>CAVVXU010000001.1:0-106198 GCA_963752325.1 uncultured Alphaproteobacteria bacterium
AGCTCGACCTCGCGCGGGGCGCGCCGCCATTGGCCTTGCTCATGGGCGGGCCCTTATGCGGCGTCGGGTTGGCCGATGGAACGCATGCTCGATGGAATGCTGGCGGTCCTGATCCAGATCAATCCCTTCTGGAGCGCGACGCGCTTGTGTGCAGCATGGACGTATCGACGCCGCCGGGAGAGAGCGATCATGACGGGCTACAAGACCATTCTGCTGCTCGTGACCGGGGATGACGCAGCCGCCACGAACCGCCTCGAGGTGGCCTTGACGCTGGCGTCCGCCTGCGGGGCCCATCTGGTCGCGCTCGGCCTGGTCGGCGAGCCTCAGATCTATCCTGCCATGGGCGTGTCTTTTCCCATCGATCTCCTCAATGCCGAGCGCGAGCGCAGCGAGGCTCGTGTCGACGAGCTGCTGGCGGGGGTGCGTGCGGCAGCCGATCGCGCGGGTCTGCCAATCGACACGCGCCGCGAGACGGCGATGGTGGACAATCTCGGCGACGTCTTCGCGCAGCACGGACGGCATGCCGATCTCGTCATCGTTGGCCAGCCCGATCCCGACTCGGTGAGCGCGGGCGATTCGATGCTCGTCGAGACCGCCTTCATGAGCACGGGGCGGCCGGCGCTGATCGTTCCCTATATCGGCGCGAAGCCGGTGCCGCCCCGCCAGATCATCTGCTCGTGGGACGGCTCCAGGGAGGCGGCGCGGGCCATTCGCGACGCCCTGCCCCTGCTCGCCATGGCCGCGTCCGTCACCCTCATGGTCGTGCAGCCGGAGCATCTGGGCGATCGGGTGGGAGAGCAGCCGGGGGCCGATATCGCGACGTTCCTGGCGCGTCATGGAGTCCGGGTGGACGTCAAGACCGAGCCCGCTGCCGGGCTCGGTGTCGGCGACGTGCTTCTTTCTGCGGCCAGCGATCAGGGAGCCGATCTCATCGTCATGGGCGGCTACGGGCATTCGCGCCTTCGTGAGATCGTCTTCGGCGGCACCACCGCGCACCTCCTGGCCCACATGACGGTCCCGGTTCTCCTCTCACACTGAAGATCAGGGCGGCGGGGCAGAGAAGCCTCATTCTCATTGCGCGCGACCCCTGGCCGCAACGGTGAGGCGCCGCTCGACCCTGTCGAGGTCGATGACCACGGCGGGTGTCTCGAGCTCGTCAATCCTCATGGCCGGAAATCCTGGGCGTGGGGATAGGGCTATTGCAGCGGCGGGGCGGGCGCGCCCGCCGCCGGCCCGGGCGGCGGCGGCGGTTGGCCTTGCTCCAGCATCTGCGCGAAAGCCGGATCGAGCGTCCTCAGCCGTGCCAGCGCCGCCTGGAGCTGGGAGCGCAGGGCCGCATCTGCCGGCGGCGGGACCATCGCGTCCGGCGGCGCGTCGGCAGGATGGGATGCGCCGGGACCGCCCCCGGCCTCGAGCTCGGCCACGCGCTGTCGCAGCCTGTCGGCCTCGGCTGAGGCAGCCTGCTGGTCGAAGCGCGCCTGACCGAGCTTGGCCTGAAGCTCACTCTCGCGTGCCGCCGCCTCACGCTTGCCGTCGAGCAGCTGCTTGGTCAGGGCGTTGACCGCGGTTTCCATGTCGTCCACGTCGTGCTGCAGATGCGCGACGTGCTGCGCGTCCGCCGGCGGCGGCGGCGCAGCCGGCTCCGTCGGCACGGCGGCGGCCTTGGCCTTCAGCCGGTCCAGCTCGGCCTTGAGCTTCGAGGTGCTCGCCATGAGGCTGTCGAGCTGCTGGCGTGCCGCATTCCGCTCGCGGAGGACCACGGCCAGCTCGACAGGGCTGGAGCTGTCCGGCGATGCATCTCGGTCCGCCCGATCGGAGGCGAGCGGCAGGCCAGCCGCAGGCGGGCTCTCGGTCGGGGTCCTCGCCTGCACGGCCTGCAGCGCGTCGGCGAGCTTGACGCGCGCTGCCGTGACCGTTGCCAGCTCGGATTTGAGAGTGGCGATCTCGGCGGTCATCTTGTCGGCACCATCAGCGGCCTTCGCGCTCCCGCTCGCCGCCTGGAGCCGCCGCGCGAGATCCTCGTTCCGGCTGCTCAGCGCGCTCACCTGCCGCGTCAGGTCGGCGACACGGCCGCTCGCGTCCGCGGTCGTCGAGGGTCCCGGCATCGGCCGGGCCGCCTGCCCGGCCGATGGCTGCGTCGCTAGCCAGAGGTAGGCGGCCGAGGCGCCGAGGCCCAGGCAAAGCGCCAGGAGCATGACCAAGCAAACGACGAGCCCCAGCTGGGCTCGCCGCGTGAAGGTCACGACATGACCGCCGCTGGGCCGCCGCTCGTAGACGTGCCTGTCGACGAAGAGCCGATCGAACACCCCGCTCATCGGAGCGGGCACAGGCTCCCGTCCGTCGGTAGCCTCAGAAGAGGTTCCGACGGACTCGCCGGCAGTTCGCGCATCGGCCGATGCCCCCTTCGTCCAGCCGGTCTTGATCCGGCCTGCACTATGGAGACTGACCGCCGACCCACGCAACGGGTGCAGCAGCTTCCGGCCAGGATCAGGCCGAGGAGGCAAGCGCCGTGAGAGCGGCTCGCTGATGGCCGACCCCGGCGACGGCCACGCATCGGCTCGACGCGCCGGCCGGCGGTCGGAACGCCCGTGACCATCCGCAGAAGCTCGATCCGGATCGCGTGGTTCGCGTTGCGGCTCGAGAGCTGCGACCTTCGGGACGGCGCCCAGCAGCCGGAGCGCGCCCAGCGTGTCGAGAAGATCGTGACGGGCAACCTCGTCGTCGAACCGAAGGCCTTCGGGGTTGAGCACCCGGGTCGCATCGATCCGGATCGGCCCGGGCGGGACGACGCCGACGGGCATATGCCCCAGAACGACGTCGCGGGCCGCCGCGATATCCGCCTTGAGCAGCTCGGCAGGCCCGTCCAGGGCCAGCCGCTGGCGCCCGATCACCGGGCTGTAGCGGTCCACTTCGCACTGGAGATGCAGCGCCTCGGCCGGGGCCAGGCTGATCTCGGCCTCGCCCCAGGAAAGGGCGCCGCGCCGCTGGCGAGCTCGACCGGCGGAGCGGTGGCGCCTCCTGCTCCATCCGGCCCGCGCATTCGATGAGGAAGGTGAAGGGAGAGGCGCTGCCGTCGAGCACCGGGATCTCCGGCCCCGAGACCTCGACCACGGCATTGTCGATGTCACAGAGCGCGAACGCCGCCATCAGATGCTCGACGGCCGCGATGCGGGCACCGGCGGCGTTGCCGAGGACGATGCAGGCTTCCGCCTCGACGACCGCGCCCAGCGTGCCCGGTATCGTCGGGCGCTCCGCCCGATCGATGCGGACGAAGCGAATGCCCTCGTCCGGGCCGGCCGGACGCAACGTCACGGCGACACGGGCACCGCTGTGAACGCCGACACCGACACAGCCGATGTGATGCCGCAGGGTGGTCTGCCGGAGAGAGCTCTCGCTCTGACCCATGGGTCCTCCCACCGTCGAGTGCCTTTTTCCGGGAGGTGCCCAGATCACCGCCCCGGAAGATCAAGGAGGCGGGACCACGGCCCCCCTCACCAGACTCCCTACAGGGACCGATGAGGGGGGCAAAATCACAAACCGTGTCAAAATGTTACACGGCAGACCTTGAGAGACATGGAGAGAAGTTAAGCCGACTCGCGCTCCCGCTGTTCCTGCTCACGCCGCAGGAAAGCGGGAAGGTCGTTGTCGACCTCGGCCCCGGTCGTCGAGCGTGCGGCTGACGGTTCCTCCCTGGGCTCGGTCGCCGGGGCAGACGGCTCCATGGATTCGGGTCCACCGCTGCCGCGCGGGAAGGCCAGCCCCTTCATGCGCTCGAACAGGTTGAGCGGCCGCTCATCCTGCGCGCGACCCGAAAAGTCGGCACGTCGCGCCTCGCCACGAATCGGCCGCCCGCTGCCGGAAAGCGGCTGGGGCACGAAGCTCGGCACCGCCGACGGGCGGTCCCCGCTGGCCGTCCGCAGCGTCATGGCGGGGCTGGGCTCCGCAGCGCGCTGCGTCGACGACCTGGGCGCCATGCCGAAGGGGGCAGGACGCTGACGATGCGGCTGCTGCTGGAAACGCAGACCCGCAGACGAGGCCGCCATGCTGGCAGCGGCCTGCTGTTCGGCCGCGGCCGCCGCGGCGGCGCGCACCTCCGGTGCCTCGATGCCGGTCGCCACCACCGAGACCCGCATCCGGCCTTCCATCGAGCTGTCGAAGGTCGAGCCGAAGATGATGTTGGCGTCGGGATCGACCTCCTCGCGGACGCGGTTGGCCGCGGCGTCGACCTCGAAGAGCGCCAGGTCCATGCCGCCCGTGATGTTGATGAGGACGCCGCGGGCGCCGTTCATCGACACCTCGTCGAGGAGCGGGTTGCTGATCGCGGCCTCGGCGGCCTCGATCGCCCGCCTCTCGCCCTCGGCCTCGCCGGTGCCCATCATCGCCTTGCCCATCTCGCTCATCACCGTCCGGATGTCGGCGAAGTCGAGATTGATGAGGCCCGGCATGATCATGAGGTCGGTGACGCCGCGGACGCCCATGTGGAGGACCTCGTCGGCCATCCGGAAGGCGTCGGCGAAGGTCGTCCGCTCATTGGCCAGCCGGAACAGGTTCTGGTTCGGGATGACGATGAGCGTGTCGACATACTGCTGCAGGTCGGTGAGCCCCGCCTCGGCGAGGCGCATGCGATGCGCACCCTCGAAGTGGAAGGGCTTCGTGACCACGCCCACGGTCAGGATGCCCTGCTCGCGGACGGCGCGGGCAATCGCCGGCGCGGCACCCGTGCCCGTGCCGCCACCCATGCCGGCGGTGATGAAGACCATGTGGCTGCCCTGGAGCTGATCCAGGATCTCGTCCAGCGCCTCCTCGGCAGCGGCGCGTCCGACCTCGGGCCTGGCGCCGGCGCCGAGCCCGTGGGTGATCGTGACGCCGAGCTGGATCCGCCGCTCCGTCAGGCAGTTGCCGAGCGCCTGCGCGTCGGTGTTGCAGGCCACGAACTCGACCCCCTCGAGATGCGAGGTGATCATGTTGTTCACGGCATTGCCGCCGGCGCCGCCGACGCCGACGACCGTGATCTTGGGCCTCAGCTCGTGCGTGTGCGGAATGCTGATATTGATCGTCACTGCTTCTCCTCCTCGGATCCAGGGCGGCCTTGATCTCCGCCATTGCCGTCGGCCGGGGGCAATCCGGCCGGTTCCGTCAATCCTCGCGCGTCAGAAGTTCTGTCGGAACCACTCCCTGCAGCGCGTCAAACCTTGAGCCAACCTACGGCGATCGGCGCTCGCACTCCAGAGCAACCCGTCGTCGCCACCGGCCGCGAGCGCCAAGGTCCCCGCCGCCACGGCGCAGCAGGGATCCTCCTCATGCTCTTCGTCGAGATGCACGCCCTGCGGCCGCCCCAGGCGTGCCGGCAGGCCGAAGATCTCCTCGGCAAGCTCGTCCATGCCCTCGATCTGCGAGGCGCCGCCCGTCAGCACGACGCTCTTGGGGGGCCTCGCCTTCATCAGATCCCGGGCGCTGCCCAGCCGCGCCATCAGAGCCTCCAGGATGTCCTCGACGCGGGAGCGGATGATGAAGGTGAGCCTGGTGCGCGGCACCTCGCCGGTAGGCAGGCCGTCCCGGTCGCCGATCAGCGGCACCTCGATCCGCACATTGTCGTCGCAGCTCCGCATCAGCACGCCGCCATAAAGGCCCACGAGCCGCTCGGCCTCGCGCTGGCTGGTCTTGAGGCCGTAGGCGAGATCGGCGGCGATCTTGGCGCCGCCCCTTTGGATCTGGTCGAGGAAGGCGAGCCTGCCGCCGACGAAATGGGCGATCTGCGTCGCTCCGGCACCGAGGTCGACCACGAGGCAGCCCTCGTCCATCTCGTCCTCGGTCAGGACGCCGAGGCCGGCAGCATAGGGCGCCGCGATCAGCCCCTTCACCTCGAGATGGCAGCGCTCGAGGCAGGCGACGATGTTGCTGACCGGCTGGATGTCGGCCAGCACCAGGTGCACCAGCACCTCGAGCGTCTGGCCGGCGATGCCGCGCGGGTCCTTGAGCGGGCGGCCGCCGTCGACCGCCATCTCGACCGGGATGACGTGCAGCATCGCGATGCCCGGATCGCTGACCTCCTCGCGGGCCCGCTCGAGCACGCGGCGGATGTCGTCGTCGGCGATCTTGCGGCCGTGAAGCGGCCGATCGACCTTGATCAGCCGCGAGCGCAGGCGGCCGGCGCCGATGGCCGCCACCACGCCGCGCACCGTCTCGCCCGAGAGCTGCTCGGCCTCGTGCAGCACCGCCTGGATCGAGGCCTCGGCGGCGTCGGCGTCGACGATCTCGCCCGCCTTGAGCCCGTCGGCGAGCTGATAGCCGCGGCCCAGCACGGCGAAGCCGCGGCCGGGGCGGGCCTTGGCGATGTAGCAGCAGACCTTGCTGGTGCCGATGTCCAGCACCGTCTGCGGCGCCCCCCGTTGGGCGGCCCGGGCGGGCACCAGATGGCGCCAGGCGGTCGTCATCGTCGTCATGAGGGGCGGCCTGAGTTCGTGGGAGCGGCCGCGTCGATGGGTCGGACGACGAGCCATTCCGGGTTGCGGAGATCGACCGCGTCGATGTCGCGGTCGATGATGTCGTCGGCTTGCTGCGCCGCGGCCAGCCTATGCCAGGCCAGCTCGGCGCTGTCCTCGGGCAGACGAACCTCGATCCGCCCGTCGAGATAGACGTTCCAGCGGCGACGGCCGATGTAGCTGGCTGCGGTGACGTGGTGGATGAGCGCGGGCTCGGCCTGGAGCATGCCCAGCAGGGCCGGGGCGGCGAGCGGCGCGCCCGGGCCGCTCAGCAGCGGCAGGCTCCGATAGGGGGCGAGGTCATCCGCGGCCAAGGTCAGGCCATCCTGGTCGACGAGAAGGATCCGGCTGCTATCGCCATCCTGCCAGAGCGCCAGCGGCTGGCGCTCCTCGAGCCGCACGAAGAGCGTGCCGGGAAGCTCGCGTGAGACGGTAGCGGTACGGACCCAGGGCAAGTCGTCCAGGTTTCGCCGAATGCCATCGATATCAACCGTTAGTATACTTTGTCCCATGAAAGGTTCAAGCGCCCGCGCGACGTCCGCGCGCGAGGTATGCTCCCTGCCCTCGATCAGCACGTCCTTCACCACGAGGCCCAGGGAAGGCGAGGATCGCACCGCCAGGGCCACGAGGTCGTGCCGTCGGCGGCGGCGACGCGGCCGGAGGCCACGGCATACCAGGCGCCACCCCCGAGCGTGCCCAGGATCAAGATCACGGCCGCGGCCCACAAGGCCGGCTTGCGCCAGCGCGGCGGCGGCGGCCGGCGCAGCACGTTGCGGGCCCGATGGGCCAGGCGGTTCACCTGTCGCATCGGGCCTCCTCGACCAGGTGGGCGACGAGATCGGCGAACTCGATGCCGCAATAGGCGGCCTGCTCGGGCACCAGCGAGAGCGGCGTCATGCCCGGCTGCGTGTTGACCTCGAGCAGGTAGAGCCCCTCGGCATCGGCGGACTCGTCCCAGCGGAAGTCGGCACGGCTGACGCCGCGGCAGCCCAGCGTCCGGTGCGCCAGCAGCGACCAGTCGAGCGCCAGGGCGTAGACGTCCTCCGGCAGGGGTGCCGGAACGAGATGCGTCGCGAAGCCGTCGGTGTACTTGGCGCGGTAGTCGTAGAAGCCCTCGTGCGGCCTGATCTCGGTGACCGCCAGCGGGCGGTCGTCCAGCACGCCCGACCGTGAGATCGCGGCCCGGCACGTAGCGCTCGACCAGCACGCGCTGATCGAGATCGAGGTCGTTGCGCTCGAAGATCGGGCGCGGATCGCCGCTGGTCAGGATGAAGACGCCGACGCTGGAGCCCTCGGCCGCCGGCTTGACGACGATCGGCCCGTCGATCGGGGAGCCCTCGAGAAGCGAGGCGAGGCTCGTCTCCACACCCTCCGGGCAGCGCATGCCGAGGCTCGAGAAGAGCCGCTTGGCCATGGGCTTGTCCATGGCCAGCGCCGAGGCGAGGACGCCCGAATGGGTGTAGGGGATGCCCAGCAGGTCCAGAACGCCCTGGACGCGACCGTCCTCGCCGAAGCGGCCGTGCAGCGCGTTGAAGCAGCAGTCGGGCCGAAGCCGGGCCAGCACCTGGGCGAGATCGCGACCCGCATCCACGCGGGTCACGCTGAAAGCCCCGCTCCTCGAGCGCCCTGGCACAGGCCTCGCCCGAGACGAGCGAGACCTCGCGCTCGGCCGAGAGCCCGCCCATCAGCACGGCCACGGACCGGCTCATGCGAGCGCCTCCGCCGGCGCCGTCACGCCGATGCGCATGATCTCCCACTCGAGCGTGATGCCCGTTCGCGCCCGCACGCGCTCGCGCACCTCCAGGCCCAGCCCCTCGATGTCGGCGGCGCTGGCCCATCCGGTGTTGATCAGGAAGTTGCAGTGCTTCTCCGAGACCATCGCCGCTCCGCGCGCTGAGGCCGCGGCAGCCGGCCTCGTCGATGAGCCTCCAGGCCTTCCCGCCCGGCGGGTTCTTGAAGGTGCTGCCGCCGGTAGCGACACGCAGCGGCTGGGCCGCCTCGCGCTCCTCGCGGATCGCCGCCATGCGCCCCGCCACCGCCTCGCGGTCGGCCGGAACCAGCCGGAAGGCGGCGCGCAGCACGATGAAGCCCAGGGGAAGGGCGCTCCGCCGATAGGAAAAGCCCAGCTCGGCCGGCATCAGCCGATGGAGCCTTCCCCTTGCGGTCCAGCCCCTCGACCCAGATCAGCCGCTCCGCCGTCTCGCCGCCGAAGGCCCCGGCGTTCATCCGCACGGCACCGCCGAGCGTGCCCGGGAATGCCGATCATGAACTCGATGCCGGAGAGCCCGGCGCGCTCCGCCGTCTGCGCCACCCGCTGGTCGAGCGCGCCGGCATGGGCGATCACCACCGGTCCCTCGACCTCGACGCGGGCGAGCGGCCCGCCGAACCGCACGACCACCCCGTCAAAGCCGCCGTCCCGAACGAGCAGGTTCGAGGCGACACCCATCGGCAGCACCGGCAGGGCCGGATCGAGCGCGGCAAGAAAGGACGCCAGATCCTCGGCGTCGGCGGGCTGGCAGACGACAGGCGGCGGGCCCGCCGACCCGGAGCCAGGTGAGCGGCGCCAGCGGCACGTCTGTCCTCAGCGTGCCGCGCACCTGGGGAAGGTCACGTGCGGCTCCGCGTCATGCGGCGCCTCCCGGCCCAGGCGCGCGCGAAGCGCGTCCGGCAGGGCATTCGCCCACTGGCTGATGCTCCCGGCACCCAGGCAGACGACGAAGTCTCCGTCCCGGGCCAGCTCCGCCACCAGCGCCGCGAGATCCTCGGGGCCCTCGATGGCGCGGACGTCGCGCTGGCCGTGCGCGCGGAGGCCGCGCACCAGCGCCTCGCGGTCGATGCCGGCGATCGGCGCCTCGCCCGCGGCATAGACCGGCGCCACGACGACCGTGTCGGCATCGCCGAAGCAGGTGCAGAACTCCTCGAGCAGCCCCTGCAGCCGCGAGTAGCGATGCGGCTGGACGACGGCGATGACGCGGCCCGGCGCCGCGGCGCGCGCGGTCCGCAGCACGGCCCGGATCTCCTCCGGATGATGGCCGTAATCGTCGATGACCGTGATGCCGGCCACGACGCCGGTCTTCGTGAAGCGCCGCTTGACGCCCTGAAGGCCCGCCAGCGCCTCGCGCACGACGGCGTCGCCGATGCCGATCTCCCGCGCGATGGCGACCGCCGCCAGCGCGTTCGAGACGTTGTGGCGGCCGAGCAGGCCCAGCTTCACGCCCTCGATCAGCCGCGTGCTGCCCGTCGGCGCGGTCCCGGACGGCCACATCGAAGAGCTCGCCGCCGTTCTGGAAGCGCAGGCCCGAGGCCTGCACGTCGGCCTGCGGGCTGAAGCCGTAGGTCACGACCCGCCGGTCGGTGATCCGGGCGAGCAGCGCCTGGACCTCGGGATGGTCGATGCACAGCACGCCGAAGCCGTAGAAGGGCAGCCGCTCGATGAAGCTGTAATAGGCCTGCCGGACCGCGTCGAAGCTGCCCCAATAGTCCATGTGCTCGGGGTCGATGTTGGTGACGACGCCGATCGTCGCCGGCAGCCGCAGGAAGCTGCCGTCGCTCTCGTCGCTCTCGACCACCATCCAGTCGCCCTTGCCCAGCCGGGCATTGGTCCCGTAGGCGTTGATGATGCCGCCATTGACCACCGTCGGGTCGAGCCCGGCGGCGTCGAGCAGGGCCGCCACGATCGCCGTCGTCGTCGTCTTGCCGTGCGTGCCGGCGACCGCGATCGAGCGCTTGAGGCGCATCAGCTCGCCCAGCATGTCGGCACGGCGCACCACCGGCACGCGCCGCGCGCGGGCCAGATCGACCTCCGGGTTGCCACCCTTGACGGCCGTCGAGACGACGACGACCCGGGCCTCGCCCAGATTTCGCGCCGCATGGCCGATCGCGACCTCGATGCCCAAGGCGCGCAGGCGCTGGACGTTGGCGCTCTCGCCCAGGTCGGAGCCCTGCACGCGATAGCCCAGATTGTGCAGGATCTCGGCGATCCCGCTCATGCCGATCCCGCCGATGCCGACGAAATGGATGGGCCCCACGTCGAGCGGCATCTGGCTCACGGGCGCGCCCCCCGGGCCGCGAGGCCCAAGATGGCATCGGCAAGGCGTGCCGCGGCATCGGGGTGGGCGAGCGCGGCAGCACGGCTCGCCATCGCGTCGCGCCGCCCGGGATCGCGCATCAGCCCCTCGAGCTCGGCCGCCAGCCGCTCGGCCGAGAGCTCCGTCTGGGGCACCAGGACGGCGGCACCGGCCTCGGCCAGGGCGCGCGCATTGGCCGTCTGATGATCGTCCGCCGCGTGCGGATAGGGCACCAGCAGCGCCGGCCGCGCCAGCGCCAGAAGCTCGGCGATGGTCGAGGCGCCCGAGCGGGCGATAACGAGGTCGGCCGCCGCCATGCGCGCCGGGACATCCTCGAAGAAGGAGGCGATCTCGACCGTCTGGCCCATGGTCCCATAGGCCTCGCCCACCCGCTCCAGATCCTCGGGCCGGCATTGCTGGGCCAGGCGCAGCCGGCTCCGCAGCTCGGGCGCCAGCAGCGCCACCGCCGCCGGCACGACGTCGCTCAGGATGCGCGCACCCTGGCTGCCGCCCATGACGAGCAGGCGGAACACCGGATCGGCCTCGGCGTGGCCCACCGCCGCCCCTTCGGCGCCGAAGCCCGGCCGCACGGGATTGCCCAGCACGAGCGGCTGCCGCCCGTCCAGCGCCGGCACCGCGGCGGTGCGCTCGAAGCTCAGGGCGACGATCCCGGCGCGACGCGCGATCAGGCGATTGGCCCGGCCCAGCACGGCGTTCTGCTCGTGGATCAGGAAGGGCGTGCGGCGCAGAAGCGCCGCCATCGCGGCCGGCACCGACGCATAGCCGCCGAAGGTCGCGGCCACGACCGGCCGCAGCCGACGAAAGATCAAAAGGCTCTGCAGCGTGCCCTGCACGAGGCTCATGACGCCGCCGGCCCGCGCCAGCAGGCTCCCGCTCGGGCTCGCCGCCGCGATCGTCCGGCACGCGGCCTCGCCCTTCGCGTAGCGCGCACCCCGGGCGTCGGTGAGCAGCGTCACCTCCGCACCCCGCTCGCGCAGCGCCCGCATCACCGCGAGCGCTGGGAACATGTGGCCGCCGGTGCCGCCGGCGGCGACGACGACCGACGCGCTCACTCGACCACCTCCAGCCGGGCACCGCGCCGCGTCAGGGCCAGGAGCATGCCCATGCCGAGCGCGAGCGCGATGGTCGAGGAGCCGCCATAGCTGATGAAGGGCAGGGTCATGCCCTTGGTCGGCATGAGGTTGAGGTTGACCGCCATGTTGATCAGTGCCTGGAGCGCGAACTGCGAGACGAGCCCGGCCGCCGCCAGCTGGATGAAGCGGTCGGTCGTCTCGTGGATGCGCCATAGGCCGCGCACCAGCACGCCGGCGAAGAGGGCCGCGATGATGAGGCAGGCCAGGATGCCGAACTCCTCGGCCGCCGCCGCGAAGACGAAGTCGGTATGGGCGTCGGGGAGCAGAAACTTCTCCACACCCTCGCCGGGACCCCGGCCGAGCAGGCCGCCCGAGGCGACCGCACGGAGCGCCATCTCCACCTGATAGCCCACCGTGTTGGGATCGAGGAAGGTGTCGATGCGGCGGGAGACGTGCGGGAACAGCGTGTAGGCGAGCCAGCCGCCGGCGACGCCGATCACGTTGAGGCCGAGCACGATGGCCCAGGGGATGCCGGCGAGGAAAAGCTGGATCGCATAGACCAGCCCCACGACCGCCACCATGCCGAGATCGGGCTGGCTGAACAGGACGAGAAGGCAAAAGCCGACCGGCAGAACGGTCCAGGGAAGACCGCCCAGGCCCGGCTTTCGCGTGATCAGCCGCGCCGTCACGACGGCCAGCGCGGGCTTCACGAACTCGCTCGGCTGGATGAGGAGCGGGCCGAAGGCGAGCCAGCGCGTGGCGCCCTTGATGTCGGCGCCGGCGAGCAGCGTCAGCGCCATGAGCGCAGCGAAGACGGCCAGCATCACCGTCGCGAGGCGAAGCACGCCCAGCGGGCGAGAGCAGCGAGGTGCCGAGGAGAATGAGCGCGGCGGGCAGGAGGTAGGAGATGTGCTTGAGGATGAAGTGGTCCGGGCTCATGTGCAGCGTGCGCGCGACCGGCGGGCTCGCCGTGAAGACGAGGATCACGCCGATCGCCGCGAGCAGGGCGAAGCCCGTCAGCATCACGCGATCGACCGTCCACCACCAGGTGCCGAAGACCGACCGGTCGGTGCGGCTGAGGAAGCTCATGCCTCGGCCTCCGTCTCGGCCCGCTTCGCCCGCGTCCGGACGAGGCTTCGGAACGTGTCGCCCCGGTGCTCGAAGCTCCGGAACTGGTCGAACGAGGCGCAGGCCGGCGCCAGCAGAACGACCGGCTGCGCGTCGCGGCTCCGGCGCGCCGCGGCGATCGCGGCGTCGACCGCCGCCTCGAGCGTGCCGCAACGCTCGAAGGGCACGCGGCCCTCGAGAAAGCCTGCCAGCGCCTCCTCCGCCTTGCCGATCAGGAACGCGCGGCGCACCGCACCCAGATGCGGCGCCAGGCTGGCGAACCCGCCTTCCTTGGCAAGGCCGCCGGCGATCCAGAACACGGCCGGGAAGGAGTCGAGGCTGCGGGCGGCGGCCTCGGGGTTGGTGGCCTTGCTGTCGTTGACGAACGCCACCCTTCCGATCCGCCCGACCTCCTCCATCCGATGCGGCAGGCCGGGGAATGTCGCAAGGCCGCGCGCCGCATCCTCCTGGCGGAGGCCGAGGAGCCGCACCGCCGCGTAGGCCGCGGCGGCATTCTCGAGGTTGTGGGCGCCGCGAAGCGAGCCGATCCCGTCGAGCGAGGCCACGGCACGACCGGCACCGTCGAGCCCGTCGATCAGCAGCCCCTCGAACACGCCGACGCCGCCGGGGACGAGGTCGGTGCCGTCGATCCGGGCGACGCGTCGCCCGCAGGCCGCGAGCGTCGCTCGCGATCTCGCGCGAGATCGCGTCGCCCTGCCCCACCACCGCCATGTCCCCCGGCTGCTGGTTGCGGAAGATGCGCTTCTTGGCAGCCGCATAGCCCTCGAGGCCGCCGTGCCGCTCCAGATGGTCGGGCGTGAGGTTGAGCCAGACGGCCACGTCGCAGCGCACGGTCTCGCAGAGATCGAGCTGGTAGGAGGAGAGCTCGAGCACGATCGTCTCGTCGGGCCTGCCGAGCTCGAGATCGAAGACGGCACGGCCGATATTGCCGCCCAGCTGCGCCGGCCTGCCGGCCTCGCGCAGCAGATGGTGGATCAGCGACGCCGTCGTCGACTTGCCGTTGGTCCCGGTGACCCCGATCAGCCGACGCCCACCCAGCGCTGCGCAGAAAAGCTCGATGTCGCCGGTGATCGGCACGTGCGCGGCACGCGCGGCGCTCACCAGCGGATGGGGTGCGGGATGCGTCAGCGGCACGCCCGGGCTGACGACGAGGGCGGCGAGGCTCGGGATCGCCGCCGCATCCCCCTGCCTGGCGCCCAGACGCAGGGCCGCCTCGAGGGCGGCGGGCTCGTCGTCGAAGGCCAGAGGCTCCGCGCCGATGCCCTTGAGCGCCCGGACCAGGGCAAGGCCGCTTCGGGCCATCCCCAGAACCCCGACCGGCCGACCCGCGAAGCGCTGGATCCCCGCCATCGCCGTCACCGCAGCTTCAGCGTCGAGAGCCCGACGAGGGCCAGGATCGAGGCGATGATCCAAAAGCGGATGACGATGGTCGGCTCCTGCCACCCCTTCTTCTCGAAATGATGGTGCAGCGGTGCCATCCGGAAGACGCGCTTGCCGGTGAGCTTGAAGGACGCGACCTGGACGATGACCGAGACGGCCTCGAGCACGAAGAGCCCGCCGATGATCGCCAGCACCAGCTCGTGCTTGACGATCACGGCGGTCGTGCCGAGCGCCCCGCCGGTGGCGAGCGAGCCGGTGTCGCCCATGAAGACCATGGCCGGCGGCGCGTTGAACCAGAGAAAGCCGAGCGACGCGCCGACCATGGCCCCGCAGAACACGGAAAGCTCGCCGGCGCCGGCCACATAGGGAATGCCCAGATAGCCCGCGAAGATCACGTTGCCGACCAGATAGGCGATGAGCGCGAACGAGCCCGCCGCGATCATCACCGGCACGATCGCCAGGCCGTCCAGCCCGTCCGTAAGGTTCACGGCATTGGACGATCCCACCATCACGAGCGTCGCGAACAGCGGGAAGAAGGCGCCCAGATGGATCAGCAGCCCCTTGAAGACCGGCACGGCGACGCTGGTCGCCAGTGCCGGCTCGGTGAGGTGCGCGATCATCACGGACGCAGCCAGCGCTATGGCCGTCTGGCCGATCAGCTTGAGCCGGCCCGAGAGGCCGCCGCTCGAGCGGCGCGTCACCTTGAGGTAGTCGTCGAGGAAGCCGATCAGGCCATAGCCCAGCGTCACCAGCAGGACGACCCAGACGAAGCCGTTGGCGAGGTCGGCCCACAGCAGCGTCGCGACGCTGAGCGCCAGAAGGATCAGCACGCCGCCCATGGTGGGCGTGCCCTGCTTGGTCAGGAGATGCGATTCCGGGCCGTCGGCGCGGATCGGCTGCCCGCCGTTCTGCTTGGCCCGGAGCCAGCGGATGATCCGCGGCCCGAAGAAGAAGCAGATGAAGAGCGCCGTGAGCACGGCCCCGCCCGAGCGGAAGGTGATGTAGCGGAAGAGGTTGAAGACCGCGATGTGCTCGGCCAGCGGGTAGAGGAGGAGGTAGAGCATCTCAGCCCCGCGCCCCCCCGGCCACGGCCAGGCTGTCGGCCTCGAGGCCGGCGATGAGCCTCGCCATCCGGCTGCCCAGCGAGCCCTTGACCAGCAGCACGTCGCCATCGCGCAGCGCCGCCCGGAGGGGTGCCACCAGCGCCGCCGAATCCGCGCCATGCGCCCCGCGGCGGCAAGCCGGCAGTGCCGCCGACAGCTCCGCCATCAGCGGGCCACAGGTGAAGACCTGGTCGATCGCCGCCGCCTCCACCTCGGCCGCGAGGTCGGCGTGAAGGCGCGGCGCGTCGCGCCCCAGCTCCAGCATGTCGCCCAGTGCCGCCAGACGACGGCCCGGCGCCGTGCCCAGAACGGCCAGCGCCGCCCGCATCGAGGTGGGATTGGCGTTGTAGCTCTCGTCGATCAGCGTGGCGGTACCGCCCGAGACAGCGAGCGTGCACCGTCTGCCCCGACCGGCGAGTGCCGGGAGCGTGGCGAGGCGGGGCGCAAGCGCCGCTGCCTCGAGGCCCAACGCCTCGACCACGGCCAGCACCGCCAGCGCGTTCATCACCCAATGCCGCCCGGGCAGCGACAGCTTGAAGCCGATGCCGACGCCCGCCCGGCTCGCCATGACGTTGCTGCCCTCGGCGCCGAGATCGGCGTCGAGGAGCCGCCAGTCCGCATCGCTGTGCTGGCCGAAGGTGAGAACACGCGCGACCCCCCGGCTCTCCGCATGGGCGAGAAGCCTGGGGAACTGCTCGCTGTCACGGGGCAGCACGGCCACACCGCCCGGCTCCAGCCCTTCGAGGATCTCGGCCTTGGCGTCGGCGATGGCCTCGATCGAGCCCAGATATTCGAGATGCGCCGGGGCGATCCAGGTCACGACGGCGACGTGCGGCCGGACCTGACGCGTGAGATCGGCGATCTCGCCCCGATGGTTCATGCCCATCTCGAAGACGCCGAAGCGCGCCGCCTGTGGCAGGCGGGCCAGCGACAGCGGCACGCCCCACTGATTGTTGTGGCTGGCGGCGCTGCCGTGGGTCGGTCCGGCGCCCGCCAGCACATGGCGAAGCGCCTCCTTGGTGCCGGTCTTGCCGACGCTGCCGGTGACACCGACGATCCGCGCGGCGCATCGCGCCCGTCCGGCGCGCCCGAGCGCCTCGAGGGCCTGCATCGTGTCCGCGACGAGGACGAGCGGCGCACCCTCGCCGGCATCCTCGGGCAGCGAGGACACCAGCGCTGCCGCACCGCCGGCGAGCGCCGCCGGCACGAACGCATGGCCGTCGTGATTGGGGCCGCGCAGCGCCACGAAAAGCGCCCGTTCCGGCAAGGAGCGGCTGTCGATCGCGACCTCGTCGGCCGCGAATGCCGCGAGAGCCCGGCCATCCACCGCCCGGGCGATCTCCGCCGAGGTCCAAAGCGGGCTCACGACGCGGCTCCGGCAAGGGCGGCGACGGCAGCGCGCGCCACCGCCGCATCGTCGAACGGCAGGACGCGGTCGCCGACGGTCTGGCCGGTCTCGTGCCCCTTGCCGGCGATCAGGAGAACATCGCCCGCGGCCAGCCCCTCCAGGCCCTGGCGGATCGCTTCAGCACGGTCGCCGACCTCCTCGCGCGCCGGGGCATCCCGCAAGCACCTCGCGACGGATCCGCGCCGGGTCTTCGGTCCTCGGATTGTCGTCGGTGACGATCACGCGATCGGCGCAGCGGGCCGCGGCAGCGCCCATCAGCGGCCGCTTGCCCGGATCGCGATCGCCGCCCGCGCCGAACACGACGACGAGACGGCCGGCGGTATGCGCCCTGAGGGCCCAAAGCGCCTGCTCGAGCGCGTCGGGCGTGTGGGCGAAGTCGACGAAGACGGCGGCACCGCTCGGGTGACGCGCCACGAGCTGCATGCGGCCGGGCGCGCCTTCGATGCTGCCGAGATGCGGCAAGAGATCCGAGGCGGGCGTGCCGGTGGCGACGACGAGGCCGATCGCCGCCAGGAGGTTCGCCGCCTGGAAGTGCCCGACCAGCGGGGAGTTGAAGGAGACCCGGCTGCCCAGAAGCTCGAGGTCGAGATGCTGGCCGCTCGCATGCGGCCGCTGGTCGAGGAGCCGCAGCGCCGCCGCCTCGCGGCCGAAGTCGAGCACCTCGAGGCCACGCTCCCGGGCCACGGCGGCCAGCCGGTCGTGCTCGGGCACGTCCGCGTTGATGACCGCGGTGCCGCCCGCCGGCAGCAGCGTCTCGAAAAGCCGCGCCTTGGCGGCGAGGTAGCGCTCGAGCGTGCCGTGATAGTCGAGATGATCGCGCGACAGGTTGGTGAAGGCCGCGGCACGCAGCACCACGCCGTCGAGGCGGCGCTGGTCCAGCGCATGGCTAGACGCCTCCATCGCCACGTGCTGGACACCCTCGGCGGCCAGCTCGGCCAGGATGGCGTGCAGCCGCACCGGATCGGGCGTGGTGAGCCCATAGCCTTGCGTGCCGCTCGCGCGCGTGATGCCGAGCGTGCCGACGCTCGCCGCCGCCACGCCCAGGCATCGCCAGAGCTGCCGCGCGAAGCTCACGGTCGAGGTCTTGCCGTTGGTGCCGGTGACGGCAACGATCGTGCGCGGCTGGCGGCCGTAGAAGCGGGCCGCGGTCAGGGCCAGCGCGCGGCGCGGATCGTCGGCCACAAGAACCGGGAGCCCGAGCTCGAGCCCGCTCGGCGCCACGGTCGGATCGCCCAGCAGTGCCACGGCGCCGTGGGTGCGCGCGTCCCCGATATAGCGTCGGCCATCGTCCCGGGCACCGGACAGGGCGGCGAACAGCCAGCCCGGCTCGACGGCGCGCGAGTCCGAGCCCAGGCCCAGCACCTCCGGATCGCCGGGGCCCATCATGCGCACGGCATCAGTCGCGAGCGACGACAGCCGCACCGGGCTTCTCCAGTCCCGAGCCGTCGCCGCCGAGCTTGGCGGCGATCATCCGGGCACGCATCGCCTCGATCGCGGCGACGGGCGAGCGGGGGACTCCCAGGATCGGCCCGATCCGGTCGATGATGTCGCCGACCACGGGTGCTGCCGTCCAGCCGCCATAGCGCAACCCATAAGTCTGCGCGTCGCCGGTGGGCTGGTCCAGCATCACCAGGACCGCATAGCGGGGCTGGTTCATCGGAAAGACGCCGACGAAGGAGGCCAGGACCTCGTGGTGGGAATAGCCGCCGGCGACAGCCTTGTCCGCCGTCCCGGTCTTGCCGCCGACCATGTAGCCGGCCACCTGCGCCTTCGTGCCGGTGCCGTTCTGGACGGTGAGCCAGAGCATGAAGCGCAGGTCCTGGGCCGTCTTGGCCGAGACCAGGCGCTCGCGTGGCGGCAGGTCGTCGGGCGAGCGCTCGAGCAGCGTCGGCGCGATCCTCGTGCCGTCGCCCACCAGGCCCCCCACGACATCCAGATAGTGGAGCGGGGTCACGGCGATGCCATGCCCGAACGACACCGTGGCGGTGGTCACCTCGGCCCAACGGCGCGGCAGCTGCGGGCTCGCCACCTCGGGAATCTCGAGCGACTCCTTCTCGAGCAGCCCGACGCGGCGGAGGAAGCCCCTGAGCTCGGGGCCGCCGCCGGCCGCGAAGGCCATGCGCGCGGTGCCGATGTTGGAGGAATACATGAAGATCTCGGGCACCGAGAGCCAGCGGTGCTGCCCGTGATCGTCCCGGATCCTGAACCGGCCGATCTGGAGGGGCTGGGTGGCGTCGAACTTGTCGGTGAGCTTCACCTTGCCCGAGTTCGAGCGCCATGGCGTGCGAGACGATCTTGAAGAGCGACCCAAGCTCGTAGGTGCCGCCCGTGCAGCGGTTCTTGCGCGAGTTGGCGGGCGCGTGGTCGGCCTGGTTCGGGTCGAAGTCGGGCAGGCTCGCCAGCGCCAGGATCTCGCCCGTCACACGGTCGAGCACGAGGCCGCACGCACCCTTGGGATGAAAGCGCTGCATGGCCGTGCGCAGCTCGCTCGTCACCGCCTCCTGGATCCGGAGGTCGAGGCTGAGCGCCACCGGCTCGCCGTCCCGATGATCGCCCAGCGTGCCGTGGTCGAGCGCATATTCGATGCCCGACAGGCCACGATTGTCGATGTCGACGAAGCCCAGCGCCTGGCTCGCGAGACGGCCGTTCGGGTAGACGCGATGCTCGGCCGTGCGGAAGCTGACGCCCGGGATGCCCAGCTCGAGGACGGCCTCCTGCTCCTTGGGCGTGATCTGGTGCTTGACCCAGGCGAACCGCCTCGAGGCGGCGAAGCGACGCGCCAGCTCGCCGGCGTCGACGTCGCTGAGGACGTGGGCCAGCTCGCGCGCGGCCAGAGCCGGGTTCGGCATGAGCGAGGGATCGCCGTAGACCGACGGCATCAGCAGGTCGGTCGCCAGGATGACCCCGTTACGATCGGTGATGTCCGGCCGCGCATGGGGTGCCGTGGCGACGCCGCGCGGGGCCGTCATCGCCTCCGCCGCCGGGATGGCGGAGGGAGTCGCGATGGAGGGCGCCGGCATCATGTGCACGAGGCGGACGGCGATGCTGAAGAAGCCCAGGAGGAACACGCCACCCACGACGCGGAGACGCCGCCGTCCCGCCAGCACCGTGCGGTCCGCCTCGCCTCCATAAGCGGTCACCTTGCCGATCACGGCCTTGCTTCCTCCGCGGGGGGTACTGCCGGCGGTCGCGGCTTCACCGCGAGCTGCACCTGATTGCCCGAGGGAAGCACCACCGCGAGCGACAGGCCGCTCAGGCTGCGATCGTAGAGCCTGGCGATCTCGGGCACGCTCGTGA
Organism: uncultured Alphaproteobacteria bacterium; assembly: GCA_963752325.1. GTDB lineage: Bacteria > Pseudomonadota > Alphaproteobacteria > Geminicoccales > Geminicoccaceae > CAVTJL01. The sequence goes on from CAVVXU010000001.1 coordinate 19,960, forward strand.
GGGCCTCGGCGCCGGCGGGGTGCAGGCCCAGCTGCCTGGCCTGCATCGCCAGCCGCTCGGGTCGGCTCAGATAGGCCAGCTCGGCACGAAGCGTCCTGAGCCGCCAGGTCTCCGACACGACGTCCTTCTGCACGCTGGTGAGCTCGCGCTCGAGTCCCAGCACCTTATATTTGAGATGGAAGACGAGCGTGGCCGCGAGCATCGCGCAGAAACCGGCGACGATTGACGTTCGCGAGATCATGCGGCGAGCCCCCACGCATCGCCGCCCACCGCTTCCTCCTCGACGGGCAGCCGCAGCGCCGCCCTGAGGCGCGCCGATCGGGCACGCGGGTTGCGCTCCACCTCGGCGACGCTGGGGCGGATGATGCCGCGCTGCGCCCAGACGAAGCGGCGAGGCGGCAGCTCGACGGGCGGCAGATGGCGCGAGCGCCCCGGCACCTGGCCTCCGGGCCGCTCGACGAGACGCTTGACGATGCGGTCCTCGCCCGAGTGGAAGCTCACGACGACGAGGCGGCCGCCCGGCGTCAGCACCTCAGCCGCCGCCTCGAGCAGCCGCTCGAGCTCGCCCAGCTCGTCATTGACCGCGATGCGAAGCGCCTGGAAGGTCTGCGTCGCGGGATCGCGCGGGCCATGGCCGCCGCGCTTCGCCCGGTGCACGAGCTCGCGGAGCTGACGGGTGCGGGTGATGGGCTCCCGGGCACGTCGGTCGACGATCAGCCGCGCGATTCGGCGGGCGTGCGGCTCGTCCCCGTAGTCGCGCAGCACCCGTGCCAGCTCGGCCTCGTCGACCGTGGCCAGCAGCTCCGCCGCCGTCGGGCCGTCCGGGCCCATCCGCATGTCGAGCGGCCCGTCCTCGGCAAAGGCGAAGCCACGATCCCGAGCGTCCAGCTGGAAGGATGACAGGCCCACGTCGGCGACGATGCCGTCGACCCGCTCGATGCCGATCCCGGCAAGCAGCGCCGCGAGGTCGCCGAACCGCCCCTCGACCATCGTGAGGCCGGGCTCGCTCACCGCGAGCGCCCGCCCGCGCGCGACGGCCTCGGGGTCACGGTCCACCGCCACGACGCGTGCGGCCGGAGCCCGCTGCAGAATGCCGCGCGTGTAGCCGCCACCGCCGAACGTCGCATCGACGTGAAGGCCGCCCGCCTCCGGTCGGAGCGCGGCGATCGCTTCGTCCAGCAGCACCGGCTCGTGTCCCAGATTTTTCCCCGCTTTGTTATCCACAGGCCAAAACCCTGAATCCCCGGCGACGACGGCCCGCGTGACCTCTACTGCTAAATCAGCTGCGCGTTTATGTCCAGTCGTGTCATTTGCGCCACGCCCTGTCACCAGGTCTCCATAGGTACAGGAGTGCCGCTTTGTCCGGTGAATTGCCTCTGTCGGTCCCATCCGCGATAGCCCAACAGCACGATGCCAATCACGTGCCAAGAAAAACAAAGGTCAAGCCATCAAGCAGCTCTGGGTAGAGACAATAGATCAAGGGAACCCCGTCCAAAATACTGGACGAGGTCTCCTTCTAATCACACAAAGACTGTGAGAGTTTCCCCGGACGCCCGTGACGGGCGAAACGCTGAAGTAAGCTATCCGCCACGCACCCTATGGTCAAGCGTGTTGTAGGGACATCCATCTAAAGCGCTGAAATCATGGAAAAGACGCCAGAAAGAACATTTCTGTGGATAACCCTGGGATAATGGGCGGCCACAAGAGGAAAGGCGGAGGCGGCCTGTAAGCCGGGTTCTGTCCCCGGCCGAAGCCGGGTGGCGACCATTCCTCTGGGACGTCCGTCGCCGGACGCCTCGCGCGACCTACCCGAACGACCGGCCCGGATGCTGGCCTGCCCCGCCCCGAAGGACGGTGCCGTCGTTCCTACTTGGTCTTGCTCCCGGTGGGGTTTGCCGTGCCAGCCGCGTTGCCGTGGCCGCGGTGCGCTCTTACCGCACCCTTTCACCCTGACCCGCAGGCGGCCGAAGCCGCCCAGGCGGGCAGACTGCTCTCTGTGGCACTTTCCCTGGGGTCGCCCCCGCCGGGTGTTACCCGGCACCGTGCTTCCGTGGAGCCCGGACTTTCCTCCCCCAGGACGAGCCTGGGAGCGGCCGCCCGGCCGCCTCGCGCCGGCCCTCACATAGGCCGGCGATCAACCGCGAGCAAGGAGGCGACCGCCGTCAGCCGCGCCATCGTGACGGCGTCGAGCCGCCCGTCGACGCGTTCGGGCCGGAAGTGACGCTGGAAGGCCGCGAGCGTCAGCGCCTCGTCGTCGGGCCCTCGGGTCGGCCGGTAGCCGATTGCCCGCAGCAGGATGCGGGCGCGCCGCGGATCCGGCATCTCGGCCGCGGCGGCCGACGGCCAGAGGCCTATGCCTTCCGCGGCGAGGCGCCTCCAGGGAAAGCGCTCGCCCGGATCGATCTTGCGATCCGGTGCCACGTCGCTGTGCCCGACCACGCGGGCCGCCGGGATGGACCATCGCGCCATGACATCGCGCAGGAGCCGAACCAGCGCCCCGATCTGCGGCTCCGGGAACCGCCGATAGCCGTTTCCGTGGCCGGGATTGACGATCTCGATGCCGATCGAGCCGTCATTCAGGCCCTCCCGGCCCTGCCAGGCGCTGACCCCGGCATGCCAGGCGCGCTTCTCCTCCGCCACGAGGGCGTGGATCCCGCCATCCTCGAGCAGCAGATAATGGGCGCTCACCGCAGCACGCGGATCGCGCAGCCGCTCCAGTGCCGCCGATGCGGCAAGCATGCCCGTATAGTGCAGGATGATCAGATCGGGCACGGCACCCGGCGGGCGCTCGTTCCAGTTGGGCGAGGGGCACCGCCGGACCAGCACGCCGGTCAGAAGCGATCAAGCAGCCGGCGATAATAGTCGAGCTCGGTAGGCGACCGCTCGCGCTCGCCCGAGCGCTTGTAGAGCTCCTCGAGAATGCGCCGGGCGCGGCCGAGGTCGGCCTCCTCTGGCACCTGCGTCCCATTCGGATCGAAACCGCCATCGTTGAACTGCGCCCGCCCCAGCGGGTCCCGACCACGGCGCCCGTCCATCATCCGGTTGTTGCCCGGACCCTGTCCGTTCCCGGCCTGGCGCTGCATCTGCTCCAGCATCGCCTGGCCACCCTGCTGCATCAGGTCCAGCGCCTGCGACTGCGAGGGCACGGCGTCCGCCGGCTGGCCCTCGCCCAGCGCGTCGCGCGCGCCCCGCATCTGCAGCTCGGCCTGGCCCAGCGCCCTGGGGATCTGCATGCCCTGCTCGCCCATGCGGCGCATCAGCTCGCCCAAGGCGCGCCTCAGACCCTCCTGCTCGGCCGCGGCCCGGCCGGGCGAATCGGGAAGCTGGCTGTCGCGCTCGCCCCCGCCCGGCATCTGCTGCCCCTTTTTTCCTTGCTGGCCCTGCTGCCCCTGCTGCGCCTGGTCGCCCTGCTGCATGCGATAGCTGCGATCCAACAGGTTCTGCTGAAGCTGGATCATCTTCTGGAGATCGCCCAGCGAGCGCTGCTGCGGGCTCTGCTGCATCTGGCCAGTCGCCGCCTGCAGGTTCTCCAGCATCTGCTGCAGCTGGGAAAGAAGCTGCTGGGCCGCGTCGCGGGCACCGCTGCGCATCAGCTCGCGTGCCTGATCGAGCATCGACTGCAGATCCTTGCGATCCACCATCTGCGACGGATCGATCGGCGTCATCTGCTGCTGCTGGCCCTGCTCCTGATTGCGCTGGGCCTGCTGAAGCGCCTGGCGGGTAAGCTCCGCGAGATAGCGGTCCAGCGCCTGCTGAAGCTGGCTCATCAGCTTCTCGAGCTCGGAATCGGGCGCATTGCTCATGAGCGCCTGGCGGAGCTGCTCCTGAGCCGCCCGCAGCTCGCGCTCGGCGGCCGACAGCGAGCCGTCCTCGATATAGAGGGCCAGCTCCCAAAGAAGGTCCATCACCCCGCGGATCGCCTTGGCGTCGCCCGCCGCCCGGGCGCGGTCGGCGGCGACCATGAGCGAGAGCGGCACGGTGGCACGCATCGAGCGCGCAAGGTCGGTCGTCGCCAGCACGTCGAGACTGTTGGCGACGTCGTCCTTGGCGGTCGGGTCTGCCGCCAGCGCCTTGCGCTGCTCGATGATCGCCCGGGCCAGTGGATTGTTGAACTGTCGCTCGGGCAGGGTGATCTGCACGGGCTCGCTCAGCCCCTTCTGACCGAGCGCGTCCTCCGCCTCGAGCCTAAGGATCACGGGCAGGCCGGCCAACGGGTGAGCCGTCAGATCGAGATAGATGCCGGTCTTGAGCGCGGCCGGCTCGGCCTGCGGCTTCAACAAAGAGAGGCGCTCGACGTCGCCCGGGCGCGCCTGGGGCGCAAGCTCGAGGGCGACCGCGCTGACGCCGTAGTCGTCCTTGGCGTCGATATCGATGCGGAGAACGCCGCGCGCCGTCGGCCGTGGCGGGTTGGCGAACGCCACCGTCGGCGGCCTGTCCGGTATCGCCTCGACGCGTCCAGGCGGCGAGCTCGCTGCCATCGGCGGCCTTGATCACCAGGCGCCCGGACTGGTCCAGCTTCGCCCGCACCTCGCCGCTGCCGCCGCCCAGATCCTTGAAGGGATGGCTCGCCGAGCCGATCCCCATCGTCACCTTGGCCACGGTGTCGGCCGCGAGATTGTGCACCTGAGCCAGCGCCTCGCTGCCGACGGGCACCGAGAGGCTGTCGTGACCGCGGGTCTGCTCGACGCCCAGGGGCGCCCGGTGCGTGTAGGCCGGCGGCGTTATCCAAAGATCGGCCCGCGGCTGGGCCGGGGCGGCGATGGGCCCATAGTGAAGCGTGAAGGCGCTGAGCAGGCGCGTGCCCAGCTCGCCGCGCGCGTCGACCAGCCCCACCGCGATCAGGAGGACGAGAAGCGCGCGCAGCGCCCAGGGGTCGCGCACGGGCAGCTCGGAGCGCGGCGGCCGCAGCCGCAGCCGCCCGACCCGCTCGAGCAGCCGCTCGCGATGCCGCGCCCACAGGGCGCGCGTCGCCGGATCGGCGAGCTGCTCGGGCAGCCGGTCGCCCAATGCCCTGAGCGCCTGGTGCTTGATGCCGCTGTCCCGCTCGAGCCGTGCGAGACCCGTGGCCCTGTCGACCGGCGCGAAGGCGCCGCGGGCACGCCACAGGAGCCAGCCCACGGCTGCAACGAAGCCCGCCAGCACCAGCACATGGAGCCAAGGCGGAAGCAGCTGCCAGACGTCGAAGAGGGTGAGGAGGATGAACAGGCCCAGAACGCCGCCCACCGGCCACAATGCCGCGTAGAGGCGCTCGAAGGTGACGACCGCCCGCGCGGCCCCGACACGCTGGTCGAGCCTCGCCGGGGCGGCGGAGCCTGCATCGGTCATGGGTCGGGGCCTCCTCCGGGAGGGGTGGCTCCGGCCCCGCCGGACCCCAGCCAAGCGGGAATGCGATCGTCGGCGAGCTGGGCCGCCGGCTCGCGCCGCGGCTTGATGACGGCGAAGCGATCGCCCTCCACCAGCACCTCGGCCGGCCCGGGGCGCGAGTTGTAGTCGGACGCCATCACGGCGCCGTAGGCGCCGGCGGTAGCGAAGGCTACGAGATCGCCCGGCTCGAGCATCGGCAAGGCATAGCTCCGACCGAAGATATCGCTACTCTCGCAAATGGGCCCAACGACGTCCATCGACAATCGCGTGATCCCCGCCGCCTCGCGTACCGGCAAGATCTCGTGTCGGGCGCCGTACATCGCCGAGCGGATCAGCGTGTGCATGCCGGCATCCAGCATGAGGAAGCGGCGGTCGTCGGCCTCCTTCACATAGATGGTGGACGCCACGAGCATGCCGGCCTCGGCCACCAGATAGCGGCCGGGCTCGAACAGAAGCTCGCAGTCGAGGCCATCCGTGACGCGCCGGACCATGGCGGCGAAGGCCTCGGGATCGAACGGCGCCTCGTCGCCATAGCGCACGCCGAAGCCGCCGCCGAGATCGAGACGGCGCAGCGGCACGCCCTGCTCGCAAAGCGCCCGAAACAGCGCCGCACCGCGCGTGTAGGCCGCCTCGAACGGCTCGAGGCTGGTGATCTGCGAGCCGATATGAAGATGCACGCCCACTGGCCGCAGCCCGTCCAGCGCCATCGCGCGCGCATAGACGGCGGGCGCCTCGGCGATGGGAATGCCGAACTTGTCGCCCTTGCGCCCGGTGCTGATCTTCTCGTGGGTCGCGGCCGCCACATCCGGGTTGACGCGCAGCGCCACGGGTGCCGTGCGGCCCATGGCCCGCGCGATCGCGGCGATCCGCTCGAGCTCGGGGACCGATTCGACGTTGAGCTGAAGGACGCCCACGCCGAGCGCGTGGCGGATCTCCTCGTCGGTCTTGGCGACACCGGCGAAGACGATGCGCTCAGGGGGCACGCCGGCCGCGGTGGCACGAAGGATCTCGCCGCCCGAGACCGTGTCGGCGCCGGCGCCGGCCAGCGCCAGCGTGCGGATCACGGCCAGATTGTTGTTGGCCTTGAGCGCATAGCAGAAGAGCGCCGGCTGCCCGCGAAAGGCGCGCTGCAGGGCCGCGAGGCGCGCGCGCATCGCGCCGGCCGAGTAGACATAGACGGGCGTCCCGGCCTCGGCGGCGATCAGCGCGAGCGGCACCTCCTCGGCGGCGAGAGCGCCGTCCCGATAGGTGAAGGCCTTCACTGGGCGGCCCCCCCGGAGTGCATCGCGGGCCCGGCACCATCGATCCCGGGCGCGGGCGCGTTCGGTGAGGGCTCCTCGTCCTTCGTTCCCGAGCTCTTCTGCCCAGGCGGCAGCTCCAGCGCGCCGCGCCGCCCGCAGCCGCCGAGGCCCAGCACGAGCATGAAGGAGAAGAGTGAAAGAAAGAGCGTCCGCCTCTGCCACATGACCTCTGACCGATCCGCGAGGGTGCCGATCGCGCAGAGCTAGCACAACCATGCGATACCGCCCACGAGGACAGGGCTGCATTCCCGTAGGCCCGCGCGGCCGGTAGCCCACGTTGCCCGCCGATGGTGCCGAAGGTAACGTCGGCCCGACTGCCCTTTCCGCCCCTTCCTGGAGAAACCCGAGGCGATGACTGGCGTGGCGCTCGTCCAGACCGCGCTGCTTCTGGGCGCCGTGCTGGTGCTGGCCGGCATCCTGTCGAGCCTCGTCGCCACCCGCTTCGGGGCGCCGCTGCTGCTCGTCTTCCTGGGCATCGGCATGCTCGCGGGCGAGGATGGGCCGGGTGGCATCCGCTTCGACAATTACGAGGCGACCTACCTCGTGGGCTCGCTGGCGCTGGCCGTCATCCTGTTCGATGGCGGCCTGCGGACGAGGCTCAGCCGCTTTCGCGGCACGCTCGCCCCCTCGGTGCTCCTCGCCACCCTGGGCGTCGTCGGCACCGCCGGCCTCACCGGCCTCATCGCCGCCCAGGTGCTCCATCTGCCGCCGGCCCGCGGCCTGCTGCTCGGCGCCATCGTCGCCTCGACGGACGCCGCCGCCGTGATGTTCCTGCTCCAGGGCGGCGGGCTGCAGCTCCGTCAGCGCGTGGGCGCGGTGCTCGAGATCGAATTCGGGCATCAACGATCCCGTCGCCGTCTTCCTCACCGTGCTGCTGACCGAGATCGTGCTTCAGGGCCACGAGCCCTCGACCCTCGAGCTCGTGCTCGACGTGGACGAGCGGGGCCTGGTCGGCGCCGCCCTCGGCGCGGCGGGCGGCTTCGCCGTCGTGCGTCTCCTGAACCGGGTCGACCTGCCGAGCGGCCTCCATCCGCTCTTCGTCATGGCGAGCGCCGTTTTGATCTTTGCCTTGGCCGAGCGGGCGCACGGCAGCGGCTTTCTCGCCGTCTATCTGGCCGGCCTCGTCGTCGGCAACCGGCCGGTGCGGGCCTTTCCCGCCATCCAGAGCTTCCACGAGACCGCCACCTGGTTCTGCCAGATCGTGATGTTCGTGGTCCTGGGCCTCCTGGTGACGCCCAGCAATCTTTTGCCCTACCTGCCCCAGGCGCTCCTCATCGCGGCCTTCCTCATCCTCGTCGGCCGCCCCTTCGTCGTGGCGCTCTGCCTCGCCCCGTTCGGCTTCAGCCTGGCCGAGACCGGCTTCATCTCCTGGGTGGGCCTCAGGGGTGCGGTCAGCATCTTCCTCGCCGCCGTGCCGACGCTGGCCGGGGCCCCGGGCGCCTACATCTATTTCAACGTCGCCTTCGTCGTCGTGCTCGTCTCGCTGCTCGTCCAGGGCTGGACGCTGACCTCCGCGGCGCGCCGCCTGGGCCTGGCGCTGCCGCGCACGGCACCGGTGCCCAAGCGGGTCGAGCTCGATCTGCCGGGCCAGCTCGACCAGGAGATGGTCGGCTACGCCGATCCCCCGCGGCAGCCGCATCCTCGTCCATCGCGCCCTGCCGGACTGGGTCCGGCTGGCGCTCGTCGTGCGCGGCAACGCGATCCTCGACCCGGCCGCCGCCGGCCCCCTGGAGGCGGGCGACTATGCCTACTTCCTGGTCCCGCCCGCCCGCGTGTCGCGGCTCGACCGGCTGCTTGCGGCCAGCGACCCGGACGTCCGCCGCCACGACCTTCGGCGAGCTGCCCGTCCACACCGACGTGGAGGTCGGCCCGCTCGCCGACTTCTACGGCCTCCGCCTCTCCGAGGCCGAGCGCGCCATGACCGTGGCCGAGCTCTTCGCCCACCGCTTCGAGGAGGTGCCGCAGGAGGGCGAGAGCCTCGACCTCGGCAACGCCATCCTCGTGGTCCGCGCCGTCGACGCCGACGCGCGTGACGCTGGCCACCCTGCGGCTGGCGGACGCGGACGAAGGCCGGCACCCCTGGCGACGCATCCGCCAGCGGCTCGGCGGGCGGCTGCATCGCCGGCCGACCGGAAGGCCGCGGCCCCTAGCAGGCGGAGCAAGGAGTGGCCTCAGGCGCGCCAGAAAGGCTTGCGCGCCTCCTCCTCCGCCTCGCCATGGCAAGCCCGATGTCGACGACGAGGTACGACCCGAGCGACAAGAGGCGTCGCAGGTCCGCCCGCTCACGCCGGCGCAGCCACCAGAGGCGCGGCACCTCCCGGATCGCCGCGCGAAGCTCGGCGACGCGCCTGCGCATGGCCGGCCGGCCGTCATGCGGCGACACTATCGAAGGCAGCCTGTCTACCGCTTGCATGCTCGGTCCCGGCTCCGCGAGGTGTCGATCGGATCCCGATCAGAGGCCCGCTTCCTCTCGGCCGCAAACCAGATTAGCTTCGCCTGAGGCTCAGCTTTCCTGAGGCATGAGGGCAAGAGATGCGTCTGCCGCCGCTCAACGCGCTGCGCGCCTTCGAGGCCGCGGCACGACACCAGAGCTTCGTGCGCGCGGCCGAGGAGCTGCACGTCTCGCAGGGCGCCATCAGCCGGCATGTGAGGCTGCTGGAGGAGCAGCTGGGCGTGGCCCTCTTCCGGCGCCGGGCGCAGGGCATCGAGCTGACCGGGCCGGGCCGGACGCTCCTGCCCGAGCTCACCGCCTCGCTGGCGCGCATCGCCCGCGCCGTGCGGCAGGTCGCACTGAGCGATCGGGAGCTGAGGGTGGCGACCGTGCCGACCTTCGCGTCGCGCTGGCTGGTGCGCCGCCTGGGGCGCTACCAGGCGCTTCATCCCGCGTCGCGGGTGACCCTCGGGCTCCTCTGGGACTTCGAGGAGTTCTTCCGCGGCGGCTTCGACGTCGGCATCATCGATGTCGAGGCCGACCGGACACGGCCCGAGCGCCTCGAATCGGTGCTGCTGCGACGGGAGGCGATCACGCCGGTCTGCGCGCCCGGCGTGATGAGGGGCGCATCGCCGCTGCGGGAGCCCGCGGACCTCCTGCACCACGTGCTCCTCCACCCCACCCCCGACCGGCAGGACTGGCGCAAATGGCTCCGCGCCGCCGGCCTGCCCGAGGAGCGGGCCCAGGAGGGGCAGGTCTTCGAGACCCTCGAGATGGCGATCTCCGCGGCGCTGGGCGGGCTGGGCGTGGCGATGGCCGACCGCGACCTCGTCCAGGACGAGCTGGCCACGGGGCGGCTCGTCGCTCCCTTCGAGCTCACGGTGAGGGAGGAGACCGGCTACGTCCTCTTCGCCGAGCGGGGCCGGCTCGAGGAGCCCCGTATCGCTGCCTTCCGCGACTGGCTCCTCGCCGAGCTTGCCGCCGACGAGGACGGCTGAGGCCCGCTACACTCCGGCGAGATACCTTGTGCGCGCCGCCGCCACCGCCTCGCGCACCCGCTCGGGCGCGGTGCCGCCCAGGCTGCGGCGGCTCTCGACCGAGCGCTCGACGCCCAGGACCTCGAGCACGCCGGCCTCGAGGCGCTCATCCAGCCCGCGCAGCTCCTCGAGGCTCAGATCCTCGAGGCCGCAGCCCCGCGTCTCCGCCAGCTTGACCGCGCGCGCCGCCACGCCATGCGCCTCGCGGAAGGGCACGTTGCGGACGCGCACGAGCCAGTCGGCGAGATCGGTCGCGGTCGTGAAGCCGACGCCCGCCGCCGCGCGCATGCGCTCGGGGTTGAAGGTGATGCCGTCCAGCATCGCCGCCGCCGCCTTGAGGCACAGCTCCAGCGTGTCGACCGCGTCGAACAGGCCTTCCTTGTCCTCCTGCATGTCCTTGCTGTAGGCGAGCGGCAGGCCTTTCAGGGTCACCAGCAGGGCCTGGAGGTGGCCCAGCACCCGGCCGGACTTGCCACGCAGCAGCTCCGCCGCGTCCGGGTTTCTTTTCTGCGGCATGATCGAGCTGCCCGAGGTGAAGTCCTCGCTCATGCGGGCAAAGCCGAACTGCGGCGTCGACCAGAGGACCAGCTCCTCGGCAAGCCGCGAGAGATGGACGGCGCAGATCGCGGCCGCCGCGAGATAGTCGAGCGCGAAGTCCCGATCCGAGACGGAATCGATGCTGTTGGCGGTGGGCCGGTCGAAGGCCAGCTGGCCTGCGGTCGCCCCCCGGTCGATCGGAAAGCTCGTGCCGGCCAGCGCTGCGGCCCCGAGCGGGCACTCGTTGGCACGCGCCCGGGCGTCCCGAAAGCGCGAGCGGTCGCGGCCCAGCATCTCCACATAGGCCAGAAGATGATGGCCCAGCGTCACCGGCTGGGCCGCCTGGAGATGGGTGAAGCCCGGCATCACGGTGGCGGCATGCGCCTCGGCATGACGCAGCAGCACCGCCTGCAGCGCCTCGAGCAGGCGCTCGGCCCGGTCGAAGGCGTCGCGCGTCCAGAGCTTCATGTCGGTCGCGACCTGATCGTTGCGCGACCGGCCGGTATGCAGCCGCCGGCCCGGCTCGCCGACCAGGGCCGTCAGACGGGCCTCGATGTTGAAGTGGATGTCCTCGAGCTTGGCGTCGAAGACGAAGTCGCCGGCCTCGATCTCGGTGGCGATCTGCGCCAGGCCCGAGAGGATGGCGTCCCGCTCCTCGCCCGTGACGATGCCCTGGGCCGCCAGCATCCGCGCATGCGCCATCGAGCCCGCGATATCGTGAGCCCACAGCCGCTTGTCGAAGCCTATGGAGGCATTTATCTGCTCCATCAGGGGCGCCGGGCCCGCCTCGAAGTGGGCGCCCCAGAGATCACGGGCTCCTGCGGGCTTGTCCGTCATTTGCCTTCGTTCCGTCGATTGGAGTTGCCGATGCGCCCGATGAGCTGGCTGGCCCTGGCGGTGATCGCCTGGCCGCTTGCCGCCACCGCCGCCGAGGTCCAGGTGGGCGCCCCCAAGCCGATGCCGCCGCTCGCCTTCGAGACGATGGACGGCAAGGCCGCCTCGCTCGAGCAGTTCCGCGGCAAGGTCGTCGTGCTCAACATGTGGGCTACCTGGTGCGCACCCTGCCGCGAGGAGATGCCGTCGCTCGACCGTCTGCAGGCGGAGGTCGATCCCTCGAAGATCGTCGTCGTGGCGCTCTCCGTCGACCATGCCGGGCCCGAGCGCGTCCAGAGCTTCCTCAAGGACATCGGCGTCAGCCACCTCAGCGTCTACCGCGACCCCGACATGTCCGCAATCCGCGCCGTCAAGAGCCCGGGCCTGCCGACCACGATCGTCCTCGACCCGAAGGGCGCAGGAGGTCGGCCGGGTGCTGGGCGAGGCGGACTGGTCCGATCCCAAGGTCGTGAGCGCCCTCGAGAGCCTCCTTCCGGCCGCCCCGGCGACCGACCGCGCCGCTCTGCCGGGCGACTCGGACCGCTCCGGCTCCTGAGAGCAGCCGCCCCGCCTCGGGGGCGGCCTCGCTACTGCACCAGCGCGTTGCCGAAGAGGGCGTTGGGCAGGAGGAGCGAGACCCACGGCACGTAGGTGATGATCAGGAGGAAGGCCAAAAGGACCATCAGCCAGGGCCAGGCCGCGCGGACGACCTGCAACACGCCCATGCCGGTGATGCCCGAGGTGACGAAGAGATTGAGGCCGACCGGCGGCGTCACCATGCCGATCTCCATGTTCACCACCATGATGACGCCCAGATGGATCGGGTCGATCCCGAGCTTGGTCGCGATCGGGAAGAGGATCGGCGCCAGGATCAGGATGATGGCCGACGGCTCCATGAAGTTGCCGGCGACCAGCAGCAGGATGTTGACGACGATCAGGAACTGCCAGGGCGCGAGGCCAGCCGAGAGGATCTGCTCGGCGATCGCCTGCGGGATCTGCTCGGTCGTCAGCACATGCGCGAACAGCATGGCGTTGCTGATGATGAAGAGCAGCATGACGGTGACCCGGGCGCTGTCGACCAGGACGCGCCCGACGTCCTTCAGCTTGAGGTCCCTGTAGACGAAGACGGCGATGATGAAGGCATAGACGGCGGCCACAGCCGCGGCCTCGGTCGGCGTGAAGATGCCGCCATAGATGCCGCCCAGGATGATGACGATCAGGAGCAGGCCCCACAGCGCCTCGCGGCCGGTCCGCAGCCGCTCGGCCCATCCGGAGCGATCCTGGCGCGGCAGCTTCTTGATCGTCGCCACGACCCAGATCGCCACCATCAGCATCAGGCCGAGAAGGATGCCGGGAATGACGCCGGCCATGAATAGGCGGCCGACCGAGCTGTCGGTGGCGGCCGCGTAGACCACCATGACGATCGACGGCGGGATCAGGATGCCGAGCGTGCCGGCGTTGCAGATGACGCCGGCCGCAAAGTCCCGGCTGTAGCCGATCCGGACCATGCCGGCGATGACGATCGAGCCGATCGCCACCACCGTCGCGGGCGAGCTGCCGGAGACGGCGGCGAAGAGCATGCAGGCCAGGACCGACGCCATCGCGAGGCCGCCGCGGAAATGGCCGAGGCAGGCGATGGCGAAGTCGATCATGCGCCGTGCCACCCCGCCGGTCGTCATGAAGTTGCCGGCGAGGATGAAGAAGGGAATGGCGAGCAGCGTGAACTGCTCGCTGGTCTGGAAGAATTTGAGGACCAGCGAGGCCAGGCTGTCGTCGGCGAAGAGAAGAATGGTGAGCAGGCTGGCGAGACCGAGCCCGATGGCGATCGGCATGCCGAGGACGAGGAAGACGAAAAGGCTCGCGAAGAGGAAGGCGGTCGTCATGGGCGGGGCGGCTCCGCCGAGTGCCCGCCGCCCATCAGGCTCTGCTCCTTCAAGACATCAGCGGCCTCGTCCGCGAGCTCGAATCCCTGGGCACGACCGCGCAGGATCAAAAAGGCCGGCTCGAGGAGGCGGAAGAAAAGGAGCAAAAAGCCGATCGGCAGACCGAGGCTCAGGATCCAACGCTGGACCGGGATGTCCTGGGCCAGGACCCCCAGCATGTGGAGCTTGGCGATGTAGAACCAGGCGCCATAGAACATCAGGCCGGCGTAGAGCAGGCACAGCCCGATCGCCAGCAGGCCCGCAGCGCGCCGGAGTCTCGACGGCAGCGACTTGACCGCGAGATCGACGCCGATATGCGCGTGCACCCGCACGCCGTACGACATGCCGATCAGGATAAGCCAGGCGAAGAGATAGGAATCGGCCTCGAGCGCCCACAGCAGGCTCGAGTTGAAGGCGTAGCGGAGGACCACCTGAAGAAAGGTGAGGAGCGTCATGGCGGCCAGGATGAGGGCCAGGAGCCCCTCCTCGACGTGCCCGACGATCCGACCGATCACCGGCGGTCCCCGCCTCGGGGCCTAGCTCGCGCTCGTGTTCGAGGCCTTGGCCGCCTCGACGATATCCTCGCCGATCTGTCCCTTGAACTTGTCCCACACGGGCGTCATCGCCGCCTTCCAGGCGGCCCGCTGCTCCTTGTCGAGCTGGATGATCTCGCTGGTGCCGGCCTTGACGATCCGTGCCTTGTCGCCCTCGTTGAGGTCACCCGCCTGCTTGTTGGTGGCCGTGGTCACCTCGACCACGATCTTCTCGAGCTCGTCGCGCACATCGCCCGGCAGGCCCGTCCAGAAGTCGGTCGAGGTCAGCAGCATGTAGTCGATGACACCGTGGTTGCTCTCGGTGATATACTTTTGGACCTCGTAGAACTTCTGGGAATAGATGTTGGACCAGGTGTTCTCCTGGCCATCGACCGTGCCGACCTGAAGCGCCTGATAGACCTCGGAGAAGGCCATCTTCTGCGGGTTGGCCTTCAAGGCCTCGAACTGGGCGACGAGCACGTCGGAGTTCTGGATACGGAACTTCAGGCCCGCGGCGTCGCCCGGCATCTTGAGCGGCTTGTTCGCCGAGAGCTGCTTCAGGCCGTTGTGCCAGTAGGCGAGGCCGTGAAAGCCCTTGTCGTCCATCGAGTGCAGCATGCCCTTGCCGACCTCGCCGCTCTGAAAGCGGTCGACGGCCGCCATGTCGTCGAACATGAAGGGCAGGTCGAACACCTGGAGCTTCTTGGTGTAGCGGTCGAACTTGGAGAGTGAGGGCGCGATGATCTGCACGTCGCCCAGCGCCAGGGCCTCCATCTCCTTGGCGTCGCCGAAGAGCTGGGAGTTCGGGTAGACCTCGACCTTGACCTTGCCCTTGAGCCGCTCCTCGGCGAGCTTCTGGAACATCAAGGCGCCCTGGCCCTTGGGCGTGTCGGCGGACACGACGTGGCTGAACTTGATGGTGATCACCTTGGCCTCGGCGGCACCGCTGAAGCCGAAGGCGGTGGCCGCGGCACCGGCGGCGCCGAGCGACAGGACGGAGCGACGGTTGAGCATGGCAGTGCCTCCACATCTTCTGGCGCGGCAGAGCGCTCGCTGGAGGCTCGTGACCGCAGGGTCGTGCTCTGGAACGCATAGCTGCCATGTTTTTGCGGCTTGGGCAAATGTGCTTCCGCTGACCGCGGCGTGCGATGTCTGAGCCTTGCCGGGTCACCGGGCTGCGCCGGAGCTTCGTCTTCGAGGCCGCCCCTTTTCCATCGGCGCACGCGTCCACGATTGTCGAGGCGGCATCCGGCCGGCTCGTCTGCGCCTGGTTCGGCGGCACGCGCGAAGGGGCCGCCGATGTGGGCATCTGGCTCGCGCACGGGGATGAGGACGGCTGGAGCGAGCCGCGCCTCGTCGCCAGCGGCGAGGGGCCGGGCGGCCGGCAGCTGCCCTGCTGGAATCCCGTGCTGTTCCGGCCCCGCGGCGGCCCGCTCCTCCTCTTCTACAAGGTGGGCCCGGGCCCCAAGCTCTGGTGGGGCATGCTCATGCGCTCGACCGACGAGGGGCAAAGCTGGTCGGCGGCGGAGCGCCTGCCGCGCGGCATCTATGGGCCCATCAGGGCCAAGCCCGTCGAGCTCGCCGACGGCACGCTCGTCTGCCCCTCGAGCACCGAGCTTCTCGGCTGGCGCTGCCGCATGGAGCTGACGGCCGACCAGGGCCGCAGCTGGAGCTGCTCGCCCATCCTCAATCCCCTGCTCTCCTTTCGGGCCAACCAGCCGACGCTGCTCTGCCACGGCGACGGCCGGCTGCAGGCGCTCTGCCGCAGCAAGGAACGAGAGATCATCGAATCCTGGTCGGAAGACGGTGGCCGGACCTGGTCGCGCATGCGCACGACCGGCCTTCCCAACCCCAACAGCGGCATCGACGCCCTCACCCTGGCCGACGGCCGCCATCTGCTCCTCTACAATCCGAGCCGCACCGCGCGCACGCCGCTCAGCCTTGCCCTCTCGGCGGACGGGCGCCTGTGGCGGGACATCCTGGTGCTCGAGGACGAGCGCGGCGAGTACTCCTACCCGGCCCTCATCCAGGCCGGCGACGGGCGCATCCACATGACCTACACATGGCGCCGCCGGCGCATCCGCCACGCCGTCCTGGAGCGGGTGCCGGGCTGAGGAGAGGCGAGCGCCGATGAAAGCGGCAGAGCCGGCCGGGATCGGCCCGCAGGCGGAGGCGGCGCTCGGGGCGGGCATCGTCGCCGCGGCCTCGTTCGCGGTACTGATCTGGGCAACGACGCCGATCGCGACCCGCTGGGCGGTGGCGGCGCTGGACCCGCTGGCGGTGGGCATCCTGCGACCGGTGCTGGCGGGCCTCGTCACCTTTCCGCTGGCGCTGCTGCTGCGCCTGCCGCGCCCGCCCGATCGCGCCGCCTGGGGCCTCCTCCTCACGGCGTCGCTGGGCGGTGCCGTGATCTTCCCGATCCTCTTCAGCCTCGGCATGCGCCACACCTCGGCAGCGCATGCCGGCCTGATCCTGGCCTCGCTGCCGGTCTTCACCGGCCTCATCGTCGCCCTCGTCGACCGCCGCCTGCCGGCCCGCCGCTGGTGGCTGGGCGCCGGCGTGGCGCTCGCGGGCGAGGCGCTTCTCGTCTCGCTCCGCATGGGCGACCTCACCCTGGCGCCGGGCAGCCTCGAGGGCGATCTCACCGTCCTCGTCTCCTGCATCGCGTCCAGCGGCGGCTATGTGGCGGGCGGGCGGCTGGCACGGCGCATGCCCTCGCTCGCGATCACCTTCTGGGGTGTGGCGATCGGCGCCGTCGTGGCCCTGCCCCTCCTCCTCCTCACCGACGCGCGGTGGGGCGCCGTCGATGCCGGTGGCTGGGCGTCGATCCTCTACCTCGCGCTGGGATCGACCGTGCTCGCCTACGTCGCCTGGTACTGGGCGCTCGACCGTGGCGGGCTCGTGCGCATCGCCACCTGGCAGTTCGCCCAGCCGATCGTCACGGTGCTCCTCGCCGCCCTGCTCCTCGGCGAGCCCCTGACCCCGCCCCTCCTCCTGGCCGGCGCCATCATCCTTCTCGGCATCCGCCTCACCCGAGGTGGCACGCGCCGGGAAAGGCCGGCCCGCGCGTGACGGAGGGCGCCTCGCCGCGCCGCGGGCGGAGGGCCGCCGTCCCATCTGGACAGCCGGCCTGCCTCGGCTCATCCAGGGGGCAAGGCAGAGCCTCGACCGCCAGGCAGGGAGCACGCGTCAAAAAATGCCCGACACGCTGCGCATCGGCTGTGGCGCCGGTTTCTCCGCCGACCGGCTGGACCCGGCCGTGGACCTCGCCAGGCGCGGCCAGCTCGACTGGCTCATCTTCGAGTGCCTGGGCGAGCGCACGATGGCCTTCGGCCACCGCGACCGGCTGAAGGATCCAGCGCTCGGCTACAACAGCCTCCTCGCCCATCGGCTGCGGGCCGTGCTGCCCGCCTGCCGGGCCAGCGGCACCCGCATCCTCACCAACATGGGCGTCGCCAACCCAGGCGCCGCGGCCGAGCTCGCAAGGGGCATCGCGCACGAGCTGGGGCTGCACGGCCTGCGCATCGCCTGGGTCGCGGGCGACGAGGTGACGGACCGGATCGCACCCGAGACCCCGCTCTGGGAGGGCGGCACGGTCGCCGAGACCGGCCTCAGGCTGGTCGGCGCCAACGCCTATGTCGGCATCGAGGCGCTGCTGCCGGCGATCGCCACCGGCGCCGATCTCGTCCTCTGCGGCCGGGCCGCCGATCCTTCTCTTTTCTTGGCACCTTGCGCTGCGGCCTTCGGCTGGGCCCCGGACGACTGGCCGCGGCTCGGCGCCGGGACGCTGATGGGCCACCTGCTCGAGTGCGGCATGCAGGTGACCGGCGGCTACTTCGCCGATCCCGGCCGCAAGGAGGTCCCGGACCTCGCTCATTGCGGCTTCCCGATCGCCGAGATCGGCAGTGATGGTGGCGCCGTCATCACCAAGCTTCCCGGTACCGGCGGCTGCGTCACGCCGGCGACCGTGAAGGAGCAGCTCCTCTACGAGGTCCACGATCCCGCCCGCTACCTGACGCCCGACGTCACGGCCGACTTCTCCGCCGTCGCGATCACCGAGCTCGAGAAGGATCGCGTCCGAGTGACGGGCGCCACCGGTCGTCCGCGGCCCGAGCTGCTCAAGGTCACGGTGGGCTTCGACGGCGGCTTCCTCGCCGAGGCCGGGATCTCCTATGCCGGCCCCGGTGCCCAGGGCCGGGCAGCGCTCGCCCGCGAGGTGCTGGCGACGCGGATGCGCGAGGTCCAGGGCTATGAGGGCCAGCTCCGCCTCGATCTCGTCGGCGTCGACAGCCTGCACGGCACGGCGCAGGCCTACCCCACCGACAGCCGCGACATCCGCGTGCGGGCGGCGCTGCGCTCGACCGAGCGCCGCTGGGCCGAGCTTTTGTTATGGGAGGTCGAGGCATGCTCTGCTGCGGCCCGGCCGGCGGCGGCGGCTTCCGCGGCAGCATCACGCCCTCGGTCGTCACGCGCTCGGCCAGCATCGAGCGCCACCTGGTCCCCACCAGCGTCGAGGTCCTCGAGGCGTGAAAAAAGTGCCGCTGCGCGCCATCGCCCATGCCCGCGCCGGCGACAAGGGCGACATCTCGAGCATCTCGGTCTGGGTCGACGACCCCGGCCACTACGAGGCCGTCCGCGCCCAGCTCACGCCCGAGCGCCTGAAGGCCGCCTTCCCCCGGCTCCTGCAGGGACCGATCGAGCGCCACGAGCTGCCCCACCTCCACGGCCTCAACCTCGTCCTCCACGAGGCCCTCGAGGGCGGCGTCAACAGCTCCCTCAACCTGGACAGCCACGGCAAGAGCTTTTCTTTTCTCGTCCTGGGCCTCGAGATCGCGATCGAGGACTGAGGCCGCCGGCCCGTTAACGGGATCTTAACCACGAGGGCCGCTAATGCCGCACGCAGGTCGAAGCGGAGCGGAACTGTGCCCCTCATCGAGGTCGACGAGTCCACCTACGCGCTGCTGTTGGCGCGAGCCCGCCCTCCTTTCGAGGCACCGGCCGATGCGCTTCGGCGGATGCTGCTGGGCAGGCCGGGCCCGCAGGAGATGCTCGAGGCTGCGCCTCGGATGGGGCCATCGGCGCAGGCGGCCGCTCTCCTTGATGGAGTCGCCGAACCGTTCGCCGCCGTGGGTGGCTTCCCGGACCTGCTCGAGGCCGAGGACCAGATCCTCTATGTGCTGCACGCGCGATGCTCCGTCGGCGGCTTCAACCCCCAGCGCTATCTGATCGTGCGGACTCCCTGGGAGATCCTTGTCGGGAGCATCGGCCGCCGGCACGGCCATCTGGCGCTCGTCGCCGGCCCTCGGCGGGAGGCCTATCTGCTCCCGTTCTCCGACGTCATGCGCCGGATGACCGCCGTCGGTCGCAACGACTGCCCGCGCGAGATCGCCGTCGACCGTTGGCAACATCGCTGGATCGAGCTCGACTGGCCCATCGGCCGCTACCTGAAGGCGGCCTCAGGCTCGCCAGCGATGCTCACACCAGGTCGCTCGTGAGCGCGAAGGGCGTGAAGCTCTTGGGCAGGCTGTCGGGGTGGCGGTCGCGGCACGCCTCGAGATAGCCGCGGCTCTGCATCTCCACCAGCCGGCTCACGGTGCGCCGGAACTCGAACACCCCGTCGCCCTCCGGATAGAGCGCCTCGGGCGGCGCCTCGGCCGAGAGAAAAAGCATCATCCGCCGCTCGTAGAGGGCGTCGATGAGGGTCATGAAGCGCCGCGCCTCGTTGCGCCGGTCCGGCGTCAGCAGCGGCACGTTCTCGAGGATCAGGGTATGATAGCGCTCGGTCAGCGCCAGATAGTCGGCGGCCCCCAGCGGCCTCGCGCATAGCTCCTGGAAGTCGAGCCACGCCACCCCGGCCGCCGCGCGCGTCACGAGGAGGTGGCGCGTGCCCACCGCCACCTCCTCGGGCTCGCCCGGCAGGCCATCGGTCAGGAGATGAAAGACGCGCTCGAGGCAAGCCAGGGCCTCGGGGCCCAGCGGGTGCTGGTAGACGGGCAGATCCTTGAGCCGGCTCAGCCGATAGTCCACCGGCCCTTCGAGCGCCAGCACGTCGAGCCTCGCCACGAGCAGATCGATGAACGGCAGGAAACGGTCGCGGTTCAGGCCGTTCTCGTAGAGCCGGCGCGGCGGCCAGTTCGAGGTGGCGACAATGACCACCCCGCGGTCGAGAAGTCCGGTGAACAGACGGGCCAGGATCATCGCGTCGGCGATATCGACGACGTGGAACTCGTCGAAGCACAAGAGCGTGCTGGCGGCCGCGATCTCGGCCGCGAGCGGGACCAGCGGATCCTCGCCGCCACCCGCCTGGCGCATCGCGTGCAGCCGCCTTTGCACCTCGATCATGAACTCGTGGAAGTGGGTCCTGCGCTTCCGCTCGACCGGTGCCGCGGCAAAGAAAAGATCCATCAGCATCGACTTGCCGCGGCCGACATCACCGTGGATGTAGAGGCCGCGCGGCGGCACGGGCGGCGGCTTCTGCACCAGCCGCGCGAAAAAGCCGTTGGCCGGCCGCTCGGTCGCCGCGTGGTAGCCTTCGAGCGCATGGGCCAGCCGGTCGAGCTGCAGGGCGGCGGCCCGCTGCAGCGGATCGAAGACGAGCTCGCCCGCGGCGACCCGGCGCTCCAGCTCCTCGATCAGCATCCTTTCCCCCGCGTCCAGCGGCTGCCCGGATCGGCCCTCGGCGGACCGGGCAGGCGATACGCGATGCGGCGGGCCGCCTCAAGCCACAGCCCGGTCGCTCTCCCCTGCATCCTGCGCACACGGGCCGGCCGGCCCGGCCCCGGCCTTTCGCCACGCCGATCCCGGGCCTGCGGCCAGGCCTCGGGCCACGAGGCCCGCCTCAGCCGATGACGCCCTGCTCGCGCAAGGCCGTCATCTCGTCCCGGCCGAGACCCAACAGCTCCGCCAGCACCTCGTCGGTGTGCTGGCCCATGACCGGCGGGCCGCGCCGATAGTCGGGCGGCGTCGCCGACATCTTGATCGGATTGGCGATGGCCGGGGTCGTGCCCGACGCGGCCTCGGCGTGCGGCAGCTCGATCTGCATGCCGCGGGCCCGGATGTGCGGGTCGGCGAAGACCTGGTCGATCGTGTTGACCGGGCCGCAGGGCACGCCCAGCGCCGCCAGGCCGTCGACCCATTCCCCGGTCGTCCGGCTCGCCACATAGGCCGGCATCAAGGCATAGAGCGCCTCGCGGTTCCTCACGCGCAGCTGGTTGGTCGCGAAGCGCGGATCTCTGGCAAGCTCGTCGGCGCCGGCGAAGCGGCACCAGCGCTGCCATTGGGCGTCGTTGCCGATGGCGAAGAGCACCTCGCCGTCGCTCGTGTCGAAGCGCTTGTAGGGCACGATGTTGGGATGCTCGTTGCCCAGCCGGCGCGGCACGACGCCCGAGACCAGATAGTTCATGCCCTCGTTGACGAGCCAGGCGACCTGGGTGTCGAGGAGCGCCATGTCGATGCGCTGGCCCTGGCCGGTGGCATCGCGATGGCGCAGCGCCGCCAGGATCGCCACGGTGGCATACATGCCGCACATCACGTCGGCGATGCCGACCCCGACCTTCATCGGCTCGCCGTCGGGTGCCCCGGTGATGCTCATCAGCCCGCCATAGCCCTGGGCCAGATAGTCGTAGCCGGCGCGCGGCGCGTAGGGACCGGTCTGCCCGAAGCCGGTGATCGAGCAGTAGACGAGGCCGGGGAAATCGCCCCGCAGGCTCTCGTAGCCCAAGCCGTACTTGTCGAGTCCGCCTACCTTGAAGTTCTCGACCAGCACGTCGCAGCCGGCGAGCAGGCGACGCGTCAGGGCCTGCCCCTCGGGCCGGGCGATGTCGATCCCGACCGAGCGCTTGCTGCGGTTGGACGAGAGATAGTAGGCGCTCTCATGGGTAGGCGCGCCGTCCTTGCCGGGCAGGTAGGGCGGCCCCCATTTACGCGTATCGTCGCCCTCGCCCGGCCGCTCGATCTTGATCACGTCGGCGCCGAGATCGCCAAGAAGCTGCGTGCAGGTCGGCCCCGCCAGGATTCGGGTGAGGTCCAGGATACGCAGTCCCTCGAGCGCGCGCGGCGCCATCGGCAGCCCTCCTTCCGGCGGTCGGTGGGCAACCGGCGTGGCAAGGTCGCCCCTGGCCGCTCCTTACCAGATCGGCGCCATGAGGTGGAGCATGCCCGAAGCCCGATTCGTTGCCGGGAGGACATGCAGCACGAGCGCCAGCGAGATGCCCCAGCCGCCCAGCAGCACGGCCAGTGCCGGATCGCGCAGCCACCGGGCCGGCGGGCGCCCCGCCCCTGTGCCGACCGCGACCTGCCACCAGCGAAGGAGGACGGCCATGGCCAGCGGCACGGAGAGGTAGGCGAGCGGCCCTGCATCGGCAGCGAGGGCAGGCGTCGCGGCGAGAAGCGCCAAATAGACCCCGATGAGACCGGCCGCCGCGGCGCCCAGGCTGAGCTCGAGAAGCATCCCACCGGCGGGTCCGGCACCGGGCGCCGCGGCCAGCGCCCGGAGCTGCCGCTCCCGCCGCTCGCAGGCCAGTTCCACCATGGCGCCGAGCAGGAAGCCGGCGAGCGCGAGGCCGAGCCCGTGGCGCAGATCGAGAAGAAGCGTCGCGGCCTCGAGGCGCAGCGCGGCCGCCGCACCCGCCAGCGCCACGACGAGCGGCGGGCACCGCGCTTGGCCGAGGCCAAGCGCGATCTCGACGGCGAGGAGCGAGAGCGCCACCACGCGAAGCGCCGGGTCGAGCATCCCGGCGAGCAGGCACCCGGCCCCGCCCAGAAGCGCTGCCGCGGCGACCGCCTCCATGAGGCGCCCCGCCGACCCGCAACGGCAGGTGCCGCCCAGCACGGCCCCCGCCTGCGCCATCAACATCACCGCGACAAGCAGCAGGCCGATGCGGCCGAGGTCCAACGGGCTGCCCGCCGCTGGGGCCAGAAGAAGCGGGAGGAGAACGACGAGGCCGGCCGGCCACCGCGCGAGGCCCGCACGAAGGTAGCCGAGGCCGCCGCCGGGGCGCTCGGACGTCGCCGTGCCGACGCCCGTCCCGGGCGCCGGCAAAGGCACGAGCGCTGAGCCTGTCAGGACCTGAGCGAGCACGACACCGCCATCTCCGCCGATCGTCTGGCGCCATCATGCAGCCTTGATCTTAACGATTGATGAGCGGCCCACCGCCGGCATCCTCCTTGTGGCGCAGTAGGGGCTTTAAAAAGGACCAGAATGGTTCTAATTAAGGCCTAGCGCAGCGATCGCGAGGCACCAGTGATCAGGCTCAGCAAGCTGGCCGACTACGGCATCGTCATCATGACGCATCTGGCGCGCGGCGACGGCCGGTCCGTCTCCACGCCCGAGATCGCGCTGGCTACGAGTGTGCCCCAGCCGATGGCGGGGAAGATCCTCAAGGCTCTGGCGCGGGCCGATCTGCTCGTCTCGCATCGTGGCGCCTATGGCGGCTACGGCCTCGCCCGCGAGCCCTCGGCCATCTCGGTGGCGGAGATCATCGAGGCGCTGGACGGGCCCATCGCGCTCACCGCCTGTGTCGACGCCGAGACGAGCGATTGCGGCATCGAGCGGCTGTGCCCGGCCAGGGCCAACTGGCAACGGATCAACGGGGCGATCCGCGAGGCGCTGGACGGGGTGACGTTGAGCGAGATGACCTTCTCGATCCCTTGGGCGTTCCTGCCGGAGCAGGGTCGCCGGAGCGTCGGCATGCCGGGCGCTGCGCAGGCACCGGGCGATATTGAGATCGGAGCTTGATGATGGCGACGGCGCTCGACACGGTCCGCTCGTTCCAGGGCAGCGACTACAAGTACGGCTTTTTCACCGACATTCTCGAGGACCGGGCACCGAACGGCCTGGACGAGCGGACGGTGGCCTTCATCTCGGCCAAGAAGGGCGAGCCCGCCTGGATGACCGAGTGGCGGCAGGGCGCCTACCGCCGCTGGCTGCAGATGGAGGAGCCGGGCTGGCAGAAGGTCACCTACCCGCCGATCGACTACCAGGGCATCAGCTACTACTCGGCGCCGCAGCAAAAGGAGCGGCCGAAGAGCCTGGACGAGATCGACCCCGAGATCCGCAAGACCTACGACAAGCTCGGCATCCCGATCAAGGAGCAGGAGCTGCTGGCCGGCGTCGCCGTCGACTATGTCTTCGACAGCGTCTCGGTGGCCACCACCTTCAAGAAGAAGCTCGAGGAGCTGGGCATCATCTTCTGCTCGATCTCCGAGGCGATCCAGGAGCATCCGGACCTCGTCAAGAAGTATCTGGGCTCGGTCGTGCCCCAGGGCGACAATTTCTTCGCGGCGCTCAACTCGGCCGTCTTCTCCGACGGCAGCTTCGTCTATGTCCCCAAGGGCGTGCGCTGCCCGATGGAGCTCTCGACCTATTTCCGCATCAACGCGGCCGGCACGGGCCAGTTCGAGCGCACGCTGATCATCGCCGACGAGGGCTCCTATGTGAGCTATCTCGAGGGCTGCACGGCGCCGATGCGCGACGAGAACCAGCTCCATGCGGCTGTCGTCGAGCTGATCGCCCTCGACGATGCCGAGATCAAGTACTCGACGGTCCAGAACTGGTATCCGGGCGACAGCGAGGGCAAGGGCGGGGTCTACAACTTCGTCACCAAGCGCGGCGCCTGCCGCGGCCGCACGCAGCAAGATCAGCTGGACCCAGGTCGAGACGGGATCGGCCATCACCTGGAAATACCCGTCCTGCATCCTGCAGGGCGAGGACTCGGTGGGCGAGTTCTACTCGGTCGCGGTGACCAACAACTGCCAGCAGGCCGACACCGGCACCAAGATGGTGCATATCGGCAAGAACACGCGCTCGCGCATCGTCGCCAAGACCATCTCGGCCGGCCGTTCCGACAGCACCTATCGCGGCCTCGTGCGCATGATGAAGGGTGCCGCCGGCGCCCGCAACCACACCCAGTGCGACTCGCTTCTCATCGGCGACCGCTGCGGCGCGCACACGGTGCCCTACATCGAGGTCAAGAACCGCTCGTCCAAGTGCGAGCACGAGGCGACGACCTCGAAGATCAGCGACGACCAGCTCTTCTACTGCCGCTCGCGCGGCATTCCCGAGGAGGACGCGGTGGCGCTGATCGTCAACGGCTTCTGCCGCGACGTGATGAACGAGCTGCCGATGGAGTTCGCCGTCGAGGCCAGGAAGCTCCTGGGCGTGTCGCTCGAGGGCAGCGTCGGCTGAGACGCGAGAATGTCGAGAATCAGAGAACCCAGCATGCTGACAATCGAGAACCTGCACGTCGCCGTCGGCGGCAAGGCGATCCTCAAGGGCCTGTCGCTCGAGGTGAAGCCCGGCGAGGTGCACGCCGTGATGGGCCCCAACGGCTCGGGCAAGAGCACGCTGGCCTACGTCCTGGCCGGCCGCGAGGGCTACGAGGTGACCGAGGGCGGCGCCACCTTCGACGGCCGGGACCTGCTGGCGCTCGACGCCGAGGAGCGGGCCGCGGCCGGCGTCTTCCTCGCCATGCAGTATCCGGTCGAGGTCCCCGGCGTCTCCAACATGTACTTCCTGCGCCAGGCGCTGAATGCGGTGAGAAGAGCCCGGGGCGAGCCCGAGATCTCGGCCGCCGACTTCATGCGCCGCCTGCGCGAGAAGGCCAAGGTCCTGGCGGTCGGCGAGGACCTCCTGAAGCGCGACCTCAATTTCGGCTTCTCCGGCGGCGAGAAGAAAAGAAACGAGATCCTGCAGATGGCGATGCTCGAGCCGCGCCTCGCCATCCTGGACGAGACCGACAGCGGCCTCGACATCGACGCGCTCAGGACGGTCGCCGACGGCGTCAACGGCCTGCGCGATCCCGCCCGCTCGATGATCGTCATCACCCACTATCAGCGCCTGCTCGACTACATCGTCCCCGACCGGGTGCACGTGCTGGCCGAGGGCCGCATCCAGCGCAGCGGCGGCAAGGAGCTGGCGCTGGAGCTCGAGAAGGGCGGCTACGAGGCGCTGCTCGGCACCAAGGCCGCGGCCTGAGGAGACGGCGAGCATGGCACAGCCCTCCCGTCACAGCGTCGCCCCCGATCCGGCCTTCGCACGGCTCTTCGGCGAGGTGAAGGGGCGCCTGCCCGGCGGCAGCGCCCTGGCCCAGCTGCGCGAGGCGAGCTTCGAGCGCTTCGCCGATGAGGGCTTCCCGACCCAGCGGGCCGAGGCCTGGAAGTACACAAGCGTCGCGCGCCAGGCCAATGTCGCGATGGCGATGGCGCCCTCGGCCCAGATCGGCCTCGAGGCGCTGAGCCCGCATCTCCTGGGCGGGCCCAAGGCGCGCCGGCTCATCTTCGTCAACGGCCATCTCGTGCCGCAGCTCTGCCACGCCCAGGGCCTGCCGGCCGGCGCCGTCGCCAAGAGCCTCGGCCGCGTGCTCGAGGAGGAGCCGCAGAAGGCGGCGGCAGCCCTGGCCGCGGTGGCCGACGAGCGCAGCTTCACCGCCCTCAACGCCGCCTTCGCGGGCGCGGGCGCCTGGATCGAGCTCGCCGACGGCGTCGTCGTCGAGGAGCCCCTGCAGCTCGTCTTCCTCACGGTGGGCCAGCCGGGCGCGGTGATGACCCATCCGCGCTGCGTGATCCGCCTCGGCAAAGGCGCCCGCCTGAAGCTGATCGAGACCCATGCCGCTATCGGCAGCGGCCACGGCCTCACCAACCTCGTCACCCAGATCGCGCTGGGCCCGCAGGCACAGCTCGTCCACGACCGCCTGCAGAGCCTGCAGGACGAGGCGACCTTCATCGGCAAGACCGACCTCGAGGCCGCCGAGGGCGCCCGCTACGTGCAGACCATCTCCACCGGCGGCGGCGCCCTCGTCCGCAACGAGAGCGAGGTCCGCATCACCGGCTCCGGCGTGGAGTGCCTGCTGAACGGCCTCTACATGCCGACCGGCGCGGAGCATGTGGACACGCTGATCCGCGTCCACCACTTGGCGCCCGGCAGCCATTCCGACCAGTTCTACAAGGGCGTCGTCGACGGCCGCGGCCATGCCGCCTTCGCCGGCAAGATCATCGTCCACAAGGAGGCGCAAAAGACGAACGCCTTCCAGTCCGATGCCAACCTGCTGCTCTCCGACGATGCGGAGGTCGACACCAAGCCCGAGCTCGAGATCTACGCCGACGACGTGAAGTGCAGCCACGGCGCCACCGTGGGCGACCTCGACCCGACGGCACTCTTCTATCTGCGCTCGCGCGGCCTCGACCGGGAGACCGCCGCCAGCATGCTGACCTGGGCCTTCGCCGGCGAGGTCATCGCCCGCTTCACCGATCCCACGGTCAAGGCCTACGCCACGCGCGCAGCGCTCCGCCGCCTGCCCGGCGGCGAGACGCTGGGGGAGCTTCTTTCATGAGCGCCGTCACGGCGATGCGCCGCCCGGCCCCGGCCGACCATCTCGACGTCGCGGCCATCCGCGCCCAGTTCCCGATCCTGCGGACAAAGGTCCACGACCGGCCGCTCGTCTATCTCGACAGCGCCGCCAGCACCCAGAAGCCCTCGGCCGTGATCGAGGCGCACAAGCGCTTCTACGAGGAGGACTACGCCAACATCCACCGCGGCGTGTACGAGCTGAGCCAGCGCGCCACCGCGGCCCACGACGCGGCCCGGCGCAAGCTCCAGGGGCTCATCAACGCCGCCGACTGGCGCGAGCTCGTCTTCGTCCGCAACGCCACCGAGGGCATCAATCTCGTGGCGCAGAGCTTCCTCCGCCCCAAGC
This sequence comes from uncultured Alphaproteobacteria bacterium, assembly GCA_963752325.1. Classification (GTDB taxonomy): domain Bacteria; phylum Pseudomonadota; class Alphaproteobacteria; order Geminicoccales; family Geminicoccaceae; genus CAVTJL01. The sequence goes on from CAVVXU010000001.1 coordinate 47,649, forward strand.
TCGGCCCCGGCGACGAGATCCTCGTCACGGAGATGGAGCACCACGCCAACATCGTGCCCTGGCAGCTCGTGGCCGAGGCCACGGGTGCCAAGGTCGTGGCCGCCCCCATCACCGACGCGGGCGAGCTCGACCTCGCGGCGTTCGAGGAGCGCCTCTCCTCGCGCACGAAGCTCGCGGCCTTCACCTGTGTCTCGAACGTGCTGGGCACCGTCAACCCGGTCGACGATCTCATCGAGATGGCCCACAAGCGCGGCATCCCCGTCCTCCTCGACGCCGCCCAGGCCGTCCAGCATCTGCCGGTCGACGTCCAGGCCCTCGGCGCCGACTTTCTGGTCTTCTCCGGCCACAAGCTCTACGGGCCCTCGGGCGTGGGCGTGCTCTGGGGCCGGGCCGAGCTGCTGGAGGCGATGCCGCCCTGGCAGGGTGGCGGCGACATGATCGAGCGCGTCTCCTTCGCCGGCACCACCTACAACGAGATTCCTTTCCGATTCGAGGCCGGCACGCCCGACATCGCCGGCATCGTGGCGCTGGGTGCGGCCGCCGACTGGCTCCAGGCGATCGGGCTCGACGCGGTCGAGCGCCACGAGGCCGAGCTTTTGGCCCACGGCCTTCGGGCGCTGGGCCAGATCCCCGAGGTCAGGCTGATCGGCAGCCCGGCCCGGCGCTCGAGCGTCATCGCCTTCGAGCTCGCGGGCGTCCATCCGCAGGACGTCGGCACGATGCTCGACCTCGACGGCATCGCCATCCGCACCGGCCATCACTGCGCGATGCCGCTGCACGAGCGGCTGGGGCTCACCGCCTCGGCCAGGGCCTCGGTCGGCGTCTACAGCACCACCGATGATCTCGACGCGCTCGCCGCCTCGCTGCGGCGCATCGCTGCCATGTTCGCCTGAGGAGCCGGAGGTCGCATGACGGAGGAAGGCATGGAGATGGAGCACGGCTCTCCGGTCGAGCGTGGTGCTGCCATGCTCGCGCACGGACGAGCACGCCCCCGCAAAGGAGCGCCAGGCGCACGCGGAGGCCTTGGGCGAGCAGATCGTGGAGGCGCTCAAGACCTGCTACGACCCCGAGATCCCGGTCAACATCTACGAGCTTGGCCTGATCTACCGGATCGACGTCGAGGACGATGACAGCGTGCTCGTCGAGATGACCCTCACCTCGCCCCACTGCCCGGTCGCCGAGAGCCTGCCGATCGAGGTCCAGGAGAAGGTCGAATCGGTCGAGGGCGTCAAGGGCTGCAAGGTCGAGCTCGCCTGGGAGCCCCCCTGGCACCCCTCGATGATGACCGAGGAAGCCCAGCTCGAGCTGGGCATGATCTACTAGGCGGTCATCGGACTCCAAACGTAGGGCCTCGTCGCCCGCGTCGAGGCCACCGCCGGTCGCCGCGGCATGTTGCGCCCGGCCTTTCTGGCGGAGGCGCTGCGGGCTGCGCTGCAGTCGGAGAGGGCGGATACGTGAGGGGCTTCGCCGCACCCAAATCGTCGGACGCGCCGTGGCCAAAGGTAAACGAGGTCAGCGGCCGCCGCGATCGCGCGGGGTCTGGTTATCTTCGCTCTCACAATAGCTTACGAGTTGAGCGCACCAAGGGGCCGCGGTTGCCCGCGGCCCTTCTCGGCGTTTCCGATCGGTGAGCGGACCGATCAGAAGTCCATATCGCCCATGCCGCCCATTCCACCCATGCCACCGCCGCCGGGCATCGGCTGCTTCTTCTCGGGCTTCTCGGCGATCATCGCTTCCGTCGTGATCAGGAGGCCGGCCACCGAGGCCGCGTGCTGAAGAGCGCTGCGGACGACCTTGGTCGGGTCGATGATGCCCTTCTCCACGAGATCGCCGTACTTGTCGGCCTGGGCGTCGTAGCCCCAGTTCGTATCCGTGCTCTCGAGCAGCTTGCCGACGACGATCGAGCCGTCGATGCCAGCGTTCTCGGCGATCTGACGCGCCGGCATCCGGACGGCCTTCCTGACGATCTCGATGCCGACCCGCTGATCGTCATTCTCGGGCTTCAGCGCCTCGAGCGCCTTGAGGCCGTAGAGCAGCGCCACGCCGCCACCGGCCACGATGCCCTCCTCGACCGCGGCACGGGTCGCGTGCATCGCATCGTCGACGCGATCCTTGCGCTCCTTCACCTCGATCTCGGTAGCACCGCCGACGCGGATCACCGCGACACCGCCAGCCAGCTTCGCCAGACGCTCCTGCAGCTTCTCGCGGTCATAGTCCGAGGTGGTCTCCTCGACCTGCGCCCGGATCTGGTTGCAACGCCCGGTGATCTCCTCCTTGGCGCCCGCACCGTCGATGACCGTCGTGGTCTCCTTCTCGATCGTCACCCGCTTGGCGCGACCGAGCATCTCGAGCGTGACGTTCTCGAGCTTGATCCCGACATCCTCGCTGATCACCTGGCCCGCCGTCAGGACCGCGATGTCCTCGAGCATCGCCTTGCGGCGATCGCCGAAGCCGGGCGCCTTCACCGCCGCGACCTTGAGCCCGCCACGCAGCTTGTTGACCACCAGCGTCGCCAGCGTCTCGCCCTCGACGTCCTCGGCGATGATGAGGAGCGGCTTGCCGCTCTGCACCACCGTCTCGAGCAGCGGCAGGATCGCCTGCAGGCTGCCGAGCTTCTTCTCGTGGATGAGGATGTAGGGATCCTCGAGCTCGACCCGCATCTTCTCGCTGTTGGTGACGAAATAGGGCGAGATGTAGCCGCGGTCGAACTGCATGCCCTCGACGATGTCGAGCTCGGTCTCGAGGCTCTTGGCCTCCTCGACCGTGATCACACCCTCGTTGCCGACCTTCTGCATCGCCTTGGCCAGCATCTTGCCGACCTCCGCATCGCCGTTGGCCGAGATCGTGCCGACCTGGGCGATCTCCTCCGAGGTCGTCACCTTCTTGGTGCGCTTCGCGAGGTCCGCGACGATGGCCTCGACCGCCATGTCGACGCCGCGCTTGAGGTCCATCGGGTTCATGCCGGCGGCCACCGACTTCGCACCCTCGCGCACGATGGCGGCGGCAAGGATGGTCGCGGTCGTCGTGCCGTCACCAGCGACATCGCTCGTCTTCGAGGCCACCTCGCGCACCATCTGCGCGCCCATGTTCTCGAACTTGTCGGAGAGCTCGACCTCCTTGGCGACGGTCACACCATCCTTCGTGATCCGCGGAGCGCCAAAGCTCTTGTCCAGGATCACGTTGCGGCCCTTCGGACCCAGCGTTACGCGCACCGCGCTGTTCAGGGTCTCGACGCCGCGCAGCATCTTGTTGCGCGCCTCGGTAGAGAACTTCACGTCCTTGGCAGCCATGGCTGGTCCTTTTGGTTATGAATTGGGAGATCGGCTCAGGCGGCCTTCTTCGCGGCGGCCACGCCCTCGATGATCCCCATGATGTCGCTCTCTTTCATGATCAACAGCTCCTCGCCGTCGATCTTCACCTCGGTGCCCGACCACTTGCCGAACAGCACACGGTCACCCGGCATGACGTCCAGCGGCTGGATCTGGCCCTGCTCGTTGCGGGCGCCGGGGCCCACGGCCACCACCTCGCCCTGCATCGGCTTCTCTTTCGCCGTGTCGGGAATGATGATCCCGCCCTTGCTCTTCTGCTCCTCCTCCAAGCGACGGAGAACGACGCGGTCGTGCAGTGGTTTGAAGTTCATGGCTCGGCCTTCTGGAGCTGGTTCTAGTTGATTGTTGGCACTCTCTATATATGAGTGCTGACAACCGAAAGCCCAATGGGCGCCACTGAATAAGCCGGTGCGGAGTTTGGACGGGGCATCGACTTGGCGCGCGGTCGGAACTCCAAGGAAAGTCACTAGTCGAAGGAGACGGGCGTCCTGCCCGGCCCATCGGCACGCCCGGCCGCCGGTCGAGGAGCATCTCGAGGAAGCTCTCCGCAGCGACAGAGGGCGCCCCTCCGCGAACGGGCTGCGCTTCATCGCGATCAGAGGCCACGCATGGCCCGAGCTTCGTTCTCGCCTCCACCGCCGCCCGATGCGCCGTCCAGGCGAGGGGGCGCAGACTGTGTGCCCGTGCTTCGACGTCAAACAGAAAAGGAACTTGATCCGATTCCAATTGACAAAGGGCTTACTATCCTACATATGATCCCCATGCCTTCCGTTTACCCGACCCAGTCCCCCGCCTCGATGCCCGCGGCCCGCAGCGTGCGGCTAGCCCGAAGGCTCGCCGGCGGCATGACGCCCGCCGAGGTCGCCAGGCACGAGGGGACGAACGAGGCCGAGCTTTTGTCACTGCTAGCGGACGAGAAGTTCCAGGAGCACGTCGCCTACTACCGGCTCGAGGCGGAGCTGCCCGAGGACGAGCGCGAAGAGCTTCTTGATCGGACCGCGCTCGCCAGCCTCCAGCACCTCGCCGACATGGGCGACACCAAAGCTCTTTTGTTCCTTACCTACGAGGCCAATCGCGGGCGCCATCCCGGAAAACCGCCTGCGCCGCCTCGCGACGCGCACGACCGATCGCCGTCCCGAGCTGCGTGCCGGGGACGAGATCGGCGCGGAGCCGGCCGAGCCCGTCGCCGCCGAGCTTGTTTCGGACCTTGTCGCCTTCGCCCGGAGCAACCCGGACGTGGCCGACTGGATCCTCCGCTACGCCGAGAGCCGCCACGCCACGCTGGGAGAGAGCGGGGCCGGGGCGGTGGAGGAGCAGAGCGAGGAGAGTGAAAGAAGAGAAGCTCAGCAAAGGATAGCCAAAAGAAGGGCGCGCCGACCCACCCTCTCTGGTCATCCCCCGACTTGATCGGGGGATCAACGGGCAGGGGCGACGCGACGCCAGCGTGGCCAGCCTCAAGCCGTTGGCCCCCCGGTCGAGCCGTGGGGCGAGGACGAAGAGGCGTGTCCACGGCGTCCCGGCTTTCTTGTCACCGCCCGGCGTGACCGGGCAGTCAGGTGGCGGGGAGCAGGCGACTCCTGTCCCGTCGCGCCGCTGCACCTGATCCCCCGGTCACGCCGTGGGATGACGGAAGGAGTCTGGCCCGCGCCACCCCGTCCTTTCTCCTGTCACCCTCGTGCTTGACACGAGGGTCCATGCCCCATCCTGGCGGGCTCTCGCGAGGGTGAGCATGGATCCTCGGGTCGATGCCCGAGGATGACAGGAGAAGGGCCCGGCCGGCGTGGTGCCACCTGATCCCCCGGTCGGGGCCGAGGGATGACGGAAGAAGAGCGTCCTCGCGTCGCTTTGAGCACGCGGGCGGCAGGAACGAGCAGCCGGCCAGACCCTGCTGGGAGAGGGCGGGGCCGAGGTGGTGGAGCAGCAGAGGAACGTGACAGAAGAGCGAGCTGACCCACCCCCACGGGTCATCCCCCGCCTTGAGCGGGGGATCAACGGGCGGCGGGTGACGCGACAGCAGCGTGGCCAGCCCCCGATTGTTGGCCCCCCCGATCACGTCGGGGGGGCGACAAGGGAGAGTCGTGGCGGCAGGCCTTTTTCTTGTCACCCGACGGCTTGACCGGCGGGTCAGGTGACAGGGTCTACGCGACTCCTTCCCGTCGCGTCGCCCTGCCCTTTCTTTGTCCCCCTCGTGCCCCGACACGAGGGCCGATGCCTCGTCCTGGCGCAGCGTCGAGAGCCCGGGCATTCCCCCTATCGAGCAGGCCCGCGCCGCCACGACGAGGCCCGCCATGCCGGATGCCGGGAGCGCCGCACCGCCGACCGGCCGGGATGCCCTGAAGCGTGCCCCGGCCGAGGCCGCCGTGAGCGCGGCTGAGACGGCGCCGGCCACCGGCCGCCCGGCCGGCCGCCAGCGGGCCGCCGGGGGGGCCGCCAGCGGGCCGATCGCCACCGCGGGGGGTGCTGCTGGCGCCATTGCTCGGCAGGATCAGGCGCAACCCAACGAGCAGCATTGCGCCAGGAGCGGGACACGCGCATAATGGAAAGAGGTTTTCTCTCGACACTCGGGCCCGGCGGTCGAGGCCGCCTTCACCCAGGAGTTGAGGACGAGAGGGCCTCACGCCCTGACGCGTTGTCGGGCGTGCACTTATCGTTATGAGGTCACGCTTTGCAGACTGGTACCGTCAAGTGGTTCAACGCCACCAAGGGCTACGGCTTCATCCAGCCGGAGACCGGCGGCCCGGACGCCTTCGTTCATATCTCCGCCGTCGAGCGCGCGGGCCTGGGCTCGCTGCGCGAAGGCGAGCGGGTCCAGTATGAGCTGGTCCGCGGCAACAACGGCAAGAGCTCGGCGGAGGACCTCAAGCGGGTCGGCTGACACGCGGTTCTCGAGCTCGAGCTCGGGACGCCCTCCGGATCCTTTCGGGGGGCGTTCTTGTTTACCGGGCAAGCCTCCGGCGACGAGGAGGCTGTCCGGTGCTTGACCCGGCGGCGGCTTCGCGGTCCTGTTCGGGCGACCGGACCCCGCCCGGCGCCGGGCGCCGCCGTCCGAGGAGAGGACCTTGGCTCACCAGCATGCCGCCCATGGCGGGCATGACCACGCACATGGCCACGGGCACCACCACGGCCATGCGCACGCGCCGCAGCGCCACGACCTCGCCTTCGCGATAGGCATCGGCCTCAACCTCGCCTACGTCGCGGCCGAGGTGGTCTTCGGCCTGCTCGCGGGCTCGATGGCGCTGGTGGCTGACGCCGGCCACAATCTGAGCGACGTTCTGGGCCTCGCCCTCGCCTGGGGCGCCGTCTGGCTGGGGCGGCGCCTGCCCACGCCGCGGCGCACCTACGGCTTCAAGCGCAGCACCATCCTGGCCTCGCTCGCCAACGCCGTCATCCTGCTCGTCTCGCTGGGCGCCATCCTGGTCGAGGCGATCCAGCGCCTGATCCTGCCCGAGCCGGTGGCCACGGGCACCGTCGTCTGGGTCGCCGCGGTGGGCGTCGCCGTCAATCTCGGCACGGCGCTCCTCTTCATGAGGGGCAGCAAGGGCGACCTCAACATCCGGGGCGCCTTCCTCCACATGCTGGCCGATGCCGGCGTCACGGTGGGCGTCATCGTGGCGGCGCTCGTCATCTCGGTCACGGGCTGGTACCGGCTCGACCCGCTCGTCAGCCTCGCCATCGTCGTCGTCATCTTCATCGGCACCTGGGGGCTCTTGCGCGACTCCGTGAACCTCTCCCTCGACGCCGTGCCGTCGGGCATCGACCACCAGGCGGTCGAGGACTATCTCGCCGGCCTTCCCGGTGTGTGCGAGGTCCACGACCTCCATATCTGGGCCATGAGCACCACCGAGACGGCGCTCACCGTCCACCTCGTCCGCCCCGGCATGCCGGTCGACGACGCGCTGCTCGAGGAGGCGCGCCACGAGCTCGTGCACCGCTTCGGCATCGGCCACGCCACCTTCCAGGTCGAATCCGGCGACGGCACCACCACCTGCCCCCAGGCCCCCGCCAACGTCATCTGAGGCGGGGCCTGAGCGGCTCGACAGCGCCACCGGCCATCACGCCGCGGCCACGCGCCTGCTCTCCTCGGCCTGGTCCCCTTCGCCCGCCGCGTCGAAGATGGCGCGGTAGAGGTCCTGGCCATAGCTCGTCCTCAGCGGCGCTCCCTCGACCAGCTTGAAGCTGCGCGTGCCGTCCTCCCGGCGCTCGGCGCGGAAGAAGATGGCCTGGGGCAGGTGCTGGTGGTGGAAGCCGCCCGAGAAGGCATATTGGTGGCTGACGAACAGAACCTTGACGTGCCGCTCGATCAGGGCCGTCACGATCTGGCGCGCGATCTCGGCACCCTCGCGCTCGTTCGTGGCCGAGAAGGACTCGTTGAACAGCAGCATCGGCCGCGCGCCCAGCTGATCGATGATCGCGCTCATCCGCACCAGCTCCTCGTCGAGCTTGCCGCTCCTCATGCTCGCGTCCTCCTCGCGCCTGTAGTGCGTGAAGACGCCATCCACGATATCGGCCGCGAAGGCCTGGGCCGGCGCGAAGAGGCCACCCTGCATCATGATCTGGGCAAGGCCGATGCTGCGCAGGAAGGTCGACTTGCCGCCCTGATTGGCCCCGGTGACGATCAGGAGCTCCTTGCCGTCGGCATCGGCGTCGTTGCCGACGACCCGCTGCCCCAGGCTCAGCGCCATGCCCACGTCGTAAAGGCCCCGGAACGACAGGCGGCGCGGGCCGTCCGCGGCCGAGGGCTCAGGAAAGACCGTGGGCTGGCCCTGGCCCGCCAGCCGGTCCCGGAGGTTCATGCAGCCGATATAGAAGGCCAGCTCCGTGCGCAGCATCACGAAGAAGCTCTGGATATGGTCGGTCGACTGCGCCAGCGCGTTGGCGACGAGGTTGAGGCCCCTGTCGCGCAGCTCGGCGAGCGCCCGGTCGCCGTTCTCGTCGCGCGGCGGCAGGCGGTAGCTGAAGGAGGGCGGATGCTCGGCCAGCAACCGCCGCATCCAGCCCTGATCCTCGTCCGGCTGGGTGCAGAGCACATAGCCGGCGCCCTTGTTGCCTTCTCCCAGCCCGGCGCTGATCAGCACGCCGCGCTTCAGCCTCAGCCGCCGCAGATGCTGCTCGAGGAGCGCGAAGTAATCGTCGTCGAGCTCACGGCGCAGCATCGCGAAGAGCACCTGGAAACCCTCGGAGCGGAACCCCGCAGCCTCGGTGTCGGCAATGCCTCGAAGACGCCGCAGCGCCCGGACGAACAGGCCCAGCACCTCGACCGACCGATTGAGGATGATGCCCGGATACTTGCCGAGGATGCCCAGATAACGCTTCTTTTCAGCGTCGATCACCTCGACCGTGAGGGCATAGATGCCCTTCACCAGCTGGGCGTTCTCGATGCAGTCGCGCAGGATGTCCTGACGGTAGCGGATCGTCTCCACGTCGTTCCCGGACCCGCATAGAAGGGCTCGCTCGGCCACGCCCAGAAGGAAGTCGTCCTCCTGCGCCATGGCGGCCAGCACCGCCCCCAGCCCCAGATCCTGGGTCAGCGCCTCCGCGTTCGGCGGGAGCTCCTGGTCCGGGTCGAAGTCGCGGTCCTTGTGCATGAGATGCGCCTTCATGACGCCAGCCGCTCCTTCAGGAGGTCGTAGGTCAGGCGATGCTTCTCGGCGATCGAGAGGGCATAGGCGAGCCCGTCGGCGGGCCTTCGCTCGATCCTGTAGGTTCGCTCGGCGGGATTGTCGGGGACGATCGTGCTGACCATGCTCACCGTCTGCGGCCCCAGCGTGGCCAGCTCGTCGATGAAGGTGACGCAGACGCAGAGCAGATCGAGCTCCATGATCCGGTCCATCACGTTCCGCGCCAGGAAGACCGCGTCCTCGAGGCTGGTCGAGCTGAAGATCTCGTTCAGCACGATGACGCTCCGCGGCGTCGCGGCGTCGAGAATGGCGTGGATGCGCAAAAGATCGTCCTGCAGCTTGCCGCGCTGATCGTGCGGGTCCTCTTGCCTCTCGAAGTGCGAGAACAGCCGGTCGAAGAGAAAGAGCTTGGCACCCCTGCCGGGAACGGGACAGCCCAGGCTCGCGAGATAATGGAGCTGGCCGAAGGTGCGGGCGAGCGTCGTCTTGCCACCCTGATTGGGGCCCGAGACGACGAGAATGCGCTCCTGCCCCTGCAGATGAAGCTCGTTGCGCACCACCGGGACGTTCTCGCGCAGGAGCTTGTTGGCGAGCGCCAGATCGAAGGTGTCGCGCGCGGCGATCTCCTTCGAGGTCAGGGACAGCTCGGGATGGCAGAACCCCAGCCCCGAGCGCTTCATGAAGGCCACATGCGCCAGATAGGCCAGATAAAACTGGATCTCCCTGTCGAAGGCGGCCACGGTCTGGTCCAGATAGTCCCGCCGCTCGGTACAATAGGCGGCGAGCGCCGCGAAGATGTCAGGATGCAGGTAGGCCACGAAGTCGAGGATCTTCGCCTCGACGTGGTTCATGTCCGGCTCGTCACGATATTTCGAGCGGTAGTCCTTGACCGCACCCTGCTTGAACCTCGCGAAGGTGGCTTCGATCTCCTGGCTGTAGTCGGCCTCGTCGTCCGCGCGCCTGACCTCGAGCCAGTCGTCCTTGATGCGGATCGTGTATCGGACCGAGGCGAGCGCCTCCTGCAGCTTCCGGGTAGCCTCGCGCAGCGAGGTGAACCTCGCCGATCGTGCATAGCCCGCGAGGTAGTCCCGGAAGGCCAGGAGCCCGCGCGACGTCAGCTCGTGCCCGGCGAGATCGTCCGCGAGCGCCAGGACGGCCTCGCAGTAGAAAGCCACGGCATCGAGAAACCAGCGCTCCTTCTGCAGCTTGTAGTGGAGCCTGTCCGCCCGCTCCAGGCGCTCGCGCATGCCGCGCATCTTCTCGCCGAACGACCTGATCTGCGCGCTGAGCGCCTCGCCTTCCAGCTCCTTGAAGATCTCGTGGCGATAGCGGACCGCTGCGACGTCCCCGAGCGGGACATGGAAGAAGGGCTTGAGGTCGTACTCGTCCCTGCCCATCGTGATCGTATCGACGATCTGATCGAGATTGAGGTCACCGAAGAAATCGGGCGCGCTGGCCTTCTCGACGGCCTGCCGGTCCTCTGGCCGCTCGAACAGAATCCCCGGGAATGTCATGACCATCGTGCCGCCCCTTGCCCCGATCTTTGTCCATGCACCTGCAATCCGCCCGTGGCCGGCCCAGAGCGCATGGAGACAACGCATCGCCGCCGGCGCGGGTGGCAAGCCCGCGAGCCGATATCGAGCTGCGATGCGCCAAGGTGGCCGCAACCGACGATGAGCATGCCTACCGCCTCCGGCGTCGTGCGGTAGGAGTCATCAGCCCTGGCGGCGGTTTGGAAGGGGGAACTCCATCCCCTGCGCCATCACGTAGGATCATCATCAGCGGCGTCAATGGAGCGCCGGCCTCCGCTCCGGCGATGTCGTGGCCAGTTCCGCCGGGCCGAGCAGCCGCGCAGGGCGCCCCGGGAGCATTGCGCTCTCGGCGATGAATGACGAATAGTGGCGTGATGCCGGGAGCACAGGCAAGGCTTCGATCGGGCCGGCGCGCGCAGCGATCGACGAGCTCGGGGAGTCCATGGCCGCGAGCTCGATTCCAGCCCGGCGGAAGGGCCGGATGCCAAGTCGAGCGCTGAAGCTGCTGCGGTTGATGCACGCGCCTGCATCCTCGATACTTATGGCAATCATGGGGGAGAGCAAGAAATGGCGGTGACCACGGGGATGGTCGGGCGGGGCTTCTACAATCGGAACTCGGCAACGCAATGGGCGGCAATCGAGGTGGTTCTGCCGTGGCTCGAGCAGGCCATCGCCGAGATGCCCGTGGCCGATCCGCCGGCGACGATCGGGGTCGCCGACTTCGGCTGCTCGGAGGGGCGGAACTCGGTTCGGGTCATGCAGCGTCTTGTCGTTGCCATGCGTGCGCGCGCCTCCCGCCCCCTGCTGACGATCCACAGCGACCTGCCGACCAACGACTACACTTGGCTGCTGCGCAACCTCCGCCCGGAAGGGCTGTCGGCTTTCGGCGACGACGTCTTCTCGGCGGTGGTCGGCGGCTCGATGTTCGATCGGCTGCTGCCGCCGCGCTCGATACATATGGCGATGACCTTCAACGCGATCGGCTTCCTGGGCCGGCGGCCGGTCGGGCGGCTTCCCGACTACATCCTCCCGAACGGGCCGAGTGCCCGGCGCGGCATCGGCTCGGTCAGCGAGGCGGATCGCAAGGCCTTCGCGGCCCAGGCGCTGGCCGATCTCGAGAGCTTCCTCCAGGCCCGCGCGGCCGAGCTGGTCCCCGGCGGCAAGCTGCTCGTCGAGGTCTTCGGCTCGGGCGAGAAGGCGCGCACCTGCGACGGCATCTACGATGCCTTCAACGACGCCATGCTCGAGGCGGTCGATGCCGGCCTGATCGACCGCCCGGGCTACGAGGCCTTCTACCAGCCAGTCTATTTCCGGACACTTCAGGAGCTGACGGCTCCCGTCGCCACGCCCGACGCCGCGCCCGCGTCGCTCTTCAGCCTCGAGCGCGCCGAGACCTACGAGGTCGCCGTGCCGTTCGTCGAGGAATTCCGCCGCACCGGCGACGTGACCACCTACGCTCGCAGCTATACCGACTTCTTTCGCGCCTTCACCGAGCCCGTCCTGCGCGCGGCCTTCCCGGACGACGACCCCGATCGACTGGCAAACGAGGTTTACGAGCGCGCCGAGCGCTTGGTTCGCGAGCACCCCGACCGGTACGAGTTCCACTATGTGAGCGTCGCCGCCCTCATGACCAGGCGATAGCGGCGCCGGTCCTTGGCGCGCGCGCCCCACAGGAGTCGGGCGGCCTCGATTCTGGCCCGGCGCCGCCCGCGGCGCTATGCTCGAGCCCGCATCGGGATAGATGCCGCCGCGGCGCCAGCGGCCTCCGGTCAAGACAAGACGTGCCGCGTGCGGGGGGAGATCGGAGCATGCTACGGCCGTTCCGCCACGCCACCCACGTCGCCGCCCTGATCCTGGCGGGGCTCTCTGCTCCGGCCGTCCCCGGCGCAGCCCGCGCCGCGACCAGCCCCGACCTCGTCCAAGAGCAGGCGGACGGCGTCGACCGCGCCGTCGCCCTGGCACGGGCACTGGCCGGCGACGCCTTCTACGCCAGCCTCGCCGACAAGCTCTCGACGGGAGACGCGGTCGCACGGCGCCGCGGCACCACGTTCCAGCCTTTCGGCCCTCCCAGCCGTCGCCAGGTGATGACGCCGGACGCCGCCGAGCGCTCCGAGGGCATGCGCTCGCGCATCCGCTACGGCCTCGGCATCCAGCCGGACCGAACGGCGCTCGACCTCCTGGTCTACGATAGCGCGGATGCGGCGGACCAGGCCTTCGCCACGCGCCGAGGCTGGCCGCCGGACGCGTCCGCCACGCCTTTGCTCCTGACGCCGTGGATCGTCACGGCGGCCGACGGTCGCGCCGTTCAGCTCGCCTGCGGCGTCCGATCGGGCGCACAGGGCCCGGCTCTCCGCTGCAGCTACCGCCTGCCCTCGAGCCAGGTGCTGGGCACGGTCTTCGGCCCTGCGCCTCACAAGGTCGCCGGCAGCGTCTATGGGCCCGCGGACCTCGACAGCGCGGCCCTGGCGCTCAAGCTTGCCATCGGCCCGATCGAGGAGGCCCTCGGGGCGCCTCCCGCGGCAACGGCCAATGGCGCCGCGCCGAATCTCGCCCGTGCGACCGGTGAGGGCTGCGGCACCGTCACCGGCGAGTGGAGCTGGTTCATCGGCGGCGTGGCCAGCTTCTCGGCCGACGGCCAGGTCGCGTGGCGCGCGACCCCGGCCTCGCCTCGCTCGCTCGACGCCACCTGGAGCTGCGATCCCAGCACCCGCACCATCACCGTCGCCTGGCAGCAGGGCCTCGTCGACACACTGCATCTCTCGCCCGACGGCAGCTCGCTCGCGGGCCAGAACCAAAAGGGCGTCGCGGTCACGGGCGAGCGCTATGTGCCGGGCGCTGCCAAGCCGCAGCCCGCCTCCAAGGTCGACCCCGCCGTCGTCGGCTGGTGGGAGCTCGAGGTCCAGTTCATGACGCCGCAGGGACCGACGCCCGTCCTCTGGCGCATCAAGCCCGATGGCACCTACGCGATCAAAGCCGGCTCGCTCAGCCACGCCGGCACGATGACGGCGCAGGACGGCAAGTGGACGCTGCACGCCACGACCAGCGCCTTCGAGGATGGCGGCACCTACGAGATGCCCGACTGGGCGACGCTCGTGAACCACGCGCGCGGCGGCACGGGCCGCTGGCACCGGCGGGATCCCGCCCTGACGCTGAAGCTGGCCCGGATCGCGAGCGACGCGATCCCCGAGGGCGTCCCCGAACTCGCCGATCGCGCATCGGCGCTGGCCCTGACCTGGCAGCCGGACGCGGCCCTCGCGCGGCTCGAGTTCCAGGCGGCCGAGATGAACCTGGGCGCTCGCCTCGCGATGCGCTTCACCTCGATGCGAAGCGGCAACGGGCTCTCGATCACCACGACACCTCAGGGCACCAGCTTCTTCGTGTTGCGCGGTGGTGGGGGCTCTTCCGACGCGATCCCGCCCGGCTTCCTCGACCTTCCGGAAGCCTGGGGCATCGCGCGCCAAGAGGGCGTGCCGCCGCCTTTGAAGCGTGCGACGCTCAGCATCTGGCATCCGCCCGGCCAGGATCCCGTGCTCGCCTGGACCTTCACCTCGGCCCAGCGCAACGCGCGCGGAGGCCAGATCGACGGCGCCACCGGCGTCGTGCTGGAAGGCGACCTCTCGGGCTACGTCGCGGCCTACAACGCGCAGTGGCAACAGGCGATCGCCGGCCTTCGCCGCCTCTTCGCCCGGGCAGCACCGCATGGCCACGGCAGCTCCTTCTCGAGCGGCGGCGGCAGCTCGAGCTCCAGCTCGGGCAGCGGCGATTCTGGTGGCGGCAGCAGCGACAACGGCGACGACTGGGCCCGCGAGACGGCGCTCCAGAACGCCTGGGAAGCCGGCGACATGCCCGCCTACGAGCGCATCCAGAACGGCGAGGCCAGCTGGGGTGATACCTCGGAATATGGCGGCGACTGAGTAGCGCCGGGGCGTCGGGGCAACACGTGCTCGACGCCGGTGGTGAGCGACGCTGCCATTGCCTTGCCACCTTCGTCCCACTGCGCAAGATCGGGCCGCGGGATGCAGGCGGGGCCGCGCCCACCGCGCCGGGGCGGGCAAGCTCGGTCGAGACCCGACTGGGTCCTCATTGGGAAGGCGCATGGCGCGATACGCTGACGATGTGCGAGCAGCAAGAGCCCGGGACCATGGCTCTTTCTGGAAAAAGGCTCGTCGTGAATGGTTTCTGGCCGTCGCCGCCCTCACGAGCCTGATTTTTCTGCTCTTCGAGCACGATCTCTTTCACGGCCTCGACAATACCGCGTGGCTGGCCGCGCTGTTCTTATGGCTCTTCGCCGTCGTGCTCTGCTCGGCCCTGGGCGTCGTCCGTCACGCCGAGCTCGTCTCGGAGCGTCTGGGCGAGCCCTACGGCACGATCGTGCTCACCCTCTCGATCACGGCGATCGAGGTGCTGAGCATCACGGCGATCATGATGCACGGGGCCGACAATGCCACGCTCGTGCGTGACACGCTCTATTCCGTCGTCATGATCGTGCTGGGCGGGATGGTGGGAACTGCGCTGCTTCTGGGCGCGCTCCGTCACCACGAGCAGGGCTTCAACCTTCAGGGAGCCAACGCCTATCTCGGCGTCATCGTTCCGCTAGCGGTCTTCAGCCTTGTCCTGCCGGACTTCACCCGCTCGACGGCGGGCCCGACCCTCTCGGGCCTCCAGGAGTGCATGGTCGGTCTGATGGCGGCAGGGCTCTATGGCACCTTCCTGCTGATCCAGATGGGCCGACACCGCGCCTACTTCGCCACGCCCGATGACGGCCCCGAGCACGAGCATGGGCCGGACGAGGAGGATGGACCTCTCCTGCCACACGTCCTCCTTCTGCTGGCCTACATGGTGCCGGTCGTTTTCCTCGTCGAGCAGCTCGCCAAGCCCGTCGACTATGTGATCGAGTCCCTGCGGGCGCCTCCGATGATCGGCGGCGTCATCATGGCGATCCTGGTCGCCACGCCCGAGGCGATCGGCGGCGTGCGGGCGGCGCTTCGCAATCAATTGCAGCGCTCGGTGAACATCTTCCTCGGGTCCGTCCTGGCGACCATCGGGCTGACCGTGCCGGCCATGCTCGTCATCTCGCAGCTGGCGGGGCTCGATCTGATCCTGGGTCTTCAGCCCACGGAGCTGGTGCTCCTGCTGCTGATGCTTGTCGTCAGCATCATCACCTTCTCGAGCGGACGCACCCACCTCCTTCAGGGCGCCGTCCACGTCCTGCTCTTCCTGGCTTTTGTGCTGTTGATCTTCCAGGGATAGGGTGGCGGCTGCGCACCGAGGAGCTGCTCGAGGCGCAGGACAGATGAGCTCTAGCTCTCCGAGCGGCTCTCCAGGACACGACCGCAGGGAACGACACGCTCCGTCCGCAGCTGAGGGGACGTGTCGAAGTCGCTACCACGATGGCCTCCGCTCATCCGGCCTCCTGTCGCCAGGCACCGACGAAGCCCGCAAGCTCGTCCTTGTTCATGTCCGAGACCGCCCAGAGCGCGAAGCCGCCCTCCCGCCAGCCGACCATGTTGAAGCCGTCGCGGCTGACTGCCCGGGGCGCCTGGTCCGGTGCGCCGGCGATCGGCCGGACGTAGAGGTCGATGCTGTGACCGCCGTGACGATAGACCAGCACCGCCACGGTCTGCCCCTCGAGCACATCGAGCCGCCCGCCGGCTAGCGGAAAGCCCGCAGACGCCAGATCCTTGACCGGCGGCGAGAAGCTGAGCTTGCCGGCGAACCAGGGCTTTACCGTGTGGTGGTCCGAGGAGGCGACGTCGAACAGGTGACCCGGCTGCAGCGCGCGTGCGTGGCTCGTGAGCAGGGCCTCGACCAGGCTGCCCGGCGCGGGCTCGCTGCCGGGCCACAGCTTGGTGCCTCCTGCACCGAGCACCAGGCCGAGCAGCAGGGCCGCCGCCACCGGCCACGCCCTTGCGGCCGATGCTCTCCGCAACGTCCCGAGCGGCGCTCGCCACCGCGCGATCGAAGGCGACACCGGTGCTGGCAGAGCCTCGGCCGCGGCGGCGCGAAGCGTGTCCTGCAGCCGGCCGCGCAGCCCCTCGGGGGCCACGTGATACGTGGCCTGCTCGCGGACGACCTGCCGCAAGGCCTCGAGCCGCCGCTTCTCGTCAGCGCAGGCAGGGCAGCCCGCGACGTGACGCTCGTAGCGCAGCATCGCCAGCGCATCGGCCTCGCCGTCCAGCGCCGCCTGATGCAGGGGCGCCATCGCCTCACAGCCCACCGGCTCTCTCCTCGCTGACAGGCCCGTCCAGGCGCTGGCCGAGCAGGCGCCGCGCACGCGACAGTCGCGACATGACGGTGCCGATCGGCACATCGGTCACCGCCGCGATCTCCTTGTAGGAAAGCTCCTCGAGCTCGCGGAGCACGAGGCATTCGCGGAACTCGGTCGGCAGCTCCGCGATCAGCCGGTCGAGAAGCCGCCGATCGTCTGCGCTTGAGCGCCGCCAGCTCCGGATCGTCCGCGGAGTCGGCGAGCGTCGCGATCGGCGAGCTGCCCTCCTCGTCGCCCTGGGCGGACGAGATGGGCACGACATTGGCCGGGCGGTTGGCCTCGAGCCAGGACCAGGCGGCGTTGCGCACGATCGCGAGGAACCAGGCTTTGCCACCACCGCCGCGATGGCCCGCCCGGAACTTCCACGCCCGCAGCACCGCCTCCTGGACGATGTCCTCGGCGTCCGCGGCGCTGCGCGTCAGCCAGCGGGCGAGATTGTAGGCGGCGTCCAGATGGGACAGCGCCATCGCCTCGAACCGCGCCAGCTCCTCGTCCTCGGCCAAGCCGCCGCCCTCCGGGCCAGGATGGCCCTCGTCCAGCGTCATACCGGCGATCGGGCGATCTTATTCCCGGGCCGCTCGAGCCGGGAATAACCGGCCCCGTCCCTCGATCCGGACGGTGGTCAACCCACCTCGAGGAGCCTCAGATGAGTGACAAAGCCATCGACCGGCGCGGCCTGCTGGGCTGCATGGCCTGGGTCGGCACGGGCGTGCTCTGGACGATCGCCGGCGGCGTGCCGCGCTCGCGGCTGATCGGCGCCGCCGAGGCGGCCGAGCCGCCCACGAGCGGGCTCAGCTTCGTCCAGATCAGCGACAGCCATATCGGCTTCAACAAGGCCGCCAACACCGACGTCACCGGCACGCTCGGCCTGGCCATCGAGCGGATCAAGGCCCTGCGGCCACAGCCGGCCTTCATGCTGCACACCGGCGACATCAGCCACCTCTCGAAGGAGGCCGAGTTCGACACGGCGCAGGCGCTGATCCAGGGCACCGGGCTCGACGTCCACTACGTCCCCGGCGAGCACGACGTGCTGGTCGACGAAGGGGCCGCCTACCGGGACAGGTTCGGCCGCGGCACCAAGGGAGCCGGGCTGGTACAGCTTCGATGCCTCGGGCGTCCACTTCGTGGGCCTGGTCAACGTCGTCGACCTCAAGGCCGGCGGGCTCGGCCGCCTCGGCACGGAGCAGCTCGAGTGGCTCGAGGACGACCTCCAGGGCCGCCCGGCCTCCCAGCCGATCGTCGTCTTCGCCCACATCCCCCTCTGGAGCATCTATCCGGCGTGGGGCTGGGGCACCGACGACGCCGCCCAGGCGCTCGCCTACCTCAAGCGCTTCGGCTCGGTCACGGTCCTGAACGGCCACATCCATCAGGTCATGCAGAAGGTCGAGGGCAACGTCACCTTCCACACCGCCCTCTCCACCGCATTCCCCCAGCCGGCACCGGGCAAGGCCGCCTCGCCCGGGCCCATGAAGGTGCCCGCCGACCAGCTCCGGTCCCTTCTCGGCACGACGGACGTGGCAGTGCGCGGCCATGCCGGGGAGCTCGCCCTCGTCGACCATACGCTGGCAGGGGGCTGAGCCCATGCTCGTGCCCTCCTGGCTTCTCGTCGGCTGCGCGGTCTCCCTTGCCGGCGCCGCCACCTGCATCGCAGCGCCGGCTACAACAGCGGCACCCGCGGCCCAGGCCAGCGTCGCCATCGCCAACTTCACCTTCGACCCGCCGGTGCTCACGGTCTCGACCGGCACCACCATCACCTGGACCAACCGGGACGACATCCCCCACACGGTCACGGCCGCCGACGGTGCCTTCCAGTCGGCACCGCTCGATACCGACGACACCTACGCCCGCCGCTTCGACCAGCCCGGCACCTTCGTCTATTTCTGCTCGATTCACCCGCATATGACCGGGAAGGTCGTCGTCACCGCACCCAAGAGCTGACGCCGCTCCTCGCCTGCCGATCGGGGGAGTGTCGCTTGCTCCCCCAATTGGCCCAAGGGTCCGGCGATGACCACCGATCTTCCTGAAAACACTAGACAACTTGATTTTCTTGGGCCGTCAGCGGTGTCCTTTCTCCCGCGGCGATTTTCTCCCTGCTGCTTACGTGGAGCTTACGCGAGAAAGCGACGCCACGCTGGAGGGATGGAATGGCCAAGATCACGAAAAGCGTCGTGGACGCTGCCGAGACACACGAGAAGGACCATGTGGTCTGGGACGACGAACTCCCGGGCTTCGGCCTCCACGTGCTCACATCGGGCAATCTCAGCTGTGTCATCCAGTATCGCGTTGGCCTGCGCTCGCGTCGGTTCACCATCGGCCTTCACGGCGTCCGGACGCCCGAGAGGGCCAAATAAAATCTTTGAGGATACCGCGCTCGCCGATATCTCGCGCGATTCTTGCAAGAGGCGTCTGGCTCGAACGAGCTCGACGCCGAGAAGGATGCCCGCCTCGCCACTCGATCCTCAACCAAGCCTCAGTTTCGTATTGTAATTTGCACTACAATCCACTATCTTCGCGCCAAGGAGAAGGCTCGATGGCTACCCCCGCTGAGCGTAAGGAACACCCGATCTCGATGCGCCTGCCAGAGGCCGACGTCGCCATGATTGATCGCGCCGCCGGTCTGCGCGGCCGGTCCCGCACGGATTTCGTGCGAGAGGCCGCCGTTCGCGCCGCCGAGGATGTCTTGATGGAAAGCCGGCTCATCCGCATGAGCCCGGAGGCTTTCGCCGCGTTCATGGACGCTCTGTCGGCGCCTGCAGCTCCCGTGCCGGAGATGGTCGAACTGGTGAACCGTCCTGCCCCCTGGGAACCAGGCTACGTCGCGACGCGCTGACCTGTGGCGCTCTCGATCCCCGAGCCTCTGACGGCGGCCCATGACCTGTCGCAGTTTTCCTGCGGCAAGCCGGCCCTCGACTACTGGCTCAAGACGCGGGCGCTCTCCAATCAGGAAAAGGGGTTCACCGCCGTCCTCGTCGTGCATGAGGCCGCCCAGGTCGTCGGCTACTACGGCTTGGCGCCGACGGCTGTAGTGCCGAACCTATTGTCCCGATCGATCCGCACTGGCCAGCCCCCCGATCCCGTGCCGTGCCTCCTCCTCGGTCAGCTCGCCACCGATAGCGGCTGGGCGGGCCGCGGTATCGGAACAGGCCTGCTCAAGCACGCGCTGGAGCGTTGCGAGCAGGCGGCCACGCTCGTTGGCGGTCGCGCCCTCATGGTCAACGCCGTGGACGCCGAAGCAGCCGCGTTCTGGCAGCGACGTGGTTTCGTTCCATCGCGCGATGATCGGCTTGTGCTGTTCCGCTCAATCGAGGCTATCGCCGCATCCCTCCGGCGTTGAAACGGACCCGTCCAAATGGATTGGAAAACAATCCAGTGAGCCGACACGTCCACACCGACTACGCCCCACCGCGCTCCCGGGAGCAATTCGAGGAGCTGTGCGCTGACATTTTCCAGCCGGCACGGCGCGATCCCGCGCTGGTGCGGCATGGCCGCGCCGGGCGGCGCCAGAATGGGGTGGACATCGTCGGTCGAAACGGCGCGATCTACCCAATCGGGTTGCAGTGCAAGAAGCGCTCGACATGGCCTGTCAGCAAACTGACTACCAGGCAGGTCGATGTGGAAGTCGCAGAAGCGCGGAGATTCAAGCCGGCCCTCCAAGCCCTCTACATCCTCACCACAGCGCCAGATGACACGACGTTGCTCGACCATGTGAGGAGGGTCAACAAACAGCATCAGAAGAAGAAGCTTTTCGAGGTCGTACTGCTTGGCTGGGGCAAAATCGTTCGCCGCGCCACGCTGGACCCCCAGGTGGCTGGCAAGCACTTCGGCCCATCAGGGGGCGGCGCGCCTCGGTCGCCACTCCTCGCGACATGGATGATGTCGAAAGGGAAACTGGAGAAGACTGATGCCGAGCTCGAGCTCAGCGTCAAGGAGCTGACCCAGGATCTGCACGATTGGCCGACCGGCCATATCGTCGTCCGCCAGCACGAAAGTGATGATCTGCTTGGGAAACTCCGGGCCTTCGAGGGCAGGAAGGTCTCCGATAAGGAGCGAAAGGAGCGGATCAAGCTCCGTGACGAGCTTAGTGTTCTAACGGACGCAGAAGATGAAGCCACCCGCGCAATCATGTTGATGCTCGCCGAGCCCGATGTATCGGTGTGGCTTCTTAAAGTCTGGGAACAAGACGCTCCGTGCGCCATCGAGGCTTTCGTCAACAACCAACTTCGGCCGAGGAAAAGGCCTTCCAACACCGGCGGCAGGTGTCTTCGTATGTCGCCGCCAGGCTGTCCCAAGCGCAGGTGTTCGGAGCGCCTTTCCGAAGAGGATGTATCATCAATCTGGGAAATCCAGGCGCAGCGACAGAAGCGATATGGCAAGCCCTTGACCGAAACGGTTGATGAGCTGCCGCCCATGGTGCGGGCTCGGGTGGCAATCCCGAGAACCATCCGAGGAATATTCGAGTTTCTCAGCGAAGATCGTCTCACCTGGGATCAGGTTCACCAGATGAAGGCGCTCGATATCGGCCAGCGGACGATCTCTATCAGCTGAGATAAGCCTGTAGGGGAATGCCTTCCCCTGTGCCCGAGCCTCGCGTCTCGGCCAACCTCTTCTGCGGGGAGACCCCGCAACGCCCCCTTTAGAGGGCAACGATGCCGCTACCGGCAGGCGAGGACCCCGGCCTTTCGCCGGCATCTCATGGCGGTCAGCGTCGGCGCTGAGGATCCGACGCAGCCGGGCTCCCGCCCGCTCGAGATGGGCCCGCATCGCATCGCCGGCAGCATCCGCGTCCCGCGCCTCGATCGCCTCGGCGATCAGGCGATGCTCCGAGATCGTCAGGCCCTTGGTCTCGGGGATGTAATAGGTCTTGGGATACCAGATGCGCACGATCGATTGGATCGTGGCACCGATGTTCTCGAAGATCGGGTTCTGCGCCGCGTGGGCGATGGCGAGGTGGAAACGCGTGTCGGTGTCCTTGAAGGCGTCGTGATCGGTCTGGCGGGCCCGCATGTCGCGGATCGACTCGAGGAGCTGACGCGGCAGCTCGGTGTCCCTGCGCTGTGCCGCGCGCCGCGCGCACTCGACCTCGACAAGCACGCGCACATCGACCAGATCGTCGAGGTTGCGCTCGCCGAGCAGCAGGCCCCAACGAAACGCTCCGGACAAAAGCTCCGACGTCGCCTCCCTGACGAACGAGCCCTCGCCGGCGCGCGCCTCCAGCACACCGATCACGACCAGGCTCTTTACGGCCTCGCGCACCGTCGATCGGCCGACGCGGAAGCGGATCGCCAGCTCCTTCTCGCTCGGAATGAGGTCCCCCGGCTTCCACACGCCCTTCATGATGAGGTCGGTAAGGGACTTCACGATCTCCTGCGGGAGCGTGGCGCGGCTGACCGGTTGGATGAGCGGGTCGGACTGTGTCATCAAAATGATCTGCACGCAGGATGTCTGGCTCGACACACTGCGATGATCCTCTCCTGGTAAACGCCGCCCGGCAACAGCTCGGCCACGCCGTGGTTCACGGTAGGGGCGCTGGACGGTCGCGTGGCCGGGCCGCAGGCATCGTCGCATCCCCGATCGATAGGCGCCGGGCTGAAACCCGCTTGACACGCCGCGTCTGTTCCATCTTCATAATATCAGACAATTCGATCAAGCAAGAGGGTTGGGGAGGAACGATGAACGAGCGTGCCGACGGCCCGATCGAGGCCGCCTTCGTGCTGAAGCTTCGCCACCTCGCGGCCCGGCCGGGGCCGGATCCTCTCCGGCGGCTCCACCGTCCCCACCCCGAGGCCTTCAGTCAATCACGCGGCTCCTCATCGCCAACGGAGAACTAGAAATGGCCGGAACACGCTTCGCACGTCTAATGAATCCCCCGACCGGATGCAGAACCATGGCGGCCGCCGCGCTGATCGGCACCGCCATCCTGTCCGGCCAGGCCATTGCGCAGGGCACCACGCGCTCCGAGCCGTTCCCGGCTTGGCCGGACCCGGTGATCAACCCGACGATGACGGTCGACGAGGCCAAGGCGATCGTGGCCGAGCGCACCAAGCCGCAGACCGAGTGGAAGGGCCCGACCGATGGGCCCAAGGCTCCTCAGGGCGACTTCACCATCGCCTATGTCTCGCCGGACCAGTCCTACACACCGCATGTGCTCTGGGGCAAGGGTGTCGAGGAAGCCGCCAAGGCGCTGGGCTGGAAGGTCATGACCTTCAACGGCCAGGGCACGGTCAGCGGCACGCTGACGGCGATGCAGCAGGCGCTTGCCTCGAAGCCCACGGCGATCATCACCCCGGCCGACGCGAACGCGCTGCAAAAGCCGATCAAGGAGGCGGTGGCAGCGCATATTCCCGTCATCGGGATCCATGCGACCGCCTTTCCCGGCCCGAGCCCCGAGCTCGGCCTCTATCAGAACATCGTCTCGAACCCGGCCGAGATCGGGCAGACCGAGGCGGCCTATGTGATCGCGATGTCCGACGGCAAGGCCAAGGACATCCACATGGTCGACAACAGCTACGCGATCGCGCGCTTCAAGGCCAAGGCGACCGTGACGCCGATCGAGAACTGTCCGGGCTGCAAGATGCTCGAGACGATCAACATGCCGCTGGGCGACGCCTCCGCCCGCATGAACTCCGCGATCTCGGGGCTCCTGGCACGGTATGGCGACAGCTGGTGGATGACGACCTGCTGCGACGGCTACTACACCAACGCCGCCGCGGCCCTGCGCGCCTCCGGCGCCTCGCCCGAGAAGATCAAGCTCGTGGGCGCCGATGCCCCGCCCTCGGCCTACGACATGATCCGCAAGGGCGGCTTCGAGGTGGCGAGCGTGCCCGAGCCCAGCTCGCTCTTCGGCTATGAGGCGGTCGACGCCGTGATCCGCGCCATGGCGGGGCAGGAGCCGGCCCACTTCATCCAGCCGACCTTCCTGATCGTCAAAGAGAATGTCGACAGCGAAGGCGGCGACAAGAACGAGTTCATGCCGAGCAACAACTTCGCGTGCCACTACATGAATATCTGGAAGGGCACGGATAACGCCTGCAAGTAATATCTGCGCACGGGTGAAGCAGGCTCTTGGGCCCTGCTTCACCCGTTCCAGGACGAGAAAGCGAGGTTGGAATTGGCGTCCGAGCCTGCTGCGGCGGTAGAGATTCGCGGTCTTACCAAGCGTTTCCTCAGCACGCTGGCACTCGACCATGTCGACCTCACCATCGGGCATGGTGAGATCCATGCGCTGGTCGGCGAGAACGGCGCCGGCAAGTCGACCCTGATAAAGATCCTGGCCGGCATCTATCAGGCGGACGAGGGCACCATCCGCATCGACGGGCGCGTCGCGCATCCCCACGGCGAGCCGGTGCCCATCTCCTTCGTCCATCAGGACCTGGGCCTGGTCGATGACCTGAGCATCGGGGAGAATGTCGCGCTCGTGGCGGGCTTTCCGCGGCGGGGCGGGTTCATCTCCTGGGGCCGGGTGTGGACCCAGGCGCGGGCCATCTACGGCACGATGGGCGTCGAGCCGCCGGATCCGCGGGCCCTCGTCGGCACGCTCAACGCCGCCAGCAAGTCCGTGCTCGGGATCGTCCGGGCGCTGTCGCGGCAGGCCAGGATCGTGGTGTTGGACGAGCCGACCGCATCGCTGCCGGAGCCCGACGCGCAGCACCTTTTCGAGATCCTGAGGCGGCTGCGCAGCGGCGGCACCAGCATCCTCTATGTGAGCCACCGCCTGAACGAGCTTTTCGGCCTCGTCGACCGCGTGACCGTCCTCCGCGACGGGCAGCACGTCCACTCCAGCGGCATCGAGGAAACGACACCCGATGCCATCGTCCGCGACATGCTGGGGCGCGATCTCGAGCTCCACCACAACACAGTGGACGACAGGAGCGCCGAGCCGCCCGTCCTCGACGTGGTCGACCTTCGCGCCGCGGGCCAGGGGCCGCTGAGCTTCTCGATAGCACCGGGCGAGGTCTTGGGTCTGGTCGGGCTGCGGGGCGCCGGCCACGAGGTGATCGGCCGGACGATCTTCGGCGCCCATCCCCAGGCTTCCGGCACCATCCGTCTGGCGGGGAAGGTCGTCCCCCGCGATCTGCCGATCGCGGGCCGCATCGCCAGGGGCATGGCGCTTCTCGCCGGCGACCGGCTACGGGAGAGTGCCCTCAGCGGCATGTCCCTGCGCGAGAACCTCTTTCCCAACACCGCCAATATCGCCGGCGGCACCTTCAGCCCGATCCGGGTGGACCAGGAGATCGCGCAGGCGCAAGGCGTTCTCGACCGCTTCGACGTGCGGCCCCGGAACAGCTCGGCGCTGATCGACTGGCTGAGCGGCGGCAACCAGCAGAAGGTCTTCGTCGGCCGCTGGCTCGCGACCTCCGCCAAGCTCTACATCATGGAGGAGCCCACGGCCGGGGTCGATATCGGCGCCAAGGGCATGATCCATCGCATGCTACGCGACATGGCGGCCGAGGGTGCTGCCGTGCTCGTGGTGTCGTCGGATTTCGAGGAGGTCGCGTCCTTGTGTGACCGCGCCCTCGTGGTCAGCCGGGGAACGATCACCGCCGAGCTGTCCGGCGCGTCCCTGACCCTCGATGGTCTCATCACGCGCTCGGCGCTCGGCGACGAGCCGGCACCGCCGCTGCACTGACATGTCGGAGAAGAGATTGTCCCGCACGGCCCTTCAGGGAGAGGCTCCTCAGGGCCCGCCCCAGCGGCGCCTCACCGCGCAGTCGCTCTCGAACCTGGTTGCCGTCTACGGCCTCCTGATCGTCCTCATCCTCGTGCTCGCCGTCTTCGGCGCGCTCAAGCCCGACACCTTCCTGAGCGTCATCAACATCAACTCGATCATGGTCAGCCAGTCGGTGACGGCCCTTGTGGCGATGGCCGTGATGATCCCGCTCGCAACCAAGCAGTTCGACCTTTCGGTCGGCTACCATCTCGGCATGGCGCAGGTCCTCATCATCGGCCTGCAGGCGCAGCAGGGGGTGGGCTGGCTCGAGGCATCGGCACTCATACTCGTCGCCTCGCTCGTCGTCGGCTTCGTCAACGGTGCCCTGGTGACATGGCTCAATATCGATTCCTTCATCGCCACCATGGGCACCGGTACGCTGCTTTATGGCATCAGCAACTGGTACAGCAACGGCGAGCAGATCGTCGGCATCAACCTCTCCGACAGCTTCACCAGCTTCACCGAGATCTATCATGGCGTCCCCCTGCCGGCGGTCTATGTCGCCATTGTCGCTATCGTGCTGTGGTGCGTCACCGAGAGGCTGCCTGTCGGGCGCAACCTCTATGTGATCGGCGCCAATGTCCGGGCGGCCGAGCTCACCGGCATCAACGTCTCCCGCCATATGATCGGCGCCTTCGTCGCCGCCGGGTTCCTGAGCAGCCTCGCCGGCATCATCCTCGGCAGCATTCTCCAGACCGGCACGCCCAGCGTCGGGCCCGAATATCTGCTCCCCGGCTTTGCCGCAGCGCTGCTCGGTGCCACCTCGATCCGCCCCGGCCGCGTCAACGTCGCGGGCACGCTCCTGTCCGTGCTCGTGCTGGCCTTCTCCTTCTCCGGCGTGCAGCAGCTGGGGGCGCCCTTCTACGTTCAGTACTTCTTCAATGGCGGCATCCTGATCGTGGCGGTCGGCCTGTCGGTCTACGCGGCAAGGCGGCGCCAGCGCGCCGCCACCAGCGCGGCGCCACGGCAGGCCTGAGGGAGGAAAGGGTCCGATGGACGTCTTCGAGGTCTTCGACAAGCGCTTCGGCCGCTACACGCTGCCGATCGCCTTCCTCGAGAAGCTGCACGGCGGGATGCGCTGGGCCGAGGGGCCCGTCTATTTCGGCGATCAGCGCTGCCTGATCTGGAGCGACCTGCCCAGCAACCGCATGCTGCGCTGGGACGAGGAGACGGAGCAGGTATCGGTCTTTCGCTCGCCGTCCAACTACTCCAACGGCAACACGCGCGATCGCGAGGGCCGGCTCGTGACCTGCGAGCATCGAGGCCGCCGCGTCACGCGAACCGAGTGGAGCGGCGCCGTCACCGTCCTGGCCGACAGCTACGAAGGCAAGCGGCTGAACTCGCCCAACGACGTCGTCGTGAAGTCCGACGGCACCGTCTGGTTCACCGATCCGACGTACGGGATCAGCGCCGAGTACGAGGGCGGCAAGGCCGACAGCGAGATCGGCAGCTGCAACGTCTACCGCCTCGATCCCAGGGACGGCAGCCTGCGCATGGTGGTCGACGACTTTCGCAGGCCCAACGGGCTCGCCTTCTCGCCGAACGAGAAGATCCTCTACATCGCCGATTCCGGCTTCTGGCCGAACCCGGACTGGCCGCATCACATCCGCGCCTTCGACGTCGCAGACGACGGCACGCTCTCGGGCAGCCGCGTGCTGGCCGAGGTGTCGCCTGGCATTCCCGACGGCTTTCGCGTCGATGTCGACGGCAACATCTGGACCAGTGCCGGCGACGGTGTTCATTGCATCGCGCCGAACGGCGACCGGATCGGCAAGATCAATGTTCCAGAAAAGGTCGCCAACGTCTGCTTCGGAGGCCCAGCCCGCAACCGCCTCTTCATCTGCGGCTTCACCTCGCTCTACGCGATCTATCTCAACACGCGGGGCGCGCAGGTCCCGTAAGGCTGGGCCCTGCCGGCCGCGCGGCCTGCTCAATCGTCGAGGATTTCCTCATGACCCGTGTTGCTCTGGTCGGGGCCGGTCTCGTCGGCTCTTCGTGGTCGCTGGTCTTCGCGCGGGCCGGTCTCGAGGTGGCCGTTCACGATCCGGACCCCGCCTCGGCCGCCAAGGTGATCGACTTCGCCAACGCGGCACTCGGCCGCCTGGCGGATCAGGGGCTCGTCTCGGACGAGGATCGCAAGGCCATCCCGTCGCGCCTCAAGGTCGCATCGAGCCTGGAGGAGGCCCTCGACGGCGCCGACTATGTGCAGGAGAGCGCGCCCGAGCGGCTGCCGATCAAGCAGAAGCTCTACGAGCGGCTCGACGCCCTGGCCGACCCGAAGACCATCCTCGCGAGCTCGACCTCGGGCCTTCCTGCCTCGTCCTTCACCGAGGGGCTGGCGAACAGGCAGCGCTGCCTCGTCGTGCATCCGATCAACCCGCCGCATCTGGTGCCGCTGGTCGAGATCATCCCGGCACCCTGGACCGCGCCCGAGACCGTCGAGCGCGCCACCGCCCTGATGAGCGCCATCGGCCAGTCTCCGATCAGACTGCGGCGCGAGATCAACGGCTTCGTCGTCAACCGGCTGCAGAGCGCCCTCCTGGGCGAGGCGTTCCGGCTGGTCGAGGACGGCATCTGCGATGCCGAGCGAGGTCGATCGGGCGATCTCCGACGGTCTCGGCCTGCGCTGGGTCTTCATGGGCCCCTTCGAGACGATCGACCTCAACGCGCCGAGCGGCATCGCCGAATACTGCAGGAACCTCGGCCCGATGTACCTCGACCTTGCCAAGGAGCAGGCCGATCCCCGGCCATGGAGCCCCGAGCTGGTCGAGAAGATCGAAACCGAGCTGCGGACCCGCACCTCCGCCGACGCGCTGCCCGAGCGCAAGGCATGGCGCGACGCCTATCTGGCTGAGCTGGTCGCCTTCAAGCGAGGCCGCTGACGCAAACGCGAGGGCCAGCCAACCCGGACCAGCGTCTCGTCCGGGTCTGAGAGCGCGATCTCGTACATGCCCCACGGTTTGTTCGCGGGCGCCAGCCCGCCTACCAGCTCGCCGGCGAACCGGTCGGCCACGCCGTCGACATCCTCGATGTAGAGATAGAGCCCGAACGGGTTGCGCCCCGGCACGAGCCAGCCCGGCACGGCCGCGGTGAGGTGCAGATGGGCACCCCTACCGTCCGCGAGGATGCGATAGGTGTCGGGCTCGCCCGGCGCAGGCCTCTCGTCGTCCCGCCTCGCAAGCCCGAGCCGATTGTAGAAGCGCTCGGAGGCGTCGAGGTCGTTGCACGGCAGGATGGCTGTCATCAGGCTGAGGCCCGGGCGTGCTAGCATCGAACCGCGTTCCTGCGCCGAACGGCGACGGCTACGCTTGCCGCTCACCGCGGCGTCCCCGCATTTCCTCGTGCACCTCGATAAGCGCCGCGAGCGTAGCACGGGCGTGGGCCACGTGCTCGCGCCCGACACGCCGGACCAGGGCCGCGTCGACCGTGTCGATCGCCGATCTCGTGACAGTCTCCGCGCCGCGGCCGCGCTCGGTCAGGCTTACCGTCAGTCGGCGACGGTCCGCGGCATCGACCGATCGGTCGAGGTAGCCGTGCGCCACGAGAAGGTCCACGAGCTGGCCATCGGCCTGCTTGGAAACCCCGAGGCTGGCGATGATCCTGCTGAGAGGCGCTTCCGTGCGGGCGATGGCCCCGATCACGAATGAGCCGTTGCGCGGCACGTCGCTATAGCCCGCCTGCGACAATGCCTCCTGGACCACATCACCGTAGGCCGCCCGCGCGCCGCGTACCAGCGCGGGAAAGGGTACCTCGTAGGCCCGGCTCTCATCCATGCCCATAGGGCATGGCAAGACATGAAGCAGGACAGTCAACAGACTTGACTATCGACTGCCCGCTCCCGACGGACCCTGTCTCAGGGAATGATCCGCTCGGCCCGCAGCTGGCGGAAGAGGTCGAAAAAGCTGTCGCGGGTGTCCTGGTACGCAAGAAAGCCGGCCTTGCGGCTCTTCGTCATGTCGGTGACGCATTCGATCTCGCGGCCGAGGTCGAGGTCGGTGTGCCAGGCCGAGGCGAGGCGGCCGAGGTCCGGCTCGGCCAGCCCGTGGCGCTGGGCGATCTCCTTCCACAGCGGCCCGTCGTCCTTCATGATCCCCTCGAGCGACGTCACCTTTTCCGGGTAGGGCGCTGCCTCGAGCCCGAAAAAGGCCGCGAGCTGCGGCCAGAGCCAGTTCCAGCGGAAGATGTCGCCGTTGACGATGTTGAAGCCCTCGTTCCGGGCCGTCTCGGCCGTGGCAGCCCACGCCATATGCCTCGCGAGCTGTCGCGCGTCGGTGACGTCCGTGAGCCCGTGCCACTGCATCGGCGAGCCCGGGAACAAGAAGGGCCGGCCGGTCTCGCGGCAGATCGTGGCGTAGGTCGCGAGCGTCACGCCCATGTTCATGGCGTTGCCCAGCGCGTAGCCGATCACCGTGTGCGCCCGGTGCGAGCTCCAGGAGAAGCCCTGCCGCTCGGCCGCCACAAAAAGCTCGTCCTCCTGCGTATAGTAGAAATTGGCGACAGGCTGCCGGCCCTGCTCCTCGCGGAAGGGGGTGAGCGGCGGGTTGCCTTTGCCGTAGGCCTCGAACGGCCCGAGATAGTGCTTGAGCCCCGTCATCAGCGCCACATGCTCGAGCGGCGCCCTTCGCAGCGCCGCCAGCAGGTTCCGCACCATCCCGCCGTTGACGACACAGTTCTCGGCCTCGGTCGGCCGGCGCATCCAGGCCGTGATGAAGGCGTGCGTCGGCCGCAGCTGGGAAAGCGCCGTCTCCAGCGCCTCCGGCTGCGTCAGGTCCGCCCGAACGGGGAACACGCCCGGAAGGTCGGCCGGCGGATTGCGGGCGAGCCCGTGCACGGTCCAACCCTCGTCCACGAGAAGCCGGCAGAGATTGAGCCCCGCGATTCCGCTGGCTCCCGCCACGACAGCTATCTTCGGCACCTACCGGCCTCCTATTGCTCGTCGCGGCCTCACATAGGCGCTCGGAGCCCGTTGATCCAGACGCCGGGCCTCGGTCCCGGCTCACCTCACCCCGGCAGGTCGGCGTACAAGCTCGGCCTCTTCTCCAGACCGACAGAGGCAAGCTCGCCGCTCGCGAGGGCCTTGAGCCCCACATCCGCGACGGCGGTCGCCACATAGCCGTCCCAGGCGCTGGCGCCGACCGGCGGGCCGCCATCGATGATCGACCGCACCCAGGCCTGGTCCTGCCTGCGGTACGCCTCGGCGAACCGCCCGCGCCAGTCCGGCGGATAGGAGCGGGACTGCGCGCCTCCCCGGCGCACCTCGGCCGGCACGGGACGGGCCAGCTCCATCGTGCCCTCCTCGCAGACCAGCTCGCCCCGAACGTCGTAGCCATAGGCCGCGTTCATGAAGACCTCGACGTCGACCAGAACGCCGCTCCCCATCTCGAGAAGCAGCATCAAGCGGATCCCTGAGCTTGCCGTCACCCTTGGCCGCCGAACGGGGCAGCGTCACCGTCGTGATCTCGTCGCCAAGGAGCCAGCGGACGATGTCGAGCTCGTGCACGGCGGCGTTGGTGACAGCCATCTCGGGTGTGAACCAGGCCGGCGCCACGGCGTTGCGGTGGGCGCAGTGAAGGAGCAGCGCCCGCCCCATAGCCCCGGCGCGCAGCCCGTCGCGCAGCTCGTTATAGGCAGGATCGAAGCGCCGCATGAAGCCGACCTGAATGAGCTGCCGGCCGCCCTCGACCTCGGCCCCCACCAGCTGCAGGCACTGCTCCGGCGTCGACGCCAGCGGCTTCTCGCACAAGACCGGCTTCTTTAGCTTCAGGCAGGCGAGCACGAGGTCGGCGTGGGTCTCGTCGGGCGAGGCCACCAGCACCGCCTCGACCTCGGGATCCTCGACCACCGCCATCGGGTCCCGCACCTGGCGCGCCGCCCCGCTCGCCTCGACCGCGGCTTTCGCCCGCGTCTCGTCGGGATCCGCGATCGCCACGAGCCGCGCGCCGGCCACCTCCCGGCCGATGATACGCGCATGGTCCGCACCCATCACGCCTGCGCCGATGACGCCGATCCCGAGAGTCATGCCGCCTCCTCCCTATGCTTTTCTTCGCCAAGCTCGGCGGGGCGACCACGCCCGGGCGAGCCCGCGAGCGCTGATACCGAGGCGCCCGCCATCTCTGTCGTCAAGGGACTTTCTGACACGGGCCGGGCCTGCGCGGCTGGCACAGGTCCCGCTAGGACGCAGGCGCTGGCGTGGGGGGTGCTGCGACCGGCGCATGCAATCGGTCGAGACGGCCGTCGCGCAGGGTCAAGATCGCGTCCATGCGTGCCGCAAGCTCGGGGTTGTGGGTGGCGACCAGCGCGGCCGCCCCGGTCGAGCGCACCGTGTGCGAGCAGCAGGATCGAAAACGCCGTCGGCGGTGTGCGGATCGAGATTGCCGGTGGGCTCGTCGGCCAGCACGAGCACCGGACGGTTGGCCAGAGCCCTGGCGATCGCGACCCGCTGCTGCTCGCCGCCGGAGAGGCGCCCGGGGCGATGGCTCGCCCGGTCGGCAAGGCCCGTCGCGGCCAG
This sequence comes from uncultured Alphaproteobacteria bacterium, assembly GCA_963752325.1. GTDB lineage: Bacteria > Pseudomonadota > Alphaproteobacteria > Geminicoccales > Geminicoccaceae > CAVTJL01. The sequence continues at coordinate 79,611 of CAVVXU010000001.1, forward strand.
CAGCTCGTCGGCACGGCGGCGCGCCTCGGCGCGCGGCCGGCCCGCCAGGAGCTGCGGCATCATCACGTTCTCCTGCGCCGTGAAGTCGGGGAGAAGGTGATGGAACTGATAGACGAAGCCGATCCGCTCGCGGCGCAGGCGGGTGCGCTCGCGATCGGGCAGGCGGCGGCAGCTCTTGCCCTCCATGATGACGTCGCCCTCGCTCGGACGCTCGAGCAGGCCGGCGATATGAAGCAGCGTCGACTTGCCGGAGCCGGAAGGGCCGACGAGCGCCACGAGGCTCCTGGGCTCGAGCTCGAGGTCGATGCCGCGGAGCACATCCAGCCTGTCGCCCCCCTGGCGGAACGCGCGGCGGATAGCCTCCAGCCGCAGCACCGGATCAGCCACGGAGGGCCTCACTCATAGCGCAGCGCCTCGACCGGATCGAGGCGGGCGGCGCGCCAGGCCGGGTAGATCGTGGCGAGGAAGGAAAGGATGAGGCCCATGATCACGACGGAGGCCACGTCGCCCGGCATGACCTTGGCCGGCAGATCCGACAAGAAGCGGATCTCGGGCGACCAGAGCTCGGTGCCGGTCAGCCGCTCGAGGAAACGGCGGATGGCATCGATGTTGAGGGCGAAGAGAAGGCCCAGGACGAAGCCCAGGAGCGTGCCCCCGACGCCGATGCTGGCGCCCGAGAGGAAGAAGATGCGCATCACGCTGGCACGCGTGGCGCCCATCGTCCTCAGGATCGCGATGTCGCGGCTCTTGGAGCGCACCAGCATCGTGATGCCCGTGATGATGTTGAACGCCGCGACCAGGATGATGAGGGTCAAGATGAGGAACATCACGTTCTTCTCGACCTTCAGGGCCTCGAAGAAGTGGGCGTTGAGCTGCTTCCAGTCGACGAGCTGCCCTTGGCCGTCGAGCTTGGAGGTGAGCGCAGCCCGATAGCTGCCGATCGAATCGGGATCGCTGACCATGATCTCGATGGCGTTCACGCGGTCGGGCAGCTGGAAGTAGGCCTGGGCGTCGCTGAGCGGGATGTAGACGAAGCCGTTGTCGTACTCGTACATCCCGACCTCGAAGATCGCCGCGACCTTGAAGGTCTTGACGCGCGGCACCGTGCCCAGCGCGGTGGCGGCACCCTGCGGCGAGATCAGGGTGATGGAGCTGCCGACGGTGAGGCCCATGCGGGCGGCCATGCGCGCGCCCACCGCCGCGTTGCCGCTCTGCGCCAGCGCGTCGAGCGAGCCCGCCATGACAGCGCCCTTGAAGATCTCGCGCTGCTCGAGCTCCTTCGGCCTCACGCCGCGCACCACGGCGCCCGAGGCGACGCCGTTGGCGCTCGTCATCACCTGCCCCTCGAGATAGGGCGTGACGCCGGTGACGCCGTCGACGGTGCGCAGACGCTGGGCCAAGGCGTCGAAGTCATCCAGGCCCCGCGGGCCGCTCACGACCGTGGCATCGCCGTTGAAGCCCAGCACGCGGCCCAAAAGCTCGACGCGAAACCCGTTCATCACCGCCAGCACGACGATCAGCGTGCCGACGCCCAGCGCAATGCCGATGAGCGCGAACGCGGTGATGATCGAGACGAAGCCTTCCTCGCGCGTCGGCCGCAGATAGCGCCAGGCGACGAGCCGCTCGACCGGCCTGAACATCAGCCGGCGAGGCGACCGAGCAGCGCGTCCGGTGTCATCTCCTGGCGCTCGCCCGTGGCCCGTGACTTGAGCTCGACCGTGCCGGCGGCGACACCACGCGGCCCGACCGTCACCTGCCAGGGCAGGCCGATCAGCTCCATCGTGGCGAACTTGACGCCGGCCCGCTCGTCCCGGTCGTCGAGCAGCGTCTCGATGCCGGCTGCGGTGAGCTTGGCATAGAGATCGTCGGCTACCGCCGAGGTCTTGGCGTCGTCGGGGCGGAGATTGACCAGCCCGACCCGGAAGGGCGCCACGGGCTCGGGCCAGATGATGCCGTTGTCGTCGTGAAAGGCCTCGATCAGGGCGCCCACGAGGCGCGAGACGCCGATCCCGTAGGAGCCCCCTTCGACCGCCACCTCGTTGCCGTCGGGGCCCATCACCACGGCCCCCATGGGCTCGGAGTATTTCTTGCCGAAGTGGAAGATGTGCCCGACCTCGATGCCGCGGCCGGTGCGCAGCCGCTCGGCCGGCACCGGGCAGGCCTTCGGGTCGTGCATGTCGTCCGTGGCGGCATAGAGCGACTTGAGCCGCTCGATATCGAGGTCGGGGGCCGCGAAGTCGATCTCCTCGAAGGCTTGGTCGTAGAAGACGGCGCTCTCGCCGGTCGAGGCCAGGATCTGGAACTCGTGGCTCATCTTGCCGCCGATCGGGCCCGTCTCGGCCTGCATCGGCACCGCGGTGAGGCCCATCCGATTGAAGGCCCGGAGATAGGCCAGAAACATCCGGTCGTAGCTGCGCCTCGCCCCCTCATGGTCGAGGTCGAAGGAGTAGGCGTCCTTCATCAGGAACTCGCGGCCGCGCATGATCCCGAAGCGGGGGCGGATCTCGTCCCGGAACTTCCACTGGATATGGTAGAGATTGAGCGGCAGCTGGCGGTAGCTGCGGACGTGACGACGGAAGATGTCGGTGACATTCTCCTCGTTCGTCGGCCCGTAGAGCATCTCCCGGTCCTGGCGGTCCAGGATGCGGAGCATCTCCTTGCCATAGGCCTCGTAGCGGCCGCTCTCGCGCCAGAGATCGGCCGGCTGGATCGTCGGCATCAGGATCTCGATGGCGCCGGCCGCGTTCATCTCCTCGCGGACGATCTGCTCGACCTTCTTCAGCACGGCAAAGCCCAGCGGCAGCCAGCTGTAGATGCCGGCCGAGAGCTGCTGGATCATGCCCGCCCGCAGCATGAGCTTGTGCGAGACGATCTCGGCCTCGGCCGGCGCCTCCTTGAGGACGGGCAGGAAATAGCGGGAGAGGCGCATCCTGATTCCGGGGGTAGGTTGCGGAGCGGGGCGCAATCTAGGCAGCCCCGGCTCCCGCTTCAACGTCAATCGGCCGATGCGGGTGGCCGCGTCCCGATGGCGCAGGCCCGGGCGTCGGGGCGGCTCAGTAGCGGAGAACGACCGTCATCTGGCTCGCATAGGCGCCGGGCGTGGCGCCGCGCTGTGCCGGGATCACGCCGTAGATCGTGAGACGCACCGGCCGCTCGCCGTCGCAGGCGCCCTTCACCGTGGGGCCGAGGCTGCCCCCGTCGCCCCAGGCACTGCTGTAGGAGGGATCGCGGTAGAGGCCATAGCGTAGCCTCCTTCCCTGCGGCCCGACGAGCTTGCGGCTGCTCCCGTCCGCCTCGCCGATCGCCACCTCGAAGCGTGCGGGGGCGTCACAGGTGACGACCACGGTGCCCTTGCCATAGGACGCCCGCATCGGCTCGATCGACCCGAAGACGACCGGGCGGACATCGACCCGGCAGAGGCCACCCGCAGCGGCGGGCGTCGCCGCGAGCGGAACGAGAGCCGCCAGGAGGGCGAGGGCGGTCAATCGCATCGCAACGTCCCCAGATCGGGAATGAGCGCATCCTCGGCTACGGCGGGCATGGTGCAGACGATCCGCCTGCCCTCGGCCTCGCCCGAGACCTGCACGGGCGCCGCGCCGACGCCGGAGAGCTGCGCGAAGCCGTTGCGGCCGACCCAGAGGCTGGCCTTGCCGTCCTCGCTCAGGAGCTTGATGCCGGCCGGCAGCGGGCGGCCGTCGGCGCCCTGGACGATCGCGGTGGCCTCACGAGCGCGGCTGACCTCGAAACGGACCGGGATGCCGTTGCCGGCATAGGGCACGGCCGTCACCTCGGTCTGGCTCGGATTGGCATCGAGCGGCAGGTCGTCGACGGCGAGGCGGACATGGTTCGCCTGGTAGGGACGGAGGTCCGGCAGAAGCAGCCGGCCGTCGGCGTCGGTGCGGCCGACCTCGCGATTGTCGAGATAGACCCGGGTGCCCGCCACACCCGGCACCTCGACCAGCCCGAACGCGGCACCCAGCCGCCGCGACGCCGCGACCTTGCCGTCGATCAGGGAGAGGCTGCCGTCGACTCCCGCCCGCATGTTGTTGTCGCCGTCCACATGCTCGACCTCGAGGTCGGCGCCGCCATAGATGGTCTGATAGCCGAGGCGCGCGTCCAGCGGCCGGGAACTCGCTGCCGGCCTCGACCGCGACACGGTAGTCGAGGCCCAGATCTGAGGCGCCGCGGCTCTGGCGGAACTGCAGCCGGCCCAGCGCGTCGCTGTCGCGGGTCCGCACCTCGGCCGAGACGCTGCGGTTGCCGCCGAGCGGCAGCGCGTAGGTCAGCATGACGGTCGTCTCGTGGCCCGGCGCCAGTGTCTGGCCTGCGCTCAGGATCACCGTGCCGGGCCCGAGCTGGCGCGACCAGGTGGCGGTGGCGAGCCGGCGGTCGCTGTCGCTGCGGCGGTCCTCGTTGATGAAGAGCAGCCCCAGCCGGCCGGCGCTGGCGAGATCGAGGCCGAGATTGAGCTGATCGACGCGCCGGGTGTGGCCGTTGTCGATGCCGAGCTCGCGAAAGCCGCCGCTCGTGTAGCGGGACCGCACGCCGACATTGAAGGTTTGCGCATCATATTCGTAGGCGAGCTGGGCCAGACCACCCAGCTGCTGCTCGTCGTCATGGCTGGCGCCGAGCCCGCCGCTCACCACACCCCACCTGCCGACCAGCCACGACCCGCCGAGCGCCAGGCTCTGCCGGTCGGGCTGCAGCTCGCCGTGCGCCTCGGCGGTCAGGCTGTCGCTCAGGCCATAGCGGTACGTCCCCGCCGCCAGCGCGTCGCCATAGTCGAAGCTCTTGTCGCCGTAGCTCTTGCGCTCGAAGCCGGCCTCGAACGAGAAGTCCTGCAGCCCGCTCCGCAAAAGCCGGCTGCTCACATAGTAGGACTGGGTGACGACCCGCTCGCGGCCCAGCAGGTCCTTGACGGTGAGCTGCACCTCGCCGGCGCCGGTGACGACCGGTATGTTGCGGAAGCTGAAGGGTCCGGGCGGCACCTCGCCGCTGGCGCGCCGGAGATTGTCGACGAAGACGTCCACGACCGAGCGCTGGTCGGCGAGGCCGCCGATGGCCGGCAGGGGGAAGGTGACGAAGCTCGGGTCGGTGGCGAAGTTCGTAGCCCACTGGACACCGCCGAAGCGCACCGGCTGGCCGAACGAGCCGCCGGCCGTGAGGCTGTCGCCGAGGCGGAACGTCTCGCGCCGGTCCGGAAGGTCCTTGGTGAGCTGCGTCTCGAGCCGCGTCACGCCGGGCGAGCCCAGGAGATCGTCGAGCTTGAGGCTCGTGTCCAGCACGCCGAGCGAGCCGAAGCTGCCGAGCTCGAGAAGCCCGTCCAGCCGCTCCTGGACGCCGCCACCGGCCGTGTATTGCAGGTCGTAGTCCGCAAAGGCGCCCTTGCCGATGACCGGGGCCGGCGTGGGCTCGGGCGCCGCGCCGAAGGCGAAGGGGGCGAAGTCCGCGGCCGGCACGTCGAGGCGAAGCGAGAGCGTCTCGAGATCGAGGTTGGTCTCGGCACCCGGGATGGCATCGAGCGGGTAGAACGCCTGGCCCTCGAACGTGATGGGGTTCCGCTTGTCCGGAGCGATGCGCCAGCTGGCGAGCTGGTCCATCGCCACCGCCAGCCGGCCAGTCGCCGGATCGCGCAGGAACAGGGCGCCCTCGCTCACCTTGCGCCCGTTGAGCACGACCGAGAGGAGAAGCTCGTGCCAGCCGTCGCCCGGAACGAGCGGCGGCTCGACCGGGTCACGACGCCGCTCGCCCAGACGCACCGGCAGCGGCGTCTTGGGCGCAATCGATACGGGCGCCGGCGGCGCGCCGGTGGGCGGCTGGGCGAGCGGGCGCCAGCCCTCGGGCGTCCGCTCGATCGTCTGGAGCGTGCCCGCGGCCTCGGGCGGCACGACCTCGGTCGATGTCGGCCCGTCGGCGGCGGCGAGCTGGATCGGTGGCCCGTCCGGTCGGGCGGCAGGCTCGGCCGGCGCGAGGGCGCCGCTCACCCGACGCGCCGGCATCCCGCTGCCGCCGGGCCAGCAGGAGGGCCAGCAGGCGATTGGGGCCGGTCGGCGCCGCAGCGGCGCTCGTCACCGCCTGGAGTGGCTCGGCATCGGGCGCATCCCCATTCGAGGCCTCACGGCCGAACGCATGGAATGCCGTCCAGAGCGCGCCCAGCGCCACCGCAGCCGCGAGCCTAGCCGCCCAGGAGCGGCAGATCGACGTTGAGCTTGCCACTGCTGGTCTCGGCCTCGACCGTCAGCCGCTCGCGCGGCCCGGGCATCCTGTCGAGCCGCCAGTCTGTCGCCTCGCCGGCCAGAACGTAGACGCTCTTCCCGAAGCGCTGCCGCATGGAGCCGGACGCCTCGTGCAACGCCAGCTGACGGATCAGAAGATGGGCGGTGCCACGATTGGCGAGCCGCAGCACGCAGCCGCCGTCGGCGCGGACCAGCGACCACACGGGCGCGGGCCGCGCTCCCGGCGGCGTCACGAAGACGGGCAGGCTGAGGCGCAGCGCGAACCGGACGCCGCTCGATGAGGTGGCCGGCGGCACCTCGCTGATCAGCAGGCGATAGGCCTCCTCGCTTGGGCCGGTCTCGGGGCTGCGCCTCGCCACCCGGATCACCTGCTCGCCCTGCGGCGCCAGCTCGAACATCGGCGGCACCGCAAGAAGATCGCGGGTAGGGGCCATGCCGTCGGCAATCGGCGGCCCGGTCCAGGCGTAGGCCCGCACCTGGACGAGAACGGGGTCGGCGGCGTCGTTGCGCAGGGTCACGACACCCGTCCGGCGGCTCGGCGCCAGATCGATGCGCGTGGGCGTGACGGAGAAGGCGCCGCTCCTGCCCTCCTGCGGGCGCCAGCCGAGGGCCGTGCCGGCCAGCCAGCCGAGAAGCGGGCGGCGTCGCATGGATCAGAAGGTCATCGTGACGGTGACGGTGTCCGTGTAGGTGCCGGCAGGCACCGTCTGGCCGCCGGGGATTCGTCCGTAGACGTCGACCTTGCCGCTTTGCGTCGACAGCAGCTGGGTCGACTTGGCGTTGGCGCCGGTCGCCCAGTTGGCGGTTCGTGCCGGGTCGCGGAAGATCTGGTAGCTGAGCTTGTTGCTGCCGCTGCTCATCTGACGGTTGTTGACGTTCCCGCTGCCGCCGCCATCCAGCTCGAAGGTCAGCGTGCCGGCGGCACAGTTGACGAAGTTGATGGCGCCGGTGACGTCGAGATTTCCCGCCTGGCCCGAGACATATTGGCCGAAGTCGAGGGTGCCACCCGTGAGCGCGCAGCCGCTCTGGACGGTGGCGGTGACGGTCAGCGTATCGGTGTCGGTGCCGGCAAAGGCCGAGCTGACGAGGCCCGACAGCGCTGCAGCTGCGGCCATGCGGGCTCGCCAGCTCTGGCGCAATGTCATGAAACCCTCTCCCTCCGTCGCGTCGGCGGCATGCGAGCACAACCGGCGGGAGATTATTCATCAAGCTATATCGCTTAACAAGGGATTTGTTGCGGCTCGATCGCCTCTTGGTTGAGAGGTGACGCGTCATGCCGCACCGGAACTCTGGCAAGCACGCTCGGTCTCGTCTACCTCGTCCGGCAGCATCGGCTGCCGCAGGGAGGACTAGTCGTGAACATCGGCATGATCGGCCACGGCATGATGGGCGTCTGGCATTCCGACGCCTTGCAGCAGCGCAAGGACGTGGTCCTCCACACCGCCGTGGGCCGGCGGCCCGAGCCCACCGCGGAGTTCGCCGCGCGCTTCGGCTATCGCAAGCACACGACCGACCTCGACAGCATGCTGGCCGACCCCGAGGTCGAGGCGGTGATCATCGCCAGCCCTAGCGAGCAGCACGAGGACCATGCGATCCGCTGCCTCGAGGCCGGCAAGCACACGCTGATCGAGATCCCGATCGCGCTGAGCCTCAAGGGGGCCGAGCGGGTGGTCGAGGCAGGCCAGCGCAGCGGCAAGGTCTACGGCCTCTGCCACCCGATGCGCTTCCGGCGCGAGCGCGAGCCCATGCGCGAGCGGATCGCCAAGGGCGAGGAGAAGATACGCCATATGGCGGGGCGCTTCTTCATCCACCGGCTGAAGAATGTCGGCGCCACGGGCTACCAGCGGAGCTGGACCGACAACATCCTCTGGCACCATTTTTGTCATTTCGTCGACGTCTTCAGCTGGATGCTCGAGGGCGAGACGGTGGCGCGCGTGCAGAGCTACATGAGCCAGCCACATCCGGTGACCGGGATACCGATGGAGTGCGTGGTGCTGGTCGAGACCGCGTCCGACCAGTCCTGGCTGGTCCACGGCTCCTACCACTCGACCTTCAGGCTCTATGACAAGCTCTTCGTCACGGACCGCGACAGCTACTTCTTCGACATCGTGAACGGCTCCCTCCAGACCCGCGACGGCACGGCGCAGATGGAGGACGAGGAGCACAACTGTTGGCGGGTGACCTTCGACTTCCTCGACGCGATCAAGGAGGGACGCCAGCCCCGCGCGTCGGGGCCGTCGGTGCTGCCGGCGATGCGCATTCTTCAGACGGTCCAGGACGACTGGGACGCGCGCCACGGCGCCAGGGGGCTGCCCGGCCGGCCCCTCTGACGGCCAGGGCGCGCAGGCGGCTCGTGCCGCCGGCCTGATCCGGCGCCCGGCCTCACGAGAATGTGAGGCCGGCTCCGCAGGGCTCGCCCGACTTGCCCGCAGACATCACCGCTCTCTCATGGCCTTGGGCCGCCGGCGCGGGACGAGCGCCGTCGTCGCAGAGGCGCGCTCCGGCTATCATGCTCCGGTGTAAGAGGCGAATCCGCCAGCCGAGCGGCCTGCCAGCGATGTCGCCGCAGGCGCCGGGTCGTGACCGTGCGGGGAAGGACTGCCATGACAACGGTGGCCCGGGTGCAGCGACGACTGGCGGCGATCCTGGCTGCCGACGTGGTCGGCTATGCGCGTCTGATCGAGCGCGACGAGCATGGCACGCTCGAGCGCCTGAAGGCGCACCGCGAGGAGCTGCTGGTCCCGGTGCTCCGCGAGCACCGCGGACGGATCGTCAAGCTGATGGGCGATGGCGCGCTCTGCGAGTTCGCGAGCATCGTCGATGCCGTCGCCTGCGCGACCGCGATCCAGCGTGGCATGGAAGAGCGCGAGGTGGAGGTGCCCGACGCCCAGCGCATCCGCTTCCGCATCGGGGTCAATCTTGGCGACGTCGTCTGTGACGAGGATGGCGACCTCCACGGCGACGGGGTGAACATTGCCGCCCGCCTGGAGAGCGTCGCCGAGCCGGGCGGAATCGTGGTCTCGGGCACGGCCTACGACCATCTCCAGGGCAAGCTCGATTGCGGCTTCGCCTTCCTGGGTGACCTGCGTCTCAAGAATATCGAGCGGCCCGTGCGGGCCTACCGGGTGGCTCTGGGGAGTGGCCCCGACACGGTGGCACCCTCCCTCCCCGACAAGCCCTCCATCGCCGTCCTGCCCTTCACCAACATGAGTGGCGACGCCGAGCAGGAATATTTCGCCGACGGTCTGGTGGAAGACATCATCACTGCCCTCAGCCGCGTGAGGTCGTTCTTCGTGATCGCGCGCAACTCGAGCTTCACTTACAAGGGCCGGGCCGTGGACGTGCGGCAGGTCTCGCGCGAGCTCGGCGTTCGCTATGTCCTCGAAGGCAGCATCCGAAAGGCGGGCTCGCGTGTCCGCATCGTGGGTCAGCTGGCCGACGCGACCACCGGTCACCAGCTCTGGGCGGATCGCTTCGACGGCGACATGAACGACATCTTCGACCTGCAGGACCGGGTGACGGAAAGCGTCGTGGGCGCCGTCGAGCCGAACATCCGGCTCGAGGAGATAAGGCAGGCCCGCACCAAGCCCACGAACTACATCACGGCCTATGATCTCTATCTTCGCGCGCTGCCGGGCTTCTACAGCATGACGCGCGAGGGTTTCGCCGAGGTGCGCAGGCTCACCAACGAGGCCTTGAGCATCGACCCCGACTTCACGCTGGCGAAGGCTCTGGGGGCCTATATCCGCAGCATCTCCGTGAGCCAGTGCTGGCACCGGCCCGACGACGTCCGAGTGGCCGTGCGCATGGCGCGCGAGGCGCTGGCCGAGGCGCGCGACGACCCGACGAGCCTGCGTTTCGCCGCCCAGGTGCTGGCCTACAGCGCCAAGGACTACGAGACGGCGCTGGCGACGATCGAGCGGTCCCTCGCCCTCAACCCGAGCTCGGCCCAGAGCTACACCGGCGGCGGCTGGGTCAACGCGCATGCGAGCCGGCCGCTCGTCGCCATGGACCACTTCCACAAGGCCATGCGCCTGAGCCCGGTCGACCCCGAGAAGGGCATCGCCCTCTCCGGCATCGGCATGAGCTACCTGATGCTCGAGCAGTTCGAGGAGGCCCTGACCTGGGGCGAGCATGCGTTGCGCGAGATGCCCAATTACGGCTCCTCGCATCGGGTCGTGATCGGAGCGCTCGTCGGCCTGGGCCGGCTGGACGATGCGCAGGCGGCGGCGCGCCGCCTGATGGAGGCTTTTCCGACGTACACGCTCACCCTACAGCGCCAGATCAACCCGTGGCGCGACCAGACGTTCGCCGATCGCTATGTCGAGGCGCTGCGCCTGGCGGGTGTTCCTGAATGACCGAGGTGAATGGGCTGGCGGCGGCTCAGCGGCCCGTCCCGCAGGGGTAGCGGGCTCGGAAGATCGAGCGCACGGCGTCATAGAAGTCGTCCGAGAACAGCTCAGGTCGCGCCTGCATGCCCTGCACGAAGACCCGGATGAATGATTCCGTCGTCAAGGCGGGTGGGCAGCCGAACATCGTCTGCGCCACCCTGTCGTCGAGGCCCTTCTGGCCCGCCATGATTGCGCCGCCGCGCGCGGCAAAGGCGAAGCCCGAGCGGAAGCCGTCGATCCAGTCGATGCAGCGCGCCGCCCGCCACGGATTGGCCTCGCGCCCCTCGAGCGAGGCGATGGCCTGCACACAGTCGGCATAGACCGTTCCCGCCTGCCCCGATGTGTCGGCGGCGGACGCAGGCTGCGGCATCGAGTGGACGGCACCGACCACCAGAGCGCCCAAGGCGAGCGTCCGCAGGACAAAGAACATCGTAGCGCTCCTCAGAGCAGACGCGGCTGGATGGCGTCGGGCTCGGGCTCGACGGCATGGTGCGGCTCGACCAGCCCGGCATCGTCGTTGCGCGGATTGTTGACGCGGCGGCCCACCTCGTGCGCCGCCACGTCCCCCTCGGGCAAGGGCTCGATCAGCTCGCGCACGAGCGACGGGTCCTGCAGCGCCGGGTCCAGCCAGGCATCCCAGCGGGCGGAGTCGAGCATCACCGGCATCCGGGAGTGGATCGACCGCAGCCGCGGCTGCGCGTCGGTCGTCAGGATGGCACAGCTGTGCAGCACCGAGCCGTCGGCCAGCCGGTTGGCCCGCCAGAGGCCCGCGAAGGCCACGGGCCCGCTGTCGCCACGGCCGACGAAAAACGGCCGTGTCGGCCCGCTCGCCTGCTTTTGCCACTCGTAGAAGCCGTCGGCCGGCAGCAGGCATCGGCCGCGGCGAAAGGAGTCGCGGAACATCGGCTTCTCGGCCGCGGTCTCGGAGCGAGCGTTGATCTGCCGCCCCGGATCGCTCGCCTCCTTCATCCAGGGCCCGAGCAGCCCCCAGCGGATGGCCACGGCCTCGCGGGCGCCCTCCCGGTCGACGCGGACGACGACCACGGGCGAATCCGGCACGATGTTCCAGCGCGGACGATAGCCCTCGGGCGGGCCGACGCCGAAGACGCGCTGGAACTGGGCCGGCGTGATCGACAGCGCGAACCGCCCACACATCTCAGCTCTCCAGGACCGTCAGCGTCTCGGCCACCAGATCGGCCAGCGGCCGGTCGGCGCGCAGCTGCCGCCAGGCGACGGACGCCTCGTCCATCCTGCGCTGGGCCAGCACGATGCGCCGGTCGGCGTCCGAGGCGTCGCCCCGTCTGGCCGTGACCCGCTCGAGCAGCACCGCCTCGGGCGCCATGAGCCAGATGCCATCGAACCGGGCACCGGCCTCCCGGGCCACGGCCCCGATCGCCGCCCGATGCTCCGCCTTGCCGTAGACCCCGTCCGCCACGACCGCACGGCCGGCCGCGAGCAGCGTCGCGGCGCGACGCGCGATGGTCTCGAAGACCCGGGCGGACACCTCGGCCGTGTAGGCGCTCTCGGGCAGCCTCTCGGTCGGCGCCACACCGAAGAGCCGCTTGCGGATAACGTCGCTGCGCAGCACCACGGCCCCCGGCATGGCGCCGATGACGGGGGCCAGCGCCTGGGCGAGGGTCGACTTGCCGGTGCCCGAGCGCCCGCCCACCGCGACAAGGCGCGCCGGCGCAGGCTCGAGCGCGCGGCGCGCCAGCGCCAGATAGCCCCGCGCCTCGGCGATCTTTTCCGTGCGCGCCGCCGCATCCTCCAGAACCTCGGCGTTGAGGCCCGAGACCTTGGCGCGGATCACGGCGCGCACCGAGATGAAAAGCGGCAGGAGCGCCAGACCCTCGTCCTCGACCATGAGATCGTCGTAGGCCTGCAGCACCCGCTGCGCCTGCGGCCCGAGCCCGCGATCCACCAGATCCATCAGCAGGAAGGCCAGATCGTAGAGCACGTCGCAGGTGGCCAGCGCCTCGCTGAACTCGATGCAGTCGAACAACACCGGGCGCCCGTCCAAAAGGACGATGTTGCCGAGGTGAAGGTCGCCATGGCAGAGGCGCACGCGGCCGGCCGCGCACCGCCCGTTGAGCAGAGCCTTGCGCCGTTCCAGCTCGGCAAGCGTCGCATAGTCCAGGGCCTGAAGCTCGTCCTCGTCCAGCAGATGCGGGACAAGCCGGGCGAGGTCGCCCGTGTTACCCTCGATGATCTCGCGCATCGCCGCGTAGCCGCCGGCATCGGGGCATGCCTCGGCCGTCTCGTGGAACCGGGCGATCGTCTCGCCCAGGCTGGCCGCCAAATCGAGGTCCAGCCCGCCCCGCCCCGCCACGCGGTCCAGCTCCGCCTCGGCCGGAAAGCGCCGCATCTCGAGCAGCCATTCGACGGGCTCGCCGTCGCCGTCGAGCGCCAGCGCTCCGGCCGCGTCACGCGTGACCGGCAGGACGCGGCGATAGAGCATGGGGGCTGTGCGGCGGTTGAGCTCGAGCTCGGCTCGAAGCACCGTCTCGCGGCGCTCCAGCGTCGAGAAATCGAGAAAGCTGAAGCGCACCGCGCGCTTCATCTTGAAGGCCCGCTCGCCGACCAGGAAGACGTGCGCGCCGTGGGTATCGACGCGCTCCACGGGGCCGCCCAGGGCGCCCGCCTCGAGGAAGGAGACGACCGCCTGCTGCCCGCTTTCGACACCCCCACCGGAGATGGCGGCTCTCCCTCATGCTGCCCGAGAGACCAAGTGTGCGCGATCCGACGGCTCCGGCGCAACCCCGCCTCCGGACCTTGTCGCAGGGGTCCTCGCCTCGTACATCAGCAGGTGGGAAGAGCAGCACAACCACGGGGCCACCATGCAGATCCGCGCGGATTTCGCCGAGCTCGTCGGCAACACGCCGCTCGTGCGCCTCAAGCGCGCCTCGGAGGAGACCGGCTGCGAGATCCTGGGCAAGTGTGAGTTCATGAACCCCGGCGGCAGCGTGAAGGACCGTGCGGCACTCGCCATCATCCAGGACGCCGAGAAGAAGGGCCTGCTGCGCCCGGGTGGGGTCATCGTCGAGGGCACCGCGGGCAATACCGGCATCGGGCTGGCGCTCGTCGGCAATGCGCGCGGCTATCGCACCGTGATCGTGATGCCGGAGACGCAGAGCCAGGAGAAGAAGGACATGCTGCGCCTGTGCGGCGCCGACCTTCGCCTGGTGCCGGCCGTCCCCTACAAGGATCCCAACAACTACGTGAAATATTCGGGTCGCTTGGCCGAGGAGCTGGCGGCGAGCGAGCCCGCGGGCGCCATCTGGGCCAACCAGTTCGACAACGTCGCCAACCGCGAGGGCCACTACCGCACGACGGGCCCCGAGATCTGGGAGCAGACGGGCGGCAAGGTCGACGCTTTTACCTGTGCCGTGGGCACCGGCGGCACCCTCGCCGGGGTGGCGCTCTATCTCAAGGAGCAGCGCAAGGAGGTGCGCATCGTCTGCGCCGATCCGATGGGTGCTGCCCTCTACAATTACTACGAGCATGGCGAGCTCAAGTCGGAGGGCAGCTCGATCACCGAGGGCATCGGCCAGGGCCGGATCACCGCCAACCTCGAGGGTGCCCCGATCGACGGCGCCGTCCAGATCAAGGACGAGGAGGCCCTGCCCTACATCTTCGACCTGATCCGGGAGGAGGGCCTCGTGCTGGGCGGCTCGTCGGGGATCAACATCGCGGGCGCCGTCCGGGTGGCCAAGGATCTCGGGCCCGGCCATACGGTCGTGACCGTGCTCTGCGACTTCGGCACGCGCTACCAGAGCAAGCTCTTCAACCCGGCGTTCCTGCGCGAGAAGGGACTGCCGGTCCCCGAGTGGCTCGAATGAGCGAGGGCTTCATGGCATCCCCACTCGTCTCCACCAGGTGGCTGACCGAGCATCTGGGCGCCCCCGATATCCGCATCGCCGACGCCACTTGGTTCATGCCGGCCGCCGGCCGCGACGCGGCTGCGGAATACAAGGCAGCCCACATCCCCGGTGCGGTCCATTTCGACATCGACGACATCGCCGCCGACGGCAGCCCCTATCCGCACATGATCCCAAGCGCGGCCAAGTTCAGCGCCCGCGTCCGCCAGCTCGGGCTCGGCGACGGGGTGCGGATCGTGCTCTACGACAACAACCGCTTCATCGCCTCGGCCCGGGCCTGGTGGATGTTTCGCCTGTTCGGCCACGAGGACGTGGACGTGCTCGATGGCGGGCTCGCCAAGTGGGAGGCGGAGGGGGGGCCTGTCGACGACGACGCGGTGACCCCCAAGGAGCGGCACTTCACCGCCCGGCAGAACAACCTGCTGCTGCGCGAGATCGACCAGATGCGGGCCAACCTGACGCAACGGCGCGAGCAGGTCCTGGACGCCCGCTCGCCCGGGCGCTTCAGCGGCGAGGAGCCCGAGCCCCGCGCCGGGCTCAGGTCCGGGCACATCCCGGGCTCCTTGAACCTGCCTTACGTCGACCTCATCGCCCCGGACGGCACGCTGCGCCCGCCCGCCGAGCTGCGGCAGCGGCTCGAGGCCACGGGAGTCGATCTCGAGGCGCCCATCACGACGACCTGCGGCTCGGGCGTCTCGGCCGCCGTGATCAGCCTCGGCCTCTACGCCCTCGGCCGTGACGACGTGGCGCTCTATGACGGATCCTGGTCGGAGTGGGGCGCCCAGCCGGACACGCCCGTCTCGAGCTGACGGCCGCTCAGGGAATGATGGGAACGTGCGGTGCCGCGCCGGGTGGAATCTCGCCCGTCAGGCGCGGATCCTCGTCGATCTCGATGGTCTGCCGATAGGCCCGGAAGCCGGAGCGCCGATAGAATCCCAGCGCTGCCGGATGGTCCAGCGTGCAGGTGTGAAGCCAGAAGCGCCGCGGCGCCGTCGACCAGGCGATCTCGATCGCGCGCTCCATCAGGAAGCGGCCCGCACCGGCTGCCCACGAGCTCCGGCGTAAGGCCGAAGAACAACAGCTCCACCTCGCCCGGCGTCCGCCGGTCCAGCTCGAGCAGCCCTACGTCCATGCCGTCCTTGGAAAGAGCCCAGATCTCGACCTTCGGATGCCGGATGACGCGCGCCAGCTCCTCGTCGGTCAGCCTGAGGCGGCTGAACCAGAGCCAGTCCTCGCCGACACGCCGGTAGAGGTCGCGGTACCACACGGGATCGGGCCTCTCGACCCGGCGAAGCGCGAGATCCGGGCGTGGCGGCCCCGGGCGCGGTGTCGGCCGCTCCGTCATCTCGAGATAGGTCACGATGGTCACGATCGTGCCGCGTGGCACATCGTGATAGCCGTTGCGCACCAGCTCCACGGCCGCTCTCAGCCCGGCAGCTCGATCACGAGGCCGTCATGGGCGGGCAGAACCCCGCCCGGCAGGCGGCTCGCCCAGTCGGCATAGTCGACCTCGTGGTTCGTGTGGGTCAGAAAGGTACGGCTCGGCGCCAGCCGGTCGATCCAGGAGAGCGTCAGCTCGAGATGCGCGTGGCTCGGGTGCGGCCGGTCGCGCAGCGCATCGACGATCCAGACGTCGACGCCCTCGAGCGCCCGGAAAGCGTTGTCGTCCAGCCCGTCGGTGTCGGTCGAGTAGCCGAAGCGGCCGATCCGAAAGCCCCAGCTCTCGCCACGGCCGTGCTTCTGGCGGAAGGCGTCGACCTGTACCTCGCCAAGCCGAAAGGGGCCGTCGATCGGGTGGGGCCTGATCTCGGGGCGCCAATAGCCGAAATCGCTGCGGCCGCCCTCGAAGACATAGGGAAAGCGGCTGCGGATGCGCTCGAAGACGCTGGCGTGGGCATAGGCCTCGACCGGCGCCATCATGAGGTTGTTGATGGCCCGGAGATCGTCGATGCCGTGGATGTGGTCGGCATGGGCGTGGGTGTAGAGGAGCGCGTCGATCCTGCCGATCCCGGCGCTCAGGCACTGCTCGCGGAGATCCGGGCCGGTGTCGACGAGGATGGAGAGCCCCTGCGCCTCGATCAGGATCGAGCAGCGGCGGCGCTTGTTGCGCGGATCGGAGGAGGTGCACACGGCACAGCCGCATCCGATCTGCGGCACCCCGGCCGAGGTGCCGCAACCCAGGACCGTGACCTTCATGCGGCAGGGCGGAAGGCCTGGGCCTTCCGGAACAGCGCGAAGAAGTTTCTCGTCGTCACGGCCTCGAGCTCGGCCAGGCCCACGCCCTTGAGCTCGGCCAGAACCTTGGCCACGTGGGCCGTGAAGGCCGGCTCGTTGGTCTTCCCGCGCATCGGCACGGGCGCCAGATAGGGCGAATCGGTCTCGAGGATGAGCTGCTCGATCGGCATGTCCTTGACGATGGCGCGGATCTCCTCGGAGCGGCGGAAGGTCAGCATCCCGCCGATGCCGAGATAGAGGCCGATCGCCACCGCCCGCTCGGCCAGCCCGCGGCCCGAGCTGAAGCAGTGGATGACGCCCGTGTAGGGGCCTACCGCCATCTCCTCCTCGAGGATCGCCATCGTGTCCTCGTCGGCATCACGGGTGTGGACGATGAGCGGCAGCCCGGTCTCGCGCGCCGCCCGCACATGGGTGCGGAAGCTCGCCGCCTGCCGATCACGCGGCGCCTTGTCGTAGAAATAGTCGAGACCGCTCTCGCCGATCGCCACAACCTTCGGATGCCGCGCACGCTCCAGCAGCACGCCCGGATCGTCCAGCCCCTCGCTGCCGGCCTCGTGCGGATGGACGCCCACGGCGCAGACCACCTCGGGGTGACGCAGGGCGATGGCCACGGCCTCGTCCCAGCGCTCCTGGCGCGTGCCGATCGTCACCATCAGGCGCACGCCGGCCTCGACCGCCCGCGCCACGACCTCGCTCTCCTGCAGGGCCAGCTGCGGGAAATCGAGGTGGCAGTGGCTGTCGACAATCATGCGGGCTCGGTCTCGGCGTGGCGCGGGAAGATGCCGGTGGGCGCCGGCAGCGCGGTGCCGGGCACGAGCGGATCCTGCGCCAGGGCCGCAAAGTCGCGACGGTCCGCCGGCACCGCGAGCTGGTCGAGCATGCGCCCGGCCGAGCCTGGAACGATGGGCTGAGTCAGCACCGCCAGATGCCTGAGCGTCTCGGCCAGCACCCAGAGCACGGTGCCCATGCGCGCCGGATCGGTCTTCTTGAGCGCCCAGGGCGCCTGCGCGTCGACATAGCGGTTGGCCTGGCTCACCACCTCCCAGATCTGCTCGAGCGCCCGGTGCAGAACGAGATCGCCCACAAGCGGCCGAAGCCGCGGCAGCAGCCCGCGCGCGGCCCCGAGCAACGCCTCGTCCTCGGGCGACAGCGGGCCGGGCACGGGCACCTGTCCGCCGCAGTTGCGAGCGATCATCGAGAGCACGCGCTGGGCGAGGTTGCCGAAGTCGTTGGCGAGGTCGTGGTTCATGCGCCGGATCATCGCCGCATCGCTGAAGTCGCCGTCGTTGCCGAAGGGCACCTCGCGAAGAAGAAAATAGCGCGTCTGGTCGAGGCCGTAGCGCTCCACCAGTGCGTGCGGGTCGATGACGTTGCCCAGCGACTTCGAGATCTTCTGGCCCTCGTTGGTCCACCAGCCATGCGCGAAGACGTGCTTGGGCGGCTCGAGCCCGGCGCTCATCAGGAAGGCCGGCCAGTAGACCGCGTGGAAGCGCAGGATGTCCTTGCCGACCACGTGGTAGTCGGCCGGCCAGAATCGGGCGTAGAGCCCCTCCGCGTCGTCGGGCCAGCCCAGCGCCGAGATGTAGTTGGTGAGCGCGTCGAGCCAGACATACATGACATGGTCCGGATCGCCCGGCACCGGGACGCCCCAGTTGAAGGTGGTCCGCGACACCGAGAGATCCTGCAGGCCGCCCTGCACGAAGCTCCTCACCTCGTTGAAGCGCGTCTCGGGCATCACGAAGGTCGGATGCGCCGCGTAGAATGAAAGAAGGCGATCCTGCCAGGCGGAGAGGCGAAAGAAGTAGGAAGGCTCCTCGACCCACTCGACCGGGGCGCCGGTCGGCGCCTTGCCGCCCACGAGCTCGCTCTCGGCATAGAAGGCCTCGTCGCGCACCGAGTACCATCCGGCATACTTGCCGAGATAGATGTCGCCGCTCGCGACCAGCTTTCCCCATAGCGCCTGGACGGTGCGCTTGTGGCGCTCCTCGGTCGTGCGGATGAAGTCGTCCTGGCTGTAGCCCATGACGCGCGCGAGGTCGCGGAAGCGCTGCGAGACCTCGTCGGTGAAGGTCTGCGGATCGACGCCCTTGTCGCGCGCCGCCTTCTCGACCTTCTGGCCGTGCTCGTCGGTGCCGGTCAGGAAGCGAACGTCGCGGCCGTCGAGACGCATGAACCGGGCCAACGCGTCGCAGGCCAGCGTGGTGTAGGCGTGGCCGATGTGCGGCGAGTCGTTGACGTAGTAGATCGGCGTCGTGACGTAGAAGGCGTCAGGCGCGGCCATCCGGGCGTCTCCAGAAACGATCAGCGCTCTGCCGGCAGCAGGTCCCGGGCCGGGTCGGCGATCGCCTCGACGACCCGGAAGAAGGCCTGCAGCGGGTCGAGATTGAGGGCCTCGGCACGGCCCGTGAGCGCGTGCAGCTTGTCCCACAAGGCGATCAGGCGATCAAGGCCCTGGCTCGCGGCCAGGGCGGCGAGGCCGATCCCCTCGCCCTCGACGAGGTCGGGCCCCGGCCTCGAGCCGGCCGCACCCAGCGCCGCACGCCGCACGAGCTGGCCCACCAGCTCGGCCGCCATGCCGATCCCCTGGCTCTGGGCCACGCGCAGCAGAAGCTCGGCCGCCTCGAGCCGGGCCGCAAGCGATTGGGGCGCTGCCGCCAGCGCCTGGATCAGGCTGGCATAGCTGTCGAGCCAGCCGCTCTCGTGAAGAAGGAGCGCGCGGCCGACGCTGCCGCCCGCCGCCGCGGCCAGACGATGCCCAGCCGCCTCCTCGATCTCCGGCGCCACGAGCCCGAGCGCCCGCTCGACCAGCCCCACGCTCAGCGGTGCCAGCCTGAGGCGGGCGCAGCGCGAGGCGATGGTGGCGGGCATGGCGCCGGGCCTGGCCGAGACCAGCAGGAAGAGCACGCCGGGAGGCGGCTCCTCCAGCAGCTTCAAAAGCGCGTTGAAGCCGAACATGTTGAGCGTGGCATCGATCTCGTCGACCAGCAGCACGCGCCGGCCGCCGCCACCGGCCGAGGTCCGTTGCAGTGCTGCGATCCGCTCGCGCACCACATCCACCTTCTCCTCGCCCCGCTGGCCGCGACGGCTGCCCCGGCTGCGCGGCTGCAAGAGATGAAAATCCGGATGCGCCCCGCTCGCGATCTGTCGGAACACGGCATGCGCCGGGTCGTGCGCAGCGTCCGAGGACGGATCGCCGGCGAGATAGCGACGCGCGAGGCGGAAGGCGAGCGTGGCCTTCCCCACGCCCTGGGGGCCGGTCAAGAGCCACGCATGCGGCAGGCGCCCGCGCCGCCACGCCGCGAGGACGAGCGCCTCGACCCGCTCGTGCCCGACGAGATCGGGGTTGCTCGCTGGGCCCACTGGCTCGCTCACGACGGCAGATCCAACAGCTCGATCGGTCCGGGGTCCATGCCGCGGAGCTATAGCATCAAGACGCAGCCAGGCCGAGGCGGCGGGCCACGCCCTGGCGCACGGCGGCAGCCACGGCGTCGACCCCTGGGGCCGCATCGACGACAAGAAAGCGCTCCGGCTCGCGCCCCGCCAGCTCGAGAAAGCCCCTGCGAACCCGCTCGTGATAGGCCTGCCCCTTGGCCTCGAAGCGGCTGCCGCCGCCTTCGGCCTCGCGCCGCTCCAGCCCGGTCACGACCGGCAGGTCGAGCAGGATGGTGAGGTCGGGCGCGCGGGCCGCCAGCACCTCGCGATGCAGCCTGTCGACCCGCTCGAGCCCCACCTCGCCTGCCAGCCCCTGATAGACGCGGGTCGAATCGATGTAGCGATCGCACAGCACGATGGCACCGCGCGCGATCGTAGGCTCGATCAGCCGGGCCAGATGATCCGCCCGCGCGGCGGCGAAGAGCAAAAGCTCGGTCAGCGGGTCCCAGCGCTCGACCGCACCCTCGACGAGCAGGCCGCGGATCGCCTCGGCACCGGCCGTGCCGCCGGGCTCGCGGGTGCGGACGACCTCGCGGCCCAGGCCCTCGAGCCACGTGGCGAGGCGGGCGAGCTGGGTGCTCTTGCCGGCACCCTCGCCGCCCTCGATCGTCAGGAAGACTCCGCGCCCGGTCGGCACCCCGGTCAGCCGCCGCCCCAGACGAGATAGGCGAACGCATCGGCGATGCGGCCGAGCATGCCCACCTTGGCGACCTCGTTGGCCGCGTAGAGCGGGACGATGCGTGTCGTGATGCCGGGTGCCGCAATCTCGACCTCACCCAGCTTCTGGCCCTTCGCGATGGGGGCCGGCAGGGGAGCCGCATAGCGCAGCTTCACCGAGAGCCCCTTGCGCGCGTCCCGCGACAGCACGGCGTTGATGGGCCCCTCGGCCACCAGCGCCACGGTTGGGGCGGCACCCAGCCATACCCGGGGCGTCGCTACCGCCTGCCCGGCCGCAAAGAGCGTATATTGCTGGAAGTCTCGGAAGCCGTACTCGAGCACCCGCTCGCCCTCCGAGCGGCGCTGCTGCACCGAGTTCGAGCCCGGCCAGGACCAGGATGATGCGGCGCCCGTCCCGCTCGGCGGAGGCGACGAGACCATAGCCCGCGGCATCGGTGAAGCCGGTCTTCATGCCGTCGACGCCGGGCACGCCCGCCTCCAGCAGCGGGTTGCGGTTCTGCTGGGTGATGCCGCTGTAAGTGAAGCTCCTCTCCGCGAAGATGGGATAGTACTCGGGATAGTCGTGGATGATGCGGTGGGCGAGCGTGGCGAGGTCGCGCACGCTCATCATGTCGCTGGGCTCTGCCGGCAGGCCGGTCGCGTTGACGAAGCTGCTGTGCTCGAGGCCGATCGCCTTGGCCCGCTCGTTCATGCGCTGGGCGAAAGCGTCCTCGCTGCCGGCCAGGGCCTCGGCGAGGACGACGCAGGCGTCATTGCCCGAATCGACGATGATGCCGCGCAGCAGGTCCGCCACCTTCACCCGGTCGCCGACCTTGACGAACATCTTCGAGCCGCCCGTACGCCACGCCTTGGCGCTCACCGGCAGCTCGTCGTCGAGCTTCAGGTTGCCGCTCTTCAGCCGCGAGAAGACGAGGTCGAGCGTCATGAGCTTGGTGAGCGAGGCCGGCGGGCGCGCCTCGTCGGGATCCTTCGCTAACAGGACATCGCCCGAGGCGTAGTCGATCATGATCGCCGCCTTGGCGGCGGTATCGAACGCCGCCGCCGGCCGTGCCGCGAGCAGCAGGACCAGCAACGACAGGAACCAGAGGCGAGGCATGCCGACCACTCCTCTCACGCAGGCCCGACAATGGCGTCCGAGGCGGCTCAACAGGCGCTGTCGGGCACGCCCGACGCCGACGTCAGGAAAGCGTCACCATAGCCCCGCGCACGCACGGTCTGCAGCAGCGCTTCGGCCGCCGCGGTGCCGTCGACGGGCCCCACCCGCACCTTGGCGACCGCCGTCCCGTTGACGAAGGCCGGCACGATATGGACGGTGCTCAGGCCGGCCAGCCGCTCCTGCGCCGCCGTTATCGTCGTCGTCTCACTGAAGGCGCCAACCTGGACGAACTTCGGCCCTGCGATGCAGACCTCGGCGCTCGCGAGCTGCGCCCGCGGGGCAGCCTGCTTCATGGGGGCCGGCACCGGGCCCGGAGCGCGGCCCGATCCGAAGGGCGCTCGCGCGGGCGGCGCCAGCTGCGCGACCACCACCGGCGCCTGAGGCGGCTCGGCACGGGCGACCGCCACGGGCGGAGCTGGGGTCGTCGTCGGCGGCGCCGTGGGTGCGGGTGCCACGACGGGCGGTGGCTCATTGCCATCCGCCGGCCCCAGGAACGTGACCCGTACCTTGGCCAGACCCTGGCGCTGATAGCCGAGCGTCCGCGCTGCAGCCTCGGAAAGATCGATCAGCCGGCTGTCGACGAACGGCCCGCGATCGTTGACGCGCACCACGATGGAGCGGCCGTTCTCGAGGTTCGTCACCCGGACGAGACTAGGGATGGGCAGGGTCGGATGGGCGGCGCTGATCTTGTTCTTGTCGAAGATCTCGCCGTCGGCCGTCGCGAGACCGTTGAAATCGTCGCCGTACCAGGACGCCACGCCGACCTTGTCGTAGCTCGGATCGTACTTCGGATAGTACCATTTCCCGTTGATCTGGTACGGGCGGCCGACCTTGAGGCCGCCGCTCGCCACGGTCGGCGATGTCTCGGGGCCGCGCGACGCGCAGGCGCTCGCCAGAAGCCCCAGACAGACGGTCAGCCAAAGTCCATGCCGCATCGCCAACTCGATCCCCCGCGTCTTCTTTGCCTTCCACCCGACCCTAGGAGGTCGTGGCGGCGCCGAGCGCGTCGGCCAGAAGCCCCACGCTCAGCGCGAAATAGGTCGACCTGTTCCACACCATCAGCGTGCGGAAGTTGTGATAGACGAGAAAGTCGGTGATTCCCGGGCCATCCATGCGCAGGAGCGCCGCGTCGATCGGCGCTGCCGGCAGCGGCCCGCCATCGGCCCGGCGCAGGCCACGCCGGCTCCAGGCCGCGAGCGGCACCTTGCCATCCAGACCCTGATCCTGGTCGGCCAACCGGTCGGGCGCCCGGACGGCCCGTCCCCAGATGTAGCGGGCGTCCCAGCCGGAACGTGCGAGGAAGTTGCTGATCGAGGCGAAGACGTCGGGGACGCTCGTCCAGATGTCGCGCCGGCCGTCGCCGTCGGCGTCGACCGCGTAGGCCACATAGGTCGACGGCATGAACTGGCATTGCCCCATGGCACCGGCCCAGGAGCCCGTCATGCCGCTCGCGGCGACGTCGCCGTGATCGAGGATCGCCAGGGCCTTCAGCAGCTCGCCGCGAAAGAAGCTGGCCCGCCGGCCCTCGTGGGCCAGCGTGGCGAGCGCGCCCACCACCGAATAGGAGCCTTGCGTCCGACCGAAGTTCAATTCGATGCCCCACAGCGCCACGACCACGGTAGGCGGCACGCCGTAGCGGGCCTGCATGCGGTCGAGCAGCTTCTCGTTCTGCTGGAGCAACGCCGCGCCGCGCTGGATCCGCTGGTCGCTGACCACGCGGGCCCGGTACTCGCCGAAGGTCATCCGGCCCTCGGGCTGGCGGTGATCGAGCTCGATCACCCGCGGGATCGGCTGAAGGCCCGAAAGCGCCTGATCGACGGTCCGCCGGCTGATACCGGCGGCCAGGGCCTGCTGCCGGATGCCGTCGAGCCACACGTCGAACGGCTCGGCGGCCACCGCCGGCAGCGCCAGGCCCAGCACGCCCAACGGCAGGGCGCCGAGCAACAGGCGACGGTCGAGCTGCACCAATCTCGTCCTCAGCACACCAGGATGCGACTACGGCAATCCTAACGCAGATGACCGTGTTGTGAAGACATCACTTGAACGACGATCAGTAAACCACGGTCAGCGTGCCAGCTCCGCTCTCGGGGTCCGCCCCGACCTGGACCGCCACGGGTGCTGCATGCTGTGATGGCACCGGCTCGGTCGACAGGCCGCGCTGGCCGAGCGGCCCGGCACAAGCTCCGCTGGACGCCCCTGCGTCGCAGGGAGCCACGACGGTCACGCCGACCGTGAGGGTTCCCCGCGAGGCGGCGGGCGATGCGGCCCATGCCGCGCCGGCCCACGATCCGACAGCAGCAGCCAAGACGAGAGCAGCGACACCGCGACCGTGCCGGCCTTCAGCCATGGACGTTTCCTCCGATCTGCCGGTCGTTGCCGGCTGATGGAGACAACCTAGCAGAAAGACCCGGAGGAGACGCTAAAGACCATCAACCATGAGGATACGGCTGCATCAGCCTGGAAGAGCTGATCAGCCTCACAGAGGAGCGGTAATCTTAAGAAGAAAAAGCCGGGGCCAAGGCCCCGGCAGTGATAGGGAGGAAACGCCTCAAGTCGGGTGTCACAGGAAATTCCCATGAACACGACGAGGAGTATGCCTTCGGTCCCGCCAGCTGACAACAGAAAAATCGCGCCAGGGTAGAACTTTCGCAGACTTGTTTTCGTAAACTATCGCCATCAATTTCATAAAATTTTAGACGATAGCCTCGAATCGCCGCGCACGAAGACTGCCGGATGCGGCACCAGGATACCGTCAGCCGGCCGGCGGCGGCCGGAACTGAATGAGGCCCGTGTCCGCGATCCAGACGGCAGCACAGGTGAGAACGGCCGCGAGGACCGTGGTGACGAGGAACTTCAGCAGGAGCCGCGGATTCGCCGGCGCGCTCGCCACGCTGCCCGGCAGCGGGTTCTCGTCGGGCCGAGCGCCCCAGGGCAGAACCATGAAGAGCAGCAGCCACCAGCAGACGATGAAGGTGAAGACGATCCCCAGCCAGCTCATGCCGCCTCGAGCTCGATCAGCGTTCCGTGCATGTCCTTGGGGTGGATGAAAAGAACGGCCTTGCCGTGCGCGCCGATCCTCGGCCGCCCATCGCCCAGCACGCGGGCTCCCGAGGCGGCGAGACGGTCCCGCGCGGCCTCGACATCGTCGACCTCGTAGCAGAGGTGATGGATGCCGCCGGACGGGTTGCGCTCGAGAAATGCCGCGATGGGCGACGCGCCGCCCAGCACCCCCAGCAGCTCGACCTTCGTGTTCGGCAGCTCGACGAAGACGGTCCGCACGCCGTGCTCGGGCTGGTCGACCGCGGACGAAACGACCGCACCCAGGACCTCGCGATAGGTCCGCGCCGCAGCCTCGAGGTCCGGCACCGCGATCGCCACGTGGTTGAGCCGGCCGATCATCAGGTGGCCCCGGCCTCCTCGTCCTCCAGCGTGTCGAGCGCATCGGCGCTCAGCCGGACGACCTGCACCTCGATGAAGGGGCGGCGATCACGCCCGAGATCGAGCGCCTGGCGGATGGCGCTGCGGACCGCCTCCTGGATCCGCCCGTCGTTCAGAACCGCCTCGTCGTCCATCGATTCGACCGCACCCGTGATCGCGGCCTGAAGGGCGTCCTGCACACGATCGAGCCGGTCGCCCTCGAGAACGCCCAGCGCGGTCGGGCGGGGCGGCACCAGGATGGTTCCCAGCTCGTCGAGCACAAGGGTCACGAAGATGGTGCCGTGGTTCATCAGCCGGCGCCGCTCGCGGTAGAGATCGTCGGTCGCGTCGACCAGCTCGTCGCTCTCGAGAACGCGGCGGCCGACCGGCACCTCGCCCACCACCGCGGCCGCCCCGGGGGCCAGCCGCAACACGTCGCCATTCTTGACGAGAATCGCATGCGGCACGCCGAGATCACGGGCGAGACGGATGTGCGCCGCCAGATGACGCGCCTCGCCATGGATCGGCACGGCGATCTCGGGCTTGATCCAGCGGTACATCTGCTCGAGCTCGCCACGGCAGGGATGGCCCGAGACGTGGACGAAATGGTCCTCCTCGGTGATCACCTCCACGCCACGTGCCACGAGCTGGTTGTGCAGATTGTAGAGCGTGCGCTCGTTGCCCGGGATGATCTTGGAGGAGAAGATCGCCGTGTCGCCGGGCTCGAGGCGGACCCGCGGATGCTGGCCGAGCGCGACGCGCGCCAGGGCCGAGCGGGCCTCGCCCTGGCTGCCGGTGCAGAGATAGAGGATGCGCTTGCGCGGCAGCGCCGCCGCCTCCTTCTCGTCGAGGACGGAGGCGAAGTCCTCGAGATAACCCACCTCGCGCGCCGCATCGATCATCCGCCGCATCGACCTGCCGACGACGCAGACCTCGCGGCCGGCCGCGTGCGCCGCGGTGATCGCGGTCGCGAGCCTTGCGACGTTCGAGGCGAAGGTGGTGAGGACGACCCGCTCCGGCTGGCCGGCGATGAGGTTGATCAGGCTGTCTCGGACCTCCGCCTCGGAGCCCGAGATCCCTGGCGTGAGAACGTTCGTGCTGTCGCAGACGAGCGCCAGCACCCGGCTCTTGCCCAGCTCCTCGAAAGCGACGTCGTCGGTGCGAT
>CAVVXU010000002.1:0-236990 GCA_963752325.1 uncultured Alphaproteobacteria bacterium
CCCCGTAGGGCGGCGGCGAGTACGCTCCCGCGGGCGCGAAGTCCAATTTTCGCGAGAAGCCGGCGATCCTGACCCAGTAGATGATCCAGAGGACCAGCGACGCGATCAAGGAGAAGAATCCCAGGATAGGGACGATCACGCAGACACGCGTGATGCACATGGCAAGACCGACCCCGTATCCGGGCTTGTCCTCTTCCTGGATGCCGCGCGTCCGGAACTCGTTCCCCAGAGAGTTAGCGAGAGCGGATACGACAAAGAACTGCCAGATGAACCCGAACAAGGGGATGATCTGCAGCCACGCCAGGCCCGGTGACATGGTCCGGTTCGCGGGAGAGCACTTCGAAAGCGCCCTCTGCTGGGTGAGGATGAAGAAGATAGTCGGAAGAATAAGGACTGCGATCCATATGATGAAGAACACTCCGACGAAGGTCCCGCCGACTATAGAATTCACTTCCCCTCCTCCATATATGAGGGTATGGGCTACTGGATAGTGAGGAGCGCGGCCCGCGAATCGCTCAGGTAGTTGGCATTACCGGCAAAGGTATAGGTGATGGTGTATTCGCCGATGTCCGTTTCGCTTGCGCCTGGATCGACCAGACTGGTCAGATCCTCGCCTGACGTGCCTGTGGCGGTCACGATGAGGTGATGCGACGCACCATCGTAGGCGAAGACGCTTTGCACCACGTGGAGGACGGCAGTCTTCTTGACGATCGCGGTCGTCGTAGTGGTCGGCGGTACCGTCGTTGTGGTCGTGGGCTTGACCGTCGTCGTGGTCGGCTTGACCGTCGTCGTGGTCGGCTTGACCGTCGTCGTGGTCGGCTTGACCGTCGTGGTGGTCTTCTTGGTGGTCGTGGTGCTGGAGACCGTCGATAGGGTGGTGCTCGGCGGCGGCAGGGTCGTGGTGGTCACAGTGGCCGTGGTGGTGGTCTCTGCAACGGTGGTGGTCACCGGCTCGGTGGTCGTCGTGGTCGTGCTATCGTCGACAGCCGCGGCCTGGGTGGTCGTGGTGTCGAGGGCGGCGACCGTGGTCTCCGTGCTGCCGCCGATAGCCCCCATGGCGAACGCCGCACCCACGCCTATGATCAGCAGGAGGATGACCACGCCTGCGGCCAGCGCCAGCGTCTTCCGGCTCCAGCCTCCCCCTTTCGAGGCCGCCGAGCCGCCGCGCCATGCTGCCGCGGCTTTCTCGCGCTGACTGCGCTCTTTCTCCTCTTGCTGCAAAGCAGCCAGCCTTTGCTTCTTGAGATCCTTTTCCCCACGCTTCTCGGCCACGAGGGCCAGAGCGGCGAGTCTTTCGGCGTCACGCTGCTTCTTCTCTTCCTCGCGCTTCTGTCGCTGCGCCGCGAGTATCTCGGCGTCGCGCTTTTTCGCTTCCTCGCGGCTCCGCTGCTCGGCGTCGCGCTTCACCTGTTTGGGGTCCGGCGGAGCGGGCGCGGGCACCAAGGCGGAATCGGCCCGAAGGGATTGCAGAAAGCTGCCCGCATCCGAGAAGCGGCCCTGCGGCTCCTTGGACATGGCTCTCTCGATAGCGGGCCCCACACTGGCCGGCAGGCCGGCCAGAACTGCCTTGGGCACCTGGGGCGATGGCCTGTAGAGAATGCGGTAGTAGACGTCGTCGGCTGCCACACCCTCCGACGCCCCGAACGGGTCTTTGCCGACAAGCATCGCGTATGCGACTACGCCGAGCGAGTAGAGGTCGGTGGCGCGACCGACGGGATCGTCGGCGATTTGCTCAGGCGCCACATAGCCCGTCTCGGCCGCGTTCTTGGCAAACCGCGCCATCGGTTCGGCGCCCGGATCCCGCCCTGAGAAACCGATGAGGGCAGCTTTGCCGTCGGACGTGAGGATGATCTTCTTCGGTGAGATGCTTCCGTGGACGAGGCCCAGGTCATGGGAGGCCTCGAGGCTCACAAGGAGCTGCTCCAGGATGTCGAGTGCTTTGCCCGGCTCGAGCGGACCTCGGGTCAGCCTCTGGGTTAAGGTCATACCGTCAAGTCGGGGGTCCGTCATCGGGCCACCTCCCTTCGCCAAGTACAGTTGTCTTCGTATTCTAGGCCGTTTGCTCGCATTATCCCAGTCTTTCCTATGTCGGCCGTGTCCTGGGGGGGTACAATCCTCGTCATACAATGGGAGGAAGTCATGCCCGATTGGTTCTTCGGCCGCCCCAAGCCGGACGGTCTCGGCAAAGATGCGTACCGGGACGACCCGTTCGCAGCGGCCGACGCCGCTGAGGAGACCTTTGTGGAAGACGCCGTAGCGCCCGTGTACGCGCTCGGCCGGCCCGCCGAGCGCCCGCGTCCACCCGTGAGCGCGCACCCGGCCCGCTCCGCCGGATCGAGCCTCGTGGCTCCACCGACACTGCAGGACGAGGAGATGATGGAAGTCGCGCGGCGCGCCGCACATATCGCCTCCGCGATCGGCTCGGTCATCCTGGGCAAGGAAGAGGTCATCCGCGCGTGCGTCGTGGCCCTGCTGGCCGGGGGCCACGTCATCGTCGAGGACTTCCCGGGCGTGGGCAAGACGCTTCTGGCCAAGTCGCTCGCCCGATCCATCGACTGCCGCTTCGCCCGCGTCCAGTTCACGCCCGACCTGCTGCCCAGCGACGTCACCGGGGTCACCGTCTTCAACCAGAAGAGCGGGCGAGTTCGAGTTCCGGCCCGGGCCCATCTTCGCCAACATCGTCCTGGCGGACGAGATCAACCGCGCCTCGCCCAAGACCCAGTCGAGCCTCCTGGAGTGCATGGAAGAGCGCCAGGCGACCATCGACAACTTCACCCATCCCATCGACCCGCCCGTTCATGGTCATCGCCACCCAGAACCCCATCGAATACGAGGGCACCTACCCGCTGCCCGAGGCTCAACTCGACCGTTTCATGATGCGGCTGAGCCTCGGCTATCCGTCGGCAGAGGCCGAGGAGAACATCATCCACGAGCAGACCTCCCACGATCCGCTGGCCGAGCTTGACCGGTGCTCCACGGCTCCGAGGTCCTGGCCATGAACCAGGCCGTCACGCGAGTGAGGGTGGCACCCGCCCTGCGCACGTACGTGGTGGACCTCCTGACCGCCACCCGAGCGGCAGCGTGAGTCTATCTGGGCGCGAGCCCCCGTGCGGGCATCGCGCTGCTACGCGCGGCAAAGGCGCTGGCCCTGCTGCGCGGACGGGATTTCGTCGTCCCCAAAGACATCAAAGACCTCGCCGTGCGGGTGCTGGCCCACCGGCTCATGCTTTCCCCCGACGCCAAGGTGCACGGGCGTGAGTGCGGAAGCAGTCGTGGCCAGGGTGCTGGAGACGGTGCCGGTCCCCAGACCGGGGGCTAGAGCATGCCTCGTCCCACAGGCCGCGGTCTCGGCGTCCTCGGCCTCGCCGCCGGTACCTACCTGGCGGCCCGGGTCATCGGCACCTGGGAGCTGTATCCTTTTCGCTTTCGCCTTCCTGGCCGTGTTCGATCGTCTCGTGGCTGCTGGTGGCCGCTCACGGGCAGGCGCATCCGCGTGACCCGCTCCCTCGTTCCCGAGCGGCCGGTGGCCGGCGATGAACCCGAATACACCCTCACGATCAAGAATGCTTCCTTCTTGCCGGGGCCGCAACTGACGCTGCGCACACTCACCGAGGGGCTGTCCGAGGACGACCTGGAGGCCGAGAGTCGAGAGCATGGGGCCGCGCGGCCAACGGACTCTCAGGGCCCGCCTGGGCCGCGTCAACCGGGGGGTCCACTGCTTGCCCGTCATCGAGGCGGTCGCCGAGGACCCGCTGGGGGTCGCGACGGCCACTCACCGGGTAGGCGAGCCGCTGACCGTGACCGTCTATCCTCGGATCGCTTTTCTCAGATCCTGCGTGCTACATCCGGAGCTGGGGGCTCAAGCAAGACTGGGCCGGACAGAAGGGCCTCCTGACGCCGGGCGCCTCGGAGTTCCGGGGCATACGGCCCCATCAGCCGGGCGAGCCGCTCAGCCACATCGACTGGAAGAGCACCGCCAGGACCGGCGATCCTCATGCTGCGGGAGATGGAGGAGCCGGCAGGCAGCCGACATAACGCTGCTCCTGGACGGCACCGCCGACCAGGTGGTCGGGACAGCCGCCGGAGACCAACTTCGAGCTGGCGGTGCGGGCCACCGGTAGCGTGGCCGACTACGCTCTGCGGGCAGGAAGGGGAGTCACCCTCATCTGCCATGGGGCGAGCCACCACCAAGTGCGGCTGACGCCGGACGGCGGGGGCCGGCGCACGCTCCTCGAGACACTGGCCCAGACCGAGGCGAACGCCGCGGCTCCGCTGGCCCTGGCGGTTCGCCGTCTGCTGACCGACCGCCTCTCCGCGCTGCGCTCCCAGTCGCTGACCCTAGTGGGGATGACCCTTGACGCCCAGATGGCCCGGGCGCTGATAAGCCTCCGGGAAGACGGGGTGCAACTGAACTTCCTCTATGTGCCGGGCTTCTCGTTCGCCGGGAACGGCAGACCCCTGCCTTTCCTGCCGCCGCCCGGGCGCGGCCGGGGAGGCGACGCCGGCGAAGCCGGCGGCGCAAGGGGCGGGGCGCAGCCCCGCCCGCAACCGGGCGAACTTCCCGGTCGAGACCCGCGCCCTGTTGCTGCAGCTCTCATCCGCGGGGTGCGGTGCGCGACCCTCGCCTACGGCGACGACCTGGTGCACAGCCTCTCCGCGTGGCAGAGCGGCCGACCTGGCCGTGCGGCGGCACGATGAAGATCCTTCCCCGCTTCCTCTACCTTGGCTGCTTCCTCGGCATGGCGGCGTCCGCGGCCCTGGCTCTCGACAGGGCGCTCCAGCCTTCCATGTCGGCCATGCTCGTCCGCGCGGTCATCATGGGTGGGGTGTTGGGAGCAGCCGGTCTGGTGCACCGCAAAGCCTGGGGCCTCTCCCTGGTGCTGCTCCCGATGGGCGCCTACTTGCTCTTGCGCATCATGATCCCGCCAGGAGCGGGGGTGGAGGGCATCGGCGGCCTCTACCACTTCTATATGGGGCAGTTCGCGACCGGCGCACAGCAGTACACGGCCAAGTTCTTCCCTCTTAGCCTCGCCGGCGCACCGGAGTTGCGGCTGCTCCTGGCCACCGCCGTCTACTGTCTCGTCGGCGTGTCCTCCTTCCTGGCACTCAGCCTGCGGCGGCCTGTCCTCGGCCTGACGCCCATCCTGCTGCTCCTAGGCTTCAGCTTCACGGTGGATACCATCCCCCGCGTGCTGGTGCTGGCGATCGTCTTCCTGATCTTCGTCTTTGGCGTACTGGTCCTGTCACGCAGCCTCGATCGGCGCACCTGGCGGCTGCGCGACGCCATCCCGGGCGTGCTGGTGGGTACAGCCGGAGCAGCGCTAGCCGTGGTCCTGCTTGGGGCCGCGCCGTCCGCCGCCGCTTCCCCGTGGGAAGATTGGCGGGCCTGGAACCCTTTCAATCAGGGCAGCTCCATCTACTCCTTCAATTGGCTGCAGAACTACCCGCAACTGCTCGACCCGCCAACAACGTGGTCATCATGAAGGTGCGATCGCCCAAGCCTTCCTATTGGCGGGCCAACGCCCTGGATGACTTCACCGGCAGGCCTGGATGTCGTCGCAGGGCTTCTCTGCAGGAGGTCCCGCGCACCCAGGAGGCGGCGGCTACGTTACTCCATCCCGCGCGGCCGATCCCGCGCCTGGCCGGCCAGCCGTGACCGAGAGCTTCCAGGTGCGGTCGGTCTACACCAACTACTTCTTCACCGGCGGCGACCCCGACTCCTCACCATGGCCCAGGACGTGATCCTGCACATGAACGATATGCGTTCGCTGCACGTGGTCAACGCCCTCGGGCCGTCGCTCGACTACACGCTCAAGGCGGTGATCCCCAAGGTCGACCCCCGACTCTCTCGTGGCGCTGGGCTCGCGACTATCCCGCAGGAGATGGAGCGTTACCTCGACCTGCCGTTCCCCCGCCTCGCCCAGCTCGAGGGGACCGACAAGGAAGCCGCCTGGCGCGGGGCCGTGGGCAGGACAACGGCCGGACGGCGGGCAGTGGATCGGCCTCTACGCGCTGAACCGGACAATCGTCGGCGATGCTACCGACCCGTACGAGATCGCGCTGCGCCTGGAGCGCTACCTGCGGCAGGACTACCAGTACTCGCTCCAACCGCCACCGAGCGACTTCGCGTCGCCTTACGCCGCCTTCCTCTTCGACACCCATACCGGCTACTGCCAGCACTTCGCCGGGGCCATGGCGCTGCTGCTGCGCTTCAACGGGGTTCCGGCCAGGGTGGCGGTGGGCTTCACGAGCGGCGAGGTGGAGTCCTCCGGCGTCTACTCCGTGTCCACCAACAACGCCCACGCTTGGGTGGAGGCCTACTTCCCCACCGCCGGCTGGGTGTCGTTCGACCCCACTCCCGGGCGAAACCTGCCCAACGCCGGCGCCTCGTCCACGAGCCCGGGGTTCAAGGATCCGTTCGCTTCCTCTCCCTCCGGCTCCACCACGGTCACCACGCAAGCGCCAACCGACCAGTTCCCGAACAAACCGGCCGGGAGCACCGACCCGTCGCCAAACTCGGGCAGCCCGAGCTGGATCAGCACCGTGTCCTGGCTGCCCTGGGTGCTCGGCATCATCGTTCTGCTCGTCGCCTGGCCGGTGGGTAGGAAGCTTTGGCGAGAAAGAGGTCTGCACCATGGGACTTTGACCCGGCGCTTCGCGGCCTCCCTGGGGCTGCTGCGCGGCGCCCTCTCCACGTATGGGGTGGGGGCGACGGGAAGCAGCGCCTTTGAAGAGGTGCTGGATCTGGTCGAAGACCATCTGGGGCTCGAGCGGGACCACGTTCTCGCCGCCAGGGCGGGGGCTGTCCTGTTCGGCGGGCGGAGAGCAAGGCCGGAGGACTTGGAACGCGCCGAGGCCTTCCGCAGGGAGGTGGGAGGACGCTTGCGCAGGCAACACGGATGGTTCCAGACGGTGCTCACCTGGTACCGCGCACCGCGAGGGATACCGCGCGGGCCGGGACAAGGGGCGCCGGCGCGAAGCCCGGCCCGCATCTAAATACCTCACCATGACGCTCACCAAAAGCTTCTGCTGATATACAATTGACGCATGCCTGCGACCAAGAGCTCGAGCTCCAAAGAACGAGCGGGGGAGAAGAAGCCGGTCTTCGATCCGGCGAGGTGCAAGCGCTGCGGTATCTGCGCCCACTTCTGCCCGTTTGGCGCCATCGCTCTCAAGGAAGACGGCACGCCGTATCTGGCCAAGCCTGAGGCCTGCACTTCCTGCAGGCTCTGCCAGGACATGTGTCCCGACTGGGCGATACGTTTGGCGGCGACACGCCCTGGGGAAGGGTCCGGCACAGCAGAGCAAGAGGAACACGGACAGGCCTAAGAGTCCAAAGAGGTCTCATGGATAAAGCAATCTATCTCGACCACGCATCGACCACCCCCACCGACCCCGCGGTCGTGGAGGCCATGCTTCCGTACTTCAGTGAAGAGTACGGCAACCCGTCCACGGTCTATAGCCTGGGGCTCAGCGCGGCAAGCGCGGTCCAAGAGGCCCGGGAGTCGATAGCCGGCATCATCGGCGCCGACCCGGATGAGATCTACTTCACCAGCGGCGGCACCGAATCGGACAACTGGGCCCTCACCGGTACGGCGGACGCCCAGCAGAAGAAAGGGCGCCATCTTATCACCTCCACCATCGAGCACCACGCCGTGCTCGAGACCATGGAGTTCCTGGAGAAGCACGGGTGCGAACTCACCCGCATCCCGGTGGATAGCGGCGGCCTCGTGGATCCCGAGGATGTCCGGAAGGCCATCCGGCCCGATACCATCCTGATCTCCATCATGCACGGCAACAACGAAGTGGGGACCATCGAGCCCATCACTGAGATCGGCAAGATCACCCGCGAGGCCGGCGTGCTCCTCCACAGCGACATGGTCCAGACGGCGGGCAAAATGCCCCTGAACGTCGCCGAACTGAACGTGGACATGCTCTCCATGAGCGCTCACAAGTTTTACGGACCCAAGGGCGTCGGGCTGATGTACATGCGCAAGCGCGCCCGCATCTCTCCTCTGTTCCACGGAGGCGCACAGGAGCGGAACCGGCGGGCAGGCACGCTCAACGTGCCGGGCATCGTGGGCATGGCCAAAGCGCTCCAGCTCTGTCAGGACCGGATGGTCGAGGATGCGGCCCGCGAGACCGAGTTGCGCGACCGGCTCTGGAAGGGCCTCAGTGACAACATCGAGGCCATCTACCTCAACGGCACCATGGAGCACCGCCTGCCCAACAACCTCAACGTGCGGCTGGACGGCATCGAGGGCGAGTCGATGATCCTGATGCTCGACATGGAAGGTATCTGCGTCTCGTCCGGATCGGCCTGCACCACCGGGTCTCTGGAGCCGAGCCACGTGCTGCTCGGCCTCGGTATCCCCCAGGAGCTGGCCCACGGATCGCTGCGGGTCACGCTCGGGCGGAGCACCACCACCGAGCACATCGATCACTTCGTCAAAGTGTTCCCGCCCATCGTCGCCCGGCTGCGGGAGATGTCGCCAATCTGGTGCGCGAACTGCTCCTGCAAACAAAAGGACAGCTGATATGTACTCAGAACTCGTCATGGAACATTTCCGCAACCCCCGCAACATGGGCGTCATCGAAGACGCCGACGGCATGGGTGAGGTCGGCAACCCGCAGTGCGGGGACATGATGCGCATCACCATCAAGGTCAAGGACGATGCCCTCGAGGACGTCAAGTTCCAGACCCTAGGCTGCGGCGCGGCCGTGGCCACCTCGAGCATGGTCACCGAGATGGCCAAGGGCAAGAAGCTCGACGAAGCCGTTCAGATAAGCAACAAGGCGGTGGCCGAGGCCCTCGGCGGGCTGCCACCGGCCAAGATGCACTGTTCCAACCTGGCGGCCGACGGCCTGCAGGCGGCGATCAAGGACTATCGGGAGCGCCAGGCCGCCAAGAAGTAGGGCGGCCTCTGGTCGGAGGCGCGGTCCTAGTCGCGGGGCTCCGCTTCGGAAGACCCCCACGTATTGTCGAGGGCTCCGGCGTCGGCCGCGGCCGAGTCCAGCGCGGCTCGTGCCTCCGCGGTCCGCTGATCATATGGCCCGAATTCGCGCTCGGCTTTGGCGAGGCCCTTCCTCGCCGCCTCGACGCGCGTGTCGTAGTCCTCAGCCGCGGCGCGCAGATCGCGACCCGCGCGGTTCTTCAACCGACGGTTCACGACAATCGCGCGGAGCCAGCCGCGACCGAGCAGGATGTCCAACTTGTCCAACGGCGGCCCCCTACCTCCCCGGCCGCGCCTTGGCCAGCACCACCGGCCCCTCGGCCCCGAGCCTCACGTGGAACGACATCGGTGTGGGCTCCACGGCCAGTAGGTCGAGCAGCGCTTCCTGCGCTGCCCGGACCACCGCGTGCTCTTCGCGCCCCAGCCGCGCGGCCTCCGCGGTATCCACGTCCACGATCGACCGGCACCAGGTTTCGCCCGCGTAGATGACGTCAAAGGCGACGGAGTAGGCGTCCGGCGGCTCGGCCTCCTGGATGGAGACCAGCTCTATGTCCATGAAGATAGCCAGCGTCGGCCCTACGAGCACTTGGAGTAACCGCAGGAGCGGCAAACCATGCAGCCGCCCTCGTGCTCTATCGCCCCGCCGCATTCCGGGCACGCTCCCTGGGCGAACGACGATGGGCATCTCCAACTGGCCCACTGCGTGCGAACCGTTTCCGGCCGCCAGGTGGTACTTGTCGGCCAGCGCCTTGCCGATCGCGTCGGGGCACGACAGGATCTGGTTGGGACCGAAGCCCAGCGGCACGTGGCAGCGGATGCCCTTGAGCTGCTTGGCGATCTTGTCCGGCGGCACGCCGTAGCGGAACGCCAGGGAGATGAGCCGGCCGATGGCCTCCGTGGAGGCCGAGGCGCAGCCGCCCGCCTTGCCCATGTTGGCGAACACCTCGCGAGGGCCGTAGTCGTCCTCGTTCACGGTGACGTAGAGGCTGCCGCAGCCCGTGACCTTTTCACGGGTCTCGCCGCGCAGTACCGGCGAGCGGTTGGGCCGCACCGGCGTGACGGCCTGCCCTTGCGGCCCCAGCTCCATCTGCATGCCTCCGCCGTTGTCGCCGCTCTTGCGCTTGACCTCGCCGATGTTGAGCACCTGCTCCTGGCGCGAGCCGTCGCGGTAGATGGTGACGCCCTTGACGCCCAGCTCGTAGGCCAGAAGGTAGACACGTTCCACGTCTTCCGGGCGCGCTGAGTTGGAGAAGTTCACTGTCTTGGAGACGGCGTTGTCGATGTGGTCCTGGAAGGCCGCCTGCATGCGGATGTGCCACTCGGGCGTGACGTCGTGGGCAGTGACGAACACCTTCTTGAGATCGTCGGGGACGTCCATATCGTGGAGACCGCCCACCGCGGCGATGCTCTTCATCAGGTCCTCGGAGTAGAGGCCGCGCTGCCTCAGCACGTCTTCGAGAGCCGGATGGGCCTCGGTCAGCTCGGTGTTGTCCATGACGTTGCGGACGAAGGCCAGGGCGAAGATGGGCTCGATGCCGCTGGAGACACCGGCGATGATGGAGATGGTGCCGGTGGGGGCGATGGTGGTGAGGGTGGCGTTGCGCACCCGCTTGCCCTTGGCCGCCCAGGTGCTCTCCTCCCAGTTGGGGAACGTGCCCCTGTCGCGGGCCAGGTCCTCACTGGCCTTGATGGCCTCCTCGTGGATGAAGCCCATCACCTCGTGGGCGAGTCGGATGGCGGTCGTCGCTGTCGTAGCCGACGCCCAACTCCACCAGCATGTCGGCCCAGCCCATGACCCCCAGACCGACCTTGCGGTTGCTCTTGGTCATGACCCCGATCTCGGGCGATGGGGTAGCGGTTCATGTCGATGACGTTGTCGAGGAAGTGGACGGCGGTGCGGGTGACCCGGCGCAGGCGCTCCCAGTCGACGCCACCATCCTTCATCATGATCGCGAGGTTTATGGAGCCGAGGTTGCAACTTTCGTAGGGCAAAAGCGGCTGCTCGCCACACGGGTTAGTGGACTCGATCTCGCCAGCCTTGGGCGTGGGGTTGTCCCGGTTCAGCCGGTCGAGGAACACGATGCCCGGCTCGCCGTTCTTCCAGGCGAGGTCGACGATGAGGTCGAAGACCTCGCGGGCGTTCAGCCGCCCCACTTCCTTGTGGCCGCGCGGGTTGCGCAGCGCGTAGTCGCCACCCGTGAGCACGGCCGCCATGAACTCCTCGGTGACCCCCACCGAGATGTTGAAGTTGTTGAGGATATGCTCGTCTTCTTTGGCCCGGATGAACTCCAGGATGTCGGGATGGTCCACGCGCAGGATGCCCATGTTGGCGCCCCGCCGGGTGCCGCCCTGCTTGATGGTCTCGGTGGCCATGTCGAACACCCGCATGAACGACACCGGCCCGCTGGCCACGCCCATGGTGGACTTGACCAGGTCGTTCTTGGGGCGCAGCCGGCTGAAGCTGAAGCCGGTGCCGCCGCCCGACTGGTGCACCAGGGCCGCGTCGCGGATGGCGCCGAAGATGGACTCCATGCTGTCATCGACGGGCAACACGAAGCAGGCCGAGAGCTGCTGCAGTTCGCGCCCGGCGTTCATGAGCGTGGGGGTGTTGGGCAGGAACTCCAGGCCGGCCATGACCCCGAAGAACTCGGCGATGACCGCGTCGAGCGACGCCTCCGGATGATAGAGGAGGTCCGCCTGCGCGATGTTCTCGGCCACGCGGGCAAGCATGTCGGCGGGCGTCTCGAGAGGCACGCCTTCGGGGGTGCGCTTGAGATAGCGCTTCTCGAGGACCTTCTTGGCGCTGGGGGACAGCATCTTGTCCAACTCGGCCACAAGGTGCCCAAGCTCGGCGACGGTCATCTGATCCCCTCTTTCGCAAGTAGTTCCAATTCGTGCTTGAACCCCTCGACGCTGTCGAACTGCCGATAGACCGAGGCGAAGCGGATGTACGCGACGAGATCCACCGCCTGAAGCCGCTCCAGGGCCATCTTACCCAGGCGCTCGGACGGGACCTGGTAGGCCGCCTCGTCCCGCAGCTGCCGCTCGATGTCGGCCACCACCGCCTGCAGGTGCTCCACAGGAACGTTCCGTTTGGCGCACGCGCGGGTCAGTCCCCGCAGTAGCTTCTGGGGGTCGAACAGCTCTGTGGAGCCGGTGCGTCTTGACCACCGTGATGGGGATCTGCTCGATCATCTCGTACGTGGTGAAGCGCTGCCCGCAGCCGATGCACTCGCGCCGCCGCCGGATGGCCTCCTTGCTCTCGGTCTCCCGGGAATCGACCACCCGACTCTCAGGATGTCCACAATAGGGACAGTTCACCGGCTCTTCCCGCTTTCTTCTGGCTTCCATGGCCGGTGGACGACCGGCCCGTGCGGCACCTGCAGCGTACCCAGCTGTACACAATATGTAGTGCCCAGCGGCATGCTACCACCCCATATATCGATAGTCAAAAGGAGAAAACACGGTATTTGCTTGAAAAGACGCTTGTAGAAGTCCTGGCTCTTGCGCGCCTTAGGCGTACATCTGTGGACGCGGTGCCGCGTGCCATGGACCGGGTCTCGGCGCCCCGCAGGCGGCCGGTACTGGCTCTTCCAGGTGGACCCGGTTCACCCGTGGGGGGATAATGGCGGCATCAACGAGGAGGAAGAAGTGATAAGCACGTCGCTCGAGCACTCGCGGCGCCGCGAAGGGGTCGTGGTCGCAGCCGTCCTACTGGCATTCGCCCTCGCGCTCGTGGTCTCCGCGTGTGGCGCGGGCAGCGCTGCCGGTGATGGAGGCACGGTGAGCACGGCCGGCGGATCCGCGACGACAGCGACCGGGCCGAGCGGCTCAGATACCTCTCTCACGGAGCCTGCAGGTCCTGACAGCCAAACGACCGAGCGACCAGGCGGCGGCACGGTCACCGTCAACGCCTACTTCGCTCGGAACGAGAAGATCGCGACTGCTTCCCAGACCATAGCCAAGACCCAGGGGACGGCAGCGGCTGCTATGAGCCTGCTGCTCGAGGGACCCAATGCAGTGGAGCGGGGAGGCGGCATGACCACGGCGATCCCGAAAGGAACGAGGCTGCTGGGGCTCGACATCAAGAACAGCGTGGCCACTGTCGACCTCTCTAAGGAGTACGCGTCTGGAGGCGAAGGCCTTTCGATGATGACGCGGCTCGCTCAGGTGGTGTTCACGCTCACCCAGTTTCCGGGCGTGCAGGGCGTCGCGTTCATGCTCGACGGCAAGCCGATCGATGTTCTCGGGGGCGAGGGGATCATCATCGACCACCCGATGACGCGCGCCGACTATGAGGACCTGTCGCCGGCCATCCTGGTCGAGTCGCCGGCTCTGGGCGCCGACGTCGACAGCCCCCTGCGGGTCGTCGGCACGGCAAACGTTTTCGAGGCAGTCTTCCGGATCAACCTCGTGGACAATGACGGCCTGATCATCGCCGATCAGCGCGTGCAGGCAAGTTCGGGGACGGGCACCCGCGGGACCTTTGACGTTACCATCCAATACCCAACGGGCCACGCAGGACAAGGCTCGCTGATCGTGTTCGAGAACTCAGCCAAGGATGGATCGCAGGTCAACGTGGTGGAGATACCTATCGCGCTCAAGTAGCGGCGGCTGGTCCGAAGGCGCTATTTCCGCTTGCCGCGCCCCGCACCCCCAGCCCGGCGCGCCCTCTGATAGCTCTGGAACGCCAGGGTGGCCTGCAGCCTGCTGGCCACTCCCAGTTTGCGGAACACGTGGTTGGCGTGAGTCTTGACCGTCTTCTCGGAGATGTACAGCTTGGAGCCGATCTGCTTGTTGGACATCCCCAGCGTGATCATCTTGAGGACCTCGCGCTCCCGATCGGTCAGGGCCTCTATGCCCTCCAGGGTGGCGGCATCGACCTGGTCTCCGGCCGACGGTGCGGGCAGACCCGCGCCGAGCCCCCGCCCGGCGGGTGGCCCCAATGGGGCGTCTGCGGGATAGGTCTTGCCGGTGGCCAACTCCTCGAAATATGCGGCCAGGCGGGGCGGGAGCAGGGGCAAGATCTCCTTGCGCACGAACGCGCCCGCCCCCACCCGGTCGCAGAGCGCAAGGATAGGCACGGCTATCTTGGCTTCCTGGCTGAAGAAGTGGATGTGCCCATGCTCGTCGGCGATCCGCATAGATTCGGTGAGGCAGCGGGCGCCGTCCTGCTCGCGCCCGGCAAGGGCGTGCAGCCAGCCGAGATAGAACAGCGACGCGGCCAGGGTGTGTTTGAGACTCCAGCGGCGGCTCAGCCTGACCGTCTCCTCGAGCGACGCCTGCGCCTCGGCCGCCCGGCCCAGCACTACCAGGTTCATCCCGATGCCGGTCAGCGCCCGCACCCGCTCCGAGGCCGCCAGCCGGTGCTCGTCCACGATGTCCAGCGCCTTGCGGTGATGCTCCAGGGCCCGCTTCGCGTTGCGATTGCGCCTGGAGAGATCGCCGAACATGTACTCCGCCTGGAAGGCGCCCTCACTGTCGCCCGCCGCGGCCGCCAAGGACTGCGCCTCTCGGATGAGCCTGACCGCCCTTTGGTAGTCCCCGGCGCCCTGAGCGACCACCGCTTGGTTGAGAAGCGCGGGTATCTCCAGAAAGGCGTAGCCCCGGGACCGGACCAGGTTCAGACATTCATCGACCAGGTATCCCGACCTCTGGTAATCCCCCACCAGGCCGGCGGCGGACGCGAGGGCGTTCAGGGCCATCGCTTGGACCGGTGTCTTCCAGTTGCCTCTGCCGGCAGCTCGTTCCGCCCACTGCCTCGTTAGCCGGAAGTGACCGAGAATGGAGAAGAGCCGCGAGCGAAGTATCAGGATGCGCTGGGTGAGCACCTCCTTGCCCGCGGAAGGCGCAAGAGCGAGCGCCCTTTCCCAGTTCTCGACGGCTTCATCCCAACGGCAGAGGCTCACGAGGATGTTCCCCTCCACCACTAGGACTTCCACCTTCTCCTGCGGAAGCCGGGCCAAGGTCCGGCAACGTTTCACCACGGCGAGGCTCTCATCCCATTGGCCCAGATTGAACAGGCAGAACACCGACCCCAACAAGACGGGCAGTAGGCCCTCGTTGTCGCCGTCTGCGGCCAGGAGCCGGGCAGCCCGCCCATAGAGGGACGCTGCGGGCGCGTACTTGGCCTGTTGTTGGAGCATCCGCGCCTTTGCCACCAACAGCCACGCGCCGGCCGATGCGTCGTCGTCGCCCGGCAGGAGGTCCGCCCAGCCGTCGTGGGCGAAATCGACCACGGCGTTCAGAGAAGAGAGCGCCAGCGCCCGAAGTGGTCGGGCTGCGTCGTCGAAGCGGCCGGCCCGCAGATAGAGAGAGGCAGCTCGGTGATTCTCGCCTATCCTCTCCAGATGGGCCGCAGCACGGGAGATGGCCACCGCGCCCTGGTCGCTCCCCCATGCCTGCCGCTCCGCGTACGCCCGGACGAGCGGATGCACCGTGTAACTGCGCCGGCCCGACCGGGTGACGAGGAACCCGCGGGCGACCAGCCCCTCCAGCGCCGCCTCTGCCTGGCCGGGGGCTCCGGGCAAATACTCCTCGTCCCTGGGGAAGATCAGCCGAGGCAGCAGGGCACCAGTCAGCATGATCTCGGCGGTGAACGGGTCGAGCCCGGAGAGGATGTGGCGCTCCAAGTAGGTGCGCAGATCACGGCCGCGGGACATCATCCCCACCAGGTCGCCGCGCGACACCTTTCCGCGCGACACCAACTGCTGGCCGAGCAGGACAAGACCCGCCGGCCATCCCTCGCTCAAACGCCAAAGAGCCCGCGCTTCGGGCACCTCCAGAGTGAGGTCCCAATGGTGCGAGGCCCAGGCGCGAACCTCGCGCGGGGTGAGCCGCAGGTCTCGCGCCTCCAGCGTCACCAGGCGCCCTCCGAGGCTCACAGCCTCGAGATCGAACGGCAGAGGACGCCGGGACGAGATCAGCAGAGTCCAGCCAGGGGGTAGTCCCCGGGTGATAAGCCCGACCGCGTCGACCACTTGCGGCGACGAGTCGACCAGATGGAAATCGTCGATGGCAAGAAGTGTGGAACGCCCACTGTCGGCCGACATGGCGTCCATCAGATCGGCCGTCAGCTCCATGACCGACGGTTCGGTGGCGCCTGCGGTCGACCAGAGGGAGCCCTCTCCCGGGGCGGGCCTGAGTCCTTCTATCCCTAAGCCGGCCATGAGATAGGTGAGGAAGCGGACGGGGTCGCGGTCGTCCTCATCCAGCGAGAAGTAAACGGTCCTGCTGTCCGTCGAGCGGAGTACGTCGACGATGGTCGCCGTCTTGCCGCAGCCCGGACCGGCCACGAGCGCCACCACCCCGCCCCCTCGCACAGGCTCGATGGATCTGCGCAGCCGGGGGCGCTCGAGGATGAACCCCTGGTGCGGCAAGCTGAGCTTTGCCGCCACCGCCCTGGCCCGTTGATCGATTATCTCGGAGGGTGGCACCAGCAAGATCTCCCGTGTGTCCTGGTGGAGGAGCCGACCGATGGGCACAGTCTCCTCACACAAGGCCGGGGTGTCAATCGAGTGCCAAGACTTCACTGTCGTTCATCTGCTACCCATTCCCCGTTTGGGTTGCTTTACCGACCTACGGTCGTCCGGGCCGATGACGGGGCGATCGTCACCGGCCGGACGACGTGCTCTGGCCGAGTCCGCGGCGCGGTCCGGCCGGCTTGCGGCCCATGCGCCCGCACGCGTGCGGGCCCGTCCGAGCCGCCCTCGGGCGTCGCAGACCGCCGCGCTACAGGTACTCGAGCCGCTTGGCCACCACGGACACGGCCTTGCGCTCCTCGCCATCCTTCTCGTAGACGTCCTGGCGCAGCGAGCCCTCCACGGCGATCTCCGCCCCTTGCCCAGATGATCGCCGGCGGCCTCGGCCTGCGAGTTCCACGCCTTGATGCGGAAGAAGTCCGCCTCCTCAGCGTTGCGATCCACCGCCAAGATGAAGCTCGATACCTTCGACCCGCCGTTCACCTCCTTGACCTCGACGTCGGTGGCCAGGCGGCCGATCAGGTGCACGCTGTTCATGGTCTTCCTCCTACTCGCTCGATCCTTCTACTACCGGCCCCGGGGCCTCTTGGTCCCGCTGGATGGCCGAGGGAATGCAGCGTATCGGGAGGACGCCGCCGGGCGTATACAACCAAAGATGGAATTGCGTTTCTTATATCGTGTAGACGGAGAGCACCACTTCCAACGTCTTTGCTGTAGAAGAGGCGACGGGGGCAAAGCTGCGATCGGGCTAGTGAGGCGCATGGGCGACTTCAACGAGAAGCGGGAGGATCCCGCGTCAGACCCCGGGAGCGCGAACGGCAGCTACGAAGCGTTCGTCCGGCGGCATTTCCATGCATTGGAGAAGAGTCTGACGCTGATTACACTGGACGCCGGGCTCGCTGCGGACGCCGCTCAGGAGGCATTCCTGCGGCTCTACCTCCGGTGGGCCGAGGTGGACAAGTTGGACGACCCCGTCGCCTGGCTATACCGGGTAGGCATCAACCGTTGTCACGACTACCGGCGGCAACTCAAACGCAGTCAACGCCCTCGGCCCGACCCGAGTGACGATCACGCAGACCGCCACCGGCGGGTTCCTCACATCGGGCCGGACGGCGAGTAGTTCGACCTCACTGCCGAGCGGCGCGGAGACTCCGCAGACGACATCAGTAGAAGAGTTGTTCGACATATCCG
This sequence comes from uncultured Alphaproteobacteria bacterium, assembly GCA_963752325.1. Taxonomy (GTDB): domain Bacteria; phylum Pseudomonadota; class Alphaproteobacteria; order Geminicoccales; family Geminicoccaceae; genus CAVTJL01. Next base: position 17,627 of record CAVVXU010000002.1, read on the forward strand.
GCGGGCGGGCCCGCTTGAGTGTCGACTCCCCCAACGGCCGCCTCGGCCGCCTTCGGACGACCACGGTCGTGAGCGGAAAGGAGAAGCTTTTCATAGCCAGGGATCCTGTGTCGAGCGCCAAGGCGCCTGCGACCCGCACAACGTTGCCGCAACCCCCCATCGGTCTCCCGCTTCCTCTCTGGGCCGGCAACGCTGTCGCTCCAGAACGGGGCTACGCCGACCTGCTATCCACCGAGGCCGGCGGCGAGGTCTCGGCCAAGTACGTGACGAACGACGGCACCGGCGGCGGCAAGCGTCTCTCGTGGCAGCGGACGACCGACACAGGCACAAGAACGGTCGCCGTGACGCTGGGTGCCGATCTTCTGCCGGTCCGCGTGGAAATGGCCGGCCAGATTGCGGTGGGACTAAAGAGCGAGTATTCGCTCAGCATCGACTACCGGTTCGAGACGGTGGCGTCCTTCACGGACTCGGATTTCTCCGTGGAAGTGCCGTCGTATGCCACGCTAACCGGCTCCATGGTGGAGACCGGCTGGACCCCGACGGACAGCATTGCGAACGGGCGGACCGCGGCGGGCATACCCGTGAAGACCCAGATGGTGTTCGCGCTCCCGGAATACAAGTCCGCGGTGTGGGACTTCAGCTACGCCACGGCGAGATCGACTCTGATCGCCAGGGTGACGGCCCTGACCGGCGCCGGCGCGATCCACCCCGATCTTCTGGGCGGGGGCGGCTATGTGCTCAGACCGGTCAAGATAGAGGAGGTATACAAGGCGGATGGCGTGCACAGCGCCGGGGACGTGGCCACCATCGCGGAGTCCTGGACCAGCACGCCCAGCGTCGCTGACCCCGGGGTCACCATCATCTCCTCCATCGGTTTCTATCTCCCGATGAAAGCCGAAGAGCAGTATGTCCTTCTTCTCACCAACACCGGCCTTGCCGGTGGCCCTGAGCTCGCCGTCGGTGAATTCGGCAAGTTCGTCTACAACGACCGGACCAAGACCGGCGACCCCCAGCACCTGCTGTCGGACGAGGTGTGGGAGGTCGGCGGCCCCGGCGGTTGGGGCGCGCCGCCGGAGTACTTCACTCTGGCCAAGCAGGTGATGGAGGCGTACGGTCGGTAGGGCTACGTTCATGTAACGCTCGCAGCCCTCTTCGTTCGTCTGTATAGGCAGAGAGTCATACAGATGTGGGAAGGGAGGGGCCGCGAGGCTAGCCGAAGCCACAGGAGGGTGCGCGGGGATGACCGAGGGCTCACTCGCTGGTCTGAAGGAACGCGGGGAGAGTTTCGAGTCGTTCATGCGCTCCCACGGTACCCGGCTTGTCCAGGCGCTCACCATGATCTCGCTCGATCGTGAAGTTGCGGCCGATGCAGCCCAGGAGGCGTTTATCCAACTGTATCTACGTTGGGACGGCGTCGACCGGCCGCACGATCCTGCCGCGTGGCTGTACAGGGTGGGCATCAACCGCTGCAAGGACCATCGCCGATTCCTCTCCCGGACCGCCCGAGTGGTGGAGCGCTTGGGCTCCGGCGCCGACCCGCGGACCGAAGGGGACGACCTGGTGGGCGAGCTGCCCGGTCGGGACTTCACCTCCGCCTTGCGGTCCCTGCCCAAAGGCCAGCGGACTGCGGCCACGCTCTATTACCTGAACGACCTCTCCGTCGCAGAGATAGCCGCGATCGCCGGTATTTCCAAAGGCACCGTGAACAGCCATCTGCATAGGGCGCGAGAGGCGCTGAAGAAGTTGGTGGAGGCATGACGATGGACGCACCCGAGACCGACAGACTGCTGGGCGAGCTGTTCAAAGAACATGCTCCGTGGGTGGATGAAGAGGCGCTGCGCGAGCGGGTGGCGGCGCGCGGCCGGCAGAAGCGCCGGAATCACCTGCAGGCCCGGAGGGCGCGGGTGCTGGTCGTGGCCTGCGCCTCGGTGCTGCTCGTCGCCGCGATCGGGTACGGGGCGTACGACGCGGTGGTTCACTTCCAGAGGCACCCGGTGTTGGTGCTGACCGACTCCACGGTGTCCACCGCGGTGGTCGCCGGATCGACGACGTCATCGACGGACATGTCCTCGAGCCCCGATGTCCAGGCCCGGGTCAGACTCATGACCAGCGCCCCCCTGAAGCTCACAGCCGGCGGAGAGACATTCACACTGGCGCCCGATGAGATCGCTGCGGCCCTGGACTACACGCCGTGGTACGGCGCGCAGTTTCCGTCGGTGCCGCATGTGTCGCCGGCGAAGCTGAGCGCGTTCTTGGCGCGCGTCGCGCCGGCTGTGGAAACGGCCGCGGTGGACGCGAAGTTCGACACCGACGGGATCAAAGTGTGGGTGGTGCCGGGAACGGACGGAACTGCTATCGATGCCGATGGGACCGCGGTCGCGCTCACCATCGCGGCCCTGGAGGCCACCGGGCGGACGGCTGCGGTGGTCACTGCTCCGAAGGAACCGGAGCTCAGCACCGCGAGAGCCCAAGCCATGGGCGTCCAGGACCTACTGGCGGGCTACACCACCGTCTTCACCGGGGCCATGGACCGGCAGGCCAACGTTCGCGTGACCACCCAATACGCCGGCAACGTCCTCTTGGCCCCCGGGGAGGAGTACGACCTCGACAAGCAGGTGGGCCCGCGTACCGCGGCCCGCGGATTCAAGCTCCCGCCCGGCATCACCGGCCCGGGGAGCATGGAAGACGTGTTCGGCAGCGCTATAACCCAGGTGTCCACGACTCTCTTCAACGCGGCGTTCTCCGCGGGGCTGCAGATCGTGGAACGCCACAACAGCTCCATCTACATCGCCCACTACCCCACCGGCCGGGATGCCGCATTCTCTCCGGGAGGCAAAGACTTCCGCTTCAAGAACGACACCGGGCGCTACCTCTGGATAGTGGGTGCGTCCGACGGGGTCACGACGTCCTTCCACATCTACGGTACCGATGACGGACGCAAGGTGGTCTCCGCGAAGAGCGACTTCTACGACATCGTGCCCCACACAGAGGTCACGACCCTCGTGACCGGCCTGGCCAAAGGTAAGTCGGTGGTGGTGAACCCAGGCCAGGATGGCAAAACGTGCGAGGTGGTGCGCACCGTCACCATGGCCGACGGCTCGACGAAGGAGGAGAGCTTCGTCAGTATCTTTGTCGGCGGGGATCTGGCTGATGCGGTTGGGCGGCACGTCGAGGAGGCGGGCAAGCTCGGCGGCGCCGAGGCCGAGCGCGGCCAGCTCGTCGGCGAGGATCTCGCCCGGATGGATCGGTGTGCGTGCCAAGGCTCGTTCCGTTAGCCGATCGTCAACCACTGGAGCGTAGTCTCAACCCGGCTCAAGGTAGCGGCGAGCGCGGTGCAATGGGACGGCCTCGTGGTGGCGGATCACCTCGGCGATGACAATTGACAAAAACTCGGAGATGGCGAGGTCGAGGCCGGCGAGGCTCTCGCTAGAGTGGCGCGCCGGCGGATGCTTCAACGATTGCCCTGGGCGGTATCCGCTCCAGCCCAGAGCCCATCGCCGCGCGGGGGTCCCCGCCCCTTCGCGCCCTGCCCTAGAGCCAGATGTCCGACGTGCAATCGCCGCCCGGATAGCGCATCTCGTGCGCCCGGGCCGGCCCCTTGGGCTCCTTGCCGAAGTCGACGAAGAAGCCGGGATGGACGCTGAGCCCGCCCTTCTCCGTGTCGCAGTCGATCTGGAGGAGGCAGGAGCCCTGCTTGTCCATGCCGGGATAGAACTGGTTGTCCCAGCTCGAGAGGAGGCTGGTCGTGCAGTAGAGCCGCTTGCCGTCCAAGGAGAGCTGCAGCATCTGCGGGCCGCCCGCGATCGGGTGGCCGTTGACCTCCTTGGCCTTGCCGAGAAGCCCGCCGATCCAGACCTGGCCGGCGAGCCGGGGCTTGCCCGGGTCGCTGATGTCGTACTGCCTGACGTCGCCGTGGAGCCAGTTCGAGAAGTACATGAACCGGTCGTCCATCGAGATCAGGATGTCGGTGATCAAGGGCGGCAGCGGGATCGGGAAGCCCGCCACCTCGACCGGCTCCTCCTGGATGACCTTCTCGAGCTGCCAGCCTGTGCCATTCTTGTGCCAGTGCCAGACATTCGAGGAGAGCGCCACGCCGCAATAGCCGTGGCTGCTGTCGGGATCGTGGTGGAAGCGGACCTCGAGCGGCACGAGGCCGTCCTGCCCGAGATCGTGCGTCTTCACGATGCGCCGCTTCTCGAAGTCCCAGAAATAGAGGCGCTGGCCGTAGCGCCCGGCCGCCACGTCATCGAGCTGGAAGCCGGCGAAGAAGGCGTTGGGCGCGCCGAACTCGGAGGACACCATCACGTTGTGCCGCGGCTGGTACCAGTAGTCGTAGCCGTATTTCATCCCGTCGAGGTCGGCTTCCCAGCGGCCGGTGACCTCGAAGCTCTGGTCCATGGTGAGGAAGCCGCCCGGGCCCTCGCCCTCGGCGTCGCCGAGCATCGAGACGATGATCTGCTTGCCGAGGCAATGGACGGTGTGCGGCGCCGTGAGCCCGGTCTTCGCCACGATCTCCCCGGGCTCGATGACCTTGTGCAGCCTCGGCACCCGCTGGTCTGCGACGTCGACGATATGAAAGCGGCTCGACTTGAAGCCCGGCACGACGAGGAACCGGCGCTCGGCCGAGGCGTCCCCGTGGCAGGAGCTGCAGGCGTTCCAGCCGAAATGGTGCAGCTCGTCGCCCTTGTTGGGCATCTCCAGCCGATGGACGACCTGCGCGTAGGTCGGGCTCGACGGATCGACATCGACGGTCGCCAGATAGTCGGGCGCATCGACGCCGGTGCCGGTGTACAGCCCGATGACATAGAGCAGCTTCTCGCGTGGCGCCTGCATGGCGGCCATGGGCGACTCGTAGCCTGGCCCACAGCAGCTGTGCTCGCTTGTCTGCGCTGGCATGGATAAGCCCCCCTAATCTGTAGCGAGCTTGCAATCTAGCCGATGCTTCAGCCGGCATCCAGAGCGGATGCCGTGACCGGCGACGGCGCAAAGCTGGATTGACCGGGCGCAGGTGGAGGAGCAGGCTTTCATGGGCCAAGACGCCCTTCGCGGCATGCGAGGTCGATGAAAGAGCGTCGAGGCCGTCGTGCCTGTAGAGTCCGTCGGCATCGCCGGGAGCGCAGTACCCGCGGAGCCGGAAGGCGCCTAAGCTCTGGACGGAGGCCGTGCCGCGGACGCATGAGTCATGGCGCATGCCGGCAGCACGGGGACAGAGACGGATGAAGGGGCAACGATGATCTTCCGTCAGCTCTTCGAGCAAGTCTCGGGCACCTATTCGTACCTGCTCGCCAGCCGCCGTGGCGGCGAGGCCCTGATCATCGATCCGGTGCTCGAGAAGGTCGATCGCTATCTCCAGCTGGTGAGCGAGCTCGACCTCAAGCTGGTCAAGGCCGTGGACACGCATCTGCACGCCGACCACATCACGGGCCTGGGCGCGCTGCGTGACAAGACGCGGTGCGTCACGGTGATGGGCGAGCAGACCAAGGCGGACATCGTCTCGATGCGGCTCGCCGACGGCGACAAGCTCACCATCGAGGGTCTTGCGCTGGACGCGATCTACACGCCCGGCCACACGGACGATTCCTACAGCTTCATCATGGCCGACCGTGTCTTCACCGGCGACACGCTGCTCATCCGCGGCACCGGCCGCACCGATTTCCAGAACGGCGATCCGCGCGATCAGTACGAATCGATCTTCGGCCGCCTGCTCAAGCTCCCGAACGAGACGCTGGTCTATCCGGCCCATGACTACAAGGGCGACACCGTCTCGACGATCGGCGAGGAGAAGGCCTTCAATCCGCGCCTGCAGGTGAAGTCGGTGGAGGAGTATGTCGAGCTGATGAACAACCTCAAGCTCGCGGACCCGAAAATGATGGACGTCGCCGTGCCGGCCAACATGAAGGTCGGGCTTCATCAGGAGGAGATCGCGCGGCGCGGGTGGGCGGTCACGGCCGAGGAGGCGCTGGCGCTCGTGGGAAAGCCCGATGTCACGCTCATCGACCTGCGCGAGCGGTCAGAGCGGGAGCGCCATGGCATCATCCCGGGGGCGCTCCATGTGCCCTACACGGCGTTGCAGGAGAACCTGACGGCGGGCGGCATGGTGCACGAGCTCGCCAGGTCGACCAGCAAGCGCCTTTTGTTCTACTGCGCCTTCGGCGAGCGCTCGGCGATGGCGACGCAGGCGGCGCAGGATGCGGGGCTCGCCTCGGCCTGCCACCTCGAGGGAGGCATCGATGCGTGGAAGAAGGCGAGCGGCCCGCTGGTGCACTAGCGGGTCTCGCCCCCGATGAAGCCTGCTCACCTCTCCTGGAACGTTGGTCGCGAAGGTCGGAGATCGACATGAGCGAGGCGCTGGATCGCTTTATCGTCGACGCCCATGCCGTGACCATCCGGCACGAGGATGCGGCGGAGCGGGTGACGATGATAGCACCGCTGATGCGGCACCTCCTGGTGTCCGACAGATCGTTCCTCCAGCCCGATCACCTGCGCTCCAATCCCGAGCACTACGAGCGCAACGCGATCCACATCTCGCCCGACGGCGACCTGTCGCTGTTCGCGCTGGTGTGGCTGCCCGGGCAGTGGACCCCGGTGCACGACCATGGCAGCTGGGGTGTCGTCGGCATCGTCCAGGGGCTCCTCGAGGAGCGCTCCTACATGGCGGTCGACGGCGAGATCAGAGGGGACAGCGGCATCCGGTTGCGACGAGGCGGGGTGATCCTGCTCAATCCCGGCTCGGTGACCAGCTTCGTGCCGAATCCCGACCATATCCACATGACCGGCGTCGCCACCGGGCAGGAAACCTGCGTCAGCCTGCATCTCTACGGGCGGAATATGAGCTCGTTCCACATTTACGACGTGGCCGCCGGCACGCGTCGACTGATCGAGGTGCCGCACCAGGAGAGCCGGTAGGGCCCAGCGTCAGGCTTTGCCCCACCGCCGGCCGCTATCGGACCCGGGAGCCGACCGGGATCCGCTTTCGCAGCCGCTGATACGCCTCGGGCGAGCCGTCGTGGAAGGTGCCGAACCACCTGTCGAGCGGAATGGCGCCATCGGCGTAGTTACACTCGAAATATTTGTGGTGGAGGTAGTGGGCGAAGCAGGGAACGTCCAAGGCGCGGTCCTTGCCGAGCACGACCCGGTCGAAGCCCGCATGCCCATGCGCCGGCGAGAGGCCCGCATGGAACAGATGAAACATCGCGTGCATCGGGTGCGAGGGCACGATCCAGTGGATCAGCACGCCCGAGAAGTAGAGAAGATGCTCGATGGGGTGCATCGAGAGTCCCGACCAGGGGCCGGGATTGGCGTTGTAGTGATGAAGCTTGTGCGCCAGCCGGTAGAGCGGCGGCCAATGCAGCACCCTGTGCACGACATAGAAGTGGAACTCGCGCATCAGCGGGATCAGCAGCATCAGCACGACCGCGTAGACGGGGTGGGCGCGGAGGTCGAGATAGGGGATGCGGCCGTTCGCAAAGGCCCACATCGTGAGGACCTCGTACGCCGTCCAGATCGTGACGCCACTGGCCAATGTCCAGATCATGTTGTCGATGGTCTGGTTCCTGAAAAGGAAGGCGGCGCTGCCCTTCGAGGGCCAGCGGGCGTTGAACTTGAAGCTCGTGCCCTGCGCCTTTTGGACATAGAGCCAAAGATGCCAGGCGCCGTAGAAGGCGAGCACGAGGGCGGCGTTGCGGACGAGGATGAAGGCGATCCAGCCCGGTGCCAAGCTGCGCATGGTCTCCATCGGCGGCGTCAGGTAGAGCCAGGAGGCCACCGCCACCAGCGCATAGAACAGATTCCATGGCACGACGTAGCCTTGGAAGCTCACGAGCCAGCGGAGCGCGGCCACCGGCCGTGCCGGCCAGACGAAGAGAGGCGGATAGGCCACCCGCTCGGAGGGCGTCCAATCGCCTTTGTTGTTGCGCGAGCCGTAAACGGCATCGTCCATCGTAGCGCCTCCCGCCGACGGCCCGGGAAGATCTTGCTGGTCCCCTCGGGCTCGAAGCGATGATACCGCCGTGCGAGGCCGAAGGCCACCGCTCGCAGCGGCAGGCCGCCAACGATCATGGGACCAGACGGCGATCCGTCAGGGCAGCGAAGAGGCGCTCTCATAGCCTGATCCGATCGAACGCCGTCCACAGCTGCCTCCGCCCCGCCTGCGAAGCTGCGCGTTCGGGTCACCGCTGGCGCGCCGGTATGTGATCAAACGCACACCCCGATTGCTGACAGGGCTCTACGATCTGATCCGACCGTACTTGGCTGAGCAATACCAGGCCCCGGCCGTTTGTCTGGGCTGCAGGACAGGCTGTGGCCGTTGAGAAGGTCCGACATGGATATCATCTATGGGGCGTCGATGGACCGGCAGGTGCCGCCACCGAAGCCGTCGCAGCATGGACGGCCAGAGATCGACAGAATCGGTCCGGGCTGGGGGATGTCGATGACGACAGAGCGGGTCGAGCGGCGGCTCGCCGCCATCTTGGCGGCGGACGTGGTCGGCTACGCCCAGCTCATGGAGAGGGGCGAAGGCCGCACCCTCAGTCGGCTCAAGGCGCTTCGCAGAGAGCTGATCGATCCGCTCGTCACCGAGAACCGGGGACGCGTCGTCAAGCTGATGGGCGACGGCTCCCTGATCGAGTTCGCGAGCGTCGTCGATGCGGTCCGCTGCGCCCTCGTCATCCAGGAGAAAGTGGCGGAGCGCGAGGCGACGACGGCCGAGGCGGAGGGACTCCGCTTCCGCATCGGCGTCAATCTCGGCGACGTGATCCACGAGGCCGATGGCGACCTCTACGGCGACGGCGTGAACGTCGCGGCGCGGCTTCAGCAGCTCGCCGAGCCGGGGGGCGTGATCGTCTCCGGCACCGCGTACGACCATCTGGCGGGCAAGCTCAGCTGTGGCTTCGTCTTCCTCGGCGAACGCCAGCTGAAGAACATCGAGCGCCCAATACGGGTCTATAGAGTGAGCGTCGGAGGAGCGGGCCGGTCGGCGGCATCGCCGGCCGCGCACGCGCTCCAGGCGGAGCGGCCCACGGTGGCGGTGCTGCCGTTCGCAAACATGAGCCGAGACCCGGACCAGGAATACTTCAGCGACGGCATCGCCGACGACCTCATCACCGATCTCGCCAAGATCTCCGGGCTCTTCGTGGCCGCCCGACAGCCCGCCTTCGCCTTCAAGGGCACGGGCGCGGACGCGAGGGAGGTGGGCGCCCGGCTGGGTGCCCGCTACGTCCTCGAGGGCAGCGTCCGCAGGGCCGGGGACCGGGTCCGGATCACGGCGCAGCTGGCCGACGCGACCACGGGCGGGAATCTGTGGGCCGAGCGCTACGATCGGGTGCTCACCGACGTCTTCGCCGTCCAGGACGAGATCACCCGCAGCATCGTCGCTGCGCTGAGAGTGAGGCTGCTGCCCGGCGAGGCGCAGGCGATCTCCAGGCCGCCGACCGCCGACGTGGACGCCTATCAGCTCTATCTGCGCGGCCGACAGCTTTTCTATCAGCGCACCGAGCACGCGTACGGGCTCGCCCGGCGCCTGTTCGTACAGGCCGTCGAGCTCGACCCCCGGTTCGCGCGTGCGCACGCCGGCATCGCCGAGTGTGACGCCTCCCTCTACCTGCACTACGGAGCGCGCCTCCCGCTCGGGGACGTCCTGGCGAGGGCCGATGTGGCTCTGGCGCTGGAGCCGGGACTGGCCGCGGCGCACGTCGTGCGCGGCCTGGTGCTCGTCGCACAAGGGCGCATCGAGGAGGCCGAGCACGCTTTCGCGCGGGCGATCGAGCTCGAGCCGGACAGCGACAACGCCCACTATTGCTATGCTCGCGCCTGCTTTCAGCAGGGACGGATGGAGGACGCAGCACGGCTGTTCCGCCGGGCTGCAGAGCTCTTCCCCGACGATATCTACGCCCCGCTGACCCTGGTTGGGGTCGAGCGGGGGCTGGGGCGGACCGAGGAAGCCCAAGCCGCCGCACAGCTCACGCTGGAGCGGGCCGAGCGGAAGCTCAAAAGCTATCCCGAGGACCCCCATGCCGCCTACTGCGTCGCGGTGGCATTGGCCGTCCAGGGCGATCAGCAGGGTGCGGAGAAATGGGTGGGACGAGCGCTGGCCCTGGCGCCCGACGACCACACGACGCAGTACAACGTCGCCTGCGTCTACGCCATCCTGGGGGAGGTCGAGCGCGCGATCACGCTGCTCGAGCGCACGATGCCGGGCGCATCCGCGCACAGGTGGGCCTGGATGGCGCGTGACCACGACTTCGACCCGCTGCGCGACCATCCGCGCTTCCAGGCGCTCCAGCGCCACCTCGAGACAGACATCTGATGGGCGACGAGTGACGGGGGACGGGCAGCCGAGGCTGGGGTGGGGCTCGGGCCCCGGTGCGGCGCCGATGCCCGCTCGCGACTGGGCGCGCGGCCGGGGGCCCAGCCGCGCGCGGCCCGGGTCAAGCCCGCTTCAGCAGGCTCACGATGTAGAGGAGGATCACGGCACCGATGACGGCAGTGATGAGGCTGGCGATGAGGCCGCCGGCGGCGAAGCCCAGAACCCCCAGCACGAAGCCACCGATCAGCGAGCCGATGATGCCGACGACGATGTTGCCGAGGAGGCCGAAGCCGCCGCCGCGCATGATGTTGCCCGCGAGCCAGCCCGCGACGGCACCGATGATGAGAAAGAGGATCAAGCCAAGCATTGTCGTGCCTCTCCTTGGTTCGTTGCGCTGCAGCGTGGCCGCTCAAGCGGTTCTGGATGGACGGGCAGCACCTCCACAGAGCCTAGCGCCTCGGACGACACAATGCATGGCCTAGATGGCCCCCGCCGGCGGCCATCATCCTTTGCCGGGGCCGCGTCCTCGGGCGACGCCGGCGCCGAGGAAGCGGCCCGCGCCTGCGGAGACGGCGGCGTCAGGCCGTCTTCTTGGCCTGACGCTGCATCGCCGAGGCACCCTCTGCCATCATCGACTGGCTGACCTCGAGGTAGCGACGGGTGATCGCCGCCGCCCGCATCATGCTGACGCGCAGGAACTCGCCCTGGACCCGGGCGACGCTCTGCCAGTCCACGGCCCTCATGACCTGCTCCCAGTCGACGGTGGCGTAGAGAGCCGTCATCGTCTTGAGATTGTGCTCGGTCTGCTCCTTCATGACATCGACCATCATGCGGCCGAGCTCATCCGAGCCTCCGGCGGCGCTGTGGGCCAGGCTGCGCTGGAGCTCGACGGCCCCTTCGGTGGCGGTGCGCGCGTTCTGGGCACCGCGAGCCGTCAGGCTCTCGACGTTGTCGGTGGTCTCGCGCGCCATGTCTGTCGCACGGTCGGCGGCCGTCTTCATGGTCTCGGTCGCCTTCGCGGAGTCGCTCTTGTGGGTCTGCGCCATGGGGTCCTCATCGAAGCTGTGGGGTGGTGCAGCGGGAGGCTGCTGCAGTGCAACATGCAAGGGCGGCGGATCGTTCCGACCTGGATCCTGCCGGCGGCGATTCTCCGTCAGGACGCGCCCGGGCCGTCGCCGTCCTCTCCAGACTCGCTGAGCGGCCTCGCGTCGGGGCCGCGAGCGTCCTCGCGCAGGGCCGCCCACCTCAGCAGGGCGTCCAGCGCCGGGCAAAGGGCCTGGCCCCAGTCGGTGAGGCGGTACTCGACCTTGGGCGGCACCTGCGGATGGACGGTGCGGCGCACGATGCCGTCCCTCTCCATCTGGCGCAGCTGCTGGATCAGCATCTTTTGGGAGATCGCCGGGATCGCGCGCTCGAGATCCGAGAAACGCAGAACCTTGCCCCCGAAGAGACGGAAAAGGATCACGAGCTTCCAACGCCCCTCGAGGAAGCGGAGCGCCTCCTCGACCCGCGCGGCAGCGGAGCCGGGCGTCAGGTCAGTCGTCCTTACCTTCGGGTAAGTACCCAACTTTTTCGTGCGTTCTTGTCATCGCGTAAGCGTAGCCCCACCCTTCGGCCGGTGCAACCAGAGGCGCCGATCGCGGGCAGATCCCAGGCCCTTCCGGTCGGCGGAAGGAACCGACATGTCGACAATGCTACCGGAGCCCCTCGAGGCCTATTTCGCGGCGAAGAACCGTCACGACATCGACGCCATGCTCGAGCCGTTCGCCGAGACGGCGGTCGTTCACGACGAGGGCCAGGAGAGACAGGGCCTCGATGCCATTCGGGCATGGATGGAAGAGACGACCAGGAAATACCGGGTCGCGGTCGAGGTCGTCGAGGTGGCCGAGGCGGAGGGCAAGACTCTCGTCACCGGCCTCGTCTCGGGCAACTTCAAGGGAAGCCCGGCGCATCTTCGCTACGCCTTCGGGCTCGAGCGCGGCAAGATCGTGCAGCTCGCGATCCGATGACGAGGGCCGATCGCGAGCTCGAGGGCCGTCGGGCGCTCGTCACGGGCGGAACCAAAGGGATCGGCGAGGCGGTCGCGACGCGGCTGCGCCGAGCCGGTGCCACGGTTCTCACCAGCGCCCGCGAGCCGCCGGGCCGGCCTGCCGAGGGCGATCTCTTCGTGGCGGCGGACCTGGCCACGGCCGATGGCTGCGCGGCCCTCGCGGACGCGACCCGCAAGCAGCTGGGCGGCATCGACATTCTCGTCCACGTCGTCGGCGGCTCGTCGGCCCCTGCGGGCGGCTTTGCCGTGCTCGACGACGCCCAATGGCACCGAGCCCTCGACCTCAATCTCTTTGCGGCCGTCCGGCTGGACCGCGCGCTTCTGCCGACGATGCTCCGCCAGGGCCGAGGCGTCATCGTCCATGTGACCTCGATCCAGCGTCAGATGCCGCTGGCGGCGGCGACGATCGCCTACGCGGCGGCGAAGGCGGCGCTCTCGACCTACAGCAAGGCGCTCTCCAAGGAGGTGGGGCCCAAAGGCGTGCGCGTGGTCCGCGTGTCGCCCGGCTGGGTCGAGACGGCCGCCGCCGTCCGGCTCATGGAGAGGCTCGCGGCGGAGATGGGCACCGATCTCGAGGGCGCCCGGCAGGACCTGATGAGCAGCCTGGGCGGCATTCCGATCGGGCGGCCGGCCCGACCGGAGGAGGTGGCCGAGCTAGTGGCCTTCCTGACCTCCGACCGCGCCGCGTCGATCCATGGGAGCGAGCATGTGATCGACGGCGGCACCGTGCCGACGGCTTGAGAGGCGCGGCCGCCGAAAGGCTCAGTAGAGCTTGTCGCGGATGCTCTCCTGCACGAGCGCCTCGGCCTCGTCCTCCGGCATGCTGGCGGTCTGGTCGGCCATGATGCGGCCGAGCGAGGGGAAGGTCGAGCGGGGCACCTGCGTCGCGGGATCCCACAGCCGGCCGCGGATCAGGGCCTTGCTGCAGTGAAAGAAGGCCTCCTTCACGGCGATGCGGAGGCCGGCGCGGGGCTCCTTGCCGTGCGCGGCCTGCGGCGCCAGCAGGGACCGGTCGGTGACGACGGTGGCATCGCCGTTGACGCGCAGCGTCTCGTTCACGCCGGGCACGAAGAAAAGAAGCCCGATGCCGGGCGAGGCCAGGATGTTGCCGTAGCTGTCCACCCGGTTGTTGCCCGGGCGGTCGGGCAGGAGCAGCGTCGTGTCGTCGAGCACGGCGATGAAGCCCGGCGCGTCGCCACGCGGCGAGGCGTCGACCCCGCCCTTGCCGTCGCTCGTGGCCAGCACCGCGAAGGGCGAGAGGGCGATGAACTTGCGGCAGTGGGCGTCGAGCTGCGGAAGCACCTTCCGCTCGGCCAGGGGATGCACCGTGCCGTAGTAGGAACGCAGCTCGTCGGCGTCGGTGATGACCTCGGTCGTCGTGTCCATGGCGTCCGCCCTCCGCTTTCCTTCAACCGCCGCAGCGCACAGCCTAAGTCTAGGCTCCCGCCGCCGCCTCGACCACCTCGAGGATGACGCTGCCGTAGCGCTCGATCTTGCTGCGGCCGAGGCCCGGTATGTGGTCGAGCTCGGCCTCGCTGCCCGGGCGCCGCTCGGCGATGGCGACGAGCGTGGCGTCGTGGAAGATCACATAGGGCGGCACGCCCTGGGCACGCGCGAGCTCGAGGCGGCGGGCGCGCAGGGCCTGGAACAGGGCGTCGGCCGCGGGATCGAGCGCCTGGCGCTCGGGCCGGGCGCCACGACGCGCCGTGGTGGCGCGGGCCGGCCTCGGGTCGTGGCGCAGCTCGACCCGTCGCTCACCCCGCAGGACCGGACGGCAGTCGGCGCCGAGATGGAGGCCTCCATGCCCCTCGACATCGACCACGACGAGGTCCTGGGCCACGAGCTGGCGCAGCACCGAGCGCCAGGCCACGGCATCGAGGTCGCGACCGACGCCGAAGACGGAGAGCCGGTCGTGGCCCAGCGTGCTCACGCGCTCGCTCGTCTCGCCGCGCAGCACGTCGACCAGGTGGGCCGCGCCGAAACGCTGGCCCGTGCGGTAGACGGCAGAGAGGGCCTTCTGGGCGAGCTCGGTGCCATCGAAGGTGGCGACCGGCTCGAGGCAGGTGTCGCAGTTGCCGCAGGGCTGGGCCAGGGTCTCGCCGAAATAGCCGAGCAGAACCTGGCGCCGGCAGCGGGTCGTCTCGCAGTAGCCGAGCATCGCGTCGAGCTTTTGATGGTCGATGCGCTGGCGATCGGGCTGCTGGCCTTGGGTCTCGCGCTGGCGGACGTCGCCCTCGCTCCGGCCCGCGAGCGCCCTGAGCTTGGCGATATCTTCCAAGCCATAGACCATCCAGGCGTCGGAGGGCAGCCCGTCGCGACCGGCTCGGCCGGTCTCCTGGTAGTAGGACTCGAGGCTTTTCGGCAGGTCGAGATGGGCGACGAAGCGCACGTTCGGCTTGTCGATGCCCATGCCGAAGGCGATGGTCGCCACCATCACCACCCCCTCCTCGCGGAGGAAGCGTTCCTGATTCGAGGCGCGCGCCTCGGACGGCATGCCGGCGTGGTAGGGCAGCGCCGACACACCCTGCTCGCCCAGCCAGGCCGCGGTCGCGTCGACCTTGGCACGGGAGAGGCAGTAGACGATGCCGGCGTCGCCGGCATGCTCCCGGCGCACGAAGTCCAGGAGCTGGCGGCGCGGGTTGTTCTTGAGCGCCACCCGGTAGCGGATATTGGGGCGGTCGAAGCCGGCGACGAAGATGCGACCGGCGCCGAGCTCCAGGCGCTCGACGATGTCCTTGCGGGTGGGGGCATCGGCGGTAGCGGTGAGCGCCAGGCGCGGGACCTCGGGGAACCGCCGGTGCAGGCAGGTGAGCTCGAGATAGTCGGGCCGGAAGTCGTGCCCCCATTGCGAGACGCAGTGCGCCTCGTCGATCGCGAAGAGCGCCAGGGGGCAGCGCGCCAGGAGGTCGAGAAAGCCCGGCGCCTGGAGCCGCTCGGGCGCCACATAGACGAGGTCGAGGGCGCCTTCCGCCATCGCCCGCTCGGTCCGACGCTGGGCATCGAAGGGCAGCGCCGAGTTGAGCGCAGCCGCCCGAACGCCCAGCTGCTCGAGCGCCGCCACCTGGTCCTGCATCAGCGCGATCAGCGGCGAGACCACGACGGTGAGCCCATCGAGGCAGAGCGCCGGCACCTGATAGCAGAGCGACTTGCCGCCGCCCGTCGGCATCAGGACCAGCGCATCGCCGCCGTCCAGCACATGCTCGATGACGGCCTGCTGATGCCCGCGGAAGGCCGGATAGCCGAAGACGCCTTCCAGGACCTCGAGCGGATCGCGTCGGCGCGGAGCCGGGCGGCCGAGCGGAAGGGTCACGGCCGCAGCTCGGCCGCCCGGGCGTTGGTGAGGTCGACCCGGCAGGCGAGGCCGATATCACCCTCGCCGGTGCCGCCGGCGATCAGCGCCGAGCGCCTGTGGCATTCCTCGTCGCGATACGCGACCCACGCACGCTGGCTCGCCTCCAGTGCGGCTGCCGTGTGCGTCCGCCCCGTGACCTTGTCCAGATCGGCGGCATCCTTGCGCGCCGCCTGAAGCTGCCCGTCCATCGCCTGCTCGCCCGTCTTCAGGGCGCCCTCGAGGCAGGGTGCGATGTCGAGGCGGACCGACGAGCGCGAGTAGCAGACCTCGAGCGACGAGACCGGCCCCGTCCGCACGAGATGCGCGAAGAGCGCGGTATCGCCCGGCCCCACCAAGCAGAAAAGCCGGACCTCGGTGTCGGGCTCGCCCGAGCGCTGGATGTCGCCCGGCGCCGAAAGGACGGCCGTGACCGCCTGATCGCCGATGGCGCCCTTGACCGTCTCGAGGAGCATCTTCTTGTCGTCGATGTCGAGGCCGACGGCGGCCTTGCCGGCGTGCCGCAGCTCGGGCTCGACCATCGCCCGGCAGCTGTCGAGCGCTTCCTGCTGTGCCGCATGAGCGTGCGGAGCCTGCAGCCACCCGATAAGAGCCAGGACGAGGATCGGCATCCGCCGGATCGTGTCGGCCCAGCCGTGGCACCCCTGCCGCATGTCTCGTGCCGCTCCACCGCCTGAGAGAGCTCGCCGCTTGTGGCGCTCGAACGGGCGCTGCGACGGTGCCGTGGTGTAACCGATTTGTCGCCCTGGGGTCGATATGGCGATGACACTTTCTCGTTGACCACACCACGCCATGTCTTACCTCTTGGGGCGACGTTGCGCCGCTGCTTCCTCGCTGGTGTTCTCGCCTGTTGGGGATATGTTCTGGCTCGCCTTATAGGACGCCGGAGCGTATCGGCGCGCCGGAGCGGCGGCATCGAGCGTGGAGGAGAGAATGACGAGCAGCGTGTCCTCGGATGCTGGCAGCGTCCAGAGCGGGAGCGGCAGCGCCGCGCACGAGGCCGGCACCGGAACGCGGCGCGACTTTCTCGAGCTTTTGACCGTCTCCACCGTCGCGGTCGGTGCCTTGAGCCTCGTCTGGCCGCTCATCGATCAGATGCAGCCCTCGGCCGACGTCATCGCCCAGGGCGCCCCCCTCGACGTCGACGTCTCGAAGATCGAGGAAGGCCAGCAGATCGTCCTGAGCTGGCGTGCCAAGCCGATGTTCATCCTGAGGCGCTCCAAGGCCATGCTCGACGTGTTGCAGGAGAAGAGCCTCCTTGGCCATCTGCGCGATCCCAATTCCACGGCTCGCCAACAGCCTGCCTATGCGGACAATTGGCATCGCTCGCTCCAGCCCGAGTTCGCCGTGCTCGTCGGCATCTGCACCCATCTCGGCTGCGTGCCCGAGCTGCGACCCGAGGCCGGCACGATCACTGCGGACTGGCCCGGCGGCTATTTCTGCCCCTGCCACGGCTCCAAGTACGACTTTGCCGGCCGCGTCTTCTCGGGCGTGCCTGCGCCCTACAATCTGCCTGTCCCGCCTTACCGCTTCGTTGACGAGAAGACGGTCCGCATCGGCGAGAACCCGCCCGGCTCGACCTGGGACCTGGGCAGCGTCGAGCAGCTTTAGGGGTCCGATCGCCGACGAGGCTGCCGGATCTAGACGCGAGGCCGCAGGGCTCGTGCCCTCGCTCGGCAGCTGCGAGCGTCGACCGCTAGCGGCGAGGTCCGAAGCCTGAGGCTCGCTTCCGTCATGCCGCTGGTCAAAGCCGGCGGCCTCGTCCATACCGCCATTCTTCTGCCCCTGCCCCGACCCTGAGCGTGCGCGTCGATCTTTTTGATTTCTCCCTCCCCCCGGAGCTGATCGCCCAGGCACCGGCGCGGCCGCGGGAGACGGCACGTCTGCTGTGCGTCGGCGAGACGCTCGCCGACCACAGCATCGCAGACCTGCCGGACCTGCTGCGGCCCGGTGACCTTCTCGTGCTGAATGACACGCGGGTGCTACCCACCCGGTTCTTTGGCCGCCGCGGCGACGTCGCGGTCGAGGTGACGCTTGTCGAGCCCGCCGGCGACGATGCGTGGTGGGCCCTGGCGCGGCCGGGCAAGCGGCTGCGGCCGGGCGACCAGGTGGCGCTGGCGCCGGCTCTCGCCGCCGAGGTGCGCGAGAAGGCGGCCGACGGTCGCGTTCTTCTGGGCTTCGGCCTCGCCGGGGCGGCGCTGCTGGAGGCGATCCGAACCGAGGGTGCGATGCCGCTGCCGCCCTATATCCGCCGGCCGCGCGGTGGCGATCCGAAGGACCTCGTCGACTATCAGAGCGTCTTCGCCAGGCAGGACGGCTCGGTCGCAGCACCCACCGCCTCGCTGCACCTGACCGAGGCGATGATGGCTCGGCTCGACAGCCAAGGCGTCGCGCGGAGCTTCGTCACCCTCCATGTCGGCCTCGGCACCTTCGCGCCGGTCAAGGTCGAGGACACCTCGGCGCACGTGATGCATGCCGAGTGGTGCGAGGTGCCGGAGGCCGCGGCTCAGGCGATCGAGGCGGCGCGCCAGGGAGGCGGGCGCGTGGTCGCCGTGGGAACCACCGTGCTGCGAACCCTGGAGAGCGCCGCCGACGAGGATGGCAGGCTGACGCCCGGCGCCCGGCGGACACGGCTTTTCGTGACGCCGGGCTATCGCTTCCGTGTCGTCGACCGCCTCCTCACCAACTTCCACCTCCCTCGCTCGACCCTCTACATGCTGGTCTGCGCCTTCGCCGGTACCGCGCGCATGCAGGCCGCCTACGCGCACGCCATCGCCCAGGGCTATCGCTTCTTCAGCTATGGCGATGCCTGCCTGATCGACCACGCCGAGGGAACATGACCGGCTTCGCGCTCGAGCTCCTGGCCCGTGACGGCGCCGCCCGCCGGGGCCGACTCACCACCGCGCACGGCACGATCGAGACGCCGGCCTTCATGCCCGTCGGCACCGCCGCCACCGTCAAGGCGATGACCGTCGAGCAGGTCCGCGGCACCGGTGCCGAGATCATCCTGGGCAATGTCTACCACCTGATGCTGCGGCCCGGGGCCGAGCGGATCGCAAGGCTGGGCGGCCTGCGACGCTTCATGCGCTGGGACGGGCCGGTGCTGACGGATTCGGGCGGCTACCAGGTGATGTCGCTCGCTCAGCGCCGGACGCTGCGCGAGCAGGGTGTCACCTTCAGCTCGCATATCGACGGCTCGCGCCACGAGCTCTCGCCCGAGCGCTCGGTCGAGATCCAGCATCTCCTGGGGGCCACCATCACGATGCAGCTGGACGAGTGCATCAAGCTGCCGGCCGAGAAGGCCGAGGTGGCGCGCGCGATGGAGCTCTCGCTGCGTTGGGCGGAGCGCTCGCGGGCGGCCTTCGTGCCGCGTCCGGGCCACGCGCTCTTCGGCATCGTCCAGGGCGGCACCGACCAGGGGCTCCGCGACCTCTCGGCCGAGGGCCTCTGCTCGATCGGCTTCGATGGCTATGCGGTGGGCGGCCTTGCCGTGGGCGAGCCGCAGGCGCTGATGCTCGAGACGCTGGACGCGGCGGTGCCCCGGCTGCCGGAGGAGAGGCCACGCTATCTGATGGGCGTGGGCAAGCCCATGGACATGCTGGGTGCGGTGGCCCGGGGCATCGACATGTTCGACTGCGTCCTGCCGACGCGCTCCGGCCGCACCGGCCAGGCTTTTACCCGGTTCGGGACGATCAATCTCAAGAACGCCCGTCACGCCGACGATCCCCGGCCGCTCGACGAGACGTCCGGATGCCCGGCCACGCGCGACTACAGCCGCGCCTATCTCCATCACCTCGTGAAGTCCGGCGAGATCCTCGGCGCCATCCTCCTGACCTGGAACAATCTTTTCTTCTATCAGGAGCTGATGCGGCGCATCCGGGACGCGGTCACGCTGGGCCGGCTGGCCGATCTGGCGGCCGAGGTCGCCGAGGGCGAGGCCCGGGGCGATATCGAGCCCTATCCGGGCTAGGACGGGTTGCCTTCAGGCTGTGTGATCGAGGGCGCTGGCGATCTCGGCCAGGGTCGCGTTCTCGGCGTCGCTGACCCGGACGCCGCCGAATCCGAGAAATCCGCCCTCCTTGGCAGCCTCGGCGACGTTCTGGCCGATCTGGGTGAGCCAGGTCTTGAACGCCGGGGAATCCTCGCGTGCCTTGGCGTCGAGAAGGCCAGAGGCTTGGCGCAGGGTATCAATGGCCTTGGCCTTGATGTCGCCCGGCCCGACGCCGGAGAGCTGGGCCTTGATCCCGTCGCGCGCGGCGCCGCGGCCTTCGGACGTGCCGAAATCCTCGGCTACCGCCTTCACGAGCTGGTTGACGGCCAAGTCGGTCTTGGCGTGGACCAGGGCGCTGCCGGTGGCGAAGCCTTCCTGGAGCATGCCGAAGAGACCGCTGGGATCCGAGGCGCCGACCGCCATGCCGGCCATCATCGGGCTCTCGAGCAGCAGGGTCCATTCCGCGGGTGAGAAGCTCGCCTTGGTCGCCATCCGCTCTTCCTCCCGAGCCGCCGCCGCACCGGAAGGGCGCGGCGCGCTCCGCGAGACTAGCGGAAAACAGCCGTGGGCGGCGAGATAGCGGCCTGGTCTCGGCCGGCTACGCCTGCGGCGCCTGCTCCCCGCCGGTGATGATCCGCTCCACGCCCTCGACGCTGATCCTCTTGGGATCGATGTCGTCGGCGACGACCCGGCCACGGCGCATCACGACGATGCGGTCGACCACCTGGACGACGTGGTGGATGTTGTGGGCGATGAAGATGCAGGAGTGGCCGGAATCGCGGGCGCTGCGCACGAAGCGCAGGACTCCCTGCGTCTCGGCGACACCCAGATTGTTGGTGGGCTCGTCGAGGATGATGAGATCGCTGTCGAAATACATGGCCCGGGCGATCGCAACAGCCTGACGCTCGCCGCCGGACAGCAACTCGATCGGGGTCGTGGGCGGGATGTCCTTGCTGATGCCGACGGATCTCAAGAGCTCGCCCGCGATCCTGTTCATGGCGGGCTGGTCCATCCGGTTGAGGAAGCGCGGCCCGCGGATCGGCTCCCGGCCGAGGAAGAGGTTGCGGGCGATGGAAAGCTGCGTGATGAGCGCCGAGTCCTGGTGGATCGTCTCGATCCCGAGCGCGATGGCGTCGGTCGTGCTGTCGATGCTCACCTTGCGGCCGCGGAACCGGATCTCGCCACTGGTGGGCGTCACCACGCCCGAGAGCACCTTTATCAGCGTCGACTTGCCGGCGCCGTTGTCGCCGAGCAGGCCCACGATCTCGCCCTCGCCGACACTGAGCGAGACGTCCTCGAGGGCCTGCACCTGGCCGTAGAGCTTGCTGATGCGCTCCATGCGGATCAGGTCACCGGCCACCGCTCCGTCCCTCCCCTAGTGCCTGCGCTCGAGCCAGGAATGGAGCGCCATCATGCCGAGGATGATGGCACCGATGAAGATGTTGTAGGCGAGGCCGGGCACGCCGATCAGCACGATGCCGTTGCGCATGATGCGCAGGATGAAGATGCCCAGCACCGTGCCGATGATCGTGCCGCGCCCGCCGGTCAGCACCGTGCCGCCGATCACCACCATGGCGATCACCTCGAGCTCGTAGCCCGTGCCGCTGTTGGGGTTGGCGGCCGAGGTCCGGATCGAGCTGATCACGCCCGCAAAGGCGGAGGTCAGGGCGGTGAGCATGAACAGCAATACCTTGGTGCGGGCGACGTTGACGCCGCGCGCGCGGGCGGCCGCGGCGTTGCCGCCCGAGGCCTGGATCCAGTTGCCGGCCTTGGTCTGGGTCAGGACGTAGCCCAGCAGGATGGCAGCAGCGGTGAACCAGAAGAGCGAGGCGTAGATCCGAAAGTCGCCGACATAGAAGGCGCCGACCAGGATGCTCGCCAGCCAGTGGCCGCCGGCGCTCCAGGTCCGCTGCGGGAAGCCGTCGGTGATGTAGAGGGCGGTGCCGCGCACCACGAGCAGCATGCCGAGCGTCACCAGGAAGGACGGGATCTTGAGCCGGGTCACGAACCAGCCATTGACGAGGCCGATCAGGAGGGCCGTGACCATCGCGATCACGAAGGCGACCCCGAGCGAGGCGGCGCCGCTGTTGAAGAGCGTCCACATCAGCACCGGCGAGAAGCCGAAGACCGAGCCGACCGAGAGGTCGAACTCGCCGGCCGTCATCAGAAGCGTCATGGCCAGCGCCATGAAGCCGATCTCGACCGTGAAGATCAGCGTGTTGCTGATGTTGCGCGGCGACAGGAAGTCGGGGTTGATCGACCAGAAGACCAGGAGCTCCACGACCAGGAGCACGAAGGGCCCCAGCTCGGGCCTGGCGATCAGGCGCCGTATCGTCGACGTTCGTTCCACCTGTAACGGCCGTTTCCTGTCGAGCGTGGCGCCCAGCCGGGCGGAAAGCGGAGCATTCGGGGACCGCCGGGGCGCCCCGAATGCCCCGATGCGGACCTACTTGGCCGAGAGAATCTTCTTGTAGTCCTCCGCCGTGTCCTTCTCGTAGAGCGTGCCGACCGTGATGTCGAAGCCCGAGGCGATACCGCTCAATTCCATCAGCGCCATGGAGAGCGCCATGTAGCTGGTCGCCTGCGGGGCCTGCCACTGGGCCGCGTTCACATAGCCGTCCAGGACCTCCTGGGCCGTGTCGAGCGAGTTGCCCCAGCCGACCACCGGGATCTCGCCGGGCTTGATGCCGGCCTGGTCGAAGACGCGCTTGATGCTGCCCGTGACGAGATCGCCGAGCCCGATGATGGCCTTGATCTTGCTCTGGTTGGCGGTCAGATAGTCGACCATCCGGGAGATGATCTCGGCCTGGTCGAGCGTGGCGTCGGTGACCTCCCAGGTGATGCCCAGGGGCTTGAAGACGCTCGAGATGCCCTGCTCCTCCTGCACGCCATAGGTCGCACCCGGCACCTCGACCGGCATCCAGACGAAGTCGCCTTTCTTCACGAGCTTCTTGTCAACCAGATACTGGGCCCAGCCCTTGCCGAAGGCGACATTGTTGCCGCCCACATAGGCATCGAAATTGGCCGTGGGATCGGGTGTGTTGAAGTTGATGATCGGGATCTTGGCCGCGTGCGCCTCCTTGACGACCTGGACCAGGCTGCCCGGATCGGGGCTGCTGGTCACGATGCCGTCGGCCTTGGCGGCGATCGCCGACCGCACCGCCTCCTGCTGCGCCGGCACGTCGCCGCTATGGAACGACGTGTTGACGGTGTTGCCCGTGTCCTTGGCCCACTGGTTGGCGCCGGCCAGGAAATAGGTCCAGACCGGATCAGCGGGCGAGCCGTGCGAGATCCAGTAGAACGTCTTGGCTTGGACCGCCGCGGGCGCCGCCATCGCCAGCAGCAGGCTCCCGACCACCACAGCGAGCTTCCTCAGCATCCGCTTGCCTCCCTTATTCTCGAGCGGCTCGCAGACCGGCCGCTCGTCGCGACAACGTCGACGAGGTGTGCGCCGGAGGTCCTGCGATGGCAAGTCTAGCCGCACGCGCCGCCCTGCGCGGACGGCTCGAGGGCGGGGCCGGCCGGGTCTAGTCCGCGACGACCGGCGGCGGCCCGCCGATCGTGGTCCTCAAGGGGCGCTCCTCCATCGCCGTGAAGCAGCCGAGGCCGAGCGCGAGGCCGATGGCGGCCGTGACGAAGACCCAGCGGAAGATGGCGCCCAGGTCGAGGCCGGTGGCGGCGGCATCGCGGGCCAGACTGTCGAGGTGGAGGGCAGCGCCGCCGGATCCCGCGACGTCGCCGAGCACGATGACGCCGAAGACCGCGACCGCGATGGCCCCGCCCAGCGAGCGGAAGAAGTTCATGGTGGCCGTGGCGGTGCCGAGCTGGTGCGGCTCCACGGCGTTCTGGATGGCCACGGTCGAGACCGGGAGGACGGTTCCAATGCCGAGGCCGATGATGCAAAGAAGGATGTCGACCTCGAACAGCGGCAGGGACCGGGGTCGCAGGGCCAGCGCCACCAGGGCCAAGATCGCCGCCAGCAGGCCGCCGAGCGGCATCAGCTTGTAGCGGCGCATGTGGATCATCACGCGGCCGGAGACGGTGGCACCGGTGACGGTGCCGGCCATCAGCGGGATGAGCGCAAAGCCCGAGTTGCTGGCCGAGAGGCCGATGATCGTCTGGAGGTAGATCGGCACATAGATGGTGAGGCCGATGAAGGTGCCCATGGCGAAGAAGGCGGCGGCCGTGCCGGTGGCGACCACCTGGTTCCTGAGCACCGCCAGCGGCAGGAGCGGCTCGGGGGCGGTCAGGAGACGGCCGACGAACAGCAGCCAGCCGATGAGCGAGCCGGCGAGGAGGCCGAGGGTCGGGAAGGAGAGCCAGGGATAGCGCGTCCCGCCCCAGGTGAGGGCAAGAAGGAACGCCGTGGTGGCGGCGGTCATCAGGACGGCGCCAAGATAGTCCAGCCGATGCCGCCGCTCGTGGCGCGGCAGGCGCTTGAGGACATTGTTGGTCATCTTGAAGGCCAGGAGGCCCAGCGGCAGGTTGATCCAAAAGATCATCGACCAGTCGAGCTTGTCGGCGAAAAAGCCGCCCAGCACCGGGCCGGCGACGCTCGAGGTGACGAAGACGCCGGCGATGTAGCCCTGGTAGCGTGCCCGCTCCTTGGGCGAGACCACATCGGCGATGATCGTCTGGGCGAGCGAGATCAGCCCGCCGCCGCCCAGTCCCTGGAGCGCCCGCGCCCCGATGAGGACCGACATGGTGGGCGAGAGGGCGCAGATGAGCGAGCCGAGGCTGAAGATGCCGATGGCCCACAGCAGGGTGACGCGTCGGCCGTGGATGTCGCTGAGCTTGCCGTAGAGCGGCGTCACCGCGGTCGAGGTGAGGAGGTAGGTGGTGACGACCCAGGGCAGGTGCTCGATGTCGCCGAGGTCGCGGCCGATCGTGGGCAGGGCCGTGGCGACGATCGTCTGGTCGAGCGCGGCCAGGAGCATGGCCAGCAGGATGCCCAGGATGATCGAGCGTATGGCCGCATGGTCGAGCGGCTGCCCAGCAGCGGCGGAGGAGGCCTGCATGTGCGAATCCTGTTTCACGTCCGGACCTGCCACGACGCGCGGGCTTGGGGCCGGCCTCTCCTATGGCCCCGCCGCGAGCCGCCGCAAGGGCCACCGACGCAGCCGTCCCCCTCGAAAAGCGGGCCCGACCTCACACCGCCTTGACGCCGCCGCCCTCAAAGGGAGAATGCCGCCCGCGGGCGCTTAGCTCAATTGGCAGAGCAGCGGACTTTTAATCCGTAGGTTCCGGGTTCGAGTCCCGGAGCGCCCACCAATAGCAACAGGGGCTTGGCAACAGATAGGCGCCTTGTCGGGACGGTCTGCTCCCGACGGGCAGCCACCGGGTAGCCACGAAGCAGCTTTGCGGCGCCGCAGCAAAGGGTCGACCGCGCCGGTCGACCGCCTCGCGCGCACGCGCGTGCCCCGTGCATCATCCGCCGGAATACCCTCGTCTCGATCCGAGACGGCCAATCCCGCCGGCCCGAGGCTCATTGGTCCGCTGCCACCGTCTCATCGACCGGACACCCTTTCGCCACTTGCTGACGGCGCAGCCTGTGCAGGAGCTTACCCCTGCTCGCCGACCGCGAGCGAGGGCATCGGGCCGACGAGGTTCGACAACACCGAATCGCAGGCATCGAGCGTCGAGACCATCTCCCGCCTCAGCCAGGAGCAGAAGAGCTTGACGGGCTTGCTCCGCGCGGCGCGGCGCGAATAGCAGCAATAGTAGATCGAGGGGACGGATACGCGCTGACGAAAGGCAACTGCCAGCGAGCCGCTCGTAAGCTGCTCCTGCACCAGAAACGGCGGCACCAGGAGAATCCCCCCGCCAGCCACCGCGGACTGGATGCCGGCGTCGAAATATTCGAATCGGCGTACGGCGGCAGCGTCGTAGCCCGATATGGCGTAACGCGCATTCAGCGCATCCCACGGCCGGTCGTTGCCGAGCTCGAGCAAACGAAACCGACCGATGTCCGATATGTCGAGGCTTGCCGAACGGCCCCGGAGCAGCTGCGGGCTGCAGACCGGGACGAAATCTCCCTCGGTCAGCTTTTCGAAATCGACATTGGAGGGCGGTGGCGGCCCGTTGCCGATCGCCGCGTCGAAGACGAGGTCGTTGAAGTCGATCCGTTCGGCCCGGACGCTCAGCCGCACGTCGACCGCCGGATACCGGCTCATGAAGGCCGGCAGGCGTGGCACCAGCCAGCGGGCTCCGAAGGTCGGCGGCGTGACCAGATGAAAAGCCTGGCTCTCGCGCTCGCGGGTCTTGATTGCAAAGGTCGCAGCCTCGATCTCATCGAGGCAATTCTGGATCACACCGACATATTCGGCCGCGACCGGCGCCAGGACGACGCGGTGCCCCAGCCTGTGAAAGAGCGAGATCCCGAGCTCGGCCTCCAGAGCGCGGATGTGCCGGCTTATGGCACTCTGCGTGACGTGCAGCTCGTCCGCCGCCTGCGTGAAGCTTTGCAGGCGGCTGGCGCTCTCGAAGGCCTGAAGCATCCGAAGCGAAGGGATGTGGCGTCGCATCGCTCTTCCCAGGAAGCATGAGTTTAACTCATGCACCTGTACGTATTAGTCGCTTTACCGCGATGCAGCAAGGCCTAGGAATCTCACGACGTCGACAAGGCGGGTCGAGGCCGGGTCGGCTGGGTAAGCCCTTGGCATTCAAGAACAATCCGCGGGGTTCCATGTCACGTTTTCGGATTGGGGTCGATATCGGCGGGACTTTCACCGACTTCTTCTTCATCGATGATGAAACAGGCGCCGTAACGATCCTCAAAACGCCTTCGAACCCGACCGTTCCAGAACAATCCGTCTTCGACGGATTCGAGACGATCTTCTCCGAGCATGACATCAAGCCCGGGGAAATCGCCTATTTCATTCATGGCACCACACTCGCCGTGAACACGATCATCCAGCGCTCCGGGCTACATACCGGGATGCTGGTCACGGAGGGCTTCCGCGACATCCTCAACATCGGCCGCCACCGCATTCCCGATGTCTTCAATTTCTTCACCGACGTGCCGGCGCCCCTGGTGAAGCGGGCGGACACCTTCGAAATCCCCGAGCGCAGCCTCGCTGACGGAACCGTCTTCCGGCCGGTCGACGAGGCGGCCATCCGCGATGCCGCGGCCGCGATGTCGGCCCGGGGGATCACGGCCGCGGCCATCTGCTTTCTGCACAGCTACCGCAACGGCGAGAACGAGCGCCGTGCGCGTGACGTCCTGCGCGAGGCGATGCCCGATCTCCACGTCTCGCTCTCCTCCGAAGTCTGGCCGCAGATGCGCGAATACGAGCGCGCGCTGGCAGCGGTCATGAACGCCTATGTCGGGCGTCGCATGCACCGCTATTTCCACGACCTCGAAGCCGGCGTGCGGGCGAAGGGAATCACGGCAGGCGTGCTGTCGACCAAGTCGAACGGCGGGGTCATGCCGGCGGTCGAGGCGGGAGCAATGCCGGTCGAGACGCTGCTGTCCGGTCCCGCCTCCGGTGTCATCGGCGCCGCGTTCGTAGGTGCCGCGGCGGGCTATGACCGGCTCATCACTTTCGACATGGGTGGCACCAGCGCCGATGTCGCCGTCGTCGAGGCGACGCCGCGATATTCCACGGAGAGCCAGGTCGGCGATTTCCCGATCATCCTGCCAGCGGTCGATGTCACCTCGATCGGCGCGGGCGGCGGCTCGATCGCCTGGGCCGAGGAGGGCGGCGTGCTCAAGGTGGGCCCGGAAAGCGCCGGCGCCCGGCCGGGACCGGCCTGTTACGCCCTCGGAGGCGACCGGGCGACGGTGACCGACGCCTATGTGCATCTCGGCATCATAGATCCCAAACGCTTCCTCGGCGGGACGGCCAAGCTCAGGCCGGAGCTGGCCGAGGCGGCGCTGGCACGGCTGGGCGAGACCCTCGGGCTGACGGCGATCGAGACCGCCGAATCCGTCCTGCGGGTCGCCACGTCGCAGATGTATTCGGCGCTCGTTCCGCTGCTTGCCCGCAAGGGCGTCGACTATGAGGACTACACACTGCTCGCCTTCGGCGGCGGCGGCCCGTGCCACGCCTTCATGGTCGCGCGCGACGTGGGCATCAAGCGGGTCATGGTGCCGCTCCATCCTGGCGCGCTCTGTGCCGCGGGATCGCTCGCCGCCGATGTCCGGAAGGATCTCGTGCAGACGATCCACCGGCGGCTGAACGCGCCCGCCGAGGTGATGGCCGAGATCAGGGCAGCCGTCGACCGGCTCTCGGCCGAGGGCAACGCCTGGCTCGACTTCCTCGGCCTGAAGCTCGAGGGCCGGCGGGAGGAATGGCATGCCGAGCTCCGCTATGTCGGGCAGTCCTTCGAGCTGCACGTCGAGATCGATGCCGGAACCCTCGACGACCTCAGCGGGGCGCGTCTTCGCAGCCGCTTCCATGAGCTCTACGGCCAAATCTACGGCCACGCCGATGTCGAGGCCGAGCTGGAGATCCTCGACATCCGCGCCTCGGTGATCGGGATCAACCCGAAGCCCCGCCTCCCGCGCTTCACGGCAAGCGGCGCGCCGCCCGAGCCGGAAGAGCGCGATCTCTATTTCGACGGCAAGACCTGGAAGGCCAAGGTGTTCACCCGGCAGGACCTGCCCGTCGATTTCGTTTTCGACGGCCCGGCGATCGTCGAGCAATACGATACGACCGTCTTCCTGACGCCCGGCTTTCGCGCCCGGGTCGACGGTGCCGGCAACCTGATTGGCGAGATGATCGATGCCGACTGACAAGGTCCTCCTCGAGATCTTCAACAACCATTTCAACGGCATCGTCGAGGAGATGGGCTATGTCATCCACCGGGCGGCCTATACGGTCTTCGTCAAGGAAACCTGGGATTTCGACACCTCCCTGATCACGCGCGACGGCGAGATCTTCTGCCATCCGCGTAACATCGGCGTGGGCAACATGATCGGGATCGACATGGGCCCGGCGATCGCCTGCATCGACGAATACGAGCCCGGGGACATTATCGTCACCAACGATCCGCGGACGACCCAGGGCCTGTGCACCCACATGCCCGACATCATGCTATTCAAGCCCCTCTTCTTCGAGGGGAAGCTTCTCTGCTTCGCCTGGTGCTTCGTACATTCGTCGGACGTGGGCGGCCTCGTGCCGGGCAGCATCACCCCGGCCGCCTTCGACCGGTATCAGGAAGGCATCTGCATTCCGCCGACCAAGCTCGTCCGGCGCGGCGTGCTCGACGAGCAGCTTCGCCAGCTCATCCTTGCCAATTGCCGCATCCCGGATCAGAACTGGGGGGACATCAAGGCATTGCTGGCCTCGCTCACCGTCTGCGAGCGCCGCATGAAGCAGCTCGTCGACCGTTATGGCTTCGATGCGATCGACGAGGGCATCGACTTGCTCATGGACTATGGCGACGAGCGCGCGCGCCAAATTCTGGCGAAGATTCCGGCCGGAACCTACGAGTTCCATGACTATGTCGAGATCGACTACGTCTCCCCCTACTACCTGCGTATCAAGGTCAAGCTGACGGTTGGCAATGGCGAGGTGAAGCTTGATTTCACTGGAACAGATCCACAGGTCCGGGCGGCGCTGAACCTGCCGAGCTTCGGGCGGCCCAACCAGTGGCTCGTCCTCGGCATCGTCAATTTCCTGCGGACATCCGATCCCCATCTGCCGCTGAACCGCGGCATCCTGCGCTCGACCTCCGTCGAGGTACCCCAAGGCAGCGTCCTCAACCCGACGGCGACAGCAGCGACGGGGGTGCGGCACACGACGGGCTATCGCGTGGCCGACGCCGTCCTCGGCGCCCTCAGCCAGGCGGTACCGAATGCGATCCCGGCCGCCGGTGCGGGCCAGGTCGCGATCGTGCTTTTCTCCTATATCGACCCGGCGACGGGCGGCTATCAGGTGAGCGTGCTGCAGCCGATGCAGGGCGGCTCGGGCGGCCGCCCGTCCAAGGACGGCATCGACGGCGTCAACTTCTCGGCCGGCACGCTACGCAACGTCCCGACCGAGGCGATCGAGCTGGAAGCTCCCGTCTTCGTCCGCCGCTACATGCTGCTCGAAGACGCGGCGCCGGGGGAATATCGCGGTGGCGCCGGTGTGCTGCTCGAATTTACCTGTCTGGCGTCGGAGGCCATTGTCACCGCACGCGGCATGGACCGCTTCCATCTGCAGCCCTACGGCCGGATGGGCGCCGTCCCTGGGCCGGTAGGCACCTGCACCCTCGATCCGGGCACCGATCACGAGCGGCCGCACGGCAAGATCGACCGGCTTGAGCTCCAGCGCGGCGACGTCGTGCGGATGACGTCGCCCGGCGGCGGCGGTTTCGGGCCGGCCCTCCGGCGCAAGCCGAGACTGGTGCTGACGGACGTCCGCAACGGCATCGTCAGCGAGGCGGAGGCGCGCGAGGCCTATGGCGTCGTCATCCGCTGCGACGATGTGGACGAGGCCGCCACGGCCGAGCTGCGCACGACGATGCTGGAGACTGCGTGCCATGAGGAATTCACCTTCGGCGCGGAACGGACCCGCTATGAGCGGCTGCTCAGCCCGAGGATCCAGGATGTCGCCGCCGACCTGCTGGCCAAGCGGGCGCCTGCCGTTCGGCAATACGCCCGTGGCCGGCTTTACGCGATCATCGAAAAGGATCCGTGGATCACTGAGCTGAGCCCGTCGGAGCTCGTCGCCCGACTGGCCGAGGAACTTGACCGTATTCTCGCGACCGGCGTTGCCGCGCTGGTGTGACACGCGGTCGGTAGCGGGCCCGGGGCTAAAAGAGGCAAAACTCGATGTCCCAGTCTAGAAGCGGTCTTCCGGCGAAACCCGTCCCATGGCGGCACCGGAAGCCCGACGGCGCATCGGTCGGCCGCGCCCGCAGCGGAGCGACAATGGATGCGCAAGCTGCCCAACTCGCGGCGCAATCCGGCGATGCGAGATGATCGTGCCAACTTGGGGATTGAAATGGAGAAACTTTCGCGTCGTGACACTCTCAAGCTATTCTCGGTAACATCGGCCTCGATTACCATGATTGAAGCCGGCCTGATCACTCCGGCGCAGGCCGCAAGAGAGTTCACCTGGGCCTCGACCGGCGGTGCGTGGGGTGAGCATGTCGACGATATCTTCGTGAAAGGAGGCGGGTTCGACCAGGCGGCGAAGATCTCGTCGACCCCGTCCTTCCAGCTGGAGACCGTGGCCGCGTCGAAGGTCATCGCCGCGCGCGGCAACCCGCCCTATGATGTCAGCGATCATGGCGAGGCGGAGGTCACCACGCTCAAGGAGGCGGACCTGTTGCTCTCCTACCAGCCCTCGCTCATGCCTAATCTCGCCGATATCTACGACAACGCGAAGATGGGCGACTACTACGCCTCAACGAGTTTCCTGCTCTTCGGGCTCGTATGGAACACCAAGGAGCTTTCACAGCAGCCGGCCGATTTCAAGGAACTGCTGAGTGCCAAGTACAAGGGCCGCATCGGCGTGCCAGCCTTCAGCTGGTATGGCATGTACTGGTTGCTCGGCCTCAACAAGGCGCTGGGCGGCGACGAGGACAATATCGACCCGGGCATCACGTTCTGTGCGGAGCTGATGAAGACCAATCAGCCCATCATCGTGCAGAACGCCGATCACGGAAAGAAGCTCTTCGCGCAGGGCGAGATCGTCATTGCGCCGTTCTGGAACGGGATCGCCTCGCAGCTGAGCCGGACGGGCACGCCCGTCAAGTTCGGCTCCGTGCCTGGCACGCTGGCGCTCGGGACCGGCTTCGTCATCCTCAAGGGCACGAACTACGAGAAGGCGGCCAACGAGTTCGTCGACATCTCCCTCAATCCCGAGCTGCAGGCGAAGTTCGCCTCGTGGAACATGTACCCGCCGACGAATAAGAAGGCGGTTCTGCCTCCCTCGTATGACGACATCAAAATCACCGAGGCCGATCTTGCCAATACCGTGAAGCTCGACTGGCAGAAGGTCGTCCGCAACAAGGCCACCTACCTGAAGCGCTGGAACCAGGAAGTTCTCGCCTGATGGCGGCAAAGGTCCTGCAGCAGCCGGTACCGCCGGCCGCCTCCGGCGCCGCGGGTGACGCCGCCGAGCCGGGCGCACGCGCCCAGCTCGACGTGCGCGCCCTCGTCAGACGCTATTCGCCGGAGGTGTCCGTCGGGCCGCTTTCCTTCTCGGTACGCGATGGCGAATTCTTTTCGCTGCTCGGTCCATCTGGATGCGGCAAGACGACGACGCTGCGATGCATCGCCGGCTTCGAGAGTGTCGATTCCGGCGCCATCGTGCTCGACGGGCGCAACATCGAGCGGGTACGGCCGAACAAGCGCAATGTCGGCCTCGTCTTCCAGAGCCTCGCGTTATTCCCTCATCTGAGCGTGGCTGAGAACGTGGCCTTCGGCCTCAGGCTGCGCAAGCTGCCCCGCGAGCAGATCGCTAAACGGGTGAGGTCGTCGCTTGCGCTCGTCGAGCTCGCCAATCTTGCCGAGCGGATGCCCGCCCAGCTCTCGGGCGGCCAGCGACAGCGCGTCGCCCTCGCGCGCGCCCTGGTGATGGAGCCGCCGCTCCTGCTGCTCGACGAGCCGATGTCGAGCCTGGACCTCAAGCTGCGCGTCCAGATGCGCGAGGAGCTGCGCCAGCTTCAGCAGCGGCTGCGCATGACGATGATTTTTGTCACCCATGACCAGACCGAGGCTCTGGCGCTCTCCGATCGGATCGCCGTGCTGTCGAGCGGATCCATCGAGCAGGTAGGCACGCCACAGGAAATCTATTCGCGCCCGGCCTCGCGGTTCGTCGCGCAGTTCATCGGCAGCTCCAACCTCGTCGACGGCGCACTCACCCGCGGGCAGGACGGCCGCACCGTGCTGCGGATGGCTTCGGGCCTGTGCCTTGCCGCCGAGGGTGGCGCGGCCGGCCGGGAGTCCGGTGCCGCCACCGCCCTGGTGCGGCCCGAGCGGATCCGTCTCCTGCCCGAGACGGGCCAGCCGCCCAGGAGCCCCAACGGCTTTGCCGCCGAAATACGCGCGCGGACCTATCTCGGTGACGACTGCCTCTTTCAGCTCCTGGTCGACGGGCGCGAGATGATGACGGCGTCCAGGGAGATGATCGACGACGAGATTCCGTCGGTCGGCCAGCGCGTCCGCGTGCAGATCGAGCCATCCGATGTCTATGTTCTCGCATAGTGACGACAGCGGCGCCGGCGCATCGACGGCGCCCCCCGACGGAGCGGCAGTGCCGGCATGGTCCTGGCTTCTGCTGCCCTATGCCATCCTCCTCGTGGCCTTCCTCGCCCTGCCGCTCGCCAACATCTTCCTCATGAGCATCTACCGCTATTCGCCGATCATGATCTGGGAGCCGCATTTCACGCTCGAAAATTACGGCCAGCTCTTAACCGGCTACTATGCGACCATCGCACTGCGCACGCTGCGCATCGGCGCCGCGTCGACGGCGCTCTGCGTCATCCTCGGATATCCGATCGCCTATTACCTCGCGCGCTGCTCGCGACGGGCGCTGACGGTCGGGATGTTCATCCTGATCCTCCCCTTGATGGTCAGCGCGGTCGTCGGCGCCTTCGGCTGGATCGTGATCCTCGGGCGCAACGGCATGCTCAACCACGCGCTCGAGGCGCTCGGGCTGGGCTGGCAGGTGGACATCCTCTATACTGAGACGGCGGTGGTGATCGCGCTCGTCCATTTCCTGCTGCCGCTGATGGTGCTGCCGCTGATGGCGTCCATCGAGAAGATCCCGCGCGAGCTTGAAGAAGCGGCGACCAATCTGGGGGCGGGCCCCTGGGGGACGTTTCGCCTGGTGATCCTGCCAATCAGCCAACCGGGCCTCGTCTCCGGCGTCCTGCTGTGCTTTTCCGTCGCCATCAGCGTCGTCGTCACTTCGGCGCTGCTCGGCGGGCGGGCGGGGCGCATGTTCGGCAACGAGCTCTACGAGCAGGTCGCGACCTCGATGAACTGGCCGCTGGCGTCGAGCCTCGCCGTCGTGCTCGTCCTCCTCATCGTGGCCTGCATGATGCTGGCGCCGGTAGTGGCCCGCGGCCCGAGGCGTGCGACATGATGGCCCAAAGCAGGCTCCTGAGGGCCTTCGTCTATCTCGTCTTCGCGCTCATCACGCTGCCGCTTCTCGTCGTCGTCGGCGTGGCGTTCAATCCGACCTCGCAGTTCAGGGTGGCGCCGCTCAGCCCCTCGCTGAACTGGTTCAGGCAGTTCTTCGCGCGCACGGAATACAGCCATGCCCTGTTCGCCGTGTCGCTGCCCGTGGCCTGCCTGGCCGCTCTGATCGCCACATTGATCGGCACGCTGACGGCGATCGCGCTGGTCCGCTTCACCTTCCGCGGGCGCTCGCTGGTCGAGGCGGTCTCCATGGTCCCGATCCTCGTTCCGAGCATCCTGCTCGGGATCGCGCTCTATCTCTTCTTTTCGCGCATGGGCCTTTCGGGGAGCTTCTTCGTCCTCGTCGTCGGACACACGCTCATCGGCATTCCCTTCGTCATCCGGGTGGTCGGCGCCGGGCTGACCGGCCTCGATCCGGCCATCGAGGAGGCCGCCGTCAATCTCGGCTGCAGCCATATCGGCGCCTTCTGCCGGGTGGCACTGCCGATGATCCGGTCGAGCATCGTGTCGGGGATGATTTTCGCCTTCATCCTGTCCTTCAGCGACGTCAACATCTCCCTCTTCCTCTCCGGCCCTCACACCAACACGCTGCCGCTGCAGATCTTTTCCGATATCCAGTGGCAGGGCGATCCGACCATCGCGGCGGCCTCGACGTTCCAGATCGTCGTGGTGACGAGCCTCGTCGTCCTGGCCAACCGGCTGTCCAGGCGCCGCTTCGTGCTATGAAATGGCGGGGCTTCCAATGACATCGCTGCGCCTCGACGACGCCGCACTGAGCCAGATCGTCCGAGCACTACGCGAGGGCAGCCTGACCTCCAGGCATCTCGTGGAGCACGCCATCGTCCGGCACGAGCGGGCCTCGCCGACGCTCGACGCCTATGCCCACTGGGCGCCCGAGACCGCCCTGTCGATGGCCGAGGCCGCCGATGCCGCCTTCGCCGCCGGCCAGGACAGGGGCGCGCTGCAGGGCGTTCCCGTCTCGATCAAGGATCTCTTCGGCCTTGCCGGCATGCCGATATATGCGGGTTCGGCGCGTGCGCTGCCGGCCGGATTCGAGGCCGACGGGCCGATCGTCGCGGGCCTGCGCCGTCAGGGCGTGGCCTTCATGGGTAAGACGCATACGGCGGAAATGGCCTTCGGCGTGTGCGGGCACAACGTCCATTGGGGAACGCCGCGCAATCCCTGGGATGCCGCGCAAGTCCGGCCGTCCGGCGGCTCCTCCTCGGGCGCCGCGATCAGCATCGCCGAGGGCTCGGCCCTCGTCGCCCTGGGCAGCGATTCCGGCGGCTCGGTGCGCGAGCCCGCGAACATGACCGGCATCGTCGGCCTCAAGGTGACGCATGGCCGCTGGTCGGGCGAAGGCCTCATTCCGCCGGGCCCCCATCTGCACGGCCCTGGCCTGCTGACCCGAACGGTAGCGGACGCGCTCACGGCGTTCACCGCGATCGACCGCGCGGAGACGCCGGGCGCCGCGGACGAGGCTCCGCCGGTGGCGCTCGCAGACCTGCGGATCGGTGTGCTGGGCAATGCCTTTTGGGCCGATTGCGCGCCGGGCGTCGCCGAGACCGTCCAGGCGGCGCTCGACGAGCTTGCGCGGGCCGGCGCGACCCTCGTGGCCTTCGATCTGCCGGAAGTCGAGACGCTGCGGCAGGTCTCGACGGAATGGGATTTCGGCATCTCGGCCGTCGAGCTCTACCAGTTCCTCCAGAGCCGCTTGCCGGACTGGTGGGAGACCCTTCATCCGGACGCGAAGCGGCAGGTATCGAGACATGCCGCAATGAGCGCCGCAGAATATCTGGCCAGATGCCGTCAATTGTCGGATCTGCAGCAAAGTGCGCATGAGCGCATGCAGGCTGTCGACGTTGTCGCGGGGCCGACCTCGCCACTGAGCCCGCCGCTTCTCGACGAGCTGTCCGACGCCGAGCGCTATCGCGAGATCAACCGGCTGGCGGCACGAAACACCTGCGTGGCCAATCTTCTCGACTTCTGCGCCCTGACCATGCCGGTGGGCCTCGACGCCGCGGCGCTGCCGGTGGGTCTGCAGCTGATGGCCGCCAATCGCAGGGACGCGCGGCTCCTGCATGCGGCCGCGGCCGTCGAGCGAGCGCTCGGCACGGCGCACGACCGCATCGGCACCGCGCCGCTGCTGCGCGGCCTATCCGATGCTACGCCGTAGCAGCCGTATCAACCGCGACGGCTCCCGGTGCCGGCGGCGGTGGCGGTGGCGGATCGGGTGCTCCATCTGCGGGACCTCGACGACACGTTGAGCGCTGAGGCGAAGGCTCGCGCGACAGCCGAGGCTCGCGATCATGGGCGGCGGGTTCATCGGGCTCGAGGTGGCGGCAAGCGCGACGCCACCGGACTGCCGGCCGACCGTGATTGAACAGGTGCCGCAATTGATGAGCGGCGCGGTACCGGGCCGAATGGCAGCGGTCCTCTAGGCCCGACACGAGGCGGCCGGTGTGACCTTCCGGCTCCGCGCTGGCAGAGCGCGGACGCTCAAGGCGCTCTGCCAGCGCGCAACATGCTCGGAATGGGCCTCTGCTAGGACGCGCCCTTGATGTGCTCCGATCAGCACCAGCTCACCCGCCAGATAGCGGGCCATCCCGAGCTCGCCGTCGATGCGGTGGAGCGGGAGGGCTGCTGCTCTTCCATCTCGACGGGGAGCACCGCCTCACCGGCCTCAGCGGGGTCGGCGCCGCGGCGTCGGCGCGCGAGCTCAAGCTTGCCCGCCTTCTGCTGGAGCGCGATGTGATCTGCGACCCGTCGCCGCTCGCCGATCCCGCTATCAAGCTCAGGAGCCTCCGATCTCGATGATCGAGGCAGGCCCTGCCGACATGGGGTCGGCGCCAACCGCCTGCTCGACCAAGCAGGTATCCCAGGCCGAGTGCAGGTTTCGGTGGCAGACGCCAATCGCCTCGGTCTTGTTTGCGCCCTGATCGTCCTCGAACGACACGCTCGGGGGCCGGTGAGCACCGCCCGCTCGATGGCGAAGGAACTTCAGGAGGTCGAGCGGGGCACCGGCCTATGAGAGGCAGCCTCGGCTCGCCCACGCCCAGCTCAATCGCGCTGCCGACGCAGATGCAAGCCACGAGGGCCTCGTCGTCGGCAGACGCCGTCACGTTTTGCCGGAGAGTGGCACGGAGCCCGCCCGGGCCAAGGTCAAAGCCCCCCACCACGCCCGGCAGGAGAACCTCGCCGTGACGGCCAGTGGCTCAAACCGGCCGGCCTCCGGCAAGCCCGGTGCGGCTCGTGACGTTCCACCATCTGCCTTGGCGCGGCGATCATTGGCATCGCCCATGGACAGCGATTATGGTGCGCCGCCGGGCGTCGCGTGGTCATCGGGCGCCCGCCGGCAGGAAGCGAGATGAGCGGCAGCGACATCCGCACGATCATGGGTGGCACCGGCGACGGCGCGGAGCCGCCGGCACAGCGGATCGAGGTCGGCACACTCCTTGCCCACACCTATCGGGTCGAGCGCAGGATCGGCGCGGGCGGCATGGGCGAGATCTATGAGGCCGTCAACACGATCACAGGGGCTCATGCGGCGATCAAGGCAATCCGGCCGGAGCTCGTCAGCGACGAGACCATCGCCCAGCTGTTCGTCCGCGAGGCGGAGGCCCTCAAGAGCATCCGCGACCCGGCCGTCGTCGGGTATGAGGGCGTCTTCAGGGACGAGCTGGGCCGGGTCTTCCTGGCGATGGAATATATCGACGGCCCGTCACTGGCGGAGCTGATACGCGGGCAGCCGCTCTCCGCCGAGGAGGTGCTCCGGCTGGGACGCCGGCTCGCGCGCGGCCTCGCGGCCGCCCATGGCATGGGCGTCTTCCATCGCGATCTGTCGCCCGACAACATTCTCCTGCCGGGCGGGCGTCTGGACGACGCGGTGATCATCGACTTCGGCATCGCCAAGCGACAGGGCGCTTCGGGGCCGACCCTCTATGGCGGCGAGGGGCAGGGCTTCACCGGCAAGTATGCGTACGCCTCGCCCGAGCAGGCGGGCGCTGTCGTCGCCCCGATCGACGGACGGTCGGATCTTTACAGCCTGGCGCTGGTCCTCGTGGCGGCCGTCCTGGGCCGACCGCTGCCCATGGGCCATGACCCGCTCACCGCCGTGGCAGCGCGCCAGCGACGTCCCGACCTTTCGGCCGTGCCTCAGGCGTTGCGGACCGTGGTGGAGCCGCTGCTCGCGCCGGATCCCAAGGACCGCCCCAGCCTGATGTTGGCCTTTGCCGAGCAGGTGGAGCGCGCCGATCGGACGCCCGCTGGTCACCCGAGGGTCCGGCCGACACGCACGGCGTCTCAATTGGCTGCCCTGGGCGGGCGGCGCCGTCGTGCTGGCCGCGATCGGGGCGGCAGCCTACGTTCTCTTCCTCGAGCCCCTGCCACCACCGGCGGTTTTGCCCGGTCCTTCTGGAGCGGGGAGCGCCGTGCCGGACAAGGGGCCGGCAGCAGAGCCGCCCTCACCTTCGTCGAGCGCAACCGGCACGTCGACCTCTCCGGTACCCGCACCGACCGGCCAACAGTCGGCTGGCGCGGCCGGGCAACCCCTGCTTCCTGCGGTGGAGCACATCCGTCAGCTCGTTGGCCAGCCTACGCTGGCAGCACCGCAGATCTCCCTCAACCGCCCGGATGGCATCTTCAGGGCCGACCGCAACGACGTCGTCGTGGCCCGCGTCACGCTTCCACCTGGTGTCGGCGGCTTCGTCTATGTGGACGACTTCCAGGAGGACGGTGAGGTCTACCATCTCCTGCCGGAGCCCCTGGCACCATCCAACCAGGTGCCGCCCGGCGGGTCCATCCAGATCGGCCACGATGCCGAGAGCGCGGCTCAGCACGAGCGAGTATGGCAGGTCGGCCCGCCGTTCGGCCGGGCTCGACTCGTCGTTCTCGTCAGCGCAGCCCCCCTCTACAACGGCCTGAGGCCCATTGGGGAGAAGAGCGAGGAGTACCTCGCCTTCCTTGACAAGGCCCTGCCCGCCGCGCGCACTGACGGGCTTGCCATGGCCGACGTGGCGATCGAAACACAGTCCGGACCCTAGATCGAAGGGAGAGTCGAGGGCCATGCCGAGGACGAACGTTTCCTGGCCCTCGCGCCGTTGGCGACCTGCCCTGGTCCCGCTGGCTCTCCTTCTCGCCGGTGCGAGCATGCCGGCGTTGGCGCAGCAGGCGGGCAAGCCGGCGTCCGCCGGCATGGTCACGGTCGAGATCAACAAGCTCGAGTCGGTGGACGGCGCCTGCCGCGTGTACCTCCTGCTTCGCAACGCCACCGAGACGAGCTTCGACAAGCTCCAGATCGAGCTCGTGAGCTTCGAGCCTAGTGGCGAGATCGGTCAACGCATTGCCGTGGACCTGGCGCCGCTTCAGGCGGGCAGAACCGTCGTTCGGCTCTTCGACCTGCCCAAGGTCGATTGCCGCCAGATCGCCAAGGTGCTTTTGAACGATGTGATCGCCTGCAGCCCCGCACCAGCTGGAGGCGCGAGCTGCCTCGACGACCTGCAGCCGAGCTCCCGGGCAGGTCCTGAGCTCTGGAAGTGACAGCCGGCGTGGGGCCCGTATCGATCGTCCCACGCAGCTCTCTCCACCCAGGGCAGAGAACGGCGCTCTGGCCTGTGGTGGCGGCCCTGACCGGGTCGGCCTGCCTTCATGCGCTGGCAGTCGTGCTGGTCAGCCGTTGGACACCGCCGCACCCGTCCGTTGCAGGCCAAGGCGCCGTCGCGGTCGAGCTGCTTGCCGATCCGTGGCCCATCCTTCCCGTTGCGCCCGTGCCTTCGCCCGCTGCGGTCTCGGTCTCCTCGCGATCATCTGCTGCGCCGCCGCCCGCCGTCACGACGCTGCCGGGGCCCTCGCCCACGCTCTCGACGACAGCGAGCACCCTCGCCTCGGCACCGGGTCCGGCGTCCCCGGAACGAGCGCCTGCCACCCCGGCCGCGGCCATCGCTCGCCCGGCCGATAGCTCGAAGGCGCCCCCACCAACGCGTATCGCAAGCGCAACAGCCGACCCACCGAGCAAGACAAATCCATCGCCAGCGACCGAGCCGCCCGCCGCGATCGCTGCAAGGTTGTCCACAGCGGCCACCCGATCCGGCGTACCTCCTCCGCCTCCCGCAACTGTCCCGAGCGAGCCCTCGGGGCCCATAGACCCCACGGTGGCGACCGACGCGTTGGCTCTGCAGGCGGCGGTGCCCATGGTGCTTGCGCCCGCTCCCACCGAGCCTGTCGTTCCTGCCCACGATCCCGACGCCGCCGCCGTTCCCGACGTCGCGCTGCCTACCCCTTCGATCCTAGCCGACGCTCCCGAGGCCACGCCTTCGCCCGGCCCAGAGAGTGCGGAGCCTTCTGCGGGGAGCATCCCTCAGTCGGCCGCCAGCCCGTCCGCCCCCATGGCTCCGACGACGGAGCCGACGCCGAGCATCGCTTCCGCCGGTCCGAGCTCACCGCCTTCCAGCGGGACCGAGCCACCCCTGAAGCCGGTAGCCAGCGTGCCCGCCACCCTCGAGGGGGCGGGCAAGCCGGCAACACCGGGCACGCCGACGGTCCCCTCGGCGCCGGAGGCGCCCGCGGCCGCCCCTTCCACTGGGCGAGTGGTGCCGCCATCCCCGGGATCGTCCCTCCGGCCCTCGGTCGGGGCCTCCTTGCAAGCCCTT
Organism: uncultured Alphaproteobacteria bacterium; assembly: GCA_963752325.1. Taxonomy (GTDB): domain Bacteria; phylum Pseudomonadota; class Alphaproteobacteria; order Geminicoccales; family Geminicoccaceae; genus CAVTJL01. The sequence continues at coordinate 58,050 of CAVVXU010000002.1, forward strand.
GGGCCCGACAATGCTGCGGTCGTCGCAACCGCCGAGCCGGCGCCGCATGAGGCGCGCCGCGTTGCGCCAGCACCAGCGCCGTCGCCGGAAGGCGGCACGCCGTCGCCCACGGTCGCGCTGGCTCGACCACCGCTTGTCGATGCGCCGGTGGCATTCGCTGTCTCGCGAGCCGGCTCATTGGCTGCCGGCGAGCCGCCGCCACCCCGCTCGCCTGCCTTGCAAGCGGCAACACCATCTCCGGCATCGGGGCGTGCCCCTCCCTCGGCACCCGCGCCGCTGCCCGCTGCCGCGCCATCGGCAGCGCCAATGGCGGAGACGCGTCTGGCGCTGCTGCCGACCATCGGCGCCTCCAACATTCGCGAGGCCCTGACGCCGTGGCTGGCGGGCCGGCCATGCCGCGATGTCAGGGTCGAGAGCGACGATCGGCTGAGGGTCCGGCTGGAAGGACGCATCGAGGACGCGGCGGCACACGAGGCCCTGCGCCGGCGCGCCATCGCGGCCGGGGCCACCTCCGTCGATGAGACTGGCCTGGCGGTCGTGGGCGAGCCATTCTGCGGCCTGCTTGATCAGCTTGCTCACTACGCATACGCCGGCCTGGCGCCAACCTTGGCGCTCGGTCACCGCGATGGCGTCTACGAGGCCAATGAAGAGCCGGGCGCCGTGGTGACCGCTCCTGCAGATGTCGGCACAGCATACATTTATGTAATCTCGGTCGATACGCAGGGTCGGGTCGAGCTTCTTCTGCCGAGCGTCAGGGACTGGCGCACGCAGGTCACCGCTGGTGAGGAGCGACGCCTCGGCTCGCTCGCCCCCGGCGACCGCCCGTCGGTCCCCACCTGGGTCGTCCATCCGCCCTACGGCGCGCAAATGGTGGTCGCCGTGCTGAGCCCACGGGCTCTTGATGCGCTGGGCACAGGCGCGAGCAAGACGATCCCTATGCTCGTCGAGACGCTGGACCATGCCATGCACGACGGTTCGAATGGCGACGGCATTGTCGTGACCTGGCGGCTGTTCGATGTCCGGCCAGGCAGGGGCCAGCCATCGATCTCGAACCGATGAGAACGTGATGGGAGTCACTTGCTGCCGGCACGGACTGGGCTACAAGCAAGGCAGACAAGCGTGACGAGGCCGGTCCGAGCCAAGGCTGGTGCGTGCTCTTGAGGATACCGTTTCTCGGTATCCCGGCCACACGGTTGGCTAGGCGGTCGTCCAGAACGCGAGCACTCGAGACTGGGTCATGGGATGGCGTTGGACATCCAAGAGCTGCTGCGACCACTGACGGACACAGCACCTTATGGTCCGGACCTTCGTGACCTGAAGGAGTTCGAGACCTTTCGTGATCTATCGGCGTCGGAAGAGCGCGCCGACTGGGCCCGTGCGCTACCCAGCGCCGTCGCCCTTGCCCAGCAGGCTCGCGACCTGCGCGCCTGGGTGTGGCTGACGCGGGCGGCGCTCTCCGCAGAGGGACTGACGGGCTTGGCCGACAGCCTCGAGCTGATCGCGGACGGCCTCGGACCGATACTGGGATCACCTGCCTCCGATCGATCCCGACGAGAGTGATCCGCGCGAGAGATACTTGGGCCGCCTGATGGCGCTGACAGTTCTTGGTGGCTCGAGCTATCAGACGACACCAGCCGACCTGCGCACCCGTCGAGACATCTACTTCCTGTCCGGGGAGCTGGACTCGCTGCTTGCCAGCGAGGGCGCATCGGCCTTTGGATCGATACAACGCGTCGAGGCGGCGCTCCGTCGGATCGAGGCGCGCTTCCGGGAAGGCTTCGGAGCCGGCCACGACCCCCAGGTCGGCTTCGAGCTCCTGCGCGAGAAGCTGGCCCTCATCACCGCTCGCGGCAGCAAGGAGAGCGGGCCTGGCTCCGAGAGTGCCGCCGCGACCACGTCAGTGGCAGCGACGGCAGCTGTGAGCTCGCGGGCCGACGTGGTGCGCGTGCTGGATCTCGTCTTGGAGTATTACGAGAATCACGAGCCGGCGAGCCCGGTGCCGCTGCTCGTCGCCCGTGCCAAAAGGCTCGTGCCGATGAGCTTCATGGAGGCGATGAAGGATCTGGCGCCGGCCGGCATGAAGGAGCTGCAGGCAGTGGCCGGCAGCGCCGAGCCGACGAAATCTTGAGACCTGACGAGGGAGACGGGACATGCCGCAGGAGCAGGGTGCCAAGTTCATCGGCCGCAATCGCGCGCCGCGGGTGCAGATCGAGTACGATGTCGAGGTCTACGGCGCCTCGAAGAAGATCCAGCTGCCCTTCATCATGGGTGTGCTGGCGGGGCTGTCCGGCAAGCCCGCGGACCCCTTGGCCCCGGTTGCCGATCGCAAGTTCCTCGAGATCGACGTCGACAATTTCAACGATCGCCTGAAGAGCATGAAGCCGCGGGTGGCGTTCACGGTACCGAACACGCTCACCGGCGAAGGCAACATGGCGGTCGACATGACCTTCGAGAGCCTCGACGACTTCAGCCCCGATGCGGTGGCGCGCAAGGTCGAGCCGCTGAGGAAGCTGCTCGAGGCGCGCGAGCAGCTCTCGAACCTTCTCTCCTACATGGACGGCAAGGATGGTGCCGAGAGCCTGATCACCAAGCTTCTCGCCGATCCGGCCCTCCGCGAGTTGCTGGCCGCAGCAGCCAAGCCCGAGGACGCGGCCGAGAAGCCGGCGTCCTGACCCCAAGACGAGCCGAGGAAAGGTCCCGAGATGGCCGAGCAGCTTCAGGAGGCAGCCGGTCAGGCCGCCGCCGAGACAATCCCCGTCGACGAGTTCCAGTCGCTCTTGAAGCGCGAGTTCCGGCCGCGCGACGAGGAAGCGGCGAACCGCATCGGCGACGCCGTGCGGACCCTGGCCGAGCAAGCGCTCGCGAATACGCGGCTCGTCTCAGACGATGCCCTTCGCACGATCCAGGCGATCATCGCCCAGCTCGACAAGAAGCTCACCGAGCAGCTCAACCTCATCCTCCACCATCCGGACTTCCAGCAGCTCGAGGGTGCCTGGCGAGGGCTCTTCCACCTCGTCAACAACACCGAGACGGACCAGATGTTGAAGATTCGGGTCCTCAACATCACCAAGAACGAGCTCTCCCGAACACTTGAGAAGTTCGAGGGAGCCGCATGGGACACGAGCCCGATCTTCAAAAAGATCTATACTGAAGAATACTCCATGTTCGGCGGTGAGCCGTTCGGCTGTCTCGTCGGTGATTATCACTTCGACAACAGTCCGAAGGATGTGGCGCTGCTCGGGAACATCGCGAACGTCGCGGCGGCTGCGCACTGCCCGTTCATCACCGGCGCGTCGCCCACGCTCTTCGGCATGGAGAGCTGGCAGGAGCTCATGAACCCGCGTGATCTCACCAAGATCACGGCCACGCCCGACTACGCCAAGTGGACCTCGCTGCGGAAGAACGAGGACAGCCGCTATCTCGGGCTCGCGATGCCGCGGGTGCTGGCGCGGTTGCCCTATGGCGCCAAGACGGACCCGGTCGAGGCCTTCGACTTCGAGGAGGACGTCAGCGGCACCGATCACAACCGCTATTGCTGGATGAACGCGGCCTACGCGATGGGCGTCAACATCACGCGCTCGTTCAAGATGTATGGCTGGTGCACACGGATTCGCGGTGTCGAGTCGGGCGGTGCGGTCACCAATCTCCCGGTCCACACCTTCCCCACCGACGATGGTGGTGTGGCGATGAAGTGCCCGACCGAGATCGCCATCGACGACCGGCGCGAGAAGGAGCTGGCGGATCTCGGACTGATGCCCGTGCTGCACCGCAAAAACACCGACATCGCGGCCTTCATCGGCGCCCAGTCGCTCCAGAAGCCCGAGGAATACGACGATCCCGACGCCACCGCGAACGCCAACCTCTCGGCCCGGCTGCCCTATCTCTTCGCGGTCTGCCGCTTCGCCCATTACATGAAGGCGATCGCCCGCGACAAGATCGGCTCCTTCAAGGAGCGCGACGACATGCAGAAATGGCTGCAGAAGTGGATCAACAATTACGTCGACGGCAATCCCGACTTCTCGACCGAGACCGTGAAGGCGCAAAAGCCGCTCCGCGCTGCGGAGGTCGTCGTCGAATTGGTCGAGGGAAATCCCGGCTACTACAATGCCCGCTTCTACCTACGACCGCACTACCAGCTGGAAGGCGTCAACGTGAGCCTCCGGCTGGTTTCCAAGCTGCCGTCGGCCAAGGCGGCGTGAGCACATTACCAACAACGCTGTGCGCATCCTGTAAGGAGTGACGTCTTATGGCGATCGAGTGCTTCCTCAAGCTCGAGGGGCCCGAGGTGAAGGGCGAGTCGGCGATCAAGGGATTTGAGGGCCAGTTCGAGATCACTGGCTGGAGCTGGGGTGCCAGCCAATCGGGCTCGATGCAGACCGGCTCGGGTGGCGGCACCGGCAAGGCCAACGTGCAGGACATCGAGTTCAACAAGTGGGTGGACAAGGGCACGCCCAATCTCTGGCAGTTCTGTATCAACGGAACGCAGTTCGAGAAGGCGACACTGACCTGTCGCAAGGCGGGCGGCGGCGAGCCGGTGAGCTATCTCAAGATAGAGATGGAGGACGTCATTCTCTCGAGCATCTCGACCCGCGCGGGGAGCAGCGACGATCGCTTCTCGGAGACACTTCTCACTCAACTTCGGGCAGTACAAGATGACGTACACGCCTCAGAAGGACGACGGCACCGCTGATAGCGACGTCGGTCCCTCGGGATGGAACATGCGTCAGAATGCGAAGGTCTGACCTGCTCCGGGGTCATTCTAGCTACGCCCGCGCCGACCGGGATGGAGGATTGAGCGAGCGCTCGCCCGAGCGCTCGCACTGCGACGCGATGCCGGAGATCATTGATGCCTAGCGGGATCGAGCCTCTGCAAGTTTCAATGGACGTCCATGAGTTGAAGAACGCGCTTCTGAAGGAGCTGATCACTCTCTGCTTGGCCTATAATAGGCAACTGCCCTCGGCCCTCCATAGCCGTAGCGGCAGCCCGTCAGGATCGCCGGACGGCCGGATTGCAGAGCTCCTCGACAGGATCGTCATGTGCGCCGCCGCCTATCTGCTCCACAAGCCGCCCGTGCTGCGTAGGGAGCGGGGCCGGGACAAGTGGAACGTGGTGGCCAAGCTCGTGAACCAGGCCGGCCGCCATGCGCGCCACTTCGGCATCAAGGTCCTGTTCGGGGACTTCACGAAGGGCGCCAAGGACCGGAACTACCTCGTCGAGCGCTACGCTCATACCGAGGCTGCTGGCGGGGCCGTTCCGGGCCTGGAGGGGCTTGATGATCACTTCGCTAACTGGCTCCGGCAGGACACGTATATTAAGTCAAAGGGAAAGATGTCGTTCGCCGAGTACCTCAAGGCAGAGGGATTCGACCCCGGAGACCTAGTCTACCTGAATGAGCTGGAGCGGATGTCCTACGAGGTGGCCTTCGACGGAAGCGTGCTCAAACATGGCGACACCCCGATGGACACGACGTGCGACAGCGGCTCGTCCGCCTACTCCGGCCTTCATAGCGTCTGGCTCTATGTGTGCTCGGCCAGGACCAAGCAGCTCTATACGGCGCTGGGGCAGGAGGACAAGATCCATCACTCCACCTTCCTCCAGGGCGCCCCGGTGATCGGGGCGGGGGACTGGCTCGTGTACGAAGGTCAGGTCATGTTCATCAACTGTGAGAGCGGCCACTATCGTCCGACCCTCGAGAACATGCGGACCTTCGCCAGCACGTTCGCCGGCAAGTGGCCGGTCAAGACGATGATCCAGCCCGAGCACAAGGGCGAGGTCTACCGCATCAAGGATTTCATCGATCAGGGCACCGCCGCGCCGGCGGCGCCTGAACTCGATACTCGAGATGATCAGAAATACCGTCGGAGGCAAGTTCGAGGCAAAGGCCGGGGCAGAAGGCCCATCATGGGAAGGCCATTTCGGATGAGGGGGGCTCGGATTTCGGGCGTCTGCTGGCGGGAACGACGACAATGACAGTGGGGCGTGTGGGGGAGGACGAGGCCGTCACGCTGGCCCGGTCGGTAGCCGAAGCCATCGAGCGGGTGAGGGCGGCTCCCCAGGCCGTGCCGCCGCGCATGGCGCTGTTCCAGCTCGCCTGCGTCACCGGCGACTGGAAACGGGCGCGCACCCAGCTCGATACGATCGCCGGCCTCGATCCGGAGGCCGCGCTCATGGCCCAGCTCTACACGAGCCTGATCGATTCCGAGGCGGCACGGGGCGAGGTGATGGCCGGGAAGGCGCAGGCCCGTCACGCTCGGCGAGCCACCGGCCTGGGTCGCCATGCTCGCCCAGGCGCTCGAGCACGATGCGGTCGGCGAGGGAGCGGCTGCGGCCGAGCTGCGCCGGCAGGCGCTCGAGCTGGCCGAGCCGACCGCCGGAACAATCGACGGCCAGGCCTTCGCCTGGATCATGGATGCCGATCCGCGACTTGGCCCGGTCCTCGAGGTCATCGTCAACGGTACGTATCGCTGGCTGCCGTTCCTGCCGCCTGCGCGAGCTGCGCGCCGAAGCGCCCAAGGACATGCGGGATCTCGTCTGGCAGCCTGCTGAGATCGTGCTGGCCAACGAGAGCTAGCTCCACGTCTTCCTGCCCGTGCGCTACCCCGGCTCGGAAGGCGCCGACGACGGGATCCGTCTCGCCAGGGCGACATCCTGGACCGAGCGGCCGACCGGCGAGCAGATCGGGCTGGGCCAGCGGCTGCTGGCGACAGACCAGGGCGATCAGGCCCTGCTCGACATCCGGCATCTCGTCGTCGCCGGCCCCGCGTCCGGGAGCAGCGGGTGAGCAGCGTCGTCCCGCGCGAGCGACTCCAGCCCTCGCTCCTCGACCGGCTGAACGACGACCTGGCCTCGGCGCTGGGCGAGCTTGCCGCCAAGCGGCGAGCGCTCGAGCGTGCTGCTGCAGCCGGCCCAGCGCGCCGAGCTCGACCGCCTCGTCGCCGACGAGCGCCTCGTCATGCGGTCCCACCGGATCGAGCAGATCGAGGCGTTCGCCGGCCTCGACGAGGACGCCCGGGCCCTGGTCGCGCGGGTCCTGGAGCTCGAGCAGGCGCGCCGGCTCGAGCTCGACCGCAGCTTCGTCATCTCGATGGAACGGCTGCGGGCGGCCGTGCTCCGCGACCTGACCCATCTCCTCAACACGGTGTCCCTGGAGTTGCTGGTGACCGAGGAGGCGGGCGCCGCGCTGGGCCTGTTCGAGCGCCTGCCGGCGGCGAGGGACAGCGTCGTCAACTACGGCATACCGGCGCTCGCGGGCAGGATCCGCACGGCCGAGGATTACGAGGAGCTGACGCGCGCCATCGAGCAGGCCATCACCCGGTTCGAGCCTCGCCTTACGGAGGTGCGGGTCACGGTCGAGGATGAGGCGGTTGCCCGCGCCGGCCCGGCCAAGAATCCCGGTCACGCTGCTCATCGAAGGCGATCTCTGGGGCTATCCCCTGCCGGAGGCGCTCCGCCTGCGGACGGTGCTCGACGTCGAGGACGGCAAGGCGTTGGTCGAGCCGGGCGAGGCCGCCTGATGGACCGCAACTTCCTGCGCTACTACGAGCAGGAGCTGCGCTTCGTGCGCGATCTGGCGGGCGAGTTCGCGAGCGCGCACAGTCGCGTCGCGAACCGCTTCGGCCTCGATCAGGACGCCTGCGCCGATCCCTACGTCGAATGGCTGCTCGACGGCTTCGCCTTCCTCGCGGCGCGCGTTCACCTCAAGCTCGATGCCGAGCACGAGCAGCTGGCCCACCATCTGACCGAGATGGTCTACCCCGACCTGCTGGCGCCGACACCGGCCATGGCGATCGTCCGCTTCCGACCCGAGGTCAATCCGGCGATCGTCGAGCAGGGCTTTGCCGTGCCGCGCGGAACGCAGCTCGCCAGCCGGGCCGGCCTTGGTGAGGCCACGCGCTGCACCTTCACGACGGCCCATCCTCTGCGACTGTGGCCGCTGGAGCTGACGCGCGCCGACTATCTGGCGCGTGCCACGCTGGCGGCGGCCGGCCTGCCCAACGTCACGGGCGCCCGCGCCGCGCTCAGGCTGCGGCTCAGGACACTCGGCGAGTTCCCGCTGGCGATGCTGGGGATCGATCGGCTCCCTCTGCATATGGCCGGGGGCGATCGGATCGCCCACCGCCTCTACGAGGCCATCCTCGCTCACGGGATCGCGGTCGTCCTCCGGCCGGTCGACGGCGCTGCCGCCGAAACGGTCGTCCTCGGCAAGGAGAGCATCCGACGCTCCGGCATGGCGGATGAGGAGGCGCTATTCCCGCCCTCCCCACGCGGGTTTTCCGGCTATCGCCTGCTTCGCGAGTATTTCGCGCTGCCCGAGCGGTTTCTGTTCGTCGAGCTGCAGGGCCTGGCGAAGGGCATCAAGCGCTGCGACCGCCGCGAGCTCGATGTCGTCGTCATGCTGGATGCCGTCGACCCTGCTCTCGAGGGAGCGGTCGGGCGGGACCAGATCGCTCTTTTCGCCACGCCGGCGATCAACCTCTTCGAGCGCCGGGCGAAGCCGATCACCGTGGTCCCGCACGAGCGCGATTTCCACGTCGTAGGCGACCGCCTGCGTCCCCTCGACCACGAGGTGTTCGACGTTCTCGAGATCGAGGGGGTCGGCAGCGACGAGCGCGAGCGCCTGCGCTTCGAGCGCTTCTATCACGCGAGCCACCTGAGCGATCCCCGGCGGGACCGCGCCTTCTACGCCATCGAGCGCCGGCCCCGTATCGTCTCCGGCGGCGAGCGCCGCCGCAGCGGCTCGCGCGGCGGCGCCGCGACCGACGCCGCCCGCTCGAGCTATCTGGGCTCGGAGGTCTTCGTCACGCTGGTCGACGGCACCGCAGCACCGTGGCCCGACAGCATTCGTCGGCTCGACGTGAAGGTGCTCTGCACCAACCGCGATCTGCCGCTGGCGCTGCCCCTGCCGCCGAGCGAAGGCCACTTCACCGCCGAGATCGGTGGGCCGATCGAAGCGATCCAGGTCCTGGGCGGGATCACGGCTCCTCGCGAATCGCTCGCCGTGGCCGGGAACGCCGAGTCCGGGCCCCATGGAGCCGTGAGCTGGCGGCTCGCTGGCCATCTGGCCCTCAACCATCTCTCGCTTCTCGATGCGCCGGACGGACGGGGTGCGGAAGCGCTGCGGGCGCTTCTGCAGCTCTATGCGGCCCAGGCCGCACCCGGCTTGGCGCGCCAGGTCGAGGGCGTGCTCTCGGTGCGCGCTGCACCTGTGACGCGGCGCCTGCCGGGCGGCGGCCCGATCACCTTCGGACGTGGTCTCGAGGTCGCGCTGGAGCTCGCCGAGAGCGCCTTCCCGGAGGGCAGCGCCTTCCTCCTGGGGAGCGTCCTCGAGACTTTCTTTCGGCGCTATGTCGCCCTCAACAGCTTCACCGAGACCGTGATCGGCTCGGTCGAGCGCGGAGAACTGATCCGATGGCCGGCCAGGATAGGGCAGCGCCACCTCGCCTGAGCCAGATCTCCGACGAGCCCCTGCTCGGCGAGGAGCCCTGGCGATTCGACCTCTTCGCGGCGCTGCGCCGGCTGGAGGCTGCACATGCCGCGGATCCCCGCCTGGGCGAGGCAAGGCGGGCCCGCGACGAGCCGGTCCGCCTCGGCCAGCCGCCCTTCCTCCATTTCCCGGCGGCGCAGATCGCGACCTTCAGGCCCGGGGAGGAAGGGAGGCCCGCACGGCTCGCTTCCTACGTCATGGGCCTGTTCGGGCCCCAGGGGCCGCTGCCGATCCACCTCACGAGCCATGCGCGCGACCGGCTTCGTCGCGAGGGCAATTCAACCTTCGCGGACTTCTGCGACGTCTTCCACCATCGGATGATCGCCTTTTTCTATCGGGCCTGGGCGAGCGCACAGCCGACGGTCGCCCAGGATCGGCCTGACGCCGATGGATTCGCCAGACGGCTGGGCGCCCTGCCCGGTGCGGCCGAGCCGTCCCACGTGGAGACCCAGGGGCTGCCCGAGCGGCTCGTTCTCTTCGCCTCCGGCCTCCTGGCAATGCAGACGCGTCCGCCCGAGGCGCTCGCCAGGGTGGTGGCGCTCTTCTTCCAGGTCCCGGCCCGGGTCGAGGAATTCGTCGGCGCGTGGCTCGACATCCCGCCCCGTGAGCGGTCGCGGCTGGGCAGCGCACGCCTCGGCACCGACGCCGTCGCCGGCATCCGGAGCTACCAGCGCGCCCATCGCTTCAGGCTCGTGCTCGGCCCGATCGGCCTCGCGATGTTCCGTCGGTTTCTTCCCGACGGCGTCGCGCTCCCGGCGCTGAAAGCGATCGCCGCCTTCTCGGCCGGCCTCGATCGGGACTTCGATGTCCGCCTCGTCCTTGCACGCCAGGAGGTCCCGACAGCGCGGCTCGACGGCTCGACACGCCTCGGATGGACCAGCTGGCTCGCGACCGCGGCCCGTGAGCACGATGCCGGCGACCTCGTGCTGCGTGCCTCGGCCACCTAAGGAGCGACGAGATGCCCGTCATCAGTCGTGAGGTGATCTTCGCCAAGCTCGGCGAGGTCGGCATGCGGACGCTGCAGAGCGCGTTCGAGCTCGCCAGCCTGCGCCGCGACGCCTACATCGAGCCGGTCCACTGGCTGACCCAGATCCTGCGGACCGATGGCAGCGATCTCGCCATCCTGGTCGATCGCCTCGCCCTCGATCGCGACGACCTCGCCAAGGACCTCGAGCGGGCTCTCGGCACCGTGCGGCGCACGGGCTCGTCGCGCCTCGATTTCTCGCGCGACCTCGAGCTCATGATCGAGCGCGGCTGGATCAGCGCCAGCCTGATGTTCGGCGCCAGCCGCATCCGCACCGGCCATCTGCTCCACGGCATGCTCGAGCAGCCCGAGCTCAAGCGGCTGCTCCTCGAGATCTCACCCGTCTTCCGGTCCGTCGCCGCCGACCAGCTGGCCCAGCGCTTCCTCGAGCTGACCGACGGCTCGACCGAGGTCGGCATGGCGGCCGAGGCTACCTCGGTTCCCGATGGCGCAGCTCCTGGTGCGGCCAAGGGTGAAGGCGCGCTCGACCGCTTCACGAGCGATCTCACCGCCACGGCACGCGCGGGACAGATCGATCCGGTGCTGGGCCGGGATGCCGAGATCCGTGAGGTGATCGACATCCTGATGCGCCGCCGCCAGAACAATCCGATCATCGTCGGCGAGGCGGGCGTGGGCAAGACGGCCCTGGTCGAGGGCTTTGCGCTGCGCATTGCCGCCGGCGACGTGCCGCCGATGCTCAAGGACGTGCGCCTCCTGGCCCTCGATCTTGCCGCGATGCAGGCCGGAGCCTCCGTCAAGGGCGAGTTCGAGACCCGGCTGAAGCAGGTGATCGAGGAGGTGCAGCGCTCGCCGCAGCCCATCGTCCTCTTCATCGACGAGGCGCACACCCTGATCGGCGCAGGGGGAAGCGCCGGCACCGGGGACGCCGCCAACCTCCTGAAGCCGGCGCTGGCCCGCGGCACGTTGCGCACCATCGCCGCCACGACCTGGGGCGAGTACAAGAAGCATATCGAGAAGGACCCCGCGCTCACCCGGCGCTTCCAGGTCGTACATGTCGACGAGCCGGAGGAGGAGCAGGCCATCAGGATGCTCCGCGGCATCGCCTCGGTGCTGGAGCGGCACCACGGCGTCCAGCTTCTTGACGAGGCGATCGGCGCCGCCGTCCGCCTCTCGCGCCGCTACATTCAGGGCCGTCAGCTGCCAGACAAGGCCGTCAGTGTCCTCGATACGGCATGCGCACGGGTGGCGGTCAGCCAGCATGGCGTTCCCGCGCTCATCGAGGATGCCAAGCGGCGGATTGCCGACATCGAATCCGAGCTGGAGACGGTCGACCGCGAGAAGCGCATCGGCATCGTCTCGGCGCGGGAGCCCGAGCTACAGGCTGCCCTCGAGACGGCCAAGACCGAGCTTGCCGGCCATGAGGGGCGATTCGACCAGGAGAAAGCCCTGGTGGATCGGATCCTGTCGCTTCGAGAGCAGCTGCGGCAAGGCCAGGACGAGGGCGCCTCGCTCGAGGAGCTCCAGCGAATCCAGGCAGAGCTGAAAGCCCTTCAGGGAGAGGCGCCGCTGATCCTGCCGGCGGCCGACAGCCAGGCCGTGGCCTCGATCGTCGAGAGCTGGACCGGCATACCGGTCGGCAGGATGCTGACGGACGAGATCGAGCAGGTGCTCGGCCTGAAAGCCACGCTCGGGACCCGCGTCGTCGGGCAGGACCATGCGCTGGGGACCATTTCCCAGCGGGTCGAGACCGCCCGTGCCGGGCTCGAGAATCCCAGCAAGCCCAAAGGCGTCTTCCTGCTCGTCGGGCCGTCCGGCGTCGGCAAGACGGAGACGGCCCTGGCGCTCGCCGAGCAGCTCTATGGCGGCGAGGACCACGTCATCACCATCAACATGAGCGAGTTCCAGGAGGCGCACACCGTCTCGACGCTCAAGGGGGCGCCGCCCGGCTATGTCGGCTACGGCGAAGGCGGAAGGCTCACCGAGGCCGTGCGCCGCAAGCCCTACAGCGTCGTGCTTCTGGACGAGATCGAGAAGGCGCACCCCGACGTCCACGAGCTCTTCTTCCAGGTCTTCGACAAGGGCATGATGGAGGATGGCGAGGGCCGCCGGATCGACTTCAGGAACACGCTGATCCTGCTCACCTCGAATGTCGGCTCGGACCTCATCATGAAGCTCTGTGCCGATCCCGAGCTTCTCCCGACGGCGGAGGGGCTGAGCGGCGCGCTTCGCGATCCGCTGCTGAAGACCTTCCCCGCCGCCTTCCTCGGGCGCGTGGTGGTGGTGCCCTACTACCCCTTGAGCGACGAGGTGCTCTCCGAGATCATACGCCTGCAGCTCGGCCGCATAGGCCAGCGCGTTCGGGAGAGCAGGGGCGTGCCCTTCAGCTTCGACGAGACGGTTGTCGACCTCATCCGCGCCCGCTGTCAGGAGCACGAGAGCGGTGGCCGGATGGTCGACGCCATCCTGACCGGCACCTTGCTGCCGAGGGTCAGCCGCGAGATCCTCGAGCGGCTGCGCACTGAGACGCCGATCGAGCGCATCCATGTGGGCGTCGCCGACAGCGACTTCACCTACGAGTTCGCCTGAGGTCGGCGATGGGGGAGATGCTGATCATCGAGGTCGAGGACACCGGCGAGCGGCGTCGTCTGCAACGCGGCCGGCTGAGCATCGGCCGCGGCGACAGCAACGACTGGGTCATCGAGGACGGCGGCGCCAATCCGACGCTCTCGCGCCGCCATTGCCTGATCGAGGCATCGGACGACGGCTTCCGGATCACCGATCTCGGCAGCACGAACGGCACCCAGCTGAACGGCAGGCGCCTGCCTCCCCACGCGCCGGCACCGCTCGGCTCCGGCGACCAGCTTCGGCTGGGCAAGCGGGCCCTTCGCGTCGCCATGGAGATGCCCGACTCGGCCAGCGCGCCCGCGGTCGCCGCACCGCGCCATGGCCCAGGCAGGGCGGGCGTCAGCCTCGATGCCCTCCTCGGCGGCCTTGCCTCGGCCGACCCGGCTCCCGACGCTCCCGCACCACAACCCTTGCCCGACGATGGCGATCCGTTGGGCGACTTCTTCGACGAGCGGCCACGCACGCCCTCGTCTCCCCTCGCCCCGCCCAAGGATCGGGGCACGACGCAGGGCGACCATGGGCAGCCGCAGCTCGAGAGCTTCGGCCTGCCGCCGGTCGGCTCCCCTCCCGTCACGCCGCCCGATCCGGCGCCGACGAGCAAGTCCTCGCCGACGACACCCGACGGAGCCTTGTTGCGGGCCTTTCTCGAGGGCGCCGGCCTCGAGCCTAACGAGGTTCCGGCAGCGGACGCCGAGGCGCTCATGCGCGATGCGGGGCGAGTTTTCGCGGCCATGGCAGAGGGTCTCCAGCAGCTCCTCGCCGCGCGGGCCATGGTGAAGACCCATGCCGGCCTGGAGCGGACCGTCATCGGCGCCACCGCCAACAATCCGCTCAAATACTCCGTCGCGCCCCGCGAGGCGGTCACGGCGCTGCTGCGCCGGCGGGAGGAGGGCTATCTGGCCCCACTGCCTACGGTCGAGGCGAGCTTTCGAGATCTCAAGGCTCACGAGCTGGCGCTTCTCGACGGCATGCGCGCCGCTGTGGCTTCGCTGTTGGGCCGGTTCGATCCGAAGGTCCTGGAGGGCGACCTGGCCGATGCCTCCACGCTCTCTGTTCTGCTTCAGGGCGGCAGACGAGCGCGGCTCTGGGAGCTCTACACCGAGCGCTACGGCGAGCTCGCCGAGGCGGCCCGACTTCGCTTTCTGGGCGATCTCGACCGCGCCTTCGCGGAGGCCTACGAGAGCAAGGTTCGCGAGCATCCTGCTGGTCGAGCATCCGGAACGGGAACAGGCCGATGAACCGTCGCCAAGCCATCGCCGCCGGTGCCGCGATCGTGACGCTGCCGCTGCTCGATGCCTGCGGCAGCGGCAGCCCGCCGCCCCCTCCGCCGCCCACCCTCGTCAGCGTCTCGATCAAGGCTGCGACCGACGTCAATCCCGACGCTTCGGGCACGCCCAAGCCGATCAGGGTCCGCGTCTTGAAGCTCAAGTCCGCGGGCACCTTCGCCGAGGCCGACTTCTTCGCGCTCGACAAGGACCCCTCGAAGGTGTTGGGCGGCGATCTTCTCGGCACGGACGAGCTCATCGTGGCACCCGGCGGCACCCAGGTGTGGCAGGCCAAGCTCGACGACGACACCCACACGATCGGCGTGATGGCGGCCTACTACGACATCGACAAGACGCAGTGGCGCGCCTGGAAGGACGTGCCCAAGAACGCCACCACCCTCCTCACGGCGGATGTCGGTGCCAAGGGTGTGGCCCTGCGCGAGGCCGGGCTTTGAGCGGCGGAGCCAGGGTCGTCTGGTCGGAGGGCATGTTCCTCCGCACCCAGCATTTCCAGCAGCAGGACCGCTGGGTCGAGGAGCTGGTGCGCGGCGCCGCGGGCGGTCTGCGGGGCCATGGCTGGGGGCTCCGGCAGCTGGAGCTCGACACCGGCCTGCTGGCGCAGGGCCGCGTCGGCATCGGCCAGGCCCAGGGCATCCTTCCCGACGGCACGCCCTTCGCCATCCCCGAGGCGGCCCCCCATCCCGACCCCGTGGCTCTGGGCGTGGTGGCCCAGCCGACGCTCGTACGTCTGGCGCTCCCGGTCGTGCAGGAAGGTGCGATGGAGGTCGACCCGGTCGACGGGCCGACGACCGGCGCCCGCTACCAGGCGCGCGAGATCGAGCTGCGCGACAGCTTGGCCGGCGCCGAGACGATGGCGCCACTTCATATCGCCGAGCCTCGCTTCAAGCTCCTGACCGCCGACGACCCGACGGGTAGCTACGCCACGCTGCCGATTGCCCGCGTGATGGGTGCGCAGAGCGACGGTGGCCTCCTGCTCGACCCGGACTTCATCCCACCTTGCCTCTCCATCCGCCCGAGCGCGGTGCTCATCTCCTTTCTCGACGAGCTGGTCGGCAAGCTCGACACCATCGCGACGGAGCGGGCTGCGTTCGTGGCCGGCAAGCGGCTGCAGGGCGCCGGCGACATCGCCGACTTTCTGATCCTGATGCTCTGCAATCGCGCCGAGGCGATCGCCCGTCACATCGCGGACCAACGGACCATCCATCCCGCCGACCTCTTCGCCTGGCTGCAGGGGCTCCTCGGCGAGGCGTCGAGCTTCGCGGGTGCCGACCTCCGCCCGGCCCGGCTGCCACCCTATCGCCATGATGAGCCGTCCACCGCCTTCCAGCCGCTCGTCCAGGAGCTGCGGCGGCTCCTGGTCGAGCTGGCCCGTCCCGACCGGAAGGCCATGATGATCACCCTCAAGGTCTATCCGAGCGGCGTGCGGGCGGCCGAGGTGCAGGATCGCAGCCTCTACACGTCATCGACCTTCGTCATCGCCTTCAACGCGCCGGTCGCGCCGGAGACGATCCGCCAGCGGCTGCCGGGCCAGATCAAGATAGGCCCGGCCGAGGATCTTCAGAGCATCGTCCGCTCGGCGGTTCCGGGCGTGCCGATCCGACACCTGCCGACGGTTCCCCGCGAGATCCCCCTGCACCGTGGCATGGTCTATTTCGAGCTCGACCGCGAGAACGACTTCTGGAGGAAACTGCCCAGCTCCGCCGGTCTCGCCTTTCATGTGACCGGTGATCTCAGGGACGGCATGGACCTCGAATGCTGGGCGATCCGGGACTGACAGCATGGCCGGTGAGGACCCCTTCGGCCTGAACGATCCGGAGCGGACGCAGATTCTGCGGCCGAGGCCGGGTGGCCGCGGCCCCGAGGCACCCCCAACTCCGAGGCCGCCGTCCGGCGCGCCGCCCTCCGGGGCCGCCCTTCCGGAGGGCACACCCGGGCTCGGCCCCCTTGTCCAGGCCGCGCACGGCATCCTCCTTCTGGTGCCCCGCCTGCGAGGGCCTCGCCCGCCGCTGGAGCCGATGGCGCTGCGCGCACGCATGGAGACGGAGCTGCGGCGGTTCGAGGAGCGTGCCTACTCCAAGGGCGTGGACCCGCGCCAGGTCCAGCTCGGCAACTATGTGCTGTGCGCTCTCGTCGACGATGTGGTGCTCAACACGCCCTGGGGAGCCACCAGCGACTGGAAGGGCGCCAGCCTCGCCGGCACGCTCCATCATGACGTGGCGGCCGGCGACCGGTTCTTCGACACCCTCGAGCAGGCGCGGGCTCAACAGTCGCAGATGCGGCCGCTCCTCGAGCTGATGGCCTGCTGCCTCGCCATGGGTTTCGAGGGCCGCTATCGCCTGGCACCCGGCGGCACCGAGCTCCTGAGCCGCCTGCGCGTCGAGCTCGGAACGATGCTCGCTCGCATGGGCGGTGAGGGCCCGGGCGAGCTTTCGCCGGCCTGGCGAGGCATCCCGGCCCGCCACCAGCCGCTGTCGCAGCGCATTCCGTTGTGGGTGATCGCGACCGGCGCCCTGGCGCTCCTCGTTCTGGCCTATATCGGCTTCAATCTGCGGCTCGGGGCCTACAGCGAGCGTCTCGGACCTGTCGTGGCTAGCCTGCCGCCGATGCCTCCCGTCCAGCTCGTGCGGGTCGCCTCTGTCTCCACACCGATGCCGCCGCCTCCGCCTCCTGTGGTGAGAACGCCGCTCTCGGCCCGCCTCGCCGCCTGCCTCAAGGCTGCAAACGTCTCGACCGATGCCGTGACCGAGGACTTCCAGAAGGTTCGCGTGACCCTCCCCAATTCGGGGCTCTTCGGCTCCGGCAGCGCCGACCTCAACCCCACGGTCGACCCGCTCGTCCATTGCCTCGGCAGCGAGCTGGCCAAGGAGCCCGGCAAGATCCTCGTGGTCGGCCACACCGACAACATCCCGATCCACACGGCGCGCTTTCCGAGCAACTGGGAGCTGTCACGGGCACGCGCGATGGCGGTCGAGCAGGTCCTGGCGGGAACCATCCCCGACCCAGGTCGGGTCGACGTCGAGGGGCGCGCCGACACGGAGCCCGTCGCCTCGAACGCCACCGAGGCCGGACGCGCGCAGAACCGCCGCGTCGACATCGTGCTTCTGCGCTGAGGACGGCCCGTCATGCGCCTCCTCAAGAGCCTCCTCGCCATCCTGACCGCACGCTGGTTCTGGTCGCTGCTCGGCGCGATCCTCCTCTCGCTGCTCGTCTGGTTCGCGGGCGATCTCCTGGCGATCGGGACGGTGCGGCCATTGCAGAGCGAGGTCACGCGCCTCCTCGTCATCCTCGCCATCGCCGTGCTCTGGGGCCTCGGCAATCTCTGGGCCCAGCTCCGCGCCCGACGCAGCAACACGGCTCTGGTGGACGCCCTGGCGGCCCCTGCCGCGCGGCCCGATCCGGGCGAGAGCGAGGTGGCCGAGCTGGCGCGACGCTTCTCGGGCGCACTCGATCGCCTGCGGCAGCGGCGCGTGGGCGGCCGCAGTCAGCGCCGCTGGCTCTACGAGCTGCCCTGGTACGTGATCATCGGGCCGCCCGGGTCCGGCAAGACGACGGCGCTCCTCCAGTCCGGGCTCCGGTTCCCGCTCGACCAGGGCCAAAAGCTGCGCGGCGCCGGCGGCACACGCTACTGCGACTGGTTCTTCACCGACGAGGCGGTCCTGATCGACACGGCCGGCCGCTACACGAGCCAGGACAGCGACCAGGAGACCGATGCCGCAGCATGGCAGGGATTCCTCGACCTCCTGCGCAAGCATCGCGGCCGCCAGCCGCTCAATGGCGTCCTGGTCGCTCTCTCGGTGAAAGATCTGCTCGATGGCCGCGGTGCCGGGGGCATCGACCACGCAAAGGCCGTGCGGTCGCGCCTGGCGGAGATCGAGAGCCGGCTCGGCGTCCGCCTCCCCGTCTACCTCGTGCTCACCAAGGCCGACCTCGTCGCTGGGTTCGGTGAGTTCTTCTCGGGCCTCGGCGAGCGCGACCGGGCGCAGATCTGGGGCGTGACCCTGCCGGGTGAGCCCGGACGTCACGGCTATGATCGGGGTGCGCTCGAGACCGGCCTCGCCGACCTGATCGGGCGGCTCGACGGCTTCCTGCACGAGCGGCTCCTGGCCGAGCGCGAGGTCGAGCGGCGGGCCCTGGCCCTGGGCTTCCCGGCTCAGGTCCAGGCCCTGATCCCCGACATCCTGAGGCTGGTCGATGCTGCCTTCGGTGGGTCGAGCTTCGAGGAGACGCCCTGGCTCCGTGGCGTCTATCTCACCAGCGGCACGCAGACAGGCACGCCAGTGGACCGGCTGGTCGCCGCCATCTCGCAGAGCTTCGGCATGCCCAGCGAGACGCTCCCGGTCCAGGCCGGTGACCGCAGCTTTTTTCTGCAGCGCCTCCTGGGCGAGGTCGTCTTCGGCGAGGCGAGCCTCGTTTCGCGCGATCCACGGCGCGAGCGGAACGAGCGTTGGCTCCGTGCCGGCGCTATCACGGCCCTGGGTGTCGTGGTGGTGGCCGCCCTCGCGGGCTGGACCTGGAGCTACAGGGAGAGCCGCGACCGCCAGCTCTCCCTGGAGCAGGCCATGGCCGGGTGGTCAAGGGACTACGCGCCGCTGGCCCGAGATCGGCTCACGGTCAACGACGGAGCCCTGGCACCGATCGCGCCTGCCCTTGATCGGCTGGCGTCGATCGATACCGAGGCAGCAGCACCAGACCGCCTTGCCCAGGTGATGGGCCTGTCGCGCAGCTCGACGCTCGCCGCCGAGACCGGCGTCGCCTATCGCAAGGCCTTGCGCGACCTTCTGGTGCCGAGGCTGATGATCAGGCTCGAGCAGCAGATCCAGGGGCACATCCAGAGCCCGGACTATCTGATCGAGGCGCTCAAGGTCTATCTGATGCTGGGTGGGCAGGCGCCCGTCGATCCGGATCTCCTGACGGCCTGGTTCCGTCTCGATCTCCAGGCGAGCGAGCCCGCGATCGCCACGGCGATGACCCCTCATCTCGTGGCACTCGCAAGCGACCTTCCGACGCTTCAGCCGCTGCCGACGCTCGATGGCGCGCTGCTGGCGCGGGCACGGGCGACGCTCGGGAAAGTCTCGCTCGCACAGCAGGCCTACCGCATGCTGATGACCAGCGCCCCGGTGACGAGCCTGCCGCCGTGGCGCGTCACGGACCATGCCGGGCCGAGTGCTGCGACCGCGCTGGTCCGGCGCTCGGGCAAGCCTCTCGATGCGCCGATCCCGGGCATCTTCAGCCGCGCCAGCTTCTATGGCGTCCTGCTGCCCTCGCTCCCTCAGGCCGCAAAAGCGGCCTACGCCGAAAGCTGGGTCCTTGCCGGAACGGGGCAGCCGCAGCCGACCGATGAGGACCTCGCACGGCTCCAGTCCGACATGCTGAAGCTCTACGAGGACGACGACATCGACGCCTGGGACGGCCTTCTGCGCGACATCGCGATCGTGCCGATGACCTCTCTCGATCAGGCCGTCGAGGCCACCAAAGCCCTCTCGGGCCCGAACTCACCCTTGAAGCTCCTCGTTCAGGCGATCGTGCAGGAAACCCTGCTGACGCAGCCGCCGCAACCGACGGGGGTATCGGAGGCGGCTGGGGGCGTCGTCGGGGCGGGCCAGCAGGCCCTGGGCGCGGTTGGCGCAAAGCTCGACAAGCTCGCCCAGCTCATCGGTGCCAAGCCCGCCGTGGCGGCCGCCGGCGCCACCCCTGGAGCCGTGGTCGAGCAGCACTTCGCCTATCTCAAGGGGCTGGTCGAGGGCGTGAACGGCGCGCCGCCGGCGCTGGACGCAGCGCTCCAGGCCCTTGCCAGCCTGCACGGCAAGCTCGCCGAGGCGGCGGCATCCCCCGACGCGGCAGCCGCCTTCGCCCGCATCGGTCCCACGGGTGCTGCTCAGCTGGCACAGGCGGCGCAGGGGCTACCGGCGCCGCTCAACGCGATGCTCGCCGGCATCGCCCAGAAGGCGCAGGCCATCAGCGGCTCGGGCATCCGGACCCGCCTCGATGCCGTCTGGCGAGCCGAGGTGCTCCCGTTCTGCCGCACGGCGATCGGTGGACGCTATCCCTTCACGCCCGGCAGCCGGATCGACGCCAGCCTCGATGACACGGCCAGGCTCTTCGCGCCCGGCGGCCTTATCGATGGCTTCGTCAAGAACCAGCTGGCACCCTTCGTCGACACGGCCCAGCGCCCCTGGCGCGACCTCAGCGGCGCCGGCCTCTCGTCTGGCGCGCTGGCTCAGCTCGATCGCGCCGAGCAGATCGGCGCCGCGCTGTTCGCCGGCGGCGCCAAGCCCAGTGCCAGCTTCACCCTCACGCCACTCGACCTTGATGGAGGGTCGGCCAGCGTGACCCTCGACATCGACGGCCAACAGCTTCACTACGCCCACGGGCCCGCGGCACCGGCGGCGTTCGTCTGGCCCGGCCCCGGCGGCACCAACATCGTCCGCCTCTCCTTCGCGCCGCTCGACGGCAGCGCGCCCACGAGCGAGGTCGAGCAGGGCGCCTGGGGCCTCTTCCGCCTCCTCCAGCACTCCCAGCTGCGCCAGCAGGGCCAGCCCGATCTCTTCGACGTCACCCTCGCCGCAGCCGGCCACAGCGTTCGCCTCCGACTCCGGGCCGGCAGCGTCCAGAATCCCTTCAACACCAGCCTTCTCGGCGGCTTCGGCTGCCCGGAGGGCCTCTGATGGCCGCGGTGGGCGTGTTCGGCAAGCTTCCCCAGCGGGGCGACTTCATCGCCCATCGGCTGCCGGCGAGCTTCAGCGATCCCTGGCACGCATGGCTGAGCGCCGGTCTCGCGGAGAGCCGCAACGCCCTGGAGCAACGCTTCGTCGAGGTCTTCCTCCAGGCTCCCGTGTGGCGCTTCGCGCTGCAGCCTGGCCGCTGCGGGCCGGCCGCCGCAACGGGCATCCTGATGCCGAGCGTCGATGCCGCGGAGCGCCTTTTTCCTCTTTGCCTTGCTGCCATGCTCGAAGGAGAGGCTGATCTGCTGTCCCTCCTGCGGGCGAAGAGCTTTTTCGACGCGCTCGAGGACCATGCGCGCCTCGCCCTCGAGAGCAGCACAGCGCTCGACGACTGGCTGGAGGCGACGGAAAGGCTGATCCCCCCGCCGGGCTCGGAGCGGCTCGCTCAGCACCGTTGGACGCCGCTGCCGGAGGAAGAATGGCCGGCCGCCATGGGCGACGCCCTATCCCAGAGGGGCGGGCAAAACGTCTGCATGTTCTGGAGCGACGGCTCGCCCTTCGTCCGGCCGTCGTTCTATCTCGGCGACTCCCTGCCCAACGAGGCCGACTTCGCTCGGCTGCTCGCCGACCCACCGGATGGCAGCAGCGTGGAGACAGCGGCATGACGGTCGGGCTCACCATCGTCGACGCCGGCCTCACCGATATCGGCAAGGTCAGAAAGGCAAACGAGGATGCCTGGATGGCTCGCGCCGATCTGGGCATCTGGGCCGTGGCCGACGGGATGGGCGGGCACCAGCGCGGTGACATGGCCAGTCGGGCGATCGTGGGCCAGCTGGAGCAGATCCAGGCGCCGGCCGACGCGCGCGCCTTGCGACGTGAGGTCGACGAGGCCCTGGCGCGCGCCGACGCCGAGCTCAAGGCCGCGGCCGAGGCCACAGGCGAGATCAGCGCCAGCACCGTCGTCGCGCTTCTCATCTTCGGCGTGCACTTCGCCGTGCTCTGGGCGGGCGACAGCCGAGTCTATCGCCTCCGGGACGGATTGATCGAGCGCCTCACGCGAGATCACAGCCTCGTCCAGGAGCTGGTCGACAGTGGCGCATTGACAGCCGAGGATGCCGCTTCCCATCCGCTCCGCAACCGGCTCACCCGGGGTGTCGGCACAGCCGCCGAGCTCCAGGTCGAGGGCCGCCAGGGTGAGATCCGGGTGGGCGATCGTTTCCTCCTCTGCAGCGACGGCCTCACCGGCCATCTGAGCGATGAGGAGATCGCCCGCGTCATCGCCGAGACCCCTCCGGGACAGGCCTGCCAAGAGCTCGTCGAGCGCACCCTTGCCGCTGGCGCCAGTGACAACGTCACGGCTGTCGTGGTGTCGATCGAGGATGCCGACGTCGAGCGCACACACCCCGGCATAGGCTAGTCGGCCGGCCATGGACCTCGTCAACGCGACCCGGATGGCGGCGGCCTGGACGGTGGCTCTGGACCCGAGCGGTCGGGAGCACGTCGTCGTCGTGGTCAAGGGCACCTTCCTCTTTCCCGAGGTCGACGGCGCACCTGCCGAGCTGGCGGACGAGCAGGTGCCGCCGGTCATGGCCGACACGTTCACAGGCGCCCCCGGCTTCTCGGCACCGGTCTACGAGGCGGACTTCCCGCTTCGCAAGCCACGCTGCGACGTCCTGCTCAACGCCACGGCCCATGCGCCCGAGGGCCGACCCGCCCAGCGCGTGCGGGTCGGCGTGAAGCTCGGGGCCTGGTCCAAGATCATCGACGTCGTGGGCGATCGGCTATGGCGCCAGGCCGGCCCCGTGCCCGGCCCGGAGGCGCCGCAGCCCTTCCTCACGATGCCGATCACCTATGACCGGGCCTTCGGCGGCATGGACGACACCAACCCCGAACTCGGCCGACGCCTACCGCCTCAATCCCGTCGGCAGAGGCTATGGCCTCGTCCGATCGGGCGAGCGGCTTCTCGGCCGCCCACTCCCCAACACCGAGGCGCCGGGCGATCCCGTGAAGCTGCCCGTGGGGCGGCTATCGGCCCATGAGCTTCGGCCCCCTCGGCCGCGGCTGGCAGCCCCGCCTCGCCTACGCCGGCACCTACGACCAGAGATGGCAGGACGAGGTTTTTCCGTTTCTGCCGGCCGACTTCGACGACCGCTATTATCAGGCGGCCCCCGAAGACCAGCAGATCGACTTCCCGAAGGGCGGGGACGAGCTGGTGCTCGTCAACCTCACGCCCGAGGGACGCGCCCGCCTCAGGCTTCCGATCCTGGCGGTGCCGGTGACCTTTCTGCCACGTGACGGCGGCCCTGCTCCCGCCGATCCGGTCCTTGATACCATCGTGATCGAGCCGGACAGGCGCCGCCTGACTCTGAGCTGGCGGGCCAGCCGTCCCCTGCGTCGCAACATCTTTGAGCTCGGCGAGGTGCTCGTGGGCTTGAGAAGCCGTGCCTGGTGGCGCGCCCGCGAGCTCGGCAAGACCTACTATCCGGGGCTCGGGCCACTGGTGCGTGACCGCCGAGGCGAATCCGAGGAATGACGCCCAATCTCAGCATCCTGGCGTCGGGGATGACCACCGCCGTCGGCCTCACGGCCGAGGCGAGCTGTGCTGCGATCCGGGCACGGCTCGACGGCTTTCGCGAGACGCGTTTCATCGCCCGCGGCGGGGAGTGGATCATCGGCGCGGAGGTGCCACTCGAGGAGCCGTGGCGCGGCGTTCGGCGCTTGGCGCGGCTCGTCGTCGGGCCGCTTCGCGAGTGCCTCGATGCGGGTGGCTGTCAGGATCCTGCCAGCGTGCCGCTCCTCCTGGCGTTGGCCGAGTCCGATCGGCCCGGGCGACTCCCTGAGCTGGAGCAAGCGCTCGTTCCCGCGCTTGTCGAGCTTCTCGGCAGCGCGTTCCACGAGGCGTCCCGCCTGATCCCGCACGGACGGGTCGGCGGAGCGCTGGCGGTGCGTGAGGCAAGCCGGCTCATCCACGAGCAGGGACACGAGCGGGTACTCGTCGCCGGGGTCGACAGCTATCTCACGGCCGGCGCTTTGCTCGCCTTTGACGACAGCCATCGGCTGCTGACGCCGGACAACGGCGACGGCTTCGTTCCCGGCGAAGCCGGGGCGGCGCTGCTGCTCGGGCCGGGTGGGGAAGCCGGCAGCCTCGGCTGCCTGTCGCTCGGCCTCGCGCGGGAGACCGCCATGATCGCGAGCGAGGAGCCGCTGCGCGGCCAAGGGCTCGCCCAGGCGTTCCGCCAAGCCCTCGGCGCCGCCGGCCTGGAGATGGCACAGATCGGCTACCGCATCGGCACGATGAGCGGTGAGCAGTACTGGTTCAAGGAGCTCGAGCTGGCGACCGCACGCCTCCTGCGCGGCCGGCACGAGTTCATGGATCTCTGGCATCCTGCGGACTGTATCGGCGAGGTGGGCGCCGCGAGCCTGCTCTGCTGCGTCGCGGTCGCTGCCATGGCCGCCCGAAAGGGCTACGCGGCTGGCGATCCGGTGCTGGTGACCGCGAGCAACGACGACAGCCGGCGTGCCGCCATGGTGCTGGCCCGCGGAGGGCGAAGCTGATGGCCAACGAGGTCTACGCGAACACGCGCGAGATCTCCTGCAAGGCAGGCAACGGCAAGTCGATCTGCGCCTTTCCCGACGTCTGCATGACGCCGCCAGAGAACCCCGCGACGCCACCCGGCATTCCGGTGCCCTATCCCAATACCGGGCTCGCCAGCGACACGACGGACGGCAGCAAGAGCGTGACCATCTCCGGTAAGGAGATCATGCTCAAGAACAAGAGCTACTTCAAGCAGAGCATGGGTGACGAGGCAGGCTGCGCCGCCAAGAAAGGCGTCATCAGCAGCGTCAACCGAGGCAAGGTCTACTTCATCGCCTGGTCGATGGACGTGAAGGCCGAGGGCGAGAACGTCGTTCGCCACCTCGACATGACCACCCACAACCACGCCTCGCCGGTCACGAACGCGCCGCCGACGGTCCATATCGACGGCATGGCGTTCCAGCTGCCGGGCTCCTGTGACACGAACGTCACAGACCACAACAATGCCTGCAAAGGCGCCGAGCAGAGTCACAGACGGTCCTATACGCAGGCGGGCGACTTCAAGGGGTGGGAGCCGGCCGGGCTCGATTGCAGCAAGGCCAAGGATCCCGAGAAATGCAAGAAGGCAAAGGCCTGCCTTCTCATGCCGAAGAAGCAGGACAAGAAGTTTTGCTGCAAAGAGGATACAACCGGCCATCATCTGATTGAGGACCATTGGGTAAATGGGAGAACGCGCAACTTCCCGATGGCGCAGGAGAATGCCGGCTACAATGCGGCACCTACCGTCTGTGCCGGCGACGACAGGTACAGCGGCAAGCACGGCGTTCTTCACGGGGTGCAGGGCGCCATCGAGGAATCCTACATGAGCGGCGGCGCCCGA
This sequence comes from uncultured Alphaproteobacteria bacterium, assembly GCA_963752325.1. Taxonomy (GTDB): domain Bacteria; phylum Pseudomonadota; class Alphaproteobacteria; order Geminicoccales; family Geminicoccaceae; genus CAVTJL01. The sequence continues at coordinate 83,508 of CAVVXU010000002.1, forward strand.
CGGGATTCGACCAAGGCGAATGGCGGCTGGAACTACGGCGCGGGCAAGGAGGCGGCCATAACGGCCCACCAGGAGGCGTTCGGCGCAAAGACCTGCAGCGCACCCTGTCTCGAGGCCCAGCTGGACAAATTCTATGGCTCCGACCCGGGCCGCTCCCTCAACGCTCCGGAGACCCAGCCTCTGAAGGAGCGTCAGCGCAATCGCTACGAGCCCAGATTCTCGGCCCCGAGCCCGTAGAGGAGTCTGAAGATGGGCCGGCTGATCTACGTCCACGCCTTCGTCTACGATCCGGATCGGCTGCTCGTCGGCTCTGTGGACGAGGATCTCGAAGAGGACGACGTCGCCCACGCGATCATCCTGCGCTGGGTTGCCGGCACATGGGATCGCTGGGATATGGCAACCCGGCTAGCGGGTCACGTCCTCTACGACGGTTCGGGCGGACGGACCTTTCTGGGCGTTGGGATCGATGGCGAATATCAGATGGTCGACCGCAATGGCCCGCGCGAGGCGCAGGTCGACAGCGGCGAGCACGGCCCGAGCGCCTTGCGGCACCTTCGCGTCGTCACGCTGATCGGCGAGCACATCTATGTCGCGGGCATGCAGCGCCAAGTCTATCGCATGTCCAAGAGCGGCGGGCCCTGGGAACGGTTTGATGCCGGCCTGCTGGTTCCGCGCGACGATCCGACGATCGCCGGGCTGTGGGATATCGATGGCTTCTCGAGCGAGCATCTCTACGCGCCCGGGCTGCGCGGCGAGCTGTGGCGATACGAGGATGGCAGCTGGCTGAGCTGTGATCCGCCGACCAATGCCGGGCTCTATGCCGTCGTCTGCTGCACCGATGAGCAGGTCTACGTCGCCGGCGACCAAGGCATTGTCCTGCGCGGACGCGGCGACCAATGGCTGCCCCTGACCAACGACGTCACCGACGAGGCCTTCTGGAGCATGGCCGAGTTCAAGGGCGTCGTTTATCTCGTCACGAGCGAGCGAGGACTTTTCAGGATCAATGGGGACAGCGTCGAGGCTGTCGACCTTCCTTTCGCAGAGCCGCCGACGATGCGCCGCCTGCACACCGACGGCAACGTTCTTCTGGCGGTCGGATCGCGCGACGTGACGGTGTTCGATGGCAGCCACTGGCGCAGCCTCGATCCACCACGTGAGTGATTGCTCTCGTTACTGACTGGAAACCCGGTACTCCACGACAGGCTCGAGGCCGGCGGACGCCGGCAGGGGGGGGCCCAGCTCGATCGTGCCATGGCCAATCAGAACCGCCGTATCCCGACGGAGGAAGATTGGCTCGCCCTGGGCGGGGCAGAGCCAGGTGCCGTTGGTGCTCCTGTCCTCGATCACGAATCTGTCTCGAGAGATGCCAATCACGGCGTGACGGCGCGAGCAGAGGAGCGAGCGGACGACGAGGTCACACGCCTCGTCCCGGCCGATGACGAGGCTGCCGCTCGTCGACAGCTCGATGATCCGGGCGTTGTGGCGTAGCTGAAGCATCCGGCGCCGACTCACCCCGGCCTGGAACTCGACGCAGAACGGTTCCCTCGACCTCCGGCACGAGCCGAAGGCGCCAGACGCTGGTCGGCATGCTTCGGCCCCTGACGACGAGGCTGTCGAAAAGCTCGGCCCGCTCGCGAAGCGGCGGCGGCAGCGCCGCGATCAAGTCGCCGCTCGCCAGCGCCTCGCCGGGTCGCGCGATGCCCTCGAGCCGGGCGGCGAGGTTGACCGCATCGCCGAAGACATCGCCCGAGCCGTCGCGCTGGACGACAGGTCCGAGATGCATGGCAGCTCGCAGCAGCGCACCGGCATCTCCTCCGAGTGCCAGCATCCGCTCGGCAGCCAGGAAGGCTTGCTCGGCAGTGGGAAAGATCAAGAGGAGGCCATCGCCGAGATGCTTGACGAGCCGCCCACGGTGGCTGTCGGCGGTGCGGACGGCCGCGCTCAACAGGTCTTGCGTGACGCGCGCCGCCGCAACGTCGCCGAGCCGCTCATAGAGCCCGGTGCTGTCGCCGATATCGACGAAGACGATGGCTACCGGGGCACTCATCCGGCGTCACCGGGAGTGGCATCGCAGATACCACCCCTCGGGCAAAGGCGAAGTCTCGGTCTCGTCTCTCGGGTCAGCCGCTGGAGATGACGTCCGTCAGGACTGAGTGACCCGCGCCCGCCAGTTGGGTAGCGCCGACTCGGCGCGGAGCGCAGCAAGCTCGTACGCGGAAGCTCGACGCTGACGCTGGAAGCCTCGGGCGAATGCATCCTCCGCCACATCCTTGTCGATCGGTCGGCCCAGAAGATGGCGCGTGTGAGCGGCAAATCGATCCGCATGGTCCTCCCACCAGGCCTGGACGAGATCCGGGTCGGGCCAAGGCAGATTCTCGTCCTCGTCGAGTGCCACGCGCTCGTCCTCGGCGGCCTCGCTCGGTCCGGCCTCGAAGCCGGCCGGCGCCTCACCCTCCAGATCGTCATAGGCGAGATCGACGCCGGTGATGAGGGAGAAGCTCTCGCCGGCGAGGCGTGCCAGATCGGGGTCCGTCATCCGCCCGAGAAGCCAGGGCACTGTCGCAGGATCACCCAGCAGGCCCAAGGCCTCGACGATGAGGCGCTGATGTGCCCGGTCTCCGCTCAGTCCCCTGATCCAGGACGCAACGCGTGCCGGTGCGGCCTCTCGCACCAGGGCGTCCAGCGCGGGCCGACCATGCCCGTACCGCTCGGCCGCCGCCTCCAGACCGGGCAGGACCCGGGGATCGGCCTTCAGGAGGGCCGCGGACCAGGCTGCCCAGAGCGCCACCTCCTCATTGGGGTCGTCGATCATGCTCACGACCTGCTCGCCAAGATCGGCACGTCCGAGCTCGCCAGCCAGACGCAGCGCCCGTGCGCGCACGGACGACGCCTCATCGCCGAGCAGCCGGACGAGACGCTCGCCCGGGTCGACCCGATGGAGCGACAGGGCGACGGTCCCCAGCAGGCGCTCGAACCCGTCGGCGGAGGCGAGCCAGGCCCGAACCGCGGGCGCCAGCGCCCGGGTCGGCAGCCAGCCGAGCGCACCGAACAGGCCGCGCCGGGTCTCGGGCATCGCCTCGGCCAGCTCGACGAGCGCCGGCCAGCCCTCCTGAGCCTCGGATCTCAGGGCCAGCACGGCCTGCACGAACATCTCGCCCGGCTCCCGGAAACGGTCGAGCTGGGCCGTGGCGATCTCGAGCCCCGTCTCGCCCGCGACCCAGAGCCCGTCCAGGTGCGCGTCCAGCCGCTCCTCGAGCCTCGCCAGATGGCGCGGCGCATAGTGCGGCGCATCGACGGCGCGATCGCGCAGCAGCCACAGGAAGGCCGCCTCCTCGGCATGCTGCTCGACGATGGCGGGAATGGGTGTCCGGCGGGGGAGAGAGGCCATCAGTTGAGCTGCACCGAGCCGCCTTTGATCTTGTTCACGCCCGACGAGCGGCTGAGAACATAGGTGCCGCGGATCAGCACCTTGCCGGCGCGGGTCAGCGTGATGCTGGCCCTGCCGCAGCGGAGCACGATCTCCTGCTCGGCCACGAGCTCGAGACGCTGGCCATCGCGCTCGACCACGACCGCGGAGGCGGGCGCCAGCACGCGACCGATGATAAGCGGCCGCTCGGGATCGCCGTCCTCGAACAGCAGCGCGACCTCGCAATCGAGATCGGCATCGCTCAGGGCCGCCGTCGCGCGTGCCGGCCACGAGCCTGTTCTGTCCGGCATGGTCACGAGCGGCTGGCGGTCGGCGGTGAAGCCGGCCAGCCTGCCGATCACCACGCCATCGAGCCGCTCGCGGACAGGCGGCAGCGTCACCTCGAGCATCGCGCGTCCCCTCAATTCTGCAAGATCTTCTGGCCCTTCTGGGTGATGTTCCCGTCGGCCTTGATGTCGATCTTGCCCGAGGCGTCGATCAGGATGTTGTTGCCCTTGATCGTGATGTCGCCGTTCTTCTTCATGATGATCTGAGCGCTTCCGGTGGTGATCAGGACCTCGTCGCCGGCGGTGATCGAGAGCGTCTTGCCGATCGTCCAGGTGCCGCCCTGGCCGACAGAGAGCGTGTCGTCCTTGGCGATGCTGCCGCTGCGGTTGCCGCCGACCTCGAGCGAATCATCGGCCGCGACATTCGTGCTGCGCGCAGCACCGATCTTCCAGCTGTCGTCGGCGGCGACCTCGTGCGACTGCGCGGCGCCGATCGTGAGGCTGCGCGCCGCCCCGACCGAGCGCGTCTCGTCGGCGCCGACGCTGTCGGTCCGGTTGGCACCGATGCTGACCTTCTGATCGCTGCCGACGCTCAAGGTCTGATTGCTGCCGACCGTGATGCTCTGATTGCTCCCGACCTTCACGGTCTGGTCGGTGCCGACCGTGATGGCCTGGTTGCTGCCGACGCTCACCGTCTCGTCGACGCCGACCGTGCGCTTCCGGTTGTTGCCGACGCTCATGGTCTCGTCGTGGCCGACTTTCTCCTCCCTGTCGTTACCGATCGAGATCGATCTCGTCGTTCCCGACGAGCTCGGCCTTGTCGTGCTCGACGACGATGGTCTCGTCCTTCTGGGCATGGAGAAACACCTCCTCCGAGCCCTTCTTGTCCTCGAAGCGCAGCTCGTTGGAGCCGCCACCGCCCTTCGAGGAGTTGCTCTTGATGCCGGACTGGGTGGCGTTGGCGGGCAGGCCGTAGGGCGGCATCGAAAGCGCGTTGTAGAGTCGCCCGCTGATGACGCGGTCGGTCCGGGTCGCCCTCGAGAAAGTCGACGAGCACCTCCTGACCGATGCGCGGGATATGCATCCCGCCGAAGCTTGCTCCCGCCCAGAGCTGGGAAACACGGATCCAGCACGAGCTGTTCGCATCGTGCTTGCCCTGCCGGTCCCAATGGAACTGGACCTTCACCCGCCCATACCGATCGGGAAAGATCTCCTCGCCGGCAGGACCGGTAACGATCGCCGTCTGCGGGCCGTGCACGAAAGGCCGAGGCGTGATCCGGGCGGGCCGGAACGGCACCACGAAATCGAGCGCCTCGAGGCGGCAGCGATAGACCTCCTTGTCCGGCCGTCGCGGCCTGTCGCGAGCGATAGAGCTCGCTTTCGATCTCGTGCTCGATCGCGACGAGGAGGTAGCTCTTGTTCTGCTCACGCCGAGGGAAGCCCGTGAGGTCGAAGCGGCAGCCGCAGGTCAGCCCCGCGACCGTCCCCTCGCCGAGGCAGCGCGCCTGATCGCTCTGCAACTCCTCGAGACGGATGCGGGCGAGCTTGTCGCCGCGGCCGATATCCACATAGGCCTCGGGATAATCGTAGACCTCGCTCGCCGCGAGCGCGTGGGCACGGGGATCGCTGTCGACGACCGTGAGATCGGTCCGCGGCTTCTCGAAGTCGAAGCTGCGCAGCGTCGACTTGCCGGCCCGGACAGCCTGCCTCGGCCGCCACTCGTCCAGATGGTCGCGCTCGCGCCGGGCATGATCGCGTGGCGGGAAATAGGGGACCTTCTCGAACCCCGCCCTGGTCGTGTGGCTCGACATCGTGTCGACCAGCAGGAGCTTGTGGCCGCCCTCCTCATGCTCGAAGAAATAGTAGATCCCCTCGCTCTCGAGCAGCCGGGACACGAAGTCGAGATCACTCTCGCGGTACTGGGTGCAGTAGATCCGGGGCGCATAGCTCTCGGTGAGCCGGGACTTCGAACACGGCGATGGGCCAGCCGCCGAACACCTCGGCCACGATCTCGGGCACCGACATATTCTGGAAGATCCGGCAGTCATGGCGGCGCGAGAGGAACCAGAGCCATGGCACAACGGTCAGCCCATAGCGGGCGTGGACGTCCTCCTCCCCTAGATAGGAGGCATCGGCGACGAGGCCGTGGAAATAGCGCTTGGCGCCTCCGATGAGATCGAGGCTGACCGTCAGATCCTTGCCCAGGAAGTCCGCGAGAGCGAGATCGTGATTCTCGCTCAAAGCCTCGACCTCGTAGCGGAATGGCCTGCTGAGCTCGTCGCGGCCGCTCAGACGATCCAGGCGCAGCCCTGCACCTGCGCCGGCCGGAAGGATTCGGCACTCCCGCTCAGCCACGGCCGCGCGCCGTCGGGCAGGTCCACCGTGCCGCCATCATCACCCGGCAGTCGGGACGAGCAGTGCTGCGAGCACATCGATGAGGGGCGCGCCTGGTCGGATGGGCGGCTCGTGCTTCGCGGCGAACTGCTCGAACGCCGCGCGCGTCTTCTGCCCGAACACGCCATCCACAGCACCGACCGCGAAGCCCTTGGTGTTGAGCGCGTCCTGGAGGGCAGCGATCGTCACCTTCTGCGGCAGGCGCTGAAAATCCTCGACGGCCGCCGTCTTGGCGCTCGGATCCGCGCTCGTGCTGGCCCGCGCCAGAAGCTGCGCCGCCAGCAGCCCGTCGGTCTTCCCGCCCAGGCCGCCCGAGGCATAGACCTCGGCCAGGTGCACATTGCCCCAGGAACTGCCGTTGCGCGCCGCCATGGCGAACCACTGCGCGGCCTTCTTGGGGTCCTTGGCTACACCGTTCCGGCCCTGGCTGTAGATCATGCCGAGATTAATGGGCGCGTTGGGCTGCCCCCCCTCCGCCGCCTTCTCGTACCAGCTAATGGCTTTTTGGATGTCGCGCGGCACGCCGACCCCGTTCTCGTAGGCGTAGCCCATATTGTTGTAGCCGTAGATGTCGCCGGCCTCGGCCGACGCCCGGAACAGGACGATCGCACGGTCGCCCTGACCCTCCTGGGCAAGCATGTAGCCCAAATTGTTGTAGGCGAAGGTGTGGCCGTGCGCGGCGCCCTTGAGAAACCAGTCCACGGCCTTGTCGTGGTCCTTCGGAACGCCGATCCCGTCACGGTAGAGACGGCCCAGGCTGTTCATCGCGAGCGGGTCGCCCTTGCCGGCCGCGTCCTCGTAAAGTGCCGCAGCCTTGGCCGGGTCGCGCGCCACGCCATGCCCCTGCTCGTAGAGCGCGCCGAGGGCACTCAACGCCACCAGGTGCCCGGCCTGCCCCGCCTTCTCGTAGAGCGACGCCGCTTCCTCGTAGCCGCCCTGGGCCTCGAGCGCCCGGCCGAGCTCGTACTGGAAACGGGCAACGTCGGGAAACCGCTGCACCGCCGCCCGACAGGCAGGCACCGCCTTCGCTGCATCGATCTCGTTGGGATAGAGCCCGAGCACCACGCCCTGCGTGTCGAAGCGCGCGCCCGCCAGCCGGTCGCAGGGATCGACGGTGACGTGGATCTGGACGCCGATGTCCCGCTCGGCACCCTCGGCCCCCACCTTGAGCGTCGTCTCGTCCACGACGTCCCGAACATCGATGCGGGGCCGATAGGCGATGTTCTGCACCAGCACAGGATGGTCGCCGAGGCTCGGCACCAGCCCCCTGGCTCCCGCCGTGACGAGCTGCCCGTAGCGCGGCGGCGACAGGATGGCGACCATCGTCGGCGTGCCCTCGATCGCGATCTCCGTCGGACCTGTGCCGACGACGCTATCGACGCTCTGCATGTCGCCGGGTGCAGCCGACGATGCCGCCGCGACCTCCGGCGCCAGCGCCGCGATCTCGATTCGCGCCTGGGCGTCCGCCCCCTCCGGGGTGCCGGTGAAGAGCCCGGCGAAGCGCCGCATCTGCTCGATCTGCCCTGCCGCGCGGACAAGCGGCCAGAGGCCCTTGGCGGCGATCGCAGGGGCAGGCTGCGCGTCCGCGGGCAGGCCGTCGCGACGCGCCCGCGCGCGATCGGCCAGATCGCCGGCTGGATGAAGCGCCAGGAAGGCGTCGATCGCGAGCGGCTCGGCCGTCGTCCCGGCCACCGCCTCGACCGCCTGCCAGTCCGACACGGCCGCCTCGATGCCGCCCGAGCCGGCCGACGCCAGCGCCTCGTCGGCTCGTCCGAGCGATGCCAGATAGGCGTCGGCTACCGGGACGAAGGGCGAGTCCTTGTTCTCGGTGACGAAGCGTGCCAGCGCCAGCCGCTGCTGCGTCGGATCGCCGATTGCCAGGATGTCATTGAGCGCATGCAGCGGATCCGATGTCTGCGTCGTCGAGGGCGGCGTCAGAAAGACGTCCTGGCTGGAAAGCGCCGCCTCGGTCCACGGCACCTGGGCCCCGCCCGTCACCTCGCGGACCCGGTCGCTCACCTTGCGAAAGAGCAGGCCGACATCCAGCCCAGGCTCGTCGATGTAGGTTGCCAACGCCGCCGCGAAGGGGCTGTTCTGGCCGGGCGGGCCGTCGAGCGCGATCTGCCCGGGCGCCGTCGAATAGGCGATCAGCATTCCCTGCTTGGCAGGGGGCGGGACACGCGCCAGCCCTTCGCTCGGTACCAGCGAGCGGGCAACGCCCATCGAAGGCGTGCCGGGCGGCAGCGGATCGTTGCGGCAGGCATCGAGGACCACGACCCCCAATCCGGGTGCAGCTGCGGTGATCTCGTTGACCAGCGACTCGAGCGGCACGGCTTCGGCGGGAAGGTCCGCTCGCGTGTGCACCGCGGCCGAGACCGGGACGAGATAGTTCACGCCGTCTACCTGGACGCCGTGCCCCGAATAATAGACGAGAGCCACGTCGGCGCCCGCAGCCTCTTTCGCGAACGTATCCACTCCCGCCCTCAACTGGTCGAGCGAGGTGTCGAGGAGAAGGGTTACCGTATAGTCGGCCTTACGCAGGCCCGCGGCGAGAAGCTTCGCGTCGTCGGTCGGGTTCACGAGCGCCGGCAAGGCCGTGTAGTGCGCGTTGCCAATGACGAGCGCGACCCGTCCTGCGGCGAATGCAGGTGCCCCCGCGCACAGAAAAGCCAGCATGAGCATCAGCGGCAGGACGCGATGCAGCCGCCGGTAACAGGAAGGGACGACCGTCACGGGCTTACCAGCCGCCGCCGCCACCACCACCGCCACCTCCGCCATGGCCGCCACCACCACACTATGGCTGGGAGGCTCATGGATGTCCGGCGCCTTGAACGGCCACCAGCCCGGCAAGACCGCGTTCGCCGTTGTCGGCCGAGGCTGTGAAGCGGCGGTCTCTGTCATGGGTGCGGGAGGTGGAGCCGGGGCAGTCGCGGTGGGGATTGGAGCCGTCGTCGAGGGCGCATTGCCCAACGCACCGATGGCGCCGATATCGGCCAGGATCTCGTCGGAGCCCACCTGCAGCCCGGCGGCGCCGGGCGCCCGCTCGGCACGCGCTCGAACAGCGGCCGAGCTGCTACGCGCGGCGATCAGCTGCTCGATCAGGCGCGAGACCTCAGGCTGGGCGGATTGATTGGCCGGGCTCGTCGTAATCAGCTTGGTGATGTCGTCCGCCGTGGCGGACCCGACAGAGGCAACACTCGCTGCCACCACCAGAAGCATCTTGGATACCGATCGCTTCACCATCGTCCTTCTCCTCCGCCGCCACGGCGGGTCGTCAGGGCTTAGCGCAGTCGGCGATCGACGAGCGCACGCTCGCTGCGACGCGCGTCAAGTCCGCTGGGCTCATGCTACAGGCGCCGATCGTGGTCATCCGGTCGAGGGTCGCGAGATCGACCAGATCGGTCAGCTGCTGCGCGTCGATGACCTTGTCATACTGCTGTCCCAGCCCCTGCAGCACGCTGTACCGCACGACCGCAAAATCGTGATCGTCGCGCATGAGGTTGCATCGGGCGGCGATACCGAGCGTATCTCCACAGCGGCGGGCGGCCAGCACCGCCTCGCTCCGAGTCGGCGCCGGGCTGGCCGCGGCGGCGACAGATGGTGCTGCGGGAGGCGGGCTCGACGGCCCCAGCCCGGGGATCTGGTCGCAGGCTGAAATCAGCAGCATTGAGGTCAGCAGCATGAAGCTCGGTCGCATCGGCCCGGCCCTGTGGGAACCACTCTGCTGATAGTGTCACGACTTTTGCGTCGGAGCCGTGATCCGCATCACTCCTGCGCCGGCACCCGGCATGCGTCAAGCCTCGCTCGCGCAGCGCGGTGAGAGGTCGGGTCCCGGCGAGGCAATGCCTCGGCCTCACGTCAGCCGGCTAGCGGGGAAGGCCTGCTCCTTGGCGCCGACCACAAAGCCGGCTCCGCAGCATCTCGGCTGCGCTGCCGACCCTCGACGCGCTTGCGCTCAATGGACCTGCGGGGTGTTCACCCAGACCACCTTCGTGACGACGGCACCGGGATTGCGGTAGCTGTTCGTGAGATGATTCTTGAAGAAGAACGAGTCGCCGGCCGAGAGGTGATAGACGGTCGCCTCGATGGTCAGGTCGAGCGAGCCTTCCAGCACGTAGCCCAGCGTCTCTCCCTGGTGCGTGATCTGATCGACCTTGACGCCGCCCGGCTGGATGACGTGGACGTTGCCTTCCAGCAGGTTGCCGGCGCCGAAGGGCACCAGCCGCTCATAGTGCACGCCGGTGCCTTGGCGGATCGGATCGGTCAGCGTGATCGGCCGCTGGCCGTCGCGCAGGATCACGCCGGGCGAGGAGGGATCGAGGCCGAAGAAGGTGCTCAGATCGAGTGCCAGCGCGCCGACCAGCCTTTGGAGCATCGGCACCGACGGCATCACCTTGCCGTTCTCGATCTTGGAGATCATGCTCTCGGTGCAGGCGCAGCGCAGGGCCAGCTCGCGCATGAGCATGCCCTTCAGGATGCGTGCGTGGCGCAGGCGCGCGCCGATCTGCAGATCGGCCGCAGGCGCGGCTTCTACGGTATCCATTCCGTTGGCGTCTTCCATTGAAGCTCGGCCCATCCTTCTCTCGGCAGCAGGCGTTGCCGGCAGATCGCCCGAGGCACGTGCCGCGCGCAAGCCGTCAGCTCCGTGCGGGATGAGGATGGGCGCCGCGGATGATGCCGGTATCCTCGGCCCCCATCGGCGTGAAGCCCAAGAACAGGTCGGCCCCGGGGATGGCCGCCGCCCCGGCGCGGGCCGTGGCGAGGTCCTGGGCACCCGTGCCGGAGCCAGCCGACACGGCACCCACGACCAGCCCACCGACCTTCACCGGCAGGCCGCCGATCAGGTTGGTCCATTTGCTCTCGTGCGCCAGCGCGACCTGCAGCTCGACATCGGCATGCGCCCCGCCGGTGGGCTCGGCCGATAGCGCGGCGGTGCGCGCCTTGTTGATCGAGGAGATCACGCTCAGCGCCTTCGCTCCGTCCATCCGCGCAAAGTTCAGCAGGTTGCCGCCCGCGTCGACCACGGCGATGCACATCGGCTGACCAATTCTGTGCGCCTCGGCGATGGCCGCATCGAGGATCCGCCTGCCACCCTCGAGTGTGAGCGTGCGTGTCTCGGTCAAGTCGCCCACCCGGCTATCCTCCGTTCAAGCTTCTCGACTGCTGATCAAGAATCATACCGTTTCTCTTGAACGGGTCCGGCTATGGGCGATGGCAGGCACGGTGCGGAGTGAGACTCAGTCCAGTGACTTGATCACTGCTCAAGCTTTGTGCGCCGTGCCGCGGCAGTCTGCGCAAACGGGCGCCAGCTGAAGAGCCCGCGGCAGCAGGTGACCCGCGCGTTCCGGACGCAGGCCATCCTGGCACACCGCTTGCTGATGGGTGGGGCGAGCCTTCCTGAAGATCGCTGGAGACCCGAGCCCTGGCGTCGACCTATGCCCTTCGCCGCATCGCCAGCTCGTTGCCGAGCCTCGCCGGCGTGATCGTGGTGACGTTCGTCCTCTCACGCGCCTTGCCTGGCGATCCAGCCGTCTATTTTGCCGGGCCAGCGGCAAACGCCAAATCCGTCCAGCAGGTCCGCGTGGCGCTCGGCCTCGACAAGAGCCTGATCGGGCAGTTCTGGGTCTATCTGGTCCAGCTCGCGCACGGCAGCCTCGGCAACTCGCTCACCACCGGCCAGCCGGTGGTCAACGACCTGATCCAGCGCCTGCCCGCTTCCATGGAGCTGACGCTCGTCGCCCTGCTCTTCGCGATGGTCACGGCTGTCCCGCTCGGGGTCTTCGCCGCGGCGAGACCGAACTCGTTGGTCGACCATCTGTGCCGCAGCTCGGTAACGGTGGCAGCGGCGTTCCCGACCTTCTTCGTCGCGCTGCTGCTGGTTTACGTCTTCTACTATCTTTTGGGCTGGGCGCCGCAGCCGCTCGGGCGGCTCGATGAGATCTACTATACGGCGCCGCACACGGTGACGGGCTTCTATCTCATCGACACTCTGATCGCCGGCGATCTTGGCGCATTTCGCGCATCCCTCGCGCAGCTGGTACTGCCGGCGATCTCCCTCGGGCTGTTCGCCATGGCGCCGATCGCACGGATGACCCGGGCGGCGATGCTCGAGGCATTGGGCAGTGATTTCGTGCGGACGGCGCGCGCCAACGGCCTCACCGCCTGGACCACCGTCTTCACCTATGCGTTCCGCAACGCGCTGCTGTCGATCACCAACATCATGGGCATGGTCTTCTCGTTCCTGCTCGGCTCCAGCGTGCTGATCGAGCAGGTGTTCGGCTGGCCGGGCATCGGCGCCTATGCGGTGAGCGCGGTGATCGCCTCGGACTATGCCGCCGTCCAGGGCTTCGTCCTGATGATGGCCGTCATCTACGTGCTCTTGAACCTGATCGTGGATCTGATCGCCGCCGCGATCGATCCGCGCGTCCGCTTCGAGGGCTGACGCCCATGGCCACCGCCACCTTCGGCCGCGACCTGCGCCACGCCTTTGCCGAGAACCCGCTGACGCTCGTGGCGTTTGCGATCTTCACGCTGCTCCTGCTCTGCGCGCTGCTCGGCCCGTCGCTCGTGCCCTACGACCCGCTGATGACCAACGCCGACGCACGCCTGATGGCGCCGTCGGCCGCGCACCTGTTCGGCACCGATCAGCTCGGCCGCGACATCTTCAGCCGGGTGATCGTCGCGGCCCGCCTCGACCTCGGCATGGCCGTCACCGCCGTTGCCGTCTCCTTCGTCATCGGCACCGCGCTGGGTGCGATCGCCGGCTATGCCGGCGGCTGGGCCGACCAGATCATCGGGCGGATCTTCGACACGATCATGGCCTTCCCGCTGTTCGTCCTGGCGATGGGCATCGTGGCGGCTCTCGGCAACAGCGTCGGCAACATCATCATCGCCACCGTGGTGATCAACCTTCCCTTCTACGGCCGATATGCCCGCGGCGAGGTCAACGTCCGGCGCGACGCGCCTTACGTCGAGGCGGCGCGGATGGGCGGGAACGGCGCCCTGCGCGTGCTCGCCCGCCACATCGTCCCCAACATCCTGCCGGCGATGATGGTCCAGGCGTCGCTCAACATGGGCTGGGCCATCCTCAACGCCGCGGGCCTCTCCTTCATCGGGCTGGGCGTCCGCCCGCCCGCTGCCGAGTGGGGCATCATGGTGTCGGAGGGGGCCAGCTACATCTTCTCGGGCGAGTGGTGGACCTTCGTCTTTCCCGGCATGGCGCTCGTGCTGGCCGTGTTCTGCTTCAACCTGCTGGGCGACGGGCTTCGCGACATGATCGACCCGCGGAGGCGCACATGAGCCTGCCCTCACCGGGCCCCGGGGCCGACGCGCATGGGAGCGCGCCGCTGCTCGTCGTCGACCGGCTCTCGCTCGAGTTCCGCACGCGCGAGGGGCGGGTGAAGGCCCTCGAGGACGTGTCGTTCCAGATCGAGCGCGGCGAGATCGTGGGCATCGTCGGCGAGAGCGGCTCCGGCAAGTCGGTGAGCGCGCTGGCGATCATGGGCCTCCTGGAGGCCAGCGCCGAGATCCGGGGCGGTACCGTGCATTTCGGCGGGATCGACGCGCTGGCGGCACGGGGTGCCGCCATGCGGGAGATGCGCGGGCGCGAGGCCTCGATGATCTTCCAGAGCCCGCGCACCGCCCTCAACCCGATCCGCAAGATCGGGCGCCAGATCGAGGACGTGCTTTTGCGCCACGGGCCGGTCGCCCGGCGCCATGCGCGGGCGAAGGCGGTCGAGGCGCTGGCCAAGGTGCGCATCCCCGATCCCGAGCGCCGCTACGACGCCTACCCCTTCGAGCTCTCCGGCGGCATGTGCCAGCGCGTCATGATCGCGATGGCGCTCGCCTGCGAGCCGATGCTGCTGATCGCCGATGAGCCCACGACCGGCCTCGACGTCACGACGCAGGCCCTGATCATGGATCTGATCCGCGAGATGGTCGACCAGTCCGGCATGGGGGCCATGCTGATCACCCACGATCTGGGCCTCGCCGGCGAGTATTGCGACCGGATCGTGGTCATGCACGCCGGCCACACGGTCGAGGCGGCGCCGGCGGCAGCGCTCCTCGGACATGCGGCCCATCCCTACAGCGCCGAGCTGATCGGGGCGATGCCGGCGACGGCGACCCATATCGGCGATCTCGTCTCGATCCCGGGCGGCCTGCCGGACCTGCGGCGCAGCGACCTGCCCTACTGCCGGTTCCGCGACCGGTGCGACCGGCGTGTGCCGGTCTGCGACGCGGAGCCGCTGCCGTCGACCGAGGTCGGCCGGGACCATCTCGTGCGCTGCTGGCGGCCCGCGGCATGACGGCGCCGCTCCTGGAGGCCCGGCAGCTCAGGAAGCTCTACCCGACCGGCAGCGGGCGCGACCGCGGCCTTTTGCACGCCGTCGACCAGGTCAGCCTCGTGCTGAACAAGGGCGAGAGCGTCGGCCTCGTCGGCGAATCCGGCTGCGGCAAGTCCACGCTCGCCCGCCTGCTGGCGCGGCTGGTCGACCCCAGCGCGGGCGAGATCCGCTTCGAGGGCGAGGACATCGGCGCCATCCCGCTGCGCCGCTTCGTCGCCAGCCCCGCCCGCGCCCGCATCCAGATGGTGTTCCAGGACCCGACCGAGAGCCTCAACCCGCATTTCACCGTGTTCCAGTCGGTGGCGGATCCGGCGCGGCGGCTCCTGCGCCCTTCGAGCCGCGCGGAGCTCGAGGCCAAGGTGCGGCGCGCCATCGAGCTGGTCGGGCTGTCGCCGGAGCTGGTGAGCCGCTACCCGCACCAGCTTTCCGGCGGCCAGCGCGCCCGCGTCGGCATTGCCCGCGCCATCGTCGTGGAGCCGGCGCTCCTGATCCTCGACGAGCCGACCTCGGCGCTGGACGTCTCGGTGCAGGCCGTGATCCTGAGGCTTCTCGCCGATCTGCGCGACCGGCTGGGCATGAGCTATCTCTTCGTATCGCACGATCTGAACGTCGTTCGGCTCCTGTGCGAGCGCGTCGTCGTCATGTATCTGGGCAAGGTCATCGAGACGGCGCCGTCCGGTATGCTGTTCCGGGCGCCGGGCCATCCCTACACGCGTGCCCTGCTGGCGGCGATTCCGGACCCGGCGCATCGCGGCCGGCGTCCCGCCCGCCTCGAGGGCAGCCCGCGCAGCCCGATCGATCCCGAGCCGAACGTCTGCCGCTTCTATGGTCGCTGCCCCTCGGGTGCGTCCATCTGCGCCGCGCAATACCCGCCCATGCACACGATCGGCAGGAGCCACGAGGCGGCCTGCCATTTCGCGTCGGTCGACCCGGACGCGAGCACCACTGACCGCGAGGAAGCCCATGCCCTCTGCCACGGATAACGAGCTGGCGCGCCTGCCCGCGACCGCCCTGGTCGCCAAGATCAAGGCGAAGGAGCTCAAGGCAATCGAGGTGACCGAGGCGGCGCTGCGCCGCATGGAGGCTCTCGAGCCGCACATCCGTGCCTTCTGCGTGCCGACGCCCGACGTGGCGCGCGAGGCCGCCCTGGCGGTGGATGCCAAGATCACGGCGGGCGAGGACCCGGGCGCGCTGGCCGGTGTGCCTATCGGCATCAAGGATCTGGTGGCGACCAAGGGCATCGAGACGGCGATGGGCTCGAAGCTCTACGAGGGCTGGGTTCCCGAGGAGGACGACATCGTCGTCGAGCGCCTGAAGGACGCGGGTGCCGTCATCCTCGGCAAGACCAACGTGCCGGAGTTCGGCTATTCGGGCGTCGGCCACAACCCGCTCGGCATCACGACCCGCAATCCCTGGAACCTCGCCTTGACGCCCGGCGGCTCGTCGGCCGGATCGGGCGCCTCGGTCGCCTGCGGCGTCTCGCCCTTCGCGATCGGCTCGGACGGCGGCGGCTCGATCCGCATCCCGTCGGCGCATTCGGGGCTCTACGGGCTCAAGGCGTCGATGGGCCGTGTGGCGCTCTATCCCGGCTGCCGCGACGAGCGCTATCCGGGCGTCTCGTCCTGGGAGACGCTCGAGCATATCGGCCCGATGAGCCGCACGGTGGCCGACGCGGCGCTGATGCTGAGCGTGATCGGCTCCGGCCCGGACATGCGCGACCGCTACTCGCTGCCCAAGCCCGACTTCGACTGGACCGCGGCCGCGACGCCCGGATCGCTCAAGGGCCTCAGGATCGCCTACAGCGCCGACTGGGGCTATGCGCCAGTCGATCCGGAGGTCCGTCGCGTCGTCGGCGAGGCGGTCAAGGTGTTCGAGCGGGATCTCGGCTGCATCGTCGAGGAGGCGAGCCCCGGCTGGGACGATCCCGGGCCCTATTTTTGGACCCTGGTCGCCTGCGATTCCGACCTGTCCGGCATGCGCGAGATGATCACAGGACGCGAGAGCGAGGTGTCTCCGCACCTGGTGGCGCTCGTGCAGAAGGAGTGGACAGGTCGCGAGTTCACCGACGCCAAGCGCGTTCGTCAGACGGTCGTGAACAAGATGTGGCGCTTCATGCAGCGCTACGACCTGCTCCTCACGCCCACCTTGGCCGTTCCGCCGTTCCCGGTGCACATGCAGGGACCGGAGATGATCGAGGGCAGGATGGTGAATGCCGGCCAATGGCTGTCCTTCACCTTCCCGATGAACCTGACCGGCCAGCCCGCGGCTTCCATTCCCGCGGGCTTCACCGACCAGAAGCTGCCTGTCGGCCTGCAGATCATCGGTCGCCATCTCGACGATCCGTTGGTGCTCAAGGCCTCGGCCGCGTTCGAGGAGGCGAGGCCGTGGAAGGATGCATGGCCGCCGCTCCTGGCCGAGCTGGGGCTCTGAGATGGCGTGGTCCGCCGAACGCGGCAGCCTCGATTTCCGCACGCTGCATGCGGCGTACCGCGCGGGCACCCTGAATCCGTCGGCGGTGGTGGCGGCGGTCTACGATCGGATCGCCGCTCGCGGCCCCGATCCGGCCTGGACGTCGCTCGTTCCTCGCCAGACGGCGATGGCCGCCGCTGCGGCGCTCGAGACCTCGGGCGCCTCGCCGGAAACGCACCCGCTCTACGGCCTGCCGCTGGGGGTCAAGGACAGCTTCGACGTCGCCGGCTACCCGACCAGCGAGGCATGCCGCGCCAACGAGCGGATCGCCACGGCGACCTCGCCCACGGTGACCCGCCTAGTCGATGCCGGCGCCATCGTCATCGGCAAGAACAACATGGACCAGTTCGGCATGGGGCTGGTCGGCGTGCGCACCGACTACGGCATTCCATCCTGCGTCTTCGACAAGCGCTATATCTCGGGCGGCTCGACCTCGGGCGGTGGCGTCGTGGTTGCGACAGGCCTCGTGAGCTTCGCGCTGGGCGGCGATGCGGCGGGCTCCGGGCGGGTGCCGGCAGCGCTCAACAATCTGGTAGGCCTGAAGCCCACCCCAGGGCTGATCCCGCTCGGGCCGTCGCCTGCCGGCATGAGTGCCAGCCACACGCTGCTCACCCTCACGGTCAAGGATGCCGTCGCAGCGACCCGCGTGCTGATCGAGCACGATCCGGCCGATCCGCTGTCCAGCCCGGCCGCCGCGAGCTTCGAGCTCGCGTTGTCGCCGGCACCCACGAGCTTTCGCTTTGCCGTGCCCAGCCGCGAGAGCCGCGTCTTTGCCGGCGACAGCGCCGCCGAGACCCTCTTCGATCAGGCCATCGAGCGGCTGGAAAGAATGGGCGGCACGGCCGTCAGCTTCGACTATGCGCCGCTGCACGCGGCAGCGAGGATGCTCTACGAGGACGCCTTTATCGCGCGACGCTACGCCAACCTCCGCGAGACCTTCGAGCGCTGCGGCGACAAGTTCCACCCCGCCTCGCGCGAGATCCTGTCCCAAGGTGCCAAGTACAGCGGTGCCGATGTCTTCGTCGCCCAGTACAAGCTTGCCGCCTATCGCAAGATAGCCATGAAGCTGTTCGACGATGCCGACGTGATCGTCACACCCACCTCGCCCACGACATTCACGATCGCCGAGCTGGAAGCGGACAATATCGCCCGGAACGCGATCATGGGCACCTACACCAACTTCGTCAATCTCATGGATTTCTGTGCCCTGGCGGTGCCGAACGGCTTCCGTCCTGACGGACTTCCCCAGGGCATCAGCTTCGTTGCTCCGCCTTTCGAGGAAAACCGCATCCTTGCGCTGGGAGCTGCCTGGCATCGCAGCCTCGGCCTTTCGATGGGCGCCACGGCCCATCCCGTCATCTGAGCCAGCAACCAGCACACCCGCCCAAAGGGGGAACCCTCGCATGATCGACCTCGACCGCCGATCCGCCTTGGCCATGCTCGGCGCGACCGCCGCGGCAACCGCGCTCGACTTCCGCTCGGCGCGGGCCGCGACGCCGTCGGACACGCTGATCCTCGTCAACGAGATGGGGCCCAACTCGCTCGACACGATGCTACCCGCGGCCAACGATCAGGCCCGCATGGTCGCGTGGAACGTCTATGACCGGCTGGTGACCCACGGCACGAAGACGATGCCCAACGGCGCCACCGGCTATGACGCCTCGGTGTTCAAGCCGGAGCTCGCCGAGAGCTGGGAGGTCCTGGACGGCGGCAAGACGATGATCTTCAAGATCCGCAAGAACGCCACCTTCCACGACGGCTCGCCGGTGACGGCCGAGGACGTGAAGTGGTCGTTCGACCGTGCGATCGCCGCGGGCGGGTTCCCGGCGATCCAGATGGCCGCCGGCTCGCTCACGAGCCCCGACCAGTTCTCGGTGGTCGACACCCACACCTTCAAGATCACCTTCGAGAAGGCCAACAAGCTGAGCCTGCCCGACCTGGCGGTGCCGGTGCCCTGCATCACCAACAAGAAGCTGGCGCTGAAGCATGCCACGAAGGCCGACCCCTGGGCGCTCGAGTGGACCCAGCGCAACGACGCCGGCGGCGGCGGCTTCAAGGTGCAGAGCTGGAAGCCGGGCGATCAGCTGATCCTCACCCGCTTCGACGCCTGGAAGTCCGGCCCGCTGCCCGAGCTCAAGAAGGTCGTGTTCCGCCAGATCGCGTCGCCCGGCACCCGCCGCGCGCTTCTCGAGAAGGGCGACGTCGACATCTCGGTCGGCCTGCCGCCCAAGGACTATGCCGAGCTGGCCAAGGCCGGCACGCTCAAGGTCATCGGCACGCCGGTCCAGGGCGATCTCCTGTTCGTCGACATGAACGTGCAGATGAAGCCGTTCGACAACCTCAAGGTCCGCCAGGCCGTGGCCTTCGCCATCCCCTACCAGGCCATCATGGACGGCGCCCTCTACAATCGAGGCGTGCCGATGTTCGGGGCACCGGCCGACACCACCACCTTCCCGCCCACCTGGCCGACCCCCTCGCCCTTCGATACCGACCTCGAGAAGGCCAAGGCGCTGCTGACCGAGGCGGGCTTCCCGGACGGCTTCGAGACCACCTTGTCCTTCGATCTCAGCCAGGCCACCACGCGGGAGCCGATAGCGCTCCTCATTCAGGAGTCGCTGGGCAAGATCGGCATCAAGGTGTCGATCGAGAAGGTTCCGGGCTCCAACTGGTTCGCCAACATGGCCTCCAAGAAGATGCCCTTCGTGATCGCCGAGTTCTATCCATGGCTGGACTATCCCGAGTATCACTTCTTCTGGACCTATGACGGCGCCAACAACTCCGTCTTCAACACGTGCAACTACGTCAACCCGAAGCTCGATGAGCTGATCGAGACCGCACGGTTCGCACCGGACGACGCCACCTACAAGAAGACGCTGGTCGAGATGGTGGGGATCGTCATGGCCGATGTGCCACGCATTCCGCTGGCCCAGCTCTTGGGCGACGTGGCGATGCAGCAGAACATCGAGAACTATGTCTACTGGTTCCACCAGCACATCGACTACCGCACCATCAAGAAGGTCTGAGGCAAAGGGGATGCGTGACGAGCTCGGCGCGTTCGTTCCTCACGTCGACTGCGTCGTTCAAGGAGCAGCGTCGGGCCCGCTCTCGGGCCTGACGTTTGCCGCCAAGGACCTGTTCGACGTGGCCGGCTACGTCACCGGCAGCGGCAACCCGGACTGGGAGCGCACGCATCCCCCCGCCCGCCGCCACGCCTGGGCCGTCCAGGCTCTTCTGGGCGCCGGTGCCACGCTGGCCGGCAAGACCATCACCGACGAGATCTCGTTGGGCCTGCTCGGTCGCAACCAGTTCTACGGCACGCCGCTCAATCCCCGGGCACCCGATCGTGTGCCCGGCGGATCGTCGAGCGGCTCTGCCGCGGCCGTGGCCGGCGGCCTGGTTGATGTGGCGCTCGGCACCAATTCCGGCGGCTCCGTTCGCACGCCGGCAAGCTTTTGCGGCCTTTTCGGCCTGCGCCCGACGCATGGCCGGATCCCGGTCGACGGCATGGAGACGCAATCACCCAGCTTCGACACCTGTGGCTGGCTCGCCCGTGATGCCGCGTCGTTCGTGAAGGTCGGCGAGGTGCTGCTTGGTCGGCCTTCCTCCGCGCCGAGGGCCGCCAAGCTCATCGTGGCGACGGACTGCTTTGCGCTGGCGGCACCCGAGGTGCGGGGGGCGCTGGTGCCCGTGGTCGACCGCATCGCCGCAGCCTTCTCGGCACGGCAGGACGTGGCGCTCGGCCAGGGTGACCTGCCCGCCTGGTCGGAGAACCAGCGCAAACTGCAGATGTGGGAGTTCGGGCGGACGTTCCGCCCCTGGGTCGAGCGTTGCGTTCCCCGCTTCTCGATCGAGGTCGGTCGCTCTCTCTCGATGTCCTGGCTGCTGACCGAGGCCGACCTGGCCGGCCCCCGCGCCTTTCGCGATCATGCGCGCCGACGTCTCGACACGCTGCTCGACGATGATGCCGTGCTCTGCCTCCCGACCGCCCCGATCCTCCCCCCTCGGCGCGATGATCGGTTCAGCGAGATGGTGACCGCGGTCGGTCGCATCACGGAGCTCACCTGCATCGCCGGTCTGGGCGGCCTGCCCCAGCTCAGCCTTCCCCTCGCCGCGCATGACGGCATCCCCGTCGGCCTTTCCCTGATCGGCGGGCGCGGCTCCGACGAGGCGCTGCTCGGCCTCGCGTCGCTGCTGGCGGGCTGAGGACGGGCAGGCCGACGCCCTCACCCGCGCCTTGCGCCGTATCCCTCAGGCGGTGCGATCGGCCGGAGCCGGAGTGCCTGCTGTCTCCTCGCCCCGAGGGGTGCGTGCCTTGAAAGCGTCGATGGCCGCGTTGAGCGTCGGGAAGCTGAGATAGTCGCGGCCGCGGAGCTGCTCGGCCAGCCAGCTCGCGTTGAAGCCTCGACGCAGCGAGAGGCGCACCCTGGCCCAGCCGAGACGGATACCGCGCACCGCGAGCTGCTCGCGCAGCTCCTGCAAGTGCTGAACGGCGGTTCCGTCGATCCAGTTGATCGGCGCTGCATCGACGATCGCCCATTCGACCGGCGTGTCGGCGGTCCGGATCGCCGCCTCGAGCCGCTCGCGGAAATGGTCGATGTTGAAGAACAGCAGGTCGGCCTCGAAGCGGAAGATGAGCAGCCCGGGGACGGTTCGCGCCTGGGGATAGTCGGCGATGCTGTGAAAGCCTCTCAGGCCCGGAACGTGGCCGAGCACCGCCTCCGGCGGCCTCGAGATCACCATGATGAGCCAGCAGAGCGACAGCAGGACGGCGAGGATGACGCCGGGCAGCACGCCCAGCACCAGCACGCCCGCGGTGGTCCCGATGGACAGCAGCCCCTCGCGCCAGCTCATGCGGAACATGGCCAGAAGCCCGGCGGCGTCGACCAGGGCGAGCGCTGCCACAAGGACGACCGCAGCCAGAGCCGCCGTCGGGATGAGCGCCAGCGGCCCGCGCAGCAGGAGGAGAACGAGGAGCATCGCGACGGCCGCCACCACGCCCACGAGCTGCGTCCTGCCGCCAACCGCGTTGTTCACGGCCGTGCGGGAGTCGGCACCGGTCACCGGAAACCCCTGACCGAGGCCGGAAAGGAGGTTGCTGGCGCCGAAGGCGATCAGCTCCTGGTTCGCGTCGATGTCGTAGCGGTTGCGGCGGGCGAAGCTTTTCGCGGTGAGCATGCCGCTCGCAAAGCTGATCAGCATGATCTCGACCGCGTCGTGAAAGAGCGTGCGGTAGGTCGGCCCGTCGAAGAGCGGCAGGCGTGGCGTCGGCAAGCCGCCCGGCAGAGCCCCGGTCAGCGCCACGCCCCGTGCCTCGAGCCCAAGGCCGAGGACGGCGGCGATGCCGGCCACCACGGCGACGAGCGGCCCCGGCACCGCAGGGGCCAGGCGGCGCAACAGCAGGAGCCCCGCCACCATCGAGAGGCCCAGCACGACAGTGGACGCGTTGCTCTGGCCGACACGCTCGACCAGCTCGTGCAGCTGGCCGAGGAAGTCCCGCGCCTCGGAGGGATAACCCAGAAGCTTCGGCAGCTGGCCCACGAGGATGATGAGCGCGATGCCGTTCAGGTAGCCGGTCAGGATCGGCTGGGAGAGGAAGTTGGCGATGAAGCCGAGCCGGGCGACACCGGCGATCACGTAGATCAGCCCGGCCATGAGCGAGAGGGCCGGCACCAGCGCCAGATAGCGTTCCGGATCGCCCCCGGCGAGGGGTGCGAGCGCCGTCGCCGCCATCAGGCAGGTCGCCGCATCCGGCCCCACCATGAGCTGGCGGGACGAGCCGAGGAGGGCATAGGCCAGCAGCGGAAAGATCGCCGAGTAGATCCCGACGATCGGCGGCACGCCGGCAAGGCCCGCATAGGCGATCCCGACCGGCATCGCCACGGTCGCGACGCAGAGCGCCGGCGAGCAGGTCCTGCGTCAGCCAGCGGCGGTCATAGGCCGCGAGCGCCGCGAGACCGGGCAGGTGCCGCCCCACCGCGCCCCAGCGCCCCTCCGGGTTCATCGACGCGGCGGCCTGCGTCGGAGGCTTCCCGGCCAAGCCCGCTCACAACCCCGTCGGCACGGCGCGCAGCGTGCGGAGCACCCCGTCGATGCCCGTGGGGCGGGGCTCGGCTTCAGGCATCCTGGGCAGATCCGGCTGCTCCTTCTTGTTGGGGATCCCTTCCAGCACGGAGTGGAGGCCCATCGCCAGGCTGGATCGACCAGCAGCTCATAGGGCACCTTCTCGAAGGGCTTGCGCGACATCGTCCTCGCCTTCCCGGGGCCGCGTCGCCACCCGGATCGTCGAACGCCCACGACTGCTATCATGCCGTAGTCGTGGGACCATCAAGAACCGACGCGCCTCGGCGACCGGGATCGTCCGGAACGCGAGCGCGATGGACGGCCGTGCCGCACGGCCCTTCCTGCCGAAGGGTGCTGCCGCTCCCGAGCCTTGCTCGGGTCGCCGAGGTGGCACATCCTGTCGCCCGCAATCCCCAGATCCGCGCGGAGCGGCCGGCATCGTGAGCATCGACTTTCTCGTCACCTCGCTGATCGTCGTCGTGGCACCGGGCACCGGCGTTCTCTACACGCTGGCGTCGGGCCTCTCGCGTGGCGCCCGGGCCAGCGTCGTCGCCGCGCTCGGCTGCACGATCGGCATCGTCCCGCACATGGCTGCAGCCATCCTCGGGCTCGCCGCCCTCCTCCACGCCAGCGGTCTCGCCTTCGAGGTCTTCAGATATCTGGGGGTCGCCTATCTTCTTTATATGGCCTGGACGACGCTGCGCGAGCACGGGACGCTCAAGGTGGAAGCACAGACCCGTGGCCGCTCGGCGCTCGAGGTCACGGTGAAGGCCGTGCTGATCAACCTTCTCAACCCGAAGCTCTCTGTCTTCTTCCTGGCCTTCCTGCCGCAGTTCGTCAGCGCCGGCGAGCCGCATCCACTGTCCCGCATGCTGGCCTTGAGCGCCGTCTTCATGGCGATGACCTTCATCGTCTTCGTCGGCTACGGGCTGCTCGCAGCCTCGGTGCGCGACCGCGTCATCTCGAGCCCCCGGGTGATGGCCTGGATGCGCCGCATCTTCGCCGGCGCCTTCGTGGCCCTGGGGCCAAGCTGGCGCTGGCCGATCGGTAGGCGCCGCGCCGGCGGCCAGGGGCCGGCTGCAACACCCGTCGCCAGCCCCAGGATCCCTGCCGCGGGATCGCGCCATGCATTGAAGGCCCAGGACATGACCGGCCTATGCCGCTAGTGTGGCCGCCGCCAAGCTGCGAAGGAGCCTCCGCATGTCCGAAGCCACGCTCGTCAACCGCACGATCGAGGAAGCCTATCGCGGCGATGACGCCGGGCTCGGCCAGGCCTGGCGGAGCGAGGCGCAAGGAGATCTTCCCGAGCGGTGTCACCCATGACGGCCGCTACCTCGAGCCCTACGGCGTCTACATCGAGCGGGCCGCCGGGCCCCGGAAGTGGGACGTCGATGGCAACGGCTATGTCGACTATTATGGCGGCCACGGCGCCCTCCTTCTGGGCCACAACCATCCGAAGGTGCTGGCAGCAGCGCAGGCGGCGCTGGCGCGGGGCACCCATTTCGGCGCCAACCATCCTCTCGAGGTGGCGTGGGGCCGGCTCGTGAAGGAGATGGTGCCGTCGGCCGAGATGGTGCGCTTCACCTCCTCGGGCACCGAGGCGACGCTGATGGCGCTGCGCCTCGCCCGCGGCTTCACCGGGCGCAGGAAGCTCGTCCGCTTCCGCACCCATTTCCATGGCTGGCACGACCACATGACGTCGGGCTGGACCAACCACATGGACGGCTCGCCCACCACGGGCGTGCTGGGCGGCGTGGCCGAGCAGGTCGTGCTGATCGACCCGAACGACACGGATGGCGTGCGCGCGGCGCTCGAGACCGACACCGACATCGCCGCCGTCATCATCGAGCCCACCGGCTCCTCCTTCGGCCTCGTGCCCACCCGGCCAGAGTTCCTGGCCGAGCTGCGCCGCCTCACGAGCCTGCACGGCGTGCTCTTGATCTTCGATGAGGTGGTGACGGGCTTTCGCGTGTCGCCGGGCGGCGCGCAGGGCCATTACGGCATCACCCCCGACCTCACCACGCTCGCCAAGATCGTCGCGGGCGGGCTGCCGGGCGGCGCCCTGGTCGGCCGCGCCGACGTGCTCCAGGCCCTCGACTTCAAGAAGGCCGTCGGCGAGAAGGTCCAGCATCCGGGCACCTTCAACGCCAACCCAGTCTCGGCCGCGGCCGGCATCGCAGCACTCGAGGTGATCCGCGACACCGACGCCTGCGCCCGCGCCAACGCCGCCGCCGAGCGGCTGAGGGAAGGCTTCAACGCCGTGCTGGACGAGGCGGGGCTGCCCTGGGTCGCCTACGGCACCTTCTCGGGCGTTCATCTCTTCACCAACGCCGCCGGCCGCAGCGTCGATCGCCGCAGCTTCGACCCGCTCGAGGTCCCGTTCGCGGAGCTGAAGGCACGGCAGCCCGGGCTCGTCCACAAGCTCCGGCTCGCCATGATGCTGGGCGGCACGGACATGACCGGCTGGCCGGGCTGCATCGTCTCGGCCTCGCACGGCGAGGCCGAGACCACGGCCACCATCGAGGCGTTCGGCGAGGCGATCCATCTCCTCCGCCGGGAAGGTGTCGTCGCCTCCTAGGGCGCCCTGCCGGCAGCGCAGCTGGCCACGCTCTGGAGCGCCGGCTATCCTTCCAAAGGTCGGGGAGGACCAGGTGCGGGAGGCGATCTGATCGGGAACGCGCGCTCGAGCGGGGCTTCGCGGGTGCGATGGTCGATCGGCGATCTCCTCGAGAGGCCACGCGCCGGCGGTGCCGCACGTGCCGTCCGAGCGACGCTGATCGCGACCGTCGCCGTGGGCCTCGCTGACCTCGTCGTCGGCACCATGCCGTCGCTCACGTGGGGCCAGGAGCGCGCGCTGACGCTCCTGATGCTCGGGGTGAGCCTGATCTTCCTCGGGGAGTACGGCCTTCGCCTCTGGGTCGCTCGAGAGAGGCGGATGCCGGAGGCCGGCAAGGCCGGACCATCCGGTCTCCTCGCCTTCGCCACCTCGCCGATGGGCGTCGTCGACCTCGTCTCGGGCGTCGCCCTGCCGCTGGCGCTGGCGGCGGGCGTGCCGGGGCCGACCGCACGCCTGATCGGCGCCGTATGGATCCTCAAGGTCTTCCGCTACACCACCGCCTTCGATCTCCTGATCCGGGTCTTCCGCAGCGAGCGCGAGCCTCTGGCCGGCGTGCTCGGCGCCTTCCTGATCGTCCTCTTCATCGCGGCGACCGGGCGGCTATCTGGCCGAGCGGCATGCACAGCCGGAGACCTTCGGCAGCGTGCCGCGGGCCTTGTGGTGGGCGATCACGACGCTCACCACGACCGGCTATGGCGACGAGATCCCCGTCACGCTCATCGGCCGCGTGCTGGGCGGCCTCGTCATGGTCTGCGGCATCGGCCTCTTCGCGCTCTTCGCCGGCATCCTCGCCAGCGGCTTCAGCCAGGAGCTGCGGCGCCGCGACTTCCTGCGGACCTGGGACCTCGTCGCCCGCGTGCCGCTCTTCGCCTCGGTCGGCGCCACGACCATCGCCGACGTCACGATGCTGCTCAAGACCCACGACCTGCCGGCGGGTCGGGTGGTGGTCCGCCAGGGCGAGCGCGGCGACTGCATGTACTTCGTGGCGGAGGGCGAGGTCGAGGTGCAGCTGCCCGGCCGCCATCTGGCGATCGGTGCCGGCGGCTTCTTCGGCGAGATCGCGCTCATCCAGGGCGGCAGGCGCAGCGCCAATGTGGTGACGCGCGAGCGCACGCGGCTCCTCATGCTCGACATCGCGGACTTCCGCCGCCTCGCCGCCGAGCGGCCGGAGCTGGCCGCGGCGATCGAGGCCGAGGCGCGGCGGCGCGAGGCGGAGAACCGTGGCCCGCGGCAGGATGGCGCCTGACGACGCAGGCTCCCGGCGCGGGCCAGCTCGGCCGGACCGGGCCGGCCGAGCGCTGGCTGGACATGGCCGGAGGCCCCGGCTAGATTGCGATTCTGAGGCATCGGCTGAGCTCTTGTGACCAGCATGATCAGGCGTAAGCTCGCGGCGGTGCTCGCCGCAGACATGGCCGGCTACAGCCGTCTCGTCGCCCAGGACGAGGAGGGGACCATCCGCGCGCTCGACGCGTGCAGCGCGGCGATCCGCCAGCTCGTCGAGGCCCACGAGGGCCGCATCGCCAACACGGCGGGCGACAGCCTTCTGGCCGAGTTCCCGACGGCGCTCCAGGCGGTCCGCGCGGCCGTGGCGATCCAGCGGATGGTGGACGAGCGCAATGCCGGCGAGCCGGCCGAGCGCCGCTTCGCCTTCCGGATCGGCGTCAACGTGGCGGACGTCATCCTGAGCGGTCCGGATCTTCTGGGCGACGGCGTCAATGTGGCGGCGCGGCTGCAGCAGCTCGGCGAGCCGGGCGAGATCCTGGTCACGGGCCGCGTCCGCGACGAGGTGGTGCGCTCGCTCGATCTGCCCATCGACCCTCTGGGCGAGCGGCAGCTCCGCAACATGGACCGCCCGGTCGCCGTCCATCGGGTGCGGCTCGGACCGCTGATGGCACCGCTCGACGGCCACGCCGCGGCCAAGCCCTCGGAGCCACCCTCGATCGCCGTGCTGCCCTTCCTCGACCGCAGCGCCGAGACCGACCAGCGGAGCCTCTGCGAGGGCATCGCCGACGA
Source organism: uncultured Alphaproteobacteria bacterium (assembly GCA_963752325.1). Lineage (GTDB taxonomy): Bacteria > Pseudomonadota > Alphaproteobacteria > Geminicoccales > Geminicoccaceae > CAVTJL01. Next base: position 111,099 of record CAVVXU010000002.1, read on the forward strand.
CATCATCACCGAGCTCGCGCGCTTCCGCGACATCGTCGTCATCGCCCGCAGCTCCACCTTCAATGCCGAGACGAGCGCCCGCACGATCCCCGACATCGCCCGCGATCTCGGTGTCCGCTACGTCCTCGAGGGCAGCGTCCGGCGCGCGGGTCTGCGCCTGCGCATCACGGCCCAGCTCGACGACGGCAGCTCGGGCAGCCAGCTCTGGGCCGAGCGCTATGATGGCGAGCTGGGCGACGTGCTGCAGTTGCAGGAGGAGATCGCGCGGCAGATCGTGGGCAGCATAGCGCCCGAGCTCGACGTCGCGGACGAGCGCCGCGCGTCGCGCGTCCGCATCGAGAGCCTCGAGGCCTATGATCTGGCGCTGCGCGCGACGGCGCTCGTGCGCCGCGGGCTCGTCGCGCGCGACGAAGCGCTCGTGGCCGAAGGCATCGCCTGCGGCACGCGGGCCGTCGAGCTCGACCCGCTCTGCGCCAAGGGCCATCTGGCTCTGGCGCACGGCTATTGCCGGCGCGCGGCGGCGAGCCCCTTCAAGCCAAGCGCCGAGCGCGATCTCGAGCAGGCCGAGGCCGCGGCCCACCGGCTGCGCGAGCTCGACCCTCTCGACCATGCGGCCTGGGCCGTGCTGGGTCACATCGCGATGCGGCGCCTGCGGCACCCGGAATCGCTCACCAGCCTGCGGGAGGCGCACAGGCTCAATCCCAACGACGTCTGGTCGCTGCGCTGGCTCTCCTGGGAGGAATCGAACCATGGGCTCGCCGAGGACGCGATCGGGCACGCCGAGCTGGCGCTGCGCCTCAGCCCGCGCGACCGGCTGATCGACATGAGCCATTGGGCCTTGGCGCTAGGCTGCTGGGTCGCGGGCGACCTCGAGCGCAGCCTGGAGCATGGCGGCCGTGCCATGAGCCTCAATGCCCGCTTCACGGGTCACGCGGTCGTCGTGGCGGCGACCCTGACCGAGTTGGGCCGGGCCGAGGAGGCGCGGGCGGTCATGGGCCGCATGCTCGAGGCCGATCCGGTCTTCCTCAAGACCCGCCTGAGTGGGCGCACCCTCTTCGCCGTGCCGGCGCTGGCCGAGCGCTATGTGCGGGCCCTGCGGACGGCGGCGGAGGGGCTCGTTCCACGCTCCGCCTGAGCCCCGGCGATGGGCCCCGGATCAGACCCGGACGCCGCCCGTAGCATCGTTTGTCGGTTCCCGGGCCTCCCGATCGTCATGGTGACGAGCGGCCGGCGAGGATGCCGGAGCCGCCCTTGCCAAAGGAGCCATCGATGCCGAGCTTTCTTCTCCTTCTGCACCAGGACCAGGACCGGCCACGGCCGACCTCGCCCGACGAAATCATGGCGGTGACGAGGTCCTACATGGCCTGGGCCGACCGCATGCGGGCCGAAGGGCGCCTCGGCGGTGGCGAGAAGCTTACCGACGATGCGGGCCGCGTGATGCGTCCGAGCGGTGGGCGCGTCGCCGTCACCGACGGCCCCTATGCCGAGAGCAAGGAGCTGGTGGGCGGCTATTTCATCCTCGAGGCGGCGGACTATGACGAGGCCTGCGGGCTCGCCGAGAGCTGCCCGCATCTGGGCTATGGCGGCCGCATCGAGGTGCGCCAGATCCAGCGGATGTGAGCCCCGTGGCCGAGCAGGACCCGCTCGTCGGCGACCTCTTCCGGCGCGAGGCCGGCAAGATCGCCGCCTGGCTCGCCCGCCTGCTCGGCCCCTCCCGCCTCGACATCGTCGAGGATGCCGTCCAGGAGGCCTTCGGCGCGGCGCTGGCCCGCTGGCCCCTCGACGGCATGCCCAGGCACCCGGCCGGCTGGCTCGCCGTGGCGGCCCGCAACCGCGCCCTCGACCGGCTGCGCCACGAGGCGCGCAACGCCCCCTTCGACGAGGACGCCGCCTGGCGCCTGGGCTTCGCCGAGCCCGCCGACACCGGCCGCCTCGACGACACGCTGTCGCTCATGTTCGTGGCCTGCCACCCGGCGCTGGCGCCGGACGAGCAGACCATGCTGACCTTGAAGGTGGTCTGCGGGTTCGGGGTTGGCGAGATCGCCCGCGCCTACCTCTCGACGCCCGAGGCCGTGACCCAGCGGCTGGTCCGGGCCAAGAAAAAAATAAAAGAGATGGGGCTGGCCTTCGAGATCCCCGAGGGAGCGGCGCTGAAAGAGCGCCTGCCCGCCCTCCTCCAGGCCATCTATCTTCTTGTTCAACGGCGGCTACACCTCGGGCGAGGGCCCGTCGCTGATGGCGATCGACCTCTGCGCCGAGGCGCTGCGGCTGGTCGAGCTTCTGACAGCGCCACCGGGCGACCGCCACGGGCGAGGCCCATGCGCTGGCCGCCCTCATCTGCTTCCACCACGCCCGCGCCGGAGCCCGCGCCGGCGAGGACGGCTTTCTCGTCACCTTGGCGCGGCAGGACCGGAGCCTTGTGGGACCGGGCGCTGATCGCGCGCGGCTCCGCGCACCTGGCCAGGGCCACGCTCATCCGAGACGCTGACGGCCTTCCACATCGAGGCCGCGATCGCCTCGGTGCACGCGCCGGCGCCCTCCTTCGAGGCGACCGACTGGCCCGCGGCCGCCCGCTACTACGCGATGCTCGAGGAGCTGAAGCCCACGCCCGATCGTGCGCCTCAACGCCGCCATCGCCCAGGCCCATGTGGAAGGCCCGGCCGCCGGCCTCGCCCGCCTCGACGCGCTCGCAGGCTCCCCCAGGCTCGAGCCCTATGCCCTCTTCCACGCCGCCCGCGGCGATCTTCTGGAACGGCTCGGGCGCATGGCGGAGGCGCAGGAGGCCTTCGCACGCGCGCTGGGCTGCCCGCTCAACGCGGCCGAGCGCGAGCACCTCGCCCGGCGCCTCGAGGATTGCGCTCCGGCGACCGTGGCAGAGCCGGCCGGCGCCTGAGGCCCCTCGCCTACCGCGCCACGAGATCGAGCCCCGGCTCGTTGGCGACCAGAGCCTGAAGCCGCGCCAGCTGCACCGGTGGCAGCCCTTGCAGCCAGATCCAGGCACGTGTCGCGGATGTCTTTCTCAGGGCGCGATACTCCGCGAGCAACGAAAGGTCCTCAGGATCAGGCTCTTCTTCGTTTTTGTCGGTTGCCGCGAATTCGTTCGTGCACGACGGCTCGGCCGTGACGGCCGCGGGCTCGAATTCGTTCGTGCACGCTTCCGTGGCGTCAGCAGCCGCCGGCTCAGGAGCGCTCGGGGGCGGCGCCGGCTCGGCTGGGAATTCGTTCGTGCAAAGCGCTGCAGCCTCGCCGGCGGGCGATGTCATATCCTCGTCCACCTCCGCTGCGGGCTCGAGCAGCTCGGCCAGACGGGCCTTGCGGTGGCACCAGAAGAGGTCGGTGGCGCGCTTCGTCTCCATCTGCGCGTGGGTGCGGTAGCGCAGCGCCGTGGTCAGGGCGGCGCGCTCCTCGCGACCGTAGAGGTCGGTGCCGTGGCCGTGACCCTTCATGCCGGGAAGGTTCCCCGCCATCACCTCGGTCTCGACGCGGTCGGCGCGGATCTCCCGCCACATGGCGACCGCGATCGCCTCGACGTGTGCCAGCTCCACCGCGTCCTCGGGGCCGTAGGCGGCCCGGATGTCCGAGACGAGCGACGCGAAGTCCTCGGGGTCCTCCTCGGGAAGTAACAAAAAACGTTTGGAGCGGAGGCCGTGCTTGAGGGCGTTCATGGACGAGCGCGCCTTGCCTTCGGGGGTGTTGGGGCCGCGCTTTTTGGGCGTCGTCTGGGCAGGATCGGACACGACAGGATCGGGCATGCTGGGGCTCCGGCGGAGGGGGAAACTCAAAAGCTTATGCCGGAGTGTGCACCTAGAGGCAAGGATTATCCTCCCCTCTTCACCTGCGTGGTCGGCTCGACCATCGGGCCGACCCGTGCGTTCGGTCAGCCTGGCCGCGATGGGAACCGGCACCACGCGCCACGGTTCTTCGACAGCCACCCTCCCACTCCTCAGCCGGAGTCCCAGGATGAGACCTGTCATCATCGCGAGGGGCCTGACCCTGCTGGCGGCCGCCGCCCTTTCTCCGCCCGTCTTCGCAGCGGACGGCTCAGAGGGCTTCATCCGAACGGCTATCCAAGGCGACATCGCGGAGATCAATGCCGGCCAGCTGGCCGAGCAGGATGGCGCCACCGCCGGCGTGCGGAAATTCGGCGCGACGCTGGTGAAAGACCATACCAAGGCCGCGTCCGAGGCCGTCGCGGTGGCCAAGGGCCTCAAGGTCACGCCGCCGACCGAGCCCACCGCCGAGGCTCGGGACGACTACGAGAAGCTCGCGGCGCTGTCCGGAAAGAGCTTCGATCGCGCGTTCATCCAGGCGATGGTCGAGGATCATCGACAGGCCATCGACGCGTTCAAGGAGGAGGCCACCGCCCAGGACGGCAAGGCGAGCACGATGGCGAAAAGCCAGCTGCCGGTGCTCGAGAAGCATTTGAGGATGGCGGAAGCGCTGCAGAAGGAGGAGACGTCAGCGAGCGTGCAGTAGGGGCGGGTGCGGTTGGAGAGACCGGATGGGCCAGATCGAACTCTCGCACGCGCTGACCGGAATGGAGGGCGCCTCGGAGCGTGGGGCCGGATTGGCGCGGCAGACCCTAGTCTTCCAGTTGCCGAGCGACTTCGTGTGGCTCGACCGCCTCTACCGACGCCCTTATGAACCGGAGCACTCCGCCCTGCTGCCACTCCTCGACCCTGTTCCGAATCGCACCGCGCGCAGAGTCGAACAACCTATCACGGTCCGGGTGGATCACGACCATCCTTGCTTCCCTGCTCTCGTACACCCAGTCCAAGATCCGGCCATTGATCCCCTGATCACCAAATCCGTACCCACAGACAACAAGCCTGCGTGACTCGCGAAGCCGTCGCGAGAAATGGTAATGGAGTTCAAGGAACATCTTCCCCGAATACTCATCGATCTTTTTGAAGGTACCACAGAGAAACTCGGGTCGCTGTCCCAAGACACCGGCCTCCGAATTCCCGTACGCTTTTCGATCCCCATATCTCACGCCAGAAATCGGGGCGGAGAATCCGTCCACATATCCCGGTGAACGCTCGGCCAGGATTTTCGGGTTGGCCACGGTAATAGTAACCGTCGGTGTGGCGCATGAGGCGGTTGCCGGAGAGAACCTGGTCCGTAATAGCGCCGACGCTCGCCAGGCTGGCAGGTATGGACACACCGCTACCCAGCAGGAACGTCGTCACTCAACCGCCCTTTGTGTCATGAAGCCAGGGGTTGATCAACGGGACGCCGAAGGCTGCGAAGCCCTCGATGTCCCGCGTGGCAACGGCCAAGCCATCGCGCGCCGCTACGGCGGCGATCTGCGCGTCACCCATCCCGGGCGGGCGGCCCTGGGCATAGGCCGCAGCCGTGAGCTTACCGAAGATGCGCGCCGCCGGGATGTCGAAGGTCAGAACGCGTCCCTCAAAGTCTTCGTTGACGAGGCCATCGAGCCACGCCTCGAAGCCGAGGCGCTTGCGGCCACGCGGGAGGCGTTCGACACCTTCGGCCAGCTCGGCCAGCACTGTGGTCGTGAGAAAAAGACTATCGGGATCCTGACGCTCGAACCACGAGCGGACCGCCGGGTCCGGATGTGGCCGCTTCGGCTCGCTCACCACGTTCGTGTCGAGAATGATTCCCTTCATCCAAGCTTCGTCTCGGGAATCGTCTGATCGACCCCCTCGCCGAAGTCGATGTCGAGCTTGGGGCCTCGCGACAGACGCTTCCATAGCTCACGCCCATCGCGCGGCGGCCGAAGCGCCTCCTCGAGGATCGCGCGGTGCTCGGCCTCGGCCGACTTGCCATGGGTCTTCGCCCGTTCCTTGAGGCGCCGGACGAGATCCTCATCGAGGTTTCGAACGAGCAGGCTGGTCATGGTGGTCGACCTCAGCAGGTAACGCTATCGGATGATAGCATTTGGGGTGGCCTGTTTCAAATCACGACTTCGACCCTCGATCCGCCTGCCCCTCAGGCGTGGCGCGATACATTCTCGACACCAGCTCCCTATCCTAGCTCGCCGACGCGGCGTCGAGACGCTGGACGGCCGCCGCGACAACCGCCTGGTTATCGGGGCTCCGCTGCCGCAGGTCGCATGTGACAAAAAAGAAGAGACGAATCTTCGGCATGGCCCCTGCCGGCGTGCCCGCTCCTCCCGCGGGCGCGCCGGTCGTGCCGGGCTGTGTCTCGCCGCTCGCCGTCGGTCAGCCGGGGTTGGCGGCGCGCCAGGCCTGGTATTCCTCTTCCGCCTCGGCGCTCAGGGGATAGTATTTCCTAAGATCGCCGCCCTCGGCCAGGCGCTGGCGGGCGAATTCCTCCCATTCGACGTGCTTGCCGGCGATCTCGACGAGCTGCTGCGCGAGGCCCGCCGGCACGAGCACCACGCCGTCGTCGTCCGCCACGATGATGTCGCCGGGGAAGACGAGGACGTTGGCGCAGGCGATCGGCACGTTGACCGCGAAGGGGATGATGTTGGTCTGGGCGTGGTAGTTGGGCGTGACGTCCTTGACCCAGATGCCGAGGTCGAGCTCGGCCGCCTTGGCCGAGTCGCGGATGCAGCCGTCGATCACCACGCCCGCCCCGCCGCGGCCGGCGAAGAAGGTCAGCATCATCTCGCCGAAGATGCCGCTGCCGAGATCGCCGCGCGCATCGACCACCACGACGTCGCCCGGCTGGGTCGGGTAGAGCACATGGCGATGCAGCTGCCGCTCGGGATTGCCGTACTCGGCATCGCCGTAGATATCTTCCCGCTTGGGCATGCACTGGAGCGTGAGCGCGGGCCCGGCGACGGTGCGGCCGCGCTTCAGCGGCCGGGGCCCGCGGATCTGCGCATCGCGAATGCCGAGATGGTGGTTGAGCTCGCTGCTGAGCGTGGCCGAGCCGATCGCGGCCAGCGCATCCACGAGCGGGCGCGGCGGGCGCACGATGTCCTTTACCTCGACTGGGCTTTCCAAGGTTGACCTCCTTTATCCGATCATGAGGACGGGGGCGTTCGCTTCCCGTGCCCGCCCGCTCAGCCCCGCACCGCGCCGGTGACGAGGCCCTTCATCAAGAGCCCCTGGGCGAACCAGACGAAGATCAGCGTCGGGATCACCATCAGCACGCCCGCCGCCGACATGGCGCCCCAGTCGATGCCGTATTGCGAGACGAAGTTCGTCAGGCCCACGGGCAGCGTCTGGGCCGCCGGGCTCGAGGTCAGCGTGAGCGCCAGCAGCAGGTCGTTCCAGGTGAAGAGGAAGGTGATCACGGCGCTGGCCCCGATGCCGGGCGCTATCAGCGGCGTCACGATCTGGATCAGGGTGCGGCAGCGTGCCGGCGCCGTCGATCTGGGCCGCTTCCTCCATCTCCTTGGGCACGTCCTGGATGAAGCCGATCAGGAGCCAGATCGCCACCGGCAGCTTGGCCGCGGTGTGCGCTATGACCAGCGCCCATTTGGAATCGAGCATCCCGAAGCTCGCGAAGACGGCGAAGAGCGGGATCGCCAGGGCTATCACCGGGATCATGCGCATGATCAGCAGGAGGCCGATGATGACCTTGAACCCGGGCAGCCGGAAGCGCGAGATGGCATAGGCGCAAGGCACCGACAGCAGGGTGACGAAGACCACGGTGGCGAGCGAGACCACCACCGTGTTCCAGAGATAGTCCACCGTGTCGTAGTCGACGAAGACGTGCTTGTACTGGATCCAGGTCATCGTCTTCGGGATGATGCGGGCCGGCACCGCGAAGATGTCGGGCGTGGTCCTGAGCGAGGTCAGGAACAGCCAGACGCAGCGGGAAGACCGTCAGCGCGATCGTGAAGAAGAGCGCGCGCATAGCGGGCGACCAGCCCCGCCGTCACCGGACGCCGCCGCATCGGCGGCGCGACGAGCGTCCGCGTCATGGCCCGGGCGCTCACAGTGCCCTCCTTCGTGCCATGAGGCGCGGCACGCCGTAGAGGGCTGCCAGCAGCGAGCAGCGAGAGGGCGAGCGCGATATAGGAGACGGCCGCCGCATGGCCGAAGTCGACGCCCTGGAAGGCCAGCAGATAGGCATAGACGGTGATGCAGGCTCGTGGCACCGCCCGGGCCGCCCTGGGTCATCAGCCAGACCACGTCGAAGGTCCGGAAGGTGTCGATGATCCGCAGCATCAGCGCGATCATGATGATCGGGCGCATGAGCGGCAGGATGATCGTCCAGAAGATCGTCCCAGGCGGAGGCGCCGTCGATCGCCGCGGCCTCGATCGGCTCCTGCGGGATCGACTGGAGGCCGGCCAGGAACAGCAGCACCATCAGCGGCGTGTTCTGCCAGATGTCGGCGATGATCACGGAGGCCAGCGCCCAGCTCGGATCGGAGAGCCAGGGCGCCGCCGGCAGATGCAGATCCCGCAGGATGCGTATCGACGAGCCCGTATTGGGCGTTGAAGAGCCAGCGGAAGTTCAGGCCCACGACGGCCGGCGCGATCATCGGCGGCACCAGCAGCAGGGTGCGCGCGAGGCGCAGGCCGCGCAGCCTGCTGTTCACGAGGACGGCGATCGCCATCCCGGCCGAGACCTCGACCGCGATCGACACGGCGCTGAAGATGATCTGGTTGCGCAGCGCCTGGTTGAACTGGAAGCTCGAGAATGTGTCGCGTATAGTTCTGCAGGCCGAGGAAGGGGGGATCGGCGGATTGAGATCCCACGAATAGAAGCTCATCACGAAAGAATGGGCGAGCGGATAGATGAGGATCGGCGATCATGACGATGAAGGCCGGGCCGGCGAGGAGGTAGCCTTTCTGCCAGGTGTAGGCCAGCGGCGAGCTCCGCCGCCGGCCCACTGCAGCCTGTTCGGAGGCGACCGCCATCCTACTTGTACGCCCCCGCGCGGGTCATGATCTGCGAGCGCCTGGGCCGCCGCCTGGTTGAGCGAATCCGCCGGCGACATCTGGTTGCTGAAGCGCCCGCTCGATGGCGCCGTACATCATCGTGCAGACCTTCGAGAAGCCCGGCAGCTTCGGCCATTCCTTGCCGTTGGCGATGGTCGGTCTCGAGCCCCTTCAGCCATTCGGCCTTGGCCCCCGTCGCCGCGTCGGTCACCTGCTTCGCGATCGACAGGCGGCTGGGGAAGTTGGTGAACTCGTCGAAGGCGAGCTTCTGCGCTCCGGGGCTCACCGTGTACTTGATGAACTCGACCGCGGCGTCCTTCTTGTCGGAGTAGCTGTTGAGCGCCATGGCATGCGAGATCGCGCAGGAGATCGCCTTCTTGTTGCGGACGTAGGGTGCCGTCGCCCCATTTGCCGACGATCTTCGAGGTGTCCGGGCTCGACAGCGTGGCGAAGGCGCCCGGCCAGTCGAAGGTGGTATAGACGGCGCCGGAGGAGAACTCGGTCGAGTTCTCGTTCCACTGGTAGCTCACCGCGTCGGGCGGGGTGACTTTGTATTTCTGGATCAGGTCGTGATAGAAGGTCAGTGCCTTGATGCCTGCTGCCGAGTTGAACGACGGGCTTGCCCTTGTCGTCCACCCAGTCACCGCCGGCCTGCCACAGATAGTCCGAGAAGGTCCGCTGCGCCGGATCGCCCTGCCCCGGCACGACGAGACCATAGTGGCCGTTGCCGGTGATCTTCTCGGTGATTGGCAACGAGATCGTCCCACGTCACCGCCGCCTTCAGGCCATGCTCGCCATAGACGTCGGTGCGATAGAACTGGGTCCGCGCGTCGATGTTGCGCGGAATGGCGGCGAGGTGCCCGGTCTTCGGGTCGGTCAGGTACTTCAGCGAGACCGGGTAGAAATCGGCCAGCTCGCTTTCCGTGAAGTAGCTGTTCAGCGGCGCGAAATAGTGGAAGAAGGCGTCGATCAGCGCCGTGTGGGTGCTGTAGACGTCATACTGCGCGCTGCGGGCGGCGCCCAGCGTGACCTCCTTCGAGGTCATCGGCGTGAACTGCAGCAGGTCGTACTTGACCTTGATGCCCGACTTCGCGGTGAAGTCCGCGCAGATCTTCTCCCAGTATTTCGGGTAGAGCTGGCCGCCGGTGATCAGCAGCGCACGGATTTCCTTGCTGGCCGCCCTGGCAACGTAGGGGACGGCCGTTGCGGCCGCCGCCAGGGCAGCCGTGCCCCCCAGGAGGCGGCGCCGCGACAGTTTCTCTGACATCTCTCAGATCCTCCCTTCTACTGATTTCCGCTCGGAAGTCCGTGGCTTTCGCGGGCGAGCCACTGGTCTCCCCTTGTCCGTGCTGGCCGCCGGCCAGGACAGCGGGCGGCACTCTCCGCGGGGTCGCCAGCGGTTCCGCGACGTCCAGGCATCGACCCTCCCCACGTCCTCAAGGCCCTCTCTGGCCCTAGGGCGCCGCCTCACTCTTATGCTTATCGACTTGTCCGATAAGTATATGCTACGACGTGAGACATGAAAGTCAAGCTGCAGACTTCCGCGAAACCGGTGATGGGGAATGCCGGCGCGCAGGGTCGCGGGCGGGTCCCCGGATGGCGGGCTCGGCCTCCCGAAGCGGAACGTCCCGGCCGCTCTCCCCAACGGCGATGGCTAGCCATGGGGCTAGCCCGACGGGGACGTGCTCCGCTTGTCGACTTGTAGGAGAAGACCGGATAGATGGCGTGACATGGAAGTAAAGCTTCGCACCCTGCCTACCCAGGTCGCCGGCGTCCTCGCGAGGCGGATCGCCCAGCGCGAGTTCGCGGACGGGTTGGCGCCCTCGGAACAGCAGATCGCGGTCGAGTTCGGCGTGTCGCGGGCGGTGGCGCGCGAGGCGCTGAAGATTCTGGCATCGCTCGACATCGTCGACATCGCCCAGGGCCGCCGGGTGACGATCCGGCCGGAGGCGGAGTGGGACTATCTGAGCCCGCTCATCATCGACTGGCTTCCGCCCGACCAGATCCGCCAGCTCTTCCACGAGCTGCACGCGGCCCGGCTCATCTTCGAGCCGGCGATCGCGGCGGAGGCGGCGAAGACGCTTTCGGAGGAAAATCTCGCGACGCTCGGCCGCCTGCTGGCCGAGATGGACGGGCAGACGGATTCCACCGCCTATCTGGAGCTCGACCTCGATTTCCACCTCGAGATCTGCCGGGCCACCAACAACCGCATCCTGGACCGCTTCATGTACTCCAGCCGCTGGTGGCAACATGCGAGCCGGCGGATCAGCAATCGTCCCCCGCTCGCCCTGCCCAAAGCGACCCTGCAGCACCGCGCCATCTACGACGCGCTGGCAGCGCGCGATCCGGCGCGCGCGGAGCAGGCGATGCGGGCCCACCTGATGACGAACAGCATGCCGAGGCTCATCGACCAGGAGGAAGACGGCGGCCGACCGCCGCCGTCCCACCCTGTAGCGGCCGGCTAGCGCGCGGCAGCCTTGGCTTCCCGCTGCTTCGCCCAATAGCCAAACATGTCGCCCTTGTCGGCGATCTCGGCCCAGACCGGCGCCGTGAGCGCGTCGATCGCCGCCACGTCCTCGCTTGAGAGCGTCCAGCCGGTGGCGCCGGCGTTCTCGTCCATCTCCTTCACCGTGCGGGCGCCGAGCAGCGGCGAGCTGACGCCCGGCCGGCTGGTCAGCCACTGGATCGCGAGCTGCGGGACGGTCTTGCCGTACCTGGCCGCGATCGGGCGCAGCCCCTCGACCGCCGCCAGCGCGCGCTCGTAGATCCCGGGCTGGAACAGCACCGTGGTGCGCCGCTCGTCGCCCTCGACGAACACCGTGTCCGGCCGCAGCGTGCCGGTCAGCAGGCCTTGCGCCAGGCCGCTGTAGGGCATGACGCCGATGTCGTGCTGCCGGCAATAGGGCAGCGTCTCGGCCTCCACCTCGCGCCAGAGCGCGTTGTAGGGCGGCTGGAGCACGTCGATCCGGCCGTACTCGCCGGCCTTGGTCATCTCGGCCGGCGTGAAGTTGGACACGCCCACGGCGCTGATCTTGCCCGCCGCGCGCAGCTTCTCCATCGCCTCCATCGTCGGCCCGATCGGCGTGTCGGGATTGGGCCAGTGGATGAAGTAGACGTCGATGTGGTCGGTCTGCAAGCGGCGGAGCGATCCCTCGAAGGCCTCCACCAGATCCGGCGGCGCCAGATGGCTCGGCCCCACCTTCGAGGCGATGACGGCGCGGTCGCGCCGGTCATGAAGCGCCTTGCCGACGACCTCCTCGGCGTGGCCCTTGCCATAGACCTCGGCCGTGTCAACGAGCGTCACCCCGAGCTCCAGCGCACGATGGATGACGCGGATCGATTCGGCATCGTCCGCGGCACCCCAGAAGGCACCGGACATGCCCCAGGTGCCCAGCCCGATCTCGGACACGCGGACGGGCGAAGCGCCCAGACGGCGGTGTTGCATGACGTCCTCCCTTCGTCGGTCGCCCTCCAACCGACGCCCCGACTGGACAGCACTCTAGCCACTCATATACTCATCTGACAAGCTGATAAGAGCGAGCCTGCGGGGACGAATTGGGCCTCGGCGCCGCCCTGGAGGGTCCTGTCGAAAGCTTGCGCCGCGAAAGCTCTTACCTTCCTATTTATCATCTCATATACTCATCTGACAAGTTGGGAGCCGACGGGCGAGCGGGAAAGAGCAAGAGGCTGCCGCCGGCACGGGGAGACCAAGGGAAGACCCATGAAGATCACCGACATAAAGACTGCCGTCGTCGCCTATCACGGCAAGGCGACCCTGGTGCGAATCGACACCGACGAGGGGCTGACCGGCTACGGGGAGGCCAATCCGGATGCCGGTGCAGCGGCGATCGTCGGGCTGATCTCGGAGCTCAAGGGAGAGCTGATCGGCGAGGATCCCCGCAACGTCGAGTATTGCTGGGAGAAGGTGCGGCGGCGGCACGTGTTCTCCGGCGCGCAGGGCGGCGTCTTCCTGATCGCGCTCACCGGGCTCGAGATGGCGCTCTGGGATCTGGCCGCCAAGGCGGCCGGCCAGCCGCTCTACCGGATGTTCGGCGGCAAGTTCCGCGACCGCATCCGCCTCTATGCAGACTGCGGCGACGGCGATGACGCCTCGGGCTCGCCAGAGGGCTGTGCCGCGCGGGCGAAGCGGATGGTGGCGGAGGGCTTCACGGCGGTGAAGTTCGACATCGACGACCTGCGCCACCCGGCAAAGTTCGACCGGATGAACCATACCGCGAACGCCGCGGAAATCCGCACCATGGTGGAGCGGGTGGCCGCCGCGCGCGAGGCGATCGGGCCCGACATCGACCTCTGCATCGACCTGCATGCGCGCTACGACGTGCCGAGCGCCTGCCGCATCGCCTGGGAGCTCGAGCCCTTCAAGCTGCTCTGGCTCGAGGAGCCGATCCCGGCCGAGAACGTGGAGGCCCTCCGTCAGCTCCGCTCGCGCAGCCGGATCCCGATCTGCGTCGGCGAGAATCTCTACCTGCGCTGGGGCTTCCGGGAGCTGTTCGAGCAGCAGGGTGCGGATGTGGTGATGCCGGACGTGCCCAAATGCGGCGGGCTCTCCGAGAGCCGCAAGATCGCGCACTATGCCGAGACCCACTACATCCCCTTCGCCCCGCACCTCGTCTCCACGCCGCTCGGCACCATGGCGACCTGCCATGTCTGCGCCTCGGTGCCGAACTTCCTCGTCCTCGAATGGCATGCGCTGGAGGAGCGTGAGGCCTGGGACAGCTACGTCCGCGCACCCGACGGCTCCGGCTCGATCGTGAAGGATGGCCACATAGCGCTGCCGGACGCGCCCGGGCATCGGCGTCGAGCTCGATATGGACGGCGTCCGGCGCCATGCCGTTGCGGGCTACGGCATCTTCGAGTGAGGCGCAGCGCCGGCCGCAGCCGGTGATCCGGCATCATCCGGCCGCCGTCACACGCGCATGGCGGCCGGACGCGCATCAGGGGAGCAGGCCATGGGCAAGCGCATCATCTTCACGGGCGGCAGCGGCAAGATCGGCCGCCACGCCATCCCCTATCTGCTGGCACAGGGCGACGAGGTGCTGAACATCGACCTAGCCCCGCTCGACGTGCCGGGTGTGACGACGATCGACGCCGACCTCGCGGATGCCGGCCAAGCGTTCAACGCGCTCACGCTTCACTTCGGCTTCGACGAATACAAGGCCGGCAAGGGCCGGGCGCCGGTCGATGCCGTGGTCCATTTCGCCGCCATCCCGCGGATCCTGATGAAGCCCGACAACACGATGTTCCAGGCCAACGTCATGGCCACCTACAACGTCATCGAGGCCGCGACGAAGCTCGGCATCCGCAAGATCGTGCTGGCCTCGAGCGAGACCACCTACGGCATCTGCTTCGCCGAGGGGAACCGCGACTTCGCCTCCTTCCCGGTCGAGGAGGATCACGACATCGATCCCACCGACAGCTATGGCCTGTCCAAGGTGGTGGGCGAGAAGATCGCGCGCTCCTTCGCCTCGCGCACTGGCGCGGACATCTACGCCCTGCGCATCGGCGGCGTGATCGAGCCCGCCGACTACGAGACCCGGTTTCCGGGCTTCCTAGCCGACCCCGCCGCCCGCCGGCGCGACGGCTGGACCTACATGGACGCGCGCGACCTGGGCCAGATCATTCATCGCTGCGTGCTCACGGACGGGCTGGGCTTCCAGGTCTTCAACGCGGTGAACGACGAGATCATCGCGCATGAGCCGACCGCGGACTTTCTGGCCCGAAACGCGTCCGGCATCCCGATCACACGCGAGATGGGCCGGTTCGAGGGGCCGCTGTCGAACCGCAAGGCAAAGGAGATCCTGGGCTTCCGCGAGGAGCACAACTGGCGCAAGTACGTCCGGGCGGTTTAGGTGCGACGGGCGGCCCAGGCAGGTGGGAACGCCCGGTGGGGGCACGGATCGGCGCTGAGTGCGGGGGCTCCAGGAGGCTGAGCTTCCGCCGTGCCATCCTTGCGCCTGGCCTCCTGGTCATCGGGGCCCCGCTGCTGCAAACTGCGCGTGACAAAAAAAGAGGAGGCGAAAGTTCGGCATGGCTGCCACCAGCGCGCGTCCACTCCACCACATCGCCATCGGCGTCGGCGATATCGAGACTGCCATCGAGTGGTACCGGGAGGTGCTCGGGTATCGGGTGTTTACCGGCCCGGTGGAGCTGTCCCTCGAGAAGGACGACCGCGGGCAGTTCCGCGACGTGCTGGGCCCGCGGTTCCGGCGGCTGAAATTAGCGCACCTGTCGACGGGTGGCGGGTGCGGGCTCGAGCTTTTCCAGCCGATCGATCCACCGTTCGAGCGGAGTGCTGAGGACGTCGAGTTCTGGAAGAGCGGCACGCTTCATCTCTGCGTCACGGACCCGGACATCGAGGGGCTCGCCGCCCGGATCGTCGCGACGGGCGGGCGGCAACTGTCGAAAATATGGGACGATCGGCCGCCGCACGATCTGAGGATGGTCTATTGCCAGGACCCCTGGGGCACACTGATCGAGATCCACACCCATCCTTATGAGATCGTGCAGGGCTGGCGCTGAGCGGCGGCGGACGGGACGGCGTCGGGGTCAGCCGCCGCGAGCGGCATCCTGCACGGCCCGCGACGGGCGGGCGATGAGGACGCCGCCGAGGCAGATCGCAAAGCCCAGGATGGCGGCAAGGGTGATGGGCTCGGAGAACATGAGCCAGGCCCAGATCATGGTGACGGGCGGGGTCAGATAGATGAGGCTTCCCACGCGGGTTGCCGTGCTGCGCTGCAGGCAGAGCCAGTAGAGGCCGTAGCCGGCGATCGTCGAGAAGACGATGAACCACGCCACGGCGGCGAGGAAGCGTGGGTCGAGATCCGGTGCGAGGCCGCCGTCCAGTGCCGCGAGGGGTGCGAAGAGGATCGCCGACACAATGCTCTGGATGGCAATCGACGGCAGGAGGGGTGTTCTGTCGGGCAGGGCCTTGGCGAGCAGCGTCGCCAGGACGAGGCTGGCGGTCGAGGCGAGCGAGAGGCCGTAGACCCATAGAGGGGCATGGCCGAGGCCGCCGCCGACGGCGAGCGATACGCCGACGAGGCCGATGAGGATGCCGATCCATTGCCGCCTGCCCACCTGCTCGCGCAGCAGCCGGCCAGCGAGGGCCGCGGTCATGAGCGGCTGGAGGGCGGAGATCAGGGCGGCGGTTCCGGCGGGGACGCCGAGCGCTATGGCCTCCACGCCGAGGGCCAGGTAGCCGAACATGGCGAAGGCGCCCAGCGTCGCCTGGAGGACGATCGACCTGAGCGAAAGGCCTTTTGTCATCAGACGCGCCAGAAGCGGTGCCAGCGCGACCGACAACAGAAAAAAACGCCAGAAGAGGACGAGAAAGACCGAGGAGGCGTCGGCGGCGAGGCGTGCGCCGATGAAGCCGGAGCTCCAGGCCACGACCAGCCCGGCTTCCAGGACGATGGTGGGAAGCGCGTCGACGGCGAGGCGTGCCTTGGCGGGAGGAGGGTCGGGATCGATCACACGCGTTGCGCTGTTATCTTGTCGAGCCCCGCGGCGCGGATCACCGCGAGCGCCTCCTGGCCCGCCGGCCGGCTCGGGTCCGGGTCTTTTGTCAGTTGCTGCCGGGAGAGCCAGCGGATGTAGGGAGCGGGAAGCGCGTGCTGGTGGGCGCCGGCCAGCGTGAGTGCCAGGTACCAGTCGAACGGCAAAAGGCCGGCGTCGCAGGCCTCCGGCAGGGCGCGGTAGGTGCTCGCGATCAGCAGCGCGCTGTCGGCGCTGCAGGACTGAAAAAAGATCGTCGCGCCGGTAGAGATTGCCCTCGGCGCGATCGAGGCTCGGGAGGTCGTCGCGGGCGATCTCGAAAAGGACGCCATGGGCCACGGGCTCGTCGTCCCCGAGGCTCACGAGCGTCGCCTTGCCCGAGCCGTCGGCGCCGCGCTTGACGAAGCGGATGGAAAAGCCCGGCGCCGAGGCCGTACCGAGCGGTCGGGCGCTCGGGCAGCGTCGCCGGAGGCGCTCGGTCAGCATGTTCGAGCCGTAGGCGAAGTAGAAAAAGCTCATCAGCCTCCTGCCGTGCTGGCGTCCCTCACAGGAGGTGGCGGACGAGCCAGTCGCGGGCGGCCCCGCTCGAGATCGCGAAGCCCTGGCCGGTGTAGGGCTCGAAGTGGCCGCCGGGGACCAGGACGAGCCTTTTTGGCTCGAGGGCGCGGTTGTAGGCGTCGAGGGCGAGGTCGGTGGGCGAGAGCGTGTCCTGCGTCGCCACCACCATCAAGAGCGGCGTCGGGCTGATGCGCGCGATGCCGGCGCCGGGATCGTACTCGCGCGCCATCTCGCCGCTTTTGAGCGTGACCTCGTTGCGCCAGGAGGGGGCGAAGCCCTGCGTGGCGGTGAAGAACTCCCAGGAGTCGGCACCCGCCAGCGCGCACGGCTTGGTAGCGTCGTCGGCGACGACTGGGATCATTTTGGGCGGAGCACCGGCGAAGCGGGCGTCGCGGTCGGCGTCGAAGGCGGCGAGCAGGGCCGGCACGAGGTCGGGGCGGAGGCGGCGCAGCGACGCGGCCGAGCCCGAGATGGTCGGCACCTGGGCCACGACGCAGCGCACACGCCGATCGATCGAGGCCAGCATGAGGACATGGCCGCCGCTGTAGCTGCTGCCCCAGGCGCCGACGCGGTTGCGATCGAGCTCGGGCAGCGTCCGCGCGTAGGTGATGGCATGGCGGTAGTCGCGCACCTGTTGGACCGGGTCGATCTCCTGGCGGGGCAGACCGTCGCTGGCGCCGAAGTTGCGATTGTCGAAGACGAGCGCTGCGAGGCCGGCGGCGGCGAAAACCTCGGCGTAGCGGTCGAGATACTGCTCCTTCACGCCGGTGAAGCCGTGCGCCATCACGACGACGGGCGACGGCGCGGTCGTATCCTCGGGCAGATAGAGCCAGCCGCGGAGCGTGGCGCCCTCGGCCTCGAACGCGATGTCACGGCGCATCGGCTGCCTCTCCTTTTGTCACGAGGCTACGCCAGCCGGGAGGCGTGCGGAATGCCCCCTCAGGCGAAGACGCCGTGGAAGCGGCCGAGGAAGGCTTTGAGGCGCTCGGATTCGACGTTCTTGAAGAGCTCCTCGGGGGGGCCCTGCTGGGCGATGCGGCCCTGGTCCATGAAGACGACGCGGTGGGCGACCTCACGGACGAAAAGCATCTCGTGGCTGACGACGAGCATGGTCATGCCGCTTTTGGCCAGGTCCTGCATGACACCCAGCACCTCGGCCACGAGCTCGGGGTCGAGGGCCGAGGTCACCTCGTCGAACAGGATGAGCTTGGGCTCCATGGCGACCGCGCGGGCGATGGCGACCCTTTGTTGTTGGCCGCCCGAGAGCTGGTAGGGGTAGTGGTCGCGGCGCTCGCCCAGGCCCACGCGGTCGAGCCAGCGCTCGGCGATCGCCTTGGCCTCGGCCTTGTCCTTTCCCTGCACCTTGGTGAGGCCGAGCATGACGTTGCCCAGCGCGGTCATGTGGGGGAAGAGGTTGAACTGCTGGAAGACCATGCCGATCGTGGCGCGCTGGGCCGAGACCGCGCGCTCGCTCAGGCGACGACGACGCTTGCCGACCATGCGGTAGCCGATGGGCTCGCCGTCGACGTCGATCTCGCCCTCCTGGAACTCCTCGAGCAGGTTGACGCAGCGCAGGAAGGTCGTCTTGCCCGAGCCCGAGGCGCCGATCAGGGCCACGACCTCGCCCTGCTCGACGTCCATGTCGATGCCCTTGAGGACCTCGGTCTCGCCGAAGCGCTTGTGGATGTTGCTGGCGTGGAGGAGGGGCTCGGGCATGGGCCTCAGTATCTGAAGTGGGCGAAGCGGCGCTCGAGCCGTGACCCGAGCTGGGCGATGATGAAGTTGAGGATGAAGTAGACGAAGGTCGCCGCGAGATAGAACTGGATGATCATGTAGTTGCGGGCGACCGCCTGCTGGGTGGCGAGGAGCAGCTCGACGACGCCGATGATCGAGAGCAGCGTCGTCGCCTTGACCATCTCGACCGCGGTGTTGATCGAGGGCGGCAGGATGCGGCGCAGCGCCAGCGGCAGGATGACGTAGCGCAGCCGCTGGCGGAAATGGAGCCCGATCGCCATGGCGGCCTCGGTCTGCCCCTGCGGCAGCGATCCGATGGCGCCGCGCATGGTCTCCGCCATGTGGGCGGTGCAGAAGCCGCCGAGCGCTATCACGCCGGCCCAAAAGGCCGAGATGTTGATCTTGAAGAGGGCGAGCCCGTAGTACCAGAAGAGGATCAGCACCAGCACCGGGATGCCGCGCATGATGTCGACATAGGCGCGCATCAGCCACCGCGCGGGGCGCCAGCCATAGACGAGGACGAAGCCGCCCAGCACGCCCAGGACGACGCCGACGACGATGACGATGACGGAGATCTGGGTGGTGGCCCAAAGGCCCTCGAGCAGCGAGTAGCGCGCGACCCAGATCTCATGCCAGAAGGTGCGGTGCACTGTTCCTGCTGCCCCTGGCCTAGCGGATCGACGCGTAGCGGCGCTCGACGGCGCGGAGCGCCAGCGCGATGGCGTAGCAGGTGACGAGATAAAGGGCGCTCGCCGTGATCCAGACCTCCATGACGCGGAAGGTGTTGGCGTTGATCTGCCGGGCCGTGAAGGTGAGCTCAGGGACGGCGATCGCCGCCGCGAGCGAGGTGTCCTTGAAGAGCGAGATCAGGTTGTTGCTGATCGAGGGCAGCGTGATGCGGAACATCACCGGCAGGACGACCCAGAGCTGGCGCTGCACGGGCCTGAGGCCGATCGCCTTGGCGGCGTCCTGATACTGGGCGGGGATCGAGGCCAGGCCGGCGCGGAACACCTCGCACATGTAGGCCGCGGAATAGATCGAGAGCGTCAGGATGAAGGACTGGATCTTGTCGAGCGAGCGGATGCCGAGCTCGGGCAGGCCCAGATAGACGAAGAAGATGATGAGCAGCAGCGGCGTGCACCGCATCAGCTCGACATAGACCCAAACGAGCCAGTCGAGCCAGCCGATCTTCGAGGTGCGCCCATAGGCCAGGAGCAGCCCGAGCAGCGAGCCGATGATGAGCGAGACGACGGCGAGGCCGAGGCCCAGGAGAAGGGCCTCGATCAGCTTGTCGGCATTGCGCCAGATGACCGACCAGTTGAACTGATACTGGATCAAGAGGCCCCGCTCCCGAGAGGGTCGGCTTCGTCCGTCGCCCCGCTGATCGGCTCAGGAGAACTCGGTCGGGAAGCCCACCTTCGGCGTCGCCAGGTCGATGCCGAACCACTTCTTGTAGGAGGCTTTGAAGGTGTCGAAGTCGACCCCCATCATGCCCTCCTTGTAGACCGTGTTGACCCAGTTGAGCCAGACCTGGTCGCCGGGCTTCACGGCCGAGGCGTAGGAGTTGGGCATCCAGCCATAGCCGGCGTCGATGTAGCGGCCGGGATTCTGGGCCATCAGCCAGCGCATCGCCGACTGGTCCGCCTGATAGGCGTCGATGCGGCCGGCGTTCAGCGCCTGGAGCGTCGTGTCGGGGCTGTCGAACTGGTCGACCTTGGCCTGCGGCAGCCCGGCGTGGATCCAGTCCTCGATGAAGACGTTCTGCATGGCCCCCACCGTGACCCCGGAGCCGGCCGCGAGCAGCTGATCGAACGTCTTGTACTTGCCGTTGTCGGCCATCATGCAGCAGGCCGATGCCTTCGCGGTAGTAGGGGATCGTGAACTCGACCTGCTGGGCGCGGCCGGGCGTGATCGTCATCCACTGGCAGATCACGTCGACCTTGTCGGTGATCAGGCTGGGGATGCGCGCGTCGGAGCCCTGCTGTACGAACTCGACCTTCTCCGGATCATCGAAGAGGTTCTTCGCGATCAGATGGGCGAGGTCGATGTCCATGCCGACGAGCTTGCCGCTCTCGTCCTCGAAGTGCCAGGGCGGGTTGGTCGAGCCCGTGCCGACGATGAGATGTCCACGATCGAGAACCTGATGCAGCTTGCTCTTCGAGGCGTCGACCAGCTGGGCCTGGGCCTTCGAGGGAAGCAGCAGCGAGGCTGCGGCTCCGGCAACAGCACCCACGGCGGCACCGGCTCCCATCAGCGAGCGACGGCTGACCCCACCGCTCTCGAGATCTTTCTCGCTCATGCTTATCCGCTCCTTCTGTGAGGGCCCAAGAGGGCTCGCCGGGCTTCTTCTTGCGACGCATCCAAAGCAGCACAGGCCAATCGGGCCGCGCAAGGAGAAAGCGACCTTACCGGCCCCCGCTCAGTCAAGAAGCTCTTTCAGCCGGCGCGCGAGGACGGGCACGTCGGCCGGTCGCATGCAGATCGGGTTGACCCGCAGGCGACCGGCCGCGAGCTCGGCCGGGTCGAGATGGATGGCGGGCTCGCCCGCGACGAGCTGACGGTAGAGCTCCGCCGCGGGCAGCCGGCGCGTGTGGGGCTCGACCACCAAGCTCGGCACCAGGTCCTCGGCGCGCAGGGTGAGCGTGGCACCGGAAAGCGCCCTCGCGGTGCTCTGGACCTCCTCGAGCAAGGCCAGCCAGCGGGCCGTGCGCGCCTCGTCGCCCTCGGCCGCGAAGAGCTGCAGCGCGGTCAGAAGCCCCACAACCTGCTCCTTGCCGACCTTGGCGCTGCGGCCGATGCCGTGCGGCGGCAGGCCTCTCAAGAGCTGGCGGTCGATGAAGGCCGACGGCGGGCGGAAGGCGGCCTCCGGATAGTCCATGTCCAGCATCTGCAGCGCCGCCGCGGCGATGAGGTCGCGCCGGCCGCAGAGGATGCCGCTCGCCTGCGGGCCGCCGATCACCTTGCCGCCGCTGAAGGCGACGAGATCGGCACCCGTGGCGACGAAGCGCTGCAGATTGGTGGCTGGAGGCAGCTGGGCCGCCGCATCCACGACGACCGGGATCTTGTGGGCGTGGGCCACCTCGACCACCGCCTCGAGCGCCGGCCGGCTGTCCGCGTCGGCCACATAGTGGACGGCGGCGGTGCGCTCGCCGATCGCGACCTCGATCTCCCAGGGCTCGGCGTCGCGCACGCCGGCACCGGCATAGCGGTCGGCGAGCCCGACCTCGACGATCCGGGCACCGGTGGCGCGGATGGCGTGGTCGTACTGGTTGCGCTGGCTCCTGACCATCACGACCTCGTCCTTGAGGCCACGCAGGTCCGGCAGGCGCGCCATCGCGGCCGGGTCGAGCCCGGTGATGCATGCGGCGGTGCCAAGCAGGAGGCCTGCCGCCGCCCCGTTCGTGACAAGCCCTGCCTCGGCGCCGGTGTGCTCTGCGATGATCCCCGAGGCACGGGCCTGTAGCTCCAGCATGTCGACACAAAGAGAGGTCGCCTCGGCCATGGCGGCCGCCACCTCGGGCCGCATCACGCCGCCCGACAGCCGCGTCGCCGGCCCCTTCGCGTTGACGATCGGCCGTACGCCGAGATCCTCAAAGACGCTCATCGTTTTCCCCGCTGTCGCAGCTCGGCGCTCTGCGGCTTCTTCATGACAGTTTTGTGACACGCGTTGACCGCCACGCACGTGTCTGCCATCAGATTGCCACAACAGTCCGATAGGTGGGAGGCCCATCGGACGTGCCGGCGCGGCGACCGCTGGTCCTGCGCCCAATGAGCAGGAGACAACCGAATGAGGCGCTTCACCCGCCTGGCGGCAGCCGCCGCGCTAGGCGCCATCGTGCTTGGTGCATCCTTTGCAGCGGCGCAGGCCGAGGATGTGACGATCAAGATGTGGGCCTGGGCCGACCGCTCCGGCCCCCTCCGGAGTGGCAACATCGTCGCCGCGGGCAAGCAGCTCAACGCGATGCTGGCGGCGGCCGGCTCCGACAAGCGGGTCAAGGTCGAGGTGTACGAGGACAATGCCGACGGGTTCGATACCGACGCGCTGACGCTGCTGAAGGCCTTCGCGGTGAACAAGGGCCCCGACATCTACGTGGCCGCGCACGAGTGGATCGGCGAGTTCGCCCGCAACGGCTACGCGATGGATCTCGACAAGGTCGTCGCCGACAACCAGTGGGCTTTCGGCGATGTCGTTCCGGTCTTGTGGAACGCCACGAAGTATCAAGGGAAGATCTACGCGATCCCGCAGGACACCGAGGTCCGCATGATCTTCTACAACAAGGACATGCTGCGGAAGATCGGCAAGTCCGAGGAGTTCATCGACAACATCCCCACCAAGGTCGCGAGCGGCGAGCTCACCGCCGCGGACTGGGGCGAGCTCGTCAAGGAGGTGGTCGACAAGGGTGGGGCCAAGCTCGGCCAGCTGCACCGGCCCAATGTCGGGCCCGACTATCTGATGTCCTTCGCCGCCTTCGGCGTGCAGTGGCAGGACCCCAAGACCGGCAAGCTTCTCCTCCAGGTCAAGCCGATGGAGAAGGCGCTCGAGTGGTTCAACTGGATGGCCCGCAACAACGCGACGCCGCCCGACAACACGGCGATGTCCTGGGACGACATCCAAAACGCGTTCAAGCAGGGGCGCGCCTTCGCCTACCATCACGGCATCTGGACGATGAGCTGGCAGCTCGGCGACCATAACGGCGCCACCTGGCCGACCGACGAGGAGGGCTATTTCCACAAGATCGGCTGGATTCCGATGCCGGCGGGCGAGAAGGGCGGCAAGCCCACCAATCTCTCCCATCCGATCGTCTACGTGGTGAATCCCAAGTCGCCGCACGCCGACCTGGCGGCTCAGCTCGTGGCGATCGCCACCCTGCCCTACTACAACGTGGCCCACGCCGTCGGCAGCTATCACCTCTCGGTGCTGAACGGCGCGAAATCCATGCCCGCTCTACAAGAGCGTCTGGCCGCTGGCGCTCGCCTCGGAGATGCTGCCCGACACGACCTTCATGCCGAGCCACCCGGACTTCGCCAAGTACAACGCGGTCCTCTTCAAGGCGCTGCAGGGCGTCGAGACCGGCCGGCTCTCACCCCAGGACGCCGTAGCGTTCCTCCAGGACGAGCTGCAGAGCGAGATCGGCGACCAGCTCGAGATCGTCGAGTGAGCCTGGCCTCTGCCCCGGAGCGCCAGCCGCTCCGGGGCGACCACGCCCGATGAGCGACCTCGCCGCCCGCGCGGTGCGGCGCCGCCGGACCAACATGGCGATCTTCCTCGGACCGGCGGTGCTGCTGCTGGCGCTCTTCTTCCTGCTGCCGGTCCTTTTGAACATCGGCCTTGCGTTCACCGACATGGGCCGGAACCTCAAGGTCACGGGTCTCACGCTCCACAATTTCGAACGGATGCTGACCGGCGACCGGCTGCTCGGGCACGTGCTGACGACGACGCTGCTCTACGTCGTCGGCACGCTCCTCATCTTCAACACGAGCTTCGCGCTGGTCCTGGCCGTGACCACGACCTCCCTGCCGCCCAAGGGCGGGGCGTTTTTCAGGGCGATCTGGCTCCTGCCGCGGATGAGCCCCTCGGTCGTCTATGCGCTGCTCTGGAAATGGGCGATCTCGCCCACGCCGTCGGGCCTGATCAACCAGTTCCTGGGTCTGGTCGGCCTGCCCCGCCTGGATTTCATGAACCAGGCGCCTCTGGTGCTGATCATCGTCCTCAACGGCTTCATCGGCGCGTCGCTCGGCATGATCATCCTGACGAGCGCCATCAGGGCAATCCCGGAGCATCTTTTCTACGCGGCCCGGGTCGACGGCGCCGGCGGCCTTGCCGTCATCCGCCACGTGGTCCTGCCCGCGATCCGCTGGCCACTGTCCTTCATCACGGTGTTCCAGACGCTCGCCCTCTTGGTGAGCTTCGAGTACATCTGGCTCGTTACCGACGGTGGCCCCTTCTACGACACCACCGTCTATGCCCTTTACGTCTACAAGCGCGCCTTCGGGAACGGGCAGTACGCCTATGGTGCCGCCCTGGCGCTGGGGCTCGTCCTGATCGGCATCGTCTCCTCCCTCGCGCTCTGGCGCTTCATGGACATGCGCTCGCTCCTCCAGCGGCCGCGGATCGAGGTCCAGTAATGGCCACGACCACAGTCCGGACGGAGGACTGGGCCCGCGTCGTGCAGCGGAGCCGGCGGCGGCGGCAGTGGAGCACCGGCTTTCTCTACGGCTTCCTCACCCTGGCCTCGCTGCCCATCATCATTCCCTATTTCTGGCTCGTCACCCTCGCCTTCTCGGCGCGTGGCGGAACGGACACCGTTGTCCTCTGGCGCACGCTCGCCGTGGTGGCACCGGCAGTGCTGATCTGGGCCTTGCTCGGGCCGATCTGCGCGAACCCGGCAGCACGCCGCCGAGCGCGGCTCGCCCTCCTTGTGATCGCCCTGGCAGCGCTCGCCATCTGGATCGGCCCCAGCCTGCACCTCGACAACTGGCGGTTCTTGTGGAATCCCGCCTTCAGCGACACGATCAAGGATCGCCCGACCGGCGCCGGGCTGCAGTTCCCCAACGTCTGGGACGCGTTCGCCAACTCGCTGATCCTCGCCGTCTCGGTGATGGTCATCGTCGTCCTCGTGGCGACCCTCGCCGGCTACTACCTGTCGCGCTTCGCCTTCGCCGGCCGGGCCGGTCTCCTGAAGAGCCTGCTCGTGCTCTACTCGTTCCCGGCGATGACCCTCGTCATCCCGATTTTTCTTCTGATGTACTGGACCGGGCTGCTCGACACCCTGTTCGGCGTGATCCTCGTGGTGGCGACGCTCGAGCTGCCCTTCGCGATCTTCATCATGAAGGGCTTCTTCGACGCGGTGCCCTGGGACATCGAGATGAGCGCCATGACCGACGGCGCCTCGCGCCGCCAGGTTTTTGTCCTCATCGTGCTGCCGCAGGTCCGCTTCGGCATGCTGGCGGTCGGGCATCTTCGCCTTCCTGCGCGGCTGGGAGGACTATGTCTTCGTCCGCACGCTTCTGATCGGCAAGAGCAACTGGGTCATGAGCCTTTATCTGTTCTACGTGTCGCAGGACATCATGGGCGTGGACTACGGCATCGTCACCGCCGTGGGCCTGATGTACCTGCTGCCGGCCCTGGTGCTCTATATCGCGACCCAGAAATACCTGACCCAGATGACCTTGGGCGGAATCAAGGGTTGAGCCCGATGCGGGAGTCCTGATCCATGGCGCGCGTCGAGCTCAAGGGGCTGGCCAAACGCTGGGGCGACGTGGTCGCGGTCGAGCCGACCGACCTCGCCATCGGCGACGGCGAGATCATCGCCATCCTCGGGCCCTCGGGTTGCGGCAAGTCGACGACGCTCTTCATGCTGGCCGGCATCTACGCGCCCTCGGGCGGCGAGATCCGCTTCGACGACGCCGTGGTCAACGATGTCGAGGCAAAGGACAGAAACATCGGCATCGTCTTCCAGTCCTACGCGCTCTACCCGCACATGACCGCGCGCGAGAACGTCATGTTCCCGCTGCGCTTCAAGGGCGTGGCCAAGGCCGAGGCGCGGCGGCGGGCCGAGGCGACGGCCGAGCTGGTCCGCATCGGCGAGCTTTTGGACCGGAAGCCCTCGGAGATGTCGGGCGGCCAGCAGCAGCGGGTGGCGCTGGCCCGGGCCCTGGTCAAGGAGCCCCAGCTCCTCCTCCTCGACGAGCCGCTCTCAAACCTGGACGCGAGCCTCAGGCTCACGATGCGCTCGGAAATCCGCCGGCTGCAGCGCCGGCTCGCCGTCACGACCATCCTCGTGACCCACGACCAGACGGAGGCCACGACGATGGCCGACCGCATCGTCTGCATGAGCCGCGGCCGCATCGAGCAGGTGGGCCATGCCGACGACCTCTATCACCGGCCGAACAGCCTCTTCGTCGCGAGCTTCATCGGCTCCCCGCCCATCAACCTGATCGACGGCGTGGCCGGCGGCGGCCAAGTGCGCATCGACCAGACGAGCCTGCCCCTCGCCGGCCCGGCCAAGGACGGGCCGATCGTGCTCGGCCTCCGGCCCGAGACGGTCCGCCTCGGCGAAGGTGCCCTGGCCGGCCGGGTCGAGGAGATCGAGCCGCTCGGTCGCGAGACGCTCTATGTCCTCGACACGCCCTTCGGCCTGCTGCGCGCGCTGGCGGCAGGCGCCACGCCCCGCTTCGGCCTCGGCGACCAGCTTTCCTTCTCGTTGTCGTCGGGCATGCTGTTCGACAAGACGAGCGGGCGCCGGCTGGAGCAGGTGGCGCTGGCGGAGACGCCATGACGACGACGCGAAAAGCGCCTCGGCTGAAATGGCACCGGCTCAGGCGCAGGGCCGGCGATTCATCCTTCGCCCGCGGCAATCTCCGGCCGGCGCTCGAGGCCGGGGCGGCGATCGAGATCGACCTGGTCGTGACGGGTGACGGGGATTTTCTCTGCATCCACGACCAGACGCTCGATCGCGAGACGACGGGCCGCGGGCCGGTGCGGGAGGCCACGCGCGCCGCCATCGAGAAGCTCCGGCAGCGCGGCAATGCGGGCGAGCCGTTGGACGAGCCGCCGCTCTTTTTCGACGAGGTGGTCGAAGCCGTGCGGTCGGTGGCGAACGATGATGGCGGGCTCGTCCAGATCGACATGAAGGAGCCGGGCGACCGGCTGAGCGATGCGGAGGTCGCGAGCCTCGCGGCACTGCTGGGCGACGACGCCGGGCGGTTCGTCGTCAGCGGGACCGAGTGGGAGCCCGTGCAGCGGCTGGTGCGGGCGGCACCCGGGCTGCGTTTCGGGTTCGATCCCGCTCGGCCTTCTATCGCGGCGGGTTGCCCGAGGATGCGGCGGGATTCCGCGCACATCGCGGAGAGGATGCTGGCGACGGCGCCCGGTGCGGGCATCTACTATCTCGAGGCGAGTCTGGTGCTGGCGGCGCTCCGCTACGGCGTCGATCTCGTGGCGCTCGTCGAGGCGCGAAGGTGCGGAGGTGGATGCCTGGACGCTCGACCCGACGACGTCCGGCCTCGAGGCGACGCTGAGGGCGCTTTTGGCGCTCGGCTGCGACCAGATCACGACCAACGACCCGGAGACGATCGGCCCGATGATCGAGGAGCTGATGGCGTGCTGACCCTGGCCACGGTGGAGGCGATCGAGGCACCCTCGGCGGCGCTGCGCGCGGAGCTGTCGGGCCGGCCGGCAGGCCCCGCGCAGCATGCCGAGGCGCTGGGCGCCCTGCCCGCCCTCCACGCGCTCGAGGTCTCTTCACCTCCCGAGCCAGCGGAGCCGCTGACGCGGCCGGCGCGCATCGCCTTCTGGAATGCCGAGCGGCTGAAGTATGGCGAGGCTTCGGCGCGCCTTGTGCGCAGCCTGGGGGCGGATGCGCTGCTGCTGGCCGAGCTCGATCTCGGGATGGCCCGCTCGGGCAACCGGCACACGCTGCAGGACCTCGCCCGGGCCGTGGGTGCCGGTTACGTCTTCGGCGTCGAGTTCGTCGAGCTAGGGCTGGGCGACGCGCGCGAGCGGCGCTGGCACGCAAACGACAGAAACGAGCACGGGCTGCACGGGGGCGGGCTGCTCTCGGCGCATCCGCTGCTGCGGCCAGCGCTGCTGCGGCTCGAGACCAGCGGCCGGTGGTTCGACGGCAGGCTGGACGAGCGGCGGATCGGCGGGCGCATCGCCGTGATGGCCGAGCTTCTGGTCATGGGGCGGCCTGTCCTGCTGGTGGCGGTGCACTATGAGAGCCACACCGGGCCCGAGGACCGCCTGGAGCAGACCCGGACCATGCTCGACGCGATCGACGACTTCGCGCCCGGCCGGCCCGTGCTGATCGGCGGCGATCTCAACACCAACACCTTCGATATCGCCAAGCCCGAGCGGCTGGCGCTGCAGGCGCAGGCCCTGGCGGAGGATCCGCGCCGCCTCGTCGACCCGGTCCGCTACGAGCCCATGTTTTCTCTGCTGGAGGAGCGTGGGTATGACTGGCGAGACTGCAACGTGGCGGGCGCGCCCACCCAGCGCACGCGGCCGGATGGCACGCCGGCCCCGCCCTTCGGCAAGATCGACTGGTTCCTCAGTCGCGGGCTGCGCTGCTCGGCGCCGGCGATCGTTCCCGCCACCGACGCGGAAGGGGTCGCAATCTCGGACCACGAGGTCCTGGCCGTGACGGTCGAGCCCGCCTAGCTCCTCTCGTCTTTCGCCTGGTTCCTCTCGTTTCTCGAGAGCGTGCCTCTCGCCGATGCGAGGTTATTGGGTCATCCGTCACCGGCTACCTCACGGCAGAGAGCCCGACGATCCCGTCGGGCCAGGCCACGGGAGCATTCACATGAGCGCCCCAACCTTCCGGACGGTCGACGTCGACGGGCTCGAGGTGTTCTATCGCGAGGCCGGCAGCGCCGACGCGCCCACGCTCCTGCTGCTGCACGGCTTTCCCACCTCGAGCCATATGTTCCGCGACCTGATCCCGTTGCTCTCCGACCGCTATCATCTCGTGGCGCCCGACCTTCCAGGTTTCGGCCGCACGGCGCTGCCCCCTCGCGCCACGTTCAGCTACACCTTCGATGCGCTCGCCCAGGTGATCGGCCGCTTCACCGAGCTCGTCGGGTTGGAGCGCTTCGCCCTCTACATCTTCGACTATGGCGCTCCCACCGGGCTGCGCCTGGCGCTGGCGCATCCGCAGCGGATCACCGCCATCATCTCGCAGAACGGCAATGCCTACGAGGAAGGTCTCAGCGAGGGCTGGAGCGCGACCCAGCGCTACTGGCGCGAGCCCACGGATGAGAACCGCCAAGCGCTACGGGAATTCCTGAAGCCCGAATCCGTGCGCTGGCAATATGTGCACGGCGTGCCCGACCCGTCGCTCGTGTCGCCGGACGGCTCGGCGCTCGATTCCTACTATCTCTCCCGACCGGAAGCGGACGAGGCGCAGCTCGACCTCTTCTTGGACTATCGCAGCAACGTCGCCCTCTATCCGGCCTTCCAGGCCTACTTCCGCGAGCGCCGGCCGCCGCTTCTGGCGATCTGGGGCGAGAACGATCCCTTCTTCCTGCCGCCCGGTGCCGAGGCCTACAGGCGAGACGTCCCAGACGCCCTTGTGCGCTTTCTCGATACCGGCCACTTCGCCCTCGAGACGCACGCAGGAGAGATCGCTCAAGAGATCAGGCGCTTTCTGGCCGGTCGCGGCATCGCGTGACCGAGACATCCGCCAGGGCCGCTCGCGCGACCGTGCACGATCCCGACATTGCGTCGGCGCGCGATGCTCCCATCTGGGCTGGAGCGAGCCGGCCGTCTTAACCATCTATCCGTGAAGGGCCGGTCGGCTGTGCAGGAGAGGATGATGCAAGCGTTCAAAAAGGATCCCGAGGCCATCGCGAAGCTCTCGCCCGAGCAGTATCGCGTGACCCAGCAGAGCGGCACCGAGCGCCCCGGCACGGGCGAGCTGCTCTACAACAAGGAGCCGGGCATCTACGTCGACATCGTGTCGGGCGAGCCGCTTTTTGCCTCGTCGGACAAGTTCGAGTCGGGCTGCGGCTGGCCGAGCTTCACGAAGCCCATCGAGCCCGCCAACGTCAACGAGCTGAAGGACAGCTCGCACGGCATGATCCGCATCGAGGTGCGCTCGATGCATGGCGACAGCCATCTCGGCCACGTCTTCCCCGACGGCCCGCCGGATCGGGGCGGGCTGCGCTACTGCATCAACTCCGCCTCGCTGCGCTTCATCCCGCGTGACGAGATGGAGGCCGAGGGCTACGGAGACTATCTGGACCAGGTGGAGGATATCTGATGACCGAGGAACGCGCGGTTCTGGCCGGCGGCTGCTTCTGGGGCATGCAGGACCTGATTCGCCGCTACGAGGGCGTGCTGCGGACGCGGGTGGGCTACTCGGGTGGCGATGTGAAAAACGCCACCTACCGCAACCACGGCACCCACGCCGAGGCGATCGAGATCATCTTCGATCCGGCGCGGATCAGCTTCCGCAGGCTGCTGGAGCTCTTTTTCAGATTCACGATCCCAGCACGCCGAACCGCCAGGGCAACGATCGGGGGACCAGCTATCGGTCGGCGATCTTCTACACCAGCGACGAGCAGAAGCAGGTTGCTCTGGACACCATCGCCGACGTCGACGCGTCGGGGCTGTGGCCGGGCAAGGTCGTGACCGAGGTGGCGCAGGCCGGCGACTTCTGGGAGGCCGAGCCCGAGCACCAGGACTATCTCCTGCGCCAGCCCTGGGGCTACACCTGCCATTTCGTGCGGCCCGACTGGAAGCTGCCCGTGCGGCACGCGGCCGCCGCCGAGTGACATCCCTCGGGATGCGAGGCTGAAGACCGTCGAGGCGAGGTGCCGATGACCCGTTCCGTTGCCGAGAAGCGTGCAGCCTTCCGGGCGCTGCACCAGGAAGGCTGCTTCGTGCTGCCCAACCCCTGGGATGTGGGCAGTGCCCGGCTGCTGCAGCATCTGGGCTTTCCGGCCCTCGCCTCGACAAGCTCGGGCTATGCCTGGACGACGGGCCGCCCCGACTATGGCGTGACGCGCGACGACGTCCTGGCGCATCTTTCGTCACTTTGCGCCGCGGTCGACCTGCCCGTGAACGCGGATTTCGAGTCGGGCTTCGCGTCCGACCCGGAAGGGATCGCGACGAATGTCGGCCTCGCCATCGAGACGGGCGTGGCCGGCCTCTCGATCGAGGACCGCGACATCGATGTCCCGTCGGACCTCTATGAGACCGCCCTCGCCGTCGAGCGCATCCGCGCTGCCCGGGCGGCCATCGACCGCTCGGGCGAGGATGTCATCCTCGTGGCCCGCACCGAGGGGCTTTTGGGCAGCCAGTCCTTGAGCGAGGCCATCGACAGGCTCGTCGCCTTCGCCGAGGCGGGGGCCGACTGTCTCTACGCGCCGGGCGTGCGCGAGAAGGACGACATTCGGGCGATGGTAAAGGCGGTGGCGCCCAAGCCGCTCAACGTTTTGGTCCTGGGCGGGGGGCTCAACGTGGCGGAGCTTGGCGAGCTCGGCGTGCGGCGGATCAGCATCGGCGGCTCGCTCGCCAGGGTCGCCTGGGGGGCGGTGCTGGCGGCGGCCGAGCGGATGAAGGCAGGCTCGTTCGACGGCCTGGCCGGGGCGGCGCCCGGCAGGAAGCTGAACGACATTTTCGCCGGCTCGGCCTGAGCCGCATCCACCCCGCGCGACTCCTTGCGCCGACCGCCGCGCCGCTTCCGGCCGCTCGAGGAAGGGCGCTACGCGACAGTGGAGTGGCCGCGGGGGATGCGGTCGCGACGAGCGAGCCGACGACCGTGACCGCCGGGGACGCTACCCGGGAAGCGCCGATCGAGGTGAATGAGAAACCGCTCGCCGTGAGGCCGGTCTGGCCCCCAGACGATGACCGTCTGGTCGGCGGCCGGCGCATGCGCCTCGGGGGCGAGCAGGACATTGGGACCGCACCCTGACATGCGCGTCGCCATTATGGCTGCTGTCGAACATGGCGAACGTGCCCTGCTTCTCGCTCGAGCCGGCGCCCTGCACCTCGAAGGCGAGCTTGTTCTGACCCTTGGCGAAGTCCATCACGACGAGCTGCCCGGTGCCATGGGGATCCGCCTCGGTAAGCCGAAACAGAAACGCGTCGTTGTCGCCCCACCGTAGATCGTGTTGTCTAGAAGGTTGCCGGCGATGTGGTCGTTGCCGTCCGTGCCCTGCAGAATATAGGGCGGATCCTGGGCGGACACGAAGTCGGCCCGGGTCAGGTGATCGACGCCGTGGACGATCAGGCGATCGACCGTGCCCGGCACGATGCTGTGCGAATAGACTGACGCCATCCTGGCCCGATGCCCGCACATCGACGCCATAGATGTCGACATTCAGGTCACTGCCCAGGCTGTAGATGAAGGTGTCGCTGCCCGTCCGCCGTAGCCGCGGTCGTGATTGGGGACCCCCGTGACGTTCAAGATGAACTCGACATTGCCAGACCGACCTTCAAGAGAATCATTGCCGGCAACATAGTAACAGTTCTCCCGCGTATCGAGCTGGAGCGCCCCCTTACCGTCACCGAGCCTGTCATTCCCCGCCGCGGCCAGGATCACCTCATTCCCCAACGTTCCACGTAGATCGTCATTCTGAGATTTTCTACTGATAGTTAGCATTATGTCTTCTCGATCTCTTCTTCAGCTATCAGAGCCCGGCATCTTGCCGACCCACCCTGCATTGGTCCGGCACGATGCGCTAGCTCGCCATATCGGCCGAAAGGTGTGCGCGGGGTTGCGGTCTCTACCATGAGGAGAAAGTCGTCCTTTGGAGAGAAGCTGCCGCTTCAGCGGCGTTCCCAACTTTGACGCGCTGGTGTAAGGAAAGACAGCAGGGTGGCGCCTGGGACCGGCGTCACTTTGGGCATATTTTCCGAGAATCCAGTCGAGGGCATTCGGCGGCGGGCACGGATTGTCGATCGCCAGCGTTCAGGTGGCTCATTGCAATGATGGTAAATTCTGCGCATGGACCCATGACCGGCCTCGTCGGCGCGACGATCGAAGGCGACGGGCCGGAATCGATCATCTTTCTCAATGGCTTCGGCACCGAGCAGGCGGTCTGGCGGCACCAGGTCGAGACGTTCCGATCGTCCCGTAGAACCGTCACCTTCGATCATGCGGGCTCGGGGCGCTCGGCCATCGATCACTTCACGCCCGCCCGCTACGCCTCGCTCTACGACTATGCCGACGATGTCCTTGCGCTGATCGACGAGGTGGTACCGGGGCCCTTCTCACTGGTCGGGCACTCCGTCGGAGGCATGATAGCGGCGATCGCCGCCGTCGCAGAACCCGCTCGTTGCCGCAAGCTCGTGATGATCGGCTCGTCGCCGCGCTACCTGAACGCCCCGGGCTATCCAGGCGGCTTCGAGCCGGCGGACATCGAGGCGCTGCTCGCAGCCATGGCGGCGGACTATCAATCATGGGTTGTAGGCTTCTCGGCGCAGGTCGCAGCCAATCCCGGCGAGCCCAGCTTGGCTGCCCAGTACGCCGAGTTTCTTCGGGCGATGCGGCCGGATATCGCGCAGGCCGGCCTGCGGACTATATTCTACAGCGACATGCGGGACTTGCTGCCCAAGGTGGACGTGCCCACGCTCATCGTGCAGGCGACCGCCGACATAGCGGTTCCGGCCGCCGTCGCCCACTACATGCAGGCCGCGATCCGCGGCGCCCGGCTCCAGGAGGTCGAGTTCACCGGCCACCTGCCGCACATGCTGGAGCCCGCCGCGATCACCGACCTGATCGCGAGCTTCCTCGGCCCGGAGGTGGCGTGCTGAGCCGCCTATGATCGATCGCCTCGCCGCCCTCCGGCACCTGACGGGCGCAAGCTTCGTCCTGGCCCTGGCCTGGCCAGGCTCCGAGGGCGAGCGCGCCGTCATCGTGGCGGCCGTGCCGACGCTCGACACGGGCCGCAGCCTGCACCTCCCCCGACCCGGCGAGCCCGAAGGCCTTGTGGTGGCACGTGCCGGGCAGGACAAACGCCTCCCCTCGGCGCTGCTCGCCCATCTGCCGGCGCCGCCCGCCGTCTGGCTCCTGGCCGCGCTGAAGGGCACGGACGGGCTGCTGCTCGGGTGGGACGCAGGAACGGTCCTGCCCGCCTGGCTCGAGGATGCCGGGACAAGCCTGAGGGCGGCCTTGGGCGCGCTTGCCCCCGCGGCGCCCATCACCCTGGTCACTGAGGATCCGATGATCCGCCTCGCGGCGATCATGGCGACGGTGCCGCAGGCGATCGTGCTGGTCGACGACGACGGCGGGCCGGCGCTCGTGAACGGCCCGGCTGCCCGGATGCTGGAGGTGAGCGACGGCGAGCTGGACCCTTCCCGGCTCCGCGATGGATTCCGGCGACTCCTCGCAAGGGTCGATCCGACCTCCGCCGTCGATCGCAGCGTCTCGACCCTGCTGGCCCGGGGCGGCACGGCGCTCGACTGGATCTGGGAGATGGCGGGTGATCCGCCCACCACCTATCGCGTCACCACCGTGCCCCTCGCCGGTGGGCGCGTGCGCGGGCGCCTCTGGGTCTTCGACGACGTGACCGCGCTCAAGGCGATCGAGCGCGAGGTGCTGCGGCGCAACGCTGCCTTGAGCGAGCTCAATCTCGAACTCGAGCAGGCCCGCCTGCGGGCCGACCAAGCCAACCGCGCGAAATCCCTCTTCCTCGCCAACATGAGCCACGAGATCCGCACGCCGATGAACGCCATCATTGGCTTCTCTCGGCTGATGATGAGCGAGGACCTGACCGATCGACAGCGCCAGCGCCTGGCGATGGTCAAGGCCTCGGGCGAGACCCTGCTGCGCGTGATCAACGACATTCTCGACTTCAGCAAGGTCGAGGCCGGCAAGCTCGAGCTCGCCTACGGCCCCCTGTCGCTGGCCACTCTCATCGCCGGCGCCTGCGCCATCATGGTGTCGATCGCATCGCAGAAGGACCTGATGCTCGATGCGATCGTGGACGGAGATCTTGCGGACTGGGTGCAGGGCGACGACACGAGGCTTCGCCAGATTCTCCTGAATCTCCTGTCGAACGCCATCAAGTTCACAGACGAGGGCCGGGTCGAGCTGCGCGTCGAGGTCGTCGCGGACGGGCCCGACCAGTGCACGGTGCGCTTCGAGGTACGGGACACAGGGATCGGCATTGCCGAGGCCGAGCTCGCGAAGCTGTTCCAGCCGTTCGCGCAGGCCGACGTGGGAACCGCCCGCCGCTTCGGCGGCACCGGCCTGGGGCTTGCGATCTCGCACCAGCTGGTCGAGCTCATGGGCGGCAGGATCGGCGCCAGCAGCCGCCTGGGCGAAGGCAGCATCTTCTGGTTCGCGTTGCCCTTCGCAAAGACGACGGCTCCGGCCGCGACCGAGGAGCCGGTCGTTCGCGCGACCTTGCCGCGCTTCATCCTCCTGGCCGAGGACCAGTACATCAACCAGGAGCTCATGCTGGCCTATCTGGAGCGGGCCGGGCATCGTGCCACGATCGCCGTCGACGGGCAGGAGGCGGTCGACAAGGCCCAGGTCGAGCACTACGACCTGATCCTGATGGACATGCAGATGCCGCGGATGAGCGGACCGGAAGCGGCGCGTCGCATCCGCGTCGGAGGCGGGCCGAACGCGCGGACGCCTATCATCGCCGTGACCGCCGGCGCCATGCAGCACGAGATCGACACGTGCCTGGCGGCCGGCATGAACGACCATCTGGTCAAGCCTGTCGACGAGCGGCTGCTGATCAAGGCGATCCAGCACTGGGTGGCGCCCGGCGACGAGGAGGGCGGGATGGACGAGGCCGACCGATCGAGCGGCGAGGCCGACAGCAGACATGGCTCCACCGTGAACACCCTCGGCCCGGTGATCGATACGGGCAAGCTCGATGCGCTCCGCATCCGGGCGGCGGGCCCGCGTGTGCTGAGCCTGCTCGGCAGGATGAAGGGGACGATCCGCGAGACGGTCAAGGCGATCGAGGAGGCGAAGCGCGACGGCGATCTCGATCGGGTGGCGTTCGGCGCCCACAAGCTGAAAGGCTCCGCGGCGTCCATATCGCTTCAGGCGCTGTCGGACGCCGCCCATGCCATCGAGGAGGCAATGCGGCAAGGCGAGGGTGAGCTCGATACGGCGATCCGTGTGCTGCACGATGTGGCAAACCGAACCATGGCCGCCATCGACGATTATCTGATGCAGATCGCGGCCTGACGTCGGCCGGGCGGAGACCTGGGGGCTCAGGCAGAACGCGCAGGCTTACGGCGTGGGCCTCGTTGAAGCGCAGGGGTGATCGCCATGGATGCGGCCGAGCTTGCCGGTCTCTACCGGGACTACATCGCCTGCCTGAACAGGCGGGACTGGCCGCGTCTCGGGCAGGTCGTTCACGACGAGGTGCGCTACAACGGCCAGCCGATCGGACTCTCCGGCTATCGGCGCATGCTGGAGCGGGACGTCGAGGCGATCCCGGACCTTCATTTCGACATACAGCTGCTGATCGCCGAGCCGCCCCGCGTCGCGAGCCGGCTGCGCTTCGACTGCACGCCCAAAGGCGAGCTGTTCGGCTTCGTGGTGAACGGGAAGAGGGTCTCCTTCACGGAGAACGTGTTCTATGAGCTGCTCGACCGCAGAATAAAGGACGTGTGGTCGGTCATCGACAAGATGGCGATCAGGGATCAGGTCTAGCCCAGGTTGCGGCGTCGCGGCCCGTCGGTCGGGCGCCCTACTTCACGGCGCCCAGGGCGAGGCCGCGGACGAGGTAGCGCTGGAGCATGGAGAAGACGATGGCGACCGGCACGGTGGCGAGGAAGGTCGCCGCCATCACCACGCTCCAGTCGATCGTGTAGGCGCCGCCCACCATGGTGAAGATTTTCATCGTCAGCGTCAGCTTCTCGTCGCTGCGCAGAAGCGTCAGGGCCAGCACAAACTCGTTCCAGGCGTAGATGAAGACGAGGAGGGCGGTGACGGCGAGCGCCGGCGTCGCCATGGGCAGGAAGACGCGGAGCAGCGACTGGAGCTTGCTGGCGCCGTCGATCCAGGCCGCCTCCTCGAGCTCCTTGGGGATGGTCGCGAAGTAGGACTGTAGCATCCAGGTCGCGAAGGCGAGGTTGAAGGCGCTATAGCTCAGGACGAGCGACCAGAGCTGGTCGATCAGGTGCATGGCCGCCATGAGGCGGAAGATGCCGATCACCAGCACGATCGGTGAGAGCATCTGGGTGACGAGGAGGAACTGCCGGTAGAGGCCCTTGCCATAGAAATTCATGCGCGCGAGCGCGTAGGCGGCGGGGATCGCGATCACGAGGGAGAGGATCGTGGCGGCGACGCCGACGAAGAGGCTGTTCTGGAGCGCCGTGCCGAAATGCACCGTCGTCCACATACGCGCGAAGTTGTCGAACGCGAGCCGCGTGGGCAACCAGCGCGGCGGAAACGCGAAAACCTCGTCCTGCGGCTTGAGCGCGGTCGAGAGCATGACCGCGTAGGGAAAGAGGATGATGATCATCAAGGGCAGGAGGGCCAGCCAGTAGACGAGGCTCCTGGTCGTCTTGCTCACGGGACGTCCTCCACAAGAACGCTCGCTCCGGCGAGGGACGAGGCGGCGATGACCCTGTGAAGCCGTCGGTCGTCCGTCACGAGCGGCGCATGGGCCTCGAGCGCCAGGGCCACATAGAGACAATCGTAGGGCGTGCAGCCGAGATCCATGGCAAGCCTCGAGCGCGGCCGGCAGCAGCCGCTCGTGCGCGCTGATCTCGATCGGCGCCGCCTGCAGCTCATCGAGCATCGCCTCCGCAACGTCCCGCTCGAGCTCCCTTCGCCGATGCTGCTTCCAGAGAATGCTGGCGAGCTCCGCCCAGAGCAGGTCCGGTGCCAGCAGATCGTACCGACCCGCTCGAACCACCTTGGCCTTCTCGCTCAGTGACTCCCTCAGGACCCACTTGATCGCGACGCTCGCATCCACGACGAGCCTCATCGGGTGTCACGGTCCTCGCGAATCATCTCGGTGCTGTCAGAGAAAGTCTTGCCCAGCTTCTGCCAATGGCTCTGCCATTTCTCGATCATGTGCTCCATCTCCTCGGGCGTCATTCTGGAGCGTACCTCCCGCTCGAGAATGGCCCTCACCTCGCCCTGCAGCGAGCGGTGGCTCGCCTTCGCCCGTTCCTTCAATCGCGCGACGACGCGCTCGTCGAGGTCGCGCACCAGGATCTGCGCCATGGTCCTGCTCCGCTGGAATGGCCTGCTCACATTATGCATAGCGGCGGCGGGCCGGGGCGTCATCGCTCGACCTCCCGGCCGCGCATCGCCAGGATCGCGTAGACGATGGTGAAGGCGAGAAGCGCTGCGAACATGACGAGCGACATCGCCGCCGCCTCGTCGATCTTCCCGTAGCGGAAGGCGAGCTTGTAGAGGTAGGTGACCAGGATGTCCGTGCTGTTCGCGGGATCGCCCTGGGTCAGCACCCAGATGATCGGGAAGCTGTTGAAGACGTAGATGATGTTCAAGCACGAGCGCGATGTTGATGAAGGGCTTGAGGAGCGGCAGCGTCAGGCCGCGGAAGCGCTGCCAGGCGGTGGCGCCGTCGAGGCGCGCCGCCTCGTAGATGTCGCCCGGCAGGGAGGACAGGCCGCCCAGGAAGATCGTCACGGTGAACGGGATCGAGACCAGAATGCCGATCGCGATCTCGACCGGGAAGGCGATGCCGGCGGTGGCGAGCCACGCCTTGGTGGGTTGGCTCAGGAGATGGAGCCGGTATAGCGTGGCGTTCAGCATGCCGTGCTGCGCATCGAGCGCCCAGCGCCAGACCACCGCGGTCATGGTGAGCGAGATGGCCCAGGGCAGCATGATGATGATCCGTGCCAGCCCGCGCCCGTAGAAATCGTCGTTCAGCATCAGCGCGATCGGCACCGAGAGCAGGACGGTGCCGGCGACGACGCCGCCGGTCCAGATCAGCGTGCGCCAGAAGCTGCCCTGGAAGATCGGGTCGGCGAGGAGCTTGGTGTAGTTGGCGAGCCCGACGAACTCCTTGACCTGTCCGAACCGGTTGACGTCGTGGATCGAGGTCCGGGTCACGTCGAAGATCGGGTAGCCGATGATCCAAAAGGCGAAGAGGAGGCTGGGGAGGATGAGGAGAAGTGGGGCCAGGCGCCTATCCAAGCAGGCTCTCCCGTTCGCGATCGGATGCCAGGACGAAGCCGGCCGCCCCTTTGCGAGCGGCCGGCGCGAGAGAGCCTACTGCTTGATCAGGCCATCGATCTTCTGGGCCGCCGCCTCGAGCGCCGGCTGCGGCTTCTCCTGGCCGAGATAGACCTTCTGGAGTGCCGAGACCGTCGTGTCCGCCATCTGCTCCCAGTTCGGGATCAAGGGCGCGAAGTGGGCGTAGGGCAGCATCTCGGTGAAGGCTTTCAGCTGCGGGTCGTTCGCGAAGTGGGGATCCTTGGCGATCGACTTGAAGACCGGCAGGAAGCCCTCGGCGATCGTGAAGGCCTTGCGCCCCTTGTCGGTGAAGACGCCGTCCTGGAGGAACTCCCAGGCCGCCTTCTTCACCTTCGAGGTCTGGAACATCATGATGCTGTCGGTGACGCCGTAGGTCGCCTGGGTCGTGCCCTTCGGGATGGGTGCCAGGCTGTAGTTGAGCTTGGGCGCCTCCTTGGCGATCTGGCCGCGCAGCCATGGGCCCGAGAGGATCATCGCCGCCCTGCCCTGCTTGAAGAGCGCCTCGATGTCCTGGCGGTTGTAGTCGGTGACGCCCGGCTGGGTGATGCCCTCGTCGATGAAGCGCTTGTACATGGTGGCGGCCTTGACGCCGGCCGGGCTCGCGATGCCGCTCTTGTTGTTGTCCAGGAGCTCACCGCCCTCGGACCAGAGCGCATAGTACCAGTAGGCGTCTGTCTCGATCTCCTTGCCCTGCAGCCCGAAGCCGTAGACGTTGCCGCCCAGGGCCTTGACCTTCTTGGCGTCGGCCTCGAGCTCGTCCCAGGTCTTGGGCGGCTCCTTGACCCCGGCCTTGGCCAGCAGGTCCTTGTTGTAGTACATGGCGCGCGCCGAGGCGGCGACCGGCAGGCCCCAGGTCTTCCCGTCGATCACCGAGGGCGCCATGAACGTCTCGATGAACTGCGCCTTGAACTCGGGCGTGATGTAGGAGTCGAGGGGCTCGGCGATGCCCTGCTGGGCGTAGTCGACGAGCCAGCGGGTGCCGATGATGGCGATGTCGGGTGCCGTGCCGCCGGCGATGTCGGTCGTCAGGCGCTGCTGGAGGTTGTCCCAGCTGACATCCTCGAGCTTGATCTCAATGTCGGGATGCTTGGCCTCGAAATCCTTGGCGATGCCCTGGAAGACCGTCGGGGTCTGGTCGCTGTAGTGGGCGATCACGACCCGCACCTCGGTCTTGGCGAGAGCGCTTCCCGCGCCGAGAGCGAGCACGGCAGCAGCGCCTAGGAGAGCCGTAAGGCTCTTGGTCATTGAGTGCGTCCTTTCCCTGCTTGGCGCCTGATGTATCGGCGGAGCATAAGAGCAACAGGAGCGCTCGGGCAACAGCGTGCCGCCGGAGGCCCAGACCGCCCCGGCCGGCCCCGCCGAGGCTCGGCACGATCTGAGACACGAGATGGGATCTGCAGCATGAGCCGTTTCATCGGCAGGACGGCGCTCGTCACCGGCGCCGGCCGGGGCATCGGCCGGGCGACGGCGCTCCGCCTGGCGCGCGAGGGTGCCGCGGTCGCGGTGGCCGATATCGACGCCGAGGCGGCGCACGCCGTCGTCAAGGAGATAGCGGCGCTCGGTCGGACGGGTGTGGCGATCGAGGCGGACGTGGCGCTGGAGGCCACGGCCCCCAAGCTCGTGGCCGACGCCGAGCGCGCGTTGGGGCCGCTTTCTCTCCTCGTCAACAATGCGGCGCGGGCGAGGAAGCCCACCCTCGCCACGACCGGGATCGCCGACTTCGACGCCGAGCTTTCCGTCACGCTGCGCGCGGTCTTTTTGATGACGAAGGCCGTGCTGGAGGGCATGGTCGAGCGCGGCAGCGGCGCCATCGTGTCGGTCGCCTCGGTGAACGGGCTCATGACCTTCGGCAACCCCGCCTACAGCGCCGCCAAGGCCGGGCTCATCAACCTGATGCAGTCGGTGGCGGTGGAGTATGGGCCCAAGGGCATCCGCGCGAACGCCGTGAGCCCCGGCACGATCCGCACCGAGAACCCATCCTGGACGGAGCGCCTGAAGCGCGATCCCGAGGTGTTCCAGAGGCTGGCCAAATGGTACCCGGTGGGCCGGGTGGGCAAGCCCGAGGACATCGCCGCCGCCATCGCCTATCCTGGGCTCGGACGACGCGGCATTCGTCAACGGCGCCAATCTCGTGGTGGACGGCGGCCTGACCGCCGGCATGGCTCCCATGTTGGCCGAGATCAACCCGGATCGTTGATCCCGAGCCGCGCCGGACCCACCTCTGACGCAGTCCCGTCATTCTTTGAAAGGGAGAGCATTGCGCATGGCGCAGGATCAGATGTCGGTCGACCTCTATGTCGGCGGCGAGTGGCGTGCGGCCAGGGCCGGCGGCACGATGAGCATGACGGACCCCGCGACCGAGGAGACGATCGGCAGGTTCGCCCGTGCCGAGCGCGAGGATGTGCTGGCTGCCATCGACGTGACGGCCGAGACCTTCAAGAGCTGGAAGAGGACGCCGGCCTGGGAGCGCTCGAAGCTCCTGCGGCGCGCGGCCCAGCTTCTGGCCGAGCGCGCCGACAGCGTCGCCCGGCTTTTGACCCAGGAGTGCGGCAAGCCGATCGCCCAGTCCAGGGGCGAGGTCGTGGCTGCGGTCGAGATGCATCGACTGGTTCGCCGACGAGGCGCGCCGGATCTATGGCGAGACCCTCTCGGGCCGCAACGAGCACCAGCGCTTCATGGTGACCTACGAGCCGGTAGGCCCGGTGGCGGCCTTCACCGCCTGGAACTTCCCGATCGTGCTGCAGGCGCGCAAGATCGCCCCGGCGCTGGCCGCGGGCTGCACGATCCTCTGCCGCCCGGCCGAGGAAGGCACCGGTGCCGTGGCCGAGCTCATCAAGTGCTTCATCGACGCGGGCGTGCCCGCGGGCGTCGTCAACCTCGTCACCGGAGCGCCGCAGGTCATCTCCGAGACCTGCATGGATAGCGAGCTGATCCGCAAGGTCACCTTCACGGGCTCGATCCCGGTGGGCCAGCACCTGATGCGCCGTGCTGCCGACACGGTGAAGCGGATGAGCATGGAGCTGGGCGGCCACGCCCCGGTCATCATCCACGAGGACGTGGACCCGGCCAAGGCGGCGCAGATCGCCGCTACCGGCAAGTTCCGCAACAACGGCCAGGTGTGCGTCTCGCCGACGCGCTTTTATGTCCATGCCAGCCACAAGGATGCCTTCACCGAGCACTTCGTGGCGGCGACGCAGAAGATGAAGGTCGGCAACGGCTTCGATCCGGACGTCGAGGTCGGCCCGCTCATCAACCGCAAGCGCCTCGAGTTCACCGAGAAGATGGTCGAGGACACGATCGCCGACGGCGGCAAGCTCGTCTCCGGCGGCAAGCGGCCGGCCGAGATGAACCGCGGCTACTTCTTCGAGCCCACCGTCTTCACCGACGTGCCCGACGATGCCCGGATCATGATCGAGGAGCCCTTCGGGCCGATAGCGCCGATGAGCACCTTCGAGACCTTCGACGAGGTGATCGAGCGCGCCAACAGCCTGCCGCAGGGCCTGGCGAGCTACGTCTTCACGAACTCGCTGCAGGCAGGCCCACAAGACCGCCGAGGCCTTGAAGACCGGCATCGTCGCCGTGAACAATGTGGCGGCCGCGACGGCCGAGATGCCGTTCGGCGGGGTCAAGCACTCGGGCTTCGGCCGCGAGAACGGCCGCCAGGGCATGCTCGACTATCTGGACGTGAAGTTCACGAACATCGTGATGTGAGCTGGAGGGTTCCGTCGGTGGCCAGAGCTGCCGGCGGAGCCCGTCCCCTCCCCGGGGCATCGGGCGGCGAGGGATCGCCTATAGGGGACCGATCAGGGAGTGAGAAAAGATGCTGAATGCCAAGAGCGGGCCCCGCATCCGCCAGGCTGCCGCCCCTGACGAGCCCTACCGCACCATCGAGGTCGACAGGCTGACGCCGGTGATCGGCGCCGAGATCGCGGGGGTCGATCTCTCGGGCCCGATCGATCCGGAGCAGCTCGTGGAGCTGCGCCGGGCGCTTACCGAGAATCTCGTCATCTTCTTTCGCGATCAGGCCCTCTCCCCGGCCCAGCATCTGGCCTTCGGGCGCCTCTTCGGGGAGCTTCATGTCCACCCGGCGGCTCCGCACGAGCCGGGCCTGCCCGAGCTGATGAAGATCCATACCGACAAAAGCTCGGTGCGGGCCAATGGCGAGGGATGGCATACGGACGTGTCCTGCGATCGGGAGCCGCCGATGGGCTCGATCCTGCATATCCGCGAATGCCCGCCGCAGGGCGGCGATACGCTTTTTGCCAGCATGTATGCGGCCTGGGAGGCGCTCTCGGAGCGGATGAAGGCCTATCTCGACGGGCTCACCGCGATCCACGACGGCGAGCATGTCTATCGCGGCCTCTACGCCAATATCGGCGAGCCGGACCGCGCGAGCTATCCCTCGGCCGAGCATCCGGTGGTGCGTACCCATCCCGTGAGCGGGAGGAAGGCGCTCTACGTCAACCGTGGCTTCACGACGCGCATCGTCGGCATCCCGGTCGACGAGAGCGAGGGCGTCCTCCGCTATCTCTTCGAGCATATGGAGAACCCGCTCTTCCAGTGCCGCTTCCGCTGGCGGCCGGATTCGGTGGCGTTCTGGGACAATCGCTGTACCCAGCATCGCGCGATGTGGGACTACTGGCCCAACCTGCGCGCCGGCTACCGCGTCACGATCAAGGGCGAGCGGCCGGTCTAGGGCGGGCGCGGGCGGCTGTCCGAAAGCCTCGAGCCATGGTACTGCCGGGTGCGGAGCCGCAAGGTCTCGCAAGGAATCCGCTCGGCAAAGCCCCAGCAAAGGAAAAAAGAATGAGCGGACGGCTCGAGGGCAAGGTTGCCGTCGTCACGGGTGGCACGAGCGGGATCGGCAAGCGGATCGTCGAGCGGTTCGTCGCGCAGGGTGCCATCACCCTCTTCAGCGGCCGCCGGTCGGCCGAGGGCGCCGCAGTTGCGGCGGCGACCAGCGCCACCTTCGTCAAAGCCGACGTCGCCCTCGAGGAGGATGCCGAGCGCACCATCAAGACGGCTCTGGACACCCACGGCCGCCTCGACGTGCTGGTCAACAATGCCGGGGGCCCGGCACCGGTCGGCCGCCTTGAGGCGCTGCCGCTGGATGGGTTCGACCGGGCCCTCGCCGTGCACGTGCGTGGCACGCTCGCCCACATCAAGCATGCGGCCCCGACCCTGCGCGCGCAGGGCTCGGGCAGCATCATCAACATCGGGTCCGTGGCCGGCCATCGGGCGGGCTATTCCTCGTCGCTGATCTATGGGGTCGCCAAGGCCGCGGTGATCCATCTGACGCGCTGCGCCGCCATGGAGCTGGGCGAGGATGGCGTGCGGGTGAACTCGATCTCGCCGGGCGGGATCGCCACCGGCATTTTTGCGAAAGCCACGGGCATGGCGGATGCGGCGGCCGACGCGACCGCGGAGCGGATCAAGGCGCGGCTCGCCAAGCTTCAGGCCATTCCGCG
Organism: uncultured Alphaproteobacteria bacterium; assembly: GCA_963752325.1. GTDB lineage: Bacteria > Pseudomonadota > Alphaproteobacteria > Geminicoccales > Geminicoccaceae > CAVTJL01. Next base: position 155,850 of record CAVVXU010000002.1, read on the forward strand.
TGCGGGGCTGCCGGACGACATCGCCAGTGCTGCGATCTACCTCGCCAGCGACGAGGCGGGCTTCGTCAACGGCGAGGATATGGTGATAGACGGCGGGCTGATCTGGGGCCGTCGCCACTCCGAGGTCATGGCCGGCGGCGGCGCCTGGAAGCAGCTTTTCGACTGAGGTCGTCGAGCGCCGTCATGCGGCCCGCGGCCGCTCGGCACGGCCCCAGTGAAGGAAAGAGATGAGCCGAAGGCTCGTGGAGCGGCCCCTCGAGGAGGGTGCGGTGACCGTCTCCAGCGGCCGCGGTCGGTGGCGGGTGCGAAGGTCGCGGCGGCACATGTGCACGGCGCCTTTGCTGAGATCCGGCGGAAGAAGGGCTCAACCCTGGGCGCAAGGCGTCGTGACAAATGGCGCCAGCTTTGCGACAGTCACGGTTTGCCGTCGACATGTTTCTGGACGCACTTTTCCCGCATATCTCTAAGGAACGCATTAATATTACTATGAATATATCCGGTAGATGAGGAAGAATATATATGAACATCTTGATCGCTGTGAGCCTCTATGACGAATGTATTTGCTAGATTTATCGCTTTCTCTCCATCCTCGACCCAACACTGGCCGTTTAACATGAAGAATGTCACCGCCAACACAGGCCGCATCCCGCGCTTCCTCGCTCACCAGCACCGCCATCAGCCCGGCGACCCGCCGATCATGGGCTCGTCCGGGTCGCCGATCCAGGCACGGCGCCCCACTCGCGCGGCAAGAACGCACCATCACGATCCGGAATCAGGGCCAGCGTGGGGCGGCAGAGCACGCCGGCGCCCGAATCTCCTGGAGGTTGGAGCGCATCCAGGCGGTCGATCCCTGCCTTGCGCCTGTGAGCATGGACCCCGCCCGCGCGGCCGAGCATAGTCCGGCGCGAGCCGCTGGTTGGCCAAGCACAAGGGAGGTGAGACATGGATGCAGCCGAGATGCGCACGCGCATGGCGGGCGGCGAGGTGATGCTCGGGCTGGGCCTCAGGCTCGCGCGCACGACCGAGATCGCGCGTGTCAGCAAGGCCTGCGGCCTGGACTGGCTCTTCGTCGACATGGAGCATAGCGGGATCGGCATCGACCTCGCCTGCGAGATCTCGGTCGCCTGCCTCGATACCGGCCTCGTGTCGCTGGTCCGCGTGCCGGGCAACGAGCCGACGATCGCCTCGCGGCTGCTCGACGGTGGTGCCGGCGGCATCGTCGTGCCGCATGTGGACGAGCCCTCGGAGATTCTTCCTTTCGTCGAGCGCTGCCGCTTCACGCCGATCGGCCGGCGCTCGGTCGGCGGGCCGCTGCCCCAGCTCGACTACAAGACGCGGCCGGCCGCGGAGCATATGCGCCTCGCCAACGAGCACTCGCTGCTGTGCGCGATGATCGAATCGCCCAAGGCGGTCGAGAACGCCGAGGCAATCATCGCGATCGACGGCGTCGACATTCTGTTCTTCGGCTCGAACGACCTCGCCATCGAGATGGGCATTCCGGGCGACCTCGCGAACCCGCGCATCGCCGAGGCCTATCGAGCATGTGCTGGCGGCGGCGGCCAAGCACGGCAAGGCGGTGGGCCTGGGCGGGGTCTACACGCCCGAGCTGCTCGGCCGCTATCTGCCGATGGGCTTCGGCTTCGTGCTGCTGGGCTCGGACCTGAGCGTCCTCATGGCCGCGGACGCGCGAGCGGGCGGGCGCGGCCCGCAGCATCCTCGCCGCCACGGTCTGAGCGACCGGGCGCGGCGACGGCGGGAAGACTGGGAAGCATGCGGCTCGTGTCATGGAACATCCAGTACGGGCTCGGCCGTGACCACCCTACGATCTCGCGCGGATCGCGCGCGAGATCGCGGGCCACGAGCCCGATGTGGTGGCGCTCCAGGAGGTCGATCGGTTCTGGCAGCGTTCCGGCGAGGTGGACGAGCCGGCGACGATCGCGGCCGGGCTGCCCGGCTATCACTGGGTCTACGGCGCCAATCTCGACATGCACGCCGGCACGCCGGAGGCCCCCAACCGCCGCCGGCAGTTCGGCACGATGCTGCTGTCCCGGACCCCCATTCTTTCCTGCCGCAATTTTCCTCTCCCCAAGCCCGGCACCCTGAAACAGCACAGCATCCAGCAGGGGGCTCTCGAGGGCGTCGTCCTGAGCCCGAAGGGCATGCCGCTTCGCGTCTACTCCATCCATCTCTCGCATCTCTGCAGCGAGACGCGCCTGCCGCAGGTCGAGGCTCTGCTGGAGATCGACGCCCGTGCTTTCGGCGAGGGCGGCGCCTGGTGCGGTGGGCATCCCGACCCGACATCGGGCTGGACCGAGGGGGAGATGCCGCCGATGCCGCGCGAGGCGGTGCTGATGGGCGACTTCAATCTCGACCACCGCTCGCCCGAATATGCCCGCATGGTGGGGCCCTGGACCGAGCGCTTCGGCCGGCTCGTGATGCGTGACGGCTTCGCGGATGCGTGGAGCGCCGCGGGTCACGACGAGGCCCAAGGCGACAGCTGCAACGGCAAGCGCATCGATTTTGTCTTCGTCTCGGCCTGGCTGGCCGATCGGGTGCAGAGCGCTGCGATCGACGGTGAGGCCCGGGGCTCGGACCACCAGCCGGTGGTGGTCGACCTCGATCTCTGAGGGTCACCGTCCCGCCTGCAGTGGTGGCGCAGGCGGCCGAGGCCCGCTATGTGGGTGTGCGTGAACGGCTATCTTCCCCTCCTCCTCCGCCACCCGCACCTGATCCTGTTCGGCATCGCCATGGCGTTCTGCTCGAGCTTCGGGCAGACCTTCTTCATTGCCGTGTTCGGGGCCGAATGGCGGCGCGCCTTCGACCTCGGCAACGGCAGCTTCGGGGCGCTCTACTCGGCGGCGACGCTCCTGAGCGCCTGCCTCCTGCCCTGGGTCGGCCGGCTGATCGACGACCTGCCGCTCCGGCGGTTCGCCAGCCTCGTGATCGGCGGCCTGGCCGTCGCCTGCCTTCTGACCGGCCTCGCCTCCAGCGCCCTGGGCCTCGGCGTCGCCTTCTTCGCGCTCCGGCTGACCGGCCAGGGCCTGATGACCCATACGGCCATCACGACCATGGCCCGCCTGTTCGAGGCGGAGCGCGGCCGCGCCATCAGCCTCAGCCTGCTGGGCCTGGCCATGGGCGAGATGGTGTTCCCGCTGCTGGCCCTGGGCGCCCTGGCGGTCGGCTGGCATTATGCCTGGCTCGGCTTCGCGGCGGCGCTGGCCTTCGGGCTGCTGCCACTGGTGCGCACCCTCCTGACCCGGGCGGGGGCCGCCGATCGCCAGACATCCCACCATCGGGCGTCACCAGCGGGCGAGGAGGACACGAGCTGGCGGCGCAGCCAGGTGCTGACCGACCCACGCTTTTATCTCGTGCTGCCGGGCATGCTGGCCTCGTCCTTCATCGTCACCGGCATCTTCTTCCACCAGACCTACATCGTCGCCAGCAAGGGCTGGTCGCTCGCCTGGTTCGCCTCCTGCTTCATCGCCTATGCGCTCTCGACGGTGGCGGCCTCGCTGGTCGGTGGCGCGCTGACCGACCGGTTCTCGGCCCGGCGGGTTCTCCCGATCGCCGTCCTGCTGCTGGCCGCCGGGCCGCTGACGCTGGCGAGCGGCCAGTCGAGCTGGCTGGTGCTGGTGATGATGTGCGTTCTCGGCGTCGCCCAGGGCGGCCAGTCGGCCGCCAACTCCGCCCTCTGGGCCGAGCTCTACGGTGTGGCCCATCTGGGCGCCATCCGGGCGCTCGCGACCTCGCTGATGGTGTTCGGAAGCGCCCTCTCGCCGGTGATCCTGGGCTGGCTGTTCGACCAGGGCGTCTCGGTCGATGCCGTTGCGCTGGGCTGCGCCCTCTATGCCGCCCTGAGCAGCCCGCTGATGATCCTGGCGCTGCGCCGCAGCGGACCGCCACGACGGCCCGCCCGGACAGCCGCCGGCTGAGGCGGCGGGCCCTCAGCTCATCCAGTTCCCGCCGTCGACATTGTAGCACTGGGCGGTGATGTAGTCGGCGTCGGACGAGGCGAGGAAGAGGGCGCAGCCCGTCATGTCCTCGGGCTTGCCCATGTAGCCCAGCGGCACGGCCAGCGCCGACCTGCTTTTTCTTCTCGCCGATCGGCAGCCCCTCATACTTGGCGAAGAGCGCGTCGACCGTCTTCCACATCGGCGTGTCCACCACACCGGGTGCTATCGCGTTGACGTTTATTTTCTGTTTGGCGAGGCTCAGCGCCATCGACTGGGTGATGCTGATGACGGCCGCCTTGGTGGCGCAATAGACCGTGACCAGCGCCTCGCCGCGCCTGCCGGCTTGGCTCGCCATGTTGATGATCTTGCCGCCTCGGCCCTGCTTGACCATCTGCGCCGCCACCGCCTGGCCGACGAACAAAAGGCCTTTGACGTTGATGGCGAACTGCTTGTCGTAGCTGGCCTCGGTGATCTCAAGGAATGGCGCCATGTCGAAGATAGCGGCGCCATTGAGCAGGATGTCGACGCCGCCCAGGTCCTTGACCGTACGTGCGACCATGGCGTCGATCGATTTTTTGTCGGTCACGTCGACGACAACGGCGATGGCGCCCTTGCCGATCTCGCTGGCGGTGGCCTGGGCCTCCGCCTCGAGGACGTCGGCCACGACGACCTTGGCCCCCTCGTCCGCATAGCGCCGGGCGATGGCCTTGCCGATGCCGCGAGCGCCGCCTGTGACGATCGCAACCTTGTTCTCGAGCCTCATGATATGAAGATTCCCTACCAGCAGGTGTAGCCGCCGTCGGCCAGCACGATGCTGCCGGTGAGCAGGCTCGCGGCGTCGGAGGCGAGGAAGAGCACGGTGGAGGCGATCTCCTCCGGCTGGCCGACCCGCCCCATCGGCGTCATCTCGAGCCAGGTCGGGTACATGCTCTGGTCTTCCATGCCGAACTTGGTGAGCGGCGTCTCGATATAGGTGGGTGCCACCGCGTTGACCCTGACACCGCGCTGGCCCCACTCGGCCGCGAGCGACTTCGTCAGGTGATGCACGGCAGCCTTGGATGCGTTGTAGAAGGCCTGGGGCTGCGGCTTGTTGACGATGAAGCCCGACATCGAGCCGATATTGACGATCGAGCCCTTGCCGCGATCGAGCATCTGCGAGCCGAAGGCACGGCAGCACCAGAAGAGGCCGTTGAGGTTGACCTCGATGTGGAAGAGCCAATGCTCATCCGAGGTGTCCTCGGCCTTGACGTTGCTCTTGGCCACACCGGCATTGTTGACGAGGATGTCGGCGCCGCCATGGTCCTTCTTGACCCGTGCCGCGAGCGCGTCGACCTGTGCCGACTTGGTGACGTCGAGCTCGGCCGCCTCGGCCGTGATGCCCATGGCCTTCAGGTCGGCCGCAGCCTTGTTGGCACGGTCGGCCAGAAGGTCGGCCACGATGACGCGGGCGCCGGCCTCGCCCAGCGCCTGCGCGCAGGAGAAGCCGATCCCCTGCCCGCCGCCCGTGACGATCGCTGTCTTGCCCTTGAGGTCGTACTTCTCGAGATACATGGGACAGTCTCCCAGTCAGGATCTACTTGACGGCGCCGAAGGTGAGGCCGCGGACGAGCTGGCGCTGGCTCACCCAGCCGAAGACGAGGATGGGTGCGATCGCCATCGTCGAGGCCGCCGACAGCTTGGCCCAGAAGAGCCCCTGAGGTGCGGAGAAGGAGGCGATGAAGGCGGTCAGCGGCGCCGCGTTGGATGCGGTGAGGTTGAGGCTCCAGAAGGCCTCGTTCCAACAAAGGATGATCGACAGCAGCGCTGTCGACGCGATGCCCGGCATCACCAACGGCAGCAGCACCATTGTGACCACCTGCTGCAGGCTGGCCCCGTCGATGCGGCTGGCCTCGAGGATGTCTTTCGGCACCTCCTTGAAGAAGGTGTAGAGCATCCAGACGGTGATCGGCAGGTTCATCAGCGCGTAGAGGATGACGAGCGCGGTGCGCGTGTCGAGGAGGCCCAGGTTCTTGCAGATCAGGTAGATCGGCACGAGCACGCCCACCGGCGGCAGCATCTTGGTCGAGAGCATCCAGAGCAGCGTGCCGCGGGTGCGCCTGGAGGGATAGAAGGCCATCGCGAAGGCGCACGGCACCGAGAACGCGATGGCGACCACGGTCGCTACGACCGAGATGATGACGCTGTTGCCGGCAAAGAGGAAATAATTCGCGCGCTCGTGGATGTCGACATAGTTCTGGAGCGTCGGCTTGAAGAACAGGACCGGTGGCGAGGCCACCGCCTCGATCTCGGTCTTGAAGCTCGTCAGCACCATCCAGCCGATCGGGAAGAAGAAGGCGATTGCGACGACCCAGGCGAGGATGCCCACCCAGGCCGGGCTCTTCTCAGTAGTCCTTCGTCATGTCTCGAGGTTCCTCGCGACCGTGCGGACCAGGAAGACCGCCACGATGTTGGCCAGGATGATGGCGATGACGCCGGCAGCCGACGCCGTGCCCACGTTGAACTCCAAGAGCGCCCGCTTGTAGATCAGGAAGGCGATGTTGGTGGTCGACGACACCCGGCCCGCCCGAGGTGGTCACGTAGATCTCGGCGAAAATCGTCAGGAAAAAGATCGTCTCGATCATGATGACGACGCTGGTGGCGCGGCGCAGATGCGGGACGATGATGTAGAAGAACATGGAGATCGGCCCGGCACCGTCGATCCGCGCCGCCTCCTTCTGCTCCTCATCCAGCGATTGCAGCGCCGTCAGCAGGATCAGGAAGGCGAAGGGAATCCACTCCCACGAGCAGATGATGATGATCGAGGTGAGCGGCAGCTGGCCGAACCAGTCGATCGGCTGCAGGCCGACGAGGCGTGCGCGAAGTAGGCGAACAGCCCGTTGACCGGGTGCATCATCATGTTCTTCCAGATCAGCGCGCTGACCGTGGGCATGACGAAGAATGGCGAGATGACGAGAACGCGGGCGATGCCCTGACCCGGGAATTTCTCGTTGAAGAGAACCGCGATGAGCGTGCCGACGCAGACCGTGACGATCAGCACCCGCCCGACCAGGAGGACGGTCGTCCACGAGCGCCGAGTAGAGCGCCGGGTCGGTGAGGAGATAGTAGTAGTTCCTGGTGCCGGCCCACCCGTGCAGCATCGGGTTGACCAGATTGTAGCGCCGGAACGAGAACAATACGGTCATCACCAGCGGCACGATCATCCAGATCAGCAGGACGCCGACCGAGGGTGCGACCAGCGGCATGGTCTTGACGGTCCAGCCGCTCATCGGCGGCGGCGGTCCCGCATCCGGCTTGGGACGGCCCTGCCTTGTCTGCCGGCGTCGCGGTGCTCATGGCTTTTGCCTCGTTCGTTCAGCCCCGATCGGCGGGCCGGCGCGCTTGCCGCGCCGCGCCCGCTCTGTCGTGCTATTTGCCTGTCGTGCGGACTACTGGATGTAGCCGGCCTCCTGCATCGTGCGCAGGGTCGGACGCCTGCGCCGTCTTGAGCGCCTCGTCGACGCTGGTCTGGCCCGCGAGCGCCGCGGCGACCTGCTGGCCCACCTGGGTGTCCGATCGCCTGGAACTCGGGAATGCTCACATACTGGATGCCGGTGTAGGGCACCGGGTCCTTGGTCGGATGCTGCGGGTCGGCCGAGAGGATCGCCTTCTCGACGAACGTCGCGAACGGCGCCGCCTTCAGATAGGCTTCATTGGCATAGGTGGACTTACGGGTCCCCGGAGGCACCACGGTCCAGCCGTTCGTCTTGCCGACGAGGTCGATATACTCCTTCGAGGTCGCCCAGGTGAGGAACGACTTCGCGATGTCGACCTTCTTCGACGTCTTGGGGATCGCCAGCGCCCAGGACCAGAACCAGGCATTGCCGTGCGGGGTGACGTCCACCGGTGCCGGCGCGAAGGCCGTCTTGTCCGCGACCTGGCTGGTGCTCGGATCGAAGATGTACCCGGCGCCCGAAGTGGCGTCGATCCACATCGCGCAATGCCCGCTGGAGAAGAGCGCCTGGTTCTCGTTGAAGCCGTTCGAGCTGGCGCCCGGAGGGCCGTCCTTCTTCATCAGGTCGACATAGAAGGTGACAGCCTTCTTCCACGCGTCCGTATCGAGCTGCGGCTTCCAGTCCATGTCGAACCAGCGGCCGCCGAAGGTGTTCACGAGCGTGCCGACGAAGGCCATGTTCTCGCCCCAGCCGGGCTTGCCGCGCAGGCAGATGCCGTAGATCTGGTTCTTCGGGTCGTTCAGCTTGTCGGCGAACGTCTTGATGTCGTCATAGGTCGGCTGGTCGGGCATCTTGAGCCCGGCCTTCTCGAACAGGTCCTTGCGGTAGTAGGTGAACGAGCTCTCGGCGTAGAACGGCAGCGCAAAGAGCTTGCCGTCGCTCGAGAGCGCGTCGCGCACGGCCTTGAAGATGTCGTCGTAGTTGTAGCTCTCCGGCAGGTCGTTGACCGGCACGAGCCAGCCCTGCTTCGCCCAGATCGGCGTCTCGTAGGACCCGATCGTCAGGATGTCGAACTGGCCGCCATTGGTCGCGATGTCGGTCGTGACCCGCTGACGGAGCACGTTCTCCTCGAGGACGACCCAGTTGATGTCGTTGCCGGTCTTCTTCTCCCACTCGGAGGAGAGCTTCTGCATCACCACCATCTGGGAGTTGTTGACCGTGGCGATGGTCAACGTCTCCGCCTGCGCCACTGCGCTGCCACCGAGGAGCAATGCAGCAAGCGCGCCGACGAGATGGAATCCCTTCATTCCGTGCGCCTCCCCTGAAAGGTTGCCGATTATTGAGCTTATGCCCAAGTGCCGGGCAGATAGACGCCGATTGCCGCAGCTTGTCAACAGCGCTGAGGACCTCTCAGCCCAGCTCGAGAACTGCTGCGGCCGTGGTCTCGTCGGTGACGAGGCCCGTGATGACGCGGCCTCGCAGCGCGGCATGCAGCGCCGCCGCCTTGGCGACGCCGCCGGCGACGCCGATCGTGAGGTGGCGCGCCGGCCGCACCAGCGGGACGCCGGTGACGCGCTCGCTCAGGGAGGAGCGGATCGGGCTCACCCGCCTCGTCAAAGGCCCAGCCTGCGATCTCGCCCACGGCTCCCTTGGCGATCAGCTCGCCCACCTCGGCGTCGGTGATGAAGCCGTCCCGGTGCAGGGGCGAGTTCCAGGCGACGTTGCCGACGCCGACGAAAGCCACGGCGGCCACGTCCGCGAGCTCGCGCACCCTCGTGAAGGAGCGATGGCTCTGCAAGAGCCGGCACTCCTCGGCACTGCCGGCGACGACCGGCAGCGGCGCCGGATAGCACTGCGCCCCTGTCCGGTCGGCCAGGCGCATTACGATCTCGTAGGGGCTGGCCTGGCCGTCCCGGGTGATCGTGCCGACCAGGGAGACGATCTTGTGCTGCGGGCTCTGGATGCTGCTCGACCTCGCCCACGAGCGCACGCAGCGTCCGCCCGGTCGAGAAGGCGAGGACGAGCGGCGCGCGGCTCAAGAGATAGGTCTCGAGATGGCCCGCCGCGGCGGCAGCGATGCCAGCGACCGAGCCGTCACCCGCCGCGTCCGAGGGCACGACGTCGCTGTAGCGCAGGTCGAAACGCGCCCGAAGGCGCTCCGCCAGCTGCATCGCGGCCTCGACCGGATGGTCGAGCCGGAACTTGATGAGCTTCGCCTCGACGGCCAGCGCCACCAGCCGCTGCACGGCCTGCCGCGACAGGTTCAGCGAGACGGCGATCTCGTCCTGCGTCCTGCCTGCGATGTAGTAGAGCCAGGCTGCCCTCGCCGCCTGATCCAGCCGCCGCTCGGTTCTCGCTATCCGCGGAGCGTCCACCCGTCTCGTCCAGTCTCCCTGCCTTGCAAAGAGCTATTGCTCGAAAGGCAAGCGATTGCCAAGATGGCATGGAAACGTCGACCGGTCGAGCGTGGTGTCGTGTCGGCCCGGGTGTATCGGAGGGAGGCAACGTCCATGGCGCGCATCGTCGCCATCGGCGAGATTCTGGTCGAGATCATGGCCGCCGAGATCGGCCAGACCTTTCTCGAGCCCGGGCTCTTCCGCGGACCCTATCCGAGCGGGGCGCCGGCCATCTTCGCCGATCAGGCGGCACGCATGGGTGTCAGCACGGCGATGATCGGCTGCATCGGGCCGGACGATTTCGGCACCGTCAACCTGCGCCGGCTGGAGCGGAGCGGGGTCGAGACGAGCTGGATCCGACGCGTGCCGGGCACGACGACGGGCAGCGCCTTCGTCACCTACCGCCCGGACGGGGACCGCGATTTCATTTTCAACATCATGAACTCCGCCTCGGCGCAGCTGCGCGCCGGGCAGCTCGAGCCCCGCGCCTTCAAGGGATGCCGCTTCTTCCATGTCATGGGCTCGTCCCTGTTCGACGCCGAGATCGCGCGGGCGGTGCGCCGCGGCGTCGACCTCGCCCGGGCTGCCGGCGCCCTGGTCTCCTTCGACCCCAACATCCGCAAGGAGCTGCTGGGCGTCCCGGAGGTGAAAGCCACGATCGAGGGGATCCTGGCCGAGGCCGACATCCTGCTGCCGAGCGAGACCGACCTCGCCTTCTTCCAGCCCGAGCGGGCCGAGGACGAGGCGGCGGCGCTGCTGTTGGACGGCCGCCAGATGCTGGTGCTGAAGAAGGGCAAGGAGGGCTGCGTGCTGTTCCGGCCCGAGGGCCGCCTGGCGATACCCGCCTTCGCTGTCGAGGAGATCGACCCGACGGGTGCCGGCGACTGCTTCGGCGCCACCTTCATCGCCGCGCTCGTGCGCGGCCTCCCGCCCGAGCGCGCCCTTCGGCTGGCCAACGCTGCCGGTGCGCTTGCCGTGCAGAAGCAAGGGCCGATGGAAGGAAACGCGACCCGGGCCGAGATCGAAGCCTTCCTTCGCAGCCGGGGCCAGTGAGATGGCTGAGCCGGCAACGCGGCTCGCCGAGCTCGCCGACCGCAACCGGCGGGGCGAGGCCGCGGGCATCTATGCCGTGTGCTCGGCCAACCGCCTGGTGCTCGAGGCGTGCCACGAGCAGGCTGCGGCCGACGAGAGCCCGCTCCTGATCGAGGCCACCTGCAACCAGGTCAATCAGGAAGGCGGCTATACGGGCATGACGCCCGAGCGCTTTCGCCAGGAGGTGCTCGCGATCGGCGCCGAGGCGGGCTTCCCGGAAGGCCGACTGATCCTCGGCGGTGACCATCTGGGCCCCAACCCATGGCAGGCGCTGCCGGCGGTGGAGGCCATGGCGAAAGCACACGCGATGGTGGCAGCCTACGTGGCTGCCGGATTCGCAAAAATCCATCTCGATGCGAGCATGAGCTGTGCCGACGATCCGGTGGCGCTGCCGACGGAGGTGATCGCGGAGCGCGCCGCGGAACTCTGCGCGGTGGCCGAGGCGGCCGCCCGCGAGCACGATCTGCCCGGCCCTGTCTATGTGGTCGGCACCGAGGTGCCGACGCCGGGCGGCGCCAAGGAGGCGCTGGATCATCTGGCGGTGACGCCGGCCCATGAGGTCGACGAGACGGTGGCGCTGCATCGCCTGCGCTTCGCGGCGCTGGGCCTCGAGGCGGCCTGGGAGCGGGTGCTGGCCGTGGTCGTCCAGCCCGGCGTCGAGTTCGGGCACGAGCAGGTCGTGAATTTCGTGCCCGAGGCGGCCACGGCTCTGAGCGGATCCATCCTCGCCCATGACCGGCTCGTCTTCGAGGCGCACTCGACCGACTACCAGTCCGCAGCGGCGCTTCGCGCCCTGGTGACGGGCCATTTCGCGATCTTGAAAGTCGGCCCCGGCCTCACCTTCGCCGCCCGGGAGGCGCTCTTCGCCCTGGATGCGATCGAGCGCGAGTGGCTCGCCGCCGACCGGCGCGCCGGGGTGCGCGAAGCGCTCGAGCGGGCCATGCTCGAGGATCCTCGATACTGGCAGCGTTACTACGAGGGCTCGGCCGAGGAGCAGCGGATCGCCCGCGCCTACAGCCTCAGCGACCGCAGCCGCTATTACTGGAACGTGCCGGCCGTGGCGCAGGCAGTGACAAAGCTGCTCGATAACCTCTCCCAGACACCGCCGCCTATGCCCCTGGTGTCGCAATATATGCCGGCCCAGCACGCAGCGCTGCGCGAGGGAAGGCTCGGCGAGGCGCCGCGCGCCTGGGTTCGGCACAAGGTCCGCGAGGTGGCGGGTGCCTATGCCTGGGCCTGCGGTCTCGGCGCTCCGACCTCTCTAGGGCATGCCCACCGGATGCCCCGTGATGCAGCGCTCGAAGGTGTCGGGCGGCAGCAGGCCCGAGCTGGGTGAACAGGCTCAGAAAGTCGAAATGGTTGTAGGCCTCGCGGATCTTGCCGTCCTCGATCCGGGCGTGGATGGCACCGCCGATCGAGGCTTGCTTGCCCTCGGCAGTCGTGCCCCGGAAAGTGCAGAGCACGCAGAGCCAGCCCTCGGCCTCGATCGCGTGGTCGATCAGGAGCTCGGTGTCGCGCAGGAGTGAGCATATTGCGCTGTGGAACGGCTTGAAGCCGTCCGCGCCGATGAGGGGCTGGAGGCCCAGCCCGTGGGCCTTGGTGTCGACGACGAGAATCTCGTCGATCGCCGTCTCGTCCCGCTCGACCCAGACACGCCTCGCCCAAGTCTCAAGTGTCGATCGCATGTGACGTCTCCTCATGGACGCCGTGCAAAGTAACCGAGAACGAGATTTTTGCCCGCAACTTCGTCAAGCGACGGCACGAGGGCGCCTCGGCGCGCCGAGCGGTATCCGGTCGGGAAAGCGCATCCCCACGCCGCGTCCTCCAAGACCAGCCGGCACGGGCCCAGCCCAACCCGCCAGGACCTCATACGATGACCCTGTTCCGTCTCGCCCTCGCGGCACTCCTCCTGTGGGCGGCTACACGGCGCTGGCTCTGGCCGGGGTGCGCGTGGATCGCGATCGCATGGCGACCTATTGCAGCAAGCATGACGACGAGGGCTGCGCGGATCTCCGCAAGGCCGACCTGCGCAGGCTGCCTCAGGACCCGCTCGACGCCTCTTTCCGCGACAGGCGGGTGACGGCTGTCGCGGCGCTGGCGCAGGGTCTCGCCCCGGCGATGACCGAGGCGAGCCTGAAGGCGGTGCCTGTGCCGGTGATGATCGTCGCGGGCGCGCTGGACCGGACGATACCGGTGACCCATCTCCAGCACCTTGCCGGCGAGCTGCCGGCCGGCACCACCTACCTGGAGGTCCCGAAAGCCGGCCATTTCGACTTTCTGCCGCCCTGCAAGCCGCAGGGTGCGGAGCTGCTGCGCGAGGACGGCGACGACCCGGTCTGCGACAGCGCCGGCGACCGGGCGAGCCTGCAAAAGACGATCACGGAGAGGATCGCCCGCTTTCTCGAGGCGGCATGGCACGAGAGCCGGCCCTAGGGCCGGCACACCCTCGCCCCCGCTGTCAGCCCGGCTTGCGGGCGAGGAAGGGCAGCCAGCGGGAGCGCGCTGTGCCACCGGCGCCGGCGCCGGCGGGCTTTCGCTGCAGCAGGTGCTGATCGACCAGCACGCCGGCCAGGATGACGGTGCCCATCACCGCGAAGTTGAGCGAGCTCGGGATGCCCAGAAGGTTAACGAGGTTCTGGAGGATCTGCAGCAGCACGGCGCCGAGCACGATGCCGATGATCGAGCCCTCGCCGCCTCTCAGGGAGCAGCCGCCCAGGACGGCCGCCGCGATGGCGTAGAGCTCGTAGAAGTTGCCGTGCGAGGCTGGCGAGATCGAGTTGGTGTAGAAGACGAAGCAGATGGCGCCGAGCCCGGTGAGGCCGCCGGCGATCACATAGGCGCTGGCCGTGACGAGCTGGGCGTTGATGCCCGAGAAGCGAGCCGCCTCCTCGTTCTTTCCCACCGCGAGCAGATATCGGCCGAAGACCGAGCGGTGCAGGACCACCCACGCCACGATCGCAACGATCACGAGCATGATGAAGGTGTTGGGAACACCGTAGCTGCGACCGGAGGCGAGCCAGCTCAGCGTGCCGTAGTCGTCGCCATAGCCGAAGCCGATGGTGGAGTCGTTCATGTACCAGCGACCGACGCCCCGATAGATCAGCAGCCCGCAGAGGGTCACGACGAAGGGCTGGACCTTGAGCTTGGTGATGAGGAAGCCGTGGATGGCGCCCAACACCACGCCGAGCCCGATCGCGATGAACGGCGCGATCTGCCAGGGCACGCCCTGGTTCACCATGAGGTCGGTGAAGATGATCCCCACCAGCGCCACCATGGAGCCCACCGAGAGGTCGATGCCGCCGGTGATGATGACCAGCCCCTCGCCGATGCTGAGGAGGCCGAACAGGCCGATCAGGTTGGCCATGTTGATCAGGTTGACGACCGACAGAAAGCGCGGGTTCAAGATGGCCGTGACGGCGCCGACCACCAGGATGAGGACCAGGAGGCCCAGGTCTTTCTTGTTCATCGCTCACGCCGCTTGATGGTGATGGTGGCCGACGGCCAGCTGGAGGACGGCGTGCTCGCTGAACTCGGGCCGATCGAGGAAGCCGCTGATCGCGCCCTCGTGCATCACCGCGATCCGGTCGCTCACCCCGATGACCTCCTCCATGTCGCTGCTGATCATCAAGACGGCGACGCCCGCATCGGCGAGCTCGCGCATCAGCTCGTAGATCTCGCTCTTGGCGCCGACGTCGATGCCCCGGGTCGGCTCGTCGAAGATGATGAGCCGCGGCTGCATCGAGAGCCACTTGGCCAGCACCACCTTCTGCTGGTTGCCGCCGGAGAGGCTGACGGCCGGCGTCTCGACCGAGGGCGCCCTGATACCCAGCCGGCTGCGCTGGCGCTCGGCGGTCTCCGTCTCGGCGCTACGCTTGATGAGCCACCAGCGCGCATGGGCATGGAGGTCGGCGAGCGTGACATTCTCGCGGATCGGCATGTCGAGCACGAGACCGGCGAGCTTGCGGTCCTCCGGCGCCAGGTAGATGCCCTGGGCTATCGCATCGCGTGGCGAGGCGATCCGCAGGACCTCGCCGTCGAGGAGGATCTCGCCATCGAGGAGCGGGTCGACGCCGAAGATGGTGCGCGCGAGCGAGGTGCGGCCCGAGCCGACGAGGCCGGCCAGGCCCAGGATCTCGCCCCTCGCGACCTCCAGGCTCACCGTGTGGTCAGGGAAGGAGGTGGTGCGCACGTCACGGATCGAGAGCCCCGCGGTCGGTGACACGCTGGGCGGGAGATAGAGCGCCTTGAGATCGCGACCGATCATCAGCCGGATCATGGCGCCGTGCGCGATCTCGTCCCGCGCCAAGGTGCCGGCCATCCGGCCGTCGCGCAGGCAGACGACCCGGTCGGCGCATTGCCGGACCTCGTTCAGCCGGTGCGAGATGTAGATGATGCTGACCCCCAGGGCACGCAGCTCGCCGATGACCGCCAGGAGACGATCGGTCTCCGAGAGCGTGAGGCTCGAGGTCGGCTCGTCCATGATGATGAGCCGCGCCTCGAGGGAGAGGGCCTTGGCGATCTCGACCATCTGGCGCTGGGCGATCGACAGGTCGGCGACCGGCGTCGAAGGGCCGAAGTCGACGCTGAGGCGCTCGAGGAGCGGTCGGACCATGGCGTCGAGACGTGCCCGGTCGACCAGCCGCAGAGGCCCGCCCCTCAGCGGCTCGCGGCCGATGAAGATGTTGGCGGCGACGTCCAGATTGTCGAAGAGGTTGAGCTCCTGGTGGACGAAGGCGATGCCGGCGGCCATCGACTGGGTCACCGTGAGCGCCCGCATGCTCGACACCGTCGATGACGATGGCGCCGGCGTCGGGCGGCACCACCCCGCCCAGCACCTTCATCAAGCGTGCTCTTGCCGGCGCCGTTCTCGCCGATCAGGCCCACGACCTCGCCTGGTCGTCACTGCCAGGCTGACGTCGGCCAGCGCGGTGACGCCGGGATAGCTCTTCCCGATGTCCCTGAGCTCGAGGAAGGGCTCCGCCATCGCCTGCGCTATCCGCCGCCGGTGAGAAGAGGTGGACAAGGGGCCGGCCTGCGCCGGCCCCCGCAACTCACTTGCCGAGCATCTCCTTCATCATCTTCTGGAAGTCGGCGACGTTCGACTTGTCGATCACCTTGGTCGGGATGATGTCGAGCTGGTTCGCCGGGATGAAGGAGCGGTCGCCCTCGATGTACTTGGCGAGCAGCACCATCGACTGATAGCCGAACTCGAAGGGCTGCTGCACCACGGTGCCCTCGACGATGCCGTCGGCGACGCCGCGAAGGGTGACCGGGTCCTCGTCGAAGCCGATGATCTTGACCTGCCCGGCCTTGCCCGCCGTCTTCACCGCCTCGACGATCTGCGGCGTGTTGTACGACCACAGGCCGACGAGACCGTCGATGTCCGGATACTTGGTGAGGGTATCCTCGACGTTGCGCTTCGCCTTGGCGAAGTCGACCTCGTCACTGCGGATGTCGATGATCTCGACCTTGGTGCCCTTGATCGCGTTGCGGATGCCCTGGACCCGCTCGGTGGCGTTGGCAGCACCCGGGATGCCGACGAACAGCATGATCTTGCCGCCGTCGGGCAGCGCCTTCTTGATCAGCCCGCCGCACTGCTCGCCGGCGGCGACGTTGTCGGTGCCGATATAGAGCGCGCGATTGCTCTTCGGCGCGTCGCTGTCGGTGGTGAACAGCACCGCCTGGGCCGCCACCTTGTTCAGGATCTCGGTCTCGTAGGCCGGATCGTTGACGCTGACGGAGACGCCGGCCACGCCGTTGGTCAGGAGGTCGTCCAGCACGCGGCGCTGTGCTGCGGCGGTCGCCTCGGCCAGCACGTGGATCTGCATGTCGTAGTTCGGCAGCTCCTTTTGCGCCTTCTCGATGCCGCGCCGGGCGAAGGTCCAGAAGTCGGACGAGCCGTTGGTGACCAGCACCAGCATCTTCTTGTCGCCCGCCGCCCGAGCCAGCGACGGCACGGCCAACACCGCGCCCGCGGCGATACCCACAAACTCACGTCTCTGCATGCTGAAGCCCCCCAAGATTGTTCCGATGCCCGGCGCTACGCCGAACATCCCCCTTGATCGCGCGCACTCTGCTCGCGGTCCGCTTTGCGGTCAAGCTGACGCTAGCCGCCGGCGTTGGGGAAGAACAGCTGTTGGCCGCCGATCTTGTAGCCGGCTATTGCCGTCTGCCCTTCCGGGGAAAGAACCCAGTCGACGAAGGCTTGTCCCTCCTTCGCCTTGACGCTCGGGAACTTGACGGGGCTGACGAGCATGATCCCGTACTGATTGAACAGCTTGGGATCTCCCTCGACCAGGATCTCGAGATCGCCGCGATTCTTGAAGGAGATCCAGGTGCCGCGATCGGTGAGCGTGTAGCCGCCCATCGCGGCCGCGGTGTTGAGGGTGGCGCCCATGCCCGAGCCGGTCTCGCGGTACCAGGAGCCCTGGCCAGCCTTGGCGGGATCGATTCCGGCCAGCCGCCACAGCGCCAGCTCCTTGGCGTTGGTGCCGCTCTCGTCGCCGCGCGAGACGAAGGGGGCCTTGGCCTCGGCGATCGCGGTCATCGCCTTGACGGCCGCGGGCTGGCCCTTGACGTGGGCAGGATCGGCCTTCGGCCCGACGATCACGAAGTCGTTGTACATGACGTCGTGACGCTCGGTGCTGTAGCCGGCGGCGACGAATTTTTCCTCCGCCGGCTTGTCGTGGACGAAGAGGACGTCGGCGTCGCCGCGCTCGGCGATCTTGATCGCCTGCCCGGTGCCGACCGCCACGACGTGAACGTCGATGCCTGTATTCTTCGTGAAGATCGGCAAAAGATAGGTGAAGAGCCCCGAGTTCTCGGTCGATGTCGTCGAGGCGACGGTGATGAAGGGTGCTGCGCTCACCAGCGATGTCGTCAGCGCGAGCGCCAAGGCGGCTGCCCAGGCGAGCAGCAATGGGCGACGTCTCATCGGATTGTTTCTCCTCCCACGTTCACTCAAGCAGGTCGCCCCTGAGGAAAGCCGCGGCCTCGGGCGACCTCGGGGCGATGAAGAAGATGTCGGCCGACGTGTGCTCGATCAGCCGGCCCTTATGCAGAAAGAGAACCTCGTCGGCGAGGCGGCGGGCCTGTCCCAGATCGTGGGTGGTCATCACGATCCGCACACCCTCGGCATGCATGCGCGAGACCGCGCACTCGATGGCGCGGGTGGCGCCGGGGTCGAGCGAGGCCGTGGGCTCGTCGAGAAAGAGGATGCCCGGCCGCAGGGCCCAAGCCCTGGCGATGCACAAGCGCTGCTGCTCGCCGCCCGAGAGCCGGCGGGCCGGACGGTCGGCGATGCGGTCGAGCCTCACCCGCTCGAGGGCCTGCCTCGCACGCTCGTGCCGCTCCGCCCGGGGCACGCCGGCGGCGGCCAGCGCATGCACGACGTTACCGAGCGCGCTGCGGCGCAAGAGGACCGGCCTTTGAAACACGAAAGCCTGGCGTGTGGGCCGGCCATCGGGGCCGGCTGCGTCCCAGCGGATGCGTCCGGACGTCGGCGGCACGAGGCCGTGGCAGAGGCGGAGAAGCGAGCTCTTGCCGGCGCCGTTGGGACCCAGGACGATCGTGGTTAGCCCGGCCATCAGGGAGAAGGAAATAGCGTCGAGCAGCCGCTTGCCTGCGCGCTCGAGGGTGGCGCGCTCCAGCGTGAGGATCGGGCGGGGCTCGGCGTGGCCTTCAGCCCGCGTCGCCTCGGCCGCGGCGACGGGGGCGGTCACCCTGCCCTCGCCACCACGCGCTGGAGGGACATGGCGGCGATGTTGACCGCGAGCACGATGAGCATCAGCACGAAGCCCAGGGCCAGGGCGAGGGCCAGATCGCCCTTGCTGGTCTCGAGCGCGATCGCGGTCGTCATGACGCGGGTGACGCCGCGGATGTTGCCGCCCACCAGGATGACGGCACCCACCTCGGCGGCGGCGCGGCCGAAGCCGGCCAGCACGGCCGTGAGCAGGCTGATGCGCCCGTCCCAGAGAAGCGTGGGCACCGCCCGCCAGGGGCCGATGCCGAGCGAGCGGAACTGCTCCTCATATTCCTCGAAGAGGTCGGCCACGGTCTGGCGGGTCAGCGCCGCGATGATCGGCGTCACGAGGATCGCCTGGGCGATGACCATGGCGGTGGGCGTGAAGAGGAGGCCGAGGCTGCCGAGCGGGCCGGCGCGCGAGAGTGAGAGATAGACCAGAAGGCCGATCACGACCGGCGGCAGGCCCATGAAGGCGTTGGTCAGCACGACGAGCGCACGCCGGCCGGGAAACCGGGTGACGGCCAGCGCGGCGCCGAAGGGCAGCCCGACCAGGGCGGCCAGCAGCACCGCGGTGAGGCTCACCTCGAGCGAGAGGGCGACGATGCCCAGGAGCTCGGGGTCCATGCTCACCAGGAGCCGGAAGGCCTGGGTGATGCCCTGGGTGATCAGGTCCATGTCAGCGCACAGCCCGCGAGGCGCCCGTCAGAGAGGCGGTCCGGCGGGGCCGGCCGGGCGCAGGCGCTCATAGGCGCGCGCGAGCCTGAGAACGCCCAGATCGTCGAAGCGGCGGCCGACGATCTGCAGGCCGATCGGCAGGCCGTCGCCGGTGAAGCCGCAGGGGATCGAGGCGGCCGGCTGCTCCGACTGGTTGAAAGGTGCGGTGAAGCCGATGTGCTCGAAGGGCCGGGCGGGATCGCTGCCGGGACAGGGCGCCTCGGCCTCGAAGGCTGGAATCGGCGAGGTGGGCATCAAGAGGAAATCAAAAGGCTCGGTCGCCGCGACGGCCGCCTCGCGGATCGCCATGATCTGGCTCAGGGCCGCCATCACCGTCCGCGCCGCTCGGCGCTCTCGGCGCCGTCGCACCAGGCGAGGATGAAGGGCAGGATGCGGTCGCGCGCGCTCGGCCCCGAGCCTCGTCAGCTCGGCAGCCAGGCGCACGCGGAAGAAGAGGTCGAGCCCGTCCATCATCGCGTGCGTGGCGAAGGGCGCCACGGGCTCGACGACCGCTCCCTCCGCGGCCAGCGCCCGTGCCGCAGCCTCGACGGCTGCCCGGACCTCAGGCGTCGGCGGCGTGCCGACGCCGATATCGAGCAGGAGGCCCAGCCGCAGGCCCTTCACCTCGCCGTCCAGGCCGGCCGCATAGTCGGTCTCGTCCCGGGGCAGGCTCATGAAGTCGCGGCTGTCGGGCTGCGTCAGGACCGTCATGAGCATGGCTGCATCGGTGACCGTGCGCGTCATCGGCCCTGTCACCCGGCCCCAGTAGGGCGGATGGATCGGCACGCGCCCCTGGCTGGGCTTGAGCCCGAAGACGCCGCAATAGGCGGCCGGCAGGCGCACCGATCCGCCGATGTCGGTGCCGAGCGCCAGCGGCGCGTAGCCGGCGGCCAGGGCGGCGCCGGCACCGGCGCTCGATCCGCCCGTGTTGCGCGCGGGATTCCAGGGATTGCGCGTGACGCCGTGCAGGCTCGAGATGCCCGAGGCGAGCATGCCGAAGTCGGGCATGGTGGTCTTGCCGAGGATGACGCAGCCAGCCTCGCGGACGCGCGCCGCCGGCGGGGCGTCGACCGCGGCGGCCGTTGCCGTGTCGCCGGCTGCCGTGCCGGTCGGTGTCGGCCAGCCGGCGAGCGCGATGTTGTCCTTGATCGTGATGGGCACCCCGTCGAGCGGCGAGAGCGGCCGGCCCTGCCGCCATCGGGCCTCGCTGGCGCGCGCGGCGGCGAGCGCGCCCTGGGGATCGGTCCGGTACATGGCGTTGAGCATGGGCTCCAGCGAGGTCATGCGCACAAGCGCGGCCTCCGCTGCCTCGACCGGGGAGAGATCGCCCTTCCGATAGGCACCGGAAAGCTCGGCCGCGCCCAGCGCGTGCAGCGCCGATTCCGTCATGCCCATCACGCCTCCCGTTGGCGAACGCGCGCAGGATAGCGGCACCCGAGGGCGAGAACGACCCCGAAGCTGTCGCGAGAGGTGACGTGCAGCGGCTCGCCGGCGTATGTTGTGTCCGGCAAGGGAAGCATCAGCCATACCATGAGCGAAACGCCAACCTCAGCGCCCAGACGGAAGCTGTCGGCGATCCTGTTCGCCGACGTGGCGGGCTTCTCGCGGCTAATGGCGGCGAACGAGGACGAGACCTTCACGCGTGTGACGCGTGCGATCGGGCTCTTCCGCTCGCTCGTGCTCGACTATGGCGGGCGGGTCGTCGACGTCGCCGGCGACGGCATTTTCGCGGTCTTCGAGAGCGTCATGGACGCGCTGCGCTTTGCCCAGGAGATCCAGCGCGAGTTCCGCAACGCCTCGGTCTGGGTCGCGGGCGAGGAGGCCATACGCTTCCGCATCGCGCTTCATGTGGGCGAGGTGATCGTCGATGGCGAGCGGGTCCAGGGCCATCACGTCAACATCGCCGCACGCATCCAGCTGCTGGCTGACCCGGGCGGCATCTGCATGACGGATGCCTTTCGTCGCACGCTGCCGCGCGGCTGGCCGATCCGCACGCGCTCGCTCGGTCGACCCGAGCTGAAGAACCTCGGCGGCGTCGCCGAGATCCTGGCGCTCGATATGGAGGAGCAGAGCCTCGAGGTCAGCGTGCGGTTGCCCGATGCGCCACCCGTGCCGCCGGTGCTGCCGGCCGACGCGGCGTCCAGCAGAGACGTGGCGGTGGCAGTGCTGCCGATGGGGAACCTGTCGCGCGATCCCGCCGACGACCATCTGTGCGACGGCTTCACCGCGGACGTCATCACCAGTCTCAGCCGGTTCCGCGAGATCGCGGTGATCGCCCGGCACTCCGCCTTCCTCTTCAAGAGCTCGACGACCCCGATCGACCAGATCGCGCACAAGCTCGGCGCCCACTATGTGCTGACGGGCGGCCTTCAGCACGGGGGCGAGCGGCTCCGCGTCCGCGTGCGGCTCCTGGACGCCGCAGACGGCCGGATCGTCTGGGCCGAGAACTATGACGGGCGGATGACGGACATCTTCGACTTCCAGGACGATGTCTGCGGGGTCATCGCCTTCCGTCTCGCTTCCCAGGTTGCGGCCGCCGAGCGACGCCGCCTCGGCCGCCAGCACGTCCCGGACCTCGCGGCGTATGGGCTGATCCTGCGCGGCGCCGACCTCAGCATGCGCCACCGCCGGGAGGCCGTCCTCCACGCCCGCCGCCTCTTCGAGGAGGCGGCCGTGATCGATCCGCGCTACGCGCGCTCCTATGCCGGCATGTCACGCACCTGCAACCTGACATGGCGCTATCGCTGGGCCTCGGACGCCGAGACCTATCTCGACAAGGCCGTGACCTTCGCTGAGCGGGCGATCGAGCATGACGGCCTGGACGCGCGGGGCTTCGGTGAGCTCGGCTTCTCCTACCTCTACCGGAAGCAGCACGACGCCTCGATCGCCGCCTACCGGCGCGCCGTCGAGCTCAATCCCAACGACGCCGACATTCTGGCCGACTATGGCGACGCCCTGGTCTATGCGGGCTCTCCCGAGGAGGCGGTCGCCCAGCTCGAGCGGGCGATCAAGCTCAACCCGTTCCATCCGGACTTTTATCACTGGGCGCTTGCGGACGCACGGTTCACACTCGGCGACTACAGGGGAACGATATCGACGCTCTTGCGGATGCGCGACCAGTCTGAGGCCAGTCGCATGCTCGCCGCGTCCCATGCGCTGCTCGGCGAGAGGGTGGAAGCCGAGCGTCACGCCCAGCAGATCCTCTCCACCCGCCCGGATTTCTCGATCGAGCACTGGCG
Source organism: uncultured Alphaproteobacteria bacterium (assembly GCA_963752325.1). Lineage (GTDB taxonomy): Bacteria > Pseudomonadota > Alphaproteobacteria > Geminicoccales > Geminicoccaceae > CAVTJL01. The sequence goes on from CAVVXU010000002.1 coordinate 178,419, forward strand.
CACCGTGCCGCCCTATCGCGACCTGGAGCCGCTCGAGCGCTTCGTCGAAGGGCTGCGGCAGGCCGGCCTTCCCTGATCTCTCAACCCCGGACCCAGGGTGGATGATCATGGCAGCCGGCCCCGAAGTCATCATTCAACTTTCAGGAGCGCCGAGCCCCACATTGTAGCCGACATTGTAGCCGGCGTTATAGCCGACGTTGTAGCCCACATTGTAGCCGGCGCCTCCGCCCGACGGCTGACCGCCGCCCGGAGCATTCGCCTCGAGCAGGATCTGCTCCAGCGATCCGCTGGTGACATCGAGGCGGAGGGAAAAGTCTGCCTTGTCGTATTCCCACACACGGAGCCCATCCGGTGTCTTAGTCGCCGTATCGGCGCCCTCGCCCGACTTCGGCACGGGCTTGCCTTTGCCGTGGACAAGAAAAAGCGCCGGCTTGGGGAGATCGTACTGATGGCCTTCGAAGCTGAACCCGTAGATACGCGCCAGGGCCGCGTCGGGCGCCGATAGCTGCTGGTGAAGCAGCTTGTTGGCGCCGAGCGCGCCCCCGATCTTCTTGGGATCGAGCGTCAGGCCGTCGACGATGCGCCCGAAGAGGCGGATCGACGACGGGGTCATCAAGGTCTCGGACATGTGCCCTCCACTATTCATGTTGTTTGCACTGCAACTGGGCCGTCTCGCGTGAGGTCTTCCATCCGGCTCAGACCGCTCGGCGATGGGCGCCGGGCGAGGCCCCCTGCCCTCCTGGATGCCAGCACCGGGCCGACGAGGTGTGGCTGCGCGTCGGCAGGTCGCCCAAGAGAGGCCCGACCCGCGTCGTCCAGATGTCCCGCCAGGCGAAGCTTTCCTCGATCGTGGACCGGAAGCGGCCGCCGGTGATCGCACGGTCGGCCGCGAGAAGGGCCAGGCCGACGTCCCGGTAGGTGAGGCCGTCCGGCCTGAGCGACCGCCAGGCGTGGGCGAGAAAGGCGGCAAGCAGCTTGCGCGCGTCGTGGAAGGTCTGGCGAAAGCCCTGCGGCGCTGCCGCGTAGCCCTTCGTGTACATCGCCTCGATCGGATGCTGGAAGGCCAGCATGCTGTCGAGGTTCTTGGAAAGCTGGACTACGCGCGGATCGACGAGACGGCGCTCGACCAGGAGGAGCTGATAGATCTCGACCAGGACGTCGAAGATCGCACCCGTCAGCGGCAGGGACAGATCATGCTCGTCCCGCCAGCCCACCCTGAACTCGGAGAGCTTGACGCTGTTCGAGGCGTTGCGGACCTGGTCGCTGCTGGAAAGCTCGGCGAAGCGGTTCAGCTCGTTGGCGAGGTAGAGATTGCCCTTGGTCGTGAGGAGCACATCGTCGACGACGGCATCGAAGCTCGCGGCGGCGACGAGCGCCACGAGGTCGGCCATCAACTCGTGAAAGCCGCGGAACTCGGCCGTCATGACGCCCGTGCGGGGCAGGCCCAGGACCGAGAAGAGGATGAGGTGCCCGCACTCGTGCGCGACGACGTCGAAGTTGAGCGCGAAAAGATGGACGGGGCCGCGCGGCTGCAGGTTGGTGCCGAGCTGGAGATAGCCGAAGCCGCTCTGCGCGTTCTCGTAGTCGTGGATCGAGGAGATCTCGAGCCGAGGATAGACGTTCCGGAAATGCCAGGGAATGGGGCCGCAGAAGCGCTCCCACACATCGAGCACGAGGCGCACGCAACCAAAGGCGTGGGCCGCCGGGAACGCCGGGTCGCTCGGCTGCAGGTGATCGAAATGACCGGCGCGATCCGGCAGCGCCGGCGGCAGCCTGGGTCCGCGCCAGGGAGGCAGAAAAGTCGTGACGCGTCCACCGGAGGCACTCGGCTGCCCATACGGGCTGACCCTGCCCTCCGGGATAAGAGCGTACATGCGCCCGTCGGACGGGCCGGGTGCCAAAGTGCCCGCGCGCGGCGACAGCGTGACCACGACTGGCTCACGGTAGGCCTCGAGGAACGACGGCTGAGGGAAGAGCTTGAATCTCGTTCCCTCTGCTGCCGGTCGTGCGCCTCTGGCTCCGGGCATTTCTTTCCCTGTCGTCGTCGGGCCACGACCGCGATGCGTCACGCCGCCCGGCCCTGGCCGCTCCCGCCTAGGGCTTTCCCGACCTATACAAAAACTCGCGCAGCAGGCTGTGATGAAAATCATCGACACCGGCAAATCCGGCCTCCGCGAGCCATGCCTGCCAGTCGTCCGGCACTGCCGCCCCGAGCTGCTGCTCGAAGAACCAGAGGCGCAGCTCGGCCGGCGTCATGCCCGCGTCGAGCGGCGTGGCATCGTCGAGGCCGGCACTCTCGAGCGCCTGACGCTTGTCCCTGGCCCGCTCGGCCAGCCGCGGATAGTCGCCGCCACGGCGCAGCTGGTCGACCAGCCGGCCGGCGTGCCGCTTGGCCGTCTCGCGGCCGAGACGGTTGAGGATGGCATCACCGCGAGCGAGCCGCTCGAGGTCGTCGGGCGCTGTCCCATTCCGCTCGTGCCAGGCCTGCCGGGTGTCGGCCGAGAAGAGGCCGTGACGCTCGCACAAGGCAGCCAGCGCCGCCCGATGCTCATGCCGGCTGATCTCGCGACCGCGACGGCCAGCCTCGCGCGCCGCCAGAAGATGGAGCAGGGCGCGCTCGCTCAACGCGGCGTGGAGCGCCGGCTCGAGGCGCAGCTCGTCCAGCACCGCTTTGTCATGGTCGCTCACCGCCGCCTCGCCGATCACGAGCGACGCGACACGATCGAAGATCTCGGTGTGCTCGAAGCTCCAGTCTTTTGTCACCGGCGCCTGCGCGGCATCCGCGAGCGCCCGCATTTGCCGGACCAGCTCCCGCGCATCCAGGCGCTTCTGGTCGACGGCGCCAGTGCCGAGCCAGGCGGCGAACGCCTCGGGAGCGGGGCTGCCGGCGGCGGCCACAGCCTCCAGGATCAGCCTCCAGGTTCTTTCCTTGTAGAAAATGGCCTTTGCTGTCGCCGCGACGCGGTCCGCCTCGCCGGTCGCGAGCACACCGGCCGCGATGGCGGCATCGAGCGTCGCCGTCACATTCACCATGGCCTCGGTGACGGGCGCCCAGCCGGCCTCGGCGGGCCCGTGGATCAGCGCCACATCGTCGTCGTCGACCAGCCGCTCGTCGCGGTAGGCCTCGAAGATCCGGCCGATGCCCTGCATGCCGTAGAGGTGCAGCTCGGCCGCGCGGAGCGCGCCCATGCTGGCGGCGCCGAGGACGAGAGCGCCGCGGTCCATGGCCCAGAGGATCTCCTTGTGCAGGACCGCGGGCTCGCCCTCGAAGTAGCCGTCGACGATGCCGAGGATCGAGGCGCCCTCCTCCACCGCCGCCAGCACGTCGCCCTGGGCCACGGGCGGGCGCCAGACCAGGCCCGGCGCCTCCTGCCTGTCGGCGGGGCGCAGCGAGGGGCCGGAGAAGATCCAGGCGGTCATGCGGCCGCCCCCCGGCCCGTCGTGCGCTCGGCAGGATCTCGGCGTTCTCGTCGTCCGGCCGGAGCCCGGGCACGACGACCCGGACCACCGCGAGACCGAGATCGTCGCGCGTGAGGTCGACCAGAAGCGCCTCGCTCGAGCCCCACCGCCTCCAGCCGGTCCAACAGATGGTCCAGCTCGGCGGCGAAGCTCGGCTGGAGAATGCTCGGCACGGCCGGGAGGGGCAGCTGGGGCGGATCGGCCAAAAGCGTTGCCAGCGACGCCAGACGACGGGCGGTCGCGGCACGGCCATATTGCTCGCGCGGCAGGTCGTCCCGGGCGCCGGCGATGTAGGTGAGACGGACCTGTGCCGCCTCGAGCAGCGCCCGCAGGAGCGCTATGGGCGCGCTGGGATGGGTGCCGCTGCCGAAGCCGGGATGGGAGCCCTCGCCCTGCCGGTCGCGCAGCACCGCCAGGAAGGAGGCGATCCCGACGTCGGAGGTCGTGCTCCAGACGGCGACCTCGAAGCCCGCCTGAAAGAAGCGCTCCATGACGCCCTGACAGGCGGGATCCCCGACCGTGTCGAGGTCGACGCGGGTGGCTGCACGCTCGGTGCGCGAGAGGCCCCACCAGCGGGCGCTGGCGTCGCGCTCGATCACCTCGCAGAGCGCGTGGCAGCAGGCCTCGAGACGGTGCATGCCGGAGGCGAGGCCGTTGGTGCTGGCGACGAAGAGGCCGCTGCCTGGCGGGCCGGGCAGCGTGTAGTCGGTATGCACGAGCTCATAGGGCAGCCAGCGCCGCTCGCCCGAGAAAAGCTCGATGGCCTCGATCAAGAGGAGCCGGGTGGATGGCCGCCATGGCCGCTCGCGCCGATGCGGGAGCCGCTCGATATCGGCGAGGCGAAGGCTGCCCTCGAGCTCCGCGGCGCTCGCGTAGCGAACCGGGAGCGTGATGCGCTCGGCGTGCCAGGTCTCGGCCGACTCCATCAGAGCCGAGGCGGTGGCCGCATCCTGGTCGAGGCCTTTTCCCAGCGACACGGCGACCGAGCGGGAGAGCGGCCGACAGCTCATCACCACCGGCACACCAATCCGATCGAGGCCCGTGAGGTTGCCGACGCGCGTGATGCCCAGCGTGGGCATCAGCCGTCGGACGGCCTCCACCGTCTGGGCGGGCGGACGCGTGCGGTGCGTGCCCGCGACCCAGGATTTCCGGCCCTCGTCAGGGCCTGCCCATCGCCGCCAGCCGCGGTTGATCATCGACATGGCGGGCACTCTGCCGCGGCCGGCCCGACAATTGAAGAGTTCCCGTCACTTCAGTGCGCCCAGATCGACCGCGTAGGTCGAGAGCGGGGGCACGGTCTTGATCATGCCTTTTGCCTTCAGGAACTCGGCGAAGCGCTGGTAGCGGGCGTGGTCGAGGGCGCGCGGGCTCAGGGCGAAGCGGGGCACCGTGTCGGCCCAGGCCTTCTTGTTGAGCGCGTCGTCGAGGTCCTTGTGCGCCTTGACGAAGACGTCCCAGCCCTCCTCGGGATGGTTGACGATCCACTGCGAGGCCCGCTCGATGCAGTCCATGAACGTCAAAAGCTCGGGCCGGTGGATCGAGTCGCTGTTCGCGATGAACACCAGCTCGTCATAAGGAGGAACGCCCTCCTCCTCGGGATAGAAGGCGCGAGCCGGGTGGCGCTCGAGCGTCATCTGGTTGAGCTCGAAGTTGCGATAGGCGCCGACAACGGCGTCGACTTGGCCGCTAAGCAGCGCCGCCGAGAGGGCGAAGTTGACGTTGACGAGCTGGACGTCGGAGGGCTTGAGGCCATTCTGCTCGAGCATGGCCGAAAGCAGCGCGTCCTCGAAGCCGCTCACCGAGAAGCCGACCTTGCGGCCCTTGAGGTCGGCCATGGTGTGGATGGGGCCGTCCTTGAGCGCCATGACGATGTTGAGCGGGGTTGCGATGAGCGTGCCGATGCGGACCAGCGGCAGGCCCTGGTCGACGTAGAGGTGGAGCTGCGGCTCGTAGGTGATGCCGATGTCGGCCTTGCCGGCCGAGACGAGCTTGGGCGGGTCGTTGGGATCGGCCGGCGCCACGATGTCGACGTCGAGCCCCGCATCGCTGAAGAAGCCTTTTTCCTTCGCGATGACGAGGGGGCCGTGGTCGGGGTTCACGAACCAGTCGAGGATCACGGTGAGCTTGGTCGCGGCATGGGCGGGGCCTGCCCAGACGAGCCCCAGCAGCAGCGCCAATGACAGCAGTCGTCGCATCTTCTCAGCTCTCCTCAGGACCCGACGGCGTCGGGCTGCCATCGCACCAGCCAGCGGAGGGTGCGGTCGATCGCGAACCACAGGCCGACGGCGATGACGCAGAGCACGAAGAGGGCCGCGAACATCAGGTCGGTCTGCATGCGGGCGTTGGCCTGCAGCATCAGGTAGCCGAGGCCGGCCGAGGAGCCGACCCACTCGCCGATGACGGCACCGATCGGCGCCACGGCCGCCGCCACGCGCAGGCCCGAGCCGAAGGCCGGCAGCGCCGCCGGCACCCGGACCTGGAGCAGGAGCGCGCGGCGGTCGGCGTCCATGGTGCGCGCCAGCTCGATCCAGCCGGGGGCCGTGCGCCTGAGCCCGTCATAGAAGGTGGAGGTGACCGGGAAGAAGATGACGAGCACGGCCATCGCCACCTTCGAGACCATCCCGTAGCCGAGCCAGAGCACGAGCAGCGGCGCCAGCGCGAAGACCGGCAACGCCTGGGTCAGGACGACGATCGGCAGGAGCCAGCGCCTGAGGCCGGCATGGCTCGCGAGCAGGACGGCGTTGGCGATGCCGACGAGCGTGCCCAGCACGAGGCCCAGCACGATCTCGGTAAGCGTGATCGCGGCGTTGGGGATGAGGATGTCCGAGCGGGCGATCATGGCGGTCAGCACGCTGAGCGGTGCGGGGAGCATGTAGCGCGGAACGCCCGTCGCCGTGACGAGGAGCTGCCAGGCGAGCAGCAGGCCCAGCGAGGGTCAGGAGCGGGCGGGCGACGCGCATGGGGCTTCCATGGCGGCGGCCGAGGCGGTGAGCTCGGCCAGGAGGTCGGCCTGAAGCGCCAGAACCTCGGGCGAGCCGGCATCGCGCGGCGGCCGGCCCGGCAGGCTCAGGGGCTCGTGCAGGCGGGCCGGGCGGCCGGCCATGAGGAGGATGCGGTCGCCGAGGCGCAGCGCCTCGAGCGGGCTGTGCGTCACCAGCAGCACGGTGCGGCCGCGCAGAAGCTCGGCCGCGAGGTCCTGGAGCCGGTGGCGGGTGATCGCATCGAGGCTGGAAAAGGGCTCGTCCATCAGGACGACGGGGCGGTCCTCCATCAGCGTGCGGGCGAGCGCCGCACGCTGGCGCATGCCGCCCGAGAGCTCCTGCGGCAGGGCCTGGGCATAGCCGGCGAGGCCCACGCGCTCGAGGAGGAGCAAAGCCTCGTCGCGGCGGCGGGCCAGCTCGGCGCGGCCGGCGCGGCGCAGCCGGTAGCCCAGGACGACGTTCTCCCGGATCGGCAGCCAGGGGAGCAAAAGGTCGGACTGGGCCATGTAGGCGAGCCGCCCGGCGAGCGGCCGGCCGTCGTCGGCCCTGACCTCGCCGCCCTCGAGAAGCCCGGCGATGAGGCGCAGAAGGCTGGTCTTGCCGCAGCCCGAGGGGCCGAGCAGGCAGGACCAGAGGCCGCCCTCGAGGTCGAGCGCGAGGTCGCGGAAGAGGACGTCCTGCTCCCAGGTGAGCTCGGGCACCGCGACGTGAATGCCCGGCGCCCGGTCATGCACGGTCGCGCGCTTCGAGGAAGCCTCCGGCCGAGACCATCGGCCACTGGCCCAGCGCCTTTTGCATGTCGGCGTAGGACTGGCCGATCCGGCCGTCGATGCCGCCGGCCTTGCGGAACTGGGCCATGATCTCGGGCGCCGCGGCGCGTGCTGCGGCGACGATCGTGTCGGGCAGCCGGCGCAGCTTCACGCCGTGCTTCTCGATCAGGGCCGTGAGCGCGATGGCGTTCATCCGCTCGCTCTCGGCAAGCGCAAAAGCGTTCTCGGCGCGGCAGGCGTTCGCGACGACGGCTTTGAGGTCGGGCGGCAGCGCGTTCCAGGCCTTGCAGGCCGACGATGCACTCGCCGGTGCCGTTGGGCTCGTGGATGCCGGGGCCGTAGTAGAAAGGTGCGGCCTTGTAGAAGCCGAGCGAGAGGTCGCTGAAGGGCCCGACGAACTCGGTGGCGTCGATGGCCCCGCTCTGCAGCGCCGGCAGGATCTCGCCCGGCGGTATCGAGACCTGGACGATGCCGAGCGGGGCATACATCTCGCCGCCGAGGCCCGGGCATGCGGAACTTGAGGCCCTTGAGGTCCTCCACACCGTGCAGCTCGCGCTTGAACCAGCCCTCCATCGACATGCCGGTATTGCCGGCCATGAAGGGCTTCACGCCCAGGCCGGCATAGAGCTCGTCCCAGAGCGCCTGGCCGCCGCCATGCTCGATCCAGGCGATGTGCTCGAGCGGCATGAGGCCGAAGGGCACGGCGGTGAAGACGCCGGCGACCTTGGCCTTGCCCATCCAGAAGATCGAGGCGGTGTGGCCGATCTCGGCCGTGCCGCCGCCCACCGCGTCCATCACCTCGAAGGCCGGCACGATCTCGCCCGCGGCATAGAGCTTTACTTTCAGCCGGCCGCCGCTCATGGCGCCGATGCGGTCGGCCAGGCGCTGGGCCGTGACGCCCGGGGCCCGGCAGGTCGCGGGGCCAGGAGGTCACCATCGTCCACTCGACCGCGGTGTCGGCGCGGGCGATGGCGGGTGCTGCCAGGGCCGCTGCGGCGGCACCGAGCGCGGCGCGGCGCGGGAGCCCGCTCATGTCGGTCCTCCGAGACGGGGCCAGAACGAATAGAAGTGGTGGACGGGGCCGTGGCCGTGGCCGACGGCCAGGCCATCGGCGGCGGCGATGGCCTTGGCGAGATAGCCCTTGGCGTCGGCCACCGCGCGCGGAAGGGGCAGACGCCGCGCCAGCAGCGCCGCGATCGGCCGAGGAGAGCGTGCAGCCGGTGCCGTGCGTGTTCTGCGTCGGCACGCGGCTGCCCTCGAGCCAGATCACCTCGCCGCCGTGGAGGAGGAGATCGGGGCTGTCCTCGCCCTCGAGATGCCCGCCCTTCAAGAGCACGTTCCTGAGCCCGAGGCCCTGGAGGCGGGCTGCCACCGCCGGCATCTGCTTGCGGTTGTCGGCGGGCGCCTCGCCCAGCAGCGCCGCGGCCTCGGGCAGGTTGGGCGTGATCAGCGTCGCCAGCGGCAGGATCTTTTCTTTGAGTGCCGTCACGGCGGCTTCGGGCAGGAGGCGGTCGCCGCCCTTGGCGATCATGACCGGATCGACGACGACGGCACGCGGCTTCCAGCGCTGGAGCGCCTCCGCCACCGCCTCGATGACGTCGGGCATGCCCAGCATGCCGATCTTCACCGCATCGACAGCGAGATCGGAGAAGACAGAATCGATCTGCTGGCGGACGAAATCGGCGGGGATCGGGAAGATGCCCTGGACGCCCTGGGTATTCTGGGCGGTCAGGGCGGTGATGGCGGAGCAGCCATAGGCTCCCAGCGCCGAGAACGTTTTGAGGTCGGCCTGGATGCCGGCACCGCCGCCGCTGTCGGAGCCCGCAATGGTGAGCGCAATGGCGGTCATGCGGCGATCCTCCCGGCCAGCGCATTGTCGACGACGGCACGCAGTCGGCGGGTCGCTGCCTCGACATCGTCGGCCATGAAGATGTCGGAGACGACGGCCACGCCATCGGCGCCGGCGGCGATCACCGAGGCGGCGTTCTGGTGGTCGATGCCGGCGATCCCGCAGGCCGGGAACGCCGGCACGCGGCGGCGGAGATGGCGGATCAGCCTCGCGAGACCCTCGGTGCCGATGGGCCGGTCGACGAGCTTTTTGGTGGCGGTGCCGAAGACGGGGCCCATGCCGGCATAATCGGCGACGGCGGGGTCTACCGCGTCGGCCTCGTGCGGATGGTGGACGGTGACGCCGACGATCTTCCCGGGGCCGAGGAGCCGCCGCGCCTCGGCAGCTGCCATGTCCTCCTGCCCGACATGCACGCCCTCGGCGCCGATCGCGGCAGCAATGTCGGCGCGATCGTTGATGACGAGTGGCACGCCGAACGGCGCAAGCGCCGCCAGCACTGCCCGGCCGAGGTCGGCCAGCGCCTGGTCATCCGAGAGCTTGTCGCGGAGCTGAACGATGAGTGGCCCCGCCCCGCGCCGCGGCGGCCACGAGCGCCACCGGATCGCGCCCGCGGCAGCGGGCTGGGTCGAGCACGGCATAGACGCGAAGATCGAGTGGGAACGACGACGCCGGATCGGAAGCCATGGGCAGCGCTCCTCCGAATCGAGACCGGCGAGGGAGTTGCGCTGCGGAAGGGTTGGTTCCACATCTCAAATCCCTTCGCCGGTATGAGCCGGATCAGGTTCTACGGGTCGCGCTCGTGCGCCTCTCAGCCCGAGCAACCGCCCGGACACCCCGTTGAGATGCAAAAAACCTAGGCGCGCTGCCGGCCCAGCACAAGAGGCACGGGCGGCAGGCCAAGGCCCGGTCAGTTCATCGCGCGCTCGAAGGTCGAGCGATAGGCGAAAAGGCCGGCGCTGCCGCCGGTGTGGATGAAGACGACATTCTCGTCCTTCTGGAAGTGACCCTTGCGGACGAGGTCGATCAGGCCGGCAGCGCCCTTTCCGCTGTAGACCGGGTCGAGGAGGATGCTCTCGTGGCGGGCGAAGAGACGCACCGCCTCGATCATGCCGTCGGTCGGCACGCCGTAGCCGCCGCCCACATAGTCGCAGTTGGCGACGACGCGCTCGCGGTCGATCCCGCCCTTGACGCCCATCTTCTCGGCCGTCGCCTGGGCGAGCTTGTGGACGTTCTCCTCCTGCTTCGGCTTGGGCGCCCGGACGCCGATGCCGAGCACGGGGATGTGCGAGCTCAGCGCCTCGAAGCCGCAGACGAGGCCCGCCTGGGTGCCGGCGCTGCCGGTGGCATGCACGACATGGTCGATGCGCAGGCTGCGCTCGTTCGCCTGGTAGGTCAGCTCCATGGCGCAGTTGACGTAGCCCAGCGCCCCCACCGTGTTCGAGCCGCCGCCGGGAATGAGATAGGGCTTGCCGCCGGCCTTGCGGATCTCCTCGGCCACGGGCTCCATGGCGGCGTTCATGTCGCCGCCACCCGGATAGTCGCGAAGCTCGGCGCCGTAGAGCCGGTCGAGCAGGACGTTGCCGTTGCGCTCGTAGTCGGGGTCGTTGGTGTCGACCCGGTGCTCGAGGAGGATGATGCAGCGCAGGCCGAGCTTGGCCGAGATGGCCGCGGTCTGCCGGCCATGATTGGTCTGCATGGCACCCTGGGTGATGATCGTGTCGGCGCCGCCGGCCAGCGCGTCGGCCATCAGGAACTCGAGCTTGCGCGTCTTGTTGCCGCCCGTGCCGAGGCCGGTGCAGTCGTCGCGCTTGATCCAGAGCTTGGGCCCGCCCAGCAGCTTCGTCAGGTTCTCCATGGGCTCGAGCGGGGTGGGCAGATGGGCGAAATGCAGCCGCGGAAAGCGGGCGAGATGCATGGGACGAAGCTCCTGATGGTCGTGGCGGTCAGACGACGCGACGCAAGGGGCCGCTCGCTTCCGGCAGGGTGCGGCGGCGCTTGGCATAGTCGACCGTCGCCTGCGCCAGGACGGCGGTGCTGTCAATCAGCGGCCGCGACAGGTCGCCCTCGTTCAGGACGAGCGGCACCTCGGTGCAGGCGGCGAGCACGGCCTCCGCACCTCGGCCGATCAGCGCCTCGCCGATGCTCGCGCATGCCGGCCTTGATGGCCGGACCGCGGTCGCCGGCCTTGATGGCGTACATCAGCTCCATGAAGCGCGCTCTGCTCGGCATCGTCGGTGACGACGGGCTCGATGCCGCGCTCGATGAGCGCCTTCTCGTAGAGCCGGGCCTGCCGGCAGCCGCCGGCCGCGAGCACGCCCACGCGCCGCGCGTCCGGCCAGCGGGCGGCAAGGCTCGCCATCGTCTCCTCGATGATGCTGACGAAGGGAACGCGCACGGCAGCACGGATGTCGGCCTCGTAGTAGTGGGCGGTGTTGCAGGCCATGACGAGAAAGTCGGCGCCGGACGCCTCGAGGCCGCGGGCCATGGCGACAAGCGCCGGCCCGGCGGACGGCCCGGTGCCGGCGATGGCCTCGTTCCGGTTCGGCACCTTCGGATTGTCGTCGATCAGGATGCGGAGATGCTCCTGATCCGTCCGGGCGCCCGTGAGCGCCAGCACACGGCCGAAGAAGTCGAGCGTGGCGTCGGGCCCGAGGCCGCCCAGGACGCCCACCGTCAGGTCGCTCGTCGCACCGCTCATCCCTTGACGACCTCCATGAAAGCTCCCAGGCGAGCCGCATCGAGCGCCAAGCCCGTGCGGACGCCGCTGCAGATGTCCACGCCGAAGGGCCGCACCCGGTCGATGGCCTCGCCGACATTGGCCGGGCTCAGGCCACCCGCAAGGAAGACGGGCACCGGCACCGCCTCGACGACGCGCCGGCTGACGGCCCAGTCGTGGGCCCGGCCGGTGCCGCCCAGCTCCTTGACGGCAGCCCCCGGCCGGCCGCTGTCGAGCAGCAGGGCGTCGACATGCGGGGCGACGCGACGCGCCTCCTCGACCGCGGTCTCGTCCTCGACATGGACGACCTGGACCAGCTTCAGGGCGGGCAGGCCGCGCCGCAGCCGGGGATAGATGCTCTCGTCTACCCGATCGACGATCTGGAGCGCCGTGACGCCGGTTTCCACCGCCTCGGCCTCGAGGGCCGCCGCATCGGTGGCGCTGCTGAGAAGAAAGGTGGCGACGGGCGGTGGCACGGCCCGGGCGATCGCCGCGGCCAGCTCGAGCGGGATCGGCCCCGGGCCGCTCGGCATCTGCCCCACGAGGCCCAGCGCATCGGCGCCGCAGGCGACGGCGAGCGCCGCCTCCTCGACGGAGGCGATGCAGCAGATCTTGACGCGGGTGCGAGCCATCCGGGCGGGTCCAGGAGCCATCGGCGATCGACGCTGCCCGATCCTTAGGCCAGTCGCCGCCGGACGGCCAGAGCGGCCTGCCGCTCGGCGTCGGCGCGGCCGTTGCGCTCGGCCAGCCGGGTGCCTAAGGCGTGGTCACCAGATCACCAACGACGCGAAGGCCGACCCCATGCCCCATCTCACCGTCGTGGCGCACCCCTTGGTGCAGCACAAGCTCTCCCTCCTTCGCCAGAAACAGACGCCGACGGCCGAGTTCCGCCGGCTGGTCAAGGAGATAGCGCTGCTGATCGGCTACGAGATCACGCGCGACCTGCCGCTGGCGGCGACGCCGATCGAGACGCCGCTGATGACGATGGAGAGCAAGGTCCTGGCGGGCAAGAAGGTCTGCCTGATCTCGATCCTGCGCGCCGGCAACGGGCTACTCGAGGGCATGCTCGATCTCATGCCGTCGGCGCGTGTCGGCCATATCGGGCTCTACCGTGATCCCGCGACGCTGCAGCCGGTCGAGTACTACTACAAGGTGCCGCAGGACATTGCCGAGCGGCCAGTGATCATCGTCGATCCAATGCTGGCCACGGCCAACTCCGCCGCGGCCGCGGTGGCGCGGATCAAGAAGGACGGTGCAAAGGACATCAAGCTCGCCTGCCTGATCGCCGCACCCGAGGGGGTGGAGCTGATGGCCAGCGCCCACCCCGATGTGCCGATCTTCACGGCCGCCCTCGACGAGCGGCTCAACGACCACGGGTACATCCTGCCCGGGCTCGGCGACGCCGGCGACCGGCTGTTCGGCACGAAGTAGCGAAGGCTGCCCCGGTCAGGGCGTGGTGGTGAGAAGCGCCGTGCCCTGGACGCTGACGGAAACCTCCTGCTGGCCCGCCTGCGCCACGGGAGGCGCTGCCGCCGCTGCCATCGCCATCGGGGCAGCCCGGAACATCGGCCGCGGCGCCGGCGTGCTGTCGACGTTGAGGTCCTCCCAGCCGATGACGCGCATGCCCATGGCCTTGGCAACGAGGTCGGCCTTGCCACGCAGCTCGGCCAGCGCCGGCTCGATCAGACGCTGCTCCGCTGTCCGCCGCGTCGCGTCGGCCACCGTGTAGTCGAGGCCCACCGTGGCGAGGCCCATCTCCTGCAGGTGGCCGACGAGCTCGAGCAGCGGCCCCGGCTCGGTCGAGGAGAGCTCGAGCTGCTGGCTGCCGACATAGCGCAGCTTCTTGGCCTGGTCGTAGCGACTATCGACCCTGTAGCTGCCGGTCGAGACCTTCAGGCCCTTCACCGCGTTGGCCGCGGCCAGCGCCTTGGTCATCAGGCCGTTGATCCGCGCCTGCAGCTTGCTCAGGTCATCGCCCTCGGCGCGCGCCTCGAGGGTGGCCACCAGCTCGTCCTCGGTAAGCTCGGCCTGCGCCGACGCGCCGACCGCGAGCTTCGTGGGCGCCATCCCGTCGGCCTTGGCCGCCATCGGTGCCGCGATCAGCGCCGTAGCCAAGCCCAGCGCCCGAAATGCCCTCCCTGCCACGCTCGTCTCTCCCCTTCTTGTCAGCTTGCCGAAGCGAGTGGCGGCAACCGCTCGCTTCGGCAGATCATAGCTCTGCGCCTACTGCATGAACCAGCCGTGGCTCACGATCATGCTCTGGCCGGTCAAGGCGTTGCTGCCGAAGGCGGCGAAGAAGAGCGCCGTCTCGGCCACGTCCTCGACCGTGGTGAACTCGCCGTCGACGGTCTCCTTCAGCATGACGTTGTGGATCACCTCGTCCTCGGAGATGCCGAGCTCCTTGGCCTGCTCGGGGATCTGCTTGTCGACCAGGGGCGTGCGCACGAAACCCGGGCAGATGACGTTGGCACGGACACCGTGCTTGGCGCCCTCCTTCGCCACCACCTTGGCGAGCCCGATGAGCCCGTGCTTGGCCGTGACATAGGGGGCCTTCAGGACCGAGGCCTCCTTCGAGTGGACCGAGCCCATATAGATGATGCTGCCGCCGCGGCCCTGCTTGTACATCTGCTGCAGAGCAGCACGGGTGGTGAGGAAGGCGCCATCAAGATGGATCGAGAGCAGCTTCTTCCACTTGGCGAACTCGAACTGGTCGAGCGGCTCGACGATCTGGATGCCGGCGTTGCTGACCAGGATGTCGATGCCGCCGAGCTTCTCGGCCACCTTGGCCATGCCGGCGTTCACCTGCTCCTCGTTGGTGACGTCCATCGCGACGCCCATGTGGCCGCTGCCCAGCTCCTTCGCGGTCGCGTCGGCACCCTCCTGGTTGAGATCGGCGATTGCCACCTTGGCACCCTCGCGGGCGAAGACGATGGCGATCTCCTTGCCGATGCCGCTCGCGGCACCCGTGACGACGGCAACCTTGCCCTGCAGACGCATGTGTCCTCTCCGAGTTGACTAGACAGGTCCATCGACCGACGCCCTCGGGCCGCCGATCCGCTTCCGGCGCCGGCTATAGCAGAGATCTGGTGCGCTGCGGCAATGGGGCGAGCCCGGGAGCGGGTCAGCGCCCGCTCAGGAGGTGCGGCAGCCAGAGGCTGACCGCCGGCACGTAGGTCACGATCATGAGGACCACCGTGAGCACGAGAAGGAAAGGCAGCAACTCGCGGATCACGACCACGGGCGATACCTCGCCGATCGAGGCCATCATGTAGATGAGGTAGCCGACCGGCGGCGTGCAGAGCCCGATCATCAGGTTGAGGACGATGACCACCCCGAACTGGACGCTGTCGATGCCCAGCTGCTGGACCAGCGGCAGGAAGATAGGCACCAGGATGATGAGCGCCGCCAGCGGGTCGAGAAACATGCCCACGGCAAAGAACAAGAGGTTGAGGAGGAGGAGGACCACCCAGCGCGGCGCGCCCAGCCCGCCGATGAGCTGGGCGAAATGCTGGCTCACCCCGTCATTGGCGATGATCCAGGCGAAGATCGACGAGGCGCCGAGGATGACGAGCACGGTGGCCGTCCCGTGGGCGGCATGCACCAGCGACTTCCAGATCGAGCGCAGCGACAGGCCGCGATAGATCAGCAGGTCGATCAGCAGCACGTAGATGGCGGCGATGGCGCCGGCCTCGGTGGCCGTGAAGATGCCGCCGCGGATGCCGCCCACGATGATGATCGGCGCCACGAGGGCGAAGGAGGCGCGGCCTGATTCGCGCAGGATCACCCGGCCGGACGCACGCGGCGAGCGCTGGATGTCGAGCTTCTTGCAGCGCCAGTAGGCGACGATGCCGAGGCCGACGGCGATCATGATGCCCGGCACGACGCCCGCGAGGAAGAGGCTGCCGACCGAGGCGCCGGCGAGAACCGCATAGATGATCATCGGGATGGAGGGCGGGATGATGGGCCCGAGAATGGCCGCCGTCTCGACCAGGGCCGCGGCGAAGCCCGAGGGATAGCCCGCCTGCTTCATCGAGCGCACGACGACCGAGCCCACCGCCGCCGCATCGGCCACGGCCGAGCCCGAGACGCCGGCCATGACGAAGGAGGAGAGGATCGCCACCTGGGCGAGGCCACCCCTGATGTGGCCTACCAGTGCCTCGGCAAAGCGCAGGATGCGGATGAGCACGCCCCCGGCGCTCATCAGCTCCCCCGCGAAGAAAAAGAGAGCGATCGCGAGGAGCGGAAAATTGTCCATGCCCGAGACGAAGAGCTGCGGCACGACCTCGAGCGGCAGTCCCGGGCTGAAGACGAGGAGCGCCACGAGCGAGCTTGCGAGCAGCGCGAAGACGAGCGGCACGCCCAGCGCCGCCAGCCCCAGCATCACCGCGAGCAGAAGGGCAAGCGTCATGCGACGGGAGGCTCCTGCTCGTGCTCATCGAGGAAGGTGTCGGCGAGGAGAAGGACGATCCACAGCACGGCGCCCAGCACGGCGGCCCAGTACATGTACTGGACGGAGAGGCCAAGCGCCGTGAAGTGGTCCTCGGCCGTCAGCTGGACCATGCCCATGCCGAACCAGGCGAAGACGGCGAGAAGCCCCGCGCAGAGAAGGGCCGAGCCGATCTCCAGGGCGCGACGCGCGCGCGGACCGAGCGCGGACGGCAAAAGATCGATCCGCATGTGCGAGGCGCGGGCAGCACCCACGAAGATGAGCCAGATGAAGAGGAGCCGCGTCAGCTCCTCGCTCCAGGGCATGCCGGCGCCCAGCATGTAGCGACCGATCACCCGCGCGAACGCCACGCCAAGGATCGCCACCAGCAGCAGCGCCGCCAGAGCATCGGCGATCCGGCGCGCCGCCAGCAGGCAGACGCGCAGGGACGAGGTCACGCGAGCTTGCTGATCGCGTCGACGGTCTCGGGCCCGAACTGCTTGACGTACGCCTCCTTGCACGGGTCGAAGACCATGCTCTTGAACTTCTGCCGGTCGATTTCCTGTGTGACCTTGACGCCGCCCTGCTCGATGGTGGCGAGGTCCTGGCCTTCCTGGTCGCGGTTGAGCTTGCGCTGGTAGACGGCGGCCTCGTGCGCGGCCTTGACGAGCACGGCCTGCTGCTCGGTGGGCAGCGATTTGAACTTGGCGAGGTTCATCGAGACGATCGAGACCGTGTAGGCGTGGTTCGTGTAGGAGAGGTACTTCTGTACCTCCTGGAAACGGTTCGAGCGGATGATGTTGAGCGGGTTCTCCTGACCGTCCACGGTCCCCGTCTCAAGCGCCAGATAGACCTCGGTGAAGGCCATCGGCGTCGGAATCGCGCCCCAGATCTTGAAGGCCTGCACGTGCGCGGGATTGGGCGTCGTGCGGATCTTCAGCCCCTCGAGGTCGGCCGGGACCAGAACCTGCCGCTTGCTGTTGGTGACCTTGCGGAAGCCGATCTCCCAGAAGACCAGCCCTTTCATCCGGTTGGACTCCAGCGTGCCCAGGAGCTGATTGCCGATGTCGCCGTCGACCACTTTGTAGACATGCTCGTAGCTCTCGAAGAGGTAAGGCAGGTCGAGCACGTTCAGCTTCGGAGCAAAGCGCGTGTAGAAGGGGTTGCCGGTCTGGCCGATGTCGATGGTGCCGAGACGCACGCCCTCGAGCACGGCCGGATCGTTGCCGAGCTCGCCCGCGGGATGGACCGTGACCTCGACGGCCCCGTCGGTGCCTTCCTTGACCAGCTCCGCGAACTTCAGCGCGGCCAGATGGTGCGTGTCGCTGGTAGGCTGGGTATGGGCGAAACGCAGCACGGTCGCGGCCCGCGCTTTCGGAGCCAGAGCCAAAGCAGCCGAGCTCGCGAGCACCGCTCGCCTTGTGACGCCAGCCATCGAAGCCTCCCCTTCTTACTTGCGGCGTTAGTTGTATACAGGGTGGGCGGAATGGGGGCAAGCGCGCTGTAGACCTTGGGATACCCCGCCTCGGCATGGTATGCCAAAAGTCAGGACGCAGCGTAGAAGACGGGGGGCGACAGGTGAATCTCGGCACACTTCTGCAGCAACGGGGGGACCGGCCGGCACGCGCCGCCCTCATCGGCACCGGCGAGTTCGGCCGCACCTTCATCCAGCAGGCGCGTCGCGTGCCCGGGCTCGTGACGGCGGTGCTCTGCGACCAGGACATCGAGCGTGCCCGCAGCGCGGCCGAGGCGGCCGGCCTGCCGCCCGAGGACATCGTTGCCGCCGACAGTCGGGCCAAGGCCGAGGAGGCGCTGGAGGCCGGACGCACGGTTCTCGTCCAGGACGCGCTCCTGGCGGCGGACCTGCCCGTCGACATCGTGATCGAGGCGACGGGCCAGCCGCATGCCGCGGCCGCGCTGGCCGAACGCGCGATCGCCAACGGCCGCCATCTGGCCATGGTGACGAAGGAGTGCGAGGTCGTCGTCGGGCCCATCCTGGCGCGGATGGCGAAAGCCGCAGGTGTGGTGCACACGCCGGTCGACGGCGACCAGCCGAGCCTGCTGATCGGCCTCGTCGCCTGGGCCGGTCTTTTGGGCCTGCCTGTCGTCGCGGCCGGCAAGTCGAGCGAGTCCGATGTCGTCTACGACCCGGCCGCGGGCACGGCCACGACCTGGGGCCGGAGCCATCCCGTCCCGCGCCATGCCGACCTCTTCGGCTCCGACGAGACGAGCGTCGAGCGCCTTCTTGCGGACCGGATGCTCCCGGGCGTGCCGCTCAGCACCGTGCCCGACCTCTGCGAGATGGGCATCGTCGCCAACCACACCGGCCTGATGCCCGACCGGCCGGACCTGCACGCGCCGATCGCCCGGACCGTCGAGCTGCCCTGGCTGTTCCGGCCGCGCGAGGCGGGTGGCCTGCTGGCCCGCACGGGCGTGGTCGACATGTTCAACTGCCTGCGCCGGGTCGACGAGATCAGCTTCGCCGGCGGCGTCTTCGTCACGGTCGAGACGCCGGACGCGATGACCGGCCGCCTGCTGGCCGGCAAGGGCATCCCCGCCACGGCCGATGGCCGCTACCTCATGTTGCACAACCCTGTTCACCTGTTGGGTGCGGAAGCCGTCATGTCGGTGCTCTCGGCCGTGCGGCTGGGACGTGCCACAGGCTCGGAGGATCCCCGGCCGCGCGTCGATCTCGTGGCCCGGGCTCGGCGCGACCTCGAGGCAGGCGAGCGCCTCCTGATGGCCGAGCGGCACGAGATCCCGGCCCTTCAACACGAGCTGCATCCGGCACGGGTGCTCGCGGACGACGCGCCGGTGCCCTATTATCTGGCGGCGGGCGCCACGCTGCGACGGGACGTGCCCGCCGGCGCGCTCCTTGCCCTGGGCGACGTGAAGCTCGATCCATCGAGCGCGCTCCTGCGGCTGCGCCTGGAGCAGGATCGGGCTTTTGCCACCTAGCGCCGATGCCGGCGCCCGGCGTTACTCGAGCGTGTCGGCCAGCGTCGCCTCGCGCTCGCGGATGAAGGCCTGGAGCGCCTCGTCGATGCCCGGGTCGATGGGCGGCGGGGCGTAGGCGTCGAGCGCCCGCCGCGCGGCCTCGAGCCCGCGCGTGGATGCGTCCTTGGCGCCGTCGATCTCCCACTGCTCGTAGCTGTTGTTGTCGAAGAGCTCGGCCATGAAGAAGGCGTCCTGGAAATGCGCCTGCGTGTGCGCGGCGCCGAGGAAGTGGCCGCCCGGCCCGACCTCGCTGATCGCGTCCATGGCTTCCTTGAAGTCCTCGAAGCGCGGGCCCTGGCCCAGCCGGAAGAGCATCTCCATCTGCTCGGAATCGAGCATGAACTTCGCCATGTTGGCGACGAGGCCCGCCTCCGACCAGCCGGCGCAATGAAGGACGAGGTTGGCGCCGGCGAGCAGGATCGGGAGCATGTTGAAGGCGGATTCGTAGCCCGCCTGGGCATCGCAGATCTTGGATCCCGTGAGCATGCCCGAGGAGCGCCAGGGCACCCCGTAGCGCCGGGCGAGCTGGCCGATCATGAAGTTCATCAGCGCCAGCTCGGAGGTGCCCGCCATGGGTGCCCCGGTCTTCATCGAGACGGTCGCAAGGAAGCTGCCGTAGATCATCGGGCTGCCCGGCCGGCAGAGCTGGGCGAAGGCGATGCCCGCCAGCGCCTCGGCATTGAGCTCGGCCACGGTGGCGACCGGGCTCGCCGGGGTGTTGGCGCCGGCCAGCGTGAAAGGCGAGACGATCACCGCCTGGTTGGCGCGGGCATAGACCTTCAATGCACCCAGCATTGTCTCGTCCCAGACGAGCGGCGAGTTGGCGTTGACCAGCGAGACGATCACCGTGTTGTCGCGCACGAAGCCGTCGCCGAAGACGATCTCGGCCATCCTGACGGCGTCCACGGCGCGCTCGGGTGCCGTCACCGGGCCCATGAAGCTTTTGTCGGAGTGCCGGATCGCCGAGTAGGTGATGTGCAGGTGGCGCTTGGCCACCGGCACGTCGACCGGCTCGCAGATGACCGAGCCCGTATTGTGCAGGGCCGGTGCCAGATAGGCCAGCTTGTGCAGGTCCTCGAGGTCGCGGATGGTGCCGTAGCGGCGCTCGCCGTCGAGACTGCGCACGAAGGGCGAGCCGTAGTTCGGGCCGAAGGCCATCGAGGAGCCGCCGATCTCGACGGTGCGCGCCGGGTTGCGGGCATGGAGCGTGAAACGGGCCGGCGCCCTGGCGACGAGGCTCGCCAGCAGCTCGCGCGGGATTCTGACGCGGTAACCATCGACAGCGGCACCGGCGTCGCGCCACATGGCGGCCGCCTCGTCGTCACGGAAGTCGATCCCGATCTCCTCGAGGATGCGCATCGAGGCGTCGTGGATCATCTCCACGCCTTCCTCGTTCAGCACCTCGTAGAGCGGGAGACGGCGCTGAAGGGCCGGCAGGGCCCTTACCGGCCGCTCGGTCCGTTCCGCCCGCCGGGCGCTCCGCCCACCTCGACGCGTTTCCAGGGCCATGGCTCCGCCTCCCCGCTTCGGACGCTCCCACCGGCGACGCCTAGCGCCCCGACCGGCAAGCTATAGCACCGGCGGGGCGCCTGGACCCACGGGGCAACGCGTCGAGCGCCGATGCTCTCCGATCCGCTCGCCGGGGTGTGGCGTGGCGTGGCATGCGAAAGGCGCTAGGATGACCCGGCCGACAAGAAACCGGAGGAGGCTCATGGCAACGTCCCGCGCAACCAAGCTCTATGGCACCAATGCGCCCCCGGCGGAAACGCTAACGCTTCGCGCCGGCCCGCTTTCCATCGAGCTCGAGGGCGGCACGGCTCGCTATGTCCGCCATGGCGGTGTCGAGGCGATCCGAGGCATCGACTATCTCGTCCGCGACAAGAGCTGGGCGACGCCGGCAGCACACCTCTCCGAGCTGACCGTCGAGGAGAGCGCCGGCCGTTTCCTCGTGCGCTATGTCGGCACCATCGACGATGCGGCGATAAAATTCCGCTACCGCGCCACCATCGAGGGATCGGAAGCCACCGGCCTGCGCTTCCATGTCGAGGGCGAGGCGCTCGAGGCGTTCGAGACCAACCGCTGCGGCTTCGTCGTCCTGCACGGGATCAAGGGCGTCGCCGGGGCCCCCGTCACCGTAACGCACACGGACGGGAGCGAGGAGGCGACGAGCTTCCCGCTCACGATCAGCCCAAGCCAGCCGATGTTCGACATCCGGGCACTCCGCCACGAGCCCGTTCCGGGGCTGGCCGTCACCTGCCTGATGGAGGCGGCGCTGCCTCTCGACCCGGCCGGCAAGTTCGAGATGGAGGACCAGCGCAACTGGACGGACGCCTCCTACAAGACCTATGTGGGCTCGCTTCTCGATCCCTGGCCCTATCGGCTCGAGAAGGGCCAGGTCCTGACGCAGACGGTCACGGTGACCTTCGAGGGCAAGGCTGGCTCCGTCGGGGCGACGGGCGGCTCGGCCGAGGTGAGGCTCGGCGTCGGCAAGCCCCAATGGGCGACGGATGCCACCCATCGGCGTCGGCATGATGCCGGAGGATGCGGCCACTGCACGCGACGCCGAAGAGATGGCCCGCACCCTCGGACCACGGCACCTGGTGGGCTGGCTCGAGCCGGACGCCGAGGATGCCATCCAGACCCTCGAGCGCTATCGGGCGGTCGCCGAGGCCTGCTCCGTGCGCCTGCAGCTCGAGATCGTGCTGCCCAACCTGGCGTCGCCCGCCGAGGAGCTGGCGCAGGCGGCCGCCCTCTGCCGCGAGGCGGGTCTGGCGCCGACGGCGGTCCTCCCCTGCCCCAGGCCCTATCTGAAAAGCTATCAGCCGAGCGGACCCTGGCCGGACGTGCCGCCGCTCGAGGAGATCTATGCAGCAGCACGCAAGGCCTTCCCAGAGGCCCGGATCGGCGGCGGGATGCTCTCCTACTTCACCGAGCTCAATCGCAAGCGCCCGCCGGCCCAGGCCATCGACTTCGTGAGCCACACCACCTGCCCGATCGTCCATGCGGCCGACGACCGCTCGGTGATGGAGACCCTCGAGGCCCTGCCCAGTGTCGCCGCCAGCGTGCGCGCCATCTGCCCCGACACCGCCTACCGGGTCGGCCCCTCGGCGATCGGGATGCGCCGCAATGCCTATGGGGCGGCCCCGGCGACCAATCCCACCGGCATGCGGCTGGCGATGGCCCAGTCAGACCCGCGTCAGCGTGGTCTTTTCGCCGCCGCCTGGACCGCCGGCTACGCGGCGGGGATGGTCGCAGCCGATGTCGAGGCGTTGGCGCTGAACCATCTGGCCGGGCCGTCGGGCGTGCTAGGGGCCGAGGCATCCGAGGGGCGCGTGCGGCCCGTCTTCCACGTCATGCGCGCTCTCTGCCGCAGCGCTGGGGCCCCCTGCGTCGACCTGGCTCTGGGCGGCGAGGCGGTGGCGGCGCTGGCATGGCGACAGGACGGCGGGACGAGGATCATCGCCGCCAACACGACGGACCGCGCGATCAAGCTCGCGCTGGCTCAGCCGATGCGGGCGAGGATCCTCGATGAGGCCAGCTTCTCCGACAGCGTGGTCGATCCCGGCTGGCTCGACCACGCGCCCGAGAGCCAGGACACGCGGCAGATCCAGCTGGACGCCTACGCGGTCGCGTTTCTCGAGACGACCTGAGACTCCGATCTCAGGCGAGGTACTGCCCGCCGTTGATGCTGATCGTCGAGCCGGTGATGAAGCCCGCCTCGTCGGCCGCGAGAAAGACGACGCAGCGGGCCACCTCCTCGGGCTCACCCAGCCGGCCCACCGGGATCTGCGGCAGGATCTTGGCCTTCAGCACATCGGCCGGCACCGCCTTCACCATCTCCGTCCCGATGTAGCCCGGCGCCACCACGTTGACGGTGACGCCCTTGGCCGCGTTCTCCTGAGCCAGCGCCTTCGTGAAGCCGATCACGCCGGCCTTGGCGGCCGAGTAGTTGACCTGGCCGAACTGGCCCTTCTGGCCGTTGATCGAGGAGATGTTGACGATGCGCCCGAATGCCCGCTCGCGCATCCCCTCGATGACCGGGCGGGTCATGTTGAAGAGCGAGTCGAGATTGGTGTCGACGACGGCGCGCCACTGCTCGGGCGTCATGCGATGGAGCGTCGTGTCGCGCGTGATGCCGGCGTTGTTCACGAGGATGTCGACGGGGCCCAGCGCCTCGGCCACCGCGGCGATCCCCTTCGTGCAGGCCTCGAAGTCACCGACGTCCCACTTGAAGCTCGGGATGCCCGTCTCCTCCGAGAACCGGTGGGCAGCCTCCTCGTTGCCGCCATAGTTGGCGGCAACCTGGCAGCCCGACTCCTTGAGCGCCACCGAGATGGCGGCACCTATTCCCCGCGTGCCGCCCGTGACCAACGCAACTCGCCCCATGATCGACCTCCCCTTTTTTGTCCTGTCCCGGGCGCTCCGGGAGATGCCCGCCCCGAGGGCCCGCCGCGGCGGGCTCTCGGCCTTCTACAGGAGCTGAACGCGAACGGGCCGCCTGACGATCCCTATCTCACTCCCGGGCGAGGCACATGGCAATGCCCATGCCGCCGCCGATGCAGAGCGTAGCCAGGCCCTTCTTGGCGTCCCGCTTCTGCATCTCGTGCAGCAGGCTGACAAGCACACGGGCACCCGACGCGCCCACTGGATGACCGAGCGCGATGGCGCCCCCATTGACGTTCACGCGGCTGATATCCCAGCCCAGATCCTTGTTCACGGCGCAGGCCTGCGCCGCAAAAGCCTCGTTGGCCTCGATGAGATCGAGGTCGCTGGCCTTCCACCCGGCCTTCTGCAGCGCCTTCCTGGAGGCCGGGATCGGGCCGCTGCCCATGAGCGCCGGATCGACGCCGACCTGGGCCCAGGAGACGATGCGGGCGAGCGGTGTCAGGCCACGGCGGGATGCCTCGTCGGCGGTCATCAGCACGACCGCGGCGGCACCGTCATTGATGCCCGACGCGTTGCCGGCCGTGACGGTGCCGTCCTTGACGAAGGCCGGGCGCAGCTTGGCCATCGCCTCGAGCGTCGCCCCGAAGCGGGGATATTCGTCGGTGTCGACGATGACGTCGCCCTTGCGGGTCTTGACCGTCACCGGCGTGATCTCGTCCTTGAAGCGCCCCGACTTGACCGCCTCCTCGGCCTTGTTCTGCGAGGCCACGGCGAAGCGGTCCTGCTGCTCCCGAGTTATCTGCCACTTCTCAGCCACGTTCTCTGCCGTGTTGCCCATGTGGTAGCCGTTGAAGGCATCCCAGAGGCCGTCCTTGATCATGGTGTCGATCATCTCGAGCGACCCCATCTTCTGGCCGTTGCGCAGATTGGCACAGTGCGGGGCCTGGCTCATGCTCTCCTGGCCGCCGGCCAGGACGATGGAGGAGTCGCCGTTCTGGATCGCCTGGAAGCCGAGCGCCACGGACTTGAGCCCGGACCCGCAGAGAATGTTCACGCCGTAGGCCGGCACGTCGACCGGGACACCCGCATTCACCGACGCCTGGCGGGCCGGGTTCTGGCCCTGACCGGCGGTCAGGATCTGGCCCAGGATCACCTCGGAAACCTCGGCCGGCGCCACCTTCGCCCGCTCGAGCGCCGCCTTGACCACCGTGGCACCAAGCTCGTGGGCGGGCACGCTTGAAAGCGTCCCGTTGAAGCTACCGACGGGTGTCCGTGTGGCGCTGACGATGACGATCTCGGTCATAGGCGATCTCCCGGTGCGAGCCCGTGTTTGGTTACTGCCTAGCTTCTAGTCTTTGCCACCGCCCGCGTGCAATGCCCACGGCCCGCGACAAAGGCGAGCCCCGGGGCGCTGCCGCCATGCGGGAACGGTCCGCCCTCGCCGCGCGACAATGGTGCGAAGGCGGATGCCATCGAGGCGCATGTTAGGAAAGTCGAAAGACTTCTGGACCACACTCGCGGTCGATCGGGTTGCTTTAGGGAGAGATCTCGTGATCCAGTCCATCCGCAGGTTCGTGGCCGACGAGCGCGGTGCCACCGCGATCGAGTACGGCCTGATCGCCGCCCTCGTGTCGGTCGCGATCATCGTCGTCCTGACCAATCTCGGTGGCAGCCTCAACACCACCTTCACCACCATCAAGGACAAGCTCGACACGGCAGGCGCCGCGCCGACCGGCTGAGGATCGGGCTGATCCGATCGCTCCGGCGCAGCTGGTCCCGCGCCGGAGCGATCGCCCGCCTGCCCATCCGTCATAGCCCGGCCTCGACCAGCGCCACATCGCCTGCCTCTCAAGGCGAGGCAATCCACATCATCCGACCGATATCCCCGGCCCGATGGCCGAGGACCTGAGAGGAGAGGCATGCCGTCGATGCTCCAGGTACTTCCGGGTGCTGCTCTCGTGGGCCTGCTCGCGGTCGCCGCGTGGCAAGATGTCCGACGGCGCACCATCCCGAACTGGATCCCGGCGGCGCTCGTTCTGCTCTGGGGAGGATGGGCCCTGGCCGAGGGCCGCCTCGGCCCCGCGGCCGGCGCGGTCGGCGTGGCCGCCCTCGTCCTGCTGGCCGGCTACCTCGCCTGGCTCGGCGGCTTTCTCGGCGGCGGCGACGTCAAGCTGCTCGCGGCGGTGGCCCTTTGGGCGGGAAGCGCCGGCCTGGCGACCTTTTTGCTCGCGACCGGGATCGTCGGCGGCGTGCTGGCCCTGTGGATCGGCCTGACGCGCAGGATCGTGACTACCCGCCAGCGCGGCAGACGGGCGAAAGGTGGGATGCGGCCGGCCCCCGGCCCGGTGTCTCCCGAGGTGGGAGGCCCGCCCGCCGCCTCCACGAGCGTTCCCTACGCCGCTGCGATCCTCGCCGGCGGCGTCTGGTGTTGGCTGGCCCTGCCTCCCTTCTGACGGACCCTGGCCATGCGAAGCGTCCTTTACATCGTTCTCGTCGCGGTCATCGTCGGCTCCGGCGTCCTGGCGACACGGGCATGGCTCGACGGCAGGGAGCGACCCACGGCAGCGGTCGCGAGCGCGCCCGCCCCTTCCTTCAAGGAGGTCCTGGTCGCGGCCAACGACCTCGCGACGGGCACCTTCATCCAGCCGGGCAGCGTCCGCTGGCAGCGCTGGCCCGACGTGACCCTGCCCGACGCCTACCTCGTGCGAAGCGTGCACGCCATCGATGATCTCGTGGGTGCCGTGGTTCGCCAGCCTGTCCACGCCGGGGAGCCGATCGTGGAAGGTGCGGTCGTCAAGCCGGGCGATCGCGGATTCCTGGCGGCTGTGCTGACGCCTGGCATGCGAGCGGTCTCGGTGCCGGTCGACGAGGCATCGAGCAATGCGGGCCTCATCTTCCCGGGCGACCGCGTGGATCTGATCCTCACACAGACGCTGCGTCCCCAGGGCGAGGACTCCACCCGAACGCCACGCCGCGTCAGCGAGACCGTTCTCGACGACGTGCGCGTCCTCGCGATGGGACGGCGCCTTTCCAACCCCAAGGGCGAGGAGGCGACCAACACGCCCGCTCGGACCACGACGCTCGAGGTGAGCCCCGCAGCCGCCGAGAAGGTGGCGCTCATCACCGAGCTCGGGAAGCTATCGTTGAGCCTCAGAAGCCTCGCCATCGCCGACCCGTCGCAGGCGCCTCCCGACACGGCCACCGCTCCGATGACCTGGGATCGGGACGTCAGCCATGCCCTCGACAACGGCGCTGCCGGCGGCTCCGGCCCCGGCGTCATCGTCATCCGCGGTGACTCGCCGCGAGCCGCGGCCTCCGGAAGGGACGGGAGCTCCTAGCCATGCGCCGACGCCTGCAGCACCTCAGCGATCCTGGAGCGCTGGTCCTGATGAGCCTCCTGGCCGGCCTCCTTCTCTTCGCCGGCTCGAGCCGCGCCGCCCCGCCCGGGGCGACGGGCGAGACCCAGACCGTCCTCGTCGAGGCGCACCAAGGCAGGATCGTTGCCCTGGAACGCCCGGTGACGGCCGTGTTCGTCGCCGACCCGGCCATCGCCGACGTGCAGGCCCAGTCGCCGACGCTCCTCTACCTCTTCGGCAAGCGGGCCGGCGCCACGAGCGTCTTTGCCGTCGACGGCGACAACAAGGTCGTCTTTCGCCGGACCGTCGTCGTGCAGCACGACATGCCGCGACTTCGCGCGGCGCTCGCGGCGGCAGCCCCGGGTGTCGCCGTCAGCGTGGACTCGATCGACGGCGGCCTCGTGCTCGCGGGCGAGATCGAGAGCCCCGCAACCGCGGAAACCCTGCGCACGCTGGCGAGCACCTTCCTCGGCGACAAGGAGACGCTCGTCAATCGCCTCACCGTGCTGGCCCCCACGCAGGTCAGCCTGCATGTTCGCGTGGCCGAGGTCTCGCGCGAGGTCACGAAGCTGCTGGGCGTCAACTGGCAGGCCCTCCTCTCGCCCGGCAACTTCATCTTCGGGCTGGCGACGGGGCGGGATTTCACCAGCCTCGCGGCGCCGGGCTTCTCGCGCTTCGCGGACACCAACGGGCCGGCCAACGCGCTCTTCGGCAGCTATTCGTCCGGCAATGTCGACGTGAGCACCATCATCGACGCCCTCGAGCGCGAGAATCTCGTGACGGTGCTGGCCGAGCCCAACCTGACGACACTCTCGGGCGAGACGGCGAGCTTTCTCGCCGGCGGCGAGTTCCCCGTGCCGGTCGGGACCGGAACGGGGAACAACGACATCCAGATCCAGTTCAAGCAGTTCGGCGTGAGCCTCGCCTTCACGCCGACGGTGCTGAGCGCCAATCGCATAAGCCTGCGTGTGCGGCCGGAGGTCAGCGACCTGAGTGACCGGGGTGCGATCAAGGTCAACAATCTCGTGATCCCGGCCCTGTCGACCCGCCGGGCCGAGACGAGCATCGAGCTCGCCAGCGGTCAGAGCTTCGCTATCGGCGGTCTCATCTCGAACCAGACCCGCAACAATATCGACAAGCTGCCGGGCCTGGGCGACCTGCCCGTGCTCGGGCCGCTCTTTCGCTCGACGAGCTTTCAGCGTGACGAGACGGAGCTCGTCATCATCGTGACGGCCTATCTCGTTCGGCCCGTCGCCGCCTCGAGGCTGGCGACACCTTTGGACGGGTACCGCCCGGCCAACGACCTCGAGCGCATCCTCGACGGCCGGCTCGCCAAGTCGGGAACGGTGCCAGGTGGCCAGCCCAATGCCTCGGCGTCGCCGGGCCAACTGCTGGGTGCCGCCGGGTTCGTGCTGGAGTGAGACCAATGCCCGTGCCCACCCTCCTGCGCCCTGGCGCGTCCGCCGCCGTCACCCTGGGCCTTGCCTGTCTGCTCGCGTCGGGCTGCACGCCGGACGCCGGCCCGACCCGCCCGGAGTCCGGTCATGAGGTGGTCACGACGCCGACACTCGCCGAACATTCGGTTCACTTCGCGACGAGCTCGGCGCGTCTCTCCGCGAGCGAGGCCCTGGCTCTCGACAGCTTTCTCGACACGGTCGGGCCGTCTCGCGGCCGTCCGATCGTCGTCCTCGGACGGGCCGACGAGCGCGCCTCGGATGCCTACAACCTGGCGCTGTCGTCGCGCCGGGCGGCGGCTGTCGCCGACGCGATACGTGCCCGCGGATTCGAGGACGTCAGCGTCCGCGCCCTCGGCGAGAAGGCCCCTGTAGCCTTCGGCGGCGACGAGCAGGCCTGGAAGCAGAACCGGCGCAGCGACATCCTGGTCGTCGCCGCGGCTGTCCAGGCGCTGGCCTGCCCCGATTGGAGCCGCGACCTCGCCTACGACCCGAGCAACATGACATCGAGCAACTTCGGCTGCGCCACGGCCGAGAACCTGGCACGGATGGTCGCCGATCCGCTGGACCTGGCCGGCCTTCGATCCCTGGCAGGAGCCGATGCGACACGCGAGTCGGACGCTGTCCGCCGCTACAGGGACGGCAAGGTCCAACCCCTGCTCTCGACGGAGACGAGCCCATGACCGAGGCGGCGAGCATGGAGCACGTGTCCGCCGTCGCGGACCGGCCCTATCTCAAGGCGTTCCTGCTCGACGAGCCCACCCGAGAGGCCGTCGAGAAGGTCTCGACCGAGCTGATGATCCCGCATGCGGCCGTCAGGCGTGGCGGGATCAGGGAAGCGATAGCGCAGCTCGGCGAGAGCCGATCTCCCCGTCTTCTGGTGGTCGACATCTCCGATCGGGACCTGCCGCTCTCGGACATCAACGAGCTTGCCGAGGTGTGCGAGCCCGGGGTCCGCGTCATCGCCGTCGGGAATCGCAACGATGTCGGCCTCTTTCGCGACCTGATGAACAGCGGCGTGGCCGACTATCTGGTCAAGCCCCTGACGACCCAGCTGCTGCACCGCTCCCTGCTCAACGCCGTGGAGGGAGCCTCGCCGGCCCGACAGACCAGCCGTCTCGGGCGCCTCGTCAGCATCATCGGCTCGCGCGGCGGCGTCGGAACCACGACGATCGCGACCAGCTGCGGATGGGTCATCGCCAACCGCCGCCATCGCCGCGCCGCGCTCGTCGACCTCGACCTTCAATTCGGCACGGCCGCTCTCAGCCTGGATCTCGAGAGCTCACGAGGCCTTCGCGAGGCTCTCGAGCAGTCGAGCAGAATCGACAATCTCTACCTCGAGCGCTCGATGGTGCGTCACAGCGAGTCCTTCCACCTCCTCGGAGGAGAGGAGAGCCTCGAGGACGGGCTCGAGCTCGACCCATCCGCCCTCGAGGTCCTGACCAGCGAGCTTCGCGGCAAGTATCACTTCGTCCTCATGGACGTCCCCCGGCACGCCGGAAGCCTCACGCGCGCCGCGCTCGAGCAGAGCTCGAACGTCGTTCTCGTGACCGATCTGTCGGTGGCGGGGATGCGCGACACCTTGCGCCTGATCCAGCTTCTCTCCGCGACCAACGCAGGGTGCGGAGTCCTGATCGTCGTGAACCGACTAGGCGAGCACAAGGACCGCATGCTGAGGATCACCGATTTCGAGAAGGGCATCGGGCGTCCCGTGGACGTCACGATCCCCTTCCAGCGGCGCCAGCTGGCCCACGCCATCGATGCAGGGGAGCCGGCGGCCAGCCGATGCCGGCCCGTGGCGCGCGCCGTGGACGCGATCGTGACGGAGCTTTGTGGCGGGCCTGCGAGGCCGCGGCGGCTCCTGCCGCGTCTCTTCTCGTAGGGTCGGCGGCCCGTGTTCGGACGCAGGTCGACGACCGATCAGGCGACCGAGCTGTCGCCTGCCGCAGGCGCGTCCCCGCATGCCGCGGCGCCGGGCCAGCCTGCCGCCGCTTCAGAGCCGGGGCAGCCATCGGCGCGCCGGCCCGCTGGCGAGATCGGGAGCCGCCCCGACGCAGCGAGAGCCGCCCTCTCCCAGATTCAAAAGGACCTGTACGAGCGCGTGGAGCCCACCGCAGCGACCAAGCTGCCGCGCCAGGAGCTCTACCGCCAGGTCTTCGAGATCATCAGCGAGCTTCTCGCCGAGCGTCGGCTGTCCCTGACCGTGCGCGACCAGGAGGCGCTGTGCCGCTCCGTCGTCGACGACATGATGGGGCTGGGCCCGCTCGAGCCCCTCCTGCAAGACGAGACGATCAGCGACATCATGGTCAACGGGCCGCATCAGGTCTACATCGAGCGGCGCGGCAAGCTCGATCTTACGCCCGTAAGATTTCGCGACAACCAGCACGTCATGAATGTCGCGCAGCGCATCGTGACCCGCGTCGGCCGCCGCGTCGACGAGACGGCGCCCATCTGTGACGCCCGCCTCGAGGACGGCAGCCGCGTCAACATCATAGCTCCACCGCTGGCCATCGACGGCTGCTCGATCTCGATCCGCAAGTTCGCGAAAAAGACGATCACGCTCGAGACGATGGCCCAGCATGCGAGCGCCAGCGAGCCGCTTGGGCAGCTGCTCAAGGTGGCGGCCGCCAGCCGCCTCAACATCATCATCTCGGGGGGCACGGGATCGGGCAAGACGACGCTCCTCAATGCCCTCTCGCGCGTGATCGACACAGGAGAGAGGGTGGTCACCATCGAGGACGCGGCCGAGCTGCAGCTTCAACAGCCGCACGTCGTCCGCCTCGAGACGCGGCCACCGAGCCTCGAGGGCACCGGCGAGGTGAGCATCCGCGACCTCGTGCGGAACGCGCTTCGCATGCGTCCCGACCGGATCATCTGCGGCGAGGTGCGTGGTGGCGAGGCCTTGGACATGCTTCAGGCCATGAACACCGGCCATGACGGCTCCATGTGCACCCTCCATGCCAACAGCCCACGCGAGGCGCTGAGCCGGATCGAGAACATGGTGTCCATGGCCGCCACCACGCTGTCGATGCATGCGATACGCATGCAGGTCGCGGCAGCCGTCAATCTCATCATTCAGGTCGCGCGCATGCGCGACGGGGTCAGGCGGATCACCCATGTGACCGAGCTCGTCGGGATGGAAGGCGACATCATCACGATGCAGGATCTTTTTCTGTTCGTTTACGAATTGGAGGATCGCGACGGTCACCTGATCGGGTCCTTCCAGCCGACCGGCATCCGTCCGAAGTTTCTGAAACGGGCCGCCTACTATGGTCTCGAGCAGCTGCTGCTCGCCTCGCTGCAGACCTGAGCCGCAGCAACGGCGACCGCCAAGATGAGCGCTGCCTTCCTCACAGCTGTGCCGGTCGTGCTCGTCGCGAGCATGACGCTGCTCGGGCTCGTCATCCATCACGATCGCCGCAGCCGGCAGCTCGACCGAAGGGCGTTGCGTATCAGCCAAGCCGCCTCCGCGGCCTCGATCGCGGCACCGGGCGTTGCCGGCCTGTCGCTGCGCAAGGCGCGCCACGCGGCCCGCCTCGGTCATCTGGCCGATCTGGCCGCCACGATCGTGCCCCGGCCGGAGATGCTGTCCACGGCGCTGGCCCGGGCACGAATGGCCCTCTCCGTCGGCGACTTCGTCGCGACGAGCGCCGCTCTGGGATTGGCGGCTGCTGTCGCAGCCTGGCTCCTGCTGGACTCGCTGCTTGCAGCAGCGGTGAGCTCCGTGGTCGCGATCGGCGTGCCTGCCTTGATCGTGCGATCGAGGATTCGCCGCCGTGAGGCCCGATTCCTTCGCGACCTGCCCGATGCGATCGATCTCATCGTGCGGGCCATACGGTCCGGCCTACCGGTATCGGAAGCCGTCGGAACGGTCGCACAGGAGTTCGACGGGCCCGTCTCCGATATCTTCGCCATGCTCGACGGCCAGCTGCGGATCGGCATGGACATCAACGACGCCCTGCGGGTCACATCGCAATCCATGCCGCTGCCCGAGCTTCGGTTTCTTGCCCTGAGCATCGGGATTCAGCGCGAGACGGGCGGCAATCTCGGTGAGATTCTCCGCAATCTGAGCAGCTCGCTGCGCCGCCGCCAAACCTTCCAGCTCAAGATCAAGGCGATGACATCGGAGGCCCGCTCCTCCGCTCTGATCATCGGCAGCCTACCATTCATCGTCGCTGCGCTCGTCGGTTTCGTCAATCCTTCCTACATAGCGCGCCTCTATGCGGACCAGCGCGGTCTCCTTGTTCTTTCCTGTGGATTGACGAGCCTCTCGCTGGGATTTCTCACCATGAAGCGTCTGGTCAGGATCGTCGACTAGGAGCCGCTGGCAGACATGTACACGAGGCTCGCCAGATGGATGGCTCGGGACGAGCGGCCCGACCGTGAGGCGTCGGGTCCACGCCGGACCGAGACGGCCGCGCGTGCCTGCTCGAAGCCCGGGACCACTTCCGGCCGGCCGGACCGCCACGCATCGATCGGACAGACATGGGCGGGCCATCTCGGGAACGACGCCCACGATCATGCCAGCGCGACCACTTTCACCCCGGGCGCCTGCGGGGCAGGCGAGCCTTCGTGCCCGTCCATGCCGCACGAGCCATCGTCGATCTGCCCTCCATGGCCCCCGAGGCCATGCACGACCGCGCCGACAGCGACGTCGGCCACGGTGGTCTTGTCTCGCGCGCCGATCCCGCCTGACCTGGCGCGCTATCCCGAGGCGCCAGCACGCCTCGACGCCGCCATGCCCGGCTATGCCCCGCCGGCAGGGCCTCCTCGGGGCCGACCGGAACGGCCTGCGGATAGCGGCCGCGGGCGGCGCCCTGGTGAAGGATCTCGCACGATGCCTCTCGTGGGCCCTCTGCTCCGTGAGCGCTCCGGGCGCTCGATGCCCGGTCGGAGGACGGCCGCCCGGCTCCCGTCCCCATCGGCGTCCTCGGCCCTGCCCCCGCCGCATGGCAGGAGACGAGACGGGTGCGCCGCGAGAGGGGAGGATCGGGCAGCGGCAGCCGGGTCCTGGCGCCCTCAGCTGGGGCTGCGCTGTCCCGCCGGGCGCGACGCCAACAGGGCCGCGAGACCGTTCACCGTCGGCGACGCCGCGCCCCGGGCGATCCCTTCTCGAGCATGGCGCCTCCAGCAGCCGTCGACGCCCGCCTCGGCTGCCTTGATCCGGCCCGTGTCTCGATCTCGGTTCCCAAGCCTGTCCATGTGAGTGACCTGCAGTGCGAGATTCGAGCCGCCTGAGACGCCGCATTCGGAGCATAGCCACCGGCCGCGGGGCGGCGGGTGGCGGCCCTCCGAAGCGTGCCGCTGGCGGCAAGCCCGGATCTGCACGGCCTGACGGGGAGCAGCCGGCTCTTCTCAAGAGCAGATCGGCCAGGGAGGAGGCTGCAGGCTCGGGGACGCGCAATGCGACCTCGCCCTCCTCATTCGTCGGGCCCGGCACCTATCTGTCCGCCCTTTGCGGTCTGATCTCCTTTGCCGGCTTGTCCGCCATCTCCGCCAACGGCTCCGAGGTCCTGCTGGTCAGCCTGATCGCCGCTATCGTTCCGTTCGTTCTGCTGCCGATCCATCGCAAGCGCCGGATCAACCGGCGGCGCCAGCGGCTGGACCGACAGGTTCCGGACGCCCTCGATCTGCTCGTCGTCTGCACGGAAGCCGGCCTGAGCCTGGACGCCGCCCTCAACCGCATCAGCAAGGAGCTTTGGACGACGGCGCCCGAGCTGGCGCACGAGCTCAGCATCACCTCCGCGGAGCTCGCGGTCCTTCCCGACCGGCGCGCCGCGATCGGCAACCTGTCGACGCGCACGGAAAGCCCGTCGCTCCGGGTGCTCACCTCATCCCTGATCCAGACCGAGCGCTATGGAACACCGATCGCGCAGGCGCTTCGTGTTCTCGCGAACGAGATGCGGGACCAGCGCATGTTGAGAGCAGAAGAAAAGGCGGCACGACTCCCGGCGATCATGACCATCCCTCTGATCGTCTTCATCCTGCCTACACTGTTCGTCGTCATCATCGGGCCGGCGCTTCTGCAGATCTACGACATTCTCTCCCGATCCTGACGGTAGCGCGCGTGCAGCCGACAGGCACGAGCCGGCGCTCCGGACAATGCCGTAGAGCCTCGTCCGCCGGGGCCATGCGCCAGAGCCTGTCATCGGAATAGACGGGATCGCGGTCGATGAGGTCCGGAGACTGCACCAGCCGGTCATGCGGCCACGCTCGGCCCGGTGCCGCGCAGCGACGCCAATCTCCTGCGAGGCGGGGTCCGCGACCTGTCGCCCGCCCCACCCCTTGCGATCAGGCAGTGACCCATCGGAGAAGAAAGGAGAACGTCAAGCCGGCTTGCTGGCGCCGGCCCGCCGTCCGGGCAAGGTCTCCGAGCCATTGGCCTGAGGTGGCATGCGGTCGCGTGCGTGAGGATCCGCAAATTCGCTCGCGGCTGCCGATAAGGTCGGCGCGATGGGCAACGCGGCAACGCCGTCCAGCGGGCGATCGGGCGACGCGCCCCGATCGCGTGCTCATGGCCCCCGACGGCAAGCGCACGGATCATGCACAGGCATCTGTCGCTGCTGGAGACTATCCGGACGAGTTAGGCTCGCTGCCTTATTTCCTCGTTCAGCCCGTGGAGCATGTCGCTCGGCTTGCCTTCTCAATGGGGATCGCCGTGTGTAGCGCGGCAGATCGTCCGACACGGCCAGCTCGAGCCCTTCGACCGACGGCGGACGCTCGATCCGATCCCTGAAGTAGGCACGGGCCGAAGGCCGCAAAGGGCAGGCGATGCGCGTCGAGGCCGAGCTGCAAGCGGCACCCGCAGGCGGGGCGCCCCCGATCGGCCAGCTCGCCAAACGCCGCCAGGGCATCGTCGAGCCGATCCCCATCAGGCCCAGCGAGCCCTTCAGCCCCCTGAAGCCATGCCGCGGACGCACTGCCCCCGCGGTCGATCGTCCGCTCAGGCCGTGCCGATGGCACGCCCCATGGATGGGCGTTCCAGGACGGCCCCGCTGACGCCCTCTACGGCCCGAACGCTGTCGCCCGATGTCCGGCGCGATGGTGCCGCCGGCTTGCCCGGCGGGCTCTTGATCGGGCCGAGAGCGGGACCGCGGGAGGAACAGGGAGAACCGCGTCGTGCCGCGTGCGTCGGCGGCTGCGCG
Source organism: uncultured Alphaproteobacteria bacterium (assembly GCA_963752325.1). Lineage (GTDB taxonomy): Bacteria > Pseudomonadota > Alphaproteobacteria > Geminicoccales > Geminicoccaceae > CAVTJL01. Next base: position 213,958 of record CAVVXU010000002.1, read on the forward strand.
TGCGCGCCTTGTTCTCGGCCGCCCCGGTCGTCCGTGGTCAACCGGCTCGCCTCCATTTGGCCCTTGCACCAGCAGGTGCCCGCCACCGTTGGCCGGGGCCGGCGCCGAGGAGCGGTATCGTTCTTTGGCCGATCGACGACCATCGATGCGTCCACGCCGATGGCGCGCCAGTGGGCGATGACGACCGCTCTCCTCACGCAAGCGACCGCGGCCACGAGGCGCCGCCGCCCGGGACACCGCCCTCATGCGACAGCGGGGCGATGCCCCCGAGCCGGGGGATCAGCGCTGATGGAAGACCAGAGGCATGTCCTTCCACAAGCGCGCGCCTTCCACCGGGACGACCGGCAGCTGGAGCGGCCGGCAGAGGCGCCACCACTCCTGCATCACGGGATTGGCGCCCAGCCTCGCTGCATCGGCCGCACGGTCGGCCCCCTCATACTCATAGCAGGAGAAGAGCAGATCCTTCTCTCGCAGCAGGAAAATCGAGTAGTTGGAGAGGCCGGCCTCCCGGTTGGCGGCCACGACCTCGGGCCACGGATTGGCATGAAGGCGGCAGTAGGTCTCGACCGCATCCGGACGGAGTCCGACGACAGCGCCGATCCGCTGTAGAGGACGATCACCGTTGCTCATCTCCGCTCCTCTACGTGGCGTTCTGGACGTTCCTGATCATGTTCGCGAGGGCTTGGCGGGTGTGGCTCTGTGCAGCCGCAATCGCCTTCTCCACGTCGCGCGCGAAAAACGCCTCGAGGATCGTCCAATGCTCCCGCGAGATCTGCTCGAGTCGGTCCATGTCGAAGCCGAACAGGTCGCGCAGTGACATTGTGAGGTTGCTGTATCGATCAATGATGGTCGCGACCTCTCCGTTCAGGCAGCACGCCTCGATCGTGGCATGCAGAAGCTTGTTCTGGTCACGGCAGCCCTTCATGTCGCCGCGGCTCATCAGCAGGTCGAATCGCTTCTGGATCAGGAGCAGCCTCTTGTCGAGGGCGCGGTCCGCGGCGGCGATCGCATCGTGATAGATGATCGGGTAGAGGGCGGCGCGCACCTCATGGATATCGCTGATGAACTTGCTGTCGACGGACCGGACGCTGGCACCCCGGTTGGGCGCGATGACGACGATGCCCTCGCCCTGAAGCTGCTGCAGCGCCTCGCGGATTGGCATCGCGCTCAGCCCGTAGCGCGCACAGAGATCGGCGATCTTGAGCCGGGCGCCCGGGGCGAAGGTTCCGTTGAGGATGTCGGCGAGAATGGCCTGGTGCACGCGACGGTAGGTGGTGCTGCGCAGGCTCACCACTGATTCCGCCCGCTTGCCCGCCATTCCCTCCATCACCGATGCCCCACGATCTTCCTCTGGTGCGACGCGCCGGGCCGAGCGGCCTCAGCGTCGCAAGTCATAGAGCGCCATCGCATTGGCCGACAAGACGGCCTCCAGCTCCGTCGCGGCGAGTCGCGAGCGGATCGCCTCGAGCGCCAGCGGGTAGCCGCCCTCCCTACGCGTCACCGGCCAGTCGCTGCCCCAGACGAGCCGCTCGAGCGGAAACCACTGCCGCAGACGCAGGAGCAGCAGGTCGAGCTCCAGCCCCGGTCCGGCCGCCACCCGGGCGAAAGGAAAGCCCGAGAGCTTGACCCAGCAGTTGGGCAGGCCGCCGAGCCTCTGCATCTCCCGCTCCCACAGGTCGAGACGCTCGGGCACGCGCCATGGCTTCGCCATGTGGTCGATCACGACCTTCAGCTCGGGCACGCTTTCGCAGAGTGACCGCAGGGGCGTGAGATGCCTTGCATCGACCAGCGCGTCCAGCACGAGGCCGCGCGCGGCGAGACGTCGCGCTGACTGGGACGCGTCGGGGCCGGCGAGCCAAGCCACATCGTCGAAGCGCTGCAACATTGGGCGTACGCCCACGAGCAGCTCGCCGTGAGGTGCGTCGAGCAGCGATTGGAGCAGCTCGGGGGTTCGCAGATCCCACCAGCCGACGACGCCGGCGACGAAGGGCGCGCTCCGCGCTAGCTCGAGCAGGAAGCGGCTCTCCTCGATCGTGTCGGTGGCCTGCACCAGGACGGTGCGGCCGACGCCCAGCTCGTCAGAACGGGGCCAGATCGGCCGGCATGAAGTCGCGATAGAGCACCGGGATCCGGCGGGCGGGAAACGCGTAGTCGCCGCGCGCGAGACGCCAGAAATGTTGATGCGCGTCGACGATCATGGCCCGCATCCCGAGGCCCCCAGCTGCTGCTCCTCGCACGAATCCCTCGGCCGACGAGGTCACGCCAGAGCTCGGCCGGAATCGGGTGGTCGCAGGAAGGCGACGTTCTGCCGCACCTCGCTCGGCCGAGCGCATGCCGACCACAACCGCGGCGACCGCCGGATGGAGCAGCGGGAATGCAGGGCCGCCGCCTCGAGCGGAACGCCGTGCGCTGCGCAGAGCGTGCGGAGCCGCGCGATGTCGGCCGCGATGTCCTCGGGGATGGGGCGGTAGCGCCACGTCGAGCCGCCGGCGAGCGCGCCCGACATGTAGGGCCCGCCGATCAGCACCGAGACCGCCTGCCGCCGGCAGCGGTCGAGCAGGCCCTCGTCCTCCTGCCGCAGGACCGAATAGGGGCCAGCAAGCAGAAAGCAGTCCCACGCGCCGACGTCGAGCGCCATCCGGCAGGGCTCCGGCGCATTCACGCCGAGGCCGATCGCCTCAACCTCGCCCTCGTCGCGCAAGCGCGGCCAGGCGTGCGGTAGGCCTCCGCGATCAGCGCGAGCGAGGGCCCCCGGCCTCCGCGTAGCGGTCCGGGTCGTGCAGCAGCAGGATCTCGGACCGCGGCCGCCCGAAGCGCGCTCATGCTGTCCCTGACCGAGCGGCGGATGCCCTCCGGCGTGACGTCGTAGACCGTCCTGAACGGCAGGGCCTCGGGCCAGTTCGGCAGGGCCTGTGGCTCGTCGTTGGCTCCAGCAGGCGGCCGACCTTGGTGCTGACAGGCAGCGCTCGCGATGCCAGCCTGCCGCGAGGCCTTCGCCGACCCGCCGCTCCGCCAGCCCCTGCCATATTGCGGCGCAACGTCGAGAAGGTTGATGCCCGCCTCGAGGGCGGCCCGCACCGTCTCCGCGGCCTCGGCGCTGACGAGGGCCTGTAGAGCCCGCCCAGCGGTGCCGCAGCCGAGGCCAGCACGCTGACCTGAGGCCCGTCCGGCCAAGCCTGCGCCGCTCCATCGGCGGCCGGAGTCTCGCCAGTCATGTCGTCTCAGCCCTTGACCGAACCGACGATGATCCCGCCCAGGATCTTGCGCTGGAAGATCAGGAAGACGGCGATGACCGGCGCCGCGCCGATGACGACGCAGGAGGCGATGAGCGGGATGTCGGCTCCGTATTCCCCGCGCAGCGAGGCGATGCCGACCATCAGCGTGCGATTGTCCTGCAGCACGAGAAGCGAGAGCAGCACATCGTTCCAGCAGCTCAGCGTCGTCAGGATGCCCAGCGTGATCAGCGCCGGCCGGCCGAGCGGCAGCATGATCATCCGGTAGATCTGCCAGAGCGACGCGCCGTCCACCCGCGCGGCCTCGCTCAGCTCGCCCGGGATCGCGGAGTAGTAGGAGGTCATCAGGTAGACGCCGAAGGGCGAGAAGAAGGCGCCGTAGATGATGCCGAGCCCGATGCGCGAATTCAGCATACCCGAGCTCCACGATGATCCGGAACAGCGGCACCATGATCACCTGGACCGGGATCATCAGGCCGGTGAGCAGCAGAAGGAATATGGCGCGGCGGAAGCGGAAGCGGAGCTGCGCCAGCGCATAGCCGGCCAGTGAGGAGACGGCCAGGACCAGCACAACGCCGAGAACGGTGACGATGGTCGGAATTGAAGAAGTAGGCGTCGAGCTTGATCGTCGTCCAGGCCGTCACGTACTTCTCGAAGGTCGGCGCTAGCGGGCAACGCGAAGCCGTAACGGATGAACTCGCGGGTCGACTTCAGCGACGTGTGAACGTGAAGACGATCGGATAGATCGTCGTGAGCGCCAGCAGCATCATCACGGCGCTGACGCCCCAAAGCAGCTTCTTTCGCGACCGTCAGCAGTTGCTGCATCACTCGCTCCCGGCGCCGCGCATCATGCGGATCTGGATGACGCCGACGAACCCGACGACGACGAAGAGCACGACGCTCATCGCCGAGGCGTAGCCCAGCCGGTTGAACTCCCCCTGCATCAGCCAGATCAGGAATTCGGGCATGTAGGTCGCTGTGCCCGGCCCGCCGCCGGTCATCACGTAGATCAGGCCGAACATCGAGGTGAGCATGGTGATCGTCGTGATGACCGCGACGAACTCGATCGACGGGCGCAGCATCGGGACGATGACGCGGAAGATGATCTGGCGCAGATTGGCGCCGTCGACGCGCGCCGCCTCGATGACTTCCGGCGGCACGGTCGTCAGCCCGGACAGGAAGATCAGCACGTTCATGCCGAAATGCGCCCAGATCGCCACCGTGACGACCGCGAACAGCGCGAAGTGCCGGTCGCCGAGCCAGTCGACCGGCTCGAGGCCGAACGCAGTGCACGAGCAATGGTTCAAGCGTGCCGTCGTAGCGCATGATGATGCTGAACATCGTGCCGATGATGATCGAGCTCAGGACGATCGGGAAGAAATAGGCCGCCCGGTAGAAGCGCGGCGCCGGGCACGCCGAGGTGAATGAAGATCGCCAGGAGCAGCGGCAGCGCCGACCCAGATCGGCAGCGTCAAGCAGCACCGCACCGGTGTTGAGCATCGTGTTCTGGAAGACCGGATCGGCGGCCAACTCGATGATAGTTGCCGAGGCCGATCCAGCGCGGCGGGGCTGATGCCGTTCCAGTCGGCGAAGGAGAAGACCGAGCCCGACGATCAGCGGGATCAGAGCCGGAACAGCAACGAACAGGCCCAGGGCCGGAAAGACGAACAGGTAGGCGAGGGATCTGCTCGCGTTTCATCTAGACGATTCCGGCTTGCCGAAGCTCCGAGGGCGGCGGCGATAAGACGGCGGAGCGCCGTCGCCGGCAGCTCCCGCAATGGCATGAAGCAGTCTACTTGCGTCCGCGCACGCTCTTTCTGGCGCACCGCTTCGATCGACTGCAAGGCGTCGTCGACCGAGATGTCGCCCGTCATCAGAAGCTGGCCGACGCGCTGCAGTTCGTGCCGCTCGGCGGTCACGATAGTTGGACTTGATGCGCGGCGTGTCCGTGCAGCAGCCGAGCAGGCGGACGACCTCCTTGGCCGCCTGCGATCTTCAGCTCGCTGAGGTCGACCTTCGTGTTGCTCGGCAGACCGCCGGCCGACTGCATCAGGACTGGCCGCCGCCTTCGGCGAAACCGGCGGTCTTGATGTAATCGAGCGCGAGATCCTGGTTCTGGCTCCAGCTGGTGATGGCGAACCCGATGCCGCCGTCGACCTCCAGCCGGTTGGGATTGTCCTCGGCGCTGCGGCCGATCGCAACCGGCATGGCCACGCCGACCCGCCCGTCCCGGCCAGGTCCTCCAGGTTCTTCCAGGAATTCGGGGCGTCGGAGATGAGGCCGAGCAGGTGCCCGGTGCGGGCGCCGGCGAAGATGTTCACGGCGTCGGTATAGGGCGAGTAGGAGTTGACGCCCTTCTCGATCCAGCCCTTGTCGATCATTTCCTTCGATCTTGGCGAAGACCGCGCGCATCTCGTGGCTGGTCCAGGCGAGATCGTGCGCATGAACTTGGCGCGGGTCTCCTTCGACCACAGGCCCTCGGCCGATCGACGCCATCAATGTTGATCAAGTCGACGCCGTCCTTGTTGCCGAAGGTCAGGCAGGAGGCCTTGGTCTTGCTCTTGATCGCCTCGCAGTTGGCGCTGAAATCCTCCCAGGTCAGCGGCGGCTTGTCGGGATCGAGGCCGGCGTTCTCGATAGACCTCCTTGTTGTAGTACCAGATGCTGCCCTGAACGGTGAGCGGCAGCGCGATATAGGTCGCCGTCCGGCCGCTTGAAGCCGACAGGCCGCGAGATCCGGCAGGACGTCGGCGACCTGGTTCTTCAGCGGCACCAGGCGTCGGCGCGGTCGAGGCGCAGGTTGCCGCCGTTGAGCAGAACCACGTCGGGTCCCTGCTTGGCGTTGATCGCCGTTCCGAGCACCGTGTAGTAATTGTCGGCAGGCTGGGCGATCTCCTTGACCTTCACGCCGGGATGAGCCTCCTCGAACGTCTTCTTGACGAAGTCGAAATAGGGCTTCATCAGCGGCTCGGACGACTTGAAGTCCCAGACCACCAGTGTCTTGTCCTGCGGCATGCGCTGGCGCCGCACGCGAGCAATGCAACAGCGGCGACTGCCGCCTTGAGGCATGTTCGAATCTATCATCGTCATTCCTCCCTTGCGTTGTTTGCGTCGTCGACAGCGTGCCGCTCACTGAAAGACGGCCGTGTTGGTCGCGTTCTTGCGGATGAAATCCCAGTCGTATTGGACGCCGAGACCGACGCCCGTCGGGCACCGGGAACTGCCCGTCCTCGCCGACGGCCTCGAGCACATCCGAATAGCCGCAGGTGTAGACCGCTCGGCTTGGACGCGCCCGGACTTCGGCCCGACCAGCGCCAGCTCGTAGAAGTTCGTGTTGCGGAAGGCGGCGACGCAGTGACGATGGGCCGGGCCGGTGGAGTGCACCTCGACATCGAGGCCCGAGCGCTTCGGCCATGTAGCCGACCTTGAGCGCGCCGGTGATGCCCATGTCGTAGTCCGGGATTGACGCGCACGAAGTCGCTGGCGCCGGAGACGGCGAAGTCGGCCTTGTTCTCCAGCCCGCGGATGTGCTCGCCGATGAGCAGCGGCGTGGCGATCCGCTCGCGCAGCAGGCGATGCGCCGACTGCGAAACGCCGGTGTCCCGGAACGGATCCTCGAGCCAGAAGAATTTGGCCTCGTCGCAGGCCCGGCCGACGGCAACCGCATCGGCGAAGGTGCGCAGATGCGAGGCCGGATCGAGCATCAGCTTCATCTCCGGGCCGAGCCGCTCGCGCAGCAGCAGGACGCGACGCGACCTCCTCCTCGACGTTGGCCTCGCCCCAGCCGTGCATCTTGAAGGCGCGATAGCCAGGCTCGACGCAATGCTCGGCAAAGGAGGCGAAGTCCTCCGGGCTCGACAGGCCGCCATTGCGGTCGCCGTGATAGGTGCTGGCATAGGCCGGAATGCGCGTCGCGGCTGGAGCCGATCAGATTGGCGACCGACGTCTCCAGCCGCTTGCCGGCCCAGTCCCACAGGGCGATGTCGAGCGGGCCGACGCCCATCTTGTCGAACTTGCGCAGCGCGCGCTTGGATTCCTCGTAGAACTCCAGGCGGTGGAAGGCGCTTGCGGCCGATGAGCTTGCGGCGCCAGATAGGCCGCCTGGCGGAAGGCCAGCGGTCATACCGCCGACATACTCGCCGACGACCCCGTCGGCCGTTTCGATGCGCGTGGCCAGCGTCGACATCTTCCCGGTCGTGTTCGGCACATAGACGGTATCGAAGCCGTTCTCGGCCGGGCCGACGTTCTTCACCGGAAAGGAGAACTCCAGGATCTCGATCTTGTTGATGGTCGACATGCCGCCGTCCCCATATTTGATACAATATTTTAGATCACATACTTGATCAGCGTCAACCAGGCATGGCCCCTGCACGCTGTGGGCTTATAGTCGTAGGAAGGGCTCTGGCATCCTAATGGACGCACGACCGTGCCTTCTGCTCTCGGCGCAGCTGGCGTGGATCGCCGCGCCTCGTCTCGGACGCCGGCTTGGGCACGACAACATGTCGAGGCGCGGAATTCGCGGCTCCGGCGTCCCGCAGCCGGCTGGCCGCATCGCGGCTGAGCGCGACCGGGCGGGGTGCGCAGGGGTGGCCCTGCCGCGACCGCCGAGCATGCGACCGCGGCATCATGCGGGCGCGCCGTAGGGCGTGCGGCTCCCGCCAGCCCTGGACGGGTGGCCGAGCGAGGCCGCGAAGACCCCTTTGTGCCGACCCCGGGCAAAGCGCGCTCGGCTGCGCGAAGGCGAGAGACACGCGAGGGCAGTCCGGCGCCGAGGAGCAGAGCCGGCCGCTCTCCAAGGCCAGCGGGGGTCGCCGGCTGCCTTGCTTTGGTCCCCTGGCCGGCGTGCTCGGAAGCGACCGTCAGGCGAGGAAGACCTCCTCGCCCTGGCCGACGGGCAGCGGCGCCGGGCGCTCGGCCGGGGTCTCGATCATGATGTGGCGGCCCTCGATCGAGGAGCGCTCGAAGGCGTCCATGACCTCGAGGACGTGGAGCGCCAGCTCGCCGCTCGCCCGGTGCGGGCGGCCCTGGCGGACGGCCGCCGCCATGTCGAGCAGGCCGATGATCCGGTAGTCGGCGACCTCGGCGCCGCTGCGGACGGTGCGGTTGGGCACGCCGAAGGGGTGGGTCGAGATGTCGACCGGCTCCCACGCGCCGTCCTGCTGCGCGAGCATGGGCTCGCCGCCGAAGAAATTCGGATCCGGGACGAGCAGGCTGCCCTCCTCGCCATAGATCTCGAACGGCAGGCGCCTGTGCTTCCAGACATCCCAGGAGGCGGTGATGGCGACGTTGGCACCGCTCGCGAAGGCGAGCACGCCGTTGACCGTGGTCGGCACCTCGACCTCGATCACCTGCCCCCTCAAGGGCTCGCTCGTGACCGTGCGGGTGGGGCTCGCCATCGAGGCCTGAGCCGTCACCCTGGCGATCGGGCCCAAGAGGTTCACAAGCTGCGTCAGGTAGTAGGGGCCGACGTCGTGGATCGGGCCACCGCCATGCTTGAAGAAAAACTCGGGATTGGGGTGCCAGTGCTCCATGCCGTGCGAGAGGACGGCGGCGGCACCCGCGACCGGCCGGCCGATGCGGCCCTCGTCGATCGCCCGCCGGCAGGCCTGGTGGGCTGCGCCAAGGAATGTGTCGGGAGCGCAGCCCACGCGCACGCCCTTGCCGGCGGCAGCGAGGAGCAGCGCCTGCCCCTCGCCGAAGCGGGCGGCCAGTGGCTTTTCCGAATAGACATGCTTGCCGGCGTCGACGATTTGCAGGCTCACCGGCGCATGCGCCACCGGGACCGTGAGGTTGATGACGAACTCGATGTCCGGGTCGGCCAGGAGCCGATCGACCGCGACAGCCTCGATGCCGTATGCCGCAGCCTTGGCCACGGCCGCTTCGTGGCGGAGATCGGCGCAGGCCTTGACCTCGAGAAGGCCGGAGCGCGCAGCACCCCTGAGATAGGCGTCGCTGATGTTGCCGCAGCCGATGATGCCGATGGTGACGGGATCCATGGCTCAGCCCTCGATGCCCTGGAGGTAGGCGAGGCTGGCCTTGGCCGTGCGGGCCGGGTCCTTGGGCTTGTCGTGCTCCACCACCATCCAGACTGCACCGGCGGCGCGCGCCGCCCGCCAGAGATCACGCCAGTCGAGCACGCCGGCCCCGACATCGGCCCAGCCGTCCTCGTCCTCGTTCTGGCCGGGACGGGCGATGTCCTTGACGTGGACCGCTGTCAGGATGTGGCTGTAGCGTCGCATCCAGGCCTTGGGCTCGGCACCGCCCCGGACGAGCCAGGCGAGATCGGCTTCCCAGGTGAGCGGGCTGCCGGCCGCCGCCTCGAACAGAAGCTCGAGCGCGGTCCGCGCGCCTTCCTTGGGCCGCATCTCCCAGTTGTGGTTGTGGTAGCCGAGCTGGATCCCGTCCTGCCGCAAACGTTCGGCCATGCGGCCCAGCTCCTGGCCGACGGCGCGCCAGCCGGCTGCATCCATCTGGCGCTGCTCGGGCGGCACGGCCGGCATGTAGAGCCGGTCGCAGCCGAGCACGCTGCAGGCCTCGACGATGGCCTCCGGCCGCTCGCGGAGCGCTATGAGGCCCACATGGCTGGACGAGACCCGGAGGCCTCGGGCGTCGAGCCTGGCTCGGACGTTGGCGGCGTCATCCAGATGCGGGCCGATCGTCTCGACATGCCGGTAGCCGGCCTCGGCCACCGTATCGAGGATCCGGTCGAGGTCGTCCATCAGGCGCAAGGTATAGAGCTGGATCGAGATGTGGGCGGTGGTGGTCATGGCCTCGTCCGGGTGCGGTGGTCGGGTGGCAGGCCGAAGCAGGCCCGCATTGCGCTCAGCGACCAGACATCCAACCGCGTGTCGCGTCGATCCGCAAGCTGCCGAGCGGCCGCCCTATCGCCGGCAAGGATCGTTGAAGGCTCGGCGCGCGGTCGCGCTTCACCGCTGTGCGCCGAAGACGCCATCGCTACTACCCGGGTGCCCGGGAGCCCGACGGCTCGGCGATCACGTCCATGGCCGCGTGAAGCGCCCGTGGCCCGTCGATGTCGCGGGCAACTCCTCAGGATTGAGGTCAGCGGCGGCGACCTCTATGATCGAGGGTAGCGCAGCCTGCGAGGCACGAAGGCACCGATCCGGCAGCCAGCGTGACGGTGGGGCGTGCTGCGAAGCGCCAATGCATCGAAACCGGGCTTCCCAGAATCCATCCTGAACCAGAGGTGCCGCCATCATGTCCGATCTGCTCGTCATCGAGTTCCCGACCGAGGCCAAGGCCGAGGAGGTTCGCCAGAAGCTTCTGGCCATGCAGAGTGAGTATCTGATCGAGCTCGGCGATGCGGTCGTGGCGACCAAATGCGCCGAGGGCCAAGTGAAGCTCAATCAGCTGTTCCAGCCGGTCAAGACAGGCGCCGTCTCCGGCATGTTCTGGGGTGCGCTCATCGGGCTGATCTTCATGATGCCACTGGCCGGCGCTGCGGTGGGCGCAGCATCCGGCGCGCTCGGCGGCAAGTTCACCGACCTCGGGATCAACGACGATTTCATGAAGGAGGCAGCCAAGACCCTGCACGCCGGCAATGCCGCCCTCTTCCTCTTGATCCGCAAGATGACCGCCGACAAGGTGATGGTGGCGCTGCAGGGCAGCGGCGGCAAGATTCTGCGCAGCTCCTTCGACGAGACCAAGGAGGAGGCGCTCCAGGCAGCACTCGCCGGCGTGAAGGAAGCAACCGAAGCGACGGGCGCCGCTACCGCCTGATCGGCACCGGAAGTCGAGGCGCCACGAGGCGTCCGCTCGCGAGACGTTGCCCGCGCCGGACCGCCGGGTTGGGCGGCGTCTCGCGCTAGAACGGCCGGCACTCGGACACCCGGCGCCCGGCCGCGTCATTGTCAGCCTCCGCCGGGTGCTGGGCTCGGCGGCACGGGGACCGAGTCGCCGAACAGATCGCGGATGAAGCCCGGCACCAGGACGGAGAGAGGATTCACGCTGACGCTCGGGCCGGCCGCAGGGCCTCGCACGCTGTAGGTCACGGCAAACGCGCCGATGCCGCTCTCGCCACGCAGCAGGCGGCCGACGATCGGCACGGAGCCGAGAAGCCTGTTGATGGAATAGGCGGGCACGACCGTCCCGCTTAGAGAGAGCGTGCCGGCATCGAGGTCGATGCCGCCCGCCACGGTAAGCCCCACCTGCGAGCCGCTCGCCCTCCCGTCTGTCAGGGTGAGCGTGCCATCGGCGAGCGAGAAGTCGCTGCGGATGCGGTCGAAGTGGATGCCTTCACCGCGCAGCGTGTTGAGAATGCCCGTGAACGATGCGAGCGTCAGCAGCCTCGCGACCAGCGGCGCCCCGCGCAGGGTGACGCCGCGCATATCCAGATCTCCCTCCAGCCGGGGCGACGGCGCCTCAGCCATGACATCCGTCCGAAGCCTGAAGGTGCCGCCAGGGGCAAATGTGCTGCCCGTCGCGATCGCGCCGAGCAGGCCTCCCGCATCGTCCGTCCGGACGACGACGCGTGGCGGGCGCGCGCCCTCGGAGCTCAACCTGACCTGAACGGGGGCTCCGCCGCTCAGATCGGCCGCGAGGGAGCCCTCCTGCCACGCCGTGGCCGACCGCTCGATCGTGCCCTTGAGACTGTGCAGCCAGCCTCCCGGAAGAGCGACCTCCGCCACATCGACCGTGAACGAGAGCGCCGGCAGGGTCCAGCCGCTGCCTGCGTCGGCATCCGCCGCCCTGTCTCCGGCGGATGAGCCGCCCTCGCCCATCCACGGCCGAAGGTCGAGGCGCCGACCCTTGACCTCGATGACCCAACCGTCGGCGCCGCTTCGTGCGGCGCTGAGGCTCAGGAGGCTGCCCCGGAAGTCGAGGTGACGGAGATCGAGCCGGGCAAGGCGGTGATCCTTCCCCGCCAAGGCGAGGCTTCCGATCGCCTCGCCGTCCGGCAGCGAGAGGTCGAGCACAGGCACGCTCACCCCGCCCGCCGCATCGATCACGACGTCGGCGTCGATATAGCCCGGCTCACCAGCGGTCTTGTCGATGCCCAAGGCCGGGAGCGTGATCCGTGTCCGGCGCAGATCGGCCAGGATACGCGCGTTGGGCGGTCCGGCGCCGGGCACGTTGACGAGCAGGTCGACATCCGCCGAGCCGCCGAGGAAATCAGGCGGCTCGACGCCCAGCATCGAGAGGAATGCCAGATCGATGGGCGCGCTAATCTGCGCTGTCGTCGTCGGCGGCCCGTGGCCGTCGAAATCGACCCGCAGCTGCTTCAGGGTCAACGGCCCGGAGCCCAGCTGCGCTCTGCCGCTCGCCGTGAGGGTGGTCTCCGCCAACCTCAGGCTCAGCATGCCGTCGCTCAGATCGACACCCGGCAGAAGCCCGCGGATCGTGACCCGATCGAGCTGTGCATCCACACCGTAGCGCACCCGATCGGAGCCGGAGCTCGGGCCCAGCGTCAGATGGGCCGTCGCCCGCCCCACCGACCCCGCCTCGACGTGCTTCTCGATCCACCGGCGCGCATCGGGCGCCAGGCGCTTCGGCCAGAGCTTCCCCAGCTGGACCATGTCGACCGAGCCGACGGTCGCCTTGCCGTCGCCCACGATGCCGTCGGCTCCCAGGGAGAACCGGCCGTTCGCCTTCACTTCGCTGCCTGCCACGCCACCGGCCAGGCGTTCGATGTCGAGGGCCTTGGCCTCGGGATCGATGCTGCCGGCGACCTCGATCGGGCCCACGGCGACGGGTGCCGGCAGCGCGTCCGACAGCGTGAGCGTCTTCGGCCGCGAGCGGAGCGAGAAGGTGGCCTGCGAGGGGTGCCCGTCCGCCGTCAGGCTCCAGTCGAGCGAGCCGTCGAGAGCGATGTCGACGCCCTGCAGGATCGGCGTCGTGTCGATGAATGGCAGCAGCGCGGGAACGACATCGTCGAGCCGCGCGTGGAGTCGGTAGCGGTCCGGCTCGGCAAGCCGCCTTACCTGCACATCGATCGCGCCCGCGCGGCCACCGGCACCGAGGCGGATCTGGGCATCGATGGCCGCGGGGCCGGGTCGCCGCCGCAGCTCGATCGTGACGCCGCCGAGCTTGATCTGTCGCTGCAGAGCCTGATCCTCGAGGAGCAGCTGGGCGTTCTGCGCCCGCAGGATCGCGATTCCCGCAAGCGGGTCGTCGGCAGCAGAGGGCGCCAGGACACGGCCCAGGAATTCGGCGGCAGCGGCCCACGGATCCCCTTCGGCCGCTCCGGTCTGAACAGGCTGCTTGTCGAGGATACGCAGACCGAGGCCGCCGTCGGCCCGTCTCGTGATCGCCATGGTCGGCCGATCCAGCACCAGCCGCCCGACGGCGAGCCGACCGCTCGTGAGCGAGGCCGTGATATCGGGGCTGATCGCGGCCTGCGCCACGTGAAAAAGCTCCTTGCCGGCACGGTCTCTGATGTCGAGGTTGCGAACAGCGAGCTCGAGCGCGCGGATACCGGGGTTCCAGCGCAGCGCGGGTGCCTCGAAGGTGACATCGAGATCCGGCGTGGCGCGCGCCACGATGGCGCGCAGCGTCGGCTCGAGCATCGTCAGCGGCAGCGGTGAGATCGCCAGGAAAATTGCGAGAACGGTCAGCGCCGCCACGAGCGACCCCGCCACGAGACCGGCGGCCTTGAGCAGGCGGCGCATCATGAGAGGGTGCATCGTGGTCCTTTCGCGGGATCGCCTCCTGGAGAAGGGTAGCAGCGGCAGAGCACCCGACACAGATGCTTCAAGAAGCGTTCCCGACCCGTCGGCCCTGCTCCGGCCGACGCCGGGCTGGCGGCCCGGCCCAGCTCCGGCGCAGAAGCGCAAGGGCCGATGGAAGCGACGGGCGCCGACCGGTCGTGATGCCGAGCTGGACCGTCAAAGGCCGATCGACTGTGCGAGCCCTCGGCGCAGGCTGCCGGAGCGGGCCAAGCACCTCGGTCTTCCGGCCGCGGCATCACAGCGTCGATGCCACCGGCATGGGCCCAGGCGGTGTCGCCGGCGGCGACCGCGTCCAAAGCAGCTTCAAGGCGTGGGACGCCGGCTCGAGATGCAGGCTTCCAGCCGCTGCGTCACCGTCCGTGCGATGGAACGCAGCGTCGTGCCACCGGCTCACGACCCAGGCCCTGCCGAGGACCTCCAGGCGCTCGGCGCCGCCGCCCGTCGCGTCCTGTTGTGTGGCCTTGTCGCTCGGCCGGCCCATCCTCACGGCGGCACGGGACGGATCTCTGCGGAGGTCGCAGAGCCTGAAAAGGGGGAGCTTAAGGGATCAGCTCCACAACAAGAATATGGTCCGGCACCGACACCGTGACGGACCCGATCCCATTCGCATTGCTGTAGCTCGCCGTCTGCTGCATCGAGAAGGATGGCAGATAGGTGTGCGCCTCCCTGATCCTCGTCGCGAGATTGAGGGTCAGCTTGCGCGCAGATGGCTCGATGTCGCGAAGCGCCCCGTCGGTGGTGCCGCTGACGCTCGCCACACCCTGCCACAGCACGAGATAGAAGGCTCCATTTCGCTTCTGGAGCAAGAGATGCTCCACGCCCGACATGTCGCCGGACAGGCTGTAGCTCATCGACCCTGTGTTGAAGCTGGACCCCGGATCATTGAATATAGAGATGAAATTCCTCACTGAAGTATATTGAAGTCGATAGCTCCCATCAATATTCAGAAGACCAAAATCTTCGTGATCATCGATCAACTCATAGATGTAAAATTTCTCGACACCCATCCGAAGATGGACAAGAAACTGGCGTGGAAGATACTTCGCTGCCGCACGCTGGGTCACCGCCGGATGGCCAGGCCCCGAGCCCGACATCTTGTAGCCATTCTCCGTCACCCACGGCGGCTTCGTGCCGCTGACGCGGCGATAGGTCTCGAAGGCGGCGGGCAGGCTGATCCCCCATCCGCCGGCCTGCGGGCTTTCGGGAAAGAGACCGCTGTAATCGTGCAGATTGCCATATTCCAGATAGTTGGATGCGCCTGGAAACGCTGAGGCCAGTGAGAGCGGCGAGTTGCGCGTATCGGCAAACGAAGGACCGAGCACGGTGATGGCCTGCGTCGCCGGGTCGCCACGGTAGGCGGGATACATCCAGGTCATGAAGCTGCGCAGCTCCGCTTCCCAACCGTTGCCAGTGTTGTCCCTTTCGTTCGGCGGCTCGACGGCCTCGATGACTTGGGTGCCGCCGAGAGCGTTGGTCGAGGTGACATAGTCCTTGTCGATGGTTTGGTAGTTGATCAGCAAGGTGCGGATGCCGGCTTTGGCGAGCTCGGCGTAGCGCCGCTTGATGCCGAGATCGCCGGGATCCCCCGGGGTGTCCCGGATATGACGTGCGCCGAGCTCGAGGAGGCGCGGCCTGATAATGCTCGACCAGGCGGAGTCATAGATCTGGCCACGATAGCCGACGTGCGTGTTCACGCCGACCAGATCGGCCGCGCGGTCGGCGGCAATGGCGCTCTCCGCAGCGGACGCCGGAGCGGATGCCGTAGCGGAAGCGGGTGTTGCGGCCCGAGAATGACCCCGCCGCCGGGCCGCATCGGCCGGCGCGGCGAGAATGAGGACGGCTGCGAAGCAGCCACAGAGGCGGATCGACGCCCACCGCCATCTGCCACGAACCGAGAGGGCATGATAGGCGCTCGACATGGCATGCCGTTGGCCGTTCATCCGGTGTGCTGGCCCCATCCTTCATATCCCATCATCGATGGATTGGTCGCCCGTGAACCGCGCCGGGTTTGCCAGAGGCTGGGAGGTTTGAGTTTCGCTGCCAGCGCGACCTCCTGCTGGCTGGCATAGTAGCGGGCCTCGGCCTCGGCGGGCGGGATGTTGCCGATGGGCTCTAGGAGACGCCGGTTGTTGAACCAGCCCACCCATTCGAGGGTGGCGAGCTCGACGGCTCCGAACGACTTCCAGGGGACTGTCAGAATTTCCGTGTGCGGGCCATGGGTTGACCATCTTCGGCTCAGGTGATCTGGAAGCGCTCTTCGAACAGGATGGCGAATTGCGCCCTGGCCATCGGGCCGGAGGCCCGATCCCACGGAGTGGTGTCAGCGGAGCTGACGGGGCCCATTCCCGGGGCGGCATTCTCCACTCCCGCTCGGCCAGGTTCAAGACCAGGAACAGGAGCTTCAGCGCGGCCTCATCCGACGGAAAATGGCCGCGCGTCCGGACGGCCCGGCGCAGCTTGGCGTTCAAGGCCTCGATCTCATCCGTGGTGTAGATGATCCGGCGGACATCGAGCGGGAAGGCGAAGAACGGGATCAGCTCCGGCCAGTGCCGCCGCCAGGACAAGGCGATCGCCGGGTATTTGAGCCCCCATTCGCCCGTGGCGAAGGCATCCAGGGCCTCGGCGTCGGCGTCCTTGGCCTTGTAGATGCCCTTGAGCGCAGCCGCGACCGCCTTGCGATCCTTGTAGGGTGCGCAGGGATCGTGGCCGAAGGCCGCGTAAGCCCGCAGCACAAGTCGAGCGCGTTGCGAATCAGGTGCACGATGCAGGTCTGGACCTGGGCCCGCGGGAAGACGGCGGTGATGGCATCGGGAAAGCCTTTCAGACCGTCGACGACGGCGATGAGGATGTCCTCGACGCCGCGATTCTTGAGCTCGGTCATCACCCGCAGCCAGAACTTGCCACCATCATCCGCCAGGAGGCGGATGATCCGATCCATGAAATGGGCGCGGGCAGCAGCCCGCGAAGGCCGTCTGCTCGATCCACAGGCCCAGGATCTCCTTGCGGCCATCGGCCTACGGCCGATCCCCCGGAGATACCGTGTTCGAGGTCAAGGGGGTGAAGCGGCATCCGGGGAAGAGGTAAAGGGCTTCTGGGTGCGGACGACGGCGTGGGCATAGACCAGGAGCTTGCGTGCGACCGCGACCAGCACGACCTTGGGCGGCTTGCCGCCAGCCGTCATGCGCTGAACGAATCCGGCCAGCGCCCTGTTGGTCCGCTTGGCGCTGAGCGCGCACATGAACAGCGTCCGGCGCAACCGTTCGCTGCCGGTACGGCTGATCGAGCTCGTGCTACGTCGCGAGCTGCCGGACGAGGTCTCGCGCGGGGAGAGGCCAGCGAAGGCGGCAAGTGCCTTTGGCGTGAACTCGGCGATGTTGGGGATCTCGGCCAGCAGGATGATGGCCGAGATCTCGCCGAAGCCGGTGATGCTGCGCAGCAGGGCAAGGTTCTCCCGCAAGGCCGGGTCGGCCTCGATGAGCTCGCGTACGTCGGCAAACACGGCCTCGATCTGCTGGTCGAGCCAGTCGAGATGGGCGGCGATCGAGGCCGCCACGGCGGTTGAGGCAAAGCCGGCCTTCTGACGGTTGAGCTCCTGCACGCGAGCGGCCTTGAGCGCATCGCAGCGCCTGACCAGCTCACGCAGCTCGCGCAGACGGCGTGCGGGCGGCGTCCAAGCTGCTGGTGCCTGAGCGCGGCAGAAGCGGGCGATCAGAGCCGCGTCGAGCCGGTCGTTCTTGTTGCGGAGAAGCTCGCTCGCGCCGTAGGCTTTGACGCGGGCCGGGTTGACGATGCTCACGCGCATGCCCGCCGTATGTAGGGCATCGGCGAGGTCCAGCCCCCAATTGCCGGTGGCCTCCATACAGGCATGCAAGGGCGCGGCGTGGTCGGGACGGTGCCTGCCCAGCCAGGCGAGGAACGACTGGAAGCCGTCCTCACTATTGGCGAAGACGGACCGGCGCACCCGCTCGCCGACGAGGAGAGCGGCGTCGAACTTGATCTTGGCAATGTCGATGCCGACGATATCCATCAGGCCCCCAGCAGTTGCTGTCCGCCCACCTCCCGCGGCTATCCTTGCAATCAGGCTGGCCAGCTATGCTGGTGCCCCACATACCGTTCAGCCAGGAGGCGGAAGCTGCGGCGGGGCCCGATCTCCGGGACAGGCACGGAGCCCGAGGGATGTGCAAGCTCACCGCCGCCGTCTTGGCAGGTGGCCACCTGCCAAGACGGCGCATCCCTTACAAGGGATGTCGGCGGAGCCGACAGCGGCGCGAACACCCAGCGCGATGTACACTACCTTGTTGCGGACGGTGCCTTCGTCGCGGACCTTGACCCGCAGGGCGTCGAAGAACACCAGCGGATAGAGCGCCTCGAGAGGCGTTCGTCGAGCTTACGCGGCCTTCGGCCACGGTCTCTCCTCACCTGCCATTCGGCGATCTCGTCCAGGATGGCATCGGTCACCGCGCTGATCAGATCCGGCGAGACGTCGAGGCCATAGAGCTCGGCAAGGTGGCCTTGGATCTCCCGGACCGTCATGCCCCGGGCATACATCGACACGACCTTGTCGTCCCCCGGGTCGGCCGCTGGCCGGCCCGAGGGCATGTATGGACGGCTCCCGCGACGCAAGGGGGTTGAGCGGCGTGATTGGCGATGGTCGGCTGCGGTCATGTATCCGGCCTCGAGTGCGGCCAAGGATGACCGCGGGCCTTGGTGGGAAGGCGCGGATCGGCGTCCGATCAGGCTCACGAGCTCCAAGGCTCTCTGCCCTCGACGGGTTGCTGCCGATCCCGGTCCGACCGGTGATGCCATCACGTTGCTGGTTCACCCTCGCATGCCGAGAAACTCCTTAGGCGGTCGTGGCGGCTCGGAAGGGCTGGCCGTGGGCCATCACTGCCCAGGCAATCCGGGCAGTTTTGCTGGCCAATGCCACGGTGACGACATTGCCAGGCCGTCGCTCGAGCAGTTGATCAATCCACGACTGATGCGCGCCTGGCCGCCGCTTGCCCCAGTGCAGGATTGAGCGCGCCCCATGGATCAGGAGACGACGGAGATAGCCATCCCCACGTTTGCTGATCCCGCCCAGCCACTCCCGGCCGCCCGTCGAATGCTGGCGTGGGGTGAGCCCGAGCCAAGCCGAGAAGTGTCGGGCGGTGGTGAAGAACGCAGGATCACCCACGGTCGCGACCAGCGCCGTCGCCGTGATCGGGCCGACACCGGGAATGGTTGCCAGACGTTGGCTGACCTCGTTCATCCTGTGCCAGGTGACGAGCCGGCGGTCGAGTGTCGTGATCTTACCGTCCACGGCACGTAACTGCACGACCAGAAGCGACAGCACTTCCTTGGCCAGAAGTGGTACGCGACGATCCTCGGGATCCTCGATCAGCGCCAAGAGCTCGGCAATCTTTGTGATGCCCTTGGCTGCGATGACACCGAACTCGG
Organism: uncultured Alphaproteobacteria bacterium; assembly: GCA_963752325.1. Classification (GTDB taxonomy): domain Bacteria; phylum Pseudomonadota; class Alphaproteobacteria; order Geminicoccales; family Geminicoccaceae; genus CAVTJL01. The sequence continues at coordinate 233,312 of CAVVXU010000002.1, forward strand.
CCAAGTGCCCGCGCAGAGCGTTGACCAGCTGGGTGCGCTGGCGGACCAGGAGCTCGCGCGCTCGGTGAACCAGCAAGACACTCTGCTGGTCCTCGCTCTTGATCGGCACGAACCGCATGCTCGGCCGGGTCACCGCCTCGCAGATCGCCTCCGCATCGGCTGCGTCGTGCTTGTTGCGCTTGACGTAAGGCCGAACGTAGGAAGCCGGCATCAGCCGCACGTCGTGCCCGAGCCTTTCCAGCTCCCTCGCCCAAAAATGGGCACCGCCGCAGGCTTCCATGCCGACCAGACAGCGCGGCAGGTTGGCGAAGAACTCCAGCAATCGCTGACGCGACAGTCGCTTGCGCAGCACCGCTCGGCCGCCGGCGTCGACGCCATGAAGCTGAAAGACGTTCTTTGCGAGATCGAGCCCGATCGTCGTAATCTGCATGGGGACGGCTCCCGTCAGTGGACCATGACAGCTCCACTTTGGCACATCGATGCCGCAACGGGAGCCGTCCATCCCATCAGGCTCCGCCGGGCAGGTGCCGGCGGTACTTGGCGATCAGCTGCGGATCGAAGGTCGAGAGCCGGTCGCGCGGTACCGAGATCGGCAGCTTGCCACTATCGGTGAGTAGGGTCTTGCGGCCATAGCCGTTGCGGCTGTTCGCCCGGCCCTCGGCCGTCTCGCCGTCCAGATGATGATCCATCTCGGCGTTCAGCGCCCGCTCGGCCAGGGCCCGCTTCAGCTCGTCGACGAGGCCGTCCTTGCCGAGCGCGACTTGACGATCACGGCCGGCCAGGAGCCGGTCCAAAAGCTCGTCGGGGATAAAAGGTGGTTTGCGGCGTGCCATGCGTGGGCTCCTTCCTTCCCATCGTCATGGCCCGCACACGGAAATTCTGACGGTCCCATCATGCAGCGCCTGTTCTAGAGCATCGAGCACAAACCCGGTCTGCGCGTTGCGCGACGCCCGCCAGCCAACAATCCGCCGAGCGAAGGTATCGATGACGAAGGCCACATAGACGAAGCCCTGCCAGGTCGCGACGTAGGTGAAGTCGGATACCCATCATCCGCCAAGCGGATGATGCGTGCCCACCAGGGACGGCGATCATCAGATCGCCGAGGGCTGGTTCGGCCGCGGGGCGCGGAACTGCCGGTTCACCTTGTCGGCCGGGCACGGCGTCGCCTTGTCGGTCACCGTCGTGCGGGTCGACTTGCCACGAACCACGCCCTGCAGGCCCATTTGCTGCATCAGCCGCGCCACCGTTCAGCGGGCGGCCCGGATGCCCTCGCGGCCGAGCTGCCGCCAGACCTTGCGCACGCCGTAGACGCCGAAGTTCGCTGCCTGAACCCGCCGGATCTCGGCACAGAGCTCGAGGTCCCGCCGGCTGCGGGACGAGCCCTTTGCCGGGTCCGCCCGGACGGCAGCACGGGCGTGATAGGTCGACGGGGCGATCCGCACTACCCTGCAGATCGGCTCGACCCCGTACGCCTTCCGGTGATCGTCGATGAACGCGATCCTGCCGGTGCCTCGGGCACCGGCTTCCTGACGAACCGGATCGACGCGGCGCGTCGATGGCTTCGATCGGCGGTCGAGCTCCGCCATCGCAAAATATGCCGACGCTTTCCGCAGGATCTCATTGGCCTGCCGCAGCTCGCGGACCTCGCGCTCCAGCGCCTTGATCCGCTGGCACTCCTCGCTCGTGGCATCAGGCCGCTGACCCTGGTCGCGCTCGGCGTGGCGGACCCACTTGCGCAGCGTCTCGGCCGTGCAGCCCATCTTGCTCGCGATGGAGCCGATCGCCGCCCACTGCGACGCATGCTCGCCACCGTGGTCCAACACCAGCCGAACTGCCCGCTGCCGCACCTCAGGTGAAAACCGGTTCGACATCTTCTTCGTCATGGCTCCAACCTCTCAAGGTTTGAAGCCTCCGGCAAACCCGGCGCGGTTCAGGACAGCCAATCGAAGCTGATCCACGCGGTCGTGGCCACCGCCGCCAACGTCGCCGACAGCACGGTGCTGTCCGAACTCCTGCATGGGCGAGAGACCCGGGTGTGGGGCGATCAGGCCTATCGTGGCCAGAGGACGGTGATCCGCCGACAAGCCCCACGGGCCAAGGATTTCGTCAACCGCCGCTATCGCCACCGCGGCGTCGTGGACGAGACCTGCGGGCGAAGAACCGCACCAAGTCGAAAGTGCGGGCCAAGCTCGAGCCCAACATCGGCGTCATCAAGCGGGTCTTCGGCTTCACCAAGGTCCGTTATCGGGGGCTCGCCAAGAACGCCCACCGCCTCATCGTCACCTGCGCGCTCGCCAACCTCTTCATGGCCCGCCGGCATCTGCTGCGCTGCCAGAGGAGGCGTAACGCGTCCGCATCGGACCGGCACATCGCGCCGCCGGCGCCACACGTCTGCAAACAGCGCCAATCTCTAACCCGGTCACACCCATACACCGCGTCAGACCTGCCAATGACCTCATCTCGTTCCATAATCGCTACTTCTGCAGACGTCCCTTAGGTCTATCCCGTCACTGTACAGGCCGAGTTCCGCCACCCCGAGCCCCCGAACCTGCTGAGTGCCCTTATGCCGATCCATAAGGGCACTCGGCATCGCCCTGCCTGCTACCGCGAGGCAGCTGTCACCGGAAGGTTACAAATTCCCGCGGGCCGCCCTCGCTACACTAACGCCGCCACCTCTGGGATCGTCCAGGGATATCTCGACATCGACCGCCTCCCCGTCATAAACGCATTAGGTGATCATCGCCGCCTTGACCGCGTCGTGTGATAAACCTCTAGCTTCCCTTTCCAAGGAGCTATTTCCTCTTCACTTAAACCTACCGCTATGCTCAGCTTTATTCATAGCTGGGCGGTACGCTGGCTGATGTAGAAAACAGTCTACCGGCACCGTGTTGCGAAGCCATCAGACTGCGGGCAGCGCAGAACCCTGCCAGCTGCAGACTACGCCATCCGGGCTCTTTTCCACGCGAGAGGGGCGAGGAGATTGTCCGCCGAAACAACTGCACAGGTGGCGCTGCCACAAGCGCGGATTGGAGAGCGTTCAAGCTGGTCCGTTCACAGCGCGCGCCTGCTCTTTATCGCCTGCGTCCGACTGGCCGACATGTGCATCGTGGGTGTGGCAGGGCTCATCGCGGCTCGACTGTGCTCGAGTCCTCTCGGGTGCCGGACGTTCTGGTGATGGGACTGCTACTTGGCGTGTTGCTCGCCGCCCACATCCTACCCCGCTTCGGCGTCTACGACTTCCGTTGCATCACGCAGCCGAGGCCGCCAGCTGCAGCACCTGCTAACGGGGTGGCTGGTCTCGGTCTGTGCAGTCATAGGATTTCTCTATGCCGGCCATATCGCCCAGGAGCTATCCCGTCTCTGGATCGCCTGCTGGCTGTTGACTGGCGCCATCGCGCTCGCCGGATCCAGGCTCATGCTCGGGTTGCCCTTTGCTCGAAGCCGTATCAATCGCCTCAACGACCGATTGGCCGTCGTTGGCAAGGCTGCGCATGTCATGGCCTGTCTCGAATGCTTGTGCCCCGGGCCCGCCGAAGAGAGTACTCAAATCAAGCTCATCATGAAACTGCGCGACGATGAACTCATCTCAACAGAAGATCTCGACCAGTTGGAGCAGCAGTTGATCACTCGAGAGGTCGACCGGGTCGTACTCGCTAGTCCGGACATGCAAGGTGCGATT
>CAVVXU010000003.1:0-133249 GCA_963752325.1 uncultured Alphaproteobacteria bacterium
AAAAGAAGGATTAAGCTGAAACGCGCCTGATAAAGACCCCGGCGCCGTCTCGGGTATTGCGTCTTGCGCCTCAGGCCATGGGCGCCGTAACAGCTGTGTCGGTGTGTTCTGTGCGGTCCGGCGAAGGGATTTCGAGCACTTTGGCAATCTGATAAAGTATCTGTCCGAGGCTGTTGGTTGGCCACCAATTCCGAGCTTCAATTTACTATGCCGAAGTCTCGGCGACAAGATCACGTGTAAGAGCACCGGCTGTTGAATTCGCATCCATCTTGGCTGCCAGCATCGCATGAAGCGCAGACAATGCAATCAGGATTTGCTCTTTTTCACCATACGACTTGCCTGCGTCTGATAGATAGCTGTGTGCCACCGCAGTCATGTATATGCCAGCCTCGATAACGTCGGCACGGTCGAGCTTCCACCCCGCATCGGCTGAGCTTTGGGCCGCCGCGATGTCACCATTCATCAGGTGACGGACCGCCAGCATATAGTGTGCATCGGGGCTATCCTTCGCCACGTCTACGCATCGATCGATCGACGCCAGCAGTACCGACAGATCGACACGCTCGCTCTTCCTCCAGTCCTGGGTATGCTGCATGAGCTGATCCTTTGTCCATTCGACGAGGCTAGCTACAGCGAGCTCCCGGCCAGAGAAGTCTCGCTCATGCCACGCCGGCCCCTGAGCGAGATCGAGCAGGAGGCGTTCGACCAGCTCGTCGAGATCCGACCTGTTGGCCACGACGGGATCTAGCCAACGGGAATACGGTCTGACGACGAACTGGCGGCCGGCGGTCGCTTCTAGCCAAGCCCATGAGCAGAGCAACGTAGCCGTGGATCGGTTGGGCTTGATCGACGAGTACGCTTGACGGCAGCCCCGCTTGGGCGAAGGGGCCCTAGCTCTCGCTCGACCTGAACGGCGTGTCGCTCACGACCGCCCGGCTTGCGTGCGGACGCTCGTCTCGTCGCGAGGTTGATCAGAAGGCGCCGTGCCTCCTGGTCCGTGAAGGAACCCCAAAGAACAACATCGTATCCTAGCCAGCGCCTGATCCGCTGCGCCGCAAGGGGAAATCTCACGCGGACGACAGTCGGCAACATGTGGACACGGAGCTGAATACCTGGAGCAAGGCGCTCGAGGCGCGCATGCAATCGGCCGGCGGCCTCAGCAAAAAGCTGGGAAGGAATACGGGCCGATCTCTGCTCCTCCTCAAAGGAAAAGCTCTCAACGGGAGCAATCCCAATAATAACAGCAGGAACAATCTGGCTAATAAGCCACGGGAAGAATGCAATCAACAGTTTATCTACGTAGTCAGCACGAAAACGAATACGTAATCTCGCGAATTCTAAAAAGCCGTCCTCACCAAGTTCACGTTGCCAGGTCTCCAGCGTCCGCTTATCCTGTTGCTGTTCCCATCGATCTATCTTGCGGCGCTCCAGTGGCTTAAGCATCGCCGAGATCGGCAAACTGATAAGCATCGTGACGAGGAATGCAATGAAAAGTAAAATTGCCGATAACCATCGGAGCACTCGCAGAAGCGGTCGCGTCAGGAAAATATGCAGTCGACTGATCGCCAACCACACGACAAAGATCACAAGAGCCCCCGGCACAAAAAGATCGGTGAGGGCCACAGGAACAAGAGTGAGACGCCAGCCGCCGCCGCCACCTCCCAACAGCACGGTACCCCCACGACGGTGCGGTCCGTGTCTGGGATAATCTTCGTGACCAGCCAAAGCAAAGCAGTCCAGGAAAATTCCAGAAGGACGAGGCCGTAGATACGATTGCCGACACGTTGATGTAGCCGTAGGAAATCGTATGCTTCAGATGCCCATTTGCCGTTTGATCCGTCTTTGTCGACCATGATCATTGACCATAATGCCCAAGATTGGGGGGGCCGGCGGATGTTTCTTGCATTCGTTGTTAGCACAGGCGGGCATCAGCTGCAACAAGACGCTCAGCTATGCGCGTTTCTCTCCGGCTGGCTGGTAAAGCGGACGAGTGATTGTAGCACGGATGGTTCCCTCTCTGGGCTCGGCGCTTCTCCTCGGAGCCATCTCATCGGCCGTCCGCCCGGGCGTTCTATCTGCTGGTCGGCACCACAAGGATTCCGTATGCCCAAAATCCGCGTCCACTACGGAGGTCGAGCCTGCGGTTGCTGCGCCGTCCGCGCCCGCGGCTGTTGTGGGGAGCAAGCCGAGTCCGAAGCGCGGGCGGCCGAAGAAGGTTGCTGCCCTGGCCCCGTCAGTGTGTGGATCGGCATGCAATTTTGGCTCTGTCGCAGTTTTGGTGACGCCGAGCGGTCGACGGCGTTGGTTTCGTGAAGGGAGCCAAGCCATGCGCCAGCTGCCATCCTCGACGCTCGTCCCACGCGGCTTCATCGTAGACCAGGCCAGCCGTGACGGCGCAGCGGTGCGGATCACCGTTCGACATCAGGCGAGAGGGGGACTGTGCCCAGGATGCGGGACGAAGTCGGGCCGGGTCCATAGCCGTTACGTGCGGCTCCTTGCGGACCTGCCGATGGCTGGTCGGCCGGTTCGGCTGCTGCTCGTGGCCAGGCGCTTTCGCTGCGACGCGCTATGCTGTGGCCGGCGCATCTTCACCGAGCGCTTCGACCCAGAGGTTCTGGCGCCGTGGGCGCGGCGGACCGCCCGGCTCAGCGGTGTCGTCCACCATCTGGGGATCGCGCTCGGTGGGCGGCCGGCGGCCCGCCTGGCGCGGCGACTGATGTTGCCCGTGGGCAAGGACACCCTCCTGCGCGTCGTGCGGCGGCGCGGCAGCCCGCACCTGGTCCCTCCGACGGTGGTCGGCGTCGACGACTGGGCATGGCGTCGGAACCGGCGCTACGGGACCATCATCTGCGATCTGGAGCGACGCCGGACCATTGCCTTGCTCCCTGACCGTGAGCCGGCGACGGCACAGGATTGGTTCTCGGGCCAGCCGCAGGTCGCCATCGTGGCCCGTGACCGCAGTGGCGGTTATGCCCTGGCGGCGGCAAGGGCCTTGCCCCACGCCACCCAAGTCGCCGATCGATGGCACCTGATGGAGAATGCCAGCCGCGCCTTCCTCGATGCCGTGCGCAAATCCATGCGGCAGATCCGCAGCGTGGTGGGTGCCGCGACCTTGGACCCCGAGCTGCTCACCGCCGCCGAGCGGATCCAATACGAGGGCTACCTGCGCCGCGAGGAGGCCAACCAGGCCATCCTCGGCTTGGCCAAAGACGGTGTTGCGATCAAGCAGATCATGCGCCGTACCGGGCACAGCCGCGGCCTCGTCCGCAAGGTCCTGCGCGGCCAGCGCTCGGACGTCTTCCGCCTTCGGGAGAGCTCGCTGGAGGTCCACCTGCCGTGGCTCGAGGAGCAATGGGCGGCGGGCTGGCGTAACGGCGCCGAACTGTGGCGGCGGCTGCGAAAGCATGGTTTCCGTGGCTCCCTCCGCGTTGTCACGGAATGGGCGACCCGCCGCCGGAAGGCGGAGAAGATGGACAGCAGCGCCCTGGGCCGGACGCCTTCAGCACGGACGATCGCCCGTCTCTTGACCATCGGCCGCGACGGGCTGTCCAGGTCCGAGACGGTCACCGTCGCGGCGATCGAAGGCGGCGTGCCGCTGCTGGTCGAGGCGCGGGAGGTCATCGCCGCCTTCCAAGGCATGGTCCGCAAGAGGTCATTGGACGAGCTCGACCCTTGGCTGGCGCGCGCTCGATCGAGCCTCATCGCGTCGTTCGCCGCCGGCGTCACCAAGGACCTGGCCGCCGTTGCGGCAGCGATCAGTCTGCCCTGGTCCAACGGCCAGACCGAGGGCCAGATCACCAAGCTCAAGCTCGTGAAACGCCAGATGTACGGCCAGGGGAAGATCGACATGCTTCAGGCGCGGATCACCTGCCCCGTGTAGCCGCCATCACCAAAACTGCGACAGAGCCCAATTTGCACGCCGATCAACAGTCCTCGACCGCAAGCGCGCCGAAGTCGTGCTCCTCATGGGGGTCGTTCTCGGGCGTGAAGGCAGCAAACGCCCGTACGGCCTCCGTGGCCTTGGCGACGAAGGCCTCGCCGCGCTCCATCACCCCACGGGTGACGAGCAGCCGACCGCCCTGCTCCGTCGTGCGGAGCCGGTCATTCAGCTGCCGGATCATCCCCTTCTGGAGCTTGCCGAGGGTCGCCTGGTAGCGCTCGAGCTCGGCACGAAACGCCGGTGGTGGCTCCCCGAGCGTCTCGGTGCTGGAGGTCGACCTCGACCCCCTTCAGCCCATCCCGGGCCCGTCGATAGAACCCCAGGCACTCTGCAATGATCGGATCTTCGGGCGGTGTCCCCTGCCCTGTCATGTTCCCTCCTCGCCGCAGCACCGACCGCGCATCATCGCGCAGGCCGGTGAACAGCGAGGAAATCCGCCTCTATTCTACCATACGGTGATGAGATCGGTGATCGCGCCGACAATTCCAGTCAGCACTCGGCGCAAGGCGCGTATGTCCGCTCAGGGCGGTTCAACGCCTCGGGTAGCCCCATACCCACGCGGCGGATCACGCGTAGGCCTGCGGCCTCTCACCTCCTCGAACGGCTTCCGGCGGCGGCCGGATTTGCGCGATGATCTTGGCCGCCCAAACAACATGCGCGTCCATCTGCATCCGCGCGGCAACGGATATCCATTCCCGTGCCATCGCTTCCGCCGCGGCGAGATCGTGCTGCCTAAGGCAGACGTCCACCTTGCTCTGCAGCACTTCGACCTGCACCATCGTCGGCCGCTTGGTGTTGCGCGTGCTGCGTTTCAGCGCGTCGGAAAGCCAGAGCTGGGCGCGCTGCATCTCTCCAGTCCCGGCATAGGTCAGCCCGATCACCTTTGCGCAGGCTGCCTCCCAGGATGTGTCGTCAAGCTGGCAGGCCAGCGCGAAGGCCTCCTCCAGACCCGGCCGCAGGGCCACCGGATCGTCGCCCTGCTGCAGCCGGATCTCACCATCCACCGCGATCGCCCAGGGCCGGAAGGCGATCCAGCGCTCCGTCTCGACCAACGCGAGCGCGGCGGCGATCCATCCCTTCGCTTCCTCGATCCGTTCGGCGCGCAGAAGGCCCCAGGCGCCGATGGCGAGCGCCCAGCACCGGTTGCGGCTGCTGCCCGCCGCGCGGGCATGCGTGAGCGCCTGCTCCATGCGGCGGATGCCCTGGTCATAGTCGCCTCGGCCAATCAGATTGAACCCCTGGAAGGCGCGGATGCCGGCAAGGCTGTTGTCGCCCTCCGCGATCTCGGCGGCCGCCGTCAGATAGCCATCCGCCGCCATGCGCTGGCCCGCCAACGCCTCGACATAGCCGAGCTCGCGCAGCGCGCTTGCTGCGATGGCAGTCCGCCCGGCACCCCGGGCGAGCGCCGTGGCCTGCTGCAAGAGGATCGCCGCCTCCCCGTCATGGCCGCGGCAGGCATGCACCATGGCGGTGCCGAGCTCCATCTTGGTCATCGCCGTCAGATAGCTGTCGCCGACCCGTTCCGCGTCCCGGATCGCCCGCCGGAGAAGATCGATGCCGACATCGACAACCCCGGCCGCGAGCGCAGCAAGGCCCGAGCGCAGCATCGAATTGACACCGGCCTCCGTCGATATGCCCGAAGGCGACGCCAACACCGGCGTCCAGGCCGCGGCCCGCAGGTCCGATGATGGCCGCTCCCCCAGCTCCTTCAGGAACATCTCCTCGGTCGCCGCCACATGCGCGAGCGCCCCCTTCTGCCGCCCCGCCAGCGCCAGGCTCTTGGTCAGCAGGATATGCGCCGCCTCGTTCAGCGGATCACGCCGCACGCCCAGCTCCGCCAACTGGATCGCCCGCTCGTAGTCCTCGACGGCCAACGCCCGGATTGTGTCCTGTCGGACCCGTGCCTCCACGATCGCCGCGATCCGCTCCCGCTCGATCAGAAGCCAAGTGGAGAATTCCGAGCTACAGCGTGGGGCGAGGCTTCCGAGCAAAAGGCCGCTCTGCTCGATATCGAAATCGGCGCGGTCGAGGCGCCAGACATCGACGTAGAGCCCGGGACAAAGGTTCGGCTCCAGCGGATCGCCGCGCAGGCTCTCCGAGGAATCGAGCGCCTGCCGCAGCGAAGCGAGACACCAGCGCAGCGAACCGAGCGGATCCGCCGTCTCCGGGAACAGCTCGGCAGCGAGGCTGCGCCGGTCGAGCGGCCGCCGCGCCAGGAGCACGCGCGCCAGAAGCGCCCAGGCCTGATGGCCGCGCACGGGTTGACTGCGCCCCTCGGCATCCAGAATAGCCGGCTCGCCAAGGAGCCTGATCGTCCTGCCCACCCTGACCAGCCTTCCCGACGAGCCTCACGGGGGTGCTCTCACCCAGTGCCGTGTGACGAAGCGTTTGACCAGCGACGATCGGCGGCCGGAATCGACGGCACGATCCATCCAACGTCGATCGGCACAAATAGGCCGTCAACGAAGCAAGAGGAAGCTTTGCCATGCCCACCTTTGTGATCGAACGCGACATCCCTGGTGCCGACAGGCTGAGCCTGCAGGAGCTCAAGGAAATCTCCGCCAAGTCCAACGAGGTCGTGGCCGGCCTGGGTGTCCCCTACACATGGCTCACGAGCTATGTCGCCGGCGACAAGTTCTACTGTGTGCACGAGGCACCCAGCGCCGAGGTCGTCCTGCAGCATGCGCGGGAAGGCGGCTTCCCGGCCGACAAGGTGACGGAGGTCACTGCGGTGATCGGACCCCGAACGGCGGAGGGGCCATCTCAGTAGGTCAAGGACCAACCGAGCAAGCGGGGGCGGCTGGGATGCCTCCCCGATCCTGGTTTGCAATGAACGGACAACGACATGATCGCGTCTCTTTCGGTCAGATGCGTCGTCGCCATGGCGATGCTGACACTGTGGGCAGCCAGTGGCTGGGCTGATGATGGCAATCCGTTGGCAAGTGCCGTGCGGAAGGCCAACAATCGGTTCCGCAACGTGGCAGCTGCCATGGCCGAGGGCTATTCCCCCATCCCCTGCGCCAGCGGTGCGAACGGCGGTGCAATGGGGATTCACTACGTCAATGCCGAGTACCTGAAGGACAAGAAGCTCGACATCGCACGACCGCAGGCGGTGATGTACGAGCCCAAGGCCGATGGCTCGATCGAGCTGGTGGCGGTCGAATACATCACATTTGAGGGCCCTGCCTCGCTCGGCGGGCAACTGTTCAACTACAACAGCGCTCCCAATCGCTACGGTCTGGACCCGTTCTACGAGCTGCACGTCTGGGCCTGGAAGGCGAACCCATCCGGGATTTTCGCCGACAACAACCCCAAGGTCTCGTGCAACGCGGCCCACGAGATGACGCACTGAGCAGCCAAGGCGAGCTGGCGGGCTCTCGATCGGGGCGTCGGCTCGCCAGCCTACCGGATCTTTCAAAAGTGGCGCTCGTCCAGCCTCGGGCTCTCCCTCAGTCTTGAATGTGCTGCCGGACGGGCCTCACTCTCTTGCCGCCGAGCAAAGCGTTTGCCATACCGCCCTACGGGGCGACCCTTCTTCTGCGGCCACGCCGCAACGGGCTACGTCAGGAACGAGCTTCGTCGACCAGCGGCACGGAGAGCCCGGGCGACGCTGGCGCCAGCCTTCCACATTCTGAAAGAATGTTCTTTCCGTACCGAGCGGGCTACCCCGGGCCGCATGCTCGTGCCGTCCTATGAGGCTCTCGTCGCATCCTGTGCAAGCCAGGCCGCGATCCGCTGCTCTATCTTCCTGATCTTCTCGTCGGCGACTGTCCGGCACCGTACCTCCTCATCGAGGCTCGGGAACATGGTGTGCGCATAGAGCTCGGCGAGCACCGTCTTCTGCCAGATCAAGACCTCCTCGAGCCTGGCACGCAGGGCGCGTACCTCCTCGAGCAGGAGGCGGCGCCATCGACCGCCACCACGGGCAGGCTCGCCGCCGCTCCGTCGTCGGGCTCCTCGGATGGAACGGGCTCATCCAAGGTCACTTCTGGTCCGTCAGCGGCCCCGGCGACTTGCAGGGCAACGCTCCTGAGGACGGTGCGTGCCCACGCCTCGGGCACCTCATCGCCGGCGGCCGCAGCCATGAGCGCCAACTCGTCGATGGAGAGCTCGACCGTCAACGTCCGGTATGCGTCATGAGCCATGGGGCCTGGGCCTCGGGATCAGCGTGGGAGCCGACAAGGGCAACCGGTCCGGGGGGCGGCACCGTCGGCGGATCGGACAGGCCGCGGAACGACCGATCCCGATAGTAGCGAACCTTCGCCAGATAGGTCGGCGGACAGCCGGCGGTGAACACCAGAACCTCGTTCCTGGCCCGGCGAATCATGTCACGGATATTGAGGACGTTCGTCTTGGTCTCGCTCTCGGAGAGGCTCGGCGTATTCCGCAGGCCGAGGCTCCGCTGCTTGCCCGCGTGGGCCACGGTGTGCTCACCGCCCCAGCGCGCCACTGTCTCGAGCGACTGACCGGAGAAGCCGGGGATGACGCAGAGGGTTGCGCAGTTGGCGGTAATGCTCTGCCTTGCGCCGTAGATGCTCCGGATCTGATCCTCGTCCTGGCAGACGAGGGCCGCACGCACGCCGTAGCCGGCGCAGACGGCGAGGCCGTTCTCGAGGACATCGATCCGCCCGAGCTGCGGGAACTCGTCCATGAGCGCCAGGACCGTACGCCGCTTCGCGCGGCCATCGGCGGTCCTATGGAGATCCTGCATCAGCGGCATGAGCAGGGCCTGGAGCACGAGTCGGGTCAGAGGCCGCAGCCGCGCCCCGTGTGCCACCGGGATCGACAGGAACACGGTCAACGGGTCGGGGTCGGCCTGCAGATCGGAGGCGCGCACGTCACTCACCGCCGTCGCCGCCTGGATCAGCGGGTCGGCCAGGAACTGCAGGCGGGTGATCATGGTCGCGTTGATCGAGGAGCGCACCCGCGCCTCGAGCGCCTGGTGACCGGCGATCACCCGCTGTACATGCGGATCCTGGCTCGTCGGATAACGACCGCCATCGACCTCCTGGGCGAGCCGCCAGAGATGGCACAGGGTGCGGTCGGCGCTCGTCAGAACGTGCACGAGCAGGGCCGAGAGCAGATAGGCCGTCGCGTCGTCCCAGAACGCATCCTCGCGAGCCTGGCCATGGCCGGTGTGCGTCAGCATGTGTGCTGCCGTCTGACAATCGCCGTAGAGGTGCGGCCCACCCCGCAGCTCGAGCAGCGGGTTGAACCGGGCGCTTGTGGCGCTGGTCGGATTGAAGACGTGCACCGCGCCGAGCCCGCGGCGGCGGCGCCCGGTGATGGCTGCGAGCTCGTGCTTGGGATCGAAGACCAGCATCGAGCCGGTGTGCGTGAGCAGGGTCGGGACGACATGCCCGGCACCCTTGCCGGAGCGGGTGGCACCCATGATCAGCACATGGCCGTCGCCGTGATCCCGCAGCACATGCCGCCCGCAGCGGCCGATGACGACACCGTCGCCGTGTCGGGCGATGTGGCCGGAGCGGAGCAGATCCTGGGCCGTGCCGAGCCCCAGATCGGGCGAGCGGTCGCCGACCTTCAAGGGACTGTAGAGATCGACGAGCCTGACCAGGAGGACGGGCAGGACGATCAGCATGAGCGTGGTGCTCAGGCCGGACAGAAAGGCCCTGCGATAGGACGGCTCGAAGCCCCAGCTCCGGGCCCAACCGACAATGGCGAGCGGGTCGTAGAGATGCCAGACCAGCGGCTGGCCGAGCGCCGGCGCGAAGTGGAACTCCCAGGCGACGGCGGAGCTGGCGAGGAGCGCAGCGAGCAGCAGCCCAATCACAAAAGCGCCGCGCATGAGGCTCGACGGACATGCCTAGCTTTCCGCGTCCCAGGGCCTGGTCAGCACCTGGCTCTCCTCGACGCCGAAGACGTTCTCCTGGCTGCCGATCGGCGCCGTGGAAGGCAGCTCGCCCGGCTGGATAATCCGGCCGAAGATGCTCTCGAGATTGCCTGTCCTGACCTCGGCCTGCACCTGAGCCTCCCGCAGCCGGGCCTGCCGGTGCGCTTTGGCTTTTTCGTGGTGCTCGCGGGCCAGCTCCTCACGTGAGGGCTTACGCATTGCCATCCTCAATCGTTGCTTTATGGAAGAGTTTTAGCGAGTTTCCAGTTCGAGAGACATATGCGCTTGGTCATCCTATGGCGGGTCTCGGCTGCGTTGTCGGCGGCGGCTTGAGGTGGCGGCTCATCCGGGCCGGCCTGTTCCTCACCTTCGGACTCGGCTTCGTGGCGCCGACCTTCGGTCATCGTCCCGCCGCTGGCGTTCCGGAACGACGGCCCATCGATGCCGGAGGGTTACTATCTCTATGCCCACGCCATGCCGGCGCGGCGTGGCGAGGTCGTGGTGCTGCGTGATCCGCCACACTTCGACCTGCCGTGGCTGATGAAGCGGGTCGAAGGGGTCGCTGGCGACCTGTTCTGCTGGCGGCCCGATCTCGGCACGGACACCTTGAATGGCAGGCCGATGCCGGCGCCGAGCCCGATGGCGCATCGTCTCGGCATCCCGGTGTGGCGGGGATGCCGGAGGCTGCAAGCGGGTGAGATCGTCGGCTATGGCCGAACAGTGGACAGCTATGACAGCCGCTACTTCGGTCCCGTCGAGGAAAGCGGACTTTGGGGAATTTATCGTCCGCTCTGGGTCGGACCCTGAGATTGGCGACGCCGGTCCTGGTCGAGCCTTACGATGGCGGCACGCAGGATCTGCTGCAGATTGAAGCCGCGGTCCTTGGTCATCGCCTCGAGGCACTCGTGAACTGCGGGCGAGATCAGATAGTTCCGCTTGATGATCTTCCCCTCGGTCGGGATGATCGTCAGCCCCTTGCGCCCCGAATCCGTGTCCAGGATCAGCTGCTTCAAGGCTTCGTCCACGACGGCCGACAGGGACGACAACCCACGGCGTCTCTTCTCGCGTTCGAGAATTTCTATGTCCCGTGCCGTCAGGCGCGCATGCAGCGGCAGGTTCCCGGTCCAAGGGCGAGGCATGGCGGGTACGGAGCCTTATTGGGCATCGCCACCCGAACCACAGGGGCGACGTCGCGCGCATTAGCGACACATCCCGCATCGGCTTGTAAATACCCGGCTACGCTCGCCTGCTCCGATCAACAGACCTGGACGGTCTTTTGCGGTGAGATCGTGATCTCGGTGCCTCCCGGGATGAGGATGTCGGGCTCCCACTTGAGGACACGCCGGGTGACCTCCTTGCCGAGCTCGCCCGTGTTCTCCGAGGCGGCGCGCTGCATGGAATTGGCAAGGCTGTTGTCGTTGGGAACGGCGCTACGCTGGATTCCATCGAAGACGGTAAGCAGCGCAGCCGTGGCGATGAGCTCGCCCCAGTGGGTACGGACCTCCCCGCCAACGCCCATCGAGCCAGCGGCATCCATTCCGTTGGCGTTGCCCAGGTCGATCTCCTCGCCGTCGGGCATGGTCATCGCAGTCCACACGAAGTCCAGCCGGCGGCGCTGGAAGTCGAGGCCGCCGCTCGCCTTGTAGACACCTACGACCCGCGTCCCGGCCGGGATCAGGAGCCGCCCCACGCCATCCACATCGTAGACGTCCTCGGTCACCTGGGCGATCGCCTGCCCCGTGACCTCGCTCCGGATGGTCGTGAGGAGCGCTGCCCGGATGATCGTGGCGCCGGGCCGGAGCGCACAGCCCTTGGCCAGCTGCGGCCGCCTGCCGTCGTGGAACCAAGCCAGATCCGGTTGAGAGGCCCGCACATTGAAGGCGATCTGGGTGGGGGCCCGGCGCGGCTCGGAAGGAGCTCGCTGCGGTCCAGCGTCCCCTGCCCTCGCCTCCCGAGGCGGCGGGGATGCCTCCGCTTGCGCCGCCGGCAGCACGAAGTCAGGCACCTTGGCCCGGGTCGGTCGCACCACGGGTGCGGCCTGCGCCTTGGGACCGCCGCCCAGGTTCCAGAGCCACCACTCGAAGGTGACGGCGCCGATGAGAAAAACGGTGCCTATCGTCATCAGGAGCCGGAAGCGACTGCCGCGCAGCCGCCCCCCGACGGTCCGCCTCGCGGCATGGGGATCGAAGTGGCTGCTGGTGAAGCTCATCCTTCATAGCCTTTGCAGGACGTTGCCGGCCATCGGCTGCTGGCCCGCCTGGGGATGAGGCGAGCTGGTCGGCGGGAGCCCCGGCCTCGAGCGCGCCTCCTGACGGAGGCAGGACCGAGGCTGCCGCCGACTGCGAGGCCGGCTGTGCGGGGGCCACCAGGACGATGGAAGGCCGTGCCATCGTCGGCAGGGCTTCTGCCGCGTGCCAGCCTTGCGCTCCTTGCCGTGGATCGGCAGCAACACCGGCACGGATCGCATCGGGATCAACGGTGATGCGGACCTTCTCGGACCCCAGCCGCAGCTCGGCCTCGGTGACCCGTCGGCTGGTCACGAGATAGATCTGCGAGCCGTCCGTCTGGCTCCTGTAGCTGACGATCTGCTCGCCGCGTCGTCCGGCGAAAAGCACCGGCAAGGTCGGCAAGGGGGCGTTGAAGCGCACGACCATCTTGTAGAAGTCGGCCCAGGCCTCGATCGGCGCCCAGGCGGGCAGCGGGCCGCCCTCCGGCACCAGGGAAAGCCGGGTGAAGTCGCCCTGCGGCTGCGGCAGACCGGTCGCACGCGACGCCCTGGGACTCTTGCGGTTGACGTCGACCAGGTTCACGGCGACGTAGGTGTTGACGATCAGATCGAAGCTGTAGAAGCCGCCGGTCGTCACGAGCTGCAGGTTGCCCCTGGCCTGAGCCGTGCGCGGCAGGATCGACACCGCCGGCCGCGGGCCGGCATAGGATACATTGATCAGGAAATCCGCGACGTCGCCGCCGACCGCTCCGTTGAACCGCTCGCCCGCCGGCAGAAGGATGGTCGTCACCCGGTTGAGCGCGGTACGCACGCGGTAGATCAAGGACGACTGCACATCGTCGATGACCCAGGTGGCGCCCCGCATGGTGGTGTTGTCGGGATCGACCATCGCCTCGCGATTGGCGTGCACGATCGCGGCGGCTCCTGTCACGGCCGGCAAGGCAACCGGCTTCTTTGCAACGCTCCCCGCGGGCGGCGATCCGGCAACCGGTCCTGCTTGCTGCACGGATGGCAGGTAGCGGGCGGGCACGAAGGTCGGCGTGGTCTCGAGCCCGGAGTTGACCGTGCAGGCGGCGAGCGCCGAGCCGGCCAGCAGGACCAGCGCCCTCTTAGGCATCACTTGCTCTCCTGGCTGAGCTGGAAGTCGATGACGTAGATGCCCAAGGGATTGCGCTCGAACTCCCGACGCACCTTGGGTTCCTCATAGGCCAGCGTGAGCGTGCCGGTCCAAGGGGTGGCCTTGGTCAGGCCGCCATCGCGCACCTGCTCGGTCCAGCGGACGAGGACGACAGTGCGCGAGGGGCCTCTCTCGACAAGGTTGGCCGAGACCGAGAGCACGTCGACTGCCGCCTGACGGAGCTCCTCGTCCGCCGCCTGCATGCTCTCCTTGAGCGCCGCGTAGACGCGGGCGTCGGTCGTGTCGATGACCTGGCGCCGCTGGAACTTGAGCGTCTCGATGTCGAGCGGCCGCGAGCGGAGGAAGCGGATCCAGCGGCTCGCGAAGTCGAGATAGGCGCCATCGGTCGGCGTCCAGGTCTTGCCGATCTCGGCCTCGCTCACCGGCATCGACCGGTCGTCGAGATAGACGACGTAGCGCTCGACCCGATCGGCGCCCCGCCCGGTCTCGTAGATCGCCCAGCTCCCGGCGCCGACCGCGCCCAGGGCGCAGATGACGGCCGCGGCCGAGGTCGACCAGACGACCGCGCGCCCCAGGCCGACCTGGCGCGCGAAAAAGTCACGCGGGCGGCCATACGGCTCGGTTGCCTGCATTAAGCGATTCCAAGACTGTTGCTTTTTGGAAGACTAACAAGCAGGGTACGAATTGTCACCATCCGATTGATGGAGGTCGTCTCATGAGCTTCCGGATCAGAAAACTTAAAACCACGCCATGCGTGCTGGCCGCCGCCGGCCTCGCGATCGGCGTGCTGATGGCGGCGCAGGCCCATGCCGGTGGCACGATCGGCTGGGCCGATGCCGTCAACCAATTCTCGCAAGAAGGTGTCGCCGTGGGCGCTGCGGCGGTCGTGCTCGGAATCGTCGCCGTCGGCGCCATCCTCATGTTCGGGATCACCGGGCTGATCACGACCGTCGTCATGGTCTGCCTGGGGGGCGCCTTGATGGGCAAGGCCCAGGACATCGGCACGGCCCTCTTCAATACCGGCGCCGGCGGCGGGTCGATCCTCGCGACCACCTACGTCACCGAGCACCCGCCGGCTGCCCTGTCCCCACCCGCGGTGGTGCGCTGAGGACGGGAGAGCCAGGATGCCGGAGGGTTGGGTGATCCCCGAGAACCGCGCTCTGGCCCGCCGGCCGCAGATCCTGGGCCTGCCCCTCGGCTATGCGGCGCTGCTCATCATGACGGTGCTCTTCCTGGGCCTGACGGCCGATTACATCGGCGCAGCCCTCTACATTCTCGCCTTCGGCTGGGGCCTCGGCAAGCTCGTCACCCTCTACGATCCCTTCGCCTGGGAGCTGCTGGCCCGAAGCTTTCGCATCCCGCGCGTGATGAGGCCCTGATGGCGCTCCGGCTCCGCTGGCGGCGCAATGAGCACCTCGCCGACTGGCTGCCCTGGCTGCTGCCGCTCGGTGAGGAGCGGGAGATCATCCTGACCAGCGCCGGCGGGCTCCTGCGGGTCGCCCGCGTCGGCCTGCCGGACCTCGAGACCGCCAGCCCCGAAGCGCTCGTCGCCCACCATGCCCGCCTCGCCGAGGGCTTCGCCCGGCTCGGCACAGGCTGGAGCGTCTGGCTCGACCAGTGGCGGACCCAGGCGCTGGGCTACCTGCCCGACAGCGGCTTCGATGGTTGCCTTGCGGCCCAGGTGATCGACAGGAGCCGAAGGCGCCAGTTTACCGACCGGGCACGGCCCGTCTTCATGAATACCGCCTTCATCGCATTGCACTACATCCCCCAGCAACGCGATGCGCTCCTGGCCTTCCTGCTCGAGCGCGAAGACCCGCTGCTCGGCGCCAGCATCGCCTTCTTCAAGGAGAGCTCGGAAGCGCTCCTCCAGCAGATCGCGCACACCATGCGCGACATCACGCTCTTGCGCGGCGATGAGCTCGCCTCCTACCTCGCCGCCTCCGTCACCTACCGGCCGGGCCCTGTGATGATGCCGACCGGGGTCTTGGCGGCACAGCTCGCCGGCTGCGAGTGGCGCACCTACCCGGCCCCATCAATCGACGGCACGGCATCTGACGACCGTCGAGGTCCACAATTTTGGCTCGCCGTCGCCGCTGACCGTCGAGGGGCTGCACGAGCTGCCCTTCGAGGCCCGCTGGACAGTGGCCTTCCATGGCCTCGACCCCGACGCCCGGCGCAAGGAGATCGGCGAGGTCCGCAAGCGCTGGCTGACCAAGCAGCGCGGCCTCGGCGCCATCCTGACCGAGATCGTCACGAGAAACCCCTTCGCCGGCCGGACCGACCCGGAGGCCGACCGGGCGCTGGCCCAGCTCGACCTCATGCAGGGCGAGCTGGCCGAGCGGCCCTACGCCATCGCGCACGCCAATGTCCATGTCTGGGCCGAGACGCGGGCCGAGGCGGACGACCGGGGGGCCCAGGTGGCGAGCTTCCTCAACGCGCAAGGCTTCCTCGCCCGCGTCGCCACGCTCAACAACGTCCTGGCCCCACTCGGCGACATGCCCGGCAACGTCACCGAGGAGACGATGAACATCCGCCGCACCCGGGTGGAGCTCGCCGCCATCACCCGGCTCGCGCCCGTCACGGGCGTCAGCCCTGGCGCCCGTGAGGACTGGCGCTTCAAGGGCCCGGCTCTCCTCATCGGCACGACCCGGCGCGGCGTGCCTTTCTACTGGTCTCTCAATGCGCCGGGCTCGGATTCCGCCCATACCGCCATCATCGGCAGGACAGGTGCCGGCAAGTCGGCGCTCCTGGCCCTCATGGCGGCGCAGTTCCGCCGCTATCCGGGCGCACGGATCGTTCTCTTCGACCGCCGGCGCTCCTTCATGGTCACCTGTCTCGCCATGGGTGGCGACTGGATCGAGCTCGGCGGGGGCAAGCACGGCGTCCAGCCTTTAAGAGCCATCGACCGGCCGGAGGAGCTGGCCTGGGCGCACAACTGGCTCGTCAAGGCCCTACGGCTGCGCGGTCTCGAGGTGAAGCCGCACACCGAGACCGCGCTGACCGACGCCTTGGGCCATGTGGCCGACCTCGCGCCCGACGAGCGAACGCTGACCCGGCTCCACACCTTCCTCTCGGGCGACGACGGCGCCAGGGCCGCGCTCCGCTACTATCTCGTCGGACACGGGCCCTACGGCACCCTGTTCGACGGCGTGGTCGCGTCCTACGGCGAGGCCGCCGTCCTCGGCATCGAGACCCAGGACATCATTCAGCTCGAGGAGGCGGCACCGCTGGTCATCGCGGCGCTGTTCCGCGCCCTGCAACGGGACCGACTCACAGGCGACGCTCCCAAGCTCGTCATCGTCGACGAGGCCTGGAGCCTGCTCCAGCATAGGCTCTTCGCCGGCGAGATCGAGAGCTGGGCGCGCGAGATGCGCAAGCTCAAGGCCGTCCTGGTCCTGGCGACCCAGAGCCTCGCCGACCTCGCCTCGGGCAGCGCCCGCGTGATCTTCGACCAGATCGCCAACCGCGTGTTCCTGCCACACGCCGAGGCGCTGCGGCCTCAGAGCCGCGAGCTCTACGAGGCCGTGGGCCTGATGCACGAGCAGATCGAGCTGCTCACCCACGCCACGCCGAAGGGCGAGTATCTGCTCCAGACCGAGGAGATCACGCGGCTCGTTACGATCCGCCTCGAGGACGAGGGTCTCGCCTTGTGCGGTGCCAGCACCCCAGCCGATCACGCCCGTGCCCGGGCTCTGCTGGCCGAAGGGGTCGAGCCGGGCGAGCCTTTTTGCCGGCGTTGGTTGGCCGAAACCACCGTGGCGTGGCTCGAGGCACAACAGGTGGCGGTCCTGGAGGCCGCCGCGTGATCGAGCCACCCTCCCCGAGGCTTCTCAAGGAAGCGGTCAGCCGCGGCGGATACAAATGCTCGATCTGCGGCGCACCCTGCCGCGACCACGAGGCACGCCGGCATACCGAGCCCGGCCCGTTCGGCGACAGCAGTCTGAACTTCGCACCCCTTTGCACCAGCTGCACGGCTTGGCTCGACGGCAAGGCGCCGCCGCCGGCTCGGTACGTCGTTCACATTCACGACGCGAAACGACTGCGGCGGGTCCTCCGAAAGATCATCGGCTATGGCGCCATCGGCATCACGCTCGCCGCCTTCGGGGCGTTCGCGAGCCTCGCCGGCTGGATCATCTACACGACCCCGCACACGCTCTGGAGCGCGTTCGGGACGGCGCTCCTCCTCGTCCTGCTGCTCTCGATGGGCGGCGCCCTCGTGTCGGGCCTGCTCGGCCGCACGAGGGCGCCCTCACAGACCATCCACCACACCTTTGACGAGCAACGGGTTCACGTGCGGGAGCATCGCTGATGAGACGAGGCCGGCTTCTGCTCGTAGGGGGCGCCATGGTGGCTCTTCTCCTCGGCACAGCCCACCCGGCCCGCGCCAACCTGAGCATGGGTGACATCACGGATGCAATCCGCCATGCGCTCGAGCACTTCATCGAGCAGGTCATTACCAAGGCCGACAATCTGCCCGCCGGCTTGCTCCAGGCCGAGCTCGACCGGATCATGGCGGCCATCGGTGGGACGCAGAACGGCTATCTCGGACCGGCCGGCGCCAATCTGGACGCTCTCTTCCCGGATCAGCCCGAGATCGATGCGCCCGACGATGCAAGCCAGCACGACGCGGCTCGCCTCGAGGACCGCAAGGCCCGTGTCGCCGAGGCGATGACGGTCGCCTCGGGCATCACCCAGGAGATCCCGGCCAATGAGCGACAGCTCGACACGCTCCAGGCCTTGAATGCCAGCCCGGCCGGCATCTTCGCCACCCTGCAGGTCGGCAACGAGATCGCGCTCAGCACCGCCACCTCGCTGCAGAAGCAGAACGCGCTCCTGGCCGAGCTTGGTCAGATCGACGCCGATCAGCACGCCCAGGAGGACTGGGCGCGGCGTCAGCAGGACCAGTGGGACCGCAACCACTACGGCGCCAGTGGCTTCTGGTCGGGCGCCAGAAGCTGGACGCCGGAGACGATCCCCGGGGACTGGTGAGCGATGGGGCCGGGCACCATCGAGCATATCATCGATCTGGTCGGCAACCAGGTCGCGGGAGCCATCGGCGCCCTGGTGCCTGTTGGCCTGGCGCTCAGCGGCTCCTTCACGGTCCTCTCCATCCTCTTCCTCGGAGCCTCGATCATCTCCGGTGCCAACGCCGTCGTGCCACAGATCATCCGGATGACTGGCGCTGCCGCCGCGACCTTCTGGGGGATCCGCGAGTGGCCGACCATCACCCATGGCACCCTCGATGCCGCCAGAGCGGCCGTCGGACTCATGATCGGCGGCTACTCAGGACCCAGCACCCTCTTCCAGATGGCCAACGACGTGACCGGACGCGTGCTTGCCGAGTACACCTCCTTCAGCATTACTGCCCCGGTCACGAGCATCGCCGACGGGATCATGGGTGCCCTCTCGGCCGTGCTGATCTGGCTCGGGCTCGCGATCACCGGCCTTCTTGCGGTCCTGGCCGAGTTCCAGCTCCTCATCGGTGCCGCCGTGGCCCCCCTCGTCCTGCCGGCCCTGGCCTTCGGCCTCACCAACTCCCTAGGCTGGGCGCCGGTGCGGTTCATGGTCTCAGCCGGCCTGCGCGTCGTCATCATGGGCTTGGTCAGCTACGTCATGGCTGGCGCGGTGACGAGCGTGATCAGCGTCGGCGGCACCGACACGCCCCTCACCCACGAGCAGGTCATGACTCTCATGGGCGTGGCCTTGCTCACCGCCCTGGTCGGCATTTGCTGCAACAGCCTTGCCCGCGACCTCGTAGGCGGCGGCCCCGGCTCTCTGGGTCTCAGCTCGATCACCCGCACCGGCAATGTCGTGAGCACCGCCGCAAGCGCCGTCATGACCGCCGGCGGCGCGGCGTTGGGCGGTATCGGCGCCGCCGCGCGGGTCGGTGGCCACGCTACGGGTCGCGCGGCCGGTGCGGCTGTCAGGATCGGCCGCTCCTCCGGCTCCGGCTCGGCCTTCTCGTCATGAGGCGAGGATAGGCCCGTTGGAGAGCGACGTGCGGGCCAGCGCCGAGCGCGCGTTCCGCGAGCGCATGGCGCCCCTCCTCACCCTCGCCGCCGAGCATCCGGACGCCAGCGAGGTTTTTGTCGATGCCGACACGATCCGGCTCTCCTTTGGCGAGGAGCGCCGGGTCTTCGGCTATGGGGACTTTCCCGGGCTGACCCCGCGAGCGGTGCAGGCCGCCGCTGCGGCCGCGGCGGTCTTCGCTGGGATCGAGTTCGGGCCGCAGCCCCCTGCCCTGCCCCTGCTCTCGGTCAAGATCCCGCCCGATCTCCGCATCAGCCTCGTGGCACCGCCAGTGGCCGACAGCTGGCATCTTGCCCTTCGCTTCCTCGGCACCCGCAAGCTCACCCTCGAGGACTATGTCCGCCAGGGCGTCATGACGTCGGCACAGATGGCGACGATCCGCGGGCTCCTGGCCGAGCGCAGAAACGTCATCGTCTCCGGAGGCACCGGCACGGGCAAGACGACGCTCCTGCGGGCACTTCTTACTGAGATCGCCGACGCCGAGCGGCTCGTCGTCATCGAGGATACCCCCGAGCTGGCGTTCGCCGGCACCAACGTCGTCCACCTTCACACTACCTTGAACGTCGATCTCGCCATGCTTCTCCGCCAGACACTCCGCCTCACACCCGACCGTATCACGCTGGGCGAGGTCCGTGGGCCGGAAGCGCTCGAGCTGGTTCGCGCCATGAACACCGGCCATGACGGCACCCTCTGCACGCTGCACTCCAATGGGGCCGAGGAAGCGATATATCGCCTCCACACGCTCACCGCCGAAGCGCAGCCCAGCTTTGCCTTGGCAGCGATCCATTCGGCCGTCGACCACGTCATCCAGCTCACGGGGCGCGGCAAAGCACGCCGCGTGACGGATATTTGGACAGTGCCCGGCTCGTGAGCCTCCTCGACGAATCGACGGGACCCCTCGAGCCGCACACTGAGGCTCTGGTACCGGCGGAAAGCGCGCCACTACTATCGAAGGCACCTCTGGGCAGGGGCCTTGCATCAGGTGCCTCGAGAGACCGGACGGTGGCCAGCCGCCCGGAGGGCGAAGACGAGACCGCTCCTGAGCCCCCTCCCCTTCCCCTGAGCCGCGTCAGGCAACGCCTCCTGCGCTCGGCGGTCGAGATCGCAGCCGACGATCCGTCCTCGATCCTCTACCAGCATACGGTCTTCTGCCAGATCGCCCTGCCCTACCGTGATCCTGGCCCGGCCGTGACCACATGGGAACGCCAGCAAGGCCGGGCCGCGTGCCTGGTCGATGCCGGCAGCGCCTGGGACCCCAGAGCCCGAAAATGGTCGCGCCCGGGTCTCCCGTTCGGGCCGAAGCCGCGACTGATCCTGGCCCATCTCAACGCCGAGGCCCTGCGCACGGGCTCGCCCGAGATCGAGGTCGACAAGAGCCTCACCGCTTTCGTCAAACGCATCGGCTTGGCTTCCAAGGGCGCCAACATCCGCATCATCAAGGACCAAATGGCCCGGCTTGCCGCCGCGCAGATCTGCATCGCCTTGGCCTATGGCGACACCCACGCCCACCAGGTCAACACCCACATCGTCGGTGGCTTCGACCTCTGGTTCTCCAAGGACGATCGGCAGCGGGTGCTCTGGCCTCGGACCGTTCGCCTGTCCGCCGACTACTTCGCGAGCCTCCAGAGCCATGCCGTGCCGCTCGACGAGCGGGCGATCGCCGCCCTCTCGCACAATACCATGGCCCTCGACATCTACGCCTGGCTCGCCCAGCGCCTCTACCGGATCGACCCCGGCAGGCCGCAACGCATCTCCTGGGTGGCACTCAGGGACCAGTTCGGCTGGCACTACAGCGCAATGTTCAAGTTCCGCCAGGTCTTCCGCCGCACCCTCGGCATCGTGACGAGCCAGTATCGGGCGGCGCGGATCGGGCTCGACGGTCGGGGCATGACGCTCCGCCACAGCCCGCCGCCTGTTAAGGCCAGACTGGCGGCCGTCTTCCGATCCTGACCCCTCTCCTCCGACCGTCTGGCGGAGCGGAACTGTTGGAAAATCGCGAGTTATCCACGACTGGTTTGGTATGGCGTCGCGACCGGTTTGGTATGCAGGGGCCGGGAAAGCCACGGCTAGTTTGGTAGGCAATCCGATAGGTACCGCTAGCTTCGTCCTGTAGTTGGCGGCCGGCCCGACGTGGATATGCAGCCCCAGGGTCGTGTCCCGGGTGGTGGTGTAGCGGTTAGGTTAGCCCGCCGGAGCGACCGCCACGGGTCTGGCGCAGGCGGGCCAACCGGCGGCCATCGCGGTGATCTTGGGTAGGGTGGTGTCGCCAGACACCGGCCGATCCTGGGTCCGGAGTGCGACATGACCACGGACGCGAGGAAAGCACGACGCAGGCTGAGCCTCTTGGAGCTTGCACAGGATCTCGGCGACGTCAGCAAGGCGTGCCGGATCGTCGGCTGCAGCCGGCAGCAGTTCTACGAGATCCGATGGAAAAGCGCTGCTGTTCCATCTACCAGGCCTTCGGCACCGAAGGCCTGATCGACAAGGTCAGGGGTCCCAAAGCGCCACATCCATCGGCCTCCGGCCGATCTCCCGGAGATGCCGTGTTCGGAGTCAAGCTGATGAAGGCTCGTTCGGGCTGGATGTGAACGGCTTTTGGGTGCGGATGACGGCGTGAGCAGAGGTGGACCCCGTTTTTGGGACCAGTGGCTTGATTGGAAAGCGGCTGCCTCCGTCGTGCTGGACGGAGCGGACGATGAGCAAACCGAGACGCAAGATTGACGCGGCGCTGAAGGCGAGGATCGCTTTGGAGGCGCTGCGGGAGCAGTCGACGGTGGCGGAGCTGGCCGCCCGCCATCAGGTCCACCCGAACCAGATCTATGGCTGGGAGAAGCAGCTCCTGGAGAATGCGGCCCGGGCCTTTGACCCCGGCGTCGGCGCGGAGATGGACGAGCGGGCTCGGCGCGAACTGGCCGAGCTCTACGCCAAGATCGGGCAGCTGACGGTAGAACGGGACTTTTTGTCGGGGAGGTCCGGGCGATGAGCAAGCCGGTCCGCACGGCGATGCTCGATCCCGACCACGCGAAGCTGTCGATCCGCCGGCAATGTTCGCTATTGGGGCTGGCGCGCTCGGGGGTCTACCGACCGAGCAAGGCCGGCAACGATGACGATTTAACGGTGATGCATCGACTCGACGAGCTGTTCCTGGCTCACCCGTTCCTGGGCTCGCGTCGAATGGTGGCGATGCTGCGGGCTGAGGGTCGGCCGATCAACCGCAAGCGCGTGCAACGCCGGATGCGACTGATGGGGATTGCTGCGATCGGCCCGAAGCCGCTGACCTCGAGGCCAGCGCCGGGGCACAAGATCCATCCCTACCTGCTGCGCGACATGACGGTCGACAGGGCCAACCAGGTCTGGGCGGCCGACATCACGTATATCCCCATGGCGCGCGGGTTTCTGTACCTGGTCGCGATCATCGACTGGGCGAGCCGTGCAGTGCTGGCGTGGCGACTGTCGAACAGCCTGGACGTCTCGTTCTGCCTCGACGCGCTCGACGAGGCGCTCGCGCGCTTCGGGAAGCCCGAGATCTTCAACACCGACCAGGGCAGCCAATTCACCAGCGCGGCCTTCACAGGCCGGCTCCAGGCTGCCGGTGTCCGCATCTCGATGGACGGCGTGGTCGCTGGCTCGACAACGTCTTCGTCGAGCGGCTGTGGCGCTCGCTCAAGTACGAGGAGGTGCACCTCAAGGCCTACGCCGATGGCCGCGAAGCCAGAGCTGGCATCGCCGCCTGGGTGACCTTCTACAACATGCAGAGGCCCC
This sequence comes from uncultured Alphaproteobacteria bacterium, assembly GCA_963752325.1. Lineage (GTDB taxonomy): Bacteria > Pseudomonadota > Alphaproteobacteria > Geminicoccales > Geminicoccaceae > CAVTJL01. The sequence continues at coordinate 22,952 of CAVVXU010000003.1, forward strand.
ATCAGGCTCTGGGCAATCGTGTTCCGATGGCCGTATGGCGGGCCGGCTTCACCGACCCCCTGCCGGGCAATGCTGTGGACATGACGCTGCGCTTGGACGACGCTGGCGCGTCGCCCACATGCCCACAGCGACAACAGCAACCCATACTCGTGGCGTAAGGAACAAGACGGAGCCAAGCGTTTCCAATCAGGCTGGCAGTGTCTGTGGTCCCGGGGACGGGGTCCAGCTCAGGGCGCACACCCCTCCAGGCCTTCAAAGAAGGCCTAGCAGCCAAGGAGCACGCCGCCATGTCCCAGACCCAAGCCGCCTGAACCCAACCATCCCGCGAGGAGCGGCCACTGTGAGGTCTATACCGTCGCTGTACAGACTGTGTACCCGCTCCGCTCGATCAAGGATGAATCAATCTATGTAAAAGAATGTCATTCTTGCCCACAGCTCAAGCCCGCCAGGCTGCTGGGTGACGGGTGACGGGCCCTGGTCTCACTCGCAGGGGGCAACGGGAGAAGGTCAGGTCTCCCGCGCCTTTTCACACTTTCGGACACCTACTCGTGTTTCTAGAGAGCTGTTCGATTGTTGATCGAACTACCTATGATATGAGGCCATATAGGAAAGGCTATAAGAGAATCTATAAGAAATTTTATAAGTAAGAGTCTATATGCCGTGGCCAATCGGCTTTACAGGTCAACGGGTTAGCATGATATCCGCTACCGGACCATGCGTGCCTCCCTACCGGACTATGCGCGGCGGCCCTACCGGACTATGCGTGAGAATCGCCTGCTTTCTACCGGACTATGCGTGCCCTCCTACCGGACTATGCGTAACCGGCGCCCTAACCGTCTGAGGTTCAAGGAAAGCGGTGGGTGTTCTCCCTACCGGACTATGCGTAGCCGCTGGCCGTTACGCATAGTCCGGTAGCGCCCGCCCTGCCAGCTACCGGACTATGCGGAGCTAAAGGTCTGCAATGGTTCGGAAATTTACGAGGGCTGGGAAAGCTTGCGTTTCGGCGGGACGAAGAGGTCTTCCGGGTTTGCCGGGAACAGCCGGATGCCTTGCTTGCCGAGCTTGGCCGGCAGCTTCGGGAACACTTCGCTGATCGCCGCGAAATCCGCCTTGAAGGACTGCTTGAACTTGTACCCTTGCGCGACGTCCGAGCCGAACTGGTCGCGCAGCAGGTCCCAGCTGATGAGGTAGGGCCGCTTGACTGTCTTCAGGCGGTAGGCGAGCCAGAGGATGATGTCGATCTGGCGGGCGGAGTTGGCGAAGGAGCGCAGCGCCCGGATATCGACCGGCAGAGCATGGCGCTTGAGCGAGGTGAAGAATTTCTCGGCGAGCACGAGCCGGCTCGGCCAGAGGACGCGCTGGTCTGGGTCCTTCGGGAACCAGATGCTGAACTCCTCGATCGGCTTGGCGTTGATGGTGTGCGCCGTTTCCCCGTCCCACAGGCCGATCGTCATATGGGCGGCGGCCAGTCGGTTGATCTGCTCCTTGAAGAGCGGGATGGTCCCGTTCCGGCCGCCGGTCACCGGGAAGCCGAGCTCGCGGATGAAGGCCGACATGCTGTCGCCGACCGGGATGACATTGCTCCCGGTGCGCAGCGCCTCGGTGCAGATGTGCAGCATCATCAGCCGCGCCTTGGGCCCGTAGGGCAGGCCGGGACGTACCATCTGCCCGCTCTCGGGGTCCTGCAGGCGTCCTGCCGTGACGACGAGGCTGTTTCGGCCATAGCGCTGGATGTACTCGATCGCGTCGTCATCGGGACGGCGGTAGGGCAGCCCGCACATCGCGAGCACGCTATGGATATGATAGCGGTCCGCGTCCTTCAGCGCATCCGCCTCGCGCGCCTCGCGGGTCATGTCGCGGCGGCGCTGCACCGGGGTCATCTGCCGGCGCGCCTGGCGCTTGCGCTGCTTGTCGAGGATGATCCGGCGCATTGCCTCGGCGCCGGGACCGAACTTGTATTGCTCCAGCTCCTGGCGGAGATCGTCGTCGAGAAACTCGATCAGGGTAGCGTCATCCGGCACGGCGCCTCCCCTGCCCTTCCAGATGCGCTTTGAAGAGCTCGAAGCTCTCCTTCATTAGTTGCTGCATGGTGAGCCCATGCGTCAGGGCGAAGAGCTTATACTCGTGATGAAAATCGGGCGTCGCGTGGACGGTGATGTGGGACCATTTCCGCGGCTTTCCCTTGCCAGCCGTGGCAGGAACCACGGCACCCCTCATGGCCTCATTCGAGGTTTTCTCGCTCATGCCGCGACCATACCGGATTACCGGATGCAGTAAAGCGCATTTTGCGCAGTGTGGTTGAGTAACCCGCTACGGGTAGTGATTTGAGGCGCAAATGCCACAGGGCGGTGTGGTGTGCCGCCCGATGGCGTGGTTTTGGGCGTTTGTGGTTGAACCTCAACGATCATGTCGACATGCTGGCCATAAAGCATGTACGCCGCTATTGAGGCGATCATGTGAGCATGATTAAGGAGGAGATATGCTGGGAGTACTGACACTTGTCACGTCCAAGGGCGGCGCCGGCAAGTCTACCCTTGCCCGTAGCCTCGCAGCGCATTGGCTCATGGTCGGTCACAAGCCGGCCCTGATTGACGCCGATCCGCAGCGCAGTCTCGCCAACCGCCACGATCCGGAGGGAAAGCTTGGCGCCCTGCCCCTTATTGCCGAGCCGGAGCAGCGCGTGCGTGAGGTGATCGAAGATCTCCGCCGGCACCACGCGCCGCTCATCGTCGACACCGCGGGCTTTCGCAACCGCACGTCGATCTACGCGCTGGTAGCGAGCGACATCGCCCTCATCCCGCTCAAACCCTCGGCCGAGGATGTCGAGGCGGCGGTCGCGACCTATGAGCTGATTCAGGAGATCAACGGCACGCCGGAGCGGGAAGGCAATCCGATCCTGGCCGCGATGGTGCTGACGATGACGATGCATGGCACGGTCATCTCCCGGCACGTCAGGAGCCAGCTCGAAGGCGAAGGCCTGCCGGTGCTGAAGGCCGAGATGAGCAATCGCGTCTCCTATCCCGAGACCGGGATCGACGGGCTGAGCCCGAGCGTCGTTGACCCCGATGGCGCCGCAGCTCGCGACATCGCGTCGATCGCGAATGAGCTCATGAAGATAGGCGAGCATGACGGCATGAGGAAAGGAACACATGCGAGCATGACCAGGACGAGGGAGGCGGCAGCATGAGTAGCAAGCAGCTTTCCTCGCTGATCCGCAAGGCGCCGCCCGCGACGGCGCGTGACGACGAGCCGGAGACAGACGAGCCGAGCCCGGAACCGGCCCGAACAGCACCTACGGCGGTGAAGAAGAAAGCAGTGGAGCCGGAGGTGCCGATCCAGGTGAAGCTCCCGGAAGGCATCCGCAAGCAGCTCTACCATCTGAGCGTGGAGGAGGGCGTGAGCCTCCGCACGCTCATGCTGCGCGCGATCCAGAGCCTCGGCATCGAGGTACCGCAGGACGAGCTGAACAGCCGTCGCCGCAAGCTGCCGTAATGGTGGTAGTCATGGGCTCATGAGAGCATGTGGTACACTAAGCATGAACGCATGAAGAGAGGATCGCAGATAAGCATGCCGAGCGCAGCGCATGCTGGCCGATCCGCCGACATGCATGCAGGCATGAGCAGCAGATATCGCGTCGTCATGCGTGCATGAATAGCGGTAGGCATGAACGCATAACTCGCCGACTACACTGGGCCGTCCTGTAGAAAAGCCGATCCGGGCCGGCGATGGAGAACCGGGCGCGGCAAGGCCGCGCCGGACAACGCGCTTTCTGGTCCGTCGTCCAAAGCCCTCGGAAGACCGGCAGTCGGCGGAGAGCCGGGGGAGGGGAGGGGGAGCGTGCGACGCGGACCCTGTCACGTCTCGGGAAAGAGTCGCGGGAACAGCCTATCGACGGCATGCGCCGGGAAGCGTAGCGATACCGGGCCTTTCGGGGTCGCCGACCCGAGAAGCCCCTCCTCGATCAGGCTGCCCAGCACCATGCGGGCGGCCCGCTCCCTGAGCCCGCTCGCCCGTTCGGCATCGCCGCGCGGCATCTCCCCGCGCAGCAGCACCTCTTCAAGAATCCGGGCCGCTTCCGGCCGCAGGACAGGATGCCGCTCCACATAGCGTGCAAGCCGCCGGGCAAGCGTCTCGAGCTCAAACTGCTCCTGCATAAAGGTCACCTGGTCGAGGCAAACTCGCAAAAACCAACTCACGAAGTCGGTGAGCGCCAGGAGCGACAGGTTGCCTCTGCCGTCCAGATCCCCCCGCCGGGGCGAGTCGGCGTCGTCCATCCTCTCCTTGTACTCCCGGCGGCTTTCCAGGCCGCGCGCCAGCCCCCGCGAGATCGACCACAGCCCATGGGCGCCGCTGCCGGCGACAAGTCCCATCGCGTGGCTCATCAGGCGGCTGACCCGGCCGTTACCGTCGGGGAAGGGGTGGATGTAGTTGAGCCGGTGGTGCGCCGCCGCCATGGCGACGAGACGGGCGCCCTTGCCCATGCCCTCGAAGCGGTAGCGCCGCTCGAAATGCGCCATGAACTCCTCGACGCGCGAACTCGACGGCGGCAGGTGCCGCCCGACGCTGACCTCGTGCTCGGGCAGGCTGCGAAAGGCTCCCGGCACCATCACGAAGCTGCGCGTCTCGCCGGTGATGCGCAGCATCGCCTCCGGCGCGTCAGCGTAGAACTCGCGGTGCAGCCAGCGGAGGAAAGCGGCCGAGGCGGGCTCGGGGAGCCTTCCTGCCGCATCGAGGCGATCGACCTCGCGCTGCACCCGGACATGGGCGCGGGCCTCGACCTGGAGATTGCGCCGTCCTTCCTCCTCCTCGAGCTGTCCCTTGAGGGCGTTCTCGATTTCGCGGGGCGTCGTGTTGTGGCCCTCGATCAGGTTTGAATAATAGCAGTTCATCAGCCGCACGAGCTCGGCCAGGCTCGCCGCGGTGCGCGGGTGCAGCCGCCCGCCGAGCCGCTCGGTCGCCGCCGACAGGCTCGCGATCAGGTCGGTGACCTCGACCGGCATGCTCTCGAGCAGGCAGGGCTCGATCCGCGACGGGGTTTCAAGGAGAGGTGTCATGCCGATCCTATCGTATCGCTAAATCCATAGAATCATAGTCTATTTTAGCGATAGAGGCCAACACGATGCCGATTGTTCTGCCGATGTGGGCATCTTTGACGCCTCCCGCTATCGGAAAGCCTTAAGCGCGGGCGCGCCCTGCGGGTCGGGCTCTACTCGCCCGGAGGCTCCCCGGGCCGCTTTCTTCGTCCCGGCCTGCCGGTGACGGTCCCTCGCGCGAGGCAGGACGGTCCGGCTGTGCCGGCTTTCTCCTGAAGAGGGGAGGGGCCTGCGGCCCCCCGGGCGTCAAGCCAACCCCTTGCGGAGCGGTTCCGCCGGTCTCCCCGGCCTTCGGTCGCGAGCGCTTCCTGCAGGCCGGGTGATTCCCCTCCGGCGGCCCGGCCTTGACCCCATCCCCCCGCTCATCGGCGCGAGCCTAGTCCGGTTGCAGGCGCAATCGGAAATTCAACTAGGAGACAAGCCGATGAGAAAGACCACGCCGCATGACCGGCAACTCGGTTTCGACGCGCTTCTGTTCGCTGCCGACCGCACCAACCATGCCCGGAAGGTGGACCAGGAGAGCGCGCATCTGCCAGCGACGATGGAGGATGCGCTGCCCTTCTTCGTAGAGCTGCTGGAGGAACACCACGCCGCCATGCTGGCCGGGCAGGCCGACGAAGCGATGTGGTGCCGCAAGGAAGCGGGCCGCCTTGCCCTCAAGCTCAACGGAGGCGAGCGCGGCTACCTTGCCGATGAGAACAGCCCCGGCTGCGTGCTCGCCTGCGAGACCGCTGCCGCCCCCGACACCGTGCCGCTCTGGGGGCAGCGCGGCAGCTTCATCGTCACGGTCAGCGGAACCCGTGTCCGCATCGGGATGGACGGGGTGTTCGGCATCGGAGCAAGCACCGGCTTCTGGCCCGGCTTCTCCGCCCATGCGCTGGATTTCGACCGGCCTTTCATCAGCGAAACCGGCTATCGCAGCTTCCTCGGCATGCATGGCGACCCCGTCCCCGGCCTGACCCCGGACAGTTTCGCCGCCAAAGTCCTTGCCGCGCATATCGCCCGCGAGATGAGGGGCCGGCTCGTTGCCGTCGAGCCACGCTACCGCCGGCAGGCGGCGTGAGGGAGGGCGCGCCATGACGAAGCACACCTCTTTCCGCGCCGACATCTACACCCGCATCACCGAGGCGATCATCGCGAAGCTTGAGCAAGGCACCCGCCCGTGGGCGAAGCCGTGGAACGCCGAGCACTTGGCCGGGCGCATCACCCGCCCGCTACGCGCCAACGGTGTCCCCTACCGGGGCATCAACGTCGTCATGCTCTGGATGGCTGCCGAAGCGAAAGGCTACAGCTCCCCGATCTGGATGACGTACCGGCAGGCGCAGGAGCGCGGCGGGCAGGTGCGCAAGGGCGAGCAGGGCACTGCGATCGCCTATGCGGACAGGTTCCGCAAGCGCGAGACCGACGAGGAGAGCGGGGAAGAGATCGAGCGCGAACTCTTTTTCATGAAGCAATACACGGTCTTCAATGTCGAGCAGATCGACGGGCTCCCGGCGCATTTCTACGCTACCGTGGCGCCGCAGACCGGCCCGCTGGCCAAGGTGGAGCATGCCGAGGCCTTCTTCGCCGCCCTCGGCGCCGACATCCGCCACGGCGGCAACAGGGCTTTCTATGCCATCGAGCCCGACTATGTGCAGCTGCCGCCCTTCGAGAGCTTCAAGGACGCCGAGAGCTACTATGCCACCCTCGGGCATGAATGTTGCCACTGGACGCGGCATCCCTCTCGCCTCAACCGGGACTTCGGGCGGAAGCGCTGGGGTGACGAAGGCTATGCCCAGGAGGAACTGACGGCCGAAATCGGCGCCGCCTTCCTCGCCGCCGACCTGAGGCTCACCCTCGAGCCGCGCGAGGATCACGCCGCCTATATCGCCTCATGGCTCAAGGTGCTGAAGCGCGACAAGAAGGCCGTCTTCATCGCCGCCGCCCATGCCCAGAAGGCCCTCGACTTCCTCCATCCCAAGCAGGGCGCCGCGAACGAGGACGGGGACGCGGCCGACCTCCTGGACGCCGGGTAGGGGAGGGGCTCGTGAAGCGCCCGCCGATCCTCGTCCTCGATGGCCGCGCCTATCCGTGGAAGGACATCCTTGCGGCGCGGCGGGCCCAGCTTGCGGCCTGCCGCCGGGCGGCCGACATTGTTCCCGCTCCGGGACGACGCCCGCCCGAAAGACGAGCGCACCGCTACCGGCAGCCGTCGCTGTTTGGGGAGTGAGCGCGCCGGGCGAAACCGGGATACTCCAGTCCCTAAGCCGGCCACGCTCTCCCGGCTCTCTAGCCATGCAATCATGCGTGCAAGCAATCATGTAGGCATGACTAAAGGTATTGGCACGGCCGACGGGAGCAGTCCGCCGTCCACGCGCGGCCGCGCGGCTATTCCCTTGCAATCTTCGCCAAAAGCCTCTTGACTCACGGCAGGAAAGAATGCGGCTTCCGTATGATTGTCGCGCTGCTACTCGACGTTAAGAAAAAAAATTCAGAATTGGAGCCAGGCGAGCTGATACGGCTCAGAGAGCATGGTCGAAGCCGCTTTGAACTCATTGGCTCCTTTGTAGGTCACGACAAAACCGCTCTCGCGTCCATGGCAATGCTGGATTCTATATGCAACGGAGCGCAAGAGCCGTTCTTCATGATCCCAAAATTTGGGATGCGAACCCATCTGAGCTACGGAACCGCATATTTTAATGAGATCGATCAATCTGAGGATTCTGTTGATTTGGATGGCAGTGGAATCGCTGAAAAAGCGGGTCTATAATTGCATGTGGTAGCCGTATATTGAGGCGTACGAAGGTTTATGGCCTTTTTGAACATGTGTACTACGATCTGAACTCGCATGAGATGCTTGACGAGGAGCCCGATCATCGTTCGGTAGCCTTTCACCGCTGGCGGCTCTATCTCGGATCGCCGGATCGCCGGCGGCAGGATGACCCGCCGCTGATCGCCTTCGATGCGATACGGCGCGAGTGACATGGCCCGGGTGTTCTTCTCCTACTCGCACGCAGACGAGGGCCTTCGGGATCGCCTCGAGAAGAGCCTCGCCATGCTGCAACACGAAGGGCTGATCGAGGCCTGGCATGATTGCTGCATCCTTGCCGTCGACGAGTTCGACGACGAGCTCGAGAAGGTGGACATCATCCTGCTGCTCGCCAGCCCGGACTTCCTTGCGTCCCGCTATTGCCGGGCGGTCGAAGTGACACGGGCGATGGAGCGCCATGCCAAGGGCGCCGCACGGGTCATTCCGGTGATCCTTCGGCCGTGCGAGTGGGCAACGCGCCGGCTGCACAGCCAGGGCGCCTCGAGGGGTGGCCTCGAGCGTACACCCTCAGCCCGAAGGCTGGCACGTCTCCTGTTGTTGGGGCGGACCCAGCTCGCCAGGGTCGAGGCCGTTCTGGTCGCTACGATCGAGAGCGCCCTACCATCACTGGCCAAGGCACGCGAGCTGGTCGAGCGGTTCCAGGCGATGATCGGCGGTCGCAAGGACGAAACCTTGGCAGCCTGGATCGACGCTGCCATGGCCAGCCCGCTGGCCTCGTTCGCTGGTGGCATTCGGGCCGACCAGAACGCCGTGGCCGCCGCGATCGTCGAGCCCTGGTCGAATGGTCAGACCGAAGGCCAGATCACCAAGCTCAAGCTCGTCAAGCGGCAGATGTTCGGCCGTGCCAAGCTCGATCTCCTGCGCGCCTGCCTCGTCGCTGCAGGCTGACCACTTCATCATCGATGAGTGCGCCAGAGCCTAATTCTGACCCCGGCGGCGTGGTTTTTGCGGGCTACCTGCTCTGTCTTTGTAGTGAGTGATCGAGCGCACGCTGGCTTGGTCCGCTCGGTTCCGGCGGCTGACCGTCCGCTACGAACGCCAGTCCGATGTGCTGGTCGCGCTTCACCTGCTCGCCACCGGCCTGATCTGCCTCAGGTTCGCCGCGATAGTTATGCTGGCATGCCCCCGCTCACACGGCGAGCGGATGGGCGCTCGTGATGCGAACGGAAGCATGTTCGGGCTCCCAGCGGTCAGATCGCGGAGTTCCGGTTCGGCACCGCTTCGGCCGGGGCCGTCGCGACGCGCTCCAGCGTTCGGTGCCGAGCAGGAGGCCGTGCCGGCCGGTCCACCCGCCGACGTCGTAGATATAGAGCTCGACCACTCGGACACATTGCGCAACGCCGCGAGCAGCTCCGGCACCAGACACTCGTGCACCTTGACAGGGGACAGGGCCCGGCTCTCCAGGTAGAGGCGCTCGAGGCCGAGCGGGCCATCTTCGAGATGACGACGCGCAACCTCGCCTCGCTCGGCCTCGAAGGCGATCCCTTGTGCGCCCGGCAGGTGCCAGGGGATCTAAATGAGGGCGTTGCACGAGCCGGCAAAGGCGATTGACGCGGATCCCGCAGAGGCCGTGCTGGCGGCCTGGGCGACGTCCCAGCCGATGTGCTCGCCGAGCGGGCCACGCACCGCTTCGAGTGCCGCGCGGGCCAGGATGCGGATGCCGCGGGCATGCCACTCGGCCGGCAGCATGCCGTAGAGCGAGACCGAGTCGGGGTCGCCGAAGCGTCACGGCCGAACTTCTCGACCTCCCAGAGTTCGATGACTCGGTTCCGTTTCGCCGGGTTGTGTAGGAGAGCGGCGGTCCTAGCGGGGAACGCTGTCGTTAGGCGCGCCGCTGATCATCGCCGCCTCCATCCTGCGCGAGGGTGAGACCGGCGGCGGCTTGTTCAACGAACTTCTGGTGGTCATCTGTCCGGGACGGAGAGCTCGGGCGGACCGTGATCGAACCAATGACGAAACCCAGTCGAACGACCCGGTGGGTCCGGCCCTTCATCACGTGAGCTGAAAGCTCTGTCGCATCGTTTTGTTCCACACCCTTAGCCTTTTGGGAGCTTGGCGTCCGGCGCAGCCCGACCTTTGCAAGGGTGCCTCGCGATGAGCGAGGATTCTCGGGTTGTCCCCGCTTTCCAGGTCGCGTTGCGGCCCGCAGCGCAGCGGAGCAGCCCGCAGGCCCACGCCCACGACGAGGCGAAGCGATGGGCCGGATGGCTTGTGGTAAGCGGGGGCAACCCGTGCCCCGACGGTACCCCGTGGGCAACACCCGTCATCATCCGCGCCTGTGCGTGGCCATGGCCGGTGCCGCCCGTAGGGCGGTGCGTCCGCGCTCGCGCCATCGGGTGAGGCGCTCGTGGCATTCGGCTGTAGCGGGGTCTTCCAGGCTCGCGGAGAGCTCCAGGAGCGCGCCGAGGATGGTAGCGGCCTCATCGGACTCGAGCGCGGCGATGCGCTCGGGGAGCCTGCTCTTGGCGACGAGGCCGCCGAGCTCGATGAGGCGGCGGGTGCGGGCGCGGCGCTCCTGGAGCCAGTTGCGGGCGTCCATGCGGGCGCGGACCGCCTCAGCCCGGTTGAGCGCCATCGTCGACCGGCGGAGCGCCTGGCTGATCGCCGCGAGCTCGCGGCGCAACGTGACCGGCGCCGTTCCTCCGTGCGGAGCTTTCCCCGCGAAAGAAGGCCTCGCCGCGCCGCCGCCACGCCTCCTTAGCCTTGGCATCGTCCTGGGCCCGCTGGACCGCGTCGATCAGGACGCCGGTGAGGGTGTCGACATCGAGGCTGTCGGCGCCGGTGGCCTGGACGAGCTCGCCGAGCTGGATGATCTTTCTGGTCTTAAGGGTCTTCTGGCGTTCCTGGAGGGCTCTGAGCTCGGCGTCGATATCGCGTGGCTTGCGCATGGGCTCTCCTTGTGGGTCTGGATCTCCTCCGTCAGGAGGAGCCTTAGCAAAGGCAGCCGGCGCAGCCAACTCATGGGAGGGTTGAGCCAAGGGTGGTGGTCGGAGGCGGCCGTCATGGGCGAGCGAAGCGAGGGAGATGCGCGCTTATACGTCGTTCCACCCTTCGTTCCGCTTGTGCTGCACGGCTGGCTCCACGACGTGCGCTTGACCGGCTCGAGGAAGCCGTGGCACAGCCGATCCTAGTCTTGCGGCGAGCCGGAGCAGCGCCGTGGCGATCTATCATCTGTCGGCGAAGATCATCTCCCGGGCCACGGGCCGTAGTGCGGTAGCGGCGGCAGCCTATCGCTCGGCCAGCCGGCTGCATGACGAGCGGCTGGGCCATGACCAGAACTTTCTCTCGAAGTCGGGTGTGATCCATTCCGCGATCCTGCTGCCGGCCGGTGCGCCCGATCGGCTAGCCGATCGGGCGGCCTTGTGGAACGAGGTCGAGGTCTTCGAGAAGCGCAAGGACGCGCAGCTGGCGCGCGAGGTCGAGCTGGCCTTGCCGCGGGAGCTCTCGGACGCGGACAATATCGAGCTAGCCCGGTCGTTCGTGCAGGAGGTGTTCGTCGCGCGTGGCATGATCGCCGATCTCAACATTCACAAGCCGGTCGACGCGCAAGGCGAGGCCAAGCCGCACGCGCATGTCATGCTGACCCTGCGGGAGGTGGGGGAGGGGGGCTTCGTCCGGAAGGTGCGGGAGTGGAACGCCACCGAGCTTCTGCATGAGTGGCGCGAGCTTCTGGCGCTGCGGATCAACGCGAAGCTGGCCGAGCGCGGGCATGGTGCCCGTGTCGACCATCGCTCGTTCAGAGAACGCCGGATTGCGCTCGAGCCGCAGAACAAGATTGGCCCTGCGGGGGCACGCCGGGACGCCCGGGGTCAAGCGAGCGAGCGGACTGAAGAGCATCGCTGTATCGCTGAGCGCAATGGCGAGCGGCTCTTGGCCAATCCCGCTCTCGCGCTCGAGATGCTCACCGAGCAGCAGTCGACCTTCACGCGTCACGATCTGGCGCGGCTCATTGCTCGGCACACCGACGGCGCCGAGCAATTCCGTGCCGTGCTGGCCAGGGTCGAGGCCCATCCGGATCTGGTTCGTGTTGGCCGGGACGGGTGGGGGCGGGAGCGGCTCAGCACACGGCGAATGATCGCGGTCGAGGAGCGCCTCGAGGCGCAGGCGGCGGCCCTGGCCGGGCGGCAGCGGCACGGGCTCGATCGCCACCAGCTCGAGCGCCTCGCCGCCGAGCGCGGGCTTGGTGCGGAGCAGCGCGCAGCGCTGCTGCACGTCACCCGGGCGCATGGCATGGTGCTGGTCACCGGTTTTGCCGGCACTGGCAAGAGTCACATGCTGGGTGCTGCACGGGAGGCCTGGGAAGAGGCCGGCTACCGGGTGCGGGGGGCAGCGCTCTCGGGGATCGCAGCCGAGGGTCTGGCGAACGGCAGCGGCATCGAAAGCCGCACGCTGGCCTCCTGGACATGGTCCTGGGGGCAGGATCGCGAGCGGCTCACCGCGCATGACGTGCTCGTGGTCGACGAGGCGGGGATGGTCGGCTCGCGGCAAATGGAGCGTGCGCTGGCGGCGGTGTGGGAAGCGGGGGCCAAGATCGTGCTGGTGGGCGATCCGGAGCAGCTGCAGGCGATCGAGGCCGGGGCGGCATTCCGCGCGCTGACCGAGCGGCATGGGGTGGCGAGTTTGACCACCGTGCGACGGCAACGGGACGCCTGGCAGCAGGAGGCAACCAAGGAGCTGGCGACGGCGCGCACGGCCGAAGCGCTCGCCCGCTACGACGCGGCTGGGATGGTGCACGAGGCCACGACCCGCGAGGTCGCCCGGGGCGCTCTGATCGAGCGGTGGGATGAGGGGCGCCGCGTGCATCCCGGGGACAGCCGGATGATTCTTGCCGCCACGCGCGCGGAGGTACAGGCGCTCAACGGGATGGCCCGCGAGCGGCTGCGGGCCAGTGGCGATCTCGGGGAGGACCACATGGTCATGACGGAGCGTGGTCCGCGGCGGATGGCAGCGGGCGAGCGGGTCATGTTCCTCAGGAACGAGCGGTCGCTCGGCGTCAGGAACGGCACGCTCGGGATGGTCGCTTCTATCACCGGCAGCCGGCTCGTGATCCAGCTCGATGATGGCGACGCCCAGGGGCAGGGGAGGGAGGTCGTGGTCGAGCTCAAGGACTACGCCCATCTCGAGCACGGCTATGCCAGCACGATCCACAAGGCCCAAGGCGTCACTGTCAGTGAGGCGCACGTGCTGGCCACACCGCACATGGACCGGCATGGTAGCTACGTGGCGCTGACCCGGCACCGCGAGCGCGTAAGCCTTCACCATGCCCGCGAGGACTTTGCCGATCGCACCGCGCTCGCCGAGCGGCTCGGCCGCGAGCGGGCCAAGGACACGACCCTGGACTACGGCCGCGAGCGGAGTCGGATCGGCCGAGCACACCGTGGCGGCGATCGACAGGGTGGCGAAGGCCTTGCGCGAGGCCCGCGACCAAGGCACGCGCCTGACCGGGGCGATCGGCGCTACCGTGCGAGCGCTCAAGGAACGTAGTCGCGAGCGCGACGGCGGGCGAGGGCGGTGAGGCCGACGATCACGGCGGTTGCGCTCATGAGGACGACCGCCACGATAGGGCGCCGAGGAGGGCAGGGCACACCGCCGCGAGCCTGAGCCTCTGGCGAACGACGCTCGGGCTTGATCCCGAGGCGGGCGGCGATGTCCTCGAGCCCCAGGCCCTGTTCCTGGTGGAGCCGCGCGAAGCCCTCGACCTCCTGCGCAGCCCGACGCTCTGCCACGAGATGCAGGTGAGCCTGAACAAGGGAGAAGCCAGCACCAACCTCCGCAAAGCCGTTTTCTTCCACCGGCTCGGACAGATCCGCGATCGCGCCTACGAGAGCCAGCTGCACGGTGCCGGCTGCCTGAGCCTGCTCGTCGCCGCCATCGTCCTCTGGAACAGCCGCTACCTTAGCGAGGCCGTCGTCGCCCTGCGTCGCCACGGCTACGATGTACCCGACCAGATCCTCGCCCACGTCTGGCCACTGGCCTGGGAGCACATCAACTTGACCGGTGACTACACCTGGAGCGGTGACGCACCGCGCGATCCCGATCGGCTGCGCGATCTTCGTTTCGACCAGCTCCCATCACCGCTCCCGCAGCAGCGGGCTGCCTGAACGGCCAAGCATCCAAAGTGTTAACGGGGATTCCCGCCCGTTTCTGCCAACCGAACCAGTTTCGTCGATTGCCGCGCTCCCGCAGGCTGGTATAATGAGCTGATGTCATGGGTGATTTACCAACACTCGGGCAAAGGGGGGGGCATGAACAAAACTGGGCCGTTCCGGCGTGACGTGCTGCGCTACGGAGTGGGAGCCGTCGGCGCTGCCGCCTTGACCGGCTTGCCCGCGCTCGCGAACGCGCAAGGCAAGTTCAACATCGCCCTCTCCAATGCCTATATCGGCAACGAGTGGCGTAAGCAGATGGCTGAGGCGTACGACCGCGCGGCCAACGAGATGAAGAAGCGCGGACTCATCGCCGGGTTCAGCGCCGTGCATGGCTCCGACAACTCGGTCCCGGCCCAGATCGCCGCCGTCAACGACATGATTCTGAAGGGCAATGACGGCATCCTGATCGACTGCTCGTCCGGCAGCCAGGTCGGGGGCGTGATCGAGCAGGCGAGTGACGCCGGCATCAAGGTTGTCTCGTTCGACGCTTACGCCTCGTCCGACCGGTCCTGGAACATCGGCTTCGACTTCGGGGCATGGGGCCGCAACAACGCCCTGTTCATGGAGAAGCATCTCGGTGGACCGGGCAAGGCGGAGGGCAACATCCTGATCGTCCGCTTAGCGCTGGGAGCCACGGCCGGCAACCTGATCTATGACGAGTACAAGAAGATGTTGGCCCGCAACCCCGGCCTCAAGGTGGCCGGCGAGGTCGAGGGCCAGGCGACCCGGTCCGTGGCCCAGCGCAACGTGGCACAGATCCTCCCGGGCCTGCCGAAGATCGACGGCTGCCTCGGGGCGGGCGGCAACGACTCGTTCGGCATCGTCGAGGGCTTCCTCGCGGCCGGCTACACAATGGCGACCATGCCGCCGATCTGCACCGGCGCCGACGGCGACTACATCCAGTGGTGGCGTGAGGCCCGGGACAAGCACGGCTACACCGCGACCGGCATGAATGCGCAGCCCGAGATCGCTGTGTGGGCGACCTACTATCTCGTCCAGATCCTCGGGGCCGGCGACAACGAGCCGAAGAGCTATTTCGCCCCGTCCGTCCTCACCACCGACGAGAACATCGACGGCTTCAAGGACGTGAAGGGCGAGCGCATACCGGTCGACACCTTCAGCTTCGCGCAGATACCGGGCGCTTTCACGAGGGTCGACAAGCTGCCGGGCTGAGCGGTGCTGGCCCGCGGCGAGCGTTCGTCGGTGCAGGCGGCGGCCGCGCCGGAGCCGGGCGACGGCGACCGGGAGGCGCGGCCGGGAGGAGCAGCCCGGCTTCCGTACGTCCTGGCGATGCAGGGCATCGTCAAATCGTTCGGCATGACCCGAGCGGTTCAGGGTGCCGATCTCACGGTCGACCAGTCCGAGATCGTCGGCCTGCTGGGCGGCAACGGTGCCGGCAAGAGTACCCTGATGAAGATCATCGGCGGCCTGATCGCCGCCGACTCCGGCGAGGCGCTCCTGCTCGGCGAGCGCCTGGGCCCGGCCCACTCGCCGGCCGCCGCGATGCGGCTCGGCCTGCGGTTCGTGCACCAGGAGCTCTCCTTGTGTCCGAACCTTCGGGTGTTCGAGAACTTCGCCGTCGAGCTGCCCGACCTGATCGGGGGCCTCCGCTGGCGTTCGCGTGCCGCGGCATGCGCCCGGGCTGCGCTCGAGAATGTCTTCCCGGGCAGCAGCATCGACCCCCGGGCGAAGGTCGGCAGCCTGTCGCTGTCTCAGCAGCAGATGGTCGAGATAGCCCGCGCCGCCTTCCACCCGGCGACCAAGCTGCTGATCCTCGACGAGCCGACTTCGTCGCTCGGGGCGCGCGAGGCAGGCCAGCTGCGCAGCTATCTCGAGCGCCGTCGCGGGGAGGGGATGTCGTTCATCCTCATTTCGCACCGGCTGCGCGAGACGCTCGACCTCGCCGACCGGATCGTCGTGATGCGGAACGGCTCGGTCCGTTGGTCCGGCAGCACGAGTGGGCTCGACGAGGCGGAGGTGCTGCGGCTGCTCGGGGGCGACCATGCCGAGGCGGGCGCGGCTCGACCCGCTCGCACAGGCGGGGCCCGCGAGGTCCTGGTACGGCTCGAGAACGTGCAGGCCTCCGGTCTACGCGGCGCCTCGCTGACCGCGGGCCGCGGCGAGATCGTCGGCCTCGCCGGGCTGGAAGGGAGTGGGCAGCGTGAGGTGCTGCGCGCGGCCTTCCGCGGCAGGATCTCGGGCTCCGGAACGATCGGCATCGCCGGCAGGGTGAGCTTCGTGTCCGGCGACCGGGCCGCCGAGGGAATTTTCCCGCTCTGGTCCATCGACGAGAACATAGCCATCTCCAGCCTGAGGCGCCTCGCGCGCTGGGGCGTTGTCTCCGCCCGGCGGATGCGGGAGGTGACGGCCGGCTGGTTCCAGCAGCTCCAGGTGCGCGCCGCCGACGGCTCGGCTCCCGTCACTGCCCTGAGCGGCGGCAATCAGCAGAAGGTGGTCATAGCGCGCGCCCTCGCGGCGGAGTCCGACATCATCCTGCTCGACGACCCGACCCGGGGCGTCGATGTCGGGACGAAGGCCGATCTCTACCGGCTGTTCCGGGATTGCGCCGACAAGGGCCGTGCCCTGCTCTGGTACTCGACCGACGACGCGGAGTTCGTCGAGTGTGACCGCACGCTCGTCATGCGCGAGGGGAGGGTGGTGGCCGAGTTGCCGCGCGCCCAGGCGACGAGCGACCGCCTCGCCCAGGCGTCTTTCAGGGCCGTCCGTACCGCCTCGGGCGAGGCCGGCGGATGGGGTCGGTTCGACCTAGCACGTAGGCTCGAGGCCCATCTCCCGACCTCGATCCCGCTCGTCACCTTCGCGCTCATCTTCGCGCTCTGCGCCTGGCAGAATCCCCACGTGCTTTCGGGCCTGGGCATGAAGCTGATGTTCTCGGCCGCGTTCGCCCTGGCCTTCGCGGCCACCAGCCAGCTCTTCGTGATCACGGCGGGCGACATCGACCTCGGCCTCGGCCCGTTCATCGGCCTCGTGAACGCCCTTGCCGCGACTTGGCTCGTCACCGACCCCTGGCTCGCCGTTGCCTGCTTCGTGGTGCTGCTCGTCGCCTATCCGCTAATGGGGCTGTTCATCCAGGCTCGGGGGGTGCCGGCGATCATCGTCACGCTCGGCATGTCGTTCGTTTGGCTCGGCTTCGCCGCCTACCGGCTGCCCCGGGCGGGCGGCGCTGCGCCGGGCTGGCTCGTCTCCCTGCTCAAGATCCAGCCGCCCTTCATGCCGCTCGCGATCTATCTCTGCCTGGTCCCGGCGCTCACCGCCTACCTCGTGCTCATGGTGTGGCGGTACGGGGCGGTCCTGCGCGGGTTCGGGGCCAGCCCCGCGGCGATGGAGGCAGCCGGTTGGTCGACCGCGCTGGCCAAGGCCACGCTCTACGGCTTCGCGGGCCTCTTCGCCTTCCTCGCCGGGATCGTCGTCACCGCCAGCACGCGCGGCGGCGACCCCACGGGTGCCGTCTCGATGACGCTCCTGTCGGTCGCGGCGGTGATCCTGGGCGGCGCCTCGTTCTCCGGCGGTGTCGTCGCCCCGATCGGGGCTCTCTTTGGCGTGCTCACCCTCGTGCTCGTGGGAACGCTGCTGGCGCTGCTCGGCGTCAACGGCGTCTATCTGCCCATGCTTCAGGGGTCGATGCTGCTCGGGGTCGTCGGGGTCCGCACCCTCCTGGTCCGGAAGCCGACATGAGCGCCCTGATCCGCCGCTGCCCCTGGCTCTGGCCCGTCGTCGCCTGCGTCCTGCTGTTCGCGCTCCTCCTCGCGCTCTCGCCGGTGCTGCGCTACGGAATCGTCACGGCCAATGTCGCCGCGGCCTCGTTCCTGGCCCTTGTCGGCATCGGCCAGATGTTCCCGGTCGCCTCGGGCGAGGGCGGCATCGACCTCTCCATCCCCTTCGTCATGAACTTCTGCGCGTTCATGGCGGTGCAGATGGTCGATGGATCCGTCTCGTCGATCGTGGAGGTGCTCGTGGTCGGGCTAGCGTTCGGCGGCGCCGTGGGCGCCCTCAACGGCCTTGTCGTCGTGAGCCTGCGCATTCCGCCCATCATCGGCACCCTGGCGGTCGGTTACATCGTCCTGACGATGGTCCAGCTCATCTCCGCGCAGGGCAGTGCCACCACTTTTTCCGGCCGCCAGCTCACCGACCTCGTCCGCAGCGCGCCTATCGGCCTCCCCACCCCGGCCTTCGTCGTGCTGGCCCTGGGCGGGCTCGCCACGCTGCTGCTCAGCCGCTCCGTCTTCGGCCGCTCGCTTCTGGCGGTCGGGCAGAGCCGCCAGGCCGCCTACCTCGCCGGGATCAGGGTCGGCCGGACGGTGCTGTGCGCTTACGTGATCAGCGGCACGCTCGCAGGACTGGCGGGCGTCTTGCTCGCCGCCTCTGTCGGCAGCGCCGACCTCGAGCTCGGCAACCCCTACCTCCTCGCCAGCGTCGGTGCGGTTGTGCTCGGGGGCAATCGCATCGCGGGCGGAACGGCCACCGTCGTCGGAACCGTGGCCGGGGCACTCCTTCTGACGCTCCTGGTCGCGGTCGTCACCGTCGCCGGCATGCCGCTCGAGTTCCAGAACATCGCGCGCGGCGTAACGATCACGCTCGTGCTGGTCCTGGCGAACGCACCCGGCAGCGGCCGCGCCGGGCGGAGACGCTCCTGGCCCTTCGGTCGGGGCGCACCGGCGGGGAACGGCCTGCAGGGGACGACATGAAAGACAGATCACCGGGCGACCTCGACGGGATGGCCATTATCGTCACAGGGGCGGCGGGCGGCGTCGGCCGGGCGACGGTGCGGCTTCTCGCCGAGCGCGGTGCCGCCGTCGTGGCGGAGGACGTGGACCCGGCCGTGGCGGACCTGGGAGAGCTGGGCGATCGCGTCGCGACGCTCGAGGGCGACGTCAGACTGGGCGGGACCGCGAAGGCGGCCGTAGAGACGGCGCTCCGGCGGTTTGGCAAGGTGAGCGCCCTCGTGAACAACGCCGCGGTCATCCTGTCAAAGGACCTCCTGCAGACCTCCGAGGAGGAATGGGACGACCTGATGGCGGTGAACGTGAAGGGCGCCTTCCATCATTGCCGCGCGGTGCTGCCGCCGATGCTGTCGCAGGGGCGGGGCTCGATTGTGAACGTCACGTCGATCTCGGGCGTCGTCGGGCTACCGCAGCAGGCCGCCTACTGCGTCAGCAAGGGCGCGCTGGTGCAGCTCACCCGCCAGCTCGCCGTCGAGTTCGCCGACAAGGGCGTCCGCGTCAATTCGGTGGCGCCGGGTGCCATCGACACGCCCTTCCTCGGCCGCCACCTCCAGGCGCAGCCCGACCCGGCCGCTGCCGAGCGCGCGGTCCATGCAGCCCACCCCTTGGGCCGCTGCGCGGCGCCTCGCGAGATCGCCGAAGCGATCGGCTTCCTGGTGTCGGACGCCTCGTCGTTCATCACCGGGACGGTGCTCGCCGCGGACGGCGGCTACACCGCCCGATGAGCGGGTCGGGTGGCATGCGACGGGCGCGCGCCGGGCGGCGGGACAGGATCCGCGCGGCGACGGACGCCACTCTCTGCCCGGCGACATTCCGGCCGGAGGGTCTCCTCATTGGACTCGACTAGGGCCACCGGTCGATACCGCTTGCGTCTCATCGGCATCCGCAAATCGTTCGGGTCGGTAGAAGCGGTCAGGAAAGTGAGCCTCGATCTCCTGCCGGGCGAGATCCATGGGCTGGTAGGCGAGAACGGGGCGGGCAAGTCCACCCTGATCAAGATTCTCGGCGGCGTGCACCGTCCCGACGAAGGCACGCTCGAGGTGGACAGCTCTCCTGTGGAGTTGCACGGCCCCGCCGACGCCCGCCAACGCGGGATCGCGGTCGTTCATCAGGAGCTTATGGTCTTTCCTCAGCTCAGCGCAGCCGAGAACATGCTGATGGGCCGCCTGCCGACGGGCCGGATCGGCATCGTCGACCGGGGGCGGATGGAAAGCGTCGTCCGCCACGCCTTCGCCGAGCTCGGCGTCGCCATCGATGTCGGGCGGCCAATGCGGGAGCTCTCGATCGGCCAACAGCAGCTCGTCGAGATCGCCAAAGGCATCACGTCCGGCGCCCAGGTCATCGTCATGGACGAGCCGACCGCGGCGCTCACGCCGACCGAGGTTGCCGACCTCTTCCGGATTCTGAGGGCCCTCGTCGCGCGGGACGTCGCCATCCTGTTCGTCAGCCATCGTCTCGAGGAGCTGTTCGCGATCTGCACGCGGATCACGATCATGCGCGACGGCGAGAAGGTCCATCAGGCGCCCACCTTGGAGCTGACGCCTGACACGGTCATCCGGCACATGGTTGGGCGCCGCCTGGAGGGCCTCCACCCGCGCCCCGCCGCCACCCCGGGCACGGTCGTGCTGAGCGTCCGCAATCTGACGCGCGCTGGGGTCTTTTCCGACGTCTCGTTCGACCTTCGCCAGGGCGAGATCTTGGGCCTCGCGGGCCTGGTCGGCGCGGGGCGAACCGAGATCGCCCGTGCGCTGTTCGGAATCGACAAGCCGGACGGAGGTGCCCTGGAGATCGAGGGCCGGCCGGCGGTCATCCGCTCGACGGGCGACGCGATGCGGCTCGGGATCGCCTACGTGCCGGAGGATCGGCATGCGCAAGGAATTCTCCTGGAGACGAGCATCGCGCGGAACGTCACGCTCTCGGCGCTGAGGCGCGTGACTGGCAGGCTCGGCATCGTTCGCCGTGGCGCCGAGACGGAGATCGCCGGGCGATATACCTCCCGCCTTCAGGTGCGGATGCGCGACCTGCGGGACGAGGCGGGCACGCTCTCCGGCGGCAACCAGCAGAAGGTGGTTCTCGCCAAATGGCTCGCGACCGAGCCGAAGGTCCTCATCGTCGACGAGCCGACGCGGGGCGTCGACGTCGGCGCGAAGGCGGAGGTGCACCGCATCCTCGCCGATCTCGCCGCGGACGGCGTCGCCATCCTCATGATCTCCAGCGATCTCCCCGAGCTGATGGGTATGGCCCAGCGGATACTGGTCGTCCGGAAGGGTCGGATCGTCGCCGAGCTCGCGGCGGCCGATGCCGATCAGGAGCGCGTGATGGCCGCCGCCGCCGGCAGGAGCGCCGCCCCGGCCGACGTCTCCCTATCGCGCGTGTGGACCGCGGCCGCACATGCCCGGCGCCGAGGGGCTGGGCTGCGGCTCGGGTCGGCGCTCCAGCGCGTCACGCGCCTGCGGGAACTCAGCCTCTTCGGCGTCATGGCCTGCCTCATGCTCCTCATGGCCGTCCTGCAGCCACGCTTCCTCGATCTCGACAATCTCCAGGACATCACCCGGGACGCCGGAATCCTCGCGATCGTGGCGGCCGGGCAGGCGGTCGTGCTAATTACGCGGAACCTCGATCTCTCGGTCGGCTCGATTGCCGGCGTGGCGGCATTCGTCGCCGCCGCCGCGTTGCGGCAGCACCCCGAGGCCGGGGTCCTGACGGCGCTTCTTCTGGCGGTCGCCGCCGGTGCGGCCGTCGGGCTCCTGAACGGCCTTCTCGTCGTGGTCGGCCGCGTGCCCAGCATCGTGGCGACGCTCGGCAGCCTCTACGCCTTCCGTGGCCTGCTCTCGATGCCCGTCATGGCCGGAGGCGGCCACGAGATCGGCTCCAGCGACATGCCGGCCGCCTACCTCGGTCTCGGATCGGCGACGATCGCCGGAATCCCCGCGATCGCCGCCGCGGCCATCGCCGTGACCGCCGTGGCCGGCGCGTTCCTCCGGCTGACCCCAGGCGGCCGCTACCTCTATGCGGTCGGAGCCAATCCGGGAGCCGCCCGGATGATCGGGCTCCCTGCGGGCCGCGTCGTCATGGCGGCGTTCGTCGCCTCGGGCATCGCGGCCGGCATCGGCGGCTTTCTCACCGGCGCCCGCTTCGGCTATGTGGGGCCCGACACGGGCAATGGCCTCGAGCTCCAGTCGATCGCCGCCGCGGTCATCGGTGGGGTCGCCATTCTGGGCGGCTCGGGGAGCGCGGTCGGCGCTGCCTTCGGCGCCCTACTCCTCGGAATGATCGCCAACGCCCTTGCGGTGCTCACCGTGCCCGGCGTCTGGCTTCCGGCAATCACCGGCCTCTTCATTATCGGCGCCATCGCCCTCCAGAGCCTGCTCGCCCGAAGGCGGCCCTACAGTCGGTCGGTCCACCTGTCCGCCATGACTGCCTGCAAGGCGGCGGCATGAGCGTCGGCGTCGGACGCATCCTCCTCCGCTGGGAGGTGCTCCTCCTCGTCCTGCTCCTGCTCGTCTATGCGCTGGGCGCCCGGCTGTCCCCCTACTTCCTGTCCCTGGGAAATCAGGCCGACGCCATCGCCGCCCAGATGGAGCGTGCGCTGATCGTGCTGCCGATGGCCCTGATCGTGATAGCCGGCGAGATCGACCTCTCCGTCGCCTCGGTCGCGGGCTTGGCCAGCGCCTTCCTCGCGGTCGTGATGGGGGCCGGCGCTCCGTTCCCCGTGGCGCTCGTCGCCGCCCTCCTCCTCGGCTGTGCCGCCGGCCTCGTCAACGGCGTCCTCGTCGCCTATCTGGCCCTGCCCTCGATGGTCGTCACGGTGGGCACGCTGGCGCTCTTCCGAGGCATCGCCTTCATCATTCTGGGCGGTGACGCGGTCACGAGCTTTCCGGACTGGTTCACGACCTTCGGCTTCGAGCGGATCGGCCGGCTCCCGCTGCCCTGGACGGCGCTCCTCTTCGTCCCTCTCGCCGTCGCGTTCGGCGTGCTGCTCCACGCAACCGCGTTCGGGCGCCGCCTCTTCGCCCTCGGGTCGCAGCCCGAGGTCGCGCGCTTCTCCGGCCTTCCGGTGAAGCGTGTCAAGCTCGTGCTCTACATGCTGTCGGGGACGATGGCGGCTCTAGCCGGCCTCGTCCTCACGGCACGCATCTCCTCGGCACGGGCCGACAATGCCACTGGATGGGAGCTGGCGATCATCGCCGCGGTTCTCCTGGGCGGCGTCAGCATCTACGGCGGCAAGGGCACGCTGCTCGGCCCGATCATCGCCGTCTTCATCTTCGGCGGTCTCGGCAACGCGCTGGGCCTCGCCAATCTCAGCACCCAGCTCCTCCAGATCATCATCGGCGGTACCCTGGTCGCCTCCGTCCTCGTCACGACCATGCTCCAGCGTCGCGCACGCACGTCCCGCTCGGGCCGCCGGCGGCGATCGGGAGGACGTCCGGCGGGGGCTGCGATGGCCGGTCCGTCCCAAGGCCCCGCGTCCTGAGGCCCGCCAACACCGGAAAGGAGCCCGAGGTCCCGAGAAGACACCTGTTCGGACGACTGCCAGGACACAACCGGAGGAAAGAGTGTGAGATCCCAGAAGCTTCTGCTCGCGGCGGCGATCGTCGTCGGAGCCTCGGGCGCGGCCGGCGCCGGCACGACGGTCGGCGTCATCCCGAAGGCCGTCACCATCCCGTTCTTCGCTCTCGTCCAGAAGGGGGCCAGCGAGGCCGCCAAGGAACTCGGCGGCACGACGCTTTACAACGGCCCCTCAACCCCCTCGGGGCCGGAGCAGATCCCGTTCGTCAACCAGTTCGCCAACCAGAAGGTCGACTGCATCGCCATCGCGGGCGATGATCCGAACGCGGTCGCGCCCGGTCTGAAGCGCGCCATCTCGGACGGCATCAAGGTCGTCTCCTACGATTCGGACGTCGCGGCCGCTGCCCGCCAGCTCTTCGTCGCCGATTCTACGGACGACCTCATCGCCCGCACGCAGGTCCGGATGCTGGCCGAGCAGATGGGCTATGAAGGCGAGTTCGCGATCCTCTCGACGACGCCGACGACGACCAACCAGGTCACCTGGATCAAGATCATGAAGGAAGAGCTCGCCAAGCCCGAATACGCCAAGATGAAGC
Source organism: uncultured Alphaproteobacteria bacterium (assembly GCA_963752325.1). Taxonomy (GTDB): domain Bacteria; phylum Pseudomonadota; class Alphaproteobacteria; order Geminicoccales; family Geminicoccaceae; genus CAVTJL01. Next base: position 46,850 of record CAVVXU010000003.1, read on the forward strand.
TCGTCCAGACCGCCTATGGGGAAGGCGACGTTCCGAAGGCCGCGCTCGCCACCGTCGGCCTCCTCAAGGGATTCCCGAACCTGAAAGGGATCCTCGCTCCCGATGTCCCGGCCGGCGTCGGCGCTGCCCAGGAGATCCAGAAGGCGGGCAAGTCCGGCAAGGTCGCCCTCACCGGCCTGTTCCTTCCGAGCCTGATGCGCGACTATGTGAAGGACGGTACGGTCAAGGAATTCATCCTTTACAATCCGATCGACGTCGGCTATCTGGCCCAGTACACGTGCGACGCCCTCGTCTCCGGCAAGATCACCGGAGCGAAAGGCGACAGGTTCGCCGTCGGCAGGCTCGGCGAGCGGACGGTGGAGGATAACGGCTACGTCGTCCTCGGCCCGCCGACCAAGTTCGACAAGAGCAATATCGACAGCGCAGGCTTCTGAGCCGACGTTGTTCGAAACGACCGTGAGATGATCTGCTCCCCGCGGTGCCCTCGATAGTTATGGGGTCCCATTCCCGAATTAATTGACACCAACGTCTGCAGCGTCGTGCTGTCTATAACCACGACGCCTGCCCGCGATAGGGCGCCCTGAGCGTGAAATACATCCCGATGGGGGTATTGGCCGTAATCTCCGTGGCCGAACCGCTGGCGACCTGTTCCACCTGCATGTGGCCCGTCCGGGCGTCTATGGTCAGGATGCCGCGCGGCTTCCCGACGTCGTCTCCCGAGATGAACGCGGCGCTCCTAGCGTAGAGCCGCGACGGTGTGTGACGACACTCGTTGGCCGGCAGGATGGCGCAGCAGGCTCAGGCCGAGGTCTCGGCTGCCGCGGACCGCGCCCTGGGCAGGTGGCCGTAGAGTGTGGAGGGCACGACGACGCCTAGCCGTCTTGCTATCTCGCTCACGGTGATCTCGGGATCCTGCAGCATGGCCTTGGCGGCCGCCAGATCCTTGGGTGAGAGGGCAGCGGGCCTGTCACCCTTGCGCCCGCGGGCACGCGCCGCCTCGAGCCCCGCCAGGGTGCGCTCGCGGATGATCGAGCGCTCGAACTCAGCCAAGGCGGCGAAGATGTGAAAGACCAGCCTGCCGCCATTGGTCGCGGTGTCGATGGCCTCGGCAAGCGAGCGGAAGCCGATGCCTTCCTCCCCCAAGGCCTCGACCGTCTCGATCAGCTGCTTGATCGAGCGCGCCAGGCGATCGAGCTTCCAGACCACAAGCGTGTCGTCCTCGCGCATGTAACGGAGCGCCGCCTGTAGCTCGGGCCGGTCGCGCTGCGCGCCGGAGGCCTTCTCGGTGAAGACCCGCTTGCAGCCCGCCGTGCTCAGCGCGTCGAGCTGTAGGGCAGGGTCCTGATCCTGGGTGCTGACCCGGGAGTAGGCGACAAGCATCAAGATCTCTCCGTGGCAGGCGCGAAAGGATCGAGCAGCTCGGCGCCCGTCTCCGCGAAGTGACGGATATTGCGGGTCGCGACCGTCAGGCCGTGCTCGAGGGCGGTGGCAGCTATCAGGAGGTCGGCGCCGGCATGGCCATGCGCGGCCGCGAGCCGCCCCCAGCGCCGGGCGATCCTGACGTCGATCCCGAGGATCCGATCAGCAAAGCCACGCAGCACGGCGTCGCGCCATGCCTCGAGCCGGCTGGCAAAGGCCTCGTCGCGGCCGGCAACGCCCGCGATGCCCTTCTCGACCTCACCGATTGTCACCACGCTGAGAAAGAGGCTGCTCTCCGGCACCGCGCCGAGCCACGCCACGAGATTGGCGTCGCGCTGCTGCTTGCGGAACTCGGAGAGCACCATCGTGTCGAGTAGGAACACCGCCTAGAGCTCGACCGGACGAGGCTCGACACCAATGCGCTCGAATTCGCCATCGTCCCGCGGCATCGCCAGCAGCAGGTCGCGGAAGGAGGGCAGCGCTCGCGTCTCGAGGCCCCTCAACCGCTCATAGTCCTCAAACGACAGCACGACCGCGGCGGGCTTGCCGTGACGGGTCACGACCTGCGCCTCGCCGGTCCGTGCGGCATCGACCACCCGGCTCAGCTGGTTCTTGGCATCCTGCAGCGACCAGCGTGGTTCAGACATCGCAAAGGCTCACATCTGGCTAGTTTATATAGCCAGGATATGGGTGCGACTACGGCGGTGCAAGAGCCATTTCCCGAAACTCGTTCGCCCCGGCTTATTTTCGGAGATGCGTTTCAGGAGACGCTTTTGCGAGCTTTGTTGCCCAACATCATCAAGGCTCATGGAACCGTCGAGCGAGTCCTCCGACAAACGATCGATTTCGCAACACTAAGGATCCGCAGACAGAAGCCATAGTTCCACTGCTTCCATTCGCCCGCGCACCGTTAGTGGTGGGTGCCGGCGCATGCCGACGATTGCCTGCTCGCCGGCCTGGGCCAGCGCCCGATCGACCAGCGCCCGGCTCACCGCCAGCGGCGTCCCGAGGCTGCGGGTCAGGGCCTCGAGGCGGCTCGCTATATTCACCGTGTCGCCCAGGACCGCGAACTCGAGCCGCCGCTCGTCGCCAATATCGCCCAAGACGACCGGCCCAAAATGCAGGCCGATGCCGACGCGCAGTGCCACCTCGCCATGGGCCGTTCGCGCCCTGTTCCAGTCGTCGAGCGAGCTGAGCATCGCCCGCGCGCAGGCGAGCGCGTCGGCGGCGTCGCGCGGGCCGGGGTGCGGCGTGCCGAAGGTCGCCATCACGCTGTCGCCGATGAACTTGTCGAGCGTGCCGCCGTGCTCGAAGACACAGCCCGCCATACGGCCGTGGAACTCGCGCAACATGGCGACGATGGCCCAGGGGGCCATGCGCTCGCAGAGGCCGGTGAAGCCCACGATGTCGACGAAGAGGACGGCCACCTCCTCGGTGCGGACCGGCCCGAAGGGCTCGTCGGCCGCGGCCAGCTCCTCGACCAGGTTGGACGAGACATGGCGGGCGAGGTTCGCGCGGGCCCGCTCGACCCGCGCCTGCGCGTGCACGAGCCGCCGCATGCGGCCGACAACGACGGCAAGGATGCCGGCGATCAGGCAGGCGGTGAAGACGCAGGATGCCCAGGCGGCGGTGTCGACGAAGCGCGGATCGAGGTAGCGCGAGACCGAATCCGCTAGATCGGGGCCCTGCGGCAGGCCGAAGCCCAGGATGCTGCCAGGCTCGGCTGCGATGATGCCGACGCCGAGGCTCCAGGTCGCGATTGCGATGAGCGCCGCCGCCAGCACGAGCGCCGGGGAGAGCGTGAAGGTGGCCCAGGCGATCAACAGCAGGAAGAACGGGAAGGCCGGCGGCCGCAGCTTCATCTGGACCGGCACGAGAGCATGGTCGAGCGGGTTCGGCACGAGCAGCGTCACGGTCAGGAGGGCGGCGTTAGCGAGCACGAAAGAGAGAATGAGCCAGGCGGGCACCGGCCGCCTGGCACGCCGCCCCCAGGCCCAGGCGAGGGCCACGAAAGCGGCGACGATGCCGAGATAATACACGGCGCCGGGCCAGGGATGGACGAGGGCGCACCAGACCGCGACCGCGACGAAGGCCAGGGTCAGGGCGTGCGCGCCAAGCCGCCCGCTCGCCAGGCGCTCCTCGGCCAGTGCAGCTGCGATCCGCCGGTCGAGCGCGCTGGACGTAGACCGCCGTAGCGGCAGGGCTCCGCTCCGGCGGGGCCACGAGGCGACGCTGCCCCAAGTCGGCCTCGCCGGCGTCGTGGTGTCCAAGCTTGGGAGGGAAGTGGCGAGCACGTTCTTGAGCTCCCTGGAATAACGGCCGCCGGGCCGAATGGTCAGTAGTCGACGAGGCGGGCCCACTCGGCAGCCGCGAAGGCCGAGGCCCGGTCGGGTGCCGGCGGGTAGATCCACTTCGTGTTGATCTCGCGCTTGGTGGCCTTGGCCTTCTCGCCGGTCATCTCGACCTTGCGGTCCCAGCCTCGGGTGAAGAGGGCTCCCGACGCGCCGAGGTCGAGGCACGTCACATAGGACCTTTGTTGGTAGGGCTCGGTCGGCAGGCCTAGCAGCTCGGCTGCTGCGTTGTGCCCCGCGGCGGCTCCCAGCCGGTTCGCGTGCTGGCAGGACATCAGCGAGACATGGCCCCGATCGTCCGTCGCCGCTTGGGCAGTATCCCCGGCGGCGAAGATCGAGGGCACGCCCGGCACCCGCAGGTCGGCATCGACCAGCAGCCGGCCGAAGCGGTCACGCTCGGCCCCGATCTGCTCGGTCAGGGGATTGGCACGCATGCCTGCTGCCCAGATGACGGTGGCGCTCTCGATATGCTCGCCGTCGGCCAGCGTGACGCCGGTACTATCCAGTGCCGCGACGCCGCACCCGATGCGGGTCTCGATGCCGAGCTCGCGGAGCGCGCCCTCGATGAGGGGACGGGGGCCCCCGCCCATGTCGGGCGCTATCGCCTCGCCGCGGTCGATGATGACGACACGCACCGGCGTCTCCTTGCCGAGGACGGAGCGCAGCCGCGCCGGCATCTCGGTCGCGACCTCGATGCCGGTGAACCCACCGCCGGCGACGACGACCGTGTCACGGCCCTTCGTCTCCGGGCGGCCGGCCAGGCTCGTCAGGTGGCGGTCGAGCGCCATCGCATCCTCGAGCTGGTCGACGCTGAAGCCGTGCTCGGCCAGGCCCGGGACGGGCGGGCGGAACAGCCGGCTGCCGCAGGCCAGTACCAGCCGATCGTAGGCGAGCGCGAAGGCGCCGCCCTCGCCGCCGGCGGCCTCGACCGAGCCCACCTCGGCGTCGATGGTCTCGACCCTGCCCTGGACATAGAGAACGTCGACGGCGGCCAGGACCTCGCCCAGCGGGGCCGTCATCGTCTCTGGCGCCGGCTCGTAGAGACGCGGGCGGACCACGAGCCTGGGCTCCGGCGCCACCAGCGCGATCTCGAGATCCTCCGGCGAGACATCGGCGGCGTCGCGCAGGCGGGCCGCGGAGAGCGCCGCGTACATGCCGGCGAAGCCCGCGCCGATAATGAGAAGTCGCTGTCGCATGCTCCTTGCTCCGTTGCTGGCGTCCTTGGGGCGGTCCCACGGACGGGTTGCGGCGGACGATGCACTTCCAGCAGCGGCGTCGATATTGAACGACTGGACAGGCGGCCCTAGCCGAACGCCAGGCGGTGCTGACCCCCGGCATGGGGCGGACGATGCCGTTCGATTGGTCCTGCCAGGCGAAGGGCCAGGCGGGCATGAGGAGCCGAGGATGCCGGCTGAGCCGGAGCAGAGGTCGGCCTGACTATCGGCGGGCCCCACCTCGCCCAAGGCACGATATCCCAGCGGCACCGTGGCCGACCATCCTCCGCCCCACGCAGACGGCGAAGCGTCTCGTCGATGCGCCGAGCACCGCACCGCCTCGATGAGGCCGGCGTGCTCCGAGACCGAGGGGAGCCGAGAGGATGGATGGCTATCACGCGACGGCAGATCGATGCGCCCCGGTGCTTGGGCGCGATGGGCCGGGTTACGCCGCGCCCTTAACAGGGCCGGCCTATCGCGATGCGGGGCTGCGGCGGCCGGCTGCGCTACGGCGCGACCTCGCGCTTGACGTGCGGCGGGCAGCGTTGGTCGTGGTCGACCCGTACCGCGAGAGTGCGGGTTGCGATGCGGCGTCCCGGCGGGGCCCGGATGCGACGGCGCGGGACCGTGCGACCCGCAACCTCGTGCTGCTGCTCGAGAGCGCCAAGCGCGCGGGCATCGTGGTGGCGGTGTCGCTGACTCGCCGGCGCACGGGGGCCGCGGGCGCCGACCTCGAGCCGCGGCTGCTGCCCTTCATCGACGACGGTCTGACCGTGGTCTGTCGTGCTCCGTCGCGGCTCGGCGACCGGATCAACGATCTCGGCCGCTGGCTCTGCCGACGACGGGTCGAGCAGGTGGTGCTGACGGGGCTGATCGACGCCTTTCCCATCGTCATGCATCTGCGTGAGCTCGCCGAGCAGGGCTTCGAGGTGGTGGTCGTGCGCGACGCGGTCGTCGGCACGAGGCTGCCCGAGGGGGAGGGCTATCTCCACGCCCTGGTCGGCTTCAGCGGCATCGCCAAGGCCCTGTGGACCACCCGCGCCACCATCGAGCGGATCGAGGGGTGGCCGGCATGACCAGCCTCGAGGGGAAGGTCGCCCTCGTCACGGGCGGCAACAGCGGCATCGGCAAGGCGTCGTCCCGGCTGTTCGCCGAGGAGGGCGCCAGGGTCGTCATCACGGGCCGCAGGCGGGATGCCGTCGAGGCGGCCGTGGCCGAGATCGGCCATGGCGCCGTCGGCCTCATCGGCGACGTCGCGGACCTTGATCATCATCGACGCCTGGCCGAGGAGATCCAGGAGCGCTTCGGCGGGCTCGACATCCTCATGGCCAATGCCCGCGTCATCAACCTCGCGCCCACTGCCGCCGTGACGGTCGAGGACTATGACCGGCAGTTCGCGGTCAACGCGCGCGGCGTCTTCTTCAGCGTCCAGGCCCTCATCCCGGTCATGCGCGACGGCGGCTCGATCATCCTGACGGGCTCGCTCGCGGCCACCCGCGTGCTCGAAAACCATGCCGTCTATGCCGGGACCAAGGCGGCCCTTGCCGCCTTTGCGCGCAACTGGGCGCTCGAGCTGAGGGCGCGGCGGATCCGTGTGAACGTGCTGAGCCCGGGGCCGGTCGACACACCCGTGCTGGGCAAGCTCGGCGTGCCTGCGGCGGACAGGCCGCGCTTTCTCGAGACGATGGGCCAGCGCATCCCGGCCGGCCGCTTCGGCACCGTCGAGGAGCTGGCCCGTGCTGCGCTGTCCCTGGCCTCCGGCACCGGCAGCTTCGTCAACGGCATCGAGCTCCACGTCGATGGCGGGATGACCCTTACCGCCTGAGCAGGGGCGGGCTCCCGCCGCTGGCTTCCCCAATCAACCACGCCTGAAGGATGAACTGATGCGCAGCGCCGCAGGAACGCGCCGGCACCTCGTGCTCGGCGCCACGACGATCGCCGCCGCAGCCGGGCTGCCGGCTGCAGCCCCGGGCCGGACAACGCCCGACACCAGAGAGGAGACCACGACCATGAGCATGGCCGAGACGGAGGACGGCACCCGAATCTTCTACAAGGACTGGGGCCCGAGGAGCGCCCGCCCGATCGTGTTTCATCACGGCTGGCCACTCAGCGCCGACGACTGGGACGCGCAGATGCTCTTCTTTCTCGAGCGAGGCTATCGCGTCGTCGCCCTCGACCGACGCGGCCATGGCCGCTCCAGTCAGGCCAGCGACGGCCACGACATGGACCACTACGCCGCCGATGCCGCGGCCTTGGTCCAGCATCTTGACCTGCACGACGCCATCCATGTCGGCCATTCGACCGGCGGCGGCGAGGCGACGCGGTATGTGGCCCGGCACGGGCAGGCCCAAGGCCGCGTGGCCAAGCTCGTGCTGATCGCCGCCGTGCCCCCCATCATGGTGCGGACGCCCACCAATCCCGGGGGGCTGCCCATCGAGGTGTTCGACGGCTTCCGGCGGCAGCTCGCGACCAATCGCGCGCAGTTCTACCTCGATATCGCGAGTAGGCCCTTCTACGGCTTCAACCGGGCTGGCGCCGAAGCATCCGAGGGTGTCATCCGGAACTGGTGGCGCCAGGGCATGATGGGCGGCGCCAAGGCCCACCATGACGGCATCAAGGCCTTCTCGGAGACCGACCTCACCGAAGACCTGAAGGTCATCGGCGTGCCGACGCTCGTCATGCACGGCGACGACGACCAGGTCGTGCCGGTCGCCGAACTCCGCACCTCTCTCGGCCGAGCTTCTGAGGAACGGCATCCTCAAGATCTACGAGGGCCTGCCGCACGGCATGTGCACGACCCACGCCGACATCATCAACCGCGACCTCCTCGCCTTCATCGAAGGCTAGCAGCCTGGCAGCGAGGAGGCCGGGCGCCGTCCGCCGGGGCGGCGCCACCATCGGGACAGCACGAGATGGATCAGATCACCCTGCCGGGCGGCGCCTTCGCGATGCCGCCCGCGAGCCCGGCCTACCCGCCCGGGCCTTATCGTTTCGTCAACCGCGAATATCTCATCATCCGCTACCGCACCGATCCGGAGGCGCTGCGCCGGCTGGTGCCGGCACCGCTCGAGGTCCTGGAGCCGGTGGTCAGCTACGAGTTCATCCGCATGCCGGATTCGACAGGCTTTGGCGACTATACCGAGAGCGGGCAGGTCATCCCGGTCCGCTTCCGGAGCCGGGCCGGCGCCTACACCCACCAGATGTTCCTCAACGACCATCCGCCGATCGCCGGCGGCCGGGAGATCTGGGGCTTTCCCAAGAAGCTGGCGCAGCCGGCGCCTCGCGGTCGAGACCGACACGCTGGTCGGCACCCTCGACTATGGCTCGGTGCGGATCGCCACCGGGACCATGGGCTACAAGCACCGGGCCCTCGACCTCGAGGCCGAGGCGCAAGCCCTGCGGGCGCCCAACTTCCTTCTCAAGGTCATCCCGCATGTCGACGGCGGCCCGCGGGTCTGCGAGCTTGTGCGGTTCCATCTCGAGGAGGTGACGGTGAAGGGGGCCTGGACCGGCCCTGCCAGCCTGCAGCTCTGCCCCCATGCGCTGGCACCTGTCGACCGGCTGCCGGTGCTCGAGGTGCTGGGGGCAAAGCACCTCGTGGCCGACCTCACTCTCGGCCTTGGCACCGTCGTCCACGACTACATGCTGCCGGCGGCCGTCTGCCGGACGGGCGCCGAGGAGAAGGTCCATGGCTAGGCTGGATCGTGGCCAGACGGCTGCCGCGCCCAGCCATGCCGCGCTGCCGGGCTACGACGTCGTGGCGCTCGTGCTCCAGGGCGGCGGCGCGCTCGGAGCCTACCAGGCTGGGGTCTATCAGGGGCTGCACGAGGCGGGGATCCGGCCGACCTGGCGTTGCCGGCATCTCGATCGGCGCGCTCAACGCCGCGGTGATTGCGGGAGCACCCGAGGCCCAGCGCGTCGACCGTCTGCGCGAGCTCTGGGAGACGATCTGCGCGACGCCGGTCGAGTGGCCAACGAGCCCGGACCTTCCGGCCGCGCTGCCCTTCGCAGTCGATCTGCGCCCGGCGCATAACTCGGTGGCGGCGCTGCAGGCCCTGCTGCTGGGCCAGAACGGTTTTTTCAAGCCACGCTTCCCGCCGCCCTTCCTGTCGATGTTCTCTGGCGACGCCGCCACCAGCTTCTACGACACGCGGCCGCTGCGCGACACGCTCGAGCGGCTGGTCGACTTCGACCGGCTTAACGGCGGCGAGGTCAGGGTCAGCGTCGGTGCCGTTAATGTGCGCAGCGGCAACCTCGTCTATTTCGACACGGCCGAGCGCAGGCTGCGGCCGGAGCATTTCATGGCATCCGGCGCGTTGCCGCCGGGCTTTCCGGCGGTCGAGATCGACGGCGAGCATTTCTGGGACGGCGGCATGGTGTCGAACACGCCGCTCTCCCGGGTGCTGTCGAGTGAGCCGCGGCGCGACACGCTCACCTTCCAGGTCGACCTGTGGTCGGCGAAGGGCCGGCTGCCCCACGACCTGCCCGAGGTGGCGAGCCGTCAGAAGGACATCCAGTACTCGAGCCGCACGCGCGCGGTGACGAATCAGATGCTGGAAATCCAGAAAATGCGGCAGGCGCTGCGCCGGGTGATCGCCGAGCTGCCGGAGACGACGAGGTTGGATGAGGAGATCCTGTCGATCGCCGATCTCGCTTCCGACCGCGCCTACAATATCGTGCACCTGATCTACCAGTCCAAGGCCTTCGAGGGCCATTCCAAGGACTACGAGTTCGGCCCGCATGCCATGCACGAGCATTGGCAGAGTGGCCTCGAGGACATCCGCCGCACGCTCTCGGACCCGCGCCGCCTGGAGCGGCCCGCGTCGCAGCTCGGCATCGTCACCCACGACGTCCATCGCGAAGGCCGGGCCGCCTAGGGCCGCCCTCGCGCACCGAAATGAGGAACCTGATCATGTTGAAGGGCAAGGTTGCCATCGTGACCGGCTCCACCAGTGGCATCGGCCTCGGCATCGCCAAGGTGCTGGCCGGCCAGGGCGCCGACATCGTGCTCAACGGCTTCGGCGAGCCCGATGCAGTCGAGTCCATTCGGGCCGGCATTGAGCGCGAGCACGGCGTGCGTGTCGTCCACGACGACGCCGACCTGTCTAAGCCTGACGCCGTCCGCGGGCTGATCGCCGGCGCCGAGGAGAGGCTGGGCCGCGTCGACATCCTCGTGAACAATGCCGGCATCCAGTTTACCGCACCTGTCGAGGCGTTCCCCGCGGCCAAGTGGGACGCGATCCTGGGAATCAACCTGTCGGCCGCGTTCCACGGCATCGCCGCCGTCCTGCCGGTGATGCGCAAGCAAGGCTGGGGCCGGATCGTGAACATCGCTTCGACCCACGGCCTGGTCGGCTCGCCCCACAAGGCAGCCTATGTCGCAGCCAAGCACGGGCTTATCGGGCTCACCAAGGTCGTGGCGCTCGAGGCCGCGGGCACCGGGGTGACCGCCAACGCCGTCTGCCCCGGCTGGGTGCGGACGCCGCTGGTCGAGAAGCAGATCTCGGACATAGCGGCCGAGAATCGGATCGGCCGGGAGGATGCCGCGCGGGAGCTTCTGGGCGAGAAGCAGCCCTCCGGCAGCTTCGTCACGCCGGAAGAGCTGGGTGGGACGGTGGCCTTCCTGTGCTCGGAGGCGGCAGCCCAGGTCACCGGCACTACGATCGCCGTCGACGGCGCCTGGACCGCGCAGTAGCGCTGATGCTGCCCGGTCGCGCGATGCATGGGTTTCCATGAGGTGCGACCGGGAAAGGGCGGGGCTAGGATCGAGCATGAGCCGTCCGGCCTGGCCTTTCGGAATGCATCGTCAGTCGAGGACCGGCGGCGCCCCATGCCTCGTCGGCGGGCCGGAGCGGCTGAGCATGATCGCGGTGCTTCCCCAGCAGAGCCTGATCGTCGCGCTTCTGGCCTCGGCCGGCGGGATTGCCGCATCCTGGCTCACGGGGATGCCGTTCGGCCTGCTGGCGCCGGTCGCGGCCCTGTTCCTGCTCACGCGCGGGCGGGGGGCCACCGTGCTGGGTGCGACGCTGGCGATCGCCTTCGCCGCCGCGCTGCTGGCCGCCTACGGTCAGGCGGGCGAGCCGCGCGAGGTTGCCCTGTTGTGCGCCTCGTTCCTGGCCGCAGCGCTCTGTCTCGGGGCCATCGTCAAGGCCGGTGTGCCGGTGCCGCAGCGTGCCGGGGTGCCGGCCGTCGATGCAGTGTCCGAAGGAGCGCGGCACGCCGTCGAGGGCCCCGCCGGCCATGCCCCGCTGGGCGGGCGGCAAGGCCCGGCCGGGCAGGATGCGCCGCTGTCCCTGAGTGCCATCCATCCGGACGACCGGCCCGCCGCTGCCCACGCCGCCGCCCGCGCCTTCTGGACCGGCGTGCCCCAGGTCATGCGGTACCGGCAGCGTCAGCCCGACGGCAGCTATCGCTGGACCGAGACCCGCTCGGAGCCGGGCTACACCCTTAGTGTCGACATCGACGACCTCGTGACCGAGGAGGAGCAGCCGACGACGGCGTCGAGCCCGCCGGACGCGAGCGAGGCCGAGGCGATCCGCGCGGCCAAGCTCGTCGAGCGGTTGTTCGGCAACGCCTGGGCGTTCGATGACGGGGGGCGGTGGATCTACCTGCCGGCCTTCGCCCAGACGACCCTGGGCTTCACGTCCGAGGCCCTCAATGCCTCACTCGATGAGGGGGAGATCGCCTGGAAGCCGCTGCTTCATCCGGACGACCATGACGACGTCGCCGCCGGTTGGCGGCGCTGCCTTGCGACCGGCGACGACTACAATGCCGAGTTTCGCATCCGGCGCGCGACCGGCGTCCATGCCTGGGCGCGGAGCGCGGCCCGGCCGACGCGCGACGCCCAGGGCCGCATCACCGGCTGGTACGGCACCTCGATCGACATCGACGTCTATCGCAAGGCCGTGGAATCGCTGCGCGATCGCGAGCGGGAGTTCTCGCAGCTCGTGGACATGGTGCCCAGCCATCTCTGGCGGCTGACCCCGGACGGCGAACCCACCTTCTTCAACAAGCGCATGGTCGATTATCTCGGCGTCGACGTGGCGGATATGCACCGGCGCGGCGTCTCGCGTCTCGAGGCGCTGATCGGGACCATCCATCCGGAGGACGCGGAGGGACTGGCGGCCACCCTCCGCCGCTGCCTCGCCACTGGCGAGTCCTTCGCCATGCGGTATCGCCTGCGCCGCGCCGACGGCGTCCATCACTGGATGTCGAGCCGCGCCGAGCCGTTCCGGGATCCGAGCGGTCGCATCGTTCAGTGGTACGGTCTCTGTCATGACATCGACGAGCAGGTGAAGGCGGAGGAGGTCGTGCGGGAGAGCGAGCGGCGCCTTCAGGAGATCATCGACGCCGTGCCCGTCCATATCTGGAGCTGGATGCCGTCGGGCGGACTCGCCTACGTCAGCAAGCGCTACCTGGAGCATCTGGACCTTTCCGGCGCGGACTTCGAGGACTTCGCCCGGGTGGCGCAGGAGCTGGTCCATCCGGACGACAGCGCGCTGGTCCAGCGCCTCGTCGCGGACGGCGTTGCGAGCGGCGAAGCTTTCGTCATTCGGTATCGCCGGCGCTCGAAGGACGGCAGCTATCGTTGGACGGAGGGCAGGTGCGAGCCCCTGCACGACCGGGACGGGAAGCTCGTGCACTGGTACGGGGTCTCGCTCGACATCGACGATCAGGTCCGGGCCGACGAGGCGCTGCGGACCAGCAAGCGGCAGCTCGAGCAGATGATCGACGCCGTGCCCGTCAACATCCTGAGCTTCGCTCCTTCGGGCAGGATGACCTACGCCAGCAGGCGCTATCTGGAGAAGGTCGGCTCGCCGCCTCCGCATATCGAGGATTTTGCGGCCCTGGCCCGGGACGTGGCCCACCCGGACGACTTCCCGACGATGTTTCGGCGGGCGTCGGACGGCTTCGCGACCGGCACCCCGTTCGTGAACCGCTTTCGTCGGCGCGAGAAGGATGGTGTCTACCGCTGGATAGAGGCGCGTGCGCAACCCTTGCGCGATGCGGATGGCACGATCATCCAGTGGTATATCGCCTCGATCGACATCGACGACGAGATGCGCGCGCAGGAGGCGCTGCGCGAGAACGAGCGGACGCTTCGCCAGCTCGTGGCGACGCTGCCGGCGCTGATCTACTGCGCAGCACCCGACGGCAAGCCGGTCTACCGCAGCCAGCAGCTCAGCGAGTTTCTCGGATTCGGCCTCGACGGCAAGGACGAGGCGGGAAGGCCCAGGCTGGCCAGCACGCTCGATGCCATCATTCACCCCGATGATCTGGCGACCGTTAAGGCAAGGTACAGCCGTTCGTTGGCCACCGGCGAGCCCTACGCGCTCCGGCACCGTCTCCGGCGCTTCGACGGCCAGTATCGTTGGGTCGAGACGCGCGCGGCGGCGATGCGCGACGCCGAAGGCGCCATCGTGCAGTGGAACGGTGTCTGCATCGACATCGAGGAACAGGTCCGCGACGCAGGAGGAGCTGCGCCTGGCCCGGGACAATCTCGCAAAGGCGAGCCAAGCGGCCAGCCTCGCCGAGCTCTCGGCCTCGATCGCACACGAGGTGAACCAGCCGCTGGCCGCCATTGTGGCCAACGCCCACGCCTGCCAGCGCTGGCTCGTAGCGGAACCGCCGAATGTCGAGCGCGCGCAAAAGACGGTGGACCGCGTCATCCGCGACGCCAACGCCGCAGCCGACGTCGTGAGCCGTATCCGCGCACTGTTCCGGCAATCGGTCGGAGCGAGGACCCGCACGCGGCTCGCCGACCTCGTGGCCGATGCCTGCGAGCTGATGGCCGAGGAGGCCTCGCGACGCAGCGTCCACGTCGATGTCGAGGTCGAGATCGACTTGCCGCCGGTGAGGATCGATCCCGTCCAGGTGCAGCAGGTCTTGGTCAATCTGATGCGCAACGGGATGGAGGCGATGGCGGGCGTGGCGGCCGACAGGGCGCTCCGCATCCGCGCGCAGCGCACGGGCGACATGGCGCGGCTCGAGGTCGGCGACCGCGGCCCGGGCATCGCGTTGCCTGAGCGGATGTTCGAGCCGTTCTTCACGACAAAGGAGCAGGGAATGGGCATGGGGCTCGCGATCTGCCGCTCGATCGTCGAGTCGCACGGTGGCCGGCTGTGGGCCGAGCGGAACGAGCCGCAGGGTGCTCTCCTTATCTTCACCCTGCCACTTGAAGCAGGGGCCGCGCCATGACGGAAGCCGACCACGTCGTCTACATCGTCGATGACGACGAGCGGCTGCGCGAGGCGCTCGACGAGCTGCTGGCCTCCCATGGAATGCGCGCAACGACGTTCGGATCGGCCGGCGCGTATGTGGCCGCGGACAAGCCCGACGTTCCGGCCTGCCTCCTGCTCGACGTCGAGCTGCCGGACATCAACGGGCTCGAGCTGCAGGGGCAGATCGCGGACGGGGACCACCCGCCCATCATCTTCATCACAGGCCACGGCGACATCCCCTCATCCGTCCGAGCGATGAAGCGGGGCGCGGTCGACTTCCTTGCCAAGCCCTTCAGCGACGCGGACCTCATGGCGGCGATCGATGTGGCTCTGGCGCAGGACCGGCAGACGAGAGCCGAGCGCGCCGAGACCGGGGAGCTGAGGCGGCGCTACCACGACCTCACGCCGCGCGAGCGCGAGGTCCTGCCGCTCGTCGTGAGCGGCCTTCTCAACAAGCAGGCGGCGGCCGAGCTGGGGATCAGCGAGGTGACGCTGCAGATCCATCGAAGGAACGTGATGCAGAAGATGGCGGCGGCCTCCCTGGCCGACCTCGTGCGGATCGCCGAGAGGCTGAGAATACCGGTCACCCACTCACGCCGGGCTGGCGGTCCTTGAGCCAGAGTGGGAAACGGCCGGTCGTGGCAATCGTCGACGACGATCCGAGGATGCTCGAATTCGCTGGAGGAGCTTCTCGAAGCCGCCGGCTACGTGGCGCGTAGCTTCTCCTCGTCGGAGGCGCTGCTGGCCAACGGACTCACGGGGCTGGACGTGCTGATTACCGATATCGGGATGCCCGGCATGGACGGCTTCGAGCTTCGCGACCAGGTGAGGCGCCTGCGACCCGAGCTCCCGGTCTTCCTGATCACCGGCCGCCACGAGATCGCGGATCAGAGCCGCGCCCGGGGGATCAGCGGCTTCTTCCGCAAGCCCTTCGACGCCGGTGTCCTGCTCGCTGCCGTCGCGGAAGCCGCGCACGAGCGAAAGGTGGAGGATGAGGATGAGAGCTGACAACCGAGCGGTTCAAGGCCGGCCGCCCCTGCTCCCGATGCGGGCCGGGCAAACGGAGCGGCCGCTCGTCCTGCTCGTGGACGATGACGCATCGCTTCGCGAGGCGCTCTCGGAGCTCGTCCAGTCGGCGGGGCTCGAGCCCGCCTGCTTCGCCTCGACGGCCGAGCTTCTCGAGACCGACCTTCTGGACGCTCCCGGTTGCCTCGTCCTCGACGTGCGCCTCCCCGGCACGAGCGGCCTCGACCTGCAGGAGCGCCTTCTGCGCAGCGGCAATCCCAAGCCCATCATCTTCCTCACCGGCCATGGCGACATCCCGATGACGGTGCGGGCGATGAAGGCCGGGGCGGTGGACTTCCTCACCAAGCCATTCCGCGACCAGGACCTGCTCGACGCCGTGTCGGCGGGCATCGCGATCGATGTCGAGCGGCGAACGCTGGCTGCGGTCGTTAGGCGCAATGTCGAGCGGCTGGAGAGCCTGACGCCGCGCGAACGCGAGGTCCTGCGCGAGGTGGCGCGGGGCCGCGTCAACAAGCAGATAGCTTTCGATCTCGGCATCAGGGAAGTGACGGTCAAGCTCCATCGCAGCAACGTCATGCGCAAGATGCAGGTTGTTTCTATCGCCGAACTGATTAGGGTATGGGAAACACTGCCCATGACACTGCGTGAAGCTGGCCGAGATTAGATCGTTGACCACGACATTTACTTGATTGGGTTGAGGATGAAGATCTCTGGCTCTTTTATCGAGGCACATGCAGATGAATTTGTAAGGTTTGAGGCCTCGATATTCTTAAGCTCGCCTGATGAAATTGTAGATATCAACGAAGCCCACGAAATGGACGCAGAGTTGTTCGTGGGCCTGGGCGTGGAGGCGTCTGGCGGTAGTATCCTTCATGGTGCGGCCCTTGCGCTCGAGCTGCTCATCGGTTCATGAATGCTTCGCTTGCTAATATTCCAATGTTATACTGGATTTTTCACGCAGCATAGCGGACGGGCTGCGGCTCGAAGTAGGCCCTGATCCGTGCAGGTGAGCGCTGGATGACGCGGAGCACGGCCCGCGTGCTCCTGGTCAGCGCATCTTTCGATCCCGGCTGGGGCTGCTGACGCAGCTTCTGCTTCAGGTCGTTGTTGAGGTGCTCGTCGGAATGCTGGTCCGGGGCATAGGCGGGGAGGTAGCAGAGCTCGATCTCATAGGCGTGCGCAGTCACCCAGGCGGTCATCTTAGCGGCATGGTGCAGCTTGAGGTTGTCGACGATCAGGAAGACCTTCTGCCCCGTATCCTTGAACAACCGGTGCAGGAAGGCGATGAAACGCAGGGCGTTCAACGCGGCCTCGTAGAGCATGAAACGCATCAGGCCGCGATTGCTGACCGCCGAGATCATGCTCTGGGCGCGCCGCGCCGTCCGGGCGACCACCGACGTCTTGCCCTTGGGCGCATAGAACCGGCCGATCTGGTCCTGATTGGAGATGCCCGTCTCGTCACCCCAATAGATGACCGCCCGCTTGGCGATTGCCGCATAATCCAGGCCGCGATCGCCGCAGGTTGGCGCTCCCTGACCCCGGCTAGCGGCTTTTGCGGCGTCATGCCCATCGGGCCTGAGGCCCGATCCCCCGGCGGGATGTCGACGAAGTCGACAGGCGCTGCAGATAGAGCTGCACCGTCGACAGGCCGAGCCGTTTGCCGAGCCTGAGCTGGATCAGGTCGCGCACCGGCCGGCTGGTCCACAAGGCAAAGGGCAGCTTCAGCTGGTCGGGCGTCTTGTCGGCGATCCGGCCCCTGACCCTGTCCGCCTCATCCGCCGTCAGCAGTCCCTTGCCCCGGCGTGGCGACACCCGTAGCCCGTCGAGCACGCCCGCCTCGCCCTGCGCGCGATAGCGCTGCAGCCAGATATGCTCACCGTCTGCCGGTGAACACCGACCGTCTCGGCCGCCAACGCCTGGCTCAGGCCCCGCTCCTCGATCAGGAACAAGGCGCGCCGCCGCAGCGCCTCCTGCGCTGCCCGGCCGATGACCACTTCAAACCGCCGCCGATTTTCAAAAGCGTGACGGACGTGACCGCCGATTATCGCATCTCAGGCGACGATCCTTCGGACGATCATTGGGCGACTGACTTCGCCAGGCTCCTCTGACCTGCAAGACGGGCCTGCCGGCCCCTGCCGTCAAGGCAACCCCGCTGGCGCGGGGCGGGCGCGCCGGTCTCCCCGGCCTTCCTCCCCGCCTCCGCAAGCGCTTCGGCGCGGTCGTGCAGCCCGGGCGATCCCCCTCCGGCGCCCCCGGCCCTGACAGCATTCCCCCGCTCCACCGGCCGCGGCGGCCTCGTCCGGTTGCATGTGCAACCGGCTCTCCAACAGGAGGTAGAGGCCATGAGGAAGGAACAGGACGACATCAACCGGCGCGACGTTTACGAGCGCGTCACCGGCAGGATCATCGCCGATCTGGAGCAGGGCATCCGCCCCTGGCTGCGGCCGTGGAACGCGGAGCACGCCGCCGGGCGGATCACAAGGCCGCTGCGCGGCAACGGCACGCCCTATCAGGGCATCAACATCATCATGCTCTGGGCGTCCGCCATGGAGCACGGGTTTTCCGCCCCGATCTGGATGACGTTCAAGCAGGCGCTCGATCTGGGCGCGCATGTCCGGAAGGGCGAGAAGGGCAGCCTGGTCGTCTATGCCGACCGCATCCGCAGGACCGAGATTGACGAGGCGAGCGGCGAGGAGCTGGAGCGGGAAATCCCGTTCATGAAAGGCTATACCGTCTTCAACGTCGAGCAGATCGACGGCCTGCCCGCGCACTTCTACGCGCCCGCAGCGCCCGTGCTCGATCCCGTGCAGCGGATCGACGGGGCGGAGCGGTTCTTTGCCGCCATGGGCGCGGACATCCGCCACGGCGGCAACCGGGCCTACTACGCCATCGAGCCCGACTATGTGCAGATGCCGCCCTTCGAGACGTTCCGGGACGCGGAAAGCTACTATGCCACCCTCGGCCATGAATGCGTGCACTGGACCCGGCACGGCTCGCGGCTTGACCGCGATCAGGGGCGCAAGCGGTGGGGCGATGAAGGCTATGCGCGGGAGGAGCTGACGCGGAGCTCGGCGCGGCCTTCCTTGCCGCCGATCTTGGGCTCGAGATCGAGCCCCGCGACGATCACGCCGCCTATATCGCCGAGCTGGCTCAAGGTCCTGAAGGACGACAAGCGGGCGATCTTCAGCGCCGCCGCCCACGCGCAGCGCGCCGTTGACTTCCTGCATGGCCGGCAGGGCAGGGCCGCCGATGGGCTGGCCGATGATCCCTGTACAGATTCACTGGCCGCGTGAAGGGGAGGGGACGCCATGACAAGACAGCCCGTTCCCGCCGGTCAGCTGGGTTTCGACGCCCTGCTGGCCGCCGCCGAGTCCGACAACCGGGCCCGCATCCTCGCGCGCGAGACCGCCCACCTGCCGGGCACGATGGCGGAGGCCCTGCCGTTCTTCCGGGGGCTGCTGGAGCGCCACCACGCCGCCATGCTGGCCGGCGACGCCGACAGGTCATGACGCTGCGCGGGGAGGCGCGCAGCCTCGCCCTGCGCCTCAATGGCGGGGAGCGCGGCATCCTTGCCGACGAGGACGCGCCGGGCTGCGTGCTGGAGCGCGAGAGCGCAGCGCCGCCCGGCGCGGTGCCGCTCTGGGGGCAGAAGGGCGCATTCATCGTCACGGTCGCCGGCATGCGCGTGCGCGTCGCGCTGCACGGGGTGTTCGGCATCGGCAGTTGGAGCGGGTTCTGGCCGGGCTTTGCCGCCCATGCCGTGGACTGGGACAAGCCCTTTCTCTCGGAAACCGGCTACCGCAGCTTTCTCGGCATCTATGCGCCGCCGTGCTTCCGGCCTGACGCCCGAGCGCTTCGCGGCGGAGGTGATCGCCGCCCATGTCGCCCGCGAGCTGAAAGGCCGTCTGCGCGCCATCGAGCCCGGCTGCCGCGCGTTCGCGGAAGGGGAGGCAGCATGAGGAAGCCGGGCACCTTCATGATTGAGGACATCGCGTTGGTTGTTCGCCAGACAACGCGAAGGCAGGGTGCTTGGTGATCGAGCCGTGTCCGACCAAGCCTTTGGCTGCATGCCGGGCCGCAACTACCGGAAAGTCGGCCCAGCTTACACCGATCCGCTCTCAACGAGGCGGGCGACGGTGTCTTTGTCGTATCCGAGTTCCCCAAGAATGGCTCGGCTGTGCTCGCCCAGCGCGGGCACGGCGCCCATCCTAGCCGCGAACGCGTCGGAGCCGGCTGGCGGCAGCAGTGCCAGGACAGAGCCCTTGGGCGTGTCGACCTCACGCCAGCGGTCACGAGCGCGCAGCTGCGGATGGGCCCAGAGCCCTTGCATGTCATTGACGCGCGCGTTCGCGATGCCGGCCGCGTCGAGCCGGGCCACCACCTCCGCCGCCGACAGCCTGGCGAATCTCGCGACGATCGTGGCCGTCAGCGCCTCCCGGCTGGCGACGCGGCGGACGTTCGAGCTGAAGCGCTCGTCGGTGGCGAGTGCGGGCTGGCGCAGCACGTCGCGGCAGAACACCGCCCACTCGCGCTCGTTCTGCAGCCCCAGCATCACCGTGCCGCCGTCGCCGGCGGGGAACGGGCCGTAGGGGAAGATTGTGGCGTGGAAGGCGCCCGTGCGCGGCGGAGGCGGGGCACCCTCGAAGGCGTAGTAGAGTGGGAAGCCCATCCACTCGCCCAGGGCCTCGAGCATGGAGACCTCGACATGGCTGCCCCGCCCGGTGCGCTCGCGCTGAAGCAGCGCCGTCAGGATACCGGTGTAGGCATACATGCCGGCCGCAATGTCGGCGATCGACAGGCCGGCCTTCGCCGGCTCGTCCGGCGTGCCGGTGACCGAGAGGAAGCCGGCCTCGCTCTGGATCAGCAGATCGTAGGCTTTGCGGTCACGGTAGGGGCCGTCGCTGCCGTAGCCGGAGATGTCGCAGATGATCAGCCGCGGATGGCCCGGCCGCAACGCCTCCTCCGAGAGCCCGAGCCGGGCCGCGGCGCCGGGGGCGAGGTTCTGCACCAGCACGTCAGCCTTCGCGATCAGGCGGGCCAGAATCTCTCGGGCCTCCGGCGCCTTCACGTCCAGCGTGAGGCTTTCCTTGGAGCGGTTGCACCAGACGAAATGCGAGGCGAGGCCGCGGACGCGGTCGTCGTAGGCGCGGGCGAAGTCGCCCACGCCTGGGCGCTCGATCTTGATCACGCGCGCACCGAGGTCGGCGAGCTGGCGGGTGGCGAAGGGGGCGGCGATCGCGTGCTCGAGGGTGACCACGGTGATCCCGGCGAGCGGCCCTGCAGCCTGCGTGGCAGTCTCAGCCATGTGCCGTCTCCACACCGAGCTCGGCCTCGGCTTCCATGGCGAAGAATCCGTCCGCCCCTTGTGCCCACAGCGCCACCCGGCGCCCGTCCGGCGCGGGCGCGCCGCAGACCGCAAAGTCGGCGACGTCGAAGAGCGGCCGCACCGCCCGGAAGCGGAACGCGGTCATCGGTGCCTGCGTGTGCCGGCGCACAAGGTCTGCGAGCAATGTGGCGATCAGCGGTCCGTGTACGATGAGCCCAGGATAGCCCTCGACCTCGGTCACATAGCGCCTGTCATAGTGGATGCGATGCCCGTTGAAGGTCAGGGCAGAGTAGCGGAATAACAGCACGTCGTCGGGATGGATGTCGCGCCGCCAGGTGGCGTCCGCGCGGGCGGCCCGCGGCGCCAGCGCCGCCTCGCCGGGCTTGGGCTGCTCGCGGTAGACGATGTCGTGCTCCTCGACCAGCGCCACACCCTCGTCGGTCGCGATCTCGTGGCGCACGAGGACGAAGACGAGCGGCCCGGTGCGGCCCTCCTTCAGGCTGACGTCGGCGACGGTCGAGGTGCGCCGGATCACGTCCCCGACGCGAAGTGTCCGACGGAAGTCGAAGCGGCCACCGGCCCACATCCGCCGCGGAAGCGGCACGGGCGGCAGGAAGCCGCCGCGCTTGGCGTGACCGTCGGGACCGAGCTCGGACTGCCGGTGCAGCGGCAGGAAATAGAGCCAGTGCCATAAGGGAGGGAGCGGTGTGCCGCGGGCAGGGGCGGGTTCGTCGTGGTCGAGGGTCGCCGCGAGGGCGGCGACCGGGATGGAGGTGACCGCGTCCTCCCGGACCTCCTGGCGACCGGTCCAAGCTTTGAGTTCGACGATATCTAGCTTCATGGTCGGAATCCTAGGATCTGGCTGATAGGGGGCGGGTAGGTCAGGCGACGCCGGCCGCGGCAAGGGTACGACGCGCTCGACGGGCGACGGCCTCGTCGATCATCCGGCCGCCAAGGACGCCCACGCCCTTCTCGTTCTCCTGGAGGACGCGCCGCGCCTCCTCGACCGCCTCGGGCGAGGGTGTCAGCGCCGCGTTGATCGGCCCGACCTGGGCCGGGTGAACTGCGGCCTTCGCGGCGAAGCCGAGCGCCGCCGAGCCCGCGAGTTCGGTGCCGAGCGCCCCGGCGTCGCGAAGCGCGAAGCAGGGCGCGTCGATGGCGAGCACGCCGCCCACCGCTGCCGCCCGGACCACGGTCGAGCGCCCGTGCAGCAGCGGCTCCCAGGCGACGGTGGCCCCGAGATCGGCCGCGAGGTCGGCAGCCCCCAGCATCAGGGCGGCAAGTCTCGGCGTCGCCCCCGCGATCGCATCGGCCGCGGCGAGCCCGCGGGCGGATTCGACGAGCGCTACCAACCGCGCCGGGCTGGCGGCGCTCGCGAGCAGGCTGTCGATAAGACCAAGCTCCTCCGCCGATTCCGTTTTGGGGACCATAAGGTAGTCGGGCTGGCCCGGCGCCGCGAGCAGGGCCGCGAGGTCAGCGAGGCCCTCCGGCGTGCGCAGGGCGTTGATCCGCAACGCGGTCTTGGCCCCCGCTAGCCCGCCGTCGGCCAAGAAGGCGAGCGCGTCGGCGCGGGCCCGGGGCTTGGCCGCCGGGGCGACGGCGTCCTCGAGGTCGACGATCAGGACGTCGGCGCCGACTTCCGCGGCTCGGGAGAAGCGGTCCGGCCTGGTGCCTGGAGTGAAGAGCCAGCTCCGCAGCGCGCCTGCCGTCACCGCGCTCACGGCCGAGGCTCCCGGTCGAGAACACGGTCCACCATCTGGCCGGACAGGCCCAGATAGTTCGCGGGATCGACCAGCCTGGCCAGCTCCGCACGGCCCATATGCGTCGCGATGTCGGGGTGCTCGGCCAGAAGATCGAGGAAGGGGCGACCGGATCGGAGGACGTCGCGGCAAATGTCATAGACGACGTCGTGCGCGCGCTGACGGCCCAGCGCCGGACCGAGGCCCATCATCACCGCCTCGGAGACTACGAGCCCGCCGGTAGCGTCGAGGTTTCGGCGCATCCGCTCCGGATTGACCTCGAGGCCCTCGAGCACGAACCGGGTCTGTGCGAGCGCTCCCGCCGCGAGCACGAACGCCTCGGGCAGGACGATCCACTCGATCTGCCAGGGTCCCGTCGAGCGCTCATGATCCGCCACCATCGCGTCCATGAGCGCGGCGGCGTGCTGACGCACCACGGCTGCGCAGGCGTGGATGTAGGCGGACGAGATTGGGTTGCGTTTCTGTGGCATGGTGCTTGACGAGCCGCGGCCCTCGGCGAAGGGCTCGAAAACCTCCTCGACCTCGGTCTGCATCATCAGCTTGACGTCCATCGACACTTTCCCAAGTGTGCCGGTGACGAGCCCGAGGAAGCAGCCGACCTCGGCTATTCGATCGCGCATCGTGTGCCAGGCGATGTCGGGCTGGCCGAGGCCGAGCTCCTCCATCAGCCCGGCCTGGACCTCGAGGCCGCGCGTGCCCAGCGAGGACAGGTTGCCCGCGGCACCGCCGAACTCGCCGACCAGCACCCGCGGGCGCAGCTGCTCGAGCCGCTCGAGATGGCGCTGGAAGCCTGCGAGGAGAACGGCGGCCTTGTAGCCGAAGGTGATCGGCACCGCCTGCTGCAGGTTGCTGCGTGCCGCCATCGGCGTGTCGCGAAAGCGGCGGGCGAGGCTGGACAGCGCAGCGCAGATCGCCTGCAGCTCCCGCTCGACCAGATCGAGCCCGTCGCGGATCTGCAGCACCGTCGCGGTGTCAGTGATGTCCTGGGTCGTGGCGCCCCAGTGGCACCACTCGCCAAGCCCATCACGGCACGATGTCACGAGCTGCTGCACCACCGGCAGGACCGGATAGCCGATCCGCTCGGTCTGGGTCTTCAGGCGCGCGACGTCGAGCCGGTCGAGCCGGCAATGGCGGACGATTTCGTCCGCCGCGACCTGAGGGATGATGTCCAGACGCGCCTGGACCCGCGCGAGCGCCGCCTCGATGTCGAGATAGTATTGAATCCGACGCTCGTCCGAGAAAACGACACGCATGGCCTCGGTCGTGAAAATGTCTCTGAAGATCGCCGAGTTGATGGCGCTGGCGGACATTGTTTCGTCTCCGGAAAAGATGGCGTTTGGGTCGGAAGGGCGAAGCCTTCAGGCGGCGATCGAAAGACCACCGGCGGCGGCGGGCTCGTGCTCGAAGTCGGGGTCGCCTGGGCCCTGATCGAGCTGGCTGCGCAGCGTGTCGCGGTCGCACGCCTTGTCCCAGATCGCGATCACGATGCAGGCGACGGCGTTGCTGATGAGGCTCGTCAGCGCGCGCGCCTCGGACATGAACCTGTCGATGCCTGCGATCAGGACCACACCAGCGACAGGGATCGTCCCCGGCATGGCGGCGAGCGTCGCCACCAGAGCGGCGAACCCGCTGCCCGTAACGCCCGCGGCACCCTTGGAGGTGAGCAGCATCACAAGCAGCATGGTGATCAGATGCCCAGCGGTCAGATGGATGTCCATCGCCTCGGCGAGAAAGATTGAGGCGAGGGTGAGGTAGATCGCAGTGCCATCGAGGTTGAACGAATAACCGAGCGGCAGGGTGAGGCCCACCGAGCCCTTGGCGCAGCCCAGGCGCTCGAGCTTCAAGAGGAGGGCGGGCAGCACCGGTTCCGTGGAGGAGGTGCCGAGCACGATCAGCAGCTCCTCGCGGATATAGCGCAACAGCTTGAGCAGGCTGAAGCCGTGGATCCGGGCGAGGAGGCCAAGAATGCCGAAGATGAAGACGAGGCAGGCGACGTAGAGCGTAACGATCAAGAAGCCCAGATTCCCGATCGTCTGGATGCCGTTCTTGGCGACGATATAGGTGATGGCTCCGAAGGCGCCGATCGGGGCGAGCTTCATAAGGAAGCCGAAGGCGGCAAACACACCCGTGGCGAAGGAATCGAGCCCGTGCACGAAGGCCTGGCCCGGCCTGCCGGCGCGACGCAGGCCGAAGCCCAGAAGGATGGCGACGAAGAGGACGGGCAGGACCTCACCCTCGGCGAACGGGGTGAAGAAGCTCGACGGGATGATGTGCATCAGCATGTCGACGAAGTCGAGCTTCTTGGCGGAAGCCGCATACCTCGCGGCCGCTGTGGCGTCGATGCTGCCGGGGTCGATATGCATCCCTACTCCAGGATGCAGGATCTCGACCGTCGCAATGCCGATCAGCAGCGCGATGATCGTCAGGACGTAAAAGAGGCCCAACGTCTTTACTATGGTGGTGCCGATCTTCTTCTGACCGCCGACGCCGGCGATCCCGCTCACGATCGTGCAGAACACCACCGGAATGATCATCATCTTGACGAGCTTGACGAACGCGTCGCCCAGAGGCTTGCAGGCCACGGCGATGTCCGGGCGGAGGTAGCCGAGCAGGATCCCGAGGCTGACGCCGAGGAGGACCTGCACATAGAGATGCTCATAGAACTTCTTGGGTCGCGTCGATGCGTGAGCCGGTGAGACGTCGGTGTGGGTGGACATAGCCTTCCCCTCGTTGGTTGCCAGTGTGTCGGGCCGCCGGAGAGCTTGTGGTCGCCAGGGAGGTCCAGCGGCGGTCAGGCCGCTGCGCAGTGCGAGAAAAGATCGGCGGTGCGGATCAGCACTTGGCCCTCGAACAGGCGCCGCGCTGTCCTGACCACACCGGCGACGGGAATCCCGTCGCCGGGTCGGGTCGCAAGGTGCACCGGAAGCCGCCCCGAGGGATGCTCGATATCCACAGTCGTCGGCGGACAGGTGCGGCCTGCGAGGACGGCAGCGATCGTGCCGGCGGTCGCGACAGCGGTTGCGATCGCCACGGCACCGCCGATGGCGAGCGCCTTGTGGCATTCGTGAGGCGTGAAGTAGCGGGCGCAGAGCGTGCCGCCCTCGGCCGCGTTGGCAAGCAGGACGGGCTTCGGGATCACCCGCTCCGCCGCGTCCGGGAAGCCCATGGCGCGACCGGCGGCCACACGCAGCCGCTCCAGCTTGGCCATGAAAGCGGTGTCGACGAGATAGTCCGCAGCCGGCTCGTAGCCCGACTTGCCGAGATCCGCCGCTCGGACCAGCATCACCGGGGTGGCGGCGTCGATGCAGGAGACCGGGATTCCATCGACCAGATCGACCGGCTGGCCCGTTGGCAGAAGGGCCCCGGTCTTGGCGCCGGCCGCGTCGAGGAAGAGGAGACGAATGGCTGCCCCGGTCCCGGGGACGCCGGCAATCGCCGTCTCGCCCTCATAGGTCACGCGGCGGCCGGGCGTTGCCACCTCGGCCTCGATGATCTTGCTCGTATTGACGTTATGAATGCGGACCGTCGTGGTGCGGTCGGCAGCCGGAACGAGGCCGGCCTCGATCGCAAACGGGCCGACAGCCGCCAGGATGTTGCCGCAGTTCGGCGAGAGGTCGACGCTGCGCTCCCTGACCCGCACCTGGGCGAACAGATAGTCGACGTCGGCGCCGGGGTGGAGCGAGGGCCCGATGATCGCAGCCTTGCTCGTGAGCGGGTTGCCGCCGCCGATCCCGTCGATCTGCAGCTCGTGTCCCGCCCCCATGGCGGAGATCAGCGCGGTGTCTCGCAGCTGTGGTTCCGCCGGCAGATCGGAGCGGAGGAAAAAGGCGGCGCGCGAGGTCCCGCCGCGCATGAGCACACAAGGGATACGAACCAGCTCGGCCATGCCGAGACCTCCCGAACTTGCTCGACCGCGTTCACCGGCCGTTGTCGGGAGCTTGGTACATCGGGCCCATCAATAATTTAAATGCAATGATCGCATAGACTATTGCGACATCGGCATCAATTTTCAGTGGCCAACAGCAACTCGCGGAACTCACGAGCCGGGGTCGAAAGACGGCCTGTCCGCCGCTCGACGATGCCTATTGTGCGCGTCACGCCGGGGTCGCCGATCGGACGTGTGACGATGATCGGATGGGCCTCAGCCGGCGTCGCCAGTCTCGGCAGGACGGACGCACCAAGCCCCGCCTCCACCAGGCCCAGTGAGGTTGTGAGGTGATGGACCTCGTAGAGCCAGTTGAGGCGAACGCTCGTCTTGGCGAGAACGGCATCGAGAATCAGTCGGTTGCCGCTGCTGCGACTGACGCCGATCAGCGGCTGACCCTCCAACTCCCGCCAGGAAAGCTGATCACGGGCGGCCAACGGGTCGTCCCGTCGGCACGCCAGGACGAACGGGTCCTCGATGAGCGGCGTGAACACGAGCTCGTCGCTCGAGGCGCCCATAAAGTTGATACCGAACTCGACCTCACCGCGGGCCACGCTCTCGAGACCATCATTCGCGGAGAGGTCCAGGACGCGGAAACGTATGAGCGGATAGTGCTCGCGGAAAGTCCGGATGACGCGAGGCAGAAAGTAGAAGGCAGCGGTTGGGATGCAGGCGATTGCGATCTGGCCACGCTGCCGGGGCCCGAGCGTGTTGATCGCCAGAACCGACGCCTCGAACTCGTCCAGAAGACGTCGGATCATCGGCTCCAGCTCGCGACCGAGTGCCGTGGGGGCAACGGACCGGGTCGTGCGCTCGAGCAGCGGCGCGCCGAAGGCAGCCTCCAGGGCCTGGATGCGTCGCGACAAGGCGGGCTGCGAGACGTTCAGCAGCTGGGCCGACTTGACGAAGCTCCGGAGGTCGAGCACCGCCAGGAATGCGCGCAGGTCGAGCAGCTCGCAGTTCATCGCTCCATCTCCGATCCCGTCCAAGCGGGATCAGGGTCGATCGTATAACGAAATCCTTTCTACTCAGCTATGAGTAATATAGCAGGAAATATCGGAAAGAATCATGGTGATTCGCCACTCAATAACGAAGATAGAATCAATGATCAAGGCGTGCTGACTGGCCACATGTCTCGCCGGATACCTGCGCGGCTGATTTCCCGGTAGACGGTGGACCGTCCGAGGCCGAGTTGCCGCGCCGCGGCGGTCGGCGACAGGCCCGCGGCCACCAGCTTGAGCGCCGCCGCGACTTTGTCCTGGTCGAGTGGTCGCCGACCGGGCCTCTTACCCCGGACCCGGGCAGCGGCAATGCCGTCCCTGGTGCGTTCGGCGATCAGCCGGCGCTCGAAGTGCGCGATGGCGCCGAAGACATGGAAGATCAGCTCGCCGGCCGCCGAGGAGGTGTCGATCTTCTCCTCCAGGCTGGCGAGGTCCATGCTCCGCTCCTTCAGCATGGCCACCGTCGTGAGCAGTTCGGTGAGCGAACGACCGAGACGATCGAGGCGGACGACGGCAAGGGTGTCCCCTTTGCGCGCGTAAGCGAGCAACGCGTCCAGCCCTTGCCGGTCCATCGACTTTCCTGAGCATACGTCGGTGAAGACCTTGATGGCGCCGGCCTGCTCCAGGCGCAGCTTCTGCCCGGCGACATCCTGGTCGCCGGTGCTGACGCGCGCGTAGCCCAGCAGGTCGCCCATTGGGGTTGTCCCCGAATCGGTCGTTCCCGGGACGCCCGCGGCACCACGCCGCGCAGGCTGCCGAACCCGTCCACAGACTACGTCCCCTAAACCCGGCCCGTCCACGATCATCATGGGCCTTTGTGGGACGGGAGGATACGCCTTGGCGCGACGGCAGCTGCTGACCGACGAGGAGCGCCAAGCGCTCCTCGGGATACCTTCCGACCCCGACGGCTTGGCGCGGTGCTTCACCCTGTCCCGGGCCGACCAGGATCTCGTGGCAGACCGTCGCGGCAACGCCAACCGGCTCGGCTTCGCCTTGCAGCTCGCCCTGCTCCGTCACCCGGGCACGACGCTGGCCAACCTGGACGCAAGGCCGGAGCCGCTCGTGGCCTGGCTGGCCGCGCAGCTCGAGATCCCGGCGGCGGCGTTCGCCGAGTACGCCCGCCGGCCGCAGACCATGACCGACCACGCCCGTCAGCTCGCCAGCCGCCTTGGGCCTGCGTCCGCCGACCGCGACCGACCTGTCGCCGATGATCGAGGCCGCGGCGCAGGCCGCTTGGAGTACCGACCGCGGGCAGCCGATCGCCGCGGCGGTCGTGGCCGCACTGCGCGGCATCGGCATCATCCTGCCTGCGGCGACGGTGATCGAGCGTGCCGCAATCGCCGGCCGTGCACGGGCCCGCAAGCGCGCAACCGACGCACTGCTGCACGGCCTGACCGCGGCGCAGGTCGCCGAGGTCGATGGGCTGCTCGCCGCCGATCCCAGGGTCGGCATGACGCGGTTCGCCTGGCTCAAGACAATGCCGGTCGCGCCCAAGGCGGATCATGTCGGCGAGCTGCTTGACCGGCTGCGCCTGGTCCGCAGCATCGGTCTGCCGCTCGAGACCGCTGAGCGCGTGCACGAGGAACGGCTGCGGCAGCTCGTCCGCGAGGGCCAGGCCTCCGACGCCTACCAGCTCGGCCGCTACGCCGCGCACCGGCGGCGCGCGATCCTGGTCGCGACAGTCCTCGATCTCGAGGGTCGCCTGACCGACGCGGTGCTGGACATGGCCGACAAGCTGATCGGCGGCT
This sequence comes from uncultured Alphaproteobacteria bacterium, assembly GCA_963752325.1. Classification (GTDB taxonomy): domain Bacteria; phylum Pseudomonadota; class Alphaproteobacteria; order Geminicoccales; family Geminicoccaceae; genus CAVTJL01. The sequence goes on from CAVVXU010000003.1 coordinate 75,841, forward strand.
TGTTCGCCAAGGCGCGCAACGCTACGCGCCGGCGCTACGCCGCGACTGCCGGCGACGTGGGCCGGCTCATGCGCCTGTTCCACGGCACCATCGACGCGCTCGCCGCTGCTCAGGAGGGCGACCTCGATGCTTTCGAGGCCGTGGACTACGCCGTGGGCTGGGCGAAGCTGCTGCGCGTGCGCGGCGAGGTGCACGCCCTGGCCGACCTTGCCGGCGAGGATCCACTGCTCCGTGCGGCCGATCGCTGGAAGACGCTGCGCAAGTTCGCGCCCGACCTGATCGAGGCGCTGGAGTTCAGGGCCGCGCGCGCCAACGACCCCATGCTGGCCGCGCTCCGGCTGCTGGCCGACCTGAACCGCTCCGGCAAGCGCGACGTGCCCGTGGACGCGCCCATGCCGTTCCGCAAGGATTGGCGGCGGCTGGTGCTGGAGACGGGCAAGCCGAACCGGCGCCTGTACGAGACGGCCGTGCTCGCGACGCTGCGCGACAGGCTGCGTTCCGGCGACGTCTGGGTCGAGCGCTCCTCCGGCTACCGTCGCTTCGACGCCTATCTCCTGCCCCAGGCCGCTGTCTCGGAGGCTGTGGTGGAACTGGGGCTGCCCGCGACGGCCGACGAGTGGCTCGCCATCAGAAGGAAGGAGCTCGACCGGCGGCTGACGCGCTTTGCACTCCGCCTGCGGCGCGGCGAACTTGAGGGCGTCGAGTTGCGCGACGAGCGCCTGCACGTGGCCCCGGTGAAGGCGGCAACCCCGCCCGAGGCGCGAGCCTTCGCCGACGGGATCGAGGCGATGCTGCCGGCCGTCCGCATCACCGAGGTGCTGCACGACGTGAGCCGGGCCACCGGCTTCGCCCAGGCCTTCACCAACCTGCGCACCGGCGAGCGCTGCGAGGACGAGAACGCTCTGCTCGCCGCGGTACTGGCCGACGCAACCAATCTGGGTCTGGGTCGCATGGCGGCGGCGAGCCACGGCGTCACCCGCGACAAGCTGATCTGGACCGCCGACGCCTACATACGCCCGGAGACCTACCAGGCGGCGCTCGCCCGCATCATCGACGCGCACCACGCGCTCCCGATCGCCACCACTTGGGGCGACGGCACCACCTCGGCCTCGGATCGACAGTTCTTCCGGTCGGGCAAGCGCGGCGACGCAGCCGGCGAGGTGAACGCGCGCTACGGCTCCGACCCCGGCTTGGGTTTCTACACCCACGTCTCCGACCAGCACGGCCCCTACAGCGCGCGGGTCATGTCGGCGACCAGCCACGAGGCTCCGTACGTGCTCGACGGGCTGATGCACCACGGAACGGCGCTGCGGATCGGGACGCACTACGTCGATACCGGCGGCAGCTCGGACCACGTGTTCATCCTGTGCGCGATGCTGGGCTTCCGATTCTGCCCGCGGCTGCGCGATTTCCCCGACCGCAAGCTGGCCACCTTCGAGCCGACGTCCGCCTACAAGGACCTCGCCCCCTCCTGGGGCGACGGATCAGGACCGACGTCATCCGCGAGCACTGGGACGAGATCCTGCGCCTGGTCGCCTCCTTGCGCGCCGGCACCGTGCTGCCCTCGGCCATGCTCAAGCGCCTCGCCGCCTACCAGCGACAGAACCAACTCGACCTCGCGCTGCAGGAGCTGGGAAGGATCGAGCGCACGCTCTTCATGCTGGACTGGCTGGAATCGCCCCAGCTCCGGCAGCGCTGCCACGCCGGGCTGAACAAAAGCGAGCAGCGCCACGCGCTCGCCCAGGTCATCTGCACCTTCAAGCAGGGGCGCATCGCCGACCGCGGCCAGGAAGCGCAGCAGTTCCGCGCCTCAGGGCTGAACCTGGTGATCGCGGCCATCGTCTACTGGAACTCGACCTACATCGCCGACGCCGTCGCGCACATGCGCGGCCAGGGCGAAGCGGTACCGGACGCGCTGCTCGCCCACACCTCGCCGCTGACCTGGGAGCATATCGGCTTCTCCGGCGACTTCCTGTGGGACCGTGCGGCCGCCATCGCAGGACGGCGCCGACCGCTCAATCTCGGACGGGCAAGATTGGCAGCGTGAGCGGTGTTCCAGGCCCGTTCACCCGTAGCGTTGTCTATGTGACAGCCGACGCTATGCCCTCATCCTCAGGGCTGTAGGCAGCCCCGCCTTGCCGGAGGGCGTCGATCTCAGCCTCGAGTGCTGCGATCTCTGCCTGGGCCTCCTCGGACGGCTCATCGCCATGGGCCGCGGCGAGGGTATCGTAGCGGGCCGTGAGCGCGTCGAGCCGTGCCTGGTCGTCGCAAGAAAGCGGCACGGGCTGCGGATAGACACGCTGGCAGGCAGCAGCCTGGGCGTGCGGGTAGTCGAGATGCGCCTCGACCCATTTCCAGCCTTCCTGACGCGCCGTCTCGGCCATCGCCTCGAGCCTCTCCCGGGCGAGCCGGTCGAGAAGGGCGCTGTCGGCGAGCCAGCCTCCGTGATCCTCGGTGAAGAGGTCGCGGAGAACCGTGCCGCCAGCAGCCTCGTAGGCCTCGAGCCCGACGAGGACGGCCCGCCGATCCCCGGAGCTCACATGGCGTGAGGTCAGGGCTCTGCGGATCATCTCCGGGCTCTTGTTCCAGGAGAGCTGCTCGAAGGCCGCCTCCTGGGCCGCATGGTCGTCGGTGATGGCGAAAGCCATCAGCTGGTCGAGGCCGAGCTCGCCAGCCCGATACCTCGCCATGAGGGCAGGGCTCACCGCTGCGAGCCTCAGCCTCTGGCGAACGACGCTCGGGCTGATCCCGAAGCGGGCGGCGATGTCCTCGAGCCCCAGGCCCTGCTCCTGGTGGAGCCGGGCGAAGGCCTCGACCTGGTCGGCCGGGTGCATGGTGAGCCTGACACTGTTCTCGGCCAGGCTCAGCTCCGCCGGCTCACCGTCCGCCCGCACCAGGCAGGCGATCGGCTCGCTCTTGCGCAGCTTTTTGTCTTTGACGAGCCGGAGCAGCGCCTTGCGGCGGCGCTCACCGGCGGTGACCTTGAAAAACCCGGTCTCCTGGCCATCGCCGTCGATCTCGGGGGTCACCACCGGCATCTGCAGGAGCCCATGCGCGGCGATGGATGCCGCCAGCTCCTCGATGCCGAGGCCCGTGTCGGTGCGCCTGGCATTGGCGGCCGACGCCTTGAGCCTGCTGAGCGGGATCTCCTTGATGAGACCCGTCCTGGTCGTGCTCATGATCCTCTCCTCTCGCACTGCGCCGGAGTCGAGCCATTCGGCTCCGGCCGATGCGGAGGAGGGGCGGGAAAGAACGAAATTGCCGTCTGCGAGCATTATCGCATGGTCTCTCGCGTCACGCGAGGCGAGGGCGGTGCCACAAGCCCGTCACCGAACCCCAACGCAAACCTATCCTTTTTGTCATCATCCACCGCCGCATCCGCCGATCCGTCCCCCGGAACTGTGGACAAGTCCGGGCGGCTCTCGGGCTCAGGCGATGCTTGAATAGGGCAGGGGAGGCCTCGGGCGCTCCCCGGCGTCGGCCAGTCCCGCAATGGTGCGGGGCTGGCGCAGCGCCGGGAGAGAGAGGTGAGCGCCAGGCTTCATGAGGAGATCACGGAACGGATCGTGCTCGAGCTCGAGCGGGGTGTCGCCCCCTGGATAAAGCCCTGGCAGAGCGGCCTCGCCGAGGGCGGGGTGAGCTGCCTGCCGCGGAACGCCGCCACGGGCTACGTCTACAGGGGGGCGAATGTCCTGACCTTGTGGGCGGCAGCCGCGGCACGGGGCTATCCCTTGCCGCGCTGGCTGACCTTCCGCCAGACGAAGGAGCTTGGCGGCTTCGTGCGCAAGGGTGAGAAGGCCACGGCCATCGTGCTCCTCAAGCGCATCACGGTAACGGGTGAGGGAGAGGAAGCCGACAAGGACGAGGACGGCGACGGGCGTCGGGAGGTCAGCTTCCTGCGCTCCTTCGCGGTCTTCAACATCGCGCAGACCGAGGGGCTGCCGGAGCGGCTTCATGCGCCGGAGGCCCCGCGGCCGGAAGGGGAGCGGCACGCCGCGGCGGAAGCCTTCCTCGAGGCGCTCGGCGCGGACGTCCGCCATGGTGGCGATCGCGCCTGCTACGTGCCCTCGCTCGACTGCATCATGCTGCCGCCCTTCGCGGCCTTCTCAGGCCCCGAGCACTACTACGCCAGCAGCCTGCACGAGCATGCTCATTGGTCGGCCGCTCCGGGCCGGCTCGATCGCGACCTCTCAGGGCGTTTCGGCTCGGAGGCCTACATGGCCGAGGAGCTGGTGGCCGAGCTCACCGCTGCCTTTCTCTGTGCCGAGCTCGGCATTGAAGGAAAACTCCGCCATGCCGAGTACATCAACGACTGGCTGAGGCTCCTCAAGGCCGACGCCAGGGCCGTGGTCACCGCGGCGAGCAAGGCCAGCCTTGCTGCCGACTATCTCCGTTCCTTCTCGAAGCCGGTCGAGCCGACCGGCGATACCGAGGCCTGAAGCCTCAAGAGCGCCCACGCGAAGCCGCGGGCGCTCTTTTCTGGTAATCGATGGCGCTACACGGCTCGCCCATGGCGGGAGGAAGCTCTATCCTCCTCTCGCGCCGGTCAGGGAGGCAGGCAGGCATACCTGCCGACGCACCGTCGAACCCGACCGGCGGCGTCTTTGCTGCTGCGCCACTTCCGCGAGCGTTCTCGCTTTGAAGGCGGAGGTCGCAAGAGACTTGCGCGCCTTGGTCACCCGGCGGAAGATCGCGGGCAATCGGGTGCGAACGAAGGCAGGCGGCGCATCCTCACGCAAAGGTTGACGCCCATGGATCAATCCATCGCCTGCATGCGCCTCAGCATCAGTGTGACCATCGCTCGGCCGAGGCAAACCGAAGGATCCAGCAACTGGTCAAGGCTGCGTCTGCCATAGTCCTCCATCGCAGGGCCATTGGCCTCTAAGAGCCTGTCCGGAAAGTTCTGTCCCCTGCTCAAGGGCTTGCCAGACGCCGGGCGAGGAGCTGGATGACGGCGAGCGCGGCCATGGCGGTGGAGGTCTCGATCAGACGCTCGAAGTCCTTTGTGAGTCTGCGGCTTCTGCCGAGCCAGGCGAAGGTGCGCTCGATGACCCATCTGCGCGGCAGCAGATGGAACCCCTCGGTACCGAGGGGTCGTTTGATGGTCTGGAGCCGCAGTCGCTCCCCGGCCGCCGCGCCGCGGGCAAGCTCGCCCTGGTAGCCAGCGTCGGCGAACAGGTGATTCAGCCAGGGGAAGCGCCGTCGGATCTGGGCACAGACCAATCCCAGGCCGTCGCGGTCTTGGATGTTGGCCGGGTGAACGATCAATCGCAGCGGCAGGCCCAGCGTGTCGGTGAGCAGGTGGCGCTTGCGCCCGTTGACCTTCTTGCCGGCGTCGAATCCCCGCGGACCGCCCGCCTCGGTCGTCTTGACGCTCTGGCTGTCAGCGCCTGCCCTCGGGCGGACGTTGGCCGACCCGGGGGATACCGGCACTGGGCGAGGCCTCTCGGCCGGCTCGCTCGCGGGCCGCCATGAGTAACGTCGTCTGGATGGTCGACCAGATGCCTTCCTCCCAGAACCGCCGAAAGTAGCCGTAGACCGTGCTCTTCGGCGGGAATTCCTTGGGCAGCATGCGCCAGGGACAGCCCGTCCGCAGCAGATAGAGCAAGGCGTTCATCACCTCGCGCAACAGGGTCGTGCGCCGCCGGCCGCCGCGCTTGGCGGGCGGCAGCAGCGGCTCGATCAGCGCAAAGTCCTCGTCCGTCACATCGGTTGCGTAGCGGCAGCCCGTGCGCCGATACTGATGACGAGCGGAAGCAGTCCACATCGGTCGTGATCCTTTGTTCCTGGCAGAACAAGGACGTCACAACCCGCTGATTCCGCTCACCTTCTTTCCGAACAGGCTCTAAGGCCGCGGCCGTCGTCGAGCGCTGGTGAGGGCTATCGTTCGCTCTAGCTTGGCGAAGCCGGCAGCTATCTAGAATGTTTCGGATGATCCGAGCACGCAACGAACCTTTCGGGTTGGCTATCCGCCTTGCCGTAGCAGGTACCGTCTCGCTGCTGCTGTTATCACCTACGGTCGACGCCAAAGGCGCCCCTATCCGATTCCCAGATCCGGCAGCTTCTTATCCAACAGTCGATCGCCAGCTATCCCGGGAATTGCCCCTGTCCCTACAATGCAGCGCGGAATGGTAGCAGCTGCGGCCGGCGCAGCGCCTACAGCCGCGCTGGCGGCTACCAACCTCTGTGCTACTCGCGAGATGTTTCACAACGCATGGTGGATGACTACCGTCAGCAGAATGGTATTCCGAACAAATAAGGAAGGAATGTAGAATGCGCACGCTAGCGGTTGCTGCACTGGCCCTCTTTGCTTGGACGTCAGTGGGCCATTCCGATGAATACGTCAGAGGCTATACGACAAAGAACGGCACCTACGTGGCCCCTTACTACCGGTCGAGTCCGAACGGCACGACACTCGACAACTACAGCACCAAAGGCAACACCAATCCATACACCGGCCAACCGGGTTACAAGGATCCCTACGTCACGCCGAGCTACGATCCGTTCAAGCCGCGATCCGGCGGTGATCCGTGGGGTAACTGAGGGGCGCGATCCTGACCCGAGTGCCGGAACGGGCGGCTGCAGAGAGACGCGATGGATCATTCGGAACGCTACAGGAGCGCCCAAGGGCGTTTCCTTTCTGAGCTTCGGGAGAGCCTGGCACGCGTGCCGCCCGAGGTCTTCGAAAGCTCCCTCGGAGCGGCACTGCTCGCCGCTGCGCTCATTGAAGAAGCTGGCCGATTGGTGCGCAGCCATCTCGCCGACCAGGAAGCGAGGAGGATGCTCGAGGAGCTTGTGCGCACGCAATTCCGAACCAATGCCACGAGCCCTTGATGGCGGGACAACGAGGGCGCCTCAAGCTGGCAAGCAGAGAGGCTGCCCCCGCGGGCCCGTAGGCTCGGCACGACTGCGCTGCTATCTTTGCCCGGCGACTTCATCTCCGCGGGAGGAAATCGATGCGCGTGCTCATGATCACACTGTGCCTCGGCGTCGGCCTGACAGTGCTAGGCCCGGCTCCCGGCGATGGCGCGGAGACCAAGCAGCTCACAGCGCAGCAGCAGCGCATGCAGACCTGCAACGCCGAGGTCAAGACCAAGAAACTCACCGGCGATGCGCGCAAGAGCTTCATGAGCCAGTGCCTCTCGGGCAAAACCACGGCCGAAAGCGGCATGACCCCCCAGCAACAGAAGATGAAAACCTGCAACCAGGAGGCGTCTGCCAAGAAGCTGACTGGCGATGCGCGGAAGAGCTTTATGAGCACCTGCCTCAAGGGCAGCTGAGGGCGGACAAGCCGAGGGCCGGCTAGATGTGTGGTCGCTTTCTCCTCCGAGCCTCTCCTGAGGCGATCATCCGCGCTTTCGAGGTCAGCGAGCGCCCGAACCTGCGCGTTCGCTACAACGTGGCACCCACCCAAACGGTGCCCATCGTGCGGCGCACGCAGGAGGGCGAAGGGCGCGAGCTCGTGCTGGTGCGCTGGGGCCTGATCCCGGGCTGGGCCAGGGATGCCTCGATCGGCAACAAGCTCATCAACGCCCGCGCCGAGACCGTGGCGACCACGCCGTCCTTCCGGCCGGCCTTCCGCAAGCGCCGCTGCCTCATCCCGGCAGACGGCTTCTATGAGTGGCGGAACGACGGTGGAAAGCAGCCCATGCTCATTCAGCGCAAGGGCGGCGACCTCTTTGCCTTCGCCGGCCTATGGGAATGGTGGAAGGGCCCGGAGGGGCCGGTCGAGAGCTGCACCATCATCACGACCGAGCCAAACGCCCTGACGGCGCCGATCCATAACCGGATGCCGGTGATCCTCGATCCGACCGACTATGACCGATGGCTCGACGTCGAGCTGATCGGCGTTGGCGAGCTTCTGCGGCCGTGTCCCGCTGACTGGCTCGAGGCCTACCCTGTGAGCCAGCGGGTCAACCGTCCGCAGAACGACGATGCCAGCGTGGCCGAGCCGTTGGCGGCCAGCTGAGGCCCGGTCTTGCTCCTCCGGGATGAGGCCGCTAGCGTCCCGACATGGAACGAAACAAGAACATCGGGCCGCGCTATGCGATCAGGCTCCGTGACCTGCGCGGGTGGCACATCGTCACCGCGGCCTGCGGCCAGCGCCGCCGCATCACACCAATCTCAATCGCTGGCTGTTACGGAGCGAGCGACCGGACTGGACGTGTCTTGTCGATCGCGATTGCATCCTCGTCTGCAAGGGGTGCGGGAATCGCGAAGTCAGTGTGAGCAAGAGCAGCAGCTTGCCGGTCCGTCCTGTCTTTCCCGGCTACCGCCTTGGCCGGTAGCCGGGCCCGTGATGTCGCGTGCCGGATACCCAGCCGATTCAGGCGAAGGTCTTGAGGAAGATCGGCAGGCTCACCCAGTTGCTGTAGCGGCCGCCCAGCATCGGCCACGAGGTCCAGCTCGCCCCGCCGCTCGTGCTGTACTGGGCGCCACGGCTGAGATATTTGCCGCATTTGTTACGGAAGCCGTAGAAGTAGCCGTCCGTGCTCGGCATGGCGTTGAGTGTGGAGCCGGCCGCCGCCTGGAACTTCACGTAGTAGGTGCCGCCCTTGGCGAAGGTCGTGGGGCCGATCGGCGCGTAGAGCCAGTGCACGGGCGAGTTGTCGCCCTCCGTGGAGGTGCTCGCCTGGTTACCGTCGATCGTGGCCGTAGAGAGAGCCGTGCCGGCCGAGTTGGTGAGGCTGATCGTGACCGTGCCGACCGAGCCGGTGCGAAAGAAGGCGAAGTAGACCCCGTGGACCGTGACCGAGGTGTCCCACATCGTGAAGGTCTGGCGGGCCACGTTGCCTCCACCGATATTCTGGAAACAGCCGCGGCCGCCATCCATCCAGCATTGACCCTTGGCGACGCCGTCGGTGTAGGTGAGCTCGTAGATCGGGATGTAGCCGGGCATCACCCGCCAGGCGCTGTTCTCGTAGCGGATGCTGGCGAGCTTGCTCTTCTCGAGCGGAAAGATCACGAGCCCGTCGGGCGGCGGCGTCCAGTCGTGGAGGTCGTTGACCGAGACCTTGCCGACGTTCGGGGTCAGCTGCTCGAAGACGAGATGATAGGTGGTGCCGTAGGTGAGCTGCGGCTGGGTGGTGAAGGCAAGCTCCGGGAAGTTGCCGAGGCTCGCGGCGTTGGCGTAGGCGGCGGTGGTGCCCAACTTCTGGCCCGAGGCGTAGCCGCCGCTGTCGGTCTGGATGGAGAGCTGGATGGTGCCGCCGGAGCCGACGCTGTAGCCGGAGCCGGTGCGGTTCTCCCAGCGCACGGTCTTCACCGCACCGGTGTGCTCCGCGACGAAGCGGTAGGAATGCTTGTCCCAGTAGCCGTTGGGCGCCTTCGAGGCGGAGTAGAGCGGGCAGCCCAGATACTGGCCGCCGAAGGCCAGCGCGGTGTTGACGCCCGTGCTGCTCGTCGAGCCGCCCGAGGAGGTGGCACCGGAATCGCTCGAGCTGCTCGACGAGCCGGAAGAGGAGCTCGAGCTGCCCGAGCCCGAGGACGAGGTCGAGCCGCCGCTCGAGCCGCTCGAGGACCCACTGCTGCCCTGGCTGGCCAGATCGCGCGTGTAGGCGCCACAACCTTTGGCGCCGTCCACCGAGCTCACATAGGTATGGCAGGCGAGGGCGGTGCGCGGCAGAAGACCGAGCGCGGCTCCGACGCCTACACTCCCGACGGCCGCCGCGCCGCGCAGCAGCCGTCGACGATAGGATTGCTGTGGCATAGAGCCTTCTTGCAGCGGCATGGTCTCGTGTCCCCTTGTGCGTCGGTTTATGTGACGGCTTCTGGGCCGCGGGCCGAAGATCCGACGTTGGAAAGCCTGTGATGGCGCCATGAGGCACGATCAGCTCTCATCGTCGATGACGACCTACAGCCGGCTCGATTCTTTGCTTTCTTTTTCTTACCGCCATGGCCGAAAGAACTCGGAATATGCTTCTTATATTGAAACAAAGGATACGGCGCCCCGGGCGCGGCAGGATTGCGACGTGGAACTCCGGGGGCCTTTGCCCCTACAACCTGCTCCAGCCTCCTGCATGCCGTGCCGTTGGATCCAGCTGTCCGCGTGGCCGGATGATCCACCTCCCCCCTGATATCCGGCGCCGAGAACGCCAAACATTCAGCATCCGCGGGGACGCAGGCGCCTCGATGCCTTCATTGCTGCCAATGACCACGCTCACAGCTGCAAGTGACGAGCCGCCCGCGGGCGCCACTAGCCGAAGCGAATCATCGCGGTGATATCAAGATCTTATGATCCGATGTTTTAGTGATCGCTTCGATATGGGCAGCCTCCGCCTACGAACTTGTGTCAGTCACATGCCCATTGCCTCAGGATTGGCGAGGCGCGACAGCTGATGCTTCCGACCGTGCTTTAGGCCACCTAGCACCGCCTCGGTGATAAATAAACCCTTTTTAATTGATGTGACGCCCGCCCACCCTTGGTGGCCGGTCGAACGCGGTGCGAGAGACTGGCGACGAAAGATTTAACGTAATATTAATGTGATTTTTAGTCGTGCCGGCACGTATGGCTTTGCTTCATGAACTCTTAAGGATATAATGTCGCTCCATAAGGCTTAAGAAAGCCATCGGGTGGAACCACGGGCGTCGGTCGCATCTTTGTGATTGCCATTGTGCTGCGAAATCGGCTGGGCCCACAGCTCCTGCTACAAAGCGCTGTGGGGGTGGGGGAGAGCTGTCGTGCATCCCGGCTGATGCTGAACTGAGCATGATGGGTGCGACGTTACGCGGCCCGTTCGAAGGGGCGAGGTGACGAAAAATGAAAGAGCGGACGCGAGAAAGGCGTCGGCCAAATCAATACCTTGTGGTCGACCCTCAGCCGCTGCGATCGATGGGAGCGGTGGCTCTTCTTAGGATGTTGGATCGAACGGCCACCGTGAGGACGATTGGGACAGTCGGGGATCTCTGCACGGAACCGGCCCCCGCTTCCTATCGGTTGGTGATCCTCAACCTGGGCAGCGCGCATTGCGCCGGCCCGACAATCGAGCCGCAGATCGCCACGCTCCGTGAGCGCCTGCCGGGCACGCCTCTCGTGGTCATGGCGGATGGCGAAGGGCTCGACGACCTCAGAGGCGCCCTCAACGTTGGCGCCGAAGCGTTCATATCAACCCTCATGTCACCGCGCGTGGCGGTGGGGGCCCTCCAGCTTGTCCTGGCCGGAGGCACGTATTTCCCCTTCACCGCCGTCGAGATGGCGCCCGTGGGCATGCCCCACAAGCTGGCCCCGTCCCCAGTCTCCGCGCCGTTGGCCTGGACGAAGCGTGAGTGGGAGGTGGCCGAGCATCTGCGCCACGGCCAACCAAACAAGGTGATCGCCAGAGAGTTGAAGATCGAGCTTTCTACGGTGAAGGTTTACGTGCGCCGGGTGATGCGCAAGCTCGCCGTCAGCAACCGTACCGAAGCGGCGGTGCTACTGGCTGCGAGTTGACGTGCTCCGTCGGATTGCGGACGGGGCGGTGTTGATGGCGGCGAGCTGCACGCCCGGACGCCTCGCCGGGGTGGATCCGTCCACCAACTTCCTCGACTTCGCCCAGCGGCGGCTGGGTACGAGGGCGGAGCTCCGGCGGGGAGACGGCCAGGATCTGCCGTTCACTGCTTCCGAATTCGATCGGGTCGTCTCCGGCCTCATGCTCAATTTCGTCTCCGACCAGCCACGCGTGGCGGCAGAGCTGGCGCGCGTCACCCGTTCGGGCGGAGAGATGGCGCTCTATGTGTGGGACTACGCCGGCAAGATGGAGCTGATGCGGTATCTTTGGGACGCAGCAGCGGCGCTCGACCCCGTGCTCGCGAGTTGGACCTAGTGGTCTGATGCGATCATAAGATTCCCTTTTGCTGCCTCTTGTCGTATGCTGTGGCATGCGCGAGGGGATCGAGATCGAGGTTGGCGCCGCGGACCGTGACCGGCTGGAGCGGATCGTGGCGGATCGCAACAGCCGTCAGAAGCACGTCTGGCGGGCGCGGATCATCCTAGCGACGGCCGAGGGCTGCGGCACCGCGGAGATCATGCGCCGGACCGGCGTGTCGAAGCCCTCGGTGTGGCGCTGGCAGGAGCGGTTCATGCGCGAGGGTGTGGCCGGGCTCCTGCGCGACAAGACGAGGAAGCCCGGCCTGCCGCCCTTGCCAGCGGCGCTGGTCGACCGGGTGATCGCGCTGACGCTCACCGAGCCGTCGGGCGAGGCGACGCATTGGACGGGCCGGGCGATGGCGGCGGCCACCGGCGTCTCCCTGCGCTCGGTGCAGCGGATCTGGGCGGCGCACGGCCTCGAGCCGCACCGGGTGCGCAGCTTCAAGCTGTCGACGGACCCGGCGTTCGCCACAAAGCTGCGGGATGTCGTCGGCCTCTACATCGATCCACCGGCCCATGCGGTCGTGCTCTCGGTCGACGAGAAGAGCCAAATACAGGCGCTCGACCGCACGCAGCCGGGCCTGCCGATGAAGAAGGGTGGGGCCGGCACCATGACGCATGACTATATCCGAAACGGAACGACCACGCTGTTCGCAGCACTGAACGTGCTCGACGGCACGGTCATCGGCCAGTGCATGGCCCGCCACCGGCACCAGGAACTCATCCGCTTCCTCAATCGGGTGGAGGCCGCTGTGCCCGCCGGCAAGCTCGTCCATGCCATCCTCGACAACTACGCCGCCCACCGGGGCCGCGCCGGGTGGAAGGGCCTCGCTCCTTGCGGAGCCGGGCCTTTCCTGAGAGGGCCCAGAGCGCGAATGAGAAGGGCCAGCGCCCCTCGCTGGCTGGCCTACTGCGTCGCGCCGGACGCGGCGCCAGGCGCGCCGCCCAAGCCACCAGAGGGGGCTGGCGCTGGTGGCGGTGTCTTGGCCAGGCTCTGGGTCGCCGAGGCGACATCGAACGCGGGCATCGCGTCGATCTGAGCTTGCGAGACGTCGTTCGCCTTGATGCCCTCGCCCGGGGCCATCCGGACCTGGTCGAGGTCGAGCGCGATCTCCTTGGCGCCGATGCCGAGGAACCCGCCGCTGGAGATAACGAGCTTCACGATCCTGCCGCTCGAGGAATCGACGACAGCATCCGACACCGAGCCGAGCGATTTGCCATCAGAGCCGTAGACGGTGCTGCCGACGATCTCCGAGGCACGCACCGCCGGCCCGGCCGGCTGCTTCGCCTCGGCGGTCTGCGCCGCTGCCGTCTTGTCCGGCTTGGCGGGCGGGGTCTGCTGCGCCGCCGTGCTGCCGCCTTGGTCACTCGGCTTGGCTTGGCTCGAGGCAGCGCCGGGAGCACCCATCTTCTCGGCCGGCGCCATCGGCTGGGTCGCTGCCGGAGGATTGGTCGCCGGGGTCTGCCCCTGCGACTGAGTGGTGGGGGCGAGCGGTGTTGCAGTCTGGGCCAGCGCCGTGCCGGCGATGATCGCGAACGCCGAGGCCGCACCAAAAAGCGTCTTGCGCATGGCTTGTGCCTCCAGGAAGTCCAGGCGCCCTGACTTGGCGCCTGACCGGAGAACGTTGCTGTCCATGAAAGGTTCCTAAGTGTCGTGTACAAGAGGGAACCCGCGTTCGGTTCAGACGTTTCGCGGCGTTTCTCCAGAGGGATCGGCTGCAGCTCGAGGCCTTGCTCCTGCGCCGTGCCTCGCCTCGTCCAAGCGATCTTTGGCTCAGGTCCACACGGCGAAAGCTCTGAGCCCTGGCCTGCCTACCGATCCGGGCTACCCGGATGCCGTTGCCGAGACCGCGAAATCCTCGGAATGGCGGGCGCGGCGCCGAGGTTGCCTCCGCTGGCACGGTTCTTTTGGAACCGACCCGTTAAGTAGGCGGCAGCCCGTTATGCGGATATGCTCGAGCCTCCGGGCTCGGAAGGGTTGGGGGTATCATGTCAGATGGCGGCAGAGAGGACGCCGACGCGTCACACGGGGCGCGGCGGGGTGGTACCGAGCCGGTGATCGTTGCGATCGGGGCGTCGGCCGGCGGGGTTCAGGCGCTGAGAGGATTCTTCGAGGCCATCCCTCCCGACACCGGCGCCGCCTTCGTCGTGGTCGTGCATCTCGATCCCCAGCGCCGGACCGAGCTGCCGAGCATCCTGGGCGGGTGGACGTCCATGCCCGTCGCCCAGGTCGACGCGAACGAGAAGCTGGAGGCGAACCATGTCTACGTCATCCCGCCCGATCGCCGCCTCCAGCTCGTCGACCACGAGATCTCGGCCGCCGAGTTCGACGAGCCGCGCGGGCAGCGTGCGCCGATCGACCTCTTCCTCCGATCGTTGGCCGAGCGGCTCGGCGAGGGCTTTGCCGTCATCCTGAGCGGCGCCGGCTCCGACGGCGCAATCGGCGCAAGGGCCGTCAAGGAGACGGGCGGCATCATCCTCGTGCAGGATCCGAGCGAGGCCGAATATTCATCGATGCCGCGCAGCGCCATCGCGGCGGGCGCCGCGGATGTCGTCCTCCCCGTGCACGATCTGGCCGTCCAGCTGGCGGAGCTGATCCGTGCCAAGGCGAATGCGCCAGTGCCGGACGTGGCTCGCGTCGACGAGGAGCTGCTCGGACGCATCCTCGCCCATGTGCGCACAAGCACGGGACACGACTTCTCCCAGTACAAGCGCTCGACGGTGCTCCGGCGGATCGCCCGGCGCATGCAGGTCACGAGGACATTCAACCACAAAGACTATTACGACGTGCTTCAGGGCAGCGCGGACGAGGCACAGGCGCTGCTCCGCGACCTGCTCATCTCCGTGACCATGTTCTTTCGCGACGGTGAGGCCTTCGAGGCGCTGAGCCAGCATGCGCTTCCGGCACTGTTCGACGGCAAGGACCCGAATGAGACCATCCGCGTCTGGGTCCCGGGCTGCGCCACGGGAGAGGAAGCCTATACGATCGCCATTCTGCTGCTCGAGGAGGCCGCACGCCGCGGCAGCCTGCCGTCGATGCAGGTCTTCGCCTCCGATCTCGATACGCGCGCCCTCGCCACCGCACGCGAGGGGCGCTTCACCGCAGCCATCGAAGCCGACGTCTCCGAGGAGCGTCTGCGCCGGTTCTTCCTGCGCGACGGCGATCACTACAGGGTTCGCCAGGAGCTGCGGGACATCGTGCTGTTCGCGGTGCACGATCTCCTGAAGGATCCGCCGTTCTCGCGCGTCGATCTCCTCTCCTGCCGCAACCTGCTCATCTATCTCGATCGCGAGCTGCAGGACCAGGTCTGCAGCACCTTCCATTATGCGCTGAACCCCGAGGGCTTCCTGCTCCTCGGCTCCTCGGAGAGCGCCGACAGCCCGCCGGGGCTGTTCCGCATCATCGACCGGAAGGTGCGGCTCTATCAAACGACCGGACAGGCCGGCGAGAAGCTGCGCCTGCTCCCGCGCCTGCTCGGAACGGTCCACAGGGGCGACCAGGTGGCGCCGTTCGGCACCCCCATGAGCCCCAGCGCTGCCCTCAACGAGGCGACACTGCACCGGCGGGCGCTCGAGAAGGTGGCACCGCCCAGCATCCTGGTCGACGAGGCCCAACGCGTCCTGCATCTGTCCGAGACGGCAGGACGCTACATCATGCCGGCCGGCGGGCCGCTGAGCGGTGACCTGGCCGATCTGGTACGGCCCGAGCTCCGGTTCGAGCTGCGATCCGCTCTGCACCGCCTCTTCGAGCAGCATCGCTCGACCTTGAGCCTGCCGATCCTGGTCCGCTTCAACGGCGCGCCGCACCGCGTGCATCTGCTCGTCCAGCCTGCCGACTGAGGCCGAGACGGCGCAGCCCCGGCGCGCGCTCGTGATGTTCATCGAGGGAGAGGCGGTGGACGAGAGCCTGCTGGGCGCCGGCCCACAGGAGACGGACGAGTCGGTGCGACGCCTCACCCAGGAGCTGGAGCTCACCCAGGCGCGGCTCAGGACGGTACGCGAGGAAGCGGATGCGGCGAACGAGGAGCTTCGCGCCGCCAACGAAGAGCTTCAGTCGATCAACGAGGAATATCGATCGACCGCCGAGGAGCTGGAGACCAGCAAGGAGGAGCTGCAGTCGATCAACGAGGAGCTGCAGACCGTCAACAGCGAGCTCAAGCTGAAGCTCGAGGGCATCTCGCGGGCCCACAGCGACCTGCAGAACCTGATGGCGGCGACCGACTTCGGGACGCTGTTTCTCGATACCGGCCTGTGCATCAAGCGCTTCACCGATCAGGTCACGAACCTGTTCCGGCTCACGCCCAGCGACGAGGGGCGGCCGATAGCGGACTTCGCCCATCGGCTCGACTATGACGGCTTGATCGCGGACGCGCGGGCGGTGCTGGCCGATCTCGCTCCGATCCGGCGCGAGGTGAAGAGCCACGGCGGGCAATGGTACGACGTACGGCTGCGGCCCTACCGAACGGTCGACGGCAGGATCGACGGCGTCGTCATCACCTTCGTCGACGTGACCGATCGTCTCGAGATCGAGGAGGCGCTGCGCAAGAGCGAGCGGCAGCTGCAGCAGCAAAGGCGTCTGGTCGAGCTGTCCCGGGACCCGATCTTCATCTGGGACTTCGCCGGCGGCGTCCTCGAGTGGAACCGCGGCAGCGAGGAGCTCTACGGCTACAGCCGCGCCGAGGTGATGGGCAGGCGAAAGCAGGAGCTGCTTCATACCGTGGTGCCCGGCTCCTCCTTCGACGCGCTCAGGGCCACGCTGTTCAAGACGGGGAGCTGGGCCGGCGAGCTGCACCACAAGGCCAAGGACGGCCGCCAGCTCATCGTCGAGAGCCGGTTGCAGCTCGAGGCGTTCGATGACCAACGCCTCGTGCTCGAGAGCACGCGCGACATCACGGAGCGCAAGCGATGGGAGAAGCAGCAGCAGCTGCTCCTCAGCGAGCTGACGCATCGGGTCAAGAACATCCTGACGGTCGTTCAGTCGATCGCGCATCAGACGCTGCGCGGCTCACGGGCCAGCCACGAGTTCGTCGAGCGCTTCGATGGCCGCCTCAACGCCCTGGCCAAGGCACACAATCTGCTGGTCGGCACGAGCTGGCAGGGCGCGGACCTGGGCGAGCTGATACGGGACCAGCTCGAGCCTTACGTCACCCCGGACGGGGATCGTCTGCGGATCGAGGGTGAGACCGTCCTGCTACCCGCCAGCCTCGCGACCTCCTTCGGCCTCGTGATCCACGAGCTCGCGACCAATGCCGCCAAGTATGGCGCCCTGTCCGTCGCCCGCGGCCGGATCGAGGTCGAGCTGGACCGTGGAGGCCGGAACCCGGAGCGCCTGCTCACCGTTGCGTGGCGAGAGAGGAATGGTCCTCCCGCGGTCCAGCCGGAGCGAACCGGCTTCGGAAGCGCATTGATCGATCGAGGTCTTCCCGGGGCGAAGGTCAGGCGCAGCTTCGACAAGGAGGGTTTCACCTGCACGATCGAGCTTCCGCTCTCTCAAGGCCGACCGAGGTGACGCAGCCGACGACCCGCCCCCGCCCGCTTGAGGGTGCGCATCTGCTCGTCGTCGAGGATGACTTCATCATCCTGCTCGATCTGGAAGCGACATTGTCCGACGCCGGCGCCGAGGCTGTCCATCTTGCCCGCTCGGTAGGTGAGAGCCTGGCGCTGGCCCGGACGGAACGGCTCGATGCCGCCCTCCTCGACATTCGCATCGGAGATGAAACGGCGGCACCGATAGCGCGCGAGCTGAGCGCACGCGACGTTCCCTTCGCCTTCTACAGCGGGCAGACCGAGGCCGATCCGGTCCGGACCGAATGGCCCGAACGCAAGATCGTCGCCAAGCCGGCAGAGGTCCGGAATATCATCGCCGCAGTGGTCGATTTGTTGAGACCATAGAGGCCGTCGACTGTAATTTGGACCCACAAGCCGGCAGGGCGTCGACGAATGCGCTTGCCAGTTTTCGAACATCATTAAAGAAAGAGCCGAGTGCTTATGTGGCAGCAGCCCTCGGCTTCAATCCAACGAGTGGGCCCATCTAAGCTACCATCCTATGCCGGTACGATTGCTCCGCGCAAGAGATTCCAGGCGACAGGTCAGGCCCTTACAGCCCGTTGCGGTCGGCACGGCCCCGCTGAGGAATAGTGCTGCATTCCCCTCTCGCGGCGCTCCCCCTGGCACGACCTTACCCGATCCCGGCCATGAGGACGCCCATGGTGCCGCCAAGGGAGGCGAAGGTGTTGCGCCGACGCGGACGGACCACCTGCCGCTCGTTCTCGAGGAGGGTGGCAAGCCCCGGCCATCCCTTCGCCTCGCGCAGCTTCTCGGACGTCACCATAATCGCCGACCGCGGCCTCTGGTGCGTGAACAGCACCAGACTGAACAAGACGTAGCCGCGCTGATTGCCGAGCTCCTCCACCATCGCCTTCCCGATCCGGCGCTTGAGCGAGACAGCGGCAGGACGACCGCCGTCGGGCGTCCAGACGATGACGTGGAACCGCCTCACCGACCATGCGATGAAACGCAGGGCCTCCCGCGACCATCGCGGATCATCCGGCCCCGGAGTCGGAGGAGCAAGCAGGCAACCTGCCTCGAGACAGAGATCCAGCTTGTGCATTCTCCCTGCTCCTCCGGCTCCCATGCCGAGGCCAAAGCGGGCTTTGCCGCCGGTTGACAGGGCCAGGCTGAGAGATTCCGCGCCGGCGTAACGTCGTGAGCGGAACGACTGCCTGTGGACCGCTCATCCTCAGTCCATAGAAGATCGTGCAGCCTATGCCAATGATCAATGAGCCGTGTAGCTCGCCACTTTGATGACGTGCTCCTCGTACTGACACCAAAAAGTTGCGATCTCCCGCCGCGCCTTCGTGATCATAGAACACGAAGCAGACTTTTGGAAACTCGTTAATGAAATGACGAAACACGGAGGACATAATGGAGGCAAATATTATACACAGCAAGAGGAAAATAGCCCACTATTGCTGCGTATATCGCCCATCGGCGCGCCTTCCTTGGTTGAACAGAGGGCACGGCGGCCTCCGACGCCGCCATTCTCGACACTCGGGTCGGGTGAAGGCATAACACCGGTGGCTCGGATATTGACCACGAGGAGGCCAGGGCGCATCGCGGTCGCGCTTATCATCCATGATGACGATAGGTGGCTGCCAAGGCAGGACACTGCCGGTGCTGTCGTAAGCCCCACGTTGTGTTCGTCACCCGAAGTCTCACCGCGCCCTCCGCGACGCGCAGCCTCCGGCAAGCTTTTGATGAAAGAAAGGTAGGCCCCGGGCGCCCAAGAGCGCACGGTCGTGGGCGGCGCGATGAGGGCGATCAGGCCCGCCGGAGCACAGATACCATGATGGCACGAGGACAGGACCGGCTGGAGCCCCTTGTCAAATCGTCAGAGCCCGGTCTGCTCCGCGGCTTCACTCGCCGAGCACGCGCCGACGTTCTTCGAACTCGGCCTTATCAATCTCGCCTCGAGCGAAACGCTCCTTGAGGATCTCGACCTCGAGTGTCTTCCGGCCGAGCTGGCGCTCCAGCTCGCGCATCCGCTCCTCCAGCCGACGCACCTCGCCATTGCCCGTCACGCCGTCATCCGCCTGCACCGCCACGGCCCCACCCTCGCTCATCAGCCGACGCCAACGGTAAAGCAGATTGGGCGCGACGCCATGGCGTCGCGCCACCGCGGAGACGCTGTCGCCGCTGGTCAGCGTCTCCTCGACCATCCGGAGCTTCTCCTCCCAGCTCCAGCGCCGGCGACGCTCCCTACCCGCGATGATCTCGATGCGCTCGAAGTCGTCCGACATAAGCCTGTGCCTGGGCATAGACCCAAGCCTCCCGAGCTAGGCCGGGTGTCCGGTCGAAATGGGGGCCGGTTCAGGCCCGGCCCAACCTGCCGGCCAGGCGTGGCATCGAGATCCGCGGAACCTTGATCCGCGAGATCGGTTGAGGTCGATCAATCAAGAAGGGTCCGGCGGCCCGTCACCGGCAAGGCACCTCGTCGTTCACCCGGATCATCGGGCCGACGGCCAAGAGCGGCGTCGGCAGCCCGAGACGGGACGTCGAATCCGTAACGATCACGATGTTGCCTGCCTTAGGGGAAAGTGAGCTCGGCTTTTGCAACTCGCCCATCGGAGCAGCCCTCATGATCGAGAAGACGCATCAGCCCCAGCGCGCCGCATCGCCGCTGATCGGGTTCTTCATCGTGGCGCGCCTCGATGCGGGTCGGCTGGTAGGTCGCATCGTCGCCATCGCCAGCGACCTCGCCATCGTCGAGGCGTTGCCGGAAAGTGAGATCCAGGGGCCTGGGCTTCTTCTGCTCAAGCTAGGAGGCATCGCCCTGCCCAAGGGGCGCTGCCATCTCTTCCGCAGCCGCGAGGAAATCACCCAGCTCGTTCCGATGAGCGACGGTGTGTCTCGTCCCCAGTCGCCTCGGTGGCGCTCTGCGCCGCCTCTCACCGTCATCGACGGCATCCCGTTGCCAAATCCTCGACCTTCTTCGTCATAAGGGCATTCGGTGCCTAGCTACCATGTAGGGGTCACGTGAGAGTTTCTGCAGGATTGTACGCAAGGAGGTGGCGGCGTGATGCCGGTGAGCAGGGCAAGCTCGCGGTAGACGGTTGATCGGCCGAGGCCGACCTGATCTGCGGCCGTGGTCGGTGATAGGCCGCTGTGAGGTGGTCCCCGCCGAGCGGACAACGGCGCGGCTTTGCTACGCTTGGTTCATGTGCTGATCATGCCGCCGCGCCAAAACCGATTGCATCCCTATAGGCCTCGTCCGGCGTCCTGCCGCCGAGGGCCGAGTGTGGCCTCTCGGCATTATAGTAATTCATCCACCTGCCGATCCCGGCGCAGGCCTCGCTGCCAGTTTCAAAGGCGTGGAGATACGTGGAGATAGACGCACCTGTACTTCACGCTCCGCCAGAGCCGCTCGATGAACACATCGCCGAGCCACCGGCCGCGCCCCGTCCATCGAGATCCTGATCTTGTCCTCCCGTAGAACCGAGGTGAAACGCGGGCCAATGAGCTGGCTGCCATCGATGGTCAGGAGACCATCGATCCGATCCGCGGAGCGGACGCGGCCAGGAGGCCGCGGAGGGGTCCATCGGGATGTAGGTGAGGTCGGCGCACCAGGCGTGGTTCGGCCGGTTGATGGCCACGTTTCTCAGCAAGTACGGCCAGATCTTGTGCTCCGGGTGCGGCACCGTCCTCCTCGGACGCTGGTAGACAGCCCGGAACCCCATCTTCGCCATCAGCCGGCGGACGCGCTTGTGCCCGACGACATGGCCCTGCCGACGCAGGTGGCGGGCCATCTGCCGGCTGCCGTACCACGGTGACTCGAGGAACTGCCGGTCGATCAGCCGCATCAGGGCGAGGTTCAGCCCGCTCTCGCTCCCGACGGGGGCATAGTAGGCCGATCCGCTGATCGAGACGAGCCGGCACTGCCGCGCGAGCGACAGTCGCGGATGCGCCGGCTCGATCATCTCGCGCCTCCGGGCGGCGCTCATCGTCCGGAGGCTTTCCGAAAAAGTCGCGCTCCACGACCAGTTCGCCGATCTTCGCGTGGAGCGGCTCCAGCTCGGCCTCCCGGTCGGCCGCTGCGGCCTCCGCCCCCGCCCCCGCCCGAGGAGATGCCCGCCATACCCTCCATGGCCGGTCGATTCCACGCGTTGATCAGCGTCTGGTGCACGCCGTGCTTCGCCACGAGCTGCGCGACCGTGAGCTCTCCCTTCAGCGCATCGAGCGCCACCTTCGCCTTGAACTCGGCGCTGTAGCGCCGCCTCTTCCCCGCCATGCCGTTGGTCCTCTCTCCCGGGCGAACCAAGCGTAGCCGGCTGTCCGCTCGGCGGGAACACCTCAGTCCGCTGTTGCGCTCACCATGATTGCGATCCCTACGGTCGCTCTTCCTGTGCGCGTCGAGAGCCCGAGCATGCCGAGTATTGCGCCGATCGAGAGGCCTGAAGGCCGGTAAGGATGCCTTATGACATTCGCCAGCCCGTTCTGCATGGCCGTCAGGGTCTGCCAAGCGCTCTCGCGCAGCGCGTCACCAGCCGATCGGGTAGAACTCGTCGCGGGGATGAAGGTCCGTATTGATCGAGGTGTCGGGCCGGGGGTCGCCGGGGCTCCAGCGGTCCTGGGGTCCGCTGCGGAGATAGGCCAGGAGCGCCTCGGGGGCCACGCCGCTGCGGAGCACGACCTGGCCGGGCGGTCCCCCGAGCTCCTTGCCGATCCTGCGCCAGTCGAGGTCGATCGGCCGGTCGCTGCCCAGCAGCACGCCGTCCAGGCGAAGGGCATAGGGGAAGACGCTGACGAAGGTCGCCACCGTGCGCGGAGTCGCGGCCCATTGAACGGCAAGGCCGCCGGGCTTCAGGCGGCGCCGCGCCTCCTCGAAAAACTCCTTCGAGAAGAGCAGGTTGCTGCCGGCGGTGTGCGGCGCGATCGTCTCCGCGACGATGATGTCGTAGCGCTCGGGCTCGGTGAAGAGCACATGCCGCCCATCGGCGATCACCCGCTCGATGCGGGGGTCCGCGAAAGGCTCGCGCGCGATCGGAAAGCCCGAGCTCTGGGCCACCGCCCGCATCGCCTCGATGACCGGTCGGGCGAGCTCGACGACCCGTATCCGGGCCATGGCCGGCCCGGCGCCCAGGTTGAAGACGGTGTTGCCGGCGCCATAGCCGACCAGAAGGGCAGCACTCGCCTGCGGGTGCACGAGAGGCCCGATGGCGCCCAGCGCCTCGCTGATCGGCTCTCTGGTCTGGAGTGGCAGCGGCGGCTCGAGATGGGCCTGAAAGGCGCCGTTGACGAAGAGGATATAGCCGTTGCCCGTCGGGCGCAGGACCGCCACCCCGGCCTCGCCGCTCCTGACGATGGCCGCCCTGCCCCGCGGCGTGCCGTGCAGCCCGCTCCAGAGCCGCGCGTTGCCGGGCAGCGCCACCAGAAGGACCAGGAGGGCCGCGGCCATGGCCGAGAGGGCGGGCCAGCGCGCCAGCCGGACGGCGTGGCCGAGCAACCGGACGGGGCGTCGGAGAATGCCGCCCGGGCGGCGGACGAGGGCGAGCGCCAGGAGCGCCAGGCAGGCGAGCAGGCCCACCACATGAAAGGCGCCGCTGGCCCCGACATAGCGCAGGATGACGAGCCCGGTCACCACGGCGCCCGCCGTGTTCCCCATGATGTTGGCGAGCTGCACCAGGCCCAGCCGCCAGCCGATCAGGCTGCTGCGGTGCTGGATCGCCTTCTGGACGATCGGGAAGGTGGCGCCGAGCGCAACGGCGGCCGGCGCCACGACGGCGCCGACGAGGACGGCGAAGAGAAGCAGCCGGAGAAGCTCGCGCTGCGGCGGGCCGTAGGGCGGCCCGTCGATGAAGAGCGCTGCCGCCCCTAGCCAGGTGTGGGCGAGGTAGATGGCGAGCAGGGAGCCCAGGGCCCAGACGCCGACCGCCCCCTGGAGCCAGAGGAAGAGCCGCTCCGGATCGACGACGCGGCGCACATGGTACGAGCCCAACAGGATCCCCAATGCGTCGGCGAGCAGGAAGACGCCCAGGACCAGCGAGAAGCTGTAGGCGCTCGAGCGCATCAGCGTGCCGAGCACGCGGAACCACAGGATCTCGAGCGAGATCGCAAGGAAGCCCGAGAGGAAGACCAGCACCATCCAGCGCAGCATGAGGCCGCGCCGCGCCGCGGGGCGTCGGGGGTCGGCCCGGCCTCGATGCGGCTGGCGGTCGGCCGCGCATCTAGGGCACCCGAGAGGATCATGGCGCCCAGTGCCACCGCGATGTCGATCTCGCCCGCCAGGCGCACGCTGCCGCCATAGCCCAATGCGGCGATGAGAACGAAGCCCGTGAGCAGGCAGCCGATGCCGGCACCCGCCGTATTGACCCCGTAGAGCGCACCGATCTGCATGGGCGAGAGATCGATCCGCTGCACCAGCGCTCGGGCGATGAAGGGCAGCGTCATGCCCATCAGGACGGTGGGCAAAGCCAGTGCTGCGAAGGTCACGAGGGTCGCGCCGGCGAGGCTGGGAGGAGGGGGAAGAGAGGTAGAGATAGGGAGAGGAAGAGAAAGGAGGGGGGGCGCGGCGAGAGACGGTCGGCGAGCCATCCGCCCGCGAGGCTGCCGAGACCGAGCCCGAACAGGAAGGAGCCCACGATCAAGGTGGTCGCCACCGCATCGGACCCGGCGAAGAGCCCGAGCATGCGCTGCCAGGCCGTCTGGTAGGCGAGCGCGCTGAACCCGGAGAGGCCGAAGGCGGTGGACGCCAGGATGAACGTCGCATGCGTCGCATGCCGGCCCCGCGGAACCGTCGCCAGCGTTGACCTCCTGCCCTTATCGCCCCCCTGCTACTCGACCCGGAAATGTGCCCAATTCGGCACGGAAGCTCAATCTCTCACGTCGAAAACCGCTGGCCGAAGAAGAATCAATACTGTGTCGTGCGAATCTTGCCAGAGTTTCTGCGCCCTCTGTTGCGGTTGTAGGATAAAGATAGGTGAATGCTAGCTAATCGATCGCCAGCTGATGGATCTGCGCCCGGACGAGATTGGCTGGCGTGACGCTGCCGATAGCCTCGCTTTCCGCGATATCACGGACAGCAAGCCGGTCGGCCGCAACACAGAGGCCCGCCGATCCTTGACGTACCTCCCAAGATCGATCCCGGCGCCGAGAGGCAACCGACCAGCGCTGTTGACAGGGCCCAAGCCTAAGAGCCTGTCCGGAAAGTTCTGTCCCCTGCTCAAGGGCTTGCCAGACGCCGGGCGAGGAGCTGGATGACGGCGAGCGCGGCCATGGCGGTGGAGGTCTCGATCAGACGCTCGAAGTCCTTTGTGAGTCTGCGGCTTCTGCCGAGCCAGGCGAAGGTGCGCTCGATGACCCATCTGCGCGGCAGCAGATGGAACCCCTCGGTACCGAGGGGTCGTTTGATGGTCTGGAGCCGCAGTCGCTCCCCGGCCGCCGCGCCGCGGGCAAGCTCGCCCTGGTAGCCAGCGTCGGCGAACAGGTGATTCAGCCAGGGGAAGCGCCGTCGGATCTGGGCACAGACCAATCCCAGGCCGTCGCGGTCTTGGATGTTGGCCGGGTGAACGATCAATCGCAGCGGCAGGCCCAGCGTGTCGGTGAGCAGGTGGCGCTTGCGCCCGTTGACCTTCTTGCCGGCGTCGAATCCCCGCGGACCGCCCGCCTCGGTCGTCTTGACGCTCTGGCTGTCAGCGCCTGCCCTCGGGCGGACGTTGGCCGACCCGGGGGATACCGGCACTGGGCGAGGCCTCTCGGCCGGCTCGCTCGCGGGCCGCCATGAGTAACGTCGTCTGGATGGTCGACCAGATGCCTTCCTCCCAGAACCGCCGAAAGTAGCCGTAGACCGTGCTCTTCGGCGGGAATTCCTTGGGCAGCATGCGCCAGGGACAGCCCGTCCGCAGCAGATAGAGCAAGGCGTTCATCACCTCGCGCAACAGGGTCGTGCGCCGCCGGCCGCCGCGCTTGGCGGGCGGCAGCAGCGGCTCGATCAGCGCAAAGTCCTCGTCCGTCACATCGGTTGCGTAGCGGCAGCCCGTGCGCCGATACTGATGACGAGCGGAAGCAGTCCACATCGGTCGTGATCCTTTGTTCCTGGCAGAACAAGGACGTCACAACCCGCTGATTCCGCTCACCTTCTTTCCGAACAGGCTCTAAGGCGAGCTCGCCCCTCACTGCGTGATCCAGCGAGTTCCATCGAGGATGCAAACAGTCCCTGCTCGGTCGTCGAGATGGCTTGTCCTGGGTGGCGAAGCGGTCTAGCTCGCCGTTTCGCCTAAGGCGCATTCTCGAGGTGGTTAGCGACGGTGTTTCCGAGAAGGACGCCCGGAGCATCGACGGGGCTCAAGAAAGAGGCCATGGCCGAGCAGGCCGAGCGGCTTCTTGCGGGCAAGGGCTGGCTGCCCGACGTGCTGCGCACCCCGGACATCACTCCCGGCACGGTATCGGCCTAGATCAAGACAGCCGCCGAGTGAGAACCTTCAGCATCGGGTCGCCCCTTCGAGGCAGCGTAACCGTCCGGTGAGGGCCGCCTTCCGCTGAGGTGGTTGGTGGTGCAGGGTGACGGGGGTGGCGAAGCCGGGGCAGCTAAGTGTCCACTTCTGGACAAGCGGACACGAAGGAAGCGGGTGGCAAGCGGCGGCGTTGGGCCCTTGAGCTCAAGCGTGAGCTTGTTGCCGCGACGTTCGAGTCCGGCTCGTCGGTGTCGATCGTGGCGCGGCGGCACGACATCAACGCGAACCAGCTCTTCAAGTGGCGGCGCGAACTGGGCGGCACCACGGTGGCGCCGATGGAGCTCGCACGGGTCGAGGTGACGCCAACACCGCCTTCGGGGCCGTTGATCGAGGTGGGGCCAGCGGTGCCTGCCAAATCCGAGGCAGGCCGGATCGAGATCACGCTGCCTCGCGGCATCCGTGTCAAGATTGAGGGGTCAGTCGATCCGGGCATGGTCAGCGCCGCACTCGGTGCGGTGATGAAGGTCCGGCGGCGTCATCGGTGATCCCGTTTCCACCTGGCACCCGGGTGTGGCTCGCAACCGGCTACACGGATATGCGTCGAGGGATGAACGGCTTGGCGCTCCAGGTCCAGGAGGTCCTCAAGCGCGACCCCTATGGTGGCCATCTCTTCGTCTTCAGGGGTCGCCGCGGCCATCTGATCAAGATCCTCTGGAGCGATAGCCAGGGCGTGCGACAGCCGCATCGGTCCTCGCCGAAAGGCGGCGCGGGAAGAATATTCGGCACCGGCTGCTCGGCTTGCTGCGCCAGGCCGTCTACGGCCGCCTCGCCGGCTACGAGGACGTGAACGACGCCGAACGACTCGCCCGCGATCCGGCCATGCGCGCTATCGTCGGACGGGAGGGGCTCGAGCAGCCGGCGGCCTCGACCAGCCAGATGGGTCGCTTCGAGACCGAGTGGCTGGCGAACGAGGCGAACCTCGCGGCGCTCACCGAGCTGTCCGGCGCCTGGATCGACCGGGTGCATGAGCGGCGACCGCCAGACGGCATCATCCTCGACATGGACAGCTCCGAGAGCCCGACCCATGGCCACCAGGAGGGCTCGGTCTGGAACGGCCATTTCGGCTGCACCTGTTACCACCCGCTCTTCGTGTTCAACCAGTTTGGCGACCTGGAGCGCTGCGTCCTGCGGTCGGGCAATGCTCATAGCGCCGAAGGCTGGCGCTCTGTGCTGGAGCCGGTGATCGCCCGCTACCGTGAGCGCGGCCTGCCGCTTTGGTTCCGCGGCGACGCCGGCTTCGCCAAGCCCGACCTGTACGAGCTGCTGGAAGCTGAGAATATCGGCTATGCCATCCGCCTGCCGGCCAATGCGGTTCTGCAGGAGCGGATCGGCCACCTGCTGACGCGGCCCGTCGGCCGGCCGCCGAGCAAACCGCAGGTCTTCGTCGCCAGCTTCAGCTATCAGGCGCAGAGCTGGGCCAGACCGCGCCGGGTGGTGGCGAAGAGGACATCGCGTTGGTTGTTCGCCAGACAACGCGATGTCCTCTACAGGCATGTGGGGCCCGCCAGCGATCTCCGCGAAGACGGGCGAAAGCTGCTGCAGCGGCCACGCCGATGATCCCGGCTCACCACGGAACGTGTTGACGGGGATTTTCGCCCGTTTCTGCCAACCGAACCCGTCTGGCGGTGGCGCGCCCACGGGCAACCGCACTGCCTGGAAGCACGGCGCTCACCCGGCAGGGGCGATGTTTCTGCGGGCACTCGACTGGTCCGGAGATATCCCCAGGAAATCGCGCATCCATCGAACAACCTGGGCCTCATTGTAAATATAGACGTAATGTGGAGCGTCGGGAATAATATAGGTGTCGGCCTTGTTCCCCTTGGTGAATTTCTGGATCGTACTCCGATGCCAAGCAACGATGCCCCGCCACGCGTGATCGAATTCAGCCTGCTCGCCAGGGCTGAGATACCAATACCACGGCTGTCTACCCTTGGGGGTATAGAGAGCAAAGATGCCGAGCCTCGGCACATGGATGCTCGGCCAATTCACCGGCGGGTTCATCGCTCCGGCGACGCCCGCGAGAAGCTTCTGGCTGACCCAGTCCGGTGTCGAGGAGTCCGTGATCGCTCCATTGGCGTCGAAAAGCACACCCAGGCACACCGCTTGGTTCGGCTCGCGGGTCGCCTGCAACCGCGCCGTGGCCGCCTGATAGGCCCACAACGATTTCAGGTCCGCGTCGGTATAGACGGGTGAAGGCGGCTCGGCGCGCGAGGGCAGGGTGCGTTCCGCGAGATCGACAGCGTCCAGATAGACCAGCTTGTCGACGCGAGCCGCGTACGCTTCTCCCAGCTTGCTCAATTCCGAGCCGGCGAGCGAATGCCCGACAAAGACAGCCTTCGCGATGCCCAACGCATCGAGAACCGCGATATCGTCGGCTGCCCTGGTGGGAACATCATAGCCGTACTGAGGCTGGCTCGAGGGCAGATATCCTCGGCGGGTGATCCCGATGACGTGGAAATGATCGATGAACTGGAAGGCGAAGCCATCGAACACGTGCGCGTTGTCGCCCAGCCCCGTGAGCAGCACCATCGCCTCGCCGGCCCCACCCCAGTCCACCACCTCCAGATCGACCCCGGGCGCAACCTGCACCATGCGTGTCTTGTGCGGCGTGTTGTCCACGCAGGCCGCCGGCTTGTAGCCCCCGGCCCGTGAGGCCGTCGGCGCCCCGAACGCCAGTAACGCCAGTAACGCCAGCGCACCAACCAACGTCAGCCGCAACGCGTGGATCCTCTTCACCGGAAGCCTCCCTGAGCCCACCCGCTGTCCCAGGCCGAGCCAGCCAAGAATTCGCCGGATGACTTTTTTGTTATGGTTAATATTTCACTTTTTTGCTGGATTTGGCAAGTCTCACAAGCTTGAACCGTCCCCGCCAAATCCTCGGAGCTCCGTCCGTTGGACCCCGGCCCACGATCTCGAGCCCAAGAACAAAAGAAAAAAGCTCGCCTTGGTTGTCCGGCTCGAGATGTCGCCTTTGTCGCCGACGCGGAGCGGCTGCGACATCGTGCTTCCAGGACCTCGACGCGGGCGCAGACGGGCGGGCCGCTCCAGCGCTGCCCCGCGAGGCGATGGAGCGCCATGGCCCGGTCCCCGGTCCAGGCGTAGAGGTGCGGATCGGAGAGGTCGTCCTCGCGGGTCGCCAGGACGGACATCCTCCCCGAGCGCCAGCCAAGCGCCGGGCCGGACGGAGCGGAAGGCCGGGTCCTGACTCGGGGCATATGAGCCGGCGAGGCCCGCCGAGGCCGAGGCGCGCTACTATGCCAGCCAGCAGGAGGTCGCGCTGGCAGCGTAACTCAAACTTCCCAGCCTCCGGCAAACCCGGCGCGGTTCATCCTCCTGTTCGGCGAAGCGTGGCTTCACAACCTGATCCTCTCAACCTCGTCCTGGGTCAGTCGCTCCTTGGTGCGGTCGTAGAGCTTGGTCGTGCGCGGGCTCTCATGCGCCGCCATGGCCTGCGCGTGCTCGAGGGCGCCCCCGTTGGCGAGATAGGCCGTGATGCCCGTTGCCCGGAACGTGTGGTTGCCGATCGGCGCATGGATGCCGGCCGCCGCGGCGCGCCGGCGGATCATGCGCCAGGCGTCCGGCTGCTTCATCGGCTGCGCGGACAGCACGGCGCCGCCGTGGCCACGCGACGTACGGAACAAAAAACCCTTGCGGTCCTCGCCGATGCCGGCGGCGTCGATATAGGCACGCATCGCCTCGGCCAGGGAGTGATGGCAGGGCATGATGTGCTGCTTGCCGCCTTTCTCCTGCAGCCGCAGCTGCCAGCCGGCGCCGTGCGGGCGTAGATCCTCGACCTTCATCGTCAGCGCCGCCGTGATCCGCGCAAAGGAAAAAGTGAGGGTGGCGATCAGCGCCCGGTCGCGCAGATCGCGCACCGTCCCGGTCGGGATGCTGTCGAGCAGCCGGCGCCATTCCTTGCCGTCCAGCACCGGCGTCGTACCGGTCCGCACGACGTGCTTCGGCCCGCGCACGGCCGAGGCCGGGTTCGCCGGCACCACCTGGCCGATGATGAGCCAGTCGAACAGCATCCGCACCGCGGCGAGCTGCTGCTTCACGCCCGGCGCCTTGTGTTGCTCCTGCAGCTCCTCGACCCAGGCCGCCACGTCGAACGGCCGGATCGTGGCGAGCGTCAGGCCCCGATTCTCGCACCAGACGAAGAAGCGGCCACACGCGCGGGCGTAGGCCCGGCGCGTGTGCGGGTTGCGGATGTTGGCGGTGAAGAACTCGACATAGCGCCACCCGGCTTGCTCGCCGACGTCGGCAATCAGCGCCGGCACTATAGAGGTGTCGGCCGGGGTGGCGAGGGCGTTGGGCGGGATGATGGCGGGGAGCTGGTCGAGAGGTGTCATGGCCCCTTCCCTAGCACGATTCTCCCGCATGATAAAGGACGTTATCATGCGTGAAATGAGGAGGTAGGGGGTAGTGCGGCGCGGCTCGAGGAAGCTTACGCTGGAGCATTCGATCCGAGACAGTTGGCCGCCGACGCCGGTCTCCGGATCGGCCATTGCAGCTTGGCCGCGGTCATCTTGTAGGGGAGCAAGACCGGGCCTCAGCTGGCCGCCAACGGCTCGGCCAGGCTGGCATCGTCGTTCTGGGGACGGTTGACCCGCTGGCTCACAGGATAGGCCTCGAGCCAGTCAGCAGGACAGGGCCGCAGCAGCTCTGCAACACCGATCAGCTCGACATCGAGCCATCGGTCATAGTCGGCAGGATCGAGGATCACCGGCATCCGGTTGTGGATCGGTGCCGTGACGGCGTTGGGCTCGGTGGTGATGATGGTGCAGCTCTCGACCGGTCCCTCCGGACCCTTCCACCACTCCCATAGGCCCGCGAAGGCAAAGAGGTCACCGCCCTTGCGCTGAATGAGCATGGGCTGCTTCCCACCATCGACCTTCTTCCATTCATAGAAGCCGTCTGCCGGGATGAGGCAGCGGCGCTTGCGGAAGGCCGAGCGGAAGGACGGCATGGTCGCCACGGTCTCGGCGCGGGCATTGATGAGCTTGTTGCCGATCGAGGTATCCTTGGCCCACACGGGGATGAGCCCCCAGCGCACCAACACGAGCTCACGCCCCTCGTCCTCCTGCTTGCGCCGCACGATCGGCACCGTTTGAGTGGGTGCCACGTTGTAGCGCGCCCGCAGGTTCGGCCGCTCACTGACCTCGAAAGCGCGGATGATCGCCTCAGGAGAGGCTCGCAGAAGAAAACGACCGCACACCGTCAATGCCCTCGGCAGCCGGCGCGCCGGCAGGTATGCCTGCCTACCTCCCTGCCCTCGTCGCACCCGTTCCGTTGCCGCCGACCTTGCTGCAATCACCCGCGGCGCGCAACCCGTCCACCACAGTCCACCTCGAAAGAGAGCCTCTCACGAGAGCGCACACGCGAAAACCCCGCCGGTTGGGTTCGGCGGCGCGGCCGTGCGTCTCCGCCCTGCCTATCTATAGGAGTTCGAGAAACCTCACGGCACTCGCTTGTGTCACGCCTTGGGGCGTGCGCCCTACTGCCACTCCCAGAAGTGGCGCCGCAGGCTTCGGCGCCAAGCCAGCCTGACGGCCATCCACGGCGCAAAGGCGGCCGCAGCGACGATCGCAACCGCGGGAGCAAAGAAGCCAACGGAAGGCTCTTGGCCGGCGGCGATCGTCGCCTGATAGGGTACGCTCACGAGAGCGATGCCAATGCACGCTCCACCAAGAGCGGCAAGCCAGCCTGCAAGACGATAGCGCCGCCGGATAACGAAGAGGGTGCGCAGTCGGCGCTTCCGCACGGGCTGGGCCGGCCTTTTGGCTCCCTCGATCCGGAGCCCGTGCGCACTCTGGTTGTGCTCCATGCCAGATCGACCACGCGACGTCGGGGGCTCCACCGATCGACGGCTCGCCGACGATGCCAAGACCACGCTATGAACCCAGCGGACTCCCCGCAAGACCAACAGAGGACAAAGTGTAAGATTATAAAATTTATCTACAACCAATCTTGATGGCAGAAAGCTCATGATCAGGGTCTCAGCGCAAAGAAGATCAGAATTGCCTATGAGATCAAGAAGAAATCGCGTTCCATCTCACCCACCCGATCCAGAGGCGACCAAGCGAACCGGCCGGGGAACACGTCCGCTTGACAGACCCAATTCCAACGTGCATGCCTAGGCATCCGCTAGCGAAGTTATAGAGGGGTGGGAGCGCTGGCAATTTGAAAGTCGCACTTTCGGCGAGTTTAGCGGTGGCATCGCCACCGGCCCGCATTGGTTCCGTGTGTCTTCTCCGGAGGCCATGCCCAATGACCCTACGTTCCCACGAGAGGCGGCAGGTCAACCTGAAGCTCACCAAGGCGCAGGAGGAGATCTTCCGCCTCGTGGTGCAGCGGCTCCGGGAGGGTGGTCTGGAATACGAGCCGCGGGTGCGGCGGTTCTTCAGCGATAGGCGGCCCGCCCCGCACTACATGCATGTCGAGGAGCTCGACCGCCGCTTTGGGGAGATCGACCGGCGTCTCCGCCGCCTGGAGCAAACGATCCCGACTAGGGGTCGCTGTCCGGCGTCAGAGCCCATGAGACATTCTGGCATGGTTGAGGAGCGGAGGATCTCTGGCTCATCTGCACTCCTTCGTGGTGACGATGAGCCCTCCATCCCCGGCATCCGGCGTGAGACCGCTGCGGGCAAACCGTCGGCCGAGCAGACCGTCCGCGCCACCCGCAAGCACCACTCAGCCAACGGGGCATGTCGATGATAGGCATCCAGCTCAATCCCAGCTACGACGACGAGACGAGGCGGCAGCGTGTCTTCAGGGGCGACATACTAATCTACAACGCCCTGCCTGCCCTGCTGGGCCTGTGCGAGCACGCCGGCTCCATGATCCGTGAGGCCTTCGCGCCCCACGACCCGGAGAAGGCCCAGTACGAGATTTCTGTCGAGGAATTCATCAAGCGCGCCGGCCCGCTGAAGTCGTCCTTCACCAACGGTCAGCGGACGAAGGCGTTGATGCAGCAGTTCCTCATCGCTTTCGGCTGCGATCCGATGCGGACCTACTACGACCTGCCCCGCCTGCGGGTGGTGCCGAGCGACGACTTCCTGACCTCCGGCGTGAGCTACGCCTACAAGGCGCATCGCGACACCTGGTATGCTCATCCCGTGGCCCTGGTGAACTTCTGGCTGCCCGTGTTCGACATCCCGCCGGAGTGCGCGATGTCGATGTTCCCGCGCTATTTCCGCGAGGCCGTGCCGAACGGCTCGGCGGGCTTCGACTATGACGACTGGGTCGCGAACGCGCGCCATCAGGCAGCCCAGCAGGTGAAGGCTGACGCCAGGCCGCACCCTCTACCAAAGGCTCGGATCAACGCCGCGGGCGAGTTCCGGATTGCCGGTCGTGGCGGAGACGTGATGGTCTTCTCAGGCTGTCACCTGCACGCCACGGCGCCGAACCGCGCCGGCAAGACCCGTTTCAGCATCGACTTCAGGACGGTCGACCTCGGCGACCTGCAGAGCGGGCATGGCGGGCCGAACCCCGACAGCGCGGCGACCGGCACGACGCTGGGCGACTTCCTGAGGGTCGCGGACCTGAAGCCTCTCGATCTCTCGCTGATCGATGTGCGCCGTGCGCATCCTGCACCGCAGGTCGTGGCAGCCTGAGCAGAGTGAGGCGGCAACTGGGGCCGAATCTCGCATCAAGCTGAGACAGCAGCTCCGGTTGCTGCCGGAGAAAAGCCGCCACGCGTTCAGGTGGCTGCTGTTGCACCGTGGCCCGGCCGCCACGGGTCATCGCTGTGCGCGTACTGCCCTCAGCCGCCGTCTGCTGCGCCTCATCGAGGAGAGGGTGCTCGGCGAGCCGGTGATCCAGGTCATCGAAAATCTCCCTATCGAGCCAGAGGCCATTCGCTTGGCGATAGCGACCGGCCAGCCCCACCACATCATACGCGCGCTTGGCCAAGCGCTTCGCGTGATTGAGCGGGAAGCAGCGGCCCAACGACGTCGGCAATAGGACCGGCGCCATCAGGGTAGGAAGCAGCGGCCAGCATATCGGCACTATCGCTCGGATTGTGAGCGCCAAGACCAGAGACGGGGCCGAATGACAGTGCCCCATCACTCCTGTCCCCGTACCAACGGTCGTGGATCGCACCGGGCCGTGGGACAGGAGCGTCGCGGGCTGGCTTAGAACGCGACCTCATCCTCGATGGCGGTGCGGTCCCCAACTTCCTCATATCCGGCACCGCCATCGTTGGCGCCGGCCAGCGTATGGTCGGCCCCCCTCCCCTGCCCGGCGTGGCAGAATCAGGAACTCGCCGAAGATGGCGATGCCATTGGACGGTCTGGAGAGCACCACAAACCGTGGGGTGGCCCGGTAGCCGGACCTCTCGGCCAATGACGAGGATGGCGCAACACCTGCCCTAGCAGCCAGTCAAGCCCTGAGAGATCTCCGGGCTCGAGCACCTTCCCTGCGAGCACATCCTCGACCTTAATGGTTCGGTTGGCAGAAACGGGCGAGAACCGTCAACACGTTCCGTGGTGAGCCGGGATCATCGGCGTGGCCGCTGCAGCAGCTTTCGCCCGTTTTCGCGGAGATCGCCGGCAAGTCCGACATGCCTGCAGAGGGTCTGGCGGGTGACGCCGAGCTCGCGGCATAGATCGCCGACGTCCTCGAGCGGATCGCCAGTCTGCCGGTCGCCGCGCTGACCGGTCTCCTGCCCTGGAATTGGCACCCGCCAGTCGCTTCAGCCGCCACCCGCAGCACCGCCTGAAGGCCCGGCCGAAGGTCGCCGCCCAGCGCCAAGCCCGCGGTATTCGCCGGACGGTTACGCCTCACCGCCCAGCGCGCGGCTCTTGTGCGGCGAGGACGGCAGCAGGCTCGAGGTGGACGGTCAGGGCGAGGAGGAAAGGGGAGGCTAAGGAGAACGATTGGTCTCCGCCAGGAGCGCGTCTAGCTCCTTGCGCGTGGCGATCACGGTCTCGGACAGGCATGCGATTGCCGATCCGATGTCCGTGCCGGCTTTGGCACTATCCTCAATGAGGGAAGCGATGCGGCTGATCTCGTCGAAGCCGTAGGAGCCGGCCGTGCCGCGCAGGCTATGGGCGCGCAGGAGGATCTCATCGGCCGCTAGGTCAGGCAGCTCTTCGGCCGCACGCGCGGCATTGGCCAGAACGCGGTCAAGCCTCGGCCCGATGCTGGCAGCCGGCAGCATGGCTCGCAGCCGACGAATGGTTGCGCGGTTGACGAGGGCGACCTGGAGCAATCGCGGAGAAGATACCGGGCTGGTTGAGGTCGGCACGTCGCGGTGCTGCCGCGGAATGACCGGTTGGGTGGTCCCGGAGGTATTTGGTGCCTCGCCGCCTGCGTAGCGGTCGAGCAACTCGAACAATCGCTCCCATGCGATCGGCTTCATGACCCAGTCGTTCATGCCGGCCTCGAAGTAGCTGCGGCGCGTGCTCTCCATGACGTTGGCGGTGAGCGCGATGATCGGGATGGTACCCTGTGGCGGCGGCATGGCACGGATCCGGCGGGTTGCCTCGACGCCGTCCATGACCGGCATCTGAATGTCCATGAGCACGACATCGAAGCTCTCCCCCTGTACCGCTGCAATGGCTGCGGCACCGTCGACAACCGTCGTCACCTGATGGCCCTGCAGGCTCAGCACCTCGTGGATCAGCTCGCGGTTGACCTCGACATCCTCGGCCAGAAGAACCCGCAAGGGTCGTGCGGCTGAGCGGACGAGGGTCTTAGGGTGTGCCTCGACCGGACTGGTGCATACGGCAAGCGGCAGCTCGAACCAGAACCGGCTACCCTCGCCCAGTCGGCTCTCGACGCCGATTCGACCGCCCATGGCCTCGACCAGCCGCTTACAGATGGCGAGGCCCAATCCGCTGCCGCCATAGCGGCGCGTGGTCGAGCTGTCGCCCTGCACGAAGTTCTGAAACAGCTGAGCCTGCTGCGCCTCGCTGATCCCGACCCCGGTGTCGGCGACGGCGAAGCGCGTGATCGGCGGGTTACCGGGAGCCTGCCCCGGCTCATGGGTGATGTGGACCTTCACGATGCCGTGCTCGGTGAATTTGAGCGCATTGCCCACGAGGTTGAGGAGCACCTGCTTGATCCGGGTCGGATCGCCGATAAGGGCCGGCGGCACACTTGCCGCCTTCTCGATG
Source organism: uncultured Alphaproteobacteria bacterium (assembly GCA_963752325.1). Lineage (GTDB taxonomy): Bacteria > Pseudomonadota > Alphaproteobacteria > Geminicoccales > Geminicoccaceae > CAVTJL01. The sequence continues at coordinate 111,813 of CAVVXU010000003.1, forward strand.
CGCAACGGCACGCCGCTCTCTTGCGCGCGCGGCGACATGAGTGAGACCACCTCCTCGAGCAGCCCATCCACGACGAAGGGGATCCGCTCCAGCTCGAGCCTGCCAGCAGTAAGCCGCGAGAAGTCGAGGATGTCGTTGATCACGGCCAGAAGCTGTTGGCCGGAGCCGCTGATCAGCCGCACATAGCGCAGTTGCCGATCGCTCTGCGCCTCGACCGAGAGCAGGTCGGCAATTCCCAGCACCGCCGTCAGCGGCGTACGGATCTCATGGCTCATCACCGCCAGAAAGTCCGTCACTGCCTGGCGTGCCCGCTCTGCCTCGTTGCGGGCCTTCACCAATTGCCGGGTGCGGCGCTCGACACGTAGCTCGAGCCGGGCGTTGGCTATTTGCAGACGGCGGGCAGCTATTCTCTGGCGGCGGTCGGCGACGTCGATCCGGCTCCCGGACAGCGCCAGAAGAAGGCTGAGGACGACGGTGAAGCCCACGGTGCTGGCGGCGAGGCTGGTGACCTCGTGCATTACCCCGGCCCAGAGTGACGCCTTGATCGCGAGCCCGATGGCTATCGGCACCAGGATCACGGCGGGCATCATGCGCCGGCCGAACCTCGCGCCAGAACCGCCCTCGAAGAGAAACCCGAAAAAGCCGTCCCGTCCGCGCATGAGCAGCAGAGCTGCGGCAAGGCAGACGAAGCTCAGCGCGGTGGGCAGGGCCAGTGCGGCCACCGGCTTCAGGCTGCCTGTGACGTTGATGTTGTAGAGATAGCAGCTCGTTGCGAACCAGGCTGCGGCCAACACGAGAACCGCCAGCACCTCGGCTGCGCGGCACGCAGCGCGACGCCGGCTCACCAGGAGCATGATGGCGCCGCCCATGAGGACCAGCAGCACCGCGATCGCCTCGGACGGCCTCCCGGGTGGGATTGGCGGCAGCGTCATCCGATCGGCCAGCACGGACTGGTCGATCGAGAAGCGTACGAGCTCGTGCCACTCGGCAATAGTGATGGCGCCAATCGCGAGGCAAACGCCAGCCAGCGCCATGCTCCAGCGATAACGCCGCACTGACAACAGCAGCAGGCTCAGGCTGATCGCAAACAGGCCAATCGCCGTATTGGCCCTCATCGAAGGGGCGCCGGGCAGAAAGGAGGTGAGCACCTGAATGTCCAGCATCCACCCGATCAAGGCCATCGAGGCGGCAGCCAGCGGAGGTAGGGTGACGTATGCCGCGAGCTGCCGTGCCGGAACCATGGTTCGCGCCCCCGCTTTGGTCCTGTCGGCCTGCCTTGGCTCTACCGACATCACCAGAATGACGGTGGTGGTGGGAAGGACAAGGCCCCCGGAGACATGCCATCGCCCAAGATTGTGAGATCCCCCGGCTTGATGGGTTACGGGCACACCACCAACGCCGCTGGGTCGTGGCAGCAGCTACGGCCAGAATGCGATCAGGCGGCAACCCCTCGCGGGGCGGGAGGCGTTCATGGATGGATTGCTGCCGTGTTGCTGCCACGACCCAGCGTGACGGGCAAAGGACGCTCCGTCCTGCCTCCACTCGCGCCAAGGACGCAACTTTCGAGCCAAAGCGATGTTGCATCGCTATCAGGGAGTAGAACCAAAGGACGAGTGTATGGGCGGTTTGACGGTCAGGAAAACCACCACGCCAGCCGCATCCCAGAGCATCCTCGTGGTCTAGGACGAGGTGCTCGTCCGCATGGCGGTCGCCCAGTACCTGCGAACCTGCGGGTATGAGGTGGTCGAGGCTAGCCACGCGGCGGAGGCAATCGAGGTGCTGTCGAGCGCCACCCCGGTGGATCTCGTGTTCAGCGATGTGCACATGCCAGGCGGCATGGATGGCTTCGGGCTGGCCACCTGGGTGAGGCAAAACTATCCTGCCGTGAAGGTCATTCTGACCTCGGGCGTTGCCAGGACAGCAGAGAAGGCCGGCGATCTTTGTGCTCAAGGGCCCATGCTGCGCAAGCCCTACGGGGAGGGGGAGCTGGTGCGGTTGATCCGCAAGCTTCTAGCCCGCGCCGCCGATGGCCCCCCTGCATGAAGGCGTCAGGCTGACGCATGCCGCGTGCATCAAGGACGGCGGCCTGCCGAGATCTGCGGCCTGTTTGAAGGAGCGACCGCCGACGTCTTCGCCCCGGCGGCAACCGCCACAAATGAAAAAGCCCCCGCCGAAGCGGGGGCAACGGCGGGGGTAAAGGCTATGCTCGAGGCATGACCAGCTCGAGGAATGGGCTCCTGGGCGGTATGCTGATGCGCGTCGCTACAGCTAGCGCGAAAGGAGTCCTGCGCTGCAAGACTTTTCTGACGGGTGCCCGCATACCCGTTATGCGGGATGCGACGCTTCATCAGTCGTTCCTGCGCTCTCATCCGCGAGGCGCTGGAGTGTCGCGCGCATGAAGGAGGACAGATCGCCAAACTCCTCCTCCAGCTCTTGCTGGGCGACGCCGGCTGCTTGGGCATCAATCACGCATTGAAGAGCAAGGGAGTGCACCTCTCGATCGAGAAGGTCATCATATAAATATCGATTTAAGTGAACATTCTGCGGTAGCCACTGATCCATGAAATCCTTCACAACCTGGCTCATAGCGCGCCCCCCTTGGATCGGAAGGTTGCGGGCTAGCCGCGCCAGTCATCTGGCTGTTAAGGCTGCCGTACTCAGGCCGCAATATATTCACCCTCTAGGGTCTTACAAGAAGGCCCCCGCCATGCTTGTCCCGCTCGATCTCGGATTGACGCCACCCACCAGATCGCGGCCCGCTCACGTAGGTCTAAGGCTATGCTGCCCGTGTGAGCGAGCGCATCCCTCACCAGCACTGCATCCGGCGGAGCGGTTGGCTCATCGCTGCTGGGTTATCGTAGCCTTCGGACCGTGCGCAGGTCATACCCGTTCGACGCTACTCGCGATATTGTCGTCGCTGATCACCTCCTCCGCAAGCTCGTGGAGATATTGCGGCGCCAGTTCCGGCCCGTGAACTTCGGTGATAATTCCCGCCGCCGCACCTATCAGCAAGCCGGCTACGTCAAGCGGAGTAAGGACTTTCTGCAGCTCCACAACCTGCTCGCTCACCCCACGTCGCGCTGCTTGGAGCAACTGCTCGCGGCGAGCGGCGTCTTTGTCTTCGCCGGGATTTTCGGTGTTCATGTTCGGCTCCTGCTCGCACTAGGTTGAAGGCATGCTCGGACTCGGCTCGCCGGATCTTCCCACGGCTTGGATGACGTCCTCTTGTGACGCGCAATCGAGCCGGCCGTGCGAGGGATGATCATACTCTGATTCGTCGGCCGCAGCTTCACTGCTGTACCGGTCCACAGTCATGAGACACGGCTCTGGGCTTAAGCGGCCATGGGCATGGCCGCGCTCTGGGTAGCGTCCGCGGGAGTGGTGGGAATTCGGAGCCCATGAGGGTGTAGGCTGAGGTGGCCATCGGATCGGCTGGCTAAGGTGGAGTTGCGACGCCTCACCCAAAGGCCGAGAGGACCCGATGACCGAGGACAGACTACCGCTGGCCGATCTGCTGGCAAAAGCCGGCGATGGCGACTTTCTGCGCAGCGTGGCCGAGGCGGTCGTCCAGCTGCTGATGGAGACCGACGTGGAGGGTGTGATCGGCGCCGGCCGGCACGAACGGTCCGGTGACCGTACGACCTACCGCAACGGCTACCGGGACCGGACGCTGGATACGCGTCTGGGCAGCCTGCAGCTGCGGATCCCGAAGCTGCGGCAGGGCAGCTACTTCCCGCCCTTTCTCGAGCCCCGCAAGACGTCGGAGAAGGCCCTGGTGGCGGTGATCCAAGAAGCCTGGGTCAGTGGCGTTTCGACCCGGCGCCCTGCCGACATCCGCCGCCGTGGCTCCGACGTGGGCCCGGCTCCGCCAGCGTGCCGGGCGCGCTCCGCCGCGCCCACGCCCGCCCCAACATCCTCGTCCATCTCCCACCTCCTCGCGGTTGCCTACCCGCAAAGCGGTGTCTCAAAGAACTGTAGACCGGGAGACGCTCCGCGAAACGCAGCAAGGCTAGCGCCGCCAGGGCTGCGTAGACCGTTCCGAGCCCGGCGCCCGTCGCGGCCACTGTCTGTGCAAAGAGGAGGAGACCATGATGGGTCTTTCGGCATAAAGGTACGCAACGCGACACGGTCGGGTGTCATGCGACCGGTGCTGGGGGACGTAGTCCGAAGGAGTCCCTGAGGCGTTCGTCGGAGAAGTCGTACTCGCCGAGCATGTTGACGTGGCGCCAGCTGATCATGGCGTGGCGTCCGATCGTGTCGACGAGGGCTTGGCGCTCGGCGGGGTCGGCGATCGCCCTGAGGCGGTGTTCGAAGTACAGGTAGTTCCAGCACATGATCGCGTTCTTGATCAGCCGGTTGCAGCTTTCGGCGGCCTCCTGGTTTTCCTTGTCGGTCTGCTCGAACTCGCGCGGGTTGCCGACGGCGACGTCGCGGGTGAAGCGATGGGCGAGCTCGACGCGGCTGAGCTGGCGCTCGATCGCCTGACGCAGCTCGATCTCGTCGACGTAGCGCAGGATGAACAGCGTCTTGATGATCTGCCCGAACGCCTTGAGGGCGCGGTAGAGCTCGTGCTGCTTGGCGTACGAGTTGAGGCGGCGGAAGATGTCCGAGGCGGTCGCCTCCTTCAGCTTGACGGTGGCGACGAGGCGCAGCACGTCGTCCCAGCGGGTGAGGACGAGGTCCTCGCGCGCAGGCTTGTCGGGCGCGATGGCCCATCCCGATCGATCATCGCCATTGCGCGAGCGGAACCCGTAGAGCGTCTGGTCACCGATGTTCTTGATGCGCGGAGCGTACGAGATGCCGAGCAGGTGGGTGACGGCGAAGATCGCCTCGGCGTAGCCGTGGCTGTCGGTCGAGTGGATGTCGCTGCGCACCACATCGTTGCGCATCAGGCCGTCCACGACGTAAGCGCTCTCGCGCTCGGCCGCGCTCATCACCAGCGAGTGCCACAGCAGCTGGCGCTCGTCGATGAAGGTGTAGGCGCTCACCCCCTGGCCTTTGCCGAAGTACTTGAACGAGTGATTGGCGTTGAGCGAGGCTCGGCGCACGGCGAACTTCTGACCGTCGCTGGCGGTATGCAAGCGTTCGGGATCACGGCGATAGACTTCCGGTAGATCGAGGCTGGCCGACAGGCGCACGATCCGGTCGTTGGCGGCCTGCACGTTGTCGAGCGACAGATGCCAGCCTGCCGCCCGCTCGAGCTCGCCCTTGGACACCCCTTGGGCGATGCGCGCCATGCGCGGGATACCGATGCCGCAGCCCAACCCCATCACGGCGGCGAAGATCGCCCGATCGCCGACCCCGTGCTGACGGGTCTGCTGCCAGGGCCGGCACTCGGCCGAGAAGCCGGCGTGGCGGTTCACGGTGGCGAGCACCTCGGGCAAGGGCACGACGTGCCGGCCCGGCAAGAGTGGCCAGAGCGGCTCGGCGTCCGCCTCGGCGTCCTCGGTCGCGGGCGTGGCAATGGTGAAGCGGTGGCGAGCGGAGCGGCGGAAGAAGGGGTTGGCGCCATCCGAGATGCGCCCGTTGGTCGTCGCGTACTGCCGGTGCAGCGCGTCATCGAGCCCGGCGAGCACGCGGGCCGGGTCGGCGAGATCGGCGAGACCCGCTCGCTCAATGAGGGCATCGCGCTCGCGGGTCCAGCGCTCCCTGTCGATCAGGTAGTCGTCGAGCGGGCGGTACTTGATCGAGCCCTCGAGGTTGAGGGTGCCCGCCTTGATGGCGCGTGCGACGTGGGCGAACAAGAGTGCCTTGTAAAGCGAGACGCGCGCGACCGCGCCGTTCACGACCACGGCACGGCGCTCGTCGGGATCGAGGAAGGCGTGCGGCGCGCCCGCACCGATCGCACCATCGCGCTCGCGGAAGTGGTCGAGGGCCCGGGTGAGGTCGCACGAGGCCTTGTCCCCATGCAGCGCGATCACGCGCAGGATGGGGCTGACCTTGTTCTGCAGCCGGACCGAGCGGCGCTCCAAGACGGCGTTGTAGTCTGCGCCCGACGCCGCGCCCGCGAGTGCACGGCGCAGCTCGCCCACCGATGATCTCGCGTCCGCCGACGATTGGACGTCGTCGATCACCCTGCCGAAGGCAGAAGTGCCGCCAGGACTGTCGATGGTACAGTCGCCGGCGGTCGCGTCGGCGGCGGGAAGCAGCATCCGCAGGCGTGCGAGCTTGTCAGCATCGTCCGTACCCTGCTCGTGGACGATCGTCGTCGCCCGCTCCAACGTGTCCAGCCGCTCCGCGACCCCCTGAACGGTCCGGTCGACGGCATCCACCAGTCCGACCAAGCGCTCGTCGCGCTCGCGGCGCTGCGCGTAGCACAGTTCCTTGTGCTCGCGCCGGCAGGCGTTGAGGTGCGCCTGCACGCTCGTCAGCAGCGTGTCGACCAGGTTGTCCTGGAGCCTCGCGTACTGGTGCGCGATGAAGGCGATCGCGTGCAGGTGCCGGTCGGGATCGGAGCGCTGGTGCAGCTGCGAGAGGCGGGCGCGCATGACGCCGCCGGCGAAATAGGCGATGCCCTCGCGTCCCAGCCCGATCGCCGGCAGGACGTCGCGAAGCCGGTCGTGGACCGCCTTGACCTCGAGCAGATGGGCGACGCGCGAGCGCACGTCCTTCGGCCCGGTCGACTGGGTCAGCCGTTTGAGCAGGGTCAGGCGGGCACGCTTGCCGCTGTTGGTGCCTTCGTCAGTGTCGTCCGGACCGTCGCCACTGCCGTGCGTTCCATCGCCCGGCGCGAGCAGGCCGTCCAGCACCTCGCGTAGCTCGGGCGTCAGCAACTGCTCGACGCGCTCGACCAGCTGCCGCTTGCGCTGTGCCATCGCCGAGGCGATCAGCGCCGTCAGCCGATGCTCGCTGGGAAGCTGGACGCGCCGCTGGCCCAAGAGATCGAGGCAGCGCAGGAAGATCAGCTTGGGCCGCAGGTGGGTCGCGACCATGGCATCGATGTCGACGGTCAGCGCGGCCTCGCTCGCGCGATCGAACCGGCGCATGCCGTGCGCCTCGAGGATCGCAATCTCGTGGCGTTGCCGGGCACGGGCTGGGTAGCGGCCAGCCTCAAACGCGTCCTCGGGGAGGCGAAGCCGGCGTGCGGCATGAGCGACGTCGCGCTCGCGGTAGTGGCGAGGCGCGAAGAAGCGCTTCGCAACGCCGAAGTAGGCAGCGCTGACCAGGAGGCCGATCCGCTGCTGCGGGTCCTGGACCATTCCGGCGAGCTCGACCAGTGAGGAGGGCAGGTCGAACGCCCGGCGCCGCTCGGTCGTGTTCATCGTCGGGGGCCGGTCGTAGGCCTCGCGCTCGGTGGCGCTGAGAATGCGCAGTCTCGGCATCGCCCGCTCCCGCCGCTCCGGCACGCGCCCTCGTCGCGCCTCGCTCGCTGCGGGAGCGGTCGAACGTCGCCCAGCTCACCACCACTTCCGGCCCGCGACAAACAGGTGATTGTCGCGGGTTGCGCCGCGGGATGCTCTGACCACCAGCCCAAAGCCGATCACCCCACGACAAACCCGGAGAAACCTCTGCACAGAAATGGGGTCGTGCGCTACGTTTGTCGTGACGTCCGCAATGGCCGTCACGGGCGAGGTGGGCCCAAGCCAGGAGGAAGGCGGACGCGATGGGGCTGATCGGCTACGCGAGGGTCTCGACCACCGAGGACAAGCAGGTCCTCGACCGCCAGCTCGACGCCTTGGCCCAGGTGGAATGCGAGCGCATCTTCGAGGACTGTGCCTCGGGCGCCAAGGCCGAGCGGCCCGGGCTCGAGGCCTGCCTCGACCACCTGCGCCGCGGCGACACGCTCGTCGTGCTCGACCTCGACCGCCTCGGACGCCTTGCCGGTGAACTCGTCGTCCTGATCGACGCCCTCGCCGAGCGCGGTATCGCCTTCCGGGCGATCAACTCACCGATGGACACGACCACGCCCGCAGGCCGCGCCTTCCTCCAGATCCAGGCCGCCTTCGCCGAGATGGAGAGGAACGTGATCCGCCAACGGGTCCGAGAGGGCCTCAAGGCCGCCCGCGCCCGGGGCCGCAAGGGCGGGCGGCCCCGCGTCATGACCGCCGACAAGCTGCGCTACGCCCAGCACCTCATGGCTGACACCGAGCGCTCCATCCCGTCCATCTGCGCCGAGCTCGGCGGTATCCCCGCCTCCACCCTCTACCACTATGTCCGGGCGGACGGAGCCCTCAAGGAGCCAGGGCACAAACTGCTCCAGCCCTGACCCGCCGTGTCGCGTTGCGTACCTTTATGCCGAAAGACCCGGGTCCGGATGATGAAGATCACCAGCACCTGTGTCGCCATCAATTCGATGAACCACCCGGTCTGGAACAGCGATTGGCCCGCGTGAAAGATCCAGAGCAGAATCCCGAAGGTGAGGAAGTCGAAAGCCGAACTAACCGGCCCCAGAACCAGCATGAAGTCGCGCACGAACCGCATGTCCCAGTGGCGCGGGAGCGTCACCATCTCGGGGTCGACCCGATCCATCGGGATCGGGATCTCCGAAAGATCATAGAGCAGGTTGTTCAACAGGACCTGGACGGGCAGCATCGGTAGGAATGGCAGGATCAGCGCCGCACCGGCCATCGAGAACATGTTACCGAAGTTCGAGCTGGTCCCCATCATCACATACTTCATGATGTTGGTGAAGGTGCGCCGCCCCTCACGCACACCCTCGGCCAGAATGCCCAGATCGGGCCTGAGCAAAATCATCGCCGCCGCGTCCCGGGCGACATCGGCGGCGCCGTCCACCGAGAGGCCAACATCGGCGGCATGCAGCGACGGGGCGTCGTTGATGCCGTCGCCCAAATAGCCCACGACGTGCCCGCGCCTGCGCAGCGCGCGGACGATCCGGGCTTTCTGCGCCGGAATAACTCGGCAGAACAGGGTGACCGTCTCGACGCGGGCGAGCAGAGCCTCCTCGCGAGCGCCTCTTCACCTTCACCCGATGGCCGGCCAGCCAATGGAAGTCGGCCAGAACGACCGATGCCGTCGAGCGTCTGCACGAAGAATTCAAGCGCCGGATCAAGACGCAGACCATCCTGCCTTCGGCCGAGACCGCGGCCATGCTGTTCTGGGCCCTGCTGGCCCCCGGCCAGATCAGCATGCGCAAGGTCGACGGTTGGCAGACCCTGGCCGAGCCCGCCGCACCGCCCACCCTTGACCTCGCCGCCTGACCCGACCAACTCCCGCCACTGGAGGCGTGCTCAGCCAATTCCAACACAACTCGCAACAGGACCCTTTCAGGGCGGTAGCCCCACTAGCAATAACCCTCGGCCTTGGGCCGCCTCAGACTGTCCGTATTTTGACCAGGAAGCGGACGGTAAGCGCATCCTCGTCGGATACACGAGAGCCTCGACGTGATGGAGGATGGCGATCCCCTCACCCGCCGCCACGTGCGCGCCGCGCTACGCCGCGCCAGGAGAGCCCGATGACCGCCCCCGTGCCGATCGACCGCATAGAGGTGCGCACCATGGCGGAGATCGCGGCCCTGGAAGGTCGTGTTATCGCCGCCGCCGAGCAAGCCGCGGCCGCACTGAGGGGCTTGACGGGCAGCGGCCTCGACGTGCTTTGGCAGGCCAAGTTCATGCAGATCGGGCGGCACCCGCTACAGGATCGGGCGCTCAACATCGTCGAGCAGATCAACCAGACCTGGACGTTCCTTGTGGGGCTCCAGGCCGCTCGGCTGCTGATCGCGCGGCACCCCGAGGCCCTGGGCTTCCGCCTGAACCTTGGCACAGAGCCGGGCTTTGATCTCGACAGTATCGCGCTAAACGAGGTTCAGGCGGAGACATTCGCCGCGGTTAATCCGCGCAACAACAAGAAGCTCGTCAAGGATCTGCTCCGCATGCGCGAGCACGGCACGGCACGCCGGCGCTACGTCGTTTTTGCTGCGCCCGGACATGCTCCCGGCCGACATCGGGAGCTGGAGGACGGGTCCGGGGCGGAAGTGTGGGCCGTCGACGTGCAGAGCGTCCAGGCCACGGAGACCCCATAGCGGGGTCGAGATAGACTGTCCGTTTTTTGCTCAATGTGCGGACGGCGCGTTCGTTCAATGCCGCGGAGCCGCGTGCGGGCTGGGCGGCCCAGCGGCGCGTAGAGCTTGGCGAAAATCGGCGAAAGCCCGGCAAGCGCCTCATTCACGATCGCCAGGATGGCCTCCAGCAGATGGCCGCCATCACCCAGCTCACGAGATCGACATAGCTGAACAATGCACCCGACCGATCGTCCGTCCCGCGCATCCCGCCTCCCCAGTTTGCAAAACCAGGGAATCACGACCGCCACCCGATGACCAGCGACTTCTTCAACAGACTGGTAATGATGCGTCGCAGTGTAGTCCATCGGGATCGGTGCCATACTGATCCAGGATAGCGTGACATGGGCCCGATCGTGCGTCCTACGAGGAGCGACAGCTGCCGGGCCATGATCGCGCTCGTCTGACGTGAGGAGCTTGGCGATGGTGGCGCCCGAGAGCGCGCTCGTGAGGAAGCTGTCGCGGTTCGTTCCGCTGGACCGCGACGAGCTGACGGCCCTGGCCGATCTCGAGGCGCGGCGCCGGCCCGTCGCCGCAGGCACCGACCTGGTCCATGAGCGGCAGGCGGGCCACCAGGCCTTCATCCTGATCGAAGGCTGGGCCTGCGCCTACAAGCTGGTGCCGGACGGCGGCCGTCAGGTGATCGATTTCTCGATCCCGGGTGACGTCATGGGTCTGCGCAGCGTGCTCATGCGGACCTCCGATCACTCCTTCTCCGCTCTCACCGATGCCGTCGTGGCCGAGGTCACGGCCCGGCAGATGCTGGAGGGCTTTCAGCGCCACCCGCGACTGGCGGCAGCGATCCTGTGGGCCGCATCGCGGGACGAGGCGATGGTGGTCGAGCATCTGGTGGGCATCGGGCGCCGCAGCGCGCTCGTGCGCACCGCCCATTTTCTCATCGAGCTCGGCCAGCGCCTCCAGCTCGTCGGGCTCGGCGCCGACGACGGCTACGCCTGCCCGCTGAGCCAGTGTGTCCTGGCGGATGCGCTGGGGCTGAGCGCCATCCACATCAACCGCGTCCTGCGGCAGCTCCGCGAGCGCCGCCTGCTGACGTTCCGCGGTGGCCGGGTCGAGGTCCACGATCTGACGGGCCTGAAGGCGCTGGCCGAATGGCACAGTGGCTATCTGGACCAGAACCGGCCGCTGCTGCCGAGCTGAGGCTCGCCGCAGCGGCATCGGTGGCGAGCGGCTGATCGAGGTTAGCGCCGCTAGCCGGGCGCTCGGCCATGATGCGCCCTCGGGGTCTGCCCGGGTCCGTCTCGACGTCGGTGGCACGACGGCGTGGCGCATAGGGAGAGGGTATGGTGGGCCTATATCGGATCGTCGGGATCGTTCTTGTCCTCGACGGCATCGTTCTCCTGGGCTTTGCCTACAATGCCGCGCAGGCGCCGCTGGATCAGATCTCCAATACGCTGACCGGGCGGTTCACGAGCCAGACGATGCTCTACGGCATTGTCGGGGTCGCCGTAGCTCTGGGTGGCGCGCTTCTGCTCGTGTCCGGCCGGCTTGCCGCCGGCTGATCGCCGCCAGGGCGGCTGATGCGCTGGCTACTGATCCAGGTTAGCTCCGCATGGCGCAGCGCTCGATAGGATCCTCTCATCGAAAAGAGGTCGTTGTCGCATCCGTCGACAGAGAGATGCCGATGACGCTCAATTCGCCAAGCACCGCTGACCGCCGGCGGGGACTCGCTCGTTGCGCCCGGCCCTCCCGTGGCCGACCCGATCGTCCAGCCGATCTAGGGTCGCATCGCCTCGGACGGGCAGCGCCTACCAGCTCGTGGCGATGAGCGGCGAGCACCGCTGAGTGACAGCGATCAGTCCCAGGCCGGGGCCACGCCGGCCATGTTGACCACCCGGCCGGCCGACCCTCCCAGGGCCGCGATCTCGCCCATCTCGGCATCGCTGAGCGCGAAGTCGAAGATCTCCCTGCATCCACCGGTAACGCAGATTTACCTTGGCCAAGGGCAAGAGGAGACGCCAGTACCATCATGCTCGCGGCTTTGAGCGGTCCTTCCGTTGACTGCCATGTTCAGAGGACCACTGTCAATGCCAGCAACGCAAAGCCATCCGGGTAATACCAGGTATAATGTTTGCAGATTTAGAGTAGAGTTCCGACAGTCACCGGCTGATCTCGGCCGGCGGCGATGAAGGATGTGCGGCCGGGACTATTTGTGCTGGCTTTTCTGTATCAGATCCATCTTCTGGTTTGTCATCTGGGCGTAATAAGCCGCGTGGGAGGCGTCGGTTGCAGCCTTTTCGGCGGTAGCCTGCGCAGCCGCCGCCTTCTGGTCGGCGGCCTCCGCCGTAGCGCGAACGCTGGCGATCTCCTGGCGGACTGAATCGATGTCGCCATTGGTGGCGCAACCGGCCGCGAGAGCAAGCGGAGCAATCGCCACAAAAATCCAGAGCTTTCGCATTTGGAACCTCCCTAGGGGGCGCCTCGAATAGCCGAGCAGCTCGAGGGTCAGTTTATTTTCGACCAGCCGTCTCGAAAAGGAATCAATTATAGAGGATTGCTCCGGTCTGTAAAGGATCCTGTTTGATCAAAGACGAGGTCGAGGTCCTGGACATGAATGGTCCGCGTCGGAGCGAACCGGCAGCCGGTGACGTTGCCCTCGATTTGCCCCCGTTCACAACTGGACTCTGTTTGTCGGGCGTCAGAGCCCATGCCACAATGTCTCATGGGCTCTGACGCCCGACAACTCGGCCCCGATCATCCCTCCATTGCCATCCAGCTCAACAACCTCGCCCTACTCTACCAGGACAGCGGCCGCTACGCCGAGGCTGAGCCTCTTTATGAGCGCGCCCTCGCGATCGATGAGAAGGCGCTTGGCTCCGACCATCCCAACCTCGCCATCCCGCTCAGCAATCTCGCCCTACTCTGCTTGGCCTCGGGCCGCTACCCCGAGGTCGCGCCGCTCTACAAGCGTGCCATCACGATCCTCGAGAAGACCCTACCCCCCGGCCATCCCGACCTGATCGAAGTACGAAGCAACTATGCCACGATACTCGACAAGCTCGGGTAAACCGAGGAAGCGGCAAGGCTCCGCGCCCAGGCCACGACGACCCCATAGCGAGGCCGAAGCTGACTGTCCGTATTTTGAGCAAAAGACGGACAGCGCGGCGGCCCGCGAAGGCACATGCTCGGGTTAGGGGGTGCTATAGCAAATCGTATTCTCTTTAGCGCGGTAGGGACTGAACCCAGGTCCAGGCGTCGACGATCCAGTCCGCGCGCATGTCGTGCTCGTAGGGGTGAAGGCACAGACGAAGGACGCGCCCGCTCGTGCAGCCTTCCCAGATCCGGCAGACGAGCGCGCCAACGGTCACGAAGCGTGTCGGGGCCGAGGTGCAGCCATCGGTGGCGCGAAGCACGGCCATGCCAGCGAACACATCCGCCTGCACGAAGCCGGGATCCGGTTCCCGCCCCTCCAACGGCACCGTCGCATCGGTCAGGCCGTGGATGTGCGACAGGTTCATCGGGCCACTGGGGCACTTCGTTGGCATTGGCTGCCAGAACGCACCGGCAATGGGCGCGAACGCCGCAAAGGCCCGAGCGCGCTGACAGGCAAGGTACCAAACCATCGAGCCGCCGATGGAGAAGCCGGTCGCCCACAGCCGCCACCGATCAACAGGATATCGGCGCTGCACATCCTCGAGCACCGCGTCCACGAACGCCAGATCATCCCGGGCATGGGACGGCAAATTAGGGAATGACCAGTCGCCCTTGATCCCGTCCGGAGCCACCAGCAGCACGCCGCGTTCGGAAAGGGCTCGGCCCATCCTCTCGTCCGCCATGACGGCGGCGGCGGAGCCCTGCCAGCCGTGGAAGAAGACCGCGGTCGGTAGTGGCGACCGGCCGTCCCAGCCGGCTGGCGCCCGCACCCGATAGACACCGCCGGCCACAGCGCAGTCGCTGTCGGGCCCGCAGGCATATGCCGGGCCTACGGCCAGCAGGAGCAGGCCCAGTAGCAAGCCGGCCAGACCCGTAGATCGGCCCCCGAATGAAGGAGGCGACCACTGGTCGGGGCGCGATCCGCAACGGCGGTTTCTTATCGTCACCCCTCGCATGCCGTTTGCCCCCGCCATTTCACATCGACCTATGCGCTTATATGGTGCCGGGCACAAACGTCACGGGCGTCGAGGGCTTTGAGAGCCGTCGGGTATTGACCGGCTCAGACTGTCCATATTTTGCTCAATGTGCGGACGGCGCGTTCGTTCAATGCCGCGGAGCCGCGTGCGGGCCCGGCCGGCCCGGCGGCGCGTAGAGCTTGGCGAAAATCGGCGAAAGCCCGGCAAGCGCCTCATTTGCGATCGCCAGGACGGCCTCCAGCAGATGGGCGCATCACCCAGCTCACGAGATCGACATAGCTGAACAATACCCGTGCCCGATCATCCGAACTGCGCATCCTGTCTCCCCGAGCCATGTTGCGCAGCGGCGAGCGTCATCCGGCGCCGGCTGGGTAGATAGGTCCATTGGAAACCCCACGGCGTGGGCGCGGGATCGGTTGGAGGAGAGGCGGGCGGCCCCGAGGGGAGGGCGCCCGCCTTGCCACCCAGTCAGGCCTATTCGCCGGCGTGGCTGGCCGTGTGGATCTTCTTCACCTGCTCGATGACCTGCGTCAGGTTGTAGGTCTCGGCGTCCTGCATCGGTGGATAGTCGATGTAGGTCTCGAGCTCCTTCAACCACAATGCCTGGCCGAGCGGCAGGATGTTCCAGTCGTAGACGTAGGCGGTGACCGGTCCGGCGAGGGCGCCACCCATGCCGAACAGGGTCTTGATCTGCTCGCCGATCGAGGTCTCGAACGGGTCGCGCTTGATGTTGACGACCTGGGCCCAGTGGTAGGGCAGCGCGCCGGCGATGAAGCCGGCCGGCAAATCGCTGACCATCGTGAAGTAGAGCTTCCAGTTCTTGTAGCGCACCGCCGACGGGTCCGCGCCGGAATAATAGAAGAAGACCTCGCGAGCGGACTTTTGCGACTTGCCCGTCAGGTAGTCGATCTGATCGACGCCGTCGAGCGTGGTCTTGACGATACCGGGGTACTTTCCGGCCTCGATCTCCTTCTTGAGCCCGTCGCCCTTGGGGCCGCCGGCGATGTCGACGAAGGTGGGCACCCAATCGAGCGACGCGAAGATATCGTTCTTGATCGTCTCAGGCTTGATCACGCCCGGCCAGCGGATGACCATCGGGGCGCGCATGCCGCCCTCCCAGGTGCTCAGCTTGCCGCCCTTGAAGGGCGTGGTGCCGCCGTCGGGGAAGGTGATCGTCTCGGCACCATTGTCCGTGGTGAAGACGACGATCGTGTTGTCGGACTGGCCCATGGACGACAGCTTGTCGAGCACGTAGCCGATGTTGTCGTCCATCTGCTTCATGCCGGCCTCGTTGACGCCCCAGTCCTTGCCGCCCTTGGCCCCGACCATGTCCATGTACTTGTCCGACAGCACGGTGGTGATGTGCATGCGCGCCGGGTTGTACCAGACGAAGAACGGTTTGCCGGTCTTCTTCGGGTCGTTGCGGTCGAGGAAGTCGATGACCTTGGACGAGATCTCCTCGTCCACCGTCTTCGACCGCTCCAGGGTCAGGGGACCCTCATCCTGGCAGGTTTGGTTCGCAGAGGTGCCGTCGGAGGAGTGGCACCAGATCACCGGCCGTGGCGGGGTCAGGCAGGTCGTGGTCTTGGGATCGACCGCGCCCGGGACCTCGGGCAGGCCCGGGATCGGCGTGTTCTTGCAGGGTGCTATGATGGCCTGCTCGGTCGGCGTCTTGTTGATGTCGGGGAAGCTCACCCCCTGCATCGCGTCGAGATGATAGAGATAGCCCCAGAACTCCTGGAAGCCGTGCGCGGTCGGCAGGGCATCGGTGTGGTCGCCCAGGTGGTTCTTGCCGAACTCGCCCGTCGTGTAGCCGAGATCGTGCAGGAACTTGGCCAGCGCCGGCGTGCCTGGCCGCAGATAGCTCGGGCTGCCGGGCAGCTGGGGCGGGATCATGCCGGTGCGCAGGGGATGCATGCCGGTGAAGAAGGCATTGCGCCCGGCGGTGCAGCTCTGCTCGGCGTAATAGTCGGTGAACATCGCCCCTTCATGGCCGATCTTGTCGATGTTGGGCGTCTCGCCCACCATCAGGCCGCGATGGTAGATCGAGGGCTGCATCCAGCCGATATCGTCGCCCATGATGAAGAGGATGTTGGGCTGCTTCGCCTCCTGCGCCTGTGCCGGGCCGGTGAGCGCCGGGAGGACCATGGCCGTCGTGGCCATAATGGCACCGACGGCTGCTGCGAGCCGGCGGCTCCTTCCTCTCTCCGGTGCCGTGCCCGGACGCTCCCTGTCGTCTCGGTAGGAGTCGATCTCTGGTCGGATCATGCGGTTCGCTCCCCTCGCAGGGCTTGCCATCGTCACGGGCCATCCTCCGCGAGCATGTCGGCCGCTTCGGCGAAGCAGCTCGGTAGCCAGCTCTCAGTACTCCTCGATCTGCGTCGTAGGTAGGGATACGGCCCGCTCGTGAAGCGCGCTCTTGCTATCCTTATGATGATTGATCAGCTCAGCCGTGTACCGAGGAAGCGGTGAAGCTCCGCGGCCAGCTCACGACGACCCCGCAACCCGCAGGGGCACACTGTCCACTTTTTGCTCATAAAGCGGACAGTGTGCTAGCATGGGCCCATGCAGCGCAAGGGCGAACGGGCGTCGGAGACGGAAGCTCCGACCATCGTAAAACGGACAGTACCGCGGCGGCCGACCAACGCCGCCGTCCGCCCGCGCGAGTACCTGACCGCCGACGAGGTCGAGCGGCTGCTGGAGGCCGCCCGCTCGCGAGGCGGCCGGTACGGCCATCGCGACGCGACCATGATCCTTCTCGCCTACCGCCACGGGCTCCGCGCCGGCGAGCTCGTCGGGGCACGCTGGGATCAGTGCGAGTTCGGCCAGGGGCTCTTCCACGTTCGCCGGCTGAAGAACGGCCGGCCGAGTGTGCACACCCTACGCGGCACCGAGCTTCGCGCCCTGCGCCGCCTCCAGCGCGAGCAGACGCCCCCCTCCCCTTACCTCTTCACCACCGAGCGCCGCACGCCCTTCACGGTCGCCGGCTTCCAGAAGCTCGTCTCGAGGATCGGCCAGGCCGCCGATCTCCCCTTCCCCGTCCACCCGCACATGCTCCGCCACGCCTGCGGCTTCAAGCTCGCCAACGACGGCCACGACACCCGCGCCATCCAGGAATGGCTCGGGCATCAGAACATCCAGCACACGACACGGTACACCGAGCTCACGGCCAAGAGGTTCAAGAGCTTCTGGGAGAGGGAGGACTGACCATCTGATGCCGAAGTCGAAGAGAAGACCAGTTTAACGGGGGAGAAGCAGGCCCTTTCAAACCAGCTCCTGCACACCCTCCGCGGCGAGCGCCGCCAACATGGCGTCGACTGCCGCGTCGCTGAAGAATTCTTTGACCGTCTTGCATTTCAGATTGCGTGGGTCGAGCCTCCGCCGAAAGACGAAACGCTCCTCGGCTTTAATAGCCTTCATTATTTGGTGGAAATCTTTGTTTATCCTTAGACTCGGCACACGGGCCCGAAGCCGCTTGATGAATGTCGAATAGTCCATCGGCCATCCCGCCGCGATCTGATCGTCCCCCAACTGCATCGCTGGTGCCCCTGGGCCCCCGCCAAGCCGAACAGCCGCAGCATCCTTCACCCTGTTCCCGACGATGTGAGTCTCGACCCGTATCGCAGCGGCATACGGACTACCCGCCCTCAGCGGATGCTCATCGATGGCCCGGTCGAGATAGGCCATGAGGTTCGCCACCTGCCGGGGGCGGCGGGCTTGTATGGCAAGCCCCGCGCCACCCACTCCCTCGAACGACAGCGGCAGGATCATGAAGCGATGCTCAGAGAGGTCGCGGTCGAACCACTCGCCGACGGCGGCGGTGTAGTTCCGCAGGCAAGCGCACCCAGCCTCGTGAACCCGGCGGGACAATTCGGGATCGTCATTGATGAAATGAACGGCGTTGTTCCTTATCTCTACCATCGACCAGAGGTTTGCCGCGCAGGCAGGGTCGAGCTTCTGCTTCGGCAAGCTGGACACCCGCTGCACAGCGTCGCCGAACGAGATCGTTCTCGGATTGCCCGCCCGGTTGCACTCGATGCGCAATCGCTTGCTCGGCTTCCCGCTCTTGCCGACGATCGGAACCAGCACCTGGATGGCTCGCAGTTTGTTCTTCGCCTCCCGGAGCAGCCGTGCCTTTAAGAGAAGCTCCCAGGCGCTGACCGCCAACATCGCGAAAGCCTCGTCGCGATGCGGCATGACCGGCTTGTTGTAGATTTCCATCGCCGCGACGCAGGCCGAGATGCTCTTGCGCAGCAGAACCTTCCAGCGAGCTTCTCTCATTCTGTGCCTGATGCTCGGTTCGGGGCCGCCCTATGTTGCTGAAATCCCCGCCTAGGCCCGAGATGGTGAAGCGCAAGTGAAATCGACGCCAGGCGTAACTGGGGATGCGGGTAGACGTGGCCGGACGTGATGGACAGTCCGCCTTGCGGAACGCCTGCGCCTCTCGCCGCTATCCTGACTTCCAATGATGAGGAAAGGAAGGTGGCGGTCACGCGAGGGCAGGGATACAAAGGCCTATGCCGGATCCAACCGCACCTGACCGCCATCGCATTCTCGCCTGCACCCAGTGCCCCGGCAAGCCAGCCATAATGACGGTGGGCGAGCATCCTCTGTGCGTGGACTGCTACTACAAGGTCTCAGTCGCCCAGACCCTCCAGTTCCAACGGGACGCGGCTATGATGAACCTCGCTCTGTCGGAGATCGATGCGATAGCCGGCTGGGCGGGCGATACCTACCGGGTTCAGATGCCGCAGCTACCTAACGGTAACACCTCGACCACCAACGTAACGGTGAGCGGATCGACCGTGGGCGCAATCAACACCGGAACCGTCCACAGCATCGTGGTGAACATGAAGGCCCTCGAAGCGGCAGGCCATCACGAGGTCGAAGGAGCCATCAAGGCTCTGACAGAGGCCGTGATCTGCTCGCCCGCAGTTGGCAGCGACCAGAAGAACGAGATACTGGAGCAAATCGAGTTCGTCGCCAGTCGGGCCGCCGTGAAGCCCGAGGAACGCAAGCCTGGCGTCACGAAATCCATTGTAGCGGGGTTGGCCGCCTCGCTGGGCATGTTCGCCGATCTAGCCACCATATGGCAGCAGGTCGGGCCGATCATCAAGTCGGCGCTAGGTTTATAGGGTGCAAGTGCCCTACGTCGCGTCCGATCCGAACAATCGTGATTTCGCCTCGTGCCTTGCACCTCGCGCCTACGGTGGAGGCCTGCGACCGCCGCAACCTCGGCAGCGGCCCTCGGTAGGGGTCACGACACGAAAGTGCTCTGATTGTCCGGCAGGCCCAAAGTGTCCAGAAATCGGTGGTTTAGCGGACCCGCTGACCCCGTCCGCCGAGCCGGACAGGATGATTGCCGGACGGGAAGCCGGACAAATGGTCCCGCTTCGTTCTGGCGAACCGGACGATGGGTGCACCTTCGTGTCTTCACCTCAGCTTCAACGTCCACCGCAGCACGATTTCTAGGCTTCAGGGGGAGAAATAATGTATGTCGAGAAGACGCAACCTCTCACTCGGCACCTGCGATCAACCCATCTCTCCTCTCGGAGAGTGTAATGTCTTGGAGCAACGTAATTCCCTGTATGCGACGCTTTTTCTTGTGATCGACATAGCTTATATGTGAAAAAAACCATTGCTCAAAGTTAGATAGTATTTGGTCTATCTCCTTGTCGAGCTGACTGAAACAAAGGCGACTGGAAATAAATCGATAGGAATTTCCCCATCCGTGAACCTGACGATCTATCCTAGCTAGTGCTTGATAATATGCGAGTTCTCGTGAAGAGCGGCAGGCATCGGTCTTGCTGAACGCAGAAATTGACTCCTTTGCCTTATCAATAGTTTGTTGAATCTTTGCTATAATCCGTTGCTTCGCATCTTTATCTGGTTCTACTTGTATTCCACAAATTAGACAACCTAGATGAAGAACGCCATTTCGAACGTGCCCCTCATCTGCCTTCTTTTTATCGCCGCCAGGTGCATACAGACCCATATTGAAGCGCCGTAGATGATATTTGGCCACAGACTTAGCGCTCTGGACGTCCTCATTGCGTTTGCCAAGTATTAAAATATCATCGATGTACCTGAACATCCGCACATCACCAGAGTTCATAGCGTTATCGAAATCATTAAGAAGTATGTTTCCCGCGAACGCCGACAGAGAGGACCCTTGAGCGAATCCAATACCAGAGTGTGGAAAAAGGTCAAAATAACTACCGAGAATCTCCTTATTCTCTAATTCAACATTGATGGCTTGTTCGAAGAAAGCAGCCAGATCATGATCGTTGGTCTGTACGGATATGAAATCACACACTAGCCGGTGCGGTATGCGGGTAAAAAATGATGAAATGTCCGATTTATAGAAATAGCAATAACCGTCTCGTATAGCGTTAGTGATCTTACTTAGTCCAGCTTCAACACCGCCGCCAACGACACCGCCAATGCTGTAGAAAGACTCGTTGACGTCTTTAATGCGGCCTAACTGATTGTAGCGCCTTTCGTCAGAGCGAGGTTGCAACGCGTCCAGGATGGCGCGTTGTACGATGCGGTCAACAACAAGTTGAACAACTATAGGGCGCGGATTCTTGCCTGCCCTCTCACGCTTGGTCTTATCTTTGAGGATGCCGTCGGCCTTCGAAAACGTATAGGACCTGCGCGCCAGTCGGCCCGAGATGCCACGAACCACGCTGGTCAAACGTTCTTCGAGCTTCTTGAGCTGATCTTGCGTCTTTTCATTCGACGAGCTACGGGCGCTTGCGTGGACGTGTTGCCAAGCGCGGTATATGCTACGTTCTTGTTTTATATAGTCGTAGAAGAGTCCCATAGAATTAGCTCTTCCGTTGGGGGCCCTCTCTACACACATCCCCAACCGTCGAGCAGGGGCTATCCAACAGGGCACGCCGCTTGAGGCGACGCAACGACCTGCACGGCGGCAGTAGCTGCCTCCGCGACGCCGACTTCCACCGATCCGGCAAGCCGCACCGGGAAAGTAGCGTTTGGCGCTTGGGCCAATCCTCCGAGAAGGATAAGGCCCGCGACCGCTCCGACGAGCGGCAACTTTGTTGGCTGCATCGACATTCCCTCAGCTTCTAGCCTACTAGGTTTTTGGCTAGGTCAAGCCCAAAGTTCAGCCGAAGCCGCCAGCGCCCGCCGCCCAGCCATAAATTAAAGCTGCTCGCCACATGAAGGCCCTCGCAAGGAGGAGTGTGCGTGGCTCGCATCTCGACGGCTGGGCAACTGTCCTCAACAGGGCACGCCGCTTGAGGCGACGCAACGACCTGCACGGCGGCAGTAGCTGCCTCCGCGACGCCGACTTCCACCGATCCGGCAAG
>CAVVXU010000004.1:0-637548 GCA_963752325.1 uncultured Alphaproteobacteria bacterium
TACGGATCTGGGGGTTGGGAGTTCAAATCTCTCCGGGCGCGCCACACTTCCGAGCACATCGTCAAAAGGCTGGCGGCGCCGCGGCGCTTGAAAGCGCGTGATGGCGATCGGCCAGCGCCTTCAGCCCGTTTTCCGGCGGCTGAGGCGGGGCGCTCCCTCGCCTGACCTGCCGCCAAGCGGCGCGCGGGGGCCTTTGGGTCACGGCTGACGCCGATGGCCGGCGTCGGCAAGCTTGATCGTTGCGCCCGGCCGGGGTGGATGGAATGATCCATGTCCTGAGTGTACCGGGCCAAGACATGAGACATCATGACATTGCCGGCGAGGGCTGGCATCCCATCCTTCCGGAGCGGCGGGGGATCAGCAAGCACAGGCTCCTGACCGACGCCATCGTCGCCGACATCGAGGCGGCGAGGCTGCCCACCGGCACCAGGATGCCCACGCATCGCGAGCTGGCCCGGCGGCTCGGCATCTCGGTCCAGACCGTCAGCCTCAGCTACAAGGAGGCCGAGCGGCTGGGCTATCTCAGGGGCGAGGTGGGGCGGGGCACCTTCGTGCGCCGCCGCGTCACCGAGCGCGCCGGCAGGTTCATGCTCGACACGAGGCCCGACGAGATCGCCGATCTCTCGATCGTGCGCGCCGCCTATACCGAGGCCCACGAGCAGGCCTCGCGCGAGGTCATGGCGACGCTGGCCGAGCGAGACAACAGCGCCTTCATGCGCCCCTGCCGGCCGGTGGCGGGTCTCGCAAGGCACCGCGAGGCCGCCCGCACGTGGCTGCATGGCCTGGGCGTCGAGGCCGACACCGACCGCATCCTGGTGACCACCGGAGCGGCGCAGGCGATCTTCCTCGCCGTCGCGTCGGTGGTGCGGCCGGGCGATCTCGTGCTCACCGAGAGCCTCACCGACCACGGCATCATCGGGCTCGCCAACGTCCTGGGCTTCACGCTGCGCGGCCTGCCCACCGACGAGCAGGGGATTCTTGTCGATGCCTTCGCCGCGGCCTGTGCCGCCGGCGGGGTCACGGCGCTCGTGCTGGTCCCCTCGCTCGGCAACCCGACGAGCCATCTGGCCGGTGCGGAGCGGCGCCACGCCATCGCCGAGGTGGCGCGCCGCCACGGCGTCTTCGTGATCGAGGACGAGGTCTACAAGCCCCTCCTGGACGAGCAGCTGCCCGCCATGACGGCGCTGCTGCCGGAGCTGGGCTTCTTCGCGACCAGCCTCACCAAGTCGATCATGACGGGCCTGCGCGTCGGCTATCTCGTGGTGCCGCCCTCCTTCAGCATCAGGGCCGCCAGCATCCTCCGAGTCACGAGCTGGAGCGGGGTGAACCTGCCGGGCGAGATCGCGACGCTCTGGATCGAGGACGGCACCGCCGCGTCATTGCTGGCCGTACAGCGCCAGGAGGCCCGTGCCCGCCAGGCGATCGTCACCGAGGTCCTGGGACCCTGGGTGGCGGGCAGCCATCCCCTCTCGCTCTCGGCCTGGCTGCGCCTGCCGGAGCGCTGGACCGAGGAGGGGCTGGTCCGCGCTCTGGCCCTGCGCCGGGTGGCGGTCACACCCTCCGACCCGTTCGTCGTCGGCGACGGCCGGCCACGCGGCGGGCTGAGGATCTGCACCTCGGGCCGCCTGTCCCACGAGGGCCTGCGCGAGGCCCTGGTCACCATCCGGCGCACGTTGGAGCAGCACCCGCCGGTGCGCGACGACGGCTTTTCCGACTAGCGACAGAGCAATATTGTATCATGACAATAGAACGATTGACATGATGTAACTGGCGGTCTCACCGTGGCAATGCCATGGTGAAGGATAAAGACACGCCTCGATCCCACCTCATCCACGGCATGGAGCTCCACCGGATCCGTGCCGCGCAGGAGCGCCTCGCCGGCCATGTGGCGAGGACGCCGCTGGTCCTGTCGCCGAGCCTCTCCGCCAAGTCCGGCGTTTCCGTCCATCTGAAGCTCGAGACGCGCCAGACGACCGGCAGCTTCAAGCTGCGCGGCGCCACCAACGCGCTTTTGTCGCTCGACGAGGCGGCGCGCGGGCAGGGGCCTGGTCACGGCCTCCACCGGCAATCACGGCCGCGCCGTGGCGCACGCCGCCTCGGCCGCGGGGGTGCGGGCGGTGGTGTGCATGTCGGCTCTGGTGCCCGCGAACAAGGTCGAGGCGGTCCGCGCCGAGGGAGCGGAGATCCATATCGTCGGGCGCTCGCAGGACGACGCGCAGGTCGAGGTCGACCGCCTCGTCCGCGAGGAGGGGCTCGCGGAGATCCCGCCCTTCGACGCGCTGCCGGTGATCGCGGGGCAGGGCACCTTGGGCCTCGAGATCGTCGAGGACCTGACCGACGTCGAGCTCTTGCTCGTGCCGCTTTCGGGCGGCGGTCTCGCCGCGGGCGTGGCGCTGGCCGTCAAAGGGCTCCGTCCCGAAGCACGGGTCGTGGGCGTCTCGATGGCCCGCGGTGCCGCGATGCAGGCGAGCCTCGCCGCCGGGCATCCGGTGCCGGTCGAGGAGCTGGAGACCTTGGCGGATTCGCTGGGCGGCGGCATCGGCGAGGACAATCGCCACACCTTTCGTCTGTGCCGCGACCTTCTCGACGACGTTTTTCTCCTTTCGGAGGAGGAGATCGCGACCGGGATCCGCCATGCGTGGGAGGTCGAGGGCGAGAAGGTCGAGGGCGGGGGTGCGGTCGGCATCGCAGCGCTCCTCGCCGGCCGTGTCGCGGCTCGTGGCCCGATCGCCGTCGTCGTCTCGGGCGGCAACATCGACGCGGCGGCGCACCGCCGGATCGTCGAGGCACGGGAGGCCGTGCCGTGCTGATCCTCACCGAGGCCGACCTCCGCCGCATCGTTCCGCTCGATGCCGACGCCGTCGCCTGCGTCGAGGAGGCCTTCGCGGCATTGGCGACCCGAGCCGGTCTCGATGCCGCCGATCCTGCGCCTCGACATCCCCGAGCATCGGGGCGAGGTGGACGTGAAGACCGCCTATGTGCCGGGCCTGGACGGCTTCGCGATAAAAATCAGCCCTGGCTTCTTCGACAATCCGAAGCTGGGCCTGCCGAGCCTCAACGGGCTCATGGTTCTTTTCAGTGCCAGGACCGGCCTCGTCGAGGCGCTTCTGCTCGACAATGGCTACCTCACGGACGTGCGGACCGCCGCCGCCGGTGCCGTGGCTGCGAAGCACCTGGCACGGCCGGAGGCGGCCGTGGCAACCGTGCTGGGTGCTGGCGTCGCAGGCGCGGCTGCAGCTGAAAGCGCTGACGCTGGTGCGGCCGATCACGCAGGCGCGCATCTGGGCGCGCGACGCCGGCAAGGCGAGGGAGGCGGCTGCTGCCGCTCGAGCCGGGACCTTGGGATCGCCGTCAGCGGCAGAGCCAGACCCGAGCCGCCGCCTGCGCCGGTGCGGACATCATCGTCACCTGCACGCCGGCGACCGAGCCGATCCTGCGGGCGGCCTGGCTCGAGCCCGGCCAGCACGTCACCGCGATGGGCTCCGATGCCGAGCACAAGAACGAGGTCGAGCCCGCGGCCATCGCGCGGGTGTCCTACGTCGCCGACCGCCTCTCGCAGACCCGCCGCCTGGGCGAGCTGCATCACGCCATCGAGGCAGGGCTCGTCGCGAGCGACAAGGCGTTTCCCGAGCTGGGCCAGGTCATCGCGGGGCAGGCGCCGGGGCGAACCTCGCCCGCGGCCATCACGCTCTGCGGACCTCACCGGCACGGGCGTGCAGGACACCGCCATCGCCACGCTGGCCCACCGGCGCGCCGTCGCTGCCGGGGCGGGCCGGCAATTCGAGACACGCAGACAGAACGGGAGCCGCCGGGTGAGCCAGCCGGGCCTGCATTTCGAGCGTAGCGAGTATGCCGAGCGACTGAAAAAGACGCGCGCCGCCATGGAGCGGGCCGGGATCGAGCTGCTGCTCGTCACCGATCCCTCCAACATGCATTGGCTCACCGGCTATGACGGCTGGTCGTTCTACGTGCACCAGTGCGTGCTGGTGCCGGGCGAGGGCGAGCCGGTCTGGTACGGCCGCGGCCAGGACGGCATCGGCGCCCGCTGCACCACCTGGCTCGCCGAGGAGAATATCCGCTCGGCTATCCCGACCACTATGTGCAGTCCACCGAGCGCCACCCGATGGACCTTTTGTCAGACATCATCGCCGAGCGCGGCTGGGAGCGCCAGAGCATCGGCGTCGAGATGGACAATTACTATTTCTCGGCGGCCGCTTTTTTGTCGCTTCAGCGCCATTTGCCGAACGCCCGCTTCAAGGACGCGACGGCGCTCGTCAACTGGCAGCGCGCCGTAAAGAGCCCGACCGAGCTCGACTACATGCGCAAGGCCGGCCGCATCGTCGCCGCCATGCACGAGCGCATCGTCGAGGTCGTGGAGCCGGGCTTGAGAAAAAACGAGCTGGTGGCGGAGATCCTGGCCGCCGGGACGCGCGGCGTCGAGGGCGCCGGCGGCGACTATGCGGCGATCGTGCCGCTGCTGCCCTCGGGCGCGGAGGCCTCGGCCCCGCATCTCACCTGGGACGACCGGCCGATGCGGTCCGGGCGAGGGCACCTTCTTCGAGATCGCCGGCTGCTACCGGCGCTACCACTGCCCGCTGTCGCGCACGGTCTTCCTGGGCAAGCCGCCGCAGGCCTTCCGCGATGCCGAGAAGGCGGTGCTCGAAGGCATGGAGGCCGGTCTCGAGAAGGCGCGGCCCGGCAACAGCTGCGCCGACATCGCCAATGCCTTCTTCGCCGTCCTCAAGCGGCACGACATCGTGAAGGACAACCGCACGGGCTACGCGGTCGGCCTCAGCTACCCGCCCGACTGGGGCGAGCGCACGATGAGTCTCCGGTCCAACGACCACACGGTGCTCGAGGCCGGCATGACCTTCCATTTCATGAGCGGGCTCTGGCTCGAGACGATGGGGCTCGAGATCACCGAGAGCATCGCCATCACCGAGACCGGCGTGGAGTGCCTCTCCTCCGTGCCGCGCCAGCTCTTCGTGAAGCCCTGATGGACGCGATGAATGCCCTCCTGAGGCCGTCGCCGGTCACGCCCACGGTCGATTTCGAGGCCGACGGCGTGCAGCACGGCTTTTTGCGCCTGCCCTACAGCCGGGACGATTCGGCCTGGGGGTCGGTCATGATCCCCATCACCGTCATCAAGAGCGGCCACGGGCCCGACGGCGCTCCTGACCGGCGGCAATCACGGCGACGAGTATGAGGGGCCGATAGCGCTCCTCGAGCTCGCGCGCACGCTCAGGGCCGAGGAGGTCAGCGGCCGCGTCATCATCGTGCCCGCCATGAACCACCCGGCGCTCGTCGCCGGCACGCGCACCTCGCCCATCGACCGCGGCAACCTCAACCGCTGCTTTCCCGGCCGGCCGGACGGCATCGTGACCGAGAAGATCGCGGACTACGTCACCCGCCATCTCCTGCCGCTCGCCCATCACGTGCTGGACTTCCACTCCGGCGGCCGGACGCTGGACTTCCTGCCCTACGCCGCCGCGCACGAGCTGCTCGACAAGGCGCAGGAGCAGGCCTGCTTCGAGGCGGTGGCGGCCTTCGGCGCGCCCTTCTCGATGCGCATGCGCGAGATCGACCCGGCGGGCATGTTCGACACCACGGCCGAGGCGCTGGGCAAGGTCTTCATCACCACCGAGCTCGGCGGCGGCGGCACCTCGACCGCGCGCAGCATCGGCATCGCGAGGCGCGGCCTCATGAACCTGCTGCGCCATGTGGGCATCCTCGAGGGCGAGGTGCAGCCCAGCGCCACGCGCTGGCTCGACATGCCCTCGGACGACTGCTTCGGCTTTGCCGAGGACGAGGGCCTGGTCGAGCCTTGTGTCGATCTCGGCGACCCGGTGCGCAGCGGCGATCTGCTCGTGCGCATCCACCGCATCGGCCGCACCGGCGTGGCACCCGCCGAGCACCGTGCCGGCCTCGACGGCATCCTGGCGGCGCGCCACTTCCCCGGCCTCGCCAAGCCCGGCGATTGCCTCACGGTCATAGCCACCGTCGAGGACAGCGCCGCACCTCCACCCCACAGCGACACGAGAGGAGTACCGTGACGATGACCAGCCTCGGCAAATGCGGCATCGCGGCCTTCGCGATCACGATAGGACTGGGCGCCGCCGCCCACGCCACGACGCTCGACCAGGCGAAGAAGGCCGGCTACATCCGCGCCGCCAACGCCAACGAGGTGCCCTACGGCTTCATGAACGCGGACGGCAAGGCCAAGGGCATCGGCCCCGACGTCGCTACCGCGGTGCTGAAGGAGATCGGCATTCCCGAGATCGAGTGGACGGTGACGCCGTTCGGCTCGCTGATCCCGGGCCTCAAGGCCAAGCGCTTCGACATGGTGGCGGCCGAGCAGAACATCCTGCCCGACCGCTGCAAGCAGGTCGAGTTCACCACGCCCAACTCGAGCTACGGCGAGGGCCTGCTGGTCAAGGCCGGCAACCCGAAGAACCTGCACAGCTACGAGGACTTCAAGAAGAACCCGCGATCTCAAGGTGGCGATCGTCTCGGGCGCCGACCAGATCGACTTCCTGCACGGGCTGGGCATCCCCGACAGCCAGATCGTCATCATCCAGGCCAACGCCGATGCGCCCTCGACCGTGCAGACCGGCCGCGCCGACGCCTACGCGGCGACCGAGCTCACCGTCGCCAACCTCGTCCATGTGAACAGCGCCGGCGTCGAGCAGGCCAAGCCCTTCACCGACCCGGTGATCGACGGCAAGCCGGTGCGCAGCTACGGCGGCTTCTCCTTCCGCAAGGACGACAAGAAGCTCTACGAGGCCTTCAACAAGGCGCTGATCGCCTTCAAGAAGACCGACGCGTACGCGAAGATCCTGACCGGCTACGGCCTCAGCGACGAGAGCGTCGAGGCGGCCCGCACAAAGAAGATGGCGGACCTTTGCGCCGGCAAGTAGCCGGCGGCTGCGGTCGTCCAAGCGACGCGGGCGCTGCGCGCCCGCACCCGCCACCACACTTCAAGGCGAATGGCCCGGCGATGACCTGGACCCACTATCTTCCCGCCCTGCTGCGCGGTGCCGAGGTGACGGCGGTGCTCGCCATCGCCTCGATGCTGCTGGGTGCGGCGCTCTCCTTCGCCGCCGGCATCGCCCGCGTCGCCGGCGGCCCAATCCTCTCGGCGATAGCGCTCGTCTATATCGAGATCTTTCGCGGCACCTCGCTGCTGGTGCAGCTTTTCTGGCTTTACTATGCCTTGCCGCTCATCGGAATCTCCTTCGGCCCGGTCGAGACGGGGATCGCCGGGCTGTCGCTCAACATCGGGGCCTACGGGGCCGAGGTGGTGCGCGGCGCCCTGCGTTCGGTGCCCGAGGCGCAGCACGAGGCGGCGCGCGCCTTGAACTTCAGCCGCGGCTACACGCTCTGGCACATAGCCTTGCCGCAGGCGATCATCGAGATGATGCCGGCCTTCGGCAATCTCGCCGTGCAGAACCTCAAGGACACGGCGCTGGTCTCGCTGATCTCGATCGCCGAGCTCACCTACGAGGCGCAGCAGCTGCGCAACATCACCCTCGACAGCGTGCGGATCTACTCCCTGGCGCTGCTCGGATACTTCCTCATGGCGCTCGTTCTCGCCGCCTTCATGCGCTGGCTCGAGCGGGCGCTCAGGCGCGGTGCCGCCTTTCCGCGAGGTGCCCAGGCATGATGTACGGCTACAGCTGGGACACCTCCACCCTCCTCACCTATGCGATCTCGATCCTGCCGATCCTGGGCATCGGGCTCATCGTCACGCTGGAGGCGACGGCGCTCGGGTTCCTGATCGCGCTGGTCCTGGGCCTCGTCTGGGCCCTCCTTCGCCGCAGCCGCATCAAGGCCGTGGCCTGGGCGACGGCGGCCGTCGTCGAGTTCGTCCGCGACACGCCGCTCCTGATGCAGCTCTTTTTTCTTTATTACGTCCTGCCACAGTACGGCATCATCCTGCCCGCCTTCCTCACCGGCGCCATCGCCCTCGGCCTGCAATATTCGGCCTATACCTCGGAGGTCTATCGCGGCGGGCTCGACGCCGTGGCGCGCGGTCAGTGGGAGGCCGCGACCGCGCTCAACCTGACCCGCTGGCAGACCTACCGCGACATCGTCATCCCGCAGGCCATCCCGCGCATCCTGCCGGCGATGGGCAACTATCTGGTCTCGATGCTGAAGGACACGCCCGTCCTCTCGGTTGTCACCGTCGTCGAGATGCTGGGCGTCGCCAACATGATCGGCGACCGCACCTTCGAGTATCTCGTCCCGCTCTCGATGGTCGGCCTGATCTTCCTCATTCTCACACTCGTCTGCTCCGCCGGGCTGCACATGCTGGAGCGTGCGCTGCCCAAGCGGGGCATCGCCCTTCGCTGAGCCCGGGAGAGCCCATGACCGCGATGATCCAGTTCCAGGGCGTGAACAAGCGCTTCGGCGAGCTGACCGTCCTCGACCAGTTCGATTTCGACGTGACCTCGGGCGAGAAGGTGAGCCTGATCGGCCCGTCCGGCTCCGGCAAGTCCACCGTGCTGCGCATCCTCATGACCCTCGAGCCCTTCCAGGAAGGCTCGCTCACGCTGGACGGCACGGAATATCACGAGCCCGGCGGCAAGGGCTCGTTCCAGGCCAGCGAGCGGCACCTCAGGCAGCTCCGCGCCAAGGTAGGCATGGTCTTCCAGAGTTTTAATCTTTTCCCGCACATGACCGTGCTGAGGAACATCGTCGAAGCGCCGCGCGCTGTGCTGGGCATGCGCCGCGACGAGGCCGAGGCGCGGGCGACGGAGCTGCTTGGCCTCGTAGGCCTGACCGACAAGAAGGACCAGTTCCCGAGCCAGCTCTCGGGCGGCCAGCAGCAGCGCGTCGCGATCGCCCGGGCGCTCGCGATGCGCCCGCGCGTGCTGCTGTTCGACGAGCCAACCTCGGCCCTCGATCCGCAGCTCGTGGGCGAGGTGCAGGGCGTCATCCGCGACCTCGCGCACGAGCACGACCTCACCATGCTGCTCGTCACGCACGAGATGCGCTTCGCCCGCGAGGTCTCCGACCGCGTCTGCTTCTTCGACAAGGGCCGCATCGTCGAGCAGGGCGAGCCCGAGCGTATCTTCACAAACCCCAGCGAACCCCGCACGCAGGAGTTCCTGAAGTCCGTGCTCTCTTAGGCCCCCTCGTCGAGGCCGGTTGGTCCGTCGTGCGGGTCCCATGCGGTGGAGGCGGGTTGACGGCCTGACCGATTGCCCCTCAATCACGCCGATGTCGATGGAGCAAGCAGGGAGAGGGGCCGGCCCATGGCGTCAGGCGATCAGGCGGCGACAGGCCCCGATGCGAAGCGGGCCGCCGCCACGGACTGGCCCGATCAGGTCTTCGCCCGACTGAAAGCCGCGGGCATCACCCAGGTGGCGATCGTGCCGGACGCCGGCCATGCCCGCCTGATCCGGCTCTGCGAGGCGGACGAGGCGATGCGCGTGGTCCGCCTGACCTCGGAGGAGGAGGGGATAGCGCTGGCCGGCGGCGCCTGGCTCGGCGGCGCCCGTGCCGTGGTGCTGATGCAGTCGAGCGGCGTCGGCAACTGCATCAACATGCTCTCCCTGCCCATCACCTATCAGTTCCCCGTGCCGATGCTCGTCACGATGCGCGGCGACTGGGGCGAGTTCAACGCGGCGCAGGTGCCGATGGGCAACGCGACCCAGGAGGTGCTGAAGGCGATGGGCGTTCTCGTCTACCGCGCCGACCGTGCCGAGGACGTGACCGACGCGGTGGGTGCTGCCCTCGACATCGCCTTCAACACCTGGCGCCCGGTGGCGGTCCTGATCGGCCAGCGCGTGATCGGCGCCAAGAACTTCAAGGAGCTCACGAAATGAGGTCGGAGAAGGGCCTGCTCCGCCGCCGTCCGGTCGTCGAGGCGCTGCTTCGCGACCGTGGCGATCTCGCCGTGGTGGCCGGGCTGGGCGCTCCCGCCTGGGACATCACGGCCGCGGGCGACGCCGACCTCAACCTGCCGCTGTGGGGCGGGATGGGTGCTGCCGCGATGATCGGCCTCGGCATCGCCTTGGCCCGGCCCGAGCGGCCGGTGCTCGTCGTGACGGGCGACGGCGAGATGCTGATGGGCATCGGCTCGCTCGTGAGCATCGCCGTCCAGGCGCCGGCCAACCTTTCTGTCGTCGTGCTCGACAATGGCGTCTACGGCGAGACGGGCATGCAGCGCACCCACACGAGCCACGGCGCCGATCTCGCCAAGATCGCCGAGGGTGCCGGCTTCCCGCGGGCGCTGACCATCCGGGACGAAGAGGGTGTCACGGCGCTGCGCGACGGCATCCACGCCGGCGCAGGCCCGCTCTTCGCTTGCATCAAGATCGATCCCGAGAAGCTGCCGCTCGTCCTGCCGCCGGAGGGCATCGTGCAGAAGAACCGCTTCCGCCGCGCCCTGATGGGCGACGCGGCCCTCTACGCGTGAGCGGCCATGACTGAGACGATCGCGAGTTTGCCCGAGGACCTGCGCGAGGCGACCATCGGCTTCGTCGGTCTCGGCATGATGGGCGTGCCGATGGCTGCCAATCTCTCTGCCGCCGGCTTCCGCCTGCGCGTCCAGGACATCGACCCCGACGCGGTCGCCCGCTTCACCGCCGCCCACGTGGCCGAGGCCGCCACGCCCGAGACGCTGCGCGAGGCGGATATCCTGCTGCTGATGCTGCCCAACGGCCGCGTCGTGCGCGACGTCCTGCTGGCGGCACCCGAGGGCGGGACGGCGCTGGCCGATCGGCTGCGCGCCGGGTCGGTGGTGATCGACATGAGCTCGAGCGCCCCCACCGGCACGCGCGAGCTGGGCGCAGCGCTGGCCGAGCGCGGCATCGCCATGGCCGACGCGCCGGTCAGCGGCGGCGTGCCGCGTGCCAGGACCGGCAAGCTCGCGATCATGACGGGCGGCGACGCCTCGCTGGTGCGCAGGCTCGCCCCGCTATTCGACGTGCTGGGCTCGAGCCTCACCCATGTGGGCGATCTCGGCTCCGGCCACGCGATGAAGGCGCTCAACAACTACGTCTCCGCGGCCGGGCTCGTCGCCGCCTGCGAGGCGCTGGCGATGGCGCGTGGCTTCGGCATCCCAGGCGAGAAGGCGATCGAGGTCCTCAACGCCTCGACCGGGCGCAACAACAGCACCGAGAACAAGCTCGCCCAGTTCGTCCTCTCGGAGCGCTTCGACTCCGGCTTCGCCCTGGGCCTGATGCGCAAGGACCTCGCCGCAGCCCTGGGCCTGGGCGAGGATCTCCTGCTCGATTTGCCGCTGGCCCCCTCGCTCATGGCCATCTGGGAGCAGGCCGAGAGCGAGCTCGGCCCCCAGGCCGATCACACCGAGATCGCAAGGCTGGTGACGAAGAAGGCGTGAGGCAGGAAGCGACACCCGTCGGGTGAGCCGCCGCTCAGCCGCGCGCGAACCCGCGGAGGAAGGCGAGGAGAGCGTCCCCCCCGTCCGGCCCGGTGCTGAGCGCCACATAGCCATCGGGGCGGATCAGGTAGTGATGCCCGCCGGCATAGTCCTCGGAGGGCTCGGCTGCGGCCGCCGTCGCCAGAGCCTCGAGGTCGCCCGGAACGGGCAGCGGCGGCGCGCCGACCGCGAGAGCGACAAACCGCCCGCTCCGCAAAAGCTCGTGCAGGCGTGTCGGCGGCCCTTCCACGGCCGGCAGCAGCAGCGTGTCGGGCGCCCGATGGCCGTCGGCGGGCTGGCTTGAGGCGCCGTGCGCGCTGCCGGTGAGGGGCCCCTTCTCGTAGTTGAGGTCGAGCTCGGTGAGCTGATCCACGAGGCGCTGCCTCAGCGCCGGGATGTGGCCCGCCACGCCCGCGGCGGCGTTGCGGATCTGCTGGAGGATCGGGTTGCGCATGATGGCCACGTGGGTCATCTGCGTCGCGTTGCGCAGCACCTGGCTGCCGATGGCGCTGCGCTCGGGCGAGTAGCTCTCGAGGAGCCTCTCGCTCGCCAGGCCGTGCCATACCGACGAAAGCTTCCAGGCGAGGTTGAAGGCGTCCTGCATGCCGGTGTTCATGCCCTGGCCGCCGGCCGGGCTGTGCACATGGGCGGCGTCGCCGGCGAGGAAGACGCGCCCGCGCCCGTACGCCTCGACCTTCCGCTCGTTGATGTGGAAGCGGGCGAGCCAGAAGGGATCGTGCGCCCGGAGCCCCTTTGGCCCCCGCGCGTCGAGGAGTGCCTGGATCTCGTCCAGCGTGGGCTCCGGCTGTGCGCCAGCGCCAGCGCCAGCGCCCGCGTCACCGACATCGGCGATCACGCGGAAGCGCCCGCCCACGATCGGGAAGAACGCCAGAATGCCGTCCGGCTGCCAGCAGATGGTGACCTCCGTCGGCGGCAGGTCGCCGTCGATCTCGAGGTCGGCCAGCACCCAGTCGGATTGCTCGGTCGTGCCCTCGAAGGCGATGTCGAGCCCGTGCCGCACGGCGCTGTGCGCCCCGTCGCAGCCGACGAGGAACGCGGTTCTTGTCACCTCCTCCTGCCCGTCGGCATGGCGCAGCCTGGCCTCGATGCCGCTGCCGGCCTCGGCAAACGACACAAGCTCGGTCTGGCGCTCGACCTGCACACCCAGCCTTCCCAGCTCCTCCTCGAGCAGCCGCTCGGTCTCGCTCTGCGGCAGGAAGCAGCGCGAAGTCGTAGGGGCTGCGCGCCGTCTCGAGCCCGACATGGACGAGCTCGCGCTCGCCGGCCAGGATGCGCGCCCCGGTCCCCTTGAGCCCGGCCTCGATGAAGGGCTGCACGCAGCCCTGGATGTCGAGCAGCTCCAGCGTGCGCGGCCACAGCACCAGGGCTTTCGACTTGTCCGTCCGCCCGGCGTTCTTGTCGACGATCCGCACCTCGACGCCCAGCCGCCGCAGCGCCATCGCCGCGGTGAGCCCGACCGGGCCAGCACCCACGACCAGGACCGGCTCGCTCATGCGCCTCCCTCCGCTTGATTGCGGATGCTGGCACGACAACGGCACCGTGTCCAACCTGTGGGAGAGACCCGGCATCGCCCGCTGCTCGCTCGAAAGACCTTGCCCGGCCGGGCCGCCATGCCCCAAGCCTCTTACCCTCACCCGAAGGAGCGGCAGCCGGTCGTGAAGCCTGGGTCGATGCGTTGGAGCAGACGAGGATCACGGCGCCCGCCTCCCGGCGGCGGCGGTCCGCGGTGAGCCTCGGATGGCGCTGGCCCGGCCGCGGCAAGCCCGTCCCGGCCGGCGACGGCGATGCTGCCGGGGCGCTGGCCGACCTTGCGCGCCTGCCGGTGGGCCTCAACCTGCGCGCCATCAACCTCACCGAGGGCGTGCGCGCGGCGCTGGCCACCGCCGTCATCCTCATCGGCAATCACTGGCTCGGCTGGCCGTCGCTCGCGATCGCGGCGATCGGGGCCATGCTCACCTGCTTTTGCGACGTCGGCGGCTCGGTGCGCCGCCGCCTGCCGCCCCTTTTTGCCTTTGCGCTTCTCGGAGGCCTCACCTGGGGCGCCTTCGGCCTGCTGCGCAGCCTGGGCCTGCCTTTCGTCGTGCCGGCCGCCGCCCTGGCCATCCTCTGCAACAGCCTGGCGCGCGTCTGGGGCCTGCCGGCCCAGACCGTCGGCAACCTGCTGACGGTGGTGCTGGCGCTGGCGCTCGACCGCCCGCTCGACCTTCCGGCGGCGCTGACGACGGCCGGCCTGTTCACCGCCGGCGGGCTCTGGGCCATGCTGCTCACAGCCGTCATCTGGCAGGTCCATCCCGACAGCTCGGCGAAGCGGGCCGTGGCCGAGGTGTGGCGCCGCATGGCTGCGCTGAGCACCGACCTGCGCGAGCTGCTTCAGCGGGAGCAGGTGACGCCGGAGGCGTGGGAGAGCCATGCCCGCGTGCGGCGACGCGCGGTGCGCGATGCGATCGAGCAGGCGCGGCTGGTCGTCTCCGAGATGGTGCGCTCGCGCGGCCCCCTCTCGCGGCGTGGCGCCCAGAGCCTCGTCCAGCTCGAGGCGGCAGAGCAGCTCTTCGGCGCGCTGATAGGCCTCTCCGACGAGCTCGAGCACGGGACCGACCCGCGCGAGCGCGCGGCGGCCGGGCGGCTGCTGCGTCTGCTGACGCCGGCGCTGACCGCGTTGGCACGCATCGTCCAGGGGACCGTCGCCGCCCGGCCGGCGCGCATCGAGGGCGTGACCCGCCACATCCTCGCCACGGCCGACACCGCGCCCGGGCTTCGTGGCCTGGTCCAGGCGATCGCCGTCCGACTGCGCATCGCGGCGGGCCTCGTGAGCCCCGAGGGGGAGCTGTTCGGCGCGCTGGCGGCCGAGCCCTCGGTGCCCTTCCGCCAGCGCCTCACCGCACCGCTCACCGCCAATCTCGGCTGGGGCTCGGCGGTGATGCGCCACGCGGTCCGGGCCGCCGTGGTCGCGGCACCCATCATCGCGATCTCGCTGATCTGGGCGCTGCCCTTCGAGCATTGGCTCACGATCACCGTGGTGCTGACGCTGCAGCCCTATTTCGCCGCCACCTGGCAACGCGCGCTCGAGCGCATCGGCGGCACGGTGCTGGGCGCCCTGATCGGCGGTGCCATCGCCTTCGCACCCTCGGGCTCGCTGAGCCAGGCGCTTTTGCTCTTTCCCCTCTCGATCGTCGGCTTCTCGGTCAGGCAGGTGAGCTACGGCACCTTCATCGCCTGCCTGACGCCGATGATCGTCATCCTGATCGAGGTGGTCGAGCCGGGACAAAGCCCCTGGACGGTGGCCGGCCTGCGCATCCTCTTCACGCTCGCCGGCGGCGTCATCGCCGTCCTGGGCTCGATGCTGCTCTGGCCCACCTGGGAGATCGACCGCCTCCGGCCCGAGCTCGGGACGGCGATCCGGGCTTATGCGCGCTACGCCGATACGGCTTTCGCCTTCCTTCTGGGCGGCACGGCGGCAGCGGCCGAGGAGGGCCGGCGGGCGGCTGGCGTTGCCAACAACAATCTCGAGGCTTCCGTGTCCCGCGCCCTGCAGGAGCCGGGGCACATCGAGCCGGGGCGGCTTCAGGCGACGGTCGTGGCCGATGCAGCACTGCGCCGCATCGCCGGCTGTCTTTTGGCCCTCCAGCACGGGGTGAGGAGGCAGGAGAGGCCGGACCCGGTCGACTGGGCGGCGTGGCGGCTATGGGCATCGGGCGCGCTCGCCGAGGTGGCGGAGGGCCGAAAGCCGGCCGCCGCGGCCCCGGAGACCGGCGACCTCGAGCCGCTCGCCCGCCTCGCCCGCGCCATCGAGCTCTTGGGCGGCACGCTGCCCCGGACGTGAGCTTGCCGGAGCCATATCGCCGGCACGCACTGGTCGACCCGGCGCCATCTTGACCTGCAACCCTCCGGGCCCGGGCAAGTGAGCTGCAGTATCCGGTAGTCCTTGTCGGCAGTATTGTCGATATTCATCCGAAACACCAGTCGAGCATAGAACGCTTTGGCACGGTCGATGTCGGAAGCAAGAAAACCAAAGATCTACGGTGGATGTCCGTGACAACATCTTCTTTGCCATGCCCTAAGAGGCAAAGCGGTTGAAGACAAAGTCGCGGGCTTGGACGATTGCGTGGCAGGAAAAGCAGGTGTTGTGCACCGCCGCGTCGGCTGGCTTGCCGTCGTTGAATTGAGCGAACCCCCAACCGCCGGTGGATGTGTATTTGCTCGAATCCTTGACCATGAACTGAACGCCGTTCTTGGGTGGTCCGGCCACGAAGGACTGGGGGCGGCCAAAGGCCTTGCTGCTTTCCTCCAACGGGTCATAGCTCCAGGCCAGCCGTGCGATGATGGTGCCGTCGGGGTACGGAAGCCTCCCTTCCCGGGCGGCTTTTATCGCGACGTCGTTGCCCAGGATCGCGCGCAGATCGTTGAGCTTGCCTTCCTCGTGGGCCACGGAGATCAAGCTCCAGTCGCGATATCCGGGGGGAATTCTCACGCCGTAGATCGGGGCGGCCTCTTCATCGGCCTGTTCAGATGCGGGGGCCCCGTAGGCGATCACACCGGCCAGCGCCCCGACCGCAACCAGCACGAAACCGACCCGTCTCATACGGTCCCCCTCCGGCAATGCGGAACGTCGCGCGCACTCTGGGCGGAGGCCGCCGTCGCCGCGATGCGGTGTCATCCGGCAAATCACGGCAGGAGCGGTCCGGAACATCGATCCGGGGCGGCGGCCCGCCGCGACGGTCGCGCCCGAGTTCCGCGAGCCGTGCGGGCGCCAGCCTCAGCACCGCTGCCGGAGCCCCCCCGCAGCGCCCTCGCCCCCTAGCTCACAAACTCGCAGTAAAGTAGCAAAAAAAGCTCGTCGACGTCGTCGGTGCTGACACCCGCCGGCAGGCCGGTGATCTGCGCTCTCCAGCTGCCCTTGATGCTCTTGCCGTGAACCATCGTGGCGAGGGCGGGAAGGCCGCCGCCGGCCGGATGGTCCGGGGCGGTGGCGGCAACGCCGCTGTCGGTCGTGCTCACCGTGACCGGCGCCGCCCCGTCGAAGGCGAGCTGCACCTCGACCGGCCCGCCGGGCTTGCGTCCATCCTTCAGGCGGACTGCCACGCCCGCATTGACGATCGTCTTGTCGACCGACGGGCCCTCGAAAAGGTCGCGCGCGGTGCCGAAGTCGAGCGGGGCGGCGAAGTTGACGGTCCCGCCATCCGCACGCAGGCGCGCTCCGATCGCCAGTGCCGCCATCTCCCGGCGCCCCACCTGTTGCTTGACCTCCAGGAGACGCTTCAGATTGTCGTCGAACAGGGCCTCGAACTGGAACCAGACGCGCACGTCGCTGATGCGACCGAGATCGAAGGGCTGGTCGGGCAGAAGCTCGAGCAGCCAAGTGCTCTCGAGGCCGATATTCTCGAAGACGTTGCGCTCGCGATCCTGCAGCCTACGCTGCCGCGCGTCGTAGAGGTCGGAAGCAAAAGCGGGAAACGCCATCGTGTCGAGATGGCGGCGCCGCTGCAGCCGCTTGTAGCAGAGCCGGGCGATATCCGGGTCGGGCTCGGCGAAGATGCGCAGATTGTCGACCGGCCGGGTGTTGCCGCTGTCGACGAAGCGGACGAGCGACACGCCGTCGTTCGAGAGATAGCCTCTGGCCGGCACCACCTCACCGTCCACCAGCACCTCGACCCGCACCTCCTTCAGCCGCTGCAGGTAGGTGCCGGGGTACCAGCGGTCGAAGTCGGCCAGCGTGGTCGTGAAGCGGGCGGTCCGCGTCGCCGACAGCGCTATGAAGCTCACCGGGCTGTGCTTGCGCAGCGAGACCATCTGGCTGAGCTGGAGCGCCTTCAGGGTGCGGCCGGTGAGCTCGATGTGATCGAGCCCGCCCAGGTCGGCCAGGAGCGTCTCGGCCGCCGTGTACCCCTTGAGGCCTGGATCGAGATAGGCGTCCTTGATCAGCCGCGTGTCCGAGTCGCGCTCGAAGTTGAACGCGTCCTGGGCCAGCTTCGCGGCCGCCTGGGCCCGCGTCAGCAGCGACTGGCGCAGGCCGTTGTACTGGGCCTGGATCGCATCGAGCGTTTTCGCGTCCAGGAGCCGGGCGGCGTTGCTCTGGTAGATCGCGTCGAGCTGCTGCGAGAGCGCGTTGATGTTGGCGATCAGCACGTCGCGCTGCGCCAGCCCATGTTGCAGCTCGGCCGTCGAATCGACGATGGCGGCCTGCACGCCGGAGAGGCTCGCATGCATGCTGCGGCCGATCTCGCCCACATTGTCGCAGGTGAAGGTCGACTGGATCAGGGCGAAGGTGGCGACCCCGGCGCCCACGGCGATCGGCACGCCATAGCCGATGATCAGGCCGGCCATCACAGGCGAGGCGGCGATGGCGAGCGAGATCACGACCGCCGTGGCCAGCGCCGTGATGAAAGCGTCCGCCAGGATCGAGGTGAGCCAACAGAACCAGTCGCAGTCGCACTCGTCCTGGGCCTTGTCGAGCGCGATCACCACCGTGTCGAGCGCCTGCTCGACCTGCGCCAGCTGCGCCAGCGTCTGGGTCAGCTCGGCGATCTTCTGGTTCAGCGCCGCGAGCTCGGCCTGCTGCGCCTCGAGCGGTCGCCGTACCGCATCCACGAGCTGCGCGAAATCGTCGAGCGCGAATTGGATCGGCAGCATCCGGGTCTCGATGGCCTGGACGTCGGCGACGAGCACCCGCGTCCGGTCGCGCAGATGCTCGTAGCGAAAGAGGGGCAGCGAGCCCTCGGCCTGGCCCGTGACGCTCAGCCCCTGGTCGAGCGCGAATAGGCCGAGCTTGGCCGTCAGCACGTTGGCGAGGACGGGAAATGCCAGGGAGGCATGCACCCGGTCGCCCGGCGGATCGCCCGGAATCTCGGCCTGCGGCGCGTCCACGTCGATCGCGGCATCGCCCGCGGCGCGGAAGACGGCGCCGGGCACGCCGGAAGTGAACGCCACGAGGTCGGTCTCGACCGGCAGCGGATCGACATAGCCCGGCCTCGGGGCGAGGGGGGGCCGCTCGCCCAGGGTGTCCTCCAGCCGGAAGTCCGGATAGATGCGCTGGCGCACCCCGGCCAAGTCGAGGACGCTGAGATCGCCCAGCGTCTTCTTGCGGCCGCACCACTGCGTGAAGTCGTTCTTCTTGATGTCCGCGGTCATGCCGGCAATCAGCGTCGCGCGCTGGACCATCAGCTCGTCGAACGCCTTGGCGGCCACCGTCCCGATGGCCTGGACCGTGGCGTCGGCCGCATCGAGCTTCAGCGCCTGCTCATAAAAGCTGCGCGCATTCTTGAGATCGCCGCGCGCCACGTAGCGCTGCGCGATGCCGATCTGCGCCCGGGACAGCTTTTCCTGGTGCAGGAAGGCATAGCGACCGGCCAGCGACGCGTCGCCCGCCTTCAGCGTGGCCAGCTCCTTCAGCGCCGGCCCGAGCTGGCCCCGGCCCAGCAGGCTCTCGGCCCGCGCCAGGGTCGCCTCGGCCCCACTGTCCTTGGGCACGCCATGCAGCGGCGCCGCATCCGCGTGCGTGAGCGCCTCGCGCACCGGCGGTGTGAGGATCGTGTTGCCTGGAACGGTGGCCTCGACGGGCCGGGACGTCTTCGATGCTCTGGATCGCCTGGTGGTGCTGGCCATGCCGAAAAGCTCCCACGCCACCTTCCTTTGCCTTTTCGACCGGGCAATTTAGCAGGGCACGCGGGGCTTGTCCTCGGGATCCTCGGCGTCGCAGGTGAGGGCCCGCGCCGGTGGCCAGCGCCTGCGATCGGGTCTATCTCGGCCTGAGACGGTTCCGCTCCCGACCGGCCGGGCAGCGCGACCCGAGCGGCAGAGGCGAGTGAGAACATGGCAGGCTTCACCACGCGTCCCGAGATCCTGGGCACCTTCGGCGTCGTCAGCTCGACGCACTGGATCGCCTCCGCGGTCGCGATGAGCATGCTCGAGAAGGGCGGCAACGCCTTCGATGCCGCCGTCGCCGGCGGTTTTGTCCTTCACGTGGTGGAGCCGCACCTGAACGGGCCGGGCGGCGACATGCCGGCCATCCTCTATTCCGCGCGCGAGGATCGGGTGCGCGTGCTGTGCGGCCAGGGCCCGGCACCCGCGGCCGCCACCATCGAGGCCTACCGCAGCCGGGGCCTCGACCTCGTGCCCGGCAGCGGGCTCCTGGCCGCCTGCGTGCCGGGTGCCGTCGACGCCTGGCTCACCATGCACCGCGACCATGGCCGCCTCGGCCTGCGCGAGGTCATCGAGCCCGCCATCCACTATGCCGAGCAGGGCCACCCGATGCTGGCCGCCGTCGCCGCCACCATCGCCGGCCTCGCACAGTTCTTCGCCGACGAGTGGCCCACCTCGGCCGCCACCTGGCTGGCCGGCGGCTCGCTGCCCCAGGCCGGCCAGCTCTTCCGCAATCCCGTGCTGGCAAGGACCTGGCGGCGCCTGCTGCAGGAGGCCGAGACCGCGGGCCTCGGCCGCGAGGGCCAGATCGAGGCCGCCAGGCGCACCTGGTCGCGCGGCTTCGTCGCCGAGGCGATCGACCGCTTCTGCCGCACCCAGGAGGTGATGGACGTCTCGGGCCGCCGCCATGGCGGCCTGCTCACCGCCGACGACATGGGCGCCTGGCATGCCTCCTACGAGGAGCCGCTCACCTACGACTACGGGAACTACACCCTGTGCAAGACGGGCCCCTGGGGCCAGGGCCCTCTCTTCCTCCAGCTCCTGGCGATCCTGAAGGGTTTTGACATCGCCTCGATGGACCCGCTCGGGCCCGATTTCGTCCATACCGTGATCGAGGGCATCAAGCTCGCGATGGCGGATCGCGAGGCCTATTACGGCGATCCCGTCTTCGCCGAGGTGCCGATGGATGTTCTTTTGTCGGTTCCCTACAATGTCGAGCGCCGCAACCTCATCGGCGAGCGCGCCTCGATGGAGCTGCGCCCCGGCCATGTAGACACCTTCGAGGCGCAGCTGCGCCGCGTCGCCGCCATCGAGACCAGCGCCGAGGGCCACAGCAGCGAGCCCACCTTCGGCCACCTCGCGGCCCGTGACAAAAAAGGCGAGGTGAGGGGCGACACCTGCCACATCGACGTCATCGACCGCGACGGCAACATGGTCTCGGCCACCCCCTCGGGCGGCTGGCTGCAGTCGAGCCCCATCATCCCCGAGCTCGGCTTTGCCTTGGGCTCACGCGCCCAGATGTTCCGCCTCGAGCGAGGCCTGCCCAGCACGCTCGTCCCCGGCAAGCGCCCCCGCACCACCCTCTCGCCCTCGCTGGCGCTGCGCGACGGCCTGCCCTACCTCGCCTTCGGCACCCCCGGCGGCGACCAGCAGGACCAGTGGCAGTCGATCCTTTTCCTTCGCCACGTCCACCACGGCTTTAATCTTCAGGAATCGATCGACGCGCCGCTCTTCCACAGCGAGCACGCC
The DNA here is from genome assembly GCA_963752325.1 of uncultured Alphaproteobacteria bacterium. Classification (GTDB taxonomy): domain Bacteria; phylum Pseudomonadota; class Alphaproteobacteria; order Geminicoccales; family Geminicoccaceae; genus CAVTJL01. Next base: position 20,795 of record CAVVXU010000004.1, read on the forward strand.
CCGCTCTCCTTCTGGCCGCGCCCCGCCCGCCCCGGCTGCATGCAGCTCGAGGCGAGCTTCCCCAAAGCCACGATCGCCGAGCTCGAGCGCCGCGGCCACATCCTCACCGTCCAGCCCGAATGGTCCATCGGCCGCCTCTGCGCCGCCGCCCGCGACGGTGATATCCTGAAAGCCGCCGCCACCCCCCGGCTGATGCAGGCCTACGCCATCGGCAGGTAGGCGCGGGACGATCCGACTGCTGCTTGACCAACCCATATCCATGCGGTTATACGACGATCCATAGCCACGAGGTTATGGATTGCCCATGCCCGACGCCCAGGATGTGCTCTTCAAGGCGCTGGCCGACCCGACGCGTCGCCTGATCTTCGAGCGGCTGTGCCGTGAGGGCGACCAGACCGTGGGTGCGCTGACGGCCGGCGCCGGCGTCTCGCAGCCGGCCGTCTCGAAGCATCTGGGCGTGCTGAGGCGGGCCGGGCTCGTGCGCGACCGCCATGCGGGGCGCCAGACCCACTACAGCGCGCAGCTCACCGCCCTGGCGCCGCTGGTCGACTGGACCAGCCAGATGGCCGGGTTCTGGCAGACCCGGTTCGACAGCCTCGAGGACCTGCTGAAGAGGATGGATCAATGACCGAAATCGCAACCGATGCTGCCACAGGCAACGCGCTCCGTCGTGGTCGAGCGCGAGATACCCCATCCGCCGGAGAGGATCTGGCGTGCGCTCACCCAGCCGCACCTGATCGAGGAATGGCTGATGAAGAACGATTTTTTGGCTGTTGTGGACCACCGCTTTTGTCTCAGCGCGGACTGGGGGAGCGTCGACTGCCGGGTCCTGGCGGTCGAGCCGCAAAGGACGCTCTCCTACAGCTGGGTGGCCCTCGGGCTCGAGAGCGTGGTCACCTGGACCCTCACGCCCACCGCTGGGGGAACGCATCTGCGCATGGAGCAGGCGGGCTTCCGGCCGGACCAGCAGCGGGCCTACCAGGGCGCCAGGCACGGCTGGCAGCGGTTCCTCGCGAGCCTCGAGGCGCTCGTGGCGCGAATGGACTGAGCCCGTCGGGACCAGGGAGGAGAAGCGGGCATGACGAAGGACGGGCCGCAATCCGGTGAGGCGGCATCCCGCCTGATCGACGCGCGCATAGCCGAGCTGGGCGACTGGCGCGGCGCCATGCTCGCCCATATCCGTTCTCTCGTCAGGGAAGCCGATCCCCTGATCGTCGAGGAATGGAAGTGGCGGGGCGTTCCGGTCTGGTCGCGGGACGGCATCATCTGCACCGGCGAGACCTACAAGAAAGTGATAAAAATGACCTTCGCCAAGGGCGCCTCGCTGCCGGACCCCAAGGGCCTCTTCAATGCCAGCCTCGAAGGTGGCACGCGGCGCGCCATCGACATCGAGGAGGGCCGGGACATCGACGCGGAGGCGCTGAAGGCCCTCGTCCGCGCCGCCATCGAGCTGAACCGGTCCAAGCGCAAAGGGTGAGGGGTGGCGCCAGCGCTCCCGCCCGGCCGAGGCGCCGCCCCGTTACATCTTGCGACAATTCGGCCATGGTGCCGCCAAAGACCGGCGACAAAGCGCCGGCATGGTGATCCTGTTCCCACCGACAAAAAAACAGGAGAGCACCCGCCCATGGCCGACCGCATCCTCACCCGCCACGCCACGCCCTTCACCGCCAGCCTTTTTTTCATCTCGGCCGTCTCGGGCGTGGCGCTTTTCTTTCACGCTGCCCCCGGCCTCTTCCACGAGATGCATGTGTGGCTGAGCCTGGTGCTCCTGCTGCCGGTGGCCTTCCACATCTGGCGCAACTGGCACAGCCTCATGACCTACATCCGCCGCCGCACGATCTACATCCCGCTCGCGGATCAGCCTCGTCGTCGCCGCCGTGATGGCGGCCGCGAGCTTCTCCGGCGGACCCGGCGGCGGCCCGGGCGGCCGCGCCATGGCGCTGGTGGCGAGCCAGCCGCTCACCACCGTAGCCTCCCTCGCCGGCATCACCGACCGACGACCTCACGCAGCGCCTCGCCGCCGCCGGCCTCGAGGTGACCGGCCCCACCGAGACGCTGCGCCAGATCTCGCAACGCTCGGGCAGGGATCTTTTTGAGGTTCTGTCGGTCGTCCCGGCGCCGAAGTAGCCGCGAGGCTTGGGTCGACCGCCACCGTCGACCTCAACGAGGTCCACAGCAGCCCGCGGCATCTGCGGCCCCCTCGAAAGCCCCGACGCCGTTCTCTGTCACGTTCCTTCTCCCCCCGCGAGGAAGCCGCCCGCCGCGCCAACCGCTCCCGCGTCTTCGTCGGCTCCGCCACCCGGGTGCGCGATCTCTCTCGGAGCCTTCGCGGAGGGCTGCGGCGCCGACGAGATCATGATCACGACGGCCATCTTTCGATCATGAGGCGAGGCGACGGTCGTACGAGCTGCTGGCGGAGGCGTTTGCGCTGGAGGGGTGAGGAACGGCAGAGGCAAGACATTCGACCTCTTCATGGCTGACGATGCGCACTTGCAAGACCTGACCCCATGCCTCGTGCGGGTATGCTGATCTTTTCGGTGTCGGGCCCCCACATGATGTCGGAGGGCAGGACAACGGTTGACCGCTACGAAGCCCAGAGATTGACCGGCTTTCTGACCGACTGGGTTCGGCAGCAGCGTGAACCGCACCGGCCTACTCTCCGTGAGCGAGCGGGGGCGCTGTTCAGGCGGCGAACAAGACAACCATGACGTAGCTCGGCCAACAGACCAGCTACGCGATTAGCGCAAAGGGGGAACCATCAATGTCGCAGCTTCAGGCATGGTATCTGGCGCACTCGATGTTTGAGAGACATCTGATCGCCGCGGGTGCATATTTCGTATTCGGCATCGTCGTACTCGCGATCATGGAGTTGGTGACGGCGAAGCGCTCGTTGGACCCTAAGCCCGAGTTCCAGTGGGACTTGGTTGCATTGCGGGCGATCATATGGGGAGTGCTGGTTCTCGCTATTGCACTTTTGTCCTTTGCTGGAAGATGGATGGCTGATGTGATCGCGGCCCATCCGGAGAGGCTTTTGAGCATTACAAGTGCGCCATATACGATCGCGGCGGCTATCATCTTTGGGATTGCGTTTTTCTGGTTCCGGTGTCGTGCCCCCCTTTACTACGGATTGAGCGAGATAGCAGCGGCGATCATGACCATCGCGGTATCGTCAAGCACGACAGCCGGAGGAGGCTTTGGCAGGATTGTCGGTCTGCTGGGCGCAGTATATATCCTCGTCCGAGGGCTCGACAATATGGATAAGCGGCTCAAGGGCAGGGAGCTATGGGCGAAGGTCTTCTGGGGGAGATTTCCCGTAACGTAACAAGTAGAGGGCCTCACGTCGGGCCCGCCAACGACAAGACTGAGAACCCATGGTGGAGCGGCAGCTTTACATGCCAGGTAGAACCGAAGCCGTAGGGTCCCCCTGATGGACTGGAGCGCCCTGCCGGGCACACTCGCGCTATTCTCGCCCTTCGTTACCGGCGCTGCGACGCTCGTAGCTGCATCGATGGCCCTCACCGCCTGGCGCCGCAACATTCTGGGCGCGCGGCAGGTGGCATTGGCCGAGAAGTGCCTCACCACGGGATGGCGGTTGCACGATGAGATCAAAAAAGCGCGCATGGAGATGCCCTACCTCTCAGGCGAGGTTGGCTTTGAAGATCCAAATACGCCGGAGAGCAGGAAGCGGCTGTTTGAGAGGAGAGGAAGGGCGGAAGCGGCGCTGCGCGTATGCAGGCCGATTTACGGTGAGTTCGAAGCAACCTACGCTCTAACTGAAATGTACCTTGGGCCGCTCGCTCGGGTGACATCGGCTGGGGAAACAAGGTTCTTCCGCAACCATCCCTACAGCATCGCGCAGGAGTATGACGAAATCATCACGGTGCTGTTTGGCTGCCTGAGCCACGTTGTTCCGAGTGGCGATCCCCAGATCGAGCTGACGGACGAGCAGCTGAAGAAACAGGATCGAGCGGCGGCATTGTTTTTCGGATTTCTCGCCGATCATATCGAGGATGAGATCACGGCGCGCTTGCGGATTGCAAGGGAGGCCCTCGATCGCCGGATGAGTTCCGTTCTGCGAAGAAGGGGCATCATGGGCCGTCTGCTGGACCGGGCCGTCGATGCGCTTCTGCGGGTTAATCGGCGCAAGATCACCATCTCAGCCGAATGGCAGCCCCGGCCTGAAGCTGCGAAGGGCCGCCGGGCTCGCGGGGGCAAGCGATGACGACAGAGGACACGAAGCCAACGACCCGCCGTTCGCCCCGAAGTGCTGGATCGAGGGCTGAGGGAGCTTGAGGCCTACGGATCAGACCGCGACCGCGTGAGAGCCCTTCTCGAACACATCTATGCCGGCGGAGTGAGGGACGGGGAGGGGCCTTCCTATACAGGCCGCTATACCTGATCCCATTCCCGCACAGGCCGCAGTCCGGCCTTTCTCGTTCATATCAGGCCGCGCTTCCATGGGGGCTACCGCGATGTCGAACTGGCCGATCTCACCATCGAGCCCTATGGGCTTATAGCTTAGACGCTTGGGGTCAGGTCTTGCAACGGCGCATCGCCCGGGAGCGCCCTTCGCCAGCGCCGCCGCGCGCCCGTGATCGATCGGGCGTTTCCGGCGCTCCGCCACCTTACGGCCGATCGGTGTTCCGTCCCGGCAGGAACCTCAGCTTCGCCCAACTCGACCTTGCGCGTCGTCATGGCGATCCACCCTCCTCGATGCCCAACCTGGCAGCGAACGCGTGGCAGGCGAAGGGGCAAGGACGAGGCTGACCGTGCGCGCGGCCACGAGCGCCTGGATCCCCGCCGCCGCGGGGACGAGCGTAAGGGGATCCGTCGGTGACGCCACCCGGGCGACTGGTGTCTGAGGCCCGCCGGCCTCAGCGCCGCCGCTTCTTCGTCGTCGTCTTCGTCTTCGGCGTGAAGGCGGCGAGCCAGGCGCCGGTCCAGAAGCGGGTGGCGCTCCGGGTCAGGCTCGCGCGCTGGCGGCCGAGCTCGGCGCTGCCGGTGGACCGGGCCTTGCCCGCCACCGCGTTGGCGCCGCTCAGCCACAGGCTCAAGAAGGGGTTCTTCTTCGTCCAGGGATTGGCCATGGGCGCTCCTGAAAGCGCGTGCCGGGACCGCCCCGGCGCGTCGCATCAGCACAGCCAACGGCCGGGACCGCCCACGGCTCCCTCGCCGCGTGGCCGCACCCCTACGGCGAGTGACAAAAGAAAAGAATCAACTTCCGATTGACAGCGGGCTCTCATTCCTATATCGAGCCCACATGCCTTCCGTTTACCCCTCGCGTTCCCCCGCCTCGATGCCCGCGGCCCGCACCGTGCGGCTGGCCCGCAGGCTCGCCGGCGGCATGACGCCGGCCGAGGTCGCGAGGCACGAGGGGACGAGCGAGGACGAAATTTTGTCACTTCTCGAGGACGAGAGGTTCGCCGACCTGGTGGACTATCACCGCGAGGAGCGGGAGCTGCCGGAGGACGAGCGCGAGCGGCTGTTGATCGCCTCCGCGCTGGCCGGGCTCCAGCACCTGGCCGACATGGGCGACACCAAGGCGCTGTTGTTCCTCACCTATGAGGGCAATCGCGGCCGGCATCCGGAGAACCGCCTGCGCCGGCTGACGCTGCCGCGCCCGGCCGACCTCCCGCCCCGTTTCCGTTTTTTTGAGACTTCTGAGCCTTTGTCGGTTGCGCCGGCGGGTGCCGACGCCGCCGCGTCCGCGCCCGTCGTCGCGAAGGCCCCTTCGGACCTGGCCGCCGCCGCCCTGGACACCCCGGAGCGCGCCGCCTGGGTCCGCCGCTGGATGGAGAGCCGCCTGGCCACGCTGGGAGAGAGCGGGGCCGGGGCGGACGAGCCGGGGAGGAAGTGACAGAAAAAGAAGCCTGAGCCCCCGGCGAGCAAAGAGCGACGAACGGACGGGCCGGTCGCCGCCCTCTGGCGGGAGGGCGGAGCGGCACGGCAAGATACCGTCACCACCCGGCTTGACCGGGTGGTCAGGTGGTGGAGTCTACGCTACTCCGCTCCCGTCGCGCTGCTGCACCTGATCCCCCGGTCACGCCGGGGGATGACGGAAGAGGCACGCCCGCGCTCCTCCTCCTGTCGCCCTCGTGCCCCGACACGAGGGTCCATGCCCCGTCCTGGCGCGCCCTCGCGAGCGTGAGCATGGATCCCCGGGTCAAGCGCCCGAGGATGACAAAAAAGGAGCCGCGCCTTGTCTACGCCTCGCGCTCGGCGCCGCCGGTGACGCGGGCGAGGATGAGGGCCACGAGGATGATGGCGCCGTAGGCGGCGTCGATCCAGAAGGCGGCGATCTGGGAGAGGGTCAGGACGTTCTGCAGGATGCCAAGGAGGAGCACGCCGGTGAGGGCGCCCACGAGGCGGCCGCGGCCGCCATTGAGGCTGATGCCGCCGATCACGGCGGCGGCGAACACGTAGAAGATCATGTTCTGGCCCTGGCTCGCGACGACCGAGGCGATGCGGCCGGTGAGCATGAGGCCGGCCACGGCGGCGAGCAGGCCGCCCACGACGAACACGCCCCAGGTGATGCGCTCGACGCGGATGCCGGCGGCGCGGGCTGCCTCGGCGCTGCCGCCGATGGCGTAGAGGGCGCGGCCGATGCGGTGGTAGCGGAGGAAGAGCCCGAAGAAGAGATAGAGGAGGCCGGCGACCCAGATCGAGACCGGCACGCCCACCCATTTGGCGGTGCCCAGATAGAGAAAGGCCGGCGGCAGGTCGAAGAGGGTCTTGCCGTTCGTGATGCCCAGCGTGACGCCGCGCAGCAGGATCAGCATGGCAAGGGTGACGATGAAGGCGTTGAGGCGCAGGCGGACCACGAGGAAGCCGTTGACGAAGCCCACGAGGGCACCCACCGCGAGGACGATCGCCATGGCGAGGTAGACGTTGAGGCCGAAGCCGGAGCCGCCATAGGTGGTGTCGGTGAGGATGAGCCAGGCGCCCAGCATCGGCGCCAGGCCCACGACCGATTCGAGCGAGAGGTCGAACTTGCCGGCGATGAGGATCAGCGATTCGGCGATCACGAGGACCGAGAGCTCGGACGATTGCTGGAGGATGTTGAGGAAGTTGTCGGTGGTGAGGAAGGCGTCGCTGATGAGCGAGCCCGCGATGACGGCCAGGATGATGGCGGGAATGAGGGTGAGCTCGCGAAGCCCGAAGCTGGAGAGGCGCCGCCTCATGGCGCCCCCGGCCGTCGTCCGCTCCGCCGCTCCGGCCATGCTGTCAGCCACCGCTTGCCACCCCCTCGATCGCCGCCACCATGGCGTCGTCCTGCCAGTCCGAGCCCAGCTCGGCCACCAGCCGTCCCTTGAAGATCACCAGCACCCGGTCGCAGACACCGAGCTCGTCGAGCTCGTCCGAGACGAGCAGCACGCCGGTGCCGCCGGCCCGCGCCCGCTCGACGATGGCGAAGAGCGCGGCCTTCGAGGCGATGTCCACACCCTGCGTCGGGCTGATCAGCACCAGCAGCTTGGGCTCCGAGGCCAAGGCCCGGCCCATCACCGCCTTTTGCTGGTTGCCGCCGCTGAGCTCGATGATCGGCTGCCCGGCCGAGGCGGCCTTGATCTGGAGATCGTCCATGAGCCGGCCCGCCTCGCGCTCGCGCGCCTGGGGTAGCACGAGGCCCGCCGGGCCCAGGCGCTCGACGATCGTCATGGTGAGGTTCTCGGCCACCGAGAGATGGGGGACGATGCCGCGGCGGTGGCGGTCGCGCGGCACGTAGCCCACGCCCTGGCGGCGCGCCCGGGCCACGTCCCCGAAGCGCAGCGGCTCGCCATCGACCAGGACCCGGCCCGCATCGGGCACGAGGAGCCCGGCCACCACATCGCCCACCTCCTCCTTGCCCGATCCGGCGAGCCCGGCGAGCCCGAGGCACTCGCCGGCGGCCACCGAGAGGCTCACCTCGCGCACGAGCCTGCCCAGGCCCAGCCCCTCGATCTCGAGGCAGGGCCGGCTGCCGGCGGGTGGTGCGACCGCCGCCCGTCGGGCTCCCCGCTCGCTGCCCGCGGCGGCGTCACCCACCATCGCCGCCACGACGCGCTCCTCGGGCATCCGCTCGAGCGGCCCGGTGGCCACCACCTCGCCGTCGCGCAGCACCGTGACGCTGCCGCAGACCTCGTAGATCTCCTTGAGGTGGTGGGAGATGTAGAGAAAGGTGACGCCGCCCTCCTGGAGCCGGTGGATGCGCTCGAAGAGCCGCGCCACCTCGCGCCCCTCGAGCTGGGCCGTGGGCTCGTCCAGGATGATGAAGCGCGTGCCCTGCAGCAGCGCCCGGGCGATCTCGACGATCTGGCGCTGCTCGACGCTGAGGTCCCGGGCATCCTGCGTGACGTCGATCTCGAGGCCCCATTCCTCGAGCACCTGCCGGGCCCGCCGGCGCAGGCGTGGCCCAGCTGATCCAGCCGCCCGAGGTCGGGTGGGCGTTGAGGAAGAGGTTCTCGGCCACGGTGAGCGTCGGGATCACGGTCGAGCGCTGGTAGACGCAGGCGACGCGCTCGCGCCATCCGGCCCGCTCGGCGAGGCCCGGGGCATCCTGGCCCGCGAGCCGGACACGGCCCGTGTCCGGAGCGATGAGGCCGGTGAGGATGGCGACCAAGGTCGACTTGCCGGCCCCGTTGCGGCCGACGAGCGCCCGCGAGTCGCCGGCCGGGATGGTGATCGAGACGTCGTTGAGCGCCCGGCTCGCGCCGAAGCTCTTCGAGACCCCGACCACCTCCGCCACGGGCGAGAGGCTTCCTGCCACCCCGCCACCCGGGGCGATGTCCTTGCCGCTCATCTGCAGCTGTCGCTCGATACCGGCCCCGCTCCTACTTCACCTGGTTGCCCCAGAGGCTCTTGTCGTCGGCGTTGGCCGCGGTGACCATCGGGGCCGGGAGGAGGTCCATCGGGTTGCCGTTGAGCTCGGCGATGCGGCTGTTGTGGTCCGTCGGCCCCTGCTTGAACGTCTCGCCGGCGACCGCCGCCTCGAGGTAGGAGAGCCCGTACTTCACGTAGAGGTCGAGGGGCTGGGAGATCGCGGCGTTGAGCATGCCCTCGCGGATCTTCTGCAGCGCCAGGGGCGTGCCGTCGATGCTGATGAGGTAGATCTGCCCGTCCTCGCCGACCTTCTTGAGCTTGCCCGCGCTCTTGAGCACGTTGAGGACGCCGGCCAGCATCACCGAGTCGCTCTGCATGTAGATGCCGGCGAGGTCGGGCGTGGAGGTCACGACCGTCTGAGCGACCGAGGTGGCCCTGTCGGTCTTCCAGTAGGTCGGCCGCTCGATCACCTTGATGTCCGGATAGCTCTTCTTCATGCAGTCGTTGAAGCCCGTGGTCCTGTCGCGGCCGTTGGTCGTCGCCTGATCGCCCATCAGCGAGAGGACCGTGCCCTTGCCGCCGAGCGCCTTGCCCATGGCCTGGCACGCGTCCTCGCCCATGCGGACATTGTCGGCACGCACGATCATCGCGAGCTTGCCGCGCGCCGGCGCTATGTCGATCGAGACGACCGGGATCTTCTTCGACTCGGCGAAGGCGAGGGCCGGCACGATCGCATCGCTGTCGGTCGGGACGACGATGATGCCCTGGGCGCCCTGGGCGATGATGTTGTGGAAGTCGGTGATCTGCTTGCCGGCGTCGCCGTTGGCGTTGGCGACCGGCAGGGTCTTGAGCCCCGCCTTCTTGGCGGCCGCCATCGTCAGGTCGACCTGGATGGCCTGGAATGGATCGGTCAGGAAGCCCACCGAGTAACCCATGGTGAAAGGCTTCATGTCGGCGGCCGCAGCGCTCCCCGCGTGCAGGCCCATACCCATTGCCAGCGATGCGCCGGCAGCCAGCGCGCCCAATCCGAGCCGTCGAGCTCTCGTGCCCATCTTTATGCCTTCCCCTGATCCGCGAGGTGTTTCCGCAAGCCTTCGCCGGCTTGACCTGTTGCGGGTGCGATGGCCTCGAGCATCCGAGGCCGGACTGCAACCGCCGCGGATACTAGTCACGATCCGCCGGCCGGGAAAGGCATGGCTGGCCCGCGTCAGGCACAAAACAGGCTCGGGTCGTCACGGCGTTCATCGTAATCGGGCGGCTGCCGGCGGTGCCCGCTGCCTACCGGCCATGGCCGAGCGGCGGAGCCTCGCGTAGGAACGTGGCGCGCGGGCCGCTGGAGAAACGGCTCGGCCGCCACAACGATCGAAGGGAAGCTGGCATGGATCTCGGGCTGAAAGGCAAGGTTGCGGTCATTACCGGCGGCAGCGTCGGCATCGGCCTGGCGGTGGCCAAAGGGCTGGCCGCCGAGGGCGTGGATCTGGTGCTCGCCGCCAGGGATGGCGAGCGGGCAGGCCGGGAGGCCGAGGGGATTGCAAGGACCGAGGGTGTGCGCGCGATCGCGCTCGGTACCGACGTGGCGACGGCCGAGGGCTGCGCTGCTCTCGTGAAGGCTACCGAGGCGGCCTTCGGCGGCTGCGACATTCTGATCAACAATGCGGGCTCCGGCAGCAACGAGACGATTCTCGAGGCGCCGGACGAGAAGTGGCAGCACTATTGGGACCTGCACGTAATGGCGGCGGTGCGTCTCGCCCGCGCGCTGGCACCCGGCATGGAGCAGCGAGGCGGCGGCGTGATCCTCAACAATGCCTCCATCTGCGCCGCCCAGCCGCTCTGGTACGAGCCGATCTACAACGTCACCAAGGCTGCGCTCGTGATGCTCTCCAAAAACCTCGCGAACGAGCTGATTCCCAACAAGATCAGGGTCAACGCGATCAATCTCGGCTTCGTGCTCACTCCCGACTGGGTCAAGACCGCCACCGAGCTCACCAAGGGTACAGAGCGCGGCTGGGAGGACTACATCCGGGAGATCGCCACCGCCCAGGCGCCGATCGGGCGCTTCGCCTCGCCGGAGGAGGTCGCGAGCTTCTTCGTCTTTCTGTGCTCCGAGCGCGCAAGCTACAGTGTCGGTTCCACCTACTATGTCGATGGTGGGATGTTGAAAGTTGTCGGGTGAGAGGCGGCCCGATACTTTCAGTAGAGGGGCTTGAGACCTCGCAAACGCTCCGGTAATTTGCGTGCCCGCGTGTGAGGCCATCTGTCTTCTCTGCCGGGCCGGAGATGGCTGCTAGCCTGTAGTGGCTCATTGCAGGCGCAAATCATCCTTGCAATGATGAGGGTGTCGACTGCTCGGAGTCCGAGAATGGTTCACGTTGGGTATGGGAAGCATTCGACAGCAGCGGGGGCGGTGGGGCAGTGCGCGTCCGCGCTCGGCTCCGTCGAGCCGCGCCTCCTGCTGACTTTCTGCGGAGGGAAGCACGACCCGAGGGCCATTCTCGCCGAGCTTCGGGGCCGCTTCGGCGAGGACGTGCCGATTGTCGGAGGCTCGGCGGCGGGCGTGATCTGGCGGGATGGCTTCGGTTATAGCGGTCTGGAGGTCGGCATCGCAGCCTTCGTCAGCTCCGACATCGTGCCCAAGATCGCCGTCACGCATGACCTGCAGAGCGGCGAGCAGGCCGCCGGCGCCGCGCTCGGCGCGCGGATCGCCGAGGTGGCGGACGACGGATCCGTCGTGCTCTTCTTCTACGACAGCGTCGCGAGCCAGGCGCCTCTTCGGCTGCATCCCGCAAGCGCTATTGTCGAGGGCCTACAGACCGGGCTCGCTGGGCGCTCCGTGCGCCTTGTCGGCGGCGGCACGCTCACGGACATGAACCTCTTCGACGCCTGGGTGTTCGACGGCCGCCACGTCGCCAAGCATGCGGCGGTGGCGCTCATCTTTCCACCGAACGTGACCGAAGAGACGGCCATCCTGCACGGTTGCCGCCCGGTCAGCACCTTCATGGAGATCACGCGCATCGACGGTGCCGAGGTCTTCGAGCTGGATGGCGAGCCGGCGCTCGGGGTGGTCGAGCGGATGATCGGCCTGTCGCTTGTCGACGCCAAGATGCAGGAACTCTCGCTCATCGCCACGCTTGGCGAGAAGCAGGGCGATCCCTACGCGCCCTACGACGAGAACAGCTACGTGAACCGGCTGATTCTGCGGACCAATCATGCCTCGGGCTCGATCACGCTCTTCGAGCCGGACTTCCGCCGCGGCACGCGGGTCCAGATCATGAGCCGCGACAACTCGTTGATGCTCGATAGTGTCCGCGATGGCGTGGCGTCGATCAACAGCCGCGTCGCCGGTCGACGGAGCTTTCTCGGGCTCTATATCGATTGCGCGGGCCGGGCGAGCGCCAGGAGCGGAGCCGCGATTGAGGAGGCCGAGCTGGTGCGTCGTGGCCTTGATCCGTCTGTCCCGCTTCTCGGCTTCTATTCGGGCGTCGAGATCGCTCCATTCGCAGGCTATAGCAGGCCTCTGGATTGGACGGGCGTGCTGACCGTGCTCGAGCGCAAGGCATGAGCGGTTCGGACCGCTCCTCAGGCAACGGCGTTCCGGGTCAGCTCGAGAGGGAGCTCGCCTACTACCGGCGGGAATGCAACGATCTCGGAGCCCGCCTGCTGCGCCTGCAGGAGGAGCAGAGCCAGGCGTTCCGCGAGGCGCGGCGCAGCCGCACGGTTGCGAAGCTGATTAGAGAGATCCATCGCTTGGCCGATACCGGGCTCGGCCCGGACGAGCTGGGCGGCCCGATTCTCGAGGTGATCGTCGAGAATGCGATCTGCGATGGGGCCGCCCTTCTTCTGGAGGACCCGTCCGGAAGCGGCCGCTTCGTCTTGAGCCACGTCATCGGTCTGAACGAGCCCTCGACAGAGCCGACCTTCGTGCCGGGCGCTCCGACCTTCTTCCTGACGACATCACAGACGCCGCTCGAGCCGCCGGCCTACGAGCTTACCGGTATCTTGCGTTTGCCCTACATTCTCTGGGCATATGATCGCTCCTCCGGGCACGCGCTCATCATCGGCAACCGCTCGGAGGCCAACATCAGCCGCGCCTTCGAGCCCGGAGACCAGGAGCTCATCGAGGGAGCGCTCTCCGTCTATCTCGACGTGCTCGCCCGCAAGCGCGGCGAGATGCAGCTGCGTGAGGCAAAGGAAGCCGCCGAGGTGGCGCGGTGCGAGGCCGAGGAGGCGCGCGCCGTGGCCGAGCTGGCGGCCCATGCTAAGTCGGACTTTCTCGCGGCGATGAGCCACGAGATCCGGACGCCGATGACGAGCGTCCTCGGCATGGCCGATCTGCTGGGCAATGAGCGGCTCGGTGAGCGCCAGCATCGCTACGTCCAGACGATCCGCGCCTCCGGCCGTCACCTCCTGGCCCTGATCAACGATATCCTCGACTTCTCGCGCATCGAGTTCGGGCCGGCTGGAGCTCGAGCATATCGACTTCTCGCTCGAGGATCTGTGCGCGGATGTGCACACGCTCCTGGCGCAGCAGGCCGAGGATCGCGGCCTCGATCTTGTGTTCGAGGTGGCTGCGGATGTGCCGCCGATCGTCCGGGGTGATCCCACCCGTGTTCGGCAGATGCTGCTGAATCTCGTCGGCAACGCCCTGAAGTTCACGCGGGAGGGGGGTATCCGGGTGAGCGTTGGCAGCTCGGTGGCGAGCGATCGGTATGCGCGCGTGCGGCTCGAGGTGCGGGATACCGGCATCGGGATTCCTTCGGAGCACCAGGCCCGCCTGTTCGAACCTTTCAGCCAGGCCGAGACCTCGACGATGCGCCGCTATGGCGGCACCGGACTAGGGCTCGCCATCTGCAAGCGGCTGGTCGACGCCATGGGTGGTGCCATCGGCCTCGAGAGCACGCCCGGCGAGGGAAGCCTCTTCTGGCTCGAGCTGCCTTTGGAGATAGGCGAGGCAGGAGCCGATATCGGCCCCTCCGCCGTCAATGGCGCGGCGGTGAGCCCCCTCCGCGTGCTGGTCGTCGACGACGTATGGACCAACCGCGAGCTCCTGGGGGCGATGCTGGGCCAGCAGGGCCACGAGGTGCTGTTCGCCGAGGACGGCGCCGAGGCGGTTCAGATGGCCGAGGAGGAGCGCCTAGACCTCGTGCTGATGGACGTGCGCATGCCGGTACTCGACGGCGTGGAGGCGACCCGCCGTATCAGGGCCATGAGCGGCCCTGTCTCCTCCGTGCCGATCATCGGCCTCACGGCAAACATCATGGAGGACGAGCACCGGCGATATGTCAGCGCCGGCATGGACATGATCCTGACCAAGCCCGTCGTCTGGCCGGATCTCTTCGCCGTCATCGCCGCTGTGGCGGAGGGACGCGGCGCCGGGGGCGATCGCAGGGTCTGCTGAGCGGTCCGCTTCGCCGGGCGGGTCCTGATACCCTATGGAGGCGAACATCTCGTCGCCTTCGGTGAGGCGCGACCTGGGGCGTCCGAGCCGCAGCGCACCTCGATCTTCTCCGGACGTGCTTGCGGCTCAGAGCCGCAGCGTGGGCTCGCCGCTGCGCACCCGGCCCTGAGGCTGAGCGCCGAGATGGCCGAGGCACACAGCGCCACTGCCTCCGAGGTCGCAGGCCTCAGGCCCGACCGAAGGCTCTCACTTGTGGTAGAAGCAGGGAGAACCGGACATGGCATGATATTCTAGCCCATTTCGGGCCCATCTGTCGAGGCCACTGCTCGTGGCCACCAATACGTCACATGGCCATGTCCCGGGACCACTCACAAGCAAGGGGACCGGTCATGATGATGCTCTCAGCCCAGCCGGCGGACAGCACGCTCGACGCCGCGGATCTCAGCGGGCGCCTCGACGCGCGCGCGCAGATGGCCGCACGATTGCCTGCCCTCGTTCAGCCCTTCCTCACCTGGCTTACCGCTCGCCCGGCGCCGGGAGAGACGGATCGCGAGCGGCCCGGCTGGGCCTTCGTCAGTGAGGCGCTCCTCTGGCTCGCCGTCGGGACCGCCTTGGGCGTGCTCGCCTTCGAGGCGACCGTCCCGATTGCCTCTCTGCTGATGCCCATCTCCCTCCTGGCGACCTGCTGCGGCCTCGGCCTGTTCCAGGTGGTCGTCTTCCACCATTGCTCACACGGCACGGTGTTCGCCCGACGCGAGCACAACCGCAATGTCGGCCGGCTGATCTCGGCGCTGCTGCTCTTCAAGCACTTCGATGCCTACAAGCAGGAGCACATGCTGCACCACAACGCCCGCAAGCTGCTCACCGACGAGGACGAGTTCGCGGACTTCGTGCTCAACATGTGCCGCCTGGAGCCGCAGGTCCCGAAGCGCGAGCTCTGGCGGCGGGTCCTCGTCGAGGTCGTCTTCTCGCCGGCCTTCCATCTGCGCTTTCTGCAACGGCGCGTCCATGCTGCGTTGAGGTCGCCCGACGCTCTCCACAACCGTGTCGGCACCGCGGCCTGGCTGCTGGCGTTCGCGGCTGCCATCGCCACGGGCCACCTCTTTCCCTACCTCGTGATCTGGGTGCTGCCCGTCACCGTTCTTCTGCAGATGGCAACTGTTGGCCGCATCCTCTGCGAGCACCGCTTCCCTGAGCCCGCCCTCATCACCGCCCGCGGCCGTGAGTTCATCTGCCGCTCCACGGCCGGTGTCTTTCCCGGCTCAGCCCCTCCTGAGGAGACCGCCGACACGCTGCGCGGGCTCGTCCTCTGGTGCCGCTGGTGGCTCGATATGCTGACCCGTCAGCTCTTCGTGCGGCTCTTCGTCCTCGTCGGCGACGCGCCCTGTCACGACTTCCACCATCGCCGGCCCGCGGGGAACGCATGGACCAGCTACATCCACGCCCGGCAGAAGGATGTCGATGCAGGCTGCCCAGGCTACCCGCTGAACTACGGCGAGACGTGGGGGCTGTTTCGGGCGATCGACGAGAATCTCGAGACGCTGGCCAACACGCCGAAGGACTTTCTTTCGCACCAGGCGGGCTGAGGCGGACGGAGCGCCGGTCCTGGCCCGCGGCGCCGCGGCGCTCTATAGGTCGCCTCGACCCAACCGCACGGAGGTTTACGATGACGGTGCTCGACCGGTTCCGGCTCGATGGCAAGCGCCTCTTCATCACCGGGGGCAGCCGGGGGCTGGGGCGGGCGATGGCGCTCGCCATCGCCGAGGCGGGCGCCGACGTCGTGCTGACGGGCCGCGATGCCGAGAGCCTCGAGCGTGCTGCCGGCGAGATCAGGGCGCTTGGCCGTCAGGCTGTGACCTTTCAGGGCGACATGGGCGAGCCCGAGACCTGCGAGCGCATCGCCCAGGAGGCCGTGGCCAGCCACGGCCCCATCGACATCCTGATCAACAATGTGGGCGGCCGGCGCGAGAGCCTGGCCACCGAGGCGATGCCGACCGAGACCTGGCGGCGGCTCGTCGACCTCAACCTCACGAGCTGCTTCATCTGTACCAAGATCCTCGGCGGAGCGATGGTCAAGGCCGGGAAGGGCGGCCGGATCATCAACATTTCCTCGATCAACGCGCTGGTGGCTGGGCGCGACATCGGCGGCCGGCACTACGAGACGACCAAAGCCGCGATGCTGCAGTTCACGCGCTCCGTGGCGGCGGACTGGGCGCCCACCGGCGTCACGGCCAACGCCATCTGCCCCGGCCTCTTCATGACCGAGCCGAACAAGCGCTGGCAGAGCCTGCATCCGGAGATGATCGAGGGTATCCGCGCGCGCACCCCGATGGGCCATCCCGGCGAGCCGGAGGACCTGGGGCCGCTCGCCGTCTATCTCGCCTCGGATGCCTCTCGCTACATGACCGGAGCCACCCTGGTGATCGACGGCGGCTACACGCTCTGGTGACCGGGCCGGCCCCGAGCGGGGCGCCGGCAAGCGGACGTTTCCCGAAAGGATTTCTCTGGGGCGCCTCCACCTCGGCCTTTCAGATCGAGGGTGCCCTAGCCGAGGACGGGCGCGGGCCCAGCGTCTGGGACGCCTGGATGCGGCAGCCCGGGCGGATCGCCGACGGCACGACGGCCGAGGTGGCCTGCGACCACTATCATCGCTGGCCCGGGGACATCGACCTGCTCGTCCGGCTGGGCGCCGGCACCTATCGCTTCTCGATCGCGTGGCCACGGGTGATGCCGGAAGGGCGCGGCCCCCCCAACGCCCGGGGGCTCGATTTCTACGACCGTCTCGTCGACGCGCTCCTGGCGGTCGGCATCGAGCCCTGGCCCTGCCTCTATCACTTCGATCTGCCCCTGGCGCTCGAGGAGGCCGGCGGCTGGCGCAGCCGCGACACGGCCTTCCGCTTGGGCGAGTATGCCGAAGCGGTCGGGCGCCGACTCGGGGACCGGGTGAGGCGCTTCGCCACCATCAACGAGCCCAACATCGTTCTCTGCTCCGGCTATGTGCTGGGGCTCCATCCGCCCGGGCGGCGACCCGTTGGCGACTGGCTGCGCGCCACCCATCATCTGGCGCTTGGTCACGGTGCCGCGGCGGCGGCGCTTCGGGCGTCGGTGCCCCGGCTGGAGGTCGGGCCCGTTCTCTCGCTCGGCCCCGTCACCGCCGCGTCGCGCGGGATGGGCGATCGGGTGGCGAGGTCGCTCGTCAACCTCGTCTGGCGCCGGGCACTGCTCGAGCCGATGCTGCTGGGGCGCTATCCGCGCCGGCTGAGGCCACTCCTGGCACCCTTCGTCCGCCCGGGCGACATGGCTCAGATCGCCGCCGGCTGCGACTATCTCGGGCTCAACCACTACAGCCGCGCCCGCGTGATGGCTGGACGCGATGCCGGCGGTCGGCTGGGTGTGCGCGCGGCGCCGCCCCCTGACGGTCGAGGCGTGACGGCGAGCGGCTGGGAGATCGATCCCGCGGCGTTTCTCCAGCAGCTCCTCGAGCTCAAGGACCGCTACGGCAACCCCACCGTCTATGTGATGGAGAACGGCGCCGCCTTTCCGGACGAGCCGGACGCGCAGGGCCATATCGCCGACGTCGACCGCATCGCCTTCTTCCGGGGCTATCTGGCGGCGCTGGCCGACGCGGTCGCGCGCGGCTGCGCCGTTCGTGGCTATCTCGTCTGGACGCTTCTCGACAATTTCGAATGGACGGAGGGCTTCACCCAGCGCTTCGGCATCGTCCATGTCGACCGTCGGACGCTGGCGCGCACGCCCAATGCCTCGTTCGACTATCTGCGCGAGGTGTTTCGATCCAACGCCCTGCCGTCCTGAGACGTGGCCGAAAGAAGGTCAGAGCCGGGCGAGGCGCTCGAGCAAAAGGTCATAGAAACCCGGCACGTCCGCCTCCGTCATGACCATGGCGTTGGCCGGCCGGCCGGTCTTGCCCCACCAGTCGACGACCGAGCGGCCGCGACAGAGCCCCTCGGTCTCGATATCCACACGGCGGGCCGTTCCCTTGAAGATCGCAGGCTCGAGCAGCCAGGCGATCGTGCAGGGGTCGTGGAGGGGAGCGCCCGCGAGACCGTGACGCTCGATGTCGTGGCGGCCGTAAAAGTCGAGGATCGCGGCCACGGCTTTCCCTACCGGCGTGCCGAGGCTCCGGATGCGGTCCAGGCGCTCTGCGGTGGTCAGGACCGTGTGGGTGACATCGAGGCCGAACATCACGATGGGCGCCCCGGCCTCGAAGACGATCCCCGCGGCATGAGGGTCGACAAAAAAGTTGAACTCGGCCGAGGCGGTGATGTTGCCCAGGCCGCTGGCACCGCCCATCAGCACGATCTGGGCGATCCGCGGTACGATGCGAGGCTCCTCGACGATCGCGAGCGCGATGTTCGTGAGCGGGCCGGTCGGCACGAGCGTGATGCTGCCTTCCGGCTCAGCCATCAGGCGCTCGATGATGGCCTGCACGGCGTGGACGGGTGCCAGCGGCAGGGTCGGCTCCGGCAGGGTGACGCCGTTGAGCCCGGTCTCCCCGTGGACCTCCTCGGCGGTGACGAGGGCATGGAGAATGGGCCTCGGGCAGCCGGCATGGACGGCGACGTCCTGTCGGCCGGCGAGCTCGACGATCCGCCTGGCATTGTCGGTGATCCGGGCGAGCGGGACGTTGCCGGCGACCGTCGTCACGGCCAGCACCTCGAGCGCCTCCGGGCTCGCCAGCGCCATGAGAAGCGCCACGGCGTCATCCTGCCCGGGGTCGCAGTCGATGATGATGCGGCGCGGTGACAAGCGGCGCTCCTTGCCTAGCCCTGGGTCAGCTTGAACTCGATCCGTCGGTTCCGACGGTAGGCCTCGGGCGTGTCGCCGGGGTCGAGCGGGTGATACTCGCCGAAGCCCGCAGCCGCCAGCCGGTCGGGCGGGATCCCCTGCTCGATCAGGAACTTGACGACGGCCACCGCGCGCGCCGTCGAGAGGTCCCAGTTGGAGGCGAAGTAGGAGTTCGAGCGCACCGGCACCTTGTCGGTGTAGCCGTCGACTTGGAGCACCCAGCCGATGTCGCTCGGGATGTCGGCCGCCACCTGCTTCAGCGTGTCGGCGAGCTCGGTGAGCTTCTGCTGGCCCTGGTCGGCGATGTCGGCCGAGCCGGACGCGAACAGCACCTCCGACTGAAAGATGAAGCGGTCGCCGACGATGCGGATGTCGTCGCGATTGCCCAGGATCTGCCTGAGGCGGCCGAAGAACTCCGAACGGTACTGCTGCAGCTCCTCGACCTTTTTGGCGAGCGCCTCGTTGAGCTTCTGGCCGAGATCGGCGATCGTGACCTGCTGGCTCTTGACCTGGGCCGAGGTGCTGTCGAGCACCGTGCTCACCGCCTCGAGCTGGGTCGTGGCCTTGGTGAGCAGGCTGGTCAACCGGTCGACCTGTGCCGTCGAGATCTGCAGCTTGGCCGCCTGCGCCTTGCTCTCCTGCTCGAGCGCGTCTGCTCTGGCCTGCGTGGCCTTGAGGGCGTCCTGGGCCGTCCCGAGCTCGCTCGTGGCGTTCTGCGCCTCGGTCTGGCTGCCGCTCAGGGTCGTGTTCAGCTCCGCCAGCTTCTGCTCGAGATTCTTGATCTTGGTGTCGCGCTCGTCCTGCACGGTCTGGAGCTGGCTCGAGAGCTGCTGGCGGTCTTGCTGCAGCGTCTCGACCGTGGTGCCCAGCTCGTCCGTCTTGGCCTTGAGCGTGGCCGCCGTCTCGGTCTTGGTCTTGAGCTGGTTGGTCGCCGCATCGACCTGCTTTTGCAGGTATTGCAGCGACTGGTTGCGCTTGGCCTCCGCGTCGTTCATGCGCGCGAGCTGGTCCTGCATCTTGCGGACCAGTGCCTCGACCTCATCGAAGCTGGGGGCGCCCGCGGTCGTCGCCGCAGTGCCCGAGGAACCCGTCGGCGTTCCGGTCGAGGGCGACGCGGGGGCGGGTGGTGAGGTCGCGGTCGGGGTGGCCGGCGCCTGATCGGCAGCGTCGGCCGGCCCTGCGGCCAGCGCCGCAAGGGATATCGCCAGCAAAAGCGCCTCGATGGATCGGGCCATGCGCCCTGGTCCCTCCCTCGCTCGAAGCTCCGAGCATAGGGCGAGCGCCGGGCCGCTCAAGGGTCGACACGCGACGAGGCCCTGGCCAAGAGCCCGGCGCCACCCCACTTTGCGCTCCATGGCACGGGGCAGGGGACAATCCACGCGCTTCTGGCGCACCAAGACCATGGCCGAGATGAGCGAGGCCGAGTGGGAATCGCTCTGCGACGGCTGCGGGCTCTGCTGCCAGCTGCGGGTCGAGGACGAGGATACGGGAGAGATGGCGCTCTCGGACGCCGCCTGCCGCCTTCTCGACCTCTGCACGCATCGCTGCCGGGACTACGCGAATCGCCAGGCCCGCGTGCCCGACTGCGTGAAGGTCACGCCCGAGAACGTCGTGAGCCTCGACTGGCTGCCGCACAGCTGCGCCTACCGGCTCGTCGCCTTCGGCCACGAGCTGCCGTCCTGGCATCACCTCGTCTGCGGCGATCCCGAGCGGGTCCACACGCACGGCCCCTCGATGCGCGGCGACCTCGTCAGCGAGGACGATGTGGAGTGGCCGGTCTGAGCGCTCAGACGCCCGGGCGCAGCTTGCGCCGCCGGGCGAGCCGGGTCTGAAAGTAGGAGCACTCGCCGATCGTGCCGGGCTCGGCAGCCCAGCCGTCATCGGGCGGCAGGTTCGTGACGTTGCGCCGGCTCGGGTACTTTCTGATCTCATCGAGAACGAGCTCGACCCCCAGGCCCGGGGCATCCGGCACCGGCAGGTGTCCGTCCACCACCTTGAGGACCGGAGTCACGACCTCGTAGCGGCCGGGCCAGTCGAGCTCGACACGCTCCAGCATCAGCGCGTTGGGGATCGTCGCCATCACATGCAGTGCGGCGAATTCCGCCACGGGCCCTAGCGAGCCCGAGTGCGGGGCCATCGTGATGAAGTGCGCCTCTGCCATGGCGGCCATCTTGCGCATCTGCGTGATGCCGCCGGCCCGGCCGGTGTCGGGCTGGATCACATCGACGAGGTCGCGCTCGATCAGCGGCCTGAGACCCCAGATCGTGCTGAGGCGCTCGCCAGCCGCGAGCGGGATGTCGACGGCATCGCGGATGCGCTCGTATCCGTCGACGTTCTCGGGCGCTATCGGGTCCTCGTAGAACAAAAGATCGAGGGGCTCGAGGGCCCGGCCGACGAGGATGGCATCCTTGACGGTCATCCAGGTGGGCCCGTGGGCGTCGACCATGACGTCGACCGAGGCACCCACCGCCTCGCGGACCGCCGCCACGCGATCGATATCGACAGCACCGGTGAAGCCCACCTTGACGCCGGTATAGCCGCGCTCGAGAAGCTCGCGCGCCCGCTCGGGCGTCTTGGCGTGGCCATAGACCCGGATGCGGTCGCGGAAGCGGCCGCCCAGGAGGTTCCAGACCGGCTGGCCCAGCACTTTTCCTTTGATGTCCCAAAGCGCCATCTCGATGCCGCTCATGGCGCCGCCGCCCACCGTGCCGACCTGGCCATGGCCCATGAAGGCCAGCAGCATGCGCTGCCAGAGCCGGTCGATATGGGCCGGGTCCTCGCCGATGAGGACGTGCTTCAGGTCCTGGACGGCCGTCTCGACGACCCGGGGCCAGCCGCTGCACTCGCCGACGCCGTAGACGCCCTCGTCCGTCAGCACCCTGACAAAAAGCCAGTTGCGGCTGCCCCGGAAATCGGCCTCGGCGGCGATGCCGGCGGCAGCACGGCCCGGCACGGCAGGCCGTGCGCCGACCTGCATGCAGAAGGTCTCGATGTCCGTGATCTTCATCAGGCCTTGCTCAGGCAGCCTTGAGGAACGCCGACGCCGCTGCGAGCGTCTCGCGGGCAGCGGCGACGAGGCGGCCACGATTGATGAAGCCGTGGACGAGGCCCGGCTCCTGACGAAGCTCTGCAGGGACGCCCGCTTCCCGGAGCCGCTCGTGCAGCTGGAGCGTGTCGTCGCGCAGCACGTCGAGCTCGGCTGCAACGAGGAAGCTGCGCGGCAGGCCTCGGAGATCGCCCAGGAGCGGCGAGATCAGCGGATCGCTGTCGCGACCGCCGGTCGGGTCGTACCAGTCGAAATACTGGGCCATCGAGGCGCGCGGCAGAGCCGAAGCTGCCATCGCCGAACTCTCGGTAGGACGGCGTGTCCAGGTCGTGGCCATATATGCCGTAGAAGAGGAGGAGGGCCGAGGCGCCCTCGCCGCTGGTCGCTGAGGCCGAGGCCCGCGGCGAGGGCCAGGTTGGCGCCGGCGGAGGCACCGCCCAGGGCGATGCGCTCCGGATCGAGGCCCAGCTGCGGGCCCGTCGCTCGCAGCCATTCGGCGACGGCGAGGCAGTCCTCGAGGCCGGCCGGGTAGGGGTTCTCGGGCGCCAACCGGTAGGAGAGGGCCGCCACGCTCCAGCCGCTGGCGCTGGCGAGCGCATGGATCGCTGGCTCGTTCTGGCGGACGCTGCCCTGCGCCCAGCCTCCGCCGTGGATGTAGAGGAGCACCGGCGTCGGGCCGTCCTTGCCCGCGTGGGGGCGGAAGAGGCGCACGGGCACCTCGCCCGCCGGTCCCGGCGCACGGTGATCCTCGATGGCGGCGACCGGCGGCAGCTCCTCGCTCCAGAAGGCAGCGCTGGCGATGCCGCGAGCGCGCTGCTCGGCGAGGTCGTGGGGTGGCGGCAAGCCTTCGGCAGCGGCCAGCTCATGGCCCATCGCCTCGGCCATGCCGGGGGCAAGGCGGGCGCGAACGGCCGGTGGCACGAGATCGACGCTCATGACGGGTCCTGATAGCGGTGGCGCCCAAGCATGCCGCGCTGGCGCGGGTCCGGTCTGGGCACGGCGGACAGGAGAGCCTGCGTATAGGGATGCTGTGGGCTCGTGCAGACCTCCTCGGTCTCGCCCTGCTCGACGATCCGCCCGCGATACATGACGGCGATGCGGTCGCAGAAATAGCGGATCACCGCGATGTCGTGGCTGATGAAGATGAAGCTGAGGCCGAGCCGCTCCTGGAGGTCGAGCAGGAGGTCGAGGACCTGGGTGCGGAGGCTGACGTCGAGGGCCGAGGTCGCCTCGTCGGCGACGATGATCCGGGGCTCGAGGGCGATGGCGCGGGCGACGCTGATGCGCTGGCGCTGGCCGCCCGAGAAGGCGTGGGGATAGCGCTCGACCGCCGAGGGCGGGAGGTCCGACGAGCTTCAGGAGCTCCGTCACCCGCTCGCGCAGCGCGTCGCCCTTGGCGATGCCGTTGACGAGCAGCGGCTCGCCGACGATCTGGCCCACCGTCATGCGGGGATTGAGCGAGGCGAAGGGGTCCTGGAAGATCATGCGCAGCTCGCGGCGCATGGTCTTGAGCTCGCCGCCCTCCGCCGGTCGCGAGGTCGTGCTCGCGGCCGTCGGCCGCCTGGTAGAGCATCCGGCCGCCGGACGCGTCGTAGACGCGGAGCAGGCAGCGGCCGAGCGTCGTCTTGCCCGAGCCGCTCTCGCCGACGATGCCCAGGTTCTCGCCTTCCTTGAGGGTGAGATCGACGTCCGCCACGGCCGCCAGCGTGTCCTTGCGTCGCCTGAGCCAGCTGCCGCTCTTGCTGTGGAACTCCTTTCTGCAGCTTCTCGAGCTCGAGGATCGGGCGGCCCGAGCGGCCGCCGCTCGCGCATCGCGAGGCGCCGCACGGAGGGCTGGTCGAGCTCGACCACGGCCTGCAGCAGCATCTTCGTGTAGGGGTGCTGCGGGCGCGCGAAGATGGCGTGGACGTCGCCCCGCTCGACCAGCTTGCCGTAGCGCATCACGACGATCTCGTCGGCGATCTCGGCCACCACGCCCATGTCATGGGTGATGAACATGACGGCCATGCCGTACTCGGCCTGCAGCCGCTTGATGAGATCGAGGATCTCCGCCTGGGTCGTGACGTCGAGCGCGGTCGTCGGCTCGTCGGCGATCAGCACGGTCGGGTTGCAGGCCAGCGCCATGGCGATCACCGCCCGCTGGCGCATGCCGCCCGAAAACTCGAAGGGATAGCGGTCGATCGCCTGCTCCGGGCGCGGGATCTCGACCTGGCGCAGCAGCTCGACGGTGCGCTCGCGCGCCTGCCTGCGGCTCATCGGCTCGTGCAGGCGGATCGCCTCGGCGACCTGGTTGCCGATGGTGTGCACGGGCGAGAGCGAGCTCATCGGCTCCTGGAAGATCATCGCGATGTCGCGGCCGCGGATCGCCCGGATGGCGCGCGAGCGCGGATGCAGCGCCGCCAGGTCGATCGTCTCCTCCTCGCCGCTGCCCTTGGCGGTGCGATGGCGGTGGAGGAGGATCCGGCCCTCGACGATCCGGCCCGGCGGGTCGACGATCTGCAGGATCGAGCGTGCGGTGATGCTCTTGCCGCTGCCGCTCTCGCCGACGACGCAGAGCGTCTTGCCGCGGGTGAGCGAGAAGCTGACGTCGTCGACCGCCTTGAGCATCGCGTGGCGCAGCTGGAACCAGGTGCGCAGGCCCTGGACCTCGAGCACGACATCGGCCTCGGCGGGGCTGGACGGCAGCGGGCTCGGCGAGGCGGGTTGCCGGGGCGGCCATCGCGGCGCTCAGTGCTCATAGGGGTCGGCTGCGTCGCGCAGGCCGTCGCCCAGGAAGTTGAGGGCCAGCACGGCCACGATGACGGCGACGCCGGGGAGGAAGAGCCAGGGCGCCGTGGCGATCGAGCGGATGTTCTGCGCCTCCTTCAGCAGCACGCCCCAGCTGATCGTCGGCGGCTGCAGGCCGAGGCCGAGGAAGCTGAGGCCGGTCTCGGCCAGGATCATGAGCGGGATGGCGAGCGTCACCGAGGCGATGAGGTGGCTGGCGAAGGAGGGCAGCATGTGGCGGAAGATGAGCCGCATCTCGCCTGCCGCCGTCGAGCCGCGCCGCCATGACGAAGTCCTCGGTGCGCAATGACAGGAACTTGCCGCGCACGACACGGGCGAGCTCGGTCCAGCCGACGAGCGAGAGGATGATGCGTGATGGCGAAGTAGTTGATGAGCGGCGGCCAGTCGGCCGGCAGCGCCGCCGCCAGCGCCAGCCAGATCGGAATGGTCGGCAGCGAGAGGATGAACTCGACGACGCGCTGGATGACGATAGTCGATCCAGCCGCCATAGTAGCCCGAGATGCCGCCCAGCACGACGCCGAGGATGAGGCTGAGCGCCACGCCGACGAGGCCGATCGACATCGAGATGCGCGTGCCGTAGATGAGCCGGCTCAGCATGTCGCGGCCGAGCCGGTCGGCGCCGAGGAGAAAGAAGCGCTCGCGCGGGTTCGTCGGGACCAGGAAGTGCGTCGTCGTCGGGAACAGGCCCCAGAACCGGTAGGGCTCGCCCTTGCCGAAGAACTGCAGGTCGATCCGGCGGCCCTTGTCCGGCACGTAGGTGGCGGCAAGCGAGACCGGGTCGCGCTTCATGCTGTAGCGCGTAGACGAAGGGATGGAAGCTCCAGCCGCCCTTGGTGGTGTCGATGAAATGCAGCGATCTGCGGCGGATGGTAGACGGTGCGCGGATTGGCCTCGAGCGGGTCGAAGGGGGCGAGGAAGCTCGGCGAAGATGGCGATCAGATAGATGAACAGCGGTGACGACGAGGCCCACCATGGCGACACGGTGGCGGCGGAACTGCCACCACATGAGCTGCCATTGCGAGGCGGCCTCGAAGTGACGGTCGCGCGGCGGCGCTGCCGCCTGCTCCGCGGTGACGGTGGTGACGTCGCTCATCGGCCGTACCGGATGCGCGGATCGAGCAGGGCCAGGAGCACGTCCGAGATCAGCGTGCCGACCATGGTCAGGAGGCAGAGGAGGAGGAGGAACGCGCCGGCCAGATACATGTCCTGCGAGAGCAGCGACTGGAGGAAGAGCGGGCCCGCGATCGGCAGGTTCAGGACGACGGCCGTGATGATGAGGCCCGAGATGAGGTGGGGCAGCACCCAGCCGACGGTGCTGACGAAGGGATTGAGCGCCAGCCGGACGGGATATTTGAGCAGCAGGCCGAGCTCGCTCATGCCCTTGGCGCGGGCGGTGGTGACATAGGGCTTGTTGCAGCTCGTCCAGCAGGTTCGCGCGCATGATGCGGATCAGGCTGGCGGTGCCGGAGGTGCCGAGCACGACCACGGGCATCCAGAGATGGGCCAGGAGGTCGAGGAACTTGTCCCAGCTCCAGGGAGCGCCCTGATATTGCTGGGAGAAGAGCCCGCCCACATCCTGGCCGAAATAGACGACGCCCACATACATGAGGATCAGCGCCATCAGGAAGTTCGGCGTGGCGAGGCCGAGATAGCCGAGGAAGGTCGCGACCATGTCGCCGACCGAGTATTTTCGCACGGCCGAGTAGACGCCGATCGGAAAGGCGATGGCCCAGGTGAACATGAGGGTCGAGAGCGTGACCAGCACCGTGAGGCCCATATTGCCCCAGATGAGCTGGCTCACCGGCTCCTGCCACTGGAAGGAATAGCCGAAGTCGCCGCGCATGACGCCGGAGATCCAGCGCCAGTACTGGACATAGATGGGCTGGTCGAGGCCGAAGCGGTGGCGCAGGTTCTCGATCGTCGCGGCGTCCACCGTCTCGCCCGAGGCGCTGAGCTGCGCTGCGTAGGTCGTGGCGAAGTCGCCCGGCGGCAGCTCGATCAGGACGAAGATGACGATCGAGAGGGCAAAGAGGTAGGGGATCATCGCGAGCAGGCGGCGAACGATGAAATCCCAGCATTGGCGCTTTCCTCGAGCGATCGTCACATCAGCCGGCCGGGCGCTCCCGTGCCGTTGCCGGGCGGCACCAGGCCGCCCGGCCGTCCCTGCTCAGAGATTGTCGTAGAAGAACTGCTGCGGCAGGGCCGGGCCCGGCGTCGCGTAGGCCCAGCTCTGGGTCATCGGCGAGATCACGTTCTTCAGGTGCTCGTTCTTCACCCCGAAGAGGTGTGGCGGCATGGTGACGCCCATGACCTCGAAGGCGTCGGCTGCCAGCTGCAGGATCTGCCCGAAGATCGCGTCCGCCTCTTTCTCGTCGGCGACGGTCTTCCACTGGTTCAAGAGCTCCATGCGCTTCACCATGCTTGGCGTCGGCTTCTCGCCCAGCTTGCCGTCCGAGGCATACCATTTGGCCCACTCGATGCTCTGGCGCGAGTTCGAGCTGATGCACCGCCACGTAAACCCGGGGCTCGAGCTCGGGATCGAGGCCGCCGGGCAGCCCGTACATGCCGATCGTGTAGTCGTTGACCTGCGCCCGGTTGTAGAAGATCGACCGCTCGAGCATGTTGATGTTCATGTCGATGCCGACGTCCGCCCAGTAGCCCTTGACCAGCTCCAGCGCGTCGTTGATCTCCTTCTGCGGCACCATCGTGTCGACGTTGAGGAAGATCTTTTGCCCGTCGGGCATGAGACGGAAGTTGTTGCTGTCGCGCTTGTCGTATCCGGCCTTGTCGAGAATGGCGTTCGCCTTGTCGACGTCGTACTCGATGATACTGCGTGCCGAGCTGTGCGTCGTAGAGCCGATGCTGCGGCAGCGGCCCCACCTGCCAGGGCTTGCCCTGGCCCAGCCAGACGATGTCGATCATCTCGGGCCGGTTGAGCGCGTGGGAGAGCGCGATGCGGAAGTTCTTGTCCCGCATCAGCTTGCGCATCGCAGGATCTTTGTGGGTCTGGTTGAAGAAGAAGCCCATCATGTTGGTGTCGGTCGAGACGAGCTCCTGCAGGACGAAGTGCCCCTCCTTCATGTGCTGCACAAAGACCGGCTTGTTGCCGATGTCGTAGATGTGCCGCATCTGCAGGTCGAGGTCGCCCTTGACCGCGGTCAGGATGATCGTCTGGATATCCGAGATCACCTTGTTCCTGATCTTGTTGATGTAGGGAAGCTGCTTGCCCTCGCTGTCGACCTGCCAGAAGAACGGGTTGCGCTTCAGGACAACCTCGGTGACACCGCCCTTGTAGGGCGTCTCGACGAGCCAGGGATCGAGCGTCGGCCGCTCGAGATTGGCCCAGCGCGCCGGCGTCTCGATGTCGCCGCACTTGAGGCGGAACAGGTCCGTCCACGAGCTCATGTTGTACTGCTTGAGCAGCTTGTCGATGTCGGGATTGTACTTCGGGTGGAACTGCTGGCAGTAGTGCTTCGCGTAGAGGACCGGATGCTGGCCCAGCGGCGTGGCGAGGTGCTCGTTGAAGTGCCCGTACGAGCCCGCGAAGACGTACGTGACGGTGTAGTCGTCGACCTTCTTGATGGTGCAGCGCTTGCCGTTGATCACGTAGGCTTCGGGGGCGGCCGGATAGAAGTCATCGTCGTGCAGGAGGTCGTCGACCCAGAAGACGAGATCGTCCGCCGTGAGCGGGTGGCCGTCCGACCACTTCATGCCCTTGCGGAGGTGGAAGGTGTATTCCGTAGCGTCAGGGCTGATGTCCCAGCTCAGGGCGACGTTGGGGAGCACCTGCGTGAAATCCGGGCTCCACCGCGTGAGGCCCTGATTGCCGACGATGCGCAGGATCGAGTTGTGATCGGCATCGCCGCGGAGCGCGCGCCGCAGCTCGCCGCCATAGACGCCCACGGCGTCGATCTTCTCGACCACCAGGGGCTGGGCGGGCAGCCGGTCCGCGACCGCAGGCAGCTTGCCGCCCTTCACGAGATCGGCGAGCTCGGGCGCCTCCTTGGCCTCCTGGGCGAAAGCCGGCGACGCTCCGCTGGCGATGACGGTCGCAGCCGTCAGCATGAGAAAGTCGCGACGACCAACCGAGTTGGACAAGGACATTGCTTCAGGGCCTCCCTCTACCTCATCGCCAACGGCTGGACCATCCGTAGCGGGAGTCGACCTTGTCAAACAGATTTTCCTTAAATCCCGACCATTCGAGTGGCCTGCTGACAATTTGTCATACATCTTGCCGACCTGTCAGGCCTCGTCTAGTCTCGGCCTCTGGAGGATAGTCGCGCCCGATGAACGAGCCGATCGCCATCACGAGGTCCCTGACCGGCTCGCGTGCCCGCAGGGGCCCGACGCGCGAGCCGGGCGAGGAGAAGCTCGGCGATCGGCTCTACAGCCAGATCTTCGAGCGCATCGCCGCGGGCGAGTTTCCGCCGGAGAGCCGGCTGCCCAGCGAGGCGACGCTCGCCAACCGTTTCGCCGTGTCGCGACCCGTCGTCCGCGAGGCCCTGGCACGGCTGCGCGACCACGGCCTCATTCATTCACGGCAGGGCTCCGGCTCCTATGTCCGGCGCCGACCCGACCAGGCGGTGCTGAGCTTCGCGCCGGTCGGCAGCGTCGCGGACATCCAGCGCTGCTTCGAGTTCCGCGCCGCCTTCGAGGGCCGGGCGGCCGCCCTCGCGGCCGAGCGGCACGACCAGACCTCGCTGGCGCCGATCGAGGAGGCGCTGACGTCCCTGGACGAGGTCGTGGGCACGCCGGAGTTGGGCGTGGATGCCGACTACCGCCTCCATCTCGCGGTGGCGAGTGCCGCGCGCAATCATTTCTTCGCCGCGACGCTGGCCATGCTGGAGGGCCAGATCCGTACCGCGATGAACGTGGCGCGCAATCTGAGCCTGCGGCGTCCGACGGCGCGGCAGCAGCTGATCCAGGAGGAGCATCGCGGGGTGGTCGAGGCCATCCGCGTACGCGACGCGGCGGCGGCCGAGAGGCTGATGAGCGAGCATATCGAGAACGCGCGCCGGCGCGTGTTCGACGGCGACGGAGGATAAGGGATTGCATCTCGGCACGCAGGTAAGGGCTCGCGGACGACAGCGATCTCGAGGTCTGGGCACAATTGGGCGTGGTGCATGTCTGCGCCGATCCGCCGGGCAATCCCCACGAGCTGGACGCTCGAGACCCTGGAGCGCCACAAGGCGAAGCTCGAGGGCTACGGGCTCAGCCTCGACATGGTTCAGCTGCCGCTCGGCAGCCGGCCGATCGAGGAGAGCCAGAGCCCCGACATTCTGCTGGCCGGCCCGGATCGCGACCGCCAGATCGACAGCATCTGCGAGCTCATCCGCAATCTCGGCCGCGCCGGCATCCCGGCCGCCAAGTACAACCTCAACATCATCGGCATCCCGCGCACGCCCAAGGAGCCCGGCCGCGGCGGCTCGCGCAACGCGAGCTTCCGCTGGTCGCTGACCCAACAGGACGCGCCGCCCGGCCTCGCCGGCGTGCTCGATCCGGACACCAACTGGGAGCGCATCGACTATTTCCTCGAGCGCGTCGTGCCCGTGGCGGAGGAGTAGCAAGGTGCGGCTCGCCTGCCACCCGCACGACCCCTACACGCCGCCCGGCTACAAGGGCGTCACGCGGGTGCTGGGCACCGTCGACGGGCTGAAGAAGTTCGTCCAGCTGCGCGAGAGTCCCTGGCACGGCCTCAACTTCTGCCAGGGCACGGTGGGCGAGATGCTGGACGACCCGGGACGCGAGATCTTGGACGTGATCCGCTGGTTCGGGGAGCGCGGCAAGCTCTTCAACGTCCACTTCCGCAACATCCGCGGCCGCAAGCTCGACTTCATGGAGACCTTCCCCGAGGAGGGCGACATGGACATGTGGGCCAGCCTCAAGGTCTACCGCGAGGTCGGCTATCCCTACATGCTGATGCCCGACCACGTGCCCGAGCTGAGCGGCCCGAACGGCGAGGGCGTCGCCTTCGCCTTCGTCTACGGCTACATCCGCGGCCTGCTCCAGGCGGCAGAGGCCGAGGCCGGGCATGGCTGATCGGTGAGGGCGGGGCTGGACGGAACCCGACGTCCGGCCCAGTCTTCCCGTCGGGCGCATTCAGCAAGGAGGAGACGCCGATGACCCTCGAGCAACGACCCTTCGGCCGCACCGGGCACATGAGCTCGGCCGTCATCTTCGGTGCCGCGGCGCTGGGCAAGGTGGATCAGGCGACCGCCGACCGGGTCCTCGATCTTCTGCTCGAGCACGGCGTCAACCACATCGACGTCGCGGCGAGCTACGGCGATGCCGAGCTTCGGATCGGCCCCTGGATGGCGAAGCACCGAAAAGACTTCTTCCTCGCCACCAAGACCGGCCAGCGCGACTATGCGGGCGCGCGCGACGAGATCCATCGCTCGCTCGAGCGGCTGCGCACCGACAAGGTCGACCTCATCCAGCTCCACGCCCTGATCCATCCCGACGAATGGGAGCGGGCGCTGGGCAGCGGTGGTGCCCTCGAGGCGGCGGTCGAGGCGCGCCAGCAGGGCCTCGTGCGCTTCATCGGCGTGACCGGGCATGGCTGGAACGTCGCCGCCATGCACCGCCGCAGCCTCGAGCGCTTCGATTTCAATTCGATCCTGCTGCCATGGAACTGGTTCTGCGCCCACCACAGCACCTACCCGGCCGACTTCGAGGCGGTCGTCGCGATGTGCGAGGAGCGCAACGTGGCGGTCCAGACGATCAAAGCCATCGCACGGGGGCCCTGGGCCGCCGGTGCCACCAGGGACCGCTCGACCTGGTACCAGCCGCTCGAGGACGAGGAGGACATCAAGACCGCGGTCGAGTGGGTCCTGGGGCGACCCGGGATCTTCCTCAACTCGGTGGGCGATGTGGGGCTCCTGCCGACCGTCCTTCGCGCGGCCGAGGAGCACGGCAAGATGCCGCCGGAGGCCCTGATGGCGCAATTCAGCGGCCGCGCCGGGCTCTCCTCGATTTTCGGGCTCTGAAGCGGCCCGGGCGCCTCAGGCCGCCTGAGGCGCCATCTTGCCGCGGATCTGGGTGCGATGCATGACGCGACGGCTCTTCGGATCGAAGGCGTCGCGGCGATGCAGGGTCGAGCGGTTGTCCCAGAGCAGAAGGTCGCCCACCCGCCAGCGATGGGCATAGGCGAACCGCCCGGCGTTCTCCTCGACATGGCTCCAGAGGGCATCGAGCAGCGCCTCGGACTCCTCGAGCGGCATGCCCACGACATAGGCGTTGCGGCGCCGGCCGAGATAGAGCAACTCCTGGCCGCTCTCCGGATGCCGCACGACGATCGGGTGAGGCTCGCCGACAGAGCGGCGGGGATCGTCCGTGGCCACGACGCCGGCCCGAACATAGCCGCCGGAATTGTAGGTGCCGTCATGCTTGATCTGGCGGCCGCGCACAGCCTGACGCAGCTTCTCCGGCAGGGCCTGCCACGCTGCCGCCATGCCGTAGAGCCAAGTGTCGCCACCCTCGGGCGGAACCTCGAGGGCGTAGAGCATCGAGGCGTCGGGTGGGATCGGAAGATAGGACATGTCGGTGTGCCACACCGCCTCGCCGGCCCCGAGGCTGCCGATGGGCTTGCCGCCGGCGTCCAGCACGTTCGAGACCACATAGACCTCCGGGAGACCCGGCACGGCGGTGCGCCCGTTCTCCATGACGGGCGCATGGTCGAGCTCGCCGAAGCGCCGGCTGAAGGTGACGAGCGCCTCGTCGCTCAGATGCTGGCCGCGAAAGAGCAGTGCCGCGCGTTCCAGCCAGATCCGGCGGATCGCCTCGAAGGTCGCCTCGTCGATGTGAGCGAGGTCGACCCCGATGATCTCCGCGCCGACGGCCGATGTGAGCGGGCGGCTCTCGATCGCCACCTCTTCCCGCGACAGACCCATGATCGCCTCTCCCGATTGGCTCCTCGCCCTCGCATCGGATGATCTATGACCGGCGCGGATCGACAGCAAGGCGGTCCTGCTCGCCCTCAGCGGTGATGATATTGAAGCGCCACGCGCACGCCCTTGAACGAGCGCAGCAGCGTCACGACGCCAACCACCGCGAGCGGCAGCCAGATCACCAGATGCACCCAGGCCGGCGGCGACCAGACGATCTCGACGATCAGCGCCCCGAAGACGCAAACGAACCCGACGAGCAGGATCAGGAGCGCGGCCGGTCCGTCGTCCTCGTCATAGGGGCGAAGATCGAGACCGCAGACCTCGCAAGCGGGCGTCGGCGCCAGAAAGCCCTTGAACAGGTGCCCGCGCCCGCAGCGGGGACAGCGGCATCTCATGCCGGCGAGCCAGGGTGACGGCTCGGACGGGACCGCGGAGCGCGATGTCATGATCGACCACGATCCTGCCGTCGCCGGCGGCGCCTCAATCCTCGGGTCCGAGCTTCACGCCGTTCGCCCGCGCAAGACCGCGGGCGATCGCCGGGACGTAGCTCTCGCCCTCGCCCTGGGCCATGGCGAGGGTGAATGTCTGGTGGACCATCTCACCCAGAAAGGCGGTGGAGCCCACGGCCTCGGCCAGGTGCGTGTAGTAGCGGACGTCCTTTTGAGCATGCTTGAGCTTGAAGAGCATGCCGCCCTCCGAGCTGCCCAGAACCCAGGGCATCATCCGCTGGAACACGCTGCTGTTGGCACCGCCCTCGCTGATGACCTCGAAGAGCTTCTCGAGGTCGACGCCGGCCTTGCTCGCCGTCGTGCAGGCCTCGGCGATCAGGGCCGCCGTGCCCTGGCTGATGAAGTTGTTGACGAGCTTCAGGCCATGGCCTGCGCTGAGCGGCCCGACATGCCAGATGTTCTCGCAATAGGCGGCAAGGAGGGGACGGATCAGCCCGAAGAGCTCCTCGTCGGCGCCCACTACGCTGTTCAGCCGGCCCTCCTCGGCCTGGACAGGTGTGCGCATCAGCGGCGCGTCGGCAAAGCGGATGCCTTTTGCGGCCAGGGCCTCGCCGAGACGAAGCGTCGAGGCGGGTTCGGCCGTCGTCGTGTCGATCACGACGAGGCCCTCGTCGGCGCCCGCGAGGATCCCCTCCGGTCCGAGCACGGAGGCCTCCACTTCGACGGAGGAGGGCACGCAGAGGATGACCGCGTCGGCACCGCGCGCAAGCTCTGCCGGGGTTGCCGCGAGCGTGGCCCCGCCCTCGATCAGATCGGTCACCCGCCCGCGCTCGCGATGGAGCAGCAGCGACAGGGAGAAGCCCTTCTTCAGGATGCTCTTTGCCATGCCGTGGCCCATCAGGCCCGCGGCGCCGATGAAGCCGATACGCTTCATGTCCTGTCTCCCTCCGTTGCGCGAGGCTTGATCCATAAAGAGAGCGGGGCCGGCCGAACAGGCGGCACGGCGCATGAGAGCCCCGATAACGGGCGATTGGGTCTTCTCTCTTGCTGCGGCGATCCGATGACCCGAGACAGCGCCGGCCGGTCGCGGTAAACGGTCGCCGCCCCCATGTCTCCAAACGGCCATCCGATGACTGAGCTTTCGCATATCCGCAACTTCGCGATCGTGGCGCACATCGATCACGGCAAGTCGACGCTGGCCGACCGGCTGATCGAGCGCTGCGGCGGGCTGCAGGCGCGCGAGATGACGAGCCAGGTTCTCGAACTCCATGGACATCGAGCGCGAGCGCGGAATCACGATCAAGGCCCAGACCGTGCGCCTCAGCTACACCGCCCGAGGCGGCGAGACGTACCAGCTCAATCTCATCGACACGCCGGGGCACGTCGACTTCTCCTACGAGGTCAGCCGGTCGATGCGTGCGTGCGAGGGTGCCCTGCTGCTCGTCGACGCCACCCAGGGTGTCGAGGCGCAGACGCTGGCCAACGCCTATCAGGCGATCGACGCCGATCTCGAGATCGTGCCGGTGCTGAACAAGATCGACCTGCCGGCATCGGAGCCCGCGCGCATCAGGCAGCAGATCGAGGACATCATCGGCCTCGACGCCGAGGATGCGCTGATGATCTCCGCCAAGACGGGCCAGGGCGTGGACGAGGTGCTGGAAGCCATCGTCGCACGGCTCCCGGCGCCCAAGGGCGAGCGCGATGCGCCGCTTCAGGCGCTCGTCGTCGACAGCTGGTACGACAGCTATCTGGGTGTCGTGACGCTCGCCCGGGTCCGCAACGGCAGCATCAAGAAGGGCCAGAAGATTCGGTTCATGGGCAGCGGCGCTGCCCATCCGGTCGACCGGGTGGGCGTATTCACACCCAAGCCCCTTCTGGTCGACGAGCTGGGGCCGGGCGAGGTGGGTTTCATCACCGCCGGCATCAAGGAGATCGCCGACGCCCGGGTGGGTGACACCGTGACGGACGATCGC
The DNA here is from genome assembly GCA_963752325.1 of uncultured Alphaproteobacteria bacterium. Classification (GTDB taxonomy): domain Bacteria; phylum Pseudomonadota; class Alphaproteobacteria; order Geminicoccales; family Geminicoccaceae; genus CAVTJL01. The sequence continues at coordinate 55,933 of CAVVXU010000004.1, forward strand.
CGTCCGGCCGAGGCCCCGTTGCCGGGCTTTCGCCCGAGCCAGCCGGTCGTCTTCTGCGGCATGTATCCAACCGACGCCAACGACTACGACCAGCTCCGGGACAGCCTCGGCAAGCTGCGCCTCAACGATGCGAGCTTCGAGTTCGAGCCCGAGAGCTCGGGCGCTCTGGGCCTCGGCTTCCGCTGCGGCTTTTTGGGCCTGCTTCATCTCGAGATCGTGCAGGAACGCCTCGATCGCGAGTTCAACCTCGACCTCGTGATCACGGCACCCTCGGTGGTCTATCGGGTGCACACCACCGACGGCCAGGTGCTGGAGCTGCACAATCCGGCGGACTATCCCGATCCCACCAAGATCGACCATGTCGAGGAGCCGTGGATCAAGGCCACGATCATGGTGCCCGACGAGTATCTGGGCAACGTACTCCAGCTCTGCCAGGAAAAGCGCGGCATCCAGGAGGACCTCACCTACGTCGGCAACCGGGCCATGGCGGTCTACCGCCTGCCGCTCAACGAGGTGGTCTACGACTTCTATGATCGCCTGAAGTCGATGACACGAGGCTATGCCAGCTTCGACTATCGGCTCGACGGCTATGGCGAGAGCGACCTCGTCAAGCTCGACATCATGATCAATGGCGACCGCGTCAACTCGCTGGCGCTGATCGTCCATCGGGCGATGGCCGAGACCCGCGGCCGGGGCATGGCGGAGAAGCTCAAGGAGCTGATCCCGAGGCAGATGTATCAGGTGGCGATCCAGGCGGCGATCGGCGGCAAGATCGTGGCCCGGGAGACGGTGAAGGCCTTCCGCAAGGACGTTCTCGCCAAGTGCTATGGCGGCGACATCACCAGGAAGCGCAAGCTCCTGGAGAAGCAGAAGGAAGGCAAGAAGCGGATGCGCAACATCGGCAGCGTCGAGATTCCGCAGGAGGCGTTCCTCGCCGCCCTCAAGATGAGCTGAGGAGCGCTCAGAAGGAATCGAGCCCGCGCCGGCGCCTGCGGCACAGAAAGACGAGAAGGAGCCCCGGAACGCCGAGGCTGATCCAGGCCGGCATGGTGAGCACCGTGAGGATGGGTGGCCAGAGCGAGGGGCTGAGCCGCTTCTCGATCAGCGCCTGGAAGCCCACAAGGCTGTTGCCGTCGATGGTGTACCAGATCTCCCCGAGAGCGATCGGCTGGTAGCTGTGGTGGGCCATGAGCGCCATGATCTGGGCCACCCCGGTTGCCGCGGCGACCAGGAGCAGCAGCACCCCGACGACGAAGCCCAATGACCGCATTCTCGTGCCCTCGATCGTGTCGGGGCCGCACCTTGGCGAACCGTGCCGGTCCTCGCAACCTGATGTTGCGTGGCCTCTTTCTCGTCGCTAAGGTCCGCGCCCGCTGGAGGGATGGCCGAGTGGTTTAAGGCGCACGCCTGGAAAGCGTGTTGGGGGCAACTCCTCGCGGGTTCAAATCCCGCTCCCTCCGCCAATTAATTGCAGAAATGCTTTAGATTTCAGTAGCTTACATACGCATGACCTCACCGATTGCCACTTTAGCTACCACAGCAGGGTTCGGTCATGGGCGCACTTGAGCAGACACGTGTGGCTATCCGACGGCCCTCATAGCTGGAGCGCCGAGACTGGAGTGCCCCCGCTTGGGTGGACACCGCGTTCACTTTCGCGCAAGGAGTCGCCCATGCCCAGAACACGCCCTCCTTATGCGCCGGAATTCCGGCGGCGGATGGTCGAGCTGGTCCGCGCCGGACGTGATCCGGCGGATCTGGCCCGCGAGTTCGAAGCATGATCCGTAGCAGGCGGGTCATCCGACCTGCGCAGTAGCGGCGGTCAGCAGGCCGCCGAGGGGGGCCCAGGGCGATCCGGCACTCGGTTGCCGGGGCTGACCGGCAGGAAGGCCGCCGGCAGCCCAGGCCGGTCGACCCGGCACTGACGGTTGCCGAACGCGAGGAGCTCATCCGCGAGATCGCCACGGCCGAGCGGGCTCTGGCGGCCTTGGACGGCAACCGGTGCGACAGTTATCAGAAGGCGCTGGGCATGTTCAATGAGGAGACGCGCGAGGTGTGGGCGCCGGAGGCGGTCGACCCGGACGAGCCCGAGGAAGGCGGCTATGAGCGTGATGCCGACGGCCTGCGGGAGTTCCTTGGAAGAGAGATGCGAGTCACTACGCCATTCGCTCGATGATGCCAACCCTGGTCGCCACCCGCCACAACCCCAAGATCAAAGCCTTCTACCAGCGCCTCGTCGCCGCCGGAAAACCCAAGAAGCTCGCGCTCACCGCCGCCATGCGCAAGCTCCTCGTCATCCTCAACGCCATGCTCAGGAGCAACACCCCGTGGATGCCGGCTCAGACAGCTTGACACGTCAAGACAGTCGCTGACTCCCGCTGGAGCTTCGAGGTTGTGCTCAAGCGCATACGGGAGCGCCAGTCCATCAATAGTGCCCGGCGGCCCGCATCATCCGGTCGATCCGCGACTGTGCGGTGGCAAGGGCATCGGCTGGCGAGGCACCACCCGACAGCATGGCATGCAGATCCTCGCCCAGGATGTGGATGATCCGCGAGAACTCGGCCACGGGAGGGTGCGGCCAGTGCTGGAGCTGGCCGGTCTTGGCGAGACCATCGACGACCCCGATCACCGGGCCGAGTGACAAGACCTCGGGATCGGCGGCGACGCTGAAACGCGGGCTCACCGAGGCGCCGTTCACGGCGATCAGCTTGGCGAGGCTGGGTGAGGTGAGCCACTGGGCCAGGCGCCAAGCCGGCTGGATGCGGCCCGGCGGGAGATTGGCCGGCAGCCCGATGGCATAGCCGCCCGCCGGTGCTAGGCTCCACCCCGGCCTGCCGGACGGGTGGGGGAGATACCCGGTGCGGCCGCGCGCGACCGAGGTCGGGTCGAGCTCGAACTCCGCCACCCGCGAGGACCAAGTGTAGCTCATCGCAACTCGACCCCTGGCGTAGGCCTCGAGCCGCTGATCCCAACCCATGCCGAGAATCTCGGGGGGCGAGATCTCGATGAGGCCGAGGAGAAACTCTGCCGCCGTCAGGGCCTCGTGCGTATCGAGTGAGGGCCGCAGCGCCTCGCCCTTGAGCTGACCCAGGTCGACCTGCTCGCCCCGCCGTCTAAGGTGGAGCAGCGGCTGGCCGAAGGCCGCCAGCACCTGGGCATAGGTCTGGCCCAGCCCCTGGCCGCGTGCCGCGTTCCAGGAGATGCCATAGCGGTCGCGCGAGGCGCACTGTAGCTTCCGACCGGCTTCGCGCACCGCCTCGACCGATCGCGGCGGCTCGAGCCCGGCCTCGGCAAAGAGGTCCTGACGGTAGCAGAGAAGCTCGGCCGTGGGCTCGATCGGGATGCCGTATTGCCGGCCGTCGAGCTGGGCCGCCTCCCACGCCGCGGGATAGAAGTCGCAGATGCCGGCTGGCAGGGGATCGAGCAGGTCGTCGAGCGGCATCAGGGCCTCGGCCGCGGCAAGCTCGCCCAGCCAGGCGAAGGTGAAGCTGACGATGTCGAAGGCCGAGGTCGCGGCCTTCCGGTTCTCGAGGATGGTGCTCAGCAGCTCCTCGAGCTCGAGGACGGTGATTTCCAGCCGGCAGCCGGTCAGTCGCTCGATCGTGACCCGGAGGCGAACGATTGCGTTGAAGCTGGGCTGGCGCTTGACGAGCATCTTGATCGGCCCGAGCCCACGCCCCAGCCCCCGAAGCGGCTCGGGCGGGGCGATGATGCGGGCCGCCAGATAGGCGCCGCCGAAATAGTAGCCGGCCTCGCCGTCGGCCGGCATGCCCAGGGTCTCGCCCACGCGCGCCTTGACGTCGGCGGCCAGGCTCTCGACGCGGCGGAGCAGCTCGGCCGTGGGCTCGATCGCGAAGGATTTTCCGGTGCGGCCGCGCGGCCGGCGGAGCAGAAGGCCGGCGCTGAAGAGCTCGCCGATGCGGCGCATCGCCGTGGCGTAGGGGATGCCGCTCGCCGCGGCGAGGCTCGAGATCGTGACGAGCCGGCCTGCGAGATAGCGGCCCACGAGGAAAAGGATCATGCCCCAGATCGGGTCCTCGGCGCGCACGCCGAGGCACTCGATCGCCGGTGCTCGCGTCCGCTCGATGAAGCGCAGCAGCGACTGCAGCTCGGCTCGCGTCACGGTTCTTGCCTCCCCGGACCGTGCGGCCCGCCCTTATCCATATTGAATAACTCGACCGTTCCGCAACGGTGATGGCGGGCGCATAGTCCCGCCTCAGAAAAGGCCGGGGAGGTATCGCCGGATGCATGGGCGCAGGGTGCTCTGCAACATACAACAACTCGAGGGACGCCCGGCGCCGTTCCTCGCTCCGCTGCGCGAGGCCGGATTTGAGGTCGTGATGAACGAGAAGCAGCGGCTTCTCGCCGAGGACGAGCTCATCGACCTTCTTCCTGGAACTTGCGCAACCATTGCTGGTGGCGAGGTCTATTCATCGCGTGTCTTCGAGAAGGCCCACGATCTTAGGGTCGTGGCGCGGTTCGGGGTCGGCTATGACCGTGTGGATGTGGAGGCGGCGACGCGGGCGGGCGTCGCCGTCGCGATGGCCTTCGGCACCAACCACGAGAGCGTCGCAGATTTTGCCTTCGCCCTCGTGATGGCTCTCGGGGTCGAGCTCTTGCCGCACCATCGCCGCGTCGCAGAGGGCGGCTGGGGCTGCAGCTTCCATCACGGCGTCTGGGGCCGCACGGTGGGCATCCTGGGCCTCGGCCGGATCGGCAAGGCCATGGCCATGCGTTGCCTGGGCTGCGCCATGCGCGTTCTGGCCCACGACACGGCGCCTGATCGCGCCTTCGCTGCGGCGCACGGGATCGAGCTCGTGCCCTTGGGCACGATGCTGGCCGAAGCCGATTTCGTCTCGGTCCACACGCCGCTGCTGCCCGAAACGCGGCACATCATCGGAGGGCGCGAGCTGGCGCTGATGAAGCCCACCGCCTTCATCGTCAACACCGCGCGCGGTGGCTTGATCGACGAGGAGGCGCTGCACGAGGCGCTCGTCGCGGGGCGCCTCGGCGGCGCCGGGCTCGACGTCTTCGAGCACGAGCCGCCCCAGGGCTCGCCGCTGCTCGGCCTCGACCGTGTGATCCTGGCGCCCCATGCGGCCGGCATGGACGAGGCGGCCGAGCGGCTGATGGGCGAGCGCTGCGTCGCCAGCATCCTTGCCGTCCTCGACGGCCGCGATCCGGGCCCCGGCTACGTGCTCAACCCTGCCGTTCTGTCTGCAAAGGAAAGAAGGTGATGTCGGCGCGAGGAATGGCACTCAAGGAGCGCCTGAAGGCTGGTGCCGTGGCCTATGGTGCTTGGCTCTCGATTGCCGATCCGGTCGTGGCCGAGATCATGGCGGGCGCTGGCCTCGACTATGTGATGATCGACACCGAGCATGCACCCTGGAGCCTCGAGCGGCTGCAGACGGCGCTGATGGCCTTTCGCGGCGTCGAGACGGTGCCCATCGTGCGCGTGCCCTGGAACGACCAGGTCCATGTGAAGCAGGCGCTCGACGTGGGCGCCGAGGGCATCCTGGCGCCGATGGTCCGCACGCTCGCCGAGGCGAAGGCGCTGGTCGCCGCCTGCCGCTACCCGCCCGACGGCATCCGCGGGTTCGGGCCCAGGCGGGCCAGCGACTATGGTCGCGACATCGAGGGCTATATGGCGCTCGCCAACGGCAGCACGATCATCATCCCGCAGATCGAGGACGTGCGCACGGTGGACGAGATCGAGGCGATCCTCGACCTGCCCGGCGTCGATGCGCTGTGCATCGGGCCGAACGACCTTTCCGGCAGCGCCGGCCTGCTGCGCCAGCACGACCATCCGGTCGTGAAGCGTGCGATCGACCGCATCCTTGCCGCCGCCAAGGCGCGCGGCGTCGCGGTTTGCACCGGCATCACCCTGCCGCCCGAGGCGCAGCCCGCCTGGGTCGAGAAAGGCGCCCGCTTGGCATTGGTCACGGCGGACACCGATCTTCTGGCCAAGGGCTTGGCCGAGGCGCTGGCGAAGGCACGGGCCGCCATCGCCGGCTGAGGCCTCTCCCTTCCACTCCACCCGAGGGCCGGCTTTCAGCCGGCCCTTCTTGCGTGGCGGCGGAGGAGGATGTCGAGCGAGCCCACGACGATGATGAGAAGGCCCGCCGCGACGTCGCCGATGTTCTGGGAGAAGCCCAGGAGCACCATGCCGCTCGTGATCATGCCGATGATGAGAGCGCCCATGAGGCTGCCGAAGACGCTGCCGCGGCCGCCCGAGAGCGCCACGCCGCCCACCACCGCGGCACCGATGACCCGGAACTCGAAGCCGGTACCTGCGGTCGGGCCGGCGACCCGGAGATAGCCGAACAAGAGGGCCGAGACGAGGCCACACAAGGCACCCGTCAACATGAAGCAGCGCAGCTTGACGCCGGCGAGGTCGATGCCCGCGTTGCGCGCCGCCTCGGGGTTGCCGCCCACGGCGTAGACGTGTGAGCCGAAGCGTGTCCGCGCCAGCACGATCCCGCCGATCGTCACGACGACCAGCATCCAAATGATGAGCCAGGGCACCTCGCCCATCAGATCGCCGCCCGTCACCCGGTAGAAGAGCTCGCGGCCGCGCGTCGCGAGCGGCCGCTCGTTCGTCAGGAGCAGTGCCGCGCTGCGGTAGCCGACGAGCATCGCGAGCGTGACGATGAAAGAGGGGATCCCTATACGCACGACGATGAGGCCGTTCACCGTGCCGAGCAGAAGGCCCAGCAGGACGATGAGCGGCATCGCGAGCCAGGGGCTGAGGCCGGCCGTGACCACGAGCAGACCCATCGAGACGGTGAGCACGCCGTGCATCGAGCCGACCGAGAGATCGATCTCGCCGGCGACCAGCAGGTAGGTGATGCCGACGGCGACGATGCTGATCAGCGAGATGCTGCGCAGCGTGTTGAAGAGGTTGAACTTCGAGAGGAAGTGCGGCGCCATCAGCGCGAAGAAGAGGAAGATCAGGATCGCAATGCCGACGAGCGCCGTGTCTCTCGCGAGGAGGATGCGCCGCAGGCGGGCTGCCGGGGCATCCTGGTCGACCGCCCGTCTGGAGTGGCGCGCACCATGGGCGCGCAGCGTCGCCTCGGCCTGCGTGTCGATGGCTGCGGCGTCGGCTGCCTGTCTCGTCCCCGGCATCGCGCCGCCTACGCCGCCTCGGCGCCGACGATCAGCTTGACGATCTCGTCGGCCGTCGTCTCGGCGCGCCTGCGCACGCCCGCCACCCGGCCGCGCCGCATCACGAGGATGCGGTCGGCGACCGTGAAGACGTGCCGGAGATTGTGGCTGACGATCAGGACACCGGTGCCCTGCGCCCGGAGGCGCTCGACGAGATCGAGGACCTTTTGCGACTCCTGGATGCCTAAGGCCGCCGTGGGCTCGTCCATGATGATCACGCGGCCGTTCTGGGCCGTGGCCCGGCCGATCGCGATCGACTGGCGCTGCCCGCCCGAGAGCTGGCCCGCCTCGGTGTCGAGCGAGGGGAGGTGGACCTTGAGCTCGTGGAGGACGCGTCGCGCACCCTCGCGCATCGCCTTGCGATCGACGAACCAGCGGAAGCGCACCGGCTCGCGACCGAGAAAGAGGTTGGCCGCGACGTCGCGCTGATCGATCAAGGCGAGGTTCTGGAAGACGGTGGCGATACCGAGCTCGCGGGCATGGAGCGGGTCGGTGAGCTGGACAGGCGTTCCGGCCACCTTCATCTCGCCGTGATCCGGTTGGTGGACGCCGCTCAGGATTTTTATCAGGGTCGACTTGCCCGCACCGTTGTCGCCGACGACGGCCAGCACCTCGCCCGTGAAGATGTCGAGATCGGCGCCGGTCAGGGCCTGGACCTTGCCGAACGACTTGGCGAGGCCGCGGCAGTGGATATAGGGCTCGATATGCACCGTGCCGGCGTCTCCTTCATGGGGGCGCCGGCTGCCCGGCGCCCCTCGGCCTCTCACATGATGCCGTAGGCCTTGGCCTGGGCCACCCAGATGTCGGTGCGCTCGCCGATCATCTTGAGGTTGTCGGCCGTCACGAGCTCGCCGCCGGTGCGGATCGAGGGGTAGGGATATTTCCGCTCGATCTGGACCCAGGCGGTCGCCGCGGAGAGGAAGCCCATTAGATAGAACTGCTGGTCGATGCCCCACTGCACCCAGCCATCGGCGATGGCCTGCTGCTGGGCGGGCGGGATGTCGGTCGAGCCGCAGGCGATCTGGCCGGGCTTGAGGTTGCGCTCCTTCATCGCCTGCACGATCGGCAGCGGGTTGCCGGTGCCGATGGCGCCTACGAGGCTCGAGCCCTTCTCGTCGATCTTGGCGGTCCACTTCTGGACCGACTGGGTCATCTCGCCGAACGAGTTGTCCGGGAACGCCTCGAAGGTGTAGCTCGTCCCGTTCTCCTTGTTGTAGGCCTCGATGCCTTGCTTGCTGCCGTTCTGCCGCTTGTCGATCGAGGTCGAGCCCGGGTTGCCATTGCCCAGGACGATGACGCCCTCCTTCTTGCTGGTCAGCTTCTGGGCGAAACGGGCTGCGGCCGTGCCGTTGATGATGCCCGCGTTGAACTCGTCCTGATTGATGATGCCGAGGCCCAGCGCCTTGGCCTCGGCCTCGATGCCCTGGTCCGTGATGACCATAGTGATGCCGGCATCGAGGCCGCTCTGGAAGCTGCCGATGAGCCCCTCGCTCTCGAGCTCGGTCACGATCACGTCGGCGCCTGAGGCGATCGCGTTGTTCACCTGCTCGACATGGTTCTCGACCGAGTAGTTGGGATTGCCGATGCGCTGGTAGGACCAGCCGACCATCCCGCAGAAGTCGCGGAAGCCGACCTGCATGGCCGTGTCCCAGTCGCCCAGCGCCTGGGGCACCCAGACGAGCTTTCTGGACGGACCCCACGTGCCGCCGGCCGCGAGGCCCGACAGGGGTACCCCCATCGTGGCCGCCGCGACGGCCGCGGCGCCGAGCCCCGCTCCGCCAGCGATAATGCCGCGCCGGCTCGTCTTTCCGGTCTCACGCATTCTTTCTCTCCCTGATCGCTCTTTTTGAAGGCCACGGGCCGCGTAGCCGGCCGCTCACTCCGTCGCGCCGGCGAGGCTGCCCGAGCTTCGCCGCACCAGAAGGTTGAGGCCGGCGGCGACCAGGATGACGAGGGCGGTCGCCACGCCGCCCCAGTACTCCCGCACGCCGGCCAGGATGATGCCCGACGTCAGCATCCCCAGGATGAAAACCCCGACGAGGCTGCCGAAGACGGTGCCGCGACCGCCGAACAGCGATGTTCCGCCGATGATCACGGCGGCGATCACGTCGAGCTCGAGGTTGGTGCCGGCACCCAGCGGTGCCAGGGCCAGCCGGCCGAAGAGCAGGACCGCCGCGACGCCGCAGAGCCCGCCCATCAGGATGAAGGAGACGAGCTTGGCACGTCTGGTCGCGATGCCGTTGTTGCGCGCCGCCTCGGGGTTGCCGCCGGTGGCGTAGACGTCGCTGCCGACCTTGGTCCGCGCCAGCACGATCCCGCCGATCACGGCGACGAGCAGCATGACGCCGAACGAGACCGGCACGGGCGTTCCCGGCAGGTCGGAGCGCAGCACCTGGTAGAAGGAGAGCTGGGTGTTGGTGACGGGTATCGGATAGCCGCTCGAGACGGTGTTCGCCGCCCCGCGTAGAAGCGCCATCATGCCGAGGGTCGTGATGAACGAAGGAAGGCCGATCCGCGTGACCAGGAGCCCGTTCACAGCGCCGACGGCGGACCCGAGGCCGATGATCAGGAGGGCGCCCAGCCACGGATCGACATGGGCTTTCTCGACCAGATCGGCCAGCAGGATCAGAAGGAAGCCGTAGTGCGAGCCGATCGACAGGTCGAGCTCTCCGGCGACGAACAGAAACGTCATGCCGACAGCGAGTGTTCCAAGGATCGCGGCACGCCGCGCTATGTCGATCAGCACGTTCGTCGATAAGAAGTGCGGTGCAAACAGCGAGAAGAATAAGAACATCACGGTCGCCACCAACGCAATCGCGACATCGCGATTACGAAAGATCTGGCCAATATCGGATGCGTCAGCAGCCCGTGCCACGGTGTCTTTTGTCCGACCGGAAGTGCCCCGGCTCGTGGAGCGCGTATCCCGCTTGGTTTGTTGTCAGCCTCCAACTACCATTGATAGGCGCAAGTCGGCCGCCTGTCACGGCAGCATCTGTCCGATCTGGATAAACCGTGGCGGCACGCACGGAGGGGAGGAGGCGAGGGGATGAGCGACGTCGTCTGCGTGGTCGATGCGAAGGCGGAGCTGGGCGAAGGGGCGCTGTGGGACGAGCGCCAGGGCGTCCTCTACTGGGTCAACATCCTAGCCGGGGAGATTCACCGCTACGACCCGCGCTCGGGCGGCGACGCGATCCTGAAGGTGCAGGGAGCGGTGGGATCGCTCGCGCTTCGTGAGAACGGTGGCATCGTCGCCGCCCTGGACCGCGCTTTCGTCTTCATCGATGTAGCGACGGGCCGGATCGAGCCCGTGGCCGAGGTCGAGCCGGACCGGCCCGAGAACCGTATGAACGACGGCAAGCCCGACCGTCAGGGCCGCTTCTGGGCCGGCTCGATGCACAATCCGCACAACCGCCAAGCCGGTGCCCTCTATCGCCTAGACCCGGACCGAACGGTCACGCGCATGGTCGAGCGCGTCACCGTCTCGAACGCGCTCGCCTGGAGCCCGGACAGCCGCACCATGTACTATGGCGACAGCATGGCCCAGACGGTGTGGGCGTGGAGCTTCGATCCGGACAGCGGCGCCATCCGGGACCGGCGCGTCTTCCTCGACCCGCAGGCGATCGGCGGCAATCCGGATGGCGCCACGGTCGATGCCGAGGGCTTCTACTGGCTGACCGTGCCCGGCGCCTGGCGCCTCAACCGCTACGACCCGCAGGGCCGCCTCGACCGCTCGATCCGCCTTCCGGTCTCCAACCCGACCTGCTGCGCCTTTGGCGGAGCCCGGCTCGAGACGCTTTACGTGACCTCCGCCACCTTCATGGCCAAGCCCGAGCATCTCGTCGACCAGCCGCTGGCCGGCGCCCTCCTTGCCCTCGAGCCGGGCGTTCGGGGCACCGCGGAGGCACGGTTCAAGGGCTGAAACTCGGCTCAGGCACGAGCCGACGGCAACGGTCGGCGCGCGCCAAAGGCGATCCTTCCGCCGGCTGCTGCTAGCCCTTGAAGCCGGTGGTGACGATGCCCTGCGTGAACAGGCGCTGGAAGCAGATGTAGATGATCATGAGCGGGATGGCGGAGATGACGGTGGCGGCCATGAGCTGGCCCCAGGGGGTGATGTCGCCGTGCATGCCGGCAAGGCCCAGGACGATCGTCATGATCTCGGGCTTGTTCACGACGACGAGCGGCCAGAGGAAATCGTTCCAGCCGGCGGTGAAGCCGAAGATGGCCACCACCCCGATCGCCGGGCGGCTGATCGGCAAGATGATGCGCAGCAGCACTTGGAGGTAGTTGCAGCCATCGATGCGTGCCGCGTCCTCGAGCTCGCGCGGGATGCCGAGGAAGAACTGGCGCATGAAGAAGACGCCGAACCACTGCACCACGTGCAGCACGATGATGCCCTCGTAGGTGTTCAGCAGCCCCAGGTTCCGGACGATGATGAAGGAGGGGATGAGCGTCACCTGCAGCGGCACCATCATGGCCCCCAGATACATGAAGAAGATGACGTCACGGCCCCAGAAGCGCAGGCGTGCGAAGGCGTAGCCCGCGAAGACCGACGTCACCACCGTGCAGATCATCTCGATCGTGGAGACGAGGAACGAGTTGAAGAGCCAGCGCCCCAGCGGGTAGTCGTTCCAGGCTTCCGCATAGTTGGCCCAGCGGATGTGGGAGGGCACGATCGCCCTGGAGATGCCCAGCTGGAACAGGTCCTCCTCCGGCTTGAGGGAGGTCGACACCATCAGGATGTAGGGCAGCACGACTACCAGGGCCCCTACGATGAGCAGGCCATAGAGCGAGGCGTGGACCAGAAGCCGCCGCCGCGCCGGCATGACGGCGATGTCGGAGCTGGCCCGAGGTCGGGAGGTCTCGATGCTGGCCTGCACTACTGGACCTCCATCCGCTTGCGCAACGCGTAGAACTGCAGCAGCGTCAGGAGGAAGACTATGGCGAAGAGCACGTAAGCCACGGCGCTGGCATAGCCCATGCGGAAGAACTGGAAGGCCTGCTGGTAGAGGTACATCACGATGATGTTGGTGGCGTTCATCGGGCCGCCGGCCGTCATCACATAGATCACGGCGAAGGCGTTCTGGGTGGCGCGGATGGTGCCCAGCACGAGCACGAAGAAGGTCGTCGGCATCAGCAGCGGGAAGATGATGTGCACGAAGACCCGCCAGGCGCTGCAGCCGTCGATGCGGGCTGCTTCCTTCAGCTCCGTCGGGACGCCCTGTAGCGCTGCGAGGTAGATGACGGTGAAGTAGCCAACCTCGCGCCAGCTGAAGGTGAGGATCACGGTGGGCATGGCCCATAGCGGGTCGGCACCCCAGCCCGGCTCGGGCAGCCCTCCGGCGCGCAGGACCTGGTTCACGATGCCGTACTGCGGATCCAGGATCCACAGCCAGACCACCGCGGTGGCGACGAGCGAGGTGACCACGGGCGAGTAGAAGAGGGCCCGGAAGATCGTCGTCCCGCGCAGGCCCTGATTCAGAGCCATCGCCATGCCGAGCGAGCCCACGAGGACGACCACGAGGTCACCGATCACGAAGAGGATCGTGTTGAGGATGATCCGGAGAAACTCGGGGCTCGTCAGCAATTCCTTGTAGTTGCCCAGACCGATGTAATAGCGCTCCGGATCGAGAGGGCTCCAATCATAGAACCCAAGATAGAACGAGTACCCGACCGGCCAGATGATGAACACGCAGAAGAAGATGAAGGTCGGCAGGACGAAGAGAACACCGTAACGGGCCTGCTCCTCGCGGATATAGTCCAGGATCCCGTCAGCAGCCTGGCGGAACCATCGTGAGATCATGTGGGGGCTCCTCGCCGGACGGGGTCACATCCCTGGCGATCCCGCTGCCGGAGGCAGCGGCCCGGCCCCGATCCTCCATCGTGGCGGGCCTGCCGGACCTCGCTATTCTGCTCGCGGCCCTGCGATGTCGCGCGGCCCCGTAGCCTCACCCCCTTCGCCTGAGGGCACGGTCCAGAGCCACCTGCGCGTCCTTGGTGGCGGCGTCCATCGCGTCCTTCGGCGTCTGTCGGCCGTAGATGACCGCCTCGATCGCTTGCGACACCCGGGTCGAGATCTCCGCGGCACCCGGCCCGGCATAGGAGAGGCGGGCATCCTGCTGCGCGTCGAGGAAGGGCTGCACGAGCGGCTGCTTGGCCTGATAGTCCTGCCACACAGAGGATTGGCGATAGGAAGGACGTGGTGGCAGTTGGCCGAAGACGACGTTCCAAAAAGCGTTGTTGTCCGCATCGAGGCCGATGAACCTGCTGAACTCCCAGCCGGCCTTCCACGTCGCGGAGTTCTTGAAGACCATGATGGAGCCGTAGCCCAGGGGCACCGTCGCCGACTTGGGCCCGCGTGGCCGGGCCGCCGTCTGCGCCTTGAAGCTGGCGGTCGCCACGCGCTCCAGCACCGAGGGAAAGCCGAAGATCGAGCCGACCCTGCCGGTGAGGAAGTCCCTCAGGCCCTGGGCCTCGGTCGTGGGCTTGATGGGCATCGACTTCCGGTCGCGGACCATGTGGCGGTACCACTCCATCGCCTGCACCCCTTCGGGGCTGCTCAAGGTGATGGTCTTCCCGTCCTGGGAGAGAAGCTCGCCGCCGAACGCCCAGAGGATGTTCTGGAACCACTGGCCGCCGGACTGGTCGTCGGGCGCCGTCAGGAGATAGTGCCCCCAGGTCTGCGTGCCGGGATCGGAAATCTTGCCGGCCACCTCCGCGAGCTCGTCGAGGGTCTGGGGCGGCTTGTCCGGATCGAGGCCCCTGGCCTTGTAGAGATCGCGGTTATAGATGAAGCACAGCGCCCCGCTGTTCACGGGCATCGCATACATCTTGCCGTTGCGGCTCACGGCCTCCCGGATCGGTGGAATCCAGTCGTAGCTGCTGATCTTCGGGTCCAGGTCGTCCAGGGCCACGGCCTGACCGCGGTCGATGAACAGGGCATTGAGCTCCGGTCCGCCGAAGCGCGCTGCGCTAGGAATGTCGCCTCCGGCTATGGCCGTGGCGAGCTTGGTGCTGATCTGGTTCTGCGGCACGAGCACGAAGTCGAGATCGGCCGCCTTCTGCTGGGCGCGGAAGCGGTCCACGATCTTTTGAAAGTTGTCCATCTGGAAGGGCTGGTTGAACCAGAAGCTGCCCTTCAGCTCCTGCGCTTGGCCCGTCGAAGCCCCGCCGCTCAGCGCGGTGAGGGCCGCGCCACCGAGAGCAGCCTGCATGAAGCCGCGGCGTGGAAGACCGCATCCTAAGATCCGATTCAAGGTCATGGCCTGCCTCCCATCATCGGCGATTTGTTCTCTCGCTTTTCTCGCAACCGCCGAGCAGTATCAGAAGAAGATTGAACGAGATCTCGTCCGCTACAGCCTCCTGGCCCGCTGGTGAACCAATCCTGGATTCAGAAGCTGCATCTTTCGGCAATGGAGCTGCACGGTCAAGCGCTCGCAAGGGCCGAGCGTGCCGGGCGCTCTTTGCATCCCGTCTCCTGAGCTCTCGAACAGATAGAGGATCATCGGCACCGGCTACGCTTCGGCCTTGGAGCCGCCCGGCCAGTCGGCGAAGAAGGTCGAGGCATCGTCGGCGATCACCCCTTGCCGATAGATCGTCAGATCGCCCTCGATCACGCGACCGGAGGAGAGCAAGTATTGGTTGGGCAGCGTTCTGCCCCCGTCGAGGCCGTACACGCGCTTCAGCCTTGCCTGGTCCTGCGCCCGCCGCTCCGGAACAGAATCGAGGTCGAGGCTGCCCGTGACGAATTCCTGCAGCTGGTCCCGGGCTGCGAGCGCCTCGCCGGTCGCGGAATCGAAGATGTTGTGCTGCTCGCCGGGGTCGCGCTCGAGGTCGAAGAAGAGCGGCGCGAACCCGCGGAAGGACACGAGCTTGTAGCTCCTCCAACGCGCCATGCGGAACTCGGAGCCCTCGCCCCAGCGGGCGTTCAGGTGATCGCAGACGACCGGCCGGTCCGGCGGCTCGCCGGCGCCCCGGATCGCCGGCGACAGGTCGACCCCGCTGATCTCGCCCGCCGGCGACCCGCCGGCCAGCGCCGCCAGGGTCGGCATCAGGTCGAGCAGGCTCACCGGCGTCTCCACGCGGCGTGCCGCCAGCTCGCCACGCCGATGCTCGGGCAGCGAGAAGAGCAGCGGCACATGGGTGCAGGCCTCGTGCCACCCGCTCTTCCACCAGGTGCCGTGCTCGCCCGCCATCTCGCCATGATCGCTCGTATAGACGATGACGGTGTTCTCGAGGAGGCCGGAGCTCTCGAGGCGGAGCAGCAGGTCGCCGATGATCTCATCGATGTAGCTCACACAGGCGAAGTAGGCGGAGCGGGCGCGCATCGTCTCCTCCTCGTCGATGCGGCCGACCTCGAAGCCCTCGCGGATCGCAGCGCCCACCGGATGATCGAAGGAATCGCCCTGGGCCGGCACGCGGGGCGCGCTGATGGCGTCGGGCGGGTAGCGGTCGAGATGACGGCGTGGCGCGGTCAGGGGAAAATGCGGGCGGCTGAAGGAGGCGCAAAGGAACCACTGCCGATCCGGCTCCCGGGCGTGCTGCTCGCGGAGGAAGGAGACCGTCTCGTCCGCGATCACCTGGTCGACGAGGAGCGACTCCGGGATCTTCGTCACCCCCGCGTCCCGCGTCCGCGCCGTCAGATCGTCGCCGGGATCATTGCCGTCGACACCACTGCCGCCCGACTGGGAGCCCTTGTAGAGAGCCCCGTCGCCGGCCCGGACCGCGATCGTGTCCTCATACTGGTGGCTGGCATTGCCCATGAGATCGCCATAGGGGCGGTGGCGAAAGCCGTGGAATTGGAGCTTGCCCTTGAAGTGCATCTTGCCGACGAGGCAGGTGGCGTAGCCAACCCGCTCCAGCATCTTGGGCAGGGTGTCGAGCGCCGGATCGAGGATCGAGGCGTTGTTCCAGGCCCCTGATCGTTGCGCCTCGAGACCGGTGAGGAAGCACATGCGCGAGGGCACACAGAGCGGCACTGCGCAATAGGCGTTGGCGAACGCCGCCGAGCTCGCCGCCAGCCGGTCGAGCGCGGGTGTCGCCACATTCTCGCCGCCGGCTTCATGCGGCACGTGGCCAAGAAAGCGAAAGCTGTGCTCGTCGGTCACCAGAAAGAGGATGTTCGGTCGCTGCGATCTCGTGGCCATGATGCGCTCCCTCTTTCTGATTTGTGGTCGTCGCGACTGCCCGTGGCCGACGATCGCCTCGTCGTCAGCTTCCCTGTTCGGCTCATCCTTCCGGGCGCTGGCCGACGATCGTCTCGATCAAGGTCCGGCGCAGGGCGTCGCGGATGTCGGGCAGGTCCTGCGAGCGGTCACGGCTCTCCTGCGGGTCGCTCGCGAGATCGTACAGCAGCGTCGGCTCACCCATCATGTCGGCCGAGCGGCTCCCGGCCTCCACCTGCTTCTGCGGCAGGTTCTCGTCCAGGCCGACGATCAGCTTGAAGCGGCCATCGGTGATCGCACGCCATGATCCGAGGCCGGTCGTCACATGCGCCCGGGGCGGCATCCCGGCACCATCGCCGGCGAGAGCCTTGCGTAGGGAGACGCCGTCGAACGACGGTGGGATGCGCAGCCCGGCACCGTCGAGCACCGTCGGCGGCAGGTCGATCAGCGACACCGGATCGTCGATCGTTCGACCGGCGGCGACGCCCGGTCCGGCGATCACGAGAGGAACGCTGACCGACGGCTCGTACGGCACCTGCTTGGCCCACAGGTTGCGGTCGCCCAGCATGTCACCATGGTCGCTGGCATAGATGACGAGCGTGTCGTCGAGCTGGCCGCTTCGCCCGAGGAAGTCGACGAACCGCCCGAGCCAGCCGTCAATCGTCTCGATCATGGCGGCGTAATTGCGACGGATCTCCCGCTGCAGATCGGGGTCTCGGTTCTCGCGGCCATAGGGCCGGTCGAACTGCACGTCCAGCCACCTCGAGCGCATGTTTGCCGTCACGTCGAGCGGCTCGTGCGGCCCAGGGAAGTTGACCATGAGGAACCAGGGAGCCTGATCCCCGCTCAGCTTCTCGAGAAGGCCGAGGGCGCTGGCGCCCACCCAGTTGTCGACGTAGGCATCGTCCGGGAGGGACGTCGGAGCGACGTTGGCGTAGCTCTCGATCGGCGGCTGGTAGCTGTCGTAGAGCGAGCGGATGGACCGTTCGGGGAACTGCAGCCTGCGCCGGGAAAAGTCGGCGACGTGAGCGGCGGCGAGGCCGCGCTGCTCGAGAAAGCTCAGGTAGGGCTCGGGCAGCCCGCACTGATAGGCCGTGATCGCGTCGTGCTTGCCGGCACTGTCCAGGCCATGCGTGAAGCCCAGCTGCTCCAGCTTCGAGGCGCCGTCGGCGGCGTGGCGGCCGTCACGCCCCCAGTCCATGTAGCCCTTGAGGAGATCGAGCTTCCCGCAAGTCGCCACCCGCCAGCCCCCGTCGCGCAGGTGTCTGAAGAAGCTAGGGCCGTCGGGCGACAGGTTGTCGGCATTGTTGCGGACAGGGCTGCGGTCGTAGCCGCAGCCCTGCGTGAAACAAGCGCGCGCCGGCGCGCACAAGGGCGACGGCGTCCAGGCTCGACTAAAGGTTGTGCCGCGTGCCGCCAGCCGGTCGAGGCAGGGCGTGCGCACCGGATGCCGACCGAGAAAGCCGACGAAGTCCGACCGGTGTTGGTCGGGCAGGACGAAAAGCACATTCATGGCTAGCTTACGGCCTCCCCAGGCTTTCGTTAGAGGTAGGTTACCACGCTGCCCGATCTAGTCCAAACCGATTTCGTTTCGGCGGCGGCGATCCGGCCATTACACACATGAAATATAAAATTCAATCTAAGAACGTTGGTATTCTATAAAAAAATAGTTTATCTCGGCTTGATGTCTCGCCGTTCTAACAAAAGAAAGGACTTATCTGTTTAGTTCATGTGGGTCTGCATCTTGTAGCTTGCATGGGGAATGTTGGTGGCGAGGCCGACGAGGCGATGGAAGGCGGCGTGCCGATTATGATGGCGATTGAAGCGGAAGGTGAGCTCATCGAGGTAGGCCTGGAGGTGCTCGGGCCGGAGACCGTGATATGTGCCGAGCGCCCGGCGCTTCAGATTGCTGAAGGCGCGGTGCACGGCGGGCAGGACGATGTGGGCTGCCATGGGACCGACCTTGCTGCGGCGATGGCCCTTGACGGGCGGATCGAGATGGCCGCTCCAGGCGTCGGTGTGGATGGTGGCGTCGCCGGTGATGCTTGTGCCGATGAATCTGTTGAGGCTCGCGGCCGAGAAATCCTCGATGGCGGCGAGACGCAGCCGGCCGGGCTTGCCACCCTCGATCTCGACGGCACCCGCGACCTTCATCTTGGCCGCGCCCGAGCGTTCCTGGCCGCCGCCGGGCGGGTCGTTCCTCGTCCGCTGCGGCAGGCTGGTCTCGTCGACCTCGACCAGGCCAGCCAGGGGCAGACACTCGGGATGGACCATGGCGCGGCGCAGCTTGCGGGCCAGGAGCCAGGCCGTCTTGTACGAGCCGATGCCGAGCTGCGCCTGCAGCTGCAGCGCCGAGATGCCGTTCGAGTGGGTCGCCATCAGATAGGCCGCCGAGAACCATCGTCGGTCAGCAGACCGCCGATCCACCCACGCAGCGGCCGAGGCCAGGAGGCCTCGGCGGGGTGGTCAGCGGCAAATGGGAGCGGTGCATCACCATGCCGGCGGTCTCCGACGTCTGCCGGTCGCAGCCGGCGCATTCGAAGGTCGGCAGCCGCCGCTCGAGCCGCCAGGCACGGTTGTGACCACAGGCTGGACGGCAGAGCCCCTGCGGCCAACGCACCGCCACGAGATACTCGCCGCACGCCTCGTCCGTCGGGAAACGCCGCTGGAACTCCACCAGGCTCGTCAGAGACATCGCCATCTGACCCCTCCCCCAGCGCCGCCGTCCATCACATCATCTGGTTTAAGTGTCGTCAAAGGGATAAGCCGAAAATATAATACCAAGGAAGAATTCAACGTGCTCAAGAGATCAATCTACACTACTCTGTTCCGCAATGACTTCTAGTCGCCAGCGTTTGGATATAACGATGCCGACCCACCCGCTGCACTCTTGACATAGGCCGCGATCTCCCGATGCGAGGCGAACCATGGATTGCCCAGCGCCTTCGCGTGACGAATGATCTCTTCCAGGATCCAGATGCGGGAGCGATAGCCGATCACGTGGGGGTGCATCAGCAGCTGGAACAGTCCTCCTTCCTCGTAAGCGGCGTCCAGCTCGCGGCGGAAGATGTCGTAGACATCATTCGGGGAGGTGTAGGGGCGCAGCGCCTGGAACCGCTCGATCCATAGATAGGCACCGTCGTCACGCACCCAGGCCGTGGGAATCTCGACCAGGCTCAGCGTGTTGCCGTCGACGACGATCTCGTGCGGGTCGTCGTGCCCCATCAGGGAGGAGTCGTAGGCCAGTCCCATCTCCTCGGCGATCGGCAGCGTGTCCCGGCTGATCTCGAAGGACGGTGCACGCATGCCCACGGGACGGCGGCCGACGATCCGTTCCAGCGTGTCGGCGGAGCGCAGCATGAGCGTCCGCTCCTCCTCCGGCGACAGACCGGAGGCCACCTCGTGAATCCAGCCGTGCAGCCCGACCTCATGACCCTCCGCGACGATGCGCTGCTGCTCGTCCGGGTGCAGGAGGGCGGTGACGGCGGGAACGAAGAAGGTGGCGGGGACCGCATGCCGGCGCAGGATCGCCAGGATACGCTCGACCCCGAGCGTGCCGTACTGGCCCCAGCAGAGACGCGCCAGCGATCCGGCGCCGTCGCGCAGCTCGTTCGTCTCGTGATCGCAGTCGAAGGACAGGGCGACGGCGCATCGGGCGCCATCCTTCCAGCGTGCCGGGCGCAGGATCCGGCCGACCCGGGCACGACGGACATGGTCACGCCAGGTCTGATCGGGCCATTGCCAAGGCTGCGACATGTCGAAGGTCCCTTCGGCTGCAAGACCGGAAGCATCGGCCCGCGGTGGGCAGAGCCGCGGCTGGATACGGCACCATCCAGTCGATCAGGCACTGCCCATCAGGCGAGGCCAGCGCCAGCTCGCGACATGAGCGCCTCCGGAGAAGCCGCTCACGCCTGGCGCCCTCACCGCCGAGCGGCCCTTGCGCGACCGCGAGGAGAGCCCCGGGCTCTGCGCACTGGCCGGGCGATCGCCCTATGCTCGCTGCGTCCGCGCCAGACGCTCATGTTTCCACGGCCGACGCGACGTTGAGCAGGAGATCCGTCTGCGTGAGCTTGAGATCCTTCAAATCGAACGACATGGCGTGGATGATGTTCGCCAGCCGCTTTTGCGTATAGCGCGCATGAGCGACGATCTGGCTTCTGAAGGCGTCCCGATCGCCGGCCTTGATCGCCTCGATGAGATCGTCGTGCTGACGCACATTGAGCTCGAACTGCTCGTCGTGCACAGCCGGCTGGGTCGATTCGAGCTTGTGGATCAGGACGATCAGGCGGCGCGCATGCCGGTGGATCGACGTCGCGAACGCATAGATGAACGCATTGTGGATGGTCTCGTACATCCGCAGGTGGAACTCCTGATTCACCGCCGTGATGCCGAGATAATCGCGCGCCGCGACCAGCGTGCGGTAGCGGCGCTGGATGCTTTCGAGATCGGAGACGAGCGTGGCGTCATCGAAGCGGCACAGCTGGCCCAGAATATCCTCGGCCAGCTGGTAGGCGCCGATGATCTCGCCCACCTCCCGGAAGTCGAGATTGCGGACAAAGGCGCCGCCGCGGTTGGCGATGAAATTGACGAAGCCCTCGGCGGAGAGGCGGTTGAGAGCCTCCCGTGCCGGCGTGCGACCCAGCCCGAACTCCTCGATCAGCAGGCTCTCGTCGAGCCTCGATCCCGGCTCGAGCGACAGATCGATGATCCGCGAGCGGATCCGATCGACCGCGATGTCGGTTTGCGACGGGGTCCTCGAGCCTCGCTTCGAGCTTCGCGCCTCGCCCTCCGGATCGGTGTCCGAGATGGCTTCGCTCCGGGCTCTGCGTGACAAGGCTCTGCCTCACCTTCCGCTCAATCTTTGGTGGCTTGGACCCGCGAGGTCGAGCCAGAGGCGCAGATACACGGGCGCTCTGGCCGTCGCAACCTTGTGATGCCTTGCCCTCAGGGCATCACAAGGCCGCCATTCACCTCGATGACCTGGCCGGTGACGTAGCCGCTCAAGCTGTCGCAGCAGAGGTAGAGAAAGGTCCCGACACAGTCGGCTGGCTGACCGATGCGCCGCTGCGGGATCTGGCCGACCGCGCCTGCGATCTGCTCGGGCGTGCTGACCCGGCTTTGCATGTCGGTCGCGATCACGCCCGGCGAGACGACATTGACGCGGATCCCCTGCTCCGCGACCTCCTTGGCCAGGGCCCGCGAGAACGTCGCGATGAAGGCCTTGGCTCCGGCATAGAGGGACGAGCCGCCGCCGCCGCCGGTGCGGCCCGCCACCGAGCCCACATTGATGATGCATCCGCCGCTCGACTGGGTCGCAAACTGGCGCACCGCGCTTCGGCAGGCATCGAAGGTGGGCCACAGGTTGATGGCGACGTGGCGGTCGAAGAGCTCGTCCGCCGTGTCGCTCACGCGCCGGCGGACGAGCTGGTCGCCGGCATTGTTGATGGCGATGTCGAGCCGGCCGAACGCCTCGACCGTCGCCGCCACCATCCGGGCTCCGGCATCGCGTTCCGCGATGTCGGCGCCGACCAGGGCAGCACGGCCGCCGGCCCGCTCGATGTCGGCTGCGACCGCCTCGGCCTCGGCGCGCCCCGAGCGATAGTGGACCGCTACCTGCGCGCCGCAGGCGCCAAGGCCGCGGGCGACCGCGGCACCGATGCCGCGGCTGGCGCCGGTCACGAGACAGGCCTTGCCCCTCAGCTCATCCATGTACAATCCTGGAACTCCTTCCTCGTGACCATCGTCCATCGCCGGAGGCCCGCTCACGTCCCGCCGGCGATGAACGGCAGGACGACGTCGTGGAACGCGGCCGGCTGCTCGAGCTGCGGCGTGTGGCCCGCGTCCTCGATCACGGCCAGCCGCGCGTCCGGGATGAGCCCGCACATGGCGGCCCCGTGCTCGGGCGTGCGCGCCCTGTCGTGCCGGCCCTGGACGATCAGCGTCGGCACGGCGATGGCCGGCAGCCGGTCGAGGATCGACGAGCGCGCGTTGGAGATGGCCGCCTCCACCGCCGCCGGCTGGCGCGCGCTCAGGGCCACCTGGCGGAAGGCCGCGATCTCCTCCTCCGGCATCGCACGATGGAAGAACGCGTCGACGATGGGGGCGACGGTGGCCTCCACCCACGGCGCTTTCGCCAAGTGATCGGCTTTGGCCAGCGCCGCCGGCGGGTCGGCGGTCATGGCGCCGGTGGCGACGAGAAGGAGACGGCCCACCCGCTGCGGATGACGCAGCGCCAGATGCTGGGCCACCACCCCACCCATGGAGCCGCCGACGAGGACCATGCGCTCGAGCCCGCGGGCCTCGAGCAGCGCCGCCACGGCGTCGGCCAGGGCTTCCATCGTGTAGGGGCCGGGCTCGGCTGCCGACGCGCCGAAGCCCGGCAGGTCGACAGCGAGCCCGTGCCGGCCGAGCGAGGCCACGCGATCGAGCGTCGGTGCCCAATAGGCCGAGGACTGGCAAAAGCCGTGAAGACAGACGACGGCGGGACCGTCGCCCGGACGCTCGATCGCGAACACCTGCTCTAGCCCTCGTTCTTCTTCAGCTCGCGCGCCTTGTCGGCCGAGGCCATCAGCGCATCGCGCGGCTTGATCTGCCGCAGCAGCGCGTTCTGGATCTGCTGCTGCGTGTAGCGGTCCCATTCGTTGTACCAGGGAGCCGCAATGTTCTCGCGCGCCCGGGCCGCCACGGTCTGCTGATGCAGGATGTCGAGGTCGTAGCCGGCGGCCTTGCGTGCCGCGATGATGTCAGGATCGTTGTCGAGCGACTTGAAGGGGTAGCCCACACCGTACTTCAGGAACCAGGTCTTGGCGGTGGCGTAGACGCCGGCCTTATTCTTGCCGCCCATGTAGTACATCAGGCGCCAGGCGGCCTCCGGCTCCTTGGTCTTTGCGCTCATCGCATAGAGGCGGGTCCAGCCCATCGTCCCGCCCTGCACATCCTTGAGGCCGGGGAAGCGCGTCATCGCGATATTGCCGGCGCGCTTGCTGAGCTTCGGGTTGTTGGCCCGCGGGAAGACATTGCCGACGTTCGAGGTGAACACGCCCTGACCGCTGACGAACGCGTCGCGGGCCTGCGTCTCGTCGAGCTCGAGCCCGCGCGGATCGAGGATCTTCTTGCTGTGCATGGCGTCAAGCATCCATTCGAGCACCATGACCGCCGTGTCGTCCTCGGCCGGAAAGACGGGATCGAAGTCGGCGTTGAAGAGATGGCCGCCAGAGGCGAAGACCATCGACCACATCTCGTCCAGGCCGTCGACGTTGGTCTTGTAGCCCTTGAGGATGGGATAGTCGGCGATGCCCGCCTTCTTCACCTCGAGCGCTGCCGCCGTGAGCTGGTCGAGCGTTACCGGCGCGTCCTTCACGTCGGCCTTGGCCAGCGCCGTCTTGTCGTACATGTAGACGTAGATGTCGCCATAGTAGGGCGTGCCGTACTGCTTGCCCTGGTAGAAGAGCGCCTCCCGATTGAACGGGAAGATATCGTCGTTGAGCGCGTCCAGGCCCTCCATCCCGTCGACCGGGCGGAGCCAGCCCGCCTCGACCCACGAGCCGAGATTGGTGTCGCGCACATAGAAGGAGTCGGCCTGCGCGCCGGCATTGAAGAGCGCTATCATCTTCTCGTTGTAGAGCTGCAGGTCGAGCGGCGTGTAGTTGACGGTGATGTCCGGGTTCTCGGCCATGAACAGGTTGACGCAGGACTCGACGACCTGGGGCTCGAAGGCCCAGCCGGCAAAGCTGATCGTCGTCTGAGCTGCCCGCGCGTCGCGGCGCCCCAGCGGCGATGCCGCGAGGCCGAGGCCGGCCCCGGCGGCGGCCGTCGTCCTCAGGAGGTCGCGGCGACTGAGACGGCCGCTGGGGTGCTGAGCTATCCTGGTCATGCTCGATTTCTCCTTGCTGGCGGATGCGGAGCGGATGTCGTTGCCGTCAGTCCTTGACGGCACCGCTCGTGAGACCCTGCACGATGAGGCGCTGGAAGATGAAGGCGAGGAGCAGCGGCGGCACGATCGCGATCACCCCGCCGGTCGCCATCAGCGTGCGCTCGGTGGTGACGTCCGTGGCGAAGCCTGCGACGACCACGGGCAGCGTCTTGGAGGCCGTGGTCGAGGTGAGGATGACGGCGAAGAGATAGTCGTTCCAGGCCGTCATGAACGCGAACATGGCAGCGGCGATGAGGCCCGGCCGGGCGGCCGGCAGCAGGACCTTCCAGACCATCTGCGGCCAGTTGCAGCCGTCGATGAGCGCCGCCTCCTCGAGCGAGCGCGGCACCGACTGGAAGTAGTTCTTCAGCAGCCAGATCGTGAAAGGCAGCGTGAAGGTGACGTAGGTTCCGATCAGCGCCGAGAGATTGTCGAGCAGCCCGTAGGTCTGGATCGTCAGATAGAGCGGCACGATGAGTGCTATGCCGGGGATCATGCGCGAGCCGATATAGAGGCTCAGCAGCGGCCCGCGGCCGCGGAAGTTGAGCCGTGCCAGGCTGTAGCCGGCGAGCGTGCCCAGAACGAGGTTGACGATGGCCGTGCCCATCGCGGCGATGAACGAGTTGATGAGCCCGGGCAGGGTGTCCTCGAGCGCGCGGCTGCCGACCAGCGCACGGGTCTGCGAGGGATGGAGGAAGGAGAGGTAGTTGGCGAGGGTCGGGTGCTTCGGGATCCACTGCGGCGGCACCGAGAGCGCCTCCTGCTCGTGCATGAAGCTCGTGAGCAGCAGCCAGCAGAACGGCGCCAGAATGTAGATCGCGACGAGGGCGCCGCCCAGCATGAGAAGAAGTGTGCGAAGGTTCTTCTCGGCGATGCGCGGCATGGTCGAGGTGGCGGTCGGGGTCATGCCTCGATCTCCCCGCGTCGATAGAGAACCTTGAAGTAGATGAGGGCCAGACCGAGCGTGATCAGACTGACGATGTAGGCGTAGGCATTGCCGTGGCCGAAATCGAGACTGTCGAATGTGGTGAGGTAGGTCTTCCAGGTCAGGGTCGTCGTGGCCGTCCCCGGGCCGCCGGCGGTCAGGACATAGATGACGTCGAAGGCGCGGATCGCCGACATCGTCTGCAGGATCAGCACGACCAGCAGCGGCTGGGCCAGCCAGGGCAGGGTGATGTGGCGGAACAGCTGCAACGGGCGGGCGCCGTCGACCCTGCCGGCGTCGTAGAGATCGCCCGGGATGCGCTGCAAGGCAGCGAGCAGCAGGATCACGGCCAGCGGCACGGTGTTCCAGACATCGGCCCACACGAGCGACAGCAAAGCGGAGGTCGGCGTCGAGAGCCAGCCTTGATAGACCTCGATGAGGCCCAGGCTTTTCAGGAGACCGTTGAGCGCGCCGAACTTGGGATCGAAGATCCACTGCCACATCAGGCCGTTCACGACCGGCGGGATGGCCCAGGGTACCAGGATGAGGGTCCTGACGAGGCCGCAGCCCGGGAATCGACAATTGAGCAGGAGGGCGATCATCATGCCGAGGATGACGACCAGCGCCACGACAAGCAGCGTGAACTCGGCCGTTATCTTGAGCGCAGACCAGAACTCTGCGGTTCTCATGATGTCGAGGTAGTTCTGCAGGCCGACGAAGCGGAAGCGGTTGGGCCGCCGCAGGCTGTATTGGTGCAGGCTTATCCATGCCGAACAAAGGATCGGGTAGCCCGCCAGCAGCGCGATCGCGACCAGGGAAGGCATGTTGAGGAGGAAGGCGAAACCCGCCCGATCGTAGCCGACGCGGTTGTTGCGCTTCCGTCCGATAGGCATGGCGCCGGTAGGCGGAGCAGACGCTGCGGGTGCCGTGGCCTCTGCCTTCATGCCACTCCTCGGCAAGTGCTGCATGACGAGCCCCTCCGGGCAAGAGGCTCATGCCGTGCTTGAGCAAGAGATATATGAGAAATATATTTGATGCAAGTAGCACACCTCGCCGCCACCTGCGCGGCTTCCGCAGCCGTCCGATGATGGTGGGTCGAAGCTGGGAGTGGCGTCGTGCTGATCTGGCAGCGCGACATGGCCACCAGCGCCTGCCATCGCCAAGTGCGCTCGGTCGCCGACCTGAGCGGCTTCCACGGCGGCGTGCCGGACGAGCTTTTGCTCCAGGATGCCCGCAACGGCCAAGTCCGCCGCACCGGCTAATCGCTGCAGGAGCGCTGTCCCCAGCGGTGACGGGGTTAATAGCCCCGACACGCCTTCACATCGTTGAACCGATTGCGCCGGATCTCACGATGGAGGGTCAATCCGTGACGTTGAGCTCCTTGCTGATCGCGCCGATCGGCGGCTTGGCGTTCAGCAGGCGGAAGATCGCTCGACGCTCGTCGAGCGCAAGCTGACGACAGGATCGGCCCATCTTCCACCTCCAGCGCTAACCACCTGGAAAGGCTAGCTTATCTCGCTTCACGATGGAATCCAGCCACTGGATTTCATCGAGCGCCCAAGTAAATTGTAGATTAATGACACATACGACTAGGAAGGCGCGACCACTCCACCGCCGGATCAGGCGCTCTGGCGGCGGATGATCTCGAAGCCGAGGTCGAATCGCCGATGGGCAGGTATGGTGCCAGCGAAGCGCTCCAGCAGGCATTTGGCGGTCGTGCGGCCGATCTCGTAGCGGGGCGTCCGCAGCGTCGTGAGGGGCGGAACCGTGGTCGAGGCGAGGCCGCTGTCGCCCCAGCCGACGACGGCGATCTGCTCGGGCACCCGAATGCCTCGGCGATGGCAGATGTGGAGAGCACCGATCGCTTGGTGTTCGGACGCGAATAGGCAGCCATCGAGGTCCGGCATGCGCTCGAGCAGTCGCAGGAGCGCCGTCCCGCCGCCATCGACCGTCATGGGTGCCTCGACCACGACGGAGGCGCTCGCCTCGATCCCGGCCTCCCGGAGGACCGAGAGGAAGCCGTCACGACGATGCGAGAGGCGCTCATTGTCAGTCGGATCGCCCAGCACCAGACCGATCCTGCGGCAGCCACGAGGGAGGAGTAGACTTGCACACCCGCGGCCGCCGGTCGCGTTCGACAGGCCGACGGTCATGCCGATTTGCCGCCCGTCGATCTCGTTGATCTCGACCGTCGGCGTTCGGCTGCGCTTCAGGAGTGCTCTCGTCGCGCGACTATGGGTCATCCTAACCAGGACAAGGCCGGCGGGGCGCCAGCCCATGGTGACCCTGACAAGGACCTCTTCTTGCTTCGGTGAGAAGCCACAGTCGCCAAGCAGCAGCTGATAGCCACTGCCGGCGAGCCCATCGGACAGGCCCTGGATCGTCTCGGCGATGATGGAGTTGGCGATCGTGCCGACGATCGCCGTGACGATCGGGGAGCGGCCGGCACCGAGGCTGCCGGCGGCGGCGTTCCGGATAAATCCCGTGCTCCGGATGACCTCTAGCACACGGGTGCGCGTGGCTTCGGCGACCAGATCCGGCTGGCGCAGGGTTCGGCTCACAGTCATCGGGGCCACACCGGCCGCCGCCGCTACTTGGCGGATGGTCACGGGCCGCACCTCGTCGCGCCGCGGCCGGCGCCTCTGAACACCCATGCCCGTGCCGTTACCGGCACCGTGCATGCCTGTCAAAGCCTGCCGGCCGAAGCCTTGACGCCCTGGAGATCAGGCGGGTATCTCTGATACCGGTCTCAGGAGAGGTGACAGATCGGCGGGGTGCTCAGCGAGGACGCCAAGGCGTTCTACCGGCGCGAAGGCTACTACTTCCCGCTCACGGCAATGCCGCGGAACGAGGCCACCCGCTACCGGGGCGCGCTGGAAGACTGGGAGCAGCGCAACGCGACGGGCCTGCCGTCGGAGAAGCTGTTGCGCTCCAAGGCGCATCTCATGTCCACGGCTCTCTTCGAACTCGTCCATCGGGAGAGCGTCCTCGATGCCGTCGAGGACATCCTGAGGCCCGACATCCTGCGCTGGGCCTCGGGCGTGTTCCTGAAGGAGGCAGGGGATCCCGCCTTCATCGCTTGGCATCAGGACGGGATGTACTGGGGCCTCGACAGGCCGGACATTGGAGTGGGCCCCTGGTGCCGGACGCGATCAGGCGGCGTCTTTGACCGGCGGCCGGGCGTGCTGCTTCTCGTACTGTTCGGGGCTCAGGTAGCCAAGCGATGAGTGGAGGCGCCTGGCGTTGTACTTCTGAATGAAGGCCGGCAGCTGTTCCGCGACGTCCTCGTCGGTTTCAAATTCGGGCGGGTAGACGGCTTCGACCTTTAGTGTCTTTATCAGGCTTTCCATCATCGCGTTGTCATAGGGATTGCCACGCCGCCCCATTGATCGCAGAGTGATCAATCCGATTCCGCGGGGACTGGCGCCAGCAGGCGCCAGAGGGAGCCCACGAGTTGGGCGTCGGCGAGACGGTCTCGGTATCTCCGGGCAGCGTATTGCGAGCCGCGATCGGAATGATGCAGGCAACCTTCGGGCGGCTGGCGATGCACGATGGTGGCATCGAGCGCCGCCAGCGTCAGGCGCGCATCGATCCGCCGGCCGATGGCGTAGCCGACGATGCGCTGCGACCAGGCGTCCATGATCAGGGCAACGTAGACAAACCCCGCGACGATGGCGACGTCGGTCAAGTCGGCGACCCACAATTGGTTCGGGCCGTCGACGACGAGCTCGTCTCGTCGGTGGGGAAAGATCAGCAGGTCGTGGTCGCTGTCGGTCGTGGCGACGAACCGCCGGCGTCGTGGTGGGTGAGGCTGTGCTCGCGCATCAGCCGCTTCAGCTTCTTGTGGCTCACGACCCAGCCCTGCTGACGGAGCGCCGCCCGCATCAGCCGGCGTCCTTCGGCGATGGACATGCCATGGGCGCCCGCTTCTCGGCCGCCGTCCTTGCCGCACGGCCCCCTTTAGAAACTCGAGCTCGAGCGCCTGCTTGCCGACGAGCCGCTCAAGCGCAGCGATCCGCGCTTCGTACTCCTGGATCAGGTCGGCCACCTGCGTGTCCTCGTCGAAGGCGCCAGCCTCGTACTTCTCGACCCATGCAAGGCAACGCCTTGCATCGGATCAGGGTCCGCGACAGATCGTGCCTCTTCGCCAGATCGTGCAGCGTCTCGCCGGCCAGGAACTCCTGAACGACCTGACGCTTGAACGCGACGCTGTGGGTTCTGTGTCTCGCCATGGCTTTCATCCTTCGAAAGCCCGGCTACCTGGTCAATTCCAATCCACCGCGATCGTCCGGCTCAAGGGGCCCACTCCACAGCGGCGGTCAGTGGGACACGATGCTCGCGCCCAGCGTTGATCCGTTCGGCGGGAACGGTCCAGATGCGAGCGGACGAATCAAATTCGCCCCAAAGGATGCTCCGTACCCCACCGGAGCGCGCTGCAGTCAGGATGGCGAACCCAAGGGCACGGGCCGAAGTGCCGTCGCGCCCCAGCAAGCCCTAGAGAACCCCGGTGCCTCGCGCCAGTCGAGCGCGGCATGATGCTTCACAGCCCGGACCTTGGAGGGCTGAGGCAGAAGGTGATCGAGATGACCACGCCA
This sequence comes from uncultured Alphaproteobacteria bacterium, assembly GCA_963752325.1. Classification (GTDB taxonomy): domain Bacteria; phylum Pseudomonadota; class Alphaproteobacteria; order Geminicoccales; family Geminicoccaceae; genus CAVTJL01. The sequence goes on from CAVVXU010000004.1 coordinate 85,690, forward strand.
GCGCGCCGGGTTCTCACCCGTGCGAGCCTTGGTTGCCGCGGCGTAGTTGAGCGCCGCCTCGATGCGCTGGCGGACTCGGCTCGCCGTCTCCGGCTTCGTCGTCCGAATTGGCCGCAGCACGGCGAGCACGGCCTCGGTATCCACCGCAGCCACGTCGGTCCGGCCCAGCGATGGATAGGCGTAGGCGGCCAGGGTGGAACTCCACTGCGCAGCGTGCTTCTCGTTGCGCCAATCCACCCGCTTGCTCTCGATCAGCGCCTCGGCCATCTCCTTGAAGGTGAGCGTCTGCTGCTGGTGCCGCTGCGGTCGAGGATCCACGCCATCGGCCCCGCGCGCCCTTGATTCCAGGGCCTTCTCCCGAGCTCGCGCGAGGCTCACAGCAGGCCAGCCGCCGAGCCCAATATCCAGTCGCCGGCCACGATGGACAATGCGCAGTACCCACGACCGCGCGCCCGAGCCCTTCACCAAAAGCTGAAGTCCCATCACGCCGCCGCGGCCACTGTCCAGGTGCCGCCCAGGGGGGCGGTCTCCACCCTACGGGCGCTCAGCATTTGTCGGCTACCACATTCGTTACCACGCAGCGATGTGGATTCCCGCAAACGGCACCGGACGTCAATGCCCCGGTATGAATGTCAAGATTATGATAACATTACATAAAATGGCTATCGGCGAATTTCTACGAACGTAGGCGAACGCACAGCTCGGCGGACGCTCCCTCCGCCACATTCCGGAACAAAGCCGCGAACGTCGGGCTGCCTGATGAGCCGATCAAGCGGCTTGCTCCTGAGGCGAGGCTCAAGATCGGTCAGCCGCAAGGAGCCTGCTCACGCATCCTCGGCGTGCTGATGCCAGCGCGCAAGCTCGCGGTCAGCAGCCGTGCACGGTCTGCGAGAGACGTTCGGCCTCGATTGTCGTCAGGACGAGCTTGCCGCCCGAGCGCGGCTCTCGCGAGCCTCCCGGGTTGGCGTCGCACCACGCGACCTGTTGTCTGGCTACCTCCAGGAGCTCGGCGGGCTCGCGGACGTCGGTGGGGAAGCGGGGGTCGCTGGGAGCCAGGTGCAGCCCCAGGTCCAGCTCGATGCCACGGTCGTCGCGACTGCAGTGCACGGCGCGCATGCGCCGCTGGCGCTCGGACCAGCCGACCATGCCGATCTCGGGCTCCATGCCGTCTGAGAGATTGGCTTGCTGGCCGGCGAGCGTCTCGAGTGCGGTGCCATACACCTCACTCATGGCGCCTGCCGCATCATCGAAGCTCTCGAGGGGCAGGTTGCCAAGGGCCGTCACGAAGCTGATAAGCGCCCCGCAGGTCCCGCGACCGAAGACGACCAGGCCGAGGACGGCATTCGGAAAAGCCTTCTGCACGTGTCCGTGCTGGCCGCCGACCGGCTCCGGCACGGTATCGGTCACCAGATAGGCGCGGCGCTTGCCGAGGTTGAGAGCGAGAATGGTCACGACATTGGCTCCGGATGGCCGAGGAGGGGCTCCTCTGTCGAGATCGATACATCCTTGCTGGCTGGCAGCTGTGTGACGGCGCTCACAGCGATGACGGCTTCGTGACCGCGTCTGAGAAGCGATCAGCTCGTCGCCGGGTCGTCCGCCCGAGAGGGCGCCCATGGGAGCGCTTTCGTTCCGTCCGGGGCGCGGCTGTAGGCACTATCGCGACCAACCGCACATCCGACCCCGTCGGCCTCGAGCGCGCCGGCGCCAGCTCGGCGAGGGAAAGCCTGTCATCGAGCCGAGCGGGCGGGTGCCCGGCTGGCGTAGTCCAGAGCTGTTGCGGCAGGAGAGCTTGGTGCCCTCCAGGGTCATGCCAGCGCTCAGAATCCCGTCGCGGGCTCGCGCCAGGAATCGAGCACGCGCAGATAGTTGGCGCGCTCGAAGGCTGTAGGGTCGGGGACGTGACGCTGGCTCATGGCGCCCTTCATCTGTGCCACCGAGGCATAGCCGCGGCGCTCCATCCAGGCGGCTAGGCCGTCGCGCAGTGCGCCGAGCCGGGCCGGTCCCTCGCGCAGCAGAGCCGAGGTGGTCATGACCGCATCGGCACCGGAGAGGATGTATTTGACGACCTCGTCGGGCCCCTGGACGCCTGTGCTGGCGGCGAGCGAGGCCTGGATGCGGCCGTGCAGCACGGCGATCCAGAGAAGCGGCAGCCGAATCTCCGAGGACCTGCTGAGCTCGAGCGTGGGGGCCACCTCGAGCGCGTCGAGATCGAGGTCCGGCTGATAGAAGCGGTTGAAGAGGACGAGGCCGTTGGCTCCGGCCTCGACCAGTCGTCGGGCTAGATTGCCGAATGCGCTGTAGAAGGGGCCGAGCTTGACGGCCACCGGGATCGAGACGGCCCGCCTGACGGCCAGGAGAATGTCGAGACAACGCTGCTCGACGGCGGCGGACGAGGTGTCGAGGTCGGCCGGGATGTGAAAGATGTTGAGCTCGATGGCGGCGGCCCCGGCCTCCTGCATGAGGGCCGCATGCTCGGTCCAGCCTTCGCTCGTGACGCCGTTCAGGCTTGCGATGATGGGAACGCCGGTGCTGTGCGCGGCCTGCCCAAGCAGCTCCAGATAGGGCCCTGGGCCGATGCGGCTGTCCTCGACGGTTGGGAAGTAGTCGAGGGCCTCGCCGAAGCTCTCGGTGCCAGCGCTGGTCAGCCGCTCGAGAGCGGCGCGCTCCTGCCGGATCTGCTCCTCGAACAGCGAGAAGAGGACGATGGCGGCAGCCCCGCCATCCTCCAGCCGCCTTATCCCGTCGAGCGTGCGTGAGAGGGGGGAGGCCGAGGCCACGACAGGATGGGCGAGCGGCAGGCCGAGATAGGTGGTGCGGAGGTCGACCATCGAAGGCTCCTCAGGCCGGGTGCTCGCCACGCGTCGCCATGACCTCGTAGAGGTCCCAGGTCCGACGCACCTGCTCTTCGGCCCGGGCCATCAGGCTCTCGGCCTCGGCCGGATTGGTGAGCGACAGCATGCGGTAGCGCAGCTCGTTGTTGGCGTAGTCGCGGAACGGCACGGACGGGCGTTGGGAGTCGAGGACGAGCGGCGGCACGCCGCTCTCTCTGAGCGCCGGGTTGTAGCGGAAGAGCGGCCAGTAGCCGGAATGGACGGCCAGCGACTGCTGCTTCAGGCCGAAGCGCATGTCGATGCCGTGCGCGATGCAGTGGCTGTAGGCGAGGATGAGCGACGGGCCGGTCCAGGCCTCGGCCTCACGAAACGCCAGAAGCGTCTGCTGCGGATTGCCGCCCATGGCGACCTGGGCCACGTACACATTGCCGTAGCTGATCGCCTGGAGCGCCAGGTCCTTCTTGCCGACATGCTTGCCGGCGTTCGCGAACTTGGCGACGGCGGCCATGGGTGTGGCCTTGGACGCCTGGCCGCCGGTGTTGGAATAGACCTCGGTGTCGAGGACCAGGACGTTGACGTCGCGCCCGGTCGAGAGGACGTGGTCGAGGCCGCCTGCGCCGATGTCGTAGGCCCAGCCGTCGCCGCCGATCAGCCATACGCTGCGCCGGACGAGATGGTCCGCGACGGACAGGAGGTGCCGCGCCCTGTCGTCGTCGAGATCGGCCAGCTTCTGGCGCAGCACCGCCATCTTCTCCCGGACCGCGCGAACCTGGCCCTCGGTCCGCTGCGGCGCTGTGAGGATCGCCTCGACCAGCTCCGCGCTCAGGGCCGGTGCCAGCTCGCGGGCCAGCGCCTGGGCCATCGCCCTGTGCTTGTCCGCGGCGAGCCGCATGCCGAGGCCGAACTCGGCGTTGTCCTCGAAGAGCGAGTTCGACCAGGCGGGGCCGCGGCCCTCGGCGTTGCGGGCCCAGGGGGTCGTCGGCAGGTTGCCGCCATAGATCGAGGAACAGCCGGTGGCGTTGGCGACGATCATCCGGTCGCCGAAGAGCTGCGTCGCGAGCTTGAGATAGGGCGTCTCGCCACAGCCGGCGCAGGCGCCAGAGAACTCGAAGAGCGGCTCGAGGAACTGCGCGCCGCGCACGGTTGCGAAGTCGACCCGGCCACGGTCGTTGACCGGTAGGGTCTCGAAGAACCGCTCATTGGTACGCTCGGTCTCGAGAAGCGGCTCCTTCTCGGCCATGTTGATGGCCCGCCGGTCGGCCCGCTCCTTGCTGCGGACGGGGCAGACCTCGACGCAGAGCCCGCAGCCGGTGCAGTCCTCGACATAGATCTGAAGCGTGTAGCGCGTATCGGGAAAGCCGCGCGCGTCGATCGGCGCCGACTTGAAGCCTTCGGGCGCCACCTCGAGCTCGGCCTCGTTGTAGAACTTCGAGCGGATGACGGCGTGCGGGCAGACGAAGCTGCAATGGCCGCACTGGATGCACAAGGAGGGCTCCCAGACCGGCACGGTCAGCGAGACGCTGCGCTTTTCGAACGCCGTGGTGCCCGAGGGCCACGTTCCGTCCGCCGGCAGTGCGCTCACCGGCAGATCGTCGCCGTGTCCGGCGAGCATGAGACCCGTCACCTTCTGGACGAAGGCGGGCGCGCTGGAGGGGACAAGGGGTAGGCGAGGGGCGCCCTCGCCGGCACCCGCCGGGACCGTCACGCGATGGAGATGCGCGAGCGCCGCATCGACCGCCGCGAAGTTACGCTCGACTGTCTTCTTGCCCTTCTTCCCGTAGCTCTTCTCGATCGCGGCCTTGATGTGGGCGATCGCCTCCTCGCGCGGCAGGACGCCGGAGATGGCGAAGAAGCAGGTCTGCATGATCGTGTTGATCTGCCCGCCCATGCCGGCCTGCCGCGCCACCTCGTAGGCGTCGATGACGTGAAGCTCGAGCCCCTTCGAGACGATCGTCTCCTGCGCCTCGCGCGGCATCTTGGCCCAGACCTCGTCCGGGCCCCAGGGACTGTTCAGGAGAAACACGGCACCCGGGGCTGCCGCCTCCAGGACGTCGATCTTCTCGAGGAAGCCGAACTGGTGGCAGGCGACGAAGCTCGCCTGCTGAATCAGATAGGTCGAGCGGATGGGCCTCAGCCCGAAGCGCAGATGCGAGACCGTGCGCGACCCCGATTTCTTGGAATCGTAGACGAAATAGCCCTGGGCGAAGAGATTGGTGTCCCCGCCGATGATCTTGATGCTGTTCTTGTTCGCTCCGACCGTGCCGTCGGCACCGAGGCCGAAGAACATGGCGCGCACGACCTCGGGCGGCTCGATGATGAAGTCGGGGTCGACCTCGAGGCTGGTGTGGGCGAGGTCATCCCTGATACCGACGGTGAAGTGGCGCTTCGGCCGATCCTTGTGGAGCTCGTCCAGCACCGCCAGGACCATGGCCGGGGTGAACTCCTTGGACGAGAGGCCGTAGCGGCCGCCGATCACACGCGGCATCGCCCGCACGCCGTCGGCCGCAGCCTCGGCCAGCGATGCCACCACGTCGAGATAGAGGGGCTCGCCCGTGGCACCCGGCTCCTTCGTGCGATCGAGCACGGCCACGTGGCGGACGGAGGCGGGCAGGACCTCCAGGAGATGCGCTGCGGAGAACGGCCTGTAGAGATGGACCTGGACGACGCCCACCTTCGCCCCCTGCGCCGCCAGATGCTCGACCGTCTCGCGCGCAGCCTCGGCGCCCGAGCCCATCAAGACAAGCACCCGCTCTGCCGCGGGATCGCCCCAATAGTCGAAGAGCCGGTAGCGCCGGCCGGTGAGTTGCGCGAACCGTTCCATCGCCTTTTCGACGATCGCCGGCGTCGCGGCATAGAAGGGGTTCACCGTCTCGCGCGCCTGAAAGAAGACGTCGGGGTTCTGGGCGGTACCGCGGATGAAAGGGTTGTCGGGGTTCAGCGCGCGCTGGCGGTGGGCGAGGACGAAATTGTCGTCGATCATCGCCCGTATCGTCGCATCCGGCAGCAGCTCGATCTTGTGGACCTCGTGCGAGGTCCGGAAGCCGTCGAAGAAGTGGATGAAGGGGATGCGTGCCTCGAGCGTCGCCGCCTGGGCCACGAGCGTCAGATCGTGGGCTTCCTGCACCGAGCTCGAGCAGAGCTGGGCAAAGCCCGTGGCGCGCGTCGCCATGACGTCGCTGTGGTCACCGAAGATCGAGAGGGCCTGGGCTGCGACCGAGCGGGCCGCCACATGGAAGACGGCCGGCGTCAGCTCGCCCGCGATCTTGTACATGTTGGGGATCATGAGAAGCAGGCCCTGCGAGGCCGTGAAGGTCGTCGTCAGAGCCCCGGCCTGGAGCGCGCCGTGCACGGCGCCGGCAGCCCCGCCCTCCGCCTGCATCTCGATGATGTCGGGAACATTGCCCCAGATGTTTTTTCTGCTCTCGCTCGACCACTGGTCGGCGAGCTCGGCCATCGGCGAGGAGGGCGTGATCGGGTAGATCGCGCAGACCTCGTTCACCCGGTAGGCCACATGTGCGCAGGCCTCGTTCCCGTCGATCGTGACCCGCTGCCCGCCTGCCGGGACCTTCGGGGACGGTCGCGTGGCAGGACGCGCTTCCAGGATTGTCGCCATCAGGCCGGCTCCGGGATCATCTCGATGGCGTGGCATGGGCACTGCTCGAAGCAAACGGCGCAGCCGGTGCAGCGGTCATAGTCGTAGCGATAGCGCTTGCCCGGCCCGAGCTTGACCACAGCACCCTCGGGACAGGCGCCGTAGCAGCCGTCGCACTCGAAGCAGTTGCCGCAGGAAAGGCAGCGCTTGGCCTCGAAGCGGGCCTCCGTCTCGCCGAGCCCGCGCACGACCTCGTCGAACGAGGCCGTTCGCCGCGCGGCGTCGAGCTCGTGCTGGCTGCGCTGCGGGGCGTCCGTGAAGTACCAGACATGCAGCTTCTCGAAGCTGGCGAGGTCGTGGGGCGGCGGCTTCTCGTAGCGACTGCCGCTCAGCCAGGCATCGATGTTGCGGGCGGCTGCCTTGCCGTGACCGACCGCGATCGTGACAGTCCGCTCGGCCGGCACCATGTCGCCACCGGCGAAGAGGCCAGACCTGCCGGTCATCATTCCCTCGTCGACGACGACCGTGCCGTCCGTCTTGAACGCCACGCCGGGCACCTTGCGCAGAAAGCCCGTGTCGGTGTCCTGGCCCAGTGCCAGGATCAGGGCATCGGCCTCGAGCGTCTCGAAGCGCCCGGTCGGCTGCGGCCGGCCATGCTCGTCGATCGTCATGACCTCGACCGTGAAATGCGTCTCGTCGATCGCCTTGATCGTCCGCAGCCAGTGGATCTTGACACCTTCCTCGACCGCCTCGTCGGCCTCGAAGCCGTGCGCAGGCATGTGCTCGCGGTCGCGGCGGTAGATGATGAGCGCCTCCTCTGCGCCGAGCCGCTTGGCGACGCGGGCGGCGTCCATGGCCGTGTTGCCGCCTCCATAGATCGCGACCCTGCGCCCCAGCCGCGGTGCTTCGCCGGACTCCACGCTCTCGAGGAAGCTCACGGCATCGAGGATGCGCCCGGCGTCGCGGGCCGGGATCTCGGCACGCTTGGCGAGGTGCGCTCCCACCGCGACGAAGGCGGCATCGAAGCGACCCTCGCCGATCGCGGCCTCCAGATCCTCGACCTTGTGATCGAGGACGATCCCCACGCCGAGAGCCGCTATCCGGCTGATCTCGGCATCGAGCACGGCACGGGGCAGGCGGTAGGCCGGGATGCCGAAATGGAGCATGCCGCCCGCCATCGGCCCGGCGTCGCGGATCTCGACCGTGTGGCCGTGGCGGCGGAGATGATAGGCGGCCGAGAGGCCCGAGGGCCCAGCACCCACGACGAGAACGCGCTTGCCGGTCTCCGCTTCCGGCGCCGGCAGGCTCCAGCCGCGCTCGAGCGCAAGGTCGCCCAGGAACCGCTCGACCGCGTGGATGCTGACGGCGCTGTCGAGCTCGCCGCGGTTACAGGCGCTCTCGCAGGGATGATAGCAGACACGGCCGTGAATGGCGGGAAAGGGGTTGTCCTGGACGAGCCGGCGCCAAGCCGTCTCGAAGTCGCCGCCCTGGGCGGCGTCGAGCCAGCTTTGGATATTCTCGCCGGCCGGGCAGGCGTGATTGCAGGGCGGCAGGAGGTCGACATAAAGCGGGCGTTGCGTGCGAAACGGACCCGTCCGCCGCTCGCGTGCGAGATCGGGCTCGACTGTCAGATCATTGGGTCTCGCCGGCACAGCGTCACTCCCTGGGCGTCGGGAGATCGAGCGGCAGAACCACGCCGCATGCCTTGATCGAGATCAAGCACCGCCTGGATCATGGAATGCTAGAGAGGGTGGCCAACAGCCCTGGCTGGGTCCAGTCTCAGGGTATTGGCGTTGAGATCAGGTGCGGCGATGTCCACGGAACGACGCGCGAGGGACAGGCGATTGGCGGGGCAGGGGGCGTGCTGACTGGCGACCTTCTGGTCGTCCAGCGGGAGGGCCTGCAGCACCTTCTCGATGCGCTCGCACAGCAGGGCTACGAGGTCCTGGGCCCGACCGTGCGCGATGGCGCCATCGTCTATGACGAGATCGCAGGGGCTGGCCGATCTGCCGGAGGGTTGGACCGACGAGCACGCGCCGGGCCACTACAGGCTCGTTCCGCGCGAGGACCGGGCGCTTTTCGGCTATGTGGTGGGCCCGCATGCCTGGAAGCGGTTCCTCCACCCGCCTGTGCTGCAGCTGTGGCAGGCCGAGCGTGGTGCCGATGGCCTCGCCTTCAGCGGGCCGGCGCCGCGCGAGCGTCCTTATGCCTTCATCGGCGTGCGTGCCTGCGAGCTGCGGGCCATCGCGGTTCAGGACCGTGTCTTTCTCGAAGGCGCTCATGTGGACACCCACTACCGGGACCGGCGGGCCGGCGCGTTTCTGGTCGCTGTGAACTGCGGCGAGGCGCGGGGCACCTGCTTTTGTGTGTCGATGGGCACCGGCCCAAAGGCTGACGTCGGCTTCGATCTGGCGCTCACCGAGCTCGACCCGACGGGCGATCACCGCTTTCTGCTTGAGGTGGGCAGCGAGCGGGGGGCCGAGGTCGCGCAAGCGCTGCCGCATCGGCCGGCCAATGAGGCGGACCGCAAGGCGGCTGCTGCGGCAACCGCCCATGCCGTGGCCGGCATGGGCCGCCAGATGCCAGCCGAGGGCGTGCCGGAGCTGCTGGCGCGTAACCTCGAGCATCCGCGCTGGGACGAGGTGGCCGAGCGCTGCCTCACCTGCGGCAATTGCACGATGGTGTGCCCGACCTGCTTTTGCACGACGGTCGAGGAGGATCTCGACCTGACGGGGAAGGAGGCAGGCCGGACGCGCAAGTGGCTGTCCTGCTTCGGGCTGGATTTCTCCTACATCCACGGCGGCAGCGTGCGGTCCTCGCCGCGATCCCGCTACCGCCAGTGGATGACCCACAAGCTCTCGACCTGGGTCGACCAGTTCGGCACGTCGGGCTGTGTGGGCTGCGGTCGCTGCATCACCTGGTGCCCCGTCGGCATCGACATCACCGAGGAGGTGCGCGCGATTGCCGCCACCGAGCAAAGCGGGGACAAGCCGTGAAGAGCCTCGAGGAGATCATCGCCGCGCACGAGTTCTTCCGCGGTCTGGATCCGGCATTCTGTGAGCTGATCGCCGGCTGCGGCCGGAACGTGGTCTTCAACGCGGGAGACTATCTCTTTCGGGAAGGTGATCCAGCGGACCAGTTCTACCTGATCCGCCATGGCAAGGTCGCCTTCGAGGTCGCCGTGCCCGGTCGCGGGACCATGCGCTTCCTCACGCTGGAGGAGGGGGAGATCGCCGGAATCTCCTGGCTCGTGCCGCCCTATCGCTGGGCCTACGATGCCAAGGCCGTCGAGCTGACCCGTGCCATCTCCCTCGATGCGAAGTGCCTGCGCGGCAAATGCGAGGCCGACCATCATCTGGGCTATGAGCTGATGAAGCGGTTCGTGCCGGAGCTGATGCGCCGCCTGCACGCGACCCGCCTGCAGATGTTCGATGTCTATGGCCCGGCCGCCTGAGACCCTGTCCGGACGGTCGCCGGTGATCGACCCGATGCTGCCGCTCAGCGCCGTGGTGCGCCGTCGCCGCCGCGAGCTCGCCGACACCTGGACCCTCGAGCTCGAGGTGGAGAACGGCACGCCCGGATCCTTCCGGCCCGGGCAGTTCAACATGCTGTGGGCCTTCGGTGTGGGCGAGGCCGCGATCAGCATCAGCGGTGATCCGGCCAAGGACGGCCCTCTCATCCACACCATTCGCGATGTCGGCAAGGTCTCGGGTGCCCTGGCCAGGATGCGGCCGGGCGACCGGATCGGGATGCGGGGGCCCTTCGGCAGCGCGTGGCCAGTCGAGGAGGCCTACGGTCGGGACGTGGTGGTCGTGGCGGGCGGCCTCGGCCTGGCCCCGCTCCGGCCGGCGCTCTATCGGCTCTTTGCCGAGCGCGAGCGCTACGGCCGCATCGCGCTCCTCTACGGCACGCGGAGCCCACGCGAGATCCTCTATCCGGCCGAGCTCGAGCGATGGCGGCGACGGCTCGACGTGGCCGTGGAGGTGACGGTGGACCATGCCGGCACCGACTGGCGTGGCCATGTGGGTGTCGTGACCAAGCTCATCCCACGGTCGAGCTTCGATCCGGCGCAGACGGTGGCGCTGGTCTGCGGCCCCGAGGTCATGATGCGCTTCGCCGCGAGCGCGCTCCGCGAGCGCGGGCGTGGCCGACGAGGCGATCCATCTCTCGCTGGAGCGGCACATGAAGTGCGCGCTCGGCCATTGCGGCCGCTGCCAGCTCGGCCCCGTCCTCGCCTGCAGGGATGGCCCGGTCGTCTCGTACGACCGGGTGCGGCAGATCCTGGCGCTGAAGGAGATCTGAGCTGGCAACGACCGCACGAAAGCCCAAGCTCGCCGTCTGGAAGTTTTCTTCCTGCGATGGCTGCCAGCTCAGCCTCCTGGACTGCGAGGACGAGCTTCTGGCCGTGGCGGGAGCGGTCGAGATCGCCTACTTCCTCGAGGCGACACGCGCCGAGGTGGCCGGGCCCTATGACCTCTCGCTGGTCGAGGGCTCGATCACGACGCCCCACGATGCGGGTCGCATCCTCGACATCCGCAAGCGATCGAAGCGGCTCGTCACGATCGGAGCCTGCGCCACCGCCGGCGGCATCCAAGCGCTCCGCAACTTCCGGGACGTCAGCGAGTTCGTCCGCATCGTCTACGCCCGACCCGACTATATCGAGACGCTGGCCACCTCGACACCGATCGCCGCCCACGTGCCGGTCGACTTCGAGCTGCACGGCTGCCCGATCAACAAGCGCCAGCTGCTCGAGGTGCTGAGCGCCTTTCTCCTCTATGACCGCAAGCCGGCCGTTCCTGGTCACAGCGTGTGCATGGACTGCAAGCTGAAAGGCAACGCCTGCGTGATGGTGGCCAAGGGCACGCCATGCCTCGGCCCGGTGACGCGGAGCGGCTGCGGTGCGCTGTGCCCGTCCTATGATCGGGGCTGCTATGGCTGCTTCGGCCCGATGGAGAGCCCCAACACCCAGGCCTTGAGCGCCTGGCTCAGGAGCCTCGGCGTGGACGAGGCGACGCTGCAGCGGCTCTACGCGACCTTCAATGTCGGCGCCGAGGCGTTCCATGCGGAGGCTGCACGGCATGGCCAGTAAGACCATCAAGGTCGGCCAGCTCGCCCGCGTCGAGGGCGAGGGGGCGCTCAAGGTCACGATCAAGAATGGCGCGGTAAAGCTGGCTGAATTCAACATCTTCGAGCCGCCGCGCTTCTTCGAGGCGTTCCTGCGGGGCCGCGCCTATACCGAGGTGCCGGACATCACAGCCCGGATCTGCGGCATCTGCCCTGTGGCCTACCAGATGAGCGCCGTCCACGCGATCGAGGCGGCGCTGGGGGTGAAGGTCAGCGGGCCGCTCCGCGAGCTGAGACGGCTGCTTTACTGCGGCGAGTGGATCGAGAGCCACACGCTCCACGTCTACATGCTGCATGCGCCCGATTTTCTGGGCTACCAGAGCGCCATCGATCTGGCGCGCGACCATGGCGACATCGTCAAGCGCGGGCTCGCGCTCAAGAAAACCGGGAACGAGCTGCTGGCGCTGGTCGGCGGCCGCGAGGTCCATCCGATCAACGTCCGGGTCGGCGGCGTCTACAAGGCGCCCACGCGCCGCGAGCTGGCTGAGATGCGGGGGCCGCTCGAGCGGGCCCGGGACGCCGCCATCGCCACGGTGCGCTGGGTGGCGGGCTTCGACTTTCCCGATTGTGAGCGCGACTACGAGCTTGTCTCGCTCAGCCATCCTGATGAGTATCCCTTCAACGAGGGGCGGATTGTCTCGAGCCGAGGGCTCGACATCGCGCCGGCGGAGTATCCGGCGCATTTCGAGGAGGTGCATGTGCCGCACTCGACGGCGCTGCACAGCCGACTCAAGGCCCGTGGCAACTATTTCGTCGGGCCGCTGGCGCGCTACGCGCTCAACTTCGAGAAGCTCCCGGCGCCGGCACAGCAGGCGGCGCGCGAGGCCGGGCTCGGTACGGTCTGCCGCAATCCCTTTCAGAGCATCATCGTGCGCGCGGTCGAGATCGTCTTCGCCTGCGAGGAGGCGCTGCGCATCATCGAGAGCTACGTCGAGCCGGAAGCGCCCTTCCTCCAGGTGACGCCGGCCGCTGGCCTCGGCCATGCCGCGACGGAGGCGCCGCGCGGCATGCTCTATCACCGCTATCGCCTCGCCGCCGACGGCAGCATCGAGGATGCCGTGATCATCCCGCCGACGTCGCAGAACCAGGCCACCATCGAGGAGGATCTTGTCACCTTCATCAATGGCTGGACCGACCTCCCCGACGAGGACCTGCGCTGGCGCTGCGAGCAGACGGTCAGGAACTACGACCCTTGCATCTCCTGCGCCACGCACTTCCTGCGGCTCGAGGTCGATCGCGCCTGAAGGTGGGAGCCCTGGGCCGGAGGCTGGTCATCGGCATCGGCAATCCCGATCGCGGCGACGACGGCGTCGGACGTGCGGTCATCCACAAGCTGCACGGGCGCGTTCCGGCCGACGTCACCCTGCTGGAGCAAGAAGGAGAGGCTGCGACGCTCGTCGGCTGGCTCGAGGGCGCGGCAACGGCGCTCATCATCGACGCGGCGATCACGGGGGCTGCGCCCGGCAGCGTGACGCGGCTCGACGCCAATACCGGACCGGTGCCGGTGGGGCTGGGCTCCATGTCCTCGCACGGCCTCGGCGTCGCTCAGGCGATCGAGCTTGCCCGCATCCTGGGCGTGCTGCCGCCATGCTGCATCGTGCTGGCGATCGAGGCCGCGTCGTTCGAGCCGGGTGCCACGCTCTCGCCCGCCGTCGAGGCCGCAGCTGAGGATGCGGCGGCTATGATCCTCAGCGAGCTCGCGGCCTCGCCAGGCTGAAGGGCACGTCGGCCGCTCTCACAAGGCCTGCGGCGCGTAGTCGCTGGGCTCGACCGGGGCCACCGCTTTCAGAAGCTCGACCGAGCGGCGGGCGCCTTCCATGCAAGAGAGCATGACGTCCTCGTGCTCGATCGAGAGCCAGCCGTCGTAGCCGACCATGCGCAGCCTGTAGCAGAACTCGCGCCACCAGGCCTCGTCGTGGCCGTAGCCTAGCGTGATGTAGGTCCAGGAGCGCGCCGGAATGTCGGTAAGGGACCCGCTCTCGAGGAGGCTCGTCGTCGCCTGCCTGGGCCGGTTGAGATAGGTGTCCTTCGCGTGCACGTGGAAGATGGCCTCGCCGAGCGCGTCGACGGCGGCGAGCGGGTCGGCGCCCATCCACATCAGGTGGCTTGGGTCCAGGTTGGCGCCGACGATGGGGCCGATCTCGTCCCTGAGGCGAAGAAGCGAGGGCACGTTGTAGACGAGCTGGTTGCCATGCAGCTCGACGCACAGCTTCCGGACACCGTTCTGCTTCGCCAGGGCGGAGAGCTCGCGCCAGTAGGGCAGAAGCCTCTCGGCCCATTGCCAAGCGAGGATCTGGCCGGTCTCGGGCGGCCAGGACGACACGATCCAGTTGGGGGTCCGGTCCTCGGGGCCGCCCGCCGGCAGGCCCGACATGAGGCAGACTTTCTCGATGCCCAACAGGCCCGCGAGCCGTAGCGTGTCGTGCAGGATCGTCGACTGGCGGCCACCGTCCGTCGGGTGAAGCTGATTGCCGTTGGCGTTGAGGGCGATGACCTCGAGGCCACGCCGCGCGAAGGCCTCGAGGAACGCCCGGCGCGCGCCCGCATCGGCGAGCAGGCCCTCCAGGTTCAGATGCGGCGCCGTCGACCAGTTGCCGGAGTTGACCTCCACGCCCTCGATGCCGAGCCCGGCCGCGGCGTCCAGCATCTCCTCGAACGGAAGATGGCCCAACGAATCAGAGACGATCCCGATCCTCATGTGACACCGCCAGCTTTTGTATGTTTCAGCGCGTCGATCAAGCTGCCGCCACCGGACGCCGACCGGTCCGGGAATACCTGCTTATTGTAGCCGGCTGCTTGCCGCCCTGAGAAGAGCCCCTCCGTTGATCGCGGCGCCTGTGGCGACGGGTCGATCAGCTCGCGCGGCTGTGGTCCGGCGTGGCGGCGAGCGACGGCCTGTCTTTGACATCGTCGAAGGACGCGTAGTTCAGGCGATAGAGGCGGGCGTAGAGGCCGCGCTGACGCATCAGCTCGCCGTGCGAGCCGCTTTCGATGATCCGGCCGCCATCGAGGACGATGATCCGGTCGGCGTTGCGGACGGTCGCGAGCCGGTGAGCTATCACCAGCGCCGTATGCTGCGCGAACAGTCGGGCGAGGGCCGCCTGGATGAGCTGCTCGGTGTAGCTGTCGATGCTGGCGGTCGCCTCGTCGAGGATGAGGATCTTCGAGGACGCGACGAGCGCCCGGGCGAAGCTGATGAGCTGGCGCTGGCCCTGGGAGAGGTTGTTGCCGCGCTGCTCGACCGACGCATCGTAGCCGCCGGGCAGTCTCATGATGAAGTCGTGCGCGCCCACGGCCTTGGCCGCCTCGACGACCTGCTCGTAGGTCGCGTGCTCGCTGGCGTAGCGGATATTCTCGAGGATGGAGCCGGTGAACAGGAAGGGCTCCTGGAGCACCATGGCGATGTGGCGCCCCAGGGACGCCTGGGTGAGGTCGCGGACATCGTGGCCGCCGACGAGAACCTGGCCGCTCCAGACGTCATAGAAGCGGTGGACCAGCGCCATCGTGCTGGTCTTGCCGGAGCCCGTGGCACCGACGAGCGCCACCGTCTCGCCGGGCTCGACGCGAAAGCTGATGTCGCGCAGCACCGGGTTGCCGCGCGCATAGCCGAAGGTGACGTTCTTGAACTCGACGGATCCGTTGATGCTCTCGGGCGACAGGGCGTCGGGCTTGTCCTCGACGTCGACCGGCACGTCCAGGACCTCGAAGATGCGCTGACCCGAGGCCATGGCGCGCTGCATGACGCTGTACTGCATCGTGAGCGAGCGGATCGGGTCGAAGAAGCGCTGCACGTACAGAAGAAAAGCCACCATCACGCCGAGGTCGAGCCGTCCGCCCAGAACGGCCAGGCCGCCCACCACGACGACGATCCCCATGGCGGCACCGGTGAGCGTGTCGACGATCGGGATCATGATCTGGGCGAGCCAGGTGCCGTGCAGCTGGGCGTCCAGATTGTCCCGGACCTTCTCCTCGAAGAGGGCGAGGTTCACGCTCTCGCGGCCCATGCCCTGGATGGTGCGGACCCCGTGGATGCCCTCGGCCAGGGCGCCGTTCAGCGTCGAGCTCGTGATCCGGGCGCGGATGAAGGCCTTCCGGGCGCGCGGCAGCCAGATGATGCGGACGACGAAGAGGATGGGGACGACCGAGAGGGTCAGGAGGCCGAGCTGCCAGTCGAGCAGCAGCAGCACGACCGCGATGCCGACCAGCAGCACGAGGTCGCCGACCGCGGAGACGGAGGTCTCGAGGAATTCCTGGAGGGCCTGAACG
This sequence comes from uncultured Alphaproteobacteria bacterium, assembly GCA_963752325.1. Lineage (GTDB taxonomy): Bacteria > Pseudomonadota > Alphaproteobacteria > Geminicoccales > Geminicoccaceae > CAVTJL01. The sequence goes on from CAVVXU010000004.1 coordinate 101,503, forward strand.
TCGCCCTGGAGACGCGACATCAGGCGCCCAACCTCGGTCTTGTCCATGAAGGACAGGGAGACGCGCTGGAGGTGGGCGAACATGGAGCGGCGCAGGTCGACGAGCAGGCGCTGGGCGATCCGCGCCACCAGCGTTTCCTGGACGAGGTTCGCGAGGAAATTCGCCGTGACGACCGCGAAAAAGACGGCGACGCCCGCCAGCAGCAGCCGCTCGTTGCCGCCGGCGCCGACAAGCGCATGGTCGATGACGGCGCGCAGGACGAGCGGGATCGCGATCTGGCTTGCCACGAAGGCCAGCACGGCCAGAACGCCCAGGATCAGCGTGCGGCGATGCGGGCTGATGAAGGCCCAGAAGCGCCGCATGATCCGGCCGCTGAAGGCCGCGAAGATCACCTCCTCGTTGTCGATCTGCGAGCCCACGACCGCTCGCGGTGGGCGCGAGGCTTGCTGACCCGGCGGAAGGCTCGTCCTTCCGGTCACTCATGCGGAATCCAGACCGTCGGAGCCGTCATCGGTCGGCTCGCCGCCCTGGCTCTGCAGCTCGTAGAGGCTGGCGTAGCGGCCCCCCTGACGGAGAAGCTCGTCATGGGTGCCGCGCTCGACGATCCGCCCGGCCTCGAGGAAGATGATCTCGTGGGCGTCCATGAGCGATCCCAGGCGGTGCGCGATGATGATCGTTGCCCGATCGGCCGCCTGCGCGCGGAGCGCCTCGCGGATGCCCTGCTCGGTTGCGGCATCGACCGAGGCGGTGGAGTCGTCGAAGACCAGGATGGGGGCCGCCAGGAGGATGCTGCGGGCGATCGGCGAGGCGCTGGCGTTGGCCGCCCGACAGCGAGACGCCGCGCTCGCCGACGAGCGTGCCGTACTCCCGCGGCAGGCCCGCGATGTAGCCGTGCAGACGCGCCGTCTCGCTGGACTGGGCGATGCGCTCGCGATCCGCCCAGGGATCGCCATAGGCGATGTTGTTCTCGATCGAGGCGGTGAAGAGATAGGAGTCCTGCTGGACGAGGCTGACGGTCCGCCGCAGCGACGCCAGGGTGACGTCGCGGACGTCCTGGCCGTCGATCGTGATCCGGCCGGCCGTCGACGTCGTAGTAGCGCGGGATGAGGTGGGCGATCGTCGACTTGCCGCTGCCCGGCGGGCCGACGATTCCGAGCGTTCGGCCGGCCCGGACCTCGAAGCTGATGTCACGGAGCGTGACCGGTCCGGCACCATCGCGGCCATCGGGCTCGGGCCCGGCGTAGGAGAAGGAGACGTTCTCGAAGCGCAGCGTCGGGCGCGCGGTGCCTGCAGCTCCGTGGCCTGCGGCCTGTCGGCGATGTCGGGCTCGCGGTCGAGCACCTCGAAGAGGCGCTCGCCGCACATCGACGCGCGGGCGAAGGCGTTGACCATCAGCCCGATCTGCCGGACGGGCATCTGCAGGATGACCATGAAGGCCAGATACTCGGTCAGCGTGCCGACGGTGATGGCGCCGGCGAGCACCCTCTGGCCGCCCACCCAGGAGCAGCAGCCCCATGGCGAGGAAGAAGGCATAGCTCATCGCCGAGCCGTTCCGGACGCGAAGGTCGATCCGGCGGTCGGCGAGGTCGAGGGTCTCCTGCGAGACCTCGTCGAACTTGGCCATCTCGTGGCGCTGGGCGGCGAAGGCGCGGACGACGCGGATCCCGCCCAGATTCTCCTCCATCACGCGGGTGAGCACGCCCAGCTTCTCCTGAAGCGCCAGCCAGCTCGCGCGGAGGCGCAGCTGCGCCACGATCGAGCGCCAGGCGGCAAAGGGCGCGAAGCTGAGCGCCAGAAGGCCCAGCACAGGCTCGCGTCCGAGGAGCAGGGTCGCGCCGATGCCCAGCAGCAGGACGAGCAGCACGAGGCGGATGAGGCCGGCATTGACGACCATGCGCAGGCCTTCGATGTCGAGCATGCCGCGCGTGATCAGCTCGCCGGTGTGCACGCGGTCATGGAAGCCGAAGCTCAGCCGCTGCAGCTTGGCGTAGTAGGCCATGCGCAGGTCGTAGGCGATGCGCTGGCCGACGGCCTCGCCTTCGTAGTTCTGCCACATGGTGAAGAGGCCACGAAGCACGCTGGCGCCGATCAGCAGGCCGGCCGTGCGCCAGAGCGCCGTGCGCGCCGCGACCTCGTTGCCACTGTGAAGCAGGCCGGTCGCGGCATCCACCGACTGGCCCAGATAGTGTGGGATCAGAAGCTGGAGGATCGCCGCCACCACCGTGGCGCCTAGCGCTGCCGCCATGCCCCAGGGATAGCGCCGAGCCATGCGCAGCGAGCGCGCGAGGACGCGGAAGTCGGCTCTTGGCGGAGCCGCCGCCATCGCCTTGCTTGAGCAAGGATGGGGCAGAGTCGGATCATCGTCGCGGAATGGTCCAGCGCAAGCGGTGACAAGGCGCGGCCCGCCGAGCCGGAAGCCGGACCGCGAGGACGGCTGCTGCCGGGGCGGGGCAGGGCGTGGCCAGAGCGTCTGCGCTCAATAGCGCCGCCGGCGCGGACGGGCCAAAGGCTTTCGACATATCTTGATCGCAGGGGACACATGCTGAAACTGGCCCGTCGAGCCGAGAAGAGGAGGGGGTCGTCGGTGACAATCCTTGGGACTCGAAGCGGGCGACGTTGATCGTGGATGACGGCCTTGGCCGAGGCGAGGACGGCGCGGCCTTGCCCCCCTGGGCGTGGCGGTGCTGGATGCCGGGGGGCACGTCCTGGTGTTCAAGCGCGAGGATCGTGCCGGCATTCTCCGGTTCGATATCGCCTACGCCAAGGCGTGGGGAGCGTCTGGGCATGGGCTTCGGGACGCGCGAGCTGGCGGAGCGCGCCCCGCGCAGCCCCGCCTTCGTCGCCGCCCTGGGCGCGGTGTCGGGCGGACGCGTCGTGCCGTCGCCCGGCGGCGTCCTCATTCTCGACGCTGACGGCGAGGTTCTGGGGGCCGTCGGGATCTCCGGCGATACCGGGGATCACGACGAGGCGTGCGCCATGGCGGGGATCGCCGCGGCCGAGCTGGTAGCCCAGCCGGGCATGGCGTCTCCTGACGGATGCGGGCCGGGCGCTTGCCCGGTCGCAGGCGCGCTGCTAAGCTCGACGGGTCGAGGCGCGACCCGCGCCGCTGAGGCTCGAGAGGGAGGCCCAAGAGAATGTCGATCGATCTGCTGCAGGCGATGGCGGCGGCACTGGCGAACGGCAGCGTTCGCGTCGTCGACCTCAGCCAGACTCTGCGCCCGTCGACGCCGGTGATCCAGCTGCCGCCGCCGTTCGCACCCTCGGCGCCGTTCCGGATCGAGCCGATCTCGCGCTACGACGAGCATGGCCCCGCCTGGTACTGGAACAACATCAGCATGGGCGAGCACACGGGCACGCATTTCGACGCGCCCGTGCATTGGGTCTCGGGCAAGGATTTCGCCGACGGCTACACGGACACGATTCCGGCCCAGCGGCTCGTCGCCCCGGCCTGCGTCATCGACTGCTCGAAGGAGGCGGCGGCGGACGAGAGCTTTCTGCTCGAGCCCGCCCACATCGAGGCCTGGGAGGCGCGTCACGGCCGCATCCCCAAGGGGGCCTGGGCGCTGATGCGCACCGACTGGTCGAAGCGCACCGATCCCGCGGCCTTCCTGAACGCCAAGGAGGACGGGCCGCACGTGCCGGGGCCGAGCGTCGCCGCCATCCGGCTCCTGGTCGAGCGCGAGGTCAATGGCTGGGGCGTGGAGGCGGTGGGCACCGACGCCGGCCAGGCTTTTGCGTTCGAGCCCGCCTTCCCGGCGCACAACCTGATGCACGGCTCCAACAAGCTGGGCCTCGCCAGCCTCACCAACCTCGACCAGCTGCCGCCGACGGGGGCGCTCCTGATCACGCCACCGCTCAAGATCGAAAAGGGCTCGGGCAGCCCGCTCAGGGTGCTGGCGCTGGTCCCCGGTTGATCGGCGCCGGCAGCCCGCTAAGGTCCGCGCCCATGCCCGCTTGGCGGAACAGGTAGACGCACGGGACTTAAAATCCCGGGGCTTCGGCCGTGCCGGTTCGAGTCCGGCAGCGGGCACCACGAACCTCGAGAGGGCCTCTGAGAAGAAGCGGCTTGGCCGCATTCGGTCTCGCATCGATACGACGGCAGCTCCCGCAACGGCGCGGGTGGAACATCGGCGCCTGCCACATCATTTATACGCGGCCGGCCATGATGCGGGGGGAGAGCGCTGCTCGCGCTTTTCGGCAGCGCCTTGCCATAGCCGAGAGATATCCATCCTGGGGACGACTTTATTGACCAGTCCTGATCCTCTTCCGCTGATCGGCTGGCTCGCGGAGGGCGTGCTGGCGGGCCGGCAAGCAAGCGAGCTGCTGGGTGGCCTCGGCGAGAGGCTCAACGAGGCGGGCGTGCCCGTGTTCCGCCTGGCGGTGGGCTCCGGGCTTCTGCACCCGACCTTCGACGCCGTCGGCATGTTCTGGCGACGAGGCCAGGAGGTCCAGGTCAGTCGCTCCGAGCGTCTGGTAGGGGCCCCAGAGGACGACGATGGCTGGCTGCGGAGCCCATGGCACCATCTCATCGAGAGCCGCATGACCAGCCTGCGCCGACGGCTCGACGGGGCCGACAGCCCGGTCGAGTTTCCCGATCCTGCGCCAGCTCCGCGAGGAGGGGGTGACCGACTATCTGGCCCGTGTCGAGCATCTCGGTCCGAGTGCCAGGATGGGCGAGCTCGACGACATCATGAGCTCTTGGACGACAGACCGGCCGGGCGGCTTCACCGACGACGAGCTGGCCCTGCTCGAGAAGATCGTGCCGGTATTCGCCGTGGCCTACTACGCGCGTGCGTCGATCGTGACCGGCAAGACGCTGCTCAAGACCTATCTCGGCGACGACGCGGCGCGGCGTGTGCTCGATGGCAACGTCGTGCGCGGCCGGGCGGAGATCATTCGTGCGGTCGTCTGGTACAGCGATCTCGCCAACTTCACGCGCATCGCCGACGAGGTCCACCACGAGGAGGTTCTGGCGCTCCTCAACGACTATGCTGAATGCCTGGTCGAGATCCTCGACGGCGCGGGCGGGCAGGTGCTGAAGTTCGTGGGTGACGGGATCTCGGCGATCTTCCCCGACGGTGAGGGCAATCATGCCGCCGATCGTGCGCTGTCCGCCGCAGCCGAGGCCGAGCGCGCGGTCTCGAAGCTCAACAGGCAGCGAAGCGAGCAGGGAAAGGCCGTCACCGATTTCTATCTGGCGCTGCACGTGGGCGAGCTGCTTTACGGCAATTTCGGCAGCAGCCACAGGCTGGACTTCTCGGTGCTGGGGCCGGCTGTGAACGAGGCCAGCCGCATGGCCCAGCTCTGCCGGTCGATCGACCAGCGGATCGTCGTGTCGTCAGCCTTCGCGCAGGCCGCCGGAGAGCGCCGTAGCTGGCTCGTCTCCCTCGGCCGCTACGCTCTCAAGGGCGTGGGCGCGCCTCAGGAGCTGCTCACGCTCGACAGGGGCGCATCCGGGGCCTGAGCAAGACTGTTGCACAGTGGGCACAGTTCGGGCATCGTGATCGACCTGAGGTCTTCGACCTCATCCCCGGCGCTTGCCGCCCGGCCGACCCCTACCAGCTCATCCGTCACCCAAATGGAGCGCCCAGCTGCGCGCTCCCTGGCGCCTGCTGCCCTCGCTCGGCGAAGGGCAAGAGCACGAGCTGCGCGAGACCGGCCATCAGAGCCGGGGTTTTCGTGGTGTCTTTAGCCGCCAACGCCGTCGGGAGCACTGCTACATGGCTAACTTCGTCTGGGACTTGCGTGCGAGGCGTGAGCACAACCCGGTCATGTTCGACGCCCTCATGGATGGTTGCGACTGCGACGTCCTGCCGGGCGCCACGGGCGTGTTCGGATCGGCACCGACCAACCCTATTCCGGTGTGCTCGGTGCTGGGCGAGCTCGCCTATCTGTCGCGGCTGAGGAGCCGCTCCGGATCCTACCTTTTCTTCCACCGCCTGGCATCGCTGCCATGGCCGGGCGGCAACGGTCGCATGATCGACATCTTCGAGACGGTCACGCGCGACAACCGTTGGGACCTCCTCTACCTCGACTGCCGCCACTGTCGGGAGTCGCGAAGGGCGCCCGAGGGCTATCGCCTGATCCGCGAGGGTGACAGGGACAGCCTCTTCCTATGCGTGACGGGCTCGCCCGAGCGGGTGGTGCCCTTTCCAGGCGACATGGCGGGCCCCATCGCCCGCTGGACAGGCGTCGCGCTGGATTTCCCGGAGGAGCCCGAGCCTTGGCAGGAGGCGCTGACGGCCCTTCGGCTTCGAGCACCCGAGGCCCACGAGCGGCGACTGCGGCAGGCCGGCCTGCCTACCCACCAGCAGCGCCATGTGATGGCTGCCGCACGCGCTCGCTTTCTCTGAGGCCACGGCCGGGGCGAGGCGCTTGCGCCCGCCTCGGCCGGCGGTAGTCTCAGGCTCGCGCTCCGCTCGCCGGTGGGGCGCGGCAGGTCGGGGAAGGCAATGGGTCACGCGCGTGCGCCGGACCGGCGCGATCTCGATCCTATCGAGATCGCCAGCCGTGACGAGATCTCGAGCCTGCAGCTCGGCCGGCTCAAATGGTCGCTTCGCCATGCCTATGAGCATGTGCCGCACTACCGGGCGCTGCTCGACGCGCGGGGCGTTCCTCCCGACGATCTCCATGCGCTCGAGGATCTCGCCCACTTTCCCCTGACCACCAAGGAGGATCTGCGGCAGACCTATCCCTTCGGCATGCTGGCCGTGCCCCGCAAGCGTCTGGCCCGGATCCACGCCTCCTCCGGGACCACGGGTCGGCCTACCGTCGTGGGCTATACGAAGAACGACATCGAGACCTGGGCCGAGGTGGTGGCGCGCTCGCTCAGGGCGGCGGGCGGCCGCCCGGGCGACCTTATCCACGTCGTCTATGGCTACGGGCTCTTCACCGGCGGTCTGGGCCTGCACTACGGCGCCGAGCGGATGGGCATGACGGTGGTTCCGATGTCCGGCGGCATGACCGAGCGGCAGGTCCAGCTGATCGGCGACTTTGGCCCGCAGGTGATCGCGGCCACGCCATCCTACATGCTGGCGATTGCCGACGAGATCGAGCGTCAGGGAGGCGATGGTCGGGCGACCAGCCTCGAGGTCGGGGTTCTCGGTGCCGAGCCATGGAGCGAGGGGATGCGTGCCGAGATCGAGAGCCGTCTCGGCATCGATGCGGTCGACATCTACGGCCTCTCCGAGGTGATCGGGCCCGGCGTCGCCAACGAGTGCATCGAGACCAAGGACGGCCTGCACATCTGGGAGGATCACTTCTATCCCGAGATCGTGGATCCGGCGACGGGCGAGGTGCTGCCGGAGGGTGAGATCGGGGAGCTGGTGTTGACCTCGCTCACCAAGGAGGCGATGCCGGTCATCCGCTATCGCACCCGCGACCTTACGCGCCTGATGCCGGGTACCGCGCGCAGCATGCGCCGCATGGCCCGCATCGCCGGTCGCAGCGACGACATGCTGATCATCCGCGGCTGCAATCTCTTCCCTTCCCAGATCGAGGAGCTGCTCTCGTCCGATCCGCGGCTCACCCTCCACTATCTCCTGGAGCTGCGGCGTGAGGGGCCTCTTGATTCGCTGACGGTTGTCGTCGAGGCACGGCCAGAGGCCGGGGATGCCGCTGCGCGGGCCGCCGCCGCCGAGGATCTCGTACACCGCCTGAAGGAACGTGTCGGGCTCACCGCCGCCATTGATGTGCGCGCGCCCGGCGGGGTGGAGCGCTCCCTCGGCAAGGCGAGACGCTTGATCGACCTCCGAGAGCCGCGCTGATCGCCATGCCTGCCGACCTCGCGATCCGGGACCCGTCGTCCACGAGCGCGCCGGCGCCCGCTTGGCTCAGGCGTTCTCTCTGAGAACGTGGCCCGCCAGATAGAGCGAGCCGCAGACTAGAACGAGCGGCGGGACCGAGGCCGTCTCCAGAACGAGCTTCAGCGCCGTTGCGACGGATGGTGCCGCGCTCGCCGAGAGGCCGAGCCCGCGGGCGGTCTCGCGGATCTCAGTCGGATCTCGGCTCTGCTCCTCATCCGGGACGGGCACCGCCACCAGGCCATCGACGAGCCCTTGCAGCGGCTCGAGGAAGCGGGTCAGATCCTTGTTGGCCAGCATGCCCAGGATCAGGTGGACAGGACGCCCGCGGGCGAGGCGTGGCAGGCTTTGGGCCAGGACCGTGCCGGCTGCCGGATTGTGGCCGCCGTCGAGCCAGATCTCGCTGCCTGACGGCAAATGTGCTGCCAGCGGTCCAATGCTGAGGCGCTGGAGCCGCGCTTCCCAGTGGGCGCTCAAGAGGCCCGAGGCGATCGCCGCGTTGTCGGGCGTCAGCGCGCCGAGGTGACGGGCGGCGATGACGGCTAGGCCAGCGTTCTCCACCTGATGGACGCCGGCGAGCGCGGGTAGCGGGAGATCCAGCATCGTCTCGCCATCGCGTACCGCGAGACGGTCGTTAAGCTCGAAGGCTTCCCACTCGACACCGCCACGCACGAGCGGAGCCGCTATCTCGCGGGCACGGCGCTCGAGCACGGTTGCCGCCTCCGGGCGCTGGGGGCCGAGGAGGGCCGGCACGCCCGGCTTGAGGATGCCGGCCTTCTCCCAGGCGATGGCCTCGAGGGTGTCGCCGAGAAAGCTCTCGTGATCCATCGAGATCGGGGAGATCAGCGTCAGCAGCGGCCGCTCGACCACATTGGTCGCATCCAGCCGGCCGCCGAGCCCGGTCTCGAGAAGCAGGATGTCCGCCGGCTCCTCGGCGAAGGCCAGAAACGCCGCGGCCGTGGTGATCTCGAAGAAGGTGATGGGCTGGCCGGCATTGGCGCGCTCGGCGGCATCGAGCACCGTTGCCAGCCTGTGCTCCTCGATCGGAGTTCCAGAGAGCAGGATGCGCTCGTTGAAGCGGACGAGGTGGGGCGAGATGTAGCGATGTACCCGGCGGCCCTCGGCCTCGAGCATGGCCGAGAGCATGGCGAGCGTGCTGCCCTTGCCGTTGGTGCCGGCTATGTGGACGACCGGCGGCAGCCGTCGCTCGGGATGGCCGAGGCGCGCCAGGACGCGCTCGATGCGGCCGAGCGAGAGGTCGATGCGCTTAGGATGAAGGCTCTTCAGCCGGGCGAGGATCAGGTCACTGCCGAACGTCGTCATGCTCGGTCTCCGGCACGAACGCAGTCTCGCTCTCGCTCAGCCCCGGCTCGGCCGGCTCTTCCTCCGGCTCCGGCGGGACAGGGCGCAAGAGGAGGTCGAGCAGACGCGCGAGCGTGGCCCGCAGCTCGAAGCGATGGACCACCATGTCGACCATGCCGTGATCCTTGAGATACTCGGCCCGCTGGAATCCCGCCGGCAGCTTCTCGCGGATGGTCTGCTCGATGACGCGGGCGCCGGCGAACCCGATGACGGCACCGGGCTCGGCAATGTGGACGTCGCCCAGCATCGCAAACGAGGCCGTGACGCCGCCCGTGGTCGGGTCGGTCAGGATGACGATGTACGGAAGGCCGGCCTCCTTGACCTCCTGGACCGCGATGGTGGTGCGGGCCATCTGCATCAAGGAGAGGGCGCCCTCCTGCATGCGCGCCCCACCCGAGGCGGTGACCACGATAAAGGCCGCCTGCTGCAGCACGGCCAGTCGGGCAGCGGTGACGAAGCCTTCGCCCACGGCGGCACCCATGGAGCCGGCCATGAAGTCGAAGTTCATGATCGCGAGGACCGCCGGCAGGCCGTCGATCCGGCCATGCGCCGCCTCGAGGGCGTCCTGCGTCTTGGTCTTGGCCTGCGCTTCCCTCAGCCTGTCGCTGTAGCGCTTGAGGTCTCGGAAGCGGAGCGGATCGATCGGTGCCTTGGGCAGCTCGATCCGCTCCCAGCTGCCTTCGTCGAACAGCGCGCGGAAGCGATAGTCGGGGCCGACCCGCATATGGTGCCCGCAATGCGGGCAGACGCGCTGGTTGGCCTCGAGATCGCGGTGGAAGAGCATGCGCTCGCAGCTCGGGCACTGCTGCCAGAGGTTCTCGGGCACCTCATTGCGGCTGGGACCGACCAGCGCCCGGATCTTCGGGCGCATGTAGTTGGTGAGCCAGTTCAGCTCCATCGGGCACTCCGCACCGACTGGGCCAACGACCGCACCTTTCCATGCACCGCGTCGACCAGACCGGGCCGCGAATGCCCGGCCTCGTCGAGATGGCCGGCCACGAGGTCGACCAGCGCCGAGCCCACCACCGCCGCATCGGCGATGCGCGCGATGGCGGCGGCCTGCTCGGGCTCGCGGATGCCGAAGCCGACCGCGATGGGCAGCCGGGTGTGCTTGCGGATGCGGGCGACAGCCTCGCCGACGAGCTCGACCACAGGCTTGCGCTGGCCCGTGATGCCCGTGACGGAGACGTAGTAGAGAAAGCCCGAGGTGTGGCGAAGGACGCGGGGCAGGCGTCGGTCGTCGGTGGTCGGCGTCGCGAGGCGGATGAAGCTCAGCCCACGCTCGATCGCCGGCAGGCAGAGCTCCTCGTCCTCCTCGGGTGGCAGGTCGACGATGATCAGCCCGTCGACACCCGCGGCCTTGGCGTCGTCGAGGAACCGCGTCCGACCATAGGCCCAGATCGGGTTGTAGTAGCCCATCAGCACGATCGGGGTCAGGTCGTCGCGCTCGCGGAAGCGCCGCACCATCTCGAGCACGCGGGGCAGGGTGGTGCCGGCGGCGAGAGCCCTCAGGCTTCCCGCTTGGATCGACGGGCCATCCGCCATCGGGTCGGTGAAGGGCATGCCGATCTCGAGGAGATCGGCGCCGGCCCCCGGCAGGCCCGCGAGGAGCCGGTCGAAGGTGGCCTCGTCCGGGTCGCCGGCGCAGAGAAAGGTGACGAGCGCTGCCCGCTGCTCCTCGGCCAGCGCCTTGAACCGCGCCTCGATCCGTCCGCTCATAGCTTCACCCCGAGCGCGCTCGCGACGGTATAGATGTCCTTGTCCCCCCGACCGCAGAGATTCATGACGAGCAGCGTGTCCCGGCTCAGGGTGGGTGCGAGCTTTGCGACCTGGGCCAGCGCGTGGCTGGGCTCAAGCGCCGGGAGGATGCCCTCGAGCCGCGCGCAGAGCTGGAACGCCTCGAGCGCCTCGCGGTCGGTGATCGCTGCCACCTCCATCCGCCCGATGTCTTTCAGCCAGGAATGCTCGGGCCCAACGCCCGGATAGTCGAGCCCGGCCGAGATCGAATGCGCCTCGAGGACCTGGCCATCGGCATCCTGCATCAGATAGGAGCGGGCGCCGTGCAGGACGCCCGGCCTGCCGGCGCTGATCGCTGCGGCGTGACGCCCCGTCTCAATTCCGTCGCCTGCGGCTTCCACGGCGACCATTCGGACGTCGGGCTCGTCCAGGAAGGGGTGGAAGAGGCCCATGGCATTGGAGCCGCCGCCCACGGCGGCGACCAGCACGTCCGGCAGACGGCCCTCCTTCTTGAGGAGCTGCTCTCTCGTCTCCCGGCCGATCACCGACTGGAAATCGCGCACCATCGCCGGATAGGGATGCGGGCCGGCCACGGTGCCGATGAGGTAGAAGGTGCTCTCGACATTCGTGACCCAGTCGCGGAGCGCCTCGTTCATGGCGTCCTTGAGGGTCATCGAGCCCGAGTGGACCGGTCGGACCTCCGCGCCCAGGAGCCGCATGCGGAACACGTTCGGCTGCTGCCGCTCGATGTCGCGCTCGCCCATGTAGACGACACAGTCGAGCCCAAATCGGGCGGCCACGGTCGCAGTCGCGACGCCGTGCTGCCCGGCACCGGTCTCGGCAATGATTCGCTTCTTGCCCATGCGCTTGGCCAGCATGATCTGGCCGATGCAATTGTTGATCTTGTGGGCGCCGGTGTGATTCAGCTCGTCGCGCTTGAAGTAGATCTTGGCGCCGCCGAGATGCCGGGTCAGTGGCTCGGCGTAGTAGAGCGGCGACGGCCGGCCGACATAGTCCGCGAGCCAGAGCTCGAGCTCCTGCTTGAACGTCGGATCATGTTTCGACTGCTCATAGGCCTCCTCGAGCTCGAGGATAAGCGGCATCAATGTCTCGGCGACGAAGCGGCCGCCATAGTCGCCGAACCGGCCCTGCTCGTCGGGGCCCGTGCGCAGGCTGTTTCTAAGAGTCATCAGGCAGCTCCATCGGCGGGCGACGCCACGCGGCCCCCGAGCCGCGACGCCTCCTCTAAAAAGGCCCGCAGCCTGGCCGGGTCCTTGACGCCCGGCCGTTCCTCGACGCCCGTCGACACGTCGACGATCGGCGGGTGGACGAGGTCCACTGCTGCCTCGAGATTGGTGGCGGTTAGTCCCCCTGCAAGCGCCCACGGTCGGCCGGGGTCGATGTTCTGCAGGAGCCGCCAGTCGAAGGGAAGGCCGTGCCCACCGGGCCATGCCGCATCGCGTGGGGGCTTGGCATCGAAGAGAAGCATGTCGGCCACCGCTGCATAGGCTGGCACGCGGGCAAGATCGTCTGCGTCCTGCATGCGGATGGCCTTCATCACGCGACAGCCGGTGCGGACAGCGAGGCCCGCGACCCGCTCCGGCGATTCGTCGCCGTGGAGCTGGAGAATGTCGAGCGGGACCGCCGACAGCACGGCATCGAGCCACGCGTCGGTCGGATCGACGAACACGCCCACCGTCGCGACGCCTTCGGCCACATGGTCGATCAGGCCCGCCGCCGCAGCCGGCTCCAGCGACCTGGGCGAGGGGGGATAGAAGATGAAGCCGGTGAAAGCGGCCCCGAGGGCACAGGCCTGCTCGACCCGCTCGGCCTCGCGGAGCCCGCAGACCTTCACGCGCAGCGTCATGAGCGCGCCTCACGCAGGCTCGCGACGATCTCGGTCGCGGCGTCGCGCGGGGAGGCGGCGGCGGTGATCGGCCGTCCGATGACGAGAAGGTCGGCGCCCAGCGTGAGCGCGTCGGCCGGCGTCGTCGTGCGCTTCTGGTCGTCTCCCGCGGCTTGAGGCCGAATGCCCGGCACGACCAGCCGGAAGTCGGTACCGCAGGCCTCGCGAATGGCCTTGATCTCGAGCGGCGAGCAGACGACGCCGTCGAGCCCGCATTCCTTGGTCAGCTGGGCCAGCCGGACCGCCTGATTGACGGGCGTCGCAGGGACGCCCGTGGCCTCGAGATCGGCGGCATCGAGGCTCGTCAGCACCGTCACCGCAATGACCCAAGGCCGACCGGGGCCGGACCCCGCGGCATCGCGCGCTGCCTGCATCATGGCCGGACCGCCGGCCGCATGGACGTTGATGACCGCAACGCCGAGGCCTGCGAGCGCACGCATCGCCCCGGCCACCGTGTTCGGGATGTCGTGCAGCTTGACGTCGAGGAAGATTGGCAGGCCGACGTCGGCGACGGCCCGCACGCCGTTTGGCCCCTGGGCCATCACGAACTCGAGCCCGAGCTTCAGGCCGCCGACGATGCCGCGAAGGTCGCGCGCAAGCGCCAACGCCCCGTCGAGATCCGGGCGGTCGAGAGCGCAGACGACAGGGTTCGCGAACATCGGGCTGGACATGTGGGCATAGGCGTGGGTTGACAAGGGCGCGGAGGCGGCGGAGGCGCCTTATAGCAGCTGCCGGACGCCTTGCCAAAGCCGGCGGCTCGGTCGGCGCTGATCGCCCAGATGACGAGATGTCGGAAGCATGGTTGCCGTCGGTTGCCTCATGCCGATTGTCCTGGCGTTAGCCGGGGCGCTGGTCGGCCACCTCCTGTCGGGCGCGGTGGGCGCCATGTGGGGTATGGGAGTGGGCTTCTTCGGTGGGGGAGGGATCGCTCTCTTCGTGCTGAGGCTGTTCGGCCGGTTGCGCGATTCCTGAGCCCTGCCCCCTTCGCGTCGTCCGTCTAGGTTTCCGTCTCGCCCGCGAGCCAGCGGGCGAATGGCTTCTCGCCCAGCGCGCCGGTCAGCCGATCGGCAGCGCGCTCGCCGACGAGGGCGCCGAACTTGAAGCCGTGGCCCGAAAAGCCGGTCAGGACGAGCGCCCGCCCTTCCGTATGGGCCGTGAAGCGTTCGTCCGGCGAGCAGGTATAAAAGCAGACCCGAGGCTCGACGCGCCGATAGCGGTCGGCGTCCCGGAGCCGGCGGCCGGCTAGCCGCAGCACGTCGTCGATCTCCGCCTCGGCCGCCACGCGGTCGCCCTGCGGGTCACCACCCAGCGTGAAGCGATGGTCGCCGAACTTGAGATCGGTGCCGGCGACCGGCGGGATCAGATAGAAGATGCTCGAACTCGCTCGAGACGACGTCGCTCAGCACCGGGGCTTGGCGCCAGGCATCGCGGAGGTCGTCCGGCGGGCGCATGTAGACGACGACCTGGCGCGAGGGCACGGCCCGCGCTGCTACCGCCGGCACGAGGCGGCTGGTCCAGGCGCCCGCGGTCACCAACAGCGCGTCGGCGGCATCAGTGCTGCCGCCCTCCAGACGCACCATCGGCCGCCCCGGATCGATCTCGACGATCCGAGCGTTGTCATGCAGCGTGTGGCCCTTTGCCCTCAAGAGACCGATCAGGCCCTCCACGATACGATCCGCGAGGAGAGCGCCGCCCGAAGGCGTGAGCAGCGCGAAGGGCACTCGACGTGCGTCGTACATCGGAAAGCGCCGCTCGACTGCGATGCCGTCGAGGGTCTCGTAGGTGACGCCGAGAAGGTCCAGAGAGCGGCGCGATCCGGCGAGCCAGGCATCGTCGGGCTCGGCGATGGTCAGGTGACCGGTCTCGACATAGTGCCGGGTGCCGAGATCGGTCCAGAGGCGCTGCCAGGCCTGGAACGCCTCGGCGATCATGCAGGCATAGCCGTGATCGGCGCCGTAGGCGTAGCGGATGACCCGGTGGCGGTCGACCGAGGCGGCGCGCGGGTTCGGCAGGCTGTCCTGCTCGTAGACCACCGGCTCATGCCCGGCCCGTGCCAGAGCCCAGGCCGTGGCGAGCCCCATGATCCCGGCGCCGACGATGATCACTCTCATGGTCCGATGCCCAGCTTGGCGGCGACGAGACGTGCTGCCACGAGATCCTCGAGCGCGGTTCCGCAGGACTTGAAGACGGTGATCTCATCCGCCTTCCGCCGCCCGTCGTGATCGCCCATGCAGAGACCGGCGAGGTCGGTCGCGATGCGGTCCCGCGAGAGCGCGCCCGAGGCGATGGCCTGGACGATGTCGCCGGCCTCGGCCAGGGCGCCCTCGATCGTGTCGACCACCACGGTCGACCGGCGCATCACCTCGTCATCGCTCTCACGCATGGCAGGCTTGAAGGCGCCCACGAGGTCCACGTGGCAGCCCGGCTTCAGCCACGCGCCTCTTATCAGAGGTGTTGCGCTCATGGTGGCGGCGGAGACGATGTCCGCCTCGCGCACAGCCGCCTCGAGGTCGGTGACGGCCACCGCGTCGAAGCCGTCGCGGCGGAGGTCGGCGGCCAGCGTCGCGGCCCGCGCCGGGGTGCGGTTCCACACCTCCACGCGGCGTATCGGACGGACTGTCGCATGCGCGTGCACGAGGCCGGAAGCAAGCGCGCCCGCTCCGACCATGACCATGTGGCGGGCATCGCTCCGCGCGAGATAGCTCGCGGCCAGGGCCGAGGCCGCCGCCGTCCGCCGGAGTGTGAGCGGCGTGCCATCCATGACGGCCACCGGCGTTCCGGTCGGTCCGTCGAACAGAACATAGAGGCCCTGGACGGCCGGCAGATCATGCGCCTCGTTGCCGGCGCAGACATGGACGAGCTTCACGCCCGTGACGTCGCCCGAGCGCCAGGCCGGCATGAGCAGGAGCACGGCGGGATCGGCACCGGGGCGCTCGATCTCGTGGTGATGCCGGACGGGGGTCGAGGCGCCCTCGCGAAAGCCCTGGCGGAGGCGCGCTATCAGCTCGTCAAACGGCAGCGCAGCCGCGACGCCAACCGCGTCGACGACGCGCAACGAGGCCTTCCTCAGCGAGCCGGAGCTGCCAGGGCCAAGCTCTCGCGGCGCTCCCTCTGGCGCTCCGCCTCGGCGCGCTCGTCCTGCGCCCGCCGCTGCTCGGCCTCGGCCTCATAGGCTCTCACCTCCCGGCGGCTGCGCCGGGCATTGCGGCGGAAACGCGACGCGCCGAACCAGGTCGCGAGCCCACCCAGAACGACGCCAGCCACGAGACTGATCAGGACCAGCCCGAAGATGGGCAAGCTGAAGCTGAACGGCACCGGATAGAAGCTGACCGTCACGGGCGCTCGGTTGGCGATCGCGAAGGCGACGACGACGACAATGCCGACGAGGGCGAGGATCAGACGAACTAGCTTTACCATGGAGCCAGGGGACCCTCCGGGCTGCGGCTGCTCACTCGGCGTTGAGCCGCTCGCGCAGCTCCTTGCCTGTCTTGAAGTAAGGAACGGCCTTGTCAGGAACCTGAACCTCGTTGCCGGTTCGCGGATTCCGACCGACGCGAGCGTTGCGGGCACGTACCGAGAAGGCGCCGAAGCCCCGAAGCTCGACCCGGTCGCCGCGCGCCAGAGCCGCTCCGATCTCCTCGAACACCGTCCCCACGATCCGCTCCACGTCACGAAGATACAGGTGCGGGTTGGCCGCGGCGAGACGCTTGATGAGATCCGATTTGGTCATCTTCGAGTTTGGACCTCGGCCGTCGCCAATATTTCCCCGCGGCGCGTCTCGGCGCTCAGCTCCGATCGACCCTGCCAGACGGGTCACCGAGGGTCAAGCAAGCCCGGGCAGCCACCCAGACGCGAACGGCCGGGCGAGGAGCCCGGCCGTTCCACCCGATCAGCCGAGAGCTGAAGCGCTCAGTCCTCGTCCGTCTTCTGCTCTTCCTGCCTCTGGCGAAGGGCGGCGCCGAGAATGTCGCCCAGCGACGCGCCGCTGTCCGAGGAGCCGTACTCGGCCATCGCCTGCTTCTCGTCCTCGATCTCCAGCGCCTTCACCGAGAGCGTCAGCCGACGATTGAGCGCGTCGATGTTGACGACCTTGGCATCGAGCTTCTCGCCGACGGCGAACTTGTCGGGTCGCTGCGCGTCACGGTCACGGGACAGCTCCGCCTTGCGGATGAAGCCCGTGGCGCCCGAATGGGTGGAGACCTCCACACCCGAGGGCGTCACCTCAGTAACGGTGCAGGTGATGCGCAGCCCCTTCTTGATGCCGGCGATGGCTTCCTTGAACGGATCCTCGCCGAGCTGTTTGATGCCGAGCGAGATCCGCTCCTTGTCGATATCGACGTCGAGCACCTGCGCCTTGACAACGTCACCCTTGCTGAAGCGCTTGACCGCCTCCTCGCCGGGCTCCGCCCAGTCGAGGTCGGAGAGATGGACCATGCCGTCGATGTCGCTGTCCAGACCGACGAAGAGACCGAACTCCGTGATGTTCTTGATCTCGCCCTCGATCGTCGAGCCCAGCGGATGGCTCTCGACGAAGGTCTCCCACGGGTTGCGAAGGCACTGCTTGAGGCCCAGGCTGATCCGTCGCTTCTCCGGATCGACCTCCAGCACCATCACCTCGACCTCCTGGCTCGTCGAGACGATCTTGCCAGGATGGACGTTCTTCTTGGTCCAGCTCATCTCCGAGACGTGGACCAAGCCCTCGACGCCCGGCTCGAGCTCCACGAAGGCGCCATAGTCGGTGATGTTGGTGACGCGGCCCTTGAACTTGGTGCCGACCGGGTACTTGAGCTCGACGCCCTCCCAGGGATCGGCCTCGAGCTGCTTCATGCCGAGCGAGATGCGCTGTGTCTCGCGGTTGAAGCGGATCACCTGGACCTTCACGTTCTGGCCGACCTGGAGCACGTCGGAGGGGTGATTGACCCGCCGCCATGAGATGTCGGTGACGTGGAGGAGGCCGTCGAGGCCACCCAGATCGACGAAGGCGCCATAGTCGGTGATGTTCTTGACCACGCCGTCCAGGATTTGGCCTTCCTGGAGGCTGGCGAGCAGCTCCTCGCGCTGCTCCTTGCGGCTCTCCTCGAGAACGGCGCGACGCGAGACCACGATATTGCCGCGGCGCCGGTCCATCTTGAGGATCTGGAAGGGCTCGGTCTTGTTGAGGAGAGGCGTCACGTCCCGCACCGGCCGGATGTCGACCTGGCTGCCCGGCAGGAAGGCCACGGCACCGCCGAGATCGACGGCGAAGCCGCCCTTCACGCGGCCGAAAATGTGGCCCTCGACCTTGCCCACCTCGTTGAACGCGCGCTCGAGCCGGTTCCAGCTCTCCTCGCGTCGCGCCTTGTCGCGTGAGAGGACGGCCTCGCCGCTCTTGTTCTCGAACCGCTCGACATACACCTCGACGGTGTCGCCGATGCGAACCTCGGGCGGCTGCCCGTGGCTGCTGAACTCCTTAAGCGGTACGCGTCCCTCGGACTTGAGGCCGACATCGACGACCACCTCGTCATTGTCGATGTCGACGACCGTGCCCTTGACGACACCGCCTTCGAGACGGCTCGACGATCCCAGTGTCTCGTCGAGCATCGCCGCGAACTCGTCACGCGCGATGCTAGGCTCGACTGTGGCGCTGCTCTCCGTCATTCCTACTCCAGGATGCCCGCTCCGACGGCCGGGCGGGGTTAGGGTTGATGCACACTCAATGCCCAGCAGGGCTCGTGGGTATCGTTGCGGGCGCCCTCGTGCCCGAGGACCTCCTCGATCCTTGCGAACGCAGCCTTGAAGGCGGCGTCGGCGTCCAGATCGGTGGTGTCCAGCACCCAAGCGCCGTCCGCGACACGTAAAGGCGCGACCGCGCGATCCTCATCGCGGCGGTCACGCTCGACGACCTCGGCCAAGACGCGCGCGTATATAGGCCTGTCGCCTCTGAGCCGCAACTCCTCGAACCGGCGGCGCGCCCGCTCGTCCAGGCTCGCCGTGATGAAGATCTTGATCCGGGCGTCGGGGCAGACGACCGTGCCGATGTCCCTGCCGGCGAGAACCGCGCCGGGCTGCCGCGACGCGAGCCGGCGCTGGAAGGGCAGCAGCGCCTCCCGTACGGCGGCATGGGCCGCCACCTTCGAGGCCGCCTGACCGATCCGCTCGCCGCGCAACCTTGTCTCGTCCACGTCCGCAGGCTCGAGCGTCTCGGCTTCGCGGCGCGCCGTATCGAGATCGGCCGGGTCGAGCCCATGCTCGAGCACGCGCCTACCGACCGCACGATAAAGAAGGCCGGTGTCCAGAAAATGGAACCCCAGCCGGCGCGCCAGCCGGCGTGCGACCGTGCTCTTGCCCGAGCCTGCCGGGCCGTCGATGGCGATGACCGGAACGTCGCTCAAGGTGCGGCATCCATCTGCTCGATGCGTGCGCCGATACCACGCATCAACGTCTCGAAGCCGGGAAAGCTCGTGGCGATCGCCTCGGCGCCGCGGACCTCGATCGGCGCTTCAGCCAAGCCTCCGAGGACCAGAAAGCTCATCGCGATCCTGTGGTCGAGCTTGGCATCGACGGTGACGCCGCCTTGTGGCCGTGCCCCACCCTCGACGATCAGGTCGTCGCCCTCGATCGAGACGTTGACGCCGCAGGCGGCGAGACCCGCCGCCATGACCGCCAGGCGATCGCTCTCCTTGACGCGGAGCTCTCCG
The DNA here is from genome assembly GCA_963752325.1 of uncultured Alphaproteobacteria bacterium. Lineage (GTDB taxonomy): Bacteria > Pseudomonadota > Alphaproteobacteria > Geminicoccales > Geminicoccaceae > CAVTJL01. The sequence goes on from CAVVXU010000004.1 coordinate 120,987, forward strand.
AGCCCTCGCATGGCCGTCCGCCCGCGCGCCCGCGAGGCGACGACCGCCAGCACGGGATACTCGTCAATCATGGTTGGGGCTCTGTCCGCAGGTACCTCCACCCCATGGAGGGTCCCGCCATGCACGATGAGGTCGCCGATCTCCTCGCCGGCGACGGTGCGAGCGTCACGGACCTCGATCGTGGCACCCATCTCACGCAAGGTGGTCACCAAGCCCGTACGCAGGGGATTGAGGCCTACGCTGCCGAGAACCACCGTCGATCCGGGCGTGGCGGCGGCGGCCGCCATCGGGAAGGCGGCGGAGGAGGGATCGCCGGGCACCTGAAAGAAGGCCGGACGCAGCTCCGGCTGGCCCTCGATCGTCACGGTGACCGAGCCGTCCGCGCCGACGGACCGATCGACGACGGCTCCCATGCCGGTGAGCATGCGCTCGGTATGATCGCGCGACGCCAGCGGCTCGATCACGGAGGTGCGGCCGGGGGCGTGCAGCCCGGCGAGCAACACGGCCGACTTGACCTGAGCGGAGGCGATCCTCGAGCGCCAGACAATAGGCATCAGATCGTCGCGTCCCGTAATCGCGAGCGGGAGGCGGTTGGCCGAGCGGGCGAGAAAGCTGGCGCCCATGGCGCCGAGCGGCTCGATCACGCGGCCCATCGGCCGGGAACGCAGGCTTGCGTCGCCCGTGATGAAGCTCGTGAACGGGTGGCCGGCGAGCAGGCCAAGAAGAAGCCGTGCGCCTGTTCCGGCGTTGCCGAGATCCAGCACGTCCGAAGGCTCTGCAAGGCCGCCGACGCCCAAGCCCTGAACGCGCCACTGGCCGGGAGCGTCGCGGAACACCCCGACTCCGAGCGCCCGCAGCGCGCCCGCCGTGGCCATCACATCCTCACCTTCGAGCAAGCCCTCGACGCGGCTCTCGCCGACGGCCAGGCCGGCCAGCATGAGCGCGCGGTGAGAGATGGACTTGTCGCCGGGCAGCGCGAAGCTGCCCTCAAGCGCTGCGTGCGGAGAGCCTCGCAGTTGCATTCTGAAGATCCGGGCCCTGAGCGGTTGTGGCCGACCGAGGCCGGCACGATATCTCGGCGTCGGACAGGTTCCGGCCGACCGGAATTTGCTTTTGACAGCCCTTGAGGGACATGGCAATCGCCTTGCCCCGTCGGTAGACCAGGGCCCCAAGGAGGAACCCTTCATGGCCAAGCCAGAGTGGGGCACGAAGCGCACGTGTCAGTCGTGCGGGGCGCGCTTCTACGACTTTGCTCGCTCGCCCATCGTCTGTCCCGCCTGCGGCGCCGTCTTCGACGTCGAGACGTTGGCGCGGGCGCGGCGCACCCGCCCGCCGGCGCGGCTGGCCGACGAGGCCAACGAGCCCGTCGTTGCGGCCGCCGAAGTTGGGGACGACGCCGAGGCCGAGGACGTTGAGGAGGCCGAGGAGGCCGCCGCCGTCGAGGAGACCGGCGGAGATGACGAGGAGGAGGAGGACGATCACCTGATCGAGGATACCGCTGACCTCGGTGACGACGACGACGACGTCAGCGACGTCATCGAGGGCGACATCGATGACGACGACGCACGCCACTGAGTGATCGGGGCTTGCCTTCGGTGCGCGACTTCTCTACCTAACCGCGCGCATCGTCTCCTGACGACGACCGGTGGGGCCGTAGCTCAGTTGGGAGAGCGCTTGAATGGCATTCAAGAGGTCGTCGGTTCGATCCCGATCGGCTCCACCAACAACTTCTTCCCAGCTACCTCAAGATTTCTCACGATGACGCCCTTCGGCGTGCCGCGGAAGGTGGGATGCGGGACGGGCCCTGCCGCATGGCCGCGGGGCGCCGACGCTCCGACCGCCTGATAGCTGGTCGACGCCGATGCGAGCGCCCTCGCCGTGTTGCGAGGGAGGCGTCGAGCGCTTCGGATTTGAAGACGCTTGCGTCGACGACCCCATGCTCCCCCGGGCCCGATGACCAGCCTCGAGCCGCGCATATGCGACCCTAGGGACCAACCGAGCGCCGCAGCGCTTGGTTAAGCCGTCTTCATAATGTCGTATGCCAAGCCTCTGACGGCGCTTGGTTAATGATCCCTTTATCTCCGACAAGAAGGGCGGTGGCGCCGAACGGCGTCGTGGGCGCGGGCAGCCCGAGAAGCGGAGGAAACGCGGATGCCGCTGGTCACCGGGGCGACGGGGGCGAGGCAAGACGATCGCGCGCTGATGCAGCTGGCGATCGAGCGGCTCACGGAACGCTTGGCCGAGCTGGGCCTGAGCCTCGTGGTGGAGCGCGATTTCGAGCGTCTGCGCGCCTTCCTGTCCAGTCAGGGGAGCTTCGTCAATCCGTCGTTCGACCCAACCCTCAGCGACCTCGGTCCCGACGACTTCTGGCTCGGCGCGCTGGATCCGACCGGCAGGGTCGTCGCCTCGAGCGCCGAGCGGGTTCTCGAGACGGATGATCTGGGCGAGCTCGTGGCGACGGGCAGGCTCTGGTATGGCAAGGGCTTCGCCGGCCACTTCGATGTCGACCGGGTGCCGGTTCTCGCGACCTCGAGACATCTCCACGGCCGCATCAGCCATTCCGGCTCGACCTTCGTCGATCCCGCGTGGCGCCGGTGCGGGCTTGCCCTCTACCTGGCGCATTTGTCGCGCGCGATCTCCTTTCGCAACTCGGGCTGCGTCCTGAACACTGGCTTCGTGCGGCACAGCCTCTATGTGACCCCGGTTCCGACCTCCTCCTACGGCTACGTCCATGTCGAGAGGATACTGGACGGCTATTTCCCGCCGCAGCGAGGATCGGAGACCCTCTACATCTGCTGGATCGATCGGCCCGAGTTCCTGGAGAAGATCCGCGATCTGCCAGCCCATCCGCGCCATCCCGTCTCGCTGGCCGTAGCGGGCGGGCCCTTGCGCGCCGTCAGCGGCTAGAGCCAGTCGCAGTCGGGCGGCGGCTGCCGGAGGCGCGTGATCGCCAGGATATCGCGCACCCGGGCTCCATCGTCGGCAAATGGCAGGAGCAGCTGACGATAGGTCTCGACCACATCACCGGTCTCGAGGATCAGCTCCTGATGCAACGGCGAGCCCGTGAACCGCAGGGTCGCGAGATCGTTCCGGAGAAGCTCCCCCAGCCGCGCCCCGGCGATCATCAGCCCGCCCTTCACACGCTCGGGCGGGGGCTCCGCCTCGGCCAGACAGGCAAGACAACGGGGCAGCGGGAGCCGCCGCCCGCCTTCCCCGACGTCGTCGATCCAGACGACGTCGGGGACGAGCAGACGGAACTCAGGCGTGTCGACGTCTGCCCGTGCGGGCAGCAGGCCGTCCAAGCGGCAGCCTTGCCAGTAGCGGTACGCAAGGTCGAGCGCGGGCTCATCACCAGTCAGCGCCCTTAGGGGCAATGATCGCTTCAGCAGCCAACGCATCGCGCTCGCTCGTACCTTCTCTCGGCGTTTCCTCGGCTGGCGCACCTCCGTCCACCCGGCTCAACCGGACAGGACGGATCCCTCGCTCAGCTCACGACCATCCTCGTCCGGCAACGTGAATCGGGCATGAAGCCGATGGCAAACCGAAAACGAGTTGTAGCCGGATGCGCTTCGCTTGGGCCATGCGCGCTCGGTGACGGCACCCCGGGGCCTTGCGCGGATCTGCCTCGCAGCGTAAGCGGACGCCCGCCGGTACGGTCAAAGACCGCTTTCCTTGCCTGCGATAAGACGAACCCGCACCCCGACGAGGCAACAGGCGTGGCCCGCTCTGCCGCCCTCAGCCGCTCCGGCGGCGACAAGCGCCCGAACATGAGACGGTTCCTGGTACGGCCACCCTCCGAGTGGCGCCACTACTTCATCGCCGCGGCGGTTGGCACTGCCACTGGTGCCGTTGGGACCGTCTTCCACGTGACGGTGGGCAGCGCTCTCGCTTGGCCGATGGCTTTGGCCAATGTGCTGCATGGATTTCCGCTCGTCGTAGCGGTGGCGCTCGTGGCGGCTGCCATGGTCACGGGTTCGTTGGCCTTGGTCCGGACGATCGCGCCCGAGGCGGCCGGAAGCGGCGTGCAGGAGGTGGAGGGTGCCGTCGAGGGGATCCGCTCTGTCCGCTGGCAGCGCGTCCTGCCAGTCAAGTTTTTCGGCGGCATCCTCTCGCTCTCGTCGGGGCTGGTGCTCGGTCGCGAAGGTCCGACGATCCACATCGGCGCTTCCATTGCGGAGTTCTTCGCGCAATGGGTGCGGCTGGGCGACTTGGACCGGAAGGGTCTGCTCGCCGCCGGCGCTGCCGCCGGTCTTGCCGCCGCCTTCAACGCGCCGCTGGCCGCGGTCCTCTTCGTGCTCGAGGAGACGCGCCGTCAGTTCCCCTACACCTTCCGCTCCTATGTCGGCGTGATCATCGCCTCGAGCATGAGCGCGCTCGTGACCGAGGCCCTCACCAGCACCTCGCCCGACCTGGCGATGGACCCGCTCAAGGTGCCGCTCTGGCTCATTCCCGCCTTTCTCGTGCTTGGTGGTGTCGTAGGGGCGCTCGGCGTCGTCCTCAATGCGGCGCTCATGGGCTCGCTCAGGCGCATGGATCGGCTGCCGCCCGCCGGCTCCTACGGCTTCGCCATCGCGATCGGCCTCGTGATGGGAGTCCTCCTTCTTTATCTGCCGCACGCCACGCGTGGCGGTGACGAGCTGGTCGTGGGCCTCATCCAAGCCAATCATACCCTGGGCTTTCTCAGCGTCCTGCTCGTGGTCCGCTTCCTCACCTCCGTGGCCAGCTACGCAAGCGGCGTGCCCGGCGGCATCTTCGCCCCGATCCTCTCTCTCGGGACGGCAGCAGGGCTGACCTTCGGCACGGCGCTCGCAAGTGTGTTGCCGCCTGTTCCGGACCTGCCGGCCGCGTGCGCCGTGGCGGCGATGGGCGCGCTCTTCACGGGCTCGGTGCGGGCACCGCTGGTCGGAACGGTGCTGGTGCTCGAGCTGACCGGGACCTACGATCTCACCTTGCCCGTGCTCGTGGCATGCGGGACGGCTCATTGGGTGGCCCAGCACCTGGGCGGCCAGCCGATCTACGAGCAGCTCCTCGAGCGGACCCTGCGCCGCTCCGGTCATCCAGCGGCTGCGCACCATCAAGAGGCGATCGGGCTGGCCGCGACCGGGCCGGCGTCGAAATCGACGTCCTGAGATCCCGACAAGGCTCCTTCGGAGGCCCGCTTCATTGCTCGGGGCATCCTGGCGGCCATGCCCGGTAGTGGCGGGCTCTTGGTTGCCGCAGCCGGTCGTGGGGCGCATATGGGGGCAGCCGGGCGGCGCCCGGCGGCGGAGGAACCCATCCAGGTGGCGATGCAGATCGAGCGCACCGGCCCGTCGGCTCCCTTGGCCTATCTCGAGGGGCTCAATCCCGAGCAGCTGGCCGCCGTCACGGCGCCGGATGGCCCGTTGCTCGTGCTGGCCGGCGCGGGCACGGGAAAGACGCGCGTTCTCACGACCCGGCTCGCCCATCTCATCATGACCGGTCGCGCCAGGCCGGGCGAGGTCCTGGCGGTGACCTTCACGAACAAGGCCGCGCGCGAGATGGCCGGCCGCGTCGAGCGGCTGATCGATCGCGACGTGCAGGGCATGTGGCTCGGCACCTTTCATGCGATCGGTGTGCGTCTTCTGCGACGCCATGCGGAGCTCGTCGGCCTGAAGTCGAGCTTCACCATCCTCGACACCGACGATCAGCTCCGGCTCGTCAAGCAGGTGATCCAGGCCGCCGATCTCGACGAGAAGCGCTGGCCGCCGAGGTCGTTGCTGGGAATGATCCAGCGCTGGAAGGACAAGGGTTGGCGACCCGACCAGGTTCCTGCGTCGGAGGTCGGCGATTTCGCCCTCGGTCGCGGTGTGGCGCTTTACGAGGCCTATCAAAGCCGCCTTCTGACGCTCAATGCCTGCGACTTCGGCGACCTGCTCCTCCACGGCCTCACCGTGCTGAGCGGGCATCCGGACCTGCTGCGAGACTATCAGCGACGGTTCCGGGCGATCCTCGTCGACGAGTATCAGGACACCAACGTCGCCCAGTATCTGTGGCTGCGCCTTCTCGCCCAGACCCACAAGAACATCACCTGCGTCGGCGATGACGACCAGTCGATCTACTCCTGGCGCGGCGCCGAGGTCGGCAACATCCTGCGCTTCGAGCAGGATTTTCCCGGTGCCACCGTCATCCGCCTCGAGCGCAACTATCGCTCGACCGGGCATATCCTGGGCACCGCCTCAGGCCTGATCGCGCGCAACCGGGCGCGTCACGGCAAGACGCTCTGGACCGAGGACGAGGTGGGCGAGCGCGTGCGCATCGCCGGGCTGTGGGACGATCAGGAGGAGGCGCGCTGGATCGGCGACGAGATCGAGGCCTGGCAACGTGGTGGGGGCAAGCTCGCCGCTGCGGCCGTGCTGGTGCGCGCCTCCTTTCAGACCCGGGCGCTCGAGGAGCGCTTCATCCAGATGGGCCTGCCCTATCGCGTGCTCGGTGGTCCGCGGTTCTACGAGCGCCAGGAGGTTCGCGACGCCATCGCCTATGTCCGGCTGATCTGCCAGCCGGACGACGATCTCGCCTTCGAGCGGATCGTCAACACGCCCAGGCGTGGCATCGGCGACGCGGCGCTGCGGATCGTTCACGGGATGGCACGAGCCGAAGGGACGAGCCTCGGCAGGGCAGCTCGTGCCGTCGTCGAGACGGACGAGATCGGCGCGCGGAGCCGCGGCGCCTTGCGGCAGTTTCTCGCAATGGTCGACCATTGGCGCTCGGAGCTCGCGAGAGCGGACGCCGCGCGAGCTTGTCGAGCTCGTCCTGGACGAATCGGGCTACACCGAGATGTGGCAGAAGGAGCGGACCCCCGATGCCTCCGGCAGGCTCGAGAACCTCAAGGAGCTCGCCAAGGCGCTTGAGGACTTCGAGACGCTGCGGGGGCTTTCTCGAGCATGTGAGCCTGGTGATGGAGAACGCGGCCGACCCCGATGCCGACATGGTGAGCGTCATGACGCTGCACGGGGCCAAGGGGCTCGAGTTCGACGCCGTGTTCCTTGCCGGCTGGGAGGAGGGGCTCTTCCCCAACCAGCGGGCGCTGGACGAGGGCGGCAGCAAGGCGCTGGAGGAGGAGCGGCGGCTTGCCTATGTCGGCCTCACGCGGGCCCGGCAGCGCTGCGCCATCTCCTTCGCCGCCAACCGACGGCTCTACAATCAATGGTCCTCGTCGGTGCCCTCGCGTTTCGTCGAGGAGCTGCCGGCTGCGCACATCGATCATCTCGAGCGCAACCCGACGCTGCGCCCCGATCGCGATTCGATGCTGGACGACACGCCCTTCGCGCCGATCCCGAGCCGGTTCCGATCGCGACGCGCCGAGCTCGGCAAGGTGATCGACGGCAAGGCCGATATCCTGACGGTGAGGCCAGCCACGCCCGGCCGCAGCTTCGCGGTCGGCCAACGGATCTTCCACGACAAGTTCGGCTATGGCCGCATCGAGGGGGTCGAGGGCAACAAGCTCGAGATCGCCTTCGAGAAGGCCGGCCGTAAGAAGGTGATCGACAGCTTTGTTGAGCCAGCATGACGAGTGAAGTGAGCGACAGGGTCTTTTGGCGTGTGAGCTTCGGCGCGCCGGTGTCGGCGATGCCGGCTCTTCTCGACGGATCTGGAGGAGGTCGCTCAGAGCGTGGCGATCTTCGAGGACGAGGTCGGACCCGAGCAGGAGACGCTCTCCTGGCGCGTCGACCTCCTTTTCGACGCGCGCCCCGAGATCGCCGGCCTGCGCTCCAGCCTGGTGCGTCTCTGCCGCCCGCACGGCTTTGCGCCCAATGGCCTGTCGCTCGACACCGTGGCCGAGGCGGACTGGCGCCGCGCGATGGCGGCCCGCACGCCTCCCGTCCAGGTCGGCCGCTTCGTCGTTCATAGCGAGAGCGCGGCCGCGAGATGTGCCTCCGGCCTCGGTCCCGGTCCAGGTCGAGGCCGGGCTCGCCTTCGGCTCCGGTGAGCACGCGACGACGCAGGCGTGCCTTGCCGCCATCGAGATGATCGCCGGCCGGCGTCCCGTTCGCCGCGTGCTCGATCTCGGCTGCGGCTCGGGCGTGCTGGCGATCGCCGCGGCAAAACGTTGGCCGGCCCGGGTCGTGGCCGCCGACAACGATCCGGTTGCGGTAGCGTGTCGCTGCCGAGAACGCTCGGATCAATGGCGTGGCCGGCCGCGTCCGCTAGCGTGCTGAGCGACGGGTGGTCGAGCAGGCTCGTCAGGCGCCGGGCTCCCTACGACCTCGTGCTCGCCAACATCCTGGCCGACCCGCTCTGCGCGATGGCGCCCGATCTGGGGCGGTACCTGGCGCCCGGCGGCTATGCCATTCTATCGGGGTTCCTGGAGGGACAGGTCGAGGCGGTGACGCGGGTGCATGCCCGTTGCGGGCTGCGGCCGCGTTTCCAGGTCACGCGGTCGCCCTGGGTTGCGCTGGTCCTTCGGCGCTGGGGTGGCCGTCGCTGATCGTTCGCCCTGTTGCATGCGGCGAGACCCTTCGTTATAAGCCTCGGGCTTTCGGCGCGCCGGGTCGACCTCGGTGGGCGCTCGCTCGGAGTTTTCCTTTAATGCCCAAGATGAAGACCAAGCGGAGTGCCGCCAAGCGCTTCGAGTTCACCGGCAGTGGCAAGGTGAAGTTCAGGCACGCCCATCATCGGCACAACCTGACGAGCCGGCCGAAGAAGGCCAAAGCGCTGCATCGCAAGGCGGGCTATCTGACCGCGGGTGACGCCGTGCTGGCACGGCAGATGCTGCCCTACGGCGGCTGACGGCACGGACAGGATCGAGGAAACAGCGTCATGGCTCGTGTGAAACGCGGCGTTACATCGCACGCCCGTCACAAGAAGGTTCTGGAGCAGGTCAAGGGCCATCGCGGCCGGCGCAGCACCTGCATCAGAACCGCAATGCAGTCGATGGAGAAGGCGCTTCAGTACGCCTACCGCGACCGCCGGCAGCGCAAGCGGGATTTCCGCGGCCTGTGGATCCAGCGGATCAACGCGGCGGTGCGCGAGGAGGGGATGACCTACGGCAACTTCATGCACGGCCTGAAGGAGGCCGGCATCGAGGTCGACCGGAAGGTGCTTGCCGACCTCGCCGTTCGCGACCGCGCGGTCTTCTCGAGCTTTATTCAGCAGGCGGCGGCGGCCCTCCAGGGCTGAGGCGAGGCCTCGGCTGAGAGAAAGGGGGCCTTCGGGCCCCTTTTTGTTAGGGAATCCGGCCGCGCGCCGGACCGGCGATCGGGAAGCAGGCGGGTCATGGAGAGCGAGCTCGAGACACTCAGGTCGGAGATCGAGAGCAGGGTCGGCGAGGCGACGAGCCTTCGCGACCTCGACGACGTGCGCGTCGCGGTCCTGGGCAAGAAGGGCCGTGTCACCGAGCTGGTGAAGGGCCTGGGCAAGGCGGCGCCGGAGGATCGTCCTCGTCTGGGGCAGGCCTTCAACGCTCTGAAGCGGGACATCGAGGAGCTGCTCGAGCAGCGGAAGGCTGCTCTTGCCGAGGTGGCCCTGGAAGCCAGGCTCGCCGCCGAGCGGCTCGATGTCACGCTTCCCGCCCGCGAGCGTTTCGAGGGCCGCATCCACCCGGTGAGCCAGGTGACGGAGGAGATCATGGCGATCTTCGCCGATATGGGCTTCTCGGTGGCCGAAGGCCCGGACATCGAGGACGACTGGCACAATTTCGAATCGCTCAACATTCCGCCCGAGCATCCCGCCCGCCAGATGCACGACACCTTCTACCTCGAGGCGGAGCAGGATGGGCGCCCCCTGCTTCTTCGCACCCACACGAGCCCGGTGCAGATCAGGACGATGCTGGCAGATCCGCCGCCCCACCGGGTGATCGTTCCTGGGCGCACCTACCGGCGCGATTCGGACATGACCCACACGCCCATGTTCCATCAGGTCGAGGGGCTGCTGATCGACCGGCACTCGCATATGGGCCATCTCAAGGGTTGCCTGACCGACTTCGTGCGCGCGTTCTTCGAGCGGGAGGGGATCCCGGTCCGCTTCCGCCCGAGCTACTTCCCCTTCACCGAGCCTTCGGCCGAGATGGACATCGGCTGTAGGAGGACGCGCAGCGAGCTCATCGTCGGCGAGGGCGACGACTGGCTCGAGATCCTGGGCTGCGGCATGGTGCATCCCAACGTGCTGAGGGCGGTGGGCCTCGATCCCGACGAGTGGCAGGGCTTCGCCTTCGGCATGGGAATCGATCGTGTGGCCATGCTGAAATACGGCATCCCGGATCTTCGCACCTTCTTCGAGGCCGATCTCCGCTGGCTCTGGCACTACGGCTTCCTGCCGCTCGACGTGCCGACGACCTATGGGGGGCTGTCCCGATGAAGGTCCCGCTGCCCTGGCTCAAGGAGCATCTCGAGACCGACCACTCGGCCGAGGCGATCGCGGAGAAGCTCACAGCCCTGGGTCTTGAGGTCGAGGGCATCGAGGATGCGACCTCGGCGCTGGCCGCCTTCGCCGTGGGCTATGTGCGCGAGGCGCACCAGCACCCGAATGCGGAGCGGCTGCGCGTCTGCACCGTCGAGACCAAGGACGGCACGAAACAGATCGTCTGTGGCGCGCCCAATGCGCGAACGGGCCTCTGGGGCATCGTTGCGCCCGAAGGGTCGACCATTCCCGCCACCGGTGACGTCCTGAAGCGGGCCACCATTCGCGGCGTCGAGAGCCAGGGCATGCTTTGCTCGGCGCGCGAGCTCGGCATCGGCGAGGACCATGCCGGCATCATCGACCTCCCATCGGATGGGCTCGAGGTCGGTATGCCGGCCGTGCAGGCGCTCCGGCTCGAAGGGCCGGTCATCGAGCTCAAGCTGACGCCGGACCGTAGCGACTGCTTCGGGCTTCTTGGCATCGCCCGCGATCTCGCGGCGGCGGACATGGGCCGCCTCCTCACGCGCGACTACGCGCCGGTAGCCTCGCATGGCGGCCCCGACCCCGACATTGTCCTCGACTTCCCCGAGGGCGAGAGCGGGGCCTGCCCCCTCTTCGTCGGCAGGCTCATCCGAGGCGTCCGCAACGGGCCAAGCCCCGAGTGGCTGCGGCGGCGGCTCGAGGCGGCGGGTATCCGCTCGATCTCGACGCTGGTCGACCTCACCAACTATGTGATGCTCGACATCAATCGGCCGCTCCACGTCTTCGATGCGGCCAAGCTGAAGGGCGGGCTCCGGCTGCGCTTCGCGCGACCCGGCGAGTGGCTCCTCGCCCTCGACGGCAAGACCTACGACCTCGATCCGTCGATGACGGTCATCGCCGATGCCGACGGGCCCGTCAGCCTCGGCGGCATCATGGGCGGCGAGACGACGGGCGTCACCGAGGCCACCACCGATGTGCTCCTCGAGGTGGCCTTGTTCGATCCGGTCCGCACCGCGGCGACCGGCCGGCGTCTCGGCATCGAGAGCGACGCGCGCACGAGGTTCGAGCGCGGCCTCGATCCGGACCAGGTGCTCTCGGCAACCGAGTACGCCACCCGTCTCATCCTCGAGCTTTGCGGTGGCGAGGCGGCGGCGCCGGTGGTCGCGGGCAATGTTCCGGCCCGCCGGGAGACGATGGCGTTTCGCACGACGCAGCTGCAAAGGCTGACGGGCATCGAGCTGGAGCCGCCGGTCATACGGGAGCATCTAACGGCGCTGGGCTTCGCCGTTGCGGGTGGCCCTCAGAGCTGGACGGTCGTCCCGCCGTCCTGGCGTCACGACGTCACGACCGAGGCCTGCATCGTCGAGGAGCTGGCAAGGCTCCACGGCTTCGACAAGATCGCGCCAGTCTCCGTGGCCCGGGCCTCCTCGGTCAATCGTGGCGTTCTGACCGCCGAGCAGCGCCGGCGTGCCATTGTTCGTCGGGCGGTGGCCGCGGCCGGCTATGCCGAGGCCGTCACCTGGTCCTTCATCCCGCCCGATCACGCGCGGCACTTCGGCCATGAGCAGCCGTGCCTGATGCGCAATCCGCTCAATGCCGAGCTGTCGGCGATGCGGCCTTCGCTGATCCCCAACCTGCTCACCGCCGTCACCCGCAACCTGTCTCGTAGCATCGGTCAGGGTGCGATCTTCGAGCTGGGGCCGCGCTACCTGGGAGCGATGCCGGGGGAGCAGGTCTGGGCGCTGGCGGGCGTGCGTTTCGGGGCTGCGGCTCCTCGACAGTGGGCCGAGCCCGAGCGCACCGTGGATGCATTGGATGCCAAAGCCGACGCTCTGACGTCGCTTGCCGCTGCGAGTGTGAAGGCCGAGGCCGCGCGCGTGACGACAGACCCGCCCGACTGGTATCACCCCGGCCGCGGTGGCCGCCTTCGGCTCGGATCCGCCACGCTGGCCACCTTCGGCGAGCTTCATCCCCGCGTGCTTCAGCTCTTCGGGATCGAGGTGCCGGTCGTCGCCTTCGAGCTGGACCTCGACGGCCTGCCAATGCCGCGGGGGGCTGCGGGGCGTGCGCGGCCCCAGCTCGAGGCGTTGCCCTACCCGCCCGTCGATCGTGACTTTGCCTTCCTGGTCGACGCCGAGGTGCCTGCGGAGGATCTCTTGAAGGCTGTTCGGGGTGCGGAGAAGAAGCTGATCCGTAGTGCTCGGCTCTTCGACGTCTACGAGGGCAGGGGCGTGCCGGAAGGCAAAAGGTCCCTTGCCGTGGCCGTTCGCCTCCAGTCACCCGACCGGACGCTGGGCGAGGCCGAGATCGAGGCGGCGGCGGCTCAGATCGTTGCCGCCGCCGGGAAGGCGGTAGGAGCGGTGCTTCGTAGCTGACGGTCCAGCACGGCGGCGGCGCCGAAGGGAGGGCAGGGACGGCTTCGATCGGCAGCCTAGTTCGCTAGCCTTACGCTCGTCCGGCAGCAGGGCACTTGGTTCTCCGGTGCTTCGTCTTGCTCGGATCGTTCCGCTTTTGCGCTCCTTGCAACGGACCCGCTCTACGCATTGCTAGGGTGGCCCACTCGCCACCCTCAAGTCCCCAGCTCCAGCTCTTGAACCTTTGGTCGGCACTGAACTACCCTTCACGTCTTTCGCATTCGGAGGCTTTTGCGCTCCTGGTAGTCGCTGGCGCTAGCGGCGGTGCTACTTGCGAGCCCAGGAGGTCCGCTGGACCCTGGGCGCCGTCCACAACCCGACAGCGCTTCTCCCACCGCCGTCCTTTTGGCCAGCCACTCTCGGCAGGTAGAAATGTATCGGAATACGCATCGCCACGGGGAACGCCACGCCTACTTAGCATAGGTTAGTTGGAACCGCGTTCGGGCAGAATATGTTGGTTGACTAGGCGGCCGGCGCAGCGGGAACGTCTCGAGTTTCCTCCGACGCGGCCGGCCGCGGCACAGATCCCGCTGTCAGCAGAGCGAGGTTTCCAGTCGTGTCGAGCCAGCCTTTCCCGCGAAGGCCATCGTTGTGGGCATCATCCTGTAGTCATCTGGGACGATCCGGATTGCTGGCCGGCATTGCCGGCGCGCGGGAATCGTCACGAGGCAATGAGCTCGATCCGGGTGTTGCCATGAGGGGCACGTGATGATGCGTGGTGCTGGAGCGCGAATGTTGCGCCGCGACAGCTCGTCGTCGGCCGGAGCCCGGGATGCCGATGAGCGGCTCTCCGTCGTCCGCACGAGCGTGAGGCAGGGCCGTGTCCAGATCGGCGCCGGTGAGCGAGGCATTCGAGCGCGACCGGCCGAGCTGGAGCGAGGCGATCCCTCGCACACCCTTCCCATCGGCAAGCTGATGGGCATCCCTCGCCATTCGAAGCTTGGCCTCAAGGCACACGGGGTCACGACCTGCGGCCAGCTGCTTGCTTTCGCCGACAGCCCCGACAGGCAGGCGATGCTTGCCCGCGCGAGCGGCATCGAGCTCGACGAGCTGAAGATGGTCATCGATCGCGCTGACATGGCACGTGTCAACGGCATCGGCTGGATGTTTGGCCTGATGCTCGAGAATCTCGGCATCCGCAGAGTGGCCGATCTCGCCATGCAGGAGCCGGAAGAGCTCCATCTCCGGCTGGCCGAGCAGAACAGAGAGCGCAGGCTGGCACGGCGCTCGCCGACGTTGGAAGAGGTCACCCGCTGGATCGCCCAGGCCCGGGACCTGTGGTCGAGCCCGGCGCACTGAGCGATCTGGCGTAGAGCATGATGCCCAAGCCTATTGACTGACAGGCCGGACGTCCGGGAGCCTTAGGCGCCGAGCGGAATGTTGCTGATCGAGGTGACCACATCCGCCAAGCCGGGTGTAGTGGCCGCGACCGCACGGCGATCGAGAAGCGTGTGGCCCTTGCGATAGACCGTGGCCAGGCCGCCCGCCTCCTCAACCAGGATCAGGCCGGCCAGGACGTCCCAGCTGTTGCAGTTGAGGCAGAGGAGGCCGTCGAGGCGACCGTCGGCGACGTGACAGAGAGACAGAGCCGACGAGCCCATGCGGCGATGATCGAGCCGATGGCTCAGCATGCCGGCCAGCAGCTCCTCATAGTCCTCGGGAGGAGTCTTGAAGTTGTAGCTGAGAGCGAAGCAGGCCTCGGTCGGTGACGTGCGCCCGGATACGGTGATCGGGGCGCCGTCGCGCTTGGCCCCCTGGCCACGGCGTGCGACGAACAGCTCGTCGTGGACCGCGTCGTAGGTGAGACCGAGTTCGGTGACACCGTCGACGACGAAGGCGAGGACGACGCACCAATAGGGAATCCCGCGGAGGAAGTTGGAGGTGCCGTCGATCGGGTCGATCACCCAGAGCTGTGGCGCCTCGCGGCCACCTTCCTCCTCGCCCAGGAAGGCGTCGTCGGGGAAGGCTTGACCCAGCTGGGCGCGGATCAGCGCCTCGACCTCGCGATCGGCGATGCTGACGAGATCCTGGAGGCCCTTCTGCTCGACGCTCAGCTCGTCACGTCTGAGATAGAAGTCGCGCGCTCGGCTGCCGGCGGCGCGAATGACGTCGACGGCCGCGTCGAGGCGGGCATCGAGTTCGCTGGAGTCCATGGTGTTATCCTGAGCTGATGAGACGTTGCTTCAAAAGGGTAAGCCGCCTTTGCTCGCCCACGTCACGGACGGCGCGCTCGAGGGCATCGGGCTCGGCAACGATCACGGCGAGGCGCCGTGCCCGAGAGATGGCCGTGTAGAGGAGCCGTCGGCGGAGCATCCGACCGTGCTGGCGGAGCAGCACGAGCACCACGGCGGGATACTCCGAGCCCTGCGCCTTGTGAACCGTCACAGCATAGGCCATCGACAGCATGCTGAGGTCGGCGGCCCCATAGTCGACGGGCCGGCCGTCGATCGTCACGCGGACGGTCTGGGCCGAGGGGTCGACTGCCGCGACGCGACCGATGTCGCCGTTGTAGACCTCGCGGTCATAGTCGTTCTCGACCTGCATCACCTTGTCGCCGACGCCGAACTGAATCCCGCCACGCTCGACCTGCTCACCCGGTTCCGGGTTGAGACGGGCCTGCAGTGCCCGATTGAGCTCGCGCGTGCCCACGACACCGCGGTTTGTCGGGCAGAGCACCTGGATCTCCGCCACGGGGTCGAGGCCAAAACGTTGCGGAATGCGCTCGGCCACAAGCTCGACCACCTTGACGACGGCGTCCTCGGGCGCCGTGGCACGGACGCCAAAGAAGTCCTCCGATCCTTCGCCATCGTGAGCGAACTGCGGCGGCTCCCCCCGGTTGATCCTGTGCGCGTTGCGGACGATCGCACTCTCGGCCGCCTGGCGGAAGATCTCGGTCAGGCGGACCACCGGCACCACGTCGGACTCGATGAGATCGGCGAGAACCAGGCCAGGGCCCACCGAGGGCAGCTGATCCACGTCGCCGACGAGCACGAGCGCCGCGGTGTCGGGGAGGGCAGCGAGCAATGCCTGCATGAGCAGGAGATCGACCATCGACACCTCGTCGACGATGGCGAGATCGACCTCCAGCGGACGCTCACGGTCGCGCCGAAAGCCGCGCGCCGGATCGGCCTCGAGCAATCTGTGGAGGGTGCGGGCGTCGCGGCCGGTGCTGTCTGCAAGCCGCTTCGCGGCGCGGCCGGTCGGGGCAGCCAGCGCGACCTCGAGTCCCTCCTCGGGCAGCGCCGCCAGGATTGCGCGGACCAACGTCGTCTTGCCGGTGCCCGGGCCACCCGTGATGATGAGCAGTTTGCTGCGCAGGGCTTGAAGCACCGCCTCGATCTGGCTCGGTGCCAGCGCGACGCTCAGCCGTTCCTCGGCCCGCGCCAGGGCCGTCTCGGGATCGACCGGCGGCCATGCCGGGCGACCGCCCAGGAGGCGTCGGACATCCTCGGCGATGGCTATCTCGGCGGCCGCAAGTTGAGGCAGCTGCACCAACGGGCCGGCCTCCATCTCCTGCTCGACGAGCACGCCCTCCTCGATGGCTCGCTCGAGCGCCGGTAGCAGCATCGCTTCCTCATGATTGAGGAGGCGAGCAGCGGCACTTACGGCGACTGCTCGTAGCAGGGCGCTGTGGCCCTCATCCGCGGCCTCCCGAACCGCGTGCTCGAGCGCGGCGACCAGTCGTATCGGCGCGTCGGCAGGAATGCCGATCCGCGTTGCCAGCGCATCGGCCGTATGGAATCCGATGCCGTGGACATCTCGTGCCAATGCATAGGGATCGGCCGTGACACGTCCCACCGCGCCGCTGCCGTAGGCATCGAGGATGCGGCGGGCGCGGCCAAGGCCCACGCCGTGGCTCTGGAGGAAAAGAAGAATGTCGCGCACGTCGCGCTCGGCTCGCCAGGCATCGACGATTCGCTGAGCGAG
The DNA here is from genome assembly GCA_963752325.1 of uncultured Alphaproteobacteria bacterium. Taxonomy (GTDB): domain Bacteria; phylum Pseudomonadota; class Alphaproteobacteria; order Geminicoccales; family Geminicoccaceae; genus CAVTJL01. The sequence goes on from CAVVXU010000004.1 coordinate 137,666, forward strand.
CTTGGTGCCGATCCCCGGTACCTCGCGGAGGCGTAGAGGCTCCGCCTCGATGACCCTCGTCAGCTCGGTCCCGAACTGTCGGGCGAGGCGCCTCGCGAGCCCCTGGCCCAGGCCTTCGACCAGGCCCGATGCGAGATAGCTCTCGACGCCCTCGATCGTGGTCGGCGGGAGGACATCTACGGCAGCCGCGGCGAACTGCCGCCCCCAGGTGCGGTCGTCCCGCCACGCGCCGTGAGCGCGGAGAATCTCGCCGGGACGAAGCTCCGGCAGGACACCCACCACCGTCGCTGGCCCCGCGCCAGTCTCCGCCCGCAAACGCACGACGGCGTAGCCGGTTTCCGGATTGCGGAAGATGACCCGCTCGACCGGCCCCGAGATTGTGTCTGCGGCGCTCAGCTGCATCCCCGCATCCGGATCCGGCCAACGGCGGCTCATGATACTACATCTCGTCCAGCCGCGGATCTGTGCCGGCGATCCGCGCCATTGCCAGACCAGGAGTGGCAGCTTAAGCGTCGCCCGCCTGTTTGGTAAGGCGGCGCCGGGAGCCGGCGATGACCGTCGGGAGGGAGCAGAGGATGAGAAGACACGGGTGGGAGCCGTGGCGACGGGGCACGCGTCCCCGGGTGCCTGGTCTCACTTCGGTTGTAGGACATCGTGGCGCCGCGGCGCACGCTCCCGAGAACACGCTGGCCTCGCTCCGCCGCGCGCATGAGCTCGGTGCGGATTGGGTGGAGTTCGACGTGAAGCTCACGCGCGACGGTGTCCCCATCCTGATGCATGACGCGAAGCTCAAGCGGACGACGAACGGCAGCGGCCTCGTGGCCGCGCTCGACTATGCGAGCATCGCCCAGCTCGACGCCGGCGCTTGGTTTTCCGGGGGCTTTGCGGGCGAGCAGGTTCCTACCCTCGAGGCGGCCGTCGATCTGCTCCTTGAGCTCGGCGTCGCCGCGAATGTCGAGATCAAGCCGTGCCCGGGACGGGAGGTCGAGACGGGCAAGGTTGTGGCGGAGGCGCTTGCCCGGCTCTGGCCCGAGGACGGTCTGCCCCTCCTCGTCTCCAGCTTCGCCAGGTCGTCCCTGCGGGCCGCACGAGCGATTGCGCCGGATCTGCCGCTGGGGCTTCTGACGGAGCTTTTGCCCGACGACTGGACGGAAGCGCTCCGCGACCTCGACTGCACGACCCTGCATCTGTGGCACACGCCGCTCCGCCTGGAGAAGCTTCGCACCGTCATCGATCACGGCGTGCCAGTGCTGCTCTATACGGTCAATGATCCGAGGCGTGCGGCCGACCTGCTCGCCAACGGCGCCGCCGGCATCATCACCGACGCGCCGGATCGCATCCTGCCGGTCGCCGCCCGGCTCAATAGCGCCGAAGAAGACCGACCAGTCGGCCCTGCACCTTGACCTGCTGGGGGCCGAAGATCCGGGTCTCGTAGCTCGCGTTCGCAGCCTCGAGGGCGATCGACGCTCCACGACGCCTGAGCCGCTTCAAGGTGACCTCGCGCTCGTCGATGAGGGCCACCACGACGTCGCCGTTCTCCGCGGTATCGCAGCGACGGATGATGACGAAATCGCCATCGTGTATTCCGGCGTCCGTCATCGAATCGCCCACCACCTGGAGCACGTAGTGCTCGCCGTCGCCGACCATCATCGTCGGCACGTCGAGGAAGCTCGTCGCGTCGGTCAGAGCCTCGATCGGCGTTCCCGCAGCGATACGCCCATAGATCGGCAAATCAACGTGCCCGCTGACGCCTGTCAGAGCCGTTGGCCGCCGTGTGTGGCCGAATGGGACGCGCACCACGTTCGGCGCATCGCCCAGGGGCTCCGGCTCAGAGCGCACGACGAGCCGCTCGCTGGGCAGCCGGACGATCTCCAGAGCCCGAGCCCGATAGGCGAGCCGCCGAATGTAGCCGCGCTCCTCCAACCCCGAGATCAGCCGATGGATGCCCGACTTGGACCGGAGCTTCAACGCCCGGCGCATTTCCTCGAAGGAGGGCGGGACACCATGCTCTCGTGAGAAGTCACTGATGAACTGCAAGAGCTGCAGCTGTCTTTGCGTGAGCACGCCGGACGCTCCTTGGGGGCCGGTCTTGTTCAAAAAGCTCTGCAAATGTTCTAGTTAAGTTCTCCTGGCCGGTCAACCGGAGATCGGACGTCAGCGGCGTGGCAGATGGAGAGCCCGATCGATCGGCACGAACGAGACGACGGATCCCGCCTCAGCTGGAGGCGCCCTCGGCTCCCGTATGACCAACGCGTCCGCCTGCGCGAAGGTTGCGAACATGGAACTGTCCTGGCGCGGCGCGACCTCCAGAAGGGGAATGCCGTCCTCCTGGCCAGCCAAGCGGCTCCGCAGATAGTCCTCGCGCTCGTCGTTCGCGGCCAGCTCGCTCGTGATCCGACCGCGCTCGAGCGGTAGTGCCGGATCGAGCCCCAGCATCCGGCAGAGCGCCGCTCGCACGAAGACGATGGCGCAGACAGCCGCCGAGACGGGGTTGCCCGGAAGCCCGAGGAACGGCAAGGCATTCTGCAGCTGACCGAACATCAATGGCTTGCCCGGCCGCATCGCGATCTTCCAGAAGCCCAGCTCCAGCCCACTCGCCGCAAGGCCAGCGCGCACGAGGTCGTACTCGCCGACGGAGGCTCCTCCCGTCGTCAGCAGCAGATCGGCGCCGCGCGCATCCGCGAGAATGTCACCGAGCGCTTGCGCGTCGTCCGACGCTATGCCGAGGTCGATCGGCTCCGCGCCCCAGCGCCGCATCATGAGCCCGAGCACGGTGCTGTTGTTCGAGATGATCTGATGAGCCGCGGGGCTATCGCCCGGCCGGCACAGCTCGTCGCCGGTAGCCAGGATGGCCACGCGCGGCCGCCGGCGCACCGGCAACCAGGCGTGGCCCATGCTCGCCGCCAGGCCGAGGGCAGGCGGGTCGAGCAGCGTTCCGGCCGCAAGCCCCCGCCAGCCCGCCTCGAAGTCGAGGCCGGCCTTGCGAACATAGGTGCCGGCAGCGATGCTCCTGGCGAAGCGGACCCGGCCGGGCTCGTGGGTCGCCAGCTCCTGGATCGCCACCGCATCGGCACCGGCCGGCATGGCAGCACCCGTGAAGATTCGCACCGCCTGACCGGGGCCGAGGGCGGGTGGCGGCTCGCCTCCGGCCTTGCTTTCGCCGATCAGCTCGAGCCAGGCGCCCGCCCTTTCCGTGTCCGCCGCCCGAACGGCGTATCCGTCCATGGCGGAGACGGCAGACGGCGGCTGGGTCCGCCGCGCGCGGAGGTCATCGGCAAGGACGCGATCAAGACCCTCGAGGAGCATAACCCACTCGACCGGTACCGGCCTGATTCCCTCAAGGATGCGCGAGCGTGCCTCGGCGACCGATAGCATCTCAGCTTGCCCTGAACTCGCCCGAGCGCCCGCCGGCCTTGTGCACCAGCCGGATGTCGGTGATCCGCATCTGGCGGTCGACAGCCTTGCACATGTCGTAGACGGTCAGCGCGGCGACCGAGACGGCCGTGAGCGCCTCCATCTCGACACCGGTCCGTCCGGTCGTCCGGCAGGTGGCACTGATCTCGACGGCCGGCTCCGCCGCCGCCAGGTCGAGCTCCACCCGAACCGAGCTGAGCGGCAGGGGATGGCAGAGCGGCACCAGGTCGGCCGTCCTCTTGGCACCCATGATGCCGGCAAGCTGGGCAACGCTGAGGACATCGCCCTTCTTGAACCCTCGGTCGCGGATCAGCTGGGCCGTCTCCGGCGCCACCAGGACCCGGCCCCGTGCCGTGGCGGTGCGCTCCGTCACGTCCTTGGCGGTGACGTCGACCATGACCGCGTTGCCTGTGGCGTCGAAGTGCGAGAGGCCGCTCATACCGCGGCTGCCGCATCGAGACCGAGGAGGCGGCGCGTCGCTGCGGTGACGTCCGCCTCGCGCATCAGCGACTCGCCGACGAGGAAGGCGCGCGCTCCCGCCTCCCGCATCCGGAGCAGATCGGCATGGGTGTACAACCCGCTCTCGGCGACGAGCAGTCGGTCGGCAGGTATCCGCGGCGCCAGCTCGACCGTCGTCGCCAGATCGACCTTCAGCGTCTTGAGATTGCGGTTATTGATGCCGATGAGACGTGTCTCCAGCCGAAGCGCGCGATCGAGCTCGTCGGCGGCATGGACCTCGACCAGGACATCGAGGCCGAGCCCGCTCGCGGTCTGCGCCAGATCCCGGGCCAGGGTGTCGTCGAGCGCGGCCATGATGAGGAGGATGCAGTCGGCACCGAGCAGCCGAGCCTCCATCACCTGATAGGGATCGATCGTGAAATCCTTGCGAAGGCACGGCAGTGGAACGGCGGCGCGTGCGGCCTCGAGATAGGCGTCGGCGCCCTGGAAGAACGGCTCGTCGGTCAGGACTGAGAGACAGGTGGCTCCACCGTCGCGGTAGGCGCGCGCCAAGGTCGGCGGGTCGAAGTCGGCACGGATGAGGCCCTTTGCTCGGCGAGGCCTTCTTGATCTCGGCGATGAGCGCGAGCCTGCCTTCCTGGTCGGCGTCGATCAGATGGCCGGCAAAGCCACGGGGGGCGGGCGCGTCACCAAGGCGGGCAGCCAGCGACGCTTCCGGTAGGGTCGTCTTGCGGCTCGCCACGTGCTGGCGCTTGACGTCGATGATCCGGCCGAGGACGTCCGACAAGGGAAGCTCCCTCAACGATGGCTAACGATGGCTGATGCGCACCAGCTGCTCGAGCGCCGTGGCGGCGCGGCCGCTGTCGATCGCCTCGGCGGCGAGCGCCACGCCCGAGCGAAGATCGCCAGCCTTGCCTGCTACCACGAGCGCGCCGGCAGCCGCCAGGACGACGGCGTCGCGACAGGGCCCCCTGACGCCCGCGAGAACGGCACGGATGGCCTCCGCATTGTGCTCGGCGTCACCGCCCCGCAGATCATCCAGGCTGGCGCGGGGAAGACCAGCATCCTCCGGAGTGACCTCGAAGACGCGAACCTCGCCGGCGTTCCATTCGGCGACCCGGCTCGGTCCGGTCGTCGTGAGCTCGTCCAGGCCGTCCGAGCCGTGGACCACCCACGCCCGCTCGCTACCGAGGCGCCCGAGGACACGAGCCAGCGGCTCGACCCACTCGGCGGCGAAGACACCCATGAGCTGGCGCTTGACGCCGGCCGGATTGGCGAGCGGTCCCAGGAGATTGAAGATCGTTCGTGTGCCGAGCTCGACGCGGGGGCCCGCCACGTGCCGCATGGCGCCGTGATGGCGCGGCGCCATCATGAAGCCGATCCCGGCCTCGACGATCGATGCCTCGATCTGCTCAACGCTGGCCTCGATATTGACGCCCAAGCGCGGTCAGCACATCGGAGGAGCCGGCGCGCGAGGAGAGCCCCCGGTTGCCATGCTTGGCGACCGGCACGCCGGCACCCGCCACCACCAGCGCCGACGCGGTCGATATGTTGTAGGTGCCGGTTCCGTCGCCGCCGGTCCCGCAGGTGTCGATCGCTCCGGCAGGCGCCTTGACCGGCTGCATGCGCTCGCGCAGCACCATGGCCCCGGCGGTGATCTCCTCGATCGTCTCGCCCCGCACGCGGAGCGCCATCAGGAAACCGCCCATCTGCGCCGGCGTGGCGTCGCCGGACATCATGATGCCGAAGGCCTCCTCGCGCCTGCTCGAGCGTCAGAGGCGCGGCCCGCTGCAGCGATCGCTATGAGCTGCCTTGAATCGCTGCAGGTCAGCGGTCATGCTGCGGCCGCAAGGAGACAATTCGCCAGAAAGTTGCGGAGAAGGGCATGACCTTCTACTGTCTCGATGCTTTCTGGGTGAAACTGCACGCCATGGATGGGCAAGGAGGCGTGGCGGATACCCATGATGACGCCATCGTCTGCTGTCGCATTGACGATCAAGGACGCGGGCATGCTTTCCGGCGCCACCGTCAGCGAGTGGTAGCGCGTGGCGGCAATAGGGGTCGACAAGCCACGGAACACACCGGTGCCGTCGTGATGGATCCGGCTCACCTTGCCGTGCATCGGCGCCGGAGCGCGCTCGATCCGTGCGCCGAACGCCTGTGCGATGGCCTGATGGCCAAGGCAGACGCCGAGGATGGGGCAGTGGCCGGCGGCGGCCCGGATCAGATCGAGGCAGATGCCCGCCCGGTCGGGATCGCAGGGGCCGGGCGAGAGCACGATCGCCTCTGGCCGGCGTGCGAGCGCCGCATCGACGTCGATCGCGTCGTTCCGCACGACTTCGGTCTCTCGCGCCAAGCTCGCCCAGATAGTGATAAAGATTCCAGGTGAAGCTGTCGTAGTTGTCGATCAGGAGGAGCATGGCGGGTCGGTAGCCATCAGCCGTGTTGGAATGGTGAAGCAGGAAACGCTGCATCGGCTGGCCCGTCAAGCGTCGGGAGCCCGGCCGGCGGAAGGAGGAGCAGACAAGGATGCCGCGATCGCGAAGGTCGGTCGCCCGATGATGCGCGACTGGCTGAGAGGCGTGATCCGCGCCGTGGAGAATGGCCGTTCTCCCATCGGTCTCCGTGGCGCCAGCCTCACGGTTTTGACCCTGCTCGTTCTCTCGGTGGTTTTGGACTGGCCTCCGCTCGCGAAGCCGCAGTGGGCGCATCGCGCTGCCCGAGGGCCCTCGTCAGCGTCGGCTCCTGCCACCCTCGAGCCGCTCGCCCCCGAGGCCGTGGCGTCTACCCAGTCGTCCAAGGTGCCGACGGCCGCGATCGAGGGGGCGCCCACCATCCAGGGCGACAGCGGCCCTGCCAGCGTCGTGGCGGCCGTGGCACCCTCGGCTACGGGACCGTCAGCGCCGCACGAGGAGCGTTCGGCGTTGGCCCGTGCTCCCGTGATGGGTCCGTCGCCGCCGCCTGCCGCACTTGGCGTCATGCCGGAGAGCCCGGCGCCAAGGCCGGCCAGTCGCTGCCGCGCTCGCCTCCCCGGGGCCAGCGCCGCATCCGCCGGGAGCGCCGCTTCCCGTCGTTGCGATCATCATCGACGATCTGGGCGTCAACCTGCCGGGGACCGAGCAGGCCCTCCGGCTGCCTGCGCCGCTGACCCTGTCCTTCCTGCCCTACGGCCACAAGCTCGACGCGTTGGGCAGAGCGGCGCGTGCGGCCGGCGATGAGGTGTTCCTGCATCTGCCGATGCAGGCCGTGGGCGATGAGGATGCCGGTCCGAACGCGCTGGTCGAGGGCCTCAGCCCCGAGGAGATCGAGGCGGCGCGTGGCGTGGGCGCTCAGTCGCGTCCCGGACGCGGTCGGCGTCAACAATCACATGGGCAGCCGGCTCACCGCCGATCCGCGACGCGATGATGCGCGTCATGGCCGATCTGGCCGGCCGCGGGATGGTCTTCGTCGACAGCCTCACGAGTGCCAGGTCCGTTGCCGCGGCCACCGCGCGCAGCGCTGGCATTCCGGCTGCGTCCCGGGACGTGTTTCTCGACGACGACCAGTCGGAAGCAGCGATCGCCCGGCAGCTGGCCCAGCTCGAGCGCATCGCTCGCACGTCAGGTACGGCGATCGCGATCGGTCATCCCTATCCAGCTACGCTGGCCGTCCTCGACCGATGGATACCGCAGGCCAGGGCACGAGGGGTGCGCTTCGTGACAGGCGAGCAGCGTCATCGCGATCCGCAGCTGCGGCACCTCGACCAACGCCCTTTCCGCCGCGTGCATCGTGCCTGTTGCCGGGCCGCCGTCCCCGGCCCGCGCGCGCCCGACCTGAGCCGGCTGGCGCCGGGCCGTCAGCTGCGGCTGGCGAAGCGGACCGCTTCCTCCGCCGCCCTCACCAGCGCCTTCGCCTTGTTCAGGGTTTCCTGATACTCGGCCTCGGGATCGCTGTCGGCGACGACGCCACCACCCGCCTGGAGATAGATCTTGCCGTCCCGCACGAGGGCCGTGCGGAGCGCGATGCAGGTGTCCATGCTGCCATCGGCGCCGAAATAGCCGACCGTGCCGGCATAGAAGCCCCGGCGCTCCGGCTCCAGCTCCTCGATGATCTCCATCGCCCGGACCTTTGGCGCGCCGCTCACCGTCCCGGCCGGAAAGCCGGCCACAGGGCATCCAGGGCATCGTGCTCCGGCCTGATGCGCCCCTCGACGTTCGAGACGATGTGCATCACGTGGCTGTAGCGCTCGACCACCATCTTCTCGGTCACCTTGACCGAGCCGATCTCGGCCACCCGGCCGACGTCGTTGCGGCCCAGATCGAGCAGCATCAAGTGCTCGGCCAGCTCCTTCGGGTCGGCCAGCATCTCCGCTGCAAGCGCCTCGTCCTCCGCGCGGGTCGCGCCGCGTGGCCGCGTCCCTGCGACAGGTCGAATGGTGACCATGCCGTCGCGTGAGCCGGACGAGGATCTCCGGGCTCGAGCCGACGAGCGCATAGCCGTCCAGCTGTACGAAGAAGAGGAAGGGCGACGGGTTGAGGCGGCGGAGCGCCCGATAAAGGGCGAAAGGCGGCAGGTCGAATGGAACCTCGAAGCGCTGCGAGGGCACGACCTGGAAGATGTCGCCGGCCGCGATGTACTCCTTCGCCCGCCGGACCATGTCGTGATAGGTCTCGCGGGTGACGTTCGATCGTGGCTCGACGCTCTTCCCGGCAGTCCGGGGCGCTGCGTGGCCAATGCCGCGCTCGAAGTCGCTGACGGTGTCGGCGAGGCGCTCCAGCGCGGCATCGAAGGCTTGGTCGGCGCCGATCTCGGGCGACGGATAGACCGGGGTCACGATGGTGACGCGGTCGGCGATGTTGTCGAAAATCGCAGTCAGCGTGGGTCTGAGATAGACCGCGTCGGGCAAGGCCAGCCGGTCGACGTTCTTGGCCGGCAGGCGTTCCATCAGGCGGACCATGTCGTAGCCCATATGCCCGAAGAGGCCGGCGGCCATGGGCGGCAGATCGGGCGGCAGGTCGATACGGCTCTGGCGGACAAGCGCCCTCAGGCTCTCCAACGCGGGCTCCCCGGTCGGCTCGAAAGCGGCACGGTCAGCCCGCACGCGGCGGTTGATCTCCGCGCGGTCGCCGAAGCAACGCCATACCACGTCTGGCCTGAGCCCGATGATCGAGTAGCGGCCGCGCGCGGCGCCGCCCTCGACGCTCTCCAAGAGGAAGCTGTAGGGCTTTCCCTCGGCAAGCTTCAGCATGGCCGAGACCGGGGTCTCGAGATCCGCGATGAGCGACGTCCAGACCACCTGCGGCCTGCCGGCCTCGTAGGCTGCCTTGAAGGCTGCGCGATCAGGCTGGGTCTGCATGCTCATTGCGCCATCGACTGGATCAGCTGGTCGAGCGCCGCCTGATTGATCTCGACCGTATAGCGTTCGCGGAGCGCATCCTCGTAGCTGGTGACGATCTCGCCCTGCAGCTCGTTGCCGAGCGCCGTCGTCAACGCCGTGACGTCGGCCTTGGGATCGGAGGGTATGATTGCATCGGTCGCAATGATGGCGGCACCGGCGGGCACCGCGACGACCTTGTCCGCGACCTTGCCGACGGGCGTCGCGAAGAGGGCCTGCACGGCATCGGGGCTCAGGCCTTGGGCCGAGCCCGGATCACTTCGCTTGAGCGGCGGGATCGCGTCCAGCTTGCGGTCGGGAGCGGCCTTGGCGAGCTGCGTCGAGTGCGGCGCCGCCCTGCGCATCCTTGAGCAGCGTCTCGGCCTGCTTGGTCGCTTCCTTCCGCTGCTCCTCCTGTTGCCAGGCCTTGGTGACGCTGTCCTTGACCTCGGCCAGCGGTCGGGTGCTCGCGGGCTGGATCTCGTTCAGATGGAAGATGAAGTAGCTGTTGTCCTTGCCGTGGATCAGCAGCGAGGTGTCGTCCTTCGCGGCGCTGAAGATCTCGTCCAGCATCTCGCTCGTCAGCTCGACACCGGCCGGCCGCTTGCCGTCCTTGGTGTCGCCGGCCCGATCGATCGGAGGAAGCTTGTGGAGCTGGACGCCGACCTTGTCGGCGGCCTCGGCCAGCGTGGCGCCACCGCCGACAGCGTCGTCGACGGTGTTCGCCATCGTCGGCAGCTCGTCCTCGGCCTTGCGGAGCGCGATTTCCTTGCGGATCTGCTCCTGAACCTCGGAAAGCGGCTGCTGGTGCTCGGGCTCCATCTTGACGAGCCGCAGGAGATGCCAGCCGAAGCTCGTCTGGAGCGGCTGGGAGACCTGATCCTGGTTCAGGGCAAAGGCTGCCTTGTCCAGAGGATCAGGCAGCTGGCCTGACGTCACCGGCCCCACATTCGTCGTTGAGACCTTGCTCCCGAGCTCATCGGCGATCTTTGCGAAGCTCTCGCCTGCGGCGACCTTCTTGGCCGCCTCGTCGATCGTCGGCTTGTCCGGCGCCAGCAGCTGGAGGAACCAGCGCCTCTCCGGCGTCGTGTAGTGCCCCTTGTCCTCCTCGTACGCCTTCTTGATCTCCTCCTCGCCCACATTGATCTCGCCTGCGAGATCGGCCGCTGAGAGGATGAGGATGTCGGCGCTCCTGCGCTCCGGCGCCTTGTAGCTGTCGGCGTGGGCATCGAGGTAGGTCTGCAGATCCTTCTCGGTCGGATCGGTCGTCTGCATCGATGCGGCCTCGACGACGAGCGCTTGGCCTCGACGCTGCTCGTCCTGCCATGCCGCCACCGCGCGGGCCAAGGTGGCGGAGCCGGCTGCCGGGCCTGTGACGGCGTCGACCACCTGAGAGCGCAACACGTCACCCCGAAGCTGGCTAAGGAAGGCCTCCTCGCTGAGCCCGCTCGAGCGGAGAAAATAATCGAACCGTGAGCGATCGAACTTTCCCGCCGTCTGGAAGGCTGGCTGGTCGCGGATGGTCTGGGCGAGCGTGGTGTCGGCGACGGAGAGGCCGAGAGCGCGGATATGCGCATCGATCAGCCGGCCGGCGATGCTCTGCTGCAGCGCCTGGCGAACCAGCCCCTCCATGATTCCGGGCGAGCGCTGGATCTTGCCCTGCAGCTGCTGTGCGAGGCGGTCGAAGCTGTTGTTGGCCTCGCGGCTGAGATCGGCCCCGTTGATCGGAGGCCCGTCGACCTCGGCGATCGGCCCCGTTTCCCGGGGCGCGCGGAAGATGTCGCCGATACCCCAGATACCGAAGCTGATGCACAGGAGGATCAGCAGGAGGCGCACCACCCAGCTGGTGGCACGCTGGCGCATTGCATCGAGCATCGAGCGGATCCAAATGGTGCCCCGCACAAGGCCATCGGGGCAAAAGACGGCGGAGACCATAGGTGGCGTGGCAGTGGCCCGCAACCGCCAAACGGGGCGGCTGCGGGCCTGGAAAGCCCCCACGGGCTATGCTAGCTAGCCGGCCGGCAAGAGGGTGCTGGAATCGAAGTCATGCATTTGGCGCGGCCGATCGTTTTCGGCAATTGGAAGATGAACGGTCTCCGCTCGGAAGGGCTGGCGCTGGCCGGTGGCACTCGCCGAACGGACGCACCGGCTGTCCGGCACACTCGGCGTCTTTCCGCCATTCACGATTCTCCGTGATGTCGCGACCCGCCTGGCCGGCACGGGCATCATTGTGGGGGCCCAAGACTGTCACGAGCGGGCGTCGGGGGCCTTCACTGGCGAGATCAGCGCCGCGATGGTGCGCGATGCGGGTGCCACGGCGGTCATCCTCGGCCACTCCGAGAGGCGGCACGGGTTGGGCGAGAGCGACGCGCGCGTCCGTAGCAAGGTTGCCGCTGCACAGGCCGAGGGCCTCACGATCGTCCTGTGCATTGGGGAGACCGAGGCGGAATGGCAGGCTGGTCGACGCGAGGAGGTGCTGCGACGCCAGCTCCTCGAGAGCCTGCCGGATCAGGTCGATCAGGAGCAGCTGGTTGTTGCCTACGAGCCCATCTGGGCTATCGGCACGGGACGCACCCCTACGACCGCCGACATCGCGGCCACGCAGCAGTTCATCGACAGCGAGCTGGCAAACCGCGGGCTTCGGCCGCCCGTCCTCTACGGTGGGTCGGTCAAGCCCGACAATGCTGTCGACATCATGGCGCTGGACTCGGTGGCCGGAGCCCTCGTGGGCGGGGCCTCCCTGGACGTCGCCGCGTTCTGGAGCATCTATCAGGCGGGCGGTGGCACGTGAGCTGTCGCACGGCGTCGGCCACAGCGCGTTTCCTGCCATCCTATCGGACACGATGATGACGACGGTCATTTTGGTGATTCACGTGCTGATCGCGGCGGCGCTTGTTGCCGTGATCCTCGTGCAGCGGAGCGAGGGCGGGGCGCTCGGCGGGCTCGGCGGCGGCACGTTCGGGGGCCTGATGACGGGCCGCGGCACCGCCAACCTGCTCACCCGGACCACGGCCATCCTGGCTGCCTGCTTCCTCGGGACCAGCATGGCGCTGGCGCTCCTGGCAGGCCGGTCCGAGCGCGCGCCCTCGATTCTCGATCTGCCGTCTCAGCCGCCTGCGGCCACCTCCAGCGCGCCGGCCGCGCCAGCCCAACCCGGAACGTCCGGCCAGCCGGCCGCGCCAGCCAAGCCGGCAGCGCCCGCGGCGCCGACAGAGCCGAGCGCACCGGTTGCGCAGTGAGCAGGGACGTCTCGCGGAAGTAAGTGACACTCTCGCGGCGCCCTCCTGCTCCTGTTGCGACCGCGATGGATAGTCAGAGCTGATGCCTCGCTACGTGTTCATTACCGGCGGCGTCGTCTCGTCCCTGGGCAAGGGGCTTGCGGCTGCGGCACTCGGCTCGCTGCTTCAGCTCCGCGGCTACCGGGTCCGTCTCCGGAAGCTCGACCCCTATCTCAACGTCGATCCCGGGACCATGTCGCCCTATCAGCATGGCGAGGTCTTCGTCACTGATGATGGTGCCGAGACAGACCTTGATCTTGGCCACTATGAGCGCTTCACGGGCGTGCCGGCGCGCGTCACGGACAGCGTCTCGGCGGGCCGGATCTACTGGAACGTGCTGACCCGCGAGCGTCATGGCGACTATCTCGGCGGCACCGTGCAGGTGATCCCTCACGTCACGAACGCCATCAAGGAGTTCGTGCTGAACGACACCGCCGATGCCGACATCGTGCTGTGCGAGATCGGCGGCACGGTCGGCGACATCGAGGGGCTGCCGTTCCTCGAGGCGATCCGCCAGCTCGGCAACGAGCTGCCGCGCGGGCATTGCGCCTATATGCACGTCACCCTGGTTCCTTTCATCGCCTCGGCCAAGGAGCTGAAGACCAAGCCGACCCAGCACTCAGTGGCCGAGTTGCGCGGCATCGGCATCCAGCCCGACATCCTCCTCTGCCGCTCGGAGCACCCGATTCCGGCAGAGGCGCGGCGGAAGATCGCGTTGCAATGCAGCGTGCGTGCCGAGGCGGTGATCCCGGCGCTGGACTGCAGCTCGATCTATGAGGTGCCGGTCCGCTACCACGAGGAGGGGCTGGACAGCGAGCTGCTCCGGGCGCTCGACCTGCCTCACGATCGCTGGCCGGACCTCAGCGCCTGGCGCCAGATCGTGGCGCGGATCCAGCGGCCCGAAGGCGCGGTCAACGTCGCCATCATCGGCAAGTACACCGGCCTCGCCGATGCCTACAAAAGCCTCAATGAGGCTCTAGTCCATGGTGGCATCGCCAACAATGTCCATGTCAATCTGCAGTGGATCGATGCCGAGGAGTTCGAGCGCGGCGACGCATGGGCGCGTGTCCAGGGCGTCAACGCGGTGCTCGTGCCCGGCGGGTTCGGCGAGCGTGGCGTGGAGGGCAAGATTGCGGCCGTGACCTACGCCCGCGATCGCAAGCTGCCGTTCCTCGGCATCTGCTTCGGCATGCAGCTCGCCTGCATCGAGGCCGCCCGCAATCTGGCCGGGATCAACGGTGCCAGCTCGACCGAGTTTGGGGCCTGCGCCGATCCGGTCGTCGGCCTTCTGACCGAGTGGGACAAGGAAGGCGTCGTGCATCGTCGGGAGGAGGACGTCGACAAGGGCGGCACCATGCGGCTCGGCGCCTATCCGTGCCTGATCGAGCCCGGCAGCCTGGCGGAGGAGGTGTACGCGGAGGCGAAGATCAGCGAGCGCCACCGCCACCGCTACGAGGTGAACATCAACTACCGCTCGGTGCTCGAGCAGGTGGGCCTGCGGTTCTCCGGCATGTCACCAGACGGCCGCCTGCCCGAGATCGTCGAGCTGCCCTCGCACCCATGGTTCATGGGTGTACAGTTCCATCCGGAGCTCAAGTCGCGGCCGTTTCAGCCGCACCCGCTGTTCGCTGCCTTCATCCGGGCGGCGCTCGATCAATCGAGGCTCGTATGACGATGGCCAAGCAGAGCCGCTCCGTGCAGATCGGCCCCCTCGCCGTGGCGCAGGACAGGCCGCTCACCCTGATCGCCGGCCCCTGCGTGATCGAGAGCCGCGATCATGCGCTCACGATGGCCGCAGCGCTGGTCGAGATCACGACCGAGCTCGGCATCCCGCTCATCTTCAAGAGCTCGTTCGACAAGGCCAACCGCACGAGCGCCTCGAGCGCGCGAGGTGTCGGGCTGGCGGAAGGCGTCAGCATCCTGGCCGAGGTTCGGGAGCGCCATGGATGCCCGGTGCTCACGGACGTTCACGAGAGCGGCCAGTGCGCGCCCGTCGCCGAGGCGGTGGACGTCCTCCAGATCCCGGCCTTCCTCTGCCGTCAGACCGACCTGCTCCGCGCGGCGGCCGAGACCGGGCGGGCGATCAACATCAAGAAGGGGCAGTTCCTCGCCCCCTGGGACATGGCCCAGGTCACCGCGAAGCTCGAGAGCTTCGGTGCCGAGCGGGTCCTGGTGTGCGAACGTGGCGCCTCGTTTGGCTATAATACACTGGTCTCCGACATTCGCGCTCTGGCCTATCTGGCCGCGACAGGCTGGCCCGTGGTCTTCGATGCGACCCATTCGGTGCAGCAGCCGGGCGGTCTCGGCGGCCGCAGCGGCGGGCAGCGCGAGTTCGTGCCGGTGCTGGCGCGGGCAGCGGTCGCCGTGGGCGTGGCCGGTGTCTTCATCGAGTCGCATGAGACGCCCGACCAGGCGCCGAGCGACGGGCCGAACATGGTGCCGCTCGGGCGCATGCGTGAGCTGCTGAGCGATCTGAAGGCCTTCGATGCCCTGGCCAAGAGCCGATCGATCATCGAGCTCTAGGACGAATCTGGGAGGTGAGTTGTGGGTGATACCGAGATCGTCGCCATCCAGGGTCGGGAGATCCTCGACAGCCGTGGCAATCCAACGGTGGAGGTCGACATCGAGCTCGCCTGTGGTGCTGCAGGCCGTGCCGCCGTGCCCTCCGGCGCCTCCACCGGCACGCGCGAGGCGATCGAGCGGCGCGACGGCGACAAGGGCCGCTTCGGTGGCAAGGGCGTCCTGAAGGCGGTGGCGGCCGTCAACGGCGAGATCACCGATGCCCTCCTGGGGCGGGACGCGGTCGACCAGGGGAGCATCGACGCGACACTGGTCGAGCTCGACGGCACCGACACCAAATCCAGGCTCGGCGCGAACGCCATCCTGGGCGTCAGCCTGGCGGTGGCCAAGGCCGCCGCCGCGGCGTGCGAGCTGCCGCTCTACCGGTATCTGGGTGGCGTCGGGGCGCGGCTGCTGCCCACGCCGATGATGAACGTCATCAACGGCGGTGCCCACGCCGACAACCCGATCGACATCCAGGAATTCATGGTGATGCCGGTGGGTGCCCCCACCTTCGCCGAGGCGCTGCGCATGGGCGCCGAGGTCTTCCACGCGCTCAAGAAGGCGCTCAAGGACGCCGGCCACAACACCAATGTCGGCGACGAGGGCGGCTTTGCGCCGGACCTCGCCGGGGCCGAGGAAGCGCTCGCTTTCCTCGAGAAGGCGGTGGCCGCCGCCGGCTACCGCGTGGGCGATGATGTCGTTTTCGCCCTCGATCCGGCTGCGAGCGAGTTCTTCGAGAACGGCCGCTACGAGATGAAGGGCGAGGGCAAGAGCCTCGATGCCGAGGGCATGACCCGCTTCTACGCAGGGCTCTGCGACCGCTTCCCGATCGTGTCGATCGAGGATGGCCTGGCCGAGGGCGACTGGGACGGCTGGAAGCACATGACCGACGCCATGGGCAGCAAGATCCAGCTCGTGGGCGACGATCTCTTCGTCACAAATCCCAAGATCCTCCAGGAAGGCATCGACCGCGGCATCGCCAATGCCATCCTGATCAAGGTGAACCAGATCGGCTCGCTCAGCGAGACGCTGGACGCGGTGAGCCTTGGTGCCCGGTTCGGCTACCGCTCGATCATCTCGCACCGCTCGGGCGAGACCGAGGACTCGACCATCGCCGATCTCGCGGTGGCCACCGGCTGCGGCCAGATCAAGACGGGCTCGCTCTCGCGCTCGGACCGCATGGCCAAGTACAACCAGCTTCTCCGCATCGAGGAGGAGCTGGGCTCCGCCGCCCGCTTCGCCGGCCGCGACGCGCTGGCGCGCGGCTGAGCCCGTCTCGATGATGCCGCGGTCCCTCAAGCGTTGGCTGACCGAGAACTGGGTGCTCCTCGGCGCCTTCCTGATGTTGGCCTATTTCGGCTACCACGCCGTGCACGGCCAGCGGGGCCTTCTCGCTTGGCTGGACGTCAGCCGCGAGCTGCAGCGCAGCCGCACCGAGCTCGCGTTGCTCCGGACAGAGACCGACGGTCTACAGGCGCAGGTCGATGCCCTCCAGCCGGACAAGAGCGATCCCGATCTGGTCGAGAGCGAGCTGCGCCGGCTGGGCTATATCGGTCAGGGCGAGAAGGTCATCCTTGAGAAGAACGCTCCCGACGCCGGTCGATGAGCGCAGCCCTGGCCGTCCTGGATGGTGCCTACCGGCCCGCTGGGCGTTCGTGTAGAAGATGGCCGCGCCGGCGACCGATGGGCCCTGCGGGCTCGTCTCGGGACGCGAAGATCCGTCTGGCGGCCGGGGTCGGCATTGCTGACCTCGAGCCGGTGAGAGTGACCGGGAGGACGATCGATCCATGACCACCGCCACCCGCCAGCGCTCGACCCGTGGGTCGGGCAAGCCCGGCCCGGCGAAGAAGTCGGCCGCGCCCTCGGCTGAGGAGCTCCTCGGCTTCTATCGTGAGATGCTCGTCATCCGCCGCTTCGAGGAGAAGGCGGGACAGCTCTACGGCATGGGGCTGATCGGGGGCTTCTGCCATCTCTATATCGGGCAGGAGGCGGTCGCCGTCGGCGTGCAGCATAACCTCACCGACAAGGACTCGGTCATCACCGGCTATCGCGATCACGGCCACATGCTCGTCAAGGGCATGGATCCGAGGCGGGTCATGGCCGAGCTCACGGGTCGCATCGACGGCTACTCGAAGGGCAAGGGTGGCTCGATGCACATGTTCGCCAAGGACAAGAAGTTCTATGGCGGCCACGGCATCGTGGGAGCCCAGGTGCCCCTCGGCACGGGCCTCGCCTTCGCGCACAAATATCGTGACGATGGCGGCATCTGCGTCTGCTATCTGGGCGACGGTGCGGTGAACCAGGGCCAGGTCCACGAGAGCTTCAACATGGCAGCACTCTGGAAGCTGCCGGTGCTCTACGTGATCGAGAACAATCGCTACGGCATGGGCACGTCCCAGGCGCGCGCCACCGCAACCAAGAACCTTTTCGAGCGCGGCCACGCCTTCGGCATTCCCGGCGAGCAGGTCGACGGCATGGACGTCCTGGCCGTCAAGGAGGAGGCCGGCAAGGCGGTCGAGCATATGCGGAACGGCGACGGGCCCTACATCCTCGAGGCCATGACCTACCGCTATCGCGGGCACTCCATGTCGGACCCGGGCAAGTATCGGTCGAAGGAGGAGGTCCAGGAGATGCGCGAGCGGCATGACCCCATCGAGCAGCTCAAGAAGACCATCCTCGAAGGCGATGTGGCGTCGGAAAGCGCCTTGAAGGAGATCGACAAGGAGGTGCGTGCGATCGTGAACTCGGCGGCGCAGTTCGCGCAGGAGAGCCCCGAGCCCGATGCGGCCGAGCTCTGGACCGACGTGTTGGTCGAGGCCTGAGGACGGGACGAGCGACGCGCGGCCCCGGGAGCCCCAGGCGGGCGCCGAGGGCCCGAGCGAGATGATCGAGGAAGACGTCGATGCCCACCGAGATCCTGATGCCGGCGCTGTCACCGACCATGACCGAGGGCAACCTCGCGAAATGGGTGAAGCAGGAGGGTGACACCATCAAGGCCGGCGACGTGATCGCCGAGATCGAGACCGACAAGGCGACGATGGAGGTCGAGGCCGTCGACGAGGGCGTCCTCGGCAAGATCCTCGTGCCCGAGGGTGCGGAGGGCGTGAAGGTCAACACCCCCATCGCCATGCTGCTGGGTGATGGCGAGGGTGAAGGCGATCTGGCGAACGCCACCCCGTCGCCTGCAGTCGAGCCCGCACCTCGCAAGGCCGAAAGCCCGCCGCCCGAGAAGCCCGCAGCGGCGCCGAGCGCAGCTACTGCGGTACCCGCACCCGTGGAGGCGGAGGTGCCGGAAGGCACCGAGATGGTCAAGATGACCGTCCGCGAGGCGCTTCGCGACGCCATGGCCGAGGAGATGCGCCGCGACCCGGACGTCTTCCTGATGGGCGAGGAGGTCGCGCAGTACCAGGGTGCCTACAAGATCAGCCAAGGGCTGCTCGAGGAGTTCGGCGACCGGCGCATCGTCGACACGCCCATCACCGAGTACGGCTTTGCCGGCCTGGGCGTCGGCGCCGCGATGGCCGGCCTCCGGCCGATCGTCGAGTTCATGACCTGGAACTTCGCCATGCAGGCGATCGACCACATCATCAACTCGGCAGCCAAGACGCTCTACATGGCCGGTGGGCAGATGGGCTGCCCCATCGTCTTCCGCGGGCCGAACGGCGCTGCCGCGCGCGTCGCCGCCCAGCACAGCCAGGAATACGCGCCCTGGTATGCTCACTGCCCAGGCCTCAAGGTCGTCGCACCCTATAGCGCCGCCGACGCCAAGGGCCTCTTGAAGGCGGCCATCCGCGACCCTAACCCCGTTGTCTTCCTCGAGAACGAGGTGCTCTACGGGCACAGCTTCGAGGTCCCCAAGCTCGACGACTTCCTGGTTCCGATCGGCAAGGCGAAGATCGTGCGGGCGGGTAGCCACGTCACCCTCACCGCCTACTCGCTGATGGTCGCCCGCGCCCTTGAGGCGGCGGAGAAGCTGGCCCAGGAAGGCATCGAGGCCGAGGTCATCGACCTGCGCACGATCCGCCCGCTCGATACCGAGACCATCGTCGCGTCGGTCAAGAAGACCAATCGCATCGTGTCGGTCGAGGAGGGCTGGCCGCAGAGCGGCATGGGCTCCGAGATCTGCGCCCTCATGATGGAGCAGGCCTTCGACTGGCTCGACGCGCCGGCCGCGCGCGTGACCGGCAAGGACGTGCCGATGCCCTATGCCGCCAATCTCGAGCGGATGGCGGTGCCGCAGGTCGAGGATATCGTCGAGGCCGCCAAGGCCGTCTGCTACCGGCGCTGATCCGGATCGGGGGAGGAGACCAGCAATGCCCATCAAGATCCTGATGCCGGCGCTTTCGCCGACGATGACCGAGGGCAACCTCGCCAGGTGGGTCAAGAAGGAGGGCGAGGAGGTCAAGGCCGGCGACGTGATCGCCGAGATCGAGACCGACAAGGCGACGATGGAGGTCGAGGCGGTCGACGAGGGCGTGCTCGGCAAGATCCTCGTCAAGGAGGGTGCCGAGGGCGTCAAGGTCAACGAGCCGATCGCGCTTCTTCTCGAGGAGGGCGAGGATGCGGGAGCCCTCGAGAAGTCGAGCGGCGGGAACGGTGCCGCCAAGCCCGCGCCGACGCCTGCTCCCGAGAAAGCTGAGGCTGCAGGCGAGGGCAAGGCCGAGCCGACTCCGTAGCGAGACGCCGACGCCTCCGCCGGCGCAGCCCACCAACGGTAAGGAGCGCGTGTTCGCGAGCCCCCTCGCGCGTCGGATGGCCGAGCAGGCGGGGCTCGATCTCGGCCAGCTCAGCGGGTCGGGTCCGCACGGCCGGATCGTGAAGGCGGACATCGAGGCGGCAATGGGCGCGCCCAAGGCGCCGGCGGCCGAGGCGCCCGCCGGCCCGCCGACGCAAGCGGCAGGACCTGCCGTCGCGGCTCCTGCAGCACCCCCGACGGGTGCCTACGAGGAGGTGTCGCTCTCGAACATGCGCAAGGTGATCGCCCGCCGCCTGCTCGAGGCCAAGCAGACGATCCCGCATTTCTACCTCTCGATCGACATCGAGCTGGACAAGCTGCTGGCGATGCGGGCGGAGCTCAACGGCCGCCCCGGGGCCGACTACAAGCTCTCCGTCAACGATTTCGTCATCAAGGCGACGGCGTTGGCGCTCAGGAAGGTGCCGGGCTGCAACTCGTCCTGGGGCGGCGACAAGATCTATCTTTTCAAGGACATAGACGTCTCGGTGGCGGTGGCGATCGAGGGTGGGCTCATCACCCCCATCATCCGTCGCGCCGACCAGAAGGGGCTCTCCACGATCTCTTCGGAGATGAAGGACCTGGCCACCCGCGCCAAGGCCGGCAAGCTCAAGCCCGAGGAGTTCCAGGGCGGCGGCTTCTCGATCTCCAACCTAGGCATGTTCGGGATCAAGGACTTCATGGCGGTGATCAACCCGCCGCAGTCCTGCATCCTGGCCGTGGGCGCCGGCGAGCAGCGGCCCGTGGTCCGCGACGGTGCCGTCGCCGTGCGGACCATGATGACCTGCACGCTCTCGGTCGACCACCGCGCCGTCGACGGTGCTTTGGGCGCCGAGTTCCTCCAGGAATTCAAGAAGCTGGTCGAGGATCCTCTGGCGCTCTTGCTCTAGCTGCCGCGGTTCGATCACGGCGGGGACCGTTGCGTCCGCTGCCGGCACGCCATATGTTGCAACGTTCTACAGGAATGGGGTGCATAGCGATGCTGGTTCGCACGGTGCGTGAGGCCAACCAGAACTTCTCGAAGCTCATCGGGGAGGTCGAGAAGGGCGAGATTGTCATGATCACCAAGAATGGCCGACGGGTCGCCGAGGTCAGGCCGGTGATCGAGGACCGGATGCAGGATCCTGTGTGGCGGGCGGCCTATGAGCGGATGATGAAAAGGCTGCGTGAGAAGCCGGACTATGGCATTCGCATCGGTGAGATCACCGAAGAGGACAAGTATGGTGACGCGCCTCTGTGAGCCTGATCGCGTTCGACTCGAACATCCTGCTCTATGCTGAGCTCGAAATCGGCTTCGGCTAAGGGTATGCTTGCCGAAAGCCTCATTGGACATTGTGTCGGACGATCGGTCATCGCGGCGCAGGCATTGGGCGAGGTCCTGGCCGTTGTGCGGCGCCGACTGCCGAGGGCCTACGGTGAGGCTTGCCGCCAAGTGGACGACTATCGCGAAACGGTGACCGTAATACCCACCGATGGTGAGATCATTGTCGCGGCTGCCCGCTTCGCCGAGCGCTATCGGCTGCAGTTCTGGGACGCCGTGATCTGGCAGGCGTCGCGCAAGGGAGGTGCCACGATCCTGCTCACCGAGGACATGCAGGACGGCTTCGCCGTGGACGGGATGCGTGCGCTTAACCCGTTCACCAGGACCGATTGGCCTACTCTCGCCGCCGATCTCGGCATCGAGCCGCATCGATAGGGAAGGACAACGATGCCACAATCATTCGATCTCGTGGTCGTCGGCGGCGGCCCGGGCGGCTATGTGGCGGCCATCCGGGCAGCACAGCTGGGCATGAAGACGGCGCTCATCGAGCGCGAGCATCTGGGCGGCATCTGCCTCAACTGGGGCTGCATCCCGACCAAGGCGCTCTTACGCTCGGCCGAGATCTTCGACCTCATGCATCACCTCAAGCAATTTGGCTTCGAGGCGGACAACCCGCGCTTCGACCTCTCGGCCGTCGTCAAGCGCTCGCGCCAGGTCGCAGCCCAGCTATCGCGCGGCGTCGGCCATCTCCTCAAGAAGAACAAGGTGACCGTGATCGACGGCGAGGCGCGTCTCGCCGGCAAGCAGACGCTGGCCGTCAAGCTCAAGGCCGGCGGTGAGGACACGGTGAAGGCGCCCCACATCGTGCTGGCGACCGGCGCCAGGGCCAGGCAGCTGCCCGGCCTCGAGGCCGACGGCAAGCTCATCTGGACCTACAAGGAGGCGATGGTCCCGGAGACGATGCCGAAGTCGCTCCTGGTGGTGGGCTCGGGCGCCATCGGCATCGAGTTCGCGAGCTTCTTCCGCTCGCTGGGGGCCGAGGTCACGGTCGTCGAGATGCTGGAGCGCATCCTTCCCGTCGAGGACGAGGAGATCTCGGCCTTCGCACGCAAGCAGCTCGAGAAGCGCGGCATCAAGATCCACACGGGCGCCACCGTGAAGGGCGCGAAGAAGAGCGGGTCCAGCGTCACCGCCACGATCGAGGCCGGTGGCAAGTCCGAGGAGATCACCGTCGACCGCGTCATCTCGGCGATCGGCATCGTCGGCAATGTCGAGAATCTCGGGCTCGAGGGCACCGGCGTGAAGGTCGACCGGACCCACGTCGTCGTCGACGCCTGGTGCCGGACGGGCGAGCCCGGCGTCTATGCGATCGGCGATCTCGTGGGGCCGCCCTGGCTTGCCCACAAGGCCAGCCACGAGGGCGTGCTCTGCGTCGAGAGGATCGCCGGTCTGGAGGGCACGCACCCGCTCGACGTCACCAAGGTGCCGGGCTGCACCTACTGCACGCCCCAGGTGGCGAGCGTGGGCCTCACCGAGGCTGCGGCCAAGGCCAAGGGCCACGAGGTCAAGGTCGGCCACTTCCCGTTCATCGGCAACGGCAAGGCCATCGCGCTGGGCGAGCCCGAGGGCATGGTGAAGACGGTGTTCGACGCCAAGACCGGCGAGCTTCTGGGCGCCCACATGTGCGGCGCCGAGGTCACGGAGCTCATCCAGGGCTATACGATCGCGCGAACGATGGAGGCGACGGAGGAGGATCTGATGCATACGATCTTCCCGCATCCGACGCTCTCCGAGATGATGCACGAGGCCGTGCTTGACGCGTACGGTCGGGCTATCCACTTCTGAGGGATCATGGCGACGCTAACGATCACGCCGTCCCAGCGCCAGCGCAAGCCGTCCTGGATCCGCGTCAAGGCGCCGACCTCCGAGGCCTATCACGCCACGCGTCGGGTGGTCCGGGAGAAGCGACTCCACACCGTCTGCGAGGAGGCCGCCTGCCCGAACATCGGCGAGTGCTGGCAGCAGAAGCACGCCACGGTGATGATCCTGGGCGATACCTGCACCCGTGCCTGCGCCTTCTGCAACATCAAGACCGGCATGCCGCAGATGGTCGATCCGCAGGAGCCGGCAAGGCTGGCGGATACCGTGGCCGAGCTCGGGCTGGCCCATGTCGTCATCACCTCGGTCGACCGGGACGACCTGCCGGACGGCGGTGCGACCCAATTCGTGCGCAGCATCCGGGCGATCCGCGAGGCGGCGCCCACAGCCACGATCGAGATCCTCACGCCCGACTTCCTGCGCAAGCCCGGCGCGGTCGAGCGGATCGTCGAGGCCCGCCCTGACGTCTACAACCACAATCTGGAGACCGTGCCTCGGCTCTACCGCACGGTCAGGCCCGGTGCCCGCTACTTCCACAGCCTGCGGCTGCTGCAGCAGGTCAAGGAGCTCGATCCCTCCCTCTTCACCAAGTCCGGCATCATGGTGGGGCTGGGCGAGGAGAAGCGTGAGGTCTTTCAGGTCATGGACGACATGCGCTCGGCGGATGTCGATTTCCTGACCGTCGGCCAGTATCTGCAGCCGACGCCCCGCCATCACCCGGTCGAGCGGTTCGTCCACCCGGACGAGTTCGAGGCCTATGCGCGCATGGCGCGGGCCAAGGGCTTCCACATGGTCGCGGCGTCGCCGCTCACCCGCTCCTCCTATCATGCGGGCGCGGACTTCGACCGGCTCCGCGAGGCGCGCAACTCTGATCTTGCTCAGAAAGGACTGGCGGCCGGCTGACCCCGGCCCTGTCGATTCATGCCCACGCACGCCGAGAAACGCCATCTACCCTATCGTCCCGATCAGCTCTACGAGCTGGTGGCGGGCGTCGAGCGCTATCCGGAGTTTCTTCCCTGGTGCAAGGCGGCGCGGATCACCAGGCGCGAGGAGGGCGTGTTCTACGCGGACCTGGTCGTGGCCTTCAAGGTGTTCCGAGAGCGCTTCAGCTCGAAGGTCATGCTCGAGCCGAAGAGCGCCGTTCATGTTCAGTACATCAACGGCCCGTTCCGCTACCTGAACAACCACTGGGGCTTCGAGCCGGCCGACGATGGTGGCTGCGTCGTCGATTTCTACGTCGATTTCGAGTTTCGCTCCCGCATCCTCCAGAACCTGATCGGCCTTCTCTTCAACGAGGCGGTCAGCAGGATGGTGGGTGCCTTCGAGGTCCGGGCGCGGCAGCTCTACGGCGACCACGGGCTTCCAAACGAGGGCCGCGCGCATCCTGTCCTAAGCTGACCGCCACGGGTCAGGCCGTCGAGGGGCTCGTCGCGATCGCCTGGAGGGCCAGGCGCAAGCCCGCCTTGACGGTGGCCAGACGCACCGCCGACCTGTCCCCCGGGAAGAGATGGCGCTCATGCAGGGTGGCGCCGCCGGCGCGGGCCGCCGCCACATGGACGAGTCCCACGGGCTTCGACGCCGTTCCGCCACCCGGCCCGGCGATGCCGGTAACGGCGATGGAAAGGCCGATGCCCCCGTTGCGCATGGCGCCCTCGGCCATCTCGCGCGCGGCGAGCTCGCTCACAGCACCATGCTGGGCAAGGGTGGTGGGGCGCACGCCCAGAAGCGCTTCCTTGGCGGCGTTGTCGTAGACCACGTAGCCGCGGTCGACGACGTCCGAGGAGCCTGCAAGCTCAGTGAGGCAGCCGGCGATCAGGCCGCCGGTGCAGGATTCGGCGGTTGCGAGGCGCAGGCCTCCCGCCCGGCAGGCGTCCAGCAGGTCGCGAGCAGCGGCAAGGCATTCGGGTGGGAACATCGGCACTACCTCGCAAGGCTGACGGTGGCGACTGCCTGGGCGGCGATGCCCTCGCCGCGACCGGTGAAGCCCAGACCCTCCGTCGTCGTGGCTTTGAGGCTGACCCTCTCGGTCGTGATGCCCAGCAACGATGCGATCCGGGCGCGCATCGTCTCGCGATGCGGACCGAGCTTGGGCCGCTCGCAGATCAGGGTGGCGTCCACATGCTCGATGACGCCGCCCGCATCCTGCACCAGACCGGCCGCATGCTGAAGAAACAGGCCCGAATCGCCATCCTTCCAGCGGGCATCGCTCGGCGGAAAGTGCACGCCGATGTCGCCGGCGCCGATGGCGCCCAGCAACGCGTCGGTGAGGGCGTGGAGCAGGACGTCGGCATCCGAGTGGCCGGCAAGGCCCCGCTCGAAGGGGATCTCGAGGCCGCCCAGCACGAGGCGCCGGCCCTCCGCGAACGCATGGACATCGAAGCCCGTGCCGACACGGGTTCGCCGGCCTTGTTCCAGATGACGCGCGGCCGTCTCGAGATCCTCCGGTAGCGTGATCTTCAGGTTCGTCTCCTCTCCCTCGACCGCGGCAACCTCGAGCCCGGCCGCGCGGGCCATCGCCGCATCGTCGGTGAAGGCCTCTTCCCGTAGCCGCCTGATGCGCCTCGAGAATCGGCTGAAAGGCGAAACCCTGCGGGGTCTGCGCCCGCGCGACGCCGGCACGGTCGACCTCGCCTACGAGCCGGCCGTCGACGAGCCGGCGCAGCGAATCGACGACCGCCACCGCCGGTAGCACGGCGGGCGCATCGGCGAGCATCCCGATCACCCTGTCGATCAGCGCCCTGCTGACGAGAGGACGGGCTCCGTCGTGGATCAGCACGAGGTCCGGAGGTGAGGCGGCGGCAGCGAGCCCCTCGAGCCCCAGGCCCACCGACTCCTGGCGCGTTCGCCCGCCGCCTATGGGCTCTTCCAGCCCGAGCCGGGCCGTCGCTTGCTCGTAATGGCCTCGATGCTCGGGGTCGATGACCACGCGGACGGTGTGGATGCCAGGGTGAGCGAGGAATGCCTTGATCGCGTGGCGCAGGACCGGCCGACCGGCCAGCAGCTGATACTGCTTCGGCAAAGCGCCCCCGTAGTCGCTCGCCGCGGCCACCAGCGACGATGAGCGCCGCGCATCTGCATCAGCGACAGACCGGCTCGCGGCCTTGCCGCTCTTGTTCAACTGCCATGCCGGCTCTATGCTTTGCTCGAATGTTAGGCACCCTCAGCTTGCTGCACAGGAAATAGGCATGACGGCCAGCCGCTTTCAGCCGGCGTCGCGCTCCATGCGGCGACGCCCGGCGCATCCATCGGTCCCGGCCGAGGTTCTGCTGGGGAACATGCCGAGCGCCATGTTCGCGCTCGATACGGAGCTTCGTTTCTGCTCGGCCAACCCGGCGACGGAGCAGCTCTTCTCCGCCAGCTGGAACACCCTCCGGGGCCGCCCGCTCACGGACTTCGTGGCCCCCTATGCGCAGATTCTCGATCTGGCACGGCAGGTGCAGGCGTCGGGTAGCTCCATCTCCGATTACGCGCTGGAGCTCGCACTGGCCCGTGGGGAGGTGATGAGCGTCGACAGCCATCTCACGGCGATCCACGAGCTTCCGGGGCATATTCTCGTCGTGCTTCATCCCTGCTCCGTCGCACGCCGTCTCGACCAGCACCTCGCCAACCGGGGCTCCGGGCGATCGGTGGCGGGGCTGGCTGCGACCCTCGCCCATGAGGTGAAGAACCCGCTCTCCGGCATCCGTGGCGCTGCCCAGCTCCTCGAGCCGTTCGTCTCCGAGGATGACGACAAGGCGCTCATCAAGCTCATCTGCGACGAGGCGGACCGCATCTGCAATCTCGTGGACCGGATGGAGGAGTTCTCCGACGGTGCTGCCCAAACCCGTGAGCGGGTGAACATCCACCAGGTGCTGGAGCATGTCAGGCGCCTCGCCGAGAATGGCTTCGCTCGGCATCATCGCATCCAGGAACTCTATGACCCGTCGCTCCCGGAGATCGAGGGCGATCGTGACCGCCTCATCCAGGCTTTCCTCAACCTCGTCAAGAACGCTGCCGAGGCCGCACCACCCGGGACCGGCCAGATCGTGTTGGCGACACAATATCAGCACGGACTGCGCATGAGCGTGCCCTACAGCAATGAGCGCCTCGAGCTGCCGATCTCGGTCGAGGTACGTGACAACGGGGCGGGCGTGCGCGAGGACATGGTCGAGCACCTCTTTGAGCCCTTTGTCTCGAGCAAGCCCAAGGGCACGGGGCTCGGCCTCTCCCTCGTCGCGAAAATCGTCGGCGATCACGGCGGCATGGTGTCGTACGTGCGGGGCACGCCGGGCACGATCTTCCGTGTTCGCCTGCCCGTCGCCCGCCGTCCGCGCGTCGCGAGCGGCGCCGAGGGACAGGGATGAGCGGCGAGACGGTTCTGATCGCGGAGGACGATACGGCCATTCGCACGGTCGTGAGCCGCGCGCTCTCGCGCCAGGGCTACCGCGTCCAGGCGACGAGCGTGGCCAGCGCCCTCTGGCGATGGATCAGTGACGGTGAGGGCGACGTGGTCATCACCGATGTGGCCCTTCCCGACCAGAACAGCCTCGACCTTCTCCCGCGTATCAAAAGCCTCCGTCCCGACCTGCCGATCATCGTGATGAGCGCCCAGAACACGCTCCTCACCGCGGTTCGAGCCACGGAGCGGGGTGCCTTCGAGTACTTGCCGAAGCCCTTCGACATCGCCGGCCTCGTCGCTGCCGTGCAGCGCTCCCTCAGCCAGCGACGGAATCGCGCCACGGCCACGATCGAGCCTTATATGGCCGAGGAGCAGATGCCGATCATCGGCCGCTCGCCGCCGATGCAGGAGATCTACCGGATAATCGCCCGGCTCACAGGCACCGACCTTACGGTGCTCATCTCGGGCGAGTCGGGGACCGGCAAGGAGCTGGTGGCGCAGGCCCTTCACGACTTCGGCAAGCGACGCGACGGCCCGTTCGTTGCGGTGAACATGGCAGCCATCCCGCGCGAGCTGATCGAGAGCGAGCTCTTCGGCCACGAGAAGGGCGCCTTCACCGGCGCCGCCGCCAGGCGTGTCGGACGGTTCGAGCAGGCGAACGGCGGCACGCTCTTTCTCGACGAGATCGGCGACATGCCCCTCGAGGCCCAGACGAGGCTGCTTCGCGTGCTGCAGCAGGGCGAGTTCATTCCGGTGGGCGGGCACCACCCGATCCGCACGAATCTGCGGATCGTCGCCGCCAGCCATCGCGACCTCCACGTGCTGGTGACCCAGGGCCTCTTCCGCGAGGACCTCTTCTACCGGCTCAACGTCGTGCCGATCCGGCTGCCGGCCTTGAGGGAGAGAACCGAGGACATACCGGCCCTGGCACAGCACTTCCTGGCCAAGGCCCATAGCGAGGGGCTCGCGCTCAAGACGTTCGAGCCCGAGGCGATGATGCGGCTCAGAGCCTACGGGTGGCCAGGGAATGTTCGCGAACTCGAAAACCTGGTGCGTCGCCTGGCGGTGCTCTACCCCGACGACACGATAGGCGAGGACGTGATCGTCTCCGCCCTCGACCAGTCCCAGCCGCCGCCGGTGCCCGCCGTCGCGGCCGCCGCGCCCGATGACAGCCTGGGCGGGGCGATCGAGCGTTACGTCGGCCGGCTCCTCAAGTCGCAGGACGGCAGTTTGCCGCAGGTCGATCTTTATGGCCGGATCATTCGCGAGGTGGAGCGGCCACTGATCGCCCAGGCGCTCACGGTCACCCGCGGCAATCAGCTCAAGGCGGCTGATCTGCTCGGCCTCAACCGCAACACCTTGAGGAAGAAGATCCGGGAGCTGGACATCCAGGTGCTGCGCAGTCCATGATCTGATCCCTTCTGCACTCTGGGGATCATCGAGCGCGCCACGTGCTCTCCTTCTCGAGCCTGACACAGCCGGGACGCTGGAACTTCCTGCGTCGCGCCGATCTCGAGCGACGGCTTGCCCTGCTCCTAGCGGTCAGCGCCATCGTCTCGAGCGTCGTCACCTATGCCGTGATCACGGGCTCCCCGCCCTATGGGGCGAGCGTCCGCACCGTCCTTCTTCTGCTCAACCTCGATTTCATCCTGCTCCTGCTGCTGGGTGTCGTGGTCGCGCGTCGCTTGGTGCGCCTCATCCTCGACCGCCGCCAAGGCTCAGCGGGCTCGAAGCTGCACACGAGGCTCGTCGCCCTCTTCAGCATCGTGGCCGTCACGCCCGCCATCCTCGTTGCCGTTTTCTCCGTCATCTTCCTGAGTTCCGGCCTCGAGACCTGGTTCTCGAGCCGCATCCGTGCCGCCCTCGACAACTCCCTGTCGGTGGCCGAGGCCTATCTGCAGGAGCATCGAGACGTCATCCGGGCCGACGCGCTCGCGATGGCGACCGATCTCGAGCGCGAGGGTCCGGGCCTTCTGCAGGACCCGATCTACCTGCGGCACTTCGTGGTGGCGCAGGCGGCGCTGCGCTCGCTCACCGAGGCCATCGTCTTCGACAAGAGCGGGCGGGTCCTGGCCCATTCGGGCCTCGGCATCGCCCTTGAGGTCGAGCAGCTCTCACCCGAGGCCCTGGCACGGGCCGAGCAGGGCGAGGTCGTGACGATGACGAGCTCGACCGACGATCGGGTGCGGGCGCTGCTGCGGCTCGATGGGATGGGTGAGGACCTCTTTTTGTTCGTCGGCCGGTTCGTCGATGCCAAAGTGCTCAACTACATGGAGCGCACCCAGCAGGTGGTGGCCGAGTACCGCCGTATGGAGGACGAGCGATCCGGGGTTCAGATCACCTCCTCGCTGATCTTCGGGATCGTGGCGCTTCTGCTCCTCTTGGGTGCCGTCTGGCTCGGCATGAACTTCGCCGACCAGCTGGCGACACCGATCAGCCGCCTCATCGCCGCGGCCAATCGGGTCCGAAGCGGCGACCTCATGGCGCGTGTGCCCGAGGATGAGGCCGAGGACGAGATCGCGCTGCTCTCACGCGCCTTCAACCGCATGACCAGCCAGCTCGACGGCCAGCGTCGCGAGCTGATCGCGGCCAACCAGCAGCTCGATGATCGACGGCGCTTCACCGAGGCGGTGCTGGCCGGCGTGACCGCCGGCGTCATCGGCCTCGACTCGAGCCGTCGCGTGATCCTGCCCAATCGCTCCGCCATGGATCTGCTGGCGATCGGCGGCGACGGGCTGGCGGAGCGGCCCGTCGAGGACGTCCTGCCCGAGTTGTCACCGCTGTTCGCTCGCCTTGCGGAGCGACCGGACGAGCCGGTTCAAGAGCAGATCTCGGTGATCCGCGGCGGCCATCAGCGAACCCTGCTCGTCCGGCTCGCGGCCCAGCTGGAAGGCGAGGAGATCCGGGGCTTCGTTCTGACCTTCGACGACGTGACCGAGCTGATGAGCGCTCAGCGCCAGGCAGCCTGGGCCGAGGTGGCGCGCCGCATCGCCCACGAGATCAAGAATCCATTGACGCCCATCCGGCTCTCGGCGGAGCGGCTGGGTCGGAAATATCTGAGCCAGATCGGCGCAGACGGACCAGGAGAGCTTCACCAAATCCGTGACCACGATCGTGCGCCAGGTCGACACCATCGGTCGGCTGATCGGCGAGTTCTCGGCTTTCGCGCGCATGCCGGCACCCGTGATGCGACCCGAATCGGTCGCGGAACTCGTGCGGACCGCCGTGCATCTTCAGGAGGAGGCGAGGCCCATGATTGCTTTCACCGTCGACTTGCCGCAAGGTGACCCTCTCCTTGCCAGCTGCGATGGCGAGAAGATCGGTCAGGCCCTGACCAACCTCCTCCAGAATGCCGTTGACGCGCTGAATGAGCGCGGCACGACTGACGGGCAGGAGCCTGCGATCCGGGCCCGCGCGCGACATGCAAGGTCGGACATTGTCATTGAGGTTGAGGACAACGGCCCTGGGCTCCCCGCCGGGGAGCGCGAGCGGCTCTTCGAGCCCTACATGACGACGCGTACCCACGGTACGGGGTTGGGACTTGCCATCGTGAAGAAGATCATGGAGGAACATGCCGGAAGGGTTGAGCTGATGAACGGCTCTTCAGGTGGTGCGCTCGTGCGTCTCAGCCTCCCTGCTAGAACGCGGGCATAGGTCCCCGGGATGCGGAGGGGACGAAGCGGCACGGCACGGCAGCGCCCGGCGCGGACGGCTCGATGAGCAAAGATGTACTGATCGTTGATGACGAGGTGGCGATTCGCGAGGTCGTCGGCGCCATTCTCGAGGATGAGGGCTACCGGCCCCGTCAGGCCGCCAATAGCGAGGAGGCGCTGAGGGAGATCGAGCGCCGGCGCCCTGGGCTGGTCCTCCTGGACATCTGGCTCGAGGGCAGCAAGCTCGACGGGGTGCAGATTCTGGAGCGGATCAAGGCCGGCTATCCGGATGTGCCGGTGGTCATGTTCAGCGGGCACGGCACGATCGAGACCGCCGTCGCGGCGATCAAGAAGGGCGCCTACGACTTCATCGAGAAGCCTTTCAAATCGGACCGGATGCTGCTCTCGATCGAGCATGCCATGGAGGCGAGCCGCCTCAAGCGCGAGAACGACGAGCTGCGGACGCGAATGGGCGACGATGTCGAGCTCATCGGCGGCTCTCCGGCCATGACCCGGGTCCGCCAGCTGATCGACAAGGTGGCGCCGACCAACTCACGGGTGATGATCAGCGGCCCGCCCGGCTCGGGCAAGGAGGTCGCGTCGCGGGCGATCCACGCCCGGTCGCGACGGGCCGCAGGTCCCTTCGTCGTGCTCAACGCCGCCTCCCTTGGTCTCGATCGCGTCGATCTCGAGCTTTTCGGCGCCGAGCAGGGATGGTTGGGCGCCGATCAGCCGCGGGTGATCGGCAGCTTCGAGCGGGCGGACGGCGGCACGATCCTGCTCGACGAGATCGCCGACATGCCGCTCGAGACCCAGGGCAAGATCCTCCGGGTTCTGCAGGAGCAGCGCTTCACGAGGCTGGGCGGGGATGCGCGGGTCGAGGTCGATGTGCGCGTCATCGCCACCAGTAACCGGGACCTTCGAACCGAGATGGCCGCCGGGCGTTTCCGTGAGGACCTCTACTATCGCCTCAACGTGGTGCCTCTCGTCATGCCGCCGCTCGGCGAGCGGCGCACCGATATCCCCGAGCTGGTGCGGTATTTCATGCAGGCAGCGGCGCGCAGCGTCGGGGCGCCCGTGGCCATCGTCGGCGAGGAGGCCATGGCGGTGCTCCAGACCGCCCACTGGCCCGGCGACGTCCGCCAGCTCAGGAACACCATCGAGTGGGTCCTGATCATGGCCCCGCGCGACGGGGGCGCGGTCGCGGTTGATCAGCTGCCGAGCGATCTCTCGAACAGCGCTGCGGCCTCAATGGACCCCTCGGCGAACGGCGAGCTCGTGTCGATGCCGCTGCGCGAGGCCCGGGAGCATTTCGAGCGCAGCTATCTGCAGGCCCAACTCCAGCGGTTCGGCGGCAACATCTCGCGCACCGCGAACTTCGTCGGCATGGAGCGGTCGGCTCTGCATCGCAAGCTCAAGACGCTCGGCCTCAACAGTGACGACTGATCGCGCGCGTGGCCGACCGGGCCTTGCTCCCCGGCATCCATGAAGGTCATCGTCGCGGGCGCAGGACAGGTCGGCTTCAACATCGCCCGCTATCTGGCAGCGGCCGGCAACGACGTGACGATCATCGATCAGCGTGCCGACCTGGTGCAGAAGATCGGCGACAGCCTCGACATCCAGGCCCTGGTAGGCTTCGCCTCGCACCCCTCGACCCTCGAGCACGCCGGCGCCCGCGACGCCGAGATGCTCATCGCTGTGACCTACAGCGACGAGGTCAACATGGTGGCCTGCCAGGTGGCGCACTCCCTCTTCAGCGTGCCGACCAGGATCGCGCGCATCCGCCAGCAGGACTACCGGCAGAGCCGCTGGCAGGACCTCTTCGGCCGAGATCGCCTGCCGATCGATGTCGTCATCTCGCCTGAGGTCGAGGTCGCGCATGCCATCGCGCTGCGGCTCGACGTGCCGGGCGCCTTGAACGTCATTCCCTTCGCCAACGACAAGGTGCGCATGATCGCTGTGCGCGCGGATGCCAAGACGCCGATCATTGACACGCCGCTGCGCCAGCTGACCTACCTCTTTCCCGACCTGCATCTCGTCTGTATCGGCATCGGCCGTGGCGACCGCTTCTTCGTGCCCGACCCCGACGATCAGATCCTTGTCCAGGACGAGGTCTATTTCGTTGTCGACACCAGCCACCTGTCCCGTGCGCTGCCGGCCTTCGGGCGTGAGGAGCGCCTGTCGGAGCGAATCATCATC
Organism: uncultured Alphaproteobacteria bacterium; assembly: GCA_963752325.1. GTDB lineage: Bacteria > Pseudomonadota > Alphaproteobacteria > Geminicoccales > Geminicoccaceae > CAVTJL01. The sequence goes on from CAVVXU010000004.1 coordinate 170,833, forward strand.
GCCGGGGGCGGCAATATCGGCCTCTTCCTCGCGAGCGAGCTCGAGCGGCGCCATCCGGGCATCAGCCTCAAGATCATCGAGCCGAACGCGGCCCGAGCCGAGGTCGTGGCGGAGCAGCTTCGTCGCGCCGTGGTTCTGAAGGGCGACGCACGCGATCGCGACCTGCTCGATGAGGCGAGCGTGCGCTCGGCCGAAGCCATCGTCACCGTGACCAACGATGACGAGGTCAACATCATGGCGGCGCTCCTGGCGAAGCGTCTCGGCTGCGGACGCGCGATGGCGCTTGTCAACAACAGCGCTTATGAGCTGCTGTTGCACTCGGTCGGCATCGATGTCGCCATCAACCCGCGCGACACGACGGTATCGAGCATCCTGCAGCATGTCCGACGCGGCCGCATCAAGGCTGTGCACACCATTCGCGATGGTATGGCCGAGGTGTTCGAGGCCGAGGCGCTCGAGAGCTCACCGATCGTCGGTCAGCCCCTCCGCGAGGTGAAGACGCCAGGCCTCATCGTGGGCGCCATCGTGCGGGGCAACGAGGTGATCACACCCCGTGGCGATACGATGGTGAAGGCCAGGGATCGCGTGGTGATTGCTGCCCGTAGCGACGTCGTGAGGCGGGTGGAGCAGCTCTTCGCCGTTCGCCTCGACTATTTCTGACGAGACGAGACGAGAAGGCGAGACGATGTCCCGCATCGCTTATGCAAACGGGCGCTACCTGCCGATCGGCGCGCCCGCTATCCAGATCGAGGATCGCGGCTACCAGCTGGCGGACGGGGTCTACGAGGTCTGCAAGGTGGTGGCTGGGCGGTTCCGGGACCTCGACCGGCACCTCGATCGTCTGGAGCGGTCGCTGGCTGCCGTCCGCATCCCGATGCCGATGGGGCGGCGCGCCCTCGAGCTGGTCATGAGGGAGACCTGGCGGCGCAACAGACTCCCGGATGCCATGGTCTACCTTCAGGTCAGCCGTGGCGTGGCGCCGCGAAACCACGCCTTTCCCTCGCTCGTCCGACCAAGCCTTGTCGTCACCGTGCGGCCATCGCGACTGCCGAGCGCCAGGGAGATGGAGCACGGCGTCCGGGTCATCACGCTGCCGGACGAGCGTTGGGCGCGCTGCGAGATCAAGTCGATCAGCCTCCTGCCGAATGTCCTGGCGAAGCAGAGCGCCGCCGAGGCCGGCTGCCGCGAGGCTTGGCTCGTCGACGGCGAGGGGCATGTCACGGAGGGCGCGAGCTCGAACGCCTACATCGTCGATCGGGAGGGCAGGGTGGTCACGCACCCGCTCGGCCCGGCGATCCTCGGCGGGATCACGCGCTCCGTCGTCGTCGAGCTTGCCCGCGAGGCAGGCATCGAGGTGGTCGAGCGGGCCTTCACCGTCGACGAGGCGATGGCCGCGCGCGAGGCGTTTCTCACCAGCACCACATCCCTCGTGCTGCCCGTGACCGAGATCGACGGCAGGCCGGTGGCGAATGGTCGGCCCGGTACGGTCACGACGCGTCTCGCTGCCCTCTACGCCTCAGCCGAGGGGCTGGCTCCCGACCCCTGATGTGCGACCCGGCGTCGCGCTTGAGCGCGATGGTGGAGCGATCGGGCTTGCCGGCTGTTTGAGGCACGGCTATGCGGATCGCTGCGGATCGGACCCGCGTGGCGAGTGCAAGCCCGCTGCTCTTGACGTTGTGCGTGTGCGTACGACATAATTTTGTGTTGCCCAGGATCGGATCTGCGATCGTCAGGCCGAACAACAAGAAGGTAAGAGGTCGATGCCGGCCGAGAAACAACAGAACCTGCAGGATGTCTTTCTAAACCACGTCCGGAAGAACAAGGTCCCGGTGACCATCTTCCTAATCAATGGCGTGAAGCTCCAGGGCGTCATCAGCTCGTTCGACAACTTCTGCTTGCTGCTCAGGCGGGACGGGCACGTTCAGCTGGTCTACAAGCATGCCGTCTCCACGGTCATGCCTTCGGCCGCCGTGCGTCTCTATGAGCCCGCGGCGGAGGAGGCGGCCCCGCAGCCTTGACGGGCGGCGGGCGGGTCGACGGACAGAACGACGCGGCCGCGGCACAAGGCGGGCGAGCCTGGGTCATTCATCCGGCGCTGTCGCAACAGGATGGCGTCGGGCGAGATCTCGACCGCAGGCTCGCGGAGGGGATAGGGCTCGCCAGGGCCATTGACCTCGATGTCGTGGGCAGCGAGGTCGTCGTCCTCCGGCGCCCGACGCCCGCGACGCTCCTCGGCTCGGGCAAGGTCGATGAGGTCAAGGAGCGCTTGGCCGCGAGCGAGGCCGGCCTCGTGATCGTCGATGGGCCGCTGACGCCAGTGCAACAGCGCAACCTCGAGCGCGCCTGGAAGGTCAAGGTCATCGACCGGACGGGCCTCATCCTCGAGATCTTCGGCGAGCGGGCGCGGACCCGCGAGGGCGTGCTGCAAGTGGAGCTGGCGGCGCTCACCTACCAGCGCTCACGGCTGGTGCGCTCCTGGACCCACCTCGAGCGGCAGCGCGGTGGCTTTGGGTTCATCGGTGGTCCGGGCGAGAGCCAGCTCGAGCTCGACCGTCGGCGGATCACCGAGCGGATCGTCCGGCTCGGCCAGGAGCTCGACGAGGTGCGCCGCACCCGAGGCCTGCACCGCAAGGCGCGCGATCGGGTACCTTACAGGACCGTGGCGCTCGTCGGCTACACCAACGCCGGCAAGTCGACTCTTTTCAACCGTCTGACAGGGGCCGGCGTCGAGGCTGTCGACAAGCTCTTCGCCACGCTCGACCCGACGATGCGGCTGATCCGGCTGCCGTCCGGGCTGCGCGCCATCCTCTCCGACACGGTCGGTTTCATCAGCGATCTTCCGACCGCCCTCGTCGCGGCCTTCCGCGCCACGCTCGAGGAGGTGTTGGCTGCGGACCTCGTCGTCCACGTCCGGGACATCTCCCACCCGGAGACGGACGCCCAGTCGGACGACGTGGCGCGGGTCCTGGACGAGCTCGGTATCGAGGCGGCGGATCGGGACGCCCGGATGATCGAGGTGTGGAACAAGATCGACCGTCTCGGTCCCGATGACCTGGCCCGGCGTCGCGAGGAAGCCGCACGCCGACCCGACGTGTGCCTCGCCTCGGCGCTGAGCGGCGCTGGCCTCGGGGATCTCCTCCAGCAGATCGACCAGCGTCTTCTCCTTCGCCACGAGATCGTCGAGATCGACATACCCTTCGTCGACGGGGAGCTTCTGGCGTGGCTCCACCGACGCTGCGAGGTGCTGGCTCGCGAGGACCGGGACACCGGCATCCATCTTCGACTGGCGCTCGAGCCTAAGCTGCGCGCCCAGCTCGAGGCGCGCCTCGGTCATAGGCTCCCTACGGTGCCGCCACTCAGCTCGTGATGCGGGTCCGTGCCAGGCCCAGCGTGCCGGCCAAAGCCTGGAGCCTCCCCTGGAGAGCCTCGTCGTCGCCCAGCGCCACCGGCGACGGGGCGATCAGAGCAAGCTCCTGGCCATGCCTCTCGATCCTCGACTGGGCGAGCAGGTCCGGGACGCCGGCCGACATCCGGTAGCCGAGGCTCAGCGCCCTTCCCAGGATCTCGGCCCTCTGTCGACTTGCTCCCGGAAGAAGGCCCAGCATCCGTTGGATCGGCGGGTCGTCGGGCTGGCCCTCGTAACGGATGAAGACGGTGTAGGCGAGGAACACGCGCTCCGCATGGTCGACCCCGAGGAGCGGCAGCTGGACCGTGCGGAAGAAGGCCTCGCGCGCTCGGGTGTCGGGATGCTCGCGCCAGGCGCTGTCCGAGATATGGCAGGCAGCCTCGCGGAGCCGACGCTGGTCAAGCCTCCCGGGCAGCAGATCGCATGTCCAGCGTGCCATCGCCTCGCCGATCCCGGGCAGACGGTGCTCGAGCTCCCCGAGCTCGCGGGCTCCCACGACGAGCGGGTCGGCTGCGCGCTCCTCGGGGGACAATCTCGCAAAGACACGGCCCTCGCGAAGCCCTGTCGCCGAGAACACGACGACTGACGGGCTCAGCCGTCGCACCACCCGCTCGAGCAGCAGCCCTGCCGCGGCAAGTGTCTCCCGTCGACGGCGGGGCACGCCCGGGATGTGGGCCAAAGAACGGGTGTCCAGCCGGGCGATCGACTGCCCGAGCGTGATGGTCTCGGCAGCCGAAAGCTCATAGCCGTGGAGAACCCGCAACGGGGCGTCGACCATGGCCATGCGTGCCCGCGCCAGCGCTCGCCAGCTTCCGCCAACGACGTAGAATGGCTGGCCCGCTGCGGCCCTGGCGACTTCGTCGGCGGCGCTGAGAGCCTCGTCGACCATCCTCTCGGCGCGGGCCGGATCGACGGCATGCACGTCGGCGACGGTGAGCGCCCCGACCGGGATGCTGACGCCCGCGATGCTCGAGCTGCCGGCCGGCAGCGAGGCCAGCTCGACGCTGCCACCGCCGAGGTCACCCATGACGCCGCGGGGCGCCAGAAAGCCGCAGGCGACCCCGAGGGCGCTCAGCCCGGCTTCCTCCTGCCCGCTCAGGAGGGCGACCGGCCGACCCACTGCACGGCCGGCGGCCGTGAGGAACGCCTCCCGGTCCACGGCGGAGCGCACGGCTGCCGTCGCCACGATATCGATCTCGGCGCAGCCCATGCCCTCGGCGATGGCAACGAACCGCCGGAGGGTCTCGATCGCCCGGCGCTGCCCGACCGGTCCGAGGCTGCCCGTGCGCGTCACCTCGCGGCCGAGCGCGCAGAGCCGGCGCTCATTGTAGCGCGTGGTCGGCGCTCGCGAGAGATGATCGTAGACGACGAGCCGTATCGAGTTGGAGCCGAGATCGATGACCGCTATCGGTGAGGGATCCGCCACGGGCCTCACGCAACGGCCTCGGCTTCGCCTTTCGCCAGCTGAAGATTGACCACGGCCTTGCGCTTGATGGCGCTGCCGCGGCCGGACAGGCTGGGGTTCGTCATGAAATAGCTGTGCGCGGAGAAGGCCGCGCCCGTGGTCTGCACGCGGCGGTAGGCGCCGTCCGGTTCCAGCACCCAGCTGCTCGCCGTGTCCTTGAGGTTGGCGATCATCACCTGCGACATGATCTGTTGATGGACGGTCTCGTTCTCGATCGGCACCAGCGTCTCGACGCGGCGCGATAGGTTGCGCTGCATCCAGTCGGCGGACGAGATGAAGACCTTGGCCTTGCGGGCCGGAAGGCCGTGGCCGCCGCCGAAGCAGACGATGCGGGAGTGCTCGAGGAAGCGCCCGACGATGCTCTTGACCCGGATGTTGTCCGAGAGGCCCGGCACGCCCGGGCGCAGGCAGCAGATCCCGCGCACGACGAGGTCGATGGTCACGCCGGCGCACGACGCCTCATAGAGGCGCTTGATGATCTGCTCGTCGACGAGCGCGTTCAGCTTGGCCCAGATCTGGGCCTTGCGGCCGGCGCGGGCGTGCTCCATCTCCTCGCCGATGAGGCGCATCAGCGTCTCGCGGAGGTTGACCGGCGCGAGCGCGATCCTCTCGAGCGCCTTGGGCTCGGCATAGCCGGTCATGAAGTTGAAGGCTTTGGCCGCATCGTGGCCCAGCGCCCGATCGCAGGTGAAGAACGACAGATCGGTGTAGATCCTGGCGGTGATCGGGTGATAGTTGCCCGTGCCGAAGTGGCAGTAGCTGCGCAGCTGGCCGCCCTCGCGCCGGACCACCATCGAGACCTTGGCGTGGGTCTTGAGCGTGATGAAGCCGTAGACGACCTGCACGCCGGCACGCTCGAGGTTGCGGGCCCAGCGGATGTTGCGCTCCTCGTCGAACCGCGCCTTGAGCTCGACGAGAGCCGTCACCGACTTGCCGGCCTCGGCCGCCTCGATCAGCGCCGCGACGACGGGGCTGTCCTCGCTCGTTCGGTAAAGTGTCTGCTTGATGGCCACCACGGCGGGGTCGCGCGCCGCCTGCAGGACGAACTGGACCACCACGTCGAAGCTCTCATAGGGGTGGTGGACCACGAAATCCTTGTGGCGGATGGCGGCGAAGCAGTCGCCGCCGAAGTCCTTGATCCGCTCGGGAAAGCGCGGCGCGTAGGGCGGGAAGAGGAGATCCGGGCGCTCCTTGCCGATCACCTGGGTGGCATCGGCGATGCCGAGAATGCCGTCGACGACGAAGGTGTCCTCCCGGGGCACGCTCAGATGATCGACGAGAAACTCGCGCACCCGCTCGGGCATGCTGGCATCGATCATCAGCCGGATGACGGATCCGCGCCGCCGTCGCTTGATCAGCGTCTCGAACAGCCGGGCGAGATCCTCGGCCTCCTCCTCGATCTCGATGTCGCTGTCGCGAAGCACCCGGAAGTGGCCGACGCTCTGCACCTCGAACCCCGGGAACAGGATGTCGGCGAAGTGCCGGATCAGCTGCTCGATGCGCACATAGCGCAGGCTGTCGCCCGGCACCCGGAGGAAGCGCTCGAGCTGGCCCGGCAGAAGGACGAGGCCGTCGATGGGCTCGCCCTTGGGCCGGAGCAGCTCCATGACGACGCCCATGCCGCGGTTGGGAATGAACGGGAACGGATGCGTCGGATCGATCGCGATCGGCGTGAGCACGGCAAGCGCCTCGTCGAGGAAGCGCGTGCGAAGATCCTCGCGCTCGTCCTCCGACAGCTCCTCGATGTCGAGAATCTCGACCTCCTGCCGACGCAGCAGGCGGGTCAGCTCATGCCAGCAGCGCTGCTGGTCGACGATCACCCGCGCGACCCGCTCGTTGATCGCCGCCAGCTGCTCCGGCGGCGTCATGCCGTCGACGCTGAGCGTCGACACCCCGCCGTTGACGAGGCCTTTGAGGCCGGCGACGCGGACCATGTAGAACTCGTCGAGATTGCTCGCCGAGATGGAGAGGAACCGGAGGCGCTCGAGCAGCGGATGCGATGGGTTGTACGCCTCCTCGAGAACGCGCTCATTGAAGGCGAGCCAGGAAAGCTCGCGGTTGATAAAGTGGGCGGGGCGCAGCTCCAGCCCGCTCGACGCCGCCTCGCGCTCGCAGTCCTCCGCCCGCTCGACCAGCGGCGCGACCACGGTCGCCGCTTCCGTCTCCATCACCTGCTCCCCGGCGAGCTCAACGCTTCCAACACTATGGGTTGTAGCCATGAGCCGCCACTGTGCCAATGTCGTTACGATAGGCTCTTCAAGGCTGCCCCGGAGACTTTCTCGATGCGCGAGCTGCTGCTCTTTCGTCACGCCAAGGCCCTGCGTGACCTGCCGGAGGCCCGGGACCACGAGCGGGACCTGGCACCGCGTGGCGAGCGGGCCGCACGGCAGATGGGTGAGCTTCTTGTCGAGCACCGGATCGTCCCGGACCTCGTCCTCTGCTCGACCGCGCGTCGGACGGTCCGCACGGTCGAGCTCGCAGCCGAGGCCTGGGTTTCCCAGCCGTCGGTGCGTTTCCTGAAGTCCCTCTACCTCGCCGCTCCGAGCCGTCTGCTCGAGACCGTTCAACGGCAGCCGGCCAGCGTCGGGCGGCTGATGGTCGTGGGGCACAACCCCGGCCTCCAGCAGCTCGCTCTCGGGCTGCTCGCCAAGGACGACGCGGTCTCCGCGAGCGGTGGGCTCGCTCAGAAGTTTCCCACCGCCGCGTTGGCGCTTGTCGCGTTCGACGTCGACGATTGGGGCTCCGTGCAGCTCGCCAGCGGCCGGCTGGCCGCCCTTTGGAAGCCGCGCGATCTGGAGGCCTAGCGCTCGCGTGCCTTGACCTCGTCCCAGAGCCGATCGAGCTCCGTCAGACCGACCCCCTCCGGGCCGCCATCCATGCCGCGTGCCGCCGCCTCGACGGCGCGAAAGCGTCGCTCGAACTTCGCGTTTGCCTGACGGAGAGCGACCTCGGCATCAAGGCCCAGATGGCGGCCGAGGTTGGTCACGGCGAACAGGAGGTCGCCCAGCTCCTCGGCCTTCCGGTCGGTCGAGCCGCCCTCGATCTCGGCCTCGAGCTCGCCCAGCTCCTCGCGGATCTTGGCCAGCACGGGCGCTGCAGCTGCCCAGTCAAAGCCGATGCGGGCCGCGCGCTTCTGGAGCTTCCCGGCGCGGGTGAGGGCGGGAAGGCCCACGGGAACGTCGTCGAGCACGCTCGGCTCGCTGCCGAGCAGGGCGGCCCTTCGGGCACGCTCCTCCGCCTTCGTCGCCTCCCAGGCGCGATGCTGGGCGGCGGCGCTGTCGACCGTCGCGTCGCCGAATACATGCGGGTGGCGGCGGATCATCTTGTCGGCGATGCCGTGCGCCACACGGTCGAAGTCGAAGCGCCCCTCCTCCTCGGCCATGCGCGCGTGGTAGACGACCTGGAGGAGCAGATCGCCCAGCTCGGTCTCGAGCTCGTCATAGGCGCCGCGCTCGATGGCGTCGGCGACCTCATAGGCCTCCTCGATCGTATAGGGCGCTATCGAGGCGAAGCTCTGCTCGATGTCCCAGGGGCATCCCGTCTCCGGGTCGCGCAGCCGCCGCATGACCTCGATGAGCCGGTCGATCCCGCGCCCGTCTTCCGGACGCTTCGCTCAAAGAAGGCTTCCCTGCTCGGGGCCGCGCCCGGCACGGCGCCGGCTCCGGCCGGCGGCGCGCTGAACGGCGAGGCTGCCGTCGTGGAACTGGATCTCGAGCTCCTGCTCGCCCGAGGCGGCGGCGAGGCTGGGGATCACCCTGCCGTCGGGCCGGCCGCGGACGATCGCGTAGCCGCGCTCGAGCACACGCTCGTGGCCGAGGCTCTGGAGCAGGCTCGCCTCGCGCGCGAGGCGCTGGCCCGCGTCCGCCAGAAGCTTGCCCACGGCCGCATCGAGCCTCGTCCCCTCGCGGTCCACCGCGCGGCGGCCTTCGCCCGCCAGCCGGAAGATCGGCTCGGCCGAGAGGCGTCCCGCAAGAGCCGCGAGGTCGCGCTCGCTCCTCGCCAGGCGGTCGCGCATCAGCTCGTCCAGTCGCATGCCGCGATTGCCGAGACGCTCGGTCTGGGCCCGGACGACCTCGACGGGCGTCCGCAGGCGGAGTCTCTCCGCCAGATCGTCCAGCCGTTGGGCCGCCATGCCCAGCAGCTGACGCGGCTCCGGCAGGCCGCGGCGCAGGCCCTCGACCTCGCGCCCGAGATCGCGCAGGAGGCGTCGGACGGCGGTGTCGTTCCGGAGGCCGGCCTCCGCGACGCGCCCGTTAAGCTCGCTCCTCACGGGAACGGCGATCTCGGCCGCCGCCGTCGGCGTCGGGGCGCGGCGATCGCTCGCAAGATCGATCAGCGTCGTGTCGGTCTCGTGGCCGACCGCCGAGATGAGCGGGATCCGGCATTCGGCCGCGGCCCGCACCACGGCCTCCTCGTTGAACGCCCAGAGATCCTCGATCGACCCGCCGCCGCGGGCGACGATCAGGAGGTCGGGGCGCGGCACCTTGCCGCCGGCCGGCAGGGCGTCGAAGCCGCGGATCGCTGCCGCCACCTGATCGGCAGCGCCCTCGCCCTGGACGAGGACGGGCCAGAGCAGGACGCGCCGCGGGAAGCGCTCGGCCAGGCGATGAAGAATGTCGCGGATCACCGCTCCGGTGGGCGAGGTGACGATGCCGATCACGTCCGGGAGGAAGGGCAGCGGCTTCTTGCGGGCCGGATCGAACAGCCCCTCGGCCTCGAGCTTTCGCCGGCGCTCCTCGAGCAGCGCCATGAGGGCGCCGACACCGGCCGGCGCCATCTGCTCGACGACAATCTGGTACTTGGAGCGGCCGGGAAAGGTGGTGAGCCTGCCGCTGCAGACGACCTCGAGCCCGTCGGCCGGCTCGAAGCCGAGCCGGGGCAGGGTGCCACGCCAGCACACCGCATCCAGCACCGCCTTGTCGTCCTTGAGCGAGAAGTAGAGGTGGCCGGACGCGGCGCGCTTGAATCCCGACAGCTCGCCCCGGACGCGCACGAGCCCGTAGACATCCTCGACCGTCCGCTTGAGCGCGAAGGCGAGCTCGCTGACGCTGTACTCGGCGACGTTGGTGGCTGGCTGAAGCATGCTCCTCGTCTAGCAGGCCCCCCGCCCGGGATGAACCGCGGTCTTGGCTCGACGGACAATGTGGTCGCAGGCTGGGCGCAACGATCGGTCAGCAGGCTCCCGGCATCCCGCCGCGACGCACGACATCGCTCAGGCCGAGCGGCTGTGCCCAACTCTCACTCAGGCTCGAATCCTTCCGGCGCCAGCTCGAAGCCGGCGAACTCGAACGCCGGTGCCACCACGCAGGACACGAGAGCCCAGCCATCGAGGGGTGTCGCGGACTGCCAGGCGGCCGCGGGGATCGTCACCTGAGGCCGCTGGCCGCGACCCAGGTCGGGGCCGAGCTCGATCATCTGTCGGTCTTTCCCGGAGATGGCCAGCTCGAGCCGGAGGGCCGTCCCGGCGTGCCACAGCCACAGCTCGGTCGCATCGACCCGATGCCAGTGCGATCGCTGGTGCTCCTCAAGCAGAAAGTAGATCGCCGTCGCGTGGCCACGCCCGCCGTCCGTGCCGACGTCGCGAAAGGTCTCGCCGAACCATCCGCCCTCGGGATGAGGCTGGAGGCCCAGGGTCTGGATGATCTCCTGTGGTGTGACGTCCATGCTCGCCTCCCTGCCGTCATCCTCGTTACCGCTCGGGCCAGGACAGCAACAGCGCCGATCGACCGTCAAGCCCGCCGGTCGAAGGAGCGTCGCGCCGGGCGACGGCACATCTGCCATCCGACAGGCCATCCGCCATACCCCGACGGGCCCTCGGGCCCCGAGGAGGTCCCGTGTCGAAGAGGCACACAGGCTACCGTGTGTCCGGCCGCTGCGCGCCGGCACCGGGCGGCTCAGGCTTCGGGGCCGGCGGGATCGCCTTTCTCGTGTGGCACAGCAGGCGCCAGCGTCATCTGCTCGCCACGGCCCCTGGCCATGTCGATGAGCAGGGGCGCCCTGAGGTTCGGGGCGCCGCTGAGCCCCTCCGCACCTCGCTGGAGGGTGACGATCGCAAAGACGCTCACATCCTGCGGCTCCATGCCGAGCAGACCGGCCGCTGCCGCGATCGTTCCTCGGCCGTAGACCAGGTCCGGCGCCATGAGCGGCAGAACCACGAAGCATGGCTGGCCCTTCGGCGACGCGAGCAGCATCAGGTCGGCCCGGCCACCTGGTAACGCCTTGAGCGCGAGCTCCCTCACGCCCGGGAATCCGGGCAGGCCGCGAGGCAGGTCGATGCATCGAGCCTCGCTGCGGCCGAGGACATGGAGCGGCGTTGCCGCAACCGTCACCCGATCGGGTGCGGCCAGTGGCCAAGAGCCGCCGATGGGAGAGGGCGCTCCGTGAGCAAGTTCCATGCGCGACACCCGCAAGTGGCCTCGAAGTCGCGTGCATCTTGCCCTGCAGGGGTAAAGAGCCCCTTACCCCAACTTGGAAAACGGCAAGGACGTGCCAGGGGCCCCTTCAGCCAGGCAGCAGCCTCGATGCCGCGACGGCCGATGGCCGGCGATCGGCCAAGTTCCGTTGGGCGAGGCCGGGAGCCCTGCCACGCATTCAGGGAGTGCCCTGCGGCAACGCGCCGGCCACGGGCAGGTCGATCGTCGGTGCCTCGCGGAGACGCTGGGGGCCGTAGGTGTTCCAGGCCCACTCGAGCCCGAAGTCATGGGCGAGGTCGACGACGGTCTGGATGCCCAGGAGCTGGGCAGCGGAGCCGGCGTCCTGCAGGACGAGGAAATTGCCGACATAGGTCGGTGCCGCGGCGGTCACCGCCTCGGCGACGGTCTTCATCAGCGAGAGCGCCTCGTTGGATATCGGCGTCGCCACGATACGTGGACTCTGGCTCTCGAGCAGGGCCTTTTGAGCCTGATACTGGTGCTCGTCCAGCACGCCGGCCAGGCGCAGCGCGGCCAGGCGCTCGAGCTTGTCGCGGGCCACCGGCGAGGGGCCGGCGGCAGCCACCGTCCAGGGCATCGGCATCGGCGCTACGCCCGCCAGGCCATTGTAGAAGCCCAGCCGCACCAACTCCCGCATGCGCTCGAGCCAGCCATCCAACTCGGCGTCGAACTCGTCGCTTCCGGGCGGCGCCGCTGGTCGCAGGACCGGGTTGAAGTGGTAGCGGACGTCCAGCACCTCGTGGCGGTCGCTCAGCCGGTAGCCGGCCATCAGCCATTCTCGGGCCGGCACCAGGCCCTGCGCCCGACCGTAGACGGCGGCCGCCCGCCAGGCGTCGGGCGACTCCGGCGTGACCACGTTGCGTACCGGCGCCACGAAGCCGCAGAAGGTGTGTGCGCCTGCCGCGTCGTAGTTGACGATCGTCGTCAGCTCGACGTCCTCGCCCAGGCACTCGTTGGCCGTGCCCCAGCCCTCCTCGATCGGTACCACGTTGTGGCTGGCCGCCACGAACGCATCGACGACCTGGCCCGTCCGGTGGAACAGGATCAAAGTCTTGATCGCTCCATAGGCGTCGGTGGTCATCCGCTCGACCGCGGAATAGCTGCGCGCCACCAGCGTCCAGCTGCCCTCGGGCAGCGCCACCTGCTTGCCGGCAAAGTCGACCCAGCCGGTAAGCTCGGCCCCGATGGCAGGCGCCCCCTCGGCATGGCTGGCCGAGGGCTTGACGCCCAGCAGCAAGGTCAGCCCCAGAGCGGCCGACAGAATCAGATGACGCGTCATGGCCGCTCCCTGCCTCCGAGCTGCGCTACCGTGCATGCCCGGCTCCAGGCAAAACGACTGGCTGGTCGGTCGCCAATCGCCGCGGGCCCAGCCGCTGCCAAACATATTCGAGGGTCGTATAGCGGATGCCGTCCAGGACCTGATCGAGGGCCCAGATCTGGCTCGCGTTCTGGATCGAGCCCGTATAGTTCAGGTCCGAGCCGAAATAGGAAATCGCGCCGCTGACCTGGTCGGTGGCCGCCTTGAACGCCGTCAACTGCTCGGCGGTCCAGCGATGCCCGGCGGCAGGGGCCCTGAGATCCTCGGCAATCGCGCGCTGACGGGCATAGTCCTCTGGCGGCAGCACTTCGGCCGCCGCCAACTGCCCCAGAGCGGTCAGCCTGAGGGCAAGCTCCGGGTGGAACATCTGGTCGGCCGGGGTCCACGGCATCGGCACTTCGGAGAGCGCCGCAGCCCTGTTCTCGAAGCCCAGCTCGACCGCATAACGCATGTGCGTGTGCCAGGCGCGCAGATCGTTCACGATGTCAGCCAGCGGCTGTGTGGCGGGGCTCGCAGCCGGTTCCTGGCCTGGCGGCGCGCGCCAGAACATCGCGTGCTCGGCCAGCCCACTTACCGCGCGCCCTGCGCTGCTGGCCGAGGTGGCGCCATAGATGCGGGCGCGCGACCAGTCGCCGCCGAAGCCGTCTGTCCTTGCGGGCATGCCTGCCAGAGCAGGATCGAAATGGTAGCGGACGTCGAGCGTGTCGCTCAGATCGTTGCGGCGGAAGCCTGCCATCAGCCAAGCGGGAGGCATGGTGAGATGTTGGGCGGCGGCGAAGGAAACCGCCGCTATCCATGCCGCCGCGTCGCTGTTCTCGACGCTGGTGCTCACCTCATTGACGAAACCACAGAAGCTGTGCCCCTCAGCGCCGTCATAGACGGCAGAGTCCAGGAAGTCGGACCGGCGGCATTCGGGTGCAAAGCCCCAGCCATTCTCATGGCTCGCGCCGCGGCAACCACGAGGTCATGATGCGGGGCACGTTTGCCAATATCCGCATCAAGAACGAGATGCTGGCCGGCAAGGAGGGCGGTCTTACCATTCTCCAGCCCGACGGCACCGAGATGTCGATCTATGACGCGGCCATGGAGTACGCGAGGCGCAACGTGCCGCTCGTGGTGGTGGCCGGCCAGGAATATGGCACCGGCTCGTCGCGCGACTGGGCGGCGAAGGGTACCCTTCTTCTGGGCGTGAAGGCGGTGATCGCCGAGAGCTTCGAGCGCATCCACCGGTCGAACCTCGTCGGCATGGGCGTGCTGCCGCTGACCTTCAAGGACGGCATGACGCGCAAGAGCCTCGCGCTCGACGGCAGCGAGGTGCTCGACATCGAGGGCCTCGAGGCCGGCCTCAAGCCGCGCATGGAGGCGAACGTCACCATCACCCGCAAGGACGGCACGAAGGAACAGATAAAACTTCTGTGCCGGCTCGATACGCTGGACGAGGTCGAGTACTACCGCCATGGCGGCATCCTGCAGTTCGTGCTCAGGATGCTCCTGGCCCAGAGCGGCACCGCCGGCAGCGCCTGAAAGATTGGGCACGGCCTCAGGGGGCGGTGCTCCCTGGGGCCGGCGCCTCGGTCGCGCGGATCATGGCTGACGATCGATCCATCATCTCCCTCAAGCGTTTCAGCGAGCCGCGCCGGCGCAGGACGGCGACGCGGCCACGGGCCGTCGCCGCGAGGGCGACAGCCAGATCCTGGTGACGTGATGCCGGGTCCGCTGCTGCCCCCCATGTCGAAAGAAGACGAGCGGCAACGGGCAGGCCGGCAAAGATCCGCAGTGGTCATCGACAGAAAAAAGGTCGGGCGGGGGTGCCGGCTAGCGCGGCGGCGCCTGGGCGCGCCAGGGGCGGCCCTGGGGGCCGGGGTCGTGAGCGTCGGCGTGGCGGATGCGCGCGTCGATGCCGAAAGCCATGCCGGAGGCGCTGCCGGCGAGCTCGCGCCGGAGCAGCGCTGGGGCTGAGACGGGACGAGATGGCCCGGCCCGGCCGGTCGCGGCATCCGCTGCGGGAGCCTGGGGCTCGACCTGCGGGTCGTCTGCTGGTGCCTGCTGCGGAGGCGCCGGGTCCGGGGGGAGGGGTGCCGCGGCGAGGTCGCCCAGCATCGCGTCGGCGATGCGGCCGGCGCCCTCGGCGCACCAGCGCGGCCCCTCGTCGGGGTTGGGCGGCTGGCCCGCTCCGCCCGGCCGTGGGGCAGGAGGTGGTGCCGGCATGGCGGCCATGCGCGCCTCGAGCGCGTCCGCCAGGGTCTCGGCCGGGCAGCGGCGCAGCCGGTCTTCCTTCAGCAGAAAGCAGCAGACCTTGATGTCGCCGTCGAGCGCTGCCGCCTCGAGCTCGCAGAAGGCGATATCGACCAGGCGCTTCCGGCGCAGGGCGGCCGGCAGGTCCATGAAGGTGCGATAGGCATCAACGAGGCCCTGAAAGTCGGCATCGTCCAGCAGTGCGTCGGCCTCGACCTCGCTCAGCCGCTCGGCCATCGCCACGGGCTTCAAGGGCAGCCCCGCCGCCACGCGCATGCCGACGCGGCGGCGGATGGAGACCATCGACCGGTGACGACGCGGATGGGGAGGGGGAGAGACATGGAAAGGACTATAGTCTCTCAACTGTAATTGGTCAAGAGGGTGGAAACTGGGTCCCCGCCTCCGCGGGGATGAGTGGGAGAGAGCTGGCCGAGCGGCGGGACCGCGCAGCTCGCGGAGCGGCTCATGGAGATCGGCCGCCATTGCGCCACCCTGCCGGACCTCGACAAGCGTGGGCCCGACGAGATCGTCGGCTACGACGAGACCGGGATGTGGCGCTGAATGGTGGTCGGCGCCTCGGCGCTGGTCGCTGTCCTGCCGGGCGCCGCGCTGCTTGCCGGCGCTAGACGTCGCGCCAGCTCGAGAACGTCGCGGCCTGGCCCTGCCTGACGCCGTCCCGGTCCAAAAGCTCCCAGACGATGCCGTCCTCGATCCAGAAGCGCCGGCCCGAGGAGGCGATGCGCAGGCCGCGATAGCCCGTCATGAAGCCGTTGCGCGCGACGGCATCCAGGAGCGCCTGCCGCTCGGCCCGGTCGGGCGCCTCGGCGGAGAGGCGGGAGGGCAGGGAGGTGAAGGTGGGCCAGTCGTAGCCGAAGCAGGCCTGTGCTGCCCGGTTGGCGTGGACGAAGCGGGGATCCGAGGCGGTGTCGTGGGCGACGACGACGAAGGGGGCGTCGTCGTAGAGCCAGGCGGCGTCGCGGCCGTCGGGCACGAGCGGGCGGCCGAGGAGGCGGGCGAAGCTGTGGGTCAGGAGGTCGAAGAAGGCAGGGGAGGTGGCGAGGTCGGGGGTCATTCCGCGGCCCTCAACTCCTGGATGTTCGGAGCCAGCGCGTCGTGGAGAAGGGGCTTCGAGGCGGCGGGATGGTGTCGGTGGGGGCGAGGCTGGCTTCAGCCGGTCGCAGAGGGCTACCAGCGCATCCACCTTCGCGACGATGCGGGGCTGCTCGGCAAGAGGCGGGATGGAGTGGCGACCGACATCGTGTTGAAGTACGTGAGCACCACGCCAACCGATCCAGCCTCGGCACGTGAAGCATCAAGGGAGTCAGCATAGGAAAGTAATTAAATTGAAATGACGCATTTGGGTTTACATGATAAAAAATCAGAGAATAAAAACCACGAAAACTCCGGTCAGAATGACGCTCCCCGTTCCGAAACTACACGGTGGAACGACGAAAAGGCCGACCAGGGTCAGAGTTACTTTAACGATGCTCCGGTGAAACCGTGAAGAAGCCCTCTCGCAGGCAGTTTTAGGCGGTCTCGCCTTCGGGCGCAACGCTCTCGCGAATTGTTGGGTGGCGAGCCAGGGAAGAGCGCCTCCTTGTGCCGGGTCGGTATGCCGGTGATCGCCGGGAATGACGGCCGTCCGCCGAGAGGCGACGAGGCTTGCCTGGCAGGGGCCGCGCTGGTAACCACGACGTGATGCAAAACTGATGCGGGATCCTGCATCATGTTGTCCCCTACCTAGGGGAACAAAAAGCGGCGCGGGCGCGAAACGCCAGCCAGTCGACGCGGGTCCGAGGCCGCGGCCGGCAGGGGACGGCGCGCAGGGGGGGACCGCCATGGCGATCATCATCGGTGGCACGGCCAGCTACCCTGGCAGAGACAATTGGCTGCTGGGCGGCCCTACGGGCGACTATATCGTGGGCGATCCCTATACGGCAGGGAATCCCGACGGGCTGCCGGAGATCGGTGGGTCGCTGCCCAAGGGGCATGCCGGCGACGATCTGCTCGCGGGCCTCGGCGGCACGGACACGCTGGTCGGCGATGCCTGGGTGATCGGCGGCAAGGCCGGTGGCGGCGACGACCTGCTCTTTGGTGGGGCCGGCGACGACTTCCTCTCCGGCGATGCCTACACGATCACCGCGGCTGCTCACGGAGGCGCGGATGTCCTTGTCGGCGGCGGAGGCCAGGACACCGTCTACGGCGACGCCTACACGATGACGGACTCCGCGCGCGGCGGCGACGATCTGCTCTTGGGCGCCGCCGGTCCGGACAACCTGCTGGGCGACGCCTTCACCATGTCGGGGCTCACGCGCGGCGGTGGCGACCGGCTCGACGGCGGCGCGGGCAATGACAATCTAGTCGGCGATGCGTTCGAGATGTCGGGCCAGGCCCAGGGTGGCAGGGATCAGCTCGACGGCCGTGGTGGGCAGGACAATCTCTTCGGCGACGGCTATCAGCTTGCGGATCTGGTTGCCGGCGGTGGGGATCGCCTCCTCGGTGACGGTGGCCCGGACAGGCTCTTCGGCGACGGCTACGAGGCCGGAGGCCACGTCCAGGGCGGCAATGACAGGCTGCAGGGCGGATCGGGCGGTGACGAGATCTTCGGCGACGCCTTCGCTCTGTCCGACCATGCCCGGGGCGGCGACGACCGCTTACACGGCGGGCCGGGAGCGGACAATCTCTTTGGCGACGCCGCCCAATTGTCGGGATCAGCGCATGGCGGGAATGACAAGCTCGACGGAGGGAGCGGCGACGATCTTCTTTGGGGCGACGGTTACAGCGCCGGCGAGCTCAGCCCATCGGTCGCCGTAAAGGGTGGCGACGACGTTCTCGTCGGCGGGAAGGGTAATGACGGCCTCTGGGGAGACTTTGCCCTCGTCCAGGGAGCGGTAACCGGCGGCGCCGACACCTTCGTCTTCGGGCCGCACAGCGGGCTGGACACGATCTTCGATTTTCAGCCCGGCATCGACAAGCTCGATGTGCGCGAATATCACCTAAAGAGCTTCGATCAGCTGACGATCGCCGACAATGGCACCGCGCATGTGACGGTCGAGCTCGACAGCCCCGGCGACAGGGGACAGCACGTGCATCATGCCGACAATGCGGTGCTCGTGCAGAGCCTGCTGCTGACGCCGGTCACGCTCCATGCGCAGGACTTCGTCTTCGCCTGAGCAGCCGCTCGTGCCCCGCCGTCGCCGGCTGCCTCATCGCGCCCGGCCCATGTCCCGCAACCCATCTCGACTCCCAGCATAGCAGGAGCGGCAGATCGTGATTTCTTCTGAGAGATCCCAAGGCCGAGCTTCGCCAGTGACGGTCGGCGCTTGCAGGAGCGCGCCGACTACTATCGATAGATCTACTCCTTTGGAGACCAGGCTGGTCGCGCTTCGAGATCCCGCTTGAGAGATCCGGGTCCACGTTGCGCGGGAGGGCGGCCACGTCGATGCTTCATGGCCACCCGCCGCAGCGGTACCCTGCTACACCTTGTTGCTGTTTGTTATTCTTTCTCGTCTCGGCGCGGGAAGCGTGTGGTGGCTAGAAATCACCTAAGAGGTGAGAACGGTTGCCGTAACATGAGGAGAACCCCGCACTTTTCGGAAGACGAGCGCGACGGGACAAAAGGACATCCCGCAGGGATGGAAATCAGCCCCGGCGAGGGCGGTGAAGATTCGTCCAGGTGACTTTGCCCAGGGGATAATTACTGCTAGCGTATCCGAGGGCAGGCAAATGGGGCTTAAACCACAAGAAACGAGGTGAGTCCGATGCGGCTTCGCATTCCGTAGGCGCCTGACAGTCGCCCATGCGACGTTAGGCCGGTTGATAGGGTTGAACGCTGATCAAGAAAATGAGGTGCCGGAGAGCGCCCTTCCTCTCGGCTCTAGTGTGACCCGTCAAAGAAGAGCGCGCGAGAAGGGTAGCCCGCGGCATCCGATAGCTTGGGCGCCAGATATGACTGCGCGAACGGGACCTAAGGGAACGAGGTCGCGATATCTCGTGATCGATTCTCATCCACTGCGGCGAATGGCGACAATCGGCCTTTTGAGAGCGCTCAACCGACATGCCCTCGTGGTGGAGGGACTGGCCGCCGCTGATCTGACAGGCGAGCTCCCCACCGAGCGCTACAGGCTCGCGGTCCTGGACCTCGGCGGCTTTTCCTGCGTCGATCCGGCGGCGGCAGCGGAGGTCGACGCGCTGCGCGCGGTCCTGCCAGACACGCCCCTCGTCCTGATCTCGGATCACGACGAGGCCGACGAGATACGGCGCGCCATCGCCGCGGGCGTGCAGGGCTATCTGCCGACCTCGTTGCGGC
Source organism: uncultured Alphaproteobacteria bacterium (assembly GCA_963752325.1). Classification (GTDB taxonomy): domain Bacteria; phylum Pseudomonadota; class Alphaproteobacteria; order Geminicoccales; family Geminicoccaceae; genus CAVTJL01. The sequence continues at coordinate 189,997 of CAVVXU010000004.1, forward strand.
CGGAGGTTGCCGTGGGCGCCCTCGAGCTCGTCCTTGCGGGGGGAGAATACTTCCCGAAGATCGTGCCGGCATCGCCGCCGCCGCCAAGCCCGCCCGCCGGCCCGGCCCGTGGATCGGCCATGCATGACGTCCCATGGCCGCCGCCGCAATCCTGGACCAGTCGCGAGAAGGACGTGGCCGACCGGCTCCGCCACGGGGAGTCCAACAAGATCATCGCGCGTGCGCTGGGACTCCAGGAATCCACCGTCAAGATCTATGTCCGACGTATCCGAGAGAAGCTCGGCGCAGCCAACCGTACCCAAGCCGCCCTCCTCCTCTCACTTCCGAACCCCGTGGCAATGGCCGACGATCATCTGATCCCGGGAGCGTCGCCGCCGGAGGGGCGGGATCGAGCTACAGGCCAAAGGCGTTGCCTTTGATGACGGTCACTGAGAGATCGCCGATCTCGTAAGCGTTGCCCTTCGGCACGATCGGACGACAGGTCTCGTAGCCCCGGTCGACCTTCGGCCAGCGAGCGCAGTAGTACCCATCGGCGTTGACCCGCCAATGCCCGAGGCCCGGGCCGACCGAAGGTCCGGCCGTGCGCAGGACGGCCGTGCCGTCCGGCTTGAGATAGATATAGCTCGAGCCCGCGACCGCCAGGGTGTTACCCGCAAGCTGGTCCCGGACCGCCTCGGCGGTCAGCAGGACCGCACCCGGCGCGGACGGGTCGGCGGACCCGGACAGGTCCGCCGGCACCGCCTGGCCCCGGGAGCCGTCATCGGAGCTGACGAACTCGCTCATCAGGACCGTCCCGCCGACCGGGGCAGCTGACGTGCTGGGGAGAGTCAGCCTGATGGTCTTCGCAGACTCGCACAGCGGGGCGAAGGGGTCGTCCAACGACTTGGCGGACGGGTTGAGAATGTAGATGCAGTCGGCGAGCTCGCGCTCGGCCGGGCTCGCCTTGGCGACGACGATGTTGCCGATGGCGTAGAGCTCGCAGGCCGGCAACGTCGTCGTCGCCTGGTGGCTGGCGCAGAGCCGAATGGCCTCCTTGGCGGCACCATCGATCGAGTCGGCGCCCAGGCTCCACGCGTAAACATAGTGCTCCGTGCTCAGGCTCGCCCCCGTGACGGCAAGGGCGCGGTAGTTGGACAGCGTCCGATATTTGGCGAGGTCCCGCTCTGTCGCTGTCGGCGGCGGTGGCCCCGAGGCGCAGGCGGCCATGAGCGAGGCCAGGAAGCCCGAGGCGACGAGACGCAGCCAGCTCGGGCGGCACATCTCCGAGCCAGCCCGGCCGTCCACGTCGCGCCCGGCAGAGCCGAGCACCCGAGGAGTCGGCCGGTCGCTCGAGGACAAGGTGAGCATCGCCGATGATCTCCTTTGCGCGGACGAGCGGGCGCAGCGGGCCCGCTTCTCTCAACGGCCGTTCCCGTTCCCGTTCCCGTTCGCCGTTGCCGTTCCCGTTGCCGCTATTCCCGTTGCCGTTGCCGTTGCCGTTGCCGTTGCCGCTTCCGCCGGCGCCACCGCCGGAGCCGCCGCCGCTGCCGTTCCCGTTGCCACTCGTCGAGTTGCCGTTGCCGTTGCCGCTCGTCGAGTTGCCGTTCCCGTTGTCGTTGCCCGTGTTGTTGTTGCCGTTGTTGTTACCGGAATTGTTGTTGCCGTTGTTGTTGCCGCTGCCGGCGTCGCTGACGGTGTCGTTGCCGGTCCGGCCGCCGCCTACATTGCCGCTGCCGGTGTTGCCCGTGCCGACATTGCCCAGCCCGGTATTGCCGGAGCCGACATTGCCGCTTCCGCGACCGGCTCCCCTCGCGTCGGAGCCTTCCGGCTGGTGGCTCTGAAACCCGAAGAGCTCGAGGAGCCGGGCCAGGCCGTTCTCCTCGGAGCCTGCGGCGGCCGCAAGGGTCAAGGGCTGGGCAGAACGCGTCCCGGGCTGGGCGGGCCCGAGAGCCCCGGCCAGCGCGGCTGTGCTCGCAGCGACCACGCCCGCAGCCGAGAGCAGCAAGAGCCTCTGCATTCTCATCACACGTTCCTTTCTCCCCTGCGCGGCGCACGTCGCCCGACCGGATGGCAGGGCCGATGGCCGCGTCAGGGGCACGAAGTCACCGCCGCCGCTAATTGTTGCCGTTGCCGTTGCCGTTGCCGTTCACGTTGCTGAAGTTGTTATTGCCGTTGGAGCTGCCGTTGTTGCTGCCAACATTGCCGCGGCCGTTGAAGTTTCCGTTGCCGCTTCCCCAATTGTTGTTACCGTTGCTGCTACCGTTATTATTGCCGGTGCTGTGGCTGCCGTTGAAGTTTCCGTTGCCGCTACCGAAGTTATTGTTTCCGTTATTGAAGCCGTTGTTTGAGCCAGTGCTGCTGCGGCCGTTGAAGTTCCCGTTCGCGCTGCCGAGGTTGTTATTGCCGTTGTTGCTGCCGCCGTTTCCGCTTCCGTTAAAGCTGCCGATATTGTTATTGCCGTTGTTGGCGCCAGAATTGAAACTTCCGTTGCCACTTCCGACATTGTGATTGCCGCTGCTCGAGTCGGCGTTACCGGTGCCGTTGAGGCTGCCTACATTACCGAGGCCGCCATTGTTGTTGCCGATGTTGCCGTTTCCGGAGTTGTTGTTGCCCACGTTGCCCGTGCCGCTGTTGTTGAAGCCGACACTCCCATTGGCGAACGCGCCGTTGGCGAAGGACGAGAGGCCTCCGCCCGAGGACTTGGAGCCCGCCGCGGCGGGCCCGGCGAGCAGGAGCGCCGTCGTAGCCACGGCTGCCGCCGACAGCAACAGATCGCGCCTGATCATCATCGTTTCTTCTCCGTCGGTTGGCCCGAAGGGCGCCGTCCCCCACGGCATGCCGTGGGGGACGGTCGACTTGCTCAGCGATAGCGACGCTTCAGGACGCCACTGTCGCCCTTGTCGGCTCCTCTACCGGCGGCCCCAACCACCGCTGTTGCCGTTGCCGTTGAGGTTGCCGTTGAGGTTGCCGGCGTTCTCGTTGCCGTTCACGTTGCCGTTGTAGCTGCCGTGGTTGAAGTTGCCGTTGAGGTTGCCGTTGCCGTTCCCGCCGTGGAGGTGGCCTCGGCTGTCCTGATAGCCGTTGGCGTTGCCGTTCAGGTTGCCGTTGTAGCTGCCCTTGTTGAAGTTGCCGTTCCCGTTGCCATTCAAGCTACCGGCATTGCCGTTGCCGTTGCCGTTGCCGTTGAAGCTGCCGCCATGGCTAGCCGCCATGGCAGCCCCGGCGGAGATGGCGAGGGCCGCACCCGCGACCACGAGCGTCTTCAGGATCGTCATTTCCGTTCTCTCCCATATGGGACGGCGGAAGTCATTGTGGCCCGTCACGCCTGTTCTGAGTTACCGACCCCGCCGCTCACCTCGTTGGTGATGGCGTAACGGCCGCCCTGCGAGAGTGCCCTTGTGGGCACTTCCACATCCTTCACTATAGGAAAGGCGTCGCGTGGGGCGCCAGGGATCGGAAGGGGGAGCGCGCGAGTCGTTGGGTGTAATCGCATGTCTGCCGAACATTCGGTCGGCGGCGTCGCATCGACGCCGCTGGCGTCGCAATGTTGCAGCCGCGGGGAATGTCGACCATGCGTCGAGTAAAAAGTATTGGGCGCGCGACGGGGACTTGGCGAGGCGGGCAATCGCCGCGATCCGGATCTGCTGCTGTCGGTCCGGCAACAGGCCGCTCCGGACATATGATTGAAGGCGATACACCTTAGGGAGGAAGCCTTTGGATCCAGAGGCGCGACGGTGTAGTGGTGACCAGCGAGCGGGAAGGCGCGCTATGGACGAAGCTCGGCTCCGGAGCGCCTCCTCGATGGAGGCGGTCCACGGACCGATCCAACCTAGTCAGGAGAGCTCGAGGGCTGTCGCCGATCCTCTCCGGACGGGACGGTCGACGCGCTCACCGCCATCGTGGCAGCCGCCCGGCGCTTTGCGTGGCCTCGTGCGAGCAAGCCAGCACGAGCGAGAGCAGCAGCTTGCCGGTCCGTCCCGTCCATCCCGGCTACCGCCTTGGCCGGTAGCCGGGCCCGTGGTCTCGCCTGCCGAATACCCGGCCGGGTCAGGCGAAGGTCTTGAGGAAGACCGGCAGGCTCACCCAGTTGCTGACCCGGCCGCCCAGCATCGGCCACGAGGTCCAGCTTGCCCCGCCGCTGGTGCTGTATTGGGCGCCACGGTTGACGTAGACGCCGGCCTTGTTGGCGAAGCCGTAGAAGTAGCCGTCCGTGCTCGGCATGGCGTTGAGCGTGGAGCCGGCCGCCGCCTGGAACTTCACGTAGTACTTGCCGCCTGTGGCGAAGGTGGTGGGGCCGATCGGGGCGTAGAGCCAATGCACGGGCGCGTTGTCGCCCTGCGTGGAGATGCTCGCCTGGTCGCCGTCGATGGTGGCCGTCGAGAGGGCGCTGCCGCCCGAGTTCGTCAGGCTGATCGTGACCGGGCCCACCGTGCCGGTGCGGAAGAAGGCGAAATAGACCCCGTAGATCGTGGCGGCCGCCCTGTCGTACATGGTGAAGCTCTGACGAGCCACGTTGCCGCCGCCGATATTCTGGAAGCAGCCGCGCCCGCCGTCCATCCAGGACTGGCCCTTGGCGACGCCGTCGGTGTAGACGAGCTCGTAGATCGGGATGTAGCCGGGCATCACCCGCCAGGCATTGTTCTCGTAGCGGATGCTCGCGAGCTTGCTCTTCAGGAGCGGGAAGATCACGAGCCCGTCCGGCGGTGGCGTCCAGTCGTGGAGGTCGTTGACCGAGACCTTGCCGACGTTCGGGGTCAGCTGCTCGAAGACGATATGGTAGGTGGTGCCGTAGGTGAGCTGTGGCTGGGTGGTGAAGGGCAGCACCGGGAATTTGCCGAGGCTCGCGGCGTTGGCGTAGGCGGCGGTGGTGCCGAGCTTGACGCCCGAGGGGTAGCCGCCGTTGTCGGTCTGGATCGAGAGCTGGATGGTGCCGCCGGTGCCGACGCTGTAGCCGGTGCCGGTGCGGTTCTCCCAGCGCACGGTCTTCACGGTCCCCGTGTACTCGGCGACGAAGCGATAGGCGTGCTTGTCCCAGTAGCCGTTGGGTGCCTTCGACGCGGAGTAGAGCGGGCAGCCCAGATACTGGCCGCCGAAGCACAGGGTCGTGTCGAGGCCGGAGCTGCTGGTCGACGGGGTGCCCGGGCCGGCGCCCGAGGTGGTGGTCGTGGAACCGCCAGAGCCTGTCGACGAACCCGTGCCGGAGCTCGAGCTGCCCGAACCCGAGCTACTCGAGGAAGAGGAGCTCGAGCTGCCAGAACCCGAGCTACTCGAGGAGCTGCTGCTGCCCTGGCTGGCCAGGTCGCGCGTATAGGCCCCGCAGCCTTTGGCGCCGTCCACCGAGCTCACATAGGTATGGCAGGCGAGAGCGGTGCGCGGCAGAAGGCCGAGCGTGGCTCCGACGGCTACACTCCCGATGGCCGCCGCGCCGCGCAGCAGCTGCCGACGATAGGATTGCTGTGGCATAGAGCCTTCTTGCAGCGGCATGGTCTCGTGTCCCCTTGTGCGTCGGTTTATGTGACGACTTCTGGGCCGCGGGCCGAAGATCCGACGTTGGAAAGCCTGTGATGGCGCCATGAGGCACGATCAGCTCTCATCGTCGTTGACGACCTACGGCCGGCCCGATTCTTTGCTTTCTTTTTCTTACCGCCACCGCCGAACGAACTCGGAATATGCTTCTTATATTGAGATAAAGGATACGGTGCCCTTAGCACGGCAGGATTGCGACACGGACTCCATGGCCGCTGGCCCCTGCAGCCTGCTCCACCCTCCAGCGTGCCGTACCGATCCAGCTGTCCACATGGCCAGATGATTCTCTCCTCAAGAGCTGGCCCCGAGAACAACGAACACCGAAGAACCTAAAGAAGCCGGCGCCCGGTTCCCTTTATTCTAGCCAATATTCCACTCACGCCCGTAAACAAAAAGGCGCTAGACGGCTCTAATATCTGAAGAGCACCGTCACGACGATATCAGAACTCTCTAGTCAGGTGTTTTAGTCATTGCTTCAATATAAACAGCCTCAACCTAAGGAATGTTGCCAGTTACGTGCCGTTACCTCGCGACCGGAGAGGTTTGGCAGCTCGTTCTTCCGGCGATACTCTCGCCCACCGTAACACCGTGTCGGTGAAAAATAAACCCTTTTTGATTGATACGCCTTTCTACCCCCCCCATCTAGCGGGCGGGCGCCGTTGCTCCCTGCCAGGCCGGGTGGGCCGCGACGAGACCGGGGCCGCGTCGGGCGGAAGGGCCCTCCTCAGCGAGGAGCAGGGCCTTCCGGATGGGCTTCGGAGGGCGGCCAGGAAAGGCGGGCGCCCTTCGCTGTCTGGCCTATGGCGGTCAGCCCGGAGGCGGCACCGGACGAGCCGCCCATGGCGCCATCCGAACCTGGTCGAGGTGGAGCGCGATCTCCTTGGCGCAGGATGCCAAGGCATCCGCTGCTGGAGATGACGAGCCTCGCGATCCTGCAGCGTCGACGGCGGCTTCCTTGCATTCGCTGCACGGGGGGAGGACGTCGGAAGCAGCTCGGTCCACAGAGCCTCTTGTGGGTTCGTCGCTGAAGCATTGCCATGGGCGCAATTGGCTTCCATGCTCCGACATTGCATGTCATAGTGACAGGGTCCGCGCATGTGAAGACGCCCTGCTAAATGGCCGCTCAACGAATGCATCCATGAGTAACATCGTCATGTACGCGGTGGCGACTTCGGCGCGCATTGCAGTAGGCGTTATCAAGCAGGGCGATGACAACTAGTCGAAGCTCGGGAACATGCGGGCCAACAGCACCGGCGTGGCTGCATTCGACTACGTGCCGCAGACCGGTGAGTTCGCCGAACAGCTCGGCAAGAATTTAGAGGGGATCAAGCTGCCGCCGGGCTTCAGGATCAATCTCTATGCAGTCGTTCCCGGCGCCCGCCACATGGCCGTCGGGCCGCAAGGGGTAGTGACGTTCGTCGAACCAGGAAGGATGCGGTCTGGGCGTTCATCGAGCGCAACGAGGACGGGACGGCGGACGAGGTGGGCCGGTTCGCGCCTTCGCTCCAGTTCGTGATCCCCAACGGCGTCTGCTTCTCGAGGAACGGGTTCCTCTAAATCGCCGCAGCCCCGACCGTACGGGCTTGGCCCGGGACGCAGCAGCCATACGTCAGATCAGCGCGGACGGCGTGGCGGCCTATGCGGCCCCGCAGTCCAGGAACCACCAGCAGGAACATCTGGGCATGCCAAAGGTCGGCTTCATCGCGCGCCGGAACATGGGCGTCGGCACGGCGCGGAACATCGCTGCCGCCGGCTGGCTACTGAAAGTCTGGAACCGCTCGGCCGGCGACCAGCAAAGGCGGGGCAATGTCGCGGCCTCGGTGACGGGGCACGGTGATCGTTCGCCCGTCGGGATAACGATAGAAGACGCGGCTGCCCTTTTTTGCCGGACCGCTACAAACCCGAGCTGCCTGAGAACCCGGTCAACCTCGCGGAAGCCCAGAACCGGCAGCCTCGGCACGTCACGCGACCTCGATCTGCTGCACCCCCACGAAGCGCTGCAGATGGTTTTTCAGGCTGCCATCCTCCTCCAGGAGCAGCTCGACGACTTCCTCGAGGTTCGTCACCAGCTCCTCGAGCGTCGCGCCCTGGGTGTGCGCCCCGGGCAGCCCCGGGACGATGCCGACATAGAGGCCGGTCTGGGGGTCGTGCTCGACGACGGCGGTGAGGGTGGTCATGGCCTGTCTCCCGAACGTCCTGCCCGGCGGTCTATCACGTGGCACTCGCCCCTGCATGGCCGCCGCGTCAGCGACGGGTCCGGCTTTCGTCTTTCCTGCGCGGCTCCCGGCACTCAGACGACGGTGCCCAGCAGCTTGCCGATGCCGGCGGTGAGCGCCATCGCCAGGGCGCCCCAGAACGTCACGCGGGCGGTGGCGCGCAGAACGTCGGCGCCGCCGGCCTTCGCCCCGATAGCGCCCAGAAGCGCCAGGAAGCCCAGGGACGCGGCGGACACGATGGGGACGAGGGCGGCGGCGGGCGAGACGACGACCATGAGCAGCGGCATGGCGGCGCCCACGGAAAAGGTGGCGGCCGATGTGAGCGCGGCCTGCACGGGACGTGCGGTGGTGATCTCCGAGATCCCGAGCTCGTCGCGCGCGTGGGCGCTCAGGGCATCCTTCGCCATCAGCTGCCGGGCGACCTGCCGCGCCAGGGCCGGATCGACACCGCGCCTGGCGTAGATCTCGGCAAGCTCGTCGAGCTCGGCCGCGGGGCTCTCGGCCAGCTCCGCGCGCTCGCGCGCGAGGTCCGCCTGCTCGGTGTCGGACTGCGAGCTGACCGACACATACTCGCCAGCGGCCATCGACATGGCGCCGGCCACCAGTCCCGCGGCACCGGCGATCAGGACATCGCCCTGGGTCGCTGCCGCCGCGGCGACGCCGACGATCAGGCTGGCGGTCGAGACGATGCCGTCGTTGGCGCCGAGCACGGCCGCCCTCAGCCACCCGATGCGGTCGACGAGGTGGCTCTCGGTGTGCCGGCGAAGACGGCTCATGTGGCCCTTCCTGTCGGGCGCTCGCGCCCCGTCGCGGCCGCCGCGGTGCGCGAGGCCGTCCCGATCGCGCGACCATACTGATCCCGTTTCCTCCCATCCGTCTTGCGCGAGATCAGCCGGTGGGTCGGAGTTTCGGGCGACGCTGCCGTGCTCGGGCGGCGTCGGGTCGAGGTGGGACGGGCTGCGCCTGATCCGATGCAAGGCGCCGCCTTGCATGGGTGGAGAAGTACGAGGCTGGCGCCTTCGACGAGGACATGCAGGTAGCCGACCTGATCCAGGAGTACGAAGCGCGGATCGCTGCGCTTGAGCGGCTCGACGGCAAGCAGGCGCTCGAGCTCGAATTTTCAAAGGGGGCCGTGCGGCAAGGACGGCGGCCGAGAAGCGGGCGCCCATCCGTGATCACCGGCCCCATGGCATGTCCATCGCCGAAGGATGCCGGCTGATGGGCATCGCCAGGTCCACATTCCACGATACTCCTGCCGGCAGCGCGGACGACACCGCACCCGTCGAGGCGACGCATGCTGTCAAGGACGCGTTCGAGGCCTATGGGTGGCGGCGGATGCGGGCGGCGCTCCGTCGGCAGGGTTGGGTCGTGAGCCACAAGAAGCTGAAGCGGCTGATGCGCGAGCACAGCCCCGAACAGTACGAGAAGCAGCACGCTCGGCGGCCGGTCAAAGACGCCGCCTGATCACGTCCGGCCCGAAGGGCCCACTCCAGCTCCTGGTCCGGGAAGGGTCAATATGGAAACCGCCTTCGGGGCAAAAGAGCCCTTCGGGTGGAGCATCGCCTCGTGGGTCACGGTCCGCGCGCGTTTCGGCGGAAGGACAGCGCGCGGGTCGCGAGGGTCCAAACAGTCTCGCTGCTGACACGGCCGCTGCAGAGGGCGGCGTCCGCCCCGTAGCGGCGGGTCGGACGCCGCCCGGGCTGGAGTGATGAGCGGGGCGGCGCAGTGTGTCACCTTGAACGCAGACCGCGTCGGCAGGAACCGCGTATGGCTAATCCGCCTTTGGACCAAAGCCAGTCCACAGCCAGTTGCCGAAGGTCAGGATCGCCACGATGCCCATGAAGGCCACCAGCAGTCCCAGATCGCCGAAAGCCGTTCCGCCCACCAGCCGGTCGGCGCGGGCATAGAGCGCCCAGCAGGCCAGGCCGAGGACGACGGCAAAGCCGAGGCCGGCGATCCGCCCCGCGGGAGAGCCGTGGCCGCTCACAGCGCCCGCGCCGTGCCGGGGTCGATCCGGAAGATCAGCAGATCGTCGCGGCGCTCCAGCGTGCCCTCCATCTCGATCGGGACCGCGGTGACATGCAGGAGCGCCGCGGGCATCGGGCCGCCGTCCTTGTCGGCGAGCAGCACCACCGTGCTGCCCTCGACCGGCAGCGCCATCACCAGGACCGGCGGCAGGCCGCCCGAGACGCATAGACTCGCGCAGGCCTTGTGGGCGAGGCCGGTGCCGGGCTTCATCGACCCGGCATAGCATTTGCCGTCGCAGATCTCGCCCGTCAGCTTCCAGCGGCCGAGCGGCTGGGCCGCGGCGGGCTGGAAGGGGGCGGCGGTTGCCGGCTTCACGTCGTTGCCGCCGACCAGCAGCATCGTCAGATCGCCGCGCTTGACGAAGACGCCGCCCACGGTGACCGCGCCGCCCCCGGCCTTCGCCACTGTCGCCTGCGCCCCCATCTTGATCTGACCGCCCAGCAGCACCGCCCGCGCCGGCGCGCCTGGCGCAGGGAAGGTGCGCAGGATCGGATAGGGCGTGGGATCGATCACCCCCGTCAGCACCCCGCCCTGCAGATCGTTCGAATAGTGCCCCGAGCCGGGATCGCCGGTGCCGATGGCGAGCGCGAAGGCCGCGCCGATCAGGCCGCCGGCCATCGCGAGACCCGCCAGCAGCGCGAACCGGGCGATCGCGGGGGGAACCTCCCGGAGATAGCCCACGAAAAAGGAATCGGACTTCTGCGCGCTCATGCCGCTTCCGCCTCGGCGCCCGGGATCGGCACCGGCGCTACGTGCGTGCCCAGCGGCAGCGCCACGGGGTCCACCAGAATCCGCCCGCCCTCGATCTTCACGCGGTATTTCCGCAGCCGTTCCTTGAACGGCGGGGGTGAGCAGCCGTCTTCGAGCCGGTATTGATAACCATGCCAGGGGCAGGTCGCGAGGCCCATCACCACCTTGCCCTCGCCCACCGGCCCGCTCTGGTGCGAGCAGACATTCGACAGCGCCGAAAGCGCGCCGTTGTGCCGGAAGACCGCGATCCGCTCGCCCCCCGCGCCGGCGCCGACCAGCGCCCGCCCCTCGGGAATGTCGCGCGGATCGCCGAGGTCGATCCAGCCGCCCTCGGGCGCAGACCCTGCATCCCGCGCCAGCTCGCGCCGGCCGGCCATGACATGGAGCGTCAGAAGCAGGGTCAGACTTGCCGCCACCATCACCGGCAGCACCTTGTCGCCGCCCGCCGCAAGCGGCCCCAGCGTGACATGGAGGATCACCGCGGCATAGGCCGCATAGACCAGCATGTGCAGACCCTTCCAGACCGGGGGCGTGAGGAAGGACAGCCAGAAATCATGGCTCGTCACTGCCATGGCGCCCAGGATCAGGAGCGCGAAGACCCCGAAAAGCTCGAACGGAAAGCCCGAGATCCGGTCGAAGCTGGTATTCGCGATGAAAAGCCCCTCGAGCGGCGGCGTCGCGCTGTAGGCGTAATACCAGGCCAGCACCGCCATCGCGTGGCTGAGCGCGACCAGCGCCGTCAGCACCCCGAAATGCCGCCGGTTGTAGAGGAGCGGCAGGAACCGCCGGTCGAGCCGGGCGAGCGGACCGATGGACAGAACCAGCGTCAGCATGCAGGAAGGCGCAGCTTCCGAAGGCGCGCATCTTCCAGATCGGCGTGGTGACCGCCGCCGCCGCGGGCGTGAGCATCGGCCCGAGCCGGAGATAGACGATCAGATACCCGAAGACCCCGGCCAGCAGGAAGGCGTCGTAGATCAGCTTGGTGCGGTTCCAGCTGACGGGCTTGTAGGAGACGCCCATCAGCCCGTTCCCCCTGCCGGCGGATCGAGCCGGATCGGCGGCCGCTCGGGCGGGCCTCCGGGGGCAAGCATGAGAATGACCGCCACCGCCACCGGCAGAAGCACGGCCAGCGCCGTCCAGACCCAGGCATGGACCGCCCGCTGCCTGCGGATCATCGCGCCCGCTCCAGCTGCCGCCAGCGCCAGAGCACCAGCGGCCAGAGCATCACCAGGCCGGGCAACAGCAGCGGGCGCACGGCATAGGCGCCGGCCGCGCTCTCATCCACCCGGTCCATGCCGAAAGCCAGAAAGGCCAGCGCCACGACCAGACCTGCGCCGCCATAAACCTCCAGCGCGGTGGTGGCCGGATCGCCCATCGCCCCGCCCCGGTCAGACCAGCCCGGTCGCCGGGATCGCGCCGCCGGTGACCACGGCGCCCGCGGGCGAGATCAGGAAGGCGATGAGCTCGGCGATGCTTGCGGGTGGCACGAAGGTGTCGGGCTTGGCGTCGGGCATCGCGGCGCGGTTCTGCGGCGTGTCGATGGTGCCGGGCAGGATGCAGTTGGCGCGGATCCGGTCGCCCCGATGCTCGGCAGCGAGGCTTTCGGTCAACCGGATCACCGCGGCTTTGGAGGCGGCATAGGCGGACTGACCAGCGCCGGCCCTCAGCCCCGGCTGGGCGGCTATATGGACGATGCTGCCATACCCGGCCGCGAGCAGCGAGGGCAGCACCGCCGCGCTCGTCACCATCGCGACCTTGGCGTTCAGAAGCATCATCATGTCCCACTGGTCCAGCGCATCGACCGCGACGTTGCCGGTACGGAACCCTCCCACGGTGTTGACCAGCGCGGTGACCTTGCCGAATTTCTCCACCGCTGCTGCCACCGCGGCATCGGCTGCAGCCTTGTTCGTCAGGTCATGGCCGGGCAGCAGCGCCAGCCGGTTGGGGTCGATCCCAGCAAGGACCGGCGAATCGGGGTCCATCGACCGGTCGACGCAGGCGATCCGCGCGCCCTGTGCCAGTGCAAGCTTCACCACGGCCGAGCCTAGATTGCCCGAAGCTCCCGTCACGATCACGCATTCGTCCTGCAACATCTTTTTCTCTCTTCAATTTCGGTGGCAGCCGCTGGCCCGCTGGCTAGCGCCTTCAGGGTTTCAGACAATCATGGACGACGGTGCCGAGGTTCAGCCGTGAGGTCGGACAGGTATGGGTCGCCGGCAGAACCTCGCGCACCGGCGGCTCGTCGAGGGCGAGCGGCTCGGGCATGACCGCATCGAGGGCGTCGCGGTCGGTCCGGTAGATGATCACCAGATGCTCGCGATCGGTATAGCGGCTGGCCCACGCGGATAGGACGGGCTGGTCAGCGGCATGGCGAAGGCGCCCTGCATCTCACGTCGGCGATGTCCAAGATGCGACCTCCGGTCAGGCGGATTTGCGGCTTCGGGCAGGGCGCTTTTCCGACGGTGGATGCTCTTGCGGCGTCGCCGGCTGGGCGACCGGCGCCGGATCGGGATGGTCCGGTTCGCCGGCGATGACGTGTTTCCTGGCCATCAGCATGTCGTGGACCACATCGAACACCCGTACCCCCACTTCGGGCGGCTTGGGCGCAAGCCAGGGCGCGGCGCGCAGCGTCGTCTGGGCATCCGAAAGCCCCTGCTGCCAGCGGGCCTCCATCGTGGCCCGGCTGAATTCGTAATCCTTCGAGGCGCCCTGCGGCACGAAAGGCCGGTAGATGAGCTGGACGATGTCCATCTCGGTCACGCAGCCGAGGGCGTAGAGCCGCTTCGCCTCGGGCGTCTCGCGCATCTCCGGCGGAAGCCGTTCCATCAGCTCGTTGATCGCATGGCGCACCGCGTGCTTCTCCGCGAAGGTGTCGGTGTTGACCCGGGTGCGGCTGGAATAGCGGATGTCCTTTTCCCGCTCGCTCGCCTCCAGCATGTCGGTCGGAACCTGGCCGCGGGCCGGGAAGAGATCGACCTGGAAGGTCAGCCGACTGCGCCGCGGCACGAAGTCGAGCACGTATTGCAGTGGCGTGTTCGAGACGAGCCCGCCATCCCAGTAGTGCTCGCCATCGATCTCGACGGCCGGAAAGCCGGGCGGAAGCGCGCCGCTCGCCATCACATGCTCGGGGCGGATGGTGATCTCGATGCTGTCGAAATAGGCGAAGCGGCCGGTCCGCGCATTCACGGCGCCGACGCTGAACCGGGCGCCGCCCGGGGCGTTGATGCGGTCGAAATCGACCAGCCGCTCCAGCGTCGCGCGCAGGGCTGACGTGTCGTAGAAGCTGGTAGGCGCGTGCTGCGACAACCAGGCATAGGCGGGCTGGGGGGCGAAGAAGCCCGGCTGGCCGAACAGGATCGCGGCCTGGGCGCTCAGCTGGCGCTGCCACTGGGAGATGAGCTTGGACGCATCGGAGGGCCAGCCGGCCGTCCATTCGGTGATGCCTTCCCAGAAGGCCCGCAGCTTGGCCACCCGCGCCTCGGGCGCGTTGCCGGCAATGATGGCCGCATTGATCGCGCCGATGGAGATGCCCGCGACCCAGTCGGGCAGGTACTCGGTTCCCGAAAGGGCCTCGTAGACGCCGGCCTGATAGCTGCCCAAGGCACCGCCGCCCTGCAGTACCAGCGCCACCTTTTTGTCGTAAGCCTCTGGGCGGCGGGGCAGCGTTCCATCCAGCATCGGCAATCCCCCTTGACGCTCGCGGTCCAATAGATTGGTCGACTCTGCGGCTTGCAGCGGTGCTGCATTGCTCCAGTGAAGCCGGCCCGTGTCGCGCCGGCAAGCAACGTTCCTGTGATAGCCGGGCGCGGGAAGCCTGCTGCGGCGCCAGGTCACAACTCGGCGAGGCCGGTGCGGCGGCCGCAGGCTTCGCGTGGGCTGCCCGCTCCGGCGCGTCCCGCAACGGCCGCGCGGGAGCGGGTTTGGCGCGACCGTCTTCCCGCACGACCATCCCCGTGCGCCCTCGCACGGATTGTCGGCGACACGGATTGTCGGGGAGAAGGGGAGGCGCGGATGCCGAAGCTGACGATTCTTGCCGCTGCAGATCTTATGCTGCTGGCAGGCGGGGCCATTGGCCTGCCCCCGTTGAAGTGGTCCACCCCAGATGTCGGCTTGGGCCGAAGAGGAGGACCATTCGATGCCACGCAGGAAGAAGCACAGTCCTGAGGAGATCGTAGCCGAGCTGCGGCAGGTGAAGATGCTGACCGGCCAAGGCACGCCGGTGGCGGCTGCGATCCGAAGGATCGGCGTGACCGAGACGACCTGGGCGGATTCAATCGGTCGTCGCAACGCCGCTGATGCGGGAGGTTGCGATGAGCATTCGAAAAGGGTCGTGGCGCGAAGCAGCAGGGCCGACAGCAGTGCTGCGAGGGGGGCGGTAAGCGCGAGCTGCGGATGCTGAGGGGCTTGGGGAGGCAGGGAGCAGAGAGGCATCCTTCGGTCGAAACGCCCTGCCAGCGCATGCTTCTCCTCACGCAGCGGCGATGGGCTCGAGCAGGGCGGCGTCATCGTTCTGCGGGCGGTTGACGCGCGCGCTCACAGGGTAGGCCTCGAGCCGGTCGTCCGGGCACGGTGGCAGCAGCTCTTGGCCGTCTGGGCGGTCCACGTCGAGCCAGTCGCCATCGCCAGCGGGATCGAGGATCACCGGCATCCGGTTGTGGATGGGAGCTGTGACGGCGTTCGGCTCCGCGCTCGAGCTCTACCAGCATGACAGCGGGTTTCCGGAGTCAGGCAGGCGCGATGCTCGAGCGCTCTCGAGCCTTGAGATCGTCCGGTAGGGAAGGGCCCAAAGGAGGCGCGACGGTGCTTGGCGCCATCTTCATGCCGCCGCGGCTCATGAGCGCGTTTGCCAGCATCCTCGACTGGCTCCTGCGTGTCCGGGGCCGTCTCGCGATCGTGGCGCTGGCGGTCGTGATCATCCGACCAGCCGTCTGAGTAGCCGATGAGTTGGCTGGCGTTCCGTGCGGCCGTTGCCGAACTTAGCGCAGGCTGTGCGAATCTTGCGTCTTCTCCGAGTCGCGCCTTGCCCGAACAATCCTGTGTCGTCGGATGGAGCGCGTCCGGGGACGCTGGTGACCATCCCCACCCGTCGCGGAGATTGCGATGACAAGTCTGCCCGTGAGCCGCCGCCGCTTGTTGTCCACCGCGATCGGAGCGGTGGGCGCCGGCCTGCTCTTGCCATCGCTCAAGGCGCGAGCCGCCGTATCCGAGCTCGTCTGGGCCACCTGGGACTCGAACGGCAAGCCCGAATATGTGGCGCCGTTCGAGAAGGCGACCGGGACCAAGATCCGGCTCTCGTTCCTGAGCAGCGAGGACGCCCAGTTCGCCGCGCTGAAGACCGGCTCGGCCTCGGATTGGGACATCGTCAATCCCTCGATCAACGGTGCCTGGCGCTACATCGACGCCAAGGTGCTGAAGCCGCTCGATCTCTCCAAGATCCCCAACATCTCGAAGATGTACACACCCTTCAAGTCCACCGACCGCGTCAAGGGCAAGGACGGCACGACCTACGCCATCCCCTATCTCTGGGGCCTGAACCCGATCATCTATCGCACCGACAAGTACGCGACCGAGCCCGACTACGGCACGCTTTTCGATGGGCGCTACAAGGGCCAGCTTGCGATGCGGGACTATGCTCTCGAGAGCATAGCCATTGCCGGTCTCTACGTGGGCGTGCCGCGCGAGCGTGTCTTCTCGATGAGCGATGAGGAGCTGGCCGAGGCCAAGAAGGCGCTGATCGCGCAAAAGCCGCTGTTGCGCACCTACTGGCAGACCATCGGCGATCTGACGAACCTTTTTGCCACCAGCGAGGTCACCTGCGCCTTCTCCTGGCGCGTGCCCTATGACGAGCTTCACGACAAGATGCCGGTCGCCATGGCGAAGCCCAAGGCCGGCATCATGGGGTGGTGCGACTGCTTCGCCATGCCGGCGGACCTGCCCGACGACAAGGTCGACGTCGCCTACGAGTTCGGCAACTACCTCCTGGGCCCCGACTATTCCTACGAGATCGCGATGCTCGGCAACTATGCGACGACCTCGAGCGTCGTCCGCGACAAGCTCTCGCCCGAGAAGCGCGAGGCGATCTTCATCGACAATCTATCGGTCATGGACACGTTCATGTGGCCGGTGGCCCCGCCCAACTACGCGCAGTGGATCAAGCTCTGGAACGACGTCAAGGCGGCCTAGGCATGGCCGCGGCGGCGGGTTCGCCGGCCCTCCTGTCCGCGCGCGGCCTGACCAAGAGCTACGGTCGAGCCGTCGCGGTGGCGGGCGTGGACCTCGACATCGAGGAGCGGGTGTTCACGACCCTGCTGGGCCCCTCGGGCTGCGGCAAGACGACGATCCTGCGTATGATCGCCGGCTTCGAGAAGCCTTCGTCCGGCAGCCTCAGCCTCGACGGCCGCCCGCTCGACGGGGTGCCGCCCGAGCGGCGGCCGGTCAACACCGTGTTCCAGTCCTACGCGCTCTTCCCGCACCTCAGCGTGGCCGAGAATGTCGCCTTCTCGCTGCGGCTGAGGAGTGGCGCGCTGGATGTCGAGGGCAAGGTGCAGCGTGCGCTCGATGCCGTGCATATGGGGGCCTTCGCCGACCGCTTCCCGCACGAGCTGTCGGGCGGGCAGCAGCAGCGGGTCGCGGTCGCCCGCGCCATCATCGCCGAGCCGCAGATCCTGCTCCTCGACGAGCCGCTCTCGGCCCTCGACCGCAAGATGCGGGCGCATCTGCAGATCGAGCTCAAGGACCTGCAGCGCCGGCTCGGCATCGCCTTCGTCTACGTCACCCACGATCAGGAGGAGGCCTTCGCGCTCTCCGATCGCGTCGTCGTCATGAGGGACGGGCGGATCGTCCAGTCCGGCGCGCCGGCCGAGATCTATGACCGGCCGGCCGACGCCTTCGTCGCCGACTTCATCGGCGAGGCGGCTCTGGTGCCCGGCACGATCCGCGCCACGGAACCGGGACCAGGCCGCGATCGACACGCCCCTCGGCCTGTTCGCGGCAGCCTGCGTGCCCGGCCTCGAGACCGGCGAGAGCGGCTATCTCGTCGTCCGGCCCGAGCATCTCTCGCCGGCCGCTTCGACGCCGGCCATCAACGGGACGGTCTCGCATATCGTCTACCAGGGCGCCCGCTCGCTCGTGGAGGTCGAGACGGTGGGGCCGCTCCTGCGTTACGCGAGCGACGCGCCACCGCCCATCGGGGCAGGGGTCGGCCTCGACCTCGCGGCCAATCGTTCGTTCATCACGCGAGCCGCCTGAGCCGATGCAGCTGGCGCTCAGACGTGCCCATCTGGCGGCTCCGGTAGCCCTCGTGCTGGCGGTGGGCTGCGCGCTGCCGCTGCTCGTTCTCGTCGTCTTCAGCTTCTACACAGTCGAGGACTTCGACCTCGTGCCCGCCTTCGACCTCGCGAGCTGGCACGAGCTCCTTACCCACGGGACCTATGCGATCCTGATCGGCAAGGCGGTGCTCTGGGGCGCCGGCACGACCGTCCTCGCCGCCGCCCTCGGCTATCCGCTGGCGCTCTCTCTCGCGGCCTTGTCGACGGCGTGGAAGGGTATTGGCCTCGTGCTGCTGCTGACGCCGCTCTACACGGGCGAGATCGTCCGCATCTACGCTTGGCGGCTCGTGCTAGGCCGCGAAGGCCTCGTCAACAGCCTGCTCGGGGGCCTGGGCCTCATCCGCGAGCCCTTGAGCTTCCTGCTCTTCACGCCGTTCACGACCCATCTCGTCCTGCTCTACAACAACCTGCCCTTCATGGCGCTGGCGCTCTGGGTCTCGATCGAGCTGGTCGACCAACGCCTGATCGAGGCGGCGCGGGATCTGGGTGCCCGGCCGATCCAGGCCTTTGCCAAGGTGACCCTGCCGCTGACGATGCCGGGTCTCGCCGCCGGCGGCTTTGCCGTCTTCGCTCTCGCGGCCGGCGACATGCTGACGCCGCAGCTTCTGGGCGGCACCTCCGGCTCGACCGCCATGACGATGATCGACAGCCTCTTCGGCACCGCCTTCAACTGGCCGATGGCCTCGGCTCTGGCTCTGGGCCTGCTGCTCACACTGACGCTCACGGCCAGCCTCGGCGCCAGCCTCTTGATGCGGATGAAGGGCGCACGCGCCGTCATGGCGAGCCTCGGCCGATGAGCCGCCCGGCGATGCTCGTCCTGGGCGCCTTCGTGGCGTTCCTCTATCTGCCCATCGTCGTGCTTGCGATCTTCTCCTTCAACGACTCGCGCCTGATGGCCTTTCCGCTCAGCGGCGTCACCTTCGACTGGTATCGGGAGCTCGCCGGCAACGGCGCTTTCATCACGGGCTTCATCACGAGCTTCCTCGTCGCCCAGCCGGTCGGCATTCTGGGAACCCTGATGGGCCTGCTGGCCGGCTTGGCGCTCACGGCCCCGCGCTTCCGGCTGCGCCTGCCCTTCCTCCTGCTCGTTCTCGTGCCCTTCCTCGTGCCGAAGAGCGTGCTCTCGATCGCCCAGGCGATGATTATGAGCCGTGTCGGCTGGACCCGCGGCGCCACCTCCCTGATCGTCGCGCAGACGATGATCGTCGTGCCCTTCACGACCTGCATCCTGGCCTCTGTGCTGCTTCGCCTCGATTCGAGGCTCGAGGAGGCGGCGCGCGATCTGGGCGCCACGCCCTGGCAGAGCTTCCGCCTTGTCGTCCTGCCGCAGCTCAAGCCGGCGCTGGCTGCTGCCTACTCCGTTGGCGTCATCCTCTCCCTGGCCGACCTCACCATCGCGCTCTTCCTCGCGGGCCGCACGCAGCCGCTCTCGCTCGTCGTCGCCTCGCAGTTCCGCCGCGAGCTCAGCCCCGATCTCAACGCCATGCAGGTCGTCGTGCTGGTGTTGACCGCCCTGATCGTGACGGCGAGCGAGCTCTACCGCCGCCGCAGGACCATGCGCGCGAGGACCAAAGCCTTCGCCCCCGCCGAAGAGCCTCTGGAGGTTGCACCATGACCGCGATCCCCGTGATCGACCTCGCCCGGGCCCGGCGCGGTGACGAGGCGGCAAGGCGCGCCGTCGCGGCCGAGATCGACGCCGCATGTCGGTCCTTGGGCTTTCTCGTCGTCGCTGGCCACGGCGTGCCGGAGGATCTCGTCGCCGCAACCAGGGCCGCGGCCTTCGCCTTCTTCGCGCTGCCTGAGGCGCAGAAGCTCGAGGTGCGCATGCCGCCCGGCGTCTATCGCGGCTACACCCCGATCGAGAGCGAGACCCTGGCCCTCTCGCTCGATCAGGCGACGCCACCCGACCTCAAGGAGGTCTTCAACATCGGCCCGGTCGACATCGGCGGCGAGGCCTACTTCACCGCGGCGGAAGGACAGGGCTTCTTCGCCTCCAATCTCTGGCCAGCAGCGCTGCCGGAGCTCAGGCCGGTCCTCGAGCGCTACTACCGCGAGATGACGATGCTGGCGCGCGAGCTGATGCGCCTCTTCGCGCTGGGCCTCGGCCTCGACGAGCCCTGGTTCGACGACAAGATCGATCGCCACATCACCAACCTCTCCTTGCTCCATTATCCGGCGCCCGTCCGGCCGCCCTTGCCGGGCCAGCTCCGCGCCGGCGCGCACACGGACTATGGCAGCCTGACGATCCTGCAGCGCGACGAGACCCCGGGCGGGCTCGAGGTCAAGAGCGGCGGCGCCTGGGTTCCCGTGCCGGACATCCCGGAAAGCTTCGTCATCAATCTGGGCGATCTCATGCAGGACTGGACCGGGGGTGCGTGGACCTCGACCCTGCATCGGGTGGTCTGCCCGCCGGAGACGGCCGCGGGTGACCGCCTCGCGATCGCCTTTTTCCACCAGCCCAATTGGGATGCGATGATCGAGCCTCTTCCGGTCGCTGGTGCCCGGCCGCGCGGCTTCGTGCCGGTCAGTTCCGGCGCCCATGTCCGCGCCAAGATCGCCAAGCACCGCGCGACCGAGGCCGAGACGCCATGAGCTCTGTCCTGCCCTCATCCCTCGACGAGCTGGCCGACCAGGCGCGGGCGGACCTGGAGCTTCTGGCCTATCCCGCGACCTCCTGGGTGACGCCGCGGCGGACCGCCGACGGGCGCCCGGTGCAGGCCGTGCTGGTCGTGGGTGGCGGCCAGTCGGGCCTCGTGGTCGCGGCCGCCCTCCGGCGCGAGGGTGTTCCAGACGTCACGCTGCTCGACCGCCAGCCCGAGGGCTTCGAGGGCGTCTGGGAGACCTTCGCCCGCATGCGCGAGCTGCGCACGCCCAAGTCCCTGAACGGCATGGAGTTCGGCTGTCCCAGCCTGTCGGTGCAGCGCTGGTACCAGGTGCGCCACGGCATGGAGGCCTGGCGCCGGATCGAGCGCATCCCGCGCCGCGACTGGATGGACTATCTGCGCTGGTACCGGGCGACGCTGGCGCTGCCGGTCGAGAACGAGGCCAGGGTTATCGACGTGCGGCCGGAGGCGGGCTTCATTGCTGTCGATCTGCTGCGCGACGGCCGGGCCGAGACCCGCTTGGCCCGTACCGTCGTGCTCGCGACCGGGTATGATGGTGCGGGCCACTGGCGGGTGCCTGGCTTCGTGAGTGAGAGCTTGCCGCCCGAGCGCTACCACCACACCAACGGCCCGATCGACTTCGCCCGTCTCGCGGGCAAGCGGATCGGCGTCCTCGGTCACGCGGCCTCGGCTTTCGACAATGCCGGTGCCGCCCTTGCCGCCGGCGCCGCCTCGGTCGACCTCTGCTTCCGTCGCACGAGGCTGCCGCGGATCAACCCGCATCGCCATATCGAGACGGCCGGGATGATGAGCCATTTCGCCGAGCTGCCGGACGCGATCCGCTGGCAGGTGGCCCGCCACTTCCGCCTCGTCGATCAGCCACCGCCGATGCTCGCCTTCGAGACCGCGATGGCCCATCCGCGGTTCCGCCTCCATCCGGCGCGCGCCTGGACGAGCCTTCGCCTGGAGGGCGGCGAGATCGTCATCGGCACGCCGCAGGGCGAGCTTCGCGTCGACCATGTGCTGCTCGGCACCGGCGTGGTCGTCGATCTCGAGGCGCGCGAGGAGCTGCGCACGCTGGCGCCCAGGATCCAACGCTGGCGCGACCGCTACCAGCCGCCGCCCGAGGAGGCCGACGATCGGCTGGGTGCTCTGCCCTATGTCGCTGCGCGACTTCGCCTTCCTGCCGAAGGACCCGGCCGATGCATGGGTCGAGCGCGTCTTCTGCTTCAACGCCGCGAGCAGGGTGAGCCATCCGCCGCACGCGAGCTCGATCAGCGGCCATCGGCATAGCGCTCGACGCGTCGTCGACGGTGTCACCAGGCGCCTCTTCCTGGATCAGGCGGAGCAGGTGGTGCCCGATCTTCGCGCCTTCGCCACGGTCGATCTGCCGATCGCCGACCATTTCGAGGAAAGCTACCGGGCGGCGATGCCGGCCGCCTGGGCAACGACGGGGAGTCTCGCATCATGATCAGCGCCGGCCTCAAGCTCATCGAGCTGCCGATCTGCACGCTGACACCCGAGGCGTTTGCGCCCTACGGCACCGTGATCCCGCCGATGGAGGACGGCATGCCCTTCGGCCTCAGGACGCCCAGCTCGATCTCAGCGGTGGGACGCCGCGCTTCTACGCGATGCGCGTGCCGGCACGCGGCCTCGTCGTCAAGCAGATCACCCGCCATCGCCTCGTGACCCAGTCGCTGGCCTCGGTCGGCGGGCATGACTGGTGCATCGCGGTGGCATCGCCGCGAGGGTCTCGACCGAGAGGATGCCGGAGCCCCGGCTCGAGGACATCAAGGCCTTCCGCATGCCGGGCGATGTGGCGATGATGCTCTACAAGGGCAGCTGGCATGCCGGGCCGATGTTCGAGGGCGAGGAGCAGAGCTTCTTCAACCTCGAGCTCGCCGACACCAACCTCGTCGATCACCACACCTGCCAACTCGTCGAGCGCTACGGAGCGGCGCTGAAGCTGGTCGGATGATCCGGCCGTCAGGCGCCGACCACCGCCCGCAGCAGGCCTTTGCCCGCCTGCGGGAAAGGTGGTGCCTCTCCCCTGTCGTCCAGGGTGACGAGCGCCTCCGCCACCCGATCGGCGAAGACTGCCGCCGCCACCGGCAGCGTGCGGCGCATCTTGACGGTGACGGCGATGGTCTCGTTGTGAAACCTGCGCTCGACCACCGGCACGAAGGTGACCTCGCCGCGGGCGATCTCGCCGCGGATGCCGACGCGCGAGCGGATCCCGATGCCGATGCCGGCCTTGACCATGGCGGTCATCGCCTCGAAGGAGGTCGTCTCGGCCACACGGAAGAAGAGGCTGTCGCCGCTGCCGTCGAACTGGCCGTCGAAGAGATGGCGGATGGAATAGCCGGCATCGGGCAGGATCAGGGGCTCGCTCATGAGGTCGGCCAGCCGCAGCACCGGGCGCGAGGCCAAAGGATGGTCTGGCCGCATCACGGCACCGATCGCGACGGCTATCTCGCCATGCCACCGAACGCGTGGATCGCGTGTGGGGTTGAAGGCTATGCCGATGTCGGCGCTGCCGTCGCCAACCTCCTCGACGACACCCTCCATGTCCCGGACGCGGACCGCGAAGGTGACGTTCGGGTGGTTCTTCCGATAGGCGACGACCAGATCGGGCAGGAGGTCCTTGGCCAGCCCCTCCTCGCAGGCGACCGTGACATGGCCGCGCCGCATCCGGCGCAGCTCGTCGATCTCCGAGAGCGCCCGCGCCAAGTCGTTCTGCGCCTTCAGCACATATTGATGAAAGACGTCGCCGGCCGAGGTCGGGCGCACGCCGTCGGCACAGCGCTCGAAGAGCTGGCAGCCGATCTGCTCCTCGAGCTTGATGATCTGCCGGTTCAGCGCCGAGGGGGCCACATGCAGCCGCTCCGCCGCCTTGCGGATCGAGCGGGCGCGCACGACCTCGCGGAAATATTTGAGCGCGATCCACTGGAAGTGCATGGCGCTTCCTCGTCGTGGCTGGAGCAGTCGCCGGTCAGGGCAGCAATCCCTGTGCCACATCCATGACCCGGTCTTCTTCCCGCTGGTGGTGGGACCTTTCCACGCGCGAGTTCGCGGCGCTCGACTTGGCCGGCACCGTCGCCATTCTGCCGGTCGGCCGCCGTCGAGCAGCACGGGGCCCATCTGCCGGTCCGCGTGGATGCCGCGATCAACGAGGGAATCCTCCGCCGCGCAGTCGAGCTGATGCCCGACGACCTGCCGGCGCTGGTCATGCCGGCGATGCCGGTCGGCAAGTCCAACGAGCACCTGGCCTTCAAGGGCACCTTGAGCCTGAGCCACGACACCCTGGCCCGCCTCTGGCTCGATCTCGCCCGCTCCGCCTACCGCGCGGGCATCCGCAAGCTGATCCTCTTCAATTCCCACGGCGGCCAGCCGCAGGTGATGGAGATCGTCTGCCGCGAGCTTCGGGTCGAGCTCGGCATGCTCGCCGTCGCCTGCTCCTGGTTTCATCTGGTCGAGATGAGACGATCTTTTCTCGCCGACCGAGCGACGTCACGGCATCCACGCCGGTGCCATCGAGACGAGCCTGATGCTCCATCTGCACCCGGAGCTGGTGACGATGAGCGAGGCGGCGGACTTCGAGCCGAGCTCCGTCGCGATCGAGCGCGACTATCGCCACCTCACCGCCGAAGGCGGCATCAGCTTCGGCTGGCAGGCGCAGGACCTCCACCCAACGGGTGCCTGTGGCGACGCCACCAAGGCCGACGCCGCCACCGGTGCCGAGCTGCTCGAGCGGGCGGCTCGTGGGCTGGTCGAGCTCGTCACGGACGTCGCTGCCTTTCCGTTCGAGAAGCTGACGACGGGAACGGCCTTCGATGGCGGCTGAGCTCCTGCCCGTCGCCGAGCCCGAGACCCGGCGGCTCAGGCTGGAGGACGGCGTCGAGCTCGCGGCCGACATCTACCGGCCCGCCGGCCCCGGGCCGTTTCCGGTGCTGCTGATGCGCCAGCCCTATGGCCGTAGGATCGCCTCGACTGTCACGCTCGCGCATCCGGCCTGGTACGCCGCACGGGGCTACATCGTCGTCGTCCAGGACGTGCGCGGGCGGGGCGACAGCGGCGGCCGGTTCGATCCGCTCGAGAGCGAGGAGGCCGACGGCGCCGCAAGCCTTGCCTGGGCTGCCGACCTCGCCGGCTCGAGCGGCCAGGTCGCGACCTACGGCTTCAGCTACCAGGCGATGACGCAATATCTGGCCCTGGCCGGCGCCCGCCGTGCCGGCGGCAAGGTGCCCGACGCCATGGTCCCGGCCATGGGCGCCTGGACCGTTCGCGACGACTGGGTTTTCGAAGGTGGCGCCTTTCGCCTCGCCGGCAACCTGCTCTGGGCCTGCCAGATGGCGGCCGAGACCGCCCGCCTGTCGGGCGATGCCGATGCCTTCGCATCGCTCTCGGCGGCCGGCAACGGCGCTCCCTGGTCAGGGCCTATGCCTGCACGGCCCGAGCTGCTCGAGCGCTACGCCCATCTCACCCACTATCATCGCTGGCTCGCCGACGATGCTGCGCTTTGGCAGGCCATCGTCCCCGCGTCGCGCCTCGCGGAAGACCCGCTCGACGTGCCGTGCCTACATGTCGGCGGCTGGCACGACTTCCTTCTCGACGGCACGCTCGAGGCCCATGCCGCCTTCGCCGCCAGCCGGAGCGCCCCACAGCGGCTCCTCGTCGGCCCCTGGCTGCACATGCCCTGGGGGCGGCAGCTCGGCGCCCTGGATCTGGGGGCGCAGGCCGTCTCACCGGTCGACGGGGAGGCGTGCCGCTTCCTCGACCATGTCCTCAAAGGGCGCGGCGAGGCGGGCGATCCGGTCCGGCTCTTCGACATCGGCAGCAAGGCATGGCGCCGCTTCGACGCCTTCCCTGAGCCCGAGCCCACCAGCCTCTTCCTGTCCTCCAACGGTCTCGCTGCGACCGCCTCGGCCGGCGTGCTGGCACCCGAGCCCGGCCCCGCCGGCCTCGACCGGCTCGTCCACGATCCTTGGCGGCCTGCACCAGCGGTAGGTGGGGCTCTCGGCACGCCGGCCGGTCTCGTGGACCGCGCGGCTGTCGACGATCGCGCCGACGTCGCCGTGTACACGAGCGCCCCCCTGAAGGAGCCGCTGCTGCTCGCCGGCAAGGTCGCAGCCGAGCTGGCCGTGGACTGCGACAGGCCCAGCCACGATCTGCATGCCGTCCTCTCGCTGGTGACGCCGGACGGTCGCGCCATCACCCTCGCCACCGGGCATTTGCGGGTGGCCAATGCTGCCGCGCCCGGCCCGCGCCGGATCTCGCTCCACGCCACATGCTGCACGGTCGCCGCCGGGACCTGCCTACGCCTTTCGATCCAAGCCGCCGCTTGGCCTGCCTTTCCGGTGAACCTCGGCACAGGCATCCGCCCGGAAGAGGGGAGGGTCATAGATGCCCTTGTCACCACCATCGTCATTCATCATGGCGCCGCCGCCCCGTCGCGGCTGCTCCTGCCGATACTGAAGTAGCGAACGTCACCCCGACGTCGGGCCCGCCTACTGCGCCGACGCTCCAGTCATGGCCCAGCGCCCGATCGGGGGGCGGACGCCGCGTTCGGCTCGGCCGTGAGGCTCGTGCAGTTCCGGATCGGGCCGCCTGGCCCCGTCCTGCCCGAGGGGAGCCTTGTGGAGGAGGGGGCGGCGGCTCACGCTCTGATGGCAATGATTCATCAGGCGGATTCGCCACGGGCCCCAGCGGGCCTGGAGCGACGCCGGCCGTCCTGAGGAAACTTGAAAGTCCGTACCGCCCGCAGCGGCCGGCCGGTTTCACCCGCCTTGACCGGCCCGGTCCGTGCCTGCCCGCCCTTCACTGAGCGTCTTTGTGGTAAGGATCGTGGCAACGAGTGCGGCTGCCTCGCTCTAAGCCATTCAAATAAGGCCGCATTCTCGTACAAACTGGCGGAGGGGATGGGATTCGAACCCACGATACGGGTTTGAGCCCGTATAACGGTTTAGCAAACCGCCGCCTTCAGCCTCTCGGCCACCCCTCCGGCAGCGCTCGGATACAAGAGCCTGGCCGTCCTCGTCAATGTCCTCGCTAGGGCAGGTGCCGGGCGGACCGGCCGACGGCCGGTCCGCCCGGCACAAAGGCCGGTCAGGCGACGAGCGTCTCGTGCCCCGCGTGGACCAGATGGGCGGTCTCGTGGGTCCAGGGCGCTACCGTGCCGAGGTCGGCCGCGGTCAGCGACTGATGGCCCAGGACGGTCACGTCACCCTTGAACGCCACCTCGTTCGCTGGCCCGGGATCGCCGTTGCCGGCGATCGTGATGCCGAGGTCGAGCGTGATGTCGTTGCCGTGGACCGAGACGCCGCCACCGTCGGCGGCGCTCAGGATGCCGTCACGGTTGGTGTCGAGCGTGCCGATGAGGTCCTGGCTGTTCAGGTAGCACTCCTGGCCGTTGAGGCCGAAGGCGACCTGATAGTCGATCACGTCGTGGCCCGATTCGAACCCCGTGATCGTGTCGTGGCCGAGGTCGATGAGCTTGTGCGACGGGTCGGTCTCCTCGGAGGCCAAATGAAGGTTGAAGGTGTCCTTGCCGCTCGTGCCGGTCCAATGGTCGTCGGCAGCCGTGCTCGTGAAGACCTGGCCCTCGGCACCACCGCCGGAGGCATGGGAACTGTCGGCCACGGTCACGCTGACCTTGCCGGTCGCGGTGCCGCCATGGCCGTCGTCGATCCGATAGGTGAACCTGTCCTTGCCGTGCCAGTCGGCATCGGGCGTGTAGAGCAGGCTCCCGTCGAGGATCGAGAGGGTTCCGTGATGCGGTGCCTTGCCGATGCCGGACAGGGACAGCGTATCGCCGTCCCGGTCCGTGTCGTTGGCGACTGCATCGATGGTCACCGCTACGCCCCCTTGCGCTGCCGCAAAGTCGGCAATCGCATGCGGCTTGTGATTCGTCGGCATCTCGGGCCTTCCAGAGGCTGCGGAGGGCGGGTGCCCTGCGGCCCGGCTCCATCAGCCGGACGCCCGCGACTGTCGAGCGGGTGCCTGTTGCACTGCAAGAGCGCCGCTAAGTCGCCAGCATCTCCGGGTATGCGTCGATCTAGAGCCGGTCTCGGCTGTCAGATTCCGATCGTCTCGGAGAGGCTGCCGCCCGTCAGCCGCAGGAGCTCGCCGAGGCTGGTGGCGAAAACGCAATGCGGATGTCCGGCCGCCGCCAAGAGGCGCTCGAAACGGCCGAGGCTGGCGTCGACCGCGGTCGGCAGGGGCGACGGATGGCCGAGAGGGGCGACGCCGCCGATCGCGAAGCCGGTGACCTCGCGAACCCGGTCGGCATCGGCCCGGCGCACGGGGCCGGCGAGGTCGAGGGCGGCGCCCAGAGCAGCCTGATCGCAGCGCCGATCACCTGCGACGAGCGCCACGACAGGCTGGCCTCCGATCTCGAAGACCAGGGACTTGACGATGGCACCCACGGGCACATCGCAGGCAAGGGCCGCATCCGCCGCGGTGCGGGCCGTAGCCTCGAGAGCGACCACGGCGCTGTCCGAGCCCGCCGCCTCGAGCGCCTCCCGGACCCGGCGCACCGAGGCATTGGCGAGAAGGCTCATGCCGGCATCGGGATGGCCTGTCCGGTCTTCGGCACGTCGTAGCCCCGGGCCGTGGCCGGCCGGGCCGCGATCGTCTCGTACCAGCGGCGCACGTTGGGGAAATCGCCCCAGCTCATGTTGTGCCACTCGAAGCGGGAGATCCAGGGCCAGGTCGCGACATCGGCGATGGTGTAGGTGTCGCCTGCAAGGAACTCGGTCTTGGCGAGGCGCCGGTCCATCACGCCATAGAGCCTGAGCCCCTCCTTGTGATAGCGCTCCTCGGCATAGGGGGCCTTGCCCGAGTTGAACCTGAGGAAGTGATGCACCTGGCCCAGCATCGGCCCGACGCCGCCCATCTGGAACATCAGCCACTCGAGGGTGGCGATCCGCGTCGCCGCCGGCTCCTGCGGCCAGAGCTTGCCCGTCTTCTCGGCCAGATAGATGAGAATGGCGCCGCTCTCGAAGACGCTCTGGCCGTTGTCGCGGTCGACGATGGCCGGGATCTTGTTGTTCGGGCTGATCGCCAGGAACTCGGGTCGGAGCTGCTCGTCCTTGCCGATATTGATCGGATGCACCTCGTAGGGGAGACCGCATTCCTCGAGCATGATCGAGACCTTCCGGCCGTTCGGCGTGCTCCAGGTATAGAGATCGATCATCTGACTGCTCCCGCTCGCTGCCCAGCTCGACGCGGGACAGAGGGATAGCGCCTGCCACATCGCAGGTGAAGGCCCGATTGGGCACGGCGGCCCGGCGCCGGGCGGGCGGCGGCCGCGCCGGAAGGCAGTGGATAACTTATTGGCCGGCCGAGGGGATTTCGGTCTTTACAGGGGGGGACCCGTGACCCATATACGCGCCTCGACAGTAAGCCTATGCACTGCGGCGCGCGCGGCGGCGGCACACTGATCGTCTTAACTTCCTCACGGGGTTGGGAGGTCGGTATGGCTGACACGTTCGGCAGCGCCTCGGCGCTGCTCTCGCGTCGTCCTCTAAAGGCTCCGGCGATTTGTCTGCGCCCCCGGCTGGTCCGGGCTAGGGCAAGGAGGGTTGTCGACGCCTTTCCGGGCGACGTGCTCTATGCGGTCAAATGCAACGATACGCCGGCGGTGCTGCAAGCCCTCTGGGAAGGCGGCATCCGTCACTTCGACACGGCCTCGATCGCCGAGATCCGTGCCGTAAAGTCCCTGCTGCCGGATGCGGTCTGTCACTTCATGCATCCGGTGAAGAGCTACGAGGCCGTCGCCGAGGCGTTCGAGGAGCATGGCGTGCGCCGGTTCGTCTTCGATGACGCGGCGGAGCTCGAGAAGATCCTCTGCGCCACCGGCTGGGCTCCCGATCTCGAGCTCTATGTACGGCTGGCCGTTCCCGGTCAGGGTGCGGTCCTCACGCTCACGGGGAAGTTCGGGGTCGACACCGTCGAGGCGGCGGAGCTCGTGCGTCGTGCGCGCGTCGACGCCAAGGTCGTGGGCGTCACCTTCCATGTGGGCTCGCAGTGCCTGGATCCGGCCGCCTATGCGCGGGCCATCGCGCTTGCGGGCGAGGTCGCGCGTGGTGCCGGCGGCATCGATCGCCTCGATGTCGGCGGTGGCTTTCCTGCCGTCTACCGTGGCGACGAGCCCGAGTTCGAGGTGTTCGTCTCGGCCATCGAGCGGGCGGTGGCGCGCGAAGGCTTGAGCTGCGCGCTCGAGTGCGAGCCAGGCCGAGCACTCGTCGCCGAGGGTGCCTCGGTGATGTCCAGGGTCGAGCTGCGGCGCAACCGGGCCCTTTATCTGAACGACGGCGTCTATGGCAATCTGGCCGAGCTCAAGTGGATCGGACCGCATTTTCCGATGCGGGTGATGCGCCAGACGGGCGAGGCGGGGGGCTGTCGGCAGCCGTTCGACCTCTTCGGCCCGACCTGCGACAGCATCGACAGCATGCCGGGGCCGCACTGGCTCGCGGTCGATGCGCAAGCCGGCGACTGGATCGAGGTCGGGATGATGGGCGCCTACTCGAACGCCCTTCGGACCCAGTTCAACGGCTTCGGCAGCGAGGCGATCTTCGTCGTCGACGATGCCGGCTGGTATCTGCCGGCGTTGCGCGAGATCCATCAGGCGCTAGCCGCGTAAGCCCTCGGGGCTTGCGCGGCTAGCGGCCGGCACGGGGGCAGCATTGGGTGGGGATGCCCGCCGGCATCCCCCGATCCTTCAGCTCGCCCGGGCGAGGGATGTCATGCCCGGGCGTAGCAGCACCACCATCCCGACCAGAAGCAGGGCCGGCAGCGCCAGAAGATTCATCGCCTCCCAGCCGAGCGTGGCGTGGAGGACGCCGGACAGGGTGGCCGACGCGGTCACGCAGCCGAAGACGAGAAGATCGTTGAGGCCCTGGACCTTCGCCTTCTCGGCCTCCGAATGGCAGGTCGTGAGAAGCGTCGTCCCGCCCACGAACATCATGTTCCAGCCGACGCCGAGAAGAAAAAGGGCCACGGCGAAGTTCGCCACGTTCACGCCCGAGACGGCGACCGCGATGCAGAGCAGATTGAGCCCGACGCCGGTCAGGATCACCGGCCGCACACCGAGCCGGGCGATGAGGTGCCCGGTCACGAGGCTGGGCGCGAACATCCCGACGACGTGCCATTGGATGACGAAGGCGCTGTCGCGGAAATCGTGGCCGCAGGCGATGATCGCGAGCGGCGTGGCGGTCATCAGCAGGTTCATCGTCACATAGCCGACGAGCGCTGCAAGAAACGCTGTCACGGCAGCGGGCTGGCGTGCGATGACGCGGATCGGGCGCCCCATCCTGCGGCGGTCGGCGAGGCTCGGTCGGGGCAGCTCGAGGAGCTGAAGGACACAGAAGGCCAGCGTGGCGAGACAGGAGATCGCCACATAGCAGCCCGCGAAGATCACCGGGCTCAGCAGGTCCCGTGTCGCGATGGCCACCATCGGGCCCAGGAACGCGGCGGCGAGGCCGCCGAGCAGGACCCAGGAGATGGCACGCCCACGGCTTCCGGTCCGCTCGGCGCCGAAGGCCGCATCGGAGGCGTCGGCCGCTGCGAAGCGCAGATACTGACCGAACGCGCCGAAGATCCCGTAGACGGCTCCGGCCAGGCAGAAGAGCGGGAAGCTCGCGTGCCAGATGGCCATCACGCCCAGCCCGCCCGCCAGCACGCCGCACATGGTTCCGATGCTCAGGCCGGCGCGCCGCCCCACGCGACGCATCAGCAGCGAGGCCGGCATCGTCGCGCACATGGTGCCCAGGAACTGTGCGCCCAACGGCAGGGTGGCGAGCCACGCGACCGGCGCATACTGCAGCCCGACCAGCGGGGCCGTGCTGATCACGATCATGTTGCACATCAAGAACAGCGCCTGACAGAGGCTCAGCGTCGTGATGTTTCTGAGGAAGCTGCCACGTGCCATGACCCGCCTCATAGCCGAGCGGTGTTGCGGTGACGAGCGCTGGTCGCTGCGGCCGATGCGGCTATCATGGCCGGATCGACGAAGCCGCACCACCCAAGCCCGCAGGGGGAGATCACGATGTGGAAGCAGCTTCTTGTGTTCGTCCTCGCCGCCCTGCTCCCCGGATCCGCCCTGGCGGCCGGCTGCTTTCCGATCGCCTCGGGTCCGGCTCGTGTCTGGCCCGCTTCCCTCGAGCGGGCCGACCTGCCGCAAGGGGCCACCGTTCAGGTGACGTTCCTCGGCCATGCGAGCTTCCTCATCGAGACTCCGGCCGGGGTGACGGCGGTAACCGACTACAACGACTATGTCCGCCCGCCGGTGACGCCCCGCATCGCCACGATGAACAACGCCCACGACACCCACTTCAGTGCCCATCCCGACCCGGGCATCGAGGTCGTCCTGCGCGGCTGGAACCCCGAGGGCGGTCCGGCCGAGCACGACGTCACGATCGAGGACCTCAGGGTCCGCAACGTGCCCACGGCGGTGCACGGGCGGGTCGGCGCCCAGGCCCTCGGCAACTCGATCTTCGTTTTCGAGGTCGGCGATCTGTGCATCGCCCACCTCGGCCACCTCCATCACCTGCTCACGCGCGGGCAGCTGGCGGAGCTCGGGCTCATCGACATCCTGATGGTGCCGGTGGATGGCAGCTACACCATGTCGCGTCAGGAGATGCTGCAGGTCGTCCGCCAGATACGGCCTTCGGTCGTGATCCCGATGCACTATTTCAACACGGCGACGCTGGCGGATTTTCTCGGCCTGGTCGAGGGCGCGTGGCGGGTGGTTCAAAGCGATTCATCAGCCGTCGCCTTCTCGCGAGCCACCCTGCCGCACCAGGTCGTCCTCGTATTGCCCGGGCGATGAGCGCCGCCGTCCGCCGGCATGGGGCTGCCGTCACGGGCCGGTCACGACATCGGGGTATGCTCCCTTTGGCCGAGGACCATGAGCACACCGCACCCCGCTGAAGGCACTGCCCTCGAGACGCCTGCCCAGCTTCTGGCAGCCGTCGATTCGCTGCGCGACGCCGTGCAGGCCGAGGGTGAGGCCATTCTCGAGCGCTGGCCCGCGCCGATCGAGCGACCCAGCTTCGCTGCCGGCGCCGCCAACCTCGCGCTCTATCTGGCGTTGCGGCACCGCGACCTGCGCTCGCTGCAGACGGCGCTGATGCGTTTCGGCCTCTCGTCGCTCGGCCGGCTCGAGAGTCGCGTGCTGCCGACGCTGGACTCCGTCGCGGCGGCATTGGCGGCCATCACCGGGCAACCGTTGAGGCCCTTTCCTGGAGCGGACCCATTCTTCGCCGGTGAGCGGCAGCTCGCGCGTGAGGTCGAGGCGATCTTTGGGCCGGAGTCGGCTTCCGGCCGCCATGTCCGCATCCTGGTCACCTGCCCGAGCGAGGCCGCTGACCAGCCGGACCTGTTCAGGGAGCTGCTCGAGGCCGGGGCCGACGCCGTGCGGATCAATTGCGCGCACGACGACGCCGCGGCTTGGACGCGCATGGTCGAGCATCTCCGGGCTGCCGAGCGGGCGATCGGCCGGAGCGCGCGTGTCCTGATGGATCTGGGCGGCCCCAAATGCCGCATCCTCGACAGCCGCCATCCCGCCGAGCGCAAGCGCATCGTCGTCGGTGACCGGCTGCGGCTGGTCGCACCGGGCGCCTTTGCCGTCGAGGCCGACCCCGCCTTCCAGGCCGAGTGCGCCATCCCGGAGGCGCTCGGTCGGGTTCGGCCGGGGGATCGCGTGCTGATCGACGATGGCAAGCTCGGCGGCACGATCGAGACGGTGAGCGAGGCGGGTGTCGTGCTGACGCTTCACCACGCGCCTTCAGGCGGAGCCCGGCTCAAGCCCGAGAAGGGGCTCAATTTCCCGGACACGGATCTCGGCCTGTCGCCGCTCACCGCCAAGGACCTGCGGGACCTGGACACGGTGGTGCGGCTTGCCGACCTCGTCGGATTCAGCTTCGTGCAGGGGGCCGGAGACATCCAGCGCCTGCAGGAGGAGCTGGCGAGGCGTCGGCCGGGAGACTGGCAGCAGCTCGGGCTGGTTGCCAAGATCGAGACGCCGCGCGCGGTCCTTGGCCTTCCGGGCATCGTCGTCGAGGCAGCCTCCCGTCAGCCCTTCGCCGTGATGATCGCGCGCGGCGACCTCGCGGTGGAGCTCGGCTTCGAGCGGCTGGCCGAGATGCAAGAGGAGATCATGTGGCTCGCCGAGGCGGCTCACGTGCCTGTCATCTGGGCCACCCAGGTGCTGGAAAGCCTGGTCAAGAAGGGCCTGCCCTCGCGCGGCGACATGACCGACGCCGCCATGTCGGCTCGGGCCGAGTGCGTCATGCTGAACAAGGGACCGCACGTCGTGGAGGCAGTCCGGACGCTGGATCGTCTTCTCGGCCGCATGACGGAGCACCAGTCCAAGAAGACACCGAAGCTCCGCCGACTGCGTAGCTGGTAGCCCGGCAGCCTTACTGCTTGAGCGACATGATCAGGGCGGCGACGTCCTGGAGCTGCTGCCGGCCCAGCGGGGGCTCCGGCATCTGAGGGTGCGTCTTCCCGAGCGCCAGGGCCACGATCCGATCGGCATCGATCCCAGGCTTGGCCGCGATCTCGGCAAAGGGCGGCACGCCGGCCGGGACGGGACCCTTGTCGTCGGGCAGCACCAAGTGGCAGGAGCCGCAGAACTGCCTGGCAAGCGTGAGCCCGTTTGCGGGATCACCCGGCGATGCGGCTCGTGCCTCGCTCGCTGCGGTTGCGCAGACAAGGCCCATCACGAGCGCTCCAGGCCACCTTCTCCTCGATGTCACCATGACGCGCTCCGCCTCCCAGCCGCGCATGATCCATGCTTGGCAGTCACGGCCGGCTTCGGCAAGCCTAGTTGGGCGCCCTTCGCCCATTGAGCCTGCGAACGCGCTCCAACTCGTGGTAGTCGATCGCGCCCATGATCGGCCCTCCGGTCGCCCGGTCGATATCGCCCCGCGTAAGTCCGAGATCCTTGAGAAGGCTGTCGCTCATCGCGGCGAGCGCGCGTCGCTCGCGATAGGCGCGGACGGCCCTGGCAGTCCAGGTGACCAGCCCCCTTAGAGAGGACCAGACGTCGCTTCCGCGCACCTGTGGGTGGGCCTCATGCGGGAGGGAGCTCATTGCCATCGACGCTCTCCGAGATGGGTTGTCTCGATGGAGAGAATGGCCAGCGTAGCTTGATCAATCTAACGAATATGTTTTATCATATACATCAACATGATTGATGGGATGCGCATGGGCCTCCATCTCGAGCCGGACCTCCTCCGGACCTTCGTCGCCATCGCCGAGACCAGCAGCTTCACCGAGGCGGCCCGGCGGGTTGGTCGTACCCAGTCGGCGGTGAGCATGCAGATGCGCCGGCTGGAGGACCGGATGGGGCGCCAGCTCTTGGCGAGGCAGGGTCGCGGCACGGCGCTGACACCGGATGGCGAGATGCTTCTCGGCCATGCCCGGCGGGTGCTGCGGGCGCATGCGGACGCCGAGGCCGCCTTCGACAGCGCCGGCCTCGACGGTCGCGTGCGGATCGGCTCTCCCGACGATTATGCCAGCAGCTTTCTGCCTGGCATCCTCGCCCGGTTCGCCCGCACGCATCCCCGGGTCGAGGTCGAGCTCGTCTGTGAGCCGTCGGCGAGCCTCTTGCCACTCGTCCGCGCCGGCGAGGTCGATCTGGCGCTTGTCACCCAGGGCTCGGGAGAGATGGAAGGCACGGTCGTCCATCGCGAGGCGTTGGTCTGGGCGGGCTCGGTCGACCATGACGCCCACCTCGAGGATCCTCTGCCGCTGGCGCTCTTCCACCAGGGCTGCGTCTTCCGCCGCAGCGCCATGGAGGCGTTGGCGGCTGAGGGCAGGGCCAGCAGGATCGCCTATACGAGCCTCAGCGTGGCCGGCATCTATGCGGCCTTGTCGGCCGGCCTTGCGGTGGGCGTGCTGCCGCTCTCCGCTGTCCGCCCGGGCCTCCGTATCCTTGGCCCCTCCTGCGGCCTGCCGCCGCTTCCCGCCCTGGGGATCGTGCTGGTCAAGCGGCCCGGACCGCCGACTGCCATCCGCGAGGCGCTGGAGCAGCACGTGGTCGCCTCGCTCGCCTCGCCGCCGCTTCTTGCCGCCGCGTGAGGCTCCGCATGGCCGCTTTCTCGCGGAGGCCGGTGCGGCCCAAGGCGACGTCGGTGTTTGACCCGCGGGCGGGGCATGACTATAGGCGTTCGCGAAGCCTTCAAAAAACAGCCTTCGCGGGGTATCGAATGTCGGGGAAAGAGCACACCCGCTGTCTTGAGCTCATGCAGCAGGGCGCCCTGGCCGCCTCGATCATCGTTCTGTCCGGATGGACCGTCTCCGCTGGCGCCGCCGGCATTCCAGCTCCTGCGACGCCGCAGCCCAAGCCGCTCGAAGCCCAGCGATCGCTGGACTCTGGCCAGCCCATATCTCAGGCCGAGAGCGTCGTGCTTACCTTGGTGGCGCACCAGGGCGACGAGCTGGCCGATCTGCTGCTCTCGAGCGGTGTTCGCGAGAGCCAGGTCTTCGAGGCAATGGGCGGCCTGCACGACTTTCTCGAAGGCGATGGCCTTCAGCCGAGTGATCAGCTC
The DNA here is from genome assembly GCA_963752325.1 of uncultured Alphaproteobacteria bacterium. Taxonomy (GTDB): domain Bacteria; phylum Pseudomonadota; class Alphaproteobacteria; order Geminicoccales; family Geminicoccaceae; genus CAVTJL01. Next base: position 225,984 of record CAVVXU010000004.1, read on the forward strand.
CACTTGGTGCTCAGGCGGGCAGGCCCGGACGCGGGTCGCCTGACGGCGCTGTCCATCTTCGATACCCATAATCAGTCCTGGACCGTCGTCGCGCGTGATGATGGGACGTTCGAGACGGCGCATCGTCCTTGGAACTTCGCGACGGAGACCCTGACGGGGGTCGTCAGCGGCCCACTCCTGGGCTCGCTCCGAGCCGCCGGTGTCCCTGGACCCGTGGCCGAGGAGACGGTGGACGCGTTCGCGCTCGATCCCGACATCCCCGCTCGGCCGGCCGCGGGCGTGCCGTTCGAGGTCGTCTTCCAGACCGTGCGATCGGGCGATCCAGACGTTCCGGCGGCCATGCTCCGCTGCGCGACCATCCGTTCCGACGGGCGCCTTCACAGCGTCTACCGCTACCCGATGGTCGGTGGCCGCATCGCCTTCCTCGAGCCCGACGGCAAGGGTGTGGCGCCGCTGAGCCTAGGGGCGCCCATCAAGGACGCTCGGATCACCTCACCCTATGGCTGGCGCGTCCACCCGGTTCTCCATAGGCGGCTGTTCCACAAGGGCGTCGACTTCGGCGCGCCCACGGGAACGGCGATCTATGCGGCACAGGACGGCGTCGTCGAGAGTGTCGGGTGGCGTGGCAACTACGGCCGATATATCCGGGTGAAGCACTCCGACCGGGTGTCCACGGCCTACGCGCACATGTCCCGCTTCGCGCGCCATATCAAGGTTGGCACGCATGTGCACCGTGGGCAGGTGATCGGCTATGTCGGTGCCTCCGGGCTGGCGACGGGGCCGCATCTCTATTTCGAGGTGCTGATCGACCATCGTCAGGTCAATCCCGAGAGCCCGGACCTCAGCGTGCCCGTCGCGCTGTCGGGGGCGTCGCTCGAGCGCTTCGAGACCTTCGTCAAGCGGATGACCCGGACCGAGGTGGCGGACGCCAGCGGCTAGCTGGCCCGGCACCTCGGACGCTGGGCTAGTCCAGCTCGAAGGCGTCCTTGTAGTCGAGCTTCAGGCTCGGATCCTGGTCCTCCTTCAGGAGGAGGCAGTTGCCGACCACGAGCCGCTCGATCTCCGTCCCCATGAAGCAGCGGAAAGCGTCGGTCGGTGAGCAGACGATGGGCTCGCCGCGCACGTTGAAGCTGGTGTTGACGAGAACCGGGCAACCGGTGCGCTGCTTGAAGGCCTGAAGCAGCGCGTGGTAGCGCGGGTTGGTGTCCTGATGGACCGTCTGGACCCTGGCCGAATAGTCGACATGCGTCACGGCCGGAATCTCCGAGCGCACGACGTTGAGCTTGTCGATGCCGAAGAGCGCCTGCTCCTCTGCCGTCATCGCCCGCCGCCGCCGCTCGACCACGTCCGCCACGAGCAGCATGTAGGGGCTGTCGACGTCCATCTCGAACCAGTCGGCCAGGTCCTCGCGCAGCACGGAGGGAGCGAAGGGACGGAAGCTCTCGCGGTACTTGACCTTGAGGTTCAAGAGCTTCTGCATGCTGGCCGAGCGCGGGTCACCAAGGATGGAGCGGCCGCCCAACGCGCGCGGGCCGAACTCCATGCGTCCCTGCATCCAGCCGACCGCCTTCTCGTCGGCAAGGGCGTCGGCCGTCGCCGTGATCACCTCGTCGTCCTCGAGGAGGATGTACTTGGCTCCGGCATCCGTGAGCTGGCGCTCGATCTCGGGCTGGCCGAAAGCGGGCCCGAGATAGGCTCCCTTCATCTGATCGCGGTATCCGTTGAGCTTGGCCCGCGGTTGGTCCTTGAACTGATGGTACGCCGCGAAGGCCCCGCCGAGCGCGCCCCCCGCGTCGCCGGCGGCGGGCTGGATCCAGATCTCGTCGAAGACGCCCTCGCGCAGGAGCTTGCCATTGGCGACGCAGTTCAGCGCCACGCCGCCCGCCAGGCATAGATTGCGCTCGCCCGTCTCCTGGGCGATGCCACGTGCGAGCCTCAGCACGATCTCCTCGGTCACGGCCTGGACCGACGCCGCCAGATCCATGTGGCGCTGGACGAGCCGCTCGTCGGCCTTGCGCGGAGGCCCGCCGAAGAGCTCGTGGAACCGCTCACCGGTCATGGTGAGGCCGGTCGCATAGTTGAAATAGCTCTGGTCCAGCCGGAACGAGCCGTCCGGCTTCAGGTCGACGATATGGTCCAGGATCAGCTGCGCGTATTTGGGCTCGCCATAGGGAGCGAGGCCCATGACCTTGTACTCGCCGGAGTTGACCTTGAAGCCGGTGTAGTAGGTGAAGGCCGAGTAGAGCAGGCCCAGCGAGTGCGGGAAGTGGATCTCCTTCGTGATCTCGAGACGGTTGCCGTCGCCTCGGCCCACGCTCGTCGTGCACCACTCGCCCACGCCATCCATGGTCAAGATGGCGGCGCGCTCGAAGGGCGAGGGAAAGAACGCCGAGGCCGCGTGGCTTTGATGATGCTCGGTGAAGAGCAGCGAGCGGTTCCAGTCCTTGCCACCCGGCAGCTTCTTGAGCTGGTCGCGCAGCATGCTCTTTTGAAAGAGCTTCTCCTTGATCCAGATGGGCAAGGCCATGCGGAACGACTGGAACCCGCGCGGCGCCGTGGCGAGATAGGTCTCCAGCAGCCGCTCGAACTTGATGAACGGCTTGTCGTAGAACACCACGTGATCGATGCCCGTGAGGTCGGTGCCGGCTGCCTCGAGGCAATAGCGTACCGCCTGCTCAGGGAAGCGGGCATCGTGCTTCTTGCGCGTGAAGCGCTCTTCCTGCGCGGCGGCGACGATCTCGCCGTCACCCACCAAGGCGGCGGCGCTGTCGTGGTAGAAGGCGGAGATGCCGAGAATCCGCATCGGCCTTGGGTCTCCCGCTGACGTCGTGATCAGAACAGCGTGTAGATGAAGGGGGCCACGGCGCTGCCCTTTGTCAGCACGATGAGCCCCCCGAACACCGCCGTCATCACGAGGATCGGCAGCAGCCAGAACTTCTTCCGAGCGCGCATGAAGCGCCAGAGCTCAGTCACGAACTCCACGGAGGATCTCCTCAGAACTGGTTGATCATCGTGTCGGGCGCCGGGCCAGGGCGGCTCGCGCTCGATCCAATAGCTCGACGATTGGGGCTCGCGCTTCAGGCGCAGCGGATCGTGGCCTCGAGCCCGCATGAAGAGGCCGACCGGGAGGATCGTCGTGAAGAAGATCAGGCCCATCACGATGGGGTTGACGACCTTGAAGAGCAGAAGGCCGAGCTTGGTCCAGCCGCGATTGAGGGCATTGAGCGAGGCCGGCCTCGCAAGCGCGAAGATGACGAGCAGCGCGCCGACGACGAGGAAGACATAGGTCAGCCAGGGGTGCCCTGCATGACCGAGGAAGATCGCGGATCAGGCCCAGCGCAAAGAGGATGCCGCCGACCGTCAGACCGAAATTGCGGTCGCTCGGGCCGTGCTCGTCGTCCTCATGCGTATAGCTCTCGTGGAAGTTGCCGCCGCCTTTGGCCATGGATCAGCTCCGCTCGCTGAAGCAGGTCCGGCGCGGGCCGTCCCGCGCGTCAGGAGCCATTGTCGCCCTCGATCTGACGCAGCTCATGCGCCTGAAGATATGCCGTCACGGCCTCTGCGATCACCTTGCTGCCCCGAGCGTTCGGATGCCCGTCGATATCGAAATAGAGGGGCTTGCTACCCTCTACGGAGGCGGCCGCCCGCAGCGGCTCGGTGAGATCGAGGTAGGGGATGGCGAGCTTGCCGAACGCATCGGCGAAGGGCTCGGTCTCGCGGGGCACGGGCTTGTGGGCCAGCGGCAGGTAGACATGCTCCTTGGTCGGCATCAGGAGGACGAGAAAGCCGCTCCCCTGCTGACGAGCGATGTCCCGGACTTTCGCCACCGTGTCAACGGTCAAGCGGAAGTAGGGGTTGCTCGGGTCGAGAGCCTTGGCCAGCCGCTCGGCGATCCCCGGCGCCAGCTCGAGCTTCCCGCCGTCCTTGAAGGACAGGGTCTCACCCGCGAAGTCGGGATTCCTGATATCCTTCACCGCCTCGCGCAGCACGGCGAAGAGATAGCTGTGACTGAGGATGGACCTGAGCGAGAAGGCGCTGGCCTCGTCGTCCTCGCCGCCGTTCATGCGCCAGTCGATGAAGCTGTCCTTGCGCGGCGAGTCGGCCCATGTCTGGAAGACCTGCGCATCCTGGACGTCGTTGCCTGTGAAGAGCATGAGGATCACCAGCCGGGGACGCTCGGGCACGCCGAAGCGCTGGTAGATGTGGAGATATTGCTGCGGCGCTGCGCCCGTCATGCCGAGGTTGAGGATGGAAGTGTCGGGCAGCGCCTTGGCGACGAGGCTCGTCCAGGATTGATCCCGCTTGAGCCCGTAGCCGAAAACCATCGAATCGCCGAGGACGACGATGCCGACCTTGGGCGGCCAGGGCGAGTTGTTCCGGAAGCCGTGGTCGTCGGTCGTGAAGGTGAAGTGGATGTCGCCGCGATCGATCGTCGAGGTCGTGTTTGGCCGGTAGAGAAAGCCGATCTCGGGATCGGCCACGACCATTTTCGTGCCACGCTCCCGCTCGTCCTTGAGGATGGCAGCCCAGTGGACGCGTAGCGCGGCCTCCTCCGTCAGAAGCTGAGGAAAGGCGCGTAGCGTCAGCTCACCCAGCACAACGAAGACGACGCAGCTGCAGCCGAGCAGGACCAGGTTGAGCAGGGCAGCTGTCAGCCGGGAGCGGCGCGGCTTGCCCGACACCGCAGCATGGCTCTCGGTCGCCGGGCCGAGTTTGTTCTTGCCCTTCCTTGCCTGGCTCACGCGTTACCACCTCGTCTGGCAAAAACAGGCACGCCGATCGGGGATCGCCCTCGACCGGCGTATCGACTTGTTCAGCGTACCGCCCGGGCGGCAGTTGCTGCCGCCTCCGTCTCCGGAACCGAATACCAACCCCAATGTGGCATCTACGATCCCGTCCCCCATTTACCACGGTGCCGGGAGCCTACCAAGATACGACCTCAAGAGGAAACGCAATGGAGAGTAGGCAACGCGTAGTGTCTGGCGGGTCAGGCTGAGGCGGGCCTTCTCGACAGAGCCTTCGACAATGGTAGAGACATGCTAGATAATCTCTAGACGGCTAGAATGGGGAATGGCAACGCATGACGCTTCAACTGGTCGCCTGACCAATATGCCCGGCATCGGCTGCCCAGGCTCCGGCCCGGTCTGGATCTGATCGCGCGCATCGAGCGTGACGACATCCGCTCCATCGTCGATCTCGGCTGTGGTGATGGCGCGCTGCTGCCGTTCCTGCGCCGCCGCTGGCCGGCGGCCGTGCTGACCGGCGTCGACCTGTCGCCCACGATGCTGGAGGCGGCACGCGCCGTCGATCCGGCGATCGGCCTTGTCCAGGCCGACGCGGCGAGCTGGCGGCCGCCGGCTCCGGTGGATCTGATCTTCTCGAACGCGGCCCTCCACTGGGTGCCGGGCCACGACCGGCTGCTGCCGGAGCTGCTTGCGAGCTGCGGTGTGCTCGCCATCCAGATGCCGCACAATGAGGAGGCGCCCTCGCATCGACTGCTGTGCGAGCTTGCGAGCGAGTCGCCCTGGGCGGGCCGGCTCGGTCCGAGCGTCCTCGAGCGCCCCGTCCTGGATGCCCAGGCCTATCTGCGGCTGCTGGAGCCCCTGGCCGCGAGGGTGGATGTCTGGGAGACCATCTACTACCAGCGCCTGACGGGCCCCGACCCCGTGCTCGAATGGGTGCGTGGCACCACCCTGCTGCCGATCTATCAGGCCCTTGGCGGGCGCGACGCGGAGGCGGCCCGGGCATTCGAGGGTGTCTACGCGGCGCGTCTCAGGGCCGCCTACGCGCCCGACCAGGACGGCATCACCCTCTTTCCCTTCCGGAGGCTGTTTTTGACCGCCGAGCGCTGAGAGTCCGCCTCAGAACTCCACGCCGAGCTGGCCCTTCACGCCTTCGCGGAAGGGATGCTTCACGAGGGTCATCTCGGTCACGAGGTCGGCCATCTCGACCAGCTCGGGCTTGGCGTTGCGGCCCGTCACGACGACGTGGAGCGACGGGCGCTTGGCGCGGAGCGCGTCCAGCACCCGGGCGAGCGGGAGGTAGTCGTAGCGCAGCACGATGTTGAGCTCGTCCAGGATCACGAGATGCAGCTCGGGGTCCTGGAGCATCTGCTCGGCCTCGGCGAAGGCCGCCTCGGCGGCGGCCACGTCGCGACCCCGGTCCTGCGTCTCCCAGGTGAAGCCCTCGCCCATCACCTTGAACGTCACGAGGTCGGGAAAGCGCTGCAGGAACTGCCGCTCGCCCGTATCGCGCCGGCCCTTCACGAACTGGACGACGCCGATCTTCAGCCCGTGGCCGAGGCAGCGCATCGCCAGGCCCCAGGCAGCGGTGCTCTTGCCCTTGCCCTTGCCGGTGTGGACGATGACGAGGCCCTTCTCCTTCGTCTTCGAGGCGTAGAGCCGGTCCTTCGCGGCCTTGATCCGAGCCATCTTCGCGTGATGCTCGGCGTCGGTGTCCGTGATCAATCCTGTCCTCCTGCTGGCGCGGCGCAGTCCGCTTCCTCGCGTCGCATCGTGAAGCCTCCGCCGGCCCGCCGATAGAAGATCGTCTGGACGGCGGAGCCGGAGCCGGCATTGGGCTGGAACAGGGCGCATCCCGAAGCGTCCGTGCCGATCGGCTCCATCACGACGCCCGGCATCGGCTCTGCCGGGTCCCGGGCCTGGCAGGCCGCGATCAGAAGCAGCGCGACGGGGAGCAGCCTGCTCAACGTCCCTGACCTAATCGTTTCGGGTCCTCCCGTGGCAAGGAGCGGGACCTTAGAAAGGGCCATGGCGGCGGACAAGGCCGTTTCTTGATCCAAACTCTCAACTGTAAGATGGAACCTGTTGCTCGGTCGACCTTAAGAAGGCACCTTCAGATATAAAGAAAAATCGTTTGAAATTAGTATGTTAGTTGCATAAGGTAGCTCTCAACCAAGGGTCGTTGCCTTCCAGGGTGGCAGCGGTCCGGTGTGGGCCCATCCATCGTCATGCGGCTTGGCGAGCCGGCGCGAAAGCCGGCCGTGGAGGGCACCGCACCATGACGACCGGATCGCTTTCGAGATCGCCAGCTCCTAGTTCGGCCCTTCCGGGCCTTCTGGCCGGCCGCGACCCAGCGGCCGCCGCCGCACGCCAGCCGCCACCGGCGCGTCGGAATGACGCCTTGATGATGACCGGGCCACTGACCGCCACCTTCGTCGGCCTGCTCGTCGTTCATGCGTTGGGCATGTCGGGCGCCGCCGAGGCCGCGACCACCCACGGCGCGCCCGCCGGCGACGGCACGCAGCCTTCCCCGATCACGGACCCTTCCGAAGGCGGCGCCATGCCCGTCATTGCCCCCTCCGGCGGGGTGGGGGCTGCCGTTGCTGCGGGCTCGGTGCTGGTGGCGGGCTCGCTGATCGATGCCGGCGCATTGACCAGCCTCTCGGGCGGGGTCCATTTCGGCGATGGCTACACGGGCCCGTCGCTGACGGCCATTGCCGGCCCGGATGTCGGGCAGCCTGTTCAGGCGGCATCGGCTGCGGCGGCGCCGGTCACGATCAATCTCGGCGGCATGGGATCGATCAAGTTCCCGACGGTGGGCTCGCCGGGAAGCAGCGAGCCGGATCACGGGACCATCGGCGGCACGCAGCAGGGTACCGACGGCAACGACGTGCTGACCGGCACCGACAACAACGACACGATCAGCGGCGGCGGCGGCGATGACGTCATCCACGGTGGAGGTGGTGACGACCTGCTCTCGGGCGATGCCGGCAACGACCAGGTCTATGGCGACGCGGGCAACGACACGTTGGCCGGCGGCTCGGGTGACGATCTGCTCGACGGTGGGTCGGGCAACGACACCGCGGACGGCGGCTCGGGCAACGACGTCCTGCTGGGCGGCACGGGCAACGACACGCTGGATGGCGGCTCCGGCAACGACACGCTGGACGGCCAGAGCGGCGAGAACGAGCTCTCGGGCGGCACGGGCGACGATACGCTCGTCGTCCACAGCATCCACGATCTGGCGCTCGAGACTCCCTACGGCCAGGATGGCGGTGGTGTCGACACGATCGTCGTGACCGACGACTATGCCGCCAGCCTGAAGCACGAGCTGCCGAAGCTGGCACCGCACGGGCTCGCGACCTTCGCGCTGGGCCAGACGCTGGGCGACCCGCTCCCCGACGGGGTGAATGCCTACCGCCAGCAGGTCCAGCCCGACATCGAGAACATCCGGCTCGAGGGCACGGCGGCGCACGACGTGGTCGGCGACGACCGTGCCAACGTCATCATCGGCAACGACGGCGACAACATGCTCTTCGGCGGGGGTGGCGACGACCATCTCGAGGGTGGCGCCGGCAATGACCATCTCGAGGGAGGGGCGGGCGACGATTGGCTCAGCGGCGGCTCCGGCGAGGATTTCCTCTATGGCGGGGCCGGCGACGACATCTTCATGATCGGGCTCCACGAGAGCGGCTCGGACACCATCTTCGATCACGAGGGCGTGAACATGCTGCGCGTCGATGCCGGCGACGGTGATCTCCTGGCGGCGCATCTCGACGGCGGCGATCTCGTCCTCACCGACAATGGCAGCGAGGTCGCCGTCATCAAGGACTACGCCGGGAATCCGGAGGCCTTCTCGGGCGTCGATACGGGCCACGGCGTCACGAGCTTCGACGACCTGCTGACGCCGCCCGTGGCGGAGGCCCCGGCGGATATCTTGAGCGCCTTCATGGACACGACCGGCACGACGTCGGCCGCGCAGGCGGCAGCGACCGCGTCGTCGGCGTCGGCCGACGCGGTCTCCAGCGCGGTCTCGACCGTGGAGCCGGCGGGAGCCGGCGACGCCGCCTTCATGACCGCCCACGATCTCTGGCTGCCGTCCAGCGCGGCGGATCTGGTCATCGTCGAGGACCCGGCGCCCAAGAGCGCGGAGGCGACGCAGGACGACGCGCACCATGCCCACAAGGCAGTGGTCTGAGGACGCGTGTCGGCGCGACCGGGCTCGGCCGGCCCTCCGGCGTCGGAGGCCTTAGAACAGGCCGGCGCTTCGCAGCGCCGGGTAGAGCGCCCGATAGCGCTCATGGAGGCGCTGCATACGCCTTGACCTGACCGGGCTGGGGCAGGGCCTCGAAGGTCGGCGGCCGGACGGTGGCGGCAGCGGCGCCTTCGAGATCGGCATGCAGCCCCACACCCACGGCGGCGAGCATCGCAGCGCCGATGGCGGCGCTCTCCTGCTCCTCCTGCCCGCGCAGGGGCAAGGCGAGCTCGCTCGCGAGGATCCGCCGCCACAGATGGCTGCGGCTGCCGCCACCCACCAGCGTCAGCGCCTCGGGTCTGACGCCCAGCTCGTGCATGCGCAGCAGGCAGTCGGCGAAGGCGAAGCCAACCCCCTCCAGGACCGCACGCAGCAGGTGAGGGCGGTCGTGGGAGAGGGTCAGCCCGAGCCAGCCGCCGCGGGCGCGGGGATCCATGTGCGGCGACCGCTCGCCCGCGAGATAGGGCAGGAAGAGAAGGCCCTCGGCACCCAGCGGCAGCGGCTCGGCAGCCTCGAGAAGCTTGTCGAGGTCGCCCCCTGCCAGACGCTCGCGGAACCAGGCGAGCGAGGCTCCGGCCGAGAGGATGACGCCCATCAGGTGATAGCCACCCGGCACCGCGTCGCAAAAGCAGTTGAGCCCGCCCTCAGGATCGACGGGCGGCCGGCCGCTGTGGACCATCAGCGTGCCCGAGGTGCCGAGCGAGCACAGGCCCAGGCCCTCGCGAATCAGGCCGGCACCGATCGCGGCACAGGCATTGTCGCCGCCACCGCCGACGATGGGCAGGCCCTCGCGCAGCCCGGTGGCTGCGGCGCCCTCGACGCTGATCCGCCCGCTCACATCCGAGCATTCCACAATGTCGGGCAGGAGGTCTGGCGAGATCTCGAGCGCCTCGAGCATGGCCGGGCTCCAGCCCCGGCTGCGGATGTCGAGCAGCAGGGTGCCCGACGCGTCGCTCGGATCCGTCGCCAGCTCGCCCGTCAGGCGGAAGCGCACATAGTCCTTGGGCAGCAGAAGCTTGGCGACGCGGCCCGCCGCCTCCGGCTCGTTGGCACGCAGCCACAGCAGCTTGGGCGCCTGGAAGCCGGCGTTGGGCCGGTTGCCGGTGATCTCGATGACCCGCGCGCGTCCCAGCCGGCTCTCGATCTCGGCCACCTCGGCACCGGTCCGCGCATCGTTCCACAAGAGTGCCCGGCGGATCGGCTGGCCGGCGGCATCGAGGAAGACCGAGCCGTGCATCTGGCCCGACAGCCCGAGACCCACGAGATCGACCTCGGCCGCTTCCTTCAGGCGCTCGATCACCGCGATCGTCGCCCGCCACCAGTCGTCCGGGTCCTGCTCGCTCCAGCCGGGCCGCGGGTGATGCAGCGGATAGTCCTGGCCGATCGTCGCCAGCACCCGCCCGTCCTCGGCGAGCAGCACGCCCTTGGTGGCGCTGGTGCCGATGTCGAGGCCGATCGTCGCGCGCTGCGGACCCTGGCTCATCTTTCAGCCTCCCAGACTGCCTTGTGGCCGCTCGGCTTTACGGTTCGCCACCCCTTCTCTATAAGCCGCCACGCGGTTATGCCAGTGCGCTGGCCGCCGCCCCATGCCAGCCGTCGAGCGACGATCCCTTGTCCAGATCAGATCCGGCCCTGACCGTTATCCATCTGGCCCTGCCCAAGGGCCGGATGCAGGAGAACGTGCTCGCGCTCATGAAGGACGCGGGCATCGGCCTCACCTTCGACCGTCGCGGCTACCGGCCGACCTTGTCGCTGGACGGTTTCGAGGCGAAGCTCCTCAAGCCCCAGAACATCGTCGAGATGCTCGAGATCGGATCGCGCGACATCGGCTTTGCCGGCGCCGATTGGGTGGCCGAGCTGGGCGCGGAGCTCGTTGAGCTGGTCGACACGGCACTGGATCCGGTGAAGATCGTCGCCGCGGCAGCGGGCGAGTTTCTCGTGGACGGCCGCCTCCCGTCTCGCCGTTTCGTCGTCGCCACCGAGTATGAGCGGCTCACCCAGCGCTGGCTCGAGCGGGTCGGCCATGACGGCAAGATCGTCCGCTCCTACGGAGCCACGGAGGTCTTCCCTCCGGAGGACGCCGACGTCATCGTCGACAACACCGCCACGGGTGCCACCCTGCGGGCCAACGGCCTCGTCATCGTCGACGAGGTCATGCGCAGCTCGACCCGGCTCTTTGCCAATCCGCGCTCGCTCGACCAGAAGGCCAAGCGTGGCCAGATCGAGCACTTCGCGCTGCTGATCCGCTCGGTCCTCGATGCCCGCAAGCGGGTGATGGTCGAGTTCAACGTCGCCTCGGCCCAGCTCGAGGCTGCGGTCGAGGTGCTGCCCTGCATGCGCGAGCCGACACTGGCGCCGCTGCACGGCGACAGCGGCTTTGCCGTCAAGGCCGCCGTGCCGCGGATCGGCCTGCCGGACCTGATCCGCGTCATCAAGGAGCGCGGCGGCACCGACATCATCGTCTTCGAGATCGCGCAGATCGTGGCATGAGCGGTCGCTGCGCCACCGTCGAGCGCCGCACCGGCGAGACCTCGGTCAGGGTCGTTCTGGACCTCGACGGCAAAGGCACGGCCAAGGTCGCCACCGGGCTGGGCTTCCTCGACCACATGCTGACCAGCCTCACCAAGCACGCGCGGCTCGATCTCGATCTCACCTGCGAGGGCGATCTGCAGGTGGACGACCATCACACGGTCGAGGACTGCGCCTTGACCCTTGGCCAGGCGCTCGACGCGGCACTGGGGGACCGGCGGGGCATCCAGCGCTTCGGCCATGCCTACGCCCCCCTCGACGAGGCCCTGGCCCGGGTCGTGATCGATCTTTCCGGCCGTCCGCTGGCGGAGGTCGAGATGGGCTTTCGCCGCGAATGGGTGGGCGAGGTCGCCACCGAGAACCTGACCCACTTCTTCCGCTCGCTCGCGACCACGTCGCGGATGACCCTGCACGTCCATCTGCTGTCGGGCGAGAACGACCATCACCGCGCCGAGGCCGCCTTCAAGGCGCTGGCCCTGGCGCTGCGTCAGGCGGTCTCGCTGGACGCCACGGCGGACATGCCCAGCACCAAGGGAGTGCTGTAGGCCGTGCCCGAGGTCCTGATCGTGCCGACCGGCACCGCCAACATCGCCTCGGTCATGGCGGCCTTCCGCCGCCTCGGCGCGAGCCCGCGCGTGGCCGAGGATGCGGCGGCCGTCGGCGCCGCCAGTCATGTCATGCTGCCCGGCGTGGGCGCGTTCGCCGCGTCGATGTCGCGGCTCGTCGAGCACGGGCTCGACGGGGCGTTGCGCGAGAGGATCGCGGCGGACCGGCCCACCATGGCCATCTGCGTCGGCCACCAGCTTCTCTTCGAGACCAGCGAGGAGAGCCCCGGCGCTCAAGGGCTGGGCATCATCGAGGCGGGCCTGGCGCGCTACCCGCACGGCGTCCGCGTCCCCCAGTTCGGCTGGAACAAGGTCGAGGCCGGCGACGAGAGCCTTCTCCTCGAGAGTGGCTACGCCTATTTCGCCAACAGCTATCGCGCGCTCGAGGCGCCGGGCTGGCGGGTCGCGACGGCCGAGCACGGGGGAAGGTTCGTGGCTGCCGTCGAGCGGGGCAACGTCATCGGCTGCCAGTTTCACCCCGAGCTCTCGGGTGCCTATGGCGCAGCCCTCCTCTCGCGCTTCCTGGAGCTTGGGCGATGCTGACCTCGCGCATCATCCCCTGCCTCGACGTCAGCCATGGCCGCGTCGTCAAGGGCGTGCGGTTCCAGGGCCTGCGCGACGCGGGCGACCCGGCCGAGCGCGCGGTTCTCTATGAGCAGCAGGGTGCCGACGAGATCGTCATCCTGGACGTGTCGGCGACGCCCGAGGGGCGAGGCCATCAGCACGAGACGGTGCGCCGGGTTCGCAAAGGCCTATCGATCCCTCTCACGATCGGCGGTGGCGTGCGCACCGAGGAGGATGCCTTGCATCTGCTGGAGGCGGGCGCTGACAAGGTCTCCGTCAACACGGCCGCGGTGACGAGGCCGGAGCTGCTGGGCGAGATCGCCGCCCGCTTCGGCCGGCAATGCTGCGTGCTGGCGGTCGACGCCGCCTGGCGCGACGGCCGGTTCGAGGTCCTGGTCAAGGGCGGGCGCGAGGGCACGGGCATCGACGCGCTCGAATGGGTGCGCGAGGGCGAGCGCCGGGGTGCCGGCGAGATCCTTCTCACCTCCTGGGACCGCGACGGCACACGCTCCGGCTACGATCTCGAGCTGACCCGGGCGGCGACCCAGGCGGTCGATCTGCCGGTGATCGCCTCAGGCGGCGCCGACACCAGCGAGCACATCCTCGAGGCGTTCAAGGCCGGCGCCGACGCGGTGCTCGCCGCCTCGATCTTCCACGACGGGGACCTCACGCCCCATGACGTCAAGCTCTACCTGCAGGACCATGGTCTGAGGGTCCGGCCTTGATCGTTCCATCGATCGACCTCCAGGGCGGCCAGGCCGTCCAGCTCATCGGCGGTGAGGCCAAGGCCATCGACGCAGGCGATCCGCTGCCGATCGCCGAGCGCTTCGCGATCGCCGGTGAGATCGCCGTGATCGATCTCGACGCCGCGATGCGCCGCGGCAGCAACACGGCGCTCGTCGAGAGCCTCGTCCAGCGCTTCCCCTGTCGCGTCGGCGGCGGCATTCGCGACGTCGACACCGCCATCGGCTGGCTCGATCGCGGTGCCAGCAAGATCATTCTCGGCACGATGGCGAAGCCCGAGATCCTGGAAAAGCTGCCTCGCGACCGCGTCATCGCCGCGCTCGACGCGCGCAACGGCGAGATCGTCGTCGAGGGCTGGCAGCAGGGCACGGGGCAGGGGGTGCTGGAGCAGATCGCCCGGCTGAAGGATCTGGTCGCCGGCTTCCTCGTCACCTTCGTCGAGCGCGAGGGGCGGATGCAGGGCACCGACCTCGAGCGCGCCCGGGCGATCGTCGAGGCGGCAAAGCCCGCCAAGGTGACGATCGCCGGCGGCATCACGACCGCCGAGGAGATCAGGGCGCTCGATGCCATCGGCGCGGACGCGCAGGTCGGCATGGCGCTCTACACCGGCCGCCTCGAGCTCGCCGACGCCATCATGGCCCCGCTCGTGACCGACCGCCCGGACGGCCTCTTTCCGACCGTCGTCGTCGACGAGCGCGGTGTTGCTCTTGGCCTCGTCTATTCCAGCCCGGACTCGATCCGAGAGGCCGTGCGGCGGCGCATGGGTGTCTACCAGTCCCGCTCGCGCGGGCTCTGGGTGAAGGGTGAGACGAGCGGGGCCACGCAGGAGCTCTTGCGCATCGATCTCGATTGCGACCGTGACTCGCCGCGCTTCGTCGTGCGCCAGAAGGGTCCGGGCTTCTGCCACGAGGACACGCGCACCTGCTGGGGCGAGGATGATGGGCTGGGCCACCTGACGCGGCTGCTCGAGGCACGTCGCGCGGCGGCGCCCGAGGGCAGCTACACGGCCAAGCTCTTCGCGGATCGTGCTCTCCTCGACGCCAAGCTGCGCGAGGAAGCCGAGGAGCTGACTCGGGCCGAGAGCCGCGACGAGGTGGTCTGGGAAGCGGCGGACGTGCTGTACTTCACGCTCGTCCGCCTCGCCCGCGAGGGTATCGAGCTCGCCGAGGTCGAGCGCCACCTCGATCGTCGTGGGCTCAAGGTCACCCGACGGGGCTGATCGCCTCCGACGCCGGGCTGCCGATCTCCGGCCTCTGCCGCCCGCTGGCCTGCATCACCCGGCAAGAAGCGCCGGATCGAGGTCGCCTGCCGGTGCCTCGCACGCCGCGCCCAAGGCCACGGCCTGGGGAAGGAGCTGGCGGACGTAGAAGCGAGCGAGCCCCGGCCATGCTGCCCCGGCTGGATCGCCGGCCGCGGCGCTCGCCCCGCGCGCCAGCAGGAAGCCTCCCATCGTGAAGCCGAAAAGGCGGAGATAGGGCGTGGCGGCAGCGCCTCGGTCCTCCTCGCCTGCCTGCTGCAGGTGCCGGGTGGCGCTGGCCAGTGTCGAGAGCGCGCGCTCGAGATGGGGACGGACCTCGGGGTCGAGGGCGGAAAGCTCGGCCTTGAGCTCCGCGAGCAGCCGCCAGGGGAGGTCGCCGCCGTCCAACGAGAGCTTGCGGCCGACGAGGTCCATGGCCTGGACGCCGTTGGTGCCCTCGTAGATCGGGAGGATCCTGGCGTCGCGATAGTGCTGGGCGACGCCCGTCTCCTCGATGTAGCCCATGCCTCCGTGCACCTGGATGGCGAGTGAGGTGATCTCCTGGGCGAGATCGGTGCACCACGCCTTCACCACCGGCGTCAGCAGGGCTACCCGGCCGGCAGCGAGCCGCCGGGCCTCGTCGATCGGCTGATGCTCGGCCCTGTCGACCCAGGCGGCGGTCTCGTAGGCCAAGGCCCGCATCGCGGCGATGAGGCAGCGCATCGTCATGAGCATGCGCCGCACATCGGCGTAGTCCACGAGCCTTGCCGGGCGCCCGGCGTGCCGGCCTTGTGTCCGCTCATGGGCGTAGGCCAGGGCCTGCTGATAGGCGCGCTCGGCCAGCCCCAGGCCTTCGTGCCCGACCGCCAGGCGCGCGTTGTTCATCATCGTGAACATGCAGCGCATGCCCGCGTTCTCGTCGCCGACCAGGAAGCCGACGGCGCCGCCCTGGTCGCCATAGGCCATGACGCAGGTGGGGCTGCCCTTGATGCCGAGCTTGTGCTCGAGCTTGAGGCAGCGAACATCGTTGCGGCGTCCCGGGCTGCCATCCGCTTTGGGGAGCATCTTCGGCACGAGGAAGAGGGAGATCCCCTTGGTGCCGGGCGGCGCGTCGGGCAGGCGGGCGAGCACGAGATGGACGATGTTGGGCGTCAGATCGTGCTCACCGAAGGTGATGAAGATCTTCTGACCGCGGATCAGATAGTGGTGCTCGGCCGGCTCCGCCTGGGTCGTCAGAGCGCCCACGTCCGAGCCCGCATGCGGCTCGGTGAGGCACATGGCGCCGGTCCATTCACCGCTCATCAGCTTCGTCAGATAGACGCTCTGCAGCTCGGCGGTGCCGTGGTGGATCAGGGCCTCGATCGCCGCCTGGGTCAGCAGGGGACAGAGCGTCAGGCTCGTGTTGGCGGCGTTCCACATCTCGGCCACCGCGGTGTTGACCAGACGGGGCAGGCCCTGGCCGCCCGACGCCTCCGGGAAGGGGAGCCCCATCCAGCCGCCGTCCGCAAAGGCCCGGTAGGCCTCCTTGAAGCCAGGCGCTGTCCGAACCGCACCCCGCTCCAGCACGGCGCCGACCTCGTCCCCTTGTTGGTTGAGGGGCGCCAGCACCTTCCCCGCGAGCCTGCCCGCCTCCTCGATTACCTGGGCCACGAGCTCCGCGCTCGCCGCCTCGAGCCCGGGCAGCCGAGCCACCTGATCGAGGCGCGCGACCTTGGTCATGGCGAAGCGGATGTCGTCCAGCGGCGGCTTATAGGGCGTCATGCTTTTCCAGGTCGAGTTGGGAAGGCTGGCCACTGCTCCCAGCTACTCAGTGCGCGCCCGCTCGATGTCAAGTGATCCATCCTGCAGACGCTCTCCGGCGGCACCGGCCGGCTCGCTCTTGTGGGCATCCAGGGGCTGCCAGGAGGTGCCCCTCCTGTCGTCGTGAAGGCTCGGACATCGATGTCCGCGCGCCGGGCTCTGCATCCTTGAGGCCGCGGGTCCACGCAACGCGAAGAGGTGGGCAGACGGCGGTGGCCCTGCCGAAGCAGGGCGTGATGATCGTCCATCTCGACCCACGGCGTGGCAACAGCATCGAGACGTGAGGCTCAGGATCCCGACGGCCCGCACAAGGCCGCCGGCCGGCGCTGCGGCGCGGGTCTATCCCCGGGCGGCGTCGAGCAGCCGGCGCTCCAGCACGCCCGTCGAGCGGCAAGCCGCCTTCCTGGTGAGGTTGACGAAGCTGTCGAGATAGCTGCCTGTGAAGCGCGCCTCGACATGGACGAGGGTCGTGCCGTCCGAAGGCACGAGGCTCGCCGTGACCACGGCGCGCAAAGGCGTCGGCCTGACGACCTGCCAGCGCGGGAAGAAGCTCGTGTCGTCCTCGTGCCAGAAGTGGGGACAGACGACCCAGGCGGGCGCGATCGCACCGCTCGCCGCCGTGGCCGTGATCTCCCTCGGGCCGGGCGGAGAAGACAGCACGAGCCCTTCGGTCGCGAGCGCCTGCACGACGCGGCCTCGGACGACGTCTGACGGGGCATCGGCCCGGACCTCGGTGACCGGAGCCGGCGCCATCGAGGCGGTCGTGCAGCCCATGCCCACGGTCAGGAAGAGACCCAGTGGAACAAGGGCGCGCGCGCCGTATCGCATGACCTTGCCTTTCTAACGCGCCATGGCGCCGCCTCCGGTGGGCGAGGCGCCGTGGGACAGAGCCTCAGCCCGCCACGGCCGCCGCATCGAGCAGCTGCTTCTCGAGGACGCCGGTGGCGACGCAGTTGCGCTCGAAGGTGGTGTTGGTGAACGGGTTATCATACTGGCCGAAATAGCGCGGCTCGAGGCTCACGACTGTCGTTCCGGAAATCTGCGTCGCCGTGGCGACGACCAGGACACGCAGCCCTTTCGGCTCCTCGGAGCTGAAGCGGTTCGCGTCCGAATAGGGATCGTTCGCCGTCGCGGTCGGGCATGAAGCCCAGCCCGGCGGCGCGTTCATCGTCTCGGCGCGGAGAGCGCCGGATCCCAGGCTCGTGTCGACCCTGAAGCCGGAGGCCTCGAACTGGGTGAGAAGGTGCTGCCGGGCCACATCCGGTGCCACCGATACCTCGCGCGACCGGGCGACACCCGCATCCCCGACCTGCAAGGGTGGCTCCATCGAGCAGGCGGCCATGGTGAGAAGGCCCAGAGCCCCGAGCACGGCGGCGTGACGCATGAGATCCTTCCGATGCTGCGCCGCGCTACTAGTAAGGGCCGGGCGCCGCCGCGCAAGGGCGGCGTTCCATGCCGGTCAGTCGTTGCTGCCGATCCGCCGCCGCCGGGCCGAGGCGAAGACCGCCACGGCGAGCAGGACCAACATGAGGAGATAGATGCCGTCGGCGATGGGGCTCCTGACGAGAATGCTCCAGTCGCCGTTGCTGATGCTCAGCGCGCGTCTGAGATTTATTTCCATGTCGTTGCCGAGCAGCAGCCCGAGGATGAGCGGCACCAGCGATATGTCGAGCTTGCGCAGCACGTAGCCCAGGACGCCGAAGGCCACCATCATATAGAGGTCGAAGGTGCTGTGGTTGATCGAGTAGACGCCGAGAAAGCCGACCATGACGACCAGCGGCATCAGGAGCCAGTAGGGCAGGCTGAGGAGCCGCGTGAAGATGCCGACCAGCGGCAGATTGAGCACGAGCAGCATCAGGTTGCCGAGATAGAGGGCCGCGATCAGCCCCCAGACGACCTCCGGCTGCTTGGCGAACAGCAGCGGGCCGGGCGTGATGTTGAGGGAGATCAGCAGCGCCAGCAGCACGGCGGTGGTGCCGCTGCCCGGCACGCCGAGCGTCAGCATCGGCACGAGGGCGCCGCCGGCGGCGGCGTTGTTGCCGGCCTCCGGTGCCGCCACGCCACGCGGATCGCCCTTGCCGAAGGTATCCTCCTTGTTCGAGACGCGACGCTCGAAGGCGTAGGCGAGGAAGCTGCCGAGCGAGGCGCCGGCGCCGGGCAGCACGCCCGCGAGGAAGCCGATCACGCTGCCGCGCAGCATCGCCCAGCGCGTGTGCCAGAGATCGTGGAAGATGGCACCCAGCCGCCCCATGGCGACGCGGGCCTCGGTGACCTTCATCGGATTTTCGAGAAAGACCAAAAACTCGCTGATCGCGAAGACGCCCACGATCGCGACGATGAAGTTGATGCCGTCGAAGAGATTGTAGACCCCGAAGGTATAGCGCGGGATTCCCGTCTGCGGGTCGCTGCCGATCGTGCCGAGCGCGATGCCGAGTGCCGCGGCGACCAGGGTCTTGGCCGGGTTGCTGCCGGTGACGCCGCCGATGGTGGCGAAGGCCAGGATGTAAAGAGCAAAATATTCGGCCGGCCCGAAGTCGATCGCGGCTCTGGCTAGAAGCGGCGCGAAGAAGGTCAGCCCGATGGTTGCGAGCGTGGCGCCGACGAAGGAGGCGACCCCCGATATCGCGAGCGCCTCGGCCGCCCGGCCGCTCTTGGCCATGGGATAGCCGTCGAGCGTCGTCATCACCGCCGGCTCGTCGCCCGGGATGTTCAAAAGGATGCTCGAGATGCGGCCGCCATACATGCAACCGTAATAGACGCTGGCGAGGAGGATGAGCGCCGAGACCGGCTCCAGCTGGAGGCTGTAGGCGAGGGGGATCAGGATGGCGACCCCGTTGACCGGCCCCAGCCCGGGCAGAGACCCGACGACGGTGCCGACGAAAGCGCCGATCAGGGAGAGCAGCAGGTTGTTCGGCTGGAAGGCCACGCCGAAACCATGCGCCAGCGCCAGGAGGGTCTCCATCTAGACGCGCGCCTGGCCGAGGAGCCCGAGGGGCAGCGGCAGCCCCAGGAGGCGGTCGAAGGTGACCCAGAGCAGGGCGCTGAGCGCTACGCCCGCCACCGCTCCCTGCCACCAGCGGGCGCCGAGCAGGCGGGCGATCAGGGCGATCGCGAGCGCGGTGGCGATCGGGAAGCCCAGCCCCTCGAGGGTCATCGCGTAGAGCACCAGCAGCACGAGCCCGGCGCCCTGGCGGAGGAGGGCCGCGCCCTTCGGCCAGCGCGGCTCGGCGTCGGGCCGGACGACAAGGAAGAGCCCGAGAAGACCGAGCGGTATCGAGATGAGCTGGGGGAATGCCGCCGGTCCGAGCGGATCGCTGAAGCCGCTCTCGTATTGCCCGGCGGTAAGCCCGTACCAGAGCGCGAGTGCCACGATGACGACGCCCGCGATCCGATCGCTCATTTGATGACCCCGATCTCCTTCGAGATCTGCGTCATGGTGTCGACCTGACTGTTGACGAAGGTGACGAAGTCCTTGCCGCCGATCCATTTCGGGATCAGCCCGTGCTCCTTGGCGGTCTTCTGCCAGTCGTCCGACTGATAGAGCTTGTGCATGATGTCGACCCAGCCGTCATAGGCGTCGTCGCCGACCTTGCCGGGCAGATAGAAGCCCCGCCAGTTATAGCCGACGACGTCGTAACCGGCTTCCTTGGCGGTCGGGATGTCCTTGAAGAGGGGCGTGTCGACGCGCTCGTCGCCGAGGACGGCCAGCACGCGGATGTCGCCGGACTCGACGAAGCCCGCGATCTCGCCCAGATCGACCAGCACGACGCCGGCGTGGCCGCCGAGCATCTGGGTGACCGCGGGCCCGCCGCCATCGTACTGCACCCAGCGGATCTTCCTCAGGTCCGCGCCGGAGATCCCGGCCTTCTCAGCCAGCATCAGGAGCCGAAGGTGGTCCCATCCACCGATCGCGCTGGAGCCCGCCGCGACCACCGAGCCCGGGTCCTTCTTGAGGGCATCCATGAGGTCCTTGAGCGTCTTTATAGGGCTGTCCTTCGCGACGAGGACGGCGCCCACGTCGGTGCCGAGCATCGCCAGCCAGCGCATGGTGTCGACGCCGCCCGGATAGCGGCCCTGGGCGATCTGCGTGATGCCGACGGTGCTGGTCGCGACCAGGAGATTGGCATCGTCCGAGCGCTTGCCCGCGACGTTGGCGAAGGCGACCGCACCGGTGCCGCCCGGCATGTTCGTGACCTGCACGGGCTCGGGCACCAGCTTCAGGTCATAGAGGATCTTGCTCACGGATCGGCAGGTGAAGTCCCAGCCGCCGCCGGGGCTTGCCGGGGCGATGCATTCGACATGGCTGGGGCTGAATGCGCTCAGCGCGAGCCAGAGCCCGCCGCTGGCGACGATCTGGGCGATGCGGGACAGGGCCATGGACTGCCTCCCTCGGCATTCGTTCTTGTTCACGACAACTTTTGTTTAGCTTCCGTCCATGCAGGACGGCAAGCGCGCATATCCTGGGTCGGCTCAGCCGGCGGCCGTCGCCACGGCTTCGGCGTCGTGCAGCCGGAGACGTGGCCCGGCCTTCATCACCTGGCCCGGCAGCTCGCGCCCGACCGCCTTCTCGACAGCGTGAGCGACGGCGTTGAGCTTCTCGAGATCGATGCCCGAGGTGATGCCGCACTCGTCGAGCAGGTACACGAGGTCCTCGGTGCAGATGTTGCCGCTGGCCCCCGCCGCGAAGGGGCATCCGCCGAGGCCGCCGATGGAGCTGTCGTAGCGGGTCAAGCCCATCTCGAGGCCGGCCATGACGTTGACGAGGCCGATGCCGCGCGTGTTGTGGAAGTGCAGCCCGATCTCGACCTCCGGCACCGCCTCGGCGAGCGCGCCGCAAAGACGCCGGACGAGGGGCGGCGTCGCCATCCCGGTCGTATCGCCGAGCGAGACATAGCGGATGCCCAGCTCCCGCATCGCCTTGGCGATGTCGACAACCCCCTTCGCGGGCACGTCGCCCTCGAAGGGGCAGCCGAAGGATGTGGCGATCGCGCCATGCACGGCGATGCCGGAGCCCTCGACCGTCCTGCAGACGGCCGCGAAGCCGTCGAGCGACTCCCGGACCGATCGGTTGACGTTCTTCTGGTTGTGCGTCTCCGAGGCAGAGACGAAGAGGACGATGCCGTCGATCCCCGTCTCGAGCGCCCGCTCGGCGCCCTTCACGTTGGGCACGAGCGCCAGAAGCTCGGTGCCCGGCGGCCGCCTGACGCCGGCGATCACCTCGACCGCGTCGCGGAGTTGAGGCACGGCCCGCGGCGACACGAAGCTCGTGACCTCCAGCGAGCGCAGGCCGGCGTCGACCAGGCCGTTGATCAGCCCGATCTTTTTCTCCGTCGGGATGAAGGCCTTTTCCATCTGGAAGCCGTCGCGCGGGCCGACCTCGGTGACACGGACGCGGCTGGGCAGCCCTTTCATCGCCTGTTCCTCCAGTATCCGGGTCGATGGCCCGGGATGCGCGCGCCCAGGTTGGGGGGCAAGCCAGCTCGGGCGATGGTGTGACCGAGGCTCCTCAGGAAAGGACGACGCCGGGGTTCATGATGCCGGCGGGATCGAGCGCTGCCTTCAGCTTGCGCATCAGCTCCAGCTCGATAGGCGACTTGCGGGCCGCCATCGCCTCGCGCTTGAGGCGTCCGATGCCGTGCTCCGCGCTGATCGATCCGTCGAGCTCGGTGACCTCGTCATAGAGCTTGTCCAGCAGAACGGGCCGTAGGCGCTCGACCTCGTCGGGCGGCGTCACGAAGTTGAAGTGAAGGTTGCCGTCGCCGACATGGCCGAAGGGGATGAGCTCCACGCCCGGCGCCGCCGGGCCCACCCAGCTCTGCATCCGGTGGATCAGCTCCGGCAGCAGCGAGACGGCCACCGTCACGTCGCTCCTGACGATGTAGCCCATATGCCGCGTAGCCTCGCTCTGGCCCTCGCGGATGCGCCACATCATCGCCCGCTGCGCCTCGCTCTCCGCAAGGGTGCCGTCGGCCACGAGCCCGCGCTCGAGAGCGATGGCGAGGATCGCCTCCACCCGATCGCGCAGACCCTCGCGGAAGGACCAGGCCGCCTCGATCAGGAGATGCCAGGGGTGCACGTCGGCGAGCGGGCGGCGCACGCCCGGCAGGTGGGTGGCGGCCGCCTCGACGCCGAAGCTGGTCAAGAGCTCGAAGCTCGAGATCAGCTCGCCCAGCTCGGTCTGGAACAGCGAGAAAAGCTCGATCGCCGCCTCCGGGCTCTCGATGCCGAGCCAGAGCGTCACCCGCTCGTTCGGCCGCGGCACGAGGCGCAGGACGGCCGCGGTGATGATGCCCAGCGTGCCCTCGGCGCCGATGAAGAGCTGCTTCAGGTCGTAGCCCGTATTGTCCTTCCTGAGCGCACGCAGCCCGTTCCAGATCGTCCCGTCGGCCAGCACCGCCTCGAGGCCCAGGACGAGCTGCCGGGTCATGCCGTAGCGCAGCACGTTGACCCCGCCTGCGTTGGTCGAGAGGTTGCCGCCGATGCGGCAGGAGCCCTCCGCGCCCAGCGACAGCGGGAACATCCGGCCGACATCGTCCGCCGCCTGCTGGATGTCGGCCAGCACGCATCCCGCCTCGGCGACGATATGGTCACCCGCCGGATCGACGTGGCGGATCTTGCTCATCCGCTGCAGCGACAGCAGGATCTGGCGGCCGCTCTTGTCGGGGATGCCGCCGCCCACGAGGCCCGTATTGCCGCTCTGCGGCACGATGGGCACGCCCTCCGCGGCGGCGAGGCGCACGATCGCCGCCACCTCCTCGGTCGAGCCGGGACGCAGCACAAGGGTCGTCCGGCCCTTGAAGTAGCCCCAGAAGTCGGTGACGAAGGGGGTGATCTCGTCGGCGTCGCTGGTGACCGCGCTGGCACCGAGGATGGCCGCGCAACGCGCGGCGAAGTCCTCGGGAAGCGCGGTCTTGGGTGCCATGCTGGACATGCAGGAGAGGTAGGCCAGGCATGGGGCGGGCGGCAAGAGCCCGCGTTGACAGGAAGAGGGCGGGCGATAGGCTACGGCGCTCCGGACTTTAGCGAGGCACTCGGGAATGGATGTGGCTGGGCTACAGGCGACCATCGAGGCCGCCTTCGAGACGCGTGACACGATTGGCCCGGCCACGGGTGGGAGCGCCCGCGAGGCGGTCGAGGAGGCGCTCGAGGCGCTCGACCGCGGCGAGCTGCGTGTCGCCGAGAAGCGCAACGGCGCGTGGGCCGTCAACGAGTGGCTGAAGAAGGCGGTGCTGCTGTCGTTCCGCCTCAACGACATGGAGGTCATCGAGGGCGGTCCCGGCGGTGCCACCTGGTGGGACAAGGTGCCCTCGAAATTCAAGGGCTGGGGCGAGAACCGCTTTCGCGCCGCGGGCTTCCGCGCCGTGCCGGGCTGCGTCGTCCGCCGCTCCGCCTACATCGCTCCGGGCGTGGTCCTGATGCCCTCCTTCGTCAATCTCGGCGCCTATGTCGACAGCGGCACGATGGTCGACACCTGGGCCACGGTCGGCTCCTGCGCCCAGATCGGCAAGAGCTGCCACATCTCGGGCGGTGCCGGCATCGGCGGCGTGCTCGAGCCCCTGCAGGCGAGCCCGGTCGTCATCGAGGACAACTGCTTCATCGGCGCTCGCGCCGAGGTGGCGGAGGGCGTCGTCGTCGAGGAGGGCTCGGTGATCTCGATGGGTGTCTATCTGGGCGCCTCCACCAAGATCATCGATCGCTCGAGCGGCGAGGTCTTCCAGGGCCGGGTCCCGGCCTATTCCGTCGTCGTTCCCGGCACGCTGCCGGGCCGCGCGCTGCCCGACGATTCGCCTGGCCCCGGCCTCTACTGCGCCGTCATCGTGAAGCGCGTGGACGCACGCACGCGCCAGAAGACCTCGATCAACGAGCTGCTCCGCGACTGATGTCGATGGTCGATCCGGTCGAGCTGACGCAGGCGCTCGTCCGCTGCCCCACGGTCACGCCCGACGCCGGCTCGGCGCTCGACCTCCTCGAGCGCACGCTGAGGCCGCTCGGCTTCGACTGCCGTAGGCGCAGCTTCGAGGAGCCGGGCAGGGCGGCTGTCGAGAACCTTGCCGCCAAGCTCGGCGGGGGTGGCCCGCATCTCGCCTTCTGCGGCCATGTCGACGTCGTGCCTCCCGGCGATCTGGCGCGCTGGAGCGTCGATCCGTTCGCGGGCGAGATCCAAGACGGACGGCTCTACGGGCGCGGCGCCGCCGACATGAAGAGCGGCATTGCCGCATTCGTCGCGGCCGCCTCGCGCCTGGCGCCTGAGCTTGGCGCGAAGGGCTGCGCGCTCACCCTGCTCATCACCGGGGACGAGGAGGGCGATGCCGTCAACGGCACCCGCAAGCTCCTGGACTGGGTGGCCCAGGCGGGCGAGCGCTTCGATGCCTGCCTCGTGGGCGAGCCCACCTGTCCCGAACGCCTGGGCGAGATGGCCAAAATCGGCCGCCGAGGCTCGCTCACGGGCGAGCTCAGGGTCCTCGGCCGCCAGGGCCACACCGCCTATCCCCAGCGTGCCGACAATGCGGCGCACCGCGCGGTCGCGATGCTGGCGGCGCTGCTCGCCGAGCCGATCGACGAGGGCACCAGCTGGTTTCAGCCCTCGAACCTCCAGGTGACCAGCATCGACATCGGCAACCCCGCCTCGAACGTCGTGCCGGGGGCGGCGCGGGCGCGGTTCAACATCCGCTACAACGACCTGCAGACGGCAGCATCGCTCGAGCGCTGGCTGCGCGAGCGGCTCGACCGACAGGGTGGCGGCTACGAGCTCGAGCTGAGCTCGAGCGGTGACGCCTTCCTGACCGAGCCCGGGCCCCTGAGCGATCTTCTTGCCGCCAGCGTCGAGGAGGTGACGGGCGTGCGGCCCGAGCTCAGCACGTCGGGCGGCACCTCGGATGCCCGCTTCGTCCGCCGCTACTGTCCCGTCATCGAGTTCGGTATCGTGGGCTCGACCATGCACCAGGTCGATGAGCAGGTGGCGGTGGCCGACATCGAGGCGCTGGCACGCGTCTACGAGGTCTTCCTCCGCCGCTTCTACGGCATCGCATGATCCCGTCCCTCGACGAGATCAAGCGATCCCTCCACGGCGCGTGGCTGCTGGCGCGCCGCGACCGCAGCGGCATGGAATGGTTCGACCTCAGCATCGAGGGCTTCTTCAGGTCTTTCTTCGCCGCCCTGCTCGTTGCGCCCCTCTACGCCTGGCTCGTGATCGACCGCTACGACACCCAGGGCGGCGTGCCCGCCGACATCGGCGCGGTCGTCGTCGGCGAGGCCTTGAGCTACCTGCTGGGCTGGCTCGCCTTCCCGCTCGCCGCGATGCCGATTACGCGCTTCCTGGGTCTGGGTGGTCGCTACGTCCCGCTCGTTGTCGCCTCGAACTGGGCGTCCGTTCTCCAGGTGAGCCTCTTCGTCGTCGTGATGCTGGTGAGCAACCTCCTGCCCGACGGCCTACACAGCTCCCTCCTCCTCCTCGCGACGCTCGTGGCGCTCGTCTACGAATGGTTCGTGGTGCGCACCGCGCTCGAGACCAGCATCAGCATCGCCATCGGCCTCGTCGTGATCGACATTCTCCTGAGCTCGATCATGAGCCTCGGGACGAGCGCGCTCATCGGCGCCGGCTGAGCGCTCCTCATAGCGAACAAGCTCGAGGAAGAGGCCGGACGCCGGCGCGGTCGGCCCCGCGGACGCCCGGTCCCGAGCCATCAGCGCGGCCAGCGGGAAGTCGACGGGTCTCTTCCGCTCGCCGACCAGCTTCAGCGTGCCGACCAGGTTCCGCACCTGGTGATGGAGGAACGATCGGGCGCCCACCCGGACCTCGATGAGGCAGCCGTCGCGCCGGACATGAAGGAGATCGAGCGTCTTCACGGGGCTGCGCGCCTGGCATTCGCTGGCGCGGAAGCTGGTGAAGTCGTGCCGGCCGACGAGCGACTGCGCCGCCTCGTGCATCAGCTCGGCATCGAGCGGTACCGGCACGTGCCACACGCGATCGTGGTCGAGCCCGGGGGGCGCTCGCCTGTTCAGGATGCGATAGACATACTGCCGCCCTGAGGCCGAGAAGCGGGCATGGAACGAGGTCGGGACACGTCGCGCCTCCAGCACGACCACGGGCAGCGGCCTCAGATGGGCGTTCAGGGCCCCCGCGAGCCGCTCGGGCGTGGCCTCCCGGTCGAGGTCCACATGCGCCACCTGGCCCAGCGCATGCACGCCGGCATCGGTCCGACCCGCCGCCTGCACCACGGCGCGCTGGCCGCAGAACGCCTCGATGGCAGCCTCCAGGGCTGCCTGCACGCTGGGGCCACAGGCCTGACGCTGCCAGCCCTCGAACGGCGTGCCATCATACTCCAGCCGCAGCAGGAAGCGTGGCATCGCTCAAGTGAGCCGCTTGCCGACGGGGATCGGAAAGCCGCGCTGGAGCTCGGCTGCCGTCATCGGCTTTCGTCCCGCCCGCTGGACGCGGAGCACCTGGAGCGCTCCGGCGCCACAGGCGATCGTCAGGGGCAGCTCCAGCATCGTGCCGGGCAGGCCCGTCCCTTCGATGGGCAGGGCCTCGAGGATGAGAAGGCGCTCGCCGTCGATCGAGCAGAAGCACCCTGGCGCTGGCGACAGGCCGCGTATCTGTCGGTCGAGCTCGGCCGCCGAACGCGAGAAGTCGAGCTGGCCCTCTTCCTTGCGGATCTTCGTGGCGTAGGTGGCCCCCTCGGTCGGCTGCGGTGTCGCGGTGAGCGTGCCCGCCGCGATCCCGGCCAGCACCTCTGGCAGCATCGCCACCGCCAGCGCTGCCAGACCATCGTGAAGCTCGTCTGCCGTCGTGCGCGGCCCGATGGGCAGGGAGCGCATGGCGAGCACCGGGCCCGTGTCGAGGCCTTCCTCCATCTGGAAGATGCTGAGCCCGCTCTCCCGGTCGCCGGCCAGGATCGCCCGCTGGATCGGCGCCGCACCGCGCCAGCGCGGCAGGAGCGAGGCATGGAGGTTGATGCAGCCCAGGCGCGGTGCGTCGAGGATCGGGCGCGGCAGGATCAGCCCATAGGCCCCCACAACGGCAAGGTCGGCGTCCAGCGCCGAGAGCAGGGCCTGGCTTTCGGGCGTGCGCAGCGTCGGCGGCGTCTGCACGGGCAGGCCCAGGCGCAGGGCCGCCTCGTGCACGGGTGTGCGCCGCTCGCGATGGCCGCGCCCGGCGGGACGCGGCGGCTGCGTGTAGACGGCCACGACCCGATGCGGCCCCCGGGCCAGAAGCTCGAGGCTCGGCACGGTGAAAGCGGCCGTGCCCATGACGACGAGGCGGAGGCTCAATGAAGGGTCCTCAGGCGCGGGCGCGCCGCGCCTTGCCGAGCTTGCGCATGATCATGTTGCGCTTCAGCGTCGAGAGGTGATCGACGAAGAGGATGCCGTCCAGATGGTCGATCTCGTGCTGCAGGCAGCGGCCGAACAGCCCCTCGGCCTCGACCTCCTGCTCCTCGCCCCGCTCGTCCATGTAGCGCATGCGGACCGCCCGCGGCCTGCGCACCTCGGCGATACAGCTCGGGCAGGCTGAGGCAGCCTTCCTCGGCCACCTCGGTCTCCTCCGAGCGCCACGCGATCTCGGGATTGATGATCCGCATCGGCCGCGGCTCCTCGCCCTCCCTGGCGAGGTCGACCACGATGACGCGCTTCGTCACCGCGACCTGCGGTGCCGCGAGCCCGATTCCCGGCGCCCGGTACATGGTCTCCAGCATGTCGTCCATCAGCCGGTGAAGCGCCGGATCGATGCGCGTGACCGGAGCGGCACGGGTCTTGAGGATCGGGTGGGGCGCCTCGAGGATGGTGAGGAGTGGCATGGGCGATCGACTTCTCTAGACAAAAACGGATCGGACCCCGCTCAGCCGACCGGCTGACGCGACCTGAGGGCGGCGGCAAGGGTTCCCTCATCCAGATAGTTGAGCTCGCCGCCGACCGGAACCCCATAGCCCAGCCGGGTGATCGCGCACCCCGACGCGGCCAGCCGCTCGGCCAGATAGTGGCCGGTGGTCTGCCCGTCCACCGTGGCGCTCAGCGCCAGCACGACCTCGCGTACGCGGTCCCGCTCGACGCGCTCGATCAGGCGGTCGATGCCCAGCTGCTCGGGCCCGACGCCTTCCACCGCCGAGAGCGTGCCGCCCAGCACGTGGTAGCGCCCGGTGAAGCTGGCCGCGCGCTCCATGGCCCAGAGATCCTCGACCTCCTCGACGACGAGGAGGCTCGCCGGATCGCGATCCTCGGCCGCGCAGATGGTGCAGGGATCGCTCGCGTCGAGATTCCCGCAGATGCTGCAGGAAGCGACCTTGTCGACGCAGGCCTGCATCGCCTCGATCAGGGGCAGCATCAAGCGATCGCGGCGTTTCATGAGGGCCAGGACGGCGCGCCGCGACGAGCGCGGACCCAGCCCCGGGAGGCGGGCCAGCAGCGCGGCCAGCCGCTCGATCTCGGCTGCTGCCATCGGCTCCTCAGAAGGGCAGCTTCATGCCGGGCGGCAGCGGCATCCCGCCCGTCAGCTTGCCCATCTCGGCCTGCAGATGCGTATCGATCTTGGCCTTCGCGTCGTTCGTCGCCGCCACGACCAGGTCCTCGAGGATCTCGATCTCCTCGGGATCGGCCAGCGACTTGTCGATCTTGATCCGGCGCATCTCGCCCTTGCCGTTAAGGGTGACGGTAATGAGGCCGCCGCCCGCCTGACCATCCATCTCGGTCTCGGCCAGGCGCTGCTGCATCTCGGCCATCCGCGACTGCAGCTTCTGCGCCTCCTTGAGCATGTTCGAGAGGTTCTTCATGAGCTCGTCTCTTCCTTTCTGGCTCCGGGCGATGGCCGCGGCGGTGCACGCAGCTCGACCAGGGTGGCACCGGGAAACGTGTCGAGAAGCCGCCGGACCTCGGCGTCGCGACCAAGCTCGAGCAGCCGCTCGCCGCGTCGCCGCCTCTCCTGATCCGCCAGGGTCGGCTCGCCCGGCGCCTGCCCCAGCGCGATGAGCCAGCGCCGGCCGGTCAGCCGGGTCGCCGTTTCCTGCAGTCGGCTCACCACATCCTGCGCGACGCTGGGCTCCAGGCGCAGGTCGATGCGGCCGACCTCGTAGCGGATGAGATGGGCGCCTTCCTCGAGCCAGGCGGCAAGCACCGATTCACCGCTCTGGCGCAGCAGCTCCATGAGCGCGGCGTAGCTCTCGGGCGGCTGGCCGGGGGAGGGCGATGCGTCGGGTGCGAGCGAGCCCGTCCTCTGCGCCGCCGCGGCGGCTGGATGGCTCGGCGCTGCCACGGCGCGCGCGGGCGGCGACGATGCTGGAAACGGACCAGCGGGCTGCAGTCGCGGCGCGCGGGCCGGGGGGCCGCCCTCGCGCAGCAGGCGAGCGAGCTCGGCCGGGGGAGGGAGATCACTGGCACAGGCGAGCCGGAGAAGCACCATCTCGGCCGCCGCCACCGCATCCGCCGCGTGCCGCGTCTCGTCGGCGCCCTTGAGCAGCATCTGCCAGGCACGGGCGAGCACCGCGAGCGACAGCCGGTCGGCCATGGCCTGCGCCCTCGCCTCAAGCTCCGAGGTCAACGGGAACGCCGAGCCCGCGGTGCCGCCGCCGGCCTTGGCTCGGCTCAGCCGGTGGATCAGGGCGAGCAGGTCCTGAAGGATCGCGGTCGGATCGGCACCGAGCGCGTAGAGTTCCTGGAACAGGCCGAGCGCGCGTGCCGCGTCGCCTGCGAAGAGCCCGTCCGCGAGGTCCAGCAGGCGGGCGCGGTCGCCCAGGCCCAGCATCGCCTGGATCTGGGTCGCCTCGATCCGGCCGTCGCCCAGCGCCATGGCCTGCTCGAGCAGCGAGAGCGAGTCGCGCACCGAGCCTTCGGCGGCGCCGACGATCAGGGCCAGGGCATCCGGGCTCGCCGCCACGCCCTCCTTGGCGCACAGGCTCTCGAGGTGGGCCTGAAGGGCCGCGGGCTCGACCCGCCGGAGATCGAAGCGCTGGCAGCGCGACAGCACGGTGACGGGGATCTTGCGGATCTCGGTGGTCGCGAAGACGAACTTGACGTGCGGCGGCGGCTCCTCGAGCGTCTTCAGAAGGCCGTTGAAGGCCTTCTCCGACAGCATGTGCACCTCGTCGATGATGTAGACCTTGAAGCGCGACGAGGTGGGCGCGTAGCGCACGCTGTCGACGATCTCGCGCACATCGTCGATGCCGGTGTGGGTCGCGGCATCCATCTCGATGACGTCGAGCGCCCGGTCCTCCGCCATCGCCTGGCAGGAGGGGCAGACGCCGCACGGCTCGGGCGTGGGCCCGCCCTGGCCGTCCGGCCCGATGCAGTTCAGGCCGCGCGCGATGATCCTGGCGGTCGTGGTCTTGCCCACGCCCCGGATGCCGGCAAGAAGGAAGGCGTGCGCGATCCGCCCCGAGGTCAGGGCGTTGGTCAGGGTGCGCACAAGCGCCTCCTGGCCGATCAGCTCAGAGAGCCTGGTCGGCCGGTAGCTGCGCGCGAGCACCCGGTAGGCGGGAGGGGGCTCAGCTGGTGGCATCGCAGGAACGGCTGGGCACGGTCTCGCGACGGGAGAGAGGGAAGCCACTAGGGCGGCGGAAGGCTGGCGAGCGACCCGGCACGGAACTCGTTACGGCTGCTTCCTTCCGGACCTGACCGGGTTGGCGAGGGCACCGTCCGCCACCAACCTTCCGGCTCGCAATATCGGGCGTCGGCGCCGCTTGCGCAAGGTCGGCACATCGTCGAGAGTGCGGCCGCCCTGAGGACCCCGCATGCGACCGATTCTGAACCCGCCGCCGCACGTCTACTCGAGCCTCGGCTTCGACCGCGCCGCCGAGAGGCGAAAGGATACCGTGTGGCTGGCCGAGCGCCGGGCGGACCCGCGCACGCGCGCCGTGCTTCTCTCGAATCTGAAGGTGCTTGTCACCGAGCAGGAAGGCGCGCCGCGGGCGGCGCTGGTGAGCGTCGCGGAGCGGGGCGAGCCTCTGCCCGGTCACGCGACCTTTCTCGGCATCGACGCTGTGGGCCCACTCTTCGCCGTCGAGGGCGATGAGCCGGACGACTCCGCCGAGGGTTTCGTCGAGCTGCGCTCGGTCGGCACGGCCCTGCCGGCGGGCGAGGCGGGGCTCCTGGCCTATGCCCGTGCGCTGGCCCATTGGCACGTCACCCATCGCTTCTGCGGGGCCTGCGGAACGGAGATGGAGCGCGTGGACGCCGGCCACGCCCACCACTGTCCCGCCTGCGGCCGCGAGGTCTTTCCGCGCACCGACCCGGCCGTCATCATGCTCGTGACCAAGGGGGAGCGCTGCATCCTTGGTCGCTCCGCACGGTTCGTGACCGGCATGTACTCGACGCTGGCCGGTTTCGTCGAGCCGGGCGAGTCGCTTGAGCAGACCGTGGCACGGGAGGTGATGGAGGAGGTGGGCGTGGAGGTCGTGCGCGCCGTCTACCGCTCCTCTCAGCCCTGGCCGTTTCCCCAATCCCTGATGCTCGGCTATCGCGCCGAGGCGCAGACCGAGGCGATCCGGATCGACCCCGAGGAGATCGAGGACGCGCGCTGGTTCACGCGTGCCGAGCTGCTGGACGAGGAGCACCGCCCGGTCCGTCTGCCGGGCCCCGACAGCATCGCCCGCTATCTCGATCGAGGAATGGCTGGCCGAGGCCCCATGATTCCGGCCACGGCGGTCCGCGCGGCCGCGATCGCCCTAGAGCCGTGAGGCCGGATCGGTGAGCGCCTGGAGCCGTGCGGCGGCCAGCCGCCCGAAGCGCAGCAACAGGGCGCGCCGGCGTGCGGCCGGGAGCGGTCGTTGCCGGGCCGGCCGCAGCACCTCGCCCGCATAGCGGTCCGCGATGATCAGCCCCTCGTCCTCGGGCAGGAGCTCCACCGGGAAGCCCGGCGCCACCGCGAAGTAGAATCCGTCCGCGTAGGCCAGATAGTCCTGCCACTTGGCGTCGCTCAGGAAGTCGCGGGCGCAGCTCTTGATCTCGACCAGCACGATCCGGCTGTCGGCGCCGATGGCCAGAAGGTCCGCTCGGCGGCCATTGTCCAGGGTCACCTCGGCCAGCGGCATCAGGTCGAGGGAGGCCGAGGAGCCGCATCGTGCCGCGCCGGATCTCCGTCGCCGGATCGACCGCTTCCGTCACGGGCAGGCTCGTAGGCTCGGGCATGCTCACCGGTACCGCCTCCCGCGATGGGCATCGTGCGGGCCCCGGCGGGAGGCCTCCGCGGCCGAGATCGGCGCTTTGCCAAGCGCTTGGCCGCCGGCGTCAACATCGCCTCGACAGGGCCTCCCCATCTTGTCCACCGTCCCGTCCACATGGCCGGGCAACTCCGTGCTTTGCCCTCGCTTCTGGAGTGATAAGGTCCGCGCATGCGCGACATCGACACCATCAGGAACCCGCGGGAGCAGACCGACGGATCGGTCATCCCGCGCACCCAGCCGCACAATCTGGAGGCGGAGCAGGCGCTTCTCGGGGCGATCCTCGTCAACAACGAGGCCTACCACCGGGTGAGCGACTTCCTCACGGGCGAGCACTTCTTCGAGCCGGTCCATCAGCGGATCTTCGACGCCTGCGCTGATCGGATCAAGCAGGGCCAGCTTGCCGACCACCGCACGCTCTTCCACCTCTTCGGCACCGACCCGGCGCTGCAGGAGCTGGACGGCGCGCGCTATCTGGGCCGGCTGCAGACCGCCGCCGAGACGATCTTCAACGCCACCGACTATGGGCGCGTCATCCACGATCTGGCGCTGCGTCGCGGTCTGATCAGCGTCGGCGAGGACATCGTCAACCAGGCCTTCGACCCGCGCGCCGCCGAGACGGGCCGGGAGCAGATCGAGGGTGCCGAGCGGCGCCTGTTCACGCTCGCCCAGGCGGGCGAGATCAAGGGCGACTTCAGGCCCTTCACGAACGTCCTCACCGGCGCCGTCCAGATGATCGAGACGGCGTTCAACAAGGCCGGGCGCGTGACGGGTGTGCCCACCGGCCTGAGTGGCCTCGACGAGAAGCTGGGCGGGCTGCAGCCCTCGGATCTTCTGATCCTGGCCGGGCGGCCCAGCATGGGCAAGACGGCGCTCGCCGTCACCATCGCCGCCAACTCGGCTGCGACGGAGGCACCCGAGACGGAGCGTGACCGCCACCAGAACTATGTCGTGGGCGTCTTCTCTCTCGAGATGTCGGCAGAGCAGCTGGCGATGCGCCTGCTCTCGGCCGAGGCGCAGATCCCGTCGGACGAGCTCCGCCGCGGCCAGATCGGCGAGGACGACTGGCCGCGCGTGGTCCGGGCGAGCCAGGGTCTGGCCGAGAGGGCGCTCTTTATCGATGACACGCCGGCGCTTTCGATCGCCGCGCTGCGGACCCGGGCCCGACGGCTCAAGCGCACGACACGGCCTCTCGCTGCTCGTCGTCGACTATCTGCAGCTCGTGCGCGGCACGGGCGGCAACCAGACCAACCGCGTCCAGGAGATCGGCGAGATCACGCAGGGGCTCAAGGCCATCGCCAAGGAGCTCAACGTGCCGGTGCTGGCCCTCTCGCAGCTCTCGCGCGCGGTCGAGAGCCGCGACGACAAGCGGCCGATGCTGTCCGACCTGCGCGATTCCGGGCACCATCGAGCAGGATGCCGACGTCGTGATGTTCGTCTTCCGCGAGGAGTACTACCTCTCGCGCGGCGAGCCCAAGCAGCGCGACAACGAGGACGCCGAGAAGTTCGGCCAGCGCTACCGCGTCTGGCAGGAGCAGTATGCCCGCTCGCACAATCGCGCCGACGTCATCATCGCCAAGCAGCGGAACGGGCCCATCGGCACGGTCCAGCTCCAGTTCGACGCCAGCTACGGGCGATTTCGCAATCCGGAGCTGGTCGACTATTCGGGGCAATACCACTAGCCTCTGGCACCCTGCGGTAGCGCGCTGGTGCGACCCGTCGTCGCCCGGGATCGGATCGTGGGCGCTCGGCGCCGACATTGACGGGGTCGGGCCCGTCGGCTAGGGCGCCATTCACCCGGGACCGGGTTGGGCAAGAGGGTATGGATCTGAGCAGGCTCGATGTTGCGGCGCCGTGGCACGGCATGCTCCGCCGCGACGCCATCATGGGTGTCGCATGAATCCGGTTGGCTACGGTCGGGCGCGCGCACGCTCGGCACCTTCGACGTCGTGGGCTCGCTCGCGATGTTCGCGGTGCAGGCCGTCATCTCGGGCCTGCGCGGGCCGCTCTATCTGCGTCAGCTCGGGCGGCAGATGCTGGAGATCGGCTACTACTCGCTGCCGGTGGTCGGCCTCACGGCCATCTTCACCGGCATGGTGCTGGCCCTACAGAGCTATGCCGGCTTCTCGCGCTTCGAGGCGTCGAGTGCCATCCCGACGATCGTCGTGCTCTCGATGACCCGCGAGCTGGGGCCCGTTCTGGCCGGCCTCATGGTGGCCGGACGCGTCGGTGCTGCCATGGCGGCGGAGCTGGGCACGATGCGCGTCACCGAGCAGATCGACGCGCTGACCACCCTCTCGACCGATCCGATGCGCTATCTCGTCTTCCCGCGCCTCGTCGCCGGCACGGTCATGCTGCCCGTGCTGGTGCTGGTCGCCGATATCATCGGTGTCCTCGGCGGCTACCTCGTCAGCGTCTACAAGCTCGGCTTCGGCCCCATCGGCTACATCTCCGACACGTTCCAGTACCTGCAGAGCGAGCGACGTCGTCCTGGGCCTCGTGAAGGCGGCGGTGTTCGGCTTCATCATCTCGCTGATGGGCTGCTATCGAGGGCTACAACTCCAAGGGCGGAGCCCAGGGCGTGGGTGCCGCCACGACCCGCGCCGTTGTGACCGCCTCGATCCTCATCCTGACGGCGGACTACATCGTCACCGAGCTGTTCTTCAGCCGATGACCGAGCCCGACGCCAAGATCCGCGTGCGCGGCCTTGAGAAGAGCTTCGGGCCGAAGCATGTGCTGCGCGACCTCGACCTCGACGTGCCGCGCGGTCAGTCGCTCGTCGTCATCGGCGGGTCCGGCACCGGAAAATCGGTGCTGATCAAGTGCATTCTCGGCATCGTGCGGGCCGATCGCGGGTCGATCAGCATCGACGGCGACGAGGTCGTGGGCGGCGGCCGCGAGGTCCTCGACCGCGTGCGCTCGAAGGTCGGCATGCTCTTCCAGGGTGCGGCGCTGTTCGACAGCCTGCCGGTCTGGGAGAACGTGGCCTTCGGCATCCTGGCAAAGCGGCAGATGGGCCGCAGCGCGGCTCGCGAGAAAGCCATCGAGACGCTCCGGCAGGTCGGCCTGCCGCCGGAATCGGGCGATCTCTATCCGGCGGAGCTTTCGGGCGGCATGCAAAAGCGCGTCGGCCTCGCCCGTGCCATCGCGACCGAGCCCGAGATCATCTTCTTCGACGAGCCCACGACCGGCCTCGATCCGATCACCGCGGACGTCATCAACGATCTCGTCCGCCGCTGCGTCAGCCAGCTCGGCGCCACCGCGCTCTCGATCACCCACGACATGGCGAGCGTCCGCAAGATCGCCGACCGCGTCGCGATGCTCTACGACGGGCGGATCATCTGGGACGGGCCGGTCGGCGAGATCGATCGCTCCGGCAACCCCTACGTCGAGCAGTTCATTCACGGCAGGGCCGAAGGGCCGATCAAGATTGCCCAGTCCGCCACGGCCTAGCCGCCGGCGGCGGCGCGCGCCGTCACACGAGGTCGCTGGCGCCCGCGTCGCTGGCCTCGTGCGGCCAGGGCGCGTAGGGCGCTGGCGGTAGAGCGGCGAGGGATGGCGCGGTCCCAACGACTTTTCGTCTGCCAGTCCTGTGGCGCGGTCCAGCCGCGCTGGTCGGGTCGTTGTGACGCCTGCGGCTCCTGGAACAGCATCACCGAGGAAGCGGCCCAGCCCGGACCCTCCAAGGTTACGCGAATAGCGGCTCGCCGATCCGGTGGCGTGGAGCTCGTGGGGCTGGGCGGGACGGACCGACCGCTCGAGCGGATACCGATAGGCATCGCCGAGATCGACCGCGTGCTCGGCGGCGGTCTCGTGCCGGGCTCCGCCCTGCTGCTGGGGGGCGATCCCGGGATCGGCAAGTCGACGGTGACCCTTCAGGCGGCGGCGGCGCTTGCCGCCACCGGCCGGTCGGTCGTCTATGTCAGCGGCGAGGAATTGGTCGAGCAGATCCGCCTCAGGGCGGAACGGCTGGGCCTCTCCGGTGCTGCCGTCAGCCTCGCCGCCTCGACCTCGGTGGCCGAGATCCTGAGCACGCTCGACGGGCCGGCGGCACCCGACCTCCTGGTCATCGATTCGATCCAGACCATGTGGGTCGAGGCCTTGGAAGCGGCACCCGGCACGGTGAGCCAGCTGCGCGCCGCGGCACACGAGCTGATCCGTTTCGCCAAGAAGCGGAAGACGAGCGTGCTTCTCATCGGCCATGTCACGAAGGACGGTCAGATCGCCGGGCCGCGCGTGCTCGAGCACATGGTCGATGCCGTGCTCTACTTCGAGGGCGAGCGCAGCCATCAGTTCCGGCTGTTGCGGACCGTCAAGAACCGCTTCGGCCCGAGCGGCGAGATCGGTGTGTTCGAGATGCAGGAGCAGGGACTGGTGCCCGTGGCCGATCCCTCGGCGCTGTTCCTGGCCGGGCGCGAGGCCGGGGTAGCCGGCACGGCGGTCTTCGCCGGCATGGAGGGCACAAGGCCGGTGCTGGTCGAGATCCAGGCCCTGGTCTCACCCAGCACGCTCGCCACGCCGCGTCGCGCCGTTGTGGGCTGGGACGGCAACCGGCTCGCCATGCTGTTGGCCGTGCTCGAGTCGCGCTGTGGCCTTGTGGTGGGCCCGCGCGACGTCTACCTCAACGTCGCCGGCGGCCTTCGCATCCAGGAGCCGGGAGCCGACCTCGCGGTGGCGGCGGCCATCGTCTCGTCGCTCTTCTTGGCTCCGCTGCCGGAGGAGACGGTCTTCTTCGGCGAGGTGGGCCTCGCAGGAGAGATTCGTGCCATCGGCCACGCGGTCGCGCGCCTCAAGGAGGCCTCGAAGCTCGGGTTTCGCCGTGCCGTGGTGCCTCGTCGCCCCGAAAGCGAGCAGCCCGGCCTCGAGATCGTCGAGCTGAGGCGCCTCGTCGAGCTGGTCGAGACCCTGGACCCCACCGCCGCAGGCCGAGCGCCCGAATGAGCACCTTGCCCTTCACCCTCCTCGATCTGATCGTGATCGCGATCGTGCTGATCTCGGCCCTTTTGGCCCTCAGCCGCGGCTTCGTGCGCGAGGTCTTGACGCTGGTCTGCTGGGTCGGTGCCGGTGCCGTCGCCTATTTCGCCTTCACGCCGCTCAGGCCCATCGTGCTGCAGGCCGTGCACAACGATCTCGCGGCCGATCTCGTGACCGCGGCCGTCGTGTTCCTGGTTCCGCTCATCGTCTTCAAGCTGGTGGCGGGCATGATCACCCGTGGCGTCGAGGACTCGCGCATGGGCTCCCTCGACCGCATCCTGGGCCTTCTCTTCGGGATCGCGCGCGGTGTCGTGCTGGTCGCGGCGGCTTGGCTTGTGGCGGGCCTCGTGATCAAGCCCGACCGTCAGCCGGACTGGGTCCAGCACGCCTATCTGCGGCCGCAGATCCAGCAGGGGGCGGATCTTCTGGCCAAGCTCCTGCCCGCCGGCCTTGCGGCCGACGGCAAGGCCACGGCCGACGCCGCGGTCGAGCGGGCGCGCCAGATGCGTGGCCAGCCGGCCGACGGCACCACGGGGGCGACCGGCGAGCAGGGCTATACGGGCGCGCTCCGTCAGAAGCTCGACCAGCTTCTCTCGAAGCAGAAATGAGCCCCGGGGATACGGAGAGCACCGATGTGGGATGACGTGTCCGACGCCGAGGGCATCGACCCCGAGGACGACGACAAGCCCAAGGAGGAGTGCGGGATCTTCGCGATCCACCGCAACGCCGAGGCGGCGGCGCTCACGGCCCTGGGCCTGCACGCGCTGCAGCACAGGGGCCAGGAGGCGGCCGGCATCGTCACCTTCGACGGGCGGCAGTTCCACAGCCACCGGGCCTCCGGCCTCATCGGCGACAATTTCTCGCGCCAGGCGGTCATCCGCGAGCTGCCGGGCCACACCGCCATCGGCCATACCCGCTACGCCACGACGGGTGGATCGGGCCTCCGCAACGTGCAGCCGCTCTTCGCGGACTTCGCCTTCGGCGGGCTCGCGCTGGGCCACAACGGCAACCTCACCAACGCGCACATGCTCAAGCGGCGGCTGGTCGACGAGGGCTGCATCTTCCAGTCGACGACCGACACCGAGGTCATCATTCATCTGATCGCCCGCTCGCGGAAGCAGTCCATCGTGGCCCGCCTCATCGAGGCGCTCGAGATGGTCGAGGGGGCCTGGTCGCTCGTGGCCCTCTTCGACGACGGCATCATCGGCGTGCGCGACCCCCTGGGCGTCAGGCCGCTGGTCCTGGGCGAGCTCGACGGTGCCATCATCCTCACCTCCGAGACCTGTGCCCTCGACATGATCGGTGCCGCTTTCGTCCGGGATGTCGAGCCGGGCGAGATCGTGGTCGTCGATCGCGGAGGGGTGCGGAGCCTTCATCCTTTCGCGCGCGCCCCGCGGCGCTTCTGCGTTTTCGAGTATGTCTACTTCGCCCGGCCGGACAGCAGCGTCGAGGGCAGGGGCGTCTATGCGATCCGCAAGCGCATCGGCGCCGAGCTGGCCCGCGAGGCGCCGGCCGAGGCCGACCTTGTCGTTCCGGTGCCCGACAGCGGCGTTCCGGCCGCGATCGGCTTCGCCCACGAGTTCGGGCCTGCCCTTCGAGCTCGGCATCATCCGCAACCACTATGTCGGGCGCACCTTCATCGAGCCCTCCGATCAGATCCGTCATCTGGGGGTGAGGCTCAAGCACAACGCCAACCGGGCGATGCTCGAGGGCAAGCGCATCGTGCTCGTCGACGACAGCATCGTGCGCGGCACCACCTCGACCAAGATCGTCGCGATGGTGCGCCAGGCCGGGGCCAAGGAGGTCCACATGCGGATCGCGAGCCCGCCCACCACCCACAGCTGCTTTTACGGCGTCGACACGCCCGAGCGCTCGAAGCTCATCGCCGCCCGCCACAGCATCGAGGAGATGGCGCGCATCATCGGGGTCGACAGCTTGGCCTTCATCTCGATCGACGGCCTCTACCGCGCCGTCGGAGAGGCGGGCAGGCGGTCCGATGCCCCCCAGTTCTGCGATGCCTGCTTCACGGGCGCCTATCCCACGCGCCTGGTCGATGCCGAGACGGCCGACCGCGACGACCAGCTCTCGTTCCTGGTCGAGGGTGTCTGAGCGATGGCGATGGATGGCCGCATCGTTCTCGTCACGGGTGCCTCGCGCGGGCTGGGTGCTGCCGTGGCCGTCGCCTGTGCCCGCGAGGGCGCGCAGCTCGTGATGGTCGCCAAGACACGCGGCGCGCTCGAGGAGATCGACGATCAGGTCCGCGCCGCGGGCGGGCCGGGGGCGACGCTGGTCGCTGTCGACCTGCGCGAGGGCGAGCTCGTCGACAAGCTGGGGGCGGCGCTCTTCGAGCGCTACGGCCGGCTCGACGGCCTGGTGCTGGCCCACGCCGAGCTGGGTCTCCTGACCCCGGTCTCGCACCTCAAGCCCGACGTGCTGGCGGACACGGTCTCCGTGAACCTCCTGGCCACGCATCGGCTCATCCGCACGCTCGATCCGTTGCTGCGCATGGCGCCGGCCGGCCGCGTCGTGGCGATGACCTGCGAGGCGGCGCGGGCGCGCACCGCCTATTGGGGGCCCTACGCGGCGAGCAAGGCCGCGCTCGAGGCGCTCGTCACCTGCTGGGCCGGCGAGACCGAGCGAACCTCGATGCGCATCAACCTCGTCGACCCGGGGCCGATGGCGACACGGCTGCGCAGGCGGGCTTTCCCGGGCGAGGAGCCGGGCGCGCAGCCCGACCCTGCCGTGCGCGCCCCCGCCATCCTCGATATGCTGCGGCCGGAGTGGACCCGCCATGGCGAGCTGGTGAAGCTCGCCTAGGCGTTCGCCGGCGCCTGCGTCAGATCAGGCCGTCCTCGACCAGCGTCTCCGCGATCTGCACGGCGTTGAGCGCGGCGCCCTTGCGGAGATTGTCCGACACGACCCACATGTTGAGCCCGTAGGGAACCGTGCTGTCCTCGCGAACCCGCGAGACGAAGACGCCGAATTCGCCGACGCAATCGACCGGGGTCACGTACTCGCCGCGCTCCGGATCGTCGACCAGCATGACGCCCTCGGCCTCGGCCAGCGCCTCCCGCGCCTGCTCGACCGTGATCGGCTCCTCGAACTCGATGTTCACCGCCTCGGCGTGGCCGACGAAGACGGGCACCCGCACGCAGGTGGCCGTGACCTCGATCATGGGGTCCAGGATCTTCTTGGTCTCGACCACCATCTTCCATTCCTCCTTGGACGAGCCGTCCTCGAGGAACACGTCGATCTGCGGGATCACGTTGAAGGCGATGGTGCGCTGGAAGACGGACGGCTCCTTGCGATCGTTCATGTAGATCGCCTTGGTGTGCTCGAAGAGCTCGTCCATCGCCTCCCTGCCGCCGCCGGAGACCGACTGGTAGGTCGAGACCACGACGCGCTTGATGCGGGCGATGTCGTGCAGGGGCTTGAGCGCCACCACCATCTGGATGGTCGAGCAGTTGGGGTTGGCGATGATGTTGCGCGTGCGGAAGCCCTCGAGCGCCTCGCGGTTCACCTCGGGCACGACGAGCGGGACGTCGGGCTCCATGCGGAAATGGGAGGTGTTGTCGATGACGACGCAGCCGGCCTTGGCGGCCCGTGGCGCGTAGACCGCCGAGATCTTGGCTCCCGGCGAGAAGAGCCCGATGTCGAAGCCCTCGAAGTCGAAGCGGTCGAGATCCTTGACGATCAGGCGCTGGTCGTCGCCGAACGACACCTCTTTGCCCATCGAGCGCTCGGAGGCCAGCGCCACCACCTCGTCGACGGGAAAGCGTCGCTCGTGGAGGATCTGGAGCATCTCGTTGCCGACGGCGCCCGTCGCGCCGACGACGGCCACACGGTAACCCATGACACGTCTCTTCTGGATTGCGACGCCG
Organism: uncultured Alphaproteobacteria bacterium; assembly: GCA_963752325.1. GTDB lineage: Bacteria > Pseudomonadota > Alphaproteobacteria > Geminicoccales > Geminicoccaceae > CAVTJL01. The sequence continues at coordinate 267,460 of CAVVXU010000004.1, forward strand.
GCAGGCTGCCGACGCGCGGGGCGCCTTGATACACGAAGCGCGTGCCCGCGTGAACCTCGGAGCCGCCTGCGTCGATAGCCCGCGGCGGGCGGCTGGCGCGAAACTTGCTCCCATGCTCCTCAGTCGCACAAAAAAGGAGTTGGGGGATGCGTGAATCGGTCCACCCCGTCGACGAGGTGCTGCCGCTACCACGGCTGATCGTTCTCGGCCTGCAGCATGTAATGGTCATGTATGCCGGTGCGGTGGCGGTGCCCTTGATCATTGGTGGCGCCCTCAAGCTGACCAAGGGCGAGATCTCGCTGCTCATCAACGCCGACCTGTTCGCTTGCGGGCTAGCGACCCTGGTCCAGTCGCTCGGCATCTGGAAGTTCGGTATCCGGTTGCCGGTCATGATGGGGGTCACCTTCGCCTCGGTCGGGCCGATGTTGGCGATGGGCACGGACCCGTCCATCGGTCTGCTCGGCATCTACGGCGCGGTGATCTCCGCTGGCATCTTCGGCATCCTCGTGGCGCCGTTCGTCAGCCGGCTCCTGCCTTTGTTCCCGCCGGTGGTCACCGGCACGATCATCACGGTCATCGGCATCTCGCTGATGGGGGTGGGGATCAACTGGCTGGGCGGCGGCATCGGCAATCCCGAGTTCGGCAACCCGATCTTCCTCTCGATCGGCCTCCTGGTCCTGCTCTCGATCCTGCTGATCACGAAGTATGTCCAAGGCTTTCTCGGCAACATCGCGGTGCTGACCGGGATCGTCTTCGGCTTCGCCCTGGCGGCGATCGTCGGGCGCACCGACTTCACCGGCGTCGGGGATGCGCCCTGGGTCGCCCTGATCCGCCCCTTCGAGTTCGGCCTGCCTCGGTTCGACCCGCTGGCGATCATCACCATGTGCATCGTCATGGTCGTGGTCATGATCGAATCGCTGGGCATGTTCCTGGCGCTCTCGAACATCACGGGCAAGGGCCTGAGCGAGGAGGATCTGACGCGCGGCCTCCGGGGTGACGGCATCGGCACCCTGATCGGCGGGATCTTCAACACCTTCCCCTACACCTCCTTCTCCCAGAACGTCGGCCTGGTGGGCATCACCGGCGTCCGCTCGCGCTGGGTCTGCGTCACCGGCGGCGTCATCATGGTTCTGCTCGGGCTTCTGCCGAAGCTTGCGACGGTGGTGGCCTCGGTGCCGCCCTTCGTCCTGGGCGGCGCCGGGCTCGTCATGTTCGGGATGGTCGCTGCTACCGGCATCAAGGTCCTGGCGACGGTCGACTTCCAGGCCTCGCGGCACAATCTCTACATCGTTGCCATCGGCATCGGCGTCGGGATGATCCCGCTGGTCGCCGGAAAGGTCTTCTCCCAATTGCCCAGGGCGCTGGACCCGCTGCTGCACAGCGGTATCCTCCTGGCATCGGTCACGGCGGTCCTGCTCAACATGTTCTTCAACGGCTTCGGCAGCGTGGAGGAGGCGCGCAGGGAGGCGGCGGCGACCAGCCATGGGTCCGAGGCCTAAGCCAGGCTAAGGGCCCGGACATCCTCACGCGAGGCTACCGACGGCTCCCCTCTCCGGCTCCCCGCCAGGGAGCAAGAGCTGCCTGAAAGCTCGGCATAGTGGACCGAGGCCGGCAGCTCGGCCCTTCGCGCCCGTTCCGGCGCCGAAGGCCCGGCGTTCCCCCCCGGCCTTCCTCGCTCAGTCGGCGCTGGCGTCCAGCTGCTTCAGCACGGCGCTGCCCATCTCGCTGGTCGAGACCTTCGTCATGCCGGGCTGCATGATGTCCGCGGTCCGGTAGCCCTCGTCCAGCACATTGGCGACGGCCCGCTCGAGCCGGTCCGCCTCCTGGCCGAGGTCGAAGGAATAGCGGAGCAGCATGGCGAAGCTCATGATGCAGGCGATCGGGTTGGCGATGCCCTGGCCGGTGATGTCCGGCGCCGAGCCGTGCACGGGCTCGTACATGCCCTTGCGGAGGCCCTTGGCATCCGGCGCTCCCAGCGAGGCCGAGGGCAGCATGCCCAGCGAGCCGGTCAGCATCGCGGCACAGTCGGAGAGCAGGTCACCGAAGAGATTGTCGGTGACGATGACGTCGAACTGCTTCGGTCGCCGGACCAGCTGCATGGCGCAGTTGTCGGCATAGAGATGCTCGAGCTCGACGTCCGCATAGTCGGCGTCGTGCAGCGCCTGGACGGTCTCGCGCCACAGCACGCCCGTCTGCATCACGTTGGCCTTCTCGACCGAGGTCACCTTGCCGCGCCGCTTGCGCGCGAGCTCGAAGCCCACCCGCGCCACGCGCTCGATCTCGGAGGTCGTGTAGACCTGGGTGTCGACGCCGCGCTTCTGCCCGTCGGGCAGCGTCTCGATGCCCCGGGGCTCGCCGAAATAGACCCCGCCCGTAAGCTCGCGCAGGATCATGATGTCGAGCCCCTCGACGAGCTCGGTCTTGAGCGACGACGCCTCGGCCAGTGCCGGGAAGACGATGGCAGGACGCAGATTGGCGAAAAGGCCCAGCTCCTTGCGGAGCTTCAGAAGGCCGCGCTCCGGCTTCTGGGCAAAGGGGAGCCCGTCATATTTCGGGCCGCCCACGGCGCCGAACATCACCGTGCCGATGTCGAGCGCCTTGGCGAGCGTGGCATCGGCGAGCGGGGTGCCGTGCGCGTCGTAGGCGGCGCCGCCCACCAGATCCTCCTCGACCGCGAAGGCGATCTGGCGCCGTTGCAGCCAGCCGATGACCCTGCGGACCTCCTCCATCACCTCGGGGCCGATGCCGTCGCCGGGGAGAAAGAGGATGGAGCGGATGTCTGACATTCGAAGATTCCTACGATGGATCGGGCGGCCGGCGCCTCTTAGCAGCTCACGCGCGAGCCTGAAAGTCGCTCGGCCGGCCTGCTTGCTCGGGGCCAGGCTTTCGCCGATCATGCGGACATGGCCGAGATCCAAAGCCTCGACACCCTCAAGGCGGCGCTTCGCGCCCTGTTGCCGGAGCTGCGGCGGCGCTGGCCGATCAGCTATCTCGGCGTCTTCGGCTCGTGGGTGCGCGACGAGCAGCGGCCGGGCAGCGATCTCGACCTGTTGGTGGACTTCGACGGACCCCTGTCGGGGTGGGGCGAGATCGAGCTGGAGCTCGAGCTGGAGCGACGGCTGGGGCTGAAGGTGGATCTCGTGCTCCGCTCCCAGCTCAAGCCCTTCATCGGCGCTCAGATCCTGCGCGAGGTGCAGGCGCTCTGATGCGGCGCGATCATCGTGACTACCTCAATGACATCGTCGCCTATGCGGAGCTGGCGGTCGAGATCGCCGCCAGTGGCGACGAGCGGTCGGTGCTTGCCGATCGCGTACGGGTGCTGGCGCTTGAGCGGGCCTTTGAGGTGGTCGGGGAGGCCGCCGGTAAGGTGCCGCCAAGCGTGCGCGACAGATACGCCGACGTGCCGTGGGCTCAGATGGTGGCCCTGCGCAACCGGCTCACCCACGCCTATTTCGGCATAGACGCCGCGCGGCTTTATTTTATCGCCAGCGAGCTTCTGCCGAAGACCCTGGCAAGGGCTCGAGAGATTGCACGGCTCGAGGGTGCGGATCGTCCGCCCGGCTCAGCGGCCAGCTGAGAGAAGAAGGGCGCGGCCCCAAGGGCTGCGCTGCGTCCGGGCGCTAACGCTCCGCTCGCCAGCCGTCCCGGCGCGCTCCCCGTCGACAGACCTCAGGCGGCCGAGCGATAGAGCCAGGGCTGGCTCCCGCGCTGGCCCGTCTCGAAGCTGTCGATGCTCGGCGCCTTGGCCATGGTGAGGCCGATCTCGTCGAGCCCGTTCAGCAGGCAGTGGCGCGAGAAGCCGTCGACCGAGAAGGGGATCGGGGCGTTGCCGCGCGGCCTGATGATCTCCTGCTTGTCGAGGTCGACCGTGAAGGTCGGGTCGGGCGCGTCCGCGGCCTCCTGCATCAGCAGGTCGATCTGCTCCTGCGGCAGGACGATCGGCAAAACGCCGTTCTTGAAGCAGTTGTTGAAGAAGATGTCGGCGAAGCTGGGTGCGATCACGCAGCGGATGCCGAAGTCGAGGAGCGCCCAGGGCGCATGCTCGCGCGAGCTGCCGCAGCCGAAGTTCGGGCCGGCGATGAGGATCGAGGCCTGCCGGTAGGGCTCGCGGTTCAGCACGAAGTCGGGCTTCTCCGACCCGTCCTCGTTGTAGCGAAGCGTCTCGAAGAGGGAGACACCGAGCCCGGTCCGCTTGATCGTCTTGAGATGCCGTGCCGGGATGATCTTGTCGGTGTCGACATTCTCCATCCGCAGGGGGGCTGCGACACCGACGAGGGTGGTGAAGGGCTGCATGGGCGCTCTCGGGCTCGAAAGGCCGGCAGCTCCGACGGGGGAGGCCGGCAGATGCCGCCTTTTATGCCAGCTGCGCCCTGCGGACAAGCCGGCGACGGGGCAGGGCCCTGCCACGGGCTCGGGATGCCCCCGTATCGTCGGGCTCTGTCCGGCGCTGTGCTGTCCGGCACAACGCCCGGGCGTGCCCGGTGATACAGTCGACGCGAATGTTCCGCGTTGGCGGAGCCCGGCTGGGGAGGTGAAGATGGCACGCAAGCTCGTCGTCTGCTGCGACGGCACCTGGAACAAGCCGCGCAGCGACACCAACATCTATCGGCTCTTCGCGCATCTCGCGGGCTGGGCCGGAGCGCCCATCGCCATAGACGCCAAGATCGCCGGCTCGCAGAGCTGCAACGGGCGCAACGCCGAGTGCGACTTCCTCCTCTACTATGACGAGGGGGTCGGCACGCGGCCCTGGGACTGGGCCACGGGCGGCGTGCTGGGCCTGGGCCTGTCGGCGAACGTCCGCCAAGCCTATCTCTTCCTCGCCACCCACTACAGGCCCGGCGACGAGATCTACGTCTTCGGCTTCAGCCGCGGCGCCTACACCGCGCGCTCGCTCTGCGGGTTCATCGAGGCCGCGGGCGGCCTCCTCGTGGCGCCGACCGAGCCGGACGTGCGCGAGGCCTATCTGCGCTACTACGCGACCTCGGGCCGGCTCATCGCACGGCCGCCCGGCCTCAGCGTCGCCGGCGCGCTCGATCGTCTGAGAGGCTGGTTCGGCAACCAGACGCGCCCGGACCTCGACCAGGCGCCGCGTCAGCGTGACGTGCGGATCAGGTTCGTCGGCGTCTACGACACGGTGGGCGCTCTGGGCGTGCCGCTGCCCAAGGCCGCCGATCTCAACGAGCCGATCGTGGGCTTCCACGACACCTTTCTGGGCCCGCGCATCGAGCACGCCGTCCAGGCGCTCGCCGTGGACGAGAGGCGAGGGCCCTTCCAGCCGACCCTCTGGCGCCTGCCGCCCGGCACCGCCGCGCTCGGCAGCGGCCAGACCTGCCTCCAGGTGTGGTTCCCGGGCGTGCACTCCGACGTTGGCGGCGGCTATCCGGGGACCAGCATCGGCGCCATCACCTTCGACTTCATGCTGCGGCGTGCGGCGGAGTGTGGCCTCTTCGGCGCCCCTCGCTCGAGCCCCCTGCCGCACACGGCCCTCCCCGACCTGCCGCCGCAGCACGAGTTGCTGGACGATTTCTGGCGCGACGCCAGCAAGCTCTTCGACGTGCCTACGGACGCCCGTCCGATCGGCCCGGCGGCGCGGGCGACCCGCGGCGACGGCTTGCCGGCCGCAGGCCGTGAGATGCTGCATCCGAGCCTGGTGAGCCGGCTCGGCAAGTCCGTCGCGTTCATCACCGAGCGCCCGATCGGTGGCGACGACATCGAAATCCCGCCCCTACACGCCCACCAACGTGCCCTGGCCGGCGGTGGAGATCCAAGCGGGCCACGGCGATCTCCCGCTCTTCCGCGAGCGAAAGGAGCTGCGGCTGCCGGCGCGCACGCCGGGCACGCTCGATGGCCGTGCCTGCACAGTGGTCGATCGCAGCCAAGCGGGCGCCCGCGTCGCCGTGGCACCGACACCCGCCCAGGGCAGCACCGTCGACCTCGACGGCCGCCGCGGCCGCATCGCCTGGGCCTCGGCCACAGAGGCCGGCATCGATCTGGCTGCTTGAGGCTCGGACTCGGTCGCTGGGCCTATCGAACGGCCAGCGTATCTGGGCAGGCTAGCCCGCCAGATCCTCCAGGAGCGCGTCGATGGTCTCGTCAGCCTTCAGAGCCTTGCGGCGAGCTAGCTCGTAGAGCTCCGAAAGGACGGACTCATCGTCCTGGAGGACGCGGTATTTCCCGTCCTTTCCCACAAACAGCCCAGATTGACTTCTAAGATCATCGACCAGAGTGCCGGTCTCGTTGAAGACGCTCAGCACATATTCGTTGCCGATTCTTGCGTCGATTCGGACGGATGCGCGCGGCAGGTTTGCTTCGAATTGTTCCTCTTGTGGGCCACCTATCCACGAGAGCGAGCCGCTCTGCGTCCTCTCGAGCAACCGCTTGGCGAGCTCAAGCATCTTGTTTTGTGTATCGCTCATGCCCGAGACCCTCCTCCGGCGGAACGCTCGATCTCGTGAAGAACCACTTCGACCTCGTCCATCCGCCTGCCGATCTCCCTGTTCATCGCCGCAGGGTTCTCTGGCGGGCGGCCCTCCTGCAGGGCCAGATCGACCAGTTCCTCGAACGTGCGCAGCAACATGATGCTCGCCTGGATCGTGGCCTGATGCTGATCGCTAAGATAGGGGTTCCTTGCCCGCATCGCTACAAGCTCGCGGCGGATCTGGGCATAGCGATCGGGCAGCGCTGTCCACTCTTGATGGCGGTGAGCGGCTTTGAGCGCATCGATGCGGGAGATGAGGGCAGCGAGCGTCGTCGTGGAGTGGAACGTCAGCACTTCCTCGCGAGTCCGCTCCGCCGCCTCGGCGGCCGCCTGGGCGGCGAGCTTGGATCGCCAAGCCACCGAGATCGTAAGGCCGAAGCCCACGACAGAGACAACAAGGCCCAGAACACTGGCAATGTCGCCGAGCGCGTAGCTTTCGATAGCTTGGCGGAGCGAAGCGAGGATTGGCGAAAATCCCGAAGCCTCTTCTCCGCCTACGTTAGCTCAGCTTTCGCACATCCGCCAGATGCCCCTCGAGCGCCGCCGCCGCCGCCATCGCGGGCGAGAGCAGATGCGTCCTGCCGCCCTTGCCCTGGCGTCCCTCGAAGTTGCGGTTGCTCGTCGAGGCGCAGCGCTCGCCGGGCTTGAGCTGGTCCGGGTTCATGCCCAGGCACATCGAGCAGCCGGCCTCGCGCCATTCGAAGCCGGCATCGAGGAAGATCCGATCGAGACCCTCCTCCTCGGCCTGGTGCTTCACCAGACCGGAGCCCGGCACGATCATCGCCTGCACGTTGGAGGCCACCTTCTTGCCGCGCACGACGGCGGCGGCGGCGCGCAGGTCCTCGATGCGCCCGTTCGTGCAGGAGCCGATGAAGACCTTGTCGATGCGGATCTCCTGCATCGGCGTGCCGGCCTTGAGGCCCATATACTCGAGCGAGCGCTCCATCGCCCGGCGGTGCCCGTCGCTCTTGGCGGCCTTGGGGTCGGGCACGCTGCCGCCGATCGGCACCACGTCCTGGGGCGAGGTCCCCCAGGTCACCTGGGGCTCGATATCGGCGGCCGCCAGCACGACCTCCTTGTCGTAGGTGGCGCCGGGATCACTGGGCAGGGTCCGCCAGTAGGCCACGGCCGCGTCCCAGGCAGCGCCCTTGGGCGCCATCGGCCGGCCCTTCAGATAGGCGAAGGTGGTGTCGTCGGGTGCGATGAGCCCGGCACGGGCCCCACCCTCGATCGACATGTTGCAGACCGTCATCCGCCCCTCCATCGAGAGGCCCTGGATCACCGAGCCCGCATACTCGATCACGTGGCCGGTGCCGCCCGCGGTGCCGATCTTGCCGATGATGGTGAGGATCACATCCTTCGCGGTCACGCCGGGCGGCAGCTCGCCCTCGACCGTGATCCGCATCGTCTGGGGGCGCTTTTGGATCAGCGTCTGGGTGGCCAGAACGTGCTCCACCTCCGAGGTGCCGATGCCGAAGGCCAGGCCCCCGAAGGCGCCATGCGTCGAGGTGTGGCTGTCGCCGCAGACGATCGTCGTCCCCGGCAGCGTGAAGCCCTGCTCGGGGCCGATCACGTGGACGATGCCCTGACGGACGTCGTTCATGCCGAACAGCTCGATGCCGAACTCCTCGCAATTGTGCTCGAGCGTCTCCACCTGGATACGCGAGGTCTCGTCGGCGATGCCCAGGCTGCGGTCGGTCGTGGGCACGTTGTGGTCGGGCACCGCCAGGGTGGCGTCGGGCCTGCGGACCTTGCGGCCGGTCGAGCGGAGGCCCTCGAAGGCCTGCGGGCTCGTCACCTCGTGGACGAGATGGCGGTCGATGTAGAGGAGGCAGGTACCGTCCGGCTGCTGGTCGACGACGTGCCCGTCCCAGATCTTCTCGAAAAGCGTCCTGGCCATCCTGTCCTGCTCCCACAACCCCGGAACGGCATCACGCAGACGCCGCTCCGGGTCCCTTCCTTATTCGCTACTCGGCGGCCGCCTCAGGCGCGCCCGACGGCGCGGGCGCCGGCTGCACCACGCCGCCGCGCTCGTCGCGCAGCTCGGCGATGCGCGCCTTCTTGCCGGTCAGGCCGCGCAGATAATAGAGCTTGGCGCGCCGCACGCGACCCTTGCGGACCACCTGGATGCTGTCGATCCGGGGGCTGTAGAGAGGGAACACGCGCTCGACCCCCTCGCCGTAGGAGATCTTGCGCACGGTGAAGGCGGAGTTGAGCCCGCGGTTGCGGCGCGCGATGCACACGCCCTCGAAGGCCTGCACGCGCTCGCGCGTGCCCTCGATCACCTTCACGTTGACGCGCAGCGTGTCGCCCGGGCGGAACTCCGGCACCGGCCGCTCGGCCGTGGCCCGATCGATCTGCTCGCGCTCGAGCTCTTGGATAAGGTTCATCGGTTCCCTCGCTCGGCAATGGCAGCCGGCTCGTCCTGTCCGGCACGCCAACTCGTCTTTGAAGTCAGGGCGTCAAGCAGGTCGGGCCGCCGACGCCGCGTGACTTCCAGCGCCATGGCACGACGCCAGGCGCGGATGCGCTCGTGATGGCCGGAGAGCAGGATTTCCGGCACGCGCCGGTCCTCCCAGACTTGCGGCCGCGTATATTGCGGATATTCCAAAAGCCCGCCAGCGAAACTTTCCTCCTCGAGCGAGCTCTTGTCGCCCACCACACCGGGCAGGAGACGCACGCAGGCATCGAGCAGCGCCAAAGCGGCGATCTCGCCGCCCGAGAGGACGAAGTCGCCGAGCGAGACCTCCTCGAGGCCGCGCGCCTCGATCACCCGCTCGTCCACACCCTCGAAACGCCCGCAGAGGCAGACCAGGCCAGGGCCGGCAGCCAGCTCCTGCACGCGTGCCTGGGTGAGCCTCCGCCCGCGCGGCGACAGGTAGAGAAGCGGGCGCTGTGGTCCAGCGCCGCAGGCCCGGTCGCCAGCGCCGCAGGCCCGATCGATCGCCGCGGCGATCACGTCCGGGCGCATCACCATGCCGGCACCGCCGCCGAACGGCGTGTCGTCCACCGTATGGTGGCGATCCGTGGCGAAGCTCCTGAGGCTCATCGCCTCGAGCGTCCAGACATCGGCCTCGAGCGCCCTGCCGGCCAGCGAGCAGCCGAGCGGCCCCGGGAACATCTCCGGGAACAGGGTCAGGACGGTGGCGGACCAGGGGCCCGTCATGCCGGCTCGCCCCGATTGTCCACCTCGGCCGGAGGCTCGATGACGAGCCGGCGGCCGACAAGGTCGATCTCGGGCACCGCCTCGCGGGTGAAGGGGAGGACCACCTGGCGCCCGTCCTCGGCCGTCACCTCGATCAGATCGCCCGCGCCGAAATCGTAGACGGCGGATACCCGTCCGGCAGGAGCCCCATCGCGCGACACGGCCGTGAGGCCGATCAGATCCTCGTGGTAGAACTCGTCCGGCTCGGGCTCCGGCAGCCGCTCGCGCGGCACGTAGAGCCGCTTGCCGCGTAGGGCCTCGGCCGCCTCCCGGCTCGTGATCCCTCGGGCACGGGCGATCACCCCGCCCTTGGCGGGGCCCACCAGCTCGAGCGCGAAGAGCTCGTGCCCCGCCTCGTCGAGGACCGGCCCGTAGGCCGCGACGTTCTCGGGCTCAGCGGTGAAGCACCGCAGCTTCATGGCACCGCGCACGCCATGCGCCGCCGCGACGGCGGCGATGCAGACCAAGCGCTCGGGGCGAGAGGGAGCCATGAGGGACCGCGGTCACCCGCTGGATCAGGCGCTGGCGGAGGCGGCAGCCTCGGCCTCGGCCTTCTTCTTCTCGATCTCGGCGGCGCGCTTGCCGGTGCCCCTGTGGCGCGTGGCGCCCGGCATGATGCCGGCCTTGTCGAGGAAGCGGGCGACACGGTCGCTCACCTGGGCGCCCTGGCCGATCCAGTAGCGGATCCGCTCCTCCTTGAGAACGATCCGCTGCTCGTTGTCGCTCGGCAGCAGCGGGCTGTAGCTGCCCAGCTTCTCGAGGAAGCGGCCGTCGCGCGGGCTCCGCTGGTCCGCGGCGACGATGCGATAGAACGGGCGCTTCTTGGCACCACCTCTGGCGAGACGAATCCGGACCGTCATGCTCTCTTCTCTCTCAGTCTCGTGTTCCGTGGGTTCTAGGGATGGGCTCAGCGCGGCAGAAGGCCCGGCGGCAGACCGCCGCCGCGGCCGAGCATGCCCTGAAGGCCCTTCATGCCGCCGGCCTTCTTCATCTGCTTCACCATGTCCTGCATCTGGCGATGCTGCTTGAGGAGGCGGTTGACGTCCTGGACCTCGGTGCCGGAGCCGCGGGCGATCCGCCGCCGCCTCGAGCCGTCGATGCTCTTGGGCTCGCGCCGCTCCTTCCGGGTCATCGAATCGATGATCGCGATCTGGCGTGTCACCAGGCTGTCGTCCAGCTTCGCGTCGGCAATCTGCGCCTTGAACTTCTGGATGCCCGGCAGCTTGCCCAGGATGCCGCCCATGCCACCCATCTTGCTCACCTGCGCCAGCTGGGAGCGGAAATCGTTCATGTCGAAGCTGCCCTTGGCGAGCTTCTTCGCGATCTTCTCCGCCTCGTCCTGGTCGACCAGCTCGGCCGCCTTCTCGACCAGCGACACGACGTCGCCCATGCCGAGGATGCGGCCGGCCATCCTTTCCGGATGGAAGGATTCGAGCGCGTCGAGCTTCTCGCCGGTGCCGACGAGCTTGATCGGCTGCCCCGTCACCCGCCGCATGCTGAGCGCCGCACCGCCACGCGCGTCGCCGTCGAGGCGGGTGAGGACGATGCCGGTCACCCCGATGCGCTCGTGGAAGGCGCGCGCGACGTTGACGGCGTCCTGGCCGGTCAGCGCGTCGGCGACGAGGAGGGTCTCGTGCGGGTGGGACAGGTCGCGGACCTGGGCCAGCTCCTCCATCAGCGTGTCGTCGATATGCAGCCGGCCCGCCGTGTCGAGGATGAGGACGTCGTAGCCCTCGCGCCGCGCAACCTCGAGCGCCCGCCTCGCGATGTCGACCGGACCCTGGCCGGCGACGATCGGCAGGCTCGCCACCTCGCACTGCTTGGCCAGCACCTCGAGCTGGTGCTGGGCAGCCGGCCGCTGGACGTCGAGCGAGGCCAAGAGCGTCTTCTTCTTGTCGCGCAGGCGCAGCCGGCGGGCGAGCTTGGCCGAGCTCGTCGTCTTGCCCGAGCCCTGAAGGCCGACCATCAAGATGACGGTGGGGGGCGAGCCGGCCAGACGGACCTCGGCAGCCTCGCCACCCAGCAGGTCCTTGAGATGGTCGTGGACGATCTTGACGACCATCTGGCCGGGCGTGATCGAGCGCAGAACCTCCTGGCCGACCGCCTTCTCGCGGATCGCGGCGACGAAGTCCTTGACCACGGGCAGGGCCACGTCGGCCTCGAGCAGCGCCACCCGGATCTCGCGCAGCGCCTCGCCTACGTCCTGCTCGGAGAGGACGCCCTTGCCCTTCAGGCGGTCGAAGACGGCGCCGAGCCGGCTCGTGAGGTTCTCGAACATTGATGCCCAATGGCGCACACGGAATCCCGCCCGAGGGGGGAATTCCCGGCGCGCTCGTCGATCTGTTGCACCTTACGCGGCCAACCTTGCCGCAAGGCGGAAGCGTATGTGCCTGCGAGCGCGCAAAGTCAAGGTCGAGCACCCCGGCCGGGCGTGCCGGGCATTGCGCCCGGCGCAGGGCCCGTCTATCTCGGCCGCCATGCGGCCCATTCCCTTCCATAAGATGCACGGCCTCGGCAACGACTTCGTCGTCATCGACGAGCGACGGGAGAGCGTGTCGCTGAGCCCGGCCCAGATCCTGCGGATCGCCGATCGCCATCGCGGCGTCGGGTTCGATCAGCTGATCCGTGTCGAGCGCGCCGCGAACGCCGATGCGAGGCTCGTCTTCTTGAACGCCGACGGCAGCGAGGCCGAGCGCCTGCGGCAACGGCACGCGCTGCGCGGCACGGCTCCTGATGGACGAGCTGGGCCGGGACGCGCTCGTGCTCGACAGCCCGGCGGGCTTCCTGCGCTGCGCGCCGGGCGGCCGATGGCCAGGTCACCGTCGAGATGCCGGCGCCGCGCCTCGACTGGCAGGACATTCCGCTGCGCCGTCGCCTGCGACACGCTCGAGGTGCCCCTCGAGCATGAGGGCCTGCCGCGTCCCGTGGCGGTGAGCATGGGCAACCCGCACGCCGTCTTCTTCGTCCCGGACCTCGAGGCGATCGACGTCGCCCGGCTGGGCGCCGCTGCTCGAGCGGCATCCGATCTTCCCCGATCGGGCCAATATCGGCTTTGCCCAGGTCCAGGGCCGGCAGTCCATCCGGCTGCGTGTCTTCGAGCGCGGCGCCGGCCTGACGCTCGCCTGCGGCAGCGGTGCCTGCGCCGCCCTGGTCGCAGCCGTGCGGCGTGGGCTTGTCTCGTCTCCCGCCGCCCTCATCTTGGACGGAGGATCGCTCGAGATCGACTGGGATGGCGAGGGGCCGGTTCTGATGACCGGGCCCGACCGCGCTCAGCTTCTCGGGCGCCCTCCAGGACGAGCTGCTCGGGCGCGTGAGAGGGGTCGTGGACGTCGAGGTCGTCACCTTCGGCTGTCGCCTGAACACCTTCGAGTCGGAGGTGATGCGGGCGCACGCGCAGCGCGCGGCGCTGGACGGACACCATCATCATCCACACCTGCGCCGTCACCGCCGAGGCGGAGCGCCAGGCGCGCCAGGCGGTCCGGCGGGCCCGCCGCGCCCGGCCCGAGGCGCGGATCGTCGTCACCGGCTGCGGCGCCCAGGTCGCCACGGCCGGCTTCGCTGCGATGGCCGAGGTCGATCACGTCGTCGGCAATGCGGAGAAGCTGCGCGCCGGAGACCTGGCAGGCCATTGCCCGGGCCGGGCTCGAGCGCGTCGCCGTGGCCGACATCATGCAGCCGCGTGAGGCCGCGGGGCATCTCGTCGAGGGCTTCGACGGGCGGACCCGCGCCTTTCTCGAGGTGCAGGGCGGCTGCGATCATCGCTGCACCTTCTGCATCATCCCCTACGGCCGCGGGCCCGAGCCGCAGCGTGCCGGCGGCGACGATCGTCGAGCAGGCACGCCGGCTTCGCGCCAACGGCTATGCCGAGTTCGTCGTCACCGGGGTCGACATCACCTCCTACGGCAAGGACCTGCCGGACCGGCCCACGCTGGGCTCGATGCTGCGGCAGGTCCTGGACGAGGTGCCGGATCTGCCGCGGCTGAGGCTCTCCTCGATCGACCCGGCCGAGGTCGATCCCGACCTCGAGCGCCTGATTGCCGAGGAGCCGCGGCTGATGCCGCATCTGCATCTCTCCGTGCAGGCGGGCGACGATCTCGTCCTGAAGCGGATGCGGCGCCGCCACCTTCGCGCCGACGTCGTCCGGCTCGCCGATCGCCTGCGCTCGCTGCGCCCGGATCTCGTGCTCGGTGCCGACCTCATCGCCGGCTTCCCGACCGAGGACGAGGCGATGTTCGAGCGCACGCTCGCCCTGATCGAGGATGCCGGGCTGACCTTCCTCCACGTCTTCCCCTATTCCGAGCGCCCCGGCACGCCGGCGGCCCGCATGCCGTCGGTGCCCGATGCCGGTGCGCAAGGAGCGCGCGGCGCAGGCTTCGGGCGGCCGGCGAGGCAGCGCTCGAGCGGTTTCTCCGGGCGCAGCTGGGCCAGCGCCGGCGATCGCTGATCGAGCGTGACGGGCTCGGCCGCACCGATCAGTTCGCACCGGTGCGCCTGGCGCCCGGCGGGCCGCCCGTGGCGGCCGGCACGATCGCGATGCTCGAGCTGCGGCGGGCTCGAGAACGGGATCCTCGTCGGACGGTGGCGTCATGAGCGAGGCCGCGGACAGGGCTGGCTCGGCCGGCTGCGGAGCGGCCTGTCCCGCACCTCGACCAACCTCAAGGAGCGCATCGGCGGCATCTTCACGCAAGCGCCGCCTCGACCAGGAGACCCTGGACGAGCTCGAGGAGGCGCTGATCGCGGCCGACATCGGGCGTCGACACGGCCGGCCTGCTCGTCAAGGATCTGGCCCAGCGGCCGCTTCGGCAAGGAGGTGCGCCGAGATCGAGATCCGCGAGACGCTGGCACGGTCGGCGGCAAAGATCCTCGAGCCCGTGGCCGAGCCGCTGCCGCATCGCCCGGCGCACCGGCCCCAGGTGGTGCTGGTCTGCGGCGTGAACGGCACCGGCAAGACGACGACGGTCGGCAAGCTCGCCAAGCAGGCGCGCGAGGCGGGCCTCACGGTCGTGCTCGCCGCCTGCGACACCTTCCGCGCCGCCGCGGTCGAGCAGCTCCGCATCTGGGGCGAGCGCAACGGCGTGCCGGTGATCGAGGGCCGCGCGGGCGCCGATCCCGCCGGTCTCGCCTATCGATGCCCTCGAGCGCGCCAGGAGCCAGGGCGCCGACCTGCTGCTGATCGACACGGCCGGTCGGCTGCACAACAAGCGGGCGCTGATGGACGAGCTGCGGAAGATCGTCCGGGTGATTCGGAAGGTCGATGCCTCGGCGCCGCACGACGTGGTCCTGGTCCTCGACGCCACGACGGGCCAGAACGCCCACAATCAGGTCGAGACCTTCGCCGAGATGGTCGACGTCTCGGGCCTGATGGTCACCAAGCTCGACGGCACCGCCAAGGGCGGCGTCGTCGTGGCGCTGGCGCGGCGCTTCGGGCTGCCCATCCACGCCGTCGGCGTCGGCGAGGGCATCGACGATCTGCGGCCGTTCGAGGCGATGCCCTTCGCCCGCGCCCTGCTGGGTCTCGACGCCGAGCCCGGCCACGAATGAGCCTGCCGCAGGAGATGCTTTCTCCATGAACCGAAATGTGGTCGAGACGGCGCTCGGCGCCGTCGTGCTCGTCGTCGCCGCCGCCTTCTTCTACTGGGCCTACACCCGCAGCGGCCAGGCGCGAGCAGCGGCGGCTATACCCTGATCGCCAAGTTCGACCAGATCGACGGCCTGGATGTCGGCTCGGACGTCCGCATCTCCGGCATCAAGATCGGCAAGGTGCTGTCGGAGAAGCTCGATCCCGAGAGCTTCCGCGCGGATCGTCACCTTCAGCGTCCAGGACAACGTCAAGCTGCCGACGGACAGCAGCGCCGCCATCGTCAGCTCCAGCCTGCTCGGCGGCAAGTACCTGCAGCTCTCACCCGGGCGCCGACGAGAAGATGCTGAAGCCCGGCGGCGAGATCACGCTGACCCAGTCCTCGATCAACATCGAGCAGCTGGTCGGCAAGTACATCTTCGGCAGCCAGCGGCGGCTCGTCGGCTGGCGGCTCCGGCGGCAGCTCGGCGGCAAGCGGCAGGCAGCTCCGGCGGCGGCGGCGAAGGAAGGGCGGGCAGGGCGCCCCGGCTGGCGAGGGCGGACTGTTCAAGTGAGGCTATGGGCCGCGGTCGCTTGCGGCCCTCTGCATGCTCCTCGCGGCGCGCTCCACGCCGCCCAGCCGACGGTCCGCTACCGGACCGCCGTGCTTCAGGGCCTGGACAAGGTGACGGCGCGCATCCAGGAGATCGTGGCCGCCGTCGATCAGGAGACGGCGTTCGGGACGCTCGCCATCACGCCCAAGGCCTGCCTCGAGACGCCGCCGACCGAGCCGCCCGAGAGCGCTGCCTTCCTCGTCATCGACGAGGTCCGCGCGGACGGCACGCGCAAGCGCCTGTTCAGCGGCTGGATGTTCGCCTCGACGCCCAGCATCTCGGCGCTCGAGGATCCGATCTACGACGTCTGGGTGCTCTCCTGCCGCGACCCGGTGGCTCCCGAGGAGCCGGTGACGCCGCCAACGAACGGCAACGCGAAGCAGTAGGGCTCGAGCGGGAAGCGCGCCGGCCGGCCGACGGCCCGGGTGAGCCGCTCGCGATAGGCCGCACGCGGGATCTCGACGGCGCCGAAGCGGCGCAGATGGTCGGTGACGAACTGGGTATCCAAGAGCTGGTAGCCGCCGGCCTCGAGCCTCGCCACCAGCTCGCACCAGCGCCACCTTGCTGGCGTCGGTCCGCTTGGAGAACATGCTCTCGCCGAAGAAGGCGGCGCCCAGGCTGACGCCGTAGAGCCCGCCCACGAGCTGGCCGTCCTCGCGCGTCTCGACGCTGTGCGCATAGCCGCGCGCGTGGAGGTCGACATAGAGCTCGATCAGCTCGTCGTTGAGCCAGGTGCGCGGCCGCTCCTCGGTCGATTCGGCACAGGCCCGGATGACCTGGGCGAACGCCGTGTCGACGGTCAGCTCGAAGCGCGCGGCGACGGACGACGCGCTTGAGGCTGCGCGGGATGTGGAACGCATCCAGCGGCAGGATGCCACGGCGCTCCGGATTGATGAGATAGATCGTCGGATCGTGGCGGTCGTTGGCCATGGGAAAGTGCCCCATGGCGTAGCAGCGCAGCAGGTCGTGCGTGGTCAGGATGCGCATGCGGGCGGGTGGCGGCCGGAAGCGGGCTTGGCGGTTGTCGGCGGTCGGCCGACAACCGGCGCTCGCGCTCTCAGCCGCCCCAGGTCTCGAGGAAGCGGCCCAGCCAGCCGGTGTCGAAGCGCGCGGTGTGGATGTCGTCTTCCGCGAGCAGGGCGCGGACAAGGGGCACCGTCGTCGAGATCCCGTCGATCACGCACTCGGCAAGGCTCCGCTCGAGCCGCCTGATGCAGGCCTCGCGATCGTCGTCGTGGACGATGAGCTTGGCGATCAGGCTGTCGTAATAGGGCGGAACCGTATAGCTCGCGTAAAGAGCTGAATCGACCCGCACGCCCGGGCCGCCCGGCGCGTGGAAGGAGGTGACCCGGCCGGGCGAGGGCATCAGCGTCCTCGGATCCTCGGCGTTGATCCGGCATTCGATCGCGTGGCCCCTGACCACGATGTCCTTCTGCTGGACGCTCAAGGGCGCGCCCGTGGCGATGTGGATCTGCTCGCGGACGATGTCGATGCCGGTGACCAGCTCGGTCACGGGATGCTCGACCTGGAGGCGCGTGTTCATCTCGATGAAGAAGAACTCGCCGTCCTGCCAGAGGAACTCGATCGTGCCGGCATTGACGTAGCCCAGGCTGCGCATGGCGGTGGCCACCCGCTCGCCGATCGCGGCGCGCGCTGCCTCGTCCAGCACGGGCGAGGGGGCCTCCTCGACGAGCTTTTGATGCCGGCGCTGCAGGGTGCAGTCGCGCTCGCCCAGGTAGACGACGTTGCCGTGGCTGTCGCCCAGGATCTGCACCTCGATGTGCCGCGGCCGCTCGAGGAAGCGCTCCAGATAGACCCGGTCGTCGCCGAAGGCCATGCGGGCCTCGTAGCGGGCCAGGCGCACGGCGTCTTTGAGCTCGGCGTTGCTGCGGACCACCGTCATCCCGCGCCCGCCGCCGCCCGCCACGGCCTTGATCAGCAGGGGAAAGCCGACCTCGCGTGCCGCGGCGATCGCCTCGCGCTCGGTGGCCACGGCCTCGCCCGAGCCCGGCACCACGGGAAGGCCCAGCTCGACGGCCGCCTGCTTGGCGCGGATCTTGTCGCCCATCATCCGGATATGCTCGGCGGACGGGCCGATGAAGGTGAAGCCGTGCTCCACCACCATCTGCGCGAAGTCGGCATTCTCGGCGAGGAAGCCGTAGCCCGGATGGATCGCCTCGGCACCGGTGATCTCGGCGGCCGAGAGGATGGCGGCGGCGTTCAGGTAGGAATCGGTCGCCGAGGGCGGCCCGATGCACACGCTCTCGTCGGCGAGGCGCACATGCATCGCCGAGGCGTCGGCGGTCGAGTGCACCGCCACCGTCGAGATGCCGAGCTCACGGCACGCGCGCAGGATGCGCAGCGCGATCTCTCCGCGGTTGGCGATCAGGACTTTCTTGAACAAGGCGGCGCTACTCGATGATCAGCAGCGGCTCGCCGTACTCGACCGGCGTCGCGTTCTGCACGAACACCCGTGTCACCCGGCC
Organism: uncultured Alphaproteobacteria bacterium; assembly: GCA_963752325.1. Classification (GTDB taxonomy): domain Bacteria; phylum Pseudomonadota; class Alphaproteobacteria; order Geminicoccales; family Geminicoccaceae; genus CAVTJL01. The sequence goes on from CAVVXU010000004.1 coordinate 285,800, forward strand.
GCTGCGAGGTGCCCGGATCTGGTTCATCACCTTCATCGCCTCGATGATGAGGACGGTAGCCCCCTCTGTGACCTCCTGGCCGGCCGCCACGAAGGCCGGCGCGCCTGGATCGGACGACAGATAGACGGTGCCGACCATGGGCGAGGTCACGAGGCCCGGGTGCGCGAGATCGGGCGACGGCTCGTGCGTGGGCGTCGATGCCGGCGCTGCTGCCGGATGCGGCAGATGGGCCGAGACGTCGATCGCCGGAGGGGCCGCCTTCTTCACCACCCGTACCCGCGCGTCGCCGTCGCTCACCTCGATCTCGGTGAGGCCGGTCCGCTGCAGCAGATCGGCCAGCTTGGCGATGTAGTCGGTGTCGATCTCGAGCTTGGCCATGCGTCAGTGTCTCGAAAGGTCCGTAGCGGCTTTGTCGGGCCGCGTTCCCAGCCTCGCCGCCAGCCCCTCGAGCGCCAGCCGGTAGCCATCGCTGCCGAGGCCGCAGATGACCCCCGTCGCGGCGAGCGAGACGTGGGAGTGATGTCGGTAGGGCTCGCGGCGGAAGATGTTCGAGAGATGCACCTCGACGATCGGGCCGTCGAAGGCGCGCAGCGCGTCGAGGAGGGCGATCGATGTGTGCGAGTAGGCGCCGGCGTTCACGACGAGACCCGAGAAGCGGCCCCGCGCCTCCTGCACCCAGTCCACGAGCTGTCCCTCATGATTGCTCTGCCTGCATTCGACATCGAGGCCCAGACGCTCACCGTGCGCCACACACCTGGCCGCGATGTCACCCAGGGTTTCATGCCCGTAGACCTCAGGCTCCCGCTGCCCCAGCAGATTGAGATTGGGTCCGTTGAGGACAAGAACGCCAGGGGCCATTGATCGATCCGTTGAGACGCCGCACCGCCCTTCCCGATCGGCGATACCAAAACAGTCCGCTGTCGCAGCAGGGCGACGCAGACGGCCGGGCTTATACCACGCCCTCGTCGTCCCGCAATCCGCGTCCACCCGCCCTGGTGCTGTGGCGTCTCGCCGGCTAGAGAGGCTCGGCTTCTCGGCGAGGCGGCATGGACTTCATCAGGCTCTGGACAGGACGGATCGACCGGCTGAACGAGATGGTCGGTCGCGCGGTCTCATGGCTCACGCTCGGCATCGTGCTCGTCACCTGCTTCGTCGTCCTGGGCCGCTACGGCTTCGGCTGGGGGCGAGTCTGGCTGCAGGAATCCTACGTCTGGATGCACGGCATCGTCTTCATGCTGGGCGCCGGCTACACGCTCCTGCACGAGGGCCACGTCCGGGTCGACATCGTCTACCGCCCGGCGAGCCGGCGCTACCGGGCGATCGTCGATCTGCTGGGCTCTCTGCTCCTGCTGCTGCCGATGACCCTGGCGGTGCTGTGGCTGGCCTTCCCCTATGTCATCGAGAGCTGGCGCCGGCTCGAGGGCTCGCGCGAGGCGGACGGGCTGCCCGGCATCTTCCTGCTCAAGTCGGTGATCCTCGTCTTCTGCGTCCTCGTGGCGCTCCAGGGCCTCTCGCTCGCCGGCAAGGCGTTCCTGGCGCTCGCCGGCCAGCCCGACCTCTACGACCGGCGTGGCGGGGCCGCGGAAGGATGACCGCCGACTTCCTCAGCCTCAGCCTCTTCGGCGTCGCCTGCATCGTCCTCCTCCTGGGCTTTCCGGTCGCCTTCTCGCTCGGCGGCACCGCGCTCGCCGTGGCCCTCGTCGGCCACGCCCTGGGCGACTTCGACCTCCGGCTCCTGGGCGGGCTGCCGTCGCGCTATTTCGGCGTCATGGTCAACGAGGTGCTGGTGGCGGTGCCGCTCTTCGTCTTCATGGGGGTGATGCTCGAGCGCTCGCGGCTGGCCGAGCAGCTCCTCGAGACGATGGGCCTTCTGTTCGGCCGGCTGCCCGGCGGCCTCGGCTATGCCGTCACCATCGTCGGCATGCTGCTCGCCGCCTCGACCGGCATCGTCGGCGCCACGGTGGTCACGATGGGGCTCCTCAGCCTGCCGGCGATGCTCAAGGCCGGCTACGACAAGCGGCTCGCCTGCGGCGTGATCTGCGCCTCGGGCACGCTCGGCCAGATCATCCCGCCCTCGATCGTGCTCGTGATCCTGGGCGACGTCCTCCAGGGCGCCAACACGCAGGCACAGCTGGCGATGGGCAACTACGCGCCGACGCCGGTCTCGGTGGTCGATCTCTTCGCCGGCGCCATCCTGCCGGGCCTCATCCTGGTCGGCCTCTATCTGGGCTACCAGGTGCTCGTCGCCATCTTCAGGCCCGAGGCGAGCCCGCCGCTCACCGACACGATCTCGCGCGAGGGGCTGGCGCGTCGCGTCCTTTTCGTCATGGCGCCGCCGGCGCTGCTCATCGTCGCGGTCCTGGGCTCGATCCTCTTCGGGATCGCCACGCCGACCGAGTCTGCGGCCGTGGGGGCGCTGGGCGCCATCCTGCTCGCCGCCTTGTCCGGCCGGCTCGATCTCGCCACGCTCAAGGAGGTCATGCGGCAGACCACGCGGATCAGCTCGATGGTCTTCCTGATCCTGCTCGGCGCCTCGATCTTCTCGCTCGTCTTTCGCGGTCTAGGCGGCGAGGAGCTGGTTCATGGCATGCTCGAGGCCATGCCGGGCGGTGCCGCGGGCGCCATGCTCGTCGTCATGGCGGTGATGTTCTTCCTGGGTTTCTTCCTCGACTTCACCGAGATCGTCTTCGTCGTCGTGCCGATCGTCGGGCCCGTGCTGCTCACGATGGGCATCGATCCCGATCTGGCTGGGCGTCATGATCGGCGTGAACCTGCAGACGAGCTTCCTCACGCCGCCCTTCGGCTTCGCGCTCTTCTACCTCCGGGGCGTGGCGCCGCCCGAGGTCACGACGATGGACATCTATCGGGGCATCATGCCCTTCGTGGCCCTGCAGCTCGTGGGCCTCGGCCTCGTGGCGCTGCTGCCGTCACTCGCCACCTGGCTGCCCCACGCCGTCTTCCGGTAGCGGGCGCCAGAGAAGGGCGGTGAGCTGCTCCATCGGGCGGAATCGGGCCTTATAGGCCATCTTCGGGCTCTCGGCGATCCAGTAGCCGAGATAGACGTAAGGCAGTCCGAGCTCGCGCGCCCGCACCACGTGCCACAGGATCATGAAGGTGCCGAGCGAGCGCCTCGGCTCCGCCGGCTCGAAGAACTTGTAGACGCCCGAGAAGCCCGAGCGGAGACGGTCGGTGAGGCTGACGGCGACGAGCCGCCCCTCCTGGTCGCGGGCCTCGACGAGGCGGCTGGCCGCCGGCCCGCGCTCGACCATCTCGGCGTAGTCGGCCATGTCCATCTTGACCATGCCGCCATCGTCGTGCCGTGCCTCGAGATAGCGGTGGAACAGCGCGAACTGCTCGTCCGTGGCCGTGGCCGGACGCTCCTCCACACGGAGATCGGCGTTCCGGCTCAGAACCTTCTTGAAGGTCCGGCTCCAGCGGAAGCGCTCGACGACGATGCGTACCGGAACGCAGGCGTTGCAGGTCGGGACAGAGCGGCCGGTAGAGGTAGTGGTGGCTGCGCCTGAACCCGGCCTCCGTCAGCTCGTCGAACTGATCGTCCTCGGCTCCGGGCGCGAGGATCGCCACGATCCGCCGCTCCTGTCGTCCCTGGAGATAGGGGCAGGGCCCGAGCTCGGTGCTGTAGAACGGACGCTGGCCCAGACGCGACTCCACCAACCAGCCCTCTCGAGCCCCAGCTTGGGCGTTTCCATCGGGACAGCGCGCCGTCCCGGGCGAGGGGCCATGGTATCGCGGCCGGGTCCTGGGGGCCACGGTCCAGATGGGCGGGTCGCGGCGGGTCAGGCCCTGGACCGGGGCGCCGGCAAGGGCGGGTCCACGAGCGTCGGCACCGCCAGGTGATGCACCTCGAGCGGCATCCGCCGCGACAGCTCCTCGGCGATGAGCTGGCGGTGGCAGTGCCGATGGTCGTGCTCGAGGCAGAGGATGCAGGGCCGCCGGTTGCCCGCGACGAGCTCTTCCAGCAGGGCCAGGTCGCGCTGGGCCTCGAGAGTCTCGAGATGGGCGGTGTAGATCTGGCGGAGAAGGGCGTCCTTGTGGGCTCGCGCCGCCTGTCGTCCCTCGGCCGGCGTGCCGAGCGCCTTCAGGTGCTGATAGGTGATGCCGACCTCCTCGAGGCCGGCTGCGAGCTGTCGTTTAGAGAAGCCCGGGCGGCGCGACGCAGCAATCGCCCTGACGTCGATCAGAAGGTCGATCGCGTCGGCACGCAGCGTCGCTCTCAGGGAATCCGGCGTCGCCTTCTCGTACCCGATGGTGAACAGATCCACGGCGCCCTCCTCGTCCTGACCAGCCGCCAATCGCGTCCGCGGGCTCGGATGCCGACCCTTGCCGGCGGCACGATGCCGATCCAGGTCCTGAGCTATCGGCCTTTCGAGGGTTGCTCTTCGGCCACGAGCCCTGCAACCCTGGAGACGCTCGGCGGTTGGCAACCAAACGATATTGTGAGGCGGCCATCATCAACGGACCACGTATCTACAACCTCTTCCCGCTGCTCGCCGGAGGCATCTCCAGCTGGCCGGAGCACCTGCCGCGCATCGCCGGGATGGGGTTCGACTGGGTGTACGTCAACGCCTTCTTCGCCCCCGGCAGCTCCGGCAGCATCTACGCCATCGCGGATCCGTTCGAGCTGCATCCCCTCGTCCGGGATGGCGAGGAGGGTGAGGCATCGGCGCTCGTCCGCCGCTTCGTCGCTGCGGCGCGCGACCACGGGCTGCGGGTGATGACCGACCTCGTGCTGCCCCATGCGGCGCCCGAGTCGCACCTCGCCGCGGCCCATCCCGATTGGTTCCACCGTGATCCTTCGGGCAACCTGGTGCCGCCGGTCGTTGCCGATCCGGCCGCACCTCATCGCCCCCAGCCACTGCTCGACCTGGCCGAGCTCGATCTCTCCCAGCCGCACCACCGGGCAGCTCAGCTCGACTATTTCGCGCGCCTGGCCGGTCATTTCCTGCAGCTCGGAATAGCGGGGCTGCGCTGCAGCGCAGCCTACAAGGTCCCGCCCGATCTCTGGCGCGCGCTCATCGACCGGCTCCGGGTCGAGCACAAGGATGCCCTCTTTCTCGCCGCGACGCTGGGCTGCCCCTTCGATGAGCTCCGGAAGCTCGCCGACTGCGGCTTCGACTACATGTTCAACAGCAGCCGCTGGTGGGACTTCCGCTCGCCCTGGCTGCTCGACCAGGAAGATGTGCTGGCCCGGCTGGCGCCGACCGTGGGCTTCCCCGAGGACCACAATACCGGCAGGCTCGCGGCCGAGATCGGCAGCGACGATCCGCAGGAGATCGAGCGCCACTATCGCTTCCGCTATCTCTTCGCCGCCGCCTTCTCGACCGGCGTCCTGATGCCCATGGGCTTCGAGCATGGCTGCCGGCGCCCCCTCAACCCGGTCGAGACGCGGCCCGAGGACTGGCGCGCCGAGACCGCGAGCCCGCTCATCGATATCACGGGGTTCGTGGGAGAGGTGAACGCGGCCAAGGCTTCGGCGCCGGTCCTCCTGTCGCCGCGCCCGCAGCGTCGCGTCACGGCGCCGAGCGCGCGGGTCGTGGGCCTGATGCGCATCGACACGGGATCGGTGGTGACCGCCGGTGCCGCCGAGATCCTGCTCGTCAATGCCGACCCCGGCCACGCCGACGGCCTCGACCCCAGCGACCTCCTGATGGCTGCCGGCGGCCGCTTTCCTCGCCTGGAGGACGTGACGCCCGGCCTTGCGGCCAAGGAGGTGACGCCCGGCCACGCCCTCACCCTCGGGCCCGCTCGAGATCCGGCTCCTCGCGGGCAAGGCCGCCGAGCCCAGGCGGCGCTCCTCCTCGCCCCGGGCCAGCGAGCGCCTGCTGCAGGATCTGGCGGCCAACCGCGTCGCCATCGAGAAGGTGGAGCCCGAGCTGGACGGCGGCCGGTTCGCCGTGAAGCGCGTGGTCGGCGACGTTCTCGAGGTCGAGGCCGACATCTTCTGCGACGGTCACGACAAGATCGCCGCCTGCATCTGCTATCGCCCGCAGGACGAGCGCGCCTGGCGCGAGACTCCGATGCGCCTCGTCGACAACGACCGCTGGGGCGGCTCCTTCCCGCTCACCCGCAACTGCCGCTACCTCTACACGATCGAGGCTTGGCGGGACCTCTTCGCCTCCTGGTGCGCCGAGGTGTCGAAGAAGCACGACGCGGGCCAGTCGATCGCGCTCGAGCTGCGCGAGGGCAGGGATCTCGTCGAGCGGACGGCGGCCGAAACCTCGGGCGCGGACCGCGCGGCGCTGGATCGGCTGCTCGAGAGCCTCGCGTCGCGCGAGGGCGACCATGGCGGCATGCTGGCGGCGCTGCTCTCCGAGGCGACGCAGGCACTGATGGCCCGCAACGGCCTGCGCACCAACCGTTCCCGCTACGAGCGCGAGCTCGAGGTCGTGGTCGACCGCACTGCCGCGGCCTTCGCCGCCTGGTACGAGCTGATGCCGCGCTCGCAGGCCGGCGATCCCCGCCGCCACGGCACGTTCGACGATGTCATCCCGCGCCTGCCCTACGTCCAGGGCCTGGGCTTCGACGTGCTCTACTTCACGCCGATCCATCCGATCGGCCGGACCAACCGCAAGGGGCGCAACAACAGCCTGACGCCCGCAGCCGGACGACCCCGGCTCGCCCTACGCGATCGGTTCGGAGGAGGGCGGCCACACGGCGCTTCATCCCGAGCTTGGCGGCTTCGAGGCGTTCGAGCGGCTGGTCGCCGCCGCGCACGAGCACGGGCTTGAGATCGCGATCGACTTCGCCATCCAGTGCGCCCCGGATCATCCCTGGATCAAGGAGCATCCGGAGTGGTTCGACTGGCGGCCTGACGGCACGATCCGCTACGCCGAGAACCCGCCAAAGAAGTACGAGGACATCGTCAACGTCCACTTCTACAGGGGCGCGCTGCCGGCGATCTGGTACGAGCTGCGCGACGTCGTGCTGTTCTGGGTCGGCAAGGGGGTCAAGATCTTCCGCGTCGACAACCCGCACACCAAGCCGCTGCCGTTCTGGGAGTGGATGATCCGCGAGGTGCAGGACCGGCACCCGGACACGATCTTCCTCGCCGAGGCCTTCACCCGGCCCAAGATGATGAAGCGGCTGGCCAAGGTGGGCTTCACCCAGAGCTATTCCTACTTCACCTGGCGCAACACCAAGGCCGAGCTTGACCGAGTATCTGACCGAGCTCACCCGGGACGAGCCCAAGGAGCACATGCGGCCCAACTTCTTCGCCAACACACCGGACATCAACCCGGTGTTCCTGCAGACGGGCGGCCGCCCGGCGCATCAGATCCGCGCCGTCCTCGCGGCGACGCTCTCGCCGGTCTGGGGCATGTACAACGGTTTCGAGCTGTGCGAGGCGACGCCCATCCCGGGCAAGGAGGACTATCTCGACTCCGAGAAGTACGAGATCAAGGCCTGGGACTGGGACCGGCCGGGCAACATCCGCGACTATATCGCCGCGCTGAACCGCATCCGGCGCGAGAACCCGGCCTTGTGGCGCTTCGCCAACCTCGAGTTCCACAATGCCTGGAACGACAATATCCTCGTCTATTCCAAGATGACGGAGGGGCGCGACAACGCCGTTCTGGTCGCCGTCAATCTCGATCCCGCATCAGCGCGCAGGGCTGCAATTTCGAGGTGCCGCTCTGGATGTTCGATCTGGGCGACGATGCGGCCATCGAGGTCGAGGATCTTCTGGCCGGCCACCGCTTCACCTGGCAGGGCAAGGTGCAGCATGTCTGGCTCGATCCCGCATCAGAATCCGGCGGCCATCTGGCGGCTGAGCCCGCCCGGCCGGCCCGCCTGAGGGCGCATGACAGAGCACGGCTGACAACAAGGCTGGGAGCCTCGAGTGGCGATGAGTGGCGGTGAGGATCCGCTCTGGTACAAGGACGCGATCATCTATCAGACGCACGTCAAGGCGTTCTTCGATTCCAACGGTGACGGGATCGGCGACTTCGAGGGCGTGATCCAGAAGCTGGACTACATCCAGGATCTGGGCGTCATCGGCGATCTGGCTGCTGCCGTTCTATCCCTCGCCGCTGCGGGACGACGGCTACGACATAGCCGACTATCGCAACATCAATCCGTCCTACGGCAACATGCGAGACGTCAAGCGCCTGATCCACGAGGCGCACCGGCGCGGCCTGCGCGTCATCACCGAGCTGGTCATCAACCACACCTCCGACCAGCATCCCTGGTTCCAGCGCGCACGCCGGGCCAAGAAGGGCTCGCGCCATCGCGACTACTACGTGTGGAGCGACACCGGACCAGAAGTACCAGGACACCCGGATCATCTTCATCGACACGGAGAAGTCGAACTGGACCTGGGATCCCGAGGCGCAGGCCTATTTCTGGCACCGCTTCTACAGCCACCAGCCGGACCTCAACTTCGACAACCCCGCCGTGATGCGCGAGGTGAAGAGCCTGCTGCACTACTGGCTGAAGATGGGGATCGACGGGCTGCGGCTCGACGCCATCCCCTATCTGATCGAGCGCGAGGGCACCTCGAGCGAGAACCTGCCGGAGACGCACGTGATCCTGAAGGAGCTCCGGGCCGAGATGGAACAGCACTTCCCGGACACCATGCTGCTGGCCGAGGCCAATCAGTGGCCGGAGGACACGCGCCCCTATTTCGGCGAGGGCGACGAGTGCCACATGGCCTTCCACTTCCCGCTGATGCCCCGGATGTACATGGCGATCGCCCAGGAGGATCGCCTGCCCGATCACCGACATCATGCGCCAGACGCCGGAGATCCCCGAGAACTGCCAGTGGGCGATCTTCCTCCGCAACCATGACGAGCTGACGCTCGAGATGGTGACCGAGAGCGAGCGGGACTATCTCTGGAACACCTACGCCGCCGACCGGCGCATGCGCCTCAATCTCGGCATCCGTCGCCGCCTGGCACCGCTGATGGAGAACGACCGGCGCAAGATCGAGCTGATGAACGGCCTCCTGTTCTCGATGCCCGGCACGCCCGGTCGTCTACTATGGCGACGAGATCGGCATGGGCGACAATATCTATCTGGGCGACCGCGACGGCGTGCGGACGCCGATGCAGTGGTCGCCCGACCGCAATGGCGGCTTCTCGCGGGCAGCGCCGCAGCGGCTCTTCCTGCCGCCCGTGATGGACCCGATCTACGGCTACGAGGCCGTCAACGTCGAGGCGCAGCAGCAGAGCCCGGGCTCGCTGCTTAACTGGATGAAGCGCATCATCGCCGTCCGCCAGGCGCATACGCGCCTTCGGCCGCGGCACGCTAGACCTTCGTCTATCCGCGGCAACCGCAAGATCCTGGCCTATCTGCGCGAGCATCGAGGACGAGACGCTGCTCTGCGTCTTCAACCTTTCGCGCAACGCCCAGGCGGTCGAGCTGGACCTGTCGCGGTTCACCGGCATGGTGCCGGTCGAGCTGCTCGGCCGGACCGCCTTCCCGCCGATCGGGGAGACGCCCTATCCCCTGGCGATGCCCGGCTACGGCTTCTACTGGTTCGTGCTGTCGCGCGAGGCCGACGTGCCCACTTGGCACATCGCGACACCCGATCCGCTGCCCGAGCTGATCACGATCGTCTTCCAGGCCGGCTGGCGCAACATCGCCGAGGGCGCCGGCGGGCGGGACCTGGCCCAGCAGGCGCTGCCGGGCTTTTTGGCCAACCAGCGCTGGTTCGCCGCCAAGGACCACCGCATCGCCGGGGTGCGGCTCGCTTTCTCGGCCGTCCTGCCTGGCGACGGCGAGGGCTACCTCGTGACGGAGATCGAGGTCAGTCTCGCCGGCGCCGAGCCGCAGCTCTACCTGCTGCCACTCTCGATCGCCTGGGGCGAGCAGAACCTGGCGCCGGGTGCCGCCCTGCTCCCCTACACGGTGGCCAAGGTGCGCCGCGGCTCGAAGGTGGGAGCGCTCTACGACGCGGCTGGCGGCGGACGATTTCGCGCGTGCCGTGGTGCGCCGCCTGCGCCAGGCAACCGGCGACAGCGTCTCCTCCGAGGGGCTGCGCTTCCATGCGGGCCCGGCGCTGGCCGAGGTCGAGCTCACGGACGAGCTGGTGGTTCGGCGCCTCGGCGTCGAGCAGAGCAACAGCTCCGTGCTGATCGATGATCGCATGATGCTCAAGATCTACCGGCGCCTGCAGCCCGGCATCCATCCTGAGATCGAGGTCGGGTCGTTTCCTCACCGAGGTCGCGGGCTTCGCCAACACGCCGCCGCTCCTGGGCACCATCGAGCATGTGCAGGAGCGACGGGACCAGCACGGCCCTGGCCAGCGCCACCGGCTTCGTCGCCAACCAGGGCGATGGATGGCGCTTCACGCTCGACTATCTGGACCGCGAGCTGGACGAGCTGCGCGTGGTGCCAGCCAGCGACGAGCCGCGGCCAGCGGAGGAGGTGCACGAGAGCTATCTGCCGCTCGCTCGCCTTCTCGGCCAGCGGACGGCCGAGATGCACAAGGCCTTCGCGGTCGACACGGACGATCCGGCCTTCGCACGGGAGCCGATCGAGGAGGCCGATCTCGTGGCCTGGGCCGAGCGCGCCACCACCGAGGGCAAGCACGCGTTTGCGACCCTCGAGCGGGCCTTGGGCGATCTGCGCGAGGAGGATCGGGCGCTCGCCGAGGCGGTGCTGGGCGAGCGTCAGGCCATCCTCGAGGAGATCCGGCGGCTGGCCGAGGGACCGATCGGCGCCGTCAAGACGCGGCTCCACGGCGACTATCATCTGGGCCAGGTGCTGGCGGCGGTCGGCGACTTCATGATCATCGACTTCGAGGGCGAGCCCAGGCGGCTCGGTCGAGGAGCGGCGCCGGAAAGCCTCGCCGCTGCGCGACGTGGCCGGCATGCTGCGCTCGTTCGACTATGCCGGCTGGGCCAGCCTCATGCGCTTCGCCGAGAGCGATCCGGGCGCTGCCGAGGGCCTGCTGCCGGCGGCGATGGCGTGGCGCGACACGGCGGTCGCGGCCTTTCTCGAAGGCTATCGGGGAACGATCGTCGACTGTCCGAGCTATCCTCAGGAGCCCGCCCAGGCCGAACGTCTGCTGCGCCTCTTCCTGATCGAGAAGGTGCTCTACGAGATCGGCTACGAGGCGGCGAACCGGCCACTCTGGCTCCGCATCCCGGTGCGCGGCCTGGCCGGCCTTTTCAACGTGGTCGAGCGGCTTCAGGAGCCTCATGATGAAAGCGACTAGGCCGGAGACGAGAGACAAGAGGTCGTGGCGCGCGGAGCGTGGTGCCGTCGCTGCGGTGGTGGAGGGACGCCACGGCGACCCGTTCTCGGTGCTCGGCATGCAGGGTGGGGACGGCGCGCCCCTCGTGGTGCGGGTCTTCCATCCCACGGCCGGGCGGGTGCAGGTGCTGGACGGCGACACGGTGGCGGCCGACCTCGAGCGCACCGACGACACGGGCTTCTACGAGGGCGTCATCGAAGGCCGGCAGAGCCGCTTCCCCTACCGTTTGCGTCTTCTCACCCACGCCGGCATCGAGGACATCGACGACCCCTACCGTTTCCCGCCGATCCTGGGCGAGCTCGACGTCTACCTCCTGGCCGAGGGCAATCATCTCCGCCTCTACGAGAAGCTGGGCGCCCATCCGACGACGCTGGAAGGCGTGGACGGCACGGCCTTCGCGGTCTGGGCGCCCAACGCTTCCCGTGTCAGCGTCGTGGGTCCCTTCAACGACTGGGACGGCCGCCGCCACCCGATGCGCAAGCGGATCGAATGCGGCGTCTGGGAGCTGTTCGTGCCCGATGCCGGGGAGGGCGAGACCTACAAGTTCGAGCTCTTGGGACCGTCGGGCGAGCTCACGCCCTTGAAGGCCGACCCCTTCGCGTTCGCGGCGGAGCATCCGCCGGCCACGGCCTCGGTGGTCCATGGCCTGCCGGAGCACGAGTGGCGCGACGGCGACTGGCTGGCACGCCGCGGTGAGGCGCAGGGTCTAGCCGCACCCATCAGCATCTACGAATGCCACCTCGCCTCCTGGCGCCGCGTGCCCGAGGAGGGGAACCGCTACCTCACCTACCACGAGCTGGCGGACCAGCTCGTCCCCTACGTCAAGGAGCTGGGCTTCAGCCACATCGAGCTCCTGCCGGTCAGCGAGTATCCCTTCGATGGATCGTGGGGCTACCAGCCCATCGGCCTTTTCGCGCCGACCAGCCGGCACGGCTCGCCCGAGGACTTCGCCTACTTTATCGAGCGCTGCCACGAGGCCGGGATCGGCGTGATGATCGACTGGGTGCCCGGCCACTTCCCGACCGACGCCCACGGCCTCGGCCGCTTCGACGGCACGGCCCTCTACGAGCATGCCGACCCGCGCCAGGGCTTTCACCAGGACTGGAACACGCTGATCTACAATTACGGCCGCAGGGAGGTCGACGAACTTCCTCCACGCCAACGGCCTCTTCTGGCTCGACCGCTTCCACATCGACGGTCTTCGGGTCGATGCGGTGGCCTCGATGCTTTATCTCGACTACAGCCGCAAGGCCGACGAGTGGGTGCCCAACCGCTTCGGCGGCAACGAGAACCTCGACGCCATCGCGTTCCTCAAGCGGCTCAACGAGCTGTGCTTCGGGCGGCATCCGGGATCGACGACCGTGGCCGAGGAATCGACCGCCTGGCCCGGCGTGTCGCGGCCCGTCTATGTCGGCGGGCTCGGCTTCGGCTTCAAATGGAACATGGGCTGGATGCACGACACGCTCCATTACATGAGCGAGGAGCCAGTCCATCGAAAGTACCACCAGAACAACATGACCTTTGGGCTGCTCTACGCCTTCAGCGAGAATTTCGTTCTTCCGATCAGCCACGACGAGGTGGTGCACGGCAAGGGCTCGCTGATCGGCAAGATGCCGGGCGACACCTGGCAGAAATTCGCCAATCTTCGCGCCTACTTCGGCTTCATGTGGGGCCATCCCGGCAAGAAGCTGCTCTTCATGGGCTGCGAGTTCGGCCAGTGGTCGGAGTGGAGCCATCAGCGCAGCCTCGACTGGCATCTCTTGGAGCAGCACGAGCACAAGGGCCTGCAGACGCTGATCAAGGACCTCAACGCCACCTATCGCGACCTGCCGTCGCTGCACGAGCTCGACTGCGACGGCGCCGGCTTCGAGTGGATCGACGCCAGCGACAACGAGCAGAGCGTGCTCTCCTTCATGCGCAAGGGCCGCGAGCCCGGCGGGGAAGCCATCGTCGTCTGCAACTTCACGCCGGTGGTGCGCAGGGGCTATCGCGTGGGCGTGCCGCGGGGCGGCTTCTATCGCGAGCGTGTCAACACCGACGCGGCCGTCTATGGCGGCAGCGACGTCGGTAACGCGGGCGGCGTCGAGGCCGAGGCAACCCCCTGCCACGGTCGCCCGTTCTCTGTTGCCCTGACGTTGCCGCCCTTGGCGACGCTGATTCTCGAGGCGACCGCATGGCCCAAGCTAGCCGACTCCGCCCAGGCAGCCCCGCGCCGCTCGGGGCCACCTGGGACGGAGGTGGCGTCAACTTCGCGCTTTTCTCCGCCAACGCCCGCAAGGTCGAGCTCTGCCTCTTCGATGCCCAGGGGCGTCGGGAGATCGAGCGGCTGGAGCTGCCCGAGTACACCGACGAGATCTGGCACGGCTATCTGCCGGACGCCTATCCGGGTCTGCTTTACGGATACCGGGTCCATGGCGACTACGACCCTCTGCGAGGGCAGCGCTTCAACCCCGCAAAGCTGCTGATCGATCCCTACGCTCGCCACCTGTCGGGGGCGCTGCGCTGGAGCGATGCCCATTTCGGCTATCGCATCGGCGGGCGGCGCGAGGATTTGATGATCGATCGGCGGGACAATGCCGCGGGCATGCCGAAATGCATGGTGGTGGATCGCGCCTTCACCTGGGGCGACGACCGGCAGCCGAAAGTCCCGTGGGAGCGCACGATCGTCTACGAGGCCCACGTGAAAGGCCTGACGAAGCTGCGGCCCGACATTCCCGAATGGCAGCGCGGCACCTACGCGGCGCTGGGCTCCGCCCAGGTGATCGAGCATCTGCAGGAGCTGGGCGTCACCGCGGTCGAGCTGATGCCCGTGCACGCCTTCGTCCAGGACAGGCACCTCCTGGACCAGGGGCTGCGCAACTACTGGGGCTACAACACGATCGGCTTCTTCGCGCCCGAGCCCTCCTATCTCTCGCCGCTGGCCACGCTCTTCGAGTTCAAGACGATGGTCCGCCGCCTGCACGCGGCCGGGCTCGAGGTGATCTTGGACGTCGTCTACAACCACACGGCCGAGGGCAACCATCTGGGCCCGACGCTGAGCTTCAAGGGCATCGACAACCTCAGCTACTACCGCACGGTGCCGGACGATCCCCGCTACTACATGGACGTCACCGGCACCGGCAACTCGCTCAACCTCGCGCACTCGCGCGTTCTCCAGATGGTCATGGACTCTCTCCGCTACTGGGTCGAGGACATGCACATCGACGGCTTCCGCTTCGATCTCGCCACCACGCTCGGCCGCGAGCGCGATCTGCGCTTCGATCCGGGCAGCAGCTTTTTCGACGCGATCCGGCAGGATCCGGTGCTGGCCAGGGTCAAGCTGATCGCCGAGCCATGGGACGTGGGCGAGGGCGGCTATCGGCTGGGTGGCCATGGGCCTGGCTGGGCCGAGTGGAACGACCGCTACCGCGATACCGTCCGCAGCTACTGGAAGGGCGACGAGGGCAACCTGCCGGAGCTGGCGACGAGGCTCGTCGGCTCGGCCGATCTGTTCGATCATCAGGGACGCCGCGGTTGGGCCAGCGTCAACTTCGTCGCCGCCCACGACGGCTTCACCCTGCACGACACGGTCTCCTACAACGACAAGCACAACGAGGCGAACGGCGAGGGCAATCGCGACGGCCACAGCCACAATCTCTCCTGGAACTGTGGTGTGGAGGGGCCGACGGACGATCCCGTCATCGGTGCGCTGCGCGAGCGGCAGAAGCGCAACATGCTGGCCACCGTGCTGCTCGCGCACGGCACGCCCATGATCCTGATGGGCGACGAGCTGGGGCGCTCCCAGCACGGCAACAACAACGCCTACTGCCAGGACAATGCGATCTCCTGGCTCGATTGGGACAAGGTCGACGCCGACGGCCGCAACCTCATGGCCTTCGTCGCCCGCCTGATGGCGCTCCGGCGCTCGCATCCTCTGCTCGCCAGCTCGCGCTTTCTCAGAGGTGCCGAGGTCGTCAAGGGTCTGCGGGACATCACGTGGCTCTCTCCCGAGGGCAATGAGATGGACGAGCGCGCTTGGGCGGACCCGCAGGCCAGGTGCCTGGGCATGATGCTGGCGGCCGCCGGCCCCAGGGACAGCTCGCCGGGCGAGGCCTTGGTCCTGCTCGTTCTGCTCAACGCCCACTACGAGCCCGTCGCCTTCCAGCTTCCGGACCTGCCCCGGGTCCTCGGCTGGCGCGGCATGCTGGACAGCGACCATCCGCGTGGCGATGTGCGCTCGACCGAGGCCGGCGTCGGCGAGTGGATGTGCGCGGCGCGATCGGTCGTCGTTCTCGAGGCGGTACGCGGCGTCCCCGACCGGCTGCGCGGCGGCCACACCATGCCCTTCGGCGCCGGCCTGCGTGGCGACGGCACGGTGAGGTTCCGGCTCTGGGCGCCGGCGCAGGGGGAGGTGACGTTGCTCCTCGAGGGCCACGAGGGTCCGCCCCGAATGCTGCCGATGGGCCGGCAGCCGGACGGCTGGTTCGAGCTGCGCACGGATGCAGCCGAGGCCGGATCGGCCTACCGCTTTCAGCTCGCCGACGGCACCAAGGTGCCCGATCCCGCGTCCCGCAGGCAGGCGGCGGACGTGCACGGGCCCAGTCTCGTCGTCGACCCCACGACCTACCGCTGGCGCTACACGGGCTGGCGCGGACGGGCCTGGGAGGAGACCATCCTCTAC
Source organism: uncultured Alphaproteobacteria bacterium (assembly GCA_963752325.1). Classification (GTDB taxonomy): domain Bacteria; phylum Pseudomonadota; class Alphaproteobacteria; order Geminicoccales; family Geminicoccaceae; genus CAVTJL01. Next base: position 301,678 of record CAVVXU010000004.1, read on the forward strand.
GAGCTTCACCTCGGCACCTTCAGCGAGGAGGGGACCTTCGACGGCGCCCGCAAGAAGCTTCGCCACCTGGCCGATCTCGGCATCACGGCCATCGAGCTGATGCCCATCGCCGACTTCGCCGGCAGCCGCAACTGGGGCTATGACGGCGTGCTGCCCTTCGCGCCCGACAATGCCTACGGCAGCCCCGACGACCTCAAGGCGCTGGTCGACGAGGCGCACGGCCTGGGCCTGATGGTCTTCCTGGACGTCGTCTACAATCACTTCGGCCCGGACGGTAACTATCTCCACGCCTACGCGCCCGGGCTTCTTCCGCAAGGACGTGCCGACGCCCTGGGGCGAGGCGATCGACTTCCGCCGGCAGCCCGTGCGCGACTTCGTGATCCATAACGCGCTCTACTGGCTCGACGAGTATCGCTTCGACGGGCTGAGGCTCGATGCCGTCCATGCCATCGTCGACGAGAGCGAGCGTCATCTGCTGAACGAGCTGGCGGAGCGGGTCCGCGCGCATTTCGCCGGCCGCCGCGCCGTGCATCTCGTGCTCGAGAACGACGCCAACCAGGCGCGCTTCCTCGACCGGCGGGGCCACGGGCCGCGCCACTACGATGCGCAGTGGAACGACGACTGGCACCATGTGGCCCACGTGGTCCTCACGGGCGAGACGGGCGGCTACTACGCCGACTATGCCGATGGCACGATGGATCGGCTCGCCCGGGCGCTGACCGAGGGCTTCGTCTATCAGGGCGAGCCGGTGCGCTACGCGCGACGGCGAGACCGCGCGGCGAGCCGAGCTCGCATCTTCCACCCATCTCCTTCGTCGCCTTCCTCCAGAACCACGACCAGATCGGCAACCGGGCGATGGGCGAGCGCCTGACGGTCCTGGCCCAGCCCCGCGCGCTCGAGGTGATGACGGCGCTCCTCCTGCTCTCCCCGTCGATCCCGCTGCTCTTCATGGGCGAGGAGTGGGGTGCCGAGACGCCGTTTCTTTTCTTCTGCGACTTCGAGGGCCCGCTCGCCGACGCCGTGCGCGAGGGGCGCCGGCGCGAGTTCGCGCGCTTCCCGGCCTTCGCCGACCCGGCCGCCCGCGACCGCATCCCCGACCCGGCGGCGCTCGCCACCTTCGAGGCGCTCGAAGCTCTGCTGGAGCGACCTCGAGCAGGAGAGCCATGCGGCGCGCCTGCGCCTCGTCGAAGAGCCTGATCGCCATCCGCCGCGAGCACATCGTCCCGCAGCTCGCCGGCATCAACGGCCATGTGGGTGACGCCGCAGCGCATCGGCGCCACCGGCCTCGTCGTGCGCTGGCGGCTGCCCAACGCCCGCCTGGCGCTGCTCCTCAATCTCGGCGAGGCGGAGCCGATCACCGGCTTCGAGCGGCCGCCTGGCGAGGCGCTCTATGCCAGCGCCGAGGACCTGGCCGAGGAGCTGCCGCATGGGCGACTGCCCGGCTGGTCGATCGCCGCCTTCCTCGAGCGGATCGGCTGATGGAGGAGCTCGACGCGCTGGCCGAGCGCTGCGGCATCGAGGCCGGCTACTGGGACATCGAGGGCAAGTGGCACACCACCTCGCCCGACACCAAGCGCGCCCTTCTGGCCGCGATGGGCGTCGATGCCGACTCGCGCGACGCCCTTGCGGCCGGGCTCGAGCGCGTGCCTTCCGCCGACATGGCGGCCGGGCTCGAGGCGGGCTGCCTCCTGCCGGCCGAGATGGGCATCGGCCGCGCCTGGGGTGTCACCTGCCAGGCCTACGGCCTGCGATCGCGGCGCTCCGGCGGCATCGGCGACCTCGAGGACGTGGCGCGCCTTGCGGAGGTCGTCGGGCGGCAGGAGGGCGACTTCCTCGGCCTCAACCCGCTCCACGCGCTCTTCCCGGCCGACCCGTCCCGCTACAGCCCCTATGCTCCGTCGAGCCGGCGCTGGCTGAGCCTGATGGTGATCGCCGTCGACGTGGCCGCAGCCGACCTCGGGCCTGCGGTCCCGGAAGCGCTGCCGGCCGGGCAGGGCGAGGGCGACCTGATCGACTATGCCCTGGTCCACCCCGCGAAGCTCTCTGCCCTGAGGTCGCTCTGGCGAGCCTTCGAGGCGGCCCATCTGGCGGCAGGAGCCCCCAGCGCCGCGGGCGCGGCCTTCACCAGCTGGCGCGCCGGCCAGGGCCCGGCCCTCGAGCTGCATTGCCGCTTCGACGCGATCGCGCTCCGGCTGGCTGCGCAGGAGAATCGCGTCGGCCTGGTGGGACTGGCCGGACGGCCTCGCCGATGCCACCTCGCCCGCGGTCGAGCGCTTCGCCGCCGATCATGAGGGCGAGGTCGCCTTCCTCGCCTTCCTCCAGTGGCTGGCGGACCGACAGCTCGAGGCGGCGCAGGCACGGGCGCTGGCTGTCGGGCATGCGGATCGGCCTCTACCGGGATCTCGCGATCGGCGTGGTGCCGGACGGCTCAGCCGCCTGGGCCGAGCCCGGCGCGGTCCTTCGGGGCGCTACCGTCGGGGCGCCGCCGGACGCGTTCAGCCCGCTCGGCCAGAACTGGAACGTGGCCCCGCTCTCGCCCTTGGCGCTGCGCGAGCGCGCCATGGCGCCGCTCCTGGCCGACCTGCGGGCCGCCATGCGCCATGCGGGTGCCGTGCGCATCGACCACGCGATGGGCCTGATGCGGCTCTTCTGGATCCCGGCCGGCGGCACGCCTGCCGATGGCGCCTATGTCCGCTATCCCTTCGCGGCAGGCGCTGGCGGCCGTGGCCCGCGAGTCGCGCGAGCGCCGCTGCCTCGTCGTCGGCGAGGATCTCGGCACCGTGCCCGAGGGCTTCCGCGAGCCGATGAACGAGGCCGGCATCCTCTCCTGCAAGGTGCTTTGGTTCGAGCGCTGGGCCGACGGCCTCTTCAAGGCGCCGGACGCCTACGACGCCCGCGCGCTCGCGACCATCTCGACCCACGACCTCTCGACCGTCCGGGGCTTCTTCAGCGATGCGGACCTGGCCTGGCGCGAGCGCCTCGGCCTCTATCCGAGCGCTGCGCAGGCGGCGGGAGAGCGGCAGCGTCGCGCCACGGCGATCCAGCAGCTGCGGGACGCCCTGCGCTATGCCGGCCTGCCCGCCGATCCGGCCGATCCGGAGGCGCTGACGGAAGCCCTCCATCGCTATCTCGCCCGCACGCCCTCCTGGCTGGTCGGCGCGCAGATCGAGGATCTGCTGGGCGAGCAGGAGCAGCCGAACCTGCCGGGCACGATCGACGAGCATCCGAACTGGCGCCGGCGGATGCCGGTGCGCGCCGAGGATCTCGCGCGACCACCCGCTGGCCGCGCGGCTCTTCGCCGCTCTGCGCGAGGAGCGTCCCCATGCCTGACGCCCGCCCGCGCGCCACCTACCGCCTGCAGTTCCGCTCAGGGCGTGGGCTTCGCCGAGGCGGCCGGCGCTGGCGCCCTATCTGGCCCGCCTGGGCGTCAGCCATCTCTACGCCTCGCCGATCTTCCGGGCGCGCACGGGCTCGACCCACGGCTACGACCTCGTCGATCCCAACGAGCTCGACCCGGCGCTGGGCGGCCGTGAGGGCTTCGAGCGGATGGTCGGCGCCCTGCATGAGCACGGTCTCGGCCTCATCCTCGACATCGTGCCCAACCACATGGGCATCGGTCGGGAGAACCCCTGGTGGCAGGACGTGCTCACCTGGGGCCGGGCCGGCCCGCATGCCGCCTTCTTCGACATCGACTGGCTCGCCCGCGCCGGCGCCACGCCGGGCAAGGTGCTCGTCCCCACGCTGGGCGCTCCCTATGGCGAGGCGCTGGCGGCGGGCGATCTCCGCATCGTCCTCGACGCCGATGCCGGCAGCTTTGCTGTCGCCTATTTCGACAGCCGCTTTCCCCTCAACCCGGTCACCTGTGTCGCGCTGGTCCGCGGCATCCTGTCGGACCCGCTGGTCGTCGCCTTCGAGACCGCGACGCCCGAGACCTTCCCCCCGGTCGCCGAGGAGCTGCGCTCGATCCTCGGGCGCCGATCGCGCGCTCGCGGGGCGCCTCGAGGCTGCGGCCGGCGCCGTCCATGGCGACCAGCTGGACCGTCTCCTGGAGCAGCAGAGCTACCGCCTGGCGCATTGGCGGGCCGGTCCCGAGATGGGCAACTACCGCCGCTTCTTCGACATCGACCAGCTCATCGGCGTGCGCGTCGAGGATCCGGACGTTTTCGAGGCGACCCACCGCCTGACTCTCGAGCTCGTGGCCGAAGGCATGGTCGACGGTCTCCGCGTCGACCATGTGGACGGCCTGGCCGATCCCAAGGGCTATCTCGAGCGCCTGCGCCGCCGCACCGCCGAGGTCGCGGACGGCCGTCCCTGCTATCTCCTCGTGGAAAAGATCCTGGGCGAGCATGAGGAGCTGCCCGAGGACTGGCCGATCGACGGCACCACCGGCTACGAGTTCCTGAACGCCTTGCTCGGCGTCTTCATCGATCTCTCGGGCCGCGTGGCGCTGGACCGCGCCTGGGCCGCCACGGGTGGCGAGCCGGACTTCGGCGCCGTGGTGAAGGAAGCCAAGCGCCTCGTCCTCGACCGCTCGCTCCTGGCCGAGCTGCGCCGCACCCTCTCGCATCTGCACGAGATCGCCATGGCCGATCCGGTCGGCCGTGATCTCGGTCCCCGCAGCCTCCAGCTGGCCTTCTGCGAGCTGCTGGCCGGCTTCGACGTCTATCGCACCTACGGCACCGACGGCCCCTGGAGCGACGGCGATCGGGCCCGCCTCGAGCACGCCCTGAGCACGGCCGAGGCAGACAGCAGCCTCGAGGACGGCGCCGCCTTCCGCTTCCTGCGCAGCCTGCTCCTGGACCGGGGGCCGGCGGACGCCGCGATGGAGGCGCTCGTCCGGCTCATGCAGCAGCTCAGCGGCCCGGTCATGGCGAAGTCGCTCGAGGACACCGCCTTCTATCGCTGGCATCGGCTCGTGGCGCTGAGCGAGGTGGGCGGCGAGCCGCAGGTCTTCGGCCGATCGGTGGCCGATCTCCATGCCGCTAACGCCGCACGGGCCGAGCGCTGGCCGCTCTCGATGCTGGCGTCCGCCACCCACGACACCAAGCGCGGCGAGGACACCCGGGCTCGCATCGCCGTCCTCTCCGAGCTGGCGCAGAGCTGGTCGGCCGAGGTCGAGGCCTGGACGGCCCTCAACCAACCCCTGCTCGAGCAAGGCCCGGCCGGGCCCATCCTCGACGGCCCGACGCAGTATCTCTTCTATCAGGCCCTCGTCGGCGTCTGGCCGCTCGATCCGGCGGCCGTCGAGGACGCGGGCCTCACGGCGCTGGCCGACCGGGTCGCCGCCTACCTCCAAAAGGCCGTGCGCGAGGCCAAGCGGCACACCAGCTGGACGCAGCCCAACGAGGCCTATGAGGGCGCGCTCGACGCCTTCGTCCGCGGCGCCCTCGATCCTCGGCGCAGCGAGGCCTTCCTCGATCGGCTGGCCGGCTTCGTCGCCGGCGTCGAGGTGCCGGGCGCCGTCAACGGCCTCGCCCAGACCCTGATAAAGCTCACCTCGCCCGGCGTGCCCGACATCTATCAGGGCACCGAGCGCTGGGACCAGTCGCTGGTCGACCCCGACAACCGCCGGCCCGTCGACTTCGCCGCCCGCGCCGCGGCGCTCGACGAGGAGGCCGACTGGGGCGAGCTGCTCGCCGCCTGGCGTGACGGCCGCATCAAGCAGCGCTTGGTTGCGCGCGTCCTGGCGCTCCGCCAGGCGCTGCCCGATCTCTTCGCCGAAGGTGGCTACGAGCCGCTCGAGGTCACGGGAAGCGAAGCCCGTCGCGTCGTCGCCTTCGCCCGCCGCCTGGACGGCCGGGCTGTCGTCACCATCGCCCCGCGGCTTGTGACGCCGCTTCTCGAAGGCTGCTCGATGCCTCTCCCGCCGCCCGAGCGCTGGGCCGGCACGCGCGTGGCCCTGCCTCCCGACGCGGGATCCTGGCGCGACTGGCTGACCGACCGCCCCGTCAGCCCCGCGGCGGCGCTGGCCGGCCTCCTGGACGAGCTGCCGGTGGCGCTCCTCGTGAGTGGCGAGGCCTGACCCGCCCTCACGCGGCGTCGTGAAAGATCACGCCCAGACAAAAGCGCTCGCCCGAGCGGACCCGGCTGACGCCGTGACGCATGGTGACGCGATAGCTCCCCCGCGTGCCCGCCACCGGCCTTTGGCTCACCGCAAAGATAACACCCTGGCCCTGAGCCAGCGGCACGACCTCGGGGCGTGACTGGCGTCGTGGTCGCTGCTCGACGAGCAAAAACTCGCCGCCCGTGAAGTCGCGTCCGGGCTCGCTCAGCAAGACCGCGAGCTGCAGCGGAAAAGCCAGCTCGCCATAAAGATCCTGGTGCAGGCAGTTGTGATCGCCCTCGCGATAGCGCAGCAGCAGCGGCGTCGGCCGCGTCTGGCCCGCCTCGTGGCAGCGATCGAGAAAGCCCTCCAGGCTCGGCGGAAACGACCGTCCGATCCCCATGGCCTCGCGCCAGCGGTTGGCGACCGGCACGAGCCGCGGATAGACCGCCTCACGCAGCGCCCCCACCACAGGCGGCAGCGGACGAGCAAAATACTGGTACTCGCCACTGCCGAACCCGTGCCGAGCCATCACGATCCGCGACCGGAATCTTTCTCGGTCCTCATAGAGCCCGGCGATCGACCGGCATTCTTCCGGCGACAATAGGGGGCCCACCGTCGCATAGCCGAGCTCGTCCAGCTGCGCCTCGACCGCGGGCCAGGGCAGGGCATCCACCGTCCGGGAGACGTCCCGCGCATCGGGCCCGTCCATCGCGGGCGGATGGCCTATGGCTGCGACGCTCATGATCCTTCTCCCGGCATATTGGCCTCACCGTGACAGGCGCCACGCTGTCGGGCGACCCGTTTCCTGCGATCGTGCAGTTGTGGCCGCAGCTCCTTCGAGCAGCCACCGCGGAGCGAGCAGGCTGGCACCCCTATTGCAAGGCTGCCGCCGCCGGAGCTTTATCCTGGCGTATCTTCGGCCAGAGCTGGTGCGCCGCGGGCCCGGGCTGCTCGCCTTCCGGCATCAGCGTAGCGGGAGCTCATGCTCGGCATGGCGATGCACGTCGGCAGAAGCGCTTCGAGGCCCGGGCTCTAGGCCGGTCGATGCTCCGGTCAGCCGAGCCCGATCACGCCCATCGCTATGCGACCGCAGCGCCCCGGCGCCTCGGCCGCGAGATCGCCGCTTCCGTCGCGGCGGCGGCGCAGGGCCTGGGCCGCCGCGCTCGATCCCGAGGCCGCCATCTACGCCGCCAAGGTGGCCGCGGCCTCGCTGCTGTCGCTCTACGCGGCGTTCCTGCTCGATCTCTCCCATACCTATTGGGCCCTGATCACGGTCCCGTTCATCGTGAGGCCCCAGGCCGGGCTCACGGTCTGGCGGAGCATGACGCGCCTGCTGGGCACCATCCTGGGCGCCGTGGCGGGGCTCTGCTTCGTCGCGATGTTCGCCCAGAGCGGCTTTCTCATGGTCGCCTGCCTCGCCGCCTGGCTCTTCGCGATGGGGTTCATGGCGCGCTTCGAGGTCGGCACGGATGCCTACGTCTATGGGGCGGCCGGCCTGACCGCCGTCGTCGTCGCGATCGACACCGGGCCGGCCGGCGACGCCGCCTTCGGCCTCGCCGTCTTGCGCGCCACCGAGACGATCATCGGGATCATGGCCGCCTTCGCCGTGGTTCTCATCGTCTCGCCGCGCTCCGTCGAGCCGGCTCTCATGACCGCCATCGACCAGACGCGCCTGGATCATCCTGACCCTGATGCGCCGGGCGCTCCAGCGTCAGTGGGTCTTTCCCATTATCCTGCGCCAGAAGGTGTCGGCCGCCGTGGTCGATATCAACACGACGCTCCGCGCCTACCGGCTCGAGCGCGGCGGGAACCTGCCGGACATGCCCGCAAGATCACGGCCGTCGCCAACGATCTCGCCCGCCTCGTCGTCGCCAAGGAGATGCTGGCGCGGGCGCTCAACGGCTGCCCGAACGTCCTCGATGACCCGGCCGTCGTTCAAGCCCGACGCCAGCTCCAGACGATGCTGGCCGAGCTGCCGCCGATCCGGCAAGACGCCACGGAAGCACGGGAAAGCGCGCTACGCCTGCGGGCGTTCGAGCGCACGCTGCCGCAACCGTCCGCCATGGCGCTGGCCCTGGCGCATCCGCCGGCCGAGGAATCGGGCGATCCCGTGCAGCGCATGGTCCTGCTGCACCGCTTCGGCTATCTGGCGGACGCGATGGCGCAGCTCTTCGAGGCCAGCGCCAACCTGCTCGACCCGGCGGCACCTGCGCCGCGCGTCGAGCGCCTGCACCTGCGCTACCGCGATCCCGTCGCGGCTCTCGAGGGGGGCCTGCGGCCGGCCATCACCTTTGTCGCCCTGTCGGCCTTCTGGATCTTCAGCGCCTGGCCGAGCGGCAGCATCCTGGCGATGCTGGCGGGCGTCACCTCGCTGATCATCCCGCTTCTGACGCCGCGGGCAGCACTTCCGACGGTGGGGAAGAAGTTCGGTGCCGGCATGCTCGTGATGGCCGTGCCGACCCTGATCCTGCTGGCGCTGACCCCCTTGATGCAGGCCCCGGGCGATCTCATCCTCCTCCTCGGGCCGGTCATCTTCCTGCTCTACTATTTCTGCAGCGCGCCCGCCGACCTGCCGATGGCACTGGGCGGCATGATCTTTCTCGCCGTCGCCTACCAGCCGGCCAACCTGCCGATGGTCAGCGCCGTCAGCTTCTTCAACACGGCGGCAGCGCTGGCGCTCCTGCCGCTGGCGCTGCAGTCGGCTCTCACCATCCTCTTCCCCGAGGACCAGCCCCGGCTGCGCCGCCGGCTACGGCAGGGCAGCGACCGGCTGCTCCGGCGCAGCCTCCGCGGCTCGAAGATCGACCGCTGGGTCCTGATCGCCGAGTATCTCGACCTTCTGGCGGATTATGGGGGCGCCATCCATCCCGAGGAGCCGCTCGACAATCACCTGATCGAGCGCGCCCGCGCGCTCATGCTGGCCGCCATCGAGGTCGCCCGCCTGCGGGACTGCGCCGACGCGCTGCCCGCGAGCGCTGAAAAAGCCGCTGCGGGCCGTGCGGCTGGCGGTCGTCGCGGCAAGCCGGCGACCAGCCGGCTCGCCTTGTGCGGACGATCTCGCGCGCATCGACGAGGCTGTCCTCGCGGCACGCGGGCTGCTGGCGCCGCAGCTCGGGAAGCCCCAGGATGCGGATGCCCTGGTGAGAGCCATCCTGGCGTTGGGCACGCTCCGCTGCCTCGTCGACCAGGATCTCCTGGCCCTGCCGCAGGAGCCGCCGTCATGACGCACGAGATCTCGATCTACGGCATCTTCGTCCCGTCGCTGCTGATCTGCTTCCTCGTGGCCTCGGCCGTCTGGCTCCTGATCGATCAGCTGATGCTCAGGCTTTCGCTCTGGCGGTTCTTCTGGCATCCGCCCCTGGCGCGGCTCGCCCTTCTGGTGGCGATCTTCGCCCTGACCGCGTTTCTGGCCCCCAATCCCATGGCCGAGTGAGGGTCGATCGCGTGCTCGTCCTCCGCCTTTTCCTCACCACCATCCTGATCATCGCCGCGGTCGCCGGCGCCGACTATGTCTGGACCACCTACTTCGCCGCACCCTGGACCCGCGACGCCCGGGTGCGGGCGAACGTCGTCGAGGTCGCAAGCTACGTCCGGGCAAGATCGTCCAGCTGCACGTGCGCACGAACCAGCTCGTCCACACCGGCGACCTGCTGGCCGTCGTCGACCCGGCGGCTCGTATCGGCTGACCCTCGCTCAGCGCGAGGCCGAGCTCCGCGGCCTCGACGCCCAGCGCCAGCAGAGGCGCAAGGACGCCGACCGGCTCAACAGGCTGGCCCTGGAGCGCTCGCCCGCAGCCAACGAGCAGGCCACGACCAACGCCGACCTCGCGGCCCAGGCCGCAGAGGCGGCCTATGAGGGTGCTGTCGTCCTGCGCGACCAGGCCCAGCTCGACCTCGACCGGACCGAGATCAGGGCGCCCGTGGACGGCTACGTCACCAATCTCGGCCTCGAGCTCGGCGACTATGCCGAGCCCGGCGGCCCGCTGCTCGCGATCGTCGACATGCACTCCTTTCGCGTCGACGCCTATTTCATGGAGACCAAGCTCCCGCGCATCAGCATCGGCGCCCCGGCGACCATTCAGCTGATGAGCGGCGGTCCGCCGCTCAAGGGCCGCGTCGACAGCATCGAGCGGGCCATCGTCGACACACAGAATCGCGACGGCCGGCCTGCTGCAGGCGCCCGAGGCCGCGTTCGAATGGATCCGCCTCGCCCAACGGGTGCCCGTGCGGATCGAGATTCTCGACCAGCCGGACGGCTTTCCCGCTCGTCGCCGGCGCCACCGCGACCGTCATCGTCGAGCCCGGCACGGTGCCGTCCTCGAGCTTGGCCTCCGAGAGCCCACCACCGGATGCCGCCGCCAGCGCCACGACGCCGAGCAGCCCCTGAGCCGCTCACGTGGCGAGGTCGGCTCTGCCTCCCTTCGCCGGAGCCTAAAGCTCGAGCTCCCAGGTCTCTGCAACGAGGTCCTTGCCGAAGCTGTGGTGCGGCTCCGAGGCGATCAGCCGGTAGCCGGCCTGCCCATAGAGATGCCGGGCCGCGTGGAGAATGCTTTCGGTCCAGAGGCGGATGCGCCTGTACCCAGCCTGCCGGGCGAACTCCGTGCATTCCTGGACCAGCGCCCGACCAAGACCGCTGCCGCGCGCCGCCGGCTCGACCAGCAGGAGACGCAGCTTCGCCGTCTCGTCGCTCTCCTTGACCACAAGCACCGAGCCCAGGAAGCGGCCGTCCCGCTCGGCGATCCAGGAGCGCTCGCGGGCGGGATCGAAGCTGCGGATGAAGGCGGCGGCGATCTCCGCCACCAGCGCCTCGAACTCGCCGCTCCAGCCATAGTCCTGCGCGTAGAGGGCGGCGTGGCGGCTCACCACGAGGCCCAGATCGCCGGGCCGGTGGGTCCGCAGCTGCCACGGCGCTGCCGGTTCCTTCTTCGGCGGTGAGCAGCCGCTCGATCTCGTCCATCGCCCCGACAAGGCGGCTCTGGTCCGGCGTCGCCGAGGCTCCGCCAGCAGGGCCCCGACCTCGGCGCTCGAACGGGAATCCAGCTCCTCGAACACCGCGCGACCTGCCTCGGTCACGCCGAGATGCGCCCGGCGGGCATCCCCCGGCGAGGCCGTCCGCGTGATCAGCCCTCGCGTCTCGAAGCCGCGCAGGATGCGGCTCAGATAGCCCGCATCGAGCCCCAGCTCGCGGCAGAGCTCGGCGGCGGTCGGCCCGTCGCCGGTGGCGATCTCGTAGAGCACCCGCGCCTCGGTCAGCGAGTAGGGGCTTTTGAGAAGCCCTTCCTCCAGCACGCCGATCCGCCGCGTATAGAGGCGGCTGAACCGGCGCACCGCAGCGATCCGCTGCTCCACGCTCTGTTCCGCCAGCATCGCAAACCTCCCCAATGTTGGCGCCGGAGCATCGCCTGGATATTTGACTGAGTCAATATTCAGGCAATGCGACGGCTGCCCGTGGGCATCGCGGCGGGAACCGGCCGCCGCCGCGACCGATTTGATGGGCATGTGCGGGGCGCGGCATCTTTGCTGTTTTCTGCCGCCTTGCCGGAGCCGAAGGAGAACAGCGTCAGGCTCCCGGACCCGCGCTCTCTTTCTGTCCTGTCCGGGGAAGCGGGCGCACATGAACCTCGCGGGAACGTCGCCCACCGAGTTGCAGGCCGGCCAGGCAAGCTGCAGAGCCGCCACCGGCTGCTTCGCGAGGCACGATCCTGTCGCGGACCCTATGCCCGATAGGTGCGGTGCCGGATCATGTACGCGTCGAACGCCAGCGCGAGCACCAGGACGATTCCCTTGACGATCAGCTGGATGAACGAGGACACGTTGAGAATGCTCATGCCGTTGTCGATGGTCGCGAGCAGGACCGATCCGACCATGGCGCCGGCCACCGTGCCGACACCGCCACGCAGGGACGTGCCGCCGATGACGGCGCCGGCGATCGCATCGAGCTCCATGTAGGTGCCGGTGCTCGGCGTCGAGGCGCCGAGCCGTGCCGTGATGAGAACGCCAGCCACGCCGTAGAGCGCGCCCATGATCAAAAAGCCGGTGAAGAGCTGCCTGCCCAGGGCGATACCCGCGAGGACGGCGGCCTCGCGATTGGCCCCGATCATGTAGGCGTTGCGGCCGAACTTCGACCGGGTCATCAGGATCCAGAGCACCAGCCCGGTGCCCGCCACCCAGACGAGCGCCATCGGAATGCCGAGGAACCCGCCGAAGATCCAGGCCAGGAGTGCGATCACGGCGACGATCGAGACGAGCTGCGTGCCGAGCTTCAGGCGATCGATGGCGCCGTCGTGCCCGGCGTTCCTGCGTTGCTGGCGGACGAGGTGGATCACCGACAGGATCAGGATCACGGCCAAGGCGACGTACGATGCCGGCCGCGGGATGAAGCCCTCGCTCAGATTGGAGAAGGCGTTGCTCACCGGTGCGATCGTCGAGGCGTCGGTCGCATAGTAGCCGATGCCGCGAAAGGCCAGCAGGCCGGCCAGCGTGACGATGAACGAGGGCACCGACACGCGCACCACGAGGATGCCCTGAACGGCACCCAGCACGACCCCGGCCAGGATGGTGAGCAGCACCGTCGGCACGGTCCCTAGACCCAGCCAGACCTGCAGGCCTGCTGCGACCACGCTGCACAGGAAGACGGCGCTGCCGATCGAGAGATCGATCTCGCCCATGACCATCAGGATCGAGACGCCGGCCGAGACGATCACGACGATCGATGCCTGGCGCAGAAGCAGCGACAAGTTTCTCGGCTGGAAGAAGATGCCGTGGGATGCGACGTGGAAGAAGAGGCAGAGGAGCACAAAGACCACGAGCATCGAGAGGACGCGCCCGTCGGTGACCTCGCCGAGGCGACGCCAGGAAGGCTCGGGCGGCCGCTGGCCTCCTGCCACGGCGGGCTGAGCGCGATCCTTGGCCAGGCTCTTCGACATCTCAGACCCCCTCGCCGGTCGCCGCGGCCATGACCGTATGGCGGTCTATGCCATGCTCGAACTCGCCCCGGATTCGGCCTTTGTACATGACGAGGATCCGGTCGCACTCCTCGATGGCCTCGTTCAGGTCGCTGGTGATCATCAGCACGCCACGGCCCTCGTCCGCCAAGGCACGGATCAGTCGGTAGAGCTCGAACCGTGCTCCGACATCGACGCCGAAGGTTGGTTCATCGAGGATGAGGATGCGGGGATGGATGGCGAGCCAGCGCGCCAGCAGGATCTTCTGCTGGTTGCCGCCGCTGAACGCGTTCACCGGAATGTCCAGCTTGGGCGGCCGCACGTCGAGCTGGGTGACCAGCTCGCGGTTGCGGGCGCGCTCCCGGGTCTCGTCGATGAAGACGGGGCCGCTGACCTCGTCCAGGCTGGCGGCGCTGACGTTCGCCAGCACGCTCTGGCCCTCGATCAGGCCCGTCTGCTTGCGGTTCTCGGTCAGCATGCCGATGCCCCGGTCGATCGCCTCGCGCGGCGTCCGCGGGCGACCGTCCTGGTCCTCGACGCGCACGGTCCCCTCGACGCCCCCGGGCCAGACGCCGAAGACCGCCTGCGCCAGCTCGGTGCGTCCCGCCCCGACGAGGCCGAAGAGGCCCAGGATCTCGCCGCGGTGAAGCGTCAGGCTCACGTCGTTGACGCGGAGCTTGCCCGCCATGTGCGGATCGTGCAGCGTCAGATGCTCGATCGCCAGGATCGGCTCTGACCGCGCCGAGCGCGGCCGGGCCGGCGCCCGCTCGGGATCGCGGCCGATCATCGCCCGCACGAGCTCGCTCCGGTTGCCGCGTGCCGTCTCGAACCGGGCGGCGACGCTGCCGTTGCGCATCACCACGACGCGATCCGCGATGTTCTCGATCTCGTCCAGGCGATGGGACACGTAGAGGCAGCCCACCCCCTGCGCGCAGACGCGCCGGATATGGTCGAAGACGTGCTGCGCCTCCTGCTCGGTCAGGGCGGCGGTGGGCTCGTCCAGGATGATCAGCCGCGCCGACTTGGACAGCGCCGAGGCGATGGTGACGAGCCGCTGCTCCGAGGCGCTCAGCACGCCCGCCGGCGCATCGGGCCGCACGGTGATGCCGAAGAAGCGGAGCTGCTCCTCGGCGAGGCTGCGGAGCCTGCGCTCGTCGACGAAGCCGAACCGCCCGGGCAGCACGCCCATGAACATGTTCTCGGCGATACTCAGGCCGGGTGCGATGTAGAGTTCCTGCGGGACCAGGACGATGCCCGCCTCTTCCGCGTCGCGCACCGACCTGAAATGCCGGGGCACATCTTCGATCAGAAGCTCGCCTGCGAAGCTGCCGGCGGCATAGACGCCGGAGACGATCTTCATCAGCGTCGACTTGCCGGCGCCGTTCTCGCCGATGATGCCGACCGTCTCGCCGGGCCAGACGCTCAGGTCGACGTCGCTGACCGCCTGGACCCCGGGGAACGACTTGCTGACGTGGCGCATCTCGAGCACGGAACGCGGCCGGGGGGCCGCTCCCCTTTCATCCGTGATCGACACGCTCTGCCCTTTTCCTCGCAGCTGCCGGCTGCCGGCCGGACGCGCGCATCCGGCCGGCCTCGGCATGGCCCACCAACACCGACAACGACCGCCCGACTACTTGCAGGCGTCGGGCTTGTCGGGAAACACCTCCTTGGCCGTCACCCAGCCGGCGGGGGCGAGCTTGGTGACGAAGTCGCAGAGATTGTCGCGGTTGACCTCGGATACCTTGACGAGATGGGTCGGCACCGGGCCGGCGCCCGCACTCTGCATCTCCGTGTCGAAGCTGAACTTCTGCTTCTTGGCGAGGTCGACGGCCCCGCGCACGGCAATCGTTCCCTCCTCGGTGAGGTCGGTCCAGACGGTCATGGTCTGAACACCCTCGGCGATCAGCCGCAGGTTCGAGGGATCCGCGTCGAGGCCCGACAGATAGACCTTGCCCTCGAGGTGGCGGCCCTTGATCGCCTGCCCGACGCCGGTGGCCATGCCGTCATTGGAGGTGACGAAGGCGTCGACATGGTCGTTCTGGGCGCTGAACACGTCCTCGGCATCGGCGAGCGCGGTTTTGGGGTCCCAATTGCGGATGAACTGGTTGAAGACGATCTTGATGTCGGGCTTGTCGCTGAAGACCTTCTCGTAGGATGCCGCCAGCATCTGCGCCACGTCGTTGCCTGGATCGCCCTTGATCAGCGCATACGTGCCTTTGGGCGCCATCTTCAAGGCACCCTCGGCCTGGAGCACGCCGACCAGGGGATTGTTGCGCACGACCGACAGGTCGACCTTGGCGGTCGAGATGCCGATGTCGTAGCCCACCACCGGCACGCCTTGCTGATGCGCCTCGTTGACGATCCGGCCCGCGGCCGCGGTGTCGACCGGCACCAGGATCAAGGCGTCGGGGCTCTGGCTCAGCAGATTCTCGACCTGCGAGGTCTGCGTGGCCGGATTGTCGTTGGCCCATTGGAAGATGAGGGTGGCGCCGAGCTTCTTGGCCTCGGCCTTCATCGCCTCCGCGTCGAAGGCCCAGCGGCGCTGCACCTGGGTCTTCATCGCCACGGCGATGGTGATGTCCTTGGCCGCCGCCGGCGACGGGGCGAGAGCCGCCCCGCCGACCGCCGCCGCCAAGGCGATGAGGCCTGCCGTCGTCGCCGACGACAGGCCGGACCTTCCAGCCTTTCGAGTCATCCTGCTTGTCCTCCCTGTTCTTTCATTCTGAAGCTCGGTACCGCGCCGCCGTCGCGGCGTTGCCGGTCAAGCCACAACGACGCCCCGGCCCGAAGGGCCGATGGCCGCGCCTATCCTTGCCCGGACCGGGCGACGCATGCCTCCTGGGTTGCGCCACGCCGCCCCGAT
Source organism: uncultured Alphaproteobacteria bacterium (assembly GCA_963752325.1). GTDB lineage: Bacteria > Pseudomonadota > Alphaproteobacteria > Geminicoccales > Geminicoccaceae > CAVTJL01. The sequence goes on from CAVVXU010000004.1 coordinate 317,530, forward strand.
GGCGGATGCGTGACCATCAAGGGTTCTTGTCGACCATGTCGGCAGCGGTCCACACGCGCGTCGACTCCGGCAACGGCGGGTATCCCTTCACCACCGGGGCAGCACCCTCGATGTCGAGGAGGAACCTCTGCCCCGGCCCGCTCCGCTCGAAGAGATCGGTGGTGAGGTGCTCGCGCTCGACCAGCTGCTGGGGGATGTCGCGACGCCCGATCGCCAGATGCAGGACCTGCCGCGGCGCGCCACTCTCGTTGCGTGTCCCGCCATGCCAGATATGGCCGTTGATGACGGCAACCGATCCGGCCTTGCCGGTGACCTTGACCTCGCCGGGGTAGGGTGCTGCGGGATCCTTGGGGATGAGGGGCCGGTCCTCGGGCCTAACCTCGATGTGCTTGACCTCCGCCATGTTGACGTCGGGGACATTGAGCGGGACCCAGTTGTGCGAGCCCGGCACGACCCGGGTCGGCCCGTTGGTCTCGGTCATGTCGTCGAGCATGACCATCGAGTTGACGACCCGCCAGTCCGTCGGCGTGGTCCGCGGCACGTCGGCGTGCAGGGGCTGCTGGCCCTGGCCCTTCTGCGGGTTGCGCGCGTTCAGGGAGTAGATCCGGAACTCCTTGAGCAGGTGCAGGGCCGCGGCCATCGTCGGCGCGCATGCCAGGCACCGGTCGAACGCGGCCGACTTGTTGAACAGGTTGGACAGCCGCGGCGCGCCCGGCTCGATATGCACCTCGTGACCGCCGAACGCGCCCTCGAGCTCCTGCAGCCGGGCGATCTCTGCCTTCATCAGGGCCACCTCGTCGGCGCTGAAGACGTCGGCGACGACGAAGTATCCATTCTCATCCAGCTGGCGCCTCTGCTCGTCGGTGAGGCTGACGTCAGGCAGCCCGAGCGCCGCCAAGGCTTGCTGTGTGTTCACAGGAATGCTCCTCCCCGAGACGGCCCATTGGGGGACGCAGATCATGCCTCGATCAAGGCGGTAGCCCCCCTGCGCCAACTCACGATGTTGGGTTATTCTTGGACTCTCGCTCGCCGACCGCGTGATCAGGCTTGCGCCCAACGCGATCGGATAGTCCATCCGGACAAGTCGGCTGTCAACGTGATGACCGGGCCAGGCCAGTGCGCAAGGCCGACATTGCCTTAATTTCACGGGGCGCAGGGCGTGCGCGCCACCACGAGCCGCGGCCCGGGTCGCTCCCGGACGGGCGGGCGCTTGTCTCCCGATACCGCCTTTGCGGCCTCCGCCCTGGTCCGGAAGAGCCGGCATCGGCCTTCGGGCATGGCCACGCTGCCGAGCTTCAGGAGGATGAGCCCGGGGCCTTGAACGTCGCTTTCCGGAGCTGCCTTGATCACGGCCAGATCTCCGGTGGTCGCGACGATCCGACCGACCAGCCGGCCGGTCCCCAGGCTTGCGACGATAAAGAGCCCCGCGAGTGGCGATGCCGCCCGCTCGCTCGACGGTTCCGTCCCGCCCATTGACGCTTCCTCGACTTGTTCGTTATCGCCCAGAGCAAGAATGGACACGCGAGACTACGCATCCACGGTTGTAGAATAGCAACGGGCGGTCCGGAGGTCGAGCGGGCTCGGAACGGCTGGGCGCATGGCGCAGGTCGTCTCCCGAGCGATGGTGTAGCATGCGGCAGCGTCGGCGGCCGTCCCCGCGCTTTCGAGATGGCGCCGTAGGGGACGGGCACCGGTCGCGGCCTCGCCCAGCCGGTCCTTGTGGGTGTTCTTGGCAGCGCCGGTCCCCGCAGATGCCCGATCGTCACCCGATACCGGGAGCCCGGATCGGGCCGGATGCGGTGCTCCCTACGGCACCAGAACGCCGGGGTTCAGGATCCCGGCCGGGTCGAGCGCACCCTTGGCCGCGGCGAGCGCAGCGCCGAACAGGGCCGGCCGCTGCTGGCGGTACCACGGCATGTGGTCGCGTCCGACCGCGTGGTGGTGGGTGATCGTCCCGCCCGCCGCGATCAAGGCATCGGACGCGCGTGTCTTGATGTGCCGCCACTGCTCGAGGAGCCGCCCGGGCGTGCCCTGCGCGTTGAAGGTGTAGTAGGGTGCTGGGCCATCCGGATAGACGTGGGTGAAGCGGGTCGAGACGGTGCCGGGCCGGCCGGTCGCCTCCTCGATCGCTGCCGTCGGTCGCCGCGCGCACGGCCGCATGGAACGCCTCGAACCGGTCCCAGGTCACCGCGCTCTCGAAGGTATCGTTGATGAGGCCCAACGGCACCGTCAGCTCCCGCGCGTACGGCATGCGGATGAACGCGGTTCGCCAGCGCAGCGCAGCGCTCTCGTCGGCGTGCCGCCGGCCGCCATGGTCGCCGACCAGCTCGACGGCCCGCGCCATCCAGGGCTCGACGGGGTGGTCGGCGGACTCGAATCCGAGGAGCAAAAGCGTCTCCTCGTAATCGTTCACGCCATAGGTGCCGGCCTCGTCATTGTCGATGACGCGCAGGTTGGAGGGGTAGAGCCCGGCCTGGCCGACCGCGCGCACGGCTCTGGCGGCGGCGAGCAGGTCGGGAAAGCCGAACACGGCGCCGCCTTTGAAGCGCGGCCGGTCCTGCAGCCGCATCCAGGCCTCGGTGATCACGCCCAGCGCCCCTTCCGAGCCGATTATCAGGCGGTCGGGGCTGGGCCCGGCGCCCGAGCCGGGCAGCCGGCGCGATTCCATCACCCCCGCCGGCGTGACGGTGCGGAGGCTTTCGACGAAGTCGTCGATATGGGTGTAGAGCGTGGCGAAGTGGCCGCCCGAGCGTGTAGCGATCCAGCCGCCCAGGGTGGAGAACTCGAAGCTCTGCGGATAGTGCCGGATCGACAGGCCGTGCGACCTCAGCGCCGCGTCGATCGCGGGGCCCCTCATGCCGGCCTGGATGCGCGCCGCCCGGCTGGTCTCGTCGAGCTCGAGGATGCTGTCCAGGCGGCGCAGATCGAGGCTGATGGTGCCGGCGAAGCGGTCGCCGACGACCGGCTCCACACCGCCCACGACCGAGGAGCCGCAGCCGAAGGGGATGACGGCGAGCCGTGATGCGCCGGCCCAGTCGAGCAGGGCCGCCACGTCCGCCTCGCTCGTGGGAAAGGCCACGAGGTCCGGCGCGTTCCCGAAGTCGCGCTCCCAGGCGCGCAGCGTCTCCGGATAGGACTTGCCGTAGGTGTGGAGGAGCCGCTCGTAGGGCGTGGCGTCCAGCAGGTGCGCCAGCGCCGCGGGTGCCGTCACGCGCGGCGCACGCAGCTCGATGTCTGCCAGCTGCGGCGCCACCACCGTGCGCGGCTCGATCCCGAGGCGTGAGGAGACGAAGCCGAACAGCCGCTGGCGCTCGGCCTCGTCGAGGCCTTCACCCTCGATGCCCCAGCCATAGAACTTCAGACGGCCAGCACCCATGACGCGATCTCCCCCCTGCTTGGGGGTGACCTTACACCGCTCGCATCGTCAGGGCAGCCGGGCCCCTCTCAGCCGGCGAGAATAGGCCCCCTAGGCTCCCGTCACCCGCCAGATCACGTCGCCCACATCGTCGGCCATCAGGAGCGAGCCGTCGGGCCCCAGCGTCACGCCCACCGGCCGGCCATAGGAAAAATTCTCGTCGGGGGCGAGGAAGCCCGAAAGGATGTCGCGGGCGGGCCCCGAGGGCTTGCCGTTCGCGAACGGCACGAAGACCAGCTTGTAGCCGCTGAGCTTGCTGCGGTTCCAGGAGCCGTGCTGGCCGATCGCCATGCCCGCCGGGAAGCCGGGCAGCGTGCCCTCGGGCACCCAGCACAGGCCGAGCGACGCGGTATGGCCGCCCAGGGCATAGTCCGGCTGGGTGGCGCGGGCGACCAGCGCCGCATTCTGCGGCACGCGGTCGTCGACGATCCTGCCCCAGTAGCAATAGGGCCAGCCGTAGAAGCCACCGTCCTGGACCGAGGTCAGGTAGTCGGGCGGGGTCTCGTCGCCCAGGCCGTCACGCTCGTTGACGACCGTCCAGAGGACGTTGGTGGAGGGCTCCCAGGCGAGGCCCACGGGGTTGCGGAGGCCACCCGCGAAGATGCGGCTTCGGCCGCTCGCGAGGTCCAGCACGTGGATCGCAGCACGGCCCTCCTCGGCCTCCATGCCTTGATCGGCGATGTTGGTGAGCGAGCCCACGCCCGCATAGAGCTGGGTCCCGTCGGGGCTCAGCAGCAGGCTGCGCGTCCAGTGGCCTCCGGGCTTGAAGTCGACGAGCTTCTTGCCCGGCGCGGTGATCCTGTCGGCGCCGGCCTCGTAGGGGAAGACGACGATGCCGTCGGTGTTGCCGACATAGAATTGGTCGCCCACCAGCGCCATGCCGAAGGGCTGGCTCAGATTCTCGAGGAAGGGCTTTTGGACCTCGGCGACGCCGTCGCCGTCGGCATCGCGCAGCAGCGTGATCCGGTTGGGGCTGGCCCCGGTCGCATGCGCGCGCTTCATGGTCGCGATCATGGCGTGGTCGAAGAGGCTGCGCGTGCTCTCGCTCGGCAGGGTGGTGCTCTCGGCCACCAGCACGTCCCCGTTGGGCAGCACGTAGACCCAGCGCGGATGATCGAGACCGCGCGCGAAGGCATTCACCTTCAGCCCCGGCGCCGCGATCGGCTTCTCGTCGCCCTGCCAGCCCCGCGCGGTCGGCATCTTGAGCGTGGGGAGCATGCCTTGCGACTTTGCCGTCGGGATGCTCGGCGTCGTTCCCCAGGCAGGCGCCTTGTCGCCGTCGCTCATCCGCCGCACGGCGATCGTGCCGGCTCCGACCCACGCGACGACCCTCGCCAGCACCTCATGCATGCCCAAGGTCCCACTCCCTATCGTGATGTCTGACGGTTTTCGTTCGCTCGGCCCCTGTTAGGGGCCGCGGTACGGATGCAGAAGCGCCTTTTCGTCATCAGCTCCCTGCGAGGCGAGGAAGGGGCAGGCGAGGATCGCCTCCCGACGCAGGGAATCGCCGGCCCTCCTCGCCATCGGCGCGGGCGATCTCCGCCTTCCAGACGATATGGGCGGGCCGCCCGGCCATGACCAGGATGCGCGTGCCGATGCTCAGCGCGCGGTCGAGGTCGTGCATCGCCATGACGAGCGCGCCGCCCTCGCGCGGCACGCCCGCCAGGCGCTGTGCCATGAGGTCCGTCGAGCCCGGATCGAGCGAGGCGAAGGGCTCGTCCAGGACAACGAGATCGGGCCTGGTCGCGAGCGCGCGCGCCACGGCGACGCGATGCGCCATGCCGAGCGACAGCTGGCGCGGGAGGAGCGCCTCGCTGCCGGCGAGGCCGACCTCGGCCAGGATCGCCCCGATATCCGGCGCCGGCTGCCCCGGCGGGATCACCAGCCGGATATTGTCCCTCACCGTCAGCCAGGACAGCAGGCGTGGCTCCTGGAACACCGGTGCCGTGCGCCGCGCCTGGTTGCGCAGGCTGCCGAGGAAGCTGCCGTCGAGACCCAGGAGGATCCGCAGGGTCGAGGTCTTGCCGACGCCGGATGGCCCCAGCAGCACGACGGTCTCGCCAGCCACGACGGTGATGGCGAGATCGCGGAGCAGCGCCTCGCCCGAGGGCAGGCGTTTCTCGGTGATCCGGGCCTCAAGCATCGGCGCGCCAGCCATTGGCCCGACGCTCCAGGGGTCGCAGCACCAGAGCCTCGATCAACAGCATGATCGAGGCGAAGACCAGGCCATAGGCGATGATCGCCGTGACGTCGAAGTTCTGGAAGGCCAGATTGAGCGCGAAGCCTATCCCGTTGGGGCGGCCCAGAAGCTCGACCACCAGCACGATCTTCCAGGTGATCGAGACGCCGCTCCGGCCGGCGGCGGCGAGATAGGGGGCGAGCTGCGGGAGGATGATGGCACGCCAGCGCCGCAGGCGGGGCACATGGAAGGTGGCCGCCATCTCGTCGAGACTCGTATCGAGCGCTCTGGCACCTTCGCGGATGGTGACGATCGTGGTCGGCGTCTTCGCCATCACGACGGCCAGGACGGCGGCGACGTCGTTCAGCCCGATCCAGATATAGGCCAGGATGGCCACGACCAGCAGCGGCAGGTTGAGCGCTATCACCAGCAGCGGGTCGGCCACCGCGTCGATCCGCTGATGGCGCCCCATGGCGTAGCCGATGATGCTGGCGAGCAGCATGGCGACGGTGAAGGCGATGACCACCCGCACGAGGGTGGCGGCAAGCTCGCGCAGCAGCTCGCCATCGGCAATCCCGCGTGCGGCGAAGGCCAGGACGCGCCAGGGGGAGGGCAGGAGCAGGTCCGAGCCGACCAGGCCCGCTGCCAGCGCCCAGGCGAGAAGAAGGCCGCCGATGCCGGCGAGGCGCCAGATCGCCGTCGGCACGCGGCTCAGCCCGCGCCGCTTCCGCTCTGCCAGAAAAGCCCGGCCGGCACCTCCTCGAGACCGCCGGTCGCCTGCGTGCCGCCGATCTCCTTCAGGATCGCGAAGAGGGCCCGCGCATTGCGCTCCTGCGTCGCGGCATCCGGAAGGGCGCCTACACCTTCTGCGAAGCGCGTGCGCAAGGCCGCAAAGAGGCGATCGTCGGCCGCGTCCATCAAGGGACGCACGGCCTGCCAGTCGTCGCTCGAGCCGGAGGCCAGGATCGCCGCCGCCTCGGCCGCGGCCGCGAGAAAGCCCTCGATGGCGGAGCCCGGGGCCCGCGCCCAGCCCTCGCGGAAGACGAAGCCGACGAGGCCCAGCTGCCGCGGCAGCCCGAGCATCGCGGCGCATGTCGGCGACCGAGATCGCCTGGCGGTGGCCCGCGGCCTCGAGCTTGGCCACGAAGGTCCAATAGGTGAGGACCGCGTCGAGCTTGCCCTGTTCCAGCTGGGCACCCAGGAGTGGTGGCGCCGCATAGGAGACGCGCGCCGCCGTCGCGAGATCGAGACCCGCCTCCTTGCGGGCAGCGGCCCGGAGGATCAGCCAGGACTTGTCGACCGGGCCGCCGGCCACGCCCAGCCGCTTGCCGGCGAGATCGGCGAGCGTCCGGATGTTCGAGCCCGCCGGCGCGACGACGCCGCCCGTGGCCGAGGAGAAGGGCGCGAAACAGAGCCCGGCGCCCTTGGCCCGCTGCACGGCGACGAAGAGCCAGTCCAGCACGACCACATCGAGCGCGCCGCCCATGATCGCGACACGGCCGGCACCGGGGCTGGCGAGCGGCTGCGCATCGAGCGTGAAGCCGTGCGCCGTGTCGAGCCGGTGGCGACGGATCATCTCGGCGATCCACTGGACCGTGCCGAACTGGACGAGCCCCAGGCTGATCGCCGGGCGACCCGCCGCCTCGGCGCGCGTGGCCAGCGCCATGCCGGCCGCCGCCAGGAACAGGCGCCGCGGCAGCATCGGATGGGGCGGCCAGACACGGCTCATGGGCTCTCCTTGCGATCGTGGCGTGGCCCGCACCGGCATAGGCGCCCCGATGCCGGAATGCCACTCGCTCACCCCGGCGGTCCGGCCTGTGCGCCTGGGCGCTCGCCCGAGCGCCGGCCCATGGAGCGGCTCAAGAGCAGCGGTCGAGGAACGGGTCGCCGACCTCGGCCTGCCAGCCTGAGAGCGCTTCGGCCAGCCGGTCGCGCACCGCCTGCAGCTCCGGAACGCAGGCCAGGTTCACGGTCTCCCAGGGATCGGCAGCGAGGTCGAAGAGCTGCTCGGTGCGTGATCCGGGCGTCGGCGGCGATTCCGCCTGCAGGGTCGCCGCTGCCCGCCTCGCCGCTCGGAAAGTAGCGGATGAGCTTGTAGCGCTCGTCGCGCATCATGCGCTGCGTCGTGCGGTAGCCGGCGCCGAACGTCCGGCGCTCCCAATGCGTGTCGCCGCGCAGGATGGGCAAAAGGCTCCGCCCCTCGCTCGCGGGATCGGGGTCGACGCCGGCCGCATCAAGAAGCGTGGCGGAGGTATCGGCATGCCAGACGAGCTGCCCGTGCCGCTGGCCGGCGGGGATGCCGGGGCCCGCGAAGATGAGCGGAACGCGCAGGCTGTGCTCATAGAGGTTCTGCTTGCCCATGAGCCCGTGCTGGCCAAGGGCGAGGCCATGATCGGCGGTGTAGACGACGATGGTGTCCTCGGCATGACCCGACGCCGCGAGCGTCTCGAGAATGGTCCCCACCGCAGCGTCGAGGTGGGCGATCATCCCGTAATAGTCGGCAAGATGCCGGCGAACGGCATCGGCCGGACGCGGCATGGCCTCGAGCCGCTCGTCGCGAACGAGCATGTCGCCATTGTCGAAGGGGTGCATCGCCTGCGCGTTCGGCGGCAGGCTGACGCTCGCCGGATCGACCGCGAAAGCGTCGGGCGGCGTGCGCGGATCGTGCGGTGCCGTGAAGGCGACATAGAGGCAGAAGGGCTGATCGGCGGGCGCCTTCTCGAGAAAGCCGACTGCCGCCTCGCAGAACAAGGTCGGTCGAGAAGCCTTCCTCGTAATAGATGCTTTCGACGGGGAAGGACGCCCGTCGGATCGTACGGCCGCAACGGGACCCGATCATGGTCGCTCATGCCGCCGAACATCAGTTGCGCTCGCCGCTGGCGAACGAGCGGGCGAAGGTCGCGGCCGTCGTTGTGCCACTTGCCGACGGCGTGCGTGTGATAGCCCGCGGCCCGCAGCCGCTCGGGGAAGGTCTCGAGTGTCGGCGGGATCGCGTAGGCCTTCCCGTTATAGTCGGCCCCGGTGGGATCGACCGCGCATGTGAAGATGTTGCGGCCCGTCATCAGCGAGGCGCGGCTCGGCACGCAGACGGCCGGGTGCATCGAGCCCTGGCAGTGCGCCTGATCGAAGACGGTGCCCCGCGCCGAGAGCGCATCGAGATGCGGTGTCCGCACCTCGCTCTCGCCGTTGGCACCGATCGACTGGTAGCGGTGATCGTCCGCGATGATGAGGACGATGTTCGGTCGGGTGCGCATCCTGCCTCACTGATCTCGAGATGGGGACCGGGCGGAGCGGATCATGCCATCGCCGCAGCGCCGTCCGCTGATGACGCCAGCCTTCCGGCTGACGCGCGGCTTCCAAGGGCAGGACCCTCTTCCCGGACCGGGCGGAGCGTTATCGCTATCATGACGGGCCGGTCAAGAAAGCGATCGTTGCCGCTGTAGCGGCTACACGGCTGCGCTATCCCTCGCCGGCCGAGCTTGCTCCCTGACGCACCGGCTCATGAAGGCCTTCCGCGGCCGCCGGTGCTGCTCTCCGCCGGCTCCAGAACGGGGCGTCGGGCCACCGCTGCTCCAGGCCGTACCAGAGCGCAAGATGGCGCCGATAGGCGTCGTCGATCTGCCGGATCGCCCGGATGTAGTCGGCCGAGGCCTCCGTGCCCGCGAGCGAGCGGTCGGCCGCCTCGGCGGCGGCGAGACCGGTATAGAGGGCGTTGAGCAGGCCCTGCGACGACAGGGGATCGCAGGCGAGGGCGGCATCGCCCACCGCGAGCCAGCCCGGCCCGGCGGGGCGGTCGAGGGCGCAGCCATGGGCCGCCGCGATGCCGTGGGGTCCGTCGGGCGCGAAGCCGCAATCCGCCAGCAGCTCGGCGGTGCCGGGGGCGTCCCGGAGGTGGTCCAGCAGTCGCCGCCGGCCCGCGGCATGCCCGGGCGGCGGGGAGGTCGGCATCGGTGTGAAAGGCCAGCACGCGCCGGCCGCCGGGAATCGGCGCGCTGTACCACCAGCCGTCGGCCACCGCCTCGAGATGGCCCACCCCGGCATGGCGCTCGGGCAGCATGACCCGACCATGAGCCCAGAGGGAGACCAGCCGATCGCGCACCCGCCGCCGGGCGCCAAGGCGGCGCGCCAGCCCCGCCCGGCGGCCGCCGGCATCGATCAGGATCGGCACCTCCAGCTGGCGCTCGCCCGTCGGCGTGGCCAGCCGGACCTGCCATCCTCCTGGGGCGGGCGTCACAGCGGTGAGGGTGGCCGGCGCCAGCAGCTCCGCGCCCCGGGCGACCGCGATGCCGCGCAGCCAGCTGTCGAATCGCGCACGGTCGAGGTGCCAGCCCGGCCCATCCGGATCGCGCAGGCCGTGCCGCTCGCTCGGCGCCTGCCCGCCCCAAGAGGAGCGAAAGCCATGGCAGGGCGCGTGGCCCTGGCGCTCGAAGCCCTCGAGCAGCCCCATGTCGGCGAGAAGCCGCCCGGCCACCGGCGGCAGCGACTCGCCTATTCGCGCCGGCGTCTCCGCCCGACGCTCCACCATCACCGTGCGGCGCAGCGGTGCGAGGTTCAGCGCCGCAGCGCAGCCGGCCGGCCCGGCACCGACGATCAGAACCTCGGCGCCGTCGCCACCTCAGCCGCGCAGGCCCCTCGGGAAGCGCCGCACCTTCTCGATCCCCGAAAGATCCGGCCCCTTGCGCTCCCGGGCGGCGCTCGAGCAGCGTCGGCCTGGCCTTGGCCTGCTCGTCGGTCGGCCGGTCGGCCACCTCCATCACCTTCGGGCAGCCCCGGCACGTCGGTCGGCCCCGGCGCCACCGACACCACGGCCACGAGGTCGATGTCGCCCGCCATGGTGTTGATCTGGTCGACATAGGTGCCATCGCCCAAGGGCGCGTCCCACGAGGCGCGATGGGCGAAGGCGGCGAGCCGCTTGTCCAGCGGCAGGGTGGTGTCCATGACCACGGCGTAGCTCTGGGGTGTGAGCACCTGGTTGGGTACCCTGGCCGGCCAGAAGGTGGGCAGATAGGGGTCGTAGGAGGGCTCGTAGCCCGAGCGGCAGCTCGCCGTATCGGTCTGCCACGGCACCGCCATCCAGCGGCTGATGTCGCCCGGCCGCTGGCCGGTGAGCGGGCCGTCCGGCAGCTCGCAGATGGCGCTGGTCAGCTCCCGGCCGTAGTCGGGCTCCGGTCCCGGCGGCGCGTGCAGGAAGCGGTAGGGCCCCATGAACATGGTCGGCGTGCGCACCGGCCAGGTCATCTCGCAGCCCGGATGGAAGGCATCGGCGAGACAGAACTCGAGCGCGGCCTGATCCAGCATCTCCGGCTGCAGCGCCACCGGAACCGCCTCCAGGTCATGGGGCGCTGCATCGGCCGGCTGGTAGTCCGCATCGAAGTCGCCGGCGGCCCACTGACCGAGAAAGCCGAGCTGCGTCGCGGTCAGCGCGGTGAACGCTCGCGGCGTCTTGGGCATGGGCACGTTCATCGCGTCGCCATAGATCCAGGGCCACGGCGCCGGCGACCAGGCGTCCCGGTCGAAGACGCGGAACTGGTTGGCGAGCTGGCGCCGTAGCTCCTCGTTGCCCTCGCCGGGATCGGCGAGCCTGGCCATCCACTCGGCCGTGCCGAAATCGAAGGCAGCGCCCGAGCCGTACCAGGTGGCAAAACCCTGGTTGACCCATTGCAGCCGGCTCAGCCGCGCGAAGATCGGGGCGATGTCGCGCCGGAACGACGGGCGCGCGGGCGTGGTGAGGAACCTCTGGCCGTAGGCCAGGTCGCGCATCAGGTCCCACATCGTCCGCACCGATTTCTGGCAGGGCCCGTAGTTGGGCGGCGCCACCACCAGCCAGGCCGGATCGACCGGGATCTCCTTGCCCTCGAGGCTGACGCTCGCCGTCACCGGGCCGTCCGCGATGTCGTCGTGCCAGCCGTCATTGTTGGCGAAGGTCACGGCACGGCTGTTGTTGTAGGAGGCGGCCTTGCCGTGGCCGCCCAGCACGATCAGCCGCCCGGCCTCGTCGGTGCGCAGCTCGCCCAGATAGACGGGCTTGCCCATGAAGCGGCCGCCGTCGAAGCGCACCGCTCGTGGTCGGCGCCCTCGATGCTGCGCGGGCCGGGATCGATCACGAGCTGCCGGCGGTCCGCGACCTGGGCGTTGCGGCGATAGGAGGGCGGCGCCGAGGCGGCTTCGGGAATGTCGAGGGCCAGCTGGAACTCGTACCAGGCAGCCTTGGTGTTGGCGAGATGGACGGTCCACGCGACCTCGGCGTCGGCGCGGCCGGTCAGCTCGGCCACCGCCCGCCCTCGGGCGTCGAGGCCATAGACCCGGAAGCGTGCCGCCTGACGCTTCAGCGCCCCGCTGCCATCCCGATAAAAGCTCGACGGCTGCGGCGGCGGCTCCGGGACCTCGGGGCCGAGGAACCATTCCTCGGGACTGTTGCCGACCCGCGCGATCCCGATCGCCGGATAGATCGCCGCCCGCACGATCTCGCCGCTGGCTCCGGTCATCGCCGTTTTCCACCCCGTTGGCGCGACATGACCCCGCGCATGAGCTTTCTCCGAACGGGCGCGGCTTCGCCCGTAGGTATGAAGCGAACCCTAACCCGGGCGCACCGGCGATACCATCAGGCTGCGCTCTGGGCGCGCGGACGAAGACCGCACCGAAGGTCGGTCGGCATGGCAGCGTCTATGCGGAAACGGGTCGGCTCGACGCCCACACCTGCCGCCGCGCGTCTGTTGCCGGACATTGGTCGTCTCGGCCTCAGGCGGGCCGCTGGCCGTCGCCCAACGAGCCACTGGCAGGGATCGGGCGCTTTGCGCGAGCCAAGCGACGCCTCGCACAAGCGGCAGCGTGAAAATCCGCCGCGGTGCTTGCGGCGTGATGCTCACGTAAGACGTTGATTTAAATGGTGCTGCCGAAAGGAATCGAACCTTCGACCTCATCCTTACCAAGGATGCGCTCTACCGACTGAGCTACGGCAGCGGGCACCGTGCAGGATGACCGATGCACGGGGCGGGTGGTAGATGCCATAGGGCATCGACGGACGCAAGCCGAGGAGAAGGCGGGCATGGATGAGAGCCGGGACGAGCCCGGGCAGGGAGAGGGTCGGGCGCGGCATCCCAAGGCCTCGAAGGAGGACCGGGCGGCCGAGCTTGCAGCACGGCTGCGGGACAATCTGCGCCGCCGCAAGGACCAGGCTCGCGCCCGTGAGAACGGCGCGCAGGACCAGCCGGAGCGCCCGCCCCGCAGTTGAGGAGCAGCCGGGGATCGCCTACATAGGCCGCCAGGACGAAAAAAGCCGCCTGGGACATTGCCGCCGCATGTCGATCATGCCCGATCACTGGATCCGCAAGATGGCGCTCGAAGAGGGCATGATCGAGCCCTTCGTCGACCGCCAGACGCGCGAGGGGGTGATCAGCTTCGGGCTGTCCTCCTACGGCTACGACGCCCGCATGGCGCCCGAGTTCAAGATTTTCACCAATGTCGACAACGCCATCGTCGACCCGAAGGCCTTCTCGTCCCAGAGCTTCGTCGAGCGCGAGGGCGATATCTGCGTCATCCCGCCCAACAGCTTTGCCCTTGCCCGCACCATCGAATATTTCCGCATCCCCCGCGACATCCTGGTGATCTGCCTCGGCAAGAGCACCTATGCGCGCTGCGGCATGATCGTGAACGTCACCCCGCTCGAGCCCGAGTGGGAAGGACACGTCACCCTCGAGATCTCGAACACCACGCCGCTGCCGGCGCGCGTCTACGCCAATGAGGGTCTCTGCCAGTTCCTCTTCCTCAGGGGCGAGGGCCCGCCCGAGGTCTCCTATGCCGACCGCAAGGGGAAATATATGGGCCAGCGCGGCGTGACCCTGCCGCGCCTGTGACCGCCCGGGGAGCCCGGGCGGGCCGATTGGGAGCATCATGGATCGACTGTTCATCGAGGGTGGCCATCCGCTCGCCGGCACCGTCACCATCAGCGGGGCCAAGAACGCGGCTCTGCCGCTCATCGCCGCCTGCCTTCTGACCGACGAGCCGGTCGAGCTCGGCAACGTGCCGGAGCTTGCCGACGTCACCTCGATGCTGCGCCTCGTGCAGCGGCTCGGCACCGCCGCCACCTTCCTCGCGGGCGAGCCCGGGCGGATAGCGCTCCATACCCCCAAGCTTCTCGGCACCACGGCGCCCTACGACCTCGTGCGCAAGATGCGCGCCTCCGTCTTGGTGCTGGGGCCGCTCCTTGCGCGCAGCGGCGAGGCCGTCGTCTCGATGCCGGGCGGATGCGCCATCGGCACGCGGCCGATCGATCTCCACCTGATGGGCCTCGAGCGCATGGGGGCCGTGATCGAGCTGGTCGACGGCTATGTCCGCGCCACGGCCCCGCAGGGCCTCGCGGGTGCCCGCATCGAGCTCAACCAGCCCTCCGTCGGCGCCACCGAGAACCTGATGATGGCGGCAGCGCTGGCCAGGGGCCAGACGATGATCGCCGGCGCCGCCCGCGAGCCCGAGATCGTCGATCTTTCTCTTCTTCTGCAGAGCATGGGCGCCAGCATCGAGGGGGCGGGCTCGAGCTACATCACGATCGAGGGCGTGCCCGGCCTGCATGCCGCCCGCCACTCGATCATGCCCGACCGCATCGAGGCCGGCACCTACGCCATGGCGGCGGGCGTCACGGGTGGCCATATAACCGTGCGTAACGGCCGCCTCGACATGCTGGGCGGGGCCGTCGAGAAGCTGGTCGAGGCCGGCATGCGTCTCGAGGAGACCGATGAGGGGTTCAGCGCGTCTCTGGGCAATGGCGGGATGAAGGGCGTCGACGTGATGACGCGGCCCTATCCGGGCTTCCCGACCGACCTGCAGGCGCAGTTCATGGCGATGATGTGCGTGGCCGACGGCGCCTCGATGATCACCGAGACCATCTTCGAGAACCGCTTCATGCACGTGCCGGAGCTCGCCCGCATGGGCGCCAGGATCACGGTCCATGGCGGCTCGGCGCTGGTGCGCGGCGTCGCCGGCCTCAGGGGCGCTCCCGTCATGGCGACCGACCTTCGCGCCTCGGTCTCGCTCGTCCTGGCGGCGCTGGCGGCCAAGGGCCAGACCGAGATCAACCGCATCTATCATCTCGACCGCGGCTACGAGCATCTGGAGCAGAAGCTCCGGGACGTCGGGGCCAGGATCGAGCGGGCGCCCTGAGCGCCCGGCACCGGCAGACGAGGAGAGGGCGATGGGCGAGAAGCTGCGATTGAAGGCGACCGACTGCGAGGATCTGGCCGTGATCGCGGCCTGCCTTCAGGACGCCCGCATCCCGCTCCGCGAGATGGCCTACATCAAGGAGGAGCGCCGCTTCGTCGCCGCGTTCCGCCGCTACCGCCGCGAGCTCCAGGCCGACCCGGCCTCCTGCGAGGGGCTCACCGAATGCATGGCCGCCCTCGTCATCGACGGCATCGCCGAGGTCAAGTATCGGGGCCTCGATCCGGCGAGCCCCGAGAAGGAGATGAGCCTCCTTACGATCGCCACCGAGCCCGGCAAGGATCATCTCATCCATATCGACCTCGTGTTCGAGGGCGATGCCCAGATCCAGCTTCGCACCGACGCCATCGCCTGCCGGATGGACGATTTCGGCGAGCCCGAGCCCTGCAGCCTCACACCCTGCGATCATTTCGCGTCGCCCCTGCCCGGCTGGACGGAGTCGTATGGCGGCCCTGCTTGACGAGCGGAGCCCCGGCTTCGCCGACGCCTTCGCCGCCCTCGTCGAGCGGCGGCGCGAGGAGACGGCGGACGTCCGCGAGGTCGTGCGCGCCATCATCGACGAGGTCCGGCCGCGACGGCGACGCCGCGCTCGTCCGGCTGACGGCGCGCTTCGACCGTCTCGAGCTGGCGGCAGACGAGCTGCGCGTCGGCAAGGAGGCAATCGCCGCCGCCCGGGCCGCCTGCGACCCCGAGGCGGTGAAGGCGCTCGAGCTCGCGGCCGTCACGCATCCGCGCCTTCCACGAGCGCCAGGTGCCGGAGCCGCTCGACTATCGAGACAAGGAGGGTGTCCGCCTCGGCCTCCGCTGGCGGCCGGTCGACGCGGTGGGCCTCTACGTGCCCGGCGGCACGGCGGCCTATCCCAGCTCGGTCCTGATGAACGCCATCCCCGCCAAGGTCGCCGGCTGCTCACGCATCGTGATGGTGGCGCCGACGCCGGGTGGCGAGGCCAATCCGCTTGTCCTCGCAGCAGCGGAGATCGCCGGCGTCGATGAGGTCTACCGGGTGGGCGGCGCCCAGGCCGTGGCCGCGCTGGCCTACGGCACCACGACGATGGCGCCGGTCGACAAGATCGTGGGGCCGGGCAACGCCTATGTGGCCGAGGCCAAGCGTCAGGTCTTCGGTCGTGTCGGCATCGACATGATCGCCGGCCCCTCGGAGATCGTCGTCGTCGCCGACGGCAGCGCCGATCCTGCCTGGATCGCCGCCGACCTTCTGTCACAGGCGGAGCACGACGAGCGCGCCCAGGCCATTCTTATCACCGACGACGCGGCGCTGGCCGATGCCGCGATGCGCGAGGTGGACCATCAGCTCGCTACTTTGAGCCGCGCCGACATCGCGCGGGTGAGCTGGGAGCGGGAAGGGGCCGTCGTCCTCGTCGGCTCGCTCTCTTCCGCCATACCGCTGGTCGACCGGCTGGCGCCCGAGCATCTCGAGCTGATGGTGGCGGAGCCCGACCGGCTGGCGGGCCGCATCCGCCACGCCGGCGCCATCTTCCTCGGCCACTTCACGCCCGAGGTCATCGGCGACTATGTGGGCGGCCCGAACCATGTGCTGCCCACCAGCCGCAGCGCCCGCTTCGCCTCCGGTCTGGGCGTTCTCGACTTCATGAAGCGCACGACGCTCCTCGGCTGCGACGAGGCCAGCTTTCGCGCGCTGGCCCCTGCGGCTGCCTGCCTCGCGCGTGGCGAGGGGCTCGAGGCCCACGCGCTGGCCGTCGAGCGACGGCTGGGGCGGGTGGAGGGGTGAGCGAGGCCCGCGCCGATCGCATCGTCTCCCTCGACCTCGACGAGAAAAGCATCGTCCGCTGGAGCCCCGAGGTCGAGCACGAGCGCAACGTCGCCATCTTCGACCTGCTCGAGGGCAACAGCTTCAACCTGCTGGACGGCTGCGCCGGGCCCTACCGCGTCCGGCTTTCCCTGCGCGACGCGACGCTCGTCCTCGACGTCATCGCCGACGACGGCAGCGAGCGGGACGAGATCGCGCTCGCCGTGCGCCCCTTGCGGCGTGTCATCAAAGACTACTTCATGATCTGCGAGAGCTATTTCCAGGCCATCAAGGGGGCCACGCCGTCCCGCATCGAGGCGATCGACATGGCACGTCGCGGTCTGCACGATGAAGGCTCGGAGCTTCTCAAGGAGGCGCTGGCCGCGCGCGTGGCGATGGACCACGATACCGCAAGGCGGCTTTTTACCCTCGTCTGCGTGCTGCATGTCCGCGCCTGACCGATGCTGGCGCTACCCGGCAGCGTCCTTTTTGCCTGCACGATGAATGCGATCCGCTCGCCGATGGCGGAGGCGTTCCTGAAGTTCCTCCACGGCCGGCACGTCTATGTCGACAGCGTCGGCGTGCGTGCCGGCGAGCTCGATCCGTTCGCCGTCGTCGTGATGGACGAGATCGGCATCGACCTCGGCCGGCACCGCCCGAAAAGCTTCGATCAGCTCGAGGACGGCTATTTCGACCTCGTGATCTCGCTCTCGCCCGAGGCCCAGCATCGCGCGGTCGAGCTGACCCGCGGCAACGCCACCGAGCTCGAGTTCTGGCACATGCCGGACCCGAGCCTCGTCGACAGCTCGCGCGACCAGCGTCTCCAGGCCTACCGGCAGCTCCGCGATCTCCTGATCGCGCGCATCCACGAGCGCTTCCCGATCGCCGGGGGGCCGCAGGTCTGAGCCGCCTGCCTTGTGGCGCCGGCCGTGTCCCTGCTGCTCTCCCGCACGTCGCCGAGGTGGCGCCGGAGGCCGCCGATCTTGACCTTGCCGGACCGCAACCCCATGACAAGGGCGCGCCCTGAGCCCGGGTGCGGTCCCATTAGGAGTGTCGATGGCCAAAGAGGAACTGATCGAGTTCGGTGGCACGATCACGGAGGTGCTGCCCAACGCCATGTTTCGCGTCAAGCTCGAGAACGAGCACGAGATTCTGGCGCACACCTCCGGGCGCATGCGCAAGAACCGGATCCGCGTGCTCGCCGGCGACAAGGTCACCGTCGAGATGACGCCCTACGATCTGGCGCGCGGACGCATCACCTACCGCTTCAAATAGGGGTGGCGGAGGACTCTCCAGCCTCGCTCGTCCTCGCCTCATCCTCGCCGCGGCGGCTGGCCCTGCTGCGCCAGGTCGGCATCGAGCCCGACCACATCACGGCCCCGGATATCGACGAGACGCCCCTGGCACGGGAGCTGCCGCCTGCGCATGCGGCAAGGCTCGCGGCTGCGAAGGCGCGTGCCGTGAGGGGGATGGACGGACATGCGGGGCAATTCATCCTGGCTGCCGACACGGTCGTGGCCTGCGGACGGCGTATCCTGCCCAAGGCCCTGGACGTGCGGACGGCGAAGCGCTGCCTCGATCTGTTGTCGGGCCGGCGGCATCGGGTCTATGGGGGCATCGCCGTGATCGGGCCTGACGGCCGGGAGGTGGTGCGGGTGGTGATGACGATGGTCGAGATGAAGCGCCTCAGCGCTGAGGAGATGGAGCGCTACCTCGCTTTCGAGGAGTGGCGGGGCAAGGCCGGCGGCTACGCCATCCAGGGCCATGCCGCGGCTCTCATCCCTGGCATCAACGGCTCCTACACGAACGTCGTCGGGCTGCCGCTCGCCGAGACCGTGGGGCTCCTCGAGGGCCTCGGCTGGAGGCGCGCTTGAGCCGGCGGCTCGTCGTCGAGGCCACCGGGTTCGGCGTCCGCGGCGCCGTCCTCGAGAATGGCAGGCTCGTCGACATCATCGACGCGGACGAGACCGGCGGCTGGATCACCGACGCCCTCTTCCTGGGCCAGGTGCGGGGCATCGAGCACAAGCTCAACGCAGCCTTCCTCGACATCGGCGAGCCGCTGCAGGCCTTCCTCAACGGCAAGGACGCACGGCACCTGGCGCCCGACGAGGAGCGCCCGCCGATCGCCCGCCTCCTGCAGGACGGCAAGCGCCTGATCGTCCAGGGCGTACGCGAGGCCGAGGCCGAGAAGGGCCCCCGCGTCACGGCCGATCTGAAGCTTTTCGGCTTCCACCTCATCTACCGCCCCCTGGGCCGTCTGCCCGATCTTACCGGGCCGATCCGCGGCCGCGAGCGCGAGGCGCTGCAGCAGCGGGCCGAGACGCTCTTCGGCGAGAAGGGTGTGACGCTGCGCAAGCTCGCGGCGGGCGTCGAGGACGACGTGCTGCTGGGCGAGCTGGCGATGCTCGAGGAGCGCTGGCAGGCGATCCGCGCCGAGGCCGACAAGGGCGGCCGGCCGCGCCGGCTCACCGGCGACGAGCACGCGCTCGAGCGCCTCGTCCGCGCCGTGATGGACCCGGAGCTGCGCCGCATCGAGGTCGCCGACGAGGGCCTCCTCGCCCGCTGCCGCCGTCTGGTCGACGGGCCGCTTCGCCCGCACGGAGTCGATCTCGTCCGGCTCGAGTCCGGCAGCGGTGCGTTCGAGCAGACCGAGGTCTCAGGCGAGATCGAGGCAGCGCTGGCGTCCGAGGTCAGGCTGCGTGGCGGCGGCCGGCTCGTGATCGAGCCCACCCGGGCCTTCGTCGCGGTCGATGTCGACGGCGCCGGCCGGGCAGCCCTCGACGTCGACATGGAGGCCGCCTTCGAGCTGGCGCACCAGGTGCGCCTCCGCAATCTCGGCGGCACGATCGTCGTCGACTTCGTCGACCTGCCGACGAAGGCGCCGCGCCAGCGGCTCGAGGACACGCTGAAACGCGCCTTCCGTGGCGACCCGGCACCCTTGCAGATCTACCCGATGTCGCCGCTGGGCCTCGTCCAGATCAGCCGCGCCCGCCGCGGCCGCTCGCTCGAGGCACGTCTCCGGCGCGCCTGCTCTGTCTGTGAGGGCACTGGTCGGGTCCCCTCGCTCAGGGCCGCCGCGGAGCAGCTGGCCCTCGCCGTCCGGACCGGCGCGCCGCGCTCGGTGCGCGTGGCAGCCGATCTCGCCGCCTATCTCGACGGCGAGGCGGCCGCCATGTGGCGCGGCGTCGGCGGTGCCGTCCGGGTCGAGCGCGACCCGAGCCTGGCGCCGGGCGCCTTCGCTCTCGAGGGCGGCTGAGCCGATGGCCGACGAGACCACCGATGAAAAAAGGCCGCTGCGCGAGCCGCGCTGCCCGATCTGCGGCAAGCCTCGAGACGCACGCTACCGGCCCTTCTGCTCGAGGCTCTGCCGCGACCGCGACTTTCTGGGCTGGGCCGACGGCCGCTATGCGATTCCCGCCGTCGAGACCGACGAGGAGAGCCCGGCGCCGGACGAGGAGGACTAGCCCTCTGGGCTCGCCCTCGAGGTCAGGATGGGGACCTGGGCGGCCCCGTCGAGCAGCGCGCGGGCGTCGCGAAGATCCTCTGTATCGAGCCCCTCGCTGAACCAACCATAGAGAGGCGCGAGCATACCGCGCGCCAGGGCGGCGTCGCCTCGGGCGTGCAGGAGCCGGGCCAGCCGGATGGCGGCCCGGAGCTCCCAGGACCTCGCGGACTGGGCGTGGGCTATGTCCACGGCATCCCGGTAGTCGCTCTCCGCCTCTGCCGCTCCCTTGCCGCCCACGATCAGCAGCGCATCGCCTCGCGCGACGAGCAGGGGGGCCTCGAAATGGCCCTGCCCGGTCCGGCGGGCCAGGGCAAGCGCGAGGTCAGCGGTGGCGATCGCCTCGAGCGCGCCACCGGCCGCAATGCACGCCTCGGCCAGTAGCAGGAGGTGCCTGGGCTCCCACAGCCCGGCCCCGGAACCCCGCCATAGGGCGATGCCGGCATGGATGTCCGCGATGCCGGCGTCGGCACGGCCGAGGCGCGCGCAGGCCCATCCGCGATTGACCCGGGCGAACCCGACCGCGAACTCGAAGCCCCGCGCCTGGGCCAGCGACAGGCTCTCCTCGGCCCATTCGAGGGCCACCGGCGCCTCGCCCCGGGAGATCGGGACATGGGCGCCGAAGTTGAGGGCCGCGACCAGGTTGATGGGCTGGCGGGTCCGGGCGTAGGCGATCGCCTCTCTTGCGTCCGCCATGGCCGCATCGGGGAAGCCCAGGGCAAAGCGCGCCATCGCGGCGCTGAAGCCGCGGCTGACGCCGAAGTTGACCATGTACTTCGAGGCGAGGGGATCGTCGCGCTCGGGATCGTAGAGGGCCTTCATGCGCTCGAAATGCTCGAGGCCCGCCACACTGTCGCCGGCATGGATCAGGCAGGAGCCGATCGCATTTTCCGCCACCAGCAGCTGCTCGTCCGACCCTTCCCGTTGCGCGAGGCCCAGCAGCTCGCCTGCCTCCTCGCGCGCCGGCCCGAGCTGCCCCTGAAACCAGTGCGCGTGCCACAGCCCGAACAGCACCGGGAACGCGAGCGGCCAGTCGGCTCGTCCCCGCATCAGGGCATGCGCACGCTCGAAGGCCTTCTCCGTATCGGGGTGGCCTACGCCTTTGGACGCCTTGAGCGCCAGGGCGAGCGCCGCCAGCAGGACGGCCTCCTGGTGAGCCCGGCTCGGCCCGTCGGGGAGGCCCTCGACCGCGTCAAGGCCGGCGGTCGCGTGCGCGATGGCTTCCTGCATGGCGGAGCGGTCGAATGCCTGCTGGGCCGCCTCCGACCAGTACCGTGCCGCAACCTCCGGCCGCGCCGCCTCGGCGTGGTGGTGGGCGAGCAGCTCGGGCTGGAATCCGGCCGCCGTCGATCCGGTTCGCTCCAGGGTCTCGGCGATCCGAGCGTGGATCTCCTGCCGGCGGCTTCTGAGCAGGCTGTCGTGGGCGGCGTCACGGAGCAGCGCGTGCTTGAAGCTATAGCCCGCCTCGGGAGGCTCGCCGCGCGCGAAGACGAGCTCGGCCGCGGTGAGCCGTCCCAGGGCCGCCCTCAGCTCGGGGCCGGGCATGGGCAGCACCGTGGCGAGGAGATCGTAGGCGAACTCGCGCCCGATGCAGGAGGCGACCTGCGCCACCTCCTTGGCCCCGCCCACCCGGTCGAGCCGGGCCATCAGCGTGTCCACCAGCGAGGACGGCACGGCGCTCGCCATGCCCAACGCGCCGGCCTCGAGGACCGTTTTCGTCAGCTCCTCCACGAACAGGGGGACCCCGTCCGTTCGAGCCGTGATCTCCTGCAAAAGATTGGCCGGTAGGGGCCGATCGCCCGCGAGGCGAGCCGCGATCGCCTCGCTCGGACCCTGTCCAAGACGGTTGAGGGTGAGGTGGCTCAGACGTGCGTGCCCGCCGAGGTTCGGCTGCCCGTCCGGCCGGCTCGTCACCAGCATCAGCACCCGGGCATCGGCTATGCGGTCGATCTCGAGCCCCACGAGCTCGAGCGTGGTGGGATCGATCCAGTGCGCGTCCTCGAGCATCATCATCACGGGGCCGCGTCGGCGCGAGAGCCCGACAAGCGCCTCGACCAGCGCTGCAAGCGTCCGCGCGCGTCGCCGCTGCGGGGCGAGGTCGGCCGCCGGGCCGTAGCGGGCGGTCGGGTCGATCCCGAGCAGCGGCGCGACGAGCGCTGCCACCTCGCCGGCGTTCTCGACGCCTTGCCGCAGCAGGGCCTCGAGCTTCTCGAGCTTGGCCGCGTCCGTGTCGGCCGGATCGAGGCTGGCGGCAGAGGCGAGCTGCTGGGTCACCGGCCAGAGCGCCGTGCCGGTGTGGTGGGGTGAGCACTGGTAGCGGAGCACGGTCTGGCCGGCCTCGATCGCCGTGTCGAGGGCGGCCTGCGCCAGCCGCGACTTGCCGATTCCGGCCTCGCCGACCAGGAGCAGCGCCTGGCCTTCGCCGGCTGCGGCCTGCCGCCACCGGTCGAGCACAAGGGCCAGCTCCTGCTCGCGCCCGACCATCGGCGATGGGGCGCCCTGCCGACCTGTCCAGAACCGGCTGTCGGCCGGCCGCTCGCCCAGGGCCCGGAACGCGGGCACGGGCTCATCGAAACCCTTGAGGGGGACGCTGCCCAGGTCGTGCAATGCGAACACGCCGCGGAGGAGACGGCGCGTCCCATCGGCGATCACGACCGTGCCGGGCTCCGCCATCGCCTGCAGCCGAGCCGCCAGGTTGGGCGTCTCGCCGACCACGGTCTCCTCCCGCGCCGCGCCCTCGCCGACCAGATCCCCGACGACCACGCGACCGGTCGCGATCCCGATCCTCGCTTCCAGCGGCTCGCCCGTCGGCGCGGCCAGCCTCGAGACCGCCTCCGCGATCCCGAGACCGGCCCGCACCGCCCGTTCGGGCCCGTCCTCGTGCGCGTTGGGCCAGCCGAAATAGGCGAGCACGCCGTCGCCCATGAGCTTGGCAACGTGGCCGTCGAAGCGCGCGACCACCGCCGCCACCGCGTCGTGATAGGCCCGCAGGAGCTGCCCCATCTCCTCGGGGTCGAGCCGGGCGGAGAGCGCGGTGGAGCCGACGAGATCGGCGAACAGCACGGTGAGCTGGCGCCGCTCGCCCTTCGGAGGCTGGCCCGCTGCCATCGACGCCGGGGGCGGCGGCGCGGGACCGCCGGGCGTGCCCGCGTCACGGAGGGCGGCAATCGCGTCGAGCAGCTTGCGGCGATGCCCGATCGAGGTCACGCCGAGGCCCACGAGGTCGTCCGCGGTAAGGCAGGCCAGCACCTCGCCGTCGATGTCGTTCTCAAGGAAGGCCGGCGCGTACCGTCCCAACTTCATGCGATCGAGCCAAGAGGCGATATCCATGCGCGCCTTCCCGATGGGGACCCGCTCCACAGGACCCCTGACCGCGATCGTATCCTGGACAGTGGCCGGCGGCCCGCGGAAACGTCGTCCGCCAGGCGGTTGTGGGGGGCGCCGGGCCGCCCGATATGCTGAGGGACCTCAGCACACGGAGACGGCAATGAGCGCGATCGTGGAACAGCCTTTGGCGGCGACGAGCACCACGCGGATCCGCCTCGAGATCGTCTCCGACGTCATCTGCCCCTGGTGCTTCATCGGCAAGCGCCGCCTCGAGAAGGCGCTGGCCGCCGTGCCCGGCCTCGCCGTCGACGTCGTCTGGCGCCCCTTCGAGCTCAATCCCGACATGCCCGAGGAGGGCGTCGAGCGCAGCGCCTACCGCATCGCCAAGTTCGGCTCGCCCGAGCGCGCCCACATGCTCGATGCCCGTGTCACGGCGGCTGCCGCCAGCGAGGGCCTGGCCTTCCGCCTCGACGCCATCCCCCGCACCCCCAACACGATCAAGGCGCACCGCCTCATCTCGCTCGCCGGCCGCGAAGGCATCCAGGACGCCGTGGTCGAGCGCCTCTTCCGCGCCTACTTCATGGAGGGCCGGGACATCGGCGACAGCCGCGTGCTTGCCGCCCAGGGCATCGAGGCGGGTCTCGATGCGACCCTCGTCGAGGGTCTCCTCGCCACCGACCGTGGCCTCGATGACGTGCGCCGCGAGGCGGCGGCAGCGCTCCGCCTCGGCATCCACGCCGTCCCCACCTTCGTCCTCGACGGCGAGCCCGCCCTCGAAGGCGCCGTCGCCCCGGCCCTGATCGCCGAGCGCCTGCGCGAGCAGGCGGCGGCCCAGCTCGCCTAGAGCGCCACGCGGCCGAAGCCCAGCAGCCGCGTCATTCTACTGCGGACATAGTGAAAACTGGCGACGGGTGCTGAGGGATTGCCTCTGTTGCCCTCGACGGTGTGGATCCACCAGTTGGCCTCGTGGTGCACAAAGCCAACGTGGCCCTTGCCACTGTCAAGACTTTCACGCCACCAGAAGGCAAGGTCGCCAGGCTCGAGGGCTGCCGCGCTGTCGAGCAGCCATCCCTTGGCCTTGAATTGATGCCGTAGATCCCGTGCACCGAGGGTGTGGCGGAAGGGACCTTTCCATCCACGGTGAGCGGCTGTCCCTGCTCGTCGATGTGACGCCGCTGGAATTCTTTGACCGCCCACAGAACCCGTCTGTCGAACGAACCTGACGGGCCGTCAATAAGACCGTGTTTGACTAGGATCTCGGTTAGCTTTCGTACGTCCTCCCCGCTGGCCCCGGATGTCAGCAGCGGACGCTCATTGGCGTCGGCCACAGTACGTTCCTCGCCGTTATGGAGAGGATTTCTAAGGCATATGGCATATTCTCATGCTAGGCTCACTAGTTTTTTCATCGGCCAGAGACTGTGTCTTGGCAAAGCTCATCATTACTAGCGGATCCCAGCGGACCTTAGAGCCTGTCCGGAAAGTTCTGTCCCCTTCTCAAGGGCTTGCCAGACGCCGGGCGAGGAGCTGGATGACGGCGAGCGCGGCCATGGCGGTGGAGGTCTCGATCAGACGCTCGAAGTCCTTGGTGAGTCTGCGGCTTCTGCCGAGCCAGGCGAAGGTGCGCTCGATGACCCATCTGCTGCCGCGCAGATGGAACCCCTCGGTACCGAGGGGTCGTTTGATGGTCTGGAGCCGCAGTCGCTCCCCGGCCGCCGCGCCGCGGGCAAGCTCGCCCTGGTAGCCAGCGTCGGCGAACAGGTGATTCAGCCAGGGGAAGCGCCGTCGGATCTGGGCACAGACCAATCCCAGGCCGTCGCGGTCTTGGATGTTGGCCTGGTGAACGATCAATCGCAGCGGCAGGCCCAGCGTGTCGGTGAGCAGGTGGCGCTTGCGCCCGTTGACCTTCTTGCCGGCGTCGAATCCCCGCGGACCGCCCGCCTCGGTCGTCTTGACGCTCTGGCTGTCAGCGCCTGCCCTCGGGCGGACGTTGGCCGACCCGGGGGATACCGGCACTGGGCGAGGCCTCTCGGCCGGCTCGCTCGCGGGCCGCCATGAGTAACGTCGTCTGGATGGTCGACCAGATGCCTTCCTCCCAGAACCGCCGAAAGTAGCCGTAGACCGTGCTCTTCGGCGGGAATTCCTTGGGCAGCATGCGCCAGGGACAGCCCGTCCGCAGCAGATAGAGCAAGGCGTTCATCACCTCGCGCAACAGGGCCGTGCGCCGCCGGCCGCCGCGCTTGGCGGGCGGCAGCAGCGGCTCGATCAGCGCAAATTCCTCGTCCGTCACATCGGTTGCGTAGCGGCAGCCCGTGCGCCGATACTGATGACGAGCGGAAGCAGTCCACATCGGTCGTGATCCTTTGTTCCTGGCAGAACAAGGACGTCACAACCCGCTGATTCCGCTCACCTTCTTTCCGAACAGGCTCTTAGGGTTGCAGAGGACTCGTCTCCCTTTCTGAGAGCATCGCGACTGGCGGACTGGAGGAACTGATCATCTGCAATGCTCTACGGGGGCTCGCCTCGTTGCCGCCAATTTGCTGCCACCTACCCCCGCCCGGTCACCGGAATGCCGGCGCCATTCACCGCCTCGCCGGCATCTGACAGCAAAAAGGCCATCACCTCGGCCACCTGCATCGGCGTCACCCACTTGCCCGTGTCGGCGTCGGGCATCGCCGCCCGGTTCTGGGGCGTGTCGAGGGTGCTGGGCATCACGCAGTTGGCCCTGATGCCGTCGCCCTTCAGCTCGGCGGCGAGGCTCTCGGTGAGGCGTAGCACCGCACTCTTCGAGGCGGCATAGGCCGCCATCCCGGCCGTCGCCTTCAGCGCCGCGCCGGCGCCCACCGTGACGATGCTGCCCGCCTTGCGTTCCCGCATCCCGGGCACGACGGCCCGGCACATGTTCAAGGCGGTCCCGAGATTGGCACGGAACAGAAGATCCCAGTGATCCGGGCCCGCCGCCTCGATGCCCGCCATGGCAAATGTGCCGACGGTGCAGGCGAGCCCGTCGACCCGGCCCACCCGTTTCGTCACCTGCTCGACCAAAGCCGCGCAGGCGGCGGGATCGCCCAGATCGACGCCCGGGATCGGCATGCATCCGCCGGCGTCCTCCAGGCTCTCGAGCAGCCGGTCCAGCGCTGCCGGCGTGCGCTCGACCGCGGCCACCGTCGCATGGCGATGCAGCAGCACATGCACCAGCGCCGAGCCCAGATTGCCCGCGGCCCCGGTCACGATCACCACCTTGCCTGTGAGAAGTCACGATGCCCTCCCTTGCTGCAGGCTCCCGAGAGCGGGACGGGCCGGTCAGCCGGGTGCTAAGCCGTCGGCGATGGCCCGGAAGTGAAGGAGCCGCTGCTCGTTCATCGTCCGCATGCTGAGGCCGTAGCGCTTGTCGCCGGCTGCCTGGAGGCGCAGCAGGAGGTCGAGGCCCAGCCCGTCGGCGCCGAAGACGCAGCTCATGTCGTACCGCCCGCGCGTCCGCGTCGCCGGCTCCTCGCAGGCCGCGAGCGGCGCCTTGGCGAGGCTCCCGAGCCCCTTCACGAGCGCGCCCACCGCGTCCTTCAGCATGCTGCTGCCGAACGGGCTGTCGGGATCGTCCGTCATCTCGTCGAGCGCGCTGGCGACACCCGAGGTGTCGACCACGAGCTGGTGGCGCAACCACGCCTCGGGATCGCTCCAGGCGAGCGCGTCCGTGACGGGATCGAGCGGCCGGACCGTCATGCGGCTGAGGCTGGAGAAGCTCCCGCTCTCGGGCTGGATCACCACGCCCCCCTCGGCCGTGTCGGTCGCGGCACGGCAGGTGAGGCCCAGCTGGTCCGGGATCGACAGCGCGGTGCAGAGCGCTGGGGCCTCGGCCCGGGCGGCGCCCGGCACCGCCATCAGGACGATCAGCGCCGCCGTCAGGCGGCGCACCGCTGCTTCTCGGAATAGAGCACGCTCGTCACGGTGACGACCCGGCCCAGCCGCTTCGCTACACGGGCGGCGTCCTCGGCCGAGAGGTGGCTCATCTGGACATCGATCACGAGCTCGTCCCCGTCGCGCCCGCAGAGCTGGCTGTGGCACTGCTCGGGGATATGCCCGAAAAGCGCGAACACGTCGAGCACGCGCGGCAGGCTCGCAGGGGAGGGGTCGCTGTGGACGGAGAAGCAATAGACGCTGGACATGGCCGGCAGATCCTCATCGGCAGAAAACGAACGAGCTCGACGCCCCGGTCTCAGAAAGAGACCGGGCAGCTAATTCGCCTGACCGAGATGGGATTCCAGCACGTAGCCATGCGCATGCCGTTAGGCCGATCGTGTCCCGCCGTCAAGCCGGGCGAGCGCCGCTCACTCCGGGATCGCGTCGCCCAAAAGGCGGCGAAGATGGCTGCGTCCGCTCTGCGAGACGCGGTAGCGGCCGCGCTGCACCATGAAGACACGCTTGGCGGCGAGCGACTGACGCACGCATTGCGACGGATTGCCCACCTTCACCCCATGGTCGGTGAGCTTTCTGCTCGCCTCGCCCGTGCTGAAGGCGTCGTCCCCCGACTGCTGCTGGATGAAGTAGCCGGCCGCCAGGATCTTGTCCGTCTCGGTGGCGCTGCTGGGGACCGACTGCAGAAACTCGCCGAAGCTGCCGAGCTGGGCCCGCGCGCCGGGCTCGGCGGTCTCGCCCTGTGGAAGGGGCGCACTCGCGGCCTCCAGGCCCTCGAGCAGCCCCTCGATCCGCTCGGCCCAGCGGTCCACGAACGCCTCGGGGCCCTCGACCTCCAGCTCGCGCTGGGCAAGGTTGATCCGCACCCGTGCCCGCTCGCTCACGCTGACCTCGCCCGGCGGTGACCCTGACCGGACAGGCTTCTAGAGGCTCAGCCTTGTCTCAGCAAGGCTCATGATCCGCGATCCAAACTCAGCAGGGCATCAGCCGGTCGATCGCCGCCTGAATGGCCTCCGGGATCGGCACCGGCCGCTGCTCGGCCCGGTCGACGAAGACGTGGATGAAGTGGCCGTCGGCGGCCGCATCCTGGTCCTGGTTGCGAAAAAGGCCGACCTCCCAGCGCACGCTCGTGCGCCCCACCCGCCCGACGCGCAGCCCGGCATCGATACGGTCCGGGAAGGCGAGCGGGCTGTGAAACCGGCATCCCGTCTCGACCGCGAAGTCGATGACGGGCGAGGTGTGAGGCACGAAGCCGCCCTCGCGCATCAGGAAGTGGGCGATGGCCGTGTCGAAATAGCTGTAATAGATCACGTTGTTCACGTGACCGTACATGTCGTTGTCCATCCAGCGCGTCTCGAGCGGGTGGAACCAGCCATAGTGGGCGCGCGTCGGCCGCGGCGGTCGGCTCATGCGATCGTCTCCGGGAGCGGCAGGGCTCAGCGGCTGCCGTAGCGGTCCTCGAGCATGGCCAGCAGCGGCCGCAGCCCCGTCGCCTCGGCACCCTTGGGCCGGCCCGGCCGCGGCTCGTCGTTCCAGGCGAAGATGTCGAGATGTGCCCAGGCCGGGCTATCGGTCACGAACGCCTGAAGGAAGAGGGCCGCCGTGATGGCGCCGCCCAAAGGCTTGCTGCCGACATTGTTGAGGTCGGCCACCGGGCTGTCGATCAGCTTCCTGTAGGGCTGGTGCAGCGGCAGCCGCCACAGCGGCTCCTCCGTCGAGACACCCTTGGCGAGGATCGCCTCGGCCAGCGCATCGTCGGACGCGAAGAGTGCGGGCAGCTGCGATCCAAGCGCCACGCGCGCAGCACCCGTCAGCGTCGCCGCGTCGATCATGATCTCGGGCTTCTCGGTGTCGGCCTCGGCCAGCGCATCGCACAGGATGAGCCGCCCCTCGGCGTCCGTGTTGCCGATCTCGACGGTGAGCCCCTTCCTCGTCTTGAGGATGTCGCCCGGCCGGAAGGCGCAGCCGGAGATGCTGTTCTCGACGGCCGGGATCAGCAGCCTCAGGCGCACCGGCAGCCCCAGCGCCATCACCGCCCGGGCCAGGCCCAGCATCAGCCCGGCCCCGCCCATGTCCTTTTTCATCATGAGCATGCCCGAGGAGGGCTTGATGTCGAGGCCCCCTGTGTCGAAGCACACGCCCTTGCCGACCAGCGTCACCTTGGGCGCGCCCTCGTCGCCCCAGACGAGATCGAGGAGCCGCGGCGCCCGGTTGCTGGCCCGGCCCACCGCATGGATCGTCGGATAGTTTTGCTTGAGCAGCTCGTCGCCCACGATCGTCGTGAGCCGGGCACCCTGTGCTGCGGCCACCTCGGCGACGGCCGCCTCCAGCTCGTCGGGGCCGAGATCGTTGGCCGGCGTGTTGACGAGATCGCGCGCCAGACAGATCGACGAGGCGATCGCCAGGGCGCGCCGGTGCGCTGCCTCGTCGGCCACCACGAGCCGCGGCCGCGGCTTCCCGCTCTTGCGGTAGCGCTCGAACCGGTAGGAGGCGAGCGCGAAGGCGAGCGCCGCCTCGGCGGGCCCGAGCAACCCCATCGGGTCGTCCAGCCGCCAGTCGCCCTCGGGCAGTGCCGCCGCCAGACCCGCCGCATCCCACGGGCCCGCCGGCGATGCCACGACCAGCAGCGCGCCCGCGACCCCGCCGTCGGCGCCCGGCAAGAGCCCGACTGCGCCGGTCTTTGCCGTGAAGCCCGTCGTCTCGAGCCAGCGTCGCTGCGCCGCCGGCAGTGCCGCGATCGCCGCCTGCGCGCCCTCGACCCCGACGACCTGGACGGGCCGCGACTGGGCCGAGCCCTTTATCGAGAGAATCGACCATGCTTTCCCGTCTCCTCGGATCAGGCGATGCGCGCAAGCGCGGCGGCCAGACGCTCCTGCATCGTCTGCGCCTCCTCGAGCCGCTCGCGCTGCTCCTCGACAACCTCGGCCGGCGCGCGCTCGACGAAGCTCGGATTGTCGAGCTTGCCCTTGATCTTCGCGGCCTCGCCGGCGGCCTTGTCGATCTCTTTTCTCAGGCGCCGCCGCTCCTGCTCGAGGTCCACGACGTCGGCGACCGGAAGCGCAAAGGTCGTCTCGTCGACGACGATGACGAGCGCCGCCTTGGGGATGGGCTTCTCCTCGGGCTCCACGCGCTCGAGGCGGGCCAGCCGCAGCAGCGCCTCCTCGTGACGGGCGAGGCGCTCCAGCGTCGGGGCCGAGGCGCCGTTCTGCATCAAGGTCAGCTTGGCCGCATGCGGGACGTTGATCTCGGTGCGGGCGGCGCGGATGGCACGGATCACGCGCACGAGCCAGCTCATCTCGTCATGCGCCTCGGCATCCGCCTCGCGCACCTCGAGCACGGGCCAGCGTGCGCCGATCAGCATGCCGCCCGGCGCCCCGAACAGCCGCTCCCATAGCTCCTCGCTGACGAAGGGGGCGAGCGGATGGATCAGATGCAGGATCTGCTTCAGGACCCAGGCCGCCGTGGCCCGCGTCTCGGCCTTGCGTGCCTCGTCTTCGCCCAGGAGATGCGGCTTCGCCAGCTCCACATACCAGTCGCAGTACGTCTCCCAGACAAAGTGATAAAGGGCGAAGGCGGCGTTGCTGAAGCGGTAGTCGGCCAGATGGTCGGCCACGGTCTGGGCGACGATCGCGGTCTCCCGCGTGATCCAGCGATTGAGTGGATCCTCGCAGGTGCCGGGCTCGAAGCTTTCGTCCAGCCTGCCCTCGTTCATCTCGACGAAGCGGGAGGCGTTCCAGAGCTTGGTCGTGAAATTACGAAAACCCTCGACCCTGGACGGGCCGAACTTGATGTCGCGGCCCTGCTGGGTCGAGGCCAGGAGCGAGAGGCGCAGCGCGTCGGCGCCGTAGGTGTCGATCAGCTCCAGTGGATCGATCACGTTGCCCTTGGTCTTCGACATCTTCTGGCCGCCCTCGTCGCGGACGAGGCCGTGGATGTAGACCGTCTTGAACGGCACCTCGCCCATGAGCTCGATGCCCAGCATCATCATCCTGGCGACCCAGAAGAAGATGATGTCGAAGCCCGTCACGAGAACGTCGGTGGGGTAGTAGCGCTTCAGCTCCGGCGTCTGGTCCGGCCAGCCCAGCGTCGAGAACGGCCACAGGCCCGAGGAGAACCAGGTGTCGAGCACGTCCTCGTCGCGCCGCAGTGTCACCGCCTCGCCGAAATGCGCGCGGGCGGCCGCCAGGGCCTCCTCCTCGCTCTCCTCGACGAAGACCGTGCCGTCGGGCCCGTACCAGGCCGGGATCTGATGCCCCCACCAGAGCTGGCGCGAGATGCACCAGGGCTGGATGTTGCGCATCCACTCGAAATAGGTGTTCTGCCACTGCTGGGGCACGAAGACGGTGCGCCCTTCCTCGACGGCGGCGATCGCGGGCTTCGCCAGCGTCGCGGCATCGCAGTACCACTGGTCGGTGAGGAAGGGCTCGAGCGGCGTGCCCGAGCGGTCGCCGTGCGGCACGGTGTGCCGATGCCGCTCGGTCTTGGCGAGAATGCCCCGCTTCTCGAGATCGGCCAGGATTCTCTTGCGTGCCTCGAAGCGGTCCAGCCCGCGGTAGCAGTCGGGCACGTTCTCGTTCAGTCGCCCGAGCTCGTCCATGATCGGCACGGCCTCGAGCCCATGACGCCGGCCGACCTCGAAATCGTTGAAGTCGTGCGCCGGCGTGATCTTCACCGCACCCGTGCCCTTCTCGGGATCGGAGTAGGCATCGGCCACGATCGGCAGGCGGCGGCCGACGAGCGGCAGGATGGCGTTCTTGCCCACGAGCTCCTTGTAGCGCTCGTCGTCCGGATGCACGGCGATGCCGGTGTCGCCCAGCATCGTCTCGGGCCGCGTCGTCGCCACCGTGATGGTGGCACCGTCCGAGTCCTCGACCGGGTAGGTCAGGTGCCAGAGATGGCCGTCCACCTCCTGCTGCTGCACCTCGAGGTCCGAGACCGCCGTCTGCAGCTTGGTGTCCCAGTTGACGAGACGCTTGTCCTTGTAGATCAGCCCCTTCCTGTGGAGGCCGACGAACGCCTTCAAGACGGCCTTGGACAGGCCCTCGTCCATCGTGAAGCGCTCGCGGCCCCAGTCCGGCGAATCGCCCAGCCGCCGCATCTGCCGGACGATCGTGCCGCCCGAGCGCTCCTTCCACTCCCATACCTTGGCGACGAAGGCCTCGCGGCCCATCTCGCGGCGGCCGACGTTGGAGCCCTCGCGCGCCAGCTCGCGCTCCACCACCATCTGGGTCGCGATGCCGGCATGGTCCGTGCCCGGCTGCCACAGCACGCTCTTGCCGCGCATCCGCTCGAAGCGGATCAGCGCATCCTGGATCGTGTGGTCGAGCGCATGGCCCATGTGCAGGCTGCCCGTCACGTTGGGCGGCGGCAGCACGATGCAGTAGGCCTTGGCCTCCGGCTTGCCGTGCGGCGCGAACAGGCCGGATTGTTCCCACGCGGCATAGATGCGCGCCTCGACCTCGGCGGGTCGGTAGGTCTTGTCGAGCATGGCCCGAAGAGATCCTCGATGAGCGGGGCCCGAGCGGGCGTTCTGCGCCGATCCTTAGGAGAAATGCCGCTGTGCAGCAATCCCGGTACGGTTCGTGGCCCACGATCGCCGTTGTTGACGGCCCCGGCTCGCCTCGGGATTGATCAGTCGACGACCAGCCGCTGGAGCCGTCTATGTCGAGCGCCGCCCTTTGTTATCTTCGGGCCATGGCCCTCAACAATCTCTGGGCCAACCACCGTCTCCTCGGCGCCTGCGCGCGTCTCGGCCAGGACGAGCTCGAGGCGCCGCGCACGGGCTTCTTCCCCTCGCTGATCCGCACGCTCAACCACATCCTCATCGTCGACCGCTACTATGTGGCCGGCCTCGAAGGCAGGAGCATCGGGCCCGGGGAGGCCTTCGGCAACGAGGTCCCTTGCCCGACGATGGCGAGCCTGCGCCCGGCCCAGGCCGAGGTCGACCGCCGGCTCGTTGCCGTCTGTCGCGACCTTGTGCCCGAGCGGCTGGGCGAGCCGGTCAGCCTGATCCGCGCCGATCATGTTCAGGTCGAGCGCCTGGACCGGGTGCTGCTCCATCTCTTCCAGCATCAGGTCCACCACCGCGGCCAGGCGCACGCGATGCTGAGCGGCACGAGCATCCCGCCACCTCAGCTCGACGAGCTCTTCCCGGCCGAGGACGCGCCGCTGCGTGCGGCCGACCTCGCCGAGCTCGGCCTCACCGAGAAGGACCTCTGGCCGATGGACGCCTGAGAAGGCCGATAGAGCACCCCGGCGATGACGCGAGCGACGAGGCTCGCGTCATCTGGCCAAGGCAGCGCTTCCTTCAGTCGCGGACATAGAAGTCGCGCTCGACGAAAGCTCCGCTTTCGCATGCAGCACGACTGGTAGCGCTTGTGCGAGCCGCAAGGGCACCGATCATTGCGCCCGAGCTTCTCTAGAAGCTCCTTGTCACCGTGGACGATGCGCGTTCCGCGCTTGACCCGGGTCTCGCTGTTGAAACCCCCTCCGGCGCTTGCTCATCGGCTCAAAAGCTGACGTCCCTGGCTGCCATGACACTTCTCCTCGCGCAGGGGTGAGCGGGGCAGCTCGATAGCCGAAAATGGCCGCCCGGGAAATGGGTCGCGCAGCTGCCGGCGCACAACGAGATGCGCCGCGGCGTGCGCTCAGACGAGCATCTCGCGGTTGAAGATGGCCTTCCGCCAGCGGGTCACCTGGACCATGTCGAAAAGCCCGCCCTTGGCGAACGGGTCGTTGCGGGCGAACGCCTCGGCCTCGGCCCGGTCCTCGGTGTCGAGGATGAAGACCGTGCCGTAGCCGCCCGAGCCGTCGTCGTCGGTCAGCGCGCCGCCGGCCAGAAGCTTGTCCTTGAAGCCCTTCAGATACTCGAGATGCGCGCCGCGCAGCGCCGTGCGCAGCTCCAGCGCGTTTCCCTTGTCCTTGGCGATGATGACGTAGGGCATGGTGCAGTCCTCCCGGGCGCGATGCTCTTGATCGTGGGCCCGCTTTACCTCGCATCAACCTTCGGCGGCTAGGCTTGCGCTCGTGGCCGCCGGCGGCTCCGCGGGCCGCAGGGGTGGCGGAGGGACGGTTGGTGACAGTCTCCAGTGGACGACGGAAAGCGCGCCCGCCGGCGCCGTCCGCCGAGGTAGAGGCCTCGACGGCGGCGCGCGCGGCGCTCCATCGCCTGCGCGGGACGCTCGAGCTCCTGCTGAGCGGGGCCGGTGGCGGCATCGGCCGCGAGGCGCGCCTCCTTCTGGACGGTGTCGTCGAGGCCCTGGCAGAGGTGGAGCTGATGCTGGACGGCGCGCCCGGCGGGCGGGCGCCCGAGCCCGGGTCCCGCGCGCGATGCCAGGCGGTGGTGGAGGTCGAGAGGGTGACGATGGCCCTCGGGCAGGGCTCGGGCGAGGGCAGCAAGGACGGGGCAGGCGACGCGGCCGGCCGGCCGTCGCGGCGCTCATCTTGCGCTCGTCCGCGACGGAACCATGTCTAGGTTAGGTAGGTTCACCTGCCCTGCAGGTTGGCGCTCCCCTTGAGCGAAGGCTCAGCACGGCGGAAAGCGCTGGCAAATCCGGGTGGGGCAGGGTGGGGCGCGGTTTTTTTGCTTGAATTTTCGTGCTCGCCCTGTAGTGCTCGGCTCGTCGGAGGCGAGTTTTCTGCCTCTTTGGCCAATCGTTACGAGCTCGAACATTCGCGGGGCCGACCGGTTCGGCCCGCATGCTCGTCCAAGGACTGTTGAGCTCGACCTAAGTATCGCGATGTGCGCGCCGACCGCGACGAGTTTGGGCGAGGCTTTGGCAAGGTGATGGGCGGTCCCTGGTTCACGGGCGACCTGCGCGGGCGCGGGGTGCAATGATGATGTCCGGAAGCGCATGAAAGACCGATCGATGTTCCCCTATCGACGTGGCAACAAGAAGCGGGGCAAGGGCGGCCCGCAGCAGGGCCGGCATCAGCGTGACGGTGGCAGGCGGGCCCCCGGCTCCGCGCACGAGATCCTGCCGCTGCTGCAGCCGACCACGAAGGCGCTGGCGCAGATGCTGGCCGGCAACACGCGGGCCTCGGGCCAGCTCGTCCACGCGCGCAACATCCTGTCGCAGGCCGAGCGGCTCGTGGAGGAGCGGCAGGCCGAGCGCCTGTTCCCGGCCCAGCGCGAGGAGTTCTTCGAGCAGCTGGCACGCCTCAAGCTCACGCTCGCCGACGCCGACAGCGCGCTCGCGGACGCCGAGGAGGAGGAAGAGGAGCGCGCCGCCCGGCCGGCCACCGTCGTGGCGCCCGAGCGCCTGCGCGAGATGGTGCTGAGCCTCGCCGCCGCGCCTGCCAACGAGCGACCGGCGGAGCCCGAGCCCGAGCCGGAGCAGGAGACGCCGGACGCGCACGACGCCGAGGCGCAGCCCGCCATTGCCGCCGAGGCCGACCCGGAGCCCGAGGCCAGCGCCCCGTCGCGCAACCTGCCGCCCGGATCGCCCCGCTCGGCCCGCCTCCGCCTCAAGACCGAGCGGCGCGAGAGCGGCGAGGGTGACGAAGGCGGCGACGGCTCACGCAAGGTGCCGGCCGGCTGAGCCGACCCCTCGGGCGGGCTCCTGGTCGTCTGCCGGCCGCGTCGGGCCGCGCATCCGTCGCTCAGCTGAGATAGCGCAGCCAGACATAGACCTGGGCCATGGCGATGCTGACCAGCATCATCGGGAAGGCGAGCTTGGTGTAGGTCAGGAAGCGGAAGTGGATGCCGCTCCGATCGCCCAGGCCGGCCACGGTGAGGTTGGCCGAGGCGCCGATCAGCGTGCCGTTGCCGCCGAGGCAGGCCCCGAGCGACAGGCACCACCAAAGGGGATGGATGGCCGCAGTCCCGCCGAGCTCGGGCGCCAGATCCTTGACCAGCGGAATCATCGTCGCGACGAACGGGATGTTGTCGACGATCGCCGACAGCACCGCGCTGGCCCAAAGGATGACCGAGCCCGCGACCGCCAGATGACCGCCGGTGGCGCGCACCAGATCCTCGGCAAGGAGGCGCAGCACGCCGGCCTTGTCGATGCCGCGCACGACGATGAAGAGGCCGATGAAGAAGAAGATCGTGACCCACTCGACCTCGTTGAAGATCCTGACAGCGTGGTGCTGCTGCTCCTCGCCCCTGAGGTGGAGGCCGTCGAGCAGCATGAGCGCCGCGGCGCCGAAGAGCGCGATCGCCCCCGGCTCCCAGCCCATCGGCCGGGCCACGGTGAAGGCCGCCATCACGACGGCCAGCACCGCGATCGACTTCTTGAGCAGCCTCGGGTCGCGCACGGTGGCGCGCTCGTCCATCGCCATCACGACCTTCCGCGCCTCGACGGGCGCCTTCATCTCGCGGCCCCAGACGAGGTGGATCATCACCGCCTGCACGGCCATCACGACGATGACGAGGGGGCCCAGCTGGACGATGAACTGATCGAAGCTCAAGCCCGCGCTCGAGCCGATCAGGATGTTCGGCGGATCGCCGATCAGGGTCGCCGTGCCACCGATGTTGGAGGCGAAGATCTCAGCGAAAAGAAAAGGATAGGCCGGAACCTTGAGGTCACGCGTGATGGCGATCGTCACCGGCACCACGAGCAGCACGGTCGTCACGTTGTCGAGCGCTGCCGACAGCACGGCCGTCGTGATCTGCAGCACGACGAGGATGGCCCAGGGCTCGGCCCGCGCCAGCTTGGCGGCCCACACGGCCAGGTACTCGAACATGCCCGAGCGACGCGACACGGCCACCAGGATCATCATGCCGGTGAGCAGGCCGATGGTGTTGAAGTCGATCGCATCCACGGCCTCCTGGAAGGTGAGGACGCCCAGGAAGACGACGAGGCAGGCCCCGAGGAGGGCGATGATCGAGCGATTGACCCGCTCGGCGATGATGACGGCGTAGACGGCGACCATGATCAGCGTCGAGACGAGGATCGGGCTGAGGCCGAAGATGGCCGTCGCGGACGTCGCTGCGGCTTCCTGCATGCTGGCGATACCGGCTTTGGAGGTCGGGATGATGCGGTGCGGTCTATGGCTCCCCCGTCCCCGTCCGCCCTGGGGGCGACGGGGACCGCCATGCTGTCGTCTCCCCGGGCGCCGACCGCCGCCCGGGCGGGCCTCGAACGCGCGAGGCGCCCCTTATGGCGGACGGCTCCACCTTTGCCTAGCGGCTGCCCCGACAAGAGCGCGGGGCCGCCATGACGGCGCCGACCCCTTGCCTACCCGGGGTGCGCGAACGATCTCCGGGGCAGCCATCCCTCGGCCCTCGGGCGCAAAAGGGATTTGTTTGACGATGCGCATGGACTAAGCTTTCCACGTCGATTGCGCTTGCTGGTGTGCCGGGAGGATCATGAGCGACGGCGGCTTTGATCGGGACGACGTGACGAAGGGTGACATCGCGACCAAGTCGCGGACGCGTACCCAGCGCCCGTCCCTCTACAAGGTTCTGCTGTTGAACGACGACTACACGCCGATGGAGTTCGTCGTTCACGTCCTTGAGCGATTCTTCGGCAAGAATCGCGAGGATGCGACTCGCATCATGTTGCATGTGCACCACAAGGGCGTCGGGGTCTGCGGCGTCTACACCTTTGAGGTGGCGGAGACGAAGGTGGCCCAGGTGATTGAGTTCGCCCGTCAGCATCAGCATCCGCTACAGTGCACGATGGAGAAAGAGTGACGTGGCCGACGCTCGGATGCCTGCCCCATTCGGGGCCCGGATCGGGGTCGGGGATCCTGGGTGATGCCGATGCTCTCTCGCACGCTTGAGAAGACACTGCGCCGGGCCCTGGCTCTGGCCAATGCCCGACAGCACGAGTACGCGACCCTCGAGCACCTCTTGATGGCGCTCACCGAGGACCAGGACGCGGTGGCGGTCCTCAAGGCCTGCGCCGTCGACCTCGAGCGGCTGCGTGCCAGCCTCTCCGACTTCCTCGACCAGGACCTGGGCGGCCTCGTCGTCGAGGGCGTGGTCGACGCCAAGCCCACGGCCGGCTTCCAGCGCGTCATCCAGCGCGCCGCCATCCACGTCCAGTCCTCCGGACGCAGCGAGGTCACGGGCGCCAACGTTCTCGTCGCCATGTTCTCCGAGCGCGAGAGCCATGCCGTGTTCTTCCTGCAGGAGCAGGGCATGTCGCGGCTCGACGCCGTGAACTACATCTCGCACGGCATCGCCAAGAAGCCCGGCCTCGGCGAGCAGCGCGGGGCGCGCGGCGCCGAGGAGAAGGAGGCCGAGGAGAAGCGCGAGCCCGGCAACGAGGCGCTCAACACCTACTGCACCAACCTCAACGTCAAGGCGCGCGACGGCAAGGTCGACGTCCTGATCGGCCGCGACCACGAGATCGAGCGCACGATCCAGATCCTCTGCCGGCGGTCGAAGAACAACCCGCTCTTCGTGGGCGATCCGGGCGTCGGCAAGACGGCCATCGCCGAGGGGCTGGCGCTCAGGATCATCCGCGGCGAGGTCCCGGATATCCTCAAGAACGCCGTCATCTACGCGCTCGACATGGGCGCGCTCCTCGCCGGCACGCGCTACCGTGGCGACTTCGAGGAGCGCCTCAAGGCCGTGATCACGGAGCTCGAGGCGAACAAGAACGCCGTGCTCTTCATCGACGAGATCCATACCGTCATCGGTGCCGGCGCAACCTCCGGCGGCTCGCTCGACGCCTCCAACATCCTGAAGCCGGCGCTGGCCTCCGGTGCGCTCCGCTGCATCGGCTCGACCACCTACAAGGAGTTCCGGACCTACTTCGAGAAGGACCGGGCGCTCGTTCGCCGCTTCCAGAAGATCGACGTCCCCGAGCCGTCGGAGGACGAGGCGGTCAAGATCCTCCAGGGCCTCAGGCCGAGCTACGAGCAGCATCACGGTGTGAAGTACACCGATGGCGCCCTCAAGGCCGCGGTGAAGCTCAGCAACCGCTACATCCACGACCGCAAGCTGCCCGACAAGGCCATCGACGTGATGGACGAGGTCGGTGCGGCACAGATGCTGAAGCCCGAGAACGCGCGCCGCAAGACGGTCGGCACCAAGGAGATCGAGGAGATCGTCGCCAAGATCGCGCGCGTGCCGATCAAGGCGGTGAATGCCCGCGACAAGGAGGCCCTGAAGACCCTCGACGACGATCTCAAGGGCGTCGTCTACGGCCAGAGCGAGGCCATCGAGGCGCTGTCATCGGCCATCAAGCTGTCGCGCGCCGGCCTCCGCGATCCGCAGCGCCCGATCGGCTGCTACCTCTTCTCCGGCCCGACCGGCGTCGGCAAGACCGAGGTGGCGCGTCAGCTCGCCAAGATCATGGCGATCGAGCTGATCCGCTTCGACATGTCCGAGTATATGGAGCGCCACGCCGTCTCGCGGCTGATCGGCGCGCCGCCCGGCTATGTCGGCTTCGACCAGGGCGGCCTTCTTACCGACTCGGTCGACCAGCACCCCCACTCGGTGCTGCTCCTCGACGAGATCGAGAAGGCTCATCCCGACGTCTTCAACATCCTTCTCCAGGTGATGGACTACGGCAAGCTCACGGACAACAACGGCAAGACGGTCGACTTCAGGAACGTCATCCTGATCATGACCACGAATGCCGGCGCCACCGACATGAGCAGGCCGGCCATGGGCTTCGGCCGAGAGGCCCGCGAGGGCGAGGATACCGAGGCGATCAAGCGGATGTTCACGCCGGAGTTCCGCAACCGCCTCGACGCCACCATCCCGTTCAAGGGGCTGACGCCGGCCATCATCGGCTCCGTCGTCCTGAAGTTCGTCAAGGACCTGGCGGCCCAGCTCGCCGATCGCCGGGTGCATATCGAGCTCGACGACCTCGCCAAGGCGTGGCTGGCCGAGAAGGGCTACGACCCGCTCTACGGCGCCCGGCCGCTCGCCCGCGTCATCCAGGAGTACATCAAGCGTCCGCTCGCCGACGAGCTCCTGTTCGGGCGCCTCGCCAAGGGCGGCAAGGTCCAGGTGACGATCGAGGACGGCAAGCCCGCCTTCCGGTTCGACCCGGTCGTCAAGGCGGGCACGCCGCCCTCGCTGCCCCCGAGCCGCCGCCTGAAAGCGCTGCCCGAGCCTGCCGGCTAGGGCAGGAGCGGGCGGCTCCTCTTCGGGTCGGCGGGCGGACGCTCTCGACCACGACGCAATACGTCGATGGAAGCCGGGCCGAGGAGGCGAGAAGGGCTACCGGGCTCTCGCATCGCGGGAGGAGAAGCGGCCTTGCCGTTGAACAGGCTGGTCCTCTATGCGCAGAACGTCGAGGAGGCCGTCGCTTTCTACGAGAGGCACTTCGGCTTCAGAGCCTCGAGAGAGGCCGGCGACAGGATCGTCGAGCTGAGCAGCCCCGATGGAGGTGCTGCCTTGATGATCCACCAGGCGAGCAAGGGCCAACGGGCCGGCCAGTCGCTGGTCAAGCTCGTCTTCGACGTGGTCGATGTCACGGCCTTTCGCTCGCGCTGTGCCGGGAGCGGCTTGGCGTTCGGGCCGATCCATCAGGCCGACGGCTATCAGTTCGCCAACGCCAAGGACCCTTGCGGGAACTCGATTTCCGTCTCCATCCGAGCCTTTCGAACGAGGGCCTGAGCCGCGATCCATCGTCTCGGACCGGGTGCCGGGCCGCTCCCCGCCTCGGAGCCGGCCGGGGAGGGAGCTCGTCGGTCGGCCGCGCCACGGTCCGAGGGATGCCACGTGAGCAACCCCGGCCGAAGAAAAAGGCCGAGGCATGTCGATCCACCGGCGCGCCGAGCGACAAGATGGGGTGATGGGCCGACGGAAGGAGGAGCTTCCATGTCCAAGAAGATCGTCACCTGTCTGTGGTTCGACCATGGCGAGGCGCGGAAGGCGGCGGAATTCTACGCTGCCACCTTTCCCGACAGCCGTGTCGAGGAGGCGCTTCAATCGCCGTCCGATCACCCCGGCGGCGAGCAGGGCAGTGAGCTGACCGTCGAGTTCACCGTGCTGGGCCAAGCCTTCGTCGGCCTGAATGGCGGTCCCGCGTTCGCGCCGAACGAGGCGGTGAGCTTTCAGATCATGACCGAGGATCAGGCCGAGTTCGACCGCTATTGGAATGCGATCGTCGAGAACGGCGGCAGCGAGAGCGCGTGCGGCTGGTGCAAGGACCGCTGGGGATTCTCCTGGCAGATCGTGCCGCGAGCCCTGATGGCGGCGCTCAAGGATCCGGACCGCGCCGCCGCGAAGCGCGCGATGGACGCCATGATGACCATGCGCCGGATCGACATTTCTAAAATTGAGGCTGCACGAGCGGGAACGGAGACGCCCTGAGCCCAAGGGCGGCCACCCCGAGGTCCGCTTTCGCAACCAGCCGCTCGATCACCGAGCGCCTTGCTTGGGTCGAGAGCAGCCGCGCTTGCTCTCCGCGACGCTGATCGCGCTTTGAGCCCGCTGCGCGCTCCCGGCGCTCGCGAAGGTGGCGGTGGACCTCGATTTCGGCCATGGTCGGTCGCGGTGGCCTCCTTGATGGCCCTCAGCCCGGGCAGCCATCCGCCTGCCTGTAGGGCAGCATCTGGCCCAGCTCCAAAAGCTGCTCCTCGAGCTGCCGGTGCTCCTCGACTAGAAAACGCTCGACGGCGGCGCGGAAGCCGCGGTCGCCGATCCAGTGGGCGCTTCGCGTCCACACCGGCTCGTAGCCGCGCAGGAGCTTGTGGGTGCCTTGCGCGCCGGCCTCGACCCGGGCCAGGCCATGGGCGATCGCGAAGTCGATCGCGGCGTAGTAGCAGCACTCGAAATGCAGGAACCGGTAGGACTCGAGGCAGCCCCAGAGCCTGCCGTAGAGGGTGTCGCCGGCCCAGAGATTGAGCGCGGCCGCCACCGTCTCACCGTCCTTCACGGCCGCCACATAGACGACGCGATCGCGAAGCTCGCGGCCCAGCCGTTCGAAGAAGCGCCGCGTCAGATAGGCGCTGCCCCAGCGCTTGTCGACGGTGGCCCGATAGAAGGGATAAAAGCCGGCGAGATCGTCCGGCCCCCAGCGCGTCGCCCGTGAGCGTGCGGATCTCGACGCCCGCGTCGCGCACCGACTGGCGCTCCTTGCGGATCGTCTTGCGCTTGGCGCTCTTGAGCCCATCCAGGAAGTCGGAGAAGTCCCGATAGCCGCGATTGTGCCAGTGATACTGGATGCCCTGGCGCTCGAGAAAGCCGGCAGCGGTCAGCGCCGCCGCGTCCGCCTCGTTGCAGAAGGTGACGTGCAGCGAGGAGAGGCCCGTCTCCTTGGCGGTGAGCGCCAAGGGCGGCTCGCGAGGGCCGAGCCGATGGCGGGATCGCCGCCGGTCAGCAGGCGCGGCCCCGGCACCGGCGTGAACGGCACCGCCGCCTGCAGCTTCGGATAGTAGCTGCCGCCGCTGCGCTCGAAGGCATCGGCCCAGGCATGGTCGAAGACATACTCGCCCCAGCTGTGGCTCTTGGCATAGAGGGGCACGGCGCCGATCGACCGGCCACCCTCCTCGAGCACGAGATGAAGCGGCTGCCAGCCGGTCCTGGTCGTGGCCGAGCCGCTCTTCTCCATCAGGTCGAGGAAGGCGTGTCGGACGAAGGGGTCGTCGCCCGGCACGAGCCGGTCCCAGGCCGCCGCCTCGATCCCCTGGATGCCTTGGAGCAGCTTCGCGTCCATCGGGTTCCGAAGGCTCAGGCGAGCTCGAAGGTGGCGTCGACCTCGACCGCCGCGTCCATCGGCAGGGCGGCGACGCCGAC
Source organism: uncultured Alphaproteobacteria bacterium (assembly GCA_963752325.1). Lineage (GTDB taxonomy): Bacteria > Pseudomonadota > Alphaproteobacteria > Geminicoccales > Geminicoccaceae > CAVTJL01. The sequence goes on from CAVVXU010000004.1 coordinate 360,489, forward strand.
CGCGAAGCGGGCGTGCCGGCCGGCCTCGCCCATCGCCTCGACGATGAGGTCCGAGGCGCCGTTGATCACCTTGTGGTGGTCGTGGAAGGCGGGGGTGCTGGCAACGAAGCCGCCCAGCCTGAGGCAGCGCCCGGCGCGGTCGAGATCGCCGTCGCAGGCGCGCTTGAGCTGGGCCAGCAGGTTCACGGCACAGAGCCGCGCTGCCGCCTGCGCCGCCTCGAGAGGCACGCCGTCGCCGAGCTTGCCGGTCAAGGTCAGCCGCCCGCCCTCGAGCGGCAGCTGGCCCGAGACCAGCACGGTCTTGCCGCTGACGGTGAAGGGCACGTAGTTGGCGGCTGGCGCTGCCGCCTCTGGTAGCTCGATGCCGAGCTTCCTGAGGCGCTGCTCGATGCTGCTCGGCACGTTCTGGGCTCCCGCTTCGGTCCGACCAGGGCTGAGGATAGGGCGCGCGGCGCCGGCCGGCCAGGGGGGCTCTTGCGATGCGGCGTTGCGTCAACGGTCGATCCCGTGCAACCTCGCCAAGGGTGGGACCGGTGGGGGAGGACGGCTTGAGCACGCCACGCCACGATGGCTTCGCCATGCCCGCGGAATGGGCGCCGCACGCACGCTGCTGGATGGCCTGGCCCTGCCGTGAGGCCTTGTGGGGGTCGCGCCTCGAGGCGGCGCGTCAGGTGACGGCGGAGGTCGCCAAGGCGATCTCGCATTTCGAGCCGGTGACGATGGTGGTCCGCCCGGACCTCACCGCCTCGGTCTCGCTCCATTGCGGGTCGGGCATCGCGGTGCTGCCGATGCCTCAGGACGACAGCTGGACCAGGGACACAGGGCCCACCTTCGTCGTCGACGGCGAGGGCCGGCTCGCCGGCGTCGACTGGCGCTTCAACGGCTGGGGCGAGGTCTACGAGGACCACGCCCAGGACGCGCTGATGGCGCAGCGCATCCTCGAGCATCTGGACCTGCCACGCTACCAGGCGCCGATGGTGGCCGAGGGTGGCGCCATCCACGTCGACGGCGACGGCACCTGCCTCGTCTGCGAGACGGCGATCCTCGACCCCAGGCGCAATCCCGGGCTCGGCCGCGCCGAGGCCGAGGCGGTGCTGAAGGACCATCTGGGCGTGGAGCGCGTCATCTGGCTGCCCTTCGGGCTCGTCGACGACGAGACGCGCGGGCATGTGGACAATGTCGCCTGCTTCGCACGGCCCGGCACCGTCCTGGCGCTCGCCAGCGACGATGCGGCCGACCCCAACCACGAGGGCCTCGCCGCCAATCTCGAGCTGCTGCGGGCCGTCAGCGACGCCAAGGGGCGCCAGCTCGAGGTGCTGCCGATCCTCCAGCCCAAGGCCAGGAAGCGCGACGACGGCAGCCGTCTCACGCTCTCCTACATCAACTTCTACATCGCCAACGGCGGCATCGTGATGCCGGGCTTCGCCGACGCCGCCGACAAGGCCGCCTACCGCGCCGTCGGCCAGGCCTTCCCCGACCGCGAGATCACCCAGCTCGAGGTCACCGACCTGATCCACGGCGGCGGCGGCATCCACTGCATCACGCAGCAGCAGCCGGCAGCGCCCGCCGCCCCACAGGGCTGAGGCCGCGTCAGGGCGGGCAGGCGTCGTCGGCGACGGTGTCGATCAGGGGATCCCTCGTGTTCGGCCTGGCCGGCGAAGGCCCGGCTGACGAAGCGCAGCACGCGCGGCAGCTCGGCCGACCAGAAGGCCCAGTCGTGGCCGCCCGGGCCTATGTGCATCGTCGCCGGGATGCCGGAGCCGCGCAGCGCCACATAGAAGAGCGGCGTGTTGACGTCGTAGGCGTAGTAGTCGGCATTGCCGCTCGCCAGGTAGATCGCCGGCCGCTGCGCCGCCTTGGCCAGGGCCGGGATGCGGGTGAAGAGGTTCGCCTGCTCGAAGCGCTCGCGGCTGAAGGGGCGGCCGAAGGCGCCGTGCAGGTCCTCGATGTTCTCGCGCGTCAGCGGCTGGTTCTCGAGATAGAGGGCGCCGCTCATGCTGGCGATCGCGGCGAAGAGGTCGGGCCTGAGAAAGCCCAGATGGACCGCCCCGAAGCCGCCCATCGACAGCCCGGCGATGGCCCGCCCGTCGCGCTGGCCCAGCGCCCGGTAGCGGGCCTCGATGCCCGGGATCAGCTCGGTCAGATAGGCGGTGGCGACCGGGCCGTCGCCGCCCGGGTCGGGGTTGTCGACGTACCAGCTGTTGCCCGCGTCCGGCATCACGATGAGGAGCGGGGCGACCAGCCCCGCGGCGATCATGCGGTCCGCCAGCGCCTGCAGGTGCGCCAGGTGCAGCCAGTCGTCCGGCACGCTGTCGGTGCCGGGCAGCAGATAGAGGACGGGATAGCGGCGGCCGGCATCGCTGTCGTAGCCGTCCGGCAGGTAGACATTGTAGTCGATGGCACGGCCCAGGAGCCGGCTCGGCAGATGCTGGGCCTGCAGCACCGTCGAGGCGGCCTCCGCGGCCGGCGCCAGCAGCAGCGTCAGGGCCAGCGCGATCAGGAGCCTCTTGAGCTGAAAGGGGTGCCGCATGGTCTCCTCCCGGCAGCGGATGGCCGGCCCTCCCATAGAGGACCGCGCCCGGCAGCACCATCACCGCCGCGGCAACAGGGCAGCACGGCCTTCTGCGCCGGAGCCGGCGATGATAGGGAGACGTCCTGAGCCCCTTTCGAGGACAAGGCCCGTGCGCGCCCGATCCACCAGACCACCGCTCCCGGCGCCCGCGTGACGCGGGCCGACATCCGACATCTGCTGCGGGCGCCGGTCGTCTGGCTGCGCGGCCTCGCGGTCCGGACCGCCGTGGCGATCCGCGGCAGCCTCTGGCTGCGGCCGACCCTCTTCAGCATCGTCGCGGCCCTGATCGTCGCGCTCATCGCATGGCTTGGCGTGCCCAAGGGCTGGCTGCAGAGCCTGCCGGCCCCCGAGGTCGATGCGCTGCGCTCGCTCCTCAGCCTCGTCGCGGGCAGTGCCCTCACCATCACGACCGTGGCGCTCTCGGTCATCATGCTCGTGCTCAACATGGTGGGCTCCCAGGGCTCGCCCCGCGCCGTGCCGGAGCTGATGGCCGACCAGAAGGTCCAGACAGCGCTCGGCGCCTTCGTCGCCGTTTTCGTCTTCGGCGTCAGCGCGCTCCTCGTCACCGGCCTGCAGAGCCTCGATCGCGGGCGCCGCGCGCTCATCTTCATGCTCGGCATCGGCGCCGCCCTGCTCCTCATTCGCTGGCTCGTGGCGCTCATCACGCACGTCACCGACCTGCTCAAGCTCAACCGGCTGATCGAGCGGCTGCACATCACCACCCGCCACGCGCTGGACCACTATCTCGAGGCGGCCCAGCCGCTGCCGCTCACGGCCGAGCTGGGGTCGGCCCCGGGCGAGGGCGCGCCGGTCTGGCCCGAGGGGCCGGGCTTCGTGCTCGACGTCGACGTGTCCTCCGTGTGCGATCTCGCGCTGGATCACGGCGTGTGGATCGACCTGCTCGTCGGCCCCGGCGACTTCGCCTCGGCGCTGCAGCCGCTGGCCCAGGTGGCCGGCCTCACCGACGACAATCGGGCCGCGGTGGAGCGGGGGCTGCGTTCCGCCGTCGTCATGTCCGCGGAGCGCGACACGACGCGCGACCCGCGCATCGGCATCGAGGTCCTGGCCCAGGTGGCGGCCAAGGCCCTCTCGCCCGGCATCAACGACCCCGTCACCGCGCTCGACTGCCTGCGCCACCTGGGCGACATCTATGCGACCGCGGCACGCCTGCCGCCCGACCGCTGGCCGCCCCGGCTCTATCTCGAGGGCAGGGTCCGCGTGGCCCGCATGGCGCCGGGTGATCTTCTCGAAGCGGGCCTCCTGCCGATCGCCCGGCACGGCGCCGGCAACCTCTCGATCGCAGGCCCTATCCTCGAGGCGCTCCAGCGGCTGGCGGCCCTGGCCGACCCGTCCTGGCACCCTGCCATCACCGACCTCGCCCACCGCACCGCCGCCATGGCCGACGCCGCCCTGACCACCCGGGACGAGCGCGACCACATTAGGATCCTCGAAAGCCTGGTGCGCAGCGCCGCCGGCATGGAGGGGGCGGCGCCTTTCATCGAGCCCGAAGGCGCCGAGGCCTGACGAGGGGAAGGCGGGCTTCCGGGAGAGCCGCCCCGGCATGATCCATGATCGCGAGATCCGGCAGCCCACGGCTATCGCTGATTGAAGGCTCGCTCGGACCTGCGTAGAAAGCATGCGGCCGTGATCGCGGTCGCGCCGGAGCTTCCAGTGACACGAGCATTCTTTTGGGGGAGAGGCACTGACATGGTGATCCGCCGGACGGCATTGGGTTGCGTGATCCTGGCGCTCGCGGGATGCGGCGCGGCGTCACCCAAGGTGGTCACGGCCACCAATGCCCAGGTGAGCTACAGCTGGGATTCCGCCGCGGCCACGCTGGCCGACATCACATCGCGCGCCAAGAGCTATTGCGGGAAGCTGGACAAGACCGCGAGCCTCGTCTCGAACAGCGCCGCCAGCAAGACCGGCACGTTCTTCGTCACGACGTTCGATTGCGTATCGGAGCCCAAGCAACCCTGAGTCTCCCGCCGCGCTCGGGCGCGAGCCTGCCCCCACCGCTCGCGACCCGGCCGGCTTCCTGCACGTCTCGGCGCTGCGTAGCGAGGTCGCGCCGCGGTCGCTCTCGAGCTTGTGCGAGACCGCGGGCCCGATGCTTGCTACCCTGACGGGTCCTCGCTTGGGACCGATGCAAAAAGGGAGGGACGCGCAATGGCTGGCGACACCGATCTGTCGAATCCGTCGACCTGGGATCCCGAGCTCGATGCCGTGAAGGCGGCGCCGAAGCATCACAAGGTCCTGTTCGAGAACGACCGGGTCCGCGTGCTCGAGGTCACGCTCGAGCCCAAGGACGAGGAGCCGGTCCATCATCACCGCTGGCCCTCTGTCTTTGTCTTCGACCAGCTGGCACCCCCGATCGTCGACATCACGCCCGACGGCGAGCGGCTCCCGCCCCACCGCGACGTGATGACGGCGCTCCAGGCCTGGGACGGCCGAGGCTGCCTCGTCGTCAACATGGCCCCCCAGCCCCCCGGCCGCGTCCTGAACGAGTCCGACACGACGGTGCACGGCATCCGGATCGAGATGAAGAGCATGGGCTGAGCGGGAAGCGGCCGGGCTTCCGCCCCGCATCGCGCCCGCGTCGCGCGGCGGGCAGGGGACCGATCGGCTGCCCCGGTCTCTTTTCCGGGCCCTTCCGAGGGCCCCTTCACGCCAGCGCCTGCCCCTTCGTGCTGTCGTTCGGCTCTTTTCTGTCCTGGAGATCCTTCCCGCCATCCAGTCTCCTTTCTGTCATCCTCGGGCATCGACCCGAGGATCCATACCCGAGCTCGCGACGATGACCGGAAAGCAGCCGAGCCAAGCGTCGGCGTAGCTCCGACGTCAAGCTGGAAGTCGCGCCGCACCTGCGCGCCCTGACGATGAAGCTCTTCCCCGCTGCTGCCAGCCTCGCCACGTCCCGGCAGGCCTCTCCGATGGATGACGCCGCCCGTCAGTGATAGAATGAGGCGGCTTTCCAAGGGAAGACGGTCTATGGCCAAGGTGCTCGCCAGCCTTCACGTCGACCGAGACGGTCGGGTCACCGGCCGTGTGCCGCCGAGTGTGCCGCCCGGCGACTACACGGCGCCACTTGAGGTGCCGGTGCCCCATCGGCCGCCGGGCCAAGCCAAGCTCGACCTTCCGCTCCACGACGAGCCCTGGGACGACGAGGTCTCCCTCAGACGCGAGAACCTTTACGGCGAGGATGGGCGCTGAGAGGCTCCCCTCGTCAACACCAATATCCTCCTCTACCCCGGCCACCTGCCGAGCGGATAGTACGTCGATCCGCGGGCAGCAAGAGCATTGACTCCTGACGTGGCGTGGCCAGCCCTTGCCATCGGGGCCTTGCTCCCCTGGTGCGCTCATGTCGTTGTCAGGCTCGATCTGAGAACTCATGCCTCTCGTCGAGCAGATACCCTCGAATTGATACTCGAGTCGTTGGTCCGTAGGATGAGGACGAACGGGGCAGCTCCCAAACCGTGGTTGATTGGCCAAGGGAACTTCCGGGTAGAAGGCATCAGATAAATGGCTCAAGATAAATCTGAAAAGAGGTGCTGCGATCTCAGACTGGTGTTGTTAAGAGGAGGAGGCACCCGTACATCGTACGATGCCGAGGTCGGTCTAAGTTGGAGTCTCGTTCTTACCGGCCGGATCGATGATCCCCAAGTCGGCCCTCTAGGAGACATCTCTGCCTCTGGGGAGTCCCGGTCCGCGTTCCACGATAACCCGTCCGGCTGGAAATCCTATCGCCGCCGGATCCGGGCCGGCTGAAGGAGATTCGGGCCGCGTACGACGTTGAGAACGCTTGCGGCTTCGTACGTGTCAACGCAGGAGTTCAGCCAGAGCTACTGGATCTTGACGGCGAGACCGTGGAAGTGGAGCCCGTCAAGGCGACGCTGGCAGTTGATGGTGACGCCTTCGAGGCGATTCGCTGTCAGGTAGCGGAAGCAGACGACCACCATCGTATTATTCGAGCAAAGTTGGGTCTTGTTGGCGCGTGGGCTCCCCCGACAGATAGCCCAGCCGTAGGCCGTCTTCTTGGCGTTGAACTCAGACAGCTAGACATTTCAGAGCTACGGGGCTATGCGGTGGGCGCTTTTGAGATGTTTGATACGCGATACTTGGATCATATGTATGGCCGTGTCCTTAAGATTGGTCGCCGTGAAGACGAGGATTATGGCGCCTATATTTCCGTCTTGCTCTCAACAGCGCAGTACGAGGTGCATGCCGAACGTGCTATTATCCACTCGATCTCCTGCCAAGGGCGCGTGATCAGCGGTAGGGGAAAGCCCTACGACCAAGCCGATGCTACGATAGAATTTATTGAACACACATGCAATTGGTACGATGAGCTGCCGAATGCGGCATTCTTTGGCGACTTCGATTACTACCCAAGGCGGCCGGATGAGAAGTATTCCACAGTTCACTTCGCGTTTTTCCTCCGGTATGTGCCTCAGGACGCCCGGAGATTTCTGGTCCCTCTGCTCAGCCAGGAGATAGAGAATCAGGTGATCCTTGATATTAATCTGGTTAACGAGGAAGATGAGCTTATCTCCGTAACGGATAACATACGGGGTCACGTTCGACACTACAGCTTTAAAGTGCGGACGCGTATGGTAAAGGATGGTGTCGAACTCTGACGCCTGACCTTAATCTTATTGTTGCATAGGTTGTACTTTTATGTCGGACAGGTGTAGCGTTGATGACGCGGCGGCGCCGACTACTTCTCTAGGGGATGCCACTCCTCCCCCAGCATGTAGAATTGCGGTGACGCTCCACTCAATTTCCCCGTTGCTGCAGCACTGCTACACCACGTGGGCGCGCCGAGGCTTCATAGCAGACAAGGGGGTAGGCGAACCCGGGCCCTCGAGCCGCCAGCCCCCTCACACCAGCGCCGTCTGGCCGCCGTCGCCGGCGAGGAAGAGAGCGGCGGCGACGAGCTCTGGAAGATCGGTCTGGCGCCATGTCGATGTCATCAGCGCCACCATGGCCGAAGGCTGGGACGCACTGCAAGGCTGGCGGAGCCGGGGGACGGGCGGGTATGCTCTGCCCATGACCAATTCGCAGCTCGACCTCTTCAGCCGTGGCCAGCCGCAAGGGGGCAGGCCGGCGCACTCGGCGTTCCAGGAGGCGCCACCCGAGCTCGTCGAGCGCGTGCGCGCGGAGCTGACGGCCACGCTCGCACGGGTTCAGGCGGCCGAGGCTCTGCCCTGGCCGGACCTGACGCAGACGACCCTCGCGGAGCTGCGCTTCAACTCGATCGCCGGCTGGCTGCCGGAGGACGAGGGGGCGTCGTTGCGCGCCGCGTTCGCGGCCGAGATGTCGCGTCTGTACGAGGCGGAAGACCGCCGTCTGGATACCGATTAGGCGCCCTCGACCGCTCGCTCACTGCGCAAGCTGCCGGAGAGCGGCGCGTGAGTGACAAAAGAAAGAATCAATCTATGGTTGACAGTAGGTATATGATCCGATAGATAGTCTCACATGCCTCGCGTGCTCACCCGCTCTCCCATCAAGATGCCCGGCACCCGTCCGTGCCGGCTCGCCCGACGTCTCGCCGCCGGTCTCTCCCCGGCCGAGATCAGAAGGCTCGACACGGCAACCGAGGCAGACATCGAGGCCTTCGTCACCGACGGGGAACTCTCCCGCCTCGTCGACCAGTACGCTGCTGTCCGTAGTCTGCCGCTCGCCGAGCGTCAGGCCCGCCTGTTCGAGACGGCGTGGGTTGAGCTCTCGAGCCTCATCGACGTCGGCGACCGCCGCGCGATGCTCTTCGTCGTCTATCAGGCGAACCGAGCCCGCCATCCGGTAAGGCATCTCGTCAAGCTGGTCGTCGAGAGCTTCGACAAGGTGCGCCATCCCTACGAGCGGCGGGACACACCCTCACCCGCCGGCTCGTCGCCCGAGACGATGCAGGGCTATGGCCAGCATCCGCTTGGGCCGGCGCAGGAGGCCATCAACCGCCTCGTCGACTTCCTCCCCGCCCAAGCGGGTGAGGCTATTCTCATCAGCGCCGAGACTCGAGGCCTGCAGCGACCGGGGCTCCCATCGAGGAGCCGGTCGCGACACGTGACGAAATTCCCCCCGGCGACGCTGGCGACCCCGCCTCCGCCGGTTTTCTTTCACCGCTCGCCACCTTGGGCCGGGACAACCCGGCCTTGGCGGACTGGATCATCGGGCGCATCGAGAAGCGCCTGGCCGAGCTGGGCGACCCGCCCGAGCCCGACGGCCCGAGAAGAATAGCCGGGCGAAAACCTCTCGGGCCGTAAGGGCAGGGGCGACGCGCCGGGCGCGTTGTCGCCCGCCCGGCCTCCGATCGTGAAAAGCCTTCGGGAACGAGGGCCGGGCTCGTTGGGCCCGGCCCCGCGACGCGTGGCCTAGCGGCGGCCGGCCTCGAAGAGGAACCAGATGCGCTTCTCGGTCTGGTCGATCCAGTTCTCGAGCAGGCTCGCGGTCGCCACGTCGCCGTGCTCGTCGCACACATTGTGCGTCTCGCGCATGCGCGCGGCCAGCTCCATGTTGTTCTCGCGCAGCTCGGCCAGCATGTCCTCGGCCGTCACGAAGTCGGCGTCGTTGTCGGCGACGCGCTGCAGCTTGGCGATCTGGCCGATCGAGCGCAGCGTCGTCTGGCCGAGCTTGCGCACCCGCTCCGCCATGTCGTCGGTCATGGCGAGAAGCTCGCCGCCCTGCTCGTCCAGCATCAGGTGATAGTCGCGGAAGTGCGGCCCCGACACATGCCAGTGGAAGTTCTTGGTCTTCAGATAGAGCGCGAAGACGTCGGCGAGCAGCGTGTTCATGGCACCCGCCACGTCCTTGGCCGCGTTGGCGCCAAGGCCGGTCGGGGTGGCCAGCGGCGCCATGCGCCGTCCCTTGGCCTCGCTTGCGGTCATGATCGTCTCTCCCTTGGATATTGAGGGTCGCCCATCAGGAACGGTCGTTGTGCGCCGCAGGATCCCCGTCGCCGGCACCCGCAGCCTCCCTGGAGACGGCTGCGACGGCTTTCGCCATCCCATCCAGCGTCGAGTGCGACCTCGGCGGCGACCCCGTGCCGCTCCGCGATCCAGCCCGGCTCGTTGTAGGAGAGCCAAGTCTGTCCGGAGGAATCCTGCCAGACAAGCGCCTTCATCGGCAGATCGATCCCCGCGGTCTGGCAGGCCTGCATGAGGGCCGTGCCGACGCGCGGATTGCCGAAGACGAGGAGCAAAGTGGGATCCAGGGTAAGGCCCGCCTGCTCGGCCGCAGCCGCATGATCGATCCTGGCGAGGATGGCATTGCCCTTGGCCTTCAGCGCCGCCTCGAGCCGGCTCGCCGTCTCCTCGGGGCCGAAGGCGCTCCGGATGGTGGTCAGACCCTCGATGCTCATGGCTGGATGGTCCATGGGTCAGGCGCCCTGGCGCGGCGCCCGGGAGCGCGCCTCGACCTCGTCCATCTTCGTCGCCAGCTCCCCCGGCGTCAGGAGGCCCTTCTGGAAGAGGATGTTGGCGAAGGCGGCGATCCAGCGCTCGTAGTAGGTGAGCTTGCCCACGAGGTCGCTGCCCAGCTGCTCGACCCCGCGGCGCTTCTCCTCGGTGTTGATGATCTTGTGGAAGTCCAGCACGTCGGCCAGGGCGTGGCAGCGCTTCTCCCAGGGCAGCAGCTCGTGCTCGACCCGCTCGACCGGGCCGGCCTCGAGGCCGCCGATGTCGTTCGGCAGCCGCTTCAGCAGCGCCTCGGTGCCGGTCATGACCGTGCGATCCTGCGGTCGAGGAAATCCCGGATCAGCGGGACCATCTCATCAGCCTTGTCCTCGAGGGCGAAGTGGCCGGTGTCGAGAAGATGAAACTCCAGGTCCGGCAGGTCGCGCTTGTAGGGGTGGGCGCCCTCGGCCGGGAAGATCTTGTCGTTCTCGCCCCAGACGATCAGCGTCGGCGGCTTGCGCTCGCGGAAATAGGCCTGGATCGCGGGGTAGAGCGGCAGGTTGGTGCGATAGTCATAAAACATGTCCATCTGGATCTCGGCATTGCCGGGCCGATCGAGCAGCGCCTGGTCGTGGACCCAGTTGTCCGGCGCTATGCGGCTGACGTCGGCCACGCCGTCCGTGTACTGGAACTTCGTCACGTCCAGGGCCACCAGTCCCATGAGAGCCTGGCGGTGGGTGTCCGAGCCATCCGCCCAGTAGGCCTTGATCGGGTCCCAGAACTCCTTGAGGCCCTCCTCGTAGGCGTTGCCGTTCTGGACGACGAGGCCGGTGACGCGCTCGGGATGTTTCAGCGCCAGCCGCCAGCCCACCGGTGCCCCATAGTCCATGACGTACATGGCGAAACGCTCGACGTGGAGCTGCTCCAGCAGCCCGTCCACCAGCAGGGCGAAACGGTCGAAGCTGTAGGTGAAGCCGGCGCGGTCGGGCATGTCGCTCTGGCCGTAGCCCGGATAGTCCGGGGCGATCAGGTGATAGCGGTCGGCCAGGGCCGGGATGAGGTTGCGGAACATGTGCGACGAGGTCGGGAAGCCGTGCAGCAGCAGGAAGACGGGCGCGTCGGCTGGGCCGGCCTCGCGGTAGAAGATCGAGACGCCGTCGACGGTCGCCGTCCGGTGGTGGGTGACGGGCGGGGCGTTGCGGTCGGAGCCGGGGTCGCGGTTGGTCGCTGTCATCAACGTTTCCTCGGTCGCAGGCTGCGCGTTGCAGCGCCGGTGGGTGCGTCTATGCGGTGCGGCCCGGCGGCTCGACCGGGACGACGCCGATCATGGCGTCCCGGGTGACGAGCGCCGCCAGCTCGTCCGGGCTGAGCTCCTCGGTGCCGTCGGGGCGCATGGGCAGCACCAGGTAGCGGACCATGGCGGTCGAATCGCTGACGCGGATCTCGACCTCGTCCGGGATGATGGTGCCGAACTCGGCCAGCACAGCCCGGGGCTCGATGACGGCGCGGGCGCGGTAGGGCTTGAGCTTGTACCAGTCGGGCGGCAGGCCCAGGACCGGTCGCGGATAGCAGGAGCAGAGGGTGCAGACGATCAGGTTGTGCACCGCCGGGGTGTTCTCGAGGACGATGAGCCCGGTGTCGTCATAGAAGCTGATGCCCAGCTCCTCGCAGGCGGCGCGGCCGTTCTCGAGGAGACGTGCCCGGAAGGCGGGGTCGACCCACGCCCGCGCCACCACCTTGGCGCCCAGCGCCGGTGAGCGCGAGTCCAGAACCTCGATCTGGCGGCGGATCTCCTGCGGGCCGATGAGCCGCTTCTCGATCAGAAGCTCGCGGACGGCCGTCTCCATGACCTCGTAGTAGCCGGGCGCCTCGTCGGGCGCCTCGATCGGGTCGTGCGGATGATCGTGGTCGTGCATGATCAAGCCTTCTCGAGCCAGGTCTCGAAAACCTCGATGCGTAGGCCGTCCGCGGCCGATCCGGCATAGCCCGGCCAGAGCTCGGCGAGCGGCACGGCGATCCGGTAGTAGTGGCGCCTCGAGCCGGCATTGCGGCCGAAGGCCTCCTCCTCATTGTCGATGCCGGCGGGCTCGATCACCGCCTCGACCAGCGCCTCCTTGCCGCGCAGATAGATCGGCACACGGTAGTGGCCGACCGGCGCCCGCGTCGCTACCCTGACCCTCTCGCCCGGGCCGAACACCGGCTCCTCGCCCAGGGCCTTGACCACCTGCGGCATCGACCCGAGCCACGGCGCCATCATCGGTGCTCTTTCCGGTGCGGATCGGTCCGTCATCACACACCCTCATAGACGAGGCGCGTGAAGAAATCGGGGCTGATGACGAACTGGCCCCATTTGGCGTCGTAGGCGGCGGTAGGCTTGGCCGCGATGACATCCTCGAGCGATTTCCCCTGCTTCTTGAGGCCGCCGACGTTGGCGCGGATCGCCACCAGCATGTCACGGAAGGCCCGGAGCTCGGCGCGGTTGCTGACCGGCTGGCCGTGGCCCGGGACGATGATCGTCTTGTCGGTCGTGAGTGCGAGATTAGCCTCGGCGGCCTGGATCGAGCCGTCGATGCTGCCGCCGGTCGAATAGTCGATGAACGGGTAGACGCCGTTCCAGTAGGTGTCGCCTGTGTGCAGGATGTCGGGCTCGATGAAATGCACGCCGATGTCGCTGTCGGTATGGGCAGGGGCGTAGTGACTCAGCGCCAATCGGGTGCCGTTGAGCTGGAGCTCCTCTTTGGTGGCGAACAGCTCGGTCGGGAGAGCCGCTGCGGGCATGGGCGGGAAGTCGTAGCTCCAGTCCTCGACGCGCTGCATGGTCGCCAGATGCTTGCGCGTGTTCTCCTGGGCGATGATGACGGGGCCCAGCTCGCTCACCCATGCATTGCCGCTGGCGTGATCGAAGTGCCAGTGGGTGTTGATCAGATGGGTGACGGGCTCGGGGCCCAGATCCAGGAGGGCAGTCATGACCTGTGGGCGCGACACGGCGATGCCGGCATCCACCATGACCTTGCCGTCAGGCCCGCTCAGGACGGCGATGTTGCCGCCCGAGCCCTCGAGCACCGCGATATTGCCGCGGAGCCGGTGGATCCTGATCGGCGTCCTGGCCGCCTCGGCCTCGATCAGCTCGACGATGCCTTGTGCCGCGCCGAAGGCCTGGTGTGGCGTGAGCCAGCCGCCGGTCGCGGCCAGCGCCGACGCAGAGAGGCAGCACGTGCAGAAGCCGCGCCGCGAGATCGCATGTCGGTGGACGAGCGTCATCGCCTGTTCCTCCGTTGTGTGGGCTGCCGGCATGCTCGCTGCGCAGGCCGAGCGAAGCCTAGGTCATTGTCCTTCACATCGGCCTCGCGGCCGGCGACGCATGCTGCGCGTTGGCCCTCGCTGGCGGGCGTTCCGGAGCGCCGCCAGACCATGTCCACCTTTCCAAATCCACGACCGGTGGGCGCTGCTGGTCGGGGACCGGCGTCAACTCGTGGCGACCCGTCGGTGGAGGAAGTCACGAATCAGCGGAACGATCTCGTCCGCTTTGTCCTCCAGGGCGAAATGCCCGGTATCGATGAGGTCGAGCTCTGCGTCCGGCAGATCGCGCTTGTAGGGATGCGCACCGTCGGCCGGGAAGATCTTGTCGTTCTTGCCCCAGACGATCAACGTCGGCGGCTGGTGCTCGCGAAAATAGGCTTGGATAACCGGATATAGCGGCAGGTTGGTCAGATAATCATAGAAAAGGTCGAGCTGGATCTCCGCGTTGCCTGGGCGGTCCAGAAGCGCCTGGTCGTGGATCCAGTTGTCCGGCGACACCCGGCTCACGTCGGCGACGCCGTCCGTGTACTGGAACTTCGTCGTCTCCGGCGCCGCCAGGATGCGAAGGGCCTCACGACGGGCCAGCGATCCGTCGGCCCAATAGGCCTTGATCGGATCCCAGAATTCCTTCAGCCCCTCCTCGTAGGCGTTGCCGTTCTGCACGATCAAGCCGGTGACCCGCTCCGGGTGCTTGAGCGCCAGCCGCCAGCCCACCGGCGCCCCATAGTCCATGACATACATCGCGAAGCGCTTGACGCCGAGGTGGTCGAGAAGGCCGTCCACGAGCTCCGCAAAGCGATCGAACGTGTATCTGAAGCTGGCGCGGTCGGGCATGGCGCTCTGACCGTAGCCCGGATAGTCGGGGGCGAGCACGTGATAGCGGTCCGCCAGGGCCGGGATCAGGTTGCGGAACATGTGCGACGACGTCGGAAAGCCGTGCAGCAGCAGGAGAACGGGCGCGTCGGCTGGGCCGGCCTCGCGGTAGAAGATGTTGACCCCGTCGATCATGGCCGTGCGGTGATGGGTGACCGAGCCGGTGCTGGCTGCAGACGACCCGCGGTCGAGTGCGATTGTGGCCATCAGGCCTCTCCTCGCTGGTGCTCACAGGCGCTTGAGCACTACGCCTGCATGTGAAGGACAATAGCTTGCCCGCTAATCCCTCCCTCAAGGCGCGTTCGAAGCGCCTGGGTAGACCTCGAAAATCGCCTGTTTAGTTCAAACCCGCCCCTCATTGTGGGTGCAACCTGGCGGGCGCTAGTTCTCGATCAACTCAGATCTGAGCCTCGCCGCCATCAACGAAGAGCTCAATGCCGTTGACGAAGCTCGAGGCATCGGAGGCGAGGAACACGGCCGCCTTGCCGATCTCGTCCGGATCGCCGATACGGCCGAGCGGGACCTTCGCTGCGAACATGTCGAGCAAGGCTTGTTGCTGATCGGGCGGCGCCAGACCGAGGAGGCCCGGTGTCCTGATCGGACCGGGGCTCAGGACATTGACCCGGATACCCTTGCCCTTAAGGTCGTGAGTCCAGCTTCGTGCGAAGTTGCGGACGGCGGCCTTCGTCGCGCTGTAGACGCTGAAGGCTTGGCCGCCGAGGACGGATGTGGTCGAGCCGGTGAGGATGACGGATGAGCCGTCGCCAAGGAGCGGCAAAGCCTTCTGGACGGTGAAGAGCACGCCCTTGACGTTGATGTCGAACGTCCGGTCGAAATGCTCCTCGGTGATGTCGCCAAGCGCTGCTAGCTCGCCGCCGCCGGCATTGGCGACGAGTATGTCGATATGGCCATGGCGAGCCTTCACCTGATCGAAGAGCCCGTCCAAGTCGGCAAGGCGCGAGACATCCGCGCGAACGGCGGACGCGCCCGTGCCGATCTCGTGTACGGCGGCATCCAGTTCGGCCGGGCGGCGACCCGTGATCACGACCGAAGCCCCTTCGGATACGAAGCGCTTCGCGATGCCGAGACCGATGCCGGTGCTGCCGCCGGTGACAACGGCCACCTTGCGGTCGAGCGATTTGGACATGGGTTGTCTCCGTCCGTTGACGCTGCCGGCCGCGTCAGGCTTCCGCCTTGATGAAGGCCAGCAGGTCTTCGTTCACACGGTCCTTCAGCGTCGTGCACATGCCGTGCGGGGCGCCCTCATAGACCTTGAGCTGCGCGTCCTTGACGATCTTCGAGGACAGCATGGCCGAGGCGCCGATCGGGACGATCTGATCGTCGTCGCCGTGCAGGATCAGGGTCGGCACGTCGATCTTCTTGAGGTCCTCGGTCAGATCCGTCTCGGAGAAGGCCTTGATGCAGAAATAGGAGGCGGGGAAGCCGGCCATCATGCTCTGCAGCCAGAACGACTGGCGCACACCTTCCGAGACCTTGGCACCCGGCCGGTTGTAGCCGTAGAAAGGCAGGCTGAGATCGGTCCAGAACTGCGAGCGGTCGGCCTGCACGCTCTTGCGGAGCCCGTCGAACACGTCGATCGGCAGGCCGCCCGGATTGGCCGGCGTCTTCAGCATCAGCGGCGGGATGGCGCCGATCAGCACCGCCTTGGCGACGCGGCTCGGTGCCGTGGCGGCCGATATAGCGGGTGACCTCGCCGCCACCGGTCGAGTGGCCCGACATGGATCGCGTCCTTGAGGTCGAGGGCCTGGGTCGAGCTCGGCGAGATCGTCGGCGTAGGTGTCCAGATCGTTGCCCTGCCAGGGCTGGCTCGAGCGGCCGTGCCCGCGGCGGTCATGGGCGATGCAGCGATAGCCCGTTCGAGGCCAGGAAGAACATCTGGTCCTCGAAGGCATCGGCGCTCAGCGGCCAGCCATGGCTGAAGACCACGGGCTGCCCCGTGCCCCAGTCCTTGTAGTAGATCGTCGTGCCGTCCTTGGTCGTGATCGTCGGCATGCTGTCTTCCTCAGTTCGACTCGGAGATGGGTATGTCGTTTTCTATTCTGATTCGGGCCGTTGGTGTCGCCGGGGGTTGGTCTGGATGACGGACGCCCTCGACAGGAATGGCGTCACGCAAGGCGGCGGTTCGTGGAACAGCGCGTCTCATCCTTGTCCGGATCGAGAGAGACCCTATGCTCCGGCGGAAGCGCCCGGTCGCGCCATCGTCGGCCCAGTCGCCCGGAGACGTTGTAGCGGCACGAGCTGTCGGAAACGAGCGGGAGACGTCACCGGTCCGGGTCGTTGGCCGCTTGCAGCCTGAATGCTGACCGAGCATCGCAACCGTCTTCCTCGAGGTTGGTCCGTGAATTGCATGGTAGTGCGAACAGTCCAGGCGTCGAATGACCGGGCGGCTCAACATCGGTGCTGGACGGATCACATCTCGCGGAAGGGTCGCGGATGCCGGAAGCAGGATCGTTCGACAGCCTGAGCGGCTTGGCGCCGCTCCTGCGGGTGCGGCCCGAGGTGCAGCATCTGTGCCGCTTCGGAGCGCAGTGGGCCAGCGATCACCCGGCCGAGCTCAGAAACTGGGCACCGTTCCATATCGTGACCGTCGGTGCCTGCATCGTCGACCTGATCGGGCTGGGCCGGTCGATCCGGCTCGAGGCCGGCGACGTGGCGCTGCTTCCGCGTGGCAGCCGACATGTCGTGCGGGGGCCGACGACGCCGGCCGGCGCCGAAGGATCGTTCGGCATCAGGATGCGGCCGATGGGTGGCATCCTCGTCAAGTCGAACACCGACAGCGAGCCCGACACCGAGCTCGTCTGCGGGCGGCTGCAGATTCGAGAAGGCGCCGCAGAATGTCGTGCTCAGCGCCCTGCCTGAGGCGATCGTGGTGGCGGCGGCGCAGGGACCGGACGCGGACCGTGTGGGACAGCTGGTCACGCTGATCAAGGAAGAGCTCGACGCCGCGCGTCCGGGCGCTGCCGCCGTGGCCGCGGACCTCGCCAGCGCGTTGCTGGTCATGGTGGTGCGCAACCATCTCGAGCGGGAGCGCACCTCGGATGGCATGTTGCGCCTGCTCGGGCACCCACAGGCCGGTCGGGCCGTCGCCGCCATGCTGGCGGAGCCGGGCCGCGCCTGGTCGCTCGATGAGCTGGCGGGCCGCGCCAACGCCTCGCGTGCGAGCCTGGTGCGCATGTTCCGGAGGATGGCCGAGATGGCGCCGCTGGCCTTCCTCGCCGAGCTGAGGTTGCAGCTCGCGAGGCGCGAGCTGTCGGCGACGACCCTTCCCCTGGCTGAGATCGCGGCCGGGATCGGCTATCAGTCGGAGAGCGCCTTCAGCCGCGCCTTCCACCGCCGCTTCGGCATGCGGCCGGGCGAGGCCAGAGCGGACCAGCTCCCGATCGACGCCGACGTGAAGAGGAGTGCGGCTCGCCTTGCGGACCCTAGGGGACAGCCGGCTCGCGCGAGCCGCTCGAGCGCCGGCCGAGCCAGAAGAAGAAGGCCGTGCCGAGGCCGAAGACCGCGTGCAGCACGATGATGAGGAGGAGAACGGGAAGAGGAAAGCCGCCGCCCATCGGCCCGCCCTTGAGCGGGATCACGACGAAGAGAAGCACCAGCACCGGCCCGATCGCCCCGAACAGGAGCCCGGAGAGCCAGACGCCGAGGCGCGGCACGAGGCGGGGCTCGATCAGCGCATAGACCATGCCCCAGACGCCGCCCCAGAACGCGTAGTCGATGGTCTTGGGCACACCGAAGGGCCCGGTGGGCTCCATGGGCCAGGCCGGGCTGGGGACGACGCCCGCGGCATGCAGCAGGGCCAGTAGCCCCTGCTGGAAGATCGGCACCGACAGGAACCCGGCGACGAAGCCTATGACCAGTCGCGCCGTCATCATCTGCCCTCCACCGCTCCCTCGGCCGCACGAGCCAATCAGGAGGAGCAGAATAGAGCGCTCGCCGGCACAGTCCAGCGAGCGCGGCAGGACGCGGCGGCGCTGGCCGCTGCCGGGCCCGATCGGCGCCCTAGCTGAGCTGGCCCTCGACCCCCGGCACCCACCAGTCCATCTTGAGCATCTGCTCGTCCGTCGCGTGCTGGCCGGCCGGCACCTGGAGGTTACCCTTCTGGTCCTTGATCGGGCCGGTGAAGGGATGGAGCGTGCCGGCGATGATGTCGGCCTTGACCTTGTCGGCCGCCGACGCGACCTCGGGTGTCACCTTGGGGCCATAGGGGGCGATCTCGACCATCCCCTCCTTCAGGCCCCACCAGATGTTCTCGGACTTCCAGGTGCCGGCCAGCGCGTCCTTGCAGCGCTGCAGATAGTAGGGCGCCCAGTCGTCGACGATGGCGGTGAGCTGCGCCTCGGGCGCGAACTTGCTGCATGTCGGAGGACTGGCCGAAGCCCACCACGCCACGCTCCTGGGCCACCTGCAGCGCCGCCGGCAAGTCGGTGTGCTGGGCGATCACATCTGCACCCTGGTCGATCAGCACTTTGGCCGCGTCCGCCTCCTTGCCCGGATCGTACCAGCTGTTGACCCAGACCAGCTTCACCTTGATGTCGGGGCGCACCTTCTGGGCCGCGAGGATGAAGCTGTTCACGCCCATCACGACCTCGGGGATCGGGAAGGAGACGATGTAGCCCACCGTTCCGGACTTGGTGATGTGGCCGGCCATGTTGCCGATGACGGCGCGGCCCTCGTAGAAGCGGGCATTGTAGATGCTGACGTTCTTCGCCTGCTTGTAGCCCGTGGCGTGCTCGAATTTTATCTTCGGGAACTGGCTGGCGACGCGGATCACCGAATCCATGAAGCCGAACGAGGTGGCGAAGATGAGCTCGTTGCCGCTCGTCGCCAGCTGACGCAGCACGCGCTCGGCGTCGGGGCCTTCCGGCACCTTCTCGACGAAGCTCGTCTTCACTTGGTCGCCCATGGCCTTGTCGACGGCCAAGCGGCCTTGATTGTGCTGGTAGCTGTAACCGTAGTCGCCGATCGGGCCGACATAGATCCAGGCGGCCTTGAGCTTGTCGGCTGCTTTGGCGTCTCGGCCAGCGAGCGAGAGGGCACCCGTAGCTGCGGCCGCGCCGAGCAGCCCACGGCGGCTGAGGACGAGTTGGCTCATCGAGCTTTTTCCTCGGTTGAGGGTGGCGGGCATACGGCGCCCGGCGCCGATCATGCATCAGTCATATCGCGGCACGCTGCATCGCGGAAGCCCGCCGGGGCCGGTCCACCGTCTTGGAGTGGATTGACCTATCAGACCAGTAGACTGCACAATGGCCCGAAAGTACGGGACCGGCCATGGCGGCGCCATCGCGCCCGCCGCACGGAGCCCGCAATCAGGGAGACAAACGTGAGAAGCAAGCTTCTGACCGGGCTGTGCCTCGGCACGGCCTTTTGTCTGTCCGCCACCGCGGCGCTCGGGCCATCCGCAGCGCGGGCCGAGGACATGGTGGCCGCGGCCAAGGCGACGATCGCCAAGGTCACCGGCCCGCAGAACGTCTGGACCGGCCCCACCTCGGCACCCAAGCCGGAGCCGGGCAAGAAGATCGCCTACCTCTCGGGCGACGAGCAGAACGACATCTGCCGTCTCTATGGCGTCTACATGAAGGAGGCGGCCCAGAAGATCGGCTGGAGCGTCACGGTCATCGACGGCCACGGCAGCCCCACGGGCTGGGTCGAGGGCATGAACCAGGGGATCGCCCTCAACCCGGATGGTGTGGCTATGTGCGCCGATGCGGCGAGCCTGCAGGCGCCCATCGAGTCGGGCGTGGCCAAGGGCGTCGTCTTCATCGGCCTGCATGCGGCTGCCGACCCGGGGCCGCACCCCGATCTCCATCTCTTCGTCAACATCAGCCAGGACCCGATCGAGATCGGGCAGGCCGAGGCAGACTGGGCCATCGCCGATTCGGGGGGCACGGCGAAAGTCGTCGTGATCACCCACAACGAGTATGCGATCGCCCAGACCAAATCGACCGCCACCCGCAAGCGCATCGAGAGCTGCAGCGGCTGCAAGGTGCTGGACTATGTCAATTTCCCGGCCTCGCAGGCGGCCGAGCGGATGCCGGCGCTGACGACGAGCTGGGTCCAGCGTTTTGGTCTCCCGCTCTACGTCACCTCCGTGGGCGACAATGATTTCGACTTCGCGGTGCCCGCGCTTCGCGCCGGTGGCGTGGACCCGAGCGCCGTGAAGCTCGTGGGCGCGGATGGCAACCGCTCGGCCTATGATCGCATCCGCGAGGGTGACGCCTATCAGACGGTCACCGTCTCCGAGCCCTTCGAGCTCCAGGCCTACCAGGCGATCGACGAGTTCAACCGGGCTTTCCACAAGCAGCCGCCGAGCGGCTTCCTCCAGCCGCCCTTCCTTGTCACGCACGACAATGTCGACTCCGAGGGCGGCGACAAGAACACCTTCATCCCGAGCAGCGGCTACAAAGAGAAATATCTCGAGATCTGGGGCGTCGCCGGCAAGTGAGGCGTCCTGGCGGCGACGGTCAGGCCGGCGAGACGCCGGCCGCGATCTGATCCAGCAGGGCCACCGCGTCGCCCGACAGCTCCAGGCTGGCCGACGCGAGGTTCTCGCGCAGATGCTCGACCGATGAGGTGCCGGGAATCAGCAGGATGTTGGGTGCGCGCTGGAGCAGCCAGGCCAGCGCCACCTGCATCGGCGTGACACCGAGCCTCTCGGCGACAGTCGAGAGGGCCGTCGACTGCAACGGCGTGAAGCCGCCGAGCGGGAAGAAGGGCACATAGGCGATGCCCGCGGCAGCGAGCTCGTCGATCAGCGCATCGTCGTCGCGATGCGCAAGATTGTAGTGGTTCTGCACACAGACGATCTCGCAGATCCGGCGCCCTTCCGCGATCTGCCTGGGCGTGACGTTGCTCAGCCCGATGTGACGCACCAGGCCCTGCCGCTGCAGCTCGGCCAGAACCGCGAGCGGCGCCTCGATCGGACCCTCGGCAGGCCCATGGACGCCGAACATGAGGCGCAGATTGACGACATCGAGCACGTCCAGGCCGAGGTTGCGCAGATTGTCGTGCACCGCGCTCGTCAGGTCCTCGGCCGAGAAGGCCGGGTTCCAGGACGCGTCCTGGCCCCGTCGCGCGCCGAGCTTGGTGACGATCACCAGGTCCTCGGGATAGGGGTGCAGCGCCTCGCGGATGAGCTGATTGGTGAGGTGGGGGCCATAGAAGTCGCTCGTGTCGATATGGTTCACGCCGCTCGCCACGGCCTCGCGCAGCACCGCGAGCGCGCCCTCCCGGTCCTCCGGCGGTCCGAACACCCCCGGTCCGGCGAGCTGCATCGCGCCGTATCCCAGACGCCTCACAGTGCGGCCGCCGAGCGCGAACGTTCCAGCCTTGCTGATCTCGATCATGACCTGTCTCCTCTGGATCGACCGTCCATGTAGACGGCATCATCGCGCGCGATAACCGGGCGCAATCGGCACAGGCCGTTCGAGAAGGCGAACAATGGCTGCGGATCTTGGCGACCTCACGGCGTTCGTCGCGGTGGCACGCTCAAGCGGCTTTCGCGACGCCGCACGGGCAACCGGCACCAGCGCCTCCAGCCTCAGCGAAGCCGTGCGCAGGCTCGAAAGCCGGCTCGGCGTCCGGCTGCTCAACCGCACCACGCGCAGCGTCGCGCCGACCGAAGCCGGTGTGCTGCTCCGGGATCGGCTCGGTCCGGCGCTGGGGGAGGTCGAGGCGGCGCTGGACGTGGTCAACGGCTTCCGCGACCGGCCGGCAGGCACGCTCCGGCTGAACGTGCCGGTCAGCGCGGCGCGCCTCGTACTGCCCCGCATCGTGCCGCCGTTCCTTGCCGCCTATCCCGACATCCGCCTCGAGATCGTCGCCGAGGACAGCTTCGTCGACATGTTGGCCGCCGGCTGCGATGCGGGGATCCGCTACGACGAGCGGCTCGAGCGGGACATGATCGCCGTGCCCATCGGGCCGCGTGAGCAGCGTTTCGCGACCGCGGCCTCGCCGGCCTATCTCGACCGGCACGGCCGCCCGGATCATCCGCGCGATCTCCTCACCCACGCGTGCCTGCGCAGTCGCTTCTCGAGCGGTGCCATGACCGCCTGGGAGTTCGAGCGCGGCGGGGAGGTCGTGAAGGTGGAGCCGACCGGCCCGCTCATCGTCCGCGCCGGTGCCGCAACCGACCTCGCCGTCGATGCGGCGGTCGCCGGCAGCGGCATCATCCACCTGTTCGAGGACTGGCTGCGCCCCTACCGCGACAGTGGCGCCCTGGAGCCCTTGCTGGAGCCTTGGTGGCAATGCTTCTCCGGGCCGTTTCTCTACTATCCGGGCCGTCGCTACCTTCCAGCTCCCCTGCGCGCCTTCGTCGATTTCGTCAGGTCGCAGCGCCCCTGGCCGTGATCCGGCAAAAGCGCGGCAGCGTGCCTTCCGGCCCGGCGGTCAGACCGTCGGCCGGAAGGGCTGACCCAGGCAGGCCGGCGCGTTCAGCCGGCCCTTCCATGGCCCGGCCGAGATCAGGACGAGGACAAGGATCGTCGCGAGGTAGGGCAGCATCGACATGACCTGGGCGGGGACGTGGATGGCTCCCGTCGTCTGGGCGAAGAGCTGCAGGATCGTGACCCCGCCGAAGAGGTAGGCGCCGATCACGAGCCGCCACGGCCGCCAGGCGGCGAAGACGACGAGCGCCAGCGCGATCCAGCCGCGTCCGGCCGTCATCTGCTCGACCCACATCGGCGTGTAGGCGAGCGAGAGATAGGCACCGGCGAGCCCGCTCATGGCACCGCCGAACATCACGGCCATGTAGCGGATGCGGATCACGGGATAGCCGATGGCGTGCGCCGCCTCGTGGTTCTCGCCGACCGCGCGGAGGATCATCCCGGCACGGGTGCGGGCGAGAAAGAAGGCGATGGCGACGGTGAGCGCCCAGGAGAGATAGACCAGCGCGTCCTGGCCGAAGACGAGAGGCCCGATCAGCGGGATCTCGCTCAGGCCCGGGATGTCGAGGCGCGGCAGGCGCGGCACGGGTGTCCCGACGAAGCCGGCGCCGACCAGCGCGCTGAGGCCGATCCCGAAGATGGTGAGGGCAAGCCCGGTCGCCACCTGGTTGGCCAGCAGCGTCAGGGTGAGCACGGCGAAAAGCAGCGCCATGATGGCGCCGGCCAGCGCCGCCGCGGCGATGCCGAGCGTGCCGCTGCCGGTAAGCAGCGTCGTGGCAAAGCCGATCACCGCACCACCCAGCATCATGCCCTCGATGCCGAGGTTCAGCACGCCCGCCCGCTCGACGACGAGCTCGCCCAGCGCTGCCAGCAGGAGGGGGGTGGCGGCGGCGACGACGGTGAGGAGGCTGGCACTGATCTGGTCCAAGGTCTCAGCCCTGCTGGGTGGCCATCGTCGGGCGTGCGCCGACGATGATGCGGTAGGTGATGAGGACGTCGCAGGCCAGCACCCAGAACAGCAGCAGGCCCTGGAAGACCCCCGTCACCGCCTGCGGCATGCCGACCTGCACCTGGGCGTTCTCGCCGCCGATGAAGGACAGGGCCATGAGGAAGGCGGCGCCGATGATGCCCAGTGGATGCAGCCGGCCGAGGAAGGCCACGATGATGGCCGTGAAGCCGTAGCCAGGCGAGACGTTGGGCACGAGCTGGCCGATCGGGCCCGCCACCTCGAACAGGCCGGCGAGACCGGAAAGGCCGCCGCTCAGCAGCAGCGACAGCCAGATCATGCGCTTGCGGCTGAAGCCGGCGAAGGCCGCCGCCTGCGGTGCCGCTCCCAGCACCTTGATCTCGAAGCCGAAGATGGTGCGCGACATGAGCACCCAAAGAGCGCCCACGATGACGAGCGTGACGAGGAAGCCCACATGCAGCCGCGTGCCCTCGATCAGGATGGGCAGCGTCCCGGCATCGGAGAAAAAGCGGCTCTGCGGGAAGTTGTAGGCCGTGGGGTCCTTGAGCGGGCCATAGACGAGAGCGCTCAGCAGGAGCTGCGCCACATAGGTCAGCATCAGGCTGGTCAGGATCTCGTTGACGTCCCAGCGGACCTTCAGGAAGGCCGGGATGGCGGCCCAGAGCATCCCGCCCAGGACACCGAGCACGCACATGGCCGGCAGCAGGAGCGGGCTCGCGCTGTCGTAGAACCACACGCCGAGCGTCCCGCCGACCAGCGCCCCCAGCACGAGCTGCCCCTCGGCGCCGATGTTCCACACACCGGCCCTGAAGCCGACGGCGAGGCCGGCACCGATCAGCATCAGGGGCGTCGCCTTGAGCGCCAGCTCGGCCAGCCCGTAGCTGGTGCTGAGCGGCGAGATGAAGAAGCTCCAGAGCGCAGCGCCGGGGCTGTAGCCCATCACCACAAAGAGCACGGCGCCGGTGAGCACGGTAAGGGCCACGGCAAGCAACGGCGTCGACCACAGCATCGCCCGCGACGGCGCCGGACGGCGCTCGAGCCTAAGCATGAAGCGCCTCCGGTGTGGCTGCGGACATGTCGTGGAGGCCGCCCATCAGGAGACCGATCTCCGCGATCGTGGCGTCCTTCGTGGCGAGCGTGCGCGACAGCCGGCCGGCATTGATGACCGCCAGCCGGTCCGTGATGGCCAGAAGCTCGTCCAGGTCCTGCGAGACGATGACGACGGCGGCACCCGCGGCCGCGAGGTCGAGGATCGCCTGATGGATGGCTGCTGCGGCGCCGGCGTCCACGCCCCAGGTCGGCTGTGCTGCGACCAGCACGGCCGGGTTCTGCAGCACCTCGCGGCCGACGACGAACTTCTGCAGGTTGCCGCCCGAGAGGCTCGATGCCGTGGCCTGGACGCCCCCCGCCTTGACGCCGAACTGTTGAATGATGTCCGCGGCGAACGCTGTGACCGCACCGCTGCGGACGAACCCGCCCGCCAGCAACGCCTTTCGGGAGTAGCCTGAAAGAAGCGCGTTCTCGGCGAGCGAGAGCGTGCCGACCGCAGCGTGGCCGTTTCGTTCCTCCGGCACGCTGCAGAGGCCCAAGGCACGGCGCGTGGCGGGCCCCTGCCGGCCGACCGGGCGGCCGTCCAGGCGGATCGTGTCGGGCTGCGTCGCCAGCGTCTCGCCGGCCAGGGCCGCCATCAGCTCGCCCTGGCCGTTGCCGGCGACGCCCGCGATGCCGAAAACCTCGCCGCCTCGGACCTCGAAGGCGATCTCGCGCAGCGGGATGCCGTGCGCCTCGACCGGCGTCAGGCTGAGGCCCTGGACGGCCAGACGCACCTTGCCCGTCGCGGCTCCCCCTTGGGCCCGGCTCACCGGCTTGAGCTGCGTGCCGATCATCATCTGGGCTAGGCCCCGCGCGGTCTCGGCCCGCGGATCGACGCTCGCCACGACCTTGCCGTGGCGCAGGATCGTCGCCTTGGAGCAGAGGGCACGGACCTCCTCGAGCTTGTGGCTGATGTAGAGGATCGAGCAGCCCTCGGCCGCTAGCGTGCGCAGCGTCAGGAACAGCCGGTCGACCTCCTGCGGGGTGAGCACCGAGGTCGGCTCGTCCATGATCAGCAGGCGCGGGCTCTGCAGGAGGCAGCGCACGATCTCGATGCGCTGGCGCTCGCCGACCGACAGCGCGTAGACGGGCTTCTCGGGGTCGAGCGGCAGGCCATAGGCCTCGCTGACCTCGCGGATGCGATTGGCCAGCGTCCTGCGGCTTTCGACATCCTCGATGCCCAGCGCCACGTTCTCCAGCACCGACATCGCATCGAAAAGCGAGAAGTGCTGGAAGACCATGCCGACGCCCAGTCTGCGGGCGAGGTGCGGGCTGCCGATCTCGACCTCGCGGCCTTCCCATTCGATCGTGCCGGCGTCGGGCCTGAGGACGCCGTAGATCATCTTGACCAGCGTCGACTTGCCCGCCCCGTTCTCGCCCAGGAGCGCATGGATCTCGCCGGGCTCGATGGTGAGGTCGACACCGTCGTTCGCCACCACGCTCGGGAAGCGCTTCACGATGCCCTGGAGGCGCAGGCGCGGAGCATCCATCAGGCGACGCTCCTAAACCCGTCGCGGCGCGCTGCCGCCTCGAACGCGATCAGGAGCTGGGCTGTCACCGAGGCTGCAATCACGGCGGGCTCCTTCCCTTCGATGCCGGCGATGCCGATCGGGCAGACCAGCCGGTCGATCATCGGTTGGGTGACGCCCCGCGCGCGGAGCTGGCTCTCGAAGCGCCGGCGCTTGGTGTCGGACCCGATCAGCCCGACCCAGGCGAGATCGGCCCGGCGCAGCGCCGCCTCGACGATATCGAGGTCGAGCGGGTGGCTGTGGGTCATGACGAGCACGAACGTGCCGGGCGGGAGCCCGCTCACTGCTGCGACCGGCTCTGCCTCGACGCGCGGCGTGACATTCCCGGCGGGCTCGGCTGGCAGCAGGTCGGCCCGGCCATCGATCCAGAGAATCGCGACAGGGCAGGGGCCCGAGCGCCCGTATGACCGCCTGCCCGACATGGCCGGCGCCGAAGAGGGCCAGCAACGGGCCGCGACCACCCTGCTCGGCCTGGGCCTGCTCCAGCGCCGGCCGGTCCGCCTCCGTCACGCGATGCAGCCTCAGCCGAACCTGACCGCCGCAGCATTGAGTGAGCGCAGGCCCGAGGGGCAGCGCCAGCTCGCCGTCGGCATCGTCGGAGACGAGAAGTCCACGCGCCGCCTCGATCGCGCGCCACTCGAGATGACCGCCGCCGATCGTGCCGGCGATTGCATCCGCGGTGACGAGCATGCTGGCACCCGCCTCGCGCGGCGCCGAGCCCCAGACATCGCTCACGGTGACCAGCACGCCCGGCTCGCCCCGGTCGAGGCAGGCGAGGGCGGTGGTCAGCGCCGTGCTCATGCCGCTAAGCTTCCGTCGCCCGCCAAGCCAAGGTGGATCAGCAGCGCGGTATCGACGGCGCGGAGGACGTCGTCGTCCACACGGCCCACTCTCCGGCCCACCTTCACGCTCGGCACCGTCGTGACCTTGTCGACCATGATCCAGGACGGCTCGCGCAGGCCATTGTCGGCACTCGGCGCGATGCACGGCCTAAGCATGCCTGCCCCCATTGCGTCAGTCGTCGTCGGGCAGACGGTTATGGAGTCTGGAACGGTGACGAGATCGCTCTGCACCACCACTGCGGGCCTCGGCTTGCCGGCATAGTCGCGCCAGGAGACGGTGATGACGTCTCCTCGCCTCACCGCTCGGCCTCGGCCTCCATGAGCGCCGGGATATCGTCCTCGCGCTCGGGCCAAGCGGCACTATTCTCGATCCAGGCCAGGACCTCGGGCTCGTCGGCCGAATGTGCAATCTGCCGACACTCTTCCCGAAGCGCCTCTCGAACCGAAGAGTTTCTGAGATCGGGCACCCATACCGTCACCGGCCGCAGTCCCTGGGCACGCAGCCGGTGCCGATAGGCGCGCATACGCTCACGAGACGTTCTCTTTGGGCTTTGGGCCATGGCTTCGACCTTCTGGTGTCACCTGTGACATAAGCCGGCGGCATTGCGCTGCAACACAACCACGCCTACGAGGCGCCGCGCAGCCTGTCCACCGCCTTGAGCACGCGCTCGGGAGTGGCCGGCGGGTCGAGGCGGGGGCAGATCCTGTGGTCGGCGACGCTGGCGACCGCGTCCGAGAGGGCGTGGAGGACCGAGATCGCCGAGCATGAGCGGCGGCTCGCCCACGGCCTTGCTGCGATAGATGGTGGGATGCGGGTTGGCGCCGTCCCAGAGATCGATGTTCAGCACCTTCGGCCGGTCGCTGCAGCAGGGGATTTTGTAGGTGGAGGGGGCGTGGGTCCGCAGACGGCCCTTCTCGTCCCACCACAGCTCCTCGGTGGTAAGCCAGCCCATGCCCTGGATGAACCCGCCCTCGATCTGGCCGCGGTCGACCGCCGGATTGAGGGAGTGCCCCACATCGTGGAGGATGTCGGCACGCTCGACCTTGTACTCGCCGGTGAGCGTGTCGACCAAGACCTCGCAGCAGGCAGCACCGTAGGCAAAGTAATAAAAAGGCCGGCCGCGGCCGGCGGCGCGGTCCCAGTGAATGTCCGGCGTCTTGTAGAAGCCGGTGGCCGAGAGCTGGATGCGGGCGAGATAGGCCTTCTGGACGAGATCGGCAAAGGCGATCTCGTTCTGGCCCACGCGCACGCGGCCCGGCAGCCACACGACGTCCTCGGCCTGCGCCTGATGCAGCTCGGCCGCGAACGCGGTGAGTCGGTCCTTGATCGTCCGTGCCGCCGCCTGGGCCGCCATGCCGTTGATGTCGGAGCCGGAGGAGGCCGCCGTGGCCGAGGTGTTCGGCACTTTGCCGGTGTTGGTCGCCGTGATCTTGATGTGGTCGAGGTCGACCTGCAGCTCCTCGGCCACGACCTGGGCCACCTTGGTGAACAGCCCCTGGCCCATCTCGGTGCCGCCGTGATTGAGATGGACCGAGCCGTCCTTGTAGACGTGAAGGAGCGCGCCCGCCTGATTGTAGGCGGTCATGGTGAAGGAGATGCCAAACTTCACCGGCGTCAGCGCCAGTCCCCGACGAAGCCACGGGCTCGACCTGTTGAAGTCCCGGATAGTCTCGCGCCGGCCCCAGTAGTCCGCGCTCTTTTCCAACGCCTCGATCAGCTCGGGCAGGATGTTGTCGTCGACCTGCTGGTGGTAGGGCGTGACGTCCCGCTCGCCCTTGCCGTAGAGGTTGCGCTTCCTCACCTCGAGCGGGTCGAGCCCGGTCGCGAAGGCGACTTCATCGAGCATGCGCTCGCCAGCCACCATGCCCTGTGGGCCGCCGAAGCCGCGGAACGCCGTGTTCGAGACCGTGTTCGTGCGGCAGGGATAGGAGATGAGGCGGACGTCCGGATAGAAATAGCCATTGTCGGCATGGAAAAGCGCCCGGTCGGTGACGGGCCCGGAAAGATCGGCCGACCAGCCGCAGCGCGCGGCAAAGTCCATCGACACCGCTTTTATCAGCCCCTCGTCGTCGAACCCTACCTCGTAGTCGACCAGGAAGTCGTGACGCTTGCCGGTCATGATCATGTCGTCGTCGCGATCGAGCCGGCATTTGGCCGGCCGCCCGGTGCTCACCGCCACCAGCGCCGCGATGCAGGCAAAAAGGTTGGCCTGGGTCTCCTTGCCGCCGAAGCCGCCGCCCATGCGCCGCACCTCGACGGTCACGGCATTGTCCGGCCTTCCCAGAACGTGGGCCACCATGTGCTGGACCTCGCTCGGGTGCTGGGTCGAGCTCCAGACGGTGACGTCGCCGTCCTCGCCCGGCACCGCCAGCGCGGCCTGCCCCTCGAGATAAAAATGGTCCTGACCGCCGATGTCGATGCGCCCGGCGAGGCGGTGCTGCGCCTCGGCCAGCCCGCGTGGCGGCATCGCCACGCCGCATCGTCATCCCGTCGGTCACGAGGTCGCCACGCTTGCGCGCCTCGTCGACGTCGAGGAGCGGCGGCAGGTCCTCATAAACGATGATGGCCAGCCCGGCGGCGCGCCTCGCCTGATCGATCGTCTCGGCCGCCACGGCGAAGAGCGGCTGGCCCCAGAACATCACGACATCGGTCGCGAAGACGGGCTCGTCGTCCTTGTGGACCGAGCTGACGTCGTTGACGCCCGGCACATCGCCGGCCGCCAGCACGCAGGCGACGCCCGGCGCCTCGCGCACGGCCTCGAGGTCGAGCCGCAGGAGCCGCGCATGGGCCCGCTCGGCCCAGGCGACATAGACCTCCAGCGTTCGTGCCGGGCTCGGCAGGTCGTCGATGTAGAGCGCCTCGCCCGCCACATGCTTGGCGGCACTGTCGTGCGCCCGGGCCTCGTGGACGCCGCCCCTGACCCGATCAGACATGGGCGGGCTCGCGCGGCTGGAGGACCCGGGCCCGTGCCTTCTGTCTCCAGAAAGCATTTTTTCAGGAGGTTCTGCGCGACCCGGAGCCGATACTCGGCCGAGGCCCGCATGTCGGAGATCGGCTGGAAGTCCTGCGCCAGCGCTGCCGCAGCCGTCTCGACGCTTTTTTCACTCCAGGCCTTGCCCGACCAGCGCCGCCTCGGCCGCCTTCGCGCGCTTGGGTGTCGCCGCCATGCCACCCATCGCGATCCGCGCCTCTTCCACCCGGCCATCTGACGAGCGCGATCGAGAAGGCGGCGCAGACGGCCGAGATGTCCTGATCGAATCGCTTGCTGATCTTGTAGCAGCGCACGAGGCGGTCCGGTTTCGGCCGGGGAACGCGGACGCCCTGGACGAATTCGCCCGGGCGCCGGTCCTGCTTGCCGTAGGCGATGAAGAAATCCTCGAGCGGCATGGTGCGCACATCACTGCCGCGGCGGAGAACGAGCGTGGCGCCCAGCGCTATCAGCAGCGGTGGCATGTCGCCGATCGGCGAGCCATTGGCGATGTTGCCGCCGACCGTGCCGGCATTGCGGATCTGGACCGAGGCCAGACGGCGGACCAGCTCGCCGGCATCGGAAGCGAGCCCGGCGAGCGCGCCGGCCGCGGCGGTGTAGGAGACGGCAGCGCCGATCTCGAGGCCCTCCGGCGTCTCGTCGAGGCGCTGCAGCTCCACCACCCGGCCGGTCCACACCAGCGTCTCGAGCCGACGATGCTGCTTCGTCACCCAGAGGCCGACATCGGTGGCGCCGCCCAGCACCGTCGCGCCCGGATGCTCGAGCAGCACGGCCGCCAGCTCGTCGACGGAGCGCGGGGCAATGAAGCGGCGCCCGTCGCCGCCGACGGCGTAACCCTTGCCGTCGTCCATGGCCTTCAGGGCGGCCAGCACCTCGGCCTCGCGATCCGCCAGGTGGGCGTCGGCGCCCTCGGTGCCCCGCATGGCCCTGGCCGCCTCGATGATCGGCCCATAGCCCGTGCAGCGGCAGAGATTGCCGGCCAGCGTGTCGTCGATGGTGGCGTCGTCCGGCTCGCCTCCACCCCGGTAGAGCGCATAGAGCGCCATGACGAAACCGGGCGTGCAGAAGCCGCATTGCGAGGCGTTGGCATCCACCATCGCCTGCTGCACGGGATGGAGCCGTCCGTCCGGGGCCTTTGAGATCCTCGACCGTCAAGAGCTGACAGCCGTCGAGCGTCGGCACGAAACGGATGCAGGCGTTGATCGCCTCGTGGCGCAGGCGGTCACCCTCGGGCCGCGCCACCACGACGGTGCAGGCGCCGCAATCGCCCTCGGCACAGCCTTCCTTGGTGCCGACGCGATGCTCGACCCGGCGCAGATACTCCAGCACCGTCATGGTCGGATCGATGTCGCGAAGCTCGCGCGGGGCGTGGCCGAGCAGGAAGCGAATGGACTCGCGCAAGGGCTCAGCTCCCCCGATAGGTGGTGTAGCCATAGGGAGAAAGGAGCAGCGGCACGTGGTAGTGCTGCGTCGTGTCGGCGATGCCGAAACGGATGGGGACGACGTCGAGGAACGGCGGATCCGACAGGGCGGCCCCGCTCGACAGGAGATAGGGGCCAGCATGGAACAGCAGCTCGTAGCGCCCGGGCTCCAGCGCATCGCCCGCCAGAAGCGGGCCGTCGACCCGGCCGTCGGCGTTGGTATGGGCCTGGACCAGGCGCCGGCGCTCGGGGTCGAGACGGAAAAGCTCGATCTCGAGGCCCGCCGCGGGCCGGCCCAGGGCTACATCGAGCACATGGGTCGTCAGTCTGCCGCCAGAGGTCATCTCGGCATGTCCACTTCCGGTGCCGTCGAAACCACGTTGCGGAACCGCATCCACTAGTCAAGGAGCAGTCATGGCGAAGGACGCCCTCGAAAGCCTGGACGAGATCGAGGCGCGCACGGCGGAGCGACGGGTCGTCGTCTTTCTCGACTATGACGGCACGCTGGTGCCCATCGCCGATCGCCCTGAGCAGGCCGTCATGGCCCCGGCGACGCGGGCCACCGTTGCGCGTCTCGCCGAGCTTTGCCCGGTGGCGATCGTCAGCGGACGAGGCCGTGCCGATGTGGAGCGGCTGGTGGGCCTGCCGGGCCTCACCTATGCCGGCTCCCACGGGTTCGACATCGCCGGGCCCGAGGGCGATCTCGCCGGCCATGGCGCGGGCGAGGGGCTGGAGCCGGTGATCGCCGAGGCGGAGGCCGAGCTGCGGGCCGCGCTGGACGACATCCCGGGCCTCCTGATCGAGAACAAGCGCTTCGCCATCGCCGTCCACTACCGGCTGGTCGACCCGGCGGAGGTCGAGCGCATCGTGGCCACGGCCGATCGCGTCGTCGCCGGCCATCCGGAGCTGCGCCGTGCTGGCGGCAAGATGATCGTCGAGCTGCGCCCGGTCATGCCCTGGGACAAGGGTCGCGCGGTGCTCTGGCTGCTCGAGGCCATGCACCTCGAAGGCCCCGACGTCGTGCCCTTCTATCTGGGCGACGACGAGACGGACCGCGACGCCTTCGAGGCGCTGCGCGGCCGGGGCATCAGCCTCTACGTCGGCGCTGCCGAAGAGGCCGACGCGGCGGACTACGCCGTCCCCGACCCGGCCGCGGCCAGCCGCTTCCTCGAGGCGCTGGCCACGCTCCTCGCCGCCGCACATAGCCGGAGCGCATCGAAGGCATAGGGAAGCGATATTTCAGGCGGGACGGCCGATCGCCGATCCTGAGCCCCGCTCCTCCGGCTGCCCGGGGCAAGCGGAGGAGGGGCGAGGGGAGATCGGGCGATGCACGGATCCGGAACCACGATCAGCGGAGGCTCATCCGCGCCGCCCCATGTCGTCATCGTCGGCGTCGGCTTCGGCGGCCTCGCCTGCGCCAGGCGGCTGGCCGGCACACCGGCCCGCGTGACCTTGATCGATCGCCGCAACTACCATCTCTTCCAGCCGCTGCTCTATCAGGTGGCGACCGCAGCGCTCTCGCCCGCCGACATCGCCTGGCCGATCCGTGCCACCGTGCGCGGCCAGAAGAACACCGCCGTCCAGCTCGGTCGCGTCACCGGTGTCGACCCCGACGCTCGCGAGGTGATCGTCGATGAGCAGTGCCGCGTCGCCTACGACTACCTCGTCCTCGCGACCGGTGCCCGGCACTCCTACTTCGGTCGCGACGAGTGGGAAGGCGTGGCGCCGGGCCTGAAGAAGATCGACGACGCGACACTCATTCGCCAGCGCGTGCTGATCGCCTTCGAGCGCGCCGAGGTCGCCCTGAGCGCGGTCGGGCGGGATCGCCTCCTCACCTTCGTCGTCATCGGTGGCGGCCCGACGGGCGTCGAGATGGCGGGCGCCATCGCCGAGCTCGCGCGCCACGCGCTCGCGACCGACTTCCGCACCATCGACTCGCGCGAGGCGCGCGTGGTCCTGGTGGAGGCCGGGCCGCGACTGCTGGCGACCTTTCCCGAGAAGCTCTCGGCCGAGGCGAGGAAGGCGCTGGAGCGGCTCGGCGTCGAGGTCCACCTTGGCAAGCGCGTGACCCATTGCGACGAGGACGGTGTCGTCATCGACGGCGTGCGGCTGCGCGCGGCGACCATCGTCTGGGGCGCCGGCGTCATGGCCTCGCCCGCCGCCAAATGGCTTGGCGCCGATGCCAACCGGGCCGGGCGCGTCAAGGTCACGCCCGCTCTGGCGGTGCCGGGCCACGCCAATGTCTTCGCGATCGGCGATACGGCGCTGGTATCGGGCGAGGGCGATCGCCCGGTGCCTGGCGTGGCCCCAGCCGCCAAGCAGATGGGCACCTATGTCGGCGGCCTGATCGATGCCCGCATCCGAGGCAAGGCGGCGCCGCGTCCCTTCCGCTATCGCGACATGGGCAGCCTCGCCACGATCGGCCGAAAGGCCGCCGTCGCCAAGCTCGGGCCGGTCAGGCTCAAAGGCTTCGTCGCCTGGAGCCTGTGGGCCACGGCGCACGTCTATTTCCTGATCGGCTGGCGCAACCGGCTCGTCGTCAGCGTCAACTGGTTCTGGAGCTATCTGACCTTCGAGCGCGGTGCCCGGCTCATCACCGGCGCCTCGAGCGAGGCGATGGGCGTGCCGCCGATGCCGCCGGTCGACCCCGCTCTGCGCGATGCCGCCTAAGGGCGCCTGCGCTTGCCGGGATCCATTACCATCTGTCAGGCTGTTAGGCGGACCATGGCCAGGATCGGCGTGGGCGGCAGGGTGAGAAGATGAGCCTCGAGCGCGAGCTGGACCGGCTGCGAGCCAGCCTCAGGAAGACGCTCTCTCCCGATCAGAGGGCGAGTGTCGGGCGCACCATCGAGCGGCTCCGCATGCTGCAGCTCGTCGAGCACAGCCTCGCCGTGGGCGACGTGCTGCCAGACTTCGCCCTGCCCGACAGCCATGGCGATCTGGTCGAGAGCCGGAGCCTGCTCGAGCGTGGGCCGCTCGTGCTGTCCTTCTTTCGCGGCGGCTGGTGCCCCTACTGCCGCACCACGCTCGAGGCGCTCGAGGCAGTGCGTCCGCGCATCGAGAAGGCGGGCGCCACACTCGCAGGGGTCTCACCCGCGCGCCCGGAGGAGCTGCTGCGTACCGCCGAGGAGAGCAGCCTGCGCTTCCTGCTCCTCAGTGACACCGATGCGCGCTTCGCCCGCATCTGCGGCGTTCACTACGCGATGACCGAGGAGCATGCGGCCTACTACCGGAACCAGGGGGTGGACCTCCCCGCCATCAATGCCGGCACCGGCTGGGAGCTGCCGCTGCCCGGCGCCTACGTCGTCGGCCAGGATGGGATCATCACCTTCGCCTTCGCTGAGCCGGACTGGTCGCGTCGCGCCGAGCCGGACGAGCTTGCGGCTCTGGTCGAGCGCTTGGCTCAGGCCGCGGATGCGGCCGCGAACGGCTGACGCGGCGGGTGGAGCGCTATGTCGATGAACGCCTTCACGGGTGGCGAGTAGAGGCGGCCGCGACGGGTCGCGAGCGTCAGCGCCAGACCCACGCTCGCGTCGGACGCCTCGAGGGGACGGCCGACGACTGCGCCGTCAAGCTCGTAGCCATCGGCGAGAAGGGCGACGCCGAGCCCCGACCTCACCACCTCGCGGATCCGGTCCACCGTGTCGACGACGATCCGCGGGCGCTTGTAGACGCCGCCCTCGCGGAGCCGTGCCTCGATTCTCTGCCAGAAGACACAGTGCTCGACGCACACTACCTGCTCGTTCGCCAGCGCCGCCAACGACACCTCCGCCTGTCGAGCCAGCGGATGTGCGGCAGGGATCGCCACCATGGGGAGGCTCTCACCCAAAGGATAGGTGTGGAATTCCTCCGGATCCGCATCCGTCTCGAGGATCATGACCACCTCGAGGTCGCCGCGCCGCAGCGCCAGGCCCAGCGCCGGCCCCGCGTCCTCCTGAACCCTGATGTCGGTCTCGGGATAGTCGGTGGCGAAGCGCTGCAGCGCCATGGCGAGCGGAGCGAGAGGCACGGTCCGGGTGACGCCGAGCTTGAGGCTCGCGGCGCGCAGCAGGGCGAAGTCGCGCGCCCGCAGCCGCGCTGCCTGCGCCTGCCGCAGCAGCTCCCGGAGATGCGGCTCGGTCGTGCGCCCCAGCTCGGTCAGGTGGGTCTGGTTGCGCTCCCGATTGAACAGCGGGCCGCCCATCTCGTCCTCGAGCAGCCTGATGGCCCGCGTCAGCGAAGGCTGCGAGACGTTGCAGCGCTCCGCCGCACGGGTGAAGTTCAGGGTCTCCGTGAGTGCGACGAAGTAGCGGACCTGGTGCATTTCCATTGCGAGCGCCCTGCCGGGGTTCGGGCTACGATCTCATCATGGCGTGCCGGAGCGGCCGCCACAATTCCGTCTCCAGCACAATGCCCGGGCGGCCAAGGTCGATAGTCGCTCCCTATCAATATCGTGATCTCTCGGCATTTCTGCCGGGTCGGCCGGACGCGCATCCTTTGGCCCAACGGATGGAGCCACGGCTCCCTTGCCAAGGAGATGCGCATGGCCACGACGATCGAGCGCCCACGCCCGGCAGCCAACCGCGGTGCCGAGCCCGTCCGGGGCGGGGAGGTTGGGGTCAAGACGATCAACCTGGCACTCCAGGGCGGCGGCGCCCACGGCGCCTTCGCCTGGGGCGTGCTCGACCGGCTGCTCGAGGACGAGCGGATCGCCTTCGAGGGTGTGTCGGCGACCAGCGCCGGGGCGATGAACGCGACGGTGCTGGCCTATGGTCTGGCCGAGGGCGGCCGCGAGGGGGGCGAGGCGGGCGCTCGCCAGCTTCTGGCGGCGCATCAGCCATGCCGCCACCTTCAGCCTGCTGCAGCCTTCGGCCTTCGACCGGCTCACCCACGACCACACGCTCGAGCACCCGCCGGCCTTCGTCGCGCTGGACCTGATGAGCCGCCTGTTCTCGCCCTATCAGCTCAATCCCTGGAACTACAATCCGCTGCGCCAGGTGCTGGAGCAGTCGGTCGACTTCGAGCGGCTGCACGCGGCCTGCCCGATCAAGCTCTATCTCTCCGCGACCAATGTGCGCACCGGCAAGGTCCGGCTCTTCGAGAACGGGCAGATCACCGCCGATGCCGTGATGGCCTCGGCCTGCCTGCCCTTCATGTTCCAGGCCGTCGAGATCGACGGCGAGGCCTACTGGGACGGCGGCTACATGGGCAATCCCGCGATCTACCCGCTCATCTACAATTGCGACAGCCGCGACGTCGTGGTCGTGCACATCAACCCGATGTGCCGTCCGGAGGTGCCGCGCACCGCGCACGACATCCTGAACCGCATCAACGAGATCTCCTTCAACTCCTCGCTGATGCGCGAGATGCGGGCCATCGCCTTCGTCACGCGGCTGATCGACGACGGCAAGCTCGTCGACCACACCATGCGCCGCATGCTGATCCACGCCATCAGCGCCGACGAGCGTGATGCAGAAGCTGTCTGCCACCAGCAAGCTCAACGCCGACTGGGAGTTCCTCACCCACCTTCGCGACGACGGGCGCGAGCATGCGGAGGCCTGGCTCGCGGGCAGCTTCGATCGCCTCGGCAGCGAGTTCGACGATCGATATCGGCGAGATCTACCTGTAGACGTTGCGGTGCCTCACGGGCGAGGCTCAGCATCGTCGCTGCAGGGAGGAGCTCATGCCGATCATCGACGCCCAGGTTCACGCCTACGAGCACAACCATCCGGGCCGTCCATGGCAGGGAGTGCTGGCCGGCCCGGAGCACGCCACGGCCGACGAGATGGTGGCCGCGATGGACGCGGTGGGCGTCGACGGGGCCATCCTCGTCTCGCCCTTCTCGTTCTATGGCTACGACGCGAGCTACGCGCTCGAGTGCCACGCGGCGCATCCGGGGCGCTTCGGGCTGGTCAAGCCCGTCGATTCGGCGAGCCCGGCGGTGGGCGAGGTGGTGGCCGACTGGGCCGCGACGAAAGGTGCGGTCGGCATCCGCATCATGCTGCAACCCCGGCATTCCCACCGATCCGGCGGATCCCGGGCATCACCCGGACGCTGGCGGCGGCGGCGAAGCATGCCCTGCCGGTCAACATCCTTTGCTGGGGACGCCTGGATCAGGCCGCGGGCCTGCTGGCGAGAAACCCCGACACGGTGATCGTCGTCGACCATCTGGGCATCCAGCAGCCCTTCGCGCCGCCGAAGCCGGCCGAGCCCTGGGCCGATCTGCCGAAGGTGCTGGCCATGGCGGCCTACCCCAACGCCCGCATCAAGATCAGCGGCGCCTGCACGCTCTCGCACGAGCCCTACCCCTACGACGACATCTGGGATCCCGTCATGAGGATCATCGACGCCTTCGGGCTCGATCGCTGCATGTGGGGCACGGACTGGACGCGGGCCACGGCCTTCCTGACCTACGAGCAGGGCGTGGAGCCCTTCCGCGCCACCACCCGGCTCTCCGACAGCGACAAGGCCAAGCTCATGGGCGGCACGCTGGCGCAGGTCTACAAATGGAGCCCGGCCGGCAGCTGAGGCGCTCGGGCGCTCCCCGTGTGCTCCAGGCTCAGCCGAGATCGTCGCGGATGCAGGCGGCGCGGTGGCCGGCGCCGCGGGAGCGCAGCTCGGGGATGCCCTCAGCACAGGCGGGCAGCGCATAGGGGCAGCGGGTGCGGAAGACGCAGCCGCTGGGCGGTGCCGAAGGGCTGGGCGGATCGCCCTCGAGCAGGATGCGCTTGCGGCGCCGTGCCGGCTCGAGGCTCGGCGCTGCCGACAGCAGCGCCTGGGTATAGGGATGGACCGCCCGCTCGAAGATCGTGTCGGCCGGCCCCTCCTCCATGATCCGGCCGAGATAGAGCACGAGCACCCGGTCGCACAGGCTGCGGACCACCGGCAGGTCGTGGCTGATGAAGAGAAGCGCCAGCGACAGCCGCTGGCGCAGGTCGGCCAGGAGCGCCAGCACCTGCGCCTGCACGGAGACGTCGAGCGCCGAGACGGGCTCGTCCGCCACCAGGAACTCGGGGCCGGTGGCGAGCGCCCGGGCGATGCCGATGCGCTGCCGCTGGCCGCCGGAGAACTGGTGCGGGTAGCGCTGGGCGTGGTCCGCCGGCAGCCCGACCTGGCGCAGCAGCTCCGCCACGCGATCGGCGCGCTGCGCCCGCGGCACGAGCCCGTGGATGCCCAGCCCGTCCGCGATCTGCGCGCCGACCCTGCGTCTCGGATCGAGGCTGGAATAGGGGTCCTGGAAGACGATCTGCATGCGCTGCCGCAGGCGGCGCAGCGAGGCCTTGTCGAGCGTGGCGAGATCGGTGCCTTCGAAGAGGACGCGCCCGGCGGTCGGCCTGTCGCAGGCCGAGCAGCATGCGGCCGACCGTGCTCTTGCCCGAGCCGCTCTCGCCCACCAGTCCCACCGCCTCGCCGCGGGCGACGGTGAGGTCCGACCTCCGTGACGGCCTGCACCGGCGCGCCGCGCGAGAAGAAGCCGCGACCGGCGAAATGCCGGGTGAGGCCCTCCGCCTGAAGCAGGGCGCTCATGCGACCTCCCTCCAGTGGAAGCAGCGTGTGCGCCGGCCGGGAGCGGGCTCCTCCAGCGGCGGCGGCGCCCCCTCGCAGAGCGGCGTGCTGTAGCTGCAGCGCGGGGCGAAGACGCAGCCCTTGGGCAGCTCGTCCGGTGCCGGCACCGTGCCGGGGATGGGCTCGGGCAGGGTGCCGTCCTCGCGCGGCGCGCTGCGCCAGCAGCGCCAGGGTGTAGGGATGGCAGGGGTGCCGCGAAGACCTCGGCGGCGGGGCCCTCCTCCATGATCTGGCCGGCGTACATCACGACCACCCGGTCGGCGATCTCCGCCACCACCGGCAGGCTGTGGGTGATGAGGACGAGGCCCATGCGCCGCTCGCGCCGGAGCTTGGCCAGGAGGTCGAGCACCTGCGCCTGGATCGTGACGTCGAGCGCGGTGGTGGGCTCGTCGGCGATCAGGAGCGCAGGGTCGTTGGCGATGGCGATGGCGATCATCGCCCGCTGGCGCATGCCGCCCGACAGCTCGTGCGGAAACAGCCTGGCGCGGCGCTCGGGATCGGAGAGGCCGACATCCTTGAGCAGGGCCGCCGCCTTGCGCCGCGCGGCCGCGGGCGAGAGGCGCTGATGCGCGCGCAGCGCCTCGGCGATCTGGTCGCCGATGCGGTGCACCGGGTTGAGGCTGCTGAGCGGGTCCTGGAACACCATCGCCATGCGCCCGCCGCGCAGCCGTCTGAGGCTGGCCTCCTCCAGCCGCAGGACATCCTGGCCCTCGACGAAGGCGGCACCGCCGGCGACGCTCACCACGCTGGGCAGCAGCCCCATCACGGCGAGCCCGGTGAGCGACTTGCCCGAGCCCGATTTCGCCGACGATGGCCAGGGTCTCGCCCGGCGCCACGCTGAACGAGACGTCGCGCACCGGGCGCAGCGCCCGATCGCCGCTGCCGATCTCGAGCGAGAGACCCTGCACGTCGAGGACCGCGCTCGGGCGGGGCGCGAGGCCGGCCGGCAGCGCCCCCAGCAGGCGCGAGCCGATGCCGACCCTGGTCCGCCCGTGCGGATCGAAGGCGTCGCGCAGCGCGTCGCAGAGCCCGTTCAGGGCGAGGATGGTGACGCTCAGCGCGACGCAGGGCCAGACCAGCAGCAGCGGGGCCTGCGCCATGGTGCTGCGCCCGGCGCCGATCATCAGGCCCCAGGAAGGCGAGGGCGGGACGACGCCGAGCCCGAGAAAGGACAGGCCCGATTCGAGCACCACGGCGGACGGCGGCGGCGAGGCTGAGCTGCACCAGGACCGGGCCGCCGACGTTGGGCAGGATGGTGCCCAGCATGATGCGCAGCTGGCCGGCGCCCAGCGCCCGCATCGCCTCGACATATTCCTGCGAGCGCACCGAAAGGACGCCGGCATAGACCACGCGCACGAACCCCGGCAGGAACAGCACCGCCAGCACCGGGATCAGGGTCGAGGCGCCGGGGCCGAGCAGGGTGACGATCAGCAGGGCCAGCAGCAGCGGCGGAAAGCACAGCACGATGTCCATGCTGCGGATCGACAGGAACTCGACGAAGCCACCGAGAAAGCCGCCGAGCAGGCCCAGCAGCGTGCCGAAAATGCAGGCGAGAGCCGAGGCCGCGAGGGCCACCGCGAGCGAGACCCGGGCACCCCACAGCAGGCGCGAGAGCTCGTCGCGGCCGTACTCGTCGAGCCCCAGCGGATGGGCGAGCGAGGGGCCGGCCAGCCGGTGCAGCACGTCGATCTTCAACGGGTCCGGCAGCGGCAGCACGGGCACCAGGAGGGCGATCAGCCCGATCAGGACGACCGCCAGCGTGGGCAGCAGGGCCAGCCCTCTCATCGCCGGCGAATTCGCGGATCGAGCCCGGCGTAGAGCAAGTCGATCAAGAGATTGAGGGCCACGAAGAGGACGGAGATGACCAGCACGATTCCCTGCACGGCGGGATAGTCACGGGCGTTCACCGCATCGACCAGCAGGCCCGAGAGCCCCGGCCAGTTGAAGACGTACTCGACCAGCACCGTGCCGCCGAGCAGCGTGCCGAGCTGCAGCCCGAGCACCGTGATGACGGGCATCAGCGCGTTGCGCAGCACGTGGCGCACG
Organism: uncultured Alphaproteobacteria bacterium; assembly: GCA_963752325.1. Lineage (GTDB taxonomy): Bacteria > Pseudomonadota > Alphaproteobacteria > Geminicoccales > Geminicoccaceae > CAVTJL01. The sequence continues at coordinate 401,456 of CAVVXU010000004.1, forward strand.
AGGATGCGCCGCGGCGCCACGCCCTTGGCGCGTGCCGTGCGCACATAGTCCTTCATGGAGACGTCGAGCACCGAGGCGCGCGTCATCCTGAAGGTCATGGCCGAGAGGCCGGCGGCGATGGTCACCGCCGGCATCGAGAGCAGCGCGAGATGGCCCAGCGGATCCTGGCTGAAGGGGACGTAGCCGCCGGCCGGAAGCCAGCCTAGCCACTGCGCAAAGATCAGGACGAGCAGCGTGCCGGTCACGAAGACCGGCACCGCCAGCGAGACGGCGGCGACGAGCGAGGCGGCCCGGTCGAAGCCGGTGCCGTGCCGCATCGCCGCCATCAGGCCGGAGGGCAGGCCGAGCAGCACGGCGATCACCGCCGCGGCGGCGATCAGCTCGAGCGTGCGAGGCAGCCGCTCCAGGATGATGGCCGTGATCGGGGCCCCGTCCTGAAGCGAGCGGCCGAGATTGCCCTGCAGCGCATCGCCGAAGCTCTGCAGGTACTGCATCCAGAAAGGCTGATCGAGCCCGAGCTGCCCACGCAAGGCCGCGACCGCGCCGGGATCGGGCGCCACGCCGCCCTGCGACAGCAAAAGCGTCGCAGGGTCGCCGGGGATCATCCGGATGGCGAGGAAGACGATGCTCGCCACGATCCAGATGAGGAGAAACGAGACGCCCAGCCGGCGCAGAAGCCAGGACATCAGGCGACGCTCGTCTCCTCGAGCGTCGTGCCCGAATAGAAGGTCAGGGCACCGGGCATGTTCTGGAAGCCCTCGACCGTCTTCTTCAGGCCGTAGCCCTGCGAGCGCCAGCACAGGCCCACCATCGGCGCCTCCTCGAGCGCCACATGCTGCATCTCGTCATAGATCGCGTGACGCTTCTTCTCGTCGAACTCGGCGCGGCCATCGTCCAGCAGCTTGTCGAGCTTGGGAATGTCGAGATCGAAAGCTGCGCACATAGGAGGCGGCGAGATTGCCGGCGAGGAAGGGTGTTAGCCCGTCCGGATCGTTGCTCTCGGCAGCGCTGCCCATCACCGCGAACTCGTACTGGCCGCGATTGCCGAGGCTGACGCGGGTCGCCCAGTCCGGGAGCACCAGCTCCACGCCGATCCCGACCTCGGCCAGATGCTGCTGGATCACGGTCGCCGTGTCCTTGTGCATGCCGTACTGCGCGGTCGAGAGCAGCTTGCAGGTGAAGCCTTCACCGACCCCGGCCTCCTTGAGGAGGGCCTTCGCCTTGGCCGGATCGTAGCCCCAGGCATGCGCGAGCTTGTCGTCGTAGAAGGCGCTGCCCTTGGCGAGCGGCAGGCCTTCGAGCGACGAGCCGCGCCCGTAGAAGGCGGCCTTGACGATGTCCTCGCGGCGGATGGCATGGGCGATCGCCCGCCTGACCCGGGGATCGCCGAATGGCTTCGCGGCACCGTTGAAGGTCAGGTACATGAACGGGCCGTCGGTGGTCTGCAGCTCCAGCTTCGCGTTCTGGTCGATCGATTCCATCGACTGCCAGGGCACATACTCGATGAGATCGACATTGCCCGACTGCAGGGCGGCGACGCGCAGGTTCTCGTCCTTGTAGGCGATCATCTTGATCGTGCCGAGCTTGGGCAGGCCAGCGCGGTAGTACTTGTCGAACGGCTTGAACTCGAGCGAGACGCCGCGCTCGTTCGAGCTCATCACGAACGGGCCGGCACCGATGCCCTCGCCACCATTATCGGCCGAGCCCTTGGCGCAGATCGGCATGAAGTAGCTCGCCATCTGCTGCGGGAAGGTCACCACCGGCTGCTTCGTATGGATGCGCACCGTCTGCTTGTCGGGCGTCTCGACACGCTCGACGTTCTGCATCTGCGTGCGCATGTAGGCGGTCGAGGTGGTCCCGGCGATCTGCTCGATGGTGTAGGCGACATCGGCCGAGGTCACCGGATCGCCATTGTGGAAGACGGCGTTCTCGCGGAGGTGGAAGACCCAGGCCCCGTCCTTCTCGTCGCGCTCCCAGCTCTCGGCCAGCTCCCCGCGCACCTCGCCCTTGGGATCGTAGCCCAGGAGCCCGCGGAACATGGCGAGCTTGGCCGTCGCGGCGGCGGTGCCGGCGTTGGCCCACGGGAAGAGGTTGGGCGGATAGCTCGACAGGCCGAAGACGAGCGTGCCGGAGGTGGCGGCTGCACGCGCGGGCACGCGCAGGAACGGCAGCGCCGCCCCGGCGGCGATCAACGAACGGCGTGAAAGCTTCATTCTCTCGCTCCCTCCTTCTGGGTTCCGATGCTGATGGCTAGAGATCGACGCTGTAGGCGGCGCGTGCCGTGCCCTGGTCCAGCCGGCCTTCGGCGAGGTCCCGCCGGACAAGGGCCGGATCGCGATCGCGGGGCGGCCCGTAGCCGCCGGCGCCGGGCGTGATGATCTCGACGATGGTGCCCTTGGACAGGGCGACACTGCCGTGATCGATCGGCTCGGGCCCGCCATGGACGAGGATGTCTCCCTGGCCGCCGGGAAGGCCGCCGAAGAGCCCCCAGGGAGCCGAGCGCAGACGCGAGCCGTCGATGCGCACGCGGCAATCCTCCTCGGCGCGGTAGACGCGGCGCAGACCCATGCCGCCGCGCCAGGTGCCGGGGCCGCCCGATCCGTCGACCAGCTCGTAGCGGAGAAGGGTGAGCGGATACTCGACCTCGAGGGCCTCGACCGGCAGGTTCGAGGTGTTGGTCATATGGACGTGGACGCCGTCCAGGCCGTCCTTGGTGGCACGCGCACCCGAGCCGCCGCCGATGGTCTCGAGATAGACCCAAAGGCTGCGATCGGCCTCCCGCTCGCCGACGAAGGTGGCCGAGAAGCAGGCGCCGTTGCAGGCGGCGATGACGCGCTCCGGTACGGCCTCGGCCAGCGCGCCATGGATGAGATCGACGACGCGCTGGCAGGCGCCGAGACGGCCATTGACCGCGGCCGGGTGCACGCAGTTGACGACCGTGCCCTCGGGGGCCGTCACGGTGAGCGGGCGGGCGAGGCCGGCGTTGGGGAGGATGGTCGGGTCCACCACCGTCTTGACGGCGTAGTAGACCGTCGAGAGCAGCGCCGTGTAGGTCATGTTGAGGCCGGCCCTGACCTGCCGTGGCGCCTCGAAATGAAGCCGCATCTCGTCGCCTGCGACCGTGATCTCGCCGGAGAAGGCAAGCTCGCCGTCGATCTCGGGATTGTCGAAGCGATCCTCGAAACGGTAGGTCCCGTCGGGAATGGCGGCGATGCCGGCGCGCATCTTGCGCTCGGCATAGTCCTGGAGGGCGTCGCCCGCCGCCAGCACCACGTCGCGGCCGTATTTCTCGCACAGCGCCGTCATGCGCTGCACGCCCAGCCGGTTGGCCGCCATCTGTGCCCGCAGGTCCGACAGGCGCTCGCGCGGCACCTGGCAGTTCAGCAGGATCAGCTCCTGCACGTCCTTTTGCAGCTCGCCCTCGCGGTAGAGCCGGATGGGCGGGATGCGCAGCCCCTCCTGGTAGATGTGCGCATGGCCGCGATCGGCGAAGTCGGCGTGATGCGCCGTGTTCACGGCCCAGGCGATGATCTTCCCCTGAACGAAGATCGGCTCGGCCAGGACGAGGTCCGGAAGGTGGGTGCCGCCGCCCTCGTAGGCGTCGTTGCCCACGAAGACGTCACCCGGCCGCATCTCCTGGACCGGGTGCCGCTTCATGATGTGCGGGATGATCCCGATGAAGCTGCCCAGGTGCATCGGGATGTGCTCGGCCTGGCAGAGCGTGTTGCCGCTGGTGTCGAACAGCGCGGTCGAGCAGTCGCGCCGCTCCTTGATGTTGGTGGAGTAGCTGGCGCGCACCAGCGCCTCGCCCATCTCCTCGACGATCGAGGAAAGCGCGCTGCCGATGACCTCGACCGTGATGGGGTCGACGGCGACGGTGTCCACGGGGGAAGCCACGTCGTTTCGCAGCACCTCGCTCATCACGACGCCTCCATGATCAGGTTGAGGTAGGGCTCGACCCGGGCGTGCATGCCCGGAAGGACGAGCGTCGTCGCATCCATCTGCTCGATGACGGCAGGTCCCGCCACGACATTGCCCGGGCGCAGCCGGTTCCGATCGAGCACGGGGCACGCAACAAAGCTGCCAGCCTCGGCGAGCCAGACCTGGCGCCGTCCGATGATCGCCGCCGACGCGTCCGGCCCCTCCATGGGCATCGGCCGGAAGGTCGCCTTGCGCACCCGGCCTGTCGCCTCGATCCGGAAGGTCACGAGCTGCAAGGGCTCGTCCTCGGCGATGAAGCCGTACATGCGCTTGTGCGACTCGGCGAAGCCCTGGGCCAGCGCGTCGAGCGTCGTAGCGGTGATGGGCCCGTCCGGCAGCAGCACCGGCAGCTCGTAGTTCTGGCCGGCGTAGCGCATGTCGACGGTGCGCACGACGCCCCGCGCCTCGGGTGCTATCCCCTCTGCCGCGAACCACTGCTCCGCCTGCCCGCGCAGATGCGCGAAGGCGTCCTCGATCTCGGGCAGGATGGACCGCGACAGCGTGGTGAGCTTCGTCGTGGCGAAGTCGGCGCGCAGATCGGTGAGGAGCAGCCCCATGGCGCAGAGAATGCCCGGGCTGCGCGGCACCAGCACGCGGCTGATGTCGAGCTCGCGGGCGAGGCGGGCGGCGTGCAGCGGGCCGGCGCCACCGAAGGCCACGAGCGTGTAGTCGCGCGGATCGTGCCCGCGCTGGACGCTGATGACACGGATGGCACGCGCCATGTTGGCCGTCACCACCGAGATGATGCCCTGCGCGGTCGCCATCAGATCGAGGCCGAGCTCGCCGGCGACGCGGCCAATGGCCTCCTGCGCCAGGCTCTGCTCGATCGGCATGCGGCCGCCCAGCAGATGGGTCGGGTTGAGCGTCTGGAGCACGACGTTGGCGTCGGTCACCGTGGGCTCTGTCGTGCCGCGGCCGTAGCAGACGGGGCCTGGATCGGCGCCGGCGCTGCGCGGCCCGACCTTGAGGAGGCCGCCGCCGTCGATGAAGGCGATCGAGCCGCCGCCCGCACCCACCGTGTGGATGTCCAGCATCGGCGCCTTGATCGGGTAGCCGTGCACCACGGCCTCGCTGGCGAGGCGGCACTGGCCGCCCTTGAGCAGCGCCACGTCGGTGCTGGTGCCGCCCATGTCGAAGGTGATGAGATCCAGGAGGCCGGCCATGCGGCCCACCTCCTGCGCCGCCACCACGCCGGTCGACGGGCCCGAGAGCACGGTGCGGACCGGAAGCTGTGCCGCCTGGTCGAACCCGATCACGCCGCCATTGGACTGCGTCAGATGCGGCGCCGCCTTGATCCCGAGATCGCCCAGCCGCGTGCCGAGGCGGCGGATGTAGCGCTGCATCACCGGCCCGAGATAGGCGTTCACCACCGCCGTCGACATCCGCTCGTACTCGCGGAACTCGGGCGCCACCTCGTGGCTGGTGCAGATGAAGGCGTCGGGCAGCTCCTCCTCGAGGATCCGCCGTGCCGCCATCTCGTGCTCGGTGCGCAGGAACGAGTAGAGAAAGGCCACCGCCACCGCCTTGACGCCCGACTGGCACAACCGCCTTGCGGCCGCCCGCATGGCCGCCTCGTCGAGCGGAAGCTCCACGCTGCCGTCATGACGGACGCGCTCGGGCACCTCCAGGCGCAGGTCGCGCGGCACCAGCACGGGCGCCTTGTCGGCCTGCATGTCGTAGAGGTCCGGCCGCTTTTGGCGGCCGATCTCGAGGAGATCGCGAAAGCCCTCTGTCGTGACGAGGCCGGTCGGAACGCCCTTGTGCTGGATCAGCGCGTTGGTCGCCACCGTGGTGCCGTGGCCGAAATACTGGACGCTCGCGGGTGTCGCCTCGACCCGGGCGAGGCTCTCCTCGACACCCTCGACGATGCCGCGTGACGGATCGTCCGGCGTGGAGGGCACCTTCCAGACCTCGACCCGGCCCGTCTCCTCCTCGAACAGGCACACGTCCGTGAAGGTGCCGCCGGAATCTACGCCGATACGCCAGGCCATAGGCCGGTATCCTCTCTCCTACGAGGTGACGGGTCGTGGCTGGGCCACGGTCGGAATGGACGGCTCGGGCGCCCCGAGATCGATCTCGCTGGCGGCGCTGGCGGTGACGAAGGCGGCCATGCGCTGACGGAAGATGGCGCAGTGCTGCCGCGCCAGCTGGTCCGCCCGCGCGGCGTCGCCATCCCGGATCGCGGCGATCATGGCGTCGTGCTGGAGCACCGCGTTGTGGTGATACTCTGCCCGGTCGGCCGGATCGTCGGCCGATCCGAAGGCCGCGCGCGCCAGCCGCACGGTGCGCGATTCGATGATCCGACAGTCCGCGCCGAGGAAGCGGTTGCCGCAGGCATCGGCGATCACGCCGTGAAAGAGGCGGTTGGACTCGGCCATGCGGTCGATGTCGTTCGCCAGCGTCGCGTCGGCAAACGTCGCGGTTGAGGCGCTCCAGCTCCTCGAGGTGCTGCTGGCCGCCGCCGCAGCGCCGCCCAGCGCGAGGTGGCGCGCTGATAGAGCTCCAGGGTCTCGAGGAGCTGCGGAACATCGCCGAGCTCGAGGGCAGCGACCCTGGCGCCGCGATTGGGGACGAGCTGCACCAGCCCGTCCGCCGCGAGCTGGATCAGCGCCTCGCGTACGGGTGTCCGCGACAGGCCGAACTCGCGAACCAGCGCCGCCTCGTCGAGGTCGCTGCCGGGCACCAGCTGCAAAGCCAGGATCCGCGCCCGCAGCGCCTCCAGCACGGCGCCCGTGCCGGAACCCCGAGGCCTGCTGTCGAATGGGCTTTGCGAGGCATATTGTTTCGAGCTTGCATACTTCAAGTATACAAGTCAGATTGTGCCGCCGGTCAAGCAGCAATCTTCGTGCCGCTCGCCTGCCCGCAGGCGAAGGCGCGCCAGCGTCGGATCCGCCCATGTCGCCACCCGTCGAGCCCGTCCGCGCCGCCGCGGCAAGGCCACCCGCCAGCGCCGATGTCGTCATCATCGGCGGCGGCATCATCGGCACGACGACGGCCTTCTTCCTGGCCGAGCGCGGCATCAGGGTGGCGCTGTGCGAGAAGGGCCGAATCGCCGGCGAGCAGTCGAGCCGCAACTGGGGCTGGTGCCGGACGATGGGCCGCGATCCGCGCGAGATCCCGCTCGCGATCGAGAGCCTGCGGCTGTGGCGGCAGATGAACGAGCGCGTCGGCGCCGAGACCGGCTATCGCCAGCCCGGCATCATCTACACCTGCGACAGCGAGGCCGACCTGGCGGGCCAGCAGCAGTGGCTGGAGCAGGCGCGGCAATACCAGCTCGACGCCCGTCTGCTCGGCCGCGCCGAGCTCGCGGCGCTGGCACCTGGGGCGGCTCGCCCCTTCGCGGGTGCGCTGCACACGCCGAGCGACGGCCGGGCCGAGCCCTCGCTCGCCGCACCGGCGATCGCCACCGCGGCCGCCGGGCTCGGCGCCCACATCGTCACCGACTGCGCGGTGCGCGGGATCGAGACGCAGGGCGGCCGCATCTCCGCGGCGGTGACGGAGAAGGGGCGCATCGCCTGCAGCAGCGTGGTGCTGGCCGGGGGCGCATGGTCACGGCTGTTCTGCGGCAATCTCGGGCTCAGGCTGCCACAGCTCAAAGTCCTGGGCTCGGTGATGCGCACGGCGCCGCTCGAAGGCCCGCCAGAGATCGCCGTCGGCGCCTCGGATTTCGCCTTCCGCAAGCGGGTCGACGGCGGCTACACGATCGCCCGGCGCAATGCGAGCGTCGCCGAGCTCGTGCCGGACAGCTTTCGCCTCTTCTTCGACTTCCTGCCAGCGCTGCGGGCGCAGTGGCAGGACCTGCGCCTGCGCGTCGGCGGCCGTTTTCTCACGGAATGGCGCACGCCGCGGCGCTGGTCGCTGGACGAGACGACGCCTTTCGAGACCGTGCGCGTTCTCGACCCCGTACCAAACCGCGGCGTCCTCGAGGAGGGAGCGGCCAACCTGGTCAAGGCCTTCCCGGCCTTTGAGAAGATGGTCATCGCCGAGCGCTGGGCGGGTCTGATCGACGTCACGCCGGACGCGGTTCCGGTGATCTCCCCTGTCGACACCATTCCCGGCTTCTTCCTCGCCACCGGCTTTTCCGGCCACGGCTTCGGCATTGGTCCTGGCGCTGGCAGGCTCATGGCCGATATCGTCTCGGGAGCACCCTCGCTCGTCGATGCGGCACCCTTCCGCTTCAGCCGCTTCACCGATGGGGGCCGCCCCAAGATTGCTGCCTGAGCCCGGTGCATGAGCAGTCCGCTGGCATGAGCCCCTCCTCGGGCGTCGACGTCGCGGTCATCGGCGGCGGCCTCGTCGGCAGCGCCATCGCCTGCGGTCTGCTGCGCGCGGGGTGTCGGGTCGCGATGCTGGACGAGGGCGACGTCGCCTACCGCGCCTCGCGCGGCAATTTCGCCCTCGTCTGGGTCCAGGGCAAAGGCATGGGGCTCGCCCCCTATGCCGCCTGGTCGCGGCGATCGTCGGACCTGTGGCCCGAGCTCGCCCTGAGCCTGCAGGCGGAGACCGGCATCGATCTCGGCTACAGGCGGCCCGGCGGGTTTGCGCTTGCGCTTTCCGAGGCCGAGCTCGAGCGGCGAAGCACCGACCTGGAGCGGCTTCAAAGCCAGGCAGGCATGGTACCCTACGACTACGAGATCCTCGACCGGCCCGCCCTGGCGAAGGTCTTGCCGTGCATTGGGCCCGAGGTGGCGGGTGCCAGCTACTGCCCACTCGACGGCGACGCCAACTCGCTCCGGCTCTTCCGTGCCCTGCACACCGCCTTCGTCCGCGGCGGCGGCCGCTATCTCCCGTGCCATGCGGCCGAGCGGATCGTGCCCGGCCCCGGCGCCTTCCGCATCGAGGCCGGTGAGACGGTGCTCGAGGCCGGGCGGGTGGTGCTCGCGGCCGGGATCGGCAATGCCCGTCTCGCCCCGATGGTCGGCCTCGACGTGCCGGTGCGGCCGCAGCGTGGCCAGATCATCGTCACCGAGCGGACGGCCCCCTTCCTCCATCACCCGACCAGCACAGTGCGCCAGACGGACGAGGGCGGCGTGATGATCGGCGACTCGCTGGAGGAGGCGGGCCTGGATATCCGTGTCGGGCTGGGCGTCCTCGCCACCATGGCCGACCGCGCCGTGCGCATGTTCCCGGCCATCGGGCGGCTCAACGTCGTCAGGACGTGGGCGGCCCTGCGGGTGATGACGCCCGACGGCTTTCCCATCTACGAAGAGTCGCGCGAGGCGCCGGGCGCCTTCGTCTGTACCTGCCACAGCGGCGTGACCCTGGCGGCCGCCCACATGCTGGCGGTGGCGCCGATGATCGCCCGCGGCTCGCTCGACCCCGCTCTGGCACCCTTCGGCACGGAGAGGCTGCATGTTCAAGCGTCGGCCGGCAACCGCACCTGATCCGGTCCGCTTCACCCTCGACGGCCAGCCGCTGACCGGCAGCCGGGGCGACAGCGTCGCCGCCGCCCTCCTGGCCGCGGGCTGCCGGGCCTTCCGCGCGACATCGGTCTCGGGCGCGGCCCGCGCCCCGTTCTGCATGATGGGCGCCTGCTTCGACTGCCTGGTCGAGATCGACGGCGTCGGCAACCGTCAGGCATGCCTCGTCGCGCTGCGCGAGGGCATGGCGGTGCGCACAGGAAAGGGCAGGCGGGTGATCGAGGCGTGAGGGCCATCCGCGATCCGCAGGCACTGCGGGAGGACTACGACCTCGCGGTGATCGGCGCCGGCCCAGCCGGCATGGCCGCGGCGGTGACGGCGGCCGCCCGCGGCCTCGCCACGGTGGTGCTCGATGAGGGGCCGACGCCGGGCGGCCAGATCTACCGCGCGGTGACCGCCTCGCCCCTCGAGCGCGACACCGTGCTGGGCCCGGACTACTGGCACGGGGCAGGCGAGGCCGAGGCCTTTCTCGGCGCACCGGTCGACTATCTGGCCGGCGCCCGCGTCTGGCAGCTCGATGCCGATCGGCAGATCGCGGTCTCCGCGGAGGGCACGAGTCGGCTCCTGCGGGCACGCCGGGTGATCGTCGCAACAGGCGCCCTCGAGCGGCCCTTCCCGGCGCCGGGCTGGACGCTGCCCGGCGTCATGACCGCGGGTGCCGCCCAGACGCTGCTGAAGAGCTCGGGCATGGTGCCTGAGGGTCGTGCGGTGCTGGCCGGATGCGGCCCGCTGCTGTGGCTCCTGGCAGCCCAGCTCATCGCCGCCGGCAGCCCGCCGCAGCTGATCCTGGACACGACGGACAGGCACGCCCGGCGCGCCGCTCTGCGCCATCTGCCGCCCTTCCTGGCCTCGCCCTATGTCTCGAGGGGCCTGAGCCTGCTCACCCGGGTTCGCCGCAAGGTGCCGGTCGTCACCGGCGTGTCGGAGCTTCGCATCGAGGAAGCCGGCTCGGCGCGAAAGGTGAGCTACCGTGCCGGCGACGCTGCGCCCCGATCGGTCGAGGCCGATCTCGTCCTCCTGCACCAGGGCGTCGTGCCCGATCTGAACCTGATCCGCGCGGCGGGCGCCGAGCTCGACTGGAACGAGTGTCAGGCCTGCTGGCAGCCCCAGCTCGACGGCTGGTGCAACACGAGCCTGTCCGGGATCGCCGTGGCCGGCGATGCCGGGGGTATTGGTGGCGCCCGCGTGGCCACCTGCCGCGGCCGTCTGGCGGCCCTGGAGGCCGCCCGCGCGCTCGACGTCATCGACACGGCCGAGCGCGACCGAGCTGCCGCACCCGTCCGCGCCGCCATGCGCCGCCACGAGCTGGGCCGTGCCTTCCTCGATAGCCTCTACCGGCCGGCGCGCGGCTTCCGCCTGGCGGCCGACGACGCGCTGGTCTGCCGTTGCGAGGAGGTGACGGGTCGCCAGCTGCGCGAGGCGGTGGCCCTTGGCGCCACCGGCCCCAACCAGCTCAAAGCCTTCCTGCGCTGCGGGATGGGCCCCTGCCAGGGGCGCTTCTGTGGCCTCACGGTGACCGAGATGATCGCCGACGCACGGGGCGTCTCGGCCGAAGAGGTCGGCTATCTCCGCCTGCGCCCGCCGGTGAAGCCGGTCACGCTGGCCGAGCTGGCGAGCCTGCCGCGCTCGCCCGCCGACATCCAGGCCGTCGAGCGCAGCTAAGGCAGCCGACATACACCGACCGGCGCGGCGGCCCCTAACTTCCCGCCACGACAATCTCGAAAGCGGCGATCGGTAACGGCTTCGCTGGCATCGCGGCCTTGCTGGTGCCGGCGAAGGGACTTGAACCCCCAACCTCCCGCTTACAAGGCGGATGCTCTACCGTTGAGCTACGCCGGCCCGGCGCGACCTTAGGTGCCCGTCCGATGGGCGGCAAGCAGGTAGAGGGCGATGCCGGCCGCCACCGCCACGTTCAGGCTCTCGATCGCCGAGGCTATCGGCAGGCTGGCCAGAAGATCGCAGCGCTCCGCCGTGAGCCGCCTGAGGCCGCGCCCCTCGGCACCCAGCACCAGGACGCGGCGCTCATAGGCCGGGGCCTCCCCGAGGGGCATCGGCGCCGCCGCGTCGAGGCCGATCACCCAGAATCCCGTCTCCTTGAGCTGCCCCAGCGCATGGCCGAGGTTCGCCGCCTCGACGATCGGCACGAGGTCGAGGGCGCCCGAGGCCGCCTTGGCGCAGGCCGGGCCGAGCTCGGCGCTGCCGTGCGACGGCAGCAGGACGCCGGCGGCGCCGAAAGCCGCGGCGCTGCGCAGGATCGCCCCCAGATTGCGCGGGTCGCTCACCTGGTCGACCGCGATCAGCAGGGCATCGCCGTCGAGGCCGACGAGGACGTCGTCGAGGCTGCGCTGCGGAAGGGCCCCTACCTCCAGCGCCAGGCCCTGGTGCACGGCGTCGGCCGGCAGGTGGTGGCCGACCCGGCGGGGATCGGCCTCGGCCAGCTCGAGGCCGGGCCGCTGGGCGAGGGCGCCCAGCCGCACGATGGCGGGCGCCGTCGCGATCAGGCGATGGCAGGGTCGCAGGGCATTGGCCAGCGCCGCCGCCACGGCGTGCTGGCCGTAGAGCCAAAAGCGCCGCTCGTCCTTGCCAGGCCTGGGTCGCGTCATGTGCCTCGTCACGATTGCCCCTGCGTCCGAGGGTTCCGGGGCGCCGGCATACTGGTTGACAAGGGCATTGCAAAGACGATAACTCGCCGCCGCTTTCGTCCCGGCTGGGGCGGCCGGAGGGGTGGCCGAGTGGTTAAAGGCAGCAGACTGTAAATCTGCCGACGAACGTCTACGTAGGTTCGAATCCTACCCCCTCCACCAAGCCGGCATGCGACGGACCGCCAGGGCGGGTGTAGCTCAATGGTAGAGCTCCAGCCTTCCAAGCTGGTGGTGGGGGTTCGATTCCCCTCACCCGCTCCACGGTCCGTTCGGCGGAGGCGATCGACAGCCGCAACGTTGATGAACAGCGCCGGCCAGGCGCGTCATCCAAAGGAATCCGACGATGGCGAAGGCGAAGTTTGCGCGGACGAAGCCGCACGCGAACATCGGAACGATTGGCCATGTTGACCATGGCAAGACGACGTTGACGGCGGCGATCACGAAGGTATTGGCGGTAACGGGCGGGGCGACGTTCACGGCCTATGACGCGATCGACAAGGCGCCTGAGGAGAAGGCGCGTGGGATCACGATCAACACGGCGCATGTGGAGTACGAGACGGCGGGCCGTCACTACGCGCATGTGGACTGCCCTGGCCACGCCGACTACGTGAAGAACATGATCACCGGAGCGGCGCAGATGGACGGCGCCATCTTGGTGGTGTCGGCGGCGGACGGCCCGATGCCGCAGACGCGCGAGCACATTTTGCTGGCGCGCCAGGTGGGTGTGCCAGCACTGGTGGTCTACCTGAACAAGGTGGACATGGTGGACGATCCCGAGCTTTTGGAGCTGGTCGAGCTCGAGGTGCGGGAGCTTCTCTCGAAGTACGAGTTTCCGGGCGACGACATCCCGATCATCAAGGGCTCGGCGCTGGCGGCTCTCGAGGGCCGCGACGAGGAGATGGGGACGACGTCGATCCTGGCGCTGATGGAGGCGGTGGACAGCTACATTCCGCAGCCGACGCGCGAGACGGACAAGCCCTTCTTGATGCCGATCGAGGACGTGTTCTCGATCTCGGGCCGCGGCACGGTGGTGACGGGCCGGGTCGAGCGCGGCGTCATCAAGGTGGGCGAGGAAGTCGAGATCGTGGGCATCCGTCCGACGGTGAAGACGGTGTGCACCGGTGTCGAGATGTTCAGGAAGCTCCTGGACCAGGGCCAGGCGGGCGACAATGTGGGCATCCTGCTGCGCGGCACGAAGCGCGACGATGTCGAGCGCGGGCAGGTGTTGTGCAAGCCGGGCTCGATCACGCCGCACACGAAGTTCAGCTGCGAGACGTACATCCTGACGAAGGAGGAGGGTGGCCGCCACACGCCGTTCTTCTCGAACTACCGGCCGCAGTTCTACTTCCGGACGACGGACGTGACGGGGTCGATCAAGCTTCCCGAGGGCACCGAGATGGTGATGCCCGGGGACAATGTGACGATGGAGGTCGAGCTGATCAGCCCGATCGCCATGGAGCAGGGCCTGCGCTTCGCCATCCGCGAGGGCGGCCGTACCGTCGGCGCCGGCGTCGTCGCCAGCATCATCGAGTAGAGGACGGCATCGGGCAGCGGTTTGGCGCTCGGCCGTGGGCTTGGCCTCTTGCGTCGCCGCGGCCGACGTCCTACAAGCGCCACCCGCGGCGGTGGACGGTCGGCGTCCGCTGCCGCTGTCGCGTCGACGCGACGGCGGCCGGCTTCGCGGACCGCTCGTCGAGTGGCAGGCGGGCGTCTAGGAGTGTAGCTCAACTGGTAGAGCACCGGTCTCCAAAACCGGGGGTTGGGGGTTCGAGCCCCTCCACTCCTGCCAGCGCCACGTGGTGTGTCGTTGTTGGTTCGAGGTCGAGGTCGAGCAAGGATGGCGAGAACATCGCCCGCAACATTCGTCCGTGAGGTCCGGCAGGAGCTGGCCAAGGTCTCTTGGCCGAGCCGCAAGGAGCTCGTCGTGACGACGATCAGCGTGCTGGCGATGTCGGCGCTGGCTGCGATCTTCTTCTTCCTCGTGGATCAGGGGTTGTCCTTGGTGGTTCGTTTCGCGCTCGGCTTGGGGGCATGATGGCCAAGCGCTGGTACATCATCCACGTCTATTCCGGCTTCGAGAAGAAGGTCCGGGAGTCGATCCGCGAGCAGGCCGAGCAGAAGGGCTTTGCCAACATGTTCGAGGACATCCTGGTGCCGATGGAAGAGGTCTTGGAGATCCGCCGCGGCAAGAAGGTCAATGCCGAGCGGAAGTTCTTCCCGGGCTATGTGCTGGTCAAGATGGACCTCAACGACGAGACTTGGTCGCTGGTGCGCAACACCGGCAAGGTCACCGGCTTCCTGGGCCAGGGCGGCAAGCCTCAGGCGATCCCGGACAACGAGGCCGAGCGGATCATGAACCAGGTGAAGGAGGGCTTCGAGCATCCGAAGCCGACGATCTCCTTCATGATCGGCGACCCGGTCCGGGTGAGCGACGGCCCCTTCGCGTCCTTCAACGGCACCATCGAGGAGGTCGACGAGGGCAAGCAGCGGGTCAAGGTGCTGGTCTCGATCTTCGGCCGGGCGACGCCGGTCGAGCTCGAGTACGCCCAGGTAGAGAAGCTCTAGGCCCCTTTGGGGCATCAACCGCGGGAGCGCCACGCCGGCGCGTTCGTACCGCGAAGCGCAGGACGCTCAAGCGATGGCGAAGAAGATTGTCGGCTACATCAAGCTGCAGGTGCCGGCGGGCAAGGCCAATCCTTCCCCGCCCATCGGCCCTGCTCTCGGCCAGCGCGGCCTCAACATCATGGAGTTCTGCAAGGCGTTCAACGCCCAGACCCAGGGCATGGAGCCGGGCATGCCGATCCCGGTCGTGCTCACGGCGTTCGCCGATCGGACCTTCACCTTCGTCACCCGGACCCCGCCTGCAAGCTATCTGCTCAAGAAGGCGGCAGGGCTCGGCAAGGGCAGCGCCACGACGGGCAAGACCGCGACCGTGGGCAAGGTGACCATGGAGCAGTGCCGTGAGATCGCGGAGGTCAAGATGAAGGACCTCAACGCCAACGATGTCGACGGTGCCGTCAAGATGATCGTGGGCTCGGCCAAGTCGATGGGCCTCGAGGTGGTGGAGTAGAGCCATGGCGAAGCAGGGCAAGCGGCTCAAGGCTCTCGAGAGCACGATAGACCAGAACCGGCTCTATCCGCTGGACGAGGCCGTCCGTACCGTCAAGAGCTCGGCCAAGGCCAAGTTCGACGAGACGATCGAGGTGGCGCTGTGCCTCGGCGTCGATCCGCGTCACGCCGACCAGATGGTGCGCGGCACGGTGAACCTGCCACACGGCACCGGGCGCACGGTGCGGGTGGCCGTCTTCGCGCGCGGCGCCAAGGCCGAGGAGGCCCAGGCCGCGGGTGCCGACATCGTCGGTGCGGAGGACTTGGCTGAGCAGATCCAGGGCGGGCAGATCAATTTCGACCGCTGCATCGCCACACCCGACATGATGCCGCTCGTCGGGCGGCTCGGGCGGGTGCTCGGTCCGCGCGGCCTGATGCCCAACCCGAAGCTCGGCACCGTCACGCCCAACGTCAAGGAGGCGGTCGAGGCCGCCAAGGGTGGGCAGGTGCAGTTCCGCGTCGAGAAGGCGGGCCTCATTCATGCCGGCGTCGGCAAGGCGAGCTTCGATGAGACCTCGCTGTTCGAGAACATCAAGGCGCTGGTCGATGCGATCAACCGGGCCAAGCCCAGCGGCGCCAAGGGGACCTATCTCAAGCGGGCGCATCTGAGCTCGACCATGGGCCCGGGCATCAAGCTCGAGGTGGCGAGCCTCGTCGCCTGAGCTGATTGGATCGGTGGGATGCAAGATTGTGCTTGCGGACGGGGGACGGATGGCTATGTTCCGTATTCCTTGTCCAGGCCAGCGCAGTTCCCGCCGCCAGCGCCCTTCGGGTGTCGGTGGTCGTTGTTGCGCCTTTAATGGTGGGCGTGATCGGGTGGGGATCCCGGGCCCGGCCTAGGCCGGAGCGAGCGGGTTCCTCCGTGCTGATCGGTGGATTTGGAGGCAGTGGTGCTGCGAGCTGAGAAGGCGGAGCTGGTCGGCGATCTGAACGGGGTCTTCAATGAGACCTCGGTCGTCGTCGTCGCGCATTATATCGGGCTCTCGGTTCCCGAGATCACCGAGCTGCGTGCCAGCGTGCGGTCGGCGGGCGGGACGTTTCGGGTCACCAAGAACAGGCTGACCAAGCGGGCGCTCGAGGGCACGCCGTACGAGGGCATGACCGAGCTCTTCAGGGGCCCGACCGCGGTGGCCTACGCCGCCGAGGATCCAGTGTCGGTGCCGAAGGCGATCGTCCAGTACGCGCGCAAGAACGACAAGCTCGTCGTCGTGGGCGGTGGGCTCGGGCGCACGCTGCTCGATGTCGAGGCGGTGAAGGCCCTGGCCGAGCTGCCCTCGCTGGATGAGCTGCGGGCGCGTCTGATCTCCGTGATCAACACGCCGGCGTCGCGGTTGGTCGGGCTGCTCGGGGCACCGGGCGCTCAGCTGGCGCGCGTGTTGAGAGCCCATGCCGACAAGCAGGCTGACTGAGGGCCCCGGGGCGGGGCGGTTCTGATCGATATTCCTGGGAGTGGATGAGATGGCCAATCTGGAGCAGATCGTCGAGGACCTCTCGAAGCTCACCGTCCTTGAGGCGGCTGAGCTCTCGAAGATGCTCGAGGAGAAGTGGGGTGTCTCGGCGGCTGCGCCGGTCGCGATGGCGGCCGCCGGTGCCGGCGGTGCGGCTGCGGCGGCGGCCCCGGTCGAGGAGCAGACCGAGTTCGACGTGATCCTGGCCGCCTTCGGCGCCCAGAAGATCAACGTCATCAAGGAGGTCCGCGCGATCACGGGCCTCGGCCTCAAGGAGGCCAAGGACCTCGTCGAGGCGGCCCCCAAGGCCGTCAAGGAGGGTGTCTCCAAGGAGGACGCGGCCAAGCTGAAGACGCAGCTCGAGGGGGCCGGTGCCACCGTGGAGATCAAGTAGATCTCGTCTCCCGACGCTCCACGCCCTGCAGCACCGGCGCGGCTGACGGCGCGACGCCGTTTGGCCTCGGTGAGGCAGGGCGGCTGCAAGACGGTTGATCGATCGACGAAGGTGACCGAGCGGGAGACGCCGCACGGTCAGCCTTCGTCGTCGCGTTGAAAGGCTCGGCGCCGCGTACGTCGCGGCGGCCGGCCGGTCTTTAGCCGACGAGGTCAGTGATGGGTGAGTCGTTCAGGGCCCGCAAGCGGATCCGCAAGACCTTCGGTCGCATCCCCGAGGTAACGGTGATGCCTAATCTGATCGAGGTCCAGCGGCAGTCCTACGAGGGGTTTCTGCAGCGCGACGTCGCCGCTGGCGATCGCACGCTGTCGGGCCTCGAGGAGGTATTCCGCTCGGTCTTTCCGATCAAGGACTTTGCCGATCGCGCGGCGCTGGACTTCGTCAAGTACGAGCTCGAGGACCCGAAGTACGACGTCGAGGAGTGCCATCAGCGTGGCATGACCTACGCAGCACCGCTGCGCGTCACGCTCAGGCTCATCGTCTGGGACGTCGACGAGGAGACGGGCTCACGCAGCGTCCGCGACATCAAGGAGCAGGACGTCTACATGGGCGACATGCCGCTCATGACGTCCAACGGCACCTTCGTCATCAACGGCACCGAGCGCGTCATCGTCAGCCAGATGCACCGCAGCCCCGGCGTCTTCTTCGACCATGATCGGGGCAAGACGCACAGCTCGGGCAAGTACCTCTTCTCCGCGCGGATCATTCCCTATCGCGGCTCGTGGCTGGACTTCGAGTTCGACGCCAAGGATCTCGTCTATGTGCGTATCGACCGGCGCCGCAAGCTGCCGGTGACGACGCTGTTCCTGGCGCTCGGCCTCGATCAGGAGACGATCCTCCACAGCTTCTATCACGAGATCGCGCACCAGCGCTCCGGGCAGGGCTGGAAGCTGCCCTTCCGCGGTGAGCGCCTGCGCGGCCAGAAGCTCGTCACTGACCTCGTCGACGCCAAGACCGGCGAGACGCTGGCCGAGGCCGGCACGAAGATGACGCCCCGCCTCGTCAAGAAGATCGAGGAGCAGGGCGTCGAGGAGGTCTACATCTCCTCCGAGGAGCTCGTCGGCCGCTTCGTCAGCCGCGATCTCATCGACGAGGCGACAGGCCTCGTCCTGGCCGAGGCGGGCCAGGAGCTCACCGGCGAGGTGATCCGCAAGATCACCGAGGCCGGTGTGGAGGAGATCCCCGTCCTCGACATCGATCACCTGACGATCGGCCCCTATATCCGCAACACGCTCATCCTCGACCGCAGCGGCAGTCGCGAGGAGGCGCTGCTCGATATCTACCGCGTCCTGCGTCCGGGCGAGCCGCCGACGCTGGAGACGGCGGAGGGCCTCTTCAACGGCCTCTTCTTCGACATCGAGCGCTACGACCTCTCGCCCGTCGGCCGCGTCAAGATGAACATGCGGCTCAGCCTCGAGAGCGACGATTCGGTGCGCGTGCTGCGCACCGAGGACATCCTGGCCGTCGTCAAGATGCTCGTCGAGATCAAGGACGGCAGGGGCGAGATCGACGATATCGACCACCTGGGCAACCGGCGCGTCCGCTCGGTCGGCGAGCTCATGGAGAACCAGTTCCGCGTCGGCCTGCTGCGCATGGAGCGGGCGGTGCGCGAGCGCATGAGCTCGGTCGAGATCGACGCGGCGATGCCGCACGACCTGATCAACGCGAAGCCGGTGGCGGCGGCGGTGCGTGAGTTCTTTGGCAGCTCGCAGCTCAGCCAGTTCATGGACCAGACCAACCCGCTCTCGGAGATCACCCACAAGCGGCGGCTCTCGGCGCTGGGCCCGGGCGGCCTGACGCGCGAGCGGGCGGGCTTCGAGGTGCGCGACGTGCACCCCACCCACTATGGCCGGATCTGCCCGATCGAGACGCCCGAGGGCCCGAACATCGGGCTCATCAACAGCCTCGCCACCTACGCCAGGATCAACAAGTACGGCTTCATCGAGAGCCCGTACCGTCGCGTCGCCGACGGCAAGGTCAGCGACGAGGTCGTCTATCTCTCGGCCGCGGAGGAAGGGCGCTTCACCGTCGCCCAGGCCAACTCCGAGCTCAGCGCCGAAAGGAGCTTCACGGCGGAGCTGGTGAGCTGCCGGCAGGCCGGCGAGTTCATCCTGGCGCGCCCCGAGACGATCGACTTCATCGACGTCTCGCCCAAGCAGCTCGTCTCCGTCGCGGCGGCGCTCATTCCGTTCCTCGAGAACGACGACGCCAACCGCGCGCTGATGGGCTCGAACATGCAGCGCCAGGCGGTGCCGCTGCTGCAGGCGGCGGCCCCCTTCGTCGGCACCGGCATGGAGGACGTCGTCGCGCGCGACAGTGGCGCCGCGATCACGGCTCGCCGCGCCGGCGTCGTCGACCAGGTCGACGGCTCGCGCATCGTCGTCCGCATCACGGACGACACGGCACGAGCCGACAGCGTGGTCGACATCTTCACGCTGAGGAAGTTCCAGCGCTCGAACCAGAACACCTGCATCAACCAGCGGCCTCTGGTGAAGGTGGGCGACACCGTCGCCGCCGGCGACATCATCGCCGACGGCCCGTCGACCCAGCTGGGCGAGCTGGCGCTGGGGCGCAATGTGCTCGTCGCCTTCATGCCCTGGAATGGCTACAACTTCGAGGACTCGATCCTCATCTCGGAGCGCATCGTCCGCGACGACGTGTTCACCTCGATCCACATCGACGAGTTTGAGGTGATGGCCCGCGACACCAAGCTCGGGCCGGAGAGCATCACACGCGACATCCCCAACGTCAGCGAGGAGGCGCTCCGCAACCTCGACGAGGCGGGCATCGTCTATATCGGCGCCGAGGTGAAGGCGGGCGACATCCTGGTCGGCAAGGTCACGCCCAAGGGCGAGACGCCGATGACGCCCGAGGAGAAGCTGCTGCGGGCCATCTTCGGCGAGAAGGCCGCCGACGTCCGCGACACCTCCTTGAAGGTGCCGCCGGGCGTGCAGGGCACCATCGTCGAGGTCCGCGTCTTCAACCGCCGCGGCGTTGAGAAGGACGAGCGCGCGATCGCCATCGAGCGCTCCGAGATCGAGCGTCTGGCCAAGGACCGCGACGACGAGCGTGCAATCCTGGAGCGCAACATCTTCGGACGGCTGCGCGAGGTGATGATCGGGCAGAAGGTCACCTCGGGCCCCAAGGGGCACCGTGTCGGCGGCGAGGTCGATGCCGAGACGCTGGACGGCATGCCGCGCCGGATCTGGTGGGAGATCGGGATCGACGACGCCGACCGGATGACCGAGATCCAGGGCCTCAAGCGGCAGCTGGACGACGGGCTGAAGGCGCTGCAGGACCGCTTCGAGAACAAGGTCGAGAAGCTGCAGCGCGGCGACGAGCTGCCTCCGGGCGTGCTCAAGATGGTCAAGGTCTTCTGCGCGGTGAAGCGCAAGCTGCAGCCGGGCGACAAGATGGCCGGCCGGCACGGCAACAAGGGTGTGATCTCGCGGATAGCGCCCATTGAGGACATGCCGCATCTCGAGGACGGCTCGCCGGTCGATCTCGTCCTCAATCCCTTGGGCGTGCCCTCGCGGATGAACGTCGGGCAGATCCTCGAGACGCATCTGGGCTGGGCGTGCGCCAATCTCGGCGCCCAGATCGGGCGTCTGGTCGACCAGTTCGCAGACGGCAACGGTCGCGGCGAGCTCGAGGCGAAGCTCGGCAGCGTCTTCGGCGCCGAGGTCGAGGAGGAGGTCCGCCAGTATGCCGACCAGGACCTGGCCGAGCTCGGCGAGAATCTGAGGCTCGGCGTGCCGATGGCGACGCCGGTCTTCGACGGCGCCCACGAGGTCGACATCGTGCGCCTGCTCGAGGAGGCCGGCTGCGACCGCTCGGGGCAGGTGCGCCTGTTCGACGGCCGCACCGGTGAGGCGTTCGATCGCCGGGTGACGGTGGGCTACATCTACATGCTGAAGCTCGGACATCTGGTGGACGACAAGATCCACGCCCGCTCGGTCGGCCCCTACAGCCTCGTCACGCAGCAGCCGCTGGGTGGCAAGGCGCAGTTCGGCGGCCAGCGCTTCGGCGAGATGGAGTGCTGGGCGCTGCAGGCCTACGGCGCCTCCTACAGCCTGCAGGAGATGCTGACCGTGAAGTCGGACGACGTATCCGGGCGCACCAAGATCTACGAGGCGATCGTGCGCGGCGAGGACACGTTCGAGGCCGGCATTCCGGAGAGCTTTAACGTGCTCGTCAAGGAGCTGCAGGCTCTGGCCCTCAACGTCGAGCTCCAGCAGGAGCTGGCGGCGGAGTGACGATTCTGCTCGGGCGCCGCTGGGCGGCGCCCGCTCTCTTGTCCCATCCCGTGGTGGCGAAAGGTAAGAGGATCTGATGAACGACCTCATGTACCTCTTCGGGCAGCCTGCCGGCGCCCAGAAGTTCGACCAGATCCAGATCGCGATCGCGAGCCCCAGCCAGATCCGTGAATGGTCCTATGGCGAGGTGCGCAAGCCGGAGACCATCAACTACCGGACCTTCAAGCCGGAACGCGACGGCCTCTTCTGTGCCAAGATCTTCGGCCCGATCAAGGACTACGAGTGCTTGTGCGGCAAGTACAAGCGCATGAAGTACAAGGGCATCGTCTGCGAGAAGTGCGGCGTCGAGGTCATCCAGTCGAAGGTGCGCCGCGAGCGCATGGGCCATATCGAGCTGGCCGCGCCCGTCGCGCACATCTGGTTCCTCAAGTCTGTCCCGTCGCGGATCGGCATTCTGCTCGACATGACGCTGCGCGAGCTCGAGCGCATCCTCTATTTCGAGCAGTTCGTCGTCGTCGAGCCGGGCCTGACCTCCTTGAAGCAGCATGAGCTGTTGACGGAGGAGCAGGTCTATCGCTACCGCGACGAGTTCGGTGACGACTCCTTCAGCGTCGGGATCGGCGCCGAGGCCGTGCGCGACATGCTCAAGCATCTCGACCTCGCGGCCGAGCGCGAGCAGATGCGGGCCGATCTCGCCGAGACCAGCTCCGAGGCCAAGCGCAAGAAGCTCGTCAAGCGCCTGAAGCTGGTCGAGACGTTCCTCGAGTCCGGCAACAAGCCCGAGTGGATGGTGCTCGAGGTGGTCCCGGTCATCCCGCCCGAGCTGCGCCCGCTCGTGCCGCTCGATGGCGGCCGCTTCGCGACCTCCGACCTCAACGACCTCTATCGTCGCGTCATCAACCGCAACAACCGTCTGAAGCGGCTGATCGAGCTCAGGGCGCCCGACATCATCGTGCGCAACGAGAAGCGGATGCTGCAGGAGGCCGTTGACGCCCTCTTCGACAATGGCCGCCGCGGCCGCGTCATCACGGGCGCCAACAAGCGGCCGCTGAAGTCGCTCTCGGACATGCTGAAGGGCAAGCAGGGCCGCTTCCGCCAGAATCTCCTGGGCAAGCGCGTCGATTATTCGGGCCGCTCGGTCATCGTCGTGGGCCCCGAGCTCAAGCTCCACCAGTGCGGCCTGCCCAAGAAGATGGCCTTGGAGCTCTTCAAGCCCTTCGTCTATGCGAAGCTCGAGCTCTACGGCAAGGCGCAGACCATCAAGGCCGCCAAGCGGATGGTCGAGAAGGAGCGCCCCGAGGTCTGGGACATCCTGGAGCAGGTGATCCGCGAGCATCCGGTGCTCTTGAACCGGGCGCCGACGCTGCACCGGCTGGGCATCCAGGCGTTCGAGCCGACGCTGATCGAGGGCAAGGCGATCCAGCTTCATCCGCTGGTCTGTGCTGCCTTCAACGCGGACTTCGACGGCGACCAGATGGCCGTGCACGTGCCCTTGTCGCTCGAGGCCCAGCTCGAGGCGCGCGTGCTCATGATGTCGACCAACAACATCCTGAGCCCGGCCAACGGCAAGCCGATCATCGTGCCGACCCAGGACATCGTCCTGGGCCTCTACTACCTGTCGCTCGAGATCGACGCGGAGCCGGGCGAGGGCATGGCGTTCTCCGGGCTCGACGAGGTCCAGCACGCGCTGGCCAACGGCTCGGCGACCCTGCACAGCAAGGTCAGATGCCGGGTCAATTTGATGAGCCGTGAGGGCGAGCTCGAGAGCAAGGTCGTGACGACGACGCCCGGCCGCATGCTGCTCTACGATATCCTTCCTCATCACCCGAACGTCCAGTTCGACGCGCTGGTCAATCGGGTGCTGACCAAGAAGGAGATCGGCCAGGTCATCGACGAGGTCTATCGCCACTGCGGTCAGAAGGAGACCGTGATCTTCGCCGACCGGCTGATGAACCTCGGCTTCCATCATGCCTGCCGGGCCGGCATCTCCTTCGGCAAGGACGACATGATCATTCCGCCGGCCAAGCAGATGCTGGTCGAGCGGACGCAGGATCTCGTCAAGCAGTACGAGCAGCAGTACGCCGACGGCCTGATCACCAAGGGCGAGAAGTACAACAAGGTGGTCGATGCCTGGCAGAACTGCTCGGACCAGGTGGCCGAGCAGATGATGAGCGGCATCCAGGCGGTGCAGCAGTCCAAGAAGGAGGACGGGCGCTTCCATCAGCCGAACGCCATCTGGATGATGGCGCATTCGGGCGCTCGTGGCTCGGCGGCGCAGATCAAGCAGCTGGCCGGCATGCGCGGCCTGATGGCCAAGCCGTCGGGCGAGATCATCGAGACGCCGATCATCTCGAACTTCAAGGAAGGCCTCACCGTGCTCGAGTACTTCAACTCGACGCACGGCGCCCGCAAGGGCTTGGCCGACACGGCGCTCAAGACGGCGAACTCGGGCTATCTCACCCGCCGTCTCGTCGACGTGGCGCAGGACTGCATCATCATCGAGGAGGACTGCGGGACCGAGAAGGCCCTCACGATCACGGCGGCGGCAGGCGGCGGCGGCACCGGCCAGGAAGATCTGGGCGAGCGCATCCTCGGCCGCACCGTGGCTGCCGACATCGTCCACCCGAAGACGGGTGAGCTGGTCATTCCGATGGGTGTGACGCTCGACGAGGAGATGGTGCGGCAGGTCGACAAGGCCGGCGTCGACACCGTCCGGGTACGCTCCGTGCTGACCTGCGAGAGCCGCACGGGTGTCTGCGGCAAGTGCTACGGGCGCGATCTCGCCCGCGGCACGCCCGTGAACATGGGCGAGGCCGTGGGTGTCATCGCGGCGCAGTCCATCGGCGAGCCGGGCACGCAGCTGACGATGCGGACGTTCCACATCGGCGGCGCCGCCCAGGGTCAGGTCGAGCAGTCGCAGGTCGAGAGCCCGGTCAAGGGCGTCGTCAAGCTCCTCAACCCGCGCATCCTGCGCGACAGCCTGGAGCGGCTCGTCGTCCTGGGGCGGAACACCGAGCTCGTCGTCTACGACGAGGTCGGCCGGGAGAAGCTGCGCCAGAAGCTGCCCAACGGCACGCGCCTGACCATCCAGCCCGATCAGATGGTCGAGGCGGACCAGATCCTGGCCGAGTGGGATCCGCACACCATGCCGGTGGTGACGGAGGTCTCGGGCGTCATCGTCTATCAGGACATGCAGGAAGGCATCTCGTTCCGCGAGGTGATCGACGAGAGCACCGGCAAGTCGAGCAAGGAGGTGATCGACTGGCGCCAGGTGGCGCGGGCCGGCAACCTCCGGCCGTCGCTCCTGCTGCAGCAGGAGAACGGCAACCCGATCATGCTGCCGTCCGGTGCCGAGGCGCGCTACTACCTGCCGGTCAGCGCCATCCTGTCGGTGGAGAACGGTCAGAAGGTCAGCTCCGGCGACGTCGTCGCCCGCCTGCCGAAGGAGGCCTCGAAGACCCGCGACATCACGGGCGGTCTGCCGCGCGTGGCCGAGCTCTTCGAGGCGCGGCGGCCCAAGGACCCGGCGATCATCGCCGAGATCGAGGGCCGCATCGAGTTCGGCAAGGACTACAAGAACAAGCGCCGCATGAAGATCGTGCCGGCGGACGAGGATCTGGATCCGGTCGAGTATCTGATCCCCAAGGGTCGCCACGTGATCGTCCAGGAGAGCGACCTCGTGAAGCCGGGCGACCTGATCGTCGACGGCAACGCCGTGCCGCACGACATCTTGAGGGTGCTGGGCATCGCCGCCCTGGCCGAGTTCCTGGTGAACGAGATCCAGGAGGTCTATCGACTGCAGGGCGTGAAGATCAACGACAAGCATGTCGAGGTGATCGTCCGCCAGATGCTGCAGAAGATCGAGATCATCGATCCGGGCGACACGACCTTCCTCGTGGGCGAGCAGGTGGACCGGATCGAGTTCGATCGGGTCAACGAGCGGATCATCGCCGAGGAGCGGCGCCCTGCGAGCTGCCATCCGGTGCTCCAGGGCATCACCAAGGCGAGCCTGCAGACGCAGAGCTTCGTCTCGGCCGCCTCGTTCCAGGAGACGACCCGCGTCCTCACCGACGCGGCGTTCGCCGGCAAGATCGACAAGCTCATGGGGCTCAAGGAGAACGTCATCGTCGGCCGCCTCATCCCGGCGGGCACCGGTGGCGTCCTCCAGCGCCTCAAGAAGCTGCGCGTCGAGGACGAGCGCTTCGCGCCTCCGCACGATGTCGAGCCGTCGGATCTGCCGGTGCGCCTGCCGGAGATGACCTCCCCAGCGAGTGATCGCCGGGATCCGATGCCCGGTCGGGCGGCGGGCACGCCCGTCGCTGCATGGCCGCTCCGGCCGACCGGATTGCGTCGTAGGCTCATCCTCCGGACCTCGGGACGGACAAGGGCTTGACGCGCTCACGGTCCGAGGCGTAGAAGCCGCTTCACGTTTTTAGTTGGCGCAGGTGGTGAGCCCGTGTGCGGCTCAGACGCTGTGCCGGGTCTTAGGCCGAACAACAGCGATGGTGCCGTAGGCCGGAGCCGAGACGATCGGCTGTCGGTCGATTTGCTTCGTGCGCGGCCTGCCATCGTCGCTTCGGGCGAAGCAAGGTTTTGGGAAAAAGCACGCGATGCCGACCGTCAATCAGCTGGTCCGTCAGAGCCGCGAGGTGCCGCGGGAGCGGAACAAGGTTCCTGCCCTGCAGGCTTGCCCGCAGAAGCGGGGAGTCTGCACGCGCGTCTACACGACGACTCCCAAGAAGCCGAACTCGGCGCTGCGTAAGGTCGCCCGCGTGCGGCTGACCAACGGCTACGAGGTGACGAGCTACATTCCCGGCGAGGGCCACAATCTGCAGGAGCACTCGGTGGTCCTGATCCGTGGCGGCCGCGTGAAGGACCTGCCCGGCGTGCGCTACCACATCATTCGCGGCACGCTCGACACGCAGGGCGTGAACGGCCGCAAGCAGAGCCGTTCGAAGTACGGCGTGAAGCGCCCGAAGTAAGCGCGCGAAAAGAGGAAGAGGTCCAAGCGATGCGTCGCCGTGCTGCCGAGAAGCGAGAGGTGCTGCCGGATCCGAAGTTCGGAGACCCGGTCGTCACGAAGTTCGTCAACTGCATGATGCAGGACGGAAAGAAGTCGGTCGCCGAGCGGATCTGTCTACCAGGCCTTCGAGCGCATGGAGAAGCGGTCAGCGGCAAGGAGGCCTCGGCCTCTTCCACGAGGCGCTCGAGAACGTGAAGCCGACGCTCGAGGTGCGCTCACGCCGCGTCGGTGGCGCCACCTATCAGGTGCCGGTCGAGGTTCGGCCCGAGCGCCGTCAGGCGCTGGCGATCCGCTGGCTCATCAGCACCGCCCAGAGCCGCTCGGAGCGGACGATGATGGAGCGGCTTGGCGGGCGAGCTTCTGGACGCCGCCAACGGGCGTGGTGCCGCCTTCAAGAAGCGCGAGGACACGCTTCGGATGGCCGAGGCAAACCGCGCCTTCTCGCATTATCGCTGGTGACCCTCGGACCTCAGTAGAGACAATCTTCCATGGCCCGCGAGATCCCCATCGAGCGCTACCGCAATATCGGCATCATGGCCCACATCGATGCCGGCAAGACGACGACCACCGAGCGCGTGCTCTACTACACCGGCAAGTCCTACAAGATCGGCGAGGTCCACGAGGGCACCGCGGTCATGGACTGGATGGAGCAGGAGCAGGAGCGGGGGATCACGATCACCTCCGCCGCCACGACCTGCTTCTGGCGCGACCATCGCATCAACATCATCGACACGCCGGGCCACGTCGACTTCACGATCGAGGTCGAGCGCAGCCTTCGCGTCCTCGACGGCGCCGTCGCGGTGTTCGATTCGGTCGCTGGTGTCGAGCCGCAGTCCGAGACGGTCTGGCGCCAGGCTGACAAGTACCGCGTGCCGCGGGTCTGCTTCGTCAACAAGATGGACCGGATCGGCGCGAACTTCGATCGCTGCGTCCAGATGATGCGGGACCGCCTGGGTGCCAACCCGGTCGTGATCAGCCTGCCGATCGGGGTCGAGGCGGACTTCAAGGGCATCGTCGACCTGATCCGCAACGAGGCGCTGATCTGGCACGAGGAGACGCTGGGCGCCAAGTACTCGCACGAGCCCGTGCCGGCCGCCATGGCGGAGCGGGTGGCCGACGTGCGCGTCCGGCCATGATCGAGGCGGTGGTCGAGTTCGACGACGCGGTCGATGGAGGCCTATCTCGACGGCAAGCGAGCCCGATGCGGAGACGATCGTTCGTCTGCTGCGCCAGGGCACGGTGACGCAACAAGCTCGTGCCGGTGATCTGCGGCTCGGCCTTCAAGAACAAGGGCGTGCAGCCGCTGCTGGACGCGGTGGTGGACTTCCTGCCCTCGCCGCTCGACCTGCCGCCCGTCGAGGGCCTGAAGCCTGCGGACGGACGAGCGGGTACGCGCGCAAGCCCGACGATGCCGAGCCGATGGCGGCGCTGGCCTTCAAGATCATGAGCGATCCGTTCGTCGGCACGCTGACCTTCGTCCGCGTCTACTCGGGCGTGATCGAGAGCGGCTCCTACGCGCAGAACACGGTCAAGGACCAGCGCGAGCGGATCGGCCGCATCCTGCTCATGCACGCCAATACCCGTGAGGAGGTCAAGGAGGCCCGTGCCGGCGACATCGTGGCGCTCGTCGGGCTCAAGAACACGACGACCGGCGACACGCTCTGCGACGCCCGCGAGCCGATCGTGCTGGAGCGGATGGAGTTCCCGGAGCCGGTCATCGAGGTCGCGGTCGAGCCGCAGGTCCAAGGCCGATCAGGAGAAGATGAGCATCGCGCTCCAGAAGCTCGCGGCCGAGGATCCGTCGTTTCCGCGTCGGCGTCGACCAGGAGTTGGGTCAGACGGTGATCAAGGGGATGGGCGAGCTCCATCTCGAGATCCTGGTCGACCGGATGAAGCGCGAGTACAAGGTCGAGGCGAATGTCGGTGCGCCGCAGGTGGCGTATCGCGAGACGCATGACGCGCAGGGCCGAGGTCGACTACACCCACAAGAAGCAGACCGGCGGCTCGGGCCAGTTCGCTCGTATCAAGCTCGTCTTCGAGCCCGGCGGAGAAGGGCACGGGCTTCAAGTTCGACAGCAAGGTCGTCGGCGGCTCGGTGCCGCGCGAGTATATCCCGGGCGTGCAGAAGGGCCTCGAGTGGCTCGATGCAGAACGGCGTGATCGCCGGCTTCCCGATGACGGACGTCAAGGTCTCGCTGATCGACGGCGCCTATCACGAGGTCGACAGCTCGGTGATGGCCTTCGAGATCGCGGCTCGCGCGGCGTTCCGCGAGGGTGTCGCCAAGGCGGGGCCGCAGCTTCTCGAGCCCGTCATGCGGGTCGAGGTCGTCACGCCCGAGGAGTATATGGGCGACATCATCGGTGATCTGAACAGCCGCCGTGGCCAGATCACCGGCATGGAGCCGCGTGGCAACGGCCAGGTCGTCAACGCGATCGTGCCGCTCGCCACGATGTTCGGCTATGTCAACACGCTGCGCTCGCTCTCGCAGGGACGGGCACAGTTCACGATGCACTTCGATCATTACGAGCCGGTGCCGCAGATGGTCGCGGAAGAGATCCGCGCGAAGTACGCCTGAGACTGCCGCCTGGGCTGATCGAGAGGAACGGAGAACGAAGATGTCGAAGGCGAAGTTTGCGCGGACGAAGCCGCACGCGAACATCGGGACGATTGGCCACGTTGACCATGGCAAGACGACGTTGACGGCGGCGATCACGAAGGTATTGGCGGTAGACGGGCGGGGCGACGTTCACGGCCTATGACGCGATCGACAAGGCGCCGGAGGAGAAGGCGCGTGGGATCACGATCAACACGGCGCATGTGGAGTACGAGACGGCGGGCCGTCACTACGCGCATGTCGACTGCCCTGGCCACGCCGACTACGTGAAGAACATGATCACGGGTGCGGCGCAGATGGACGGCGCCATCTTGGTGGTGTCGGCGGCGGACGGCCCGATGCCGCAGACGCGCGAGCACATTTTGCTGGCGCGCCAGGTGGGTGTGCCGGCGCTGGTGGTCTACCTGAACAAGGTGGACATGGTGGACGATCCCGGAGCTTCTGGAGCTGGTCGAGCTCGAGGTGCGGGAGCTTCTCTCGAAGTACGAGTTTCCGGGCGACGACATCCCGATCATCAAGGGCTCGGCGCTGGCGGCGCTGGAGGGCCGCGACGAGGAGATGGGGACGACGTCGATCCTGGCGCTGATGGAGGCGGTGGACAGCTACATTCCGCAGCCGGACGCGCGAGACGGACAAGCCGTTCCTGATGCCGATCGAGGACGTGTTCTCGATCTCGGGCCGCGGCACGGTGGTGACGGGCCGGGTCGAGCGGGGCATCATCAAGGTGGGCGAGGAGGTCGAGATCGTGGGCATCCGTCCGACGGTGAAGACGGTGTGCACCGGTGTCGAGATGTTCAGGAAGCTCCTGGACCAGGGCCAGGCCGGGCGACAATGTGGGCATCCTGCTGCGCGGCACGAAGCGGGACGATGTCGAGCGCGGGCCAGGTGTTGTGCAAGCCGGGCTCGATCACGCCGCACACGAAGTTCAGCTGCGAGACGTACATCCTGACGAAGGAGGAGGGTGGCCGCCACACGCCGTTCTTCTCGAACTACCGGCCGCAGTTCTATTTCCGGACGACGGACGTGACGGGGTCGATCAAGCTTCCCGAGGGCACGGAGATGGTGATGCCCGGGGACAATGTGACGATGGAGGTCGAGCTGATCAGCCCGATCGCCATGGAGCAGGGCCTGCGCTTCGCCATCCGCGAGGGCGGCCGTACCGTCGGCGCCGGCGTCGTCGCCAGCATCATCGAGTAACAGGCCCGTAACCGGGCAGGGAAACGGCACGCGCTCCATGGACACGCAAAACATACGCATCCGCCTCAAGGCCTTCGATCACCGCGTGCTCGATCAGTCGGTGCGCGAGATCGTGGGCACGGCGAAGCGGACGGGCGCCCGGGTGCGCGGCCCGATCCCGTTGCCGAACCGGATCGAGCGGTTCACCGTCAACCGCTCGCCGCACATCGACAAGAAGAGCCGCGAGCAGTTCGAGATCCGGACGCACAAGCGGCTCCTCGACATCGTCGACCCGACGCCGCAGACCGTGGACGCGCTGATGAAGCTCGACCTCGCTGCCGGCGTCGACGTCGAGATCAAGATCTGAGGTCGATGGGCATGAGAACGGGCCTCATTGCGCAGAAGGTCGGCATGACGCGGCTGTTTGGCGACGACGGCAGCCATATCGGCGTCACCGTCCTCAAGGTCGAGGAGCTGCCAGGTCGTGGCGGTGCGCACCAAGGAGAAGGACGGCTACATCGCCGTCCAGCTCGGTGTCGGTCGCGCCAAGACGAAGAACGTCAGCCAGCCCATGCGCGGCCACTTCGCCAAGGCCAAGGTCGAGCCGAAGCGCCGCGTCGAGGAGTTCCGGGTGAGCGAGGACGCGGTCCTCGACGTCGGCGACGAGCTCCATGTCGGGCCACTTCGTGGCCGGCCAGTTCGTCGATGTCGTCGGGGAGAGCATCGGCAAGGGCTTCGCGGGTGCGATGAAGCGGCATAACTTCCGCGGCCTCCGCGCCTCGCCACGGCGTGTCGGTCTCTCACAGAAGCCATGGCTCGACCGGCAATCGCCAGGATCCCGGCCGCACCTTCAAGGGCAAGAAGATGGCGGGCCATCTCGGGGCGCATCGCGCGACGGTGCAGAATCTCGAGGTGTTCGGCGTCGACCCGCAGCGCGGCCTGATCCTGGTCAAGGGTGGCGTGCCCGGTGCCGAGGGCTCGTTCGTCCGGGTGTGCGACGCCGTGAAACGCGCGCTGCCCAAGGCGGCACCCTATCCGGCCGCCGTCCTGAAGGCCGGTGAGGTGGCGGAAGCCGTCGTCGCCGAGGAGGGCGAGGTCTGATGCAGATCGCCGTCAAGAACCTTGCCGCCGAGGAGGTGGGCTCGATCGAGCTCGCCGACACCGTGTTCGGCGTCGACGTCCGATCCGACATCCTCCATCGCGTCGTGATGTGGCAGCTGGCGAAGCGCCGGGCCGGCACGCACAAGACGAAGACGCGGAGCCGAGATCAGGGGCACCACGGCCAAGATGTACAAGCAGAAGGGCACGGGCCGGGCCCGCCATTCGACGCGCAAGGTCAATCTGTGGCGCGGCGGCGGTCGGGCGTTCGGGCCGGTGGTCCGCGATCATGGCGTCGACCTGCCGAAGAAGGTGAGGGCGCTGGGCCTGCGCTGCGCGCTGTCGAGCAAGGCCCGCGAGGGCAAGCTTCTGGTGCTCGACTCGGCCAAGCTGGACGAGCCCCGGACGAAGGCGCTGGCGGCCCGGCTGCTGGGCCTTTCGGTGACCTCCGCCCTGGTCGTCGACGGCGCCGAGCTGGATCGCAACTTCCAGCTCGCGTCGCGCAACCTGCCGCATGTAGATGTGCTGCCGGTCATGGGCGCCAACGTCTACGACATCCTGCGCCGCGACCTCCTGGTCCTGACGACGGACGCCGTACGCAGCCTCGAGGAGCGGCTGGCATGACCACGGTCAAGCATTACGACACGATCCGGTCCCCGGTGATCACCGAGAAGGCGACCCTGCTCTCCGAGCAGGGCCAGGTGGTCTTCCGCGTGCGGCTGGAGGCGACGAAGCCCGAGATCAAGGCCGCGGTCGAGGCGCTCTTCGGGGTCAAGGTCCGCGCGGTGAACACGCTGGTCACGAAGGGCAAGGTGAAGCGCTTCCGTGGCACCGTCGGTCGTCGCCCGGACGTGAAGAAGGCGATCGTCACCCTGGCCGAGGGTGCTCGGATCGACGTGACGACGGGGATCTGAGGCGATGGCGCTCAAGCAGTACAACCCGACCAGCCCGTCGCGCCGAGAGCTCGTTCTCGTCGACCGCAGCGGCCTTTGGAAGGGCAAGCCGGTCAAGACGCTGACCGAGGGCTTGTCGAAAAAGGGCGGCCGCAACAATCAGGGTCGGACGACCGTCCGCTTTCGCGGCGGCGGGCACAAGCGCACCTATCGCATCATCGACTTCAAGCGGCGCAAGATGGGTGTTCCGGGCGTGATCGAGCGGCTCGAGTACGATCCGAACCGCACCGCGTTCATCGCTCTCGTCAAGTACGAGGACGGCGAGCAGGCCTACATCCTGGCCCCGCAGCGCCTGGCCGAAGGCGATCGCGTGATCGCGGACGAGCGCGTGGACGTGAAGCCGGGCAACGCGGCGCCGCTCAGGAGCATCCCGATCGGCACGATCATCCACAATCTCGAGCTCAAGCCCGGCAAGGGCGGCCAGCTGGCACGCTCGGCCGGAGCCTACGCGCAGCTCGTCGGCCGCGAGGGCGACTATGCGCAGATCAGGCTGGGCTCGGGCGAGATCAGGCTGATCCATGCCACCTGCATGGCGTCGATCGGTGCCGTCTCGAACGCCGATCATCAAAACATCAATCTCGGCAAGGCCGGGCGGACGCGATGGCTGGGCAAGCGGCCGCACAACCGGGGCGTGACGAT
This sequence comes from uncultured Alphaproteobacteria bacterium, assembly GCA_963752325.1. Classification (GTDB taxonomy): domain Bacteria; phylum Pseudomonadota; class Alphaproteobacteria; order Geminicoccales; family Geminicoccaceae; genus CAVTJL01. Next base: position 434,269 of record CAVVXU010000004.1, read on the forward strand.
GAACCCGGTCGATCATCCGCACGGCGGTGGCGAGGGGCGGACGTCCGGTGGTCGCCATCCGGTGACGCCTTGGGGCAAGCCGACGAAGGGACGCAAGACGCGTCGCAATAAGCGGACGCAGGTAATGATCCTGCGCTCGCGCCACGTCGCGAAGAAGCGGGGTAGCTGAGGATGCCGCGGTCGGTTTGGAAAGGCCCGTTCGTCGATTCGTATCTCTACGACAAGGTCGAGGCGCTGCGTGCGTCCGGGCGGAACGACATCATCAAGATCTGGACGCGACGCTCGACGGTCGTGCCGGATTTCGTCGGCCTCACGTTCGCCGTGCACAACGGCAAGAAGTTCGTGCCGGTCTATGTCACCGAGAACATGGTCGGTCACAAGTTCGGCGAGTTCGCGCCAACCCGCACCTACTACGGCCACGGCGCCGACAAGAAGGCGAAGAGGAAGTAGAGGATGGGCAAGCCCAAGCAGGAGCGGCGGCTGAGCGACCAGGAGGCGCTGGCGGTGGGGACGCTGCTGCGCGTCAGCTCGCGCAAGCTCGGCCTCGTGGCCGAAATGATCCAGGGCATGCAGGCCGGGCGCGCGGTCACGGCGCTCGAGTTCTCGCGCAAGCGCATCGCCCACACGGTGAAGAAGGTGCTCGAGTCGGCGATCGCCAACGCGGAGAACAACCACAATCTCGACGTCGACCGCTTGGTCGTCGCCGAGGCGAGCGTGGGCAAGCACCTCGTGATGAAGCGCTTGCATGCTCGCGCCCGTGGTCGGGCGTCGCGCATCGAGAAGCATGTGAGCCGCCTGCGGATCGTGGTCCGCGAGCGTGTTGAGGAGGCGGCCTGATGGGTCAAAAGGTAAATCCGATCGGCCTCAGGCTCGGCATCAACCGCACCTGGGACTCGCGCTGGTACGACGACGACGGCTATGCCGGCCTTCTGGCGGAGGATCTCAAGATCCGGCGCTTCCTCGAGGAGCGCCTGGCGCAGGCGGGTGTGAGCCGCATCATCATCGAGCGGCCGGCCAAGAAGGCGCGGATCACGATCCACACGGCGCGGCCGGGCGTGGTGATCGGCAAGAAGGGCCAGGAGATCGAGAATCTCCGGCGCGACCTGGCGAAGCTCTGCTCGGGCGAGGTGCACCTCAACATCGTCGAGGTCAGGAAGCCCGAGATCGACGCCAAGCTCGTGGCCGAGAACATCGCGCAGCAGCTCAGGAAGCGCGTCACCTTCCGCCGGGCCATGAAGCGGGCCGTGCAGTCGGCGATGCGCCTGGGCGCCGGGGGCATCAAGGTGGTCTGCTCGGGCCGGCTGGGTGGGGCCGAGATCGCGCGGACCGAGTGGTACCGCGAGGGGCGGGTGCCGCTGCACACGCTCAGGGCCAACATCGACTATGGCCGGCAGACGGCGCACACGCCCTACGGCACCTGCGGCATCAAGGTCTGGGTCTTCCGTGGCGAGATCATGGAGCACGACCCGATGGGCTTCGACAAGCGGTTGGCCGAGTTGGTCGCGACGCGCGGCTGAGTGGCGGGATTGGGATCATGCTTCAACCGAAACGCACCAAGTTCCGCAAGGCGCACAAGGGCCGGATCTCCGGCCTGGCCAAGGGTGGCGCGGAGCTCACCTTCGGGGCCTTCGGCATGAAGGCGCTGGAGCCCGAGCGCGTGACCGCGCGGCAGATCGAGGCGGCGCGGCGTGCGATCACCCGCCACCTCAAGCGCGTCGGCCGCGTGTGGATCCGCGTCTTCCCGGACAAGCCGATCTCGACCAAGCCTGCCGAGGTCCGCATGGGCAAGGGCAAGGGCTCGGTCGAGTACTGGGTGGCGGTGGTGAAGCCCGGTCGGATCCTGTTCGAGATCGACGGCGTGCCCGAGGGCCTGGCGGCCGAGGCGATCGCCCGCGGCGCTGCGAAGCTGCCGGTGCGCACCAAGTTCGTGACGCGGGTGCATGGGGAGATCGCGGCATGAATGCCGAGGATGTTCGCCGGCAGAGCGCCGACCAGCTTTCCGATCAGCTGCTCCAGCTGAAGAAGGAGCAGTTCAATCTTCGCTTTCAGAAGGCCACGGGCCAGCTCGAGAGCACCAAGCGTGTGGGCGAGGTCAGGAAGGACATCGCGCGCATCATGACCGTGCTCGGCGAGCGCCGGCGCGCGGCCGAGCAGGCCTGAGGAGTTAGGGGAACATGCCGAGGCGCGTGCTCCAGGGGCGGGTCGTGAGCGACAAGGCCGACAAGACCATCGTGGTCCGGGTCGAGCGGCGCGTCATGCACCCCCTGTACAAGAAGTACATCCGCAGCTCGAAGCGGTACATGGCTCATGACGAGGCCAATCGCTTCAAGACGGGCGACATGGTGCGAATCATCGAGACACGCCCGCTCTCGGCGCGCAAGCGCTGGACCGTGGTGGTCGACGAGGCCGAGCCCGCTGCGGGCGCGCCGGCCGAAGGTTGAGGAGCGACACCGATGATCATGCCCGAAACCGATCTCGAGGTCGCCGACAACTCCGGCGCGCGCAGGGTGCAGTGCATCCGCGTGCTCGGCGGCTCGCACCGCAAGTGGGGCTCTGTCGGCGACGTGATCGTCGTCGCCGTCAAGGAGGCGATCCCGCGCGGCAAGGTGAAGAAGGGCGACGTGACCCACGCGGTCATCGTCCGCACCGCCAAGGGCGTGCATCGGCCGGACGGCAGCGCCATCCGCTTCGACAAGAACGCGGCGGTGCTGATCAACAAGCAGGGCGAGCCGATTGGCACGCGCATCTTCGGCCCGGTCACACGCGAGCTGCGGGCGAAGCGCTTCATGAAGATCATCTCGCTGGCGCCGGAGGTGCTCTGATGGCCGCGCGTATCAGGAAAGGGGACCGCGTTGTGGTCCTGGCCGGCCGCGACCGGGGCAAGGAGGGCGAGGTGCTGAAGGTCCTCCCCAAGGAGGAGCGCGTCGTGGTCCAGGGGGTCATGACCGTCCGCCGGCACGAGCGCGCCAGCGCGCGCAGCGCCGGGGGGATCATCTCCAAGGAGGCGCCGATCCACGTCTCGAACGTGGCGCACGTCGATCCGCAGGATGGCAAGCCGACGCGTGTCGGCTTCAAGTCGCTCGATGACGGCCGGAAGGTCCGCTACGCGAAGCGGTCCGGCGAGCTGCTGGATCGTTGAGGAGGGCGAGATGGCGCGTTTGAAGGAGCATTACGAGCAGGTCGTGCGGCAGCAGCTCGTCGAGCGCTTCGGGTACAAGAACCCGATGCAGGTGCCGCGGATCGACAAGATCGTGATCAACATCGCCGTCGGCGAGGCTGCGACCGACGGCAAGAAGCTGACGAGCGCGGTCGGCGAGCTCGCCAAGATTGCCGGCCAGAAGCCGATGATCTGCCGGGCACGGAAGTCGGTCGCGAACTTCAAGCTCAGGAAGGGCATGCCGATCGGCTGCAAGGTCACCCTGCGGCGCGAGCGCATGTACGAGTTTCTGGATCGGCTGGTGACGATCGCCCTGCCGCGCGTGCGCGACTTCCGTGGCGTCTCCCCGAAGAGCTTCGATGGTGCCGGCAACTACGCGTTCGGCATCAAGGAGCAGATCGTCTTCCCGGAGATCAGCCTACGACGAGGTCGAGGATACCCGAGGCATGGACATCATCATCTGCACCACGGCGGCGACCAACGAGGAGGCAAAGCTGCTCCTCGAGGGGTTCAGCATGCCGTTCAGGACGTGATGGAGCGAGGAAGGCATGGCCAAGAAGAGCTCGGTTGAGAAGAACGGGCATCGCCGTGCGCTGGTCGCGCGTCACGCGCCTAAGCGCTCGGCATCTGAAGAAGATCGTGATGGACAAGTCGAAAGCGCCGGAGGAGCGGTTCGAGGCTACCCTCGAGCTTGCGAAGATGCCGCGCAACGGGGCCAGGGTGCGCATCCGCAACCGGTGCACGCTCACCGGCCGGCCGCGCGGCTTCTATAGAAAGTTCGGACTCTCGCGCATTGCGCTCCGGGACCTGGCCTCGGCCGGGCAGATTCCCGGATGCGTCAAGTCGAGCTGGTAAGGCCGGAGGAGAGCCATGGCGCTCAGTGATCCCTTGGGCGATATGCTCACCCGGATCCGCAATGGTCAGCGGGCGCAGCTCGGGGCGGTGCGTAGCCCCGCCTCGAAGCTCCGCTGCAACGTGCTGGAGGTCCTCTGTCGTGAGGGCTATATCCGCGGCTACGAATTGACGGAGCAGATGCCTGGACGCTCCGAGCTCTCGATCGAGCTCAAGTACCACAATGGCGAGCCGGTGATCCGCGAGCTGCGGCGGGTATCCAAGCCCGGGCGGCGGATCTATGCCGGTGTGAAGGACCTGCCCACGGTCTATAACGGCCTGGGCATCGCCATCCTGTCGACGCCCCGCGGCGTCATGTCGGACGCCGAGGCTCGCGAGGCCAAGGTGGGCGGCGAGATCCTCTGCACGGTATTCTGATCATGTCGCGTATCGGCAAGCATCCCGTTCCTGTCCCCGGCGGCGTCGAGATCGCCGTCGAGGGGCAGACCGTCCGCGCCAAGGGCAAGCTCGGCGAGCTTTCGAGCGTGCTGCCGCCTGAGGTGAGCGTGCAGCTCGAGGACGGCCGTGTGGTCGTCACCCCGCGGAGCGAGGAGAAGCGGGCGCAGGCGATGTGGGGCATGTCCCGCACGCTCGTCGCGAACCTCGTCAAGGGTGTGAGCGATGGCTTCACCCGCAAGCTCGAGATCGCCGGCGTCGGCTACAGGGCTGCGGTCGACGGCACGGTCTTGAGCCTGCAGCTGGGCTTCAGCCACGACATCAAGTTCGCGATCCCGCCCGGCATCAAGATCGCCTGCGAGACGCCGACGGCGATCTCGATCAGCGGTGCGGATCGTCAGCGGGTAGGGCAGATCGCCGCGGAGATCCGTGGGTTCCGGCCGCCGGAGCCCTACAAGGGCAAGGGTGTGAAATATGCGGAGGAGACGATCCTCCGCAAGGAAGGCAAGAAGAAGTAGGCCATGCTGAAAGCATCGGAACGCTTCGAGCGGCGGCGCCGGCGGACGCGGCACGCCCTCAAGGTGCGCTCAGGCGGAAGGCCGAGGCTTTCGGTCTTTCGCTCAGGTCGCCACATCTACTGCCAGATCATCGACGACGCTGCCGGGCGCACGCTCGTGGCGGCCTCGACGCTGGAGAAGGACATGCGGGCCGAGCTCAAGACCGGCGCCGACCGCGAGGCGGCGCGCAAGGTCGGCCAGCTCCTGGCCGAGCGTGCCAAGGCGGCCGGGGTCGAGCAGGTGGTGTTCGACCGCGGCGGCTACCAGTATCATGGTCGGGTCAAGGCCCTGGCCGATGGCGCCCGCGAGGGCGGCCTCTCGTTCTGACGACTGAGGAAAGCTGATGGCACGGGCACGCGCGAGTGAGGATCGGTCGGACGGCGACTTGATCGATCGCCTCGTCAACGTCAATCGCGTCGCCAAGGTGGTGAAGGGCGGTCGACGGTTCGGCTTCTCGGCGATCGTCGTCGTTGGCGATGGCAAGGGCCGGGTCGGGTTTGGCAACGGTAAGGCCCGCGAGGTGCCCGAGGCGGTCCGCAAGGCCACCGATCAGGCCAAGCGGTCGATGATCCGGGTGCCGCTGCGCCAGGGGCGGACGCTGCACCACGACGTGCTGGGCCACTATGGCGCCGGCCGCGTGCTGCTGCGCGCGGCACCTCCGGGCACCGGCATCATCGCGGGCGGCCCGATGCGTCTCATCTTCGAGGCGCTGGGCATCCACGACGTGGTGGCGAAGTCGCTGGGCTCGGCCAACCCGCACAACATGATCAAGGCCACCTTCGACGCGCTCGGCCTCGTCATGTCGCCGCGCTCGGTTGCCGCCAAGCGCGGCAAGAAGGTGAGCGATCTCGTCGGCCGTCGCGAGAACATCGAGACGACCCGGCAGGAGTAGGACCGTGACGGCGCAGAAGATCAAGGTCACCCAGACCGGCAGCCCCATCGGGCGGCCGAAGTACCAGCGTGGCACGCTGGTCTGCCTCGGCCTGAACAGGATTGGGCGGTCGCGGGTCATCGACGACACGCCCGAGAATCGTGGGCGGCTGGCCAAGGTGCATCACCTCGTCGCTGTCGAGCCGGCCTCGGCGGAGCAGTAGGGAGCTCGAGATGCGGCTCAATGAGCTGAAGGACAACGACGGCGCGCGTGGCGCCCGCAAGCGGCTTGGCCGTGGCATCGGCTCCGGGCTCGGCAAGACCTCGGGCAAGGGCCACAAGGGTGCCAAGGCGCGAAGCAGCAACCCGAAGCCCAGGAGCTTCGAGGGCGGCCAGATGCCGATCTATCGGCGCCTGCCGAAGCGTGGCTTCAAGAACCCGACGCGTGGCGACTTCGCGGTCGTCAACCTCGATCGCATCCAAAAGGCCATCGAGGCCGGGAAGCTCGGCACCGACGCGACGATCGACGTCGCCGGGCTGGTGGCGGCGGGTGTGCTGCGGCGCGCCCTGGATGGCGTGCGCCTGCTCGCGCGCGGCGAGCTCCAGTCGGCCGTGACCCTCGAGGTTGCGCATGCCTCGAAGGCCGCCGTGGCAGCGGTCGAGAAGGCGGGCGGCAAGGTCATCGTTCTCGGCGGTAGCGAAGCCGCCGCGGACTGAGGAGAGGGCGGATGGCGTCGGTCGCCGAGCAGCTCGCCGCCAACATCAACTTCGGTGTCTTCGCCAAGGCCACGGAGCTCAAGAAGCGCCTGTGGTTCACGCTTGGCTGCCTGATCGTCTACAGGCTCGGCACCTTCATCCCCCTGCCGGGGATCGACCCGCTCGTGATGGCGCAGATCTTTCAGCGCCAGTCGGGCGGCATCCTCGGCATGTTCAACGTCTTCTCGGGCGGCGCGCTCGGCCGGATGTCGGTCTTTGCGCTGGGCATCCTGCCCTACATCTCGGCCTCGATCATCCTCCAGCTGATGACCGCGGTGTCGCCGACGCTCGAGGCGCTGAAGAAGGAAGGCGCTGCCGGTCAGAAGAAGATCAACCAGTGGACCCGCTACCTCACGGTGGTGCTGGCGGCCTTCCAGGCTTACGGCATGGCCATGGGGCTCGAGGCGATGAGCGGGCCCGGCGGATCGGCGGTCATCGATCCCGGCTGGTTCTTCCGCGTCACGACGGTGATCACGGTCGTCGGCGGCACGGTCTTCTTGATGTGGCTGGGTGAGCAGATCACCGCGCGCGGCATCGGCAACGGCATCTCGCTCATCATCTTCATCGGCATCATCGCCAACCTGCCGCACGCGCTCGCAGCCGTGCTCGAGCTCGGCCGCACCGGCGCGATGTCGGCCGTCTTCATCATCTTCCTGATCGTGATGGCGATCGCCGTCATCACCTTCATCGTCTTCATGGAACGCGCCCAGAGGCGGCTCATCGTCCAGTACCCGAAACGGATGGTGGGCGGTAACCGGATGGTGGGCGGCGAGAGCTCGCATCTGCCCTTGAAGCTCAACACCTCGGGCGTCATCCCGGCGATCTTCGCAAGCTCGCTCCTGCTGCTGCCGGCCACGGTGGGCGGCTTTGCCGGGCAGAACGGCCCGGACTGGCTCATCGCCATCACCTCGGCCCTGGGCTACGGCCGGCCGCTGCACATGGCGATCTACATAGCGCTCATCGTGTTCTTCGCCTTCTTCTACACCTCGATCGTCTTCAATCCCCAGGAGACGGCCGACAATCTCAGGAAGCATGGCGGCTTCATCCCGGGCATCCGGCCCGGCCAGCGGACGGCCGAGTATCTCGACTACGTCCTGACCCGGCTGACGGCGGTGGGCGCCCTCTATCTGGCCGCGGTGTGCGCGCTTCCGGAGATCTTGATCTCCCAGTACTCGGTGCCGTTCTACTTCGGCGGGACGTCGCTGCTCATCGTCGTGTCGGTCACGATGGACACGGTGGCGCAGATCCAGTCCCATCTGATCGCGCACCAATATGAGGGCCTCATCAAGAAGGCCCGTCTGCGGGGGAGGCGTTGATGAGGCTGGTCCTTCTCGGGCCGCCGGGTGCCGGCAAGGGCACCCAGGCGGCTTGGCTGACGGAGCGCTACGGCATCCCGCAGCTCTCCACCGGCGACATGCTGCGCTCGGCGGTGGCCAAGGGCACCGAGGTCGGGAAGCAGGCGAAGGCCGTGATGGAGCGGGGCGAGCTCGTCTCCGACGAGATCATCAACAGGCTCGTCGAGGAGCGCACGCTGGAGCCCGACTGCGGGCCCGGCTTCATTCTCGACGGCTATCCGCGGACGCTGGCCCAGGCCGAGGCGCTCCAGGCCATGCTGGCGGCACGCGGGCAGGCGCTCGACGTCGTGCTCGAGATCCGGGTCGATCCCGAGGCGCTGATCCAGCGTATCGCCGGCCGCTTCTCCTGCGCCAGCTGCGGTGCCGGCTATCACGACACCTTCAAGCCCACGAAGGTGGACGGGGTGTGCGACGTGTGCGGCGGGACGACGTTCACGCGGCGTCCGGACGACAATGCGGATGCTGTCCGCACGCGGCTCGAGGCCTATCGCGCCCAGACCGAGCCGCTGCTTCCCTTCTATGGGGCGAGGGGCCTGGTCAAGAGCGTGGACGGCATGCAGCCGATCGACGAGGTGACGGAAGCGATTCGGCAGGCCCTTGGCGACCTCGGGGATTGACAGGGCGCGAACGCGGCCTATAAACGAGCGGCTTCATCCGAGGCGCGCTATTCTGCGCCCATATTCCAACCGCTCGGGCGCAGCTTGAGGAGAGAGACGTGGCGCGTATCGCCGGTGTGAATATACCGAGCAACAAGCAGGTGTGGGTCGCGCTGACCTATATCTTCGGGATTGGACGGACCTCGTCGCGGCAGCTCTTGGACGCCGTTGGCGTCCAGCACGAGAAGCGTGTGGCCGAGCTGTCGGATGCGGAGATCCTCCGGATCCGTGAGGCGATCGATCGCGAGCACAAGGTCGAGGGTGACCTGCGGCGCGAGGTCGCGATGAACATCAAGCGGCTCATGGACCTCGGCTGCTACCGGGGTCTGCGGCACCGCAAGGGCCTGCCGGTGCGCGGGCAGCGGACGCACACCAACGCGCGCACCCGCAAGGGGCCGGCCAGGCCGATCGCAGGCAAGAAAAAGGCAGTGAAGAAGTAAAGCAATGGCGCAGGACACCGGTACACGTTTGCGCCGTCGCGAGCGCAAGAACATCACGTCGGGGGTGGCGCACGTCGCGGCTACCTTCAACAACACGATGATCACCATCACCGACGCGCAGGGTAACGCGATCGCCTGGGCGAGCGCCGGCTCGCAGGGCTTCAAGGGCTCGCGCAAGTCGACCCCGTTCGCGGCCCAGATGGCTGCCGAGTTGGCTGGCAAGAAGGCCATGGAGCATGGCATGCGCACCCTCGAGATCATGGTGCGCGGCCCGGGCTCGGGTCGCGAGTCGGCGCTTCGGGCGTTGCAGTCGGTCGGCTTCAGCATCCTCTCCATCCGCGACGTGACGCCGATCCCACACAATGGCTGCCGGCCGCGCAAGCGTCGCCGCGTCTGATCGGGGGCGCTCGGCGCCCGGTCGGTGAGGCCGCGGAACGGCGACGTTTCGCCGGCCTCCGATGCTTTTCGTGGGCAGCAGCCCCTGACGTAGAGGTGGTTCCGTGATCCAGAGGAACTGGCAAGAGCTCATCAAGCCGCAGAAGCTCGACGTGCAGCCCGGTCGGCGGCCCGACCGGGAGGCGCTCATCGTCGTCGAGCCGCTCGAGCGCGGCTTCGGCATCACCCTCGGCAACGCGCTGAGGCGGGTGCTGCTCTCCTCGCTGCAGGGCTCGGCCATCACCGCCGTCCACATCGACGGTGTGCTGCACGAGTTCTCGACGATCGCCGGCGTGCGCGAGGACGTGACCGACATCGTCCTCAACCTGAAGGCGCTGGGTCTTCGCCTGCACAGCGAGGGGCCGAAGCGCGCCTATCTCAAGGTCGAGGGGCCCAAGGTCGTCACGGCCGGCATGATCGAGGCCGGGCACGACATCGAGATCATGGACCCGGACCATGTGATCTGCCACGTCGACCGCGGCGGCAAGCTCTCGATGGAGCTTACGATCGAGACGGGCAAGGGCTACATCCCGGCCTCGCAGAACAAGGCCGAGGACGCGCCGATCGGCCTCATCGCCATCGACGCGATCTACAGCCCGGTGCGCAAGGTCGCCTACCGCGTCGACAACTCGCGCGTCGGCCAGCAGACCGACTATGACCGGCTGACCGTGCAGGTGGAGACGGACGGCTCGATAGCACCCGAGGACACGCTGGCCTACGCGGCGCGCATCCTCCAGGACCAGCTGCAGCTCTTCATCAACTTCGAGGAGCCCCATCTGGCGCAGGCGACGGAGCGGCGGCCCGAGCTGCCCTTCAACCCGAACCTGCTGCGCAAGGTGGACGAGCTCGAGCTGTCGGTGCGCTCGGCCAACTGCCTCAAGAACGACAATATCGTCTATATCGGCGACCTCGTTCAGAAGACCGAGGCCGAGATGCTGCGCACGCCGAACTTCGGCCGCAAGTCCCTGAACGAGATCAAGGAGGTCCTCTCCCAGATGGGCCTGCATCTCGGGATGGAGGTCTCGGGCTGGCCGCCGGACAATATCGAGGAGCTCGCTCGCAAGGTCGAGGAGCCGTTCTGAACTAGACGTCAGGCCGCTGCCGTCGCCGTAGCGCGCCAGCTTGCACGGGATAGGGGGTCATGCGTCACGGCAATCGCGGCCGGAAGCTCAATCGTACCTGGGAGCACCGGAAAGCCATGTTCGCGAACATGGCGCAGTCGCTGCTCAAGCACGAGCAGATCATGACGACGCTGCCGAAGGCCAAGGAGCTGAGGCCGATCGTCGAGAAGCTGATCACGCTCGGCAAGCGCGGCGATCTGCATGCGCGCCGGCTGCTGATCGCCCGCACGCGGGACGAGCGTACGGCCAAGAAGCTCATCGACGTGCTGGGCCCGCGCTACAAGGAGCGCCCGGGCGGCTATGTGCGGATCCTGAAGGCAGGCTTCCGCTATGGCGACAATGCGCCGATGGCTGTCATCGAGCTTGTGGATCGGGATGTCGACGCCAAGGGGCAGGATTCGGGGCCGCTGCCGGAGAGCGGTGACGCGGGGCTCGAGGCGGCAGCCTGAGCCTGTAGGTCGTTCGGCCTGGGCTTTGGGTACCGGGCCATCGTCCTCGACGTCGTTCCTGCGAAGGGCGCTGCTGGTCATCGGCGCCCTCCTTGTTGTGGGCGGGTGCGCCGGGGTCCCGGCCAAGGCGACAGAGCGGGTGGTGCCCGGCTCGGCCGGGATGGTTCGCCTCTCCTTCGCGCCTGTCGTGAAGGAGGTGGCGCCGGCGGTCGTCAGCATCACCTCGCGCAAGGCGATCGTCACCAGGCGCAGCCCGTTCGCCGGTGACCCGTTCTTCCAGTTCTTCTTCCACGACATGGGCGTGCCGTCGCGGCGCATCGAGACCTCGCTGGGCTCGGGCGTCATCGTCCGCGACGACGGGCTCGTCGTCACCAACCATCACGTCATCGACGGTGCCGACCAGATCGAGGTGGTGCTGGCCGACCGCCGCACCTTCTCGGCCAAGCTGCTCTGGAGCGATCCGGGCTCGGATCTGGCCTTCCTCCAGCTCGCCACCCACGGCGAGCATCTGCCGACCGTATCGCTCGGCAACTCCGACAAGGTGGAGGTGGGGGACCTCGTGCTGGCCATCGGCAATCCCTTCGGGATCGGCCAGACGGTCACGAGCGGCATCGTCTCGGCCATGGGCCGCACGGCCCCCAACCTCGACCAGGACGTCTCCTTCCTGCAGACGGACGCGGCGATCAATCCAGGCAACTCCGGCGGTCCCCTCGTCACGCTCGACGGCAAGGTCGTCGGCATCAACACGGCCATCTTCACCCGCGGCGGCGGCTCGATCGGCATCGGCTTCGCCATTCCGGCCGATCTGGTCCGGGCCCGCCTGGAGGCGCTGCGCTCCGGGCAGTCGATGTCGGCGCGGCCATGGCTCGGCGCTGCGCTCGAGCCCATCGACCAGGCCTTGGCCGAGCAGCTGGGCCTCGACCGCCCGCGCGGCGTCCTCGTGCGTCAGGTCTATCCCGGCAGCGCCGCAGCCAAGGCGGGCCTCGAGGCCGGCGACGTGATCCTCTCGGTCGACGGCGTCGCGGTCGAGGATGCGGCCGCGGTCGAGTACCGGCTGTCGCTGCGGTCGCTCGGCGATCGCGTGAAGGTCGGCATCTGGCGGCGCTCGGGCGAGCGGACGGTCGAGGTCGGGCTGGGCGCGGCGCCGATGTCGCCGGCGCCCGAGAAGACCGTGATCGGTGGGGAGAACCCCCTTGCCGGCGTCACCGTCGCCAACATGTCGCCCGGGCTGAACCAGGAGCTGCAGATCGACATGTTCCGCCAGGGCGTGGTGGTGCTGGCCGTCGATCCGAACGGGCCCGGCGCCGAGCTGGCGCTGCGCCGCGGCGATGTCATCGCGAGCGTCGGCCGCCAGAAGATGCGCTCGGTCGCCGAGCTTCAGCGCAGCCTGCGCTCGAGCCGGCGCCCCTGGCAGATCGGCATCGGGCGCGATGGCCGGCTGACCGTGCTGACCATCCGATGAGCGAGGACCTTTTCGCGGACGCGCCCGGCGGCACGCAGGCCCCACGCCCGGCCAAGGACCGCCCGCTCGCCGACCGCCTGCGGCCGACCCGGCTCGACGAGGTGGTGGGCCAGGACGCGGCCCTCGACCCGCACGGGCCGCTGGGCCGCATGCTGCAGACGCGGCGGCTCGCCTCGATGATCCTCTGGGGGCCGCCGGGCTGCGGCAAGACCACCCTGGCGCGGCTGCTGGCAGCCCAGCTGGGCGAGCCCCTGATGGCGCTCTCGGCGGTGATGTCCGGCGTCGCCGATCTGAGGAAGGCCTTCGAGGAGGCGCGCAAGCTCAAGGCCCGCGGCCGGCGGCCGATCCTCTTCATCGACGAGATCCATCGCTTCAACCGCGCCCAGCAGGACGGGCTCCTGCACGAGGCCGAGGACGGCACCGTCACGCTGGTCGGCGCCACCACCGAGAACCCTTCCTTCGCCCTCAACGCCGCGCTGCTGTCGCGCTGCCACGTCGTCGTGCTCGACCGGCTGGACGCGGTGGCGCTGACGAAGCTCGTCGAGCGCGCCGAGCACGAGCTCGGCCACGGGCTGCCGCTCTCGGCCGGCGCCCGCGAGCGCCTCGTCGACCTCGCGGACGGCGACGGCCGCTATCTGCTCAACATGATCGAGACGCTGGCGGACCTGCCGCCCGAGCCCGTGCTCGACGTCGAGGGCCTGGGCGAGGTGCTGAGCCGCCGCCTGCCGGTCTACGACAAGCAGCAGGAGGCGCACTACAACCTCATCAGCGCGCTCCACAAATCGGTGCGGGGCAGCGACCCGGACGCAGCCCTCTATTGGCTCTGCCGCATGCTCGAGGGCGGCGAGGACCCCCGCTACATCGCGCGCCGCATCGTGCGCATGGCGAGCGAGGATATCGGCCTCGCCGATCCCCAGGCCCTGCCGCAGGCCCTGGCCGCCGCCGAGGCGTACGAGCAGCTGGGCTCGCCCGAGGGCGAGCTGATGATCGCCCAGGCGGTCGATCTATCTGGCGCTGGCGCCGAAGTCGAACGCCGCCTACCGGGCCTACGGCGCGGCGCGGCGGGCCGCCAAGGAGCACGGCTCCCTGATGCCGCCGATGCACGCCCTGAACGCCCCCACCAAGCTGATGCGCGAGCTGGGCTACGGGCAGGGCTACGCCTACGACCACGACGCCCCGGATCACTTCTCCGGCCAGAGCTACTTCCCCGACGACATGCCCCGCGAGCGCTTCTACGAGCCCGCCGGCGAGGGCAGGGAGGCGCGGCTCAAGGAGCGCCTCGAGTGGCTCGACCGCCTGCGCGCCGAGCGCAAGGCCGGGGATCCGTCCTAAGAGGACGACCCCGGGCCCCGTCCGGAGCCCGGGGGGTAGGTGGACCGACCTTATTTCGTTGTCTTGCAGCCGGCCGAGCCAGGCGCGCAGTGCTCCTCGTGGTGCCCGCTCGCCGCACCGGCGGTGGCGCCGGACGAGCTGTCGCTGCCACTCGGGCTGCCGTTGCCGCCCGTCATGTTGCCGCTGTCGGTGCCGGAGCCCGACATGGGCGCGGTCGTGCCGGAGCCGCCGGTCGTGGTGCCGCTGTCGCTGCCCGAGCCGGCGGTCGAGCCGCTGCCCGATCCGGAGCCGCCGCCCGAGCTGCTCTCCGCCAGGGCCAGGGCCGGCGCTGCGCCGAGAGCGAGGGCGCAGACGCCTGCCAGCAACCAGCCTCTTAGCCTCTCTCGCATGGATCCCTCCAAGGGTGGAGCGTCCCGGAGCGACCGTGATCGGTCCCCCTTCGTCTCCTGCCCGCCGCGCGTCCTGGCGAGGCGGGATGCGAGATCGAACCAGCCGCGGTCGATCCGGTTCCGAAGCCTCGGCGATCGCGCATGGAGCCTCGTGAGAGCCCGCCGGTGATCGACCTTGGGCCCGGGCGTTCCTATATGAGCGGCGCGCTCGACGTTGATTGGTCGGGCCCGATGAGAGAGTGAGACATGAGCGGCGTGCAGCATTTCGAGGTCAGGGCCGAGGAGGCGGACTGGCGGTTCGATCGGTGGGTGCGCGCCCACTTTCCGGCACTCGGTCACGGACCTCTCCAAAAGCTCCTCCGCACCGGCCAGTTCCGCCTCGACGGCCGCCGGGTCCAGGGCGGCGAGCGGGTGAGCGCAGGCCAGACGGTGAGGGTCCCGCCGCTGTCGGACGAGGCCCCCGTGCCGGCCACCGGCCGGGCACCGATCCGCCCGGAGGACGCGGCCTTCATCAAGGGCCTCGTCGTCCACGAGGACGAGACGATCATCGTCATCGACAAGCCCGCGGGCCTGGCCGTGCAGGGCGGCACCGGCACCACCCGCCATGTCGACGGCATGCTGGATGCGCTGGCCAGGCGTGGCGAGCGGCCGCGCCTCGTGCACCGGCTCGACCGCGACACCAGCGGCCTCCTGGTCCTCGCCCGCACTGCCAAGGCCGCGGCCGAGCTGGGCTTCGCCTTTCAGCAGCACCGCGTCCGCAAGCTCTACTGGGCCATGCTCGTCAAGGGCCCGGAGCGCAACGAGGGCGAGATCGACCTGCCGCTCGGCAAGTCCGGCCCGCCCGGTCAGGAGCGGATGCGGCCCGGGCCGGCCGAGGAGTCCCGCTACGCCCGCACCGGTTTCAAGGTCCTGGCGCGAGCCGGCAAGTCCGTTGCCTGGGCCGCGCTCCTGCCGCTCACCGGCCGCACCCACCAGCTCCGCGCGCATTGTGCCGCGATCGGGGCGCCCATCGTCGGTGACGGCAAGTATGGCGGTGCCGCCGCCCACCTCGCGAACGCGCCCAAGGGCCTCATGCTGCACGCCCGCGAGCTCGAGCTGCCGCGGTCGGGCGGTCGGGCGCTCAGGCTCACGGCCGAGGCGCCGCCGGCCTTCCGGGAGACGCTCGCCTGGCTCGGCCTGGGCGCCCCCGAGCTGCCGGGTGCCGCCCTCGCGGACTGGCCGCCGCCGCGTTAGGCATAGATCACGAAATCGTGAGTTGTGTCATTCGTCACAGGGAGGGTGGAACCTCCTGTGCTTCATGGCAGATGGCCACCGCTGTTGCTCTTGGAGGCAGCGGTCGGGCCGATCGCTCCTTAGGGGCGATCCGCCAGGAGACCAACGATGCACAGCCCCTACGTCACCCATCGCGAGCACGACCCGCGGAACGATCCCGCCTACGAGCACAGCCTCGAGGCGCAGCTTCCCGCCGCCGGCGCCATCGCCGTTCTCTGCATCCTCTTCGGCGTGGTGCTGCTCGTGCTTCTGAGGCGGCCACCTCCGCGTTGACCGCCCACGGGTCGAGCGCCATGTGTTGTGCTGCACCCCGGGGCCACCGCCCCGGGGGTCGCAGCCGAAGGCCGGCCGTGAGCCGAACACGCAAAAGGGGGGTGGAGATGCCGACATCCGTCAAGGAGATGCTTGCGGCCGCCAACGCTGCGGTTCCGAAGATCGACCGCGAGCAGGCGGCAGCCCTGATCGCCAAGGGTGAGGCGCTGGTCGTCGACGTGCGCGACGCGCCCGAGCTGCAGACGAGCGGCAAGGTGGCGGGCGCCAAGCACGTCTCGCGCGGCATGCTCGAGTTCAAGGCCGACCCGGCCTCGCCCTACCACGACCCGGACTTCGACCCGAGCCGCACCGTGATCCTCTACTGCGCCTCGGGCGGGCGCTCCGCGCTGGCCGGCAAGGCGCTGAAAGACCTGGGCTACAGCGACGTCCGCAACCTCGGCTCTTTCAAGGACTGGGCCGAGGGTGGCGGCGCCGTCGAGAAGGTCTAGCCCCGAGAGGCCCGGCGCTCAGATCACCGCCATGGCGTTGGCCGGCGAGCCGACGCCACCGCGGAGGTTGAGCGGCTTGCCGATGAAGAGGAACGCGTAGTCGTTCCGCTCACGGCAGGCGTCGGCGAGGTCATCGAGACAGAACATCTCGCCCAGCGTGAGACCCAGCCGTGCGATGGCCCAGTGAAGGCTAGGCTCGCCCGGCCGGGGCGGGAACGCCTCGACCGCCACCGCATCGCTGGCAAGGCCGGAGACCCGGCTGTCCCAGAGAAAAGCCCACATCGCCTCGGCGCCCGAGACGCCCGAATAGTCCCTGCGCTTGAAGAGATCGGCACGTCCTTCCTGGTCGGCCGCGAGGAACTTCGTGAGCCACCCCGACCTGACGAACAGAAAAGTCGCCGGGCCCGAGCGACGTGCCCTGCCATGCGAGGCAGGCCTCCAGCTCCTCGGTCGTGATGGTATCGCCGCCGACGATCGACCATGGCCGCCCGATGGCCGCAAAGTAGCGCTCGACATCGGCCAGGACACCGCGCGTAAAAATGCCGAATTCGGCGACCCGATCGATGCCGCAGCGCCCGGGAAAGATCGGCAGCGGGCCCTCCTGGCGCGGCGTGTTGTAGAAGCCGTGCTCGGGATCGGCCATGTGGGTCAGCCCATCCCACTGCGACGACCCCTGCAGATAAAAGCCCTGGAGGTGGTCGTCGCGCATCGGCAGGTGGGCGAGCTGGCTCGCGGTGACGACGTGGCGCGGCGCGGAGCGCTCGTCCTCGGGATGGGCCATGAAGCTCCCCCAGGGCAGATCGAGCGGCAGGTCCATATTGAAGCGCCGTCCCTCCTTGACCAGCGCCGCCGCCTCGACCGCCTTCTCCGGCGTGATGTTGTTCAGCATGCCGATCTCGTCGTCGGGACCCCACACGCCCCAGGCGAGCGGCAGGCCCGTCGCGTCCGGCCGGCTCAACGCGGCATAGAGCGGAAAGTCGCTCGGCAAGGTCGTCTCCCTGAGGCTTCTTGTCGGCGTCAGCTCAGGCCCTCTCGGTCAATCGGGCCGGCGTCCGTCGGGCGCCCCGCGTAGGCCCCAGCGGCTCCGCCACGGGCACCGGCCCGGCCCGGCGCAGGCCCGCCAGCCCGGCCAGCAGGTAGGCCGACGCGCTGAGGCTGCAGATCCAAAAGCTGGTCGGCCAGTCCGTGTAGAAGGCGAGCGTCAGCCCGAGCCACGCCTCGGCCAGCGCCAGCCCGGCCGAGAGGGCGAGGCCCCGGCCGATGCCGGTCGTCAGCCGCTGGGCGGTGGCGGCCGGCCCCACCATCAGCGCGAAGACCAGAAGGATGCCCACGATCTGGGCGCATTCCGCGGTGGCGAGGCCGACGAGCCCGAGGAAGAGGGCGCCCAGCGCGCGCAGCGGCACGCCCCTGGCCTCGGCCAGCTCGGGCTGAACGCTCGCGAACAGCAGCGGCCGGGCGATGATCGCCAAGCGCGCCCACGCTGAGGATGCCGAGCGCCAGCAGCACCCAGACCGTCTCCCGGTCCACGGCCAGCACGTTGCCGAAGAGCAGCGCCGAGGCCTCGGTGGCGAACGACGGTGTAGAAATGCAGGAACAAAAGCCCGAGGCCGAGCGAGAAGCTCAGCACGATGCCGATCGCCACGTCGCGCTGCGCCAGCCGCTCGCCCATCAGCCCCATGCCGACGCCCGCCGCGACCGCGACCGCGATGAGGCCGGTGAGCGGCGAGACGCCGAGGAGCACGGCACCCGTGGCCCCGGCGAAGCCCACATGGGAGAGCGCATGCCCGGCGAAGGTCTGCCCGCGCAGCACGAGAAAGTAGCCGACCAGCCCGGCCACGACCGCGACGATGGCGGCCGCCGCGAAAGCGTTCCGCATGAAGTCGTAGTCAAGCATGGTGGCCGTGCCCGTCATGCTCCATGTCGTAGCCGCCCGACATCACGAAGATGCGCCCCTTGAGCCGGATGACGTCGATCGCCGAGCCGTAGAGGCGGGAAAGGACCGGCCCGGTGATCACCTGCTCGACCGTGCCCAGCGCCGCCCGGCCGCCGCCCAGATAGAGCACGCGATCGATGCTGCCGAGCAAGGGGTTGATCTCGTGCGCGCTGAAGAGAACGGCGATGCCCAGCTCCTGCTGGAGGGTCCGCGTCAGCTCGACCACGCTCCGTTGGTGGTGCGGATCGAGGCTGATCAGCGGCTCGTCGAGGAGGAGAAGCCGCGGCCTGCCGACCAGCGCCTGGGCCAGCAGCAGGCGCTGCCGCTCGCCGCCCGACATCTCGAGCACGGGCCGCGCCGCCAGCTCGCGCGCGCCGACGAGATCGAGCACGCGCTCGACCTCCAGCCGGCCGGCCTTGCCCGAGCAACGGCAGGCCCGGCCGATGGCCGTCGACGACGCTGGCGACGACATCCCAGCCGCTCAGCCTGATGGTCCCGAGCCCGGCCCGCACCTGCGGCATGTAGCCGATCGCCGGATTGCCGCGCGCCGCCGGCCGACCCAGCACGGCGATGCTGCCGCCCGCGGGCCGCACGAGGCCCAGGACGGCCCGCATCAGCGTCGTCTTGCCGGCCCCGTTGGGGCCCAGCACGCCTACGAGCTCCCGGCCGCCGATCGCGAGGCTGACGTTCGTCGAGGACGGCGCGCCCGCCGAGCCTCAGCGTGACGTCCCGGAGCTCGACGGCGTTCATGGGGCCTTCGCGGGCAGCGCCTTGTCGACCGCGTCGAGCTCGCTCAGCATCCAGGCCTGGTAGGTCTTGCCCGGCGGCTCCGTCTCGGTGGCGCCGATCACCGGCACATGCGATTCCTCGGCGATCCTCTTCATCCGCTCGGCCATCGGGTCCGTCGCCTGGCTGTTGTAGACCAGGAGCTTGACCTGCCCGGTCCTGAGGCTCTTCTCGAAGGCGGCGACATCGGATGCGCTGGGCTCGGTGTCGTTCATCACCGAGAGCTGGAACGACTCGTTCATCACCTTCATGCCCAGCGCCTCGAACATGTAGCCGAACACGGGCTCGGTCGCGGTCACCGGCGTGCCGGCCAGGCGCTCGCGCAGCTCCCCGATCTTCTTTTCGATCGGCACCATCGACGCCATGAGCTGCGCCTCGCGTCGCCGGTAGTCCTCGGCGTGGGCCGGGTCCTTGGCGACGAGCGTCTCCGTCAGCGCCTTGGCCAGCGCTGGCATGGTCCGCGGATCGTACCAGATGTGCGGATTGTCCCCGGTCTTCCGGCCCACGAGGTCGGCCACGACGATCACCTTGCGGTCCGCCGACTTGGCAGCACCCAGCAGCTTCTCCATCCAGGGATCGTAGTCGATCCCGCTATAGATCACGACCTGCGCCCCGGACACGGCCCGGCCGACCGAGGGGCTCACCTCGAACAGGTGAGGGTCCTGGTCCGGGTTGCTCAGGATGCTCGTCACGTGGACCTCGGGACCGCCGATCTGCTGCTGCCACGTCGCCATAGAAGTTCTCGGCGGCGACGATCGCGATCGTCCCTTCTGCCGCCTTCGCCGGGGCGGCCGCCGCTGTAAAAGCAGCGATCCCTGCCGCGATAGCAAGCATCCTCATCCCGATTCCCCATCCTGGGCGCCCATCGTCTCCGTCTGAAGAAACGATATAATATAACATTTCAGGCGTCCAGGCAGGATCGGCGACGCAGAGCTCGCCCCGGGCGCCGGCCGGCCCGGCGACGGGCAGCTCAGAGCACGCTGAACACCTGGCCCGTGAGCGCCCCCTCGACGCTCTTCGAGTAGGCGAGCGCGGCGCGCGCCGCCGGCACCGGCTCGTGGCCGCGGAAGAAGGGGGCGTAGGCCGGCATCGCTTCCAGGATCACGCCGGGGCTCACCGCGTTGATGCGCAGCCCGCGCGGCAGCTCGATCGCGGCGGCGCGCACGAAGGCCTCGACGGCGCCGTTGACCATCGAGGCGGAGCTGCCGGCGCGGATCGGGTCGTGGCTCAGCACGCCGGTCGTGAGGGTGAAGGAGCCGCCGTCGGCGATGTGCTCTCTGCCCGACCAGCACGAGATTGACCTGACCCATCAGCTTGTCCTTCAGGCCCACCGCGTAGCCCTCCTCGTCGAGCTGGTCGAGCGGCGCGAACTTGACCTTGCCGGCGGCCGACACGAGCGCGTCGAACTTCCCGATGCGCGCGAGCCCCGCCCGGATCGAGGCCGCATCGGTGATGTCGAGCTGCACCTCCCCGCTGCTGCGGCCCACCGCCACGATCTCGTGCCGCGCCCCCAGCTCGGCCGCCACGGCCTTCCCGATCGTGCCCGACGCTCCCACCAGAACGATCTTCATCTCTTATCTCTCCTCGTCGCACGGCACGCCTCACCAGGCACCCTGGCGCCGGCTCGCCTCGATAAACCTTCTGCGCGACGCGTGCCAAGGCCGCGTACCCGGTCTCCGGGCACCTGCCTGGACGCGAGCGTGGCCGCCTGCCAGACTTACCGCATGGGCGCCGCCGACAGCTTCAACGAGATCGCCACCCTGCGCATCGAGCTCGTGGGTTCGGACCCCGTGATCTGGCGCGAGGTCGAGGTCCCCACCTCGGTGACGCTCAAGGTGGTGCACGACATCGTGCAGGCCGCGATGGGGTGGTTCGACGACCATCTGTGGGAGCTCACGCTGGCCGGCCGCCGCTACGGGCCGAGCGCCGCGGGCAAGGCACGGCTCCGCGACGTGCTCCGTCCCTCGAAGACCAGGATCGACTACCTCTACGATTTCGGCGACAGCTGGGAGCACCGGCTGACCCTCACGCGCATCCGGCCCGGCGACCCGGGCCTCTCCTATCCCCGCTACGTGGCGGGCGAGCGCAACGCGCCGCCCGAGGATTGCGGCGGTCTTCCGGGCTTCTATGAGCTGCTCGACGCCGTTCGCGATCCCGCCCATCCCGAGCACGACCACGCGACGGAGTGGCTCGACGACTACGACCCCGACACCATCGACGAGGAGCCCATCAACGCGGCGCTGCTCCGCATCGCGCGCCGCCGCAACGCGGCGAAGGTCCCGAAATCGAAGAGCGAAGGATCGCCCCCGGCACCTACCTCCTGAGCGGCTTGCCCGCCATCTCGGGCATGCGCAGCGTGGCGAGGAAGGCCAGGGCGGCCGTCGCCATCACATAGTAGGCGGGTGCGAAGGCGTCGCCCGTGCGCGCGACCAGATAGGTGGCGAGCCAGGGCGTCGTGCCGCCGAAGAGGCCGAGACAGAGATTGAGGGCGATGCCGGCGGCGCTGCAGCGGACGCGCGCCGGCAGCAGCTCCACCATTGCCGGCACCGTCGTGGCCCAGCCCGCCCCGTTGATGAGGGCGAAGCCCAGCATGGCGAGAAGGATCCACCCCATGCCGCCCTGCTGCAGCGCCAGCCACAGCGGCCAGGTGAGCAGAACCCCGGCACCCGTGACAAGGAGCAAAAGGGGTCGGCGCCCCACGCGGTCGGCGACGATCCCCGCGGCCGGCGGGACCAGCACCAGGAGAACGAGCGCCAGGGTGCTGAGGCTCAGGGCGTTGCCCGTCGAGAGGCCCAGCCGCTCGGTGAGGTAGGAGGAGCCGTAGACGAAGGCCACGAAGTAGGTCACCGCCGTGGGCAGGATCAGGCAGATGATCTGCACGATCTCGCGCCAGTGATCGCGGAGCGCCTCGAGCGCGGGCAGGGCCGGCACCTCCGGCGAGCCTTCCATGGCGGGCGATTCGGTCAGGTGCCGGCGCAGCAGGAGCGCATAGACGGCGATGGCGGCACCGATGACAAAAGGGACGCGCCAGCCCCAGGCGGCCATCGCGGCCTCTCCCAGCAGCGCGCCGACCAGCGCCCCCATGGCCGAGCCGATGAGAAAGCCCAGATTGGCGCTCGCCACCACGAAGCTTCCCACGAGCCCGCGCCGGGTGGGTGCCGCCTGCTCGACCAGCAGGACGGCGGCGTTGCTGTACTCGCCCGCGACCGAGATGCCCTGCAGGCAGCGCAGCAGAACGAGGATCACGGTCGAGGCGATCCCCAGCTCGGCATGCCCCGGCAAAAGCCCGATGGCGAGCGTGGCGGCCCCCATGATCGCCACCGATAGCATCAGCGCCGGCTTGCGGCCCACGCGATCGCCGATATGGCCGAAGATGACCGCGCCCAGCGGCCGCGCGGCGTAGCCCACGGCGAGCGTGCCGTAGACCGCCAGCAGCGAGGCCGTCGCATCGTCGGATGGAAAGAAGGTCCTGCCGATCAGCGGGGCCAGAAACCCATAGATGGCGAAGTCGTACCATTCGAGGACGTTGCCGATGGTCCCGACGAGGATCTGGCCGGGCTTGAGGCCGGTCCCGCGCATCAAAGCGGCGGCAGCCCCAGCCAGTCCGCGAGGCCGTGCAGGACCAGGGTCACGGCATAGGCCGCGAGGATCATGCCCATGAGCCGCTGCAGCACGCTGGCGCCGCCTCTGCCGATGACGCGGATGACCGGGCCGGCAAGGCGAAGCAGCGCGTAGGTGACGGCGAGGACGAGCGCCAGGGCGGCCGCGGTGTGGGCCTGCTCGAGAAGGCTGAAGCGTGTGTTGTCGGTCCTCAGGATCACCGTCAGCATGGTGCCAGGCCCGGCGAGGCCGGGTATGGCCAGCGGATAGACGGCGAGCCGCATCGGGTCCGCGGCGTCGGCATCCGATTCGGAGACGCTCTTCTGCTCGCCGATCACCAGCTGCGCCGCGAAGATGAAGAGGATGAGGCCGCCCGAGATCGAAAAGGCGTTGAGCGAGATGCCCAGGGCGTCGATCGCGATCTGGCCGATGCAGATGAGGGCGAGCAGCACGATGAAGGCCACGAGTGTCATGGCACCGGCGATCCGCCGGCGTATCGCAGGATCATGGCCCCCCGTCAGCCCGATAAAGATGGGCAGCACGATGAGGGGGTTCATGACGACCAGGATCGTCAGGAAGTCGTAAATGAGATCCTGAAACCACCACATCGAGCCCCGTCCTCATGGCGTCTTCGTCGACCACGCGCTCTTCTTCGCAACCGGCGCCAGGGCCGCCTGTCGGTCACGTCGACTCCTGGCTAGCAGGCCTCCTCGGCTTCGAACAGACCCGGCGGCCTCGGGCGCTCGCGACGGCATTCGGCCCGGCTGGTCCGCCTGCCCGCCCTTCGCGGCTGGTCACAGAAGCGTGTCTCGCGCGCCCGTGAGCGGAAATTCTGGCCGGATGCCCGGATATCTGGGGAGCCGGACACGCCCCGAATGCGCAATGTCGGGCCCGCAAGGAGCAGGAGATGATCGTCGATCGATTCGCCGGGCAGCATACAGCGACCAGCCCCGAGGCCGTGCAGGCCTTCGAGGCCGCCGTCCTGGCGATCGCAGCACACCGTCCGGAAGCCGGCGCCGGCCTCGAGACGGCGCTGACGCACGATCCGGATCTCGTCGCGGCCCACGCCCTCAAGGGCCTGGGGGCCGTGATGCTGGCCCGCTCGGAGACCATGGTGGCGGCAAAGGCCTGCCTCGCGCGATGCGAAGGCAGCGCTGGCCCGCCGCGGCGGCAGCGTCACCGAGCAGGTCCTCGTCGAGGCCCTCGAGGCGGCGGCGGCGGGCGGCCTGCAGCGCGCCGCCGACGGGCTCTGCCTGCATCTGGTCGTTCGCCCCGACGACTTCCTGGCGGCCAAGCTCTGCCACGGCCTGCAGTTCATGTGCGGCGACGGCCCGGCCATGCTGAGCGCCATGGGCCGCACGCTCGACGCCTGGTCGCCCGACATGCCCGGCTACGGGTTCCTCCTCGGCTGCCACGCCTTCGCGCTCGAGGAAAGCGGCGCCTACCGCGATGCCGAGCGAGTCGGGCGGGCCGCCGTCGCCCATGAGCCGCGGGACGCCTGGGGCATCCACGCCGTGGCCCACGTGCTCGAGATGGAGGGCAGGATAGGCGAGGGTGTCGCCTGGCTCGACGCCTCGCGGCCGACCTGGACCGGCTGCAACAATTTTTCCTTTCACCTCGCCTGGCACCTGGCGCTCTTCTGGCTGGCGCGCGGCGCCCCCGAGGTGGCGCTCGAGCTCTACGACCGCGAGGTGCGGCCCCGGCCGACAGACGATTTCCGCGACGTCGCCAACGCCGTCTCGCTCCTGGTCCGGCTCGAGGAGGAGGGTGTCGAGGTGGGCCAGCGGTGGATCGAGCTGGCCGAGCTCGCCGCTGCGCCGGCGCCACGATCTCACGCTCGTCTTCGCCAGCCTCCATCACCTGATGGCGCTCGTAGGCTCAGATCGGCTGGATGCCGCGGAGGAGATCCTCGAAGGGCTGCGGCAGCGCGCCAAGGGTGGGGACGACCAGGCCCGCGTCGCCCGCGAGGTCGGCCTGCCGCTCGCCCGGGCGCTGCTGGCCCGACCGCGGCCGCGTCAGGCAGCCCCCGATCTTGCCCGCCTGGCGGGCCGGCTCCGTGGCCTGGGCGGCAGCAACGCCCAGCGCGACGTGTTCGTGCGCGAGATTGCGCTCCTCGCGGCCCGCTCGGGCGACCGCTCCGGCCTGGAGGGCGTGCTGTCCGTGCGCCGCCGCCTCAAGCGCGAGGACGGCTTTGTGGGCCTCGTCAGGACCCGGCTTGCCCGCGGCCGCTCGCGTATCGCCGGAATCCTGGCCCCGGCCGGCGGCCACCTCGCCGAGGCAGCGCGCTGACGCCTGCGCCGGCGCTACAGCCTCACCAGCCGCCGGACGCGAGCCAGCGCTCGAGCTGATCCAGCCGGTCCGCCCCCCAGAAGGGCTCGTCGTCGATGATGAAAAAGGGCGAGCCGAAGGCGCCGCGGGCGATCGAGCGCTCGGTCTCGTCCTTGAGGCGCTGCTTGATCAGGGGATCGGCGCAGGCGGTCGCCAGCTCGTCCTTGCCGATGCCGAGCGGTGTCGCCACCTCGGCCACCTGGTCCACCGTCGACATGTCGCGGCCTTCGCCCCAGTGGGCGTGATAGATCGCCTGCGCCAAGCCTTTCGCCAGATCCTCGTCCTCGTCCACGAGCCACCAGTAGGCGCGGCTGGCGGCCAGCGAGTTCATGGGCAGCACCGGCGGCTCCTTGTAGGGTGCCCCCAGGAGCCGGGCGAAACGCGCCACGTCGTGCAGGAGATAGGGCCCCTTGAGCGGCGCCTTCACATTGGGCTGCGAGCCCGTGGCTTTGAGCGCCGCCCCCAGCATGATCGGCCGCCAGGCCACCTCGCGCCCGTGGCCGGCGGCGATGGCGTCGATCTGCAGGCTGGCCAGATAGCCGTAGGGCGAGGCGAACTCGAAATAGAAGTCGATCGGATCGGGCATGCGGAGGCGCGCTCCGGGGCAGGGGCCGGCAATTGCTCGAGGTAACCATCGCCAGCACCCGCCGGTCAACGCGCAGAAGGTCACGCCGTGCGCTCCTCCTCGAGCCCCAGCTCCGCCGCCGTCTGCGCGCGCAGGATGTATTTTTGCACCTTGCCGGTCACGGTGGTGGGGAAGCTGTCGACGAAGCGCACATAGCGCGGGACCTTGTAGTGCGCGATCTTCTCCCGGCAGAAGGCGCGGATCTCCTCCTCCTCGGCCTCCTCGCCCTCGACCAGGATGATGGCGGCACAGATCTCCTCGCCGTAGTGCCGGTCCGGCACGCCGAAGCACTGCACGTCCCGGATCTTCGGGTGCGAGTACAAAAACTCCTCGATCTCGCGCGGATAGACGTTCTCGCCGCCGCGGATCACCATGTCCTTGATGCGGCCCACGATGTTGCAATAGCCCTCGGCATCGATCGTCGCGAGATCGCCGGTGTGCATCCAGCGCGCGGCGATCGATCGCCTCGGCCGTCAGCTCGGGCTCGTCCCAATAGCCGCGCATCACCGAGTAGCCGCGCGTGCACAGCTCGCCCGGCACGCCGCGCGGCACGATCCGTCCCGTCGGCATCGACGATCTTCACCTCGAGATGCGGATGGATGCGGCCCACGGTGCTGACCCGCCGCTCGATCGGGTCCGCGGTCGAGCTCTGGAAGCTCACCGGGCTCGTCTCGGTCATGCCGTAGGCGATCGTCACCTCGCCCATGTGCATCAGGGCCACCACCTTGCGCATCACCTCGATCGGGCAGGGCGAGCCCGCCATGATGCCCGGTCCTGCAGCGAGGAGAGATCGAAACGCTTGAACTCGGGATGGCCCAGCTCGGCGATGAACATGGTGGGCACGCCGTAGAGCGCCGTGCAGCGCTCCTCCGCCACCGTCTCCAGCGTCGCCAGCGGATCGAAGCCCGCCCCCGGATAGACCATGGCGCTGCCATGCGTCAGGCAGGCGAGGTTGCCCAGCACCATGCCGAAGCAGTGATAGAGCGGCACGGGAATACAGACCGAATCCTCGGGGCCCAGCCGCTGCGCCTCGCCGATGAAAAAGCCGTTGTTGAGGATGTTGTGATGGCTGAGCGTGGCGCCCTTCGGCAGCCCCGTCGTCCCGCTCGTGAACTGGATGTTGATCGGATCGTCGAACTGCAGCCGCTCCTGCGAGCTCGGCCAGCCGCGCCCGCTGCACCGGCCCCGCCCACCGCCGCCACCTCGTCGAAGGGCAGGGTGCCCGGCACGGCACCGCCGATCTGCACGACCAGCCGCAGATCCGGCAGCCTCGCCGCCTCCAGCCGCCCGGGGTGCGCCTTCCGCCAGCTCCGGCGCCAGCTCGCCCAGCATCGCCGGATAGTCGCTGGTCTTGAACCGGCTCGCCAGGATCAGCGCCCTGCACCCGACCTTCTTCAGCGCGTACTCGAGCTCGTGCACCCGATAGGCCGGGTTGATGTTGACGAGCACCAGCCCCGCCCGCGCCGTCGCGATCTGCGTGACGACCCACTCGGCATTGTTGGGCGACCAGATGCCCACCCGCTCCCCGGGCTCGAGCCCCAGCGCCAAAAGCCCCGCCGCGAACGCATCGGCCCGCTGCAGCAGCTCCGCATAGCTCCACCTGACACCCTGGTCCCGCACGATCAGCGCCGGCCGCTCGCCCCACCGCGCCGCCGCCTTGGCCACATGCACCCCGATCGTCTCGCCGATCAGCGGCACCTCGGACCCGCCATGGACATAGCTCAGCCCCGAGCCCTCCATGCTCCCTCTCCCGTCCAGCCTCGGCCGCGCTTTTGTCAGCGCGCGGCGCTTCCCTGCCCGACAGAAGAGCGCGGCTCGGGAGCGGAGCGCAAGAGCCGGGCGCGCCCCCAGGGGCAGCCACGCCATCCACCTCGATGCTGGCCCCGCCACCCTACCTGGACTAGCATCCCCTCTCGCCATCGCTTGGCGGCTCGCCACCCGATCGCCTCGGTCGTGCCGCAGCCGAAGTATCAGCCTGCCCGCCATCGGCGGGTCTGCAATAACTGAGAAGTGAAAGAAACAGCCTGATGCTTGGACAAACGGAAAAAGCCTGCTTCCTCATCGCCGACATCTCGGGCTACACAAGCTTCCTCGCCGGCGTCGAGCTCGACCATGCGCACGACATCATCGCCGATGTGATGGACACGGTGATCAGGCGCCTGCGCCCGCCCTTCCGCCTCGCCAAGCTGGAAGGCGATGCGGCTTTTCTTTACGCGGTCGCCGACAAGGTCGACGGCTCGGTCCTCCAGGACACGATCGAGGGGGCATACTTCGCCTATCGCCGGCGGCTGCGCAGCATCAAGCTCGCCTCCGCCTGCACCTGCGCCGCCTGCAGCAGGATGCAGGACCTCGATCTCAAGTTCGTCGCCCACCATGGCGAGTTCATCAAGCACAGGATGGCGGGCCGCGAGGAGATCGCCGGCCGCGACGTCATCGTCATTCATCGCCTGCTGAAAAATGAGGTGAGCGAGCGCCTGGGCGGCCATGCCTACGCTCTCTATTCCGACGCCTGCATCGAGGCGATGGGCATCGATCCGTCGGCGCAGGGCCTCACCGGGCACAGCGAGACGATCGACATCATCGGCTTGGTACCTTGCCGGGTGCGGGACCTCGAGGAGGCGTGGGCACAGGAGAACGCGCGGCGGCGCAACGAGGTGACGCGCGACAAGGCCTTTGTCACCATCGAGTTTGACATCGCCGCACCCCCTCCCACCGTCTGGGATCACTTCACCCTGCCGACGCTGCGGCCCCTGTGGCGCGGCGCCGATTCGGTTCAGGAGAGCACGGAAAGCGGCCGGCGCGGCGTCGGCACCACCAACCACTGCATGCACGGCGCGCACACCATCATCGAGGAGGTGCAGGACTGGCGTCCTTTCGACTATCTCACCCTGACCACGTTGCTGCCCATGCCGGGTGCTCCGAAGATCCTGATGACCTACGCCTTCATCGAGACGCCCGGCGCCGGCACCCACATCGAGATCCGCGTGGGCAGGCCCAAGCCCAAGGACAAAGCCTTCCTCGAGCAGGTGGGTGCCGAGTTCCACAAGACCATCACGGCTGAGATCGCCACCCTGCGCGGCATGCTCGAGGGCCGTGATCCGTCAGCCGCTGCCGTCGAGGAGCCTGCTCTTCCTGTGTCGGCCGAGCGTTTCATGACCCAGCCCATCGACGCGCGCTGAATCCGCCGCCAACTGACAAAAGATCAGGCCGGGAGCCCCGCCGCCAGCAGGGCCTCACGGTGGCGCAGGGCGTCCGCCGCGTGCCGGTAGTGCAGCGTCTCGAGATAGGCCTCCGCCCTGAATCCCGGCTCCAGCCGCAGCACCTGCCGGACCTCGCCCGCGGCCGCCGCAGCGTCGCCCAACCGACCAAAAAGAGCGGCGCGGAAGGCGTGGTGCGTTTGGTCCGGCCGCGTGATGTGGCCGAAGGCCTCGAGCGCCTCGGGATCGCGCTCGGCGACGAACCAGGCGCGGCCCAGATGGTTCCAGAAGCGCTCGGGGTGGTAGGGGTTGAGCCGCATCGCCTTTTTGATCCACTCCACCCCCTCGAGCGGCCGGCCGAGCCAGGTCAAAAGCTCGCCCTGCTGCACGACGAGCAGATCGCTGTTCGGATTGAGCGCCAGCCCCCGCTCCTGGTGGTAGAGGGCCTGGTCGTGGTCGTTGCCGATCAGGCTCGTGGCCGCCAGGATGCGGTGCACGTCGCTGTCGTTGTCGTCCAGGCCCTGGGCGGTCGCGAGGGCGTCGAGCACGCGGGCCCAGGTCTTCTCGCGATCGTCGCACC
This sequence comes from uncultured Alphaproteobacteria bacterium, assembly GCA_963752325.1. GTDB lineage: Bacteria > Pseudomonadota > Alphaproteobacteria > Geminicoccales > Geminicoccaceae > CAVTJL01. Next base: position 463,617 of record CAVVXU010000004.1, read on the forward strand.
AGCCGTGCACATAGGCTTGGCCAAGCACGCAGGCCCGCCAGGCATGGGCGTGGGCGTAGTCCGGATCGAGCTCGACCGCCCGGTCCAGGAGCTGTTGGGCCTGCACATTGTCCTCGGGCGTCGAGCGGTGATGGAGCACCTTGCCGGCGAGCAGGCACTCGTAGGCCGCCATGCTGGCCGGCGTTTTTTTCTTGGCCCGCTCGTGCAGCGCGGCCTCGAGCCGACCGGGCAGCACGGCCACGATCGCAGCCGTCACCTCGTCCTGAATAAGAAAAATGTCCTCGAGGTCGCGGTCGTAGCGCTCGGCCCAGAGATGTCGGTCGGTCGAGGCGTCGACGAGCTGGACGGTGATGCGCACCCGCCGTCCGGCCTTGCGCACGCTGCCCTCGACCAGATACCCGGCCCCCAGCGCCGCCGCGGCCTCGGCGATGCGCACCGCCCGGCCCTTGTAGACAAAAGCCGAGTTGCGGGAGATCACCAGCAGATCCCGGAACCGCGACAGCTCGGTGATGATGTCCTCGGTGAGGCCGTCGGCAAAGAATTCCTGCTCGGGATCGCCGCTCATGTTGGCGAAGGGCAGGACGGCGATCGTGGGCTTCTCGGCCTCGGCATGCGAAGGCGCGGCCGATGCGGGCGCCGCCGCTGCGGCCGCCTCGTCCCCGCGCTCCAGCAGCACCTTGAAGACGCGGACCGGGCGCGAGATGTTCTTTACCGTCTGCTCGCCCTGGTCCTCGAACGCGATGTCCAGCCGGTCGCCCAGCTGCTCCCTGACCGCCAGCGACACGCAGATCCCGCCCGGCTCGGCCAAGGTCTGCAGGCGCGCCGCGAGATTGACGCCGTCGCCGAAGATGTCGCCCTCCTCGATGATCACGTCGCCGAGATTGATGCCGATGCGGAAGCTGATCTGCCGCTCGCAGGCGACGTCGGCGTTGCGACTGGCCATGCGCCGCTGCACGTCGGCCGCGCACTCGACGGCGTCGACGACGCTCGGGAACTCCACCAGCATGCCGTCGCCGGTGGTCTTGATGATCCGGCCTTTTTTCTTGGCGATGGCTGGATCGATCAGCTCGAGGCGATGCGTGCGCAGCCGGGCGAGCGTGCCCGTCTCGTCCGCCTCCATGAGCCGGCTGTAGCCCACCATGTCGGCCGCCAGCACCGCCGCGAGCCGACGCTCGAGCCGCCGCTGCTCCATGAAGGCTCCCGTCCCGCCGAGCTTCGATAGGCTCAGCATAGCAAAGACCGAGCCCGCCGCCAAACGGGCGGGCGTCGATCCGCGCCAGGCGGTTGCCGGGGCGATCGGGGCGTCACCGGATGGCGGCGGAGACAATGGTCCTTCCTGTCCCGCGTCCTCGGCCGAGCTTGCGCGCCGAAGAGGCCGAGGGCCTCGTGCCGAAGCCTCCGACAGCATTGCAGCCGCAGGCGGCCGTGCCTCCTCCTATTGCTGCTTTTTCTCGCCCGGCGGGACGTAGGTTCCGGCCGCGACGCTACCCTCGGGGCCGTAGACGCGGATCATGACGCTGAAGGGTCCGGCCGGAACCGGGAGCCAGTTGGCAAACGGCGTTCCCGCAGGGGGCTTCCGGGCCATGTAGATCGACACGGAGCCGTTCTGATTGTCGGTCAGCCCCGGCGTGTAGCTGGCAACCAGGTATTTCTTTGCGGCGTTGCGGGCCAGCTCGATCGCTTCCGGGGTATAGCCGGTGAGCGACCAGAAGCGGTCCGCATCGGGGATCTGCTTCTTGGGGAACGTCAGCACATAGCCGTGCCGTCCGTTGCCGCGGAGCGCCTCGCCCTGCTCATCCTGGAAGGCGTGATAGTAGGCTGCCGTGGCGATCCCGTTGCCGTGCTGCATGAGCTCGGTGATGGACGAGCGGTCGAGGACGTTGCCGTCCCAGTCGCCGATAGTCTCGAAGTTCATCAAGTTCGTCGGGCCGATGTTGCTCAGATAGTTGTCGACGATCATCCGATGAGCCGTCTGCCTGCCCAGGGTCGTCCCCGCTCGCTGCTCGTGTGCCCCCTTGCCGGCCCTGCGGCCACGGGAAGAGGCTCGGATCGACGGTCCATTGGTTGGCTCATGGTGCCGAGGGGCTCCTCGTCCTCGCTTCGACGAGCGGCTTGAGCGAGGAAGCTCTCAGGAGGCATGAAGACCCCAATCGCCGTTCGTCCCACGCGTCCCGTTCGGGTCGCCGGCGGCTCGTGCATCGGCGAAGTCGGCGATCAGCCGGGCGATCTCCTGGGGCGACTCCAGCGGCGACAGATGCCCGGTACCAGGCAAGATGCGCAGGACGGCGTGCGGCAGGCGCGATAGCAGCTCCGCCTCGAGCAGGCCGACGCTGTCGACCCGATCGAGCTCGCCCGCGATGACGATCGTGGGCACATAGATGGCAGCCACGTCTCGGGTGATGTCCTCCAAGCTGGTGGACCGCGGCCAGGCAGCCTTTGCCTGCGGCGCGCCGCGCAGGCTGTCCTCGATCACCTGGTCCCGGTCCGAAGGGCTGAGAGCCTTTGCCGTCAGCATCTGGTCGATCGTCATGCCGACGCTCTCGCGCGTCGCATAGGCACCTGCCATCGCCTCCCTTGCCTCGGGAGGGAGAGCCATGGGCTGAGGCGGGGAAGGGGCGACGAGGACCAGGCCGGCCAGGCCTCCGGGGTGGCGTGAGGCCATGAGCTGAGCAACCTTGCCGCCCATCGAATGGCCGATCAGGATGTATCGCTTCAGATCCAACGCCTCGATCACGCCCTGCGCGTCGTCAGCCAGATCGGCCAAGCCATAGCCGCTGGCGGGCGCGTCGGATTGGCCCCAGCCGCGGTGGTCGGTCGCAATGATGTGGTACGCCTTCGGCAGAGCCGAGATCACTCTGCCCCAAGTGCGCGATGACCCGCCCCAATAGTGCAGGAACACGAGCGACAGGTCGCCGCCGCCTTGCTCTTCGACGTGAATCCGAATGCCGTTCGAGGCGATCTTCATGGGACTTTCCTTGATCTTCGACGCCCGGCCGGCATGCAGCCGGGCCCGGGCTGGAAGATGGATCGCATCGCCCTTGTCGATAATCACCGTTCGACGATTAGTATATGATAGCGATGTTATCGAATGGGAGCCGGCTATGGATCGCCTCACCAGCATGGCGGTATTCGTTGCGGCCGCTGAAGAGGGCAGCCTCAGTAGGGCAGCGCGGCGCTTCGGCCTGTCGGCCTCGATGGCCGGCAAGCATGTCGCCGCAATCGAGGCGGCGCTGGATGTCCGCCTGATGCAGCGCAGCACCCGCCAGCTCAGCCTGACCGACGCGGGCCGAGCCTATTGTGCGCGCTGCAAGCGCATCCTGGAGGAAGTGGACGACGCGAACCGCGAGGCCGGCGATTCCCAACAGACCGTTCGCGGTGTGCTGCGCATCGCTGTGCCCGTAGCCTTCGGCGCCCTGCACCTGGGCGACGTGCTGGCCCGCTATCTCGACCAGCATCCTGCCGTCACGGTCGAGGTCATGCTCAACGATCGCTACGTCGATCTCGTCGGCGAGGGGATCGACGTGGCGATCCGGATCGGCCGGCTGCTCGACTCCGATCTCGTCGCCAGACGCCTCGCGCCTTGTCGCATGGTCTTCTGCGCGGCACCGCATTTCCTTGAGCGATACGGCACCCCCAGGACTGCAGAAGAGCTGCGCCGCGCGCCTCGGCTGGCTTTCAGCGAAGCCGTCTCGGCGGGCGATTGGATGCTCACGGACCAAGCGGGCCAATCTCATCTTATCGACGGACCGGTGCGCCTGGCGGCGAACAATACGCAGACCCTCCTCGCGGCTGCGCTCGCCGGGGCCGGTGTCGCCTACGGCCCGAGCTTCGTCTTCGGGAAGCAGATCGCCGCCGGGGACTTGGTTGCCCTGCTGCCCAACCATCGCACCACCGACCTGGCCATCCACGCGCTCTATCCGACCGCGCGCAATATCTCGCTAAGGGCACGCCGCTTCATCGATCACCTGATCGCCAGCTTCGGCGGCGAGCTGATCTGGGACGTCTCGCCTGCAAGAGGGAAGAGGGCCTAGGCTGCCCTTGCCGCAAGGTTGCAAGCTTCGCTCTCGACCTATCGCAGGGACCGGGTGCTGCTAGTCCCGGTCCCGCATCTTCGTGACAAGAACAGGCTACAGATGCTTCAGCAAGTAGGTCAAAATCTTGTCGATCTCCTGCTGCAGCAGCTGCTCGCCGGGCTCGAAGGGCCTGCCATCGAAGTAGCGCGCCGACGTTCCGGGGCCATCAGGGCTGCCGTGGCCCGTGTCGATGGATTTGCGCCAGCGCTCGGCGTGGGTCCGCCACTCCACCTGGTTGACGAGCGCCGGTGCCTTGAACCAGACGTTCCAGGACAGAAGATTGCCCGCCAGCAGCATGTTGCCGGAAACGAGGTTGAAGGCTTCCATCACCAGCGCGTTGAAATCGTCGACGATCAGATGGCCTGTGCTTCTTATCGGGCCGATCTCGACCTCGACGTTCCCCACGGTCCAGGCTTCCGGGTGCCTGGCGAAGTCGGGGCTCTTGAAGAGCGTGGTCTCTCCGGTGTGGACCGGAAAGATCGGCTGATTGGGGTGGCCGCGCAGGTGCGTCGTGACCTGGATCGCGTTGGCCTTGGTCGAGGGGAAGGGCTGCCCCATGTCGTTGAACTTCTGCCACAGAAGCTTGACGATGGGCTTTTGGTGCGCGCTCGGGCTGAACCAGATCTGGCCCATGACGGTCATGTCCGCCGCGAGCTCCCGGGTCGTCTCGTCCACCCAGCCGCGCTGCCCGGTGACGGTCACCTCGACATTCATGCACCCGAACGAAGGCGAGCAGACCCCTTGCTGGGGGCATATGATCGAATAGATCCGGCCGGTATCGGTGTAGCCAAGTCTGGAAATATAGGGCGCGAACATCTGGAAGCATCTCGAAGTGGGCTTTCCCGGAATCGTCTCCCAGCTGAACTCCGGCCACTTCACGCCCTGCTGGCGCTGAAGGAGATCGATGTTGGCCATATTGTCCAACATCGGCAACGATGTGAGGTTGGGATCCGGATAGGCGAACGCAGGGTCAGACTGGGCGAATCCGCCGATCCAGCCCGGTGGCACGTCCGAGCTCTTGTTGGGTGTCATGGGGCCTCCCGAGGATGCGCTCGGCGCATCCGGCGATGGTGAACCGGTGGGAATGCGGCGCCGGCCACACGCGGGCGTCGGCCCGCTGCGGTCTCATGGTGCTGCATAGGCTGGGCATGATCGCTGCCTCCCATGACACGGCGCAACAACCTATGAGCGTTCTTTGAGCCGCCAACACCGCGCCTGACGCGAGAATGCGCCCTCGCGCGACGCCGGGCAAGACTGTCGCGCCTTCGCGACGGCGGGGAGGGCGGTCGCCGTGGCGCGGGATGGCGGGGCGTGCGATACGCCGTCCTCGGCCATCCCGCGCCTAATCCTCGCGCCGCTGCCCCAATTCCTCGCGCCCCAGCCGCCGCCAGGTCGCGGGCGGTGCGCCCAGCGCGCGCTTGAAGGCGCGGTTGAAGGCGGCCTCGGATTCGTAGCCGGCCTCGATCGCGATGCGGCCCACGGGATCGTGGCCGTCGCGCAGCAGCCTGCAGGCGAGGCGCAGGCGGCAGCCGGCCAGATAGCGCATCGGCGGCTCGCCCATGAGGCGGGTGAAGTGGGCGGCGAAGGCCGAGCGCGACATGCCGGCCTCGCGCGCCAGCTGCTCGGTCGTCCAGCGCTCGGCCGTGCGCTCGTGGATCAGCGCCAGCGCCCGGCCGACGATGGGATCCGCCAGCCCGGCCAGCCACCCCGCCTGCTCGCGCGGCAGCGCCGTCAGGTAGCGGCGCACCGCCTGGGCCAGCAGAAGCTCGGCCAGGCGCTGGAGCATGGCGGGCGAGCCGGCCCGTCCGGCCTTCAGCTCCTGGGCCGCGAGCCTGATCGAGCTCTCGATCCAGGCCCCCGAGATGCCGGTATCGGCGTCGAGCTTGAGCACGGCGGGCAGCAGCCGCAGCATGGGATCCCGCGCCGCGTCGCTGCCGAGAAAGCCGCAGAAGAGGCGCGTCTGCTCGCCGCCGCCGCCATGGACGATACGGGCGAGGCCGCCGTCCGGCGCTGGCTGGACGAGCTCCTCGCCCTTGACCGGCCGCAGCCCAGGCGCGCTCGCCAGCCGGTGCGGATCGTTGCGCGGCAGGACGACGATCTCGCCCGCCGCGACCGGCACCGGCGGGCTGCCGTCGACCTCGAGGAGGAGGCTGCCGGCGGTCACGAGATGATAGGCGATGATCGTCTGGGGCGCGTGCAGATAAGGGCGGCAGTCCTCGGGCTCGACCCCGGCCGTCACGCACCACGGTGCCGAGAAATCGGCCTCGAGGAAAAGCCCGCCGGTGAGGCGCAGCGAGCCCAGCATCGCGAGCGCCAGGTCCATCGACCGTCGCTCAGCGCAACGCGAGCGGATCGGGCAAAGGATCGAGCGTCCCGGTCATTCCTCGAGGCGCGCCGACCGCGTAGCTTCCCGTCAGCGAGACGCACCACGCGACACGGAGCACGAACGATGAGCAAGTACAGAGATCGCCTGCCGCAGCTCGGCCAAGAGGTTTTTCTGACCGATGGAGGGATCGAGACGACGTTGATCTTCCACGACGGTCAGGATCTGCCCCACTTCGCGGCATTTCATCTCCTCGAGGACGCCCGAGGCACGGAGGCCCTCAAGGCATACTATCGGCGCCACGCCCTGGTCGCAAGGCTGCGCGGCATCGGATTCATCCTGGAGAGCGCCACCTGGCGGGCGAGCCCGGACTGGGGCCGAAAGCTCGGCTACGCGCCCGAGGCGCTGGACCTGGCGAACCGCAGGGCCGTCCGCCTGCTGCACGAGCTGCAGGCCGAGCTCGAGACCGCCCGATCGCCGATGCCGATCAGCGGCTGCGTCGGCCCGCGCGGCGACGGCTACGACCCCGGCAGTCCGATGAACGCGGAGGAGGCCCAGGCCTACCACGCGCGCCAGATCGGCGTCCTCGCCGATTCCGGCGTCGACCTCGTCACCGCCATCACGATGACCAACGTGGCCGAGGCCGTGGGCGTCGTCCGCGCGGCCCGGGCCCGCGGCCTGCCCGTCGTGATCTCCTTCACCGTCGAGACCGACGGCCGCCTGCCCACGGGCGAGCGCCTGGGCGAGGCCGTGCGGGCCGTCGACGCGGCAACCGAGGACGGTCCCGCCTACTACATGATCAACTGTGCCCACCCCGACCATTTCGCCGACGAGCTCGCGGGCGGCGAGGCATGGCTCGCCCGCATCCGCGGCCTGCGCGCCAACGCCTCGCGCTGCAGCCACGCCGAGCTCGACGACGCCACGGAGCTCGACGCCGGCGATCCGGTCGAGCTGGCCCGGCTCTACGGGGATCTTTGCCGCCGCTTCCCGCACATCACGGTGCTGGGCGGCTGCTGCGGCACCGACCACCGCCACATCGAGCAGATCGCCCAGGCCTGCGCAGGGCCGGACGGAGCGGCTCGGGCCCGAACAGAGGCTGCCTGAGCGCCCCCCGGCGCTCGCCACCGGAGAGGCTGCCGGGTGCATCTACGCGCCCGGCATGCTCCTTGCGGCCCCATTCGCCTCCGCATTGATCGCCTTCGCCCCCAGGCCCGACTTGACGATCCGGATCAGCTCCTCCTCGGTCGTGTCCGCGGTCGAGGCGTCGAGCGCGATCTCGCCGAAGTGCAAAAAATTGATGCGGTCGCACACCTCGAAGATCTGGTTGTAATTGTGCACGATGAGGATGATCGAGACTTGGCGCTGGCGCCTGAGGTTCTGGATCAGGCCCAGCACATGGGCGCTCTCGCGCACGCCCATCGCCGCCAGCGGTTCGTCGAGGACGAGAATGTCGGGCGAGGAATAGATCGAGCGCGCCACCGCCACCGACTGGCGCTGGCCGCCCGACAAAAGCTCGACGGTGCTGTCGACGCTGGGGATCGTGATCCCCAGCGTGTCCAGATAGCCGCGTGCCAGCTCGCGCATCTTCTTGTTGTCGAGCAGCTTCAGGCCGAGGACGCGGCGGTGATGCTCGCGGCCGAGGAACATGTTGTGGTAGATGCTGAGGTCCTTGATCAGCGCCAGGTCCTGGTAGACCGTCTGGATGCCGTGCGCGCGGGCGTCGCGCGGCGAGCCGAAGCGGACCTCCTTGCCCTGCATGCGCACCGTGCCGCTGTCGGGCGGATGAAAGCCGGAGAGGATTTTTATCAGCGTGGACTTGCCGGCGCCGTTGTCGCCGACGAGCGCCAGCACCTCGCCCTGGCGCAGCCGGATGCTGACGTCCACCAGCGCCGTGACGGCGCCGAAGCTCTTGCTGATGTGCTGCATCTCGAGGATGACGGGCGCATCCGCGGCGAGGGGGGGACGTCCTGGCTCATACCCGTCTCCGTGCTCGGATCCTGTCCACCTGCACGTTCAGCATCATGGCAAGGATGATGGCGGCGCCGAGATAGATGTCGGACACCGTGGCCTGCGCTCCCAGCATCACGAGGCCGTTGTTGAGGGTGGACACGACGAAGGCGCCGATCAGGGCACCCCAGGCGGTGCCGGAGCCGCCCATCAGCGCCGTCCCGCCGATCACGGTGGCCGCGATGGCCTGGAGCGTGAGGTTGGGGCCGCCGGCCAGGGGATCGGCCGAGGCGAACTGGACCGTGTTGATCACACCGGCCGCGGCCGAGAGCGCCCCCACGATCATGAAGTTGTAGACCTTGATCCGGTCGGTGCGCACGCCGATCTCGCGCGCGCCCACGATGTTGCTGCCGGTGGCCACCGTGTGCAGGCCGAAGGTCGTGCGGCCTAGGACGAGCGCCACCGCCGCCACCGCCACCACCGTCCAGATGAAGGGCGTGAACGCCGTGAGGCCGTGCAGCGACCAGAGGCTGTCGTCGGGGCTGTAGAGGCTCTGGCCGAAGATCGCGTTGAAGGGCTGCTCGACGGGCGCGATGATCGGCTGGCTGTTGTAGAGCGAGACCACGACACCCTGGAGGAGGAAGAGCGTGCCGATCGTGGTGATGAGCGAGGGCACCTTGAACTTCACCGTCACGATGCCGTTGAAGACGCCGATGAGGACACCCAGGAGCACGGCGGCGATCGCCGCCAGCGCCAGCGGCACGCCCCAGGTGATGCACAGGAGAACCATCACATAGGGGGCGAGCGAGAAGGTGGAGCCCACCGAGATGTCGATCTCGCCCGTGATCATCAGCATGACCTCGCCCACCGCGATCATGCCGAAGCGGCCGCTGTCGCGGAGCACGACGCTCAGCTCCTGCGACGACAGGAAGACGCCGCTGCTGCCCCACTGGAAGTAGATCACGAGCACGATCGCCACGACGGCGATGCTGGCCTCGCGGTGGCGGGAGAGGACCATCAGCGCGCTCTCGAGCACGCCCGTGGGCTCGCTCAGGCCGACCTTGCGCGTCGCCACCTCGCTGGGTCGGGTCGTCTGTGCCATGCGCGGCTCCCTGGGCCCGGGCTCAGGCGTTGGGGGTGCTCGTCGAGCGGATCGGGTGGCCGGCTCCCGCCCGAGCGGGGACGGGCGGGAGCCGCGAGAGAAGAGGCCTGGGCCCGGGAGGCCTAGGCCGGCTCGGCGCTGGTGCTGCCCTCGAAGCGGCTCTTGCCGAGATAGAGGTCGACGTTGTCCTTGGTGACGTAGGCGAGGCTCGTGTTGGTGTCGGCCGGCGCCACGGCACCGCCCGGAGAGCTTGAAGAGATAAAACTGCAGGGTCGGCACGAAGCCCTGGAGGTAGGGCTGCTGGTCGGTGGTGAAGCTCATGTCGCCCGACTTGATGTAGCCCAGCGTCTGCGGAAAGAGATCGTAGCCCGCGACGATCATGCCCTTCTTGGCGAGCCCGTACTTGGCCGAGACATAGCCGCAGGCATAGGTGTCGCCGCCGCCGGTGGCGAACATGCCGGCGACGTTCTTGTGGCCGAGATAATAGCTCTCGATGCGCGACAGCTCGGTCGCCTGGTCCACGCCGCTGTTGAGCACGTCGTAGGTCACGGGATTGCCGTGGTCCTTGATTGCCTGGATGTAGCCGTCGAGACGCGGCTGCAGGTTGAGCGATCCGGGCGTGCCGATCGACAGCATCACGTGGCCGCCCTTGGGCACCATCGCCAGCCATTTGGTGGCGATATTGTAGCCCGAGTCGTAGAGCGGCTGGCCTACATAGGCGAGGCGCTTGTTGTCGCTGCCCTTGGGCACGTCGGCATTGTAGGCGACGACCGGGATGCCGGCGGCGAGCGCGTCGGCCGTCGGCCGATCGAACGCCTTGGCGTCGACAAGGCACACCGCGATGCCGTCCACCTTCTGGGCGATCGCGATCTGCATCGCGTTGACCATCTCGGAAACGACGCTGTTCTGCGAGCCGGTCCACTGATAGCTCGAGCCGAAGAAGGCGCAGGCGTCCTGGATGCCATAGATCGTCGGCGCGAAGAACTGGTTGGTCGTCACATGGTTGACGAAGACGAACTTGTATTTTTTCTGCGGCAGCCCGTCCGCAGCGAAGGCCGGATTGCTCATCAGCGCACCGCCGATGCCGCCGGCCATGGCCGCCCCGCCCAGGCCCAGCTTGCCCGCCATGGCAAAAGCCTTGCGCCGGCTCATCTCGAGACTGATCCGCGCCGCCTCGGCGGCTTGGTTCTTGTCGTCGTCCTTCATTGCCCAACCTCCCTTCGCCCGGCATCGCGCAGGCAACACGACCCGTCCTGCCGCCGGAGCCTTGCCGGTGAGCCATTCCTGTCAGTCGTCGCGAGCGAGGTTAAGCGCCCGACGCCGCGCTTCGCAACGTCGGAGTGATGGACAAAAATACAGGTTTCGCGTAGCCCCTCACAGCATGTCGCCTCCACAGCCGCCGTCCACTTCGCTTCGGTCCGCTCGACCCGAAGGAGCAGGTCCGTTGAAGCGCGTCTTCTTGAGCTCGACCGGCAAGGACCTTGGCCCGCACCGCGAGGCGGTGTTCAAGGCCTTGTCGCGCGTCGACGGGATCAAGGTCGTGCGGATGGAGAACTTTACCGCCGATCCACGGGTGCCGCGCCGGCTCTGCGAGGACAAGGTCGTCGGTTGCGACATCTTCATCGGCATTCTCGGCCACTGCTACGGCTTCCGGCCGTCGGACGACGATCGGTCGATGACAGAGATAGAGTACGACACGGCGGTAAAGGAAAGGTTGCCGCCACTGATGTTCGTGGCGCCCAGGGACTTCCCTACGCCTGCCGACGCTCTGCTGGGCGAGACGGCGGACGACCATGAGCGGCAGAAGGCCTTTCGCGAGCGGGTGCTCGCCGGCCATGTCGACGAGCTTCGGTTCCATACGCCCGAGGAGCTGGCGAAGGCCGTTGTCGAGGCTCTCATCAATCGACGCGATCTGCTCGACACCTCCGCCCCCGCTCCCTTCACGGTGCCGTCGCCGGTTGCCGACTTCACCGGCCGCGACGACGAGATCACGACCCTGACAAAAGCCCTGGCCGAGAACGGCCGGGCGACCGTCTCCGCCATCGATGGGATGGGCGGCATGGGCAAGAGCCAGCTCGCCTACGAGCTGGCCCATCGGCTGGCCGACCGCTTCCCCGACGGTCGCATCTATATCGACATGCAGGGTACCGGTGAGCGGCCGCTGTCGCCCGAGGACGCGATGGCCCGCGTCATCGAGGCCCTTTCGCCCGGCGAGAAGCCGCCCACGGAGGTCGAGCGCCTGAAGACCGCCTATCAGGCGGCGCTCGGGGGCAAGAAAGCACTCCTCCTGCTCGACAACGCCGCCGACAGAGAGCAAGTGGCACAGTTGCTGCCGCCGGCGCCGGTGGCACTGCTGGTCACCTCGCGGCGGCGCATCCTTCTCCCCGGCGCGAAGCCTCTGGAGCTGAAGACCCTCACGCCCGCAAGCGCTCTTCTGTTCCTTCGCGGGATGGTACCGGTAGAGCGAGCGGACGACGCCGCTCTGGTCGCGATCGCGGAGCGCTGCGGCTGGCTGCCGCTCGCGCTCCGCGCCGCCGGCTGTTTTTTGCAGATCCACCCGTCCTGGACGGTGGAAGAGTATCTGAACGAGCTGTCGAGCGAGCGCACCCGCCTCGTGGCGCTGGGGGTGCCCGAGGCGGAGCTGGACGTGAGGAGCGTGCTCGGGCTCAGCCTCGCCAAACTCGAGCAGGAAGACGCTGCCCTCGCCGCCGCCTGGACGTCTGCTTTCAGTCTTCCCGGCGGGCTTTGACCGCGAGGCGGTAGTCGCCGTCTGGCAGCAGGACCTTGCCCTCGCCCGCGACTGCCTTGATGCCCTCGTCGGCCGCAGCCTCCTCACTGCCGAAGGCGGCACGCGCTTCCGCCTCCACGACCTTCTGCGCGACCTCGCCCGCGAGCGCGCCGAGGCCGTGGCGCTGGATACTGCACATCTGCGCCACGGCCAGCACTACGTCAGCGTGCTCCTGAGGAGCCGCGAGCTATATCTGGCCGGCGAAACGGTCCACGATGGCCTCGCACTTTTCGACGCGAGCGCTCCAATATCGAGGCGGCCCAGGCCTGGGCGGCCGCGCGTCTCGGCCGGAGCCGCGAGGCTGCGCGGCTCTGCTGCTGACATCACCTATTTGGAGTTCATGTCCTGAGCCTGCGCCTGTCGTCGCGCGTCCTCGTCGACTGGCTCAAGGCCGCCGTCGAGGGCTGTCGGATCAGTCGGCGATCGCCGCGGCGAGGGCGCCGCGCTGGGCAATCTCGGCAACGCCTGGGCCGACCTCGGCGAGCCCCGCAAGAGCTATCGAGCACTATGAGCAGCGTCTCGCGATTGCCCGCGAAATCGGCGACCGTCGGGGCGAGGGTAACGCCTGGCCAATCTAGGCATCGCGCTGGGCCAACTCGGCGAGACCCGCAAGGCCATCGAGCTGTATCGAGCAGCAGCTCCGATCGCCCGGGCGATCGGCGACCGTCGGGCGAGAGCTGCGCGCTTGGCAATCTCGGCCTCGCCTGGGAGGATCTCGGCGAGCCGCGCAAGGCCATCAAGGATTATCGAGCAGATCTCACCGTCACCCGGGTGATCGGCGACCGCCGGGGCGAGGTCGCGGCGCTTGGCAGTCTCGGCAACGCCTGGACGGATCTCGGCGAGCCGCGCAAGGCCATGGAGCGTTTACGAGCGGCTCTCAATGTCGCCCGGGCAATCGGCGACCGCGGGGCGAGGGAGCGGCGCTGGGCAGTCTCGGCAACGCCTGGGCCGCTCTCGGCGATCCTCGCAAAGCTATCGGGCTATACGAGCAGCAGCTCAGTATCACCCGCGAGATCGGCGACCGTCGGGGCGAGGGCACGGCGCTCTGGAACTTGGCGCACGCGCACGAGAACGAGGGCGGCGAGGCGGAGGCAGTGAGGCTGGCGATGCTAGCGCTGGTCATCCACCGCGAGATCGAGAGCCCTCCGCAGCCGAAGGTCGAGGCTTGGCTTCGGCAGCGCGGCATCGAGCCCTGAGGATTGGCGCGAGAATTTTTGGTTGACTCTAGGCTCAAAAGCCTATATCAAGCCCACATGCCTCGTCCCTTCACCCGTTCCCCCATCAAGATGCCCGGCACCCGCCAGTGCCGGCTCGCCCGACGTCTCGCCGCCGGTCTCTCCCCGGCCGAGATCAGAAGGCTCGACACGGCGACCGAGGAAGACATCGAGGCTTTCGTCAGCGACCGGGACCTCTCCCGCCTGGTCGAGCAGTACGCCGCCGTCCGCGACCTTCCGCTGCCCGAGCGTCAGGCCCGCCTGTTCGAGACGGCGTGGCTGGAGCTTTCGAGCCTCATCGACGTCGGCGACCGCCGCGCGATGCTCTTCGTCGTCTACCAGGCGAACCGCGCCCGCCATCCCGTAAGGCACCTCGTCAAGCTGGTGGTCGAGCGCTTCGAGAACGTGCGCCAGCCCTACGAGCGCCACGAGACGCCTTCGCCCGCCGGCTCCTCGCCCGAGACGATGCAGGGCTACGGCCAGCATCCGCTGGGGCCGGCGCAGGAGGCCATCAACCGCCTCGTCGACTTTCTGCCGGCTCAGGCGGGTGAGGCTGTTCTTGTCAGTGCCGAGCTCGAGCCGGGAGCGGCCGAGCCTCCCGTCGAGGAGCCGGTCGCGGCAACGGAAGAAATTCCCGTCGGCGATGCTGGCGATCCCGCCTCCGCCGATTCCGTGTCACCCCTTGCCGCCCTGGCCCGGGCCAACCCGGCGCTGGCGGAGTGGATCATCGGGCGCATCGAGAAGCGCCTGATCGAGCTCGGCGCCGAAGAGCCCGAGCCCGACCGACCCTCCAAGAACAGCCGGCCGAAAACCCCTCGGCCCCTGACCCTCAAGTGATAAAAAAGAAAAAAACTACCCCGCGAAGCGGCTTTCCGGCACGCCTCGAATACCCAGACCGTGGATCGCGAAGAGCGAGCCGCGCTGCACGCCGTCGCCCGGGAAGCGGGGCAGCGGTGGCTTTGCCATGGAGGTCACGTAGAGGATGTCGAGGTTCGGGCCGCCGAACATGACCGAGGTGACTTTTTTGACCGGCATGTCGATGGTGCGCTCGAGCGTGCCGTCGGGGGTGTAGCGCAGGAGCTTGCCGGCATAGACGCAGGCACTCCAGACGCAGCCCTCGGCGTCGACGGTGGCGCCGTCATAGGCGCCGCCCTCGACATGCATGGTCGCGAAGGTACGCTTGTTGGCGATGGCGCCGGTCGCCTGGTCGTAATCGTAGGCCGAGATCTTTCCGGACCAGGTATCGGTAAAATAAAAGACAGACCCGTCGGGGCTCCAGCAGGGGCCGTTGCTGACGATGATGCCGCCTTCGAGCTTCGTGACAGAGAGATCGGGGTCGAGGCGGTAGAGGGCGCCGTTGGGGCCGGCCTCCTGGGTGTCCATCGAGCCCGCCACGAATCGGCCCTTTTTATCAGTTTTGCCGTCGTTGATGCGGTTGTCGGGCTTGTCGGGCTCGGGGTCGTGGATGAGGGTGACGTCGCCCGTCTTGAGGTCCAGCGCATGGAAGCCGCGCTGCAGGGAGACGATGGCGCCGCCGCCCTTCCTCAGGCACATCGAGCCGATCTTCTGCGGCACGTCCCAGGCGCGCAGCTCGCGGCCGTCGGCCGTGCAGCGAAAGACACGGCCGTCGAAGCTGTCGATGAAGTAGAGCCGCTGCTCGTCCACGTCCCAGAGCGGGCCTTCGCCCAGCGTCGTCTTGACGTCGACCAGAACCTCTATTTTCATTTTTGTCACTCCTCCTTTGGCCTCAGCCCTTGAAGCGGGGCTCGGGCAGGCCCTTGACGCCCAGGCCGTGGATGGCGAAGAGGCCGCCCGCCTCGCGCTCCTGGCGCGGCCGGCCCTGGAACGGGCGGGCCATCGAGGTGACGTAGAGGATGTCGAGGTTCGGGCCGCCGAACATCACCGAGGTGGCGCTGTCGACCGGCATGCCGATGAGCCGGTCGATCGTGCCGTCCGGTGCGAAGCGCACGATGCGCCCGCCATAGACCTCGGAGCTCCAGACGAAGCCCTCGCTGTCCACCGTGGCCCCGTCCGGATAGCCCCTGAGATGCCCCTCGAAGTCGCAGAAGATGCGCCGGCTCAGAAGATCGCCGGTAGCGGTGTCGTAGTCGTAGGCATAGATGCGCCGCGTGAAGCTGTCGGCAAAGTAGAAAATGGAGCCGTCGGGGCTCCAGCACGGGCCGTTGCTGACGATGATATGGTCCTCGAGCTTTTTTATTTTCTTGTCGGTGTCGAGGCGCCAGAGGGAGGCGAGGGGCTCGCGCTCCTCATAGTCCATATAGCCGACGATGAAGCGGCCCTGGCGGTCCACCTTGCCGTCGTTCATGCGCGTGCGCCGGCGGTCGTGCTCCGGATCGGCGATGGCTGTGACCTCGCCGCTCTCGAGGTCGAGGAAGTGCAGGCCGTTCCGGAGCGAGACGACCGCACCGCCCTGCTCGCGCAGGCACATCGAGCCGATATGCTCCGGCACCTGCCAGCTCTTGATCTCGCGGCCATCGGCGGTGCAGCGGTTGACGGTCTTGCCGTGGCTGTCGATCCAGTAGAGCCGCTCTTCCGTGACGTCCCAGAGCGGCCCTTCGCCCAGCTGGTTCTTGGCGTCGACCAGCAGCTCGATCCGCAGCATCAAAAGGCCACCTTGTCGCCGCCCTTGAGCTCCAGGATCTCGCGCGCCTCGTCGGGTGTGGCGATCGCGAGGCCGAGGCCCTCGATGATCTGGCGCACGCGGCGCACCTGCTGGGCGTTGCTCTCGGCGAGCCTGCCCGGCCCGTCCCACACCGAGTCCTCGAGCCCGACCCGGACATTGCCGCCCATGGCGGCCGCCATCGCGGCGATCGGCATCTGGTTGCGCCCGGCGCCCAGCACCGACCAGCGATAGGCGTCGCCCAGCAGGCGGTCGGCCGTGCGCTTCATGTGCATCACGTCCTCGGGATGGGTGCCGATGCCGCCCAGGATGCCGAAGACGGTCTGGAGGAACAGCGGCGGCTTGACAAGGCCCTGATCGAGGCAGTGGGCTAGGTTGTAGATGTGGCCCACATCGTAGCACTCGAACTCGAAGCGCGTGCCGTTCTCGGCGCAGGTCTTCAGGACGTAGCGGATATCTTTGAAAGTATTCCGGAAGACGAGATCGAGCGAGCCCTCGAGATGCTGCTTCTCCCAGTCGTGCGCGAACTCCTTGTAGCGGCCCAGCATCGGGAAAAGGCCGAAATTCATCGAGCCCATGTTGAGGGAGGCGACCTCGGGCTTGAAGGTGGCGGCGGGCTTGACGCGTTCCTCGACCCGCATGTGCGGGGCACCGCCGGTCGTGAGGTTGATCACGCAGTTCGAGCGCTGCTTGATCACCTGGAGGAACCGCCCGAAGGCCTCGGGGGTCTGGTCCGGGCGGCCGGTCTCGGGGTCGCGGGCGTGCAGGTGCACGATGGCCGCACCGGCCTCGGCAGCACCGATGGCGGCGTCCGCGATCTGCTCGGGCGTCACCGGCAGATAGGGCGACATCGAGGGCGTGTGGATGGCGCCCGTCACGGCGCAGGTGATGATGACCTTCCTGGCCTCGGCCATGGCTCTTTCTCCCTCAGTCGCCGATCGTCTTCGAAGCGTCGCGCTTGTGGCGCATCAAGGCCATCAGCCGGCGGTCGCGCCAGCGCTGGCGGTTGGCGAGGTCGCCCTCGAGCAGGCGCATGCGCCGCGAGCGCACCACCTCGTCCAGCACCGGGCCGGCCCAGTCCGCGCGATGCTGCATCTCCTTGAACAGCCGCTCGTAGATGCTCTGGTAGCGGTGCACATAGTCGGCCACGCCGGCCGGCGCGTTGAGGTCGATGGTCTCGAACGGCCCCATGAATGACCAGCGCAGCGCCAGGCCCTCCCTGAGCCCGATATCCACATCCTCGGCCGTGCACACACCCAACTCCACCAGCCTGAAGGCCTCCTCGAGCAGCGCACCCTGCAGCCGGTTCATCACGAAGCCATCGACCTCGCGGGTCAGCACCATCGGCGCCTGGCCGATCTGGCGCATCACCTCCTCGGCCCGCGCCATGGTCTCGGGCGTGGTCCAGGGGGCGGGCACCAGCTCCACCGCCGGGATCACGTAAGGCGGGTTCAGCGGGTGGACGACGAGGCAACGCCCGCGGGCCTTCAGCGTCTCGGTGAAGCGTGACGGCACGATGGCCGAGGTCGAGCTCGCGAGGATGGTGTCAGCCGGCGCTGCCGCATCGAGCTCGGCATAGACGCGGCGCTTCACCTCGACGTCCTCGGGCGTGCTCTCCTGCATCCAGGCGGCACCTTCCAGTGCCTCGGCCAGCGAGCCCGCGATGCTCATGCGCCCGACGGCCTCCTCGGCCCCGCCCGGGTCCAGGAGACGCTGGGTCTCGAGGTCGGCCGCCATGTCGCCGATCGTGCCGAGCGAGCGTTTGGCCGCCTCGGCATCGGCATCGAAGACGCGCACCTGCCAGCCGGCGCGGGCGAAGGCTATGGCCCAGGCGCGGCCGACGAGGCCCAAGCCCACGATCGCTGCTGTCTCGCTCATGTCACAAAAATCTCCTCAGATCGAGACGACGTGGCCGCAGACGCTGAGCGCCTGGCCCGCCACGTTGCGGCCCATGGGCGAGCAGAGGAAAAGCGCCATGTCCGCGATGTCCCCTTGGCTCACCATACGGCCCAGCGCCGTCTTCTCGAGATAGCGCTCGCGCATCTCATCAAAGCCGATGCCGATCTCGTCGGCGCGCGCCTGGATCACGTTGTTCATGCGCGGGCCCTCGACGATGCCGGGCAGGATCGCGTTGACCCGGATGCCGAACTTGCCCAGCTCGAGCGACAGGCTCTGCGTCATGCCGACGATCGCCCACTTGGTCGCCGCGTAAGGGAGTCGAAAAGCGTAGCCGAGGCGGCCGGCGACCGAGGCGATGTTGATGATGACCCCGTCCTCGACCTTCTTCAGCAGCGGCACGGCGCGGCGCTGGCAATAGAACTGGCCCGAGAGGTTGATGTCGACCGTGCGCCGCCAGGCGTCGGGGTCCATCTCCTCGACGGCGGCGGTGGGGCCGGCGATGCCCGCATTGTTCACCAGCACGTCGAGCCCGCCAAGCTCCTTCTCGAGCAGGTCGAAGGCGGCGTCGACATCGGCCTGCACGCCTGCATCGGCGCGGATCGTCGGATGGCCCGGATGCGCTTCCCGGTAGTTGGCGAGCGCCTTCTCGTCGACGTCAGTCACCATCACGCGGGCGCCATGCGCTATCAGCGCATCGGCGATCGTCCGCCCGATGCCGCCGGCGCCGGCACTGATGAAGACTCGTAGGCCCGGCTTGATGCCGGCGATGCGCGGCGCGCTCTCGGTCATAGGAAGGCTCCCTTGATGCTCGGTCACGCCTGCCGCTCTCGGAGCGCTATCACAGCGCTCAGGACGACGAGACCGAAGACGATGGCACGTGTGGCGAAGGGCAACGTCGTCCCGGCGAGCAGGGTCTGGAGCGCCGTCAGCAGCAGCACGCCGCCCAGGATGCCCAGATAGTGGCCGCGCCCGCCGGTGATCAGCGCCCCGCCCACGACGACGACGGCGATCGACGGCAAAAGATACTCGTCGCCCATGCCGAGGCTCGCCTGACCCGAGAAGCCGGCGAGCAGCACGCCCACCAGTGCCGCGCAGAAGCCGCTCAGCGCATAGACCCCGATGAGCGTCGTGCCCACCCGGATGCCCGAGAGCTGCGCCACCCGGAGGCTGTTGCCGATGCCGTAGACGCGCCTGCCGAACGGCGTGCGGCCGAGCAGCAAGACGGCCGCCGGCACGAACAGCACCATGAGCCAGACGATGGGTGTCACGTGGAGCAGGCCGCCGGTCATGAACCAGCGCAGCACCGGCGGCGCGAAGCCCGCGGGCGTGCCGCCCGAATAGACCAGCGCCGCGCCCTGCAGGATGCCGTTCATGGCCAGCGTCATGACGATGGGCGAGAGGCCGAGGAAGACGATGCCGATGCCGTTCAGGACGCCGATCACGACGCCGATCACGAGGACCAGCGGCAGCACATAGACAAAGGCCAGGTTCGAGCCGTTGACGAGGCCCGCCAGGAGGATGCCGCAAAAGCCGATGGTCCAGGGCAGCGACAGGTCGAGCCCGCCCGTGAGGATCACCGCACCCTGGCCCAGCGCCAGGATCGCCATGAAGGAGGCCAGGACCACCAGCGTGTCGTAATAGTGCCCGCTGAAGAGCATGTTGCCGATGACGAGCTGGGTCGCGATCAGGACGAGGACGAAGCAGACATAGGCCGGCAGCGCGAAGCGCAGCGTCTCGCGGTGGCGCACCCAGAAGGGCGGCGGCACCGAGACGGGCGCCGGCTCGCCGGAGCCGGCGAGCCGGAGATGATGCTGCTGGCTCAGCGCCTGCCCGGGCAGCGTTCCGGCCCGCCACGCCTGCAGCCGCCGCCAGCCCAGGCGCAGATAATGAAAAAGGCTCGAGCCGCGGCTCAGCGAGGCGCCCAGCACCGCCAGGATCAGGATCAGCCCCTCGACGACCGTGCTGTAGTAGGCGGAGACGTTCAGCACGAGGAGGATGTTGATGACGATCATCAAGATGTAGGCGCCGAAGACCGAGCCCACGGGCCCGCCGCGGCCGCCGCCGAGCAGCGTTCCGCCAACCACGACGGCGGTGAACACCTGAAGCAGCATGGGATTGCCGACCAGCGGGTCGCCGCTGCCGGTCAAGGCGCTGATGAAGACGCCCCCCAGGCCATAGAGCCCGCCCGCTAACGTGTAGACGAGGAAGAGCGTGCGCGGCACGCGCAGCCCCGCCGCGGCCGCCGCGTCGGGATCGCTGCCGGTGGCGTAGATCGCCGTGCCGAACCGGCTTTTTTTCAGCAGCAGCCAGCCCAGCAGCAGCACCAGGATCAGGACGAGAGGCATCGGCAGCAGGTTCGGGATCGCGTCGCCGGTGAGGATGGAGCTCAGCGAGGGCGGGATCATCCCGCCCGGCTTCTCCATCACGAGCAGCGTCAGGCCCTGGACGATGAACATGGTCGAGAGGGTGACGACGATCGGCTGCAGCCGGACATAGGCGACGAAGAAGCCGTTGAAGGCACCGCAGGCGGCACCGACGCCGATGCCGATCGCGCACCAGAGCAGGATCGAGGCGGGCGCGTCCTGCATGTGCGCGGCGAGGACGACGTTGACGAGCGAGATGACGGCACCCGCCGACAGATCAAAGCCGCCCGAGAGGATGACGAGCGTCTCGCCCATCGCCGCGATCGCCAGCGTCGCCCCGCCGCTGGAGAGGAAGCTCACCTCGAAATAGGAGAGGGGGCCGGCGCTGACCCAGTCGGCGATCAGGAAGAGGATGGCGAAGACCGCGATCGCGATCAGCAGGCCGCGGTGGCGGCCGAGGCGGAAGCGCCGAGCGGCCGGGGGACGCTCGGCGATCGTGCCGCTGGCAGCGCTCATGCAGCGGGCTCCAGGAGCGACGTCTCACCGCCCAGCGCCGCTCGGAGGATGGCCTCCTCGCTCATGGCTCCCTGGCCCAGCTCCTGGGTGAGCCTGCCGCCGTAGAGGACGACGACGCGATCGGCGAGATTGGCGAGCTCGGGAATCTCGGTCGAGTAGAACAAGACAGCGCCGCCCGCCTCGGCATAGCGGCGCATCAGGAGATAGAGCTCGTGCTTGGTGCCGACGTCGATGCCGCGGGTGGGATCGTAGAGCAGGAGGATGCGGCTCTCGGCCAGCAGCCACTTCGCGATCACGATCTTCTGCTGGTTGCCGCCCGAGAAGGCGCCGACTCGGGTCCACAGCGCCCGGCGGTCGACCTGGACGAGGTCGAGAACGCGGCCGACTGCGTCGGCCTCGGCAGCATCGTCGATCAGGAGCCCGCGGCGGAAGCGGTCGATGACCGGCATCGAGACGTTGCGCTCGCCGCTGAGCTTCTGGAAGAGTGCCTCGGTCTTGCGGTCCTCCGGCACGAGGCTGATGCCGATCTCCGCCCTGATGGCGTCCTGCGGCGTGATGATGCTGACGGGCTTGCCGTCCACCTCCATGCGGCCGCGGTCGAGCTCCATCATGCCGAAGCAGGAAAGAAAAAGCTCGAGCTGGCCCATGCCCTGAAGCGCGGCGACGCCCAGGATCTCGCCCGCATGGAGCGTGAAGGAGGCATCGCGCAGCCTGCCCGCGCCGAGGTTGTGGCCGGCGAGCACCGCCGGTCCCCTCGAGCTCAGCGGGTGGACGCGGCGGGAAGGTCTGGTCGAGCGAGCGGCCGAGGATCATGCGGATCACCTCGTCGTCGTCGACCTCCGCCACGTTCCTCGTGGCGATGGCCCGGCCGTTCCTCAGCACGGTCAGCGTGTCGCAGAAGCGGCGCACCTCGGGCAGGCGGTGCGAGATGAAAAGGAGCGTCGCGCCTTCGGCTTTAAGGCGCGCCATGACGGCACCCAGCCAGTCGATGTCACGACCCGAGAGGCTCGAGGTGGGCTCGTCGAGCAGCAGGATGCGCGGCTCGCGAAAGACGGCGCGGGCGATCTCGATCTTCTGCTGGATCGCGAGGTCGAGCGTGCCGACCTCGTCGAAGAGGTCGATATCGTCGAGGTCGAGGGCCGCGAAATGCTCGCGCACCCTGGCCTCGGCGTCGCGCCGGCGCACGAGGCCCAGGGCGTTGGTGGGCGCGTAGGGGATGAGCATGTTGTCCAGAACCGTGAGGTCCCGGACCAGCGTCATCTCCTGGAAGGCCGTCTGCACGCCGAGGCCGTGCGCCACCCTGGGGCTCGAGAGCCGGACCGGGCTGCCCTCGATGCTGATCGTGCCCGCGTCGGGCAGGATCAGACCCGAGAGCAGCTTGACGATCGTCGACTTGCCGGCGCCGTTCTCGCCCAGAAGCGCATGGACATTGCCGGCAGGGACGCTGAAGGAGACGTCATCGGCGGCCACGGTGGCGCCGAACGCCTTCCTGACCCCCAGGGCGGTGATGGCGGGTAGGGCTGTCATGCCGGAACCTTGGGCGACGCTGCCGCGGCACCGGGCCGCCGCAGCGCTGGCCTCAGCTCAGTTCTCGGGCTGGCCCACCAGGGCCGCCTGCAGCCCGACCTCGGGGGTCTGGGCCGAGTAGATCGAGGCGAACCAGCCGGGGTTCGAGATGATCTGCGGCTGGAAGACGTTGCAGCCCGCCTCCATCTCCTTCCAGCTGCCCTCCTGGCAGAGCTTGATCTGGTCGTTGGTGTAGAGCGGCAGCGGCAGGGTCGTGAGCTTGGGGACGTCCTTGCCCTCGAGCTTGGCGACCGCGTTCTTCAGCGCCAGGGCGCCCGAATAGGGCGGCGAGGCGTAGGAGATGCTGGGATAGCCCATCGGCCGGTAGGTGCCGTTGGCGCCCTCGATGCCCTGGGCGCCGATCGGCAGCATCTGGATGCGATGGCCGTTCGAGCCCTCGCCGGCGCAGGGCTTCTTGTCCTTGTCGGCGATGCCGGCCTCGTCCTGCATGGACGCCGCGGTGTAGCAGCCGGCCTGCATCCAGAGGCCGTCGATCTCGGACCAGGGATGGGTCGCGACGATCTTCGACAGCTCGGTGCGGGCCACCGCCTGGCTCCACATGCCGTTGGCCTCGGCGATGACGTGGATGTCCGGGTACTTGGCGAAGACCTCCTTGGCCGCCTTCGTGCGCGCGGTGTCGACGGAGGTGCCGGGCACGCCGGTGATGACGACGACGTTGCCCTTGCCGTGCAGCTGGTCGACCAGCCATTGGGCCGGCTTGGCGCCCGCCTCCTCCTGGTCGATCGTCGTGTTGTAGGCGCAGGGCTCGGTGATCACCGAGTTCGTAGGCGAAGACGAGCACGCCCCTGTTGCAGGCGTTCTTGACGACCTGATTGAGGGCCGTGGGCGAGATCGGATAGACGATGATCGCCTTGGCGCCGGCCTGGACCATGGCATTGATCTGCTGGATCTGGCGCTGGGCGTTGGGCCCGGCCACCTGGACCTCGAGATCGATCTTGTCCTTCATCTCCTTGCTGTCCGCCATGGCCTTGACCATGTTGGCGGCCTCGGCCTGCCAGTCGTTGCCGATGTAGCTCATCGACAGATAGACCTTGTATTTTTCGGCGGCCGCCGGATCGGCAGCTCCGGCGACGAGGCCCAGGGCTGCAAGCCCGGCCACAAGCGTTGGCGCGCGCATCGGTTCTTTCCTCCCCTTGTCCTGGCTGTTTCGAGCCTTCCGGCTGATCGATCGGCCCGGCGAGGCGGGCGGCGATTGACGCCAGCGGACTTTTGATCACAAATCACAGATCAGCGGGTCGCGCAACAGCCTTCCCCGGAAGTCCCGGCGAGCGATGCAGGGTGACGGCGGGCGGACCCTGCCGGCCAGAGGCCATGGAACTAGCGAGAACAGAAAAAAAGCTGCCCTACCGGCCCGTCGCCAAGGAGACGGTGCACGACCGGGTCTATCTGGGCCTCAAGGAGATGATCCTCGACGGCGAGATCGAGCCCGGCCAGACGGTGACGATCCAGAGCCTGGCCGACGCCTTCGACGTCAGCGCCATGCCGGTGCGCGAGGCGCTGCGCCGCCTCACGGCGGAGCGGGCGCTCACCGTCATCGCCGGCCGCTCGGTGGGCATTCCGCTCCTCAGCCGCGAGCGTCTCATCGACCTCACCCGCGTGCGCCGCGAGGTCGAGGGTGTCGCAGCCGAGTGGGCGGCGTCGCGGCTGCCCGATGCCGACCTCGGCACCTGGACGCCCTCGTGGCGCAGATGGCCGCGGCCGCCGCCGCCAAGGACCGCCGCGCCTTCGTGCCGGCCAACCGGGAGTTCCACTTCACGGTCTACGAGGCCGCGGGCTCGCCGGTCCTGCTGGGCACGATCGAGTCCCTCTGGCTGCAGATCGGCCCCTATTTCGATCTGCTGCGCGCCTCGGACAACTGGCGCACGGCCAACCTCCAGCACCGGGCGATGCTCGACGCGCTCTCGCGTCGGGATGCCGCCGGCGGCCGCGCCGCGCTCGATGCCGACATAGCGGGCGCCGAGAAGATCCTGCTGCGGCTGCTCGACGGCACCTGAGCTTTCCCCGTCATCGCCTCTCGGCCGCGCCGCCGTGTCGTCGCGCTGCGGCCGTCCTGTCACGCGCCCGTTGCCCGTCGCTCCCTAGATGCCCTCCGCGACCGCCGCCCCCGGGGGGTGGTAGGAACCGCGCATCGAAGGTTCGCACGCGGAGGGACCATGATGACGACAGGCCGGCGTCGCCTCGTGCCGCTCGCTGGATTCTCGATCCTGACCGCGACGCTCGCCTGCGGTCCAGCGGCCGCGGCGCCCAGCGCTGCCGAGCTCCAGCGCATAATCCAGCAACAGCAGCAGCAGCTCGAGCAGCAGCAGAAGATGCTCCGGCAGCTGCAGCAGCAGGTGCAGCAGCTTCAGCAGCAGACCGAGGCCACCGACAAGAAGGCCACCGAGGCGGGCAAGCAGGCCGAGGCGGCGAGTCAGGCGGCCGCCACGAAGGTCGTCTCGGGACAGAAGGGCGTCACGCTCGCCATCTCGGGCTGGGTCAACCGCATGGTCAACCTCGGCGACGACGGCAGACGCACGAAGGCCTACTTCGTCGACAACCATCTCTCGGCGTCGCGGCTGCGAATCGTCGGAACGGCCCCGATCACCGACGACTTCACGATTGGCGCCAACATCGAGATCGGCATTTCGCCCAACGACTCGAACGACGTCTCGCAGCTCAACGAGAACCCGGGCGACACGTTCGACCAGCGCAAGGTCGAGGCGATCTTCGCCAGCAAGAGCTACGGCACGGTTTTCTTCGGCAAGGGCGACCCGTCGACCAAGGATATCGCCCGCATCGACCTTTCGGGCACCGATCTTCTCTCCTATGCCAACGTCGCCGACGTCGCGGGCGGCCTTCTCTTCGCGGAGAAGGGCGACGGCTACGGCAACACCGCGGTCAAGAACGTCTTCACCGACTTCGACAATCCCCGCGCGACGCGCATCCGCTACGACACGCCGGCACTCGCCGGCCTCACCCTTTCCGGCACCTATGGCGAGGACCAGACGGCGAGCGGTGCGGTGCGCTGGGCGGGCGAGGGGCACGGCCTCAAGATCGCGTCGGGTGTCGGCATCACCGACCCCAGCCAGCAGGGCGTCAACTACGACGTGGTCGGCTCGGCCTCGGTCCTCCATCCGGCAACCGGCCTCAACCTCACCGGTGCTGCGGGCGTGCAGGACCAGGACTCGCAGAACCAGACTTTTTATTACATCAAGGGCGGCTGGCAGCACGGCTTCTTCGACTTCGGCAAGACGGCCTTCAGCCTCGACTATCAGCAGACCAACGAGCGCCCCAATCCGGGCGATACCGGCCACTCGGTGGGCTTCGTCGTCGACCAGAGCGTCGCCGACATCGGCACCGACCTCTATGCCGGCCTGCGCTGGTACAGGCTCGACGGCGCCTCGCCTCGCACCGACGACATCTATGTGATGACCATGGGCACGAGGGTGAAGTTCTGATGCCGGCCTCCCGGCAGCGAGCAGGTTCCGCCCGGCGCCTCCGGGCGTCGGGCCTCGTCATGCTCCTCGCCTGCCTCGGCCTCGCCTGCTGCGGGTTTCAGCCCTTCCCGCCGCCGGTTTCCGGCGACGCGCCCGGGCCCGGCCTCTTCAGCGGCCCGGGCGGCGAGTTCGTCATCCTGCGGCCCGGCCCCGCAACGCCTCCTGACAGGCCCACGACCCCATCGCGCTGAAGGGCCACCCTGGATCTCGTGGTGCCGGGAGAGGCGCGGGCTCGCGGCGCCGCTGGTGTTCAGCAGTTTATTCGCCTATGCAGTGAATTCTTCGAGCATAAGTTGTCGGTCGACGGCGCGCAATATACAGGGAGTGTGAGTAAATGCCTGCTGTATCGAGGTTGCGGTGCGCCTGCGCGATGCTCGCGATGGCAGTGGGGCTGACATCCCTCGCGAGCGCCGCCGACCTCCCCGACTACATGCAGCCCATCGCCGGCACGATCACGACGACGCCGGCCGAGATCGCCGATGACAACGTGCTGGCGCTCAACACCGCCATGTTCGAGCTCTATGGTGCCGCCGGCCGGCTGTTCCAGCGCAACCTGCTGGCGAAGCATCCGGTCATCCTCGGCCTCTTCTCGGGCGCCGGCGGCCGCTTCATCCTCTATCGCCCCGGCATGCCGCCGCTCGAGGCGCCGCCGGTGCCGCTCGTCTACCAGCTGATGAAGTCGACGGGCCACAGCACGATGGCCTTGACCGAGGTCGTCGGCCCCTATCTCGAGAATCCCGTCGAACCAGTCCTGGCGCGCGCTCGCTGCTGGCCTATCGCACCCGCATGCAGTCGGCCCTGGAGACGCTGGATGCCACGGACATGCAGGCGGACTGGCGGCCCGTCGTCCGCTCCATTCTCCAACACAATGTCGACTTCATGGATGCCTGCCTGAAGAGCGGCAAGATCACGATGGCCGACCTCCAGGCGTTCGCGAAGCAGCAGGCGCCGCTCCTGAAGGAGGTGATCGCCTGGGCGGCGGAGACGCAGGTGGCCCATTGGATGGAGGTGATCGGCGACTGGAAGAAGCAGCTGGGCGACGATTGGGACAAGACCTATGCCGCCAGCAACACGATCTATGTCGCCCGCCAGAACAACGTCCTCTTCAGCGTCCTGGCCCAGTATTTCGGCCCGGAGGCCGTCAACGACCGGCTGCTGCTGATCGAGACGATCTCGTTCACGACGACGCCGGACGACATGCTGGAGGCGCTCACCCGCATCATCGCCGACCGGTCGGTCGGCGCGGTCTTCTTCGGCAACTACCACCTGATGGATTACGAGCTGATGGGCGGCAATGCGCGCAAGGCGATCACCGCCGAGGACGCCAAGCGCGGCATGACGCCGTTCCTGCCGCCCGCCGTGCCGTTCGGCTCGCATCAATGGCCGACGCTGATCACGCCCGGGCCCGGCGCCACCTCGCTCGACGACCTGCCGTGAGCGCGGTGCCATGAACCTCACCACCATCCAGACCGTGCAGCGGCCGGCCTCGGCGGACGAGATCGCCACGTGGCGCGACGGCTATGCCTGGCTGGGCGGCGGAACCTGGCTGTTCTCCGAGCCGCAGCCGGCACTCGACACCCTGATCGATCTCGAGGGGCTGGGCTGGCCGGCGCTCGAGGCCTCGGCCGACGGCCTGACGATCGCCGCCACCTGCCGGATCGCCGAGCTCTATCGCTTTGAGGGCCCGCCGGAATGGACGCGCGCTGCCGCTGGTCCGCGAGTGCTGCAACGCGTTCCTCGCCTCCTTCAAGATCTGGAACGCGGCCACGGTCGGCGGCAACATCTGCATGTCGCTGCCGGCGGGGCCGATGATCTCGCTGACCGCGGCGCTGGACGGCGTCTGCACGCTCTGGCCGCGCGGCGGCAGCGCCGCGCGAGGTGGCCGTGGTCGACTTCGTCACCGGCAATCACGCCAACGTCCTGCGGCCCGGCGAATTGCTGCGCAGCATCCACCTGCCGGCCGCGGCGCTGGCGCGGCGCGCGGCCTTCCGCCACTGCTCGCTGACCAAGCTCGGCCGCTCGGCGGCGCTCTTGATCGGCACCTGCGGCGCGGCCGGCGACCTGCTGCTGACCATCACGGCCGCCACCGATCGCCCCGTCCAGCTCCGCTTCCCGCATACGCCGTCCGCGGCCGAGCTGCGCGACGCCATCGATGCACGGATCCCGGACGATCGCTGTTTCGACGACGTGCACGGCTCCGCGCCCTACAAGCGCCACATCACGCTCTACTTCGCCGAGCAGATCCGCGCCGAGCTGCGCGCCGGGAGAGCCGGCATGAGCGATCGGCGAGGCTGCGGCCGACTACACCGATCGACGGCCGATCCGTCACCGCCGAGCCGCTTGCCCGGCCAGTGCCTGCGCACCTTCCTGCGCGACCAGGGCGCGCTCGGCGTGAAGAAGGGCTGCGACGCCGGCGATTGCGGCGCCTGCACGGTCTGGCTGGACGGCGAGCCGGTGCATTCCTGCCTGATGCCGGCCTTCCGCGCCGCGGGCCGCGCCGTGACGACGATCCAGGGGCTGGCGCCAGACGGACGCTCTGCACCCGATGCAGCAGGCCTTCCTGGACGCGCAGGGCTTCCAGTGCGGCTTCTGCGCCGCCGGCATGATCATGACCGTGGCCGCCCTCGACGAGGCGCAGCGGGCCGACCTGCCGCGCGCGCTCAAGGGCAATCTCTGCCGCTGCACCGGCTACCGCTCGATCGCCGACGCGGTGCGCGGCATCGGCTCGACGGAGGACGACACGGCCGGCCAGGCCTGCGGCGCCAGCCTGCGCGAACCCCTTCAGCGAAGCCATCGTCACCGGCCACGCCCGCTACACGATGGACGTCGCCATGGAGGGCCTGCTGCACCTCAAGGTGCTGCGCTCGCCGCATGCGCATGCGCGCATCCTGGCCATCGACCGGACCAGCGCTGCGGCGCTGCCCGGCGTCGTCGCCATCTTCACCTGGGAGGACGTGCCCGCGCCGGCTCTACAGCACCGCGACGCACGAGGACCATCTCGTCGATCCGGACGACACCTACATGCTGGACAACGTGGTGCGCTATGTCGGCCAGCGCGTGGCGGCGGTGGTGGCCGAGACCGAGGCCATGGCCGAGGCGGCATGCCGCCTCCTGGAGGTGCGCTACGAGCTGCTGCCCGCCGTCTTCGATCCGGTCGCGGCCATGCAGCCGGACGCGCCGCTCCTGCACGACAAGGGCCTGGGCGGCACCGGCAACGTCTATGCCGAGATCAAGGGCGAGGTCGGCAGCGTCGCCGAGGGGTTCGCCGCGGCCGACGTCGTGCACGAGGCGACCTACTCGACCTCCCGCGTGCAGCACGTGCATCTCGAGACCCACGGCACCATCGCCTGGCGCGACGCGGACGGGCGCGTCCACGTGCGCACCAGCTCGCAGGCGCCCTTCATCGTGCAGCAGAAGCTCTGCCATCTGTTCGGGCTGCCGAACCGCAGACGTGCACGTCTTCACCGAGCGCGTCGGCGGCGGGTTCGGCGGCAAGCAGGAGATGATCACCGAGGATCTCTGCGTCCTCGCGACGCTGAAGACCGGCCGCCCGGTGAAGTGGGAGTACACGCGCGAGGAACAGTTCACCGCCGCGACGACGCGCCATCAGATGACGACGCGCGTGAAGCTCGGCGCGAAAAGTGACGGCACGCTGACGGCCATCGAGATGCAGGTCGTGTCCAACACCGGCGCCTATGGCGGCCATGCCGGGGAGACGCTGGCCGCCTCGCTCGGCACGCCGCTCACCGTCTATCGCTGCGCCAACAAGAAGCGCCGAGGGCGCCGCGGTCTATACCAACCTCGTGCCGGCCGGCGGCTTTCGCGGCTACGGCGCCTCGCAGACGACCTTCGCGATCGAGTCCGCGATGGACGACCTGGCGGGGCTTCTCGGGCAGGATCCGTTCGCGATCCGGCGGCTGAACATGATCCGGCCCGGCGACTGGATGGAGTCGATCTGGCCGGAGCCGTCGGATGTCGACTTCGGCAGCTATGGCCTCGACCAGTGCATGGACCGGGTCGAGGAGGCCCTGGCGAGCGGGCGTGGCGAGGCCAGGCCGGAAGGCGAGGACTGGCTCGAGGGCACCGGCATGGCGCTGGCCATGCTCGAATGCGGCCCACCCACCGAGCATCGCTCCGGAGCGGCGATGAGGCTGCTGGCCGACGGCACCTATCACCTGGCCGTCGGCTCGACCGAGATGGGCAACGGCTCGGTCACATCGCACCTCCAGCTCGCCGCGGGCGTGCTGGGCTGCCGTGCCGGCCAGATCGCCATCGTCAACGCCGACACCGACCGCACGCCCTATGACACCGGCACCTTCGCCAGCACCGGCACGGTGGTGGCCGGGCAGGCCGTGGCGCTGACCGCGGCGGCGCTGCGCGACAACATCCTGGATTTCGCCAGCCGGCACGGCGCGCGTCGACCGCGCGGCCTGCAGGCTCGAGCCGCAATCGGTGCTGTGCGGCAACCGGAGGATCCCGCTCGTGGCGCTGCATGCGGCCGGCAGCGCCGCCGGCCATCGCTTCGAGGCCAGCCGCAAGGCCTATCTGACGCCGCGCACCGTCGCCTTCAACGTCCACGGCATCCGGCTGGCGGTGCACCGCGTCACCGCCGAGATCCGCATCCTGCAGAGCGTGCACGCCGCGGATATCGGGCGGCTGATCAATCCGATGCAGTGCCGCGGCCAGATCGACGGTGCCATCGCGATGGGCCTCGGCTGGGCGCTGACCGAGAACATGGTGCACGATGTTAGGGGGGCGGTGGTCAATCCCAATCTCCGCAACTACCGCATCCCCGCCTTCGCGGACACGCCTGCGAGCGAGGTCATGTTCGCCGATACCTACGACCGCATCGGTCCCCTCGGCGCCAAATCGCAGGGCGAGTGCGCGATCAACCCGGTGGCGCCGGCCATCGCCAACGCGCTCGCGCGACGCGACCGGCGTGCGCTTCGGCCATCTGCCCTTCACGCCCGACCGCATCTACGCCGCGCTGGGCGCCGCCGAGTGAGCCCACCCACCGCCGAAGCACCGGTAACCGTCGTCGTCCAGACGCGCCCCCGGGAGGGACAGGACGAGGCGTTCGGCCGGTGGCAGGCGGGGATGAGCGCCGCGGTGGCCGAGCAGCCCGGATTCCTCGAGCAGTCGGTGATGCCGCCCAGCCCGCCCTTGCAGACCGACTGGGTGATTCTGCAGCGCTTCACCACCGCGGATGCCGCCGTCGCCTGGCTGCGCTCCGACCGCCGGCAACAGCTGCTGGGCCAGGTGCAGGAAATCCTGATCGGCGTGGACGACGTGCATCTGCTCCACGATCCGGCGGCAGGCGCACGCCCGGCACCGGTGTCCACCGTCATCACGACGCGGATCAAGCCGGGCCAGGAGGCGGCGTTCCGCGCCTGGGAGCAGCGCATCGCGGTGGCGCAGGCGCGCTCGCCCGGGTTCCTGGGCTATCGGTTCGAGCCGCCGATCCCGGGCGTGCAGGACGACTGGATGGCCATCCTTCGCTTCGACACGGAACAGAACCTGCAGGTCTGGCTGGACTCGCCAGAGCGCCAGGCGCTGCTGCGCGAGTCCCAGGCGTTCGTCGAGGAGTTCCGGGCGCGCACGGTGCGCTCCGGCTTCGAGCAATGGTTTCCCGGCATCGAGGGGGCGGCGGCGCGCCCGGCCGTGTGGAAGCAGAACATGGTCGTTCTGCTCGTGCTCTATCCCATCGTCTTCCTCTTCGGCTTCTATGTGCAGGCGCCTTTCCTCATGGGCCGGGCCGGGGTGCCGTTCTGGGCTGCCCTCTTCATCGGCAACGTCGTGAGCATCGTGCTGATGAACTGGCTGGTGCCGTGGACGTCCCGGGCGCTGGGCTGGTGGCTGAGACCGGAGCAGGCCAACAAGAAGCGCCTGGATGTGGCCGGCACGGCCCTGGTCGTCGGGCTCTATGCGTTTTGGCTCTTCGCGTTCTTTCTCCTGTCATAGCAACCGCCTTCTCGTTCCCGTCGCCAGCCTTTAGGCTCCGGGCTGCTTCGCGCCCGGAGCCGCAGCGCCGAGAATCAGGGAGGAAAAGCCGATGACACGGATCAGCAGGGTCGAGCTCAGCCTTTTCGGCTTCGAGGTGGCCGGCCTCGGCCTGCCGGCGCACGGGGCCGCGGGCGTGGGCAACCTCGTCGCCCGCAAGGGCGCCACGCTGCCCTGCCAGCGCTGGGCCGTGCGCCTCCATACCGCCGACGGCGCCGAGGGCGCCTACGTCACGCACTGGGTCGGCACGCCCGCCTCCTTCGCCCAGGCGCGCATGCTGGCGCCGCACCTCATCGGACGCGATCCCGACCGGCGCGAGCAGATCTGGGACGACCTCAAGCGCGAGGTCCGGGCCTACGACCATATGGGCCACGGCCCCCTCGACATCGCCCTTTGGGACCTCGCCGGGAAACGCCGCGGCGTCTCGGTCGCCCGCCTCCTGGGCGGCTTCCGCGAGCGCCTGCCCACCTATGCCAGCACCTATCACGGCCAGGACGAGCCGGGCGGCCTCGACACGCCCGAGGCGTTCGCCGACTACGCCGTGGCCTGCAAGGAAAAGGGCTTCCGCGGCTTCAAGATCCACGGCTGGAACGATGGCGACGTCGCGCGCGAGGTGAGGAACGTGCTGGGCGTGCGCAAGGCGGTGGGCGATGGCTGGCGGCTGATGATCGATCCCGCCTGCCAGCTGCGCACCTGGATGGACGCGCTCGAGGTCGGCCAGGCCTGCGACGAGGCCCGCTTCTTCTGGTTCGAGGATCCCTACCGCGATTCGGGCATCGCGCCCGAGGGCCACAAGCGCCTGCGCGAGCGCCTCAAGACCCCGCTCCTGGTCTGCGAGCATGTCCGCGGCATCGAGCTCAAGACCGCCTTCATCCTGGCCGGCGGCGGCGACATGCTGCATGTCGATCCCGAGTACGACATGGGCATCACCGGCGCCATCAAGATCGCCCACGTGGCCGAGGCGCTGGGCCTCGACATCCAGTACCACGCCTGCGGTC
Organism: uncultured Alphaproteobacteria bacterium; assembly: GCA_963752325.1. Classification (GTDB taxonomy): domain Bacteria; phylum Pseudomonadota; class Alphaproteobacteria; order Geminicoccales; family Geminicoccaceae; genus CAVTJL01. The sequence continues at coordinate 496,544 of CAVVXU010000004.1, forward strand.
CCGCCCATCGCGCCTGCATGGCCGCCACCCGCAACACCCATCTCTACGAGATGGCGCTCGTCGGCCCCGCCATGCCCAACGCCGTTCCGCCGGTCTATCTCTGCGGCTATTCCGACCAGCCCGAGGATCTGGGCAAGGACGGCTGCGTCCCGGTCCCCGACGGGCCCGGCCTCGGCGTCACCTACGACTGGGACCTCGTCGAGCGGACCCGGCTGGAGCACCACGTCTTCGATTGAGTTAATGGTTGGGTATAGTTTTGGAATGTAGCATAGTAGGAAAGTGTGATGTAGTTTTGAGATATTTTGTGCTGTCAGAGATTATAACAGTAAGCGTTGTAGTCGAAGTCGTTCTCTGCTGGTTGTCTAATTAGGGTGTTTAGCTTGCGTTGCGGAGAGCGTGGTTATCTTACGTAAGGTACTAATATCTGGAGCTTGTGCAGAGCACGTTTAGATGCTTATAGTGATCGCATTTTGGTACGGGGATAAGTCGACGCTTGGCTCGAGTATAAGATGACACAGTTTGCGTTGCTACACCTCTTGAGAGCTTGAGAGGTATCGATTAAGCTTACGTTTGATACACAGCTAAAAGGGGGAAGATATGTTAGCTCAGAGACGCGGAAGCTGGGGTTTGATCGGAGGTTTGACATCTTCTAGCTGATTCGCTCCGGAGCGGATCGAGCAGGTAGCTGTCTGGCATCTGCGTGAGCTTTAAATATTGGACGGTGGTAGCTTTTGTCGGAGCTGGGTTTCTGATGGCTTATGGGCGCATCGGCTGGAGCGTCTTGGTCGAGACACTAGCAGACGACGTTCAGGAAGCTTATGAAAAACGCTTAAAGAAGCAATGCTCTGACTACTCTAAAAAACTGCAGCTTGAATATCTAATTAAGAGAATAAAAGATATACGATAGTCTAGATCTTCCTCAGATCAATATCTAACGCTCTTTCAGCTAACTGAGCAGCTCGACAACCTTATCGCCCCCGACGATGAGCAAGGTCGGCTAAGACGAAAACTGGCCGCAAGTATATACGATGACCGAGGTCAATGTCGAGAACTATTCCAGAGATGCTTTATGCATAACAATATCCGTGACCCCGGGTTGATAGAATTTATACGCGACTGGTTTAACAGTGACGCGGAATTCGATACAAGTCGGGCCGCGTTGCATCCTCCCACAACCCGAAAGGCCGCCTCGGCAAGGGAAAGATCGTACGCCTACCGCCATCTCTTTACAGCTGAAACTCTTCACGAATTCATCGATACGCCTTGGAGGAACGACCGAATGCGTCTGCTGCACTTTGCGCCTTTGTGAACGCTCTGGGAAAAGCTTGCACGAAGGGCGACGCCAAGGGTGGCGCGCCGATCATAGCAGTGCGGCGCTTCGCGCTTGTCGCTCTGCTACGGATCGCCATGTCCCGAACAAAAGGACTTCAGCGTCGCTTTTACGCGCCACTTCTGCGCGATCCGCTAAGCCTCCCGTCGAGCCAATCGCGGGGCGAAAGCATTCCTCCGGGCGGCGACCCGTTGCTCATACTTCATAGGGGGCTGGGAATAGATAGATTTCTTACGACAAACTACGACCTCGATATTGAGCGCCTCTTCCGGGATGTTGGCTACGTGGATCAGCTAGATGAAGATATTGGAAAACATGCGCACAACCCCCATGACAATCGGCGCGGCGATCGGATGGAGCCACTTGGAGGTCGAAGCCGGGACACTGTCATGAACTCCCAGGGACACGGGAACCTTCTGGACTTTGCTATCCAAGATAGGAGAAGTAGACCCGAGGTAATCCATCTTCATGGCCGAGCTACGATCGCCGACGGGGACGACGTGGTGATCACGGAGGGGGACTATCAGGCACGATATCAGTTTGAGGGAGCGGACCGACACCCGCTGGACGTTGCACGGAGGGTCACGTTTGGCGGAAATCCTCTTCTATTCGTCGGATTGGGAATGGGGGAGGATGATATACTCCGCCCGCTTAGGGAATTTATGGGAGAGGAGAACAGACTAGGCGATAGACTTGCTGTCGCTCTTATGCCAGGAAGCAAGCGAGGAGGACAGCGACTACTAGAGCAGATGACCTTGCTGAATTGATACGGCGTCTATGCGTTATACTACGGATCGGCGACTATTCGCGACGCCGATCAAGGAGAGAGTGAGGTTCATATCGCTGATTGGTTGGCGTGGATCGTCGAGCTTATACAAGTGGCGAATTCATTGGCGATCTCGTTGGCGAGTGATCGAAAGGAAAGGCGGTCCGCATTTGAACGGAAATGGCAGGAGGCCAAGAAAAGCGGCGTCGTCGGGTCTGAGACGATCTTCCGACCTGTCAAGCTGGACGGGCTCTCGCAGTCAGCAATAGAGCCGAACATCGGCTTCGAGATCGAGCTACTGGAGTCCTGCATCTGCCTGCTTCGAGGCACTGAGGAGCCGGGAATTCGAGCTCGCGCTCGCTCTTCGGACCGCTCTTGAGGGCGTGAGGATCAGCATACAATCCGCCTGCCTTTGCGCGCGCCTTGCCCGCCTTGAGGAGGATTGGCGGAGCTGGAAGGAGGACTGGTTCCGCCTGCCGATGGCTCGGCCGGTGGAGATACACCCGATCCGCCCCGCTGCGGCGAAGCCGGACGAATGGTTCACTGTTGGCGCAGAGGTCTATGGACGGCATATCGTTGAACTGCCCGATCTACCGGTCAATTGGAGCTTCCCGGAGGAGGCTCGCCGGACCGATTCCATCGCGATCCGCCCTCAAGGGCCCTGCATGGTTTGGGAGGTGGCCTGAGGATCTTGGGGCCGCGCTTTTGGCGAGAATACCTCGGCCGGCGGGTTTTCCTTCTGCTCGGCCGAGCCGGTGTCGGCAAGGGCCATGTCTTCACCAGCTTGGCGGGGCGGGAAGGACTGCCGCGCTTTATCGCCGCGAGCTGGGGGCTGTCTTTTGGCGAGGGGATCAGTCGCTCAATAGCGTGGGAGCAGGATTATGCCTACCAGCAGCGCCGGTTCCCGTTCGCACATGATGGAGGACATCCTCTCTATGTGGGGGCGGCGTTCTATAATCTCAGCTTTTCGCACGAAGTCGCCTCGGTATTCGATCGGCTTACACGCTTCCTGGAACGCAGCTGGCCAAAGGTCTTCCCACCGAACGGAAAATCATCGCCCGACGACCTGCAGACAAGACTTGCGAGCCGTCTCGAACAGGGAAAAAGTGATCTCAAGAACGACCGACGTGCGCGCCTCACAAACGTGCTCAGACTGTTTGGTGACGCGGCTCGGCTGCTTGGGAGTGGAGGTATGCGGATCCTGGTTGGGATCAGCAACCCGAGCATTCTATATGATCCAGACGGGCTTCCCAAGAACACCGGGCTCGGCCGTCTCTTTGACACTTTAATGAGTTCGGCGCACGATAGTGTCCCTATCGACGTCATCCTGCTCTGTTCCACGGATGCCGTTCCCCCCGCGTTTCGCGCACCCGGACCTGGGACAGAGAGACGTATGCTGCGGCTCCTCCCGCATCCATGTAGTGAATCGCATCGACTGACGGTGGTCGAGCATGAGCGAATGCTCGATCTGAGCCCGTGCTACGATCCCAACCCGCCTGGCACATTTGTTCCCGACGAGGGCGTTCCGTATTCTCAATTCGATCTCCGAGGTATCATCGTATGCCATCTTCTCCGCCGCTCCCGGGTTGCGACGCTGGCAAGCTCGTTCTTCCCGCGGACGGCGATCGCAATGGCTGCGGCGGAGCTCGGCATCGCACAGAAGGACATTTCGCGTCAGGAGATGATAGAAGGTCAGAGGCTAATGCGAGGCCACTCCTCAGCTAGGCGAACTGGTGAGGAACTGGAGGAGGCCACGATCAAGAGGCTTGTTCTATCTGTCTGGCGCAATGGAAATCGGACTTTGCTCGAATATGACAGCCTGAGGGCCGGGCTTGGTACGGTTCGGAAGGACAGAAGCCGGTTGAAAATACTGCAAGGAGCCGTTTCGGAGCGGTTTCGCCAATTTGCAAATTCGGTGAGCAAGAACCGCTTCGCAGGCTCTCTGCTTTTGTCCGCTGCCGACGAGCAGATTGGTCCGCGTGATGACGGTCTGAGACATGAGTTGGGGCTTCGGGGCGTTCGGTTCCTCGACGAGGCGGCCAGTCGCCTTTCGGGCATCTCGCCGTCTCAGAAGGACGAAACGATAGTTGAGATCGTGTTGGCGGCGATGGAGCGCCTCCATCGGGAGCGGCAGCCGCCTCCCTTGCGGCTCAGGAGCGTCGCTCGGCTGGGCCCCGCGCTCCACCGGCTACTTCTCCAGATACTTTGGCACGTGTCTGTTATCGGCGAGCCTGTGGAGGCACGGGTGCTTGGCGTGTGCCCGGAGATTTGCGAGAGCCTTGTCTCTCTCTCAGGCGCTGGGGACGAGGTGAAGGTCGATCAGACGGATGTGGGCGTGTCGCGTCTTCTGCAGGACGCTCTTGATCTGCTGATCTACAGGTGCCTCCTGTTCCCGGCCGGGCGCAACGAAGCCGGTGGTCAGCTGCGTTACGGGATCCACGGCTTGCTTCAGCGTACCGTATTTAAGCTTATGGAGACCCCGCTAGGTCAGATGCGCGGTCTAGAGCGCTTTTCTCTCTCGCTATATATTGCGCAGCCATCGGATCTTCCCCGCCCGTCGCTGGAGGCACACCGGCGTCTGCGACGGCTGGCAGAGAGCCTTGCCGGGTATCCCAACGAGAGCGTCGACGATGTTCGTTCTGGCTCGGTTGAGGCGTTGGAGTTATGGGCGCGCCGCCTGCGGGCGTCGTTTGGGATCATCTGCTCGGTTTATCATGTTGCAACAATTGGACGCTTCGATGATTATTCAGCTGTCGCGAAGAGCGAATTCCCGGAATTCGGCCATTTTGAAGCTCATCGGCTGTTGGTTCGTTGGCTACTTCGGCAAGCCGCGTTGCTCAGTCAGGCTTGTGCCGATCTGCCTCTCGAGCAGCGGAGGATGCTCCCGTTCTATGCGGAAGAGATCGTTTGGCTTCTGAATGAGAGCGGTGTCCTTAGCCTCGCGCAGGGACGGATCAATGATGCCACAGCGCTGTTTGATCAGGCGTTGGCCGCGGCTCGGGAGTGGCTAGCGCCGCACGATGCGGCGCTAGCGGCGCGGATAGGGCTGAACTCGTCGCTGGCTGCCATCGAGCGCGGTGCGACATCTCAAGCGCGGGGTGTCCTGGAGGGGATCCTGCGGCAGTCTGATGAACATCCTGTTGTTCTTGGCGTGGCGCGAGGACTGCTCGGCCTAACAGCTCACTTGGCTGGCGAGCTGAAGGAGGCGAGGCATTCGTACAGAGTTTCTATAAAGACGCTTCTTAACGTTAGAAATACGAGGGCGGCCAGTATATTTACTCGTCATTTGGGGGATATTTACCGTGCGCGTGGTCTCAAGCATTTTGCGAGGGCGCGGGAGTTGTTTGTGACGGCGGAGAGTTCTAGCGCGTCAGGGCGCGCATGAGGACGCTGCACAGCTAGCTCGACTTGCTCATGCTCGGCTCTTAGTCGTGGAGAATGATCCGGGCGACTTGGCAGAGACCCTTCATGAGCTAGATGGCATTGAATCCTATGCTCGCTCTGTTGGACTTCCTCGCGTGTTGACCGAGGTCGCCGTCGTGCGCGCAGGGGCCGTTCTTCGGCAGGGGGAGACCAGGCGAGCCACAGAGCTTGCCGCGCAGGCGCTTGAGCTCAGTATGTTGCATGATCTGCGTCTCTTTAAGGTCAGGGCGCTGGCGTGTATTTCTCAGGCGTTTTACCGGCAGGGTGTTCTGGGGTCAGCCGATGTCGTTCGTCGTCGAGGCGAGGAGCTGGCTCGGCGCGCGGGGTATGTATCAATGGCCAAGCTGCTGAAGGGCGAGGGTGAGGCTCGGAGCATGTGGCTTCCCTAGGGTAATCGGGCGAGCGCGGCGATCGTGGACGCAACGTCCTTCATACCTCCGCGTCCGGCTCGGGTCGCTCCGCGCGTATCGGCCGTTCGCAACCGGGCGGCGACCGCCCCGCGGCCGTCTGCCGCCTTGTCAAGCAACCGTCATGGTCGTTGTCATACTGGAGACACCTAGGACGCCACGCGCTTGGAGGTCGAGATGGGCACGGATTCTCAGGGGCCGAAGGAAAGAAGCTGGGTCGAGGCGGAGCTCGCGGACTCCTTCGACGAGGAGCTCGAGATGGAGATCGACGACGAGCGCGTGCTGCGCGAGCTCGGTCAGATCTCCGCCCTCGAGCACAAGTCGGAGGTCGACCGCCGCACCTATTTCTACGAGCTGTTCCGCCTCCAGGCCGAGCTGGTGAAGCTGCAGGACTGGGTCGTCCACACCGGCTACAAGCTGGTCGTGATCTTCGAGGGGCGCGATTCGGCGGGCAAGGGCGGCGTCATCAAGCGGGTGTCGCATCGCCTCAACCCGCGCGTCTGCCGCGTCGTCGCCCTGCCGGCGCCGAGCGAGCGCGAGCGTACGCAATGGTACTTCCAGCGCTACGTCCCGCATCTGCCGGCCGGCGGCGAGATCGTGCTGTTCGACCGCTCCTGGTACAACCGCTCGGGCGTCGAGCGCGTCATGGGCTTCGCCTCGCCCGATCAGGTCGAGCAGTTCATGCGCGACGTCCCCGAGTTCGAGCGCATGCTCGTCCGCTCGGGCATAAAAGTGATAAAGTACTGGTTCTCGATCACCGACCAGGAGCAGCAGCTCCGCTTCCTCACGCGCATCCACGACCCGATGAAGCAGTGGAAGCTCAGCCCCATGGACCTGCAGTCGCGCGTGCGCTGGGAAGCCTACACCAAGGCCAAGGAGGCGACGTTCGAGCGCACCAACATCCCCGAGGCACCCTGGTGGATCGTCGTGGGCAACGACAAGAAGCGCGCACGGCTCAACTGCATCCAGCACCTCTTGGGGCAGGTGCCCTACGCGGAGGTCCCCCACGACCACATCACGCTGCCCGACCGCGTCTTCAACCCGGACTATGAGCGCAAGGTCCTGCCCGACGAGCTCTACGTCCCCCAGGTCTACTGAGGCGCGCGCTTCCGGCTCTTCCCGCGTGTCTTCCGGCCCCGGATCATCGGCTCTTGTCGATCGGCGCCGGCCGCGGATAGTTTCTCGCTCGTGAGCGAAAGCAAAACCCCGATCGAGAACGGCCTCCTCTTCGGCTACCGGCTGAGGCCCGACGGTCCGCCCGAGCCCGTGGGCCTCGAGGCGGCCGAGGCACCGCCCGGGGACGGCTTCGTCTGGCTGCATCTCAATCTCGGCATCCCCAGCCTCGCCGAATGGCTGGCAACGAGCCCGCGGCTGGCCGAGCCGGCCCGCGAGGTCCTGGCCTCGCGCGACAGCACCACCCGGATCGTCACCTTCGCCTCGGGGCTCGCCGCCTGCCTGGCCGACCTCCGGCGCGAGCTCCCGGGACATGGCGATGGCACGGCCACCGGCATCCTCACCCTCTACTGCGACCGCACCCTCGTCATCACCGGCCGCCGTGCGCCGATGCAGACGGTGGAGAGGCTGCGGCGCGAGGTCCTGGACGGGCGGCACTGCGCCAGCGCCATCGCCTTCGTCGCCGCCCTCTTCCGCCGCCTCGCCGACACGTTTTCCTTCCTCGTCACGGCGCCCTGGGCGACGAGGTCGACCGGCTGGCCGAGATCGTGGCGATGGGCGACGAGGCCCTGCCCATCCGCGAGGTCGCAGCACTGCGCGTCAGGATCATCCGCGTGCGCCGCCAGCTCCATGTCGGCCGCCACGCCGTCCTGCGCCTCCAGGCCCATCCGCCGCGCTGGCTGCAGCCCGAGGAGACGGCGCTCGTCCGCGACTCGATCGAGACGCTGGCGGCGGTGGGCGACGATCTCGAAAGCATCCAGGAACGCGCCAAGCTCCTGCACGAGGAGCTCGGCACCGGCCTCGCCGAAGCCACCAACCGCAATCTTTATCTTTTGTCGGTCATCGCGGCGATCTTCCTGCCGCTCACGCTGATCACCGGCATCTTCGGCATGAACGTCGGCGGCCTGCCCTGGGTCCAGGACGGCACGGGCTTCCTGTGGGTCATGCTCGCCATGGGCGGGATCGGCTTCCTCACCGCCGTCGTGCTGAGGATGCTGCGGGTGATGTGAGGCTCGGGCCGCCTCCTTGAGGAGCGGCGTGCGGCAGCATGGCTCGCCTGGCCCGGACAATGATCCCTTCGAGAACAGGGCGGCTCGGCTGACCAGTTGTCGCCCCACTCCGTAGCCTTCAAAGCAAGGCTCCGGCAACGCATTGATAACGGCCTCTGCCGACATCCACGCCTCGCGCGCAACGGCCTTGGCCGACGCTCACGGATTCCAGCTCTACGGGGCCTTCTCGACCAGCATCGCCGGCTGGGCACGCTCGGCCCTGGGCTCCGACGGCACCGCGCTCGAGATGCTGCGCAGCGCGACGCGCCGCCTCGAGGCACTCGGCGGCCGCCTCTTTCGCTGCGCCTCGATGCTCTTCACGCTCGACAGGCTCGTGGCGACCGGGGACGCCGATGCCGCACCGGCGCTCGCTGCCGAGCTGCTGGGCGAGATCGAGACGATCGGCTGCCATTTCCTGCTCGCCGAGGCGCGCCGCCTGAGGGCGCGAGCGCTGATGCTGAAGGCGCAGCCCGGCGCCGAGGCCCTGCTTCGCTCCGCCCTCGACGACGCCGCCCGGCGCGGCGCCCGCCTCTTCGAGCTCCGCGCCGCTACGGACCTCGCCCGGCTATGGGCCGAGACGGGCGACCCACAGAAGGGCGCCGAGCTGCTCGGGCCCGTCTATGGCGGGTTTCACGAAGGGCCCGACATCGCCGACCTGAAGCAAGCGAAGGCTCTACTCGACGAGCTGAGGTGAGGTCGGCGCTACGCAGTTGGCATCACCGGCATCTTTGGCGTGAGCGTGGGCGGCCTGCCCTGGGTCCAGGACGGCACGAGCTTCTCGTGGGCAATGCTGGCCACGGCCACGATCGGGTTTTTGACCGCGGTGGTGCTCAGGATGCTGCGGGTGATGGGAGCATCGTTGTTTCCTGAGGCACGGCACCTGAGTCCGCCGGGCTCAGTGCAGCGCGCAGTAAGGCGTGTCAATTCTGGACCCGCCCTTTCAGGCTACTTCGTAGTTCTACCCTACTTTGCCTGGAGCCGCAGGATCTCGTGACATACTCTGGCGCCTAGATATTCCGCTAAACTATGCGGCTTCACCTCGATGGTCCTACCAACCAGCTTGGCGATTCCTTGACCGACAAGAACTTCCCAGGGCTTGTTTGACATCATGCCAACTAGGATATTCCGAATTGGTTTCAGGTCGAAATTCCTTCGATCGAGCCCGCCATCGACGAACGCCTTCATCTCCAGATGATATCTGTGGCCCGAGTTGGCCGCCGTCCAGTGAACGATTTGCGCCTTCATACGGTCCCAGTTCTGGCCCGTCGAGCAGAGAACGTCGTCACTCAACATAAGGTTCTCAGCTGAGCGGCAAGCTAGACGCATCCGAGTGACGCAACCCAGATCGTCAATGGCCAAGGGCTCTTCATCTCTATCCCGCAATGAAAATGCCCGCGCGTCGTCGTAGACAGCTGTGATAATCTCATTGACCTCCTGCTCATATTCGTGGAGGTGAGCCACACCGTCAACAACACAAGGGTAGACTGTGAGGGCGCTCGCCGCAGATCGAACTGCCTGTTGCCAGATACGCTCATCATCCGTGCCCTCAACCAGCAGGATGGGCCTTTCATTAAACACATTCGAGAGCGGATGTGCGCCAAAGATCGGCAGTATGTTTCGGTCGATGTCGCTGACACGCTTGAAGCGAAGCTGGGTGTCTTGACGCCGCATGAATGCGACATTCACATCCGCGTGGGAAGAGAGGCCAGCAAGGAGTGCGGTGCTATGCGTAGCCAAAATGACGGTAATAGATCTATTCTTAACTGCCGCCGTGATGAACCGAGCAAGGCGAGCTTGTAGATCTGGATGAAGATGTACATCAGGCTCGTCGATAAGAAGAATGTTGTCAACGTTATTGTAACATTCGATGGAGAAGGATAATATTTCAATCGCAAGAGATATAAGCTCTGTCTCGCCACTACTGATTTCTTCCGGCGCCGTAGGCGTATTGCTGCCGCGTACGAGAATGTCGAAAATCTTGTCATTTGACCGCTTTATGATGATTCGATCGAGCAGGGTATTGATCTGATCGACGATAGCGTCAAAGGTGCGAGGGACGTAGTCGGGCTTCAGCTGGTCTCGCTCGATCTCTCGGAGCGCCATGATCTCAAGCCGACGAAATAAGACCGTGCTCTGCTGGCGAAAATTCTCTGATAAATTCCGTCTTCTAGCCGTTGCCATCCAATGCTGACTCGCTGCCATCGAATGCTCGATTCCTGGCTCGTATGTCAGGGAGCCGCCGCGTTCGGGGCTGATATACCGCACGCTCCCAATCTCAGGCATACCACTCGCAGTGGCCTCGACTTCTTTTAGAAGGTGGCTTTTCCCGCAGCCATTCTTTCCGAGGATGACATTGAGGCGGCTCAGTCCGAGGATTTTAGAGCCGCCACCTGCAATGTCCATTGTCGCTAGGTTCCTGAGATGATGAGTTGGGGAGCGCGTCGGCCTGAGGCGCGTCGACCTCGCTCTTAGCCATCGAAGGCACGTTCTTCAACCAGAGACGCTTTGGCGCCTGGGAGAGTTTTCGGGAGTGACGGCGACACTCAAGGAAGGAAGTTGCGCTACCGATGCGTTAAATTGCCCCGTTGCGGTCGGGTGGACTGCTGTAACCGGACGCTCTGCTTGAGCGTTCAGGCGGATCAGGGGTGGAGTGCCCGGCCAGAGAGTTCGCGCCTAGGATAAGGGAGCTGGATCCTACCGCGAAGCACCTCAGGAGTTCGGCTCGACGATCTCGAAGTCGATGCCCCGCAGCCGCTCGGTCGGGATGCGGCGGCTGATGGACAGCATCTCCAGCCCCACATCGCGCTCGGCCGCATCATAGTCCAGCACCAACCCCGGGCTCACTTCTTCCGACTCTACAATCGGCATGTCATTGAACCGGATGAGGGCGGTGTCGGCCATCGGATCGAGGTGGATCTTCGGTATCAGGGTCTCCGTTCCGGGTGACGTTCCTTGCCGTCGAGGGCAGCGGTCGCGACACGAACGAATTCAGTCGCATCGGCATCGACGATAGGTAGCGTCCGGCCACCGCGCTCGGCAAGGCATCCGAATGTGCGGCGCAGGGCCGGGGCCACTCGAGCTTGATCGTCCGTTGCAGGCCTGGAGAACGAGGACGTGTGCACGAACGAATTCGATCAACTCTCGATTGACAATCGGCTTTACATCCTATAAATGAAAGAAATGCCTTCCGTCTACCCGTCCCGTTCCCCCGCCTCGATGCCCGCGGCCCGCACCGTGCGGCTGGCCCGGCAGGCTCGCCGGCGGCATGACGCCCGCCGAGGTCGCCAGGCACGAGGGCACGGACGAGGCCGAGATTCTCGCGCTCCTCGCTGACGAGAAGTTTCAGGAACACGTCGCCTACTACCGGCGCGAGGCCGAGCTGCCCGAGGACGAGCGCGAAGAGCTCCTGATCAGGACTGCACTCGCCAGCCTCCAGCACCTCGCCGACATGGGCGACACCAAAGCTCTTTTGTTCCTCACCTACGAGGGCAATCGCGGACGCCATCCGGAAAACCGCCTGCGCCATCTGGCGCCGCGGATGAGCGACCGCCGACCCGGGCTGCGCGGCTGGGACGACCTGGACCCGAGCTGGAGCCGGGGGCCGACGCCGGCCTGTCGCAGCCCTCCATCCAGGCGTCGAAAAATCCCGTCGCCGCCGAGCTTGTCTCGGATCTGCTCGCCTTCGCCCGGAGCAACCCGGACGTGGCCGACTGGATCCTGCGCTACGCCGAGAGCCGCCAGGCCCTGCTGGGAGAGAGCGGGGCCGGGGCGGTGGAGGAGCAGAGAAGAATGAGAGAGGAGAAGGGCAGCAAAGGATAGCGAAAGAAGAACAAGCCGACCGCACTCCCCACGGGTCATGCCCCGCCTTGAGCGGGGGATCAACTGGCGGTCGTGACGCGACACCAGCGTGGCCAGCCTCCACCTGTTGGCCCCCCGATCAAGTCGGGGGGCGACGAGGGAGAGGTGCGTCGCGCACGGTTTTTCTTGTCACCCGCCCGGCTTGACCGGCGCGGTCAGGTGGCGGGGACTACGCGACTCCTTCCCGTCGCGCCGCGTCACCTGATCCCCCGGTCGGAGCCGGGGGATGACGGAAGAAGCGCGTCCTCGCGTCGCCTCGCCCCTTCTTGTCACCCTCGTGCCCCGACACGAGGGCCCATGACGCCCCCTGGCGCGCTCTCGCGAGCCGGGGCACGGCCCCCGCTCGGACCGCGCCATCGAGGGCAGGGGGCGCCGCACCCGGGCGCCTCAGCCGGCCTTGGCCGCGCCGTGCTGCACCTGGTAGCGCGCCATCACGCCTGCATCCGGCTCGGCGCCTAGTCCGGGGCCGGTGGGCAACAGCGCCTCGCCGCCCTCGAGCTTCAGGAACGGGCCGCAGAGCTCGGACCTGAGCGGGTTCTCCTGCACGTCCACCTCGAGCAGGCCCTGGCCGCCCGCGGCCGCAAGGAGGTGCGTCGGCGGCCAGGAGGCCCACCGCCCCGCCCAGATAGTGGGGGCAGTAGGTGACACCGGCGGCGATGGCGGCCCGCGCCACGGGCAGGCAGCCCGAGATGCCGCCCCACTTGCAGGCGTCGGGCTGAAGATAGGCGAGGGAGCCGCTCGCCACCGCCTCGGCGAAGTCGGGTCTCGCCGCGCAGGTTCTCGCCGGCCGAGAGCGGCACGCCCACCGCGGCCACGGCGCGCCATTCGTCCCAGGGCCGGTCGGCCGCGAGCGGCTCCTCGAGCCAGACGAGGCCGCGATCGGCCATCGCCTGGGCCATGGCGCAGGCCTCGTCCCGGTCCCAGCGCTGGTTGGCGTCCACCATGAAGCGCTCGCCCGGCTCGGAGCGTGCCGTGGGCAGCCTCGAGCGCCTGAAGGTCGGCTTCGCGCCCGAAGCCGATTTTCATCTTGAAGGCCCGAAAGCCCTGCTCGCGGCTGGCCTCGATGATGCCGGGCGCCAGCTTGGGATCGATGCCCGAGGCATAGGCCGGCACGCTCGCCGCGCTTCGAGCCCAGGAGCCGGTGCAGCGGCTGGCCGGCACGGCGCGCCGCAAGGTCCCAAAGGGCAATGTCGAGCCCCGCCGCCACCTGGGAGACGGGCCCGGGCTCGCCCGCCTGGAGGCCCAGCACGTGGCAGCGCCGGCTGAGCCAGTCAAAGGCCGCCTCGGGCGCCATCGCCGCCTCGGCCAGGAGCCAGGGTGCCACGACCTCGATCGCGAGCCTCGCCCGGTGCTCGGCACCGCAGGTCGGGAAGTTGCACCAGATCTCGCCCCAGCCATGGGCACCCTCCTCGTCCTCGACGCGGAGGATCACCGAGGGCCGGCTGGTCATGGCGCCGAAGGAGGTCTGCACGGGCCGGGCGAGGGGGAAGCGGAGAACGAAGGCCTCGATGCGGGCGAGGCGGGCAGGCGGGGGAAGATCGGCGGTCATCGGCTCTGGCCCGTTCGTTATGGTCGGTGACGGTTGGGGCCAAGGCGAAGCACGGCCGCGGCGCGCTCGGCAAGCGGTTGCTCGCCCGGGCGGCATGGTGCAGGATGCACAAAATGCGGGGTCCTCGGACCCGCGCACGTCGGCAGAGGTCAGTCAGGGAGCATCGCTAGACATGTCAGCGATGGGGCTCGAATCGAGGGGCGCAGAGCCGCCTGTTGCCGGCGCAGCGTCTCGCCTCCCCGCTCTCCGGCTAGGCGGGGCATCCCGTGGCGACGCGGACCGAGACGCTCGACTATCACCGCCGGCCGACCAGCCGGCTGTCCCGGTTTCTCGACAACAAGACCGTCCTGATCATTCTCTGCATGCTGCCCGCGGCCGGGCTGATGCTGATCTTCCTCACCTATCCGCTGGGGCTGGGCGTGTGGCTGGCCTTCACCGACACGCGGATCGGCCGCGCCGGCGAGTTCATCGGCCTCGACAACTACACCTCGCTGTTCGCCGACCGGATCTTCTGGCTCGCGGTCTTCAACACGCTCGTCTACACCATCGTCGCGACAGTCGGAAAGTTCGGCCTCGGCCTCTGGCTGGCCATGATCCTCAACAACAACCTGCCGTTCAAGTCGATCATCCGGGCGCTGATCCTGGTGCCCTGGATCGTGCCCACGGTCCTCTCGGCCATCGCCTTCTGGTGGATCTACGATCCCCAGTTCTCGATCATCTCCTACCTTCTCGTCGACGTGCTGCACTGGCGCAGCACCTATGTCGACTTCCTCGGCGAGCCGTGGAACGCCCGCTTCTCGCTGATCGTGGCCAATATCTGGCGCGGCATCCCCTTCGTCGCGATCTGCCTCCTGGCGGGCCTGCAGACGATCTCGCCCTCGCTCTACGAGGCGGCGATGCTGGACGGCGCCTCGCCCTGGCAGCGCTTCCGCCACGTCACCTTCCCGATGCTGATGCCGATCCTCGCGATCGTGCTGACCTTCTCGGTGATCTTCACCTTCAGCGACTTCCAGCTCGTCTACGCGATCACGCGCGGCGGGCCGGTCAACTCGACCCATCTCATGGCGACGCTGGCCTTCCAGCGGGCGATCCCGGGCGGCCAGCTGGGCGAGGGCTCCGCCATCGCGGTGGCGATGATCCCCTTCCTCGTCTTCGCCACAGTCTTCAGCTACTTCGCGCTGGCGCGGCGCAAGTGGCAGCAGGGAGGCCAGGATGACTGACGCCGCCGTCGCCGCCGCGCAGAGGCCGCCGCCGACGGCGGCCGAGCGGCGAGGGCATGATCCAGTGGGAATCGCTGCCCCGCCGGCTCGTGACCGTCTACCTGCCGCTCTGCCTGCTTCATGATCGTGCTGCTCTTCCCCTTCTATTGGATGGCGATCACCGCCGTCAAGTCGAACGAGGAGCTCTACGACTACAAGGACCACAACCCCTTCTGGGTGAGCTCGCCGACGCTCGCCAACATCAAGAAGCTGCTCTTCGAGACCGACTATCCGCAGTGGCTCACCGTCACCATGACCGTGGCGATCGCCTCGACGCGTTCTGGCGCTCTTCGCGAGCGTGCTCGCGGCCTACGCGATCCAGCGGCTCCGCTTCAACGGCTCGCAGTGGGTGGGGCTCGGCATCTACCTGGCCTATCTCGTGCCGCCGACGATCCTCTTCATCCCGCTGGCGACGATGGTCTTCAAGCTCGGGCTCTACGACAGCCCGATGGCGCTGATCCTCACCTATCCCGACCTTCCTCATCCCGTTCTGCACGTGGCTGCTGATCGGCTACTTCAAGTCCATCCCCTACGAGCTCGAGGAGTGCGCCCTGATCGACGGCGCCTCGCGCCTGCAGATCCTCTGGCGCATCACGCTGCCGCTCGCCGTGCCGGGCCTGATCTCGGCCGGCATCTTCGCCTTCACGCTCTCCTGGAACGAGTTCATCTACGCGCTGGCCTTCATCCAGTCGACCGAGAAGAAGACCGTGCCGGTGGCGGTCCTGACCCAGCTCGTCGAGGGCGACGTCTATCACTGGGGCTCGCTCATGGCCGGCGCCCTGCTGGGCTCCGTCCCCGTCGCGATCTTCTATTCGTTCTTCGTCGAGTACTACGTCTCGAGCCTGACGGGTGCGGTGAAGGAATAAGGGGCTCGGTCTGTCGGGCCCGCCGGGGGCCACTGACCCCGTCGAGATCCGGCTTGCCCGGCGATCGGTTCCCGCCGCTCGAGAGCAGCCGGCTCAGCCCAGCCCTGGCCAAGGCCCGAGGCGGAGCAGGAACACAAGGGCGCCGGCCAGCAGCGAGAGCGTGAGCCCGAGCCAGGCGAGGAGCGCGGTGCGGCCGCCGGCGATGGCGGTGACGATGCCGGCCTTGACGACGGCATTGGACGCGATCGCCAGGAGGATGGCGCCGATGGCGATGTTGAAGGCCATGCCGCCGGCGGCGAGCTCGGCGCCGGAGAGTGTCACAGCGTCGACGTCGGCGAGGCCGGCCACGATCGAGACGACATAGAGGCCGGCAGCACCCAGGCGGTCGTGCAGGCTCCGGGCGAGGATGAGGATCAGCGCCAGGGCGATGCCCATGTTGATGGCCGCGCCCAGATGGAAGACGCCTGCCGGCACCGTCGCGGACGGCGTGTCGGCGCGAGCGAGCCGGAGGAGCAGGAGAACCAGGGCGATGCCGGTCACGATCATCGCCGCCAGCGCCGGCGCCATGGAGCGCGCGAGGTCCTGGTCGACCAGGGCGGCGATGACCCCGACCCGGGCATAGGTCACGGTGGTGGCCATCACGATGCCGGCGCCGAGGGTGGTGGCGAGGCCCGGCTGGTCGCGGGCCTGCCGGGCGAGGCTGATGCTGGTCGCCGTGGAGGACACCATGCCGCCCGCTACCGCGGCGAAGAGGATGCCCCTGCCAGGGCCCAAGAGCTTGATGGCGACGTAGGCCGCGAGCGAGACGGCGGCGATGATCGTGACGAAGCTCCAGAGGCGGAACGGGTTGATCGCCTCATAGGGGCCGAAGCCCCGATCCGGCAGCATCGGCAGGATCACGACGGCGATGAGCAGGAGCTGCAGGCCGCCGAACAGCTCCTCTCGCTCGAGGCGGACCAGCCAACCGTGGAGCGGCGCCTTCAGGCTCAGCACCCAGGCGGCAAGGACGGCGGCAGCGCCGGCCGCCACCGGCTGCCCTGTCGTGGCGAGGGCACCCAGGAGATAGGTCAGGAGGCAGGCGACGAGCGTGGTCGAGCCGATATCGGGCGAGCGCAGCCAGGACTGCCAGGCACGGAGCAGCAGCACGGCCACCACGCCGATGGCGCCCGCGGCCATGACCAGGGCGCCGGCCCGGCCGCCGATGAGCCCGCTGACGCCACCGGCAAGACCGATCAGGACGATCGTGCGCACGCCCGCGACGCGCGAGCCCTCGGGATCCTCGCGGCGCCGCCAGCCGCGCTCCACGCCGATCACGACGCCGACGAAGAGCGCCACCGCGAGGCCGACCAGGGGTGTGTGGTCCATTGCGATCCCAACCACAGCGGGCTCTACCTGCTATGGGCCCGTCACCGGCATTGTAGC
Organism: uncultured Alphaproteobacteria bacterium; assembly: GCA_963752325.1. Lineage (GTDB taxonomy): Bacteria > Pseudomonadota > Alphaproteobacteria > Geminicoccales > Geminicoccaceae > CAVTJL01. The sequence continues at coordinate 513,646 of CAVVXU010000004.1, forward strand.
CGCCGCGAGGCCCGAGGTGGTCGCAGGGCGGGGACAGGAGCGTGATTTTCGCCCCGACGCTCAGCCCGCGGCGGCGGCCCGGAGCAGGTGCCGCTTCTGCACGAGGGAGGCGATGATGACCCCCAGCGTCACGACGGCCACGAGGATGGTCGAGATGGCGTTGATCTCGGGCGTCACGCCGAGGCGGACCTGGCTGTAGATGCGCATCGGCAGGGTCGTGGCGCCGGGCCCGGTGGTGAAGCTCGCGATCACGAGGTCGTCGAGCGAGAGCGTGAAGGCCAGGAGCCAGCCGCCGACGAGGGCAGGGGCGATGAGCGGCAGGGTGACGAGCAGGAAGGTCCGCAGCGGCGGCGCCCCCAGGTCCATCGCCGCCTCCTCGAGCGAGCGGTCGAAGGTGAGGAGGCGCGACTGGACGACGACCGCCACGTAGCAGAGCGAGAAGGTCGTGTGCGCGATCGCGATCGTCCAATAGCCGCGCGCCACGTCGAGCGAGACGAAGAGCAGCAGCAGCGAGAGGCCGAGGATCACGTCCGGCATGACGAGCGGGGCGTAGATCATGCCGGTGAAGAGCGGTGCGGCCGCGGAACAGGCCCATGCGCACCAGGACGATGCCGGCGAGCGTGCCCAGCACCAGCGCCAGCGTCGAGCTCAGGAGGGCGATCCGCAAGGTCGTCCAGACCGAATCGAGCATCTGGCCGTCCTGGAGCAGCGTCGCGTACCAGTGCAGCGAGAATCCGCCCCAGACGGTGACCAGCCTCGAGGCGTTGAACGAGTAGATGACGAGGATCAGGATCGGGCAGGTAGAGAAAGGCGAAGCCCAGGGTCAGCGAGGTCGCGGTGACGGCGGTGAAGCCGCGGCGCATCAGCCCGACCCCCCGCTCGGCCTGGAAGCGCTGGAACAGCACGATCGGCACGACCAGCACGAGAAGCAGGAGAATGGCCACGGCCGAGGCCGTGGGCCAGTCGCGGTTGTTGAAGAACTCGAGCCAGAGCGTGCGCCCGATCATCAGCGTCGACGGAGCCGCCCAGACAGATCGGGGATCACGAACTCGCCAACCGCCGGGATGAAGACGAGAAACGAGCCGGCGATGATGCCGGGCAGGGCCAGCGGCACGGTGATCGCGCCAGAAGGCCGCGGCGGGCGGGCAGCCGAGATCGACCGCGGCCTCGATCAGCGAGCCGTCATGCTTCTCGAGGTTGGCGTAGAGCGGCAGGATCATGAAGGGCAGGTAGGAGTAGACGATGCCGATATGGACGGCGATCTCGGTATTGTAGATCACGAGCGGCGTCTTGATGATGCCCGAGCCACAGCAGGAGCCGCGTTGAGCAGCCCGTCGTTCTTGAGGATGCCGATCCAGGCATAGACCCGGATCAGGAACGAGGTCCAGAACGGCAGCACCACCATCATCAGCAGGACGGGCCGCCAGCGGTCCGTGGCCCGGGCCATGCCGTAGGCGATGGGAAAGCCGATCAGCAGCGTGAGGACGGTCGAGGTGGCGGCGATCCGGACCGAGTTCAGATAGGCCCGGACATAGAGGCTGTCGCTCGAGGATCCGGAGATAGTTCGAGAGGTCGAGGCTGACGCGGAGGAGGCGCTCGCCCGCATCGTCGACGAGCGACCAGATCGGCAGATAGGGCGGCTGGGCGATCGCCGATTCGGAGAAGCTGATCTTGAGGACGATCACGAAGGGGATGAGGAAGAAAAGAAAGAGCCAGAGCGTAGGGGATGAGGACGACGAGCGCCCGGCCGGACCGGCCGATCAGCGCTTTGCCGATCCGGGCCAGCCTCGACGGCGGCCGCGAGTCGCCGGCTCACTGCTTGAGCACGCCGCTCGCGTCCGGTCGCCAGCTCAGCCAGACCCGGTCCTCCCAGCTGATGGGCCGCTCGATCAGGCGGAGGCGGTTGGTGGCGGTGGCGCGCACGACCATCCCGCTGTCGAGGCGCACGTGATAGATCGAGACGTCGCCCAGATAGGCGATGTCGACGACCGTGCCGACCACCATGTTGGGGCTGCCCTCGGGGCGCCGGGGGCTCCGCGGTGAGCTCGAGCTTCTCCGGCCGCACGGCCACCCAGACCGTCTCGCCGCCGACCGCCGCGATCGCCCGGTCGGCCACGATCTCGCAGCCGGCCTGCGGGCGAATCCAGGCGCATCTCGTGCTGGCCGGCCTCGCGCACCCGGGCCTCGAGCATGTTCACGTCGCCGATGAAGTCGGCGACGAAGCGCGAGGCCGGGTACTCGTAGATCTCGGACGGCGTGCCGATCTGCGACGACCTGCCCCTCGTTCATCACGGCCATGCGGGTCGACACGGTCATCGCCTCCTCCTGGTCGTGCGTGACGATCACGAAGGTGATGCCGAGGCTCTCCTGGATGTTGACGAGCTCGAACTGGGTGCGCTCGCGCAGCTTCTTGTCGAGCGCAGCCAGGGGCTCGTCGAGCAGGACGAGCTTGGGTCGCTTGACGATCGCCCGGGCCAGCGCCACGCGCTGGCGCTGGCCGCCCGAGAGCTGGTCGGGCCGGCGCCGCGCCTGCGCCTCCAGCCGCACCAGCGCCAGCGCCTCGGCCACCCGCCGCTCGATCTCCGGGCGCGCCACGCCTTCCTGCCGCAGCCCGAAGGCCACATTGGCCTCGACGCTCATATGCGGGAAGAGGGCGTAGGACTGGAACATCATGTTGACCGGCCGCCGCCAGGGCGGCACGGCCGACATGTCCTGCCCGTCGATCCGATCCGGCCCGTGGTCGGCCTCTCGAAGCCGGCGAGCATGCGCAGGAGCGTGGTTTTGCCGCAGCCGGACGGGCCCAGCAGCGCGAAGAACTCGCCCCGGTAGATGTCGATCGAGATGTTGTCGACCGCGTAGACCTCGCCGAACCGCTTGGTGACCCCCGCGATCCGCACGAAGGGAGCGGCGCCCGGGTCCTGCCAGGGCTCGAGCGCCCGCTGCCCGCCCGGGCGCTGCCTTGTGCTGCTGACGCTCATTGCGGCCGCGCCACGAGCCCGATGCCCGGCCCGGATCAGCCGCCGGTGGTCACTGTCTGCCAGATGCGCGTGATCAGACGCTGGCTGCGCGCGTCATAGGGCTTCTTGACGTAGAGCCGGTCCAGGATCTCCTCGGGCGGATAGACCTTGGGATTGTCCGCGACGGCGGGATCCATGAGCTTGCGCGAGGCCGGCACGGCGTTCGGATAGGTCACGAAGTCGCTGCACTTGGCGATGATCTCCGGCTGGAGCAGATAGTTCATGAAGGCGTAGCCGGCATCGGGGTCCGGCGCGTCCTTGGGCATCGCCATCATGTCGAACCAGAGCTGCGTGCCCTCCTTGGGGATCGTGTAGACGATGTTGACGCCGTTCTTGGCCTCCTCGGCCCGGCTCTTGGCGATGCCGGCGTCGCCCGAGTAGATCTGCGCGAGGCAGATGTCGCCGTTGGCGAGCGCGTTGATGCCCTCGCTCGAGTTGAACTTGGCGATATTGGGGCGGATCTTCGAGAAGAAGCTCCTTGGCCTTGTCGAGGTCCTCGGGCTTCTTGCTGTTAGGATCGAGACCGAGGAAGTTGAGTGCCGCCGGAATACCCTCGTCGGCGGCGTCCAGCATGTAGATGCCGCAGTCCTTGAACTTGCTGACCACCGCGGGATCGAACAGCATTCGCCACGAGTCGACCGGCGCGTCCGGCATGCGCTCCTTGATCTTGTCGACATTGAAGGCGAAGCCCGTGGTGCCCCACATGTAGATGAAGGCATGCTTGTTGCCCGGATCGGACTTCGCGACCCGCTCCATCAGCTTCGGGTCGAGGTTCTTCCAGTTCGGGATCTTCGACTTGTCGAGCTCCTTGAAGATGCCGGCCTGGATCTGGCGCGCCAGGAAGTAGGAGGAGGGCACGACGAGGTCGTAGCCCGTGTTGCCGGCGAGCAGCTTGGTCTCCAGGATGTCGTTGCTGTCGTAGACATCGTAGATGACCTTGATGCCGGTCTTCTCGGTGAAGCTCTTCAGGATCGCCGGGTCGATATAGTCCGACCAGTTGTAGATCTTGACCACCTTCTCCTGGGCCTGGGCCAGGGCGGGGGCGGCAAGCAGCAAAAGAGCGGTCAGGGCATGGCGAAGGAGCAGGCGCATCGGGCACTCCGTCGGCGGGGGAGGGCTTCGGGAAAGGGCCGCCTCGGGTGGCCTTCCCGGTGACGACCGTGGCAGCAATCGCACGCCCTGTCGAGCCTCGCTGCGGCGCGCGCGCACGGTCCCGCCGCAGGCGCCGGCGGTCGGTCAGCTCACCACGATGCGGAAGGCGAAGGGCGAGTCGATGCCACCCGCCACGACCCGGTTCTCGCCCTCGTGCAGCGTGGCCCGCACGCTCGCGAAATGCTCGCCCAGATAGGCGCCATTCACCGCCGTGCCGAGCGTGCTCGCGGGATCGCTCACGGCCACGCCGTCCGCGACCTGGATCAGCGAGAGATGCACGCGTGACAGCCGGTAGGGCCGGCTGTCGTCGAGCAGGAGATCGACCGCCACCGGCGGCTCGTGTTCGCCGGCGTTGGGCCGCCGGCCGATCGTGAACGGAAACCGGTCGACCAGAACGCCTGCGGCAGGCAGCTGCTCTTCCATCAGGGACGAGCCCGGCAGAATCCGCACCGCGACGTTGGCCTGGGCGGCGGGCACGGGCAGTCCCGGCGTCCGCACGGGACCGCTCACCAGCCGCTCGTCGGTGCGATGCAGGCGCTCGCTCAGCGTCGTCAGCAGGCGCAGGGTCATTGCCCGGTCGCTGCTGATCTGCTCGAGGAAGGCGTCGCGGCGCATGAAGGCCAGCCGGGCCGGGCCCGCCGCGCGCACGGTGGCGCTGCGCCAGCGCCCTTCGAGCACGCCCATCTCGCCCACATGCTCGCCGGCGCCCAGCCGCGCCAGCACGATCGGGCTGCCCGTCGTCTCCTTGACGACCTCGACCTCGCCCTCGAGCACCTGCCCCACCTCGTTGCTGGGCTCGCCCTCCCGGAAGATGATGTCGCCCGCCTCGTAGCTGCGCTCGTCCGTCGCCATGCTCACCGCCCCGCTTGCCCGGCCGGCCTCCTGCTTTGCATCGCGGCAGGGCGGGATCAAGCGAATGCAGGGCTCAGATGGCGCTGTTGATGGTGTGGACGGCGAGATGGCTCTCGACCGTGGCCCCTCCGGCCGCGTTCTCGGCGGCGAGCTTGAGCGCGTCGGCCTCGGCCCGCGTCGGGACGAAGCCCCAGAGATGCACCACCCCGTCCGCCACGACGATGTTCACATAAGGATGATACTCGAGCCCCGAGGCGGCCAGCTCGCCCATCAGCCGCTCGCGCAGCGCGCGGTCGTCGGACGCCGGCGTCGGGGGTGCGGACGTGGCGAGCGCGCGCAGCAGGTCGGCACGGCTCACGATGCCCACGACCTTGCCCTCGCGCACCACCGGTACCCGCTTCACGTGATGCTCCTCGAGCAGGCGCGCGATCGCCGCCAGCGGCGCGTCCTCGCTGACGCTCAGCGGACGCCTCGTCATCACGTCCTGCGCCGTCCGGCCGTGGGCCTTGACGTAGCGCTCGGCCCGATCCTCGGGCGAGGCCAGGAGGTCGAGCCACCAGGAGCGCCGCCCGCCCTCGTCCTCCTCGAGCCGGCGGATCAGATCGCCCTCGCTGACGATCCCCAAGAGCCGCCCCTGGGCATCCGTCACCGGCGCCCCACTGATACGGCGCCGGGCGAGCAGCCGGGCGACGTCGACGACGGGCGTCTCGGGCGCCACGGCGACGACCTCCTTCGTCATCACGTCTTGAGCCTGCATGGCGTTCATCCTCCTTCGGGCACCGAAAAGAGCCGGCCGGACCGGCCCTTGTCGGCCTGAAGGCGGGGAACGCCATTGATCTCGCTCAACCCGCGTCCATGTCGCTCACCGGCGCGGGCGCTGGGGAATCGGTCCGACGAGGAGGCCTGCGAGGTTCGGGAAGGTCGCGGTGGCGAGGAGCTGGAGCGGGTGATGGGAATCGAACCCACGACATACAGCTTGGGAAGCTGTCGTTCTACCACTGAACTACACCCGCGCGCGCACCTTCTTATCAGGATCGCCGCCGGGCGCAACGGCCAACCGGACAGGCCCGCCGGGCCGCGACGCGCCCCACCCGCCGGCCACCATCGCCGCTTGACGCCTCCGACGATGGCCCTTACATCACCGGCGTCCCGTGGGCGCATAGCTCAGTTGGTAGAGCAGCTGACTCTTAATCAGCGGGTCCAAGGTTCGAGTCCTTGTGCGCCCACCATTCTTTTCAATCATTTAGCGGGACTGAGCTTCCTAGGGCCGGCGGGATGGGGCGCCGCTGGGAAGCAAGTGGGCCTCAGGCTCGGCGCGGCGGAATGGCGCTTGCCGGCTCCGCAGGGAGACGCTGTGATGGCCGACAAGCCCACTCCCATCAATCGACATGATCTGACCTTTGCTCAGGCCGAAGGCGTGGAGCCGCTCCCTGCGGTGTTGGCTCGAGATGAGCTGCCGGAGGGCTTGCGCGCAGAGATGTGGGACTATGTCTTTAACTGCGTGGCAGATGGCTTCGATTTTGAATACGGATTCTGGAATAACCACCGCTGGCCGGTCGCGTTTCGTCGTATATGGGTATTGTTCCTAAAAAAGCCTAGCGACGAATTTACTGATCGATACGACGTATGGATAGCTCACCTGAAGGGAAATATTCTTTCAGGTAGTTATCTGACTTTCTATGGCGTTCTGCAGTACATCCTTCGTATATCTTCTGGCGAAAGCGTTTTGCTTGATGCGGGCGAGATTGATCGGATTCTTCAAAGGCACCGGGCGGCCTATACGGTCGTGGACGCAAGGACCTTCGTCCCCATTTCGTTCCCCACGGAAGCTCACGCCGTCAAGGGCGCTTTTTCGACCCTGGCCAGCGCTGGGTTCGAAGGTGCGCGCAGCCACCTGATCAGAGCGCTGAGGCATTCAACGGAGGGGATAGTGCGGGCTCTATCAGGGAGTCGATCCACGCTGTCGAGAGCGTCGCTCGAAGGCTAGCACCGGGGACGAGGACGCTTTCGGACGCGCTGAAGAAGCTGGGATTTGGGATCCACCCTGCGCTCAAAGGGGGACTCGAGAAGCTCTACGGTTACGCGAATGACGAGCGCGGTATTCGACATGCCCTTGACGAGCAGGGGCAGCCGCAGGTCGATGCGGCGGATGCACAATTCATGATCAGCGCCTGCGCCGCGTTCATCAGCTACCTGATCGGCAAGGCTCGGCAGGCAGGCGTCCTGCACGCGGCGGTGCCAGAAGCTGGAACGGACACAAACGGAGCCCTCCGATAGAGGGCGCTACGGATACACAAGCCCCACGCAGTCAGCGCCTCGCGTCCGATACGGTTTACCGCGTACCTCCTGTGAGCTGATGGTGCCTCGGCTGGCCCAATCGTACGGGCACCAGCCATCGGGTAGAGCGCCCGGCAGCGGGCCAACGCCGCAGGTGCCGGCATCCTGAAGTCCCGGCCGCCTTAGCCTGTCGCGTCCAATCGCCAGCACCAATTCAACTCGATGACCTCCCGGCCGCAAGCCGACCCACCGCCGCCCTCGCACCAGCGAGGGCATCGGGCGTCGGCGTCAGGCCACTATGCGGCGGGTAGGCGGCCGAAGATCACGTGGTTGTCCAGCTGCTGCCAGACCGTGCCGGTCTCGAGGAAGCCCGCGTGGCGCAAGGCTGCGATGTGGAAATCGACCGGGCAGTCCTCGCCGCTCGTCGAGCCCTTGGGCGGGCGGCTGGCATAGAAGGCGTCGCGGCGTGCCTTGAGCGGCGCCAGGCGCTGCGCGCGTCCGGCGCGCTCCCACCAGGCGGCCCAATCGTCCTCGCCCTGGGCTACCGCCGCGCTCTCGACCCGCCCGCGCAGGGCGCTCGCCACCGCAGCCAGCGTCGGCCAGCGCGCATCGTAGCGCATGTGGTCGCCGTTCATGACGATGCCGCCCGGTGCCAGGAGCTCGCCCGCCACGCCATAGAAGTCGGCGAGGCCTCCGGGCGTCAGCCAGTGCAGCGCGGTCGTCGAGACGAGCGCCGCCGGCCTGCCGGCACCCAGCTTGGCCGCCGCCTCGCCCACGCGCTCGGCCCAGCGCCGGTCGGCGAGGTCGGCCTCGACCACCTGCGCACGGCCGGCGCTGCCGGCCAGCGCCACCCTGGCGATCTCGAGCAGCATCACGTCGGCATCGACGGCGATCACCCTCGCCTCGGGAAAGCGCGCGAGCAGGCGGCGGCTGAGCGACCCTGGCCCGCAGGCCGCGTCGACCACGGTGAAGCCGTCGCCGAGCACCGTCGCCAGGACCTCGAACATGATCGCGAAGCGCTCCTCGCGCTGCTCGATATAGCCCTCCTGCTGCCGGTCCCACCGCTCCAAGAGGGCCATCAGCTCGTCATCGTCCGACATTCGCTTTCCCTTCCATGGGTTGTCGCTGTGGTCTCGTGGCAGGAGCCGGACGGCGCCGGCTGAGCGGGCTCGAGCCGCCGGCTCTCCCGCTACCCCGAGGCACAGCACCTTTCCAGGCGGGCAATGGTCGCGTCGGGGGCAGCGGGCAGGGCCCCGGGCGCGTTCCAGCGTGCCAGCTCGACGTCGAGGTGAGGCGGCGCCTGCGGCCCGATCTGGACGAAGCGCCCCTTGAGCCTGAAGGCCTGCTGGATCAGGCCGCTCTCGGCCAGCGCCTCGGGCGCGCCGTCGAGCACGAGGGTACCCCGATCGAGCAGGCTGACCCGATCGCAGATCGAGAGCGCCTGGTTGATGTCGTGGATGGCGATGAGGATGCCGACCTGCTTCTCGCGGCTGAGGCGGTGGATCAGGGCGCGGACGTCGCCCGCCGCGAGGACCAGAAGGAGGCCCAGATTGCGCCCCGGCATCATGTAGGTCGTTGCAACAGGCCTCACGCCGGGCGCGACGTCGGTCGCAAGATAGGCGATCGCAGCGATACGCTGCGGATGGGCCGGGACCCCGAGCGTCACCCCGCGATCGTCCGTGATCGAGAGCATCTTCGCGTCGACCGCGACGCCCGCTCCCGCCGTCAGCGCCGAAGCCAGGCAAATAATAGAAGCGAACCTAGAAATATTCCAGATCATACTTGGCCACAGGACTGAGATCGCCCGGTGTCTAGGAGAGATGTTGATCAGGTTAAAGCGCCGTCATTGCTCTTATCGAAAGTTGATCAGCGGAATACTATAGAAGTAACAGTCAGAAATTAACTAGAATGATTAAAGATAAAAGTGATACTTATTGACTGCGGCGGAGATATTTGTCATTTCCCCGATCGCGTCGCCCACAACAATCCAGCGGAGACCCCGAGCAATGAGATGTTTGCGGCCCGGCAGTCTGCTGCACGCTGCCCTCCTGTCTGCCCTGATCGGTCCCGTCGCGGCCCAGGCAGGCGCTCTCGACGTCACCGATCTCACCGGGCAAACGGTTGCCCTCAGGGGCCCGGCGGAGCGGGTCGTCATGATCCCCATTCCCTCGACCTCGACGGTCATCGCCCTCGACGGCGGCACCGGGCGTCTCGTCGGTATGCACCCGCTCGCCAAGTCGGCGATCGAGGAGGGCGTGCTCGGCACCTTCTTCCCCGAGGCCAAGGACGTCGCCAGCGACATCATCAACAATGCCGGCTCGCAGGGTTTCGCGCCCAACGTCGAGGCGATCGCAGCCTTGAGGCCCGATCTCGTCGTGCAGTGGGGCGACGAGGGCGACGATGTCGTGGGGCCGCTCAGGAACGCGGGCCTCACCGTCGGCCTCCTGCGCTACGGCGACGAGGCGAAGGCGCGCGCCATCGTCACCTTCCTGGGCGGCGTCATCGGCAAGGATGCGAAGGCCGCGAGCCTGATCGCCTGGCGCGACCGGACGCTCGAGCGCATCAGGCCCAAGCTCGAGGGCCTGGCAGAGGCGGACAAGCCCAAGGTGCTCTATCTCCTGCGCGCCAAGAGCGAGCTTCGGGCTGCCGGTGCCGGCACCTACAACGACTTCTACATCAACCTCGTGGGCGGCAGGAACGCGGCCGCCGAGCTTGCGGGCTTCAAGCCGGTCAACGCCGAGCAGGTCGCCGCCTGGAACCCCGACGTCATCCTCATCAACGGCTTCGAGAGTGACGTCGACCTCTCGGCCGTCTACGGCAGTCCCGTCCTCTCCCAGACCGACGCCGCGGTCGAGAAGCGCGTCTACAAGATGCCGATCGGCGGCTATCGCTGGGACCCGCCGAGCCAGGAATCGCCGCTCACCTGGATGTGGCTGGCCGACCTCCTCCATCCCGAGCTCTTCGAGTTCGACATCCGCGGCGAGCTGATCGACGCCTACGGCAAGATCTACGGCCACGTTCCGACGCAGGAGCAGATCGACGCCATCCTGCGCATGCCCATGAACGGCGAGAGCGCCGGCTATGAGCGCTTCGTCGCCGGTTAGGTCGGCCGGGGCCGCGGGCTTTGCGGGCGCAGGCGAGCTTTTCTACCTCGTCTTCGCCCTGGCCCTCGTGGCCGCCGTGCTGGCCGGCCTCTGCGCCGGCCGGCTCGCCATCCCCGTCCACACCGTGGTCGCCATCCCGTTCGGCAAGCTCGGCCTCGTGCCGACGAGCTGGAGCATCCTCGACGAGCGCGTCGTCCTCCTCGTCCGCGCCCCCCGCGTGCTGATGGCGGGCCTCGCCGGCGCCGGCCTCGCGATGAGCGGCGCCGCCCTGCAGGGCATCTTCCGCAACCCCCTGGTCTCGCCCCAGATCCTCGGCATCTCGGGCGGCGCCGCCTTCGGCGGCGCTCTTTCCCTCCTCCTCGGCGTCGGCGGGTTCGTCCTCGTCGGCTCGGCCTTCCTCTGGGGCATGATCGCCCTTCTGCTCGTCGGCCTGATCGCCCAAGTCGGCGGACGCGCCGAGCAGGCGATCATCGTCCTTGCCGGCATCGTCGTGGGCGCCCTCTTCACCGCCCTGGTCTCGCTCGTCCAGTTCCTGGCCGACCCCAACTCCTCGCTGCCCGCCATCGTCGGCTGGCTGATGGGCTCCTTCGCAACCGTCACCTGGCAGCGCGTCGGCCTCACCATCATCCCCATCCTCGTCGGCTGCGGCGGGCTGCTGGCGCTGCGCTTCCGCATCAACATCCTCTCGCTCGGCGCCGACGAGGCCCGCTCCTTCGGCGCCCGCGTCGGCCGCGAGCGCTGGATCGTCTTCACCCTGGTGGGCCTCCTCACCGGCGCCGTCATCGCGGTCGCCGGCATCGTCGGCTGGGTCGGCCTCGTGGTACCCCACGCCGCCCGCCTCCTGGTCGGCCCCGACCACAGAAGGCTCGTGCCGGCCTCGGCCCTTTTGGGTGCCGCCTACCTCATCGTCATCGACACCCTGGCGCGCACGCTCACCGCGGCCGAGATCCCCTTGGGCGTCCTCACCGCCATCGTCGGCGCCCCGGTCTTCGCCCTCCTGCTGCGCGCCTCCTTCGTCAGGCAGGAGCGCCCATGATCCGCCTCACCGACGGCGCCGTCCGCTACGGCGAGCGTTTTATCTTTCGCCACCTGTCGCTCGAGGTGCCGGCCGGGCGCTGCCTCGCCATCCTCGGGCCCAACGGCCGCGGCAAGACCACCCTGGTGCGCGCCCTTCTAGGCTTCGTCAGCCTCGCCGAGGGAACGCGGGAGATGCCGCCCGTCATCGGCTACGTGCCGCAGGTGATCGGCGACGCTCTCCGCTACCGCGCCCGTCACGTCGTCGCCATGGGCCGCGTCGCGCGCCGCGGCATGTTCGCCCTGCCAACCCACGAGGACCACGAGGCCGCCGACCGCGCCCTCGCCCGCGTCGGCCTTCTTTCCTACGCCGATGCACCGGTGGATCGCCTGTCCGGTGGCGAGCGCCAGCTCGTGCTGCTGGCCCGGGCGCTCGCCACCGAGGCCATCGCCCTCGTCCTCGACGAGCCGGCCTCCGCGCTCGACCTGCGCAACCAGGGCCGCTTCCTGTCGGTTGTCGACAGCCTGCGCGACGACGGCCACCACGCCATCGTCTTCACCACCCACGTTCCCCAGCACGCTAGCGCCGCCGCCGACGAGGCACTTCTGCTCTTCGGCAGCGAGGACGGCTTTCAGGCGCCTGTCGGCGCCGGCCTCACCGCCGCCAATCTCTCCCGCCTCTATGGCGTGCCGGTCGAGATCGTCGAGGTCGCGGGCGGTGCCGGCGGCCGGCCCGTGCGCGGCGTGGTGCCCCTCTTCGGCCGCGAGCTGGAGGCCTGAATGGACGGCACGGTCCTTCTCGTCCTCTCCGCCTGGGGGCCGCCGCCCCGGCCGATCGCCTCGCAACCCTTCGACCGGCTCCGCACCGTCCGGCAGCCCGCGCTCACCGACATGGACATCGACGAGGCCAGGGGCCTCGTGACGACCATGCATCTCGACCAGATAGGCTTCCTTGAGCATGAGGCGGCCCTCAACCGGCTGCTCGGGCGCGGCGGCAGGATCGCCTTCAACGGCCATCTTCTGAAACCCTTCCTCGCGGGCCTCCGGCCCTATCTTCCCCTCGAGAAGCCCCGCCGTCACGACCTCGCGCTCACGCGCCTCGGCCCCCACGCCATCCTGGACGGCCTCGACGTCAGGGAGCTCATCACGCGGCGCGGCGTCGCCGGCTTCTATGGCCGCGGCCACGCGCCCCTGCCGCCGGGCGGTGAGGCCATCGTCGGCCTCGGGCCCGAGCGCGTGCCCGTCGACTGGGCCTGGCCCACGCCGCTGGGCGGAGAGATCTTTGTTCACTCCGGCAACGACCTCTGGTCGATCGCCGATAGAAGCGCCATCAACGACCTGATCGCCCGGCAGATGATCGGCTGGGCCGCCGGCGGGAAGCGCCGCCCATGAGCCTGCTCGCCGTCCACCCCGGCGCCGCCTACCACATCGAGAGCCTGGAAGGCCCTCGCTACCGTCGCTTCTTCAGGCACCTGGCACGGCCCGAGGAGCTGGGTGGCATCGACCTTGCCGCCTTCGACACGGTGCTGGTGCCCTGCCGCACCCCGGCCGACCGCATGATGCCCCACCGCCGGCAGCTCGAGGCCTTCCTCGCCGGCGGCGGAACGGTCGTCGCCACGGGCGAGAGCGACAGCGAGCTCTGGCTGCCCGGCATCGCCTTCACGCCCCAGCCGACCAACTGGTGGTGGTGGCTGGATCCCAAAGGCGACCTCGGCGTCCGCATCGCCGACCCCGACCACCCCCTCATCGCCCGCCTCGGCCCCGCCGGTGTCACCTGGCACCTGCACGGCACCTTTGTTACGGCTCCGGGTGCCGAGATCCTCGTTGCCGACACCGAGGGCAGGGCGGTCCTCTACATCGACGAGGTCACGACCGCCGGTCGCATGATCATCACCAGCCTCGATCCCTTCTATCACCACGGCTCGCACTTCATGCCGGCGACCACGCGATTTCTTGACGGCTTCCTGCCCTGGCTCACCGCGACCCGGCCCGGCTCCGGTGATGCAGCCGAGAGGGCAGCCTGCGCTCAGCCCTCGGCGAGCAGCCGGTAGCCCACCCCGGGCTCGGTGACGAGGAGGCGCGGCTGGTCGGGCTCGGGCTCGAGCTTGTGGCGCAGCTGGCGCATGTAGACGCGCAGATACTGCACCTCCGTCTCGGTGGCACGCCCCCACACCTTCTCGAGCAGCAGGCGGTGGGTGACGACCTTGCCGGCATGGGTCGCGAGCAGCTCCAGGATGTCCCATTCCTTGGGCGACAGACGCACCTCCTGGCCGTCGCGGGTGACACGGCGATAGACGAGGTCGATCGTGACCGGGCCCGCCTCGACGCGCGGCCGGCCGCCCTTGGCCTGCACGCGATGACGCAGCCCCGCCCGCATCCGCGCCAGAAGCTCGGGGATGCCGAAGGGCTTGGTCACATAGTCGTCGGCACCCCGGTCGAGCGCCAGGACCTTGCTCGCCTCGTCGTCGCGGCTGGTCACGACGATGATGGGCGCCTCGCTCAGGCCCTGGATCTCGTCGATCAGCTCCATGCCGTCGCGGTCGGGAAGGCCCAGGTCGAGCAGCACGAGGTCGGGGCTGTGGTGGCGCATCATGCGCATCGCCTCGGCCGCCGTGTCCGCCTCGACCACGCCATAGCCCTGCACCTCGAGGGTCGAGCGCAGGAAGCGGCGGATGGCCGGCTCGTCGTCGACGACCAGCACCGTGGCTGGGCTAGCGAGCAAGCGCCGGTGCCTCGGCCGCGGGTTGCACGATCAGCTCGGCAGGAAAGCGGATGCGCACGATCGTGCCCTGCCGCTCGGGCTGCCGCAGCGCCTGGATGGTGCCGCCCATGGCCTCGATGAACCCCTTGCAGACGGCGAGCCCGAGCCCTGTCCCGCTGGTCGTCTGGGCGCCCTCCCGGCCGCGGTAGAACTTGTCGAAGATCCGGTCGATCTCGTCGGCCTCGATGCCCGGGCCCTCGTCCCGCACCTCCACCACTAGGCCATCGGCCTCGTGCCGGGCCGCGATCTCGACGGCACCGCCCTTGGGCGTGTAGCGGGCGGCGTTCTCGAGCAGGTTCACGAGGGTCTGCTCGACCAGCATGAAATCGACGCGCACGAGGGGCAGGTCGGAGGGAAGATCGGTCGCGATCCGGTGCCCGCCGACGAGACGCTGGACCCGCCTCAAGGCGCTGCCCACCGCGTCGGCGAGATCGACGGGCTCGCGCTTCGGGCCGAGGGCGCCGGCCTCGAGACGGGTCATGTCGCGCAGATTATCGAGGAAGCGAGCCAGACGCTCGGCCTCCTCCTGCGCGGTGCCCAGCATCTCGTCCCGGGTCGCGTCATCGTAGAGGGCACCAAAGCTCCGGAGCGAGCTGATCGTGCCCAGAATCGAGGCGAGCGGCGTCTTCAGGTCGTGGCCCAGCGAGGTGAGGAGCGCCGTCCGCAGCCGCTCGGTCTCGGCCAGGAGCCGCGTCTCGTCGACGTCGCGGGCGAGCTGCACGCGCTCGATGGCCACGGCCGTCTGGTCCAGTAGCGCATCGAGGAGCCGGCGCTCGTCCGGCGTCAGGAGCGGCCCGTCGACGTCGCTGCGGATGCCGACGACGCCGAGCTTGCCGCGACCCGTGCGCATCGGCAGGAAGAGCCGCGGCGCGCCCGGCAGGGTGTCCGCCCCCCGGCCGGCCGCCTGGTCCTTCTGCCAGCACCAGGTGGCCGCCGCGAGATCGGCGTCCGAGAGCTGGTCCTCGGGCGGATAGGCCGCCTGCAGAGCCAGGCGCTCGCCCTCGGGCAGGAGCAGGACGACCTCGACCTTGAGCATCGAGGCGATCTGGTGCGCCGCGGCCCAGAGCAGGTCGTCCATCGTGGCGACGCCGGCGAGCTTGCGCGCGAAGCTGTAGAGCGCAGCGCTCCTTGCCGCCTCCTGGCGTGCGACGAAGGTCCGGGCGCGGGAGCGTGCCGCGAGCGTGCTCGTGATGATCGCCACCACCGTGAAGACGATGATCGCGGTGACGTTCTCCGGCTGCTCGATGCTGAAGGAGTAGTAGGGCGCCGTGAAGAGGAAGTTGTAGGAGAGGCTGGCGAGGACGACCGACGCGAGCGCCGGCCAGAGCCCGTACCAGAGCGCCACGAGCAGCACCGGTGCCAGGAAGACGAGCGCGATGTTGGGCAGGTCGACATAGCGGTCGAGCAGCACCGCGGCGCCGGCGGCCACGAGCACGAGCCCGATCGCCACGACGAAGGGCAGCGGCTGCACCGTCCGCCCACCGGCTCGCGGTGGGACTCGCTTGGGCGGAACCGTCTCGCCGCCGGCCGGCAGCACGTGGACCTTGATCTCGCCGGCGCCGCGGATGATCTCGCGGGGCAGCGAGCCCTTGAGAAAGTCCTTCCACGCGGCGCGCCGCTCGCTGCCGATCACGATCTGCGTGATGTTGTTGGCGCTGGCCCACTCGAGGACCTCCTCGGCCACCCTCTCTCCGGGCAGCACCAGCGCCTCGGCGCCCAGGCGCTCGGCGAGCCGCAGCGTATCGGCCACACGGTCCTGCTCGATCCTGCGTCGGCCGAGGCCGTGCGCGGTCTCGACATGCAGCACGGTCCAAGGCGCCTTCAGCCGATCGGCCAGCCTTTTCGTGTAGCGCACGAGCTCGGCAGCACCCTCGCCGCCGTGCACGCAGACCAGCAGCCGCTCGCTCGCGGCCCACGGCCCGGCCAGGCCATGGGCGCGCATGTACTGCAGCATCTGGTCGTCGACGCGCTGCGCCGTCCTGCGAAGGGAAAGCTCGCGCAGCGCCGTCAGGTTGCCGGTCGAGAAATAGTGCTCGAGCGCCTGGCGTGCCTGTTCCGGCACATAGACCTTGCCGTCGTGAAGGCGCTGGCGAAGCTCATCGGGCGGCAGGTCGACGAGCTCGATGTCGCTCGTGTCCAAGACCGCGTCCGGAACGACCTCGCGCACCCGGATCCGCGTGATCTGCGCCACGACGTCGTTGAGGCTCTCGACATGCTGGACGTTCATCGTGGTCCAGACGTCGATGCCGGCGGCGAGCAGCTCCTCGACGTCCATCCAGCGCTTGGGGTGCCGGCTGTCCGGCGCGTTGTCGTGGGCCAGCTCGTCCACGATCGCCAGCTGGGGCCGGCGGGCGAGGAGGGCGTCGAGATCCATCTCCTCGAGGATGCGGCCCTTGTAGGGCACGCGGCGGCGCGGCACGATCTCGAGCTCGCCCAGAAGCGCTGCCGTCTCGCGCCGGCCGTGGGTCTCGACGACGCCCACGACGACGTCCACGCTCTCGGCCTTGCGCCGACCCGCGGCCTGGAGCATCGCGTAGGTCTTGCCGACGCCCGGTGCCGCGCCGACGAAGATCTTCAGGCGGCCGCGTCCCTCCGCCCTCGCGAGCTCGAGGAGCGCTTCCGGCGATGGGCGGCCGCCAAGCTTGGGCTCGGACATGGACGGAGTATAGGCGGCCGCGCCCGCGAGGGGCAGCCTGCCTCGAGAGCCCTCCGGGTCAGTTGCCGCCGCTGTTGCCGGTGAGCTTGTCCAAGGCCAGGTTGAGGGCGAGAACGTTGACGCGCGCCTCGCCGAGGATGCCGAGCGATGGCCTTTCGATGTGCTCGCTCACCAGGTCCTCGACGAGTGTCAGCGGGAGGCTACGTGCCCTTGCCACCACGGGTGCCTGCAGGAGCGCGCTCGCCGGCGAGATGTCCGGATCGAGGCCGCTTGCGGAGGCGGTGACGAGATCGACGGGGATCGGGCCGCGGATGCCTTCCGCGCGCAGCCTCGCCACGTCGCCCTTGATGCGCTCGACCAGCGCCTTGCTCGTGGGCCCGAGATTGCTGCCGCCCGAGCTGGTGGCGTCGTAGCCCTTGCCCGCCGCGGAGGGCCGGCCGTGGAAGTAGCGATCGCTGGCAAAGGATTGGCCGATCAGCGCCGAGCCGATCACCTGGCCGTCCCGCTGCACGAGGCTTCCACCCGCCTGCCAGGGGAAGATGGCCCGGGCGATGCCGGTGACGGCGAGAGGATAGACGAGCCCGGTCAGGATCGTCATCGCGACGAGAAGCACGAGGGCGGGGCGGAGCTGGCGCAGCATCGGGAAGTCCTCAGGCAAGGCCCAGGGCGGTGACGAGCATGTCGATCGCCTTGATGCCGACGAACGGCACGACGAGGCCGCCCAGGCCGTAGATCAGGAGGTTCCAGCGCAGCAGGGCGGCCGGGCTCACCCGGCGATACTGCACGCCGCGCAGGGCCAGCGGGATCAGGGCGACGATGACGAGCGCGTTGAAGATGATGGCGGAGAGGATGGCGCTTTGCGGCGAGCGCAGGCCCATGACGTTGAGCGCCTGGAGCTGCGGGTAGAAGGCGACGAACATCGCCGGGATGATCGCGAAATATTTGGCGACGTCGTTGGCGATCGAGAAGGTGGTGAGGGCGCCGCGGGTCATCAGCAGCTGCTTGCCGATCGCCACGATCTCGATGAGCTTGGTCGGATCGCTGTCGAGATCGACCATGTTGCCGGCCTCGCGCGCCGCCATCGTGCCGGTGTTCATGGCGACGCCCACATCGGCCTGGGCCAGCGCCGGCGCGTCGTTCGTCCCGTCCCCGCACATCGCCACGAGCTTGCCCTGGGCCTGCTCGCGCCGGATCAGCTCGAGCTTGGCTTCGGGCGTCGCCTGGGCCAGGAAGTCGTCCACCCCGGCCTCGGCCGCGATCGCCGCTGCCGTCAGCGCGTTGTCACCCGTGATCATCACGGTGCGGATACCCATCGCCCTGAGCTCGGCGAAGCGCTCCTTGATGCCGCCCTTGACGATGTCCTTGAGATGGATGACGCCCAGCAGGCGCGCGTCCTGCGCCACCACGAGGGGCGTGCCGCCCGCCTTGGCGATCCGCTCGACGATCTGCCGCACCTCGGCCTCCGTGGCCCGGTCGGCCCTGCCTCCCTGCGCGCGAACATGCGCCAGGACCGCGTCGGCAGCACCCTTGCGGATCGAGGTGAGGGCGGTGGAGGCGGTGGACGCGCCGCCGCGGCCGCCGGGCTCGGGCCGCTCGAGATCGATGCCGCTCATGCGGGTCTGCGCCGTGAACGGCACGAAGCGGGCTGTTCAGGGGCGCCATGTCGCGGCCGCGGATGCCGTAGCGCTCCTTGGCCAGCACGACGATCGAGCGGCCCTCGGGCGTCTCGTCGGGCAGCGAGGAGAGCTGGGCCGCATCGGCGAGCTCGCGCTCGGTCGTGCCGCCCACCGGCACGAGCTCGGTCGCCTGCCGGTTGCCCAGCGTGATCGTGCCGGTCTTGTCGAGCAGCAGCGTGTCGACGTCGCCCGCAGCCTCGACCGCGCGCCCGGACATGGCGAGCACGTTGAAGCGCACGAGGCGGTCCATGCCGGCGATGCCGATGGCCGAGAGCAGCGCGCCGATCGTGGTCGGGATCAGGGTGACGAAGAGCGCGGCCAGGACCAGGACCGATATCGTGCCGCCGGCATAGGCGGCAAAGCTCGGGATCGTCACCACCGCGACGACGAAGATCAGGGTCATGCCGGCGAGGAGGATGTTGAGCGCTATCTCGTTCGGGCGTCTTCTGGCGCTTGGCGCCCTCGACCAGGGCTATCATCCGGTCGAGGAAGGTCGAGCCCGGCGCTGCGGTGATGCGGACCTTGATCCAGTCGGACGTGACGAGCGTGCCGCCGGTGACGGCCGAGCGGTCGCCGCCGCTCTCGCGGATCACGGGCGCCGATTCGCCGGTGATCGCGGCCTCGTTGACCGAGGCCACGCCCTCGACGACCTCGCCGTCGCTCGGGATCAGGTCGCCCGTCTCGACCAGCACGACATCGCCGACCTTGAGACGCGATGCGCGGGCACCTCCTGCCAGCTCGACGGCATCGGGCGACGCCAGGAGCTTGGCCACGGTCTCGGTCTTGGCGCGACGCAGGGTCGCCGCCTGGGCCTTGCCGCGGCCCTCGGCCACGGCCTCGGCGAGGTTGGCGAAGAGAAGCGTGAACCAGAGCCAAAGGACGATCTGGAACGAGAACCCCAGATGGCCGCGGCCGCTCAGGAGGTCGCGCAGGAACAGCACCGTGGTGAGCGCCACGACCATCTCGACCACGAACATCACCGGATTGCGGGCCATCAACCGCGGGTCGAGCTTCTTGAGCGACTGGACGATGGCGGGGGCGAGGATCGCCGGGTCGAGCATCGGGATCGACGGCGCCCGCCTGCGGGCCTTGGCCGTGCATGCGCTGGCTCCGCGATCAGTAGAGGAGGCCGGCGTTCATGGCGAGGTGCTCCTGGATCGGGCCCAGCGCCAGCGCCGGAAAGAAGGTGAGGCCGCCCACGATGAGGATGACGCCGACGAGCAGCCCGACGAACAGCGGCCCGTGCGTGGGAAGGCTCCCGCCCGTCGCGGGCAGTCTCTTCTTCGCCGCGAGCGAGCCTGCGACCGCCAGCATCGGGACGATCACCATGAACCGGCCCGCCAGCATCGCGAGCGCGCAGGGTGAGGTCGTAGAAGAGGCTGTCGGCCGAGAGCCCGGCGAAGGCGCTGCCGTTGTTGCCGGTGGCGGAGCTGAAGGCATAGAGGATCTCGGTGAAGCCGTGCGGGCCCGCGGTTCGCGATGCCGGCCTGGCCCGCCGGCACCACCGCGGCGATCGCGGTGAGGCCGAGGAAGAAGAGGGGCAGGACGAGCACGGCCAGCATCGTCATCTTGACCTCGCGCGCCTCGAGCTTCTTGCCCACATATTCGGGCGTGCGCCCGACCATCAGGCCGGCCACGAAGATCGTGATGACGACGAACAGCAGCATGCCGTAGAGCCCGGCGCCGACACCGCCGACGATGATCTCGCCGAGGTCGATGTTGACGAGCGGGATCATCCCGCCCAAGGGCGTGAAGCTGTCGTGCATCGCGTTGACGGCGCCGCGACGAGGCGTCGGTCGTCACGGTGGCGAAGAGGGCGGAGCCGACGATGCCGAAGCGCGTCTCCTTGCCCTCCATGTTGCCGCCCGGCTGCAGCGGCGAGGCCGCGCTCTCGACGCCGAGCGCCGTGAGCGCCGGATTGCCCTGGGCCTCGGCCCAGTAGGTGACGCGCGACGCCGGCGAGGAAAAGCAAGCCCATGGCGGCAAGGATGGCCCAGCCCTGCCGCTGGTCGCCCACCATGCGGCCGAAGACGTTGGTGAGCCCGGCGCCGATGGCGAAGATCAGCACGAGCTGGACGAGGTTCGAGAAGCGGCGTCGGGTTCTCGAAGGGATGCGCGGAGTTGGCGTTGAAGAAGCCGCCGCCGTTGGTGCCCAGCAGCTTGATGGCCTCCTGGGAGGCCACCGGGCCCAGCGCGATCGTCTGCTGGGCGCCCTCGAGCGTGGTCGCATGCGGCGTAGGGAGCCAAGGTCTGCGGCACGCCGAGCCAGACGAAGAGGAGTGCCGCCACCAGCGAGATCGGCAGCAGCAGGTAGAGCGTGGCGCGCGTGATGTCGGCCCAGAAATTGCCGATGCCATTCGCCGACCGCCGGGCAAAGCCGCGGATCAGCGCTAGGGCCAGCGCCATGCCGGTCGCGGCGGAGAGGAAGTTCTGAACGGTGAGCGCCGCCATCTGCACGAAGTAGCGCGATGCGTGCTCTCGCCGGCGTAGTTCTGCCAGTTCGTGTTGGTCACGAAGCTGACCGCCGTGTTGAGGGCCAGGTCGGGAGCGACCGGTCCCAGGCCCTCGGGGTTGAAGCGGTAGGGCGTGCTGGAGCCGCTGCAGCGCGTAGACCGCAAGACAGCCGACGAGGTTGAGCGCCAGCATCGCCAGAGCGTAGGTCGACCCACGACTGCTCGCGCCCGGGATCGATGCCGGCCAGCCGGTAGAGCAGCCGCTCGACGGGTGCCACGACGGGCGTGAGGAACGTGCGCTCGCCCTCGAACACCTGCGTCATGTAGGCGCCGAGCGGCAGCACGAGCGCTGCGACGATGCCGGCGAAGACGAGGATCTGGATCCAGCCGAGAACGGTCATAGTCGGGCCGCTCCTCAGAACCACTCGGGCCGCAGCAGGGCCAGGAGCAGGTAGACGAGGATGATCGACGGCGCAGAGGCTGCCCAGCGTGAGGTCGAGGATCATGGTCTCAGGCCCGCTCGCACGCGGCCACATAAAGGGCCATCAGGGCGAAGCCGCCGACGATCAGCGCCACCATCAAGAGATCGAGCATCGAAAGTCTCACTGCCTGTTCGGCTGTGGCAGTGAGGTACGACCGGGCCGCTAAAGGCGCGATGGGCATCGCGGCGGCGCCCTATAAAGAAAGCATAAATGCCGCCTGTCGGCCGGGCGGCCCGCTGCCCGCAGGCTTCGTCTAGCGCGCTGCTGCCAGGGTCGCGCGGAAGCGACGCAGGGTCAGGATGAAGAAGACGGCGCCGAGCAGCGCCATGCCGAGCAGCTGGGGCCAGACGATGCCCAGGCCGGCATCGCGGTAGAGCACGGCCTGGGCGAAGGTGACGAAATGGGCCGAGGGGAGAACCTGCACCGCGCTTTGCAGGAGAGGCGGCATGCTCTCGATCGGTGTCCGGCCGCCCGAGAGCATGTTCATCACGACGAAGACGGGGATCGAGAGGAGGCCGAACTGCGGCATGGTCGTGGCGATCGTCGAGAGCAGGATGCCCAGCGCCATGATCGCAAAGAGATAGACGCCAGCACCGAGCGCGAAGAGGGCGAGCGAGCCCGCGATGGGTATGCCCAAGAGGCCCTGGACGACGATCTCCAGCGACAGCAGGGCCGCGATCACGATGACGAGGCCGTTGGCCCAGATCTTCGCCAGCATGATCTCGCAGGACGTCACCGGCATGACCAGCAGATGCTCGAGCGTGCCGTGCTCCCGCTCGCGGATCACGGCGGCACCGCCCAGGATGATCGCCAGCACGGTCACATTGTCCAGGATCTGC
Source organism: uncultured Alphaproteobacteria bacterium (assembly GCA_963752325.1). Classification (GTDB taxonomy): domain Bacteria; phylum Pseudomonadota; class Alphaproteobacteria; order Geminicoccales; family Geminicoccaceae; genus CAVTJL01. The sequence continues at coordinate 535,929 of CAVVXU010000004.1, forward strand.
ATGACCGCGAGGAACCAGCTCGAATGGAGGTTCGGGTTGTACATGGCGCGGATCTGCAGGCTCACGGGCGCGCCCGCCTTGCCCTCGGCACGGCCGACAAACGTCAGGAGCTCGGTGTTGACGATGCTCTGGATGTAGCCGGCGCCGGTGCCGGCGATCGTCATCGCGGTCGCATCGACATTGAGCTGCAGGACGGGATCGCGCCCGGCCAGCACGTCCTTCTCGAAGCCCGGTGGGATGTCGAGCACGAAGGTGTAGCGGCCGGCGTCCATGGCGGCGTCCACCGCCTTGATGTCGATCAGCCTGGGCGGCTGGAAATAAGGCTGCAGAAAGGCGCCGGCGATCGCTGTCGACAGCACCGAATGGTCCTCGTCGACGATCGCGATCGAGGCGTTGCGGAGCTCGGTCTGGACGTTGTGCGCGACGCTGTAGACCGAGAAGGTGAAGGTGAAGACGATGAGGCCCATGAGCACGGGATCGGCCAGCAGGCTGTAGATCTCCTTGATGCCCAGCCTGTAGACGTTGGCGATCCGCTCCATCGGCTCAGCGCTCCTGGCGGCTCAGCAGCAGGGTCGCGATGGCCCAAAAGGCGAAGCAGAAGCCGATCAGGGCCAGGATGCTCGGCAGCAGGGCCGCAAAGCCCAGGCCCTTGTTGAAGACGCCGGCGCTGATCTGCTGGAAGTAGAGGGCCGGAAAGGCGTGGCCGACCACGGCACCGGCGCCGGTCACCGTCGATGCCGGATAGAGCATGCCGGAGAAGTTGACCGTCGGGATCATGACGACGATGGCGCTCGCGAAGATCGCGGCGATCTGCGAGCGCACGAAGGTCGAGACGACGAGCCCGAAGCCCGTGGCGGCCGTGACGTAAACCAGGGCCCCCAGGGTCAATGCCGGCACGCTGCCCGGCAGGTCCAGGCCGAAGACTGCCAGCATCATCGGCACCAGGAGGGCAAAGCTCATCATCGCGAGGGCCACATAGGGCAGCTGCTTGCCCAGCAGGAACTCGAGGCGCCCGGCCGGCGCCGCATAGAGGTTGACGATCGAGCCCAGCTCCTTCTCGCGCACCACGCCCAGGGCCGTCAGCATCGCCGGGATCATGATCAAGAGCATCATCAGCACGCCCGGCGGGATGGCGTACTGGGAGCGGAAGGCTTGGTTGTAGCGAAAGCGCGGCTCGACGCTCGCCGGGTAGTAGCTCGGCGTCTCGCCGGTCTCGCGCATCGCAAGGTCGGCCAGGTAGGACGAGAGCACGCCCTGCGCGTAGCTGCGGACGGTCTCGGCCCGGTTTGTGTTGGAGCCGTCGAGCCACACGCCCACCTCGGGCGTGCGTCCGGTCAGGAGGTCGCGCCCGAAGCTCGGCAGTACCACGATGGCGAGCGAGATCTCGCCGGCCCGCATCCGACGGTCGAGATCGGCGAAGCTCGCGAGCGGCGGGCGCTGGGCGAAGTAGCGCGAGCTCGAAAGCGCCTCGAGCAGCATCTCGCTCTCGCGCGAGCGGTCCTCGTCGAGGGCGGCGTAGGACAGCCGCTCGACGTCGAAGGTGATGCCGAAGCCGATCGCCAGCATCAGGACGAGCGGGCCCAAAAGGGCGAAGGCGATGCGGATGGGGTCGCGCGCGATCTCCATCGCCTCGCGCCTGGCGAAGGCCCAGATCCGTGACGGCGAGAGCCCGCCTCGGCCCGGCGCAGGCTGCCTCACCGGCGAGGGCAGCTCGGGCGGCCGGGCTTCGGTCACGGCCTCGGCCCCGGCGGCCTCGAGGCAGGCGATGAACGCCTCCTCGAGCGAGCCGCCTCCGTGCTGTCGGCGCAGCGCCTCCGGAGTGCCCTGGGCCAGCACCTTGCCGGCATGCATCAGCGAAATGCGATCGCAGCGCTCCGCCTCATTCATGAAGTGGGTCGAGATGAAGATCGTGACACCGTCCTGGCGGGACAGCTCGATCAGCAGCGCCCAGAAACCGTCGCGGGCGATCGGATCGACGCCGGAGGTGGGCTCGTCGAGGATCAGGATCTCGGGCTTGTGCAGCACCGCCACGGCGAGCTGGAGGCGCTGGCGCACGCCCAGCGGCAGGCTCTCGGGTACCTCGCCCGCCGACTCGCCGAGGTCGAACCGCTCGATCAGCTCCGCGACACGGGCGGTCCGCTGCTCCTTGGGCAGATGAAAAAGCTGGGCGTGCAGCTCCAGATTGTGCCGCACCGTCAGCTCGGCATAGAGCGAGAAGGACTGCGACATGTAGCCGACGCGCCGGCGTGCCGCCATGCCGTCCGCATCGATGGGCCTGCCGAAGAGCCGCGCCTCGCCCTCGCTGGCGGTGAGAAGGCCCGTCAGCATCTTCATCGTGGTGGTCTTGCCGCAGCCGTTCGAGCCGAGAAATCCGAAGATCTCGCCGGGCTCGATGCGAAAGCTCACATGGTCGACGGCCGTGAAGCTGCCGAAGCGCATGGTGAGGCCCGAGGCCTCGATTGCCGGCGGGCCCGGCCGGGGCTGGCGCTGCGGCAGCGTCACCACACGGTGCCCCCGCCGTGCCGCCTCCGGCAGGAGGGCGATGAAAGCAGCCTCGAGCGTGTCGCCGCCGGCCTGGGCCATGAGGGCCTCGGGCGAGCCCTCGGCCAGGACGCGCCCGCCATGCATCGCGATCAGATGCTCGAAGCTCTCCGCCTCCGACATGTAGGCGGTGGCGACGACGACGCTCACGCCCGGCCGGCGCTGCCGCAGGCGCTGGATCAGCTCCCAGAAGCGGCGCCGCGAGAGCGGGTCCACGCCCGTCGTCGGCTCGTCGAGGATCAAGAGGTCGGGGTCGTGGATCAGCGCGCAGCACAGCGCCAGCTTCTGTTTCATCCCGCCCGAGAGCTTGCCGGCCTGGCGATCGGCGAAGGGATCGAGGCCCGTGCCCCTCAAAAGCTCGTCGATGCGCTCGCTGCGCTCGGCCGCGGACTGGCCGTAGAGCCGCCCGAAGAAGTCGACGTTCTCGCGGACGGAGAGCGTGGGGTAGAGGTTCCTCCCCAGGCCTTGCGGCATGTAGGCGATCCGGGCGCAGACCGCGTTCCGGTGGCGCGCATCGCCCATCGGCCCACCGAGTACGGTGACCTTGCCCGTCTGCAGCCGGCGCACGCCTGCGACGAGCCCCAAAAGCGTCGACTTGCCGACCCCGTCGGGCCCGACGAGCCCCACCATCCGTCCCGCCGGGATCGCCAACGACACGCCGTCCAGCGCCAGGGTGCCGCCATAGCGATGCGTCACGCCCTCCAGCGCGGCGATCGGCTCGGCCGGCAGCGTCACGGCAGCTTGACCGCCAGCGATTCCGGCCAGGGCGCGCTCTTGACGATGCGCACCACCGCCACGCCCGGCACGCCGGTCTTCACCACCTCTTGGTATTTCAGCAGGATGTCGACCGGGATCTGCAGGCGCACGCGGAACATCAGCTTCTCGCGCTCGCTCTGCGTCTCGACATATTTGGGCGTGAATTGGGCCTCCGAGGCGACGAAGGTGACCTTGGCCGGGATCACATATTGCGGCGCCGCGTCGAGGATGATCCGCGCCTCCGCACCCAGCGCCAGCCGACCTGCCTCGTCGGTCGGCAGATAGACGTCCATGTAGACGTCGGTGAGATCGAGGAGCGAGACGACCCGGCCGCCCGCCGCCAGCACCTCGCCCGGCTCGGCCAGCCGGTACTGCACGCGGCCCTGGCGGGGTGCCGTCAGCGTGTAGTCCGCAAGGTTGGCCCTGAGCGCCGCGAGGCTCGCCTTGGCCGCCTCGATCGCCGCCTCGGCCGAGCTCACCTGCGCCTTGGCGGTGTTGAGCGCCGCCCCCGCCGTGATCTGCGCCGAGCGTCGCTGGTCCAGCGTCTCGCCCGTGGCATAGCCACGGCCGGCCAGGGTCTCCGATCGATGCAGCTCGGCCGTCGCGAGGTCCAGCTCGCCCTGCCGTTGGATGACCAGCGAGTGCGCCTGGACGAGCTCGTGCTCGGCCTGGTTGACCGCCGCCTCGGAGGCGCGCACCTGCGCCTCGAGCGCCGTCGAGTCCATGCGGGCGATCACCTGGTCCTGCTTGACCATCTGGCCTTCGTCGACCAGCACCTCGGCCACGCGCCCGGCGAACTTCGTCGCCACGTCGATCCGATCCGCCTCGATCCGGCCGTTCGCCCTGGCGAATCCTTCCGGAAGGCTGTCTCGCTGCCTGGCCAGCCAGAGCCAGCCGCCGGCACCCAGGGCGGCCAGCACGACGACGATCAGCCCGATCCGAAATCCGCGGCTCATGAGCCCCAACTCTCTGCCGACATCGCTCCCGGCGCTCGTGCTGGCCGAGCGCTCTCCCCTTGGTCCCCGGAAGGCCATCGACACCACCATCTGCCGATCTGGCAAGGCGCTTGGTGCCGCATCGGCAGCTTGGGAGGATGGGGCGGGTGTCGTGGCGTCAGTGAGGATGGCGCCTGGGCGAGGGGCAGGTCGCAGCGTGGGCCCGGCCCGTCATCGATCGCTGCCGGGCCCGCCCGTCAGAAGATCGGGCTGTGCCAGGATCTCGTCCAGCGACCAGGCGCGCCCGGGAACGTTGCCCTCGAGACCGTCGACGCAGCTGCACGGGCTGCCGTGCGGCAGATCCGAGGCCGTCTCGCAGAAGCTCCGATGGGTGACGCACAGCATCTCGTGGCTGCTCCCGTCCGCGCGCGACGGCCGGGGTGCCGTGGGAGAGGCGGCGAGGCCGCCGTCGTGCGCCGCGGCGAAAGCCAGCCCGCCGGCAGTCAAGCCCGCTGCAAGTAGAGACGAGAGCAATCGAGGGGCTCTATTCCATCTACGCATCTCTATGGCCATCTTATAAGACTATATCAACAGCGACCGATATGTACGGGCGGCAGGAAATTTCAATCGCAAGCGAAGTGCGGATGGATCAACACAGAGTGTACGGAATCTCACTTGTGCCGATCGATACGGCGTGAGATTCTCACGCTAACGCGGGATTTCTCTTCGAGAGGCCGCGAGGCGGGGATTGTGGGCGGTCTTTGTGCGCCACGAGGCCCTAGTCGACGATCGCCGTGTGGTCCGCCGCGGCGTGCCGGGGGGCTCTCTTGAACACGACGAGCAGCGGGACCACGGCCAGCACGGCCAGCATCAGGAGCTTGTAGTCGTCGACATAGGCGATGATCTGCGCCTGCTGGGTGATCACGGCGTTGAGAGCGGCACGCCCGGCGGCGGTCATCGGGCTCCAGAACTGCTCGACCGACGGGCTCGCCAGGCCCGGATTGACCGCCGTGATGTGCTGCGCGATTTCCGCATGGTTGATCTGCGTGTTCCGCGTTAGCAGGCTCGAGACGACGGAGATGCCGACGCTCGAGCCGATATTGCGCGAGAGGTTGTAGAAGCCCGCGCCCTCGGTGCGCTGCTGGGTGGTCAGCGTCGAGAGCGTGGCCGTGCTGAGCGGAACGAAGAGGAAGCCCAGGCCGGCGCCCTGAACCACGCCGATGAGGACGATGGCCTCCTGGGACACGTCTGGCGTCCATCCGGTCATCTCGTAGAAGGACCAGGCCGTGAGCCCGAGGCCGATGCCCAGGATGAGGCGGGTGTCGAGCCTCCCGATCAGCCGGCCTGCCACCATCATCGCCATCATGGTGCCGAACCCGCGCGGCCCCATCACGAGGCCGGCGGTGACGATCGGGTAGTCCATGAGGTCCTGCAGATAGGGCGGCTGCAGCGCCAGCGAGGCGTAGTAGGTCACGCCGACGATGGCGATGAAGAGCGTGCCGGCCGCGAAGTTGCGGTCGCGGAACAGGGCCGGCCGCACGAAGGGTGCCTCGGCCGTGAAGGTGTGGACGAGAAAGATGTAGAAGGCAGAGGCGGCGATGATCGCCTCGATGATGATCTCGCCCGAGCTGAGCCAGTCGAGCTGCTCGCCGCGATCGAGCATCATCTGAAAAGCGCCGATGGCGATGCTGAGCGAGCCGAAGCCGAGCCAGTCGAGCCGCGCATTGTTGTTCTTGGCCGTCTCGGGAAGGAAGGTGGTGATGCCGAGAAAGGCGAGGCAGCCGATCGGCAGGTTGATGTAGAAAACCCAGCGCCAGCTGTAGCTCTCGGTGAGCCAGCCGCCGAGGATGGGCCCCAGGATCGGGCCCACCATCACCGCCACCCCGAAAAGCGCCATCGCCGAGCCGTGCTTCTCCTTCGGATAGATGTCGAACAGCACGGCCTGCGAGAGGGGCACCAGCGCCGCGCCGAACATGCCCTGCAGGACGCGGAAGAGCACGATCTCGGTCAGGCTCTGCGCCATGCCGCACAGCATCGAGGCGAGGGTGAAGCCCGCGACCGAGGCGAGGAAGAGGCGCTTGCGCCCGAACCGCCCGGCGAGGAAGCCGGTGGGGGGCGTCATGATGGCCGCGGCCGTGATGTAGGAGGTCAGGACCCAGTTGATCTGGTCCTGGCTCGCCGAGACGCTGCCGCGGATATAGGGCAGGGCCACATTGGCGATGGTCGTGTCCAGCGCCTGCATGATGGTGGCGAGGATCACGCAGACGGTGATCGCCAGGCGAAGGCCGTCGCCGCCGGCCCGATCGGCGGCCATCAGGCTCCCTTGTGGCCTGTGCCGAGGAGCGCCGCCAGGAAGTGCGGCAGGCCGCGCTCATGGCCGGTGTCGACGCTGACCTCGACGCTCATCCCGGCGCGAAGCGGCGGCAGGCCCCTCCCGCTCGTGTCGAGCCGCACGCGCATCGGAATCCGCTGCACCACCTTCACCCAGTTGCCGCTCGTGTTCTCGGCCGGCAGCAGGGAGAACTCCTGCGCCGCGGCCGGGCTGATGCTCTCGACCGTGCCCTGCCACACATAGTCCGGATAGGTGTCGACCGTCACCGTCACGCGCTGCCCCGGCCGCACATAGGTGAGCTGCGTCTCCTTCGGGTTCGCATCGACCCAGACATGGTCCGTGGCGACGAGATAGAAGGCGGTGGTGGAGGCCGGCAGCGACTTGCCGACCGCCAGCGAGGGGACGTCCGTCACGACGCCGGCGAAGGGCGCCTTCACGATCGTGTGGTCGAGCTCGCGGGCGGCCTCGTCGCGCTGCGCCATCGCCTCGAGGTAGCGCGGATTCTCCTCGACCGGCCCATCCGGCGTGTCGTTGAGATTGGCCGCGATGGCGGCCAGCTGCTGGGTGAGGGACACCAGCTTTTGCTGCGCGTTCTGCAGGTCCCGGTGCGCCGTGTCGTAGGTGGATCTCGAGGTGACGCGCGTGCTCAAGAGCTTCTGCTGCCGGTCGAACTGCATCTGGTAGTAGTCGATGTCGTCCTCTGCCTGCTTGATCTGCGCCTTCATGTCCCGGTAGTTGGCCTTGAGCGCGTTCAGGTCCTCCCGGACCATGCCGACCTGGGCCTGCGCCTTGTCGAGCGCGTAGCGGAAGGGCCGGTCGTCGAGCCGAAACAGCACCTGGCCGGCTGCGACGCTTTCGTTCTCCTGGACGTCGATCTCCTTGACGATGCCCGAGACGTCGGTCGAGACGCCAACCTTGTCGGCGTCGACATAGGCATTGTAGGTCGACACGTCCCGGCCGCCGGTGACGTACCAATAGCCGCCGATGACGAGCGCTATCGGCAGCAGCATGAGCAGTGTCAGGCGCACGATCTGGCGGCGCGACAGCCGGCGGCGGCGCGGGCGCGGGGATGGCGCCGGCCTGGGCGGCGCGAATCCGGTCCCGGTCGGGGCGCCCGGCCGGTCCCGCATGACGTCCGATCCTGACGACGCTTCCTCGGCGGGGTCCGGGCGCGCCGGGATCGTCTCCTGGTCGAGGGCCAAGAAGGCCTCCTTGCATGCCTGAAGCTGCGGGGCGGGAAGCTATTGGTGGCGGATCAAGTTGAAAATCCTATATCTCTTTCATTCACTGCTGAGGGAAGCTCACGAATGCGCCGTGGCGATCTCGCCGATCTCGCCGGCTTCGTCGCCGTGGCCGAGCAGCTCAGCTTCAAGGCCGCGGCCTCGCGGCTGGGCGTGACACCCTCGGCGCTCAGCCACACGATGCGCAACCTGGAGGAGCGGCTGGGCGTGCGGCTCCTCAATCGCACGACGCGCAATGTCTCCCTGACCGATGCGGGCTATCGCCTGCTCGAGCGCCTGCGGCCGGCGATCGACCAGATCACGGGTGCCATGGAGGACGCGCACCAGGGCCGGGATCGGCCTTACGGTCGGCTGCGGATCTGCGCGACCCACACGGCCGCCACCGCCGTCATCGCGCCGATCTGGGTCCGCTTCCTTGCGACCTATCCCGAGGTCCACCTCGAGCTCGCCGTGGAGGACGGCCCGGTCGACATCGTGGCGCGCGGCTTCGATGCGGGGATCGCCAGTCGGGACCGGGCGGCGGCCGACATGATCGTCGCCCGCGTGATGGGCCCGATGCAGGTGGCGGTGGTCGGGGCCCCGTCCTACTTGGCCCAGCGGCGCGCCCCGCGCACGCCCGACGACCTGGTCCATCACAGCTGCATCCAGTACCGCCGCGGCATGGACGGCGACGTGTTCGAATGGCCCTTCGAGCGGGGCGGCAGGGCGCGGCGGATCGCCGTCAACGGCCGCATGACCGTCACCGAGCCGGATCTGGCCGTGCGCGCCGCTGTCGACGGCCTCGGGCTCGTCTACACCATCGCCGCCCGTGCGGAGGTCTTCCTGCGCTCGGGTCAGCTCGTCCGCGTGCTGGAAGACTGGTCGCCGGTCTTCGAGGGCCTTTTTCTCCACTATCCCAGCCGCCGCCAGGTGCCGGCCGCGCTGCGTGCGCTCATCGACATGATCCGCGAGCCGCGCGGACCGGCACCCGCCACGAGCTCCGTCGAGAACCCCTTCGTCGACGGGACCCGCCGCGACTGAGCATGCCGGCGGCCGCCCTGGCGTCTGCCGCGAAAATGGGCGCCAGCTGGCGCGGTTGTGGGCTGCGGCGGCTGCCGGCGTGGGCCGGCCCTCTGGCATGAAGCTGGTCGGTCCAGCTTCCAATCTGGCCCGGCCACCTGGCACAGGATGTGCATCGGGGCCGGGGAAGTCTTTGCGCCCCGGCCGTCATCCGGCCGCACGCGCACCAGAGTCATCATGAAGTGGTAAGACCACTACCGACGGGGGAGCCTAGGGAACGATGCTGAAGCGGTTGAGAGTCGTGCCGCTGATCGCGGTGGCAGCGATGGCGGCGACGTATGGGCAGGCCACGGCGCAGGTGCCGAAGGACGTGCTTCTCGTCGCCGGGCCCCGCACACCGGAATTGCTGGACCAGGAGTATCCGCCGACCGAGGCGGGCCACGAGGCGCGCCGCAACATCTTCGAGCGCCTTCTCGCCTATGAGATGAAGCCGAGCGAGGGCGGCGCCTCGATCGAGAACTTCGACAAGATCGTGGGCGGCCTCGCCGAGAGCTGGGACGTGGCGTCGGACAAGACCTCGATCACCTTCCACCTCAGGAAGGGGGTCAAGAGCTATGTCGGCAACGAGCTCAATGCCGACGACCTCATGTGGACATTCGAGCGCGGCTGGAACCTCAAGGCCACGTTCTACTGGTACATGACCCAGGTCCTGAAGATCACGAGCTACGACGACGCATTCAAGAAGATCGACGACATGACCGTCAAGGTCAGCTTGCCCAAGCCTTCCCCGCTGATCGAGCGGCTCTGGGTCAACAACGATCTGGGCATCATCGATGCCGTCGAGGTGAAGAAGCACGTCACCGCGGACGACCCTTGGGCCTCGCGCTGGCTCGCCACGCACTCGGGCTCGTTCGCGCCCTACCAGGTGACGAAGTACCAGCCCGGCCAGGAGATCGACTACGAGGCCAATCCCTATTACTATCGGGGTCCGGCCAAGCTTAAGCGGGTCGTCTTCCGCGAGATGCCGACCTCGGCCAACCGGCTGGCGGCGCTCGAGGCGGGCTCGATCGACGTGGCCGAGTGGCTGCTGCCGCGTGAGCTCGCCCAGGTCGAGAAGATCCCGGGCATCACCGTGCACAAGGTCTTCGGCAACTATATCCACCGCGTCGAGATGAACAACGACATCAAGCCGTTCAACGATCCGAAGGTGCGGCAGGCGCTCAACTACCTAGTGCCGCGCGAGCAGATCCTGAAGAGCATCTATTTCAACACGGCGCGAATCACGAAGAGCCCGATCTCGGAGATCTATCCGGGCTTCACCGAAGCCTACTACCACTACGACCTCGATGTCGACAAAGCGAAGAAGCTGCTGGCCGAGGCGGGCTATCCCAAGGGCTTCAAGACCGAGCTCGGCTATCGCACCGGCGATCAGATCGAGGAGGAGATCGCGGTCGTCCTGAAGACGGCGTTCGCCAAGGCGGGCGTCGACGTCGAGCTCCAGAAGATGCCGGCCTCGACCCTGGTCGAGCGCTACACCAAGGGCCAGATGCCGATGTACTTCTTCCGCGACATGGCGATCGTGCCCGACGCCGCCTATGTCGCGAACCTCTGGCTCAACAGCCACTCGCTCATCGACTACTCGCACTTCCACAGCGAGGAGGTCGACAAGCTGATCGACGAGAGCCTGACCTCGACCGACGAGCCGGCGCGGCTCAAGGCCATGGCCCGGGTGCAGGAGATCGTCATGCAGGAAGCGCCCTGGGTGTTCCTCTTCAACCCGGGCTATCAGCTGGCGACACGCTCGGACGTGAAAGGCTACTCCTGGTACACGCCCAACGGCAACAGCTGGTACGACTTCTCCAAGTAGCGTGCAGGTAACGGGGCCGTTGCCCTGTTACCGAAAGGGGAACGTGACGACATGGCAGCTCTTTTCAGCTGGCGCCTCCTGCCGCGTCCGCTCCGGATCGTCCTGAGCCGCATCACGGCCGTCGTGCCGCAGCTGTTCGGCGTCGTGCTCGTCACGTTCCTCCTCGTCCGCCTCCTGCCGGGCGACCCGGCCCTCCTGCTGCTCGGCAACATGGCGACGCCGGAGGCGATCGCCGCGCTCCGCAAGCGCCTGGGGCTCGACCAGGGGGTCTGGCACCAGTTCGTGCACTATGCGGGCAACGTGCTCCACGGCGATCTCGGTGTCTCGATGTTCACCTCCAACCCGGTCGTGACGGACCTTCTGGATCGCGCCCCGGCTACGCTCGAGCTCATCACCTACGCCATGATCCTCACCGTGATCGTGGGCGTGTCGGTGGCGGTCCTCTCGGTCGTGCGCGCGGGACGCTCGATCGACGTGGCAAGCCGGGTCTACGGCCTCGCCGCCGGCGCCATCCCGGACTTCTGGGTGGCGCTCCTGCTCATCTACTTCTTCTTCCACGTGGCCGGCATGGCGCCGGCGCCGTTCGGGCGGATCGATGCCTTCATCACGCCGCCGCCGCAGGTCACGGGCTTCCTTACGATCGACAGCCTGATCGCCGGCAACATGGCGGCCTTCCGCTCGTCCGCTGCACGGCTCGTGCTGCCCGTGCTCACCCTCACCATCGTCAATGCCGGCGCGCTCATGAAGATGACCCAGAGCGTGTTCGCCGACATCTACCGCAGCGAGTTCATACGCCATGCCCGGGCGAGCGGCCTGCCCGAGCGGGTCATCACCCGCATGGCGCTGCGCAACTGCCTGCCGCCGATCATCACGCTCGTCGGCTTCCTTACGGGCTTTCTTTTGGGCGCCGCCGTCCTGGTCGAGACGATCTTTGCCTGGGGCGGCCTCGGCCAGTACGCGGTCCAGGCCGTGATCAACAGCGACTACCCGGCCCTTCAGGGCTTCGTCCTTGTGGCCGCCACCTTCATCCTCCTCGTCTATCTCGTCGTCGACGTGCTCTACGAGCTGGCCGACCCCAGGATCCAGGCATGATCCGGCACATCCTGAAGAGGCCGGGGGCGGTGATCGGCCTCGCCCTTCTTCTCCTGCAGATCGTGGCGATCGTGTTCGCGCCCTGGATCGCACCCTATTCGCCCGTCGACGCCGATCCCCTGGCCTCGCTCCAGCCGCCCTCCTGGGCGCACTGGCTCGGCACCGACGTCTCGGGCATGGACATCTACTCGCGCATCGTGTTCGCGACGCGCATCAATCTCTTGATCAGCATCGTCGCGGTGGCGGGTGCCTTCGTCGTCGGCGTCCCGATCGGCCTCTTGATCGGCTACTACCGCAACCTCGCCTGCTCGGCCGTGATGCGGCTCTTCGACTTCGTCCAGTCCTTCCCGGTCTTCGTGCTCGGCATGGCGCTGGTCTCCGTCATGGGCCAGGAGATCTGGAACGTGTCGCTCGTGCTGGCGATCCTCTTCCTGCCGATCTTCGCCCGGCTCATCCGTGTGGAGGTGCTCTCCCTGCGCGAGCGGCCCTTCGTCGCCGCCGCGCGCTGCAGCGGCGCCGACGATCTCGAGATCATGTTCCGCCACATCCTGCCCAACGCGCTGACGCCTGCCATCGTGCAGATCTCGATCAGCATCGGCATGGCGATCCTCCTCACCGCGGGCCTGAGCTTCATCGGCGCCGGCGTGCGCATGCCGACACCCGAATGGGGGCTCATGGTGAGCACGGGCGCCCAGCAGATGATCCTCGGTATCTGGTGGGTCTCGCTCTTTCCGGGCATGGCGATCGTCGTGTCCGTGCTGACCTTCGCCCTTCTGGGCGACGCCGCGCGCGAGCTTTCCGATCCCACGACGAGGCGCCGGGCGTGACGACATCCAGCGCCGAGGCGCCGCTGCTCGAGGTGGCCGACCTCACCGTCGGCTTCGGCGAGGGGGAGCCCGTCGTCGACGGCGTCGGCTTTACGCTCGCCCGCAACGAGGTTCTGGGCATCGTCGGCGAGACCGGTGCCGGCAAGTCGATCCTGGCACGCGCCCTCATCAATCTGCTGCCCGGCGCCGGCCGCATCAGGTCCGGGACGATCCGCCTCCAGGGCCGCTCGGTGCTCGATCTCAAGGGCGAGGAGCTGCGGCGCTTTCGCGGCGGGCGCATCGCGCTCATCGGCACCAACGCCAAGGCGCTCCTCGATCCGGTGCAGACGATCGGCGTGCAGATAGCGCGGGTCTACGAGGCCCATCGCGGCGGATCCAGGCGCGCGGCGCTCGAGGTCGCGGTCGACCTCCTGCGCGATGTCGGGATCGTCGATCCGGAGCGGCGGGCGCGCGCCTATCCGCACCAGCTCTCGGGCGGCATGGCGCAGCGGGTGGTGATCGCGATGGCCATGGTCTCGGGGCCCGAGATCATCCTTGCCGACGACGCGACGCTCGGGCTCGATGCCACCGTCCAGGTCCAGGTGCTCGACCTCCTTGCGGAGCGCAGCAGGAGCCTGGGCCTCGGCGTCGTCCTGATCACCCACGATCTCGGCATCATCGCCCGGTATTGCGACCGCGTCGCGATCATGCGCAAGGGCCGCATCGTCGAGCTCGAGCGGGTGGGCGCGTTCCTGCGCCGGCCGCAGGACAGCTACAGCGCCGCCCTTCTGGACGCGGCCAAGGCCCGGCCGGTCCCGATCGAGGCCGCGCCGGCGGCGGCCGGGGTCGGGGCCGCGGGGCAGGGGGCGCCCGCGGCCGGGCCGCCGCTCCTCGACGTCGCAGGGCTGGTGAAGCACTTTCCGATCGCCGGCACGCGCGAGGTCGTGCGCGCCGTCGACGGTGTCTCGTTCAAGGTCGGGCGCGGCCAGACCCTGGCGCTGGTGGGCGAGAGCGGCTCGGGCAAGACCACCGTCGGCCAATGCCTCGTCCACCTGCTCGAGCCCGACGAGGGCAGCGTTCTCTTCGACGGCGAGGACGTGACCAGGCTGCCCGAGCAGCAGTTCCGCAAGCTGCGGCGGCGCCTCCAGATGGTGTTCCAGGAGCCCTATGTCGCGCTCAACCCGCGCTGGCCCGTGCGCCATCTCGTGGCCGAGGCGCTGAAGCTCGAGGGTCGCAAGGGGGCCGATCGCCAGCGGCGGGTGCGCGAGCTGCTTGACATGGTCCAGCTTCCGGCACGTCTCGCCGACGTCTATCCGCACGAGCTCACGGCCGGCGAGCAGAAGCGCGTCGGCATGGCCCGCGCGCTTGCCACCTCGCCCGATTTCGTCGTCTTCGACGAGCCGACGACCGCCCTCGACATCCGCGTGCGCGCGCAGATCATCGACCTCGTGCGCAAGCTGCAGCGGGAGATGGGCCTCTCCGCCCTCTTCATCACCCACGATCTCAATTCGGTCCGCTCGCTCGCGCATCAGGTGGCCGTGATGCGCAACGGCAAGATCGTCGAGCATGGCGAGACGGAGCACATTTTCGCCCATCCCGCCGAGGACTACACGCGAACCCTGCTCGCGGCCGAGCTGCCGATCGAGCAGGCGGCCGCCGGCGCCCCGGCGGACGCAGGACCACAAAGAGCGGAGGCTTCATGATGGAGGACGAGGTCGTTCTGGTGACGGGCGCTGGTGGGCTGATCGGCCATGCGCTGCGCGGTCGGCTCGAGGCGCGTGGCACGAAGGTCGTGCCGATCGACCGGATGGCGCGCACCGCCGACGGGATCGATCTCGTCGAGGCGGATGTGGGCGACATCCACCGCCTGCACGCGCTGATCGCCGGGCATGGCGTCACCAGCATCGTCCATTGCGGGGCCTTCTCGGGCCCGATGGTGGCGCAGCGACAATCCCTACTCCATCGTGATGGTCAACGTCGTCGGCACGGCCAACCTGCTCGAGGCTGCGCGCATCCACGGGCTGCGCCGCTTCGTCTTCTGCTCCTCGACAAGCGCCTACGGCCCGACGCCGCCTGGACCTGTGCCCGAGGACGTGCCGATGGCGCCCTCGAGCGTCTACGGCGCCAGCAAGGTCGCGAGCGAGCAGCTGGTCAACGCCTACGCCCTGCAGCACCGGGTCGACGGCGTCTCGCTGCGCTTCTCCTGGGTCTATGGCCCGAGGCGGCGGACGGACTGCTTCATCCGCACGATGATCGAGGACGCGCGGGCGTCGCGGCCCACCGTGAAGCCCTTCGGGCAGGATTTCCGTCGCCAGTACATCTATGTCGAGGATGCCGTCTCGGCCCTCGTGCTGGCGCTCGATGCGGCCTCGCTGCCGCGGCGCAGCTACAACGTCACGGGCGGCACCCAGCTGACGCTGGCAGAGATCGCCGAGGTCGCGAAGGGCGTGCTGCCGCAGGCCGAGGTGCGTCTCGCGCCGGGCCCCGACCCGCTCGACAACGAGCAGGAGACCTTCGACATCGGTGCCGCCCGGGCGGACCTGGGCTACGCGCCGCGCTACGGCCTCGAGGAGGGCATCCGGGCCTACGCCGCGTGGATCGAGGCGGGCGAGCCGGTGACCGCGTGAGCGCTGCCGGCGTGCTGCAGGAAAGGACAGGCATGAAGGACTTCTCCCTCGACGGGCGGACAGCGCTCGTCACCGGCGGCAGCCGCGGCATCGGCGGTGCCATCGTCGAGCTCTTCGCGCGCCATGGCGCCAAGGTCGCGATCGCCGACATCGCCCGCGACGAGATGGCGGCCATCACCGCCCGGCTCGAGGCCGACGGCCGGGCCGCCATCGCCGTGGCGTGCGACATCGCCGATCCGGATGCGGTTGCCCGGATGGCCGACACGGTGCAGAGCCGGCTCGGGCCTGTCGACATCGTCATCAACGCCGCAGGCATCGGCGGCGACGTCGCCTTCACCGATCTCAGCATCGCCCAATGGGACCGGATGATCGGCGTTCATCTCCGCGGCACCTTTCTCGTCACGCAGCAGTTCTTCGCCGGCATGATCGAGCGCAGGTGGGGGCGGGTCATCAACATCGCCTCGCAGCTCGCTTACAAGGGTGCCCCGGGCCTCGCCCACTACTGCGCCGCCAAGGCCGGAATCGTCGGCTTCACGCGTGCGCTGGCCTATGAGGGCGCGCCGCACGGCGTGCTGGTCAACGCGATCGCCCCCGGTCCCGTCGAGACGGCGATCCTCAATGGCCTCAGTGACGAGTGGCGGGCGATGAAGCTCGCACAGTTGCCGACCGGTCGCTTCGGCACCGTCGACGAGATAGCGCCCACGGCACTTTTGTTGGCATCCGAGGCCGGCTCCTATTATTGCGGGCAGACGCTTTCGCCGAATGGCGGCGACGTGATGCTTTGACCAGATCAGGGATGTTCATTGACTGAAACACCTCAGGGCAGCCGTCTTCCGGTTCTTGAGCCCGTGCCTGCGAGCGCCGAGACGTTCGCGCCGTACGGCTTCATGATCGAGGCGCGCTCGCCCGCCCCGCTCGAGGTCAATCTGGGCACGGCGCACCGGCACGACGTCGCGGTCTTCGCCACCGATCACCGCCCCGGCAGCCGGCTCGTGACCTCGGCCTTCGCGACCCAGGTGCAAAAGCTTCCGCTGACGCTCGGCATGCTCGAGCGCCATCCCCACTCCGATCAGGTGATCGCCTCGATGCGCAGCGGCCGCTTCGTGCTGGCCGTGGCGCTGCCGGACGAGGAGGGCCTGCCGCGCCTGGACACGCTCAAGGCGTTTCTGCTCCAGCCCGGCAGCGGCGTGATCTACAGGGCGGGCGTCTGGCATCATCCGATGGTGGGCCTCGATGCCGAGGGCCTCTTCTTCGTCCAGTCCTGGCAGGACGGGTCGGCGCAGGATTGCGTCGAGATCGAGATGGCACCGCAGCTCTTGGTCGAGCCTCCCAGGTGATGTCGTCTGAGCCAGGGACGTCGGCGGCGCCTCGGGCCGCCGACGGCTGCGCCGTCGAGGAGGAGGCGACGGACCGCCTCCCGGTGGCCGAGACCACGGTGCGGCGGCTGCAGGAGCTCGTCCTGAGCGGGCGCATCAAGCCCGGCCAAAAGCTGCCATCTCAGCGCGACCTGGCGCTCGAGTTCGACATCAGCCGGACCTCGCTGCGCGAGGCGCTCCGCGTCCTGGAGACGCTGGGCCTCGTGCGGGTCGAGCATGGTCGCGGCGCCATCGTCTGCGACCCGTCGATGGCGGCGGCGCCCCCGCACTGGCGCTTCGGTGACCGGTTTCCCGAGACCGACGTCTTCCAGCTTCGCATGCTGATGGAGACCTACACGGCCCGGCTCGCGGCACCGCGCATCTCGGATGCCCAGCTGCGGGCGCTGCACGCCAACCTCGATGCGATGCGCGCGGCGATGCGCGATCAGGACCTCGAGGCCAGCGCCCGGATCGACCTCGCCTTCCACCGCCTCCTCGTGGGCTATGCCGGCAACAAGATGTTCGCCGGCATCTACGACATGATCACGGGCGTCATGCTGGAGCTGCACCGCCTGCCGCTGCTCGCGCGTGACCGGCTCTGGGAGCCCGTGACCGAGCACGAGCACATCCTCTCGGCCCTCGAGCGCCATGATCCGGACGGGGCCGCCTACTATATGCGCCTCCACCTGATCCGCACGGCCGGTCGCAGCGGCATCGACGAGGCCCGCTGCCTCTCCTGGTGACGAGCCGCCGGTCCGCGTCGTCAGCTGAGCCCCGCAGCCCGCGCAACGAGAAAAAAGCCCGCCGCGATGGCGAGGGCACCGATGGCGCGGGCGACCCGATCGCCCGCGGGCGTCAGGCGCTCGGCCGTGATGGCGGCGGTCGCGAGGGCCATCGCGCGGAGGTCCATGACGCCGAGTGCCAGAAGAGCAGCGGTCGCGCCGGCGCAGCAGCGGCTGCAGTGCAGGCCGAGACGAAGGCCGTGCCTCAGCGCCGAGGCGGCGTCCGCCCGAAGCTCGTGGACACATCCGAGCGCTCCCCGGCAGCAGGCGAGCTGACGTGCCTTCCAGGCGGTGAGCTGAAGCGCACCGGCGAGCAGGACGACGAGGCCGGTGGCAAGGGGCACGGCGCGGGCCACTGCCGGCAGCCGCATCTCGGCCGCCGCCAGCGCCACCCCCAGCGGGAAGGCCGCCATGCCCACCGCCGTCCAGACCAGGAAATAGCCGAGCGCCGCGAGGATGGTCAGGCAGGCGAGGCGTGCCTCGCCCACATGGCCCTGCACGCGGCGGTAGCGCTGCAGCATCGGCATCAGGGAGGGCAGCATCATGGCCGCCATCATCGGGGCCCACATGCCGATGAAGGAGGCGGCGGCCGCGGGCCAGGACCGCCCACAGATCGGCATCCACGTCATGGACATGACCCAGCCGCCGGGCATGGGCATCCCACCCATCGTCGCCATCGAGGCGCACCAGACGGTCGTCGCCGCGGCGCTGGCCACGAACAAAAGTGCCGCGGCGGCGAGAAAGGCCCGATCCGAGGCTCGAGCGGACGTCATGGGCGATGCGCCTCCCCACCCTCGATCGTGCCGGCTGCGCCCTCAATCCGGCTCAGGCCCGCGCGTACTCGTCGTTGCGGCGCCACCACACGCCCGCCTCGTTGCGGCCCAAGGGCGCACGGTCGAGCCACTGATAGGCACCCCACAGGCCGTCCAGCCCACGCGCATAGGTGGAGTAGGTGTGGAAGACGGCACCATCCTCGAGCACGAAGGCGCTCATGCCGGGCCGGTCGCGCGTGAAGCTCGGGACGTCCGTGCCGCAGGAGGCGGCGAAACCTGCGACGGGCGCAGGTGGCGGCGTCACGTCCATCGCGTGGGCGTTGCGCCTGTAGTTGTACTCGACATCGCCCGTGCGCTGCTGCGCCTCGGTGAAGGACACGTTGAAGTCGAAGTTGAACGCGCCGCCTTGCGAGGACGCCCAGGGGAAGGACCACCCCATCCGCTGCCTGTAGGCGTGCAGCTTCTCGAGCGAGGCCCGCGACACCGCCGTCAGCGTCACATCGTGGTTGGCGAGGTGGACGGCGAAGCCGTCGAACCCGTCCGCGATCATCGAGCAGGAGGGGCAGCCCGCCTTCCAGTCGGGCCCGAACATGAAGTGGTAGACGATGAGCTGCGAGCGCCCCCGAAAGAGGTCCGGCAGCGAGGCGGTGCCCTCGTCCGTGTCGAAGCGGTAGTCTTTCTCGACGCGCACCCAGGGCAGCTCCTGGCGTCGCCTTGCAAGCTCATCGCTGCGCCGCGTGAGGTCCTTCTCGGCCTCGAGCAGCTCGAGGCGTGCCGCCAGCCAGTCCTCGCGCGTTCCCGTCATGTGGCTCGTCATCGTTCTCGTCTCCTGCCTTCCGGTCGCCGGTCGGGGGCGACCGGGCGGTTGTTGGTGACGCGATAGACTTGGTGCCGGGGGCCGGTCCGGTGGGAGTTACAAGTGTGGCGGGATTCTTCTCGCGGGCGCGCCGATCAGACATCCGGCAGCGTGAAGACGGCGCAGGGCGCAGCGATGCCGCGCAGCCCATGCTCCCCCAGCGGCGTCAGCGGCTCTTTGACCTCGGCGGCGAGGGCGCCCGAGATCAGCACCTGCCGGCCGAGCGGACGGCACAGGCCCTCGAGCCGGCTGACGAGATTGACCGCGGGCCCGATGGCGGTGAAGTCCAGCCGGTCGGCAGCGCCGACATTGCCCCAGAGAATGGCACCCAGATGCAGCGCCACGCCGAAGGGCAGGGGCGGCAGCGCTTGTGCCTGCCTGGCAGCGTCGAGATGGGCCATGCCGGCGCGGATGGCAGCGACCGCGCGCAGCGCCGCCTCGCAGGCCTCGGCCGGGGCATCGCTGACCGGAAAAATCGCCAGCACGCCGTCGCCGATGAGCTTCAGCACCTCGCCCCCGAAGGCATGCACCGCCCCGGCGACGCGGTCGAACCAGGCATCCAGCGCGGCGATCACCGTCGCAGGCTCGCTCGTCTCGGACAGCGCGGTGAAGTCGCGGAGATCGGCATAGAGCAGGGCCGCGCGGATCGTCTCTCCGCTGCCGCGACCGACTGCGCCGGCCCGCACCCGGGCAGCGCTGCGTCGGCCCAGATAGGCCTCGAGCAGGGCCGCCAGCGCCGCCTCCGCGGCGAGTGCCGCCAGCGGTGCCGCCGCGAAGCGTGCGACCTGGCGCAGCCGGCCAGTCTCGGTGGGGTCGAGCGGCCGCGTGGCGGCCCAGCCCAGCGCGGCGCTCGTCGGTGCCGGGCCCACTCTGTCCTCGAGCACCGGGCCGAGCCCGGCCAGCCAGCCGCGCCCGGCGTCCCCGGGCGCGGCGCCGGCGAAGCCCAGCGCCTCGATCACGGCACCGGTCTCCGCGCGCCACAGCCAGGTGCGGCGGGCGATGATCGGATGCGGCACAGCGAGCGTCAGCGCCCCGCCGGCCAGGGGCAGGCCGTCGGCCACAAGCAGGCCGCCGAGCTCGGCCAGGAACCGGTCGGGACTGGGCGAGGCGGCGGCGTCGTCCACGAGCCAGGCGAGGGGCAGGGGCAGCTCCATGCGGCGATCATGCAGCGCCGTCCCCTCTTCTGTCACCCGCGGCCGCTACCTCAGCCGGCGCGCCCATAAAAGGGGTCTGAGCCCGGATCTTTCCCGGCCGCCGCCTCGGCCAGCCTGCCCAGATAGTGAGCCCAGCCTTCCGCATGGCTGGCGCATTGCTCGGCGTTCGGCAGGCCCGTGTGGGTCAGGCGCACCAGCGTTCCGTCCGGCTGCTCGATCAGGTCGATCTCGACCAGGCTCGAGCCCGGCGGCACCGTCTCGCTGCCATCCCAGCCGAAGCTGTAGGCCAGGCGATGCACGGGCACGACCTCGCGGAAGGACCCGCGGGCGAAGCGGGCACCCGTGACGTTGACGAGATAGAGCCCACCCGGCTCCGGCTCGATCTGCGCCTCGGTCCCCATCCAGCGCAGGATCTTTTCCGGATCGGTCAAAAGAGCAAAAACCGCCGCGGGCGGTGCGGGGACATGGGTCTCGCGGCGGACGACGAGGGCCTCGTCCATCGGCCTTCTCCTCGGTTGCAGGTGTCGGATCAATCGCGGCCAAAACTTGCGGCGCGGCATCTCCTTGTCGTTTGCGCCCCTCGCGATACGACATTGTGCCTCGTGATTGTGCGCTAGACTTGGGGCCGGGCACCGAGCGGCGGGAGTGACAAGCGTGGCGGGATACCGGTGGACTCGCTGATCACGGCCGCCGCGCGTGCGCTCGCCACGGGCGACCCACTGGGTGCGTTGAAGCGGGTGGCACTTCGCGACGATGCGCCGGCGCTTGCGCTTCGCGGCATCGCGATGGCGCAGCTGGGCGACCTCGATCGGGCGAAGCTCCTCCTGCGCAGCGCCGCCCGTGCCTTCGGCCCGAGGGAGGCCGTGGCCCGTGCCCGGTGCGTGGTGGCCGAGGCCGAGGTGGCGCTGGCCTCGCGCGATCTGGGCTGGCGCCCGCAGGCGCTCGACGCGGCGCGCCGGACGCTCGAGCAGCATGGCGATGGGCTCAACGCCGCGCATGCGCGCTATCTCGCGATCAGGCGTCTTCTGCTGATCGGCCGCCTGGATGAGGCCGACGGCATGCTGACAGGGCTCGACCCCACGGCCGTCCCGCCGGCGCTGGCGGCCGCCCACCATCTGATCGTCGCGGGAGCGGCGATGCGGCGTCTCAGGACGCGGACCGCCCGCGATGCGCTGGCCCGGGCCGACCAGGCAGCCCGCCAGGCCCGCATCCCGGCGCTGATGGCGGAGGTCGAGAGCGCGTCCCGCATCCTGGACACACCCGCTGCGCGCCTGATCGCCCGTGGCGAGGAGCGACCGCTCCTGCTCGAGGAGGTCGAGGCCCTGCAGACGTCGACAGCGCTCGTCGTCGATGCATGCCGGCATGCCGTGCGCGATCGGAACGCGACGGTCTCCCTGGCGAGCCGCCCGGTCCTCTTTGCCCTCGCGCGCGCCTTGGGCGAGGCCTGGCCAGACGACGTGCCGCGCGACACCCTCGTGGCGCGGGCTTTCGGCGGGAAGCAGGCCGACGAATCGCATCGCGCGCGCCTGCGGGTCGAGATCGGGCGGCTTCGCGCGGCGCTGCGGTCGCTGGCGGAGATCGACGCGACGAGGCGGGGTTTCGCCCTCGCACCGCGCCATGCCGCCGAGGTCCTCGTGCTCGCCCGGCCGATCGAGGAGCGGCATGCGGCGGTGCTGGCCCTCCTCGCCGACGGCGAGGCGTGGTCGAGCTCGGCCCTGGCGCTGGCGCTCGGCACGAGCCAGCGCACCGTGCAGCGCGCGCTCGACAGGCTTGCGGCGTCGGGTAGGATTCAATCGTTCGGTCGCGGGCGGTCGCGGCGCTGGATGACCCCACCCGTGCCGGGATTCACGACGACCTTGTTACTCCCGGCCCCGCTGCCGGGTGACTAGGGTGGTGCCATGGAAAAGACACCCGCCAAGATCCTAAACACCTTCGGGCCCTTTCCCGGCGCGGATCGCGTGGGCGGGGTCACCTTCGACGGCCACCATGTCTGGTTCGCCTCGGGCGACAGGCTCAACGCCTTCGACCCTGCGAGCGGCGAGGCCGTGCGCGCGATCGACGTCGCCGCGCATGCCGGGACCGCCTACGACGGCCGGCACCTCTTCCAGATCGCCGAGGATCGCATCCAGAAGATCGATCCCGAGACCGGCCGCGTGCTGGCGACGATCCCGGCACCGGGCGGCGGCGGCGATTCGGGCCTCGCCTGGGCCGAAGGCTCGCTCTGGGTGGGCCAGTACCGGGACCGGAAGATCCATCAGGTCGACCCGGAGACGGGCAGGGTCCTGCGCACGATCGAATCCGATCGCTTCGTCACCGGGGTCACCTGGGCCGAGGGCGATCTCTGGCACGGCACCTGGGAGGCCGAGGAAAGCGAGCTCAGGCGCATCGATCCGCAAAGCGGCGAGGTCCTGGAAAGCCTCGCGATGCCAGCGGGCGTGGGCGTGTCGGGGCTCGAGTCCGACGGCGGCGACCGCCTCTTCTGCGGCGGCGCGAACAGCGCCCAGGTAAGGGTCGTCGAGCGGCCGAGAAGGCCCTCCGTCGCGAGCGATCAGGCCGGCCACACCAGGAGCTAGGCCCGCCGCCCCGACCGGTCGACGCTCTCCGTCCCCGGGACAACGAACAAAAGCTCACGCTGACGACGCGGGCGGGCCCGTTGCGGCTCGCCCGTCAGCATGTCCCGTCACGTTGCCCAGCGAATCGAAAGCCCGCCACGGGGGCGGGCGCTGCTCGACGATGCGCGAGGAGGCTAGACCTCGTCGCGCTCGGCCCGCTTGCGCATCAGCTTGCGGTAGCGGCGGATCGCCTCGGCCTTCTCGCGAGCGCGTCGCTCCGAGGGCTTCTCGTAGTGGCGTCGCATGCGCATCTCGCGATACAGGCCCTCGCGCTGCATCTTCTTCTTCAGCGCGCGCAGCGCCTGGTCGACATTGTTGTCGCGAACCTGAACCTCGATGATGGTACGGCCCTCCAGCTTGCCCCATCCACGGGACGACAAAACACGTCCCCTCTCCTATGAGGGGTTGCGCGCACTATACCGCGATCGCGCGCGGACGCAACGGCGGCCGCGGCCCGCCCCGCACGATGCTCAGATGGGAGAGCCCATGACCCTGCTCAAGATCGCCCGCCTCGGCCATCCGGTCCTGCTGCGCCCGGCGCTGCCGGTCGCCGATCCGCGGGAGCCCGCCTGCCGGGCGCTCGTCCGGGACATGATCGAGACGATGCAGGATGCCGACGGCGTCGGCCTCGCCGCACCCCAGGTCTACCGGAGCCTACGGCTGATCGTGGCTCTGCCGGTGAGCGAGCGGGAGGAGGATCGCCCGCCCGAGCCGCTGGTGATCTTCAATCCCGAGCTCGAGCTCGAGGATGGCCCGCCGCTGCTGGGCCTCGAGGGCTGCCTCTCGATCCCCGGCCTGCGGGGCGTCGTGCCGCGCGCGGAACGGCTGCGCTACCGGGGGCTGGACCGGGACGGCGCGCCGATCGAGGGCAGGGCCGAGGGCTTTTTCGCCCGTATCCTCCAGCACGAGGTCGACCATCTGGACGGCGTGCTCTTCCCGATGCGGATGAAGGATCTGTCTCTTCTGGCGATGACCGGCGAGGCGCACCACCTTCAAGAGGCACTGCGTGCGGCGAGCGGAGAGCGATCATGAGCGAGGCGATGCGCGAGCGGCAGGCGCTGCGCGACCGGGTGGGCGAGGCGGCTCTTTCCCATGCCGCCTTCGATGGCTGGGTCAAGCGGACCCTTCATCGTGCGGCCGAGGATGCCGGCGTGGACCGCGCCACTGTGGCCCGCCTCTTTCCGCAAGGTGCCGAGAGCCTGCTCGACTGGCTGGCCGACTGGGCGGACCGGCAGATGGTGCTGGCGGTCGATCCCGAGGAGCTGGCGAGGCTGCCGGTGCGCCGGCGCATCGCGCGGCTGGTGCGCGCCCGCCTGGAGGCCCTGACCCCGCACCGTGAGGCGGTCCGCCGGGCGGCGATCGCGCGGAGCATCGACGCGCTTTCCGGCGGCCGCGAGCTGTGGCGCACGGTCGACCGCATCTGGCAGGCGGTGGAGCTGCCCGAGGCGGCGGACAAGGGGGTGGGATTCTACTCGCGCCGGGCGACGCTGGCCGGCGTCGTCGGCGCAACCTTCCTCTACTGGCTCGAGGACAGCTCGGCGGAGTGCGCCGAGACCTGGGCCTTTCTCGACCGGCGCATCGAGGACGTGATGCGGCTCGGCCGCGTGACGGGCCAGGTCTCGCACATGGTCGGGCGCATCCCCGGCATGCGCGGCTTCACCCGTACGGGCGGCGCCCACCCCTGAAGGCCGCGCTCGGCGGGCGCCCGGCGAGGACGCCGTTGTCCGCCGTCAGCCCGGATCGCGCGTCACGATCGGCTCGGGCGTTCCCCGCCACGCCAGCCGCCAGACCGACCCCTGGCGCACGTTCTGGACGAGGCTCGGATGGAAGGCGACGAGGCAGGTCCCGCCGTGCCGCCGCACCGAGGGGTAGACGATGCCGTTGCTGCCCGCCGCGCGCAGCTCTGCCGCGAGCCCCTGGCCCGCGGGATAGCCGACGGCCGGATCGGGATCGAGGCAGGGGGGCGGCGGAGCCTGCCCGCGTAGGTCGTGGAAAGGCCCGATGAAGTCGGCATAGAGCTCGTTGTAGTCGGTGACGTTCTCGAAGTGCCCGACATCCTCGAGCGCCCGGGTGAGGTGGTGGCCCACCTCGGCCAGGGCCGTCTCCGCCTCGAACGCGCAGTACCAGGCCCCCCGATCGTCGCCATTGAAGCGGTTGCCGCCGGGTCGGGTGTGGGTGAAGGCGGCGTTGATCAGCGTGTGGCCCGCGCGGCCGAACACCAGCTCGTCCGGCCCGAGACCGGCCAGCCCCGTTTGTTGGGCGCGGAGGCGGCCGCTGGTGGCGCTCTCCAGCTCCGCCAGATCCTCCAGCCCGCCCTGGCCCGGGGCCAGCGCCTCGAGCGCGGCCTTCCTGAGGCGGCCCGTGGTGATCAGGCGGACCGTGTCGCGCTGCGCGAGGTCGGCGGTGCCGAGGCTCACAGCCCGCCCCGAAGCGCGTCGACGAGGCGCCGCACCTCCAGCATCGCCGGAATGCCGCCCTCGAGCATGATCTCCAGGGGCTGCCGCCCGCCGAAGAGCGGGTTCCTGCTCGGCAGCCGCACCCACTCGTCCGCCAGCGGCAACGAGAACAGCAGGCGCAGGCCCTTGAAGATGCCGACGAGCGCGCTCACGCGGGTGAGGGTGTCCTGCGAGAGCGTGCCCGACCAGTCGCCTTTCTTCATGCGGAACCAGGTCCGCTCGGACAGGTCGCCCAGCAGGCCGCAGACCTCGCCGGTGCTGAGCCGCCACAGCTGGGCCAGACGGACGACCCCTTCGATTGCCGCGGGCGTCAGCCGGGCGCGGGTCGCATGGTCCGACAGGTTCGGCAGGGCGCGGGCCACCGGGTCGAGAGCGTCGTTCGCTGGCCGGGCAACCATCATGGCGGTTCTTTCGGATGTCGAGTGCCAATTGGCAGTTAATCTAGTGTCAGATGGCACTCGATGCAAGGAGCATGAACGTGCGTGCCCTGTCCGGGCCGCCTGCGAGGTGGTGCCGCAGGAGCGCTAATAGGGGAGAAGAATGTCGAGGGCCTGGGCGCCGTAGGGCGGCTGCTGGACGTCGGTGATCTGGCCGCGCCCGCCATAGGCCACCCGCAGCTCCGCCATCTTCTCGTGGCCGATGGTGTTCTGGGGCGTGATGTCCTCCGGCCGGACGATGCCGGTGACGAAGACGTCGCGGACCTCGAAATTGACCCGCACCTCCTGATGGCCCTGGACGACGAGGTTGCCGTTGGGCAGCACCTGGATGATCACGGCGGCGACGTTGAGCCGGATGGTCTCGGCGCGCTGCGTCTCGCCCTTGCCGAGGTTCGACATCGTGCTCTCGCCGTCGACGAGCTTGCTGGGGTCGACCGCGTTCGGCAGGACGTCCTTGAGCAGGCTCTCGAGGCCGAAGAAGTGCGGCATGCCCAGCGTGTTGCCGTTGTCGCGCGAGCGGTTGCTCTCGTTCGTCACGTCGGCCTTGTCGGCGATCTCGACCGTGACGGTGAGGATGTCGCCGACGCGGCGCGCCCGCTGGTCGCGGAAGAAGCCGCGCGCACCTGTGCGCCAGAGCGAGTTGGCGCCCGCCGGCGGCTGGGGCTCGGGCGCCGGCATGGGCAGCGACACCGGCCGGTAGCCGCGCTGCTGCACCGGGTTCTGGATGGGCCGCAGCTCGGGCGCCTCGCCGATATGCGAGAGCCGGTCGGCGATGTTGCAGCCGCCGAGCGCCATCGTGCCGGCGATGGCGAGGAGGAGGGTGCGCCCACTCATGACCCGCTCCCGGCGAGCGGCCCGATCGCCACCTGCTTCACGTCGACGACGGTGGCGCGGATCTCGCGGCGGCTGTCGACATTCTGCAGCCGCACGGCATCGCCCATGGCGCCGTCCTCGAGCGCCCGGCCGCGTGCACGGAGCTCGAGCCCGTCCTGGGCGTAGACGATGGTGACGAGGTCGCCGCGGCGCACGAGCCGGGGCGGGCGGACGTCGCCGGCGCGCACCGGCAGGCCCGGCATCAGCCGGCGGTCCGTCTCGCGGCCGACGAGAGCGGCGGCGGCGAGGACGGTGTCCGGCCGAAGCTGGCGCTCGGGGACCCAGGCGAGGTCCACGTCGCGTCGCTCCAGGATCGTGCCGGCGTCGAGCGGACGGGCCGGCACGGGCACCTCCACCTCGGCCTCGGCCGTGCCGGCGAGGTCCAGCCGGTTGGTCGGGCCGCCCTCGACCCGCACCGACAGCACGGCTGTGAACCGCCCGGCCGTCTCGTCGAGGCGCAGATCCTCGAGGGTGATGGTAACCGGAGCGGTCGCCCGATTGTCCAGCGGCAGGCCGGGTGCGGTGGGCATGAAGGCGATGCGCCGTCCGGCGCTCTCTCCGGTCCCCGCATGCGCGACCAGCGCCTCGAACGAGGCCCGGGTGAAGGGCTCGCCCGGCGCCAGCTCGACGCTCGAGGCCGCAGCCCGGACGGATGACGCCGCACCCAGAAGCAGGGCGAGCACCAGAGCGGAGTGAAAGAAACGGGTCATCGGAGCTGGGTCATCGTCGACATCATCTCGTCGGAGGCCGAGATCACTTTGGAGTTCATGTCGTACGCCCGCTGGGCCGCGATCAGCGCGGTGATCTCCTGCACCGGGTTGACGTTCGAGCTCTCGAGATAGCCCTGCAGCACGCTGCCATAGCCGTCCTTGTCGGGCGTGCCGGTAAGCTCGGGCCCCGAGGAATCGGTCTCGACGTAGAGATTGTCGCCTGTGGCCTCGAGCCCGGCCGGGTTCGCGAAGGTGGCGAGCTCGATCTGGCCCAGCGTGGCCAGCGTCGTCTGGCCCTGGATCTTGGCCGTCACCTGGCCCTGGGCGTTGATCGAGACGTCGGTCGCATCCGACGGCACGGTGATGCCCGGGCTCACCGTGTAGCCGTCGGCGGTGACGATGAGGCCGTCCGGGCTGAGCTGGAAGTTGCCCGAGCGCGTGTAGGCGATGGTGCCGTCCGGCTTCTCGATCGCGAAGAAGCCTTCGCCCTGGATCGCGAGGTCGAGCTTGTTGCCGGTGTCGACGAGAGCACCCTGCTCGTGGACGCGATAGACCGCGGCCGTCTTGACGCCCAGGCCGATCTGCACGCCCGCCGGGACGATCGTGCCGCTGTCGGAGGATGCTGCACCAATGCGCCGCTCGCTCTGGTAGAGCAGGTCCTGGAACTCGGCGCGCCGGCGCTTGTAGCCGGTGGTCGTCATGTTGGCGATGTTGTTCGAGATCACCTCGACATTGAGCTGCTGCGCCATCATCCCGGTGGCGGCGATATTGAGCGACTGCATCGGCGTCTTTCTCTTTAAGGTCCTGCGGCGGCTAGCTCTGCGTGCCGGCCAGCGTCTGGATGGCCCGACGCTCGAGGTCGTGGTGCGCCTCGAGCATCTTCTGCGTGCCCTCGAAGGCGCGCTGCGTCTCCATGAGGCGGGTGAGCTCGAGGATCGGCTTGACGTTCGAGCCCTCGAGCATGCCCTGCTCGATCCGGGCATCCTCCGCCGGCCGGGTCGCCTGCGTGGTCGCCAGAAGCCCGTCGCCCTCGCGCTGCATCGCCTGCTCGTCGGCGACCTCGACCGGCTGGATGCGCCCGAGGCTGCCCTTGCGGGTCGAGACGGTGCCGTCCTGGGCGACGGTGACGGGCCCGGCACCGGCCGGCACGGCAATCGGCGATCCGCCCTCGTCGAGCAGCGGGTCGCCGGCCGCCGTCGTGATCTGGCCGTCCGCGTCGAGCTCGAGATGGCCGTCGCGGGTCAGGCGCACGCCGCCCGCCGTCTGCACCTGAAAATAGCCCTTGCCCTGGATCGCGAGGTCGAGCGGGTTGCCGGTCGTGGCGAGCGGCCCGG
The DNA here is from genome assembly GCA_963752325.1 of uncultured Alphaproteobacteria bacterium. Classification (GTDB taxonomy): domain Bacteria; phylum Pseudomonadota; class Alphaproteobacteria; order Geminicoccales; family Geminicoccaceae; genus CAVTJL01. The sequence goes on from CAVVXU010000004.1 coordinate 564,467, forward strand.
CGCTGGTGTCGCGGGTCCGCCCCGGATCCCCGACGAAGGCCGCGGATCCGCTCGCGCCCAGGCGCTGGAGCACGGAGGCGAAGCGCATCGTCTCCGCCTGGTAGCCCGTCGTCGACGCGTTGGCGATGTTGGCGGCGACGGTCGACATCATGCGCTCGAGCGCCATCTGCCGGCCGAGCGCCAGATAGGCTGTGGTGTCCATGGGCCCTCTCAAGCCATTCCGACACGCCCTTGAGCAGGGATCGTGCCAGCACCGGAATTTCTGGCTTTGCGGGGATCGGCCGGCCGCGAGGCGGCACACCCTGCCCGGCAGCTTCTGCCGACCCGGCAGAGGATCGCAGCATGTATCGGAGGTCTACCGCACCTTGCTGATCAGCAACGGCCTGGTTGGCTCGATGCGCCGACGCGGCAATCCGTACGACAATGCCAAGGCCGAAAGCTTTATGAACACGCTCAAGGTCGAGGCCATCTATCAGGCCGCCTACGAGACGTTCGAAGACGTCACCGCCGAGCTTCCGAGGCTCATCGACCAAGTCTACAACACGACGAGGTTGCGCTCAGTGTTCGGCTATCTCAGCCCCACGCAGTTCGAGGATCAGCACGCCAAGCAGGGGGTCAAAGCTCCAAGCTGATCCTGCCCATCGCCACGGGCGCACTCCAATCGGCGCCAAGGACGTCGCACACGGGCGGCAGGTCTCGTTCCACATGGCAGAGGTCGCGGCATTGCGGCAGACGTTGTCAGAATTTTTGTCGCTGATCGCCCGACTGCGGGCACCACCCGTGCCTGCATGAGGCGATGGAGCAGATGCAGGAAACAACTCTGGAGGTGCGCCTCGATGCGAGCAGATCAACGCATCTCGGCACGTCGGCGCGGTCGACTGGTCATGTTGATCGCCTGCCGCGTAAGGAACACGCGATCTGCTATCGCCCGCGGCGCCGCGGAGGACGATCCTCGTCTCACAACGACCCGCATTCCGTCGAATGCTGGTTCAGGTGTCCTGTTGCCTGCAACGGTCTCGCTTCTCTCTCGCAATGTGCGTACCTCCCCCGCCTGATCGATCCTGATGTTAGCGGAATCACCTTTGCAAGTCGCCCGGCTCCGGCTATTCTCATCAGTTAACACGCACAGAGGGGGGCAAGCCGATGAAGCGTTCCCTGCCGGCATTACGTCGCTCGGTTCTGGAAACCACCCTGGCGCTCGCGACGGCTTGTTTCGCTGTGCTCGCAGCTGCTTGGCCGGACTGGATCGAGACCTTGGGCGTCAATCCGGACCGCGGTAACGGCAGCTTCGAGTGGGCCATTCCCATCCTGCTAGCGCTTGCCGCCGTGATCATTGGGCTCATAGCGCGGCGGCATTGGCGCATCGACGCCGCGAAGGCTGTCCCAAACTGACATCGGGGTCGCGTCATGGACGTGACGATCTACGAGGACGTAAACTTCGCCGGTCGCAGCGAGACCCTGGAGATCGGGAGGCACCAACTATTCTCCCGCGCGGATCTCAACGACGAGGTCTCCTCCATCAAGGTTCCCACCGGGCTCGTCGCGCTCGTCTACGAACATGCCGACGACGCCGGCGGATACGGCCGTTCCGTGGACCTCATGGAGGATGACGCGGACCTCTCGACGCTCGGCCTGGGTGACGCCATTTCCTATGTCGAGGTGTTCTCTGCCGAGCGTGACATCGTGTCCCGCAACCACGCGACCGGTGAGACGGCTACCACGCGGGTCGTGTGGGCCCGCGGATCGGTGGCGAACGGGCAGTACGTTCCCGGCCACTGGGAACGCCAGCGCGCGCATCCGGTACCGCCCGGCCCGGCGGTGGTGTCGCCAGGGCCGTTGCCGCATCTGCTTCACATCAGCAAGATCCAGGGCGACGACTGGACGAATCCGCCCTACGACACGTCGTCGCCGACCTGGCCCTCCCAGGTCGCGGGCGGCGCTACATACGATGGGTCGGATGCTCACCCTTTCGAATGGGTGTCAGTGCTGAATCCGACGATCGAGCAGGACGACGAGGTGGGCGTTGCCGGTTTCGCTGTCGGTGTCGACCTTTCCGGTGCCGACCTTCCGTTCACACATCCATTCGGCGGCGACTTTGAATTCGGCATCGTGCCGGATGCGCAATATGCGGGTCTGCTCGCGCCGTCCAACCACGATCCGAACGCCACCAACGGTAACATCAAGAACGCCTTCCCTGACGGTCGACGCATCGGCCTGCCCGTAAGTGGCGCGCTGCCGATGGAGGTCGAGGCAGGGATGGTGCCCGCCGCCTACCGGGCTCAGGTCGGGGACCGCGTTGCCGTCTATGGGCGGTGGATCGTGGACGCGGGCCACGACGACTTTCACACCGAGATACATCCCCCACTGCTGCTGGCGCGAGCGCGGGCGGTCAACGCGCAGGAGGCCGACACCTATCCCGACGCGAGCGCCGAGACACTCCTCCAACTGTGGAGTCGTCCGTACCTGGCCGCGCAGAAGTTCACCGACGGGGACAGCAAGAACCTGTCGCTGCAGTCCTACCTCGGGAACATCGCCAAGACGGTGAGCGACATCCGGGCCTATCCCCCGACGTTCCCCAAGCCGCTCGACGGGATCCACCTGGTTTCCTTCATCGTCCGCCCGCCTGTGCCGACCCCGCCCCCAGGGCCGCGGGGATCGGTCGCTCTCGGTCCGGCCCGCCTGGAATGCAGCTACAGTTTCACGACGAACAAGGCGTGCGGGGTACAGGTACAGCAGTCATTGTCCGACCCCAACGCGGTTGAGGTGATTCTGGCACTCAACGCCGCGGGCTACCCGTTATTGCCGGAGCCGGCGCACACATTGGTCAAGTACAAGATCGACGACCTCGTCCACCAGATCCCGACGGATCTCGGCACGCTGTCGAGCTTCCTCATCGACGTCGTCAAGCTCTACCAGTCGCGCTTCGGGCTCTCCGAGGCCGATCTGTACGTGCGGACCTACAATCCATTGCCCGCGCCCGACGTGAGCTCACACGTGGTGCCGTTCACGCCGCTGGCCAACCTCCCGCGGTCCTCGGTGAACGTGGATGACACCCAACCATTCCCGATCATGGGGTGGCTGAAGGTGAAGTGGGTACACGGCGCGCAGGTATCGGTGGGCGCCAGCGGGACGGTGGCCACCTTCTCCCCGGGCGCGCTGCAGGGCGGGGGCCAACCGGTCCTGCCGGGGGGAGATCGGTCGACGCGGCCTGTCCTGCCCCGGGTACCTCTGCGTCGGCCCAGCGTCCCAAGCTGAGTTCTCATCGCGCATCTCCCAGATGGAAGCTGCTTCTGTGTCGAGGAGCAGGGCTCCTGCGACTACGGCGCGGGCAACATCCAGCTCGACCAGGGCGAGTCTCAGAAGACGATCACGATCGATGCCGCCTATGTGGAGATGAGAACGCCGACCATTCGCGGCCGGCTCGAGCGGGTCGGCGTTCGCTTGCCTCATCTGCTTGACGAGGCGCTTGCGCCACGGTGAGAGGTCACCAAAGCGCCTGAGCGCCATATCCAGCTCGCTGTCGCTTCCCATGCGCTTCCCAGATCGCCTCTCTGGGATGAATGTCGCGGCAAGAGAATATCTAACCCATTGATATATATAAATTAAATAAGGATACGCAGGACAATGGCTCTCTATCGACCCGGCAGAGAGCGGACCATCGTTAACGGCGCCTTAACCATCGCCCGATAGAAAAGAAGCCAGCGCTGGCTGGTCGCCCGCCCGGCGGCCCTGGACGAGAAGGAGCGGCACGCCATGGCCGAGGAGACGGAGCCGACCGCGACCGACAAAAAGGGCGGCGGGGGAGCGCGGCGCAGGCTCTTCTTGATCCTTGTCGCCGGCATCCTGTCGATCGGGCTGGGTGGCGGTGCTGCGGCCTATGCGTTCGGGCTCCTCCGGCTCCCCCACGGAGCGGCCTCGGCCGAGCCCGCCGAGGCGCCATCGGAGGCCGCCGGTCACGGTGCCGGGGCCGAGGGCGGGGAGCATGGGGGGGCTGGGCACGCGGCACCGGTCTTCGTCGACCTGCCCGACATCCTGGTGAACCTCAAAGGCTCGCCGCAACGCCCGCGCTTCCTCAAGCTGCGTGTCTCGCTCGAGGTGAGAAACGCCCAGACGGCGCAGCGCGTCCAGGCGCTGAGCCCCCGCGTCCTCGACAGCTTCCAGCTCTACCTCCGCGAGGTGATGCCGGACGAGCTCGACGGGGCGCAGGGCATGGAGCGCCTGAAGGAGGCCCTGCTGGCACGCGTCGACCGGGCGGTCGATCCCGTGCGGATCGACGGCGTCCTCTTCAAGGAGATGCTCGTCCAGTAGGGCGAGCAGCGAGAAAGGCTATGATCGAGCGCGCGGCACCCAGGCCCGGCATCCTCGCTCTGATCGGTGCCGTGGCCTCGGCCCCGGCCCGTCTGCCGATGCTCGAGACCGCCTTCGAGCGTCTCGAGCAGCAGCTGCGGGCGAGCCTGCGCGGTCTCGGCGGCGGCGCCGTCGAGGTCGAGGTCGAGCCGCTCGAGGCCGCAAGGCTCGGCCAGCATCTGGCGAGCCTGCCCGGCCGGGCCATCGTCGCTTCCTTCGAGGCGGCCGATTGGGGCGGCAAGGGCTTCGTCGTGGCCGACGGCGCTCTGGTCGGTCTCGCCGTCGACCTTTTTCTCGGTGGGTCCGGTCCGGCGGCGCCGGTGGCCGAGGGGCGGCGCCACACCGCCATCGAGACGGCGCTCGCGGAGCGCCTCATCCGCCTGCTGCTCGAGGAGCTGGGCCGCGCCCTGGCACCCGTGGCGCCGACGCGGCTCGAGCTCGGGCGCATCGAGACCGACCCGCGCTTCCTCGCCCTCGACCGGCCGGCGGACGGCTGCGCCCTCGCCCGGGTGCGGGTGGCGCTGGGCGAGCGGCGGGGTGTTTTGGAGATCGTCCTGCCGCACGGCACGCTGGAGCCGGCGCGCGGGCGGCTGGCGCAGCCCTTCGCGGGTGATCGGCAGGGCCACGACCCGGTCTGGGCCCGCCATCTGGCGCAGCGGCTCTGGGAGGCCGGCATCGCGCTCGAGGCGATCCTCGAGCCCCAGGCGCTGTCGCTGCGCGAGGCGCTGGCGCTCGAGGTCGGCAGCGTGCTGCCGCTCGCCGCATCGCCCGACGCGACCGTGGCGCTGCGCCACGCCGGTCGGACCATCGCCACTGGCAAGCTCGGCCGCGTCGGCGAGCGGGTCGCGCTCCGCATCGAGGAGCGCCTGCTCGGCGAGGGAGAGGGTGCCGATGGCTGAGGCGGCAGCGCAGATCCTCTTGATGGCGCTCCTCGTCGCCACGATCGTCTGGTGCGTCCTGGTGCATCGGCGGCTCGGGCGCCTGCGCGCGGACGGTGGCGAGCTCGCGGCCATCATCGCCGCCCTCGATGCCGCGACCGCGCGGGCCGGTGCCGTGGTGGGCGAGCTGCGCGCGGTGGCGACGGAGGCGAGCGGCCGGCTCGCCGAGCGCGACGGTGCCGCCCAGAGGCACGAGGCCGAGCTCGGCCGCCTCATCGAGACGGCAGGGCGCGTGGTAGGCCGGCTCGAGAGCGGCATCAGTCAGGGCATCCGCACGCTGGCCGAGGCGCGCACCCGGGCGGACTTTTCATCGCCGCCGGAGCGCGAGCCCGCCCCTCCGCCCGCCCAGGGCGGCCAGCGCGTCGCGGACAAGGCCGAGGCCATTCTCGAAGCGCTGCGCGGCCTGCGCTGATGCGGCCGGCGCGGCCCCTGGGCGGCTCGCGGCAGCGGCCCGACGCTCGACCTCTCCTCTTGGACCCTCGGCCGCCGGAGGCTCCCCGGCCCGCTCCTGCCGGCGGCGGTGGCGGCCCTGCTGGCGCTGGGCCTGCGCCTTCCGGATCTCCTGCCGGCATCGCCGCCGGCGGCGCGCCCGGGCGTGGAGGCAGCGCCCGCATCGAGGATCGCGACGGCGCCGCCAGCGCCGGCCCTGCCTCAGGCTCTCGAGGCGGCGGAGGTGCCGGCGGACGAGGCGGGGGCAGCCTGGCCGGAGCCTGCAGCCGGGCCGGCCGACGGCGACCCCACCCCGGAAGAAGCCGAGACGGCCTGCCCAGCAACGCCGGCCGCCATTGCCGACGTGGCCATGGAGGCGCGGCGGCGGCGCGACGCGGCGCTGCGGCTCGAGAAGGAGCTGGCGGCGCGCGAGGCGGCGCAGCAGGCGGAAGCGGTGCGGCTCGACAGCGCTCGAAGGCCGAGCTCGACAAGCGAGTGGCGCAGGCCGGGGCCGAGGACGCGGCCCGCATCGGCCAGCTCGTCAAGGTCTACGAGGCGATGAAGCCGAAGGATGCGGCCCAGGTCCTGGAGCGCCTGGAGATGTCGGTGCTGCTGCCGATCGCGCTCCACATGCGCGAGGTCAGGCTGGCGCCGATCCTGGCCGCGATGGATCCGATGAAGGCCCGCGCCGTGACGGTGGCGCTGGCGGCACCCGGCGGGACGTCGCCCTGAGCGGCGGCGATCAGGCCGGCATGTCGCGGGAGGCGATCGGCTTCGCATATTGCGGCCCGCTGTCCCAGGGAAACAGGATCCAGGTGTCCTGGGAGACCTCGGTGATGAAGGTGTCGACGACGAGCCGGCCGGCCGGCTTGGCGTAGACCGTGGCGAAGTGCGCCTTGGGCAGCATGTCGCGGACGATGCGGCCGGTGCGGCCGGTGTCGACCAGATCGTCGACGATCAGCCAGCCCGTGCCGTCGCCCTCGATCCGCTTCAGCACCTCGGACGTCGCGCTGGCGGGTGTCGTCGTAGGAGCTGATGCAGACCGTGTCGATGATCGCGGATGTCGAGCTCGCGCGCGATGATGTGGGCGGGGACGAGGCCGCCCCGCGTCACCGCGGCGATGCCGTGCCACGGGCCCCGCTCGGCCAGCCGCCAGGCGAGTGCTCGCGCATCGCGATGGAGCTGCTCCCAGGAGACCGGGAAGTAGTGGGTCGGTTCCTCGCTCACACTACCGTCTCCGGGATGCCGTCCGTCGGGGATGGCCGTGAAGTGGCGAGGCGGACCCGGCCTTGTCAAGATGCGAGGGACGGGCGCGCCGACTGTACAGGCGGGCATCTCGCCCATAAGCTTCCCCCGACAAGGCGCAGGGAGAGGGCCATGGAGCTGGACGAGGAGCGGCCAAAGCCACAGCCCGGCCTGCCTCGGCCGCTGGTCGGGCTCTCGGTCGACGAGCTGCGGGCCTATATGGCGGCGCTGAGGCTGCGAGATCGGCCGCGTCGAGGCGGAGCTGGCCAAGCGCGAGCGACGTTCGCGGCGCCGCCGAGGCGCTCTTCAAGCGGCCGCCGGCCTGAGCGGCCCCGAGCCGAGCCGGAACGGTCCATGACGAGCTTCTGCGCGGACTGCGGCGGCACGATCGAGCGCCTGCAGCCCGAGGGCGACGACCGCCTGCGCGACGTCTGCGCCGCCTGCGGCAATATCCACTACCTCAACCCGAAGGTCGTCGTCGGCTGCGGTCTGCACGCTCGAGGGGCGGCTGCTCCTCTGCCGGCGGGCGATCGAGCCGCGCATCGGCTTTTGGACCATCCCCGCCGGCTACATGGAGGTGGGCGAGACGGCCGAGGAGGGGGCGATGCGCGAGGCCTGGGAGGAGGCGCGGGCACGCATCGCCATCGACGGCCTGATCGCCGTCTACAGCGTGAGGCGGATCGACCAGGTCCAGCTCCTCTACCGGGCGAGCCTGCTCGACGAGCGGTCAGGGCGGGCCCGGAGAGCCAGGAGGTGCGGCTCGTCGCCTGGGACGCCATCCCCTGGGACGAGCTGGCCTTTCCGACCGTGCACTGGGTCCTGCGCCGTGCCATCGAGCTGCGCGGCCGGGAAGATCCGCTGATCACGGTGGGCAATCCGATGCCCGCCGCAGCCCGGCAGGCCCGTCCAGGGAACGATTGACAGCCGCCCCGGACCTGCTATCCGCCTTCGCCATGCTGAGACGTCACGAATCCGCGGGCTACGCCATCGACCGACGACGACGCGCGCCGATGCTTTCGCGCGTCCTCCGGTCGGGGCCCTGCTGAGCGGCGAGCAGGCAACCGGCGACCGGTCGATCCTCCCGCCCGTACCGCCGCCCGAGCTTTTTCCAATGTTCCAGATACGTGCCGAGGCGCCGGGCGACGGTGCCGCGATCGAGACCCTCCTCGACGAGTTCTTCGGCATCCGCCGCCACACGAAGATCTCCTATCGCTACCGGATCGGCCGGCCGCCGGTCGAGGCGCTGAGCCTCGGTCGCCTTGAGGGGCCCAGCCCTGGTCGGCTCGATCCGCTACTGGACCCTTCGGCTGGACGAGCAGCCGGCCCTTCTTCTGGGCCCGCTGGCGATCGACGCCGCATCTCAGGGGCGTGGGCATCGGCCGGGCGCTGGTCCGGGAAAGCCTGGCCCGGGCCGCCGATCTCGGCCACCGCCTCGTCTTCCTGGTCGGCGATCCTGCCTATTATGGCCGCTTCGGCTTCACGCCCGCCCCCGCCGCGATCGTCGATGCCGGGCGAGGATCCCGCAAGGCTGCAGTGGCTGGGCCTCGCCGGCGCCGCGGCGCCCGAGGCCGGCGGCCTGCTCCTGCGCGACGGCGAGGAGGCCCTGACCGGCGCGGACGAGGGCGCGGCACGCCGGGACCTCGCCCGAAAAGACCTGGAGCCCGGGAGGCCTCGGTCCTTCCCTCGGCGGGCCCCGCCGCGGCGCGCGGCCCGCTGCGCCCGGGGATCGGCGTCATCCGCCACGCGCTCGACGCGGACGCCCAGGGGATTCTCGTCTAGGGATCGCTCGAGCCGGTGATTGGTCAGCTTGCTGCGCAAGCCGGCCCGGATGCGGCTCCTCAGCAGACAGGACGCCGCGCCTGCAGCTGAGGCCGCCTGATGGCGACGCTCGTCGCCCCAGGCTCAAGGCAGGCTCGGCCCGGTCAGGATATGGCTCGCCGGCCGGTCGATGGAGCCGACCCGCATGGCCGGCGCCGGAACATCGCTGCGCGCCCGCCTGTGCAGCGCTTTTCCTACCTCGATTTCACTCGCCCCCGCCGTCCGTCGCGGGGAGAGTGGCAGGAGGCCGTCTCGTTGTTGCCGCGGCCCACGAATTGGAGCCACACGAGATGGACGTCGACCCCTTGGGCGAAAGCGATCTCGGCATGGCGCTGACGCAGGCGGCGTCCGAGCTCGGTCGGGCATCCCAGGCGCTCCGGCGGGTCAGGCACGCAGCGAGCCTGAGCGTCGTCGCCGCCTCGGGAGCGGGCCCCATCGCCCAGCGCGCGGTGACGAGCGTCTGGGCGAGGCGGACAGCCATGGCGGCGGCGGGGGCGGAACGAGCCGTCGTCGAGGCCGAAGGCCTGATTTCCGCCGTGCGCGCCGAGCTGGCAGCGCAAGCGACGCCCGTGCTGGTGCCGGCCCGCCCCGCAAGCGTCATAGCCGCTCCTCGGGGGCTGAAGCGAGCGATCGCCGGCTTGTGGCCTTGGCGGTCCCATCTCCTCTGGAGCGCCACGCTGCTGTGGCTGGACGGCTCTGCCCTCGTGCAGCTGCCCGGCACCTGATGCGCCCGGGTCGAGAGCCGATCCGATCCACCCGATGAGCGCCGTGGCGGCGCGCGATGGTTGATGACGAGCACCCGCCACGGTCGAAGAAACGGACCCGAGGCGCCGCCGGCCGTCGAGCCTACCCGAAGATGTCGCGCAGGCGCGGATGGGCCGTGATGTCCGCCACGCCGGTGAACGCCTTGCCGTCCCAGCCCGCCTCGCATGCCAGTCTCGCTATCTCCGGCTGGTCGTCGAACAACAAAGGCCGCTCTTCGGCGCCGATGGCCAGCGCATGGTTGATCGCCTCGAAGAACCGCCTGTCTTTCTTGAGGTGGCCGATGCTCGCGCTGTAGAACATGCCATCGAATCGTTGACGAAACCCCAACGTCTCCCAAAGAAATCTGGCGCGGTGATGCTCCTGGCCGGTCGCCAGGAAGAGCTGTGCCCCACCTCGCGCCCGGATCGCCTCGACGGCCTCGAGGACCGCGGTGTCGAGCCGCGAGTTCTTTCTGAACCAATAGTCGATGAAGTCGGCCACGCTGCCCTTATAGCCCACGTGCGGAAGAACCAGGGCCAGCGCATCCTTCAGGTCGCGCCGGCCCATCACGCAGGCCTGCATCGGCGATTCCGCCCGGTTCCCTGGCGTGCCGAAGAAAAAACGCTGGAAGGCCTCGCGATCCACGCCGAGGTCCGCCTCGATCGTCAGATCCCAGGGCCTGCGGCGGGCGCTGTCGGCGTGCCAGCCGTCGATCAGCACGCCGTCGACATCGAAGAAGATTTTCATTGCCTCACCGGGTCGGGGGCGCCCTGCGCTCGGACGCGAGGATGCCCATGATCAGGTCGTCGTGGCGGGTGCCGTCGACCAGCGCCGACTCGCGCTCCCGACCCTCGACGACGAAGCCGCAGCTCTCGTAGCAGCGGATCGCCCGGATGTTGTAGGCGAGCACGCGCAGATCGACCCGGTGCAGCCCGAGCACGTCGAAGGCATGGGCGAGGACGAGACGCACCGCCTCGCGACCGAGCCCGATCCCGAGCCTGGCGGGATCATAAAGGCCGATCGCCAGACGCGCCCGGCCGTCATGCTCGTTCAGCCCATCGAGGCGCGCCTCGCCGAGCAGCCGCCCCTCATGCTCGACGATCCAGGCATGCGGGTGCGCGCGCAGCGCGTCGAGCCAGCGCTCGACCGCCTCCGCCGTCAGCGGCGGGAGAGGGCGGGCGGTATCGCCGCCGAACATGCGCACGATCCCGGGATCCCGGCCCAACGCCAGCCGCGCCTCGACATCCTCGGGGCAGGGCTGGCGCAACCGTATTTTTGCGGGCGACAGGCTCAAGGCAGGCTCGATCCGCTCCTGACCCCGTGAGCCCGGGCCATGGCCGGCCGATGCTCCAAGGGCGCGTTCCTCATCCGACGGGACCTCGACCGCTGCTGCGGCAGGGGCCGGCGCTGCGGCACGAGCCCCCGTCAGGCACCGAGGCTTCTGTCAGTATCGCCCCGCATGGCGGGCGGCAACCTTCCCATGACCCGGCTGGCCGCTCGGATCGCTGACGCTGTCGCTCAGCGATAGACGAACGCGACGTGCCGATGAGAGACGCCCGATGCCGACCGTGCTCGCAAGCCTCCACGTCGACCGCGACGGCCGGGTCACCGGCCGTGTGCCGCCGGACGTGCCCCTGGCGACGATACGGCGCCGCTCGAGGTGCCGGCGCTGGATCGGCCAAAGGGCCACGCCAAGCTCGATCTTCTGCTCCATGACGAGCCCTGGGACGACGAGGTTTCCATGCGACGCGAGGACCTTTACCGCGAGGACGGGCGCTGAGCGGTGTTGCTCACTGACGGTAGTACTCCGGTCACACGAACGGCCGGTCGTGTCTCAGGTTGAGATCAGGCGGGTAGGACGTCGAATGCCCGCTCACCTCGTGGAACGAGCTTGAGTGATGGCGGATGACCCTTCTGCCAAGGCGCCATCCCTCGGGTGCGAAGCCTTCTCGCCCACATCCAGGCCCGGATAGAACGTCATCGATGATCTCCCTCGCGTCACGGGCCCGCAACTGCGCTGGACGGCGGCGGGACGCCAGCTCAATTACGCCACGTCACCGTCATTCCCATCCCCTGTTACAGCCGCCGCAACTCCTCCAAATCGTCCGAAGTCTGCTTCAAGATTGCCTGATAGCAGGCGTCGCACACCCGACGCTTTTTGGCGAAGGCGCCTCCAAGCCCCGGAATGGCAATGCAGGAGGTTCCGGCGACAATCTCGTCATCGCAGCGATAGCACTCCGAGCGGCGTTGCACTTCCACGCGCACGGGCCGCCCATTGGTCCCGCCAATCAGCGACGGCACCCGCCCCTTAGGGGTTTTCTTTGTCATGGTCTGCCTTCGCCTTTCGGACCCGCTTGGCCAGCGACTGAAGAAGGTCTTCGAGATTATCCAGAACAGCCCGGAATTCCTCGATCGACGCGGCCTGACGATCCTTATCCAGGCGTTTGTTGATTTCGTGATTTACCATGGTCAGTGCGGCGATGAAGTTCGATCGCCCGCTCAATTTCAGCGACCTATATTTGTAGATGAGCTCGGTTCCGGCAGGAAGTCAGCTCGACATGGTTGAGGAGCACGGTTGCAAGACGCTTGGCCTCTTCGTTTAGCCGCTTGCGTGCCTCTTCCCATTCGCGCTGCGGCTGAACCGCAAAGGGCGCAGTAGGCGAGAGTTTACGGACCGATGCCTTCTGGGCCATCCGTACCATCTCTTCGACTTTGCTATCGTCGAGGCCGAGAAGCTTGAAGCGTTCGCGAAGGTCGTCGACGATTTGTTGGTCTTCGTGGCTGGTAAAGTCCTCTTCCCACAGGGCGTCGACGATCTCATCGTGGACGACGACCAGATCGCCGGCACGCAAACGCGCCATGCCATCGAGCACAGCCTGCGGCGGTTCCGGTTCCTCGCCGCCAATAACCTTGTCCCAGAACGCCTTATCGTCGTTCTCAAAATCCTTGAATTCCTGAAATCGGGCGTCGAGGTTCATGCCAAGGTGCGTCACAATGTGCCCGAGATTATCGGGATGACCCGGACTGTTCTGGACCACCACACGCATAATCCGGCCCACAAACTGAAGGTATGGACCAAGCGACCTGAACGGCCGGAAGATCGCCGCAACGCTGAGCTTGGGATGGTCGAAACCTTCGCCTAGCATCTGAACCTGGACGATGCAATCGAGGGTGCCGTTGCGAAGGGCCGCGAGGATGCTTGCCTGCTCATCCTCCCGCTGTTTGCTGTGAATGACCTCGGCGGTGAAACCGCGCTCCCGATAGAGTGAGCTGATTTGCCGAGCATGGTTGATGGAGCAGGCCACGGCGATGAGCTGATGCTGCGTCCCGGTTTGGCGCAGCTGCTCGAGACGCTCGAGGCTGGTGTCGACGATATGTTGATTGCAAAGCGATGCCAGCGCGACCCCGCGGCTAAACCACTCCTCTTCCTTGAGCTTCATCACCTCATCAAGCGTGTAGGCGCGGCCGCGCTCGTCAGCAAAGCCAAGCTCGATTGTCGAGGGGGCAACATAGGTCGACTTCAACCGCTTGATGTAACCCTTGAGGGTCGCGTTTCGGAACGGGTAGCGATAGACCAGTTCGCCGTCGAGTTCCTGCCGGTCACTGCGGAACGGTGTTGCGGTGAGCAGGATCACCTTTGCTTGGGGAAACCGCTCGATCACCCGCTGCCAACTGGCGGCGGCGCTGTGATGCGCCTCGTCGACGATAATCATATCGAAGAAATCGTCAGGGAACTGGTTCAGCCATTTGTCGAGATCCGTGGCAAGCTGCTGTACGTTCGTGATGATCACATGCGACCGATTGGCGACAGTGATATTGCCGGTATCAAGTGTAGTCGCCAGGGGCCCGGAGATCATCTGGTCAGTGGTGAGTACAGCGGCTCTTCGCCAGAAGCACTTCTGGCGATTGGTGACATCCATGGCCTCATAGAGACCGCTCTTGATAGTCAGGTTGGGGGCGATGACAAGAACGCGGCCTTCAGCAAGGCCGAGTGGCAGCAACGACGCGAGACCCGTCTTACCACAGCCAACTGGAATTTGCAGAATGGCTTTGTTCTTCCCGGCCCGAAAAAATTCGTAGGTGCGCAGGTACCCCTCGCGCTGCGGTTCGCGGAGCGTCAGCTTGCCCTCGATCTGAGGTCGCGGGGACGAGCCGGACGGTGCTCGCCCATCCAGCGCCAGGGCTCGGTAGCGGCCGAATAGGTGACCTTGCGACAATCCTCGGTGATGCGGCCGGAGGTGGCCTCCAAGAGAGGTTCGTCGAGCTCACTGATCCCCAAACATTTGATCCTCCTCGATCAGATGGGTGAGGAGCGACGCAGCCCGCGTTCCGTCCGCTCTCCGGGAGCTAAGGCTGAGGAAACCGCGCCACGGACACCACGCCATGCGAACCCGCTCGTGGTGTCCCATGCGCCCGGCCTAGCCCCCAACTAACAGAATGAATGAGGCCAGCATTGAGCGCTGCCGTCGACGCGGAGGACCTGGCTGGAGACGAAGGCGCCCAGGGGACCGGCGGAGAGGCCGCCGGGGCGGGTGGGAGTGACGGCGGCTCCCGGAGGTCGAGGAGGCGCGGTCTCCCGCTTCATTCAGCGATTCTCCAGGCTGCGGGTGTCCGCCAGGGCCACCATCAGCGTCATCGGCTCGAGCGGCGAAGGCTCGAAGCCGAGGGACAGATAGAAGCCCTTGGCCTGCTGGAGAATCGCATCGACGATGATGCCGCGGATTCCGATGGTGTCGGCCGCCTGTGCGACGCGCAGCGCGCAGTCGCGGAACAGGGCCCGGCCGAGGCCCCCGCTCACCGCGCAAGCTGCTGGAGTACGGCGAGCGGGGCAGGAGCGAGGGCGGCCCGCCCGGCAACGGCGCGCGAGTGACAAAAGAAAAGAATCAATCCTAGGTTGACAGCTGGCATCAGGTCCTATACATAGACCCACATGCCTCGCGTGCTCACCCGCTCACCCATCAAGATGCCCGGCACCCGCCAGTGCCGGCTCGCCCGACGTCTCGCCGCCGGTCTCTCCCCGGCCGAGATCAAAAGGCTCGACACGGCAACGGAGGAGGACATCGAGGCTTTTGTCAGCTGACCAGGACCTCTCCCGCCTGGTCGAGCAGTACGCCGCCGTCCGTGCTTTGCCTTTGCCCGAGCGGCAGGCCCGCCTGTTCGAGGCGGCCTGGCTGGAGCTTTCGAGCCTCATCGACGTCGGCGACCGGCGGGCCATGCTCTTCGTCGTCTACCAGGCCAACCGGGCGCGGCACCCGGTAAGGCACCTCGTCAAGCTCGTCGTCGAGCGCTTCGAGAGCGTGCGCCAGCCCTACGAGCGCCACGAGACACCTTCGCCCGCCGGCTCCTCGCCGGAGACGATGCAGGGCTACGGCCAGCACCCACTGGGCCCCGCGCAAGAAGCCATCAACCGCCTCGTCGACTTCCTCCCGGCGCAAGCGGGTGAGGCTGTTCTCGTCAGGGCCGAGCTCGAGCCGGTAGCCGGCGACCCTCCCATCGAGGCGCCGGCCGCGGCAACCGAAGAAATTCCCGTCGGCGATGCTGGCGATCCCGCCTCCGCCGACGACGAACCCCTTTCACCGCTCGCCGCCATGGCCCGGGCCAACCCGGCTTTGGCGGACTGGATCATCGGGCGCATCGAGAAGCGCCTGGTCGAGCTGGGCGAACCGCTCGGGCCCGACGGCCCGAGAAAAATGGCCGGCCGAAAACCCCTCGGTCCCTAACCGACAAAAGACAAAAAAACCTGTCCGAGCGCGTCGCGATCTTATTGATCGGGGCGGCGCTGGTGCTGGCTAGAGGCTCCGGGCCAGGGTCTCGAGAAACCGGTCGATGTCGGCTTCGTCGTTGTAGAGGTGTGGCGTGACGCGCAGCCGGTCGCCGCGCTGGCTCACATGGACCTCGGCGGCGGCGAGGCGGGCGAGCAGGTCGGCGGGTGCCTGGGGTGGCAGGCGGAGGCCCAGGAAGTGGCCGGCGCGCTGGCTCTCGGGCACGGCCTCGAGGCCCAGGGCGGCGGCGCGGGCGGCGATCTCGCGGCTCATCGCGGCGAGCGTGCGGGCGATGGCCTCGGGCGTCCAGGCCGAGCAAGAGCTCGAGGGAGGCGATGCTGGCCGGCATCAGCGCGAAGTTGGAGCGCTCGCCCACATCGAAGCGCCGCGCGCCCGGCTGGTAGCCCTCCTGGTAGTCGATGAGCCGGGAGAAATCCTCGGAGCCCGCGCGGGCGATCCAGCCCTCCTCGAGCGGCAGGCCCTGCTGGCGCTCCGGGGCCACGTAGAGATAGCCCAGGCTGTAGGGGCCCAGGAGCCACTTGTAGCCGCCGCAGACGAGGAAGTCGGGGCGGACTTTTGCCACGTCGAGGGGCAGGGCGCCCAGCGACTGGGTGACGTCGAGGACGAGCGCCGCGCCGATGGCCCGGCAGCGCTCGCCGATGCGGGCGAGGTCGAGGAGCCTGCCGTCGGTCCAGCGGCAATGGGGCAGGGCGGCGATGGCCACCCGCTCGTCCAGGGCCGCCAGCACGGCCGCGGTGAGGTCGCCGTCCTGCGCCGGCCTCGACGGTGAGCACGCTGCCGCCGCGCTCCTGGGCGAGCCTGTCGCCAGGGATAGACGTTCGAGGGGAACTGGTCGGCCAGGACGAGGATGCGCCGGCCTGCGATCGAGGGGCAGGTTGGCGGTGGCGACGGCGATGCCGTAGCTCGCGGCCGGCACGATCGCGATGTCGCCGGCCTCGGCCCCGACGAGCCGGGCGAAGAGCCCGCGGGCGCGTTCGCTCTCGGTGAAGAAGTCGGCCGGGCGCACGCTCCAGGGCCGGCCCTTGCGGCGCAGCCCGGCCTCGCCCGCGGCGATCGAGGCCTGGGGCAGGGGGGTCATGTAGGCGGCGTTGAGGTAGGCGACCTCGCGCGGGATGTCGAAGAGGTCGCGGCAGGTCGGAAGGAGGGTCAAGGGGGCGTGTCCGGGCGGTCGGGGGAGGAGGCGGAAACCGTGCTTGCCAGACGGCGCCCGGGCCGGGTCAACTCCGCCGCGCCCCGACCCGCCACCCGCGAGCGAGCCCATGGCCAACGACCCGACGATCGTCTTCGACCTCGGCGGCGTGCTGATCGACTGGAACCCGCGCCACCTCTACCGCAAGATGCTGACCGACGAGGCGGCGATCGAGCGCTTTCTCGGGCGAGGTCTGCAGCCCGGCCTGGAATCTCGCGATGGACGCGGGCCGCCCCTTCGCCGAGGGCGTGGCCGAGCTGGTCGCCAAGCATCCCGAGCAGCGGGAGCTGATCGAGGCCTACCACGAGCGCTGGATCGAGATGGTCGGCGGCCCGATCGCTGCAGACCGTGACGCTCCTCGAGGCGCTGGATGCCCGAGGCCTGCCGCTCTACGGGCTCAGCAACTGGTCGGTCGAGACCTTTCGCGCTGGTGCGCCACGCCCCGGACTACGCCTTCCTCGACCGCTTCCGCCATATCGTGGTCTCGGGCGAGGTCGGCATGGTCAAGCCGGATCGGGCCATCTACGACCATCTTCTGG
The DNA here is from genome assembly GCA_963752325.1 of uncultured Alphaproteobacteria bacterium. Taxonomy (GTDB): domain Bacteria; phylum Pseudomonadota; class Alphaproteobacteria; order Geminicoccales; family Geminicoccaceae; genus CAVTJL01. The sequence continues at coordinate 581,499 of CAVVXU010000004.1, forward strand.
GCATCATCGGCCGGCCGGCCGGGCGCTGCCTCTTCATCGACGACAACGCCGCTCAACATCGAGGCGGCCCGGGCGCTGGGCTTCCGCACCCATCACTTCGCCGGCGCGCGGGGCCTTCGTGCCGCGCTGGCCGAGCAGGGGCTGCTCGGCTGAGCGGGCATCGTGCCGCGCCGGCGGTGGCCTGATGGGCCTGCTTGCGGTGGGGCCTTGTGGTCCTTGCCGTCGTTCTGGTGGTGGGGCTGGGCGGTGTCGCCTGGCTCGCCTTCGGATCGCTGCCGAGCTACCGCGGCGAGGTGCCGGTGACGGGCCTCGATGCGCCCGTCAGGATCGTCCGTGACGCGCACGCCATCCCCCACATCATGGCGGGAAGCCCGCGCGACGCCTATTTCGGCCTCGGCTATGTCCATGCGCAGGACCGGCTCTGGCAGCTCGAGATGCACCGGCGCATCGGCCAGGGCCGGCTCGCCGAGGTCCTGGGTCCGGCGGCCCTGCCGGTCGACCGCTTCATCCGCACCCTCGGCCTCTATCGATCTGGCCCAGGCGAGCGAGAGCCATCTGTCGCGCGCAGGCGATGAGCTATCTCCAGGCCTATGCCGCCGGCATCAACGCCTTCGTCAGGGCGAGCCGGAAGCCGCTGCCGCCCGAGTTCCAGATCCTGCGCACCGGCTTCGCGCCCTGGACGGTCGGCGGACAGCCTCGTCTTCCTGCGCCTGATGGCGGTCGACCTCACCAGCCACTGGCGGGAGGAGCTGCTCCGCGCGCGCTTGGCCGCGCGCCTCAGCCCCGAGCAGCTGGGCGATCTCTGGCCGGCGACGCCCCCCGACACGCCGATCACGCTGGCCGCCTACCGTCGCGCGCTGGTGGCCTGCCGCTGGATCGGCTGGCGGCGCTTGTGCCGCCACCGGTGCTGGCCGGCATCGGCTCCAACATCTTCGTGCTCGGCGGCGAGCCGGACCGCCTCGGGTGCTCCGATCCTCGCCTCCGATCCGCACCTCGCCCTCCAGGCGCCGGGCATCTGGTATCTGGCCCATCTCGAGGCGCCGGGTCTCTCGCGTGATCGGCGGCACCATGGCGGCGGCGCCGATCGTCATCATCGGCCGCAACCGTGACGTCGCCTGGGGCCTCACGACGACCGAGGGCGCCACCCAGGACCTCTTCATCGAGCGCGTCGATCCGAAGGACCAGCGGCCGCTACCTCACGCCGGACGGCAGGGCACCCTTCATCGAGCGCACGCGAGGAGATACCGGTGCGCGGCCAGCCGCCCGTGCCGCTGCGCATCCGCGCCACCCGCCACGGCCCGGTGATCTCCGACCTCGTGGGCTCCGTCGACGGCAGCTCGGGCGAGGTGCTGGCGCTCGCCTGGCCGGCGCTCAGGGAGGACGACGTCACCGTCGAGTCGGGTTTCGATCTTGCGGTTGCCCGCAATGCCGAGGAGGCGCGCGCAGCGCTCCGGCACCTGTCGGCACCCGAGCAGAATGTGGGCTTCGCCGACCGCGCGGTCACACGGGCTTTCTTGCCGCCGGCCTCGTGCCGATCCGCAAGAAGGGCGATGGACGCCTGCCTGTGCCCGGCTGGACCGGCGAGTATGACTGGACCGGCTTCATCCCCTTCGACGAGCTGCCCCAGGCCATGGACCCGCCCTCCGGCCTCTTCATCAACGCCAACAACCGCGTGGTCGGCCCCGACTACCCCTACACGATCGCGGTCGACTGGCCGCCCGGCGCTGCGCGCGCGGCGGCTCGAGGAGCTGCTCGGCGACGCCAAGGGGGTCACGCTCGATCGGGCGCGAGCCGTGCAGCTCGACATCGTCTCGACCCTGGCCAAGGACTTCCTGCCCTTCCTCCTCGCCGTGCAGCCGGCGGATGCGGAGGAGCGGGCGATCCTGGACGGGCTCGGCCGGTGGGACCGGGTGACGTCGGCCGCGAGCGGTGGGAGCCGCTGGTCTTCACCGCATGGTACGAGGCGCTGGCGCCCCGCATCTATGCCGACGAGCTCGGCCCCCTCTTCGAGGCCTATCGGGGCATGCGGCCGGATTTTCTCTATCGCGTGCTGACCCGGCGTCAGGTCTGGTGCGACGACGTCGCGACGCCGGCGGTCGAGACCTGCCCGGAGCAGGTGGCGCACGCCTTCCGCGACGCGGTCAGGCCATGCTGCGCGGCCGCTATGGGGACGGACTGGCGGCAATGGAGCTGGGGGGCGGCGCATCCGGCCGTCATGGCGCATCGCCCGTTCCATGCGGTTCGGCCGCTGCGGCGGCTTCTTCGACATCGTCCGCCAGGTCGGCGGTGACGGCAGCACGGTCGACGTCGCCCCGCCCGGCGCTGCCGACGCTCGCTGGCCCTTCGCGACGTCCCACGGTCCGGGCCTGCGCGTGCTGGTCGACATGGGCCGTCCCGACAGCGCCGCTGTTCGTGGCCGCGACGGGCGAGTCCGGGCACCCCTTTCCGCCACTATGCGGACCTGACGGCGCTCTGGCAGGAGGGGCGCTATGCATCGATGAGCATGGCCGAGGACGACTTCGAGCGGGGCGCCTTGGGTGATCTCCGCCTGGTTCCTGTGGGCCGGCGCCCGAAGCGATCGTCCTTGATTGCTCTTCGATGACAGAGAGAATTTCTCGTTTCTCGACGCTCGCGGGAGAAGTCGGCGATGGCGCAGGGACAGATGAGCTTCGGCGCCAGGTTGCGGGCGCTGCGCCTGGCCGAAGGGCATGAGCCAAGTCGAGCTGGCCCGCCGCGTCGGCCGTCATCAGACGACGATCGGTCCCTATGAGAGGGACGAGTACACGCCGTCCCGCGACATCGTCGAGCGGCTGGCCAGCGTTCTCGACACGACGCCGGAATATCTCCTGTTCGGCCGCGATGCGGCAGCGCAGCAGCAATCTGGCTCGAGGGTCGGCTCGGCCCGGCCGGGACCCTGACCTCCGACGGACCCGGACCAGAGCGGGCCCGCTGCGCCTGAAGGACGATCAGCTGACGGCCTTCCGCCTCGACGATCCGGCGATGGCGCCGGCCTATCGGCACGGCGAGCATCCTTGTCGCTTTCGCAGGCCGCGACGCTCGAGCAGCCGGAGGCGCTGTTCGGCGAGGCGGCGATCGTCGAGCTGGCGGACGGGCGCGTGCTCTTCCGCCGTCTGATGCCCGCCGCCGACCCGGCGCTCTTCGATCTCGCCGCCACCGACGGGCCGACCTTACGGGGCGTTGCCGTGCTGCGTGCTCGGCGCGTGCTTGGCGTATTGCATCCGGAGGCATTCGCGCCACGCGATACGGGGCGGGCATAGTGTCCAGGATCGTGTGGTTGATGGGAATTTCTCTTTTCTCTGGAAGTTTAAAATATCCCGAGTATTTTAGCCAAAACCGGCAAGCGACCGGTCAACGAGGTACCGTTCGATCGCGAGCGCCCTGGAGAGGACGACCATGAATCAAGTCGCGAGCAAGGTGATCGGCCGCGGCGCCGGCGGCAGGAGCCGGGCGCTCGACGTCGATCATCATGTGAGCCTCCGCATCCGTCAGCGGCGAATCATGCTCGGGCTGACACAGCAGCAGATGGCCGAGCTGATCGGCGTGACCTACCAGCAGGCGCACAAGTACGAGACGGGCATCAACCGGATCTCGGCCGGCCGGCTCTATCAGATCTCCCAGGCACTCGGCGTCGACATCAGCTACTTCTTCGATGACATCGATCCGGACCGCGAGAACAAGCCGAAGCCGGCGGAGATGATGCCGCAGCAGCGCATGCTGCTGGAGCTCGCGCGCAACTTCGCGAGCATCGGCAATCGCAAGCATCAGGACGCCATCTGCAACCTCGCCCGCGTGCTGGCGGGCAGCGACGCGAGGCTGCTGCCTCCTGACCGTCCTGCCTGAACGGCCCGGTCCAGCGTCGGGGCCGACTCACGCGCGACGCTGGGCGCGTGCGAGCTCGATGATGCGCAGCGTCTCGCTCCAGAGACCCAGGGCCTCGAGCTCGTCGCGATCGAACCAGCGCGTCTCGGCGCGTCGCTGCCTGGCGACCGGCTCGCCCGGAGCGGCCTCGGCGCTTACGTCGACCAGGGTGTAGTGGTAGCGGACGCGCCCGGCCTACGTCGCGCTCGATGAGGTCGACGACGGTGAGCAGCTCGGCGCTGCTCGAGGGTCGAGGCCGGTCTCCTCGAGGACCTCGCGCCGGGCCGCCTCCTCGACGTCTCGCCCAGCTTCTGGGCGCCGCCGGGCAGGGACCACTGGCCGGCACGCGGCGCCTTGCCCCGACGGATCAGGAGCACACGGTCGCCGCGCCAGACGACGGCGCCGACGCCGACGATACGGGCGGTCGGGATATTCACGGGTCATCGCGATCGCTCCTCGCTCAGGCCAGCACCGGCCCGATCGCCGCCAGCTGCTCCACCCGGTCCTCATAGATGGCGCCTGACGGTCACCAGGCCGACGAGCGGAACCTTGCCGAGCACCTCCTGAACGGTAGCCGCCTCCTCCGTGCCCGGGCCGAACAGCCGCTGGCCGCGCTCGCGCGTCGTGAAATAGAGGACGGCGCCGGGCGGCGCCCCCTCCAGTCGGCGGCGCAGCTCGTCCAGTGAGGCCCGCAGGTGGCGCTGGGCGCTTGCGGCGTCACTGCGCATGACGAGCAGCCGATCGCCGCGGAGCAGGCCCTGGGCGAGGACGATCGAGCGGCTCCGACGGATCGAGCGGGCCAGACGCTCGATCACGCGGTTGCGGCTCGGCCCCTCCTCGCCGACCCAGACTGCTGCAGCAGCCGCGGACGGATCGCGGCGCAGCAGATCGCCCGACGCGGGCCTCGAGCACGTCGAGCGCCGGGCATGTCGTCGAGAGCTGCGGATCTCGCGGCCGAGCCGCGCCGTGATACTGCAGGCGGGGCCGAGCGGCGTGCAGCCGTGGTTGAGGAAGGGTAGGGCGAGCTGAGCGCTGTCGATCAGCACGCCCGAGATCGTGCCGGCGGCGACCCCGCTTGCGAGCTGCACAGGATTGCTGCCCGGGCCAGACGACTCCGCCCGACGAGGAACGCCTCGCTCGCCGCGCCAGCGCTGCCGAGCGCCTCGGTCAAGATCGTCGATCCTGGGATCGGCATGGACCACGGCGGTCGCGGCGTGTCTGCCGAGGGTCGGGGCAGGTGCGTGTCGAAGACGCGGAAGCTCGTCCGCCGGCAGCCGGCCGACCAGCACGGCCATGCCGCCGGGCGCGCGGGAGCTCGCGCTGGTCGGCGATGACCGCCTGACCGCTGGCGCCGACCCAGGCGGCTATGCCCGTCGCCCTGGCGCAGCCCGTGCAGGATGGCGTCAGCCATCTCGCCCAGCGGGTCGCCCAGATAGACGAAGCCGAGATTGGCACCCGCGGGCAGGGGATCGAGCTGGGCGAGACAGACGGCGAGGCACGCCCCCAATCGGCGCCGGTCGCGTAGGCCGCGCGGAAGGTCAAGGCCGGCGCCTCAGAGGCGCGCAGGGCAGACCGAGCGTAATTTCTACTAATACGCGAAAATCCTTGACACTCACTTTCCGTTTACGGGAATGTCCCCGGGCGCCGCTCGGCGGAGGGTTGATGGCTCGAGGTCGAGGGCGTGCTTGACTGATGAGATGGGACCCTGGGGGGACTGTTCGAGAGAACAGTCCCCTTCCTTTGTGCGTCGCCGGCCCGGCCGGGCGTCGCCTCTCGATCGCAGAAGGCGAAACGCTTGCCAGCGAGCATTTCTCGTTCTGCTTGATAAGCCCGCCGGGCTGCCATACCCTCACACCCCGATGCGCGCCTCGTGACGACCCGACGCTCGCGACGGCCCTGAGCGACGAACGGAGACGATGGCAAGGGTAGTCGTCCTCGACGACCGCGTCACCAATCGGAACATACTCACTCGGTTGGCCATGTCGGTCGAGGAGGGGCTCCAGGTGGCGGCCTTCCGGACGCCGCGCGAGGCGCTGGAGGCGCTCGCCGGCGGCCTCGCCGCCGATCTGATCATCACCGACTACAACATGCCGGAGATGGATGGGGCCGCGCTTCATCCGGACGGTGCGGCGGCTTCCCGCGCTGGCCGAGGTTCCGATCATCGTCGTCACGATCTACGAGGATCGGGACTATCGCTACAAGGCGCTCGAGGCCGGAGCCACCGACTTTCTGCTGAGCCCGGTCGACCATCTGGAGTTCCGCGCGCGGGCCCGCAACCTCCTGACGCTGCGCCGCCAGCAGCTGCTTCTGGCGGAGCGGGCAGCCGACCTGGAGCGGACGCTTCAGACCCGGCCGAGAGCGAGGCCCTGGCCGCGAGCCAGCCGCTCGACGGGCTCATCGAGGCATTGCCGGTGGCATTGAGCGCGGTCGACCGGCAGGGCCGCTTCCTGCTCGTCAATCGCGCGCATGCCCAACTCTTCGGGGTCGAGCCGGCGGATGCCGTCGGCCGCACCATGGCCGAGGTCTGCGGCGAGGACTACGCGACGCGCCAGCTCGTGCTGAACGAGAAGGTGCTGGAGACTGGCGACCCGCTCGTCTCGGCCCGTCCGGAGATGTGGCCTGCGGTCGACGGCGCCCGGCCGCTGGTCGTGAGCAAGGGGCCCCTTGCGGGACGGCAGCGGGCGCGTCGCAGGCGTCGTCACCGTCACGCTCGATGTCGGTGATCTGTCGCCGGGCGAGCACGGTCACGAGATGCGCCCGGTCTGTAGCGGGCAGGCGCTTCCGCCGCTCGCGATCTTCCGCGACCGCCTGGAGCGCGAGATCGCGCGGGCGAAGCGCCACGAGGACCTGCTGGCGCTCCTTCATGTCGACATCGATCGCTTCAAGGGGATCAACGACGCGTTCGGCGTGGCGTTCGGCGACCGGCTGCTCGAGGCCGTGGCCGAGCGATTCGCGTCGAGGCTGCGCGAGACGAACTCGGTCACCCATCTGCACTCGGACGAGTTTCTCGTCCTGCAGACCGGCATCAAGCGCGCCGACGACGCGGGTGAGCTGGCGCGGCGGCTGAGCGAGGCATTCGCCGGGCCGTTCCTTGTCGGGACGCGCGAGGTGCATCTCAGCGCCAGCATCGGCCTCACGCTTTTTCCGGGCGACGGCAAGGCTGCGGCCACGCTGCTCAAGAACGCCGAGCTTGCCATGTATCGGGCCAAGGCAGCGGGGCGCGACTGCTACCGCTTCTTCGCCCGCGAGATGAACCTCGCAGCAAGGCGCGCCGTGACGCTCGAGCGTGAGCTCCGCCAGGCCCTGGCAGGCGATCAGTTCGTCATCCACTACCAGCCGCAGATCGATCTCCGCTCCGGGCGGCTGGTCGGGGCGGAGGCGCTGGTGCGTTGGCGTCACCCGCATCGCGGGCTCGTCCGTCCTGGTGAGTTCATCGGCCTGGCCGAGGAGATCGGCCTGATCGCCCCTCTCTCCGCCTGGGTGCTGCGAAAGGCGTGCCTTCAGCATCGCGCATGGCGCGAGCGCGGCCTGATCCAGGGCCAGCTCTCGGTCAACCTCTCCCCGGTCCAGTTCCGTGAGCGGGGTGTCGAGCTCATGATCGAGCGGGTGCTCAAGGAGACAGGGCTCGAGCCCGAGGCACTGGATGTCGAGCTGACGGAGCATGCGGTGATCGAGAACAGCCAGGCTGCGGCGGCGAGCCTGCGCTACCTGCATCAGCTGGGCGTCAGCCTGTCGATCGACGACTTCGGCACGGGCTACGCGTCGCTCGCCTACGTCAAGCGGCTGCCGGTGCAGCGTCTCAAGATCGACCAATCGTTCGTGCAGCATCTCGAGCAGGGTGCGAACGACGAGGTCATCGTCGCGGCGATCGTCAATCTCGGGCACAGCCTCGGCCTCAAGGTCATCGCCGAGGGCGTGGAGACGAAGGGCCAGCTCGAGCGCCTCGAGCGTCTCGGCTGCGACGAGGGACAAGGCGATCTCTTGGGACCGCCCTACGACGCGGTCGACTTCGAGGAGCGTGTTCTCGGTGCGAAGCCGACCGGCACGGCTGGCCGCTGAGCCCCCGTCGGACGGGGCCGATCGGGCGGACCGCGCTCGCGCGACCGACCGGCGAGATCAGCCGCATCGCGCGCTGGCTGAGGGCAAGGCTCGCCGGGCGACCCGACAGCGAGCACGAGCAGGCGCTCATCCGCCTCGTCATCTTTGCGCTCGCCTTCGTCTTCGTGATGCTCGTGCCGCCCGATCCGACGAGTGAAGCAACCGTCCTCCTGCTGGCTATACCTCTTTATCTAGCCGTCACGGCTGGCGGCCCTCGCGATTCTCGGCCACATCCTCCTCAGGCCGGACGCCAACCCGACGCGTCGCGTTCTGGGCATGCTGGTCGACAATATTGCCTGCAACGGCGTGATGCTGATCGGCGGGCCGTCGGCGATGGTCTTCTTCCCACTGCTCCTATGGACGATCCTCGGCCACGGCTTTCGGTTCGGGCGCGGCTATCTCGTCGCCGCTGCCGCAACCGCCGTGGTCTGCTTCGGCGCCGTCATGCGCTTCGGACCCGGCTGGGAGTCCGTGCCTTATCTTGATGTAGGGCTTCTCTTCTCGCTGATCCTGCTGCCGGCCTATTTCTGGATCCTGCTCGGCAAGCTTACGGACGCCGTCAGCCGCGCTGAGGAGGCGAGCCGTGCCAAGAGCCAGTTCCTCGCCACGATGAGTCACGAGTTCAGAACCCCGCTCAACGCCGTGATCGGGATGAGCGATCTCTTGAGGACGACGAGCCTGGATGCCGAGCAGCGGGGCATGGTGGGGACAATCCGCGGTGCCGCCGGCAGCCTCCTGGCCCTGGTCAACGACCTGCTCGACATTGCCAGCATCGAGGCCCGGCGCCTGACGGTCGAGCCGGTACCGTTCAGCCTTGCGCGCGAGCTCGCAGGCCTTCGTGCCATGCTCCACCCGCAAGTGAGGGACAAAGGCCTCTATCTGAGGATGCGCTGGCATCCGGATACTCCGTCGGACCTGATCGGCGCGGCGGAGCCGCTGCACCGCATTCTCCTCAATCTGACAGCCAACGCGGTCCGCTTCACGGCGCGTGGCGGCGTGCTTATCGAGGTCGTCCCGCTCGAGCTGACGGCTGCGGGCGTCCTCTTGCGGCTTGCCGTGCGTGACACAGGCATAGGCATCCCGACCGAGCGCCAAAAGGAGATCTTCGAGCGTTTCACTCAGGCGGACGCCGACACGCGCCGGCGCTTCGGCGGAACCGGCCTCGGCCTCGCCATCGCCCGCGACCTCGCGACCCTGATGGGAGGCCAGATCGGAGTTCTCGAGCACGCCGGGTCAGGGCTCCACCTTCTGGGTGGAGCTGCCTTTCGTGAGGGCCGAGCCGCCTTGCGATCAATCTCGCCATCCGCCGGCGGGCAGCATCATCGTCGCTGGCGGCGACGCGGCGCTTCAGGGCCGCCTAGAGCGACTGGGCTTTCTCGCCTTGCCGGCGCGCGGCGTCGACGGGGTGGAGCGCCGGCTACGGTCGACGACCGGCCGCCTCGCGATCCTGCTCGGTCCGGACGGCACAGACATCGAGCCGGCCGAGCTGGCGGCACGCTTGGCCTCGGACGGCGGAGCGGGACCTGTCGACATCCTGACGCTGGGGGATAGCTGGAGCCCGAGCCCCGGCGTCACTCTGGCCAATCTGCCGGCTGCGATCGATGACCAGAGGCTCGCGGCCTGCCTCGCCGTAGCGCTCGTGGGACCGGAGCAGGCGCCGGCGGCGGAGGCGTCGGAGGTGACCGCAGCTCTTCGCGCGCGCCGCCCGGGCAGAATCCTGCTCGCCGAGGACATTCGTACGAACCAGCAGGTGATTGGCGCTATCCTCGGGCGAGCGGGCCACGAGGTGGTGATCGTCCCGAGTGGAGACGAGGTGTTGGAGCGGCTGGAAACGGAGCGCTTCGATCTCATTCTCACCGATATCAACATGCCGGGCATGAGCGGATTCGAGCTGATCAAGCTCTTGCGCTTCGCGCATCCGGCCGCGAACCTGCCGCCGATCGTGGCGCTGAGCGCCGACGCCACCAGGGAGGCAAGGGCCACCGCCGAGGAATTGGGCTTCAGCGGCTATTTGACGAAACCTGTGGACGCCGCGGCGCTGGTGGAGGCCATCGACGAGCTCATAAAGCCAGCAACCCGGGCGGTTGCCGCCGTCCCGCCCACGATTCTGCCGGCTGGCGCCGAGGCGGGTGTTGCCCTGACCCTCGATCGTACCAAGCTGGACGCCTTGCGCCGCCTCGATGACGACGGGACGTTCGTGGTCGAGCCTCATCCGAGACTTCGTGGCCGATGCCGAGGAGCTGACCGAACGCCTGGGCATTGCCGCCGCCGAGGAAGATGTCAGGGGCTTTCGCGATCTGGCGCATGCGCTCCGGAGCAGTGCCGCTCATCTCGGGGCTCAGGCCTTGGTCGAGCGGACACTGGCGTGGCGGCAGCTCGATGCTGCCGCGCTCGCATCACGCGGGTCCGAGGAGCTGGCGGCGCTCCAACGGGTCTTTGCTGAGCTGCGGGCGGCGTTGGATGCCTATCGGGCGGAGCTCGTCGCCTCGCCGAGCGACACCGCCCGCGACTGACACGATCGCGCTGCCTCACCGGGTGGCGCGCCGGCGCTCCTGAAGGCGTGCCAGGACATCCATGCGGCGCAGCTCGGTCGAGCCGAGCTCCATGGCCAGCTCGATCCACAGATCAACGATCGCGAGCAGCTCCTGACGGCCGACGGGATCGACCCGCTTGCAGGCGCGGCGCAGCGATCTGAGCATCGGGAAGCGCTGGCTGTTTGCTGCAACGAAGCGCTCGAGCGCAGCCTCCGCCTCGCCAGGCTCGCACACGACGTCGATCAGTCCCATGGCGTGGAGCTCGTCCGCGCTCCTGGTCCGACCATCCTCGATCAGCTCGCGCGCCTGACGCTCGCCGAGCCGCCGCTTGAGGAAGCTGAACCCGCCCATGCCGGGAAAGAGGTTGAAGAGAACCTCCGGCAGGCCGAACCGCGCGTCGCGCTCGGCGATGACGATGTCGTTCGTGAGCATCAATTCGAGCCCGCCACCGATCGCGTCACCCTTGACGAGCGCCACGGTCAGTATCGGCAAGTCGAGCCCATAGTAATTGTCGTAGAGGACGTCGATGCAGCGATAAGCGTAGGCGGTGAGGCTGGCGCGGTCGCCTGCGCGGATGCAACGCGTGAAGAACGCGAGGTCGCCGCCGAGGCTGAACGCTCCTGGCGACGCCGAGGTCCAGACGAGATAGCGGAAGGGCATATCGGACGCTGGGCGATCATGAAGGACCGTCTTCAGACGGAGCTGCAGCTCACGCAAGTCATCGACAAGAGCTGCGGTGTAACAGGCGCGCTCGTTGTGGTGCATCTCGGCCCAAAGTATCCCGGCCCGGGAGTCCAGCCGGCTCGTCAGCGTCGGAAGCTCATACTCGACGCTTCCGCCAGCGCCGGGGACCGCGGGAAGCGAGGGGGAGCCCGCCGACCGGACCCGCCAGCGCGGCCGATTGTCGTTGTCGATTGCCCCGATCAAGCCCCTGAGCTCGTGGATCGATGTTGCCATTGTCGTTCTCCCGCACGCGGCGGCTCGTGCTTTGCTGAGGTTAGGCCCGCAACGCTCACCTACGCCGATCGCCAGTATTGTTATTATCGTTTCTTAATTACAGCAACGACTTTCGTATCGCTGTTCTAGGTGTTTTATAAGCGAAACATCTATTAATAACGATAGAATTTTATCTTTCTTCGAGGCGACTGGTAGTGGGTCAGTCGGTTCGGTTCCTGCCGCCACGGGGCATCATCGGGCGAGAGTGTTAATGCGTGGTTAACCGAACCAAAGAACCCCGGCGGGACGATCAGCCCCAGGGACCACGCCCGCGACGGAGCAAGCGGCGCATCGCCAGCGCGAAGCCGATGCCGATCAGGAAGCCGCCGATATGGGCCCACAGCGCGACCCCCGTCTCGATGCCGAGCAGAGCGGTGACGAGTTGGAAGACGAACCAGAAGACCAAGAGCCAGCGCGCGCGCACATAGTGGAAGAACATGCAGCTGAACGGGACAAGGATGAGAATCCGAGCATAGGGGAAAAGAACGAGATAGGCGCCCAGCACGCCCGAGATGGCACCGCTGGCGCCGATGACGGGCGTGGCGGAGGCGGGGTCGGTGGCTATCTGGGCGAGCGCCGCCGCCACGCCGCTTACGAGATAGAGAAGGACGTAGCGTAGGTGGCCGAGGCGATCCTCGACGCTTTGGCCGAAGATCCAGAGATAGAGGAGATTGCCGGCGATATGCAGCCAGCCGCCGTGCAGGAAGAGAGAGGTCAGGATCGTGAGCGTTGGCATCACGGTCCAGATCCCGTGGGCGAGCTGTGCTCGGCCCGTGACGACGGCCGGGATCATGCCCAGGCCGAGGATGACGGCATCACGGGCTGGTCCGGAGAGGGTCAGCTCCCAGATGAAGACGGCAACACAGCCCACCATGATGGTCGCCGTGACGATCGGCCGGCGCAAAGGTCGCCCATCGTCCCGCAACGGGATCACCGCAGCTCCGTGTGCGGCACGCCGCTTGCCATGGCGCTGCCGTCGGTCCCTGCCGCGACCGGCGCGTCGTGCCGAGAGCTAGGTGGCTGGGGCAGGGCGGGCTGAGAAAGCGCACCGGCCGTCGGCGGCAGCCGGCCGTCCTGCTTTCTCAACCGGTGTCCCCGACAGCGCCTCGTTGGCGGAGCCATCGCTGCAGCTCGATCACCCCGAAGGCCAGCGCACCCACGAGCAGGGGGAGCATGTAGTAGATGGCGCGAAAGGCGATGAGGGCGCCAATGACGGCCACCGTCTGCTGTTCATCGGGATTGATGAGCACGAGGACAGTCAATTCGAAGACGCCGAGGCTGCCGGGCACGTGGCTGAGCAGCCCCAATGTGGTGGCCGCGAGGAAGGCCCCCAGCAGCTCGGGATAGCCAAGCCCGAGCTCCGCGGGCATCAGCATCTTGAGCGCGGCAGCGACAGCGCAAAGGTCGGCGATGCCGAGCACGATCTGGACGACCGTGATTCTGGCTCTGGGCAGGACGATCACCTGGCCGCCCAGCCGGATCGGGTGGTGAAACCAAGCGCCCCAGATCAGGAAGGCGAGGACCACGGCCATCAGCACGCCGCCCAGAGCACGCAGCCCGGCCTCGGGAAGGCCGAGCGCAGCAGCGAGGATGGTGGGCTCGAACAGCAGGACGAGGCTCCACAAGGTCAGCGCGCCGAGCCCGAAGGTGGTCGTGAAGAAGACCTGAACCTTGGCGATCTCGAACAGCGAGAAGCCGCGTGGAGCGTAGAGCTTGTAGCGTATCGTGGCGCCGACGAAGATCGCGAAGCCGACGGAATGGGCGATCGATTGGGTGATGAAGGAGTAGAGCGCCACCACCACCGGTGGCAGCCGGCGCCCGATGAACCAGATGGCATAGAGCTCGTAGCCGAACAGTGCCACGAAGCTGAGCGTGGTCGCGAGGATTGCGAGAAGGATCGGCCTGAGCGAGATGCGTTCCAGCTCGATGCCGAGCTGACGCAGCCTGACGTGGCTCATCCAGTGATGCAGCACCCCGATCGCCAGCACGAACATCGCGATGCCCACGATGGCTGAAAGGGCGTTCTTGACGCGGCGGGTCGACAGAGCCCGCATGGCTGCCGCCAGAAGGCCGGGGTCACGCTGATGGTTGCCTGTCGCGCTCACCTGTCCTGCTTCATGGGGCTCGGCACCTGTCGGGATCACGGCGCCCGGGATGGGCCGCCGCCTCAGCGACCCTCATCGACCGTGCGCAGTCCGGTCACATCAGGCCAGCGCCGGTGGCGATATGCAAGCGCTCGGGCCTGTGCGGGCCCGGCCGCAGGCGACCCGGCAACGATGCCCGAGCCTAGAAGGCGCTCTGCTTTTCTTGGAGGAAGGCCCGTTCCTCGGCGGTGCTGGGCCGGCCGAGCACGGCATTGCGATGCGGAAAGCGGCCGAACCGCTCGACGATCTCTCGATGACGGATCGCGTAGTCGATCCATTCGGCGTTGCCGAGGCCGGCAATGAGCCTCTCGGACCGACGTTGATCCGCCGGATGCTCGCTGTGCTCGAACGGCAGGTAGAAGAAGAGACGGCGATCGGGAGAAACCCGCTGGTCGAGACTGCGATCGACGGCATCGCCCGCCGCCTGCCGCGCGATCCGGTCGTAGGCAAAGGCGCGGGCCGTGCCCCTGTAGATGTTGCGCGGCACCTGATCGAGCAGGATGCAGAGACCCAACATCGTCTCCTGATCTGCCAGGGCATGCTCCCATGTGCCATGCGCCGCGGCGCACAGGTCCGCCTCGAACCGCTCGCGCATCAGGCCGTCGACTTCGGGCGTCGGCGTGAACCAGCAGGCCCTTGTCTCGGGCAGGAACCAGAAGTCGAGGAGTGCCTGCATCCTATCGCTCCCGCTCGAGTAGACGCCGGTAGACGAGCCGCTGCAGCGCAGGCAGCAGATAGATGGGAAACTGCGCCATGGCCACATAGACGAGGAAGCGCTCGGGAGCGTGGTCGGCCAATGCCGCCACCACGATGCCGATATTGTTGTTGCCGGCGACGAGGCCGAGGGTCAGCGCCCGGCTCATTCCGAGTCCCGCGAAGGCTATCGCCGTGACGGCCTGGAGCCCGAGGTTGAGGGCGAAGACGCAGGCGAGGGCGGCCAGGACGAAGCCTGGGTCGCGCGCGATCATCGGCCCCACGCCATCCATGATCGCGATCGCAAAGACGACGAGGCCGAGAACGGCGGCACCACCCGTCACCTCCCCCCATCGCTCGAGCCTCTCCTTTCCGGCGACCTGGCGGATCAGCGCTGCCACCAGGAAGGAGAGGCCGATCAGAAGGCCGAGTCGGAGCATCAAGGCCCCCACCTCGAGCTCGATGCGGAGATGCGCCAACTTGAGCGCGAGCGGGGGCAGGCTCAGAGGCACGAGGGCCGTCGCCAGCACGGTCACGAGGATCGCGAGGCTGGTGTCGAGGCCGAGCAGGAGGGCGAGGGCGCCGGACGCCATCAGCGGCGCACAGGCGGCCGTGGTCACCATGGCCGAGGCCAGCGCGTCCGGCAGGGCGAGCAGCCGGACAGCCAGCAGCACGAGGATCGGGCTCAGCACGAGCAGCCAGACGAGCACGCCCAGGATCAGCCAGGTGCGGCGAAGGTCGGCGCGGAGCCGAGCAGCATCGAGGCGCAGCAGGGCGACGATGAAGGGCAGCAGGATCGCGGGCACGAGCAGGGGCTTCAAGGCCGCCGCCAGCGGCTGCAGCAGCAGCCCCACGAAAACGCCCCCAGCGATGACGGGCGTCGCGTGGCGACCGAGCCATGCAAGGGGATGAAGGAGCCTCGGTAGCGGCGTCACCATGCCCCCTCTATAGCCGCCTCTCGCGCCATCGGAACGAGGTTGCTACAAGCGTCTCGCCGACAGCGATCTTCTGGAGCGCCGATGATCCCTCGCTACAGCCGCCCCGAGATGGCTGAGATCTTCTCCGCCGAGACGAGGCTTGGCATCTGGCTCGATGTCGAGCTCGCCGCCGCTCGTGCAATGGCGGACCTGGGCTCGTTGCCCAAGGCCGAGGTCGAGCGGCTGGTGCATCGGGTCCATGTGGAGCGGGCGCGGCTGATCGATCCGGCACGTATCGAGGCCATCGAGGCCGTCACCCGCCACGACGTGATCGCGTTCCTCACCCACGTCGAGGAGGTCTGTGGCATCGAGGCGCGTCACCTCCACCTAGGCATGACCTCCTCGGACCTTCTGGACACGAGCCTCGCCGTGCAGCTCAAGCGCGCGAGCGACCTTCTCCTCGGCGATCTCGACCGGCTGCTCGAGGTGCTGAAGCGGCGGGCCCACGAGCACAAGCTCACGGTGACGATGGGGCGCAGCCACGGCATCCACGCCGAGCCCACCACGTTCGGCGTCAAGCTCGCGGGCTTCTACGCCGAGTTCGTCCGCAACCGGACGCGCATGGCGAGCGCGCAGGCGGAGATAGCGACATGCGCGATCTCCGGTGCCGTCGGCACGTTCGCCAACATCGACCCCCGGGTGGAGGAGGCCGTGGCGAGCAGGCTTGGGCTCACGCCCGAGCCGGTCTCGACCCAGGTGATCCCACGGGATCGGCATGCGAGCTTCGTCGCGACGCTCGGGGTGATCGCCAGCTCCGTCGAGAGGATCGCGACGGAGGTCCGTCACCTGCAGCGCACGGAGGTCGGTGAGGTCGAGGAGTTCTTCGCGCCCGGGCAGAAGGGCAGCTCGGCGATGCCGCACAAGCGGAATCCTGTGCTGTCGGAGAACCTGACGGGCCTTGCCCGTCTCGTCCGCGCCGCCGTCGTGCCGGCGCTCGAGAATGTGGCTCTCTGGCACGAGCGTGACATCTCGCACAGCTCGGTCGAGCGGGTGATCCTGCCCGACAGCTGTGTTCTCCTCGACTTTGCGCTCGACCGGCTGGCCACCATGATGGAGCGTCTGGTCGTCTATCCCGAGCGGATGGCGCGCAATGTCGAGGCGACCCACGGGCTCACCTTCTCGCAGCGCGTGCTGCTGGCGCTGACGGAGAAGGGCATGCCGCGCCAGGAAGCCTACGCGGTGGTGCAGCGCCATGCCATGCGCGCCTGGCAGGAGGGATTCCCGCTGCTCGACCTGCTCCGGAGCGACGGCGTGGTCCGCGAGCGGCTGGGCGAGGCGGGGCTCGAGGCTCTCTTCGACATGCGCCACCACCTGGCCCAGGTCGACGACATCTTTGCCCGGGTCTTCGGCACCGCGGCGGCCCATTGATGCGCCTCGTGCCGCTTGCGCTCGCCTGCCTGCTGATGGGAGGCAGCGCCGAGGCTGGGACGCTCGTCCAGGGCAGGCTCGAGGGGCTGCAGTTCCAGGCGGAGCTGGGTTCCGATCGCAACCTCGTCCTTGTCACGGTCGCCGGGACGCGGCGGCTCGTGGATCTCGGCAGTGACGATGTCTTTCTTTTGGGCCAGGGCCGGGACAAGCGGTTGCGAGCCGGTGCTCTGGACGACGGATCTCCGCTGCGCTCATGGCGGCTCACGCAGTGGTATGCGGGGCCGATGGTGGCGGGAAATGCCAGTACCTACAACGTGCTGACCCTCGATGAGACGATCTGCGGCGAGGTGCTGGCGAGCCGCTGGATGAGCCAGTTTCTCGAGCCGATCGTGCGTGCGGTCGATCTGGTCCAGCGGGTCGACCAGCGGGTCCGGCCGAAGGACTATGGGACCTGCGGCACGATTCCCTTCGACGTCTATGCCGAGAACGGCTGGCCGCTGATGGCGGGCTGGAAGGACCAGACCGTCTTCAAGACGGACAAGGTGAGCTTCGATCATCCGATCGCGGATGGCTTGATCCAGCGGCCGAAGGACTTCGCCGACTGCGGCGCGCGAGCCTGCTGAGGCGTCACCGACTAGCAGAGCTTCGCGTGCGCCGCGTCGGCGCCGCCGCCAGCGGATCCTCGGGCCAGGCGTGTTTCGGGTAGCGGCCGCGCATCTCCTTCCTGACGGTCGCGTAGCTGCCACGCCAGAAGGCCGGAAGGTCCTGCGTGATCTGGACGGGCCGGCCCGCCGGGGAGAGCAGATGAAGAGAAAGGCGGACGCGACCGCCCAGGACGGTCGGATGCTCGGCCTGGCCGAGCAGCTCTTGGAGCCTGATCGCCAGAACCGGCGGATCCGGCCTGTAGTCGATCCTGACATGCCCACCCAGAGGCGGCATGTAGTGGCTAGGTGCAAGACGCTCGACCTCACGGCGCTGGTCCGGTGTCAGCAGGGTCTCGAGAGCCTTGCGAAGATCGAGCCTGCGCACCTCCCCCAGGCTTCGTAGCCCGGCAAGCCAGGGCCCCAGCCACTCCTCCAGCCTGGTCTCGAGCGCTGGCAAGGAGACGTCTGGCCAGATCTCGGGCGCATGCCGGGCGAGGAATCGCAGGCGCGCCAAAAATACCTCCGCCGGGCTCGCCTCGATGAGCGGCTCGATCCCGCGTTCCCGGATGCCTGCCAGGAGCGCGTCCGCCACGGAGGCCGGGCCGGGCTTGGCCAAGGCCTTCTCGCCGAGAACGAGGGCGCCGAGGCGCCGGATGCGGCGCGCGATGACGTTGCCGCTCAGCGGGTCGAGGCGCACCTCGTCGGCCTCGACAATTCGGTCGGCGGCGACCGCGCTCAGCATTTCCTCGTCGATCGCTGCCGCTGAGCGGATGCGGGCGTCGGCGCCGCTGTCGTCCAGCTCGGCTATGGCGAGAAACGGCTCGCTGGCCAGCCGCTCGGTCGGATGGAGCGCCGCGCCTCGGCCGCTCGCCAGCCTGTAATGGCCCGGCCCGCCGCGCTGCTGGGCGAGACGCTCCGGATAGGCGAGGGCGAGGACAGCCCCCGTCGCCGCGATGTCGGGTGCCCCGTCCGTTCGGTCGACCAGCCTGCGGAGCTGTCGCCGGGTCCGCTCGAGCTCCATCAGCGCCGCTGGATCGGCCCCGGGAGCCTGGTCGACCCAGCGCTGCAGCCGCTCGGCGAGGTCCGGCTCGCGCTCACGTCGCCAGGGGTCGCGGGCTTCAAGGAGCGCGGCGACGGCGAGCGCGGTCGGGCCAACGCCTCGCTCGGCGCCATGCACCAGCATGTGGGCCAGTCTGGGATGCAGCGGCAGCGCCGCGATGGCCCGGCCATGCGCGGTGATCCGACCGGCGTCATCGAGGGCGCCCAGCTCCTGGAGCAGCATGCGGGCGCGCGCCAGAGGGCCAGCCGGCGGCGGTGTGGGCCAGCGCAGCGTCGTCGCGTCCGACGTGCCCCAGGCGGCGAGCTCGAGGGCGAGCGGGGCCAGGTCCGTGGTCTCGATCTCGGCCGGCTCGTATGCCGGAAGCACAGCCTCCTCTCGCAGGTCCCACAGACGCCAGCAGGATCCGGGACCGAGCCTGCCGGCGCGGCCACGACGCTGATCGGCCGCAGCCCGGCTGATCCGCACCGTCTCGAGGCGGCTCATGCCGGTTCGTGCCGAGAAGACCGGCCGGCGGGCGAGGCCGGTGTCGATGACGGTCGTGACGCCCTCGATGGTGAGGCTCGTCTCGGCGATATTGGTGGCGAGCACGATCTTGCGTCGGCCGTCCGGCGCGCGCCTGAGCGCACGATCCTGCCCGGCCTTGCCGAGGTCGCCCATCAGCGGGCAGACGACGGCCATGGCATCCAACCCGCCGCGGCCGAGAAAGGCGGCTGTGCGTCGGATCTCGGCGGCGCCCGGCAGGAAGACGAGGATGTCGCCTTCGGTCTCGGGCCAAGCTCGCCTGACGGCGGCTGCAACCTGCCGCTCGACGGGATCGACCGGGCTCGCCGGTGGCATATGGCGAGTGGTTACGGGGAAGCGACGCCCCTCGCAGGCCACGACGGGCACGCCGCCCAGGAGCTCGGCCAGGGGCCCGGGATCGAGGGTGGCCGACATGATGAGCAGCCGGAGATCAGGGCGCAGGGCGTCGCGCGCCTCGAGACAGAGTGCAAGGCCGAGCTCGGCGTCGAGCGAGCGTTCGTGAAACTCATCAAAGATGACGAGGCCCACATCCGCGAGCGAGGGGTCGCGCTGCAGCCTTCTCGTCAAGAGGCCCTCCGTGATGACCTCGATCCGTGTGCTTGGGCTGGTGCGGCGCTCGAAGCGCATCGCATAGCCGACCGTCTCGCCGGGCGACTCGCCCAGCAGCTCCGCCATGCGTGTCGCTGCCTGGCGGGTTGCGAGCCTGCGGGGCTCGAGCATCAGGATGGAGCGCTGGTCGAGCCAAGCCGCGTTCGAGAGATGAAGCGGCACCAGGGTCGTTTTCCCCGCGCCGGGCGGCGCCACGAGGATGGCGGCGCCTCGGCTCTCGAGCGTTGTCGCGAGCTGGTCAAGAACGGCAGCGACAGGCAGCTCTGCCATGGTTTGGTCGAACGTTGCAGACGGTGGCGACGGGTGCGAGATATGCTGTCCTCCGACCGGGTTGAGGGCGCCACCGCGGTGCTCCTCATCGGTCCCTGCCATGCTGGGGAGGTCTCGGTAATGGTCAAGCTGGAATGGGCCTTGGGCGCCGCCTCGCTTGGTTTGGCGCTATTGGCGGCTGGGCCCGCCAGGGCCGACGTGATCGACGGGAATTGGTGCGCCAAGGATGGTCGAACGATGTCGATCAACGGTCCGCAGATCGTCACGCCGGCTGGAACCGCCACGTCGGGAGAATGGCATCGCCATAGTTTTGCCTACGCGGTTCCTGCGGGCGAGGCTGGCGCCGGAAGCCGCATCGACATGCTTCTTCTGAACGAGAATACGGTGCGTCTCACGAGGGGCGACACGCCGGAGATCTGGCACCGCTGCGACGTCACCAGCTGACCCGCTCCGGGGACGGGACTGGGGGCTTCGCGCCACACTCCGGCGCCAGTCGTCCTGCACGCTTCGCTCCGGTCTTGCCCTGGCCGTTCGCTGCAATCAGCGTCGGCGCGCGTTCCCGTCGTCGTACGAGGTTCTGCTTATGAGATTTGCCCGCTCCGGCCCGGTCCTCGTGGCCCTGGCCATTGCCGCCTGCCAGCAGACCGGGCCGAAGCTGCCCCACTCGCCGATTCCCCCGCCCCCGGCCGACCTCGCCGTGAACCCGCCGTCGCCCGCGGCTGTGGCATCGGTCGATCTGACCACCTGGGAGGCGCAGTCGGACAAGCTGTTCGACGAGCTCGACACCAACCATGACGGCTATCTCGAGATGAACGAGCTCGAGGGCCTGTGGAAGCGGATGGACGCGAACGGTGACGGGCAGCTCGATGCGAACGAGGCGCCGGGGCTCATGGGAGCGATGGACCTCAACCAGGACGGCGTGATCACCCAGCAGGAGGCCGACGGCTATCTGCTTCAGGTCCTGGGTCATCCTCCAGGCCCAGACCTCAAGCTCACGCGCCAGCAGTTCGACGATCTTCGCCGGCAGATCTTCCTCGATGCGGACCAGAACAGGGACAGTCGGATTCAGCGGGACGAGGCAGGAAATCCGCGGCTGGTGCTTTTCCGCTTCTGAGCGGCCTTGGCGCAGGCACGTGTCGATGCGTTGGGCTCAGATCAGGCGCTCGGTCCGAAAGCTCAGATGGCGGTTCTTGCCGATGACGACGTGGTCGTGGAGCGTGATGCCGACCGGCTCGAGCGCCTGAACGACCTGCCTCGTCATCTCGATGTCGGCCTTCGAGGGCGTCGGATCGCCCGACGGGTGGTTGTGCACCATGATGACCGCCGAGGCCGCGAGCTCGAGCGCCCGCTTGACGACCTCGCGTGGGTAGAGCGGTGTGTGGTCGACAGTGCCCCGGCTCTGCACCTCGTCCTTGATCAGGATGTTCTTGCGATCGAGGAAGAGGATGCGGAACTGCTCCGCCGGCTCGTGCGCCATCGCCGCATGGAGATAGTCGATCAGGGTCGTCCAGGAGCCGATGACGGGCCGGTCCTTGATCGCCTCGCGGCCGACCCGGTGCAGGAAGGCCTGGACGGCCTTGAGGAGGACCTGGGTGAACCTCAAGTCCTCGTCCAGCACCTCGCGGCGCTCAGGATCGGTACTTGCTGGACGGACGAGCTCGACGCACTCGGCGTAGCGCGCCGGCTCCGCCGCGAGCACGCCGCCGAGGCTGCCGAATCGCTCGATCAGCTCCTTGGCGAGCGGGCTTCGTGTCGCGACGGTAGATCGAGAAGAAGAGAAGAAGCTCGAGCAGCTCATAGTCCGCGAGGCTGCCCTCCTTGTGCTGTAGCAGCCGCTCGCGTAGCCGGCTGCGGTGTCCGTGATAGTGCTTGCTGCCCCAGCCGGCGGCCGGCTTGGCGGGCACCTCGCTCAGGCCCGGCGCCGTCGCCCCGGCCTTGTCCAGCGCCGCCGCCAGCGACCTCAGCCGATCGGCCGAGTTGACCAGCCAGACGCGGCGCGCGCCATCCCATCGGCCACCCGCGCCCTTGATGGCCTGGCGCAGCGGATAGGTGTTGCCGCGCAGGACGAAGCCTTCGCCCTCCTCGGCCGCTACCGTCAATCCCGCCTCGATGAGCTTCTCCGGAACCCCTTCCGCCTGCCAGCTCACCAGGGCGGGTGAGTGGGCAAGGCCAGCCGGCGGACGATCTCGGGCCTGCGGTCGAGCCAGAGCTCGAGCCGAGCCGTGATCGGGGTGTGCCGGCCCGACGTTCCGGCCGGCCCATGCGGGGCGACTAGGCGAGACATAGCACCATATCTAACGCAAAAGGAGAAATTGTTCCATAGATAGTGCGCATGGAGCGAGATGGCGGGCCGCTATCAAGGCACAGTGGCGTGGCACCCAGGGGGCAGGCTAAAGAAGCCGTGCCGCCGGGCCCCGCCGCCCGGCGAGATATACCGGCGTGGCAGGGAGGGACGGATGAGCGAGGCCAGCGGCAGCCCCACGGCATGCCTGATCATCATCGGCAACGAGATCCTCTCCGGCCGCACGGTCGACGCCAACCTGCCTTTCATCGCGCAGCAGCTGGGGGCGATCGGCATCCGCATGGCGGAGGTCCGCGTCGTCCAGGACGACGAGGCCCTGATCGTCGAGGCGGTCAATGCCTGCCGCAAGCGTTGGACCTATGTCTTCACGACGGGCGGCATCGGCCCGACGCACGACGACATCACCTCGGCCTCGGTCGCGAAGGCGTTCGGGCTGCCTTTCGGCCGGAACAAGGAGGCCGAGCGACGTCTCCTCGCCTACTACCCGCCGGAGAAGGTCAACGAGGCGCGGATGCGAATGGCGGACACGCCCGAGGGTGCCGTGCTGATCGACAACCCGGTCAGCGTGGCGCCCGGCTTCATCGTCGAGAACGTCCATGTGCTGCCGGGCGTGCCTAGGATCATGCAGGCGATGTTCGAAGGACTGAGACCAAGGCTCAGGGGAGGCGCGCCGGTACGATCCCGGACCATCGTCTGCTACTGTCCCGAGGGGGATATCGCGATCCGCCTGGGCGCCATCCAAGCCGACTTCCCGGCGGTGGAGATTGGCAGCTACCCCTTCATGCGCCAGGGCACGCCCGGGACCAGCATCGTATTCCGAGGCACCGACGTCCCAGTGATCGACAAGGCCGCGGAAGCCCTGCTGGCCATGACGTCGGCGGACGGGATCAAGACCGACGAGCAGGTTGTGGCCTCAAGCTCCTAGGCGGAGATCAGCTCCCCGGGATGATCGATCCGGGCGGCGGTCTCGGTCATTTCCAGAACTCAGGGCCTGCCCTCGAGCTCGGCTGGAGCTCGTCGAGACAGCTCGCGGCTCCGGCCGGCGCTGGGCTACAGGCAATCACGTCGTTCAGCAGCACCTTGGCGATCTGGCGGCAGTCCACCTTGGGCAGGTCGAAGAGCCGAACGACGGTTCTGCCCGCCTGAAGCGGCGCCAGGTCCACAGCGATGCGCTGGCCGATCTCGCCGTTCGGCTCGAAGCTCACGAGCTCGATCTGAAGCTTGTCGAAGCTTGTCTCGGTGGCGTTGTGAAGGAGGAGGTACACGCGGCAGGCGCCATCCACCGGCTCGAGCTTGTTGAGCTCGACGGAGACCATCCCCGTCGAGGCGCTCTTGTCCGCCTGCTGAGCTTCCGCGGACACGCCTGTACCCGCAAGGAAGAGGCCCAGCAGGGCCAGGGCAGGTTGCCAACGGCGCGAGGGCCAGGAAACGTTCGGTCTCGGCATGACCCTCGGCTCTCCCTTCGATCTAAGGTCCGGACTGTGTTTCGATCGCCACGCCGGCCATGGCAAGCTCGGCTGCGCGCGCAGCAGGCAAGGCCTTCTCCCGGAAGGCGAGGTGGCCCCCCTACTCTCCCGGATCGGCCTCAGACCCTTATGGTGCGAGGATGCACGGAGGAGTATGACAATTCGAGCACAATCGAACGCCGAGCGGCCTTGGCAGAGCTTTCGGATCTGCTGAGCTGCGCGAGGCCGGGGCCGCCCTGTCTCGCCGGCCCGCTGATGATCGGTCGGGACGGAAAGCGGAGGCATCGCCGCGCCGGCTTTAGCGGAGGAGGGTGAAGGCAGCTCGGCTGCTTGCCCAGCCTCCGTTGTGCCGCTCCTTGCTCCGGAGAGAGGAGACGGCCGAGGCGGCGGCCCATGCAGGCGGCCGAAGGCTGCTGCCCCGACCTCGGCGAGCGCGACGGTGTCGACGCGCCGGCGCGGCCTCCCAACGGAGAGCTGCCCCGCGGCGGTCTGATCCGCGAGCGACGCGCCGTCGACAGCTTCCATCGCCAGGAATGAAGGCCCAGCCCGGCGCTGAAGATACCTTCGTATCCAACCTCTGCTGGGCCCGGGACCCGGCTCGGAGCCTCCGCGTGGTGGATAAGGAGCCGGGTGATGGTCTCGCCGCTGACCAGCTTCGGGCGGACTGCCTTGACCCCTCTCTGCGTGCCCATGATCCCGTTCACGGACCCATAGACCTTGCTCATACCGCCCACGCCGGGTGCGCTCGATACGGTAGGATTGAGAGAGCAGGCGTGCCGGCGTCGATTCTGTATGCCGACGGCTCCGCCCCGTTACCAGTGCCACCCATGATCGTGCATACACGGCTGCCGCTCATCTCGCTCCCGCGCGGGCGCCCAATCACCGCTCCACGCCCCGCGAAGCAACATAGTGTCCGAGAATGCGCCATGCCAACGATCGCCGGGCCGAGGCAGCCAGGGCTCGGTAGCGCGGCAGCCTTGGCGGGACCTATGCGTGGCTCGATGCGTCGGGTGGACAGGAGGGCTTACGCCCTCATAGCGTCGACGAGGAGGCGTGCGACGGCCTTCGCCTACCTCTCCGAGGACAGGGGTGGTACCGTCGAGGCTGTCGGCGGGTCCGTGGACCGAGCCTCGCTGCGACGGATCGTCAGACAAGGCATGGTCCCGTGTCGTGCACGCTTTCTCGCGCGTCACCCGGCCTGTATCTTCCCTTCGTGAAGGCCCCCGACGGCCACCCCCGATGCGGCCTTGAGGGTCACATGGCGGACGCGCGTCGGGCGGCCGTGATTGGAAATGGCGAGCGGATACGCGGCCGACGGCCCTATGCTGAGCGTCGAGCTACCTTCTTGGTGGGGAGAGGCCGCCGGCCCTGGATGCGTTGCAAAGCAAGGTGATGGTCTTCTAATGCGATGGACTAAGGCGCACGGCGAACTCCAGCCTGGGGACGAAAAAGTGCCTCGCATCGGGCATTCTTGCGACAATCTGTCACTCGGCCGACTCACGGACCGCCTCCTATCCTCGCCGTCATCTTCGGGGGGGAGACCACCTCGATCAAAATCGCTCGGGCGCGCCAGCCGCTCGTGGCTCGGGTCGGCATTTTAGGAGAGGAACGAGGCGTCCATGCGATTGCGGATCCTGAGCTTTCTCACATCGGTCGTCGCCTTCTTGGCGGTGAGCGCAACGGCATTCGCTGCAGGCCCAGCTGTCGAGGGCCCGACGCCCTGGGAATTGGACTTTCAGCCGGCAGCCTCGCCTGTCATGGAGCGCATCGAGGGCTTCCACTCCCTCTTGATGTGGGTCATCACGCTCATCACGCTCCTGGTGCTCGCGCTGCTGCTGATTTGTGCTTACAAGTTTCGCGAGTCGCGTAACCCGGTGCCCTCAAAGCGATCTCACAACACGCTCCTGGAGATCGTATGGACTGCTGTTCCGGTGCTCATCCTGGTGATCATCGCGGTGCCGTCCTTCAAGCTTCTCTATTATAAGAATACAGTCCCGCCATCGGCGCTGACCGTGAAGGTCACGGGCCATCAGTGGTATTGGTCCTACTCCTATCCCGACGATGGGAACTTCGGGTTCGACGCGCTGATCGTCCCTGACGACCAGATCGACAAGTCCAAGGGGCAGGAGCGGCTTCTGACGACCGACAATCCCATGGTCATTCCGGTCGGCGAGGTGGTCCGCGTGCAGGTCACGTCGGCCGACGTGATCCACAGTTGGGCGATGCCCTCCATGGGCGTGAAGATCGACGCCATCCCGGGGCGACTGAACGAGGTGTGGCTCGAGGCCGATAAGCCGGGAATCTGACTATGGGCAGTGCTCGCGTCTCTGCGGCGTGAACCACGCCTACATGCCCATCATGATCGACGCCCGTCCGAAGGCCGAGTTCCAGGCTTGGTTGAAGGATGCCAAGCAGAAGTTTGCCCGAGTCGACGATCAGGGCAGCGAGCAGGTGGCGTCGGTGTCCCGATCCGGCGTGGCGCGCTAGGGCAGAGAGCAGGAGGAGATTTCGCAGCATGGCGTACGGCGCGGCACATGAGGACGCCCATCATCCGACCGGTTGGCGGCGGTGGGTCTACTCGACCAATCACAAGGACATCGGGACGATGTACTTGGTGTTCGCGTTCTGCGCGGGCATCATCGGCATGCTGTTCTCGCTGGCCTTCCGGGCCGAGCTGATGGAGCCCGGGCTCCAGTTCTTCACCGATCATCAGATCTACAACACGATCGTGACGGCCCACGGGCTGATCATGATCTTCTTCTTCGTCATGCCGGCGCTGATCGGTGGGTTCGGCAACTGGATGGTGCCGCTGATGATCGGAGCGCCGGACATGGCGTTCCCGCGCATGAACAACATCAGCTTCTGGCTGTTGGTGCCGTCTTTCTGCCTGCTGTTCGGGTCGACCTTGGTCGAGGGCGGAGCCGGCACGGGATGGACGCTCTATCCGCCGCTCTCCGCCACGCTCGGTGAGCCTGGGCCCGCGGTGGATATGGTGATCTTCGCCCTACATTTGGCGGGCATCTCGTCGCTGCTGGGCGCGATCAACTTCATCACCACGATCTTCAACATGCGTGCCCCCGGCATGACCATGCACAAGATGCCCTTGTTCGCATGGTCGATCCTCGTGACGGCGTTCCTGCTTCTCCTGGCTCTTCCGGTGCTGGCCGGGGCCATCACCATGCTCCTGACCGATCGGAACTTCGGGACCCACTTCTTCGATCCCGCCGCTGGCGGGGACCCCGTGCTGTTCCAGCATCTCTTCTGGTTCTTCGGCCATCCCGAAGTCTACATCATGATCTTGCCGGCCTTCGGCATCATCAGCCACATCGTCTCGACCTTCTCGCGCAAGCCGATCTTTGGCTATCTCGGCATGGCCTACGCCATGGTGTCGATCGGCGTGGTCGGCTTCGTGGTCTGGGCACATCACATGTTCACGGTCGGGATGAACACGGATGTCCAGGCCTACTTCATTGCCGCCACGATGGTCATCGCGGTCCCGACCGGCATCAAGGTGTTCAGCTGGCTCGCAACGATGTGGGGCGGCTCCATCCGTTACGACACCCCGATGCTATGGGCGTGTGGCTTCATCTTCCTCTTCACCATCGGTGGTGTGACGGGCGTCGTCCTTGCCAATGCCGGTGTCGATCACTCGCTGCACAACACCTACTACGTCATCGCGCACTTCCACTATGTGCTGTCGCTGGGCGCGGTGTTCGGCATCTTCGCCGGCTTCTACTACTGGATCGGCAAGATGTCGGGCAGGCAGCCGCCGGAGTTGCTCGGGAAGATCCACTTCTGGCTGACGTTCGTAGGCGTCAACCTGACCTTCTTCCCGATGCACTTTCTCGGTCTTGCGGGCATGCCCCGGCATATACCTGACTATCCGGATGCGTACGCCGGCTGGAACATGGTGGCGTCGATCGGCGCCTTCATCTCGGGGGCAAGCGCTCTGTTCTTCATCTACGTGCTCTATCGGACGTTTGCGTCGAAAGAGCAGTGCGCGGCCAACCCGTGGGGCGAGGGGGCGACGACCCTCGAGTGGACATTGTCCTCGCCGCCGCCGTTCCACACCTTCAACGAGTTGCCGCAGATCCGCTGAGCGGACGTCGCGGAAGGGATCGTCAATCTGATGGCGCGCGCACAAGACGGCGCCTTCGCGAGCGGTTTCATGGGCGGAGCGATCTCGGCCGAGCGCTCCGCCTCCGCTTCGTCGGAGGTTCGGGATTTCTGGATTCTCTTGAAGCCGAACGTGATGCAGCTCGTGGTCTTCACGGGTTGGGTCGCACTCTACTTGGCCCCGGGCCATCTGCATCCGCTGCTGGCTTTCACGGCGATCTTGTGCATCGCCGTCGGGGCCGGCGCGGCCGCGGCTATCAACAACTGGTTCGACGCGGACATCGATCGCGTCATGGCGCGCACGCGGCGACGCCCGACAGCGACAGGCAGGATAGCGCCGGCGGATGCGCTGGGCGTGGGCGTGGTCTTGACCATCCTCTCCGTGATGGTCATGGGGCTGGCGCTTAATTGGGTGGCTGCGGGGCTGCTGGCGCTCACGATCGGCTTCTACGTCTTCGTCTATACGCTCTGGCTGAAGCGCCGGACCCCCCAGAACATCGTGATCGGCGGGGCAGCGGGCGCGTTCCCGCCGCTTATCGGGTGGGCCGCCGTCACGGGCAGCATCTCGCTGTTGCCGGTGACGATGTTCCTCATCGTGTTTCTCTGGACGCCTCCGCACTTCTGGTCGCTGGCGCTCTATCGCATGGGCGACTACGGGAAGGCAGGCGTCCCGATGCTACCGGTCGTGGCCGGGCGTGCGAGCACGCGGCGCCATATCATGGCCTATGCTGTGGTCGTGGTTGCGGCCACGCTCGTACCGTTGGCATCGGGCGATCTGGGCCGGCTCTATGGGCTTGCCGCCATCACGCTCGGTGCTGGCTTCATCTACCACGCTTGGCAGGTCCTCCGGCGCGGCACCGACATCGTGGCCATGCGTGCGTTCCGGTTCTCGATCGTCTATCTCTTTCTCGTCTTCGCGGCGATGGTGGCGGATCGAGCGCTCGGGGACGCGCTTTGGACGCTGGTGTGACCGCGATGGACGATGGCGAGCGCCGTCGGCGGCGTATGAAGAATATCGTCGTGGCGCTCGTGCTTTTGGCGTTTGTGCTGCTTTTCTATCTGATCACGATCGTCAAGCTGCGGGGCAACGTGGCGTGAGCTCTAGGTCTAGCGGGTGTCGGCGCGGTCATTCCTGCGCGCCGAAGGGGGAGTGGATGGTGAGGAGGTTCTGCTGATGGCGGCGACTGCAGAGGCGGCACACGCCGAAGGCCACGGCCACGAGGTGCCGCACCACGACTACCACCTGGTGAACCCGAGCCCCTGGCCGGCGTTCGGCTCCTTGTCCGCCCTGCTGCTCACCGGCGGGACGGTGATGTGGATGCACAGCTTCGGCCTTGGCCATTGGCTGATGCTGCTGGGCCTCGCGGGCATCCTCGTCACGATGGCCGGCTGGTGGCGCGATGTTCTCAAGGAGGGCATGGGCGGCGACCACAAGGACGTCGTCTCGACGGGCCTTCGCATCGGCATGGGGCTCTTCATCTGCTCGGAGGTGATGTTCTTTGTCGCCTTCTTCTGGGCTTTCTTCTGGGGTGCGATCAATCAACCGATGCTCTATTCGGTCTCGTGGCCGCCACAGGGCATCGAGCCGGTTCAGGCGTGGGATATTCCCTTCCTCAACACGATGATCCTTCTTCTCTCCGGCGCGACGGTGACCTGGGCGCATCACGCCGTGAGGGAGAATGATCAGGATACCGCGTTCAAGGCGTTGTTGCTGACGTGCTGCCTTGGCCTGCTGTTCACCTCCTTTCAGGCCTTCGAGTACTATCACGCGATCCACGAAGGGTTCACTCTGGACAAGGGGATGTTCGGCTCGACGTTCTACATGGCGACGGGCTTCCATGGCTTCCATGTCATGGTCGGCACCACCTTTCTGTTCGTCTGTATGCTGCGAGCCTATTATCACACGTTCAAGCCCAACAAGCATGTCGGGCTCGAAGCAGCGGCTTGGTACTGGCACTTCGTCGATGTGGTCTGGCTGTTCCTCTTCGTGTGGGTCTACTGGTGGGGCGGCAGCCTGCACTTCGTCACGACGCCCGTGACGGGTGGCGCCGGTTGAGCGTGGAGCCATCTGCTATTGCTTGCGGGCTGAAGGGCCGCTGCCCGCGCTGTGGGCGCGGCCATCTCTTCAGTGGCTTCCTTGAGGTTGCTCCGAGCTGTGACGATTGCGGCCAGACCTTCGGCGGGCAGGACAGTGGTGATGGTCCTGTTGCCTTCATCGTTCTCATCGTGGGGTTCATCGTCGTCGGAGCCGCGCTCATCGTAGAGGTGAAGTATGGTTGGCCGCTCTGGCTCCATATGCTGGTGTGGCTGCCGCTCGCGCTCGTTCTGAGCGTCGGCCTCATGCGTCCGGCGAAGGGTCTTCTCATTGCGCTTCAGTACCGACATCGGTCCGATGACTTCTCTAGCGGTGGCTGAGGGGCGTCGGAGGCACTTTCGGCCGGGGCTGACGCTCACTCTTGCCTGCTCGATCATGTTCGTCATCCTGATCGGTCTTGGCGTGTGGCAGCTGGAGCGATTGCAGTGGAAGCTCGGTCTCATAGCCCACGCGGAAACGCGGATGGCGGCGCCGGCGGTTCCCTATCCGGCGGAGGTCGATGACCCCGCCGCGCTGGATTTCCGCCACGTCGTTGCGGAGGGCACGTTCCTCAATGAGAGCGCCGTGGCGTTTGGTGCCATCCAGCGCGGTGGCCAGCTGGGCGGGCAGCTGACTACGCCGCTCCGCCTCGACGACGGGCGGGTGCTGCTCGTCGATCGCGGCTGGCTGCCGGAAGCAATGCTTCCTCCGCATGTCCCGAGTGCCGCCCGGTCATC
The DNA here is from genome assembly GCA_963752325.1 of uncultured Alphaproteobacteria bacterium. GTDB lineage: Bacteria > Pseudomonadota > Alphaproteobacteria > Geminicoccales > Geminicoccaceae > CAVTJL01. The sequence goes on from CAVVXU010000004.1 coordinate 611,988, forward strand.
GGGCCACGTGAATGTGGCGGGCGTGCTCCGCTATCTCGGCGATGCGCCCAAGGCGTTCTTCACGCCTGCGAACGAGCCCGGGAAGCGGCGCTGGTATTGGTTCGATCAGGGCGCGCTGGACCGGGCGGTCGGCGAGCCTGTGCAGCCGTTCATCCTTTTCGTCAATCGAGCGGCGAAGCCAGGCGAGCTGCCGGCACCGGAGCCGGTTGAGGTGGACTATCGAAACGCGCATCTCGGCTATGCGATCACCTGGTTCTCGCTCGCCGCGGCGCTGATCGTCTTCTACATCATGCTCGGCCTCAAAGTGGAGGAGAGCTGAGTTCGTGCGCGCTGTTCGATATCTGGCCGCTCTCGCGGCGGTGATCACCTTCTGCCTGATCGTGCTGGGTGCCGTGGTCCGAACCACGGGCTCAGGGCTTTCCTGCCCGGATTGGCCGACCTGCTATGGCCATTGGCTCCCGACACCCACCGAGATCGCTGCGGTGCCGGATATCGGCTACACCTATGGCCAGGTGATGCTCGAGTGGGTCCATCGCCTGATCGCGGGCTTCGTGCTGGGTCCGCTCGTCCTGGCGCTCGTCGTTCTGACGTGCCTCCAGTGGCGATCCCGTCCGATGCTCGGACGGGCGGGCGTCGTGCTGATCCTGCTTCTTTTGATCCAGGGTGCGCTCGGAGGTGTCACGGTGCTTGACCAGAACAGCCCCTGGTCGGTGGCCCTGCACCTGGGCAACGCGCTTTTGGTGCTGACGACGATTCTTTTTATCCTGACGCGCGGGAGCGAGGCCTCAGCTCAGCACACGCAAGGCATCGGCCTCGTGGCTGTAGCGACTTGGCTGGTGGCGCTGTTTGCGATGATGAGCGCGGCCGTGACGGCCAAGAGTGGTGCCGCGCTGGCCTGCTCCACATGGCCGCTGTGCAATGGCGCGGTGGTGCCGGACTTGGCAGATCCTGCCATTGCCATCAACTTCACGCATAGGGTGCTGGCGGCGATCGTCGGGCTCCTTTTGGTGCTTCTCTTCGGGATGACGCGGGGGCATCGGGGTACCATCGCCGGCGTGGCGTCGCTGGCGCTGCTTCTGGTGGTCGTGCAGATCGGGCTCGGGGGGCTGATCGTCATGCTCTACGATCCCATTCCGGTCGCTGTGACGCACAATGCCTTCGGCGTCCTCACATTCGCCGCGATCACCGTTCTGATGTGGCGGGCACTGCCATTCGGGCGCGTGGCGTCGGCCGGCCGCCATCATGGGGAAGCCGATGGGCTGGCACTACGACGCGCTTGAGGATCGCTTCCGACGTCTCGCTGACGTCGAGGGAGCGCTCGCCATTCTCGGGTGGGACACTGCGGTGGTCATGCCCAAAGGCGCCATTGATGCGCGCGGCAACCAGACCGCAACCCTGCGTCGCCTTGCCCACGATATGCTCACGGGCGACGAGACCGGCGACCTGATCGCCGGTGCCGCCGCGGAGGATGGGCTCGACGCGTGGCAGGCGGCGAACCTGCGGGAGATGCAGCGCCGCTACCGGATGGCGCGTGCGCTCGATCCCCTGCTTGTCGAGGCCCTGGCACGTGCGACCACGAGCTGCGAGATGCTCTGGCGCGAGGCGCGGGCGAAGGCCGACTTCGCGATGCTGCGCGAAGAGCTCGAGGAGGTCGTGAGGCTGGTCCGCGAGAGCGCCGTGGCGACCGGCGCGGCGCTCGGCCTCGAGCCCTACGACGCGCTTCTCGAGGCCCATCAGCCGGATCTTCGCGATGCGACGGTAGAGCCTGTGTTCGCTGCGCTTGTGCAGGCGCTGCCGCCGATCGTCGAGGAGGCAATGGCACGCATGGATGGCGCCCTGCGGCCGACAGGTCCCTTCGCGATCGACCGGCAGCGGGCGCTCGCACGCAAGCTGATGACGCAGCTGGGCTTCGACTTCGACCACGGTCGGCTGGACGAGAGCACGCACCCCTTCTGCGGTGGCGTGCCAACCGACGTGCGAATCACCACTCGCTATCGTGAGGACGAGGTCGCGTCGGCGCTCATGGGCGTGCTCCACGAGACGGGGCACGCGCTCTACGAGGCGGGACTGCCGGGAGCCTGGCAGGGCCAGCCCGTCGGTGAGGCACGCGGCATGGCCGTGCACGAGAGCCAGTCCTTGCTGATGGAGATGCAGGCCTGCCGCTCGCCCGCTTTCATCGGCTATCTGGGCAACGAGCTGGCCGCAGCCTTCGGTCCGGACCCGGCCTTCGCCCCGGCCAATCTCATTCGTCTCTATCATCGCGTCGGGCGGGGCCTGATCCGCGTGGACGCGGACGAGGTGACCTACCCTTTGCACATCGTCCTTCGACACCGGCTCGAGCGAGCGATCATCCGTGATGATCTCCAGGTACGCGACCTGCCGGCGGCCTGGAACGATGGCATGAAGGCGCTGCTGGGCATCGTGCCCCCTGACGATGGCCAAGGCTGCCTCCAGGACATCCACTGGCCCGTCGGGGCGTTCGGCTACTTCCCATGCTACACCCTGGGCGCACTGCTTGCGGCCCAGCTCTTCGGGGCGGCGCGTCGCGATCTGCCGAGCCCGGAGGACGAGCTCGCTGTCGGTGATTTCCGGCCGCTGCTCGGCTGGCTGCGCGAGAAGGTCCATGCCGTGGGCTCGTTCCTCCCTTTCGATGAGCTGGTGAAGGAGGCAACCGGGGGGCCGCTGCAGGCGGACGCGTTTCTGGACCATCTGCGTGGCCGCTATCTCCACTGAGGGCACCCTTGCGCGGATAGGCGCTGCCGCCTATGTCCCGCGCGCAGCCCAGGAAGATACATGCCCGTCTATGTGAGCACCCGCGGCCAGGCGGGCGAGAGAAGCTTCGAGGATGTCTTGCTCGCCGGTCTCGCCGAGGATGGCGGGCTTTTCGTGCCGACGAGCTGGCCTTCCTTCAAGGCCGGCGACCTCGAGGCGATGCGCGAGCTTGCCTATCCCGACCTCGCGTCCCGGCTGCTCGCGCCCTTCACGGAAGGCTGCTTCGACGAGGAGCAGCTCCGGACGCTCGCGCATCAGGCCTACGCTCCGTTCGCCCATCGCGCAGTCGCTCCTCTGAGGCAGCTCGACGCCAACGACTGGCTGCTCGAGCTCTTCCATGGGCCGACCCTGGCTTTCAAAGACTTCGCGATGCAGCTCCTGGCCGCGATGTTCGACGAGGTGCTGGCCCGACGGGGTGAGGAGCTGACCATCGTCGGCGCCACCTCGGGAGACACAGGGGCGGCCGCGGTGCGAGCCTTTGCCGGCAAGCCGCGCGTCCGCATAGCCATGCTGCATCCCGAGGGCAGGATCTCGGCGGTCCAGCGCCGCCAGATGACGACCGTTCTCGAGGGGAACGTCCTCAACATCGCCGTCCGTGGCACCTTCGACGACTGTCAGGACCTCGTGAAGGCGATGTTCAACGATGCGGCGTTCCGAACGAGGATGCGGCTGAGCGCGGTCAACTCGATCAACTGGGCGAGGGTGGTTGCGCAGGCTGTCTACTATGTGTGGGCCGGGCTGCGTCTGGGCGCCCCGGAGCGCAGCGTCGCCTTCTGCGTGCCGACCGGGAATTTCGGCAACGTCTACGCCGGCTGGGTAGCGCGAAAGATCGGCCTGCCGGTGGCCCGGCTCCTCGTCGCCACCAACAGCAACGATATCCTGGCCCGCTTCTTCACGACCGGCATCTACGGCCGGGGCACGGTGGTGCCGACGATCAGCCCGTCGATGGACATCCAGATCGCCAGCAACTTCGAGCGCCTGCTCCTCGCCATCGAGGCCGGATCGGGCGAGCGCGTACGGGCCCGCATGCAGGGTTTCCAGCAGAGTGGGGCAATGGAGCTGGAGGGCGAGCCCCTCGAGGCTCTTGGACGGCTCTTCACCGCCGGTCGTGCCAGCGAGGAGGAGACGAAGGCGACGATTGCCGCTACCCGCGAGGCGACGGGAGATCTGGTCGACCCGCACACCGCGGTGGGCCTTGCCGTCGCGTCGCGGCTCCGCCCAGACCGTGCCATTCCCCTTGTGACACTGGCTACCGCGCACCCCGCCAAGTTCCCGGATGCGGTCGAGGCCGCCACCGGGATCCGACCGAATTTGCCGCCCGCCTACGCCGATCTGATGGACCGGCCCGAGCGATCGACAGCTCTGCCCAACGACCTCGCGGCCATCCAGGCCGCCATCGAGGAACGGTTTACCGTCTGATGAGCGACAACACGACCGAGATCACCACGCTGGCCAACGGCCTCCGCGTGATGACCGAGAGCATGCCTCGGCTGGAGACGGCGTGTGTCGGTGTTTGGGTGGACGTGGGAGCGCGCTACGAGGCCGCGGAGGTGAACGGCGTCGCGCACATGCTGGAGCACATGGCGTTCAAAGGCACGCAAAGCCGCTCGGCGCGGGCCATTGCCGAGGAGATCGAGAACGTAGGCGGCTCTCTCAACGCCTACACCTCGCGCGAGCATACGGCCTACTACGCCCGCGTGATGGCGGATGACGTCCCGCTGGCCGTGGATCTCCTCGCGGATATCCTCCAGCACTCGACGTTCGAGGAGGGCGAGCTCGACAAGGAGCGGCAGGTGATCCTGCAGGAGATCGGCCAGGTTCAGGACACGCCCGACGACCTCGTGTTCGACCTCTTTCAGGAGAGCGCCTATCCCGACCAGCCGGTCGGACGGTCGATCCTGGGCCCGGAGGAGATCGTCGAGCGCATGCCGCGCCGGGCCCTGGTCGACTATATGGGCGCGTACTACGGACCCTCACGCCTGGTCCTGGCGGGGGCAGGCAAGGTCGATCACCATCGCCTCGTTGAGCTGGCCGATCGATTGTTCGGGGATCTGACTGTTGGCGCGGGAGCCGCAGCCGAGCACGCCAGCTACGTCGGAGGGCGAACGATCGAGCACCGTCCCGACCTCGAGCAGGTGCACGTCTGCCTCGGGGTCGAGGCGTTCGGCTATCACGACCCCGACTATTTCGCCCTTCAGGTGCTCTCGACGGCGCTGGGCGGAGGCATGTCGTCCCGGCTGTTCCAAGAGGTCCGGGAGAATCGTGGGCTTTGCTACTCGATCTTCTCGTTCGGGGCCGCCTATCACGATACGGGCCTTCTCGGTGTCTATGCCGGAACCGGCGAGGACGAGCTCGCCGAGCTCTTTCCGGTGATCGGCGAGGAGCTTGAGAAGCTCCTGACCAAGCCGACCGAGGAGGAGCTTGCGCGGGCACGCGCCCAGCTCAAGGCCAGCCTGCTGATGGGGCTGGAGGGGGCCTACTCGGTCGCCGACGACATGGCGCGTCAGCTGCTGTGTTTCGGCCGGCGAACTCTCCACCGCGGAGGTTGTTGCCAAGGTCGAGGCGGTGGATGCCGATGCCGTCCGCCGTGTCGGGCGTCGGCTCTTCGCTGGCGGCGAGCCCACCCTGGCCGTTCTCGGGCCGACGAAGGAGATCCCGCCGCTCGGTTGGCTCGGCCCTATGTGAGATGGCGAGCTGCGGCTCGGTCCATCGGCGATCGAGGCGCGCGCTTCCTCGAGCCGGGACTTTTCTCTCAGGCCTTCTTGCCGCGCTGGTATCGGCGGCGTAGTCCCGAGGCATGAGCCTGAGCGCCGTGAGGTCTGAGCGCCGCGAGGGGGGCATCATGGCCCCCATGCGCATCCGGATGTTCCGGGCGCTTTGGCTGAGCGTGACGGTCTCGAACTTCGGCTGGCTCATCCAGTCGGTCGGCGCTGCTTGGTTGATGACCTCGCTCGCCGGCACGCCCGACCTCGTGGCGCTGGTTCAGACCGCCGTCCAGGCGCCGATCGTCTGCCTGTCGCTCGTCGGTGGTGCCGCGGCGGATGTGTGGGACCGGCGTGTCGTTCTTCTGATCGCCCAGATCTGGATGCTGGTCGTCTCGATCCTTCTCGCGGCGCTCACCTGGCTCGGCATGATGAGCCCGACCTCGCTGCTGATCTTCACCTTCGCGCTCGGCCTGGGAACGGCGCTCCAGGGGCCCGCCTTCCAGTCGGTCGTGCGCGAGCTGGTGCCCGGAGAGGATCTCGCTGCGGCAGTGACGTTGAACGCCGTAGCCTTCAACTTCGCGCGTGCGGCGGCTCCGGCCATGGGTGGTGCCATCGTGGCGCTGGCCGGCGCGCAGGCCGCCTTTCTCGTCAACGCCTTCAGCTACACGGCCCTCATTGCGGTGCTTCTGGTCTGGCGCCGGCCTGTCGTCAGGGACGAGCTGCCGCGCGAGCGGGTGACGAAGGCGATCGTCACCGGTCTGCGCTACGTGGCCGAGGCGCCGGCTATCCGGGTCGTTCTCCTTCGCAACATGAGCTTTTCCTTCGCCGCCGGCTCGGCCCTGGCGCTGCTTCCCCTCGTCGCCAGGGATCTGCTGGGCGGCGGGCCCGTGACCTACGGCGTCCTCTTGGGCGGCTTCGGGGTCGGCGCCATGGTGGGGGCTTTCCTCATTCACCCGGCACGGCTCCGCTACGGGTCCGAGGCGGTGGTGCGCGTCCTCACGGTGTTCTTCGCCGGCATGCTCTGCGTGCTGGGCCTCGTGCCGAGCCTGCTCGCGATGCTGGTGGCGCTGGCCTTCGGCGGGGCCGCTTGGCTCGGCTCCTTCGCGATCTTCAACATCACCGTCCAGACGGCTTCGGCGTTCTGGGTGCAGGCCCGCGTCTTCGCCGTCTATCAGACGTTCATGTTCGGAGCGATGGCGCTGGGCAGCTGGATTTGGGGCGTTCTGGCGCACCAGCTTGGCATCGGCCACGCGTTGCTGGTCGCTGCCACGTGGATGGGCGCCACGCTCCTCTTGAGCCTACGCTTCAAGCTGCCCTCGGGACCGGCTCCGGATCTTCGCCCCTCCGATCGGCGGACAGAGCCTGTCGTGGCGTTCCCGTTCGACCAGGACGAGGGGCCGATCCTCGTGCTCGTCGAGTACCGCGTCTCGCTGCAGGACGGGCGATCCTTCGCGCGGGCCATCGAGGAGGTCGGGCACCTGCGCAAGCGGAACGGCGCCACGCGCTGGCAGGTGTTCCAGGACGTGGCCAATACCGAGCGTTGGGTTGAGGTGTTCTCGGTCGCGAGCTGGCTCGACTATCGCCGGCAGGCCCGGCGGGCCACGGCGACCGACGAGGCAATCGAGGGGCGCGCCCGGCTCTATCACAAAGGTGAGGATCCGCCCCGCCTGCAGCATCTGGTCGCAAGGCGCCTCGATGCCCGGATCGCCGACACCGGCTATCGAGGCGGGGAGGCAAGGTAGGCTGGGTCAGTCGGCGAAGGGGTCTCGCACCAGGATCGTGTCGTCACGGTCCGGGCTCGTGGACAACAGTGCCACCGGACACTCGACGAGCTCCTCGAGCCGCTTGACGTATTTGACGGCGTTGGCCGGAAGCTGCGCGAAGCTGCGGGCGCCCCTCGTGCTCTCGGACCACCCCTCCAGCTCCTCGAACACCGGCTTTGCGGCCGCCTGCGCGCCCATGCCCGCTGGCAGGTGGTGCAGAAGCTGGCCCTGGAGGCTGTAGGCCGTGCAGACCTTGAGCGTCGACATGCCGTCCAGCACGTCGAGCTTGGTCAGGGCCAGGCCAGCGATCCCTCCGAGGCGCGCCGCCTGCCGCACCAGCACGGCATCGAACCAACCGCAGCGGCGCGGCCTTCCGGTCACCGTGCCGAACTCATTGCCCCGCTCACCGATGCCACGCCCGATCTCGTCGTGCAGCTCTGTGGGGAAGGGCCCAGCCCCGACGCGGGTGGTGTAGGCCTTGGAGATGCCGAGCACATAGCCGACGCTGTCGGGGCCGAGTCCCGAGCCCGTCGCCGCGGCCCCGGCCATCGTGTTGGACGAGGTCACGAAGGGATAGGTGCCGTGGTCGACGTCGAGCATGGCGCCCTGGGCGCCCTCGAACAGGATGCGGCGGCCGGCCCGCTTGAGCTCGGCGAGCCGCAGCCACACGGGCTCCGCAAAGGGTAGGAGCTTCGGGGCGAGCGCGCGAAGCTGTGCCAGGAGCGCATCGCCGTCGACCTCGTCGATGCCGAGGCCGCGGCGCAGGGCGTTGTGATGGAGCAGCAGCTCATGCACCTTCTGCTCCAGCATCGCCGTGTCGGCGAGATCGCAGACGCGGATCGCGCGGCGCGCCACCTTGTCCTCGTAGGCAGGGCCGATGCCCCGGCCCGTGGTGCCGATCTTCCCGGGGCCCTGATTGCTCTTCTCGCGGGCCTGCTCGCGGGCCCGATCGAGCTCGCCATGCAGGGGCAGGATCAGCGGAGCGTTCTCGGCGAGGCGCAAGGTATCGGTCGTGATCGAGACGCCCTCAGCCCGCAGCGTCTCGATCTCCTTGATCAGCGCCCACGGGTCGACGACCACGCCGTTGCCGATGATCGAAAGCTTGCCACGCCGCACGACGCCGGAAGGCAGCAGCGACAGCTTGTAGGTCCTGCCCTCGACCACCAGCGTGTGGCCGGCATTGTGCCCGCCCTGAAAGCGAACCACGACGTCGGCGCGCTCCGAGAGCCAATCGACGATCTTGCCTTTGCCCTCGTCGCCCCACTGCGCGCCGACCACGGCGACGTTTCCCATCGATCCAATCTCCCGGGTGCGGTGCGCCGGACCTCCTACACCGGAGGTCCCGGGAATGCCAGCCCGGCGGAATCCGCATGGGCCTTTTGGACCCGCCACCGGCGCAACCTACATAAGGCGGCGCTCCATCAGGAGACCAGCATGTATCTAGATCCAGACTCCGTAGGACTGATTGGCGCACCGGGCGGTGAGCCGCAGCGCGCCGCCGTGCCCGGGCCCGAGGCAGCCGAGACCGCGCTGCTCGATGCCTATTCGGATGCTGTGGCGTCCGCGGCGGCGCGGGTTGCCCCGGCCGTCGCTCATCTGGTCGTCGCGCGGGGCGGGCGTGCGGCCGGCTCGGGCTCCGGCTTTCTCGTAACCTCCGATGGCTATCTTTTGACGAACAGCCACGTGGTCCATGACGCCGAGTCCGTGCGGGCGACGTTTCCCGACGGGACGAGCGGCAAGGCATGGCTCGTCGGCGAGGACGCCGACACCGACGTCGCGGTTCTGCAGGTCCACAATGGGCCGGCGGCCCACCTCGAGCTCGGCTCGTCGACGCGGTCTTCGCGTCGGCCAGATCGCGATCGCCGTCGGCAACCCGCTCGGGTTCGATTTCTCGGTCACCGCCGGTGTGGTCAGCGCGCTCGGGCGCTCCCTGCGCAGCCAGTCGGGCCGGCTCATCGACGACGTGCTGCAGACGGACGCGGCGCTGAACCCGGGCAACTCCGGCGGCCCGCTCATCGACAGCCGGGGTCGCGTCATCGGTGTGAACACGGCCACGATCCTGGGTGCCCAGGGGCTGTGCTTTGCGGTAGCGAGCAATACCGTGGAGTTCGTCCTGGGCGAGATTCTTCGCCATGGGCACGTTCGGCGTGCCTATCTGGGCTTGGGTGGCCAGACCATCGCGCTGTCGCGTCCCTTCGCCCGCCGGCTCGGCCGAGAGAGCCTGACGGCGTTGCGGGTGGCCGCGGTCGAGCCCGGCGGGCCGGCTGCAAGGGCGGGGCTCGTCGAGGGCGACCTTCTGCTCGAGCTGGGTGGCCATCAGGTGTCCGGCGTCGATGACCTGCATCGCCTGCTGGCATCCGAGCGGACGGGCACGGCCCTCTCCGTCACTGTCCTGCGGGCCGGCCGGGTCATCGAGATGGGCCTCGTGCCGGTCGACCGCCCGGACGCCCGTCACTGAGAAGCGCGCCGCTTTCCCTGATCTGCAAGAGTCCTCTTGTGGATCAGGGGTGTGGCGGATCCCACTGATAGATCCAGGTCTCCGTCAGCGTCGACGGCCCGAGCTTCAGATACATGCGCAGATCGATCGGCTCTGTGCCCTCCCAGCTGATGTCGAAATTGACGCGCCAGCCATTGATCTCCGGCAGAGGCCGGGCAAGCGGTGAGATCAGGATCTTGCCATCGAGCGCGGTCAGCCGCTCGACCGTGCCGCGTGAGAGCGTGATCACCGGCTCGACCGGCTCGTTCTTGTGGATCAGGGGAAGATCGCCGCCGGAAAAATCGACGACGAACTTTCTTAGGTTCTTCTTGGGAGCATGCCCGATGATGCCGCCTGCTCCTATCCGGGTGGCGACGCATATCGCGAGGTTGACCGGCTTCACCGGTGGCCGCTCGCACCAGTAGAGGCGGTAGCCCAGCTCAACCTCGTGACCGGGCCCGAAGGGCTCGGCGGGCTTCCAGAACGCGACGATGTTGTCCATCGTCTCGTCCGGCGTAGGCAGCTCCACGAGCATCACGCTACCCTTGCCCCAGTTCCCGTCAGGAACGACCCAGACGCTCGGTCGCCTCTCGTACTGGGCCCCTTCGTCTTGATAGTCGTTGAAGTCTCGGTCGCGTTGCAGCAGGCCGAAGCCTTTGGGGTTCTCGTCGAGGAAGGAGCTCACCCGCACGGACGGCGGATTGACGAGAGGCCGCCAGATCCACTCGCCAGCGCCGGTCCACATGGAGAGCCCATCCGAATCGTGGATCTCTGGCCGCCAGTCATCGGCGACCCGGCGATCGTTCTCGCCACATTGAAACATGCTCGTCATGGGCGCGATGCCCAGGCGCTCGACCGGCTTCCTTGGGTAGAGGTGACACGCCACGTCCATGATGGTGGTGCCGCCAGGAGCGATGTCGAATCGGTAGGCGCCGGTCGTGCTGAAGCTGTCGAGCAGCGCATAGACGGTGAGCGTCGTGCTCGTCGGCTCCGGGCGCACCAGCCAGAAGTGGCGGAACACGGGAAACTCCTCGGGACGTCCGTCCATGCCCGTATCGATCGCGAGCCCACGGCAGGATATGCCGTAGTGGCTCTGCGAGTCGGTGGCACGGAAGTAGGACGCTCCCTGGAAGACCACCACGTCCTGAGCGAAGTTCTCGTGAAAGTGCAAGCGAAAGCCGGCAAAGCCCAGATCGGCGGGGAGAGGCGGGTCGAAGTGGTTCGGACCATAATCGAACATGGCCGGGTCGTAGCGAATGGGCGTGGCCTTGCCGTCGGTCACCTCGTCGATGCGCACGGCCGCCTTGAAGAAGATGCCGCGGTGAAAGAACTGCACCTGAAAGGGCAGGTCGCTATGCGCCCAGAGCGCATGCTCCGGCTTGAATCTGATGGCGTTATATTCGTCCCAGGTGAGGGCGGCGACGGCGGGCGGAAGGTCCTCGGAAGGCGGCGCGTAGGCCGTTCCGGCCAGATCGTGTGCGTGGCCCTTGAGCCAGTCCCAGCTGAAAGGCTCACCTTCTCCTTGGGAGGGCTGAGGCGGCTGGGCCAACAGGGCCGGCGCGTTGGCAACGACCTTGGCTGCCAACCCCCAGCCCGCCACCATGGCTGCGCTTTCGAAAAGGTCCCGTCGTCTCATCGCTGTCCGTGCCACATCTGCATCGCCGATGCCACGCCCGGTGGCCCCGCCCGCTCGATAACCTTCCACCCGCCTCGCGGTGCCGCGCCGCGATATCGCCCGATCGGCAGAGCCGGGCGTCAGGTTGCCGCAGCTGACCCGATGCCCATTTCCGTGGCGGCGGCGAAGCTCCAGTCGAGCCAGGGAAGCAGCGCCTCGAGGTCGCCGGCCTCCACCGTGGCGCCGCACCAGATCCGAAGACCGGGAGGCGCATCGCGGTAGCTCGCTATGTCGAAGGCGGCGCCGGCCTCGGCCAGGGACGTGCTCATCTGCGCGACGAACCGCCGCTGCAAGGCATCGCTCGCCGAGGCGAAGGCCGGATCCACGATCCGCAGGCAGACCGAGGTGGTCGAGCGTTGTGCCGGCTCGCGGGCGAGAAAGTCGACCCAGGCCGTGCGCTCCACCCAGGCCTCGACGATATCCATGTTCCGCTCCGACCTCGCGATCAGCCCGGACAGGCCGCCGGAATCCTCGGCCCATCTCAGCCCGTCCAGGGCATCCTCGACGGCGACCATCGATGGCGTGTTGATGGTCTCGCCCTCGAAGATGCCGTGGATGACGCGCCCCCGGCTCGCGAGCCGGTAGAGCTTGGGTATCGGCCAGGGCGGCTGATGCGCCTCGAGACGCGTCACGGCGCGCGGCGAGAGGACAAGCACGCCGTGCTGCGCCTCTCCGCCAAGAACCTTCTGCCAGGACCAGGTCACGACATCGAGCTTCTGCCAGGGAAGCTCCATGGCGAAGGCAGCCGAGGTCGCGTCACAGAAGGTGAGGCCCTCGCGATCGGCGGCAATCCACGATGCGTCGGGGATCCGCACGCCCGAGGTCGTGCCGTTCCAGCAGAAGACCGTGTCGCGACGGGGATCGACGCCCGCCAGATCTGGAAGCTCTCCATAGGGCGCCTCGAGCGCCCTGACGTCCGGCAGCCGGAGCTGATCGCGCAGATCGGCGAGCCAGCCCCTCCCGAAGGCCTCGAAGGCGATGACATCGACACCGCGTGGGCCGAGAAGCGACCACATCGCCGCCTCGAAGGCGCCGGTGTCGGAGCCGCCTATGATGCCCAGCCGGTAGTCAGCGGGGATGCCCAGGATCGCGCGGGACCGCTCGCACACCTCGACGAGACGGGCCTTGGCGGGGGTGGACCTGTGCGAGCGCCCGACCAGCGCATCCTCCAGCACGCGCGGCGACCAACCCGGCCGCTTGGCGGTCGGGCCGGAGCCGAAGCAGGGGTTGTGAGGACGGATCTCTGGTCGCAAGCGATGGATCTCCAGGCACCGGGTACAGGTCGGTGAGACGCTAGAGGGAGAGCGACTGCGTCGCAACAATGCGCGAGTGAAGGATCCCGCTCGGCCCCGCGCACGTCCGTCCCCACCCCCCTCGGCTCGCCTCCTCGAGGGCTCTGTGGTACCTAGGCGCCATCTGCGGATGTCTACACGCTGTGCCGAGGAGTTGCCGTTGCTCGCGTCATCGATGCCGCCGCTCGAGGTTCTGCTCGCCAAGCCGCGCGGCTTTTGCGCCGGCGTCGAGCGGGCCGTGGCGATCGTGAAGGATGCTCTCAGGGTCAACGGCCCCCCCGTCTACGTGCGACACGAGATCGTCCACAATCGGCACGTCGTGGACGAGCTGCGCGCCTTGGGCGCTGTCTTCGTCGAGGAGCTGGACGAGGTCCCGGCCGATGGGCTGGTGATCTTCTCGGCACATGGCGTGCCGAAGTCGGTGCCCGACGAGGCGCGACGGCGGCGGCTCATCTTCACGGACGCCACCTGTCCCTTGGTCTCCAAAGTCCATCGCGAGGTCGAGCATCACCAGCGCACGGGGCGTACGGTGCTCCTCATCGGTCATGCCGGGCATCCCGAGGTGATCGGAACGATGGGGCAGGCGCCCGAGGGGACGGTCCTTCTCGTGCAGACTGCTGAGGAGGCGGAGCGTGTGCGGGTGCCAGATCCCACGCGCGTCGCCTACTCGACGCAGACGACCCTCTCGGTCAGCGACACCCAGGATATTGTTGCCGTTCTGCGGCGCCGCTTCCCCGCGCTGGAGGGACCGCGGAACGAGGATATCTGCTACGCGACGACGAACCGACAGCGCGCCTTGATGCGGGTCGCTCCGCGCTGCGACCTGGTCCTCGTGCTCGGGGCGCCCAATTCCTCAAACTCCAGACGGCTGGTCGAGGTGGCGCTGCAATCGGGGTGCGCCCGGGCGGCGCTCGTCGAAAGCGCGGCCGACATCGATTGGTCCAGCCTCGAGGGCGTGCGTCGCCTCGGCGTTTCCGCTGGAGCCTCGGCCCCGGAGCCGCTGCTCCAGGGGCTGATCGAGGCGCTCCGGCAGCGCTTCGCCGTGACGGTCAACGAGGTCGAGTGCATCCGCGAAGATGTCGTCTTCAAGGCGCCACCGGTTCGCCGCCGTCACCTCTCGCTAGCTTCCTGAGACCGGAACGCCTCTTGATGCTGTTCCGATGGGCTCGGATCGGCTAGCAGACGGCCATGGCGGTCTACACTGATATCGACGATGCGGCGCTGCGTGATTTTCTGCTGGCTTACGACCTCGGTGAGGCGCGGGCGCTCGTGCCCATTCCCGAGGGCGTGGAGAACTCGAACTTTCGCCTCCAGACGACGCTCGGCCAGTTCATCCTGACGATCTACGAGCGCCGGGTCGATCCGCGGGATCTGCCTTTCTTTCTGGGCCTGATGCAGCATCTAGCGCAGCATGGGCTGCCATGTCCGCTGCCGGTTCAGGCTCGGGATGGAGCAGCGTTGCGGCAGCTTCGGGCCAAGCCTGCAGCGATCGTGACCTTTCTCGAGGGGCACGGGCCCCGGCGAATCTCCGTTGCCCGCTGCCGGGCCTTGGGTGAGGTGCTGGGCGCCCTGCATCTGGCAGGCCGGGGCTTTCAGCTCCGACGCGCCAACGCGCTCTCCATCCCAGGGTGGCGGTCTCTCTTTGATGGCTGCCGAGGCGAGGCGGATACAGTAGCCCCCGGTCTGGAGCGGGAGCTGGGCGAGGAGCTCGAGACACTGGCAAGTGTTTGGCCGCGGGATCTGCCCGAGGGCGTGATCCATGCCGACCTCTTCCCGGACAATGTCTTCTTCGAGGCCGACGGCATCACCGGTGTCATCGACTTCTACTTCGCCTGCAACGACTTTCTCGCCTACGACCTTGCCATCTGCCTGAATGCTTGGTGCTTCGAGGATGACATTGCCTTCAACGTCACCAAGGGCCGGGCGTTGCTCGAGGGCTATCAGAGCCGGCGCTCGCTCTCCGATGCGGAGAAGGTTGCGCTGCCCGTGTTGGCTCGGGGCTCGGCCCTGCGCTTTTTGATGACCAGGCTCTACGACTGGATCCACCGCGTCGATGGCGCCCTGGTGCGGCCCAAGGATCCGCTCGAGTATCTTCGCAAGCTGCGCTTCCACCGCGGGATCGAGGGAAGCGAGGCCTATGGCCTCGGGTGACGATCGTGTCGAGATCCACACGGATGGCGCCTGCAGCGGGAATCCCGGCCCGGGTGGCTGGGCCGCGATCTTGAGCTGGCGCGGCCGCGAGCGCGAGCTCAGCGGCGCCGAGCCCTTGACGACCAACAACCGGATGGAGCTGGCGGCGGCCATAGAGGCTCTGGCCAGCCTGAAGCGGCCCATGCAGGTGCGCCTGTTCACCGACAGCGACTATCTGCGCAAGGGTATCACCACTTGGCTCCCCGGCTGGAAAGCGCGAGGGTGGCGGACTGCGAGCCGCCAACCCGTCAAGAACCGGGATCTCTGGGAACGTCTGGATGCGGCGGCCGCCCCGCATGAGGTCGAGTGGTGCTGGCTCAAGGGGCATGCGGGCCACGAGCTCAATGAGCGGGCGGACGCGCTCGCTCGGGCTGCCATCACCGAGCTCCGGAGCGGGCGCGGCAAAGCATAGCCCGCGGCGAGCGCCGCGGAGCGGTGTGATACAGGGTGCGAACGGGCCATGGCGCGGCTGAGCATTCGTGTCGACCTCGACGCCGGACGGGCAGTTGGCCCGGGCAAGATCCGTCTCCTCGAGCTGATCGGCGAGCTGGGCTCGATCTCGGCGGCCGGCCGCGCTATGGCCATGTCGTATCGCCGAGCCTGGCTGCTCGTCGACCAGCTCAACAGCAGCTTTGCCGAGCCGGTGGTGGCCGCCCATCACGGGGGAACGAGCGGTGGCGGAGCGGTGCTGACCCCAAAGGGTCGGGAGATCGTTCAGCGCTATCGGCGCATCGTCAGCGATGCCGAGAGCGCAGCCGCCGCGGACCTCCTGGCCCTCGAGTCCGCGCTTGGCCAAGCTGCGCCATGCGGTCCTGCCGCCAGCGACGACCCGGATCGGGATATCAACGAGGACTGACGGTGGCGCCTTCGCGGCTAGCCGGTCGCTTGGCTCGCCGCGAAGGCTGCTCTTTGCTCGGCGGTCGCCTCGCTTTGATGCCGCGCCTTCCACTCGTCATACGGCATGCCGTAAATGAGCTCACGGGCCTCCTCGTAGCTCATCGAGATCGCCCGGTCCTCGGCTGCCGCCCGGTACCACTTGGCGAGACAGTTCCGGCAGAAGCCCGCGAGGTTCATCAGGTCGATGTTCTGCACGTCGGCACGCTCGCGCAGATGCTCGACGAGCGTGCGGAACGCCGCCGCCTCGAGCTGGGTTCGTGTCTCCTCGTCCATCGCCTTCATCGTACGATCCTCGTCCTGCTCGCTCATGATGATGGGATGTAGGCGCCGGTGCGCCCATGCTCAACGAGACGGCCTTGCCCGGTGTCCAGCGACCGCCTAAGCCACCTGCTCGGGAAGCGCCTCGAACGAGGGGGAGGACGAAGAGCCATGGCGTCTCGCGCCATAATTGCGATGAGGCTGCTCGCGGCTGCGGGCATTGCTGCCGCTGCGGCGATCTCGTCTGCCCGAGCCGACACCGTCACGGTGGCGGTGACGGCGATCGTCGAGCACCCGGCTCTGGACGCCGCCCGCGAGGGTGTGCGCGATGCCCTTGCCGCTGCGGGCTATCAGGAAGGCAAGAACCTGCGCTTCGAGTTCCAGTCGGCCCAGGGTCAGCCGGCGACTGCCGCTCAGATCGCTCGTCAGTTCGTCGGCATGGGGCCCACGGTGATCGTGCCGATATCGACCCCGTCCGCCCAGGCCGTGGTCGCGGCAACGAAGGATATTCCCGTCGTGTTCACGGCCGTCACCGATCCGGTCGGCGCCGGCATCGTCAAGAGTCTCGAGAAGCCCGGCGGCAACGTGACCGGCGTGTCCGACCTCTCGCCGATCGCCCAGCATATCGATCTCATCCGCGAGATCATGCCGTCCGCCAAGCGGATCGGTGTGGCCTACAATCCGGGTGAGGCCAACTCGGTGACCCTCCTCCGGATCTTCAAGGCCGATGCCGAGAAGCGGGGGCTGACCGTCGTCGAGGCCCCGGCCAGCCGTTCGGCGGACGTCCAGGCTGCGGCCCGCAGCCTCGTCGGCAAGGTCGACGCGATCTACGTGCCCACCGACAACACGGTCGTCTCCGCCTTGGAGGCGCTGCTCGGGGCTGCCGAGGAGGCGAAGCTGCCCGTCTTCGCCGGCGATACGGACAGCGTGAAGCGGGGGGCAATCGCGACCATCGGCTTCGACTACTATCAGGTCGGGCGTCAGACGGGCGCCATCGTCCTCGAGGTGCTCAAAGGCAAGAAGCCCGGCGAGATCCCGGTCCAGCGGGCGACGGGCACCGACCTCGTCGTCAATCCGAAGGCTGCCGCGCGGTTCGGCATAACGATCCCGGACGCCGTGCTGAAGCGTGCCAAGGAGGTTGTCGGCTGAGCAGCCGGCGCTCGCGCCGATGAGCCTCACGGCGTTCCTCGGCGCCATCGAGCTGGGGCTCGTCTATGCGCTCGTCGGCCAGGGGGTGTTTCTCTCCTTCCGGGTCCTGAGCTTTCCTGATCTCACGGTGGACGGCAGCTTTCCGCTGGGCGCTGCCGTGGCAGCAAGCCTCATCGTCACCGGCACCGATCCCTTCGTCGCCACGGTCGCCGCGATCCTCGCCGGTGCGGTGGCCGGCCTCGTCACCGCGTGGCTCAACGTCCGCTTCGGAATCCTCCACCTGCTCGCGAGCATCCTCGTGATGATCGCGCTGTTCTCGATCAACATCCGGATCATGGGCCGACCGAATGTGGCCCTGCTCAACCAGGCCTCGGTCCTGAGCCCCTTTCAGGGCCTCGGCCTGTCCGATCTTTGGCTCCGCCCACTGCTGATTGGCGTCGTCGTGCTGGTGGCAACCGGCTGCCTCGGCCGGTTCCTGCTCTCTGAGACGGGGCTTGCGATGCGGGCGGTCGGCGCCAATCCGCGTATGGCGCGGGCAAATGGGATAGCGCCGGGCCGCGTGATCTGCCTCGGCATGGCGATCTCCAACGCGCTCGTCGCCCTCGCAGGGGCGCTCTTTGCCCAGACCAACGGCTTCGCCGACGTCACGATGGGTCTGGGCACCATCGTGGTGGGGCTCGCGGCGGTCATCCTGGGCGAGACTTTGATCCGGACGCGGAGCATCTGGCTGATGCTCGTCGGCTGCGTCCTCGGCTCCATCCTCTACAGGCTGGCCATCGCCTTCGCTCTCGACCTCGACGTCCTGGGCCTGCAGGCCTCCGACCTCAACCTCGTCACGGCCGTGCTCGTCGGTGTCGCCCTGCTGCTACCGTCCATGCGCGACACGCTGAGCGCGCGGCGCTCGAGGCAGCGCGCGTGATCCGGCTCGAGGGGGTCCACGTGACCTTCGGGCGGGGCACGCCGCTTGAGACCAGGGCGCTGCGAGGCGTCGACCTGGTGATCCAGGAAGGCGAGCTGGTCACGGTGATCGGCTCGAATGGCGCTGGCAAATCGACCCTTCTGGGTGCTCTCACCGGCGACGCCGAGGTCGAGCGCGGGCGCATCCTGATCGGTGAGACCGACGTGACGCGGTGGGGCGCCGCCGCTCGGGCAGGTCTTGTCGCCCGGGTATTCCAAGACCCGCTGGCCGGCACCTGCGACGCTCTCTCGATCGAGGAGAACCTGGCGCTTGCCTTGGCGCGAGGCCGCCGCCGCGGTCTTGGTCGGGCGCTCGATGTGAGCCGGCGCGAGCTGTTTCGCAGCCGGCTCGCCGATCTGGGCCTGGGCCTGGAACGGCGTCTGCATGATCCGATCGGCGCCCTGTCGGGTGGGCAGCGTCAGGCGCTGAGCCTCGTGATGGCGACGCTGGCGGATATGAAGATCCTTCTCTTGGACGAGCACACGGCCGCGCTCGACCCACGAACTGCCGCCTTCGTCCTCGAGCTCACCGATCGCTTCGTCAAGGAGCGGGGCCTCACGACGCTCATGGTCACGCACTCCATGCGCCAGGCGCTCGATCATGGCACCCGAACCGTGATGCTGCACGAGGGTCGCATCGCCTTCGATCTCGCGGGGTCGGAGCGGCAGGGCCTCGACGTTCCCGATCTTGTGGCGCTCTTTCATCGATCCGACGCGGGCACACTCGACGACGACCGCCTGCTGATCGGCTGAACGCCGACGCCAGACCCGGCGGCTCGATCAGAGCGGCGGGCGAGGCGTCCTTCAGCGGGGCGAGATGAGCCCCCGCGGCCTGCGCCAGGGCTGCCCTCCGGTGAGCGGGCCGGTGAACGATCTGTAGAGCTCGGTGCTGGCAAGCGGCTCGCTTAGAACACCGCCCAGGATCTCGGCGTAGCGCTCGGCCTCGGCCGTGACGTCAATCTCGTCCTGGCGCAGCTCGATCATGAGGTGCGGGAGGCGGCCGCGCTGGGCATGGAACTCGATCGTGAAGCCGAACTCCTCGAGCCCCGAATAGGGCTGGTTGTCACCGATGCAGAGATCGGTGCGCTGCTGCAGGGCGGCGAGGACGTGCGTCGAGAGCCTGCGATCGACACGCCAGAGGATCCCGATCTGCCACGGCCGGTCTCGTCCGGCCATCCGCGGGGTGAAGCTGTGCACGGCGATGATCGCCGGCACGCGGCCCGATCGGCGAAAGGCTGCGATCCGCCGGGCGACGGCACGATGGTAGGGCAGGAAGTAGCGCTGGCAGCGCCTGAGCGCCTCTTCGGGAGAGAGCGAGGCGTTGCCGGGCACCACGCAGCCGTCGCTGATCGTCGGGATCGAGGTCGCTGTCCTCGGTCGTCGGTTCGGATCGATGACGAGCCGCGAGCAGTGGTTGAGGAATGCCGGCGCGTCCAGGATATCGGCCAGCCGTCGCGTCACCTCGGCAGCGCCGATGTCCCAGCCTATGTGCCGGGTGAGCTCTGCCTTCCCGAGACCCAGATTCTGGAGCTCCGGTGGAACCTCGTGGCCGGCGTGGTCGCACAGGAGCAGAATTGATGAGCGCCCCTCCGGACGGGCGTGCTCGACAAACGGCGCTTCCGGCAGCCTTCTCGACGTCTGCATGGACGGTGCTTAGGGCAGGATGCGGCGGGGCGGAAGTGACATGGGCGACACGCTGCTATCTGGATGGCGTCATCTGCGCAGTTGACTCGCCGGGCCCGTGTGCCGTCTTGTCAGCGACGAGCGCTATGGTTGAGCGATGGGGTTGTATTGCGGAACAGGCGCGTGGTGCTGCGGCGAACGGGCGCGACCCGGCGACGTGTTCTTCTGGCGGGAGCGGTCGGGCTTGTAGGGGTGGCGCCGGAAGCAGCGCAGGCCCAGGGCATCGTCAGGGCCGACCGGGTTCTGGTGCTGAAGCGGCAGCGTCGGCTGTTCCTGATGCGTGGCGGCGAGACGCTGCACAGCTTCCGCTGCGCCCTCGGCTCTCGTCCCTACGGGCCCAAGGTTCGGGAGGGCGACGGGCGCACGCCCGAGGGCAGCTATGTGATCAGCGCCTTCCTGCCGCATAGTGAGTTCTATCGGGCCGTGCAGATCTCTTATCCCAACGGGGAGGATCTGGCCCGGGCCGCCACCCTCGGGGTTCCACCGGGCGGCCGGATTATGATCCACGGCCTGGACCCGGCCCTTCAGGGCCGAGCCGCCTATCATTGGATGTTCAATTGGACGAATGGCTGCGTCGCCGTGACCGACCCGCAGATGGATGTCGTCTGGCAGAGTGTGGACATCGGTACGCCGGTCGAGATCGCCCCTTGAGAGCCGGAACCCTTCACGTGCCTGAGCCGGCGTCTATAATCCCTGCCCTTCCGGGACGGATCGGCCGCGAAGGCTGGTCTTGAGAGCTCGGTGATCTGAGGTGCCCTTTGGGGAGATTTTCAATGCGGAAGTTGTGGACCCTTGCGGTGATCGCACCGCTGGCTCTCGTGGCCGGCTGCGCCACCAAGGGGGACGTCGATTCCCTCCGTCAGGAGATCGCTAGCGTCCGTGCCACCGCTGAGGCAGCCGATCAGAAGGCGACCGCTGCGCAGGCGGCTGCCGAGAAGGCCGCTACGGACGCCTCGAATGCTGCCCAGCAGGCGCAGATGGCAAGCGACAAGGCGGACCGGATCTTCCGCGAGGGTCTGCGGAAGTAGCACCCCTTCGACCTCTCCGGTCGCCACTGGCCCAGCCTGGCCGGTGGCGACCGGCTCTTCTCTTTCCATCGGCGAATGCCGAGCCATCTCGTTGGCCAGGTGAGCAACGAGCGGCGCCACGGGCTTCCCTGTCACCCGTCCTTGGACCAAAGACCCGATACATGCAGCGACGCACCCTTCTGCGACTAGGTGCCTCGGCGCTCGTGACGTCCGCGCTTCCGCAGATGTCGCAGGCGGCCGGCGCTGCCGAGGGCGACATTGTGGGCGACCTCAGAGAGTGGGTGAGCGACGGAAAGACGACACTGCTCGATGTCGCTTGGCGAAACGATCTCGGCATCCTCGAGATCTCGGCGGCCAATCAGGGCGTGGACGTATGGTTGCCGGGCAGGGACCGGTTGATCCTGTTGCCGACGGCCCACGTCCTTCCGGACGCTCCTCGCGAGGGGATCGTCATCAACAAGGCCGAGCTGCGGCTCTACTACTATCCCAAGGACGGGCCGGCGGAGAGCCACGCAATCGGCATCGGTCGCGAGGGCTTCGACACACCCGATGGCACCACGCGCATCGTGCGCAAGGCCAGGGCCCCGACCTGGTATCCGACGGTCAGCTCGCGCGACGAGAAGCCATGGCTGCCGGGGGCTGTGCCGCCGGGGCCGGACAATCCATTGGGTGACTACGCCCTCTATCTCGGTTGGCCCGCCTATCTCATCCACAGCACGAACAAGCCCTACGGTGTCGGCCGCTTCGTCAGCCATGGTTGCATTCGCATGTACCCCGACGCGATGGCCGGCCTCTTCCCCAGGGTGGCGGTACGGACGCGGGTCACGGTCGTCGAGCAGCCGATCAAGCTCGGCTGGCGCGCCGGCGAGCTCTACATTCAGGTCTTTCCCGACGCGGAACAGCAGCGGGAGCTCGAGGAGCATTATCGCTTCGAGCCCAAGGCGCCCCCGGACGTCTCGGCGATGATAAGCGAGAAGGCCGGCCCGGAGGCGGACAGGATCGACTGGAGCGTTGTCCGAGCCGAGCTGATGAGCTGCCGCGCCGTGCCCATCAGGATCACCGGCGAGCGACGAGAGCTCGTCGGTGATGTGCTGATCGCTCCCAATCCGCTCTCGGCTGCCGGCGATCCCCTGACAGGACTTTATTGACCAACTCCATCGGCAGGGCGTTCCGGAAGCCTCGAGGATGACGTGCTGTATCTTGCGTGCAAAGACCGGGGGCGGTGGCTCCTGGTAGGGGCCAAGGAGCCGAGCCGGGCCAGCCCATCGGTCGACGACGGCTCCGATCCGTCAGCCGCCATAGTAGTGGCTGTACTTGGAGTAGCTCAGGGCAGCGTCGCCATAGCCGTACGCGGCATGTCGCCTGACGTCGACGCGCGTCAGCACGGCGCCGGCGACGCAGGCACCCGCAGTGGCCAGGTCCTCGAGCGCTCGCCTGGCCGAGTTGCGCACCGTCGAGCCCCACCGCACCACGAACACCACCAGGTCGGCCTGGGCCGACAGGAGAAGCGTTTCCGGGATGCCGAGCACGGGGGGGGCGCGAGTCGATGATCACGAGGTCATAGCGGGCCTTCAGCGCTTGCAGCCGGTCCGTCCACGCCGCGTTGTCGATCAGCGGGATCGGAGAGGCGTTCCGGCGGCCGGTCAGCAACACATCCAGTCCCGACGACGGATCCTTCTCGACAGCCTGGCTGAGATCGATCTCGCCCATCGCGTACTCGACCAGACCCCGCTGCGGCATCAGCCCGAGCTCGCGCTGGATGCTGGGGTGACGGAAGTCGCCGTCCACGAGGAGCACCTTCTTGCCGATTTGGGCGGCGCAGACGGCGAGGCTCAGCGCGAAGGTGGTCTTGCCCTCGTCCGGCAGCGGAATGGTCTTCGCCCGCCAGACATGCTTCTGCCGGCTATTGCGATCCGCCACGATCCGTTCCAGAGGGTCACGGTCCGCGGCGCTTATACCAGCCCTGCGAAATGTTAACTCACCTGTCTTGTAGAATAGAGCCGGCTGTGGTGTGCCCTCGTCGAGTCAGACAGAGGGTAGGGAATGGCTGCTGCGCTGGCGATCCGCGACGACCTCCCCGCGGCCGAGCTGCGCCGTTTGGCGCGGCTCGAGCAGGACCGCCGGATTGCTTGCCGGCTGCTGGCGCTGGCAAATGCGCTTGACGGGATGAGCCGAGCGGCAGCAGCCAGGCAAGCCGGGATGGACCGGCAGACGCTCCGGGACTGGGTCATTCGCTTCAACCAAGCGGGGGTGCTGAAGCCTCCGCGACCGCCCCCGCCGTGGCCGGCCCTCGTTCCTCGGCTATGGCCAGCAGGCGACGCTCAAGGCCTGGGTGCTGCGTGGCCCCGACCCGTAGCGCGATGGCCTCAGCGGCTGGACGGCCAAGGATCTGTGCCGGCCGGTCGAGGAGCAATTCCCAGTGGTCTACAGCGAGAACGGTATGCTGCGACTACTGCACGACCTCGGCCTGTCCTGGCAGGAAGACCCGGCCGGTGCATCCGCAGGCCGACCCCAAGGCCCAGGAGGCTCTTAAAAGAGGCTCCCGGCGCTGATCGCCGAGATCGCCGCCAACAAGCCCGAAGCCACGGCCATCGAGGTCTGGTTCCAGGACGAGGCCCGCATCGGCCAGACCGGGCGGACCTGCCGGCGCTGGTCCGCGAAAGGTGTCCGTCCGCGCGGTCACCGCGATCTCCGGCACGAGGCGGCGTACCTATTTGGCGCCGTCTGCTCGCAGCGCGACGCCGGCGTCGCGCTGATCCTGCCCGAGGTCAATGCCGCCGGCATGCAACTGATGCTCGACGAACTCAGCCATGCCGTCGCCCCGGATGCCCACGCCATCGTCATCCCTCCTGAGCCTCCTGGCTCGGGCTCCTGCGGAGGCAGAGCCTCCGCTGCTGCTTCGGCTGGATCCAGCGGGATGGCACTGCGCCAACGATCTCGCCGTTTCCACCAAGCTCCCCCCGGTCTTCCTGCCCGCCTATTCGCCCGAGCTCTGCGCCGTCGAGCGCTTCTGGCTCTACCTCAAGGAGCGCTTCCTCTCCCACCGCCTGTGGCCGACCTACAACGACATCCTCGACGCATGCTGCCGCGCCTGGAACACCGCCCGCGCCGAGGCGGGCCGCATCCGCTCACTGTGCAGCTACGACTGGGCAAGGGTCATGAGTTAGTGGGCTCGGTATTACCTCGAGGCTGATGCCCTCACGCGTGGCACCTGATGCCACGACACGTGACCAAAGGGAATTTATGATCGCATCGTAACACTAGCGGATGGCCCTGAGGGCCACACTTGGCACTCTCCCGCCCGCCATCGACTCTCCGGCGCGGCTCGAGCGCTCCCGCACGGACGGGCCCAGCCCGCGGACTGCCGGGGTCGCCACAGTGTCGCTGATGCATCAACCATCGGTGCATTTGACCTTGGACACCCAAAGGTCGGTCCGTGCTTGGCGCCCGTTGAGAGGCATGCCCAAGCGCCTTCTGCCACGTCCCGGCTCCTTCACCGAGCGGACTAGCACCCGCCCTGGTGCGAGAGCCATCGTCAGAAAATACGTAATGTCAGTATCTTATGGAATAAATCTAATAAATCACATTAGGGGTCCATTCAGTAGGCTTGAGCCGGCAAAGGCCGGACTCAGTCCGGCTCCGCTGTGGAGGAGCTGCCTGACGCCAACCGATATGGCGATACATCCCTAGGTGACCAACGCCTTAAAATTCTCTAAGAAGGCACCTGGAAGGAGAATAAACTTGGAAGTTGTTCGTCCTTTCATTGTAGAGAGCGGCTTATATCAACCATAGGATATCAAGGATGCGGTCACCAAGCGAGATGAGTGGTCATCGGCACGCCATGCCAGACGCACACCATGCCCCCTCGGCTCTTAGCAGCTGGCGGGCGGCGGCGATGCTGGTCGGCGCCTGCGTCGCGTACAGTCTGGTTCTCTCCTCCCCGGCAGATGCAGCGTCCAAGCGGGTTCATCTCAGGCCGCGGCTTCTGCCCCTGCATCCGCCGCGGAGAAGGCTATTCCCGCTGACAGCGCCGCCGACATGGTCGGCGTGAACACGCATATCAACTATCGCGGCTCGATCTACGACCTTGCCTGGTCGAGCATCATCAGGCCGCGGCTCATCGAGCTCGGGGTGCGCCACATCCGGGACAATCCGGGCGCCCCGGGCGACCTCGGCACCAAGCAGCGCTTCGCCAATCTCGCCAATGCCGGCATCCGCACCTTGCTGGTAAACTGGCAGAGCGCCGACAAGGACTATGTCACGTCGACCAATGCGCTTAGCGGCACACGGGTCATCGAGGCCGTCGAGCCGCCGAACGAGCAGGACCTCAGCGGGGATGGCTGGCAGGCGAAGCTGCGCAGTTTCATGACCTCGATGTATCCAGCCTACCATGGCGATCCGGCAACGCAGGCAATTACCGTGATAGGCCCTTCGTTTGCCGATACGCGCGGCTTGCCGCCATCATTGGGCTCGGCGTTTCCCGGCGCATCGGGCTATGTGGACGACGGCAATCTCCACGACTACAGCGGCGTCAATCCCGAAAGCCCCCTTGCTGGCGGCTGGGGAATCAGCTTGCCCAACGCCCTCGAGACCTATAGCTGGGTCAGCGGCACGAAGCCCCTTTGGGTGACCGAGAACGGCTACAAGATGTCGGGCTCGGTGGAATATTTTCCGGCTGTCACTCAGCGCGCCGCAGCGAAGTATTTTCCTCGCCAG
>CAVVXU010000005.1:0-1555277 GCA_963752325.1 uncultured Alphaproteobacteria bacterium
TCGCCGCTCAACATCATCGAGGACAAGGTGGCTGCATCGAGCTTGCGGTGGAGCAACCCGCCGCAGTCGGGCGGACGTGTCAACATCCTGAACCAGATGACCGAGACCCATCGGGTCAGGGACCTCGCCAAGATGGTGGCCGCGCTCACCGGTGCGGCCGTCGACTATGTCGACAATCCCCGGAACGAGGCGGACGAAAACGACCTCTTCGTCGAGAACCGCCGCCTTCTCAATCTCGGCCTCAAGCCATCACCCTCTCCGAAGGCCTCCTCGGGGGTCACCGAGATGGCCCAGAAATACGCGCATCGCTGCGACCGGACGAAGATCCCCTGCAGAAGCCTGTGGCATCAGACATCATCTACTCCCTCTCCATAAGACTCCCGCCCCCAGCAGACCTGGATGCTCCAGAAATATGAATTGTGAACTCCTCTTGTCACCGGCGGATGCGGCTTCATTGGAAGCAATCTCGTCAAGGCACTGCGATCGGCTCATCACAACCCGGAAGTCGTCATCCGAGTAAATCGATGACGAAAGCCTTGGGAATCGCCGTGACCTAGAGGGAATGAACGTCGAGCTTATCCGTCGGCGACATCCGAGAGGCGCGGCACGCTAGGCGCCAAGCTATGGAGGGCGCTGACGCGAGTCGTCCACCTCGCAGCTGATACACGGGTGATGGGACTCAATTGCCGACCCTTCAAAAAACTTCGACGTCAATGTCGCGGGGTCCTTTTGGATTACTCTGATGCTCGCCCGCGGAACTAGCGGCGTCAAGCTGCGTCGTCGCCGCCTCTACCGGCGGCGCGATTATGGGAGATACCGCAGCCCCCATCCCATGAAGACAAGGTGCCACGGCCTATCTCCCCCTATGGAGCCTCCAAGCTGGCGATGGAGGGTTACCATGTCCGCATTCGGGGGTGCCTATGGCATGACCTGCATCGGGGCTTTACAATTCAGCAACGTATACGGTCCGCGCTCTTATCGGAAAGCGAGTGTAATCGCGAAGTTCCTGAAACAAATACTAGACGGTGAGGAGCTTGTTGTCTACGGGAATGGCAGTCAGCGACGCGATTTCGCTTATGTCGGTGACATTGTGATCGGCCATTATCGCTACACTTCATCGTCCTATTTCATCCTCTGTATACCAGCTCGGCGCCGGGGTATCGACAGACCTCATATCACTTCTCAATGAGATTCGCAGCGTCATCGGTGACACCTATCCCGTCCACGTGCGTTATGAGGACTTCAGGCAAGGCGAGGTGCGCGACACCACCTGCTCAATTAGTAAAGCACAACAGGAGCTTGGCTTTCAGCCGCAAGTCCCGCTCAAGACCGGACTTGCCCACACGTGGAATTGGTTCAGGGAGCACTACTCATCGGCGCTCTAGCCCGGTTCCATCGACGGTGGCGTCTCGTCCAACGATCCTAATCGTTACTCCCGTGGTCGAGCCAGCCCCGGGCGGCGGGGCGCTTTATACAGACATCTTGGCTCGCGGACTTCTTCGTAACAATGTAGCCGCGCGCGTTGTCGTGCTCAGTGAGCGCTACCCGGGCATGGCAGAGACGGAAACTTCCGCAGCTGGACGCCTTATCATCCGGCGTATTTATCCCTTCCGCGCCGGACGCAGCCGCAAAGATCTCCTTAGCTACGGCCTCTATCTTTGGCAAAACCTCGCCTTCCTCGGGCTGTTGTGGTGGATCCACCGCTTGCGCGCTGATGTCGTGCTCATCCACTCTAGCTTTCACAACAAGCCGTCGACTATGGGGGCCGTGCTCCGGATCGCACGTCGCCTCTTCGGCGAGAGAACTCAATTCATTGCCGATGTCCGCGACCCCATGCTCCCACTTAGGCGCTTCAGCGAACTTCATCCCTATGACGCGATCATATGCTGCAGCAAGAGTGTCCTCTGCCACCTCGAACAGGGGGGCTCACCCGGACCAAAGCTGATGCACATTCCTATCCCGCACGAACCTCTGAGCATAACCATGGAAGACGCTGAGGAGGCAATTCGCCGATACGGACTTGTCGGCCGGCGGTTCATCTTCAGTCCCAACGGGCTTCGTCTAGATAAGGGCATAGAGCCAATTATCGAGGCAACACGAATGCTGAATGAGCAGGGCCTCGACGTCCTACTGGTCATCGCAGGGCGTGAACGGGATCACTCAGTCGCGATCGACACGGCCCGCCAGGCGGGCTTCCTTCATTTCCTCGGCCCAATACATCCTGACGACGTTCACAGGCTCAACATGAGCGCCTGGGCTGTCGTCAATGTCTCCCCGATCGAGGGCATGCCTCGCAGCGCCCTCGAAGCACTAGATCTCGGCGCCCATATCCTTCTTCCACCAAACGTCCCCGAGTTCGAGCTTTACTGTCCCGCCAGCGTCTGTAGGGAGTTGGACCCCATCGGTCTCGCCGACCAACTCCGGCGCATCGCTGTCGCGCAACCTGCTTCCTACCCAATTCATCAACACTATCCCGACAAGGTCATGATGCAATATAGAGAGCTCGTCGATCGCCTCCTTGCTATTCAAGATTTGACCGAGAAGGCATGTTTCATGTGACAGTGTCGCAAACGATCGGCGGAAGCTGTGCTGACAACCGCAAGGGGCACATGACCTTGTTCCCGGCTCGCCGCCGCATTTGTCGCCAAAGGTGACCATGGACCGCCTCCCAAACGTTGTAGGCATTGGTGCTCCCCGCTGCGGCACCACTTGGCTCCACAACCTCCTGTCCAGCCATCCGAAAATCGCGATGCCGCAAGGGAGGAAGGAACTTAGCTTCTTCACATTGTACTATGACCGCGGCTCGAATTGGTATAGTAAGTTCTTCCCGTCCTCCAAATCCGTCGACGCCGAAGTGATCTGCGAGATCTCTCCCTCATATATGTATTCTTGGGTGGCGGCCGCGCAAATCGCCGCTACATTACCAAATCTGCAAACCCTCCTTCTCGTCCTTCGCCAACCCGCTCAGCAATACCGCTCCTATTACAACTGGCTGGCGCGCTACCATGACCTTTCATCCGATCAATTGCTTGCGCGATGTCAAAATGAGGTCGTCCACTACTCCTTCTACTTTCGCCACATTCGGCTTTATCTAGAGTATTTCCCTAGGGACGCGTTTCATGTGGTCCTCTTCGATGACATTCTCAGCGATCCCAGATCTGTGATGGAAGCGTCTGCGCGACGCCTGAGGCTTGACCCCCGTGGCTTTAGCCCGGCGGCCGTTGTCTCCTCAGCCAACGAAGGCGGCCGTCCCAGAAATGCCGCAGTATTTCGCGCTCTGAGTAGGGCTCAGCGGGAACTCCGCCGGCTCGACCAAGATTGGCTTGTCAATCTCGCAATTCATGCTGGCGCCAAGCGCTATCTGTTGACCAACGAAAAGATAAATTCGCCGGAACTTGACGCAGTCCTGGCGGCCGCCGCTCCGGCGCTCAATGAGGACATCGAGAGCCTAGGTGCTTGGCTTGGGCGCGATCTTTCTTCATGGATACTTCGATAAGGCTACCCAACCTTCCGCCGAATCCCTCTCGTTGCTCTCGAACATTCGCCACCTGGGTGTGTGTATACCACCCCGCCGGGCGGGCTCAAATCTCTCGACCTACTTGCCCACCATGCGGCCGATGCTCGATGGACACCTCTACGCGACGGGCGGCGTGCCCCGGCGGCAGCCTTCAGTGCCGCGAGAATGTCTCGCCCTGGCGCTCTCTCCTAAGGACGCCGCCGCCCCCCGGAGATCACGGTACGGATCCCACCGCACGAACGAAATAGGCGCATGCTGGATCTAGGGCCCTAAGCGGTCGGGCCGGCACTCCGCCGTAGAAGTTCGATGCGTCTCCTCCCAGGTGCGGTTCACAACCGCCCCAGCGGCGACTACGGAATAATCGGGTACTCGGACGCCCTTCAAAATCACGCATCGCGTACCGATAAGGCAATACTTCCCAACGGTGACACCACCGGTCCTTTGTACACGCCCGGCGTCGAGATCAATGCCGTGGGTAAGAATTTGCGTCATGTTGCCGGCGACAATCGTAAACGCTCCGATATGGACAGCGTCGGAGCAGTCGAACATATGGAATCGCGTCACTGAGGCGTGCTCATCTAAAGAAAGCGAGGGAACTCTATCCGGCGAATGCAGGAATTTCACTCCTCCTCTCATACTTCGGACGCCGGAGATCCAGTTGAACGCTCCAATTGACGCGTGAGGTCCGAGCCTAAGCTCGGACAGACCTCTAATCACATTGAAGTGGCCAATTCGCGCCCCCGCCATCGCCACGGCTAGGTCGCAGTCGATCAGCGATATGCCTATCCTCGCTAAGTCGGCAATCTTGAACCCCACGAGGTGCCGAAGCACGACGACGCGGACCGTCCATGGCAGCGTCAATGCCAGCGCCTGCACGGACAGCTGCATAAGGCGCTTCCAGCGTCCTCTCCCAGACGTCATCACACCAGACCCTATCTGACGAGGCCAAATGGCCAAAAGCCTAGCCCCCGACGCACCATTACCGCCATAATTACGCCCTGGACCGCGTATTGGATCGAGCAAACTACGGCGGTGCCTAGCAGTCCCCATCGCGGAAAGACAACAACGATAACCACCGTCATCAGGGCCACTGTTCCCGCCGTGACGTACAGCGTTGGCCTCTCGTGACCCGTCATCGGCAAGAGAACATTAGCTGGGCCTAGCAACACTTGGACCAGACGTCCGACCGTAAGCGCTACCACTATTGATGCGCCCGCCGCATACTTTGCACCGAATATCTGCGCCACAATTCCCTCCCCCATGCCGAGTACAGGAGGAGGGCAACGGCAAGCGGAGCGGCACCGAACCAAGCGAATCCTCTAACGAGCCGCCTCAACCGCACGGTGTCGCCTCGCGAGTGCAGGTCAACCATCATCGGCGCGCCCGCGATCACTGCGACCATGAAGAGCAGGTTCATTGTTTGATCAGCTGAAGCCCCACGCCGTACACAGCCACATCCTTGGCAGTGCCGATCTGCGCCAGCAGCCACAAAGGCGCCTGATCCCCCAATTGCCCAATGACAGCCGCGGCCATCATCGGGATCCCTTGGTAGATTAGATCCCCGTAGCCTGTATTTGACGACACCCCGCCGTCAGATGCCTCCCTGAGAAAGAGAATACAGTATCCGAGGGATGCACTTAGGATGGCCGCCGCAGCAAAGCCGCCGACGATCATCAGGAGCGAGGCCTTCCACTGGTAAAACCACAATGCCGCTACATAGGCTAGGAAGGCTGCGCTTGAGACGGCGCCGTCGAAGGCGCCCGCTAAGCCCAACTCGTGCCGCCCTCGCAGGGCGCCCACAACGCTAGTCGCACACAGATCGCAGCCGCCCAAACCGCGAACCCAATCTGCACACCGTATGGAATCTCCCCGTTCCCAAGAGCGCGCCGAGCGGCTCACCGCCAAAGCCACCTACGAACACGATGACTAGCAAACCGATCGGGAGCGATAGCCGGAGCACTACGTTCGCTCCGCTGGTCCGGGCAGATCCGCCTGGCCGCGCCCGTTCCGCCGCCACACGCCGCGTCAGCGATCTCAGCAGCCCCAGGTTACCGACGGTCCCGACTATGAGAACTCCCGAGCTAACCAACAGGAACAGCCCAAACTCGGATGGGGTCATAATTCGCGCCAGGAGCGCGTTAGCGCCGAGCAACGCGACGCCGTTCGCGGCCTTCAGTATCAAGACGGCGACGCTCCCCCTCGCGACCCGAAAAGCGAGCGACGAACTCGAGAGCCGCAACCGCCAGCTGCTGCGTGCAACGCCCTTATCCAAACGACGCCCCCGGCGCTCTCCGCCCATTGCTTCCACCGCGCATTCGGTTAGGGACGTGACTTACCCGCCCCGCCGATCATACCATCCCAACCGTGCACCGGCCCGCGCGCCTCCGGCATCGATGCGCTTCTGCATCCTCGGAACGCCACCTCGGGAGAACGCCCCTGTGCCAGTTGCGGAGAACGCCGCCGTGCCGGCGCCGCTCCCTCGGCCTCCAACACTACCGCATCCTCTGGCCTCTCAAGCACCGCGTTGCGGCTCAGCCAAACGCAGTTATCGACGACCATTGACGTAGTGTTCGCCGCCTTGCCGTCGCCCTTATGCGCAAATCTGATTTTCCCCGTGAGCTGGCTGTTCGCAATCCGTATCTGAGGGCCCCTAAGCCCGCCGATATCAAACTCCAGTAGCGGATCTGGGAAATCATACATTGGCAGTTGGCTTGACAAGTCCAGTCCATCAATTGATATCTGCCCAATGCCCCACTCGCTGCGGAAGAACCTAGCGCCGCCCTTATTATTTATCAACTCCACTCTTACGTATCAAAGTAGCAGGAGCAACACCCAGCGGCGTGGGAGTGGCCCCGTAGATCAAAGATATAGCTCGGAGTTGCGGACTGACGCCTCTGCCCCAATTAGAACAATCCAGGCCATAGACCTTGATATGGCCTCCCTTATTCGCCAACACCAGCGGCCCGGTACATCCCGTGTACTGAAAATCATGGAAGACATAATATAACATCTGATCCGTATCATGTGTAGTCAAGAACGCGCCGCTACACCTGGTGCATTTACAAGCGAGAAACCGATGGGTGTCATTATTATTCTCGGCGCTCGCGTATAGATCCCATACTTTCTCCCAGTTATGCCACTGTACACGAATGCAGGAAACATCGCCGATGGAAAACCCTCGTCGCCTGTCACTCTTCTATGTAGGTACAGCCTGGATCGAGTGAGATGAAATCGATATCCGTAATCGCTATTGAATAGACCGAGTTATTCACGCACAGTTCCCCGGGGCGACCCAGGACTGAACACGACTTCCGAAATATAGGGGCCGTCCCCACATATGGCCATCCCCCTGCAAAAGGAACCCCAGTCCGCCATGTCGAAGCACCGCGGCCTTTTGACGAGATAAGTGCCCGCCGGAAAGTAGAGAGAAAGGCGGCCCCTGAGTTCAAGATCCGTCTCCTAGGAAGGTCGCAAGCTTGTTTTTTTCCGCCAGGTTCCGCGCGGCGCGGAAGGCGCGAAGGATCGCATCGCTGTCGTCCTGGACGCCATCTCCAACTGCGCCGAAATCCCGGACCGATACCCTGTCCCCGTATCCCTCCCCGTCCATCCGCCGCCCCGCGCCACCCGGGAGCCTTGTAGTGAAACCCGCATGATTGACCTCAGTAGCGCCGCAACGGGGCCCTTCTTCGACGGACCCCGGTCGGAGCGGCTATCCACGTCTGCAACCGACGGGAACTCGTCAGTGGTCATCCGACTCCCCTCCGAAATCTCAGAGCGCTGGCACTCGGCTTGCCATCCGTTCTATGAGCTACGCCGCTCCCGGCCGGAACCACCGCCAACCTTGTCCAGGGCGAGCGTGGGCCTAGCGGTGACTCCGAACTGTGGCTCGTTATGCGACCGGCTTGATCAATCGGGCCCCGGCGCGAAGATGCGGCGCGTCCCGGCGCAAGTGGTGTTTGCCCCTCCCGTGAGGCGACCACACTTTACTCATAGCCGCAAGCTTGAGCACGAGCAGCACAACTCCTGCCGTCAGAAGGGGCACGCAAATCACCCAGACACCGTTCCTCGGCATCTCCAATGTCAGTACGACAGTGAGATAGCTCACCGCCACGGCTGAGTTCGGAACACGAGGCACCGTCTCCACCATCGTCTGGAGGAGGGCCAGGAGAATCCCATCGCGCTGGCGAAGGCAGCCACACCCACAACACCAAAATAGAAATATCCCTCGCCGTAGAAGCCCAACGTCATCCCGGAAAAAGCAGTGTCGTCGTAGTAAAAGTCCCGAAGTTGAAGGTGCGCGGGAAGACCCTTATCTGGCATCAGCGCTCTAGGCACAAAAAGTTCTAAGATAGTCGTGGATTATATTCCAGCGTTCTAGTCCGTGACGCTGCACAAAAGAAAAGACGGCGTAGAACATATCGGAGACTGGGTAAGCCCCCAAAATGACATCCAGTGTATCCATATCCGGGCGGCCGGCCTTGGATCCGATATAGTATTGCGCGACTTCTCTAATGCTCCAGCCCACCACCATCACCGCCACGCCAATCGCAGCGGCAAGAAGTACCGGGCCAATCGCGAAGGCCTTGCGCCTCACCATGAGCATGGCAAGCATGGTACTCAATATCACTTCCAGTGATTTCGAGCGAGCGCCTATAGCAAGAATAGGGACCAGTACCAGGAACGAAACGGCGCCCACCTTTAGGCACTTCGTCGTGAGCGCCTCCCGTCTCATCAGGAGCCAAGTTATGATGAACATGCCGACGATCTGCGACATGTTTCCCAGCGCGAACATCCAAGTCTGTCCGGCATAGAAGGTAGTCACGCGCGAGGCCATATGTAGGTATGCGGAGTAGAGGCCGCCGGCGGAGATCACGATTAGCACGCGGGATATGAACGCCGTGCCCAGCCATAACAGCATTGCGAAGATCCATATTCGCCCAACGTCAACCGCGACAATCTCATTGACGACTGTCGCCTGTGAGAAGCGCCCAGAGTAGAACAGCACTTTGGCCGTCCAAAACACGACGTTGGTCAGCAGGACCCCACTAAGCAGAATCGCCGCAGACTCCCACCACAAGCGTTCCGTCAATCCGCACGTGGTACACGAGCCGAGGGACGTGCGCGAACCCGGTCATGCTCTCAATGATGAGGGGAACCGCAACCCCAAAAAAGTGAGCGAGGTTCCACAGCGAGATTGGCTTGATAACCCCGGGCGCCGCACTCAGGCAAACGCAGCATGCTAATAGGACGATTAGGCTCGCAACGAGCGCCGGCACTAAGCGTACTCCTTTCGTCCAGCAACTTCCATCCGAGCCGCCAGCCACCAGCCGTCGCGAGTTTACGCATGACGACGTCTTCCCGTGACAGCGGGCGCCATTTCCCGACCCACCGCGTAGGCCAGGGCGACATCTCCCGCCATCTGCCGAAGTATGTGCGCGGTCTGCTATATCAAGCCGACAGATGCCTTCGGCGCACCTAGATGCCGCAATGGCTCCGAACCGAGCGTCAACAAACCAGCGCCGGATCAGCCCGCCGGCCCGAACCTCCCTCGACGGTCCCTTTTTCGAGCCACGTATCCGGTACCTGTCACTTTCATGTAACATGCCTTTCGGAGACAGGGCCTCCCGATGCTGACAGCGGCAACCTCGTCCCTCCGCTGCGGCTAGTGATCGAAGCTAGTGCGCTGTGGGCGCTCGCTTAGGTCTTCGCCTCCGGTTAGCAGCGCGCTCTAACACAAATGCTCTCTGCCACCGCGCTCCACGCCAACCCAAGTGCCCTAGCACGTCGTCGTGTCTCACGCCACAAACCCTGTTCTGCCTGCCTATGCCGCGGCCTGGCTCCGCATCGCGCCATCTATCCACCTATAAGTCTCTTCAAGTCCCCTCTTCAGCGAGATACTCGGCTCCCAGCCGAGCTCCGCTGGATCATCGTGTTGTCGCTGTTGCGACCGCGCACGCCCTTGGGGGCGTCGAGCTTGTAGTTGCGCTCGAGCTTATCCCCGATGTCCTCGACGATGTCGACGAGCTGGTTGATGGTCACCAGCTCGGCGCAGCCGAGGTTGATCGGCTCGAGGATGTCGACTCGAGGATCGCCTTGGTGCCGTAGACGCAGTCGTCGATGTACATGAAGCTGCGGGTCTGCTCGCCGTCGCCCCAGATCTCGATCTCGTGCGTTGCCGGACGAGCTTGGCCTCGATCACCTTGCGGCAGATCGCGGCGGGCGCCTTCTCGCGGCCGCCGTCCCAGGTGCCGTGCGGGCCCGTAGACGTTGTGGTAGCGGGCGACGCGGGTCTCGAGGCCGAAGTCCTCGCGGAAGTGGCGGCACATGCGCTCGCTGAAGAGCTTCTCCCAGCCGTAGCCGTCCTCGGGCATCGGCCGGGTAGGCGTCGCTCCTCCTTCAGCGCCGGTGACGTCGGCGTCGGTCTGCTTGTCCGCCGTCGTACACGCAGGCCGAGGAGGAGTAGAAGAAGCGCTCGACGCCGTGCGTCGCGGGCCGCCATGCAGCATGTGCGTGTTGATCAGCACCGACAGCATGCAGAGCGGCCTTGTTGTTCTCGATGAAGCCCATGCCGCCCATGTCGGCGGCGAGGTTGTAGACGTCGCTCGCAGCCCTGCGACGGCCTCGTCGCAGGCGTCGCGCCAGGCGCAGGTCGAGCGACCAGGTTCTCGGCGTCGTCGAAGCACCTGGTACCACTCGTCGAGCGGCTTGATGTCGACGGCGCGGATCGCGATGGCCCTCGTCGCGCAGGTCGCGACCAGGTGGCCGCCGATGAAGCCGCCGCCGCCTGCGACGAGAACGAGATCTTCCCTGTCCATTCGACTTTCCATCGAGATTACGAATATCTCCCACTGCTTTCTCTGCGGCCCACAGTGAAGCCCATGGGCGGCGAATTCGTCAGTCCGCCGCAGCGTATGTCGCCTGCTCCCGCCGCCCCAACTCCGGAGCCGCTTCGTCCCGCCAGCACCTCTCAAAGCGGTCGGCTATCCGACCGATGTCGAACGCCTCCTCCGCATATCTGCGAGCGTTCAGTCCCATCTCTCGCGGCCTCGGGCGGGTCCTGGATCAAGCGCTGCAATGCGCCATCACGCCCGCGCGGTCGGATGGCGACACAATCAACCCGGCGCCAGCCCGCTGCACCATGCGCGCCGCCAGGTTCTCCGGAGGTACCGCAAGGACGATAGCCCTGCCCGACTTCAGATAGCTCAGGACCTTGGAAGGGACCGAGTATACACCCGCCGTCGGGTCCAGCATGCCAAACAGAACCGTCGCCGTGCCCAAGACCTCCGAAAACCTGTCGTGCGGCTGAAACGGCAGAATCCGCAAATTCTCCAATCCCAGCTCGGCCTTCTGCGCCTGAAGCCAATCCGCGCCGAGCCCCTCGGACACGACCACGACAACGACATCCTCATAGGCTCGAAGCTGCACGCAAGCCTCGCTGATCAGGAGGGATCGTGCTTGAGGCCCATCGTTCCCGAATAGAGGATGACCCGCTTATCGAGCAGCCCGTATTCACGGGCCCAGCAATTATCCCGATCGACCGGCCTGCGTCCTCTATCGGGGACCAGTTCTCGACGGTCGTGCTTTCGGCATCCTGAACTCCCCAGGCCTCGAACACATCCCTGAAATCATCGGAGATGAGAACGATCCCGTTGCTCCGAGCAAGGATATTCGCTCCATCCGCTGGTAGTACGAGCCAACCGCCTCTCCAAGGCCCGGCATCCTCCTCGAGAGCAGGCGCCTGATGGCTGCGCTATAGATGTCCTGGACCCATGTGATGAACCTCACCCCCTCGGCAAGGCAGCGCGCCTGAAAAACCCGAAGCTGCTCCAATGACAGGTTGGCGGCAATCACCACATCGGGCTCGAACTGCAGCGTACGAGCCGCCGCCATCTTGCCGTAGGCAATCTCCTGCTGGCGGCGCTTCAGAAGGGAATATTTCGCGTAGGGAGCATCCAGATCCAGCCCCGCGATCTCCAGGCCAGGCGAATCGCCTTCCCGCCGCCGCAACGGCCCCTTCGGGCCCTGGAATCCGGCGAAGTGCACGTACAATACGGCGTGCCCACGGTGGGCGAGCTCGCGGGCGAGCTGAACCGTAAAGGCATGGCCTGAGCCATCATGAAGCACTATGCGCAATGACGTCTCCGATGCGCTGGCAATAGAGGCTCAGGCGGGTAGCGCAATTCGACCGTCTCGGCTCTCTTCCGGCCCGCCCTCCGAAGGGGCCTCGAGCCGTGCGCTTGAAGCAGCTCCTTGAAGTATCCGATCGTACGCCGCAAGCCCTCGTCGAGCTCCACCGAGGGCTCCAGCCGATGCTCGGGCCAAGGCGATGTCCGGCTTGCGCTGACGCGGATCGTCCGCGGGCAGCGTTGTGGAACTCGATCTCGCTGCGCGAGCCGGTGAGCGCGATCGACCTTCTCGGCCAGCTCGCAGGATCGTGAACTCGTCCGGGTTGCCGAGGTTGACCGGGCCGGTGACGTCGTCCGTCGCTGTCCATCAGCCGGATCAGACCGTCGACCAGGTCGTCGACGTAGCAGAACGAGCGGGTCTGCTTGCCGTCGCCGTAGATGGTGATCGGCTCGCCGCGCAGCGCCTGCACGATGAAGTTGGACACCACGCGCCCGTCGTTCGGGTGCATGCGCGGGCCGTAGGTGTTGAAGATCCGCGCCACCTTGATGCGCAGGCCGTGCTGGCGGTGATAGTCGAAGAACAGCGTCTCGGCGCAGCGCTTGCCCTCGTCGTAGCAGGCGCGCGGGCCGATCGGATTGACGTTGCCCCAGTAGTCCTCGGTCTGCGGATGGACGGTCGGGTCGCCGTAGACCTCGCTGGTCGAGGCCTGGAGGATCTTGGCCTTCACCCGCTTGGCGAGGCCCAGCATGTTGATCGCGCCGTGCACGCTGGTCTTGGTCGTCTGCACCGGGTCGAACTGGTAGTGGATCGGCGAGGCCGGGCAGGCGAGGTTGTAGATCTCGTCGACCTCGACGTAGAGCGGGAAGGTGACGTCGTGGCGCATCAGCTCGAAGCGCGGGTTGTCCAGCAGGTGCGCGATGTTGTCGCTTGCGTGCCGGTGAAGAAATTGTCGACGCAGAGCA
This sequence comes from uncultured Alphaproteobacteria bacterium, assembly GCA_963752325.1. Lineage (GTDB taxonomy): Bacteria > Pseudomonadota > Alphaproteobacteria > Geminicoccales > Geminicoccaceae > CAVTJL01. The sequence continues at coordinate 12,607 of CAVVXU010000005.1, forward strand.
CGTCGTGGCCGCCTGGCCAGCAGCCGCTCGCACAGGTGGGAGCCGAGGAAGCCGGCGCCGCCGGTGACGAGCACACGCTTCCCACGCAGGTCCTTCATACGGGCAGACACCTCCTAATATGCATTCGGGCTCTTGAACGTGCACAGCGCCGTGCGCGCCAATATCACGACGATCGAGCCACACCGACCAATTCGCGATGTAGTGGAGGTCGTGCTCCATCGCGTCGACGCATCGCTCGTCGGTAGCGGTCTCGCCGCGATAGCCATTGACCTGCGCCCAGCCGGTGATGCCGGGCTTGACGCGATGGCGGGAGAGGTAGCCGTCGATCTGACGGCCTAGAAGTTGTCGTGCGCCAGCGGCATGGGGCCGGGGGCCGACGATGGACATCTCGCCCAGAAGGACGTTGAAGAGCTGGGGCAGCTCGTCGAGGCTGGTGCGGCGGAGGAAGCGGCCGATGGGGGTGATGCGGGGATCGTCGCGCGTGGCCTGCCGGACCTCGCCCGCGTCGGGCGCGTCGCAGCGGTCGACGTACATGGTGCGGAACTTCTACACCAGGATAGGGTGGCGGTTGAAGCCGTGACGGAGCTGGCGGAAGAAGATCGGGCCGGGCGAGCCGAGCTTGACGGCCACGGCGATGGCGGCGAGCAGGGGTGCCACGAGAACAGGAGGAGCAAGACCGAGGACCCGGTCCTCCACGCCCTTCATCACGTAGCGCCAGTCGCTCAAGGGCTTCTCGAGCAGGCGGAGCAGGGGGGCGTCGCCGACCTGGACGGCGCCGAGGAGCGGCAGCTCGCGGCCCAGGACCTCGGGATAGAGGGAAACCTCGATGGGCAAATGGCGGAGGGCGGCCAGGGCCGCGTGGATCGCCGCCTTCTCGGACCAGGGGATGGCGAGGACGACCTCGTCGACCTGGTGGCGGATCAGCTCGGGCAGAAGCTCGTCGGCGCCGAGGCGGCCGAGGGCGGGGCCACCTCCTCGTCCGCTCCGGCGAGGCAGACGGCGCCCGCGACCCGGAGGCTGTCATCGGCGGCCTCGAGCCGCTCGGTGAGGTCGCGGACGAGATCGGTGCGGCCGACGACGAGGAGGTTGCGGGCGAGGCTGCCGCTCGCGCGCGCGGCGCGGATCTGCGACCTCACCGCCACGCGCCAGAAGACGAGGCCGACGGCGCCGCCGAGCCACCAGACGCCCAGCCAGAGGCGGGAGACCTCGGCCGAGCTTTTCATCGCGTAGAGGAAGACCAGGACGCCCGCCAGCGTGGCGGACCAGCCGAGGAGGAGGCGGGGGAGCTGATGGCTGAGGCTGGCGAGGCGATCGAAGGCGTAGATCTTGCAGCGGGGGAAGATCAGGGCGGCCAGAAGGACGCCGAACATGAGGGCGGCCAGGGCCGCGGTGGGGACGTCCTTCTCGACGAAGCGCCACCAGGTGGCGGCGGCTCCGGTGGCGGCGATGACAAGCACGTCGCCCAGGCGCACCAAGCCGTCGAGAACAACACGCGACCTGAGGCGCCCCAACAGACGGGGCCGAGCCGGGAGCGCACCTCCCGGAAAGCGAATATCAGCCTGCATCTCATGCTCCATCGAACAATAGCCTCAGCGAGCGAGACGGCGGGGAGGACACCAGGTCGGCACGGGTCTCCCGTCGTCGGCCCGCGGATCGGATCCGAAAATTGCTTGAGGTCGAGCGCCGAGGGCTGAGCCGAGACGTCTGTTCTGAGGCGAAGAATAACCCTAGGTTGAAGAATAGCCCATCAGATCCCGCAGCACGGTGAGTGTGTCTAGATCGGGTCATCTTTCTACCAGCGGTCTAGCATTCAAATCGCGGGGAGGTTAACGCTTTCTCAGCATTCGCTCCAGAGGCTTTTTTTGCGACGCAGCAGGAAGCTTGGAGTAGGCAGCGCGGCCCGGCAAGAGGGAATGCCGGGGGATGGTGGCGGCGTGATGACAGGAGCCCAGTGGATCCCTCCCCGGGTTCCGCGGAGCGGCCCCGAGGACAGGCTCCGGGCCAGCTCTGCGCGGGGATGTAGATGAGGGGGGAAGCTGGGTCCCCACCTTCGTGGGCCCCCGCCTGCGCGGGGATGTAGATGTCGATGAGCGGGAAGGTGCGGGGGCGGGCTCCGAGGCGGGGCCGGCCATGCCGATCGAGCCCCAGGGAGGGGCACCTGACCCCCCGGTCAAGCCGGGGGGTGACATTTCCCACGGTCCCGTCCCTCGAGTCCCGCCAGCGGGCCTGAGGGCGGGCTCCCGACAGGCTGAGCCAGGGGGAGATTTCCCCCGGCCAAGCTCGGGGGCCAGCTCCGGAGCAGCTCGGGCCGGCATGGTGGTTCCTCCCTGGTGGACGCGAGGCGATCTCGCCCACCTCCAGGGAGACTGAGATATCAATTCAACCGGGAGGCGTAAAGCCTTGGACGAGGCCGGCGGTGACGAGGTACCAGCCGTCGACGAGGACGAAGAAGATGAGCTTGAAGGGGAGCGAGACCATCACGGGCGGGAGCATCATCATGCCCATGGCCATGAGGACGGCGCTCACCACGAGGTCGATCACGAGGAAGGGCAGGAAGACCAAAAAACCGATCTCGAAGGCCTTCCTGAGCTCGCCGATCATGAAGGCGGGGACAAGGACGCGCAGCGGCAGCATGTCGGGGCTTTCGGTGGCAGCAGGTGGGCAGGCGGCGGCAGGCGGGCGATGTCCAAAAAGAGAGAAAGGTCCTTCTCGCGGGCCTGGGCCTGCATGAAGGCGTGGAAAGGCCGGGCCGCGCGGGCGAAGGCCTCCTGCTCGCCGATCTCGTGGTCGATGAGGGGGGCCAGGCCGTCGGTCCAGGCGCGCTCGAAGGTGGGGGCCATCACGAAGGCGGTGAGGAAGAGCGAAAGGCCCACGAGGACGGCGTTGGGCGGGCTCTGCTGGAGGCCGATGGCGGTGCGCAGGAAGGAGAGGACGACGACGATCCGGGTGAAGGAGGTGACCATCACGAGGATGCCGGGGGCGAGGCTGAGGACGGTGAGGAGGAGGACGAGGCGGACGATCTCGCCGCTGATGCCGCCGCAACGCCATACCGGGGCCGAGGTCGATGCTGACCGACTGGGCGGCGGCGGGGCCGGCGACAAGGCACGCGCCAGCCAGCAGAGCAACTATAAGTGTATTTCTTTTTATCTTTGTTCTCTTCATGATAGAAATGCCTGCGGCGATCCGCCGCGCGAGTTGAGCTGCAGCGCAGCAGAGGGGGTGACGAGCACGAGATGCTCGGCCTCGTCGCAGCGGACGAGCAGCAGGCGGGTGCGGGAGTCGAGCCAGCGGCTCTCGACCAGCGCGAGGCGGGAGGCTCCCCTGCGAGCACCGCCCAGGCGCCGGGCGAGGTCGAGCCGGCGGGCGAGCCAGGCCAGGGCCGCCAGGAGGCCCAGGACGAGGAGAAGGGCGGCGAGGCTGCGCAGCAGGGCCATCGGCTCCATCCTGGTCGATCCCTAGGGCCGGCGGGCGCGGCGGTAGGCGGTGGCGACGGCCTGGCCCAGCGCCACGTCGCCCAGCCGGCGGGTGAGGAGCGCCTGACGCCGGGCCAGGCCTTCCGCCAGCTCCTGGAGCTCGGCCAGAAGGACCAGGAGCGCCAGGCGCGCCTCGGGGGGGCTGCCGGCCGGGAGCGTGGCCAGGGCGTCGCCGAGGCGGGCGGCCGAGGCGCGCAGGCCGGCCAGCGCCTCGGGCGGGTCGCGCGTCGAGCCGGCGGGCGATGGCGGCAAGGCCGGCGGCGATGCGGCGCAGGTCTCGACGACGCCGGGGCGGAGGCGCCGGACCTCGGCGGCGGCGATCCCGGCTCACCGCGACTGCTGTTCTTGTCGGGTCCATGGGCGATGCGCTCCGGATGAAGCAGGGCCGGCTCCTGCACGGCGGGGTGCCGGTCGCGGCAGGCTGCGCGCTTTGCGGGTTGCCGGCCGCAGCAGGCTGCGGCCGGTGTGGTAAAGGCGGGGTTAAGAGCGGCTCTGGCGGCGTGGAGGGCGTGGTGCGATGGGCTCGGAGCCATTGGCGGACCTGACGGACGCGCAGCTGCGGCGCTATGCGCGGCACATCGTGCTGCCGGAGGTGGGCGGCATCGGGCAGACGCGGCTTTTGGAGGCGCGGGTGCTGGTGGTGGGAGCGGGCGGGCTGGGCTCCCCTCTCCTTCTCTATCTGGCGGCGGCCGGCGTGGGCACGCTGGGCGTGGTGGACGACGACCGTCGTGGATGCGAGCAACCTGCAGCGGCAGGTGATCCACGACATGGCCCATGTGGGCGCATCGAAGACAAGAAGCGCCGTCGATCGGATCGCGGCGCTGGATCCGGCGATCCGGGTGGTGCGGCACGATCTGCGGTTGGGCCCGGAGAACGCAGGAGCGGTGATCGAGGGCTACGACATCGTGGCCGACGGCAGCGACAATTTCGGCACACGGGCCGCGGTGCAGGACGCCTGCCTGCGGCTCGGCCGGACCCTGGTCAGCGCCTCGGTGCAGGGGCTGGACGGGCAGCTCACCACCTTCAAGGCGCACCGGGGACCGCCGCATCCCTGCCTGCGCTGCCTCTTCCCGGACGAGCCGGCGGCCGATGCCCTGCCCTCCTGCGCCCAGGGCGGGGTGCTGGGGCCGGCGGCGGGCGTCATGGGCTGCCTGCAGGCGGTGGAGGTGGTGAAGGAGATCCTGGGCATGGAGGCGGACGGCCTGTCGGGCACGCTTCTGCTCTATGACGCGCTGGGCGCCCGGATCGACCGGGTGCGCGTGGCGCGGCGGCGCGAATGCGTATCCCAGTGCGTGCGATTGGCAGCGGCGGGCGTCGCGGGAGCCGAGGCAGCCGCGGGTTCTTCCCAGGGTAGAGAGCTTTAGAGAAGTATCGCGCAAAACGAGAGAGTTGCGCGCTGCCCTCGCCTTGCGCTAAGGGAGCGCCCGCGTGGCGGCGGTGAGGCGGGCGAGCTCCGGCTGCCGGAGCATGGCCCGCTCCCCGAGGGAGAAGATCCCCGGGTCGTTGGAGGGAGTCCATGGCTGATATCATCGGCGAGGATTATCGGCCCTCGGAGGCCGAGCCCTACATGAACCTGCGCCAGGCCGAGTATTTCCGCCGCAAGCTTCTGGCGTGGCGCGAGGAGATCCTCAAAGGCTCGGGCGAGACGCTGAAGCAGCTCAAGGAGGAGGACACGCGCCTTCCCGACCAGAGCGACTGGGCCTCGGCCGAGATCCAGCGCTCGTTCGAGCTGCGGACGCGCGACCGCGAGAGAAAGCTGCTCTCGAAGATCGACGCGGCGCTGCAGGCGGATCGAGGACGGCTCTTACGGCTATTGCGAGGAGACGCAGGAGCCGATCGGGCTCAAGCGGCTCGAGGCGCGGCCGATCGCGACCTTGAGCATCGAGGCGCAGGAGCGCCACGAGCGCCGCGAGCGCACGTTTCGCGAGGAGTAGGCCGCGAGGAGCGGGCCGCGGAAGGCGGGCGCAGCCCTCGCGCTTGCTCCCCCTCAGCTCCTTGCTCGCCCTCGCCTGCGGGTGACAGAAACCACAGACAAAAAAAGGGTTTCCGACTAGTCTCCCAGAAAGGGAGAGACAGCGGATCGGGGGCGGCGTGCGCGGGCTCGGGCGGATCGGAGCGGTGGCGCGGGCGCCGGGCGTGGCGGCGGCTCTCGTCATCGGCGCAGGCGCCGACAGCGCGATGGCGCAGGCTGAGCCCGGCCCGACGCTGGGCTGGCTGGCCGAGCTGGCCTCGAGTGCCGGGACCTATCTCGCCGGTGCCACCGTCATCGGTGGCGTGCTGGGCTTTCTCGGCAAGTGGCTGTTCGACGAGGCCAGCGCCTCGATCAAGGCGCGGCGCGACTTCGCGCAGAAGGTCACCGACCAGGTGGCCGACCTCGCCAAGACCTACTACTGGTCGCTCGCCAACCATGCGGGCGTGGTGGCCGGGCTGCTCGAGGAGTATCTGGCGCTCGTCGACCATCATCTGCTGCTGGCCTGGCCGGGCGGACGGCAGGATCTGGAGCAGCGCCTGGGCGACCTCGCCGACGAGGCGGCCCAGCAGTCCTTCTGCTATTTCTGTCGGCTGGTCTGGCTGTTCGATCAGTTCCAGCTCAGGGGCAGCAACACCTATCTGCTTGACGACCGACGCCGCGGGCCGCGTGTGCCGGCGGCTCTACAACAGCTTCATGGCGAGCCTGCCCGTGGGCGAGGCCACGCGGGCGCAGCGGCTGGACACGCTCGTCATCCTGAAGGTGATGGCGGAGAAGGTGAGCCGGCCGGGCAGCGAGGAGCCCGTCGCGGTGGCCGAGATGACGCCGGCCGGGTTCAACGCGCTGGTGGAGGCGGGCGAGCTCAAGGAGGTCAGGGCCGCCTATCGCGAGTGGCTGGCGGCGCGGCTGCCCGACGTCGCAGCCGCCGCCGAGGCGCTTCGCGCCTACAACGAGGTGCTGAGCCACGAGCTGGCCAGGCTCTACAGGCCCTTCTTCGGCTGGAGCCCGGTCTCGGTCGATCCTTATGCCGAGGCCGTGGCCTTCGATCTCTGGCCGCACGTGCTGACGGCCCAGTCGGTGCGCGCCATCAACCGGGCCTGGCGCCAGGGCGAGTTGCTGCGCGCGCCCGGCCTGGGAGGCCTGCCGGGTGCCGATCGCCAGGAGAAGGCCCCGGCCGACGAGCATGGCCAGGCGGCTGCTTCCTCGGGCGAGGACGTGCGCGAGCTGGGCGCCGGCTCGCGACCGGCCAAGCGCCCCGGGGGCCGCAAGTGAGCTCATGGCCGCGCTATCTCGCCGGTGTGACAGGGCGCGAGCTGTCGCCGGCCCGCCGTCGCCTGCTGCGGCGCTTGACGAGCGACGACCCCGCCCTGACCCAGCGCGCGGTGACGTCCTTCTACGAGGCGATGCAGGGCCACATCCATGCCATGGACGGCACGGACCCGCCGGCGCCGGCGGCCATGCCCGCCGGCTGGCGCGATCGGCTGCGCAACGCCCACGTGCTGGACCTGTGGGAGGCGCTGCGCCTGGTGCGGCTGAAGAAGGTCGACGAGGGCCTGGGGCGGATCGAGGAGATCCTGCGCCGGCTCGAGGGGCTGCGCATGAGATGCCTGGGGCGGCAGGCCGCAGCGGGCGAGCGCGGCCTTGCCGACTACTACGCCACCGCGATCGCGCTGGTCGCCACGCGCCAGGGCGAGGTGCTGGCGGGCGCCGGTCGGCACGAGGAGGCGGACCGGGCCTATGCGCGCGCGATGGCGGCACAGCCGGACCTCACCCAGGTGCGGATGGAGGCGGCCGGCGCGGCGGCGGCGCGCGGCGAGTGGGCGCGGGCCGAGGCGATGCTGCGGGCCGGCTGGCCGATCCTGCCGGGCCCGGCCGCGCGGGGTGCCCTCGCCGCCGGGCGCGCCTGGGTGTTCGAGCGCTATCAGGGATGGGCGCGGGCGCAGAAGACACAGGCGAGCGCAGCCGCCACCGGCCGCGAGATCGACGAGGAGATCGAGACGATCCTGCCGCGGCTCGAGGCTGGGCGAGACAGCCGCCAGATCGCGGATCTGCGCGGCTGGCAGGGGCGGCTGCGTTTCCTGCGCGCGGGGCTGATCGAGGAGACGGGGGACGCCGCCGATGCGGCCGCCATCTATCGCAGCGGCTCGCTTGCCTATGACGAGGCGGCCGTGCGCCAGGAGGCGCAGCGGCTGAGCGCCGCCTATCTGGCCGAGCTTGCAGGCGACACGCTCGCCAGGGCCGGGCGTCTTCCCGAGGCGGCGACGGGCTATGCCCTGAGCCGGGAGCGCCTGCACGGCCTGGACGATCCGCCCGCACGGCTCTCGCTGGAGCGCACTGCGGCCAAGGAGGCGCTGCTGGCTCTAACACTGGGCGATGCCGCCGCCGGCGACCGACATGCCAAGGCCTATTCGAAGGGATGGCCCGGACCGTGGCAGCGGATGGCGCTGGAGGGCGGGCCCGCACTCGGTCAGCCGGTAGCGGCACGGCGGCTCCGTCTCGCCCTCGACGCGCGACTGCGACAGACGCTCGACGCGGTGCACGCCCGCGATCTCGCCCATGCCCTTCGCGAGGTCTGGCGACATGGCCAGAGCGCGAGCGAGGAGCGTCTGCGGCCGCCGCTACAAGGCGGGGCGGCGCTGCCCGAGATCATCGAGCCCATCGCCATCGAGCTGGACGAGCGGCTCCTCGCGCTCGAGGGCCCAGCCGAGCCGGCGGCGCTGCGCCACATGCGGCAGCTTCGCGAGCGCGTCCGCGAGAGCCACGGCGTCGAGCTGCCGGGCATCCATGTGCGGTCCTCGGGCAGGCATCTCGGGTACCGGCTCCTGCTGCACGGACAGCCGGTTGCCGCGGGCACCCTGCCACATTCGGGTCGCGTGCTGCTGGTCTGCGCCCACAAGCGGCTGGGCTGGCTGAAGCGATGGGCGCAGCCCGAGCAGCTGGGGCTGGCCGGGGCCGAGGCCTGGTGGGTGCCGGCGCTGCTCGTCGCCCCGCGCTGGCTGCGCGCCCGCCTGCCCCGGCAGCGGCGCGGTGCGGCACCCGAGATATGGACGGCGGTCACCTACATCTTCCGCCACCTAGAGGCGGTGCTGATCCGCGACCTCCGCGCCATCTGCGGGCGACAGGAGGTGTACAGCGCGCTGCTGCGGCAAAAGCTCGTCGACACGACGAGCGATCGTGGCCTAGCCATGGCCGAGACCGCGCTCACCATCACCCCGTTGACACGCCTGATCCAGGCGCTGCTGGCCGAGCGGACGCCGATCGTCGATCTGCCGGCGATCCATCGCCGGTTCCTCGAGCTCGAGGCCACGCGTGCCGATGCGATGCGGATGCTGGCCGAGATCCGCCAGCTGCCGGAGCTGCGACCGCGCCTCTGGGGCAATGAGGGAGCTCGAAGGTCGCTCTTGCTCGGCCCACGGCTGACGCAGGCGCTGCGGTCGCCCGAGCGTGGGGACGGCAGCGCGCTCGAAGGCTGTGTTTGCGAGGTGGTCCAGAGGGCCGAGGCGGCGGGTGAAGGGCCGGCCCTGCTGATCGTTCCGGTGGCCGCGCAGCGGGCACGGGTCCGCGCGATGCTGGCTGCGGCCTTGCCGGAGCTTCCAGTGCTGGCCGCGGCCGAGGCGGCGTCGGGACTGCTGGCTCAGGCCTCGGTCGTCGACGCGGAAGGCGAGATCCCGGCAAGCCCGCCGCAATCCCCCGTGGCGCCGGCCATGACGCCTCTGCCGGACATCGGAGAAACGATCCTCCTAGAGCTCGATCAGGCGCTCATCGAGGAAGGCTGGGGATGGGCCGCGTCGCGGCGCCTCGAGGCGAAAGCGGGCGAGATCGCGGCCGACCTCGGCATCGATGGACCGCCCCGGGTTCGGATCGCCTGCTTGCCTGCAGGAAGTGGGCTGGCCGGACTCCTACAGATCGGGCCGGCCGCTCGCAGGCTGACGCGCGCCGAGGCCGAGCCACCCCTGCTGCTACAAGCGCTGGACCGTGCGGTCTTCGAGGGACGGGAGCTGCTGGTCGGCGAGGCGTCGGCGGCGCGGCTGCTCGCCACGCTGGGCACGAAGGCGCCGCGCCCGTCCGTCTCCCTGACACTCGCGAGCCTGCGCATGGCGGCGGCGCTCTGCCTGCCGACGGAGGCGGGCCTCCGTGCCGCCCTCGTCGCGGCCGAGGCGGCGGCACATGGGGAGGACCCGAGCTATGCCGGCGAGATCGAGCTGGAGCGGGGAATGGCCGATCGCACCGTCGTCCGCGTCGGCTATGCGCTGGCCGGCCGGCTCGGCAGCGGTGCTGCCGACCTCGCCGACGCCGCTGCGCGGCTGGGCGACCCGCTGCGTCGGGACCTCTTCGAGCGGCGGGGCGTGCTGGTGCCGCCGTTGGCCTTCGAGCTGGACGAGGCTCTGGCGCCCAGCGACTGGCGGCTCGTCGTCAATGGGCTGGCCGGCCCGGCCCTCGCCGCAGCGAGCGAGGGTGCCGGCATGCCGCCGGAGATCGACCGGGAGATCGACCGTCAGATCGGCGCTTTTTTCTCGGTGGGCCAGCTCGAATACCGGCTGCTCCGTCTGAACGAGGCGAAGCCACTTCTCGTCCTCAACGCAGTCGAACGCCTGCGCACAGGCGAGCTCGTGGCCCAGCTGAGGGCGCAGCTCCACGCCGGCCGCTCGATCCGGCGGCTGGACGTGATCCTCGAGGAGCTGCTGGAGCGTGCCTGAGACGGATCAGCGGGTCGGGACGGGGATCTCGCCGCGATAGTCGTAGAAGCCGCGTTTCGTCTTCCGGCCGAGCCAGCCGGCCTCGACATATTTCACGAGCAGCGGGCAAGGCCGGTACTTGCTGTCGGCGAGGCCGTCATAGAGGACCTGCATGACGGCGAGGCAGGTATCGAGGCCGATGAAGTCGGCCAGCTCCAGCGGCCCCATCGGGTGGTTGGCGCCGAGCTTCATCGCCGTGTCGATGCTCTCGACCGTGCCCACCCCCTCATAGAGCGTGTAGACCGCCTCGTTGATCATCGGCAGCAGGATGCGGTTGACGATGAAGGCCGGGAAGTCCTCGGCGGTGACGGAGGTCTTGCCGAGCTTCTGGCAGAGGCCCTTGACCGCCTGGTAGGTGTCTTCCTCGGTGGCGATGCCGCGGATCAGCTCGACCAGCTTCATGACCGGCACCGGGTTCATGAAGTGCATGCCGATGAACCGCTCGGGCCGATCGGTCTGGGCGGCGAGGCGGGTGATCGAGATCGAGCTGGTGTTGGAGGCGATGAGCGCATCCGGCTTGAGATGCGGCACGAGCTCCTTGAAGATCTTGTGCTTCAGCGGCTCGCTCTCGGTCGCCGCCTCGACGACGAGCTCGCAGTCCCCGAATAGCGTCATCGCGGTGCCGGTGGTGATCCGGGCGAGCGCCCCCTGCTTCGCCGCCGCGTCCATCGTGCCCTTGCGGATCTGCCGCTCGAGCAGGCTGTCGATCCTGGCCAGCGTCGCCTCGAGCTGCTGGGCCGAGACGTCCATCAGCCGCACATCCAGACCGGCCACCGCTGCCACCTGCGCAATGCCGCCGCCCATCTGCCCGGCGCCGATCACCCCGACCCGCTCGATCTCCGGGATTGGGGGGTAGTCCTTGCGCTCGTAGGCAGCGACCATCTTGGCGACTCCGTGACTTCTCAGGCTTTGGCCTGTTTGAGGGCTTCGGTGAGCTCGGGCACGAGCTTGAAAAGGTCGCCCACGAGGCCGTAGTCGGCCACCTGGAAGATCGGCGCCTCCTCGTCCTTGTTGATGGCGACGATGATCTTGCTGTCCTTCATGCCGGCCAGATGCTGGATGGCGCCGCTGATGCCGACCGCGACGTAGAGCTCGGGCGCCACAATCTTGCCCGTCTGGCCCACCTGGTAGTCGTTGGGCACGAAGCCGGCGTCGACGGCTGCGCGCGAGGCGCCCACCGCGGCGCCCAGAACGTCGGCCAGCGCCTCGATGACCTTGAAGTTCTCGCCGCTGCCCATGCCGCGGCCTCCCGAGACGACGATCCGGGCGGAGGTGAGGTCCGGACGCTCGCTGCGGCTGACCTCGCGGCCGACGAAGCTCGCGAGGCCCTCGGGCTCGACCGCTGCCACCGTGGCGATCTCGGCGCTGCCGCCTTCGGCCGGAGCGGGCTCGAAGGCGGTGGTCCGCACCGTGATGACGCGCCGGGAATCCACGCTCTCGACCGTGGCCAGGGCGTTGCCGGCAAAGATGTAGCGCTTGAAGATCCCGGGCCCCTCCACCGCCACGATGTCGCTGATCTGCGCGGTGTCGAGCAGGGCGGCGACGCGCGGCATCACATTCTTGCCATGGGTCGTCGAGGCCGCCAGCAGGTGGTCGTAGCCGGAGGCGACACTGACGAGGAGCGCTGCGATGTCCTCGGCGAGCGGGTCGGCGTAGGCCGGATGCTCGACGAGCAGGACCTTGGCCACATCAGGCAACTGGGCCGCGGCCTCGGCTGCCGCGCGGGCGTCCTTGCCGGCGACGAGGAGATGGAGATCGCCCCCGATCGCCTTGGCGGCGGTCACGGCATGGAGGGTCGCCTTGTCGAGGGTCTTGTTGTCGTGCTGGGCGAGAACGAGGACAGCCATCAGACGATCCCTGCCTCCTGCTTGAGCTTGGCCACGAGCTCGGCCACCGAGCCGAGCTTGACGCCCGCCTGGCGCTTCGGGGGCTCCTCGACCCGCAGATAGCGGAGCCGGGGTGCCGGATCGACGCCGAGGTCGGCGGGCGAGAGGCTCTCGATCGGCTTCTTCTTGGCCTTCATGATGTTGGGCAGCGACGCGTAGCGGGGCTCGTTGAGGCGAAGGTCGGTCGTGATGATCGCCGGCAGCTTGACGCGGATGGTCTCGGTGCCCTCGTCGACCTCGCGCGCCACCACGGCGTGGCCGTCCTCGATCGTGATCTTCGAGGCGAAGGTGGCCTGCGGCCAGCCGAGCAGCGCCGCCAGCATCTGGCCCGTCTGGTTGCTGTCGTCGTCGATCGCCTGCTTGCCCAGGATGACGAGGCCGGGCTGCTCGCGGTCGACAATGGCCTTGAGGAGCTTGGCGATGGCCAGAGGCTGGAGTTCCGCGTCCGTCAGAACGTGGACCGCACGGTCGGCACCCATCGCGAGCGCAGTACGCAAGGTCTCCTGACAGCGCGCCTCACCGAGCGAGACGGCGATCACCTCCTCGGCGACCCCCTTCTCCTTCAGGCGGATGGCTTCCTCGTTGGCGATCTCGTCGAACGGGTTCATCGACATCTTGACGTTCGCGATGTCGACGCCGCTCTGATCAGCCTTGACACGAATCTTGACGTTGTAGTCGACGACCCGCTTGACGGGCACGAGGATCTTCATTGCCGCTACCTTCCAGAGGCCCGAACGTCCCGGCCACGGCAGGCCGGGCGCCATTTTTTGCGTTGCAGCACCGAGCGATAGGGAACGATGAACGCCTTGTCAATCAGGGCGGCTCTGATGGCAGCCCTGCCCCGAGGGGGTGTCTAGCGGTTGGCGCCCGGCACCCACAGCACGTCGCCGCCACCCCCATCGTTGAGCCAGCGCGACAGGACGAAGAGATGGTCCGACAGCCGGTTGAGATAGCGCAGCGCCACCGGATTGACGGGCTCGGCCTCCGCCAGGGCAGCGACGAGCCGCTCCGCGCGACGCGTCACCGTGCGCGCCAGATGGAGATGTGACGCGGCCGGAGTCCCGCCCGGAAGGACAAAGGAGTCGAGCGGGCGCAGCTCGTCGTTCATCCGGTCGATCTCGCTCTCGAGGCGCAGGACCTGGCTCTCCTGGACCCTGAGCGCTCCGGTCTCGGCGGCGTCGTCGCCCGGCCGACACAGGTCGGCGCCGACATCGAAAAGATCGTTTTGGATGCGCGCCAGCATCGCGTCCGCCTCGTCCGCGGCGTGGAGACGGACGATGCCGATCGCGGCGTTGGCCTCATCGACCGTGCCGTAGGCGTCGACGCGCGCGGCATGCTTGGCCACCCGGCTGCCGTCGCCCAGCGACGTGCGCCCCGTGTCGCCACCCTTGGTGTAGATGCGGGTCAGCGTCACCATCGTCGACAGGCCAAAGTCGTCCCTCTCGCCGGTGTCAGCCGCGCGCGAAGATGATCAGCCCCAGAAGGACGACGGCGACGAGCTGCAGGCCGACGCGCGCCTGCATCAGCTTGTTGCCGTAGCGCTCGTTGAAGGCGCCGCCCTTGAGGAAGCCGCCGATGCCGACGAGCAGCACGACCAGCGTGGCCACCATGGCGATGAGCAGGAGAACAGGAAGAGCGTTCATAAGGGATATCTAGTCCCAGAACGGCCTCGGGAGAAGGGGGGAGATACCGGCCTTCACGCCGCGCCCGGGATCGCCTGGATCACATCATCCGCATGCGCAGGTTGGCCAGGATCCATATGGTCCCACCGACCATGACCGCGAGGATCAGGGCGGAGAACAGGATCAGCTGGAGGTCGTCCCTCTTCGACCTCGACAGATCGATGTGCAGGAAGAATCGAAAGTGCACGACGATCTGGACGAGGGCGGCCACCGCGATAATCCACAAGACGCCCTCTCGCGGGAGGCCCCCCCAGGCGACGCTGCCGAACGCGATGGCAGAGAGCAGGATGGCCAGCGCCAACCCGATCACATAGGAGCGAAACTCCTTGAGACCGTCGTCCATCACGCCAGCCCCTGCAGGTAGACGACGGAAAAGATCCCGATCCAGACGACATCGAGCAGGTGCCAGAAGAGGCCGAGCCGCATGATGCGGAGCTTCACGTCCCGCTCGATGCCGAACACCAGGACCTGCACGATCATGACGATCATCCAGACGCTGCCGGCCAGGACGTGCAGGCCGTGGGTCGAGACGAGCGCGAAGAAGGCCGAAAGGAAGCCGCTGCGGCTGGGCCCGGCCCCCTCGGCGAGCATCTTCAGGAAATCCCTCGCCTCGAGACCGAGAAAGACGAGGCCAAGCGCGAGAGTGAGGGCGAGCCAGAAGAGCAGGTGGACACGGCTCCTGGTGTATTTCATCGCCAGCGCCGCCATGCCGAAGGTGAAGCTGCTGGCGAGCAGAACGGCCGTCTCGAGAGCGGCGCTCTTGAGGTCGAAGAGGTCCCTGGGACCGGGGCCGCCAGCCGTCGCCCCGGTCATCGTCGCGTAGGTTGCGAACAGGAGGCCGAAGAGCACGACATCGCTCATGAGAAAGACCCAAAAGCCGAAGATGACCTCCTCGGCCGCCTCATGGGCCCCCGGATCGGTGCTGCCGAGGTTGAGGCCCGGGTGCCTCAGCACATGCCCGCTCATGGCGCCGATACCTCGGCCAGCCCGCGATTGATCGGGGTGATCTCGTAGTCACGCGAGACGATCGGCGCTCTCGAGACGGCATCCCGCCATCGCTGCTCGGTCCGCCTCACCTCGCTGGCGGGAATGATGCGGGTCGTCTCGCGCACGAAGCTACGGGCGATGACCGCGGCCCAGACCGTCGCAAAGCCGAGGATCGCCAGCCACCAGATGTGCCAGACGAGACCGAAGGCCACGGCCGCTCCCGCCACGCCGATCACGATGCCGACCGCGCTGTTGCGGGGCAGCTCGATGTCCTCGTAGCGCGGCGGCATCCCATAGGCCTCGTCGCGTTCCTTCATGGCATGGAAGGGATCCCGCCCGTGCACGGTCGGCAGGACGGCGAAATTGTACTCGGGCGGCGGGGCCGAGGTGGCCCACTCGAGCGTCCGCCCGTTCCATGGGTCGCCCGCGAACACGCTCAGCTCATGCCGGCGTCGGACGCTGACCCACAATTGCACGACGAGGCTGCCGAGGCCGCCCAGGATAAGAACGGCACCGCATGCCGCGACGATCATGTAGGGCAGATAGGCGGGCTGGAAGAACTCGACCGTGCGCCGCGGCATGCCCAGGAGGCCCAGCGCATAGAGCGGCATGAAGGCGAGGAGGAAGCCCACAACCCAGCAGGCGAAGGCGATCCGCCCCCAGGTCTCGTCGAGGCGGAAGCCGAACGCCTTGGGGAACCAGTAGTGGTAGGCGGCGAGCATCCCGAAGAGGAGACCGGGGATCAGCATGTTGTGGAAGTGCGCCACCAGGAACAGGGTGTTGTGAACCTGATAGTCGACCGCCGGGTTGGCCAGCAGGATGCCGGACAGGCCGCCGATCGTGAACAGGATGAGGAAGGCCAGCGCGTAGAGCATCGGCGCGGCGAACCGGATGCGCCCGCGGAACATCGTCAAGATCCAGTCGTAGATCTTTACGCCGGTCGGAATGCCGATCAGCATCGTGGCGATACCGAAGGCGGCGTTGATGTGCGAGCTCTGTCCCATCGTGAAGAAGTGATGGAGCCATACCGTGAAGGACAGCACCGCGATCGACATCGTGGCATAGACGAGGGACTTGTAGCCGTAGAGCGTCTTGGCCGAGAAGTTGGCGATGACCTCCGAGTAGACCCCGAACGAGCGGCAGGATGAGGATGTAGACCTCGGGATGACCGAACAGCCAGAAGAGATTGGCGTAGTTCATCATGTTGCCGCCGAGGCTGTTCGTGAAGAAGTGCATGCCCAGGTAGCGGTCGAGAGCCAGCATCGCCGTCGCCACCGTCAGCGGCGGCATGGCGAAGATCATCAGGATGCTGGTGCACAGGGCCGTCCAGCAGAACAGCGGCATGCGGAAGAGGTCCATGCCCGGCGGTGCGCCGCTTGTAGATCGTCACGGCGAAGTTGATGCCCGTAAGGGTGGTGCCGATCGAGCTGAGGCTCACCGCCCAGATCCAATAGTCCGGGCCGACGCCGGGGTTGAAGGCCATCTCGGTGTAGGGAGGATAGCCGCTCCACCCGCCGGTCGAGAACTTGCCCAGGACGAGCGAGACCATCATGATGCCGGCGCCGCCGGCGGTCAGCCAGAGGCTGATCGAGTTCAGGACCGGGAAGGACACGTCCCGGGCGCCGATCTGCAGCGGCATGACATAGTTGATCACGCCCGTCAGGAACGGCATCGCCATGAAGAAGATCATGATCGTGCCGTGGGTGCGTGAAGAGCTGGGAGAAGTGGTCGGGCGGCAGGTAGCCTGGCGAGTCGAGCGCCACGGCCTGCTGCATGCGCATCATCACGGCCTCGATCACCGCGCGCGACAGCATCACCAGGGCGATCACGACATACATGATGCCGATGCGCTTGTGATCGACGCTGGTGAACCATTCCGACCAGAGATAGCGCCACTTGCCCAGCCAGGTGATCAGGATCACGGTGCCGATGGCGCCCAGCGACGACAATCGAGGCCGCGACCGTGGCGATGGCGCTGTAGAACGGCAACGCGCCAAAGGACAGCTCGCCGAAGAAGAAATACCACCAGCCCATCCCGCTCATGGCTCGGCCCTCGATGTTGCTCTAGGCCACGCGGAGGCGGCTCCCGCCCGGGCCTGGGCGCGATAGCTGTCGACGATGCTGGCGAAGAGGCCGGGATCGGCCTGCGAGAAATAAAGGACGCCTGGAGGCATCGCGTCGGTGCCGAGCCGGGCGCTGACCTCCTTGGTCGTGCTCCGCTCGGAGAGGATGCCATAGACCCGATCGTCGAGCGGCTCGCCGCTCGAGCGGACCTTCGCCACCCAGGCCGGGAAGTCCTCAGGCGTCATGGCGGCGGCGGTGAATCTCTGGTTCTGAAAGCCCATGCCGTTGAACTGCGTGTTCTCGCCCTCGACCCGGCCGGGGCGGTCGGCCACGAGGTTCAGCTGGGTCACCATGCCGGCCATGGCGTAGATCTGGCTGCCCAGCGATGGGATGAAGAACGATTGCATGACCGTGTCGCTGGTCAGGCGGAACCGGACGGGGCGGTCGGTGGGAAAGGCGACCATGCCGACGGTGGCGATGTGCTCCTCGGGATAGATGAAGAGCCATTTCCAATCGAGACCCACCACCTCGATCTCGAGCGGCGGCTTGGCCGAGGGTGGCGTTGCGTAGGGATCGAGCCGCATGGTCCCCGACCACAGCAGGAAGCCCAGGATCGCCACGACCACCACCGGCACGCCCCAGATCGCGATCTCGAGCGGCCAGGAGAACTCCCACTTCGGCCGGTAGGCCGCGGCCCCGTTTCTGCGGCGGTAGCGCCAGGCAAAGAGAGGCACCAGGACGAAGACCGGCACGCACGACGATCATCATCCAACCGATGACCCAGAAGAACAGATGGCGCTGGTCGGCCGCTATCGGCCCATAGGGATGCAGGAAGGAGGAGTTGCCGGCCGAGCAACCGACGAGGCCCGAGCGCCAGAAGGGTGATGAGCGAGCCGCGCGCTCCGGCTCGCGAGAGAAGCGCCGAGGCGGACGGGCGCAGCTCACGACCCATCGGCATTCCTATCGAACCCGGCGAGGCTGACCATGGCATGGATCAGGGCAAGGTGGCTGAGCGCCTGGGGGAAGTTGCCGGCAAGGCGTCGGCTCGCGACATCATACTCCTCGGACAGGAGCCCGAGATCGCTCTGCACCGCAAGCACCCTCTCGATGGTCCGCACAGCATCCGACCGCCGCCGCTGGCCGAGCTGGCACTCCGCGAGCCAGAAGGAGCAGGCGAGAAAGGCGCCCTCGGGCACGAGATCGTCCATGAGATGACGCCGGACCAGGCCGTCGACGACCAGCTCCTTCTCGATCCGGGCGATCGTTCCCGCCATGCGCTCGTCGTCGGCCGGCAGGAAGCCGACCTTGGGCAGCAGCAGAAGCGACGCGTCGACCTGCTGGCCGCCGAAATAGGAGGTGAACGAGCCGAGCCCGGCATCGAAGCCCTCGCGGCAGATCACCTCGTGCATGTGGTCGCGCAACGCTTCCAGCCGCCGGCGCTCTGCCTCGGCGATCTCCTCGGCACCCTTGCCATCGAGGAAACGGTGAAGTGTCACCCAGGCCATGACCTTGGAATAGGTGTAGTGGCGGGGCTCGCCGCGACTTTCCCAAAGGCCCTGGTCCGGCCTCTCCCAGATCCGTTCCACATGCTCCACGAGCGCGTGCTCGAGGTGGCGCCCCTGCTCGGTGCGCTCCATGCCGGCACGCTCGGAGGCATGGAGCGACCTCAGCAGCTCGCCATAGACGTCGAGCTGGAGCTGGCCCGCCGCGGAGTTGCCGACACGAACAGGCCGGGCGAACCGGTATCCCGGCAGCCACGGCAAGCGCGGCCTCGTCGAGGCGCCGCGAGCCGTCGACGCGGTACATGATCTGCATCTTGTCGGGCTCGCCGGCGACCGCGCGGAGCATCCAGTCCCGCCAGGCCGTCGCTTCCTCCATGTAGCCGCAGTCCACGAGAGCGGTCAGGGTGAAGGTCGCGTCCCGCAGCCAGCAGAAGCGGTAATCCCAGTTCATCGCGCCGCCCGGCTGCTCAGGCAGCGAGGTGGTGGGCGCGGCGACGAGCCCGCCGGTAGGCCGATGGATCAGGGCCTTCAGCGTCAGCAGCGAGCGGCGAACCGCCTCTCCATGCTCGATCGGGAGGTCGAAGCGGCCGATCCAGTCGCGCCAGTAGTCCCGGGTTGCCGCCAACGCCGCCTCCGGATCGACGGGATCGGGATCCGGATCGTGCGCGAGCCCGTAGGCGACGACGAAAGCATGATGGCTGCCTTCCTCGACGACGAAGCGCGAGACGATCGAGCCATCGGCGATCTCAAGATCGTCGCTGCCTCTCATGACCAGCTTGTCGGGCCCCACATGCATCACAGCCCCGTCGGCGGAGCCGGTCACCCAGGGCGGCATGTTGCCGTAATCGAAGCGGAAGACGGCCTCGAGGCGTGTCGGCACGCTCCCCCTGAGGCCGGTCACCACCCGGACCAGCGTGGGCGTGTCCGCGCGCATCGGCATGAAGTCGGTGAGCCGGATCGTCCCCTCGGTCGTGGTGAGGTCGCGTCTCGAGGATCAGCGTGCCCGTAAGGTAGCGGTGCTCGGCGCGCTCGAGCGCGCCTTCCGGCGCGATCGACCAATGGCCATGCTCGCTCGTTCCCAGGAGCGCCGCGCAGCAGGCGGGCGAGTCGAAGCGAGGCAAGCAGAGCCAGTCGATCGAGCCGTGGCGGGAAACGAGGGCGACGGTCTCCCCGTCGCCGATCATGGCGTAGTCCTCGAGCGGCGTCGTCATTGCGGGTCCGATCCGGTTGACCGGGCAACGGGCCTCATCTCAGCCGACGGCGGCGGGGCTTCAGCAGGGACCTGACAGCCAGCAACCCCGCGAAGGCGACACTGGCGACAGCCACATCGCGATGGCGACTGGTAACCATCTCCCAGCTCATGCTTTTCGCCCGGTCGTCGAAGCGACCATGCGCCGAGTGATGTCCGGGGACGGGATGGAAGAGGTTCGCCGGCGCGTCCTCCGACAGAGGCGTGCACGAGAGCTGCCCGCTATAGCCTTTCCAGGCGAGGAAGCGGTCGAGAAGGCCGGGCGCCAGCGCATTGCCGACAATCGCCTGCACCGTCGAGTAGCCGACCCAGACCTCTCGCCGGCTGTGCGTGGCGGCGAAATGGATGGCCCGTGCCGCGACCTCCGGCTGGAAGATCGGCGGGACGGGTTGGGCCTTCCTGCCCATCTTGTTCAGGGCCCAGTCGAACTGGGGCGTGTTCACCGCAGGCAGGTGGACCATGGTCACCTGGATGTCGAGGCCGTCATGGATGATCTCGGAGCGCAGCGAATCGGTGAAGCCGCGGATGGCGGCCTTGGCGGCGCAGTAGGGCGCCTGGAGCGGCACCGAGCGATAGGCGAGCGCCGAGCCGACATTGACGATGGTGCCCCGATTGCGGATGCGCATCCGCTTGAGGGCGGCCATCATGCCGTGCACCTGGCCCAGATAGGTCACCTCGGTGGCGCGCCGCACCTCGTCCGGCGTGAGATCGGCCACCGGGGCGAAGACCGTGGCCATCGCGACGTTGACCCAGGTATGGATCGGGCCGAGCTCGCCCTCGACCCGCAATGCCGCGGCCTCGACCTGTCCGGCATCCGCGACGTCGACGGGAATGGCCAGAACCTGCCGACCCATCGCCCGGATCAGACCGGCCACGGCCTCGAGACGCTCGGCGTCGCGCGACAGGATCGCCACATCGAAGCCGTTCTTCGCAAACTCGAGGGCCGTCGCCCGCCCGACGCCGGCTCCCGCACCGGTAATCACGGCTATCTTCTGCATTATCTTCCGTCTCTTTCTCTTGGTGGACGACCGCTCAGCTCGCCCCGGCGCGCGAGCTCCTTGATCCGATCGGCGATGCGCAGGGAATTGGCGACGATCGTGAGTGAGGGGTTCACGCCGCCGGCGGTCGGGAACAGCGACCCGTCGCACACGAAGAGGTTGTCGATGTCCCAGCTGCGGCCGGTGGAATCGACGACGCTCGTCTCCGCATGCGCGCCCATGCGGCAGCCGCCCATGAGATGGGCGGTGCTCTCGGTCCGGTAGAGGCTGTGGGCGCCGGCCGCCTGCAGCATGTCGCCCATGAAGTCCTGCGCGTGGGCGGCGAGCCGCCGGTCATTGTCGCAATAGGAGAAGGTGACCTTCGGGATCGGCAGGCCAAGCTCGTCGGTCTCGTCGGAGAGCTCGACTCGGTTGGTGTCCTGCGGCATCGTCTCGCCGACGATCTTCAGGCCCGCCATGTGATTGTAGTGGGCCATCCACTTGCGCAGCTCGTGGCCGAAAACGCCTTCGTTGGACACCAGCGAGGTGGCGAAGTCGGTGGGCAGCGGGCCCTGGCTCATGAAGGAGTAGCCGCCGGTGAAGTCCTTGCCCCTATCCTCGTAGTTCCAGTGCTCGCACACGGCGAGGGAGGGGGGACCCTTGTACCAGCGGATCTCCTCTTCCATGACGCCCCACACCGCGTGATTGGCGTGGACCATCAGGCCCTTGCCGACGAGGCCGCGGGAGTTGCCAAGGCCATCCGGGTGCTGCGGGCAGGCGGAATGGAGAAGAAGCCGCGGCGTCTCGATGGAGTAGCCGGCCACGATGACGGCCCGGGCCTTCTGAAAGCGCCATTTGCCATCGCGATAATAGTGCACGCCGGTCGCGCGGCCGTCCTTGCCGACCTCGATGCGGCCGACCATGGCCAGATCTCGGATCTCGGCGCCGGCCTCGAGGGCACGCGGCACGAAGGTCACGAGCATCGACTGCTTGGCGTTGGTGGCGCAGCCGATCTTGCAGAAGCCGCGATAGACGCAAGGATGCGCCTCGCCCCGCGGCGCCGAAAGGGAGGCGGTCGGCGTCGGCGCCCACTTCACGCCCATGGCCTCGGCGCCCCTGGCCAGGACCAGGGCCGAGGCCGACAGCTCGTGCTCGCGGTAGGGGTAACGCCCGCGGCTCGGTCCCCAGGGGTAGGAGATCGGGCCGGCGATCTTCATCGCGTCCTCGGCCAGGGCGTAGTAGCGCCACATCTCCTGCCACTCGACCGGCCAATCCTGGCCGTAGCCGAGAAGCGAGCGGGACTTGAACCATTCCGGGCGGAACCGCAGCGCCACCATCTGGAAATGGACGGTGGTCCCGCCGACGGCCTTGCCGGAATTGTTGGAGCCGAGCTCGATCGGATCGTTTCCGCCCGAGATCCGCTCGTCCAGCCAATAGAGCTTTTCCTGCTCGCGCTCGTCGGAGGCGAAATCCTCGAGCGGGCGATAGAAGGCGCCGGCATCGAAGGCGACGACGGAATGGCCGGCCTCGGCGAGCTTGGCCGCTAGAACGCTGCCGCCGCAGCCGGTACCGACGATCGCGAACTCGACCGGCTCCGTATCCGCGAACTGGGCCATCGGCACCCAGGCACCCGGCCGGAACACGTTGGGCGCCCTGCCATCCGTGGCGCGGATGCGGAGCTCGGCGTCGGAGACGACGGCGCTCACGGCAGCTCTCCGACCTTCTGGGGCAGGCGCTCCTCTCGTGCCTCCCAGGGGTCGCGCTCGTCCGGGCCGAGGCGGACATAGCCTCGTGGTGCTGCCGGCCCGCCGAAGCCCATCTCGTTCCAGGCGAGCGGGTGGGCGTAGTAGATCTTCACCGCCTCCGTCAGCAGGATCGAGCGGAAGAAGCGCTTCGGATCGAGGCCGCTCCAGGTGCTCGCGTCGACGTCGCCGTCGTCGATGGCGCCCAAGAGCGCCTCCTGGTCGGCCGGCGGCAGATCGCGAAAGCCGCAGCCGTGCCGTCGCCGCGCCTCCTGGTCGATGCCGCCGAGCCCGTGGCGCCACGCCTCACGTTGCGTCGGCGTGCCGGCATAGCGGGTGCCGCTGCCGCGGTTCTCGTGCAGCATCGCGTCGATGAAGGCCTCGACCGGAATGCGCTGCTCCCGGGTCCGCTCCGGCTGCGGCAGGATGCAATCGATCACGGCGCTGAGGAGAGCATAGTCGCTCTCGTCGAAGAACCGGCGCCGCGGGACGTTGCCCAGCCGGTCGGCGATCACGCGGCGCGTCGCATCGTTGAACGAGACCGAGTCCCATTTATCGAGGACGTTGTAGCCGGGATAGGGCGTGCGGAAGGGCGTGCCAGCCGAGGGAGCGTCAGTCACGGTAGGCCTTCTCCCTTTTGCGGCCGAGCAGATCGAGAGCCGAAAAGCCGATGAGCGCTATGCCGGCCAAGCTCGGCGGGGCGGCGATCGGCGGGCCCTGAAAGAGGTTCTGCGTCCAGTTCTTGAAGCCGCCCATGTTGCGGCTGACGCCGTAGGAATGCAGCCCGACACCGAGCAGGCCGAGCGCCGCCGTCGTCTCCAGGGCCTGGCGCGCGAGGCGCCGACGCGCGGGGGCCGGATCGAGGGCGGACGCCAGAACGGCAGCGCCCGTGAGGGGCACGCCGATGATCGGCGCATACATGAGCTTGTTGTGGAAGGCGCCGCGGAAGTGCAGGAGCCCGACCTCGGCCGTGAGCCCGAAGAGCCCGGCGGCCGTCAGCGCGCCCAGGCCCTGCCCCACGCGAGCCCTGTGCCGGGAACCGAACACGCCATCGCGCCTTGCCGCCCGCTCGGCCGAAACGGCGCCGATGCCGGCGGCGCCGGCCAGCATCAGGGCGCCGGGCGCCCCGAATGGGGCCCGATAGAAGAGGTTGTTGAAGGAGAGGCCGCCCGGTCGCCTCAGGATATTCCTGATGTGAAAGCCCGTGCCGAAGAGCCCCGTCAGGATGGCGCCGCCGAAAACGGCGACCTTGAGCGCCCCGAACCTGCTGGAGATCGCCGTCGCGACGGCAGTCGTCAGGGCCGCCGCGGCGGCGACGGGGGCCGCGTACATCGCCCGCTTCTTGAAGCTGCCGCGGTAATGCTCCATGGCGCTGTCGGCGAGAACGCTCGCAGCGAGCAAACCCGCACCATACGCCGCAAGTCGCGCCGGGCGCACCGGTCTGTCCGCGCTATTGCCACCGAGGAGCGTGCCAGCGAGGCCCGCCAGAACCAGGCCGCCCCCAGCGAGAGCCAGCAATGTGCCGCCGCGCATTCCAGGCTGATCGACCCGCGGCGCCGGCCGCGCGTCAGCGAGCCAAGGGCGCTCGAGCTGCTTCGAGGTCGTGGCTCCGGGCGTCGTTCTGATCACGCCGTGCTCTCTCCTGGGGGCCGTCGGGCTTGCGATGCGTGACATTGCAACGCCCGTCGGGGCCGGAGGGTTCGTCGCCCGAATATGAAAACTTGGTCACGTCGAGCCAGGCTCCGGAGTCTGGAGGAACAACCAGCGCAACCTCGCGATTGTCCGAGCATGTCCGGCGCGACGCGATGCGCGTCCGTCGGCCAGTCTGACAATCGGGCGGGCTCGGCTCTCGGGTCGGCCGGCCGAACGCGAAGGTATCCTCCATGACCACGACAGTCGGCGACTTCATCCTGCAACGCATGAAGGACTGGGGCGTCCGGCGCGTCTTCGGCTTTCCCGGTGACGGCATCGCCGGGCTGGTGGCGGCGCTCGGGCGCGACGATGGGGAGGATGCGCTCGATTTCGTGCAGGTCCGGCACGAGGAGAGCGCCGCGTTCATGGCCTGCGCGCACGCCAAGTTCACCGGCGAGGTCGGCGTCTGCATGGCGACCTCGGGCCCGGGTGCCATCCATCTGCTGAACGGCCTCTACGACGCCAAGCTCGATCACCAGCCGGTGGTTGCGATCGTTGGGCAGCAGGGGCGGGCGGCCCTCGGCGGCAGCTATCAGCAGGAGGTCGACCTCCAATCGCTCTTCAAGGACGTGGCCTGCGAGTATGTCGAGACCTGCATGAGCCCGGCGCAGGTCAAGCATCTGATCGACCGCGCCTTCCGCATCGCCAAGGCGCGCCGCACCGTGACCTGCCTGATCTTCCCGAACGACGTGCAAGAGCTGAAGGCTGTCGAGGAGCCGCCCCGGGCGCATGGAACGATCCACTCCAGCAACGCCTACAGCGAGCCCCAGCTGATGCCCGCCGCCGCCGATCTCGGCCGGGCCGCCGAGGCGCTCAATGCCGGCGAGAAGGTCGCCATCCTGGTCGGCGCCGGAGCCATCGGCGCCGCGGACGAGGTCGTCGAGGTGGCCAATCTTCTGGGTGCCGGCGTCGCCAAGGCGCTGCTCGGCAAGGCGGCCCTGCCCGACGACCTGCCCTTCGTCACCGGCACGATCGGGCTGCTCGGCACCGAGCCGTCGGACTGGATGATGCAGCATTGCGACTCGCTACTGATGATCGGGTCGCGCTTTCCCTATTCGGAGTTCCTGCCGAAGACCGGTCAGGCGCGCGGCGTGCAGATCGATCTCGATCCGACGATGCTGTCGATCCGCTACCCGATGGAGGTGGCGCTGGCGGGCGATGCCGCTGCGACACTCCGGGCGCTCGTCCCGCTTCTCAAGAAAAAGCAGAGCGACGCGTGGCGCAAGGACATCGAGAAGCGCGTCGCCCGGTGGTGGGGGGAAGAGGAGGAGCGTGCCCGCAAGGATGCCGATCCCGTCAACCCGGAGCGGGTCTTCTGGGAGCTGTCCTCGCGTCTGCCCGAGCGCGCGATCATCACCGCCGACTCCGGCTCCTCGGCCAACTGGTACGCACGCGCCCTCAAGCTCCGGCGCGGCATGAAGGCTTCGCTCTCGGGAACGCTGGCCACGATGTGCCCCGGCATGCCGTACGCGGTCGCGGCGAAGTTCGCGTTCCCGGACCGCGTGCCGATCGCCTTCGTCGGCGACGGTGCGATGCAGATGCTGGGCATCACCGATCTGATCACGGTCGCGAAATACTGGAAGAAGTGGTCGGATCCGCGCCTCGTCGTCTGCATCCTCTCGAACGGCGATCTCAATCAGGTGACGTGGGAGCTGCGTGCCATGGCGAGCTCGCCCAGGGTGCCCAAGACCCAGGATGTGCCGCCGATGGACTTCGCGGCCTATGCCGAGCTCCTCGGCCTCAAGGGGATCACGGTGCGGCGGCCGGACGAGATCGGGCCGGCCTGGGAGGAGGCGCTGCGGGCCGATCGGCCCTGCCTCATCGATGCCCATGTCGATCCGGACGTGCCCACCCTGCCGCCGCACATCACCTTCTCGCAGGCCGAATCCTATGCGACGGCGCTCGCCAAGGGCGATCCGGAGACGAGCGGGATTCTCAAACAGACCTTCAAGCGAATTTTCTCGTAGGAGGCCCTGCGGGAAGCGCGGGCAATCAAGGGCAGCGGGCCGCCGCCGATACTGCGCGCTTAGCGGACGTCGGGATGCCTGACGGGGATGCCGGGGTCACGCCTCGGCCGTAGCCGGATGGCCATTCTCGCGCTCCGGGCCGGGCCGGGCGCGCAGATGCTCCTCGACGAAGACGTGGGCGTAGAGGTGGGCGATCCACTGCTTGCCCTCGAGCGTGCGCTCGAGATGGGCCAGCGCCGAGCCCAGATAGGGCTCGACCGCGTTCCAGAAGAAGCGCGGGTAGCGCTCGGCCACATCGGCAGGGCTCTCGTAGCCCAGCTGGCGGGCGACGCCCGTCTCGGCCAGCTCGTAATAGAGCGCATTGATCTTACGCGGATGCAGCGGGTCGCCTAGCTGGCCGATCAGGTCCGCGGCGCGGACGAGCCCGGCCTCCGTGTCGGTCTCGGCATGATCGCCGTCCTGCGGCACGGGAAAGCGCGTGAGCTCGATGGCACGCGCGATCCGCTCGACGTCGAGCCCCGGGATCTGGGCGCAGCGCCGCCGGACGAAGATCTTGCCGCGCTCGACATGCCAGGAGGCGAGGAAGGCATCGGAGGCACCGCGTGGGGCGGCTATCGTGTTGCCGCCTGTGTCGATGACGTAGTGGCCGGGCCGGTCGCCTGGGCAGATGCCGCGCAGATAGCCCACGTCGTGTGCCAGCGTCGCGACGGTGAAATGCACCCAGTCCTCGGGCTGCACGCCGTCCACCAGGATCTTGCCGCGCAGGATCGCCTGACCCACGAGGGTGACCTGAACCGTGTGCTGGGCGTCGTGATAGAGGGCGTCGCTGCTCGCGAGCCGCTCGATGAACAGCTGGGCGATCGACCGCAGCAGGGCGGCGTGATCGTGACGCCGATCTCCGAACACGGCCCGATAGTTCTCGGCCAGCTGGCTGCCGAGGGCGCGGGCGAGCAGACTGGCGGGGTTGAGCATCAAGAACGCTCCCTGCGGCGGCGCCTGACCATCAGCACGCGCGATGCCGTCACGCTCTCCGGAAGACGAAGATAGATCAAGCGCGACGATCTGCCCCTAAAATGTCAGGGGATGGGGAAGGCCACTGTGAGCGGGGTCACAATCCGCGCCTGGCTCGGCACGGAAGAGAGGCCGACGAAGGATCGACAATCCGCGCGTCTCGCCAATCCTCTGTCGCGGTCGCCCGCTGCCTTCTGATCTCGATCGGACGGGCACGCTTCCCGGATGAAGCCGAGCCCCAGCGTCCAACAACCAGCGACGCCTTGATTCTCGTTGCCGCCTCCGCAAGTCTAGGCGGACCATGTTGGCAGAGCCCGCAGAGCTCTCCAGCTGCTGCTCGGCCTTTCGGGCCGGCTGCAGGTTCAGGGTGGTGTCGGTGATTGCCGGCAGGCTGATTCCACCAGCCAGGTGCCGGCTCGTGCCTTTGAGGATTGGACCGTCCAATGGCCAAGCTCTCTCGATATCGGGTCGTCAGAGCGACGACGCTGAAGCGGTCCGCCGACGCGGGACGCGGGCCATGACCCTCGTGCATGCGGCGAGGGCGGAGGCTCCGGTCCGGGCGCCGGAGGCGGACATGGTCTGGGTCGAGGGCGGCACGTTCCGCATGGGCTCGGACAGCCACTACAAGGAGGAGGCCCCGGCGCATCGGGTGACGGTCGACGGTTTCTGGATCGATCCGACGCCTGTGACCAATCGGCAGTTCAGGGAGTTTGTCCGCGCCACGGGCCATGTCACCTTCGCCGAGATCCCCCCGGACCCGAAGGACTATCCGGGCGCCCTGCCCCACATGCTCTACACGGGCTCCCTCGTGTTCACGCCCCCCTCGCACCCCGTCGATCTGCGGGTGTGGAGCGCCTGGTGGAGCTTCCTCAAGGGCGCGGACTGGCGACACCCGTACGGACCGAAGAGCAACATCAATGGGCTGGACAACCATCCGGTCGTGCACGTGGCCTATCAGCGATGCGCTGGCCTATGCGCGCTGGGCCGGCAAGGATCTGCGCGAGCGAGGCGGAGTGGGAGTATGCGGCGCGGGGCGGCCTCGAGGGTGCGGAGTTCGCCTGGGGCGACGAGCTGACGCCCGGCGGCAAGCACATGGCCAACACCTGGCAGGGGGCCTTTCCCCGCGAGAACGACTGCAAGGACGGGTTCGCGCGGACCTCGCCGGTCACGGCCTTCCCGCCGAACGGCTACGGCGTCTACGACATGATCGGCAATGTCTGGGAGTGGACGTCCGACTGGTACACCGCCAAGCACGAGGCCGATGCGGCCAAGGCCTGCTGCATCCCGCGGAATCCGCGCGGCGGCCGCGAGGAAGAGAGCTACGATCCCTGCCAGCCGCAGATCGTCATCCCGCGCAAGGTGCTGAAGGGCGGCTCGCATCTTTGCGCGCCCAACTACTGCCGCCGCTACCGCCCGGCAGCGCGCCACGCCGAGCCCGTCGACACCTCGACCAGCCATGTGGGCTTTCGCTGCGTGAAGCGCCAAGACAAGGCGACCTGAGCAGCTTCTCTTCTTGTGTCGAGGATCACTGTCCGAAGGCGTAGCACCGTTTAGCGTCCGTCTCCTCGATCCGGGAGGAGACAATGACGTCCGCTACGAGCGTCGGTGCGGTCAGCATCCTAGGCATGGCGGTCGTCCTGATCGAGCTTCTGGCCACAGCCCGCTACATCCACGCCGTGCTGCGCGGCGAGACGCGACCGAGCCGGGCCTCGTGGCTGATCTGGGCGCCGCTCGCCTGGCTCACCCTCGCCGGCAGCGTCGAGGCCGGCGCCACGGCGACATCCGCCAAGCTCGCCGCCAGCGCCTTGGGCGTTACCGCGATAGCCGCGGCGGCACTGGTGCGGGGCACCGGCGGGCTTAAGCCCTCGGATGTCGTCTGCTTCTCGCTCGCCGGATGCGGATTAGGCTTGTGGATGACCTCGGGCGACCCCGTGCACGGGCTGTCGATGTTCCTGCTCGCCGACCTCGCGGGCGCCCTGCCGACGCTGCGCGACACCTGGCGGGATCCGGGCCGGGAGGCGCCCGATCCCTGGCTGCTCGGCCTCGCCTCCTCGGCGCTGACACTGCCTCTTGTCGACGCCGCCGCCTGGACGACGAGCTGGGAAGGCTTCGCCTTGTGGGGATTCCCCGTCTATCTGGTCGCCCTCGACCTCGCCGTCCTGACGTTCGTCCTGAGAGGCAGGCTGCGGTATGGCCCACCGATCGCAGGGCTCGAGCGCTATACCCTGCTGGTCGGTAGCTGCGCGAGGCGTGTCCCGCTCGGCTACACGAGGCGGGTCCGATAGGCGGGCCGCCGCGCCCCCTGGCGCGACAATGTCATCAGAGATGCGGCTCCGTATCGACCCTTGATCGAAGCCTGCCCGGCTGCAGGAGGCTGATGCACCGATAGCCGCGCACGACAGTGCCCTCCGCCTCCAGGCGCGCGAGGATCGCCGCCGCGGTGGCGCGGGACAGGCCGGCCATGGCGGCGAGATCGGCCTGGCTTGCCGGGATCTCGAGCTCGGGCTCGGGCTCGTCCGGATTGTCCGCGCAGCGGACGCCAGCCAAGCGCAGCAGGACAGCAGCCAGCCGCCTGTCGGCCTCACGGATGGTCAGGTCGTCGACCACGCCGATCGCAAGCTTGAGGTCCCTCAGGATGAGCAGGCCAACCCAGCGCCAGGCCTGCGGGTCGATTGCAGCGATCGATTCGAGGGGAGGCAGGGGAAGGTGGGCCACGACGGCGGGGCTTGCCGCCGTCAGTCCCACGACGCGCGGTTGGCCGGACAGGGCGGCCCCGCTCCCCGTCCAGCTGAGCGGACGGAAGAAGTGCACGATCGAGAGGCCACGGCCGCAAGGCGCGCTCTCCACGGCCAGCACCCCGCACGCGACGCCGTACAGCCCTCCGGCAGGATCGCCCTGGTGATAGATCACCTCGCCACGCCGATAGGTGCGGAAGATGCAAGCCGCGAGCACCGCCTCGGTGAAGGCGGCCGGGGTCGTCGAGAGCCAGCCGCCTGAGGCCAGGCGCCGTCGATCTTCTGCGAAAGCCGGCATGCCTGATGGTGCTTTTCCGCTCCATCCCACCGTGCAGCCGCTTCGCCTTTCACACGTTCGGAGTCAGAAAAGGCTCGTTACTCCGTCGCGACCGTGCAAGGCGAAGACAGTCGCACACAAAAATCTTACCGCAATTGTCCGAGATTCGACAATGCGAGATCTCCGAATAGGGTAGCGCTCTCCATCGAATGTCTGGAGGTCAGCAATCCAGGGAGGTCGACCCTGCGTAGTTCAGGCTCAGAGGCATGGCGCCGTCGAGGGGCGCCGGGCGCACAGGTCAATGCGGAGTAAGCCGGTCACATCCAGCTCCGATACACCCAACCAAGGCTGAAGGTCGGCCCAACGACCCCGCCCCGTTGAGCAGGAGAGGAAAAGCCGATGAGTAGCGACGGCGAGAAAGACGCCCCCGCCCGGCGGCAGCCGCAGGCTCAGAACGACAAGGCAACGCGTGCTCAACCGGAAGCACACGATCACCGCCGAACTCTACAAGCCGCCGTTCGCGTTCACCGGCAGGGTGCTCAAGGTCACGTTCGATGTCTCGGGCGAGGACCATCGGGACGCCGAGGCGGCGCGCCCGGCGGCCGCCGAGGCAGCCTTGAAGGGGCAGTAGGGCTGCATTCGAGGGCCATCGCAAGCGCCTCGACGGCGCCTGACACAAACCTCTCCGGCACCGCGCCGTCGTGCCGGTCGAGGAACTGAAAGGGAGGCAGGGGCATGAAGAAACCGCATGAGCAGCCGGCGCGAGACCAGCTCCGTCAGGGCGGCGGCGTGCAGCGTCGCGATCTGCTGTCCGGCACGACCGCGATCGTCGCCGCGGCGGCTGCGACGGGCACGCTCCCGGCTCGAGCGCAGGCGCAGGCGGCCCAAGGCGCTGCGGGCACGGCCGGTTCCGCCGCTACGAGCAGCACTATCGATCGCACGGTGCTGCCCCTTCCCGAGCCCCCGTTCGAGGGTGTCATCGGCAAGACCTACAAGGAGTCCAAGGAGGATTGGCCGAAACAGCCGACGCCGCCGGAGGGTGCGCCCGAACGTCGTCGTCATCCTTCTCGACGATGTCGGCTTCGGGCAGGTCGGCACGTTCGGCGGGCCGGTCCGACGCCGGAGCTGGACAAGCTCGCGGGCGAGGGGCTCGAGGTACAATCGCTTCCACACGACGGCGATCTGCGGCCCCTCCGCGCAGCGCTCATCACCGGCCGCAATCACCACAATTGCGGCTACGGGCTTCCTCGACGGAATGGGCGACCGGCTTTCCCAGCTACAACAGCATGATCCCGAAGAGCACAGCGACCATGGGAGCCGTGCTGAAGGGCAATGGCTACAGCACGTCCTGGTTCGGCAAGAATCACAACACGCCCGACTGGGAAAGCAGTGTCGCCGGACCGTTCGACCGCTGGCCAACGGGCCTCGGCTTCGACTATTTCTTCGGCTTCATCGCGGGCGAGACCAACCAATACTACCCCGTCCTTTTCGAGAACACGGTGGCCGGTCGAGCCGAACAAGACGCCCGAAGAGGGCTACCACTTCATGACCGACATGACCGACCGCGCAATCAACTGCGTTGCGCTACAGCAAGTCGGTCGCCCCGCAGAAGCCGCTTCTTCATCTATTTTGCGCCGGGCGCCGCGCACGCCCCGCACCATGCTCCCAAGGAGTGGCGGGAGAAGTTCAAGGGCGAGTTCGATGCCGGGTGGGATGCGGTGCGCGAGGCATACCTACCAGAGGCAGCTCGAGATGGGCATCATCCCGCCCGGCGCCGAAGCTGACGCCGCGGCCGGACTGGGTGCCGAGCCCTGGGACTCGCTGTCAGCGGACGAGAAGACGCTCTACGCCCGCTTCATGGAGAATTTCGCCGGCTTCCTCGCATTCACCGATCACGAGGTGCGGCCGGTTGCTCGCGGCGATCAAGGAGCTGCCGGATGCCGACAATACCCTCATCTTCTTCATCGTCGGCGATAACGGTGCGAGCTCCGAAGGCGGCGCCGACCGGCACCGTGAACGAGGTCATGAACGCTGAACGGCGTGCCGTCGTCCCTCGAGGACAACCTCAAGGTCCTCGACGAGATCGGCGGGCCGCGGCACCGAGCGCATTATCCGATGGGATGGGCCTGGGCCGGCAACGCGCCGTTCCAGTGGGTCAAGCAGGTGGCTTCGCACCTGGGCGGAACGCGCAACCCGATGGTCGTCTCCTGGCCCGCCAAGATCAAGGATGGACGGCGGCATACGCGGATCAGTTCACTGCACCTGATCGACATTGTGCCGACCATCCTACGAGGTTGCCGGAATCCCTGCGCCGAGCATGGTGAACGGCGTCGCGCAGAAGCCGATGGATGGCGTGTCCATAGCCTCGACGCTTCAACGATGCAAAAGCCCGGCCCGTGCGCGAGCGCGCAGTATTTCGAGATTTTCACCAATCGGGCCATCTACGACAAGGGATGGAACGCCTGATGCCCAGCACACCTTCCCGTGGCGGCAGGACTACGCCCCGGGCAACTGGGACAAAGACAAATGGGAGCTCTACAACCTCGACGAGGACTTCAGCGAGGCCAGGGACCTCGCGAGCGAAGAATCCCGAGAAGCTTGCCGAGCTGAAGGCGCTGTTCGACGAGGAGGCGGCCAGGATTACCACGTCTATCCGTTCGATGACCGCGGCGCCGGCCGCTTCGCCACCCCGAAGCCGGCCCCGGGGGGCGCCGATCCGAACCGGACACACTTCACCTACTTCAGCGGCTGCTCGCGCCTGGCGGAGACTGCGGCGGCGAACACGAAGAACCGCTCGCATCGGATCACGGCCGAGATCGAGATGCCGGCAAGCGGCGGCCAAGGCGTGATCGTGGCGGCGGGCGGCTCCTCTGCCGGCTACGCGCTCTATGTCGAGGATGGACGGCTCGTCTACCACTACAACTGGTTCGAGAGGGAGCGCACGAACCTCGTCTCCGACATTGCGGTGCCCCCGAGGCAAGTCGACCGTCGTCATGGAGTTCGCCTATGACGGCGGCGGCCTCGGCAAAGGCGGCGAAGCCGTCATCGGCATCAACGGCAAGGAGGCGGGGCGCGCACGAATCCCCAACACCGTACCGGGCCGGTTCGGCATCGACACGTTCGGAGTGGGAGCGGACACCGGCTCCCCGGTCAGCAAAGCCTACCGCCCGCCCTTCCCCTTCACCGGAAAGATCGAGCGTGTCGACATCGTGCTGGGCCCGATGAACCTGAGCCCCGAGGACGAGGAAAAGCTGCGCGACATGCACACGATGTTCGTCGGCACCCATGAGTAGAGGCCGAGGACCGAGCGACGCCCAGTGGCATGGCGGGGCTGACTCGAGAAGCTTTAGGGAGACGAATATGAGCGAGGAGATGGTCGGGATGGGCGCGGATCGCCACGGGCCGGCGGCGTGAACCGGCGCAAGCTGCTGCTCGCGGGCAGCGCGCTCGCGGCGTCCGCGGGGCTGTCCTCGCCGCTCGCCATCACGCCCGCTGCGGCCCAGACCGCCAACGGCCAGGGCAGCGGCAAGAAGCCCAACATCGTCATCATCTGGGGTGACGACGTCGGCAGTCACGAACCTGAGCTGCTACTCCAACGGGCTCATGGGCTATCGCACGCCCAACATCGACCGCGTCGCCAAGGAGGGCGTGATCTTCACCGATTACTATGGCGAGCAGAGCTGCACCGCCGGGCGCTCGGCCTTCATCACCGGCCAGAGCGTCTGCGCACGGGCCTGAGCAAGGTCGGGCTGCCGGGCGCCGACATCGGCCTCAGCAAGGAGGACCCGACGATCGCCCAGCTCCTGAAGGCCCAGGGCTACGCGACTGGCCAGTTCGGCAAGAACCATCTCGGCGACCAGGACGAGTTCCTGCCGACCGCGCATGGCTTCGACGAGTTCTACGGCAATCTCTACCATCTCAACGCCGAGGAAGAGCCGGAGCTGCCGGACTACCCGAAGGACCCGGAGTTCCGAACGTTCCGCAAGAACTTCGGGCCGCGCGGCGTCGATCCACAGCATGGCCAATCCCGATCGGCAGATCGGCACGCAGCGATCGAGGACACCGGGCCGCTGACCAGGAAGCGGATGGAGACGATCGACGACGACATCGCCGCGCGCGCCGCCGACTTCATCGAGCGACAGCACAAGGCGGGCAAGCCGTTCTTCGTCTGGGTGAACTTCACCCACATGCATTTCCGCACGCATCCCAAGCCCGAGAGCGTCGGGCAGTCGGGCCGCTGGCAGGGCCCCTATCACGATGTGATGATCGACCACGACAAGAACGTCGGCACGGTGCTGGCGCAAGCTCGACGAGCTGGGCATCGTCGAGAACACCATCGTCATGTACTCGACCGACAACGGGCCGCACA
This sequence comes from uncultured Alphaproteobacteria bacterium, assembly GCA_963752325.1. GTDB lineage: Bacteria > Pseudomonadota > Alphaproteobacteria > Geminicoccales > Geminicoccaceae > CAVTJL01. Next base: position 46,925 of record CAVVXU010000005.1, read on the forward strand.
TGAACACCTGGCCCGATGCCGCGACGACGCCCTTCCGCAACGAGAAGAACAGCAACTGGGAAGGTGCCTACCGGGTGCCGGCGATGGTGCGCTGGCCCGGCACGATCAAGCCCGGCTCGGTCGCCAACGACATCGTCTCGCACATGGACTGGCTGCCGACGCTGGTCGCCGCCGCCGGCGATGCCGGACGTCAAGGAGCGGCTGCTCGCCGGCTACAAGATCGGCGACATGACCTACAAGGTGCATCTGGACGGCTACGACCTCACCGCCTATCTGTCCGGCGAAAGCGAGAAGAGCCCGCGCGAGAGCTTTTTCTACTTCTCGGACGATGGCGACCTGACCGGGCTGCGCTACGACAACTGGAAGCTCGTCTTCATGGAGCAGCGCGCGCCCGGCACGCTGAGGGTCTGGGCCGAGCCCTTCACCAGCTGCGCCTGCCCTTGATGTTCAACCTGCGCACGGACCCGTACGAGCGCGCCAACATCACCTCCAACACCTACTATGACTGGCTGCTCGACCACGCCTTCCTGCTGGTGCCGGCGCAGCAATATGTCGGCAAATTCCTGGCGACCTTCAAGGACTATCCGCCTCGCAGAAGGCCGCGAGCTTCAGCCTCGATCAGGTGATGGAGATGCTGCAGTCGAACGTCACGGCGCAGAGCCGGGCGATGGGACGTGGACGGCCTGCTGCCCCCTGGCCGTCCACGCTCTCATCATGCGAGCCCCGAAGCTGAGACCGTCGCATCGCCTCGCCAGCCGAGGCGTCCGTCTACCGTGGCCGAGCCGCCTGAGCCCAAGGAAGGCCCTTTGCTCTGCCCCTCGGAAGCGCCGTACGAGCAATCATCGTGTTTGCCCACCCTGCCTCGCGCCGCGGGAATGGTCAGGGACAATCTGCGCATGGGGACGTCTCGATCGCCACGGGCATCGTGGGTCCTCGCCTGCCTCGGACTTGCCTGCATATCGCTCTGGGGCGCCCCGGCGGCGGCGGAAGATGGCGCCGCCCTGCCGGTTGATCCAGCCAAGGACTGGCGGGTGACGATCGCCCCCTATGTCTGGATGACCTCGCTCAACGGCGATGCCACGATCGCGGGCATCAACACGGACGTCGATGCAGTCGCCATGGAGAACATGAGCGTGTGGGGGCTGCCTGAGAATGTGGACAAGCAGGATCCGTGATTGGAGTGCCGTCGACATGCGACTTCCCCCATCTGCCCTCCTCTCGACCCTGGCCGTCGTGGCGGCGTGCCTGGCCGGTTCCTCGACATCCTTCGCCCAGGAGAGCGAGGACCTTGCCAAGGCGGCACAAAACCCGGTCGCGGCGATGATTAGCCTGCCCTTCCAGAACAACACCTTCTTCGGTGTGGGGCCGCACGGGGACATGGCCAATGTCCTCAACATCCAGCCCGTGATCCCGATCGCGCTGGGCTCGTGGAACATCATCAGCCGGACGATCGTGCCCATCATCTATGTGCCGGATCTGGCCCCCGGCCTCAGCGACATCGCCAACGACCCGCAGGGAAGCGACGGCAGCTTCGGCCTCGGCGACATCAACCAGACCTTCTATTTCTCGCCGGCCGATGCCGGGCCGGTGATCTGGGGCATAGGGCCGTCCTTGACCGTGCCCTCGGCCACGGACGACAGCCTGGGCAGCGAGCATTGGAGCGCCGGCCCCGCCGCGGTGGCGCTGGCCATGCCCGGCAACTGGGTCGTGGGCTCGCTGGTTCGCCAGCTCTGGTCGTTCGCCGGCAAGAGCGATCGGCAGGACGTCAACCAGACGCTGATCCAGCCTTTCGTGAACTACAATCTCCCGGGGGGCTGGTACGCCGTCTCGTCGCCCGTCATCACCGCGAACTGGGAGGCCAAGAGCGACGACACCTGGACGGTTCCGATCGGTGGCGGCTTCGGCAAGATCTTCAAGATTGGCGGGCAGGCGATGAACGCCCAGCTCCAGGGCTTCTACAACGTCGAGCGCCCGCAATACGGCCCCGACTGGTCGATCCGCTTCCAGCTCGTGTTCCTCTTCCCGAAGTAACGATGTGCAGCCCACAAATATTTTAACACCGATCCATGCTACGGAGCAAGACAATCCACCGCCACAAGGCTGGCAGCCGATGCCGGCCTTGTGCGATCAACCGTCTACCGCCAGCTCGCCCGGCTCACAGCCACAACGCCGCCACCTGCTTGGCATACGCCATGTAGAGTTGCCGCGGATTGGGCGCGATGATCTTTGTCAGGCAGGGGAATTCGGGAGGGACACCATGACCGCACGTCTCGTCACGTCTACCGCCATAGCAGCCCTGCTGTGCACGACGGCGCTCCTGCCGCCGGCCAAGGCGCAGAGCGTGCCGCTGGGACAGGCCACGCTGCATGGGGACGAGTTGATCGACACGCCGGTCGGCTCGATCGAGCTCAACGACAGCTATCTTCGACGACGACGCGTCTCGGCGGCTGTTCGACGAGATGGACTATCAGCGCGCGTCCAGGCTTACATCTGGGCCATGCCCCTGGTCAGCATGGTCACCTGGCGCGACAACGAAGGAGCCGCCTACGGCGTCGAGAACGAGACCGACTTCGTCGTGCTCGAGTCGCTGAAGGAGAAGCGTGGCATCGTCACCGGCAACCTCACGACGCCCTACATCTTCAATTTCATCAGCCTCGCGGACGGCCCCCTCCAGATCGACTATCCCGCCGGCAAGACGGCGGGCGGCGTGCTCGACTTCTGGCAGCGGCCGGTGTTCGACCTGGGCCTGACCGGCCCCGATCAGGGCAAGGGCGCCACCTACATCGTGGTCGGCCCCGACGACGATCCGGACACGTATGCGAAGGACGGGGTGCACGTCTACCAGAGTGCCACCAACAATATCTTCATCGGCCTGCGCATCCTCGACCCCGATCCCGGCTACTTCGACAAGCTTCGCCGGCGCATACAAGATGGGCCGCGCGGCGGCGCGATGGCGCCGAGCCGATTCATCAAGGGCAAGGACGTCGAGTGGAGTGCCACGGCCCCGCGCGGCGTCGACTACTGGAAGAAGCTCGCCGGGATCATCAACGAGGAGCCGGTGCGGGAGATCGACAAGGCCTGGATGGCGATGCTGCGCACCGCTCGGCATCGAGAAGGGCAAGCCGTTCGCCCCCGACCCGCGCCAGATCTCGATCCTCTGAGAAGGGTGCCGCGATGGGCGAGCTGATGACCCGCAACCTGCAGGTCAACCCGCGCTTCGCCCAGCCCTACTGGGCGGGGACGCATTGGTACAAGAGCTTCGACTTCCTGATTCCGCAGGAGACCGGACACGAGTCGAAGATCGATGAGCGCGGCACCTGGTTCTACGAGGCCGTCACCAGCGACCGAGGGCATGGTCAACCCGAAGCCGGGCGCAGGGCAGGTCTACATGACCACCAAGCGCGACAGCGACGGCAATTTACTGCGCGCCGACAGGACCTACCGGCTGCACGTGCCGGCGCGACGTGCCGGTGGGCCAGTTCTGGGCGCTGACGCTCTACAGCGAGAATACGCGGCGGCCCTATGACAATGGCGGGACCGAGATCGCCGACGTCAGTCTCGACAGCCGCATGAAGCAGCTGAAGTACAACAAGGACGGCTCGATCGACCTCTACATCGGCGCCGAGGCGCCCGACTGGCATCGAGAGCAACTTCATGAAGACCGTCGACGATGACGGCTGGTTCGTCTATTTCCGCCTTTACGCGCCCGAGCAGCCGTTCTTCGACAAGACGTTCAAGCTGACCGACTTCGAGCGCCTCGACTAGGTCAAGAAGCCCAGCTCGGGCACAGTCCAGGACATCTATGATGAGACACGATCTGCGGAATATCCTGCGCGGCTCCACGCTCGCCTTCGCGATATTCGCGTCCGGCGGCATCGCCTATGGCCAATCCGATCGCTTCGATTGACTCGCCAATCTGCCGTTCGAGCAGAACCGTCCGACACTTGAGACGGCCCGGACGCTGATGGACGAGCTCACCTTCCAGCAGGCAACGCAGGCCTATCTGTGGGCGATGCCGCTCCTCAACACGCTGGGCATGAAATTCGGCTCGGAGCAGGTGTTCGGCGCGGGCTACAACGTCCTCCCTGTGTGGAAGGAGCGGCTCGACCCTAAGACGCTCGTCACGACGCCCAATTCCGACGTGATCTATGCGATGAGCTACGTCGACATGGGCGAGACCGGCCCCATCGTGTTCGAGGCGCCGCCCAATCTCCAGGGAAATCCTTCTCGATTTCTGGCAGCGGCCGATCCCGGTCGACGGCGGCGAATTTTCGGCGATGTGGGCCTGCCTGGCCCGGACGCGGGCAAGGGCGGCAAGTTCCTCGTGCTCCCGCCGGGCTACAAAGGCAAGGTGCCCGAAGGCTACTACGTCTACCGGTCCGGCACGAGCAACCTCTTCATCTTCCTCCGCGCCTTCTACCAGGATCCGCACGACCTCTCACCTGCCGTGTCGCTGATAGAGCGCGCGAAGGTCTATCCCCTCGATCTTCCCGAGGCCGAGCGCAAGCCGATGAGGTTCCCGGACGCCTCGGGCGTTCCGGCGAACATGCTGCTGCGCTCCGATTTCAGCGCCTTCGAGCAGCTCAAATGGCTGGTCGATCGCGAGGGGAAGAACCTCGCCGGGCCGGACGGGCTGGGGCTCTTGGCGAGTGTGGGCCTGATCGCCGGCCAGCCCTTCGCGCCGGACGCCAGCAGGCGCGCGATCCTCGATGCCGCTGCCAGGACCGCCTACAAGATGAGCCGCGTGATCGGCCTGAGCGAGGAGGTGGACGGCCACTCGCTTCTGGCCTGGCCGGACCGGCATTGGACCAATCCGGTGAACAACGCGGCCGAGCCCGGACCGGAGAAGTCGCTCGATCTCTCATGGCGCAACAAGGCGGGCGGCTTCATCGACATCGAGAGGCGCGTCTGGATGTTCACGAACTACTATTCGCTGAGCCCGGGCATGGTGTCCCAGATCCCCGGCAAGGGGGCGGCCTACCAGATCGCGTTCGACGACGCCGACGGCCGGCCCCTCTCAGGCGATGTCCCCTACAAGCTGACCCTGCCGCGAAACGTCCCGGCCAAGCTGTTCTGGTCGCTGACGCTGTACGAGGCGGAGAACGCCTCGGGGCTGGCCACGAAGGCGAGGCGCTTCCCCTCGCTCGGATCGCGCGACAAGCCGGCTCGTAACCCCGATGGCACGATCGACCTCTACGTCGGCCCAAACCCGCCGCCAGGGAAGGAGGCCAACTGGCTCGCCACCGCTCCGGGACGCGGCTTCTTCGCCATTCTCCGGCTCTACGGGCCCGAGAAGCCTGCGATCGACTACAGCTGGAAGCCCGGTGACCTCGAGAGGCTTCCATAGGAATGTCAAGCCTCGGTGAGCGCGGAAGATTTGCTGTCGGCGATCGAGGAGGGAGGGTGTTCTCGACCGCGCTTAGCTGACGCCGTATATCGAGAAGATTAGATGAGCGGGGCGTCTCGTGTAGCATACCGGAGCGGCAGTTCAGAGGCCGTTTCGCGAGACGGTGTGCAAGGCCGTCAGCATCGGAGGCGGCTCCCGGTCTCATTGCGCTCGGCCTGACCCGCAGCCGGTCAGGCCTCGCCGGTTTGTCAGGTCAGGGAGTTCCGTGCGACGAGAGGGATCGATGAGGAGCGACATGACCGCCGACGCCGAGCAATCCATGGCCGACGGCGCGACATCAGGTCCGCTGCCGGACGGAACGGGGCGCTTCGACTTCGAGATCGCCCGGACGGGGCGGCGGCGGCCCCACTGCCGGACGGGGCTACGCGCTTCGATTCGAGATCGCCCGGGGCGGGCCCTATTTCGAGCTGCAGCAGCGGCTGGGGCTCTTGCAGAAGAGGGCCCTCAACTCAGGGCGGCGCGCGGCGATCGCGGTCGCGCTGGCGTGGGGCGTGCCGCTGCTCCTCAGCCTTGCCGCCGGCACGGCATGGGGCCCGGCGGCAAGCCGCCCGTTCCTGCTCGATGCCGGCGTCTGGGCCCGCTACGCCGTGGCGATCGCGATCTTCATCCTCATGGAGCGGACGGTCGAGGAGCGGCTTCGGCTCATGCTCAGGCGCATCGCGACCACACCGCTCGTGGCCCCCGCCGAGCTGCCGGCCGCCGCCGCCGCGGTCGAGCGGGCCCTGCGCCGTCGCGATTCCGCCTCGGCCGAGCTTTGCTGCGTGGTCCTGGGCTACGCGATCACCATCGGTGCTGCGACAATGCTCTTAGTCGAGCGATCAACCCTCGGCGTGGCTCGTCGACTGTCGACGAGGACGGGAGAAGCCTGACGGCTGCCGGCTGGTGGTGCGTGCTCGTGAGCAACCCGCTCTACTGGTTCCTGCTGCTACGCTGGCTGTGGCGGCATCTCGTCTGGGGCCTGCTCATGCGCGAGATGGCCCGCCTCGACCTGAGGCTCGTCGCGACGCATCCGGACGGCTATGGCGGCATCGGCTTCATCGCCGAATACCCCAACGCCTTCGCCGCCTTCGTCTTCGCGGTGAGTTGCGTGGTGGGTGGCGCAACCCTGCAGGCGTTGCTCCACGGCACGCTGGGCGTCTCGGCCTTCAAATATGTGATGGGGGTCTGGCTGGCCGTCGTCCTCTTGCTCTTCGCCTTTCCCCTCCTCGCCTTCAGCCGGCCGCTCAAGGCACTGAAGCAGAAGACCATCAGGGCCTACGCCATGCTCGCGACGCGGCATGACCGTGCCGCGGAGCGGGCCATGCTCGGCCACAATGTCGTCGCACCTGAGGCGGACGAGAACGCCGAGACCGAGAAGATACCCGATCCGACGAAAACCTACGCGATCGTCCGCAAGCTCGGCACGATGCCGGGGACGAAGTCCGCCCTCCTGCCGATCGGCATGGCCGCCCTTCTGCCGCTCGTCGCGGTGGGTGCCACGCAGCTCCCCTTCAAGGAGCTGTTGAAGATCGCCAAGGGCCTCCTGCTCTAAGGGCCGAGGCGAGCTTTCGGCCAATGAGGGTGGGATAGCCGTGGAGGCGAGGGACGCAGGTGCGGGCCCCGGCCTGCGTCCCGCGATGGCTCATGCCGCGACGAGCTGCACCTTCAGCGCGCGCTTCCGGTCGCCAGCAAGCTCGAAGGCCTCGACCGCCTTCGCCAGCGGGAGCTGCTGGGTCAGGATCGGGCGGACGTCGACGCGGCGCTTGACGAGGCAGTCGACGGCCCAGTCGAACTCGTGGGTGAAGCGGAAGGTGCCATGCAAGGAAAGCTCCTTGCCCACCATCTGGTCCATCGGGAAGGGGTGCATGCCCTTGGGGAGCACGCCCACCTGGACGACCGTGCCGCCGCGGCGGGTGGCTTTCAGGACGTCGGGTACGGCCCGCGGCGAGCCGGAGCATTCGAACGCGACGTCGACGGTGCCCCCGCCCACCTGAAGCGCGTCCATGGGCGAGCGGTCGGCAGCGAGGTCGATGGTCCTGTCGGCACCCACCTCGCGCGCCTTGGCCAGCGTCTCGGGCAGGAGGTCGACGGCGGTGATCTCGGCGGCGCCGGCGAGACGGGCCGCGATCACGGTGAGGCAGCCGATCGGCCCCGCGCCGGTGACGAGCACCCGCTGCCCGACGAGAGGACCGGCGCGGCTCACGGCATGCAGGCAGACGGCGAGCGGCTCGGCCATCGCCGCCTCGCCGAGCGAGATGCTCTCGGGCAGGGGACGGAGCTGAAAGGCCTTGACGACGGTGGCCTCCTCGAAGAGGCCCTGTGCGTGAGGCATCGTCCGCGTCGACCCGGCGAAGTGCACGTTGGGGCAGAGATGCTCCTCGCCCCGACGGCACCAGGCGCAGGCGCCGCAAGGCCGCTGCGGGTTGACGCTGACCGGAGTGCCGATCGCAAAGCCGCTGACGCCTGGCCCGAGCTCGGCCACCGTGCCGGCCATCTCGTGGCCCAGCACCATGGGCTCGCGGATCGAGAAGTCGCCTATTCCGCCGTCATGATAGTAGTGGAGATCGGAGCCGCAGATGCCACCGGCACCGAGCCGGACCCGGACCTCGCCCGGCCCGAGCGGCAAGCGGCGCGCGATCCTCGACCCGGAGATCGTGGGCAGCGTGAATGACACAGGCTCGCATCGACCAGGGCCCCCTCGGCGCTCTATCCTACGGCGGCCATCCTCGCGCGGACCACGGTCGGCGTCGAGCCCCCGCTCTCAGGAATCGATCTCGCGCGCGACCGCCTTCAGGCGCGAAGGATCGCGGATCACGATGTGGCCGCCCTCGATCGCGATGATACCCTCATGCCGCCATGCGCCCAGCTGACGGTTCACGTTCTCCCGCGCCAGGCCAATGTAGCACCCCAGCTCGCGCTGAGAGAGCTTGAGGCCGAGACGGATCGTGCCGTCGGCCACCTGGCCGTACTCCGCAGCCAGCCGCAGGATCGCGCGGGCGATACGCGGGGTCATGTTGAGGAGGGTGGCATCCTCCGCCATCTCGGTGATGCGCCGGATACGGGCGCAAAGCACGCCTATGATCCTGAGCGCGATCTCGGGATGACGCTCGAGATAGCCCAGCAGATCCTTGCGTCGCAGGACGAAGAGCTCGGTCAGCTCGACGGCGGTCGCGTCGGCGCTACGCGGCTTGCCGTCCAGCAGCGCTATCTCGCCGAAGCTGGCGCCCGGCTCGATGAAGGTGAGGAGGCGACTCGCGGCCGTCGATCGAGACCGAGCCGATCTTGACCCGCCCCTTGAGCACCACCATCAGGCTCTCGCCCGGATCGCCCTTCTGGAAGATCACCTCACCCGAGCGGTGCGTCTGAACCACCCCATAGGGAATCAGGCGGTCGAGCTCCGGATCGGTCAGCGAGCCCAGGACATCGCTGTCGGACAGCGCCTCCCTTACCCCCGAACGGCGCTCTCCCATCGGCCCATTCTCCCCTTGCACGGCAAGCCCACATCACGGCCCGCTGACGCCCCCGAAGAGAGGGCTAGCCCTTGCCGTCTCCCTTGCTGGGACAAGGGTAAAGGCTCGTCAACACGATCAACGTGATGGAGCCGACGCTAATCTCCTTGGTCGACTTGGCGAAGGCGGGCTGGGTCTGAATGTTATAGTCAATAAACTTGTCGACCAGGGATTGAACCGGCCCGGGCTCGAGGCCGTCGGAGCCCGGAGGCATGCAGAAGAGCGGTGCGCCCGCATGCGTCGCCGCCTCGTTCGCCTTGGTAAGAGCATCGACGACGCCCGCGAAATAGGCGAGGAGGACATCCTGCTGGTCCGCTCCCCCCGACCCGCGTGCATCCTTATAGGTCGCCACCGTCATGTCGGCGTAGGCTCGCGGCATGCCGGCCAGCAGCCCCATCGCCAAGCACAGCGCGACGGCGAGCGCCGTCCTGAGACGCCCCGTCATGTGCCTTGCTCCGCCGCGCTTCGCCATGTTGTCGAATTGAACGAGCAGGTCCGGGCTTGCCGCCAGCGCCAAGCGTGCCTCCTTCTCGAACTTGGCGCTCACAGCGAGCTGGACGAACGAGCTCGGGTCGCGCGTCATTGCCTGCACGAAGTCATCGCTTGCGAGCAGCCGGGCAAAGTTGTCCAACGCATCCCAGTTCCTGATCGCGACATAGCTTCGCATCATCGCGATCTCGGGCATGAAGGGCCCGAAATCATACGCTGCCTGCAGCATCGCAACGGCGTTCCCGCTGTCGCCAAGTTCGGTATAGGCGAGGGCGATGTAGCCCCAGGCGTAAGGGTCGGCGGGCCGCTCGCGCAGCGACGTGCGAAAGTCCTTCACGGCCTCGAGAAGAAACCTCGCGCGGCTGATCGGGTCACCCGTCTGACGCGAGGCGCCGTAGAAGGTCAGCCCGAGCTCATAGTCCGTCGAGGGATCATCCAGCCACCGCTGCGCCGCCTGGCGGCTGCTGAGGATACGGCCCAGCGTGTCGGCCGAGAGGAACTGGCCCTGGTTCAGCAGATCGACACCCGGATCGCCCGGCAGCTTCGCAAGGCTCGAGCCGAGCCGCGGCACTGCGAGGACGAGAAGGCCGACCGCCACAATCAAGGTCAGGAACGCACCCAACCGCTCTCGCAGCACAGTCGTAGCTCCCACCCCGAAACGACGATGGCCGCCCAGGAGGGCGGCCATCCCACAATCGATAAGAGTATCAGCTCAGGCGGGGCTTGCCGAGTACTTGATCGTCTTCGTGACGTGTCTGCCGTAGAAGCCGTCCGTCACCGTGATACCCAGCTTGCCCAGCGACACCCCATTCGCAAGCGTGCCTGTCACGACCTGGTTCTTCGTGTCGATCACAAGGCGGTAGACCCCGTCCTTCACGCCGATTCCGGCGATCGACAGGGTCTTGCCTTCGGATTGGAGAAGTTAGCGAAGATCTCGCTGAAGGGGATCGAGAAGCTCCAGATCGAGACATCTGTTGACGAAGTTTTGCCCATGGAGCTTCAGGTAGTTCACATAGATCGGATTGCCGTTGACCGTCCTGCGTCGAGCCGTCAGCGAACTGCAGCACATAACTGAAATCACCATTCTTGCTCGGATCAATGAGCGAGAAGCTGATCGCGTTATTGGCGCCGACGCTGATCGACTTGACGTTCGTGCCGCCGAACACGCTGATGATGTGGGCGCCCGCCTTCAGGGGCTCGAAGGTGACATTGCCGTTCGCATCGAAGCCGGCGAGCAGCGTGCTATGCTCCAGCCACGAGGTCATCAGCCCCGAGGAGAGCTTGATCGTGCCCGAAAAGTCCGTGACGCCATAGGACTGGAGGGCCAGGTAGTTGGAGCCCGGGAGCCCGCCCGCCTGGCGCCTTGTGGGATCCGCCGCCGAGGTAGCGCTCGTGAGGAGCGTCGTCGTCGGAGATCGAAGCGAGCAGCGAGCTCGTCCTTGTACGCCACTGGTGGTAGTCAGCTCCGACGTCGTCTGGCCCGCTCGGTGGAGGAGAGTCCCGATGCTGTACTTCGTCAGCAACGCGCTCATCAGCGACCGTCACCGCTCTTCTCGGCGTGACGGGCCTGCCACCACGCGACCTGAAAGGTGTGACGCTCCATCGCGACTCAGGCCGCGCCAAGCCGACACGTCATAGCCCAGCTTGGCCGCCCACCAGGGGGGCCAGGACACCTTCACCACCGATGTGGCGTTGAGCTTCGCATGGCCCGCTGCGCTGAACACGCCAGCGTGGGCCGGGAGAGAAAACGCCGCTCCGGCTAACGCCAAGCCGGCGGCCACGACCAACACCGCGCTACCCCGCATGAGACCTCTCCAAATCACTTCATCTGAAACGCGACACCTACAATCCGCGGTGACCCTACCCGCGGTCCTGGGAGCGTTCAAGGAGAATGTTAACCAAATGCCAATGTTTTCCGCTGCGTTGCACCATTGGTTGATCCAGCCGAGACCGGGGCACCTAAGCCGCTGGCTTAGCTGGCACGATCAGCGATGCCGCGGTGGCCAATCGGCATGCGCGCGGGAGCGCGGGTGCGTCAAGGAACCAGTACCGCGGCACCCTGGAGACGCCCTTCACGCAGGTCACCCAGCGCCTCGTTTGCCTGATCGAGCGCGTAGCTGCGCGTGGTGGTGCGAACCGGGATGCTCGGCGCCAGGGCCAGAAAGGCATCGCCGTCGGCACGGGTCAGGTTGGCGACCGACGCGATCGAGCGCTCCTGCCAGAGCAGCCGATAGGGAAAGCTTGGGATGTCGCTCATGTGGATGCCGCCCAGCACGAGCCGTCCCCCTTTGGCGAGTGTCGACAGCGCGGCAGGCACGAGGGCGCCCACCGGAGCGAAGACAAGCGCCGCATCGAGCTCGGTGGGCGGCCGCTCCGTGGATCCGCCTGCCCACTCCACGCCGAGGTCCAGGGCGAAGCGCTGCGCGTCGACGTCGCCCGGACGGGTGAAGGCAAAGATCCGCCGGCCCTGGTACCGCGCCACCTGCGCCACGATGTGCGCAGCCGCGCCGAATCCGTAGATGCCGAGCCGCTCGGCCGGGCCGGCCATCACGAGGCTGCGGTAGCCGATGAGGCCGGCGCAGAGAAGCGGGGCTGCCGCGACGTCGTCGAGCGGGCCCGGCAAGGCGGAAGCAGTAGGCAGCATCGGCGACGGTGAGCTCGGCAAAGCCGCCGTCGATCGTGTAGCCGGTAAAGCCAGGATCGTCGCAGAGGTTCTCGCGGTGGGAACGACAATAGGAGCACACGCCGCAGGTATGGCCCAACCACGGCACACCGACGCGCTCGCCCGCCCGAAAGCCTTCGACCCCTTCGCCGAGCGCCAGCACCTCGCCTACGATCTCGTGCCCGGGGACGATGGGCAGCTTCGGATGCGGCAGCTCGCCGTCTACGACGTGAAGATCAGTTCGACAGACGCCGCAGGCCCTGACGCGGACAAGGATCTGGCGGGGCCCCGGCCGCGGATCGGGAAGCTCCGCAAGGCGCAGCGGCCTGCCGGGCTGATCGAGAACCATGGCCCTCATCGAGGCTCTCCCGTGGCTTCGGAAACCATGTCATGGTCGCCTGAGATGATGCCATCAGGCATCATGCCGCGACCACCCATCCCGCCCCGTGACGGCCGACGATGACACTCCCCTGGACGCTTGTCATGCTGGCCGCGGGCGCAGCGCTCAGCGCCTTCTGCCTCTGGCAGATCGAGCGGCCCCGCCCGCTCGGCGAGGCCCGGGTCTTTCCGGCACCGCTGCTCCTGGGCGTGGGCCTTTTGCTGGTGCTTGTCGCGCTCGGGCACCTTCTTGGTCTCGAGACGGGCATCAAGCTCGGCCCCCGCGCGCATCTGTGAGACAGGCGTCTCTCCTCGCGGCTCCAGCGCCGGCCCACGCGCTCCGCTCGATCCTTCAGCCGACGCAGAGCTCCGCATCCGGCACGATCGTGGCCTTGACCGCGCGCATCTCCGTGGCAGCAGCGATGGCATCGGCGACACCGGCCTCGGTGAACGGAAAGAGCGTCTGCATCGAGCGCCACGGATAGCGGTCCCGCGCCTTGTCCAGCATCCGCACCCCGAGCGGCAGGTCGTTCGCGGTGAACGCCCATGAGCCCAGGACGTTGATGTCCTTTGTGCAGATGCGATGCCAGCTCGTCATGATCGAGCCGGCATCGGTGAACTGACCCATCTCCACATAGGTGCCGCCGTCCCTCAGGAACTCGATGCCCTCGGGCCCAGCCGAGGGGTGCCCCGAGCAGTCCATGACGAGGTCGGCGCCATAGCCGCCGACGATGCCGCGCACGGCCTGTATCCGCGCCTCGGGCGTCGTGTGCTCGGTGATGTCGACGGTGGCCTCGGCGCCGAACGCCCGGGCCAGCTTCAGCCGCGGCTCCTCAGGCGCGCCCACCGCGATCACGCGCGCGGCCCCCATCTCCTGCGCGGCGGCCACCGCCAGGATGCCGATGGGGCCGGTGCCCTGGATCACGACGGTAGCGCCCCAGGGAAAGCCGCCCGCCTTCTTGGCACGCTCGAAGCCGCGGATGCAGGAGGTGAGCGGCTCGGAGAGCGAGCCCAGCAACAAGGGCATGTCGTCCGGCAGCTTGTAGATCTTGGTGCCGGGCAGCATGTCGAGATCGACATAGACCATCTCGGCCCAGCCGCCCCATAGGTGCGGCGCCTTCTCGAAGCCCAGATAACGGCCGTAATAGACCGGCGTCAGGCACTTGTTGGCCTGATCGGGGTAACGCCGGCACCAGTCGCACTGGCCGCAGGGCATCAGGGGCGGCAGCATGATCCGGGAGCCGAGCTCGAGCTTCTGGCCTGTCCAGTCCGTCTCGAGCTCTGCGCCCTTCTCGACGATGACGCCCGCAAGCTCGTGACCGAGCGTGAAGGGCCAGGGCAAAGGCTTGGGCCAATGGCCCTTCAGGATATGGAGGTCCGTCCCGCAGACGCCACAGCAGCCGATGGCGATGAGCGCGGCCTTGGCCGGGACAGCCGGGCGCGGAACCGTACGGATGGCCGGCGCGCTCCCCGGGCCGGCGAACGTTGCAACGCGTATCTCGCTCAAGATGGCCTCCCTCGTGACAGGCCCGCTATTGTGAGGAACTGGCCGCACCGTCTCAATGTCCAAGCGCATGCACCGTCCAGTGGACGGGTCCGGCTGCCGGTGAGGCCTCGGCCTCAAGGCGATCGCGAGCATGGGGCCCGGCGGGAGCACGCCGGCAGATGCGCCGTCGATTGATCCCGATCAATGTTGCGGGCCCGTGGCCATGCTCGACTGTCCGCTGCAGCAGTGGGAGAGGGCAGATGGGCAAGGTCGCCGCGGGCGCGGGTGATTCTCTGGATCGACGGATCTGGGCGCTCGGCGTCGAGCGGACGAGCGTTCCCTGCCGACGGGAAGGGGTTCAGGTGCACCTCGAACTCGATGATGCGCTACTACGGGCTGAGCTCGAGCCGCACACGCGCCGACGCCGTGCTGGAGATGCTCGTCGCCGAGACGCGCTGCACGGTGTGCAAGGAAGCCGGCCGCTGCCGCCGGTTCCTGACAGGGGTGGAGCCGGGCGACGTCCCGGGCGCGTTCTGCCCCAACGCTGATCTCTTCGCCGAGCTGCTTTTCGGCGAGTTGCACCACAAGGCCGGCCCCGGCACCTCCACCTGCTAGGCCCGGCACAGCTTCCGCGCGAGCCCGCTTATCCTTTATCTTCGCGAGCCCGGCATGCTAGGGCCTGCCCGAGTGGGCGACACGGTGCGTCGTCGCGATGGCGTGGCCGTGACTGGGGCAGCCCGGTGAAGTGACCGGGCAGGCCGGTCCTGCGGGACAGGATGGCGGATGACGGACCCGCAGGGCAGGCTGGCCAACTCTGGCATATCGACGGTCCTGTTTGCCATTGGCTGTCAGCTCATGCTGCTGGCGGTTGCCATGCTGCCGTCGATGGCGATCGACTATCTGGGGGGCAGCCCCGACTGGACGGGATTCCTCGCCGCCGCCGCGATCACCTTTCTCACGGGCTCGCTTCTCGTGCTGGCGACGCGGGGCACGACCGAGCCTATGCCTCTCAAGGCCGCCTTCGCCCTCACCACGCTGAGCTGGGTCGCGACCTCTTACTTCGGCGCCATCCCGTTCCAGCTCGGCCCCTTCCATCTCAGCCTCCCCGATGCCGTATTCGAATCGATCTCGGGGCTCACCACCACCGGCTCGACCGTGATCACCGGGCTGGATACGGCTCCCCCGGGGCTGCTTCTCTGGCGCTCATCGCTGCAATGGCTGGGAGGCATCGGCATCATCGTCACGGCCCTCGTGATGCTGCCCTTCCTCCGGGTCGGCGGCATGCAGCTCTTTCGCACCGAGTCGTCCGACCGCTCCGAGAAGCTGCTGCCGAGCATGACCTCCCTCGTCCGGCAGATCGTCGGCGTCTACGTCATCTTGACCCTGGCCTGCGCCATCCTGCTGACAATGGTTGGCTTCACCCCCTTCGAGGCGATCAACCACGCCTTCACCACGCTGGCCACGGGCGGCTTCTCGACACGCAATTCGTCGGTCGGCGGGTTCGACAATCCCGCCGCCGAATGGATCATCATCGTCTTCATGGCAGCGGCGGCCCTGCCCTTCATGCGCTATGTGGCCGTGCTCAACGGCCGGCCCGGGCTCCTGCTGCGGGACAGCCAGGTGCGGACCTTCTTCGGCGTTCTCGGCGTCTCGATCCTGGCGCTGACCGCCTGGCTGGCCATCGGCCTCGGCCGTCCCTGGCTCGAAGTCGCTCCGTGCCGCCGCGTTCAACGCCACCTCGGTCATGACCACGACCGGATTCGCGAGCGAGGACTATACGCTCTGGGGTGCCGGGGCGATCGCCTTCTTCCTCGCCCTCTCGATCGTCGGCGGATGCACAGGCTCCACCGCCGGCGGCATCAAGATGTTCCGCTTCGAGATCCTATGGACCTCGGCCCGCCTCTATGTGATGAGCCTGTTCCTGCCCAATAGGGTCTCCCGGCCACGCTACGCCGGGCGCCCGGTGGACACCGAGATCATCGTCGCGGTCCTGAGCTTCGTCTTCTTCTTCATGGGCACCTGGGGCATCACCACGGTCGTGATGGGTGCGCTCGGCGCCGACCTCGTGACCGCGGTCTCGGCCTCGGCGACGGCGCTCGCCAATGTCGGGCCGGGGCTGGGACAGCTCGTCGGCCCTGCAGGCAATTTCCGGCCGCTGACGGATCCGATGAAGTGGGTGTTGAGCACGGCCATGTTGCTAGGCCGCCTGGAGTTTTTCACGGTCCTGGTCCTGCTGCACCCGGACTTTTGGCGGCGCTGACGAGGCACCTGCATGACCGGCAAGACCGAGCCCGACCAAACCACCGGCAAAGGCCTGCGGAAATCGGCGTCCCATCTGCTGTCGGCCGCCCAGGGCGAGCTGCGGTCGCTGGTGCTGCTGGCCATCGTGGCGGCATGCATGCTCGGCTTCGCAGGGCTGGCCGGCGCTATCCGTCACGACAGCTACCATGAGCTCGATCGCGCCGTGCTGCTGGCCCTGCGCGAGCCTGGTGACCCGAGCGAGCCGATCGGCCCGGCCTGGGTCGAGAAGGCGGCCCTCGACATCACCGCGCTCGGCGGCGTCGCCGTTCTGGCGCTGATCACGCTCATCGTCATCGGCTACCTGCTGCTCGCCGGCGCTCGCCGCCAGGCGCTGCTGGTGGCGCTCGCATCGGGCGGCGGGGCGGCGATGCTGTGGCCTTCTCAAGAGCGGCTTCGACCGGCCGAGGCCCGACCTCGTGCCGCATCTGGTTCAGGCCGCCAGCTCGAGCTTCCCGAGCGGCCATGCCATGGCATCGGCGATGATCTATCTCACCCTGGGGACGCTATTGGCCAGGATTCAGGACCGCCGGCGGCTCAGGCTCTACGTTCCGTCGGTTGCCGTGGTCATCACCGTGCTGGTCGGCATGACCCGCGTCTATCTCGGAGTCCACTGGCCAACGGACGTCGTCGCCGGCTGGCTCGCCGGCGCCACATGGGCGCTGCTGTGCTGGCTGGTGCTGGACTGGCTCGCGCCCGAGCGTCCGCCCGTCAGCGGCCACCCGACACGTTGAAGACGGTGCCGGTGACGTAGGCGGCCTTGTCGGACATCAGCCAGACCACCGCCTCGGCTACCTCCTCGGCCGTGCCGGCGCGGCCGATCGGCACCGTCGATCCGAAGCGGGCGATGCGGTTCTCGATGCCGGTGTCGTCCTGGATCTCGGTGTCGATAAGGCCCGGCCGAAGGCCGTTGACACGGATGCCCTCACCCGCGACCTCCTTGCCCAGCCCCTTCGCGAGGACGTCGATGCCGCCCTTCGCGGCCGCGTAGGGAATGAAGCCGCCCGCCCCGTGCAGCTCGGAAGCCATCGAGGAGATGTTGACGATGGCACCGCCCTTGCCGCCGCGGGAGCGCGCCATGCGCCGCACCGCCTCGCGGTTACAGATGAGATGCGCGGTCAGGTCGATATCGACGATGCGGCGGATCTCCTCGATCGGGATATCGGCGAGCGGGGCCGCCTTGTTGATCACCCCGGCATTGCTGACGAGCGCGTCGATGGGGCCCAGCTCGCGCTCGCAGGCGTCGAACATCCGCGTGACCGCGGCCGGATCGGCGATGTCGGCCTGCACGGTGACGGCACGCCGGCCCGCCTCCCGGACCTCGCGCGCCACGGCTTCTGCGGCCTCGGCACGACCGGCATAGTTGACGGCGACGTCCCACCCGTCGCGGGCCGCGACGCGACACACACCGGCACCAATGCCGCGCGAGCCGCCGGTAACGAGAACGATCTTGGCCATCGTCGTGCGCTCATCCCCGCCCGTAGCTGTCCTCGAGGCGGACGATATCGTTCTCGTCCAGCTTGTCGCCGTGCTGCACCTCGATGAACTCCATCATCTCCTCGCCCGGATTGGCGACGCGGTGCACGGTCTCGACGGGGATGTAGACGGTCTCGTTGGCCTGAAGGTCGAATTCCTCCTTGCCCCGCGTCACCCGCGCCACGCCGGCCACGATGATCCAATGCTCGCTTCTGTGATGATGGAGCTGCAGCGACAGGCACCCTCCGGGCTTCACGCTGATCCGCTTGACGCAGAAGGCGTCGCCGATGTCCAGCACCTCCCATCGGCCCCAGGGGCGCTCGTCGCTCTCGCCACGCTTGTACGTCACCTCGGCCATCATCGCTCCCTCAGGCGCGCCGCCTCGATCGCGGCACCGCCATCCTAGCCAGCCTCGGCTCGACTGCAATGCCGGGCGATCAGCAGACGGCGCAGCGGCCCAGACACGGAGCGGGCCTTGACGCGCCTGGCGTCAAGGCCCTCCATCCTCAGTGCGCGCGGTCGACAGACCACGCATCTCACCGAGCCAAGCGGCCCGGAGCATGTCGTAGACAAATTGTCTGCAATAACGCCCGGCCGTGCAGCGATGCGTCACGAGCCTCTATGGCGTCGGCCTCTCAGATACCGAGAGGCCCTGCAAGCTGGCCCGGTGGCGTCATGTCGTCGACAACCCTCCCTGGCTGATACGAGAACGATCCACGACCGTCTCATTGGCGATGGAGCCAAATGACGGTCGGATCATCAATCTATATTCGTCTCTTCGCGCGCAACTGTCAATGGCCGGATGCGCCATCTGTCGATGCGGCGGCAGGCTGGGCGGTCCGCATGAAGCTGACCACGTCGAGGGTTGCGCCCACCTGAGGCTCGGCACCCTGGGCCGTGGCGCCCGGCTCTCCCGCATCGACAGCCAGCGCCCGGACCAGCATCACAGGCGTCCCTGTCTCGATCGTGTAGAGTATGTGGCGAAGGGCCGTCATGGAGACGCGCATCTGGAGCCGCACGCCGACCTCGGTGAAGCCCTCGATCTCCTTGGGCTCGAGCACCTGGACGCTGCCGACGCTGCCGGTGTCGACCCGCACGAGCTGGGTCAGCAGGCCCTGCAGGCTCGCTGCAGCGAGGCTCGGCGACGTGGCGCTCAGGACCGTGCCGTCGCCTTCGACGGCCTGCTCGAGAACATGCCGCTCGGCCAGCAGGCGCTCGCGCAGCACCATTCTGTCCTCGAGCGCCGAGATATGGCGATCGATCCGCTGCAGCTCTTGGTCCTGCCACGCCACGTGACGCATGCGGCAGCCAGACCGCCGCGGCAAGCGCGGCGAGCGGACGAGCAGCAGGAGGACGGCCAGCGCACGGCTGCTGTTGCGATCGAGGCTCGCCGATCACGGGCCGAGCTCGCGATAGGGCAGCACCTTCGCGGTGATCGCGAACCGCTCCAGCTCGACAGGGCGGCCACCGACGCTGGGGGTCGTCGACGGTGGTGCTCGGCGCCTCGAACTGGACGTCAGTGAAGACGCGAGGACGTGTCGAGCATCGGCACCAGCTTCGAGGCGTCCGGGCGCATAGCCGGTGAGCGTCAGCCGGTCGCCGTCGAGCGTCGAGACCGGTGAGCCACACCGAATCGGGCAGCGACGCGGCTCGCGATCTCGAGCGACCACCATCGCCGACGGCTGCGCCGCGACCTCGCGGGCAACAAAGCTCTCGGCCTTGCGCATCCGATCGATGTCCTGGCGCAGCTCGGGCACATCCGCCAGCCGCTGCTCCAGCGCGTCGGCGAAGGCACGCCGATCGGCCAGCGTGACGCTTCTGGCGTGGATCTCCGACCAGGCGAACGCCGCCCCCACGCCGACCGCGATCACCAGGGCCAGCAGCAAGACGGACGCGAGCCGAGGTAACCATCGCGTCGGGTGCCTCGGCCACCCAGCAGGTCGACCTCGGGCGCCGCCCATGGCGCCTCGCCTGCGAGGTCCACTCTTGCCACCGAGACGACCCAGCGCCTCGAGCCTGGCACAGGCGGCATCGACCACATCGCGAGGCACCACCGCCAAACGGACGGCGATCGTCCCGTCGGGGCGCCGCTCCTCGAGGCTGGGCGCGGCGTAGACCTGCTCGGCGGCCCAAGGCGTCAGCACGTCGATCTTGTGCCGCATGATCTCGTCGAGCTCCGGCTCGGCCGAGGCCGGCAGGATGTCCCGGCACAACAGGCCACGGCGGCCCGACAGCCGCAGCACGACCGGCAGACGGGCGCGGCGGATCTGCTGGAGCACGGGATCGCGATCGCCGCCTCGCAGCGCCGCCAGGCTCGGGTCGAGCGGTGCCGATCTGCGTGACACGCCCCCGCCGCCAGAACGCCGCCCGCATGACCGGCCCGTCATCCAGAAGGATCACGGCCCGCGAGGGACCGGCACGACGCGCGGCGGCGCGCCGCGGCAGCAAGCCACGCAGCTCCTCCAGCCACCAGGCGAGCGGCGAGCGCCGCCGCACGCCCCGGTCCTCCAGCAGCGCCGCCATCAACCGATCTCCTGTCCCGCGAGCTCCGGCGGCGACCAGTCGAGGACCCGATAGGGACGATCGGCGCGACCGTCCAGCCAGATGACGACAGTGTGCCGCGTGACGAGCCCGGCCGGCGTTCGCGCCACAAGGGTCAGGCGATAGAGATTCTTCGGATCGCTGCTGCCGGCTTCCTGCGTCCGCTTGCCGGTGCTGTCCGTGCCCAGCAGGTCGCCCGTAGAGCCTGAGCTGCCGGCGGCGCTGCCCGTGCTCTGCGTCGTGCCAAGAGACGTCGTGCCAAGCGACGTGCTGCCGGTCCCGATGGTGCTCGTGGAGGACGCCTGGGTATCGGTGGTCGTGGCGGCACCGAGCCCACCCGTCGTCGTCCCCGTCGTTCCGGAGCCGGTGCCCGCGCCGGACGCGGGCTGCGTGCTTCCCATGGCCTGCGACAGGGCCGAAGCCTGCCCGCTCGATCCGAGCGGCAGCGCCGTGCCCCCCGGGGCCGAGCCGGTACTCGCCACAGGGGACGCAGGGGCCGCCGTCAGGGCCTTCCGGACCATGGCCGGCGCCAGATCGGAAACCACCTCTCCGGTACGGCTGAAAACCGTCAGCCAGGGAGCTATGCGCTGCACGATGGCCGGATCGAGGTTGGGCACAAGGCGCAGCTCGTTGACGTGGTCAAAGGCATGGTCCGTCCGTCGAGACGAGTCGGTCGCCGAAAAGCTTCCGCTGGATCAGCTTGCCCTCGCTCTTGCTCTTCGCCACTTCGCGCCACGCGACGATGGCCTTCGCCGCGGTGGCCGCGTCCCTGCGATCGACGCCGGTTGCGATCGCCAGTCCCTCGAGCAGGCCCTCGCTGCCCTTGTTGAGATCGATGAGGCCGGACTCGCCATGGACGACGACCTGCACGTCGACCCCGTCCAGCGAGACCGTGAGCTCGGCTCGCCCCTTCTTGAGGGCAAGCTTGCCGGACGTCAGCTGGAATGCGGTGGCGGCAAGGGCGCTCTCGGTGGCGAGGCGCGCCCGGATCTCCGCCTCGGCATTGCGGTTGAGGTTGGCGTCCGCGCGGGCCCAGTCCGAGAAAGCCCAGCGCCAGGGCCGCCGCCGCCGCGCTGACCCAGAGCACGAGGATCAGCGCGGCGCCGTGCTGGCGCTCCGCCGGATGGCCACTCAGCCGCATTGGGCGTTCTTGCCGGAGGCGCCGACACACGCCACCGGCGTGTCGATCAGCAGCCTTATGACAAGCCCCATCGTCTCTGCGGCACCCTCCGGGGCCAGTCGGACGGCCACCGGCAGCCTCGGCTCGCCCGTCCAGGCATCTTGCCAGACAGCGGGCTGCCGCGAGCCCGCCGAGCCGGTGGCGCCGGTCGAGCCGAAGTAGCTGAAGCTCAGCCGCTGCGGGAACCGGACGAGCTCGCGCGGCGGGGCGTCGTCGAGGGGAGCGAACGCCTTGCCGTCACGCCCGACCTCGGCGCGGCGCACCATCAGACGGCTCCCTCCGCCGATTGGGTCGATCTCGAACTCCCAGATGACGAGCGTGTCCTTCGCCCGATAGAGCCCCTGGGCGTTCACGAAGCGGAGACGGTTGGCCTCGCCGTCGAGGGCGACGAGGTGATCTTGGGCATTCCCCCAGTCCAGCGGCAAGGCCCGGCCGAGCTGGCGCGCGAGAAGATCGAGCGCCCTGCTCCGCTGATCGAGCGCGGCACTGGCGCTCTCGCGCCTTGCCCAGGCCTGGCCGATCATCTGCAGCCCCGACATCGCGACGACGGCGATCAAGGCGAGGATGGTCATCGCCACGAGAAGCTCGATCAAGGTGAAGCCGGCCACCCGGTGCTGGGCGAGCCCGCCTCTCACGAGCCCCCCTCCAGGCGCAGGGTCGAGAGCTGGACCTGCTGGCCCGACGCATCGGAGACCGTCACCTTGATGAGCCAGAGACCGAGCTTCGGCTTGGCGCCGAGATCGGTCGAGGCCTGGTTGCCCAACAGGGTCTTCCTGTCCTGCCCTTCGTCCTGGCCGATCTTGATGGAGAGGTCGGAACCCTTCTGGTCGTCCCGCGAGAGCATGGCGCTGAGCCCGTCGGACTGGCTCTTGCCATCCTGCCCGGTCGAGTCTGCGGACGCCTTCGAGCTACCGAGGCTCGGCGACTTGGTGAAGAGATCCGCGTCCTCGCCGTCTGCGGGCTCGGTGACGATGAACGGGGTCCGCTCGAGACGCCAGCTGGCGCCGCCCTCGGTGCCGGTCAGGGACCCATTCGCTAGCGAGAGATCCACGTCGGCGCGCTCGATCAGATCATCGGCGATCCTGACGAGGGCGAGGCGATGAGCGGCGCGGTCCACCCGCCAACCACCATCGGTCGAGACCCTGAGCGCCGAGACGAGGACGATCGCCAGCACCGCCATCGCGACGATGGTCTCGAGGAGCGTGAAGCCCGCTGCCGCGTTCCTGTCAGCCGGGTGCCGCACGAACGCTGCCCGTGAGCCAGTCGACGATCAGGGGCAGCTTCTCGCCCTGCTTGGTCGCCAGGACGATGCGGGCCTCGGTGGCGCTTCCGTCGGGAAAGAAAAGAAGCTTGCCATCGCCGTCGAGGCTGAGGGTGCCGCGGAAGCCGATCCGGCCGCGCAAGGCGTCGATATCGACGGTCTCGATCGTGGCGTGCTCAATCGCGCTCGCGCGCAACAGGCGCGCAGCTGCTCTGCCACAGCCTGAGCTGCCGCCCGGATGCTCGGCCCGTCCGACGCACGGAAGCGCGGCGCCACGATCAGCGCCACGAGCGCCATGATCGTCAGGACGACGAGGATCTCGAGGAGTGTGAAGCCAGCGCTATTGCTGCCAGCTCGTGACATCCGCAGCCTCGCCCGAACCTCCTGGCGCCTTGTCGGAGCCGAGGGATTCGATGTCGTACTCGCCATGCGATCCGGGGGAGCGGTAAACATACGCATTGCCCCACGGGTCCAGGGGCACCGCCTTCGTTTGGAGGTAGGGACCCTTCCATCCGGCGGCGCCCGGATTGGTAACGAGCGCCTGCAACCCCTGCTGGCTGGTCGGATAGGATCCGGTATCGAGCCTATAGAGATCGAGCGCCGAGCGGAAGCTCTCGATCTGCAGGCGCGCCGTGTCCGAGCGGGCGCCCGAGAGGTAGCCGATGACGCGAGGGGCTGCCAGCGCGGCCAGCAGGCCCAAGATGACCAGCACGACCAGCAGCTCGATGAGCGTGAAGCCAGCCTGGCCGGGCCGGCGGCGCGTCTCGGCCTGTTGGGCTTGATTCGGCATGACGATCCCTGGCGATGCGAGGAGATGGGCGCAGGCGTGGAGCTACCACGCGGGCGATCTCGGGTGGCTCAGCGAAAGATCCTGAGATGCCGCTCCTCGGCCGCCTGCTGGACGACCAGGTCAATGCCACTGAGCGATCTCACCGTCCAGCCGTCGACGGTATCGCCGACGCCTACCCCGACCAGGTCGCCGCCGTTCTTCGGCGCGAGGAGCCCGAGAACGCGACTTCGGCGGATCACCGTGCCGACAAACCGGAAATCCGGGTCCGGTATGCCCTTCGCCACAGGCGCCGCAGCAGGCGCCGCCGGTGCCTCCTCCTGGACAGGGGGCGGCCGGCGCGAAGGCGTGAACAGCGGGCGCTGAACGAAGGCCGAAAAGGTCGTGAGCGACGGCAGAGCCGGACGCGGCGTCTCGACCGGCAGCGTGTCCAGGCCGTTGGAGACGCTCGCCGACCACGGGCCGCTCGACCGCGGCGACGGCGGCCACCGAGCTGGTCTCCCGTGAGGTGATCAGCAAATAGGGCACGGCCGGCAGGGCGACGGCGAGGAGAACCTTCGTGACGGGATGCCAGCGGCGCACGTCGATAGATAACCATGATCGGGGAAGTTGCATGGAAGTATGACGAACCGCGCGAAATCGTCAATGTGCTTGCACGGGCAGGGTGGATTTTTCGTCGTGGCTTCACAAGTCGCCCGACGGGCAGGCACAATGCCGCCTCATCAAAGGGAGGACAGATCGATGCTCGAAGAGCCAGCGCTGTTGACGGTCAGTCGGAATTTCGCACGGCCGAGCAAGGCCGAGCTCGAGGCGGTCGCCGCGGCCAGCACGGGCTGGCTCGTCGATGCGCAGGATGGGCGCGCATCCCTCGGCGCCAGGATCAAGCCCGTACTCCCGGGGAACGACGGGCTGACCCGCTGCTCCGGGACGGCCGTGACCTGCTGGTGCGGACCGAACGACAATCTCGCCATCTTCGGCGCCCTCGCCGTCGCACGCCCGGGCGACGTCGTCATCGCCGCGACGGACGGCTTCAGCGGCTCGGGCGTCTGCGGTGACCTTTTGGCCGGGATGATGCGCAACAAGGGGATCGCCGCGCTCGTCACGGACGGCCACGTGCGCGACCTCGCCGGCCTCCGCGAGGTTGGGCTGCCCGTGTTCGCCGCCGGCATCAACCCGGACTCCTGTGTCCGCAGCGGCCCCGGAACGGTGGGCTTGCCGGTGGTCATCGGCAGCCGGCAGATCAGCTCCGGCGATCTCGTGCTCGGCGACGAGGACGGTGTCGCCACCATCCCCTTGGCGAACGCCAAGGCTGTCCTGGCCCGGCTGGAGGCGGTGAAGGCGGCGGAGGGCAAGATGCTGGCGGCCGTCAAGGGAGGGCTGCAGATTCCCGACTGGCTGGAGGAGCTCATGGCATCGAGCAAGGCTCGCGGCACCGACTGAGGCCACCGTCGCCGGCGGCAGCGCGGGCGCGGTCGGCGTCGCGCCCGGTCCGGCTCTTGCGCCAAAGCGGCTGTAGCGGCACATGTGCCCCGCTAGTCAGAGCGGCGAAGGAGCGGATGCATGGCCGAGCTTCAGAGACCATCCGAGCTGGCGGGCGCTCAGCGCTTCTTCGGCGCCGGCGTGGCCGAGACCGATCCGGAGACTCTTCGCCGCGCTCACAGCCGAGCTGCGCCGCCAGCAGCAGCAGATCGAGCTCATCGCCAGCGAGAACATCGTCAGCCGCGCCGTCCTCGAGGCCCAGGGCTCGGTCCTCACCAACAAGTATGCCGAGGGCTATCCCGGGAAGCGCTACTATGGCGGCTGCGAGCATGTGGACGAGGCCGAGAGCCTCGCCATCGCGAGAGCCAAGCGCCTCTTCGACTGCAGCTTCGCCAATGTTCAGCCGCATTCGGGCGCGCAGGCCAACGGTGCGGTGATGCTGGCCCTCCTGAAGCCCGGCGAGACGATCCTCGGCATGGACCTCGCCGCGGGCGGCCACCTGACGCACGGCGCCCGCCCGGCGATGTCCGGCAAGTGGTTCAACGCGGTGCACTATGGCGTGCGCCCCGAGGACGGGCTCATCGACTACGACCAGGTCGAGCGGCAGGCGCAGGCGCACCGGCCGCGGATGATCATCGCCGGCGCCTCGGCCTATTCGCGTGTCATCGACTTCCCGCGCTTCCGCGCGATCGCCAATTCAGTGGGCGCCATCTTGATGGTCGACA
Source organism: uncultured Alphaproteobacteria bacterium (assembly GCA_963752325.1). GTDB lineage: Bacteria > Pseudomonadota > Alphaproteobacteria > Geminicoccales > Geminicoccaceae > CAVTJL01. Next base: position 72,582 of record CAVVXU010000005.1, read on the forward strand.
TGGCGCATATCGCGGGCCTCGTCGCTGCCGGCCTGCATCCATCGCCGCTGCCGCATGCGCAGGTCGTGACCACGACGACCCACAAGACCTTGAGGGGCCCGCGAGGGGGCATGGTCCTGACCAACCACGAGGAGATCGCCAAGAAGGTCAACTCGGCGGTGTTCCCGGGGCTGCAGGGTGGACCGCTGATGCATGTGATCGCCGCCAAGGCGGTGGCCTTCGGCGAGGCCCTGAGGCCCGACTTCAAGCTCTACAGCAAGGCTGTCATCGAGAACGCCAAGGCGCTCGCCGCGGTCATGATCGAGCGCGGCTGTGCCATCGTCTCTGGCGGCACCGACAACCACCTGATGCTCGTCGACCTGCGTCCCAAGGGCGTCAAGGGCAACGCCGCCGAGGCGGCGCTCGAGCGGGCGCAGATGACCTGCAACAAGAACGGCATTCCCTTCGATCCGGAGAAGCCGACCGTCACCTCGGGCATCCGCCTCGGCACCCCCGCCGGGACCAGCAGAGGCTTCGGCGTGGTGGAGTTCCAGGAGATCGGCCATTTGATCAGCGATGTGCTCGATGGTCTCGCCGCCCATGCGGACGACAACGCCATCGCGGAGCAGGCCGCGCAGGCACGCGTGGCGGCGCTATGCGACCGCTTTCCGATCTACGACTAGGGGCTGCTGCCCTCGCCTTTGCCCTGCTGTTCCTGCTGGGAGGAGCAACCGAAGGCCGGGCCGCCGCGATCGAGGGCCTGGCTCGCGTCCAGGACGATGGCAGCCTCTCGATCAACGGACAGACGGTCCGCCTCTTCGGGGTCTATGTCCCCCTTCTCGACCGTCGTTGCCGCACCTCGATCCAGCCGCCCCGGTGCGGCGCCTCGTCGGTTCTGGCCCTAGCCTTCAAGGTGACCGGCTTCGTTCACTGCACACCGGCGGGCCGCCTGCAGGACGGCTCCCTGACGGCGATCTGCACGCAGAAGACGGACCGCCTCTTCGAGCCGCCTGAGGATCTCGGCGCCTGGATGATCGAGCAGGGCTGGGGCATGGCCGCCGCCAACGCCCCTCCCGAGTACCGGGCGCTCGAGCAGCTCGCCCGCTCTCGCGAGGTCGGGCTCTGGGGCCCCCAGATCAAGAACCTGCGTTAGGCCTGGTCTCTACGCCGAGCCGAGCACCGCGGCCGTCGGCGTCCATGGCAGGCCGAGATCGCGGGCCACCGCCTCGTAGGTGAGCCGGCCGTCGGCGATGTTGAGGCCCTGGGCCAGGTGCGCATCGTCGGCCAAGGCCTGCCGCCAGCCCTTCCCCGCCAAGGCCAGGACAAAGGGCAAGGTCGCGTTGTTGAGCGCGAAGGTCGAGGTGCGGGCAACGGCACCCGGCATGTTGGTGACGCAATAGTGGATCACGCCCTCCTCGACATAGGTCGGATCGGCGTGGCTCGTGGGCCGCGATGTCTGGCTGCACCCGCCCTGGTCGATCGCGATGTCGACGAAGGCCGAGCCCGGCCGCATCGCCGCCATCATCTCCCGCGTGATGAGCTTCGGCGCCGCGGCGCCGGGTACCAGGACAGCGCCGATCACGAGATCGGCCGTGGTCACGTGCCGCTCGATCGCGTCGACCGTGGCGTAGATCGTGTTGAGCATCGGTCCGAACTGGAAGTCGAGCTCGTAGAGCCTCTCCAGAGACTTGTCGATCACATAGACCTGCGCCTCCATGCCCATCGCCATCCGAATGGCGTTGGTGCCGGAGACGCCACCGCCCAGGACGACGACCTTGGCCGCATGGACGCCCGGCACCCCGCCCAGCAGGATGCCGGCACCACCCTGCATCTTCTCGAGGCAATGGGCGCCGACCTGAACGCTCATCCGCCCGGCCACCTCGCTCATCGGCGCGAGCAGCGGCAACCGGCCGCGCCGATCGGTGACCGTCTCGTAGGCGACAGCGATGCACCCCGAGGCCAGCAGCCCCTCGGCCTGCGGCCGGTCCGCGGCCAAGTGCAGATAGGTGAAGAGAATCTGGCCCTGCCGCAACATGGCCCATTCGCCGGGCTGCGGCTCCTTGACCTTCACGATCAGCTCGGCCGGGCCGAAGATCTCGGCGGCCGACGAGCAGATCCTGGCGCCGGCGGCCTTGAAGGCACCATCGTCGAAGCCTATGCCCGCGCCTGCTCCGGTCTCGACGAGCACCTCGTGACCGTGATGGGTCAGCTCGCGAACACTCGATGGCACGAGCCCGACACGGTGCTCGTGCGTCTTGATCTCCTTGGGCACGCCGACCAGCACGACCTGCCTCCCCTGAAGCCACGACTGCGGGAGCCTAGGCTCGGCACGGGCTGGCCCGCCAGCGTGAAATGGCACCCTGCAGCTGGCCGCAGCAACCATCGAGATCGCATGGGCTTGATCGCGCGCGGCGATCGGCTTGAGGGCTGAGGTACGACCTGATATCCACAAGTGCCAATCCAGGGATGGCTTTGTCCCGACAATCCGCGGTCACAGGCCCCATGCATCCTCGCCTTCTCATCGTCGCGCTGCTCACCCTGGCGATCGGCGACGTGACATCCGCGGTGGCTGCCGATGGCGCCGCTGTGGTGGCCGGCCGCTGGAGCGGCCCACTCGAGACGGAGAGCGGCGGGGTCTCCAGCCTTGGCAAGAGCCTCACCCTGGTCGTCGCGCCCGACGGCGACGGTTTCCATGTCACCGTCACGAGTGGACAGGCTTTCTTTGACGCGGGCCTCGTCCCCGACGGGCATCCGGGGGTCTATGAGGCGCCAACGCGCGGATCCGGCTCGATATTCTCCTTGTTCACGTCGTCCCGCGTGGCGGACCCCCTCACCGGCGCGCCGCTCATCTGGGCCCGGACCACGCCGGACGGCATCGTCGTCTACCGGCTCGATCTCGATTCTGGGGCCTTCCACCTCGATCGAACTCGCCGCCGCCCGCAAAGGTGATCAGCTCGAGGTGACGATCTCCGAGCGTCGCCACGAGCAGCCAGTGGCCAGGTCTCACGCCATGCTGACCAAGCAGGGAGGCTAGGCTTCGTTGCGCCGCCGCCATCTCCTCACGCTCGCTACCGCGTCGGCCGCCGCCCTCCTGGCGTCGCCCATGAGGGCTCACGCCGCCGCCGATCTCAAGGCATTCTTCGGCATCTATGTCGGCGTTGCCCAGTCGACCGACACCCACAAGGGGACGAAGGAGCAGCGCGATGTCGACATCGTCATCGCGCCCTACGAGAGCTCTGGCTTCCGGATCACCTGGACCAACGTCACCCTGGTGCAGGGCAGGCGCGACCTGCCCGGAGTTCGAGCGCCGCGTCAGCCAGGTCATCATGGTGCCCGGCTCCGGCCCCGGCTATTTCGTCGAGGCGAAGGCATACAATCCGTTCCGCGAGCATGAGGAGATGGAGCCGATGGGCGGCGACCCGGTCCAATGGGCCGTGCTCGACGACCACGGGCTCTTCGTCTACTCCTTCGTGATCCTCGACGATGGCCGCTACGAGCTGCAGATCTATCGACGCTGGCTGACGAAGGAGGGGTTGGACCTGCATTTCGAGCGGATCGTCGATGATGCCGTTCTTCGCGTCATCGACGGCCATACCGTTCGGGCAAGCTAGGCCCCTCGCGCGTGCCCTGCCCCACGCCGACCCGCCGCAGCCTCCTCCGAGTGATCCCCGCCAGCCTGGTCGCGCTCGCCTCCGTGGCCGTGCAGCGGGCGCATGGCCAGGAGGCGCGCTTCTTTCGGATCGGCACGGGCGGGGTCAGCGGCACCTACTTCATGATCGGAAGCGTTCTCGCCGACGCGCTGAGCCGTCCGCCTGGCCTGCCCCCCTGCAAGGCGAGCGATGGGTGCGGGGTACCCGGACTAGCGGCGGTGGTCGTATCCTCGGCGGGCTCGGTCGCGAATATCCTTGGGATCCTGGCGGGCGATCTCGACAGCGGCTTCGTGCAAAGCGACGTCACCTATAATGCCTATGTGGGGAGCGGCTCCTTCTCCGGCCGACAGCCTGCCAAGGCCCTGCGGGCCCTCAGCAGCCTCTATCCCGAGACGCTGCATCTCATCGCGCGACGGGATGCGGGCATCACGAAGGTCTCCGATCTGCGCGGCAAGCAGGTTGCCGTCGACGAGCAAGGCTCTGGGACCCTCACCGACGCGATGCTCGTGCTCGACGCCTTCGGTCTGAGCGCTTCCGATATCGTGCCGCTCTATCTGAAGCCGGCCGCCTCGCTCGACGCCATGGCCGGCGGCCGGGTGGACGCCGCCTTCATCGTCGGTGGCTATCCCTTCCCGCTCGTGGACGAGGCTGTGCGGCAGCACGGCGCGACCCTCGTGTCGATAACGGGGCCGCCCGTCGAGCGGCTGCTGGCGAGCTCGGAGTTCCTCGCGCGCTCGCACATCCCAGCCGGAACCTATGGCGATCTTCCCGAGGTCGACACCATCGGCGTCGAGGCGCTGTGGCTGGCGCCGACCTGGCTCGACGACGACCTCGCCTACGAGCTGCTGGTGGTGCTGTTCGATCCCAAGACGGCCGAGCGGCTGGCGGCCGCGCATCCGCGCGGTGCGGACATCAAGCTGGCATCGGCGCTGGACGGCATTCCGATCCCCCTGCATGCGGGAGCTGCCCGATACTATCGCGAGCAGGGGCGGCTTGGGAGCGACTGACGTGGATCCCGGAGCCGATGCCGGGCCGGCGATCAACGTCCAGCGCCTCTTCAAGCGCTACGGCGATGTCCTGGCCGTCGACAACCTCTCCTTCACGGTGCCCCGTGGCCTGACGATGGCATTGCTGGGCGCCAATGGTGCAGGCAAGACGACGACCATCGCCATGCTGCTCGGCCTCCTCCAGCCGACCAGCGGCCAGATCGAGCTCCTGGGCGAGCCGGTGCCGGCGAACCGCTATCGTGTCCTGCACCGGATGAACTTCTCGAGCCCCTATGTCGACCTGCCGATGCGCCTCTCGGTGCGCCAGAACCTCACTGTCTATGCCGACCTCTACGGGATCCCACGGCCGCGGGATCGGCTGGAGGAGCTGGCGGCGGAGCTCGACCTCGAGGCGTTCATGGACCGCCCGACGGGCAAGCTCTCGGCCGGCCAGAAGACCCGTGTCCTGCTGGCGAAGGCGCTCATCAACCGGCCGGAGCTCCTGCTGCTCGACGAGCCCACCGCCTCGCTCGATCCTGATACGGCCGATCATCTCCGCGGCTGGCTGCAGGCGTACCAGCGCCAGACCCGCGCGACGGTCCTGCTCGCCTCCCACAACATGCTCGAGGTCGAGCGCCTTGCGCACCACGTGCTGATGCTGCGGGCCGGGCGACTGGTCGACGAGGGAGCGCCTGCCGAGCTGATCGACCGCTTCGGCCGCGACTCGCTCGAGGAGGTGTTTCTCGACATCGCCCGCGACCGCCGCGCCGCAGCCTCGGTGTGAGCCCCTTGCTCCTCTCGCTCAGGCGGATGCGGGGCATCCTGCGCCGCCACCTCTATCTGCTGCTGGGCTCCTGGCCGCGCTTGCTCGACCTTGTCTACTGGCCGACGGTGCAGATGGTGCTCTGGGGCCTGATCACCCAATTCCTGGTCGGCGAGAGCAGCTTCGTGGCCCAGGCGGCGGGCATCTTTCTCTCGGCCGTGCTGCTTTGGGACGCCCTCTTCCGGGGGCAGCTGGGCTTCTCGCTCGCCTTCCTCGAGGAGATGTACGCGCGCCATCTGGGCCATCTCTTCGTGAGCCCGCTGCGCCCGATCGAGCTGGTCGGCGCCATCGTCGGGATAAGCTTCATCCGCGTCGCCATCGGCGTCGGCGGCGCAACCCTGTTGGCGGTCCCGATCTTTCATTTCTGGCTCGTGGGTGCGCTGGGGTGGGCCCTCATCCCGTTCTTCGCGGTGCTCCTGCTCTTCGGATGGGCGATCGGGCTCATCATCGCAGGCCTCATCCTGCGTCTCGGCCTCGGCGCCGAGAGCCTCGCCTGGGCCGCGGTCTTCTTTCTGCAGCCGCTGTCCGGCGTCTACTATCCGATCGCCACGCTGCCCCTGCCGGTTCGCTGGATCGCCTGGCTGCTGCCGTCGGCCCCGGTGTTCGAAGGGATGCGCGCGGTGCTGGTCGACCACCACTTCGACCGCGGCCTCTTCGTGATCGCTATCGTCAGCGTCGTGGCCTGGCTTGCCCTTGCGGGCCTGATCTTCGTGCGCCTGTTCAGGAGCGCGCGCGACGCCGGCCTCCTGCTTCAGTCGGGTGAATGAGCGGAGGCGCCATCTAAGGCGCGAGCGCGATGGCCGAGAGCTGCAGGCCGAGCCTGCCACCACCCTCCTGGCAGAGCCGACGCCAGCTGAAGAATGCGTCGGGCTCGGTGCAGGTATCGCGACCGAGGGTCTCGACCGATCCGACGCCGGCCCGGGCGAGCCTGAGCGCCGCGTAGCCCTCGAGATCGAAATGGGGACGTCCGGTTCGGGCGCCATCAGCGAAGAACCGATCGCTCTCCGGATCCTCGGCCTCGAAGCGGCCTCGAAAGTCGGCGCCGACCTCGTAGGATCGCCGGCTGATGCACGGCCCTACGGCTGCCCTGATCCGCGTCGATTCGGCGCCGGCCTCCACCATCGCCGCGACGACCGCCTCGATCACCCCCCCAAGCGCGCCGCGCCAGCCAGCATGGGCCGCTCCGACGACTCCAGCCTCCGGATCGGCGAGGAGAATCGGCGCGCAGTCGGCGCTGAGCACGCCGATGGCCAGGCCCGGCACGGTGGTGACCAACGCGTCACCCTCCGGCAGCGACGTCGTGGGCACAGCCTGGCAGACGCGCAGCGCCACCTTGCCGTGCACCTGGCGAAGCGTGACGAGACGATCCCCGCCCATCCCCAGACGCTCCATGGCGATCGCACGGTTGCGACCCACCCGTACCGGATCGTCGCCGCTCTTGAGGCCCATGTTGAGGGAGGCCCACGGCCCCTCGCTGACCCCGCCACGACGGGTGAAGAAGGCATGCCGGACTGGTGCCGCCACAGCGAGGCTCGCCGACTCGACGATCATGCGCTCGCCCTCTCCTCGCTCGTGAAGCCTGCCGGCATCGGCCCATCCCGGCCCGTCAGCGCCAGCGCCTTGAAGAGGGCTCCCATCGCTCCGGGCTCGACCAGCCGCCGGGCACCGGCGATCAGCGCCTCCGCCTGAGCCGGCGTCGCCCGCTCGATCAGGCCCCCGAGCCGCGCCTCGATACCCAGCCGGCCAAGCAGAGCGCCCTGCTGGACAGGGCCCCAGGCAGTGGCGCCGACGCGACGCGCCACGCGCGCCAGCGCCCCGAAGTCGACGTGGCTCGTCAGGTCGGCGGTGCCGGGCGCCTCGAAGGGGGAGACAGGCGCATGGCCCCTCACAGCCTGCAGGGTGTCACCCGCAATCTCCGCGTCGCCATAGTCGATCAGCAGCGCCAGGCCGCCACGCTCCGTGAGGCGCCGCGCCACCTCACCCGTCAGCGCCTCACGCGCCGGCGCGACCTCCACGATCGAGCCCGGCATCGGGTCGCCTGCCCGCCGGGGCAGCAACGGCATGCCAACTGTGGCGAGACCGAGCGTGCCCGCCTCGTCAACCGCCACCACCCGCTCGAGCCACCCGCCCTCCCTGCGCACGAGCTGACGGACCGGCAGCGCGTCCAGGAACTCGTTCGCGACGAGGAGGAGCGGCGCGTCGTCCGGCACCTCGTCGAGAGAGCCATGCCAGGCTGCCCCCGACGCCCCGAGCGCCTCGGCCTGCCGGCTCCTGAGGACGGGGCTGGCCTCGACCAGATGCAGCCGGATCGCTTGGTGGAAACCGGGAACGGCGCGCGTAGCCCGCAGCAGATCCGCCATCAGCGTGCCGCGGCCCGGCCCGAGCTCGACGAGGCGAACCAGTGCTGGAGCGCCCAGCTCCTGCCAATAGTGGGCGAGCCCGAGCCCCAGAAGCTCGCCGAAGATCTGGCAGATCTCGGGGGCCGTCACGAAATCTCCGGCGGCGCCCAGGGGGTCGCGCGTGGCATAATAGCCATGGGCGGGATCGCCCAGCACGATCGCCATGTAGCGGTCGATCCCGATGGGCCCCTCGTCCCGGATGAGCCGGACGATGCGTCGGCCGAGCGGCGTCATGCCGCTTTCGGATGCGCGCTCGCGACGCCGGCCATGCGTCGCCGGGCGCGCACGATGAGGAAGACGCCGGCCAAGAACATCGGGATACAGAGAAGCTGCCCCATGGTCAGCCAGCTGATGATGAAGCCCAGCTGCGGGTCCGGCTCGCGGAAGAACTCGACCGTGAACCGGAAGGTCGCATAGCCGGTGAGGAAGATGCCGCCGAGGAGCCCGTCGCTTCCCGGCCGCCGCGGCCGCCAGCCGAAGATCTGCATGATGATGAAGAGGACGATGCCCTCGAGCGCGGCCTCGTAGAGCTGGCTCGGATGACGCGGCACGGGGCCCCCGGTCGGAAAGACCATGGCCCAGGGCACGTCGGTCGGCCGGCCCCAGAGCTCGCCGTTGACGAAGTTGGCGAGCCTGCCGAGGAAGAGGCCGATCGGCGTCGCCACCGCCAGGGCATCGCCGACCTCCAGCACGGCAACCTGCTGCTTCCTGCTGAACCACCAGGCTCCCGTGATGACGCCGATGAGACCACCGTGGAAGGACATGCCGCCGTGCCAGACGGCCAGCATGTCCAGAGGATGGCTCAGATAGTGGGGCAGATTGTAGAAGAGGATGTAGCCGATCCGACCGCCCAGGATGACACCCAGGGTCGTGTAGAACAGCAGATCGTCGACGGCCTCGCCCGTCAGGTTCCAGCCGGGACGCATCACCAGGCGGCGAACCAGCCGCCAGCCGAGGAGCAGCCCCACAATATAGGCCAACGCGTACCAGCGGATGGCAAACGGGCCGAACTGAACGATGATCGGGTCAAGCTGCGGGAATGGGATCGCGAGGAAGGACAAGGCGCCGGACCCTGGCTCGAGGCGGGGTGGGCCGCTCTTACGAGCCCGGTCGGGTGTTCGCAAGGGATGCGGCCGGCTTGCTGCCTGGCGTAGGGCTGCCTCATATGGACCCGATACTCGTCCGCGCCTTGGGTAGAGGAGGACACGATGCAGACCGAGAACCGCTTCTTCGATGACCTGGCGAAGGTGGCGACCGGGGCGTTCCACACCTTGGGTGGGCTCAAGGACGAGGTGGAGAGCCGCTTCCGCGAGCGCCTCGAGCGGCTGGCGAACGAGATGGATCTCGTCACCCGCGAGGAGCTCGACGCCGTGAAGGCGATGGCGGCCAAGGCCCGCACCGAGCAGGAGAGGCTCGAGGAGCGCGTGATCGCCCTCGAGGCCGAGCTCGACCTGCTCAAGCGCAGCAGCGAGCGACCCGCGGCCCGGCGCTCCTCGAGGAAGGCGGCGTCGACGGACGAGCCGGAGGGCTGATCGCCCGGCGCTTGTAACCCGCGGCCGTGTTTGGCACGTTCCGGTCCACCGGGACGTGCTCTCGTCGCATCGCCTTTTCCCCTACCGGCGATGCCGACCCCGGCCGGACGCCACGCCTTGTGGAGTGACTTCCTCCGTGTCCATGACCACAATCGAGATCCAAGAGAGCACCAGCAATCCGCTCGACCTGATCGAGAAGCTGGCTCTCGCCCACGACTGGCCCTTTCATCGACAGAGTGACGAGGAGCTGGCCGCGGAGATCGCCGGCCAGTGGTGCCAGTATAAGCTGTGGTTCGGCTGGCATCCCGAGCTGGGGGTGCTCCAGCTGTCCTGCGCGCTCGACATGAAGGTGCCGGCGAAGAAGCGGGACCGGGTTCACGCGCTCCTCGCCATGGCAAACGAGAAGCTGTGGCTCGGTCATTTCGAGATCTGGTCGGAGGAGGGCCTGCCCGTCTTCCGCCACGCGCTCATGTTCCGCGAGGGGATGGCGGCCAGCGGCGAGCTGATCGAGGACCTGATCGATATCGCCACGACCGAGTGCGATCGCTTCTATCCCGCCTTCCAGTTCGTGATCTGGGGCGGGAAGAGCGCCGGCGATGCGATCGTGGCTGCCATGCTCGAGACCGAGGGCGAGGCCTGAGGGCATGGATCGCATCCGGGGCCCCATCGTCCTCGCCGGCGGCGGCAAGATGGGTGGTGCGCTGCTGGAGGGCTGGCTGCGCGCAGGGATGCCGGCCGACGAGATCCACATCGTCGAGCCCAATGCCGAGCGGGCCGGTGCGCTGAGCGCCCTCGGCACGCACGCCGTGGCAAGCGCCGCGGAGCTTCCGCCGGATCTGGTCGCAGCGACCCTCGTGATCGCCGTCAAGCCGCAGAGCCTGGGTGAGGCTGCGCCGTCGCTGCGCCCACATGTCGGCCCCGGCACAATTGTTCTGTCGATCGTCGCCGGCAAGACGATCGCCACATTCGAAGGTCTCTATGGTGCGGTTGCCGTCATACGGGCCATGCCCAACACGCCGGCGGCGGTCGGCCGTGGAGCCAGCGTCCTCTGCGCCAATCGTCATGCCGGCGCCGCTCAGCGGGCGCAGGCCGAGGCGCTGATCGGGGCCGTGGGCGAGGTGCATTGGGTCGAGAACGAGGAGCTGATGCACGTCGTGACCGCCATGTCGGGCGGCGGTCCCGCCTATGTCTTCCTTTTGATCGAGGCGTTGGCGGCTGCGGCGCAGAGGCAGGGGCTGCCCGAGGAGCTGGCCATGCGGCTGGCCCGAGCAACCGTGTCGGGCAGCGGCGAACTCGCCCGCCTGAGCCCTGAGCCGGCGGCACAGCTGCGGGCGAACGTAACGAGCCCCGGCGGCACGACCCAGGCGGCGCTGGGCGTCCTAATGGCCGACGGCGCGCTGCAGGAGCTGTTTGATCGAGCGATCGCGGCGGCCACGGAGCGGTCGCGCGAGCTCGCCTGAGCGCCGCCGACGCAGACACGTCCCGCCGCGCTCGCGGAGCAAGGAGGAGAGCCCGATGGCCAGGAAGACGAGCAAGCCAACACTGCTCGAGGACGCCTTCGGCCTGATCGCCGTCGAGGGCTGGCATGCGTTCAGCTTCACCGAGCTGGCGAGGAGGAGGGGCTGCTCGCTCGCCGAGGTCTATGCCGAGCTGCCGAGCCGGGCCAGCCTGCTCTGTGCCCTGGGCAGGCGGGCAGACGAGGCGATGTTGGCAGTGCCGCCGGCGGAGCTGGCCGACCTCGGGCCGAGAGAGCGCATCTTCGAGCTCGTCATGCGACGGCTGGAGGCCATGGATCCCTTCAAGGAGGGCCTGCGCGTGATCGGTCGTGAGGCGCGGCTCGACCCGATGGCGCACCTCATCGCCTTCGGCAATCTCGACCGCGCTGCCGCCTGGCTCGTCGATGCGAGCGAGGCGGGGCTGACCGGCTTCAAGGCGCGTGCCGCGCGCCGCGTGCTGATGCTGGTCTACGCCCGGACCTTCGGCGTCTGGCTCGACGACACGACGCCTGACCTCGCGAACACGCTGGCCGAGCTCGACAAGCGTCTGCAGCAGGTCGAGCAGCTCGGTCGGTGGGCTGCCCGGGCACGGCGGCGGGCGAGCGGGAGGCCGGCGGCCGAGCCCGGCGCGGAGCCCGCCCCCTCCTAGCATCCCGGCCGCGAGCACATCGGGCCGATATCAACCAGAAATGGTTTTGGCCCGCAGCGGCGCTATCGTATCCTGGCAGACGATTCGCATGATCATGCCTGTGTCGGGAGGCGAGCGATGAGCGCAGCAACGGCCAAGACGCGTGCTGAATCCGCGACGATGGAGCCAGGGTCCAGCCACGCCGACCGCCCGTATGGACGACCGTCGGAGGCACCGGAGGCCCGACCCGAGGGCTGGGACCTGTCTGGGATCGGTGCCAACGCCTGGTCGACCCTCATGGCGGTCCAGCAGCGCAATCTGGCCGCCTGCATGCTCGCCAATCAGCGCCTCATGGAGGCCGCTCAGGTGGCCCTGCAGCATGAGCTGCGCTTTCTCGAGCAGTCGATGCAGGACAGCATCGCGTGCTCACGGGAGATCATGAGCGAGACGGACCCGGCCCGGCGGATCGAGCAGCGCCTCGAGCTCCAGCGCCGGTGCCTGGAGCGGATGATGGGCAATGCCCAGCATCTCTATGGTCTCCTTGCCAAGCCGCAGCTCGACGCGCTGGAGATCCTCAGCCGGCGGGCGCTTGTGAGCGTGGAGGAGCTGGGCGGAGCGCCGACCGCTGGCGCTTGACCCTCCGGGTCGCTCGGCTAGGGTTCGGCGGCACCTCCGCCGCAGCGTCGCTCAATCCAGCCACCGAGCCCGCCCATGACGATCGGCTTTGACGATTTCCTGAAGGTCGATATCCGCGTCGGCACCATCGTCGCGGCAACGCTCAACGCGGAAGCGCGCAAGCCGTCCTACCGTCTGGAGATCGACTTTGGGCCGGAGGTCGGGCGGAAGACGAGCTCGGCTCAGATCGTGTCCCTCTATCGGCCGGAGGATCTCCTCGGCCGTCAGGTCGCGGCGGTGATCAACTTCCCGCCGCGGCAGGTGGCCAAGGTGAGGTCGGAGGTGCTGGTGCTGGGCTTTCCGGACAGCGAAGGCCGGGTCGTGCTGATTGGCCCCGAGCGCGCCGTCGCCAACGGTAGCCGGCTCTTCTAGCGCCGGCCGCGACGCGGCAAGCGGCGCTGGCCGGACCCGGCAGAACTTGCCGGGGCCCGGCATCGCTGGCTCGGCAATTTCTGCCGCCTCGAGCAGCCAGAGGGCCGGTCTCGCCGAGCGGGAGGCGGGGGCGAGGGCCTTGGCATGACGGTTGCTTTCCATCGATGCGCCGACCGCCATGGTCGGCCGGACGGCACATAGCCGGCCGTACCTTCCGCCGACAGGCGGAGCTCGCTTCATGTAGAAGGAGACGCTCGATGACCCTCACGGGCACCACCAACACGGCAGCGGCCACGGCGCTTCGCTATCTCGCGAAGAACAACACGGACGCGACCAACTCGCTTTCCAAGCTGTCCTCGGGCTCGAGGATCGTCCGCGCTTCCGACGATGCGGCCTCGCTCGCGGTCGGCACCAAGATCAAGGCCGACGTGACCGCCCTGAAGCAGGCTCAGGTCAATGCCGGCCAGGCGTCGAGCCTCCTCCAGGTCGCCGACGGCGGCCTCTCCCAGGTGTCCGACATCCTGATGCGCATGAAGGCCCTCTCGGTCCAGGCCCAGTCGGGCTCGGTCGGCGACACGGAGCGCGGCTTCCTCGACAAGGAGTTCCAGGCGCTCGCCAAGCAGATCGACGCCATCGGCGACCAGACCAAGTTCAACAACACGGTCCTGCTCGGCGGGAACCTGACGGCGAGCTTCAGCGCCATCGGCACGGCCATCGACGGCTCGGGCAGCGTCGAGCTCAAGGCCACGAGCGGCGCGCAGGCCGGCGACTACACCGTCACCTACGACCACACCACCGGCGACCTCACTGTGCAGCAGGGCTCCGGCGCCGGCGCCAAGGCGCAGACGGTGACCCTGGACGACACCGACACGAGCTACACCGGCAACGTCTCGTTCGCCCAGTTCGGCCTCGAGGTCGACCTCAAGAACGTCGACCTCAGCGCCGCCGGCAGCGACATCTCGGCCAACAACACGGCGACCGTCGCCAACGGCTCGCTGAGCTTCCAGGTCGGCGTGGCCTCGACGGACACGATCGACGTCAGCATCAGCTCGATCAAGACCGACGCGCTCAAGGACGCGAGCGGCACCTACTCGCTCGCCGACGCCGACGGCTCCGGCAATGCCGCCACCATCGCGCACCTCGGCCGACGCGGTCCGGGCCGGCGACATCCTCGATGGCGCCATCGCCCAGCTGAACGCCGAGCGCGCGGATGTCGGCGCGCTGATGTCCCGCTTCGACTTCGCGTCCGCCAATCTCGCCACCTCGAGCCGAGAATCTCGACGCGGCGCGCTCGACGCTGATGGACGTCGACATGGCCTCGGAGATGAGCAACTTCACCTCCAAGCAGGTGCTGATGCAGGCTTCCGTGGCGATGCTGGCGCAGGCCAACCAGATGCCGCAGTCGCTGCTCCGGCTGCTCCAGTAGGCATCGCCAGGGGGCGGCAATGCCGCCCCCTGCACGCCCAAGGGCTAGATGGCCATGCTCGGCCCCCTCTCTTCCATGGCCTCGATCGGTGGCGCAAGCGGCGCGCTGGCGACGACGCGCGATGGCCGCGGCGTGCCGACCGGCCCCCATCCGCATCGGCGCAGCCGTCTCCGGAGCGGGAATCCCTCGATCAGACGGCAGCGGCCGCGGTGGAGGCCGCCGCACGGAGCCACCATGCAGATCGGGACATTCAGGTGACGGGCTTCCGCGACGCGGCATCGGGGCACTACGTCCTGCGTGTGGCGGACAGCCGCACGGGCGAGGTGCTGCACCAATCCCCGCCGGACGCCCTCCTGCGCTTCTTCGCGGCCGCCCGGCAGCAGAGCGCCGCCCCTCTCCTCCGCCTCGATGCCTGAGCCACGGACGCGACCGATGACCACGAGCTCCCTCAGCCTCGGCAGCCTCAGCACGGCGAGCGGCACGAGCCGGCTCATCGGTACAAGCTCCAACATGGATACGGATGCGATCGTCCAGGCGGCCTACGACGCGGCGATCCGGCCGGCGGTGCGCCTCGAGCAGAAGATCACGACCAACCAGGCGAGGGTCGCCGCCTATGGCGATCTGCAGACCCTGCTATCCAACCTCCAATCGGCGGCCGACGGCCTTCGCAGCCCGCCAGGGCGCGCTCGGCATCCAGAGCAACGTGTTCGAGAGCAAGGAGGCCTATCTCAGCTCCAGCGGCTGGACGAGCGCCCGGTCAGCTCCTGGGCGTCGCCGTCGACAACAAGGCTTCGGTCGGCAGCTTCGCGATAATCGTCGAGCAGCTGGCCACAGCGAGCCAAGCTCGCCGCGACGAGCGTCGATGGCGCCGGCACCAGCCTCGCCGATGCGTGGAACGGCGGCGCTGCCTTCAGCGGCAGGCTCGACTATCGGCCTCGAGGGAGGCGGGAGCGCCTCGGTCGCGGTCGACGGGACAATGGGCATCTACGACCTCGCGAGCGCCATCAACGGGGTCTCCGGCCAGTCGGGAGTGGCTGCCTCGGTGCTGCAGGTCTCCGCCGCCGACTACAGGCTCGTCCTCACCGGCAAGGAGACCGGCAAAGCGATCACCCTCGACGACGGCGGCTCGGGCGCGGCCGACCTCATGGGCCTCCAGGAGATCCAGACCGCCGCCAAGGCCCGCCTCACGGTCGACGGGGTCGACGTCGAGCGCGACAGCAACGACATCACCGACCTCATGCCCGGTGTGACGGTCAGCCTCTACCAGGCGGACCCTCGGCACCTCGGTCACCATCGATGTCCAGCCGTCGCTGACCGACATCAAGACCCAGATCCAGGGCTTCGTCGACGCCTACAACGCCCTCCGCGATTTTGTCGCGAAGCAGTCGGCGGTCGATTCGAGCGGTCAGGTCGGCCAGGATGCCGTCCTGTTCGGGGACCGGACGCTGCGCACGCTGAGCCAGACGCCTGGGCGGAATCGTCGGGGGACCGGCGCTGGGCCTGTCGAGCGACGTGATGTGCACGCTGGGCGCCATCGGCATCAGCATGGGCGACGGCGGCAAGCTGACGCTCGAATTCGTCGACGCTGGACCAGAACCTGCTGAGCAATCTCGACAGCGTTCGCGACGTTCTCGCGTTCGGCTTCCAGTCGTCGTCGCCGCAGCTCGCCGTCTACAATCGCACCAACGCGCTCACCGACAACGCCTTCGATGTCGCGATCACCGACGCGGACGGCGACGGGGTTCCGGAGAGCGTCACCCTCGATGGCGTGCCCGCGGGGCTCGACGGAATCACCATCAAGGGCGCCTCGGGCACGCCCTACGAGGGCCTCGAGCTGCTGTGGACGGGCAAGGGCAGCAGCACGATCCGCATGCAGACGAGCCAAGGCATCGCCGACCAGCTCTACAACGCCCTCGATAGCCGCGCTCAACAGCTCGACCGGGCTCCCTGCAACAGGCGATCGACGGCCTCGGTCAGGCGGATGATGGGTACACGAAGCAGATCGCGACGATCAACGAGCGGGCGGACGCCCAGCGAGCCCTTCTCGTCCAGAAATTCACGGCCATGGAGACCGCCTTGACCCTCGCCAACACCATGCTCGCGCAGATCCAGGCGCAGATGAGCGCCTCGAGCGCCAAGAGCTGAGAGCGTCGAGCCGACGATGATGGGAGGGCAGAGGGCCCAGCGTGCGGCAGCCGCCTATGGGCGGGCAAGCGAGACGATCTCGCCGGCCAGGCAGATCGTCATACTCTACGACGGTGCGATGCGCCGCGTCGCGCAGGCGCGGGCAGCCATTCTCGAGCGGCGGGTCGAGGATCGCTATCGGCACGTCATGCAGGCCCATGCCATCATCAACAGCCTGCAGGCCGTCCTCGATCTGGAGCGCGGCGGCGAGGTGGCCCGCCTGCTCGACCGGCTGTATGGCTACATTCTTCATCGACTTGTCCAGATCAACCTCCGCGATGATCCGTCGATCTGCGACGAGCTCGCGGCACGCCTGGGCGAGCTGCGTTCCAGCTGGGCTGCGATCGCCGAGGGCGAGCCCGCGCCGACCGGGCTGTCGAAGGTTTCCCTCGGCACCTCGCCACTCGCGGTTTGACCTTCGAGCCCAGAGCGCTCGATCAGCTGGGCCGCGCCGCGCAACAGCGTGAGGCCGGCTGGTTGCAGGCCCCAGACGCGGTCCTTATATCAGCCTCACGTCGAGCGCGGCCGCCATCGTCATGCGACGTGAGACATCCGCGGTTCGTGCGCCATCGCAACATCGTATTGCTTCGCGTTCCGCGCGAGAGGTTGGAATGAGCAGGATCATCGGCATCGATCTCGGGACGACGAACAGCTGCGTCGCCGTGATGGAGGGGAAGAACGCCAAGGTCATCGAGAACGAGGAGGGCATGCGCACAACCCCCTCGATGGTGGCCTTCACCGAGGACGGCGAGGTGCTCGTCGGGATGCCCGCCAAGCGCCAGGCGGTGACCAACCCCGAGAACACGCTGTTCGCGGTCAAGCGGCTGATCGGCCGCCGCTTCGAGGACCCGATCGTCCGCAAGGACATCGACATGGTCTCCTACAAGATCGTGCGCGGTGACAATGGCGATGCCTGGGTTCAGGTGCGGGGCGAGAAGAAGGCGCCCTCACAGATCAGCGCCGAGGTCCTGAAGAAGATGAAGCAGACGGCCGAGCGCTATCTCGGCCAGCCGGTCGACAAGGCGGTCATCACCGTCCCGGCCTACTTCAACGATAGCCAGCGCCAGGCGACCAAGGACGCCGGCAAGATCGCCGGCCTCGAGGTGCTGCGCATCATCAATGAGCCCACCGCGGCGGCGCTCGCCTACGGCCTCGACAAGGGCGCGAACCAGACGATCGCCGTCTACGATCTGGGCGGCGGCACGTTCGACATCTCGGTCCTCGAGATCGGCGACGGCGTCTTCGAGGTCAAGTCGACGAACGGCGACACCTTCCTCGGCGGCGAGGATTTCGACAAGCGCATCATCGACTACATGGCCGATGAGTTCAAAAAGGAGCACGGCATCGACCTTCGCGGCGACAAGCTCGCCCTGCAGCGCCTCAAGGAGGCGGCCGAGAAGGCCAAGATCGAGCTCTCCTCGACGATGCAGACCGAGATCAACCTGCCGTTCATCACGGCCGATGCCACGGGCCCGAAGCACCTGACGATGAAGGTGACGCGGGCCAAGCTCGAGATGCTGGTCGACGACCTGATCGAGCGGACCATCGAGCCCTGCAAGAAGGCGATCAAGGACGCCGGGCTCTCGGCCTCGGACATCCACGAGGTGATCCTCGTGGGCGGCATGACCCGCATGCCCAAGGTCGTCGAGCGCGTGAAGCAGTTCTTCGGCAAGGAGCCGCACAAGGGCGTCAATCCCGACGAGGTCGTGGCCATCGGTGCCGCTATCCAGGCGGCGGTGCTCTCGGGCGAGGTCAAGGACGTCCTCCTCCTGGACGTGACGCCGCTGTCGCTCGGCATCGAGACGCTGGGCGGGGTCTTCACCCGGATCATCGACCGCAACACGACGATCCCGACCAAGAAGAGTCAGGTCTTCTCGACCGCCGAGGACAGCCAGTCGGCGGTCACGATCCGCGTCTTCCAGGGCGAGCGGGAGATGGCCTCGGCCAGAACAAGCTCCTGGGCCAGTTCGATCTCGTCGGCATTCCGCCCGCGCCGCGCGGCGTGCCGCAGATCGAGGTGACCTTCGACATCGACGCCAACGGCATCGTCAACGTCTCGGCGAAGGACAAGGCCACCAACAAGGAGCAGCAGATCCGGATCCAGGCCTCGGGCGGCCTCTCCGACACCGAGATCGACAAGATGGTGAAGGAGGCGGCGGAGCACGCCGAGGAGGACAAGAAGCGCAAGGCCGTCATCGAGGCGCGGAACCATGCCGACAGCCTCGTCTACTCGACCGAGAAGAGCCTGAAGGAGCACGGCGACAAGGTTGCCGCGGGCGACCGCGCGGCGATCGAGCAGGCGCTGAGCGACCTCAAGGGCGTGCTCGACAGCGAGGATGCCGACCTCATGCGCTCGAAGACCGAGGCGCTGGCCCAGGCCTCGATGAAGCTGGGCGAGGCCATGTACCGCTCGCAGCAGGGCGGTCCCGAGGCGGGGCCTTCGGCGGAGGCCGGCAGCGCAGCCCAGGACGAGGGCGTGGTCGATGCCGATTTCGAGGAAGTGGACGAGGACAAGAAGCGGTCGGCGTGAGCATCACGCTGATCTGGTGGGACAGACAGGGACCGGGCGCGGTAACGCGCCCGGTCCCTTGCCGTTCCGAGGCTTAGCGCGCGGCCAAGGGCCCGAAGGCACGAAGAGGACATGGCGAAGCGCGACTATTACGAGATACTCGGCGTCGCCCGGTCGGCATCCGACGGGGAGCTGAAGCGGGCCTATCGCCAGCTGGCGATGAAGTGGCATCCGGACCGCAATCCCGGCGACGGGACCGCGGAGACCCGCTTCAAGGAGATCAACGAGGCCTACGAGATCCTGAAGGATCCGCAAAAGCGGGCCGCCTACGACCAGTTCGGCCACCAGGCCTTCGAGGCCGGGATGAGCGGTGGCGGTCGCGGCGCTGCGGGCTTCGACTTCTCCTCGTTCGCCGACGTGTTCGACGACCTTTTCGGCGAGTTCGCAGGCGGCGGCCGCCGGCGGGGCTCGTCCACCCGTGGCGCCGATCTCCGCTACAATCTCACGATCACGCTCGAGGAGGCGTTCGCCGGCAAGAAGGCGCAGATCCGCGTGCCGACCTCGGTGCCTTGCGACGCGTGCCGCGGCAGCGGCAGCGAGGGCGGGAGCGAGCCGGCCGTGTGCCCGACCTGTCGCGGTATGGGCCGCGTCCGCAGCCAGCAGGGCTTCTTCACCGTCGAGCGCACCTGCCCGACCTGCCAGGGCAGCGGGCGGACGATCACCAATCCCTGCCGGGTCTGTGCCGGCGCCGGACGCGTCGAGAAGGAGAAGACCCTGGCCGTCACGATCCCGCCCGGGGTCGAGGACGGCACCCGGATCCGGCTCTCGGGCGAGGGCGAGGCGGGGGTGCGCGGTGGCCAGCCGGGCGATCTCTACATCTTCGTCGGCGTGGCCCCGCACCGCCTCTTCAGGCGCGAGGGCGCCCATCTCTTCTGCCGCGTGCCGATCCCGATGACGACGGCGGCGCTCGGCGGGCAGGTCGAGGTGCCGACGATCGAGGGCAAGCGCATCAAGATCGCCGTACCCGACGGCACCCAGACCGGCAAGCAGATCCGACTGCGTGCCAAGGGCATGACTGAGCTTCAGTCGCACGCCCGCGGCGACATGCTGGTCGAGCTGATGGTCGAGACGCCGGTCAACCTGACCAAGCGGCAGGAGGAGCTGCTGCGGGAGTTCGAGCAGGCAGGGGGCGAGACCAACGAACCAGCACCCTGAATCCGAGGGCTTCTTCGCCAAGGTCAAGGAGCTCTGGGACGATCTGCGCGAGTGATCCGGTCCCGCGCAGCGTGAGGCAGGGAGGCCTCTGGCATGGCGGACAAGATTCTGGACGAGATCGCAACGCTGATCGAGGCGGCGCGCCGGGAAGCCTATGCCGCCGGCTACAACGATGCGCTCAAGCAGATCCTCTCGGCTGCGAGCGCCATGCCCAAAAGCGGCCCGCCACCGGCTCGCGAGCGGAACGAGCGACGGCGAGGCGTGCCCGCCTCCTCCGGAGTCCGCAAGCGGGCGCCCCGGGGTCAGGTGGAGGAGCAGGTCAGTCGAATCCTTGCCGGCGAGATCGCGGGACTGACGATTCGCGATATCGAGGAGCGAAGCGAGGCATCGGGGGCCGCCGCCAAGCCGCCGTCCATCCGAGTAGCGCTCCTGCGGCTCGAGCAGGCGGGCAAGGCCACGAGGGATGGCCGTCGCTGGCGGCTGCGCCCCAACGAGCCAGCCGGCGCGGCAAACGAGATCCGCACTCACGGCGATGAGCCCAACGCGGAACAGCCCGACGTCGAGGAGCCATCCCTCGCCACCAGCTGAATCCTCGAGCCACTGAAGCCGTCGACGAGGCTGCCTGCACGCTGCGCTTCCCAGCAGGCCGCGTCGTAGCACGCTGCCCCGTCGTGGCTCCGGACCTCCGATCCGAGCGACAGTCTTGCGGCGCAAGATCCTGCAGTAGGATTATGCGGCCCCGAGGCGATCGAAAAGCTCTGCCAGATCGCCCATTGTCGATTGCGGCCCCCCGCCGTCGTCGCCATGATCGCCGGCAGCCCAATGCAGCCGCGAGCGGCGTGTCGCATGGGTCCACGCGGGGTCGGCAGCGCGGCCGCCCACGTGACCAGCAACCGCGCGATAGAGCGGAATCGGGGACATGGCCTCAGTCGACGTCAGAAAAGTGGACAAGTTTTACGGCTCTGTGCAGGTGCTGCACAGCGTCGAGGTGAGCATCCCGGACGGCGAGTTCGTCGTCCTGGTAGGCCCGTCGGGCTGCGGCAAGTCCACGCTACTCAGGATGATCGCCGGGCTCGAGGAGATCAGCCGGGGCGAGATCGCGATCGGCGAGCGGGTGGTCAACAACGTGCCGCCCAAGGATCGCGACATCGCGATGGTCTTCCAGAACTACGCCCTCTACCCGCACATGACCGTGCAGCAGAACATGGCGTTCTCGCTCAAGCTGGCGCGCGCGCCCAAGAACGTGATCGAGGAGCGCGTGGGCCGGGCGGCGCAGATCCTGGGCCTGACCCAGTTCCTCGACCGCTATCCCCGCCAGCTCTCGGGCGGCCAGCGCCAGCGCGTCGCGATGGGTCGGGCCATCGTCCGTGACCCGCAGGTGTTCCTGTTCGACGAGCCGCTCTCGAACCTCGACGCGAAGCTCCGGGTCCAGATGCGGACCGAGATCAAGGAGCTGCACCAGCGCCTGAAAACGACGTCGGTGTACGTCACGCACGACCAGATCGAGGCCATGACGATGGCCGACCGGATCGTCGTGATGCAGCTGGGCGTGGTGGAGCAGATGGGCGCGCCGCTCGAGCTCTACGACACGCCGGCCAACCTCTTCGTCGCCGGCTTCATCGGCTCGCCGGCCATGAATTTCTTCGACGCCACCATCAAGCGCAATGGTGGTGCGCCGGTAGCAGTGACCGGCAGCGGCACGCAGCTTCCGCTGCCGGCCAATATCGGCGGGCGGGACGGCCAGAAGGTCGTCTATGGCGTGCGCCCCGAGCATCTCGAGCTCAACGACAGCGGCCTGCCAGGCGACGTGGCCGTGGTCGAGCCGACCGGCGCCGAGATCCTCGTGGTGCTGAGCTGGGGCGGCAACGAATGCCAGGCGGTGTTCAAGGAGCGCCACGCCTTCCGCCCCGGCGACAAGATCAACCTGGCGCCGCGTCTCGATGCCGTTCACATCTTCGACAAGCAGTCGGGTGTCCGCATCAACAACAGCTGACACGGTCGGCTGCTCTCGTCGTTAGCAGCTCCTGGGTGGCTGGATCTCCCAGCCACCCAGCGCGCTCCAGTTCAGCTCTCTGCTTGCGCTTCCCAGACGACCGCTTGCCGGCCGGCCAGTGTGCATCCGTCATGTCGTGTCGTGTTGCCTTGCAGGACCATGAGGATCAGGCCATGGCACCATCGCGGGACGTGATGTTCATCGAGATCGGCACCGGTGTCGACCTGCAGGGCCAGGATGTCACCAAGGCGGCCATCCGTGCCGTCCGGAATGCGATCGGTCACAACTATCTGCCGGCCATGCGCCGCCTGGTCGACGGTCAGAGAACGCGGATGGGCGTGCTCGTGCGCCTCGGCGTGCCGGCAGCAGCGGGAGCGCCCGACATCGAGGCGGTCCGCGCATCGCTGCCGCACGGCGAGGTCTCGGTCGAGGTCGGGCCCGGCGGCATGATGGTGCCGAACGGTCTCGACGACGGGCTCATCTGCGTCGTCAACGCTGCCATCGAGGTGTCGCTTCTGACCGCCGGCTAGCGCCCTCAGGACCCGGCCCAGCCCGAGGGCCGCGCGCCCACCCTCAAGCGGGCTTGGCGGATCACCTCCACGACATCGACTGCGGTGATGCCATCCCGTCGCATCACCAGCCGGACGATGGGATCTTCCAGGGCCGCCTCGATGAATGCGTCGGCGTTGGTCAATGCGTGGCGGTCACCCGCCGGTCGCAGCGCAGATCCACACCGCTCCGCCACTATCGTCGTCTCGATATCCCTCGTCATGTCCCTCTCCTCGCAGGCCCATCCTATCAAGGAGGAGGAGCGCGACAGGACCATGGCAGGGCGAGCACCTGCGACGTGACGGCAGCGCTCTCGAGAAGGCTCGGGCTCAGGCGAGCAGCCGCCTCATCGTTGACCGGAAGGTCGCTGCGTATCGCGTGCCGGGCCGGATGAACGCCGTCCCGTACCTGCCATCGGCCGCCCACCATCACGTGACGGACAGGCAGGCCGCGGCCGGCGAAGATGAGCGCATCGAGGAGGCGGTCATCGTGGGGATCGACGAGCCTGGGATCGTCCTCGTCGAGCACCACGAGATCGGCTCGGTATCCCGGCGCGAGACGGCCGACCGGCCGCCCCGCTGCTCGAGCGCCCCCGGACAGCGCAGCCGAGAAGAGACGCGATCCGACGTGCGGATGGGCCTCGTCAGCCCCCACCAGCCGCCGGAGCTCGGTGAGCCGCTGGCCATACTCAAGCAGTCGCAGCTCCTCGGCCGGACATGCGCAAACATTGCTGTCGGAGCCGATGGCGATGCGCCCGTGCCGCTGGAGATGATCGGCCAGGCGAAAGACGCCGTCGCCGAGATTTGCCTCCGTGGTAGGGCAAAGGCCCACGACGGCCCCACTCGTCGCCACGCGGTCCATCTCCTGGTCGTCCATATGCGTGGCATGGACGAGGCACCAAGCCTGGCCGGGCTGCACGATCTCGAACAGCCGCTGCACCGGACGCTGGCCAGTGAGGTCCAGGCACTCGCGCACCTCGCGCACCTGCTCGGCCACATGGATATGGATCGGGATGTCGGCATCTCGACGGGTTGCCGCCTCGATCACCTCGCCGAGCTGGCGCGGCGGGACGGCCCGCAGCGAGTGCGGCGCGATGCCGAGCCGACGCCCGGGATCATCGCGGAAGTCGGGCTCCAGTCGCTCCAGCAGCCGCATGAACGCTGCCGGATCCATGACGAAGCGTCGCTGCCCCGGGCTCGGCGGCTGGTCGCCGAAGCCACCCGTGACATAGAGCGCCGGCAGCAGCGTCAGCCCCATGCCGACCTCGCGCGCGGCCTCATGGATCATGAGGGAGAGGAGAGCGGGATCGGCATAGGGCCGGCCGTCGACGTCATGATGGAGGTAGTGGAACTCGACGACGCTCGTATAGCCGGCCTCGAGCAGCTCGAGGTACAGCTCGGCCGCGACCGCCCGGACGTCCTCGGGCCCGAGACGGGCGAGGAAGGCGTACATGGTCTCGCGCCAGCTCCAGAAGCTGGCCTCGCCCGGCTCGAGCCGCTCGGCGAGACCCGCCATGGCCCTCTGGAATGCATGGCAGTGGACGTTCACCATGCCGGGCAGGACAGCGCCCCGGAGGGGCTCTGCACCCCTTGGATCGCTGCCGGGCTCCACCGTCAGGATTGTGCCGGCGGGGTCGATCTCGAGCCGCACCTCGGCCGCCCAGCCGCCGGGCAGAAGCGCACGCTCGAGATGAAAAGCCTCGACGCCTCCGGTCATCTCCGCACCACCGCTCCATCCCGGTCGACGATGAGCGCCGTGAGATCGGCAAGAACCTCCGGCAGGGCCCGGGCCGGATGAAGGAGGAAGACCGGCTCCCAGACCGGATCGAGCTTCTCCATGAAGGCCCTGAGCCCGCGAGCATCATGGAACTGCGCGCCGTGACGCAGAAGTGGCCGGCCATAGGGCGGCCAGAGCACGGAGAGCCGATGGTCGCCGGGCTCCCGAGATGGCGCCACGCCGAGCAGGAACCACTGGAAGCCGCCCTGCTTGGCCCACAGCATGGTCTCGGCCACAAGGAGGCTCATTGCACCTTGGGCTCCTTCACCTGCGGAGCGAACGAGATCCATGCTGGCCTCGCTGCCATCGGCCGAGAGCCACAAATTTGCGAAGGCGACGATGGCGCCCGCACGGCCAAGAACCGCCACCGGGCCACCGGCAACATAGTCGCGGCAGAAGAACCCTTGAGAGAAATGCCGCTCCTGCCCACCATGCTCCGAGAGCCAAGCCGCCGAGACAGCCTCCAGCTCGTCCAGCACCGCCGGCACGTCTTCCGGCTCGAGCACGGTGAACTGAACGCCGCTCTTGGCGGCCCGGTTGCGCGCGTTCCTCAGGTCGGCGCGTCGCTTGCCCCGCAGATCGAACTCGGCAAGCGGCACACGCGCCCTCTCGCCCAGCTCGACGAACTCGAGGCCGAGGTCGAGCAGAAGCGGCAGGCTATCCGACCCCACCTCGTAGAACACGGTATAGGCGCCGTGACGATCAGCGGCCTCGTGGAAGTCCCAGACCAGCTTCGGCCAGAGATCGGGCGGCCCCACGGGCTCGCCCATGGCTATCCAGCTTCCGCCGGAGACGCCGTAGCTGATGAAGGCTCGACCCGTCGGGTCGAAATGAAAGGCCTTGTCACCGGCAAGCGCCAGCCGGGAATCAGCGTCGCCGTCGCGTAGGACGACCTCCCGGGCCAATGCCAGCTCCTCGGGGCGTTGCTACGTGAGGGCCGGCCGGCGAGCGACGGAACAGCGATGCCAAGCTGAGCCCGACCAGCAGCGCCAGGGCGGCAAGGGTGGCGTGCAGCGAGCGCGGCGCCTCCGGGTGAAGACCCGACTGCCACCAGAACCCCTGGCCATGCTCTGGATATTTGAGCCCGAAGAAGGCCAGCCAGAGCGCAGCCAGCACGATAATCGTCGCAATGCGCCCACCAACCGGAGGAGACGCGCTCCTCGACCAGCCGCGACTGTCGATAGAACTCAGCCTTGCAGCGGGAGAAGAATAAGCAGCACGAGCAGTAGCAGCGCCGCCGCCTCGCTATCCAGCCCCTTGAGGATGGTGGTGGCCACACCGGCGCCCAGCAGGACCACTGCCGCCGACCAGGCGCCTCGGACGCGCCGCCGCAGCGGGCGGGCGAGGAACAGCAGGACGACACCGATCAGGCTGCCCAGATAGTGCGAGACGGCGATGACCGCCGTCGGCACCAGGATCGAGAGCGCCACGAGCCGCGAGTGGACCTCGGGCGTCGCGCCCGAGAGGAGCAGCACGGTGCCCGCCAGGACCACGAGCCCAGCCGCGGCCGTCGGAACCAGCAGGCTTACCCAGCGGAACGCCCGCTCGCCCGAGCTCTGCAGCCAGCTGCGCCACCGGCCGATCTCCACGGCCGCGAGAAGCCCGGAGCCCAGACAGAGCGGGAGGATGTAATAGATGGCACGGAAGACGAGGAGCGCTCCGATGACCTGAACCATCAGGTCGGTGGGCGGCTGCAGCTGCAGCACCATCGCTCCCTCGAAGACGCCGAGAGCGCCCGGCACGTGGCTGGCCGCCCCGACCACGATCGCCATCACGAACATCGCAAGGAGCTGGCCGTAGCCGACGTCGAGACCAGCCGGCAAGAGAACCCAAAGGGCGGCGCCGGCCGAGGCGATGTCGATCAGGCCCAGGCCGATCTGGATCAAGGTTACCTGAGGCCGGGGCACCTCGATCACATGGCCGAGGATCGTGAACGGCCTGCGGGCGCGCCAGCTCCACCCGAGATAGGCCACGACCACACCGAGAGCGAGAAGCCCGACGAGGCGCCAGAGGCTCTGCGGAACAGGGATCACGCCGAGGAGGAAGTCCGGCTCGAGGAGGAGAACGACGCCGACGAGCGTCGTGATCCCGAGGCCGAAGGTGATCGAGAAGAAAGCCTGGACCTTGGCGACGTCGACGGGCCCCAGCCCCTGCCCGGCATAAAGCTGGTAGCGCAGCCCGGCGCCGACGACGGCCGCGAGGCCGGTCGAGTGCGCGATCGATTGGGCGACGAACGAGGCGAGCGCGGTGCGACGGAGGGGCAGGCGCCGCTCGGCGAACGCGAGCGCGAAATGCTCGTAGCCGACGAGCGCCGTGAAGCTAACCGCCGTGCCGGCCATAGCGACGAAGATCCGATGCCAGCCAATCGTGCTCAGGGCGTGGCGCAAATCCCGGTAGTGGAAATGGCTCAGCACATGATGCAGGACGCCGACGGCCACGCAGAACAGCACGGCGCCCAGCAGGTAGGGCCAGTTGGCGAGAAGCCAGGTGACGAGCTTTCGCCGGTAGGTCGCCTGGCGACGCATCCGCGGCTTCTCGACGACGGCCGTCGCCAGCCGAACCGCCCTGGGCGCAAGAACTCATGACCGGCGGACGTCCGAGCTACCGCCGACCGCCTCGGGAGCGACGTGGAGAGCGGCCACGGCGGCGACCAAGCCTGGCGAGCTCCAGCTCATGAGGCGGTATCCCGGGATCCGTGAGAGCGCGCCGACATTAGGGCGGCCCGCGACGACGCCCTAGATAGTCGACCCAGGCACCAGACGCGAGCCTTGGCGCCATGTGGACAGGCCCGAACCTCTTATCCTCCCGCCAAGGCTGGGTTCCGCGAGCCCTATGGGCTGGCCTGCATCAGGCCTACTCGACAGTGACGGACTTGGCCAGATTCCTCGGCTGGTCGACGTCGGTGCCCTTGAGCACCGCCGTGTGGTAGGCGAGGAGCTGGACCGGCACGCTATAGAGCAGCGGAGCCACGAAGGGGTCGACAGTCGGCAGCGTGACCGCCCGCCAGGCGTAGGCGCCGAGCTCGGCAACGCCCCGAGCGTCGGAGAGCAGCACCACCCGGCCACCGCGTGCCACGACCTCCTGGAGGTTCGAGGCCGTCTTCTCGAAGAGATCGTCGTAAGGCGCCACGACGATCACCGGAACGCTCTCGTCAATCAGCGCGATCGGCCCGTGCTTGAGCTCGCCCGCCGCATAGCCCTCGGCGTGGATGTAGCTGATTTCCTTCAGCTTCAGCGCCCCCTCGAGCGCGATCGGATAGGCGGCACCGCGCCCGATATAGAGCACGTCGCGGGCCTGCATGATGCCCTGAGCGATCTCCGCGAACTCGCGATCCGCCTCGAGCACCTGGAGAATCCGTGCCGGCACCTCGTCAAGCGCCTGCGTCAGGCTGGCCTCGCGCTCCGGCGTAAGGCGGCCTCGGAGCCGGGCGGCCCCGACGGCAAGGCAGGCGAGGGTCGCGAGCTGGGTCGTGAAGGCCTTCGTCGAGGCGACACCGATCTCCGGGCCGGCCAGCGTCCGCAGCAGCCCGTCGGCCTCGCGAGCGAGCGTGCTCTCGGGCACGTTGACGACAGCCAGCGCCGGATGGCCCAGCGCCTTCACGTGGCGCATCGCAGCCAGCGTGTCGGCGGTCTCGCCCGACTGGGAGACGAAGATGCCGGCCTCGCCATCGACGAGCGGCATCTCGCGGTAGCGGAACTCCGAGCCGATGTCCCAATCCACCGGCAGGCCGGCCAGGCGCTCGAACCAGTATTTGCCGACGAGGCAGGCGTAGGAGGCGGTGCCGCAGGCGATCATCGCCAGCCGCGGCACCCGCTCGAGATCGAAGGGCAGGCTCGGCAGCGTGATGCGGTGGTCCTGAGGATCGGCGAAGGAGCGGAGCGTGTCGCCGATCACCGCCGGCTGCTCGAAGATCTCCTTCTCCATGAAATGACGGTGGTTGCCCTTGCCGATCATGGCCCCGCTGAAGGCCGTCTGCCGGATCGGCCGCTCGACCTCCTCTCCCCCGGCGTCATGAATCACGGCGCCCTGAGGGTGCAGGAAGGCGATGTCGCCCTCCTCGAGGTACTGGATGCGGTCGGTCAGGGGAGCCAGGGCCAGCGCGTCCGAGCCCACAAACATCTCCTCGTCGCCATAGCCGATGGCGAGCGGGCTGCCCTTGCGGGCGACGACGAGAAGATCGGCTCGGCCCTCGAACAGCATGGCGAGCGCGAAGGCGCCTTCGAGGCGGCGGACAGCCGCCGCCGCGGCCTCCTCGGGGCGAAGGCCACGGGCGAGGTAGACGCTGATCAGCTGGGGCACGACCTCGGTGTCGGTCTGGGTCGTGAACTCGCGGCCCTTGGCGACCAGCTCGGCACGCAGCGCCTGAAAGTTCTCGATGATGCCGTTGTGGACGACCGCCACGCCCTGGGCGATGTGCGGATGGGCGTTGGTCTCGGTCGGAGCGCCGTGCGTCGCCCAGCGCGTATGGCCGATCCCGGTACGTCCGGCCAGCGGCGTCTCCGTGAGGCATGCAGCGAGCTGGTCGAGCTTGCCCTGCACGCGGCGCCGCTCGACTCGCCCATCGACGAGCGTCGCTATTCCCGCGCTGTCGTAGCCGCGGTACTCGAGCCGCCGCAGCACCTCGAGGAGAAGCGGGGCCGCGTCACCCTTGCCAATGACACCGACAATGCCGCACATGGCAGGTTTCCCCCGTCCGCCCGAACTCGCTCTCCCGCAGTTTAGCTGCGATGCCTTGCCTCAAGCGAGAGGCGAGTGCGCCGCCCCTATCAGGGGTCACCCCATGATACGGGGGAGCGGGTGTCGCGAGGCGCGGTCAGGAGACGAGTGGAGCGGGAACGAGAACGGCGTCGTTGACCGCGGCACCGCGAGCGTCCTGCAGCGTGGAACGGATCTCGGCGTGCAGCGCCCGGCCGAGAGCCTTCCGGCTCGAGACCTCCCATGACAGCACGGGCGCGCCGAGCTGCACCACGATCTCGGCGCCCGGGAGACAGAGCAGGCGCAGCAGATGCGGCACCATCTCGGTATCGCCCCACCAAGCATACCGGTCTGCGTTGGACGCATCGATGAGAGAGCCGTCGGCAAGTCTCAGATAGGTCAGAGTAAGAGGCTGCACGGCGATCGGTCGCTCCAGGATCCAAGGCTCCGCGACCGACAAGAGGGAGGTCTTGAGCGGCGCGAGGTCGAGGCCGTCGGTGCTCGTGCCCTCGGCGAACAGGACGAAGCTCTCGCCCGTCCGGATCCGTTCCGCCAGCATGTCGCGCTGGATGAGCGCCTGCCGCCAGTGGCGCCGGATGAACATCGTCTGCCCCAGCCGCGCCAGCAGACCGAAAAGCGGCCAGCCCGCGACCTCGGACTTGGCGATGAAGGTGGCGTCGATGAAGCCGCCGATCAGGCAGACGTCGAGATAGGAGACATGGTTGGCTACGAAGAGCGTCGGGCAGGCATGGAACGGCTCGCCGAGCCGGCGCGTCCTCAAGCCAAGGATCAGACAGACCCCGCGGCACCAAAGGCGGCGGATAATCGTGCGCGGTGCCGCACCCAGCGGATGAAGCAGCACGGCCAAGGGCAGGAGGACGAGGGTCAGTGCGACGAAGGCGGCGGCGCGCCAGACTGCCCGAAACAGAGCCAGCGGCATTCTCTCAGGCGGCCACCGGATCGTCCGTGCGCTCCTGCCGATAATGCTTGAGGTAGCGCCGCTCGATCCGCTCGGACGGCAGCACGATGCAGACGTCGATCGTGTTGAACTGCTCATCCAGCACGCCGCCCTCGCCGATCATCGCGCCCACGCGTAGATAGGCCTTGAGGAGCGGTGGGAGCGAGCGAAAGGCTCTCTCAGGGCTGTAGCCATCGATGCCGAAAGGCTCGTGGGCGATGCGCCGGTGGGCAAGCGCGCAGGGCCGAAGGCCGATCGGCGCCAGATGGCGCTCGTGCAGATAGCGGATCTGCGCCGCGACGGCAGCGACGTCCGTGCCGGGCAGGCTGGCGCAGCCCAGCATCAGGCCGCTGCCGAACTGCTCGGACAGCTCTGCTATGCCCTTCCACAAAAGCTGCATCACGAGGCCGCTTCGATACTCGCGCGCGACGCAGGAGCGGCCCAGCTCGAGGATCTCGCCGCGGCGGTCGGTGACGCCCGAGAGGTCGTACTCGGCGGACGTGTAAAAGCCCCCGATCCGACGTGCCACGCTCTCGCGCAGCATCCGGTAGCAGCCGACGACATGAGGCCTCGAGGGCGTGGAGCGGGCATGATCGATCACGATCAGATGCTCGGCGTGAGCGTCGAACGGATCGACGTCGCGACGGCTGCGCCGGGCCGCCGGATCCGGCACGGCGCCCATCTCCTCGTAGAAGACCTGATAGCGCAGCGACTGGGCGGCCTGGAGCTCGGCGGCCTCGGTCGCCACCCGAAGCTCGAGATCGTTGTGCTGCACGATCGTCGTCATCGCTCCTCCTCAGCAACCGGGCGCGACCGGACAAGGCCGCGGAACGTCCTAACGGCCGGGAACCTATGGCCCGACCGCGCCAGCGCCGTGACGGGGCGTGTACAGCTCCATGACAGCGCGTAGTGGAGCGCGATCCTGGCAAATGCCAGACCGGGCGCTAGGATCGAGCCTCAGACATGGTCAAGGAGGTGCTCATGAACCCGGCACTGGCAGCACTTGGCCGCCGGCTGCGGCTCGGCGTGGTCGGCGGCAGTCGTGGCTTCATCGGCCCCATCCATCGGACCGCCGCACGGCTGGACGACCTCTTCACGAGTCGAGGCCGGCGTCCTCTCGTCGGATCCGGGGCGCGGCCGGGCGGCAGCCGTCGCGATCGGCATCGCCCCAGACCGGGCCTATCCCACGGTCGAGGCGATGCTGGCGGCGGAGGGGGCACGCTCCGACGGCATCGACGCCGTTGCGATCATGACGCCCAACAGCGACCACTATCGGCAGGCGGTGGCGGCGCTGGATGCGGGACTAGACGTCATCTGCGACAAGCCGATGACGACCAGCCTCACGGATGCCTTGGCGCTGGTAAGGAAGGTCAAGCAAAGCGGCCTGGTCTTCTGCCTCACCTACAATTACAGCGCCTACCCGATGGTCCGACAGGCTCGGGCGATGGTCCGCAACGGCGAGCTGGGGCCGATCCGCCAGATCCAGCTCGCCTATGTGCAAGGACACAACGCCACTCTGGTCGAGGCGGAGGACCAGGGCGATGCCTGGAGGTTCGATCCGGCGCGCTGCGGGTCCTCGCTGATCCTGGGCGACATCGGCTCGCATGCGCATCACCTGGGTGCCTATGTGAGCGGCATGGAGCTGGAGGAGGTCATGGCCGATGTCTGGGCCTCTGTGCCGGGCCGGCAGAGCGACGATGCCGCGTGCGTCCTGATGCGCTGGGCGGGTGGCGCGCGGGGCGCCATGTGGGTGACCAACGCCGCGGCCGGCGCCGAGCATGGCCTGGGCTTCCGCATCTTCGGGGAGAAGGGCGGCCTCGAGTGGTGGCAGGAGCGCCCCAACGAGCTGCGTCACCGCCGGCTCGGAGGCTTCGAGCAGGTCATGACGCGCCGCCTACACGGCTACCTCAGCGCCGAGGCCGAACGTGTCGTCCGCGTCGAGATCGGCCATCCGGAGGGCTATCAGGAGGCGTTCGCCAATCTCTATCGGGATGCCGCCGCGGCAATCATCGCCCGACGCACTGGCACCTCGGCGGATCCGTTGCCGCTGGATTTCCCGACCGTGGAGGACGGGGCCAGGGGAATAGCCATGATCGAGGCCGCTCTCGAGAGTGTCCGAACTGGCACTTGGGTCGGTTGCCGCCTCTCGATCTAGGGCCGAGCCTGTGGTCACTCGGGAAACCGATTGACCAGTCAGCATGGCTGGGCTCTCCTGGTTCCTGCCTCGAGTTGCGGATGATCAATCGATGTGGTGGCGAACGCTCGCTTCCGCTGAGGATCTCACGGTCCGTCCGGCGCGAAGCCTCGATGCCCCGGCCTTGGCACGGGTCCAGGTCGATAGTTGGCGCGAATCCTATCGGGGGATCATCCCTCAAGCCTATCTCGACGGGCTATCCTATTCCGCACATGAACGGCAGTGGCGGCGCACGCTGGGCGCTCGCGGCTGGGGCTTCCTCGCCGTCTGGCAGGGGCAGATCGTAGGCCTTGCGAGCGGCGGTCGCTGTCGCTCGCTGAAGGGCTTCTCGGGCGAGCTCTACGTGCTCTATCTGCTGCGCGGGTATCAGGGCCGGGGTATCGGCCGAGCGCTGTTCGATGCCGTGCATCATGAGCTGGCGCGGCGCGGCCATGCCGATACCATGGTCTGGGTTTTGGCCGACAACCCGGCGCGTGGGTTCTACGAGCGCCTCGGCGGCGAGCTCGCCGGTGAGGCGAGCTGCGTTATCGGTGGCGCGCGCCTTCGCGAGGTCGCCTACGGCTGGCGGGACTGATCACTTCTGCCGCACCGCTTGTTCGCCTTGCATCTTTGATGGTGCAACAATGCGTCTCTCGCCTTATGATTAACGAGAAGTTAAGGAAGTCTAGTCCTACCGGCGAAGGTACTCTGCTCTCGGGGGGCGGGTGTGGAAGCGATCGAAGTCTTACTGGTGGTTGGGTATTCTGATCCTTCTCGCTCTCGCCGGCGTGCTCTATCGTCATATCGACCCACGCTCATGGAGGTCGAGCACGGACGTCTCGGGCGACGGGCCGACTGAGCACGATTTCCGTATCGGAGCTCCAGTGCGAGTCCCGGCCGAAATGGTGTCGATGGGTCGCAATCGCGAGCCCCGCCGGCCTCCAGATGTGAGATCAAGCTAGGCCATGCTCTCGCTTGCTCAAGGCATCCAGCGCGGCGCCAATGCTCGCATTTCATTGCCCTCGCGCAAGGCCTGAGTCCGCACTGTCGATGCCGCGGATGGGCCCGGCCCGGGGAGATCAACCAGGGTAGCGTCGCTCGTCTCGGGCGGCTCGGCCGACAGAGCGATTGTCTCGGGCACCTCCACGATGGTGCGCCCGAGATAGGATGTCGCGGGAGGCGGTGGAGGACGACCTGCCTCCACCTACCGTCGATCAGCCCTGAACGACCTTCTGCGTCTGCTCGCCCAGCCCATCGATCCCGAGATGCATGGTCTGGCCCGCCTTGAGGAAGATCGGCGGCTTCTGACCCAGCCCGACACCGGGCGGCGTGCCCGTCGAGATCACATCGCCCGGCTCGAGCGTGAAGAACTGCGAGAGGTACGCCACGAGGAACGGCACCTTGTAGATCATCGTCTTGGTACTGCCGTTCTGATATCGCTTGCCGTCCACCTCGCAGAACATGCCGAGGTCGTGGACGTCCTTGACCTCGTCCTTGGTGACGAGCCAGGGCCCCGTCGGGCCGAAGGTGTCGCTGCTCTTGCCCTTGGTCCACTGGCCGTGCCGGTGGGCCTGGAAGTGCCGCTCGCTCACGTCGTTCACGACGCAGTAGCCGGCGACGTAATCGTAGGCGTCCTTCTCCTCGACGTACTTTGCCGGCTTGCCGATGACGACGCCCAGCTCGACCTCCCAGTCGGTCTGCTCCGAGCCGCGCGGGATCTCGACATTGTCGTTGGGGCCGACGATGGCGCTCGTCGCCTTCATGAAGATGATGGGCTCGGGCGGCACCTTGGCGCCGGTCTCGGCCGCATGGTCCGAGTAGTTGAGGCCGATGCAGATGAACTTGCGGGTGCCGGCAACGCAGGGACCGAGCCGCGGGCTGCCCTCGACGAGCGGCAGGGTCGCAGGATCGAGGCCGGCCAGCATCGCGAGAGCGGCGGGCGAGATCCCGAACGCATCGATGTCGCGAATGACGCCGGAGAGGTCGCGGATGCGGCCGCTGGCGTCCAGCATGCCCGGCTTCTCGGCCCCCTTGGGCCCGTAGCGCAACAGCTTCATCCTGCCTCCCTCCGGTCTGGGCGTTCGGCAGCCCTATAGCCGCGGACTGACCATCATGGAACACCCCATGGCGCAATGAGGGCACACGCTTGGGTGGTCCCAAGCTCCGTCCGGCGCGTAAAAGGACGAGATCAGTCCGCAGTCCTGCTCGCCATAGCATAGGAATAAAGGCATGCGCTCTCTCATCCCCGTCCTGACATCGATCCTGCTCGTGGCCTGTGCCGGAACGCTACCGGATCCCACTGGCATGCCCGGTGGCCAGCTCGCCATCATGAGCTTCTACGATTCCCACGCGACCGAGCAGCATGCGAGCTGCACCACGCCTCAGATGACAGCGATCACGCGGGCGACGGTCGTTCACGACACGCCTCAAAAGCTCGTCCTGGCCATCCGCTACACCTACCAGCCGTTCTCGCGTGGTGGCGGCATGACCATCGACGGCAAAGGGCACGAGTCGAGGATCACGGGCTGCAGCGATTTCGCCACGCGCCAGTTCACGCTGGCCCGCACGCCGGGCGGTGTCGTCGTCCGTAGCATGACGGGCGAGCAGCGCGGCGGGCTGGCCGCGCAGGGCTGAGACCGCTCAGCCCGGGGGCAGGCGGAAGCGGTGCTCCATGACGTGCCGGTAGGTCTCGCCCGGCCGGAGGATGCAGCTCGGGAACTCGGGGTGGTTCGGCGCATCGGGGAAGGCCTCGGTCTCGAGGCAGAGGCCGCACCGGGGGCCCAGGTGGCTGCCATTGCGGCCGCCGGTGTCGACCTTGATGGCGGAGTAGACCTGGACGCCAGGCTGATTCGCGTAGAGCTCGAGCGCCCGGCCGCTGGCCGGATCTTCCAGTAGCGCCACCCGCCGCATGCCCGTGCCACCCGACACCACGAAGCAATGGTCGATCTCCGGCGGCCCTGCATGGTCGAGGCGCCGGAGACTGCGGAAGTCGAAGGCCCCTTGCGCCACCGGCAGGATGCGGCCGGTGGGGATGCCCTGGTCATCGGTTTCGAGATAGCTCTCGGCCGCGAGCTCGAGACGCTGGGCGTCGATGCTACCGCTGCCGGTCATCGTCCAGTAAGTGTGATGAACGAGATTGATCGGCGTCGGCGCGTCGGTGGTGGCCACCATCTCGATGCGCAGCACGTCGTCCTCGGTGAGCTCGTAGGTGCAGGTGGCATCGAGCGCGCCGGGATAGTTCTCATCGCCGTCCTTCGAGTGAAGCGTGAAGGTGGCGGCGTTACGGGCGTCGTCGACCTCCACGGCCCACGGACGCTTGCCGAAGCCACGGTTGCCGCCGTGCAGATGGTGAACGCCGCCCTGGTTCTTGGCCAGCTGGTAGGTCTTGCCGTCGAGGGAGAAGCGCCCCTCGCTGATGCGGTTGCCGAAGCGCCCGACCGTCTGCCCGAAGCTGCCGGACTTGGCCGCGTACTCCTCGACGGTGTCGAAGCCCAGGGCGAGATGCGTGCCGTCGGGTGCCTGGAGATATTGAAGCGTGGCGCCGTGGGTGAGGATGCCTGCCGTCGTGCCGCGTCGATTGACCAGGACAGCCCGCTGGACCGCCTCCGTCTCGATGTTTCCAGCCGCCTCGACCCGTGCCGACATGCCGATCCCTCCCTCTCTCGCGCGCCCGCGCGATCTATGCCAGTCTAACCCTACCCAGATCAATCGAGGGCATGGTTGTGGGACGGCTCCTGCAGTTTCTCGCCATCGGGCTCGCCGTCGGAGCGGGCTCGCCGTCGGCCTCAGCGGCCGATCTCTTGCAGCTGCAGCAGACCCTCCGACCGGGCAGTGCCGGTCGCACGCTCGTCCTGATCGACCGCAGCCGTATCAGCTCGATCGTCGTCGAGCGCGGCACCGGCCAAGAGGAGACCGTGTCGATCACGCTCGATCCCGAGAGCAAGCCGCGCTTCGCCTTCCGCTGCATCGACGAGGCTGCCGCCCGCCAGCTCGTGGACTCGCTTCGTTCCGGCGTATCGGTACTGGACGTCACCGCGCGCTGCCGCCTCTGATCTGCCGCCGCCTCGCGGCATCGCCGGCCGATCTTTCAACGAGGAAGCCCACGATGATGGTTGAGCACTTCCGGACCTTCGCCCGTTACAACCGGTGGGCCAATGCGCGGCTCTACGCAGCCGCGGCGGCGCTGCCGGACGCCGACTACCGAGCCGACCGCGGTGCCTTCTTCCGGTCACTGCACGGCACGTTGAACCACGTGCTGGTCGGCGATCGCATGTGGATGCGGCGGATGACCGGGGAAGGTCCGGCGCCGAGCCGTCTCGACGAGACCCTCTTTGAGGATCTGGCCGGGCTTCGAGACGCCCGAGCAACCGAGGACGAGCGGATCGTCGCCTTTGTCGACGGACTCGACGACGCTCGAAATCATGGGCCTCCTCACCTACCAGAACACCAGCGGCAAGAGCTTCACACAGCCGCTGGCTCAGATCCTGGCGCACCTCTTCAACCACCAGACCCACCATCGCGGGCAGGCGCACACGATCCTCACGAGCCTCGGCCACGACGCGCCCGAGCTCGATCTGATCTTTTTTCTACGCCAGCGCTGAACGGCAGCGAGGATGGGGTTGGGGCTATTGGACGATGCGCGTCACGATGATCGGGCAGCCGCAGATGGGGCAGACCTCGCGCGCGGTCAGGGTAGCACCGGGTGCCCCGGTCTCGCCCGCAAGCTCCGCCTGGAGCGCGCTGCGGATGGCAGCATGGGTGGAATCGGAAGCGCTGCAGCGGTTGGCATAGGCGAGCGCAGCACCGCTGGTCGGGCGCAGCGTCTCCATCGAGAAGGCCCGCGCCCGACCGGCCACGGCCAATGTGGCGACTGCCGGGATAAAGGCGACCGAGCCTTTCAGCAGGCGCCGACGCGAGGTGCTTCCAGCGAGCATGCCACGCTCCTTCTCTCGATTGGCGCTGTCGAATGTAGAGAAGAAACCGACCGAAGACGAGTGAACAGACCTTAAGGGTAGCGCATGAGCAAGGTCCCACCCGAACGGCGCCGTCGCGTCTATCTGGCCGGCCCGACCGTCTTCCTGCCGGATGCGCAGGCCGTCGGCCGCCTACTCGTCGAGGCGTGTCGCGCCCGAGGCCTCGAAGGGCTGTTCCCGCTCGACAAGGAGATCCCCGATGGCGAGCCATCCGAGTTGTCGGCGGCGATCTATCGGGCCAACGTCCAGATGATCGATCGCGCCGACGCGGTGCTCGCCGACATCAGCCCCTTCCGCGGCGCCGGCATGGACCCGGGCACGGCCTTCGAGATCGGCTATGCCACAGCCCAGAAGAAGCCGGTCGTCTGCTATAGCGAGGATCCAAGGACGTATGTCGACCGGGTGCGCGGCCTCGACCCTGGGGCTCGGCAGGACGAGGCAGGCCGCTGGCACGACGGCCGGGGCCTCGATATCGAGAGCTTCGGCCTCGTCGAGAACCTGATGATCGCGGTCGCGGCCCGCGTGGTCCTTGGCTCGTTCGAGGAGGCTCTGAGCGCGATGGCCGACCTGCTGGAAACGAAGCGGGCCTGAGCTGGAGCCTGCGGCGCGCCAGGGTCAGCCGAGCGACCGCCATTCGCAGCCGGCACGAGCCGAGTCGAAGGCGCCCTCGATGATCGCGACCGCCATGACCGCGTCGGCGAAGCTGCACGCCACGCTGGCCTTACCGCGCACGCCCGCGAGGAAGTTGCGCGTGGCGTCACCCGATCCCTGCTCGGCGGCCACACGCTCGACCTCCTCGCCGCGACCGCCCCACCAGCGCAGCTCCCAGCCGATTGGGTAGTCGAGCGGGCGACGCAGCTCGAGCAATCCCTTCTCACCGAAGACGCGGATCTCGTCCCAGCCGCGCCAGCCTTCCTCGACGCAGGCCATCTGGCATTCGAGCTCGCCGAAAAGAAGCTCGATGAATCCGCCCCGGTCGGTGCGCGTGGCCGAGCCGCCACGCAGCCGGCTTCGCACCGCGGTCGGGCGGGCGTCGATCAGCCAGGGCACGAAGTCCGCCATGTGGCTGGCGCGGCCGGTGTAGGGACCGCCGCCGCCGAGCGCCGGATCGAGAAACCAGCCGGCCTGCTCGTAGCCGAGCTGGACGGTCTGGACGTAGCCGACAGCGCCGATGCCGCCCGAGCGGATGATCTCCCGTGCCCTCAGGCAGCCGCGGTCGAAGCGGCGGTTGTAGGCGACACCATTCACGAGCTCACGCTCTGCTGCGGTTGCCGCAAGCGCCCGTGCCTCGGCCACATGCATCACGAAGGGCTTGTCGCAGAGCGTATGCCAGCCGCGCTCGAGCGTGGCCTGGACATGGCCCGCATGGAGCGTGTGAGGGGTCGTGACGATGGCGGCGACCCTGCCCTCCGCCTCAGGCAGCGCCTCGATGCTGTCGACGACGGGCGCTCTGTGCCTTGACGCGAAGGCTCGCACGGCATCGGCCGGCACCGGATCGCAGATGCCGAGCAGGCGAACGCCTTTGTCCTCCTCGATCACCGGCACATGGTAGCGACGGGCGAACCCGCCGCAGCCGATCATGAAGAGCCCGATCTCCTCGCCACTCATGTCCCCTCCCCAGCTCTTTTCTCGTCATCCTCGATCATCTGCCTCACGCCCGTGCGGGCGGCGGCGTAGGCGCGCTCGATCATCAGAAGCGCCTTTCGACCGTCGGCGAGGCTGATGGGCGGCGGCTCCCCGCGCTTGAGGCTGGCCATGAAGGCGATGGCGTTCTGGTGATGGAAGCGCCCGAGCTTGAAGCGCGGGACCAGCTCGCTGAGCGACCATTCGCGCGTCGGCTGCCCGCGCCGATAGGTCCGGACGAATCCGCTTTCGGTGATGTCGCGCGAGGCAAGGTCTACTCCACTCACCAGGAGCGTGCCCTCGGTGCCGTAGACCTCGATCGAGCTGTCGGCGGCAGCGAACAGGAAGCTCGAGGCGAGCTCGGCCACGAGCCCGTCCGCCCAATGGAACACCGCGAGCCCCGTATCCTCGACACCGAGGCCGAGCACGGCTGAGGAGATGGTGGCGGTGACGCTCTCGGGCAGACCGAAGAGCCAGCAGAGAAGATCGGCACCGTGGACACCCTCATCCAACAGGGCGCCCCCGCCGGCCTGGGCCGGATCGACGTACCAGCGCTGGCTGAAATCCGGCTCGAGACCGTAGAAGTGGCCGTGCCGGACGCGCACCAGATGGATGCGGCCGAGCTCGCCGGAGCGGACGGCCCGTGCGATCTCGTGGGTCACCGGATCGAAGCGCTTCGGGAAGCTCTGCATGAAGCTGACCCCGCCTGCAGCGACGGCGGCGGCGATGCGATCCGCGTCGGCCACGGAGGTCGCAAGCGGCTTCTCGCAGAGGATGTGACGACCAGCCCGCGCCGCCCGCTCGATCAGGGGCAGATGGCCGATCGTGGCGCTGGTCACCGCTACGGCATCGACCCGGGCGAGCAGGTCGTCGAGATCAGGCACGAGCTCGGTCTGAAAGCGCGTCGCGGCCTCGCGCCCGCGGCTCTCGTCCTCGTCCCAGATGCCAACGAGGTCGACCTCGGCGTCCTCGACGAAGGCCTCGGCCCAGAAGTTGGCGTGATAGTGGGCGAAGCTCAGGATGCCGATGCGCGGGTGCAGAATGGGCTTCATCGTCTCAGCTCCCACCGATCGGAACGCGACGGCCATCCGCCATGGACGAGGCGGCGATCGCCTCGGCGACCTCGAGGCCATGCAGCGCATCCTCGGCCGTCCGCTCCGGCGGCGCCTCGCCGGTCAGGCCATCCAGCCACCGGTCGTGCTGGTGCCGCCCGGGGTCCTCGTCGCCGAGCGCCGGCGCTTCCCAGGCGTCACCGCGGCCCTTCGCCCAGACGGCCAGCCGCCCCCGCTCGCTCCTGAGCCAGATCGTGCCCTCGCTGCCGTAGAGCTCGAGCCGGAAGCGGTCGCATCCGCTGGCCTCGACCATCGACATCTCGTGGCTCGCGACCACGCCACGCCTGAGGCCATAGACCGCCCAGGCGCTGTCGGGATTCTCGACCCGCACGGCACTGCCGTCGGCGAGGCGCCGCTCCGGCAACAGCGTCTCGGTCCTCGCCGAGACGTCGGCGATCGGGCCAAGAAGGTGCTGGACGAGGTCGATGCCGTGAACGCCGAGCTGCAGCACGACCCCGCCGCCCACGCGATCGCGGCTGAAGAACCACGCCGCCCAGTCGGGCCCGGGTGTCGCGTTGCGGATGCGAGCGCTCAGCAACGTGCCGACGACACCCTCGGCCAGCAGCTTCTTGGCCCGGGCCACCTCTTCGAAGTGCCGGTGCATGAAGCTCACCTGCAGATCGACGCCAACCTCCCGCGCCGCCTGGATGATACGACGACACGCTGCCGCCGTGGGCGCCATTGGCTTCTGCAAGAGGATCGCCTTGCCGGCCTTCGCTGCCGCCAGGGCAATCGGCTCGTGCGTGTCGTCGGGGGTGGCGATGACGACCCCCTCGACATCCGGTCGGGCCAGCGTCATTCCGAGATCGGCCGTCACCTCGGGAATGGCGAAGCGGCGGGCCAGCGCTGCGGCGGCGGCCGGGCGGCGGGTCACCAGCACGGGCAGATGGGCCCGCCCGGTGGCCTCGAGCCCGGCCAGATGATAGTCGGCGATGAACCCGGCCCCGATCATCGCGACGCCGACGCGCCGGCCCTTCGTCATGGGCCTCAGGCCTTCCAGTGGCCGGCAACCGAGACCAGCGCCGGATCGGCCGCGGCCACCGGGCCCGTATAGGTATAGTCCAGCGGATCCTTGGCCGACTTGAGGCGGCCCGAGGCGAGGAGATAGTCGGTCAGCGCCTTCATGTCGTCGACATAGGCCTGATCGAAGCGCGGATCGAAGACATACTCGCCCCAGATCGCCTCGACCAGCGCTCGATCCTGCTTCGTCTCCTTGGCGACGAGGTCGAGCACCTCTGTCTTGTTCTTGGGGTCTGCCACGTATTTCTGGGCGCGGACGAGCACCGCCATGATGGCGTTGGTGGCATTGGGGTTCGATCTGACAAAATCCTCGCTCGCGACGAAGAGCGAGCGGGTGAAGGAGATCTGGACCTTCTGGCCCTTGTTCTCGGGAAAGCCGCTGACGGTACCGGAATGGAGCAACGTCGTGTCGCCGAGCTGCTGCGCCTTGTAGCCCCAGGGCTCCCAGCAGAGCAGCCCTTGTGTCTGCCCGGACTTGAGACCGGTGAACTGCTCGGGCGGCGGCATGTTGACGACCTGCAGCCGCTTGGGGTCGAGACCGTAGTGCTTGGCGAGATAGAAGAGATCGGCGCTCGCCGTCGAGCCGGCCAGGAGACCGATCTTGATGCCGTAGAGGTCCTCGGGCTTCTCGATCTTGGCGTCGTTGCGCACGACGAGCTTGTCGGCCGCCATGGCGAGGCAGTTCGTGCCGAGCACGACAACCGGCACACCGGTGTGGGCCATCGAGATCGGCGGCAGATTGCCCGGTGTCCAAAGCTGGATGCCGCCCGACATCAGGGCCTCGCCGGCCAGGGCTCCGCCGGTGAAGGTCTTGGTCGTCACGTCGGTAAAGCCGGCCTCCTTGAACCAGCCCTTCTGCATCGCGACGATGTGCGGCGCGAAAACGGGATCGAGCCCGAAGCCCAGCGCCAGCGAGCTTGTCTCGACCTTCCCCTGCGCCCGGGCGAGACGTGGCATGGCGGCTGCAAGGCCGGTGCTGCCGAGGGCCGCGATGAGGGTTCGTCTCTGCATGATCGATCCTCCCTTTCTTGATTCGTCCGTCTAGACCGGCTGCCAGCGGCCGACGGTGTGGCGGATGAGGATACCAAGCTGCCAGTCGGCGAGGAGGTTGACGAGCCCGATGAGCGCGATCCCGAAGATCGCGATGCCGAGCTGGCCGATCTCGCGCAATTCCATCACGAGATGACCCATGCCGCGGTCGGCCGCAATCAGCTCGGCCGCCACGAGAACTCCAAAGCAGAGCCCGAAGCCGTTCCTGAGGCCGGTCGCGATGTCGGGCAGGGCGGCAGGCAGCGCCACCTGCAAGAGCAGGCGCATGCCTCGAACATCCATGGTCCGGGCGGCACGCAGGACCAAAGGCGGCACGCCTTGCATCCCCCGCCACGCCGCCTCGAAGACCGGGAAGAAGGCGCCGAGGACGATGACAAAAACCTTCGAGCCCTCGCCGAGGCCGAACCAGACGATGGCGAGCGGGATCCAGGCGAGCGGCGGGATCGGCCGCATCAGCTCGACAATCGGCCGGAGCAGACGCGCCGTCCAATCCGACCAGCCGACCAGCACGCCCAGAGTAACCGCGGCGATGCTGCCAATGGTGAAGCCCGCGAGGATCCGGCCGAGGCTGACGGCGACGTCCAGCCCGACCTCCGCCGGGGTGAGGTAGCGCCACGCGACGAGCAGCGCCTGGGAGGGAGAAGGCAATGTCTGCGGATCGCCCCAGCCGAGCCGAGCCGCGACCTCCCAGGCAGCCAGCACCAGGATCGCGCCGAGCGCGCCGGCCCAGCGGTCCAGAGCGTCACGCAGGCTCATCCGCCGCGCCTCGCGAGCCTGGCCTGCCAGGGCAGAAGCCGATGCTCGAGAAAGGCGAGCAGCAGCGACAGGCAGAGGCCGATCACGCCGATCACCACCATCCCGACCATGGTGATGTCGCTGCGATAGAAGGTGCGCGCCTGCATGATGAGAGCGCCCAGCCCCTCCACCGTACCGATCATCTCGGCACCGACGATGACCGTGAACCCGACACCCAGCGCCACCCTGGCACCCGAGACGATCCTCGGCAGGGCCGCCGGCAGCACCACCTTCATGAAGACGGCCGCAGGGCGCGTATCCATGGTCCGCGCCGCCCGGACCAGCACCGGGTCGACATATTTGATGGCGGCGATCGTGCTGGCCAGCATCACCCAGAAGCAGCCATAGCCGATGAGGAAGATCTTCGTGGCCTCGCCGCTGCCGAACCAGGCCAGCGCCAAGGGAAGGAGGCTGAGGGTTGCGACCGAGCGGCAAAAGGCGACGACGGGCGCCGTCATCCGGTCGAGCCAGCCGACGCGTCCGATGAGCGCCCCGAGCGGCACGGCCAGGACCATGGCGAGCGCAAACCCGACGAGGATGCGTGCGAGCGTCACGCCCACATGGGTCCAGAGCAGGATGCCTTCGGGAAAGCCGTCAAACGCGAGGTCCGCGAAGGTCTGGGCGAGCTTCGAAGGTGGCGGGAATAGGAAGGTACGGAGCAGGCCATCACGCGAGGCGAGCTCCCAGGCGAGCAGAAGCGCCACGACGAGCAGCACGGGCGCCAGCCAGCGGAAGCTCGGGCGCCGGCTCATCGGCCGGGCCCGCCGAGCGATTGCCAGATCTCCTCATAGAGTGCCAGGAGCGCCGGATCGGAGCGCCGACGGGGGCGCGGCAGCTCGATCCGTCGCTCGAGCACGAACCGTCCGGGCCGCGGCGCCATGACCAAAACCCTGTCGGCGAGGATGAGCCCCTCGAAGATGCTGTGGGTGACGAAGACGACGGTCTTCCGGCGCGCCTGCCAGACGCGGAGCAGCTCGTCCTGCATCTCGTTACGCGTCAGCTCGTCGAGCGCGCCGAAGGGCTCGTCCATCAGGAGGATCTTCGGATCGAGCGCCAGGGCCCGGGCGATCGCCACCCGCTGCTGCATCCCTCCCGAAAGCTCGAACGGGTATTTTGTCTCCGCACCTGTCAGGCCGACCAGCGTCAGCAGGTCGCGCGCAAGGCCGAGCGCGTCGCGACCGGCAAGCCCGCGGTTGCGGGCGGCAAACGCCACGTTCCGCTCGGCGGTCAGCCAGGGGAAGAGCGCTCCCTGTTGGAACACCATGCCCTTGCCGCGCCCGGGTCCACGCACGGGCTCGCCGTCGACCAGGACGAGCCCGGCGGAGGGCGGCTCGAGCCCGGCAACGATGTTCAAGAGCGTGGTCTTGCCGCAGCCGCTCCGGCCCAGCAGCACGACGAACTCGTTCTCCGCGACCAGCAGGTCGACGGCACCGAGAACGGGCACGCTGTCGGCCCCATCGGTGGCGAACCGCTTCTCGAGGCCCCGAACCTCGATCGCCGTTCCGGATCGTGCAGGGCTCAAGGCTCGAGGGTGACGAAGATCGGGCTCGACCAGGCGAGCCCGCCGTCGGCCTGACGGACCCGCACCCAATAAGGATGCTCGCCCGGCGGCGCATCATTGTCGCGGTACTGTCCGGCCCAGCCGAGCGGCGGCGGCGTCGCGGGAAGCCGCTCGACGCGCACGCGCCGCATCGGCTCTTCAGCGGCGATCTCGCAGGCACCATCGACGAGGCTCGTCAGAGGCAGGCGGAAGGTCAGTGGTGCCGTCGTGAAGCGGAGCGCGGTGCCGGGCATCTCGTCGAGGCGGAGAACAACACCGTCCCAGTCGCCGGCCGTCACCGAGCGCCAGCGCACCGCCGAAGGTCCCTGCGCCTCGATCCCCTCCTCGGGCGTGTCGAACGCCCAGCCGCGAGCGTCGCGAAGCCGCCCGTGCTCGATCTCGAGCCCGCCATCCCAGACC
This sequence comes from uncultured Alphaproteobacteria bacterium, assembly GCA_963752325.1. GTDB lineage: Bacteria > Pseudomonadota > Alphaproteobacteria > Geminicoccales > Geminicoccaceae > CAVTJL01. The sequence continues at coordinate 117,133 of CAVVXU010000005.1, forward strand.
ATCCGCGCCCGGCTGAAATTGCCGCGCGCGGACAGCCCCTGCCAGGCCACGCGGATCCAATCGGAGCGACCCTCGCCCGAGAGCGGTGCTGTGAAGATGCGCTCGCGGCCACGGAACAGCTCGACCGCCTCGAGCGGTGCCGTGCCCTCGACGTCGATCTCGATCACCGGCGGCGCACCGGCCCGATAGTCCGTCCCCATCGGCTGCCCGTCCACGAGCACGGAGAGCAGAATCCGTTGCCCCGTGGTGCCATAGCAGCGACGCGCCTTCAGGGCCTCCCACAGGTCCTGCCGGGTCGGCCCCGGCATGGCCACGGCAACGAGGCCGCCGCGCTGGTTGCGGACCGACATCCGTCCCGGATGGCTCGTCCCGGGCCGACCGTCGACGCCGTCGCTGCCTGCCGTGACGCCGCAGCGATAGCCACGCTCGAGCGCTTCCATGAGGAACCACTCCGAGGTGGCGTGCGTCGAGTGAACCTCGAGCAGCCGCTCGAAGGACGGCTCGTGCCAGGCAAGATTGGTGGTCCGACCGCCGACATGCATCACGCCCAGCACGTTCCGGCTACGATAGTGGGCATGCAGGTCGGTCACATGCGGCAGGTCGGTCGCGATGTCCGAGTGGTCCTCGACATATTCGTGACTGCAGCGCCGCAGCGGTGCCTCGTCACCCGGAAAGTAGATGTTGCGGTCGCCACCGACGGCGGTCTTGCCCGACCACTCGAGACCGAGAAGCGTGACGAACCGCCCGGGCTCGTTGAAGGCCTTGGTCGCCGCCTGCTGCTCCGCCCATTCGGCGTTGGAGACGAGGAAGCAGTTGGCCTGATGGCTGGTGAAATCGAGCGCCGCCACATCGCGGGCATGGGCGAGATAGCCCTCGAAGGCTCGCGCCCCGCAGCCGATCGCCGACTGGGCATGGATATCGCCCCAGTAGAGCCGCTCGGCTGGTGCCGCGACGCAGCGCACAGGATTGCTTTCAGCCGCGAGCAGCCCGGCGGCATCCCGCGCTCCGATCCGGCGCACGCCCGCCTCGGGCAATGTGGTGCTCACCCGCCCGACCGGACCCGCCTCACCGCCCAGGCGGAGAGGCGCGCCGATGCCATCGACGCTAATATCGATGGCGGGCCCCGTCGCGGGATTGCCCCAGCGATCCTCGAGCCGGAGATGCAGCTCGAAGGACTCGCCCACAGCGACGATGCTCGGTGCGGTGACCACGAGGCGGGCGGCCATCCCTCCCTCGATGCGCACCGAAGGCCTGTCGATCTCGAGCCAGCCCCCGCCATCGGGCAGCCGCAGCCGCACCAGCAAGATCGACTGCTCCTCATAGAAGGTCTGGACGCGCTGCCCGGGGCCCTCTCCGCCAAAGCGCAGCTCCACACAGCCACCCGACGGCAAGGGATCGATCAGCTCGACGAACAGGAGATGGTCGAAGGGATGCCAGTCCTGCGCCCGCGCGCTCCACCAGCGGATGGCGCCATCAGGAGAGCGCGCGACCTCCAGGAAGTCCGGCGCCGTCTGGTCGGTGGATTGAGGCAAGCCCCAATCACTCGGCCAACGCCTGGCGAATCCAAGGAGCGCGCCTGCGGGGAACTCTCGGCGCGCCTGGAGACGGCAGCGCCAGCGCACGGCGTCGCCAGCCCGAAGCGTCGTCGGCAGATCACAAACGACGGTGCCGAACGCGCTGCCGGCGCTCATTTCATCCATTCGTTGCCTCCCCCTCTACACCCACCCTAGAGGCGGGCCACCCAACTGCAAGCCTCGTAGTGCCCAACGGCGACCTCCTGGGCCGACACGGCGCCTGGCAAGGGCGATAGGGTGAGACAGAACAGCGCACTTCCATTGCGGCGATGGCAGCAATGGGGGAGTGCTCGACGAGATCGGAGGAGGAGCTATTCCTCCCAAGAGGCTAACGTCAAAGGGAGCGCAAATCATGTCCGATACTACCGGACCTCGTCTCACGCGCCGCAGCGCGCTCGTCACCGGAGCTGCCGGCGCCGCCATTCTGGCCGCGCCGATGGGCTTCGTGCGGCACGCCTGGGCCGCGGACAAGAAGATCGGCAACTTTCCGGTCGAGGGACCGAACGTCGTCTTCGGCTTCAACGTGCCGCAGACCGGGGCCTATGCCGATGAGGGTGCCGACGAGCTTCGCGCCTACCAGCTCGCCGTCAAGCACCTCAACGAGGGCGGCGGCATGCTCAGCACCATGAAGCCCTCGAAACTCACGGGCCAGGGCGTGCTCGGCAAGAAGGTCACCTTCGTCCAGGGCGACACCCAGACGAACCCCGACGCCGCGCGCACCGGCGCGCGCCGCATGATCGAGCGCGACAAGGTGATCATGTTCAGCGGCTGCTCGTCATCGGCCGTGGCGGTGGCCCAGCAATATCTCGCCCAGGAGTTGGGCGTGATCTACATGGTTGGGCTTAGCCACTCCAACGACACCACCGGCAAGGACCGCCGGAGGTACGGCTTTAGGCACTTCTTCAACGCCTATATGAGCGGCATCGCCCTGGGCCCGATCCTGGCCGAGACCTATGGCAAGGACCGCCGAGCCTTCGATCTAACCGCCGACTACACATGGGGCCACACCCAGTACCAGTCGATGAAGGACGCGACCGAGAAGCAGGGCTGGACGACGGTCAACAACATCATGACCCCGCTCGGCACCGCCGACTATTCGCAGTTCCTGACCGCCTTTCTCAACAGCGACGCCGATGTCCTCATCCTGAACCACTACGGCAAGGACATGATCAACTCGCTGACCCAGGCGGTGCAGTTCGGCATCAAGGACATGCAGAAGAACGGCAAGCAGATCGAGATCGTGGTGCCGCTCTACAGCGAGCTGATGGCCAAGGGCGCCGGTGCCAACATCGAGGGTGTGCTCGGCACGACGAACTGGAACGACAAGCTGGACGATGCGGGCAGCAAGGCCTTCGTCGAGGTCTTCACCAAGGAGTATGGTTTTCCGCCCTCTCAGGCGGCGGAGACTGCCTATGTCCAGACGCTCCTCTATGCGAACGCCTGCGAGACCGCCGGCACCTTCTATCCGCCGGAGGTGATCAAGGCGCTCGAGGGCTTCGAGTTCGAAGGGATGGGCCCGGGCCAGGCGCTGATGCGGGCCGGCGACCACCAGTGCTTCCACGACATTCTCGTGGTGAAGGGCAAGGCGCCGAGCGCACGGGCCAACGAGTACGACCTGCTCGAGATCGTCAAGCAGGTGCCGCGCAAGGATATCGAGTATCCTGTCGACACCTTCCCGGGCGAGCTCGGACCCTACGAGCCGGCGTGAGATAGACTTATCTCTGGCGGGGTGGAGCCTGGAATGCCCCGCCCCGGCAGAGATGGCGATAAAGAGATGAGGTCAGCGCCGGCTCTCCGCGAAGAGCCGGCGCCCGCTCTGTGCGCGACAGGAGAGCCATGTCAGGAAGCCTCGTCAACGCGATCTTCCTACAAGCCCTGACAGGCTTGCAGCTCGGTGCCATCTATGCGTTGCTGGCACTTGGGCTGACGCTCATTTTCGGCACGCTCGGCGTCGTGAACTTCGCGCACGGCGCACTTTACATTATCGCTGCCTACCTGGCCGTGCTGATCGCCGGCAAGACGAGCTTCTGGCTTGCCATCGTCCTCGTGCCGCTTCTTCTCTTCGTCGTCGGCGTCGTGCTCGAGCGGGGGCTGATCCGCTTCTTCTACGACCGCCCCCACACCGATCAGATCCTCGTCACCTTCGGGCTCGCCATCGTCGCCGAAGAGGCGCTGAAATGGATCTTCGGCGCCAACAACATTCCCTTCCCTCTGCCGAGCTGGGGCAACGGCATCGTCCAGCTCCAGAACTGGGTGCCGTTCCTCCATGGATTCGTCGCCTTCCCCAAATGGCGGCTGATCCTCGTGCTCGTCTCCTTCCTGACCGTGGCAGCCGTCTTCGCGCTCTTGCAGCTCACGACCTTCGAACTCGTCATCCGAGCCGGGATGCGTGATTCGGAGATGCTGCGCTTCCTCGGCATCGACATCTCCAAGCGCTTCTCCATCGTCTTCGGGCTGGGCGCCATGATCGCCGGGATCGCCGGCGTCTTCGGCGGGCCGATCACCCAGGTGAGCCCGGGCGTGGGCATGCAGATCCTGGTTCCCTCCTTTCTGGTCGTGGTCATCGGCGGCATGGGCTCGCTGCCGGGTGCCCTGATCGCCGCGGTCATGCTCGGCATGGCTCTGAGCTTCACCGCCCAATACGCTGCCATGCAGCAGATCATCGTCTACCTCATCGCGGTGGTCGTGCTGCTCGTCCGTCCACGGGGACTGCTCGGCAAGAAAGGCGTCTTCGAATGACCCGCCCTAGTCTCGCCAGGGCGATCCTGGGCGATTTGCCCGCTCTCGGGCTCTTCGCCATTATCGTGCTGACCATGCCGTTCTGGCTGGTATGGCTCGGCGGCTACGAGGCGCTGGCGACGAAGATCGTGATCTGGGCGATCTTCGCGCTCGGCTTCGACATTCTCCTGGGCTTCACGGGCTACCTCTCCTTCGGCCACGCCGCCTTCTTCGGCACCGCGGCCTACGTGACGGGGCTCTCCTTGAAGCACCTCTCGGCCGACATCCTGCCGGCACTGGTCCTGACCGCGCTCGTCTCGGTCGTCCTCGCCGCCGCCATCGGCTACATGACGCTCAAGCGCACCGGCATCTATTTTTCGATCCTGACGCTCGCCTTCGCCGAGATGCTGCACGCGGCCGCCCTCTCGATCTTCCAGAGTTGGACCGGCGGCGACAACGGCCTCACCATGGACACGAAGCCCGTCCTGCTGGGCCTGCCCATGCAGGGGCTCAACGTGTTCTATCTCTGCGCCGTTCTGGCGATACTCGCCTACTTCGTCGCGCGGCGGATCAAGCGCTCACCCTTCGGGCTCATGCTGCAGGCCATCAAGGAGAACGCGATGCGCCTGGAGTACACGGGCGTTGACGTCCACGCCTACAAGATGGCGGGCTTCATCATCAGCGCGCTCTATGCGAGCCTCGCTGGCTTCCTGATGGTCGTCTACGAGCCCTACGTCGCCACGAACTTCCTCTACTGGGGAACCTCCGGACAGGTGGTCATCATGTCGGTGATCGGCGGGGTCAACACGCTGATCGGACCGATGATCGGGGCAGCCTTCATGCTCTACTTCGAGAACGTCGTGCAGGCGTTCATCGGCGAGCAATGGCGCCTCGTCCTGGGCCTCATCTTCGTGCTGATCGTGATCTTCCTGCCCGGCGGCTTCGTCGACCTGTGGCGTCGGGCGATGAAGGCCATGGGCCGGCCCGTACGACCGCGCCGGGACAATGTGCCCGACGCGCCGGGGGCGGCTCGGGAGAACCGGGATGATCACGCCGTGTCCGAGCGGCAGGTGTCGCCATGAGCGGCGACGCACTTCTCGAGGTGAGCGGCGTCAGCAAGCGCTTTGGCGGCCTTCAGGCCCTGAGCAAGATCAACCTCAGCGTCGAGGAAGGCTCGATCCACGCCATCATCGGTCCGAACGGCGCCGGCAAGTCCACGCTCCTCAACGTGCTGATCGGCCTGATCGAGGCGGACGAGGGCACCGTCCTCTTCGCCGGCGAGCCGCTGGGGGGCCTCAGCCCGCACACCATCATCCAGCGCGGCATCGCCCGCGTCTTCCAGACCCCCCAGATCTTTCCGGCTATGTCGCTTGTGCGGAACGTCGCGATCGCCGGTCTCGCCAAGCGCGACGGCCAGTTCCGAACGAACGCCTTCGAGGCGCTGGGGCCGGGCCACCCGGTGCTGGAGGAGGCGGCCGAGACGCTGGCCCGGGTCGGGCTGGGCGATCATCTGCAGGAGACGGCCGAGCATCTCAGCCGCGGCGACAAGCGGCGGCTCGAGCTCGCGGTGTGCCTCATCGCGCATCCGCGGCTGCTGCTCCTCGACGAGCCCACCGCCGGCATGTCGCGCCACGACACAAACCGCACGATCGACCTCCTGAAGGAGATCGCCGAGACGGGCATGACCAAGGTCGTGATCGAGCACGACATGCACGTCGTGTTCAGCCTCGCCGAGCGGATCACCGTGCTGGCCCAGGGCCAGGTCATCGCCAGCGGCCGTCCCGAGGAGATCCGCGGCAATCCCCGCGTTCAGGAAGCCTATCTCGGAGGGGCGCACGCATGACCACCCCGCCCGAGGCCGCATTCTTCGCCTGCCGCGACGTCCACGCCTACTATCACGAGAGCTACATCGTGCAGGGTGTCAGCTTCACCCTTCGCGAGAAGGAGATCGTGGCGCTGCTCGGCCGTAACGGCGCCGGCAAGACCTCGACGCTCCGCACTATCGCCAGGGCCGCCCAGCCCGAGATCAAGCAGGGCGAGATCCATCTGGCAGGCCAGCCGCTACACCTGATGCGGGCACACGAGGCGGCGCGCGCCGGCGTCAGCCTCGTGCCCGAGGATCGCCGCATCATTGCCGGCCTGACCGTCGAGGAGAACCTCGTCGTGGCCCAGGTGGCCGAGCCCCGCGGCTGGTCGTTCGAGCAGATCTATGCGCACTTTCCGCGCTTGGCCGAGCGGCGGCGGCAGGAGGCCACGACCCTCTCGGGCGGCGAGCAGCAGATGCTGGCCGTGGCCCGGGCGCTTGCCCGCGACCTCAAGCTTCTCCTTCTGGACGAGCCCTATGAGGGCTTGGCGCCGCAGATCGTGCGCGAGATCGAGGCCATCCTGCACGAGGTGAAGAAGCTCGGCATCACGACGATCATTGTCGAGCAGAACGCGCTGGCGGCACTCGAGCTGGCCGACAGAGCCGTCATCCTCGACATGGGTCAGGTCGTCTTCGACGGCACGGCGCGCGAGGTTCTCGAGAACGCAGAGCTACGGCACGAGTACCTCGCGGTCTGATCGCCGCGGCACCGGCTGCGTCTCCTTCGTCGGCCGGTGAAGGAGACGCGCTTTTTTGCGCGGAGGCAGGCAGGGCGCGAGCCTCTTGGAATGTGATCGAGCCCTGCCCCTGTCACTCGGCGAAGCCGCGAGAGACGTGATCCCGGATCAGGCCGGCGCCGATCTCCACCAGCCGGGCGCTGAGGGCCTTGCCGGTCTCGGCACTGCTGAACGCCGGGTCCCCGCCCCAGATGCCGTGCGGGGCCGCCTCCAGCGCCTCCACGGGTGCCTGGATCTTGGCGCCCATATACTTGATCGCGTTGATGCCACCGACCTCCACGCCTTTGATCATCCCGCCCTTCGACGGCGGCTGGCGCAGGTCGAGGCGGAGAATCTCCGGATAATAGTGGAGCCCGATCGACGTTAGAGGATCACCGCCGTGGCCTGAGGACTTGGCTGCCCCCTCGGTGCCGAGGATCTCCTTCAAGAGCTCGTAGCTTATCTGCCAGAGATACATCGCCGGCACGAAGATCCCGGTCTTGCGCCGCCATCTCTGCGTGACCTCGGTGATCGCCGTCACGTTGCCGCCATGCCCGTTGATGATCATGATCTTGTTGAGGCCGTGGCGGGTGAGGCAGGCGAGCATGTCGTCGAGCAGTGCCACGAGCGTGGATTGCGACATCGCGATCCCGCCGTGCGTGGAGCCGAAATAGTCCGATCCGCCAAAGGGGATCACCGGCGTGACGAAGGTCGGCACGCCCATCTCGCGCGCGGCCCGCGCCATGTCCATCGCCACGCATTCGGCGGCGAGGTAGTCGCCCATCGGCGCATGGACGCCCTGGTCCTCCAACGAGCCCATCGGCAGGAGGATCACGGCGTCCTCGTTCAGGAACCGGCGCAATTCCTCGCTCGTCAGCTCGGCGATCTTGATCTTCTGGGTCAATGGCTCGGCCATCTACTGGGCTCCTTCCAAGATGTCGTCGCGAATGCAGGCCTTGCGCCTGCCCGGCCCGATGGGCCGTAGGTCCGGCACCTCCCGGGCGCAGGCAGGCAGGGCGTAGGGGCAGCGGCTGCGGAACACGCAGCCGGAGGGGGGCGTGAGGGGTGAGGGTATCTCGCCCGTTAGCCGTATGCGGCGGCCAACCCGCTTCAGGCTGGGCTCTGCCGAGACCAGCGCCGCGGTATAGGGATGGGCGGGTGCGAAGTGCACCGCATCGGCAGGGCCGACCTCCATCACCCGCCCCAAATAGAGCACCATCACCCTATCGGAGATGAAGCGGACCACCGAGAGGTCGTGGCTGATGAAGAGCAGCGATATGCCCTTCGTCGCCCTCAGGTCGGCGAGGAGATTCAGCACCTGCGCCTGGATCGAGACGTCCAGCGCCGAGACCGCCTCGTCGGCCACGATGAACCTCGGCTCCACCGCCAGCGCCCGCGCGATGCCGATCCGCTGACGCTGGCCGCCCGAGAACTCATGCGGCCGCCGATCGAGGAATTCCGGCGCCAGGCCCACCATCCGCATCAGCTCTGCCAGCCGGTCGGCACGGCCCGCGCCACGGTGCAGGCCGTGGCTGTCGAGCGCCTCCGATAGCGTGGCCCGGACCGTCTTGCGAGGATCGAGGCTCGCATAGGGATCCTGGAAGATGATCTGCATCTCCTTGCGCATGGCGCGCATCTCCGGGCCGCTAAGGCCGGAGAGCTCCCTGCCCGCGAAGCGCAGCGCCTTCGCCTCCGCATCGATCAGCCGCAGCACGGCCTTGCCGAGCGTGGACTTGCCGGACCCGCTCTCGCCCACGAGCCCTAGAACCTCACCCGGCGCGACGGAAAGGCCGACATCGCGCAGAACGTGCATCATCTGCCGCCTGAACGGCCCCCGGCGTCCTGCCGGGTAGGCCTTGCTCAGACCCTCGACCTCAAGGAGCGCCTCGCCCATCACACCATCTCCGCCAGCGCGGCGCCGGCGGCCTCGGGCGCGAAGAGACAGCGTGCCGCCCGCCCACCGGCATCCCGATGGAGATCCGGATGGCGCTCCGCGCAGACCGGCCGGGCCTGCGGGCAACGATCGCGAAAGGCGCAGCCCGAGGGCCGCACTTGCGGCAGCGGCGGCGTGCCCGGAATGGCACCGAGCCGATCGCCGCGGGCCGAATGCAGCTCCTCGTGCGACGACGGCATGCTTTCGAGGAGCGCCACGGTGTAGGGATGATGCGGCCCGGCGAGCACATCCGCGGCGGCGCCCTCCTCCACCACCTCGCCCGCATACATCACGACGATTCTGTCGGCGATCTCGGACACGATGCCGAGATTGTGGCTGATGAAGAGCAGGCTGAGACCGGCCTGCTGGTCCTGCCGGAGATCGCGGAGCAGCTCGATGATCTCGGCCTGAATGGTGACGTCGAGCGCCGTCGTCGGCTCGTCTGCAATCAGGGCCTGCGGCTCGCAGGTGAGTGCCATCGCGATCATCACCCGCTGCCGCATCCCGCCCGACATCTCGTGCGGATAGGCATCGATGCGTCGTGCCGCCTCGGGAATGCCGACCCGCTCCAATGCCGCGATCGCCTGCGCGCGCGCCTCCGCCACGGAAATCCGCCGGTGGGCCCGGATCGCCTCGACCATCTGCCTCCCGACCCGCAGCACCGGGTTCAGCGAGGTCATCGGCTCCTGGAAGATCATCGCGATGTCGTCACCGCGGATCGCCTCCGCCTGCCGCTGGGTGAGGGCCGCGAGATCGGCGGTCGAGCCATCCTTGCGTCCGATCAGCACCTGCCCTTCCGCGGCGCGAATGCCCGCCGGCAGCAGGCCCATCAAGGCCAACGCCGTCAGCGACTTGCCCGACCCACTCTCGCCCACGAGCGCCGTGCACTCATTCTGGCGCAGCCTGAGCGAGAGGTCATCGACCAACACGACCGGCCCGGCCCGGCCCGGGATCTCGAGCCGCAGGTCCCGCAGCTCGGCCACCGCGCCCGGCGACAGCGCCGGGGCGGCGCCCGCCCGCGCCGACGGTGCCACAACCGCGTCCTTCCCCTCCCCGGCTCCCTTGGGGTCGAGCGTGTCGCGCAGCCGGTCGCAGAAGAAGTTGATCGCGTAGATGGTCAGCGTCAGCGCCGCGCACGGCACGAGGATGCCCAGCGGGTCCTGGCTCATGAAGCTGCGCGCGCCACGGATCATCTGGCCCCAGGAGGGAGCCGGCGGCACCACGCCCAGGCCGAGGAAGGAAAGGCCCGATTCGATCGTGATCGCCGCGGCCGCGGTCAGCGAGTACTGGATCGAGAGCGGGCCCATGATGTTCGGCAGCACCGTGCCGAACACGATCCTTCCTGGCGGCGTGCCGAGCGCCCGCGAGGCCTCGACGAAGTCCTGCGCCGCGATACGCAGCGCCTCCGAGTAAGCGATACGGGCAAAGGCGGGAAAGTAGAGGACCGAGAGCACGGCCACGAGAGTCGTGGCCCCGGGCCCGAAGAGCGTCACGATGAGGAGCGCCAGCAAGATCGGCGGGAAGCACAAGACGACGTCGGAGAGCCGCATCGTCAGGAACTCGAACGGCCCACGGAAGTAGGCGCCGATGAGACCGAAGAGCGATCCGACGACCGCCGCGATGGAGCTCGCGAGGAAGGCCACCGTGAGCGAGACCTGCCCGCCATAGAGCACCCGCGCCAGACGGTCGCGCCCGAACTCGTCCTGGCCGAAGGGATGCGCCCAGCTCGGACCCGCCAGCCTGTCGCGCACCGCGATCTGCAGCGGATTGTCGGGCGTTATCAGGGGGGCCGCGAACATCGCGACGATCAGCCCGCCAAGCAGCAGCACCGGCAGCAGCATCCGCAGCGGCAAGCGCGGCAGCCGTGGCAGGGTCGCGCTCATGCCAGCCGGATCCGGGGATCGAGGAGCGAGTAGATCACCTCGACCACGAAGTTGATGCCGATGAAGATCGCCGCGACCGTCAGGATCACCGCCCGTACCGTCGGATAGTCGCGCTGCTCGACTGCGGTGACGAGATAGCCGGAAAGACCGGGCCAGTTGTAGATGAACTCCACTAGCACGGTGGAGCCGAGCAGGATGCCCATCTGCAGCCCCACCACGGTGACGACCGGCCCCAGCGCGTTGCGCAGAATGTGGTCGGCGGACCACGAGCCGACGCTTCAGCCCCTTGGCGACGGCGGTGCGCACCCAATCGTGCGCCCGCATCTCCAGCACGCTAGCCCGGGTCATCCGAAAGACGATGGAGAAGAGGTGCAACGCCACCGTCACCGCAGGGAGGATCAGCATCCTCACATGCATCCAGGGATCCTGCGCGAAGGAGACGTACCCCCCAGCGGGCAGGATCCGGAGGAGCTGCGCGAAGAAGTAGATGAAGAGCGTCCCGGTCACGAAGCCCGGCACCGAGATCAAGAGCGCATTGAGGCCCGAGACGACTCGGTCGAACCGCCCGCCCGCGCTCAGCCCGGCATAGGTCCCGGCCGGGATGGCGGTCGAGAGCGCGATGATCGCGGCGACCGCTATCAGCTCCAATGTCCGCGGCAGCCGCTGCGCGATGGTCCTGGCGACGGGTGTGTCATCGATCAGCGAGCGGCCGAAGTCGAGCCGTGCCGTATCGGCGAGGAAGCTCGCATATTGCGCGCCCAGCGGCCGGTCGAGCCCCATCCGGACGCGCAGGTTGTGAACGGCCTCCGGCGTCGTCGGGCTGCCCCCGCTCGTCAGCAGAAGCTCGGCCGGATCGCCCGGCACGATGAACAGGACCGAGAAGACGATCGTGCCGACGACCCAGAGCATGACCAGCGCGGTCAGCGCCCGGCGCAGGGCGAACCGCAGCACCCGGCCTCAGCCCAGGTTCGTATCGTCGAGCGAGTAGGCGGAGGAGCCGTTCAGCCAGCCCGGGAACGCCATGAAGCCCGTTACCTGGTCGTGCAGCGCATCTGCCTGCACCCGCCAGTTCAGCGGCACCTGCGGGACCTCCGCGAAATAGGCCTTCGCGAGCTCCTGATAGATCGCCTCGCGCTTGTCCTGGGCGGTCGTGGTGCGGCCCTTCTCGAGCAGATCGTCGATCGCCTTGGAGCTGAAGCCGTACGAGCGGGTGTAAGTCGACGGCCCCGAATGCAGCAGAGGCCACATGGAATCCGGATCGTTGTAGTAGCCGCTGAGGCCGTGCACGGCGATGTCGTAGTTACCGTCCTTGCCTGCCTTGATCCGGCTCGCCCAGTCCGGCAGGTCGAGGGTGGCATCGATGCCGATCATCTGCAGATAGGCCTGCACGATCGAGGCCGTGTCCTGGTGCATCCCGTAGGTCGAGGTCGCCAGGAGCTTGCATGGGAACCCCTTCGGATACCCCGCCTCGGCCAGCATCTTCTTGGCCTTGTCGGGATCGAACGACCATTGCGAGGCCGGATCGTCGAGCTTGAAGGGCGAGCCTGCCGGATTGGGAAAGCCCAAAAGCGGCGTGCCGTGGCCGGCAAAGGCCGCATCGATCACGTCCTGGCGCTTCACCGCATAGCCGATCGCCTGCCGCACTTTCGGATTGGCGAAGGGGCCTTCCTTGGCGACGTTGAACAGGAGCAGCATGTAGGGTCCGGTCGTGGACGCCATCTTCAGCTTGTCCGATTTGGCCACCGTGCCGAACTGCTGCCAGGGCAGGTACTCGATCAGGTCCACATCGCCAGTCTCGAGCGCGGCGTAGCGCAGGTTCTCGTCCGGATAGGCGATGAAGCGGATCGCATCGCAGATCGGCCGGCCCTGCTCGTAGAAGTCGGGGAACTTCTCGACCTCGATATAGACACCGCGTTCCTGCGCCTTGGGCTTGAAGGGGCCACAGCCGACCGGGCTGGCCGGGTCACTACCCGACCAGACGATACCGGCGCAATAGTTTGCCAGAAGTTGAGCAAAAATAGCGGAGGGAGCGTGCAGCGAGAATTTCGCCGTCTTGTCGTCGACCGCCTCCACCTTTGCGATATTGCTGAACGAGGACTTCAGATAGGCCGTTGAATCCGGCGCCAGGATCTGCTCGAAACTGTAGACGACGTCCTTTGCAGTCACCGGCTTGCCATTGTGGAAGATGGCGTTCGCGCGGAGCTTGAAGACCGCGGTCGTCTCGTCGGGCCACGCGACGCTTTCGGCCAACTCGGGCACCAGCTTGGCCTCGCTGTCGTACCCCATGAGCCCACGATACATGGTCAGCTTCACGGTATTGGCAGCGGCCCCGGTATTCTCCCAGGGCTTGATCGAGGGCGGGAAGGTCGAGAGCCCATAGCGCAGAGTCTTGCCTGCGGCCGCGAGGCCGCGGCGCGGCAACGCCAGCCCGGACAGCCCGGCACCGAGGCCGACGAGCACGGTACGGCGGGACGGGGTAAAACCTCTACGGGGAGCATCTGTCATGGCAACCTCGAGATGTCTGTATTGATTGGAAGGCGCTCGGGCCCCGCGAGGAAGGCTCGATCGCTAGAGGATCTCGGGCAGCGACGGCACCGCCGACCTCCATCTTCGGTTTCAGAGCCATGGCTATCCGCATCAGCCGAGCTTGGCCAGGACCTTGGCCGTCGCCCCACTCGCCTCGCCGAGCTTGCGCCTGCCTTCGCGCAGCTCCGCCTCGCGCGCCTTGCCAGCCTTCTGCCGCTCGATCGCGCGCTGCGCCTCGGCCTGCACCTCGCCCGGCGACAGCACGATAACGCCGCTCTCGTCGGCCAGCACCGCATCGCCCGGCATGACCACCGTATTGCCGCAAGACACCGGCACATTGATCGCGCCGCCGATGTCGTAGAGCCGCGTTGTGATCGGTGACAGCCCCCTGCACCACATCGGAAAATCGGAAGCGACGATCTCCTCCCGATCGGTGCAGGGGCCGTCCACGACCGCACCGACAGCACCTGCCGCCTTGGCCGCCACGGTCACCCCACCGCCCCAGCAGGCGTAGCGATCGTCGTGCAGCCGGTCGACGAAGACGAAATCGCCGGACCTGAGAAGACCCAGCAGGTGGTGCAGAAGCGTCGAATCCGGGCCGGGAATGGCGATGGTCACCGCTGTGCCAACGACCCTCCTGCCCGGCAGCATCGGCTGGATCTGGCGCGACAGGAACCCCATCAGCCGCCAATGACCCAGGGTCGCCGTCTCGCACTGAGCCAGCAGCTCCAGATCCGCGGGGGCGACCTGGGCGGGCATCTCGTTGATCTTGTAGCTCATCTTGGGCTCCTTCTTCCTGGCTCACCGACCGAAGGCGCGCGCGAAGCCGACGGAGCGCTCCACGATCAGCACGATGCCGAGCGAGACGGAGATCAGCAGAACCGCCAGCACCGCAACCATCGGGTCGGTGCGTTCGTCAACGTAGCGATAGATCTCGACCGGCAGCGTCGAGAGCCGCGGGCCCACGATGAAGAGCGAGAGCACGACCTCGTCGAAGGACAGGATCGCCGAGATCGCTCCGGCAGCGACGAGCCCGGGCACGAGCCGCGGCAGGGTGATATAGCCGAAGGTCTGCAGCGGGCGGGCGCCGAGCGTCATCGCGGCATGCTCGACCTCGACGCCGAGATTCCCGAGCGCAGTCTGCAGGATGCGGACCGCGAAGGGCAGCGTCAGGACCAGATGCGCGAGGACCAGGCCCGGATAGGTCGCGGTAAGCCCGAGCCGGGTGAAGACCATGAGGATGCCGAGCCCCAGCACGATCGTCGGCAACACGAGCGGCGCCAGCACGAAGCTGCGCAGAAACTCCCGTCCACGGAACTCGAGCCGCGTCAGCGCCCAGGCAGCGGGCAGGCCGAAGGCGAGGCTCAAGAGCATGACCGCGACCGCGATGATGGCGCTGGCCCGCATGCCGCTCATGAAGTCGGCGTTGCCGAGGACCTCCCGGTAGTAGCGCAAGCCCCAGCCATGCGGCGGGAAGTTCAGGTAGTCGTCGGCGCTGAAGGAGATCAACAGAACCAGGAGCAGCGGGAGGAAGATGTAGGCGAAGACCGCGATGACATAGAGACGACCGAGCTTCGGCAAGATGTTCCTCACGGCCGCCTCCTATCCCAGACGCCGGGTCAGCCGGCCGGCGATGAGGAGCGCGGCGAAGAAGACCACCAGCATCACGAAGCTCAGCGCGGCCGCGGTCGGCCAGTCGAGCGAGACCAGCGCCATGTCGTAGACCTCGGTCGCCAACACGAAGACCCGCCCGCCGCCGAGCAGCTCCGGCGTGATGAAGGAGGAGACGGAGAGCACGAAGCCGATCGTCAGCCCGGCCACGATGGCGGGGGCCGAAAGCGGCAGGGTGACGCGCCAGAATACCGTCGCGGGCGGTGCGCCGAGGCTCATCGCCGCCTCGTCGAGCTGCCGGTCGAGCCGGCCCAGCCCGGCCATCATCGTAAGGAAGATGTAGGGCATGATGCTCTCGGTGAGGCCGACGACCACACCGGTGTAGTTGTTCACCATGCGGACCGGGTGCTGCACGAGCCCGGCCCACAGAAGAAAGGAGTTGATGAAGCCAGTATCACCCAGCGTCACCATCCATCCGTAGGACCGTACCACGACCGAGACGAGCAGCGGCGAGGCCGCCAGCACCACCAGGACCGTTCTCCAGCGCGACCGCATGCGCAGCAGCGTCAGCGCCACGGGATAGGCCATGACGGTAGCGAGGATCGTGCAGGTCGCGGAGAGCTTCAGCGTCCGACCGAGAAGGCCGAGGTAGTAGGGATCGGAGGCGAGCGAGCTGAAGGTCTGAAGGCTGAGGGCTGGAACGATGGCACCATTGTCGCTCTGGTTCAGGGCCATCCGGAAAAGCCAGAGGAGCGGCCCGATGAACGAGAAGCACAAGACCAGCAGCACCGGCGCCATCAGGATCCACGGCATCAGCCGGGTCGAGCTGCCCGGAACGGGAGAGGCGGAAGCACGGACGGCAATCATGCCGAAAAGACCTTCAGCTCCTCCGGACGCCAGCGCAGGCCGACCGACGCGCCGGTCCGCGCGAGGGTGTCGGCCTCGCTGCCGGGGCGAAGCTCGACGAAGACCATCCTCCCGGTGTCGAGCCGGATCTCCGCGTCCACCGCATTGCCGAGAAAGACCCTGCGGTGGACCTCGCCCCGAAGGATGCCCTCCCCAGCCGGACAGACCGTCAGGGCATGCGGCCGCAGCATTGCCACGGCCTCAGGGCCCAATGGCAGGGTGCTCGCATGCGGCAGAACGATCCCCTCCATCTCCAGCCGCGATGCGCCCACCACGGTGCAGTGGAGCGTGTTGGCCCGGCCGATGAAGTCCGACACGAAGCGCGTGGCCGGCCGGTTGTAGATGTCCTCTGGCGAGCCGATCTGCTCCAGCCGCCCCGCGTTCATGACAGCGATCCGGTCGCAGAGGGTGAGCGCCTCCTGCTGGTCGTGGGTCACGAAGAGGGTCGTGAACCCGGTGCGCCTCTGGATGTCGCGCAGCTCGAACCGCATCTCGTCCCGGAGCCGGGCATCGAGGTTCGAGAGGGGCTCGTCGAGCAGAAGGATGTCGGGTCGGATCACGATCGCCCGGGCGATGGCCACCCGCTGCTGTTGCCCGCCTGAGAGCTGTGCCGGCTTGCGGTCGCCGAAGCCGTCGAGCCTGACCGCGCGTAGCGCGTCTTCTGTCCGCCGCTCCAGATCCGGCTTCGAGATCCGGCGGAGCTTCAGCCCGAAGGCCACGTTCTGCGCCACCGTCATGTGGGGAAAAAGCGCATAGGACTGGAAGACGAGGCCGAGGTTCCGCTCCCAGGGCGGGCGGGACGACGATATCCGCCCCGCCGATCAGGATCCGGCCGGCGGTGGGAGCGATGAGGCCGGCAACCATCCTCAGGGTCGTCGTCTTGCCGCAACCGGAGGGTCCAAGGAGGCCCAGGAACTCGCCGCGCTCGATCTGCAGGTCGAGATCGTCGACCGCGGGCTTGGCGCCGCCATAGTCGAAGGTCAATCGCTCGATGCGGACATGCGCCTCGCCCGACACTGCCCCGGCAGCGTCGACCGCCGGGGCAATGTGGTCTTCCGGCAGCTCCGCCCTCAATGGCCGGCCACGATCTTACGCCGCCAGTCCTTCGTCCAGTCGCTGGCCACCCCAGCTTCCCAGGCCCAGTCGAAGGGCAGCATCTTGTCCATCCGCTTGGCCACCGTCTTGTCCTCGGCCGCAGGCGAGATCTCGGCCTTGGGATTCACCGGCGCGTAGTACATCGCCTCGGTGAAGGCCTTCTGCGCCTCCGGGGAGAGCGCGTAATCGATGAACGCCTTCGCCGCCGCGGCGTTGGGCGCCCCTTCGACGAGATTGATCGTGTTGATCTGCATCACGCTGCCCTCCTCGGGCAGCATGACGCCAAGCTTGTCCGGGTTCTTCTCGGCATAGTACTGCGCCCGCGCATTCCAGCCGGTCGCCATGTCAAGGTCGCCGTTCAGCACCAGCGTGTAGCCGTCGGGCTTCGGATCGAATGTCTGCACGCTCGGCGCAAGCTCGGCGAGTTTCTTCACCGCCTTGGAGACCGACTTGGTATAGTCCTGGCCTTGCCATTTGGACACAATCGCCAGAAGCGCGGCACCTTGAATGTTAGGCATTGCGCTGATACCGAGCCGTCCCTTCAGCTTGGGATCCCAAAGCACGCTGATCGACTTGGGCGGCGTGGCGAACTTCGTCTTGTTGTAGATGATCACAAGATTGTCGAAGGTGACGGCCGGGCCGTAGCCCTTCTTGATGATCGCCTGCGACGCGAGGTCGCCGATCACCGGGCTCTCGGAGACCGGCAGCTTGGCCAGCAGCTCTTCCTTGTCACCGATCAGGCTCGTCGAGGCATCGAAGATCACCACGTCGACCTGCGGCGAGCCCTTCTGCGCGCGCAAGGTTCCCAGCATCTGGGCGGAGTTGCCGGTGGTGTAGTAGTTCACCTTCACGCCGGGATTGGCGGCCTCGAAGGGCTTGACGACGGCCTCGGCGTACTTGTCCTGGAAGATGCCGGAATAGGCCATGAGCGTGATCTGGCCCGACACCTCGGCGAGAGCCGGGACGGCTGCGCCGGCGACGAGGGTCAGCGCGAGGGCGCCGACGACGAGGCCGCGACGCCTGAGGGACCGGCCGGCTCTGATGGTGATGGTCATGGGTGTGTATACCCCCGTGCTGTTGGACGGGAGGGCAGGCTTACGCCGTCCTGCCCGACCCGCCCATTGAACGCGTCAGCGGGAGCCCGTCCAACGAAAAATCCCCCTCGCGCGCAACCTTTCCCATTTTGGCATTTGGCTTGGGCTGGTCTAAGCCTCGCCCGACACCCCCTGCGAAAGGCGCCCGATGACCCGCCGCCCCCTGCCCTTTGCCTGCGAGAAGCGCCCGGCGTCCGGGGCGGGCGGCGTGGTCGTCACCAACCATCCGATGGGCTCCGCGGCAGGCGCCGAGATGCTGGCGGCCGGTGGAAATGCGGTCGATTCCGCTGTCGCCGCACTGCTGGCACTCACCGTGGTGGAACCGATGATGGTCGGCATCGCGGGCGGCGGCCTGTCCCATCTGCGGCAGGCCGACGGGCGGCACATCGTCGTGGATGCCCTGGCCTGTGCCGCGCAGACCATGCATCCGGAGATCTACGAGCCGGTCTCGGACGAGCCGCCGCACAATATGGACGCGAAGGGCCGGCGCAACCTCGTCGGCCCTTCGGCCGTCGCGGTCCCGGGCAATCTCGCCGGCTGGTGCAGCCTGCACGAGCGGTTCGGCCGGCTCCCGTTCGCCGACATCGTCGAGCCGGCGATCCGCCTTGCGGCCCGGGGCTTTGCCGTGACCGACTATCTCTCGGGCGCCATCAGCGAGTCGATAGCCGACCTGTCAGCCGATGCGGTGATCGCCTCTGTGCTGATGCCGCAGGGTCGACCACCCCGGACGGGTGAGCGCCTTTTGATGCCCCACTATGCCGAGAGCCTCCGCCTCATCGCCCGCGAGGGTGCTGCGGCGCTGCACGGAGGCGCGCTCGGCGCTGCGCTGGCGGAGCGCATCGAGACGGGAGGCGAGGACGCAGGCTGGCTGACGCTCGATGATCTGCGCGCCTACCGGCCCATCGACCGCAACACGATCACGGGTCGATATCGCGGCTACGAGATCGTCGGCCCGCCGCCGCCGGCCTCCTCCGGCGTGCACGTGACCCAAATGCTGAACATCATCGAGGGCTACGATGTCGCCGGCATGGGCTTCGGCAGCGCCGAGAGCCTCGATCTCCTCGCCCGTACTCTGGCCCTCGCCTTCGCCGACCGCCGCGCCGCCTCGGGCGATCCGGCCTTCGTGGACGTTCCCGTCGCGCGACTCACCTCCAAGGACTATGCCGCCGAGTGCCGCGCCCGCCTCGGTATCAAGGCGCCGCCGGCTCCAGAGCATGAGAGCGCCGACACGACCCATGTGACCGTAGCCGACCGCGACGGCAACGTCGTCAGCGCCACCCATACCATCAACGGCATCTTCGGCGCCCGCTTCATGGTTCCGGGCACCGGCATCATCCCCAACAACTACATGTCCAACTTCGACCCGCATCCGGGCCGGGCCCTTTCCGTGGCGCCGGGCAAGCGGGTGCCGACCTCGATGGCCCCGATGATCATCCTGAAGGAGGGACGGCCCGCCTTCGCGCTCGGCTTGCCGGGAGGCCTGCGCATCTTCCCCTCCGCCTTCCAGGCCATCGTCAACCTGATCGATCACCGCATGAGCCTGCAGGAGGCGGTCGAGGCCCCGAGGCTCTGGACCCAGGGCCAGGAGGTGGAGCTGGAGAAGGCCTTGGCACCGATGGCCGAGGCGCTCGCAACACTGGGCCACAAGATCAAGGTCGTCCCCCATATCGGGGGCGGCATGAACGCCATCGGCTTCGATACGGACGGCACCATGACCGGTGCTGCCTGCTGGCGGGCCGATGGAACCGTGGCGGCGCTCGGTGGCGGGCTCGCCCGCCCCGGCGTGCGCTTCTGGCCCGACAAGGCGCCCGATGGCGACGACAGCGAGAAGGACCGAACGCGCCGATGACCCTGCTCGTGATGCTGGACCCGATGGCGCAGGAGCGGCTCGACCGCATCCGCCCCCTGCTCCCGGACGGCTGGGAGATATCGACGGCAAAGTCGCGGGCGGCGGATGACCAGCTCGACGCCCTGCAGGGTGCAAGCTTCGCCATCACCGGCGACGTTCCCGTGACGGCGGAGATGATGGCCACGCCCGGCCTGCGCGGCGTCCACAAGTGGGGCGTGGGCTACGACAATATCGACTGCGACGCGGCCCGCGCGCATGGGGTCCGCGTCATGCGAACGACCGGATCGAACGCCATCACGGTGGCCGAGACGGCGCTCGGCCTCATGCTTGCCATGAACCGCAACATCGTGCGCGGCCATGTGGGAATGCTGCGGGGTGAATGGCGCAAGGGCGAGCTCTCCGTCACCTCGATGCGGCTCTCCGGCAAGACCGTCGGCATCGTCGGGCTCGGCTATATCGGCAAGGCTCTGGCCCGGCTGCTGGCCGGCTTCGGCTGCACAGTCCTTTATACCAAGCGCACGCCGCTCTCGCCCGAGGAGGAGCAGGCGCTGGGCGTGCGCCTCGCCTCATTCGACGAGCTGCTGGAGAGCTCCGACGCCATCTCCTTGCATTGCGCGCTGAACGACGAGACGCGGGACCTGATCAACCGTGACACGCTGGCACGGATGAAGCCCGGCGCCATTCTCGTGAACGCGGCCCGCGGCGGCGTGGTGGTCGAGGCCGACCTGGCCGAAGCGGTGGCCTCAGGCCACCTTCGCGGCGCTGCGGTCGACGTCTTCGCCGTGGAGCCGGCCGAGCCGGGAAACCCGCTCGTCGGCCTCGACCGCGTCATCGTGACCCCGCATGTGGGCGCGATCTCGGCGGACGGCTTCGTGCCCTCCATCAAGCGCATGGTCGCCAACATGCTGGCCATCCTCGAAGGACGGGAGCCGCCCGAGCTCGATCTCGTCGTCTAGAGCATCTTCCTATAGCATAGAATCGTTACCGGTGATTCGACACTTCTGGTTGAGGTGGTTGGAGGATCAAGATGCCGGCACCGCTGTCGATGGATCTGCGCGAGCGGATCGTGCGCTCGGTCGAGGGTGGCAGCTCGATCCGCGAGGCGGCGCGCCGCTTCGAGGTGAGCGCCTCGGTGGCGATCAAGCTGATGCGGCGGGTGCGCGAGACGGGCAGCGCGACGCCGGCGCAGGTCGGCGGCCACCGCCCGGCGGCTCTGGCCGGGCACGAGCAGGACCTCGTTGAGGTCATCGAGGCGAGGCCCGACATCACGCTGGCCGAGCTGCAGCGCCGCCTCGGCCTGAGCCCGGCGCTCTCGACCCTGCATCGCACGCTCCACGGCCTGGGCCTCAGGCATAAAAAAAGTCCGTGAGGGCCGCCGAGCAGGATCGGCCCGACGTCGCTGTCCGGCGGCGCCGCTGGCGCTCATGGCAACCTTTTATGGACCCCGCCCGCTTCGTCTTCCTCGACGAGACCGCCAAGGCCACGAACATGGCGAGGCGCGGAGCCTGCCCCGGAGATGATCCGGGGGACGCTGCCCTTCGGCCGAGCGCCTGGTGGCGGCCGTCCCTCACGGCCATTGGCAGACCACGACCTTCATCGCCGGACTACGGCAGAGCGGCGTGATCGCTCCCCTGGTCCTCGACGGACCTATGACCGGCACCGCCTTCAGGGCCTACATTGAGCAGATGTTGGCACCGGCTCTGGCGCCAGGCGACGTCGTAGTGATGGACAATCTCGCCGCCCACAAAGTCGATGGCGTCCACCAAGCGCTCACCGCCGCCGTCTTGGCAGGTGGCCACCTGCCAAGACGGCGCATCCCTTACAAGGGATGTCAGCAGAGCTGACAGGGCTCACCCGACCTGAACCCATCAGGCGTCAGGAGACGCCTGATCCGGGCCCCGAAGGGGACGCGGCCAGCAGGCCGCGGAGGCGAGCAGCTCTTCGCCAAGCTCAAGACGCTGCTCCGGAAGGCCGCCGCCCGAACCAAGGATGCGCTCTGGACGGTCACAGGCGACCTGCTCGCCAACTTCACACCCGACGAATGCGCCAACTATCTCGCCCACTCAGGGTATGGAGCTACCTAAATGGAAACTGCGCTGGCGCCGCGGGAGAGCCGCGACGGTGCCCTCCTCTTAGACGCCCTGCCCCGCCCGTGGGCCGAGCCAGCCGGCGGCAGCGACCGGCTCCGTATCGGCATCCGGCCCGAATATGTGCGCGTGGAACCGACAGCAGGGCCGGAGACGGTGGAGGCCCGGGTGCTGCGCCGCTCGATCAGCATCGGCGGGCAGCATCTGCTCACGCTCGCGGTGGGAGAGATCGAGCTCAAGGCCAAGATCGCGGCCGACATGGCGACGCAAATAGGCGAGCGGACGCACATCGCCTGCCCACTCCAACATGTCGTCTTCTTCCGCGCCGGCGACCGCCTTCCCGAGAGACCGCGCGCCCTGACCTGAGGGCCCTTTCGCTGCGACGCCGATGCGCAGCGCGCCGTCGTCTGTCGTCGGCTCAAGGTGTTCGCAGCTTTGAGCGCATGCAAGCCTCTCGACCCGCTCCTCGATGCACCTCGCCTGCGGTCAGCTCCAACGCCACGATTGAACGGACATTCGCCCGGGTGGCGCGATCCAGCCTCCCCGAGCCGACGCGCGTCGGCGTCCGGCGGCGCTCTGCATGGTCATTGAGAGGGTCTGCGATCGCGAGCCGTTCGATGCGCCCCCATTCGGGAAGGACTGCGGCGAGTGGCCCCTGCCGTCGGTTGCACGACGGGCCACAGCAGACCGCGGGGAGGACCTGCAAGAGGGGCACGACTGACCTTGGCCGCTCTCTTGCTGGATGATCGGATCAAGGCACGCCCTCCCGGAACGCACCGGCACGGGTGGCCCTTCAAGGTGGGCTGCCCCAACGGTCACTGAGAACCACTGTCCGGAAACGGACCCGTTGAGAGGTTCCCTTACGAAGCCGCCTCATAGTCGATCGGCGTCGCGTGCCAGCCCTGGCGGCGCTTCTCCCAGAAGGTCTCGCGCAGGCGCGCCGAGATCGGCCCCGGCCGGTCGTTGCCGAGGATGCGCGCGCCCAGCCGGCTCGCCGGCATGACGCCGCCGGCGGTGGTCGAGAAAAAGATCTCGTCGGCGTCCTCGAGCTCGGCGCGCGAGATCGGCCGGATGGCGTGGGGAATGCCCAGCTCGTCGCAGAGCTCGTTCACCGAGAGGCGGGTGATGCCCTCGAGCGCCCCGCGCGGCGGCGAGACGACCGTGCCGTCGATGATCGCAAAGGCGTTGTAGCCCGGCCCCTCGGTGAGGAAGCCCTCGTGGTCGAGCAGCACCGCCGTGTCGAAGCCGGCATCGTGCGCCTCGAACAGGGCCGCCGTGAGGTCGCCCCAATGGAAGTTCTTCACCGTCGGATCGACCGAGTCGGCGGGGATGCGCGGGGTTTTCGCGATCATCGCATGGACGCCGCGCGCCTGCTGCTCCTCGGAGAAGAGCCAGACCCAGGGCATGACGAAGCAGCTCAGATAGGCGCGTGCGTTGGCCGGGCTCATCGGCATGCCGCGCGGCGGGCGGCTGCGCAGGCAGTCCATCGCCACATAGGCCTCGCGCAGGCCGGTGCGGCGGACGAGATCGGTGAGGATGCGGGCGATGTCCTCGTTGCTCTCCGGCGGGCTCATCCTCAGGCTGCTCATCGAGGCACGAAAGCGCCGCAGGTGATCCTCGAGGCGGAAGAAGGCGCCATAGTAGACGCCCACCACGTCGTAGGTGACGTCGGAGCGGCGATAGCCCCATTCGGTGATCGGGATCTTCGCCTCGCCCAGCGGCATGACCTTGCCGTCGATATAGGCCGCACCCGCCGACCAGTCCGTCTCGCCCATGCCCGTCATGCCGACCTCTCCCCTAGGCTGCCGCCTTCTCGCGCAACGCCGCCGTGGCGGCCGTGTCGACCGTAAGATCGTCGCCCTCGCCTGAGAAGACGACGCCATAGACGTCGCGCGCCCGCTCGACGCTCACCCAGCCCTCCTTGACGTCGTGAAGCACGCGCACGGGGTCGCGACGATGCGGCAGGCCGTAGCCACCGCCGGCGGCCGAATGGGAGACGGCATACTCGCCGGGCTCCAGCTTCAAGCCGTAGCAGCC
This sequence comes from uncultured Alphaproteobacteria bacterium, assembly GCA_963752325.1. Classification (GTDB taxonomy): domain Bacteria; phylum Pseudomonadota; class Alphaproteobacteria; order Geminicoccales; family Geminicoccaceae; genus CAVTJL01. The sequence continues at coordinate 141,026 of CAVVXU010000005.1, forward strand.
CGGCAGCTCGGTGAGGCTGCCGTCATGCTCGCGCTTGAAGGCCGCGGAGAGGGCACCGGCACCGCCGCCGCGGGCGCCCAGAGCCGGGTTGATCGTGCCGTCGGCGGTGTAGATCACCTCCATCGAGCAGCCCTCGATCGGGCCGAACTCGGCATAGGCGGCCGGCGCGCCGCGAAACTCGCCCGGCCCTTCGCTGTCGGTGATGAGCCGACGCGCCTTGACGAAGATCGGGTGGTGCAGCTCGTCGACCTCGACGCTGTCCTGGCGGCAGAGGCCGGCATTGCCGACATGGATGATCGTCAGGAAGCCGTCGGTGACGCCGGTGCCGGCCCCGCCGGTAATACCGAGGAAGACCTGATTGACGAAAAGCTCGCCGTTGCGCGGGTCGCGGCCGGAGATGACCCCCATGGCCGGCGGCATGATCGGCCCGGTCTCCGCCATGCCGAAGCCGGGCGCGATCTCGGCGATGGCGCGCTGCACCGGGTTGGCGACACGATCGGCAAGGTTGGTCGTGGCGACGGAGCAGGAATGCGGGTGGCGGGGGATGCCGACGACGCAGTTCTCCCGCAGCAGCACCTCGATGCGGCGGAAGCTGCCGGCGTTGACCGGCACGCTGTGGTCGACGATGCCGTTGTAGATGCCGACCATCGCCGCCGTATGCGCGCAGCCTTCGGACAGGTTCAGGCCGCAGGGCTGGCAGTCGATATTGTCCCTGAGGTCGACGGTGATGCGGCCGTTTTCAGCGTCGATCTCGAGGTCGAGCTTGACCGGGATGCCATCCGGCACGCCGGGGAACGGGTCATGGGCGGAATGGACGGTGACCCTGCCGGAGGGCAGCCGGCCGATCGCGTCGACCATCTTGCGCTCGGAATAGTCGAACCAGGTCTGGGCATAGTCCTCGAGCGTGCCCCAGCCCACCTCGCGGCCGAGCTCGAGGAGCTCGCGCTCGCCGATGCGCACGGCACCGAGCGTCGCCAGATAGTCGCCCCACCACTGCTCCGGCACGCGGATGCGGGCACGGCACATGCGGATCAGATCCTCGTTGTCCCGGTAGCCCGACTGGATCTTCGCGGCCGAGAAGATGAGCGCACCTTCCTCATAGACGTCGGCGGCGTGGCCCATATAGGTCGTGGGGCGCGAGTTGCCGCAATCGGCCTGGTGCGCCTTCGCCAGCACGAAGAAGCGGACGATCCCGTCGTCATCCACCACGGGAACGATGAGGCAGTGGTCGGCGGGGTGCGAATCGCCCTCGTAGGGACTGTTGTGCAGGAAGCAGTCGCCGGCCTTCAGCTCCGGATGATAGCTGCGCACGGCCCGGCACATCAGGTCCGGGCCGATCAGCGTATGGATCGGCAGGCTTTCGGCGGTGGCGAGAAGCTCGCAGTCCGCCGTGAGGATGACGCAGGAGAAGTCGTGCGCGGTGTTGAGGACGCCGGAGCGCGCGGTGCGAAAGAGCGTGTTTTGCATCTTGCGCGCGATGCTCTCCATGCGGTTGGAGATGATCGCGGTCCGCACGCCGGCATGCGACCAGCCCGACGCGTCCGTCGCCGGGACGGAAGGCTCGCTCCTGATGTCGGCTTCGGCAAGGCTCATGCGACCTTTTCCTTCTGCTCGTCGCCATCGCGCAGGCTGGCGCGCCGTGCTGCGGTGGCGGCCAGATCGACCGCCAGCGTGCCGTCCGCGACCGATCCCGACGTGACAACGCCGTAGACCTCGGCCGCGCGCTCAGCACTGATCCAGCCTTCGGCGATGTCGTGGAGGACGCGCGCCGTGTCGCGCTCGACCGGCGGCCCGTAGCCGCCCCCGCCGGCGGAGTAGGACACCACACGCTCGCCCGACTGAAGCGTGACGCCATAGCAGGCGGGTAGGTCGGTCAGGCTGCCGTCGCGCTCGCGCTTCATGGCCTTTGCCGGCCCGCCGGTACCGCCGCCGCGGGCACCGGCCGCGGCATTGATCGTGCCGTCGGCCGTGTAGAGCACCTTCATGGTGCAGCCGTCGACCGGGCCGAACTCGGCATAGGCCGACGGCGCGCCGCGGAACGTGCCGGCACCTTCCGTATCGGTCATCAGGTGCCGGGTCTTGACGAAGATCGGGTGATGCAGCTCGTCGACCTCCACGCAATCGATGCGGCACATGCCGGCATTGCCCGCGTGGATGATCGACAGGAACCCATCGGTCACCGGGGTGCCAGCCCCCCCGGTCACGCCGATATGGACTTGGTTGACGAAGGGCTCGTCATCGTTGCGCGGGTCGCGGCCCGAGATCACGCCCATGCCGGGCGGCTGGATCGGCCCGGTCTCGCCCATGCCGAAGCCGGGTGCGATCTCCGCGATCGCGCGCTGGACCGGATTAGACACGCGGTCGGCGAGGTTCGTCGTCGCCACCGAGCAGGAGGCCGGATGGCGCGGGATGCCGACGCAGCAATTCTCCCTGACCAACACATCGAGACGGCGGAAGCTGCCGGCATTGGCCGGCACGCTGTGGTCGATGATACCGTTGTAGATGCCCACCATCGCGGCACTGATCGAGGTGCCTTCGGTGAGGTTGAGGCCGGAAGGCTGGCAGTCGGGATTGTCGCGCAGATCGATGATGATCCTCGCATTGGCCGAGTCCACCGTCACGTCGACCGTCGTCGGAATGCCGTCGGGCACTCCCGGGAACGGATCGTGCGCCGTGTGCACGACGGTGCGGCCGCTCGGCAGCTTCCGCAGCGCATCGATCATCTTGCCTTCCGAGTAGTCGAACCACGCCTCGGCGTAGTCCTCGAGCGTGTCCCATCCGACCTCGCGGCCGAGGTCCAAGAGCTCGCGCTCGCCGATACGCACCGAGCCGAGCGAGGCCAGATAGTCGCCCCACCATTGCTCGGGCACACGGATGCGCGCCTTGCACATGCGAATGATGTCGTCGTTGTTCTTGTAGTCCGATTGGACCTTCGTCGCCGAGAAGATGAGCGCCCCTTCCTCGTAGACGTCGACGACGTCGCCGAGATAGGTCGTCGGCCGCGAGTTGCCGCAGTCCGCCTGATGCGCCTTGGCGAGCACGAAGAAGCGCAGGACGCCGTCGTCATCGACGACCGGGACGATGAGATTGTGGTCGGCCGCGTGCGAGTTGCCCTCGTAGGGGCTGTTGTGAAGGAAGCAATCGCCGCGGCGCAGCTCCGGATGGTGCCGCATGATCGCCTTGCACATGAGATCCGGGCCGATCAGCGTGTGGATCGGCAGGCTCTCCGCCGCGGCCAGCAGCCTGCAGTCGGCGGTCAGGATGACGCAGGAGAAGTCATGCGCGGTGTTGAGGATGCCGGAGCGCGCGGTGCGAAAGAGCGTGTTTTGCATCTTGCGCGCGATGCTCTCCATGCGGCTCGAGAGAATGGCCGTGCGGACGCCGTCGCGAAGCGGCCTGGGAGACTGGGTATCCATGCTCGTGCCCCTCAGAACGTCACGCTCAGGCCGCCGCCCGCGGTGCGGCGGGCGCTGGTGCCGGGGTCGACGACCACGGTCGTGAAGGAGGATTCGATGATCGCAGGCCCGGCGGCCGGCTGGTCCGGCTCCATGGTCTCGAAGCGCACGACGTCGGCCTCGACCCAGCCGGTATCCACGAAGTAGACCTTCCGCCTCGAGGTGATGGGCTTGGTCGCGTCGGGGCTCGCAAGGCGCCCCGAATTGCCCTCGCGCAGGCGACAACGCACCTTCGCCCGCCAGGTCACAAGCTCGACCTCCGAATGCGGATCGCTGATCTCGAAGATCATCTTGTGCGTCTCGTGGAACGTCCGCTTCAGGGCGGCGAGATCCGCCTCATCCGTCAGCCGGCGCACCGTCATCGGCACCTCGATCTCCCAGATCTGGTGCGGGTAGCGCGCCTCCACCGAGAACTCGATGATTGCCTCGAGAGCGCCCTCGCCCGGGCCGTTGGCGAAGACCTCGCACCGCGCCTCCAGCGCTTCCAGCACCGCGTTGACCTCGTCGAAGGCAAAACGGTTGCTCGTCGTGAAGAGCATCTGCGCGTAGTCGGAGGAAAGCTCCGACATCAGCGCGCCCGCGGCGCTGAGCACGGCGCCGGTCTCGGGAATGAGCACCCCGGAGCAGCCGAGGCGCCGGCCGACCGCGACCGCATTCAGCCCCGCAGCACCGCCGCCGCCGATCAGGACGGCGGAGGTCGGGTCGATACCCTGGTTGACCGTGATCTCACTGATCGCGCCCACCATCTTCTCGGAGGCGAGTGCCATCACGGCCGCCGCCGTCTCCTCGACGGAAAGCCCGATCCTGTCGGCCACCTTCTCCTTCAGCGCCGCTTCCGCGGCGTCGCGGTCGAGCGCCATCGCGCCGCCGAGGAAAAAGTCCGGATCGATGTAGCCCAGGATCAGCGCGCAGTCGGTCACCGTCGGCTCCGTGCCGCCCTTACCGTAAGCGACCGGGCCGGGCACCGAGCCTGCGCTGCGCGGACCGACCTGCAGAAGGCCGCCGCTGTCGACCCAGGCGATCGAGCCGCCGCCCGCCCCGATGCTTTTCACGTCGACGGACGGAAAGCCGGTCATGTGGCCGCGGAAACGCTGGCCGAGCCAGGTCTCGCGGGTCCAGGGGATCCGCCCGTCGCGGACCAAGCTGACGTCGTAGCTGGTCCCGCCCGTGTCCGCGACGATGGCCGCCGCATTGTCGAAATCGCGCATCGCGAAGAAGCGGCCGGCGACCGGGGCCATCGACGGGCCGGAGTTGATGGAGTGGATCGGGGCACGCGCCACGGCCTCCGCATCCATGATGCCGCCGCCAGACGTCACCATCAGCGTGCGGCCGGAGAAGCCCGCCTCGCGCAACCGCCGCGTCAGGCCGTCGAGGTAGCTGAACATCAGTGGCTTCAGCGAGGCGTCGATCACCGTCGCCGAGGCGCGCCGGTATTCCCGCAGCGTCGGATTGAGCTCGTGCGAGAGTGTGAGCGCGATCTCCGGGGCATGCTCCGCCAGGAGCTCGCCGATGCGCCGCTCGTGCGTGCCGTTCATCACCGACCACAGCAGACAGACGCCGACGGCCTCGACCTTGTGGGCCTTGAGCGTCTCGATCACCGCAAGCACGGCATTCTCGTCGAGCGGCTGGACCACCCGGCCCGTGGCGTCGATCCGCTCCGGAATCTCGAAGGTGAGCCGGCGCGGCACATAGGGCTCGGGATAGGGCACGGAGAAGTTGAAGGGCTCGATCCGCCCGCCCTCACGGATCACCAGAATGTCGGGATGCCCCTCGGTCGTGAGGAAGGCGGTCTTGGCGGTGTTGCCGGTGAGGATAGCGTTTATCGCCCGCGTCGTGCCGTGCACGAACATGCTGGCGCGGCCGAGAAACTCCTTCGTCGGCTGGCGATAGTGAGCGGCCGCGAGGCCCAGCGCGTCGAGCACGCCACGCACCGGATCGTCGGGTGTCGTCGAGGATTTGAACAACCTGATCTCGTCCCCGTCCTCCACGACGAGATCCGTAAACGTGCCACCGGTATCGCATGCCAGCCGCATCATCCCCGCGCCCTTCATCAACTCCTCCGCCTTGTGATCTCCAGCGATGCCTGCCAACGTGTGATCACATGGCACTGTAGGTGTGATCGCGCCGCAAACGCCAGACTGTGATCACAGTGCAAGAGCCATGCCATTGATTGGCCGCCTCCTTGGCACGCCGCGTGCAAGGCGCTGCTCTCAGTTCGGCCAATCGTGAAAGGATGTCGATGGCGGCGAAGATCGTTCGGTTGGGCAGCGAAGCCGTCGCCCCGCTGGTACAAGGTGTGGATATCGCTGCGGACCTCGTCGCCACGACCCTCGGGCCCGCGGGGCGCGCGGTCCTCGTCGGCCGCTCGCATGCCGCCCCCCTCATGCTGCGCAAGGGCTATGCGATCGTCCAGAATCTTGACCTCGCGGACAGGGGCCTCCAGGTCGGCGTGCTCGCCATGCGCGACCTCGCCTGGCGCACGACGGACGAGGTCGGGGACGGCACAAGCACGGCGATCGTTATGGCACGCGCGTTCCTGCGTGCAGGGCAACGCGCCGTTCTTGCCGGTGTGCCGCCCGCCGAGTCCCAGGCGGTGATCGACGCGCATTGCCATAGGGTCGTGGCCGGGCTCGAGGCTGCTTCCCGGCCGGTCGCGGGCGAGGCGGAGCTCGTCCGCATCGCCACGCAGGCGGCCGGCGGCGACCAAGCGATCGGCAAGCTGATGGCCGGCGCTCATATCCAGGCGGGCCTTGATGGTCTCGTCATTGTGGAAGAGGGCAACGAAGCCGCGGACCATGTCCAATGCGAGGCCGGCCTGCATTTCGATCAGGGCTGGCTGTCGCCGTATTTCGCCGACCCGGAGACGCAGCGCGTCGAGATCGACGACCCGCTGATCCTGCTGCACCTCGGGCCGATCAACGATCTGGGGTCGATCATGCCGGCGCTGCAGATGATCGCCAAGGCCGACCGTGGGCTCGTGCTGATCGCCGAATCCGTCGGTGGCGACGCGCTCTCGACGCTGATCGTGAATAAACAGCGGGCCGGGTTCAAGGTCGCCGCGGTGAAGGCCCCGGGCGTCGGCCCATGGCGCCAGCTCATGCTCGAGGATATTGCTGTCGCAACCGGAGGGATGGTCATCGCCGAGCAGCTCGGCACGAGCCTCGAGCATCTGCGGCCGCAGATGGCCGGCCGCGCGCAGAAGGTGCGTATCACGCGCGCGGACACGACCATCATCGGCGGCAGAGGCAGCGCCGAGGCGCTCGAGGGCCGCACGAGGGAGATTAGGGACGCCATAACGCGGGAGAGGCATCTCAGCTTCGACCGCGAGCAGCACTGCAAGCGCCTTGCCCGCCTCAAGGCCGGCATCGCAACAGTGCGGGTCGGCGGCATCACCGAGACGGAGATCTCGCAGCGGCTGGATCGCGCCAAGGCAGCGTCGGCAGCCGTGCGCGCGGCACAGGCGGATGGCGTTCTCCTCGGCGGAGCGGCGGCGCTCGTTCGCGCCGGCAGGCGCGCCGAGCCGTGCCTGCCGGCGGGCCTTGCCGGCCGCCTCGTCGGGCAGGCGTTCGCCGCGGCTCTTGGCGCCCCGCTTCAGGCGATCGCCGGCAATGCAGGCGTCGACGGAAGGTCCGTGGTCCACCGCCTGGCGAGCGACGACAAGGAGATCTGCTTCGATGCCGAGACTCTGCGCTTCGTGGCGCCCGACGCGCTTCTCGACCCTCTTGCCGTGCTGAGGGCTGCGCTCGTCAACAGCGTGTCGCAAGGCAGCCGCCTGCTCAGCGTCGGCGCCTCGCTCGCGCTGGCCGATCGTGCTGTGGCGAAAAACTAGGCGCCGCCGCACGATCTGTGATCACAATTGTGTGGCGCGGACGGTCGCGGCGAAGCACACTCGCGGCTCATACGACACTGTCGGCGAGCTTCGGCACCGGCACCAGTCTGGCACGGGCATTGCTTCGTGATCACAACACGGATGACGTCGAGAGGTGCTGAATGCCGCAGGACGCAATCGCCCTTGCCCCCGCAAGCGCCTCCAGCGAGCCGGCGGCGACTGCGCCATCTGCGTCCGCCTCTGCCGCGATCCAGCCGATGCTGGAAGTTGTCAACGCCGTCCATGCCTATGATGGGGTGGTGGCGCTCGATGGCGTCTCCGTCACGGCAGGGCCCGGCGAGTTCCTGACAATCCTGGGCGAGAGCGGCTCGGGCAAGACGACCCTGCTGCGGCTCATCTCCGGGCTCGAGGCGCCCTACCAGATCGACGCGCTCAGGCTGAACGGCGTCGATGTCCGCGAGGTGCCGGCCTTCCTGCGCGACTGCACCACGGTGTTCCAGAGCTACGCGCTGTTCCCGCACATGAGCGTCGGCGCCAACGTCGCCTACGGGCTGAAGGTGCGGGGCGTGGCGGCGGCGGAGCGCGAGCGGCGCGCCATGGAGGCGCTGAAGCTCGTCCGGCTCGCCGACAAGCACGACCGCAAGATCCACCAGCTGAGCGGCGGCGAGCGTCAGCGCGTGGCGCTCGCCCGCGCGCTAGTGCCGCGCCCCTCGATCCTCCTGCTCGACGAGCCGCTGGGCGCCCTCGACGAGAAGCTGCGCGTCGACATGCAGGTGGAGCTGATGGACATCCACAAGCGGCTCGGCATGACCTTCGTCTACGTGACCCACAGCCAGGAAGAAGCGCTGACGATGAGCGATCGCATCATCCTCATGCGCAAGGGCAAGATCGAGCAGGCGGGGCCGCCCTCGGCGATCTTCGACCGCCCCGTCAGCCGCTTCGCCGCAAGCTTCATGGGGGTGGAGAACCTGATGGACGGCGAGCTCGTCTCGCTGGACGGCCACAAGGCCGTGGCGCGGGTCGGGGCGGTGACCGTGTCGGGCCGCTGGTCCGGCAAGGCCAGCCAGGGTCCCGGCGCCAAGGTCGCCGTCGGCGTCCGCGCCGAGCGCCTCAACATCGCCGACGACGAGCCGAGGGCGGCAGACATCAACACGCTCCCCTGTCAGCTCGATGGCGCGATCTACAAGGGCAAGTATCTCGACCGCAACGTCATCACCGCGATCGGGCCGATGAAGGTGCGGCTCTGGGATTCCCGGTCCTCTGCCGGCGGCAAGAGCTACGTCTGGTGGAAGACCGACGAATGCATGGTCATGAGCGTCTGAGCGCCCACGCATAGCGTCATCGCCGGCACCGCCCTCACCGGGAGCTCGGCACATCTGGAGAAGCCGATGACACAGGATAAGCTCGATACCGGTACCCGCGGAATCCACCGCCGCGAGCTGATGAAGGGTGCGCTGTCGTTGGCCGCCGCAGGAGCCGCCGCCACGATACCCGGCCTGAGCCAGCAGGCGTGGGCGGCGAGCGACACGCCGGTCAAGGGCTATGGCGTGACGACCGCCCAGCTCAAAGACTGGTCGCTCATGACCAAGTCGATCGGCGTGACCATGGAGTACACGCCGACCAACGCCGATATCGGCGTGTTCATGCGCGACGTGATCTCAAACGATCTCGGCGCGACCCACGACATTTTTATCTTTGATGGTGGCACCGAGGATATCCTCGGACCGCAGGGTTACTATGCCGAGATCATCGAGGATCAGCCCGAGCTGACGCTCTGGAACCGCACGCCCGAACTCGTGGAAGCGGTCCGACCTGATCCGTGCGGACGGCAAGCAGTATGGCGTGCCGGTGATCGGCAACGGCGACTGCTTCGGCTACTTCCCGGCCGCCATCGACGCCAACCCCAACGGCCTCGATGAGATCCCGTGGACGACCTTCTTCGAGAGCGACAAGGTGAAGGGCCGTGTCGCGATCGACCGCAGCTGGCTGCAGTCGATGTCGGAGACGGCCAACTACATGAAGCACCACAAGATGGCCGAGATCGACGATCCGGCGGACCTCACCAAGGAGGAGGCACGCCAGGTCGCCGAATACCTCGCGGGGCGCAAGCGCGCCGGCCAGTTCCGCACCATCTTCGCCGCCTTCGAGGAGCAGGTTCAGCTGCTTTCCAACAAGGAGGTCGACATGATCAACTGTTGGGAGCCGGCGACCAAGGAGGCGAACAACGCGCTCGGCGCCAACACCGTGATCTACGCCTTCACGGTCGAGGGTTATTACAAGTGGGGTCACGGGGCCTATGTCCACACCAAGGCCATGCAGCGCGGCAACGTCGACAATATCTACAAGGTGCTGAACTACTTCCTCGGTGGCGAGTATCGCGCCTACCAGGCCAAGCAGCGCGGCTATGCCGGCCCGAACATGGACCTCGGCGTCGAGTACGCGCAAGAGAATGGCTGGTCGCAGGAGGATGTCGAGCTCCTGAAGTGGACGAAGACGAAGGTCGACCGTAAGTTCGAGAAGCCGTTCTTCTGCAAGACGACGCCGAAGAACGCGGACGTCATGGAAGAGGAGTGGCAGCGCTTCCTGAACGCCTGATCCGCCCAGCCGGCGTCCCCGAGCGGAGCCTATGCGCGAAACGAGCAGGGGGCATCGATGCCCCCTGCTCGCTCAAGCCGGAGATATCACGATGGCAGCAACAGGCGCGACAACGAGACGCCAGGGGGTCCTGCGCCTGCTCGACCGGCTGAGCCCGTCGCGGCTGGCCGTACCCACCTTCGTCGCCGCCTGGTCCTTCCTAGTGCTGGCGCCTCTCGTCGTCATCGTCCTGTTCAGCTTCCTGCAGGTGCGGTCCTACCGGATCGTCTACGAGCCGACGCTGGCCACCTGGCAGTCGCTGGTCGAATCCGGCCGCTGGATATCGGCGGTCCGCACGCTCCGCGTCGCCATCACCATGACCATCATCGAGTTCGCGCTGGCGTTCCCGTTTGCGCTGTGGATGGCTAAAGGCTGCAAGTCGAAGACGGTGAAGGCTCTGCTGATCACGCTGCTCACGATCCCGTTCTTTCTCGACGCGTCGTCCCGCATCATCGTCTGGCGCTCGATCCTCGGCACCAACGGCATCATCAACACGGTGCTGATGTCGCTCGGCATCGTTCATGAGCCGGTGAGCTGGCTGCTCTACTCGGAGTTCGCCGTGCATTTCGGCATGCTCGGCAGCTACTTTCCCACCATGGTCTTCCCGATTTTCATGATCATTGCCCTCGTCGATGACGAATACATCCAGGCGAGCAGCGATCTCGGCGCCAGCCCCGCGCAGACGCTCTTCAACGTGATCTTGCCCCTCTCCCTTCCCGGCATCGTCGCAGGCGTCGTGTTCACCCTGGTGCCGTTGATGGCGGCCTTCGTCGAGCCCGAGATGCTCGGCGGAGGCTTCGTCGATCTGCTCGGCAATTCCGTGAACTCCGCCCTCCAAGGCCTCAAATATCCGACGGCCGCCGCCCTGTCGGCCGTGGTCGTGGCGCTCCTCGGCCTCTGCCTCGCCGCGCTCATCGTCGTCACCCGCAAGCGGTTCGATCTCGCCACCTCCTTCCAGGCGATCCGCCGATGAGTACGAATCCCCGCGCCTCGTCCATCGCCCTTCCCGCCCTGGGCGGGACGGCCGCTCGCGGCAGCACCTGGCGCCGGCTGGGCCGCTCGAAGGGCTGGTCGGTCGCCGCCCAGATCGCCGGCGCCTTCGCCATCGCGATGATCTACGTGCCGGTGATCTGGCTCGCGATCATGTCGATCAGCGAGAGCCCGCTCTCCGGCATCCCCTACCCGCTGGTCCTCACGCACTACCGGGCGCTCGTGAGCGACCCGCGCTGGCTGCCGCCGCTGTTCTCCAGCCTCTGGCTGAGCTTTCTCGTCGCGGTCGTCTGCATGATCATCACGCCGATGATAGGGCGCTCCATCACGCGCATGAAGCGGCCGGGCGGCGTGCTGCTGGTGACGCTTCTGCCGCTCTTTGTGCCAGGGCTGACGATGGGTGCGGCGCTTTTCATCTTCCTGCGCACGCTGCTCGGCTTGACCCTCGGGCTCTGGTCCATCTTCCTGGCGCAGCTCATCTGGGCCCTGCCCTTCGCGATGCTTCTCGTGCTCGTCGTCGGGAGCCGCTTCGACACGCGGCTGCTCGAGGCGGCCGAGGACCTCGGGGCCTCGCCGTGGCAGCGCTTCTGGGACATCGAGATGCCGCTCCTCAGGCCCGGCATCTTCGGTGCCGGCATCTTCGGCTTCATGCTCTCCTTCAACGAGCTTTTGAGGTCGCTGTTTCTGCGTGGCGTCGAGACGACGATGCCGATCTACAACTGGGTGATGGCCGCATCGCAGCAGTCGCAGGTTCCGATCATCTTTGCGCTGGCGACCATCATTCTCCTCGTCACGCTGCCCGTGATGGGCTTCTTTTTCTGGTTTCTGTTCGTCAAGCTCGACCGCAGCTGATGCCGTCGCCCGCGGTGCTTGCGCCGTCGCTTACAGAAGGCCGTTGACGTCTTCGCTCGCGCGCAACATACAGCTGTGATCACACCCCTTGGGCGGCCGGCTTCGGCGGCACGCCCGCCAACCAAGCGAGACGTCGATGCTGGACGATGCGATCCGGGAGGAAGCAGCCAACTATCGCCTTGAGGACATGGACCGGAACAGCCTGTTCCACCCGCTGACCTCTGTCGCGGGCCATATGAGGAACGGGCCGCAGATCATGGACAACGCGCACGGCGTGCGCCTCCGTGATCACAGCGGGCGGGAGCTGGTGGATTGCTCAGGCGGCCTCTGGTGCGTGAATGTCGGCTACGGCCGGGCGGAGATCGCCGAGGCGGCAAAGCAGGCTGTGCTCGACCTGAGCTACTGGCATCTCTTCGGCTCGTCCTCGAACCCCTCGACCATCAGGCTCGCCGACAAGGTGCTGAGCCTGCTGCACGAGCAGGCGAATGCACGGCACCTGAAGCGGGTCTTCTTCGGTACGTCGGGATCGGATGCCAACGACACCAACTACAAGCTGGTGCGCTATTACGCCAATCTCCGTGGAACGCCGGAAAAGAAAAAGATCATCGCCCGCGAAGGTGGCTATCACGGGCTGACCGCCGCGGCTGCGACGCTGACGGGGATCCCCGCCTATCACAAGGCCTGGAGCCTGCCCACGACCGACGTGGTCTACACCAGCTGCCCGCATTATTTCCGCTTCGCAGAGGCCGACGAGACGGAAGCGGCGTTCTGCGATCGTCTGATCGCCGAGCTGGAGGCGATCATCGAGCGCGAAGGTGCGGACACGATCGGCGCTTTCATCGCCGAGCCGATCATGGGCACCGGCGGCGTCCTCATGCCGCCGGCCGGCTACTTCACGCGCGTCCAGGCGCTGCTCGACAGGCACGACATTCTGCTGATCGCCGATGAGGTCATCACCGGCTTCGGCCGCACGGGCCATTGGTTCGGCACCGGTCTCTATGAGCTGAAGCCCGACATCGTGACGCTCGCCAAGGGGATCACCAGCGCCTACTTCCCGGTCTCTGCCTCCGTCGTCTCCGAGAAGATCTGGAACGTCCTTGAGAAGGCGTCGCCCGAGCACGGGCCCGTCATGCACGGCTTCACCTACTCGGGACATCCGGTTGGTGCCGCGATCGGGCTCGCCAACCTCGCCATCATGGAGCGCGAGGACCTCGTCGCCAACGCCGCCGACGTGGGCGCCTACCTCCTGGCCGGCCTCCAGGTGCGGATCGGCGAGCATCCGTTCGTCGGCGAGGTTCGTGGCAAGGGGCTGATGATCGGCGTCGAGTTCACGGCGGACCGTGCGAAGCGCCGCCCCTTCGCCGCTGGAAGCGGACCGCATCGGCTGGTCTCCGCCAAGGCGATCGAGCAGGGCGTGATGGTGCGCTCCCTGCCCTTCATCGAGGTGATCTCGTTCTCGCCGCCGCTCTGCATCACGAAGGCGGACTGCGACCTCGCGATCGACCGTTTCGCCGCCGGCCTCGAGGCCGCGACGCCAGAGCTCACCCGTCTGGCCGCGTCCTGACGCGGCTCTCCGCATGGGCTCGCGCAAGCGGCGGATCCACAGCCGCTTGCGCAGCCGTCGCGCGGACGTAGGATAGCGGCCTGTCGGCTATCCAGCCGAGAACGAAAGAAAAGACCGGTGAGCCTGGAAACGCCCACGGAAGCGGAATCGCCGGACTCGCCAGAAGATCGCCTTCCCGAGATCGACAAGGCTCCCACGCTCGCCCAGCAGGTCTATCACGCCCTCGAATCGCGCATCGTCGATGGCGATTGGCTGCCCGATACCAGGGTCAGCCTGCGCACCCTTGCGCTGTCGCTGAGCACCAGCATGCAGCCGGTGCGCGAGGCGGTCGGGCAGCTCGTCGGCGCAAAGGCGCTGGAGATGACGCCCGGGCGCTCGATCCGTGTTCCCGTCCTCGGCCGCGGGCTCGCGGACGAGCTCTGGTCGATGCGGCTCCTGCTCGAGGGGGAGGCCGCCGCACGCTTCGCGGCGCGTCGCCGCCGTGACGAGGCGCATCGTCTCTTCGACTATACCCGGAGGCAACGCTCCTTTCGCTTCGGCGCCGACCTGAAGCCGACCATGGAGACGATCATGGCCTGGAACCGGGACCTCGCCCTGGGCTCGGCCTCGCCCATCCTGATCGAGACGATCATGGGCCTGCGGCTGCGCTACGCGCCCTTCGTCGCAGGCGCCCTGAGCATCGACCTCCCCTTCGACGAGGACTTCCGGCAATTCACGCTGCACATTCAAGACGAGCTCATTCTCGCCATTGAGTCCGGCGATGCGGCTGCGGCGCGGCATCTGCGCTGCGCCGACCTGCGATCCTTCCAGCGCTATCTCTACAGCCGCATCGGTTGGGCATATTAGCTTCGCCGCGCGGTCCGAGGAGCCCGGGCACGGCGGACCGACGCTCCGCGCCCGCTCCTACACCACTACCCGGGACGTGACCTGCTGGGACACGACCCCGACCCTCGAGACAATTCGCGGCTTCGAGCCGGCCAATCCGCCACACTGGCGTACCCGATGCCAGCCACTACCGCGTTCGGGCTTCTGAGCTGTACGAGACGCCTCAGGACGACAGCGAGGACACGCGCTCGGCGCGCCGACCGGGATGATCCGCTTGCTGGTCAAGGAGATCGCCCTGATGCCCGACGATGGGGCGCTCCAGATCGATGCTCGTGGTGATCTGGCTGGGATTCTGGCGATATCGCTCGGACGCAAGAAGGCCGTTACGGGGGCGGTGTCCACGCATGCGCAGACCGTCTCTGGACGGAGCTCAAAAACGCAAAAAGCCGCCCTGCTGGGGCGGCTGATGGCACGATTGCGTATCGCATTGGGTTTGGTTGCGGGGGCAGGATTTGAACCTGCGACCTTCAGGTTATGAGCCTGACGAGCTACCGGGCTGCTCCACCCCGCGGGGATCGTGAGTGTGTAGTCGGTATTGGGGCGCTTGGAGGACCTGGCGGCGACCTACTCTCCCACGCCTTAAGACGCAGTACCATGGGCGCAGCGGGGTTTCACGGCCGAGTTCGGAATGGGATCGGGTGGGGCACCCGCGCCTTGCCACCAGGTCGTCGAAGCGTCCCGGCTCTCCTCGCGGCCCCGCCTTGGCGGGGTCGTGAAGGGAGCTGGGTCATGATCATGCGGGGGCATGGGCAGGCTTGCCGTCCAGCCTTCTTGTGGCTGGGGCGTGGAGAGCTCGATCGAGCTATTAGGACCGGTTGGCTCAACGCGTTACCGCGCTTTCACCGCCGGCCTATCGACGTGGTGGTCTACCACGGCTCTCGAGCGAGACCTGGTTTTAAGGTGGGTTTCCCGCTTAGATGCTTTCAGCGGTTATCCCGTCCGTACTTAGCTACCCGGCTGCGCGGCTGGCGCCACGACCGGTCCACCAGAGGTACGTCCACCCCGGTCCTCTCGTACTAAGGGCAGATCCTCTCAAGTCTCGAACACCCACGGCAGATAGGGACCGAACTGTCTCACGACGTTCTAAACCCAGCTCACGTACCACTTTAATCGGCGAACAGCCGAACCCTTGGGACCTGCTTCAGCCCCAGGATGTGATGAGCCGACATCGAGGTGCCAAACGACCCCGTCGATGGGGACTCTTGGGGGTCATCAGCCTGTTATCCCCGGCGTACCTTTTATCCGTTGAGCGATGGCCCTTCCACGCGGGACCACCGGATCACTAGCGCCGACTTTCGTCTCTGCGCGGCCCGTCGGCCTTGCAGTCAGGCGAGCTTGTACGCTTGCACGCAGCGGCTGGTTTCCGACCAGCCTGAGCTCACCATCGCGCGCCTCCGTTACTCTTTGGGAGGCGACCGCCCCAGTCAAACTACCCGCCATGCAGGGTCCCGGACCCGGATCACGGGCCGCGGTTAGACACGCAACGAGCCAAGG
Organism: uncultured Alphaproteobacteria bacterium; assembly: GCA_963752325.1. Lineage (GTDB taxonomy): Bacteria > Pseudomonadota > Alphaproteobacteria > Geminicoccales > Geminicoccaceae > CAVTJL01. The sequence continues at coordinate 156,729 of CAVVXU010000005.1, forward strand.
GTGGTATTTCAACGTTGCCTCCACGAGACCTGGCGGCCTCGCTTCAACGGCTCCCACCTATCCTACACATGGTCCGGCGCGTGCCACTGCAAAGCTGTAGTAAAGGTGCACGGGGTCTTTCCGTCTGACCGCGGGTACTCCGCATCTTCACGGAGAATTCAATTTCGCTGAGTCGGTGTTGGAGACAGTGGGGAAGTCGTTACGCCATTCGTGCAGGTCGGAACTTACCCGACAAGGAATTTCGCTACCTTAGGACCGTTATAGTTACGGCCGCCGTTTACCGGGGCTTCGGTTCGTAGCTTGCACCACTCCCCTTAACCTTCCGGCACCGGGCAGGCGTCAGACCCTATACGTCCTCTTCCGAGTTCGCAGAGCCCTGTGTTTTTAGTAAACAGTCGCCACCCCCTAGTCTGTGCCACCCCCCGATGGTTGCCCAACGAGGGGTCCCCCTTCTCCCGAAGTTACGGGGGTAATTTGCCGAGTTCCTTCAACACCGTTCTCTCAAACGCCTGGGTATGCTCAACCAGTCCACCTGTGTCGGTTTCGGGTACGGTCCATAATGTGGGGGCTATTTCCTGGACGGCCTTCGCGGCCGGGCCAATCCGATAAGGCCCGACAACTTGCAGCCGCCGTCACCACCCACGGGCCCAGGAATCTTGACCTGGTTTCCATCGCCTACGGCTCTCGCCCTCGGCTTAGGGGCCGGCTCACCCTGCGCGGATTAGCCTTGCGCAGGAACCCTTGGACTTCCGGCGGGAGGGTCTCTCACCCTCCTTGTCGCTACTCATGTCAGCATTCGCACTTCCGATACCTCCACGGAACCTCACGGTCCCGCTTCGCAGGCCTACGGAACGCTCCGCTACCGCTCGTGCCCCCTCTTGCGAGGAGATCCGAGCCCGCGGCTTCGGTGCGTGGCTTGAGCCCCGTTACATCTTCGGCGCGGGACAGCTGATAGACCAGTGAGCTGTTACGCTTTCTTTAAAGGATGGCTGCTTCTAAGCCAACCTCCTGGTTGTTTTGGCCGTCCTACATCCTTTCCCACTTAGCCACGACTTGGGGACCTTAGCCGGCGGTCTGGGCTGTTTCCCTCTCGACGACGGACCTTAGCACCCGCCGTCTGTCTGCCACGCTGGCTGCTCGGGTATTCGGAGTTTGGTTAGGTTTGGTAAGGATCGCTCCCCCCTAGCCCATCCAGTGCTCTACCCCCCGAGGGCATACGTGACGCGCTACCTCAATAGCTTTCGCGGAGAACCAGCTATCTCCGGGTTTGATTGGCCTTTCACCCCTAGCCACAGGTCATCGCCGACTTTTTCAACAGGCGTGCGTTCGGTCCTCCAGTGAGTGTCACCTCACCTTCAACCTGCCCATGGCTAGATCACCCGGTTTCGGGTCTGAGACCGGCAACTCAAGCGCCCTATTCAAACTCGCTTTCGCTGCGCCTACGCCTAACGGCTTAAGCTTGCTGCCGACCTCAACTCGCTGACCCATTATACAAAAGGTACGCCGTCACCCAAAAGCCGATCCGAAGATCGACCCCAGGCTCCGACTGCTTGTAGGCATCCGGTTTCAGGATCTCTTTCACCCCCCTCGTCGGGGTACTTTTCACCTTTCCCTCACGGTACTGGTTCGCTATCGGTCGTCGAGGAGTACTTAGGCTTGGAGGGTGGTCCCCCCATCTTCAGACAGGATTTCACGTGTCCCGCCCTACTCGAGGACCATGTCGCTTTCTACCCGTACGGGGCTGTCACCCGCTATGGCCCGACTTTCCAGACGGTTCCGGTTCTTACAACATGGCCACTGGCCTGGTCCGCGTTCGCTCGCCACTACTAGCGGAGTCTCGGTTGATGTCCTTTCCTCCGGGTACTTAGATGTTTCAGTTCCCCGGGTTCGCCTCGCACGGCTATGGATTCACCGTGCGATACCGCAAAAGCGGTGGGTTGCCCCATTCGGAAATCTCCGGATCAAAGAGCGCTCGCCTCTCCCCGGAGCTTATCGCAGCGTGCCACGTCCTTCATCGCCTCTCGACGCCAAGGCATCCACCAGATGCCCTTCATTCACTCGCCCCGCCCCAGCCACAAGCAGGCCGGGACGGCAAGCATACCCATGCCTCAAGAGCGCCAGGGGCCAAGGAACAGACCCCGGACGCTCACCCGCATGATCATGCGATGCCGCCACGCGAGACACGCGACGGCATCGACCGACTACCACTTCACGATGTAAAAAGAACAAAGGCCCGACGGAACACGCTCCGCCAGGGCTACTCTGGTGGGCCCGGGCTGATTCGAACAGCCGACCTCACCCTTATCAGGGGTGCGCTCTAACCAGCTGAGCTACGGGCCCGGACTCCAGAGAACCAAAGCCGGAGATCACCAAGGACCGGCACGCGCGCAAGGCGCAAAGCCGACCCCTGACGTTCGATCTCCAACCTCCGGAAGGGATATGCAGACGGCGGTGGGTATTTCATCAGTCACCGCTGTGCGGTGACCGACAGGGTCCCCGTAAAGCCGTCGAACGCCGCGATGGCCCGAAAGCCATCGATGCAGGTTTTATGGGGCCTTTAGAAAGGAGGTGATCCAGCCGCAGGTTCCCCTACGGCTACCTTGTTACGACTTCACCCCAGTCGCTGACCTCACCGTGGACGGCTGCCTCCTCTTGCGAGGTTAGCCCACCGGCTTCGGGTCAAGCCAACTCCCATGGTGTGACGGGCGGTGTGTACAAGGCCCGGGAACGTATTCACCGTGGCATGCTGATCCACGATTACTAGCAATTCCACCTTCATGCAGGCGAGTTGCAGCCTGCAATCCGAACTGAGGTGGCTTTTGGGGATTAGCTCCACATCGCTGCTTCGCTGCCCACTGTCACCACCATTGTAGCACGTGTGTAGCCCAGCCCGTAAGGGCCATGAGGACTTGACGTCATCCCCACCTTCCTCCGGCTTGTCACCGGCAGTTCCTCTAGAGTGCCCGGCCCAACCCGATGGCAACTAGAGGCAAGGGTTGCGCTCGTTGCGGGACTTAACCCAACATCTCACGACACGAGCTGACGACAGCCATGCAGCACCTGTGATGGCCCCCTTGCGGGACACCGGCTCTCACCGGCTTTAACCACCATGTCAAGGGCTGGTAAGGTTCTGCGCGTTGCGTCGAATTAAACCACATGCTCCACCGCTTGTGCGGGCCCCCGTCAATTCCTTTGAGTTTTAACCTTGCGGCCGTACTCCCCAGGCGGCAGGCTTAAAGCGTTAGCTGCGACACCGAGGGACAAGTCCCCCGACATCTAGCCTGCATCGTTTAGGGCGTGGACTACCAGGGTATCTAATCCTGTTTGCTCCCCACGCTTTCGCGCCTCAGCGTCAGATCCGGGCCAGAGAGCCGCTTTCGCCACCGGTGTTCCACCCAATATCTACGAATTTCACCTCTACACTGGGTATTCCACCCTCCTCTCCCGGTCTCGAGCCTTGGAGTATCGGGTGCCGTTCCGGGGTTGAGCCCCGGGCTTTCACACCCGACTACCAAAGCCGCCTACGCGCCCTTTACGCCCAGTAATTCCGAACAACGCTAGCACCCTCCGTCTTACCGCGGCTGCTGGCACGGAGTTAGCCGGTGCTTATTCCCCGGGTACCGTCATCATCGTCCCCGGGAAAAGGGCTTTACAACCCGAAGGCCTTCATCACCCACGCGGCGTCGCTGGATCAGGCTTTCGCCCATTGTCCAAGATTCCCCACTGCTGCCTCCCGTAGGAGTCTGGGCCGTGTCTCAGTCCCAGTGTGGCCGATCATCCTCTCAGACCGGCTACGGATCGACGGCTTGGTGAGCCGTTACCCCACCAACTACCTAATCCGACGCGGGCCCATCCCAGGGCGACAAGTCTTTCTCCCAAAGGAGACATTCGGTATTAGCCGCAGTTTCCCGCGGTTGTCCCGAACCCCAGGGCAGGTTCCCACGCGTTACTCACCCGTCCGCCGCTGCCCCCGAAAGGGCCGCTCGACTTGCATGTGTTAAGCGCGCCGCCAGCGTTCGTTCTGAGCCAGGATCAAACTCTCAGCTTCATCCCAGCATCACTGGCCAAAAAAAGGTCAACTCACAGCACCACCCCGCCCAGGCCAAAACCCAGACGAAACAGCGCCTCGAGACCCACCAGAAGATGCCTCAGACAACTCCACCGCCGCCTGCACATCCCCTCCAGATACAATCACAACTTGTCAAAAGAGCGTGGGCGAAAGAGACAGGCTCGCCCTTCACGGCAGCGACTACCGCCGCGACGACCGGGTATATAGGCCCCGCTCCGACCCCACGCAAGCCCTTTTTCGGGGGTCGGAGCCGGAATGTCCCTGAGCCGGGATTGACACCCCTCCAGGCGAACGGCATGGTCAAGCTCATGGAGGAGTTCAAGCAGATCATCGCCCGACGCCTGAGCGTCGAGCGGTGGTGAGGCCTGGACCGACAAAGACCAATCTGATCCCCGAACTCACACCATAAGGTGAGCCTTGCCCAGGATCAGGAAGGGGCTACGTCGCCCTGCTCGCGTTTGTTGTCTGGTGCTGCTCTGCGCATTCGGCGTCGGCATCGCAGGCATGTTGGTTGGTGCCATACGGCCGTCGACCGATGTGGAGACGGCCGATCGCAGCGCTACCTGGCTGCCCGCCGTCCAATCCGACGCCGATCCGACGCCGGCGCTCGTGCCGGCGATGTTACTGTCACAGGCCGACGGCGAGGGACCGACCCTCGAGGTCGCCGTCGCCCGTACCTCGGAGGGGGCAGCAGAAGAGCTTCCTGCCGCCGTGCCGGCTACGGTCTCATCCTTGCAGCCGACGCTCGGCAGCGCCGATGCCGGGATCACCGACAAAGCCGGCGAGGTCGAGAGCGAGACGGCTCGGGTCGTCGTCCGCCGCGGCGACACGCTCCTCAACATCCTCGGCCGTGCCGGCATCGGCACCGCCGAGGCCCACGCGGCGCTCTCGAGCCTCCGCACAGTCTACGATCCGCGCACGCTGCGTCCCGGCCAGGCCCTCGACATCGGCCTGGAGACCTCGACCGATCCTGGGGACACGAGGCTCGCCTCGCTCTCGCTCAATGTCGATCCAACCAGCGCCATCGCCCTGACCCGCGAGGAGGATGGGACCTTCAAGGCCGAGCCCGTCGAGCGCGACCTCGACCATAGCCGCGCGCTCGCTGCTGGCACCATCCAGAGCTCGCTCTATGGGAGTGCCACCCGCGCTGGCCTGCCGGCCGCGACGATCGCCGACTTCCTCAAGATATTCAGCTGGGATGTCGATTTCCAGCGTGACCTCCACCCGGGCGATCGGTTCGAGGCGCTCGTCGAGCAGGCGCGCGACCAGGACGGCAAGCTTGTGGGCGCCGGTCGGATCCTGTTTGCCAGCCTGTCAGTCAATGGCGGGCTGCTTCGCGCCTATCGCCTCGAGCGCTCCGACGGCACCAGCGACTATGTGGACGCCACCGGCCGCCCGCTCCGCAAATGGCTGCTGCGCACGCCGATCGACGGCGCGCGTCTGTCCTCGCCGTTCGGCATGCGGCGCCATCCGATCCTCGGCTACAGCCGCATGCACAAGGGCGTCGACTTCGCGGCACCGACCGGCACGCCGATCTTCGCCGCCGGCGATGGCGTTGTCGACTTCATCGGCATCAAGAGCGGGTATGGTAAGTACATCAGGCTGACCCACAGCCGTGAGTACGATAGCGGCTATGGCCATATGTCGCGTTTCGCCAGGGACCTCCATCGCGGCAGCCGTGTTCGGCAGGGCCAGGTGATCGGCTATGTCGGCGCCACGGGCCTCGCGACGGGCCCGCATCTCCACTACGAGGTCCTGAAGGACGGCACGCAGATCAACCCGATGTCCCTCAAGACCATGGTCGCCGACCGCCTGCGCGGCCCACAGCTTCTCGCCTTCGAGAAGGAGCGCGCATCCATCGATCGCGAGCGGGCCGCCCTCGATCACGAGCGTCAGCTGACCCAGCGATAGCGCGACCGGCTCGTCTACGGACCGGCGCGTATGGCGTCCATGATCTCGGCCTCGAGAACGCCGGTCGATCGGCAGGGCGCATCCTGCGGCGCGTTGGTGAAGGCGTTGAGGTAGGTCCCGATGTTGAGCGCGGCGACGCCCACCTGCGTCTCGCCACCGGATGCCGGCTCCGTCGTCACCGTCACGACCGTCCTGAAGCCCGATGCCTGCGTGCGGCTGAAGCGAAATGCCTCGCTCATCGGGTCGCGCGTCGTGATCCACGGGCAGACCGCCCAGCTGTCCAGGGTCCTGTTGTCGTTATGGGCCCTCAGGGCCGCGCCCGGCTCGCCCGGGGTCTCGACCGTGAAGCCGCGCGCCCGCAGCGCCGCGGACGCACGCGTGCCGATCTCGGCCGGCGTCGTCGGCACCACCGTCGTCACCTCCCCTGCGAGCCTTGGCCGGGGCACAGCCTGACGGCCGCTGTCCGTGGCCCAGGGCCCCGGCGTCTGCGCCGCCTGAGGCGCGCAGGCCGCGACCAGAACGGCCAAGGCCGGAAGCAGACGGCGTAAAGTGCTCGGAATGCGCATGATCGAGGGCCTGTCCATCAGATCGGAGCAATGCCCGCGACCCTGCGCCGCCGACCTGCCACGGTCAATCCCGACTCGGGACGGTCCGCGGCTCGCCGGGAGCCCGGTCGGCCGGGCTCCCGGGCAGATCCGATCAGGCCGCGGCGGCCATCGGCGCGCCGTTGATCTCGAGCGCACCGTCCTTGGCATCGACCTTGATCGTGTCGCCCTCGCCGATGATGCCCTCGAGGATCATCAGGGCCAGAGGATCCTGGAGCTGGCGCTGGATGACCCGCTTCAGCGGCCGCGCGCCATAGACCGGGTCGTAGCCGGCATTCGCGAGCCAAGCCAGGCCGGCATCGCCGATCTCGAGGCTCATGCGCCGGTCGGCCAGCAGCTTTCGGAGATGATCCAGCTGGATCTGCGCGATGTCCTTCATCTGGGCACGACCCAGCCGGTTGAAGAGAATGATCTCGTCCAGCCGGTTGAGGAACTCCGGGCGGAAGGCCTGACGGACCACGCCCATGACCTGCTCGCGTGCCTCGGTCGCCGGCGCCCCATCGGGCAGTGACGCCAGATACTCCGCGCCGAGATTCGAGGTCAGCACGATCAGCACGTTCCGGAAGTCCACCGTACGCCCCTGGCCATCGGTCAGCCGGCCGTCGTCCAGCACCTGGAGAAGGACATTGAAAACGTCCGGATGGGCCTTCTCGACCTCGTCGAACAGGATCACCTGGTAGGGGCGGCGACGCACCGCCTCGGTCAGCGCCCCGCCCTCCTCGTAACCGACATAGCCGGGAGGGGCCCCGATCAGCCGACTGACGCTGTGCTTCTCCATGTACTCGGACATGTCGATGCGCACCATCGCCTGCTCGTCATCGAACAAAAACGCCGCCAGCGCCTTGCAGAGCTCGGTCTTGCCCACGCCCGTGGGGCCGAGGAACAAAAAGGAGCCGATCGGGCGGTTGGGATCCTGGAGCCCGGCGCGGGCCCGGCGCACGGCGTTCGCGACCGCTCGGACAGCGTCCTCCTGGCCCACCACGCGCGACCGGAGCTTCGTCTCCATCTGCAGGAGCTTCTCTCGCTCGCCCTCCATCATCCGGTCGACCGGAATGCCGGTCCAGCGCGCCACCACCTGGGCGATGTCCTGGTCGGTCACCTCCTCCTGGACCATGCGCTGATGCTGCCCGGCCTCGGCCTCCTCCAGCTGCTTGGTGAGCGCCGGAATCTCGCTGTAGGCGAGCTTGCCCGCCCGCTCGAAGTCGCCCTTGCGCTGCGCCTGGGCCAGCTCGTTCCTCGCCTGCTCGAGCTGCTCCTTGAGCTTCGTGGCGCCGGCGAGCTTGCCCTTCTCGGCCTGCCACTGCGCGGTGAGCTCGTTCGACTGCTGCTCGAGCTCCGCCAGCTCCTTCTTGAGGCGCTCGAGGCGGTGCTTCGAGGCCTCGTCGGTCTCCTTCCTGAGCGCTGCCTCCTCGATCCGGAGCTGCATGATGCGCCGGTCGAGCTCGTCGATCTCCTCGGGCTTGCTGTCGATCGCCATGCGCTTCCTGGCCGCCGCCTCGTCGACGAGGTCAATGGCCTTGTCGGGAAGGAAGCGGTCGGTGATGTAGCGGTTGGAGAGCGTGGCGGCGGCGACGATTGCCCCGTCGGTGATCCGCACCCCGTGGTGCAGCTCGTACTTCTCCTTGAGCCCGCGCAGGATCGAGATCGTGTCCTCGGCCGTGGGCTCGCTCACGAAGACCGGCTGGAAGCGCCGGGCCAGCGCCGCATCCTTCTCGATGTGCTTCCTGTACTCATCGAGCGTCGTCGCACCGACGCAGTGCAGCTCGCCCCGGGCCAGCGCCGGCTTCAGCATGTTGGAGGCATCCATCGCCCCCTCGGCCTTGCCGGCACCCACGAGCGTGTGCAGCTCGTCGATGAAGAGGATGATGTCGCCCGCTCCGTGCGAGACCTCCTGCAGCAGCGACTTCAGCCGCTCCTCAAACTCGCCCCGGTACTTCGCACCCGCCACGAGGGCGCCCAGGTCGAGCGACAGGAGACGGCGGTCCTTGAGGGATTCCGGCACGTCGCCGTTGACGATCCGGTTGGCGAGTCCCTCGGCGATCGCCGTCTTGCCGACGCCGGGCTCGCCGATCAGCACAGGATTGTTCTTGGTCCGCCGCGAAAGCACCTGGATGACGCGGCGGATCTCGTCGTCCCGGCCGATCACCGGGTCGAGCTTGCCCGAGCGGGCCATCTCGGTGAGGTCACGTGTGTACTTCTTGAGCGCGTCGTAGCCTTCCTCGGCCGAGGCGGACTGCGCCGTGCGGCCCTTGCGCACCTGCTCGATCGCGGCATTGAGCGACTGGGCGGTGGCGCCTGCGCCCTTAAGGGCCTTGGCGGCCTCGCTCTCGACCATGGCCAGCGCCGTCAGGAGGCGCTCCACGGGCACGTAGCTGTCGCCTGCCTTTTTCGCGACCTTCTCGGCCTGCTCGAAGACGCGGGCCAGCTCGGGCGAGAGATAGACCTGCCCCGCGCCGCTGCCCTCGACCTTGGGTTGCTTTGCCAGCGCCGCCTCGATCGCCCGCAAGGCCGCCTTGGCGTCGCCGCCCCCCGCGCCGATCAGGTTCGCCGCCATCCCCTCGGGATCGTCCAGCAGCACCTTCAAGACGTGCTCGGGCAGGAAGCGCTGATGCCCCTCGCGCAGCGCCAGACCCTGGGCCGACTGGATGAAGCCCCGTGCGCGCTCTGTGTACTTCTCGAAATCCATGACCTGTTCCCTCGTCCCTCTTGCGAGCAGACAATCGCTTGCGACCCCATTCGGGCATCTCTCGCGCCTTGGTCGAGATGTGGGAAGCCGCCCCGAGCAAGCAAGGGTTCCGGTCGGAGCGTCGCGGCCGAGCGCTCGGGGCAAATTCGGGCTGCGGCGAGCTGTCCTGCGGCCTTTGGGTTCCCCTGCGCCACCGAGGGAGTAGAACTCCCGCCAACGACCATCGGAGAAGCCCATCATGGCCCCTGCCCCAACCCGCGGCATCTACGCCGCCGTCGTGACACCCGTCGACAACAAGGGTGTCATCAGCGTCGAGCGCTACACGCGTCACGCCCGCTGGCTGCTGCGGCACGGATGTCACGGGCTCGGCGTCTTCGGCACGACCAGCGAGACCCAGGCCTTCTCCGTGGCCGAGCGGCAGCAGACCTTGGACGACTACATCGCGGGCGGTCTGCCGCCAGAGAAGATGATCGTGGGCATCGGCTGCTGCGCCTGCGCCGACACGGTGGCGCTGGCGCGCCACGCGCTCGGCCACGGCATCACCCGGCTGCTGTGCCTGCCGCCCTTCTTCTACAAGAGCAACTCGGACGAAGGGCTCATCCGCGCCTTCTCCGAGGTGATCGAGAGAACGGCCGACCCGCGCCTCGAGCTGCTACTCTACCATTTCCCGCAAGTCTCCGGCGTCCCCGTCACGAAGGGGGTGATCGCCGGGTTGATGAAGCGGCATCCGGGCGTGCTCAGGGGCATCAAGGACAGCTCGGGCGACTTGGCCCACACGAAGGATCTGATCGCGAGCTTTCCCGACCTCGCCATCTTCGCAGGCGCCGACGGGCACCTTCTGGAGGTGCTCAAAGCCGGAGGCGCCGGCACCATCTCGGCCGCCGGCAACCTCAACTGCCACGCCAACCGCCAGGTGTTCGACGCGTTCGAGCGCGGTGACCTCGAAGCCGCGGCCGCGGGTATGAAGCTCGTCGCCAGCGTGCGCGAGGTGCTCCAGCGCCATCCGCTGATCCCGTCGATCAAGCACGTCATCGGCAAGGCCAGGTCCGATGCGACCTGGGCGACGATGCGGCCGCCATTGGTCGAGCTCGACGCGGCGACAGCCGGCCGGCTCGAGGCCGAGCTCGATGCGACGGGCTTCGTCTACGACCCCGACCTCTACAGCGTGGCCGGCGCCTGAGCCTCGACCCTCGACCGACGGGCCCCTGAGCCCGCTCCGGGCTCAGGGTAGCTTCATCACGCCGAGCGCCTCACGCACGTCGGCAACGGTCGCGGCGACGACGGGGCGGGCGCGCTCGGTGCCATCGCGGATGATGCGCAGCACCTCGGCTGGATCGCTGGCGAAGCCGGCCCGACGCGAGCGGATCGGTGCCAACAGGCCGTCGAGGATGGCCGACAGCCTCTCCTTCACGAGGCTGTCGGCGACGCCGCCGCGCCGATAGCGGGCCTCCCACTCGTCCAGCCCGGCCTCGTCGGGATCGAAGGCGCGCAGATAGGCGAAGACGAGGTTTCCTTCGGTCCGGCCCGGGTCCTCGACGCGGATATGGCCGGGGTCGGTGTACATCCCCCGGACACGGGCACGGATCTCGTCGGCGGACGCGGAGAGCGCGATCGCGTTGCCCATGGACTTGCCCATCTTCGAACCGCCGTCCAGACCCGGCAGCCGCGGCACCGGCGACAACATGGCCTGAGCCTCCGGCAGGACGGGACGTGTCGTTCGTCGATTGATCACGCGCACGATCTCGTTCGACTGCTCGATCATCGGCAGCTGATCGGCTCCGACCGGCACCAGCGTCGCCCGGAACGCCGTGATGTCGGCGGCCTGGCTCACCGGATAGCACAGAAAGCCGGCCGGTATGGCCCGCTCGAGGCCGCGTTGGGCGATCTCGGTCTTTACCGTCGGGTTCCGCTCGAGGCGGCTCACCGTCACGAGGTTGAGATAGATCTGAAAGAGCTCGGCCAGCTCCGGCAGGCCCGATTGCAGGACGATGGTCGTGAAGGCCGGATCGAGCCCCACCGCCAGATAGTCGAATGCCAGCTCGAGCACGCTTCGCTCGACCTTGCCCGGATCGCCTGCATTGTCGGTCAGCGCCTGCAGATCGGCGATTAGCACATATTGCCGGCAGATCGCCTGAAGGCGGACGCGATTGGCAAGCGAGCCCACATAGTGGCCGAGGTGAAGAGGGCCGGTCGGCCGATCTCCGGTGAGGACGACATCGTCCGGGCCAGCGAGAACAGTGGTGACACAGATCGGCGAAGGTTCGGTGTCCAAGAGGGTGCGTCCTTGCTTCCGGTTGGATCGCGCCGTCCGGCCGGAAGCAGCCCTCATGGGACCATGAAAAAGGCCGCTTCCTGCTGGGAGCGGCCCTGAGATACGACGACGCGATGCGCCTCAGACCGCCGGAGGGACGGTCCACCGCCAACGGCGACAGAGGGTGCACAGCGTCATCATGGAGCCCATGCTATCCTGGTCCGGGCGAGGTTTCCAGCCCCGACCTTCGCCTGTCCGGGGACAAGCGTGCCCTAACCAGCGACGATCTGCGGAATCAGGTGGACCTCGCTGCCCTCGGGGATCGGCTCGAGCCAAGCATCCTGGTAGATCTGGCCGTCGATCGCGACGGCCAGACCCTCGGCCAGATGCGGCTCCAGCGCCGGATAGCGCTGGCCCAGCGCCCGGAGCAGGCCGCGAATGTCCTTGGCCTCGATCTCCAGCTCGCGCTCGCCGCCGGTGAAGCGGGTCAGCGCGCGAGCCAGGACGACATGGGCCATCTGCGCTAGCTTCCGGCCGCTGCCTCGATCGCCGCCAGCACCCGGGGCGGCGACATCGGCAGCTCGGTGAAGCGAATGCCGAGCGCATCCTCCATCGCGTTCGTGACGGCCGCCAGGGCCGGCACCAGCGGCGTCTCGCCGACACCCCGCACGCCGTAGGGATGCGCCGGGTTGGGCACCTCGATGATCACCGTGTCGATCATCGGCACGTCGGACGCCACGGGCATGCGGTAGTCGAGAAAGCCCGGGTTCTGCATCCGGCCGTCCGCGCCGTAGACGTACTCCTCGTTCAGCGCCCAGCCGATGCCCTGCACGGCGCCGCCCTGGAACTGACCCTCGACATAACTCGGATGGATCGCCCTGCCGGCATCCTGCACGACGGTGTAGCGCAGCACGGTGACGCGCCCGGTCTCCTTGTCGACCTCGACGTCCACAATGTGCGTGCCGAAGCTGGGCCCCGCACCCTGCGCGTTGATATGCGCGTGCCCGGAGATCGGCCCACCCGTCTTGCTCGAGATCTTCATGATCTCGGCCAACGGCATCGGCTCGAAGTCACCGACATTGCTGCTCGCCGGCTTGGCAGCGCCGTCCTCCCACTTGACCGCTTCCTCGGGCACCTCCCAGAGGCGGGCGGCCCGTGCGCACATCTCGCGGGTCGCCTGGCGCGCAGCCTGGGCCACCGCCATGCCGCTCGAGAAGGTGACGCGGCTGCCGCCGGTGAGGAAGGTGAAGCCGAGCGAGGAGGTGTCGGCGATGATGGCCTTCACCTTGTCGTAGCTGATGCCCAGCTCCTCGGCGGCGATCATCGCCATCGAGGCGCGCGACCCGCCGATGTCGGGCGTGCCCAGGACCACCGTCGCCGTGCCGTCCTCGTTGATGTTCACGGTGGAGGACGTCTCGCCGCCGACATTGAACCAAAAGCCCGACGCGACGCCGCGCCCCTGGTTGGGCCCGAGCGGCGCCTTCCAATGGTCGTGCGCCTTGGCCGCCTCGAGCGTCTGCACGAGCCCGACCGGGCCGAACTTCGGCCCGTAGAGGGCGCGCGTGCCCTCCTGAGCCGCATTCTTGAGGCGGAAGTCGATGGGATCGAAGCCCAGCTTCTTCGCCAGCTCGTCCACGACGCACTCGACCGCGAACTCGGAGATCGGAGCGCCCGGCGCCCGATAGGCCGCAACCTTCGGCCTGTTGCTCACCACGTCGTAGCCCACGACCCGGGCGTGATCGATGGCGTAGGGGGCAAAGGCGCTCATCGCACCCGGCTGGACCGGGCCACCCTGGAAGGCGCCCGCCTCGTAGACCAGCTCGGCGTCGGCCGCGATGATGCGTCCGGCCTTCGTGGCACCCATCTTAACGCGCACCTGGGCACCCGAGGTCGGGCCGGTGGCACGGAAGACCTCCTCGCGCGTCATCGTCATCTTGACCGGATGGCGGGACTTCCGCGAGAGGGCCAGGGCAACCGGCTCGAGATAGACGACCGTCTTGCCGCCGAAGCCGCCGCCAATCTCCGACGGCGTCACGCGCAGCTTCGAGATGTCCATGCCGAGCAGGCGCGAGCAGTGGGCGCGGACAATGTACTGGCCCTGGGTCGAGGTCCAGAGCTCGGCCTGACCGTCCTCGGAGACGCTGGCGACGCAGGCGTGCGTCTCGATATAGCCCTGGTGGACGGGCTTGGTCCGGAAGGTCCGCTCGATGACGAGATCGGCCTTGGCAAAGCCGTCCTCGAGATCGCCCACGGCGAACTCGACGCGCTTGGCCACGTTCGAGGGTGCCTCGGGCGGGGGCTCGACACCCGCCGTGATCATCTCCTCGTGCAGCAGCGGCGCATCCGGGCGCATCGCCTCCACGGGGTCGAGGACATGCGGCAGCACCTCGTAGTCGACCTCGATCAGGCGCAGCGCCTGCCGCGCGACGGAAGCGCTGACCGCCGCCACGGCCGCAACGGCATGCCCTTCGTAGAGCACCTTCTCGCGGGCCATGATGTTGCGGACGACGTCCCGGTAATTGATCATCATCTCGCCGGCCGGGACGAACTCCGAGGGCAGGTCGCGGAAGTCGTCGCGCGTCACGACGGCCTTCACGCCCTGCAGCGCCTCGGCCTTGCTCGTGTCGATCGAGCGGATCCTGGCGTGCGGATGCGGGCTCCGGAGCACCCTGCCGACGAGCATGCCGGGAAGCTGGAGGTCGGCACCGAAACGGGCGCGACCGGTCACCTTGTCCACGCCGTCCGGCCGGACCGGGCGGGTGCCGATCCAGCGGAACTCGTGGGCGGACTCCTCGCCCTTGGCTACCTCGGGTCGCTCGAGCACGGTCGCCATGGTCAAACCCTCCTCATCTCGGCAGCCGCGTCGAGCACGGCTCGGATGATCTTGTCGTAGCCGGTGCAGCGGCAAAGGTTGCCGGCCAGCCAGTAGCGCACCTCGGTCTCGCTCGGGTCGGGGTTGCGCTCCAGGAGCGCCTTCGACGCCACGAGGAAGCCGGGCGTGCAGATCCCGCACTGGAGCGCTGCGTGCTCGAGGAACTTGCGCTGCAGCGGGTGTAGGTCCTCGCCGCTCGCCATGGCCTCGATCGTCTCGACGGAGCGGCCATCCATCTCGGCGGCGAGCACGAGGCAGGAGCAGACGAGCCTGCCGTCCAGCATGACGCTGCAGGCACCGCAGTCGCCCGAAGCGCAGCCTTCCTTGCTGCCGGTCATGCCGAGACCGTCGCGGAGCACGTCCAGCAGCGTCTGATCGGCCTCGCAGAGATACTCGACAGGGTCGCCGTTGATGGTGGTGGTGACGTGGGTCTTGCTCATCGGCTCGTCCTCGCGCGCTCAAGCGCCAGCGTGGCGGCGCGGCGGGCGAGCACGCCCGCAACCTTGGTGCGGAACTCGATCGTGCCGCGCTTGTCGTCGATGGGCTTGCAGGCGGCGCCGACCGCCGCCGCCAGCCGGTCCAGCGCAGCGGCATCGACAGGCGTGCCGACCAGCGCAGCACCCGCATCCTCGACCAGGAGAGCGGTCGGCGCCACGGCGCCGACGCCGACGCGAGCGGCCTGGCAGACGCCGGCCTCGTCGAGGCTGAGGCAGACACCGACGCCGACCACGGCGATGTCCATCTCGGTTCGCGGAATGAACCTCAGATAGGCGTCGCCCGTGCGTGGCGGCTGGGCCGGCAGGAAGACCGACGTCACCATCTCGCCCGGTGCGAGCGAGGTGCGGCCGGGACCGCGATTGAGCTGCTCGACCGGGATCTCGCGACGGCCGTTCGGGCCGGCCACGGCGAGGACGGCACCGGCTGCGATCATGGCAGGCACGCTGTCCGCCGCGGGCGATGCGTTGCAGAGATTGCCCACCATCGTGGCGCGGCCCTGGATCTGGGTCGAGCCGATGAGCTCGACCGCCTCGACCACGCCGGGCCAGCGCGCCTTGAGGGGCGCATGCTCGCCCATCTCCGCACCGGACACCGCCGCACCGATGCGGAAGCCGCCCGCCTCTGCGGTGATTCGCTTGAGCTCCGGGATCCTCTTGATGTCGACCACGAGCTCGGGCTGGATCACCTCGGCCCGGAGCTGCACCAGGAGATCGGTGCCACCAGCCAACACCCGCGCCGCCGCCGGAGTCCCGGCAAGCAGCGCCACAGCCTTGTCGATTGTGTCCGGAGCCTCATAGCGCATGCCGTTCGCCTCTCCCTTTTGGTGTGTCCTTATCGGCCAAAGCTCGGCATTCTGCCAAGCTAAACTCGGCATTACCCGGACATGGCACCCGCCCGACTATGCAGAGGCGGCGGGCCCAAGCGCCGCCTCCGGGCCCAAGCCGAGGAAGGCACGGAAGGAGCGCTCGACGAGCGCAGGGTCCAGCTCGCGGGCGATGATGACGAGCCGTGTTCGAACCTCGCCATCCGGCCACGCGGGCAGATGCTCGGGCCTGTGGATGGTGTGCTGCACGCCCTGCACGACCACGGGCCGATCCACGCCCATGATGTCGAGCAGGCCCTTCACGCGAAGGATCGAGGATCCGTGCCGGTTGAGCAGCATCGACAGCCAAAGCCCGAAGGCGGCCCAGTCGATCGGGCGCTCGGCGGTGAGGCAGAAGGCCTGGATGTCACGATGGCGGCTCTCCTCGTCCTCGTGATCATGGGCGTGCGCGCCCACGCCATGGCTCGCCTCGGCCGCGAGCCAGCGTCGGACCTCCTCGCCCTTGCCCGCCAGGTCGTGGATGTCGTGCAGCAGGAGGCTCTCTGCCGCCTCGCTGTCGGCGCGCGAACTCATGGAGGACCGCGGTCGGGTTGAGGGTCGAGAGGCGCCCCCGCAGCGACTGGACGGCCCGCTCGTCGGCCAGATCAACCTTGGAGACGACGATCCTGTCGGCAACCGCCACCTGGCTTAGCGCCTCGGGAAAGACGTCGATATTGTGGCTGCCGTCGACGGCGTCGACCACCGTCACGATGTTCCCCAGCCGCACATGGTGGCGCAGCGCCGGGTCGGCCGCGAGGGTCGCGACGATCGGGCCCGGATCGGCGAGCCCGGTCGTCTCGATCACGAGACGCCGGAACGCCGGGATCTCGCCCCGGCGCATCCGCCCGAGGAGGCCCAGGAGGGCGTCCCGGAGGTCGCCCCGGATGGTGCAGCACACGCAGCCGCTCTGCAGCAGCACCACCTCCTCGTCGACCGTCTCGACCAGGAGATGGTCGAGCCCCACCTCGCCAAGCTCGTTGATGAGGACTGCCGTGTCCTGCAGCTGCGGCTGACGCAGCAGACGCTTCAAGAGCAGGGTCTTGCCCGAGCCCAGGAAGCCTGTGAGCAGGTTGACCGTGACCGGCTCGCCCCAGCTCTCGCTCACGGCCCGGCCCCAGCGCCCTCGATCCGGGCAAGGACTGCCGGATCGAGGGGATCGCAGGAACGGCCGGCGAGCTTCTCGGCCGCCGGCCAGACGGCGCCCAGATGGTCGACGACCGCCGTCTTGCCGGTATGGCCGTGCAGCGTGAAACGCTCGCCCCAGGTCTGGAGCCTCAGGCCATAGAGGGACAGGATGCGGTTGGCGACGCGGGCCCGGTGCTCGCGGTCGGCCCGACGGCTCGCCAGGGAGGCCGTGGGGTCATCCGTCCAATGCCCCTCGACGCCCAGGATGCCACAGAGCCCGCACATCGCGCCGCCGCCTGCCTAGGAGACCGGCCGCTCGGGCTTGTTCCGCGGGTAGCGCTTGAGGAAATCGTCGGCGATCTCCTCCATCGGCACGAAGCGCACGCCCGGATGGCGGCTGATGTGGGCGTAGAGCCGCTCCAGCATCATCAGCACCTGCGGCTTGCCCGAGACGTCGGGATGGATGGTGATGGGAAAGACCGCGTAGTCGTACTCGCGATAGACCCAGTCGAACTGCTCGCGCCACATGTCCTCGATGTCCCGGGGATTGACGAAGCCGTGGCTGTTGGGTGCCGCCTTGATGAACATCATGGGCGGCAGGTCGTCGAGCCACCAGGAGGCCGGAATCTCGACGAGATCCGTCTCCTCGCCTCGCCCGTAGGGCTTCATCCAGGCGCTCGGGTGCTTCGCGTAGTCGATTTTCGTCCAGCTCTCGCCGACCCGGGCGTAGTAGGGGTGGAAGTCGTTGTGCATCAGGCTGTGGTCGTACTTGATGCCCTTGGCGAGCAGCAGCTCGTTGGTCTTGGGACCGAACTCCCACCACGGGGCCACGTAGCCGCGCGGACGCTTGCCGCAGAGCTTCTCGATGACCTCGATGCACTTGTCGAAGATCGCCTCCTCCTGCTCGGGCGTCATCGCGACCGGGTTCTCGTGGCTGTAGCCGTGCATCGCGATCTCGTGCCCGGCGTCCGCCACCTTCTTCATCTGGTCCGGAAAGCTTTCGGCCGAGTGCCCGGGGATGAACCAGGTGGTCTTGATGCCCCAGCGATCGAACAGCCGTAGAAGCCTCTGCGAGCCCACCTCGCCCGAGAACACGCCACGGCTGATGTCGCAGGGGCTGTCCTCGCCGCCATACGATCCGAGCCAGCCGGCCACCGCATCGACGTCGACGCCGATGCTGACAAAAATCACCTTTTGCATCCCTACCTTCCCTTCCTTGACCCTCTTGAGAACCGGCTCAGCCAGCCACGCTCGCAACCGCCTCGTGCAGAGGCTCGAGCGCCGCCGTGCCGAGCAGCACCGAAAGCAGCACCCGGGCCTTGAGGCCCGACAGGTCGCCGGCGAAGATCGCACCCGCCGCCGCCAGATCCTTGCCACCGCCCTTGCCGTAGATCGGCTTCACGCGGCCCTGCGGGCAGCGCGACGTGACGAGGACCGGCGTGCCGCGGCCAGCGGCATCACGCACGACCTCGTTGATCGCCGGCGTCGCGTTGCCGCGCCCGAACGCCTCGAGCACGATGCCGCGGGCACCGCTCTCGAGGGCGCAACGCAGGAACCGCGCGTCGCTGCCCATGACGAGCTTGATGAGGTCGACCGCCGGCTCGACCCGCGCGGCCGCAAAATGGCGGCGCAACAGCGGCCTGCGCTGGATGACCACGAGGTCGCCGTCGACCTCGCCAATCTTACCGTGCTCCGCGGACTGGAAGGTGCCGACCCGCGAGGCATGCTGCTTGGTCGCATCCCGCGCCGCATGGATCTCGCCCTCGAACACGATGACGGCGCCCAGGCCGCTCGCCGCAGGCGATGCGACCACCCGGATGGCATCCGCAAGGTTGCGCGGGCCGTCGGCGTCCGGCTCGTCCGCATGGCGCTGCGCGCCGGTGAACGCGATCGGCCTCGCCCCGCCGACCACGAGATCGGCCATGTAGGCGCTCTCCTCCATTGTGTCGGTGCCGTGGGTCACGACAACGCCCGCCACCTCGGGCTCCGCCAGCCGCTCGGCCGCACGCCGCGCCAGCCTGAAGGCGAGCTCGAGGTCGATCGTGAAGCTGCCGACGTTGCAGAACTCCTCGACCTCGACGTCGATCCCGGCGGGAGGTGCCAGGCCGCGATCGAGCATTACGGCCAGAAGGTCGGCACCGCTCGCGGCGGGCGCCACATGGCCGCGCGCATGGTCGATACGCGAGGCGATGGTCCCGCCGGTGCTGAGCACGACGACCCTGCTCATCCGCATCTCTCCAAAGGTGGGCCCGAAGGCACCCAGCGAGGCCCGGTCACGTGACCCCCGAGATCGCTATGCCGACCCGATCGGCCGCCCGGTTGATGTGCGTCCGCATATAGTAGCCGGCACCTTCGGGATCGTTCATGGCGATCGCCTGGACGATCCGCTCGTGCTCGACAACAGGCTCCCAGAGCCGGTCGCGGCGCGCCAGGGGCAGCCGCTGACTCTCCAGCAGGACATGATGATAGGTGCGATGCAGGTCGGCCAGCATGCGGTTGCGCGACATGCGGGTGATCGCTTGGTGGAACTCGAAGTCCAGCTGCGAGCTCGATACGAGATCGACACGGCGCGTCGCTTCCTTGAAGGCCCGCAGGTTGCGTCGCAGCTCCTCGACCTCCCCCTGGGTCGCATGCATCGCGGCGAGCGATGCGGCCTGCGATTCGGCCATGTGGCGGAACTGATAGACCTCGCCCGGCGTGTAGCGCGAGGCGAAGCGCCATGAGCCGGGACGGAGGTCCCGCTGCTCGGCGCCGTCGCCCTCGTTGGTGACGAAGGTCCCGCGGGCCGGCTCGATCCGCAGGACGCCCAGCGTGTCGAGGATCGAGAGCGCCTCCCTGAGCGATGCGCGGCTGACCCCGAGCTGCCGTGCCAGCTCGCGCTGCGAGGGGATGGGCTGACCCGGTCGGAACTCCCCGGCAATGATCATCTCCTGGATCCTGCGCACCGTCGACTGGGCGACGTTGTCGGCCCGGGCGCTGGAGTCGTGGTCCGGCTTGGCCAAACCGGTCTGACCAGTTGTCCCTTCTACCACGTCCGGCCCGGCTGATTGAAGCATCTGATTTGGCCCTGTCTTCATTGACGAACTACCAGCTTGACGCCGGCCGACCGCTCCCTCTTAATCCAATCCGTACGGCTCGCGAAAGGCCGCTGGTCAGACCAAAACGGCCAGAACGCAGCATCGGGCTGCGCTGAGGAGGGCATGCTATGTCGGCACCAAAATCGAGTCTCGTCGGGCGTCCGCTCGGGCGACGCGAGTTCGTGAAGACCGCCGCTGCCGCCGGTGGCGCTGCGGTCATGCCGGGCATCGGAGGCGCCCACGAGGCCATGGCGGCCGACGCCTCGAGCACGCTCGTGGTAGCAGCGCCATCCACGCCCCAGGGCCTCGACATCGAGTTCGACGTGAGCCTGGGCTCGATCGACGTGCTGGGCGCGCTCTACGAGTACATGCTGGCCTACGAGAAGATCGAGGACCCGCAGGCGCCGGGCGTGCTGCGCGAGGACACGAGCGTTCACCCCGAGAAGAAGAACGGCTTGGCCCTGCGCGGGCGGCTTGCCGAGGACTGGGAGATCTCGCCCGACGGGCTCAAGGCCACCTTCAAGCTGCGCGAGGGCGTCAAGAGCAACTGGGGCAACACGTTCTCGGCCGAGGACGTCAAGTGGACCTGGGACCGGAAATTCCACCTCAAGGGCCAGGGTATCTTCCAAACGGCAGTGCTCGGCCTGAAGTCGCCGGACCAGATCAAGATCGAGGGCCCAAACGCGATCTCGTTCAATCTCGAGAAGCCGAGCCCTATTCTTCTCAAGCAGCAGTGCAACCTAGCAAACCCGATCTACGATCACAAGAAGTGCGCGGAGGTCGGCGGCAGCGACGATCCCTGGGCCACTAAGTTCCTCCAGAACGACAGCGCCGGCTTCGGACCCTATAAGCTGCGGCAGATCGTTCGCGGCCAACAGGCGGTCTTCGTCGCCCATGACGGCTACTGGGACGAGCAGCCCTTCTTCAAGACCGTGATCATGCGCGAGGTTCCGACCTCGGCCAGCCGCCTCTCGCTGCTGACCGGCGGCGCCGTCGACATCGCCCAGTTCCTGCAGCCGCGCGAGTACGAGAGCCTCAAGGGCAATCCCAAGGCCACCTATGACGCCGCGCGCGCCTCCTACATGATCTGGCTCGAGCTCAACGCCAAGATGCCGCCCTTCGACAATGTGAAGGTCAGGCAGGCGATGAACTACGCGATCCCGCGCGAGGAGATCATCCGGACGATCTATTACGGGCTGGCCGACCCCCTCAAGGCGCCGATGCCCTATATCTATCCGATGGCCGACCAGTCCTTCTTCGACTATGGTTACAACATCGAGAAGGCGAAGAAGCTGCTGGCCGAGGCTGGCCTCAAGGACGGCTTCAAGACGACCATCAGCTACAATGCCGGCGACCCGACCCAGGAGCCGATCTCGCTTCTCTACCAGACGGCGCTCCGGCAGGTCGGCATCGACGCGCAGCTCGACAAGCTGCCGGCGGGTGTGTTCTACGAGAATGTCACCAAGCGCCAGAAGCCGGTGATCTTCTACCTGGATTCGCCGTGGACGCCCGATCCGGGCTACTCGACCTTCCTCTACTTCCATCAGAAGAGCTACGTCGACTACAGCAACTACGCCAATCCCAAGGTCGACCAGCTCATCGAGGAAGGCCTCGCCACGCTCGATGACAACGAGCGGCTGAAGATCTATACCGAGGTCCAGAAGACCCTGATGGACGAAGCCCCCTGGGGCTTCATCGCCTACCCGAAATACACCCTGGCCAGGAAGAGCGACCTCAAGGGCTTCACCTACTACGTCTCGAACAACCTGCGCTTCCAGGACTTCCATCGGGCGTGAGCTGCGCGATCCGGGCCGGCCAGGGCCGCCAAGGTCGGCCGGCCCGTCATCGGGCGCCCTACCCCCTCGGCAACGGGTCTGAGCCGTGCGCGCCTATCTCGACCTCCTCGTCCGGATCGCCCTCGCCCGCCCGCGGTTCATCGTCGGCTACGTCATCGTTTTTTTGGTCGTCCTGCTCGGCCTGCTCGCACCCGTCATAGCGCCCTTCTCCCCGATCGAGGCGGATTCGGCCCATTTCCTCCAGCCGCCGAGCTGGACCCATCTGCTGGGCACCGACGCCGTGGGCATGGATATCTTCAGCCGCACGATCTACGCACCCAGGATCGACCTGACGATCGCCCTGCTCGCGACCCTCATCTCGGCCTCGATCGGCGGCGGCATCGGCGCGTTCGTGGGCTTCTACAGCACGGGTGGCGGCCTGCGCCCGATCGTGAGCTACACCGTGATGCGGTCGGCCGACGTCCTCCAGGCCTTCCCGGTCTTCGTCTTCGCCATCGCGCTCGTCGCGAGCCTCGGGCAGAGCGTACAGACGGTCATCATCGCCATCGCCTTCGTCAACATTCCGATCTACCTGCGGCTAATGCGGGGCCAGGTGCTGGCGATCCGCGGCATGCGCTATGTCGAGGCGGCGCAGGTGGCTGGCCTTTCCGACTTCCGCACCATCACCCGCCACGTCATCCCCAACGCGATGGGCCCGGTCCTGGCACAGATGTCGATCAACATCGGCTGGTCCGTCCTGCTGACGGCCGGGCTCAGCTTCATCGGCGCCGGCGTGCGACCGCCCACGCCCGAATGGGGCAGCATGATCGCCATGGGCTTCCAGAACGTGGTGACCGGCCAGTGGTGGCCCTCCCTGTTCCCCGGCTTGGCGCTTGCGATCACAGTCTTCGGCTTCGCGCTCGTCGGCAGCAGCATCGAGGTGCTGGCCGATCCCATGAAGCGCAGGGCGCTCGTGGCGGAGATGCGACCGCACCGGTCGCGCGCCGCCGCAAGCATCGTCGAGGTCTGAGATGCGGCTCGTGAGCTATATCGGCCGGCGGCTGCTCTTCATCGCGCCGCAGCTCCTGGGGATCGTGCTCGTGAGCTTCCTGCTCGTGAAGACGATCCCGGGCGATCCCGCCGTGCTCATGCTGGGACCGACCGCGACGCCCGAGGCGATCGCGTCGCTGCGCACCAAGATGGGCCTCGACGAGCCGGTATTCGTGCAGTTCTGGATCTACGTGAAGGACCTGCTGCACGGGGATCTGGGCACGTCCTGGCAGACCACCCGCCCGGTGCTCGAGGATCTGCTCCAGCGCTTTCCCGCCACGCTCGAGCTCGTCACGCTGGGTCTGATCGTTGCAATCCTGGTGGGCGTGCCGCTGGGGCTGGTCGCGGCCTTCAACCCGCGCGGGCGGCTCGCCCGCGTCGCCGACTTCTACGGCCTTTGCGCCGGTGCCGTGCCCGACTTCTGGCTGGCGCTGGTCCTCATCTACGTCTTCTACACCCTCGTCGGCATCGCCCCCGCCCCGCTCGGCCGTATGGACCTCATCGTGTTCCCGCCGCCCACCGTGACCGGGATGTACACCATCGATTCCCTGCTCGCGGGCGATCTCGAGGCTTTCCGATCGGCCCTGGCCCATCTCGTGCTGCCGGTGCTGACGCTGGGCCTGATCAATGCCGGGCCGATCCTCAAGATGACGCAGTCCACGGTCGAGAGGATGCTGCAGTCGGACTTCAGCCGCTACGAGGTGCTGTGCGGCATGCCGCGATCGCTCGTGATCCGCCACGCGCTGCGCAACGCCCTGCCCTCGGTCATCACGATCGTCAGCGTCCTCTATGGCTTCCTCATCGGCGGCGCGGTGCTCGTCGAGATCGTCTTCAGCTGGGGTGGTGCCGGGCAATACGCCGTGCAGGGCGTGCTCAACGCCGACCTCTACCCGGTGCTGGGCTTCGTTCTGTTCTCGGCGATCTTCTCGCTGTTCGTCTATCTTGCCGTCGATCTCCTCTACTTCGCCATCGATCCGCGGATCAGCCATTGACGTCCGAGCTCCTGTCGTCACCCCCGCCCTCGACGCCCGGCCCTGTCGGGCAGGCGGAGCCGCACGCGGACGCCGCCGTGCCGCTGATCGATGTGCGCGGCCTCAGCGTCCAGTTTCCGACCGCCATGGGCGCGGCGCGGATCGCGCTCCGCGAGGTCGATCTCGCGATCCGCGCGGGCGAGATCATGGGCCTGGTCGGCGAATTGGGCGCCGGCAAGACCACCCTCGCCCGCTCCATCCTCAATCTCCCGCCGGTGCCGGGGCGAATAACGGCGGGCGAGGTCCGGTTCGACGGGCGCGATATCAGGGCGCTGCCTCCGGCCGAGCAGCACCGGATGCGCGGGCGCGACCTCTCGATGGTCGTGCCCAATCCGCGCGGCGAGCTCAATCCACTCCTGACGGTGGGCGAGCAGATCGCGACGCTCGCCCGGGTGCATCTGGGCATCGATCGCAGGACCGCGCGCCAGCGTGCTCTCGAGATGCTGAGGTCGGTGCAGATCCCGGATCCGGAACGCCGGCTCGCCGCCTATCCACACGAGCTTTCCGGCGGCATGGCTCAGCGCGTGGTGATCGCCATGGCGCTGGTGTGCTCGCCCCGCTTCGTCATCTCCGACGACGCGACGAGCGGCCTCGATGTGACGGTGCAGGCCCAGATCCTGGACCTCATGAAGCGTCTCGCGGAGACGCGCGGCAACGCCATGCTGTTCATCACGCGCGACGTTGGCATCACCGCCCATTTCTGCGATCGGGTAGCGGTCATCCATGCGGGCGAGATCATGGAGCTGGCACCGCGCGACGCCTTCTTCCTGGCGCCGCGCCATCCCTACACGATCATGCTGCTCGCGGCCTTCTCGCATCAGCCGGAGCTGCGCCGCCGCTGGACGGTGCCGGATGTGAGCCGCCGCCCGGCCGCGATCACCGGCTGCAGCTATGCGGGCCGCTGCCCGCTCGCCCGCGAGCGCTGCCGGAGCGAGCGCCCGGCGCTGGCCGAGCTTGCCACCGGGCACCTCGCGCGCTGCCATTTCCCAGTGGACCGCTCGTGAGCGCCGTTCTCGAGGTCGAGAACCTCGTCAAGACCTTTCCGATTGGAGGCAGCCGGGCGGTCGTGCAGGCCGTGAACGGCGTCTCGTTCACGATCGCGCCCGGCGAGACGCTGGGTCTCGTGGGCGAGAGCGGCTCGGGCAAGACGACGATCGGGCGATGCATCGTGGGCCTGATCAAGGCCACGGCGGGAGCCGTTCGCTTCAAGGGGCAGGACATCACGACGGGACCGCGGCGCCGCTTGCCCGGCCGCATCCAGCTCGTCTTCCAGGAGCCGGCCGAGTTCTCGACCCGCGCCAGCGGATCGGACGCTCGATCGAGGAGCCCTTGGGCCCGCTCCGCGTCGAGACGGCCGAGCGCCGCGCCCGCCTGCTCGAGGCGATCGACACGGTGGGGCTCGTCCGTGAGATGCTTGAGCTCTACCCCGCCGAGCTCAGCGCCGGCCAGCAGCAGCGTGTGGGCATCGCGCGCGCCATGATCACGCGGCCGGAGCTCGTCGTGTTGGACGAGCCGACCTCGGCGCTGGACCCGACCGCCAGGGCCGAGATCATCGAGCTGCTGCAAAAGATCCAAAAGGAGCGCGGCACCTCCTATCTCTTCATCTCGCACGACCTCAGCACGGTGCGGTTCCTCAGCCACAGGGTGGCGGTCATGTATCTGGGCATGGTTGTCGAGCAGGGCAGCGCCGTCGAGGTCTTCGCCCGGCCGCGCCATCCCTACTCGATCGGCCTTCTGTCCTCCGTGCTGCTGCCGAACCCCTACATCAAGATCCCGGCCAGCGTGAGCCTCAAGGGCGAGATCCCGAGCCCCATCAACCTGCCCAAAGGCTGCTTCCTCGCCTCGCGCTGCCCCTTCGTCATGGACCGCTGCCGGGCGGAGATGCCTGGCCACGAGGATGTCGGCGGCGGCCATCTCGTCCATTGCTTCCGCCAGGAGGAGGTGGCCCTCCTCGACCGGCCGGTCGACGCGTTCGCGCAGTTCCAGGCGGAGGCCGAGCGTATCCTGGGCGTGGTGCCCGCCGTGCCGGCGGCCTGACGCCCTCCATCAAAGGCAGAGGTGCAAGACCATGGGCAGGCTCCAAGGCAAGAGGGCGTTGGTCACGGGCGGTGCCCAGGGCATCGGGCAAGCGATCGCCCTGGCGTTCGCCCGCGAGGGTGCCGATGTCGCCGTCCTGGACCTGAAAATCGAGGCGGCGCGGCAGGTCGTCGACGAGATCCAGGGTCTGGGCGTCAGGGGCTTCGCGGTCGCAGCCGATGTCGGCGAGGAGGCTCCCGTCAAAGAGGCCGTGGCGGCGGCCGAGCAGGCGCTGGGCGGCATCGACATCCTGGTGAACAATGCCGGCATCGACACCACCTCCAAGGTGGTCGACATGGCAACCGAGCTCTGGGACGACATGATCCGGGTCAACCTGCGCAGCATCTTCCTGTGCTCGCGCGCCGTGCTGCCCGGCATGATCGCGCGGCGCTGGGGCCGGATCATCTCGACCAGCTCCCAGCTCGCCCACAAGGGCGCGGCGGACATGGCGCACTATGCTGCCGCCAAGGCCGGGGTCATCGGCTTCACCCGCTCGCTCGCCTACGAGGTCGCACGGGACGGCATCACGGTCAACGCCATCTGCCCCGGCCCGATCGACACCGAGCTGTTCCGCAACATTCCGGAGGCCTGGCGCAAGAACAAGCTGGCCGAGCTGCCGATCGGCCGCGCCGGCAGGGTCGACGAGATCGCGCCGGCGGCGGTCCTCCTGGCCTCGGACGAGGGCTCCTATTTCATCGGTGCCAGCATCAACCCGAACGGCGGGGACTACATGATCTGACCCCGGGGCCCCTTCCGGGGCCGGCTTGTCTCCTTGATGGTCCCATGCCGAGGTCGGGCAGCCCTGCAGCTGCCCCCGAGCGCCGTCGTGCCAATCCACAAGCGTGCGACATCGCGCCGCCACCCCCTGCAGGGGCCCCACGGTCGCCCGGCCGTCGAGGAGGCGCGTCCTGCGGTACTCGCCGAGGCAGGACTTCCATCCGCCAACAGCGCCCGGGCGGCTCAAAGCTCGCCGGGGTGAATTGAACCGGATCGGGCGATGCCCCATAATCAAATACTTCAGGGATCCTGAGCGGCGTAACCCCATGGCGTGTCGTGCCCGGATCTTTGGTCGGGTCCAGGGAGTTTGGTTCCGAGGCTGGACAATCGAGGAAGCCGGCCGTCTCGGCCTCTCCGGGTGGGTACGCAACCGGCGGGACGGAAGCGTGGAGGCCGTCTTCGCGGGTGCCGCCGAGGTGATCGAGACGATGCTGGAGCGCTGCCTCGAGGGGCCACCGATGGCGGCCGTCGAGAGGATCGAGAGGTCCGCGACCGACGAGGTGGTGGATGCCGGATTCCGGCAGTTGCCGACAGCATGAGCTGGCAGGGCGGGTGGCGTCGAGTGGAAAACGCCAACGATAAGGTGACGGAGGAGATGATGATCGGGGCAGCAATGAAGAAAGGACGTGAGCTTCAGGCGGACGGCGCGGTGCGGAGCCTTGACCGGCGGCGCCTGCTCGGCCTCGCCGCCGCTGGCGCAGGGCTTCTTCTGGCGCCGCCCCTCGCGCGTAGCGCCGAGGCCCCACCGGCGAACCTGGCGTTCGACGTCTACCGCAAGGGCAGCAAGATCGGCGTCCACCGCATCACCTTCGTGCCCAAGGACGGCGGCTTCCAGGCCCAGACCGAGATCAATCTCGCCGTGAAGATCGCATTCATCACCGTCTACACCTACCAGCAGATCGGCCACGACGAGTGGCGGGACGGTGTGCTCGTCGGCTCCGAGGTCAGCACCAACGACGACGGCAAGAAGACCAAGCTTGCGATCGACGAGACAAACGGCCGCCTCACCGGGAATGGCGCCAACGGCCAGCTCAACCTCCAGCTCGGCATCATGACCGACCTGAGCTGGTGGAATAGAGGCATCGTCGACGTCGATAAGGTCCTCGATTCCCAGCTCGGCGAGGTCGGCAAGCTCACCATCCAAAAGGGCATCGCCGAGCGGATCGAGGTCAACGGAGCCTCCATCGACGCGATGCGCTATCGGATGGCCTCAACCAAGGGGCGCGAGGGCGACATCTGGTATGCTGGTCAGCGCTGGGTGAAGGCCATTTGCACGACCCGCGGCGAGACGCTCGACTACCGACTTGTGGCCTGAGCAGAGCAGACCTGTCCCCTCCAGGCTTCCGTTCCGCGGGCGAGTGGCTAAGAAGCCGGTCATCGGCCCGGTGCCTTCGTCACGCTCGGCACCTGCCATCCTCCTGCAACGGAGCCAGGACCGGTGACGAGCGAGCTCTTCTCTCCCATCCGACTGCGCAGCCTCGAGCTACCCAATCGTGTCGTCGTTGCGCCGATGTGCCAGTACGCAGCCGAGAACGGCTCGGCGTCGGACTGGCACCTGATGCATCTGGGCCAGTTCGCGATGGGCGCGGCCGGCCTGGTCATCATCGAGGCGACGGGTGTGTCGCCGGAAGCGCGGATCACGTCTGGTTGCCTCGGCCTCTGGTCTGACGAGAACGAGAACGCGCTCGAGCGCGTTCTCGCCTTCTGTGGCCGCTACGGTGTCGTCAAGATGGGCATCCAACTCGCCCATGCCGGGCGCAAGGCGTCGACCCGGGTTCCCCTGAAGGGCGGGCGGCCCATGACTGCCGAGGAGGGCGCCTGGCAGACCGTCGGCCCGTCTGCCCTTCCCTACGCGTCCGACTGGCACGTACCGGCCGCGCTCGATGCCATCGGCCTGGCCAAGATCGAGCGCGACTTCGTGCAGGCGACACATCGTGCCGAGCGCCTCGGGCTAGAGCTCGTCGAGCTGCACATGGCGCACGGCTACCTCATGCATCAGTTCCTCTCGCCTTTGAGCAATCAGCGGACGGACGAGCACGGCGGCAGCCTCGAGAACCGCATGCGCTTTCCGCTCCGCGTCTTCGCGGCGGTGCGGCAGGCGTGGCCCAGCGACCGACCGCTGGGCGTGCGCGTCTCCGCGAGCGACTGGGTCGAGGGCGGCTGGAGCCTCGAGGAGACGATTGAGCTCGCCAAGCGCCTCGATGCGCTGGGCTGCGACTATATCGACGTCTCGTCCGGCGGCCTGCACCCCGACCAGAGGATCAAGCTCGGGCCCGGCTACCAGACGCCGTTTGCCCGGGCGGTCAAGCAGGCGGTCCGGATGGCCGTGATAGCGGTGGGGCTCATCACCGATCCCATGCAGGCCGAGGCGATCGTGGCCGAGGGCGATGCCGACATGGTAGCGCTGGCGCGGGGCATGATGGATGATCCGCGATGGGCGTGGCACGCGGCGCGCGCGCTCGGCGCAGAGACGGCTTATGCTGACCAGTATCTCCGCTGCCGCCCCGATCATTGGCGGCCAGTCGCTCGGCCCATGTGACGGCTCGGTACGACCAGTCCGCTCGCACGGCGGCGGAACGGATCGGTCGCGTCGGCGTTTGGCACTCTGGCTGAAGGGGGGAGAGGACGGTGGCGGAAGACGAGACCTACCTGCCCATTTCCGGCATGGAGCTGCCCCGCTTCGCCGGCATACCGACCTTCATGCGGCTGCCTCACCGGCCCATCGCGGAAGCCGGTGGGGCGCAGATCGGGATCGTGGGCGTGCCCTGGGACGGCGGCACGACCAATCGCCCGGGCGCACGGCACGGGCCGCGCCAGCTGCGCGACGCCTCGACGATGATCCGCCTGCTGAACCAGGCGACCGGCCTTCGACCTTTCCACATGGCCCGTTGCGTCGATCTCGGCGACTCGCCGGTCAATCCGGCCGACGTCCAGGACACGCTGCATCGCGTCTCGGCGTTCTTCAGGCGGATCCATGAGGCCGGCATCCTGCCCATGAGCGCTGGAGGCGACCATCTGGTCTCCTTGCCGATATTGCGGGGCCTGGTTCAGGACGGGCCCGTCGGCATGATCCACTTCGACGCCCACACCGACTTCTTCGACAGCTACTTCGGCGGCTTCACCTACACGCACGGCACGCCCTTCCGCCGCGCAGCCGAGGAGGGGCTCCTCGACCCCAAACGCGTCGTTCAGATCGGCATCCGCGGCTCCGCCTATGACGGCGAGGACGTCGAGTGGGCACGGGCGCACGGCGTCCGGATCGTGATGATCGAGGAGCTCATGGACCGCGGCACGAACGCCGTGATGGACGAGGCCCGCTCCATCGTCGGTGACCGGCCGGTCTATGTCAGCTTCGACATCGACGGCATCGATCCCAGCCAGGCGCCGGGCACCGGCACCCCAGAGATCGGCGGCTTTTCGACCTTCCAGGCTCAGCGCATGGTCAGACGATTGCAGGGCCTGAACCTCATCGGCGCGGATCTGGTCGAGGTCTCTCCGCCGTTCGATCCCTCGGGCCAGACGGCATGGGTCGGCGTCAGCATCATGTTCGAGCTGCTCTGCGTGCTGGCGGACGCCGTGGCCCGCCGCGGCAATGCAGCCTAGCCGCCGGAAGGTCAGGTCGATGCGCATGATCTCCAGCGTGGCGGGCTTGGTGACCTCCCTTCTGCTCCTGTTTGCTGTTCCCGCTCTGGCCGCCAACAACAATAGCAGCAATGGATCAAACAATGGCGGCAACCAGGATCGGCTGCTTCGCTCGGCCGAGCGGGCGTGTCGCCAGACCGCGCAGAACAAAGGCTATGACGTCCGCGACGTCACGGGCTCCCGCTACACCGGCAACGACACCGCACGGGTGAGCCTGCGGCTGCGCCGCAAGAATCAGTCGTTCGATGGGCGCTGCAGCTACGACGGCCGTGCGGACAAGGCATCGTTGGACGTTCAGGGCTCCGGCGACAGCGGCTCGGGCGATCGCCGCCTGCTGCAGTCGGCCGAGCGGGCCTGCCGCCAGACCGCGCAGAACAGAGGATACGAGGTTCGCGACATCACGGGATCGAAGGCCACGGGCGACCGCACCGCGCGGGTCGACCTGCGCCTCCGCCGCAAGGACAGGAGCTACGACGGGCGCTGCAGCTACGACAGCCGTGACGACCGTGCCTCGTTGGATGTCCAGCAGGGCAGCGGCAATGGTGGCGATCACGGCGGCAGTAGCCGGGGCAACCTCGAAAAGCGCGCCAAGTCAGCCTGCTGGGCCGGAGCGTATGCGCGAAACGAGAAGCTCACGGGCTTCGACCAGCTCGAGCCCGACGGCAGGAACTACAAGGTCAAGGTCTCGACCTGGCGCGACAGCAACAGCTATCGCTATTGGTGCTTCTATGACCCTCGCACCGACACAGCCGAGCTGAGGCCGAGACACTGAGCTGGCGCGGCCTGGCGATCAGCTAAAGAGCCGGTCGCCCTGCTCGTCGATCAGCTGCTGGGCCTTGCGAATTGAGAAGGCCTTGGCGTCGTCCGCGCTCGAATGGGTATCGGCGCGGATGAAGCTGTGGCTCTTCACCGTGTCGCCTTCGTCCTTCTCGATGACGCCGGCGGTCAGGAACTGGCCACCCTGACGCTTCGGCGCCGGCAGGATACGATAGCCGTTATACTCGACCGCCCCCGCCCGATCGGGCGGGGCGTCGCCCTCCGCCGGAGCACTGCTGCCTCCGAAGAGCCGTTTCAGCGTGTCACCGAATCCCATCCGTCTCCCCTGCCCGCAACATCCGGCCTTCGCCTCTTCTAACGCGTCTCAATGCGTGATGGTGGCAGGAAGAGACTTGGCCTGCTCGATCCACTCGGAGACCGCGGCCTCGCCCGGCACGGCGCCGGTAAGCTTCTTCACGGCGTTGACCTCCGAAAGCTTGGCTGCGAGGTTCACGGCGTTGCGGTGCTTCAGCTCCTTCACCGTATCCACGCCCGCCGCCTCGAGCAGCTCCGCGAACTGCTTGCCCACGCCCTTGATGCGCATCAGGTCGGCATGGTTGGTCCAGCGCAGGATCAACGCCTCGCTGATCCCCGTTCGATCCGCCATACCCTCGCGTCCCTTGGCGTCGGCGCAGGCGCCCAGCAACGCATCTGTCGTGGCGATACCCGCCCCGCGGAGCTTCTCGGCGTAGACGTCGCCGATACCCTCGATCTCGTCGATCGGATGGCTCATTGGCCCTTCTCCCTTGGCCCGACCCGGCCGCCCTTCCGCGGACGGTGTCGAGGCATGGCTCCCCGCAGGAAACTCTGCGGGATCTGGACTGGCGAGGCAAGCGGGATGGGCGGAGCGCCCGTACCGAGACGACGTCCTCAGGTATCGCGAAGCAGCACGGCGCCGAGTGCCATCGTGACGGCAGCCTGCGTCGGATCGACGACCGGAAGGCCCAGCTCGGCCTCGAGGCGCGCCCGATAGCGCGCCATCCCGGCGCAGCCCAGGATGACGACGTCGGCCCCATCCCGGTCCTTGAGACCTCGACCCACCTGAAGCAGGCGCTCCCATGTCCTGCCCTCGTCGGCGAGCTCGTGGACACGAAGGTCGAGCGGTCGTTCGGCGGCGAGGCGCGCGGCCAGGCCGAGCTGGCGAATGTAGCGCAGATGACGAGGAATGGAGCGCTGGAGAATGGCGACGACACCGAAGCGGTCGCCGCGCGTAAGGGCTGTCAGCATCGCCAACTCGGCGATGCCGAAGACCGGCCTGGCCGTAGCCTCCCGGCAGAGATGCAGACCAGGATCGCTGTAGCATGCGATCACGAAGGCATCGGCGTGGCTCTGCGCTACGGTCCGGGCGAGCGGCTGCGCCACCGCCTCGACGTCCGCTTGGCTCTCGATGCCATAGGGCCCCTCCTCGAGAGTCATGCAACGGATCTCGGGGCCGCCGCCTAGCCGCAGAGGCTCGAGTGCCCGATCGAGGCCGGCGGTGACCTCGGCGTTGGAGTTGGGATTGACGACGAGGATCGTTGCAGCACCGGTCATGGTCAGGCCTCGGCTCGCGTGCTAACCGGGGCCGGATCCTAGTCGTGAGGGGCGCGTCATGTCAGCCTATGATCTCGTGGTCCGCGGCGGCACCGTCGCGACGGCCACCGACACCTTCGCAGCCGACGTCGCGGTGCGGGACGGCACGATCGTCGCCATAGGCAGGGAGCTGCAGCCAGGTGTCCGGGAGATCGACGCCACGGGCCGGCTCGTGCTGCCGGGCGGCGTCGACAGCCACTGCCATATCGAGCAGCTCTCGGCCTCCGGCATGGTGAACGCCGATACCTTCGAGACCGCGACTCGCTCGGCAGCGCTGGGCGGCACCACGACGGTCATCCCCTTCGCCGCCCAGCATGTCGGCATGAGCCTGCGCAAGGTCGTCGACGACTATCATGTGGCAGCCGAGCGCGGCGCCATCGTCGACTACGCCTTCCACATGATCCTGGCCGATCCGCGGCCCGAGGTGCTCCGAGAGGAGCTGCCGTCGCTCGTCGGCGAGGGGCACGGCTCGCTCAAGGTCTTCCTGACCTATGACCGGCTGCGCATCGAGGACGAGCAGTTCCTGGATGTCCTCGCTGCCGCGCGCGAGCATGGTTGCATGGTCTGCGTCCACGCCGAGAACCACGGCATGATCTCATGGATGGCGAAGCGCCTGCTCGCCGGCGGCTACACGGCGCCTCGCTACCATGCGGTGAGCCACCCGCGCGTCGGCGAGGCCGAGGCCATCGGCCGCGCGATCGCCTGCGCCACCCTGCTCGACCAGCCGCTGATGATCTACCACGTCTCGACGGCGGAGGGCGCAGCCGTCATCCACCGCGCCCGTGGCGAGGGTGCGAAGGTCTACGGCGAGACCTGCACGCAATATCTCGTGATGGGCAAGGAGGACCTGGACAGGCCGGGCATCGAGGGGGCGATGTGGATCTGCAGCCCCCCGCTTCGCGAGCGCGGCGATCAGGAGGCGCTCTGGCGGGCGCTGGCAAACGGCACGCTCCAGACCGTCTCATCCGATCACGCACCCTATCGGATGGACGAGACCGGCAAGCTCGCAAAAGGAAAGAGCCCGACCTTCAAGGAGATCGCGAACGGCATGCCGGGCCTGGAGCTGAGGCTGGCGGTGCTGTTCGATCAGATGGTCACGCGCGGCCGGATGGACCTCAACCGCTTCGTCGAGCTGACCTCGACCGCCCCCGCGCGGATCTACGGCCTCAACCCTCGAAAGGGCTCGATCGCCGTGGGCGGCGACGCCGACCTCGTCTTGTGGGACGCGGAGCGCGAGGTGGAGGTGGCGCAGGGCTCGACGCACGACAATGCGGGCTTCACCCCCTATGTGGGCCGCCGGATCAAAGGCTGGCCGATGACGGTTCTGCGGCGAGGCCAAGTGGTCGCCGAGGACGGCAGGCTCATGGCCGAGCCCGGCAGCGGCGTCTTCCTGCCGCGCAAGGGCGGCCCCGCCGCGGCACCTTTGGGCCGGCCCTCGCCGGAGTTCGACGTCGAGCGCAATTTCGGCGCTCGCCTCTAGGTTGTGGACTCATAATGCCTGATCCAAAGGCGGGCCGAGGCGAGGGCGACGGCGGCGAGGAAGTTTCTGGCGAGCTTGTCGTACCGTGTGGCGATACGCCGGAAATGCTTGAGCTTGTTGAAGAAGCGCTCGACGAGGTTACGTTGGCGGTAGATCTGGCGGTCGACGGTCCGGCGAACCCGAACGTTGCTCTGCGAGGGAATATGGGCGGTGGCGCCGGCAGCCTCGATCAGGGCGATGATGGAGCCCGCGAAGTAGCCGCGATCGGCCACGACGTCGGGTGCCAGGCTCACACCGTCGATCAGCTCGGGAAAGGTCGTCTTGTCGGATGCCTGGCCGGGGGTGAGCAAGAGGCGGACCGGGAGGCCGAGATCGGCCACGACGGCGTGGATCTTGGTGCTCAGTCCCCCGCGGGAGCGACCGATGGCGTGATCCGGGCCCCCTTTTTTCCACCGGCCGCATGCTGGTGGGCACGGATGATCGAGGAGTCGATGAGCTGAAGCGACTGCGGTGATCGTTGGCTCAGCGCCTCGAAGATCCGCAGCCAGACCCCCGCCTTGGCCCAGCGATTGTAGCGGTTATAGATTGTCGTGTAGGGGCCGTAGCGCTCCGGAAGATCACGCCACGGCGACCCGGTCCGCAGGATGTGGAAGATTCCGTTCACGACACGCCGATCATCGACCCGCGGCACGCCGCGGGCCTTGTTCGGCAGCAGCGGCTGAACCACCGCCCACTCCCTATCCGTCAGGTCGAACCGAGCCATCCTCGAGCCCCCACTGTTTGGAAGCTTAAATCACGAACACGCCCCGGCGGGAATCCCCTTTATGAGTACAGGACCTAGCGCACGACAAGCCGGGCTCGGCGGATCCCCAGGGGCTCAATCGACCGAGAGGGCCAAAATCTGGGAGAGCTGGCAAAGAGGCCGCCCGCTCTCTTCCGCCCAACGGGTGAAGGCTCCCTGAGCGACGCGCCGATCCCCGCGGCTGCGCGGTGGCTCCGGTACCGCCCGCCAATGCACCAGCGCCCTGGCGACGCTCTCGGAGAGGATGAACGTGTCCCTGCCGGCCATGCGCAGGAAGTAGGGGCCCGAGTTGCCGCCCAGCTGGCTGAACCGCCGGGCAAGCTCGTCCCACAGCCCGACGGCATCGTCCGCCGGCCAAGCGGCAAGCCAGGCGCCGATCGGCTGGCCGGCCGCACGCAGCGCCACGATGGCCGCGGCATTGGCCCGCACGGCGCGCAGCTTGCCCAGATGGCGGATGATGCGGCGATCCGCCAGGAGCTCCTCGAGGCGCTCGTCCGAGAGGTTGGCGCAGCGCTCCGGGGCAAAGCCCCAGAGCACCTCCTCGAAGGCCGGCCATTTGGCGTCCACGACGCTGTGCTTGAGCCCGGCACGAAAGATCCGGAGCATCATCAGCGAGAGATAGCGGTCGTCGCCCAGCGCCGTCAGCTCGGCTGCCGTGCGCGGCACGACCAGCCGGGCCTCGAGCGCCTGCCTGCCGTGCCGCAGGAGAGCGGTGTCGTAGATCTCGTCGAACCTCGCCGGTGCCATGCGCGCCCTCCGCCGCCTACCCGAGCATCAGCACGATCGCGATGCCGCTGGCAAGCGATGGGGGCGCCTTGCCTCGGCCGGAACGGCCATCTGCCGGATGAGCTCGGCCGGCATCCATCGGCCGCGCAATCTGCCGTTCCGCAGCAGACGCGCCGCCGGCCACGATGGAGAGGCCGTGCCTTTCATGCTAGCCTCTGACCGGATCAACGATAGAAGCCACACATAGGTGGCCTCCTTGGCAAACAGGGGTCAAAACCAATGTCGGAGCTTGTACAGCTCATCATTCAGATCGTGACCGGCGCCATCGGCGGCAACATAGCGGGTGGCGTCGCCAAGAAGATCAGCCTCGGCACGACCGGGAACTCGATTGCCGGCGCGATTGGCGGTCTCGTCCTTGGCCAGATCCTGAGCCACTACGGGATGGGCGGCGCCGCCGAGGTCGCGGCAACCTCCGGCGCTGCCGCGACGAGCGGGGGATTCGATTTCGGCGCGGCTATCGCCCAGATCGTAGGCGGCGGCGCGGGCGGCGCCATCCTTACGGCAATTGTCGGGGCCGTCAGACAGGCGATGCAGAGATAGGCACGGCCATCGGCTCCTGACCCGAACGTTCTGCCAGAAGCCGCCCCACCTCGACCGGCCTCGTCGCCATGCCCAGCGCGCAGGCCGCACATTGCAACCTCCTTCTGCCGCTACCAGTTTAAGGGGTGCAGTTCCCATCGGTCGCCCGCGCTTTGCCGCCGCGGTCGTGCGGTCTCGCCCATCGCGTCCCGTCGTGCGGGAAAGGGTGAGATCCAGCGGGCCAAACAAGCATTGACCGTGCAGGCCGAGCGGCGCCTTGGCTGGTCAGGAAGGAAGTAGGATCATGAGTCTCATCGCCAAGCTGCCGCAGATGGAGGACAAGGCGCTGGGCGTGCTCGAGGAGAACGCGAAGCGCCTGGAGCAGTCGGGCTCACCTGCACAACGGATGGCCGCAGCGGACCTGATCCCCGCCATCCAGGCCGAGGTGGGCGCCCGACACGAGGCGAAGCTCGCCAGGGCGAAGGAAGCCAGACAGGCGTCCGGCAAGCAGTCGTCGAAGCCGCGTGCCAAAGCCCGCAAGGCCGAGGCCGCCCAGCCCTGATTGAGGGCGTGTAGGGGCGACATCGGGTCATCTGAGAGGCCCGCACCACCTTCTGGGCAGAGCGCCGCGGCCTTTGCTCGCTGCCCTCCGGCATGTGCCCACCGACGCCTGAGCGGAACGCTAGTGGCTCTCGAACATGAAGCCATGGCTCGAAGGGGGTGCGGCCTCGGGCTGATCGAAGCTCAACATCTTGCCCGGGTTCAGGATGCCCAGAGGATCGGCCTCGCGCTTGAAGGCGAGCTGGGCCTCGTCAACTCGCTTTCTGCCTGCCTCCTCGAGCGTGAACACGTGCGGATCGTAGATGGGACAACCGAAGTCGTTGTGATAGCGGATGATCTCGTAGAGCCGGTCCTCGCTCGTGAAGCGCACCAGCGGCAGGCCACTGCAGGCGATACGGCCGCCGCTCCTGAGAAACTCGAGATGCATCGGCACCTCGTCGCCGAAGTGCCTATGCAGCTGCTCGACCCGGGTCACATGGTCGGGTGGCGGATAGAAGACCTGCAGGTAGGTGATCGAGCGATCGTGCTTGAGGGCCTGGAGCGTGGTGTGATTCCAGCTGTGCTCGAAGAGCGGGGGGCGGCCAGGTGGCAGCTCCTCGACCACAGCCTCATGGAGGATCCGGCCGGCATGCCGAGCCAGCGCCTGGCGCAATGCTCCGATGGCGAAGTCGGCCGCCATGAGCAGGATCACGCTTGTTCCCTCATCGACGAGCCTGGGAAAGAGGAACTGGCCGGGCACCGGTGCTGCCACGACCGTGACGAGCTTCTTGGCGATGCCATCCTCGTGCGCGATGGCGTCGGCGCAACGAACGGCGGTCATGAAGTCGTCGAGGCCGACGATCAGCTCGACCCAGCGATAGGCTGGTGCCAGCGGTACCGTGAGCTCGGTGATCACGCCGTTGGTGCCGTAGGCATGGATCACCCGGCGCACATCGCCGCCCTCGAGGTCGAGAATGCGCGGCTCGGCCTCCGCGGTGACGATGCGAGCAGCGATGGCGTTGCCGCGGTCGCGCAGTGTGCCCCACCCGATGCTGCCGACGCCGCCCGAGCCGCCCGCGATGAAGCCGCCAATCGTCGCAGTCCGCCAGGTGCTGGGATGGAAACGCAGCTCCTGGCGCGAGCGGGCTCGGGCGGCGGCGTCGAGGTCGGCCAGCTTCAGCCCCGCCTCGACGCGGCAGAACCCGTTCCCGATCTCCCGGATCGCGGTGAGCGCCGACAGATCGATGACGATGCCGCCGCGAAGGGGCATCGCCTGGCCGTAATTGCCCGTGCCGCCGCCCCGTGGCGTGACCGGGACGCGGTGTCGATGACAGACCCTGAGGGCCTCCACCACCTCGGCCTCGCTGCGGGGCGTGACCACAGCCTCGGCCGTGACCGACGCGAGCTTTCGCTTCAGGACCGGGCTGTACCAGTAGAAGTCACGCGAGCGTCGGCGCACGCGGTTTGGGTCCGTCTCAACATCGAGATGCGCCAGCTCCGCAAGCGCGGATCGCGTCGCCGGGCGGGGCTCGTCCGTGGCCGGGTCGGATGGGTCGGTCATCTCCAGTCGACACCTGTCGCCATGGCCTGTCCTGTTCAACGCCGGCCGGCATCTCGGGTCCGACGCTCGGTCGCGCCGCGATCGAGCACGACCCGGAGCGAAGCGACGAGGTCGGCCCCGCGGGAGACAGGCTCGCATCCGCGATCTAAACCACAACCGCGCATCACGCGCGACGTGCCAGAGCCACCGTCCCTGCACGCCGACGGCAGGCCGGGGTTGACAGTGGCGCCTGGCCACCACCTTTCGTGCATCGACTTTCAAGACACTCCGGGACAACCGACACGTCCGGAGCCGGATGGGGACCGAGCCTATGGCAGAGCCAAGCGACGAGCTGATGTTGACCGTCTTCCTGCGTCACGACCAGTCGAAAACGCTGGCCGAGATCCAGGCCGAGCTCGATGCCTCCGGCTTCTGGCAGCGCTTCCCGCCCGAAGGCGTCCAGGTCGTCTCCTGGCATGTGCTGATGGGCATCGGCCAGGTCGTCACGCTGCGCCTGCCGGCGTCGAGGCTGCGGGATGTCAACGTCGCCATCGAGCAGACGGCCTGGAAGGCCTTCCGCAGCGAGTTCTATGCGACCTATGACCTTTGGCCGATGGTCGAGGCGCGCAAGCGCCACTGAGCTGGCAACGCCAAGCCCTTCACGCGCATCGCTGCTGCTGGCTTCCGGCTCCGGGGAAGGCGGCGGCGTTGCCGCCCGGGCGCTCCGGTGGTAGGTGCACGCGGTCGACGGTCGCAGGAATGGCCGCGGCGGATTTGTGGACACTCCGAGCGGCTCACCCCCGTCCGACCAGCAAGCGCGAGCGTACTGCGACAGCGATCATGCCCGACGACGTCATCCAAACCGACATGGTGATCATCGGCGCCGGCCCGGTCGGCCTCTTCGCCGTGTTCGAGGCGGGCCTGCTCGGTCTGCGCTGCCAGCTCGTCGACAATCTGGACAAGATCGGCGGTCAATGCGCCGAGCTGTATCCCGACAAGCCCATCTACGACATCCCGGCCGTGCCGCGCTGCACCGGCCAGGAGCTGGTCGACAATCTGATGGAGCAGATCAAGCCGTTCGAGCCCGTCTTTCATCTTCGTCAGCAGGCCGAGCGGCTGGAGCGGCTCGACGACGGTCGGTGGCGGCTGGCCACCACGGCCGGGACGGTCTTCGAGGCGTCCGTCGTCGTGATCGCCGCCGGCGCCGGCAGCTTCGTGCCGCGTCGCATCCCGCTTCCCGGCGCCGAGGCCTTCGAGGCGACCTCGCTCTTCTACGCCGTCCGAAAGATGGAGGCGTTCCGCGACCGGCATGTGGTCGTGGCCGGCGGCGGCAATTCGGCGCTCGACTGGGTCTTGAACCTGCAGCCGCTCGCCCGCAGCATGACGCTGGTCCATCGCCGCGACGAGTTCCGGGCGGCGCCCGAACTCGGTCGAGAAGATGCGACGCCTCGTCGAGACCGGGGCCATGGAGCTGGTGATCGGTCAGGTCGCCTCCTTGGACGGTAGCGGATCGCAGCTCGAATCGTTGAAGATCAAGGGCAACGACGGCAAGGAGCGGGTACTGGCGTGCGATGCGCTGCTCGCCTTCTATGGCCTCAAGATGGAGCTCGGGCCGATTGCGGACTGGGGCCTCAATCTCGAGCGCAACCTGATCCTCGTCGACACGACGACCTTCGAGACGAACGTGCGCGGAATCTTCGCGATCGGCGACATCGTGTCCTACCCGGGCAAGCTTAAGCTCATTCTCTCGGGCTTCCACGAGGGGGCCCTGATGTGCCAGAAGGCGTTTCACTACTGCCATCCTGAGAAAAAGCTCGTGTTCCGCTATACGACGTCGAGCACCGAGCTCCACAAGCGACTGGGTGTCTCCTGAATGCCGAGCGTCATCTGTGTTGATCGGGAGGACGTGGAGCACGTCCTCGAGGCCACGGTCGGTTGGTCCGTCATGGAGATCATCCGCGACGCCGACCTGCCGATCGAGGCAGCCTGCGGCGGCTGCTGTGCCTGCGCCACCTGCCATGTCTATGTGGACGAGACATGGCTCCCCAAGCTCGAATCGGCCGACGCCGACGAGAACATGATGCTCGACGAGGCGTTCCAGGTGCAGGACAACTCCCGCCTCTCCTGCCAGATCAAGTTCCACCAGGGCCTGGATGGCCTGCGGATGAAGCTGGCGCCGGAGTTCTAGGGCTTGCCGACGCCGTAGCCGTGGCGGAGGAGGGCCTGCTCGTCGAGTACGGCGCTTTCCTTGCGCATCGCCGCGGCGTCTTCCCGCATCCTGGCGCGTTCCGCCAGCAGGGTGATCTGCTTTAGCTTCCCGGCCTGCGCACGAACGTCCCTCAGCGCCTCGCCGTGTCGTGCGCCGAGCGCGACGATCCGCTCCTGCAACGCCGCCCGACGCAGCCGGACACCACCCAGGAAGGCCGAGCAGAGCCTGGCACCGTCGGGCAGTGTCCAGGAAAGCGCCATCTCGTCGGCGATGCCGCCGTCTCAGCCGCCCGAGCGCCTCCCGGGCGTCCGCCAGCT
This sequence comes from uncultured Alphaproteobacteria bacterium, assembly GCA_963752325.1. Taxonomy (GTDB): domain Bacteria; phylum Pseudomonadota; class Alphaproteobacteria; order Geminicoccales; family Geminicoccaceae; genus CAVTJL01. The sequence goes on from CAVVXU010000005.1 coordinate 197,617, forward strand.
CGCGCTCGCAAGCTGCCAGCTCCTGGCGCCGCCCGTTCAGCCCCTGGCGCTCGAGCCGCGCCAGGATCAGCAGAGGCTTGCTCCTCACGGCGATACAGCCTCGTCCGTCTCCAAGATCCGGGCGAGGCGCTCGAAGGGGGCGCTCGTTTCCGGCGCGTCATCGGGCGCCTGGGCGAGAAGGGCCTCGAGCGACGGCCGGACGGCGATCGCCCGATCGACCAGTGGATTGGCACCCGGCCTGTAGGCGCCGACCTGGATCAGCTCGGCCATCTCCGCATGCGCGGCCATGAGCCGGCGTGCCTCGCCGACGAGCCGACGCTCCCCGGGGGCGTAGCAGCCCGGCGCCGTGCGCGAGACGCTGCGCAGGACGTCGACCGCCGGGAACCGCCCCGCCTCGGCGATCTGGCGGTCGAGGAGAATGTGGCCGTCGAGGATGCCGCGCACCGCGTCGGCAATCGGCTCGTTGGTGTCGTCGCCCTCGACGAGCACGGTGAAGAGGCCCGTGATGCTGCCCCGGCCTTCCCCCGGGCCGGCGCGCTCCAGAAGCCGGGGCAGCTCCGCGAAGACGCCCGGCGGGTAGCCCTTGGTGGTCGGCGGCTGGCCTGCCGCCAGGTAGATCTCGCGAAGGGCCATGGCAAAGCGCGTCACGCTGTCGAGCAGGCAGAGGACACGTAGCCCCTGGTCACGCAGGTGCTCGGCCACCGTCAGCGCCACATAGGCGCCGCGTCGCCGCATCATGGCAGGCATGTCGGAGGTCGCCACGACGACCACGCTCCTGGCGCGAGACTCGGCATCCAACGTGCGGGTCAGGAGCTCGTTGACCTCCCGTCCTCGCTCGCCGACGAGCCCGACGACCAGGGCGTCCGCGTCGGTGCCGCGCGCAAGCATCGACGCCAGCGTCGACTTGCCCACGCCAGAGCCCGCGAAGATCCCCATGCGCTGACCGGCGCAGCACGGGGTGAACAGGTCGAGCGCCCGCACGCCCAAGGTCAGCCGCTCGCCCACGAGCTGCCGCCGATGCGCCATGGGAGGGCTTGCCTGGATCGGATAGGCCCTCGGGCCGGGCGCGAGCGGCGGGCCATCGTCCAAAGGATGGCCGAGCGCGTCGAGCACGCGTCCCAGCCATGAGCGGTCGGGTCGGAGGATCCCGGCCCGCCGGTCGACCCATACGCGCGCGCCGAGGCCGATACCGGCGACATCCTCGTAGGGAAGAAGGCTGGCCCCCTGCTCGTCGAAGCCTACAACCTCTGCGAGCAGGGCGCCTTGCTCGTCGAAGGGCAGCTGGGTCGTGCCGGTGCCGCGCTCGACGAGACACATGCTGCCGATGCCGGTCTCGGCGCCCAGCTCGCGGCAGCTCAGCAGCCGCCCGGAGCAACGATGGATACGACCCCCGCGCCGGTTGGGCTCCATCCCGCCAAGGTCAGCAGTCACACCCGCCACGCCACAGCTCATCCATCCCGTCCGCTCTTGGCAGCCAAGACACCCTCATAGAGGGCATATATATGGCACAATGCTCTTTTAGGTTGCATCTCTATTAAACTCGTGATTGTATCACTTACAGGATGTGCACGGCATGAGGGTCCCCGGCTCATCCGATGGCTGTGAGTATGGGCCCCATCCTTTAAGACTGGCTTAAGAGAATTCCCTTAAGGTTACGGCAGTGTCGGCTTGGGGGAGTCCTGAAGCCCGAGCAACGGAGCAGGTCATGCGAGCACTGGTCATTGAGGACGACCCGGTCTCAGCGAGGCTGATCGAGACCGCCCTTCGCAGCGAGAACATCGTTTTCGAGCCCACCGACCATGGTGAGGAGGGTATAGAGCTCGCAAAGCTCTACGACTTCGACATCATTATTTTGGACCTCCGCCTCCCGGACATCGACGGCTACGAGGTCGTGAGGCGACTGCGGGCGGCCAAGGTTCCGACGCCGGTCCTCATCCTCTCGGGCAGGGCGGAGGTCACCGACAAGGTGCGCGGCCTGACCGGGGGGGCCGACGACTACATCACCAAGCCCTTCAACCGCTCCGAGTTCGTGGCCCGCATCCAGGCCATCGTCCGACGCTCGAAGGGCCACTCGGACTCCGTGATCCGCATTGGCAAGATGGTGGTCAACATCGACGCACGCTCGGTCGAGATCGCGGGGCGTCGCGTTCATGTCACCGGCAAGGAGTATGCGATCCTCGAGCTTCTCGCCCTGAGACGGGGCACCACGCTGACCAAGGAGATGTTCCTCGACCATCTCTATGGCGGGATCGACGAGCCCGAGCTCAAGATCATCGACGTCTTCATCTGCAAGCTGCGGAAGAAGATTGCCGGGCTCACTGGCGGCCCGAGCTACATCGAGACGGTGTGGGGCCGCGGCTACGTGCTCAAGGAGCCGGAAGCCGAGCACGCCGCCGAGGAGGCGGCCGTCGCCTGAGCCGGGAGCCCGATGGCGCTCACGCGTCCGGTAAGCTTGGCCCGATGCCGAGCCGCGCACGGCAGGCAATCAGGGTGTTCTCGAGGAGGCAGGCCACGGTCATCGGGCCGACACCGCCTGGCACGGGCGTGATCGCCAGCGCGCGAAGCGACGCCTCCGCGAAGCCCACATCGCCCACGAGCCGGCTTCCGCCTCCCGGCGCCGGCACGCGATTGATGCCCACATCGATCACCACGGCCCCCTCCGCGATCCAGTCGCCAGCGACATGCTCGGGCCTGCCGATCGCCGCCACGACGATCTCGGCGCGGCGGGTCTCGGCCTCGAGGTCGCGGGTCCTCGAGTGGGCGATGGTGACCGTGCAGTCCCGCCCGAGCAGCAGCGCCGCCAGGGGCTTGCCCACGATCGTCGAGCGGCCGATGACCAGCGCGCGCTTCCCCTTCAGCCCCTCGGCGCCAAGGGTTGCCTCGAGGAGCTTGACGCAGCCGCGCGGCGTGCAGGGCACGAGGAGATCGCTCGGCTGCGCCCCCGATGCGCTCACCAGCCGACCGACATTGAGCGGATGGAACCCATCGACGTCCTTGGCCGGGTCGATCTCCTGGATGACCTTCGCCACCTCGATGTGCGGCGGCAGCGGCAGCTGCACGAGGATGCCGTCGATTCGCGGGTCCTCGTTGAGCTCGCGGAGGCGGGCCAGCAGCTCCGCCTCGCCGACGGTACCGTCGAGCCGGATGGTGAGGGCGTCGATTCCAGCGGCCTGCGCCATGCGCTCCTTGGTGCGGACATAGGCGGCGCTCGCCGGATGGTCGCCAACGAGCACCACGCGAAGTCCCGCGGGGCGGCCGATGCGGGCGGCGAGACCGGCAGCCTCCAGGGCGACGCGATCACGCAGCCGCGCCGCCGCCGCCTTGCCGTCGATCAGCTGTGCCATCAGCCAGGCCCTTCCTTTCCTGCAGGGTGATCCATCAGCTTTCGCGCGGAACCGCCTGCGCCCTCAGGCCCGCCCGTCCAGGAGCGAGGCCAGGCGCGTCGCCACGCTGTCGTGATCGGCATCGATGAGGACGCGCTTCAGACGCGAGCCGGCTCCGCTGATCAGCTCGAGCGACGAGACCCCGAGGCCGAGCGCCGTCGCGAGGACGCGAAGCATCGCCGCGTTGGCGCGCCCGCCTTCGGGCGGGACACCCACCTTGACCACGAGGTAGCTCTCACCTTTCGCATCCCGATAGAGCGCCCCCACACCCTCGCGTGCCGCACGGGGCACGACACGCACCCGAAGCTCGATGCCGTGGGAGGTCGTACGGTACGGCACGCCCAAGGCTCAGTACCGAAGGTACTCGTTCACGAGATCGCGGATGAAGTAGAGCAGGAGGATCAGGACGATCGGGGAGATGTCGATGCCGCCCAGGTTGGGCAGGACGTTGCGGATGGGCCGGAGCGCCGGCTCGGTGATGCGATTGAGGAAATCGCCGATCTGGTAGACGGTGCGGTTGCCGGTGTTGATGACGTTGAACGACACCAGCCAGCTCAGCACGACATAGGCGATCAGCAGCCAGATGTAGATCTGGATGGCGGTATCCAGGAGGTTTGTGAAGGCGATCATGCGAACTCTATGGCTCAGGTGATGGACCCGGGGATCCGGCCTCGGGCGCGGCGCACTATAGAAGATGCGGCAGGTGTCGCCAGCCCTCCCCGCCGGCTTCGGACGTGGCGCTCCCTTGACACCCCGGGGCTCTCCCCATACATGGCGCCCGCGTGGGGCCGTAGCTCAGTTGGGAGAGCGCTAGAATCGCACTCTAGAGGTCGTCGGTTCGATCCCGATCGGCTCCACCAACCTCAAGCCGACCAACCTCAAGCCGAGAAGGCGCTCCGGCTTGCCTGTGCAGGATGTCGTGATTCGACGGCTCGAGGAGGCGGAGCTCGAGAGCCAGCTCCCCGCCCTGGCCCGGCTTCGCATCGCCGTGTTCCGCGACTATCCCTATCTCTACGACGGCTCGATCGACTATGAGCGCCGCTATCTCGAGACCTATGCGACAACACCCGGCAGCGTGATCGTCGGCGCCTTTGCCGCGGGCGGCCTCGTGGGGGCGGCCACGGCGTTGCCGCTTGCCGGCGAGCCCGAGAACGTCAAGGCGCCTCTGCAAGCCGCGGGCCTGGCGGTGGAGCGGCTGTTCTACTTCGGCGAGTCGGTGCTGATGCAGCCGTGGCGCGGCCGCGGCATCGGCGTGGCGTTCTTCCGAGAGCGCGAGGCCCACGCCCGGCGATCCGGCACCTACTCCCATGCCGTCTTTTGCGGCGTGATCCGCCCGGTCGATCACCCTCGCCGGCCGCCCGACTACGTGCCGCTCGACGGCTTCTGGCAGCGCCGAGGCTTCGCAAGGCTCGAGGGCGTCACCTGCATCTTCTCGTGGCGGGACCTGGACGAGCCGTCCGAGAGCCCCAAGCGCATGCAGTTCTGGATCAAGCGCCTCTAACCAGTGGCCGGCATCCGTCGGCTTCGTCGATGGGCCCATGGACAGCGCCGGCACCCTAGCCCGGTATGCAGCGTGCCCAGCCGCTCCGCCGCGGGCAGGCATGACCGATGCGCCCTGCCCGGTCCTGCCCCATGATCGGGCGTGCCTCGGCAATCCTGCGGGAGACGCCGCTCGCAGCTGCGCTATAAGGACGCCGGCCGAGCGGGCGGGGTCACGGTCGGGGATCGCGAGCGTATGGAACACATGGCTGGCCTGGTTTTCGCTGTCGCCGGCTTGCTCGCGCTGATCGCATTCCTGCCACCGATCTCCGAGCGGCTCGGCCTGCCCTACACCGTCCTCCTCGCCGGGCTCGGCTGCCTTCTGGGAATCGGGATCGGCCTCGCGGAGCCAGTGGGCACCGCGACGCTGGGCCGTCCCCTGGTCGAGTTCCTGATGGAAATCAAGGCCATCCCTGTCACGGCCAGTCTCTTCCTGTGGGTGTTCCTCCCCCTGCTGCTGTTCGAGACCGCCCTCACCGTCGACTCGCGGGCGCTGCTGGACGACCTCGGGCCGGTGCTGGTGCTGGCGGTCGTGGCGGTGGTGCTGTGCACCCTGGGCGCCGGGACGGCCCTCTTCGCGGTCAGCCACGAGAGCCTCGTGGCCTGCCTGCTCCTCGCCTCGATCATCGCCACGACCGACCCCGTGGCGGTCATCGCCATCTTCCGCGAGGTCGGGGCGCCGCGCCGCCTGAGCGCCCTCGTCGAGGGTGAGAGCCTGCTCAACGATGCCGCCGCCATAGCACTCTTCTCGGCTCTCCTCGCCGCTGTGATCGGCGGGGCGACGCTCGACATCACCGAGATCGGAGCCCGCTTCCTCGAGGAGTTCGTCGGCGGTGCGGTGGTGGGAGCGGTCGCCGGGCGCCTCGCGGCCCTGGTCATCGGCCGGCTCGACCAGGGCGGCCCGGCCGAGATCACCATCAGTGTGGCGCTGGCCTACCTCGCCTACGCCATCGCAGATGCCTACTTCGGCGTCTCCGGCGTCGTAGCCGTCGTCGTGGCTGGTCTCATCTTCGGCGGTGTCGGCCGGACGCGCCTCGCGACCCACGAATGGGCCGGCGTGACGGCAATCTGGAGCCAGCTCGGCTTCTGGGGCAGCTCGCTCATCTTCGTGCTGGCCTCGATGCTGGTCCCCAAGACGCTCGAGCACGTCACCGCGCTCGATCTCGTGGGCGTCGCCGCCCTCATCATCGGCGCCCTGGGCGCCCGGGCCGCGACCCTCTACGGGGTGCTGCCCTTCGTCACCGGAGCCCGGCGCGGTGGTGCGGTGAGCGGACGCTACAAGCTCGTGATCCTCTGGGGCGGGCTGCGCGGCGCCGTCACGCTCGCCCTGGCCCTGGCCCTCGGCGAGACACCGGGTGTCCCGCCCGAGGTGCAGCACTGGGTATCCGTGCTGGCGACGGGCTTCGTCCTGTTCACGCTGCTGGTCCAGGCGACCACGCTCCGGCCGCTGCTGCGATGGCTCCGCCTCGACGAGCTCAGCGCTGCCGAGCGTCTGCTCCGGCAGCGGGCCCTGGCGCTGACGCGTGCGGAGATCCGCGACCGTCTGTCCGCGGCCGCCATAGCACACGGGCTCGATCTCGAGGCGGCCGTCAGCACCCCGCACTTTCCTGCCGAGCCGGCCTCCGAGGAGAGCGACCCCGGCGAGGGCATGCTGCGCGAGCATCTCGTCAGCGCCCTCCTGACCATCACCGCACGGGAGAGCGAGCTTTACGTCCGAGAGATGGCCGAGCGCATGATCTCGCGCGGCGCGGGCGGCGCTCTCGTTCGACGGACGGGCGGGTTCCTCGACGCCTTGAAGCTGGACGGCGTGCAGGGCTACCGCCGCGCCGCACGTGACCAGCGCTGGCGCGCCCGCTGGACCTCCATCGCCGTCTTCCTGCATCGACGCCTCGGCATCGAGGGGCCACTCGCCCTTCACATCGCCCACCGTGTGGAGCAGCTCCTCGTGCAGCGACGCGTGCTGGAGGAGCTTCTGTCCTTCACGGGGCGCCGGATCGAGGTGTTGTTCGGGGCGCGCGTCGCGGAGACCTCGAGGCTCATTCTCGAGGCCCGCCTGAACGACGTCGAGCGCGGCCTCGACGCGGTCCGCCTCCAATATCCCGCCTATTGGGACCAGGTCTCCGCTCAATACCTCACCCGCGTCGCGGTGCAGCTCGAGCGCGACGGGTACAACCGGCTGCGCGAGGAGCGTCTGCTCTCGGCCGAGCTGTTTCGCAGCCTGGACGAGGAGATCCGTGACCGTCGCCACAAGCTCGAGCGGGCGCCACCGCTCGACCTCGGCCTCGAGACCGGCGCGCTGATCCGCCGCGTGCCGCTGTTCCAGGGCCTGGACGAGGCCGAGCTCGCCAGCGTGGCCCGCCTCCTGAGACCGCGTCTGGCCTTGCCCAACGAGCGTGTGGTGCGCCGGGGTGAGATCGGGAACGCCATGTACTTCATCGCCTCGGGCGCCGTCGAGGTGGCCCTGGACGAGGCGCGGGTCCGCCTCGGCACCGGTGACTTCTTCGGCGAGATGGCGCTGATCCTCCGCCGGCCGCGCGGCGCCGACGTCATCGCCCTGGGCTATTGCAGCCTCCTCGAGCTGCGCCGGGACGCCTTTCGCGCCTTCCTCAAGCTCCGCCCCGAGCTGATGCGCGAGGTCCGACGCGTCGCGGAAGCCCGGCTGTCGGCGGGCCCACCTGCCGACGCCATCGCGTCGGCACGGGAAGCAGGCCCTTAGGCGTCGCAGGGCCCCCTGTCCCGGGCGGAACCTCGGGGCGTTCGCCGATGTTTGTCGGGCGCGCATGCGGCTGGCCGTGGACGAGCTTTCACTCGCCCCGTCGCTGGCCTGCGACGACAGTTGCGCCACAGGCCGGAGTGCTACTATGGCTCGGAACAGAGCTTCCTCATCGAGCGGTGGGTTATGGTGCTGCGCGGCGCGACATGCTCCTCGACCGCAGCGATCGCTTCTGCTTTTGCTGAGCGTCATGTGTCTCGGACCTGCTGCATGCGTCGAGGTGCCGGAGGGCCACGGCTACAGGGCTCCACCGGCCTACAGCGAGGGGCGGCCGGCTCCCGTGATCGTCGAGGAGCCGGTGATGGTCGCCTCGCCTCCTCCTCCGCCCCGCTACGAGCGCGTGCCGCCGCCTCCCGAGCGGAATGGAAGCTACGCCTGGGATCCGGGCCATTGGCGCTGGACCGGCCGTCAATACGCCTGGGATCAAGGCCACTATATGCGGGCACCACGGCACGGGGCGCATTGGGTTCCCGGACACTGGGCCCATCATGACCGGCAATGGGCCTGGGAGCCCGGCCACTGGGCCTGAGCCGGTCGGCGCGGCGTCGGCCGGGGACGCCCGGACCCTGATCTCGGCGCTGGTCGAGGGCGCGTGGCGTCATCCGGTGAGCGGTGCCGCCTTCACGCCGGATGTCCGACGCGTCGTGATCGAGCCGAGCCTCGCCGGCGCGGAGGAAGAGCTGGTGGCGGGCGCGGGGCTGCCGCGTGGCCGCCCCACGGTGGTCGCCGATGAGAGCACCTGGGAGGCTCTGGGCCGGCGCGTCGCGGCGGCCCTGCCCGGCGCCGAGACCATCGTCCTGCAGCACCCTCACGCCGATTGGGAAACCGCCACGGATCTGGCCGACCGGGCGCGCCATGCCGACGCCCTCGTCGCCGTCGGCTCCGGCACGCTCAACGACCTCTGCAAGGAGGCGAGCCGGAGGCTGAGCATCCCCTACGCCGTCTTCGCCACGGCACCCTCGATGAACGGCTACGTCACCGCCACGGCGTCGCTCCTGAAGGACGGCCTCAAGGTCAGCCATCCAGCCCACAGCCCGCGCGGGGCCTTCTTCGACCTCGAGGTCCTGGCCGAGGCGCCGCTCAGGCTGATCCAGGCCGGCTTCGGCGACGTCATCTGCCGGACGACGACGCAAGCCGACTGGCTTCTCGCCCACCGGCTGTGGGGCACGCCCTACGACCCCGCCGTCTACGCCCTGCAGATGCCCACGGAGGCAGCCCTTCTCGACCTCGCCGGCGCCCTGGGGCAGCGCGATCCGGACGCCGTCGCGCGTTTGACCAGCCTGCTCGTGCTGGGCGGCTTCGCCATGCTGATGGCGGGCTCGAGCAAGCCCGCGTCGCAGGGCGAGCACCTGATCAGCCACTATCTCGAGATGCAGGGCGACCCGCCGCCCGACGCCCTGCATGGCGAGCAGGTCGCGGTCGCGACCTGGACCATGGCGCGCCTCCAGGGCTGGATGCTGGCCCTGCCGCAGCCGCCCCGGATGGCGCCGACCCGGATCGACGAGCGGGCGCTGAAGCAGCGCTTCGGCCCCGCCTTCCCCGACTGCCTGGCCGGGCTGCAGGCCAAGGCCCTCGACGCGGCGGGCGCCGCCGCGATCGAGCGGCGCCTGGCGGAGACCTGGCCCGATCTCGTCGCCGAGGTCGGCGCCGTCATGCTGCCCCTCGATCGGCTGGCAGCGGCGCTCGACGCGGCGGGCCTGGCGACGACCGCCGGCGCGCTGGGGATCGACGGGCATCTCTATCGCGACGCCGTGGCCCACGCCCGCGAGACGCGGGACCGCTACACCATGCTCGATCTCGCCGCCGATGCAGGAATGCTGGACGCCTTTGCGGCAGGCGAGCGCTGACCACCCTGGCGCTCCTGGCCTTCTGCCGCTAGTCATCGGTCCGGTCGTTGGGTTCGTGGGAGAGGCATGATGGCGATGTTCGACGTGGTTCTGCGCGGTGGTCGGATCGTCGATCCGGGCACGGGCACCGATGAGGTGGCCGACATCGCCTTCAAGGACGGCAAGGTCGCGGCCGTCGGTGCCGCAGCACAGGAGGGCTCTGCCGCGGTCGAGCGCGAGGTTCGCGGTGCGATCGTCATGCCGGGCATGATCGACTTCCACACCCACGTCTACTGGGGCGGCGCATCCCTGGGGGTCAACGCCGACAATCTGGCCAAGCGCGCCGGCACGACGACCTGGCTCGACGTCGGCACGGCGGGGCCGGGCAATTTCGAGGGCTTCCGCAAGCACGTCATCGAGCGCAGCGAGACGAAGATCCTGGCCTACCTGCACATCTCGTTCGCAGGCATCTACGCCTTCTCGAACGACGTCATGGTGGGCGAATCGCTCGACCTGCGGCTGCTCGAGCCCAAGGTCTGCGCCCGGGTGGCCCAGGAGCACCCCGATCTCATCAAGGGCATCAAGGTGCGGATCGGCTCCGGCACCAGCGGTCCGCTCGGCCTGACGCCGCTCTATCTGGCGATCGAGGCGGCGGAGAAGGCCAAGCTGCCCTGCATGTGCCACATCGACAACCCGCCGCCGCGCTATATCGACGTTCTCGAGGTCCTGCGGCCCGGCGACGTGCTGACCCACTGCTTCAGGCCGTTCCCCAACGCGCCCGTCCATGCCGACGGGCGGATCCGCGACGCCGTCTGGCGCGCGCGGGAGAAGGGCGTCATCTTCGACATCGGCCACGGCAAGGGCTCGTTCGCCTTCGAGACGGCCAAGGCCATGCTCAAGGGCGGCTTCGCGCCGGACATCATCAGCTCGGACGTCCACACGCTCTGCATCGACGGGCCCGCCTACGACAATCTCGAGACGATGAGCAAGTTCCTGTCCCTGGGGATGCCGCTCGTCGACATCGTCCGCTCGGTCACCCAGACGCCGGCCGGCCTGCTCGGACGCCCCGATCTCGCCGACCTCGCGGTGGGCAGCACGGGCGACGTCACCGTGCTGCGCATCAATGAAGGCACGCACCACTACAAGGACGTGGTGGGCGAGGAGCTCGTCGGCGAGCAGCGCTTCCTCCTCGACAGCGTCGTCCTCGACGGCCGCCTCTGGCATACCGTCGACGCTCACTGAGCGCCGCTGCCCAACACCTTGCGGACGTCGACCTCGACCGTGATCGTGCCGCCGGCGCCCGAGGGCCCGCTGAAGCTGCCGCTGATCGGCGAGGCGGCCTCGGGATCGCGGGCGATGGCGACGCGGATGAGGTCCTGGCCGCCGAAGATCGCGTTGGTGGGGTCGAACTGCACCCACCCGGCGCCGGGCAGATAGATCTCGGCCCAGGCGTGGGTGGCGCCCCCGCCGCGCAGCTGCGCATAGGGGCCATCGGCCGCCGGCACGTAGAGATAGCCGCTGACGAAGCGGGCGGCGAAGCCCATGGCCCGTGCCGCCTCGATCATCAGGACGGCGAAGTCGCGGCAGGTGCCGCCCTGGGCCAGCGTCTGCAGGGGCGGCTGGATGCCCTCCTCCTCGCGCGTCCGATAGAACAGCTCGTCCTTGATCGCCCGCATCACGGAGACGAGCAGCTCCTGCGTGTCGACCGTCTGGGCGCCCATCGAGAAGCGCCGCACCCAGCGATCCAGCACGCCCTCGGGATCGCTGTACTGGCGCTCGATATAGAGCTTGAGGTCGGGCCATTCCTCGGGGCGATAGTTGAAGGGCCAGGCTTCCGCGAACGGCTCGAGCGGGAACTCCGGAGCCGCCAGGCCGTAGTGCTCGACCGTGAGCTCGCTCACCACGCTGAAGCTCTGCGTCTGCCGGGAGAAGGTCGCCGTCGCGATCGAGTTGCCGTAGACATCGTGCAGCCACGTCACGGTGGCGGGCTCGGGCTGGATGACCAGCCCGGTCTTCCTGAGCCGCAGGTCGTGGCTGTCGCGCGGGCGAAGGACCAGGCGCTGGGGCCCGAGCTGGACCGGGGCGAAGTATCGATAGTGGGTGGCGTGCCTGATCTCGTAGATCTGCATGGGGCACATGGCTCCTGAGGGCGCAAAGGTGGGGCGGCGGATGACGCCGTCGGAAGGGGTCGGCTCCAGGCCTTTCGCTGGACAGGCCCGCCTCCACTACCTATAACGCCGCGCGCGCCCAGGTAGCTCAGTTGGTAGAGCAGCGGACTGAAAATCCGCGTGTCGGTGGTTCGAATCCGCCCCTGGGCACCACACCTCCGCCGAGTCGGTCCCGGCACCGCGCAAGCTACCCGCCCTCGGTGGCAGACAGGCGGCAGCAGCTCCAGCAAAAAGCGGCCATCCAACGGGTCGTTGGACCACCTCGAGACAGCTCTCAGGGCCTGGCCGGCTTTCCACATCCGTTCCTGCTCGTGGCGACAGGGCGTGGCAGGAGGCAGAGGCCTCCCCTGCGGCCCGCGGGCCCATGTGGCCATCTCACGGGCCCTGGGCCCGCAGCGGCTGGCGGAAGCGGGACATGCCGGGGCCGTAGTCGGGCTTGGCGGCGAGGCGGTGGATGGTGTCGATGTGGACGGGCGGCAGCCTGGCCAGGGCGTCGTGGACCTCGAAGATGTCGAGGGGGCCCTCGTAGGGCGGCCAGTTCGGCCAACGCAGCGAGCACACCGCCTCGGCCAGCTCCAGATCCTCCTGCGTGCGCGGCGTGGGATCGGCAAGCAGCGCCTTCAGCCGCTCGCGCAGCTGCGCCATTTTTTCTTTGTAGGAGGGTGGTGCCGCTGGCGGGGCGGGCTGGGCAGGCGGGATGACTGGGTCCCTCCCCGGGTTCGGCGGTGCCGCCCCGAGGGATGCTTGGGCCCCCGGGTTCCGCGTCGCGGCCCCGAGGGTGGCCCTCCGGCCTTGCGGGAGGGCCAGCTCTGCGCGGGGATGGTCCCCCTGATCAAGTCCCCCAGGTCCCGCACCCGGGCCAGAGGGCGGGCTCTGGGCGGGCTCCGTGACGAGGGATGGCTCGTCTTCCGATCGTCCCCGCGGCGGCGGGGACCCAGGAGTCTTCGCTTTGCCAGCCCCGCCAATGACGTCCGTATGCAGGCGCATGCGCTCCGAGGAGGCCATGCCGGCCTCCTCGCCGCGGGAGATGGCTTCCTCGAGCTCGTCGAGGATGCGCACGGGGACGATAGTCGGGGCCGGCCAGCTCCTCCGGGCGTGGCGGCGGGCACGGCCTCGCCGCGCATGGCGGCGCGGGCGCGCGCCCAGCGCACGGCGTTGTTGGGGAGAGGCGGCTTGCGCGCCGGATAGGGGCTTCTGCCCGTCGCCAGCCAATCGTCGTAGTCGGCATCGCAGAGCGAGGCGAGGAAGCGCTCCATGTGCGTGCCGTGGCGGTCGGGACCACCCGGCTCGTCGTCCGGCTGCGTCTTGTCCCAGTCGAAGACGGCAGCACCGCCCCGGGCCGCCTGCGCCACCTTCCCCGTGAGGCCCGTGAGCTGGAGGCCGAGACGGATCTCGCGCAGCATCCAGCCGAGGCCGCGGGCCGAGCCCGTGTCCAGCGCATGCTCGAGCTCGTCGACGAGGCCTTCGCGGATGTTGTCGAGCCGCTTCTCGAGCGGCGCCTGGCGCTTCTCCTTCCGGAAGGCGATCAGCTCGGCATAGTGCCGGTCCTCCGCGATCTTCTTCTCGACCTCCTCGATCGAGACGCCCAGGGCCGCCGCGACGTCGAAGAGCGGCGTGCCACGGGCGATGACCCGCGCGGCGCGGGCCCAGGCGAGCGGGGTGGGTGAAGGGGCGGAGTCACGGTCACAGGGCAAGAATAGGGTATTTATTCCTTGTTGTCAAGCGGCGTAGCCGTGCGGCGACCGCTGACTGCGCGGCTCACGGTGCTCTGGTGCACGCGGAAATGGGCGGCGATCGCGCGGAGCGTGCTAGCCGCCGGTGGCCCAGGCGGCGCGCCGACCCGGATGGACCGCACAGATGGCATCGAGCGCCGGTGGCTCGGGCATGCGCTGTGGCCGGGGAACCTCGGCGAGGTGGCCGCCGCCCGCGTGCCGGCTCGGCGATGAGCCGAGACCAAGGGTTCGCGCCGGCGGGCCGGGTGGGAAGGAGACATGAGGAGATCAGCAGTCTCCAGTGGGCTCTTGGGAGGGGGCCGCCTGTTCCGACGCGGCCAAGATCAGACGAGCGCCTTTGCCGCAGCTGTTCGCAGCAAGCGATGCCCGTGGAGCTGAACGCCCTTCTTTTCCAGGGCCGGCAAGCCAGCCATCGCGGGTGCCGATATGGCTGGAATCGTCGAAGAGGCCGTGGCGCTCTTCCGCTCGCGTGAGCCTCTCGAACTTTGCGTGCAGCGGGTGGTCGGGGTGGAGGAACGTCTCCTTGCGATGCAGGATCGGCGGGTTTCGGTACTGGTGGTAGGTGCGTGGCTTGAGCCCAAACGTCTGGAGCTGCACCCTCAGCGAGTGAGCAAGCGCCGGATGGGGGTCGGTGTCGAACTCGGGATAGCTCAGATAGGAAACCTTCGGCTCGTGGCGGTGGAGCTTGATGATGTTGGCGCCCTCGACACGACCGATGTAGCCGCGTGCGCAGCCCTCAAAGAGGCGAAGGAGCGGGGCCAGGTGCTCGAGAGCGCTCTCGTGGACGTAGAGTGCCGCTGGCGTGAGCTTACCGATCGGGGAGGCCCTGCACGCTGCATCGACCGTGCCGGGCTCGCCCAGTGAGAAGAGGAGCGCATCGGCCGCATCGCAGGCCTTGCTGTAGGCTGGAAAGAAGCCTTTCACGTCGAGCTGGGTGTCGTGCGGCAGGCGGCCGAAGGGAGGGCGGCCGTCGAAGCGGGACAGGGCCAGGAAGATCAGCAGATCCTGCTTGCGCTCCTCGGCGATGGCGTCCCAGCGCTCCTTCTCCGTGACCCGCTGGACGACCTGAAAGGCACGCTTCGTGCTGCCGAACACGTCCTTCAGCGCCGAGACGTCAGCAAGCTCATCGTGCGCGGGCAGGCGGCCGCGGGCCGTCACGAAATCGATCAGCGGTTGGAGGAGGGTCTCGTGCTGCTGGAAGAGCGTCTCGGGCCGCGTCAGCCTCGGCGCGATGGCGCGGCGGCGATAACGCGAGGCGAGAAAGGCGTTACGCGCCTCCTCCTCACGGAAGACATAGAAGATGCCGGGAGCCGCAGGCACCGCCGATACGCCGAGGGTCTGGTCGATCCAGTGCTTGAGCTCGTGCTGCTCGTAGAACTTCTGAAAGGTGCCGCGCGAGGTAAGGTAGCCGTCGGCGAAAGGCGTCGGCATGGGCTAAGTCATTCGCCTCACTGCGAAGGCGCGCAGCTACGACCAGCGCGCGCCTTGTAAGGGTCCATGCATGCTGGAGCGTCTCTCCACGCTCCTCGGATCCTCAATGACGTTAATGACGTAGCCGAGGCTCACGATGTCCGACGGCGCGAGTGCCGCATCTGCACGATGGACAGGATCCCTCCCACTCGCTGAGATGCCCAATTCCCAAAGCCGGTTTACGTCCCCTCCCTGGCCGCATCCGAAGTCAAAAAAATCGAACCCCTCCAGCAAGATGCTGTCAGTCAGCACGATTTTAACCGGGCGAGACAGACGTGCCCTACTGAGGGATGTTCGCCCGCGTAGCACTCGTTCCGAAGTAGCCGAGCTCTCCGCACACGTCCTCGTAGTCGCCCCTCTCATTCTCAGCTTATACGCACAGGAAGCGCAACTGAGCCATCGGTCACACCTACCGCCTTGCCGTAGCGTTCACGGAGACGCTCTTGGTCACCGCCATAGCCCCCGAGCATCCAAAGCGCCAGATCGCGACAGATCGCCGCCTTCCCGACCTGTACCGCACGCCGATCGGGATCCCAAATTGTCCCCCTATATGGCACGTCATTGAGGTCCATCGACAGGCGGCGCAAACAAGTGATGGCTCCGTCAAATCCTTCCTTCAAGGTCAACCGCGCGATCACACTAGTTATAACTCGCAGACCAACGGGACGGAAAAGAACATGCCCACCATCATCACGCCGGTATTTAGATACACTGCTTCCGGATTTTTGGCACAAAAATATTGATCTAACTCGACAAAGTTCAAAGCGAGAGATTTCGAAGTACTTTGCCGCGAAATCAAGATATCCCTTTAGCTCCTCCTCGTCCGGTCTTTTCGATCGAAATATCCTGAACTGAGAGTTTGACCTTGCGTCCTTAATGTTCCCAAGAATGTCTCCCAAGACATCATAGAGGTTAATTATCGTGGTAAGGTGCATCCGGTCGCCATGTGCGAGGTTCGGCTGTTTATGCTCGAGATCAACCTGCCCGTGGTTAAAGTACTTATGCTCCTCCAGGAGATATCTCGTTGAAATCGCCACGACATCAAGTCATCGAGTGCTATTATCTCTGTCTTCGAGACTGGCCGTGCCGTCTTATTAAGAGTCTGTGAATAGCCTACGGGTCCGCCTTTCGCCAGCCGGCGTTGTATGGTGGGCCAAGAATATTACGGAAACCTCTTCTCCACACATGCCCATACTGTCGCCCACGGCGATCTTTATTCCGGCTAGGCGGTGCTGGCCATCAATGGCAAATATCGAGCTTCATCACCTTGAAGACTTAGAAAGCCCATGCTATAGAGTGTTGTGTCGTCAAGGACATCTTCGTCAACTATGTTGTACAAGCGCTCGACGTCAATTTCACGCCATGTGGGATCGCCCCCGTAAATGGCAACGACAATGGAGTTGAAGAAGCGGTCCTCATTTTCGAGCAGATAACGAGCGATCTCCTTTGAGCGCCCGGCAAGGAGTTCCCGTTGAATCAGCCGAGACAACTCTTTGTTTGCATGAATTTCGTCTGCGAAGCGGATCCTCCGACTTACCTCCTCAAGGCGCATCAACGTAGAGTAGAATGCCCAGTCTCCCATTCGGCCGCGAAGCGCCGGAAGGAAGCATTTGCCGCATGACGGGTTCTGGTTCATGCTATCGCATCCCTGAGGGCCTTGAATTCGGCACTGAAGTCCTTTCTCCCCACAGGAGGAATGATCGCGTCATTGAGTTGAATTTCCAGCGAAGAGAGATCAACATCCGTTCCTGGCGTAGCCACGTAGCCGAAGTAGAGATCGCTCTCGTATTTATTAAGCATATAGTGAACGCGTGGTCGTTTATTCCGTGTTTTCTCATTCAAGTAGTCACCATATCGAACGCGAAGGGATCTCTTATGGGATTGGCTTCCGGTGATCCCAATGTACATAATGAAGCCATGCGGGGGAAAACAGCTCTCACAATGGCGGATAATGAATGCATAGATGCCTGGCAGCTCCGGAATTGACGCCTGATTTTTCTTCGCGAATGGAACCTCAGTCCACGTCAGTGACGTCGCGATCTTCGTGGACCGCCAACGAGAGGGGCTTAGGTAGAAGCTGCGACGTTCCGCGTGGAGGCTGTCGACTCGTTCGACGAAGGCTTGTTCGCTGAGGTCGTGTACCATTTCGATTTTCTAGGTGGCTAGAATATGGAGATGCATTGGAGAGCAGGCGGGACGTTCTACGATTGCTGCCAAGCCTGAACCTTCATCGCCCGTCTCCGTCCACTTTCCGGTATCCGCGTCACGCAGACCCCGTCGGGAAGCCCGGCGAGGTCGACCTTCTCGCCGAACACGCGCTGCAGCGAGGTTGGCCGCGCGTTGGTGCGGAAGCTGAAGAGGAGGCCGATGTTGGCGAGGAAGTCTTCTTCCTCCTGCATGAAGTCGTCGGGGGACTGGGAGATGAGCATCACGGCGCCACCTTTGGAGCGGCTCATCCGCATGATCTCTACGAGCGAGGGCTGGCCATAGCCGAGGATGCGGCGCGCCTCATCGATCGCGAGGACGGTCCTCAGGCCCCTGTTTCCCTCGGGATCGAGGGGCGCGTCGCGGAGATGCTTCAGCCACGCGTCAAGCGCGTCGAAGATGAGAAAGGCCACGAGCTTTTGGGCCGTCTCGGGCGCGTCGTGGACGTCGACGATCCAGGAGCGCCGAAAAAAGGCGTCCGGTGCCAGCTGGGGCTCGAACAGCTTGAAGCGGCAGAGGTCGTCGAAGGTGGCGGTGAGCGTGTCCTCCTTCGTCTCGTTCTCCTCGTAGAGATCGAGCAAGGCCGCCTGCACGTTCTCGATGCGCGTGGGGCCGCTTCTACCGAGCGCGCGGCGGGCCGCCTCCGTCAGGGCCTGCTGCTGCTTGGCGCCGGGCTTGCTGGCGCGGACGCGCAGAAAGGACTCGCGAAAGCGCATGGCGGCGACGTCGATCGCCTGGCTGTCGGCCCTCGGGACATGGAGGACGTCGAGCGGCACGGGCTCGCGCGGCGGCCGGACGATCATGGCGCCGAGGGTCTCGGCGATGGCTGGGTTCTCGGAGAGGTCGCCCTTGAAGTCGAAAACGATGATCGCGCAGCCGCTCTGCTCCCTCATCTGCCGGAGCAGCATCATCGCGATCCGCGTTTTGCCAGTGCCCAGCGTGCCCATGGCAGCCAGATGCGGGCTCCGACCCGGCGCGTTCATCGCCCAGGTGACCGGCTCGCCCGTGGAGAGGTCGGTGCCCGGGTCACCGAGCCGAAGGACGACGGGCCGCGACGACCGGTCACTCGCAGGCGTCTCCTCTCCGTCGTGGAGGCCTCCCTCTGGGACGGCACCGTCCCTCTCACGCCGTAGCCCCGCCCGCTCGCAAAGCAACATTACGTAGCGGCCGTAGTCCGCCCCTGTCTCGTCCCACTCGCGCTTGAGCAACTGGGCGCCACGGTGCCAGTGGGCAGCGACATGGGCTTGAAGCTGGGACTTGTCGAGCTCGCCCCGCGCGTGCTCAACAATGAGGGCAGCCCAAGCACCGACGTCCGCCCCATTGCCGAAGAGCGGATCACCCCGGATGACCCTGCCGGGCTCGGCACGAGCGACCTCCTCGATGGGCGGGACCTGCGCAATGCCCAGCGAGCGAGCAATCGCCAATCGCGCCGGACCCATACGGATGCCGCATGCCGAGATGCCGGCAACGTGCTCGAAGCGATTGGCGATCCATAAGTGCTCCCTTGAGAGCCACGCACGCATTGACAGGCGAAGAGCTTCCCCGGACGGTGTCGCCGCGAAGGTGAGAAGTGACTGTACTGCGGGACATCATCCAGGCGTATGACGAGGCGGGTTTCGCGCTCGCCGACGGCTGGGAGCGCGTGCCCTTCGAAGCCGCTCATGCCGCCGTCATACCGCTCATTCCGACGAAGCCCGGACTTGTCATCGATATCGGTGCCGGAAGCGGCCGTGACGCAGCATGGTTCGCGGCAAACGACTGGACAGTCATCGCTGTTGAGCCCGCCGACCGGCTCCGGGAGCGCGCGAGTTAGTTGCATCCCTCGCCAAGGATCACCTGGGAGAACGATCGTCTGCCCGATCTGAGCAAACTTCTCAGCACGGGCGTGGCCGGCGACCTGGTCTGGCTCAGTGCCGTGTGGATGCATCTCCCGTTGGGCGAGCGACGGCGAGCTTTTCGCAAGCTCGTAACGCTGATGAAGCCTGGCGGGCGGCTCATGATCTCGCTTCGCGAGGGTCCGCCAGCCTACGACAGGCCGATGTTCCCGGTCAGCATCGGTGAAATCGAGGAGTTGTCACGGGAACACGGCCTTGCCGTGCGGGCGCTCCCAACTTCACCGGACGCGATGGGTCGGGCGGATATCCGTTGGACCTCCGCGGTGCTCGAGCTTCCGGACGACGGCACCGGCGCTTTGCCATTGATTCGGGGCATCATCTTGCAGGATGCCAAAGCCGCCACCTACAAGCTTGCCTTTCTGCGCGTCATCGCCCGAATAGCTGATCAATCAGCCTCCTTCGCCCGCTATGGCGAAACGCATGTCGAGATACCGCTTGGGCTCGTTGCCCTCTATTGGCTGCGCATGTTCAAGCGGTTAGTCGAGGGTGACATTCCACAGACTCCCCGAAACAGAGATCATCTTGGGCTCGGCTTCGTAAAGCCAGCCTTCTGGGCGATGGATATCGCCAGCCCCTTCGAATTGCGGCCCGGGAACCGCTTCGGTTGGCCCAGAAGCGGGGCGGTCAGTCGGGCACTCGGCGACGCCGCCTCCACGATAGCTGCAATGCCCGCCCGCCATCTCACTTTCACCGGTGGTCAGCCGATCTTTCCGACAACCTATCGAGGGCGGCCATCGCTGCGAGGGCCCGACGGCATAACGCTAGACGCTGCGCTCTTCTGGGCCTATGGCGTCACAAAGGTACCCCTCCATGTCTGGACTGCTCTACGTCGACTAGCCGTCTGGATGGAGCCGATGCTGCTCGCGGAGTGGCAACGACTGATCGCAAACTATGCACGCAGCCAGCACCGCGATATTTCCACGGATAGTGTAGCCCAAGCGCTTCGTTGGATCGATCCGCTGCGGGACACAGTTGAGGTGCGAAAGATCGCCTCGCAACTCCTGGAGAGTTCCGGCAAGATTTTTTGTGTCTGGACGGGCACAGCAATCAAGCACGAGAGTGATCTCGACATCGATCACTGTTTTCCATTCATCGCATGGCCTTGCGACGACCTATGGAATCTCGTGCCGGCCACGAAGCGGGCGAACAACAACAAGCGCGATAAGCTCATCTCCAGCGAGATCTTGGCTCGCTCTGCTTCGAGCATCGGTGATTGGTGGGATCGCGCATACCGCAGCGGTGGAGAGACGGCGCGAGCGCTGCGATTTCGAGAGGAGGCATTGTCCACCTTACCGATCGACCGGCGGGTAGAAGGTGACGAGCTTGAACTCCTCGGGCTCGCTGAGGCACCCACCCAAGCACTACTGCACTCGCGCTCGGTGAGTGGCTCGCTAGACAACCAGGAGATTGTTGATGCGATGCAATATCAGCGTCTCAGATTACGGCAAGACCAGAATTTACCAGAGTGGAATGGCCTTACCCGGTGAGGAAAAGGCACGACGTATCAGGCCGCAGCACGCATCAATAGCGTAGTGACCACATCATTTGCCCAGATTTCGCGAATGCGCTCGATCTCCGCCTGCGAGATCAGGACCTGACCAACCCGGCCTTGCAGCTCCAGGAGTCGGGCAAGAATTTCCTGGCGCGTCTCGATCGTGAACGGGCCGCAGACGACCTCGCCTGTTCGAAGGTGGGTGATCGAGCCGTCCCGCCGGCGGATGGTCCGTCGGCCTTCCTCGTCGCGGATCCGAGCGAGCCAATCGCGAAACTCGAGAAGCGGCCCGAACTCGACGAATCCGGACTCCACGAACCCTTCGAGCGAGCGGTCCTTCACCACGACGGTGCAGGTCCAGCAGCCGAACCGCGAGGACGAAGTGCCGCAGGAGGGCGCATCCGAACGCTGCGTCACGACAGGGCATTCGCCGCCCAGCGAGTTCCGGTAGAGCTGCACGATCTCCTGATGGGTGCCTCCCCATGGCGGGCTCTGGCTGCCGAGAAACTCCCAGACCTCGTCCGTCGTGAGGTTGACGATCGGGCGAAAACCTTGCAGCCAGCGAGATCGTTGTGCGGGTTCAGCCTCGTGCCGCCGGACTCGCGGTTGTAGCGGTCGACGCGGGCCGCCCGGGCCGCGCTCTCCTCCCGCCGGACGCCGAGCAGGAGAATGACCTGGCCGGTCTCGCTGGCCTGCCGCCGAATGTACTCAGACGTCGGCAGGATCTTCATGCGGTCGGTGCACCAGCGGAAGCTTCGCGATGGCGAGGGGTAGCCGCGCCCGATCAGGTTGACCCAGAAGGTGTGGTCGAGGCGGGGCGTGGTGATCTCGACGTCGACGGGGAGCCGCAGGGCCGAGGCGGCCTCCTTGAAGCGCTCCATCGTTCGCTGGATATGACCGACGACGAGCGGCAATTCGACCAGGGTGTCATTCGCCACCACATGGACGCGCCGGGCGCGCTCCGAACGCGGCAGGCCCAGCAGCATCTCCAGGACGAGGTGCACCACGACGGTGGAGTCCTTGCCGCCGGAATAGCCGATGATCCAGGGATGCGCGTGGGGCTGGCGGTATTCATCCAAAAGCTCGTAGCGGACGCTCTCGAGCTTGCGGGCAAGCTCATCATCGAAGAGGTCCACCGCCACCGCGGAGCTCATCCCGTTCTCCCCCAACCTGTAGGGGCCAACCCTACTCCTCCAGACTAGGGATAGGCAACGAACGATCCCGTCCCGCGCCGACGGCACCTCCAAGCTGCCCGTTACACCTCTGCCCTTGCCGGGCGACTTCCCCGCCAATTCCTCTCCGCTTACGCGAGAAGCGGCGCCTCCTCAACGTCAAAGAGCCGGTTCACCTGTGATGTTCATCACAGGCTCACGGTACCGGGGCGCCGATGCGGGAGGCGCCTATGGAGCCCGACCATGCGGCACAGCGGGCCTTCGATCGTGAGCTGGCCGCTCTGGCACCGGCAGATGCCGAAAGGGCTCGGGCTCACGGCACGCCGGCTCGAGGAGCTCCTCGCGCAAAGCGGCCGTCGCCCCCGCGCGGGGGCCTGGATTGACAGTAACCGTCCGGTGAGCGCTGCCCTCGCGCCTCTCGGCCGAGGCGCCCGACCGCGCCGAGCGGCAGGCGATCCTCGGCGCCGTCGCGCGCAACAGCTTCATGACGGGCTATCGGGGCCTGCGCATCGCGTCGACGGGCCGGCGCTTCTGGATCGAGGACGGCATCGTCTGGGAACTCGTGGACCAGCTCCGGCGACGACGCCATCAGCCGCGCGATGGCGCGTCCTTTGAGCGGTCCCTCGGCGGCGCGGCTCGGATGATCGTCGCGGTCGCCCAGCAGCCAGGCTTCACCGATCGGCCCGTCACCCGGCAGGGCCGCGTCCAGCCAGTCAGCGAGACGTCGCCCGCCCCAGAGCCGATACTGAAAGATGGACTCGAAGCGCAGCGGATAGAGCGGTGGATCGGTCATGGCTTCCCGAAGACCAGCCAGAAGCGGCAGAGAACGGGACGACGTCCCGCGGCGATCGACCAGAAGGTAGCTGCTGCCCGGTCTCGCCGGCAGGATCGGAAACTACGCAGAACGACACTCGGCTCAGCGCCCGCGGGTGGTGCCGGAGGCGGCGGACGGGGCCCGGACCCGACGGCACGCTCAGCCCGGGGCGGCATCCGCTGGGCGCCGCAGGTGGCGGACCCCGGCTGCGCCGGCCACGATCAGGTCCTGTGCGAGGCCGATGAACAGCCCGTGCTCGACGATCCCGGCTCGCTCTCCCAGCGCGCCGGCGAGAGCGGGGGCGTCGGCGATGGGGCCGAAGCGGGCGTCGAGGATCAGGTTTCCCTGATCGGTCCGGTACAGGCCGCCGTCGCCGGCACGCGGCGTGACCGACGCGCCGAGGCTTTCGAGAAAACGCGCCTGCGAGCACCAGCCGAACTCCAGCACCTCCACCGGCAACGGCCAGTGGGTTCCGAGCCTCGAGGACAGCTTGCTCTCGTCGACCACGATCACGAGCCGGTGGCTGGCCTGTGCCACGATCTTCTCGCGCAGCAGGGCGCCGCCGCCGCCCTTGATCAGGTCGAGCCCCGGGTCGACCTCGTCCGCGCCGTCGATGGTGAGATCGACGGCGCGGGGCAGGTCATCGCTCAGCATCGGGATGCCGAGCTTGCGCGCTGCGGCGTCGGTCGCGCGCGAGGTCGCGATCGCCGTGATGTTCCGGAGCTCGCCGGCCCGCAGCCGTGCCGCGATCCGGCGCGTGGCGAAGACGGCCGTCGACCCGGTGCCGAGCCCGATCAGCATGCCGGACTCGACCAGCCCTGCCGCCTGCTCGCCGGCTTGCTGCTTGAGCGCGCTCACGTCGTCGGTCATTGCCGCAGGCGCCGGTAGCGCTCGATCAGCGCGTTGGTCGAGGAATCGTGGGCGAGCTTCGGCTCGGCGCCGCGATCCAGCTCGGGGATGATCCGGCTGGCCAGCGCCTTGCCGAGCTCGACGCCCCACTGGTCGAAGCTGTCGATTGCCCAGATCGCGCCCTGGGTGAACACGCTGTGCTCATAGAGCGCCACCAGGCTGCCGAGCGTGGCGGGATCGAGCCGTTCGGCCAGGATCACATTGGTCGGCCGGTTGCCCTCGGTGACCCGGAACGGGGTCTGGAAATCGGGCGAGCCCTCCGCCTCGAGCTCCTCCCGGGTCTTGCCGAAGCCGAGCGCCTCGGCCTGCGCGAACAGGTTCGCCATCAGCAGGTCGTGCTGCCCGGTGAGCGGACTGAGCGGCCGGCAGAACCCGATCAGGTCGCACGGAACCAGCTTCGTGCCCTGGTGCAGCAGCTGGTAGAACGAGTGCTGGCCGTCGGTGCCGGGCTCGCCCCAGACGATCGGGCCGGTCTGATAGTCCACGACATGGGCGTCGAGATCGACATGCTTGCCGTTGCTCTCCATCTGCAGCTGCTGGAGATAGGCGGGGAAGCGGGCGAGCGGCGCTGCGTAGGGCATGATGCCGATGGTCTGCGCACCGAAGAAATTGTTGTACCAGACCGTCAGCAGCCCGAGCAGCATCGGCAGGTTGCCGGCCGCCGGCGCGGTGCGGAAATGCTCGTCCATCGCGCGAAAGCCGGCCAGCATGGCCTGGAAATGGTCGGGCCCGAGCGCGATCATGGTCGACAGGCCGATGGCGCTGTCCATCGAGTAGCGGCCGCCTACCCAGTCCCAGAAGCCGAAGATGTGGGCCGGGTCGATCCCGAACCGGGTGGCGGCCTCGATGTTGGTCGAGACCGCCGCGACGTGCTTCGCCACCGCCACGTCCGCGCCCAGCTTCTGCACGAGCCAGCTGCGCGCCGCGGCGGCGTTCGTCATCGTCTCGAGCGTCGTGAAGGTCTTCGACGACACGATGAACAGTGTCTCGGCCGCGTCCAGGTCGGAGGTCGCCTCGCTGAAGTCGGCGCCGTCGACGTTGGCGACGAACCGGAAGGTCATCGACCGGTCGCTGAAGGCGCGCAGCGCGCGATACGCCATCTCGGGCCCGAGGTAGGATCCGCCGATGCCGATATTGACCACGTTGCGGATGCGCTTGCCGGTGTGGCCGGTGAGGGCGCCGCTGCGCAGGCCGGTGGCGAAGGCGGCCATGGCGTCCAGCACCTTGTGCACGTCCGCCACGACGTCGGCGCCATCGACCTCGATGCGGGCGCCCCGGGGCGCCCGCAACGCCACGTGGAGCACGGCACGGCCTTCGGTCGTGTTGATCTTCTCACCCGCGAACATGGCGTCGCGCCGCTTCGCCACGCCGCGCGCCTCCGCCAGCTGCAGCAGGAGGCGCAGGGTCTCCTCCGTGATCCGGTTCTTCGAGTAGTCGAGGAAGAGACCGGCGCCCTCCGCGGTGAAGCGCGCCGCGCGCCCGGGATCCTCGGCGAACAGCGTGCGCAGATGCAGGCCCTCGATCTGCGCATGATGCGCGACGAGCGCCTGCCAGACCGGCAGCGTGGTCAGCGCGGTCCCGGACTGTCTCGAGGCCATCAGGCCAGGACCTTGCTCTTGGCGTCGATCGCACCCAGCAGCTCGTGCCAGGACTCGACGAAGCCCCTGGCGCCCTCGGATTGCAGCCGCGCCGCCAGTGCCGCGAGGTCGATCCCTGCCTTGGCGTGCGCCGCCAGCACCGCCTCCGCATCGCCGCCGTCGCGCGGCAGCGGGCTCAGGGCGGGCCCGTGATCGGCGAGGGCGAGCAGCGTGTCCTCCGGCATCGTGTTGACCGTGTTGGGCGCCGCGAGACCGGCGATGTAGAGCGTGTCCGGCGCCGTCTTGTCCTTCGTGCCGGTGCTCGCGAACAGCAGCCGCTGCGGCCTCGCGCCGACATTGGCCAGGCGCTGGAACCGGTCGCTCTGCAGCAGGTCGCGGTAGGCCTTGTAGGCCTGCCTTCCGACCGCGAGGCCCAGCGTGTTGCGCATCGCGGCTGGGAGCTGCTCGGTCACGGCGCGGTCCCACCGGCTGATGAACAGCGAGGCGACCGAGCGCACGTCCGCCGAGAGGCCCGCCGCCACGCGCCGCTCCAGGCCCTTCAGATAGGCATCGGCGGCGGCGAGATACTGCTCGGTCGAGAACAGCAGGGTCACGTTCACGGGCACGCCCGCGAAGGTCGCCGCCTCGATCGCCGGCAGGCCTTCTGTGGTCCCGGGGATCTTGATGAAGAGGTTGGGTCTGCCCGCCTGGGCGTGCAGCGCCTTCGCCTGCGCGAGCGTCGCCTCGGTGTCGTAGGCGAGCAGCGGCGAGACCTCGAGCGACACGAATCCGTCGACGGTGCCAGTGCGCTGATGGACGGGCGCGAAGAGATCGGCCGCGCGCGTGAGATCCTGGATGGCGAGATTGAAGAACAAGGCTTCGCCCGAATGGCCCGCGTCGAGCTGGCGATGGATCTCGGCATCGTAGGAGGCGCTGCCCGAGATCGCGCGATCGAAGATCGTCGGGTTCGAGGTCAGCCCGGTGACGGACAGACGGTCGATATAGCCCTCGAGCGTCCCGCTATCGAGCAGGTCGCGGGTGATGTTGTCGAGCCACAGGCTCTGGCCGAGCTGCTCGAGCGCCTTGGGTGCATCTGATGGCATGGGTCGGCTCCTTTGCGGTCGGGTCCTCGCGCGGATCAGGCTGGAGGTGCGAGTGGGTCGAGCTTGGCTAGCTGTGGGTTGCGCCACGGCCCGTCCGGGCCGGTGAGCTGGATTGCCTCCTCCGGCCCCCAGCCGGCCCTGGCGACACCGACAATGGGCAGGTCCAGGCCCTCGTCAGCGAGAAGGCCCGGGAGCACTGGAAAGATCTGCTTGTACGCCAGGTCCCCGGTCGCCCCGAAGAAGACGAGGGCGTCCGAGGGCCGGACCGAGGGCGCGCGGACCATCAATGCTCGTCCTTCGGCTTTTCGACATGGCCGCCGAACTCGTAGCGCAGGGCCGAGAGCAGGCGGTCGGCGTAGTCGGCCTCGCCGCGCGAGGCGAAGCGATCGAAGAGGGCTGCCGAGATCACCGGCGCCGGCACGCCCTCCTCGATGGCGGCCTGCAGCGTCCAGCGACCTTCGCCGGAATCGGAGACGCGCCCGGCGAAACCGTCGAGGTCGGGGCTCTTCCTGAGCGCGCTGGCGGCAAGGTCGAGCAGCCAGGATGCGACGACGCTGCCGCGCCGCCAGACTTCCGCTACCTGGGCGATGTCGATGTCGTAGCGGTAGTGCTCGGGGTGGCGGAGCGGAGTCGTCTCGGCGTCGTCGGCCGCGGCCTTCCCCAGCCCGACCCCGGCGTGCTTGATGATGTTCAGCCCTTCCGCATAGGCCGCCATCAGCCCGTACTCGATGCCGTTGTGGACCATCTTGACGAAATGCCCGGCTCCGTTCGGTCCGCAATGGAGATAGCCGAGCTCGGCGCTGCCGGGCTCGCCCGTGGCACCCGGCGTCCGTGGCGCCGCGTCCAGGCCCGGCGCCAGCGACCGGAAGATCGGGTCGAGATGCTTCACCACCTCGGGCTCGCCGCCGATCATGTGGCAGTAGCCGCGCTCCAGCCCCCAGACCCCGCCGCTGACGCCGACATCGACATAGTGCAGGCCCTTCTGCCGCAGCTCTGCGGCCCGGCGGATGTCGTCATGATAGTAGGAGTTGCCGCCGTCGACGACGACGTCGCCCTGCTCCAGCAGCGGCACCAGCGAGGCGAGGACCGGATCGACCACGGCCGCCGGTACCATCAGCCACACCAGCCGTGGCTTGGCGAGAGTCTTGACGAAGGAGGCGAGATCAGTGGTGCCCCTGGCACCCTTGGCCACCAGCGCGTCCACCGCTTCCTGGTGGGTGTCGTAGACCACGCAATCGTGGCCGGCCCCCGTCAGGCGGATCACCATGTTGCCGCCCATTCGTCCCAGGCCGATCATTCCCAGCTGCATTGTTTCTCTCCTGGTGTTCGAAAGCCCGCCATACCGCCCTTGCCCCGCCAGCGCCCCACGCAGGCGGAGACTCCGCCATCAGGGTCGTTCATGGCAAGATATGTCGTTCCGCCCGCGCCAGCCCATAGATCGCCGCACCGAACAGCGCCGCGTTGACCATGATGACGTGAACCGTCGCCCTCGTCAGCATATTGGCAAAGCGGCCTTTGGCGGTGAACGCGCGCATGAAGGCGCCGTCCTGGAGTTGCCGTACCAGCCGCGGCGGCATGCCACCGGCCAGATACACCCCGCCGGTCGCCATAACCTTCAGCATGAGGTTGCCGGCCTCGGCACCCCAGACGTCGATCACGATGCGGAGCGTCGCAGCTGCGAGCGGGTTGCTCACCTCGTCTTTCAGGGCGGCATCGACGATCTGCGGCGTGCGGTCGTCAGCTGCCTCCAAGGCGGCGTGCCCTCCTTCCGAGGAGCAGGCGATGTAGGCCTGCCCACCCCAGATCAGGAACGCCTCGCCGAGCCCTGTGCCGGGCGCCAGCACCGCGATCGGCGCGTGGTCCACGGCCCTGCCGGCGTTGATCTCGGCGATGCCCTCGGACCGGAGATGCGGCACCGCGTGCGCGATCGCCTCGAGATCGTTCAGCAGGTCGACGCGTTGCAGGTCGAGCCCGCATACCAATCAGCCCGGCAAGCAGCAACTTGCGCCGCCCCAGGCGGTCGATGAAGGCAATGGCGATCAATGTGGCGAGCACGTTGACCCCGCCGATCGCCCAGGTGGCCACAGTCGTCTGCGACGGTAGCGTGGCGAAGCCGGCGGAGGCGAAGATCTGGTCGGCATAGTAGATGATCGCGTTGATGCCGGTGAGCTGCTGGAAGACGGCGAGCCCGATCCCGATCATCAGCGGACGCCGCCATTCGCGCGTGAAGACCTCGCCCCAGGAGGCGCGGCTTGAAGTCCACGCCTGGGCGAATTTTGGTCAGTTCCGAGGCCGCATCGGTGCGGCGACCCATCTTCATCAGCCACCGCGGCGATTGCGGCGCCACCAGCGCCACCGCGAACAGCAGCAGCCCCGGCACGGCGGACGCCCCCAGCGTGATCCGCCAGGCATCGCTCTTGGACAGCCAGCCGTCGACCAGATAGGCGAGGAAGATGCCGAGGGTTTTTCGGCATTCTGCCCTGCCTTCGAACCGGTGCTTCGAGTGCGGAAACGCCGCTTCAAGTTATTACCGCCCGCCACCCTTGGACACGCTTCGCGACGTAAATTCCATGCAATGCGCGGCTTGGCGCCGTGGGTGCCAGCCGGCCGCAACGGGACTGAGCCCGAGGAGCTGGCGTTAGAGCAACCCGCACCGCCCGGCTTTGGACACTTACCGAGAGGCCGTGGGTATCGGACCGGTCATCAGGTCCTGGCCGTGTCAGGCCATGGCGGCGAGGAGGCTCGGGAGCGGCACCACGGCGAAGGTCGTCGCGGTGTCGGCCACGGCGAAGGGCAGGATCAGATTGTCGCCGTGCACGATGGCACCGCATGAATAGACCACGTTCGGCACATAGCCGTCCCGGCCTGCTTCGTCGGGCGCCAGCAGCGGAGCGTGCAGCCGCGCCAGCACGCGTGTGGGATCCTCGAGATCGAGCAACGCGGCACCGATGCAGTAGCGCCGCATGGCGCCGACGCCGTGCGTGAGAAGGAGCCAGCCCTCCGGCAGCTCGATCGGGCTGCCGCAATTGCCGATCTGCACGAACTCCCATGGCTGGGCCGGCCCCAGGATAGGGGTCGCATCGCTCCAGACGCGGAGGTTGTCCGACAGCACCAGCTGGAGGTTCTCGCCGTCCAGCCGGGCGAGCATCGCGTAGCGGCCGCCGACGCGACGCGGGAACAGCGCCATGCCCTTGTTGCGCACGGCATCGCCGCGGATGGGCAGGAAGCGGAAGTGGCGAAAGTCGTCCGTGCGCATCAGCTCCGGCACGGTCTCCCACCCCGAATAGGCGGTGTAGGTGGCATAGTAGGTGACCGTGCCGTCGTCATCGGTGAAGCGGACGAAGCGGGCGTCCTCGAGCCCGTTCCGCTGCCGCTGGGCGATGGGAAAGATCACCCGCTCGGACAAGCCCGTCGTGGGTGGGAACACCACATCGTCATCGTCGCCCACCGTCTGAATGTCGTCGGGCCTGGGCGTCGTCGCGTAGCGGGCGCACGGATCCAGGCGCAGCTCGCCATCGCCGTCGACGACCCCGGAGCGGAACGAGATCGAGCTGACATGGCCCTCGCCGGTGCCGCGCAGGCTCAAGACGAAGCGCAGCTGACCCGAAGCCAGGCCGCCCTGATCGGGATGGGCCACGATCGATGGATTGAACAACGCCGCCGCCTCGAAGCTGTACTCGTGGCTGAAGTAGGCCCCGATCAGCAGGCGGCGCTCCTTCGACAGCCCGGCCGCGTTCGGCACGAGGCGGCCGAGCTCGGCATAGCGGTCGGCAAGCACGGTCAGGAGGTCCCGGTGCCGTCCGCCGAACTCCTGCAGCGTGGCGGCGAGCTCGGCCTCCACCGCGTCCTGTTCCATGGCGAGGACACGGGCCGCGATCCTGTCCCCTCGGAGCGTGTCGGGCTGATGCAGGTCGCGAGGCTCGCCGGCGGGAAAGAAGGGGCGGACGATCACACGGGAAGGGTCGGGCCGGAGCATGATCGGCAGACGACGCAGGCCGATATCGGCCGGATTTGTCAAGATGTGCTTTCTGCCAGGAGGACGGGACGGAACGCCTCGAGTCGGGCGCTTTGCATTTCCACGGTAGCGAGCAGGAATGCCAGTGTCAA
The DNA here is from genome assembly GCA_963752325.1 of uncultured Alphaproteobacteria bacterium. Lineage (GTDB taxonomy): Bacteria > Pseudomonadota > Alphaproteobacteria > Geminicoccales > Geminicoccaceae > CAVTJL01. Next base: position 227,783 of record CAVVXU010000005.1, read on the forward strand.
CTCCGCTCCCTGGTTCCCATTCACCCGATCGCAGAGAAGGCCGTCGCGGCAGCCACCGGTAGCCGGATCGTGGAGTGGCTCGGCGAGATCGTTTGCGCCGAGGAACCAGTCGAACGCACGCCGCGCCTCCGCGAGCCATCGCAGGCTGCGCGTCGCCCGCCACGCCTCGATACACGCTGCAACGGAAGCGCCGGCCTCGACCGGTTGCTGATCGAATGTCGCCCGTGCGCCGCCATGCCGCCAGAAGCCTTCCGAGCCGATGGGCCGGAAGTGTCCGGCCGGCGCGGTCTGCACCTTGCACAGCCAGTCCAGGGTCTCGAGGCCCGCGTCTCGCCAGTCCGAGCGATCTGCCTGCTGACCGGCCGCCACCACCGCCTGCGCCAGCCTGGCATTGTCGTAGGACAGGACATTCTCGAACCAGGTCCATCCAGGACGCCGGTTGCCACGGAGATGGTCGCACAGCCGATCGGTCAGGGCGGCACGCAGGCGTGCGAGGCGGAGGTCCTCCGGCCGCACGCTGAGATAGTCGACAAGGCCGAGCAGCGCGAACGCCCAGGCGCGGGGCGAGCCGAAGCGGATCACGGGCTCGGCCGACCGCTCGAGCAGGCCGTGAGCCCAGGAGCGCTGCGCGGGCTCGCCGGCATGCCGCATGACGGCCCCGAGCGCCCACAAGGCGCGGGCGTGACTGTCCTCGGAGCCCATCTCCTCGAGCCAACGCCGGTCATAGGTCATGAAGTTGCGAAACCGCCTCGCCTCGCCGTTCCACGCATGCTGGACGAAAGCAGCCGTGCACGTGAACAGCGTCCGGGCCAGCGGCGTCCACTCCGCCATGTTTCCGCGCGGCAGAAGCATCGCCAGCATCAGGCCGCGCGCATTGTCGTCGAGGCAGTAGCCGTGGGACCGGTCGACCACGATGTGGATCGCGTGCTGGGCGACGCCGGTGGAGTCGAGCAGCTGCGTCAGGCCATCGAGCTTCAGGGCGGGCGGCTCGCCATGGCGCTGGCCGATCGAGGCCGGAATGTGGCCCTGCGCCACTGGGCCGATGGCCGCTCGGTGGGTCGAGGTCTCGCGGCGCGCCTGGCGGAAGAGCTCCAGATAGCGCTCGCCCACCCGTGGCCAGATGAAGTCCCGCCCGAGCCCATAGGCTGCCTCGCGCATGGCGCGCATCCGCGAGGGATCCTCGAGCAGGCCGAGCACCGCCTCGGCGATCGCAGGCGGGTCGGCGAACGGCACGAGGACCCCGCGGCCGTCCGCCAGCAGCTCGGCCGCGTGCCAGTAGGGTGTGGACACCACGGGCTTGCCCATGCCGAAGCTGTAGGCCAGCGTGCCCGAGACGCTCTGGGCCTCGTTCGGGTAAGGGGTCAGATAGATGTCCGCGGCCGCTATGGCGTGCGTCAGGGTGGGCAGATCGACGAACTGGTCGAGAAACCGCACATGGGCGGCCACGCCGAGCTCCTCCGCCAGGCGGAGCAACCCGCCCCGATAGGCCTCGCCCACGCGTCGCCGCAAGGTCGGGTGGGTGGCACCGAGGACGACGTAGAGCGCATCGGGCCGCCGGGCGATGATCGCAGGCAGGGCACGGATCGCATGCTCGATGCCCTTGCCGGGCGAGAGCAGCCCGAACGTCAGCAGCACCGTGCGGCCCTCGGCGTCCAGAGCCTTCTTGTGCGGGGCCGGTTCCGAGAACGGCGTCTCGGGGATGCCGTGTGGCACCACCGCAATGCGATCGCGTGCCACGCCGTTCACTGCCCTTAGAATCTCCCGCGAGCGCCGCGTCATTACCACGAGCTGCGCGGAGCGGCGGACCACCTCGTCCATGACCCGGCGTTGCCCGGCCGTGGGTCGCTCCAGCACCGTGTGCAGCGTCGTGATCACGGGCATCCGCACCCGCTCCAGCAGCGGCAGCAGCAGGCAGCCGTCGGCGCCGCCGAAGATGCCGTACTCGTGCTGGACGCAGAGCACGTCCGCATTGGCGTCGTTGAGAAAATCGGCCGCCCTCGTGTAGGCGTCGGCGTCGTCCTCCATCACCTCCAGCCGGACCTCGGCCGGATAGTCGTAGGGGCCGGCGTTGTCCGTTATCGCCGCGACCATGCACTCGGTCTCGGGTGCTGCGCGAGCGACCGCGGCGCGGAGGTCGGCCGTGAAGGTGGCGACGCCACAGATCCTCGGCAGGTGGGTGCCCAGAAAGGCGATACGGCGTAGCGACGTCGCCGGTTCCCTCATGCGGCGCGATCCTCGCTGGATGTCTCGTGGTCCTCGCCGACCGCCGTCGGCTGTGTCGGTGGGCGCCTCGAGCCTTGCGGCTTCGGGGGTTTGCTGGGCATGGACGTCATCCTCTCGAGCTTGAAGGAGGGGCAGGTGCGGTGGCGGTCGTGGCTCATCGGTGCCGGAGGCGGAGCATCGCCGACATGGGCGGACAGCCGGGTGATCCAGAGCAGGAACGCTTGCGCTCGCGCGGCATTGACGGGCGTGCGACCAGATGGCTGCGTCCATCCTTCCTCATGCATCGGGTATGGGACCGCAGCGTGAGCGGCCACTTCGCTCCGATCCCGGCGGCAACCGGCGGCCATGGTCCATTCGGAACGGCGAGGCATTCGGCCGTGGGTGGCTTGGACGATCCTGTGTCACCGCCGTCTGACGGCGTTGCCGTCCCGGAGGATGAGCTCGATGATCGCGGCGGCGTCGGCATGGGCGTGGGATTCGCCGTCTGTGTGCAGGGGGACGGCGTTGCGATGGGCCGTGGCCGCGTCCTCGAGGATCACCCTGGCCTCGGCGGCGTCGATGATCCTGTTCTCGGTCAGCGACAGCAGCATCGACTCGCAGATGGAGAGCGCCGCGAGCCCCGCCGCCTCGGATCCGTGGGGCATGGGAGCGTCCTTTCGAGGCCGGAGAGTGGAACCTGCGGCCGGAAGGGCCGAGGCTCGCCGCCAGTGCAAGGTGTGAGTGTAGCCCGTCGAGATCAGTGCAATGCTGATGCAGGATAGCGTGACGTGCGGCCGATCTTGCGCCCTGCCGCGGAGCGGCAGCTACTTGGCCATGACCGCGCTCGTCTGATGTGAGGAGCTTGGCGATGGTGGCGCCGGAGAGCGCGCTCGTGCGCAAACTGTCTCGGTTCGTTCCGCTGGACCGCGGCGAGCTGGCGGCGCTGGCCGATCTCGAGGCGCGGCGCCGGCCCGTCGCCCCAGGCACCGACCTGGTCCATGAGCGGCAGGCGGGGCACCAGGCCTTCATCCTGATCGAAGGCTGGGCCTGCGCCTACAAGCTGGTGCCGGACGGCGGCCGTCAGGTGATCGATTTCTCGATCCCGGGTGACGTCATGGGTCTGCGCAGCGTGCTCATGCGGACCTCCGATCACTCCTTCTCCGCCCTCACCGACGCCGTCGTCGCCGAGGTCACGGCCCGGCAGATGCTGGAGGGCTTTCAGCGCCACCCGCGACTGGCGGCGGCGATCCTGTGGGCCGCATCGCGGGACGAGGCGATGGTGGTCGAGCATCTGGTCGGCATCGGGCGCCGCAGCGCGCTCGTGCGCACCGCTCATATCCTCATCGAGCTCGGCCAGCGTCTCCAGCTCGTCGGGCTCGGCTCGGACGCCGGCTACGCCTGCCCGCTGAGCCAGTATGTCCTGGCCGACGCGCTGGGGCTGAGCGCCATCCACATCAACCGCATCCTGCGGCAGCTCCGCGAGCGCCGCCTGCTGACGTTCCGCGGCGGCCGGGTCGAGGTCCACGATCTGACCGGCCTGAAGGATCTGGCCGAATGGCACGGGGGCTATCTGGACCAGGACCAGCCGCTGCTGCCGAGCTGAGGCTCGCCGCAACGGCATCGGTGGCGAGCGGCTGATCCAGGTTAGCGCCGCTGGCCGGGCGCTCGGCCATGATGCGCCCTCGGCGGCATGCCCGGGTCCGTCTCGACGTCGGCGGCACGACGGCGTGGCGCATCGTCCGAGCGGTAGCGGCGCATAGGGAACATATCGGGTGAGCATGTATCGAATTGTCGGCATCGTTCTTCTCGTGGTCGGCGTCGTTCTCCTCGGCTTTGCCTACAATGCCGCGCAGGCGCCGCTGGATCAGATCTCCAATACGCTGACCGGGCGATTCACGAGCCAGACGATGCTCTACGGCATCGTCGGGGTCGCCGCAGCCCTGGGTGGCGTGCTCCTGCTCCTTTCCGGCCGGCGCGCCGCCGGCTGATCGCCGCCAGGGCGTCGGATGTGCGGGGCTGCTGATCCAGGTTAACGCTTGGTGGCGCAGGGCCCGATAGGTTCCGCCCACCGACAAAAGATTGTTGTCGCATCCGTCGACAGGGAGATGCAGATGACACTCGATTCGCCGAGCCGATCCAACGGAACGTATCGCGCGAGACCACCGCCGGCCATGGCCGACGAGCCTTCGTGCCTCTTACGGCAAGCCGTCTCGTGGCCGACCCGATCGTCCAGCCGATCTACGGTCTGATCGCCTCGGACGAGCGGCGCGCCGGCTTTCTGGCCGTGGCGGCGATCGCCGAGCGGCTGTCCCGCACGGCCGGCTCGGCCTGCCTTGCCTTCGACGACTACCTACGAGAACTCTGCGTCGATCTCGCCACCATGCTCGGCAGGCCCGGCGGTCCGACGCTCACCTGCAAGGCGGCCAGTGAGCTTCTCCCGGTAGGCCCGGCGATCACGCTCGGCCTCATCGCCGAGGAGCTCGTCAACAACGCGCTCGTCCATGGATTCCCCGATGGGAGACGCGGTCGGGTCGCGGTCGAGTTCACCGCCGGCGCGGAGGCTTGGCGGCTCGCGGTGGAGGACAGTGGCATCGTCGGGCGACCCGGGCCGAGCCGACGCGGAAACGGCCTGATGATCGCGCGCCTCCTTCTCCTGCAGCTCGACGGAACGCTGGACATGGAGGACGGCGTGATCGGTGGCACCCGATGCGTCGTGAGCATTCCCCGACCGCAACACCAAGCGTGACCATGCCGGCGTGCCGCAGATCAGCGGCGGGGCGGAGCGCCGGAGACGCACCAGCACATCGTCGGCACCAGCGCTAACCGAGGTTAGCGCCGATGGGCGGTCAAAGCGCTAGCCTGCATAAAGTGGGAAGGCCCACTTCAGCGCACCACCGACCAATGGGTTGGCACGCGGGCCGGCTCGTCGCCTGCATCACCGCCGCCCTAAGCACCTCCAGCGGCTGCCGGCGCTTATGATGGATCATGACGCCATGGCCGTGGCACAAGCGACCATTCGGGACGAGCGCGTCGGCGACGAGCCTCCCTCGACGATCGAGAGCGAGGCGCGCCGTTGGCGGTCGAAGCTCGCGCCCTACCAGCAGCCGCGGCTCGCCCGCAGCCTGGCCGAGCTCGCCGTGACGGCACTGCCGTTCTTGTACCTGTGGCTCCTGATGTGGGTTAGCCTCGGCTACGCCTACTGGCTCTGCCTGGCGCTGGCGCTTCCGGCAGCGGGCTTTCTCGTGCGGCTGTTCATGATCCAGCACGATTGCGGGCACGGCTCCTTCTTCCGCGGGCGCCGCGCCAACGACTGGCTCGGCCGCGTGATCGGCGTGGTGACCTTGACGCCCTATGGCTATTGGCGGCGCACCCATGCCGTGCACCATGCCACCTCCGGCAATCTGAGCCGGCGCGGCACGGGCGATGTGGACATGCTGACGATCGGCGAGTTCCGCAGCCTGTCGGCGTGGCGGCGTGGGCTCTATCGGCTGTCGCGCCACCCCGCCGTGCTGCTCGGGGTCGCACCGCTCTATCTGTTCGTGCTGAGATACCGCCTGCCGATCAAGCTGATGCGGTCGGGCAGGCAGGCTTGGCTCAGCGTCCTGTCGACCAACCTCGCCATCGCGGCGGTGGTCGTCCTCGCCATCGCCCTGGTGGGCGTCAAGGACTTCCTGCTGATCCAGGTGCCGATTACCCTCCTGGCCTCGACCGCCGGCGTCTGGCTCTTCTACGTCCAGCATCAGTTCGAGGACACCTGGTGGGAGCATGACGCCGGCTGGAATGCCCATGCCGGCGCTCTGCACGGCAGCTCGCACTACGACCTCCCTCAGCCGCTGCGCTGGCTCACGGCCAATATCGGCATCCACCATGTCCACCATCTGAGCAGCCGGATCCCCGGCTACCGGTTGGGCGAGGTGCTGCGTGACCATCCGGAGCTGCGCCAGGTCGGCCGGCTGACGCTCCGGCAGAGCTTGGGCTGCCTGCGCCTCGCTCTCTGGGACGAGGACCGGAGGCGCCTCGTGAGCTTCCGCGAGGCCCGCGCATGGTCCTGGAGATCGCCGCCCATCTCGACGTCCTCGCCCGTGGTGATCTCGACGGCATGATCGCCTATCTCGGCCTGGGTTAGGGCGACCTGTCGCCGCCAACCCCGGCCCGCAGCAAGGGTCACGGGCCCGAGCTGGCCGCGTGACCCTGCCCGGCTCGCAGTCGAGCTGGTCGAGAAGAAGTTCGCCGCCCTGCCAGCCGAGGTGTCCCGGGCTCGGCAACGACAAGGCAGCGCCCGACGATCGGCGACGCGCCCTTGTGCACGAAATCACCGCCGACGATAATGCGAGCTACGCAAGGCCGAGGCCTACCCTTCCCCTGGCATGGTGCATCCGAGCAAATAAGTGTCGGCCTCCGCGGCGCTTTCGGGCGCCTTCGCAAGGGGTTAAGCTGGCGGAATGGCTCGACCATCCAACGTACCCGCCCCTGCCCTCAGACGGCCCGGTCGCTGCCGGGCCTGGCTCGACACTGTCGGCGACCTGAAACACGAGCTGGCAACGCTGTATCGTCAAAGTAATGATGACCGATTGCCGATCGACGTGGCCAGCAAGCTCGCCAGTAGATCAAGCCGTTTGTCTCGACCTCTTGAAGCCGCCGAACGCGAAAGACGCCTCGAAGCGGTCGAGCAACGGCCGCGACGAGACATTCCGCCATGACCTTCCGCTGCATGCTGCACCGACTGGACCGCCTGTTCCCCGTCGACAAGATGCCATCCACGGGCGAGCGCCGAGCGCGCGCCCGGCTCCGCACGCTGAAGGCCGAGGCCGCGGAACTGGTAAAGGGTGCCGACCGACTGACGCCCGCCGAGGCCATGGCGAGGTTTCGACGCCTCACGACGGTCGAGAGCGAGCTGCGCCGGCTCCAAGAGCAACTGAGGACGCCCGCCGAGCTGGAACGCGAGGCTTCGCAGGCCGAGGCGCAGGAGCACGACCTGGAGGAGTCGTCGACCGAGGAGCTGGCCGCGCTCGATCGGGCGAGGCTCTATGGGCCGCGCTCGCAGTCGACACCGCGCGATGTGCTGGCCGACCGGGCGACGGAGGAGGCGAGCTTCGGCGAGCTGACAGCCTTATGCATCCACATCCTACGGGAGGACTGAGCGCTGACTATCGGCCCGGCGGAACCGCACGTGCCCTTGATGGCGACCGGCTAGACGTCCGGAAATCGCGGATGGACCCTCCGCGGCGCCCGGCCCAGTCAGCCGCAAGCGCCCGCTCGAGCGCGTCTTCCGATGGTACGGCGGGATCGGCCGCAAGCTCGGCCGCGACGCGCTCGGCAAGATCGCCGGGCAGATGCCGCCGTGCCGCGGCCTTGCGGGCCCGTTCCTCGAGCGCCTTGACCGAGGGCGCGATGGCCTGCGCGGCGACAATCCGTCGGGCGCGCCCCTGAAGCACAGCAGCGGACGCAACGACCTTCCTCACTCCGTGAGCGGCCTGCGCATCCTCGAGCCATCGGACGCAGGTGTCGGCTGGCATCGCGTTGAGCTCGACCCGGTTCCCGTCCAGAATGAAGTCGATCTCCGTTTCGGGGATGCCGTAGCCACTGAGGCTGTTCCAATGGCAACCCCGGCCGCCCGTGATCTCCTGGTCCTCAGGCTCGAGACCCCTGGCCTGGACCTGGGCGAGCGTCGGGCCGGTACGCCGTATATCCAATTCATGGGTGTAGGTGTAGCGAGAGGTGTCACCGCCAAGCGTGCCGAAGATCCGCGGCCCGGCGAGATCGAGATCGTGCGCGACGAGCACAGGAATACCTTGCCGGCGAGCCAGTCGACCAGCTGGTCCATCGGGTTGGCCTCGAGCAGCCGGACCTTCAGCTGGAGAGCCGGGCCGATGCTCGGGCGTGGGCTCGCCGGCCGGATCGTCGCGTCCGATGGGGCGGGGGCCGCGATCGGCGCCGCCATCCGGGCCTGGCCGCGACGCGGGGGGCGGGCCCTCGATACCAGGGATCCCGAGATCGCAAGGGATCTCGCGGCTCGCTTGACTCCCCTCGTTGCATGGACCTAGTCTTTCCTGAGAGCTGTATAATCAATAAGCGTCGGAGGGAGGCCAATGGCAGACAAGCCCCAGGGATTCGGCCGTTTTTCTCATGCCGTCGACCGCAGGCGGGTTCTCGGCTATTCGGCCGCGGCTGGTCTCGCCGCCACGGGTCTGGGCCGTATCGGTAGCGCTCTCGCCTCGGACAAGACCGGCGTCGATGCCGACCTTTGGACGCCTTCCTATATCAAGAGCATCGCCGGCACGATCGAGGTCGACACGGCGGCCGAGTGCGCCAAGGTGGTGCCGCTCGACTACAAGGGCAAGCTCACCTACTGGTATTTCGGCCCCAACCAGGCCTCGCCGGAGCTGGACCACAAGATCTACGCCGAGTACTGGGCGGCATTTTCCAAGACTTATCCCAACATCGAGATCGAGGCGCAGAACCTCGACTACAACGAGATGCTGAACAAGCTGCGGACCGCAGCCTTGGGCAACGCAGCACCGATGGTGGCGAGGCTGCCGATCCTGTGGGGCGTCGAGTTCGCCGCCAAGGGCCAGCTTCACGAGCTCAAGCCCGAGGATGTCGGCTTCGCGACGGACGAGTTCTGGCCGGGCGCCATGAAGTCGGTGACCTGGAACGACAAGATCTATGGCGTGCCGACCAACAACGAAACGATGGGGCTGATCTGGAACGCCTCGATCTTCAAGGAAGCCGGGCTGGACCCGGAGAAGCCTCCCGCCACCTGGGTCGACCTCGTCGCCTACTCCAAGCAAATCAAGGACAAGACGGGCAAGTTCGGCTACGGGCTGGTCGCGCGCGTCAATGCCGGCAACACGCCCTTCCGCTTCATGCCGCATTGCTGGGCCTGCGGCGGCGGCGCCCTGGACGAGGCCGAGCCCCATCCGACCTACCAGAAGATCTACATCGACAATGAGGGCTCGAAGCTGGCGCTCCAGCAGGCCTACGACATGTATGTGCGTGACAAGTCGGTGCCGGTCTCGGCGCTGACGAACACGCAGACCCAGAACCAGGATCCCTTCATCGCCGGCCAGCTGGCGATGATGATCAGCCATCCGAGCGAGTACGCCGTGATGCTCGACCGGGCGAGCAAGGCCACCGGCGCGGACAAGAAGATGGCCGACGCGGTGGTCGAGAACATGCGCTACGGCCTGATCCCGAAAGGGCCCGCCCGCCGCGCGGTCGTCTTCGGCGGCTCGAACATTCACATGTTCAACCCGGACGTGGTCGACGGCGGCAAGGTCGACGTCGACGCGGCGCGGGCGCTGATCGCGTTCACGACGGGCCCCGAGTGGTCGACCAAGATCGCCTGGACCAACTCGAACCCCGGCAACCTGCGCGGCTTCAGGACCAAGTGGATGAAGCAGCGGCTGGAGCAGATCAAGTTCCTCGACGTCACGACGTCGATGCTGCCCTACGGCATCCCCTTCCCCGTGATCCCGGAATCGCCCGAGATCATGAACATCATCGTCCCCGACATGCTGCAGAACGCGCTGACGGAGAAGATGTCGGTGGCGGAGGCGGCCGACAATGCGGGCCGCCGCATCAAGGAGGCGTTGAGCTCCCTCTAGGGCTTCCCGGCGGGCGGCGGCGGTCCGGGCGAACGGGAAGGGAGAGACGGCGGTGGCGAGCGCTACTGGGGAACGAGGCCAGGCCATCGCGGTGCGGCGGCGGGCCCGCCGCGAGCCGGGCCTGCTGCGCCAGATCGCTCGCCACCGGGCGGACTATCTCTACATCCTGCCGGCTCTCGGCGTGATGCTGCTGGTGATCGGCTACCCGGTCTACTTCACGATCTACCTTTCCTTCTTCAACACGCCGCCCAGCCTCGCCATGGCCGACAAGGTCTTCGTCGGCCTCGACAACTACGAGCGGATCCTGGCCAGCGACAGCTTTCGCGAGGTGACGCTCAACACGGTGATCTGGACCGTGTTCTCGACGCTCTTCTCCTTCGTCCTGGGCCTGGGCGCCGCGCTGGCGCTGAACCGGCAGTTCGTGGGCCGGGGGCTGCTGCGCGGCCTGCTTCTCATCCCCTACGTGATCAGCGCGGTCGCTGCCTCCTATGTCTGGCGCTGGCTCTACCACAGCGATCTGGGCGTCATCGGCGCCGTGGCCGTGGAGCTGGGCCTCACCGACAAGCCGCATCAACTTCCTCGACAATGTCCACAGCGTGCTGGCCTCGCTGATCGTCGTCAACGTCTGGAAGGAGTTCCCCTTCGCGATGATCATGATGCTGGCCGGCCTGCAGACCGTGCCGGACCAGCTGCATCGCGCCGCCATGGTGGACGGCGCCGGCCCCTGGCAGCGCTTCTGGCACGTCACCATGCCCCATCTGAAGGGCGTGACACTCGTCACCGTGCTCTTGATGCTGGTGGCCAACCTCAACTCCTTCACGATCCCCTGGATCATGACGGGCGGCGGGCCGGCCGGCGCGTCGCGACATCTGGATCACGCAGATCTACCAGCTGGCCTTCGGCCGCATCCGCTTCGGCATCGCGTCCGCCTACTCGGTCATTCTCTTCATCGTGATGATGGCGATGGGCTACTTCTACGTCCGCGCGCTGACGCGCGGCGACGAGCGGCAGGGCGAATGAGCGTGGCAGCCACGCGCGCCCGGCGGACGCGGCGCCGCAGGCCCGACGGCTGGGGCATCGCCGCCTGGGTCTTCCTCACCCTGCTGCTGCTGTTCGCGATCCTGCCGATGGTCTGGATGCTGGTCACCTCGCTCAAGACCCAGTTCGCGGCGCTGCAATATCCGCCCGAGCTGGATCCCGAGCAACCCCACGCTCGAGCAGTACTGGACGCTGCTGTCGCCGAGCAGCGATGTCGGGCGCGACTTCCTTCGCTACATGTGGAACAGCATCTAGGTCTCGACGGCGACGACGGTGCTGGGCGTTCTCGTGGCCGTGCCGGCGGCCTACGCCTTCTCGCGCTTCCGCTTTCCCGGGCGGAAGTTGCTCTTCTTCGCCGTGCTGCTGCGCAACATGTTCCCGGCGGTCGTGTTCCTGATGCCGCTCTTCATGATGATGCGCTGGCTGCAGGCTCGTGAACACCGAGATGTCGCTGATCCTCACCTACCTCACCTTCGGCCTGCCGCTCTCGATCTGGCTCCTGAAGGGCTTCTACGACAACATCCCGGTGCAGCTGGAGCAGGCGGCGCGGATCGACGGCGCCTCGCGCTTCCAGGCGTTCGTCCTCATCGTCATGCCGCTGTCGACGCCCGGGGATCATCGCCACCGCGATCTATTCCTTCATCATCGCCTGGAACGAGTACGTCTATGCGCTGACCTTCCTCAACGACAAGAGCAAGCTCACGCTGCCCGTGGGGCTGCAGCGCTTCTTCACCGAGTACGCCACCAACTGGCCGGGGCTGATGGCGGCCTCGTTCATCATGAGCGTGCCCGTGGTGGTGCTGTTTCTCGTGCTGCAGAAATACTTCGTGCGGGCGCTCACCGAGGGCGCGGTCAAGTCCTAGGCCTCGGCGGGGAAGCTGCGTCATGGCCGGAGAGACAGGGGAGAAGGAGACGGCATGGCGCAGGTGAGGCTCGAGGACGTGGTCAAGCGCTATGGCGACGTCCTCGCCGTCAACAATGTCTCGCTCACCGTCGACGACGGCGAGTTCGTGGCGCTGGTCGGCCCGTCGGGCTGCGGCAAGACGACGACGCTCAATCTCGTCGCCGGCCTGATCGAGATCACCGACGGCGAGATCTTCATCGGCGACCGGCTGGTCAACGATCTCGATCCCAAGGATCGCGACATCGCCATGGTGTTCCAGAACTACGCGCTCTATCCGAACAAGACGATCTACAAGAACCTCGCCTTCCCGCTCAGGATGCGCAAGCTGCCGAAGGCCGAGATCGACGCCAAGGTCAAGGCGGCGGCCAAGCTCCTCGACATCGAGCACCTGCTCGAGCGGCGGCCGCGCGAGCTGTCGGGCGGCCAGCAGCAGCGCGTGGCGCTGGGCCGCGCGCTGGTGCGCGACCCCGCCGTGTTCCTGATGGACGAGCCGCTCTCGAACCTCGACGCCAAGCTGCGCGTGCAGATGCGCGCCGAGCTCAAGCGCTTCCACCAGGACCTCAACGCGACCGTCGTCTACGTCACCCACGACCAGCTCGAGGCCGTGACGATGGCCGACAAGATGGCGGTGATGAGCGGCGGCGTGCTGCAGCAGTACGACACGCCCGAGCGCGTCTTCAGCGAGCCCGTCAACACCTTCGTCGCCGGCTTCGTCGGCAGCCCGGCCATGAACCTGATCGACGTGCGGGTCGGCCGGGAGCGGCGACGGCGCCATGCTCGAGAGCGCCGACGGCTGGCGCTGCGCGCTGTCGCCGGCCAATGCCAGGAAGGCGCACGGCCGCCTCCTCGCCCGAGATCGTGCTCGGCGCCCGCCACAGCAGCATCATCCTGCACGGCGAGACCCGGCCAGGGCGCCATCCCGGCACGCGTCTACACGCTCGAGCCCACGGGCGACATCACCTACGCCCATCGTCGATCTCGGCAGCCAGGTCGTGATCGTGAGCGTCGCCGCCGACGCTGCGCCTCGAGCCCGACCAGCAGGTGTGGCTCGAGCTCGACCAGGAGCGGCTGCATCTCTTCGATGCCCGGACCGGTCAGGCGCTGCGGGCGCGCTAGCATTGCCGTCTACCTGGCTCCAGGGAGGATTTCGTCCGTGAAGATCACGCGGCTAGGCACGGCGGTCATCGAGGGCAATTTTCCCTGGGTGCTGGTGAGGGTCGAGACCGACGCCGGCATCAGCGGGCTCGGCGAGGCCTATTGGGGCGCGGGCGTCGCCGAGCTGGTGCACAAGGCGAAGCCCCTGCTGATCGGCCAGGACCCGCGTCAACATCGGCAGGCTCGTCGAGGTGATGATCCGCTGCCTGTCGGGCGAGGGCTCGCAGGCCGGCGCCACCGTCACCGCGATCAGCGGCATCGAGATCGCGCTTTGGGACCTCCTGGGCCAGGCCCTCAAGACGCCGATCTCGACCTTCTTCGGCGGCCGGTTCCGCGACAGGATCCGCATCTATGCCGACTGCCACGCCGGCGACACGCCCGATCCCGCCGACTATGCGAAGAAGGCCAGGGAGGTGGTGGCCGAGGGCTTCACCGCCATCAAGTTCGACCTCGACACGCCCAATCCCTACACGATCGACATCTCCGACGACCCGCATCCGCGGCGGCGCTGGTTCGAGCCCTTCAACCGCACGATCGGCTCGCTCGAGATGCGCTGGATGGTCGACGTGGTCCGCGCCGTCCGCGAGGCGGTCGGGCCCGAGATCATGGTGGCGATGGACGCGCACTGGAAGTTCGGCGTCAACGACGCGATCAAGCTCGCCCAGGCGCTCGAGCCCTTCGACCTGCTTTGGCTCGAGGACCCGGTGCCGCCCGAGAACATCGAGGCGCAGCGCCATGTCACGCACAGCACGCGGACGCCGATCTGCACCGGCGAGAACCTCTACCGCAAGCACGGCTATCGCGAGCTGATCGAGAAGCAGGCGGCGCGCATCATCGCCCCCGACATCCCCAAGATGGGCGGCCTCGCCGAGGCCAAGAAGGTCGCCGACCACGCCGACCTCTATTACATCCCGATCGCCCCGCACAACGTGGCGAGCCCGATCGGCACGGTCGCCGGCGCCCAGGTCTGCGCCGCCATGAACAACTTCCTCGTCATCGAGTACCACGCCCACGACGTGCCCTGGTGGGGCGACCTGGTGGTGGGCGGCCCGCCGATCGTGGACGGCTTCATCCATCTCGACGACCGCCCGGGCCACGGCCTGACGCTGAACGAGGACGTGGCGCGAGCGCATCTGCAAGCCCGGCTCCAGCTTCTTCGGCGACGGGGCCCACAGCTGAGCCCTCGGGACCCGGCCGCATGGCCTCTGCGATCAGGACAGGCGCATGAAGATCACGGCGATCCGGCCCTTCCCGGTATGGGTCGGCCACCGCAACCAGCTCGTCCTCAAGGTCGAGACCGACGAGGGCATCTACGGCTGGGGCGAATCCGGCCTCTCCGGCCGGGAGAAGGCGGTCGTGGGCGCCGTCGAGCACTATCGGGAGTTTCTCATCGGCCGGGACCCGATGCGCATCGGGGCGCTCTGGCAGGAGATGTACCGAAGCCAGTATTTCGAGGGCGGCCGGGTGCTCACGGCGGCGATCTCGGCCATCGACATCGCCCTTCACGACATCAAAGGCAAAGCCCTGGGCGTGCCGGTCTACGAGCTGCTGGGCGGCCGGCAGCGCGACCGGGTGCCGACCTTCGCGACGACCCATGCCCCGCCCGGGCCCGAGATGATCGAGCAGGCCAAGGAGCTGATCCGCCACGGCTGGACCTGCATGCGCCTCTCGCCCGGCGGCCACGAGAGCCGCGATCTCTACGAGCCGCGCGAGCATATCGCGGCGACGGCGCGCTGGTGCGTCAAGGCGCGCGAGGCGCTGGGCGACGACGTCGTGCTCGGCATCGACTACCACCACCGCCTCTCGGTCGCCGAGGCGGCTTCCTTCTGTCAGAAGATGCCTTCGGGCACGCTCGACTTCCTCGAGGAGCCGATCCGCGACGAGACGCCCGAGGCCTACGAGGCGCTGCGGAAGCTGACGCCCATCCCCTTCGCGATCGGCGAGGAGTTCGCCTCGAAGTGGCAGTTCCTGCCCTTCATCGAGCGCGACATCCATCAGTTCAACCGGATCGACGTCTGCAATGTGGGCGGCCTCACCGAGGCCATGAAGGTCGCCGGCTGGAGCGAGGCCCACTACGTCGACCTGATGCCGCACAACCCGCTGGGCCCGATCTGCACGGCGGCGACCGTGCATCTGGCCGCGGCCGTGCCCAACTTCGCCTGGCTCGAGTGCCGGGCGACGCCGGCCGAGACGCATCACGGCTTCGACGATCCCTCGATCTTTCCCGTCCAGCCGCGGCTCGAGGGCGCCTGCTATCCGGTGTCCGACGCCCCCGGGCTCGGCGTCGAGGTCGACGAGGAAAGGCTCGTGCGGGAGTCCTTCAGGTTCTGGGAGGCGCCGCACCTGCGCAGGCCGGACGGCTCGGTGACCAACTGGTGAGCGCCTCGAGCGCGACGTGAGGACAACATGATCGAGACACGGGACATCGTGCGCCCGCCCAAGGACATCATCGCGAGGCTGCAGGCGATCGGCACCGCCAACGTCGTGGGCAGCCTTTTCCGGCTCGGCATCCGCAACGCCCACATGGTGGGCCCGACGGCCTGGACGCCCGAGCGCACCATCGCGGGGCCGGCCCTGACCCTCCAGTTCCTGCCCAAGCGCGAGGATCTCTACGACGAGAACGAGTATGCCGATCCCGAGCTTCAGCTCCACCGGCACGTGCTCTACCACACCCAGCCCGGCGACATCGTCGTCGTCGATGCCCGGGGCGACATGACGGCCGGCATCTTCGGCGAGATGATGATGACCTATTTCCGCGGCCGGGGCGGCGCCGGCGTGGTCATCGACGGCTGCGTGCGGGACTACGGCAACATCAAGAACATCGACCTCGGCATCTGGATCAGGGGGGTCACGCCCAACTTCCACACGCAGACCAACCTGATGCCGTTTGCCGTCAACCAGCCGATCGCCTGCGGCGGTGTCACGGTGATGCCGGGCGACATCATCATCGCCGACATCGACGGTGCCATCTGCGTGCCCGCGGGCATGGCCGAGAAGGTGCTCGAGCACGCCAAGACCCACCACGACTGGGAGGACTTCTCGCGCGAGCGCCTCGCCGCCGGCGGCGAGCTGCGCCGCTACTACCCGCTCTCGGACGCCGCCCGACCGGAATACGAGGAATGGAAGAAGGCCCGGGCGGGGACGACGCCCTCCTCGTGAGAGGAGGGCGGGTGCCGGCCCATCAGTCGAAGAAACCGGCGTCCTCCTCGGCAAGATAGCGCTTCGCCTTCTCCGGGTTGAGCTCCACGCCCATGCCCGGGCGGTCCCAGACCTCGATGAAGCCGTTCTGGATCAACGGGTCGGGCAGGCCGTCGACGATGTCGTACCACCAGTCGGGATCGCCCTTGGGGCATTCGAAGGCGATGAGGTTGTGGGGAAGGGTGGCAGAGACCTGGACCAGGGCCGCGAGGCCCAGCAGGCCGTCGCCGGTGCCGTGCGGGGCCATCATGAGGCCGTGCAGGTCGGCATATTCGGTGACCCATTTGAGCTCGGCGATGCCGCCCATGTCGGCGGGATCGGGGCCCAGGACGCGGACCGCCTTGCGCTCGACCAGATCCTTGAAGTTCTGGCGCAGGTAGATCTGCTCGCCGGTGTGGATCGGGCGTGGAGGTGCTGACCGTCAGCTCGCGATAGACGTCGGCGTTGACGAAGGGGACATAGTCGCCGGTCAGCATGTCCTCGAGCCACATGAGGTTGTAGGGCTCGACGGCGCGGGCGAAGCGGATGGCGTCCTGGAGCATCCAGCCCGGGCCGCAATCGAGGGCCAGGCCCACCTCCTCGCCCAGCACCTCCTTCATCGCCGCCACGCAGTCGACCATGTGACGCATCGAGCGCTCGGTGAGCAGGCCGCGGTCCAGCGCGCCGTGGAACGGGCTCCTGTCGGGCTCGCCATAGTAGAAGTCCGGGATGTCCCGCTTCATCGGGCTGTGGAAGCCGATGCCCATCTTGATGAAGCTGAAGCCGTAGGGCAGCTCCTTCTGCCGCCTCGCCTCGGCCGCGTAGTCCTCGGGCGCCACGCCCGGCATCGGCGCCCGGTAGGCGCCATTATAGACCCGTACCCTGTCCCTGACCTTGCCGCCCAGCAGCTTGTGGACCGGCAGGCCCGCCGCCTTGCCGGCCAGGTCCCACAAGGCCATCTCGATCATCGAGACGGCGCTACCCCAGGGCTTGAAGCTGCCGCGCTGGCGGATCTTCAGCATGCAGCGCTCGACGCCGGTCGGGTCCATGCCGATCAGCGCGTCGCGATAGTGCAGCACGAACGGCTTGAGGTAGGGCTTGTACTGCTCGGCCTCGCCATAGCCGCTGATGCCCTCGTCCGTGACGATCCGGACGATCGGGTTCTTGCCGATGACGGCGCATCGGAGGTCGACGATCTTCATTCTCTCATCCGCCTTCCCTGTGACGAGATACGCAAGCCTCAAGAGCGTGCCGGGTGGAGAGCCTCCCCGTCGCAGAGCCCGGCACGGACCCAGCTGCCCGCCTACGGTGGCAGACAGGCGGCGGCAGCTCCAGCAAAGAGCGGGCATCCGTCGGGCGATGCGTCCACCTCGAGACAGCGCTAACGGGCCTGGCCGGCTCGCCACGCCGGCGCAGGCTCGACGCGGCAGCCTGCGGCACGAGGCACAGGTCTCCCTGGCGGCGAGGCGCGGGCCCCTATGGCCGCCTCGTGATCCCCCTCCGTCTCACGGGCCCTGGGCCCGCAGCGGCTGGCGGAAGCGGGACATGCCGGGGCCGTAGTCGGGCTTGGCGGCGAGGCGGTGGACGGTATCGATGTGGACCGGCGGCAGCTTGGCCAGGGCGTCGTGGACCTCGAAGATGTCGAGGGGGCCGTCATAGGGCGGCCAGTTGGGCCAGCGCAGGGAGCACACCGCCTCGGCCAGCTCCAGATCCTCCTGGGTGCGCACCACGGGATCGGCGAGAAGGGCCCTCAGCCGCTCACGCAGCCGCGCCATCCTTTCCTTGTAGGATAGAGGTGCTGCCGAGTGGGAGGGTCGTGCCGCGGGCTGGGCGGGCTCCGTTGGGGACGGCCCGGGGACAGCGGAGGATAAGCCTGGGTCCCCACCTGCGTGGGGATGAGCGGAGGAATGGAGGACTGGGTCCCCACCTGCCTGGGGATGTAGCTGCGTGGGCGGAGCGGGCTTCGACGGTGAAGATGACTCTTCTTCCGATCGTCCCCGCGGCGGCGGGGACCCAGGAGCCTTCGCTTTGCTACCCCCGCCGATGACATCCGACTGCAGGCGCATGCGCTCCGAGGAGGCCATGCCGGCCTCCTCGCCGCGGGAGATGGCTTCCTCGAGCTCGTCGAGGATGCGCAGGGGACGATAGTCGGGGCCGGCCAGCTCCTCGGGCGTGGCGGCGGGCACGGCCTCGCCGCGCATGGCGGCCCGGGCGCGGACCCAGCGCACGGCGTTGTTGGGGAGAGGCGGCTTGCGCGCCGGATAGGGGCTTCGCCCCGCCGCCAGCCAATCGTCGTAGTCGGCGTCGGAGAGCGAGGCCAGGAAGCGCTCCATGTGCGTGCCGTGGCGGTCGGGACCACCCGGCTCGTCGTCCGGCTGCGTCTTGTCCCAGTCGAAGACGGCAGCACCGCCCCGGGCCGCTTCCGCCACCTTCCCCGTCAGGCCGGTGAGCTGGAGGCCGAGGCGGATCTCCCTCAGCATCCAGCCGAGGCCGCGGGCGGAGCCTGTGTCCAGCGCATGCTCGAGCTCGTCGACCAGGCCTTCGCGGATATTGTCCAGCCGCTTCTCGAGCGGTGCCTGGCGCCTTTCCTTTCGGAAGGCAATCAGCTCGGCATAGTGCCGGTCCTCCGCGATCTTTCTCTCGACCTCCTCGATCGAGACGCCGAGGGCGGCCGCCACATCGAAGAGGGGCGTGCCACGGGCGATGACCCGCGCGGCGCGGGCCCAGGCGAGAGGGGTGGGCGAAGGAGTGGAGTCATCGGTCACGGGCGCACGATAAGGTATTTATTCCTTGTCGTCAAGCGTCATCGCCGCGCCGAGGCGGCGGCCGACGGCGCGGCTCACGGTGCTCTGGTGCACGCCGAAATGGGCGGTGATCGCGCGGAGCGTATAGCCGCCGGTGGCCCAGGCGGCGCGCATCGCGGCGCGCCGATCCGGATGGACCGCACAGATGGCACCGAGCGCCGGCGGCTCGGGCATGCGCTGTGGCCGGGGAACCTCGGCAAGGTGGCCGCCCGTGGGAAGGCCGCGCTTCATCCGCTCGACCCAGGCTTCGCTACCGAGATAGATCTGCCCGCGAAGCTGGTCCCAGACGGGGGCGGCGCCCTCCGCGACGAAGGCGGCCCAGGCTGCCCGCGCTGCAGCCGGCCGGCGGCCAAATTGCGCCAGGACCCAGCGGGTCGTCAGCCAGGGCGGGGACGGCACCAGCCCCGCCGTCGCCCGATAGGAGCTCCAGGGCCAGTCGGACGGTCGGCGCACCATCCGGGCCCGCACGGGATTGAGGACGACGTAGCGGCCCAGCTCGAGCAGGTGGGTGTCGCGCTGGACCAGGATGGCCTTGTAGCGACCCTGGAGGACATGGCCGGAACGCCCTCGGCGCCGGTTGAAGCTCTGCGTATAGATGCCGTTGAGATCGCGCATGCCCTGGGCCAGCGTCGGCGCCGGCGTCTCGATCAGGAGATGGTCGTGGCTGGTCATCAGGCACCAGGCATGGCAGCGCCAGCCCCGGCGCCCGATCGTGGCGGCGAGCACCTCCAGGAAGCGGCTCCGGTCGCCGTCGTCGAGGAAGATCTCGGACCGGGCGTTGCCGCGGGCGGTGAGATGATAGACGGCGCCCGGGAGCTCGGGGCGGAGAGGACGCGACACGTCGGTGATGACCGGTGGCGGACCGAGCGCCTTCAGGCGGCCGGTGCCGCCACGAGGGCCACGCTGTCCCCCCGATCAGTCGGAGGGCAGGCTCCGCCGCTGCCGCAGCGCCGCCAGGAGGTTGACCTGGATGTCGTTCTGCGTGGCGCTGCCGCCAGCCATCATGATCAGACGCCCGCGCACGAACTCGTACCGCTCCGGCTGCACCTCGACCCACGCGCGGAACGCGTCGACGTCGCCGAGCGAAGGATGACGGACAGCGGGATCCATGACGGACCTCCTCTGTTTGCGTCGAACACTCTGGCAGGCCAAATGCGCGCTTGCAAGACATGGCATAATCGCTGACATGGTTGAGGCGACTGCCCTCCAAGAGGAAATGGGGACTGCGGAAGTCCTTTTTATCCTTGGAGAGCAGTCATGAAGCAGTATGCCGCGTTCGACGTGTCGTTGAAAGTGGCGCAGGGCTGCGTGGTCGCCGAGGACGGACGGGTGCTTGTGGAAGGCAGGGTGACGGCGGAGCCGGAGGCGATGGCGATGTGGCTTGGGCGGCACGCGCCGAGCCTGGCTCGGGCCGGGATCGAGACGGGGCCGCTCGCGACCTGGCACCTCCAGGGCCTCCTCGGGCTCGGTGTGCCGCCTCCGCGCGCCTGCTGCGTGGGTTCCCTTCGGGAATCGGATCAATGGCCTCCTGGCCATTGATCGTGTGCATGGACGCCCGCCACGCACAGAAAGTGCTGTCCTGCTGGCCGATCAAGACCGACCGCAATGATGCGCGCGGGCTGGCCGAGCTGGTCCGGCTGGGGGCGTTCCGCGAGGTGGCCGCCAAGAGCGCGGCGAGCGTTCGCCGGCGCGCCCTGCTCGGCGCCCGCGAGCAGCTGGCCGGCATGCGGCGCGACGTCGAGAATCAGGTCCGCGGCCTGCTCAGAAGCTTCGGCCGGCTGATGGGCGCGGCACGTGGCGCCGCATTCGCCGCGCGCGCCGAGGAGCTGATCGCGGGCGAGCCGCTGCTGACGCTGATCGTCCGACCACTCTTGCGGGTGCGCGAGCGGCTCCGGGACGAGGCCCTGGGTCTCGAGAGCGAGCTCGTGGCCGAGGCCAGGGCCGATCCGGTGTGCCGGCGGCTCGCGACCGTGCCCGGGGTCGGGCCGATCACGGCGCTGGCGTTCAAAAGCGGGGCCCTCGACGTGGCGCGCTTTGCCGATCGCCGGCAGGTGGGCGCCTGGCTCGGCCTCGTGCCCCGACGCTACCAATCCGGCAAGATGGACTGGTCGGGCAAGGTCAGCAAAGCCGGGGACGTGATGTTGCGCGCACTCCTGTTCGAGGCGGCGCACGTGCTGATGAGCCGGGTCAAGCGACCCTGTGCGCTCAAGATCCCTCGCCGGCCTGCTGGCCGGCGCTGCGTTGCAGTCGGATCGGTCATTCTGCTGACGGCCGATGGGCCGAGCAGCTGGCCCGGCGGGTCGGGACGATGAAGGCCCCTCGGCCGCCTCCTGGCGGCCGCTCCTGCGGAGACGGAGCCTCCGCTCTGCTTCGGCTGGTCGCCGTAGCCAGAAAGCTCGCGGTGCTCTTGGCGCGGCTCTGGGCCAAGGAGGAAGAGTTCCGCTGGCAGCCGGTGTGAGGCACGGACGAGCGGTGCAGACGCCGGCACCGGCGGTCGAGGTCCCTGCCGGGACGGGGTGCGGGTGAGCCTCAGGGGTCAGATGCAGCGCATCAGCGACTGCGGGCAAGACATCGCCGGGGTCCCCGATCGGCTGGGCGATCGGGGCAGGAGGCCACCGCATCCACGCACACCATCATGCGCCAGCCGAGCGCCCTGAGAACCATGCACCGGCAGGGCGGCAGCCGAGGAAGAAGGGAGAACGGGCTTGATCGCGATTAGAGAACCTGACCCCAGACGCTTCTACGTAAGCGCCGCCATCCGTTGGATCCGCTGGCTTATCGCCTGCCCGCCCGAGGATCTGCCTCCGGGCTATGCTACGCGCCACAACGTGGGCTAATGGGTGCCGACAGCCGGACGCGACATGGAGGGTTCGAGAGTGGTTGTCTGGGACCTCAATCGTCGTCAAGTCGCGATGCTCGGTATAGCCTTGGCCGCGACGTGGCGCGCTCCGGCAAAAGCACAGACGAGATCCCCAATGCTCTATCCGGGCGAGGAGTTGACTGACGCGGCCGGCTATCCGGCTCTGGTAAGGTTCGAACCCGGGCGACAGGAACTTCCCGTCGTGGTGTTCGTCACAGGAGGAGGGGTGCTCGGTCGAATCACTTATGGACCGCCCGGGGGAAGGGCCGCCGATTTCCTTTGCCATTGGCTGCATGAGGAAGGATTCTCGTCGCTGGTCCTGTCCTATCCCATCGACAACAGGGGTGTGTTCGACGCCGCATTCCCGCAGTTTTCGGTCACGGACTGGGCGGAGCAGAGCGCCGAGATCATCGCCCGTTACGTGGACCGGAACGGTCTGCGAGCAAACGCCATCGTGCTCGGCTGGAGCATGGCAGGGCGGATTGCGGAGCCGCTTCATGCCGCGCTGCGAAGCAGGGGAAAAGGCATCGAACTTTTCGTCGCGATGGCGGGCGCATCGGCGCTCCCCAATACCCTGCCCGGCCTTGACCACCTGAAGCCAGCCGCAAGCGGCCTCGCCGCGATCAGGGGCGCCTACCTCGACTGGCTGCTCCAATGCCTCGCGGATCAGAACGTCGCGGCCGGCCATTCGGCACTCGATGTCGACGAGTTCACCCGCGAGATGACCGGCGATTTTCCGGTCGGGCTTGCGGCATCGGCGATGCGTTACAGAAACGGAGCATTCATCCCCGAGCCAGCCGGAGACGCGCTCGAGATCGGCACGGCGCAGTATCGCGCCTTTCCGCCGCTCGCCTTGATGACGCACGCCTCTGCGAT
Organism: uncultured Alphaproteobacteria bacterium; assembly: GCA_963752325.1. Taxonomy (GTDB): domain Bacteria; phylum Pseudomonadota; class Alphaproteobacteria; order Geminicoccales; family Geminicoccaceae; genus CAVTJL01. The sequence continues at coordinate 250,406 of CAVVXU010000005.1, forward strand.
CGACGCCCGGCACTCCCTCACGGACCGCTCCACATGGGGCGTCTACATCACTCAGCAGCTTTGCGAAGGTCTCGTCTTCACGCAGGCGGAGAAGCTCGCCGCGCTTCCCTCCGGGAAATGGGCGTCGCTGGTCGAGCACGTCGGGAACGCTGCCCGGCGGCTGAGCGCGACGCTGCCGGGCAACCACATGTTCTTCCTTGGAGAGAATGGTGCGAGGAGAACCGTGCAGACGTTGAAGCTCCTCAGGCAGACCGCTGCAGAGGTTGCAGGTGAGATTTCACATCTTATGGACTGAAAAATCGATCAATCAGTCACCTGTCAAATCGCGCGAGCGGCCATGTTTCGGCGCACTGATCTTCCCCCGGAAAAGTGGACGGGGCTAAGCCGCTCTCTGTCCCATCTCGGGGGGAACGCACGCTGGGGGCACGGATTCGCGCTAAAGCGGCCAAGAGCAACTTCTCACGTAGTGGCCTGAGCTGCCCGGGGCCGCCTCGGTGGGTTGACTGCCAGGAGTAGTGGCCGGTCAGGTTCACGTGCTCCCAGGCGGTGGGTCAGACGTGCGCGAGGAGCTCGTCGGGCACATCCTCGCCTCTCTCGCGCAAGTGTTGCACCGCATGCCGGAGATAACGGATGTTCCACGTGATGATGGCGGAGACGAGCAGGTTGACCCCGCTTGAGCGTCGGCTTCAATGCCGAGGTGGATCTCGCCGCTGACGCGCAACTCCGCAAAGCTCCCCTTGGGGAGGAAATCGTCCTCGATGCTGCAGTAGCGTCGGCTGCCCAGGACCCAAACGTCACCCGCCCGCAGCCGCTGCCGCGCGTAGGAATGGGAAATGATCTAGCGGGTCCGGTTAGCGGAAACGGGCTGAGATTCCCGCGAGCATCTCCATGGTGGCCGAGGTCGCACTGCTCGCCCCAACACGAAGGACGAGCGTTAGCTGCCAGCATTGCTGGATCTTCGCCCGCGCGGCATGATCGACCCGCTCTCGATGTGGATCACGGGTATTGCGGTCTGAAGGGCCTGTGCAGCGCGCTCGGCATGGCGAAGGGTATCGCCGCCGAGAGCGCGCGATCCGGCCTGCGTGATGTGGTGCCGCCGCATCCCCGGACCAGGCCCTGATAGGCGAGGGTCTCGGGCCGTCCCTCCTGGGCGTCAGCGGCAGGGGCTGAGGAATCTCCCTCCGCTCCTAGGCCTTGATCGCATTTGCACCAAAGCCGTCCGGCGCCCGGCCGACAACTGCGGCGGGGACGCCACAGTACAGCCGCATCACGTATGGATGTTGAAGAATACGGTCGACTAGGCCGGTCGTTCAATCGACGGCCACCTCCTTTCAGTGCATAAAAGCATCAGTGAGCGTTTGCGAAGGCGAGCGTCGGCGCCATCCAGGGCGACGTTACTTTGCTCAAAATGCAACGCGGCGGCTCGGTCTAGTGACGGAGAATAAGTCGTGAGCACAGGTGCGTGGCGCCACACTGGCGTGCGATCAGGCCCCGTGCAGACATCGCCGCCGCCGAGTAAACGCTTCATCCGAGCAGCATTGCTGACCAGAACTTCACTTGTCGGCCTGGTGAGCCTTATCGGCTTGTCGCCGGCTGGTGCCGACGACGGAACAGTGTGCTCAGGCGGCAATGGCCACAACTGCCAGATCAGCCTGAGCGCACCCGCCGCCGGCCACAGCCAGACGGGCTCGACGCCCAGCCCGAACCCGATCACCCATGATTTCACGGACACCCAGACCCTGACCGCAGGGAGCGGCCAGGGGGCCATCGACTTCTCGACTGTCGCCGGCGATGGGGGGGATGCAGATCATGACGGCGACAATGGCGGCACGGGCGGTGCCGGCGGCGGCATCGGTACGTCGAGCGCTCCCATATCGATCGACGCTGGTGTCACGACCTCGGGCGTCAACGGCAACGGCATCCTGCGGTTCCAGAGCGCCGGCGGCAATGGCGGCGGCGGTCAGGGCGCTCACACCGGAACCCGCGGCACAGGTGGCACCGGCGGCGTTGGCGGCGGGATCTACGTCAATGCGAATGGCACCGTGACCGGGAATGATGCGAGCTCGCCGGGGCTTGTGGCTGGCAGCTTCGGCGGCTCCGTGCTCAAGGGCGACGACGGTGGGACGGGATTCTACAGCTCGAAAGCCGGCAATGGCGGCAGCGGCGGGCAGGTGACGCTCAATGTCGGCGGATCGGTCACGGCGGGCGGCACCGGGGTGCGCGCATCGAGCATCGGCGGCACCGGCGGAGCGGGCCCCAACAACTCCGGAGGCATTACCTCGTCCAACGGCGCCGATGGCGGCACGGGCGGCGCGGGGTCCACGGTCGGCGTGACGGTCACCGGCGTGGTGGCGTCGGCAAATGCCGACGGTGTCGATGTGACATCCCAGGGAGGTGACGGCGGGAATGGGGGGACCTCCGGCGATGCGCCTTCCTCGGACGCTGGCGATGGCGGCGCTGGCGGGCTCGGCGGGAGTGCCACGGGCAGCGTGCAGGCGGGTGGCACGGTCAAGGCGGACGATGTGGGCCTCTCGGTCATCAGCGCGGGCGGCGCCGGGGGCAACGGCGGAAAGGCCAACGGCGCTGACAGCGGGGGCGATACCGCTCAGGGCGGCTCGGGCGGGGATGGCGGACAGGGAGGCACGGCCACCGCCAATGTCTTCGGCCCCAACTCGCCCACCAATCCGACGGTCGAAGGCGGCGATATCGGCGCATCCGCTGTCGCCAGCGGCGGCAATGGCGGTAATGGCGCAGCCGGCCTCGCGGCCGGAGGCTACGGTGGCTCGGGCGGCAGCGGCGGAACCGGGGGCGGGGCCTCTGTCAGCCTCGCCGGCTCGGGCGCAGTTCTCACGCCGGGTATCGGCGTGCAGGCCTTGGCCTATGGCGGCACCGGCGGCACGGGTGCGGCGGGTACGGGCTCCCAGGCGGGCTCGGGCGGCAATGGTGGCAGTGGCGGGACGGGTGGCACAGCCACCGTGGATGTCGCCAGCGGGTCGAGCGTAACGACCACCGGCGTCGATGCGCCGAAGTCCAGCACGGCCGTGCTGCCGGGCGTTCTGGTTGCGGCCAATGGAGGCGTGGGCGGCGCCGGCGGGAAGGCGTCGGCGCCGGTCGGCGCCGATGGCGGCGGCGCCGGCTTTGGCGGCGCCGGCGGCACGGCCACGGCCAACATCAATGGCGGCATCGCCACGAGCGGCAGCTTCGCCCATGGCGTTGTTGCGCAGAGCGTCGGCGGGGTCGGCGGCGGCGGGGGCGACGCGCAGAGCCTGTTCGCGTCCCGCGGCGGCGTCGCGGAGAATGGAGGCAATGGGGGCCCTGTCTACATCGATGGCAGCGGCGGCACCGTCACCACGACCGGCACCGGGGCCGTGGCGCTGCTCGGCCAGAGCATCGGCGGCGGTGGCGGCGCCGGCGGCAACGCCCTCAGCGTCGGCGCCGATGTCGCCACGATCGCGATCGGCGGCAATGGCGGCGCCGGTGGCGACGGCGCGAAGGTCACCATCGGCACCGATCCGAGCGACAGCAGCTCACAGCCGCTGACGGACACGCTGATCACCCGTGGGAACGAATCGACCGGCATCATCGCGCAGAGCGTCGGTGGGGCCGGCGGCAATGGCGGCAACGCCGTGGCGGGCGGCACCACCGTCCTGACGCTGGCGATCGGCGGCGACGGCAAGGGTGGCGGCACCGGCGGCACGGTTGCGGTCACCAATGACGGCGTCGTCACGACCTTCGGCCTGCAATCGGGCGGCATCGCGGCGCAGAGCGTCGGTGGCGGCGGCGGCAACGGCGGCTCGGGCGTGAGCATCAGCGCCAACGTGATGACCGCCGCGTTCGCGCTGGGCGGGGCAGGAGCCGGCGGCGGATCCGGCGGCACGGTGGGCCTCACCAACAACAACCAGGTCACGACCTATGGTGCGGACGCCTACGGGCTGAAGGCGCAGAGCATCAGCGGTGGCGGCGGCGAGGGCGGCACGGCCACGGCGGTGGCGATCGCGATCTCGCCCGATCCCGAGGTGCCGGCCGTGTCGGTCAGCGCCGCGATCGGCGGCAGCGGCGGGGCCGGCGGCGATCAGGCCAACAGCCCGGTCACCGTCACCAACAATGGCTTTCTCTCCACCGCCGGCGACGGGGCCATGGGCATCCTTGCCCAGAACATCGCCGGCGGCGGCGGCAACGGCGGCGACTCGACCGCGTCGTCCTATTCCTCCGGTGACGGCGCGGGCGTCTCGATCAGCATCGGCGGCGGCGGCGAGGGCGGTGCCGGGGGCACCGGCGGACCGGTGACGGTCAACAACAATGGTCTCCTCGTGACGCTGGGCAAGTCGGCCTATGGCGTGGCAGCGCAAAGCATCGGCGGCGGCGGCGGCCAGGGCGGTGCCGGCGACACGGCGTCCTCGGCCGGCCAAGCCGATGATTTCAGCGCCGCGGCCTCGATCACGGTCGGTGGCTCCGGTGGCGGCGGGGGCATCGGTGGCTCGGTCACCATCACCAACAATGGCGGCATCGCGACGAGCGGAGACGGGGCCAGGGGCATCTTCGCGCAGAGCGTCGGCGGCGGCGGCGGCGCCTCGGGCGGCGGGGTGGCGAAGGCCAATGGCGGGGACCTCTCGCTCGCGGTCACGCTCGGCGGCGATGGCGGCTCGGGCGCCAATGGCGGCGCGGTCACCGTCACCAACAATGTCGACCTCCTGACCCGCGGGTCCGATGCCGATGCGATCTTCGCGCAAAGCGTCGGCGGTGGCGGCGGCATCGCCGGCAAGGGCTCGTCGAGCGCGGGCGGCGCCCAGGACCCGGAGGACGCGTTCAGCCAGCTCTCCTCGACGATCTCGAAGGGGCTGGGCCTCGGCCAGGACGTGACCCAGATCGCCGACGGTGTGTTCAAGGTGGGCGACGGGGCCCTGAAGGACATCAACAAGCTCTCCGATCTGGAGACCATCCTTCCCGGCGGCGAGGACAGCCTCACAGCCGCCGGCGACGACGAGGGCGACGGCTCCGCGACCAGCCTGAAGCTCTCGGCCACGATCGGCGGCCAGGGCGGCGCCGGCGGCACCGGCAGCATGGTCACCGTCAACAACAACGGCAATCTCGCGACCACCGGCACCAGCTCGGACGGTATCTATGCCCAGAGCATCGGCGGCGGCGGCGGGGTCGGCGGCGCCAGCAGCTTCTCGGGCAGCATCGGCCCTGCCAGCGGCAAGCTCCAGATCGGTGCATCCGGCGCGGGCGGTGGCGACGGGGGCCAGGTCGAGGCTACCAACGCTGCGACGGGCTCGATCTCGACCGAAGGGGTGACCTCCAACGGCATCACGGCCGAGAGCGTCGGCGGCGGCGGCGGCAAGGGTGGCATCACCGGCGGCAGCATGGGCGCTCTCAAGGATATCTCGGTGACCCTCGGCGGCTCGGGCGGCCAGGGTGGTGACGGGGCCACGGTCACGGTGAACGACTACGGAGCGATCACCACCTCCGGCCGCCATTCCTACGGCATCCTGGCGCAGAGCACGGGTGGCGGGGGCGGCATCGCCCATGTTCTCTCCAAGGATCGCAGCACCGACGACAGCGACCCCGGCGATATCAGCGTCGCGATCGGGATCGGCGGGAATGGCGGGGCTGGCGGGACCGGTGGCCCGGTCACGGTCAATGTCGGCCAATCCGCGGTCAGCGAGGTCTCCACGACTGGCACCGGCGGGATCGGCATCGTGGCCCAGAGCGTCGGCGGCGGCGGCGGCCTTGTCGTGGCCACGAGCAAGGACACCGACGACAGCAATACCAACGGTCTGAGCAGCAGCACCGTCATCCCGGTCACGATCGGCGGCTCGAGCGGCAGCTCCGGCGATGGTGGCCCCGTGTCGGTCACGCTCGATCCGACCAGCTCCCATCAGACGACGGGCCTGGTGCGTACCTCGGGCGCTGACGCCTATGGCGTGCTGGCCCAGAGCGTCGGCGGCGGCGGCGGGCTCGTCGTGGGCGCCAGCAATCCGCAGAACGCCCTGAGCAAGCTGTTCCCAGCCGGCAACCAGAGCGGCAATGGCGGCTTCGTCAACGTCATGGTCAACAACGGCTTCAGCATCGGCACGGCCGGCGCGGGAGCGGTCGGGATCTTCGCGCAGAGCGTCGGCGGCGGCGGCGGCGTGATCGGCGGCATGTCGGACGTCGACCTGACGCAGGGCATGCAGGCGACGCCGCAGAGCGAGAGCGGCCAGAGCGGCGACGTCCTGGTGCAAGTCGAGAGCGGGAGCAACATCGTCACCAGCGGCGCGGGCGCCCACGCCATCTTCGCGCAGAGCGTCGGCGGCGGCGGCGGCGTGATCAGCTCGCCGGACGGCAAGGGCTACGCGTTCTCGGGGACCAGCCCCTACACGGACTGCAGCGGCAGCGCGTGCACCGGATCGGTCACGGTGGAGCTCGGCAGCAACACGGTGACCCGGGCCAGCGGCCCGGATTCCTACGCGATCTTCGTCCAGAGCCGCGGCAATGGCCTCAACTCGACGACCGTCAACGTGGGCAGTGGCGCCTTCGTCGAGAGCTGGGCCAAGTCGGCGGGCGCCATCTATGTCGGCGGCGATGCGTCTACCGGTCGGAACCTCATCATCGTCCAGTCGGGCGGCACGATCGACGACGGCACCGGCAGCAACCTACCGGGCGGCCCGACACCCAACGCCACCGGCGTCGCGATCACCGGCTCGGCGCCGTTCCTGGTCCTCAATTCGGGTACCATCAACGGCTCCTACGTCTCGCCGAAGGGCCTCGCCAGCAGCATCGACAACCGGCGGCGTGGGCAGCTGAACACGGGTGCCATCGTCGACCTCGGGCCGGGAGGTCTGCTCAAGAACAGCGGCACAGTCGATCTGGGCGGCTCGGGGCAGATCGCCACCACGACGCTGCAGGGCGATTTCATCCAGACGAAGAAGGGCCAGCTGCGGATCGACGCCGACCACGCCAACGCTGTCGCCGACCAGCTCATCGTAAGTGGCGACATCGAGCTTGCCGGGAAGATCAGGATCAACCCGCTGACGCTCGGCTCGACGTCACTGACGGTGCTGCAGGCAGGCGGGACGCTGACGCTCGATCCCAACGCGAAGCTCGTCGGGACGCGGCTCGTCCACTACACGCCGACCCTGACCGGCCAGACGCTCCAGGTCACGCCCACGGTCAACTTCCGGGGCATGGACAGGGACCTCGATCGGGCCCAGCGGTCTGTTGCGGCCGCTCTGCAGCAGATGTGGGAAGGCAGCGGCGCTGAGCCGCTCGCGAGAGCGGCCTCGCCGGCGGAGACGGATTCGGGAACCGGCTCGAACACGTCAGCCGAGAGCGCTTTCTCCCAGGGGCTGGCCGCGATCGCGGAATCGCCCGAACTCGAGCTCGTTCCAGAAGACGCTGAATGAGCTCTCGGGCCAGCCGGTGCTGGGGATCGCTCCCTCGCTGGTCAGCACCAGCCAGGACTTCGTCGCCAACATGAACAGCTGCCCGAGCTTCGCCGGGAGCGGCACGCTGCTGGCAGAGGGCGACTGCGCCTGGGGCCGGGTGACGGGTGGCTTCATCGACCGCAGCGGCGACAGCTCGACGGTCGGCTACGACGTGAAGTCGCTCACGAGCCAGCTGGGCGGTCAGAAGGAGGTGGCGCCTGACTGGTTCCTGGGCGGCTCCGTCGCCTACCAGCTGAGCAGGCTCGACGGCGACGACGACAGCGCCGAGGTCGACGGCAACGGGCTGATGGCCGGCGCCATCCTGAAGCGGCAGATGGGGCAGCTCCTGCTCTCAGGCGCCGTCAACGCCGGCTACGGCTGGTACGACAGCTCTCGCAACATCGACGTCGCCACGGGCCAGTCGCAGGCAAAGGGCTCACCGGACGCGATCAATGGTGGCCTCCACGCCCGTGCAGCCTACGAGCTTCCTCATGATGCGTGGTATCTGCGCCCGACGCTCAGTCTCGACGCCAACTATGTGCGCATTGATGGCTACAACGAGCACGGTGGCTCGCCTTTCAACCTCAACGTCGACTCCTCCGACAAGGTGGTCCTGAGCGCGACGCCGGCGCTCGAGGTCGGGGGCCGGATCAAACTCGGCAGCTCCGTCCTCCGACCCTTCGGAAGCCTGGGCGTCAGCCTGTTCGGCCCCAACAACTGGAAGACGGACGCGCGCTTCGACAACAGCGGCGGCGGCTCCTTCACCACCGAGCTCGCCAATCCGAACGTTGTGGGCAAGCTCAGCCTCGGGGTCGACATGGCGACGGTCGGGTCGCTGGACATTCGGCTCCAGTACGACCTCGAGGTCGGCGACGACTACACGAACAACAGCGGCACCCTGCGCGTCGCGTACCGGTTCTGAGCCGGCCCTCGCAGACCATGCGCCGAGCGAGCGGGTCGTCTTCCTGCCCCAAGGCTCACCCGCCTTCTTCAACATGGCTTGCTCACGCCGCGAAGCTTGTTCGAGGAATCTGCGTGAGAGGTGTCAATCGGCCCGGGAACGGGACCCAGGATCGGCGTGCAAAAGAGACCCCTGTGATGGACATCGTGGCACCACCACCCTGACCGGCGCGGAACTGTTGGCGGAGCGGCGAGAAGGGTAGTGAGCCGGGTTCCGAGAGGGCTCGGGCGCGGCTCTTGAAACGCCTACTCTCGTTGCCGGTCTCGAGGATGTCGCAGTGGCGGGCAAGGCGATCGAGCAGCGCCGTGGTCATCTTGGGGTGGCCGAAGACACTGGGCCATTCGCCGAAGGTGCGCCGCGCCAACCGGGCGCTGCCCGGCCTCTTCGAGCCGCGCGCGCTCGACTGGGCAGCCAAGGCACGGCGCGACGACCGGCCGGTCTATTTCGCCCTCAACCTCTTCGAGGGCCGGCAACGCTACCAGACGCTGCCCCCCGAGCTGCAACGCGACATCAAGGCGCTGTTCGGCAGCTATACTGAAGCTCAGGAGGCGGCGACCAGCCTGCTTTTCTCGACCGGCGATCCCGTGGTGATCCAAGCCGCTTGCGAGGAAGCCTACGACGCCGAGCTGGGTTGGCTCGACGGCAGCCACTCGCTGACCTTGCATCAGTCGCTCGTCGAGCGGCTGCCCCCCGCCTTGCGCGCCTATGTCGGCTGTGCCGGCAAGCTTTTTGGCGCCCTCGACGACGCCGACCTCGTCAAGATCCACATTCGCTCAGGCAAGCTCACGCTGCTGCGTTACGACGACTTCGCCATGAAGGCAGTGCCGATCCTGCGCCAGCGGAACAAGATCAACCTGCGCACGCAGCAGATCGATCATTTCGATCACGCGGAGCAGGAGCAGTGCCTCTGCTTCAAGTCGCGCTATGTCGGCCCGGACTGGCCCGACCACGCAGCACAGGCGGCCTTCGATCGCGACCTGGCCGCTCTGGCCCTTGCCGAGACCGAAGGATACGGGCTCACGGCACGGCGGCTCGAGGAGCTCCTCGCGCAAAGCGGCCGTCGCATCGGCGGACTCGCGCCGGGATCCGCCGCGATCCGGCATCGATGGCACAGCTGACGCCGCTACCGCATTCCAACACGGCCCAAGGGCCCCGCCGGCCGAACGCCGGCACGGCCGTGCCCGCGTCCTCGTGGCGTCTCAAGGCCATCAAGCCCCGATGCCGGCGTCTCGCCTCGGCCAGGCCCGGCTGTCGTGCCGCGTGGCTCTCACCTTCCCGCCGCCCCACGCCCGTCCGCAGCGGCATCGCCGGCATCGCGTCCGCCCTCCCGCGCCTCCTCACCGCCGGCACGCCCCGCCGCAGCCGGGCGATGCCAGAGCCGCCCGCCGATCCCCACGAGCCCCAGGACCAGCGCCAGGATGAGGATGATGCCCGTCGCCAGATACTGCCAGTAGGAGTTCACGCCGAAGAGGATGAGGCCGTTGTTGACCATGGAGAAGAGCCAGGCGGCGAGCGCCGTGCCGACGAGCGTTCCGGTCCCGCCATAGAGGCTGGTGCCGCCGACCACGACGGCGGCGATGACGTTCAGGTTGTAGTTGGGCGCCTGCGTGGCATCGGCCGAGGCGAGGTAGCCGCTCAGGAGAATGCCTGCGAGGCCGGTGAGGGCACCCGAGGCGACGAAGGTGCAAAGATAGACCCAGCGCAGGTCGATGCCGCTCACATGGGCGGCGCGGATGTTGCTGCCCGCCGCCCGCACCCAGCGTCCGATATGCAGCCAGCGCAGCACGACATGGCACAGGGCGAAGACGACCAGCATGATGACGAAGCTGTAGGGGATGAACTGGAAGACGCTGCCGGTGGCGAGCTCGATGACGAAGGCGTTGGTGAGGATGAGCGCGTTGCCCTGCGAGATGATGGCGCCGATCGAGCCGAAGACGAAAAGGGTGCCCAGCGTGGCGACGAAGGGTGCCACGCGGCCGCGCGTGATGATGAGCCCGTTGACGAGGCCCAGGAGCGCCCCGGCCAGCACCGACACGACCACGAGCAGGAGCCCGCTGGTGTCGCCCACGACGGAGATGGCGACGATCGGTGCGAGGCCGATGATGCTGGAGACGGAGAGATCGAAGGCGCCGGCCATGATGAGCACCGTCATTCCGGCCGCACCGATGCCCAGGATGGCGGTGTCGTTCAGGACCGCCTGGATGTTGCCCTCGCCATAGAAGTTGGGCGCGCCGATCGCGAGCGCGATCAGCAGGATGATGTTGAGGATCCAGACACCCGTCCGCTCGCGCGGGATGCGGATGCGGGCCAGCGCCAGCCCTGCGACCCGGCCGAGGCGGGACGGCGGCCCTGCTTCCGGGCGGGCGTCGTCGCCTGCTGCTCTCTGCTTCAGCATCGGTGCCCCTAGTCTAGACGACGAGAACGCCCCTGCGGTCCGCTCCCCTGCGGAGACCGTCCACCACCAGGGCAAGGATCAGGATGCCGCCGAAGGCGAGATCCTCGTAGAGCGACGACACGTTGACGATGTTGAGCCCGGCCTTGATCGAGGCGAGCAGCAGGGCGGCGCAGACGGTGCCGACGAGGTTGCCGCGGCCGCCCGCGAGGCTGGTGCCGCCGACGACGACCACGGCGATCGCGGTGAGCTCGGCGCCCAGGCCGATCGTCGAATCAACGTTCTGCAGCTGTGCCCCGGCCATGAGGCCCGAGAGCGCCGCACAGAGGCCGACCAGCACGAAGGCGCCGAGGGTGACGTTCCTGACGTTGATGCCGGCACCCACGGCCGAGCGCGGATCGCCGCCGATCGCCGCCACGTGCCGGCCGAACGGCGTGCGGTGGAAGACGAGCCAGACGAGCGCGAAGACGACGGCCGCGATCACGGCTGCCGCCGGCAGGAAGCCCCCGATGTTCCCGACCACGAGCTTGTTGAGGAAGCCGTTGTAGATGATCACCGTCTCGCCGTGGGTGATCAGGAGCTCGGCCCCCAGGATCATGGAGAAGGTGGCGAGCGTCGCCACGAAGCGACGGCAGGCCCAGGAGCGTGATCAGGAGGCCGTTGACCAGCCCGAGGGCGCCGCCGGCGGCCAGCCCGGCGATCAGCACGAGGACGAGGGGCACGTGCAGGGTGAGAAGCTCGGCGGCGACGATGGCCGAGAAGCCCATGATCGAGCCCACCGACAGGTCGAGCGAGCGCATCGCGATGATCAGCGTCATGCCCAGGCCCGTGACCGCCGAGATCGAGGCATTCACGATGATGCCGTCGATGTTGAGAGGCGTCAGGAAGCGCGGGTTGAGAAGCGAGAAGCAGCAGGATCACGGCGACCAGCGCCACGACTGCCGCGGCCGAGTCCGACGCGAGGAACTTCTTGGAGAGCTTCAACATCATCACGTCCCGATAGCGCGCTAGCCGGCCATCCGCCTGAGAATGTCCTTCTCGGTCGTCTCGCTGACCGCGAGCCGGTCCACGATGCGCCCGTTCCTCAGCACGTAGATCCGGGTCGCGAGGCGCATCAGCTCGCCGATCTCCGACGAGCTCACGATCATCGCCGTCCCCTGCTCCGCGAAGGAATCGATCGCGGCGTAGATCTCCTCCTTGGCGCCCACATCGACCCCGCGCGTCGGCTCCAGGAGGAGCAGAAGGACGGGCTGCGCCAGCGCCGCCCTCGCGAACAGCGCCTTTTGCTGATTGCCGCCGCTCAGCGCCGTGATTTTTTCGTTCGGGCCCGAGCAGCGGATGCTCAGGGCCCCGCGCATCGCCTCGAAGGCGCGCCGCTCGACCTTGGGCTGGATGGGTGCCGCGCCGATCCTTCGCAGCCACGACGCGTGCCCTGGCGCCCGGCGGGCCGCCTCGCCGCCCGCCTCCGCGCCCGGCAGCTCGCGGCCCTCCTCGAGGGCCGGCTTGTAGTCCAGGATGACGTTCTCCTGAACGTCGAGATGCGCGAAGATGCCCTCGGACTTTCGGTCCTCCGAGAGCATGCACACGCCGCGCCCGAGAGCCTCCTTGGGCTCGGTCATCCGCATCGCCTCGCCCTGCAGCCGCATCACCCCCTTCTCGATCCGGCGCAGGCCGTAGATCGCCTCGCAGAGCTCGGTTCGGCCCGAGCCCAGCACCCCGGCCAGCCCGATGACCTCGCCTTCGTGCACACTGAGGCTGATGTCCTTCAGGAGGTCGCCGGATTCGACGCCTTCCAGCTCCAGGACCGCGCGGGCGCCGCTCGCCGGCGGCGGGCGCGCGCCATGAGGACGGCCGGCCTCCGCGAGGAGGGAACTCTTGTCGCCCGAGCATCGCGTGGATGACCGTGTCCACGTCGGTCCGCGCGATCTCCGTCGTGACGATGCGGTTGCCGTCGCGCAGCACCGTCACGCGATCGGCGAGATCGAACACCTCCCAGAGGCGATGCGAGACGTAGAGAACGGCGACGCCGCTGGCCTTCAGCCGCCGCACGATCTTGAACAGGCGATCGACGTCCTCGAGGTTGAGGGCCGAGGTGGGCTCGTCCATGATCAGCACGCTGAACTCGCCGATGACCGCCTTCGCGATCTCGACCAGCTGCTGGTCCGCCACGCCGATCGTGCCGACCACGCGATCGGGATCGGCGTCGACCCCGAGCTCGCCCAGGATGCTCCTGACCTTGCGACGCGCCTCGCCCCAGCGCACGATCCCGTATCGGGTGGGCTCGGCGCCCAGGAAGATGTTCTCGACGACGGTGAGCGTCGGGACCACCTCGAGCTCCTGCGCGATCATCGAGATGCCGGCCTGCCGTGCTGCCAGCGGGTTGCGGAACGCCACGGGCGCGCCGTTGAGCTCGATCCGGCCCTCGTCGGGGCGCAGGCGGCCGCTCAGCATGTTGATGATGGTGCTCTTGCCGGCACCATTCTCGCCGACCAGGGCATGGACCTCGCCGGCACGCAGGTCGAGGTCGACGCCGTGGAGGACCTCGACCCCGTCGAAGCGCTTGCGCAGGCCCGAGGCGCTCAGTGTGGGGCAGGCCTGGCCTGCCCCGGCCGCTTCCTTCATCGCCGAACCCGCCCTCATGCCCGGCCGCTCACCACGAGGCCGCTCGCGCGGAGCGACCGGCCCGGCCGGTCGCTCCTTCCACACGAGCAGCCTACCCGAACCGCCCTGATCAGTAGGCCGTGCCGGCCTCGACCCGCTTCATGAAGTCGGGAAGGGTATCGGGCGTCACGAGCTCGACGGGCACGCTCACCACCTTGTTCGCCGGATCGGTGAACTTGGGCGTCTTGCCGTTGAGGTAGTCCCAGGCCAGATCCACGGCGATGACACCCTGCTCGTAGGGGTTCTGGGCCACGTCGGCCGCGAGCTTCTTGTCCTTCATCATCTGGAGCGCGATGGGATCGCCGTTGAAGCCGACGAGGACCGGGTCGGTGAGAGGGTCGCGCCCGGCCTGGGCGATCGCCTGCTGGGCGCCGGCCGCCATCGAGTCGTTCAGACAGTAGATCGCCGCGACCTTGGGGTGCGCCGCCAGGATGGCCTGGGCGGCGCTGAACCCACCCGACACCGTCTGATGGCCCGAGATGTTCGCCACCACCTTGATGTGGGAATCCTTGGCGACCGTCTCCGTGAAGCCGTCGCTGCGCGGGCCGTTGACGGAGGTCGTGGGATTGAGCGCGATGATCCCCACCTCCTGCGTGCCGTCGCGGCCGGCCAGCGCCTTTTGCACGAACTGCGCGGCGAGCTCGCCGCCGTGATAGTTGTCGGAGAGGACGAAGGCGTCATAGTCGCCGGCAGCGCCGACGTCGCCCACGATCACCGGGATGTCCGCCTTGTGCGCGGCGATGATCGTCGCCACCAGGGCGCTGGGCTCCTGGGGCGAGATGATGAGCGCGCTGATCCCGTTGTGGATCAAGGCCATGCTTCCCGACACCTGCTTTTGCGCCGAGGCTTGGCTGTCCTGGGTCAGCAGCTTGGTGAACCCATACTTCGCCATCTGGTGCTCGATGCCGTGGATGTAGCCCTGCCAGTAGGGATCCTGCGCCGACTGGATGCTGTAGCCGATCGTCAGCGGCGACTTCTTGACGAACTGCTGGGCGGCGCTGGCGCTCTGGCCGCCGCCGACCGCGCCCAGCGCCACGACCGACGCCATGGCCATCATGGCGACCGCCGAGCGGCGCCCGATCTGGCCCCAGCCTGATCCGATCTTGCGATCCGTCCTGGACTTCATCTTATCCTCCCTGATGACGCTCTCTGATAGCGGAGCTGATGTTGCCTCTACCTCTTGCGGCCATCCGTCAAGGATGGCATTGCGCCCTCACCCTGTTGCGGCATCCAGGCACGCGGCCACCGACATCGGCACTGCCCCATCCGCCTAGTCCTCCGTGCCGACCCAAGCCTGCGTCCTGCTCAATTCGAGCATGCCGTCGCTGATCCGTGCGAGCCTGTATCCGGCATGGAAATCCGGCGCCGCCGGCTTGCCTTCGGCGATGGCGCTCACGAGCTTGAAGGTCTCGATCGCCTTGATGTCGGCGTAGCCGACGCCGATCGCCGGCACCGGCCAGAAATTCTCGCCGAATGGATGGTCGCTGCCCATCAGGACGGTGCGGAAGCCGCGCGAGTCGGGAGGATCGGAAGCGTACATCACCTGGAGCTCGCCCAAGCGCTGGTAATCGAAGGCGAGCGCCCCGGCGCTGCCGTAGATCTCGAAGCCCAGCTTGCAGGAATGCCCGTAGGTGTTGCGGCTCGCCTCGATCGAGCCGACGACGCCACTCTTGAATCGGACCAGCGCCCGCACGTCGTCCTCGACGTCGACCGGCATCGTCGGCCCTCCGCCTGACTTGTCGGCGCCGCCCATCTTGTCGTAGGCGCCGGTCTGAGCGGGCCGCTCCGGCACCAGCGTGCGCGCGACGGCGTTGACGGCCGAGATGTCGCCAAGGAGGAAGATCGTCGTGTCCAGGATATGCGCCCCGATATCGCCGAGCGCGCCGCCTCCGTACGCCCTCTGGAAGCGCCACGACAGCGGCGTGCCGGGATCGGCCGACCAGTCCTGCAGGAAGGTGCCGCGGTAGCTCAGGATGGTACCTATCCGCCCCTCGTCGATGATCTTCTTTGCCATCACGACGGCCGGCGTGTGGCGGTAGTTGAGCCCGACCATGTTGACCACGCCCGCCGCCCGCACCGCCTCCACCATCTGCCTGGCCTCGGCGGAGGACACCGCCATCGGCTTCTCGCAGAGGATGTGCTTTCCGGCCTTGGCGGCCGCGATCGCGATCTCCGCATGCGTGCTGTTGGGCGTGCAGATGTCGACGATGTCGATGTCGGGCCGGTGGACCACGTCCTGCCAGCGCGTGGCATGGGCCTCGAAGCCGAAGCGGTCCCGCGCGGTGCGCGCGAGGTCCTCCGTGACGTCGACCACGACCTTGCGGACCGCGATAGCCGGCGGTGGCCAGAAATAGACGGGCATCGCCGCCATGGCTATCGCATGCGCCTTGCCTGCGAAGCCGGTGCCGATCAGTGCCACGTTGAGCTTTCGCATCGCCCTTCCTTCCCTGATCAATCTTCGCGCAGCTTGTCTTTTCTTGTCTTCGGTCGTCCCGTCCTATTGTGCAGGACCTGAGCGGCTCCACCCCAGGGCGGCCAGCCCAACGCTGCATCGTCGAGAATGACGCGCATGCTTGTCCGGACCGTCCGGTAGCGTCATTTCCTCCGACATAGGGCGGCTTCTCCCGCCCTCATGCGTTCGGCCACAGAGATGACGACGAATTCATCGCTCCTCCCGATCCGCCTCCGCGCCACCAGGAGCCGCGTCGAGATCTGCTGCAAGATCGGGTTGTCCCAGCCGAGGTCACCCAGCTGGTCCAGCTTCCGCTTCAGGCCGCCGCTCATCGCCTCCCCGCCCACCATCGCCGCCACACGATGGCCCGCCGGCATCTTGACGCATGCAAGCAAATTACAGGTAGATTGACCTAACTCGCCGGCTGCGCACAGCGAAGAGGTGTTCAAAATGAACAGCTTCGCGAGCTCATCGCTCGGTGCCATGACAGCCCCGCGAGCGCAAGCGTGCCCGGGACGAGAGCTCAGGGCTTCTGCTTCGCCTCCCAGACCTGACGGGTCCAAGCACCCTGCGGCGCCTTGGAGATGACAGGATCGGAGCCGCGACGCTCGAGGACGCCCGCGCCATGGTCGCGGCCTGCGAGGCCGCCGGTGTTGTGCCTGATGGTCCACGAGAACTTCCGCTGGCAGACGCCCATCCGGGATGTCCGCCACCCGATCGACGAGGGGGTGATCGACCGGCCGTCCTTCGGGCGGCTCTCGTTACGCTCCGCCTTCGATGTCTTCGCCGGCGAGCGCTTCATCGTTGAGGACCTCGGCATCCATATCCTCGACATTGCCCGGTTCCTCCTTGGCGACGCCGACCGGCTCAGCGCCCGGACCCACCGGGTCGACTAGGCGATCCGCGGCCAGGACGTGGCGGCGATCCTGCTCGGCCACGGGCTCGGCGCCACGAGCATCGTCGAGTGCAGCTACGCGACCCGGCTCGCGGTCGAGCCGTTTCCCGAGACTTTGGTCGAGATCGACGGCGAGGCGGGAACCATCCGGCTGCGCCCGGGCTACCGGCTCACCGTGGCAACAGCGCCGGGGACGAGGAGGTCGACGTCTCTCCCCAGCTCCTCGCCTGGGCTTCGCGCCCTGGCACAACGTCCAGGAGAGCGTGCGCAACATACAGGCGAATTTCGTCGAACGCCTGCGCGAAGGTCGCGAGCCGGAAATGTCCGCGCGGGACAACCTCGAGACGCTCTGGCTCATCGAGGCGACCTACGAGAGCACGCGGACGGGCGCCACGCTCGATCCGAGAAAGCAGCTAGCTCGTGTGCCATCGCCATCCACCAGGGGCGTTGGCAGGCAGCGAGGCGAAAGGGCCTCAGCGCTACGGCTCCCCCGCACACGTTGCTCTGGACGGCGGTTTGGCTCAATGAGCATACCGGTAGCGGCCCGCGGACGCTGGCAGCGCCAGGGCAAATATGCTGCCCTGCCTCTGCTTGAGAATGGACCCCTCCCCCGCGCTGATCCTGCTGGAGTAACCCCCATGCCCTCATCCGCCGAGGTTGCGGGTGATCCATCGACTGTCGGCCGGAGGCCGTCGCAGGCTGCCGCGGTGGAGGGCAAGAGCCGGGAGACCCTGTCGTGAGCGATCCTGTCCGCATCGAGGCCGACTACCTGCTCGAGACCGCCTTCGACCCGCTTCAGGCGGCGGAGGTCATGGCCGGCGAGCAATCGAGCGGCACCTTCGTGCCGGTCCCGGGCGAGACCCCCGAGCTGAAGGCTCGGGCGGCCGCACGGGTCGAGGCGCTCGAGGTCGTCGAGGAAGTGCCGGGCCCGTCGCTGCCCTGGGCAGCCGTGCCGAAGGGCGGCGCGCCCGTATGGCGCCGGGCGCGCGTCACCCTCTCCTGGCCGCTCGACAACCTCGGTCCCTCCCTGCCCAACCTTTTGGCCACAGTCGCAGGCAACCTGTTCGAGCTCATGCAGCTCTCGGGCCTGCGCCTGCTCGACCTCCGCCTGCCGACCGCGTTCGCCGACGCCTACCCCGGCCCGAAGTTCGGGATCGAGGGCACCCGCCGGCTCGCCGGCGTCGAAGCGGCGCCCGCTGATCGGCACCATCGTCAAGCCCAGCGTCGGCTTTGGCCCGGAGGAGACGGCAGCCCTGGTGCGGACCCTGTGCGAGGCCGGGATCGACTTCGTGAAGGACGACGAGCTGCAGGCCGACGGACCCCACTGCCCGTTCGACGAACGCGCGCGAGCGGTCCTGCGGGTGGTGGACGAGCACGCGCAACGGACCGGCAAGAAGGTGATGGTGGCGCTCAACCTCACCGGCGAGCTGGACCAGATGCGCCGCCGGCACGACCTCGTGCTCTCCCTCGGCGGCACCTGCGTCATGGCGAGCCTGAACTCGGTCGGGCTCGCCGGCATGATCGAGCTCGGCCGCTTCGCGCAGCTCCCGATCCATGCCCACCGCAACGGCTGGGGCGCGCTTACCCGCCACCCGGTGCTGGGCTGGTCCTACGTGGCCTGGCAGAAGATCTGGCGGCTGGCCGGCGCCGACCACATGCATGTCAACGGCCTACAGAGCAAGTTCGCGGAGGACGACGCGAGCGTGATGGCCTCGGCGAAAGCCTGCCTGACACCGATGTTCGCGGCCAAGCCCTGCCTCGCCGTGCCGGTCTTCTCCTCCGGCCAGACGGTCAGGCAGGCGCCCGGCACCTACGTGGGCCTGGGCTCGGCGGACCTGATCGTCACCGCCGGGGGCGGGATCCTGGCGCATCCGGACGGGCCGGCGGCCGGCGTGGCGAGCCTGCGCGAGGCCTGGGAGGCGGCCGCGGCCGGCATCCCGCTGGCCGAGCACGCGCGGGAGCGCCCCGCCCTCGCCGCGGCGCTGAGGCCCCGCGGCGCATGAGCGCCGACGCGGCCCGGGGCCTGCCGGAAGGCCTCCTCCTGAGCTTCTACGGCGACGACTTCACCGGCTCGACGTCCGTCATGGAGGTCCTCACCTTCGCCGGTCTGCCGACCGTTCTGTTCCTCGACGTGCCGACGCCCGAGCGGCTCGCCCGTTTCGAGGGCTACCGCGCCATCGGCGTCGCGGGCGTGGCGCGCTCGAAGGGTCCGGACTGGATGGACGAGCACCTGCCGCCGGTGTTTCATGCGCTGGCGGCGCTCGGCGCCCCGATCGCGCACTACAAGGTCTGCTCGACCTTCGACTCGGCACCGCATGTCGGCTCGATCGGTCGGGCGATCGAGCTCGCCACGCCCATTCTCGGCGGCGCCTGGCACCCGCTGGTGGTCGCGGCGCCGGCGATCGCGCGCTACCAGGCCTTCGGCAACCTGTTCGCGGCGGTGAATGGGGTTGCCTACCGGCTCGACCGGCATCCGACCATGGCGCGCCACCCCGTGACGCCGATGGACGAGGCCGACGTAAGGCTCCACCTCGCAAAGCAGACCGACCGGCATATCGGCCTCGTCGACCTCGTTGCCATGAAGCACGGCGCGGCGGATTCGGCCCTTGCCCGGGAGCTGGCCGGGGGGGCCGAGATCGTCGCGCTCGACGTGGTCGACGACGAGACCCTGGCCGAGGCCGGCCGGCTTGTGTGGCAGCAGCGGGGCCAGCACCTCCTGGCCGTGGGCTCGCAGGGCATCGAGTACGCCCTCGTCGCCCACTGGCAGGCGGCCGGGCTCAAGGATCAGCCCGAGAAGGTGTTCCGGGCCCCGCCGGCGGAGCGCATCGCCTGCGTCTCGGGCTCCTGCTCGCCGGTCACGGCGGCGCAGATCGCCTTCGCCGAACGGAACGGCTTCGCGGGCATCCGGCTCGACGTGGCCCGCGCCGTCGACACGGCGGCATGGGAGCGCGAGCTCGGACGGGCGGCCGAGCGTTCCCTGGCCGCGATCGGCGAGGGCCGGGACCCGCTCGTCTTCACGGCCGCCGGCCCGGACGACCCCGCCGTCGCGGCCCTCGCCACGGCCGCCGAGGCCCACAGGCTGCCGGCGGGCGTCGTCAACGACCGGATCGGCGCAGGCCTCGGCCGGCTTCTCGACCGCGTGCTCCGCGAAGCCAGGCTGACGCGTGCGGCCATCGCCGGCGGCGACACGTCCGGCCATGCGACGCTGATGCTCGGCATCTACGCGCTCACGGCCCTGGCGCCCGTCAGCCCCGGCGCTCCCTTATGCCAGGCGCACTCGGACGACCCGGCGCACGCAGGGCTCGTGATCGCTTTGAAGGGCGGCCAGATCGGCGCCCCCGACTACTTCTGCGCCGTCAAGAGCGGCGGCGCGGCCGGCTGAAACCGAAGGAACTGGGGAGAACCTTGGAATGACGAAGATCGCGCTGCTCGGCGCCGGCGGCAAGATGGGAGTCCGCCTCGCCACCAACCTCAAGGGCTCGCGCTTCGAGGTCGAGCATGTCGAGATCTCGGAGGAGGGCCGCCGGCGCCTCAAATCCTCGGTCGGCGTCGACTGCATCGACCAGGACCGTGCCTTGGCGGGAGCCGACGTCGTGCTCATGGCCGTGCCCGACCGGCTCATCGGCAAGATCGCGCACGGCATCGTCGACAAGGTGCGGCCCGGCACGGCGCTTATCGTCCTCGACGCCGCCGCCCCTCATGCGGGCGAGATGCCTGATCGGCCGGAGCTCACCTACTTCGTGACCCACCCCTGCCACCCGCCGATCTTCAACGACGAGACCACCGCGGAGGCCAAGCGGGACTTCTTCGGCGGGGTCACTGCCAAGCAGCACATCGTCTGCGCGCTGATGCAGGGGCCCGATGAGCACTACGCGCTGTGCGAGGAGGTGGCGCGGACGATCTACAAGCCGGTGATGCGCGCACACCGCTGCACCGTGGAGCAGATTGCGATCCTGGAGCCCGCGCTCTCGGAGACGACCGCGATCACGATGTGCATCGCGCTGCGCGAGGCGGCTGACGAGGCGGCACGGCGCGGCGTGCCGGCGCAGGCGGCAGTCGACTTCCTGCTGGGTCACCTCACGATCGGACTGTCGATCGCGTTCGACGTCTTCCCCGAGGGTCGTTTCTCGGACGGTGCCCTGCGGGCCATCGAGCTGGCGAAGCCCCAGATCTTCCGGGAGGGCTGGCTCGAGCGGGTGTTCGCCCCGGAAGCCGTGCTCCAATCGGTCAAGGACATCTGCGAGCCGGGCGCGCCGCGGACCTGATCACCGGGTCCCCAGCCGGCGTGAGGCCGCCGGGCGGCTGGCGGGCATGGCTCGCCTGACCATGGCGCGGCAGGACGCATAGCGGCCGCTTGGCGGGACGACGGCCCCGGCTGCCGCCCATTGCCTGTCGCGCCCTCGGAACGAGGCGGCCCTCGTCGCCGTCCAGCGGCGCCCACGTTGAGGGCTCGACCTATTCCACAGGCAGATCGGGCCAGTGGCCACCGCAGTCCGCCGCCTCATCGGGGGGCGGGTGCCGGCCAGGGACTTGCCTTGCTCCGAAGCGCTCGCCACCCTCGCCCGCCGAGCGCTCCTCGGGCCGCGCCCGTGCACGACGCCGAGGCCTCAGGGCTTCTGCATCGCGTCCCAGATCTGGTGGGTCCAGGCACCCTGCGGCTGCTTCGAGATGACCGGGTCGGAGCCGCCAGAGAGCAGCACCTTCACGGTGCGCTCGTAGTCGGCGGGATCGAGATAGCCGATCTTGGCCGGATCGTCGGCCAGGAGCTTGTCGATCTCGGCCATCATGCGCTGCTGGTGGGCCTCGGTCTGCGCACCCGTGGCGTCATTGTCGAGGGTGATCTTCGCCGCCTCGTCGGGATGCTCCTTGGCGTACTCCCAGCCCTTGATCGACGCTTTCAGGAAGCGCGCCAGGCGGTCGACCATCTTTGGGTCCTGGAGGCTCTTCTGGAGGACGTAGAGGCCGTCCTCGAGCGTCGCGACGCCCTCGTCCTCATATTTGAAGACGGTCAGCTCGCTTGCCGGCACGCCGGCCTCGATGATCTGCCAGTACTCGTTGTAGGTCATGGTCGAGATGCAGTCGGCCTGCTTCTGCAGCAGCGGATCGACATTGAAACCCTGCTTCAGGACCGTCACCCCGTCGGGCCCGCCCGTGGTCTTGAGGCCGAGATGGGCCATCCACGACAAGAAAGGATACTCGTTGCCGGCGAACCAGACGCCCAGCGTCTTGCCCTTGAAGTCGGTCTTGGGGTCCTTGATGCCGGTGTCCTTGCGGCAGGTGAGCTCGAGGCCCGACTTCTTGAAGATCTGGGCGATGTTGACGAGCGGCACGCCCTTCTCACGGGCGGCGAGCGCGGCCGGCATCCAGTCGACCACGACGTCGGCACCGCCGCCGGCGATCACCTGCTCCGGGGCCACGTCCGGGCCGCCGGGCTTGATCGTCACGTCGAGCCCCTCGTCCTTGTAGTAGCCCTTGTCCTGGGCGACGTAGTAGCCGCCGAACTGCGCCTGCGTGACCCATTTGAGCTGCAGGGTGAGCTTGTCGGCCGCATGCGCGGCGCCACTTGCCAACAGCAGGACCGCCGCAACGGCAAGGCTGCCCGTCCTCATCCTCATCCCCCCTTCTCGCCACCGCTCGGTCACGCTTCACCGGCTGCCTGATGTTGAAGCATAGCCCGGGCAGCTTGTCAGCGCACCTCGATCGGGCGGACCGACGCCCCTGGTGCGACCATGCGGGCTCAGTCGCGGTAGGAAGGATGCCAGAAGGTGAGGCTGCGCTCGATCAGGGCCAGGAGCCCATAGAAGAGCGAGCCCGCGACCGCCGCCACGGTGATGGTGGCCCAGACGATGTCGAGGTCCATGCGTGCCACCTCGGTCGAGATGCGAAAGCCCATGCCGACGATGGGCGTGCCGAAGAACTCGGCGACGATGGCGCCGATGAGCGCCAGGGTGCTGTTGATCTTGAGCGCGTTGAAGACGAAGGGGAGCGCCGTCGGCAGCCGCAGCTTCACGAGCGTCGTCAGGTAGCCGGCGGCGTAGGAGCGCATCAGGTCGCGCTCGATGCGCCCGGCGTTGGCGAGCCCGGTCACGGCGTTCACCAGCATCGGGAAGAAGGTCATGACGACGACGACCGCGGCCTTCGACTGCCAGTCGAAGCCGAACCACATGACCATGATGGGCGCCACGCCGACGATCGGCAGGGCCGAGACGAGGTTGCCGAAAGGCAAGAGGCCGCGCTGGAGGAACGGCACGCGATCCACCAGCACGGCCACGAGGAAGCCCGATCCGCAGCCCATGATCCAGCCCGGGATCACCGCCTTGAGGAAGGTCTGGCGAAAGTCCGCGGCGAGGATCGGGCCGTGGTGCGCGAGCGCCAGCCCGATGGCCGAGGGTGCCGGCAGCAGGACGCGCGGGATGTCGAAGGCGCGAACCGCCAGCTCCCAGACATAGAGGAGGCCCGCGCCGAAGAGCACCGGGACGAGCAGCCTGCCGGCGCGCTGCCAGCGGCGATCCGCTGCCGTCTGGCCCGCCAGGATCGCCATCGCCTGCCAGGCCAGCACGAAGAGCGCCAGGAGAAAGATCCAAAGGCCGATGCTGCCGGCACCGAGGGCGCCGCCCTGCAGGACGAGAAGGAGGGGGGCGGCCGAGCCGACGAGGACGGCCGCCGCGACCAGGAGGCCGGCCTCGAGGCCGCGCCGGCCGCTGGCATGGCACCAGATGCCGGCGGCGAGCACGAGCGCGGCCAGCGCCAGCGGCAAGGGGTGCTCGAACCACCAGCCGGCCGGGCCCAACGGCAGCAGGAGGCCCGCGACCGCGAGGATCACAAAGCCCGCCAGGCCTTGCGAGGCGGCGCTCACGCGGCCGTGCCCATGCGCCGCATCACGACGCGCTCGGCGACGCCGACGAGGGCGACCAGGATGGCCGCGAGCAGCGAGGCGGTGACCAGGGCCGCCCACATCAGCACCGTCTGGCCGTAGTAGGAGCCCGAGAGCAGGCGCGCCCCGAGGCCGGCCTGGGCGCCCGTCGGCAGCTCGCCGACGATGGCGCCGACGAGGCTGATCGCGACCGCGACCTTGAGGCTCGCGAAGAGGAACGAGAGGGCCGAGGGCCAGCGCAGCAGCCACAGGGTCTCGGTCGTGGTGGCGCTGTAGGTGCGCATCAGGTCGAGCTGCAGCCGGTCGGGCGAGCGCAGGCCTTTCACCATGCCGATCGCGACCGGGAAGAAGCAGAGATAGGTGGAGATGATGGCCTTCGGCAGAAGCCCGGTGAGGCCGATGGCGCCCAGCACGACGATGACCATGGGTGCTATGGCCAGGATCGGGATCGTCTGCGAGGTGATGATCCAGGGAAGGAGCGAGCGCTCGAGCGTCGGCACGTGGACGATGCCGATGGCGAGCGCGCAGCCCAGGAGCGTGCCCAGCACGAAGCCCACCAGGGTCGAGGAGAGCGTCACCCAGGCGTGGAACAGGAGCGAGCGGCGCGATGTCGGCGCCGTGTCGAGGATCGTCTTTCTCATCTCGGCGAGGATCTGGTGTGGTGCCGGCAACACCGGTCGCTCCATCGAGAGCGTGTCGGCGACGAGGCCGCTCGCGGTCCATTCGGTCTTGCCGCGCGCATAGCGGTCGAGCACCTGCGGGGCGTTGAGCCAGACAGCGGCCGCGTACCAGATGACGAGGAGCGCTGCGACGACGACGAGAATGGGCACGGCCCTTCCGGCCGCCAGGCGGCATGGCCAGCTTTGTCGCAAGGCGCTGGGCGGACCGCCCATCATGCCGAGGTCTCCCCCACCTCCAGGCGGCCGGCGTTTCGGGCCGGCGGATCGCCTTCATCCCGGTATCGCCCGCCGGCTCGGGTGTCCAGGTGGAGCAGCGGCTTGCGCACGGGGTCGGCTTCAGGCTTCCTGGGCTCGATCGGCTCAGGGGGAAGGAAACGCATGGCCGCGATGCGACGGCCGTATCCACAGGCAAGCTGGCTCGCCGGCGCAGGCGTGGCCCTCCTGCTTGCGTGGTGTCCCGCTGCGTCGGCCGTGCCCCCGGAGCGCGACACGCGCTGCCTTGCTCTCATCGCCTATGCCGAGGCGGCCGGCGAGGGCGCGGCCGGCATGGCAGCTGTCATGCAGGTGGTGCGGAACAGGGCCCGCGACTCCCGTTTTCCCGGCGATGACTGTGCCGTCGCGGTCGAGCCCGGCCAGTTCCAGCCGGTCGACGAGTTGCCGGCGCTGAGGGCAGCCTTGCTCGCTCCCGATCGCTACAGGCCGGACCAAGTGGTTGTCGTGCGGGGCCAGGCGGACAGGAAGGCGCTGGCGGAGGCCTTGGCCCTCGCCAAGCGACACGCGTCGGACGGCTCCGATCCTACTCAAGGGGCGCTCTACTTCGTCAATCCGCGTCTGATGGACCCCGGCAACTGCTCCTGGTTCGCCCGGCGCAAGCGAACCGCGACGATCGGCCAGCACGTCTTCCTGACGGAGTACGGCCCGGACGAGCAGCGCGGGGCGCCGGGCCTCGACTGCAGCCTTGCCGGAATCGACCGGGCCAAGGGCCTGCCGGTGCACTATAGAATTGGACCCTTCGCGCCGGGTGGGCCCAAGATCGCCACCCGGACGCCGACGCGAGCGATGCTGGACGCTTGGCGTCGGACCGGTCAGCTCGCCGCGCGGGAGCGGGAGCTGAAGCACTATTTTGCGCCCAACTGGCTGACGGAGGACTGAGCGCGAGCCCGGGGCCCGCCCGGACCTCGGACGGCTGACGCCATCCTCCGGATGGCATCCTGTTTCCAGCGAACCGAAGAAAGCCCATGCGGGCTCGGGAAAGGACCAAACCGATGCGTCCAGCTCTTACGACCGCCTTGTGCGGCTCGCTCTTCCTGATCCTCGGGGCCGGCGCCGCGCAGGCGCTCGAGGCCACGATGCAGCTCGCGACGCCCGAGGGGCCGGGTGCCACGATCGGCACGGTCGAGATCACGGGCGGCCCGGACGGCACCGTCTTCAAGCCCGACCTGAAGGATCTGCCGCCGGGCGAGCACGGCTTCCACGTGCATGCGAAGGGCAGCTGCGCGCCGGGCCAGCAAGACGGCAAGACGGTGCCGGCACTCGCGGCCGGCGGCCACTGGGATCCCGACAAGGCCGGCCGTCACGAGGGGCCCGACGGCAAGGGGCATCTGGGTGATCTGCCCGTCCTGGTCGTCGCGGCGGACGGGACCGCCACCGAGGCCGTCACGGCACCGCGCATCACCGATCCGAGCCGCCTCGAGGGCCTCGCTCTCATGATCCACGCCGGCGGCGACAATTACAGCGACCAGCCCAAGGCCCTCGGCGGCGGTGGTGCTAGGCTCGCCTGCGGCATCATCGAGTAGCGCCGGGCGGGAAGAAGACGCCCTCGCCCTCCTGCGTATCAGCCCCGGCCGAGAAGCGCTGCCCAAAAGGCGTCGCGCGCCATGAAGGTCTCGGCCGAATCGCTGCCACTCGCAGTCAGAAGGAGAAAGGCGTAGCCCGGCAGGCGCGTCAGGTGCTCCTGGAGGGTCGGGCATCGGGTCGCGGCGATCCAGTCGAGCGCCGCCTCCTGGTGCTCCGAGCGGCGCGAGAGGACGTAGGTCAACGCCTGCTCGACGGCGGCAATGCCGGCCGGCTCGTCCAACGCGAGCAGCGTGCCGGTCAGGACGTGGGTGCAGAGGCGGGCATAGGCGTCGACCGGCGTCGAGCCGAGCGTCGATGCTTGGCGATTGACGACCGCCGTCACGACCTCGATCGGGAGTCGCGCACGGGCCTCGGTCCAGAAGAACTCGTCCAGGACCCTGGCCCGGTCCGCCCAGGTGAGGTATTCCACGCGGCGTGCCAGCGCGGTCGCGAGGCGCTGGGCGGGCTCGGCCTCAGCGCCGAGGCTCTCCTCCAGGAATGCGCCGGCCAGCGCCGCGCCTGCGGTCATGGCACGGCCAGACGTGGAGATCGCGCTGCCCTGCCGAGGGCAGCCGCGATCGTCAAAGGATCGCGTGCGTGCATGTCTCCGCTCCCCACTCGAATCCCTATCGAGAGTCACGGCTCGACCGACGCGAAGGCCCCTGAAGCGCGCGCGATCGTATGGATCCCACGCTAGGATCGCAGGCTACGCAATCTGCGAGAAAAATTCAAGAGACAACTCAACCATGACGCGAAGCGCCGAGCGTGATCAGGAGAAGGAGCCTGCGGACCGCGCCGCCAGCCCGATGATCGCCCAGTATCAGGCGCTGAAGGCAGCGCATCCGGACGCGCTCCTCTTCTATCGCATGGGCGATTTCTACGAGCTGTTCTTCGAGGATGCCTGCCGCGCCGCGCCGGCGCTCGACATCGCGCTCACCAAGCGCGGCCGCCACCAGGGCCAGGACATCCCGATGTGCGGCGTGCCGGTGCACAACGCCGAGACCTACCTGCACCGGCTGATCCGCAAGGGCTTCAAGGTCGCCATCTGCGAGCAGCTCGAGGACCCCGCCGCCGCCCGCAAACGGCCGGGGAAGTCCCTGGTCCGCCGCGATGTCGTGCGCATCGTGACGCCCGGCACACTGACCGAGGACGGCCTCCTCGAGGCCCGCCGC
Source organism: uncultured Alphaproteobacteria bacterium (assembly GCA_963752325.1). Taxonomy (GTDB): domain Bacteria; phylum Pseudomonadota; class Alphaproteobacteria; order Geminicoccales; family Geminicoccaceae; genus CAVTJL01. The sequence goes on from CAVVXU010000005.1 coordinate 277,735, forward strand.
CACAACTACCTGGCGGCGCTCGCCCGCAGCCAGGCCGGCTTCGGGCTCGCCTGGGTCGACATCTCGACGGGCGGTTTCTGGACCGAGGCGACCACGGCCGATGCCCTGCCGTCGCTGCTCGCGCGCGTCGATCCCGGCGAGCTCGTGACGGGCGAGCGGCTGGCCGCCGACCCCGGCCTGCGGCCAATTCTGGCCGAGCTGGGCGAGCGTGTGACCCTCGCCCGCGACCAGAGCTTCGACAGCGTCGCGGCCGAGCGGCGGCTGGCCGGCTTTCTGGGCGTCCAGGCGCTCGACGCGTTCGGCGCCTTCACGCGCGCCGAGATCGGCGCCGCCGGCGCTCTTCTCGACTATCTCGAGCTGACCCAAAAGGGGATGCTGCCGCGGCTCGGGCCTCCGGCCCGGATCGAGGCGGCCGACGTGCTGAGGCTCGATGCGGCCACGAGGCGCAACCTCGAGCTCGCGCAGACGCTCTCGGGCGCGCGGGAGGGCAGCCTGCTCGCCGTGATCGACCGCACCGTCACGAGCGCGGGCGCAAGGCTGCTGGCGGACCGGCTGGCGGCGCCGCTGACGGTGGTGGAGCCGATCCGCGAGCGGCAGGATCAGCTCGAGGCCTTCGCGCTCGACCAGGAGCGACGCGACGCCCTGCGCGCGCTGCTGCGGCGCTGCCCCGATCTCGAGCGCGCGCTGTCCCGCCTGGCGCTGGGCCGTGGCGGCCCGCGCGATCTCCTGGCGATCGGCCACGGGCTGGAGCGCGCCCAGCGGGTGAGCGACCTCCTGGTCGAGGCGCCCGAGGCCCTCAAGGCGATCGTCCGCCGGCTGCCGAGGACGGATGCGCTACGAGAAAAGCTTCTGACGAGCCTCGTCGAGGAGCCCCCTCTCCTCGCCCGCGACGGCGGCTTCATCCGTGCCGGGCTCTCCGCCGAGCTGGACGAGCTTCGCCTGCTGCGCGATCAGGCGCGCCGCAAGATCGCGGCGCTCGAGGCCGGCTACCGCGAGAGCACGGGCATCGCCTCGCTCAAGATCCGCCACAACAACCTGCTCGGCTACTATGTGGAGGTGTCGAGCGCGCAGCGGGCCAAGATCCCGGAGAGCTTCGTCCAGCGCCAGAGCATGGCCGGCGCCACGCGCTTCACCACCGTCGAGCTGGGCGACCTCGAGAGCCGGATCGCGACCGCGGCGGAAAGCGCCCAGGCGCTGGAGCTCACCCTGTTCGAGGCGCTCGTGGGCGAGGTGGTCGGCGCCGCCGAGACGGTGGCCTCCACGGCGCATCTGCTGGCCGAGCTCGACGTCGCCGCCTCCCTGGCGGAGCTGGCGATCGCCCGTCGCTGGGTGAGGCCCCAGATCCTGGACGGTCTGGAGCTCGTCATCGAGGAGGGCAGGCACCCGGTGGTCGAGGAGGCGCTGGCGCGCGAGCGGCAGCCTTTCGTGGGCAACGATCTCACGCTCGACGAGACGAGCCGCCTCTGGCTCCTGACCGGGCCCAACATGGCGGGCAAGAGCACCTTTCTGCGCCAGAACGCGCTCATCGTGCTGCTGGCGCAGATGGGCTCGTTCGTGCCCGCGCGCACGGCGCGGATCGGCGTCGTCGACCGGCTCTTCTCGCGGGTCGGCGCCGCCGACGACCTGGCGCGCGGCCGCTCCACCTTCATGGTGGAGATGGTCGAGACCGCGGCGATCCTCAATCAGGCGGGGCCGCAGAGCTTCGTCATCCTGGACGAGATCGGGCGCGGCACCGCCACCTATGACGGGCTCTCCCTGGCCTGGGCGGTGGTCGAGCATCTGCACGAGATCAACCGCTGCCGCGGGCTCTTCGCCACCCACTATCACGAGCTTACCGCGCTCGCGGCCAAGCTGCCGGGCCTCGCCCCCCACACCATGCGGGTCAAGGAGTGGCAGGGGGACGTCGTCTTTCTCCACGAGGTGGCACAAGGCACCGCGGACCGATCCTATGGCATCCACGTGGCGAGGCTGGCGGGCCTGCCACAGGCGGTGACGGAGCGGGCGAGCGAGGTGCTGCAGCGCCTCGAGGCCGGCGAGGCGAGCTCGGCGCCGGCAGCTCTGGCCGATGATCTGCCGCTCTTTGCCGCCGCCCTGCGCAAGCCCCCGGCAGAGGTGACATCGACCGGCCCCTCGCCCCTGGAGGCAGCACTGCGCAACGTGGCAGCCGGACGACCTCAGCCCGAGGGCTGCCCTCGATCTGCTCTACGAGCTCAAGCGGCTCTCGTCCCGGGTGACAGCGCGGAAGGCGGCTAGGGGTTGCCCGAGATCGTCGGAGACTGGACTATAGTGACGGCATGCAAGACCCGCTCAAGCTCGCCCGCCGCGCTCTTTGGGGCCTGATCCTGGCCTGTCGCCGGATCAGCCGCCATCGCCGCGCCCAGCGACCCGGCGGCACTTCAAAGCTTCGATCGCTTCGCCCGGCAGATCGGCCCCTTCTGCGCCGTGGGGCCCGCGCGCGCCTGCTTCACGCGCAGCTTCGCCTACGCCGATACGGACCATGACGGAACCCTGTCGTTGGAGGAGGTCCAGCGCATGCAGAGCCTCGTCAACGACTGGGCGCTGGCCAACCAGGGCTCGCTCGCCGAGCCGGACCGACGCGGGCTGATGCTCGGGCTCCTGGCGCTCCAGCTCGTGGGGCTTGACCAGCTCTTCGCCAGCTACGACGTCAACCACGACGGAAAGCTGACGCCGGCGGAGCTGACCGCGGACATCCGGCTCGACGATCGGCCGCTGCCGCGAGCTGATCCAGGACCGCCAGGCGATCGACTGGCCTCAGTCGAAGGCGCGGCTCGGGCCTGCGGCGTTCCTGCTGAACGGGCTCGATCCGGCAGCCGGTTGAGGGCGCCGCAACACCAGGCGATTGGCGGCCTCCGGCCGGCCGCCCGTCGTCCGACAGCTCGAGGAACGCCCGCCGATGGAAACGAAGCATCAATGGCACATCTGGTACGTGATCGGCGCCGTTCTGCTGCTCCTGCTGGTGCAGGACTGGATGACCGAGGCGCGGCCAGACCGAGGTGGTGCCCTACAACCAGTTCGAGACCTTCCTCAAGGAGGGTGACGTCGAGCAGGTGACGGTCAACCAGCAGTATATTACCGGCACCTTCAAGAAAGCGCGCGACGGCAAGACCCAGTTCCTCACGCCGAGAATCGACCCCCAGCTCGCCCAGCAGCTCTCCAAATACGACGTCAAGTTCATCGGGACGGCCGAGAACACCTTCCTTCGCTCGTTGCTCTCCTGGATCGTGCCGATCGTCATCTTCTTCGCGATATGGATGTTCTTCTTCCGCAAGTTCGCCGACAAGCAGGGTCTCGGCGGCTTCATGTCGGTCGGCAAGTCGAAGGCCAAGATCTACGTCGAGAAGGACACCAAGGTGACCTTCAAGGACGTGGCCGGCATCGACGAGGCCAAGGACGAGCTTCAGGAGATCGTCGAGTTCCTGAAGGACCCCAAGTCCTACAGCACGCTCGGCGCGCGCATGCCCAAGGGCATCCTGCTGGTGGGCCCGCCGGGCACCGGCAAGACGCTGCTGGCCAAGGCCGTGGCCGGCGAGGCCGGGGTGACCTTCTTCTCGATCTCGGGCTCGGAGTTCGTCGAGATGTTCGTGGGCGTCGGCGCCGCCCGCGTGCGCGATCTCTTCGAGCAGGCACGCGAAGGCCGCTCCCGCCATCATCTTCATCGACGAGCTGGACGCGCTGGGCCGGGCCCGCAGCCCCTTCGGCCAGCCCGGCGGCAATGACGAGCGCGAGCAGACCCTGAACCAGCTCCTGACCGAGCTCGACGGCTTCGATCCCTCCGAGGGCGTCGTCCTGCTGGGCGCCACCAACCGTCCGGAGATCCTCGACCCGGCCCTGCTGCGCGCCGGCCGCTTCGACCGGCAGATCCTGGTCGACCGCCCGGACAAGCGGGGCCGCCAGGCAGATCCTCGAGGTGCATGTCCAGAAGGTGAAGCTCGACGCCGAGGTCGATCTCGACCAGGTGGCAGCGCTCACGACGGGCTTCTCCGGCGCCGATCTCGCCAATCTCGTGAACGAGGCGGCGCTGCTGGCGACGCGGCGCAAGGGCACGGCGATCACCCTCGACGACTTCACGCGCGCGATCGAGCGCATCGTCGCCGGCCTGGAGAAGCGCAACCGGCTCCTCAATCCCAAGGAGCGCACGATCGTCGCCTATCACGAGATGGGCCACGCGCTGGTCGGCATGGCCCTGCCCGGTGAGGATGTCATCCACAAGGTCTCGATCATCCCGCGCGGCGTCGGTGCGCTCGGCTACACCATCCAGCGCCCGACCGAGGACCGCTTCCTGATGACCAAGGAGGAGCTCGAGGACAAGATCGCCGTCATCCTGGGTGGCCGGGCGGCCGAGAAGCTGGTCTTCAACCACCTCTCGACCGGTGCCTCGGACGATCTCGTGCGCGCGACCGACATCGCGCGCAGCATCGTCGCCCGCTACGGCATGGACGAGAAGCTGGGCTCGGTCGCCTACGACAGCGAGCGCAGCCCCTTCCTCCAGCCCAGCCCCGGCCAGTCCTATCTCGAGCGGCGCTTCAGCGAGGACACCGCGCGGGAGATCGACCTCGCGGTCCGCAGGATCATCGATGCGCTGTCCGACCGCACGCTGCGGATTCTCGAGGAGAACCGCGGCGTGCTCGAGCGCTGTGCCAAGCGGCTCCTCGAGGTCGAGACGCTGGATCAGCCCCAGCTGATCGAGCTGACCAAGGACCTCCGCCACGAGAAGCACGCGATGTCGGTGGCGGCCAAGTAGGGCGCCGAGCGGCTGGGTGAGGAGCTGATGGCGTACGAGCTGGCCGCGACGCCGCGGATCGTCCACGCGGAGCATGCCCTCGACCGGCTGGGTCCGCTGGCCAAGGAGCTGGCCGCCGACGCCAAGGCGGTGTTACTCGTGGCCGATCCCGGCCTTCGGCCCGGCGGGCTGACCGAGCGGGCCGTGCGTGCGCTCGAGACGGCCCATCTGTCGGTCATCGTCTTCGAGGCCTTCAAGAGCGATCCCTCGGCCGCGCAGGCGGACGCCGCCGCCGCCATCGCGCGCGAGCAGAAGGTGGGGCTGGTGGTGGCGCTGGGCGGCGGCTCGGCCCTCGACGTCGGCAAGACGGTGGCCGCCATCGCCCCGGCCAGCGAGCCCGCTGCCCACTACGCGCTCTGCGCCAACCCGCTGCCATCCGGGCCGCTCCCCAGGATCTGCGTGCCGACCACGGCCGGAACCGGCTCCGAGACGACGCGAACCACCGTCCTGACCCTCGCCGACGGGGCCAAGGCCTGGCTTTGGGGCGACACGATGAAGGCCGACCTCGTGGTCCTCGACCCGACGGCCTGCGTCGGCCTGCCTCCTGCCCTGACCGCAGCCACCGGCATCGACGCGCTTGTCCATGCCCTCGAGGCGTGCACCAACGGCAACGCCTCACCGGCCAACGACGTCTACGCGCACGCCGCAATCAGGCTCGTCGTCCAGAGCCTGCGGCGCGCGGTCGAGGTGCCGGACGATCTCGAGGCGCGCAGCGCCATGCTGCTGGCCGCCGCGCTCGCGGGCATCGCCATCGACAATGCCGGCACGGCCATCGCCCACAACATCGGGCATGCCCTGGCCTCCCTGAGGCCGATCCACCATGGCCGCGCCGTCGGGCTGGCGATGCTGGCCTCGCTGCCCTGGAACATCCTGGACGATGACGGGCGCTTCGCCCGCGCGGCGGTGGCCATGGGCGAGAGCGGCAGCGCCTCCGCCCTGCCGGAGGCCTTCGAGCGCCTGCTGCGCCAGGTCGGGGTGAAGGTGTCGCTGGGCGGGGAAGGCTTCGACGAGCTCACCGCCGAGCAGCTCGCGGCGCAGATGGCACGACCCGAGAACGTGGCCATGCTGCGCTCCAACCGCCGACAGGCGGGCGAGCAGGATCTCCTCGAGCTCGCGAGGAGGGTGCTCACCCAGGCCTGAGGCGAGGGCGGAGCGGCCCCGCCGTCGCACGAGCCTCGCTCATCGCAGGAGAGATGCGAAGGCGTCCGCCGCCTTGGTGCGGTAGCGCTCCTTGTGCCAGAGCATGCGAAAGCGCCGGTCCGGGAGCTTGTAGGAGACCTCGACGAGCCGGCCCGCCAGCAGCGCCGCGTGCGCGACGTGCTCCGACAGCGCTGCGACGCCTGCGCCCGCCTCCGTTGCCGCGAGAACGGCCTCGTTCGACGGCAGGGTCATCGCCACCTCGAGCCCGGCCGGATCGCAGCCGGCCGAGGTGAGCGCCGCCTCGAGACTGGAGCGCGTGCCGGATCCCCGCTCGCGCATCACCCAGGGGCCGGCCAGGAGCTCGGCGGCGCTGGGCCCGAGGCGGACGGCCCAGGCATGGTCAGGATGCACGAGAAGGACGAGGCGGTCGCTGCCGACCTGCTCCTGCGCGAGCGCGCCGTGCTCGATCTCACCTTCGACGAGGCCGAGCTCGGCGACACCTTCCAGCACGGCCTGAGCCGCCTCCTCGGTGTTGCCGATCGAGACGTCAAGCTCGATCCCCGGATGGCGCTGGTGGAAGCGCACGAGGCGCTGCGGCAGCCAGTAGCTGGCGATCGTCTGGCTGGCGAAGATGGCGAGCCGCCCGCGCCTGAGCGCACCCATGTCGGTCAGCGCGACCTCGGCCAGCTCCGCCCGTGCGAGCACGGCCCTTGCCTCGCCCAGGAAGGCTCGCCCGATCTCGTTGAGCACGACCCCGCGCCCGACGCGATCGAAGAGCCGGACATCGTGGCGCTGCTCGAGCGCCGCGATGGCGTTGCTGACGGCCGATTGCGTCAGATTGAGGGCGCGTGCGGCCGCGGTGACGTGCTGGCGCTCCGCCACGGCCACGAAGATGCGCAGCTGGTCCAGCGTCAACCAACCAATCTCCCAGAACGATCAATTCGTTCATAATAATCCGTTGGATCGATGTCGAGCACCGGCTCAGGTTCCGCGGGACCAGCTCAAGGTGCCCCATGACCCTTATCGCCTATGCTCCATCCGCCACGCCGACGCTCCTGGATCGCATCCGATCGGCGCACGGCTCCTCTCTCCGATGGGCAGGGCGGGTGCTTCCCGGCGTTGCGCTCTGTCTCTCGGTAACTATCGCGGCATCCGTCCTGGAGATGGCCGAGCGAAGGCTGGTCGGCGCCGCCTGGCTCGAGAGCCTCGTGCTCGCCATTCTGGTCGGCACGGCGGTGCGCACGGCCTGGAGCCCCAGCCATCGCTACCGATCTGGCATCAGCTTCAGTGCCAAGACGCTGCTGGAGATCGCCGTCGTGCTGCTCGGCGCGTCCGTCAGCGCCCAGACGGTCCTGGCCGCAGGCCCGGGCCTGCTCCTCGGCATCGCCGGCGTGGTCGTGATGGCCATCGGCGCCAGCTACGGGCTCGGCCGGCTGCTCGGGCTCTCGAGCCGGCTGGCGACGCTCGTCGCCTGCGGCAACTCCATCTGTGGCAACTCGGCGATCGCCGCGGTGGCGCCTGTGATCGGCGCGGATGGGGAGGATGTCGCGGCCTCGATCGCCTTTACCGCCGTGCTGGGCGTGGTCGTGGTGCTCTGCCTGCCGCTCCTCGTGCCGCTGCTGCACCTGAGCGCCGTGCAGTATGGGGCACTCGCCGGCCTCACGGTCTATGCGGTGCCGCAGGTGCTGGCGGCGACCGCGCCGGTGGGCCCCGTGGCGGTCCAGCTGGGCACGCTCGTCAAGCTCGTGCGCGTCTTGATGCTGGGCCCAGTGGTGCTGGGCCTATCGCTGCTGACCCGGCGGCTGCGCGACGAGCCGGACGAGGCGTCGCCGCACATGACGGCCGGCGACCGGCCGGCGCCGGGCAGGCTGCCGCTGCACAAGCTCGTGCCCTGGTTCATCGTGGGCTTTCTTCTCCTGGCAGCGCTGCGCTCGGCCGGGCTGGTGCCCGAGGCGGCGCTCGGCCCGACGGCCACCGTCGCCAACCTTTTGACCGTGGTCTCGATGGCGGCGCTGGGTCTTTGCACCGATCTGCGCACCGTGGCCCGCGCCGGCGGCCGCGTGACCATCGCCGTCACCTTGTCCCTGCTGGTGCTGGGCGCGATCAGCCTAACCCTGATCCACCTGCTGGGGCTCGCCTGAGCGGGGACCACCGCCCTCTTCCGGCACGCGTTCCTTGATCGCCGCCACAGCTTGCGGTCTATCGCTGCAACCGGCCCGGTGGGAGAACGCCCATCGGGCCCGGTGCTGCCGGAAGGAGCCTCGCATGGCGCGCATCACCGCAATCGAGATCACCCAGCACCGGCTGCAATTCGACACGCCGTTTCACGCCAGCTGGGACACCCGGCCGCGCACCTTCTGGGATGCCACCATCGTGCGGGTGCATGCCGACAACGGCATGACCGGCATCGGCTCGGGCGACCTGATGGTGGGCTTCGCCGGCCACGAGAATCTGTTCGTCGGCCAGGACGCGCTGGCGCTCGAGCGGCACTATCGCGTCCTCTCCCACATCGGCTTCCACTATGGCCGCTGCTGGCCCCTCGACCTCGCCCTTTGGGATCTCGCGGGCAAGATCGCCGGCCTGCCCTGCTGGCAGCTCCTGGGCGGGCTGAGCGACCGGGTGCGGGCCTATGCCTCCTCGGGCACGCTGCGCGATCCGGCACGGATGGCCGATGTCGCCGCCTTCTATCTCGAGCGCGGGTTCCCGGCGATGAAGGTGCGTTTTCACCGCGGCGACTGGCGGGACGACATCAAGGCGCTCGAGGCGGTGCGCGCCCGGGTGGGCGACCGGCTGGAACTGATGGTCGACTGCAACCAGGGCTGGCGGATGCCCTGGGACACCGCGGCCCCCTGGAGCCTCAAGGACGCGCTGGTCGTCGCCCGGGAGCTCGAGCGGCTGGGCGTCTACTGGATGGAGGAGCCGCTGCATCGCGCCGACCGGGCGGGCATGCGGGCACTCCGCCAGGCCACCGGCGTGCGCATCGCCGGCGGCGAGATGACCCGCGAGCTGCACGAGTTCCGCGACCTCATCGGCGAAGGCTGCCTCGACGTGCTGCAGCCGGATGCGGCGCTGGTGGGCGGCATCACCGGGCTCAGGCGCGTCGCCTACATGGCGCAGGAGCACAATCTCGTCTTCACGCCCCACACCTGGACCAACGGCATGGGCGTGATGGCCAACGCCCAGCTCACCGCGGGCGTGGCCGACGCGCCCTGGCTCGAGTTCCCCTGGGACCCGCCAGAATGGGACCTGGACCGGCGCGACTACATGATGGCCGAGCCGCTCCGCGTCGACGAGCAGGGCTGGATCAGCCTGCCCGAGACGCCGGGCATGGGGTACGCCCTCGACGAGGAGCGGCTGGCCGCGACACGGACCCTCTGACAGGGCTCGCAGCGGCTTTCTGTCGCAGCACCGGTGCCGGCTCGTCGCCCGCTTCGTTGTATTAATCTAGAATAACTCGAAAAGATAACGGTTGCCGAACGGTTCTCCCAAGCTAAGGTCGCGCTTCGTCGCCTCACTGGTCGAACAATGATGAGCCTTTGGAATGCGCAGCACTGCCGTGCTCGTTCTCGCTTGTGGCCTGCTCGCAATGGGAGCCGTGTCGGGCGCCGCGGATCAGCCGACCTCCTTTGACCTCACTATCAAGGATCATCGGTTCGAGCCGGCTGAGCTGCACGTGCCCGCCAACAAGCGAATCGAGCTGACCGTCAAGAACGCGGATCCGACACCGGAAGAATTCGAGAGTCACGCGCTCAAGGTCGAGAAGATCATAGCCGGCGGCTCGTCTGCCATCGTGCGTCTGCGCGCGATGGAGCCCGGCCGCTACGAGTTCGTCGGTGAGTATCACGAAGATACGGCCAAGGGCACGATCGTCGCGGAGTAGCAAGGTGTTGGGCGCGCTCGTCATCGTCTTCCGGGAGGTCATCGAGGCCGGTCTCGTCATTGGGATCGTGATGGCGGCGACGCGCGGCATCCCGTCGCGCGGTCGCTGGATCGCGGGGGGTGTGCTGGCCGGGGTCGTCGGAGCCTGCCTCGTCGCGGCCTTCGCCGGCAGCATCGCCGACGCGTTCCAGGGCTCCGGCCAGGAGTACATGAATGCGAGCGTGCTGCTCGTGGCCGTCGGCATGCTCACCTGGCACAATGTCTGGATGGCGCATCACGGACAAGCGCTGGCGGCCGAGCTGCGCGCGGCTGGCCAACAGGTCCGCGAGGGCCGGCGCTCGCTCGCGGCGCTCGCCGTCGTCGTCGGCCTCGCCGTTCTGCGCGAAGGCTCTGAGGTGGTCCTGTTCCTCTACGGCATCGTCGTCGCGGGTGGCACCACGGCCGCGACGATCGCCATGGGCGGCGCTCTCGGGCTTCTTGCCGGCGCGCTCCTGGCCTGCCTTAGCTATCTCGGCCTCGTCGTCGTCCCGGCCCGCCACCTCTTCACGGTGACGAGCTGGCTGATCGCGCTCCTGGCCGCCGGCATGGCCGCGCAGGCGATGAACTTCCTCAATGCCGCGGGCATCTCGACACCGCTCGACGCAACGCTCTGGGACACGTCGACTATTCTGTCGTCGGGCAGCGTGCCGGGCCAGATCCTGCACACGCTGGTCGGCTACACCGACCAGCCCACGGGCCTGCAGGCGCTGGCCTATCTTCTGGTGCTGGCCGCGATGTTCGGTCTCATGCGCATCGTCACGCAGCAGCGACAGCCGGTGGCCGCGACGAGCTAGCCGCCCTTGGGCGGCCCTGTCTCGAGGCAGCTCAGAACTCGCTGGGCGCGCCGCCCTCCTCGGTCCGCCGCGCCACGAAGGCGTCGAGCTCGTCCTTGATCGCCGGGTCGAGCGGCGGCGGCTGATAGTCGGCCAGCAGGCGCTTCACGATGTCGCTGGCACGGCGATAGGCGTCGGGCGAGCCTGCCTCGCGCCAGCTCTCGAAGTTGCGCCAGTCCGACACCATGGGTGTGTAGAAGGCGGTGAGGTAGCGCGCCTGGGTGTGGGCGGCGCCGAAGAAGTGGCCGCCCGGCCCGACCTCGCGGATGGCATCGAGCGCCAGCGTCTCCGGCGTCACCTCGAGCGGCTGCAGGAACTCGGCCACCATCTGCAGGAGGTCCGCGTCCAGCACCATCTTCTCGAAGGAGGTGACGAGCCCGCCCTCCATCCAGCCGGCCGCGTGCATGACCATGTGGGTGTGCGACGTCGCCACCGCCCAGAGCGAGAAGACCAACTCGTAGGCCGCCTGGGCATCGAGCGTGTTGGCGGCGTTGGCGTTCGAGGAGCGGTAGGGGATCTTGTAGCGGCGGGCGAGCTGCGCCCCGGCCAGGACGGCCTTCATGTACTCGGGCGTGCCGAAGGCCGGCGCACCCGACTTCATGTCGACGTTGGAGGTGAAGCCGCCATAGATCACCGGCGCACCGGGCCGCACGATCTGGGCCAGCGCCAGCCCCGCCAGCGCCTCGGCGTTCTGCTGGGCCACGGCACCGGCGATGGTGACCGGGGCCATGGCGCCGGCGAGCGTGAAGGGCGTCATCACGACGACCTGCCCGGCCTGCGCCATCTCGATGATGCCGGCCGCCATCGGCGCATCCAGCCTCAAGGGCGAGCTCGAGTTGATGATGGTGAAGAGCGAGGGCTCGAGGAGGAGCTGCTGCGGGGTCAGGCCCCGCGCGATGCGCGCGATCTCGATGCCGTCCCGGATGCGGCCCCAGCCCAGCGAGTAGGCGTGGAAGACCTTGTCCGTCAGGGTCACGAAGTCCTGAAGGCACACGAGGTGGCGGATGTTCGGGTGGACGTCGACGGGCTCCAGCGGATAGCCGCCCATCAGATGGATGATGTTGAGGCTCTGGGCGAGGCGCAGGAGGTTGCGATAGTCGGCGAGGTTGCCTGGCCGCCGGCCGCCGTCGAGATCGGAGCAGTTGGGCGCGCTGCCGACGGTGCAGAAGTTGATGCTGTCGTCGCCGAAGACGAGGTCGTGTGCCGGGTTGCGGGCGTGGAGCTTGAACTGCGGCGGCGCTGACGCCATGCGCGCCCTCGACGAGGCCGCGGTCCATCCTCACCCGCAGGCTGCCGGAGTCGACGTCGGCGCCGGCCGCGGCCAGGAGGTCCCGGGCCTCGGGCAGGAGGATGTCGATCCCGATCTCCTCGAGGATCGTGAGGGAGGCCTCGTGGATGGCCTCGACCTCGTCGGCGGAGATGATCTCTGTGGGAGGCTGGCGATGGCGGACGGTGCGCCAGGGCAGCTGGGGAATGCCGTGGGCCGCGCGCTCCGCCCTTCGCGCCCTGCGGTCCGCCCGCCGCTCGCCCGTGCCGCCCGGCGTCCCGAGGTCGCTCAAAGTGTCTCTCCACCAATGCTGCCGAGAGCAATGTTGACCGAGATCGCGGGTCCGGCCAATCACCAAAACTCGATGGCGCGATCGGAAAAGCCGGGCGTGCGGGGCTGTGGCTTCTGCGAGGAAGCCTATCCACCGTGCGCCCGCGGGAGCCAGCTGCCCATGCCGTCCGGCGATCCCCTCCTTCAGCCCTTCCGCCTCAAGGGGCTGACGCTCAAGAACCGCATCATGAGCACCTCGCACGCGCCGGCCTATGTGGCCGACGGCCTGCCGCTCGAGCGCTACCAGCTCTATCACGAGGAGAAGGCCAAGGGTGGGCTGGCGCTGACCATGTTCGGCGGGTCGTCCACGGTGGCGCCGGAGAGCCCCTCGGCCTTCGGCCAGATCAACATCGCCGACGACCGCATCATCCCGCATCTGCAGACCTTCAGCGACCGCATCCACCGCCACGGCACGGCGCTGATGATCCAGATCACCCATATGGGCCGGCGCACGCGCTGGGACGTCGCCGACTGGCTGGCGCCGATCTCCCCCTCCGCCGTCCGCGAGCACCAGCACCGCTCCTTCCCCAAGGAGATGGAGATCGAGGACATCAAGCGCGTCGTCGGCCACTACGCACGGGCGGCAAGGCGCGCCAAGCAAGGGGGGCTCGACGGCGTCGAGGTGCTGTGCTCGGGCCATCTCATCGACCAGTTCTGGACACCCACCGTCAACCAGCGCACCGACGCCTATGGCGGCAGCCTGGAGAACCGCCTGCGCTTCTCGATAGAGGTGCTGGAGGCGGCGCGCCGGGCGGTGGGCGACGACTTCGTCATGGGCATCAGGCTGTCGGGCGACGAGCGGCTCGAGGGCGGGCTCTCGGCCGAGGCGATGCTCGAGATCGCCGCCCACCTCGCCGACAGCGGCCTCATCGACTATGTCAACGTCGTCGGCGCCAATGTCGAGACGGAGCTGGGCGTCTCCCGGCTCATCCCGACCATGGGCCAGCGCACCGCACCCTATCTCGAGCTCGCGCGCACGATCCGCCAGGCGATCAGGCTGCCGGTCTTCCACGCGACGCGTATCACCGACCTCAGCACGGCGCGCCACGCCATCGCCGAGGGCCATGTCGACATGGTGGCGATGACGCGGGCCCACCTGGCCGACCCGCATATCGTCGCCAAGCTCGCGCGGGGCGAGGAGGACCGCATCCGGCCCTGCGTCGGTGCCGGCTACTGCATCGACCGGATCTATATGGGCCAGGACGCGCTCTGCCTGCACAACCCGGCGACCGGGCGCGAGGCGACGATGCCGCATGTCATCCGCCCCTCGGCCGGCCCGCGGCGGAAGGTCGTCGTCGTCGGCGGCGGCCCGGCCGGCCTCGAGGCGGCCAGGGTCTCGGCGCTGCGCGGCCACGAGGTCGTGCTGATCGAGGCGACCGACCGGCTGGGCGGGCAGATCAACCTCGCAGCCCAGCTCGACCGGCGGCGCGAGATCCGCGGCATCACCGAGTGGCTGGCGCGCGAGGTCGAGCTTGCCGGGGTGGAGGTCCGCCTCAACAGCTATGCCGAGGCGTCGGACGTGCTGGCGGAGGAGCCCGACATCGTCATCGTCGCCACCGGCGGCGTGCCCAACACGAGCTTCATCAAGGAGGGCGAGGACCTCGTGACGACCGGCTGGGACGTCCTGGCCGGTCAGGCGACGCTCCGCGGCAAGGTCATCGTCTACGACGAGAACGGCCAGCATCAGGCCCCGACGGTCGCCGAGTTTCTGGCCGGCCAGGGTGTGGAGGTCGAGCTCGTCACCGCCGATCGGACGCCCTGCCAGGAGATGGGCGCCACCAACTCGTCGCGGTTCCTGCGCTCCCTCTACCAGAAGGGCGTTCGGATGGTCCCCGACAGCCGGCTCAAGGCGGTGCGCCGCAGCGGCAACCGGTTGGTCGCGGTCCTCACCAACATGTACACCGAGGAGATCCTGGAGCGTCAGGCGGACCATGTCGTGGTCGAGCACGGCACGCTGCCGGCGGCCGAGCTCTATCTCGAGCTGAAGGACGGCTCACGCAACCTGGGCGAGATCGACACCGAGGCGCTGCTGTCGGGGCAGATGCAGACGAGCGTCCGCAATCCCGAGGGCCACTATGCCCTCTATCGCGTCGGCGACGCGGTCGCCAGCCGCAACATCCACGCGGCGATCTACAACTCCTTGCGGCTCTGCAAGGATCTCTGACGCAGGCCGGGCGCCTGCCGGCTTGACCTTCGCGGGCGGCTTCTCTAGGAAGACGCCGCGGCCGACCTGCGTGCGACCGCAACGTGCATCTTTTTCCGCTGAAGGACGTCTCTCATGGCGCGACGCTGTGCGCTCTCCGGCAAGGGCGTGCTCACCGGCAACAATGTGAGCCACGCCAACAACAGGACCCGCAGGCGGTTCCTGCCGAACCTGCAGACCCGGCGCCTCTACAGCGAGACGCTCGCCGAGGGCATCCGGATCAGGCTCGCGACCAGCACGCTGCGCACCATCGAGAAGCGCGGCGGTCTCGACGCGTTCCTGGTCGGTGAGACGGAGGCGGCGCTGCCGACCGATCTGGTCCGGCTCAAGCGCCGCATCGCGGCCAAGCTGACCGAGGCTAGCCCGGCAAGCTGAGCTGCAGCAGCAGCGTCCGCTCGAGGCCGCTGAAATTGTCGTCCGAGATCACGTAGAGACAGATGCGCCCGTCCGGCATGGTCGTCACGGCCAGGCCTTCCATGTTGTCGCATATCGTCTCGCCGCCCAGCCGCGCCAGCTCCTGGCCCTCGAGGATCGAGCCGGCAGCCAGCATGCCGGGCCTGGAGGCTCGAGCCACAGGATCCGGGCCTCGAAGCCGCTGATCAGCGAGGCCCGCCGCTCCAGAAGATAGAGCATGTCGCCCTGGCGATCCGCCGCCGTCGGCCTGAAGCCCGGCGCCGGACGATAGGCGAGGAGCACCGTCTGGCCGGCCCCGAAGACGGCGGCGCGCAGCGTGCCCTGCCCCGCCCCCAGGCCCTCGGTGATCGCGAGCAGGCGCCCGTCCGGCAGGCGGGCCAGCGCCTCCATGCCGAGGTTTGGGGGCGCCCGGCGGAGCGCCGCCGGAAAGGGCTCGAGGCTCGGCGCCCGCGCCCCGGTCGGATCCCACCGGAGCATGGCCTGGACCTGCTCGAGCGAGATGACGAGGCCGCCATCGGACGCCCAGGCCAGCGATTCCGCGTCGAGCCGCTTGCCGGCGTAGGGGGAGCCTTCGGGCCAGCGAAGGGGCTGGGCCTGCCAGCCACCGACGCCGCGCAGCCGACCGTCGGGCGCCAGGTCGAGGGTCGCCTGCCAGAGCGTCCCGCCGTCGCTGACGGCGTAGAGCCTGCTCCCGTCGACCAGCAGACCCGAGAGACCGCCCAGGGCATGGCCGGGCGAGCTCAGCGCGAATCCCGCCTCGAAGGCGAGACGGCCGACCGTGCGTCGCTTGGGATCGAGGGGGTAGAGGTGGACCGGCTCGGCCTTGATGTCGAGCGGCCCCGCAAGAGCGCCGGCCCGGACGCCGCAGCCCAGGAGCCCGCCACGCGGCGAGCTGCGAGACTAGAATGCCGGCGGGTGGTTTTGGTGCCGCGCGCTCCAGCGACGCGAAAGGGCCCGCCTTTCAGCGGGCCCTCCACGCGAGACTGTTGCCTGAGCGATGCGGTCAGCTGCGCTGGTTGCCGAACAGCTGGAGCATCATCACGAAGAGGTTGATGAAGTTCAGGTAAAGGCTCAAGGCACCCATGATGGACTTCTTCGCCATCACGTCGCTGGCGTCGCCCTCCAAGTAGACCTCCTTGATGCGCTGGGTGTCCCAGGCGGTGAGGCCGGTGAAGACGAGCACGCCGATCACGCTGATGGCGAACTGCAGCGCCGAGCTGCCGAGGAAGATGTTGACGACGCTGGCGATGATGATGCCGATCAGCCCCATGAAGAGGAAGGAGCCGAAGCCGGAGAGGTCGCGCTTCGTCGTGTAGCCGTAGAGGCTGGTGGCACCGAAGGTGCCGGCGGTGATGAAGAATACACGCGCCACGCTCTCGCCGGTGAAGACCAGAAAGATGCTCGCGAGCGAGATGCCCATGATGGCCGCGAAGGCCCAAAAGGTGATCTGCGCCGCGCTGACGCTCATCTTGTTGATGCGGGCGCCCAGGTAGAAGACGAAACCAAGCGGCGCCAGCATCACCACCCACTTGAGCGGCGAGCCGAAGATCGGGCCGTAGATCGCGGGGCTCGACGCGACGACGAACGCGACGAGACCGGTGATGGCCAGGCCCAGGCCCATATAGTTGTAGACCGACAGCATGTAGCTGCGCAGGCCGACATCGACTCCTTCGATGCCGACGCCCACGCGCGCCATCTGGGGATCGGTGCGGAATGCCATCTTTGGATGCCCTTCGTTCATTGCCGCGATAAGCCTCAGTCAGCGATCATATGGGAAATGGGGGAACAGCTTCAAGCGATAATGCCGCCTCCTGGCGCCGGAAAGGAGTTAACGTTCTTTCAACCATCCCGCCCGGACCGAAGAAAAACTCCGAGCTCACCGGATTGTGAGCAAGATTCTGCTCACTTGTTGGCCTTGAGGGCTGCCACGGAGCGTCAGCCGATCTGCGCGAAGCCCGGAAACGTCTCCAGCAGCCAGTAGGAGATGGTCTGAAGCTGGCCGGTGACGATCAGCAGGCCCATCACCACGAGCAGCGCTCCGGCAGCCTGCTGCAGCATGCGTCCCGCCCGCGACAGCCGACGCAGCTGGCGGAGCAGGACGTCGGTGAAGAGCGCGGCCAGGATGAAGGGCAGCCCGAGCCCGAGCGCGTAGATGGCGAGGAGCGCGGTGCCCTGGCCGAGAGCCGCGGTCGACGCGCTCATCGTCAGGATGGCGCCCAGCACCGGGCCGATGCAGGGCGTCCAGCCGAACGCGAAGGCGATGCCCATGAGAAATGCGCCGACCACACGCCCGCCCGGGATGTCGAGGTGGAAGCGCGCCTCCCGCTCCATCAGCTTGAGCGGCGTCAGGCCCATGAGGTGCAGGCCGAAGAGAATGACGATGACACCGGCCACGAGGCCCAGCTCGTACTTGTAGTCGAGGAGGAGCCCGCCCAGCACCGATGCGCTGGCGCCGAGCGCCACGAAGATGGTGCCAAAGCCGGCGATGAAGCAGAGCGCGAAACCCACCGCCCGCAACCGCGTGCGGGCGTCGTCGCGCAGCAACTCGAGCGAGCTGCCCGCCACATAGGACACGTAGCCAGGCACGAGTGGCAGGACGCAGGGCGAGAGAAACGAGACGACCCCGGCCCCGAAGGCCGTGGCGGTGCTCAACGCGGAAAGCTCGGGCATGGCGAGGTCTCTGCTAACGCCGGGGGTCGGGCTCCGCCACTCAAACCACCGTGACGCGTGGTCGCGGGCGCTCAGGGCGCGCGCAGCACCTGCGCCGCCGGAACGCCCAGGACCCGCCAGATGCCGGCAGCGGCGACACCCAGGGTGACGACGAGCCCGAGCAGGACGATGCCCAGCACCGTGGGCCAGGGCAGGAACCAGGGCAGATCGAGCACGTGGCGGACCAGAATCCAGGCGCCGAGGGTACCGAGCAGGCCGCCCACCACCGCCGCCGCGAGCCCGAGCGTGAGATACTCGATCATCAGCAGCCGCACCGCATCCACCCGGCGGGCACCCAGCACCTTGAGGATCACGGTCTGGAAGAGCTGGCGGCGCCGCGCGGAGGCGACGGCCCCGGCCAGAACCAGGATACCGGTCACGAGCGTCACGCCGGCCACGATGTCGACGGCGATCGCGATCTTGCGAAACACGTCGGCCACCTGGCGGATGATGGTGCCGATCGCGATGGGGGTGACGTTCGGCAGGCTCGCCGCAAGACGATCGTAGAGCCCCGCCTCGGCATCGGGCGGGACGTCGACGGCGGCGATCACCGTGTGGGGCGCCGCCTCGAGCACGCCGGGGCTGAGGATGAAGACGAAATTGAGGCGTCCGGTCGACCAGTCGATGTCGCGCCGCAGGTTGGCGATGCGGGCCTCGATCACCCGCCCCATGATGTTGAAGGAGAGCGTGTCGCCCACGCCGACGTGGTAGCCCTTCGCGACCTCGTCCTCCACCGAGACGAGGGGCGGCCCCTTGTAGTCGGCGGGCCACCACTGGCCGGCAGCCAGCTCCGTGCCAGCGGGTATGGCACCCTGATAGGTGAGGCCCCGATCGTTACGGACGGTCCAGGCGACCTGCGGATCGATCGTCACCGAGGCGACCGGCTTGCCCGCGATGCGGACCACGCGCGCCCGGAGCATCGGCGCCGACTGCAGGATCGCGGCACCGGGCGTGGCCGCGATGGCGCTCTCGAACGCCCCGACCTCGTCGGGCTGGATGTCGATGAAGACGGCCGTCGGCACGCGCTCGGGAAGCTGGACACTGATCTCGCGGGAGAGATTGGCCTGGAGCAGCGCCACGGCCGTGAGGACGCCCAGCCCCGCGCCCAGCGCCACGACGACGCTCGTGGCCCCCGAGCCCGGCCGCTGCAGGTTGCGCGCTGCCAGCCTGAGCGCCACAGGGCCTCGCTCGCCGACAGCCTTGACCACCCGGAGGATGCCCCGCGAGAGCAGGGCCAGCAGCAACGCGCTCACCACGGCCACGCCGACGAACACGGCGCCGATCTCGGGGCGGGCGACATTGAGGACGGCAAGAATGGCCAGGAGACAGAAAAGGCCGCCCATCAGAGCGAGGTAGCGCGGGCGCGGCCAGGCGCGCGGCGGTGCGACCAACGCCCGGAACAGGCCGGCAGGGCTCGTTTCCCGAGCCATCGCCAGGGGCCAGAGCGCAAAGAGCAGCGCTGTCGCGAGCCCGGCGCCGCCGGCCAGGAGCAGCGGCAGCGGATAGAAGCCGTAGTCGACCGCCACGGGCAGGATGCTCGACGGCAGAAGCCCCACGAGAAGCGGCAGGAGCTGGCCCACGACGAGCCCGATGGCCACGCCGATGCCGGCCAGGGCCGTGATCTGCAGCAGATAGGCGGCGAAGATCTGCCGGCCGGTGGCGCCAAGGCACTCGAGCGTGGCGATCGTAGGGCGCTTGGAGGCGAGATAGCCCCCAACCGCGAGCCCGACCCCGAGGCCGCCGATCAAGAGCGCCGTCAGCCCGGCCAGCGTCAGATAGGTGGCGAGCCTGTCGGTGAAGCGGGCGATCTGCGGCTGCACGTCGGCACTGCTTCGCGCCCGCCACGATGCATCGGGGTGCTCGCGCGTGATCCGCTCGACGAGCGAGGCCGGATCGGAGCCGGGGGGCAAGGCCAGCCCATAGGTGTAGCGGGCCAGGGAGCCGGCTCCGGCGATGCCGCTCCGGTCCAGCGTCCCAAGACCGACGATCAGCCGCGGGCCGAAGGTCAGGAAGCCGCCGAGGCGATCGGGCTCGCGCTCGAGGACGGCCCTGATCTGCACGTGCTCGCTGCCGAGCTGCACGCTGCTTCCCACGCCGATGCCGAGCCGGGCGAGCAGCCCCGCCTCGGCGACGGCCCCGTGGTCGGCGAGCGCCTGCTCGAGCGGCATGGCCGGGCGCAGCACGACCGAGCCGTAGAGCGGGTACGCGCCATCGACCGCCTTGAGGCTCGCGACGACGCGCCGCCCCCCGGCCGAGATCATGGTCGTGGTCGTCACGACCCGGGCAATCGCGGGCCCCGGGAGGAACGAGCGTGGCGAGCTCGGCCTCGGGGATCGCCCGGTTGGCGTTCTCGATCCGGGCATCGCCGCCGAGGAGCACGCGGCCGTCGCGGCGCACGGCCTCGCCCACGCCCGCATTCACGACACCCACGGCGGCGATCGCCGCGACGCCGAGCGCGAGGCAGGCGAGGAACACGCCGAAGCCGCGGATGCCGCCGCGCATCTCGCGGCTCGCGATGGCCAGAACGGCTGCCAGAGAGCCGCTCACGCGACGGGCTCGACCGCCGCCGCCTCGCTCGGGTCGTCGGCCGATTCGTGCAGCCGGCCGTTGGCGATGGTGACCTTGCGTTCGCAGCGGGCCGCGAGCCGCCGGATCGTGCGTGATGAGAAGGAGCGTCATGCCGCGATCGCGACACAGCGCCATGAGCAGGTCGACGATCGCCCCGGCCGGTGTCGCTGTCGAGGTTGCCCGTCGGCTCGTCGGCGAGCAGAAGGTCCGGCTCGTTGGCGAGCGCCCTCGCCAGGGCCACGCGCTGCTGCTCGCCACCCGAGAGCTGGCCCGGATAGTGCTGGAGCCGATGCTCGAGACCGACCTCGGCGAGGCCGGCCCGGGCGACGGCGAAGGCGTCGCGCCGGCCGGCGAGCTCGCACGGCAGCGCCACGTTCTCGAGCGCGGTCATGGTGGGAATGAGGTGGAAGGACTGGAAGATGATGCCGACATGCTGGCGGCGGAATAGGGCCAGCGCATCCTCGTTGAGCGTGCCGAAGCTCGCGTCCCGCCACGGCCACCCGCCCGGAGGTCGGCCGCTCGATGCCGCCGATGATCGCGATCATGCTGGACTTGCCTGAGCCCGAGGGACCGACCACGCTTAGGGATGCCCCGCGATCGACGGCCAGGCTCACGCCACGCAGGATGTGAACGGGTCCCGCCGCGCTGGCGAGCGAGAGATGAACGTCGGAGAGCCTGATCATGAAATCCCGCTGCGGCTCCTGGGATACCCGCCGTCTGACGGACATGGTCCGGCGAGCGGGCCGCCTCAAGGTGCTGGCTCTCGCGATCCTGCTTCTCGGCGGCCAGCATGCCTGGGCAGAGTGCCGCATCGCGGTTCTGGGCGACTCCCTCGCCGCCGGCTATGGCGTGACCGAGGAGAACGCCTTCCCCTCCCGTCTCGGCGAGGCGCTCGACAAGGACGGCTTCGACTGCGAGGTGATCAACGCGGGCGTGTCGGGCGATACTTCGGCCGGCGGGCTCTCGAGGCTCGACTGGGTTCTCGCCGACGAGCCGACCCACCTCATCGTGGAGCTCGGCGGCAATGACGCGCTGCGCGGGCTGCCGGTCGACCAGCTCCGATCGAATCTCGACCACATCGTCACAAGGACACAGGCGAAGGGCGTGGCGGTCTTCATGGCCGGCATGCTGGCGCCGACCAATCTCGGAAAGGCCTATGACGACGCCTTCAAGGACGCCTATCAGACGGTCGCGGAGCACCACCGCGTGCCGCTCTATCCGTTCTTCCTCGACGGCGTGGCGCTGCACCCTGGGCTGCTGCAGCAGGACGGGATTCACCCGAATGCAGAGGGCGTCGCGGTCATCGTTCGGCGCATCACGCCCGCCATCGAGGCGTGGCTGCATGGGAACGGCATCTCAGCAACTGGCGGGTGAGATACGCCAAGCCTGAAGCACCGAACGATCGCTCATAGGTAGTTTTAAGGATCATTGCGATCTCTTCCTCGGTGAGTTTTTGACGATTTCCCGTTAAACAGGAAGGACTTACCCACAAACTGTTGATAACTACGGGGATAAGGGCAGACCGGGTACGGGGTGTGGACAACTTCGTGGAAAGAGCCAGGATGACGCCGGCGCCTCAGCGCGACCTTGCGCGCTTGCGGCAAAAGGTCGTCACGTGCTTGAGTGTCCACACATTCGGGGAGCAATAGCGAGGCTGTGCCGCGGAGCCGAAACCGGCTGCGGCGTTCATCAGGCACGCTATTTAATGGAGGGGGCTGATGTCGGAGGTCTTCCGCGTTTCCAGCGACTGGGCCGCATCGAGCCACTGCGACGAGCAGAAATATCAGAGCTCATGTACAGGCAGTCGGTACAGAATCCCGAGGGGTTCTGGGGCGAGCAGGCCGGGCGGCTGGACTGGTTCAAGAAGCCTACCCGGATCAAGGCCACCAGCTTCGAGGGCAATGTCTCGATCCGCTGGTACGAAGACGGCCAACTCAACGTCTCCTACAACTGCATCGACCGGCACCTCGAAAGTCGCGGCAATCAGGTCGCCATCATCCACGAGGGCGATGATCCGAACTACGACAAGAAGATCACCTATCGCGAGCTCTATGATCGGGTCTGCCGGCTCGCCAACGTCCTAAAAGATGCGGGCGTCAAGAAGGGCGACCGGATCACGATCTATATGCCGATGATCCCGGAGACGGCCTACGCGATGCTGGCGTGCACGCGTGTCGGCGCCGTCCACTCCGTGGTGTTCGGCGGATTCTCACCCGACAGCCTGGCCGACCGTATCAACGATTGCAACTCCAAGCTCGTCATCACCGCCGACGGCGGCCTGCGCGGCGGCAAGATGGTGCCGCTCAAGGAGAACTGCGACGCGGCGCTGAAGAAGTGCGCGGACGACGTCAAGGTGCTGATGTTTCGTCACACCGGTCATGCGGCGCCGATGACCGAGGGGCGCGATCTCGACGCCGGGCTGTTGATGAAGAAGGCCGCGGGCGATTGCGCGCCGGAGCCGATGAGCGCCGAGGACCCGCTCTTCATTCTCTATACCTCGGGCTCGACCGGGAAGCCCAAGGGTGTGCTCCACACCACCGGCGGCTACCTCGTCTACGCCGCCTTCACGCATGAGTACGTCTTCGACATCAAGCCCAACGACGTCTACTGGTGCACCGCCGATGTCGGCTGGGTCACGGGCCACAGCTACATCGTCTACGGCCCCCTGGCGAACGGCGCCACGACGCTGATGTTCGAGGGCATTCCAACCTACCCCAGCGTCTCCCGCTTCTGGGAGGTCGTCGACAAGCACATGGTGACGGTCTTCTACACCGCGCCCACCGCCATACGCTCGCTGATGCGGAGCGGCGACGAGCCGGTGCGGAAGACCTCGCGGAAGTCGCTCCGCCTGCTCGGCTCGGTCGGCGAGCCGATCAACCCAGAGGCTTGGCTCTGGTATCACCGCGTCGTCGGCGACGGCCGGTGCCCGATCGTCGACACCTGGTGGCAGACGGAGACGGGCGGCATTCTCATCACGCCGCTGCCGGGCGCCACGGCGCTCAAGCCGGGCTCGGCCACGCTGCCCTTCTTCGGCGTCCAGCCCGCGCTGGTCGACAACGACGGCAAGATCGTCGACGGGCCGGGCGAAGGAAACCTCGTGATCCTCGACAGCTGGCCCGGCCAGATGCGCACGCTCTTCGGCGATCACGAGCGCTTCGTGCAGACCTATTTCTCGACGTTCAAGGGTATGTATGTCACGGGCGACGGTGCGCGCCGCGACGAGGACGGGTACTACTGGATCACTGGCCGCGTCGACGACGTCATCAACGTCTCGGGCCATCGCATGGGCACGGCCGAGGTTGAGAGCGCGCTCGTGGCGCACCCCGCCGTCGCCGAGGCGGCCGTCGTCGGCTGCCCGCATGACCTCAAGGGCCAGGGGATCTACTGCTACGTCACGCTCAAGGAGGGCATCGAGCCCAGCGAGGCGCTCAGGAAGGAGCTCGCGATCTGGGTCAGGAAGGAGATCGGGCCGATCGCCACGCCCGACTTCATCCAGTGGGCGCCGGGCCTGCCCAAGACCCGCTCCGGCAAGATCATGCGACGCATTCTGCGCAAGATCGCCGCCAACGAGGTCGAGAGCCTGGGCGACACGAGCACGCTCGCCGATCCGTCCGTCGTCCAGGACCTGATCAAGAACCGACAGCCGGCCTGATCGGGCCTCCATAGGAGGCGGGTCGCCGCCTTCAGGCGGGCGCTGCGCCGGCCATGCGCAGCGCCCGCTTCTCGACCCGGATTCGCCACGCCAGAACCAGGAGGTTCAGGGCGCCCAGCAGGACGGCCACCTGCAACGCGCCGAACGCCAGCGGCAGGAGCGGGATCTCCAGGGCCACGATCAGATAGTTGGGGTGGTGCAGCCAGCGATAGGGGCCGCGCCGGACGAGCGGCTGCCCGGGCAGGACGATGACACGCGTGGTCCACCGTTCGCCGAGACTAAGCAGGATCCAGAGCCGGACGGGCTGCAGAACGACGAAGGCCAGGAGAGGCAGCGGATGCACGGCCGATCCGGCCGGCAGGCTGGCAATCGTCACCAGCCAGGCGAGGTGCAACGCCACGATCAAGGGATAGTGGCCGCGTCCGTGCTCGGTGGCACCCTGGGCGAGGAGCCGGCTCGTGTTCCTTCGCGCAACGAAGAGCTCGCCCAGGCGGAGCAGCGCGACGACCAGCGCCGCGATCTGCGGTGCCCCCAACATCATCGGTCGATCAACAAAAAGCCGGCCGTGAAGCCAGGGCCCAGCGCCAGCATCATGCCGCGATGCCAGTCGGCGGCGCGCAGCGCCCGCTCGAGCACGAAGAGAACCGTCGCCGCCGACATGTTGCCGTAGGCGGCCAGCACCGCGCGACTGTCCTCCAGCGCCGAGGCCGGCACGTCGAGCGCCTCCTGGAGCCCGAGCACCACCTTGGCACCGCCCGGATGGCAGATCCACCGGCCGACATCCGCCCGGGCCAACCCCTGCCGTGCCAGAAACCGGTCGACGGGCTCGCGCATGCGAGTGCGGGCGATCTCGGGCACGCTCACCGAAAAGAGCACGCCCAGACCATCGTCCTCGACGCGCCAGCCCATGACATCCAGGCTGCCGGGCCAGCGATGCTCGCCGGATGCTCCGAGCGTCGGCCCCTCCCCTTCGGTCGACAGAAGGGCCGCGGCGGCCCCGTCGGCGAAGAGGGCGCAGGCGACGAGATTGGCCTTGCTGCGGTCGCCGAGCCTGAAGACCATCGAGCAGAGCTCGACGACGAGCACCAGGACGAGCTGTCCGGGGGCGGCCCGGGCCAGGGCGGCGCCGCGAGCGAGACCCTGGACACCGCCGCCGCAGCCGAGGCCGAAGATGGGCGTGCGCTCGACATCCTCACGCAGGCCCAGGCGCTCGGCGACGAGGGCATCCAGGCTCGGCGTCGCGATGCCGGTCGAGGACACGCACACGACCTGGTCGATCTCGTCGAGCCGGCGCCCGGCGCGCTCGATGCAGCGCTGGGCCGCCTCGGCGAGAAGGCCCGTCGCGTGCTCGAGATAGAGCCTGTTCTGCTCGGCCGGCCCACGGCGGGTGAGCTGCGCCTCGAGAGGCAGGCACATATGGCGCCTGTGGATGCCGGCATTGTCGAACAGGCCGAGCAGCCGGTCGGTGTCGACGAAGTCGGCGGCGAACAACCCCCTCGCGGCAAGCTTCGCATCGCTCTGGGCGAAGCCGTGCGGGGGAACCGCCGTCGCCAGGGAAAGAATACGGGCCATCTGCACCTCCAGGAGACGAGCAACCCTAGTACGCTCGCTCCCGGAAGGCCGTTCAGAATCCGGTCAGCGAGGATGCAAGAAACGCACCCCGGGCTCCCAGCACATGCAGGCCGATATGGTGGGCCGGCGCCTGTGGGTGGGACGCCGTGGGCGGGAGCCCGAGAGCACCGGTCGCCTCGACGGGCAGGTCGTAGGTGGCGGTCGCGGGCTCGAGAACGACCACATCCTTGAGCGTCGGAACGAGCCCGTGGTTCCGGGCGGCCAGCATCGTCGAGACGAGATCGAGCACGCAAATGTCCGAGCAGATGCCCGTCACGATGGTCGCCTCGAGGCGTTGCGCGTTGATCCACTCGGTGAGCCTGTTGCGCAAGGCGCCGTGGCTGCCCTTGGCGAAGGTGGGCTCCATGGCGCCGACGAAGGCGTTCATGCAGTCCTTGCGGATCAGCGTGACGTCGGGATCCTCGGCCAGCCACGCGAGATCGGGCACGAGGTCCTCCTCACCGGTGCCGCGCACACAGTGGGGCGGATAGGGTGGCTCGTCCTTGCCGGGCTCGTGGGTGTCCAGGAAGGCCAGCACCGGAAGACGCCGCTCTCGGAACTGACGCGCCACCGTGGCCGTGACCTCGATCATCCGGTCCACCTGCGCGTTCGGCGTCCTCGGTGCGAGCGGGCCCGCCCCGACGGTGCAAAAGCCGTTGACCTCGTCCACGATGATGAGGCCCGTGGCCGATGGCGGAGCGTAGGGTGCCATCGCGACCGGCATCGCCTGCCGCAGGCCCTCGAGTAACGCCTCTGCCCTCATCGCACCCTCCCGGCTGTCGACGAACTTCCCAGCGCAGCATCTAACGAGGAAGAGGCCACCCGTCGAGCAGCGACACGGCTTGACAGGCCTGTCCTCGGCGTCTCTTGCTCTGCCGCTCGCGAAGGGGAGGCCTTGCCATGCGGATCGGGATCATCGGCTGCGCCGGACGGATGGGACGCACGCTCCTGCGTGAGGCGCTCACGACCGAGGAGGTATCGCTCGTGGGTGGGGTCGAGCACGAGGGCCACCCTGCCCTGGGCGTGGATCTCGGCCTCCTGGCCGGGCAGGAGGCCATCGGCGTGGTCGCCGATTTCGATCTGCCCGCCCTTCTCGGCCGTGCCGACGCCGTGATCGAGTTCTCCACCCCCGAGGCGACGCTGGCCAACGCCGAGCTTGCCGCCGCCGCCGACTGCGCCCACGTGATCGGGACCACCGGCCTCGGGGCAGCCGACGCCGCCCGGCTGCGCGAGACCGCTAGCCGGATACCGATCGTCTGGGCGCCGAACATGAGCCAGGGGGTCAATCTCCTGCTGGGTCTCGTCGAGCAGGTGGCACGCGCGCTCGATCCCAGCTTCGACATCGAGATCGTCGAAATGCACCATCGTCACAAGGTGGATGCGCCGTCCGGCACGGCGCTGGCGCTCGGCGAGGCGGCGGCGCGTGGTCGCGGGCGGCCCCTGGAGGAGCTGGCTGAGCGTGGCCGTGACGGCATCACCGGCGCCAGGAAGACCGGAGGCGATCGGCTTCGCTGCGCTCCGCGGAGGGGATGTCGTGGGGGATCACAGCGTCATCCTCGCCGGCGAGGGTGAGCGTCTGGTCCTCTCGCACATCGCGACCGATCGACGGATCTACGCCAGGGGCGCGCTCAGGGCAGCGCTTTGGACGGGCGGCCGCGGCCCGGGCCTTTACGGCATGGCCGACGTCCTCGGCCTCGGATCAAGGAGCTGAGACCAGTCATGAGCCACCACGTCGACGTCTACTACTCGCTGGCCTCACCCTGGACCTTTCTGGGCTGGCAACGGCTGCTCGATCTCCTCGCGGGGACGGGCAGCAGCGGCAGCTTCAAGCCGGTGCAGATGGGCACGGTGTTCGCCGCGACCGGCGGGCTCCCGCTGGGCAGACGGTCGCCTCAGCGCCAGGCCTACCGCATGCAGGAACTCGAGCGCTGGCGGGCCCGTCTCGGCATCACCCTCACTCTCGAGCCGCGCTTCTTTCCCGTCGACGACGCCGCCGCGGCCCGTCTCGTCATCGCCCATCGCGAGGCGGGCCACGATGTGGGCCGCCTCAGCCTCGCTTTGCTGCGCGCCGTCTGGGCCGAGGACCGCGACATCGGCGACACGGCGACCCTGGCCGCCATCGCCGCCGAGCAGGGCCTGGACGGTCAGGCCCTGCTCGCCGCCAGCCACCGCCCCGAGATCACGGACCGCTACGTCGCCGACACAGAGGATGCCGTGCGACGAGGCGTGTTCGGCGCACCGACCTTCATCGTCGGATCGACGCAGCTATGGGGCCAGGACCGCCTGGATTTCCTGGCCGAGGCGCTGGGCGCTCAGGCCCGTAGGTGATGAGCGGCGTCAAATAGCGCGCCTGGCCCACCCAGTCGGCCACCTCCTCCGGCGTCGGCGAGCGTCGGGCAATCCTCTCGTAGCGGTTGTAGTCGCGCAACGCGGCGTGAAGCTGCTCCGGATCCCGGCCTGCCAGAGCCTGGACGTCGTGAATTCCAAGCTCCTCGAGCATGAGCCCGAACATGGCGCCGACGCCATTGACCCGCGCCATGTCGGCACGCTGCACCAGGACCAGGATGACCTCCGGATCGAGGCCCGTGGCCCGCGCGAGCTGCAGGCGCCGGTCGGCCGTCGCCGCAGCGGCCAGAAGCTGGCCGCAGGTCGTAATTCGCCGGACCTTGAGCGTGGACCGAACACGCGTCGCCACACCGCGAAGCTTGCCGATCGGAAGACTGTGCTGGTCGGGAACGGCTCCCACGCGCCGTTCCACACTGAGCTCTTTATGATTGTGCTGGGGCTTGAGCGCTTGCATCGGTCGACCCTCCCTCGGGAATGAACGGCCTGCCAGACCTGTGCCTCCTGCCGCCGTCATGTGAAGTGCAAGCAGCGTGCCATAGTTCCATTCGAGCTTATGCCAAGATCGTCGCGCTGTCCTCTCTATCGGTGAAGAGCCTCTAGTTCAGGGCGATTTTAAGGTTCCTCCCGCCCGCTCTCCGCGACCTAACAGTCGACAGCCGGACGCTCTTGACGCGAGCCGGAACAACTCGTCCGCCTGCAGTGTAAGAGGATCCAACGTTACCCTAGATTGAAGGAGGCGCCCGAGCTCAGCGGTAGGCGGCGAGCGCGCCATTCAGGGCCCGAGCGAGATCGAGGCGCTCGGCCTGGCTCAGAAACTGGCCGACGCGCAGCTCCTGGCCGTGCGAGCGGAGGGTCACGCCGGCCACACCCTGCACCGGGTCCTCGACAGCCACACGCACCCAGTAGGGCTCGAACCGCCAGTCGCTATGCCGCCCGTTCGGCCCCACGCGCCGGACGTGCAGCCCCGTCTCGTCGAGACGGATCAGCTCCCGCCTGCGGCTTTGTCGCGTATTGCTGCGAAAGGCCCAATAGAGCAGCAGGACGTCGAGGCCGAAATAGCCGCTGACGGGCCAGGCACCCGCCGCCAGGGCGATCGTGGCGACGACGCCGCTCACACCCGTGACGCAGCCCATCAAGATCAGGAAGCCGTATCGCCCGAGCGGAGGATTCGGGTAAAGCATCACCTCGAAAGGCGGGAAAGCGAGAGTAGCACCTGCCATGGCTGTCGCGCCTGTTCCTCCTGCAGGACCGTTATATGAGGGAAACACAGCAACCGCCAAGCGGCTGCAACATGGCGGCCTCGGCGCGCATGGGGACATTCCTCGGCCGGCTCGCCGAGCGCGATCCCGATCCCCATACCGAGCTCGCCTACGACAACCCGTTCACGCTGCTGGTTGCGGTGGTGCTCTCGGCCCAGGCGACCGACGTGGGCGTCAACAAGGCCACGCGCCGCCTCTTCGAGCTCGCCTCCACGCCCCAGGCGATGCTGGCATTGGGCGAGGAGCGGGTCCGGGAGCAGATCAAGACGATCGGGCTCTACAGAAACAAGGCCAAGAACGTCATCGAGCTGTCGCGGCGTCTGGTCGAGGGGTACGAGGGCCGTGTGCCGCACGATCGGGCCGCCCTGGAAAGCCTGCCGGGTGTCGGGCGGAAGACGGCCAACGTGGTCCTCAACGAAGCCTTCGGCGAGCCCACCATCGCCGTCGACACGCACATCTTCCGCGTCGGCAACCGGACCGGCCTCGCGCCCGGTCGGACGCCGCTCGAGGTCGAGCAGCGGCTTCTCGAGATCGTGCCGGAGCGCTTCCGCAAGGGCGCCCATCACTGGCTGATCCTCCACGGCCGCTACGTCTGCAAGGCGCGCAACCCGGACTGCGGCCGATGTGTTGTGGCCGATCTCTGTGACTATCCGGGCAAGGATGCCGGCCGCGGGAAGGAAGGCGGCAAGGCGTCGTAGCCACCGGTGACGCCGTCGGCAGTCAAAAGACAGCCCGAGAGCCTGCGGTCGGCGCAACGCATGCGCAGCGACAGGAGGGCCTGGGACTGCTCAAGCGCGACGGCCGCATGCATGGGCTCGGCAGCGAGGTTCCGCCGCCAGGCCGGGTCCGCCACGGTATCGATGAGGAGCGCCGGCAGCCCCGCGAAGTGCGCGTAGGCCCAACGCCGCCCGAACCGGACCTGCAGGCTCGCCGCCTCGGGCGCCAGGCCCAGCCGCGCCGCGACGATGTCCGGCCCCATATCGCGAAAGTCGTGCTCCGCATGCGCGGCCTCGCGCCAGCCGCGGGCTGCCTCGGATAACGAGCCTGTAATGAATCTCGACAGGGAGTGACCGTCGCATTGCTGCGGCACGGCGGCGCCGATCGCCTCGAGGATCGTCGGCATGAGGTCGACATGCTCGGTGAACGCGGCGACGCGGCGGCCACGGCGGGCCATCGAGCCGGGCCGGCGGACGAGAAGGGGCACATGGTAGGCCGCCGGAAAGAAGCCGGTCTTGCCGAGCATCCAATGGTCCCCGAGCATCTCGCCGTGATCGGCCGTCACAACGAGCAGCGTGTCGTCGAGCTCGTCCCTTTCGGCCAATGCCGCGATGACCCGTCCCAGGTGATGGTCCACCTCCGCGACGAGACCGTAATAGACCGCGCGCAACCGTGCGGTGAGATGGGCGTCGAGATCGGCAGGCCGCGCCGCCACGCTGGCGCCATGACCCGAGAACGGCAGATCGAGACAGGCGGCCAGCCAGGGATGGAGCCGGGCTTCCTCATCGAGCGTGGGGGCGCGGACCGGCCTCGGCGTCGCTGCCGGCGCGATCAGGGCGTGCCAGGGTGCGGCGGCCACCAGAGGCGGGTGCGGCTTGATGTAGGAGAGATGCGAGAACCAGCTCGAGCGGGGCCGCTGAGCGCCGAGCCAGGCGAGGAAGGCGTCGGTCAGGAAGGCCGTCTCGCTGTCCTCGGCCCGCCAGAGTGCTGCGGCCCCCAGCGCCCCGCCATAGGCCTCGGTGAGGGACAGGCGTCCGTAGCCACGCCCGGCCAGATGGTCGAGCCAGGGTGCTCCGTCATCGAGGAGGACGAGCCCGGACCGGTAGCCCGGCAGAATGCCCTCGTAGGTCCGCAACCGCGGATCGTCCGGTGCGAGCACCCGCGGGTCGGCGCTCGTGTCGGTATAGCCGAACAGCGTCGGATCGTAGCCGGCCCGCCGCGCCTCGAGCGCCAGCGTGGTCAGGGTGGAATCGAGGGGCGTCCCATTCCGGACGGAGCGGTGGTTGAAGGCGTACATGCCGGTGTGGAGGCACGCCCGCGCCGGGCCGCAGGGTGTCGCGTTGCTGAAGTGATTGAGGAAGACTGTCCCATCCGCCGCCAGCGCGTCCAGGCTCGGCGTAGAGCGCGCAGGCGTGCCCGAGACAGCCCAGCGTGTCGCCCCGCCACTGATCGGCCGTGACGAGCAGCACGTTCATCGCGAGAGCCCTGTCCCTGCCAGCCTGAGCCGATCTGTCCTCATGAGCGGCTTAGTCCCGTCAATCAGGCCAGGTTGCACCCTCGGGCCCGCCCCACCGTTCCGGACGCGATCGACGCGCGCGCTCACCGGCTGTCACGGAGCCGTCGCGACGGAAGCCCTGCGGCGCGGAACGGGGATCGGCACGGCCGCCATCAGGGAGCGCGTGTAGTCGGTAGCCGGGCTCTCGAAGATCGCCCGCCGGGAGCCGTGCTCGACGATCTGCCCCTCGCGCATCACGGCGACCTCGTGGCTCATGCGCTCGACGACAGCCATGTCGTGGGAGATGAAGAGATAGGCCAGACCCATCTCCTCCTGCAGCTCGAGGAGAAGGTCGAGGACGTGGCCGCGCACTGAGACGTCGAGGGCCGAGACGCTCTCGTCGGCGACGATGATCCTGGGCGAGAGGGCGAGGGCCCGGGCAATGCAGATGCGCTGGCGCTGACCGCCGGAGAACTCGTGCGGGTAGCGCGTCGCGTGCGCCGGCAGCAGGTGAACGCGCTTCAGAAGCTCCGCCACGCGGTCCCGACGCTCCGATCTGCTGCCGAGGCCGTGGATCGCCAGCGGCTCGGCGATCGCATCGCCCACCGACATCCGCGGATCGAGCGAGGCGTAGGGATCCTGGAAGATCATCTGCGCCTTGCGCCGCACCGGTTTCATCTCGCGCGACGTCAGGCCGGCGAGGCTCACGCCGTCGATCACCACCTCGCCCTTGAAGGGGACCAGCCCGAGCACGGCCTTGCCGATCGTCGACTTGCCCGAGCCGCTCTCGCCGACGAGGCCCAGGGTGCGGCCGGCGCGCAGCTCGAGGCTCACGCCCCGCACCACGGGCGCCGCCTTCCCGGCTCGACCTAGCCAGCCCGAGGCGCTTCCATAGCTCACCTCGAGCCCACTGACGAGAAGCACCGGCTCCCTGCCCGGGGCGGGCGTCGCCGCCGCTGTGACGCGGGGCGGCCCGTCCGTGCCCGCGAAGCTGCCGAGCCTCGGCACCGCCGCCAGCAGGGTGCGCGTGTAGTCGTGCCGCGGACGCTCGAAGATGTCGAGGACCGGCCCCTCCTCGACGATGCGGCCGGCACGCAACAGGGCCACCCGGTCGGCCATCTCGGCCACCACGCCCATATCGTGGGTGATCAGCAGGATCGCCGTGCCGAGCTCCGAGCGCAGCTCGCGCATCAGCTTCAGGATCTGCGCCTGCACCGTAACGTCGAGGGCCGTCGTCGGCTCGTCGGCGATGAGCAGCTTCGGCCGGCAGGAGAGCGCCATGCCGATCATGACGCGCTGGCGCATGCCGCCGGAAAGCTCGTGCGGATACTGCCCCAGGCGGCGCGCCGGCTCGGCGATGTGGACGGCGTCGAGCATGTCGCGGGCCAGCACCTCGGCCTCCCGCCCGCTGGCGACCCCGTGCTCGCGGATGGTCTCGGTCATCTGCTGGCCGATGGTCATGACCGGGTTCAGCGAGGTCATGGGCTCCTGGAAGATCATCGCCATGTCGCCGCCGCGCAGCCTGCGCACGGCCCGGGGCGACATGGACGTGATCTCCCGTCCGCCGAGCCGGATCGAGCCGCGCCGGAGCTTCAGCGCGGAGGAGAGGAGCCGCATGATGGAGAGCGCCGTCAGCGACTTGCCGGAGCCGGACTCGCCGGCAAGGCACAGCGTCTCGCCCGGGTCGAGCGACAGCCCCACGCCTTCGAGGACGGGCCGCAGCCCCTCCGGCGTCCGGGCGTCGAGGCAGAGATCCTCGACGACCAGAACCGGCGGGACCGGCGTCAAGGCTGCGGCCTTCCGGTCCGACGTCACTGCTTCACGTAGATCGCCTCGTAGTCGATCACCCGTGTCGGATCGAGGTAGAACTGGTCGGGACCACCCATGCGCTTCGACTTCGCTACCACGCGGCGCTCGTTGAAGACCGGGACCCAGGGCGCTTCCTGCGTCTGGATATCCGTGAAGATCTGCGCCCACACCTTGGCGCGCTCCTCCTTCTGCTTCGGGTCCGACATGGCATCGGCCTTGAGCGCACGCTCCTCGAAGGACTTGTCGCAGAACCAGGACCAGTTCCAGCCGCCCTGGATCGCCCCGCCGCAGCCGAGAATCGGTCCGTAGAAATCCGAAGGGTCCGGAAAGTCGGCGATCCAGGCCATGCCGCCGGACCAGGTCAGTGCCGCCTGCTTCTGGTTGCCGCCTGCGGCGATGGTCTGCGGCTGGGCGAGCGCCCTGATCTCGGCCTTGATGCCGATCGCCGCCAGGTCCTGCTGGATCGCCTGGGCGATACGCGGGTTGGGGTCGGTGTTCATCGCATAGAGCTCGGTTGAGAAGCCGTCCTTGAGGCCCGCCTCGGCCATCAGCTCCTTCGCCTTCTCGACATCGTAGGGATAGCCCTTGTAGTCGGGGTCGTAGCCCGGCATCAGCGGCGGCAGAACCTGGTCCGCCGGGGTCGCTCGGCCATTGATGATGCGGACGATGCGGTCCTTGTTGATCGCCATGTTGATCGCCTGGCGCACGCGGACATCGTCGAGCGGCTTCTTGGTGACGTTGATCGTGATGTAGCTCGTCTCGAGCTGGTCGCGATCGACGATCATGCCGGCCGAGTCGGGCGACTTCTTCATCTCCAGATATTTGGCGGGCGGAATGCCGTCGCCGGCGATGTCAGTCTCGCCCTTCTGCAGACGGAGGATCGCCACCAGCGGCTCCTGACCGATCTCGATGGTGTACTGGTCGAGGTGGGGTCGAGACCGGAAATAGTCGGGGTTCCGGACAAAGACCATGCGCTGGCCCGGCACCCATTCCTTCAGCATGAAGGCGCCCGAGCCGACCGGCTTTTTGCCAAAATCGGCACCTTCGGCCTGCACCACCTCCTTGGGCACGGCCGAGGCGAAGTTCAGCGCCAGCACGTTCAGGAACGTCGCGTCGGGCTGCGACAGGGTGAACTTTACGGTAGCGTCGTCGACCGCCTCGATGCCCGAGATGGTCTCCGACGTTCCGGCGGTCACCTTGTCCGCTCCGACAATCGAGTGGAAGAAGCCCGCCCCCGGACCCTGCGTCTTCGGATTGACGGCCCGCTCGATCGAATATTTCACGTCGGCCGCGACCACCTTGCGGCCGTTCGTGAACTTGGCGTTCGGGTTGAGCTTGAAGGTGTAGGTCAGGCCGTCCGGCGACACCGTGTAGCTCTCGGCCAGCGAGGGTGCGAGCTCGGTCGTGCCGGGCTTGTAGTCGACGAGGCGCGAGAAGACCGAGTTGATCATCGACCAGTTCTGCCAGTCATAGCCGATGGCCGGGTCCAGGGTCGCCATGTCGTCCTTGTAGGTGACGATGATCGAGCCGCCTTCCGCCGGCGTGTCGGCGGCGGCCGGCAGGCAGCCGAGGCTCGCCAGCAGCGCGATCGCGGCCGTCGTCGTCTTCAACCAGCTCATTGTCATCGGCGCTCTTCCTTCACCTTGGGCCATGCGCAGCGCGTCATTGGCGACGCATTCGGGGATCGAGGGCGGGTGCCACCACGTCGGCCAGGAGATTGCCGAGCACGATGGCAAGCGAGGAGACCAGCGTCACGCCCATGATGATGGGCACGTCGACCTGTTGGATGGCCTGCCAGGCAAGCTGGCCGATCCCGGGCCAGCCATAGACGGCCTCCACCACCACGACGCCACCCATGAACTGCCCGATATCGATCCCGATCATCGCGACGATCGGCAGGAGCGCATTCGGCAGGGCGTGCCGCAGCACCACGCGGGCGCCGGAGAGCCCCTTGGCATGGGCGGTGCGGACATAGTCCTGGTGCAGCACGTCGATCATGGCCGAGCGCACCATGCGGGCATACCACCCGGCCCCGAGAAGCCCGAGAGTGAGCGCGGGAAGGACGATGTTCGAGGGCGACCCGTAGCCGCTCATCGGGAACCAGCCGAGCGACGCGGCGAAGACATAGAGCAGCAACAGCGCCACGACGAACTGCGGCGAGGACACGCCCACGAAGGCCAGCATCATGACCGCACGGTCGACGAGCCCGTTGCGCCTGACCGCGGCCAGCACGCCGAAGGTGAGGCCGAGCGCGACCTCGACGGCGATGCCCGCCAGCATGAGGACGAGGGTCGCCGGAATGCGGGCGGCGATCAGCACCGTGACCTCGGTCCGCTGGATGTAGGAGCGGCCGAGATCGCCCCGTGCCAGGCCCGTGAGATAGCGCCAGAACTGAACCACCACAGGCTGATCGAGCCCCAGCTGGTGGCGCACATTGGCGATAGTGGCGGCGCTTGCGCTGCGGCCGGCGACGAGCGCTGCCGGGTCGGCCGGGAGGTAGTGGAGAAGGAGGAAGGTGATGACCGCGACGCCGAAGAGGATCAGCATCGCCTGGACCAGCCGCCGCGCCAGGACCAGGGCCATCAGCCCCTGCCCCGCTGGGTCGGATCGAGCAGGTCGCGCAGCGCGTCGCCGAGCAGGTTGAACGACAAGGCCGTCACCAGGATGATGGCCCCCGGAATGAAGACAAGCCAGGGTGCCGCCTGAAAGTAGCTCTGGCTTTCGTAGATGATGTTGCCCCAGGACGGCTCCGGCGGCTGCACCCCGACCCCGAGGAAGCTCAGGGTCGCCTCCAGCAGCACGGTCGTGGCGATGCCGAGCGTCCCCCAGACGATGGCCGTGGGAACGAGGTGGGGGACGATGTGCCGGAACAGGATGCGGGCATGGCCGGCGCCCAGGGAGCGCTCGGCCAGGATGAAGTCGCGCTCCACGAGGCCGCGGGTCTCGGTGTAGACGATGCGGGCGACCTGGACCCAGTTCACCATCGCGATGACGAGCGCCACGATCCACAAGCTGGGGCGCAGCAATGCTGCGAGGACGATGGCGAGCAGCAGGGCCGGAAAGGCCATCATCAGATCGGTGAAGCGCATCAGGACGCTGCCCACGCCCTTGCCGAGATACCCGGCCACCGTGCCGATGACCATGCCGATGATGACGGCCACGCCGTTGGCGGCCAAGCCGATGATCAAAGAGGTCCGCGCGCCGAACAGCAGCCGCGACAGGAGGTCCCGTCCCAGTGTGTCGGTCCCGAGCCAGTGCTGGATGCTGGGCGGCAGCGGCGCGCCATCGATCGAGAGGCCGTCGAAAGGCTGCGCGTCCGGGGAGTAGGGCGCCAGCCACGGCGCTGCGATGGCACAAGAGATCACGAGAAGGATCAGCAGGAGCGCAAGCAAGGCCGATGGCCGCTCGGCCAAGCCTGACAGCACGCGCCTCACCCGACCTCCGGCAAGGCGCCTGTCGCGATCGGGGCAGTGTCCACCGCCGTCTCCAACGCCGACAGCTCTCGCGTCTCCTCTCGGGGAACAAGCGGGCACGGGCTCGAGCCGCCGGCTGCGCCCGAGGACCAGCGTGCGTGCTGCAGGGGCTCGCATTGCACCCTGGTTCTCGGTGGCCCCGGCCGCCGCCGGTCCTCGCGGTCCGCCATCATCTCGTTCCCGGCACCCGACCGCTCCTGTCTAGTCGCGGCACAAGGCCTCTTTCAATGGCGCCGCGCTGCTGCGGCCGCGTCATCGTCCTGCGGATGGCCCACCTGCCGGCTCGGTATGCCCAGTCGGCACTTGTCATCAAGGTTTTAGGATGATATACTGTTTTAAGGATCATATGCTCCTGGAAGTGGCTGATGCTCTTCATCACGAATCGCCGCCTCGTCGAGGGACCGCGCTCCACGGCATGCCGACAGGTCAGCTTCGATCTTGCCGACAACGAGCCTTCCGCCTCGCTCTTCTTCTGTCAACGGACGGGGAAGGACAGCTACGAGGAGCTCACGGCGCCGGTGATGCTGGGGCGGCTGCGGCGCACGCCGCGGCGGCAGATCCTGCTCTTCATCCACGGCTTCAACGCGTTGCCCGAGCCCGCCGTCTTCCCCGACGCCGAGCTTCTGCAGGCCTTGTGTGATCAGGTGGCGCCCGATCTCCTCGAGGTCGTGCCCCTGGTCTGGCCCTGCGACGACGATTTCGGCCTGCTCCACGACTATTGGGACGACCAGTCCGCAGCCGAGTTCAGCGCGCTCGCCTTCTCGCGCGCGCTCGGCAAGTTCCTCGACTGGCGGGACCAGGCGTCCGGCGACGCGATGTGCACGAAGCCGCTCAACATCCTGGCCCACTCGATGGGCAACCGGGTCCTGCGCTACGCTTTGGCGAAATGGGCCCACGACTTCGGCGCCGTTCAGGGCCTTTTTCGCACCATCGCGATGGCCGCGGCCGATGTGGCGAACGACTGCCTCGAGGAGGGCGGTGCCGGCCGCTGCATCGCCGACGCGGCCCGCAACCTCGTCGTCTACCATGCCCAGGACGACCTCGCCCTGCGCACGAGCAAGGTCGTCAATCTGAGGAACAAGACGGTGTCCCGCCGCCTCGGCCATACCGGCCCGCGCGATCTCGCCCGCACGCCCGCCAACGTCGTCGCGGTGGATTGCGACGGCTTCAACAGCCGCTACGACCGCTTCGGGCACAGCTATTTCCTCGCCGACGAGCGCGGCGCTCCGGGTCTCATGCTGCGTCACCTGATCGATACCATGCGCACCGGCCGCCCGGCCGGACCCGGTCCGGACGGCCGGCGTCTGGTGCTCGCGCCGCAGCAGCCGGCCAACGACCAGACGGCTCCGTCCGCCGCAGCCTGACAACTCCCCGATCCGGTCTCCCTTTGCCTGTCCTTTTTTGGGGGTGGATTTTTCGAGCGCGAGCGGCCACCCTGAGCAAAGCTTAGAAAGCAGCTCAGGGAGGAAGACGCATGCGCGCCAGCATCGTCACGAGTCTCGCGGCCGCCGTTGCCCTTCTCGCGGCAGGCACCAGTGGCGCGTCGGCCGAATCGGTCAAGCTCTCGATCTCGTGTGGTGCCGTCGGGCAGGAGCTTCAGCTCTGCAAGACTGGAGCCGAGGCATGGGCGAAGAAGACCGGCAACGAGGTCAATGTCGTCTCGACGCCCAACTCCTCGACGGAGCGGCTGTCGCTCTATCAGCAGATCCTCGCGGCCGGCTCCGGCGACATCGACGTCTTTCAGATCGACGTGATCTGGCCGGGCATCCTCGGCCACGATTTCATCGACCTCACCAAATACATCCCCAAGGAGCAGGTCGAGCAGAACTTCCCGGCGCTGGTCCAGAACGACACGGTGGACGGCAAGCTCGTCGCCATGCCCTGGTTCACGGATGCCGGCGTGCTCTACTATCGCAAGGACCTCCTGGAGAAGGACGGCAAGAAGCCGCCCCAGACCTGGGAAGAGCTGTCGTCGATCGCCAAGGACATCCAGGAAAAGGAGCGTGCCGCCGGCAACGACAAGATGTGGGGCTTCGTCTACCAGGCGAAGGCCTATGAGGGCCTGACCTGCAACGCGCTCGAGTGGGTCGACAGCTATGGCGGCGGCACGATCGTCGATCCGAAGGGCAAGATCACGATCGACAATCCCAAGGCCGCCGCAGCGCTGACCTGGGCCGCCACGACCATCGGCACGATCGCACCCGAGGGCGTGCTCAACTACACCGAGGAGGAGGCCCGCGGCGTCTTCCAGTCGGGCAACGCCGTCTTCATGCGCAACTGGCCCTATGCCTGGAACCTGAGCCAGGCGCCGGACAGCCCCGTCAAGGGCAAGGTCGGCGTCGTCGCCCTGCCGATGGGTGGCGCCGGCGGACATCACAGCGCCACACTGGGCGGCTGGCAGCTCGCGGTCTCGAAGTACAGCAAGCACCAGGAAGCGGCGGCCGATCTCGTCAAATACCTGACCTCTGAAGCGGAGCAGAAGCGCCGCGCGATCGAGGGTTCCTACAACCCGACGATCCTTGCCCTCTACGACGATCCGGACGTCCTCAAGGCGGTGCCCTTCTTCGGCACGCTCAAGGAGGTCTTCGTCAACGCGGTGGCCCGCCCCTCGACGGCGACCGGCAGCAAGTACAATCAGGTGAGCTCCGAGTTCTACAACGCCGTTCACGCGGTGCTGGGCGGGCAGCAGAAGGCCGAGCCGGCAGTCAAGGCCCTGGCAAGCCGCCTCGACCGCGTCTCCCGCGGCGGGCGGTGGTAGGCCTCGGGGGCCGCTGACGGGGAACGGGTTCGCAAAGAGCAGGCCCCTATGACGAGGGGAGTGGCAGGATGGCGACGGCCCTAGAACGTGCTGCCCCGCGAGCCCAGGGCACCGAGCCCAGGGCGTCGCGCCTGACCCGAGGGCGGGTGAAGGCGGCGTGGCTCTTTATGTCGCCGATGCTGCTGGTCCTGGCGCTGGTGGCCGGCTGGCCCCTTCTGAGGACCATCTGGTTCGCCTTCACCGACGCCAATCTCGGCGACCTCTCGGCCGCCAAATGGGTCGGCTTCGTCAACTTCGGCTATCTGCTGACCGATCCCGGCTGGTGGCACGCGGTCTCGAACACGCTCGTCTTCACCGTCTGCTCGGTCACCATCGAGACCATCCTCGGGCTCGTCATAGCGCTCTCGCTGAACGCGCACTTTCCCGGCCGCGGCCTGCTGCGCACCGCCGTGCTGATCCCCTGGGCGATCCCCACCGTCGTCTCGGCGCAGATGTGGAACTGGATGTTCAACGACGTCTTCGGCGTCATCAATGCGCTCTTCATGACGGTCGGGATCATCGACAAGCCGGTCGCCTGGACCGCCAATCCGGGCACGGCGCTGGCCGCCGTCATCGCCGTCGACATCTGGAAGACCACGCCCTTCATGACGCTGCTGATCCTGGCCGGGCTCCAGATGCTGCCCGAGGAGTGCTACGAGGCGGCGCGCATCGACGGCATCAACCCCATCCGGGTCTTCTTCAAGGTCACCCTGCCGCTCCTGAAGCCGGCGCTGATGGTGGCCATCATCTTCCGGGCGCTGGACGCGCTCAGGATCTTCGATCTCATCTACGTGATGACGGGCAACAACCAGTCGACCATGTCGATGTCGGTCTACGCACGCCAGCAACTCGTCGACTTCCAGGACGTGGGCTACGGCTCGGCCGCCTCGACGATGCTGTTCATCATCATCGCCGTCTTCACGGTCGTCTATCTCATGCTCGGCCGCATCGGGCAGGAGGACTGAGGCCATGGGCGCCGTGCTCGTCACCCCGATCCTGGCCGTCATCGGCTTCGCGCTTCTCGCCTGGCGTCTCGAGGTCTTCCTCGTCTACGTCGTGATCGTCGCCGCAGCCGTCATCTTCGTGCGCACCGCCTCGCGCCGGGCCTGGCGCATCCTCGGCCGGATCGCCTTCTACCTCCTGCTCGTCGTCATCGTGTTCTACACGGTCTTCCCCTTCTACTGGGCGATCGTCTCGTCGCTGAAGTCGGGTTCCGAGCTCTTCACGGTCGACTTCATCCCGCGCCACCCGGCCTGGCAGAACTACGTCTCGATCTTCAAGGAGCAGCCCTTCGGGCGGAACATCCTGAACTCGGTCTTCGTCGCGGTCTCGACCGTAGCGATCTCGCTGGCGCTCTCGGTGGCCGCCGCCTACGCGCTGGGCAGGATCAGCTTCCGTGGCAGGCTGCCGCTCCTCTTCACGGTGCTGGGCGTCTCGATGTTCCCGCAGATCGCCGTGCTCTCGGGCATGTTCGACCTCGTCCGCTCGCTCGGCCTCTACAACAACCTTCTGTCCCTCACGCTCTCCTACATGATCTTCACCCTGCCCTTCACGGTCTGGGTGCTGACCACCTTCATGCGCGAGCTCCCCAAGGAGCTGGAGGAGGCGGCGATCGTCGACGGCGCCAAGCCGCTGACCATCGTCCTCAAGGTCTTCATGCCGCTCATGGGCCCGGCGCTGGCGACGACGGGCCTCCTGGCCTTCATCGCCGCCTGGAACGAGTTCCTGTTCGCCTTGACCTTCACCCTCACCTCGGAGATGCGCACGGTGCCGGTGGCGATCGCCCTGATCTCGGGCGCCAGCCAGCACGAGCTGCCCTGGGGCAACATCATGGCCGCCTCGGTCGTGGTAACGGTGCCGCTCATCATCCTCGTGCTGTTCTTCCAGCGCCGCATCGTGGCGGGCCTCACCGCCGGCGCCGTGAAGGGCTGAGATGACCGAGCCCGCCGTCGTCCATCGCACGCCGCGGGTGCCGCCGCGGCAGGACCAATGGTGGCGGGGTGCCGTCATCTACCAGATCTACCCGCGCAGCTTCGCCGACAGCAATGGCGACGGCGTGGGCGACCTGCCGGGCATCACGAGCCACCTCGAGCATGTGGCCCGGCTCGGCGCCGATGCCGTCTGGATCTCGCCCTTCTTCAAGAGCCCGATGAAGGATTTCGGCTACGACGTCGCCGACTATCGCGCCGTCGACCCGATCTTCGGCAGCATCGGGGATTTCGATCTATTGATCGAGCGGGCCCACGCGCTGGGCCTCAAGGTCCTGATCGACTTCGTGCCGTCGCACACCTCGAACGAGCATCCCTGGTTCCTCGAGAGCCGCGCCAGCCGGGACAATCCGAAGGCCGACTGGTACGTCTGGACCGATCCCGCCCCCGACGGTCTCCCGATCAACAACTGGATCTCCATCTTCGGCGGCATCGCCTGGGAATGGGAGCCGCGCCGGCAGCAATACTACCTCCACAACTTCCTCAAGGAGCAGCCGGACCTCAACTTCCACAATCCCGAGGTCATCACGGCCCTGCTCGAGCAGGCCCGCTTCTGGCTGGAGCGCGGGGTCGACGGCCTCAGGATCGATGCGATCGAGTTCGGGGTGCACGACCAGGAGCTGCGCAACAACCCGCCGCGGCCGCCCGGCGCCCGGGTGGCGGGGGCCGCCATGGGCTCGCCCTATTCGATGCAGATCCAGCGCCACAACAAGGCGCGGCCCGAGCTCAACGACCTCTTCCTGAAGCCGCTCCACCGGCTGAGCGCGAGCTTCGGCGCCACGGCGCTTCTGGGCGAGATCACGGGCGACCGGGCGCTGGAGCGGATCGCCGGCCACACCGACGGCGGCGGCCTCGACATGGCCTACGGCTTCGATCTCCTCACCTGCCCGCTGACCGCGGAGGGCATCCGGAGCGTGGTCGAGAGGATGGAGCAGCATATCGGCGACGGCTGGATCTGCTGGTCCTTCTGCAACCACGACGTGGTACGCGCCGTGCGGCGGCTGGACGGGGCCGATCCGCCCGAGGCCGCGCGACGGATGCTCCCCGTGCTGCTGGGCTCGCTGCGCGGCACCGTCTGCCTCTATCAGGGCGAGGAGCTGGGTCTGGACGAGGCCGATCTCGCCTTCGAGGACCTCCAGGACCCTTTCGGGATCACCTTCTGGCCGTCGATCAAGGGCCGCGACGGCTGCCGCACGCCCATGCCCTGGGACGACCGGCTGCCGCAGGCGGGCTTCACCACGGGCAAGCCCTGGCTGCCGCTGCCGCCGGCCCAGGTCGAGCGCGCCGTGCGCCGCCAGGCCGGCGCCGCCGGCTCGACCCTCGAGCATGTCCGGCGCTTCCTCGCCTGGCGCCGCGGGCAGCCGGCGCTGCGGCAGGGCACGATCGCCTTCCTCGAAGCCGCCCGAGCCCATCCTCGCCTTCGAGCGGGCGCTGCCCGGCCAGAGGCTTCTTTGCCTGTTCAACATGGGCCCGTCACCCCAGCGCCTCGCGACGAGCCGTCGGCTCGCGGATGCCGGGCTTCCTGCCGACGGTGTCCGGGTCGAGCCGATCCGAGGTGGTCATGCCGGGCTATGCGGCGGCGTTCTTCCGCGTCGATGAGGAGGGCTGAGCGATGGCGGAGATCCAGCTGGACAAGGTCACCAAGTCCTTCGGGCCCGTCCAGGTCATCAAGGGCGTCGATCTCGCCATCCGCGACAACGAGTTCGTCGTGTTCGTCGGGCCATCGGGCTGCGGCAAGTCCACCCTGCTGCGCCTGGTGGCGGGGCTCGAGGACATCACCTCGGGCGACCTCTCGATCGACGGGAAGGTGGTGAACGACCTGCCGCCGGCCGAGCGTGGCATCGCCATGGTCTTCCAGTCCTACGCCCTCTATCCGCACATGACGGCCTACGAGAACATGGCCTTCGGGCTCAAGCTCGCGAAGGCCGACAAGGCGGCGATCGAGGAGCGCGTCAGGAACGCCGCCCGCATCCTGCAGATGGAGCACCTTCTCGAGCGCAAGCCCAAGCAGCTCTCGGGCGGCCAGCGCCAGCGCGTCGCCATCGGCCGCGCCATCGTGCGCGATCCCCGGGTGTTCCTCTTCGACGAGCCGCTCTCAAACCTCGATGCAGCACTCCGCGTGCAGATGCGGGTCGAGATCGCGAAGCTCCACCACTCGCTCGACGCCACGATGATCTACGTCACCCACGACCAGGTCGAGGCGATGACGCTGGCCGACCGCATCGTCGTGCTCGACGCGGGCCGGGTCATGCAGTTCGGCTCGCCGCTCGATCTCTACCACCACCCGCAGAACCGGTTCGTGGCGGGCTTCATCGGCTCGCCCCGCATGAACTTCCTGCCCTGCGAGGCGCAGAGCAGCGACGGCAAGACGGTGCTGACCCTGCCGGGCGGCGCCCGTCTCCGAGACCGGCATCCGCCTCGACGGGGCCAAGGGCGGCAGCTTCACGATCGGTCTGCGGCCGGAGCATCTGGTCGAGGGCGGCGCGGGCGATGCCGAGATCAAAGGTCAGGTCATCACGGTCGAGCGGCTGGGTGCCGAGAGCTACATCTATCTCGACGTCGGTCAGGAGGAGCCGCTGGTCGTGAAGGCCGGCGGCGACAGCGGCACGCGGGCGGGCGAGACCCTCGCCGTCGGCGTGCCGGCCGACGCCTCCTACCTGTTCGACGCCGAAGGCCACGCCATGGACCGGGCGCCGTTCGGCTGAGGGCTCAGCTGAGCGGGATCATCACATGGCGCCGATAGGCGTCGCGGCTCTTGAGGCTCTGATACCAGAGCTGGAGGTTCGGCAGGCTCGGCCGGTCGATGTCGAGGCTGACATAGCGGTAGAAGGCGCAGCCCACCGGAATGTCGCCCATCGTGAGCTCGCCGCCGGCGACGAACCGCCGCGAGCCCAGATGATCGTCCAGCATCTGCCAGACGGGACCGAGCCGCTTCGCCGCCGCCTCGACGGCCGCCATGTCGCGCTTCTCGGCCGGCGTGCGGATGGTCTGCCAGAACGCGACGCCGAGATCCCCGAGAATGGACGTCACCATCCAGTCCATCCACCGATCCGCCTCGGAGCGCCGGGCCGGATCCTCGTCCCATAGGCTGCCCTTGCCGTGCTTGGCGGCGAGGTAGCGGACGCAGGCGTTCGATTCCCAGACCACCGTGTCGCCGTCCTTGATCGTCGGCACCTTGCGGTTCGGGTTCATGGCCCCGTATTCGGGCGTGTCGAGACCGCCGAAGGCGCCGCCCGCGTCGATCCGCTCGTG
Organism: uncultured Alphaproteobacteria bacterium; assembly: GCA_963752325.1. Taxonomy (GTDB): domain Bacteria; phylum Pseudomonadota; class Alphaproteobacteria; order Geminicoccales; family Geminicoccaceae; genus CAVTJL01. The sequence continues at coordinate 322,317 of CAVVXU010000005.1, forward strand.
CTCGAGCCCGAGCTCGGCCACCGTCCACATCACCTTTTGCACGTTGATCGAGTTGGTCCGTCCCCAGATCCTCAGCATCGCTGCCCTCCCCCTCTGCACCACGGAACGGCCGGATCAAGCCTTGCGGGCAGCCGTCGGTCAAGCGCTGGCGGAGCAGGCCCGTCCTGCTAGTCTCCGGCCCAGTCGAGCCCACGGAGCCCACGATGCGCGTTCGCACGATCGACCTGCCCGCCCCCGCCCCAGGCACGCGGCACAGCCTGAGGGTCCAGGCCTTCGGCGAGCCGGGCGCCCGGCCCAAGGCCTATCTCCAGGCGGGCCTGCATGGCGACGAGCTCCCGGGCATCATGGCGTTGACGATGCTGCGCCCGCTCCTCGAGGAGGCCGAGACGAGGGGGGCGATCGCGGGCGAGATCGTCCTCGTGCCGGTGGCCAACCCCATCGGGCTCGGCCAGTCGATCATGGGCAGCCACACGGGCCGCTACGACCTCGACCTGATGACGAACTTCAACCGCGGCTGGCCCGACCTCGCCGAGACGGTCGCGGCGCAGGTGGGATCGGAGCTCGGCGCCGATGCCGGCCGGAACGTGGCCCTCGTCCGCGGAGCGCTGCGCCACGCCGTGGCAGCGCTGCCGGCGCATGGCGGGAACGGCGTGCTGCGCAAGACGCTCCTCCTGGGGGCGATCGACGCCGACATCGTCCTCGACCTGCACTGCGACCTCGAGGCCGTCACCCACCTCTATCTCGGCACGCCGCTGTGGCCGGACGCCCGCGACCTCGCAGCCGACATCGGCGCCGAGGCGACGCTGCTGGCGGAGCAGTCGGGCGGCAACCCGTTCGACGAGGCCTTCTCAGCACCCTGGTGGACGCTGGCCCGCCGCTTCCCCGACCACCCGATCCCGCTGGCCTGCCTCTCGGCCACCGTCGAGTATCGGGGGCTGGCCGACGTCAGCGAGCGCCAGGGCCAGGAGGACGCGGAAGCGCTCTGGCGCTTTCTTGCGCGTCGTGGCGTGCTGCGCGACGATCCTGGCCCCCTGCCGCCGCTCCCCGCCGACGCCACGCCGCTCGAGGGCGTGGCGATGCTCCGGGCCCCGCAAGCCGGGCTTTTGTCGTTCGAGGTGGAGCCCGGCAGTCGGGTGACGGCCGGCACGCCCGTGGCCACCCTGCTCGACCCGCTGGCGGAAAGCGGGGATGCGGGCCGCACGGTCATCCGGGCACCCATCGACGGCGTCGTCTATGCGCGTGCGCTCTGCCGCCTGGCACGAGCGGGCTCGATCGTCGCCAAGATCGCCGGCGCCGCCCCCCTCCCCGACCGCAAGGGCAGCCTGCTCAGCGACTGAAAGGCGCCGAGGGCCCTGCCCGACAGGCGCGATCGGCGCTATTCTGTGCCCTCTGAGATCCAAAGAAGGAGGGAGGCTCATGCCGTTCGTCAGCATAAGGCTCGTGCGCGAGGTCATCGCCGATGCCCCCGAGGCCAAGAAGGCGGAGATGGGCCGCCGCATCGCCACCGCCGTGAGCGAGGTGACGGGCCTCGCCAAGGACCAGGTCTGGGTGGTGTTCGAAGAGGTGGCGGCAGCCGACTGGCATGTCGGCGACCAGTCGGTGAAGGAGCTGCGAGCCGCCAAGCGATGACGCACGAGGTCCGAGATCCCCGGCTCGAGGCGATCGTCGCCAAGGACGCCCCGGTCGAGCAGGTCGCCACCGGCTTTCTCTTCACCGAGGGGCCAATCTGGCACCCCAGGGAGCACTGGCTCCTCTTCAGCGACATGCCCGGCGACCACATGCGTCGCTGGGATGCCGCGAGCGGGGTCACCACCTTCCGCAAGCCCTCCAACAAGGCCAACGGCAACACCTTCGACCGCCAGGGCCGCTTTCTTACCTGCGAGCATGCCACGAGCCGGGTGACGCGCACCTCGCCCGACGGCCGCATCGCCGTCCTGGCGACGCACTGGCAGGGCAAGGAGCTGAACAGCCCGAACGACATCATCGTGGGCTCGGACGGCCGGGCCTACTTCACCGATCCGATCTACGGTCGCGTGGAGTATTATGGTGTGCCGCGCGAGCCGGAGCTCGCGTTCAGGGGCGTCTACCGGCTCGAGCCGGAGTCGCGCACGCTCGAGCTTTTGGCCGACGATTTCGGCCAGCCCAACGGCCTTTGCCTGTCGCTCGACGAGCGCCGGCTTTTCGTCAACGACACGGAGCGCGGCCACATTCGCGTCTTCGATCTAAAAGCGGACGGAGGGGCTGCAGGCGGCAGGGTCTGGGCCACGCTCGAGGGCTCGGCTGCGGGCGGCGCCGACGGCATGAAGATCGACAGCGCCGGCAATCTCTTCTGCACCGGCCCCGGCGGCATCCACGTCTTCGACGGCGAGGGGCACTGCCTGGGTGCCATTCTGGTGCCGGAGGTGGTCGCCAACTTCACCTGGGGCGATGCCGACCTTCTGAGCCTCTACATCACGGCCTCGACCTCGCTCTACCGCGTGCGGGTCAAGGTGCCCGGCCGCCCGGCCTTCTAGCCCGGGCGAGCGGGCTCCGCGACCGGGTCCAGGAGGCTCTCGAGCTCCTGGACGGAGCCCAGCACATGGTCGGCCAGCTGGTCGAGGACGTGCCGGGGGGTGCCGCCGGTCAGGACGCCGACGGCAAGGCGGCAGCCGGCGTTGCGGGCCATCATCAGGTCGGCCGAGGTGTCGCCCACGACCATCACCGCCCCGGGCGCCACCCCGGCCGCGGCACAAAATCCGTGGACCATGCCGGGAGCCGGCTTCTCGCCGAAGCCGCCGTCGCAGCCTGTCGCGAAGTCCAGGAGGCCGTCGATGCCGAGCCGTCGCGCCGTGTCTGTCGCTGCGGCGCAGGAGTCCATCGTCGCCATGCCGAGCTTCAGCCCGCGCCCCTTCAGGCGCCCGAGGAGCGCCGGCAGGTCGCCGGCCGGCTGCGGCGGATAGCAGTCGCGATCCTCGAAGTGGCGGACGACGACCTCGAGCACGTCCACGCCGGCCCCGATCTCCGGCTGGGCCTGCCAGCCTCGGGCGATCTCCTCGTTCGTGGCCCAGAGCAACGGGCTGTCCTCGGCGAAGCGGTCCGCCAGAGCATCGTAGCCATTCCGTGCCAGCAGGATCTGCGCGAACATGGCCGGCTGACCGGCTCGCAGGGCGAGCTCCTCGGTCACGGCACGGTAGGCCGCAAGCCAGGTGGCACGGAAATCCACCAGCGTCCCGTCCTTGTCGAAGAGGATGGCCTCGATCACCGCCCTCGCTCCGGCCTCGGCGCCTCGCGCCCGCTCACGCACCTGTCATGCCTGCTGTCCTAGCTATGGATTGCGACCGGGTCACGACTATGTTCGAAAGGCCTCGGCGGTGCAGGCTGCTCCAGGCGCACCGACCCAGCAGCGGGAGGAAGCTTGATGCGAATGAGAATCGTCGTTGCCGGAGCTGCCTTTGGCCTGACCATCCTCTCGGGGCTGCCGGGCCAGGCCGCGGAGAAGGAAGCCAAGGGCTTTGTCGCGGTAAGGCAGTTCACCATGGATGCCAACGGCGACCTCGCGTCGTCGATCAAGGCGATCCTCACCGAGGAGCCCTCGCTGATCGGCGAGGTCGCCATCCAGGCTCAGGCGATCGCCGACACGGCGAAGAACATCCCGGCCATGTTTCCCAAGGACGCGGACAACAGCCACTCCTATGCGCTGAAGTCGGTGTGGGAAAAGCCCGATGAGTTCGCAGCGGCTTCGAAGAAGCTCGAGGAGCTCGCAAGCAAGCTCGCCGAGACGGCCAGGACCGGCGACGTGAAGGCCAGCCTCGCCGCCTTCGCCGATATGGGGCGGAACGGCTGCGGCGCCTGCCACAACGACTTCCGGCAAAAGATGTAATCTCGCTCGTGCGATCCGCCGTCATCGGGCTGGTCCTGGCCGCGAGCGTGCTCGCGGTCCCGCCCTCGGCCCGTGCCGACAACGCCCAGCTCGCGAAAGGCGAGCTGCTCTTCAACGTTGGCGGCTGCACCAACTGCCACACGGCCAAGGGCGGCGAGCTTCTGGCGGGCGGGAACCCGATCAAGACCCCGTTCGGCACCTTCTATCCGCCGAACATCACGCCCGATCCCGAGACCGGTATCGGGGGCTGGTCGCTCGCCGACTTCACCGCCGCCATGCGCGACGGCAGGGCCCCGCACCGCGGGCCACTCTATCCGGCCTTTCCCTACACCTCCTACACGCTCATGAGCGACGCCGACATCGCGGCGCTCAAGGCCTATCTCGACACCGTCAAGCCGGTGCAGAAGGCCTCGCAGGCGGATGAGCTGCACTTTCCCTACAACATCCGCTGGGGCCTCTACCTCTGGCAGGCCCTTTTCTTCAGGCCCGAGCGCTTCGTTCCCGATGCGTCGCAGAGCGAGCAATGGAACCGCGGCGCCTATCTGGTCAACGGGCCCGGGCACTGCCAGCAGTGCCACACGCCCCGGAACTGGCTGGGCGCGCTCGACGAGAGCAAGGCCTTCGCCGGTGCCGACCTCGGCAAGGAATTCGGCGGCAAGGTGCCGGACATCACGAGCGATCCCAAGAAGGGCATCGGCGGCTGGACGGAGGACGACATCGTCTCGCTGCTCACGCTCGGGATAAAGCCCAACGGGGACTTTGTCGGCGGCGAGATGTCGAACGTCGTCGACAATCAGACCGGGAAGCTGCCCAAGGACGACGTCCAGGCGATCGCCGTCTACCTCAAGAGCATCCCGCCCAAGTGAGCCGCGGCCGTCAGCGCCGCTCGCGGTAGCGATAGCCGTAGGCGCGCACGAAGCCCAGGCGCCCGTAGAGACGCCGCGCCGCGGCGTTCTCGTCCTCCACCTGGAGATAGATCCGCCGGGCGCCCGATGCGTGCGCCCATCCCGCGAGGGCGTCGAGCACGAGGGTCGCGAGGCCTCGGCGACGGAACGGGTTCTGCGTGCGCATCGCGAAGATGCCAGCCAGGCCGTCCTCGAGCACGCAAAGCCCCCCCGCCGCGGGCTCGCCACCGACCGAGGCCAGCGCATAGCGGTGCGGGCGCCTGATCCGCCCCAGAAGCAGGCCACGCTCGCGCCTGGTGGCGGCCGGCCACAGCGGGTCGGCCAGCGCGTTCGCCACGGCCTGTGTCGGGCGATGGAGCAGCTCGATGCCTCCCGCATCGCCCGCCAGCGCCTCGGCCGGTGCCAGCATCACGCCGCTCGGGGTCAGCGTCTCGTAGCCGCGGGTCGCCAGCACTTGGTCGAGGTCGCTCGGCTGTGCCGCATCGGTGAGCTGGAAGCAGGCCGGGAGGGCTTTGCCGTCATACCAGTGCTCGACCTCGTCGATCGCGCGCCCGACGTCAGCCCCGGCCGTGAAGTCGAGCGTCTGGACGGAATTGGCGCGCCGCGTGTGGCCCGCCGCTGAGCGTAGCAGCCAGCCCTGCACCGACGCCGTCGAGCGTGGCGGCCAGGCCCAGAGCGCGGCCCGCTCGACGCGCCGGACCAGATCGCGATCGAGCCCGCTCGGCTCACCGTCGCGCATGGCCGCCAGGGCTTGACCAAGCGGCGTCCAAGGGCTCTCTCTTCGGCGCGGCGCCATGAAGGCGCCCTACCCGGCGTCCAGGGGAGAGCATGGCATGAGCGCGACGACGGTGCCCGTCATCCAGCATATCGACGGCGACCTCGAGGGCTCGATCGAGCGGCTGAAGGAGCTGCTGCGGATCCCCAGCGTGGGCACCGATCCGGGCTACGCGGCCGACACCAGGCGCGCCGCCGAGTGGCTCGTGGCCCAGCTCCAGCGGCTCGGCATGGAGGCCAGCCTGCGCCCCACCGACGGTCAGCCGATGGTGGTTGCGCACGACCGCTCCGCACCGCAAGACACGCCCCATCTCCTCTACTACGGCCACTACGACGTCCAGCCGCCCGACCCGATCGAGCTGTGGAAGACGGCCCCCTTCGAGCCCACCATCCTAGAGGGCCCCCGCGGACGCCGCATCGTCGCCCGCGGGGCCGTCGACGACAAGGGTCAGCTGATGACCTGGCTCGAGGCGATGCGCGCCTGGAAGGCGGTCCATGGCAGCCTGCCCGTCCGGGTGAGCGTCTTCATCGAGGGCGAGGAGGAGAGCTCCAGCAAGAGCATGGTGCCCTTCCTCGAGGCCAACCGCGAGGAGCTCAAGGCCGATCTCTGCGTCGTCTCCGATACCAACATGCTGGCCGTCGACAGCCCGGCCATCACCTACATGCTGCGCGGCATCGTCTATGTCGAGGTGACGCTGGAAGGGCCCAGCCACGACCTTCATTCCGGGCTCTTCGGCGGGGCCGTGGTCAACCCGATCAACGAGCTCTGCCGCATCCTGGCCGATCTGCACGACGCCGATGGCCGGATCACGGTACCGGGCTTTTACGAGGATGTCGGCGAGATCGGTCCGGAGGAGGCGGCTTCCTGGCGGACGATCGACTTCGACGAGCAGGCCTTCCTTGCGGGCGTCGGGCTCGAGACCAGCCGCGGCGAGGCCGGGCGCACCCTGCTCGAGCGCATCTGGTCGCGCCCCACCTGCGACATCAACGGCATCTGGGGCGGCTATACCGGCGAGGGCAGCAAGACGGTCATCGCGGCCCACGCCTCTGCCAAGCTCTCCTGTCGGCTGGTGCCGGACCAGGACCCGGCGAAGGTGGTGGCCGGCCTGCGGCGCTTCTTCGAGGAGCGGCTGCCCGAGGGCTGCCGGATCAGCATCACCGGCATGGGCCAGGCGCCCGCGATCCGGGTACCGACGGAGTCGCCCTTTCTCGACGCGGCCCGCGCCGGTATCGCCGAGGTCTTCGGCAAGCCGCCGGTCCTCATCGGCATGGGCGGCTCGATCCCCGTCGTGGCGTCCTTGAAGAAGCTTCTGGGGCTCGATTGCCTCCTGGTCGGCTTCGGCCTCGACGACGACCGCGTGCACAGCCCAAACGAGAAGTTCGAGCTCGCCTGCTACGAGCGCGGGATCAAGTCCCATGCGGCGATGCTGGGAGCGTTCGCGACGCTTCGACATCCTTGACCTGGATCCTCATCGCCTTCGTCCTCGTCATGGGCGGCCTGCTGTCCGTGCAGCCGCTCCTGAACGCGCGCGTCGCGGCCGGCGCCGGGCACCCGATCTACGGGGCCCTCATCTCGGTGGCCGTGAGCTCGTTGACGATGCTCCTGGCCGTGCTGCTCCTCCGCCTTCCGGCCCCTGCGTTGCGTAGCGTCGCGGCGCTGCCGGCCTGGACCTGGTGCGGTGGCGTCATCGGCGCCTTTTTTGTCCTCTCCGCCCTGATCGCCACACCGAAGCTCGGCTCGGCCACCACGGTGGCGCTCTTCATCGCCGGCCAGCTCGTCGCCTCGATGATCATCGATCAGCTGGGCCTGCTCGGCGTGCCACAGCACTCGCTGACTGCAGGCCGCCTCCTCGGCGTCGGCCTGCTTGTCGCCGGCGTCGCCCTCATTCGCCTCTTCTAGCCCTCTCTCGGGGACGAGCTGCGACTGCAGCGGCAGGAGCCGTCGCCTCGAGGCCTGCCTGCGGACCCCGCGCCTCGGCCGCAGCGGCCCGCGCTCGTCCCATCTCGGCCCCTCGAGACCTCAACGGCTCTCCCCGGAAGAGGTTAATACTTCTTAGTACTATAAGACTGTAAATGTTTTCTTAACCAAGATTACCAAGATCAAGATCTGTAAGCCAACACTCGCCCACAGGGCAGCGACTTCGGATTGACCCGAGGCCGTAAAACAAATCTCGGGAGTTGGCCAATGCGGATTACCAGGCTTCTTGCAGCGACCCTCGTCGCCGGCGTGGCCTCCATCGGCGCGGCGCAGGCCGGGCAGCATGGCGGCCACGGGAGCGATTCCCAGGGCGGCATCTCCAGCCATGGAGGTGGCTACGGCAACCACAATCGCGGCAGCCACGACCGTGGCGGGCACGAGTTCGAGCCGAGGCCACGACCGCGGCGGGAAGGACGGCTATGGCCGCGACGGCCGCGATGGGCGCGACGGCGGCTACGGCCATGACGGGCGCGACGGCGGCTTTGGGCACGACGGGCGCGACGGCGGCCATGACGGTCGGGGCCACGAGGGTCGCGACGGGCATGACAATGGCTGGGGCCGCGACGGCGGCCGGGATCACAAGGGTGGCTGGGGTCACGATGGCCGCCGCGGCCATGACGGTCGCTGGGGCCGCGATGGGCGCTGGGGCCAGGATGGGCGCTGGGGCCAGGATGGCTACGGCGACGGCTCCGTCGATCCTTCGAGCAAGCCGGCCGACGTGGGCCCCCCGAAGGACGGGAACTCCTGCGACAAGGGCGCGTACTGCGGTGGCGAGCGCTAGGCCCTCGGCGGGAACGGCTCATCGGGCACAGCGCGCTCGACACGCAGCGCCTGCAGCCTGATCTTGCAGGGCGGGGCTACGTCGGCTCGCAGAGCCGGCAGCGCTCCGCCTTTCTTTTTTTGCCCGGACCCTGGCAGCGAGAGACCTGAGTGCTGCTCAGACATTGAAGCGGAAGTGGCAGACGTCGCCATCCTGGATGACGTAGTCGCGTCCTTCCAGGCGCATCTTCCCGGCCTCCTTGGCGCCCTGCTCACCGCCCAACGCCACGAAATCATCGTAGGCGATGACCTCGGCGCAGATGAAGCCCTTCTGGAAGTCGGTATGGATGGCGCCCGCTCCCTCGGGCGCGGTGGCGCCGCGATGCGTCGTCCAGGCCCGTGCCTCCTTGGGCCCGACGGTGAGGAAGGTCAGCAGATCGAGCAGCGCGTAGCCCTCGCCGATGACGCGGTTGAGGCCGGGCTCGACGAGGCCCAGCGTCTCCAGATATTCCTTGCGCTCGTCGGGAGCCAAGGTAGCGACCTCGGCCTCGATCGCCGCCGAGACGACGACGTGCCTCGCCCCCTGCGCCTCCGCCATCGCGCCCACCTGACGGGACAGCTCGTTCCCCGAGGCCGCGGCCGCCTCCTCGACATTGCAGACATAAAGGACAGGCTTGGCGCTCAGCAGTTGAAAGCCTTCGAGAAGGGCGCGGTCCTCCGCGCCGAGCGTCAGCCGCCGGGCAGGGCAGCCATCGCCCAGAGGCGGCAGCACACGGTCCAGCAGCTCCAGACGCGCCTTCGCCTCCTTGTCCTGGCCGCGCGCGCGCTTGATCAGCGCCTCCTTTTGCCGCTCCAGGCTCTCGAGGTCGGAGAGGAGCAGCTCGGTCTCCACGAGCTCGGCGTCCCGGAGCGGATCAACGCCACCTTCGACATGGGTGACGTCGGGATCCTCAAAGCAGCGCAGCACGTGCAAGACGGCGTCGACCTCGCGGATCGCACCGAGAAACCGATTGCCCAGCCCCTCTCCCTTGGAGGCACCGCGCACCAGCCCGGCGATGTCCTTGATCTCGAGCTGGGTCGGCACGATCTTGGCCGACCTCGCGATCCGCGCCACCACCTCCAGGCGCGCATCCGGCACCGGCACGCGCCCAATATTGGGCTCGATCGTGCAGAAAGGGTAGTTGGCGGCAGACGCGGCTGCCGTCGCGGTCAGCGCGTTGAAGAGGGTCGACTTGCCGACGTTGGGCAGGCCGACGATCCCACAATTGAAGCCCATGGCACCCGATCGCTCAGGAGGATGGTGGCGCCGGGCCCCGCTCCGCCTTGGGCGGTCGGGTCAGCAACGCCACCTTGTTCATGAATCCGGCCTCGTCGCCTCCCACCAGAAGCGGCACGGCCTCGGCGAGGGCATCAAGCATCGGCACGAGCCATTCACGGTCGGCCTTGGCGAAGTCGCCGAGCACGTGGGGCAGCACGAGATCCTTATGCCCGGGATGGCCGATGCCGATCCTCACGCGCCGGAACGCCTTCGAGCCGAGGCAGGCGTCGATGCTGCGCAGCCCATTGTGCCCGGCAACGCCTCCACCAAGCTTCACCCGCACCTTTCCGGCGGCCAGGTCGAGCTCGTCATGGAAGACGATGACGTCCTCGAGCGGGAGCTTGTGAAAGTGCACCGAGTCCGCCACCGAGCGGCCCGACTCGTTCATGTAGGTCTGCGGCTTCAGCAGGAGAACCCGCTCGCCGGCCAACTCGCCCTCGCTGAGCTCGCCCCGCCATTTGCCGCGCCAGCCCGGAAAACGGTGGTGCTCGGCAATGGCGTCGATCGCGAGGAACCCCACATTGTGCCGGTTCCTCGCGTACCGATCGCCGGGATTGCCAAGGCCGACCAGCAGCTTCACGGATCAGGCCGCCGGCCCGCCAAGCTCAGCTTGCGGGCGCCGCCTGGGTGGCGTCGTCGGCAGCGGCGGCCTCGCCGCCCACGGTCGGCGGCACGATCGAGGCGAGCGTGAAGTCGCGGTCCGTGATGGTCGGGCTCGCACCCGGGGGCAGGTTGACGTGGCTGATGTGGATCAACTCGCCGATGTCGAACCCGGTGAGGTCGACGATCAGCTCGCCCGGGATCGCGTCCGCGGGACAGACGAGCTCGACGTCGCGTCGGACGATGTTGAGGACGCCGCCGCGCTTGAGGCCGGGCGAGGCCGGCTCGTTCACGAAGCGGACCTGAACGGCGACGGTGACGCGGGCACCGCCCTCGGCGCGCACGAAGTCGATGTGAAGCGGGGTCTCGCTCACGGGATGCAACTGCGCGTCACGCGGCAGCACGTGAAGGACCTTGCCGTCGAGCTCGAGCTCGCAAAGGGACGCGAAGAAACGCGGGTTCGTGGTGAGCTCGCGCTTGAGCTCCTTGACCGGCACCGCGACCTTGGTCGGCTCCTCGCCGCCCCCGTAGATGATGGCCGGGATCTTGCCCTCGCGCCGCAGCGCCCGAGCGCCACCCTTGCCCGTCCGCTCGCGCGTCTCAGCCTTGAAGCTCACCATGGAAGTCATTGACATTGCTCCTTGCCCCTCCGGCCCGCGGGACCCAGCCCGCCCGGACAGACCAACAGTTGACAGCTAGTCGAACAGGCTCGACACCGAGCCCTCGCTGGAGATGCGGCTGATCGCCTCGCCCATGAGCTGCGCCACCGAGAGCACGCGGATCTTGTCGGTGACGCGAACCGCCTCGGTCGGCCTGATGCTGTCCGTGATGACGAGCCGATCGAGCGAGCTGGCCGCAATCCGCGCGACTGCACCCGCCGACAGCACGCCATGGGTCACATAGGCCAGCACCGATTCAGCGCCTTCGCGCAGCAGCGCGTCGGCCGCGTTGCAAAGCGTGCCGCCGCTGTCCGCGATGTCGTCGACGATGATGCAGCGCATACCGCCGACCTCACCGATGACGTGCATCACCTCGGAGACGCCGGCCCGCTCGCGGCGCTTATCGATGATGGCCAGACCGACGTCAAGGCGCTTGGCGAAGCCCCGCGCCCGTGTCACGCCACCGACGTCGGGCGAGACGATCACCAGGTTCTCGGTGCCGAGATTGTTGCGGATGTCCGGCACCATGAGCGGCGTCGAGAAGAGATTGTCGAGCGGGATGTCGAAGAAGCCCTGGATCTGCCCGGCATGCAGCTCCATCGTGAGCACGCGCGAGGCGCCGGCGACGGTGATGAGGTTGGCGACGAGCTTGGCTGAGATCGGCGTGCGCGACGCCGACTTCCGGTCCTGGCGGGCATAGCCGAAATAGGGCACCACCGCCGTGATGCGCCGCGCCGAGGCACGACGCAGCGCGTCGATGATGACGAGAAGCTCCATCAGGTTGTCGTTCGCCGGGTGCGAGGTCGACTGGATGATGAACACGTCCTCGCCGCGGACGTTCTCGTGAATCTCGACGAAGACCTCCATGTCGGCGAACCGATGCACCGTAGCCTTCGTGAGGTCGATGCGCAGGGAGGCGGCGATGGCCTCGGCCAGCGGCCGGTTGCTGTTGCCGGCAAGGAGCTTCATGGACGCGGGTTCCCTGCAGCAGCATGGGTGGCGACGGCGCAGGGCCTTTTATCAACGCCTCCCGACGCCGTAAACGCGCAACGCATGGGTTTGTCACATCCCAGCGGAGCCTCGCGCTGCCATGGCGCGGATCGAGGCCACGAGGCGGAGGAGAATGGGCAATGCGTCTGCGGAGGTTCGTCGTTCTCTACGAGCCCGAGTCGTCCTGCCGGGCCCGCCTGATCGAGCAGGGGCACCCGGCCGACGTCGCGGCGGAGGTCGCCTTCTACCTGGCTCAGGCGACCGACCTCATCCCGCTCATGCAGCCCATCGCCGAGGCATTCTCCTCGGCAGGCATCGAGACCTCGTTCCACGCCGTCGACGATCACGACGCCTATCTGCCGCTGCTGCAGCGCGCAGACCCTGCCGACACCCTTCTATGGTGCGTGACGGACGGCTTTTTCCTCTATCGTGGCAGCTTCGTCGGCGCGCTCGGCGCCCTTTTGGGCGTTCCGACCTTCGGCAGCGGCCCCCAGGCACAGCATCTCGCCCAGGACAAGCTCAAATGCACGGCGCTGGCCGGAGCCATCGGGGTGCGCGCGCCCGAGACGATGCTCGTGCGCGACGGCGAGGTGCTCTCGGCCGCCTCGTTCCCTGACGGCGTATCCCTCTTCGTGAAGCCGAACAGGCTCGGCGCCAAGATCGGCATCGCCGCCTGCTCGCGCTGCGCCGACCTTGCGACCGCGCTCGACCTCTCGCGGCGCATCTACGAGCGCTACGGGGACGATGCCGTGATCCAGGCCTATGTCGAGGGCGAGGATGTGCGGGTGAGCTGCATGGACCTCGGACGGGGCGAGCCACCGCTCGGCATCTACCGGATCGAGCTCACCGCCGGCGGACTCCACCGTCCGTTTCCCACCATCGACGACAGCCTGGCGATGACGTCCCTTCGCGCTCCTGGTTCTGCAGCCGGTCGGAGCGAGCCCATCGAGCTCACCATGGCAGACCTCGCGATCGAGGCGGAGAGCGACCCGCGGCGGGCGGCCCAGCTCGCTACGATCCGCGATGCGACGACGCGGCTCGTGCGGCTCCTCGGCCTGCGCGACTACTTCTCGCTCGATTTCAGGCTCGGCGCCGACGGAACGGTCTATTTCCTGGAGCTCGAGGTCTGCCCGGCGGTCACCATCTACGACTTCCTGACCTACCTCCACAGCGCCTACGGCCTCGGGCTGGCGGCCGCGTTGGTCGAGGCGACCGTCGCGGCCCATGCGCGGCGCCTGGCATCGGTTCGCCCTCGACCCGGCGGCTGAGCCATCGTCCGATACGCCCGGTGTCTGCCGTGGCCGCCGCGGCAGACATTTTTGTCTTGCCATGGCCGGCGGGCGATCCTATATGCGCGCTCCCGGCAGACATGGCTGCCAGGGCTGACCGCGAGAAAGAGCATGGCGAAGAAGGAGAGGAAGACCGTGAAGCCGACGAAGGCGGTGGTCGACAAGACCAGCCGCTGGACGGTGCGCGGTGTTCCGGCGCAGCTCCAGAAAGCGGCCGGCGATGCGGCGCGGGCCCGTGGCATGACGCTCGGTCAATGGCTGACCGAGCTGCTCGACAGCGCGACCCGCGTGAACGAGGCCGCCGCCACGAGCGGCTGGGCCGCAGAGGTCGAGGACCGCCTGGCACGTCTCGAGGCCTCCGTGATGGAGCCGGAAACCACCGAGGCATCCCAGCCATCCGAGCGCAAGGATCGCCACGCCCCGGGCGAGGCCCGCGCCTGAGCCCGCTGCACGGGCCCACCAAAGAGTCGAGCTAGGCGGCACCCGCGCCGGCGGGCCGCCGTTTCCTGGTTGTTGCCAACGCGCCGGTCGCAGGCCGGCACGCATCGAGGAGTTCTCCGCCATGAGCGAGCATCGCATCCACGCGCACCTGCCGGGCCAGCTCGTCATGGTTGGTTGCGGAAGCATCGGCCAGGCCGTGCTGCCGCTGATCCTCCGCCATCTCGGCGTGACGCCGGACCGCATCGTCATCGTCACCGCCGACGCCCGGGGCCGAGAGGTCGCGGCGCACTACGGCATCGAGTTCGTCGAGCAGGTCATCACGCCCGAGAACTATCGCCAGGTCATCGAGCCGATCCTCGGCGTTGGCGATTTCCTCCTCAACCTCTCGGTCGACGTCAGCTCGATGGCCCTCGTCCGGCTGGCCCGCGAGCGGGGTGCCCTCTACCTCGACACCTGCATCGAGCCCTGGGCGGGCGCCTATTTCGACGACACGCTCACGCCCAGCCAGCGCTCCAACTACGCGCTGCGTGAGAGCGCGCTCGCGGTGAAGCGCGAGCTCGGCCGCGGCCCGACCGCCGTGATCGCCCAGGGTGCGAATCCCGGCCTCGTCTCGCAGCTCCTCAAGGAGGCGCTCCTCAACGTGGCCCGCGATACGGGTCTCCGGCACGAGCCGCCGCAGGCGCAGGCCGACTGGGCGCGGCTGATGCGCGATCTCGGCATCCGCACGGTGCACATCGCCGAGCGCGATACCCAGCTCTCGCAGCTGCGCAAGCAGCCGGACGAGTTCGTCAACACCTGGTCGATCGACGGCTTCATCAGCGAGGGCTGCCAGCCGGCCGAGCTCGGCTGGGGCACGCACGAGCACGAGCTCCCGGCAGACGGCCATCGTCATCCCGCCGGTTGCGATGCGGCCATCTATCTGGACCGCCCGGGTGCCGGCACGCGCGTGCGCACCTGGACGCCGCTCGCCGGCGCGTTCCACGGCTTTCTCGTGACCCACAACGAATCGATCTCGATCGCCGACTACTTCACGCTGCGCGAGGGTGCGGAGCGGCGCTACCGCCCGACCGTGCACTATGCGTACCATCCCTGCGACGACGCGGTGCTCTCGCTCCACGAGATGGCCGGCCACAACTGGCATCCCCAGAAAAGCCAACGACTGCTGATGGACGAGATCGACAGCGGCGTGGACGAGCTGGGTGTCCTGCTGATGGGCCACGCCCGTGGCGCCTATTGGTACGGCTCGCAGCTCTCGATCGAGGAGGCGCGCGAGCTGGCACCCTTCAACAGCGCCACCTCGCTCCAGGTCGCGGCGGGGGTGCTGGCCGGCATGGTCGTGGCCATCGAGAATCCGACCGCAGGCCCCCTCGAGGCCGACGAGCTCGACTTCGCCCGCGTGCTCGAGGTTGCGCGGCCCTATCTCGGCCCGGTCGTGGGTGCCTACAGCAGCTGGACGCCGCTCGACAATCGTTCCCACCTCTTTCCCGAGGACCTCGACCCGTCGGATCCCTGGCAGTTCAAGAACGTCCGCGTCGCCTGACCGCGACCGGCCGCCTCTCTCCGCCTTGCTCCCGAACACCGCCGTCGCGCAGGAGATGTGACGCGATGACCACCAAGCTCGACCGCTTCCTCGCCGAGACCCGCCCGATGACGCCCTGCCTCGTGGTCGACGTCGACCGGGTCGAGGAGAACTACGCGGCGCTCAGGACGGCCCTGCCGGATGCCCGCGTCTACTACGCGGTCAAGGCCAACCCGGCGCCCGAGATCCTGACGCGCCTGGCTGCCCTAGGCAGCTGCTTCGACGTCGCGAGCGTCGCCGAGGTCGAGACGGTGCTGGCCACCGGCGTCGATCCCTCGCGCCTCTCCTTCGGCAACACCATCAAGAAGGAGGCCGACATCGCCCGCGCCTACGCGATGGGTGTCAGGCTCTTCGCCTTCGATGCGGAGGCCGAGCTTTTGAAGATCGCGCGGGCGGCACCGGGCGCCCGCGTCTTCTGCCGCATCCTGACGAGCGGTGCCGGCGCCGAGTGGCCGCTGTCCCGCAAGTTCGGCTGCGCGCCCTCCATGGCCTTCGCCCTGCTGCGCAAGGCGGCCGAGCTCCCGGTCGTCCCCTGGGGCATCTCGTTCCATGTGGGCTCCCAGCAGACCGACCCCGAGAGCTGGGACATGGCGGTCGGCGCCGCGGCCGAGCTGTTCCGCGACCTCGAGGAGGTGGGCGTGACGCTGGGCATGGTGAATCTCGGCGGCGGCTTTCCCACCTCCTATCGCCGCGACGTTCCCACGGCCGCCGCCTATGGCCTGGCGATCGACGCGGCGCTGCGCCGCCACTTCGGCAACCGCCTGCCCGACACGATCGTCGAGCCCGGGCGCGGCCTCGTCGGCGATGCGGGCGTGATCGAGACCGAGGTCGTGCTGATCGCCGAGAAGGGCGACGGCGACGAGCGACGATGGGTCTTCTTGGACATCGGCAAGTTCGGCGGCCTCGCCGAGACCATGGACGAGGCGATCCAGTACCCGATCAGCTCCGCGCGGAGCGGGCCGGGAGCACCCGTCATCCTCGCCGGCCCGACCTGCGACAGCGCCGACATCCTCTACGAGCGCGCGGCCTACGCGCTGCCCCTCGACCTCGCCATCGGCGACCGCCTCAGGATCGGCAGCGCCGGCGCCTACACCACGACCTACGCCTCGGTGGGCTTCAACGGCTTCAAGCCGCTCGAGGCGCACTACATCTGACCCTCGCTCGCTCGGAGTGACCGGGATGGTCCAGTCGGGGGCGCTTGCCCATCCGATCGCACCCATGGGCGCGACCGCCGGCCCCTGTCGGCTGGTGGTCGCGGACACGAGCCACCTGGCGGCGATCACGAGCCTCTACCGCGATCATATGGCGACCGGGCCCGGCTGCGCCGAGGACCCGTTGCCCGATGCCGCGGAGATGGCCCGCCGCCTGGACGCCTCGCACGCCGCCGAGCTGCCCCGCCTCGTCGCCCTGGACGAGGCGGGCGCCGTCCTGGGCTTCAGCTATGCCCGCCCATTCCGGGAGCGGGCCGGCTACCGCCACACGGTGGAGAACTCGATCTATGTCGCACGCGCAGCCCAGCGCCGCGGCATCGCGCGGCTTCTGCTGGGCGCGCTGATCGACAGCTGCATCGCCGCCGGCTGTCGCCAGATGGTCGCGGTCGTGGGCGACAGCCGCAACGTCGCCTCGATCCGCCTGCACGAGAGCATGGGGTTCGAGGTGTGCGGCTATCTGCGTGCCGTGGGCAGCCGCGCGGGCGAGTGGCTCGACCTCGTGATGCTGCAGCGCGCGCTCGTCGGCAGCGGCCCCGTCGGGCACGCGTGACCGCGATGCCGCGTCGGGCCTTTTTCGCCGTTAGCCTCTGGGCCGGTCTTGGCCTGCCGGCGTAGTAGGGACAAATGCACGACGTCGGACCAACGCTGAGGAGACCGCCCATGAAGCTCGCGTCGGCCGCTCGGAGTGGCGCTCTCCTTGCGGCTCTCGGCCTTGCCGCCTGCACGGCCGGGGGTCACCCCCTGCCGGGCCTCGGCGACCCGTTCGGCCTCGGCCGCTACCCGGGCGCGCAGCAGCAGATCGTCGCGCACTATGACGCGCATGCCTCGGAGCAGGGTAGCGCCTGCAACAAGGTGCACGTCGATGCCATCACGCACTCCAAGGTGGTGACCGAGACCGCGAGCCAGCTCGTTCTCGATCTCGACTACACCTATTCCGCCGTCAGGAACGAGGACAGCCTGACCCCCAAGTCTGCCTGCGCAGGCTCTGGCAGTCGCACCTTCACCTTCGATCGCACGGGTGACGCCTACAAGCTCGTCACGATGAGCGGCGACAGCCACTGAGCGGCCGGGATCAGTCCCAGGCCGGCGCCACGCCGGCCACATCGACCACCCGACCGCCCGGGGCACCCAGCGCCGCGATCTCGTTCATCTCCTCGTCGCTCAGCGCGAAGTCGAAGATCGCCCAGTTGGCTCGTGCATGCTCGGGCTTGGACGAGCGCGGAATGGCGATCACCCCCGGCTGCTGGACGAGCCAGCGCAGCGCCACCTGACCGACCGACTTGTCGTGCCGCTTGGCGATGCCCTCGAGCGTCGGGTTGCCGAAGATCTTGCCGCGCGCCAGCGGGCAGTAGGCGGTGAGTGCCATGCCGTTGCCGCGCAGCTTCTCGAGAACCGCCGCCTGGCTGAGGAAGGGGTGATACTCCACCTGGTCGGTGACCAGCGGCGAGCGGGCGCAGGCCAGGGCCTCGTCGATCAGCCGGGTCGTGAAGTTGCTGATCCCCACATGCTTGGCCCAGCCCCGCTCGCGCACCTCGTCGAGAGCTCCCATCGTCTCGCTCAGCGGCACCTCCGCGTTGGGCCAGTGCAGGAGGAGGAGGTCGACGGAGGGGAGGCCCAGACGACGAAGGCTCTCCTCGACCGAGCGCTGGAAGACGCCCTTGCGGAACTTGTCGGGCCAGACCTTCGTCGTGAGGAAGATCTCCTCCCGCGGCACGCCGCTTTCGCGGATCGCGGCCCCCACCTCGGCCTCGTTGCCGTACATCTGGGCGGTGTCGATGTGCCGGTAGCCGATCTCGAGCGCGGTCTCGACCATGCTGCGGGCAACGTCCCCGGAAAGCTGCCAGGTGCCGAAGCCCAGAGCAGGAATGCGCGCGCCATGCGCCTCGACCTCGTGCATGCGACCTCCCATGTCCCTTTGCCGGCCCCCGCCGCGGCGGCGGGCGACCCATGTCCTTCCGCCGCAGCTAGGGCGTGGGAAGGCCGGTGGCAAGGCGATCGCGCAGCTCGCGCTTCAGGATCTTGCCATAGCTGCTCTTCGGCAGGGCATCGAGGAAGACATACTCCTTCGGGCGCTTGAACCGCGCGATGCGCTCGAGGCACCAGCTGTCGAGCGTCGCCGGCAGGGTGCCTGATGCCGCGACCACGCAGGCGACGACGCGCTCGCCCCATTCCGCATCGGGGAGGCCGATCACCGAGACCTCGCGGACGTCCGGATGGGCCAGCAGAACCTCCTCGACCTCACGCGGATAGATGTTGGCGCCGCCCGAGATGACGAGGTCCTTCGAGCGGTCCTTGAGGGTGAGATAGCCGTCGCCGTCCAGCACCCCGACATCGCCGGTGCGGAGCCAGCCATCGCCCATGGTCGCCGCAGTGGCCTCCGGGTTCCGCCAGTAGCCCGGCACGACGGCGTCGCCCCGGCACATCACCTCGCCTGCCTCGCCCACCGGCAGCGGGCGGCCGTCGGCATCGCCGATCCTGAGCTCGGCTACGAGCTGGACGGTGCCCGCGGACTGCAGCCGCTCCCTCCGGCCGGCCTCGGCCGCCGCCCGGTGCTGGCGACGGGACAGCGCCGTGATGCACATGGGGCTCTCGCCCTGGCCGTAGAGCTGGGCCAGCCGATATCCCAAGACCTCGTGCGCCGCCTCGAGGTCGGCCAGGTACATGGGCGCCCCGCCGTAGATGATCGTCTCGAGGTTGCGGGGATCCGGCCCCTGCCGGCGGGCGTGACGGACGAGCCGCTGCACCATGGTCGGCGCCGCGAACATATGGACGCCCCGGTACGCCGCGAAGAGATCCAGCACCTCGGCCTCGTCGAAGCCGCCGCTCTCGGGCACGACCTGGCAGGAGCCCACCGCGGCGTGCGGGACGATATAGAGGCCCGAGCCGTGCGACATGGGCGCTGCATGGAGGATCGCCTCGCGCGGCCCGACCTCGTCGACGTCGATCAGATAGCCGTAGGTCATGGCACGCAGGTTTCGATGCGTGATCATGGCGCCCTTGGGCCGGCCGGTCGTGCCCGAGGTGTAGAAGAGCCAGGCCATCGCATTGCCGTCCGTCGGCTCCAGCGACCGCGGGTCGGCCTCGAGCAGGCGGCGATACTCGGCCGAGCCCAGCTCGATCACCCGGTCCAGCTCGGGAAGGCCCCCGGCCAGCGCGCCCACCGCCGGCGCCAGCTCGGGCGAGACGAGGCAGAGCCTCGCTCCCGCATCGCCGAGCACGAAAGCCAGCTCCTGCGGGTGCAGCTTGGCGTTGATCGGCACGGCGGCGAGGCCGGCCCACCAGGTGCCGAGCAGCGCTTCCAGATACTCGGCACGGTTGGCCGCGATCAGCGCCACCCGGTCGCCGGCACCGAGGCGTAGCCGGTCGCGCAACGCGCCGGCGAGCCGTGCCGCCCGCAGCGCCAGCGCAGCGTGGTCGAGCAGCACCGACCGGCCGAGCGCCACCGCCGGCGCCTCGGGATCGCGGCGCGCCGTCCGCTCGAAGAGATGCGCGACGTTCATCGACCAGTCCTCCGAAGCCCGGTGACGGACCGCCTCCTCGCGAGGCCTGTCACGGGCCCGCGCTCAGAGCAAGGCCGCGTGGGCGGCCGGCCTCGGCCGCGCCCGGGTCAGTCGGGCGAACCGCAGGAGCATCGAGATCGCCACCGTGGCCAGCGCCACGGCGAGCCCGAGCCAGATGCCGCGGCCGGCGAGAGGCGTCTCGAAGGCCAGGAGCCAGACGAGCGGGAAGCCCACGAGCCAGTAGCCGCCGACCGCGATCATCATCGGCACGGCCGTATCCCTCATGCCCCTCAGGCTCGATATGCCGATGACCTGCAGCCCATCGAAGAGCTGGAAGAGCGCGGCGATGCGCAGGAAGGTCGCCGCCAGCGCCGCGGCCGCCCGGTCCTCGGGTGCTGTGCCTGGGATGAAGAGGCCGACCAGCGGCTCGGCCTCGACCCAGTAGACCACCCCCATGCCGATCATGAAGGCGGCGCCGAGGCCGCTCGCGGTGAAGCCCGCGAGACGCGCCGCCCTTAGGTCGCCCTGGCCCATGGCTAGGCCCACCCGGATCGTGGCGGCGATGGCGATGCCGAGCGGCACCATGAAGGAGAGCGCGGCAAGCTGGAGAGCCACCTGGTGGGCCGCGAGCTGCACCGTGCCGATGAGGCCCATCAGCAGCATCGTGGCGCTAAAGAGGCCGGTCTCGACCATCAAGGCGCCGCCGATCGGCAGCCCGATCCGCAAGGTCTCCCAATAGGTCGGCCAGTCGGCCCGCCAGAAGCGGGCGAGGATGGCAAAGCGCCTGAACGGCCGCACGCGAAGGCAGTAGACGAGCAGGCCCACGAACAAGAGCACCCAGCTCGACGCGGCGCCGATCCCGGCACCCAGCACGCCCAGCGCCGGCAGGCCCAGATGGCCGAAGATCAGCGCCCAGCTCACGACGAGGTTGGTGAGGACGGCACCCAGCGTCAGCAGGACCACGGCCCGCATGCGGCCGTAGGTCGAGACGAAGGAGCGCAGCACGATGAACCCAGCGCCGGCCGGCAGGCCGAAGACCGCGGCCCGGATGTAGCTCTGGGCCATCGGCAACAGGGCCGGATCCTCGCCCATCCAGCCCAGGACCGGCGTCACGAACCAAAGCGCGAGCCCGAGCGGCACCGTGACGGAAAAGGCCACCCAAAGGCCCTGCCGCACCGCCCTGCGCACCTGGCGCGGCTGCCGCGCACCCCTTGCATGCGCAACCAGGGGCGCTGTCCCCTGGGCCACGCCGATCGTGAACATGACCGAGAGGTTGAGAACGCTCGTCGCCAGCGTCACGGCCGCGAGCTCGGTGGCGCCGAGCCGGCCGAGCAGCAGCACCTCGACGGCGTAGATGAGGACTTGGCCTACCTGCGAGAGGGCCAGCGGCAGGCCCAGGGCCAGCGTCGCCCGCAGCTCATGCCCGATGCTCGGCGCAGCGGACGGCAGGGCGGCCGCCGCGGCTGGATGGCTCGACATGGAATGGCCCGGACGAAGAAGGGTCGCGGACATTAGCTCCGGGCCTCCCCCGGGTCAAAGCCGTGGGCTGAAGTCGTGCCCGATTGATCGAGGTCAAGGCTCCCCACGGCCCAGCCATGCTCGAAGACCACCGTCAACACTGCTGGTGAGGCCATGAACCACAAGCATCGCAAGACCCTGCACGCGCTCTTCGCCCATCCGGTCAGCGCCAACATCGATCCGCACGCGGTCGAGGCGGTGATCGCCGAGCTCGGTGGCAGCGTCGAGGAGCGCCATGGCGGCCGCATCGCCCTCTCGCTCAACGGCCACACCGAGGTCTATCGCCGGCCCGGGCACAGCCTGCCGCCGAGCGAGGTCCAGCAGCTCCGGCGCTTCATCGAGACCTGCGGGATCGACCCCGAGCGGGACTATCCGGTTTAGCGCTCCGGCCCCACGACGACGAGGAAGCCGGCCTACTGTCGCCAATCTGCCGTGGCTCCCTCTCTCTGGAGCCGCGCATCAGCTCCCAGGACCGGCGTGGCTCTACAGTCCCATACCTGATATTCTGGAATGGGAACTAGGCTGAGGGCCGTCGCATGGCCACCGCCCGGGTCGATCGCAGGCTTGCCGCCATTCTCGCGGCGGACGTGGTGGGCTATGCGCGCCTCATGGAGCGGGACGAGGCGGGAACCTTCGATCGCCTGAGGGCCCACCGCAGGCACATCATGCCGCTCATCGCCGAGCATCACGGCCGGGTCGTCAAGCTGATGGGCGATGGAGCGCTGTGCGAGTTCGGCAGCGTGGTCGACGCCGTCGCCTGCGCTGTCGTCATCCAGCGCGAGATGGCGGAGCGCGAGGCGGCCGTGCCCGAGGATCAGCGTCTGCGCTTCCGACTCGGAATCAACCTGGGCGATGTGCTCGTCGAGGACGACGACATCTACGGTGACGGCGTGAACGTCGCCGCCCGTCTGGAAGGACTGGCGGAGCCGGGTGGAATCTGCATTTCCGGCAAGGTGCGGGAAGAGATCGCCACGAAGCTTGAGCTGGCGCTCGCTCCGATGGGGCTCCAGCACGTGAAGAACATCGCCGGACCAATCGAGGTGTGGCGGGTGCTGCTCGACGGCCCTGGTCCGGCGGTGCGGCTGACAGCACCGGCAAGACCCGTCAGAGCTCGTCGGGCCATCGCGGCGACGCTTGCCATCGCCCTCGTTGTCGGTAGCGGCATCACCGCATGGCACTGGATCTGGAATAGCGGAGGGCCGGATGGGCCATCGACGTCCACCAGGCCCTCGATCGCCGTCATGCCGTTCACCAACCTCGATGGCAGCACCCCGCACGACGAGTTCGCGAGCGGGCTGACGGACGACCTCATCACGGATCTCTCGAAAGTTTCCGGCCTTCTCGTGATCGCGCGCAACTCGGTCTTCGCCTACGGCGCCGGCTTACGGGACAACCGTCAGGTGGCGAAGGAGCTCGGCGTGTCCTTCCTGGTCGACGGCAGCGTACGTCGGGCCGATGGTCGGGTGCGGATCAATGCCCAGCTCGTCGACGGACTTACGGGCCGCCAGATCTGGGCGGACCGCTACGACCGCCCCGACGCCGACGTCTTCGCGGTGCAGGACGACGTGATCGACCGGATCATCGCGGCCCTGGCCGTCCGCCTCACCGACGCCGAGCGGGCCCGCATCACGAGGCTCCCGACCGAGAGCCTGGAGGCCTACGACTACTACCTCCGCGCCGAGCAGAAGGTCTACAACTCCGAGTGGGCGTCGGTCAGCGATGCCGTCGATCTGTATCAGCGGGCCATAGCGCTCGATCCCCGGTTCGCCGATGCCTATGCCGGCTACGCTCGGGCGCTCGTCGATACCTTTGCCTTCAACTTCACGCGCACCCAGCCGAGCGTCATCGTGCGAAAGCAGGCCTATGAGGCCGCGAGCCGGGCGTTGACGCTCAATCCCGACACGCCCAGGGCGTTCTCGGTCCTGGCGTTGCTCCAGATGCTGGACGGCGAGCACGATGCCGCGCTCCAGGCGGCGAGTCGGGCCGTGGCGCTCGATCCGAACGGCGCCGAGGGCTATCTCGATCTCGCCATCGTCCTCGCCTATGCAGGACAGCCTGCCGAGGCACTGGCGGCGATGGACACCGTGCTCCGCCTCAACCCGAGGCCGCCGCCCTACGTCCACGGCTATCACGGCTTCGTCCTCTACATGAACCGTCGCTATGGCGAAGCAGTCGAGGCGCTGCTGCAGGTGGACAGCGCCACCCAGAGCGATTTCGGGCTCGAGACGCTGGCGATGGCCTACGCCCGGCTCGGACGCCTCGAGGAGGCGAAGGCGGTGGTGGCGGCGATCCTCGAGCGGTGGCCGAACGATAGCATCGAAGGCCTGCGGCTGGTCTACGCCTACACGCGGCCAGAGGCTCTTGCCCAGCGGCTGGATGCGCTCAGGCTGGCGGGGATGCCCGAATGGCCGTACGGTTTCGTAGGTAGTCCCGAAGATCGGCTCGGCGGTGACGCCATCAGGAGCCTGACCTTCGGCCGGACCTGGACGGGGCAGCTGGGCGATGGGCAGCCCTTTATCCAGCAAGTGAACATGCAAGGCGAGACAGTCTATCGACGGCCCGGCGGCCTGTTCACAGGCGTCGCCACGGTCGAGGGCGACACGCTCTGCCTTCAGCTGCCGACGTTCGCCATGGGCCGTAAGGCTTGCGCTCCCGTCTACCGGAACAGGAGCGGCGCGGGCGCGTTCGCCTACCCGAACACGGAGACCGTGCTCTACTTCTCGCCCACACCCTGAGGCCCGGGCGCGGCCAGGCCCGGATCAGTGGGTGGCAAGCTTCGCCTCGACAGTCGGCCACTGGGCGTTTGCCTTTGCGACCACGGCCTCTGGGCCGGCGTTCCAATCCTCCTCGAACGGCGGGGCAAAGAGGTAGAGCTTGCCATCGAGGATGCGCCAGCCGGTTTCAGGCTGGACGTCGGCCCCGACCTCGCCGTCGCTCATGGCCATCGCGCAGTAGCCGCCATATTGAGGAGCATATTTAATCGGATTGGCGACGAAGAGATCGCGATGCTCGGCGCTGGCGAAGTACCAGGTCTCGCCCAGCCATTTGTAACTCAGCTCTGGCGAGCCCTTCATCGGGTGGCCGTCCGTGAAATAGGCGACTGTGTCGTAGCCCTTGATCGCCACGCCATCGAGCTTGCCTGCGTTGACAGCGGCTCCCGCCCGCGCCCGCCCCATGCCGCCGGCACCCAGCTCCCAGGCGCCGAAGGCGATCGCGACCAACAGGGACCTTCTGGTCCTTCCTTCCGCTTGCGGTCTCATCCCAGACAGATCCTCCGCGCGCCGGATGCGGCTGATCCTCGTGGCTCCACGGAGCATCACGAGCCGTGACGGTCCAGCCGCCAGCTGCGACCCGCACAGTTTGACGCACTTTGAGTATGCAATAGTCCCGCTCGCCGGGCAATCGACTAGCGAGCCGGCTCAGAGCCAGCCGCGGACCATGAAGAACAAAAACGGGCCCACGGCCGAGACGAGCATCAGGCCCAGGCCCCAGGCATAGCCCCAGGGCCAGTCCAGCTCGGGCATGTGCTTGAAGTTCATGCCGTAGACGCTGGCCACCAGCACCGGCGGCGTCAGCACCACGCTGACGATCGAGAGGAGGTAGATGACCTTGTTCTGCTGGATGTCGATCAGGCCCACGGTGGCGTCCAGCATAAACTCCATGTCGTCGACGAGGTAGGTGGCGTACTCGCCCACGGACCGCAGGTCGCCCTGGATCGCCTTGAGCCTCTCTGCCTGCTCCTCCTCGTCCTCCTCCAGCTGCTCCGCCGCGAAGGTGGCCAGGCGGAGCAGGCTGTGCAGGCACTCCCGGAGCCGTGAGGTCAGCTCGTGCTCGTCGCCGATCCCGAGCAGGACCTCCTCGAGCCGGGCGGTGCGCCGGCGGATCGACATGCGCCGATGGCCGCGCCGCACGGCGGCGCCGGAATGACGGAAGCTGGCGTGGCCCAGATGGTCGAGCTTTCCGCCCACCGCCTCGAGCAGGTCCGCGATTCGGTCGACGAGCATCTCGAGCAGCACGGCGAAGAGATCGCGCGCATCGGCGAGCTTGGCCCGGCCGCCCTGGACCTCGTCGGCGAGGCGGCCGAGCACGTCCTCCGCGCCGTAGCTCAAGGTGACGAGCCGGTCCTCTGCGAGCACGAAGGTCACGGGCACCACGGGCGTCGAGGCGCGCTGAACGGCCGGGACCATGGCGGTCGCGAAGAGCGTGCTGTCGCGGGCGACTAGCCGCGCCGAAGGCTGGATGCCGCTCACCGCCTCCAGGCTCGGCAGCTTCAGGCCGAGCCCCCGCTCCACGGCCTGCGTCTCCTCGGCTGTCGGGCCGACGAGGTCGATCCACAGCGCCCCTGCCGGCAGGGCAGTGCCGAGATCTGCCGGCGTCGGGCGCAGCCGACCCGACTCGATCGCATAGACGCGCAGCATGACCTCGGCTCCTCAAGACCCCGTATCGGAGGGAATTGCCGGCACGACCCTGGGGTGCGGCCATGGAACGCTTGGCGCACGCTGACGTTGCGCGGTCGGCCTGGCGTCGGCCGCCATCGCATCCTCCCCCTCAGCCCTTGGGCGGGCCGAAGAGCTTGGGGTCGCGCCAGTGGAAGAGCTCGGGATCGAGCGGGAGATTGGTCTGGAGATCCCTCAGCAGGATCTCGGTCATCAGGCCTTGCGCGTCGGTCACCGTCCAGCGCCTGAGCTCCATCGGCCTCTTGCCGAACACGAGGTCGACATGGCCCTGGTCGGGGTTGGCCGTGCGGGCGACCGCGATCGCGATCTCCTCGGGCGGGAAGGCCACGTCGGTGACCTCGACATTGCCCGAGAGGCTGATGTGCTCGTCCAGCAGGAAGCCCAGCGGCGTCTGGGCGATCGGGATGACGTTCTCCTGACCGATGCTGCCGTCCCAGTAGATCAGCCGCCAGTCGCTGGCGACGATCAGGATCTTCGAGGGAGGATCATAGTCGAAACGCATGCGGCCAGGACGCTGGAGATAGACCTTGCCGGTCGTGATGGCGCCGTTGGGCGCCACCTGCTGGAAGCCCGCCTCGAGCGTGTGGATGCCGTTCAGATATTGCTCGACCGCGGCGATCGCCTCGGCGTCGGGCGGCGGCAACGCGGCATGCGCCCGCCTCGCGACCGACAGCACGGCGAGCCCTGTGAGGCCGGCGAGCAGGGCCCGCCGCGTCGGGCGCCGAGCCTCAGTAATCCTGGGTGACCTCGTTGCCATCCACTCCACCACGGCCCATCAGCACCTGCCGCCGGCCGACATGGTCGGCATGGCTGATCAGGCCCTCGGCCTCCATCCGCTCTATCAGCTTGGCGGCGCTGTTGTAGCCGATCGCGAGCTTGCGCTGCAGGTAGCTGGTCGACGCCTTGCCGTCGCGGGCGACGATCTGCACCGCCTGATTGTAGACCGCGTCGCCGCCGCTTCCAGGCCCGTCGCCCAGAAGGGACGACGTGTCCTCGGGCCCGTCCTCGGCCTCGCCCTCGCTCGTTACGTCCTCGACATAGTCGGGCGCCCCCTGCGCCTTGAGGTGACGGACCACCGCCTCGACCTCGCCGTCGGTGACGAGGGCGCCGTGGACGCGGGAGATGCGGTCGCCGGGCATGAGGTAGAGCATGTCGCCCTGCCCCAGCAGCTGCTCGGCACCGGCGTCGCCCAGCACGGTGCGGCTGTCGATCTTCGAGCTGACGCGGAAGCTGATGCGCGAGGGCAGGTTCGCTTTGATGACGCCCGTGATCACGTCGACCGAGGGGCGCTGGGTCGCGACGATCAGATGGATGCCGGCGGCGCGCGCCTTCTGCGAGAGCCGCTGGATCGCGTTCTCGATCTCCTTGCCCGCTGTCATCATGAGGTCGGCCACCTCGTCGACGACCACCACGATGAGCGGCAGCGGCGTCGTGTCGATCGGCTGCTCCTCGATGATCGGCGCGCCCGTGCCGGGCTCGAAGCCGACGCGCACGCGCCGTGTCGGCTGCTCGCCCCGGGCGCGCGCCTGCAGCGCCCGCCGGTTGAAGGCAAAGATGTCGCGAACACCCAGATGCGACATGAGGCGGTAGCGCTCGTCCATCTGCCGCACGACCCATTTGAGCGCCACCACCGCCTTGTGCGGCTCGGTGACCACCGGCGCCAGGAGATGCGGGATGTCCTCGTAGACGCTGAGCTCGATCACTTTGGGGTCGATCATGATGATCCGGCATTGCTCGGGCGTGAGCCGATAGAGCAGCGAGAGGATCATGGCGTTGATCGCGACCGACTTGCCCGAGCCCGTGGTGCCGGCGATCAGGAGATGCGGCATGCGCGAGAGATCGACGATGACCGGCCGGCCGCTGATGTCCTTGCCCAGCGCCAGGGCCAGACGCGCCTCGCTCGCGCGCCACGGGTCGTTCTCCAGGATGTCCCTGAGATAGACGGTCTCGCGCGCCTCGTTCGGCAGCTCGATGCCGATCACGTTGCGCCCCGGCACCGTCGCCACGCGCACCGAGAGCGCGCACAGCGAGCGGGCGATGTCGTCGGCGAGGCTGATGACCCGCTGCGAGCGGGTGCCCGGGGCCGGCTGCAGCTCGAAGAGCGTCACGACGGGCCCGGGCTTGGCGTCGACGATCTCGCCCTTGACGCCGAAATCGTCGAGCACCGTCTCGAGCTCGCGGGCGGTCTGCTCGAGCGCCTCCTTGCTGAGACGCGCCTGGGTCAGACGAACGGGTGGAGCAAGCAGCTCGAGGCCAGGCAGCGCATAGCCCTCCGCGGTCGGGGCGGGCACGGGTGCCACGACGGACGCGGCGGGCGCGGACCGCGACGGCTCGCTGAAGCGGGCGGGGGCGGGCTCGGCCCGCTTCTTGCGCCTCGAGAAGGAGAGCGTGCGGGAGCTCGTCGGCGCCTCCATCTCGTCGGACGCTGCCGACATCGACAGGCTGTCGGTCTCGACATCCTCGCCCTCGGCCTGGCGCGGCCGCACGCGACGCAGCGACGGCTCGGTCGGAGGCCCCGCGTCGTCGTCCTTCAGGATCCAGCCGCCGAGACGGCCGAGCAGCCCACGCGGCTTGTCTTCCTCTTCCGCCGCCAGGCCGATCCGAGCCCGGGCCTGCGCCCGGCGACCGCTGCGCCGGCGCCGGCGGGGGCGGCTCCTCCGCCTCGGGCCGGCTCAGCAGATCGGTCGAGACACGCGCGGCACGGCCCGCTACGTCGCCCATCTGGCGACCGGCCCAGGCCGAGGCGTCGGCGACACGACCCAGCGCCCAGGCGCTTTCGCCCCATCGCAGGCCCAGCGCGCCCACGCCCAAAGCCACTGCGACGACGCTGGAGATCCAGCCATAGAGCGCGTCGCCGGGATGCGGCTGGAAGCGGGCGAAGAGAAAATCGCCGACGAAGCCGCCGAGACCGACCCTGAAGGGCCAGATGCCCTGAGGCGGCAGCGGATGCAGCGTCGCGAGCCAGGCGCTGGCGGCAAGAAGGGCCAGGGGCAGGCAGACGAGGGGCAGCCAGGGCCAGGCGAGCGGGCGGTTGAGGCTCATGCGCAGGCCCCAGGCGAGCAGCACCGCCGCCAGGATCCACACGGAGAGCCCGAGGATCTGCAGCATGAGGTCGGCCACCACAGCACCGGCCGTGCCCATCGGATTCTGGGCCGCGGCCCTGGTCGCATGGTCGAGGGAGGGGTCACCCGCATGGAAGCCCCAGATCGACACTGCTAGCCAGAGCCCCAGGACCAGCAGCAGGAGGCCCAGGGTGCGGCGCGCCGCGCCCTGCATCCAGGCAAAGGCCGGGCGCTCGAGCTGCGCTTCGAAAGCTCGCGTGGCCATCCTTTCCTTTCTCCTCCGTCTGCGCCGTCCTTCGTGCCGGGCGGCTTTCCCGCCGCTCCGACCGCGTACCGTCCCAGTCAGCCCAGCACCTCCGCCAGCCTCGTGAGCGCGTGATCGACGAGCGCCTCCTCGTGAACCATGGCGATCCGGATGTAGCTCGTCCCCGGATTGCCCGCCCCATCGTCCATGGCGAGATAGGCTCCGGGCAGGACGCGAACGCCCGCCTCGAGCCAGAGCCGCCGGGCCGCGGCCTCGCCATCGCCGACATCGAGCCAGAGAAAGAAGCCGCCGGCCGGGCGATAGAAGCCGAACCGGTTGCCCAGTCGGCGCTCGGCCAGATCGTACTTCCGCCGATAGAGCTCGCGGTTGCGCTCGACATGCGCCTCGTCGGCATAGAGCGCAGCGGCCGCGGCCTGGAGCGGCATGGGCTGGGTCGGCGCGCCGTACGAGCGCAGCCGGGAGAATCGCGCCAGCACCTCCGGATCCCCGGCGACGAAGCCGACGCGCAGCCCGGCCGCGTTGGAGCGCTTGGAGAGCGAGTGGAGCACGACCACGTGGTCGAGCGAG
This sequence comes from uncultured Alphaproteobacteria bacterium, assembly GCA_963752325.1. Lineage (GTDB taxonomy): Bacteria > Pseudomonadota > Alphaproteobacteria > Geminicoccales > Geminicoccaceae > CAVTJL01. The sequence continues at coordinate 352,048 of CAVVXU010000005.1, forward strand.
CCGCCCTCGGCCAGCGCCGCCTCGAGGCCGCCTGGCGGCGGATCGGCGTAGTAGAGCTCGGCGTAGCACTCGTCGAGGATGAGCAGGAAGTCGCGCTCTCGGGCCAGCCTGACGAGGCGGCGCAGATAGCCGAGGTCGGCCATGGCCCCCTGGGGATTGGCGGGCGTGCAGAGATAGAAGGCGGCGGTCCGCCCCAACAGCTCCGGGCTCAGGGCGTCGAGATCGGGAAGAAAGCCCGTCTCGGCGCGCGCCGGCAGATAGACGGGCTCCGCACCGGCCATGACGGCGGCTCCCACATAGGTCGAGTAGACGGGGTTGGGGAGCAGGATGGCCGGCGGCGCCCCGGACCGGGTGCAGGGCGTCACGATCTGCGGCAGGAGGAAGAGCGCCTCCTTGGTTCCTGCCACGGTGATCACGTGCCGCTCCGGATCGAGGCACGCGGGCGGCAGATCATAGCGGCGGTTGAGCCAGGCGACCGCGGCACGGCGCAGCTCGGCCGTGCCGTTGACGGGCGGGTAGCGGTTCCAGAGATGGGCGTTGGCGGCCACCGTCTCGGCGAGAAGGGCCGGCGGCGCGTGCTTGGGCTCGCCCAGCGCAAGATCCATCGTCTCGACGTCGGATGGCGGCGCCAGCGGCTCGAGGAGCCGGGCGAGGCGCCGGAAAGGAAAATCCGTCAGTCGGTCGAGCCGCTCGTTCCACATGGATCGCACGAGAGATTGTGGCGGCCCTCGCGGCCACCATTGACCGTGACTTTAACACCTAGGGCCAAGTCGCTTCAATGGCGCGAAAGATGCGCCGGGTGGACGACGCACCGCCCGGGACCCGGCTAAGGCCGTCCTCGTCGCGCAGCCGCGGCCCCGCCCCACTGAATGGAGGCCGGCGCACCGGGCTGCGCCTTCGAAGGCGGGGTCAGCCCGAAAGTGGGGCCGGGACCGGCGGGCCGAGGCATCACTTGGCCAGCGATTCCGCGGCCGAGAGGCTCGTGACAGCACACCCGTCGATTATCATCAGCGAGCGGGCTCTCGATCGTGGTTTGGCGCTTCCCGTGGCCGGACCGCTTCGACGATGTCGGGAGAGGGCTTCGCCGCCTGGACCGCCGTCTGGGGATCCGAAGGCGGCGAAGTCGGAGCCTCCGCCGAGCTAGCGTATGGCGCCGTTCAGGCCGGCCGGGAAGAAGCCGCCCGATCCCGTGCCGCCCAGATAGACGATGCTCAGCACCTGGCTCGTGGTGCGGCTGAAGGCGATGCCGTTCTTGTCGGTCGGCACGATGTTGGGCACACCGTCGAGCGTGATACCCTGGTCGTCGTCGGTGGTGCCGTCGACGGCGTCGCGCACGTCCGAGATCTGGTTGGCCTCGTCGTCCAGCTTCATGCTCAGGAGCAGCGTGCGGATCTCGGCCGCGTGATAGGCCTCGACGGCGAGGATGCCGGCTGCAGCCGCGAGATAGTCCTTGTTCTGAATCAGCGTCGCGGCCCCGTGATAGGCGGTGACCCCGACGTCCTCGAAGACGAAGGCCCCGAGCAGAAAGTCTTTCTGGTTACGGAAGGGGTCGAACTTTTCCCCTTTCTTGAGCTTGGCCGCAGCAGCGAGAGTCTGGAAGCTCTGATCGAGGTCGATCGCCGGCCTCGCCACGGCGGCGCTGCCGAGCGCGCTCCTCAGGAACTTGACGTGGGCCTCCTCGTCCATCGCTATCTCCTCGGCATAGGCCTGGAGATTCTTGTTGCCGAACTTCACCTGCCTGCCACCCGGTCACCGGGCCGAGCGCCCCCATGCCCGTCGTGTCGGCGTCGGCGAGCCCCCGCCCGAACGCCGCGCGAAGGTAGAACTCGGCCTCGAGATATTCGAGGTTGAGGGCGAAGTTCAGCACGTCGACATCGCCCGCGGCCATGGCCGGGGTCGGTGCGCCCACGCCCAGCGTGGCCGCCGCGGCGGCGCCCGCCACCAGATGCGTTCCCCGGCGGAACAACCGACGACGCGTCGATCGCAGCCGTATCAGCTCCACAAGGTCGATGTCCTGCTCGATCATCGTGATGGCTCCTGCTCGATCGGTTTTTGGGTGTCGAAGGCAGGACGCCGGCGCGGGCCTCGAGGGCCCTCCCCCACCACAACGGCTCCCTTACCATGGGCCCTACGCGCCAGACCTTCCGAAAGATGCAGCGAGCGGGGAGAAAGCTGCGGGAGACCCGAGGGCCGCCGTCCTTCCGTCGGCGACCGCCCTGGGCTAGGGTCCGGCCCTCGCGCCACGAGGTCGGACGGGACGATGCGCTGCCCATTCTGCGGCTCCGAGGATACGCAGGTAAAGGATTCGCGTCCTATAGAGGATGCCACGGTCATTCGTCGGCGGCGTCAGTGCGCGAGCTGCGGCGCCCGCTTCACGACGTTCGAGCGCGTGCAGCTGCGCGACCTCGTGGTGGTCAAGAAGGACGGACGCCGGCTGCCGTTCGACCGCGAGAAGCTCGCACGGTCGATCCGCATCGCCACGCGCAAGCGCGGCATCAGCGAGGAGCAGATCGAGCGCATCGTGAACGGCATCGTGCGCCGCATCGAGACCTCGGGCGAGAGCGAGGTGCCCTCGACCACCGTGGGCGCCCACACCATGGAGCGCCTGGCCGAGCTCGACGAGGTCGCCTATGTGCGCTTCGCCTCGGTCTATCGCGACTTCGGCACGGTCCGGGACTTCGAGGAGTTCATCCGCCAGCTGCCGGAGGGCGAGGAGCCGGGCGCCGAGCAGCCATGAGCCCGAGCCCTACGGACGAGCGCTTCATGCGGATGGCGCTGTCCCTCGGCGCGCGCAATCGGGGTCGCGTGTGGCCCAATCCGGCGGTCGGATGCGTCATCGTCCAGGGTGGCAACGTGGTGGGGCGAGGCTGGACCCAGCCCGGCGGGCGCCCCCATGCCGAGACGGAGGCGCTGGCCCGGGCGGGCGACGCGGCCCGGGGTGCGACGGCCTATGTCACCCTCGAGCCCTGCGCCAACTGGGGGCGCACGCCGCCTTGCGCCAAGGCGCTGATCGAGGCCGGGATTGGGCGCGTGGTGGCGGGATGCCTCGATCCCGACCCCCGGGTCGACGGCAAGGGGATAGCCTGGCTGCGCGAGGCCGGCATCGAGGTGACCCAGGGCTGTCTCGAGGAAGCCTGCCGGGAGGCCCATGCGGGGCTCTACCGGCGGATCTGCGACGGCCGACCCTTCGTCACCGTCAAGCTCGCCCAGACGCTGGATGCCAGGATCGCGACCCGCACCGGCGCCAGCCAGTGGATCACCGGCGAGCCCGCCCGCGCCTTCGCCCACTGGCTCCGGGCCACGCACGACGCCATCGTCGTCGGCAGCGGCACCGCGCTGGCCGACGACCCGTCGCTCACCTGCCGCCTGCCCGGCCTTTCCGCAAGCTCGCCGGTACGGGTGGTCATCGACCGCCGGCTACGCCTGCCGCTGCAGAGCGGCCTCGTCGCAACGGCGCGGGAGGTGCCGGTCTGGGTGCTGACCAGCACCGAGCGTGCGGCCACGGCCGAGCCCGGCTTTGCCGCTGCCGGCGTCGAGATCCTGGCCCTGCCGGCGCCTGCAGGGCCGCTGGAGGCCTTGAGGGCGCTCGCCGGACGCGGTATCACCCGCGCTCTCATCGAGGGCGGTGCCGGCCTCGCCTCTGCCTTGCTGCGCGAGGGCTTGGTCGACGAGCTGCTGCTCGCGACCGCCCCGGCCATCATTGGCGGGGATGGCCGCCCGTCCATCGAGGCACTGGGCGTGGCCGAGATGCCGGAGGTGCGGCGCTTCCGCATCGTCGAGGAGCGCCGCCTGGGCGAGGATCGTCTGATGGTCCTGCGGCCGGCAAGCTTAGGACGGAGCGGATGTTCAGCGGCATCGTGACCCATATCGGTACCGTTCGGAGCGTGGAGGGCACGGCCGAGCGCGAGCTTGAGATCGAGCCCGGCTTCGATACCCGGGATCTCGCCATCGGCGCCTCCGTCGCCCACTCGGGCGTGTGCCTCACCGTGACCGAGAAGACCGCCACGACCTACCGCGTGCAGGCCTCGCTCGAGACGCTGGCCCGGACCACGCTTGGCGAGTGGCAGCCGGGCGACCGCATCAACCTCGAGCGCTCGCTCAAGCTGGGCGACGAGCTGGGCGGCCATCTCGTCTTCGGTCATGTCGACGGGCTGGGTGAGATTGCCGCCATCGAGCCCGTGGGCGACGGGCACCGGATCGAGATCGGCCTGCCGGGCGGCTTGGCGGCGATGGTGGCGGTCAAGGGCTCCATCGCCGTCGACGGCGTCTCGCTCACCATCACCGAGTCCGACGACGACCGCTTCGCCGTCGTGCTCATCCCGCACAGCTGGGCCGAGACGACGCTGAGCCGGCGACGGATCGGCGATCTCGTGAACATCGAGGTCGACATGCTGGCGCGCTACGTCGCCCGGCAGCTGGCCTTCCGCGCCGGGGAGTCCCGCTGATGGCCGGCACAGCCACCACCCCCTTCGCCCTGGCCGATGTCGGCGGTGCTCGCGTGCTCGTCGTCGAGGCGCGCTATCATGCCGGGATCAATGATCTCCTGCTCGAGGGGGCGAGGGCTGCGCTCGAGCGCGCCGGGGCCCGGACCGAGATCGCGACGGTGCCGGGCGCGCTCGAGATCCCGACGGCGATCGCGCTCGCCGCGACGAGCGGCCGCTTCGACGCGTTCGTGGCGCTGGGCTGCGTCATTCGTGGCGAGACCACGCACTATGAGCTGGTCTCGGAAGAGAGCTGCCGCGGGCTCGTCGATCTCGGCATCCGCATCGGCCTTCTCATCGGCAACGGCATCCTCACCGTCGAGAACGAGGCGCAGGCGCTCGAGCGGGCCGACCCGCGGCGCCAGGACAAGGGCGGCGGCGCCGCGGTGGCGGCGCTGGCCCTGCTGGCGCTTCGCCGACGCCTCGGCGCGCCGGACAGCGAGGGTGCCGCTTGACCAGGCCCGTTCTCAACAAGCGCCGTGCCGCGCGCCTCGCGGCCGTCCAGGCGCTCTACCAGCTGGAGCTCACCGGCGGCGACGCTGCCGGGGTCGTGCGCGAGTTCGGGGCCCACCGGCTGGCCGAGCTGTTCGAGCCCTTCGAGGTCGAGCTGCCCTCCCCGACCGTCGACCGCGAATGGTTCGGGCGCATCGTCATCGGCGTCTGGGGTGCCCGCGAGCGCCTCGATCCCGCCATCGCCGGTGCCCTCGCCGAAGGCTGGAGCCTCGAGCGCTGCGGCTTCCTCCTGCGCGCCTGCCTCCGGGCCGGTGCCTTCGAGCTCACCGATTGCCGGGACGTGCCGATCAAGGTCGTGATCAACGAGTATATCGAGGTCGCGCGCCTCTTCTTCGGCGGCGGCGAGGCGGCCTTCGTCAACGCGGCGCTCGACCGGCTGGCTCATCGCCTCAGGCTCGATGAGGCCGTTCCATGACCCTGGGCGAGTTCGACCTGATCGAGACGCTCCTGAAGCCGCTGGCGAGGGGGTTCCCGGGCGCCCTCGACCTCGAGGACGATGCCGCCCTCGTGGCACTGGAAGCCGGCCGCGAGCTGGTGGTCGCCAAGGATGCCATGGTGGCGGGCATCCATTTCCTGCCCGACGACCCGGCGGACCTCGTGGCCGGCAAGCTCCTGCGCGTCAATCTCTCCGATCTCGCGGCCATGGGCGCCGATCCTTTGGGCTACCTCACCGTGATCGCCCGCCCGAAGGAGATCGCCGACGACTATCTCGAGGGGCTGGCGCAGGGCCTGGCCCGGGACCAGCAGCGCTTCGGCCTGCACCTCTTGGGCGGCGACACGGTCTCGACCGAGGGGCCGTTGGTCCTCTCGCTCACCATCCTCGGCACCGTGCCGACGGGCCAGGCGCTGCGGCGCAGGGGGGCGGCACCGGGCGACCGGGTCTTCGTCTCCGGCACGCTGGGCGATGCCGCCATGGGTCTCAGGGTCCTGCGTGGCCTCGCCACCAGCGAGGACGAGGCGCTGCCGCTGATCGACCGCTACCGCACACCCCAGCCGCGGCTCGGGCTGGGGCGGGCGCTGCGCGGCGTGGCGAGCGCTGCCATCGACGTCTCCGACGGGCTCCTCGCCGACCTCGGCCACATCTTGGACGTCTCGAAGGTCGGCGCCGTCGTGCAGGCGGACCGGCTGCCGCGATCCGAGGCCGCCGCCAGCCTTCCGGGCTCGCTCGAGGCGGCGCTCGGCGGCGGGGACGACTACGAGCTTTTGTTCACCGTTCCTGCGGATCGATGCGGTCGCATCGCCGAGATCGGGCAGCTTGCCGGAACCACCGTCACCGAGATCGGCCAGATCGTGGCCGACCAGGGGCTCATCCTGCTGGACCAGGATGGAAGGCCGATGCAGCCGGCATCGGCAGGCTGGCGGCACTTCTGAGAGCGGGGACCTTGAAGAGCGGCGCGCCGCTCGCCCGGGCCGCCGCCGCTCAGTTGCTGGCGACGGTGGTGCCGGTAAGCTTCACGACCAGGCAGTCCTGTCGCTTTGCCTTCAGCGTGGCGCAGGCCGTCAAGGCATCGTCCTCGCTGAGGCCGGCGAGCCGGGCGAGGTAGAGCGTCCGGCGATGGCGAACCAGGCGCTGGACGGTCACGTCGGCGCTGCCCAACACGTCCCGCATGCGGGCCTGAACGCCTCGGGCGACGTCGCGCGCCGCCGTCTTCTGGCTGAAGGCGCCGACCTGAACGGCGTAGACATCCGTCCCACCGTCACCCTCGGCCTCGCCTTGCGTGTCGGATGCCACCGCCGGCGCCGATGCCGAGGCGACCCGGATCGCCGCCGGCGCCGGCGGTGGCGGGGTCAGCCGCGCGACCACCGCGGGCCGGCGGTGTGGCCTCGCGTCTATCCTCGCCACGAGCGGCTCCGAGCGCATCGCCGCGAAGCCGGAATTCGAGGATCTGCGCCATCTCCCGATTGCGGGCCGGCGAGGTCGGGCCGCCCAGCACGATCGCGACCAGGCGTCGACCGTTGCGCACCGCGGACGAGGCGAGATTGTAGCCGGAGGCGCGGATGTAACCGGTCTTCAGCCCGTCCATCCCGGCGTAGCTCAGCATGAGCCGATTGTGGGTAGGAATGATCCGCCCCCGATAGGCGAAGCTGCGCTGGCTGAAATAATGGTAATATTGGGGAAAGTCGTCGATCACGTGACGGGCGAGGACCGAGAGATCGCGTGCCGTGGTCTGCTGGCCGGGATTGGGCAGCCCCGATGCGTTGAGAAAGGTGGTGCGCGTCATGCCGAGCTGGCGGGCCCTGCGGGTCATCAGGCTCGCGAAGCGCGACTCGGTGCCGCCCAGCCCCTCCGCCAGCACCACGGCCACATCGTTCGCTGACTTGATGATGATGGCCTGAATGGCGTCCTCGACGCGGATCGAGGTGCCGGCCCGCAGGCCCATCCTCGTGGGCGGCATGCTCGCGGCACGGCGCGAGACACGGAAAGGCGTTCGCATCGAGATGCGACGGTCCTGCAGAGCCTCGAAGGTCAGATAGAGGGTCATCATCTTGGTGAGCGAGGCGGGGAAGTTGGGCCTGTCCGGGTCGTCCGCCGAGACGACCTTGCCGGTCGCGTCGTCGATGACGATTGAGGTGATCCTGGCCGAGGCCTTCCCGGCCGAGCCGACGAGCAGCCCCGCTGCGATGAGAATGCCGGCCAAGCCGCATGCCATCCGCCCGGTGACACTCGCGCCCATTCGATCCCCCGCGCCTTGCGGCTGCTTCACTCCGACACATCCACAGCCTCTTTCGCCATGGATCGTCGCAGCTTAGCGGCAAGGATTAAAAAATTCCCTAAGCTCTTCTCCCTTCTACAGCAGCTTCGCCCGCGATCTCAATCGAAAGTCGATAAGGCAGCGCTCGGAAGATAGACCTATTAATCGGCCGGCTCGAGGAATGCCTTATAGACGTAGGCGTATTGTCCGTTCTCCAGGGGAATCTTCATCCACCCCAGCTTGTCGCCGACCACCTGGACGATCTCGCCCGCGTGCATGACGCCCAGGACAGGGGCGGCGTTCTCCGGCCCGGCGTGATAGTTGACGGCGGTGCGGACACGATAGGGCCGGCCCTCAGGGGTCGGGCTCGGTGTCGACGGCTGCTCGGCGGTCGTGGGGGCTGCCGCAGCGGGTGGCGTCTCGGGCGCAGGCGCGGTGGGCGGCGTCTGGGGCGGTGCTGCGGGCTCCGGAGGTGCCTCGGCCGGCACCGCCGCCGGGCCGGTGGCGGGCGACGCCGCGGTCGGCTCCTCGGTTGTCCCGGCCGTAGACCGCGCCTCGTCGGCCTTGGGCGGGGCGGAAGGCGCCGGGCCCCCAGCGGGCTCCGCCGGCTGCTGTGGGGCGGTCGCCGTCGGCTCTGCGGCAGGTGGCGGCGTTGCGGCGGGTTGCGTCGCTGCCACGGGCGGCGAGGCCGCCTCCGGCGCCGCCGGCTTGGCCGGCAGCGGGGTGCTGGTGGAAGGCGACGCCTGTGCAGCCGTGCTCGCGGAGCTCGCCGGTGCCGGAGGCTCCGTCCCGAATGCGGGAGCCTCGCTGGCCTGCGCGGGCGCTGCAGCGCCGTCCGTCTCGGGAGCGGTCGGGGTGGCGAGAGGGGCAGGCTCGGAGGCGGGCGCCGGCGCTGGCGCCGCGGCGGCCGCATCGGGCTGTGTCGCTGCTGCGCCCGCTTCCGCAAGTCGGGTGCGCGCCGCGAGGAGCTGATCCCTGACGTCCTGATTGCCGGGATCGACCCTTTGCGCCTGCTCGAGATCGCTCACCGCCTGATCGAGCTTGCCCTGCTTGATGTAAAGCTGGGCACGCCGCTGCAGCGTCGCCGAGCTCTCTGGGTCGATCTGCAGCGCCCGGTCGTAGTCGGCGAGCGCCGCCTTGTCGTTGCCGGCCGTCTCGCTCGCGGCGCCGCGCCGGGTGAGCGCCACGCGCAGATTCTTGAGCGTGGTCTCGTCCTCGGCCTTCAGCTTCAACGCGGCCTCGTAGTCGGCGATGGCACGGTCGAAGGCGCCGAGCTCGCCATAGGTGACGCCGCGGTTGTTGTAGGTGATCGCCAGCGCGGCAGTGCTGAGCTCGCCCGAGCCTATGGCCTGGCCGAAATCCTTGATCGCCTCCTCGTAATGCTTCTGACGGAAGGCTTCGTTGCCGGCACGGACGTCGCCCAACGCATCTGCTCGAGCGGGATGCGCAAGGCAGGCAAGGACCAGAGCGCCGGTCGCGAAGGCTCGCAGCCCGAGGGCCAGTGGACGAGGCATCGTCTTGTGTTCTCCCCTGATCGCGAGACCCGTGCCGGGACGACTAGGCAGGCCTGCAAGGACGCTGCTGCTCAGCCACGACGACGACGCTCGCGCAACCGCTCGCGTATCGCCGCAGCGCGTCCCGTCCGGTTCTCCTGGCGTGCCCGACCGACGGCGAGGCTGTCCTCGGGCACATCGCGATTGATGGTGCTGCCGGCCGCGACGATGGCGCCGTCGCCGATCCGCACCGGCGCCACGAGCGCGCTGTTCGAGCCCACGAAGACGCCCGTGCCGATCTCGGTCCGATATTTCCCGAACCCGTCATAGTTGCAGGTGATGGCGCCGGCTCCGATGTTGCTGCCCTTGCCCACGGTGGCGTCGCCGATATAGGCGAGATGGTTGGCTTTGGCGCCCTCCGCGAGACGGGCGTTCTTGATCTCGACGAAATTGCCGACCTTGGCGCCGTCGGCGATCGAGGCGCCCGGCCGGAGCCGCGCGAACGGCCCGATCTCGGCACCGGCCTCGACCGTCGCCCGCTCGAGATGACAGAAGGAGTGGATGACGGCGCCGGCACCGACCTTCACACCGGCCCGAAAGATTACATAGGGCTCCACCACGGCACCGGGCTCGATCTCGGTGTCGAGCGCCAGGTGCACCGTCTCGGGGGCCACCATGATCACACCCGCCTCCAGGAGCTCGAGGCGACGGCGATCCTGGAAGAGACGCTCGGCCTCGACCAGCTGCCGCTGCGAGTTCACGCCGACGCCCTCCTGCCAGGCGCCCTCGATCGCGCGGCACGGCCAGCCCAGCCTGCAGGCGATCGCGACCGCGTCGGTCAGGTAATACTCGCCCCGATCCTCGCGTAGCGGCAAGGCGTCGAGCAGCTCCGGCAGCCGCGCCGCATCGAACGCCATGATGCCGGCGTTGCAGAGCCCCTTTTTCTTCAAGCGCTCGTCGGCGTGGCGCTCCTCGACGATCTCGACGAGATCCTCGCCGTCGTAGCGCAGACGACCGTAGCCGCGCGGATCGGCAGGCGCCATGCCGAGCACGGCGACGGCCGCATTCGCCTCGCGCCGACAGGCGACCAGACGCGCGAGGGTGGAAGCGCGAATGAGCGGTGTGTCGCCGAAGAGGACGACCACGTCGCCGGACCTGGGCACCGCGTCGCGCGCCGCCGCCAGCGCGTGGCCGGTGCCGAGTGGCGGGTCCTGGACGACGACGGACGTGCCGGGCAGGGCCTTCTCGACTTCGCCTGCGACATCCTCCATCCTGGGGCTCAGCACGGTGACCACGGAGGTGGCGCCCAGGCGTCTTGCCGCATCGAGCACGTGCACGATCAGCGGCGTCCCGGCGAGCGGGTGGAGAACCTTCGGGACGTCGTTGCGCATGCGGGTGCCGCGGCCAGCGGCCAGCACGACCACGCTGATCTTATCCGGCATGGCCGGCACCTCCGGGACACCATGAGCGATCATAGTGACGCCTATTCTCTCGATGACACGGAATGTCTCGCAAGAACAGATCATCCCTCAACCAGGGCGAACCGGTGCCCAGCGCCCGATGATGCGCGCCGTCGTCTTCGATCTCGACGGCACGCTCGTCGAGACCGCGCCCGACCTCCACGCTGTGTTGGCCGCTGTCCTCACCGAGATCGGCGTGCCCGCGCCAGGCCTGGACGAGGTGCGCCGAATGGTCGGCGACGGGGCCCGGATGCTGGTTCGCCGAGGGCTCGAGGCGGCGGGGGTATCGTTCGACGAGCGGCTCCTCGATCGGCTGTTCGACCGCTTCCTTGAGATCTACACAGCCGAGCCCTGCCAGTCGAGCCATGTCTACCCCGCGGTGCACGAGGCCCTGGCCCGGCTGTCCGCCCACGGCCTTCGTCTTGCCATCTGCACGAACAAGCCGCAGCGGCCGGCCGAGGTCCTGGCAAGGACCCTCGGGCTCGTGCCGCCGATCGAGGCGATCCTGGGTGGCGACGCCCTGGCCGTCCGCAAGCCCCATCCCCGCCACCTCGAGGCCACCCTCGAGCGCATCGGCGCTACCGCGGCGGAGGCCGTCATGGTGGGCGACAGCAGGAACGATCTGCTGACCGCGCGTGCCGCAGGCATGCCCTGCGTGCTCGTCAGCTTCGGCTACACGACGGTGCCGGCGCGGGAGCTCGGGGCGGACCGGGTGATCGACGGCTTCGACGAGCTCGATGCAGCACTGGCCGCCGTTTGGCCGTCTGCTTGACAAGCGTGCCGGCCCCCACCTACATCGCGGCCGATCGGGCGCTTAGCTCAGCGGTAGAGCACTGTCTTCACACGGCAGGGGTCGCTGGTTCGAACCCAGCAGCGCCCACCATCCGGTCAACCGTCCAGCCCGACGCACGTGCGCTGTCGAAGCTACAGCTTCTACGCTTGCGGCAGAAGCGTGCCCCCTGGCGCAGGCGAGCCGCAGGTGCGCCACGCTGATCGCTTGGTCGAACACCTCGGCGAGCGGCGTGGAGTGCGCGTCATGACGCTCCTTCCAGCGATCGGTGGTGAGCTCGGCCCGTGCCTCGACGGCGCGGGGCACGACACGGCGCGGGCGAGCGGCCCTCAAGCAGGCCCGATCGCCCGTCTGCCACCTCATCGGGCGGCCATCGACCGTCGGCGGCCGCCGGCGGGAGCGCTGGCGGGCGGACCGCGATGACCGTGAGCGCAGGACCCGGGGCCGCCTCGACCTCGCGCCTAGGCATCCAGCTGGCACCCGTCGCCCATTTCGTCGGGACCATCATCTGCGGGCTCGGCGGTTTCATGGTGCTGCCCGCCCTTCTCGACCTCTCGCAGGGCAACAACGACTACCGGGCCTTCCTCGGAGCCGGCGGCATCTCCGTCTTCGCTGGCGTGATCCTCATCCTCGGCAATCGCCACGCCAACCTCAAGATCGGCTCGCGCGAGAGCATCTTGGCGGTGCTCCTGACCTGGATCGGCGCCACGACCTTCGGCGCCCTGCCCTTCATCCTGGCGACCAGCCCGCACGGGATCACCGATTCCGTGTTCGAGACGATCTCGGGGCTCACCGCCACCGGATCGAGCGTCTTCACCGGGCTCGACACGGCACCCAAGGGCATTCTCTTGTGGCGGTTCATCCTCATCTGGCTGGGCGGCTTCGGGCTCGTCACCTTCGCCACCCTGGCCCTGCCCTATCTTCGCGTCGGCGGGCTGCAGCTCTTCATGCTCGACCTCTCGGCGCGACCGGGCAAGTTCGTGCCCAAGACGACTGAGGTGGTGGCGCAGATCGGCTTCATCTACGTCCTGCTGACGGCGGTCTGCTCCGTCTGCTTCTATGCCGCCGGCATGACAGGCTTCGATGCCGTGGGCCACGCCATGGCGGCCGTCGCGACCGGCGGCTTCTCCTCGCACGATGCCGGCATCGGCTACTTCAAGAGCCCCGCCATCGAGTGGATCGCCACGGTCTTCATGCTGGCCAGCGCCATGCCCTTCGCGCTCTATCTCCACGCCCTGCGCGGCCGGCCGGGCCATCTCTTCCGCGAATTGCAGGTGCGCCTCTTTCTCTTGGTCATCGGCGGCTCCGTCCTCCTGATGACGCTGTGGCGCATCAGGACCGGGCACGTGCCGGTGATGGTGGCGCTGCGCGAGGCCGCGTTCAACGTGGTCTCGATCATCAGCACCACGGGCTTCACCTCGCAGGACTTCGGCCAGTGGGGCGGCTTCGTCCTCTTGCTGCTCCTGTGCCTGATGCTGATCGGCGGCTGCACCGGCTCGACCGCCGGCGGCATCAAGATGTTCAGGCTCTGGATCCTGATCCAGACGCTCGTGGCCCAGGTCCGGCGCCAGCTCTACCCAAGCGGCGTCTTCTCGCTGACCTACAACGCCCAGCCCGTGCCGCAGCCGGTGCTAGGCGGCGTCGTCGTCTACTTCTTTCTCTACATCCTGACCTTCACGCTGCTCGCTCTCGGCCTGGCACTGACGGGCCTCAGCCTGCCGGAGAGCCTGGGTGGTGCGGCCACCACGCTGGGCGGCGTGGGGCCGGGCTTCGGGCGCATCGGGCCCTGCTGCACCTTCGCGGACGTCCCCGAGGTCGCCAAATGGCTCTTGATGCTGGGCATGCTCGCCGGCCGCCTCGAGATCCTGCTCCTCGTCATGCCCTTCACGCGCATGTTCTGGCGCGACTGAGCCTCAAAGGCCCTCGAAGAGCGCTGTCGAGATGTAGCGCTCGGCAAAGGAGGGGATGATCGCGACGACCGTCCGCCCCGCCATCTCCGGCCGGGCGGCCACCTCGATCGCCGCGGCGACCGCGGCCCCGGACGAGATGCCGCCCGGAATGCCCTCGAGGGCCGCCAGGCGCCGCGACATCGCAAAGGCGGTCTCGTTGGCGATCTTGACGACCTCGTCGATCAGGGACGTCTCGAGGATCTCGGGCACGAAGCCGGCGCCGATGCCCTGGATGAGGTGGGGCCCCGCACCGCCGCCCGACAGAACGGGGCTGCCCTCGGGCTCGACCGCCACGAGGCGCAGCCCTGGCTTGCGCTCCTTGAGGACCTGCCCGCAGCCCGTGAGGGTGCCGCCGGTGCCCACCCCGGCCACGACGACGTCGACCCGCCCTTCCGTGTCGACCCAGATCTCCTCGGCCGTGGTCCGCCGGTGGATCGCCGGGTTGGCGGGATTCTCGAACTGCCCGGGCATGACCGCACCCGGGATCTCGCGCAGCAGCTCCTGCGCCCGCTCGATGGCGCCGCGCATGCCGCGCTCGCGCGGCGTCAGCTCGAGCCGCGCACCCAGCAGGCGCAGCATCTTCCGGCGCTCGGCCGACATCTGCTCGGGCATGGTGAGGATCAGCCTGTAGCCCCGGGAGGCACAGACGAAGGCCAGCGCGATGCCGGTATTGCCCGAGGTCGGCTCGACGAGCGTGGCGCCCGGCCCGAGCCGCCCCTCACGTTCGAGCGCCTCGATCATGCTGACGCCGATGCGGTCCTTCACGCTGGCGAGCGGGTTGAAGAACTCGAGCTTGAGGAGAAGGTCGGCGACGAGCCCTTCCTCGGCGCTCAGCCTCGCCACCCGGACGAGGGGCGTGTTGCCGATCGTCTCGACGATCGATTCGTAGATCCGACCGCGCCCCGGCCGATCGAGCCGCAGCGGTGGGTGCTGGCTTTCCGGCTCCATCCTCGCATCTCCTCCCATCCTGTCCGTGCCTCACGGCATCCTGGCCTCTCGCCCGAAGCGCATCAATGACGGAAGCCGAGCGCGCGCGGCCCGACGCGCGAGACGTGACAAAGGGCGGCCATTAGCTAAGAATCCAGCTCCAACGAGCCGCCACGAGGCGCCAGCTCCTGGCCGAGGGGAAGCCGATGGAGACGAGCCAGAGCCGCCGAGATCTCATTCTCGATCGTGTCCGTCGGACCGGCTACGCCACGGTCGAGGCGCTGGCTGCCGAGTTCGGGGTCACACCGCAGACGATCCGTCGTGACATCAACGACCTCTGTGACCAGCAGCTCCTGCAGCGCCATCATGGCGGAGCTGGGTTGCCCTCGAGCGTCGAGAACGTCGCGTATCGTGACCGGCAGGTCATGATGCACGAGGAGAAGCGGCGGATCGGCCGACTGGTCGCACGTCACATTCCGAACCGGTCATCACTTTTTTTGAACATCGGCACGACGACCGAGGAGGTGGCCCGCTGCCTCCTGCACCACCAGGAGCTGCGGGTGGTGACGAACAATCTGCAAGTCGCCGCGCTGCTGGCTGAGAACCCCGACTTCGAGGTGATCGTCACCGCCGGCGTCGTGCGCTCGCGAGATCTGGGGATCGTCGGCGAGGCAACGCTCGATCTCATCCGGCAATTCCGCGTGGATCTCGGCGTCATCGGCATCAGCGGCATCGATCCGGACGGCTCGCTGCTGGATTTCGACTATCGCGAGGTCAGGGTGTCGCAGGCCATCATCGAGCATTCGCGCGAGGTTTTTCTTTGCGCCGACCACACCAAGTTCGGTCGCAACGCCATGGTGCGGCTCGGGCACGTGGATCAGATCGATGCCCTCTTCACCGATTCCGAGCCACCACTCCCCTTTCGCAGCGTCCTCGCGGAGTCGAGCGTGAAGGTGCGTGTGGCAAGCGGCGAGGAGGAGGCGGAGGAGGAGAGCCGCCCCTAGCTGCGCCTCTCATTTTCGCTTGCGAACATAAGAGGGCGCGCTATCCTCGACTTCATACATTGCTGGTCGTCCACAAGCTGTGGGCTCCAGCGGTCGGGGAAGGCGCGTTGGCGGAAGAAGAGACCTTCGATCTCCTGGTCGTCGGCGGCGGCATCAACGGTGCGGGCATTGCCCGCGACGCCGCCGGGCGGAGGCTGCGGGTCCTGCTCGTCGAGCGCGACGATCTGGCCGGCCACACCTCGAGCTGGTCCTCCAAGCTCATCCACGGCGGACTTCGCTATCTCGAGCACCACGAGTTCCGGCTGGTCCGCGAGGCCCTGATCGAGCGCGAGGTTCTGCTCAGGGCAGCACCGCACATCATCCGACCGCTGACCTTCGTCCTGCCGCACAGCGCGGAGCAGCGCCCGGCCTGGATGATCCGTCTGGGCCTCTTTCTCTACGACCACCTGGGTGGGCGGCAGATCCTTGAGGGCTCCACCGCCGTGCGGCTCGCGGGCACCGGCCCGATGGGCTCGCCGCTGCAGCCCGAGATCGCGAGAGGCTTCACCTACAGCGACTGCCGCGTCGACGACAGCCGTCTCGTCGTGCTCAACGCCATCGACGCGGTCGAGCGCGGCGCCACCGTGCTGACCCGCACCGAGTGCCGGTCGGCACGACGCAACGGTGCGGCATGGGATGCCGAGATCGCCGGCGAGGATGGCGGGGTCCGGCACATCCGGGCGCGCGCGCTCGTCAACGCCGCCGGCCCCTGGGTCTCGCAGTTCCTCGAGGAGGGACTGGGGGTGAGGACGCGGAGCCGGGTCAGGCTGGTCAAGGGCTCGCACATCGTCGTGCCGCAACTCTATCCGGGCGACCACGCCTACATCCTGCAGAACGACGACAAGCGGATCGTCTTCGTCATTCCTTATCAGGACCGCTTCAGCCTGATCGGGACGACCGACGTAGCCTTCGAGGGCGATCCGGCCTCGGTGCGGATCAGCGACGAGGAGACCGACTATCTCTGTCGGGTCGTCGACCGCTACTTCCGAAAGCCGATCGGCCCCTCCGACGTCGTCTGGGCCTATGCCGGCGTGCGGCCGCTCTATGACGATGCCAGCGCCAACGTCTCGGCCGTGACGCGCGACTATGTCTTCGATCTCGACGCCGGACCGGACCGGGCTCCGCTCCTCTCCGTCTTCGGCGGCAAGCTCACGACCTACCGCCGGCTGGCCGAGCACGCGCTCGAGAAGCTGCGCCCCGTCATGGGCTTCACGGCCGGCCCCTGGACCGGTCCGGCCCATCTCCCGGGCGGCGACATCGAGGGGGCCGATCTCGACGGCTTCCTCGCCCGTCTCGAGGCCGGCCGCCCCTGGCTGCCGGCGCCGCTGGCCGAGCGCTACGGGCGGGCCTACGGCACGCGGGTGGAGCAGATCCTGGACGGCGCCCGAAGCGTCGCCGATCTCGGGCCAGGATCTCGGCGATGGCGTCTTCGAGGCCGAGATCGAGTATCTTGTGACCCATGAGTGGGCACGTACGGCCGAGGACATCCTCTGGCGCCGCAGCAAGCTCGGGCTGCAGGTGGGCCAGGCTACCGTGAGCGCGCTGGAGCGCCGCATGGCCGGCCTCTCGGCATCGGCCACGAGCCGGCTCACGAGGCGTGCCATGAGCCTGCGCCTCGATGGGGTCTCGAAGATCGTGGGCGACGTCGCCCACATCGCCGGCCTCGACCTCGAGCTCGCGAGCGGCAGCCTCAACATCCTCCTCGGCTCGACGCTCGCCGGCAAGACGACGACGATGCGCCTGATGGCGGGCCTCGAGGCGCCGACCCACGGCCGGGTCCATGCCGACGGCGAGGACGTCACGGGCCGGTCCGTCCGGCAACGCAGCGTGGCGATGGTGTATCAGCAGTTCATCAACTACCCGTCCTTCACGATCTACAATAACATCGCCTCGCCGCTGCGCCTGGCCGGCCTCGACAAGGCAAGCGATCGATCGCCGGGTCCGGGCCACCGCCGAGCTCCTGCGCATCGACCATCTCCTGGACCGCCTGCCGGTAGCGCTCTCAGGCGGCCAGCAGCAGCGTTGCGCCATCGCGCGAGCCCTCATCAAGGAGGCGCGCCTTCTGCTCCTCGACGAGCCCCTGGTCAATCTCGACTACAAGCTCAGGGAGGAGCTGCGGACCGAGCTGAAGGAGCTCTTTCGCGCCGGCTCGACCACGGTGGTCTATGCGACGACCGAGCCGCAGGAGGCGCTGATCATGGGCGGCCAGGTCATCGTGCTGCACGAGGGCCGCCTGCTGCAGCAGGGGCCTGCCCTCGAGGTCTACCACCGGCCGAATTCCGCCCAGGTGGCTGCGGTCTTCAGCGACCCGCCGATGAACATGATCGACGTCACGATCGGCGACGGCAAGGCCACGGCACCGGGCGGCTTCAGCCTGCCGCTCGGCGGCGCATCTCACGGGCCTCCGCTCCGGGCGCTACAAGCTCGGCATTCGGGCCAGCCATCTCGCCACCCGGCAGCGCGGGCCCGAGGACCACGCGATCGAGGCGACGGTCGACCTCGCCGAGGTCAACGGCTCGGAGACCTTCGTCCACGTGCGCCAGAGCGGTGTCGCCTGGGTCGTCCAGGAGGAGGGCGTCCGCGAGCATCCGCTCGGCGGAGCGGTCCGCGTCTTCCTCGATCCCGCCCATCTCTTCGTCTTCGACGAGCGGGGCTCCCTCGAGGCGGCGCCCACCCGCCGCCGCGTCGCCTGAGGCCGGACCCGTGGCCCAGATCGAGCTCAGCCGTCTCGCCCACAGCTACCAGGCAGCGCCGTCGCGGCCGGAGGACTTCGCCCTCAAGGAGATGGACTTTCTCTGGCAGGACGGCGGCGCCTACGCGCTGCTCGGGCCATCGGGCTGCGGCAAGACCACGCTCTTGAACATCATCTCGGGCCTTGTGCAGCCGAGCCAGGGCAAGGTTCTCTACGACGGCAAGGACGTGACCGGCCTGCCGCCGGCACGGCGCAATATCGCCCAGGTCTTCCAGTTTCCGGTCATCTACGACACCATGACGGTGGCGGGGAATCTCGGCTTCCCGCTGCGCAACCGTGGCGTCGACGAGCCGACGCTCCGGGCCAAGGTCGCCGAGGTGGCGGCCATGCTCGAGCTCGAGGCCCTGCTCGACCGCCGCGCTGCCGGCCTCACCGCTGACGAGAAGCAGAAGATCTCGCTGGGCCGCGGCCTGGTGCGCGACGACGTGGCGGCGATCCTCTTCGACGAGCCGCTGACCGTCATCGACCCGCACCTCAAATGGCAGCTGCGCCGCAAGCTCAAGGAAGTGCACGAGCGCTATCCGGCACACCCTGGTCTACGTCACCCACGACCAGAACGAGGCCCTGACCTTCGCTGACCAGGTGGTCGTCATGCACGAGGGCGAGGTGGTCCAGCTGGGCTCCCCGCAGGATCTGTTCGAGCGGCCGGTCCATCGCTTCGTCGGCTACTTCATCGGGTCGCCGGGCATGAACTTCGTTCCCTGCCGACCCGCCGAGGGCGGGCTCGCGATCGACGGCACCGATATCGTCCTGCCTGGGCCTTGGGCCGCCCAGGCCAAGGCCCAGGCGCATCGACGGCTCGAGCTGGGCGTGCGGCCCGAGTTCATCGAGGTGCGAGACAAGCCTGGAGAGGGGACGGTCCAGGCCCAGCTCGTCGAGGTCGAGGATCTCGGCAACTACCGGCTCCTCACGGCCCGGCTCGGGCCCCATGCGATCAAGGCCAAGCTGCTGTCGGAGGTGGAGCTGCGTGCCGATACCGTCGACCTGTTCATCCCGCCCGCCTGGATGCGGCTCTATGCCGACCAGCGCCTGGTCGACTGACAAGCGAGCCCAAGGCTGCCCATGATGCAAAAGACGCAAGACAACCGGGCCTGGCTGCTGGTTCTGCCCGTCGTCGTAATTGTGGCGCTCAGCGCCATCATCCCGCTCATGACGGTGGTCAACTACGCCTTCCAGGACATCCTCGATCCGCAGAACCGGGTCTGGGTCGGTCTCGACTGGTTCCGCGAGAGCCTGGGTTCGGAGGAGCTGCGTGGCGCGCTGATCCGCCAGCTGATCTTCAGCCTGACGATCCTGGCGATCGAGATCCCGCTCGGCGTGGCGCTGGCGCTCGCCATGCCGGCGCGGGGCTGGGTCGACCTCGCTGGCGCTCGTCCTGATGGCGCTGCCGCTGCTGATCCCCTTCAACGTGGTCGGCACCATCTGGCAGATCTTCGGGCGGCAGGACATCGGGCTCGCCGGCTGGCTCGTCAACAAGATCGGGATCCCATACAACTATAGCGAGCGACCACTCGATGCTTGGCTGACCATCGTCGTGATGGACGTCTGGCACTGGACGCCGCTCGTGGCGCTGCTCGCCTACGCCGGCCTGCGCGCCATCCCGCCCGCCTACTATCAGGCCGCCGCCGTCGACGGCGCCTCCCGCTGGGCGGTGTTCCGCTACATCGAGCTGCCGAAGATGCGCGGCGTGCTGCTGATCGCCGTGCTGCTGCGATTCATGGACAGCTTCACCATCTATACCGAGCCTTTCGTCGTCACGGGCGGCGGCCCGGGCAACGCCACCACCTTCCTCTCGATCCATCTGGCCAAGATCGCGGTCGGCCAGTTCGACCTCGGCCACGCCGCGGCGATCTCGATCATCTACTTCCTGATCATCCTGACGCTGAGCTTCGTCTTCTACAACGTGATGATCCGCGTCGGCACGGGAGACCGCCGATGAGCCGCCGCAACATCGGCCTGGTCCTCTGGTTCGTCTTCCTGTCTGCTGCCGATCTACTGGCTCGTCAACATGTCGCTGAAGACGAACCAGGAGATCCTCAGCGGCCTCACCTTCATTCCGCACAGGCCGACCCTGGCCAGCTATCGTCCGCATCTTCACCGATCCGGACCTGGTACTCGGGCTACATCAACTCGATCATCTACGTCGTCCAGAACATGGCGATCAGCCTCGCGGTGGCGCTGCCGGCGGCCTACGCGTTCTCGCGCTACCGCTTCATCGGCGACAAGCACCTGTTCTTCTGGCTGCTGACCAACCGCATGGCGCCATCGGCCGTCTTCCTGCTGCCCTTCTTCGAGCTCTACCAGACGCTCGGCCTCTTCGACACGCACATCGCCGTGGCCCTCGCCCACTGCCTCTTCAACGTGCCGCTGGCAGTCTGGATCCTCGAGGGCTTCATGTCGGGCGTGCCCAAGGAGATCGACGAGACCGCCTATATCGACGGCTACTCGTTCCCGCGCTTCTTCCTCACGATCTTCATGCCGCTGATCCGCTCCGGCGTCGGCGTCACGGCGTTCTTCCTCTTCATGTTCAGCTGGGTCGAGCTGCTGCTGGCGCGCACGCTGACGAGCGTCAACGCCAAGCCCATCGCGGCCACGATGACCCGCACGGTCTCGGCCGCCGGCATGGACTGGTCGCTGCTCGCCGCCGCCGGCGTCCTCACCATCGTGCCGGGCGCGCTCGTGATCTGGTTCGTGCGCAACTACATCGCCAAGGGCTTCGCGCTTGGCCGCGTGTGACAACCATGAACGGGGTCGCTGATCGTGGATCGCTTCGCGAAGCTCGTCCAGTCGATGTATTGGACTTGGCCCACCGCGGTGTTCTTCGCAGCAATCGCCCTCATGCTCGTCATCATGACGATCCTCGAGATCGTCCGGCCGACGGTCGAGCGCAAGGGCCTGCTGCCGATCCCGACGACGCGCGGCGATCGCCTCTTCATCGGTCTTCTCGGCGCCGCCTGGATCCATCTGGGCTGGCTCGCGGCTGCTGAGCCTGCCGCTCTGGTGCGGCTCGATCGTGGCCTGCCTCTGGCTTGTGATCGTGATGCGCTTCGGCTGAGGCGCCCACGAATGGAAGCGGCGCGGGGTATCCCTTCCCCCGCCCGCGACGACACGGACCGGCCTCGCCGGCCGGCAACCAGGAAGGCGCATCCGGGAGTTCTAGACATGACGAAATGGCATCTCGGCAGAAGGAAGTTCCTGCTCTCGTCGGCTGCGGCCGGCGCGACGCTCGCCCTGCCGAGCATCGTCCGCGCCCAGGACACGAGCGCTGCGATCCAGAAGTGGCTGGACGAGTTCCAGCCCTCGACGCTGACCCGCGACCAGCAGGTCAAGGAGCTGGAGTTCATCGCCAACGCGGCGCAGCCCTTCAAGGGCATGAAGATCAACGTCGTCTCGGAGACGCTCGACACCCACGTCTACGAGTTCCAGACGTTGGCCAAGGCCTTCAGCGAGATCACCGGCATCAATCTGACGCACGACTACATCCAGGAAGGCGATGTCGTCGAGAAGATCCAGACGCAGATGCAGTCGGATCAGAACATCTACGATGGCTGGATCAACGACAGCGACTTTATCGGCACCCACTTCCGCTACCAGAAGACGGTTATCCTCACCGACTGGATGGCCGGTGCCGCGAAGGGCGTCACGCTGCCCACGCTCGACGTCGACGACTTCATGGGCAAGAGCTTCACGACCGCCCCGGACGGCAAGCTCTACCAGCTGCCCGACCAGCAGTTCGCCAACCTCTACTGGTTCCGCTACGACTGGTTCCAGCGCCCCGACCTCAAGGAGAAGTTCAAGGCGAAGTACGGCTACGAGCTGGGCGTGCCCGGTCAACTGGTCGGCCTACGAGGACATCGCCGCCTTCTTCACCGACGACGTCAAGGAGATCGACGGCGTCAAGATCTACGGCCACATGGACTATGGCAAGAAGGACCCGTCGCTGGGCTGGCGGTTCACCGATGCCTGGCTCAGCATGGCCGGCGAAGGCGACAAGGGCATCCCCAACGGCCTGCCGGTCGACGAATGGGGCATCCGCATGGAGGACTGCCGGCCGGTCGGCTCCTCCGTGACCCGCGGCGGCGGCGCCAACAGCCCGGCCGCGGTCTATGCGCTCCAGAAATACATCGACTGGCTGAAGAAGTACGCGCCGCCCGAGGCGCCGGGCATGACCTTCTCCGAGGCCGGGCCGGTGCCGGGCCAGGGCACCATCGCCCAGCAGATCTTCTGGTATTCGGCCTTCACCGCGGCCTCGACCAAGCCGGGCCTGCCGGTGATGAACACCGATGGCACGCCCAAGTGGCGCATGGCGCCGTCGCCGCACGGGCCCTACTGGGAGAAGGGCATGAAGCTCGGCTACCAGGATTGCGGCTCCTGGACGTTCCTCAAGTCGACGCCCGAGGAGCGGCGCCAGGCGGCTTGGCTCTACGCCCAGTTCTGCGTCTGCAAGACGACCTCGCTGAAGAAGGCTCTGGTCGGCCTGACGCCCATCCGCGACAGCGACATTCGCGCCGAGGCCTTCACCGAGCGGGCGCCCAAGCTCGGCGGGCTGGTCGAGTTCTACCGGAGCCCGGCTCGCGTCGCCTGGACGCCCACCGGCAACAACGTTCCCGACTACCCCAAGCTGGCGCAGCTCTGGTGGGCGAACGTCGCCGAGGCGGTCACGGGCGAGAAGACGGCGCAGGAGGCCATGGACAATCTGGCGAAGCAGCAGGACCAGATCCTGGCCAGGCTCGAGCGCGCCAAGATCGGCGGCGACTGCGCGCCCAAGCTCAACAAGGAGACGAGCGCCGAGGACTGGTTCGCGAAGTCCGAGGGCGGCACGCGCTCGCCCAAGCCCAAGCTCGCCAACGAGAAGCCGGAGGGCGTCACGGTCGACTACGACCTGCTGCTGACGGCCTGGAAGGAAAACAAGGTGATGCCCGACAGCGTCAAGGGCTGAGCAAGGGCGGCCGGCGGCGGGCCATGCCCGCTGCCGGCCATCTGCTTCGCCGGCCTCGCGATCGCTGAGCGCGTCAACGCTCCATTAAGGATCACGGGGCAATACTCGAGAGCACGTCCCAAGGACCGCTCTTCGGGTATCGATGTCGGCAGCAATCGAGCCATGCGCGCATCTGACCGGCCGGCTTCTCGAGGCCGGACTCGGGGCCGCGCTTCTGCTCGACAGCCAGGGGCGCGTGCTCCAGGCAAATCGCGCGGCCCGCACCCTTCTCCGGCTGCCGGCCGAGCCGCTTGACCTTCTCCCGCTCTGCACGCGCCTGACAGGCCCGCTGGGCCCGGCCCTGCGCCGGGCGCTGCGCGCAGGCCGCCCGACCTGGACGGTGCTCCGAACCGCGCGGGGCCGTCGGCTGAGGCTGCGTCTCGTGCCGGTGGGCCCCTCGCCGGCCTCCGTCGCGACGCTCCTCGCCTTCCTCGAGCCGCTTCCCGGCACGCACCCGAGGCGTGCCGGCGGCGACGCGGCCGCCGTGCCCGAGGCCCTCTATCGGCGGATAGCGCACCAGCTGCCGACACCTTGGGTCCTCAAGACCTCGAGCCTCGAGATCCTCGACTGCAACCAGCCCTTTCTCGACAAGCTCGGCCTCTCGAGAGCCACGGTGGCAGCTCAGCCCATGGACCGGCTCGTGCCACCGGACCTGGCCCGCGAGCTCGAGATCCACGACCGCGAGGCCATCGATGAGGCGACGACCTCGCGGATCGATCACGTCCTCGAGCAGCCCGGCGGCGCACGGCAAATCCTCCGGCTGACCCGCGTGCCGCTGGGCCGTCCGGACAAGGTCGGCGGCGCGCTTCTCGTCGTCCTGGACGATGTGACCGAGCGGCTGAGGACGGCCGACGGGCTCGCCGTGGACGGCGGGCTCGTCCAGGCGATCCTCGACTACATGCCCGGCATGATCGCGCTCAAGGATGCGCACACGCGGCGCTTCCTCTTTGCGACCGGCACCGATCGGGTGCTGGAGGGCGGGTCGCCCCGCGCCCTCGTCGGCCGGACTGCGGCCGAGGTCTACGAGCCCGAGCTCGCGGCCGGGATCGAGGCCTCGGAGGATCGGCTCCTGGCGGGACCGAGCCGGGTCGTCGACAAGCGCTTCCCCCATTCCGTGGGGGGCAGGATGCACTGGTTCTTCTCGCGCAAGCTCGTGGTGCCCGATGCCGGCGGCATGCCCCGCTACATCCTGACCTTCAATCTCGACATCACCCGCGAGGTCGAGGCCGAGCGCGGCCTCGACCGCACCAACCGGTTCCTCGACGCGCTTCTCGACACGACGCCGGCGCTGCTTTCGGTCAAGGACGTGAGCACCCGTCGCTACGTGCGGGTGAACCACACCTTCTGCCGCGTCATGGGCGTGGCGCCCGAGCAGATCCTGGGCCGCTCGGCCGTCGACCTCGAGGTCGAGAACGCGCCGACGCACGAAGCCGCCGACAACCGCCTCGTCGCCAGCGACAGCGAGCCCCTCGAGCAGGTGTACGAGACGACCACCGTGCTCGGCCGGCGCTGGCTCAAGGCGCGAAAGGCGCTCGTCAGGGACGAGAGCGGCCAGCCGACCCACATCCTGACCCTCGCCGACGACATCACCGACCGTGTGCTGGCGCAGCAGCGGCTCGCCGCGAGTCGCACCTTCCTGAGCTCGATCGTCGAGCACCTGCCATGGCCGTTGACCGTGCAGGAGATCGAGACCGGGCGCTTCGTGCTGGCGAACCTCGCGAGCCAGGACGGCGGCCTGCCGGCGGGCCCCGCCCTGCTGGGCAAGCGGGCCCGCGACGTGCATGCGCACGCCTACGCCCAGCGCATGGAGGAGCTGGACCGCCGCCTCCTCGCCTCCTCGGCCAACCGGGTCGACGAGGAGATCGTCGACCACAGCCGACAGGCGCCCGCATGGCATCACGTGCGAAAGGCCGTCATCCCCGACGAGAGCGGCAACGGCCGCTATATCCTGACCATCGACGAGGACATCAGCGACCGCCGGCGGATGCTCGAGGAGCTCTCGCGAAGCGAGGCGAGCCTGCGCCGCTCGCAGGCGATCGCCCGGATCGGCTCGTGGCGCCGCGAGGTGACCGGCAGCCGGATCGAGTGGTCGGAGGAGATGTACCGGCTTCTCGGCGTCGAGCGGTCGGGGAGCGATCTCTCCCTCAAGACCGTGCTGAGGCAGGTGCTGCCCGAGGATCGCCAGCGTCTGAGGGTGCTGGGCCGCCTCGCCCTGCTCGCCGGCGCCGAGCGCCAGAGCGTGGTCGTGCGTGCCCGGCGCGGCGACGGCGCCATTCGCTACCTCAACATTGACGCCGAGATCGAGCCCACGGCGAGCGACGGCGCCTCGGTCCTCATCGGCACCTGCCAGGACGTGACCGAGCGCATCGAGACCGAGCGCAGCATCTACCATCTGGCGCACCACGACGCGCTCACGGCGCTTCCCAACCGCCTGCTCTTCGACGATCGCCTGGGCGCCGCCGTCACGGCCGCGCAGCGCCATGCCTCGGGCCTGGCGCTCCTCTGCCTCGATCTCAACGACTTCAAGGGCGTCAACGACACGCTGGGCCACGCCACGGGCGACGACCTGCTCCGACTGGTGGCGGCCCGCCTGCGCGAGCTCGTGCGCGAGACGGATCTCGTGGCCCGCCTGGGTGGCGACGAGTTCGCCGTCATCCAGCACGACACGACGCGCACCAGCGTCGCCGCGACCCTCGCCTCGCGGCTCATCGAGGGGCTGAGCTCACCCTTCCGCATCAACGGCCAGGAGCTCTTCACCTCCTGCTCGGTGGGCATCGCCATGCTGGGCTCGCCGCCGGCCAACCCGGCCGAGCTGCTGCGTCAGGCCGACATGGCGCTCTACGAGGCCAAGGCCGCCGGCCGTGGCTCGTTCCGCTTCTTCTCGCCCGACATGAACGCGCATTTCCAGGAGCGGAAGCTGATCGAGACCCGGCTCAGGAACGCGGTTGCCTCCGGCGCCCTCAGCCTCGCCTTCCAGCCGCAGGTGGCGCTGGCCACGGGCGAGCTTGTCGGCGTCGAGGCCCTGCTGCGCTGGCACGACGGCGAGCTCGGCCAAGTGAGCCCCGACCGGTTCATTCCGGTGGCCGAGGAGACGGCCCAGATCCTCCAGCTGGGCGAGTACGTCCTGCGTGAGGCCTGCGCCCAGGCGCGGGCGTGGCGTGAGGCGGGTGTTCCCATCGCCCGTGTGGCGGTCAACCTGTCGCCCGCCCAGTTCGCCTATCAGGACCTTGTCGAGATGGTGAGCCAGATCCTTCTCGAGACGGGTCTCGCCGCCTCCGCCCTCGAGCTCGAGATCACCGAGAGCATGCTGATGCGCGACCGCTCGGCAGCCGTCTCGACGCTCGAGGCGCTGCACGCGCTGGGCGTCAACATCGCCCTCGACGATTTCGGCACAGGCTACTCCTCGCTGAGCTACCTCAAGCGCTTCCCGCTCGACAAGATCAAGATCGACCGCTCGTTCGTGATCGACCTGCCGGATGACCCGGACGACGTGGCCATCGCCCGGACGATCATCAGCCTCGGCCGCGCCCTCGGCCTGCGGGTGGTCGCGGAAGGGGTGGAGACGGCGGAGCAGCGCGACTTTCTGGTGCGCGAAGGCTGCGACGAGGCACAAGGCTTCTTCTTCGCCCGGCCGACGACGGCAGCCGAGCTACCGGCCCTCCTGGACCGTCGCTCCCGCTGCCTCACCCTCGCGCGCTGACCCGCTCCGGCGGAGCGATATCCGCGCCGATCCCTAATCCAGCGCACATCCCCGAGCGTAGAGAGCGGTGCCGCTTTGGCGATCGGCCGATCGGCATGGCGCCCGTCGGCTCTTCCTCCCCCAGGGCCGACGGGCGATCCTCAACGATGGCCGCGGAGCTCGCTGGTGCAGATCTGTATCGTCGGGAGCGGAATTTCTGGCCTTGCGGCCGCGTTGCTCCTCCACGCGGAGCACGAGATCACCCTTCTGGAGGCGGAGGAGCGCGTCGGCGGCCACAGCCATACCGTGGACGTCGTCACCAAGGACGGACCGATCCCGGTCGATACGGGCTTCATGGTCTACAACGAGATCAACTACCCCGAGCTCACCCGGCTGCTCGCCCATGTCGGAGTCGCCACTGATCCTACCGACATGTCCTTCTCGACCAGCATCGGCGGCGGCCGGCTCGAATATGGCTGCAGCTCGATCAGGAGCCTGTTCGCTCAGCCGCGCAATCTCGTCAGCCCTTCCTTCCTCGGCATGCTGCGCGATATCCGGCGCTTCAACCGGGCGGGACGGCTCTTTCTCGACAGCGGTGAGGAGGAGGCACTCTCGCTCGCCGGCTTTCTCGAGCGCCAGCGCCTCGGCCGGGCCTTCCGCCACGCCTACATCCTGCCGATGGCGGCGGCGATCTGGTCGGCGCCGCCATCGGCCATCCTCGACTTTCCGGCGCGCAGCTTCCTGCGCTTCTTCGACAATCACGGCCTCCTCTCGATCAACGGCCATCACCGCTGGCGCACCGTGCGGGGCGGCTCGCGGGAGTATGTGCGGCGGCTGACGGCACCCTTCCGCCACCGCATCGTCACCGGTGCCTCCGTCCGTGCGGTCGAGCGCAGCGATCTCGGCGTGCACGTCCATGTCGAGGGCGGACGGACGATGCGGTTCGACCACGTCGTGCTTGCGACGCACGCCGACCAGACCGCACGGATGCTGGCCGACGCGGATGCCGAGGAGCGCCGCATCCTCGGCGCCTTTCGCTATCAGCCCAACACCGCCATCCTGCATCGGGACGTGCGGCTGATGCCACGGCGGCGGGCCGCCTGGGCGAGCTGGAACTATCTGGGGCCCGCCATGTCCTCCTCGGCCAGCCGGGTGTCCGTCACCTACTGGATGAACAGCCTGCAGCGCCTGGGGACAGACCAGCCGGTCCTGGTCTCGCTCAACCCGCTGCGCGAGCCGGACCCGGCCACGGTCCACGCCGCCATGACGTACGACCATCCGGTGCTCGATCAGGCGGCGGTCGCCGCGCAGGCGCTGATGCCGCGCATCCAGGGCCGGGGCGGCATCTCCTATGCCGGCGCCTGGCTCGGCTACGGCTTCCATGAGGACGGGCTCGTCTCGGGCCTCGCGGCGGCGCGAGGGCTCGGTGGCCGGGCGCCCTGGCACGTTCCGCACCGTGCGCCCGCAGTCGCGGCCGGCTTCGGCCTGCCGGAGCGGGTGGCAGCGCAGGCCCTATGAGGCGAGCACCGCTCCGCTCGTGCCTCTATCGCGGGGTGGTGACGCACCACCGGCTGATGCCGGTCGCGCACCGCTTCCGCTACGACACCTTCTCGCTCTGGCTCGATCTCGACGAGCTCGGGACGATCGGCCGATGCCTCACGCTGCTCTCGGTCGAGCGCCCCAACATCATGAGCTTTCGAGCCCGCGACCACGGCCGGCGCGACGGCTCGCCGCTCAAGCCCTGGGTGGTCGAGACGCTTGCCGCCAGGGGCATCCGCCTCGACGAGCCGCGGATCATGCTTTTGTGCTTTCCCCGCCTCTGGGGCTACGTCTTCAACCCGCTCAGCATCTACTTCTGCTATGAGCGCGGCGACCGGCTCGCGGCGATCCTCTACGAGGTCAAGAACACCTTCGGCGAGCAGCACTGCTACGCCCTGCCAGTGGCGGCCGTGCACCACTCGGACGCCCTGATCAGGCAGGGCTGCGACAAGGCCTTCTATGTCTCGCCCTTCATCCCGATGGAGGCGCGCTACCGTTTCCGGCTGCGCGAGCCGGGAGAGCGTCTGACGATCGGCATCCGGGAGTACACGGACGAGGGCTGTGTTCTTGTGGCGAACCAGACCGGGAGCCGGCTGCCGCTGACCGATCGCAGCCTCGCAGGCTGTCTGGCCGGTAATCTTCTCGTGACAATCAAGGTCATCGCGGCGATCCACTACGAGGCTTTGCGGCTGTGGCTCAAAGGCGTGCGTCTCGTCCCGCGGGAGGGCGCCGGGCCCCGGCCGGCAAAGCCGCCTGTGTCCGATCATGCATGAGCCCACGATGACGAGCGAGCAGAACGACTTGACGGTCGGTGTCCTGGCGCACCGGCCCTGGCGCGGATGGTCTCCGGGCCTCCGCATCATCCTGGCGCTGGCGCGGCACCTCCGGCGCGGCAGCCTGCACCTGCGCCTCCCCGACGGCACCACGCGCAGCTTCCGTGGTGACGAGCCCGGGCCCGAGGCGAGCCTGCGCCTCGCCAACGGCAGCGTCGCCCGCCGCTATCTCCTGGGCGGCAGCGTCGGCTTCGCAGAAGGCTACATCGCCGGCGACTGGGATTGCGACGATCTGCCGACGCTGCTCGAGCTCCTGGACCGCAACCAGGACGCCTGGGGCCGCGGCTATCACGGCAGCCGGCCGCACCGCTGGCTGCGGCGGCTGCAGCACGCCCTGCACGGCAACGACCGCCAGGGCAGCCGCCGCAACATCCACGCCCACTACGATCTCGGCAACGCCTTCTTCGACGCCTGGCTCGACCCCTCCATGCTGTATTCGGCCGCGCGCTTCGAGACGGACGAGGAAGCGCTGGAGCAGGCGCAGCTCAACAAGTGCCGTCGTCTCGCCAGGCTCATCGGCCTGGCACCGGGGCACCGGCTGCTCGAGATCGGCAGCGGCTGGGGTGCCTTCGCCATCCTCGCCGCACGGGAGTTCGGCGCCCGGGTCACCAGCGTCACCGTGTCCCCGGCACAGCACGAGCTGGCGCAGCAGCGCGTCTTCGAGGCGGGCCTGGCCGAGCGGGTCGAGATCCGGCTTCAGGACTATCGGGATGTCAGCGGCCGCTTCGACCGCCTGGCCTCGATCGAGATGTTCGAGGCGGTGGGCGAGCGCTACTGGCCCACCTTCTTCGCCAAGCTGCGCTCGAGCCTGACACCGGACGGGCGCGCCGGGCTGCAGATGATCACGCTCGCCGATCGCCACTTCGCCGACTACCGCCGCAGCCCCGATTTCATCCAGCGCTACGTCTTCCCCGGCGGCATGCTGCCCTCGCCGACGGCGCTGGCGCGCGAGTATGCGGCCGCCGGCCTGGAGCCGGTGACGACCGAAGCCTTCGGTGCCGACTATGCCCGTACCCTCGGCATCTGGCGGGAACGCTTCCAGGCCGCCTGGCACGACATCACCGGGCTCGGCTTCGACGAGCGCTTCCGCCGCATCTGGCACTACTATCTCGCCTATTGCGAGGCCGGCTTCCGCACCGGCTCGATCGACGTCGTCCAGACCGTGCTGAGGCCGAGCTGAGGGCCGAGCCCGCCACGGATGCGCCGGGCGCGGCACCGCATGGCTGGCCGACGCTCGCCGCCTATGGCGGGCTCGCCCTGCCGCTCGCCGCCCTCAACCTGCCGCTCTACGTCTACTTGCCGACCTTCTACGCCTCCGAGCTCGGGCTCGACCTCGCCACGGTGGGCGGCATCCTCCTCCTCGCCCGGCTCACCGACGTCGTCACCGACCCGGTGATCGGCGAGCTCTGCGACCGCACCCGCAGCCGCTTCGGCCAGCGCCGGCCGTGGCTGGTGCTGGCAGCCCCCCTCCTGCTCCTCGCCACCTGGCAGCTCTTCATGCCGCCCGCGCAGGCGGGAGCCTCCATCTGCTGCTCTGGAGCCTCCTCGCCTATCTCGCCTGGACGATGATGCTCCTCGCCTACACCGCCTGGGGCGCGGAGCTCTCCGCCGACTATCACGAGCGCTCGGTCATCACCGGCACACGCCAGGCCTTCGTCATGCTGGGCGTGATGCTGGCCGCGGGCCTGCCGGTGCTGATCGGCGCGCAGCCGGAAAGCCGCGCAGCGCTTGCCGGCCTCTTCACCGTCACCGCCGTTACCCTCATCGTCACCCTGCCGGCGGCGGTCCTGCTGGTGGGCGAGCCCGAGCAGGTGAGGCCACAGCGCCTGCCGCTGCGTCGGGGCGTGGGCCTGATCCTCGCCAACGCTCCCTTCCGCCGTCTGCTCGTGGCCTACCTGCTCAACGGCTTCGCCAACGGCCTGCCGGCGACCCTCTTCATCCTCTTCGTCGGCCGGGTCATCCAGGCACCCGCCGCGGCCGGCCCGCTCCTGCTGCTCTACTTCACCTCCGGCATGCTGGCGGTGCCGTTCTGGCTGCGCCTCAGCCGGCGCATCGGCAAGCATCGCGCCTGGGCCGCAGCGATGCTGTGGGCCTGTCTCGGCTTCGTCGCGACGCCCTTGCTCGGCCCCGGCGACGTGCTGCCCTTCGCCGTGATCTGCTGTCTCACCGGGCTCAGCCTCGGCGCCGACATGGCCCTGCCGGACGCGATGCAGGCCGACGTCGTCGATCTCGACCGGGTGATGAGCGGCAGCCGGCGCACCGCGCTGTTCTTCGCCCTTTGGGGCATGGCGACCAAGCTCGCCCTGGCGCTCGCCGTGGGCGTCGCCTTCCCGATCCTCACTTTGATCGGCCTTTCGACGGACGGCGCCAGCCCACCCGGGGCGCTGCTCGGCCTGACATGCCTTTACGCTCTTCTGCCGGTAGCCGTGAAGCTCATCGCCACGGGGCTGATCTGGCGCTTCGAGATCGACGCTCCTCGTCAGGCCGAGCTGCGCCGGCAGATCGCGGCAGCCACGGGATTGAGATGATGAGACCTCGCTTCCTGCTTCTCCTGGTTCTCCTCGTCAGCGGGTGCACGTCCATGCAGCCCGAGGACTTCAAAGACACCACGCCGCGCTTCCTGCCCGAGCAGTTCTTCGCGGGCAGGACGGAAGCGTGGGGCTTCTTCCAGGACCGCTTCGGCAAGATCCGCCGCGAGTTCAAGGTGACGATCGACGGCAGCGTCGAGGGCGCGGTCCTGACCATGACCGAGCACTTTTTCTATCGCGACGGCGAGCGCCAGACCCGCGTGTGGACGATCACCAATCTGGGCGACGGCCATTACGAGGGCCGGGCGGGCGATATCGTCGGCGTCGCCAAGGGCACGGCCGTGGGCCGCGCGCTGAACTGGCAGTACGATTTCGACCTGCCCACGAACGGCTCGACCTGGCGGGTGCATTTCGACGACTGGATGCTGCTGCAGGACAAGGACGTCATGCTCAACCGCAGCACCGTCACCAAGTTCGGCATCGAGCTCGGCGAGGTCGTTATCTTCTTCCGCAAGGACCCGGGCGCCGACGGCTCAGCCCTGAAAGGCCAGACGCCGGCGGACCAGCCGCAAGGCACCGCCCAATAGCGGCACCCGCTCGTAGACCTGCCCCGCCGCGTCCCAGTGATCGACATGGAGCAGGGCGAGGCCGGCCTCGTCGAGCACGACCTCGCTCACCCCCTCGATCACGAAGGGCCGGGTACGCGGCCAGTGCTTGAGCCGACAATGAAAGCTCCAGCGCAGGAACGCCTTGCGGCCGCACAGCGCCTCGTCCTCGACGCTGAAGGCGACATCGCCCAGCTGCTCGAACATGTGCTCGAGCAGCGCCACCACACGGTCGGCGCCCTGGATGTCATTGAAGGGATCGCGAAAGCGGACCTCCGGATGCGCCACCTCGAGGAAGCGCGCCGCCGTCGCCGGCGTCAGCTCCTCCCAGAACCGCGCATAGGCCCTGGCACTGGCTGCCACATCGCTCATTGCCGTCTCGTGCGTCGCCCCATCATGGGAAAGTAGAGCGCATAAGGCAGGAGCCGGGCCAGCTTCATCATCCAGACGAGCTGCCAGGGAAAGGCGATCTCGAAGTGGTCGCCGTCGAGGCCGCGGGCGATGTGCCGGGCAGCCTCCTCGGCGCTGATCAGGAACGGCATGGGAAAGTCGTTGCGATCGGTGAGCGGCGTCTTGACGAAGCCCGGGTTCACGAGCTGCAGGCGCACGCCCTCGGCCTCGAGATCGAAGCGCAGGCTCTCGGCCATGTTGACCAAGGCGGCCTTGCTGGCGCCGTAGTAGGCGGCGGTCGGCAGGCCGCGATAGCCGACGACCGAGGCGACGATGGCGATCCGCCCGCCGCGCCGCCGGATCATGCCGGGCATCACCGCCTCGAGCGCATTGGCCGTGCCCATGAGGTTGAGCTCGACCAGAACGCGCAGCTCGCTCGCCTTGAAGCTCTGGGCGCTGGTCGGGCGGTGCGTGCCGGCGTTGAGGACCGCGACATCGAGGCCACCATGCTCGACGTCGATCGCCACCATGGCCTCCTGCACCGCCGCGTGATCGGTGACATCGAGCGGCAGCGCCCGGATGCGCCCCGCACCCTCCTGCTCGAGGCTGGCGAGCTTGTCGGCGCTGCGGGCGCTGGCGATCACGGTCTTGCCGCGCCCGGCCAGCTCGAGCGCCAGCGCCCGGCCGATGCCGTAGCTCGCCCCAATGATCCAGACGCGCTCAGCCATGCGCGCCGCCGCCGTCGGGATAGAGGCCATCGAGGAAGGTGGCGGTGTCGCGCCGGATGGCCTTCCGGCGATCCTCCCCCAGCCGGTCGAGCGTCCGGTAGACCGGACCCAGCCGCGGATTGCCTTCGAGCCGGGGGCGGTTCTCCATGAGGAAGCTCCAGTAGAGATAGTTGAAGGGACAGGCCTCGGGCCCGGTCTTCTGCCTCACATCGAAGCTGCAGCCGGCGCAGAAGTCGGACATCTTGTTGATGTAGTTGCCGCTCGCGGCATAGGGCTTGGAGGCGAGGAGGCCGCCGTCGGCGAACATCGCCATGCCCAGCGTGTTGGGCAGCTCGACCCACTCGAAGGCATCGGCGTAGACGGCGAGGTACCAGGCACAGATCGCCTCGGGCCGGACGCCGACGAGAAGCGCGAAATTGCCCGTCACCATCAGCCGCTGGATGTGATGCGACAGCGCCTCTCGCCGCGTCTGGTCGATCACCGAGGCAAGGCAGCGCATGGGCGTCTCGCCGGTCCAGTAGAGCGCCGGCAGCGGCCGCCTGTTGCCCAGATGGTTCTCCTTGGCGAGGCCGGGCATCCTGAGCCAGTAGATGCCGCGCACATATTCGCGCCAGCCCAGGATCTGGCGGATGAAACCTTCGGCGCTGTTGAGGGGCACCCTCCCCCGCCGCCAGGCCTCCTCGACGCGGCCGCAGACCTCGCGCGGCAGCAGCAGCCCGGCATTCATATATTGCGACAGGACGCTGTGAAAAAGAAAGTCCTCGCCCGTGCGCATGGCGTCCTGATAGTCGCCGAAGCGCGGCAGGGCGGCCTCGACGAAGTGATCGAGCGCGCCTGCCGCCTGCTCTGCCGTCACGGCGAACCAGAAGGGCTCGAGCTCGCCGAAATTGTCGGCGAAGCGCTCGCGCACGAGCTCGATCACCTCCCACGTCGTCGCATCGGGCTCGAACCTCGAAGGTGCGGGAAAGTCGAGATCGCCCTTGGCGGGCTTGCGGTTCTCGGCATCGAAGTTCCAGCGGCCGCCGGCGGGCTCCCCCTCGGCCTCCATCAAAAGGCCGGTCCGCTCGCGCATGGCCCGGTAGAAGTGCTCCATCCGGAGCTGCCGCCGTCCCATGGCCCACCGCGCGAACGCTGCCTGCGAGCAGAAAAAGCGATCGTCCTCCTGGATCTCGACCGCGAGACCGGTGGCCTTCCCCCAGCCGCGCATGTCCTCGAGCACGCGCCACTCGCCGGGCTCGGTGACGACGACACGCTCCGGCCGATGGCGCTCCACGCCGGCCACGAGCTCCTCGCGGAAGCTGCCGCGATTGTCGGAATCATCGAGACGCCGATAGTCGACCCTGATCCCCTCCGCCTCGAGCGCCTGGGCGAAGTGGCGCATGGCAGAGAACAGAAAGGCGATCTTCTTGGGATGATGGGGCACGTAGGTCGCCTCGTCCGCGACCTCCGCCATCAGCACCACGTCCCGCTCCGGATCGAGATCACGCAGGCTGCTGATCGAGCGGCTCAGATGATCGGCGAAGACAAGCCGCAGCGCTGCGGTCAACCGGCACCCGCCACGGCCGCCGGCAGCGGCGTCTGCAGCCGGTACTCGATCGTCGAGCCGTCGGGCCCCTTGAACAGCATCCCGGCCCACACGGCACCCGCGTACCAGATATCCATGTCGATCCCGCCGGCGAGGCGAAACTGATCCGCCGTGATCTTGCCGCCGGTGGTCTGGACCGGCGCCGCACCCAGACTGCGGACGGTGGCGGTGAGGAGATCACCGCGCTGCGTGTCGAGCCAACGGCCTGCCGTCACCGCCGGCCGATACCACCAGGTCGTGGGCGGCACGTCGCCCGGGATCTGGAATCGCCTCGCCTCGGTCCGGACGTCGATCGCGTCGCCCTGGCGCCGCGCCTCGACGGTGTGCTTCTCCCCATCGTCGTCGGTCTGGCTGCTGAACGAGATGAATCGTCCGCCCTGCCAGAGCTCGTGATTGCGGTGGCGGTAGCTGTAGACCGGGATGAAGGCGATGGTGACACTGATGTCGATCGCGATCTGCGTGCGGACGCTGTCACCGTCACGGATGAAGTCGATCACATGGGTGCCGAGCTTGTCGCCCTTGCGATAGACCTCGAACGCCAAGCGATCCGGCGCGGCCCGGGCGGCGGATCCGACGATCACGCCTGCCGTGCCGCCCGCGGCCAGCAGCAGTGCCTGCCTCCGGTTCAACGCCGTCGTCCTCCATTGCCCGCTCGTGTCTACGCGAGCGGCAGTGGCCCGGATCAGCCGGTGAGCGGGCCTCAGAGCGCCTGGGAAGGGGGTAGCTGCGGCAGGCGCGCGTCGATCATGGCGGCGGTGGGCTGGCTCGACTGGGCACCCATCTGCTCGCAGGCGAGGGCCGCGGCGACCGTGGCCCGGCGCAGCGCCTGCTCCAGCGGAAGACGGGCATCGAGCCCGGCCGCGAGCACGCCCGAGAAGGCGTCGCCCGCACCCGTGGTGTCGACCGGCGTGATCGGCAGGACGGGCACGCGCCACGCCTCGCCGCGTCCCACCGCGAGCGCCCCGGCCTTGCCCAGCGTCACGACGCAGATGAGACCGTGCCGCTTGGCGAGGTCGTCCGCGATCGTCTCGGGATCGCCCCCCGGAACGCCGGCCACCGCCTGCGCCTCGAGCTCGTTGACGATCAGCACATCGAGGGAATCGAGCGCCTCGGACGCCACGTGCCCCGCCGGCGCCAGGTTCAGGATCGTCATGGCACCCGCCGCATGGCCACGTTCGAGGATCGCCAGGCTCTCGGCGAGACGGATCTCGTTCTGGCACAGCACGGTGACGTCGGGGCCGAGATCGGCATCGGGCACCTGGCCGGCGCTCGTATCGAGATTGGCGCCACTGGCGACAATGATCGCGTTCTCGCCATGCTCGTCCACGCCGATGAAGGCCACCCCGGTCGGGCGCGGCGACACGGCCAGATGATCGCAGTCGACACCCGCTTCCTCGAGCGTGCGCTTCATGGTCGACCCGTAGGAGTCGTCGCCGACATGGCCGACGAAGCGCACCTCGGCACCCGCCTTGGCGGCGGCCGCGGCCTGGTTGGCGCCCTTGCCGCCGGGCGCGAAGCTGTAGCTCGGGCAGAGCACCGTCTCGCCCGGGGCCGGCAGTCTCGCCACCTTGAAGAGCAGATCGGCGTTGATCGAGCCCAGGACTACAAGCATGCCGGCCTCCCTTCGTGCGGACGTTCTCGCTCGGACCCGCTTATCCGCCCATGCCCCGCCGCTTGTCCAGCCGACCGGACATGCAAACGGCCGGGCGCGAGCCCGGCCGTTTGGCGATCAGGACGAGAAGAAGCGCGGGATCAGCGCTTGGAGAACTGGAAGCTCTTCCGTGCCTTCGCCTTGCCGTACTTCTTGCGCTCGACCTGGCGGCTGTCGCGGGTCAGGAACCCGCCCGACTTCAGGACCGGGCGCAGGGTCGGATCGTAGTTGATGATTGCGCGGCTGAGGCCATGCCGGACGGCGCCGGCCTGGCCCGACAGGCCACCGCCGCTCACCGTGCACATCACGTCGTACTGGCGCTCGCGGTTGATCGTCGAGAAGAGCTGGTTGATGATCATCTGCAGCGTCGGCCGGGCGAAATAGGTCGGCATCTCGCGGCCGTTGACGCTGAACTTGCCGCTGCCGCGCTGCAGCCAGACGCGCGCCACCAACTCCTTGCGGCGACCGGTCGCGTAGGAGCGACCCTTGGCATCGAGCTTCGGCTTGGGCTGCTCGACCTCGGCGACGGGCGGCTGCTGCCCGGGACGGAGGCGGGCGAGATCGGCGAAGGAATGGGCGGTCTCAGCCATGAGCGGCCTCCGTGGTCGAGTTCTTGCGGCTCATCGCGGCGATGTCGAGCGGCTGCGGCTGCTGACCCTGATGAGGATGCTCCGCACCGCCATAGACGTGGAGCTTGCGCAGGACGTCGCGGCCCAAGGGGCCGCTCGGCACCATGCGGCGCACCGCCGCCTCGATCACGCGCTCCGGGAAGCGGCCCTCGAGGATCGCGGCCGGCCGCGACTCCTTGATGCCGCCCGGATGCCCGGTGTGGCGGTAGTAGACCTTCTGCTCGCGCTTCTTGCCCGTCAGCACCACCTTCTCGGCGTTGACGATCACGACATGGTCGCCGCAATCCATGTGCGGCGTGAACATCGGCTTGTGCTTGCCACGCAGCCGGTTGGCGACGATGGCAGCCAGGCGGCCGAGCACGAGGCCGTCGGCGTCGATCACGCACCAGCCGCGCTCGATGTCGCCGGGCGTGGCGGAAAAGGTCTTCATCGGTCTAGGGCCCGCCAATCGGTCCCCGCGCCACATCGCTCCCCTGGGGGCCGCGCGCGGATGGACAACATGGAAACGCTCGGGAGCCAAGCATGGCCCCCGGGAGCCGGTCGTTTAGGGGCTGGAGGCGCCTGTGTCAATCGCCCTTGCCACCCTCGAGGCCTGCGGCGAGCCTCGCGCGCGAGCGCCAGAGCCACAGCCAGACCCAGGCAAAGGCGAAGGTGCCGCAGGCGAGCGTAAGCTGCAGCCCGACATGATCGGCGATGGTCCCCATCACGACCGCACCCAGCGCCGGCCCGCCGCGGAAGATCAGGCCGTAGAGGCTGAGAACGCGGCCTCTCACCTCGCTGGCGACGTGGAGCTGCACCAGGGTCTGCGCGCTGACGCCCAGCACGATCAGGAAGAAACCGCAGAGCGCTATCGTCGGCACGGCGATCCAGAGCGTCCTGTCGAGGGCAAAGCCGAAGGCCGCGAGGGTCACGGCGGCCAGCGCCATCAGGCAGCGCGGCAGGAGCTTGCGGCGGTCCTGGCCGGCGACCCAGAGCCCGCCCAGAACGGCACCCACCCCCAGGGTCGAGCTGAGAAGGGCCAGGGTCTCGACGCCACCGCCGAAGACCTGTCCGGCAAAGCCGGGCAGCAGCTCCGCCAGCGGCCTCACCAGCACGGCGGCCAGCGCCAGCGCCAGGAGCAGCGGCCCGAGGGTCGGGTGGCGGGCGACGTAGAGAACGCCTTCCCCCAGGTCGGCCAGCACGCTCTTGCTGCCGCCCCTGCGCCGGCTCTCGTCCGGCCTGATGCCGAGAAGCGCCCAGATGAAGGCGAGAAAGCTCAGCGCATTGAGGCCGAAGGCGATGGGCAGGCCCAGGGTCGCCAGGACGATGCCGGCGAGCGCCGGCCCGACGAACCGCGCACCATTGAAGACGATGCTGTTGACCGCCACCGCGGCCGGCAGGTGCTCGGCGCTCACGAGGTCGGGGATCAGGGCGAGGCGGGCCGGCTGGTTGAGGCCTGCGAGGCTGCCTTGGACCATGACGAGGACGACGAGCAGCGGTGCCGTCATCATGCCCGAGAGGACGAGAAGGCAGAGGAGGCCGGCCAGGATCGCGAGAAGGATCTGGGTCACGAGCATGATGCGGCGACGCGGCATCCTGTCGGCGAGCACCCCGCCGAAGGGGCCGATGAAGACGGTCGGGAAGAGATCCGCGAAGGAGGCGAGCCCGACCCAGGTGGTGGAATGAGTGAGCTCCCAGGCGAGCCAGCCGACTGCGGTGCGCTGCAGCCAGGTGCCGATCAGCGAGATGCTGTTGCCCGCCACGTAGCGGCCATAGAGCGGCTCGGCCAGAACGTTGGCGATGGGCTTGAACCGGGCGGGAAGCGCGATCGCCATCAAGAGACGCGTCTAGGGACGCTGGCCGGGAATGGCGTAGGTGCCGACCACGTGGGCCACGCTCTCGTCCTTGCCGTGGGGCAGGATCTCGACCTCGCCCACGGCGAGCCGCGTGCCGAGCTTCAAGATGCGGCCGCGGGCGAGAAGATCGCCGGGCGCCGGCTTGCGGAGGAAATGAACGTTGAGGTCCGTCGTCACCGCGAGCTCGACCGGGCCGATCATCGAGAGCACGACGCCATAGAGCGTGATGTCGGCCAGGGCCATCATCGCCGGCCCGCAGACCGTCCCGCCGGGCCGCAGGAGCAGGTCCCGGTAGGGCAGCCGCACGTCGACGGCCCCCCACGCGAAGCGCTCGACCCGGCAGCCGAGCTGGCCCACATAGGGCACCCCTTCGGTCGCCAAGGCCTGGAACGCCTCGAGCGTCATCCGCGGTGCCCGCATGCGAAGCCTCCCCGACCGGGCGGCCCACCGGTTGCTCAGCTGGTGCCGCCGCGCGCGTCCACGGGCCACAGCGCCTCGACCTTGTCGCCGCGCACGCAGGTGTAGACGTCGTAGAGGTTAACGTTCGGATCGCAGTGCGGCACGACGCAGGCGACAAGCGTGCCGAGCGGCGGCAGGGGCTCACCCTCGGGCACCGTGAGCCGGCCGAACTGGTCGCCGGCCATCGCGTAGGTCGACCCTTCAGGGGCACCCGAAAAGACGACGGGCTTCGGGCCGTCGACCGCGAAGCTCTTGCTGCCGGCATCGGTCGTGACGAAGTCCGGATGCCGGGCGCTCACGACCCGCGTCGCGATGAAGAGCGCGTTCTTGAAGCGCCTGCTGCCGTCGGCGGTCAGCTGCACCGCGTCGTAGTCGACGTCCATGAAGATGTAGGAGCCCACCTGGATGTCGGTGAAGAGCCCGAGCTCGTGCTCGAAATCGTGCGTGCCGGTGCCGGCACCCGTGACGATCGGGCAGGGAAACCCGGCCTCGAGAAGGGCGTCCCGGGCGTGCTTCGAGCGGCTGGACGGCGGCGTGCGACTGGCTGCGGCGCGTCTCGTAGTCGGCGATATGCTGGACCTGGCCCGCATAGCCCTGGATGCCCTCGAGCTTCAGCGAGGGGCTGGCCGCCACCAGCTTCGCGAGCTCCATGACGTCCTCGGTCCTGGTCACGCCGAAGCGGTGCGCGCCGACATCGACCACGATCAGCACGCGCAGCGTCTGGCCCGCCCCGGCCGCCGCCTCGGCCAGCTCACGCGCATGGGCCGGGTCGTCGGTCACCAGCGTGAGGTCGCCGAGCCTGGCGTTGAGCTCGAGAAGACGGGGCAGCTTGCTCTGCCCGAGGATCGCCGAGGTGAGGTGCAGATGGTCGAGCCCGCCCGCGGCCAGCGCCTCGGCCTCGGACGAGCTTGGCGCAGCAGATCCCGACGGCACCCGCGGCGAGCTGCCGGCGGGCGATCTCGACGGATTTGTGGGTCTTGGCGTGCGGCCGAAGACCGATGCCACGCTCGGCCGCGAGCTTCGCCATCGTCGCAACGTTCGCCTCGAACGCATCGAGATCGAGAACGAGCGCCGGCGTGTCGATCCGCAACCTGTCGCCCTGCTGCCCGATGAGCGACCGGTTCCAGGCCTCGCTCTCCCTGTTCATCCTCGACCCCTCAGGCTGGTGACCAGCCCCTCTTAGCGGAGCCGGCCCCGTCGGGCGAGCGAAGCGTCGATGGTGGCGCGCATGGCACGCTCGCCACGGCAACGGGATCGTCGGCCGCCGAGGATGGCCGAGACCACGGCGACCCCATCGGCGCCGTGCTCGATCGCCAGCGCTGCGCGCTCGAGATCGATGCCGCCGATGGCGACGATGGGCTTTTTCGTCGTTGCGCGCATCGAGGCCAGCCCCTCGAGCCCCAGCGGCGGGGCGATGTCGCGCCTTGGTCGCGGTCGCGAAGACCGGGCTCGCGGCCAGATAGTCCGCCTCCAGGACGCCCGCGCCGTCCATGCTCCTCGAGACGCTCGATCGAGAGGCCGACGAGCTTGTCGCCACCGGTCACGCGACGCGCGAGCGGTGCCGGCAGATCGCTCTGCCCGACATGGACGCCGGCAGCACCCGCCGCCAGGGCCACATCGGCCCGGTCGTTCACGATCACCGGCACGCCGAGCGGTCGCAGCCGCTCGACCAGGGCGATCGCGAGGCGGAGAAGCGTGGCCGTCGACGCCTGCTTGTCACGAAGCTGCACAAGCGTGACGCCGGCGCGCGCCACCGCCTCGACCAGGGCCGGCAAGATCGCGGTCGCCGACGAGACCCGGATCCGTGACGAGGTAGAGCCGAGGATCGAGAGGGCTCACGCCTCGCCCACCTCCCGGATGCGCACGCCGGCCACCACCGCGGCCTCGTCCAGAGCATAGAGGGTGTCGGCCAGCCGCGCCCGGAACGTCCCCGGGCCCGTGACCCCCTGGGCTGCAATCTCGCCCGCAAGGCCGAAGACGGCCAGCGCCTCGGCGGCGGCGAGCCGGCGATCGCTCTCGACGACGAGGAAGGCCGCCACGACGGCGCTGAGCGCGCAGCCCAGTGCCGTCACATAGGGCATCAGCGCATGACCGTTGGCGACCGCGAGGCAGCGCTCGCCGTCATGGACATAGTCGGTGACGCCGGTGACGGCCACGACGGCACCGGACGAGCGGGCGAGCGCTGCCGCCGCATCCAGGGCGGCCTCGGTGCTGGCCGTGCTGTCGACCCCGCGCGTCACCGCACCCGCAGCGCCCGCCAGCGCCATGATCTCGGAGGCATTGCCGCGCACCACGGCAGGGCTGCAGCTCGAGGAGCCGCCTCGCCCATTCGGTCCGATAGCTGGTGGCGCCACACCCCACCGGATCGAGAACCCAGGGCTTGCCGGCCGCCGTGGCGCCGCGCGCCGCCTTCTCCATGCCCTCGACCCAGGGAGCGGAGAGCGTGCCGATGTTGACGACCAGCGCGTCGGCGATGCGCCCGAACTCCTCGACCTCCTCGACGGCGTGAACCATCGCCGGCGAGGCGCCGATCGCCAGCAGCAGATTGGCCGAGGCGTCCATCGCGACGAAGTTCGTGATGTTCTGGACGAGCGGGCGCCGCTCACGCAGCGAGGCAGAGCGCGTTCCAGGCAAGACGCGGGTAGTCCAAGGCTTGTCCTCCCCAGGCAGAGGCAGGGACTGCCGGATCTGAGCGGGACGGTCGGGAGGAGCTTCGCTCGGATCGGCTCCCTGCGCTGGCATGACCCAGATCAGGTTCCACGGGTATGCTCTCAGTCCTCGAGGGACACCCCGGCCGTAGCAGATGATTGTGGGTATCGAGGGCTGCGGCGGCAAGTACTGGGGCCGGCGATTGCGGAGCGGCGCCGGCGGTGGCATGTTCCGCCGCCACCGTCGGAAGGGAGGGTCAGCAGCATGCAGCTCGCAGCAGCCATGCATCGTCTCGGCACCGAAAGCGCCTTCGAGGTGCTGGCCCGCGCCACGCGGCTGGCCCAGGCCGGCAAGAGCATCATCAATCTGGGGATCGGCCAGCCCGATTTCCCGACCCCGGCCAACATCGTCGAGGCCGGCTGCAAGGCGCTCAAGGACGGTCACCACGGCTACACCCCGGCCAACGGCATCCTGCCGCTGCGCGAGGCCGTGGCCGAGGACATGCACCGCAACCGCGGTGTGGTGGTCGACCCCGAGCGCATCGTCATCGTGCCGGGCGGCAAGATCACGATGGCCTTCGCCATGATGATGTTCGGCGAGCCGGGTGCCGAGATCATGTACCCGGACCCGGGCTTTCCGATCTATCGCTCGATGATCGAGTTCACCGGCGCCAAGGCCGTCCCGATCGCCCTCCACGAGTCCAAGGGCTTTGCCTTCTCGGCCGACGAGGTGCTGGCGCAGATCACACCCGCCACCCGGCTCATCATCGTCAACAGCCCGGCCAACCCCACGGGCGGCATCGTCCCCAAGGCCGAGCTCGACGCCTTCGTGAAGGGCCTCGAGCGCTTCCCGCACGTGGCCGTCATGTCCGACGAGATCTATGCCCGGATGTGCTACGACGGCGTGCCGCACGCCTCGCTGACCCAATATCCCGAGATCGAGGACCGGCTCATCCTCCTCGACGGCTGGTCGAAAACCTACGCCATGACCGGCTGGCGCATCGGCTGGGGCGTCTGGCCGGGCAACCTGGCCGAGCACGCGACCCGTCTCGCCATCAACATCAACTCCTGCGTCAACGCCGCCACCCAGTGGGCCGGCATCGAGGCGCTGAAGGGCCCCCAGGACTCGGTGGACCGCATGGTCCGGGCCTTCGACGAGCGGCGCCACATCATCGTGAAGGAGCTGAACAGCATCCCGGGCTTCCGCTGCGTCATGCCGGGCGGCGCCTTCTATGCGTTCCCCAATACCGAGGGCACCGGCAAGACCTCGCGCCAGCTCCAGGACGAGCTTCTGAACGAGGTCGGGGTCGCGATCATCAGCGGCACCAGCTTCGGCATCTACGGCGAAGGCTATATCCGCTTCTCCTACGCCGCCTCGACCGAGGCGATCCAGGAAGCGGCCGAGCGCATCCGCCGCTATCTGGGCTGAGGAGGGCCGGCCGAGAGCGGCTCAGCCGCGCTCCCTGAGCCAGCGCTGCATCAGTGGCACGCGCATGCGGCAGTGGTCGCCCTCGACGACGATCATCAGGCGGCGGCGTAGGGATTGAAAGACGGGCTCATCGGTCGGCAGCGGCTGCGCCTCGCGGGCGCGGAAGCCGGCGAGATACTCCCATTCTCCCGAAAGACGAGATTCGTTGCGGACGAGCTGGCGCAGCACGGCATCGCCGCGCACGATGGCCCTCTGGAACGCCTCCTCGACCAGCTCTGGGCTAGCCTCCTTAAGGCCGCGCAGATTCACCAGCTCGACGATGCCCTCGGCCAGGAGCTGAACGAGATGCGGCCAGCCGGCCGCCTCGGCCTGAATGCGCTCGATGCCATCCTCGCCCCAGAAGGCGGGCGAGAAGTGGGGAGCTTTGCCGGGCTCCGCCCTGAACAGCTCAGATTGCTTGAGCGGCTCGGTGAGAGGCAGTCGGGTCTCGGGCTCGGAGAAAGGTAGGAGCTCGATCGTGCGCAGGCTGACGAAGTAGGACGGCCACTCGGCGTGGGTCAGCTCGGCGATGTCATGGCTGCCGGCGAAGAGCCAGACGATGTGCCGGTGCCGCTGGATCGAGTCGCGGAACGTGTCGAGGAGATCCCGGGCGAAGACGCCCTCGCCGATCTTGACGTCGAGGTTCTCGTATTCGTCGATTCCGAAGAGCAGGCGCCTACCGACTGCGGCGAGCGCTGCATCG
Source organism: uncultured Alphaproteobacteria bacterium (assembly GCA_963752325.1). GTDB lineage: Bacteria > Pseudomonadota > Alphaproteobacteria > Geminicoccales > Geminicoccaceae > CAVTJL01. Next base: position 396,407 of record CAVVXU010000005.1, read on the forward strand.
GCTCGGTCGAGAGCGCCCGCGAGTGCCTTCAGGTCCTCGCCGTCCGGCGAGTGCTTCGACGGCTGACGCCTTGTTGATAGCGTCGCAGATGCTCCGGACGAGATCGCCAAGCGTGGTGAAGGCGCGCGGATCCTGCATCGAGAGCGACGTGACGACGATAGAGTCCGGCAGGTACGGGCTGAGGTTCTTCAGCAGCGTGCTCTTCCCCATCCGCCGGCGGCGCATAGAGAAGAATGCCGGGGCAGCCGGTGGCGAGTATGATCTGGCCCTGCAGCTCCTCGATCGCCGGCCAGCGCGGCACGAACGCCTCCTGCGAGCGGTCGACGGGATCGCCCGCCCGGAACACCTGCGCCACCGGCGCCGCCGCCAGCACATGCCTCGCCTCCTCGAGCTGCCGATTGGCGACGACGAGCCAGGCATCGGCGGCCTTGCGAAACGACTCGCTCAGCGGCCAGCGAAAGCCGGCGACGGTGCTGCGGAACGTTTCGATCTGCGTCACGAGGGCGAGCGCATGCGGCTCTCTGAAGCTGGGCGTCTGGACAGCGTCCAGCCGCCGCTTTGCTTGGGCGATCTCGTGGACTAGCGTTTGACCTCGCGTGTCTGCTTAAGGAAGCCGTCATCGCCCGCGGCCAGCCGTATCACATGACCGTCGATACGGGCGAGGTCGCGCTCCGCCGCCGCGTCCTGCGCGATCAGCATCGCCGCGCCTTCAGCGCCTCCATCCGCTGGCTGGGATAGGAGCCGATCAGCCGCTCGATCTCGGCTTCGGCACGGTCCGCGTCGATCTGCATAGATACGCGACCAAAAGGCGGCAGAGGCCCGGGAACGGGATCGAGCACATATCGTCCCAGGCAACGGGATGCCATGGATATCGGTGCCCGCGAGGTGTCGGCCACACGAACCAAAGGTGAGCCGGGTGGTAGTAGGCCCGCAGAAGAAGCGATCCCGACCTGCGATCCCGCCTCAGCGATCCCGCAATGCGATCCCGCCAATGCGATCCCGAACGATCCCGGCAAGCGATCCCGAGCGATGCCGAGATCCCGCCTGCGATCCCGCCAGCGATCCCGCCTAGCGATCCCGCCAGCGATCCCGCCTGCGATCCCGACTGCGATCCCGGAAGCGATCCCGACAGCGATCCCGACTGCGATCCCGCCTGCGATCCCGAGATGCGATCCCGACTGCGATCCCGCCAGCGATCCCGACTGCGATCCCGACTGCGATCCCGACTGCGATCCCGACTGCGATCCCGATGCGATCGCGAATGCATCCAGAAGAGTTTTCAACTCTTCTTGGGTTCCCTCTATGGGCAGATGCAGGAACTGGATCAGCAGCACCTTGCCGGCTGCGGCGAGAAGAACCACCCATGGCAGCACATGGCCGACCAGCACGAGCGCGACGCGGATCTGCGCAAGCCTCCCGAACGGCTGGAGACGTCTCCCGAAACGCGCGCGGACGCCGGTAGAGCAGCCCCAGCCACCACAGCGCCGAGCGATGATGGCTGGCCACAGCCTCAGCTCGCCGAGCGGGACCGGCGTCATCGAAGCTCGACGGTTTTCAGATCGAGCCCGGAGAGCGGGTTGTCTTTCGGCAACAGCAGGTCGAAGGGACGGTGCGACTGCGCCAGGAGCACAAAGTTTCGGCGCTCGGTAATGAGCCACCGTAGCGTTGCGTAGAAGTTCGCATCATAGTCCTTGCGCGTGATAGCGATGTCGAAGTTGACGAGGGCGAGGCGGACCATTCGGCCGAGGCCGTCGAGATGGTCGGTGAATCGCGCTAAATCCTTCGGCTTTCTAGGCAGGTCGACGCCCTTCATCCCGAGGGCGCGTAGGATCTCCTCGCACAGACCGGTCCGCTCGATCGTGTGCGGCTTCTGCAGGTCGACGACCGCGAGATCGGGCAGGCGGTTCTCGCGCAGATCCACAACCAGCTCCCACCAGGCGAGATCCTCGCCTAGCGTAACGAGATTGACGGAGTATCCACGGTCTACCTCGCTCGCCACCTCGTCGCGCGCCGTCAGCCAAGCCAGCGCCGTCGTCCCGAGCTCGCCGGCGCAGCCGTCGAGCAGGAGCGTCCACGGCTCAGCCTTTGCTGCGTCGCGGAAGTCGATCCACAGCGGGTCCGGGACACGAATGCCGTCGGGTAGCGCCGCTCCGTCCAGCCGCAGCGGGAGGACCCGTCCGCTCGTGAAGTGAGGGTCCGTCGCGATCGCCCGCGTCATCTCGTGCACGCAGGGCGGGCTCGCATAGTAGTCCGCGGAAAGACAGAGGACGTGGATCTCGCCCTGATCCTGCAAGGTGTCCATCTGTCCGACGACGGCGAGCCCGGCCTTGAAGCGCTCCCTGTCAATCAGCACCTCGACGCCGCCCGCCTTCAGCACCGGCACGAGCCGGTCCCCGACCCAGCCGGCCTGCTTGTGCGAATAGCTGACAAAAACCTTCATGAGCCGTCCCCCACGGCTCAACCCTAACGCGTAGTTGTGCAGGTCGCCAGCGGCGCGGACAGACGCTGTCCGAGCACTGTGCCCAAGGCGGGATCAGGCCGTCACCGCTCGTCGCGATCCTGGCGGACCAGCTCCTCGGTCGGCACCTCCTGAAGCGGCAGGCGGGCGCGGAACGCGACATGGGAAGGCCGTTGCATTCCCTCCTGGGCCAGCGGGACCACGCGAGCGACGGGGCGTCCATGACGGGTCAGGAGAATCTCGCCCTCGACGGCCAGGATCGCCTCCAGATCAGGAAGGAGCGCCCGAATCTCCCGTATCGTCGCTCGTCGCATTGAAGTGCCTCATCTGGCATCGAGGAAGCCGGCGGCACGCATTGATGCCATCCCGTCACCGCACATGCGCCCTTCAGCCCACCTTCCGATTCCAGCGGTTCACTGATAAAAGCCGCGGCAACGATCCCCACCCCCTGCGCTCTCGAGGAGGCGTGCCGATGGCGGCCTACCAGTACATCTATGTGATGCGGAACCTGACCAAAACCTTCCCTGGCGGGAAGGAGATCCTGAAGAACATCACGCTCGCATTCCTGCCCGGCGCCAAGATCGGCGTCCTCGGCGTCAACGGCGCCGGCAAGTCGACGCTGCTTGAAGGTCATGGCGGGGCTGGACCACGACTATCGCGGGCGAGGCCTGGGCGGCCGAGGGCGTCAAGGTCGGCTTTCTCGAGCAGGAGCCGCAGCTCGACGACAGCAAGGACGTGCTCGGCAACGTCATGGAGGCGGTGACGGAGACGAAGGCGCTGCTCGACCGCTTCGACGAGGTCTCGGCCAGGTTCGGCGAGCCGCTCGACGACGACGCGATGAACGAGCTGATGGCCGAGCAGGCCGAGCTGCAGGAGAAGATCGACGCCTGCAACGGCTGGGAGCTGCAGCGCACGCTCGACATCGCCATGGACGCGCTGCGCTGCCCGCCGGGCGACGCCGACGTCGCCACCCTCTCCGGCGGCGAGCGGCGCCGCGTGGCGCTCTGCCGCCTCCTCCTCTCCCAGCCCGACCTTTTGCTCCTCGACGAGCCGACCAACCATCTCGACGCCGAATCGGTCGCCTGGCTCGAGCGGTTCCTGCAAGGACTACAAGGGCACCGTCGTCGCCATCACCCACGACCGCTACTTCCTCGACAATGTGGCCGGGCTGGATCCTCGAGCTCGATCGCGGCCGCGGCATCCCCTACGAGGGCAACTACACGGGCTGGCTCGAGCAGAAGAGAAAGCGGCTCGAGCAGGAGGAGCGCGAGGACAAGTCCCGCCAGCGCACCCTCGGCCAGCGAGCAGGAGTGGATCAGCCAGAGCCCGCGCGCCCGGCAGGCCAAGCAGAAGGCGCGCATCACGGCCTATGAGGAGCTGCTGGCGCAGGCGGCCGAGCGGGCGCCGGGCTCGGCCCAGATCATCATCCCGGCCGGCCCCCGCCTCGGCGACCTCGTGATCGAGGCCACGGACGTCAAGAAGGCCTTCGGCGACCGGCTGCTGATCGACGACCTGTCCTTCAGGCTGCCGCCGGGCGGCATCGTCGGCGTGATCGGCCCCAACGGCGCCGGCAAGACGACGCTCTTTCGCATGATCATCGGCGAGGAGAAGCCGGACACCGGCAGCTTCCGCCTCGGCGACACGGTGAAGCTCGGCTATGTCGACCAGAGCCGCGACAGCCTCGAGCGCGACAAGAACGTCTGGGAGGAGATCAGCGAGGGCAAGGAGCTGATCGAGCTCGGCAAGTACAGCACCAACAGCCGGGCCTACGTCTCCGCCTTCAACTTCCGCGGCCCCGACCAGCAGAAAAAAGTCGGCACGCTCTCGGGCGGCGAGCGCAACCGCGTGCATCTGGCGAAGCTGCTGAAGTCCGGCGCCAACGTCATCCTCCTGGACGAGCCGACCAACGACCTCGACGTCGACACGCTCCGGGCGCTCGAGGAGGCGCTCCTGGAGTTCGCCGGCTGCGCCGTGGTCATCAGCCACGACCGCTGGTTCCTCGACCGCATCGCCACCCACATCCTGGCCTTCGAGGGCGACAGCCAGGTCGTCTGGTTCGAGGGCAACTACCAGGACTACGAGGCCGACCGCCACCGCCGCCTCGGCACCGCCGCCGACCAGCCGCACCGCATCAAGTACAAGCCCCTGAAGGCCGCCTGACCGGCGGCCCCGGCCGGTAGGGGAGGAGGAGAGCGGTGGCAGCGATCGTGGCCGCGGTCAGCCGGAGCCCGACCCACAGCTTCACGAAGTCGGGCGCGCTGCTCATCCGCCTCCTCGCCGGCCTGGGCGTGGAGGGCGACGCCCATCAGGGGACGACCGTGCGGCACCGATCGCGCGTCGTTCGCGACGCGACCCAGCCCAATCTGCGCCAGGTCCATCTCATCCATGCCGAGCTCTTCGACGAGCTGCGCCTCCGCGGCTTCGACATCGGCCCCGGGCAGATCGGCGAGAACGTCACGACCCGGGGCGTCGACCTCTCGGCCTGCCCGCGGGCACGCGCCTGCGCCTCGGCGCCGAGGCCGTGGTCGAGGTGACGGGGCTGCGCAATCCCTGCTCCCAGCTCGACGACTTCCGCCCGGGCCTGATGAAGGCGATGCTCGACCGCGACGAGAACGGCCACCTCGTCCGCAAGTCCGGCGTCATGGCGATCGTCATCGCCGGCGGTGACGTCCGCCCCGGCGACCCGATTATCGTCGACCTCCCGCCGCCTCCGCACCGCCCCCTCGCCCCGGTCTGAACGCCCCATCCGGCTGACGGCATCCGGGCTCCCGAGCGGCGCTCGATCCTCCCGCCCGCGCTCGCTCAGGAAGCCACAGGGCCTGCCGCGGCCCTCAGAGCAGGGCGATGATGCGGCTCGGCCCGCCGTGGCCCCTTGGACGGTGGGCGCGCCGACCACGAGCGTAGCGCCCAAGGGTGGCAGCGAGGACAGGTTGGCCAAGCCCTCGGCCGCCCAGCGGCCGGCCGGCAGCCAGGCGCGGTGGGTGGCGTAGGTCGTCGACGGCCCGTGGTCGATCGAGAGGGTGTCCACGGCCAGCCGCACGACGCTGCGCGCCTCCAGCAGCATGCGCGCCGCCTCGACGTGAAAGCCCGGAAAGTGCATCAGGCCGCGCTCGTCGGCGTTGCGGAACCGGGCATCCCTCGCGAAGCGGTCCCAGCCGCCGTTCATCGCCACGCAGCCGCCTTCCGGCAGCGGGCCGTGCGCCGCCTCCCAGGCCCCGATGTGCTCAGGCGTGACCTCGGCGTCCGGGTCCTCCAGGACCTTGTGCCGGATGTGGACGACCGCGAGCGGCACGACCAGGCTCTCGACCGGGATCGCCTCGACCGTGCCACCCTCGGCTGAGAAATGGATCGGCGCGTCGATGTGCGTGCCGACATGCTCCTCGACCAGCCAGCGCTTGATGTTGACCCCGTCGCGTCCGAACGTGCGCAGGACCTCGAGGCCCAGCGCCGGCTCGCCCGAATAGGTCGGAAAGTCGGGCGGAAGGACGTGGGTGAGGTCGACCACGCGCGAGAAGCCGGGCCGCGGCGCTGCAAGCGCTCTGCCCGGAGCCGGATCGGCCCCGCCTCCATCGCCCGCACCCGCCGGAAGGTCGTGCTGGCTCCGCCACTCGGCCATGCGCTCGAGGCAGCCGCGCGTGCACATGTCCCGTCCTCCCTGATTCCTGGCTCGGCATCGGGATGCTACGCCCGCGCCGCCCAGGCGGCCAGCGTCAGGAGGGGCGCGACCACGAGCCCATCCGACCCGAGCCGGGACGGCATTGCCGCGCTCCCCGAGGCACACAGTTTATCTGCTGACCGGCGATCGGCGCCCGCTCGCGCCCCACGGCACAGCCGAGCCGTCGGCAGAGCAGCCCACCACCCGGGGGCTGACGGCAATTGTGGGATTTTGGGCTCATGCGGATGCGTCTGGATGCACATTGCTCGCCTGCCGGCTACTTTCTCGACTTCGCCGTCTATCCCCTGGCGATAGCAGCCACCTGGAGTGTCCTCGTGTGGGACGACGCGGCGCGCCGCCTCGCCCTGCTGGCGCTGCTGGCGATTGCTCGGCCTGGCGCTCTGGACGCTGCTCGAATATCTCCTGCATCGCCTTGTCCTCCACGAGGTGCCCGTCATCAGGGACCTCCACGAGACGCATCACAACGAGCCGCGCGGGCTGGTGGGCGCGCCCACCATGCTCAGCTTCGCCCTGATGCTGGGCCTCGTCTTCGTGCCGACCTGGACCTTGCTGAGCGCCGGTGCTGCGGCCGGGCTCACAACCGGCGTCATGCTGGGCTACCTCGGCTACGTCACCGTCCATCACTGGATGCATCACTGGAGCACCCGTCATCTGCCGCCGCTGCGCCGCCTGAAGCGCCACCACGCGCTGCATCATCACCGCAGCAAGTCCTGCAATTTCGGCGTCACGACGCGCTTTTGGGACCGCGTCTTCGGCACGCTCGAGGCCTGAGGGCACGGTCCGGGCACCCAAGCAGACAGACACCCCGCCACAAAGACCGTCAAAAGCAACCCGACGGACAATTTCCCGAACCCGCCAGCAACCATCAGGACAAGGCTTGTTGCCAAAGCAAATCTCGCGTTGGTGAGCCGATTAGTGTAAGATCACAGCGGGTGGGACACTTATATCGAGAACAAGATGAGGACGCAGAGAAGCCTCACGGTGTCCGTGCTTGTCGCGGCCACCTTGCTCGCAGCGTGCAAGTCGAACGAGCAGACGGGCGGTGCCATCGGGGGCGCATCGGCGCGCTCGCCTGCGGGGTCGCCGGCAAGCCATCTTCCATGACACGCTGGGCGCGCTGCTGCCCGCCGCCGCCTGTGGGGCTGCCGGCTACTTCATCGGCAGCGCGCTCGGCAAGCAGCTCGACGAGAAGGATCGCCATCGCGCGGCTGGCGCCACGCAACAGGCGCTGGCCCAGCCGGTCTCGACGAAGAAGAAGCAGACCGCCACGCGTCCGCCGGCAAAGCCCGTGGCCTGGAGCTCGGATCACGGCACCGGGGCGCACGGCACGGCGACGGTGACCGCAGTCCAGCCCGAGCCCAATGGCGGCGAGTGCCGCACGGTCCGCGAGATCGCCTACATCAAGGGCAAGGAGGTGGCGCAGAGCACGCGGCTACTGCCGCGGCGGCCGACGGCGGCTGGGTCGCCCAGACGTGAGGTGCGCTGGCGCTCCTGCTGCTGGCCCTTCTGCTGCCCCATCAGGCACTGGCGGCCGGCCAGGGCTGGATGGCCAAGGACGAGAACGCCCCGCCGCTCTTCGTGCCGCCGCCGTCGGGCGACAAGGACCTCAACCTGCCCCAGCTCCACTTCACCAGGGTCCCCGCCGGCCGCCGTACGGTCCTCTTCGCCTGGGGCGGCATCGCGTCGGGCGATTCCGAGCGCTTCCGGGAAGCGATCGACGCCGCCAAGCCGGTCGAGGAGATCTGGCTCTTCTCGGGCGGCGGCATGCTGGAGGAAGGGCTCGAGATCGGCCGCATCATCCACCGCTATGGCCTCACCACCCGCGTCAAGCGCGGCATGGCCTGCATCAGCGCCTGCAACTTCATCTTCATGGGCGGTGCCGTCCGCTACATCGAGCCGGGGGCCGTGTTCGGCGTGCACATGTTCGCCAACAACGCGTCCGAGCAGATTCTGGAGGACATGGACGACGTGGACCGGCAGGTCGAGGCCTACAACAAGAAGCATCCCGAGAGGCCTGCGGATCCCGACAAGAGCAGGCTCGCCAAGCTCGAGGAGGACATCAAGAGCGTCCAGCAGGACGTGGCGCGCACCGCCGCCGAGATCGCGCGCTTCCTCACCGAGATGCAGCTCTCGCTCCGCTTCCTTACCGAGTTCGCGAACATCCCGAACGAGAACTGGCGCCCGCTCACCCGCGACGAGCTGCGCGACTTCAACATCGTCAACACGGACTGAGCTGACGCCGCGGGCGCACCTAGCGCGGCTCCGCCCTGGTCGGCTCCTCGACGATGCGGCCGCGGTTCATGACCGCCAGCCGCTCGCCCAGCGGGCGACGACCGCGAGGCTGCGGCTCACCAGGATGGTAGGTAATGCCCGCTCCACCCGCGCCCGCCGCACGAGATTGCTCCGGGGCCGCAGGTTCGGCACGCTGGAGATCCGAGCCCGAGGCTCGACGGACCGCTCCGCGAAGGGGCGGGAGCCCGGGAGGCTCAGCCGCTGACGAGCGTGCTGATCAGGCGCAGCAGCTCCTGATGCTCGGGGCCTCGCCCGGTCGTGGCGAGGAACGGGCCGATCTCGATCTCGTCCACGCGCCCGCCCGAAGGCAGGTTCGCCTCGTGCTGGACGAAGACGCGCCCGGTCTCGGTGTCGCGGGCGAGCCGCCAGCTATCGCCGTTGGAGCTCTGGTAGAGCGTTCTGGCCTCGATCGTCATGGGGTTGCGCCTTTTTCCATGCGTTGCGCGAGCATACGAGGAGTTCGCGGTCGGCATCAGCGGCGGCGGAAGGTCGGCGGCACCGTTGCTCAGCCGAAGCTCTCGAAGCTCTCCGCGACCGTGCGATCGTAGCCTTGCGTCGCACGCAGCAGCTGGCGCGTGTAGGGCTCGCGCGGGCGCGCCTCGCGCAGCTCCGCCTTCGTCAGCTCCTCGACGATGCGGCCACGGTTCATGACGGCCAGCCGCTCGCACATGTAGGCGACGACGGCGAGGTTGTGGCTCACCAGGATGTAGGTGAGGCCGCGCTCCTCCCTCAGGCGCCGCAGGAGATTGAGAATCTCCGCCTGGACGGAGACGTCGAGCGCCGAGGTGGGCTCGTCCAGGAGGAGGATGCGCGGCTCGAGGATCAGCGCCCGGGCGATCGCCACGCGCTGGCGCTGCCCGCCCGAGAGCTGGTGCGGGTAGCGGTAGCGGAAGGCAGGCCCCAGCCCGACCTCCAGCAGCAGCCGCTCGACCCGCCGGTCGGCGTCGCCCAGCTTGTGGATCGCCACGGGCTCGCTCAGGATGCGATCGACCGTGTGGCGGGGATGGAGCGACCCGTACGGGTCCTGAAAGACCATCTGGCAGAGCTTGTGGAAGGCCCTGGAGCGATGCGGCGGCTGCGCCTCGCCGGCGATGCGGATGCTTCCCGACCAGGTGTGGTTGAGCCCCGAGAGGGCGCGCAGCACGGTCGACTTGCCCGAGCCCGAACTCGCCCACGAGCCCGAACGCCTCGCCCTCGGCCACCGCTGAACGCGATGCCGCCCACCGCCCGCACGGTGTCCGGGCCGTCGCCGAACGCGATGACGAGGTCCTCGACCGCGATCATGGGAGCATCGGCCACCCGCTCAGCTCCCGAAGCCGGCATGCTGCCAGGCGGGATCGCGCTCGAGGACCGGCAGCTCGTCCCGATCGTCGTCGATCCGCGGCATCGAGCTCAGGAGCCCGCGCGTGTAGGGGTGCGTGGCGGCGTGAAGCTCGGCCGCCCGGCAGGTCTCGACGACGCGGCCGGCATACATGATGAGCGATCCGGTCGCAGAAGGACGCCACGAGATCGAGGTCGTGGCTGATGAAGATCAGGCCCATGCCGCGCTCGCTCACGAGATCGTCCAGGATCGCCAGGACCTGCATCTGCACGGTGACGTCGAGGGCCGAGGTGGGCTCGTCGGCGATCAGGAGCGCCGGCTCTGGGATGAGCATCATGGCGATCATGACGCGCTGGCCCATGCCGCCCGAGACCTCGTGCGGATAGAGGCCGAAGACGCGCTCCGGGTCGCGGATGCGCACGGCCTCCAGCATGGCCATCGCCTTGCGCCTGGCCTCGCGGGCACCGACCCGGCCGTGCGCCCGATAGGCCTCGGTGATCTGCCGGCCCACGGTCATCACCGGGTTGAGGGAGAATTTGGGGTCCTGCATCACCATGGCGATGCGCCGTCCGCGGATACCGCGCATGCGCCGGTTGCTGGCGCCCAGCAGATCCTCGCCCTCCAGCGCCAGGCTGCGCGCGCGCACCATGCCGGGCGGCGGCACGAGGCGAAGGATGGCGCGGCCCGTCATCGACTTGCCCGAGCCCGAATTCGCCGACGATGCCCAGCTTCTCGCGCCCCACGGTGAGGTCGATGCCGCGCACCGCGCTGACGAGGCCGGTGCGCGTCGCGAAGTCGACGTGAAGATCCTCGATCTCGAGAAGTGGCTCGGCGGATGTCATGAGCTCTTGGGGTCCAGCACGTCGCGGAGCCCGTCGCCCAGGAGGTTGAAGCCCAGGCTCACCAGCAGGATGGCGATGCCGGGAATGGTCGCGACCCACCATTGGGCGAGGAGAAACTGCCGCCCGGTCGAGATCATGGCCCCCCATTCGGGCATCGGCGGCTGGGCGCCCAGGCCGAGAAAGCCCAGGCCCGCCGCGGTCAGGATGATGCCCGCCATGTCGAGGGTGACGCGCACGATGAGCGAGGAGAGGCAAAGCGGCATGATGTGGCCGACGATGATCCGCGCCGTCGAGGCGCCCTGCAGGCGGATGGCGGCGATGAAGTCGCTCTGGCGCACGGTCAGCGTCTCGGCCCGCGCGATCCGGGCATAGGGCGGCCAGGAGGTGATGGCGATGGCGATGATCGCGTTCTCGATGCCCGGGCCCAGCGCCGCGACGAAGGCCAGCGCCAGGATCAGCTTCGGGAAGGCCAGCACCACGTCGGTGAGGCGCATCAGGACGGTGTCGACCCAGCCACCCACATAGCCGGCGATCGTGCCGATCAGGAGGCCGATGGGTGCCGCCGTCACCGCGACCAGGCCAACGATCAGAAGCGTGATGCGGGCGCCGTAGAGGATGCGGGAATAGATGTCGCGGCCGAACTCGTCGGTGCCCAGCCAATGGGCGAGGCTCGGCGGCTGCAGGCGCTCCTGCAGGCTCTGGACGTAGGGGCTGTGCGTCGCCAGCAGCGGTGCAAGGCCGCCACCAGCACCAGCAGCAGCGACGATGCCGAGGCCGATCATCGCCAGGGGGTTGGCGCGAAAGGTCAGCCAGCCGCGATAGAGCTGGCCGAGCTTGGCCTCGGAGCGGGAGCGGGGCGTGTCGCTCGAGCAGCGCCCGGCGCCAGCCTCCGCGGTCGGCGGGGAAGGCCGTCATCGCGCCCTCGGGTCGAGCACGCGGTAGAGAAGATCGGCCAGCAGGTTGAGCCCGATGAAGACCGAGCCCACGACGATGGTGCCGCCCAGCACGGCGTTCATGTCGGCCGCCAGCAGCGACTGGGTGATGTAGCGCCCGATGCCCGGCCAGGCGAAGACGATCTCGGTCAGCACCGAGCCCTCGAGCAGGCCCGCATAGGAGAGCACGATCACCGTGACGAGCTGGACCTGGATGTTGCCGAAGGCGTGGCGCCAGATCACGCGGCGCTCGGGGATGCCCTTCACCCGTGCGGTCGTGACATATTCCTGCTGCAGCTGCTCGATCATGAAGCTCCGCGTCATGCGGCTGATGTAGGCGAGCGAGTAGTAGCCGAGGAGGCTCGCCGGCAGGACGAGGTGGCTGATCGCGTTCCAGAAGACGTCCCAGTCGCCGGCGAGCAGCGCGTCGACGGTGATGAGGCCCGGTGACCCGCGGGACGAGGTCCTCGTAGAAGACGTCGAGCCTGCCCGGCCCCGCCACCCAGCCGAGGACGCCGTAGAAGAGAAGCAGGCCCATCAGGCCCAGCCAGAAGATCGGCACCGAGTAGCCGATCGAGGCCCAGCACGCGGATCACCTGGTCGGGCCAGCGGCCGCGCCAGACCGCGGCGGCGACGCCCGCCGGGCACGCCGATCGACGATGCCGATGATCGTCGCCACCGTCGCCAGCTCGAGCGTGGCCGGGAAGAAGGCGGCGATGTCGGTGAGCACCGGCCGGGAGGTCATCACCGACTGGCCGAGGTCGCCGTGCAGCACGGCCACCACATAGCGGTAGAACTGGATGTAGAGCGGCTGGTCGAGGCCGAGGGAGTGCCGGACCGCCTCGTAGGTGGCCTGCTCGCCCGGTCGCCGACCAGCGACAGCACGGGTCGATCGGGATGACCCGGCCGATCAGGAAGGTGACGAACAAAAGCCCCAGGAAGGTGAGAGCCACCGAGCCCAGCATCCTCGCCGTGCCGGCCAGCGCCCGGCCCGGGAGCGAGCGCTGGAACGCTCCCGACAGGCGCCTCGCGGCGAGGATCGTCGCCACCCTTTGGCTACTTCGTCACCGTCCAGTAGGCGACGTCGGTGACCGGACCGCCCGTGTAGAAGCCCTCGACCTCCTTGCGCATCGCCGACTGCACGATCTGCTCGAACATGATGACGAAGGGCCTGCGATCGAGCATCGCCTGCTGCAGGTCCTCGTACATCTTGACGCGCTTGTCCTTGTCGCGCTCGAGGGTCGCGGCCACGGTCTCCTTGGTCAGCTCGGGGATGTCCCAGGCGTTGCGCCAGGCGAGCTGGCCGGTGAGCTTGGCCTCGTCCCGATTGTCGGGATTGCTCGTGAAGGTGCTGGCGTTGGTGTTCGGGTCCGGATAGTCCGGGCCCCAGGCGCCCACATAGATGTCGTGATTGCGCGCCCGGTATTTTGTCAATGTCTGCTTGCCGTCGCCGGGCAGCACCTCGAGCTTGATGCCGCCTTGCGCGAAGGTGCCCTGGATCGCCGTCGCGATGTCGATGTCGGGCGGCACGTTGCGGGCGTCCATCGTGATGCTGAAGCCGTCCGGATAGCCGGCCTCGGTCAGGAGCTGCTTCGCCTTGGCGACGTCGAGCTTGTAGGGGTTCTTGTCGAGCACGCCCAGGAAGGTCTTGGGCTCGAAGGTCTGGTGGACGACGAACTGGCCCTTGAGGATGGAGCTTACCATCCCGTCATAGTCGACCAGCCACTTCATCGCCTCCATGACCTTGGGGTTGCTCAGGATCTTGTTCTTTTGGTTGAGGCTGAAATAGTAGATGCGGCCCTTGAGATCCGCCTCGACCTTGAGCTCCGGGTTCTTCTCGACCGCGTCGATGTTCGAGGGCAGGAGCTTGCGCGCGATGTCGATGTCGCCCTTCTCGAGCAGGAGCTGCTGCGGTCGCGGCCTCGGGGATGTGGCGGACGACGACGCGCTTGAGCTTGGCGGGCTCGATGCCGGAGCCGGGCACGGCCTCGAGCACGATAGGACTCGTTGGGCTTCCAGCTGACGAGGCGGTAGGGGCCGCTGCCGGCGTCGTTGGTCTTGACCCAGGCGTGGCCGAAATCGCCGTTCTCCTCGTGCGCCATCGCCAGCTTCTCGTCGACCACCGAGGCGATCGCCGCCGTCAGGCAGTTGAGGATGAAGGACGGCGCGTAGGGCTGGTCGACCTTCATGGTCAGCGTGTAGTCGCCGGTCTTCTGGATCATCTGATCGGCATTGTCGGCGCTGGGGCCGAACTGCGACAGGATGAAGGAGGGCGTCAGGTTGAGCTTGACCGCCCTGACCAGCGAGAAGACCACGTCCGAGGCGGTGACGGGATTGCCCGAGTGGAACTTCAGGCCCTTCCTGACCTCGAAGGTGTAGGTCTTGCCGTCGTCGGCGATCTCGTACTTCTCGATCACGCCGGGCTTGAAGCCCGAATCGACATGGGCGGGATCGAACTCGAAGAGCTGCTGGTAGGTGTTGTTCAGGAGGTCCTGGCCGGAGAACTCGAACAATTCGGCCGGGTCCATGCTGATGAGGTCGTCGATGGCGTCGGCGATCACGAGAACGTCCTTGGGCGTCGCCGCGTACGCCGGCAGCGCGGATGCGCCCACCAACGCCGCCGTCGTGAGCAGTACCTCGCGTCGCTTCATCGTCGTCCTCCTCGCTTCTTGGCTGATCCACGCTACAGGCGGGCACGCGCCGCGACCTGCCAGGCCTCCCCTGAGCCATGCACGAGACGTGCCGAGCCTCGACGGCCGCCCCGTGATCCCGAGGCACGAAGCTGCCGCCCACAGGGCCGTCGGTCAATGCGAACCTGCGGGCGCCGGCCCCGGCGGCCGATCGCCATCCCGGGCCTGCGGCGCCCGTGCTATGCGGCCGCCTGAACGGGATCCGAGTAGGAGGCCAGGATGATGACCGACCCCATCGCTGCCGGGACGCGCCGCAGCGAGCCTTCCGACTGCTCGTCCGCCCGGCCCGCGCGGCGGACCTTGCCGCCATCGTCGACCTGCTGGCCGACGATCCCCTGGGCGCCGCCCGCGAGCGCCCGGGCCTCCCCTTGGCCCCCGCCTACGAGGAGGCCTTCGCCGACATCGAGCGGCAGGGCAGCCTCGTCCTGGTGGCCGAGCTCGACGGCCGCATCGTCGGCTGCCTGCAGCTCACCCTCATACCCGGCCTCAGCCACCAGGGTGCGCTCCGCGCCCAGATCGAGGCGGTGCGCGTGGCGAGCGACCTGCGCGGCCGGCGCATCGGCGAGCGCCTCGTCCGCGAGGCGATCGAGCGCGCCCGCGCCGCCGGCAGCCACCTCGTGCAGCTCACCACCCACACCTCCCGCCGCGACGCCCACCGCTTCTACGAGCGCCTGGGCTTCGTCCCGAGCCACGTCGGCATGAAGCTGCCGCTGGGGTGAGGGGGGACGCCGACGCCTCTATGGCGACCGGGATGCGACCAGCAGGCAACCGACGCTCTCAGCGCGGCAGACTATCCTCGTCGTACATCTCCGGATCGCCGAAGCTCCGCTGTCGGCGGATGGGCGTCGAACGCCGCGAATAGCCGACGCAGCTCGCGATCGCGCCGCTCGCGATCGTCGGCGATGTAGAAGAACACGACACACGCTTCCGTACCAAGCTGCAGTCGAGCATCCTTAACTCGATGCCCGATCCTCAACACCTGCTCTCATGCCGCTCGATGCACACCGCCAGCACCTTGAGCGGATCCCTCGCCCACCAGTCGCGCGAAAAAATCTCGACCTCGTTGAGGCCGTCATAGCCCTGGGCCCGGACCATCTCGCGGATGCGGGGAATGTCGATGACGCCGTCGCCCATCATGCCGCGGTCCTCGAGCAGGTCGCGCGTCGGCACCAGCCAGTCGCAGATGTGAAAGGCCAAAAGCCGCTTCTCGCCGCAGCGCTCGATCTGGGCGGCGAGCTCGGGGTCCCACCAGACATGGTAGACGTCGACCGCGACGCCGACGCCCTGGTTGCCCAGCCCGTCGCAGATGTTGAGCGCCTGGGCCAGCGTGCTGATGACGGAGCGGTCGCCGGCATACATCGGGTGCAGCGGCTCGATCGCGAGCGGCACGCCGGCCGAGAGGGCGTCGTCGAGCACGGCGGCGATGCCGTCCTCGACCATGTGGCGGGCGCCCTCGAGGTCGCGCGAGCCGTGCGGAAGGCCGCCACAGACAAGAACGAGGCACTCGGCGCCGATGGTGGCCGCCTCCTCGATCGCGCGGCGATTGTCGTCGAGGTTGCGCCGGCGCTCGGTCGCGTCGTTGGCGGCGAAGAAGCCGCCGCGGCAGAGGCCGGTGACGCGCATGCCGTTGGAGCGGAGGATGCGGGCCAATTCCTTGAGGCCCGTCTCGCGGAGCTGGTCGCGCCAGGGCGCCACGCCGCGAATGCCCATGCGGGCACAGCCTTCGACCGCCTCGCGCAGCCCCCATTGCTTTCGCACGGTCGCGAGATTGATCGAGAGCTTTTCGGTCCTGGCACGGATTCGGATCCTCAGTTGGAGCGGCGAAGGAGGCGGGCCGCCGCCTCGCGCACGACGCGGAAGCTCATCAGGATGGTGACGAGCGTCAGCACCCATAGCACGGCGCTGATGGGGCGGGTGAGGAAGGGGACGAGCGAGCCGTCCGAGAGCACCATGCCGCGCCGGAAGCTCTTGTCCAGGAGGTCGCCCAGGACGATGCCGAGCACGAGCGGCGCCATCGGGTAGCCCATGATGCGCAGCAAAAAGCCCAGCACGCCGAAGCCCAGCATCACCCAGACGTCGAAGAGGCGGCTGGCGATGGCGAAGGAGCCGATCGTGCAAAGCGTAAAAATGATCGGCATCAGGCGCTCGCGGCTGATCGAGAGGACCAGGAGCAGCGGCCGGGCGAGCGCGAGGCCGAGGATCAGGATGGCGACGCTCGCATAGAGGATCATCGCCACGACCTGGAACACGAAGCTCGGGAACTCGATCATGATCAGGGGGCCGGGCCGCACGCCGTGGATGAACATGGCGGCCAGGAGGACGGCCGACGGGTGCCGAGCCCGGGACGGCCAGCGTCAGCACCGGGATGATGGCGCCGGGCACGGCCGCGTTGTTGCCGGTCTCGGCGGCGAGCAGCCCCTCGACCGAGCCCTTTCCGAATTTTTCCGGCTCCTTGCTGGCGCGCCGGGCGGCCGCGTAGGAGGCCCAGGCGCCGATGTCCTCGCCCACGCCCGGGATGAGCCCCATCAGCGTGCCGATCAGGCCCGAGCGGATGATGGTGCGCCAGTAGGCGGCGACCTCGCGCCAGCTCGGCACGACCCGGTCGGTCGCCGAGCGCACCGATTCGTAGGCCGGCTGGGCCATCACCATGATGACCTCGGCAAAGCCGAAGGCGCCCACCAGCGCCGGCAAAAGCCCAAAACCGCCGGCGAGCTGGGTGCTGCCGAAGGTGAAGCGCTCGTAGGACTGGATGCCCTCCTGGCCCACCATGGCGACCATCAGGCCCAGGAAGCCCGCGATCCAGCCCTTGAGCGGATCGTCGAGGGCCGTGAGATGGCCCGAGATCACGATGCCGAACACGGCCAGCCAAAAAAACTCGAAGCTGCCGAAGTCGAGCGCGAACTCGGGCCAGCACGGGCGCCACCAGTGCCAGCAGCAGCATGCCGATCAGCGAGCCGAGGAAGGAGCCGGTGGTGGCGAGGCCCATGGCGCGGCCGGCATGGCCGGCGCGGGCGAGCGGAAAGCCGTCGAGGGTGGTGGCGGCGTTGGCGGGCGTGCCCGGGATGTTGAGCAGGATGGCGCTTCTGGAGCCGCCATAGATGGCGCCCACATAGGAGCAGATGAGGATCAGGATCGCGTCGTCGGCGCCCATGCGGAAGGTGAGCGTGGTGAGGAGCGCCACGCCCAGCGTCGCGGTCAGGCCGGGCAGCGCCCCGATGGCGATGCCCAGAAGCGTCGCCCAGAAGATCTCGAACAGGCTCCAGGGGCTCGCGAAGTGGACGATCGCCTGTGCCAGATAGACGAGGCCGTCGGGCATCCGGGAGGGATCCTAGGGCAGGCGGACGAGGAAGACGTAGCGGAAGACCGCCGACACGGCGCCCGGACACGACGGCCGCCGATCACCACCGCGGCCACGGCCGAGCCCAGCCGCCTCCGCCCGCTCCCCAGCTCGAAGAGAAAGACAAAGGCGGCGACGAACAAAAAGGTCGCGAGCCAGAACGGCAGGTGGCCGACGAGGCCGGCGGCGTAGACGAGCGTCAGCAGCAGGGTCAGCGCGATCCGGGCGAGGCTGAGCCCCGTGAGCGGCCCCGGCGCGTCGCCGGCACCACCTGCCGCCGCAAGCCGGCGGATGGAGCGGCCGACCAGCGCCAGCGCCAGGATCAGGATCACGACGCCCAGGATGCCCGGCACCAGCCCCGGCACGGACCAGGGGTTGACCCCCTGGTCCGCGAAGCGCGGCATCTGCCAGGACAGGGCGACGATGCCGAGCCCGAGGGCGATCAAGAGACTGCCGAAGGCGAGATCGGCCCGGCTCACGGCTTCTGCGATGCCGACCGTGTCCGGGCTCACCTTGGCCTTGCCGCCGTCGAAGAGCAGCCAGGCGGTGGTGCGCACGGCGGGCTCGACCGCCTTTTGCGCCGCCTCGCCATAGAGGTTGCCCGCGAACTGGGCGCCGCGGCTGTTGGCGTATTTCTGCAGCGCCGCCGAGCTCGCGATCTTGTCCTTCCAGACCATGTCGAGCGTCTGGACGACCTCGTCGGGCACGCCCTTGGGGACGAAAATGCCGAAATAGTTGGGCGCCACCGGAAAGTCCTTCACCGTGTCGGTCAGCGGCGGCACGGTGCCGAAGCCCTCGATCTCCAAGGGCTTGTCCGAGAGCACGGCGAGCGGGCGGATCTTCCCCGCCCGGATCATCTCGGCCTGCTCGACGGCGAGCTGCGTCGTCACCTGCGTCTCGCCGCTGACCGTGGCGATCACCGCCGGATTGCCGCCGTCATAGGTGACGTGCTTGTACTCGATGCCGGTGGCGTTCCGGATCGACTTCGATCGCGGTGTGGCCGCTCGAGCTGAGCCCGGCGGTGGCCACCGTGATCTGCCCCGGCTTCGCCTTCATGGCGTCCAAGAGCTCCTGCATCGTCTTGTAAGGCGTGTCCGCGTTGACGCCGACCAGCGGCACGTTGGCGACATCGAGATAAAGATGCCAGTCGCCGATATGCGTATCCAGCATGCCCAGCACGATGTAGGTGCCCAGGTCCTGGGCTGCCCCCGCGGTCCAGGTGTAGCCGTCCTTGGGGCCGTCCAGCACCGCCTTCGTGCCGATCGAGCCCGAGGCACCGGGCTGGTTCACGACGACCACGTTCTGGCCCAGCGCCTGCTCGATCTCGCCGGCGGCGATGCGCGTCACCTGATCGGTCGAGCCGCCTGCCGACCAGGGCACGATGATCGTGATGGGCCTGCTCGGGCTTCCAGGGATAGTCCGCGGCACCCGCCGGAAGCGCTGCCGCCATGGGCAGCAGCAGCGCCGTGCCGATGAGAGTCCGTCGCTTTATCATTTTAAGCCTCCCGCTCTTTAGTTTGTCGGTCGTCCTCGAAAGCGCCCCTCTCCGGGCGCCGCTTGTCCTCCTCGCTCAGCCGTGCCCGAGCACGGGATGGGGCCTGTAGGGTGCCTCGAGGGCCTCGATCTCCGCCTTGTCGAGCTCGAGATCGACGGCCGCTACCGCGTCCTCCAGATGATGCGGCTTCGTGGCGCCGACGATGGGTGCGGTGATGCCGGGCTTGTGCAGCATCCAGGCCAGCGCCACGCGTGCGTTCGGCACGCCCCGCGCCTGGGCCACCCGGCTCACCGCGTCGACCACCGCGAAGTCGCTCTCCTCATAGTAGAGCCGGTGGGCGAACTCGTCGGACCTGGCGCGGGTGGTCTCGCCCTCCGTCCGCTTGCCCCGGTTGCCGGCGAGGAAGCCGCGGGCGAGCGGGCTCCACGGGATGATGCCCACCCCCTCGGCCCGGCAGAGCGGGATCATCTCGCGCTCCTCCTCGCGATAGACGAGGTTGTAGTGGTTCTGCATCGTCGCGAACCGCGCCAGGCCCAGCCGGTCGCTCGTGTAGAGGGCACGCGCGAACTGCCAGGCAAACATCGAGGAGGCGCCGAGGTACAGAACCTTGCCCTCGCGCACGAGGTCGTCGAGCGCGCGCCATCGTCTCCTCGATCGGCGTCGTCTGGTCCAGCCTGTGGATCTGGTAGAGGTCGATATAGTCCGTCTGCAGGCGCCGCAGGCTCGCCTCCACCGCGTGCCGGACGTGCTTGCGGGACGTGCCACGGTCGTTGGGCCCGTCGCCCATGGGATTGAAGACCTTGGAGGCGATCACGACCTGCTCGCGCGGCATGCCGATCTCTTTCAGGGCCTTGCCCAGCACCTCCTCGCTGGCGCCCTGGGAGTACATGTCGGCGGTGTCGAAGAAGTTGATGCCCTTGTCCCAGGCATCACGAATGAACGGCTTGCTCTCCGCCTCGTCCAGCACCCAGTCCCGCCACTTGGACGAGCCATAGGTCATCGTGCCGAGGCAGATCCGCGAGACCTTGATGCCTGCTTTTCCTAGATTGACGTACTGCAATTCCTGGCTCTCCTGCCCTGTTTCAGCCGACGCCGTGAACGTCGAGCAGCTTGGTGAGCCGGGCCGCCGCAAGATCGGGATCGCGCAGCAGGCCGGCCCGGTCCGCCAGTCGAAATAGCTCGGCGAGATGCAGGATCGAGCGGGCACTCTCCTGCCCGCCCAGCATGGTGAAGCCGCGGCTGATGGCCGTTGAGCCACGCCATGAAGACCACGCCCGTCTTGTAGAAGCGCGTGGGTGCCCTGAAGATGTGGCGCGAGAGGGCGACCGTGGGCTCGAGCACGCTGAAAAAGCGCTCCCTGTCGCCGCGCGCCAGCGCTGTGAGCGCCGCCGAGGCCGCAGGCGCTATCGCATCGAAGATGCCCAGGAGCGCGTCGGAGTGGCCCTTCTCGTCGCCGGCGATCAGCTGGGCATAGTTGAAGTCGTCGCCCGAATACATGCGCACGCCCTCGGGCAGGCGCCGGCGCATCAGGATCTCCTTCTCCGCCGAGAGCAGCGAGACCTTGATGCCATCCACCTTGGCCTGGCTCTCCTCGATGACCTCGAGACAGGTCTCCATCGCCTTCCAGTGGTCGTCCGCGCCCCAATAGCCGGCGAGCGCCGGGTCGAACATCTCGCCCAGCCAATGGATGATGACGGGCTCGTCCGCCTGCTCCAGGATGCGCCCATAGACCTTCGCATAGTCCTCGGGCCCGCGGGCGCAGGCGGCGAGTGCCCGGCTCGCCATCAGGATGACGCGCCCGCCCAGCGCCTGGACGGCGTGGAGCTGGGTCTCGTAGGCGGCGATCACATCGGCGAGCCGGACCTCGGCGCTCGGAAGCAGATGGTCCGTGCCGACGCCCGAGAAGACGATGGCTCCCGGCACCGTCCGCGCCTCGGCGACCGAGCGGCGGATCAGCTCGAGCGCGCTCGTCCAGTCGAGCCCCATGCCGCGCTGGGCCGTGTCCATCGCCTCGGCCACGGCGAGGCCCAGCCCCCAGAGATGGCGGCGATAGGCGAGCGTGGCGTCCCAGTCGATCGCCACGTCCAGCCAGGGATCCTGCTCCGCCAGCGGATCGTGCACCACATGCACGGCGGCGAAGGCGACGCGATCGAACGGCCCCTCGGCACGCACCGGCAGATCGGCCGGCGGCCCCATCTCATAGTGCTCGATGCTCCGGTCGGCCCGCGGCAAACGAACAAACGTCATCGCTCAAACCTCCAGCGGCGGCACGTCGAGCCAGCGCCGCTCGGCCCAGCTCTTCATGCCCAGCTCGGCAAGCTGCACGCCCTTGGCCCCCTCGACCAGGGTCCACGCAAAAGGCGCATCCTCGACCAGGTGGCGGATGAACATCTCCCACTGGACCTTGAACCCGTTCTCGAAGGTCTCGTTGTCGGGGACCTCCTGCCAGTCGCTCATGAAGTCGATCGTCTGCCGCTGGTCGGGGTTCCACACCGGACGCGGCGTGTTGACCCGTGCCTGGCTGAGGCAGCGGGTGAGCCCGGCCACCGCCGAGCCCAGCGTCCCGTCGACCTGGAAGGTGACGAGATCGTCGCGCCGCACGCGCACGCACCAGGAGCTGTTGATCTGGGCCACGATCCCGCCCTCGAGCTCGAAGGTGGCGTAGGCCGCATCGTCGGCATCGGCAGCATAGCGCCGGCCCTGCTCGTCCACCCGCTCGGGAATGTGGCTGGCGCCGAGGCAGGAGACCGCCCGCACCTCGCCGAAGAGGTTGTCCAGCACATAGCGCCAGTGACAGAGCATATCGAGAATGATGCCCCCGCCTTCGTTTTTCTTGTAGTTCCAGGAAGGGCGTTGCGCCGCCTGCCAGTCGCCCTCGAACACCCAATAGCCGAACTCGCCCCGCACCGAGAGGATGCGGCCGAAAAAGCCCGCGTCGATCAGCATTCTGAGCTTTCTGAGCCCAGGTAAAAAAAGCTTGTCCTGGACGACGCCGTGCTTGATGCCGCGCGCTTTTGCGAGTCGCGCCACCTCGAGAGCGTCCGCGAGGCTCGAGGCCACCGGCTTCTCGCAGTAGACGTGCTTGCCGGCCTCGATCGCACGTGTGAGCAGCGCCGCCCGGCCGTCCGTCGTCGCCGCATCGAAAAAAAGACTGTCGGTGGGGCTCGCCAGCGCCGCGTCGAGGTCGGTCGTCCAGCGCTCGATCCCATGCGCCTCGGCCAGCGCCTCGAGCTTCTTTCCGTTGCGCCCGACCAGCAGCGGATCGGGCATCACGCGCTCGCCATCGGCGAGCCGCACCCCGCCCTTCTCGCGGATCGCCTTGATGGAGCGGACGAGATGCTGGTTCGTCCCCATCCGCCCGGTGACGCCGTGCATGATGATACCCAGGCGCCGCTGGCTCATCCGTACCTCCCCGCGCCCGCGTTGCCGGGCTCCACTGCCAATGCCCGATCGGCGGCGATGGCGCAACCACGGCGGGCGACGTGAAAGGAGATGACTACCGATGCTGAGTGTATCACCAGCTGTCGGAGTCGGTGAGCTGGCCCGATCCGGCGACGAGCGGCCCATGATCCCCCTGCCGCGCATGCGTCACTGATGACTTGCGAAAGCATCCGACGTATATTGATCATGATCCAAGCTTTAGGTCGTGCTCGAAACCGAGGTCGCGCCCATCGGCGCTTTCCGCGGGACACGGTCTTTCTTGTCCCGCCGAGGGGAGGTCGGG
Source organism: uncultured Alphaproteobacteria bacterium (assembly GCA_963752325.1). Lineage (GTDB taxonomy): Bacteria > Pseudomonadota > Alphaproteobacteria > Geminicoccales > Geminicoccaceae > CAVTJL01. The sequence goes on from CAVVXU010000005.1 coordinate 419,174, forward strand.
ACGATGCATCCTATGCTCCTGTCGGCTCAGGCCCGTCACCGGCTCGGGCTCGTCTGCGCGCTCGTGATGGCCGCCACCGGCCCGGCTGTGGGGCAGTCGTCCTCGAAGGATCTGCCGCGCGTCGGGGTGCTGGCGTGGGAGTCGTGCGAGTCGGATTACCTCATGACCCCCTCGGGCCCGTTCCTCGAGGGCCTGCGCGAGATCGGCCAGGTGCCGGGCAAGACCTTCCTCCTCGAATGCCGGAGCGCGGGCGGTGCCTACGCTGGTCAGCTGAAGGCGGCCCATGACCTCGCGGGCATTCCGGTCGACGTTATCGTCAGTAACAGCGAGCCGGGAGCGCACGCGGCGCGCGCGACGACGACCACGATTGCGATCGTGAGCATCATCAGCGGAGATCCGGTGGCGTCGGGGTTGGCGCAGAGCCTGGCGGCACCCGGCGGCAACGTGACTGGCGTCAGCTACTATGCCACGGAGCTGACGGCAAAGCGGCTCGAGCTCCTGATCGAGATGCTCCCCCGCCTCCAGAAGCTCGCGGTCCTCGCCAACCCCGACGTCTCCTACCTGCCCTTCGAACAGGATACCGAGCGCGCAGCGCGCCGCTTCGGCATCAGCGCAACCGTCTACCGCATCAGGCAGGCGTCCGATCTGGAACCAGCCTTCGCCCAGATTGCGGCAGACCGAGCAGACGCCGTCTTCGTGCTGCCTGACGTCGTGCTTGCGATCGCATCGCCCCTCCTCGCCGCGCTGGCGCTCGAGCACGGCCTGCCGTCGATGGCCTGGGGCAGCTGGTTCACGGATAGCGGAATCCTGATGGCCTACTCGACGGACTATGAGGCATTGACTCGTCGCCTCGCATACTTCGTCGACCGGATTCTCCACGGGGCAAGCCCGGCCGAGCTGCCGATCGAGCAGCCGGCCACGTACCAGCTGTCGATCAACCTCAGGACGGCCAAAGCGTTGGGTATCGACGTCCCCCCGAGCCTCCTGCTCCTCGCGACAAAGGTGGTCGAGTGACGCTGGCACTCGCGCACGGCGTCACCCTCGCGGCTCGCTAGACATGCGCCGCCAGAGGCTCGGCTGGCGACGCACACTCTTCCAGAAGTATTTTCTCGTCCTGTTCGTCGCCGTGACGGTCCCGCTTCTGGCGAATGGTGCGAGCGAGGCCTGGTTCGGCGTGCGCGACCAGCGGTCCATGCTCGGCGACCGGCTCCAGATCCAGGCTGCCTTCGCCGCAGCCCGGACCCAGGCCTTTCTTGACGATATAAAAAACCAGCTCGGCTGGACCGTGCAGCAGGCCTGGTCGGCGGAAACCGCGAACCAGCACCGGCTGACCGTTCTGGGCGTGCTGCGACAGGTGCCGGCCGTGATCAGCATCACGCTCGTGGATGGCGACGGGATCGAGCGGCTTTTCGTCTCGCGAACCGACCTGGAACGCAGGTCGAGCGGCATCGACCGCTCCGCCGATCCGGCCGTGGACGGCGCCCGGGTGCCTGGCGTCTGGTACGGCCCTGTCGTTTACTATGGCGGCTCCGAGCCCTTCATGACGCTGGCGGTCGCCGGCAATCGCCGCGCCGCCGGCGTCGCTGTTGCCGAGATCAACCTGAAGCTCATCTGGAACGTCATTCTCGGCATCCGGGTCGGTGCGACCGGCCACGCCCTGATCCTGGACGGGCCGGGACGCCTGATCGCACATCCGGATATCAGCCGCGTGCTGCGAGGGGCCGATGAGGCCACACTTGCCTCTGCGCGCAGGCTGCAGGACGTGACCAGGACCACCGGCGGAACGGCCGTCGCCGAGAACCTCGACGGCGAGCTTGCGGTCGTCTCCGCCGCTCAAATTCCGGGTGCCGGCTGGCAGGTCTTCGTGGAGCAGCCGCTGGCCGAGGCGTTTGCCCCGCTCCGCCTCGCCTTCTGGCGGACGGGCATGCTGGTCCTCGGCGGCACAGCGCTTGCCGGGCTCCTCGCCCTCGTCCTGGCCCGTTGGATGTACGATCCCATTCGCATCCTTGAGGAAGGCGCGGAACGCATCGGTGCCGGAGATTTCCGGCACCGGCTCGCGATCACCTCCGGCGACGAGTTCGAGCGGCTGGCGGATCGCTTCAACCGCATGGCGGAGGAGCTGGCAGTCTCGCAGGAGCGCTCGGAACGGATCGGTCGCCTCAAGCGGTTTCTCGCCCCGCAGGTAGCCGAGATCGTGGAGCGCGCCGGAAGCGAGTTGCTGCTGGTCAACCAGCGCGTCGAGGTGGTCGTCGTCTTCTGCGACCTGCGCGGCTTCACCGCCTTCTCCGCCAGCGCGGGGCCCGACGCGATCATGCAGGTGCTGGGCGAGTATTACGAGACGCTCGGCTCGGTCATCTCCCGGCACGAGGCCACGCTCATGAGCTTCTCGGGCGACGGGCTGATGGCCCTGCTCAATGCGCCGGTCCCTTGCCCGGATCCCGCAGGCCGGGCCGTCGCGATGACGCGCGAGATGCAAGCCGCCGTCCAGGGTCTCGTCGCACGATGGCGGTCGATGGGCCACGCCATCGGCTTCGGCGTGGGGGCAGCCATGGGCACCGCCACGGTCGGCCGGATCGGCACCGAAAGCCGGCTGGAGTACACTGCAATCGGCAGCGTCGTGAATCTCGCTTCTCGTCTTTGTGCCATGGCTGCCGACGGCGAGATCCTCGTCGATCCGGCCCTCGCTCAGGCAGTGCGCGACCGGGTCCACCTCACCTCTCTCGGCCCGCGCCCGATCAAGGGCCTCGCCGCTGCGGTCCCGATCCACTCGGTCGCGATGGGCGACGTGGCATAGGCGGCACCGATCCTGGCAGCGGCCTGCCGGCCTACTCCTTCTTGCCGGTCGCGTCCGGCTCCAACAACCGGTGCAGATGCACGACGAAATACCGGACATTGGCCTGGTCGACCGAGGCTTGCGCCTTGCCGCGCCAGGCCTTGTAGGCCTCGGCATAGTTCGGGAAGACGCCGACCATGTCGACCTTGTCGAGATCGACGAACTCGGTGCCTTGGGGGTCCTTCAGCTCGCCGCCGAAGACCAGATGCAAAAGCTGCGTCGCCATGGCAGGTCCCTCATCATCGCAGCGCAGCGCGGCGATGTGCGGCGCTGGATAGCGCGGTTCGGCGCGGTCGGGTAGACGCCCCTGGGTCGCACGCGGGCAGGACGGACGGATGACGCAGCAAGGTCCGGGACATCGGCGAAGGGACGGGGCCAGCGCCACCACGATGGTGCTGTGCGCCGTGCTCGTGCTGGGCCTCGCCGGCAACATGACCTTCCAGGCGCTGATCCCGAGCTTCATCGCCGACTGGGGGCTGAGCAACAAGGAGGCCGGCTGGATCTCCGGCATCGGCTATCTCTCCTACGCCGTCGTCGCCCCCTTCGCGGTCGCCATCACCGACCGGATCGACGCGCGACGCATCGTCGTGCTGGGCTGCATCGTCTCGGCCGCGGCCGGCCTCGGCTTCGCCGTGATGGCCCAGGGCTTCTGGTCGGCGCTGGCCTGGCGCATGCTGGTGGGCGTGGGCATCGCCGGCACCTACATGCCGGGGCTGAAGGCCCTGACGGACCGGGTCGAGGGGCAGCGCCAGGGGCGCACCCAGGCGGCCTACACCGCCGTCTACTCGGTCGGCACGGCCCTCTCGATGGGCCTGGCCGGGCTCCTGGCCGACCTCGCCGGCTGGCGCCTCGCCTTCATCGCCAGCGGCATGCTGCCCGCCATGGCGGGCCTCGTGGCGCTCGCGGCCCTTTCCCCCGCGGCACCACCGGGGCACCGCGCCCATGCGCTGCTCGACTTCCGGCCCGTGCTGGCCCAGCGCCGGGCTATGGCCTACATCCTGGGCTATGCAGGCCATTGCTGGGAGCTTTTTGGTTTTCGCACCTGGATCGTGGCCTTTCTCACCTGGGCCGCGGTCAGGGGTGGCGGCTCGGCCGGCCCGGGCCTCGTGGCCCTGATCGCCACCGGCCTTCTGCTCATCGGCCTGCCCGCCAGCATCCTCGGCAACGAGCTCGCGGCGCGCTTCGGACGGGCGCGCACGGTCGGGCTCATGATGGCCGCATCGTCCCTCCTCGCCTGCCTGATCGGCTTTTCCGCCGCCCTGCCCTTCCCGCTCACGATCGGGATCGCCGCGGTCTACGCCACCTTCGTCATGGTCGACAGCGCCGCCCTCACCGTCGGCACGATCGGCTCCGCCAGCCCCGAGCTGCGCGGCTCCACCATCGCCGTCCAGACCTTCCTGGGCTCGATCGGCGCCCTCATGAGCCCGCTCGCCTCGGGCGCCGTGCTCGATCACCTGGGCGACCAGACGACGCTCGGCTGGAGCATGGCCTTTTTTGTCATTGGCGCCGGCGCCCTGCTGGGCCCGCTCGGCCTGATGCTGATCGGGCGCGACGAGGCGCCCTCCCGCACCCGGAGCACCACCGCCCCATGAGCCCCCTCGACCCCACGCGCATGCTCGACGAGATAAAAAGCTGGGTCGCGATCGAGAGCCCCACCGGGGCCGCAGCCGAGGTCAGCCGCCTGATGGCGCTGGTCGGCCGCCAGTTCGCGGCCATCGGCTTCGACGTCCGCACCGTGCCCGGCCGCAACGGCTATGGCGACAATCTGCTGATCCAGACCCCCTGGGGCGGCGACGGTCCGGGCATCCTCGTCCTCGCCCACCTGGACACGGTCCATCCGCTGGGCACGCTCGAGAGCACGCTGCCCTTCCGCGTCGAGGGCGACCGCGCCTACGGGCCCGGCATCTACGACATGAAGGGCGGCGCCTATCTCAGCCTCGCCGCCGCCCGCGTGCTGGCCGAGCGCGGCACGCCCACGCCTTTGCCGATCCGGTGGGTCATCGGCGCCGACGAGGAGGTCGGCAGCCCCACCTCGCGCTCGCTCATCGAGGCGGCCGGCCTGCGGGCGCGCCACGTGCTCGTCACCGAGCCCGCCCGCGACGGCGGCCGGTGCGTCACCGCCCGCAAGGGTACGGCCCGCTACACCATCCGCTTCCACGGCCGCCCGGCCCACTCCGGCACGCGCCACGCCGACGGGCGCAGCGCCATCAAGGAGATGGCGCATCAGATCCTGGCGCTAGAGGCGATGACCGACCACGCCCGCGGCGTCACCGCCAATGTCGGCGTGGTCTCGGGCGGCACCACCTTCAACGTCGTGCCCGAGCATGCGAGCCTGCTGCTCGACATCCGCCTGCCCGACGCCGAAGCGGCGAAAGAGGCGGTGGCGCTGGTCGAAGGGCTGCGCCCGGTCGACCCCGACGTCCGGATCGACATCGAGGGAGGCCTCTCGCGCCCGCCCTATACGAGGACGCCGGCGATAGCGGGGCTCCTCGACCAGGCCCAGCGGCTGGCCCAGGAGATCGGCTTCGAGCTTTCGGACGTCGCCAGCGGCGGGGGCAGCGACGGCAGCTTCCTCGCGGGCCGGCTGCCAGTGCTGGACGGGCTGGGCGTCGATGGCGACGGCGCCCACACCCAGCACGAGCACCTCTTGATCTCCTCGCTGGTGCCGCGCGCCACCCTGCTGCTCAGGCTGTTCGAGACGCTCCGCTGAGGACGATCTGGCCCGCCGGGTAGCGGGCCCCCAGCGTCGTCGCGATCGCCGCCGCCTGCCGCGACCCGGCCAGGAGCGCGGCACCGATGCCGGCACGCTGCGCGGCTGCCGCCTCGATCCAGGGCCTCCGCCCGATCAGTAGCCCGCCCTCGGCACCGCCGATGCCCGCCTCGACGTCGAGCGCCACCAGCGCCGCACCCGCATCGAGCCAGGCGGCCCAGCTCGCCGAGGCGGCATCGACGACCAGGAGAGGCCTGCCCGCCCGCTGGCACGCCCAGCTCATCGCCGGGAGGTCCAAAAGCCCGGGAGCGGCGCCGCTCGCCCCGACATGGCAGACCGCTCCAACCGCATCACCCAGGGCCGCCGCGAGCTCGTAGGCCTCGCAGCTCTCCACCGTGCCGACCTCGACCGGCACAGCCCCGGCCAGCCGCAGCAGCCCCGTCAGCGGGGCGCCCAGCCGTACCGCATGGCCCTTCTGCAGCACGATGGCGCGGGGGCCGGTCACATCGGGAAGGCGCGCCACCCGCGCCGGCTCGGTCCCGGCGAGGAGGGCCGCGGCAGCGAGCGTCACGGCGGCCTCGAGGCTGGCGGCCGCGACCGCGCCATCGGCGGCGAAGGCCTGGGCGGCCAGCCGATCGAGCACGCTTCTCTCGGTCTCAGGCGGGTCGGCACTCATGGGCCGAGCCTAGCGCGACGGCGGCCCGGGCCCAAGCCCTGCGCCCGGGCCTTTGGCCCAAAAAGGGGATCGCCGCCCGGAGGGCCGGGCGGCGATCGCTTCAGCGGTCGAGGGAGGTTCGGGGGAGCTACTGAACCACCTCGCCGTGAAGGGCGAGATCGAGACCCTCGCGCTCGACATCCTCGTCGACCCGGAGGCCCATGACGAGGTCGATCGCCTTGAGGATCACGAAGGAAGCGATGGCATCCCAGATGATTGTTACGGCGATGCCCTTGCACTGGATCAGCACCTGGGCGGCGTTGCCCTCGAGCAGGCCGGAGGTGCCGCCGATTGCCGTGACCGCGAAGACGCCGGTGAGGACGGCACCCACGATGCCGCCCACGCCGTGCACGCCGAAGCAGTCGAGGCTGTCGTCATAGCCCATGGCGTTCTTGAGGCCGCTGGCCCCCCAGAGGCAGACGACACCTGCGACGATGCCGATGGCGAGAGCGCCGCCCGGGCCCACGAAGCCCGAGGCCGGAGTGATGGCGACGAGCCCGGCCACGGCGCCCGAGGCGATGCCCAGGACCGTTGGCTTGCCGCGCGTCATCCATTCCGTGAACATCCAGGCCAGCGCCGCCGCCGCGGTCGCGATGTGGGTGACCGCGAAGGCCATGCCGGCGCGCCCGTCCGCCGCCACCGCCGAGCCGGCGTTGAAGCCGAACCAGCCGACCCAGAGGAGCGAGGCGCCGATCATCGTGAGCGTCAGGTTGTGCGGCTCCATCGGCTCCTGACGGAAGCCCAGCCGCTTGCCGATCACGAGCGCCGCCACGAGGCCGGCCACGCCCGCATTGATGTGGACGACGGTGCCGCCGGCGAAGTCGAGCACGCCTGCCTTGGCCAGGAAGCCCGTCGAGGCCCACACCCAGTGCGCGATCGGCGAGTAGACGATCAGCGACCAGAGCACCACGAACACCAGCATCGACGAGAACTTCATCCGGTCGACGAAGGCGCCGATGGCCAAGGCCGGGGTGATGATGGCGAACGTCATCTGGAACATCATGAACACGCTCTCGGGGATCGTCCCCGAGACACTGTCCATGCCCATGCCGCTCAGGAAGAAGCGGCTGGTGTCGCCGATGTAGGCGTTGCCGTCGGTGAAGGCCAAGCTGTAGCCCGCCACCATCCAGACGATCGAGATCACGCAGCAGGTGGCGAACACCTGCATCAGGCAGGCGAGCACGTTCTTCTTCCGCACCATGCCGCCGTAGAACAGCGCGAGGCCCGGAATTGTCATCATCAGGACCAGCGCCGAGGAAGTCATCATCCAGGCCGTGTCGCCCTTATCAAGGGTCGGTTTGGCCGCCGCCGCCGCATCCTGTGCCAGCGCCGGGTCCACCGCCGCCAGCGTCGCGAGCCCCACAAGGGCGAGCATCAGCCACGTTCTCATCGCGGTTCCTTTTTCTCCCGCAGCGCTACGGGCACCTCGTGCCGGCCCGATCCTCGAGGCCCACCACCCGCAGCCGTTTCCGACCTTCCGGCGCCCCGCAGCACCCGCTCGAGGCAGACGGCGCGACACCCTGCGGACAAGAGGAACAAAAAGCGTGCCGGACTCCGTTGCTTCGGAGAAAAGAAGGAAGACCACCGCTCGGGGAAAGCCGTGGACCCGCTTTATGCCTACAAAATAGGCAGATCTTTGACTCAGGGTCGAGCGGCCGCCCAAGATGCGGGCAGAGCCGCAAGGGATGGAGGAAAGACCGGCGGCGCCGTCCGCATCACGGTGGAGAACGATGTCCGTGACGTGCTCGACCGACACCTCGTCTCGGGGATCCTTGTCGGCCGCGCCGGCGGGGCACGACATCCCGCCGCGCCTGGCCATTCGGCTGGTGGCGCCGCCCGTCAGCCCACGATTGCTTCCGTCTGGCGCAGCACCTCGTCGAGGTGGTGGCGCATGGCCCGCCGCGCACCGGCCGAATCGCGCGCCTTCACCGCGGCGGTGATCGCCGCGTGGTGCCGATCGATCGCCGCCAGCAGGCCCGGGACCGTCCCGACATGCCGGTGCGGCCGGGCGCTCAGCCGCTCCTCCCGGTCCCGCCGGGGGCGATGCCGATGTGACGCGACACCTGATTGCAGCAATGCTCCGCCAGCGTCCGATGCAGCAGCCGATCGCCGAGCCCGGACCTACGGCCTTGCATGACACGATCGTGCAGCGGCACGAGGCTGGCCCCGCTCATAGTTGTCGGAGCGGATCAGGCCGCTGATCGGCTCTGCGATCTGAACATGGAGACGCCGGTTGACCACCGTTCGAAGCGCCAGGTCTCATCCCAGCCCGGTCACCCCAACTCCGGCGTCGACGACCAGCTCGATCGGCCCCACTGCGTAGAGCATCAGCGTTATTCAAGCGTTCCGGCGCACATCTGTCTGGTTGCCTGACCGCTTGACAGGCCACCGAGGTCGCGTCAGAGGGAGCAGGTACGAGCATCAACGGCTCGCTGCGCTCCCGTCTCCATGGTGGCGCTCCAATAGGGAGGCCAAACTGCGTTGGTATCGCAGAGAATCAGACTTGCTGATATAGATAACGGACCAATGCTTCGATAATGAAGCGGACCGGCGATCGTGGTTGAGATGGCCGCGACCGGTGCAGATCAGGAGGAACTCGAGTGACAACCAGGCGGACTCTGCTTGCCGGGCTTGCAGCAGGTCTGGCGGCCGGCACGGCGACCCGTGTCGTGCGCGCCGACGAGCCGTTGACCCTGACCTGGGTGATGTGGTCGGGCTCCGACGCGGAGACGGCCGCCTGGCAGCATGTCGCGGAACTCGTCACAGAGAAGCATCCCGGCATCAAGGTCGAGCTCCGGACCACGTCTTGGCCCGACTACTGGACCAAGCTGCCGACGCTCGCGGCATCCGGCCAGCTGCCCGATATCGTCAGCCTGCAGAGCCTGCGGTCGCCCGGCTTCGCGGAGATCATGGAGCCGCTCGAGCCCCTGGCCAAGGCCAGCGGGTTCGACATCGGCGCCTTCGACCCCTCGATCATCAAGGGCCTGAGCCGCAACGGCCACCTCCTGGCGCTGCCCTATGACTTCGGTCCCTACATCGTCTACTTCAACAAGACGATGTTCGAGGCCGAGGGCGTGCCGCTGCCCAGCATCGGATGGACCGAGGCCCAGTTCCTCGACGCCGCCAAGGCGCTCACCAAGAATGGGACCTACGGCTACGCCACCACGGCCATGGGCTTTATTCCCTTCGCCTTGTCCAACGGCGCGACCTACTTGACCGAATCGGGTGAGCTCGACTTCGCCAATCCGGCGCTCCAGGCTGTGTTTCAGGATTACGCGGACCTCGTCTTCAAGGACAAGGTGGCGCCGCTCGTCGCCGCCAGCGGCACCCCGTCGAACCAGATCGCCGGCGGGCGGTTCGTCGCCGGGAACGCCGCGATGTACTCGACCGGGCCATGGCAGATGATCAACTTGCGCAAGGATGCCAAGTTCGAGATCGGGATCGCGCCGGTTCCCGCCGGCAAGGCCGGCAGCATCTCGCAGAGCGCCGGATCCGGCTTCGGCATCGCCAAGGCGAGCCCCAACAAGGAGGCCGCCTGGAAGGCGGTCCAGGTGCTGACGGGCCCCGAGGCCGAGCAGTACCTCGCGTCCAAGGGCCGGGCGTTTCCCGGCCGCACCGCCGAGCAGCACTTCTGGTACGACGCGGCAGCCAAGAATGTCGTCGACGCCAGGGCAGTGCTCGAGTCGTCGCTCAAGACCGCCGTGCCGTTCCGGACCACGACGAACTGGAACGATGTCGAGCGGCTGACCGAGCAGTATACGCCGCTGGCGTTCAGCGGCGCCCAGACCGCCACCCAGGTGCTCACCACCATCCAGACGCTCGCCAACGAATGAGCGCGCGGCTCCAGCCCACGGCCGCGGCAGGGATTCGTCCAGGCCGCGGCGGGCCGGATACCATGGTGACCGGCGCTCCGCGGGGTGCCGTCAGCACCGGCACCTACAGCCGGCGTCGTCAGGACGCCAGGGCGGCGATCTGGTTCCTGCTGCCCAGCCTCTCGGGGCTGGTGCTCTTCCTCGTCGTGCCTCTCGTCGCCTCCTTCGTGCTCAGCTTCACCAACTGGCAGCTGCTGGCGCCGCCCCGGTTCGTGGGCCTGCACAACTATATCAGGCTCTTCACGGTCGATCCGACCTTCAAGCAGATCCTCGGCAACACGATCCTCTACACGGCCGAGTATCTCGTGCTGAACATCGCGATATCGCTCGCGATGGCGGTGTGGATCGCCAGCCTGCGCTGGGGCAAGACCCTGTTCCGGCTGATCTTCTTCCTGCCCACCTTCACGCCCCTGATCGGCGTGTCGCTGGTCTGGCTGCTGATCTTCACGCCCGACGGGATCATGGATTCGGCGATCGCCGCCCTCGGCCTGCCGATACCCAACCTGATCACCGATCCCGCCTGGGCGATGCAGGCGGTGATCATCGTCTCGCTCTGGTCGGGGTTCGGCTACAACCTGCTGCTGTTCGGTGCCAGCCTGGAATCGATTCCCCAACACTATCTCGACGCGGCGGCGATCGATGGTGCCAACGCCTGGCAGCGGTTCTGGCGCATCAAGCTCGCGCTGATCTCGCCCACGCTGTTCTTCGGCACCGTGATGACCGCCATCCACGCGCTCCAGGTCTTCGACCAGGTCTACGCGCTCACCCGCGGCGGCCCCGGCTCGGCCACGGCGACGCTCGGCTTCGCGATCTACACGACCGGCTTCGGCAGCTACAAGATGGGCTACGCCACCTCCATATCCTGGGTGCTGTTCGTCATCATCATGGGCCTCACCCTGGCCCAGCTGCGCCTGCAGAAGAGATGGGTGCACTATGACAGCTGACACGGTCCGCCGTCCGTCGGGGCCGAGCCGGTGGGTCGGCATCGCCTCGCATCTGGCGATGGCGGTCACCGCCCTCCTCTTCCTGTTCCCGTTCTTTTGGATGCTGTCGAACGCGCTTCGGACCAATGCCGAGGTGATGAGCGTGCCGCCGGCGCTATGGCCGGCCAGGCTGCTCTGGGAGAATTTCAGCAAGGCATGGTCGTTCCTGCCCTTCGGCCGCTTCTTCCTCAACAGCGCCATCGTCGCCAGCGCGGTCACGCTGATCGTGCTCACCGTGTCGAGCCTCGCCGCCTACGCCTTCGCCCGGCTGCGCTTTTGGTGGCGCGACAGCCTGTTCGTCGCCTATCTCGGCACCTTGATGGTGCCGCAGGCGGTCCTCGTCATCCCGCTCTTCTTGATGATGGCCAAGCTCGACTGGGTGAACACCTACCAGGGCCTGATCGTGCCGATGGCGTTCAGCTCGTTCGGTGCCTTCATGCTGCGCCAGTTCTTCCTCACCATCCCCATGGAGCTCGAGGAGGCGGCGATGATCGACGGGGCGTCGAGGCTCAGGATCCTCGTGCAGATCATCCTGCCGCTGTCGGCGCCGGCGCTGGGCCTGCTCGCGCTTTTCACCTTCACCGGTCAGTGGAACAGCTTCCTTTGGCCCCTGATCGTCGTGCACGGCACCGAGCATGCCACCATTCCCCTGGGCCTCACCATGTTCCAGGGCGAGCAGGGCACGGAGTGGAACTACATGATGGCCGGTGCCGCCATCTCGATGCTGCCGGGGGTGGCGATGACGCTCCTCCTGCAGCGGCATATCTTCAAGGGCATTGCCGTGAGCAGCGGCTTCGGCGGGCGCTAGCCGCCCCGAGCCCGCTCCGCCGGGAAGGGCCGCGATGGTCCGCCCAGCGAGATTGACCAAGCAGGGAATGATCCGATGAGCGACCCGATCCTCCTGACCGACGAGCAGATGCAGCAGTTCATCGCGAACGGCTTTCTGCGCCTGCAGACGACGCTGCCGAAGAGCTTCCACGACGAGATCTACGCCCGCTTCGACGAGCTCATCGGCACCGCCGAGCCGGTCAACCCCGGAAACAATCTGCTGCCCTACGTCCCCGCGCTCAGCAGGGTGTTCGACGATCCCGTCGTCAAGGGTGCCCTCACCAGCGTGCTGGGCCCGGACTATGTCATGCATCCGCACCGCGCCCTGCACAACAACATGCCCGGCTCCGACGCCCAGGAGATGCACAAGGACAGCTACTGGGGCTTCACCCGCCGGGTCCGCAATCACCGGCCGCGCTGGGTGATGGTGATGTACGTGCCGCAGAGCACACCGGCCGAGCGCGGCCCGACCGGCGTCGTGCCCGGCAGCCAGTACCAGCACCAGCAGCCCGACCCGAGCCTCATGCCGGAGGCGGCGGGGGCGCTGGAGGCCGGCGGCTTCCTGCTCATCCACTACGACGTCTGGCATCGCAAGATGAAGAACTTCACCCAGAGCAAGCGCTTCATGATGAAGTTCGAGTTCATCCGCATGCAGCCGCCGGCGGCGCCGACCTGGGCGCATGAGGGCAAGGGCTGGGCGCTCGAGACGCCGCTCCCCGGCGTCGACATGACCCCCGTCTGGCGCCGTCACTGGGCCTGGCTCGGCGGAGCGCCCTCCGCCGCTACCAGCCTCGGCGAGACCGAGCGCTCGGCGGCGCTGGCGCTCCTGGGCCACGCCGACCCGCGCCAGCGCCTGGCCGGCATCAACGGCCTCGCCCGCGACCCGGCCGCGGTGGCGGCCCATCTGGCCCCGCTGGCGGAGCTCCTGGACGATCCCGTCGAGCCCGTGTCGATCGATGCGGCCTATGCGTTGGCCGAGGCCGGGGCCGCGGCCGTGCCTACCCTCGTCGAGGCCATCCGCGCCGACGACGGCGAGGACGAGAACGCCAACCGCCGCGCCCATCGCGACTCGCCCCACGCCGGCCAGATCGCCCGTAACGCCGCCTACGGCCTGGCCGAGATCGGCACGGCCTCGGTGCCCTCCCTGCTGGAGCTCCTGGCCAGCGGCCGCCAGCGGGCGCGCAAGCTCGCCTGCTTCGCGCTGGGTGAGATAGCCGTCAGCGACGCGGCCGTGATGGCGGCGCTCGTTCAGGCCACCACGGACGCCGACCCGATGGTTCGGATCAACGCGGTCGAGGCCCTGGGCCTAAAGCCGGGCACGCCGGCCAGTGTCCACGCCCTCTCGGTGGCGCTCAAGGACACGGACGAGCAGGTGCGCTTCTCGGCCGCCTTCTCCCTGGCGCAGCTCGGGCCCTGCGCGGGCGAGGCGGTTCCGGCCCTGGGCCGGGCCCTCGACGACGACAACCGCTATGTCCCCGGCTATGCCGTCGAGGCGCTGGCCCGCATCGCCACGCCCGAGGCCATGCGCACCCTCCTGCCCTACCTCAAGACCGCGCGCTGGTGCCCGAAGACCACCCCCAGCAGCTTCTACTGAGACGCATGGCACCTCCGTCCGCGGCACCGCCCGCGGGCGGACGCGCAAGAAAGGAACCAGCGATGGGCGACGCGGACAGAATGCTCGCGGGCAAGGTGGCCCTTGTCACCGGCGCCGGCCGCGGCCTCGGCCGCGCCTTCGCCGAGCGCCTCGCCGCCCTGGGCTGCGCCGTCGGCGTGCACGGCATGCGCGAGGAGGGCCCGGCCGAGTATGGCGAGGGCACCACGCTTACCGAGACCGCCCGCACCATCGGCGCGGACCACGGCGTTCCCACCTGCCGCACCCTGGGCGACCTCACCTTGGGCAACGACGTCGCCCGCGTCGTCACCGAGGTCGAGGCGGCGCTGGGCCCCATCGACATCCTCGTCCACAACGCCGGCGGCAACATCAGGGCCGCGGGCGGCGGCTGGCCCGACCCCGACGACGCCGTCCACGTGAAGGAAGAGGACGTCCGCGCCGTCCTCGACCGCAACCTTCTGTCAACGATCCTCGTCTGCCAGCAGGTGGCCAAGGGCATGATGGAGCGCCGCCGCGGCCGCATCCTCACGATCAGCTCGATCGCCGCCTTCCGCGGCCGCCCCAGCGGCGTCATCTACGCCACGGCCAAGGCCGGCGTCGTCGCCTACACCCGCTGCCTCGCCGACCAGCTCCGCCCCTACGACATCCCCGTCAACAGCCTCGCCCCCGGCGAGACCCGCACCGCCCGCTTCATGGGCACCCGCACCGTCGACCAGGCCCGCCTCGGCGAGGAAGGCACCCTCGACCGCATCGCCACCGTCGACGAGGTCGCCCGCGTCGTCGAGCTCTTCGCCGGCCCCATGGGCGCCTTCGTCAGCGGCCAGGTCCTCCGCGTCGACGGTGGCGCACAGGCGTGGCCCGCTTAGTTTTGTCGGTTGAGAGCGGGCTCGGGCATGGGACACCAGGAGCAACCAGGTGCAGGGCAATGGTAGGCCCGGTGCTCAGCATCAACTCGCGGCCCGACAAGCGGGCGGGTGAAGAGCACCTAATCCACTCCGTGGCTGAGCCACCGTAGCGCAATTGAATGCACTGTCACCCTCATCCCGCCCGTCAGTCGCCGGGAGAGGACAGCCCCGAAAGAAGCGGCCCGTACGCGGCGAGCCTGCGGGCTACGAACTCCGTGAAAAGCCGCACGCGCTTCGTCTTGCGCGTCTCCCCCTGTGTGAGGAGCCAGAGCGTTCCGTGCATGTGCAGATCAGTGCCCGGCACCCGTGCCAGTAGGGGGTCGGCATCTCCGATGAAGCACGGCAGTGTCGTGATCCCGAGCCCTTGCTGTACTGCAACGATTTGCGCCTCGCCGTCCGTGGTCCTGAACGGAACTCCCGTCGTGCGAACCTCACCCTCGCTGGCCCAGTCCGGGATCCCATGAGTGCTTATGGCGATCCACCGGATGGAATCAGGCGCGCCCGCGCGCCACGCGGCTAGACGATCGCGGGACATGTAGACGCCGCCGAACAGCTCCGGTCCCTTCAGGCTGTGAAGATTGAGCGGCAGGGTTTTGCGGTCGTAGACGACACGGATCGCGACGTCGGCCTCTCGGTTGGTCAGATTTGCCAGCTCGCCTGACGACAAGATTTCCATCTCGATGTCCGGATGCAGACGCGCGAAATCGGCGAAGTCCGGCATGAGCAGGTGTGTCGCGAGGGTCGGCGCCAGCGTCACCCGCAGAAGCCCGCGCACGCTCTGGTCACGCCCGAAGACGCGTGTCTCCAGCAGGTGCGACGACGCTTCCATCTGGTCCGCGAACTCAAGGACCTCCTCGCCCGCAGCCGTCAGGCGGTAGCCCGAGGGCAGCTTTTCGAACATGTGCACCCCGAGGTGTTCCTCGAGCTGGGCGATGCGTCGCAGCACGGTCGAGTGGTTCACACCGAGGCGCTCGGCGGCCGCCCGCACCGAGCCTCCGCGCGCGACGGCAAGAAAGTAGCGGACGTCATCCCAGTCGATCATGGTGCAATCCGACACCGCGGGGTGCGCCTTCCAAAGCCCCTGTCCAATACCATCGAATAGCGTCTCGTCCTCGGACAAGTGGGGCGGCCACTCTGGCGCCTTGGGCGTCGCTCACCGCGGACACCGCATGCCGTGGCTGAAATTCTTAGCTCGCCTGGTTCGATTTTGCACCACCGATGTGCGAACTTCCGCACTGAACGCCTGACGCGGCCGGACCCATTTCAACGACGCCATCCCCAGACGAATGCTCGGGGCAACTGGGGAAAGCCGAAAGGAGAAGTCATGGGAAAGCTTGAGGGCAAGGTTGCAGTCATCACGGGTGGATCGAGCGGCATGGCGCTGGCGAGCGCCAGGAGGTTCGTCGAAGAGGGCGCCTATGTCTTCATCACGGGCCGGAGGCAGGAGGCGCTCGACGAGGCCGTCAAGCTGATTGGCCGGAACGTGACCGGCGTGCGCGGCGATGCAGCCAATCTCGACGACCTCGACCGTCTGTTCGACACGGTCAAACGGGAAAAGGGCAGGATCGACGTCCTGTACGCGAGCGCCGGCACGGGCGAAAATGTCATGCTGGGCGAGATAACCGAGCAGCACTTCGATGCGGCCTTCGGCCTGAACGCGCGCGGCACGCTGTTTGCGGTTCAAAAGGCGTTGCCGCTGTTCAACAACGGCGGATCGATCCTCATGACCGGGTCAGTTGCTTCGGTGAAAGGTTTTCCCGGTTACAGCGTGTATGCGGCGAGCAAGGCGACGCTGCACGCATTCGCGCGCGGGTGGCTCAACGAACTGAAGGGCAGGAATATCCGGGTGAACGTGCTGCACCCGGGGCCGATCGCCACACCGATGCAGGACCGCGTTCTCGACGACGGGGCGAAGCGGATGTTCGAATCCCTGATCCCGCGGGGAAAGATGGGTCGTCCTGAGGAAATCGCGGCGGCCGCGCTGTTTCTTGCTTCTGACGATTCCAGCTTCGTGAATGGGGTGGAACTGTCTGTCGACGGCGGCTTCTCGGCCATCTGAGTTCGGGCCAACGCTCCGCCGGGGCGAGCCAGACTGGGTGTGGCGGCCGCCTCGGACATCGTTTCCGCGTGGCCGGGGCCGGATCAGGCTGCGGACGGCGGATTGGGCAGACGTTGCCCCATACACCGCGAGCTTTTCACATGTCCCGCCATTTGGGAGACCCTCATGTATCCTCAATCGAAGCAATCCGACTTGATACGGTTCGCACGCGTCGACGCGGGCTCAACCGTGATCGACGTGTGGCCGGGCAACGGAGACTGGACGCGCCTCTTTTCCGACATCGTTGGACCCGAGGGCCGGGTCTACAGTTTCGTGCCGGCCGAGATCGGCCACTTTAAGAGCGATCCTGTCGGCCAGATGCGGGCGCTGGCCAAGGAGCCGGGCCGAGAGAATGTAGAGGTCATCTCAACGGATCTCGTGGCGCTTCCGGAAAGCTTGCAACCATTGGATGTTGTGTGGTTGCACCTGTTCTACCACGATCTCCATGGCGACCTTATCCAAACCAGAGGCGCAACCCCAGCCGGCTTCAACCAAGTCGTCTACGAGCGGCTCAAACCGGGCGGGCTCTACGTCATAGTCGACCACGTCGCCGCCAACGGCACGGGCGCAAGCCAAGCCGGGTCGCTGCATCGAATTGAGCCCGCGGCCGTTCTCGAGGAGGTGGAGGCGGCAGGCTTCGTGCTGGACGCGAAAAGCGACGCGCTCGCGAACAAGGACGATCCGCACTCGATTAAGGTGTTCGATCCTTCCGTCAAAGGCGAGACCGATCGCTTCGCCTACCGGTTCGTCAAGTCCTGACATTGAGCCATCCGCCCCGGATCGAGATCAGCTTTCCCAGGCGTGAGAGTTCGTCGCTCCGATGAGGCGGGATCCTGCCCAGCCGCTCACCCACCGGGCAGCGGCGCGGGCGCAACCTGGCAACAAGGAGAAATCCCGATGAGCATCCGAGAGAATGTCCAGACTGTGAGAGAGTTTTTTGCCGCAATGAGCGGCGGCGATAGGCAAGGTCTGCTGGCGTTGTCTGCCGAGGACATTGAGTGGATCATTCCGGGCGAGGACTGGCCGCTGGCCGGCACGCACCGCGGGCGTGCGGGATTGGCGGCTTTGCTTCAGAAGGCTGCCGATACGGTGGAAACTTCTTACCCGGAGGCCCCCGAATTCGTAACGCAAGGAGACCGGGTTCTGGTCATCGGCTTCGCCAAGGGGAGAGTCATATTTACAAATAGGACGTTTGAAGACCACTGGATCTTCGCCATCACCGTTCGAAATGGCAAACTCACAAACATCCGGGAGTATGTCGACACGCAGGCACTGGCACGGGCCTCCGAGATGAGCGCGAGCTCCGAGCCTTGACCATCGACATCGGCACGACGCGGAAGTTGACCCAGGCATTCGGGTAATCACGGTGATGGTGTGGACGGCCCCTGCTCCCCGGCATCGAGGTGCCCTAACGTGGCGGTTGTCGAGAACGCCACTTTGGAGAGGGTCCGTCCATGGGCGAGGTTAGCACGATCGGCTTGGACTTCGCGAAGTCGGTTTTCCAGAATTACGGTGACGTGGCGTAGTTGAGCTAGCCTCCCTCCGAGGCACCGCGAGGTCGCGGGCCGGGGACACGAGGGAGGATGACCGATGACGCTCTATGCGGGCCTGGATGTGGGCGAGAAGGGCATGCATCTCCGCGTGGTGGACGGCGAGGGCGGCATCGTATGGCGGGGCCCCCGGGCCATCGACCCGCGAGACGCGGCCCGAAGCCCCGGCTCAGCTCGACAGGCGAGTGACAAAAGAAAAGAATCAACTCCTGATTGACGCGGGGCCTTCATTCCTATATTGAGCCCCCATGCCTTCGACCTACCCCTCGCGTTCCCCCGCCTCGATGCCGGCCGCCCGTACCGTGCGGCTGGCGCGGCGGCTCGCCACCGGCATGACGCCCGCCCAGGTCGCCAGGCACGAGGACACGGACGAGGCGGAGATTCTTTCACTCCTCGAGGACGAGAAGTTCCAGGAGCACATCGCCTACTACCGGCATGAGGCCGAGCTGCCCGACGACGAGCGCGAAGAGATCCTGATCAGGACGGCGTTCGCCAGCCTCCAGCACCTCGCCGACATGGGCGACACCAAGGCGCTTTTGTTCCTTACCTACGAGGGCAATCGCGGCCGCCATCCCGAAAACCGCCTGCGCCGCCTCGTGACGCGCACGAGCGATGGTCATCCCGAGCTGCACGCCGGGGACGAGACCGGTGCGGCGTTTGTCGACGACGCCGTTCAGGCGGCGGAAAATCCTGTCGCCGCCGAGCTCGTTTCGGATCTCCTCACCTTCGCCCGGAGCAACCCGGACGTCGCCGACTGGATCCTGAGCTACGCCGAGAGCCGCCACGCCACGCTGGGAGAGAGCGAGGCCGGGGCGGCGGAGCAGCAGAGGAGCGTGAAAGGAGAGAAGAGCAGCAAAGGATAGCGAAAGAACGCCAAGCCGGCCCACCCTATCTGGTCATCCCCCGCCTTGAGCGCGGGATCAACGGGCAGCTGTGACGCGACAATAGCGTGGCCGGCCTCCGACGGTTGGCCCCCCGATCATGTCGGGGGGCGACAAGGGAGAGGTGCGTCCGCAGGTCTTTTTCTTGTCACCCGACGGCCTGACCGGCGGGTCAGGTGGCGGGGACTACGCGACTCCTTCCCGTCGCGCCGCGTCACCTGATCCCCGGTCGGAGCCGTGGGATGATCGAAGAGGCGTGGCCTCGCGTCGCCTTGTCTCTTCTTTGTCACCCTCGTGCCCCGGCACGAGGGCTCATGCCTCGTCCTGGCCCGCCGTCGCGAGCCCGTGCATGGCTCCCCGCGTCGAGCACCAAGGTGAGAAAAAAGAAGGCGCGCGCCGAGGGGCGTGTCCTCGCGTCGCCCGGCCGCGTGTCGCGGCTAGAGGATCTTCGAGAGGAAGGAGCGGGTGCGGCCGTGGGCCTGGTGGGCGAAGAGGCGCTCGGGCGGACCCTTCTCGATGATGCGGCCCTCGTCCATGAAGACCACCTCATGGCCGACCTCGCGCGCGAAGCCCATCTCGTGGGTGACGACGATCATCGTCATGCCGTCGCGGGCGAGGCGGCGCATCACGTCCAGGACCTCGCCCACGAGCTCGGGGTCGAGGGCGCTCGTGGGCTCGTCGAAGAGCATGAGGCCGGGCTGCATGGCGAGTGCCCTGGCGATCGCGACCCGCTGCTGCTGGCCGCCCGAGAGCTCGGCCGGATAGGCGTCGAGCCGGTGCGAGAGGCCCACCTGCGCCAGCAGCGCCTTGCCGCGCTCGATGGCCTCGCGACGCGGCAGGCGCCGCACCAGGATCGGCGCCTCGATGACGTTTTGCAGCGCCGTCATGTGGGCGAAGAGGTTGAAGCGCTGGAACACCATGCCGATGCCGGCGCGCCGTGCCGCCGTCTCGCGCTCGGTGAGCTCGTAGAGGCGGTTGCCCTCGCGCCGGTAGCCGACGAAGTGGCCGTCGACGCGCAGCGAGCCGCCGTCGATGCGCTCGAGATGGTTGATGCAGCGCAGGAAGGTCGACTTGCCGGAGCCCGAGGGGCCGATCAGGCAGACGACCTCGCCCGCCTCCACGACGAGATCGACCCCGCGCAGGACCTCGACATCGCCGAAGCTCTTGCGCACGTTCCTGGCTTCCACCACCGGGACGTCGGACCCGGGCCCGGTCGCGGGAGAGCCGCCTCCGTCGAGCGCCCGCATGGCCTCAGGGCGCCATCGTCTTCAGGGGCTTCGTCGTGGCGAGGTTGATGCCCGTGCCCTCCAGCTTCATCGGCCCCAGCTCCCACTTGTCCATGATCTTGTCGTAGGTGCCGTCCGCCTGCAAGGACGCGACGGCGGCCTCGAGCGCCTGCTGCAGGGCCTTGTTGTCCTTGGCCACCACCATGCCGAGATAGAGCTTGGGGATCAGGCTGCTCGTGATCACCTTGATGGGCCGGGGCGCCTTGTCCTTGACCTCCTCGACCGAGGCCGCGTCGTTGAGGGCGAAGTCGATGCGCCCCGCATAGAGCGCCAGCAGCACCGCATCGGCGTTGGGGTACTGCAGGACCTTGATCGGCGCCTTGCCGGCCTTCTTGCAGTGCGGCTGCAGCCTGTCCTCGAGCATGGTGAGGAAGTCCGTGCCGATCTGGGCCGCCGTCGTCTTGCCGCACAAGGAGAGCTCGTCGTCGGTGATCGCGGCATTGTCCGCCATGGTGTAGATCGCGGCCGAGCCGTAGGCGTAGGCGACGAAGGTCACCTGCTTCTCGCGCTCGGCCGAATCGGAGATGCACTCCACCGCCACATCGTAGCGCCCGCTGTGCACGCCCGGGATGAGGCCAGCGAAGTCGATGGACGAGGGCTCGATCTTGACCTTCAGCCGCTCGGCCATGGCGTTCCACAAATCGGGCTCGAAGCCCACCATGGTCTTGTTGTCCTCGGCGAAGCTCTCGCAGGGCGGGTAGTGGGCGTCGGTCACGAGCTTGATGACACCGGCCTCGCGGATCGGCTCCGGCAGCATGGCGTGCAGCGCGTCGTCGGCCTGGGCCGGCGTCGGAGCGAGGCCGGCCGCGAGCGCCAGGCCAGCAACCATCGCCCAGGCGGGCGCGAGACGAGAGGATGTCATGGCGAGGGACCTCTATCGGCTGGGTCAGGAGCGAGCGGAACGACGAGCGGGCGGATGCCGCCGGGCACCCGCCCGCACGCTGACTGAACATTCGTTCAAACCATCCAGACGCAAGAAGCACGCCACCTGCCGTCGCCCCTTCCCGGCCCCACCCCCTGCCGGGGTTGCGATTGGCATCGGACCCCGGCTTCGGTAGAGAGACGCAGCGCGCTCATCGCGCCCCGCGGCGGCGGTCGCCGTCACGGGCGGGCCCGATGGCGCCTTCTTATCGGATGGACGCAGGTAGCGCTGAATGACGACAACGAAAACAGGCGCCGCACGACGGAGGGCCGAGCCGGCCCTGGAGCTGGAGGTCGCCGGCGCGGGCCAGACGGCCCTGCCGACGCGCGGCCGCACGCGCCGCGCCGCGCCGCCCACCCGCGGCGACCGGCAGTCGGAGATGGCCTCCACGCTGCAGCGCGTGGCCCTCGACCTGTTCGCGAGCCAGAACTACTCGACGGTCACGATCAAGGACATCTCCGAGGCCACCGGCGTCAACCCGTCCCTGATCTACTATTATTTCGGCAACAAGGAGGACCTCTTCCTCAGCGCCGTCGAGTCGGTGGTCGAGGAGGCCTTCGCCAAGTTCGAGCAGATCAGCGAGCACAGCCATTCGGCCGAGAAGATCATCTCGGACTGGATCGAGATCCACATCCTCCAGTTCGTGCTGTTGCAGAAGCTTGCCAAGATCAGCCTCGACTATGCCGGCACGCGAAGCCGCACGGCACGCGTCGACCGCGCCATCCGCAAGTTCTACGACCGCGAGGCCGTGGTCCTCGGCCGCGCCATTCGCGCGGGCGCGGCCAAGGGAATCTTCGGCAAGGTCGACGCCAAGGAGACGGCGACCTTCATCTCGACCTTCCTCGATGGTGCCCTCTTCCGCAACGTGATGTTCCCATCCTTCGACTACGCCGCCGCCATCGCGCACATGCGCGAGGTCGTCATGGCGCATCTGAAGCAGGGTACCGCCCGGAATTGAGTCGCCAAATCTTCAGGCAGGCTGCGCAGAAAATCGGCACGTCGCGCGCCCGCCACGTGCCGCCGCGGCTGCCCGGCGCCTATTAATTGAACGATCATTCTATTCACCTCGCTGGCACGCTCCTTGCTTCTAGATCACAAGCAACGGGGCGCAGGCGAACGGTCGAGGCGGATGAAGCTCGGACTCTTCAATCTCATGTCACTGCGCGACAATCCCCGGGGCATCGGCGGGGTTGTCGACGACACGCGGCGCATGATCGCGACCGCCGAGGCGATCGGCTTCGACGTCGCCTGGTTCGCCGAGCACCATTTCACCAATTATTCAATCAGCGTTTCGCCGCTCATGATGGCGGCCCACATGGCGGGGCTGACGACGCGCATCCGGCTGGGTGCCGCGGTCGTCGTCCTGCCGCTTTATCATCCGATGCGGGTGGCGCAGGAGATCGCCCTTCTCGACCAGCTCTCGGGCGGCCGCGCCGTCCTGGGTGTCGGCTCCGGCTACCAGCCCTACGAGTTCGACCGCTACAACATCGACGTCACCCGCAAGAACGAGGTGTTCCTCGACTATTGGGAGGTCGTCGAGCAGGCGCTGACGACGCAGCGGGTCCACCACGAGGGCCGGCATGTCAGCCTGCCGCCTTCGGTCGTGGCGCTCGAGACCGTGCAAAAGCCCCTGCCCGAGCTCTACGTCACGTCGATGGAGCCACGGATCCTCCGGCGGCTCGCGCGCTTCGGCGCCATTCCCTTCTTCACGGCCGGCTGGCGAGGCACCGAGGTCCTGTTTGAGATCGTCGAGGGCGCGCGCGGCAGGTGGGCGGAGGCCGGCCTGGGCGACAGGCCGATGCCGGTCGCGGTCCAGCAATATATCCACGTCACCGACAGCCCCGCCGAAGCCCTCGAGGCGGCCGAGCGGGCGCGCTTCGTCGGCCGCATGGTGGCCGACCTGCGCCGCTCAGATCTCGCCTTCGAGGGCTGCCATCTGCAGGCGCGCCCGCTTCCCGACGAGCCGCCGCTCGAGACCTTCCGCGACAACCTCATCATCGGCGATCCCCACCATGTGGCCGAGCGACTTGTGCGCGAGATCCAGCGGCTGAATCCCGTCCACTACAACTGCTTTTTCCAGTTCGGCGACATGCCCATCGCCCGCGCGCACCGCTCGCTCGAGCGCTTCGGCGCCGAGGTGCTGCCCCTGGTCGAGCGCGAGCTGGGTCCGCTCGACGCGATCGGCGGCACCGCAGGGCCGCCGGCAGGTCCCTGACCCGATGCTCGACCACCACCCCGCGACCGCCGCCCATGGCGGCTCTCTTCCAAGGACTTCCTGATGGACATGCCGACCGCAACACCTCTCGTGAAGGAGCCGCCGATCGCCGAGCTCGTGCGCGACGTGCGCGCCGGCATGGGCCAGAGCCTCGCCGCTTCCGAGACCTTGCCGCCGACGGCTTACACCTCGCAGCATTTCTTCGATCTCGAGGTCGACAGAATATTCAAGCGCGAGTGGATGGCCGTCGGCCACGTGGCCGAGCTGCCCAAGGTCGGGGACTATTTCACGATCGACCTTATGGGCGAGATGCTGGTCGTCGTGCGCGGCCCAGACCGCATCCGCGTGATGAGCCGGATCTGCCTGCACCGCTGGGCGCCGGTGGTCGATGGCGCCGGCCACGCCAGTGCCTTCTCCTGCCCGTTCCACAAATGGAGCTACGCCCTCGACGGCCGCCTCCTGGGCGCGCCGCACATGGAGCAGGCCCAGGGCTTCGATCGGAAGGGCTGTCGGCTGCCGGAGCTGAGGAGCGAGATCGTGATGGGCACGATCTTCGTCACCTTCGATGCGGCGACGCCCTCCATCGCCGGGCGGCTGGGCGAGCTCGAGGAGCGTTTCGCGGTCTACGACATGGCCAATCTCGCGATCGGCTACAGCGTCGACTATGTCTGCAGGTTCAACTGGAAGATCGCGGTCGAGACCTTCATGGAGTGCTACCATCACATCGGTGCGCACGCCACGACCGCCGAGCCGTTCAGCCCGGGTGCCCTGAGCTGGGGCGAGGACGGCCGCGAGGCCTGGACGGCGGTCCACGGGCCTTTGGCCCCGCATCTGCCGACCGAGGAGAACCTCAAGTCCGGTCTGCCGGTCTTCGAGGGGATCAGCGAGGAGGCAAAGCGCGACGTGGCGCTCTACGTCGTCTATCCGACGCTGCTCATCACCGTCTTCGCCGACCGGATCCACTGGACGACCCTCATTCCGGAGGGGCCGGAGCACACACTCTGGCATCGCCACGTGCTGGTCCGGCCGGAAGCCCTGAGCCAGCCAGACTTCGAGGCGATCATCACGAAGCTCAGGGCCGCGAGCGGCGCCATCAGCGACGAGGACCTGGCGGTCAACGAGCTGCAGCAGCGGGGTGCGGCCTCAATGTTCGCGCGCGCCGGCAGGCTCAGCCATCTCGAGAAGGCCGTCTGGCAGCTCGCCGACTATGTCCGCGACCGCGTGCAGGACTGATCAGCCATGGACTATATCAAGCTCGGCCGCTCGGGCCTCGAGGTCTCGCGCATCTGCCTCGGCTGCATGACCTATGCCGATCCGGCCAAGGGCTCGCACAGCTGGATATTCGACGAGGCCGACAGCCGGCCGTTCTTCAGGCACGCGCTCGACCTCGGCATCAATTTCTTCGACACGGCCAACGCCTACTCGCTGGGCGCCAGCGAAGAGGTGCTGGGGCGTGCCATCAAGGACCTCGTGCCGCGCGAGGAGGTCGTGATCGCGACCAAGGTCTATAACCGCATGCGGCCCGGCCCCAACGGTGCCGGCCTGTCGCGCAAGGCCATCATGGCGGAGATCGATGCGAGCCTTAAGCGGCTCGGCACCGACTATGTCGATCTCTACGTCATCCACCGCTTCGACTACGCGACACCCATCGAGGAGACAATGGAGGCGCTGCACGACGTCGTGAAGGCGGGCAAGACGCGCTACCTCGGCGCCTCCTCGATGTGGGCCTGGCAGCTCATGAAGATGCAGGGGGTCGCCGCGACGCATGGCTGGACCCGCTTCATCGCCATGCAGAACCACATCAACCTGCTCTACCGCGAGGAGGAGCGGGAGATGATGCCGCTCTGCCTGAGCGAGGGCGTGGGCGTCTTCCCGTGGAGCCCCCTCGCCCGCGGCCGGCTGACCCGGCGCTGGAGCGAGGCACCGCCGACGCCGCGCGCTGCCGCCGACAAGTACACGCCGGCCCTCTACAAGGGCACCGACGCCGCCGACCGTCTGGTCGTCGAGGCGCTCTGCGATCTTGCCGACGAGCGCGGCGTGCCGCCGGCACAGATCGCGCTCGCCTGGCTCTATCAGAAGCCGGGAATCGTGGCCCCGGTCATGGGTGCCTCGCGGCTCGAGCATCTCGATGCCGCCGCTGACGCCCTCTCCGTCGAGCTGAGCGCGGAGGAGGTGGCACGGCTCGAGGCGCCATACGTCCCCCATGCCGTGATCGGCTTCGAGTGATGGCCGTGCGCGACACACCGCTGCGCTGGGACGCATGCTCCTGGGAGCAGATCGCAGCACTCCGCCAGAGCGGCATGGACATGGCGATCCTGCCGGTGGGGGCCACCGAGCAGCACGGCCGGCATCTGCCGACCTGCGTCGATACGCTCTCGGCCGAGACCGTTGCCCTGGGCGCCTCGCAGCGGACGGGGATCCCCGTCCTGCCGGCCCTCCCCTATGGCTGCTCGCTCGGCCACAGCCACACCTGGCCGGGCACGCTCTCGCTTCGCCCCGAGACGCTGACGCGCTGCGTCGTCGACATCGCCGAATGGCTGCGGCCGGCCGGCTTCACGCGGCTTTTGATCCTGAACGGTCACGTCACGAACGTGGCGCCCCTGCGCTGCGCCCTCGAGACGATCCGTCACGAGATGAACGAGATGCGGGTGGCCCTGCGCTCGGTCTGGGAGCTCACGCCCGAGGTCAAGACGGCGTACGAGTATGACGGTGGTACCAACTGGCACGCCAACGACGCCGAGACCTCGTTGCTGCTGCACCTCCGCCCCGATCTCGTCGACATGGCGAAGGCCGTGGACGAGCCCAACCGGGCGGCCGCCGCGTTCTTCTCCCACACCGTCGACCGCGAGAGCGAGACTGGCGTCGTCGGCTTCGCCTCGCGCGGCGATGCGGCCTTCGGCCGTAGCATCCTCGATGCCTGCATCACCGGCCTCGCGAGCGCGCTCGAGCAGGCACTCCTCGAGACCATGCCGCTCGCGATGTGGGCAGGCGAGCCCTTCGATGCCGTCCGCCCGGAGCTGCCCGCCGGAGCCTCATCCTCCCCGCTGAAAGAGACCTTCAAATGAGCATGACGACCAGCAGCGAAGCAGCGCTGGAGCTGAAGCTAAAGTCGGAAGGCGTCAAATATCTGATGGCGAGCTACGTCGACATGCACGGCGTGTCGAAGGCGAAGCTCGTGCCGACGCCGCACTTCGCCCACATGATGGCTGGCTCGGAGATGTTCACCGGTGCTGCCCTCGACGGCGTGCCGCAGAGCGTGCACGAGGACGAGGTGGCGGCCCATCCGGATGCCGCGTCCTGCACGATCCTCCCCTGGGATAGGTCGGTCGCCTGGTTCGCCAGCGATCTGTGGTTCCAGGGGGCACCGTTCCGAGCCTGCTCGAGGGGCATCCTGAAGCGCCAGATGAAGGCTGCGGCCGGCCTCGGCTATCGCTTCAATCTCGGCATGGAGGCCGAGTTCTACGTCCTGCGGCGCACGCCCGAGGGGACGATCGAGCCGCTCACCGAGCGGCGGCTCTCGAAGCCCTGCTACGACGGCTCGATGGCGCTCGACAATCTGGGCTGGCTCGACACGCTCGTGACCGCGATGAACGAGCTCGGCTGGGACGTCTACTCTTTCGACCAGGAAGACGGGCTGGGTCAGTTCGAGATCGACTTCTCGTTTGCCGACGTCATCACGATGGCCGACCGCTACGTCTTCCTGCGCATGATGGCGAACCGCATCGCGCGCGCCCATGGCTGCTTTGCGAGCTTCATGCCCAAGCCCTATGCCAACCGCACGGGCTCGGGTGCCCATTTCAACATGTCGCTGGCAGAGCTCGAGGGCGGCGCCAACCTCTTCAAGGCGGACGACGATCCGCGCGGCTGCGGCCTGTCGCAGCTCGGCTACCACTTCATCGCCGGCATCGTGCGCCATCTGCCGGCGATCTCGGCGGTCGTCTCGCCCACCGTCAACAGCTACAAGCGGCTGGTGAAGCAGGGCAGCATGTCGGGCTTCACCTGGGCGCCGATCTTCGCCTGCTACGGCAACAACAACCGCACCAACGCGGTGCGCATCCCGATGGGCGGTGGCCGCATCGAGCTGCGCTCGGCCGACAGCGCCGTCAATCCCTATCTGGGTGCCGCCATGGTGCTGGCAGCCGGCCTCGAGGGGGTGCGCGAGCGGCTCGATCCGGGCGAGCCCAATCGCGACAACATGTATCTCGTCGACGGCGCCGCCGTCGCCGAGCGCGGCATCCGGGAGCTGCCGCGCACGCTGGGCGAGGCGCTGGACGCGTTCGCCGCCGACCCGCTCGGCGCCGAGGTCATGGGCCCGTCCATGGCCGAGGCGTGGCTCGCCTACAAGCGCGAGGAGTGGCTGGCCTACATGGCGCACGTCTCGGACTGGGAGACGGAGCGCTACCTCGACTTCTTCTGAGCCCTGCCACCTGCAGCACAAGCAATGACCGTTAGGAGAGCATCATGAAGTTTTGCATAGCCGCGCCCATCCGGGCGGGTGTCCTGGCGCTCGCGGCCCTGGGGCTGGCCCATGTCGCAAGCGCGGAGTCCCTGCCGGTCCTGCCCAAGAGCGACGCGGTCCACGCGATGTTGCCGGCGAGGATCAAGGAGGCGGGCAAGCTCTCGCTCGTCACGGACGCGCACTACCCCACCTGCGAGTCCTTCGCCGAGGACGGCAAGACCATGGTGGGCTTCGAGCCCGATCTGTGGAACGCCATGGGCCAGGTCATGGGCGTGACGATCGACCCGGTCTCGATCGACTTCGCCGGCCTCATCCCCGGCATCGCAAGCGGCCGCTACGACCTCGCGATCGAGTGCATCACCGACCGGCCCGACCGCGAGAAGCAGGTCACCTTCGTCAACTACG
This sequence comes from uncultured Alphaproteobacteria bacterium, assembly GCA_963752325.1. Lineage (GTDB taxonomy): Bacteria > Pseudomonadota > Alphaproteobacteria > Geminicoccales > Geminicoccaceae > CAVTJL01. The sequence goes on from CAVVXU010000005.1 coordinate 447,448, forward strand.
CCTACGGCGCCGGCTCGGCCGTCTACTATCTCAGCGCGACGACCAAGATCGACCCCAAGGACCTGGGCACGCTCTGCGGCCTGAAGACCGCGGCCCCCACCGGCAACGCCATCATCTCGGCGATCCATCTGATCGACGACTATTGCGTGGCGCACGGCAAGCCCAAGACCGAGATCTCCGAGGTCCAGCAGGCCTCCGCGGTGATGCTGGGCGTCTATGCCGGCCGCTACGACTTCGCGCTCTCCGACGCCGTCGCCTTTGAGGAGCTGGCCAAGGTGGCGCCCAAGCCGCTCAGCACCTTCCCCTTCACGCTCAGGCCCAAGACCTACATGGGCATGATCGTCAAGAAGGACGACATGGAGCTCGCCAACGTGCTCCTCGCCGCCCTCAAGGAGGTCGTGGCGAGCGGCGTCTACGGCAAGATCTGGGACAAGTGGAAGATCGGCCACGCCAAGCTGATGGACCCTGGCATCAACCTTGCGACGACCCGGCCGATCGTTCAGGCGGCCCAGTAGCGGACGGAGGCACGGCATGGCGGCGGCACGGCCGGTGACGGTGGACAGAGAGCGCGAGCGCGACGTCGCTCCCACGAACCTCGTCGTCGTCCGCCGCCCGCGCTACGGGCGCTGGATCGCCGCCGCCATCGCCTTGATCCTGGGCGCGCTCGTCGCCCATTCGGTCGCGACCAACCCCAACTTCGACTGGCCGACGGTGGGCCAGTATTTGTTCTCGCCGATCGTGCTCACCGGCCTCTTCGTCACCTCCTGGCTCACCGTCGTCGTCATGATCATCGGCATCGCGATCGGTGTCGTGCTGACCGTGGGCCAGCTCTCCGGCAATCCCGTCGTGACCGCCGCCTGCGCCGGCTACATCTGGTTCTTCCGCGGCACGCCGGTCCTCGTCCAGCTCATCTTCTGGTACAACATGGCAGCGCTCTATCCGCGCTACTCGATCGGCCTGCCGTTCATGGGCACGCTCGTCTCGGGCTCCGTCAACGATCTCATCACGCCTTGGACCGCCGCCATCTTGGCCCTCGGCCTGAACGAGGGCGCCTACATGGCGGAGATCATCCGCGGCGGCGTCCAGGCGGTCGACCAGGGCCAGCTCGAGGCCGCCAAGGCGCTCGGCATGCGCGGCGTCCAGGCGACCCGCCGCATCATCCTGCCCCAGGCGATGCGCGCCATCATCCCGCCCACCGGCAACCAGACGATCGGCATGCTCAAGGGCACCTCGATCGTCAGCATCGTCGCCCTCTCCGACCTCCTCTACTCGGTGCAGACCGTCTACTCGCGCACCTTCCAGACCATCCCGCTGCTGCTCGTCGCCTGCATCTGGTACCTCGTCGCCACCACCCTCCTCTCGGCCGTGCAGAGCCGCATCGAGCGGCGCTACCGCCGCGGCGGCCAGGGCATGAGCGCATGAGCCCGCAGCCCCTCTCCCACCCACACCACGCATGCGCCCCGACCCGCCAGCGGGGCGCCAGCCACGGGACAACACGATGACGGCTCCGGCCTATCTCGAGGCGGCCTGGTACCGCCGCACGCTGGCCTTCGTGATGGAGCGCCACGCCGGCAAGACCGACGCGCTGGGCTGGCCCTACTACCAGCATTTCGAGCGCGTCGCCGCGCGGCTCGTGCGCCTCTATCCAAAGGCCAGCCGTGCGCAGATCGAGGCCGCCCTCCTGCACGACGCCCTCGAGCCCGGCGGCCCGGGCCCGGTCGACCTCGATGGGCTCGAGCTCGATCCCGCCACCGCCGCCATCATCCGGCGCATCACCCTGCCCACCGACGATCGGGACTATCTCACCTATGCGGCCGAGCTTGCCGCCACCGGCGATGTCCCCGCCATCGAGGTCAAGCTCGCCGACAATCTCGATGCCACCGAATATTACGGCTCGCGCAGCGACGCCAAGGCGCAGGCCCTGGCGGTCGAGCGCTACGACGCCACGCGCCGCATCCTGCAGAGCGCGCTGATCGCCGCCGCCTGCCCCTGAGACCAGGGCGCCGCGCCTCGGCGGCCCACGCTCATTGAGAATGATCGATCATGCGGTCGCGCCCGGCGCGGCCGCCCCATAGCCGGAGATCCTTGATGGTGGATGTAGGTGTTCTGAAGCGGAGCATCGTCGATGCGGGCCGGGCCCCGCTCGACCGTGCCTTCGGCCTGCCGATGGCGGCCTACCAGTCCCAGGAGCTGTGGGACCTCGAGGTCGAGACGCTCTTCCGCCCCGGCTGGCAGCTCCTCGGCCGGGCGGACCAGGTGGCCAAGCCCAATTCCTACCTGTCGATCGACGTGGTGGGCGAGCCGCTCCTCATGTGCCGCGACGCCCAGGGCGAGCTCCACGTCTTCTCGCGCTTGTGCCCGCATCGCGGCATGGAGCTGGTGGAGGGCAAGGGACAGGCCAAGACGCTCGTCTGCCCCTACCACATCTGGAGCTTCGATCTCGCCGGCCGCTGCAAGCACGCGCCGCTGATGGACGGCAACAAGGCCTTCAGCCTCGCCGACACCAGCCTCAGGCCGGTCCGCTTCGAGGTCTGGAACGGCTTTGTCTTCGTCAACCTCGACGGCAAGGCCCCTTCGCTCGCCTCGCAGATCCAGCCCTTGACCGACATGCTGGCCGACTACCGGCTCGAGGACATGACCCTTGCCAACACGGTCGACTGGGGCGAGCTCGAGATCGACTGGAAGATGATGCTCGAGAACTCGATCGAGTGCTATCACCACATCGGCACCCACGCGAAGTCGATCCAGTCGGTCTATCCGGCCGAGCTCACCTATTCCGAGCCCGACACCAAAAACTTCTCGGTCAACTACGCCATCTCGCGCAGCGAGGGCAAGGAGCTGGCCGAAGGCGCCAGCCTCGCCGACCTCATCAACAGCAACACCAACCGCCTGATCACCATCTTTCCCTACACGCGCCTGTCGGTGCGCCAGGTGAGCACGTCGCAGCTGCAGATCATCCCTCTGGGGCCGGGCCGCATCCGGCTCAAGTCCAACATCATCCTGCCGCGCGACAAGGCCACCGGCCCCGAGGCCGAGGCCTTCATCGAGGCCAGCGTGAAGCGCTCGCAGGTCGTCGTGAAGGAGGATGTCGAAATGTGCCTGCGCCTGCAGAAGATGGCGGCCTCCCAGTCCCTGGCCGTGGGCCCGCTCTCCAAGTTCGAGGAGCCGGTCTGGCGCTTTTATCAGTATATGAGCGAGACCTACGCGCCGCCCCTGGCCACCGCCGCGGCGGCCTGAGTGCTGCAGCTGCCCGTCAACGATGAGACGGGCAGCTGCCTCCGCACCGGCAGGACATGGTTGCCTCCGCCGCGTCGAGCCCGCGGCAGCCGGCCGCCGCGAACGCCGCCGGACGATCGTCCAAAAAGGCGTCAGGGAAGATCGACGACCAGCAGGCCTTCTTTTTCCAGAGGCAGCTGCGCCACGACCTGCCCGGCCGGATCGAGAAGCGCCGTCGGGCCCCATGAGACCCGCCCGTCGCGCTCGCCGGTCACATCGGCCGACAGCAGCCAAAGGCCGGTCTCCCGGCATCGCTCGCCGCGCGTGCGGTTGTGGCTGTGGCGAAGCTTCTCCGCCTTGCTCCTCCGCATCATGTTGTTGGCCGGACAGACGATCAAGCTTGCCCCCATATCGGCTATCGCCTTTGCTGCCTCCGGGAAGCTCGTGTCGTAGCAAATGTTGATTCCGAAGCACAAGCCGTCCACCCTGAATACACGGCTTTCAATGCCCGGAGTGAAGATCCCCTCTCCTGTCAGGAGATGAGCCTTTCTATAGCAGCCGATGACGGAGCCACGATGGATGGCGACCGCAGTATTGAACAAGCGTGGTCCTGCCGCCTCGATCAGGCCCATGACGATCATCGGCCCGTCCGTCGAGAGCCGTCGAAGAATGGCCTTGAAAGCCGGTGAGGCGAGGTCCAGCGCGTGTTCTCGAGCCGATCGCTCCTCCGTCAGATATCCCTGAAGAAAAGCCTCAGGGAGACATAGAATTGAGACCTCCTGAGACTGCGCGCGCAGAACGAGATCTTCAAGGCAGGTCAGAGCGCCCTCAATGTCTTCTCGAAACTCGACGGTCTGGGCAGCAGCGACCCTCACCATCTCCGCCCTCACTTCGGACGAGAAAGGCCAAGCCTATCCCGATCGCGCGACATGGCCATGAAGCCTGGCTCCTGCAACGCGGCAAAGCGATCGCCCCGGTCGACCGGCGCCGAGCACATGCGCGTAAAGGGCCGACCGTCCCGCACGAGACGGTCGGGAAGATCCGGGCGGCGCCCGATGCCTGGCCCTTGCGCTGCAATCAGGAGCGGCAGCCGTCAGGTCTGCCACGTCCCTGTGGATGAGGGCTATCGTCGCGCTCAGCCGAGCCATCCCTCGACCTTCTCGCGGCTGGGAACGCCGCCCGCGTGGACGAGCTTGCCGTCGACAACGACACCCGGCGTCGACATGACGCCATAGCTCATGATTTCCGGAAGATCCTCGACCTTCACGAGATTGATGGCGATGGATCTCTCATGCGCGACACGCTCGATCAGCGCGGTGGTGTTCTTGCAGTTGGCGCAGCCAGGGCCGAGCACTTTGACGTCCTTCATGGCCGTTCCTTTCCCTATGCGAAGATCAGGTTGAACAAAAAGCCCACACCCAGGATGCCCAGGCCGACGACACCGGCGAAGACGGCGATCAGCTTCACGCTCAGCACCTTGCGCAGGATGATCATCTCGGGCAGCGACAGCGCGATCACCGACATCATGAAGGCGAGGACGGTGCCGAGGGCCGCTCCCTTGCCGAGCAGGGCCTCGACGACCGGGATGATTCCGGCGGCGTTCGAATACATCGGGATGCCGAGGAGAATGGCGACGGGCACGGACCACCAGGCATCCTTGCCCATGATCGAGGCCAGGAGATCCGACGGCACATAGCCGTGGATGAAGGCGCCCACGGCGATACCGGCGATGATCCACATCCAGACCCTGCCGACGATATCGCGCACGGCCTCGATGCCGGCCTTGATGCGGTCGACCACGGTCATCCGGTCGGCCGGCAGGCCGACGGTGCCGGTGCGAACATCGCGAACCCAGCTCTCCAGCCAGCCCTCGAGGTGCAGCTGGCCGATCACCCAGCCGGCGACGATCGCCACGCCGAGGCCAAAGCCGAGATAGGTGACTGCTACCTTCCAGCCGAGCATGGCGAAGAGGAGGCCCAGCGCCACCTCGTTGATCATCGGCGCGGCGATGAGGAACGAGAAGGTCACACCGAGCGGCACGCCGGCGGAAACGAAGCCGACGAAGAGCGGCACGGCCGAGCAGGAGCAGAACGGCGTGAAGATGCCCAAGCCGGCGGCTGCAACATTGCCGAGCCCTTCGCGGTGCCCGGCAAGAAGCGCGCGCGTCCGCTCAGGCGAGAAGAAGCTGCGCACGACGCCCATCGCAAAGACGACGAGCGTGAGCAGCATCAACACTTTGGGTGTGTCGAAGACGAAGAACTTGATCGCCTGCTCGAGATGGCTGCCGCGCTCCAGGGGCAGGAGCGACACGATCCAGTCCGAGAAGGGGGCAAGCCCGCCATAGAGGGCAAACCACAGCGCCACACCGATCGCGGCGCCAGCCACCCACAAGCCCGTGGACGGCTTGTGCCGCTGTCTATGCAGGATCAAGGAGGTATCGGTGCTCATGCTGCTTTCCTCGTCAAGATGCCAGGCAAGCTTGCGAGGACAGTGCCGACGACGGCCACGAAGGTGTCGGGAAAATCGGGCTTGCGTCGATGGCCAGACTAGAGCGCATCCCGGCGGTCGATGACCGAGCCTGCCCGCTGAACCACCGCCCTACGGGTATGGGCTCAGGTCCTGCAACTGAGCATGCCGTAAGCTGGGTTCTCGCCTCCGCCCTCGATTGCCGCTGCATTCTGGCCGGAACGGCCAGCTCGACCTCACGCGTCACCATAGCGATCTTTCCCCATCACCGCCCAAGCTAGCATGGGGCGGGTAGCAGGCGAAGCGGCAACGGCGACGCAGCGAACGACAGGGGATCGGAATCAACTTCCGATTGACGTGCGGCTCACATTCCTATATCAAGCCTCCATGCCTTCCGTCTACCCCTCGCGTTCCCCCGCCTCGATGCCCGGCGCCCGCAATGTGCGGCTCGCCCGGAGGTTCGCAGGCGGCATGAGGCCGGCCGAGGTCGCCAAGCACGAAGGCATGGACGAGGCCGAGCTTTTTTCACTCCTCGCGGACGAGAAGTTCCAGGAGCACGTCGCGTACTACCGCCTCGAGGCCGAGCTGCCCGAGGACGAGCGCGAGGCGCTGCTGATCAAGACGGCGCTCGCCAGCCTCCAGCACCTCGCCGACATGGGCGATACCAAGGCGCTTTTGTTCCTCACCTACGAGGGCAACCGCGGCCGCCATCCCGAAAACCGCCTGCGCCGCCTCAGCCTGCGCACCACCGACCGCCATCCCGAGCTGCGTGCCGGGGACGAGATCGGTGCGGAGCCGGCCGGCGAGGCCGTTCAGGCGCCCGGGAAGCCCGTCGCCGCCGAGCTTGTTTCCGATCTCGTCGCGTTCGCCCGGAGCAACCCGGACGTGGCCGACTGGATCCTGCGCTACGCCGAGAGCCGCCACGCCACGCTGGGAGAGAGCGAGGCCGAGGCGGAGGGCGAGCAAACGAGGAGAATGAAAGAAGAGAAGACCAGCAAAGGATAGCGAAAGAAGGGCGAGCCGAGCCAGCCCTCTCTGGTCATCCCCCGACTTGATCGGGGGATCAACGGACAGGCGTGACGCCACAGCAGCGTGGCCAATCTCGAGCCGTTGGCCCCCGATCACGTCGGGGGGCGACAAAGGAGAGGCCGTGGCGGCAGGTTCTTTCTTGTCACCCTCCGACTTGATCGGGGGTCAGGTGCCGGAGTCCAAACGACTCCCGTCCCCTCGCTCCGTCACACCTGATCCCCCGATCAAGTCGGGGGATGACGGAAGAAGTGCACCCTCGCGTCGCCCTCGCCGCTTCTTCGTCACCCTCGTGCCCCGACACGAGGGCCCGTGCCCCGTGCCGGACGCGTCCTTGCCCGCCTGGGCATGGCGCCTCGTGCCCAGCGCCAGGGCGCTGAGAAGAAAGGCCCCTCAGCCGAGCTGGAGGATGACTGCGCCTTCGGAGACGTGCGGAGCCTTGGCGCCGGTGGCGCCCGCGTTCTGGCGCACCCAGTCGGCAGCCGTCTTCACGCTCGCCTCGGCGCCGGCCTTGTCGCTGCACACGGTGACCGAGACGCCGCCGTCCGCGGTGCGGAAGAGGGTGTAGGCCTTGAAGCCCGGAACGGTGCGCATGAGCTTCTCGACGTCGGCCTTGCGCTGGTCGAGCACGTCGAACAGCGCCTCGGCGCCCTCGCCTGAATAGTTCCTGACGACCGCATGCATGTCGCGTCTCCCTGTTATTTCTTGGAGTCTTCTAATTGTCCTCCAATCGTATAGCTTAGGATGAGGTCGGAGGCGGGTCAAGCGAGCAGAAGCGAGGATGCGCCGGTGGCACTGGCCCCAGCCTGCTCCCCTCCTGATCGGGGCAAGCCGCGGCCGCGGCGCCGCGACGAGCGGGCTGCCCCGACCGTGGGCAGCCTGCCCGCCCTAAGGGCAGGCGGCTCTCGCGCTTCAGGCGTGGCCGGCGATGCGGCGCTTGAACTGGGAGGTGCGGATCACCTCGCGGATGCGCGGCTGGATCTCGGTGCGCCAGCGCGTGCCGTTGAAGACGCCGTAGTGGCCCACGCCCGGCTGGACATAGTGGTAGCGATGGTCGGGCGGGAGATTGGTGCAGAGGTCCTGGGCCGCCTCGGTCTGGCCCAGGCCACAGATGTCGTCGCGCTCGCCTTCGACCGTCATCAGCGTGATGTCGTGGATCGCCCTGCAGTCGACCCGATGCCCGCGATGCGTCAGCGCTCCATCGGGAAGCGCATGCTCCTGGAACACTTTTTGAATGGTCTGCAAATAAAACTCGGCGGGAAGATCCATGACAGCCAAATATTCATCGTAGAACGTGTGATGCTGCTGCACCGAATCGCAGTCGCCCTGCACGAGGTGCTTGAACAGGCTCTGGTGCGCCTCGAGGTGGCGCTCGAGGTTCATCTGCATGAAGCCGGTGAGCTGGATGAAGCCGGGATAGACCGGGCGCATGAAGCCGGGATTGGGCCAGGGCACCGGGTGGATGACGTTGCGCTCGAACCAGTCGAGGCTGCGCGAGCGGGCATGCTCGTTGACCACGGTGGGGTTGCGCCGCGTGTCGATCGGGCCGCCCATCAAGGTGAGCGACACCGGCCGGCAGGGATCGTTCCAGGAGGCCATCAGGGCCGCCGCGGCCAGCGCCGGCACCGCCGGCTGGCAGACTGCGATGACGTGCGTGTTGGTGCCGATGAAGTGGATGAAGTCGATGATGTAGTCGATGAAGTCATCGAGGTCGAAGGGTCCCGCAGCGAGCGGGATCTCGCGTGCGTCGCGCCAGTCGGTGACGTAGAGATTGTGGTCCGGCAGCATGGCCTGCACGGTGCCGCGCAGCAGCGTGGCGTAGTGGCCGGACATCGGCGCTATCAGCAGCACCTTCGGATCGTAACGCTTGCCGCAGACACGCTCGTCGCGATCGAAGTGGCGCAGATCGCAAAAAGGCCGGCTGTAGACCACCTGCTCGTTCAGCGGCACCGGCAGCCCGCCGATTTTTGTCTCCTCGAAGCCCCACCGGGGCTTGTCGTAGCGCCTGGTGACGCTCTCGAACACCTCGCAGGAGGCGGCGATGGTCCGCCCCATCGGCGTATAGGCCAAGGGGCTGAAGGGGTTGGCGAAGACCTGGCGCATCAGCCTGCTCTGGCTGTGCAGCGGCCCTAGCAGGGCGTGGGTCATCTCGTAGGTGTAGTAATTCATTCGATACGCCCCGGGCCCGATCGCACCCCCGCGTGTGACCCATGGGCCCAGAGCAGCAAGGGCCGTGCCAGCCGTGCCATCGGCTGCCGCATGGCCCGTCCGCGCCGAGTGGCCCGGTCCCCTCCGCGCTTCGGGAGAAGCGCCCGCCGGTCAGGACGCAGCTGCCCGCGCCCCCAGCCGCTCGATGATGGCCCTCGTCACCTCGCGGGTGCCGTCGGTGCCGCCGAACTCGTAGCTTTTGATCTTCTCGGCGTAGGCCTGGTCGATCGCATCCTCGAGCGCCTGGCCCGCGGCGACAAGATCGTCGCGACCGTGTCTGACGCCCAGCCAGTCCAGCATCATCGCGGCCGAGAGCAGCATGGCGGTGGGGTTGGCCTTGCCCGTGCCGACGATATCGGGGGCGCTGCCGTGGCTGGGCTGGAAGAGGGCGTGGTCGTCACCGATCTCGGCGCAGGGGGCGAGGCCCATGCCGCCGACGATGCCGCCGCCCAGATCCGAGATGATGTCGCCGAACATGTTCTCCATGACCAGCACGTCGAAATCCCAGGGCCGGCGGATGAGGTCGAGCGCCAGCGCGTCGATGTAGGTGCGCCCGGTCTCGATGTCGGGGAACAGCGCCGCCCGCTCGTCGAAGATCTTGCGGAAGAAGGCCATGGCGACGAAGACGTTGGACTTGTCGGCGCAGGTCACCTTCCCGGGCCGCCCGCGCCGCTCCTTGCGCCGCCGCGCCAGGCGGAAGCAGAAATCAAAGAGCTTCTCGCTGGTGGCCCGCGTGATCACCAGCGTCTCGCGCGCGACCTGGTCGTTCTCCACCGTGCCCTTGCCGCGCGAGTAGAACAGGCCCTCGGTCGATTCGCGGACGATGACGAGATCGATCTCGGCGGCCCGCGGGTGCGAGAGCGGGCTCGGCGTGTTCGGCATATGGCGGACCGGCCGGGCCCCGGCGTAGAGGCCGAACTCGCGCCGCATGTCGAGAAGGGGCGCTATCTCGGTGCCGTCGGCGTAGCGCACGTCCGGCAGGCCCATGGCGCCGAAGAGGATCGCATCGGCATTCCGCGCCGCCTCGAGCGAGCTCTCCGGCATCGCCACGCCCGTCTCCCTGTAGAGCGTGGCGCCGCCCGGCAGGGGCTCCTTCGCGAGGCGGAAGCCGAAGCGCCTCTCGAGCACCTCGAGCGTGGCGATCGCCGAGTCCATCACCTCGACCCCGATCCCGTCGCCGGCAAAGACCGCGATCCGCAGCTCGCTGTTGGCATTCAACATCGTCATTCCGTCTCCCTCGGCCGTCGCATCGCCTTCCGTGGCGACGCCGCCGGCCCCTTCCTAGAGGATCACCTTCCGCTCGCGGAAGCGCTCGATCTCTGCCGCATCGTAGCCCAGGCCTTCGAGGATCGTCTCGGTGTCGCCGCCGAGCTCGGGCGCCGGGTGACGGACCTCGCAGGGCGCCTCTTTGAGCTTCATCGGAAAGCCCACCATCCGCACCTGGCCACGGCCCGGATGCTCGACCTCGATCACCATCTCGCGGGCCAGGATCTGCGGGTCGGCGAAGACCTCGGGATAGGTCAGCACGCGGCCGCAGGGCACGCCCGCCGCGTTCAGCTTCTCGATCCACACATCACGCGGCTGCTCCTTGATCCGCGCGCCGACGATGGCGTTGATGCGGGCGCGGTTCCTGACGCGCAGCTCGTTGGTCGTGAAGTCGGGATCATCGCGCAGCTCGGGCATGCCCAAGGCGACGATGAGCCGGTCGTAGATCTGATCGTTGGCCGGCGCTATCGCGACGTCGCCGTCGGCGGCGGCGAAGAGGCCGTAGGGGGCGACGACGGGGTGGTCGTTCCCGTTGCGCGTCATCGGCTTCCCGGTCGCGAAGTAGCTGGCGCCGAAATAGCTGGCGAAGCTCAGGAGCGAATCGACGAGCGAGATGTCGATCTGCTCGGGCTGGCCCGTCCGGTCGCGCCGATGGAGCGCTGCCGACACGGCGAGCGCGCCATAAAGGCCGGCGATCAGATCCGAGATCGGCAGCCCGGCCCGCAGCGGCTCGCCGTCCGGATGGCCGGTGGCGCTCATGAAGCCGCTCATCGCCTGGGCGATGAAGTCGAACGAGGGCCGGTCGCGATAGGGGCCCGTCTTGCCGTAGCCGGAGATCGAGCAGACGATGATGTCGGGCTTGATCGCCTTCAGCGCCTCGAAGCCCAGGCCCATCTTGTCCAGGACCCCGGGCCGGAAGTTCTCGACCAGCACGTCGGCCTGGCCGATCAGCCGGCGGAGCACCGCCTTGCCCTCGTCGGTGCGCAGATTGAGGGTGATCGAGCGCTTGTTGCGGTTGAAGCCCGCGAAATAGTAGCTGAGGCCGTTGCGCATGCCGCCCTGGCCGCGGACCGGATCGCCGCCGGGCGGCGATTCCACCTTGACCACCTCGGCGCCCAGGTCGGCCAGGAGCTGCGTGCTGAAGGGGCCGGCGAGGATTCGGGTCAGATCCAGCACGCGCACGCCGCTGAGCGGCCCTTGAGACATTCGAAACTCCTCACTTATTTGACGAAGCTGGGCAGCCAGAGGGTGAAATCGGGCAAGCAGGTCGCCAGCGCAAGCACCAGAAGCGACCAGGCGAGAAAGGGGAGGATGGCACGGGTCACGGCGGAAAGCGGTATCTTTCCTATACCGGCCACGACGAACGGCAAGAGCCCCACCGGCGGCGTCAGCATGCCGATCATCAGGTTCAGGACCATCACGAGGCCGAGCTGGATGCCGTCGATATGCAGCGCCGCGCCGACCGGCAAGAGCGACGGGATGAAGATGACCATGGCAGGCAACGGATCGAGGAAGCAGCCCACCGCCAAAAGCAGGATATTGATCAGGAGCAGACCCACCAACGGGTCCGTCGTGATCGAGAGGATGCCCTGGGCGATCGCGTCGTTGATCTTCGGTTAGGCCAGCAGCCAGCCGAACGGTCCGGCAGCGGCCAGGAGGAAGAGAACGGCTGCGGCCGAGCGCGAGGCCGAGAAGAAGACCTCGACGAGGCTGCGCCAGCCGATGGCCCGGTAGACGAAGACGCTGACCACGAGGGCATAGAGCGCCGCGGCGGCCGAGGCCTCGATGTCGGTGACGAAGCCGAAGCGCATGCCCAGCACGATGATGAGCGGCATGCCGAGCGCGAAGATCGAGTACTGCGTCGTGACGAGGCAGGCGGCCCAGGTCTGCCTGGCACGGAACGGATAGCCCCGCGTCCGCGCGATGACATAGCAGATGACCATGTAGCCGGCGGCGAGCATGAGGCCCGGCACGATGCCGGCCATGAAGAGCTTCAGGACCGACTCATTGGCGATGACCGCGTAGATGATCATCGGCACCGAAGGCGGGATGATGGGCCCGAGCATGGCGCCGGCAGCCACCACGGCGCCGGCATAGCCGTCCGGATAGCCCTCCTTGCGCATGGCCGGGATCAGGAGCCCGCCCGTCGCCGCCGCGTCCGCGACGGCCGAGCCCGAGACGCCGGCCATGATCAGGTTCGAGATGATCGAGACCTGCGAGAGCGAGCCGCGCACATGGCCCACGATCGAGAGCGACCAGTCGATCAGCCTCCTCGTCAGGCCGCCCTGGTTCATGAGCTCCGCCGCCAGCACGAAGAGCGGGATCGTCACAAGCGTCGAGTTGTTGACCGAGGTCGTCATGGTGAGCGGCGCCATGACGAGATCGACGGCGCTTACCGGGTGCAGCAGCATGCCCAGCATGGCGGCGCCCAGCATCGACAGGCCGACGTCGAACCCCGCCAGCACGGCCGCAAGGAAGACGAAGAAGATGATGATCAGCACGCGCGCGGCGTCCGGTTGGCGAGATCGAGGATGAGGCGGACGACGAGGACCACGAGGCCGAAAGCCGAGGCGACCGCCAGGGCCATGAAGGTCGAGGCGGAGGTGAAGGGCGTGCCTATGATCACCTGCCCGCTGCCGATCTGGACGAGCCTCCAGATCTTCACCTGGATCACGGCCAGAAGAAGGATCGCCACGAGGTCCGTGACGATGTTGCGCGCGCAGCCACCTCTCGGAGAGGTGGCTGTCGACGACGTCGACGCGAATATTGCTATGCGCGCGCAGCGCCATGATGAACCCCAGGAAGGTCAGCCAGACGAGGCCGAGCTGGGCTATCTGGTCGTAGGAATTGAACGAGCTTTCGATCGCATAGCGGTCGACCGCCTGGCCGATCGTGAAGAGGAGAATCACGGCCATGAAGAAGACGACGCCGGCTCGGCCGAGCATTGCCAGGCAATGCTCGGCGCGCTCCAGAAAGTCGAGCATGCCGGAAGACCTGCCTTGCTGGGCTCAGTGGCCCTGCATCGCCTTGATCTTCTCGACGAGGCCGTCCGGCCAAACCTTGCCCTCGAAGTCCTTGTAGACGTTGGCCAGCGCCTTCTTGAAGGCCTCGCGGTCCGGCACGACGTAGGTGCCGCCGGCCTGCTTGATGATATACGGGCCCTGGGCGTCGAGCTTGTCGGTCTCCTCGGTCGCGACGGCGCCGCCCTGCTTGGCCGCCTCGATGAAGGCTGCCTGGGTCTCGGGGCTCATCGACTTCCAGAGCCGGTCGGAGATGAACCAGCCGGTGACCGCATAGACCTGATCGGTCGCCGACCAATATTTCGCGACCTCCTGGAACTTGAGCGGCAGGGACACGTCGAAGCCATTGTCCTGGCCCTCGACGATGCCGCGGCTGAGGGCGTTGTAGATTTCGGTCATGCCGAGCGGCGTCACCTTGGCGCCCAGCGTCTCGAAGGTGTCCTGATAGACGTCGATGCCGGGCACGCGCAGCCGCATGCCCTTCAGGTCCTCAGGCTTCATGATCGGCCCGCGGGTTGTCTGGATGGCGCGCGGGGAGCGGTCGCCATAGGCCGCGAAGACGCGCACGCCGGTCTTCTCCGCCATCTGGTCGTAGATGCCCTTGAAGAGATCGGAGTTCAGGATCCGCGCCGCATCCTTCGGGCTGTCGAAGAGGTAGGGCACGATCAGGACCTTGAGAGGCTCGGCACCCTTGAGAAACGCCGCCACCGACACGTCGAAATAGGCCATGTCGATGGTGCCGAGCTGCGTGCCGGTCAGCAGCTGCTGCATGTCGCCGAGCTGCGCGTCCGTGTAGACGGCGATCTCGTACTGGTCGTTCGTCTTCGTCTTGACGACGTCGGCGAACTTCCGCATCGCGTCGGCCCACGGGCTGCTCGATGCGGAGAAGGTGCCCATCTTGAGCGTCGTCGCGGCGCCCGCTGCCGTGGGCAGCACCGCGGCGGTGGCGAGGCCCACACCCACGAGGGCCGATAGTACTAATATCCCATAAATATACCTGACAAATGTTTCAGCTGGTGCTATGCATGGGTCATGCAAGCGCGGGACTTTCGCGGCATCGGGCGGGCGGCGCAGGAGGCGCTGCGGCGGCGTGCGTTGTTCCTGATCGAGGAGCGGGGCCTGAGCCAGGCGCAGGCAGCCGAGGCGGTCGGTGTTCAGCGGCAGACGGTGAATATCTGGCTCCAGCGCTATCGCGCTCAGGGCGAGGCGGGCGTGCTCGACGGGCGGCGAGTGTCGCCGCGCCGGGGCAAGGGGCTGTTGACAGCGGATGAGGCGGACAGGGTCAGGGGCTGGATCGCCGACAAGATGCCCGACCAGCTGAAGCTGCCCTTTGCCTTGTGGACCAGCCGGGCGGTGCGCGACCTGATCCAGCTCAGGCTCGGCAAGCGGCTCGGCCTGTCGACGGTGCAGCTCTATCTGCAGCGCTGCGACTTCGTCGACATCCCGCCGGGGATCGGGCCCGGCCCGATGCGCATGACGCCGCAAAAGCCACTGGCCCGGGCCAGAGAGCGCCAACCTGCGGCGATCGCGGCCTGGCTGGAGCTGGATTATCCGGCGATCGCCAAGCGGGCCAGAACCGAGCGGGCGGTGATCTATTGGGGTGACGAGACCGGCATCTCCAATCAGGACCAGATTGGGCGGTCCTACGCGCCCAAGGGCAAGACGCCGGTGGTGACGCGTACCGCCAAGCGGATCTCCCAGAGCATGATCTCGGCGGTGAGCAATCGTGGCCTGATGCGCTTCATGCTCTACGAGGCCGCGTTGAACGCCCTGCGCTTCATCGCCTTCCTGCGCCGGCTGATCAAGGATGCGGGACAGAAGGTCATCCTGATTCTCGACAACCTCAAGGTGCGCCACGCCGCGAAGGTGACCGCCTGGGTGGCTGCGCACGCCCATGAGATCGAGCTCTGCTACCTGCCGGCCTATGCCCCGGACCACAATCCCGACGAGTACCTCAACAACGACCTGAAGCAGAAGCTGCGTCAGCAGCCCCAGCCGGTATCGAAAGACGCCCTGACCAGGAGCACGCGCGCGGTGCTCCGCGCCATCCAGCGCTCACCCGCTCGGATCAAGGCCTACTTCAAACCCCAGCCCGTCCGCTATGCCGCTTGAGGAGTCGTGTATAACGTTGGGATATTAGTAGTTTGCGCATAGGCTCGTTGCCTCCCTTTGGTCGAGACGTGCTCCCCGCCGGCGGCTCGCCGCCGGCAAGGCTCCTAGAAGTTCCAGTGAATGGGTGCCGCACCCTTGATGGGTGAGCGGAAGTGGGCGATCCGCTCGCCGAAGAGCGTGCCCAGATAGACCGTGTGCAGGTCCTCGTCGCCGAAGGCGAGGCTCGAGAGGTTGCCCAGCGGGCGCTTGCCGCCGGAGTTGAGCTGCGGCCGGCCGAAGCTGCCGTCCTCGAAGGACTGGGCGACCTGTCGCAGGACCTCGGGATCGGCGTCCTCGAGCAGGATGTGCTGCTTGCCCTCGGCCGTGACCTGGACGACGCGGTTGCTGACGACGCTCACGATCCACACCCTGCCCTCGGCATCGAAGGTGAGGCCGTCGGGGAAGGTCGCAGGACCATAGTCCGCCACCACCTCTTTGGGCCCAAGCGAGCCGTCTGCCTTGATCGGGAAACGGCTGGTGCGCTGCGCCATCGTCTCGTTGACGTAGAGCCATTGGCCCCAGGGGCTGACGACCGCCTCGTTGGTCGAACCGATCTCCTCGGCGACGATACGGGCGCCCTTCTTGTCCATGACGATGATGAAGCCGTCCGCGTAGCCCTTGCGAAACGCCTGCTCGCGCGAGATCAACCAGATGCTGACCGTGACCCAGATCCGCTCCTCGCGGTCGATCCCGACGAAGTTGGTGGGCGGCAGCTGCCTGCCGTCGATCTCGAGCAGGCGGGGCGTCACTGTCCCGTCCGCGGCCATGTGATAGACGCCGCCCGAGGGGCCGAGATTGGCAATGAGGAAGCTCCTGTCGGGCAGGAGCGCGATGCCGTTCGGCAGGAAGCCCTCGGGCGCGTTCCTGGCCTTGATGAGCTCGACCGGGCCGCCGGCCCGAAAAGTGGTGATCCCCCTCGGCCGTCGGAGACGAAGAAGTCGCCCGAACGGGTGGTCAGCACGCATTCGGGGCGCGCGAGACCACGGCCGACATAGCCGAGGTCGCTCAGCGAGATCGTGAACATGATCCTCCCCGCCCCTTCGGGCATCCGATGTCGCTTGCCATCGTCTTGACGACAGGGTGCGAGGCCGAACTCGAGCCGGTATAGGCGCGCCCGAGCCGCGGGCCGTTGTTCTTCGCCGATGCCGCCTGCAAGAGGCGAAGGGATGCTATGCGGCTGCCGAAAGGCTCCGCGGAAGTCTCTGTTGGGAACGCCCCTCTTCGCGGATGGTGAAAGCCCCGCGCCGGGTCCAGATCGGGTAGGCTCACAAGACAAGGCGCACCGACGGCGCCCCCGGGCTGGCGCCGGCCCCCGGGCGGCGCCGTGTGGAGAACAGTGGCCCAGCACTATCTGGCAAGGCAAGTGATTAGGATCGATCTCACCACACTCCGCATCTTCCTCGCGGTCTACAACCTGCAGAGCCTGACCCGGGCCGCGGAGCAGGAGCACATAGCCCCCTCCGCCGTCAGCAAGCGCATCCAGGATCTCGAGATCGAGCTCGACGCCCAGCTCTTCTATCGCCACCCGCGCGGGGTCACCGTGACGCCGGCCGGCGAGGTGCTCGTCGCGCACGCCAAGCGCATCTTCGAGAACGTCAACCAGATGGCGGCCGACCTCAGCGCCTACGCCCAGGGTGTGAAGGGTCAGGTCCGGGTCCACGCCCACACCTCGGCGGTTGTGCAGTACCTGCCCGCCGAGATCGCGGGCTTCAGCCGCCGCTATCCCGAGGTGCAGGTGATCCTACGCGAGGAGACCAGCCCCAACGTCCTCCAGTCGACGCTGGACGGGCTGGCCGACATTGGCATCTTCGCCGGCAACATGCAGGCCCCCGCCGGCCTCAAGGTCCTCGCCCACCGGCAGGATTGCCTCGTGGCGCTGGTGCCGGCCGGCCACCCGCTGCGGCGCGCGAGGCGATCGACTTCCTGGCGTTCCGCGACTGCGCCTATGTCAGCCTCGAGACCGGAAGCTCGCTCCAGGCCCTTCTCGCCGACGCCGCCCAGGCGATGGGCTTCGCGCTCAACACGCGCATCGAGGTGACGACATTCGGTGCGGCGATCCAAATGGTTGAGGCCGGCCTCGGCATCGCGGTGATGCCGGCCGGGGTCATCGCGACCCACGGCCCGAGCGCACGCGTCCGGGGCGTTGCGCTGACCGACGCCTGGGCCCACCGCGAGCTCACCATCTGCATCCGCGATCCGCAGAAGCTCACAGCATCGGCGCGGCTCCTGCTCGAGCATCTGCGGTCGGCGGCACCTCGCGCCCGCTAGGTCCTGTACTCATAAAGGGGATTCCCGCCGGGGCGTGTTCGTGATTTAAGCTTCCAAACAGTGGGGGCTCGAGGATGGCTCGGTTCGACCTGACGGATAGGGAGTGGGCGGTGGTTCAGCCGCTGCTGCCGAACAAGGCCCGCGGCGTGCCGCGGGTCGATGATCGGCGTGTCGTGAACGGAATCTTCCACATCCTGCGGACCGGGTCGCCGTGGCGTGATCTTCCGGAGCGCTACGGCCCCTACACGACAATCTATAACCGCTACAATCGCTGGGCCAAGGCGGGGGTCTGGCTGCGGATCTTCGAGGCGCTGAGCCAACGATCACCGCAGTCGCTTCAGCTCATCGACTCCTCGATCATCCGTGCCCACCAGCATGCGGCCGGTGGAAAAAAGGGGGCCCGGATCACGCCATCGGTCGCTCCCGCGGGGGACTGAGCACCAAGATCCACGCCGTCGTGGCCGATCTCGGCCTCCCGGTCCGCCTCTTGCTCACCCCCGGCCAGGCATCCGACAAGACGACCTTTCCCGAGCTGATCGACGGTGTGAGCCTGGCACCCGACGTCGTGGCCGATCGCGGCTACTTCGCGGGCTCCATCATCGCCCTGATCGAGGCTGCCGGCGCCACCGCCCATATCCCCTCGCAGAGCAACGTTCGGGTTCGCCGGACCGTCGACCGCCAGATCTACCGCCAACGTAACCTCGTCGAGCGCTTCTTCAACAAGCTCAAGCATTTCCGGCGTATCGCCACACGGTACGACAAGCTCGCCAGAAACTTCCTCGCCGCCGTCGCCCTCGCCTCGGCCCGCCTTTGGATCAGGCGTTATGAGTCCACAACCTAGAGGCGGCTTATCCGGCGACGATGCCCCCCCTGCCGATCGGATAATGGTCGCTGCCGGCCTCGGAGGTTAGAAGGCTCGCCTCCACGGGCAGCCACCGTGCGACACCCGGCAGGACAGGAAGCGAGATGGACAAGGTCGAGATCGTCGAGGTTGGGCCCCGTGACGGGCTTCAGAACATCGGGCCCTTCGTTCCGACGGAGACCAAGGTCGAGCTGATCCGGCGGCTGGTCGCCGCCGGATTCGGGCGCATGGAGCTGGGCTCATTCGTGAGTCCCAAGGCCGTGCCGCAGATGCAGGACATGGAGCAGGTGCTCGAGGCCCTGGGCCCGCTG
This sequence comes from uncultured Alphaproteobacteria bacterium, assembly GCA_963752325.1. GTDB lineage: Bacteria > Pseudomonadota > Alphaproteobacteria > Geminicoccales > Geminicoccaceae > CAVTJL01. Next base: position 466,242 of record CAVVXU010000005.1, read on the forward strand.
CCGGGCGTGCGCGGCATGGCGCTGGTGCCCAACACCAAGGGCGCCAGGCGGGCGATCGCCGCCGGCATCACCGACCTCATCTTCGTGATCTCGATGTCGGACGCGCACAATCAGAGCAACGTCCGCCGCCCCACCGCCGCCTCCATCGAGGACCTTCGGCTGCTGCTGCAGGAGATCGACCCCGAGAAAAAGGTGCGCATGCGGATCGGGCTCGCCACCTGCTTCCACTGCCCGTTCGACGGGATCATGGACGAGGACGCCGTGCTCGAGACGATCCGCCGGATCGTGGCCCTGCGCGAGGGCATGGAGCTCGAGATCAGCGACACGACCGGCATGGCAACGCCCGCCCAGGTGAAGAGCCTCTCGCGGCGCTGCGTCGCCGAGTTCGGGCCCGCCGCCAGCTGGGGCTTCCACGGCCATGACACGGCGGGCTTCGGCGTCGCCAACGTGCTGGCGGCGCTCGAGGCCGGCATCACCTCGTTCGACTCGGCCGCGGCCGGGCTGGGCGGCTGCCCCTTCGCGCCCGGCGCCACCGGCAACATCGCGAGCGAGGAGCTCGTTTATCTCTTCGCCCGTCTCGGCGTCGAGACCGGCATCGACCTCGACCTGCTGCTCGACGCGGCGGCGCTCGCGGCCAGCATCCCGGGTGCCGTCAGCGCCAGCCACGTGCGGGCCATCCGCCGCGACCGCCTCTTCTCCGGCGCCGGCCGCTCCATCCTGATGCAGAATGCGGGCTGCCCCGCCCCCCCGCCGAAGGCCCAGCAGACCGCCCGGGCGGCGGCCTCCTGAGACGGCAGCATGGCATGACGCCCGGCCCCACGCCGGCCGGCGCGCTCGCGAGCGGTTCGCCCAAGGTCAGGCGCGGGCGAGGAAGTTGACACGGATGGCATCGACCGCGACGGCGATGAAGATGAGCACGCCGCCCGCCATCGTCACGTAGAAGGAGGGCACGGCGGTGATCGCGAGGCCCACGTCGATGACGGTCAAGAGCAGGACGCCGCCGAAGATCCCGAGCGTGTTGCCGCGGCCGCCGAAGACGCTGACCCCGCCGATGATGGGACCCGCGATCGAGTAGAGCAGGAAGCTCTGCCCCTGGTCGGAGGTGATGGCCATCTGCCAGGCGGCCAGGAGGTAGCCGGCGATGCCGGTCAGGAGGCCGGAGATCGCGAAGGCCGCGATCTTGATCCTGTCCGTGCGGATGCCGGCGGTGAAGGCGGCCTGGGCGTTGCCGCCGGTGGCATAGAGGCTGCGGCCCAGCACCGTGCGCCGTAGGACCACGGTCATGATGACGTAAACGAGGATCAAGACCAGCGGCATGATCGGCCAGGTCAGGAAGGTGGCCTGGCCGATCCAGGTGTAAGCGTCGGTGAGGTCGGTGATCGTCTTGCCCTGGCTGATCGCCAGGAGCGCCCCTTGCAGGATGATCATCATGCCCAGGGTCTCGATCAGCGAGACCATGCGCAGCCGCGTGACGAAGATGCCGTTCAGCGCGCCGATCAGCGTGGCCGTGCCGATGCCGAGCAGGATCCCCAGGCCCGTGGGCAGGCCGAGCTCGCTGATGGCAAGGGCGCCCACGACCGAGGAGAAGCCGATATTGCCGGCGATCGAGAGGTCGATCTCGGCCACCAGCAGCGGCATCGCCTGGGCCATGCCCAAAAGGCCCAGCACGGTGGCCTGGATCAGCACGTTCTTGAGGTTGGTGATGGTCAGGAAGAACGGGTTCAGCATCCCGAAGATAACGCACAGGATGGCAAGCCACAGCCAGACGCTGTGCAGCAGGATCTTCGAGATCAGCCGGTTGGCGCTCGAGCCTTGCTGGCGCTCCGTTGAGGTCATCGAGCTGGTCGCCGCCATGGCAGTCTCAATCCTCGAGGTTACGTGACGGTGGCCGAGCGCGCGGCCGCGGCCCCTGCCGGTGCTCCGGCCGAGAAGGCGATCTCCAGGATCTCCTCCTTGGTGACGTGCGCCCGCTCGCGGACCGCGACGATCCGGCCGTCGGCGAAGAGGCAGATCCGGTCGACCGTGCGCATCAGCTCGTCGAGGTCGCTGCTGATCACGACGACGCTCATGCCGCTGCCCGCCAGCTGGTCGATGATCCGGTAGACCTCCTCCTTGGCCCCGACATCGATGCCGCGGGACGGCTCGTCGATGATCAGGAGCTCGGGGCCGGTCGCGATCACCCGGCCGAGGCACACCTTCTGCTGGTTGCCGCCGCTGAGATGGCCGGCCTCGCTCCGCACGCTCTCAGCCTTGATCTGCAGCCGCCCGGCCAGATCCTCGGCCGTCCGGGTCTCGCGGCCGAGGTCGAGCATGCCGAGGCGCGAGAAGCTGCCGAGTGAGGAGAGCGTCACGTTCTGGGCAATGGAGAAGAGGTCGACGATCCCCTCCTTGCGCCGGTCGTCGGAGAGATAGGCTATCTTGTGCAGGAGGGCCTCCGATGGCCGCCGCGGCAGTCGATGCTCTCCACCCCGATGGCCGAGCGTGCCCTCCGATGCCGGGCTGAGGCCGAAGAGGGTCTTGCCCAGCTCCTTGGCACCCGAGCCGGGCAGGCCCGCGAAGCCCATGATCTCGCCTTTGCGCAAGGTCAGCTCGGGCACGCTCAAGGGTCCGCAGCGCAGGCCGCGGACGACCCAGTCGCCCTCCTCCGAGGCGCCGGCCGAGGCGCTCTGCCGCTCATAAAGATCGACACCGCGCCCGGTGATCCATTGCGAGAGCTGCTCGGAGGTCGTGCCCTCGAGGCCGGCCACGTCGGCAGCCACCTCGCCGTCGCGCAGGACGGTGAGGCAGTCGCAGATCTCGAGGATCTCCTCATTGTAGTGCGAGATGAAGAGAAAGGTGACGCCGCCCGCCCGCAGATCGCGCATGAAGCCGAAGAGCTGGCCGCGGTCGGCCACGGTGAGCGCCGCCGTGGGCTCGTCCAGGATGATGCAGCGGGCGCCGCTGAAGAGGACGCGCAGAATGTTGAGCTTGCGCTTGTCGACGGCGGAGAGCAGGCCGGCCTCGATCTCGGGCCGGATGCCGGTATCGGCCAGCTCCTTGCACGCATCCGCCATCATCCGGCGCGTGTCGATGAGGAACCCGCCGCGTTTCGGCCAGCGGCCGAGCGCCAGGTTCTCGGCGGCCGAGAGATGCGGGACGATCATCGGCTCCTGCGGCACGAGGAAGAGGCCCTGCTCCTCCATGGCCCGCACGTCGGCGCCGGTGACGGCGTGTCCGTCGAGGAAGACCTCGCCGCTGGTCGGTGCCTGCAAGCCGGCGATGATGCTCACCAGCGTCGACTTGCCGGCACCGTTCTCGCCCAGCAGGCCGTGAATGGCGCCCTTGCGTACCGAGACCGACACGCCCTTGAGCGCCTGCACGCCAGGGTAGCGCTTGACGAGATCCTGGACGCGGAGCAGCGCCCCGACGGGCTCGCGCTCGCCACGACCATCCATGCGCCTCCCTTCCGGGGACGATGCCCGCTCCATCGGCAACCTACCCTATGCTGATGCCGGATCTCGCCGTCGCCCGTGGCTCACTTGTAGTGGAGGCCCCAGTCATTGTACGTGATGGCACCCCAGAGCCGCTTGTCCTTCACGTTCGACTCGTCGATAATGAAGGGCGGGATCACCAGGCTCGGGCCGCTCTCCGACTGCTTGATCTCGCCCTTCTCCCAGTAATACTCCTTGTTCTCGTATGGCCCGAGCGGCACGGGCTTGTTCTGGAAGCTGTACTTGTCCAGCATCTCGACGGTGATCTGGGCGTAGGCCACCGGATCCTGTGAGACCTCGGCGTCCATGTAGCCGTCGCGGATCCACTCCAGCGAGATCGGCTCTCCGTCGATGTTGACGAAGATCACGTGGCCGTCCTCGCCGCGCTTCTTCCATTTGCCCTTCTGCTGCAGCGCCGTGACGATGCCGCGCGAGGGCGTGTCGCTGGGCGCGTGCACGGCGTCGAGATTGGGGTACTGCGACAGCGTGTCGGTGGTCACGCTCAGCATGTTCTTGAGCATGCCCTCGGTCGGGCGAGCCAGATACTGGATGTCAGGATACTGCTTGAAGACCGAATCCATGCCTTCCTTGCGCAGGCGCCAGGCAACGCTCTGCAGGGCGCCGTAGCAGTTGAGCACGATGCCTTTGGGCTGGCCGTACTTCTTCTTCAGCCGGTCGATGATGGCATTGGCCGCCATGACACCGCCCGCGTAATTGTCGAAGTCGACGGTGATCGCGACATTGCCGCCGGTGGCCGGCGTGTCGATGATGCCGACGGGAATATTGCGCGCGTTGTACTTCTTGATCGAGCTGACGATGGCCTGGCTGTCGATCGGGTCGCTGATGATGGCCGAGGGATTGCTCAAGAGCAGCGTCGACCACTGCTTGAGCTGGGTCGTGTTGTCGAAGTTCGCGTTCAGCGCCTGATAGCGCCAGCCCTTGCCCTCGACCGCCCGCTTCACCGCCTCCTGCTGGGCGACGAAGAAGTAGAAGTCGAGGCTCTTGTTGCTGTAGGGCACGAAGCGCTGCTCGGCGGCGAGCACCCTTCCCGGCAGGCCGCCGGCGGCGAGGGCACTGGCCGAGGCCAAGCCCGCCAGCGCCCCGCGACGCGAGATCCGGGCGGAGAGATAATCCTTCATCGGTCAGCTCCCTAATCTTGCCGATAGGCCCGGCGCGGTGGGCCCGGCACTTGTGTTTCAGCCTCGTTGCCGCGTCTCAACGGCCGGCCGGCATCGGGCTCAATCGGCCCGGCGACGACCGGATGCTCCACGGGGGCGAGCGGCCCATGCCGCATGCCGCCCGGTCCAACCTGAGAGGGCGATGAACCGCGCCCCCGGGGGCCTCATGCCTCCCGAGCCTTCAGCATTGGGCTGCGGGCACGGGGTGACTGCGGCGGGCGTCGAGAAGCATGCGGCACATCTCGGCGTTGGCAGCCATGGTGCGAAGGCTTCGCCGGGAGTCCCGCCAGTAGTCGGCGAGCCGCTGCTCTGGGAGGCGCTCCCCCTCGAGGGTGACGAACGCCGGGTCGGCCTCGCCGAGCCGGCCGAGGATCGCCTCGCGCAGGCTCAGATAGCGGGTGACCAGCCCGGGCAGCGCCCCGCCGGCCGCAGCGGCCTCACGCGTCAGATCCCCGACATCGAGGCTGATGACGACGCTTCCGGGATGGCCGGCTGCCTTGAGGTCGTCCGCCACCGCGAGCTGCCGGGTCAGATAGGCCTTCTCGAGGAAGGTGCGCCGCAGGGCGTCGAGGCCGCTGCCGCCCTCACCGCCGAAGACCTCCTCGAACCGGCGCCGCTCGGCAACCCCGGCATTGATCCTCTCCGCCGCGAAATGGTCGAGCAGGCGGATATGGGCCCGCGCGATGCCGGGCACGGCCTCGACCGTCGCCCGCATGTCCCAGGCCATCAGAAAGGCGAAGTTCGCAGCGCACCAGAAGGTGGGCAGGCGGAACTCGACCGTGGCATCGCCGCCCTCGACCAGCACGCGCTCGATGAACCCCATGGCGACGACCGAGCGGTCGAGCTCGGGATCCTGAACCTCGTCCAGCGCGGCCCAGACCTGGGCCGCCACGGGCGATCGGGCCTGGCCCTCAGGCCGCATGGGTCACCGGCCCGCCGGCACCGAGGAACTCCGGAGCGACCTCGATGTCGTAGAGCTTGGCCGCATTGAGGCCCATGATCTTGCGCTTGACCTCAAGGGTCAGCTGCGTGCCGGCCTCCTTCGCCGTCTCGTCGTCGAGCTCGAACGCCATCAGATGCTCGATGATCCATTTCGGGCTCGTGATGGCGTAGTCGCTGCCGAAGATCAGCCGGTCCGGGCCCAGGAAGAAAAGAAGATCGGCCAGCATGTTCGCGAAGTAGCGCGGCCGCGCGTAGATGAAGGAGGGGATCAGCGCGAGCCCGCCATAGACGTTGGGCTCTTGGCCCGCAATCCAGCAGAAGTCGTCGGTCCGCGGCATGCCGCAATGGTCGATGATGAAGTTGAGGTCGGGAAAGGCGGTGGCGACGTCGTCGACATCGCGCACGTCGAAGGCATCGAGGCTCAAGGGGTGGATCGTCGGGCCTTTGTGGATATGAATGTTCTTGATGCCGAGCGTCTGGCATTTCTCCATCAGCCGGCCGACCATGTCGTCCTTGAGGCTGTAGCCCTTGGACTCCCCGCGCCACTCGGCCGTGTAGAGCTTGAGGCCCTTGATCCCATAGCGCTCGCGGTCGGCCTCCAGCTGCTCCAGCCCCTCCGCGCCGTCGCGCGGGTCGGCGCGGCCATCGAGGATCACCTGATCCGGCCGGGCCGCCTTGAGGGCGGCGCACTGCTCGGTCGTGTTGAAGCCGTCGACATAGAACTCGCGGAGATAGGTCGGCAGCGCGATGGCCATGTCGCAATAGCCGTCGACGAAGAGATCCCGCACCGCGGTGTCGACGCCGTAATAGAGAAAGCGCTCCCACGGCCAGCGTTGCTCCGGCGGCGTCAACCCGACATGGCTGCCCCAGAAGCTCTCGATGAAGGTCAGGCCGTAGCGGTTGCGTCGGTTGCTCTCGCGCGCGTCCCAGAGATGGACGTGCCCGTCGATCACGAAAACCTTCTCGCCCGCGCTCGTGACGTACATCGAGCACCTCCCCTCCGTATCCCACCCCCTCGCCCACGACCGGCGCCAAAGCCGGCAAGGGGCGATCAGGGGCGGCGGAACCCTCTCTTCATTGTTGCCGCCTTATGTCATGTCAGCCTATGGTAGGACAACTGGAAAAAGGCCGCCGGGCCACGGCCTTGGGCATGGAGACGAAAGAGACGAGGCCATCCCGGCGGCGCTGTCGCCCCGTCGTCCGAGGCCCCTAGCTGGTCCCCGATCCTGCGGCCTGACGGCGCCCCTGCGCCGTCCTGTCCATCGGGATGGGGAACGAGGAAGGATGCCGATGCTCCCGCGGTTCGCGCAACTGGGCCGTACCCCCCATCTGCCCACCCGAGTCTCGGCCCTGATCACCAAGGAGATCGTCGAGGGGCGGCTGAAGCCCGGGGACCGCCTGCCGACCGAGCAGCACCTGTCGACCTCCTTGGGGGTCAGCCGCAACGTGGTGCGCGAGGCCATCGCGCGCCTGCGCGCCGACGGCATCGTCGAGTCGCGGCAGGGTGTAGGCGCCTTCGTCATCCGGCCCGAGCAGCGTGGGACATTGCGCATCGAGGCCGCGAGCCTCGAGGATGTCGAGGCGATCCGCAGCCTGTTCGAGCTGCGCGCCATCCTCGAGATCGAAGCCGCGGCCCAGGCGGCGGCGCGGGCGACACCCGAGCAGCTCGTCCGCATCGGCGACAGCCTCGAGCAGATGCGGGGTGCGGAGAAGTGGGGCGAGGGCGGGGTCGACGCCGATCTGGCCTTTCACCGCGAGGTGGCGCGAGCGACCAACAACACGTACATCGCGACCTTCGTCACCTTCCTCGCCGAGCAAATGCGCGAGACCATCATCGCCACGCGCACCGCGCACAATCTCGAGAGCGTGGTGGAGATCACGATCGCCGAGCACGCGGCCATACTCAAGGCCATCGGCTCCGGCGATCCAGGTCGCGCCCGCGCCGCGATGCGTGCCCACATCAACGGCGCCGCCAGCCGCCTCAACATCCCGCTGGCCGACAGCTGATCCGACCCGGCCGATCCGCCGGCGCCCGGCACGACCGGAGCGAAGCCTGGAGAATGCGCTGATGCTGTTGGCGTCCCCAACGGGAATTGAACCCGTGTCTTCACCTTGAAAGGGTGACGTCCTGACCTCTAGACGATGGGGACGACGAGAGACCGTGTAATGGGCGCGGCCGGGCAGATCAAGGCGAGGATCGGGCGGGGGCGGCGTCGTCGATCTGGAAGCCCGGCTCCTCCTTGCCGCGCCAGCGGTCGAGCTTGATGCGGCCAGCGAGGCGCAGCGGGCCGGCGTCGGGGCGCAGCACCCGGGCCAAGGGCTGGTCCGCGGCGCGAAAGGCGATGGCTTTCAGGCGGCCCACCGTCGTGCCGGCGAGGATGCAGGAGAGATGCCCGCTGCCCACCTCGCGCACGGTCGCCACGCGCGCGTCCATCAGACAAAAGCGCGGCTCGCGGTTGCCGGCGCCGAAGGGTGCCACCTGCTCGAGCTGGCCAGCGAGGCCGGCCGTGACCCCGCCCACCGCAAGAGCGCCCTCGAGCAGAAGCTCGGGCAACGCCGCCGGGCCGCCGGCGGAGGCCACGCGCTCCTCGAGGAAGGCGGCGAAACGGTCGAGCTGGCCCGCGTCGATCGTGAGCCCGGCCGCCATGGCGTGGCCGCCCGCCTCGCTCAGGATCCCGGCCCGGCGCGCGGCGATCACGAGGGCGCCCAGATCCACCCCCGGCACCGAGCGGCCCGAGCCTTTTCCCATCCCCTCATCGAGCCCGATGACGAAGGCCGGCCGGTGGAAACGCTCGACGAGACGGGCAGCGACGATGCCCAGCACGCCCGCATGCCAACCCTGCCCCGCCGCCAGCAGCACCGCCCTGCCCGCCTCGAGCTGGGGACGCACGGCGGCCTCGGCCGCCTCGAGCAGGCCGCGCTCGAGCGCCTGGCGCTCGCGGTTGAGCCCGTCGAGCTGGGCTGCGATGCCCTCTGCCTCGGCCGCGTCGTCGGTCGTCAGGAGGCGCACGCCGAGGTCGGACTGGCCGAGGCGCCCGCCGGCATTGATGCGAGGGCCCAGCGCGAAGCCGAGCTGCCAGCCGTCGCGCAGCTCCGCCACCCCGGCGGCCCTGGCGAGCGCCGCCAGGCCCGGCGCCCGGCTCCGCCCGGCGACCTTCAGCCCTTGGCGGACGAAGGCGCGGTTGAGGCCCTGGAGCGGCACCACATCGCAGACGGTGGCGAGCGCCACGAGGTCGAGCCAGCCCAGAAGATCGGCCACCCGCTGGCCCTGCCCCCGGCGGCGCAGCTCGCGTCCCGTGGCGATGAGGAGAAGAAAGGTGACCCCCACCGCGGCCAAGTGGCCAACCGGGCTCGTCTGGTCGAGCCGGTTCGGGTTGACGACCGCCAGCGCCTCGGGCAGCTGCGCCTCGGCCGTGTGGTGGTCGACGACGACGATCTCCTGGCCGGCGGCGGTGCCGTGCGCCAGCGCCGCAAAGGCGGTGGTGCCGTTGTCGAGGCAGAAGACCAGGCGGCAGCCGGCCAGGGCCAGCCGGTCGAGCGCCGCGGCGCTGGCGCCGTAGCCGTCGACCAGCCGGTCGGGGATCGAGAACGACGGGATCGACCCCGAAGGCGCGGGCGAAGCGGACGAGGAGCGCCGACGAGGCGGCTCCATCGACATCGTAGTCGCCGATGATGCCGAACCGCTCGCCCTCTGCCAGCGCGTCGGCGAGCCGCGCCGCCGCCCGATCGAGATCGAGGAGATGGGACGGATCGGGCAGCCAGTCGCGCAGCCGCGGCTCGAGAAAAGCCGGCACCGCGTCCAACCCGAGGCCGCGGCCGGCGAGGACCCGGCCGATCAGCTCGCCCAGCCCGTGACGCTGGCTGATCGCGAGCGCCGTCTCGGCGGGCGCCTCGGCAAGCCGCCAGGGACGCCCGGAGACGGTGCCGTCGATCCTCATGCGCCGCGGACGATGGCGGGCCTCAGTGGGTGAAGTGCGGCACGAAGGCCGACTTGCGCTGCAGGTTGTGCTCGGCCTCGATGGTCCGCACCGTGCCCGACTTCGAGCGCATGACGATCGAGTGGGTGAAGACCTTGGTGCCGATGCGCCGCACGCCCTTCAGCATGGTGCCGTCGGTGACGCCGGTGGCGGTGAACATCACGTCGCCGCGGGCCAGGTCCTCGAGGTCATAGACGCGATCGAGATCCTCGACGCCCATCCGTCGGGCCCGACCCTTCTCGTCCTCGGTGCGGAAAAGGAGCTGGCCCTGGAACTGGCCGCCGATGCAGCGCAGTGCCGCCGCCGCCAGCACGCCCTCGGGAGCGCCGCCGGTGCCCATATAGATGTCGATGGCGGCATCCGGGAGCGAGGTGGCGATGACGCCGGCCACGTCGCCGTCGCTGATCAGGCGGATGCGCGCCCCGCACTTGCGCACGGCGGCGATGAGATCCTGGTGGCGCGGCCGGTCGAGCACCAGGACGACGAGATCCTCGACCGCCACATCCTTGGCCTCGGCGAGACGGCCGAGATTTTCCTGGGGAGACGCCGTGATGTCGATGACACCCGCCGGCAGGCCGCCGCCTACCGCGATCTTGCTCATGTAGGTATCGGGCGCGTTGAGAAAGCCACCATGCGGGGCCATGGCGAGGCAGGCGATGGCATTGGGGCCGCCGCGGGCGGTGATCGTGGTGCCCTCGAGCGGATCGAGGGCGATGTCGACCTTCTGGCCCTTGCCGGTGCCGACCCGCTCGCCGATGAAGAGCATCGGCGCCTCGTCGCGCTCGCCCTCGCCGATCACCACGGTGCCGTCGATGTCGAGGACGTTCAGGGCCTGACGCATCGCGTCGACCGCCGCCTGATCGGCCGCCTTCTCGTCGCCACGGCCCATCAGCCGCGAGGCCGCGAGGGCCGCGGCCTCGGTGACGCGCACGCTGTCGAGCGCGAGATTGCGGTCTTCGCTCTGGTACTCGGTCATATCCCCACCTCTTGCTCGGGCCGCCGCCTGGAGGCCCGTCTAAAGCGTCTCGATACGGATCATCCGTGGCGGCTCGAGGACCGCCTGCAGCCGGCCGATGCGCTCGAGGGCCAGCGTCATCGCGGCCTCGGTCGTCTCGTGGCTGGTGAGGACAATCGGAACCGGCTGGCCAGGGTTGCGAGCGCGCTGGATCAGCCCCTCGATCGAGACGTCGTGGTCGCGCAGGACGGCGGCGATGTCGGCCAGCACGCCCGGGCGATCGACCACCATGAGGCGGATGTAGTAGCTGCCCCGATGCGCCGCCATCGGGGCTATCCGGTGGTCCTCGAGCCGTGCCGTGGCCACGCCGAAGGGTGGCTGCGGTGACATTGCGGGCGATGTCGATGAGGTCGGCCACGACCGCCGAGGCCGTGGGCCCGGCACCGGCCCCCCTGCCCTCGAGCATCACGGAGCCGACGTCCGAGCCCTCGGCGACGACGGCGTTGAGCACGCCGCCGACCTGCGCGATCGGCGCGTCCTTCGCGACCATGGCCGGATGGACGCGCTGCTCGAGCCCGGCCTCGGTCAGGCGGGCCACGCCCAAAAGCTTGATCCGGTAGCCCAGCTCCTCGGCGAAGGCGATGTCGACCGCGGTGACATGGCGGATGCCCTCGACATGAGATGGCATCGAAGCGGGGATTGCCGCCGAAGGCGAGCGAGGCCAGGAGCGCCAGCTTGTGGGCCGCGTCGACGCCGTCGACGTCGAAGCTCGGGTCGGCCTCGGCGTAGCCCAGCGCCTGCGCCTCGGCCAGGACGTCGGCGAAGTCGCGGCCGGTCTCGCGCATCGCCGTCAGGATGTAGTTCGAGGTGCCATTGAGGATGCCGTAGACGCGCTGCAGCCGGTTCGCGGCCAGGCCTTCCCTCAGGGTCTTGACGATCGGGATGCCGCCCGCGACGGCCGCCTCGAAGGCGAGCGTCACGCCGGCCCTCTCGGCCAGCCGCGCCAGCTCGGCACCGTGATGGGCCAGCATGGCCTTGTTGGCGGTGACGACCGGCTTGCCCTCGGCAAGAGCCCGCCGCGACAGCTCGAGCGCCACGCCGTCGGCGCCGCCGATCAGCTCGACGACGACGTCGACCTCGGGGTCCTCGGCGAGCGAGCGCGCGTCGTCGTGCCAGCGCACAGCGTCGAGGTCGACGCCGCGGCTCTCGCGCCCGGTCGCGGGCGCTGACCGCCGTGACCACGAGGCGCCTGCCGGTGCGCTGCTCGATCAGCCGCTCGTTGCGTCGCAGAAGGGCCAGCGTGCCGGCGCCGACCGTGCCGAGCCCGGCAATGCCAACCTTCAGATCCTCGCTCACGCGCTAGGCTACCCGGCGCACCGATGCCGGCTCGACATTGCCGTGCCGCGCAAGGAAGGCCTTGATGCTGCGCACCGCCTGCCGCAGCCGGTGCTTGTTCTCGACAAGCGCGAGGCGGACATGGCCGTCGCCGTACTCGCCGAAGCCCAGGCCCGGGGCGACCGCGACGTCGGCCTCCTCGAGCAGGAGCTTGGCGAAGCCGAGCGAGCCCAGCCCTGCGAAGCGCTCGGGGAGCGGCGCCCAGCAGAACATCGTGGCCGAGGGCCGCGGCACGGCCCAGCCGGCCTTCGTCAGGCCGTCGACCAGCACATCCCGGCGCTCGCGGTAGAGGGTGCGGACCTCCTCGACACAGTCCTGCGGGCCGTTCAGGGCGGCCGTCGCCGCCACCTGGATCGGCGTGAACGCGCCATAGTCGAGATAGCTCTTGATCCGTGCCAAGGCGGCGATGAGGCGGCGATTGCCGGCCGCGAAGCCGATCCGCCAGCCCGGCATCGAGTAGGTCTTGGAGAGCGAGCTGAACTCGACGGCGACGTCGAAGGCGCCCTCGACCTCGAGGATCGAGGGCGGCGGCTCGCCGTCGAAATAGATCTCGGCGTAGGCGACGTCGGAGAGGATGAACATCTCGCGCCGCTTGGCGAAGGCCACGGCCTCCTTGAAGAACGCGAGATCGCAGGTCAGCGCCGTCGGGTTCGAGGGAAAGTTGAGGATCATCGCGGTCGGCGCCGGCACCGAGTGCTCGGCCGCATGCGCCAGCTCGCGCATCAGGTCGACGCCCGGTCCGAACGGCACGTGGCGGATGCCGGCCCCGGCGATGATGAAGCCGAAGGCGTGGATGGGATAGCTCGGGTTCGGCACGAGAACGGTGTCGCCGGGCGCCGTGATCGCCTGGGCGAGGTTGGCCAGGCCCTCCTTCGAGCCCAGCGTCACGCAGACCTCGGTCTCGGGATCGAGCCTGACGCCGAAGCGCCGGGCATAGTAGCCGGCCAGCGCCCTTCTCAGGCCCGGGATGCCGCGCGAGGCGGAGTAGCGATGCGTCTTGCCGTCGCGCACGGTCTCGACGAGCTTGTCGACGATGTGCTTGGGCGTGGCGCCGTCGGGATTGCCCATGCCGAGATCGATGATGTCGCGGCCGGCCGCCCGGGCCGCAGCCTTCATCTGGTTGACCTCGGCGAAGACGTAGGGCGGCAGGCGCCTGATCCGGTGGAACTCGGGCTCTCTCATCCCCTCACCCGCGCGCAGCATCCAACAGGCCCGAACGGCGACGCCGTCGCGGGCAACGCTCTCTGCCTGCCCTTTAGCACGCCCGGCGGCCAGGACATAGGCGGCGTCGGCCACGACGTGGCGGTCGTCAGCCGGGACACGGCCGGCGTCAGGAGGTGCGGTGCGGCGACAGATAGACGAGCGTCGCCTCGCCGGGCCCACCGGCCTCGACGTCGAGCCGGTCGCCAGGGGCGCCCAGGCTCACCAGCTCCTCGGCCACCGCCCGCGCCCGGTCGAGGCTTTCGGCGGGGTCGGAGGCGTGGCCGACGACGCGAAGGCCGGCACCCATGACCCGGGCCTGATCGACGAGCGTGCGCAGCTGCTGCGTCGCCTCCGCCGGGACGGCTGAGCCCGCTCGTGAAACGCACTTGCCCGGCCGCCTGCTCGCCCGCGATCACCGAGAGCGGCAGCCGATCCTGCTCCTTCTCGGCGGTCGCGGCGGAAGCTGTCGGCGCCGTGGCCGGTGTCAACGCCCGCGGCACCGCCGTGAGCGCGGGGGCCGGCGACGATGCAGGCGCCGCAGCCTCCTTGGCGCCAGCGGGCTTGGGCGCGGCCGACGGCGACACGGCCTTGGGCTGGAAAGGTTCGATTCCGAGAAGGCCGCCCAGATAGCTCACTAGGCCGTCGAGGGCGGGGGTCCTCGCCGGCGCCCCCTTCTTCTGCTTCGTCGGCTTGGCACTTGCTGCCGCCGCAGGCTGCTCAGACGCGGCTGCTGCCGCCGTCGTGGAGCCGGCCGTGTCGACCGGGGTCGACGGCGTGGCGGGCGGCTCGCCGTGAACGAGCCTTCTTACGAAGCTCGTGAGGCTGCCATCGTCCGATTCGTTCCGCACCTGCTCGCGCACATAGGCCACCTCGGCGTTGGGCTGGCCATTGACGGCAACGGTCGAGGGCGGCACCGGCGGCATGGTGGCCGGGGCCTGAGGCTGCGGCGGCGCGGCCCCCGGCTGCCCCGTCTGATGACGCAGCCGCTCGCCCTCGTAACGGGCGTTCGCCTGATCCGCGAGCAGCTCGTTGCCGATCGCCTGGCGCTGCTCGATCGAGTAGGTGAGATGCGGCAGCGCGGGCACGTCGGTGAGCTGCGGCTGGGCCGTCCCGGCGCCGCTCCGCTGCTGCGTGCAGCCGGCCGCCGCCAGCAGCAGGGCTAGTGGCAGGGCCCACCACCGTCCGATGCCGGGAACCCGGGTGGCGCCCCCACGGTTCATGATCATCACAGCACCATCGTGCCGCGGCGGCCCGCCGTTGGCGCCGGCCCGGGGATCGTCTAGTAAGGGGCCCGACGTCCGCCGGGGACGGCCGGTAGTTTCGTCGGGTGCGGCGCTCGGGCTAACGATCGAACTGGGCTCCTCGCTGGCGCCCGAGCGGTCCGGGCACGACCTGGATGATAGGGGATCGCTGCATGGCGGAGCAACAGGAAGCCCAGATCGACGCGCAGCGTGAGGACGTCGCGCGGATCATGGGCGAGATCGCCGAGAAGAGCCGGACGCTGGTCGAGGAGTTCCTCGCGCGCCAGCAAGCCGCGAACGGCAATGCGGGCGGCCTCAATCCCAACTCCGTAGGCAGCGCCTTCCTCGAGCTCACGACCCAGCTCATGGCCAACCCGGTGGACATGATGCAGGCACAGTTCAGCCTGTGGCAGGACTATCTGCGCCTCTGGCACGGCACGACGCAACGGCTGATGGGCCAGGAGCCGGATCCGGTGATCGCCCCCGAGCGGGGCGACCGGCGCTTCAAGGACGCGGCCTGGAACGACAACGTCCTCTTCGACTTCATCAAGCAGTCCTACCTCCTGACCTCCCGCTTCCTCGTCGAGGCGGTCAAGGAGCAGGAGGGCCTGGACGACAAGACGCAGCAGAAGGTCGACTTCTACACGCGCCAGTTCGTCGATGCGCTGGCGCCGACCAACTTCGTCGCGACCAACCCCGAGGTCCTCAAGCTCACGATCGAGACCCGCGGCGAGAACCTCCTCAAGGGTCTCAAGAACATGCTCGACGACCTCGATCGTGGGCGGGGGCGCCTCGCGATCAGGATGACCGACCTCGACGCGTTCGAGATCGGCAAGAACGTCGGCACCACGCCGGGCAAGGTCGTCTTCCAGAACGATCTGATGCAGCTCATCCAGTACGAGCCGACGACCGAGCAGGTCCACAAGCGGCCGCTCCTGATCGTGCCGCCCTGGATCAACAAGTTCTACATCCTGGACCTGCAGCCCAAGAACAGCTTCATCCGCTTCTGCGTCGAGCAGGGCTTCACCACCTTCGTCGTCTCCTGGGTCAACCCCGACGAGAAGCTCGCCCACAAGAGCTTCGAGGACTACATGCAGGAGGGCCCGCTGGCGGCGCTGGACGCGATGCGGAAGGCCACGGGCGAGCGTGAGGCCACGGCGATCGGCTATTGCCTGGGCGGCACGCTGATGGCCTCCACCATGGCCTATCTCGCGACCAAGCGCGACACGCGGCTCAAGGCCGTCACCTTCTTCACGGCGCTGGTCGACTTCAAGGACCCCGGCGAGCTCGGCGTCTTCATCGACGAGGAGCAGCTGGCGGCACTCGAGGAGAGCATGTCCAAGCGCGGCTATCTCGACGGCGCCGAGATGGCAACAACCTTCAACCTGCTGCGCGCCAACGACCTCATCTGGTCGTTCGTGATCAACAACTATCTCCTGGGCAAGGAGCCGTTTCCGTTCGACCTCCTCTACTGGAACTCGGACAGCACGCGCATGCCGGCCGCCATGCACAGCTTCTACCTGCGCCGCTGCTACCACGAGAACAAGCTGATCGAGCCCGGTGCCGTCACCCTCTGCGGCACCCCCATCGACCTGCGAAAAGTAAAAGGCCCGATCTACTGGGTGTCGACCAGGGAGGATCATATCGCCCCCTGGAAGAGCACCTACGCCGCCACCCAGATCTATCAGGGCGAGAAGCGTTTTGTTCTCGCCGGCTCCGGCCACATCGCGGGCATCGTCAACCCGCCGGCGGCTAACAAGTACGGCTTTTGGACCAACGACGCCCTGCCGGCCGATCCCGACGAATGGCTCGCCGGCGCCACCCAGCATCCGGGCTCCTGGTGGGAGGACTGGGCCGTCTGGAACGGCGCCAAGGCCGGCCCCAAAGTCCCCGCCCGCAAGCCCGGCGACGGCGAGCTTGAGGTCATCGAGGACGCGCCGGGCAGCTATGTGAAGGTGCGGGCGAGCTAGAGCGGCGGCAGGGTCCGTCAGCCGACACCTCGAAGCCGCGCCAGCTCATCCGAAGCCACACCCGGCTCTCTCAATAGGCATCGGCCCATACGGCGACCGGAGTGTTTCGGCTCGTCCGCAGTGGGTTGCTTGGCCCGGAGCCTCAATGTTACAAGGCTGTAATCCTTGTCTGCGGCAGGGAGGCAGTTGCCGTGACCCAGGCTCTTCTGCAGGCCGTCGAGCGATTGAGGCCGACGATCGAACAGCACGCCGATAGCGCGGAGGCGAGCCGCAGGCTGTCGGGCGTGGTGTACGACGCAATGTACCAAGCGGGTCTGTTCGGCATGCTCGCTCCCAAGGCGTATGGCGGCCTCGAGCTGCATCCCGTCGAGGCGATGCGGGTTTGGGAGGCCATTGCGCGGATCAATTCCGCTGCCGCGTGGAACCTCGTGATGAACCAGGCCATCTCCGCCTATGCGGCCTGGCTGCCCGCCGCGGGAGCGCGGGAGCTTTTTCAGGACGGGCCGCCCACGACGGCAGGTGCCCTCAATCCCCCTGCCGCAGCGGCGCGGGTGGACGGAGGCTGGCGGGTCACCGGGCAGGTTCCATTCGGTAGCGGATCTCACCAGGCCCGGTGGCTGGCCATGCCGGCCATGGAGATGGATGGCGACAGGCCGAAGCTCGACCCGGCTACCGGTGAGCCGACGGTGTTCGGCGTGTTCTTTCCGCGCAGCGAGGCCGAGATCCTGGACACTTGGCACACGTTCGGCATGCGCGGCACGGGCTCGACCGACTACGCCGTGCGCGATCTCTTCGTGCCGGACCGGCTGACGGCCCCGGTCTGCCCGCTCAGCCGGCCGGCGCCCGGGTTCGAGGGGCCGCTGTTCCGGATGTGGCCGTGGACCGCTATCCTCGGCGAGGCGACCGTATCGGTAGGCGTCGCCGCCCAGGCCGTCGACCAGGCGATCGGGATCTGCAAGACGAAGACCGCAGCCTACAACAAGACGCCCCAGCGCGAGCAGCAGCTCGTGCAGCACCAGATGGGCAAGGCCGCGGCCCGGGTAGAGGCATCGAGGGACACGCTCCACGCCGCTGCAAGGGCAGCCTATGACGACGTGGCGGCAAGCGGCTCGGGGCTGTCGGCTGGTGCGAAGATACGTCTGCAGCTGGCGGTGTGCTTCGCTGCCGAGGCCTGCGCCGAGGCCGTGCGCCACGTGAACGACGCGATCGGCACATCCTCGATCCGGCTGGACAAGCCGTTTCAGCGGCATTTCCGCGACGCCCACGTGCTCTTGCAGCACTCCTCGAAGTCCAGTGCCCGCTACGCATCGGCAGGGCGCCTGATGGTCGGGCTCGAGAACGATTGGGTGTGGCTGAGCTTTTGATCCCTGGAGCTTCTCAGGCCGAGGCGAGCACCTCCTCGAGCGCTGGGAGCGCAAGGCGGAGCCCGGCGTGCCGTGCCTCGTCCATGAGATGGATGAGCATGCTCTTGGTCGTGTCGTCCATCTGCCCGCGGCCCCAGGCGGCGAGAGCACGACCTCGGGCAATGTAGAAGTCTGTCCAGGGCAGAGGCTCGGGGCGCGTGAAGTCCTCGAGCGCGGACGCAAGCCGCTCCGCTTCGCTCCACTCGCCGACCCGAAGGCTGGCGTCGATGGCATCGCGGTAGAAGCGGAAGTGATTGTGGGCCACGGAGCCGTCGCGCAGCAGGCTCTCCCCTTCGGCCAGCGCCTCACGTCGGACCTGCGGGTCGTCGGTCGTAAGGGCGAGCGCGCCCAGAACGGACGGACCTGAGAAGCCGAGGGCCGTCTCGCGGCTGATCGCGAGGGAGCGCTCGAGCAGCTTCAGCGCTTCGGCGCTGCGCCCTTCCGCGCGCAGAACCTTGGCGTGACAGTTCAGGTAGAGCGGCTCGAACCGCCGAGCTCCGAGACGCCCCGCTAGAGCCTCGACCTCGCCGATCTGCGCTTTGGCCTCGGCGAGCTCGCCCAGGTTCGCGTGCATCTCGGCGGCCACCATGTGGGCCACCATCTCGCCACGCTGATGGCCGACCCGTCGCGCCGCCTCGGCGGCAGCAAGCGTGTCCGCCAACGCGCCCCGTACGTCGTTGCAGGCGAAGAACCGGGTGATGCCGACCATCGCGGCGTTGGCCACCCCGATGCGCCCGAAACCGTGCTCATCGCAGATGGCCACGCAC
Source organism: uncultured Alphaproteobacteria bacterium (assembly GCA_963752325.1). Lineage (GTDB taxonomy): Bacteria > Pseudomonadota > Alphaproteobacteria > Geminicoccales > Geminicoccaceae > CAVTJL01. The sequence goes on from CAVVXU010000005.1 coordinate 484,743, forward strand.
GCGCCGAAGCGCCGATGCGCCGAGATCATGCGACCGCGGACATAGTCGGCGTCGCCAAGGCCGCCGAGCGCGGCCGCCTCGAGCTCCGCGGCACCGACCCGCCGGGCCATCCCGAGCGCCTTGCCATGGTTCTCGAGACAGCCCTCGATGTCGCCTTTCGGAAAGCAGAGATTGCCGCGCAAAAGGTAGGCGCGCGCACGATCGCCGTCCGACAGCATCCCCACCGCGTCGGCGCGGTCGAGGTCGGCGACGGCGCCATCAAGATCATCCGTGACCCGCTTGATGGCGGCGAGCCCGAGCCACACCTCGCACCGCTCGGCATCGCCGCCCGCGGCCGCAAGAGCGGCCTCGTAGGCGCCCCTGGCCTCGGCCATCGCGCCCAGATCGTGGAGAAGCTGGCCCAGGTAACAGGTGAGGGCGAAGCGGTCGCCCCGGTCGGTCGCAAGCGCTACCCCGCGCTCGGCCAGTCGCCGCGCTTGCTGGTGGCGGTACTCCGCCGCCTGCGATCTCGCCGCGTCGAGGAATGCGCGAGGCGCCGCCTCGTCCTCCGCCCGCTCGAGATGCTCGGCCCGTAGCACGGTGTCGCGCTGGCGATACCAATCCGCCGCGCGTCGATGCAGCTCGCGGCGCCGGGCCCGCAGCAGCGTGTCGTAGACGGCCTCGCGGATGAGCGCGTGCACGAAAAGCAGCTCGCCGGCCTGCGGGCGCATCAGGAACTGTCGGACGAGCCGCCCGGGATCATAGTCCGGAAGGCCCAGGAGGTGCCGCAGGCAGTCCGGCACGAAACGCTGCCCCAGCGCCGAGGCCGCCTGCAGGGCTTGCTTGTCCTCCGGCTCGAGCCGGTCGAGCCGCGCCTGCACGAGGTTCTGAACCGACGCGGGGACACCGGTCCGGGCATCCACGTCGGCATGGCGCAGCAGCTGCTCCAAAAACAACGGATTCCCTGCGGCCCGCGCCACGCAGCGCTCGGCAAACGCCGCATTCGCCTGCAAGACCCTTCCGGCGAGGACGCGAGCCTCGTTCGCCCGCAGCGGCCCGAGGTCGACTGTCGTCAGTGGGGCACCGGCAAGCCGCGCACGCCAGGCGGCATCCAACGGATCGCCCTCGGCCCTGGAAGTCATCACAATGATGACTGGATGCTCTCCGGCCACCGCCACCAGTCGTGCCAAATGCGCCAAGACCAGCTCGTCTGCCCAGTGCAGGTCCTCGACCACGAGAAGCAGCGGCCGCGCCTTGCTCGCCCGCTGGGCGATCCGTGCCACGGTGCGCCGCTTGCCCTGGTTGCGCGCAGCGTTGTCCATGGCGTCATAGACCGCGCGCAGCTTGAGCGGTTGCGGCAGGTCGAGCAGGTCGTGGAGAAAGACCGCATCCTCGTCGGCCACAAAGCCGGCGCCGAGCGTCCGCTCTGCGGCGTCGTTTAGGGCCGCCGGATCGGCGCCGGACGCCACGCCCAGAAGGCTCCGTACCAGCGAGCGGATAGCATCGCGCCCTGTGCCGGCACCGAAGTCGAGCACGAGCCCGACGTGGCTGGCGAAGCCTTGCGCACGCGCCAGGCGCACGACCTCTTCCACCAGTCGCGTCTTGCCGATGCCGGCCTCGCCGCGCAGGTAGAGGGCTTGGCCACGTCCCGATTCTCTGCAGCCTGCGAGCGTGGCCACCAGCTGCCGCAGCTCACCCTCGCGCCCGACCAGCGCCTGAGGGGCGAGATCACCGGAGGAGCGCAGCCCAAGGAGCCGCCAGGCGCGGACCGGCTTCTCGATGCCCTTCACCTCGAGCGCGCCGGCGTCGTCGCAATCCAGCCGCTCGGCAAGGGTGTGGCGGACGGCGTCCGAGAGCAGGATCTCGCCAGGAGGGGCAAGCTCCGTGAGGCGTGACGCGAGGTTCACCAAATCGCCGGTGACGGTGTAGCTTCGATGGCCAATTCCGCCCGTTCCGCTGGCGACGACCTGTCCGCTGGCGACGCCGATATGGACCGCCAGCTGACGAGCGGTGCGCGCGGAGACAGCTGGCATCGCGTCACGGATGGCGAGCGCTGCATGGACCGCCCGCTCCGCGTCATTGCCATGGGCCAGGGGCGCGCCGAAGACGCCCATGACGCAGTCGCCGATATGCTTGTCGATGGCACCGCCGTGCTCCTCGATCACGCGGTCGACGGCCACGAAGAAGCCATCGAGCAGCTCGTGGACCTCCTCCGCATCCAGCTCGCGGGCGAGCGCGGTGTAGCCGACGAGGTCGGCAAAGAGCACCGCCACTTGACGTCGCTCGCCCGGCGGCTCCTCGACGGAACCCGCTGTGGTCGGTGCCGCCTCTGCCGCGGTCGGCTGTCGCACGGCCACCGCTTTGAGCAACCGCTTCCGGTCGCCAAGCGGAATGCCGAGCTCCTTGAGGTCGGCATCGGCGAGCTCGGAAAGGACGTCGAGCTCGAGCGCATTGGCGGCAAAAAGCTGGATGTACTTCTCCAGCCCGAGCCCACGCAGCCATGCCTCGATGCCCACGGCCATCCCCTTGATAGGCCAAGCTGCACTCTAACCTATCCGGGGCCCCGATTGGAGCCTGCCTTGGAACGGCTCGGCGCTTGCGCCCTTGTCGGCGATACCGCATGTCGGGCGGGACAAGCCCAGGGAGGCCCAGCCCTTGCCGATCGCCGTCCATCCCGACCACGGCCCCTATGCCAGCGGGCTCGACCAGAACGCCGCCAATCACGCGCCGCTGACGCCGCTCTCGTTCCTCGAGCGGGCGGCCGACGTCTATCCCGAGCGGACGGCGGTGATCCACGGAGACGCGAAGACGAGCTACCGGGAGCTGCGGCGGCGCTGCCGGCGGCTCGCCTCGGCGCTGCAGCGGCGCGGCATCGAGCCGGGCGAGACGGTGGCGATCATGGCGCCCAACATCCCGGCGATGCTCGAGGCGCATCACGGCGTGCCGATGTGCGGGGCGGTGCTGAACCCGCTGAACTATCGCCTCGATGCCGCGGCGATCGCCTTCATCCTCGAGCATGGCGAGGCCAAGGCGCTCCTGACCGACACCGAGTTCGCGCCGGTGGTCAAGGCGGCGCTGGCCCAGGTGACAAAAAAGCTGCTCGTGATCGACATCGCCGATGCGCTGGGGCCGGCCGATGCCGAGCGGCTGGGGAGCATCGAGTACGAGGCGCTGCTGGCCGAGGGTGACCCGGAGTTCGAGCCGCTCTGGCCGGCCGACGAGTGGCAGGCGATCGCGCTCAACTACACCTCGGGCACCACCGGCAACCCGAAGGGCGTCGTCTACCACCACCGGGGCGCCCACCTGAACGCGGTGGGAAACGTCCTGGTCTGGCAGATGCCGCACTTCCCGGTCTATCTCTGGACCCTGCCGATGTTCCACTGCGACGGCTGGTGCTTTCCCTGGACCATCTGCCTGCAGGCCGGCACGCAGGTCTGCCTGCGCCGCGTGGCGAGCGACACGATTTTTTCGAGGCTCTGGCGGAGCACGGCGTCACGCATCTCTGCGGCGCGCCGATCATCATGAGCATGCTGATCAACGCGCCCGAGGGCGAAAGGCGGACCTTCTCCCAGCCGGTCAAGATGATGACGGCGGCCTCGGCACCGCCGGCGGTGGTGCTGGAGCGGATGGAGCGGCTCGGCATCGAGGTGACGCATGTCTATGGGCTGACCGAGGTCTACGGGCCGGCCACCGTCTGCGCCTGGCAGGAGGGCTGGGCGGCGCTGGACGCCAAGGGCCGCGCCGACAAGCTCGCCCGCCAGGGAGTGCGCTATCCCGTGCTCGAGGGCCTCGAGGTCATGGACCCCGAGACCATGACGCCCGTGCCGCGCGACGGGGCGACGATGGGCGAGATCATGATGCGCGGCCACGACGTCATGAAGGGCTATCTCAAAAACCCGAGCGCCACCGAGGCGGCTTTCCGCGGCGGCTGGTTCCACACGGGCGACCTCGCGGTGATGCACGAGGACGGCTATGTCGAGATCAAGGACCGCTCGAAGGACATCATCATCTCGGGCGGCGAGAACATCAGCTCGATCGAGGTCGAGGGCGCTCTTTTTCGACACCCCGACGTGATCGACGCCGCCGTGGTTGCGCGGCCGGACGAGAAATGGGGCGAGACGCCTTGCGCGTTCGTCACGCTGCGGGACGGCGCCACGGTCACCGAGGCCGAGCTGATCGCCCACTGTCGGCAGGAGATCGCCCGCTTCAAGATCCCCCGCACCGTGGTCTTCGGCCCGCTGCCGAAAACCTCGACCGGAAAAATCCAAAAATACGTGCTGAGGGAGCAGGCGAAGGCCCTGGGCGCCGGCTGACCCGCAGCGGTCGGGCGGGACCATCATGCTCCTCAAGGCCTGCATCAATGGTGCCAGGGCGGCTCACGAGCACCCGGCCCTGCCCGTGACGCCCGAGGCCATGGCCGAGGCCTCGGCGCGCTGCCTGTCGGCGGGCGCCGATGCGGTGCACCTCCACGTGCGCGGCGCCGACCACAGGGAGTCGCTTCATCCCGACGACATCGCCCGCACGATGGAGGCGGTCCGCGCCCGCTGCGGGCAGGTGCCGCTCGGCGTCAGCACCGGCGCCTGGATCGAGCCTGATCTCGGCAGGCGTCTCGCGCTCATCCGCGCCTGGACCACGCTGCCCGACTTCGCCTCGGTCAATCTCGAGGAGGAGGGTGCGATCGAGGTCTGCCGCGCCTTGATCGAGAAGGGCGTGGGTGTCGAGGCGGGCATCGGTGCGGCCGATGAGGTCCGGCTCCTCACGGAATCCGGCCTCGCCCAGCGCTGCCTGCGCGTCCTGATCGAGCCCGTCGAGCCGGACGCGGCCGACGCCATCGCCACCGTCCGTGCCATCAACGCCGCGCTCGACACCGCCGGCATCGCCCTGCCCCGCCTGACCCACGGCTTCGAGGCCACGACCTGGCCCGTTCTTGGACTTGCCCTCGAGCTCGGCCACGATTCCCGCATCGGCCTCGAGGATTCTTGCCACCTGCCCGACGGCAGCGCCGCCACCGACAATACCGCGCTGGTCGAGGCCGCCCGGGCCCGAATGCGCTCCGGCGCGACGGGCCCCTAGCTCAGCTGTAGCGCTCGGGCGGCGCCTGGATGGTCGGCGCCGCGGCGTCCAGGAGCGCCTGCGCATCTCCGGTCTGCGGCGGATAGATCCGCACGCGGTTGATCAGCTCTTTTGTTCGTTTGGCTTCCGGCCCCACCGCCACCACGCGGCGATCCCAGCCGTGGGTATAGAGAGCGCCCCACGGGCCCAGGTCGAGCACGGTGACGTACCAGTCGATGCGGAGCGGCAGCATCGGCTGCCCCATCAGGTCGGCGACCGCGTTGTGCCCGGCAAAGCGCCCCATTGGACGGGCATGCTGGCAGGACATCACCGACGCGTGCGTGTCGTCGACGAGAAGGCGAGCGCAGTCGCCGGCGGCGAAGACGCTTGGCTGGCCCTCGACGCGAAGGTGCCGGTCGACGGGCAGCCGGCCCTGGGCGTCGCGCTCGATCGGGAAGAGCGCCGTCAGCCCGCTGGCACGCATGCCGGCCGTCCAGACGACGGTGGCGGCCCCGATGCGCTCGCCGGTGTCGAGCGTGGCCCTGGCTGGGTCGACCTCGACGACCCGGACGCCGGTGCGCTGCTCGATTCCCAACGCATCGAGCGCCTCGCGGATGACGGGGATGGCCTCCGCACCCATGGTCGAGCCGACATGCGGGGCGTGATCGGCCAGGATCACCCGCGGCCGGACGCCGGGTGGGAGCGCCGCCCGCAGCCGGGCCGGCATCTCGCAGGCGGCCTCGACCCCGGTGAGGCCGGCACCGACGACGAGGACGGTGTCACGCCCGCCGGCAGGGGCGCCCCCCAGCCCGGCCAGGTGGCGATGGAGCCGGGCCGCCTCGTCGAACGTGTCGATGCTGAAGGCATGCTCGGCGAGACCGTCGACGGCCGGCCACGCCACCTCGCTGCCTGCCGCCAGGATCAGCCGGTCATAGTCCAGGGATTGCCGGCCCTGCGGCGTCGCCACCGCGATCGTGCGGCCGTCGAGGTCGATGCCGGTCACCGTCCCGCACAGGTGACACACGCCGACGGGATCGAGCACGGCGGGGAGTGCCACCCGGAGATGGCCGAGATCGGCCTCGTAGTTGCGCACCCGGATGCCGTGAAAGCCGTCGCGGTTGACGAGCGTGATGGCGAGCTCTGCGTGCCCAAGCCCCAGCTCCTCGCGTCGGCGCGCAGCGCCGATGGCACTCCACAATCCGGCAAAGCCGCCCCCGATGACGACGATCCGTTGCATGCGCCCCCACCCAGCCCGATCGCGGACGCCCCGCGCCGATCTTCTCCCCCCTACGCCATCAGTAGCGGAGGCGCGGCTAAACGGCACCAGCCATTCGGCGAGCGGGCGACGACGGCCTCCGGCCTTTCCTTCTTTCTGGTATCTTTTCTCTCTTTGGACTATAGTCATAGGATTATAGGCTTGGAGCAACCGGAGGCCTCGATGACCAGCCTGACCCGCGCCGAGCAGGCGCGACACAACGGAAGCCTCTCCAAAGGCCCCACCTCGGCCGAGGGCAAGGCGCGCAGCGCCCGCAACTCCACCCGCCACGGCCTCGCCGCGCGCGACCTCTCGCTCCTCCCCGACGAGGACCCGGCGGACCTCGCCGCCCTGATCGAGGAGACGCTGGCCGAGCTGGCGCCGCGCGACACGCAGGAGCTGGCGCTCGCCCGCGAGGTGGCCCAATGCCGCTGGCGCCGCATCCGCGCCGACCGGCTGGAGGCGCGCATCCTGGGCGCCATGCTCGACGGCTCGGACGAGGCCGCAGCGCTGCCGTCCGCCGAGGGGGTGCGGGCGCTGGGCACCCTCCTGCGCTACATCGCCCGCATCGAGCGCGACCTCGACCGCGCGATGGCGCGCCTTGGCCTCCTGCAGGCGCGGAGCAGCGCGCCGGCTATCCCGCCGCCGATCGCCGGAGAGCCAGCGGCGCAGCAGCGGCCGCCCGCTCGGCCGGAGCCGACGCTGCCAAACGAACCCGAGCCCGATCCCGCCGCAGGCGCCACGGCCCTCAATCGCCAGCAACGCCGCCGGCACGAGCGCCTCGTCAGGAAGACGGAGGGTCGATCACGCGCCGCTGCATGAGTGGTTGGGCGATGCTTGTCCTGACTGCGATGATGCCGTGCTCGTGAGCAGATAGAAGACGGCTCCAACGTGACAATGCTTGCCGCCAATCGCGGACATGCCACATAGTAGACATCTGGCACAACCGAGATAGGCGCCATGAAGCAGGCTCATATTGGAATGGCACCCAATGGCCGGCTGGTGATTCCAGCACCTCTGCGTGCCGAGCTAGGGCTCGAAGCGGGAGGCCCGCTGCTCGCCCGCGTCGAGGATGGCAAGGTGGTCCTGGAGCCACTGTCGTCCGTGGTCCGTCGGGTGCAGACCCGAGTGCGGCGCTACGTGCCCGTGGGCACCGATCTGGCGGCCGAGCTGGAGCACGACCGCCAGCGCGCTGCGCGGGATGAGTGAATCGATCGTCCTCGACGCGTCGGCGCTTTTGGCCCTGATGGACGGCGAGCCGGGACAGGAGGCCGTGCACGCGGTGTTATCAGGCGCTCGGATCAGCGCCGTCAATCTGGCCGAGGTCGTCTCGAAGCTCGCGGAGCGCGGCATGCCGCCGGACGAGGCCTGGGCCGACGCCCGCGACCTCGGCATCGTGATCGTGCCGTTCGACGCCGAGCAGGCGCGCGAGGTGGGGCGCCTGGGTCCGCTGACGCGGGCCTATGGCCTGTCGCTAGGCGACCGTGCCTGCCTGGCGCTCGCCCGGATCGAGAAGGCCCGGGCGCTTACGACGGACAAGCGCTGGCTCGCCGCGGCCGATGCTCTCGACGTCTCCGTCGAGGACATCCGCCGCGGCGCAGCGCAGCACTGACACGCGTCGGTAGAGAAGCCCGCTCAGCGGGCGGCGCTGCGGCGCTCGCCCTGGCGCGGACCCTGGGGACGGCCGCGGCCGGCGCCGGCCGCGTTGGCAGGACGGTTGCCCTGGGGGCGCTGGCGGCTCTGCTGCGCGCGCGGCGGGCCGGAAGGCCGCTGGCGTGCCACGGGCCGGGGCTCCTCGGCCGGCGGCAGCTCGGCCGCCTGCCCGACATTCACCATCCGGCCCTTGCCCTCGTAGCGATCGGACCAGATGCGGCGGCGGATCAGCTTCTCGATGTCCTTGAGGTAGGGCCGCTCCTGGCCGTCACAGAAGGAGATCGCGATGCCGGCGGCGCCAGCCCGGGCGGTCCGGCCGATACGGTGGACGTAGCTCTCGGGCACGTTGGGCAGGTCGTAGTTCACGACGTGGCTGATGCCATCGACGTCGATGCCGCGCGCGGCGACGTCGGTCGCGACCAGCACCCGGGTGCGGCCGGCCCGGAAGCCGGCAAGCGCCCGCTCGCGCTGGCTCTGCGACTTGTTGCCGTGGATCGCGTCGGCGTCCACACCCGCCGCCTCCAGATGGCGCGTGACCTGATCGGCGCGGTGCTTGGTCCGCGTGAACACCAGCACCCGCGTGACGGCGGGATCGGCCAGCGTCTCGAGCAGGAGGGGCCGCTTCTGCTCCGAGGTCGCGAAGACGACGCGCTGCTCGACCTTCTCGACGGTGGTGGCGACGGGGCTCACCCGCACCTCGGCCGGATCGCGCAGCAGCTCGCCCGCGAGCGTGCCGATCTCCTTGGGCATCGTGGCGGAGAAGAAGAGGCTCTGGCGCTCCTTCGGGAGGGAGCGGACAACGCGCCGGATGGCGTGGATGAAGCCCAGGTCGAGCATCTGGTCGACCTCGTCCAGCACGACCACCTCGACCCCGTCGAGCTGCAGCGTGCGCTGGTCCAGATGATCGATCAGGCGGCCCGGCGTGGCCACAAGGATGTCGACGCCGCCGGCCAGAATGCGCGCCTGCGGGGGAAAGGAGACGCCGCCCACGACCACGGTCGAGGTCAGGCGCGAGCCCTTGCCGTAGGTGCGGAAGCTGTCCTCGATCTGGGCCGCGAGCTCGCGCGTCGGCGCCAGCACCAGGACGCGACAGCTGCGCGCCGGGGCCTTCTTGCGGTCGAGGGTGAGGCGATGGAGGATCGGCAGCGCGAAGGCCGCCGTCTTGCCGGTGCCGGTCTGGGCGATGCCGAGCAGGTCGCGGCCCGCCATGATCTGGGGAATGGCCTGGGCCTGGATGGGGGTGGGCGCGTCATAGCCCTGGCCGGCGAGCGCCGCCAGAAGGGGCGCGCCGAGGCCGAGTTCTTGGAAACTCATGATATGAGAAAGGCTTTCAGTTCAGGCCGCACAGCGCCCTGGCCCTTATTGACCGGACGTCCGCGTCAGCGGGGGGTTCGTGCACGACGCCCCGCGTAGCCTGGGAGTCGAAGAAGATGGTTGGCGAGGACTGGGCAGGATCGAGCCCGCAGGGCGGGCCGCCGTTACGCGGCCGAGACCTCGATGCCGCTTAAGCGACAGACGGCATGTGCCCATGCGCGGCGGAGAAGTCAAGATGGCGTGGCGGCGCCGAGGGTCTCGATAGCGCAGGGGTTGCATACAGCACGCAGCATCTCGGGAAGCCCATCGTCGGCAGAGAACGCGACAGCCCGGATCTCGCCGGTGAAGCCATGGCGCTGGCGAAGCGCCCGGGCAGCCTCCAGGAACGTGCCTTCGCCCCCCGGGTCGGCGGCCAGCGCGATCAGCGCCAGACGCCGGAGCCAGGGTGCGAGGCGATCGGCTGGCTCGTGCGGCCGCACCAGGACTCCGAGGCGGCGGCCCCGATGGAAGAGATGCTCGGACTCCGCCTCGAGCCGGCCGAGATCCACGATCACGGGCTCGCCGGCCGGGATGTCCTCCCCCTCGCCGATGAGACGCCAGGGGTCCGGAACGACGGCACCATCCCTATCAAGCGACATCTCGGGCCTCCTCGAAACGCACGAGCCCTGCCCCGGGCAGATCGGGGCTCGTGCCTAGTGTCGCTCCTCGTCTGCGAGCGGCACGAGGCGACCACCCTCGCGGCGGACCTCGACCAGACGGGGATCGACGATGATCTCACGGGAGACCGCTTCCCGGGCGACAGCCTGGAGAACCGAGAGCTCGCCCGGGCCCTCGGCGCATCGTGCGCGGTCGATGACCGGCGACCAGCCGGCCTCGGTCAGGAAGACGACGTCGCCGCCGATCAGGTGGTTGGCGGCGAGAACGGTAAGGGTCATGCCATGCCCTCCAGAAGGCTACCGATCGTGGGAACCGGCGACGCCGGCCGGGGCTGCGCCTCGAGGCGCAGCTCGGGGGCGGCGCCGACATAGATGATCGCCGGCCCCTTGACGGCGTTGTCGATGACGAGACCGGCGAGACCGCGGATGCTGCCCACGGCCACCTTCTGGGCCGGCAGCGTGCCGTTCTCGACGATGGTCACCGGCGTCTCGGGATCGATGCCCGCGCCGAGCAGGCATCGCTCGATATGACCGGCAGCACCGACGCCCATGTAGATCGCCAGCACCTGCCCCGGCTGCGCCAGGGCGCGCCAGTCGTGGTCGGCCGGACCGTCGCTGGCATGGCCGGTCATCAGGACGAGCGGAACGTCTGGCCCCGCGCGCCGTGAGAGGCAGGCCGACGGAAGCGGCGCAGGCGAGCGCCGCGGTGATGCCCGGCACCACCTCGACCTCGATGCCGGCGTCCCTGCAGCGCCGCCAGCTCCTCGCCGCCACGGCCAAAGACAAAAGGATCGCCGCCCTTGAGCCGCACGACGTGATGCCCGGCCCTGGCCTCGCGCAGGAGGATGCGGTCGATCTCGTCCTGCTGCGGTCGAGGGGCCGCCCGGCGTCTTGCCGACCTCGATGCGGCGGGCGTCGCGGCGCGCCACCTCGAGGACACGGCGGTCGACCAGGCGGTCGACGACGATCACGTCGGCGCTCTGCAGCGCCTGCAGCGCCTTGAAGGTCAGAAGGTCGGGATCGCCGGGGCCGGCGCCGACGAGGCTGACCCGTCCCGGCGCGCGGGCCATCCGCCCGAGGCGTCCTCGATGGCCCGCTCGATCGCCGCCTCGGCGCCGCGGATGTCGCCTGCCAGGATAGCGGCGCGCGGTCTCGCCGACAAAAAAGCGCGTCCCAGAACCGGCGGCGCGGGACGCTGCGTCGGCAGCGCCGTGGCGATGCTGGGCGCGGAGGCCCTGGGCGAAGCGGGCGAGCGCGCCCGAGCCGGGCCGGCAGCAGCGCCTCGATCCGCGCCTTGATCTGGCGCGCCAGCACCGGCGCCGTGCCCTCCGTGCCGATCGCGACGACGAGCGGGTCACGGTCGACGATGGCCGGGGTGAGGAAGTCGCAAAGCTCGGGACGGTCGACGGCGTTCAGCGGAACGCCAGCCGCCCGCGCGGCCGCGGCCACGTGGGCAAGCTCGCTCGCATCCTCGGTCGCGGCGATCGCGAGGCGGCAGCCGACGATGTCGCGGGTCGCGAAGGCGCGGCGGCTGAGCCGGATGGCGTGCGAGCGCGCCAGCGCCTCGATCGGCCTCGCAGGGCTCGGCGGCAACGACATGGAGGCGGCCGAGGTCCGGCAGAGCAGGCGCAGCTTCTGCAGCGCCGCCTCGCCGCCGCCCACCACGAGGACGGTCTGGCCCTCGAGATCGAGGAAGATCGGAAAATAGCGCATCGCCAGCTCCGCCCCGGCATGCCGGCGGGCGTCCCCGAAAGGACGATCGGACGATGCGAATATATCTATTCTACACGCATCACGCAATATTTCGAATAAATAACATTATTGATCTTGTTTTATGAGAGCGAGCCTCGGGTCGAGGGCACGGCCGGTGGCTAGGCCCGCTTGCGGGCGTAGAAGTCGTTGCCCTTGTCGTCGATGACGATGAAGGCTGGGAGGTCCTGGACCTCGATCCGCCAGACGGCCTCCATGCCGTACTCGGCGAAAGTCCACGGTCTCGACGGAGCGGATCATGTCGCGCCCGACCCGCGCCGCGGCACCGCCGATGGTGGCGAGATAGAAGCCGCCATGTCGCTGGCAGCTCGCGGCGACGGCGGGCGCCCTGTTGCCCTTGGAGACGGTGACGAGCGCAGCCGCCGGCCGCCTGGAACTCCGGGAATGTAGGGGTCCATCCGCGCGGCCGTGGTGGGCCCGAAGGAGCCGGAGGCCCAGCCCTCGGGCGTCTTGGCCGGCCCGGCATAGTAGATCGGATGGTCCTTCATATAGGCCGGCAGCGGCTCGCCGGCCGCGAGCCGCCGGCTCAGCTCGGCATGGACGAGATCGCGGGCGACGATCATGGGACCGCTCAGCAGCAGCGGTGTCGCCACCGGGTGCCGGCTCAGCTCGGCGCGGATCTCCGCCATCGGCCGCGCCGAGGTCGAGCACGGACCGCCTGGCCGATGTCGACCTCCGTCTCGGGCAGGAAGCGCGCCGGATCGTTGTCGAGCCGCTCGAGGAAGACGCCATCGCTCGTGATCCTGGCCTTGATCTGGCGGTCGGCCGAGCAGGAGACGCCGAGCCCGACGGGCAGGGAGCCATTGTGCCGCGGCAGGCGGATGACGCGCACGTCGTGGGCGAAGTAGCGCCCGCCGAACTGGGCGCCGATGCCGAGCTCGCGCGCCAGCTCGAGCACGCGGGCCTCGAGCTCCCGGTCGCGGAAGGCGCGGCCCAGCGCATCGCCGCTGGTCGGCAGCTCGTCGAGATAGCGGCAGCTCGCGAGCTTCAGGGTCTTCAGGCACTGCTCGGCCGAGAGGCCGCCCACGACCACCGCCAGGTGATAGGGCGGGCAGGCGGCGGTGCCGAGGCCGCAGAGCTTCTCCTCGAGGAAGGCGAGGATCCGCTCCGGATCGAGCAGCCGGCGCGTCTCCTGGAACAAGAAGGTCTTGTTGGCGGAGCCACCGCCCTTGGCGACGAAGAGGAAATCGAAGGCATCGCCGGCAACCGCCTCGATGTCGATCTGCGCCGGCAGGTTCGTGCCGGTGTTGCGCTCCTCGTACATCGTGAGCGGCGCCAGGTGGCTGAAGCGGAGGTTGCGCCTGGCATAGGTCCGCTCGATCCCGGCCGAGAGGGCCGCTTCCTGGTCGCCTTCGACCAGCACCTGCTGGCCCTTCTTGCCGACCACGATGGCGGTGCCCGTGTCCTGGCAGGAAGGAAACGCGCCGCCCGAGGCGATGACGGCGTTCTTCAAAAGCTCCATCGCGACGAAGCGGTCGTTCGCCGAGGCCAGGGGATCGTCGAGGATCGCCCGGAGCTGCGTCAGGTGGGAGGTGCGGAAGAAGTGGGCGATGTCGCTGAAGGCGGTCTCGGCGAGCGCGGTGAGCGTGTCGGGCGGGACCGAGAGGAAGCGGCGCCCGCCGAGATCGAGGACCTCGGGCGGCGCCAGATCGAGGCGGCGATAGTCGGTCGGATCCGGGCCACGCTGGAAGATCGGTCGATAGGTCTCCGCCGCCTCGCTCATCCCAGCTCCTCACCCAGTCTCAGATGCAGCGCCCGCCATCGACCTCGAGGACGGCGCCCGTGACCATCTCGGCCTCGGCCGAGGCGAGGAAGACCGCCGCGTTGGCGATGTCCTCGGGCCTGCTCATCCGGCCCCAGGGGATCGTCGCGATGAACCGCGCCCTGTTCTCCGGCGTGTCCGGCACGCCCATGAACGTCTCGAGCAGCGCCGTCTGCGCCGATCACCGGGGCGATGCCGCAGACCCTGATCTTGTCCGGCGCCAGCTCGACCGCCATGGACTTGGTGATCGTGTTGGCCGCACCCTTCGAGCCATTGTACCAGGTCAGGCCCGGCCGCGGCCGGATGCCGGCCGTGGAGGTGACGTTGATGATGGCGCCGCCGCCGCGCTTCCTCAGATGCGGAACGGCCGCATGCGCCATGTGGAAGATGGACTTGACGTTGACGGCGAAGACGCGGTCGAACTCGGCCTCGTCGACCTCGAGCATGGGCCGGTTCCGGTGGCTGACGCCGGCATTGTTGACGACGATCTCGAGGTCGCCAAAGGTCTCGAGGGTCCGCGCCACCGCCGCCCGCACGGAATCGGCCCTTGCCGACGTCGCAGCCCATGCCGAAGGCATGGATCGCCCAGCTCATCGGCGACCGCTCGGGCGCCCGTCTCGTTGATGTCGAGGAGCGCCACCTTGGCACCCTCGCGCACATAGGCCTCGGCGATGCCCTTGCCGAACCCCGAGGCGGCCCCCGTGATCAGCGCCACCTTGCCCTCGAGCCGCATTCTTCGTGCCTCCCTGCCGTTGGCGATGCGGAGAACGCCGCCAGGGCAGCTCCCGCCTGCCCTCCTTCGTCGCGGCCGGGCCGGCTGTCAACCGGAGCCGACTACTCGGCCGCGACCATCGAGGCAGGCTCCTCACGGCTGAGACACGCCGTCATCTCGCCGGTGTACCAGTCGACGAAGCTCCTCGTGCCCACCTCGATCACAGGCGAGTAGGGCCCAGGCTCGTAAGCGCTCGATCGCACGCCCGCCTGGGTCATCTCGACGAGCCTCCGGTCCTGGTCGTTGGTGGCCAGCCACACCTCGCGTGAGACGGCCGACATCGTAGTCGACCCCTTCCACCGCCTCCTTGTGGACCAGCCACTTCGTGGTCACGAGCGTCCGCTCGGGCCCGAGCGGCAGGACCCGGAACGCCACGACATGGTCGGCACCCAGATGGTTCCAGGTATTGGGCAGGCTCAGCATGCGCGACGGAGCCGAGGTCGGGATCGGTGAGCCGGCCGAGCAGCCGGCGGCAGGCCGGACTCGCCGTCCATCGTCATCGCGAGGGCACCTTCGACGAAGGGCATGCGCACGGCCCGGTAGGCGAGGCTCGAGGGCGTCGGAGATAGGGCAGGCCGAGCTCCGCCCAGTCCGGCCCTGCCGCTCCAGGAGGTCGAGATAGGCGGCGTCGGCGCGCGGATCATCGACCGCATCGTACTCGGAGAGGGTGCGGCAGAGCTCGGGATGGCTGCCCGCGCAATGATAGCATTCGCGGTTGTTCTCCATCACGAGCTTCCAGTTGCCCTCCTCGACGATGTTGCTCTCGAACGCGACCTTGCAGCTGTCGATCTCGACGGGCTGGAGGAAGGGCAGGACGTCCTGCCGGAAGGGCTCGATCGAGGGCGGCTCGTCGGCGAGCGAGACGAAGAGCCAGCCGCCGACATTCTCCAGATGGGCCTCCTTCAGGCGGAAGCCGTCGACCTCGAAGCCCTCGCCCATGTAGCGAGCCTTCACGAGACGGCCCCTCGAGATCGTAGCTCCACTGGTGGTAGGGGCAGACGAGCCGGGCCGAGCGGCCGCGGCCCTCGGCGCAGACCCGGGCGCCGCGGTGCCGGCAGCTGTTGTGGAGGGCGCGGATGGCGCCGTCCCGGCCGCGCACGAGCACGAGGGAATCGTCGCCGATCTGGACCGTCATCCAGCTGCCCGGCTCGGGAACCTCGCAGCTCAGGCCGACGAAGATCCAGCTTCGCCCGAAGATCTCCTGCATGTCCAGGCGATGGAGGTCAGGGTCGGTATAGAAGGCACCGAGGCAGGCCCCAGCCCGGCCGTCGAGCCTCAAGGAGACGCCAGCATCCGATCACGCGTCGACATGGCGAAGCACCCCGGGCAGGGCTCCTGCGACGGCGCCCCAGCGCCGCCCACCGACCCGTCCGAAGTCTCGCCTATCATGGCGCCGGCCCGCTCTCCTGCGGCGCCGGGACTCCGGCTTGCGCGCCAGCGACCGGCCGGCATCGCCGCAGCACGGACGGTTGCGCAACCGGCTCGGAGCCCCGATGCTTCGGCGCCGTCTCGACTGTCTATTCCCGCGGTGGAGGGGGGCTGCGCTGGCCATGGCACGCGATCTCGAAGGCATTCTCGTCGTCAGCCTCGAGCAGGCCGTGGCGGCGCCGCTGGCCTCGCGCAACCTCGCCGACGCCGGCGCCCGCGTGATCAAGATCGAGCGGCCGGAGGGCGACTTCGCCCGCGGCTACGATCACTACTGCGAGGGCGAGAGCGTCAACTTCGTCTGGCTGAATCGCGGCAAGGAGTCGGTTCGCCTCGACCTCAAGGACGAGACCGACATGGCGCTCCTCCTGCGCATGCTGGCGCGGGCCGACGTCTTCATCCAGAATCTGGCGCCCGGCGCCACCGGCCGGCTGGGCATCGGCGCAGCTGCGCTGCGCCAGCGCTTTCCGCGCCTCATCACCTGCGACATCAGCGGCTATGGATCGACCGGCCCGTTCCGCGACCTCAAGGCCTATGATCTGCTGGTCCAGGCCGAGAGCGGGCTCGCCTCGATCAACGGCATCGGCGACGAGTTGACGCGCGTGGGCATCTCCGTCTGCGACATCGCGGCCGGCATGACAGCGACCTCGGCGCTCTTCCGTGCCCTGTTCGCGCGCGAGCGGACCGGCCAGGGACGCGCCATCGAGGTCTCACTCTTTCACGCCATCGGCGACTGGATGAATGTGCCCTATCTCACCTGGGCCTATGGCCGGCACGAGCCACCTCGCCTCGGCCTCCATCATCCGACGATAGCGCCCTATGGTGCCTATCCTTGCGGGGACGGTGGCTCCGTGCTGCTGGCGATCCAGAACGAGCGCGAATGGCGGCGGCTCTGCAGCGAGGTGCTGGAGCGCCCCGAGCTCGCATCCGATCCGCGTTTCATCACCAATCCAGATCGGGTAGCCAATCGAGAGGCCCTGGACGAGGCGCTACGAGCGGCCCTGGGCCTGCACGACCGCGAGGGCGTCTGCGCCCTGCTCGAGCGGCGCGGCCATCGCCTATGGCCGCCTCTCAACCCTCGAGGATCTGCTTCACCATCCCCAGAACCGCGCTTGGCCGGTGACGACGGCGGGGGGAAAGCAGGTCTCGGTGCTGGGGCCGGGCGCCCTCGTCGTTGGCGAGCCCGTCGAGCGCACCCGGGTTCCGGCGCTCGGGCAGCACGACGCGGCGATCCGCGAGGAGTTCGCGCCCGACGCCGATGCGGCCTGACACTCGATGACGAGTGTGACGGAACGTCCATGGACAGCGTTCCCAGACCTTGCATACTCTAAGGCGCCTTCTGTGGGCACTGACCCAACCGCCAGCGCCGGATTATCGATGACCGAGCAGCATGCCTTCGAGCCGCCCGTTCCCTGCCCTGTTTGCGCTTCGACCGATCAGCTGCCGATCTTCGCGGTGGACGAGCTCCCCGTGCAGAGCTCGCTTCTGTACCCTGACCGCGGCTCGGCTCTGGCGGTGCCCAAAGCCCGGCTGGATCTTGTGCTTTGCCTGGAATGCGGCCTCGCCTTCAATCGCGCCTTCGACGAGCGGTACGTGCTCTACGATCCCAATTACGAGGACGCCCAGGGCTACTCGCCACGCTTTCGCACCTTCATCGAGGAACTCGCGAGGACACTGGTCCGGCGCCACAACCTCGCCGGCAAGACCGTCGTCGAGATCGGCTGTGGCAAGGGTGAGTTCCTGGTGGCGCTCAAGCAGGCGGGCATGGGCCGGGCGATAGGCTTCGATCCCGCCTACCGCCCCGATCCGGCCCATCGCTCGATATCCAGCCTCGAGATCCACTCCACGCTGTACGGGCCAGGCGAGGCCACGCTGCGCCCGGATCTCGTCTGCTCCCGCCATACCCTCGAGCATGTCGGCCAGCCCCGGGCCCTGCTCCAGCTGGTCCGGCACAATCTGGAGGCGAGCCCGCACGCAGTCTTGTTCTTCGAGGTGCCGGACCTGGAGCGGATCCTGGCCGAGCGGGCCTTCTGGGACGTCTACTACGAGCACGTCCTCTACTTCTCGCCGCACGCCCTGAAGCGGCTACTGGCGGAAGCGGGCTTCATGGTCGGCGAGGTGGTCAAGGTCTATGGCGGCCAATACCTCACCGTCGAGACAAGCATCGCCAGGGGAGCGGCTGCCGCTCCCCTGGGGCCGCCGCCGCCCGGCCTCGTCGAGATCGCCCGCGCCTTCGGGCAAGGCGTGAGCGAGCGCTTGGCGGCCGATCGGGCCGAGCTCGCGCGCTGGCGCGCGGCCGGTCGGCGTGTGGCGATCTGGGGGTCTGGCTCGAAGGGGGTCGCCTACCTGGCGACGATGCGGCCCCAGCAGGAGGCTGTCGCGGTCGTCGACGTCAATCCGCACCGTTGGGGCCGATACCTCGCCGGCAGCGGCGGAAGTGATCGTCGGGCCGGAGGACCTAGTGCCGCTGCGTCCCGACGTCGTCGTGGTGATGAATCCACTCTATCTCGACGAGATCGAGGGGACGCTGCGCTCGCTTGGGCTCAGACCCCGAGCTCAGGCCTGCCTAAGCCCCGAGCGGGACCGCAGTCAGCGCCGGCTCTCCTTGCTGTGTGAGCCGGCGGGGTGCCCGAGGGACGCCTCGGCAGGCACATCAAAGTGGCCCGGCGCAGCGCCGAAGAAGCGCTTCTTCGTATGCTCTGCCCAGCCGACAAACTCGGGCGCCACGATCGCGATCGCGTCCGTCGTGACGCGCAGGCTGTTCCAATTCACCGTCCACCACCGGGCCAGCTTGGCGTAGCAACGCCGCCGCTCCTCGGCCGGAAGGTCGGCGGCCCGGACCATGCGCCAGTACTCGTGATAGAGACGCAGGGTAGGCAGATGAAACCAGCTCCGTCCGGTCGGGTCGTGCCAAGCGCGACGCTCGCGGGCGCTCGACTGGCTTCGGGTGTAGCGGGCCGCGTGCTCGCGCATCTGCACGAGATGCTCGGGCAGCTGGATCAGACGCCCGCGCAGCGCCATCTGCGCCAGCAACGCCCGGTCGGCGCCGTGAAAGTCGCTGTGCAGCAGCGAGTGGAGCATGGCCTTGCGCGGCATCACCCCGAACATGTCGGCGCAGGAATGGGCCCGCAAGATCATGACGCCGAAGCGCTCGGATGGGCTCGGCAGGTCGGCGTGAGCCAGGACCGTCTCGTAGACGCCGATGATCTGCCCGCCGGGCTCGATATAGTCGATCACCGTGTTGCACAGGACGGCATCGGGCTCGGCCTCGAGCGCGCCGACGGTCCGCTCGAGATAGGTCGGCTGGATGCGATCGTCATGCGCCAGCCACTTGAAGTATCGGCCCCGCGCCATCGCGAAGGTGTGGTTATAGTTGGCTGCCGCTCCGACGTTCCGTTCCTGCCGACGGTAGACCACCCGGCGGTCGGAAGCCGCAAGCGCCCGACACATCTCCTCCGTGCGATCCGTGGACGCGTTGTCGGATATCAGAAGCTCGAAGTCGCCGAGGGTCTGCCTGAGGACAGAACTCACAGCGTCTCCCAGAAAATTTGCGCCATTATAAACTGGCAACCCGACACTTACCAGCGGCGCTCCATCGCTCCTTTTTACCGCCATTCTCGTGCTCGCCATACGGACCGCCCGAAGCCCAAGCAGGGATCGAATTGTTGTCACTCTAGGAGAGGCGCCGCGGCCGGCCAATCGAAAAGCCATGCCGAGCGCCGGTTAGGACTACCCCCGAAGGCGCCCTGGGTCAAAAGGGCAACACCCCCCGTAGTTGTATCATGGTAGGGAGAGTTCCCCGCCAAGGGGGCTCTCGCAGCGGCTCGGCGGCTTGCGTCCTCGTGAGCGCTGTGGTCTCGTCCGCCGCCACCGAACGGGACGGTAACCTCATGAACCTTCGAGAGATCATGGGCAGCGCTTTTTGGGAGCGGGCGCTTCGCGACCGTCTCGCCGAGCCGCTCCATCTCAACATGGCGAGCGCCTTCGTGGCGTTGTTCGGCAGCTTCCGAGCCAAGGTGGCGTTCGACCTCGTCGACCGCCGCCGCTACGCTTTCTGCCTCCTGAAGGCAGCCGACTACGCCAAGGCCATGGGCGTCCCCAAGATCTATGCGGTCGAGTTCGGGATCGCGGCGGGTGCCGGGCTCGTCAACCTTGCCCAGATCGGCCAGCAGGTCACGAGGACGACGGGCGTCGAGATCGGGCTCATCGGTCTCGATAGCGGCACCGGCATGCCGCGTCCGGCGGACTATCGGGACTATCCCGAGGAGTTTGTCGAAGGAGACTTTCCCACCCCGGACCGAGCGTTGGTCGAGCGCAACGTGCCGGCCGGCACGCGTGTCATCTACGGCCCAATGGCGGAGACCGCCCGAGACTTCCTGGAGGAGCTCGACGCGCCAATCGGCTTTCTCTCGCTCGATCTCGCCTTCTACTCCAGCACGATCGACGCCATGAAGGCCCTCGAGGGCCCGGCGGATCGCTACCTGCCCATGACCCTCGTCTATCTGGGCGCCGTCCTGATGGACAGCGCCAATCCTGCCGTCGGCGAGCTTCTGGCGGTAACGGAGTTCAACCGCGACCATCGGCTCCGCCAGGTGCACCCCTTCACCGCCTTGCGGGAGAAGCGCATCTTCAAGAATGGCGCCTGGCTCAACCAGATCCACACCCTGCATGTGCTGGATCACCCCCGCCGCTCCGGTGTCGACCCGCTCAGCCGCGAGACCTGGGTCCTCGGCAATCCCTATGCGAAGAAATAGCGCATCCCAGAAGCATAGCCAGGGATGCCATGCCGCTGAAGATGGCCTGGACAAGCCGGCGACGCGGGCTCATCGTCTAGTTTCGGCCTATACTCCGGGCTAGCGGCCATCCCGGCAGCCGAGGCTGCGACGCGAAAGACGTGCCGACGGCACGTCGCGGATGCGGTATGCGCAGTGCCGTCTCTTCTGGCCGACGGGACATTTTGATGATCGGCATCCAGCTCAACCCCAGCTATACCGACGAGACGCGTCGGCAGCGGGTCTTCGACGGCGATATTCTCATCTACAACGGACTGCCCGGGCTGATCGCTCTCTGCGAGCATGCCCGGAGCATGATCCGCGAGGCCTTTGCTCCGCATGATCCCGGAGAAGGCGCAGTACGCCCTTTCTGTCGACGAGTTCATTAAGCGCGCAGGGCCGCTGAAGTCGTCGTTCACGAACGGCCAGCGAACAAAGCAGCTGATGCAGCAGTTCGTGCTCGCGTTCGGCTCCGACCCGATGAGCACCTATTTTGATCTACCTCGCCTACGCGTCGTGCCGAGCGACGACTTCCTGACCTCGGGGGTGAGCTACGCCTACAAGGCGCACCGCGACACATGGTACGCACATCCCGTGGCGGTGGTGAATTTCTGGCTGCCGGTGTTCGACATCCCGCCCGAATGCGCGATGTCGATGTTCCCGCGCTACTTCCGCGAGGCCGTTCCGAACGGTTCCGCAGGCTTCGACTATGATGGCTGGGTCGCCAACGCGCGCCATCAGGCCGCTCAGCAGGTCAAGGCCGATGTCCGGCCGCATCCGCTGCCGAAGGCGCCGATCGACACCAGCGGCGAGTTCCGAATCGCCGGGCGCGGCGGTGACGTCATGGTCTTCTCCGGCTGCCACCTCCACGCCACGGCCCCCAACCGCGCCGGCAAGACCCGCTTCAGCATCGACTTCAGGACAGTCGACCTCGCGGATCTGCAGAGCGGACGCGGCGGACCCAACCCCGACAGCGAGGCCGTCGGCACGACCCTTGGAGACTTCTTGAGGGTCGCGGACCTGCAGCCCTTGGACCTGTCCCTGATCGACGTGCGCCGAGCCCATCCGGCAGCAGCAGCGGCCTGAGCCGTACCCGCCGCGGCAGCCGGGGACAACGCCCCGGCTCGGCCCCCGTCAGGCGACCGCGCGTCGGCCGCCTGGCGGCCGGAGATCCTCTCTGAGGGTACCGTCGGAGAGGCGAGCCTTGATGTGCTTGAGCCTGACGAAACGCGGTCCTTCGAACGGGTTCTCACCGAAGTAGCCGCCGGCCATCGCCTCGTACATCTCCTTGGCACCAGCGCGACTGTCCCAGACCAGATCGAGGTCCGGAAGAGCGGTGGCCAGCTTCTCGCTGCTCACGCGGTACGAGCGCTTGTCCGGTGAGGCGTCCTCGGCGAAAGCGAGAACGGCACCGGGCACCGCCTCCACGACGTGCTCTGCGATGCTCGCGTATCTGGTGGTTCTCGCTGGTGCGGCCGACGTTGAACGCCTGATTGTGAATGGCGCCGACGGGCGCATCGAGAAAATGCAGATAGGTCGCCGCAATGTCGCGGATATGGACCAACGGTCGCCAGGACGAGCCGTCCGTCCGTAGCAGCACCTTGCCCGTCGTCACCGCGTGGCCGACAAGATTGGGCAGGACGATGTCGAAGCGTTGCATCGGCGACACGCCATAGGCGGTGGCGCAACGCAGGTAGACCGGGCAGAAGCTGGCATCGGCCAAACGCCCGACGTCCCTCTCCACCATGATCTTGGTCTCAGCATAGGGAGTAAGCGGCGAGAGAGGGCTGGTCTCGTCGGCGAGCCCACCGCCCTCCACGCCATAGACGCTGCAGCTCGAAGCAAAGAGGAACCTCCCGACGCCGCCCCGTCGGGCGAGCTCCGCCAGACGAAGGGTGGCCTCGTGGTTGATCTCATAGGTCAGCCTAGGGTCGATGTCGCCCAAGGGATCGTTCGAGAGAGCGGCCAGATGAACGATCGCATCGATCCCGTCGAGATCGCGGGGCTCGACGTCACGGACATCCCGGTCGAGCGCCGGGAACCTCTCAAGCGGCGCCACCTCGGCGCCTCGATAGAGGCCACAGTCCAGCCCCACCACATCGTGCCCGGCCGCACGCAACATCGGCGCCAGAACGGCGCCGATATATCCCTCGTGACCCGTGACCATCACCCGCATAGCGTCCGCTCCCAAACGTCTCCGGCCGTGCGGCCGCGCGCCGACCTTCTATAAGACCATGCAATCCCTCACCAGCCTAGCAGGTGCAGACCCTGCATCCACCGGGTACAGCCGCCACTATCGAGCTGCGCTCGGAGGTTGCAGGCGGCCGTGCCACCGGCTAGCCATATCCGGCTCTGCGGCCCGGCAGGGTCCCTCGTGTTGTCAGCGGGATAAACGGCCTCCAATGTCCGACCTTACACGTAAGGCCGCCCACGGCACGGCCTTTCATCTGGCCGCCCAGCTCGCCCTGATGCTCTGCAGCTACTTGTCGACGGTGATCCTCGCGCGATCGCTCGGGCCTGCTGCCTACGGCGTCTACGGTATCGTCTACTCCTTTCTCGTCGCGATGGAGCTGATGGGACGTGCCGGGCTGGCCCAGGCGATGGGCAAGCTGATCGCCGACACCGGGCGCTCGGAGCCCTGCGACCGAAGCGACTGGCCTGACCCTCTCCATCGGCTCCTATCTCCTTCTCTTCGTGATCGTGCTGGCCGGAGCGCCGGCGCTCGGCCAGCTCTTCGGGGTCCCGGACGGTGCCCGCCTGTTCCGCATCGCCGCCTTGGATATCCCGGTCTACGGGCTTTACGCGACGCTCTTCCACATCCTGAATGGACGCCGCGCGTTTCTGCATGAGAGCCTGTCGCTCACCATCTATGGCGTCACGCGAGTCGTTGGCGTGCTGATCCTGGTGGCGATCGGGGCCACTGCCGTCGGCGCCCTCATCGTCAATGTCATCGTGTCGGTGGCAGGTCTCGGCTACACCATCTTCGCCGTCGGCCTGGCGCCGTTCCGGCTGACGCTGGAGAAGGCGCGGCCGATCCTGCGTCTCGCCCCGGCCATGGCCGCTGTCGCTGCCGGGACACAGATTCTGCCCAGCGTCGATCTGTGGGTTCTGGGCGCGGTGGGTGCCGCAAGCGCCAAGGCGACCATGGGCTTCTACGTCGCAGCCGCGACGATCGCCAAGATGCCCAACTTCATCGCCAATGCGGTCTCGGCAGCGCTTCTTCCCTCGATCGCGGCCGCCTTCGGCTCAGGAGATCGAGCTGCCGCCGAGCGCGCGCTCGAGGGTGCGCTGCGCTTCATGCTGATGGTCCTTCTGCCCGGCTGCGTCCTGATCGCAGTCAATGCCGGCCCGGTGGTGGCGCTTCTGTTCTCGAGCGCCTATGCGGGAGGGGGGCGGTTTCTCGCCCTGCTGATCCTGGCACAGGGCTTCTTCCTCACGTTCTACCTGACCTTCGGCATGGCCCTGATCGGCGCTGGCCGATCAGGCATCGCCGGGCTCCTGACGCTGGCCGTGGTGCCCCTTGCCGTGCTGGCGAGCGTCCTTCTTGTCCTGAACTTCGGCGCCATGGGCGCCGCGGTTGGCGCGCTCGCCGCGACCGCGGTGGCCGCCCTGGCGGCTGCGGTGGCCGTTCACCGGCTGGTGGCGCCCCTCGGACGCCTATCGATCCTGCTGCGCGTGGCTTTCGTGACGGCTGTTGTGGCCGTGCCATCCGCCCTCCTCCACGCGGAGGGGCTTTTCCTTCTCCTCGAGCTTGCGCTGTTTGGGCTTGTCGGCCTCGTCCTGCTCTTTGCCCTCGGCGTGGTCGGGATGGCCGACCTCGAGCCCTTCCTGCCTGCGTCGCTCGCCTCACGTCTCGGTGGGGCGCGACTCCCCTGGCTCCGTCCGAGCCGCGAGCGCGTTTGACCGGCCGAGCCGTGCCACCTATCGTTCCCAGTGCTTTGGGCTGGAGAGACACCTGATGTCTTCGATCTCTACGCCTTCCTGTCGCTTCTGTGGCACGCCGCTGACCCATGGCATGGTCGACCTCGGCATGTCCCCGCTGTGCGAGAGCTTCCTGCCTGCCGACCATCTGGACCGGATGGAGCCGTTCTACCCCCTGGACGTACGGGTCTGCGCCTCATGCCTTCTGGTCCAGCTCCGTGAATACGTCAGCGCGAGCGAGATCTTCAGCGAGTACGCCTACTTCTCCTCCTTCTCGGATAGCTGGGTCCGCCATGCGCAGCGCTATGCCGAGGCCATGACGACAAAGCTCGGGCTCGATGCGCGGAGTCAGGTCGTCGAGCTCGCCAGCAATGACGGCTACCTCCTGCAGCACTTCGTGCGGCAGGGCATTCCGGCGCTCGGCGTGGAGCCCGCGGCCAATGTCGCGGCCGCCGCGATCGAGCGTGGCGTCCCCACGCGGGTCGGGTTCTTCGGTCGTGACCTGGCGCGCCAGCTGGTTGCCGAAGGCTCTACGGCGGACCTGATCGTCGGCAACAACGTGCTGGCCCAGGTGCCGGACCTCAATGATTTCGTAGGCGGGATACAGATCCTGCTGAAGCGCCCGGGCACCGCGACCCTCGAGTTCCCGCATCTGCTGCGGACGATCGAAGGCAACCAGTTCGACCAAATCTACCACGAGCACTTCTCCTACTTCTCGCTGCTCGCGGTGGAGCGGATCGCTGCGGCGCACGGCCTCCTCCTCTACGATGTCGAGGAGCTGCCGACGCATGGCGGGTCGCTCAGGATCTTCCTCCGCCATGCCGATATGGCCGGTCCACCCGTTTCCTCGGAAGTCGGCCGGCTGCGCGATGCGGAGATGAGCGCGGGCCTGGCCGACCCGATGAGCTATGCGCGATTCGGCGCGCGCGTGGCGGAGACGAAGCGGAAGCTCCTCGGCTTTCTCATCGAGGCCAAGAGCGCCGGCCGGAGCATCGCCGGCTACGGCGCTCCAGGGAAAGGCAACACGCTCCTCAACTACTGCGGCATCAGGACCGATTTCCTGGACTACCTAGTCGACCGGAACCCCTACAAGCATGGTCGGTTCTCACCGGGAACGCATATCCCGATCTTCCCGCCGGACAGGATAGATGAGACGAAGCCGGACCTCATCCTCATCCTGCCATGGAACCTGAAGACTGAGATCATGCATCAGATGCGCCATGTCGCGGAGTGGGGATGCCAGTTCGTCGTGCCAATCCCAGAGGTCCAGCTGGTCGATCCGCGGAGGCTCGCCGCATGAAGGTTGTCATGTTCTGCGGAGGTCTCGGCACACGCATCCGGGATTATTCGGAGAATGTGCCCAAGCCGATGGTGCCCGTCGGCAGTCAGCCGATCCTTTGGCATCTCATCCAATACTACCGCCACTTCGGCCACCACGACTTCATCTTGTGCCTCGGCTTCAAGGGCAATGTGATCAAGGAGTTTTTTCTTAACTATCGCCCATCCATGCATCGCGACTGCGTTGTCTCGGATTTCGGTCGGCGGGTCGACGTACTGGGTGAGCCCGAGGAGGACTGGCGCGTCTCGCTGGTCGAAACCGGCATGTGGCGCAACATCGGCGAGCGGCTGCTGGCGATCCGCTCGTCCATCCAGGACGAGGAGATCTTCCTCGCCAACTACAGCGACGGCCTGAGCGACCTCGCTCTGGACCACATGATCAGCTGGTTCGAGCGGTCGGGAAAAGTGGCGGCGTTCGTCGCCGTCCAACCGAACTTCAGCTACCACCTCCTCAACGTCGACGCCGAAGGCAAGGTGGTCAGCATAACGACGAGCCATCAGTCGGAGATCTGGATCAACGGCGGCTTCTTCATCTTCCGCCAAGCCATCTTCGACTACATTGAGCCGGGCGAGGAGCTGGTCGTCGAGCCTTTCAACCGCCTGATCGAGGCGGGCCAGCTGCTGGCCTACAAGCATCGCGGCTTCTGGGCCTCGATGGACACCCTCAAGGACAAGATGATCCTCGAGGAGATGTTCGAGAAGGGCCACACGCCATGGTTGCCCTGGACGCGCGAGGGCGGCGTGTCGTGAGAGGCCTCGGGCTGGCCTTGCCCGGCCAGCGCCTACGCCTTCTCTGCCTTGGAGCTCATGCCGACGACATCGAGATCGGCTGCGGCGGAACGATCCTATGGCTGCTGGCTCGAGACGTCGAGGTCGAGGTCGTGTGGTGCGTGCTCTCGGCGCGCGACCAGCGAGCCGAGGAAGCCCGCTCCAGCGCAGCCGCCTTTCTCGCCGACGCCGCCAGCGCCCGCGTCGACGTCATGGACTTTCAAGACGGGCACTTCCCCTATGTCGGTGCCGCCCTCAAGGCATGGTTCGAGACCCTGAAGCAGGCGCCCTCCCCGGACCTCATCCTCACGCACGCGCGCAACGACCGGCATCAGGACCACCGGGAGGTCTGCCAGCTCACCTGGAACACGTTCCGCGACCATCTGATCCTCGAGTATGAGATTCCGAAGTACGATGGCGAGTTGGCCCCACCCAACGTCTACGTCCCGCTCGAGGAGCCCCTGATCGCCCGCAAGATCGCCCTGTTGGAGCAACATTTCGGCACGCAGCGGTCGAGGCAATGGTTCGACGCCGACACCTTTCGCGGCCTGGCCCGCCTGCGCGGCGTCGAGTGCGGGGCTCCGTCGCGCTTCGCGGAGGCCTTCGTCGCCCGGAAGCTCATCGTTGCCTGACGGTCATTCCGATTTGTCAGGAAGGCATCCTGTTCGCGTCAGGCGAGCGAAAGCATCGAGAGTCTCACGGCTATCATGGTGCTCGATCCCCTCGGCATCGATCGCCGCCGTCGCCTCGCTCACGCCCAGCGCCCGCAGAAACGCCACCACGATCGCGTGGCGCTCGCGACACACGCGCGCGAGCTCACGTCTGGCATCCGTCAGGAAGATCGAGCGATATGGCTCGGAGCGCACCAGGCTCTCGCGTTGCAGCCGCGCGATCGTGTTGTTGACGGTGGCGCTGGTCACGCCCAGCCGACCTGCGAGGTCAACCACCCTCGCCTCGCCGGTGCAGTCGATCAGGTCGGCAATGAGCTCGACATAGTCCTCGGCTATCTCGGTTCGATGATCACTGCGGGTGCGATCGAAATGGGCGGCCTGCTCCTCGGCGCGCAGCAGCCGCCTTTGAACTCTCCTCACCACAAGCACGCCGCCTTGTCTTCATGTCGGGCGCGGATACCCGACCACTGAGCGGCGGAGCCTAGCGCGACCTCGCATGGCGGGCAACGGCGTCACCCGTCATGCGAGGTGAGACGGAGAGCCGCCTCAGCGAAGGCCGAGAAATGAAAGGATCGCCAAAATGACGACAATCACGCCGATGATATAGAAGATATTGTACATGTCCTCGCCCTATTAGGCGGTCCCGCGTGCTCGCGGGCCGCTGGATTTCTTGAGATCTGCGCGACCAGGCAGGTCTAGTCGGTCACCGGGCTGCGCGCCGGTGGCTCGCCGGTCGACCCCTGAGGTATCTCGTCCCCAACGGCCTCGCGCGCGGCATCGGCCGTCCGCTCGGCAACCCGGCCCGCCGCCGACGCAGCTTCGCTGGCCCCCGCCGCCGCCTGATGCCGAAGCGCATCGCCAGCCTCACCAAGGAAGTCGTCCTCGGCTTCCGTTGGTGGAAGGAACGCTCCGATCGCGGAGCCAAGCGTCAGACCCAGTGCCGCCATCAGCATGGGCTGGTCCTGGAGCTGTCCGATGGCGTCGGATGCCGCCCCACCGGCGCGGCGCGTTCCGTCGCGCACCGCATCGGTCGCCTTGTCGCGCGTCCGCTCGTAGCGGCGGCCAAGCTCCTCCATCGCCTCGTCGACACGTGCGCGGAAGTCCGGGGCGGAATCCCCCGCCGCCTGCTTGATCTCGAGCACACGCGCCTTCGCCTCGTAGGCGCGGTGCTCGAAGGCCTCCTCGGTCTCGCCGGCCTGGCGCTGCAACGCCGCGACGGCGGCCTGAGCGCGGCTCGCGAGATCCTCGGATTGGTCGGATGCGGCAGGCGGGCCGCGTCGGTCGGCCGCCATGAGCCAAGCCAGCCCCACGCCAACGAGCGCGACCGGCAGGGGGTTGTCGCGGACGCTTCGGCCGAGATTTCGGCCGAAGTCTGCCACACCCGTCTCGCGCGCATAGATGAGAGCCTCGTCGACGACGCGGCCCGGCGCCAGCCGCGCCTGCACCTCCGTCAGGCTCCGATCGAGCCGCTGCCGTGTATCCTCCAGCTCGCGCTCGATGCGCCGGGTCTCGGCCGATGTGGTCACGACACCTGCTCCTTCAGAAGGTTGGCGTCCCGGCGAAGGTTCTCTGCCGTCCGGGTCGGCGCCAGCTGGGCTGCGCTCAGATCCGTCTCGCCCTTGCGGATGAGGACGAAGCCGACGATGGCGACAACAACGGCCACGAGGATCGAGGCAACCCAATCCCACATGTAGTTGCTGAGGACCAACACGAGCGCCTGCAGAAGGACGAGGAGCGCAGCGAAGGCGACGAGCGCGCCGGTCAGCAGCGACACAACCGCCACGACGACCTGCCGCATGCTGTCCTTGGCCTCACTGCGAGCGAGCGCCATCTCGCCACGAACCAGCGCCACGAGGTCGGTGGCGGCATTGCGCAGCAGGTCGCCCAACCGGCGCTGCTCGAAGCTGCTCTCGGTCATGCCAAGCCTCCTTGTCCGTAGCCTGTGCCCGCCGGTGGCGTAGCACTGGTGTGGGGGGATGGCGTCGCGAGCGGCGGCACGGGCGGCGCGGTGTGGGGTGCTTCCTCATGCCGGCGGTCGGCCGAGCTCTTGGCGAGCCGCGTCAGCGCGAAGCCCAGGCCCACGGCAGCGCCCATGAAGAGGCCCGGTTGGCGT
Organism: uncultured Alphaproteobacteria bacterium; assembly: GCA_963752325.1. Lineage (GTDB taxonomy): Bacteria > Pseudomonadota > Alphaproteobacteria > Geminicoccales > Geminicoccaceae > CAVTJL01. The sequence goes on from CAVVXU010000005.1 coordinate 513,964, forward strand.
CGCGCGAATCGGTCGAGCGACGTCACGATGTCGCCAAGATCGCGATCCTTGAGCGACCGGGCGAGCCCGTCCAGCTCGTCGGCGCCACGGCCGAGGATGCCGGCGAGCCAAGCGTCGCGCTGGCGCAGCTCGCTTGCCGAACTCCTGGAGATGGCGAGCGACGGTGCCGACCTCGTCGGCGATGTCCTCTCGGCCCCGCTCGGCACGGACACGTACGCCCGCTGCTGCGGTGTCCGCCTCCTCGCGCATGCGCTCGCCTGCACCGGCGGCTCGTCTGCGAAGCTCGTCAGCGGCTGACGCGCTCGCGTCGGTCGGAGGCTCGGCGCCACTGGCGTTTCCTCCGCCCCACTCCTGCTTGTCACTCAACGGTCTTCTCCCACATCGTATTCTTGGCTTGACGCCGTAACCGATGCTTTCTTGCTTTGTTCCTCCCGTCTCCTCTCGTGGTCCGGGCGGTATCGGATGGCGGCTCACCGCGCGGCTCCGTTCCGCCGCCTCCCTGCTGGCGGTAGGATCGGAAGCGATCTCGATTTGACGGAGACGGCCCGATGCTCCCGAGCGTGTTCGATCAGCTCATGGTGTCGATCGCCGACGCGGGCCGGGACCTTTTGCGGGTGCGGCAGAGCGCCCGGCGTCGCGGCATCGAGGCCCTGGCCGGCGACCTGCTCTCGACCCGCGGCGAGGCCTCGGGCATCGCGCTTGCCCGCGAGCTCGTCCTTCTCTTTCGCTCACTGCCCGAGGCCGGCCGCCTCGCCTTCTTCCAGCGGCTCGCGAGCGATTTCGGGCCGGACCCTGATAGGATCGCGGAGGCGGTCGACGCCTACCGGGCCCAGCAGAGCCTCGAGACACTCGTCGCGCTGAGGCAGGCAGCCGAGCCGCCGCGGCAGGAGCTGTTCCGGCGCATGAACATGGCACCGGGCGGGACCCGGGCCCTCGTGGCGCTGCGTGCGCAGCTTCTGGCCCTTTTGCCCCATCACCCGGAGCTTCGCGAGGTCGACGCCGACCTACACCATCTGCTGACGAGCTGGTTCAATCCGGGCTTTCTCGCGCTCAGCCGCATCGACTGGAACAGCCCAGCCTCGCTGCTCGAGAAGCTGATGCGCTACGAGAAGGTCCATCGCGTTCCGGCGCTCGAGGCGCTGAAACGCCGCCTCGCCGCGGATCGCCGTTGCTTTGCCTTCCTGCACCCTGCCCTCCCCGACGAGCCGCTGATCTTCGTCCAGGTCGCGCTCACGGAGGGAATTGCGGACCGGATCGAGCCTCTGCTGGCAAGCGACCAGCCGGAGAGCCAGCCGACCGAGGCCGACAGCGCCGTCTTCTACTCGATCAGCAACTGCCAGGATGGGCTCCGAGGCGTCACGCTCGGCAACTTCCTCATCAAGCTCGTGGTCGAGAGCCTCAAGCTGGAGCTGCCGCAGCTGCGCACCTTCGCCACCCTCTCACCGGTGCCAGGCTTTGCCGCCTGGCTCAATGAGGAACGCACCGCCGGAAGGGAGGGGTTGCTGACGGAGGAGCAGCGGGGTCTCTTGAACGCACTGAACGAGCCGGGCTGGCAGGACGATCCGGAGGTCGCGGGGCGCCTCCAGACGCAGCTCCTCAGGCTCTGTGCCCACTATCTGGTACGCGAGAAGCGGGGAACGCGGCCGAGGGATCCGGTGGCGCGCTTCCATCTCGGCAACGGCGCCCGGCTGGAGCGCATCAACTGGCTGGGCGACAGATCATCCAAGGGCATGGCCGAGTTCTTCGGCATTCTCGTGAACTACGGCTACGATCCGAGCCGGATCGAGCAGAACCACGAGATCTACGTCAATCAGGGCGAGGTCATTCACTCCTCGTCCGTGCGGCGACTGCTCCCCGCACCGCACCCGGCTCACGCCTAGGCCGCGGCGAGCCGCGCGGTGACCTCGATCTCGATCCGCATGGCCGGATCCAGCAGCTCGGCGACGATCATCGTCGCAGCCGGACGCGATCGGCCGAAGGCCTCGCGCAGTAGCGGCCAGCAGGGCGCGAAATCCTCTCGCCGGGGAAGGATGTAGCGGACGCGCACAACCTGCTCGAAGCCGGCCCCAGCCTCGCGCAATGCCACCTCGATGTTCGACAGGGATTGACGGCACTGCTCGACCACGCCGTCGGGCAGGCGCATCGCGGCATAGTCGTAGCCGGTCGTGCCCGAGACGAACACCCAGCCATTCTGCACGACGGCGCGGGAGTAGCCGATCTCCGCCTCGAAGGTGGAGCCGGAGCTGATCAGTCGTCGGTCCAATACACCACCCCCTCCTGGCTCGCGACGGCGAATCGCCGACCGACCTCAAGGCTTCGTCGCCTCCAGCGCGATCGTGGCGAAGATGCCGTCGAGCTCGCTTCCCAGTGCCTGAAGCGCAGCACCATCATCCTTGTAGGGTGCGAAGACGGCGCTCGGCAGCTTGTAGGCGAGCGTGCTCGTGCCGTCATCGTTCGCGGTGAGATAGAAGCGGAGCGGCGGCTCGATCCCCGAGGGCAGGCTGGCCTCGAGGTTGCGGATGGCGAAGCTCGGCGCATAGGCTCCGATCACCATGTTGCCCGGAAGGCTCGTCCCGAGCTTCGCCGCCCCAGGGTTCGGGCTCGCCTTGAAGACGACGTTGAGCGGGCTCTGTCCGATGGCCGACTCGACCCGCTGCACGAGCTCGGTGAAGCTCGACGAGGTGGGGATGATCTTCCAGCCGGGCAGCTCGTCCGGCATCCGAGCGAGCGCCGCGCCGGCCGGAAGCAGCAGAGCCAGGGCGAGAGCGATTGCACGCATGGGCGGTCTCCTTCTGTCGAGAGCCTTCAAGCCTACCCGCAATCACCCGCCCGCGGCCTAACGAGCGCGTGAGGCTCAGGCCCGGAGCTTCTCGAGCGCCGCCCAGTCGAACGTCACGCCATGACCGGGTCGTTCCGGCGCGATGGCAAGACCTTCCTCGAGTCGTAGAGGCTCGGCGATGAAACGCTCGAGGCCGAATCCGTGCACCTCGAGGAACGAGCGGTTGGGCACTGCCGCCAGGAGGTGAACGTGCAGGTCATGGACGCCGTGTGAGGTGACGCGCAGATTGTGTGCCTCCGCCAGCTTCGCGACCTTGAGCCAGACCGTGACGCCCCCGCAGGTGGCGACGTCGGGCTCGGGAAAGGCCACGCCGCCGCCCGAGATCATCGCCTCGAACTCGGCCAGCCCGTGGAAGTTCTCGCCGGTCGCGATGGGCAGGCCGCCCTCGCGCATGATCCGCGCATGCCCGCGGACATCCTCCGGAATGGTCGGCTCCTCGAGCCACACGAGATCGGAGGGCTCGAGGCGCCGGGCGGCACGGATCGCGTCCTCGACCGGCCAACGCATGTTGGCATCGGCCATCAAAGGGATATCGGGCCCGAGATGGCCCCGCATGGCCTGCACCCGCTCGACATCTTCCGCCAGGCGGTCGCGGCCGACCTTCATCTTGATCGCCCGGAAGCCCTTGGCGAGGTTGTCGTCGGTCTGGCGGAGCAGCTGATCCAGCGTGAACTTGCAGGTCGATGCCCCCGGCATAGGCGGGCACCCGCGGATCGAATCCGCCGAGATGACGCCAGAGCGGCTTGCCGGCGCGCCGCGCCGCCATGTCCCAAAGCGCCGTGTCGACCGCAGCGATGGCAAAGCTGACGGGTCCACCGCGGCCCACGAAATGCAGGGCCCACCACATCTTCTGCCACAGCCACTCGATCCGGTCGGCGGGCTGGCCGACCAGCAGGGGAGCCAGCTCGCGCTCGATGAGGCTGTGGATCGCGGCTCCGCCACGGCCGACGGTGTAGGTGTAGCCCAAGCCCTCTGCCCCATCCGTGTCCCGGAGCCGCACGGTGATCAGCTCGAAGGCGGTGATGTCCCCATGCGTCGAGTCCGACAGCGTGACCGGCAACGGCACACGGTAGTGACCGACGTCGATGCTCTCGATTTTCATCCTGCCTCCCTATCCTGACTGCGCGAGCGGGTACGGCTCCCTCTGCGTCGTCGCGGGCATGTCGCGGAGTTTGGACAGGGGTTCAAGCCGCCTGTGCGAATAGCAGGTCCACCGCATGCGATCGGTGACGGCAGAGCCGTGGCAGCGCGGGATCAGGAAGCAGGTCGAACGAGATTGACCAAGGGCTCGCCGCGCGCGAGACGCTCGAGATTGGCTGCCATCGTTGCCTGCCGACGCCGTCGCGTGCCGTGCGTCCAGCCCGAGAGGTGCGGGGTCATCAGAATGTTGTCGAGCTCGTGGAAAGGCAGCCTGGAGGGCAGCGGCGCGGGGTTCTCTGGGCTGGGATAGACATACCAGGTGTCAATCGCCGCGCTGGCGATCCGGCGTGAGCGGAGGGCCTCGTAGAGGGCCGCCTCATCGACGACCGGGCCGCGTCCGACATTGATGAGCATCGCGTCGGGACGCATCTGGCCGAACGCCTCGGCGTCGACGAAGGAGCGAGTCTCGTCCACGAGCGGCAGCGTGCAGACGACGACGTGGCTCCCCCCATAAAGACGGCCGACCTCCCCGAGCGGGAGGGCGAGATCGACGAGCGGGCCGGGCTGCACCGGGCTGCGGTTGGCGACAATCACGCGGAGGTCGAAGGCCTTCGCGCGCGCGGCGACGGCCTGGCCGATATGGCCGAAGCCCAGGATACCGATCGTCCGGCCGCCCAGCTCTTCGCGCAGCTCGCCCGCGCTCTGCGCGCACCAGCGCCACTCGCCACGCCGCAGAAAGCGATCGGCCGCCTCGACAGGATGCGTGTGCCGAAGGGCGGCCAGCATCACATATTCGGCGATCGCCGGCTCGTGGCCATGACAGTTGCAGACCGCAGCGCTGCCCGGGAGCAGGTCCATCCGCATGCCGTCAAGGCCGGCGGCCGCCACGTGGTAGAGCCGGAGCCGGGGGACATCGAGGCTCGGGTCCTGCCAGTGGATGCCGATGATCGCCTCGGCCTCGGCGAAAGCCCGACGAGCGGCGTCGCTCCGCTCGCCGTCGTCGAGCTGGGTGATCTCGAGCGGCAGCGAGCAGACCTGCTCCATGCCCTCACGAAAGAGGCGAGCATTGGCCCCGAAGAAAACAACCTTCATGACACCTCGAGGGGGACACGCCAGATCTCGCGCGCATACTCGGAAATGGCTCGATCCGAGGAGAATGTGCCGACGTGCGCCGTGTTGAGAATGGCCTTGCGGAGCCAGATCTCGGGCGTCCTGTAGGCGTCGTCGATCTCGCGCTGGATCGCCCAGTAGGAGGGGAAGTCGGCCGTCAGCATGAAGTGGTCGAGGTGCCGCAGATCGTCGGCTATCGGGCGGTAGCGGCCGGGGTGACCGGGCGAGAAACGCCCCGAATTCGAGCAGCTCGATCGCTGTCCGCAGCTCCTCATGCTGCTCGATCGCCGCGGACGCCGAATGGCCGAGCCTGCGCCGCGCCATCACCTCGTCCGCCGTAAGCCCGAAGATGAAGATGTTGTCGGGCCCGACCGCGTCGCGGATCTCGACATTGGCGCCATCAAGGGTACCGACGGTAAGGGCGCCATTGAGCGCGAACTTCATGTTGCCCGTGCCCGAGGCCTCCATCCCGGCCGTGCTGATCTGCTCGGAGAGGTCGCCCGCCGGGATGACGCGCTCGGCAAGGCTGACATTGTAGTTCGGGATGAGGGCGATCTTCAGGCGATCTCCGATCTCGGCATCGGCGTTCACCACGGCCGCCACGTCGTTGATGAGCTTGATGATCAGCTTGGCGCGCTGATAGGAGGGCGCTGCCTTGCCGGCGAAGATCTTGACGCGTGGCTGCCAGTCGGCCTGCGGCTGAGCCTTGATCGCGGCATAGAGCGCGATGGCCTCGAGGATGTTCAAGAGCTGGCGCTTGTACTCGTGGATGCGCTTGATCTGGACATCGAAGAGAGCGCCGGGATCGACGACGACGCCGGTCCGCTTCTCGATCAGCTCGGCCAGGACCTCCTTGTTCTGGCGCTTGGCGGCGGCGAAGCGAGCGCGGAAGCCCGCATCGTCGGCCAAGGGAGCGAGCTCCTCGAGCCCGTCGAGATGCGCGATCCACCGCTCGCCGATCGTCTCGATGATCAGCTTCGCGAGCGGAGGATTGCATGTGAGGAGCCAGCGCCGCGGCGTCACGCCGTTGGTGATCGCCGTGATCTTGTCCGGGAAGTAGTGGTGGAGCCGCTTGAAGACGGTCTCCTTCATGAGCTCGCCGTGCAGCTGCGAGACGCCGTTCACCTTGTGCGAGCCCATGAACGCCAGATGGCCCATGCGCACCGCTCGGCCATACCCTTCCTCAATGACCGAGACGTCGACGAGGAAGGGATCGTGGTTCTCGGGCCGGGTTCGGATCTCGGCCAGGACGGCTGCGTTGATCTCGTAGATGAGCTGCATATGCCGCGGCAGAAGATGCTCGAGCAGGCTGACCGGCCAGCGCTCCAGGGCCTCGGGCATCAGCGTGTGGTTGGTGTAGCTGATCGTGCCGCGCGTGATCTCGAAAGCGCGCTGCCAGTCATAGCCGTGCTCGTCGATGAGCAGCCGCATCAGCTCCGGCACCGCGATCGAGGGGTGCGTGTCGTTGAGCTGGATCGCCGCCTTGTCCGGCAGGTTGTCGAGGCTCGTATGGTAGCTGAGATGGCGCCGGACGATGTCCTGCAGGCTGGCCGAGGTGAAGAAATGCTCCTGCTTCAGGCGCAGGAGCTGGCCCGCCTCCGTCGAGTCGTTGGGGTAGAGGACGCGGGTGATGCTCTCCGCCAACACCTGCTCCTCGACCGCGTGCACATACTCGCCGCGATTGAAGGCCTCGAGATTGATCAGGTTGCCCGACTGCGCCGACCACAGGCGCAGGGTGTTGATGTGGCGCCCCTGCCAACCGACGATCGGCGTGTCGTAGGCCACCGCCAGAATGCGCTGACCACCCTCCCACACACGGATCCGCCCGCCCAACGGGTCCTGGTCCTCGCGCACGCCGCCACCGAAGCGCACCGGATAGACGGCATCGGCGCGCTCGAACTCCCAGGGATTGCCGAAGGCCAGCCAGTCCTCGGGGCGCTCCACCTGCCAGCCGTCGTCCAGACCCTGCTTGAAGAGCCCGTGCTGGTAGCGGATGCCGTAGCCGAATCCGGCAATGCCGAGTGTGGCCATGCTGTCCATGAAGCAGGCGGCGAGCCGGCCGAGACCACCATTGCCCAGGGCCGCGTCGGGCTCGACCTTCAAGACCTCGTCGCCGTCGACCCCGAGATCCCTGAACGCAGCCTGTGCAACCTCCGCCACGCCCAGATTGTGAAGAGCGTCCGCCAGGAGCCGGCCGATCAGGAACTCAAGCGACAGATAGTAGACCCGCTTCTTGTCCTTGGCATAGGTAACCCGGGTCGAGTCCATCCAGCTGTCGACCAAGCGATCGCGCACGGCGAGCGCCAGGGCGAAGAACCAATCATGGCGGGTGGCATGATCCGGGTCCTTGCCCACGCTGTAGATCAGCTTGCCGAGAATGGCCTTGCGCAGTCCCTCTCGGTCGAGTGGACGTCGGGTAAGATCGAGCCTGATCTCATTCATGGCTTTTTCGCCGGCAGCAGGGCAGGAGCAGATCCGGGCGGAAGCTTACGCGATCCGACAGCCAGGGCAACCGCACGTTTCCGCAGCGCACAAATGGCCGGCAACTGCGCCTCCTGCGCCACAGAACTGGCACGATTGCAAGGCTGGCGTTCGCGTCCCCTCGATTGCCGGCTCTTGGACTCTGGGCTGCGGGCCTTGGGGAGCCGGGCCAGGGAGCGCCCTCTCGTGCCCCCGCTACGATACTATAAGTTGCGTCCGTGGCCCGCCCCATGGAACAGCGCCTCGCGCGCACTCCCCGCCGAAATCCTCCAATATGACCTCGGAGGTACGATGAAGTGCTCCACGCTCTCGAAATGAATGGGTAAATGTTGCAGACGGCCGATCAGCGCATTTTCTTCCAAGCTTATTCCATAAAAAAAGTTAATTCGGGAACAGATGTCAGGCTCGCTAGAAGGCTGGATGATTGCCCGCTCGCTCCTCAAAACGACCCTCAAGCATAAGATACGATCAGCTTGAGCCTTGCGATGGTCTCACTGCGTCCGCCCGCACGAGCCGATCTACGATGTCATGAGCTGTCCTTCCTGGATCGCTCACCAGGCCGTGGAACCGCCCCATGGCCGAAAGATTATTGACGCGCTTTCGTCGAAGAAGGAGAGCCCCAGTGCGAACACTGAGAGTCTGCGCCGTTGCAGCGCTGCTGGCGGCGTCGGTCGGCCCGACCGCCTTCGCCGACTACAAGGGGAGCTGGCGTTACGAGGGGAGCGAGCTCGCCTTCGAGCAGGTCGGCTTGGCATCCTGGTACGGCAAGGAGTTCGCGGGGCGGCGGACGGCAAGTGGCGTGATCTACAATGAATGGGGCCTGACGGCCGCGCACCGTGACCTGCCGCTTGGAGCCGAGGTCACCGTGACCAACCTCGAGAACGGAAAGAGCATCATCGTCGTCGTCGACGACCGCGGTCCTTATATCAAGGGCCGGGTCATCGACCTGTCGCGGGGTGCGGCGAGGGAGCTTGGCATGGTGGCGCAGGGCGTGGCGCGCGTCCGCATCGAGGCTACCGAAGAGCAGCTGGCCTTGGCGAATGCCGGCGACAACGGCCAGTAAGGCTCTCGCAGCGGCCCCCGGGGTCCGCTATGCTCGCACCGGCGGCATTGATCCCTAGAGGGCCGGATGATCGAAGAGGAGCGCCAGAATCCAAAGGCTGGTGAGGCACAGCGCAACGTCTTCGGCGAGCCGCTGGCGCCATGCTCCACGAGGCCGCTGACTGGCTTCTACCGCACCAGCTGCTGCGAGACGGGTGCGGAGGATCTCGGCGCGCACGTAGTCTGCGCGGAGATGACGGCAGATTTCCTCGGCTTCTCCAAGCGAGCGGGGAACGATCTCGTCACGCCGGTGCCGGCCTTCGCCTCTCCCGGCCTCCCGCCGGGCGACCGCTGGTGCCTCTGCGCCGCCCGCTGGCAAGAGGGACTCGACGCTGGTGTGGCCCCTCGCGTCGTGCTTCGCTCGACGCATCACCGTGCCCTCGAGGTGGTGCGTCTTGAGGACCTCAAGCGCCACGCCTTGGATCTTTCATGACCAGGAGGACTATCGGCATGTGGCAGCGAGCGCGAACCTTGGCCCTGGCCGGCATGGCATTGGGTGGGCTCTGCCTCACGGTGGAACCGTCGCTCGCCAAGAGCAGCGGCTCTCAGGTGTGCCAGTCCAGCAACTCGATCTCATCCAGCGATCAGATCGACGGGCGGGTCAAGAACTGCAAGAAGGACGACATCACGATCCTTCTCGTGGTCACGGCGAGCGTCGCGCCCACCTTCGTCGCCGCCAAGGTCTGCGACTTCGGCGATCAGGTCCTGATCGAGGACACGACCGACTCACCCGGGATCTCCCGGCTGACCTGCACCTATCTCGGCGACGTCCGAAAGACACGCTGACGTCCCGGCGACACTCGGACGGAGCTGAACGCCTTCATTCGACGATCTCGAGCTGCCCTTTCCTGTCCAGCTCGATCATCGGGCCGTCCCAGGAGAACACCCAGCCCCTGACGCGGACGAGACGGCCCGCGAGCGTGGCAGGATCCACGGCCGCGGGCCACGGGCGCGAGCGCTCCGACCTGTCGAGCCGGGCGGTCAGATCGTGTCGCCAGTCGTCACCGAAGTTGAGATAAAGCCAGCGTCGTCCCTTGCCGACCGATCGGACCCGTCCCACGACCACGACGAAGCGAGGTGGGAAGAGCCGGACCTGATCGGCACTCTGCTCGCCTAGCATTGCGCTCGACCAGAGCCCTACCTTCCTTCCGCGCGCGTCCGCTTCCAGCTCCTGCAGCAGCGGCGTCTCCTCGTCGCTCCCCTCCGGCCACACCCAGGCCAGACCAGCGCCCACGAGCTCGCCCTGCAGCCATGTGCCTGCAGACGTCCGCGCCATGACGAGCGGGCAACCCTGGCGGTCGGTTCCGAGCATCTCGAGGGCAACCTGCTGGCCGAGGGCGAGGTGCTCCATCAGCGTCTTCGCCCGCGCGGCGATCGCGCCGCCGGCTCCAGGGGATTGGGGAACCAGGACACCGGCGAGACGAGCCTCGGTGCCGTCCGCCAGGGAGAGCCGGCAGGACGAGGAGACCTCCCGGACAGTGGAGGGCTGTGGAGCGGCAATGGCCTTGCCGGGGAGCGTCGAGGCGCCGGCAAGGGCGAGAAGGACCGTGCGCCGGGGCCAACCTTGCGGTCGGCTCGTCGTGGCTGTTATATCTCGCTCCGGTCGCGCCCGTAGCTCAGTAGGATAGAGCACGGGATTCCTAATCCCGGGGTCACAGGTTCGAATCCTGTCGGGCGCACCAATCGGGTGCCGGTGTGGTCCAGCCATCGCTGTGCTCCTTCTTGAGCGCAAAGATTGCTCGACATGCAAGACAAGGCAACCCCTGGTTGCTGGCATCTCGATCATCGAGGCTCTATCGCCCATGCGAATCATTCTGGCCAACTCAAACACCTCGGCCGAGGTCACCGCCGCGATGCTCGGCGAGGCGCGCCGCGCCGCCTCGCCGGATACCGAGGTCGTAGGCGTCAATGCCGCCTTCGGCGCCCGGATCGTCGGCACGCGCGCGGAGAACGCGATCGCCGGGCATGCGCTGATCGACATGCTGGCCGAGCATGCGGCAAGCGCCGATGCGGTCCTGGTGGGCATGTCTTTCGACACAGGTCTCTGGGCAGCGCGCGAGATTTTGGACATCCCGGTTGTCGGAATGACGGAGGCCGCCCTGCTCGTCGGATGCACCTTGGCGCCACGCCTCGGCATCGTCGTCCTCGGCCTGCGCTCGGTGCAGATCTATCGCGAGGTCGTGGCCGGCTACGGCTTGGCGGACCGCGTCGCCGGCATCGATGGGCTGACGCAGACGCCGCAGGACCTGCTGGCAGACCCCGCGAACGTCGAGTGCGCCATCCTCGAGGGTATCGAGCGGCTCGCCACGACAACGGGTGCCGATGCCGTGGTCCTGGCAGGCGCCGTCATGGCGGGCCTGCCGCGACGACTCCAGGACCGCTCGCCTGTGCCCCTCGTCGACGGGATCGGCAGTGGCATCGTCCTCGCCGAGGCCCTGGCCCGGCTGCAACCCGCCCGCCCGCGTTCCGGGAGCCTGGCGCCGATCCCACCACGCGAGTCGGTTGGGCTGCGCCCAGCCCTTGCATCGCTTCTTTCGAAGGGTGGCCGGCTCGACCGCAGCTGAGCTCGACTATCCGGATGCACGCCCTGCGCGTAAGACACCCGCCAGCGGCTACTCACAGAGGACCGAACGGTGAGCATTGCTCAGCAGCTTTCGAACGCGCTCGGGTCTGATCGGGTCCTGATCGGCGACGCCGTGCCGGAGCGCAACTGGTCGGACTGGGTGCGCCTTGCCCCGGCGCGCCCCCTCGCTCTCGTGAGGCCCCGGTCCACGCAAGAAGTCGCGACCACCCTGCGCATCTGTCATGCTGCGGGCGTGCCGGTGGTTCCCCAAGGCGGGCTGACCGGGCTTTGCGGTGGCGCCGAGCCGACCAGCGACAGCGTTGCCCTCTCGCTCGAGCGCCTGAACGGGATCGAGGAGATCGACACGGCGACAGGCTCGATGACCGTCTGGTCCGGCACGCCGCTCGAGGTCGTCCAAAAGGCTGCGGACGAGGCCGGCCTGATGGTGCCGCTCGACCTGGGGGCTCGCGGCTCCTGCGCCATCGGCGGCAACATCTCGACCAATGCAGGCGGCAATCGCGTGATCCGCTACGGCATGACGAGGGAGATGGTCCTCGGTCTCGAGGTCGTCCTGGCCGACGGCACGGTCCTCGACGGCCTGAACAAGATGGTCAAGAACAATACCGGGTACGACCTGAAGCACCTCTTCATCGGTGCCGAGGGGACGCTGGGCGTCGTGACGCGGGCGGTGCTGAAGCTTTCCCCGAAGCCCGGCTGTGTCGCCGCAGCACTCTGCGGCCTGCCTGACTTCGACGCGGTCGTGCGGCTGCTGAACGACGCCAAGGCGGGCCTTGGCGGGACGCTGTCGGCCTTCGAGGTCATGTGGCCCGAGTTCTACGATCTGATGACCACGAAGGCCGCAGGCGTCCGCGCGCCGCTGTCGGGCCGGCACGACCGCTACGTGCTTATCGAGTTGCAGGGCTCGGACGATGCGATCGACGGGGCCCGCTTCGAGGCGTTTCTCGAGGGCATGCTGGACCAGGGCGTGATCGAGGACGCCGCGGTGGCACGCTCGACGCGGGAGGTCAGAGACTTCTGGGCGCTACGCGACTCCGTCGCCGAGTTCGATCATATTCTCGGGCCCCACTACGGCTTCGACGTCGGCCTGCCGACCGGCGAGATGGACAGCTTCGTCGCCGAGACCAAGGCGGCCCTGGACAAGCGCTTCCCCGGCATGGTGACGCTCTGCTTCGGCCATCTCGGCGACGGCAACATTCATGTCGTCTGCCACGTGCCCGGGCTCGCCAAGGCGCCCAAGGCCGACTTCGAGGAGATCCTCTACGGCATCACCCGGCAGCGGCACGGCACGATCTCGGCCGAGCACGGCATTGGGACCGCGCGCAGACGCTATCTCAGCTACTCGCGGACGCCCGAGGAGATCGCCGTGATGCGCGCTATCAAGCATGCCCTCGATCCGCGCAACATCCTCAATCCGGGTAAGGTGCTGCCCGGCTCGGGTGACGAGACGACCGGCGCGGCGGCCTGACGGCACGAGGCTCGCCTCTCCTTCCTCGGCCGTCGGGTAACCTCAAGCTCTCGTTTCCCGGCAGGACCGGCGGCGCCGAGGCTGGGTGCAGCACCGCCGGCGGCGACACGTCGAGCCGGTCGCCTGGGAGACCTTGCGCTCGTCCGATAGCCCGGCCATCGTCCAGGCCTCGTTGACCTGCGAAGCGAGGTTGCATCGATGACCATCAGGCGGGGCCGGGAACTCGTGCAGCTGCCCGGGCCCACGAACATTCCCGATCGCGTCCTGCGCGCCATGCATCGCCCTGCGACGGACTTCGCCGCCCCCGAGTTCACCGCGCTGACGCGGAGCTGCCTCGAGGACCTGCGCGGGGTCTTCCAGACAGAGGCCCCGATCTACCCCTATGTCGCCCTGGGCCACGCGGCCTGGGAGGTGGCGCTCGCCAACCTCGTGCGACCCGGCGAGCGTGTGCTGGTCGCCGAGACCGGACGCTTCGCGCAGAGCTGGCGCGAGATGGCGCAGGCCCTGGGCATCGAGATCGAGATCGTGGCGACGGATCTGCGACATCCGATCGATGCCGGTGCTATCGAGGAGCGGCTCCGCGCGGACCGCGCTCGGGCCATCAAGGCCGTGCTGCTCGTCCATGTCGAGACCTCGACCGGCATGGTCCACGATGTGGCGGCAGTGCGCCAGGCGCTCGACGCCACCGACCATCCCGCCCTTCTCCTCGTCGACGCGGTGGCGTCTCTCGCCTGCGTCGACCTGCCGATGGACCGGCTCGGCATCGATGTCGCCCTGGCCGCGTCCCAGAAGGGACTGATGCTCCCGCCTGGCGTCAGCTTCGTCGCTGTCGGGCCGCGGGCGGCGAGGGTCGCCGAGGCTGGCGGGTCTCTCCGGCGCTACTGGGATTGGCGGCTACGATCGGGTGACGAGACCTATCTGTGGTTCCACGGCACGCCACCGATCCAGATGATCTACGGGCTCAGAGAAGCGCTCGATATGCTGCGCGAGGAAGGGCTCGAGAACGTCTTTGCCCGTCACCGACGTCTCGCCCGGGCGACCCGTGCCTGCATCGACCATTGGGCCCAGGCTGGCGCCCTCGAGTTCCAGGTCGTCGTCCCGTCCGCACGCTCCGACAGCGTCACGGCGATCCGCATGCACCGGCCACACGACCCGGACGCCGTCAGACGCCACTGCCGCGACCGGCTCAGCGTGACGCTGGGCGGTGGCCTCGGTCCGCTCGCAGGTCGGGTGATGCGGATCGGCCATATGGGCGATCTGAACGAGCCGATGCTTCTCGGAGCGCTCGCCGCCCTCGAGCTTGCGCTGGAGGTCATGGCGGTGCCCTACGCCCCTGGCGGCGTTACGGCAGCCATCACCGCTCTCGCAGATGAGACCACGCGGCGACGAGTGCCCCAGCCTAGCCCTTGACGCTGCCGATGGTGAGGCCGGTCGTCATGTGGCTGCGGAAGAAGTAGTAGATGATCAGCGGCGGGATCGAATAGATGATGGCCGTCGCCATCATCACGTTCCAAGGCGCCTCGTCGCTGCTGAGAAAGAACCCCAGCGCCACGGGCAGCGTCCGCTCGCTCTCCGAGGATAGCAGCAGCACCGCATAGATGTACTCGTTCCAGGCGAGCAACAGCGAGTAGGTCCCGACGGCGACCAGCGCCGGCATCATCAGCGGTAGGAAGATCCGAAAGAATATCTGCGGGGTGCTGGCGCCGTCGATCTTGGCGCTCTCGTCGAGCTCGCGCGGGATGCTGGCGCTGTATTGCTGGAAGATGAAGATCGCATACGGGGTGGCGAAGGTCACCTCGACGAGGATGACCGACCACAGATTGTCCAGAAGCCCATAGTTCTGCATGATCCGATAGAACGGAATGGCGAGGAACGTCGCCGGGATCACGTAGGTCAGGAGCGCCGCGTTCGAGAGCAGCCCGCCGAGGCGGATGTCGAGCCGGGTGATCGAGAACGTCGCGAGCGACGCTATCGCGATCGTCATCAGCGCCGTGGCAACGCCGACCAGAAGGCTGTTCCAGAGCTGGATCCAGAACTTCTCGACGAAGAACTGGTTCTGGGTCAGCACCGTGCCGAAGCTCTCGAGCGTCGGGTTGACCGGCACGAGATTGCCGCTGAAGATCATCTCGTTCGTCTGCAACGAGATCATCACCATGTTGTAGATCGGCAGGAGCGTCCAGAAGAGGATCAAGAGGCCGAGCACGATCCCCACCAGCGTCTTCGCCGGCGAGGAGCTGCCAGGGAGCGGCGGGGGGGCAGCTGCGGCGGCGCTCATCAGTCGTCCGCCTTCTTCCGGATCATGCGCATCAAGAATATCACCAGGGGTATCAGCACCGGCAGCGCCGTGATGACCGTGGCGATACCGAGCGCCGGGTCGCCGATCTCGAAGGCGTTGCGGATGCCGAGCGTGGCCAGCACGTGGGTCGAGAGGACCGGCCCCCCGCCGCTGATGAAGTGCACCGTGTTGTAGTCGCCGAGCGACCAGATGGTCGAGAGCACGGTGCAGATGATGTAGAGGTTCCGCATCATCGGGAAGGTGATGTGGCGGAACCGCTGGGTCATGGTGGCGCCGTCGATTGCTGCCGCCTCGTAGAGCTCGTGCGGGATCGCCGTGCGCCCGGCGAGGAAGATGACCGTCCAGAACGGCAGCCATTTCCAGATGTAGAAGACGATGTTGGAGCCCATCGCCAGCGACGGCGTCGTCAGCCAGCCCGGGCCGAAGGTGCCGAAGCCGTGCCACAGAGCATTGTTGATCAGCCCCCACTGCCCGTTCAGCATCCAGCGGGCCGAGATGAAAGTCGGGATCGCCGGCACCGCCCATGGCAAGATGAAGATCAGGAACAGCCACTTGATCCAGCGCGACGGCATGTTGAAGTAGCCGGACAACATCAGCGCCAGGAACATCTTGATGTTGACCCCGAGGACCAGGAACAGGAAGGTGTTTCTGAGAGTCTTCAGGTAGATGGGCTGATTGAACAGCGTGACGTAGCTGGCGGGGCTGCTGCCAAGCCAGAGACCGTAAAGGACCGGATAGATCACCAGCATGACGAAGACGGTGATGTAGGGCACCACGAAAATGGCCGCCCACAGGCTCTCGGCGGTGAGAGCCTTTCCCCCGCCAAGCATCTCCCCGGCCCGCCCGCCGCTGCCGCCGCGGGCGATTGCCGGGGATTTGGCCTTCGGTGAGAGGGCCTCGGCCATCGACGGGCCCTAGCTCTTCGGCACCGGGTACTGCGCGAAGATCTCCTTGATCCGGGCGAAGGCGGTGTCGACCGCCTGCTCGGGTGTCTTGCCGTTGATGACCACATCACCCTCGGCCTTGCCCCAGATCTCCTCGGCGTTCACCTGCGCATAGGCAGGATTGTAGGCCATCGGCCAGGGCAGGGTCGGGCCTTCAACCTCCTGCTTGACCACCACCGGCCGGTGCGGGTCGGAGGGATCGGTCCAGTAGGGGTCGTTCTTGACGATCTCCGGCATGACCGGCAGCCAGCGACCACGGGCTCCCTTGAGATACTCGTTGAGGTTCTCAGGCTCCACCAGGAACTTCATGAACGACTTGGCCAAGTCGATATGGGCCGCTTTGGCGGGGATCATGACGACCTTCACAGCCACCAAGCTCGGAATCTGGGTGCCATCGGGCCCGAGCGGCTGGCCCATGGTGACGATGTCGTGCATGTAGAGCTGCTTGTCGTCGAACTTCGCCACCGGGATCGAGATCGTGGCGTTCGAGGTCATCACGATCTGCTTGGAGAAGAACGCGACATTGTTGTCGGCATCGCCCCAGTTGACGGCGCTGGGCGGCACATAGCCGTCCTTGAAGGCGTTGGTCAGGAAGGTGATGCAGTCGACCGCCGCCTTGTGCGTCTCGGGGCTCAGATTGAGCGAGCCATCGGGCTTGACGATCTCACCGCCATAGGCCAGCAGGTATTGGTTGAAAGTATAGTAATTGTCGGTGTCGATCGTCGACATCGGCAGGCCCATGCTGTAGACTCGCATGCCCTTGGCACGCAGCTTGTCCTGCACGGTCCGCCAAAACTGCCAAAAATCATCCCACTTCTGCGGAATATCGGCCGAGGTGAAACCGGCCTGCTCGACCAGCGGGCGCCAATAGAAATTGTGCAGCGCCTGCTGCTTAAGCGGGATCGCATAAAAGCTCCGCTTCTTGGCGACATTGTTATAGAGATCGGCAGAGAGCAGCGCCGTCTTGGTGTACTTGTCCTTGACGGTGTCAATGACATCGGTGACGTCGGCGAGGTTGCCGTTCCACGCCTGCTGCGGTGCGACGGCGAAATCGGCGGTGTCGGCATAGGCGATGTCGGGCGGCGAATCGCTCGACAGCCCCGAGATGACCTTGGTGGCGATGTCGGACGTGCTGTAGAAAGAGAGGTTGACGGTGTTGCCGGTCTGGTCCTCCCACTTCTTGATCGTCGCCTTGAGGGCGTCGTCCTCGGCCGCATAGAACCCTTTATTCCACCACAACGTAAGGGTCTCGGCGGTGGCGATTTGGCCCGCAGCCACCGTCATCGAGGCGAACGCCAAAACTCCGAAACCGGTAGTGAGCAGCCTCTGTGCCGTCCGTGATCCCATCTTCTTTCCTGCCTTCCTGATCCTCGTCTTCCAACCGTCGCTGCCGCGGTGCGAGCGGCCCAATCTCGTTACAGCGTACCGCCAAGGAGCCCCGAGTCAAGCGCAGCGCGCCCGCGCGAACCACGCATAGGCCGCCCCCATCGACAGTCGAGGAAATCTTGCGCCGTCGCGCTCCAGACGACCAATCCGACGGAGCGCAATAGTTGCCGGACTATCAGACGAGGGCCTCATCCGCCGAGCACGCCACCTCGCCTGCGGCGCTGCCGCCGATCACTTCAACTCGCTAGACGTCGAGGTTGACGACCTTGAGCGCGTTCTGCTGAATGAACTCACGACGCGGGTCGACGATGTCGCCCATGAGGGTCGAGAAGACCTCGTCGGCCTCATCGGCGTGGTCGACCCTCACCTGAAGTAGGACCCGGCGTTCCCTGTCGAGGGTCGTTTCCCAGAGCTGTTCCGGGTTCATCTCGCCCAGCCCCTTGTAGCGCTGGATTGACAAACCGCGTCTCCCAGCATCGATGATGGCCTCGACGAGATCGACGGGGCCATGCAGGACGCGCTTTTGCTCCTTTCGCTCGAGCGTGCAGGGATCGCGCAGGGCCGGCCCCGCGACGCCGAACAGCTCCACCAAGCGCCGTGCCTCGGGGCTCCTGGCCAGGGTCGGCTCGAGGCTGTAGCGCTCCCGTCGATCGCCACGTTGCCTGTGAAACACGAGGGCACCATCGCTCCCGCGGATCGCCTGCCAGCGCCCCTTCCCCGCGTCGCTCAGACGCTGTGCCACGCGCCGTGCCAGATCGAGAGCCCCAGCCTCGTCGTCGAGAGCACCGTCCTCAAAGCCACCACTGATCGCCACGGCCTCCAGCAGCTCGAGCGGTCGCCGCCGCGCCATCGCCTCAAGGAGACCACGCGCATGCCGCGCTTGGCCCACGAGGAGAGTCAGCGCGTCGTCCGTGACGACGGAGCCGTCAGGCCGAATGAGATGCGCGCCGTCGAGGCCGTCCTCCACGAGATAGTCCTCAAGGCCGGCGTCATCCTTGAGATAGCGCTCCTTCTGGCCGCGCTTGACCCGGTAGAGGGGCGGCTGGGCGATATAGAGGTGGCCTGCCTCGACGATTGCCGGAAGATGTCGATAGAAGAAGGTCAGCAGCAGGGTCCGGATGTGCGATCCATCGACATCGGCATCTGTCATGATGATAATCCGATGGTAGCGGAGCTTGGCGATGTCGAACTCGTCGCGAACGCCCGTGCCCAGCGCGGTGATCAGCGTGCCGATCTCCTGGCTGCCGAGAATCTTGTCGAGGCGAGCGCGCTCGACGTTCAGGATCTTCCCTCGAAGCGGCAGGATGGCCTGGAAGCTGCGGTCGCGTCCCTGCTTGGCCGAACCTCCGGCGCTATCACCCTCGACGATGAAGAGCTCGGACTTGGCGGGATCACGCTCCTGACAGTCGGCGAGCTTGCCCGGAAGATTCGCAACGTCGAGCGCCCCCTTGCGTCGGGTCAGCTCCCGCGCGCGACGCGCCGCCTCCCGCGCCGTCGCGGCCTCCATGACCTTCGAGAGCACCACCTTCGCCACGTTCGGATGCTCGCCGAGCCAACGCTCCAACGCTTCCCCGACGACGGCCGAGACCACCTGCGTGACCTCCGACGAGACAAGCTTGTCCTTGGTCTGGGAGCTGAACTTGGGGTCCGGCATCTTGATCGACAGCACGCACGAAAGCCCCTCGCGCATGTCCTCGCCGGCCAGCGCGATCTTCTCGCGCTTCGCGATCCCCTGCGCCTCCGCGTAGATGTTGAGGGTGCGCGTCAGCGCCGCGCGAAAGCCGGTGAGATGCGCCCCGCCGTCCCGCTGGGGAATGTTGTTCGTGAAGCAGATCGTGGTCTCATGGTACCCGTCGTTCCACTGAAGCGCCGCTTCGACGACGACCCTGTCACGCTCCGCGCTGATGACGATGGGCGCGTGCAGCGGCTGCTTCGAGCGATCGAGATATTTGACGAAGGCCTCGAGGCCGCCGTCGTAGTGCAGGCTCTCGCGCACCGGCTCGGGCCCGCGCCGATCCTCCAGAACGATCTCGATCCCAGAGTTCAGGAAGGCCAGCTCACGCAGCCGATGCTCCAGCGTCGCGTAGGAAAACTCGGTACGGGTGAACACCTTGATCGACGGCATGAAGGTGATCTCGGTACCGCGCCTGCCCTCGGACGGTCCCGCCACGCTAAGAGGTGCCACGACCTCGCCACCATCCTCGAACCGAACGCGGTGCTCCGAGCCATCGCGCCAGATCGTGAGGTCCAGCCAATCCGAGAGCGCGTTCACGACGGAAACGCCGACGCCGTGCAGCCCACCGGAGACCTTGTACGAGTTCTGGTTGAACTTCCCGCCCGCGTGGAGGACCGTCATGATGACCTCCGCCGCCGACACGCCCATCTCCGTGTGGATGTCGACCGGGACGCCGCGGCCATCGTCGGTGACGGTTACCGATCCGTCGGCGTTGAGACGCACCTCGACGCGGGTGGCAAAGCCGGCCAGCGCCTCGTCGATGGCATTGTCGACGACCTCAAAGACCATGTGATGCAGCCCGGAGCCGTCATCGGTGTCGCCGATGTACATGCCTGGCCGCATCCGCACGGCCTCGAGCCCTTCAAGGACCTGGATGGACGACGCGTCATAGGGCGATCCTGGATCGCGAGGCGCTGCATCAGTCATAGGCGGTCAGTCTGCCCTCGTTGACGTGAAAGAACGTAGCTCTGCCCGCGAGCGCACGGAACGCGTTGGCGTCTGTGCCAGAGAGCCATGCCTGGATACCCAGATCCGCCAGAGAAGACGCAAAGCGCATCACGCCGTCGCGAATCAAGGTGCGCCGAGATCTCGTCGAGCAGCAATATCGGAAAGCTCCCCAGTCGATCACGGCTCAACATCGCTTGCGCGAGGACGACGCTGACGAGAAGAGATTTCTGACGTCCGGTCGAGCATGTCTGTGCCGATGCCCCGGTCTCGGCGTCGATCAGCCGAAGATCACTGCGATGCGGCCCACAAGACGCGCCACCGGCAACCGTATCGACCGCGCGGCCGGCACGGAGATCGGCCATCATCTGCTCCTCCACCTCGACCGCCGGGATGGCCGAGAGCGCGCTCTCGCTGTCGCCCGATCACCTCCAGAATCGGCCGCGGAAAAGAGGTCTCCAGCCGCTCCAGCTGAGCGTTGAGCGCCGCGACCGTCTCGAGCCGCGCCGCCGCGATCGCCACACCCGCCTCACTCATTCGACGCTCGACCACGTCGAGCCATACACGATCTCTCCCGCCTCCACGGAGCAGGGTGGAACGTTCGCGTAGCGCCCGCTCATATGCGCTGATCCGCGGGCCATGCTCGGGAGCGCTGCGTCAGCACCAGCCGATCGAGGAACCGCCTACGCGCGGAAGGCGGATCCTGAAGCAGCCGGTCTTGGCTTGGCGTGAGCCATGCCAGGCTTGCGTGCTCCCCAGGGCTCGCCTGACGCCGAACCGCTACGCCCTCGACCTCCGCCACGCGACGCTCCAGATCGGGTGGCCGCCACGTCTCGATGCGGACGGGGCCAAGAGGGCCGGCCAGATCCGCCGACACATGCCAGGGAAGCGAGCCGTCACGATCGAGATCCCGTATGGCAGCGCGACGCAGCCCACGCCCCGGAGACAGTAGCGAGATAGCCTCGAGCAAATTGGTCTTGCCTGTCCCATTCTCGCCGGTCAGAACGACCATGCCCGATGGCGGACAGACGAGCAGGCTCGAATAGTTCCGGAAGTTTCGCAGCGCCAGCCGCGTGACCATCAATGCGTCAGCTGGCTTTCCCTTCGTCGACAGACAAGCGCACCCCTCGTCGTCATCAGACACGCATGGGCATCAGAACATAGAGAGCAGCTCGAATCGGCGGGCTCACGGACAACGGCCGGCGCCGCCGCGCTTCGCCATCTCCAGCCGGACCTCCGAGACCCTCGATCTGGGCCATCATGTCCAATATATAGCGAGCGTTGAAGCCGATCTCCAGCGGCTCGCCGGCGAAGTCGACGTCGACCTCCTCGGTCGCCCGGCCGGCATCGACGCTTATCGCCGAGATTGTCATCCTCGCAGGCTCGAACCTCAGCTTCACGGCGCGCGCCTTCTCGGTCGAGATGGTGGCAACGCGATCGACCGCCTCGGCGAAGGCGGCCGCCAGCGACGACGGCGACGCGCTCGTTGCCGACGGGAATGACCCGCTCATAGTCGGGGAAGGTTCCGTCGATGAGCCGTGAAAGAAGGATGGCGCGGCCGCAGGTGAACTGGATGCGCGTCGGCGACACCGCGACCGCGACCTGCTCTCCGGCCTGATCAAGCAGCTTGCGCAGCTCGCCTACGGTCTTGCGAGGGACGATGATCGGCGGGATCTGGCCGGCACCGTCTGGCAGGCCGACCTCAACGCGAGCAAGCCTGTGGCCGTCGGTCGCGACGCGCACGAAGCATGCTCGCCGCCCCGCTCCTGCGCCGCATGCAGGTGGATGCCGTTCAGGTAATAGCGCGTCTCCTCGGTCGAGATGGCGAATCGCGTCTTGTCGATGAGCTTGGCGAGATCGCTCGGCGGCATGGCGAAGCGAACCTCCAGCTCCTCCGTGGCCATTGCCGGAAACTCGTCCGCCGCAAGACAGGGCAAGGCGAAGGTGGATCGTCCGGCCTCGAGGCTGAGCTCGGCCGAGCCGCTCGCCTGCGACAGCGCCAGCTGGGCACCCTCTGGCAGCTTCCTCACGATCTCGAAGAAGGTGTGGGCCGCGACCGACGTCGAGCCCGGCTCCGCGATCTCGGCGTCCTCGTACGCCATGAGCGTGACATCGAGGTCGGTCGCGGTAAGGCCGAGACGCCCGCCCGTCCGCGTCGAGCTTGACGTTCGAGAGGATGGGAATCGTGGTGCGGCGCTCGACGACGTTCTGCACGTGGGCGAGGGACCTGAGAAGCGCGGCGCGCTCGATCGTGAGCTTCATGGAGCAGACCTACGGAAGAGCGGCTGATTCGGCGCCGCCGGGGTCCAGGGGGCAGTCACGCTAGCAGAATAGCGCGCTGCCGTTCAGTGCTTTTCCAGCGAGGACTCCGGCGCCGGCCGTCTCAGGCCTTGCAGGCGACGCTTCAGCTGCTCGACATCGTCCGCGAGAGCACGATCCTCCGCCGACAGCTTCTCGATCTGCCGAACCGCATGCATCACGGTCGTATGGTCGCGATTGCCGAATTTCTTGCCGATCTCCGGCAGCGATCGGGGCGTCAGCATCTTCGCCAGATACATGGCCACCTGGCGCGGCCGTGCGATCGCCCGTGGACCGGCGGCTGGAGCTCATGTCGGCAAGCGAATGCCATAGTGCTCGACCACGACCTTCTGGATCTCCTCGATCGTCACCCGACGATCGGCGGCCCGAAGAACGTCCTTGAGAATCTCCTGCGCCATCTCGATCGAGACCGGACGGCCCGGTGAGGCCGCCTGGTGCACGATCCGATTGAGCGCCCCTTCGAGCTCGCGGACGTTCGAGGTGATGCGCGAGGCCAGGAACTCGATGACCCGCGGCCGGCACATCGACGCCCACCTGCTCGGCCTTAGACTGGAGGATGCCCAGCCGCAGCTCGTAGGTCGTCGGATGGATATCGGCGACGAGACCCCAGGAGAGACGCGAGCGAATGCGCTCCTCAAGGCCGTTCAGATCCGAAGGGCTGCGATCGGCGGAGATGACGATCTGGCGTCCACGATCGACAAGGGCGTTGAAGGTATGAAAGAATTCCTCCTGCGTGCTGTCCTTCCCGCTGATGAACTGAACGTCGTCCACCATGAGCAGGTCGACCGAGCGGAACAGCTCCTTGAAGCCCATCGTATCCTTGGACCGCAGGGCCCTGATGAACTGATACATGAACTTCTCGGCCGAGAGATAGACGATCCGGCGCCCCGGATCACGCTGCTTCACGCGCCAAGCGATGGCATGCATCAGGTGGGTCTTGCCGAGCCCCACGCCGCCATAGAGGAAGAGCGGATTGAACGGAGGTTTCGAGGAGCGTGGACACGCGCTCTGCGGCGGCCACGGCAAACTCGTTGGGCTTGCCCACGACGAAGCGCTCGAAGGTGAACCTCGCGTCGATGCGCGCACCAAGCTCGTCCAACGGGCCCGTCGCCGCCGCCTCGGGCACGGCCACGGCCACGGCCGCGGCAGGAGGATCGGACTTTTCTGTCACCGCCGGTGAGGCCGTCGCCGGGCGGATGTTGAGCGCGATCGATCGGATAGCGGGGTTCATGCTGGCCCAAAGGCAGCGGATCCGGTCCGCATAGTTCGCCACCACCCAATCACGCATGAACTGCGTCGGCACGGCGATAACCGCGCGCTCGCCTTCGATAGCGCACAGGTCCAGCGGCTTCAGCCAAGTGCTGATAGGCCGTGTCGCCGACCTCGGCCCGAAGCAGCGACCGGACCTGCTGCCACTGATACGAGATCTCACTCGTCGGAGGGATCATGCCATCCTCGGAGGCGACGTCGTCCTGACCGGAATCCGCATGCAATTTATGTTTCGGCCAAAAGGCCATCGCTAAGCCCCGCCGCTCAGTGCCTCTAACGTTGCCGATTCCCGTGCGGACATCGGCAAGCACCCCCTCTACCGGACGGCCGCGTAAGACCGTCTCTTCCTTTGGCGAAGAAGCCAAACTGATATCAGGTAGATAACACTGAAGCCTCACAAGTCGACTGCAAGACAAACGACTTCTGAGGCAAGAACTATTTCGAGCCTACTGAACGCATCACCTGCCGCCGCTTGCTGAGGCAACCACGGCAATACGCAAAGACCTTAAGAAGAGGCTCGACCGCTGACAAGGGGATCGAATAGAGAACGGAGAAATTCGCCGGGAGGTTGAGGCCTGAAATAGCAAACGACGCGGCTAGGCATCCCTAGCCGCTACGAAACCCACAACGACGAAAGGCTCAGGAGGCCGACTGCTCCAGGCGCTTGATGCCCTGGGCAAGTCTCGAGATCTTACGGGATGCCATGTTGGCATGGACCACGCCCTTCGAGACACGCCTTCTGGAGCTCCGGCGCGGCAGCACGGAACGCCTCGCGGGCGGCCTCCACATCCGCCTGAGCGAGCGCAGCATCAACCTTCCGAACAAAGGTCCTGATGCGACTGATACGGCTCTTGTTCAGCGCAGCGCGCTTGGCCGCCTGACGGATGCGCTTACGCGCTGAAGGCGTGTTGGCCACAGATCGATCTCCAGAACAGGGATTGCATCTATATCGCCACGTCCGGCCACCGTCAACCGCGCCTCCACCCCGGGGCCTGCCCGGACAGCGGAGGGAATCGCCGGCGCTGACTTGAGCCGCCTTGGACCCAGGGCGGCAGCTATCCGGAGGTCGCCGACGTGTGTCTCCGGCTCATCGCTCGTCCCGGAGCTCCCGGCGCCGATCGGCTCGAGGAGTCCGTTGGATGCTGAGCACTGGCGGCATCAACGATCGCTGAAGTTCGGGGAGCGCTTGTCGACGAAAGCAGCCATGCCCTCCCGGCGATCCTCGGTCGCGAAGGTCGCATGGAAAGCGCGCCGCTCGAATCGCAGCCCCTCGGCGAGCGAGGCCTCGAAGGCGACGTTGACCGCCTCCTTCGCCATCTGAACGATGGGCTTGGACTTGCTGGCTATCGCCTCGCCAAGCTTGATCGCTTCCTCGACCAAGTCGGCGACGGGCACGACCCGCGTCACCAAGCCCGATCTCTCGGCCTCCTCGGCATCCATCATGCGGCCGGTCAGGATCATCTCCATGGCCTTGGACTTGCCGACGGCGCGCGTCAGCCGCTGGGTTCCGCCCGCCCCGGGAATCGTTCCGAGGTTCGTCTCGGGCTGGCCAAACTTCGCGTTGTCCGCCGCCAGGATGATGTCGCACATCATCGCGAGCTCACACCCACCGCCCAACGCGTACCCCGCGACGGCCGCGATAACAGGCTTTCGGTGCGCGGCAATCCTGGCCCAAAAGCCGATGAAGTCTGTCCCATAGACCTCGGCGAAATCCTTCTCAGCCATCTCCCTGATGTCGGCACCGGCCGCAAACGCCTTCTCGGATCCGGTGATAACCGTCGCGGCAATCCCAGGATCGGCATCGAACGCCGTGAGCGCGCCGTCGAGCTCGGTCATGAGCTGATGGTTCAGGGCGTTCAGCGCCTTGGGACGATTGAGCGTGACCAAACCTACAGCCCCACGCTTCTCCACCAGAATGGTCTCGTACGCCATCATCCTACCCCTTGACGCGTGGACACCCCAAAAGCGGCGGCGTCCCTCGCCGGGCCCGACTGCCAGCCCCATGCCGCGCTGCAAAAAATGCGGCGCCGCTATAGGACGGCCTCCCGGAGCCGTCCAGCCCGAACCTCAGCCGCGGGACCCGGCCGATCGACCGAGCGCCTAGCGTTGGCACCTCGGGCACCAATAGGTCGATCGGCCTCCGACGACCGATCGCAGGATCGGTCGTCCGCAGTGCAGGCAGGCGCCGGACTCTCGCCCGTAGACCCGAAAGTGGCTCTGGAAGCTACCGAGCTCTCCGTCTGCCTGCACATAGTCGCGAAGGCTCGACCCGCCTGCGGCGATCGCCTCGAGCAACACCTCGCGGATCGCCACCACGATCCGCTGGACCCGACCCGGTCCCAGCGACAGCGAGAGTCGAGATGGTGAGGTACGGGCCCGGAACAAGGCCTCGCTCGCATAGATATTCCCGACGCCGACAACCAGCCGCTGGTCCATCAGGGCCGTCTTCACGGCAGTGCGCCGTCCGCTCAGCAGCCCGAGCAGGGAGGGCCCCGAGAACTCGGGCTCAAGCGGCTCGAGCCCGAGATGGCGGAGCAGCGGATGACCGGCGAGGTCATCGGACGGCCAGAGGTCGACGACACCAAAGCGCCGAGGGTCCACGAACCGCAGCTGCCGACCATTCTCGAACAGGAACGTCAGATGCTCATGCAGGCCCCCCGGCGCGCCGTCCAGGCGAAGGCGCCCGGACATGCCGAGGTGCATGATGAGGGTATTGCCATCGTCGAGCTCGGCCAGAATGAACTTCGCGCGCCTGCGAACGTCCACGAGAGACCGACCCGCGAGCCGGGACGGAAGACGATCCGGCAAGGGGAGCCGAAGATCCGGCCTCTTCTGCACGACGCCCACGATGCGGCCGCCTGCCAGGCTCGCCCGCAGGCCGCGCACGATCGTCTCAACCTCAGGAAGCTCCGGCAATGGGTACCTCTGGCCCGGCGGCTTGCCGCAATCCCTCGGCTCACCTAAAAGGCGCTTCGAATGGCACCGTCGCGCAGGTGCCCGATCCGAATCGGCGAGAGTGCAATGTCATCGCGGACCGCGAGTGTCCAAGAGCCATCGCTCGGACGAGCGGCGGCCCGACGAGCTGTCCGCCTCCTTCGGCTTCGCCGAGGTGGACCCATCGGTCAAGGCCGATCTCGTAAGGTCGATCTTCGATCGTGTCGCGGGTCGTTACGACCTAATGAACGACATGATGAGCGGCGGCATCCATCGCCTGTGGAAGGACGCGGCGGTGGATTGGCTCATGCCCCGCCCCGGACTGCGTTTCCTCGACGTGGCCGGCGGCACGGGGGACTTGGCTGCGCCGGATCGAGCGCCGCGTTCGGGGATCCGCGCACATCACGGTGGTCGACGTCAACGCGACGATGTTGGCGACCGGCCGCGATCGAGCGCTCAATGAGGGCCTTTTGTTGGATGCCGACTGGATCGCGGGCGACGCCATGAGGCTGCCCCTGCCGGACCGATCGGTGGACGCTTACACGATCGCTTTCGGCCTGCGCAATGTCACCCACATCGATCGGGCCCTAGCCGAGGCGCGACGCGTGCTCCGGCCCGGCGGCCGCATCCTCTGCCTCGAGTTCAGTCGCGTGTTCCTTCCGCTCCTCCAGCAGCTCTACGACCTCTACTCGCTGCGGGTCGTACCCTTGATCGGACTAGCCGTCGCCGGCGACGCGGCGAGCTACCGATACCTCGTGGAGAGCATCAGGCGATTCCCGGACCAGGCCATGTTGGCGTCACTGATGACCGAGGTCGGCTTCGATCAGGTGCGGTACCGCAATCTGTCCGGCGGCATCGCAGCCATCCACTCCGGCTGGCGGCTCTGACGTAGCATGCGCCGGGCCTTGCGCCACTTGTGGCGCATCGGCTCCACGATGCGCACCCTCGCGCGGCACAACGCCCTCTTCGTGCTGGAGGCTCGTTCCCCAGGCCAAGCCATTCCTCAGGCTGGCTGATCGGTTCGTCGACCACGCCGCTCCTGGCCGCCCGGGCCAGCGGCTGGCGCGCGCCCTTCAGGAGCTCGGCCCGGCCTTCATCAAGCTGGGCCAGAGCCTTGCCACGCGGGCGGACCTTCTGGGCGCCTGCGGATCGCCCGCGACCTCTCCATGCTGCAGGACCGGCTCCCGCCGTTCCCGGCCGCTCGAGCCCGTGCAACGGTGGAGGCCGAGCTGGAAAGGCCGCTGGGTGAGCTGTTCATCGAGCTCGACCATGTTCCCGTAGCCGCAGCATCGATCGCACAGGTCCACTTCGGTGTGACCACCGAAGGCAAGCGGGTAGCGGTGAAGGTGCTTCGCCCCGGGATCGAGGCTGCCTTCGAGCGTGATCTGGATTTTCTTCTCTGGCTCGCCGAGATCGCAAGCTGGCTTCATCCGCCACTCAAGCGGTTCCGGCCCGTCG
The DNA here is from genome assembly GCA_963752325.1 of uncultured Alphaproteobacteria bacterium. Classification (GTDB taxonomy): domain Bacteria; phylum Pseudomonadota; class Alphaproteobacteria; order Geminicoccales; family Geminicoccaceae; genus CAVTJL01. The sequence goes on from CAVVXU010000005.1 coordinate 541,970, forward strand.
AGGCCGTCGAGATCTTCGCCACGTCGACCCGGCGCGAGATGGATCTGCGGCTCGAGGCGTCGGCCGCCGTGGAGTTCGCGCAGAACTGCCGCAACGACAGCGGCTTCCGCGTCCCCTCGGTCGACTGGAAGCGCACCGCTCGTCGGGTCGTCACCTTCGAGCGCGTGGAAGGGCTCCCGCTCGCCGACCGCGAGGTCCTTCTCGACGCCGGCCTCAATCCGGATCTGATCCTCGAGACGGCGGCGATCGTCTTCTTCAATCAGGTCTTCCGCGACGGCTTCTTCCATGCCGACATGCACCCCGGCAACATGCTGGTCGATGGTCACACGGGCGATATCATCGCGCTGGACTTCGGCATCATGGGCCGCCTCGACCTGCCGACCCGCAAGCACCTGGCAGAGATCCTCGTGGGCTTTCTCACGCGCGACTACAGCCGGGTTGCCCATGTGTTCTTCAGGGCGGGCTTCGTTCCGGCGGGTCAGGACGAGGCCGCCTTCACCCAGGCCTGCCGGGCTATCGGCGAGCCGATCCTCGACCTGCCGCTAAGCCAGATCTCCTTCGGGCGCTTGCTGGGCCAGCTGCTCCACATGGCCGAGGATTTCGCCATGGAGACACAGCCGCAGCTTCTCCTGCTGCAAAAGACGATGGTCGTCGCCGAAGGCGTGGGCCGCGCTCTCAATCCCTCGATCAACATGTGGCAGACCGCGCAGCCCTTGGTCGAGGGGTGGATCCGTGCCCATCTGGGCCCCGAGGCGGTCCTGCGCGAGAAGGCGGAGGAAGTGCTGTCGACCATCGGCCGCCTGCCGGGACTGGTGGCACGTCTCGACACCGCCCTTCGCGAGGCCGAGAGCTCGGCGACGGCGCTCGCTCCTCCCTCCATCCGCAAGTACGTGCTCGCTGCCTTCGCGATCGGGCTCCTCGCAGGGCTTGCCTTCGCCTGGGCGATGTCCACATTGCTTTAGTGAAATTCCGACCTTGGTGCGTGAATGGTTGCAACAGCGGTTGCCGATCGCCCGCCGGCCGCCGAGCGGCGGCTTCTCCTCGTCATAGGCGGTGGTATCGCCGCCTATAAGTGCCTGGAGCTGATCCGGCGCGGTCGCGAGCGAGGCTACGTGTTTCGTTGCGTGATGACGCGAGCGGCAGAGCAGTTCGTGACCCCTCTGTCGGTGGCGAGCTTGAACGGCGACAGGGTGTTCGATGAGCTCTTCTCGCTCACGGACGAGGCCGAGATGGGGCACATCCGCCTGTCGAGGGAGGCGGACCTGGTCGTTGTGGCGCCCGCAACAGCCGACCTCATGGCCAAGATGGCCCATGGGCATGCCGATGACCTGGCGTCGGCGATCCTCCTGGCCACCGACAAGCCGGTTCTCATCGCCCCCGCGATGAATCCTCAGATGTGGTCCCATCCGGCGACGCAGCGGAATCTCGAGCGGATTCGCGCCGATGGCGTTCGGCTCGTCGACCCGACATCCGGCGATATGGCCTGCGGCGAGGTAGGATCCGGCCGGATGGCCGAGCCTGCGGCGATCCTGGCCGCCATCGACGAGTTTTTCGCTGCCAGGCCAGCTCCCCTGAGCGGGCTCCGTGCTCTGGTGACGAGCGGCCCGACCCACGAGGCCCTGGATCCAGTGCGCTACATCGCCAACCGCTCCTCCGGACGACAGGGCCACGCGATCGCCGAGGCGCTCGCGCAGGCCGGCGCGCACGTCACGCTTGTAACCGGCCCTGTGCAGGAGCCCGACCCAGTAAGCACGACGGTCGTTCGGGTGGTCTCAGCCCGCGAGATGCTGACGGCCTGCTTCGCGGCTCTCCCGGTCGATCTGGCGGTCTGTGCCGCGGCTGTCGCCGACTGGCGTCCCGAAGAGGCAGGCGATCAGAAGATGAAGAAGAAGGAGGGGGGCGCCCCTCCGACCATCCGACTGGTGGAGAACCCGGACATCCTGAGGACGCTGGCCACGCGAGCCGAGCCACGTCCGCGGCTGGTCATCGGCTTTGCCGCCGAGACGGGCGATCTCGAGCAGCAGGCCGCCGCCAAGCTGAAGCGCAAGGGCTGCGACTGGATACTCGCCAATGATGTGGGTCTTGGGACCACGGTCTTCGGCGGGACAGAGAACCGGATCACGCTGATGCGCAAGGACGGCCGGCACGAGGCCTGGCCCACACTCGCCAAGCGCGAGGTGGCAGGTCGGCTGGTCGCCGAGATTGCCGCGGAGCTGCGGGGACAGGAGCTGTCGTGAGCCCAGTCGAGATCGCCATCGAGCTGTTGCCTCACGCGGACGGGCTTCCGTTGCCGGCCTACGCTACGCCTTGCTCGGCAGGGGTCGATCTTCAGGCCGCCGTTCCGACGGACGCGCCAGTCTTGTTGCGTCCCCTGCAGCGGGCCCTCATCCCGACCGGCATTCGCATGGCCCTGCCCGAAGGATTCGAGGGGCAGGTCCGCCCTCGCTCCGGTCTGGCGCTTCGGCACGGCGTTACGGTCCTGAACAGTCCGGGAACGATCGACTCTGACTATCGAGGGGAGATCGCGGTTATCCTTGTCAATCTTGGCGACGCTGACTGGCCCATTCGTCGGGGCGATCGGATTGCGCAGCTGGTCGTGGCGCCAGTCGCCAAAATGGCGTGGCTCCCGAGTGAGGTGGACGCGCTCGACACCAGTCGCGGCGAAGGCGGCTTCGGCTCCACCGGCACCGGCCTCGCCAGCACCTCGAGAGGTGATCTCTGATGCTCAGGCCCACGAAGAAGGCCGCTTTGGCCGTCGAGGCCGTCCTCGACATCGCTTGCCACCCGGGACCCGAGCCCGTGCAGAGCATGGACATCGCAGGCAGGCTCGACCTCCCGCGCCGCTACCTCGAGCAGGTGATGCAGCAGCTGGTTCGCGCCGGCATCCTGAAGGGCGTGCGCGGCCCGCGAGGCGGCTATCGTCTCGCGAGAGAGCAGCGGCGTATCTCGGTCGGGGATATCCTGCGCGTCGTCACCGGCGACGCCGAAGGCGAGGATCTGGCCGCCGCGTCCCAGAGCCCCCTCGGCGTAAAGATCATGGTGCCATTCTGGGCCGGCATCGAGCGTGAGCTGATGGAGAGGCTCGACGCAGTCTCCATCGAGGATCTCAGGCAGAGCGCCGAACGAGAGGGTCTCGGCGCGCCCACCGAAGGCGTCCAGGATTTCGCCATCTGAGGACAGAGCCCTCGCCAGCCCTGATCGGCGCGCTCGTCGCCGAGCGCCTCCTCGATGCCCGATGGCTCCAAACAGCCTCGGGTCGCCCTGCCTAACGAGATGGACCCAGGGGCGCTTGGTCGGTGTTGTTGTCCTGCTGCACACCCATTTGCTCGACGCAACAACGAAGCCTCACTCGAACTACCCGACCATCCTTGAGACTGGGGTCGATGCCCTGGGGGCCGGCGTCGAAGCGGCTCGCGAGACGCTGCGGTGGCAAGCCCGCCTGGGCGAGATAGCTAACAACCGCCCCTATCCGAAGCAGCACGCTTTCCCAAGCGGCTGCCTCAACACCTCGCGCGGAGACAGACCGTACCGCGTGCCCATCCACCTGGATGACCCACTGGCGATCTTCCGGGATCCTCTTTATGGCCGGCGCCAGCGCCGTGATCGCCTGCCGCAGCAGACCCTCGAGACGATCGTCGAGCTGGGTCTGCCCAGCCGCGAAATCGATGTAGGTCGAGTAGAGGTCGCCAAGCTCGCCAATCCTATCCGGGCCAGCAGACTGCTCGAGGCCACGAGCCGCCACGGCGTCATCGCGGACCCTGCTTTGAGCCTCGACCCTCCCCGCCTCGCTCAGGCGATAGGAAAGCTGCGAGACCTGAATGTTGCGCAGCTCCAGCTGTCGCACCGTCGACCACCAGAGAGCCATCACGACGACCAGCACGGCCCCGAGCGCCGACATCAACAAGCGTGCTGGCACTGAGCCGAATGCGCCAGGGCCTCATGACTGGACGCATATGGCTGCGCCCGCGCTGGAATTCATACGAGCGGCTGGACCGCGCAGCCTTGGGCTGCCTTGGCGGCGTGGCGCTGGATCGGGTCGGCGGCCTCAGACCATCGGCGTCATACTGCAGGCGGCGCTGAGGATCGCGAAGAACCTCGTAGGCCTCGCGTAACAGCCGGAACCGGCGGTCATCCGCCATCTCCCCGCCGTGGTCCGGATGGTAGAGCTTCGCCCGCTCGCGAAAGGCGGCCCGTATCGCTTCCGGGGAAGCGTTCCGCGGCACCGCAAGAATGCGATAGTAGCCTTTCGGGTCGCCGGTCGCGTGCATACGCCCCTATTTGGTGACATGTCCGCCGAGGCCCGATTATAGAGGCTCCGCCGCCCGACGCGCCAGCATCGCTGGCCGAACATGATGGGACGCGACCCTGAGGCTGTCCACCATGGCGGGATAGGCGCGGGAGGCCGGTGATCGATCTCTTCTTCTTCCTGTCGGGACCACGACATCTGCGCGCTCGGCCGAGCGCTCGGGCCATCGCAATCAAGGCAGGCTCCCAGCCGGCCGCCAGGGATTTCCAGCGTGCCAAGGTCTATCGATGGGAGGACGAGCATGTCCTCGTCCGCGATCGGCATCTCCTGAGCCTGGCTGAATGTCGGGCGCTGGTGGACATGGTGTTCCGGTGGGCCGAGCCGGAGGCGCTCAAGCAGCCGGGCTGGCGACCGCCGGTGGTGGCCGACGGGCGCGGCCGGCGCCATGCGGCCGGATCACGCGAGACGATCAAGCTTCCCAGATGGGCCCGCCGACGACCCATCGTGCTGCACGAGTGCGCCCACGGGCTGGCCCACGACCGGCACGGCCCCCTGTTCGTCGCGACCTACGTCGCGCTGCTGGAGCGCTTCATGGGTCTTGAGCGGCAAGAGCTGACGGCGTCTTTGGACGCGGCCCGCATCGCTACGCCCGCCCGGAGCAGCGGGGCGCACGGCGCTCAAGCTGAGCCTCGCTTGGCCGGACCTGACGGTCGGTCGGTGCCGAGCGTGTCATCCCGCTCTGGGCCATGGTTGTCACATCGTGCCCGTTAACCGTTGATCAATCACTTCGTCCTAGGATGGCGTTCACCCGCCCACCGGACCCTCGACGGTTCGCCGGCGATCGGTCGGTGGGGGGCTTGTCCTCCCTGACGTTGTGATGCCTCCCTGACGCTTGGGCCGCCACACTGTGGCGGCCCTTTTCTTGGCCTACTGGCTGAGCCACACGACGCGCGCGAGCCAAGCAAGCTCGGCCGCCTCGATCGATCGTTCCCGCTGATCGGCCCGCACGTCCTCCAGCACGATCCGCTGCGCGGTTCGCCGGACAAGCAGCCCGAGGGCCAGCTCGCCATCCTTCCGCCGCGCCAGCACCCGGTCCCCCCGGCGCACGCTGCTGCTGGGAGACACCACGACGAGATCGCCGCTCCGGTAGATCGGCGGGGCCAAGTCGCGATCGAGCTCGACCACATAGGCGTGATCGTCCTCGATCAGAGGGAAAGTCGATCTCTTCCCAGGGCCCCTCGCCGGGAAAGCCGCTGGCGTCAACACCGGCACCCTGCTCCAGATCCGCCAGCCGGATACACTTCAGCCGCTGCGAGACAGATCGAGCAGCCCGCCCATCGGCAGCGTGCATCATCTCGACGAAATCGCGCATCGAGGTCGAGGTGGCGTCGAGAATCTTCGAGATGCTCTCGGTGCTCGGCCACCTCGCCTTCCCCTGCTTGGTGGTCCGCTTGCTCTTGTTGAAGGTCGTGGGGTCCAGGCCCGAGCGCTTGGCGAGCCCTGAGGCGGATAGATGATTGCGTGCGGCGAGCTGATCGATCCCCTCCCACACCTGCTTGTGCGTCAGCATTAGGACCCGGCTCCGATTTCTGGCGCCCTCGGGCGCGGCTCACCTAGTCTCTTGACAGGAAGCGGTCCTGTCACTAGTCATTTATTCCGCATCCAGGAGAACGAACTCCTCGCTAACTGTCTGCGTCGAAATGCACGAACGCCCAGCCCTCGTTGTCTTCGAGCATCGGCCCAGCCGGGGGATGCTGCGGTTGCTCTCGCCGGGATACAGACATTGCTTTTGCCTTCTTGGGGTTCCTGGGGGATGGCTGCTCGTCGATCCGCTGAAGACCTGCACATCCCTAGACATCATACCATCGCTACCGATTGATGTCCTCGCTCAGTGTTACGTGACGGCAGGCCGCAGCGTGATCATCGGATTCGACGCGACGGGAGCCCGCGTCGCAGAGCTGGTGTCCACGGCCGACGACCTGCGTGGAGTCAGGTCAAGCGGCTGCTCGGCATCGATGCCCCGAGCATTTGGACGCCCCGCCAGCTCTCTCGCCGCCTGACGGATCCCACCCGCACCTTTCCCCCGTTCATCGATGTTGCGAAGCTGCCAGAAAGTGGTATTGACCTAATTCCTATCTAGCTCTATATTCCTTTCCTACGCCGCCACCCGGCCCCCGGCAAGGAGCAACGATGTCAGCGGAAAGGCTCGAGGTCATCAAGAGCGGCTTTGGCCGTGCCCGGGCGCGGCGTATGGCCTGGGAAGGGCCTATGGCGCGACTGCTACGCTTACGCCCTCCCACATCGGGCCGCGGGCCTGGGCGTCGAGCACCAGGCCGCATCGAGAGCAGCTGATCGCCTCTTCGACAGCACCGCTCCGGATGCCGTCGATCAGCTTGCGGCAAGCCTGCTGGCCGAGCTTCTTCCCCCATGGTCCGAATGGTTCGGCCTCAGGCCGGGGCCGGACGTGCCTGCCGGTGAGCGGCGGCGCATTTGCCGAGCAGCTCGATCGCATATCGGAGCGGCTTCAGGGCCACTTCGACCGATCGAACCTCACGGTAGAGATCCACCAGTGCTTCCTGGACCTCGCCACAATCGGCACCGCCACCTTGGCGTTCCAGGAAGCGCCTCTCGGAGGTTCGTCGGCGTTCCGGTTCTCCGCCGTGCCCGCTTCGGAAATGTTCGTCGACGGCGACGGCGGTGGGCAGATCCGGCGCTTCTACCGCCGCAGCCAGCTCACGTTGGGTGCGCTCTGCCACCAGTTCGGCCGCTCCTCGATCCCGACCGCCATCGTCGAGTCTCGGCGCGGAACAGCCCGACCGCTGCTTCGAGGTCATCGAGTCCAGTGCAGGGCGAGCAGGCAGGCTTCGTCTACGATGCCCTGCTTCCCGATCGCCGGCCCCGAGGGTCCACCGGCAGGTGCGGCTCTCGTCGAAGGGTGGTTCGAGACCTCGCCCTACATCAGCTTCCGCTGGGTGAAGGGAGCTGGCGAGATTTATGGCCGGTCGCCGGTGATGACCGCCCTTCCCGACATCAAGACAGCCAACAAGGTCGTCGAGCTCATCCTGAAGAACGCCTCGATCGCCGTCACCGGCATATGGCTAGCGGACGACGATGGCGTTCTCAACCCGGCCAACATCCGCCTCGTGCCGGGCAGCATCATCCCAAAGGCGATAGGGTCAGCCGGCCTCACGCCGCTGCAGGCCCCCGGACGGTTCGACGTCTCCGAGCTCGTGCTCAACGACCTGCGGGCCAGCATTCGTCATACGCTGCTCGTGGACCGACTGGCACCCGTCACGAACGGCAGGATGACGGCCACGGAGATCCTCGAGCGAAGCGCCGAAGCCGCTCGCCTGCTCGGCGCGATCTATGGCCGGCTGCAGGCGGAGCTGCTGACCCCCCTGCTGCTGCGGGCCATGGGCATTCTGCGCCGGCGGGGAGAGATCCCCCCGATCACCGTCGACGGTCGCCTCGTCGAGGTCGACTACCGCTCCCCTCTCGCCCGCGCCCAGGCCCGAGAGGACGTACGCAACACGATGATGTGGCTCGATGCGGCCGCAAAGCTTGGGCCCGAGGCGCAGCGCATGATCGATCTGGGGGCCGCCACCGGCTGGCTCGCCCGGACGCTGGGCGTGCCGAGCGAGCTCGTCCGACATGACCTCGCCCCCCTGCCACCAAACGATCCGATGGCAGGAGGCGGCGATGGGACGTGATCCGGACGACGATGTCTGGCCCTACGAGGCAAGCTCCGACCCCGCCGGAGACGATGCGACCGCTCTGGAACGGGCCTTCGCGGCCTGCTTTCGCGGGCCGGACGGCGCGCTCGTGATCAGGCACCTGCGCCGGGTCTTCCTGCATCGGCGTGTTCTTCCGAGCGCGACGGACGCGGAGCTCAGGCACACGGAGGGCCAGCGCAGCTTGGCCGCTCACATCCTCGCCATGATCGAGAAGGGTCGCGGCTGACCGCTCGAGGCGGACCGCACCACCACCCAACAGGATATCTTGATGAGTGAAGAAAGCAGCATCACGGAGGCCGAGGACCGCACGGTCGAGACCGACGCGCCTTCGGTGACACCCCAGCGTCCCGACGACATCCCCGAGAAGTTCTGGGATCCCGCGACCGGCGCGGTGCGCGTCGAGACGCTCCTCAAATCCTATGCCGAGCTTGAGCGCAGGCTCTCGCGCACCGTGCCCCTTCCCAACGGGGACGACGACACCGTGGCGCGTGAGCGCCTGCTCGAATCGCTGGGGCGGCCGGCCACGCCCGAGGCGTACAACATCCGTCAGTCCCACGAGCTGGTGCCACCGGACCCGGCCCTGAATGCGGAGCTTCACGCCGCGGGCTTCACGCAGCAACAGGCTCAGCTGCTCTACGATCTGGCCGCCGAGCATCTTGTGCCGGCGATCGACCGGCTCGTCGAGGAAAGCCGTGCGCGCGAGCAGGTGGAGGTGCTGACGCACCATTTCGGCGGCGACGAGGCTTGGCGCCAGGTCTCGGCGCAGCTCAAGACCTGGGGTCAGGCTCACCTCGAGCCCTCCGTCTTCGAAACCCTGAGCGCCAGCGCCGACGGCATCCTCGCGATGCACGAGATGATGAAGGTCCGCGAGCCGGACCTCGTCGGCGAGATGCGCGACTCGGGTGCCGTCGACGAGCGGATGCTCGACGAGATGGTCCGCGATCCGCGCTATTGGCGCGATCGGGATCCCGATTTCATCGCGCGCGTCACCGACGGATTCAAGACGCCTCTTCTCGACCTGACGCGCTCGGGTCACCGCCGGACAACCTGGCCCAGGCCGGGCCCGACTGCGACCACACACCCGATCCATCGGCCCGCTCGGACAACTGACGGATCGTCGCGACCACAAGCTCAACTAATGGATGAGCAACGCGATGTCACTCTCAATCGACCAGGCCTTCATCAAGCAGTTCGAACGCGAGGTCCACGAGTTCCTACCAACGTCAGGGCTCGAAGCTGCGACCGACCGTGCGCACCAAGACCGGCGTTCGCGGCAGCTCGACCATCTTCCAGATGGTCGGCAAGGGCTCGGCGAACACCAAGAGCAGGCACGGCATGGTGCCTGTGATGAACGTCGAGCACACCAACGCCGAGGCGACGCTCACCGACTTCTATGCCGGCGAGTGGGTCGACCGGCTCGACGAGCTCAAGATCAACATCGACGAGCGCCAGGTGCTGGCCAATGCGGGCGCATTCGCGCTCGGCCGGAAGACGGACGATCTCATCATCACGTCACTCTCGGCCTCACCGAACAGCGCCGGGACCGACTCCTCGGGCCTCACCAAGGAGAAGGTGCTCGAGGCCTTCGAGATGCTCGGTGGAAAGAACGTGCCCGATGATGGTCAGCGCTTTGCGATCATCGGCTGGAAACAGTGGTCCGAGCTCCTGAGCCTGCCCGAGTTCTCGAACGCCGAGTTCATCGGCAACGATCAGCTGCCGTGGCGCGGCAGCCAGGCGAAGCGCTGGCTCGGCACGCTCTGGATCGCGCACAGCGGCCTGCCGCTGAACGGCAACGTGCGCAGCTGCTTTTGGTACCACAAGAGCGCCGTCGGCCATGCCGTTGGCCAGGATGTCGTCACCGACATCAGCTGGCACGGCGACCGTGCCGCTCACTTCGTCTCCAGCTCGATGTCCCAGGGCGCCGTGCTGATCGATGGCGACGGCGTCATCAAGCTGCCGTGCCTGGAGGACTGACGATGGCCTACGCCTCCCAGAACCTGAGCGCTCTTTGTTACGCCAACGGCTTCACGCTCTGGCACTACAGGACGAGCGATGCCGTCACCGACGTGGACGACGCAGGCTACTTCAACCCTGCCGCCACCATGCTCCGGGTCGGGGACTTCGTGCTCGTCAATGCCGGCGTCGGCGTTGTCCCGACGCACGGGGTCCTCGTCGTCGTCAGCAACAGCGATGGCGTCGTCGACCTCAGCAACGTGACCGACTTCGGCACGCTCAACGCCGACTAGTCCGGTCCGGGCCCTTCCGGAGGGCTTCGTTCCGCCGGGGCCGATCGTCCGATCGGCCCCGGCCCCCAAAGATCGAGGAGCTCGCCCGTGAACCGCGCGCTGCTGCACGCGGCGGCCATCGCCGTCACGCTCGGAACACCGAGCCCAGGTCATGGCACCGCATCGACGGCCTCCTGTCACGGCCGAGGCATTGCTGCCATGGAGCAAGCTCTAGGCAGCCCCGTCGACCGGAGCCTTGACCAGGTCCTGGCCGCCCCTCTCATCTCGCTGTGGAAGCAGGGCCATCCGGCATCCCGGCTCGTTCCGGACCACGTGCATGTTCTTCTCAGGCCGGCCGACCCTCTCGTCGTCGCCCTGACGGCCGACACCTGCGTGGTCGACGCCATCCCGATGAGCCGCAAGCAGCTCGCCGAGTTCCTGCGACGCCTTGTCGGCCCCGCCATCTAGCCACCGCCTAGCAAAACCAGCGTCAGGGGAATGACCGATGCCCTGGACCGATGTCGAGCTGTGCTCGGCCGCCCTCGTCAAGATCGGCGCCCAGCCGATCGCCGGCTTCGATGACACGACGACCGAGGCCGACGTCGCGAGCCGACTGTACCCCTTCGTTCGCGACGCGCTGATGAGCGCCCATCCCTGGGGCTTCACCCTTGCCCAGAAGGAGCTGGTCAGCGACCCCACGCCTCCTCTGGGTGACTTCGACAACGCCTTTCTGCTGCCGGACGACCTGTTGCGAACCGTCTCAGCCGGCGAGGGCGGAAGCGGGCGGGGCCTGGTCTACCGCGTGCAGGGCGCCCGGCTGCAGACGAGCGCCGAGCAGGTGCTCCTCACCTACCAGCGGCGAGCGCCCGAGAGCGAGTTCCCCGCCCACTTCGTCCAGGCCCTGATCGCCCGCCTGGCGGCCGAGCTCTGCATTCCGCTCACCGAGAGCACGACACGGAGCGAGGTGCTGATCAAGCTCGCTTCGGCAGAGCTGCAGCTGGCCAAGCTCCTCGACAGCCAGCAGGCGACGCCGCCTGTGGTCGACGATTTCAGCCTGGTCTCGGCTCGCTTCGAATGAGCACGCTGATCACGACCAAGACCACCTTCGCTGCTGGCGAGCTCGATCCGCGGCTTGCCGGCCGCCTCGATCTCGGCGCGCTCCAGGACGGAGGCAGGCGCCTGCGCAACGTCGTGGTGCACGCGACCGGTGGTGTCTCGAGGCGCCCGGGCACACGGATACTTCTCGAGCTGCCGGGCGCCCGGCGCATCGTGAGCCTCCAGGGCCAGGACTGGTCCTGCCTGCTTGCGCTCGCCGAGTTCCGCATCGACGTCGTGGAGAACGGCGCGATCCGAACCAGCACTGAGGCGCCATGGTCGGCCGAACAGCTGGCGACGCTGCGCTGGGCCCGCTACGGCGACGGCCTCATCCTCGCCCATCCGAAAGTGAATCCTCGCGTCGTGTCGCGATCCGCATCGGGCGATTGGTCGATGGCCGATCTGGTGTTCGATCAGGAAGCGGACGATACACCCTATCTCAAGCTCCGAGCGCCTTTCGCCAAGCTCGCGAGCGCACAGACGACCATTCAGCCCACCTTCGGCACCGCATCGCCGGACAATGCGATCGCCATCGACAAGACGATCACGCTCACCGCGTCCGAGCCCGTCTTCACGGCCGACCACGTTGGCGTCCGCATGCGGATCAAGGATCGGCAGGTCGTCATCGAGAACCCGCAGTCCTCCACCGTGGCAATCGCCAAGACGGAGGAGGAGCTGGTCGACGGGAAATCGACGACCGACTGGTCGGAGGAGGCCTTCAGCCTGGCCCGCGGCTGGCCCACCTCCCTAACCTTCTACCAGGACCGCCTGGTGATCGGCGGCTCGCGCGACATGCCGGACCGGCTTTGGTTCTCGAAGACCTCGCTACCCTTGAACTTCGGCGTTGGCACCAATCCCAGCACGGAGACGAGCGCGGACGCCGGCTACGACGACGAAGCATTCAGCTTTCGCCTGACAGGCGAGCAGCCGCAGGACATCGTCAGCCTCTTTCCGGGTCGCCAGCTTCAGGTCTTCACCGAGGCGGCCGAGTGGGTGATCAAGGGCTTTCCGGTCACGCCCACGACCGTCCAGGCCGAGCTTCAGACCCGCATCGGCTCGAGGCCGACGCCGCTCGTCGAGCCGATCGAGGTCGACGGCGCCACCCTCTTCGTCGGCACCAGCGGCAGGGAGCTGCGCGAGTTCCTCTACGTCGACACGGAGCAGGCCTACCAGGCGGCGGATCTGGCGGTGCTGTCCCGCCATCTGCTCGACGATCCGCGCGACATGGCGTTCGATCCGGCCCGCCGCCTCGTCTGCCTCGCCCTCGCCAGCGGCGCTGTCGCGACGCTCACCGTCGACCGCATCAGCAACGTCGTAGCCTGGACACGCCAGGAGCTTGCCGGCGCCGTGCTCGCCTTGGCCCTGCACGACACGGAGCTTCACCTTCTCGTGGAGGTGGACGACCGCGTCTTCCTCGAGCGGCTCGATGACGGGCTGTACCTGGACCATGCCGATCGCCCTCGCCTGCATCGAGCCCGACGGCAAGCTGGGAGGGGCTCGACCCTCTCGTCGGCAAGACCGTCACGATGATGGCCGATGGACGCGTGGTTGGCATGCAGCTCGCTCGGGGCGCCTCGGTCACGCTGCCGGAGCCCAGCTCGAGCTTCGTGGCCGGCCTGCCATTCACGCATGAGATCGAGCCCAGCGCCGTGTCCGGGGCTGCCGGGCTCGCCATCGTCTATCGGCCCGTCCGGGTGATCCTCCGCGTCCTCGATACCGGCGAGCTCACCATCGACACAGGCAGCGGGCCGCGCTCGCTGCCCTTGCCGGCGATGCCACGGAAGCCGGCTTCAGCGGCGACCTCACCGTCCGCGCCATGGGCTGGCGGCGGGGCCTCGACGCAGCGCCCTGGCGGATCGCGCAGGCAGCGCCGGCCCCCTGCACCGTCCTCGCCGTAACAACCGACATGCAGGTGAACAGCTGATGGGTGCTCTATCAAGTCTAGCCACCACCGGGCTCAGCGTCGCGCTGCCAGCAGCAGGCGCAGGCCGCCGAGGCCAAGAGACAGGCCGCCGCCCGCGACCGCCAGGTCAAGGAGCGTCCTCGCCAACGATGCCGAGAGCCGGCGCCAGAGCGAAGCGGCCCTGCAGCGTCGCCTCGCTCAGGAGCGGGCTCGCGCGGGTGCCCGCGGCGTCGGCGGGGTCGGCGGCGCCATAGACGCCGTAACGGCAGGGCTGACCCAGGAGACCAAGGCCGCCGAGGCAGCCAGATCCGCGCAGGCCGCCAGAAGGGTTCGGGCACTGCAAGACCGATACGGCAGCCGGCAGTCGAGCAACCTGCTCGACCTCGGGGCTCAGCTGCTCGGCGGCACGACAGACCTGCTGGGCAGCCTCGGCGGATCGCGCCGTAGCCTGCTCGGCTGAACTGCCGGATCCGAGCGCCGATCGATGAGCCTTGAAGAGTGCCCTGGGGCCAGCGGCTCGCCGCCGGCCCCAGGGCCGGACGACTGCCGAGCCGATTGGGCCGGCGGTGGCTTCGAGCGATTTGTCTGGGGGTGGAATCAGTCGCAAGGACGCACGACGCCGGGGCTGCACGAGGCAATGGCCGGCTGGCTCCACAATCGGTGGACCAACGGTGATCGGCGCCTGCTGCTCATGGTTTTTCGGGACGCCGGAAAGTCCACTCTCACCGGCCTCTTCTGTGCCTGGCTGCTGAGACAAAATCCCGACCTCCGCATTCTCGTCCTAGCAGCCGAGCACGAGCTCGCCTGCAAGATGACCCACAATGTGCGAGGCATCATCGAGCGTCATCCGGACACACGGGAGCTCATGCCGACCCGGCTCGATCAGTGGGCAGCGGATCGGCTGACGGTGCGCCGGGGCCTCGAGCAACGCGACCCATCGCTGCTCGCGCGCGGCATCTTCGCGAACATCACGGGCACGCGGGCCGACGTCATCGTCTGCGACGACGTCGAGGTGCCCAACACGGCGGACACGCCCCAAAAGCGCAGCGAGCTTCGCGAGCGGCTGCTCGAGATGCGCTTCGTGCTGGTCCCCGACGGCACGCAGATCTTCATCGGCACGCCACACACCTACTATTCCATCTATGCCGACGAGCCGCGGCGGGAGGTCGGCGAGCAGCGCCCCTTCCTCGAAGGGTTCGAGCGTCTGCAGATGCCCCTCGTCGACGAGGGCGGTCGAAGTCGCTGGCCCGAGCGGTTCACCGACGCAGCGATCGAGGAGCTGCGCCAAAGCGTGGGCCCGGTGAAGTTCCGTAGCCAGATGCTGCTGATCCCGACCCAGTCCAAAGACATACGCCTCGATCCGGACCGGCTGCAGCGCTACAGCGACCGTCTCGAGGCCGTTGAGTTCCGAGGGCGGCCACGGCTGCGGATCGGGGGCCGACAGATCGTCTCGGCATCCTGCTGGTGGGATCCCTCGTTCGGCAGACCAGCGGCCGGCGACGCGAGCGTCGTCGCCGCCGTGTTCACCGACTCCGAGGGCGCTTACTGGTTGCACGGCATCGCCTACCTGTCGTTCGATCCCCAACAGATCGACGAGGTCGACGAGGCGACCCAGCTTTGCCGTCTGGTCGCGGCCTTCGTGCGCAAGCACCGACAGCCGGCGATCACGATCGAGACGAACGGCATCGGCCGCTTTCTACCGAGCCTGCTCCGCCGCGAGCTGCGATTGGCCGGCGTCGGCGCCACGGTCCTCGAGCAGGCCAGCACGACGCGCAAGGAACGACGTATCCTGGACGCACTGGACCCTTTGCTGGCGGCACGCCGTCTGCACGTGCACGACTCGGTCTGGGAGTCCCCGTTCATCGAGGAAATGCGCGAATGGGCACCCGGCGGTGGCGCGCGGGACGACGGGCTGGACGCCGTGAGCGGGTGCATTCTCTCGCAACCGCCGCGCCTCCGCCTGCCGCCCTGGCTGCCACGCGCGGCCGAGTGGCGACCGGGCCTCGGCGACACCCACGCGACAGCTGACTTGCCGCCCTGAGGGCACGTCTTGTCCGGCCGGGTCCCCTTCGCTAAGAGAGCAGCCGCCGCACGGATGGGTGCCGGAGTGGTTTAACGGACTGGTCTTGAAAACCAGAGAGGGCGCAAGTCCTCCGTGGGTTCGAATCCCACCCCATCCGCCACTTGCAGACGCCCATCGGGTCCGGACCCCACAGGACCACGGAGGACGGTGTCGGCAACGACCGCTTTGATGGGGCAGCAAGGGAGGGAATGCCGTGCGGATTCTCATCACCGGCGGAGCCGGCTTCATCGGCAAGAAGCTCGCGGCGCGCCTGCTCGAGCGGGGCAACCTCCTCGGCAAGGATATCGAGAAGCTCGTTCTTTTCGACGTCGTCGATGCAGAGGGCCTGCCGGCCGACCCGCGCCTCGACATCCGCTCCGGCGACATCGCCTCCAAGGACGTCGTCGCAAAGCTGATCGAGGGCGGCTTCGATGCCGTCTACCACCTGGCGGCGGTGGTGAGCGCCGGCGCCGAGGCCGACTTCGATCTCGGGATGTCGGTCAACCTCGAGGGAACGCACCACATTCTCGAGGCCCTCCGCCGGCTGGATGGCCGTCCGCGCCTCGTCTTCGCGAGCTCGTGCGCGGTGTTCGGCGGCGAGCTGCCCGAGGTCGTCACCGACACCTGGCACCTCACGCCGCAAAGCTCCTACGGCATCCAGAAGGCTGCGTCCGAGCTGCTTGTCGCCGACTACAGCCGCAAGGGCTTCGTCGACGGCCGGTCGCTGCGGCTGCCGACCATCTTCGTCAGGCCCGGCAAGCCCAACAAGGCGGCGTCGACCTTCGCCAGCTCCATCGTCCGCGAGCCGCTCGCCGGCACGGAGGCGATCTGCCCCGTCACGCGCGAGACGGGCATGTACATCCTCTCGCCCCGTCGGGTGGTGGATGCCCTCATCCATGCGATCGAGCTGGCGGACGAGAGCTTCGGCATGGTCCGCAGCCTGACGCTGCCCGGCATCACCATGACGGTCGGCTCGACCATCGCCGCGCTCGAGCGCGTGGCGGGCAAGCGCGTGGTGGACCGGATCCGCTTCGAGCCCGATCCGATGATCCAGCGCATCGTCAGCGGCTGGCCGGCGCGCTTCGAGGCGAAGCGCGCGCTCGGCATGGGCTTCGAGCCCGACAACGATCTCGAGGAGATCATCCGCCAGCACATCGAGGACGAGCGCGGCGGTCACATCGCGCTGACTGCCCGGCGGGCTATCGCGCCCGGTAGGGCGCGAACCAGCCCAGGCCGGCCTCGGTCTGCCCGGCCGGACGGTACTCGCAGCCGATCCAGCCGCTGTAGCCCTTGGCGTCGAGCAGATCGAACAGATAGGGATAGTTGATCTCGCCCGTGTCGGGCTCGTGCCGCTCCGGCACGCCCGCCACCTGGATGTGGCCGGTGATGTCGAGGAATGCCTCGATATGCTTGGCGAGATCGCCCTCCATGATCTGGCAGTGGTAGAGGTCGAGCTGGAGCTTCAGGTTCGGCTCGCCCACCGCCTCGATGATGCGCCGCCCGTCGCCCTGGAAGTTCAGCAGATAGCCCGGCATGTCCCGGGTGTTGATGGGCTCGATGACGAGCGTGATGCCGGCAGCGGCGCAGGCCTTGGCCGCCCGCTTGAGGTTGTCGATGTAGAGAAGCTCGCGCTCCTCGCGGTGGGCACCATCCGGGAGCATGCCGGCCATGCAGTGGACCGTCCGGCAGCCCGTTGCCTCCGCGTAGGCGAGCGCCGTCTCGACGCCCTTGTGGAACTCGCCCTCACGACCGGGCAACGAGGCAGAGCCCGCGCTCGCCCTTGGCCCAGTCGCCGGGCGGCATGTTGAAGAGCGCCTGGGTCAGCCCGTGCCGCTTGAGCTCGCTCGCGATGGCGTCCTTCGGGTGCTCGTAGGGGAACAGGAACTCGACGCCGGCGAAGCCGGCGGCCGCGGCCCGGCCGAACCGCTCCAGGAACGGCACCTCCTGAAACATCATGCTGAGATTGGCGGCGAACCTGGGCATGGCGGTGATCCAGATCGAACGCGCCAGCGGCTGGCGCTAGGGACGGGGCCCGGTAGCTATAACGCGGAAGCCGCGGACGCAACGTCGGGCTCCGGGGCCCACCATCGCGGCCGTCCCGAGGCCGCCCTCGCGAATGATGAAGTCGGCCACCGCCTCGACCCCGTCGCCGGCCTTGATGTTCGTGAAGACGAACGGCCTCGCACCGCCGCATGCGCCGGGCGTCCCGGTCCATCACCTCGAGGCTGGCACCGACCAGCGGGGCAAGGTCGATCTTGTTGATGACCAGGAGATCCGAGCGGGTGATGCCGGGACCGCCCTTGCGCGGGATCTTCTCGCCGGCCGCGACATCGATCACGTAGATCGTGAGATCCGCGAGCTCGGGGCTGAAGGTCGCGGCCAGGTTGTCGCCGCCGGACTCGATCAGCAGCAGCTCGAGGCCGGGAAAGCGCCGCCCCATCTCGCCGACGGCGGCGAGGTTGATCGAGGCGTCCTCGCGGATCGCCGTATGGGGGCAGCCGCCCGTCTCGACGCCCATGATACGCTCGGCAGGCAGGGCGCCGGACCGGACCAGGATCTCCTGATCCTCCTTGGTGTAGATGTCGTTCGTCACCACCGCCATGTCGTAGCGCTCGCGCAGCCTCTTGCAGAGCGCCTCGCAGAGCGCGGTCTTGCCGGAGCCGACCGGGCCGCCAATTCCGACCCTCAAGGGCCCATGCGTCATGAGCGGAAAAGCCTCGTATATTGCGTCTCGTGGCACATGGAGCACCAGTCGACCATCGGGACGGAGCTGTAAAGGTCGTCGAGACCGCCAGCCAGCGCCTCGGCCGCGATCTCCTCGATCACCGCGAGCAAGGCCGGCCAGGACGATCTGCCCGTCCGTCTGCCCCAGCGGGATAAGGCGGACGCCGGCCGAGACGAGGTTCGCCGCGAAGGCGTGCAGATAGGCCGGCAGGGTCAGCTCGAGCCCGAGGCCGTGTGCCGCCGCCGCGGCCACCCACGGCGACGGGATAGGCGATCTCCCGGCCGGCCAGCGCCGCGAGCCGCCCGTCCCTGTCGGGCCAGGCGGCGGCCGTCGCGCGGAGGAAGGCCGCACCCTGCGCCAAGGCCTCGAGCGCCAGCTCCGCCGTCGGCAGGAGCGCGTCGGCAAGCTCGATCACCTCCTCCAGGGCGATCGAGATCACGCCCGAGATACGGCCCGATGCGCGGCCGCCAGGAGCACGGCGTCCATGCGGCCGGCACCGTGATCGGAGGACGGTCTCGAGCCACGTCTCGAGGTCTTGCCGGGCCGCGTACCAGACCCTCCTCGACCGCCCATTCGAGACCGTGGCTGTAGCTGAAGGCGCCGACCGGGTAGGCCGGCGACAACCAGGTCATCAGGGTCAGCAGCGTCCGCTCAGTGGTGACCGTGGCCATGGCCCGCGCCGTAGGCGCCGCCTTCGGGATCGAACGGGAGCCTCGATCTCGCGCACCTCGGCGCCGAGCCCCGTCGCCATCTCCGCGATCACGTGATCGCGGCGGATGCGCAGGCGGTCGCCCAGAAGCTGGGTCGGCAGATGGCGGTTGCCGAGATGCCACGCCAGACCGCAGCAGCGCGTGCGCGTCGCGGCAGAGCGAGCTCGAGCAGCGGCTCCGGCGCCGCCCGCACCAGCACGGCCCTCCCATCCTCCAGGAGAAGCCGGTCGCCATCGTGCAGCAGACGCGCCTCGGGCAGCTCCAGCAGAAACTCGAAGCCGCCATCGGTCACGAGCCGCATGCGCCGCCGATGGCGCGCGTCGTGATCCAGCGTCACCGTATCGAAGCAGGGAGCCTCGTGCGCGACCCGCGTGGCCCTCAGCATTCGCTCAGAACAGAAAATAGCGCTGCGCCATCGGCAGCTCGTCGGCCGGCGCGCAGGTCAGAAGCTCGCCGTCGGCCCGCACCTCGTAGGTCTCGGGATCGACCTCGACCTGCGGCGTGGCTCCGTTGTGGATCATCGACGCCTTGCCGATGTTCCGGGTGTTGCGGACCGCCACCAGCGGCCGCTCGAGCCCCAGCCGGGTGTCGATGCCCGCGGCGATCGAGGCGCCGCTGACGAAATGAAGCGCCGACAGCGCTGCCGAGCGGCCGAAGCTGCCGAACATGGGCCGGTAGTGAACCGGCTGAGGCGTGGGGATCGATGCGTTGGGATCGCCCATGGCGGCAGCGGCGATGGTTCCGCCCTTGATCACCAGATCGGGCTTCACGCCGAAGAAGGCCGGAGTCCAGAGACAGAGATCGGCGAGCTTGCCGACCTCGACCGAGCCAACCTCGTGCGCCACGCCGTGGGCGATCGCCGGGTTGATCGTGTACTTGGCGACGTAGCGCTTGGCGCGGACATTGTCGTTGTCGCCCGTCTCCTCCGGCAGACGACCGCGCTGCATCTTCATCTTGTGCGCGGTCTGCCAGGTCCGGATGATCACCTCGCCGACCCGGCCCATGGCCTGGCTGTCGGAGGAGATGATCGAGATGGCGCCCATGTCGTGGAGGATGTCTTCCGCGGCGATCGTCTCCTTGCGGATACGGCTCTCGGCGAAGGCGAGGTCCTCGGGGATGCTCGCGTGGAGGTGGTGGCACACCATCAGCATGTCGAGATGCTCGTCGATGGTGTTCACCGTGTAGGGGCGCGTCGGGTTGGTGGACGAGGGGATGACGTTCGGCAGCGAGACGACCTTGAGGATGTCGGGCGCGTGGCCGCCGCCGGCGCCCTCGGTATGGAAAGCGTGGATGGTGCGTCCCTTGAAGGCGGCGACGGTGCTCTCGACGAAGCCGGCCTCGTTCAGCGTGTCCGTGTGGATGGTGACCTGAACGTCCATCGCGTCAGCGACGCCGAGGCAGCAATCGATCGCCGCGGGCGTGGTGCCCCAGTCCTCGTGCAGCTTGAGGCCGCAGGCGCCGGCCTCGACCTGCTCGCGCAGCGCCTCGGGCAGGCTCGCATTGCCCTTGCCGAACAGGCCGATGTTCATCGGCCATGCCTCGACCGCCTGCAGCATGCGGCCCATGTGCCAAGCCCCGGGCGTGCAGGTGGTGGCGTTGGTGCCGGTGGCAGGACCGGTCCCGCCGCCCATCATCGTCGTGAGGCCGCTCATCAGGGCCTCCTCGATGACCTGGGGGCAGATGAAATGAATGTGCGCGTCGAACCCGCCGGCCGTCAGGATCTTGCCTTCGCCGGCGATGACCTCGGTGCCGGGACCGACGATGATGTCGACACCGGGCTGGATATCCGGGTTGCCGGCCTTGCCGATGCCGACGATGCGGCCGTCCTTGATGGCCACATCCGCCTTCACGATGCCCCAGTGATCAAGGATCAGGGCGTTGGTGATGACGGTGTCCACGGCCCCGGCCAGCCGCGTCGCCTGCGACTGGCCCATGCCATCGCGGATCACCTTGCCGCCGCCGAACTTCACCTCGTCGCCATAGACGGTGTGGTCCGCCTCGACCTCGATGACGAGATCGGTGTCGGCTAGTCTGACCTTGTCGCCAACCGTCGGCCCGAACATGTCGGCATAGGCGGCACGGGAGATGCGATAGGGCACCGGCTCAAGCTCCCTGATCGAGCGGGCCCATGACCCGCTGATTGAACCCGTACACGATCCGCGCGCCGGCCAGAGGCACCAACGTCACCTCGCGGCTCTGGCCCGGCTCGAAGCGGACGGCCGTCCCGGCGGGAATATCGAGCCGCATGCCGCGGGCCTTCTCGCGATCGAAGTCGAGGCCCGTGTTCGCCTCCGCGAAGTGATAGTGCGAGCCCACCTGCACGGGCCGATCGCCCGTGTTGGCGACGTGCAGCGTGATCGTCGGCCGCCCCGCGTTCAGCTCGATATCGCCATCTCTGGTGATGATCTCACCGGGGATCATAGCCTCTTACTCCGTCTCATATTCCAGCAGGCGCCCCGTGGTCGGGTCCCGCACGAACCGCCCCGTAGCCGGGTAATTTCCTCCTATTTCGTCCATTAGATTAACGAATGAACCGACGCTAATCTCGTACAGGCTTTTCGCGCTCGATCTATCGGAAGAGAATAGGAACCCCGACACGCCGCTGCCACCATCCATTTTGATCATAAATGCCAGACTATGTATGATCTGGTTGCATAATTCTCTGAGGAAGAGGTGATCCGGCGCACTTTTGTCAAAATCGAAAAATCTGTCCAAGTTATGCCAATTCATAAGATCGATGCTGGCGCCGGTCGCCGGATAACGGACGACGGATATTTTCGAGAGCCGTAGGCTGTCAGAGATCTTCCTCGCATCTGACAGTTTACGAACTACGTAAGCCGCCAGGAAGATTTTCTTCTCTAACAGAACTGACTGTCGCTCAGTAGCTGGGCGGTCGGCCCATCTTCGAATGATGGACGCATCCTTGAGCAACCCGTCCTTCCAATGTGCGCTCTCCCAAATCATTGACTATCGCCACTCATCTGATCGGCTGGTGCACGGTGACGAGCTTCGTTCCGTCCGGGAACGTCGCCTCGACCTGGACGTCGGCGATCATCTCGGCGACGCCCTCCATGACCTGCTCGCGGGTCAGGACGCTGCCACCCGCGCTCATGAGATCGGCGACGGACCTGCCGTCGCGGGCCCCCTCGACCACGAAGTCGGTGATCAGAGCGACGGCCTCGGGGTAGTTGAGCCTGACGCCGCGCTCGAGACGCCGCCGCGCGACCATCGCGGCCATGCTCACGAGCAGCTTGTCCTTCTCCCGCGGGGTCAGCTGCATCCTTCCTCCCGGACTTCCTCGCTGGACGCTAGCCGCGATCTAGCAAGATCGCTGCCATCGCGCTCGACCGGACCGATAGCACGACTCGTCGCGTTCGGGCCATCGTCCACGGTTTCCTTCCCCGCCTCCTGCCGCTGTGCAGATCATGCTATGCCCACGCTCAAGGCATGCCGGGGAGGAGAATATGGCACCAGAGGTGACACCAGAGGTCTTGGACAGCCTGCGGGCGATCGGGACCGCGACGCTTTCGAGCGAGCTCATCAAGCTTGGCATCAGGCGGCATGTCATCAGCGGGGCCGCTCCCCTGCTCGCCGGTCACCGCATCGCCGGTCCCGCCTTCACGCTGCGGTTCATTCCTGGACGCGAGGATATCTGCACGCCAGAGAGCTACGCCCTGCCCGGAAGCCTCATGGAGGCGGTCGAGGTGGCGCCGGCTGGTGCCGTGCTCGTCATCGAGGCCCACGGCGTCAGAGACAGCGGCACGCTCGGCGACGTGCTGGCGCTGCGGCTGAAGCTGAGGGGTGTGGCGGGTGCTGTCAGCGACGGCAGCATGCGCGACCTCGTGGGCCTGAGGCGTGTCGGCTGGCCGATCTGGGCCGCAGGTGTCGACCGCCCCGCCGTCGATCGAATCGCTGTGGTTCGCCGGGTGGGACATGCCGGTGGGCTGCGGGGGCGTTGCCGTGTTTCCGGGCGATGTCATCGTCGCGGATGAGGATGCAGCGATCGCCATTCCGCCGAGCCTCGTGCCGACCGTTCTCGAAGGCGCCCAGGCTCAGGAGGAAATGGAGCGGTTCATCGTGGCCGAGGTGGCCAGAGGCCGGCCGATAGGCGGTCTCTACCCGCCGGACGCCGAGACCCGCGCCGAGTTCGAGCGCCTGCGCGGGCAGAAATGAGCTTCCAGCTCACGTCCGCCAGACACGCGGCAGTGGCACGGGCTCTTCCGGCCAGCCCGGACCGCCATCGAATCAGCAGATGCGCAACCGACGCCCTGAGCCCGTCGCCCGTGGAGGCCATGAGGCGAATGGCCAATAGCGCGCCCCGGCGCGTCACACCGGCCCGCGATGGCAGCTCGTCCAGCCATCCACGCACGGGTTCCAGCCAGCGCGCGGCCTCCGGCCCGACATAGAGGATCGTCCCGATCGCGCCGGCGCCATCCATGACGGCAGGCCGGCTCGTCAGGCCGGCGATGTCGCCCGACAAGCGGAACCGATCGGCCCAGATCAGTCGACCTTCGCAACGGACCTGCCAGCGATCCTCGAACATGCCCTCGACGACCCGCTCGCCATGGGCAGCGCGGCCGAGCACCACGCTCTCGGCCGCGAGCAGCGTGGCGGAGCCGTCCATCTCGATCTCGAGCGACCGCCGCAGCCTTGCCCGGTCGAAGAGGATCGTCTCCTGCGGTAGCCAGTGGATCGCGCTGCCGGGCCCGAGCCGTAGACGGCTGTCGATCGTCGCCGGCTCCGAGGAGCGCGCGCGATAGACCTTCTCCGCTGCCTGCGTCGTGACGGTAAGCGATGCCCCGTCCGTCACGGTGATCGCCTGCTCGAGCCTGTCGCCGTCCGCGATGCCGCCCGAGGTGTTGATGAGGACGGCCTCGGCGCCATCCGACCGTGGCAGGCGGACCCGTCCGCAACCCGCCTCGTACAGCGTCGTCAGCCGTGTCCGCTCGCCGTCCCATCGGACGCCGAGCGCCACCCGCCCGACCGAGCGCTCCAGCCGGCACGGAGCTGCCTGAGGCTCCAGGGTATCAGGCCTCGGTGATCAGCCCATAGTGCTGGGGCTGGCGGTGGAGCTTGAAGTTGAACATGTTCTCGCGCAGATCGCGACACCGGTCGAGATCCACCTCGGCGGTGACCACCTCATCCTCGAGCGTGGTGCACATCGCCGCGATCTCTCCGGTCGGGGCGATGATGCAGCTCTGCCCGATCAGAAGACAGCCTTCCTCGACGCCACATTTGGCAACGCCGACGACCCAGGTGCCGTTCTGATAGGCACCTGCCTGCATCGAGAGGTGGTTGTGAAAGCCCTGCAGATGATCGTGCTGGGGCACCGGCGGGTAGTGCCAGGGCGTGTTGTAGCCCAGAAGGACGAGCTCGACGCCCTGCAGGCCCATCACGCGATAGGTCTCCGGCCAGCGGCGGTCGTTGCAGATGCACATGCCGAGCCTTCCGCCGAGACGCGTCGAAGACAGGAAAGCCCAGATCGCCGACCTCGAAGTAGCGTTTCTCGAGATGCTGGAACGGACGCTCAGGCTCGTGCCCAGCATGGCCCGGGAGGTGGACCTTTCGATACTTGCCGACGATCCGACCACTCTTGTCGACGAGGATCGAGGTGTTGAAGCGCCGGCCATCCGGCGTCTTCTCGGCATAGCCGAGGTTGAAGCCGATCCCCAGCTCGGCAGCGAGCTCGAACAGCGGGCGGGTCGACGGCCCCGGCATCTCCGTCTCGAAGAACGAATCGATCTCGGCCTGATCCTCCATCCACCAGCGGGGAAAGAACGTCGTGAGCGCGAGCTCGGGGAACACCACGAGATCGGCCCCCCGAGACCGCGCGAGCCGCATCATCTCCACTTGGCGTGCCACGCACTGCTCGCGCGTCTCCGCGCGGGCAATCGGCCCCATCTGCGCTGCTGCGACGACGATGCTGCGAGTCATCGGCTTCCCCGGATGGTGAGATGCACGGCCATACAAGATCCACGCCAGCCCGAGCGGCGCGGACCTACGCTCGATAGGCTGGCCAAGCTCAGACCTCAAGCAATGCGGCAAGCATGCCAGCCATCATGCCGCCTGTCGCGCTCGCGAGGTCTCAGCTAGCATGCCTCCTCTTAGGCTGGCAGCCACTTGCATAAGGTCGACCGAGGGCAGCTTTTGGCACGTCTCTATCTCCTGAGCCGACTGGACCGTGCCGCCACACGATTCCCTGCGTTGATGCGCGCAGCGGGCAGGGTCGAGGCGCTGCTGCTCGAAGGTCTCTTCTGCCTGTCGCGTTGCCTGTCGCCCGGATCAGGCTTCCGCTCTCGGCGACCGCCTCGGAGGGATGCTCGGTCCGCGCCTCAAGAAGCATCGTGACGTGGTCAGCAATCTGAGCATCGCGTTTCCCGATTGGCCGGCGAGCCGGCTTCGCGCTGTCGCGGTGGCGGCGTGGCGCCAGGCGGGACGAACCGTGATGGAGTTCCCTCATCTCGGCGCCCTCTCCAGCCCTACCGCCACGGACCGGATCGAGATCGTCCATCTCGCGGATCTGAGCGTCGTGCGGCGTGGCGAGAAGCCCGCGATCTTCGTCACAGCTCACCTCGCCAACTGGAACCTGGCGACTGTTGCTGCCTCACGGCTCGACCTGCCGCTCAGCGTTGTCTTCAGCCCGCAGCAGAACCCCTTCATCGAGCACCTGTTCATCCGGCATCGCCACTCCATTGAGGCCGAGACGATCGCCTCCAGGTCGGCGGGCCGTGCCATCATGGGAGCGCTGACACGCGGACGGAGCGTCGGGCTGGTCATGGATCAACGCTTCGAGGGCGGTGAGCTGGTCCCCTTCTTCGGCGTCGCCGCGCTCACCGCCGTGGCGCCGGCCCGCATCGCCGTGAAGATCGGCATCGATTTCGTCCCGGTCCGCGTCGAGCGGCTGGATGGAGCACGCTTCCGAATCACGATCCATGAGCCCATTCGCCGTGATCCTGCCATCACCGATTCGCGTATGGCCGCGCTGGCCATGACGCGTCAGGTGAACGAGCTCTTCGAAGACTGGATACGCGAGGCCCCGGAGCAATGGCTGTGCGCCAAGAGACGCTGGCCGCGCAGTGCGCACCGCCTCCTGGGGGTGGCGCCCTCCGACGCTCAGCGCCATGTGGTGACGCAGCCTCGCGCCTCGACCAACAGGGTCGGATCGCATTGAGCCAAGGCAAGGCCGGCATGATTGCGAAGAGTGATGCGGTTGATGGACATGAGCGAGGACGGGCCTGACCGGCAGGCGGAGCCAGCGAGCGCGGCGGCTGCGCGCCCGAGCGCTGCACCGCCACGCACTTGGCTCATGCTAGGCCACAAGGCTGGGGACAACGGGCAGATCCTGGCGCTCGCGGAAGCGCTGGGCTGGCCCTTCGAAAGCAAGCATCTCGTCTATCGGCAAACGGAGATCCTTACCAATCTCCTTGCCGGGCCGAGCCTGATGGGGCTCGTCAAGGACCGGTCGAGCCCTCTCGAGCCGCCCTGGCCCGAGCTCATCATCTCCGCAGGCAGGCGCAATGAGCCGCTGGTGCGCTGGATCCAGCGCGAGGCGGGCGGCCCGGCGCAGCGTGAAGCTAGTCCACGTCGGCCGCCCGTGGGCGCTCCACGAATGCTTCGATCTGATCATCACGACGCCCCAGTACCGGCTGCCCGAAAGAGCCAACATCCTCCAGAACGAGGCACCGCTGCATCGTGTCACCCCCGAGCGGCTCGACGCTGCTCGAAAGGAGTGGGAAGGACGCCTGACCCATCTCCCCGGGCCACGCATCGCGGTGATCCTGGGTGGCAATGCGGGACCATACAATTTCGATCGAGAGAACGGCGCGCTGCTCGGATGGCACGCCAATAGCATGGCGGCCGGTCTGGGCGGCTCGCTTCTCGTCACCACAAGCGCCAGAACCCCGGCCAAGGCAATCGACGCCCTTGAAGCCGAGATCCGGGTCCCGGCCTTCGTTTACCGTTGGAGCAAAGACGCGACGGACAATCCCTACTTCGGGTTTCTGGCGCTTGCGGACAGGCTGATCGTCACCTGCGACAGCATGTCGATGCTGGCTGAGGCCTGCTCGACTGAGAAGCCGGTCTTCATTTTCGACTTGGCTCGCGGGCCAGACAGCCGCCGCCCCCCCCTGCCCTCCGCTGACGACATTCGCGGCCGCTCCCCCACGGAACGCCTGGCAGACTATCGGCTGCAGCCACTGATCTATCGCTTCGGCCTCGTCGCGGCCCCCAAGCGACTCACCCGTGACGTTACGATCATTCACCGCCGCCAGGTGGAGGCTGGTCGCGCCGTATGGCTGGGCGACCCCTGGCGAGAGGAATCCGGCCTCGCCCCACCGCTCGCGGATCTCGACCGGGCCGCGGCAGCGGTGCGGGCGCTCTTCGCCGAAGGGCGGGCCTCCAGCGACCGCCACGTGCCGACCGGCCTGCCGGTCATGCCAGGCCTCTTTCGCCGGCTCCTCCAGTGATGGCACTGGCCAACATGCCGACACTGCGGCTGCCAACACGCTGGCTGGCGTCTGAGCCCTCGGCCAAATTCGAGAAGCCCACCTAGCGAGCTCATCCGCGCCGACGCATGTGAGGAGCCACGGAGGCACCCCCTCGGCAAGCGCTATGGATTGGATCGCTGCGGGCTCGTCAGCTGGGTCGGCAAGCCTCCGGGCTTGCTGGAGGCGCCCATGTCCACGGCGGTCTCCGAGGTGACACCCAGCGCCGCCAATCGCCCGCTGTAGACTACTGGACCGGTCGGAGCGCCGGTCGCCGAGCCTCCGCTCGGCTCGATGCTGACGGCGAGGAGCGTGTCCGGCGATAGTCGCGCCCGCCGGGCCGGATCCAGATCGAGGACGGTCGTCCGATCATCGCTCAAGAGCCCCAGCGAGACCGGCTTGCCTGCGCTGGGCACCAGCCAGAGCTCGAAGGACTTGTCGGGCGCCAGCGTCGGCGGGCTGAGCGGACGGGCGGTCGCGCCTTCGGCTGCTGCTTCTATGAGCCACGCGGCTCCGGCGTTGACAGGCTGCAGCACGGCCACCAGCTGGACGGCCGGCAGCTTCTGGGTGAGCAGGCTTTGAAAGGCAAAGAGGCCGAGGGCGGCCACAACGGCTGCGGCAGCGATCCCCTGCCAGATCCGCAATCCCAGCCTCATCCGCCGAAGCGAGCGCTCCATCTGCTCCAACGGAGTCTGTGGCAAGGGGCGCCCGTCGGTATCCGAAATGGATGGCGCCCTGCCTGCCAGCGAGGCTTGGACCCGTCCCCAGACCTCGGGTGGCGGCGCCTGCGGCCGGCACGACCGCAGCCAGGCCTGCGAGCCTCGACTCCCAGAGGCTCACCAGAGAACGCAGCCCGGCGTCGTCCTGCAAAGCTCTCTCGAAGCGTGAGCGATCCGTGCCATCGAGCGTGCCCAGCACATACTCGGCAGCCAGCACATCGCGTTCCTCGGCGTCATCAAGCTTCATGGCTCGAGACATGTCCTGAGCGCGAGGAGGCCGCGACGGACCCAGCTCTTTACCGTGCCGAGCGGCCGTTGGATGCGGTCAGCGATCTCCTCGTGCGTACACCCGTCGAAATAGGCCATGAGAATACAACGTCGGTTGTCGGGAGGCAGCCGGTCCAGACAAAGGTAGAGACGCCGCAGATCCTCCTCGAGGCTCAGCTGCTCAACAGCCGCCGGCTTCGGGTCGGCGATCTCGAGCTCGGTGATGTCGCCGTCGCCGCGACGGCGCGCCACGCGACGGAGCGCGTCGAGGGCACGGTAGCGCAGGATCGCCACAATCCACGCTCGGCCTGTGCCACGGGTCCGATCGAATGCCGCCGCCCGCTCCCAGATCTGGACGAACGCCTCATGGAGGACGTCGGCGGCCAGATCCCTTCGTCCCAGCATCCTGAGCGCAACACCGAAAAGATGACCTGACGTCAGCCGGTAGAGCCCGTCGAGCGCATGCTCGTCACCCTGAGCGCAGAGCTCAATCAGCTTCTCGATGTCGCCTCGATCGCTCAAGGAGCCGGCCACCGGTGTCGAGCCCTCGCCCGGCGCCTCCGACCGGGGCGGCCGGTTGTCAGCCCAGATCGGCCCGTGTAGGTAAAGGCTCGTCTGATCTGGCGCCTTCTGGACAGGCCACCGATCCTCTGGAGACCATCGCCATGCCGCTCGACAGGGCTGCCGTGCTGCGTATCGCCACGCTCGCGCGCATCGAGGTGCCCGAAGACCAGATCGATCTCTTGGCTGGCGAGCTTTCGCAAATTCTCGGCTGGATAGAGCAGCTGGGCGAGGTCGACACGGCCGACGTCGAGCCCCTGCGCTCGGTCATGGCCATCCCGCCACGCTGGCGCCCCGACCGCGTGGCGGATGGCGACAGGCAGGCCGACATCCTGCGGAACGCCCCCAAGGCTCATGATGGATACTTCGTGGTTCCCAGGGTGGTCGAATGACATCATTGACACGGCTGTCCCTCAAAGCCGCTAAGGCCGGGCTCCGCAACAGGGAATTCTCTGCTGTCGAGCTGGCGGAGGCACATCTCCGGGCAATCGATGCACTTGAGCACCTGAACGCCTTCGTTACGGTTACCGGGGATCGGGCGCTGGCCATGGCGGCCGAGTCGGACCGTCGGCTGGCTCGAGACGCCGCCGGAGCGCTTGAGGGCATCCCGATCGCCGTCAAGGACCTCTTCTGCACGGAGGGCACACTCACCACGGCCGGCTCGCACATCCTTGACGGCTTCGTGCCACCCTATGAGTCGACGGTGACGACAAAGCTCTGGTCGGCGGGGGCGGTCTGTCTCGGCAAGACGAACCTCGACGAGTTCGCGATGGGGTCGTCGAACACCACCTCCCACTACGGGCCCGTCACGAACCCGTGGACCCGACCCGGTGAGGCTGCGCTGGTGCCCGGGGGCAGCTCGGGCGGCTCCGCCGCAGCCACCGCCGCGCATCTCTGTCTTGCGGCGACGGGCACCGATACCGGCGGCTCCATCAGACAGCCGGCCTCCTTATGTGGCGTCGTCGGTATCAAGCCGACCTACGGCCGATGCTCGCGCTTCGGCATCGTGGCCTTCGCAAGCTCGCTGGATCAGGCAGGCCCGTTCGCGCGCACGGTCGAGGATACAGCAATCCTCCTGGAGGCGATGGCTGGCTTCGATCTCAAGGACAGCACGAGCGCCGATCTGCCCGTGCCGGACTGGCAGGCCGCTTGCCATCAGGGCGTAAAGGGCTTGAGGATCGGCATCCCGCGCGAATACCGGGTGCCAGGCATGGCGGCCGAGATCGAGACGCTCTGGCAACAGGGCGCCCAGTGGCTCAAGGAAGCCGGAGCGGAGATCGTGGAGGTCTCGCTGCCGCACACCCGCTACGCGCTGCCGACCTACTATATCGTGGCCCCAGCGGAGGCTTCCTCCAATCTCGCTCGTTACGATGGCATGCGCTACGGCCTGCGGGTCGATGGAAAGGATCTCACCGAGACGTACATGAAGAGCCGCGGCGAGGGCTTCGGCGCCGAGGTACGTCGTCGCGTGCTGATCGGGACCTACGTGCTGTCGGCAGGATATTACGACGCCTACTATCTCAAGGCGCAGAAGGTTCGCCGCAGGATCGTGGACGATTTCGAGGCCGCCTTCGAGCACTGCGACGCGCTCCTGACGCCAACAGCGCCCTCCGCAGCCTTTCGGGTCGGTGACAAGGCCGACGACCCGGTCGCCATGTATCTCAACGACGTCTTCACGGTGACGGTCAATCTAGCCGGGCTGCCGGGGATCTCCGTTCCGGCGGGGCTGTCAGCCGAAGGCCTGCCGTTGGGCCTCCAGGTGATCGGCAAGGCATGGGACGAAGCCTCCTGCTTCAAGGTCGGTCGAGCGATCGAGGAGGCTGCCGGCTTCGCCACCACTCCCTACGGGCTCGAGGCTCACTGAGATGACCTACCTCGTCGAGGGTAGCACCGGCCGCTGGGAGATCGTCTGCGGGCTCGAGGTGCACGCCCAGGTGATCTCCGAGGCCAAGCTCTTCTCGGGTGCCTCGACGGGCTTCGGCGCGGCACCCAACAGCCAGGTGTCCCCGGTCGATGCCGGCATGCCCGGCATGCTGCCCGTTATCAACGAGCGCTGCGTCGAGCAGGCGGTGCGTACGGGGCTGGGCCTCGACGCCAAGATCAATCGGGTCTCCGTGTTCGAGCGGAAGAACTACTTCTATCCCGACCTGCCCCAGGGCTATCAGATCAGCCAATACCAGCACCCGATCGTGGGCGAGGGTCGGCTCACGATCGACCTGCCGGACGGCAGCACGCGCACGATCGGCATCACGCGCCTCCATCTCGAGCAGGACGCCGGCAAGTCGCTCCACGACCAGCAGGACGGCGAGACGCTGATCGACCTCAACCGGTCCGGCGTGGCGTTGATGGAGATCGTCTCCGAGCCCGACATCCGCACGCCCGACGAGGCCGTGCTCTATATGCGCAAGCTGAGGTCGATCCTGCGCTACCTCGGCACCTGCGACGGCAACATGGAGGAGGGCAACCTCCGCTGCGACGCCAACGTCTCGGTTCGCCGCGAAGGCTCCAACGAGCTGGGCACGCGCTGCGAGATCAAGAACGTCAACTCGATGCGTTTCGTCGCCCGGGCGATCGAGTACGAGGCGCGTCGTCAGGTCGAGATCCTCGAGAATGGCGGCACCATCGTCCAGGAGACCCGCCTCTTCGATTCCGCCAAGGGCGAGACGCGCTCCATGCGGAGCAAGGAGGAGGCGCACGACTACCGCTACTTCCCCGACCCAGACCTCCTGCCGCTGACCCTCGACGAGGCGATGATCGAGAGCATCCGTGCCAGCCTGCCGGAGCTTCCCGATGCCAAGAAGGCGCGCTTCATCGAGAGCTACGGCCTGACGCCATACGATGCCGGCGTGCTGGTGGCCGAGCGCGCCTCGGCGGACTATTTCGAGGCTGCGGCGGCCGGCCGCGACGGCAAGCAGGTAGCCAACTGGATCATCAACGAGCTCTTCGGGCTCCTCGCCAAGGCCGGCAAGGACATCGAGCAGAGCCCCGTCTCGGCCGCGGCACTGTGCCAGCTCCTGGACCTCCTCGGGGACGGGACCATCTCTGGCCGGCTGGCCAAGGACGTCTTCGCCATCATGTTCGAGACCGGCGAGTCGCCCGCGCGCATCGTCGAGGAACGCGGCCTCAAGCAGGTGACGGACACGTCGTCCATCGAGCCGATTGTCGAGAAGCTCATCGCGGACAATCCCGGTCAGGTCGAGACCTACCGCAAGAATCCCAAGGTGATCGGCTGGTTCGTCGGCCAGGTGATGAAGGCGACCGGCGGCAAGGCCAACCCCGGCATGGTCCAGGAGCTTCTCAAGGCACGGCTCGACGGCTGAGCGAGGGTGGAGCGCCGGCTCGTCTTCGCGATCTCGGCCGACTATGAGCGGCGCACGGGCGGCTGGATCTACGACATGCGCCTCCTGGCCGAGCTTGAGAGCCTGGGCTGGCGCATCGAGCACCTGACACTGCCGGCAGGCTTTCCCGATCCGGACGCGGCGGCCCGGGCCAGCACCCTCGAAGCCTTCGCCGCACTTCCGAGCGGCACGCTGGTGCTGGTCGAATCGCTGATTCTGTCGGTGATGCCCGAGCTGACCATGGCCGAGGCGCAGCGACTGCGGCTCGTCGCTCTCCTCCACCATCCGCTCGCCCTCGAGGCCGGCCTGACGGACGAGCGGCGCAGCCTCGCCCAGCAGGAGGAGCGAGCGGCCTTGGCGGGCGCCCGCCGCATCGTCGTCACCTCGCCCACGACGGCGGCCCAGCTCCGGGACCACTATGACGTGCCTGCGACGCGCATCACAGTTGCCGTGCCCGGGGTCGACCCCCAGCCGCTGTTTGAGCCCGGCGACGAGGCCCCCAGTCTGCTCGCGGTCGGCGCGGTGGTGCCGCGCAAGGACCATGGGGCCCTGCTCACGGCCCTGGCAACCGTCGCCGAATTTCCCTGGTTCCTCCGGGTCGTCGGCAACCTCACTCGCGCACCCGATCACGTGGCGGCCGTGCAGGCCCTCGCTGCCGCGCCTCCACTGGCTGGTCGCGTGCAGTTCGAGGGCGAGCTCGACGATCGGGAGCTGGAGCGCGCCTGGCGTTCGGCCGATCTCTTCGTCTCTGCCTCGTGCCACGAGGGTTATGGGATGGCGGTGGCCGAGGCCCTGGCGCGTGGCTTGCCCGTCGTGGCGACCACGGCCGGTGCTCTTGCCGACTGGCTGCCCCGGGAAGCAGCGCTGGGGGTCTCGCCTGGCGACGTTGCCGGGCTCGCCTCGGCGTTGCGGCGGATCCTCGCGGAGCCGGGGCTGCGCTTCCGTCTGAGCCAGGGTGCGATCTCGTTCCGGTCCCGGCTGCCGCGCTGGGGGATACCGCTCGGACCGTGGAGACGGCCCTCCTGGGCGTCATCGAGCTAGACACTCCCTGGCGGTGGCCAGAGATCCCCGCTAGATCGAGATGAAAGATCCGAGCTGCGGGGGCAGTCATGCATAGAGCTTGGCCTTGTCTCGTCGTCGGTAGCCTTGGCGGCGACTTCGCTCGCGGCAAAAGCAGCGCAGAGCGAGCCTGCCCGAGGCAAGTATCTCGTGGCGATCATGGACTGTGGCGGCTGTCACACGCCCGGCGCGCTGGCCGGCAAGCCGGACATCTCCAAGGCGCTCTCGGGCTCGGATATCGGCTTCAGCGCGCCGGGGCTGGGCACCTTCTACCCACCCAACCTCACGCCTGATCCCGAGACCGGCCTCGGCAAATGGTCGAGCGCCGACATCGTGGCCGCCGTCACGAAGGGCGTGCGCCCCGATGGGCGCGAGCTCGCGCCCTTCATGCCGTATCATGCCTATGCGGCGCTGACTGCGGCGGATGCGAAGGCGATAGCCTCCTATCTGAAATCGCTTCAAGCGATCAGCCATGCCGTGCCCGAGCCTGTCGGCCCGAGCGCCAAGCCGCCCTTGCCCTACCTCTCCGTCACCATGCCCTGAACGGGGGCGAGGAGCGCCGCTCGTTGAGCTGCCGGCTCAAAGGTGGCAGGCTCCGGCGGTCCAACGGAGAGGGCCGGCCATGGATCTGAAGCGGCCTGCGTTTCGTCGATCTCTCCGTGCCGCTCGAGACCGGCGTTGCGGCCGATCCACCCGGCTTCGCGCCCGGAGATCGAGTATGTCGACCACCGCCAGGGAGCGGCCCAGCTTGCCGCGGCCTTCCCCGGGCTCGACCCCGGTCAGCTGCCGGACGGCGAGGGCTGGGCGATCGAGCGGCTGCGCCTCATCACGCACAACGGCACGCACCTCGATGCGCCCTGGCACTACGCCTCGACGATGGACGGCGGCAGGCGGGCGATCGGCATCGACGAGGTGCCGCTGGAGTGGTGCTTCGGCGCCGGGCGTGAAGCTCGACTTCCGCGAGCTGTCCGCGACGGTCATGTGGTGAGCGCCGCCGAGGTCGAGGCCGAGCTGGCGCGGATCGGCCACGAGCTGCGCCCGCTCGACATCGTGCTCGTCAACACGGCCGCCGGCGCCGCCTACGGCCAGCCCGACTATGTCGACCGCGGCTGCGGCCTCGGCCGCGAGGCGACGCTCTGGCTGCTCGAGCGGGGCGTGCGGGTCACCGGCACCGACGGCTGGAGCTGGGATGCCCCCTTCTCGCACACCCGCCGACGCTGGCTCGAGACACGCGATCCCTCGCTGATCTGGGAGGGCCACAAGGCCGGCCGCGAGATCGGCTACTGCCACATCGAGAAGCTGGCCAACCTGCACCTGCTGCCGGACCGCGGCTTTCTCGTCAGCTGCTTCCCGTTCAAGATCAAGGCCGCCTCGGCCGGCTTCACGCGTGCGGTGGCGATCATCGAGGCGCCGGCAGACGGAGATCCCAATGACGTGAGCACGATCCGGTTCGGGATGGTTGGCGGCGGGTTCATGGCGCGTACCTACTCCTTCGCGCTGGGTGCCGTGCGCGGTCTCGCTGGACCCGACGTGCCGGACGTCGAGCGGGTTCGTGTCGTTGACATCGCTCCCGGCGCCGCAGAGCGAGATCGCGCGGGACTGGGGCTGGCGCGATCATGCCACGGACTGGCGGCTCGTGACGCGCGCGGAGGACATCGATCTCGTCTTGATCCTCACGCCGAACGATAGTCACGCCGAGATCGCCCTCGACGCGCTTCGCCCACGGCAAGCACGTGCTGTGCGAGAAGCCGCTGGCCCACTCGGTCGCCTGCGCCGCTGGCCATGTGCCGGGCTGCTATGGCGAGTGGCCTTGTCCACCAGGTAGGCTTCATCTATCGGAAATGGCCGGCGGCAGCCTTTGCCCGGACCGCTCATCGACGCTGGCGAGATCGGCCAGATCGTCCACTATCGCGGCCGCTATCTGCACGACTACGGCCTCGATCCGGCCATGCCGATCACCTGGCGGCTTCAGCGCGCGACCTCGGGTGGTGGTAGCGGTGCCGACATCGGCAGCCACGTCATCGACATGGCGCCGCTATCTCGTGGGCGAGATCGAGGGCGTCTTCGCCCGCTCTCACACCCATTTCGTGCGACGCCCGGTGGCGGGAAGGCCGGGCGAAACGGCAGCGGTCGACGTCGACGAGATCACCGACATGCTGGTCGAGTTCGAGAGCGGCATCACGGGCGTCGCTGCAGACCAGCTGGCTTGCCGGCGGCCACAAGATGGACATCGCCTTCGCCGTCCACGGGACCAAAGGGTCGATCGAGTACAGCTCGGAACGGCCGACCGAGATTCTGCTCTATCGGACAGCCGACCCAGCGCCGCAGAGCGGGTTCAAGGCCGTCCCGATCGGCCCTGCCCATCCGGGCGGCGAACTCTTCTGGCCGGTGGCCGGCATGGCGATCGGCTTCGGCGAGGCGTTCGTCATTGCCGTTCGTGACCTTCTGCGCAGCATCGCCACCGGCACCGCTCGCCAGCCCAAGCTTCCTCGACGGCCTCCGCGCCAGCGAGGTCGTGGCCGCGGCCCAACGCTCCGCCAGGGCCGGACCTGGGAGCCGGTGCAGCCGGGCCGTCCTGGACGAGCCGGTGCCGCGCCGCTGATCTCAGGGCGCCTACTCAGCGGCGCGGCCTGTTGGCGCTGCGCTCGGGCACGCCTGTCTCGCGGAAGCAGACCTCGGCCAGCTTGGCCACGCCCTCGCGGAGGTCCTCCTCTGGAGGCAGAGCGAAACAGAGCCGCAGGCTGTGGCGCGCCGCCTCCGGGTCGGTCGACCATTCGGGGCCGGGATTGTAGGCGATGCCAGCCGCAAGCGCCGGGCCAGCGAGCTTGGCCGTATCGACCGCCTCCGGGAGCGTGACCCAGAGGAAGATGCCGCCCTTCGGCACGGGAAAGCTCGGCTGCCGCGCCGAACTGCTCGCCCAGCGCTTCCACCAGGACGTCGAGCTTCGGCGCAGCCGCCTGCTTGAGACGCCGCACATGATCGTCGAAGTGCTCGCCGAAGAAGTCGGCGACGATCATCTGCTCGATGGCCGGCGTGCCGCCATCCGTCTTGCAGGCGACGATGCGGCCCATCACCTCCGGCGGCGCGCTGACATAGCCGAGCCGCAGGGCCGGAGCGAGCGACTTCGAGAACGAGCCGATGTGGATCACCTGCTCGCCGCCCGGCATGCCGCGCAGGGCCGGTGGCCAGTCGCCCTCCCAGAGGAGGTCGGCGTAGCACTCGTCCTCGAAGATCGGCACGCCATAGTGCTGGCTCAGCCGCAGCAGCTCCTGCCGACGCGGACACGCTCAGCACCGACCCCGTCGGATTCTGCACGGTGGGGATGGTGTAGATATATTTCGGCCGTACGCCTCGGCTCTTCAGCTCGCCCAGGACCGCATCGAGCCTGTCCATGCGCAGTCCCTCCGCGTCGAGCGGCACGCCCACCACCTCGACGCCGAGGCGCCTCAGCCGCGAGATCGAGCCGCCGTAGGTGAGCTGCTCCATCACGACGGTGTCGCCGCGCTCGAGCAGGACCTCGTTCACCAGGTCCAGGCCCTGGAGCGAGCCCGAGGTCACGAGGATATCGTCGAGAGAGCCCGCTATGCCGCGCTTGTCCTTCAGCTTGCCGGCGAGGAACGCCCGCAGCCCCTCATAGCCGAGGGCGCCGCTGCCCATGTTGTAGGTGGCGAGCCGGCGACCCTCACGGCGCAGGACGCGCTCGGCCGAGGCGATGAGGCCTTCGATCGGGACGATCTCGGGATCGTTGTGGCCACCCACGAAATTGTAGCGGGGAAAGCCGGCCCACCGGCCAGCCGCCGGCGGCAGGTCGCGCGCAAAAAGCCCGTTGAAGTCGATCACGGAATGCCCCCTGACAATGATACCGGCGTCGCCGACACCAGTGAGGCACCGCCCGCCGCGG
The DNA here is from genome assembly GCA_963752325.1 of uncultured Alphaproteobacteria bacterium. GTDB lineage: Bacteria > Pseudomonadota > Alphaproteobacteria > Geminicoccales > Geminicoccaceae > CAVTJL01. Next base: position 578,998 of record CAVVXU010000005.1, read on the forward strand.
ACGATCCTAGGGGGAGCCCCTGTTGCGTTCAATCGCCCCCGGCGCGTCTCACCCTTGCGCCGCGGTAGCCCGAGCGCTGGCTACCCAAGCAGCCGCGCAGCCCCTAGCTGCCGCACGAGCCAAGCCGCCGTCGCAAACAGCCTGTCATCCCCGAGGAACGGACCGACAAGCTGGACGCCAAGCGGCATGCCGGCCGGCCCCTTCAGCAACGGGAGCGACAGGGCCGGCATGCCTGCCAGCGTCCAGGGCGTGCAGAAGGCCGGGTTGCCGGTGGCGCCGAGGCCGACCGGCGCCTCGCCGGGAGCTGCGAGCGTCAGGATGGCGTCGACCTCGTCAAGCACGCTGGAGACGGCTGCACGCAGCAGCTGGCGACCTGCCAGCGCCTCCAGGTAGGCGACGGCGGGCACCAGCGCGCCCCGCCTCAAGAAGCTCGGCGAATTGTGGGCTGATAAGCTCTCGATGATGGTCGTAGAGAGCCCCAAAATGCAAGGCGATCTCGGCCGTGTTGATCGTGCGCTGCAGGCTTAGCGCCTGATCGAGTGGCGATCGCGGCTCCTCTCCACGACGGCAGGGCCGAGACGCTCGCGTAGCGCCGAAAAGGCCTCGACCGTCGAGGCTTCCGCCATCGGCCAAGCCGGGCCCTTGACGAAGGCGAGACGCGCGGACCCGGGCGGTGTGGCCAGAGCCCGGACCAGGGGCATCGGTGCCCGTGGGCGCGTCGCGGCATCACCCGCATCGTAGCCCATCAACGCCTCGCCGACCCGGGCCGCCAAGCCGAGATCGGCAGCGAAGACGCCCAGATGGTCGAGCGTATGGGACTGGGTCAGCACGCCCGTCCTCGGGATCAGGCCGAAGCTGGGCTTGTAGCCAACGACGCCACAGAAAGAAGCGGGGCGGATGACCGAGCCGTTCGTCTGGCTGCCCAACGCCACCGGCACCATGCCCGCAGCCACCGCCGCGGCCGAGCCGCTCGACGAGCCGCCAGGGCGTGCGGGAGGGATCGTGCGGGTTGTGCGTCGGCCCGGGAGCGAAGGCGGCGAACTCGGTGGTCACGGTCTTGCCAATGATCACGGCGCCCAGCGCGTCGAGGCGGCTCCTGACCCAGGCATCCCGCTCCGGCCGCCGGCCGCGGTGGATCGCCGAGCCGTTCTCCGTCGGCAGATCGGCCGTGTCGATGATGTCCTTGAGGCCGACGGGCAGACCTTGCAGCGCGCCAGGCGGACGCTCCCGCGTGAGCGTCGGCGTCGCGAGCGTCGGCTGCAGCCAGGGCCAGCGCCGGATCGAGATGCGCCCAAGCCTGGATCTGCGGCTCCCGCTCCCCAATCCGCGCCAAACAGGCCTCCACCGTGGCACGACAGCTCGCGCCCCTTCCGCCGGCTACGCTCATCCGCGCTCTCCCTCTGCCGCTCGCGATTCTCCGTCGGATCGGCTGCCGCCACAACCCCGACAGGCATCTGAGGGCGCGAGGACAGGACTGCGCCGGAGACCCGACGCATGCGCATGAGTTCCGCCAGACCGTCGCCCCGCCCGCTTTTCCACCGTGGCCGGAGCGCCAGCTACGGATTCCCTCAGGTGATCAGCCTAGCTGCTCGTGAAGGAAGGCGACTGTCCGCTCCCAAGCAAGCTTTGCCGCCTGCGGATCGTAGCGCGCTTCCGAGGTGTCGTTGTTGAAGGCGTGGTTGGCGCCCTCATAGACGAACGCCTGATACTTCACGCCGGCCGCATCGAGCGCCTTCTCGTAGCCCGGCATCGTCGCATTGACGCGTTGGTCCAGCCCAGCGTAGTGTAGCATCAGTGCCGCCTTGATCTTGGGAACCGCGTCGAGATCCGGCGCCACACCGTAGTAGGCTACCGAGGCCTTGAGATCCGGCTCCTCGGTGGCTGTGGCGTTGACGAGGCCTCCACCCCAGCAAAAGCCGACGATGCCCACCTTGCCGTTCGAGTTCGGGCCGTGCCTCGAGCCATTTGACGGCAGCCGACGCCTCTGCGACGGCATCGCTCTTCTGCAGCTTGCCGATCATCTCGCGAGCCTGGTCCTCGTCCGTCGGCGTGCCACCCATCGACGATAGCAGGTCCGGCGCCAGGGCCACGAAGCCCGCCAGGGCGAGCCGGCGCGCGACATCCTCGATATGGCCGTTCAGGCCACGGTTCTCGTGAATGACGACGACACCGGGGAGCTTGCCGGTGGCGCCCGCCGGCCCCACCAGATATCCCTTCACATCGCCGCCAGGGCCCGGAAAGGAAACCCGCTCGCTCGTCACCTTCGGGTCGTCGGGCGGCACGATGGCCGCCATGGCGGAGTTCGCCTTGAGCAGAGGCACCAGGGCCACGGCTGCGGTCGCGCTGCCGGCGAGCTGGGTCAGCCGTGTCATGAAGACCCGCCGGTCGAGGCCCGCATGGGTGAACTCGTCGTAGAGGTCGATGATCTCCTGACGCATGCCTCTTCTCCCCGCTTGCGGTCACCGATGACGCAGTTGCGTTCCGCAGGATATGCGATCGCCCTCTTCCCCAGCGACACCCATCTCGTGCTTGTGAACGCCCGCGACCGTCGCCGGCAACACTCGCGAGGGCAAAGAAGCATGCGCGCATCTGCGGAGCATGCTGGCGGCAGTTGAACGGCATCAGTATGAGACGACCGGCATGGAACTGCCGCCGGCCCTCCGTCAGTTTAGGGTCCCCAGCCCCGGGCTCGAGCAACGCCACTAGGGAGACGCCCAAGCATGCGCCTTGTGGGACCGGTCCTCCATTTCCGGGGTCAGAAGGACGAACTCTGGCATCTCGCCGCGCTCGTCGTCCTCGAGTCCGGAGACCCAGCGCCGGCGCCCTTGATCGTGGCGGAGACCGGGGCCGAGGCGAGCCTGATCGCGACACGTGGCGACTGGGCGTTCTGGCGCTACGATCTGGCGCTGGAGCTTGGCCCTGAGCCTAGGTCATGCCGCTACAGTATCGGCGAGGAAGACTGGACGCTGGCCTTGCCTGCGCTCACCGGCCGGCGTCGCATCGCCTACACCGCCTGCAACGGCACCGAGGAGGAGGACAAGGACAAGGGCGTGCCATCAGAGCGAAACATTCTCTGGCGCCAGCTTGTCGAGAAGCACGAGCAGTCGCCCTTCGACCTCCTGCTTCAAGGCGGCGACCAGCTCTACGCGGACACGGTCTGGGAGGACATCCCGGCGCTGAGCGCTTGGCAGAAGCTCGGCTGGCGGGCCGGAAATGAGGCTCCCTTCACCCCCACCATGGCAGAGAGCGCTTTCGGCTACTACCGCGAGCGCTATCGCTGGGTCTGGACCCAACCCGGCATCGCGGCCGCTCTCGCGTGCATCCCCTCGGTCATGATGTGGGACGATCACGACGTGTTCGACGGTTGGGGCAGCTGGCCGCCGGCACGCCAGAACAGCCCGGTGTTTCGGGGCGTCGCAGCCGCAGCCCGTGATGCCTTCGCCCTGTTCCAGCTCGCCGCTCAGCCCGACGATTTGCCGGAAGGCTTCGCCGATCGGCAGGGCCGCCATTTCGGCTGCGCCTGGGGTCTGGGATCCATCGGACTTCTCGTCCCCGATTTGCGCTCGGAACGAAGGCTCGACCGCGTAATGGGCGAGGCTGGCTGGGAAGCGATCGAGCGCAACCTCGAGATGGTCGCCGGCTGCCGCCACCTCCTCGTCATGTCGAGCGTGCCCCTGGTCAACACCGACCTCTCGGCGATCGAGCGCGTGGCCGTGGCCATCCCAGGCCACCAGAGCCTGCAGGACGATCTGCGCGACCAGTGGCAGAGCTTCGCCCATCGCGAGGAGTGGCGGCGGATGCTGACATGCTTGGCGGACTTCGCGGATCGGAGTGGAGCGCGCGTCACCTCTCTCTCAGGCGAGATCCACCTGGGCGCCCTCGGCCTTGTCGAGCGTGGCGCCACCCAGTTTCACGAGCTGACCTCCTCCGGCGTCGTCAATCCGCCGCCATCAGCAGCCGTGGTGCTGGCCTACGACCTGCTGGGTCGGCGCAAGGTTCGACTTGCGCCGGATCTGACAGCGCGGCTTCTGGCCATTCCCGGCCACGGCGAACGCTACTTGCGCGAGCGCAACTGGCTCTCGCTCGACCTCGACGGCGAGGGCGGCATCGAGGCCGTCTGGAACACGGCCCGGGGTCCCGCCGGCCGGCTCAGCCTGGACGCTCTCCCCGCGCGAGGCGCTCCTCGATGAGGTCGAGGAGCGGCGGAAGGCCGGAGACGCCGTCAATGACGTAGTCGGCGCCGGCGGCGCGCAAGCGTGCCCCGGCGCGGCTCCGGATGGCCTCACGGTCGGGCTCGGTCAGTGCCGCAAGCTCGGCCTCGGTAAGGCCGCAGTGGTTTCCAGTCAGGGCCACGCCGACTGTCCATGAGCCAGCGGCGGCGCCCTCCTCGATCCCAGGCTCGGTGTCATCGACCTTGACTACGGCCGAGGCCGGCCAGACGCCGAGGTCGAGGAAGCATTTGTACATCATCAAGGGCGTCGGCCGCCCGAAGGGCAGATCGCCGGCACAGACGAGGTTGTCCGGCGCGTAGCCCTGCGCCGCCGCGACGGGCAGCAGCCTCTCCATGATCGAGCGCGTATAGCCGGTCGTGCTGCCGACCCTCAGGCCTCGCTCCCGGAGCTCGCGCACCACCTCGAGGGCACCCGGAATGAGACCACCATAGTCCGCCACGATCTCAACATTCTTGGGCACGAAGGCCGAATAGACGCGATCGATCGCGGCCTCGTCGGGAGGGCCGCCATGGCGAGCCGCCCAGGCCTGCGCGATCCGCGGCAGGGCCATCAGCGCTGCGATGTGATCCCGCTTGGGAAGCCCCATCGGCCCCCGCGCCTCCTCGACGCTGATGTCGACGCCGAATGAAGCGAAGGTCTCGACGAACACGCCCATCGGCGCCCGCGAGCCATGGTCGACCATGGTGCCGGCCCAGTCGAAGATCACGGCCCTCAGGGCTCCGCTCATGCTGCTCCTCCGGGAAGGCCTGCCAGCACCTCCTCGGCTATCGCGAAGGCTGTGCTGGCGCCGGTGCCGCTCGTGACGATCACGATACGCACCTCCGGTGACGGGCTGTCGACCAGCATCAGCCGATCGGACGCGGAGGCATAGGTCCCCGTCCAGCGCTCGGTCACCCTGGCCTCGGGCAGGCTCAGCGTCGCGTGCAGCTCGTCAAGAATGACCTGATCGACCGTCTCCGGAGAGAATGGATCCGGCGGATCGCCGTAGTGATGCGAATCGCCCACGACGAGGCTGCCGTCCCTGCCCTGCACGACGATGAGATGGACGCCGTGCAGGATGGCCTCCGGCTGCTCACTTTCCACGATGCGGCGCAGGGCAGCCGCCTCAGGCAGCGCGGCATAGCCGAGATAGCGGACGAGGCTGAGATCTGCCATGATCGTACCCTGGAGCCGGCCAAAGCCTGCTCCGGGGTCGACCCGCAGCATGTGGAGCTTGCAGCGCGTGAGCCCATAGGCGGCGATGCGATCGGGGAAGAGGGTTAGGAAGTCGTCGCCGGCGGAAACGATGACCGCGCCGGCCTCGATCGAGCCGGCGGTTGTCTCCAGGCGACCACACTCCACGCCACGAACCAGCACCGGACGGCGGAACGCGACGCCCCTGCTCTCGAGCCAGGCGGCGAGCTTGGGGATCGCCGTGCGACTTTCCACGCGCAGATCGCGCCCGCTCCACAAGGCGCCGGCGACTGCCCCCGGTGCAAGCATGGGGCATCGGGCACGCGCGTCATTGGCATCGAGCAGCTCGCAGCCTTCACCCATCTCGGTGCCAGCGAAGGCTTCAAGCACCGACATGGCCTCGCGCCGCCGCGCCGCGACGAGAAGACCGCGATGCACGACCTCGATGCCGGCGGGGCCGGCGATCCGATCCCAGATCTCGGCCGATCGGCGGGCTCGGCGCCAGCAGGCGCCGCGCTCCTGCCCGGTAACGGTGATGAAACCGAAGTTGCGAATCGAGGCACCGTTGGCGCGGGCGTCGCGATCGAGCACGACCACCTTCAGGCCCCGCTCGACGGCCGCCAACGCATGCGCCAAGCCAACAATCCCGGCACCAATGATCGCGATGTCGAAAGTCTCTTTCATGCCGCGAAGCTCTACCCTGTGGAACCTGCTTGGCAAGCGGCTCGAGGCCGCCTCATAAGGTGCGGGCCCGAAGCCGCAGCGACGGTGGGGCGACGACAGGAGAAGACATGATACGCGCGATGATCCAGTTGGCCGTTGCGGCGGCCATCCTTACGGCCGGGCTGAGCCTCGCCGCCTGCGAGAACACCTGGAGTGGCGTGAAGGAAGACACATCAAAGGACGTAAGCGCCACCGGACAGGCGGTCGAGAAGGCGGGGCAGGACATCAAGGGCGCCGTCCAGTAGGGATCAGGCTCGGCCGCCCTCGCCCAAGGGGGGCAGCTCGCCCGCGAAGTGGCACGCTGACCGATGGCCGGGCTCGATCTCGCGCAGCGTCGGGGCCTCCTCCCGGCATCGGCGCTGCGCGAAGGGACAGCGCGTGTGGAAGTGGCACCCGGGCGGCGGGCTCATCGGGCTCGGGACGTCACCCTCGATGATGAGCTTGTCGCGCGTCGCCCGCGGGTCCGGCACCGGCGCCGAGGAGAGAAGCGCCAGCGAGTAGGGATGGAGTGGCCGTGCGAACAGGGCGTCCTTGCTGGCGAGCTCGACGATCCGGCCGAGATACATGACAGCGATGCGCTGACCCACATGCTCGACCACGGCAAGGTCGTGCGCGATGAAGAGGTAGGCGAGGCCCAGCTCCGCCTGGAGATCGAGGATGAGGTTCAGGACCTGCGCCTGGACCGAGACGTCGAGCGCCGAGACCGGCTCGTCGGCCACGATGAGCGACGGGTTCAGCGCCAGCGCCCGCGCGATGCCGAGGCGCTGGCGCTGGCCGCCCGAGAACTCATAGGGATAGCGGCGCATCGCGTCGGCCCTGAGGCCCACCTTCTCGAGCAGCGCCGCCACCTTCTCCCGCTTCGCCCGGCCTCGGGCGATGCCGAAGTTCTCGAGCGGCTCACCCACGATCTCGCCCACGGTCAGACGGGGATTGAGCGATGCGTAGGGGTCCTGGAACACGAGCTGCAGCTCGCGCCGAGCGCTTCGCAGCTCCTCCGCGCCGAGCTGGCTGATGTCACGCCCGTTCAGAAGGATCTGGCCTTCCGACGGCTCGATCAGCCGGGTCACGAGGCGCCCGACCGTCGACTTGCCGCAGCCCGACTCTCCCACGAGGCAGAGCATCTCCCCGCGACCGATCGAGAAGGAGACGCCATCGACCGCCTTGACCTGGGCGACGATCCGCGAGAGCAGGCCGCGTCGCACGGGAAAATGCTTCTTGAGATCGCTGACCTCGAGGACGTTGTCCGGACGCGGGCTCATGCTGCCAGCACTCTGTCGATCTCGAAGCAGGCGGCCCAATGGGCGTCGTCGCGCTGGAAGAGATCCGGCGCCTCCTGGCGGCATCGGTCGGTGGCGAAGCTGCAGCGCGGGGCGAAGGCACAGCCGACGATGGGCCCGCTCAGCGATGGCACGATGCCCGGGATCTCCTGGAGACGCTTCCCGCCACCCGTTCCGGCTCCGATCCGGCCGCGTGGGATCGAGGCCATGAGGCCACGCGTGTAGGGATGCATCGGGCGGTCGAAGAGCTCGAGCACCGGCGCCTCCTCGACCTTCCGCCCGGCGTACATGACGATCACTCGCTGGGCGGTCTCGGCGACAACGCCCAAATCGTGGGTGATGAGCATGACGGCGGCGCCCACGCGCTCCTTGAGGTCGAGAATGAGCCTCAAGATCTGGGCCTGGACCGTCACGTCGAGCGCGGTCGTGGGCTCGTCGGCGATCAGGAGCTCGGGCGAGCAGGCGAGCGCCATGGCGATCATCACGCGCTGCCGCATGCCGCCGGAGAACTGGTGCGGATAGTCCTTGAGCCGCCGCTCCGGCTCGGGAATCCGCACGAGCTTCAGCATCTCGGCCGCGCGGTGCATCGCCTCACGCTTCGTCGTCTTCTCGTGCAGGAGCACGGCCTCGGCAATCTGGTCGCCCACCGTATGGACTGGATTGAGCGAGGTCATCGGCTCCTGGAAGATCATCGAGATCCGATTGCCTCGGATCTGCCGCATCGCCGACTCGTCGAATGCCAGCAGCTCCTGGCCGTCGAAGCGGATGCTGCCGCCTACCACGCGGCCGAGCTGGGGGGGCAGAAGCTGCAGGATCGAGAGCGCGGTGACACTCTTGCCGCAGCCGGATTCGCCAACCACGGCCAGCGTCTCGCCGCGGTGGATCGTGAGCGAGACGCCATCGACGGCACGCACGACACCATCCAGCGTGAAGAAGCGGGTCTGGAGATCCGACACCTCGAGCAGGGGAGGCTCGGCTGCAGGCGAGGCTGCCCTCGCCCGGGCAGGGTCCTGGGCCAAAATGCTATCGTCGGTCACATGCGTCGCCTGATGCGTGGATCGAGGCGGTCGCGGAGGCCGTCGCCCAGGAGGTTGACGGCGAGCACGACGACCGCGAGGCAGATGCCGGGAAAAAAGATCGGCCAAGGGGCAACCTGGAAATAGAGGCGGCCGCCGGCGATCATGTTGCCCCAGGTAGGGATCTCCGGAGGCACACCGGCGCCGAGGAAGCTCAGACCGGCCTCCGTCAGGATTGCCGAGGCCACGATGTAGGTCGCCTGAACGATGAGAGGCGGCACGGTGTTCGGCAGGATATGGCGAAAAAGGATTCGGTGGACTCGGGTGCCGCTGGCGATCGCGGCATCGATATAGGGCTGCTCGCGCACGGTCAGCACGACGCTCCTGACGAGGCGCACCACGCGCGGCACCTCGGGGATTGCGATCGCGATGATGACGATCCCGACACCACCCCTCGTCAGGGCCACGAGGGCGATGGCGAGGAGGATCGAGGGGATCGCCATGAGACCGTCCATGAGCCGCATCAGCACCGCGTCGATCGTCCGTAGGAAGCCTGCGACCAGCCCCAGAACCGTGCCGCACAGGATCGACACGATCGCCACCGAGAATCCGACCAGCAGCGAGACGCGCGACCCGAAGACGGTGCGCGCATAGACGTCTCGGCCGAGATTGTCGGTACCAAACCAGAATGCGGCACTGGGGGGCTTCAGCCGGTTGACCGGGTTGAAGCCGATCGGGTCGCCAGCTACCAGAGGCGCCGCCAGCGCCAGGGCCACCATCAGGAGAAGGACGAGGCCGCCCACGACAATGGTGGGATTCCGGCGCAGGAAGGTCCTGGCGGCAGTAGCGCCCGGACCGCCGGTGCCAACTGCCCGGCCGACCTCGAGACTCCTCGCGGCCATGCGGACTTCAGTAGCTGATGCGCGGATCGAGCACGGTGTAGAGGATGTCGACCCCCAGATTGACCAGCACGTAGATGCCTGAGAACACGAGGATCACTCCCTGAATGATAGGATAGTCGCGGCGCAGGATGGCATCGACGACCAGCCGCCCGACACCCGGAATGTTGAAGACGCTCTCGGTGATGACGACACCGCCGATGAGCAGCGCCACGCCGATACCAACGACCGTGGTGATCGGCACCGCGGCATTCTTCAGCGCGTGGCGGATCAGCATGCGACCGGTGCCCACCCCTTTGGCGCGGGCCGTGCGGATATAGTCTTCGGCCAGCACGTCAAGCATCGAGGCACGGGTGATGCGGGCGATGAGCGCCACATAGGCCAGACCGAGGGCGATGCTGGGCAGCACGAGATGGCTGAGCCACGGTCCGACGCCGTGCTCGATCGGGACATAGCCCTGCACCGGCAGCCAGCGAAGCTTCATCGAGAAGAGGTAGACCAGGAGATAGCCCACCACGAAGACCGGGACCGAGAAGCCGCAGACGGCGAAGATCATGACGGACCGATCGATCCAGCTGCCCACGCGCCAAGCCGCGAGGACGCCGATCGTGAGGGCGATCGAGAGCGCCACGACGAGGGTGGTCAGGCTGAGTGCCAAGGTCGGCTGGGCCCGCTGCAGGATGAGCTGGGCCACCGGCCGGCCCGAGAAGATCGAGGTACCGAGATCGCCCTGGACGAGGTGCCAGATCCAGATGGCGAACTGCTGCCAGATCGGCTCGTCGAGACCGAGATTGGCCCGGATCTTGGCGATCTGCTCGGGCGTGACATTGTCTCCGGCGATGATCGCCGCAGGATCGCCCGGCGCCAGCCTGAGCAACAGAAAGACGAAGACCGCCACCAACAACATGACGGGCAGCGTCGCGATCACGCGCCGGACGACATAGGCGAGCAAGGGCTACTCCGCTTCGGTCGAGGACGGTCCCGGCTCTCGGCCAGAACCGTCCTTCCCGTGTTTCAGGCCTCAGACTTCTTCATGCCCCAGAAGGGGATGACCTCCGGCACCCCGACCACGTCGGAGATCGTGCTCCGGTAGGCGACCGGCGCCACCCACTGACCATAGATGCCCATATAGACGAAGTCGTAGCCGTTCTGCTGCAACTCGCGGGCGACTGCCTGCCGCGCCTCGAGCGTCGGTGCCGCTGCCCAGGCGTCACGGAGCTGCTCCTGCTTCTCGTTCGACGGCCATCCGTACCAAGCCTTCTCGCCATTGCAGGCATGGGCGACCAGCGCGATGGGGTTGGCGGTCGCGACGCCGCTGCCGTATGTCAGGAAGATGTTCCATCCACCCTGATCCACGGGGCCCTTGACGGCCCGACGGGTCACGACCCCGCCCCAGTCGGAGGCGGCAAGCTGGACATTGACATCGGCGCCGCGCAGCAGCTGGGCCGTCACCTCGGCGGCGGCGCTGATCACCGGGACGTCCGTCGGCTGGAGGATGACGATCGGCCGGCCGTCGTAGCCCGCCTTCTTCAGCAGCTCCTTCGCGAGCTTGTAGTCGGGCGCCGTCTTCATCCAGCCGAGATTGGCATCATTCTCCATGTTCGTGCCGCAGCCAAAGAGTGAGCCGCAGATCTTGTAGTAGTCAGCATTGCCCACCGCCGCCTGCATGTACTGCTTGATGTCCATGAGATGCAGCATCGCCCGACGCGCGTCGACATTGTCGAACGGCGGCTGCAGGAAGTTCATCCGCAGGTAACCAACATTGCCGAGCTTGTTGAGCACCTGGGTCTTGACGTCGGGATTACCATCGAACGTGCCGATCAGGTCGAGGGGCGGCGTCTCGTAGAAGTCGATCTCGCCGGCCTGCAGCGCCGCCATGGCGGTCTGCGCATCGGCCATGTTGCTCCACTCGACGCCGTCGATATGCACGACCTTGCCGCCCGCGATGCCGCTCGGCGGCTCCTTGCGCGGGACATAGTCGGGATTCTTCTCGTAGACGACCTTGCTGCCCGGCACCCACTTGTCGGCAACGAAGCGGAAGGGGCCGGAGCCGATCGTGTCCTTGACCTGGGTGTTGGGGTCGGTCTCGGCATCCTTCTGTCGCATCATGAAGCAGAGCGGCGTGCTGGTCTTGGCCAGGAGGTCGAGGACGAGGCCATAGGGCTCCAGGAGGCGGATCTCGAAGCTGTCCTTGCCCGTCGGCACGATCTCCTTGACCCGCCTCATCATATGCTGGCCGCCGCCATCGCGGGCCGCCCAGCGCTTGACAGAGGCCACGCAGTCCTCGGCGGTCACCGGCGTCCCGTCGTGCCAGCCGAGGCCCTCCCGGAGCTTGAAGGCGTAGACGAGGCTGTCGTCGCTGAGATTCCAGCTGTCGACCATCTGCGGCTGCGGCTTCATGTCGGCATCGACGCCGAACAGCGTGTCGTAGATCAGGGCCCCGTGATAGGCGGTGACATTGGCCGTGGTCCAGATCGGGTCCAGGACCTGAAGGGCGCCATAGGGAACGAAGCGGACCACGTTGGCTCCCTGGGCCCATGAGACGCGCGGCCGGAGGCCGAGGGTGGCGACCGAGGCCGCGGCGAGACTGCCGTGGATCAGCTGGCGGCGGGTGCTACGCATCCGTTCCTTCCCTTCCCTTGTTGCCAGACCGCTCTGCGCGGACCGGAGCGACCGCCGGACAAAACGCCGGCTCCATGGCCCATCTGTTCACAATGGGCGGCGATGTTGCAAGCCCGGCGCGCCAATCCTAGGCCCGGGCCTTCTTCATCCCCCAGAAGGGGATGATCGCCGGCGTCGCCAGAATGTCGGTTAGCACGGCGCGGTGGGCCACCGGGGCCACCCATTGGCCGAAGACGCACTCGATCACGAAGTCGTAGCCGTTCCGCTGGAGCTCGTCCGCGATCTTCTTGCGCGCCTCGAGCGTGGGCGCCGCTGCCCAGGCTTCCCTCAGCTGCTCCTGCTTCTCGTTCGACGGCCAGCCGTACCAAGCCTTCGCGCCGTTGGCCGCAGCCTCCGAGATCGCGATTGGGTTGGCCATCGCCACGCCACCCGCATAGGTGTGGAAGATGTTCCAGCCGCCCTGGTCGACGGGCCCCTTGACGGCCCGGCGGGTCACCAGCCCGCCCCAGTCGGAGGCGGCGAGCTCGACCTTGACGTCGGCGCCGCGCAGCAGCTGAGCCGTCACCTCGCAGGCGGTGCTCAGGATCGGCACGTCGGTGGGCTGGAGGATGACGACCGGCCGGCCGTCATAGCCGGCCTCCTTGAAGAGCTTCTTGGCGAGCTCGAAGTCCGGGGCCGTCTTTATCCAATCGAGGGCGACGTCGCTCTCCATGGGCGTGCCACAGCCGAGGAGGGAGCCGCAAAGGCGATAGTAGTCGGCGTTGCCGATGGCTGCCTGCATGTACTGCTTCTGGTCGACCAGGTGCAGCATCGCCCTGCGCGCCTCGACCTTGTCGAAGGGCGGCTGGAGGTGGTTCATCCGCAGCTCGCCCACATTGCCGAGCTTGTTCAGCACCTGGATCTCGATGTCGGGATTGCCCTCGAATATGCTGAGCAGGTCGAGCGGCGGCGTCTCATAGAAATCGATCTCACCCGCCTGCAACGCCGCCATTGCCGTCTGGGCGTCCGCCATATTGCTCCACTCGACGCCGTCGATATGGACAACCTTGCCGCCCGCCATGCCGCTCGGCGGCTCCTTGCGCGGCACGTAGTCAGCGTTCTTCTCGTAGACGACCTTGCTGCCCGGTACCCACTTGTCGGCGATGAAGCGGAACGGCCCCGAGCCGATCGTGTCCTTGATCTGCGTGTTGGGGTCGGTCTGAGCGTCCTTCTCGCGCATCATGAAGCAGGTGGGCGAGATGTTCTCGGCGAGCAGATCGACCGTGAGACCGTAGGGCTCGGTCAGGCGGATCTCGAAGGAGCCCTTACCGGTGGGCACGATCTCCTTGACCCGCTTCATCATCTGCTGGCCGCCAGCGGCCTTGCCCGCCCAGCGCCGCACGGAGGCCGCACAGTCGGCGCCTGTGACGGCGGTGCCATCATGCCACTTGAGCCCGTCCCTGAGCGTGAAGCTGTAGACAAGCCTGTCGTCGCTGAGCTTCCAGCTCTCGACCATCTGGGGCTGAGGTCGCATCGCGGCATCGAGGGCGAAGAGCGTGTCGTAGATGAGTGCCCCGTGATAGGCGGTCACCTTCGCCGTGGTCCAGATCGGATCGAGGACTTGGAGCGCTCCATAGGGAACGAACCTGACCACATTCGCCGACTGGGCCCATGTCCGCTGCGGGCGCAGCCCCAACGCTGCGAGCGAGGCGCCCGCGACGGTGCCCTGTATCAGCCGACGGCGGGTGGAGCGCATCCTCGGCGTTCTCCTTCTTCCTGGAGCTTGACTAGAGTGCCTGAGACCGGCTCCGGCAGGCAGGTTGACCTCGACGACGCATCATCCGTCGCCGATCACGCCGCTTGATGCAACCTAGGAAGCGCTCGCCGCCCACGGATTCTCGTCCAGAGGCCAGAGCGGGCGCCGTACGTGCCGGTACGGGACCTTCCTCAGATCCCGCGGCAGCGGACCGTTTGCGTCGAGATAGAGGATGTCGCGCGCGATCGGCGCGAACGCGGCATAGAAGTGATTGGTCGACTTGAGGCACACGATCCGCTTCGTCGCCAGGTCGATCCCCATGCCGCTGAAGAGATCGGTGCCGAGCGACTGGGTGCGCCCGGCAATCAGCACGATCTCGATCCCGCCGACCTCGATCGCCGCGGCGTCGCCCATCGCCATATGTCCGCCGGCAAAGCTCTGGCGCGCATCGCGCACGAGCCGCCGGACGGTCACCTCCGCGTCGATCGGCAGACCCGAGGCCGGCGCCGTCTTGCCGCCGAAGCGGAGTGGGAGGATAGCACCCTCGCCCGCTGCAAAGCAAAAGCGCACGGCGACCGGATCCCACAGCGGGCCGAATGCGACGTCCCGCACACCGCGCTCCATGAGGCGCCGCAGGACGTGAGTCGAATCGCCCGGAGCCCCGCCGCCGGGATTGTCCGAGGGGTCGGCGACGACCATCGGCTTGCCGGGCTCGGCCGCGAGCGTCAGATCGATCGCCTCGTCGGCCGAGAGGTAGGGCGGCGTCGTCGTGCCCCGAAGCCCTATCAGCTCGCGGCCGAGCCGCTCGGCGAGGCGATCACCTTCGGCCTTCCGATCGTCGGTAATGACCAGAATGCGTGTGCCCAGATCAGGGACATCGCCATAGGGAAAGCCATGCGCCACGGAGATCGACAGCACGCCGTCCTTCCCCTCGAGCGCCTTGATCCGGTCGACAAAGCCGCGCATCGGCTCGCGGGAGGTCGGATAGCTCGCGATCATGCGGCAGTCGAACACCGACTTCACGGGTCGGATCTTGCCCTGGATGGCCTGGAGCGTCAGCTCGACCACCTCCTCCGCCCGCTCGACCGTATCGGTGTGGGGGAACTCCTTGAAGCAGATGAGAACATCGCAGCCCGCGAGGCGCTTCTCGGTGAGATGACAATGAGGATCGTGCTCGACGCCGACCGGCACGGAAGGTCCTACAATCTCGCGGGTGCGGGCGATGAGGTCGCCCTCGCAGTCGTCATAGCCGTGCGCGACCATGGCACCGTGAAGCCCGAGGAGCACGCCGTCGACGGGCATCGCAGCCCGTAGCTGGCCCAGGATCTCGTCCCTCAGCTCCTCATAGGCCGCTCGCGCGACGGTGCCGGAGGGCTCGGCCCAGGCACAGCTCCCCTCGACCAGCTCGAAACCCTCCTCGCGGGCCCGCCGGCGCGCGACCCAAAGAGGCGCCGTGCAGAGCTGGGGCCTGTCCGGGTGCTCTCCAGGCGGCGCGTAGAACGCCTCCTTGAAGTCCTCGAGCGAGGTCGGCATCGGCGCGAATGTGTTGGTCTCGGTTGCGAGCGACGCCACAAACAGGCGCATCCTGGGCTCCCCTCCTCATTCCGTGACCGGCACACCTTGTGGCGTCGTGCTCCGACGCGCAACCGGCCACTGCGCTGTCCGACGCCACGCGTCAAACCGCGCCCCAACCACTATCCCGCATTGCAGCAGAGGGATTGACGTGTCCTGAGCGAGCGCTTACTTAGCGCGAATGGCCAAGGTCCGTCTCGACTTCGGAGGAGCGGCGTCGCGCAATTGTCGCAGCGGCGATGCCGCTCTTCGCGCGCAAGGGCTTCGCGGGCACGACGACGCGGGAGATCGCCCGCGCCGCCGGGGTGTCGGAAGCGCTCGTCTTTCAGCACTTCCCGAGCAAGGCGGCGCTCTATCACGAGATTCTCCTCGGCGGCTGCGAGGGCGATCCTGCGCTCGAGCGGGTGAATGCCCTGGAGCCATCGACCGCCGCCCTGGTCGAGATGAGCAAGCAGCTCGTCCAGCATGTGGCGCTGGGCGCACTGTGCGATCCGATCGACCGCGAGGTGAAGAATCGCCTCGTGCTGAACAGCTTTCTCGAGGATGGTGAGTATGCGCGGCTGATCTTCGACTGGGTCATGGAGCACGTGTTTCCGAAGTTCAGGGCCTCCCTCGAGGCCGCCGCCGCCGCCGGCGATCTGGAGCCGGGGGCGATCTGCCCGGAGAACGCCTTCTGGTTCGGTCACCATATCGCCGCAATGTTCGCGATCGGTCGCCTCTGCGGCCGCTCCACCTTTCAGTATGCCGGGGAATCCGATCGGATCTTCGCCGACATGGTCCGCTTTATGCTGCGCGGCATCGGCCTCAAGGCCGATGCGATCGCAGCCCATATGGATGCCGATGCGGCCGTGACCGACGAGACGCGCGCAAGCGCGCCCGAGTTGGCAGCAGCCTGACCACCGCCCAGC
This sequence comes from uncultured Alphaproteobacteria bacterium, assembly GCA_963752325.1. Lineage (GTDB taxonomy): Bacteria > Pseudomonadota > Alphaproteobacteria > Geminicoccales > Geminicoccaceae > CAVTJL01. The sequence goes on from CAVVXU010000005.1 coordinate 595,155, forward strand.
CCGACAGGAGCCGTCGATGGCGACTACCGTGTTCGATGATGCCAGACCGCGGCCCGATGAGTCGAAGCCCCGAGCGACACGGCGCGGGCTCATCGTGCGATTGGTTGTCGTGGCGGTCCTGTTGGCGCTCGTCGTCGGTGGGCTCTATGGCTTCAACCGGATGCGCCAGCAGGGCATGGCCAACTATTTCGCGCATATGACGCCGCCCCCCACGCCCGTCTCGGCCGTCGAGGCCAAGGCCGGGGCCGTGCCCAACTATCTCACCGGCATCGGATCGGTGACAGCGGTGCGGCAGGTGATGGTGGCGCCCGAGCTTGGTGGCCGCGTCACCAAGCTGATGTTCGAGGCCGGTGCCGAGGTCAAGGCGGGCGATCCGCTGGTCCAGCTAGACGATGGGCCCGATCAGGGCGACCTCGCGAGCTACGAGTCGCAGGCGCATCTGGCACAGCTCAACCTCGATCGCGCCAAGTCGCTGGCCAAGCGAGACTTCGCTGCCCAGGCGACGGTCGACCAGAACGACGCGACCCTTCAGCAGGCGCAGGCGGGGATCGCCAGGACCAAGGCGCTGATCGAGCAGAAGCTGATCCGGGCACCGTTCTCCGGCGAGCTCGGCCTCCGGGAGGTGCAGCTCGGCCAGTACGTGCAGCCCGGCACGACGCTCGTATCACTCACCGATCTCGGCACGCTCTGGGTCAATTTCACCCTGCCGGAGCGCGACCGGTCGAAGCTCGCCGTGGGCCAGCCGGTCGAGATCCAGGTCGACGCCTACCCCGGCCGCTCCTTCCAGGGCAAGCTGACCGGGATTGAACCCCAGGTCGATCCGACGACACGAGTCATCCGTCTGCAGGCCACGCTCGCCAACCCGGACCATCTGTTGCTGCCCGGCATGTTCGCCAATGCGCGGCTCGAGCTGCCGCCGACGCCGGATGTCGTCACCGTGCCGGAGACGGCCGTGACCAACACGCTCTATGGCGATTCGGTCTTCGTCGTCGAAAGGGCCCCTGGGGCCCAGAGCGGCAAGCAGCAGCTGCAGGCCAGGCAGACCCCGGTGACGATCGGCCAGCGATTCGACGGACGGATCGCGATCCGCTCGGGCGTCAAGGCCGGCGACCTCGTCGTCGCCTCGGGGCAGATCAGGCTGTTCAACGGCGCCGTCGTGACGGTCGAGAACAACACGCCGCCGCCGATTCCGGCACAAACGCCGGTCGAGTAAGCACCGCCTTCATCGCAAGGGCCTTCGGCCATGAGATTTACCGACGTCTTCGTGCGCCGTCCGATCCTGGCGACAGTCGTGAGCCTCCTGATCCTGCTGATCGGGCTGAAAAGCTTCACGGAGATGAACGTCCGCCAGTATCCGAAGTTGTCGAACACGGTCATCACCGTCTCGACGACCTATGCGGGCGCCTCGCCGGAGCTAATGCAGGGCTTCATCACCCAGCCCATCGAGCAGGCCGTCGCCGGTGCCGAGGGCATCGATTACATGACCTCGTCCTCGGTGCAGGGGAAGAGCACCGTCACGATCTACGTCAAGCTGAACCTCGACCCAAACGTGGCGATGACCGACGTCATGGCGAAGGTCAACCAGGTCAAGTACCTGCTGCCGCGCGAGGCGAATGATCCGGTCATCACCAAGTCGACCGGCCAGACCACCGCGGTGATGTATATCGGCTTCTCCAGCCCGTCGCTGGCCGGGGCGGCGATCACCGACTATTTGAGCCGGGTCGTCCAACCGATCCTCGCCACCGTCGACGGGGTCGCCTCGGCCGACATTCTGGGCGGCCAGCCCTTCGCGATGCGCGTCTGGCTTGACCCTCGGCGCATGGCCGCGCGCGGAGTCTCGGCCCAGGACCTTTCGGCGGCAATCACCGCCAACAATTACCAGTCCGCCGCCGGCCAGGCGAAGGGCTACTTCACGGTCACAAACATCACGACCGACAGCGGCCTGACGAGCCTGGACGAGTTCCGGAACATGGTCGTAAAGGCCGAGGGCGGCAGCCTCGTGCGACTAGGCGACGTCGCCACCGTCGAGCTCGGTGCCCAGAGCAGCGACAGCTCCGTCAGCATGAACGGCCAGCACGCCGTCTTCATGGGCATCAACGCGACACCGGTTGGCAACCCGCTGCAGATTGTGGCGGGCGTCCGGGCCCTCCTACCGACCATCGAGGCCGGCCTGCCGCCGACCGTCAGGATGCAGGTCGTCTACGACTCGACGAAGTTCATCAACTCCTCGATCAGCGAGGTCGAGCACACCTTGGGTGCTGCGGTCCTCATCGTCGTGCTGGTCATCTTCTTGTTCCTCGGCAGCGTGCGCTCGGTGGTGATCCCGGTCGTGACCCTGCCGCTCTCCATCATCGGCGGCGGCATGCTCATGCTGGCCATGGGCTTCAGCATCAATCTGCTGACCCTACTGGCCATGGTGCTGGCTATCGGCCTCGTCGTCGACGACGCAATCGTCGTGGTCGAGAACGTCTATCGCCATATCGAGGAGGGCAAGACAGCGGCCCAGGCGGCGCTGATCGGGGCCCGGGAGATCGCCGGCCCGGTCATCACCATGACGATCACGCTGGCTGCGGTCTACGCGCCGATCGGATTCCTCTCGGGCCTCACGGGCACCCTCTTCCGCGAGTTCGCCTTCACCCTGGCCGGCACGGTCGTCATCTCGGGAATCGTGGCCCTCACGCTCTCGCCGATGATGTGCTCGATGCTGCTGAGCCAGAGCGTGCTCCATGGGCGCTTCGCGCAGCTCGTCGATCGGAGCTTCAGCCGGCTCGCCGGCTGGTACGGGCGTCGCCTCGAACTCCTCGCTCGACTTCCGGCCGGTCACGGCGCTTTTCGCCGTCGTCGTGCTCGGCTCGACCGCCTTCCTGTTCATGAACACGAAGGCGGAGCTGGCGCCGCCCGAGGACCAGGGCGTCCTCTTCGGCCTCGTCAAGGCGCCGCAATACGCCAACATCAACTACACGGACTATTACGGCGAGCAGGCCGACGCCATCCTAAAGACCTATCCGGAGACGGATACGCGCTTCATCGTGAACGGCACGAACGGTCCCAACAACGGCTTCGCCGGCATGATCCTCAAGCCCTGGAACGAGCGTAAGACGAGTTCCCTCGCTCTACAACCGCAAGTCCAGGCCAAGCTCAGCTCGGTGACCGGTGAGCAGATCTTTCTTTTTTCTCTGCCGCCGCTGCCGGGCAGCACGGGCGGCCTGCCCGTGCAGATGGTCATCAGCTCGCCCGGCGACTTCCCGACGATCTTCACGGTGATGGAGAAGATCAAGGCCGCGGCCCGCAAGAGCGGGCTCTTCATCGTCACCGACAGTGATCTGGCCTTCAACAATCCGGCCATCCGCATCAAGATCGATCGCTCGAAGGCGAACGACCTCGGCATCACGATGGCGGACATCGGCCAGACCCTGGCGACCATGGTCGGCGGAAACTACGTCAACCGGTTCGATCTCGAGGGGCGGTCCTACGAGGTCATCCCGCAAGTGCCACGCAGCGACCGCCTGACCCCCGAGGACCTCGGCCAGTACTATCTACAGACGGCGTCCGGCCAGGCGGTCCCACTCTCGACGGTGGTCACGATCAGCACGGCCACCGACCCGAACGCCCTCACCCACTACAACCAGCTCAACGCGGCGACCTTCTCGGCGGTGCCCCTGCCCAGCGTGACCATGGGCCAAGCGGTGGCCTTCCTTCAGCAGCAGGCCAAGGAGCAGCTGCCCGCCGGCTTCCAGCACGCCTTCCTCTCGGAATCCCGCCAGTATGTGACGGAGGGCAACCAGCTCACCATCACCTTCGCCTTCGCGCTGGTCGTGATCTATCTCGTGCTCGCGGCCCAGTTCGAGAGCATCCGCGACCCGCTGGTGATCCTGGTCAGCGTGCCGATGTCGATCTGCGGCGCTCTTCTGCCGCTGTTCTTCGGGCTCGCCACCCTCAACATCTACACGCAGATCGGGCTCGTGACGCTGATCGGGCTGATCAGCAAGCACGGAATTCTGATGGTCTCCTTCGCGAACGAGCTGCAGCTTAGCGAGAATCTCGACCGCCGGGCGGCGATCCAGCGCGCAGCCCGGGTCCGCCTGCGGCCCATCCTGATGACGACGGCGGCCATGGTTATGGGTCTGGTGCCGCTCCTCGTGGCCTCAGGTGCTGGTGCCGCCAGCCGCTTCTCGATCGGCCTCGTCATCGTGGCCGGCATGTCGATCGGGACGCTCTTCACGCTCTTCGTGCTGCCTGTCGTCTACACCTATATTGGCGCCGACCATCGCCCCAGCGCCGGTGCGAGACGAGCGGCCGAGCTGGCCGAGGTGAGCTGAGGCTTCTTTCGGGCTTTGGTAGCGGGAGAGCATCGCCACGAGCGCCCTCTCGCGAAGGCACACGACGCCGGCTCCGACCTGTTGGCTGTATAACCCCGCTCGCTCCGAGGCTCGCTACGAGCGGGCGGCCGATATGAGCCGGCTACGTGATCGGCGATATATCAAAGCGAATATAGCGCTTCTGATCGGCTGCGCGGCGCTATATCCTCCCAGACATAACGAGGAGGAAGAAAGCCATGGGCTTGCCCCTGATGCGGCTCGGTCGGGCAGTGGCAGCTGCCGCCTTCGCGCTAGTCACGCTCGCTGGCACCACCGTGCCGGCCCCTGCGGCCAATGACGGTCTGCTGGTCTTCGCTGCGGCCAGCCTCAAGAATGCCCTCGACGATGCGGATGTGCAGTATGCGAAGGACACCGGTCGCAAGGTGACGGTCTCCTTCGCCGGCAGCTCCACGCTCGCAAAGCAGATCGACGCCGGCGCCCCGGCCGATGTGTTCATCTCGGCCGACCTCGACTGGATGGACTATCTCGAGAAGCGGAACCTGATCCGCGCGAGCAGCCGGGCGGACATCCTGGCCAACCACCTCGTGCTGATCGCTCCGAAGGGCCAGTCCAAGAGGGTGCCAATCGAGAAGGGATTTCCGCTGGCCGAGCTCCTGAAGGGCGGCCGGCTGGCGATGGCGAACACCGATGCCGTCCCGGCCGGCAAATATGGAAAGGCGTCCCTGCAGGCGCTCGATGTATGGACGTCCGTCGAGAGCAAGATCGCCCGGGCCCAGAACGTCCGGGCAGCGCTGGCGCTGGTCTCTCGCGGCGAGGCGCCGTACGGCATCGTCTATCAGACGGACGCGGCGGCCGATCCGAACGTCGAGGTGGTCGGCGTCTTTCCCGACGACACGCACCCGAAGATCATCTATCCCGTGGCCATGCTCGCCGCATCGACCAATACGGAGGCTGCGGCGTACGTCGCCTATCTCCGATCGGCGGCGGCCCGGCCAGCCTTCGAGCGTTGGGGCTTCAACGTGCTGGAGTAGGCCGCACCGATGGCCTCCCTTCTCGGCCTGTCCCCTGATGAGCTGACTGCCATCGAGCTCAGCCTGAGGGTCGCCACCTGGGCCACGCTCACAAGCCTGCCGGTCGGGGTGGTGGTGGCTCTCCTGCTGGGCCGTGGCCGCTTCCCCGGACGGACGGCGCTCGACATCGCCGTCCATCTGCCTCTCGTCCTGCCACCCGTGGTGACCGGCTATTTTCTGCTGCTGCTGTTCGGACGCCGGGGCCCGCTCGGCGCTTTCCTGGCCGACCATCTGGGCATCGTCCTCGCCTTTCGCTGGACGGGTGCAGCGCTAGCCTCGGCCGTGATGGGCTTCCCGCTGATGGTCCGGGCGATCCGCCTGTCGGTCGAGGCGATGGACCGTGGCCTCGAGCAGGCAGCGGGAACCCTTGGAGCGAGCGCTCCCTGGGTCTTCGTGACGGTCACGCTGCCACTGATGCTGCCCGGAATCATCGCCGGCATGGTTCTGGCGTTCGCCCGCAGCCTCGGGGAGTTCGGGGCCACGATCACCTTCGTATCGAACATCCCCGGCGAGACACAGACGATCCCGACAGCGATCTACACCTACATCCAGATGCCTGGCGGCGAGGCAGGAGCGCTCCGTCTATCGCTGATCGCGGTTCTGCTGTCAGGCCTCGCCCTGTTGGCGTCCGAGTTGGTGTCGCGGCGCATCGTCCGGCTGATCGGCACCTGATGACGCTCGCCGTCGAGATCAGCCACCAGCTCGGCGACTTCAGCCTCGACATCCGGTTCAAGGCAGGATCGGGGCTCACCGCGCTCTTCGGACGATCCGGCTCCGGCAAGACCTCGACCGTGAGCGCAATAGGCGGGCTCATCCGGCCAAGGCATGGGCGCGTCTCCTTGGATGACATGGTCCTGCTCGATACGGAGCGGCGGATCTTCGTGCCCCGGCACCGGCGCCGGATCGGCTACGTCTTCCAGGAAGGCCGCCTCTTCCCCCACATGACGGTGCGCCAGAACCTGCTCTACGGGCTCTGGTTCGCTCCTCGCGACGCACGCTATCTGCGCCTCGACCAAGTCGTCGATCTCCTGGGAATTGGGCACCTTCTCGACCGCCGTCCGAAAGGCCTCTCCGGCGGCGAGAAACAGCGGGTGGCGATCGGGCGGGCGCTGCTGGCAAGCCCGCGCCTGCTTTTGATGGACGAGCCGCTGGCTGCCCTCGACGATCCGAGGAAGGCCGAGATACTGCCCTTCATCGAGCGGCTCCGCGACGAGCTCCGCATCCCCATCGTCTATGTCAGCCACTCGCTTCGCGAGGTTACCCGGCTCGCGACGACCCTCGTGCTGATCGCGGACGGCCGCGTCCAGGCAGCCGGCTCGCCCGTCGACCTCATGGCGCGCCTGGACCTGCGCCCGGCGACGGGCCGCTACGAGGCGGGTGCTCTACTTGAAGGTCATGTCGGCCGGCACGATGATGCGTTCGAGCTCACGACGCTCGTCACCAGCGCCGGCGAGCTCCGGGTGCCACGCCTCGACCTGCCCGCCGGCACGCCCATCCGGGTGCGCATCCGCGCTCGCGACGTCATGCTGGCCCTGGCCCCGCCCGAGGGATTCAGCGCGCTCAACGTGCTGGCCGGACAGATCGACGAGCTGGCGCCACCCGAGGGGGCCATCGTCGAGGTGGCCCTCGCCTGTGGGCAGGGGCGGCTCCTTGCCCGAATCACCCGCCAGTCCGTCGAGCGACTAGGCCTGCGGCCGGGGCTGCCGGTCTTCGCAGTCATCAAGAGCGTTGCGATCGACCATCGTAGCCTCGGCCTCACAGGACCAGCCCACGACCCTGACCCCGTCGAGATCGAGGCCTGACCGCCGGACGCCTCAGAGAAAGCTCTGCGGATTGACGTCGATCTGCAGGGAGACCTGGGAAGGAAGACGGACGGGCCCAAGCCAGCGACGCAACCATGCCGGCAGGTCGATCTCAGCCTCTGCCTTGACCAGGAGTCGCTCGCGCCAGCGGCCCCGGAGCAAGGACAGCGGCGCTGGCGCCGGGCCGAGCACCCGCACGCCGTCATCGGGTGGTGCTGCCCGCGCCAACTTCCTCGCCTCGCCCTCGACCTGCCCACGGTCCCGACCGGCCAGGATCAGCGCCGCGAGCTGCCCCAAGGGGGGCAATCCCCCGGCGCGCCGCTCGTCGAGCTCGACGGCGAGGAAGCGCTCGCGGTCGCCGTCGAGAATGGACCGCATCACCGGATGCTCCGGCAGGTGCGTCTGAATGAGCACACGCCCCGGCCGTTCCGCCCGGCCGGCTCGGCCCGCCACCTGATAGAGCAGCTGGAAGGTCCTCTCGGCAGCCCGCGGATCCCCGCCGCCCAGGCTCAGATCGGCGTCAACGACACCCACGAGCGTGAGGCTCGGGAAATGGTGGCCCTTGGCGATCATCTGCGTGCCCACCAGCACGTCGATCTCGCCCCGCTCCATCGAGCGCACGAGCGCCTCCGCCGCGGCGGCGGTCGAGACCGTGTCGCTGGTCATGATCGCGATTCGGGCGCCGGGAAGAACCTTTGCTGTCTCCTCGGCAACCCGTTCGACGCCCGGGCCCGACAGAGCCAGGGACTCGAGAGCGCCGCAGCCAGGACAGTGCTCGGGCTCCGGCATCGAGTAGCCGCAATGGTGACAGAGCATACGCCCGCGAAAGCGGTGGCTCGTCAGCCATGACGAGCAATTGGGGCAGCGAAGCCGGTGGCCACATGCTCGACAGAGCGTCAAAGGGGCGTAGCCGCGACGGTTCAGGAACAGCAATGACTGGGCACCGGCCTCCCGGGTCTCGATCAGCGCCTCCCTCAGCGACGGGGCCAGGAAAGCTCCCCTTGGCGGCCGCTCCTTGCGAAGATCCACGATACCCACTTTGGGCATCGGCGCCTCGCCGTGCCGCGCCGGCAGTGTCACCCTACGCCAGCCGGGGGCCCGGCCTTCCGCTCCTGCGACGGCACCGGCATGGAGCGCGGTCTCGAGCGAGGGCGTGGCGCTCGCCAGGATGACGGGGCAGCCCTCGAGATCGGCCCGGACCAGCGCCATGTCGCGCGCGTGATAGACGACCCCATCCTCCTGCTTGAAGCTCGCGTCATGCTCCTCGTCAACGACTACGACACCGAGATTGTCGAGCGGTAGGAACAGGGCCGAGCGGGCGCCCACCACCACCGACGCCCTCCCCTCTGCGATCCAGCGCCAGTGTCGGCGCCGCTGCGCCGACGTCAGCCCCGAGTGCCAAGCGATGGGCGCGCTGCCGAAGCGGCGCTGAAAGCGCTCGAGCCACTGCGTGGAAAGGGCGATCTCGGGCAGCAGCACCAGGGCACGCCGCCCCTCGCGCAGCGCCGTGGCTATGGCCTCGAGATAGACCTCGGTCTTGCCGGCGCCGGGCACCCCTTCGAGCAGCGCCACGCCAGCACCGCGCAGCGTAAGCTCGCCGAGCTCCTCGGCCGCAGCCGCTTGCGCCTCCGAGAGAGCAACGCCGATGCGTGTCGGGTCCGGCCGCCCGGGCTCTTCCGGATCGGGCAGGTCGATTGCTTCGATCAAGCCTGCCTCCGCCATCTGCCGCAGGGCGGCAGCGCTTGCCTTGGCGGCCTTGCCGAGGGACGTCCCTGTGAGGGCGCCCCCCCCCGCCAGCGCCTCGAGCACCCGCCGCTGCACCACACCCGTGGGCCCGCACGCCTTCTCGCGCGACCGATAGCCCAGTCGAGCCGGCAGCGGCTCCAGGGCTGCCGGCACGCTCATCGCGAGGCGGAGGACGGTGCCCAGCGGCGCCAGGGTCTGGCAGGCTACGGCATCGACGAATCGGCAGAGCGCGGGCGGAAGCGGTGGCGCGTCGAACGTGCTCCGGATCGCCTTGAGCCGGGCCGTTGGCACGCGACGCGCGGCCGGCCGGTGCCAGACCACGCCAACCGCGTCCCGGCTGCCGAACGGCACGCGCACGAAGCTGCCAGGCGTCGGAATCGGCCCATCGTCGACGCGATAGTCGAACGGCGTGTCGAGTGGTAGCGGCAACAGAACGGGAACCGTCTGGATATCCATGAACGAGCTCGTGGCACTCCCGGTTGACAGAGCGAGGCCTGATACCATGATGGCGCGAGCGACGCGACGACGGCACGGCGATGCTTCTGGCTCATGCGAGCGAAGATCTTGAGGCAGTCGTCCGCGAGTGGCAGCTCTGGCTCGCTCATGAGCGGCGGCTCGCGGTGCGGAGTTGCGTCGCCTATCAGGATGACCTTGCCCACTTCGTCGCCTTCATCGGTCGTCACCACGGTGTCGTGGTCTCGCTGCCGCTGCTGGCCGGCCTGGGCACGAGTGACTTCCGAGCCTGGCTAGCTTGGCGTCACGGCGAGGACTATGCGCGTAGCTCGACGGCCCGCGCCATGGCGGCGATTCGCGGCTTCTACAGCTATCTCGATCGACGCCATGAGATTCACAACCCGGCCCTCAAGGCGATCCGCACCGCCACCTGTCGTCGCGCCCTACCGAGGCCACTCTCGACCGACCAAGCGCGCTCCCTTGCCAAGACGGCGGCCGAGCTGGCGAGCGAGCCATGGATCGCCAAGCGCGACCTCGCGGTCCTCCTTCTTCTCTACGGGTCGGGCCTGCGGATTGGTGAGGCCCTCGCGCTCGATCGGGGCGCTGCTGGCGCCGTGCCAAGCACGCTGCGCGAGCTCAGGGTCCGCGGCAAGGGCGGCCATGAGCGGCTCGTGCCCGTGCTGCCCATCGTGGCCGCGGCCATCGCCGACTATATGTCGAGCTGCCCTATGCGCCCGGACGTCGCATCGCCGCTCTTCATCGGCGCACGTGGCGGTCGCCTGCAGGCCGGCATCGTGCAGGGGCTCGTGCGCAGGCTGCGGGGGCTACTAGGCCTACCTGATACAGCCACGCCTCACGCTCTTCGTCACAGCTTCGCCACGCATCTTCTGAGCGGCGGTGCCGACCTCCGTGCCATCCAGGAGCTGCTCGGCCATAAGAGCCTGTCGACCACGCAGGTCTACACCGCGGTGGAAGGCTCGAGGCTGGTCTCACTCTATGCCAGGGCACATCCGCGTGCATGACCGGGGGAGAGACAACCGCCCTCACGGACGATCGAGCCGGAGCCGCGTTGCGCCTCCTCTCCTGGCAGCCTATCCTCGTCAAATCAGAGGCTTGACTGGCCTTCGCTGCTCTTGCCGTGGCAGCTGTCAGTTGACGGAACGTTGTTGCGCGTCCTCTTCCTGAGCCTAGCTCTTGTCGCCTCGCTCATCGTGGCGGGCACCGTGCTGGCCCCGCGGCTGATCGATGGTCGGGCCATAGAGCGGACCATCGCGACCGAGCTCGAGAGGGCCACGGGGCGCCAGGTGGCGATTCGTGGCCCTCTCGACATGCATCTTCTTCCTCGACCCGGATTGAGCGTCGCACGGGTCGTGATCGGCAATCCCGTTGCGGCTCAGGAGCCCATTGTCGTCGAGATCGACCGGGTCGATCTCGATATCTCCGTCATGCCTTTGCTGCGCGGTGAGCTCGACATCGGGCTGGCCCGCCTCGTCCGTCCGGTAGCCAAGCTAGCCGCGCTTCCAACGCCTGGTCAGCTGGCCGGCCTCCTACCCGCCATCCGGCAAAACGGTCTCTCGATCCATCGTCTGAAGATCGTGGACGGTAGCGCGCTGATCGCGACGGGCGATGGATCGGCACCGTGGTTGCTGGAAGGGGCGAACGCGGAGATGGAGGTCGATCCCGCCTCGGCCGCAGTCGAGGTGGATGCCAACGCTCGGCTCCAAGGGACTCCGCTGCACTTGCAGGTCACGACGAGCCTGCCTGTTGGCAGCACGTCCGTTCCGCTCAAGCTCGAGCTTACTGCCGGTCGTGACCAGGACGTCGGGAGGCTCGTCTTCACTGGTGTCGCGCGTGTCGATCCTGGCGCCCCCGAGGTCGAAGGATCCGTGGATCTCGCGAGCCCAGATGCGCACATCCTGCTCGACCGCCTCGCCGCCCTTCACCCGCTGCCAGCCGCGGCCCCCATGATCCCGTCTGGCCAGGGGCACCTGCATGGCCGTCTTTCCTGGTCCCCGGCGCGCCTCAAGCTGGACGAGGCAAGTCTCGATCTCCCAGGAGCGGAGCTGACGGGATCGTTGGCGGTGGAGCGGATGCCGTCATCCACCTCAATCGCGCTTCAGGTTGCGTCCAACCGGGTCGATCTCGGCGACGTGCCGCTGACCCGATCACGCGATCTGGTCGCCTGGCTCTCACCACCGCGGGGCATTCTCGGCTCGATCCAGCTCGCAGCTCGGCGCGGTCTCCTGGCGTGGCCAGGAGCTTCGACAGGTCCGCCTCGACGCCAAGGCTTCCCGGTGACGGCAGCGTTCGAATCGACCGCCTTGTCTCGTCGCTGCCCGGCAACGGCAGCCTGAATCTTGAAGGCGCCATCTCCCCGTCCCAAGCCGGCCCGGCATGGCATGGGCGAATGGTCGCCGCCACGGATGACCTGAGCGGCGTGCTCACCTGGCTCGGGGCTTCGACCGAAAGCCTGCCTGCTGGTCGCCTGCAGAGCTTCAGCGTGTCCGCCGACAGCACGGTCACAGCCACGATGCTGGGTATCGCAAACGCCGATATCCACCTCGATGCCAGCCATATCACGGGGGCTGCCAAGCTGATCCGCGGCGCACGCCCCACTCTTGCCGTAAAGGCCTCCGCCGACCGCCTGAACCTCGACGGCTACATCGTCGACCCGGCGCGCCTTGTCAGACGCGCGCTCGATGAGGGCGTGCTCAACGGGCTCGACGCCGCGATTGATCTGACCATCGAGCGCCTTGGTTGGCAGGATCTTCGGGCCGGCCGCGTGGCGGTCACCGCCGAGCTCGATGCCGGCGCCATCAAGCTCGACAAGCTTGTCGTCGACGACGTGGCCGGGGCGCACGGTCGGCTGGTCGGCAGTCTCAAGCCGGCAACCGACAGCTTCGACCTCGCGGGCGAGCTGGAGGTGCCGGGTCCGCTCCGTCTGGCAAGGCTGTTCGGGATCGAGCTGCCTCCGCCGCTCGTTGCCCTGGGCACCGTCCGCGGCAGCGGCACGGTACGGAGCGACCATGGCCGCGGTGACGTCGAGATTTCGCTCGACAGTCAGCTCCTGGCGCTGACCGCCGAAGGTACCATAGGCCGCAGTGCCGGCCCCGACACACTCGACCTGACGTTCGACGCCCGCGCCCCCAGCACGTCGGAGATGATGCGGCGGCTGGGGGCCCCCGGCTTCGCCGAGCCGACGCTCGGTGGGCCTCTCGACGGTCGACTGAGAATCCGCCGACGTCCTGGCGCTCCCTACCGCCTCGACATCGACCTTGGGCTCGGGGCGAGCCAGATCACGGGTGCATTGACCACCAGCGTCGACGGGCCCGGGCCCTCCATTGCCGGCCGGCTCGACCTCTCGCGGATCGATGTCCAGGCGCTGCTCGACGCCTATCGTTTCCTTGAGCCGCTCCTCGGCTTGGTGCCCGGACCGCCGCAAAGCTGGCCGGGCGCTTGGCCTACCCAGCCTTTCGATTGGCAAGCGCTTGAAAGCGCGCAGATGGACATCGCTCTCCATGCAACACCCGTCGAGGGCAGCAGGGACCTCGGTCCAGCCGACCTCCATCTGGCATCAGGGGACAATCGCCTCGTCATCGACAAGATGGATCTGCCGCTGGCAGGGGGGCGCCTTACCGGCAGCATCACCGTGGATGACACGACGACGGCGCCACGCGTTACCATCGGGCTGGCGCTCGACGGTGCCGATGCGGCCGCCTTGACGGCATTGTTACGTGCCTCGCCGGGCCTGACGGGCCGCCTGTCGCTCGAGCTCGAGGGCAGGACGGCAGGTCTCAGTCTTAGCGATCTCGTGGGCAATCTCGACGGCTCGCTGGCCGTGCGTCTTGAGGACGCAACGCTCGATGGCGTCGATCTAACGGCGTCAGGGCCGTCCGCGACCGGGCTCGACGCGCGAACGATCCTGAACGAGGTCTCTGGCAACCTACGCCTCGTGCACGGCATCGCTGCTGCGGAGGCCCCGGGGCTGTCACTGGCGCTCCCCAACGCCACTGGCCTTCTCGAGGGCCGCTTCGATCTGCTCGCCTGGATCCTCGACGCCCGAACAACCATGAAGCCCGCGGGAGCGGCGTCCATCACCCACGAGGTTCTGGGACCACCCGATCGGCTCGCTCTCCTCGGTGAGCCGCCAGCTCCCAAAGATGCGTCCGGCGAGGCACGGGGCCAACCCTGAAAAGCCCTCAGTCGCTCGGGCCGAGCATCAGCTCCGGCCGTACGAGCTCATCGAACTCCTCTGCGGTGAGAAGCCCAAGGGCCAGCGCCGACTCCTTGAGGGTCGTGCCCTCGGCATGCGCCTTCTTCGCCACCTTGGCGGCGTTGTCGTAGCCGATCTTCGGATTCAGCGCGGTGACCAGCATCAGGCTCTCGTGAAGGATCTTGGCGATCCGGTCGCGTGTTGGCCTTGATGCCGCTCACGCAGTTGTCGACGAAGCTGCGCGAGCCGTCGGCGATCAGCCGGATCGACTGCAGCACGTTGTAGATGATGACCGGCTTGAAGACATTGAGCTCGAAGTGGCCGTTCGAGCCGGCGACGGTCACCGTGACGTTGTTGCCCATGACCTGGCAGCAGAGCATGGTCATGGCCTCGCACTGGGTCGGGTTGACCTTGCCCGGCATGATCGACGAGCCGGGCTCGTTCTCCGGCAGGCTCAGCTCGCCGAGGCCGCAGCGCGGTCCCGAGCCCAGGAGGCGGATGTCGTTCGCGATCTTCATCAGCGAGACCGCGAGCGTGTTCAGGGCACCCGAGAGCTCGACAAGGGCGTCGTGCGCCGCCAGCGCCTCGAACTTGTTGTCCGCGGTCTTGAAGGGCAGTCCCGTGATGGTCGCGACCTCGGCCGCGAAGGCCTCGGCGAAGCCCTTCTTGGCGTTCAGGCCGGTGCCGACGGCGGTGCCGCCCTGCGCTAGCTGGGCCACGCGCGGCAGCGTCGCCTTCACGCGCTCGATCCCATAGCCGATCTGCTGCACGTAGCCGGAGAACTCCTGGCCCAACGTCAGGGGCGTCGCATCCTGCAGATGCGTCCGCCCGATCTTGATGATGCTCTCGAACTCCTTGCTCTTGGCCTGGAGCGCCGCGTGGAGATGGCCTAGCGCAGGCAGAAGCTCTCCATGGACCTGCTCGATGGCGGCGATGTGCATAGCGGTCGGGAAGGTGTCGTTCGACGACTGACCGCAGTTGACGTGGTCGTTGGGATGCACCGGCGTCTTGCTGCCTAGGGGCGCGCCCAGGAGCTCGTTCGCCCGGTTCGCGATCACCTCGTTGGCGTTCATGTTCGACTGGGTGCCGGAGCCAGTCTGCCAGACGACGAGAGGAAAGTGCTCGTCGAGCTTGCCGCCGGCCACTTCCTCGGCCGCCCTCACGATTGCCTTGCCGGCGCGCTCGTCGACCTGCCCGAGGCGCATGTTCACGCGGGCGGCCGCCAGCTTGACGATCCCGAGCGCCCGGACGAGGGGCGCCGGCATCCGCTCGCCGCCGATCCGGAAGTTCTGGAGGCTGCGTTGCGTCTGGGCCCCCCAGTACCGGGTCGCCTCGACCTCGATCGGACCGAATGTGTCCGTCTCGATACGCACGGCGCGCTCGCTGGTCATGATTAGGCTCCTTCCGACAGGGCGTCGCCGACGTGGCGCGGAAACGCCCCCCTGTCAACGACAGCCGGAAGGGGCTTGGTGCCGCAGGGCTACTTCTTGCGGAAGCGATCCAGCGTGACGATCTCCGCGCCGCCGTTCTCCGACGCTCGAGCCGCGTCCGCGTCGTCGATCGGCGCTTCGAGCAGAGACTGGTCGGCCCCATCGACCGACCGGCTCGCAGCGGCCAAGGGGACCACCTGACGGTCGTCCTCGATCGTGAACTGGAGACCGAACTCGGCACCAGGGTCCGCGAACACCTTTATCGCCGTGAAGGGAATACGCAGCCGCTGCGGCGTCTCGTTGAAGCTCAGCGTCACCGCGAAGCCCTCCTCGTCGACCTCGAGGTCCCAGTACTGATACTGGAGAACGATGGTCATCTCGCTCGGATAGCGCTCGTGCAGGAACGCCGCGATCTCGACGCCGGGATCATCGGTTCGGAAGGTGATGTAGAAGTGGTGAGGTGCCGGCAGGCCCTCGGCCGCGAGCCTGCTCAACACGTCTCGAACGACGGTACGGAGCGCCCGCTCGACTAGCCGACCATACTCCACATTGCTCTGTGGCATGCCTGCCGCGTCTCTCCCGAGGGTTCAGGTGGGGGGCTTCTGTTGCCCGGCGCCCCCCGGGCCGCGCTTACCTAACCTAGATTAGGCAGCGAGAGCCAAACGGTTATCGTTGGCACTTGTCATGTCGGCCCGATAACGACGGTACCATGCCGGGCAAAAACTACCCCTTTACCACGCGCGTCGATCCTAAGTCGCCCCCATGCGACCACCGGCAACCGCCGGGGAAGTTTGGTGGAGGCGCCGGGCTCCGCCCCCGGGTCCGCAACGCTTATGCCGAGCAGCGTTTATCGCCATAGCCGGCAAGCCGGCATGACGAATATAGTGGCCGCGCGCGCTTACGCAACGCCCGCCCCTCGACAGCGACACCGGGCGGCAGCTATCTAGCCGGCATCAGCTTCCGCCGGAGGTAAGATGGCGCTCGACGCAGAGAAGAACGCCGAGATCGAGGCCCTCCGAGCCCAGACGGCACCGACCCGTCGCGCGACGGTGCCGGCGATCGAGGAGATCCTCTACAAGCCCCTGCCGGTCCTCGACCACGGCTTCATCCGTGTCGTCGACTACATGGGCGACGATCAGGCGATCGTGCAGGCGGCACGCGTCTCCTACGGCACCGGCACCAAGAAGGTCAGCGGCGACAAGGGGCTGATCAACTACCTCATGCGCCATCGCCACAGCTCGCCCTTCGAGATGTGCGAGCTGAAGCTGCACGTGAAGCTGCCGATCTTCGTCGCCCGCCAGTGGATCCGCCACCGCACAGCCAACGTCAACGAGTACTCGGCTCGCTACTCCGTCCTCGATCGCGAGTTCTACGTGCCGGACGAGGAGTTCGTGCGGCTGCAGAAGGTCGAGCGGCAGCGCTCGCAGACGCAGGCGAGCCTTTTCGAGACCGATGCGCCGACGCTGCCACAGCACACGGCCGCCCAGTCGGCGACGAACAAGCAGGGGCGCGACGAGGTGCTCGGGGCGGAGGCTGCGGCTGCCGTGCTGCGCGAGATGGGGCGTGTCTCGAACGTCGCCTTCACCGCCTACGAGAAGCTGCTCGGCGATGAGGAGCGGCCAGGCGTGGCCCGCGAGCTTGCTCGAGCCGTCCTGCCGCTGAATTCCTACACGCAGTGGTACTGGAAAATCGACCTTCACAACCTGATGCACTTCGTGACGCTCAGAGCCGACCCGCATGCCCAGTACGAGATCCGCGCCTATGCAGAGGTGCTTTTGGACGTCATGCGGCGCTGGGTGCCCTTCGCGGCTGGCGCCTTCGAGGAGCACCGCATGAAGGCGGTCACTCTGTCCGCGACGGCGCTCGAGGTGCTCCGGCGTCAGCTGGCGGGGGAGAAGGTCACCCAGGAAACCTCCGGCCTCACCACCCGTGAGTGGAGAGAGCTCGCCGCCTTGCTCCCGATCGAGCGGCGGCCGGCTGACTAGGGCTCAACCTGGTGCCGGCCGAGGCTTCGGCCGCGCGTGGTTGATCTCGCCCTCCGAAAGCAGCTTGTAGGCCACGTAGTACTTGTAGATGTTCCGCACGTAGGTCACGGGCTCCTGGCTGACGGTCCTGCCGGCGGCGATCTCGACATTGCCGAGCCAGACGTTGGGGTTGAGTCCCATGCTCTTGGCGCGCTTGCGGGATCGCGCCACATTGCTCGGCCCGGCGTTGTAGGCGGCGAATGAGAAGAGGGTCTGGTCGAGGCGCGAGAGCTGGGGGTCGCTGTAGTAGGCGTCCCTGAGGTAGCGGAGATATTTCACGCCCGCATGAATGTTGTTCTTCGCGGTGCGGATATTGGGAATGGCCACGGCCGGGCCCGCCGCCGTCGCGGGCATGATCTGCATGATGCCGATGGCCCCGGCCGCGCTCACCTTGCTCTGGTCGAAGCGCGATTCCTGATAGGCCTGGGCGCCGATCATCAGCCAGTCGAAGTCGTACTGCTTGGCATAGGTCTTGAGGTAGCTGGCGACCTGCTTGAAACGCTCCTGATCGTTCGGTGCCAGCGCTTTCTTGGCCCAGTCCACGCTGTTGCGGTACCGCGCCAGGATGACGTTGCCGAGCGTCGTGCCCTTCGCGGCCTTGGCCACGAAACCGTTCACCGCCTTCGTGAGGCGCGGGCTCTTCTTGCGGAATGCCCAGGCGATATCGCCGCCTTCGTGGATCACGATATCCTTGTGGAGGACGAGCCCGCTGTAGACCTGCGTCCAGAATTCCGCGATCGGCTCGTCGACCACCACGGCCGGCAGCATGCCGGCGCTCACCATCTGGAGAAAGTCCTCGGACTCGAGCTCCTCGTCGAGCGTCCTGACCCTGATGGGGTGCCCGCCCTTGGCCTTGCGGGAGGCGTTGAGCCTCGTCAGATGCTCATAGTAGCTGCTGCTCCGGCGTGCGAAGACGGGCGTCCGCACGAGATCCTCGAGGCCGCGGACGCCGCGGCCGGCGGGACCGGTCACCACGATCTCGCGGATGTTGGTCATGAAGGGCCGGCTGAAATCCACCTGCGCCTTTCGGCCGGGCGTCACGGTGAGGTTCGCGGCCGCAATGTCCGCCTTGCCCTGAACGACATACGGCAGAAGACGGTCGCGCGTGGTCGGCACGATCACGACACGCAGGCGGCTCGCCTTCCGGCCATAGACCTTGTGCAGCTGGGCCTCGAACGCGTGTGTCAGCTCGTAGGTGATGCCGCGTTCCTGACCCTTGTCGTAAAAGAAGGTGGAGAGACTGCCGACGGTCGCGACCCGGATCATGCCGCGCTTCAGCATACCGTCGAGATCGCCTCGCCAGCGATGCAGCGCATGCTCGAGGATCGGATCCCTGTCGTCGTCGTGGGCCACGGCTGCCAGCGCATGCCCAGGCCATCGCAGGGCAAACCAGACCGCCGGTGCCGCCAGAGTCAAAGGAGCCGCCTGCTCAAGCTGGCGGGCATTTTTCTCCTCTCCCTTTGAGCCAACCCAACGCACAGCATACCCTGGATCGATTCAGGTGGCGACGACGCCCTCTGCAGCCACCTCGATGTCAAATGCGGCCGCCATCAGCGCGCGCGTGTAGGCAGTTTGCGGCGCCTCGAAGATCCGCTCCGTCGGACCCCTCTCTACCGGCTGCCCGTCCTTCATCACGATCACCTCGTGAGCCAGCGCCCGCACGACGCGCAGATCGTGGCTGATGAAGAGATAGGCGAGGCCGTGCCGGGTCTGCAGCTCGCGCAGCAGGTCGACGATCTGCGCCTGGACCGACATGTCGAGCGCCGAGGTCGGCTCGTCCAGAACGACGAGGCTGGGCTTGAGGACCATGGCGCGTGCGATGCTGACCCGCTGCCGCTGGCCGCCCGAAAACTCGTGCGGGTAGCGGGTCTGGGCGTCAGGATCGAGGCCTACCTCCTCGAGCACCCGGCTAACCATCAGGCGACGCTCCGCCGGCGTATCGCCGATCTTGTGGATCTTGAGCCCTTCCTCGACGATCTGGCCGATCGAGAGGCGCGGGCTCAAGCTGCCATAGGGGTCCTGGAAGACGATCTGCATCTCGCGCCTGAGCGGCCGCAGTCGCGACCAGGACCAACCCTGAACCGCCTGCCCCTTGAAGGCGATGTCGCCGACGCTCGGCAGGAGTCGCAGCAGCGCCAAGCCTAGCGTCGTCTTGCCCGAGCCGCTCTCGCCCACCACACCCAGCGTCTCGCCCGGCCGCAGCTCGAGGGACAGGCCGTCCACGGCCTTGATCCAGCCGACGGTTCGCCGCAGCAGGCCGCGTTGTATGGGGAAGTGCACCTTGAGATCGCGTGCCACGACCAGCGGCGGCGCGTGGCTGGGCTGATGCGGTGGCCGGCCTTTGGGCTCGGCGGCCAGCAGATGCCGCGTGTAGGCGTGGGCGGGCGACCCGAAGATCCGCTCAACGGGGCCCTCCTCGACGATCCGGCCACCTGTCATGACGGCCACCCGGTCGGCCACCTTGCGGACGATCGTGAGGTCGTGGGTGATGAGGAGGACGGCCATCCCGAGCCGCGTCTGCAGATCCCGCAGAAGGGTGAGGATCTGTGCCTGGATGGTGACGTCGAGCGCGGTGGTCGGCTCATCCGCTATGAGGAGGTCGGGCTCGTTCGCGAGCGCCATGGCGATCATGACGCGCTGACGCTGCCCCCCCGAGAGCTGATGCGGATAGCTGAGCAGACGCTCCTCTGGATCAGGGATGCCGACCAGGCGCAGCAGCTCTATCGTCCGGAGGCGCGCCGCCTGCTTG
This sequence comes from uncultured Alphaproteobacteria bacterium, assembly GCA_963752325.1. Lineage (GTDB taxonomy): Bacteria > Pseudomonadota > Alphaproteobacteria > Geminicoccales > Geminicoccaceae > CAVTJL01. The sequence continues at coordinate 614,961 of CAVVXU010000005.1, forward strand.
CCCATCGAGCGATGCAGCGCCAGGGCCTCGCCGATCTGCCGCTCGATCGTATGGAGAGGGTTGAGCGAGGTCATCGGCTCCTGGAAGATCATGCCAACCCGGCCGCCACGGAACCGCCGAAGAGTGTCCTCGGAGCTGCCGAGAAGCTCCTCGCCATCGAGCCTTATCGATCCGGACGGGTGCGAGGCGGACGGGTAGGGCAGGAGCTGGAGGATCGAGAGCGCGGTGACCGACTTGCCGGACCCCGACTCGCCGACGAGTGCCAGCATCTCGCCCTTCTCGACCTGGAAGGACACGCCTCGGACCGCATCGACGGGGCGGTCGTCGCCGCCGAAGCGGACGGAGAGATTCTCGACCTCGAGTAGCGCCATGGGCGGCTTCAACGGAAGGTCTTGCGCGGGTCGAACGCGTCCCGCGCCGCCTCGCCGACAAACACGAGGAGCGAGAGCGTCACTGCCAGGACGAGAAAGCCTGTAATACCGAGCCAGGGCGCCTGCAGGTTGTTCTTGCCCTGCTGAAGCAGCTCACCCAGCGAAGGCGCGCCCGGCGGCATGCCGAAGCCGAGAAAGTCCAGGGAGGTCAGCGTCGTGATCGAGCCTGTCAAGATGAAGGGCATGAAGGTCACGGTCGACACCATCGCATTGGGCAGCAGGTGGCGAATCATGATGGGGAGATCGCCGGCTCCCAGCGCCCGAGCCGCCCGGACATAGTCGAAGTTCCGTGCGCGGAGGAACTCGGCCCGCACGAGATCGACCAGAGCCATCCAGGAGAACAGCAGCATGAGCACGAGGAGCGTCCAAAAGCCGGGCACGATCAGGCTCGACATGATGATGAGCAGGTAGAGGACCGGCATCCCGCTCCAGATCTCCATGAAGCGCTGGAAGCCGAGATCGACGAGCCCGCCGAAATAGCCCTGCACGGCGCCCGCCGCGACGCCGATGATCGAGCTCAAGATCGTCAGGGCCAAGCCGAAGAGGACGGAGATACGAAACCCATAGATCACGCGGGCGGCCACGTCCCGCGCCTGGTCGTCCGTGCCGAGCCAGTGCTTGCGCGAGGGCGGCGACGGCGCCGGTCCGTCGAGATCGTGGGCCACCGTATCGTAGCTGTAGGGAATTGGCGGCCAGACGATCCAGCCTTTGCTCGAGATGAGCCTTTGGACCTCCGGATCGCGGTAGTCGGCCTCCGTCGGAAAGAAGCCGCCGAATGTGGTCTCGGGATAGCTCACGAGGACAGGGAAGTAGACGGCACCGTCGTAGCGGACGAGGATCGGCCGGCTGTTGGCAATGACGTTCGCGAAGAGGCTGACGACGAAGAGGCACATGAAGAGATGGAGCGAGACCCACCCCCGGCGGTTGGCGCGGAAGTTGGCGAAGCGTCGAGCGCCAAGCCGAGAAAGGCGAACTCGACAGCCGAAGAATCTGGGCAAGGCCGAGCCGGTGAGAGCGTCCGACGCCATCAGGCGCGCCTGCCCTCGAAGTCGATGCGCGGATCGACGAGCACGTAGGTCAGGTCCGAGATCAGCTTCAGAACCAGCCCGAGCAGGGTGAAGATATAGAGGGTCGCGAACATCACGGGATAGTCGCGACCAAGGGCCGCCTCGAAGCCCAGGAGCCCCAGCCCATCCAGCGAGAAGATCACCTCGATCAGCAGCGAGCCTGTGAAGAGCACGCCAACGAACGCCGCCGGAAAGCCCGCGATCACGATCAGCATGGCGTTCCTGAAGACGTGACCGTAGAGAACACGACGCTCGCTCAGGCCCTTGGCCCGAGCGGTGATCACGTACTGCTTGCCGATCTCGTCCATGAAGGAGTTCTTCGTGAGCATGGTCAAGCTGGCGAAGCTGCCGATCGAGAGCGCGGTGATGGGCAGGACCATGTGCCAGAGATAGTCGAGGATCTTCCAGGGCAGCGAGAGCTGGTGCCAGTTGTCCGACACGAGCCCGCGCAGCGGAAAGATCTGCAGATAGCTGCCACCCGCGAAGAGGACGATGAGCAGGATGGCGAAGAGGAAGCTTGGGATTGCATTGCCGACGACGATCACGCCGGAGGTCCAGACGTCGAAAGGCGTGCCGTCCCTCACGGCCTTTCTGATGCCCAGAGGAATGGACACGAGATAGGTGATGAGCGTCGTCCAGATCCCCAGTGAGATCGAGACCGGGAGCTTCTCCTCGATCAGCTGAACGACCGGGCGTCCCTTGAAGAAGCTCTCGCCGAAGTCGAACGTCAGGTAGCGTCGCATCATGTCGAGGAAACGGACATAGGCGGGCTTGTCGAAGCCGTAGAGGTGCTCGATCTGCTTGACCAGATCCGGCGGCAGGCCGCGAGCGCCGCGATAGGAGCTCTCGTTGCCGGAGGTGGCGTTCGGGGCCCGTGTGCCTTCGGCACCGCCCATGTCCCCGGAGACACGTGCCGTCACGTCACCGGTGCCGCGCAGCCGCGCCAGGGTCTGCTCGACCGGACCGCCTGGCGCTGCCTGCACGATGATGAAATTCAAGACCATGATCCCGACCAAGGTCGGGATGATCAAGAGCATCCGCCGGAGAATGTAGGCGAGCACGGCCGAGCCCCGCGATCTAGTTCTTCGGCAGCCGGGCCTGCCCCTCGCGCAGCCGGGCGAGCTTCCCGGGCTCGATCCACCAGGTCGTCAGATCGACGCCGCCGAGCGGCAGGGTGCCGGGGCGGTTGAACTTGTCCCAGAAGGCCACGCGTGTCACGGAGCTCCCCCATTGGGGAATGACGTAGTAGCCCCAGAGGAGGACGCGATCGAGGGCCCGGCATGCAGTCACCAGAGCCTCGCGTGTGTCTGCCCCGATGATCTTGCCAATCAGCGCGTCGACGACCGGATCCTTGATGCCGGCCAGGTTCCGGCTGCCCTGCGTGGAGGCCGCCTGGCTTCCCCAATACTCGCGCTGCTCATTGCCCGGCGACAGGCTCTGGGCCCAAATCGCGGTCGTCATATCGAAGTCGAAGGCGTCGACACGGTTCTGATACTGCGCAGGGTCGACGGTGCGAACGTTGGCCTCGATCCCGAGGCGCTGCAGGTTGCTGACGAAGGGCAGCGTGACGCGCTCGAAGTCGGGCGAGCTCAAGAGAATCTCGAAACGCATCGGCTCGCCGGTCTCGGCGTTCGCGAGCTTTTGGCCTTTCACAACCCAGCCCGCATCCTTGAGGATCGTGAACGCCTGACGGAGGTTCTGCCGAATGTCGCCTGAGCCGTCGGTCTTCGGCGGCTCGTAGTGCTTGGTGAAGACCTCGGGCGGCACCTTGTCCCTGAAAGGGTTGAGCAGCGCAAGCTCGGCCGGGCTCGGCAGCCCCTCGTTTGCCAGCTCGGTGCTCCAGAAGTAGCTGTCGATGCGTGAGTAGAGGCCGTAGAATAGGGTTTTGTTGGTCCACTGGAAGTCGAAGGCGTAAGCTAGTGCTGCCCTTACCCGGGGATCGTTGAAGATCGGCTTGCGGGTATTGTAGACCCAACCCTGCATCACGCCCGTATTGTTGTCGGGAAACTCCTCCTTGACGATCAGCTTCTGCTCGAGCGCGGGACCAGCGTAGGCGGTGGCCCACAGGCGCGCGATGTTCTCCGCACGCAAGTCGTATCGCCCAGCCTTGAATGCCTCGAGCGCGACATTCGTATCACGGTAATAGTCGTAGAGGATCTTGTCGAAGTTGTATCGCCCACGGTTGACCGGGCGCTTTGCGGCCCAATAGTCGGCTACACGCTCCAAGGCAATCGATCGCCCGGCGTCCACGGCCACAACTTTGTAGGGCCCGCTGCCCAGCGGTGGCTCAAGGGACGGCTTCTCGAAGGCCCTCCCTTCGAACCAATGCTTGGGAAGGACCACGAGCTGACCGACGATCAGAGGTAACTCGCGATTGAACCCACCCGAGAAAGTGAACGTGACCTCGAGGTCACCGGTCTGCTCGGCCTTGGCAACATTCTGATAGTAATAGCGATAGAGAGGCGAGCCCTTTTCCTTGAGCGTGTCGAACGACCAGACGACATCCTCGGGCGTCACCGGCTTGCCGTCGTGCCAACGCGCCTCGGGGTCGAGGGCATAGCGCACGAACGAGCGATCGTCGGGAATGGCGATCGTCCGCGCCAGGAGACCGTACTGCGCGAAGGGCTCATCCCCCGATTGGGACGTCAGCGTGTCGTAGACGAACCCTATCCCGGAAGCAGCTGTGCCTTGCAGGAGGAACGGATTAAGGCTGTCGAAAGTGCCGATGACCGCGAAACGTGCCTCACCCCCCACCAGGGCGTTGGGGTCCGCATAGTCGAAATGGGTGAAGTCGGGACCATATTTGAGCGGTCCGTACATCGAGGCGCCGTGCCGAGGCACCAGCTTCTCCTGTGCCAGCACCTCGGCAGGACGCACCAGCGCGGTCGTCGCGAGCGCAGCGACGAAGCTCCGCCGGTCTAGACCCATCATTGCTCTGCACCCCTCCCGCTGGCCGGCCGTCCCGCAGGTCCAGAACCCTACGGCACCCTGCCGACCTTGGATAGAGTGTCAGGCAGGCGTGGTCAGGAGCGTGCTCGCGGCGCGATGCGTACGCTGGTCGCCGCTGGCGATGACGCGTCCGGCCGAGCCAAGCCCTAGAGCGCCGCCCTCCCAATCCGTCAGCTGCCCGCCAGCCCCCTCCAATACGGGGATGAGGGCGCAGAAATCGTAAGGCTTGAGCCCAGCCTCGACGACAAGGTCCGCGAACCCCGCGGCAACGAGACCATAGGCGTAGCAGTCCCCGCCGAAAGTCGGTTGCCGCACGGCGGCAACGACCCGGTCGAATGCCCGACGGTCGCCGCTCTCGAACAGAAGAGGGCTCGTCGACATGAGCACCGCATCTGCCAGCCCGGCGCACGCCCGCGTGCGGATCGGCGTGCCATTCAACGTCGTCGGCCGGCCCGACACCCCGAGCCAACGCTCCCGCAGGATGGACTGATCGATGATGCCCAGCACCGGACGGCCGCGCTGAACCAGTGCGATCAGCGTGCCAAAAATCGGCCTGCCGGTAATGAAGGACCTGGTGCCATCGATCGGATCCAGCACCCACACCAGCTCGGCGTCGATGGCGTCGGCACCGTGCTCCTCGCCGAGTATGCCGTGATCGGGATAGACGCGGCAGATGAGGTCCCGCATCCGCGCCTCCGCCTCCCGGTCGGCGATCGTCACCGGGCTCTCATCAGCCTTGATGTCGACCGCCACCGGCTGGCGGAAGTAGCGCCGCTGAACCACGGCCGCGACGTCCGCCAAGCGATGCGCGAAATGAACCAGCTCCTCGAGCGACGCCACGCCGCGGAGCCCCCGAGCCTCAGCCCTTGGGCTGAGGCAGTGGCGCCGGGTTGTCCGAGAGCGAGCGCAGATAGGAGACAACAGCCGCGCGCTTCTTCTCGTCCTTGAAGCCGGCGAAGATCATCCGCGTGCCGGGTGCCCAGGCCCGAGGATCCGTGAGCCACTCGTTGAGCTTGTCGTAGGTCCAATCACCCTCTTTGCCCTTGAGGGCCGAGGTGTAGTTGAAGCCCGGCTCGCTCGCGATCTTGCGGCCCACGACCCCGTACAGATTGGGACCGACGCGGTTGGGGCCACCCTTCTCGAAGGTGTGGCAGGCCTTGCATATGCCAACGTCCTTCGCACCCTGATCAGGGCTCTCCGAAGCTACGAGCGCGGCGAACTGATCGCCGCCGCCGGCGCTGCTCGACGCCTGCTGGGCAGCCGGAGCGGCGCCCGCCTTCGCTTCCTCGCCACCCGAGGTCGGCGCGGCAGCGGCAGGCGCGGCCGCCGCCTGCTCCTTGACCTCCGGAAGTGGCTCGGGCTTCTCAGAGAGCGTGCGCAGGTAGACGATGACGTCGGCCCGCTTCTCGGGGCTGCTGATGCCCGCGAAGGTCATCTTGGTGCCCGGCGCCCACTCGCGGGGGCTCTTGAGCCACGCAAAGAGATCCTCGTAGCTCCATTTGCCCTTCTTGCTCTTGAGGGCGTCCGAGTAAGTGAAGTCCGACTTGCTGGCGATCTCGCGACCCACGACGTTCCACAGATCCGGGCCAATCTTGCTCCCAGCGCCCTCGGCCAAGTTGTGGCAGGCCTTGCACACGCCCGCATCCCTCTCACCGGCTTTGGGGTCGGCCGCTGCCAGGAGGACCGGCAGCGGCTTTTCCGGCGCCGGCTTCGCTGTTCCGCTCGCCGGCGCCGCCACCTCGATCGGGAAGGCGTCTTTCTCGAGGTGATGAGGCGAGTAGAGTATCCTCGAGAAGACCCCCGCACCCTGCGCGATGATGCCGGCGGTCAGGATTGCCGCCACGATCTTGTTGCCTTCGAGTGACCCTGCCATAGGGAGATCGATCCTCGCTCGTTGCGGCAAGTACGCCCCGCAGCACCGGGACACGCCCGGCGCTCGATCTGGTCGGTAGACAGGGGGCCTCGCTGAGTCAAGCTGACACGGTGGCCCAACAGCGAGCGGAGGGATCGGGAGAAGAGAGTTGACACGCACAGTCCGGCGAGGCGACCAATCGTCGCGTACCATTGTCCTTGTGCCAGCTCGTTTGGCATCGACTCGCTTGCCGAACAAGCCGCTCGCCGACATCGCGGGTGCGCCCATGATCGTCCATGTCTGGAGGCGCGCCGTCGAGGCCGCCTTGGGCCCCGTTGTGGTCGCCTGCGCGGAGTCGGTGATCGCCGAAGCGATCGATCGGGCCGGCGGGACCGCCGTTCTCACCGATCCGGAGCTTCCCTCGGGGACCGATCGCATTTTCGAGGCGCTGCGCAAGATCGACGCCGAGGGCCGCTACGACCGCATCGTCAACGTGCAGGGAGATCTCCCTACGCTCGATCCAGTTGTCGTTCGCCGCGTCGTCGAGCCGCTCGACATCTTGGGCTGCGATATCGCCACCCTTGCCTCGCCCACGGAGGATGCCGAGGACCGAGCAGCACCCAGCGTCGTCAAGGCCGTCGTGGCCTTCACCCCGGACGATCCGACGCTCGGCCGCGGCCTCTATTTCACCCGTGCGCCCGCTCCGTACGGACCGGGCCCCGTGTATCACCATATCGGGCTGTACGCGTTCACCCGGGCAGCGATCGAGCGCTATTGCGGGCTGCCACCGAGCCCCCTCGAGCGGCGCGAAAAGCTCGAGCAGCTGCGGGCTCTCGAGAACGGCATGAGCATAGGGGTAAGGCTGGTTGACACGGTGCCGTTCGGGGTCGATACGCCCGGCGACCTCGAGCGGGCGCGCCTGCTGCTTGGCCACCTTCCCGCCTCTTGAGCCCGTCGAGTCCTTCCATGACCAAGCCCGCCACCGCCCCGAGCCGCCGCGCCTTCGATGAGGCGGTGGCGTTCCAGGGAATGCCCGGTGCGTACTCCCACTTGGCCTGCCGCGAGCGGCTTCCCGAGTTCGAGCCCCTGCCGTGCCATTCGTTCGAGGACGCCTTCGCCGCGGTGCGGGAGGGACAGGCTCGCTACGCCATGATCCCGATCGACAACTCGGTGGCCGGACGCGTCGCCGACGTCCATCACCTCTTGCCGAGAGGCGGCCTGCACATCGTCGGCGAGACGTTTCTCAGGGTGAACCATCATCTCCTGGCCCCGAAGGGCGCAACGCTCGCCACTATCCGTACCGCCGAATCGCATGTCCACGCCATCGGCCAATGTCGCCGCTTCCTCCGGGAGCACGGGCTCCAGGCCCGCATCGTGGCCGACACCGCGGGGGCTGCAGCCGACATCGCGCGCAGTGGCGACCTCACCCGCGCGGCGATCGCCTCAAAGCTCGCCGCCGAGATCTACAACCTCGACATCCTCGGCGCCGACATCGAGGACGCCGAGCACAACACCACCCGATTCCTTCTCCTTGCGCGGGAGCCGGAAGAGCCGGAGCTGGGGTCGACAGGCTGCGTTACGACCTTTGTCTTCGGCGTCCGGAATGTGCCGGCCGCCCTCTATAAGGCGTTGGGCGGCTTCGCCACCAATGGCGTTAACATGACGAAGCTCGAGAGCTACATCGACGGCAGTTTCACCCAGGCCGAGTTCTACGCCGACGTGATGGGCCATCCAGCCGAGCGTGGGCTCAAGCTCGCCTTCGAGGAACTCGGCTTCTTCGCCCGCGACGTCAGGGTCTTGGGCGTCTACCCTGCCGATCCGTTCCGTCAACGGGCTGGATGAAGCAAACAAGCCTCAGCACTGGTTGCCGGCATGCACGAGAGCGCCGCCGGCAGTGGCAATGTTGACCTTGAGGCTGCGCTTGGTCGCCCGGCGCAGCAGGTGGCCGGAGCTGCTGACCGCCGGAGACCGCCTCCTCGATAGGCGGTCCCGATTCGCTCTGGATCGATGAACGCTGTCCGCGAAACACCGGCCCTCAGTCGTCCGGGTCGAGATCGAGCAGGATGGTCCCCTCCTCGATCTGCTCGCCCTCCTCGACGTTCACGGCGCTCACGCGTCCATCGAACGGCGCCGCCAATCGATGCTCCATCTTCATCGCTTCGAGGATTGCCAGCGTCTCGCCGCGCACGACGTGGTCACCGGGCGCAACCAGCAAACGTGCCACCTTGCCCGGCATGGGCGCCGCGATCAGCGCCTCGTCCGCCTCCCCACTTCCAGCCCCTAGCTCGTCGATGTCGAGGAAGAGACGGAAGCGGCGCCCGTCCCGGGTCATCGAGACCATCTCGCGGGATACCCATACCCGATAGCTTGAGCGGTGGCCCTCGATCTCCACCCAGAAAACGCCGCCTGATCGGCCGTAGCGTGCCGTCCATCTCTCGGCGCCGACACTGAGCTCTACTTGGTCTCGTCCCGTCACGATCCAGACAGGCTCGAGCCCACGGAACCGCACGACCTGCCTGGGAGGCGCGTTCAGCCTCCAGCCGCTCGTATCGCACCAAGGTGACGTCGGCGAGGTGCTTTCGGCGCTCACGGTGGCCTGGGCCAGCTCCCCTCGGTTGCCAGCCACCGCCAGGGCCGCCAGCGCCGAGTCCATCGGCGATGGCAGGTCCTCTGCCGACGCGAGCTCAGCCCCCTCGCGATCGAGCCAGGCGGTATCGATCGCGAGCCGCCGGTAAGGGTCAGCCCGCACCACTCGCTGGAGGAAGGCAAGATTGGTCGACAGTCCCTCTACCTCCGTCGCCTCGAGGGCCCGACTCAGAAGATTAAGCGCCCGCGCCCGATCCGGGCCATGCGCAACGATCTTGGCGATCATGGGATCGTAGAACGGCGTCACCTGGTCGCCGGCCCGCACGCCCGTGTCGACGCGGATGCCGGGCAGGGCCTCGGGAAGGGCCAGCGTGGTCAGACGGCCGGTCGATGGAAGAAAGCCGCGCGTCGGGTCTTCCGCATAGAGTCTGGCCTCGACGGCGTGCCCGTGGGCGGGGATCTGGTCCTGCCGCAGCGGCAGCGCCTCGCCGGCCGCGATCCGGAGCTGCCACTCGACGAGATCCTGACCGGTTATCATCTCCGTTACGGGATGCTCGACTTGGAGGCGCGTGTTCATCTCGATGAAGTAAAAGCCACCTTCGGGATCGAGAAGGAACTCGACTGTTCCGGCATTCTCATAGCGCGCGGCCAGCGCCGCCCGGACGGCCGCTGCCCCCAACGCCTCACGCAGCTCGGTCGCGAGGCCTACAGCCGGCGACTCCTCGATGATCTTCTGATGCCGGCGTTGCAGCGTGCAGTCCCGCTCCCACAGATGGACGGCGTTGCCGTGCCGATCACCGAAGATCTGGACCTCGACGTGACGCGGCCGATCGACAAGGCGCTCCAGAAGAACGCGCTCGTCGCCGAATGCCTGCGTCGCCTCGCGCCTGCAGGCGGCGAGGGCATCGGGCAGGTCTCCGGCTGCCTCGACACGGCGCATCCCTTTGCCGCCGCCACCCGAGACAGCCTTGACCAAAAGCGGAAACCCGATGCGGTCGGCCTCGACAGCAAGGCGCGCGTCCGACTGATCCGTGCCATGGTAGCCCGGCACCAGCGGAACGCCCGCCGCCTGCATAGCCGTCTTGGCAGTGTCCTTGCCGCCCATCAGGGCCATCGCCTCGGGCGACGGCCCAACAAATGTTAGTCGGACATCGCGAACCGCTTGGGCGAAGCCTGGGCTCTCGGCCAGGAAACCGTACCCGGGATGAACCGCCTCGACAGCTGCTCGACGCGCGGCGTCGAGCACGCGCTCGATCGCGAGATAGCTCTCCCGAGCCGGCGCCGGACCGACGTAGATGGCCTCATCGGCCATCGTTACATGTCGGGCGTCTCGATCGGCATCCGAGTAGATGGCCACTGTGCGAACGCCAAGCCGGCGGCAGGTGGCGATAATTCGGCACGCGATCTCGCCGCGGTTGGCGATCAGCAGGGAGGACAGCATGGGGGCGCGGTGCCGCTTACTGCACGGCTGCGCTCGCGTCCTTCGCGACCGTGTCAACCTTGGCGCCGTCGCCGCGCACGACCGTGTCGCCGCTCTCAACCGAGAGTGGTGCTCGTCACCAGCTTTACGCCGGCCCATCGAACGTAGAGACCCGACTTCGCGTCGATGGCAAGATCCTGCAGCACCACATTCTCGATCGGGCTCTCCGGTAGACCGAAGATGGCACCCACCGCGTTCGCGTCGGTGGCGCGCAGGTTCTGCACCCGGATGCCCTCGATCCTCGGCGTCGTGGGCGAGATCGTTGCGGCCTTGTCCGTGTCAGGCACGGTCGGGAAGTAGCTCACGAACATGATCGGCAGACCGACCGTGTCCATGCGCAGATCGCGAAAGACGAGATTCGAGATGGCCCCCCCGCGATCGCGCGCGGTCTTGATGCGGATGCCCCACTGCGTGCCGGTGAACACATTGGCCTCGACGATGACGTCGTCGATCCCGCCGGTCGTAGCGCTGCCGATCGCAACGCCATGGCCCCCGTTGAAGGTGGAACCCCTGATCCGGATCCCGGACGTACGGTCGTCGGGGTCGTCCGGGCTTCCCTCCGCCTTGATGGCGATATCGTCCTCGGCGACGCTGATATACGAGGTCGTGACCCGGACATTGCGCGAGGAGATGATGTCGATGCCGTCCGTATTCGGCGCGCTCGTGATCTGCCCGCTCGTCGGTGCCAAGATGTTGACGCCGGTCACCTGCACATCGTCGCAATGCCGAAAGACAAGATGGTAGCTCGGTGAGTTCTGCAGGGTCACGCGCTGAACTGCGATATCGCTCGAATGGTCGAAGCGTATCAACCGCGGCCGCCCTGGCGCGTCGTCGGGACGCTCCTGATCGCTCGGGCGGAGCGCCTCGGCAGCCGCGAGCGTCGCCCACCAAGTAGCCCCCTGGCCGTCGATCCGACCGGCGCCACGTATCGTGACGTTCTTGACGCCCTCGCCGTTGAAGAGCGCCAACATGCCGCCCTTGCCGTCCTTGTACGCCTCGGGGTCGGTCGTGCCGATCACGGTTGTGCCGGCCGCGAGCTCCAGGGTCACGCCCGAACGGAGGAAAAGAGGCCCCGTCAGAAAGGTGCCGGGTGGCAGCCGGATCCATGCCCCCTTGCAGGTGTCCAACGTCCGTTGCAGCGCCTTGGTGTTGTCCGTCTGGCCATCGCCAATGGCCCCATTGGCAGCAGGATCACAGGCGGCGGGCACCTTGGTCACGGTCCCGAAGAGCTGCGCCGATGCGGGCGGAGCGCCTATGATCGCGGCGCCGACCACTCCGAGCATGACGCCCCACCGGCCGAGCCCGATCCAATCCGCCATATAGATGACCCTCCTCCGCCTCTTCACGCCAAGTTCCGCCCGTCCGCTGACACTCAGGGCGCGTGCGCCCGGAAGATCCGGCAACCGTAGGAGATAGCCGAGCCGCCCCGTCGCGTCAGCCGAATAGCGCATGCGAGCTCTCGATCATGGACGCCAGGCGGGCTGCCGCTTTTCGAGGAAGGCCTTCACACCCTCGCGCCCCTCGGCCGAGGCCCGGCGCTCGGCGATCAGCCGGGCCGTCTCGGCGTCGAGCAGCTGACCGTCGAGATCGCGGACCAGCCGGATCAGGCCCTTTGCCTCGCGTTGCGCTTCTGGACCACCCTGCCGCAGAGCATCGACGATGACGGCACCACGAGCCTCTAGCCCCTCCGGCGAGACGATCTCATGCACAAGCCCTAGCCGCGCTGCCTCGGCCGCGTCAAACCGCTCCCCGGTGAGGAAAAGTCGCCTGCACCGTCGCTCGCCCAATGCCCGAGCGACATAGGGCCCGATCACGGCAGGAACGAGGCCGAGACGAACCTCAGCGAGGCCAAAGGTCGCGGTCGCAGCGGCTATAGCGATATCGACAGCGGCCACCAGCCCAACGCCGCCGCCGATCGCCGCCCCATTGATCAACGCCAAGGTGGGCTTGGGAAGCTCGTCAAGCGTCCGGAGCAATCGTGCGAGCCTTCGGGCATCCGCCAGGTTCTCTGCCTGGTCGAAGGCTGCCATACGCCGCATCCAGTCGAGATCGGCGCCAGCGGAAAAGCTCTTTCCCTGCCCGGTGAGCACGACCACGCGGACTGAGTTATCCTCGGCCAGGCGCTCCAGGGCATCGACCATGGCGTCGATGAGATGCTCGTCGAACGCGTTGTGGACGCACGGCCGGTTCATCGTCAGCCGCGCCACGCCGTCGCGGCACTGCTCGAGAAGGGGCTTGTCGCTCAAGGGCTCACATCCTGAAGACGCCGAACCGGGTGGGCTCGATGGGGGCATTCAGCGCGGCCGACAGGCTCAGACCGAGAACCATCCGCGTCTGGGCGGGATCGATGATGCCGTCGTCCCAGAGCCGTGCCGTCGCGTAGTAGGGATGGCCCTGGCGCTCATACTGTTCCCTGATGGGCGCCTTGAAAGCCTCCTCCTCGGCAGCCGTCCAGGCCCGGCCCTGCGCCTCGAGCCCGTCGCGACGCACAGTCTCCGAGCACGGATGCGGCCTGCTCACCGCCCATGACCGAGATCCGAGCGTTGGGCCACATCCAGAGGAGACGGGGAGCCGAATGCCCGGCCGGCCATGCCGTAATTGCCGGCGCCGAAGCTCCCGCCGATGATCACCGTTAGCTTTGGCACGCTGGCGCAGGCGACGGCCATGACCAGCTTCGCGCCGTCCTTGGCGATACCGCCATGCTCGTACTTCCGCCCGACCATGAAGCCCGTGATGTTCTGGAGAAAGATCGAGCGGGATGCCGCGCTGGCAGCAAAGCTCGATGAAGTGGGCGCCCTTCTGCGCCGACTCGCTGAAGAGAATGCCGTTGTTGGCGAGGATTCCGACCGGGTAGCCGAAAAGCCGGGCGAACCCGGTGACGAGCGTGGCACCGTAGCGCGGCTTGAACTCGTCCAGAACCGAGCCGTCGACCACGCGCGCGATAACCTCCCGAGCCTCGAGCGGCTGGCGCAGGTCCTCGGGGATCAGGCCGTAGAGCTCCTCCGGGGTCGTAGAGCGGCGCGGCGGGTGACGCCACATTCAGCGCGCCTCCGCAGCGAGATCCGAGCCCAGCGACGATCCGCCGGCAGATCGCCAGGGCATGGCGTATCGTTCTCGGCCAGGTGATCCGCGACACCGGAGATCCGCGTATGCACGTCGCCGCCGCCCAGATCCTCGGCGGTCACAACCTCGCCCGTCGCCGCCTTCACGAGGGGTGGCCCGCCCAGGAAGATCGTTCCCTGGTTCCTGACGATGACGGCCTCGTCCGCCATCGCCGGCACATAGGCGCCACCTGCCGTACAAGACCCCATGACGGCCGCAATCTGCGGTATGCCTGCGGCCGACATGGTCGCCTGATTGAAGAAGATCCGACCGAAATGCTCCCGGTCGGGAAAGACCTCGTCCTGGCTCGGCAGATGGGCGCCGCCCGAAGTCGACGAGGTAGACGCAGGGCAGTCGGCTCTCGCGGGCGATCTCCTGCGCGCGCAGATGCTTCTTCACCGTGATCGGGAAGTAGGTACCACCCTTCACCGTGGCGTCGTTGGCGACGATCATGCATGCGCGACCGGCTATCCGGCCGATCCCGGTGATGATCCCGGCCGCTGGAACCTCGCCGTCATACATGCCCTCGGCGGCGAGCTGGGAGAGCTCGAGAAATGGCGATCCTGGATCGATCAGCCGCTCGACGCGCTCGCGCGGCAAGAGCTTGCCCCGTGCAAGATGGCGCTCCCGGGCCCTGGCATCGCCACCCTGGGCCACGCGAGCTACCCGCCTGCGGAGATCGCCTACCAGCACCGCGCACACGCTCAGCGTTGGCTCTGAAAGCTCCTGACCTGGGATCGACCTCGCTGCGGATTACGGTCAAGCGCGGCACCTCATTCCAGGCCCGGCGCCGGTGCCCCAGTGCGGCCACTGGCCCGGCGGGATGATGCCCATGCGGCCTGGCCTTGGAAGCGGTGGTGGGCGCGACAGGGATCGAACCTGTGACCCCTACGATGTCAACGTAGTGCTCTCCCGCTGAGCTACGCGCCCGCTGGCGCGCTGCTTAGGAGAAACCGCGGCCGAGGGCAAGGCCGTCGTGCGGCCGTCCGAATCGTCGGCGCCGACCGCGTCGGGTTGTTCCGCCGCGCGCGGTGTGCTCTTGTCCTCTCCATGAGGGACGGCATCGACATAGCGATCGGCGGTGGCAGGGTTCCGCCGTTCAGGGAGCTGCTGTCCGACGGGCAGGCTGTTGCCTATCGTGCTGTCCTCCCCTCACAGCGGGACGGTGTATCCCGTCTGACCTGATGAGCGCCTTGAGGATCGATCAGAGCGAGCTCAGATGCCTCGACGATGGGCCCGTCGACGGCCTCGTCGCCCCCTGCGCCGACGTGGCGGGCCGCTGTCATCGCCGCGACCTATGCGCGCGCCTTCGTCGACCTCAACCGCAACAGCGCCGAGCTGGACCCCGATCTTCTGACGGCTCCGATGTCGTTGCCCGACCTCCGACTAAGCGCCAAGGTGCGGGCCGGGCTCGGCGTCGTGCCGAGCCGCATCTCCGGGCGGGCAATCTACCGGCGCCGGCTCGGGCTCGAGGAGGTGCAGAGCCGACTGATCCAGGGATACCAACCCTATCACGACCGTCTCGCGAGCCTGCTCGGCGAGACCCGCCGCCGTTTCGGCGTGGCCATTCTCCTCGACTGCCATTCGATGCCATCCGAGGCGGCGGGACAGCGGGCGGCCTCGCCGGTCGATGTGGCCCTCGGCGACCGGTTCGGGCGAAGCTGCGGCGCAGACTTCATGAATGTAGCGGCGGAGGTGCTGAGCGCGCGTGGCCTCCACGTCGCCCACAATCAGCCCTATGCAGGTGGCTTCATCACCGAGCACTACGGACGGCCGCTGGAGGGCTGGCACGCCCTCCAGGTAGAGTTCCGGCGTCAGCTGTTCATGGACGAGAGCAGCGGCAAGGCGCACGAGGGCACAGCACAGCTGCAGGCGCTCCTCATGGAGCTGACCTTGGCGATCGCCGAGACCGTCAGCGCCACGGCCGTCAGCCCGGCCGCCTGACGAGCGGCTGCCTTTCCCCCGCGGGCGTTGCATCGATGCGGCGTCACCCATAAATTCCCGCCGTCCGTTCAGCCAGGGGCGTCCCCAATGTCCGTGCTCGCCAAGAGCCTCTCCCGTATCAAGCCATCGCCAACGATCGCCGTGACCAACCTCGCCCGGGAGCTCAAGGCTGCCGGCCGCGACATCATCGGTCTCGGTGCCGGCGAGCCCGACTTTGACACGCCCGAGCATGTGAAGGAGGCGGCCATCGCCGCCATTCGGGCCGGCGACACCAAATACACGGCGGTCGACGGCACGCCGACGCTCAAGGAGGCGATCGTCGGCAAGTTCCGCCGCGAGAACGGCCTCGACTACACGCGCGAGCAGATCACCGTCGGCACCGGCGGCAAGCAGGTGCTCTACAACGCGTTCATGGCGACGCTGAACCCGGGCGACGAGGTCGTCATTCCGGCCCCCTTCTGGGTCTCCTACCCCGACATGGTCCTCCTGGCAGGCGGCACGCCCGTCTTCGTCAATTGCCCTGACCAGACGGGCTTCAAGCTGCGCCCCGAGGACCTGGAGGCGGCGATCGGTCCGAGGACGAAGTGGGTGCTGCTGAACTCCCCGAGCAACCCTACAGGAGCCGCCTATAGCAAGGCCGAGCTCAAGGCGCTTACCGACGTCATCGTCCGCCACCCGAACGTCTGGGTGATGACGGACGATATGTACGAGCATCTCGTCTACGACGATTTCGAGTTCACGACCCCCGCCCAGATCGAGCCTCGGCTCAAGGACCGCACGCTCACGGTCAATGGTGTGTCCAAAGCATACTGCATGACCGGCTGGCGGATCGGCTACGCGGGCGGGCCGGCCGAGCTCATCAAGGGCATGGCCAAGATCCAGTCGCAGAGCACCTCCAATCCCTGCTCGATCAGCCAGGCTGCCGCCGTCGCTGCGCTCAACGGCGATCAGGGTTTCCTCGCCGAGCATCAGCGGGTCTTCAAGGAGCGCCGGGACCTCGTGGTCGATCTCCTCAACAAAGCGCCGGGCCTGCGTTGCCATCGGCCGGAGGGTGCATTCTACGTCTATCCGAGCTGTGCCGGTGCGATCGGCCGCCGCACCCCCGATGGCAAGCTGATCGAGACCAGCGAGCAGTTCTCCCGCTATTTGCTCGAATCGGTCGGCGTCGCCGTCGTTCACGGTGCCGCCTTCGGGCTCGATCCCTATTTCCGGATCTCCTACGCGACCTCGACCGAGCTTCTGAGCGACGCCTGCCACCGGATCATTCGCGCCTGCGAGGATCTGCAGGGCTGAGGCACGGCGTCCACGGCAAGGGAGAGGCAGCAAAGGTGGCGATCGACCTCGAGGCGGCGATACGAAAGATCCCGGACTTCCCGAAGCCCGGGATCCTCTTCTACGACATCTCGACAGTCCTGAACGACAGGGTGGCTTGGCCTGAGGCGGTCGATCGCCTCGCCGACTTGGTGCAGGAATTCCAGCCGGACCTGATCGCAGCCATCGAGTTGCGCGGCTTCATCTTCGCCGCGCCTATCGCCTACAAGCTAGGCCTTGGCTGGCTTATGGTCCGCAAGGTCGGCAAGCTTCCAGGTGCCGTGATCAGCCACTCGTACGATCTCGAATATGGCAGCGATACCCTGCAGATCGCCGATGGTCTGATCCGCCCGGGCGCCCGCGTCGTCCTCGTCGACGATCTGATTGCGACAGGTGGCACCGCTCAGGCATCGGTGACCCTATTGCGGAAGGTCGGCGCCGATGTCGCGGGCGCCGTCTTCCTTGTCGAGCTTCAGGATCTGGGCGGCTGCGCCAAGCTCGGTGTCGAGAGCCGATCCCTCCTGCGCGTCGCCGGCAGCTGAGTAGCCCCGGGCTGGGATAAGGCCCAAGGCTCGCTTGGCGGGCGGTCCAGCTGGGTCAGTGGCTGCAAGCACTGACCCGATGGCCTTCGCTAAGCGCTCGTAGCGCGAAGCGCGCGGTCGAGGTCGGCAAAGAGATCGTCAGGATCCTCGATGCCGGTGGACAGGCGTAGAAGGTCGGGCGGACAGGGCGATCCGTGGCCCTCGATCGAGGCCCGATGCTCGATCAGGCTCTCGACACCGCCCAGCGAGGTCGCCCGCTTCCACAGCTCGACACCGGCCGCAGCCGCCACTGCCGCAACCTCACCGCCTCGCAGGCGAATGCTCAGCATGCCGCCGAACCCGCCGCTCATCTGCCGTCGTGCAATGTCGTGCCCGGGATGAGTGGGCAACCCAGGATAGAGCACCTTCGCGACAGCATCGTGCCGGACCAAGCGCCGCGCCAGTTCCATGGCAGACGCGCTCGCTGCCTGCACGCGCAGCGGCAACGTCCGCATTCCACGGAGCAGGAGAAAGGCTTCGAGCGGGCCAAGGATCTGTCCGAGCGCCGACCGGTTGCGCCGGATGCGCTCCCACAACCCATCGGTGCGCCTGGTCGCCAGCGCGCCGGCTATCACGTCCGAGTGCCCATTCAGGTACTTCGTCGCCGAATGCATCACAATGTCGGCGCCATGGTCCAGCGGGCGCGTGAGCACCGGTGTGGCGCAGGTCGAGTCGACGGCCAGGAGTGCCCCACCGGCGTGCGCGATCGCGGCGACAGCCGTGATGTCCGTCAGTGACCAAAGCGGGTTGGCCGGCGTCTCCACCCAGACCAGTCTCGTGGCCCCCGGCCGCACCGCCGCCCGCAAGGCATCGAGGTCGCCCGTGTCGACCAGATCGACCTCGAGGCCCCACCGGTGGCCCTCGGTGAGCAGCCAGTCGCGCAGCGCCCAGTACATCACCTTCGGCGCCACCACATGGTCGCCAGGTGCCAACGCAAGGAGGAGGGCAGTGGCCGCGGACATTCCGGAGCCGAGCACCATCGCCTGCGCAGCCCCCTCGAGCGCTGCGATGACCGCTTCCGCCTCGCGAACCGTCTCGTTGTCCGGGCGGCCGTAGACATTCCCGCTACGGTACTGGTTGTCGGGATCGCGGAGATAGGTGGTGGTGACATGAATGGGCGGCACCACGCCGCGGCTGAGCTCGTCGATGGAGCCCAGTGCCTGCGCGGCCAGCGTGCGAGCCGTCCAGCCAAGGTGTCCCACCTCGTCAGTGCTCATGGTTCTCGCCTCCCAAAAGCCCAGGGCCTCCGTCGGAGCTCGCGGTCTATGCGCGGCCCCACCCAGGCCGGCCAACGCTCACGGAATGAACTGCTCCTTGAGAATGCGCTCTTCGAGGTTGTGCTCGGGGTCGAAGAGCAGCTGGGCCGAGATGGAACGATCCTCCCAGACCTCGACCTTCGCCACGTCTCGGACCTCGGTATAGTCCGAGACGGCGCCGACGGGCCGCTTGCCGGGGTCGAGCACGCGAATGGTGAATCGGCTGCGGCTCGGCAGAAGGGCGCCACGCCAGCGCCGCGGCCGGAACGGGCTGATGGGGGTCAGCGCCAGGAGATTGGCACCGATCGGGATGATCGGGCCGTGCGCCGAGAGATTGTACGCCGTACTGCCGCCCGGAGTGGCGATAAGCAGCCCGTCGCAGACGAGGTTTGGCAGCCGGCAGATCCCGTCGATGTCGATGCTGAGCGTCGCCGCCTGCCGCGTCTCACGAAAGAACGACACCTCGTTGATGCCGAGCCCCTCTTTGACCTCGCCGTTCTGAAGCTCCGCCAGCATCCGGAGCGGAAAGAGATCGACCTTCTTCGCGGCGGCGATGCGCTCTTTGAGACCGTCCGGCCTGAACTGGTTCATCAGAAAGCCGACCGTGCCGAGATTCATGCCGTAAACAGGCAGGTTCCGGTGCAGGATGGTATGCAGCGTCTCGAGCATGAAGCCGTCGCCGCCCAGCACGACGACGACCTCTGCGTCATCAAGCGAGACACCCGGATCGACCTCGGTGAGCTGGCGCAGCCCCTCACGAGCTTCGGCCGTGTCGGCGGCCCGGAATGCCAGCCTCAAACCCGTCTCTCCCCGCAGCTGGAGAAGGTCGGCATCGCATCCTCCGAGCGCTCGCGCGCCGATGCCCCCTGGGCGTCGCCCCCTTTGGGTCTTACATTGGCTTCAGCACACAGGCATAGGGGAGAGCCGCATAGGTGCCCGGCTTTCCGCCAGCCTCGTCGGAGCATTCGCCTATGGTCGTCGACCCATTCGGTCGCGAGATCACCTACGTCCGCCTGTCGCTCACCGACCGGTGCGACTTCCGCTGTGTCTATTGCATGGCGGAGAACATGACCTTTCTGCCCAAGAGGGACCTTCTCTCCCTTGAGGAGCTGGACCGCCTCGGCGCGGCCTTCGTCGATCTGGGTGTCCGCAAGATCCGGCTCACCGGCGGCGAGCCGCTCGTGCGGCGGAACGTGATGTGGCTGATCCGGGCGATGGGGCGTCATGTCGCCTCGGGCGCTCTCGACGAGCTTACGATCACGACCAACGGCAGCCAGCTCGAGCGCTTTGCGGACGAGCTGGCTGAAGCCGGCGTGCGGCGCATCAACGTCTCCCTCGATACGCTCGATCCGATCCGATTCGCTGCCATCACGCGATGGGGCAAGCTCGATCGCGTGATGGCCGGTATTGCGGCCGCACGGCGAGTGGGTTTGGCGGTCAAGATCAATGCCGTGGCGCTCAAGGGTGTGAACGAGGACGAGATCGACAGGATCATCGCTTGGTGCGGCACAGAGGGCTTTGACCTCACGCTGATCGAGACGATGCCTCTCGGCGAGATCGAGGGGGATCGCACGGCGCAATACCTGCCCCTCTCTCTCCTGCGCTCGCGTCTCGAGAAAACCTGGACGCTCGAAGAGATTCCTTATCGCACCGGCGGCCCGGCTCGCTATGTGCGAGTGCGCGAGACCGGAGGTCGGCTCGGCTTCATCACACCGCTCTCTCATAATTTCTGCGAGTCCTGCAACCGTGTCAGGGTCACCTGCACGGGCACGATGTACATGTGCCTCGGCCAGGAGGATCGCATTGATCTTCGCGCTCCGCTCCGTGCGTCCGAGAGCAACGATCCGCTGCACCGGGCCATCCTCGATGGCGTCGCCCGCAAGCCGAAAGGCCACGATTTCGTCATCGACCGGCGGCACAACCGCCCGGCTGTAGGCCGCCATATGAGCGTCACGGGCGGCTAGCGTCCGTCCGACCCTGAGCCCTGTCGATCGCACCCTACGCCCCGTGACCGGCTGATAGCCGGGGGCCGGGATGTTGCGCGCGTAGCGGCGCGGACCGCCCGGAATGAGAAAAGCCCCGCACCTCCGGGTACGGGGCTTTTCCATGCTCAAGACTGGACCGTCCAGCGCGGTCCGTGCCGCCACACCCTACTGGAAGTTGATCTCGACACGCCGATTCTGCGGCTCACGAACACCATCCTTGGTCTGAACCCTGAGGTGCGTCTCGCCGTACCAGTTGACCCTCATCGCATCCGTCGAGATGCCCAGCTTCGCTAGCGCGGCGGCTACCGACTTCGCCCGTCGCTCCGAGAGCTTCAGGTTGTACGCGGCCGAACCCGAGGTGTCGGTATAGCCTGCAAGGACGAGCGTGGTCGATTTGCCCTCCTTGAAGTCGGTCGCCACCTGACTGAGGATCTGCTGCGCCACCGGCGTGAGGTCCGCACGATCCCAAGCGAAGAAGACGATGTAGGTGCTGGCCGGCTTGGCTAGCGAGCTCTCGACCTTGGTGATCGCGTCCTCGAACTCACCCTTGCAACGGCTGATGCCGGCGGCATCGCCCTTATCAGTCTCCCGGAGCCAGCAGTCGAAAGCGACCTGCGCCCGGGCGGCGTCGGCAGCAGCCGAGCTCCGTCCCCCTGCGTCGAAGGCGCTGATCATCCGGGCCCGAGCGGCCGCAAGCTCGTCGGCCGACGCCTTCGGCAGCCCGCGATAGTAATCCAGCATGTCCGGCTGGACATTGAGGCCTTCGGCCGAGGCTACCGCCTTGCGGCTGAAATGAGCGATCGCCGGGATGTCGAAGCCCTTCTTCAGCTCGTCGACATAGGCGAAATAGCCGGTTCTAAGCCCCTGCGAGAAGGGTGGGCCCTGCGGCTGCATCGCGCGCGCGGCGTCCACGCCGCCCACATAGAGAAAGCCATCATCGATGACGTTCGGATCGACTCCCGAGACATTACCGTTGGTCTCTGTGCAGGCCGTCACAGAGATTGAAAGCATACCCAACAGCATCAAACGGAAGATCGTCACCATCGCGGCGTTCCTATCATTCACCTAAGTCGCTATTCGGCGCGTGACAAACATATAAAGTAACGAGCAAACGGCTTCATCGCCGCCGGGGCGGTGCTGTCGATAACAGGCGAAACCCTAAGGCGAATCAAGGGAATTCTGGCCTTTCAGGCAGCACCCGCCCGCCCCTGTTGCCGCATTCCAACGGCGGCCGCCGCGCCCGTGCGACTGTCATCCTTCGCCGGCGATCTCCCTCGTGTCATGGCCTCGGCGGGCAAGAAAGGTCCGTACACGATCGAGATGCTCGACAATCTGACAGAGCATCGTCTCGGATGGCTCGCCGCGCTCGGCTTCCTTGGCAATCTCGGCAAGATCGACGGCGCCGAGGCTGGCGCTGGCTCCCTTGAGCGCGTGCGCAGCCCGCTGCCAAGTGTCGGGCACCCCCAAGCCCTGCCGCATCTCCTCCACATATCGGACGGCGCTTGAGAGAAAGAGCGAGCCCAGCTCGCGCTCAAGTTGCGGATCGCCGTCCGTGAATGAGCCTAGATGAACCATGTCGACGGGGCTACTCTTCGATGGCAAGATGGGGTCCTCTCGAGCACCGGCCGGCTCCAGCTGAGTGAGCTCGCGCACCGCCTTCACGAGCCGCCCGATCGAGATCGGCTTCTCGAGATAGGCGCTGACCCCGGCACTGCGGCACTCACGTGCCAACGCTTCCCGGTCCCAGGCGTCACCGAACAGAAGGATCGGCAACTCGTCGTTGGATCCAAGCGCATCGCGCATCCGCCTCGCAAGTGCCGTGCCCGATCCATCCGGCAGCTGCAACGCGATCATCACCAGCGCGAAGCGCGAGTGCGTCAGCATCGCCACCGCCTCAGTCCCATCGGCCACGACCGATACGACATAGCCCAGATTCGAGAGGACCATCTTGATCAGCCCTCGGCTGAGCGCCGGGTCGCCCACAATCAGCACGCGCCGACCGGTTCTCATGGCGACATTGCCAGCCCGTTCCTGTGATGCCTCCGCCCAACTCCATCAAGGCTCTCCATAAAGGAGAATTTCGTCAAGTATATTCTACCTTTAGAATGCGCCCCTCGGCAACCCGACCGCGGCGAAGGCAACCGAAAGCTGGGCGGCCAACTGTGCGTTGGCCAGGACCAGGCCCTCGTTGAGGCGGACGGTACGCCCACTGCTGGAGCGTGCCAGCTCCGCCAACAGGAACGGCGTCTCGGCCGGGCCGTGGATCTCCTGTCGATGCGCCTCCCTCAGAGCCGCCGCGACGAGGCTCTCTACCTCCGACCGGCAAAGTGCCAACGCTGCGGGGGGCGGGTTGGCGATGACGATCCCACTGGGCCAACCGAGCAAGGCTTGGCTATGCAGGAGAGCGACGAGCCCGCCCAGCCCGTCGACCCGTGGGATCGAAATGCCGGTCTCGCGGCAATAGAATCCTGGGAGGTCGGCCGTGCCATAACCGACCACCGTCACTCCCTGGCTCTCGAGCACCTCGAGCGTGCGCGGCAGATCCAGAACGGTCTTCGCACCGCTGCAGACGACCACCATCGGACTTCTCCGCAGCTCCAGGAGGTCCGCCGAGACGTCGAGGCTCGCCTCCCCGCCGCGATGCACACCACCCAGCCCTCCAGTCGCCATCACCCTGATCCCGACCCGTGCCGCGGCATACATGGTGGCAGCCACTGTAGTTGACCCGAGGCCCCGCCGAGCCAGCACCGGCGCCAGATCCCGCGTGGAGCACTTCGCGACGTCAGGCGCTTCCGCGACCCGCTGGAGACTGGCCGCGTCGAGCCCGATCCGGACTTCGCCGTCGATGAGCCCGATCGTCGCCGGCACAGCGCCGGCGGCCCGCACCTCGGCCTCGATCGCCCGTGCCAGATGGAGGTTCCTTGGACGCGGGATACCATGCGCGATCAGCGTGGTCTCGAGCGCGACGACCGGTGTCCCGTCATGCAGCGCCGCCGCGACCTCTTCGCTCGGGATGAAGGCCCTCATTGCGTTTTCCCTCCAGCACCAGCATGTATCTTGGCCAGTCTATGGAACGGATGCGGATCGAGGGGATGGAAAAAGAGGAGCGCGCTCGAGCGGCGCGCAGCATCGACCGCCACGCTGCGCTGATCTACACGATGGTCCTGGTTGCGGCGGCGGAAGGACGGATGACCGATTCGGAGCTCGAGGTGATGGGCCGCCTCGTTCGGACTCTGCCCGTTTTCGCCACTTTCGAGCGGGACCGCGTGGCCGACATCGGCCAGGAATGCGCGGATCTGCTACGCCAGGAGGACGGTCTCGACATCGCGCTCGACATGATCGCCAAAGCGCTGCCGGCGCCGCTCCGCGAGACGGCCTATACGCTAGCGTGCGACGTCGCCGCAGCCGACGGCAAGGCGGTCCAGGACGAGCTTCGGCTGCTTGAGATGATTCGTCACAAGCTTCATATCGAACGGCTCGTCGCGGCCGCGATCGAACGCGCGGCTCAGGCGCGCTATCGGGTGGTCTGAGTTCCGGGAGGACGTGATGCGGGCGGCGATTCCGGCACCGGGCGCCGTTCTGCTGCCTCCCAAGGTGATGGGAGAGGTCGACCGCGCGACGATCGCGAGCGGCATACCCGGCCTCCGGCTCATGGAGAATGCGGGCCGCGCCGTCACGCGGGCGATCACCACCTCCTTTCCTCCACAGCCCACGCTGGTACTTTGCGGCCCCGGCAACAATGGCGGCGACGGCTATGTCGTCGCCCGTCTGCTCCACGCAGCCGGCTGGCCCGTGCGCCTCATCTCGCTGGTCGAGCGGGCAGCGCTCAGGGGCGATGCGGCGACCATGGCTGCCGCCTGGGCAGGATCGATCGAGGTGGCTCACGGCGAGAGTGCGCTGGGTAACGAGAGCCTTGTCGTCGATGCCCTGTTCGGCGCCGGGCTCGCCCGCCCGCTTGACGGCCTCGCCGCCCACCTGGTGACGCGGATCGCCACCGAGCCGAGGGCCGTGGTCGCCGTCGACATCCCCTCGGGCGTCGATGGAGCTACAGGCTCCATCGACGGACCGGCCATTGGGGCACGGCTCACCGTCACCTTCTGTCGGGCCAAGCCCGGCCATTACCTTTTGCCCGGCCGGCTCCGCACGGACCGGCTCGAGATCGTCGACATCGGCATTCCCGAGAGCATCGTTGCCGAGCGTCAG
This sequence comes from uncultured Alphaproteobacteria bacterium, assembly GCA_963752325.1. Taxonomy (GTDB): domain Bacteria; phylum Pseudomonadota; class Alphaproteobacteria; order Geminicoccales; family Geminicoccaceae; genus CAVTJL01. The sequence goes on from CAVVXU010000005.1 coordinate 639,708, forward strand.
ATAGGTCTCTGGCGGAACATGCCGCCACTCTGGCGCAGCGCGCTGCCTGCGCGCACCCCGGCGTCCCACAAGTACACATTCGGCCATGCGCTCGTCGCCGGAGGTCCGGCCTCTGCGACAGGCGCAGCGCGTCTGGCGGCCCGTGCCGCGTTAAGGGTAGGCGCCGGGCTCGTCAGCATCGCCTGCGCGCCCGCCGATCTCTTTGTCTATGCAGCGCAGCTGACCTCGATCATGACCAAGCCGATCGACGGGCCGGCGGGTCTCGAGGCGCTATTCGGCGATCGGCGGATGAGCGCTGTGCTGCTCGGCCCAGGTCAGGGGGTGGGCAAGGCTACCCGCGACCTCGCCAAGGTGGCCCTCACCAAGGGCAAGCCCGTCGTGCTCGACGCGGACGCGCTCTCGAGCTTCGCCGAGAGCCCTGAGCACGCTCTTCGGGCTGCTCCATCCCAACTGCGTCCTTACTCCGCACGATGGCGAGTTCGCTCGTCTGTTCACGGCCACGGGCAGCCGCTTGGCTCGTGCTCAGGCCGCCGCTGCTGCTGCCGGCGCCATCGTCGTGCTCAAAGGCGCCGACACGGTCGTCGCCGCACCGGATGGCCGGGCGGCCGTCATGGGCCAAGCTCCGCCGGCGCTCGCTACCGCCGGCACCGGTGACGTGCTGGCGGGAATAACGCTCGGCCTCCTCGCACAAGGAGTGGCGGCCTTCGAGGCGGCGGCTGCAGCCGTGTGGATGCACGCGGCGTTAGGCACTCGTGCCGGCGAGGGACTGATCGCCGAGGACCTGTCCGATCTGCTGCCACAAGTGCGCCGTGAGCTCGACGCGATCTAGCGATATCCCCCATTTCACCAGCGATCTTCCTCCACTTAGCTATTTCTGGTTGAATGCGCCTGCTGACTCAGGCGCCGACCTTGGTCAGATGCCGGAGGGCTCGTTCCCGTCGAGATGCGGCGGCTAGACGCCCTCCCCGACGGCCTGTCGACGACAACAACAATCCGACCGCCGGCAACGATGCGGCTCGGCGTGCTCGCGCGGGCGAGCGGAGGAACGAGGGTGCAGGCAGCTCGGCCCTGCGGAAACGCCATAAAGGGGCGCCGGCCTGAGCGCAGCGAGAGCCGTCGCGTGGCTCCAAGCGCCGCGGGTCGGACGGAGCGCGCGCCTCGGTCGAGGTGAGCCACCCCGTGAGCGGGCGACTAGACCCCGAAGGCATGCTGGACCTCGCGCGAGAGGGCTGCCTTCTCCTGCGTCGACGTAGCGGGGCTCGCCGACTACCCGAGATCGTCTATGCTAGTCGACGACTGGCGGCGTTGACGGGCCACGCGCCCGAAAGCATTGTCGGCCGCAGCATCCGCGTCCTTAGACCCAGCAGCGGGTCCGGCGATCACTTTGTAAAGCTGCTCTCCGCGATCGCCGAGAGCAGCGCCTTCGCCGGACGGATGTCGCTCGGGACATCGGCCGAGGGCGACCGTTCCTTCGAGGTGCGTCTCCAGCCTCTGGCCGGATCTGACGAGCTGCTCGCGCTCTTCGTGGCATCGGCGCCGGCTTCCGGCACAAGCGACGAGATCGTCGAACGGCTAGTCGCCGGCGCGGAACGCCTCGCCGGTGTCGTTACAGAGGCCCTTTACGTGCTGCGTGTCGAGGATGATCTCCGGCTCGTGCTCGCCTGGGCCGATCCACGGCTCGAGGAGCTGACCGGCTACACCTACTCGGAGCTGGCGACGCTCGGCGGCCTCACCGCGCTCGTTGTGACGGAGGACCGCTCCGAGCTGCGCCATCGCAACCAAGCCCTGCTTGGTGGCACGGCCGGCCGCGCCACCTACCGCGTGCGCGCACGCTCGGGCGCGGTCCGTCGAGTCCGAGACAGCGCCCGTCCCATCGTCAATGCCGACGACCGGCTCATTCTGGGAGTGGTCGGCGGGCTCGCCGACGTCGACGAGCAGCCCCAGGCCCACGGGGGCCCTTCAGCCCAGGCGCGGATCGCGGCGGTGCTGGGCGCGCAGCTCCGTCAGCTCGTCTGCCTCGTCGACGACCGCGGAACAGTCTGCTGGGCCGGCACGGCTCCAGCCACGCCACTGGCCGACGCGATATGCGCCTTGGTCGGCGCGGATCTCGAAACGGTCCTGCCGCCTAGCCTGGTCGACGATTGGCTGGCTCTGGTCGACCAGGTGTTTGCGAGCTCTGAGGAGGCGACGGCTCGCTTCGACTGGCCGCTCGGCAAGGAGAGTGAGGCCGTCGAGGTCATGATGGCGCGCTTCGAAAAGGGCCGAGCCGTAGCTTTGTTCCGTCCGGCAGAGGTCCTTGCGGTCGATGAGCAGCATGTGACGCCAGCCCCACCTCAGCCCCGCCTGCCGCTCGATCTTCTCGCGGGCCTAGGCCTCCCGTTGCTTCTCCTGTCGCCCTCCGGCCGCGTGGAGGAAGCGACGGAGCCGATGATCAAGCACCTCCGTCTACCGCTCGAGATCATGGCCGGCCGTTCCCTCCCCGACGAGGCGGCCGGCGCAGCCAATCGGGCGAGGCTCGAGGCGGCACTCGCAGCCGTGCTGGCAGCGCCGGGCTCGCCTATTGAGGCCGAGCTGTGCCTCGATGCCGACCGATGGCCTGTCCCGGAGTTCCGCATCCAGCTAGCGGCACTCGCGCAGCCCGAGGGCGGCATGTACCTCCTCGGCATGCTGCTCGAGCCGAAGGAAGCCCCAGCCCCGCAGGGCCCAAGCCGTTCTGACGCCGTCCCTTTGGACATGATTCTGGAGGGCCTTTCCGAGGCCGTCATTACCGTCGATGCCGCTGGGGTGGTCGAGTGGGCCAGCGGCGCCGCGGAGCGGATGCTCGGACGACGGGGCGAGACCCTCGTAGGGCAACCGATCGAGCCGCTCTTCGAGCGCGCAGAGAACGATGGTCAGCGTCTTCTCGAAAGCTTAGTCGGCGAGTGGCCCGCGAGCGCCGCAGCACGCGAGCTTCGCGCCCGGCGTACCAACGGCGAGCTCTTCCCCGTGGAGGTGACCGGTCGAGCCTTCGGCAAGGGGCGACGCCGATTCGCGCTCGTCGTCCGCGATCTCACGCTGCGGGTGCACACCGAGGAGACCCTGGCACGCCTAGCCTATCACGACACGCTGACCGGCCTGCCCAACCGGATTCTCTTCCATGACCGACTGGCGCAGGCGGTAGAGCGTGGCCGGCGCACGCGTCAGATGTTCGCGGTGATGCTCGTCGGGCTCGACCGGTTCAAGATCATCAACGACTCCCTCGGCCTGGAGAAGGGCGATCAGGTCCTGAAGGCGGTGGCCGAGCGGCTGGCCCAAGCGGTCCGAAGCAGCGACACGGTGGCGAGGCTGGGCGGGGACGAGTTCCTGCTTCTCCTCGCAGGCATCGAGTTCGGCGGAAGCCGTCGCCAAGGTGGCCCAAAAGCTGCTGGTCGCGCTCCGTCCGCCTTTGGCGGTGGGCGGGCACGAGCTGACTGCCGCGGCAAGCATCGGCGTGGCCCTCTTCCCCCACGACGGCGACACGCCGGAGACGCTGATCAAGAACGCCGACACGGCGCTCTCCCGCGCGAAGGAGCAGGGTCGCAGTCACTTCCAGTTCTATACGACCGACATGAACGCGACAGCGATCGAGCGCCTGATGCTCGAGAGCCGCCTCAGGCGGGCGCTCGAGAACGGCGAGTTCGTCGTCTACTACCAGCCTCAAGCAAGCCTCGAGACCGGGGCGATCGTCGGCGTCGAGGCCCTGATCCGGTGGATCGACCCTGTCCTCGGCCTCGTGCCCCCAAGCGATTTCATTCCAGTCGCCGAGGAGACTGGGCTCATTGTCGAGGTCGGGTCCTGGGTGCTGCGGACCGCCGCCGCCGAGATGGCGCACTGGCATCGCCGGCTCGGCCGCACGGACCTCCGCCTTGCTGTCAATCTATCAGGCCGTCAGTTCCAGCAGGCCGACCTTGTCGAGATGGTCAGGCGGACGCTGGCCGAGACCGGGCTTCGCCCCTCCTCGCTCGAGCTCGAGATCACCGAGAGCGTCGTCATGCGCGAGGCCACGGCCTCGGTGCGGCGTCTGAACGAGCTGATCGGCCTCGGTGTGCACCTGGCGATCGACGACTTCGGCACCGGCTACTCGTCGCTCTCCTACCTCCGCACCTTTCCGATCCGGTCGCTCAAGATCGACCGCACCTTCATCCGGGACATCGACCGCGACCCCAACTCCGCGACCTTGGCGCAGGGCGTCGTCGGGCTCGGACGGAGCCTTGGTCTCAAGCTCGTCGCAGAGGGTGTGGAGACGGTCCGCCAGCTGACGCTTCTCAGGGGCTACGGTTGCCAAGAGATGCAGGGCTTCCTTCTGAGCCGACCCTTACCCGGCGAGGAAGCCCTGGCGGTGCTCGAGCAAGGGCGTACGCTTGCCGACGTGGCCGACTGAGCGTGACATTCCCACACCGTTAGTAGACCCCCGGTGTCTGGCCGCCGTCGACGGCTATGGCCGTGCCCTGAATGTGCCGTGCCCGCTCCGAGCAGAGGAAGAGCGCCAGCTCGGCGATGTCCTCGGGCTGGCCGAGACGCTGCAGGCCGGAGTCCCGGATCTGCTGGGCACGAACCTCCTCTACCGTGTGCCCGGTCGCCGCAGCACGCTGCGCGAACAGCTCCTCGACGCGATCGGTCTCGGTCAGCCCAGGCAGGATGGCGTTGACGTTGACGCCGCTCCGCTTGCCGAGGCCCGCCAGGGCCTTCGTGAAGTTGGCCATGGCGGCGTTGACGGCACCGCCGATCATGAACCCGCGATCGGGCGTGCGGGCGGCACCGCCATTGATGTTGACGACATGCCCGCCCGCCGCCTCAAGCATCGGCCAGAACAGCCGGCAGAGCCGGATGCAGCCGAAGAACTTGAGGTCGAAGCCATCGCCCCAGAGCTCGTCCGGCAGGCTCGAGGAAGGCGCCGGCCCGGGTCGCTCCGGCCGAGTTGACCAGGATGTCGCACCGGCCGTGCCGCTGTGCCACCGCCGCGTGCAGGCTCTCGCACCCAGCGAGGGTCCGCAGATCCGCCGCATGGATCATCGGCGTGCGGCCCGTCGCGGCGGCGATGGCGTCTCGCGCCGCCTCGAGATGTTTGGGCGTCGCAGCGGCAATCACCGTCTCGGCCCCCTCCCGCGCGAAGGCCAGCGCGATGCCCCGCCCGATGCCCCGGCTGCCGCCGCTGATGACCACGACCTTGCCTGCCAGCTCTGCTGTCAACTGCGATCTCCCCACCGCCAACCGCATCTCTTCGAGGCTCCGCCGAACCGACCGAGCGTCGAAGTGAAGAAGAAAGGGTCCGACGGCATCGCTGTGTGGTCAAGAGAGGCTGGGTGGCTGGCTACAATCGCAGCTGAGGCTCCATCGGCGACCGCGCCGGGCGACACCGACACGGGTTCGTTGCCTACTACAGGAGTGCTCGCGACGCCATCGTGCTGGCATAGCCGCCAAGCGCCCGGCTGCCTCGCATCTGTCAAAAATGAGAGATCTGTAATCGACCGGCAGAGCGCGCACAATGTAGGAGCGATCGGCCTCCGATGAAATCGCCAACTGCGAAATACAAATGATCCGCTGCACGGCAGCCAAGCAAGAATAGTGGTGATCTGGGGCAGTAGCGCTGCTAGTCTGCTCTCCTGCAAGGAGCCCAAGAGTGCCGATCCCTCGACCGGTGCGGGCATTGCGCGAGAGGGGGCCGGGTGATGGGTGGCGTGCAGGACCTAGACAGCATCAACCGACAGGCATGGAAGTCGCGGGATGCGCAAAGCCAGTTCGCCACCCTCTCGGGATGGACGGATGCCGGCGAGCGCGAGGCCACCGCCTGGGTGGCCGAGGAGGCCAGGGGCAAGCCCATTCTCGACATGGGCGTCGGTGGCGGCCGGACCACCGCCATCCTCCGAGAGATCAGCAGGGACTATGTCGGCATCGACTACACGCCGGAGATGGTAGCGCTGTGCCGCCGCAATCACCCGGACGCGCATATCGAGCATGGCGACGCCCGCGACCTCTCGGCCTTTGCCGACGGCTCGAAGTTCCTGGTCGTCTTCAGCTTCAACGGCATCGATGCCGTCGACTATGACGGCCGGATGAAGATCCTGCGCGAGGTCTATCGCGTCCTACAGCCTGGTGGTCTCTTCATCGTCTCGGCCCACAACCGAGATGGCCCGGGGCACGGCGAGAGCCTCGGCCTCGGCATGCTTCACCTCACCGCCCATCCCCTCAAGCTGGGCTGGCGAATACTGAAGTTCGCCCGCTTCGCCTCCTCCTCCTTCCTCAACCACCGGCGGTACCGTCATCTCAACCGTGAGTTCGACGGCTACTCGATCAAGAACGCCGCAGCCCACAATTTCGGCATCGTGATCGTCTACACCACCTTCGAGGAGCAAAGGCGCCAGCTCGCCTCGGTGGGCTTCAACACCGAGATTGTCTTTGACAACTACGAGGGCCGCCTGGTCGACGACGCGACCGACAAGAAGGGGATCTTCTGGTTCCACTTCGTGGCGCGCAAGCCCATGGAGGCACCTGCCTCAGGTTTCTGCTAGCGCGTCCCGTCAGTGATCGAGCCCGGCCGCCTCGGGCTTGCGCACGGGCTGGCAGCGGCCGATCGAGCCGGTCCCGCAGATCGTCGTGCCGTCGATCCAGCGGGCACCGGCGAGGTCGGCGCGGAGCATGTCCGCGCCTTCCAGTGAGGCGCCCGTCAGATCGGCACCTTCAAGAGCGGTGGCGTAGAGGCGCGCGCGCTTGAGGCTCGCCTGGCGCAGCGACGCTCGGGTCAGGTCGGCATTGGTGAGATCCGCCTCGGTCAGGTCGGCATCGTCCAGGACGGAACCGACGAGGCTCGCCGACAGGAGCTTCGCACCTCGCAGGTTGGCGCCGCGCAGCACCACCCCGCTCAAGTTCGCGCGGTTGAATGAGGTGTCCCGAAGATCGGCACCGCTGAGGTCAGCACCGCTGAGGTCGAGCCCGTCGACGATACAGCGACGCCACTGCACACCCGGCGCAGCGGCATCGGTGCAAGCGGCCAGCACTGGTAGCGCACAGAGCGGCGTGCAGATGAGCCCGGCCAACAGGGCAGCCAGCAGGGCGGTCGGCCGCGAGACGGCCGGCAGGCGGCGCCGTGTCAGCAACGCTAGTCCCCGAAGACCGAAGAGAAGTTGCGTCGGATCGCCGCGTCGAGATCGCCCATCGAGGCAACGCTGCCCTGGTCGCGGATCGACGTCACGGTGAAACCCGCAAGCCCGCATGGGACGATTCCCGAGAAGTGCTCGAGATCGGGGTCGAGGTTGATCGCGACGCCATGAAAGGTCACCCAATGCCTTACCCGCACACCAATCGCCGCGATCTTCGCCTCCGGCGCACCGGGCCGGGCCACCCAGATGCCGACCCTCCCGTCACGTCGCTCGCCCTCGATGCCGAGGTCAGCGAGCGATCGGATGACGAGCTCCTCGAGCCGCCAGACATGACGCCTGAGATCCCGATCGCGCCGGCCCAGGTCGCGTACCACATAAACCACCCGCTGGCCTGGCCCGTGATAGGTGTAGCGACCACCGCGTCCGGTCCTGTGGACCGGAAACCTCAGCGGCGCCAGCAGCTCGTCGGGGCTGGCGCTGGTCCCGGCGGTGTAGACGGGCGGGTGCTCGAGAAGCCAGACCAGCTCATCGGCCTCCCCGGCCCGAACCGCCTCCACGCGCTCCTCCATTTCCCGCACCGCGGCCTCGTAGCCGACGGAGCCCTGGCTCAGGCGCCACGCACACTGGATGGTCGTTGCTAGCATCCTGCTCTTGTCACGCTCCTGGGCATTTGATAGATCGCGGGTCCTCGAGCGTCGGGGACGCGCCCGAGGACATAGTGCGGTCGTGGCGGAATTGGTAGACGCGCCAGCTTGAGGGGCTGGTGGCCGAAAGGCCGTGGAAGTTCGAGTCTTCTCGACCGCACCAACACTCCCCGATGAAATCTCCGATCCGTCCCCTTGAACCCTGGCACCCAGGGCTGCGGCGCAAGAGGCCATCGTGCGGACGAGCCCGAAGCGAGCTGTAGCGGCGAGCTACAGCAAGAGCGTTCGGCTCCTCGGGAGCGCCGGCGATGGCGCTCCCGATCCAATCCCATCAGCTTGACACGACCACCTTTCGATAGAGATGCCAAGTAGCGTGACCCAGTACCGGCATCACGACGACGAGGCCCAGGAGCAACGGTATCGCACCGAGCACGAGACCTGCGGCCACGATCAAGCCCCAGAGCGCCATCGGCCCCGGATTAGCCCGCACGGCATGGACTGAAGTCGAGATCGCCGTGTCCGAGGCCCACGTCACGGTCGAGGAGCAGCGGGAACGATACGACGCTGATGGTCAGCACCAGGACGGCAAAGCAGAACCCAATGCCGATGCCGAGGACGATCATCGCCCAGCCGGGGCCAGTCCCGAGCACGTCCCGGAGGAACGAGCCGATCGAGGTCGGCTTCTGGGTGCCGAGCGTGGCCGCGAAGACCCCATAGGCCACGGCCAGCCACACCAGGAAGATGGCCAGGAGCAGAAGGCCCAGGACAAGGATGGCCCCGAAGGCCGGCGCCTTGACCACGCCGAAGGCATCGCCCCAGCCGATCTCGACGGCCTGCTCGCGCCTGCGGCTCATCTCGTAGAGGCCGATCGCCGCCACCGGCCCGATCAGCGCGAAGCCGGAGGCCAGAGGAAAGATCAGCGGCAGCATCTCATAGCCGAATGCCAGACGCGCCAGCACAAGGCCGGCCAGGGGATAGATCACGCATAGGAAGATGACGTCGGTCCGGTAGGCCGCGAAGTCGCCCAGCCCCTTTGAAAGCGCGTCCCTGATGTCCTCCGTCCCGATCTGCCGCACCATCGGCGGCGCCGCATGACGGGCGGCCTCGCTCCCACTCAGCGAGCTGCTCGCGCGCCCGACGGCGAGATTGGCGTTCTTGACTTGGTCCACGCTCCATTCGACGGGATTTCGGATGTGGTCGGCACTCGCCATGATCCAGTCTCCCTGGCTCTTGCAGGGCAGGCCCACGGTCCCCAGCGACAAGCCATCCGATCCGGCCTATCTGCCACGAGAGAACCCTGACCCGCCAGACCTCGAACCTTATACCGATCGCAGGCTCACGTCCGATCACATCTCACCGTCGTCCCGCCGGCCGCCTGGGTATGGCCGTTTCGGGATCGGTCAGGTGCAGGCATGTTGGGCTCGGCCATGTCCGGCGGGTCCGTCGCCAGGGAGGAACGACTGATGGCGAAAAGCCTTCGACGCGCTGGTCATCGGCACTGGTCAGTCCGGCCCGTCCCTCGCCGGCCGTCTCGCCGGGGCCGGCTGGCGGGTCGCCATCGTCGAGCGCAAGCTCTTCGGCGGTACCTGCGTCAACACCGGCTGCATCCCGACGAAGACGCTCGTCGCCAGTGCCCAGGCGGCCCATGTGGCGCGCCGTGCCGCGGAGCTCGGCGTCGTGCTCGACGGACCCGTCAGGGTCGACATGGGCCGCGTCAAGGCGCGCAAGGACGCGGTGGTGCGCCTCTCGAACGAGGGGGTTGAAAGCTGGCTGCGCGGCATGGAGCGCTGCACCGTCTATACCGGCCACGCCCGCTTCGAGGCGCCGACCAGGGTCCGGGTCGGCAAAGAGCTGATCGAGGCCCCGAATATCTTCATCAACGTCGGCGGCCGTGCCTCGGTCCCGCCCGTGCCCGGCCTCGACGCCGTGCCCTACCTCACCAACGCGACCATGATGGAGGTCGACTTCCTGCCCGAACATCTGCTGATCCTGGGCGGCAGCTATATCGGCCTCGAGTTCGGCCAGATGTACCGCCGCTTCGGCAGCGAGGTGACGATCATCGAGCGCCAGCCCCGCCTGGTCGAGCGCGAGGACGAGGACATTTCCACGGCTATTCGCGGTATCCTCGAGGACGAAGGAATCCGGATCGTCACCGGCGCCGACTGCGTCGGCTTCGAGGTTCGGGGCGGCCGCATCGTCGCGCGGGTCACCTGCGACGGTCGTCCCGCAGGAAGTCACGGGCTCGCACCTCCTGGTCGCGACCGGCCGACGGCCCAACATCGACGATCTAGGCCTTGAGAAGGCGGGCATCGAGACCAGACGCGCGGGGCTTCATCAAGGTCGACAGCAAGCTCAGAACCAATGTCGCCGGGAATCTGGGCCATGGGCGACTGCAACGGCCGGGGCGCCTTCACCCACACCTCCTACAACGACTTCGAGATCGTCGCCGCCAACGTCCTGGACGACGACCCCCGCGACCTCGCCGACCGCATCACCGCTTACAATCTCTACATCGACCCACCGCTCGGCCGCGCCGGCCTGACCGAGGCCGAGGTCCGCGCCACGGGACGGCCTGCTCTGATGGCCAAGATGCCCATGGAGCGGGTGGGCCGCGCCGTCGAGCGCGGCGAGACGAAAGGCTTCATGAAGATTCTGGTGGACGCTGAAGACCAGAGGATCCTCGGGGCCGCCCTCCTCGGCATCGGCGGCGACGAGATCATCCACTCCCTGCTCGACATCATGTACGCCAAGATGCCCTACACGGTCATCCAGCGGGCCATGCACATCCACCCGACCGTCTCGGAGCTGATCCCGACCATGCTGCAGAGCCTGCAGCCATTGACAGCCTCAGGCGGGCCCTGAACAACTCCTTAGAGGAAGACAGGCGGCTGGAGCGCCCTTGCCCCTTCGACCAACCCGATGGCTCTCCCAAACACTTGCCGGCATTAAGCATGGACCGCTGTCCCATCTCGGAAGACCTGGCATCGATCTAGGCGGCGGGACGTCATCTCTCGCCGGGTCACCGCGCTCGCTCGCCGAGGCGGACCGGCTCATGCGCCGCATTCTAGTCGATAATGTGCGCTCCTTCTGGCTGCGCGGCACGTGTGGCCCGGACGGCGACCACGGCCTTCATTGCGACCAGTACGGACGATGGTCGGCCAGAGGCCGTCGGCGCCTCGTCGTCCATGCCCGCGCGCTCTGGTTCCTCGCCCGTCTGATCGAGCACGGCGACCAGGCGGCCGAGGTGACCGCGGCGGCGCGACGTAGCTTTCTCCTCCTCGCCGAGCGCTTCTGGGACATGCGGCACGGTGGCTTCTATTGGGAGCTCAATGAGTCCGCCGCCCGGCCCACCATGCCCGACAAGCACGCCTACGGACAGGCTCAGGCCCTCTACGCGCTCAGCCAATACGCCCTGGCAACCGGCTGCAGCCGGGCGACCGACCTGGCCCGCCGCACCTTCGAGCTACTGGAGGACCGCTTCCACGACACCGACCAAAACGGCTATCTTGAGCAGCTCCGGGTAGACTGGACGCGGACGGCACCGGGACGGCTCGACTATCTCCAGACACCGTCGGGGCTCAAGACGGCCAATACCCACCTCCATCTCCTGGAGGCTCTGACGGTGTATCTGCGCCTGAGCCGCGACGAGCTGGCGCAGCGTCGGCTGGACGAGCTGGCTAGGATTGTGGGCAAGCTGGCGCTGCATCCGGTCCATGCCACCCTTGTCGACCGCCACGAGCGCCATTGGGGGCCTGTCGTGAAGGGCTGTCCCCAGGTCGCCTCCTACGGGCATGACCTCGAGATCATCCATCTGCTGAGCGCCGCAGACAGGGAGCTCGGCTTCCCCGAGGGCCACCGCCTGGACCTCTACCGGCGGATCTTCGACCATGCCCGCCGATACGGCGAGGACGAGGCCCTGGGCGGGCTCTGGAGCAGCGGTCCGCCCGGACAGACGGCCACGGATCGGCGGAAGATCTGGTGGGTGCAGGCCGAGGCCCTCCTGGGGATGCTCGAGCTCTATCGACTGACAGGCGAGGGCGAGGTCATCGAGGCGTTCCTGCGCACGCTCAGTTGGGTCCAACAATGGCAGGTGGACTGGAGCCAGGGCGAGTGGCACGCCGAGGTCCGCGGCGGGCGCGCCTATGGCCCAAAGGCCGGCTCTTGGAAGGGCCCGTACCACAACGGCCGCGCACTGATCGAAGGCATTGAGATCCTGGATCAGCTGATTGAGCAGAAGTGAGCTGGCCCAGGCCTCCCTAAGGGCGTACCCGGCTCGCAGGCCCGGACCCTCACTTGCTTCGCCCCCTGCATTGACCTACCACCGGCAGCCGCGGCCGGGGTGGCGAACGAGGGGCGCATCATGACGGATCGACGGGACGAAGAGGCTCTCGAGTACCACCGGCAGCCACCGCCGGGAAAGCTGGCGGTGGTGGCGACCAAGCCGCTCGCCACGCAGCGGGATCTCTCGCTCGCCTACTCGCCGGGCGTCGCCGCCGCCTGCCTGGAGATCGTCAAGAGGCCCGTGGCGGCGGCCGAGCTGACGTCGCGCGGCAATCTCGTGGCCGTGGTGACCAACGGCACCGCGGTGCTGGGGCTCGGCGCGATTGGCCCGCTCGCGAGCAAGCCCGTGATGGAGGGCAAGGCCGTCCTCTTCAAGACCTTCGCCGGCATCGATGCCTTTGACATCGAGATAGCCGAGACCGACCCCAAGAAGCTCGTCGAGATCGTAGCCGCCCTCGAGCCCACGTTCGGCGCCATCAATCTCGAGGACATCAAAGCGCCCGAATGCTTCGAGATCGAGGCGCGCCTCAGGGAGCGCATGCGCATCCCGGTGTTTCACGACGACCAACATGGCACGGCCATCATCGTGACCGCCGCGATCCGGAACGGCCTCGTGCTCGCCGGCAAGCGGCTCGAGGATGTGCGGATCACCGTCTGCGGCGCCGGTGCGGCGGCCCTCGCCTGCCTCGATCTGCTGGTGGCGCTGGGCGCCCAAAAGGAAAAGATCCTCGTCACCGACATCGAGGGCGTGGTCTATGCCGGCCGCGCCGTGCTCATGGACCCACACAAGGAGCGCTACGCCCGGGAGACCGAGGCGCGCACGCTGGCCGAGGCTGTCCGCGGCGCCGACATCTTCCTCGGCCTCTCGGCACCCAACGTGCTGACCGCCGAGATGGCCGCCACGCTGGCCGATCGGCCGCTCATTCTGGCACTCGCCAATCCAACGCCCGAGATCGACCCCGAGGTCGCCCGGTCGGTGAAGCCCGATGCCATCATCGCCACCGGGCGGAGCGACGCTCCCAACCAGGTCAACAACGTCCTCTGCTTTCCCTTCATCTTCCGGGGCGCGCTCGACGTGGGCGCCACCACGATCAACGAGGCGATGAAGGTCGCCTGCGTCGAGGCCATCGCCGGGCTTGCCCGCGCGACGACGCCGGAGGGGGTCAGCGCCGTCTATGGGGTCGAGCAGCTCACCTTCGGGCCGGACTACATCATCCCCAAGCCCTTCGATCCCCGCCTGATCGTCGATGTCCCCCTGGCGGTGGCGAAAGCCGCCATGGAGAGCGGCGTCGCGACGCGCCCGCTCGCCGACCTCGACGCCTACCGCCAGAGCCTCAGCCAGCGGGTCTTCCGCTCGGGCCTGCTGATGCGCCCGCTGTTCGACCTCGCCCGCAGCGCCCCGCAGCGTCTCGTCTACACGGACGGCGAGGAGGAGCGCGTGCTGCGCGCCGTGCAGGTCGTGGTCGATGAGGGCCTCGCAAGGCCGATCCTCATCGGCCGGCCGGAGGTCATCGGGACGCGGATCGCCCGGCTCGGCCTCCGGCTCCAGGTCGGCAGCGACTTCGAGCTGTGCAATCCGGACAGCGACCCCCGCTACAACGAGTATGTGGCCCTCTATCTCGAGCGGATGGCGCGGCGAGGCGTGACGCCACAGCATGCGCGCGAGATCGTCCGGACACGTCGCACGGTCATCGGCGCCATCATGCTCCAGCGCGGCGAGGCCGATGCCCTGCTCGCCGGACCGGTCGGCTCGTTCGAGAGCCACCTCCGTCACATCTGCGGCTTCATCGGCCTGCAGCCCGGCGTGCAGGAGGCCTCGACCGTGCATGCGCTCGTGCTCGACAACGGCCCACTCTTCATCGCCGACACCAACGTCGTCTACGATCCTGCCGCGGCCGGCATCGCCGAGACGACCCTCCGCGCCAGCGAGGTCGTGCGCCGCTTCGGCATCGAGCCCAAGGTGGCGCTTCTCTCCCACAGCAATTTCGGCACGGCCAGCACGCCCTCGGCCTGCAAGATGCGCGAGGCGCTTGAGATCGTCCGGGCCCAGGCGCCCGAGCTCGAGGTCGATGGCGAGATGCACGCCGATGCCGCGCTCTCGGAGGTCATCCGCGGCCGGGTCCTGCCCAGCTCCCGGCTGGTCGGCCGCGCCAATCTCCTGATCATGCCGAGCCTCGATGCGGCCAACATCGCCTATAATCTCCTGAAGAGCGTCACCGGGGTCGTCTCCATCGGCCCGGTCCTGGTCGGGCCGGCGCTGCCGGCGCACATCGTCACCGGCTCGGTGACGGCGCGCGGCATCGTCAACATGAGCGCCGTCGCCTGCGGCGACGCGATCGCGGGCAGCCGGGCAAGCTCCGGCTTCGGGATCGTGAGCCCGGCATGACGGAAGCCGAGGCGGCCGGCAGCGAGCAGCGGCCGCCCGAGCTCAGCGACGAGCTGATCCGGGACGTCCGAGGCGCCCTGGCCGCCGGCGACCCCGAGGCCGCGGCCCAGCTCGCCCTGCCGCTGCACGCGGCCGATCTCGCGGACCTCCTCGAGCAGCTCGAGCCCGAGCGCAGGGCGATGCTCGTGCGCGCGATCGGGCCCGAAGCTCGACCCCGACACCTTCGTCTACCTGGCGGAGGCGGTGCGCGACGAGCTGCTCGGGCCGCTCGATGCCCGCAGCATTGCACGGGTGGTGACCGAGCTCGACACCGACGACGCGGTCGAGCTGCTGAGCGACCTCGAGCCGGCCGAGCAGATGGCGATCCTCTCGCGCCTGTCGGCCGCCGACCGGACCGCGATCGAGGAGGGCCTGGCCTTCCCCGAGGAGAGCGCCGGCCGCCTGATGCAGCGCGAGGTCGTGGCCGTGCCCGACTATTGGGCGGTCGGCCAGGCCGTCGACTATCTGCGCAGCGCGGCGGACCTGCCCGAGACCTTCTACGACATCATCCTCGTCGATCCGCGCTTCCGCCCGGTGGGCGCCGTGCCGTTGAGCAACATGCTCAGAAGCCCGCGCGAGCGCTCCTTGAGGGAGCTGAAGCTCAAGGAGCTGCGTCTGATCGAGCCCGGCATGGACCAGGAGGAGGTGGCCTTCATGTTCCGCCAGTACGGGCTGGTCTCGGCGCCTGTCGTCGGCACCGATGGCCGGCTTCTCGGTGTCATCACGGTCGACGACGTGGTCGACGTGATCGAGGAGGAGGCCGAGGAGGACATCCTCCGGCTGGGCGGCGTCTCCGAGACGGGCATCTTCGCCCCGCCCTGGCGCACCAGCCTCGGCCGCATGCCGTGGCTCGTCGTCAATCTCGGCACGGCGATCCTGGCCTCCGCCGTCATCGCCCAGTTCCAGGGCGCCATCGCACAGCTCGTGGCGCTGGCCGTGCTGATGCCCATCGTGCCCTCGATGGGCGGCAATGCCGGCACCCAGACCCTGACCGTGGCGGTGCGCGCGCTCGCGGTCAAGGAGCTGACGCCCGCCAACGCCATGCGCATCTTCCTCAAGGAGCTGCTCGTCGGCGCCTTGAACGGCATCGTCTTCCTCGCCATCGGCGCCCTTGTCGTCATCGTCTGGTTCCACGACCTGCGCCTGGGGCTGGTCTTCGGGCTCGCCATGGTCTGCAACCTGGTCGCCGCCGGCATGGCCGGCGTCACCATCCCGCTCGTTCTCGATCGTCTGGGCTTCGATCCGGCGATCGCCTCCAGCGTCTTCGTGACGACCGTCACGGACGTCGTCGGCTTCTTCGCCTTTCTGGCCCTGGCCGTGGTTTTCCTCTTGTAGCGACGGGGCGCGTGGCCCCAAGAAACCCTCCGAATTCGCGAGGCGAGACGGCAATGGCCCAGGTGACCTGCCCATCGATCGACTTCGATCTCGGCGACACCGCCGAGGCGATCCGCGACACGGTCGCCGACTTCGCCGGCCGCGAGATCCTGCCGATCGCGGCCGAGATCGACCGAACCAACAGCTTCCCACGCCAGCTCTGGCCACGGCTGGGCGAGCTGGGCCTCCTGGGCGTCACGGTCGAGGAGACCTATGGCGGCGCCGGCCTCGGCTATCTCGAGCACGCCATCGCGATGGAGGAGGTGAGCCGCGCCTCGGCCTCGGTGGGCCTTTCCTATGGCGCGCACAGCAATCTCTGCGTCAACCAGCTCCGCCTGCACGGCAGCGAGGAGCAAAAGCGCCGCTACCTGCCCAAGCTGATCTCGGGCGAGCATGTGGGGGCGCTGGCGATGAGCGAGCCCGGCGCCGGCTCGGACGTGGTCTCGATGCGCACCCGGGCCCTGCGCAAGGGCGACCGCTTCGTCCTCGACGGCAGCAAGATGTGGATCACCAACGGCCCCGAGGCCGAGGTCCTGATCGTCTATGCCAAGACCGACCCCACGGCCGGCCCCAAGGGCATCACGGCCTTCATCGTCGAGAAGGGCTTCGCGGGCTTCAGCACGGCCCAGAAGCTCGACAAGCTCGGCATGCGCGGCTCGGACACCTGCGAGCTCGTCTTCGAGGGCTGCGAGGTGCCGGCGCAGAACGTGCTGGGCCAGGTGGGCGGCGGGGTGCGGGTGCTGATGGGCGGGCTCGACTATGAGCGCCTGGTCCTGGCGGGCGGGCCCTTGGGCATCATGCAGGCCTGCATGGATGCCGTGATCCCCTACGTCCATGAGCGAAAGCAGTTCGGCCAGCCCATCGGCGAGTTCCAGCTCATGCAGGGCAAGCTCGCCGACATGTACACGACGATGAACGCCTGCCGCTCCTACGTCTATGCCTGCGCCAAGGCCGCCGACAAAGGCCGCCTCACCCGCCAGGACGCCGCGGGCTGCCTCCTCTATGCGGCCGAGAAGGCCACCTGGATGGCGCTCGAGGCGATCCAGGCGCTGGGCGGCAACGGCTACATCAACGACTACCCGACCGGCCGCCTCTTGCGCGACGCCAAGCTCTACGAGATCGGCGCCGGCACGAGCGAGATCCGCCGCATGCTGATCGGCCGCGAGCTTTTCAAGGTCACGAGCTGAGCCATCAGGCGGCGGCGCGCAGGCTCAAGCCGCCTCGGCCGCGCTGCGGGTCCAGCTGATCTTCAGCTCTTCGCGGAAGGCGAAGCGCTCGAGGTGGCGGGCGACGACCTCCTCGATGCGGCCCAGCGCCTCCTCGTCCGCCGCCTCAGCCCGCATCACGAGCAGGTCAGGGCCGGCCTCGAGGGCGCAGGCGCCGAATGGAAAAGTGAGGCGCCCGCTGTCTCCCTCCTGCGCGGCCTCGAGCTTGTGGGCGAAGTGCTTGACCAGCTGGCTCATGTAGCGCCGGGCTTTCCCGGTCGCGACGCGGGCTTGCGATGTCTCGGTCATGGGCTCAGCTCCGCTCCACCTCGAGAGCGGCACGGTCGATCACGGCAGCGATCGATCGTGCCTGCTCCTCGTCCAGAGGCCCCCGCGCCATGCGCAGCCGGACGGCGAGGCGGAGGTTCTCCATGGCCCGCATCAGCGGGGCCTTCGCGGCCCCGCCGAAGGCGGCGCCCGCCTCGGCCGTGCGCCGCTGGATCGCCTCGAGCGCGGTGCGGCTCGCCTCCAGCATGGCCGAGCCCTCGGGCGTGATCGCATAGAGCTTCTTGCCGCTCTCGCTGGCCTCGATGGTGGCGTGGCCCAGCTCTTCCAGCATGGTCAGGGTGGGATAGACGACACCTGGGCTCGGGCTGTAGGAGCCGCCCGTGCGCTCCTCGATCGCCTTGATGATCTCGTAACCGTAGCGCGGCTTCTCGCCGATCATCGCGAGCACCAGAAGGCGCAGCTCGCCATGGTCGAAGAGCCTGCCGCCGCCGCCGTGCCGCCCGTGGCGGCCATGCCGCCCGAAGCCCCGCTCGTGAAGCTCGTCCCGCGCGAACCGCCGCTCGCGGCAGTGCCTGTGTCCGTCTCTCATCTTCTTTCTATCCGACATGATTTCGATATGTCGAAGACACAGATATATCTAGACTGTGTCGGCGTCAAGGGCGCTCGATTGGCCGGCGGGGCGGGGATGCGCGACGACGCGGGGCGTGGCCCCTCGTGTCGGAGCACGAGGGGCCACGGGGAAGGGCGGGGTGGCGCGGGCCAGACTCCTTCCGTCATCCCACGGCGTGACCGGGGGATCAGGTGACGCGATGCTATGGGAAGGAGTCGCGTAGTCTCCGCCACCTGACCGCCCGGTCGAGCCGGGCGGTGACATGAAAGAGCGAGGACGCACCTCTCCCTCGTCGCCCCCGGCTTGACCGGGGGGCCAACGGCTCGAGGCTGGCCACGCTATTGTCGCGTCACGCCTGCCCGTTGATCTCCCGCTCAAGGCGGGGGATGACCCGTGAGGGCGGGCCGGCTTGGCCTTCTTTCGCTATCCTTTGCTGATCTTCTCTTCTTTCACTCCCTTCGTTTGCCCCTCCACCGCCTCGGCCCCGCTCTCTCCCAGCGTGGCGTGGCGGCTCTCGGCGTAGCGGAGGATCCAGTCGGCCACGTCCGGGTTGCTCCGGGCGAAGGCGAGGAGGTCCGAGACAAGCTCGGCGGCGACGGGATTGTTCGACGCCTGGATGGAAGGCTCCGATGCGGGGGCGTCGTCGACAAACGCCGCACCGATCTCGTCCCCGGCACGCAGCTCGGGATCGCGGTCGGTGGTGCGGGTCACGAGGCGGCGCAGGCGGTTCTCAGGATGGCGGCCGCGGTTGCCCTCGTAGGTGAGGAACAAAAGAGCTTTGGTGTCGCCCATGTCGGCGAGGTGCTGGAGGCTGGCGAACGCCGTCCTGATCAGGATCTCTTCGCGCTCGTCCTCGGGCAGCTCGGCCTGGTGCCGGTGGTAGGCGACGTGTTCTTGAAACTTCTCGTCGGCGAGGAGCGCCAGAATCTCGTCCTCGTCCGTGCCCTCGTGCCTGGCGACCTCGGCGGGCGTCATGCCGCCGGCAAGTCGCCGCGCCAGCCGCACGGTGCGGGCGGCCGGCATCGAGGCGGGGGAACGCGAGGGGTAGACGGAAGGCATTTGCGCTTTTTATAGGATCAAAAACCTTCTGTCAACTTCGAGTTGATGAGATCAGCCCGACCATCGCCGGGGCGCTCGGGGCCGCGGGCGGCGTTCGGACCCGCCGGCCGCGGCGTTATTGGCGCTGGCGGAGAAGGGCGCCTCGCGCGAGATTCCGCGGCAACGGACCTCAGGAGAGTGGAGTGCCCGATGCGGCGGCTCAGGCTCGGCGTGAACATCGACCACGTGGCCACCTTGCGCAACGCGCGGGGCGGCCCGCATCCCGACCCGGTGCGGGCCGCCCAGCTCGTCAAGGCGGCCGGCGGCGACGGCATCACGGCGCATCTGCGCGAGGATCGGCGTCACATCGTCGACGGCGACATCGCCCGCCTCGTCGAGGCGTGCGACCTGCCGCTCAATCTCGAGATGGCTGCGACCGACGCCATGCGGAGCATCGCGAAAGCGGTCCGCCCGCACGCCTGCTGCCTCGTCCCCGAGCGGCGGGAGGAGCGGACGACCGAGAACGGCCTCGACGTCGTCGGCAACCGCGATCGCATCGCCCCGCTCGTCGAGGAGCTGAGCGGCATCGGCGTGCGCGTCTCCCTCTTCATCGACCCCTCGCCGGCCCAGCTCGAAGGGGCGAAGGCGGTGGGCGCCCCCGTCGTCGAGCTCCATACCGGCAGCTATTGCGAGGCCGAGGGGGACGAGCGGGCGCAGGAGCTGGAGCGGATCGCAACCGCTGCGGCCCTTGCCGCGAGCCTCGGCCTCGAGTGCCATGCCGGCCACGGGCTCACCTACGAGACGGTGGGGCCGATCGCCGCGCTCCCCGAGATCGTCGAGCTCAATATCGGCCACTTCCTGATCGGCGAGGCGATCTTCACGGGCTTCGTGCCGGCCGTCCGGCGCATGCGCGAGCTGATGGACGAGGCCTGCCTCGCCCGCTGACCCGCCCGGGGACGGCCAGCGCTTGCTTGTCATGCCCGCGACCCTTCGCTAGTGCCGCGCGACTTTTCCGACCGACCAGCGCGTTGCTCGCGGGCCGGCCGAGGCAGTCGGACCGTCGTCACTCAACGGGCGCCGAACAAGCTATCGTCCGGCACCGGCTGGCACCGGTTCACGAGATCGCGCACCTCACGGTCGGGGCACAGCAGCGCCCCCTGATCCGCATTGGCCGAGCCGGCGGCGCGCCCCGCCTGACCCAGACCCCGCGCGGGATCGGCTACCTCTTCGCCCTCAACGTCGAGCTCTTCTGAGGCCAACCAGCAGGAGGCGGCGGCGAGGATATCCCGTCGAGGCGTCTGGCCAACCATGACCCTTCTGTCCTACACTCTCGCGGATGGTGGCGATCGTGGGTACCCATGAGGAGGAACCTGATGATCTGCCAATTCGCAGTCGTGCTTGCGGTGCTGGGGCTGAGCGGAGGATTTGCGACCGTCGCCTTGGCCGATGAGCTCCAGGACAACGCCAAGAGCCTTTTCGAGCCGATCCCGCTTGATCCGCCGGCCATCCCGGGCAATCCGGCGTCGCCGGCCAAGGTCGAGCTGGGCAAGATGCTCTATTTCGACACCCGCCTGTCCGAGAACCACGCGATCAGCTGCAACTCCTGCCACCAGGTCGGCATGGGCGGCGTCGATCTTTTGGAGACGTCGATCGGCTATCACGGGCAGCGCGGCGCCCGGAACGCGCCGACGGTGCTGAACGCGGTCTTCAACACGGCGCAGTTCTGGGACGGTCGGGCCAAGGACCTCCAGCAGCAGGCGGGCGGGCCCTTCTTCAATCCGATCGAGATGGCGATGCCCAAGGGGCACCTGACGGAGATGCTGAAGGGCATCCCCGGCTATCAGCAGCCCTTCGCCGCCGCCTTCCCGGGCGACGCCGATCCGATCAGCGACGACAACGTCGAGAAGGCGATCGCTATCTTCGAGGCGACCCTGATCACGCCCAACGCGCCTTTCGACAAGTATCTGCGCGGCAACGGGTCGGCGCTCGACGCCACTCAAAAGGCGGGCCTCCAGCTCTTCATCGAGAAGGGCTGCGTCGCCTGCCACAACGGCATCAATGTGGGCGGCGGGATGTACGCGCCCTTCGGCGTCGTCGAAAGGCCGGGCGCCGACCTCCTGCCGTCCGGCGACAAGGG
The DNA here is from genome assembly GCA_963752325.1 of uncultured Alphaproteobacteria bacterium. GTDB lineage: Bacteria > Pseudomonadota > Alphaproteobacteria > Geminicoccales > Geminicoccaceae > CAVTJL01. The sequence continues at coordinate 660,825 of CAVVXU010000005.1, forward strand.
TCGCTTCGAGGTCACCAAGACGGTCAGCGACGAGTACGTCTTCAAGGTCCCGACATTGCGCAACATCGTGCTGACGCCGCCCTACTTCCATACCGGCAAGTCGTGGGACCTCAAGCAGGCCGTCAGCGTGATGGGCACGGCCCAGCTCGGCATTAAGCTTAGCGACGAGGAGGCCGACCAGATCGTGGCGTTCCTGGGCAGCCTCACCGGCGAGCAGCCGCAGGTGACCTACCCGATCCTACCCCCCACCGTCGCGACGACACCTCGCCCCCAGCCGTGAGGCCGGCGGGGATCCGGAAGCGTCGCCGCGGGATTCAGCTTTCGGCCCGCCGGCGCCGCCCGTAATGGCGCTGGCGGGATCTGCGCCGGGGGCCAGCTTTCGGCTCAGGCTCGGCGGGAACATCGACCATGTGGCTACGCTGCGGAGCGCGCGTGGCAGCCACCATCCCGATCCCGTGCGGGCAGCGCAGCTCGTCAAGGCGGCGGGCGGCGGAGGCGGCGAGGGCGGTGGGCGCCCCCGGTCGTCGAGCTTCATACCGGCAGCTACTGCGAGGCCGAGGGGGAGGAGCGGGCGAAGGAGCTCGAGCGCATCGCCACCGCCGCCGCGCACGCGACGAGCCTCGGCCTCGAGTGCCATGCCGGCCACGGGCTCACCTACGAGACGGTGGGGCCGATCGCCGCGCTGCCCGAGATCGTCGAGCTCAACATCGGGCACTTCCTGATCGGTGAGGCGATCTTCACGGGCTTCGTGCCGGCCGTCCGACGCATGCGCGAGCTGATGGACGAGGCCTGCCTCGCAGACTGAGCCGGCTCAAGGGACTGCCAGCGCTTGCTTGTCCTGGCCGCCACCCTTCGCTAGTGTCGCGCGACTTTTCCGACCGACCAGCGCGCCGCTCGCGGGCCGGCCGAGCTCGCCGGACCGTCCTCATCGAATGGGCGCGGTCTTCGGACCATGCGTTGTGATCGAGCCCTGAGATGCACGAGCCCGTAGCGATGACTGAGAGCAAGAGCGGCGGGGTCTGGGAGACGGTCAAGACCCTCGTCTACGCCGTCTTGATTGCGCTCGGCGTCCGCACCTTCGCCTTCGAGCCCTTCAACATTCCCTCGGGCTCGATGAAGCCCACGCTGCTCGTGGGCGACTATCTCTTCGTCTCCAAGTTCGCGTACGGCTACAGCCAATTCTCCTTTCCGTTCGGCCTCCCGCTATTCCAGGGCCGGATCTTCGGCAGCCTGCCGCACCGCGGCGATGTCGTGGTCTTCAAGCTGCCCTCGGACGAGAAGACCGACTACATCAAGCGCGTGATCGGCCTGCCCGGCGACCGCATCCAGATGATCGACGACGTCCTCTACATCAACGGCAAGCCGGTCCCGGAGGAGCCCGCCGGCGAGTTCGCCGACGAGGAGGGCGGCCAGACCATCATGGAGCCGATGTTCAAGGAGACCCTGCCCGACGGGGCGACCCACTTCATCCTCGACCTGACCAAGACGGGCCCGCTCGACAACACGCCCGTCTTCGAGGTGCCGCCCGGCCACGTCTTCTGCATGGGCGACAATCGCGACAACTCGCTCGAACTCGCGCACCACCCAGGTGGGCTACGTCCCGGTGGAGAACCTGATCGGCCGCGCCGAGATCCTGTTCTTCTCGGTCGACGGCACGGGGCACTGGCTCGAGCCCTGGACCTGGCCGACGGCGATCCGCTGGGGCCGCATCTTGAACCTGATCCGGTGACAGGCGGGCAGCCAGGAGCCACCGCCACGCCAGCGCCGAGAGACCTCGAGGGCAGTCTCGGCTACCGCTTCGCCGAGCCGGGCCTCCTGGGCGAGGCGCTCACCCATGCGAGCAGCACCGGCGGTCGCAACGCCAAGCAGCAGGGCGTCGCCAGCAACCAGCGCCTCGAGTTTCTGGGCGACCGGGTGCTGGCGCTGGTCGTGGCCGAGATGCTGATCGATCGCTTCCCGAAAGAGCCCGAGGGCGCCTTGAGCAAGCGCCTGGCCGTGCTGGTGAGCGGCGAGACCCTCTCGCTGATCGCCGACGAGCTGGGCCTCGAGGGCGTGCTCAAGGTGGCGGGCGAGCGGGGCACTGCCGGGCCGCCCAGCCGGCGCATGAAGGCCGATGCCTGCGAGGCGCTGATCGGCGCGCTCTATCTCGACGGCGGTCTCGCCGCCGCCGGCAGCTTCATCCGCGGCCGCTGGGCCGAGCGTGTCGCGGCCATGGCCACACCACCCCGCGATCCCAAGATGGCGCTCCAGGAATGGGCGCAGGCGCGTGGCCTGCCGCTGCCGATCTACACGGTTGCGGCGACCGAGGGTCCGCCGCATGCGCCGATCTTCCGCGTCGCCGTTGCGATCGATGGCCATCCCGCGGTCTCGGCCGAGGCCCGCTCGAAGCGCGCGGCCGAGCAGGACGCGGCCCGCCGCCTCCTCGAGCAGATAGGTGGCAGCGATGACATCTGATTCCCAGGGCCCCGACGCTCCGGACGTGCCCACCCGCGCCGGCTTCGTGGCCTTCCTGGGCGCCCCCAATGTCGGCAAGTCGAGCCTCTTGAACCGTCTCGTCGGCGCCAAGGTCTCGATCGTCTCGCCCAAAGTGCAGACCACGCGCCGGCGCATCATCGGCATCACGCTGAAAGGCCCGGTCCAGCTGATGTTCGTCGACACGCCCGGCATCTTCGAGCCCGGCAAGCGGCTCGAGCGGGCGATGGTCGAGGCCGCCTGGGGCGGTGCCGCCGACGCCGACCTCGTCCTCGTCCTGCTCGACGCCCGCCGCGGCCTCGACGGCGACAGCCGCCGCGTCATCGAGGGCGTCAAGCGGGCCGGCCGCACGGCGATGCTGGCCATCAACAAGATCGACCTCGTTCCGCCAACGCGCCTCCTCCCCCTCATCCAGGAGGCCAACGCGCTTTGCTCATTCGTCGAGACCTTCCCGGTCTCGGCGCTCGAGGGCGACGGCTGCGACGAGCTTTTGGCAGCGCTCGCCGCCCGTTTGCCCGAGGGGCCCTGGCTCTTCCCCGAGGACCAGCTCTCCGATCTCTCCGACCGCTTCATGGCGGCCGAGATCACCCGCGAGCAGCTCTTTTTGCAGCTCACCCAGGAGCTGCCCTACAGCACCACGGTCGAGACCGAGCAGTGGATCGCCAGCCCCGACGGCGGCGAGATCCGCATCGACCAGACAATCTACGTCCAGCGCCCCGGCCAGAAGGCCATCGTCCTGGGCAAGGGCGGCCATCAGATAAAAGCCATCGGCGCAGCCGCACGCCAGGAGCTGGAAAGGCTCCTCGAGGCCCGCGTCCACCTTTTTCTGTTCGTCAAGGTGCGCGAGCGCTGGACCGACGACCCCGAGCGCTACCGCGAGGCCGGCCTCGACTTTCCCCGCTGACTTCCCCCGATCACAACAGGCTCGCCGCGATGTTGATCGTGAGCGCCAGGATCACCGTGTTGAAGATGAAGGCGACGATGCCCTGCACCAGCGACAGGCGGCGCATCGTTTTGCTGCTCACCGCCACGTCCGACACCTGGGCCGTCATGCCGATGACGAACGAGAAGTACATGAAGTCCCAGTAGTCCGGGGCCGGATCGTCCGGGAACTCGAGCCCACCCCGCTCGGTCCGCCCCGGCCCGGGCTCCGCGTCGCCGTAATATTGCTGGGCATAGTGCACCGCGAAGATGGTGTGCACGACCGTCCAGGAGATGAGGATCGTGGCCCCGCCCGCGATCAGCCGCACCAGGCGCTGGTCCCAGTCCGAGGGTGCGGCCGTCATCACCGCCGCGATCGCCACGAGGCTCACCGCCGCCGCCAGCAGCGACAGGACGAGATTGCCGGCAGCACCCAGATCCTGCAGGTCCGCGCGGCGCCGCATCTGCGCCACATCCGAGCGCGCCATCATGAGCAGCGTGAGCGCCAGATAGACCACCGCCCCCACGTCCCAGGCGAGCGCGATCCGTGCGCTCGTGAGGTAGTGGCCGGGGATCGCCTCGAACACCACGAGCCCCAGCGCAGCGGATAGGAGCATGCGCGGCCGCGCGCGCACCACCCTCAGCAAGGGCCCCGCCACAGCAAGCCGATCCACCCCGTCCCCCGCAACACTTGTCGGGCGAGCATCGGGCAGGGGCCCACCCGGCGCAAGCGCGGCGCTCCATCCCGCCGTCCCCATCGCAGCCGCCTTCTGCTACCTTTCCAGGCAGCGGCGGCAACCCGCCCCACCCAGGGAGGTTTTTGTCAGTGCACCAGGAAACCCTGACCTACGAGGCCGACGGCCTCACGATGAGATCCCGGCTCTTCCTCGAGCCCGCAAAGGGCCCGCGCGCCGGCGTTCTGGTCTTTCCCGAGGCCTTCGGCCTCAGCGAGCACGCCATCGCCCGCGCCGAGCGCCTGGCTGGCATGGGCTATGTGGCGCTCGCCTCCGACCTGCACGGGGATGCCCGCTACGTCGACGACCTGCCGGAGGCGATCGGCCTCCTCCAGCCGCTCTACGCCGACACCTCCCGCATCCGTGCCCGCGCCGCCGCCGGCCTCGCGGCACTCTCGGCCCGTCCCGAGGTCGACGCCGCCCGTATCGGCACCATCGGCTTTTGCTTCGGCGGCACCATGTGCCTCGAGCTCGCCCGCTCGGGCGCCGCCATCCAGGCCGTCACCGGCTTCCACAGCGGCCTCAAGACCACCGCACCCAAGACGGACGCGAAGGCGATAAAGGCCCGCATCCTCGTCTGCATCGGCGCCGACGACCCCTTCATCCCGCCCGACGAGCGCACGGGCTTCGAGGCCGAGATGCGCGATGCCGGCGTCGATTGGCAGATGCACCTCTACGGCGGCACGGTGCACAGCTTCACCAACCCCGAGGCCGAGAAAAGAAAAATGCCGGAGGCGATTCGCTACAACGAAAGCGCCGACGCCCGCTCCTGGGCCGCCATGCGCCAGCTCTTCTCGGAGACGATCGACAAGGCAGGGTGAGGGGCGAAGGGCTTCTTTCTTCTTTTATCAGTTGGACGGTGATCGCCGCCCGCGGCCGCGGCGGCATGCGCTTGAGCCGACCGCCCGCCGGGAGCCTCGTCAGTGCACCAGCGCGATGCGGATCGCCTTGTCGGCCGGCCCGAGCGTTATGGCGGCGGCATCGAAGCTCGGGGAGCTGAGGAACCCCTTCGCATTGTTGCTGAACCCGTAGGGCTCGGTCGGAACGCCGAGGAAGCTCTTGTCGAGCTTGCCATTGTCGTTCTCGTCCTGGAACGCGATCACCGCGTACCGCCCCGGCGCGAGATCGGTGAACACCACGGCGCTCCTCATCGCCGCGTCGACGCGCAGCGCGGCGGCGGCCACACGGTACGGATCGGTGACGAAGGCGCCGCTGCCCGAGGTCCGCAGCGCGTTCTCGAAGCTCGTGGCACTGTCGTAGACGCCGATGAGGACCGTGCCGTGCTGCGACCGTATGCCGTCGATCGAGATGCGCAGCTCGGCCGCCAGGGCCGGGAAAGGAAGGACGGCCAGCGCCAGGGCAACCGCGAGACCTCGCGCGCGTCCACCGGATCGCGGTGGCTCCCGGCCTTCGCGAGCGCGTCGACGGGGATCCCTCACGGGCCGTGCTTTCAAGCGCTGGTCATCCACCGTTCTGCCAGAGGGGCCAGGCCCGCGAGAGCGCGATCCGTCAACGGATGCCGCACCGACAAGGCCCATGCACCCGGACGGGCCATCCACGCGAGACTGTAGCCCGCTGCCGAGCTTGCCGCCGTGCGGCGGCGGGAGCAACGGGCGATCGAGCGCGGACGAGAGACGACGGTGCGCCGGCTCTTCTCGGCGAGGATCGACAAGGCGGGGTGGCAGAGCAGGCTTTTTCTTTTTTGTCGGTTGGGGGCGGAGCGGCCGCCCCCAACCGTGTCTCGTGCCGGGGGATGCCTAGGCCGGCGTCGCCTCGTCCCGCTGACGTCCGCCGAGGGCGGCCGCGACGCAGGCGATGAAGGCACCGATCAGCATCGAGAAGGCCGTGAAGAAGGCGAAGGACGACGCGGCCTTGCGCGCGGCGTCGGCCGCCTTCTTGGCCGCTGCCTCGGCCTCCTTGGCCTTGGCGATTACGTCGTCGATGCGCTTCTCGGCCTCGGCCTGAGGGATGCCGGCGCGGGCGGCCACGAGCTCTGCCAGGTAGGTGCGGTCGGCCGGCGCGATGGTTCCCTCGCCCAGGCCGGTCGCGATGATGTGCGAGGCCTCGGCGACCGGAGCCGGCCCCTGCGCGTCGGCGCTCGGCTGCGCCGGGCGAAAGAGCGAGTCCACAAGGTAGCCGCTGGGTCCCGCCTGCATGGCACCCTGTGCGGCGCCGCCGGCCGCCTGGCCCGCGCCGGAAGCAGCGCCCGACACCACGGTGGCCGCGGCGTGCGTGGCCCCGCTCAAGGCCGACGTCCCCGCAGCCGTGGAAAGACCCACGACCACGACCGAAGCCACGGCCCAGGTCAGGAACCCGTTGGCGGTGTCGCGAAAAAAGACCTCGTGGGTATGGACGTCCGTCCACTTCGTCCTGAGCCGGCCCGTCAGATAGCCGCCCAGCCCGGCCGAGACCCATTGCACGATGATGAGCCAGACGGCGACCATCACCGAGAACGAGGTGGCGGAGGGATTGCCACCCCAGGGCGAGACGGAAGCGAGCCCTATTCCCCCACCGAGTGCCAGCAGCATCACCGTGACCGCGACCGCCACCAGGGCTCCGGCCAGAACGGCGGGCCAGGATACCGCGGACACGATCGCTTCCCGTGCGTCCGGGCCGGCTGGTGCGGCGGGCCTGGACATCGAAGGCGCGTTGGATGGCATGGCCGTCACTAAAACAGAAGGAACAGGAGGAGGATGATCGGAATAGGAATGCCGAGAAGCCAGAGAAGGATGCCGCCAGCCATTGTACGCCTCCCTTGAGTGATGACGGGCAAACGCCGCGCGGACGCCATGGTTCCGCATGGCCCTCCACGCCGGTCCCATCGGCGATGGCCGAGACCCGCGAGCACCCCGTCGGTCGTCTCGGGCATGATCGCGGCCGTGGCGACCGGCGCCCGGGCGATGCCGGCCCCGGACCCACCCGCCCGCGGCGGCACGACTGGAACCCGCGGGCCGGCGGTGGTAGATGCCGCTCACTCAAGGGATGCCGATGCTCGATGGCACGCCGACCGGCGCCTTGCCGCCGGCCGGTGATGCTTCAGCTCAGCTACGCTCCAAAGGGAGGCAAACGCTCATGACGCTCCGACCCTTTCCGTCGGCCCTGGCTTTCGGCGCCACGCTCGCGGCCGCCATGCTCGCCGGCGGCACCCATCCCGCCGCTGCGGCGGACACCGCGAAGATGGGCATCGCGCTCAGCAACTCCTACGCCGGCAACACTTGGCGCCAGCAGATGCTGAAGACCTGGGACGCCGCCACCAAGGAGGCGATCAAGGACCACCAGATCGCCAAGACCAAGGTGGTGAACTCGGACAACTCGGCACCCCAGCAGGCCACCCAGATCGGCAACCTGATCCTTCAGGGCTGGCAGGCGATCGTGATCGACGCCGCCTCGCCGACCGCCTTGAACGGCGTCATCGAGCAGGCCTGCAAGGCCAAGATCGTGGTGGTGGTCTACGACAGCCTGGCGACGGCACCCTGCGCCTACAAGGTCGCCTACAACTACGCCGACATGGGCGTCTACGAGGCCAACTACGTCGCCAAGAAGCTCGACGGCAAGGGCAACGTCCTCGAGATCCGCGGCATCGCCGGCACCTCGGTCGATGACGACATCCACAAGGGCATCGTCGACACCCTTGGCAAGGACGACGGCATCAAGCTCGTGGGCTCGGTGCACGGCAACTGGACGCAGAACATCGCCCAGAAGGAGGTGGCGGGCATTCTGCCGACGCTGCCCGAGGTCGATGCCATCGTGACCCAGGGCGGCGACGGCTGGGGCGCCTATCAGGCCTTCAAGGCGGCCGGCCGCAAGACGCCTCTCATCATCATGGGCAACCGGCAGGACGAGCTGGGGCTGTGGAAGGATCTGACCAAGGAGCCGGGCGGCTACGACACCGTCTCGCTGTCCTCGGCCCCGGGTGTCGCCTCGATCGCCTTCTGGGTGGCGCAGCAGATCCTGGCCGGCGTCGACGTGCCGAAGACCATCAACGTGCCGCTCTTGATCATCCAGCCCGACGAGCTGGACGCCTGGCTGGCAGCGACCCCCAAGGGCGGCGTCGCCACGCCGGTCTATACCCAGGACTGGACCAAGGAGCTGATCAAGGCCAACGCCGAGGGCAAGCCTCTGCCGGCCTCGCCGGCGCCCAAGGCCAACTGAGCAGGAAGCGGATGCTCGAAGGTGTCTCGGCGGCGGGCCAACGCCCGCCGCTCGTAGCATTGCACGGCGTCGCCAAGCGGTTCGGCGCGGTGCAGGCGCTCCGGACCGCCGACCTCGAGGTCAGGGCCGGCGAGGTCCTGAGCCTCGTCGGGCACAACGGCGCCGGCAAGTCGACGCTGATGAACGTCCTCGCCGGCACGCTGGCGCCGGACGAGGGCACGATCCAGGTCGACGGGGCGGATCTCACCGGCGGCTACGACGTGCGCGTCGCCAATGCGCGGGGCATCCGCTGCGTATTCCAGGAACTCTCGCTCTGCGCCAACCTGACGGTGGTCGAGAATCTCCGCCTGATGCACCCGTCTCTCAGGGGCCTCGGCTGGCGGCGACGGGCGGCGGCGCTGATCGGCGGCATGCTCGACAAGGTCTTTCCCGGCCACGGCATCGACCTCGACCAGCCGGTGGGCGAGCTGCCGATCGGCCTGCGCCAGATGGTCGAGATCGCCCGCGCCTTCACGGTCACCGACCAGCCGCTCAGGCTCGTCATCCTGGACGAGCCCACCTCCTCGCTCGACGCCCGGGCGGCCCGTCAGCTGCTCGAGCACACGACGCGGGAGGCAGCCCAGGGCCTCGCCTCGGTCTTCATCTCCCACCGCCTGGCCGAGGTGCTCGAGCACAGCGTGCGGACCGTCGTGATGCGGGACGGCAGCACGGTGGCGAATACCCTCACGCGCGACCTCAGCCACGACCAGCTGGTCGAGCTGATGGGCAGCGAGGCCGGGCTGGGGCGCGAGGAGGCCCTGCGGGCGGCGGTGGCCGACACCGCGACGCTGAGGGTGCGCTTCGAGGGCCGGCCGGGCGAGCTGCCGATCGAGGTCCGGGCCGGCGAGGTGGTGGGCCTGGCCGGCCTCGCCGGCCACGGTCAGCGCGACGCCCTGCAGGCGATCTTCGCCGCCGCGCGCCAGCGGCGGGCGCAGGCCAGCGTGGAGGGCACCGTCGCCTATGTGAGCGGCGACCGCCAGACCGAGGGCGTTTTCCCGCTCTGGTCGATCGGCGAGAACATCATCGTGGGCCTGCTCTCGAGCGTGGCCCGGATGGGCGTCGTCGACGGCAACCGCGCCCAGGAGATCGCGGAGACCTGGTGGCGGCGGCTCGCGATCCGCAGCCCCAGCGTGGCGACGCCGATCATGGCGCTCTCGGGCGGCAACCAGCAAAAGGTGCTGGTGGCCCGCGCCTTCGCCAGCGGTGCCGACATCGTGCTGCTCGACGACCCGCTGCGCGGCGTCGACGTCGGCACCAAGAACGAGCTTTTCGAGCATGTCCGCGAGGAGGCCCGGCAGGGCCGCTGCTTTGTCTGGTACACGACGGAGAACGAGGAGCTGGTGCACTGCGATCGCGTCTACGTGTTCTATGACGGCGGCATCACCGACCGCATCGAGCGCAGCGAGCTGACCGAGGAGCGGGTCCTGCGCTCCTCCTTTGCCGCAGCGCCGGCCGAGCCCAGGGAGAGCCTCGCCCATGGCGGCTGAGGCGGGGGCCATCCCGGCCAGGCCGGGCCTCGGCGCCCGGCTCGGGCGGATCAATGTGCGCGTGGCGCTGCCGGCGCTGGCGCTGGCCGTCATGCTCGGCATCCTCCTGGTCCTCCAGCCGATCGTGATGAGCTATTTCGGCCTCACGATCCTCCTCAACTTCGCGATGCCGCTCGTCCTCGCCGCGATGGCGCAGATGTGCGTCATCGCCGCCAGCGACATCGATCTCGGCATCGGCACGTTCATCGCGCTCGTCAGCTGCATTGCCGCCACCTACCTCCACGACACGCCCGTTCTGGGCTTCGTGGCGCTCCTCCTCTGCATCCTCGCCTATATGGCGATGGGGGCCCTGATCCATCTCCGGCAGCTGCCCTCGATCGTCGTGACGCTGGGCGCCTCCTTCGTGTGGCTGGGCTGCGCGCTCCTCGTCCTGCCGGCCCCCGGCGGCAGCATCCCCGACTGGCTCGGCACGGCCACGAGCTGGCAGCCGCCCTTCGTGCCGCTGCCCGTGCTGGTGGCGGTGGTGGCGGCCCTGGTCGGCCGGGCGCTGCTGATGCGCAGCGCCTTCGGCGTGGTGCTGCGCGGCTTCGGCGCCAATCCGGCAGCGCTGCGCCGCGCCGGCTGGTCGCTGCTGCGGCCCAGGGTCGTTCTCTATGGCCTCGCCGGCTTCTTCGGGGTCGCGGCGGGCCTTGCGCTGGCGGGCCTCAACACCTCGGGCGACGCCACGGTGGGCGCCTCCTACACGCTGGTCTCGATCGCGGCGGTGATCGTGGGCGGCGGCGAGTTCTTCGGTGGCGTAATCTCGCCCGCCGGCACCGTGATCGGTGCCATGATCATGCTCCTGACGGGCGCCCTTCTGTCATTTTTCGACGTCTCCACCGACTGGCAGCTCAGCGTGCAGGGAGCGATCCTCATCCTCGTCCTCGCCACCCGCGCCTTCGGCAGGCGCGCGCCATGACGGCCTCCGGCGCCCTGCGCTGGCTCACCTCGCGCTCCTGGTTCTGGGTGTTCGCGGGCGTCGTCCTGGTCTGGCTCGTGCTGCTCGTCGCAGCCTCCGGGCGTGGCGCCGGCGGTGTCCTCACCGTCGCGCTCCAGTTCGCGACCTTCTACGTGATCATCGGCCTCGGCCAGATGCTGGTGATCGCGATCGGGCCCGGCAACATCGACCTCTCGATCCCGGCCGTGATGACCCTCGCGGGCTATCTCGGCATGGGCATGATGGGCGGCAGCGACGCCGACCTCGTGCCGGGGCTCCTGGTCGGCCTGGGCGTGGGGCTCGGCGCCGGTGTGGCCAACGTCGTCCTGATCCAGGCGCTGCGCATCCCGCCGATGATCGCGACGCTGGCCGCGGGTTTTATCCTTCAGTCGATGGCGACCGCCTACTCGAGCGGCTCGACGGCACCGCCGGCGCCCGTCCTGATGGCCTTCGCCACGGCGCGCGTCCTGGGCATCCCGCTCATTGCCATCATCTTCATGATCGTCGCCGGCGTCGTGGGCCTGCTCGTGCGCTACACGACCTTCGGCCGCGCGATCCTGGCCATCGGCCAGAACCGCCGCGCCGCCTATCTGGCCGGCATCCGCCTCAACCTCGTGAGCGGTGCCGTCTTCATCCTCTCGGCCCTCTTCGCCGCCGTCTGCGGGCTGCTGCTCGCCGCCTCCTCGGGCGGCGCCTCGCTCGACATGGGCGAGGGCTATCTTTTGATGTCCATCGCCGTCGTCGTGCTGGGCGGCACCAGCATCACCGGCGGCCGCATCGCCATTCCCGGCGTGTGGGGCGCTGCGCTCCTCCTCTACCTGATCGTCAGCCTCCTCAACGTGCTGGGGGTCAGCTCGGGCGTGCGCTACCTGACCATCGGCCTCGTCATCATCGGCGTGCTGGCGATCGGCCACGGCGGCAAGGCAGCCGAGAGAAGCTGAGGCCTCGAGAAGGCCTAGCTGATCCAGCCCTGGTTTTTGAAGATGGGGCGGAGCTGGGCCATGATGACGTTCGCCGTGCCCTCGGCACCCTGCTCGAGCCGGGCGGTGTCCTCGGGCGACAGGCCGCCCACCGCGTCGGTGCGGTCGAGAACCTGGGCCGGCAGCAGCGCGATCGGCACCGGCTGGCTGCCGCGCGTGACGCTGACCTCCACACCTTCCAGCAGCAGGTCGCCGCCGTCGGTGTGGTCGAAGAGCTGGATGTCCATGATGACGTCGGGATAGCCCGCGCGGAACCCGACGATCCGCGACTCGCCGGCCTTGCTGGCCGCGACCGAGATGAACTGCCCCTCGACGAAGACCGGATGGCGGCCCTCGCCCGGCCCGGCCGTGGCCGGCTCGGCGGGCAGGCCCAGGCCGCGCAGCCGGGCCACCAGGGCCGTCGTGACGTCGTCGGCGAAGGCGTGGCCGACCTCGAGCTCGCCCAGGGTGCGGGGCGAGGCATTGACGAGCTCGGCTGCGCTGGTGCCCGAGGCGCGCGTGACGTCGATCTCCGAGGGCCCGGCGGCGAAGTTCTTGACGAGGATCATGGTGGGACGCTTGGGGCGCTCCGAAGCGATCTCCGTGCGGGTCGGCCGGGTGGTCGAGCTGCAGGCCGCGAGCCCCGCCACACCCAGCACACCGAGCACGCCGCGTCGCGTCCGTCCGGCAAGCCTGCGTCCCGTCTCCATCGCCTCCGCCCCGGAAATTTCCCCCGGGCGGACTGTGGCCGGGGGAGCTTCCGGCGTCAACGATGGCCGGGGCAGCGTCAGCCCTGGGGCGGGCGATAGGTCGACCTGGTGTCGTGGGCGAGGTGCATCGCCGCCGTGGCCTCGGCGCTGGTGACGAGCGGGGTCGTCGTGGTGCCGGCCACGCCCGCCGCCGCGTTGAGCGCCATCAGGGCAGCCATGGCGTGCTCATTGTCGGGGAACTCGCTGACCGTCAGCCCGTCATGCTTGCCGTAGGCGAAGTAGAAGCAGTGCATCTTGCCGCCATAGGCCTCGATGGCGGCGCGCGCCGCGGCCTCGCGATCCTGCGGCTTGTCGACCATCGCCTTCATCGCGGCTGCGCTGTAGCGGAACTGAATGAGATAATGGGGCACGTTTTGCCCTCCCTGGCTGAGTGCTTTGAGAACATTGTAGCATACAGCCTCGGTTTTTGGCCGTCGATACGGCGCCGCGTCGACCCTGAGGCGATCGGCCTCGGTCGGCACGGCACCTCTCCTGCGCACTTTCGATGACGGAGGGATCATGGCGTTGGAGCTGAGACCCAACTGCGAATATTGCGACAAGGACTTGCCGTCCTCTTCGACGGAAGCGCGCATATGCAGCTACGAGTGCACCTTCTGCGCTGACTGCGTCGAGACGAAGCTGCAGAATGTCTGCCCGAATTGTGGCGGCGGCTTCGTGCCGCGGCCGATTCGGCCGGCGACCGAATGGCGCCCCGGCCTGTCGGTGGCGAAGCAGCCGGCCTCGACGAAGCGCGTGCATCTTTCCTACAGCGAGGAGGAGGTGGCCCGTCACGCGGCGGCGATCAGGGATATTCCGCCGGAGAGGCGGTGAGCGCCGGCCCGAGGTGGCGCCGAGGCCGCCGTCAACCCGATCCGGGCACGATGCCCTTACAGGCCCAGGCGACGGCGGCGAAGGAGCGCGGCCCGTCGGGCTCGCCGGCCTCGTAGGCCGCCCGCACGGCCTCGTCCGCACGTGCCCGGCGCGCCGGGTCGAGGCCCGCCACGAACTTGCCGAGCGGCCCCTCGCCTGCGGCGATCGGCTCCCAGTAGTCGGCGAAGCTTTCGTAATCCATGCGGATCACGAGCGAGGTCTCCGACACGTCCTGGAGGCCCTGGGCGACGAAGCGCTGCCGCATCTCATCCGGCCGCATCATCGGCTGGAAGAAGTACCGGCTCCTGAACGTCCGTGCCTCCTCGTCCCGGGCGGCCACGGTGTCCCACAGCATGCGCATGGCGGGCATCCCGCCCAGATGGTCCCACACGGCCGCGGCCACCACGCCACCCGGCCGCACCACGCGGCGCATCTCGGCGATCGCGCGGTCGGTCTCAGGCACGAAGTGGAGGACGAGCAGCGACAGGGCGCGATCGAAGCGGCCGTCGGGGAACGGGATGGCGCAGGCGTCGCCCTCGGTGATGGTGATGCGCGGATCGTCGTTCCGCCGCTGCGCCTCCGCGACGAAGACGGGCGAGAGGTCGATCGCCCGGACCTCGCTCACCCGGGCGGCGCGCGGCAGGGCGAAGGTGAGGCTGCCCGTGCCGCACCCGACGTCGAGCACCCGCTCGCCGTCGGCCACGCCGGCGAAGGCGATGAGCTGCGGTGCGAGCTCGCGGCTCCAGCGGCCCATGAGCCGCTCATAGCCGTCAGCGCTGTGGACGGTGAAGCTCGACGGCATGACGCATCTCCTTCTGGATGCACGGCTCCGAGCCCGGCGGCCCGACCGACAGTGCGGGCGCCGGGCTATCGTCGTGAGCCGCGGAACGCACGGCGTCTGGTATTCCTGAACCAGCTCGACCCGGCGGTTCTTGGCGCGGCCTTCCTCGGTGGTGTTGGAGGCGACCGGGGCGAGGAAGCCCACACCGGCGTCATGGAGCCGCGTCGACGCGATGCCGAAGCGGCCGGTCAGGGCAGCGAGCACGGCCTTGGCACGGCGTGCGGAGAGCTTCATGTTGTGGTCGTAGCCGCCGACATTGTCGGTATGGCCGACGATCCAGAGCTTCATGGCGGGGTCCGCCTTCAGAAGCTTGGCGATCTCCGCCAGCGTGGGCTCGGATTCGGGCTTGATGACGGCGCTGTCGGTATCGAAGTGGATGCCGTAGAGGCTCACATGCCCGCTCGAGCCGATATCGCTGTCCATCCTGGCGGCGTCGACCAGGACCATGGCCTGGCCCATGGGCTTGGGCTCGATCAGGTGGAGCACGGCCGAGAGCGTGTCCTGGTCGTCCCCGCCCATGGCGCTCTCGCGGCCCACCAGCAGCGAGGCATAGGTGTCCTGCCCGTCCTTCGATCGCCTGGCGGCGAGATAGCGGATGTCCTGGCCGTAGATGACGGCCTGGGCGCTGCGGATGCCGCCGTTCTGCATCACGTGGCTGTCCTTGTAGATCTGCTGGGCCAGGAAATCCGCGCGGCCGCAGCCGTCGCCCTCGCAGCTGAACAAGGTCTCGAAGCCCAGGCTCTTCAGCGCCGCCTCGTAGTTGCGGAAGACCTCGAGCGTCGTGTGCCCTCGGGCGATGGCATAGACGTAGCCGGAGATCTTGCCCTCGACGTCGAGCTTCTCCGTGAGCTGCCACTGAAAGGCGCTGTCCTGCGTGACCGGCCCCGTGGCCAGGACGAAGGCGTCGAAGGGCAGCGCCTGCGTGCCGATCAGGCTCGAGCCCTCGAAGCGCGGCATGCCCGGATAGTCGCCCGCACCGGGCAGATCCGCCGCCCGCACCGGGATCCCGAGGCCGACGAGAACGACGACGACAAGGCCGACGAGCCAAGCACGTTTCATGACCGTATGCCCTTGAGTGCCCCCGAGCGGTAACCCTACTTGGCGCCGGGCCACGCGTCCCTCGAGGCAGGCGTGGGCCATAGCAGGGGATGCCCCGAGCGCGGGCCCCGAGGCTCGACGAGCCGCTCGCACGGCACCCCGCAGGCTGCTATCACCCGACCCAGCTCCTGCCAGCCACGACACCGTCGCGCCGCATGACCACCACCGAGCCTCAGCCGGGTATCGTCGACGCCCATCATCATCTCTGGGACCTGTCGATGTTTCCCTATGCGTGGCTGCGGAGGGACGCGCCGCCTCGCCCTTTCGGCGATCACAGCGCGATCAAACGCGACTACCTGCCGGCGGACTATCGGCGCGACAGCGCGGATCTGGGCATCGTCGAGACCGTGCATGTCGAGGCGGCACCCGGGGCCGCCGACCCGGCAGCGGAGACCCGCTGGCTCGAGGCGCAGGCCGATACGGCCGGCCTGCCGGACGCGAGCGTGGCCCACATCGACCTGCTGGCCCCGACGCTCGATCGGGACCTCGACCTGCTCATGGGCAACCGGCGGCTGCGGGGGGTTCGCGTCGGCATCGCATGGCGCGACCGCTCGCCCTGGCGATTCGCGCCCGGGCCGGGGCTGGCGCTGGATGATCGCTTCCGTGCCGGCGCAGCGCGGGTGGCGAGAACGGGCCTGTCCCTCGACGTGATCGCCCTGCCCGAGCAGCTCATCGAGATCGCCGACCTCGCAGCGGAGCTGCCGGGCCTCTCGATCATCATCGACCATCTGGGCCAGATGGAGCCGGACCTGCCGGGGAACGAGGCGACCTGGAGGGAAGGCATCGCCAGCGCCGCCCGTTGCCCGAACGTGGCGATCAAGCTCTCCGGCTTGTGGACGATATCGCGAGGCTGGGAGGTGGACCGGCTGGCCGGGCCGGTGCGCCACGTCGTCGAGCGCTTCGGGCCCACACGCTGCATGTGGGGCAGCAATCTGCCGATCGAGCGGCTGATGTGCGATCCCGGGCATCAGCTCCGCACGCTGGACGCCATCCTGTCCGACCTGTCGCCGCAGGACCGGGGCTGGATCTTCGGCGACACCGCGCGCCGGCTCTACCGCCTGCCCCCTCGCGCTCCGGCCGTCTAGCTACCGGCGATGATCGGTCACCCCTTGCCCGGCTGGCGGCGGCGGAGGCCGATGGCTTCGGCGATGTGGGGCTTTGTGATCGGCTCCGAGCCGTCGAGGTCGGCGATGGTGCGGGCGACGCGGAGCACGCGGTGCCAGCCACGGGCCGAGAAGTGCAAAAGATCGGCGGCGCGGCGCAGGAGCTGGCGGCCGGGTGGGTCGAGGGGCGCTATTTTTTCCAGGACCTCGCCGTCGGCCTCGGCGTTGGTGCGCAGCTCGGGGCGGTCGACGGCGGCGAAGCGCTCGGACTGGAGGGCGCGGGCGGCGGCGACGCGGGCGGCGATCTCGCGCGAGCCCTCGGCAGGTGCCGGCAGGTCGAGGTCGCCCGGGGACACCGCCGGCACGTCCACATGGAGATCGATGCGGTCGAGGAGCGGGCCCGAGATGCGGCCCTGATAGTCGACGGCGCAGCGCGGCGCCTTCGGGCAAGCGAGCGCCGGCATGTCGAGATGGCCGCAGCGGCAGGGGTTCATCGCCGCGACGAGCTGGAAGCGCGCAGGATAAGTGACGTGCAGGTTGGCGCGCGCCACGGTCACCTGGCCGGTCTCGATCGGCTGGCGCAGCGCCTCCAGCACCTGCCGGCCGAACTCCGGCAGCTCGTCGAGGAAAAGAACACCCTTGTGGGCGAGGGAGACCTCGCCCGGCCGGGCGTGGGTGCCGCCGCCGACCATCGCCGCCATCGAGGCCGCGTGGTGCGGGCTGCGAAAAGGCCGGCGCCGGCCGAGCCGGCCGTCCAGGAGGCGGCCGCCGATGCTCTGGATCATGCCGACCTCGAGCGCCTCGGCCGGGTCGAGCGGCGGCAGGATGCCCGGCAGGCGCGCCGCCAGCATCGACTTGCCCGAGCCCGGCGGCCCGACCATCAGGAGATTGTGTGCGCCGGCCGCGGCGATCTCGAGGGCGCGCTTCGCGGTCTCCTGGCCTTTCACCTCGCGCAGGTCCGGGACGAGCCTGCGCCTCGTCGAGCAGCCGGGGCGTGGGCGGCTCGAGGAGCCGCAGGCCGCGGGCGTGGTCGACCAGCGCCATGAGGGAGGGGGCGGCCAGGATCGGCACCTCGCCCGCGAGCCAGGCCGCCTCGGGGCCGCTGGCCTCGGGGCAGATGAGACCCATCTTGCGCTCGGCCGCGGCGATCGCCGCCGGCAGGACGCCGGCCACCGCCTGGATGCCGCCATCGAGCGCCAGCTCGCCCAGCGCGAGGCGCCCCTCGGCGAGATCGGCGGGCAGCACGCCCATGACCATCAGGACGGCGCAGCGCTATCGGCAGGTCGTAGTGGCTGCCCTCCTTGGCGAGGTCGGCCGGCGCCAGGTTCACGGTGACCCGCCGCGGCGGCAAGGCGAGACCCATGGTGGTGAGCGCCGCCCGCACACGCTCGCGGCTCTCGGCCACCGCCTTGTCCGGCAGGCCGACGATGGCGAAGGCCGGCAGGCCGGGGCTCACCTGGACCTGGACGTCGATCTCGGCGATCTCGAGCCCGACGAACGCGACGCTTCTGGCGCGCGCGATCGTCAGCGTTGCCGTCTTGCGCCGCTCGTCGCTCATCCCGTCGCCGCCCTCCGCTGAACGGCGGTGACTCTATGTACTAATGGTTGATAATTCTATAGTGAATTCACGCAGAGCGTTTGCGGCAGCGGCCCTAGTCGGGCACCATGTGAACGCCGGCGGCGGCACGGCGGCGCCGCTCGCGGCGGAGGCGGCGCGCATGCTGGAAGGCCGCGACGAGGCGGGCGGTCACGAGGTAGGTGCCGACCCAGACGACGAGCGCGATCGGCAGGGAGCCCAGGGTCATCGGCCACAAGAGCAGCTCGATCCGGTGCAGCAGGGCCCCAAGGCTGAGATGCTCGAAAGGAGGCAACGCGCCCTGCCGGTTGCCGAGCATGAAGCTGCCGAGACGGTACGTGCCGGTCCAGATGAAGGGAAAGGTCCAGGGATTGCCGACGACGGTGCCGATGGCGGCGGCGATGTAATTGCCGCGTACGACGAAGGCGACGACGAAGGACATGAGGAAGTGCAGGCCCATGAAGGGCGTCATCGAGACCGCGGCGCCGCTGGCGAGGCCGGCCGCGATGCTGTGCGGCGAGCCCGGCAGGCGCTTGACCCGGAACAGGATGTAGCGGCCGGCGCGCCGCCAGCCGCTCGCCGGCCAGAGCATCGAGCGGACCCGCCGCCCGAGCGTCGGCGTGTGCCTGCTCCGGAAGACCATCACCTCACCCTGCGTCGGGGCTACCCGGCCGAACCGGCACCACGTGCTGTCGCCAGCCGGAGTCGACAGTTGTCCCCGCTGCAGCGGGCGTCAACCCTCGGCGCGCTCGACCGAGCAGACCCCGCCTGCGGCCCTTAGC
Organism: uncultured Alphaproteobacteria bacterium; assembly: GCA_963752325.1. Lineage (GTDB taxonomy): Bacteria > Pseudomonadota > Alphaproteobacteria > Geminicoccales > Geminicoccaceae > CAVTJL01. Next base: position 679,584 of record CAVVXU010000005.1, read on the forward strand.
GCGGCCATGATGCGGTGGAGCTGATCGAGGCCCTCGACCTCGACGTCGAGGAACATCTCGTAGAGCTCGGGCTGGCGGCGGCCGAACTTGACGTCGGTGATGTTGCCGTCCTGGCGGCCGATGATGGTCGAGATGACACCCAGCACGCCGGGCTCGTTCATCCCCATCACGACGATCCGGGCCGTGGCACGGGGCGGCGTTCCCTGGTCGTTCCAGCCGATGTCGAGCGCCCGCTCCTGCGCCGCCGGGTCGCGCGCGATCGTGGCGCAGTCGTTCTTGTGGATCGCCACGCTGCGGCCGGTGCGCACCACGCCGACGATGGGATCACCCGGGACCGGGTGGCAGCAGCCGGCATAGGTGAAGGCCACACCATCGGGCAGGCCCAGGATCGGCATTCTCTGCGCCGCGGCGGCCGCGGTCGGCGGGCGGCGCAGCGGCAGGATCTTCGCCACCGGGGATCGACTTCTCGCCTGCTGCCGGCTCCGGCGCTCGGGGAAGGCAGCATCGAGGACGAGCTTCGGGCCGATCGTGCCCTCGCCCAGCGCCGCCAGCAGGTCCTCGACGGTCTTCTGGGGCAGGGTGTCGAGAGCCTTCTCGATCAGCTTCTCGCTCACCTGGAGCTGATCGGCCTTGGCCTGGCGCTGCAGCAGCTCACGACCCTGCTCGATGAAGTCACCGCGCTGCCGGGTGCGGAGGTAGCGGCGAATCCGGGCGCGCGCCTTGCCGGTGGCGACGAAGCGCTCCCAGGCGGCGCTGGGGCCCGAGCTCTTGCTCGTGATGATCTCGACCTGGTCACCGTTCCCAAGCGGCGTGCGCAGCTGCACCAGCCTGCCGTCGACCTTGGCGCCGACGCAGTGGTCACCGACCGCGCTGTGGACGGCGTAGGCGAAGTCGACCGGCGTGGCGCCGCGCGGCAGGGCGATGAGATCGCCCTTGGGCGTGAAGCAGAAAACCTGGTCCTGGTACATCTCGAGCTTGGTGTGCTCGAGGAACTCCTGCGGCTCGATGGCATGCTCGAGGATGTCGAGGAGCTCGCGGATCCAGCGGTACCGCTTGCCCTCGGTGATACGCTCCGCGTCCTTGTAGGCCCAGTGCGCTGCGACACCGAGATCGGCCACCTCGTGCATGTCGCGGGTGCGGATCTGCACCTCGATCTTGCGCCGCTCGGGGCCGATGATGGTCGTGTGGAGGGAGCGGTAGGCGTTAGGCTTGGGCGTGCTGATATAGTCTTTGAAGCGCCCGGGCAGCATGTGGTAGCGGCCGTTGATGACGCCCAGCGCCGCGTAGCAGTCGGCGACGCTCTCGACGATGACCCTGAAGGCCATGATGTCGGAGAGCTGCTCGAAGCTTATGTTCTTGCTTTCCATCTTGCGCCAGATGGAGAGCGCCGACTTCTCGCGGCCGGTGATCTCGGAACCGATGCCGGCGGCGGTCAGCGTGGCGCCCAGCGCCTCGATGATGCGGTCGATCTGCTGGGTGTCGTCGCGGCGCAGGCGGCTCAGCCGGTGGACGATGCTGGCCCGCTGGTCGGGCTGCAGCTCGGCGAAGGCCAGATCCTCGAGCTCCGCCCTCAGGCGATCCATGCCGATGCGCTCGGCGAGCGGCGCATAGATCTCCATCGTCTCGGCGGCGATGCGGCGGCGCTTGGCCGGGTCCTTGATGAAGTGGAGCGTGCGCATGTTGTGCAGACGGTCCGCGAGCTTCACCAGAAGCACGCGGATGTCCTCCGACATCGCGAGCAGGAGCTTCCTGAAGTTCTCGGCCTGCGCGGTCTGGGCCGACTGAAGCTCGAGCTTGTTGAGCTTGGTGACGCCGTCGACGAGGCGTGCCACCACGGGCCCGAAGAGGCGCGAGATCTCCTCGATCGTGGCGCCGGTGTCCTCCACCGTGTCGTGGAGCAGAGCCGTGGCGATCGAGGCGCTGTCGAGCTTGAGGCCGGTCAGGATGCCGGCCACCTCGACGGGGTGGTGGAAATAGGGATCGCCGGACGCTCTGAGCTGGGGCCCATGCGCCTTCATGGCGAAGACGTAGGCCCGGTTCAGGAGGTCCTCGTCGGCGTCGGGATCGTATCCCTTGACGCGCTCGACGAGCTCGTACTGCCGCATGATCGGGCGGCGGCGGGCCTGCCCTGGCGGCGCGACACTATCGGAAGGAGGCACCGCCGGCGGGGGCGGCGGTGCGATCAAAGGGAGAGGCTCGGCCACGGGTCCCATCAACGGCTACCCCTGAAGAGCCTCCCGCTCGATGTCAGTCCTCGTCCGCCACATCGAACTCGCCGTAGCTCACCCCGGCGGGCATGGGCGCCACGGCCCCCCCGTCCGAGGGCGGCATCAGCGCATCCAGCTCCTGCTGGAGGTCCGCGGGCTCCTCCGAGTCGAGCTCGACATGGCGGCGCAGCCCATGGATCAGCTCGTAGCGGAGATGATCGAGATCGATCGAGCTGTCGGCCACCTCGCGCAGCGCCACGATCGGGTTCTTGTCGTTGTCGCGGTCGAGGGTCAGCGACGATCCGGCGGAAATGTCCCGTGCGCGTTGGGCCGCGAGCATCACGAGCTCGAAGCGCGACGGGACACGAAGGATGCAATCCTCGACGGTGATGCGGGCCATGCGGCAGTTCCCCGTGGAAGCGAAGGCTGTGCTTTCCTAGATAGCGCCTCCTGTGCCGCAACGCAAACCACGGCGCCGACGAGAGGGACGCCATGCGCCAAGAGGTCGCTCTCGCCCCTTGCGAGAGCGGCGCTTTGCTGTACACTAATGCGAGGAGTGGATGCTGAATTCTTAGGCAAAATCTCAGAACTCGTCCTCTGCGTCCATTTTCGACATAGACAGGGCGGCAGGCTCGTGCCGGAACGGAAACCATAGCAAAACTCGGGCCCGTTTGGACCATCAGGCTATGCCTGCTCCTTCGCCGAACTAGGTTTCAGGCTGTGGCATCCTCCATGATGGCGCAGCTTCTTGTATATGGGTGACAGAAGCATGGCGACCCAGCCTCAACTCAGCAATCGCGGAGACTCTGCCATGGGCGCGCCAGCGCCGACACGGTGGTTTCACCCTCAAGATCGGGTGGCCGTCTTCATCGACGGCGCCAACCTCTATCAGGCGGCTCGTGCCCTGGGATTCGATATCGATTACAAGCGACTTCTCGGGGTCCTGTCGACGAACTGCCGCTTCATTCGCGCCTACTACTACACGGCTCTGCTCGACGAGCAGGAGTACTCGCCCATACGGCCGCTGGTCGACTGGCTCGACTACAACGGCTACACGATGGTGACGAAGCCGCTGAAGGAGTTCACGCAGCCGACCGGGCGACGCAAGCTCAAGGGCAACATGGATGTCGAGATCACCGTGGACATCATGGAGGTCAGCGAGCGCGCGGATCATATCGTCCTGATCTCGGGCGACGGCGACTTCCGCCGACTGATCGAGGCTGTCCAGCGGCGCGGCGTTCGCGTGACCGTGATCAGCACCATCCGCACCCAGCCGCCGATGATCGCGGACGAGCTGCGACGCCAGGCCGACACCTTCGTCGACCTCGTCGACCTGCAGCCGATGATCGCCGCGCGTCCACGGGCCGCGGACGTTTGAGCCTGGGCACGACCTCGAGGACGACGAGCTCGAGGAGGAGCTCGAGGACGAGTTCGACGACGCTGAGCCCGAGTGAGCCGTTGCGATCGGCGCCGCCCCCAGACTGCGGGCTCTGCCCGCGGCTGGCCGGGTTCCGCGCGGAACAGCGCCAGCGCTTCCCCGCATGGCACAACGCGCCGGTGGCATCCTTCGGCCCCGGCGATGCGCCGCTCCTGATCGTCGGGCTGGCGCCGGGCCTCAGGGGTGCCAACCGGACCGGGCGTCCCTTTACCGGCGACTATGCGGGCCTCGTGCTCTATCCGGTCCTGCTCGCCGCCGGGCTGGCCCGCGGCCGCTTCGAGGAGCGGCCGGACGACGGCCTCGAGCTGGTGGGCTGCCGGATCACCAACGCCGTGCGCTGCGTGCCGCCTGCCAACAAGCCCGAGACCGGCGAGATCGCCCACTGCCGGTCCTTCCTCGAGGACGAGCTGCGGATCGAGCCGGCGCCGCGGGTGATCCTGGCGCTGGGGCGCATCGCCCACGCCTCGGTGCTGCGCGTCTTCAAGGCGAGCGCCGCCCGTCATCCGTTCGCGCACGGCGCCGTCCACGAGCCGGCGCCCGGCCGGACCCTGGTCGCGAGCTACCATTGCTCTCGCTACAACATCAACACGAACCGGGTGACGCCGGCGATGATCGGCCAGGCGATCGAGCTCGCCCTGAGCCACCTCAGGAGCTGAGGGCGGTCTCGCGCTCTGAAGGCTCGAGGCAGGAACCGAGAAAGCCCGTGATCGTGTCCAGGACCTGGCGCCGGACAGCCTCCTCCTCCCAGAGCAGATCGTGGCGGGCGCCGGGAAAGCGAGCGATCCGCCCCCGCGGCAGCCGGGCCACGAGGGCATCCTGGGCCCTGTTGCTCACCACGCTGTCCGCACCGGCCTGAAGGAGCAGCACCGGAAGATCGAGCCGCTCCGCCCAGCCGGGCCGCCTGAGAGCACCGATGGAGCGCACGCTCGCGTCCAGCCATCCGAAGGTGACGCCACCCAGACTGAGCTCGGGATGGTCCCGCTGGAGCGCCCGCCAGGCCGCGTAGCGCTCGGCCGAGCTGGTGAGCGGGTTACCCTCGAAGGGACAGCGGTCATGGTCCGGGTCGCGCTGGCCGAAGGCGTAGCGCTCCGCGCGACCGAGACGCACGGCGAGGCGCGCCATCCGCCGGACCAGCCAGTAGGGCAGCGCGCCGAAGTTGATGTCGATCATCGGCGCGATCAGGACGGCTCCTTTGAAGCCCGCCGGGCGCTCGGCCAGATGCCTGAGGCCGATATGCCCCCCCATCGAGGTGGCGACCATGAGACGCGCAGCGGGCAGGCCCTCGGCCGAGGCGGCCGCGAGCAGCGTGTCGAGATCCTCCAGATACCGCTCGTAGTCGCGGACATGGCCGCGCGCCAGCGCGCCGGGAATGAGCCGCGAGGAGCCGCCCTGCCCGCGCCAGTCCAGCGCCGCCACGGCGAATCCCGGCCGCGGTCAGCTCGCCGATCGTCTGGGCATACTTCTCGATGAACTCGGCCCGACCGGTCAGCAGGACGACCGTCGCACGGGCCGCCATCGCGGGCGGGCGGATGAGGGCGGCGCGAAGCTCCAGGCCGTCGGGTGCCCTGAGCCGGATCGTCGGCAGCGGCAGCAGGGGTGCTGGCCCATCGGGCAGCACGTCCGCCGCGATGTCGCCGTCCGCCGCCGTCAGCCCGGGAAGCGCGCTCGCTGCCATCGACCGCCTTAGAGGGTTGTCGGGGGCTCGAGGCCCACGTCGGTCAGGCGACGGCGGATCTCGTCCTTGAGACGGTCGAGGGCCTCGGCGCTCTGCGCCTCGGCACGGGCGACCAGCACGGCCTGGGTGTTCGAGGCCCGCAGCAGCCACCAGCCTTCGGCCGTGGTGACGCGCACGCCGTCGACCTCGCTCACCTCGCCGCCCTCGGCGCGCAGCTGCTCCTTGAGGCGGCGGATCGCCTCGAACTTCTGCTCCTCGGAGCAGTCGAAGCGCAGCTCGGGCGTGTTGAAGGTCTCGGGCATGGCATCGCGGATCTCGGCCAGCGAGCGCTGTCCCCGCGCCAGGATGTCCAAGAGCCTGCATCGCCACATAGAGCGCGTCGTCGTGACCGTAGAAGCCATCCTTGTAGAAGATATGGCCCGACATCTCGCCGGAAAGGGGGGCGCCGGTCTCGACCATCTTGGCCTTGATCAGCGAGTGGCCGGTCTTCCACATGAGGGGCTTGCCGCCGAGCCGGGCCACCTCGTCGAACAGCACCTTGCTCGCCTTGACGTCCGCGATGATCGTGGCGCCGGGGTGCCGGCCGAGCAGGTCGGCCGCCAGGATCTGGAGGATCTGGTCGCCGTAGATGATCCGTCCCCGGCCGTCGACGACGCCGATGCGGTCACCATCGCCGTCGAAGGCGATACCGATCTCGGCCCCGTCCTCCGCGACGGCGGCGACGAGATGCTCGAGGTTCTCGGGCAAGGTCGGGTCGGGATGGTGGTTGGGGAAGCGCCCGTCGATCTCCGCGAAGAGGCAGCGATGCCGGCCCGGCAGCCGGTCGGCCAGCGCCTGCATGGCGGGGCCGGCGGCGCCGTTGCCGGCGTCCCAGACGACGCGGAGCGGCCGGGTGCCGTGATAGTCCTCGAGCAGGCGCGCCACGTAGCGCTCGAAGATGTCGATCTCCTCGAGGCCGCCGGCGCCGCTCGCCACGTCCCCTGCGGCGGCGCGCCGGCCGATCTCCTGGATGCCGTCGCCGAAGAAGGGGCTCGTCCCGAGCATCATCTTGAAGCCGTTGTGCGACGGCGGGTTGTGCGAGCCGGTGACCTGGATGCCCCCCGACGCCCCGAGCTCGTGAACGCCGTAGTAGAGCATCGGCGTCGGGCCCGAGGCCGATATGGAGGACGTCGGCGCCCGCCGCACGCACCCCCTCGACGACGGCGGCCTCGAGCTCGGGCGAGCTCAGCCGCCCGTCGCGGCCGACACAGACGCGCTTGCCGCCGCCTGGCCAGGACGATCGTGGCGAAGGCCCGGCCGATCGCCCGCGCGTCCGCCGGGAACAGCGTCTCGCCGACGATGCCACGAATGTCGTACTCACGCAGGATCGTCGGATGGAAACGATGCCCCGGCTCGGTCATGCAGGTCCTCTTCCTCCAAGAATGATTTTGTCTATCAGATGCTCCCCGACCGACCGGACCTGGAGATCCGGACGGCGGCTCAGCTCGCAGAAATCGCCGGCCTGCCGATGCCGGCATAGGCGAAGCCCGCATTTGCCACCTCGGCCGGATCGAAGACGTTCCTCAAGTCCACGATCAGAGGCGTGCGCATGAGCTCGTGGACGCGCTCGAGGTCGAGGGCGCGGAAGATATTCCACTCGGTCATCAGGACGAGGGCGTCTGCCTTCTCCATGACCGCATAGGGATCCTTGCACCACTGGACGCCCGGCATGAGCTTCTCGGCCTCCTTCATGCCTTCCGGATCGAAGGCACGAACGGTGGCACCCTCCCCCTGCAGGGCGGGCACGATGACGAGGCTCGGGCTGTCGCGCATGTCGTCGGTGTTGGGCTTGAAGGTGACGCCCAGCACGCCGATCGTCTTGCCGGCGACGCTGCCGCCGCAGGCGTCGACGATCTTCCTGACCATGCGCCGCTTGCGGCCCTCGTTCACGCTGACGACCGTCTCGACGATCCTGAGCGGCGAGTTGAAATGCTCGCCCGTGCGCAGGAGGGCCAGCGTGTCCTTGGGAAAGCAGGAGCCGCCATAGCCCGGCCCCGCATGCAGGAACTTGCGGCCGATACGGCCGTCGAGGCCGATGCCCTTGGCGACCTGCTGGACATCCGCGCCGACCTGCTCGCAGAGGTCGGCCATCTCGTTGATGAAGGTGATCTTGGTCGCGAGGAAGCTGTTGGTCGCGTACTTGATCAGCTCGGCCGTCTCGATCGTCGTGAAGAGGATCGGCGTCTCGATCAGGTTCAAGCGGCCTGTAGAGGGCCGAGAGGACGGACCGCGCATGCTCGCTCTCGGCACCGCAGACGACACGATCGGGCCTGAGGAAGTCCTCGATGGCCGAGCCCTCGCGCAGGAACTCGGGGTTCGAGGCGACCTCGATATCGAGGTCGGGCCGGCGTGTGCGGAAGAACTTGAGGAGCTTCCTGCCGGTGCCGACAGGCACGGTCGACTTGGTGACGATGAGCGTCGGCGCCTTGAGATTCTCGGCGATCTCCTCGGCGGCCGAGAAGACGTAGGTGAGGTCGGCATGGCCGTCGCCGCGACGGGTGGGGGTGCCGACGGCGATGAAGACGGCATCGGCACCGTCGATCGCCTCGGCGAGGTCGGTCGTGAAGGTGAGCCGGCCCGCCTCGGCGTGGCGCGCCACCATGGCCTGCAGGCCGGGCTCGTAGATCGGGATGTCGCCCTTGCGCAGCATCTCGATCTTCTCGGCCGCCTTGTCGACGCAGACAACCTCGACACCGAACTCGGCAAAGCACGCGCCGGAGACGAGCCCGACATAGCCGCTGCCGATCATCGCAATCCGCATCGAACACTCCCCTTATGGGTCAGGCCCAGCCAGAGCCGGACCGGAGCAATGTCAGCCGTAACGACGAAGAATGGCCTTCATGCCCTCGGCCAGCTCCGGACGCCGGCTGGCCAGCGCCACGATCGCCTCGAGATAGCCGAGCTTGTCGCCACAATCGAAGCGCTCGCCCTCGAAGCGCAGGCCGTGGAACGGCGTGGAGCCGATCATCGCCGCCATGGCGTCGGTGAGCTGGATCTCGCCGCCGGCACCGACCTCGTGCCGGTCGAGATGGCCGAACACCTCGGGCATCAGCACGTAGCGGCCGATCACGGCGAGCCGCGAGGGCGCCACCTCGGGCGCCGGCTTCTCGACGAGGCCACGCACCTCGATCAGCCGATCATCGATGGCCCCCGGATCGAGGACGCCGTAGCGCGCGGTGTGCTCGGACGGCACCTCCATGACGGCCACGACATTGCCGCCGGTCCGCTCATGGGCCTCGGCCATCTGAGCGAGGCAGGGCGTCTTGGCGTCGATGAGGTCGTCGACGAGCATCACCGCGAAGGGCTCGTCGCCGACGATGTGGCGGGCGCACCAGACGGCGTGACCTAGCCCCTTGGCCTCCTGCTGGCGGAGATAGACCATCTCGCCCGGCACGGGCAGGCCGCCGGTCAGCGTCTCGAGCTCGCTGGTCTTGCGGCGCCTGGCCAAGGTATCGAAGAGTTCCACCGCGCGATCGAAATGATCCTCGATGACGGCCTTCCCCCGGCCCGTGATGAAGATGAACGTCTCCACACCGGCGGCAGCGGCCTCCTCGACCGCGTACTGGACGATCGGCTTGTCGACGACCGGCAGCATCTCCTTGGGCAGCACCTTGGTCGCCGGCAGCATGCGCGTGCCTAGTCCGGCGACGGGAAACACGACCTTACGGATGCGACGCATCATCTCCATCCTGACCATTGCCGTCCGCGCCCGACAAGCCAGAACGCCGGGGTCGAACGATTGAACGAGGCCGCGCGGGGCAAACCCTGAGTGAATGCTCTTTTACCGGCTGGTGATTGCGCTGCGCAACAACGCGGCACGACCCGGACACTCCGCCCCCAGGCGACCATACTGAAGGGCGCCACGGCAGCCGAGGCTGCGGCACGGGTGGCTAGAGCCGCATGAAGGCGGGGCCCCGCCTCCGTCCCCATTTGCCCCTCGCCCAGGCTAGAACCGCCAGAGACCTTACCGGTGACAGCGGCCTAACGTCGCGCGGCGGCCCCGCCTGCCACCTCCGACCATGAGGTGGGCGGCACCAGGGCATGCGGAGCGCCTTGCCGGGACGCGGGCCGGGCAACGCCAAGCGCGCCTCACCAAGCCCCGCTCAGATGTCGGCCGATCGCGTGTCGGTAGCCACGAGCCTCGGTGGCGAGCGCCGCCGCGGTACGCCAGGAACCGGTGCCGGCGACACCCACGGCGCTGCCCGGGCCAGCTCGTCGCGGGTACGGAAGAGACGGCAGCGACCCTCCGGCAGCGCCACGCCGCTCAGCTTGAGCAGCAGCAGCCCCGGACCCGGGATCTCGCTCTCCTCGAGGGCCGCGACGACCGCGAGATCACCCGATGCGCCCACGATCCGGCCGACGAGCCGGCCAGCCGGGAGCGTGGCTACGATGAAGAGGCCCATCAGCGGCGATCTCGAGCGCCCCTGCCGAGAACCTTTATCAACCATGAAGCGTACTCCACCGACAATGGAGCCTTATAGCTGAAGAAGCCGGACGCGCATGAGATTTCTCCATGTTCTCACGAGGATGCTACCCGGGGTGGTTGCCGCTGCCTGCCTCGGCGTTGGCTCGGGCGTGCGAGTCCGGCGCCGTGAGCGGCAGGGCATCGGAGCAGGCTAGCTGGCGGCCGGAGCCTGCGAGGCAGGGCCGCGGCGCGCCTCGACGAAGATGCGCGTCACCTCGGGGTGGGCCTCCTTGATCCGCCTGTCGAGGCGGGCGACGGCGGATTCCACGGCGCCGCTGTCGAGGCTGTCCTTGAAGTCGAGGCTGGCGGCGAGAAGGATGTCGCGAGGGCCGAAATGCATCGTCAGGAGATCGTTGACGCCCGCCACGGCGGAATCCGATTCGAGCAGGCGACGCAGGGCGGCGACGACGGCCGGATGGGCCGCCTCGCCAGTCAGGAGGCTCCTCGTCTCATTCGCGAGGAAGGCCGCGACGGCGAGCAGCAGGCAGCCGATCAGAACGGCCGCGACACCGTCCAGCATCGGCAGGTCCAAGAGCTGGCCCAACGCGATGCCGGCAAAGGCGAAGACGAGACCCAGGAGCGCAGCACTGTCCTCGAGCAGCACCGTGAACACCGTGGGGTCCTTGCTGCGGCGAACGGCGCGCAGCCAGCCGTCGTTGCCCTTCTCCTTGCGGAACTCCTGGATCGCGGCACGCAGGGACCAGCCCTCGAAGCAGAAGGCGAGCGCCAGGACCACGTAGCTGACCCAGACGTGCTCGAGCGCCGCGGGCTCGTGCAGCTTGATGATGCCCTCATAGATCGAGACGCCGCCGCCGAGCGCGAAGATCATGATCGCGACGACGAAGGACCAGAAATAGAGCTCGTGCCCGTGGCCGAAGGGATGCTCCTTGTCCGGCGGCCGCGTCGCGCGGTGCATGCCGAGAAGCAGAAGGCCCTGATCGCCGGTGTCGATGAAGGAGTGGATGGCCTCGCTCAGCATCGCCGAGCTGCCCGTGAAGAAACTCGCCACGAGCTTGGTGACGGCGACAAGCAAGTTGCCGGCGAGCGCCGCGTAGACGACGCGGCGGGAGGAGGCATGGGGCATGAGCGTTCCGTAGCAGCTTTTTTCTCAACTCCATGCCATGCCATGCGTTCCAGGCAGTGTCGGCTGCAGGCGCCGCCGGGCCCCGGCTCAGTCGGGGACGAGGAGCAGGGAGCCCGTGGTCCGCCCCGCCTCGAGCGCCCGGTGGGCCTCGGCTGCGGCGGCGAGCGGCCAAGTGCCGCCGATGCCGGCGGCGAGGCCGTCGACCGCCATCGCCAGGACCGCCCGGGAAGCTTCCCGGTAGCTGCTCGGGTCGGCGGTCAGCCGCAGCACGCTCGGGCGGGCGAGGCTCAGCGAGCGGCCCGGGCCGAGCTCGGCGATGTCGATCGGGCGGACCGGGCCGCCGGCCTGCCCGACGCTCGCCACCATGCCGAAGGGCCGGACCGCCTCGAGGGTCTTGATCAGGGTCTCGCCGCCGATCCCGTCGATCGCATAGTCGACGCCCCGGCCGTCGGTGAGGCGGCGGACCTCGCCGACAAAATCCTGCTCGCGGTACAGAAGCGCATGGTCGAGGCCGTTGGCGCAGGCCGTCTCGGCTTTCGCGGCGCTGCCGACCGTGCCGATGACGCGGGCACCCAGGCGCTTGGCCCACTGGGTGAGGAGGAGGCCCAGGCCGCCGGCAGCGGCGTGCACCAGGAGCACGTCGCCGGGACGCACCGGCCGGACCCGCTCGAGCAGCATGAAGGCCGTGATGCCGCGGAGGAAGAGCGCGGCCGTCGCAACCGGCTCGAGCCCGCCCGGCAGCGGGACCAGGCGCCAGGCGGGCAGGTTGCGCGCCTCCGCATAGCCGCCCACCGGAAGGCCGCCATAGACCACCCGGGCGCCGGGCGCGAAGCCCTCCACCCCCGCGCCAACGGCCTCGACGATGCCGGCACCCTCGACACCGAGCCCGGACGGCAGCGCCGGCACCGGGTAGAGGCCGGTGCGCTGATAGATGTCGACGAAGTTGATGCCGATCGCGAGATGCCGGATCTGCACCTCGCCAGGGCCGGGCGGCGGCAGCTCGAGGTCCTCGACCCGCAGCACGTCGGGGCCGCCGGGCTCGTAGAAGCGCACTGTCTGGACCATGCGGGTCTCCTTGGCTGGCACAGGGAAGAAGCCAGGGGAGATATCGCTTGCGCGCCCTCGCTCGGAAATCGCACGATTACGCACGATCTCCGCGCGGGAATCCACCGATGTCGATCGACTGGAGCGATCTCAGGCACTTTTTGGCGTTGGCCGGCGCAGGCAGCCTGTCGGGCGCGGCGCGGCGGCTCGGGGTCGACCATACGACCGTGGCACGGCGCGCGGACGCGCTCGAGGCGGCGCTGGGTGTGCGGCTGTTCGACCGGCTGGCGCGCGGCTGGCAGCTGACGCCCGAGGGCGAGCGGCTGGCCGAGGATGCGGGGCGCGTCGAGGACGAGATCCTGCGCCTCGAGCGACGGGTGCTGGGTGTGGCCGGCGTGGCCGGAACGGTGCGGGTCTCGGCGCCGCCGGTGCTGGCCAGCCGCTTCCTGGCGCCTCGCCTCGGCCCCTTGCGCGCCGCCCATCCGAGCATCGAGCTCGAGCTGATCGGCGAGCCCAGGGCCGCGAGCCTCGGCCGCCGGGAGGCCGACGTCGCGATCCGCCTCTCACGGCCCACGGATGGCGCCATCGTCGCGCGACGCCTTTCTCTTCTTGCCTATGGGCTCTACGCGGGCACGAGCTACGCCGCCCAGACCCCGCCGGCCGACCGTGTCTTTCTCGGCTATGACGACAGCCTCGGCGACGTGCCGCAGCAGCGCTGGCTTCTGCGCGTCGCGGCGGGCCGGCCGCTCGTGCTCCGGGCCAACGATCTGGCGACGATCCACGAGGCGGCCCGGGCCGGGCTCGGCGTCGCGGCGCTGCCGCGTTTCCTCGCCGACCACGATCCGATGCTGACCGAGATCGAGACGGCGGAGCCGCCGGTCAGCCGCGAGATCTGGCTCCTCGTCCATCCCGATCTGCGCCGCTCGCCGCGCGTGCGGGCGGTGATGGATGCGCTCGTCTCGATCGTCGAGCGCGATCGGGCGGTGCTGGAGGGCATCCTGGCGCGCTGAGGCGCCGGGGGGCTCCGCGGCGCTACCGCCCCGTCCAGCGGGCGGCGAGGGCGCTCATGCGGGCGGCTTCGGGGTCGTCGGAGGGCTCGGCGGCCTCCTCGTGCAGGCGGAGGTGGTTGAGGACCAGGAGGAGGCCGATGACGCTCATCATCGCGGTCGGGACCCAGATGACGAAGCCGCCGACGAACTGGTCATACATCGGCCCGATCGACGGATAGAGGCGGCCGCAGAAGGTATAGTAGGGGTAGAGGTCCTGGCCCGAGAAGACGATCAGGGCGCCGATCAGGATCTGCGGGAAGATGACGCCGGCCGCGAGCGCCGCGCGGATACCGTAGCTCAGGCGCGCCGGCGGGCGGGGTCGCGGGTCGAGGACGAGGCACCAGAACAAGAGCCCGTCCAGGACCATGCTCCAGTTCATGACCCAGAAGAGGTTCTGGTCGATCATGGCGCGGAAGTGGATGGGCGGGATCAGCCAGAAGGCCACGAGACCGACGAAGAGGGCGGCGGCGAGCAGCGGCTGCTGCAGCACGGCCGTCATCCGCCGAACCGGCCCGGCGTCGAGCAGCCGGACGGCGGCCTGCGGCATCGCGCGTCGCAGCGGCGCGCCGGCGACGCCCAGCGCCACCAGGAACGGGCCCAGATGGTGCATCGCCACGTGCTGGATGCGATTGAGGAAGAAAAGGTGCTCGGCCAGGTACAGAAAACGGGTCTGGAGGACTGTGTAGATGACGAGCATGCCCAAGAGGAAGGCGGCGCGGCGGGCGGGGTGCGGGCGCTCGGCTTCGGGCAGCAGTGCCGTGCCGCGCAGGTACCACCAGACCGGCAGGGCGGTGCCGAGCCAGGCGAGCCAGGAGAACTCCCAGGGCATCCAGAACGGCATGGCCGCCGGGAAGGCGTGGCAGAGCCAGGCGATGACGGCGCCGGCTAGAAGGATGCCGAGCGGGACGACGCGATCGACGGACGGACGGCCCGTGACCAGCTCTCGCAGGAAGGGCAGCAGATCGGTGCCCGGCAGGCGGGACGATGACGAGGTGGCAGCCATCAGGCTTCCCGGCTCCAGGCCGTCGGCCGCATCAAAAGAGCCCCCCGAGCCATCCGCTCTTTTTCGTCACGCAGGAGCTTTTGCACGTCTGCCGCAATGGCGGTGACGTCGGCATCGGCGCTTGCGAGGGTAGGGATCAGAAGCTTCGGGTCGCCCTCGCGGTCGAAGACGTAGATCGCCGAGGAGTGGGTGACCTCGTAAGGCTGGCCGTCCCTGGCGGGGGTCACCGAGTAGCCGATGCGGTAGCGGCGGGCGAGACGCGCGAGGTCGTTGGCGCCGCCCCTGAGGCCCACGATCTGCGGTGCGAAGATGGCGGTGTAGTCCTTGAGGATCGGCAGCGTGTCGCGGTTGGGGTCGACGGTGACGAAAAGGACGCGCACGTCGTCCGCGGCCTTGCCCAGCCGCTTCAGCACGTCCGCCAGGTTCTGCAGGGTCAGCGGGCAGACGTCCGGGCATTGCGTGTAGCCGAAATAGAGCATCACGACCTTGCCCCGGAAGTCCTGGGCCGTGACGGGCTTGCCGGTCGTGGCATCCGTCATCGCGAGGTCGAGGGAGGGAACGGCGCCCGAGACGCCGATGATCTCGGGCTCCGCGGCCTTGGCGTGCCCGACGAGCAAAAGACCGGCCAGCGGCACCAGCGCCAGCATGTGGCGGCGCCGCACGCCAAGGCGCCGACATGTCTGCGGCGACCTCAGGCCCATGCGATCTCTCCTCGGCAATCCCGCACCTGCATCGTCGCAGGTGGGCCCCGCCGCGAAGCCGCGCAACCGGGCCGCGCCGCTCGGGTCGCGGGTCTAGGGGCTCTTGGGCGTCTCGTTGCCGGGGTAGACGCGGAACGAGGCGGTGACCTTCCGGCCGTCCTCGAAGGCGAGCGTGACCGGCACGCTGTCGCCGGCTTTCATCCTGGGCTGCATGCACATCAGGTGATAGCCGCCGGGGGCGAAGGCGAGCTTTCCGCCCGCCGGCACCGCGACCGACTTCACCATCACCATGCGCTCTGTGCCGCCGCTGCTGTCGGTGCGGTGGAGCATCATCGTGCCGCAGGCGGGCGACGCCGCCGAGGTCAGCACGGCCGTTTGGTCGCCGCCATTGTGCAGCGTCATGTACCCACCGGCCGGGACCTGCGGCAGGAGATAGCGGAACCACGCTCCATCGACCGTGACCGAGCCATCGGCAAGAGCCGGCCAGGGAAAGACAAGGGCAAGCACGAGCACGGCAAGCGCTCTGGCTGCTGCACGCGGTCCGTGTCGGCGGCGGTGGACAGTCATGAAGGATCGCTCCGGAGAGGGTGCGGGAGGAGGCCGTGGCAGCGGATCCAGAGCATCGCCACGACGGCGAGGGCGGCAGCCTGGACGGCGAGGGTGGCGAGGATCGGTGGCCAGGGCAGTGACGCGGGAGCCTCCTCGGAGCCCGGCGGCAGGCTGGCGAGGGTGCCTGCTGCGAGAACGATCAGCAGGCCGAGGCCAAGCTCGGCCGCGATCGAGAGGCGCAGCGCTCGGAGCAGGGGAACGGATGAACGCGATCCGGCCTCCTCGAGCCGGCCGGCCAGAACGAAGCGGTTCAGCGCGGCCAGCGCGAGCACGGCCACGAAGAGGCCGGTCTTGAGCTGAAGCACGAGGCCGTAGGGCGTGCCGAGCAGGCCGGGCACGCCGCCCGCCATGGCCGCGGCCATCGTGACGCCGCTCGCGGCGATGATGCCGACGGCGACCATGCCCAGGACGGAAAACCGGCGCAGGGCCCGGGTGGCGTCGGCCGCGGCGCCGGCCGAGAGGGAGAGGAGGAGCGGGAGAAGTCCGCCGATCCAGGCACCGACGGCCAACAGATGAAGCATCTCGGCGACGATCGGGACGATGGCGCCATTGGCGCCGGCATGGGCCAGGAGGGGTTGGAGCGCCACCGCCAGGACGGCGAGCGCCAGGCCGATCAGCGGCGATGCTGCGAGGTCGAGCAGCACGACAACGGCCACGGCCAGGAGCGCCAGCCTCGCCACCAGCAGCTTGCCGAAGCCCATGTAGGTGACGACTGCGGGGACGGCGGCCACGGCCCCGGCCAAGCCGTCGGCGCCGGCGATGTAGCCGGCCGTCCCGACGAGCCAGGCGGCACCGAGGATCAAGGAGAGGCCGGCGCTGACGCAGGCGAGACGCCGCAGACGCCGCCTTGCGGGAGCACCGGCGTACGGAGCCACGACGGCGAGGAAGACGAGGGCACCAAGGAGCGAGAGCAGGGCCGCCATGTGAGCGCCGCGCAGCGGTGCCAGCGCCACGACCGCATCCATGCTCAGCCGGCCGGCACGCTCGGGGCGCCCTGCCCGCTCAGTGCTCCACCGTGAACTTGTAGCTACCCTTCGTCTTGTGCGAGTCCTCGGAGGTGGCGTGCCAGTCGACGGTGTAGGTGCCGGCCGCGAGCTTCGGCAGAGCGACGAGCAGCTCGCTCGTGTTGCCCTTGGCGGTCTCGGGGGCACCCGTCTTGACCTGCTTGCCGTGCGGATCGAGCAGCTCGACCCGGCAGAAATGCGGCACCACCCCCTCGGTGAAGAAGAGCTCGAGCTGGGCCGGCGCCTGGGCCACCGTGCCGCTCATGGCCGGAACGGCGTGATCGAGATGGGCGTGGGCGAAGGCCGGCACGGCCGCAACGAGAAGACCGCCCAGAGCGAGCGGAAAGACAACAAAGCGAGACCGACGCATCCTGCGTCCTCCCCTGTCATTTGTCCTACGTCCTCGGTGGGTCGGGCGGGACCCAAGGGGACGAGCCTTGCGGCCGATGCGTCGGCCGGCGAAGGGCAAGCGTCAACGGCACGGCTGCCGGACGTGGCGGCGTGCCGCAGCCGAATAGTGCCGTCTCGATCTCACTCGGGTGGGAGGAAGTCGACCTCGTGCAGCTTGGAGAGGCGGACGACCTCCTCGGGGTCGGTGAGGTCGTGCAGCTCGTCGAAAAGCTTCCTCAGACGGCCGGCCGGCGTCACCCAGAAGAGCGCGCGGGTCGGCTTGCCGGAGTTGTTGTAGTAGGCGTGCGGAATTCCGCGCGGCATGCGGACCAGGGCACCCTGCCCGGCGGCATGCTGCTCGTCGCCGAGGCGCAGGTCGAGGCTGCCCTCGAGGATGTAGATGAACTCGTCCTGGAAGGGATGGATGTGCGGCGGGACAAACGTGCCGGGCGGGTCCAGCGTCTCGAAGCAGAAGCAGTCGTCGGCCTCGGCTTTCGGCCAATAGGTGTGGCCGAGGACGTTCCAGACGACCCCGCCCAGGCCTTGGCCGGGCGGCGTGATTCCGGGCGCCAGCAGCATGATGCGATCTCCCCCCTGTCGGA
The DNA here is from genome assembly GCA_963752325.1 of uncultured Alphaproteobacteria bacterium. Lineage (GTDB taxonomy): Bacteria > Pseudomonadota > Alphaproteobacteria > Geminicoccales > Geminicoccaceae > CAVTJL01. Next base: position 696,894 of record CAVVXU010000005.1, read on the forward strand.
CCCGCGAGCGGGCTTGGGCCACAGGCTCTCTATCCCACCGGCCCGCACTCGCTGGCTACAGCGAAAAGCCGCGGCCGATCGGGACGGGGCCGACCATGCAGATCCGCTTCGATACCATCGCCGACGCTTGCGCAACCGCGGCGCACACGAGGAAGCCCAGCTCAACGGCGCCCTGTCACGGCACGTCGCAGAGCAGATGGCGGCGGCCCTGCTCCCCTCCTTCATCGCCGTCGTTGCGCCCGGCACGGCGATCGGGAGAATGGGCTCGGGGCATCGAGGGCGGGGTCGAGGCGGATGGCCGAACGGGATGTCGATTGGCCCTCCGTCAAACTCTCGAAGGAAGAGAGCGCCCGCGAGCAGGGCCTTCTCCGACTTTCGCTCGGCGCAACCCTGCTCGTCAGCCTCGCGGGCGTCGGCTTCGGCCTCTGGGCAGGGTCGCGCTCGATCGTCTTCGACGGTTTCTATGGCCTGATCGACGTGACCATGACCGGCGCGGCGCTGCTCGTGTCGCGGCTGATCGCGCGGGGCGACGATGATCGCTTCCAGTACGGCTACTGGCATCTCGAGCCGCAGCTCGCCGTCCTCAACGGCATGGTCCTCGGCATGGCCTGCGTCTACGCGATCATCGACGGGATGGCGGGCCTTCTCGCCGGTGGCCATCTGATCGCGCTCGGGCCGAGCGCCGTCTACTCCGGCAGCGTCGGGCTCCTCAGCCTCGCCATGTTCGTGCTGGTGCGCCGACGAGCATCGGGCCTCAGCTCGGACCTCCTGCGCATCGATGCGCGGGGCTGGCTGCTGGGCGGCTCGCTGAGCCTCTCCTTGTGCATCAGCTTCCTGATCGGCGCCGCCCTCCTGGCGACCCCAGCCGCTCACCTCGCCCGCTTCGTCGACTCCCTGATCCTGGCCGTGGCCGCCCTCTGCCTGCTGCCTCTGCCGATCCAGACCGTCTGGAACGGGGCGAGACAGGTTCTCCAGCTGGCACCAGCCGAGCTGGCGGGCACCGTCGAGGCGGTCGCCGCGGCCGTCGTCGAGCGCCACGGCTTTTCCGACCACCGCATCCACGTCGTCCAGGCCGGCCGCGCCCAGTTCATCGAGATCGGCTTCGTGGCGCCCGCGGACACCAAGCTCAGAACCTTCGCCGACCTCGACCGGATCAGGGAGGAGATCGTGGCGGCCCTGGGCGGCCCGAGGCCGGGGCAGTGGCTGACCATCGAGTTCACTGCCGACAGACGCTGGATCTAGATTCCGGAGACGGCCTCGAGCTCCAGAATGCGCGGATGAATGACCGTGGTCCCTGCTGGACGAGGCCTACCCCGACACCATCAGCTTGACGATCTCGTCGTGGGTCGTCTCGGCCGGCCGGCGCTCGCCGGCTTTCTGGCCGCGGCGGAGGACCATGATGCGATCGGCGACGTCGAAGATGTCGATGAGGTTGTGGCTGATGAAGACCACCGCCACGTTCTGGGTCTTGAGGCGAAGGATCAGCTCCTTGACCTTGCGCTGCTCGGGCACGCCCAGGGCCGCCGTGGGCTCGTCCATGATGAGAAGCTCGGCGTTCCAGTAGATGGCGCGGCCGATAGCGACGGCCTGGCGCTGGCCGCCCGAGAGCTGGCGCACCGGGCGGGCGAGCTTGGCCTGGGCGATGTCGATCTCGAGCGTGTCCAGGACCTCGCTGGCGGCCGCCCGCATCCGCTTGCGGTCGACCATCGGCAGGACGCCCAGGAAGCGCCGCATCGGCTCGCGGCCGAGGAAGACGTTGGCGCCGACGTCGAGATTATCGGCCAGGGCCAGGTCCTGGTAGATCGTCTCGATGCCGGCCTCGCGGGCGGCGCGCGGGTTGGCGAAGCTGACGCGCTGGCCCTTGAACCAGATGGTCCCCTCGCTCGGGGCATGAACGCCCGAGATCGACTTGATGAGGGTCGACTTGCCGGCCCCGTTGTCGCCGGCGAGCGCCAGAACCTCGCCCTTCTCGACCTCGAAGCTGACGTTCTGCAACGCATGGACGCCGCCGAAGCGCTTGGAGACGCCTTCGCAGCGCAGGATCGGCTCAGGCATCGGTCTTGGCCTCGCCCGTGAGACGGTCGCGCGACTGGTCGATCAGCACCGAGACGATGATGACGATGCCGACCGCGACGAACTGCCAGAACGGCTCGACGTTGATGAAGACGAGCCCGTACTGGATGACGGCGATGATGAGCGCGCCGATGACGGTGCCGATGACCGTGCCCGAGCCGCCGAAGAGCGAGGCGCCGCCGATGACGACGGCGGCGATGCTGTCCAGGAGCAGGGGCTCGCCGGCCTGGGCGGCACCAGCCGAGAAGCGGGCCGTGTAGACCATCCCGGCGACGCCCGCCGAGGCGGCCGAGAGCATGTAGAGCAGGAGCGTGTGGCGGCGGACGTTGATGCCGGCGCGGATGGCGGCGATGCGGTTGCCGCCGAGCGCGTAGGTGTACTGGCCGAAGCGGCTCTGCGAGAGCACCCAGTGGATCGCCAGGACCAGGACGATCGTGATGACGACGGGGATCGGCACGCCCAGGAGCTTGCCGTTGCCCATGGCGAAGAGCCAGGGATTGTTGACGGGCACGGTGGTGCCGCCCGCGGCGAGGAAGCCGGCGCCACGGGCGACGCCGTACATGCCGAGCGTGCCGATGAAGGGGGGCACGTTGAGCCGCGAGATGAGGACGCCGTTGATCACGCCGGGGATCAGGCTGACGAGAAACGCAAAGCCGATGCCGGCCGCGAGCGCCAGGCCCGGGTCGACGGGGGTCAGGGTCTGCATGAGCCTCGCCATCACGACGGCCGAGAGCCCCATCACGAAGCCGGTCGAGAGGTCGATGCCCCCTGAGATGATGACGAAGGTCTGGCCCAGCGCCAGCAGCAGCGGCATCGCGGCGAAGAGGGCGATGCTCTGGAGGTTGTACGGGTTGACGAGGAACGAGATGCCATAGGCCAGCCGTGCCCAGCTCTCGAAGAAGACGAGGAGAAGCGCGAGGAAGAGCCAGGGCCAGAAGACGGCGAGGAAGGCCAGCGCCGGATGGCGGCGCGCCGCCTCTGTCGGCAGGTCGAGCGTTGCGTGCATGGGGGCTATCGCCTGGTGGGGCGGCCGCAGGCGGCGACGTCGTTATCGTCGGCCGCCCCGCCTTTGCGATCAGTCGGAGTAGACGAACTTACGGACGTCCGGATCGTCGATATTGTCCTTCGTCATGATCGTGGCGCCGGTGCCGATATGGGGCGGCACCGACTGGTGGTTGATCACGGCGAAGGCGGTCATGACACCGTAATAGCCGATCTCGGCCGGGTGCTGCGCCACGGCGAGGTCGATCAGGCCGGACTTCAGGTCATCCACGATACGGGTCGGCGCATCGAACGCCACCACGCGGATCTTGCCGCTCTGGCCCAGCGCCTTGACGCCGTCGGCGGCGCCGATGGCCGAGAAGAGGTTGGCGCCGAAGATGCCGGCCAGATCCTGGTTCCTGGCATAGACCGCCTGGACCTGGGCCGAGGCCTTGTTGGCGTCGTCGTCGTTGAACTGGGTGTCGAGCACCGTGATGTTCGGATACTGGCGCATGGCGAGCTTGAAGCCCTCCTCGCGCTGATCGGTCGTCGAGATGCCGGGCTTCACGTTCGAGACGTAGACCTTGCCGCGCTGATCGATCTTCTGCGCCAGCGCAATGCCTGCGAGGAAGCCGCCCAGGACATTGTCGGTGGCGATGTAGGAGAGCGGGAAATCGCCGGGACCGTCGCCGTCCTGATACTTGCCGTCGTCGATGAAGGTGTCGACGGTGATCACCGGGATGCCGGCGTCGACCGCCTGCTTCAGGGGTGCGATCAGCTGCTGCTTGTCGGTGGGTGCGATCAGGATGACGTCGGGCTTGCGCGCGATAACCGCCTGCAGCACCGGCACCTGGGTCACCGGGTTGAAGTCCGGGGCGCCCTGGAAGATCAGCTCACAGCCCACCGCCTTGGCCGCGAACTCGGCACCCTTGCGCATGGTGATGTAGAAGGCGTCGGTCGTGAGGCCCGGAATCAGCGCGATCGTGCACTTCTTGTCCTGCGCCTGCGGCCGGCGCCGAGGTCAATGTGGCCATCGCCGTCGTCGCCACCGCCAGCGCAACGGCACCAGCCAATCAGATGTCGCATTGTCGAGCCTCCCTGCTCGCTATGGCCAGCCGGCTGCGTAGCCGACAGGTCGTCACAGAAGCCTAGCAACCGCAAGGTCCGCGCTCAAGCGCGCCACTCGTCCGCGACCCTCCGGGCGGCCGCCGGTGCGAGAATTCGCTTGGCGATTTTGCGAGCGATGCCATGCAAAATCCGCTACCCTCGCTCATCGCGTCGCAGGCTTCGGCCGGCTAGCCAAGCCGGATGGGGCTGGTCGCCGCCACCCGCCAACACGAAGCCCTCCATACGATGCCCCATTCCATCACCGAGCCCGAAGGCGTCCTCGCCGGGTCGCCCGCCAGCACCATCACCCCTTCCCGCGGCGCCCGCGCCTGGGCGGCGATGCTGGAGCGCTATCGCCAGCCGCGCCCTGGGCGGGGAGCCCGCGAGCTGCTGGTGACGGCGCTGCCGTTCGTCATCCTTTGGGCCGGCGCCTGGGCCAGCCTGCGTTTCCACCTGTGGGTCGGCATGATCCTGGTCGTGCCGGCGGCGGCCTTTCTCGTCCGCCTCTTCATGATCCAGCACGATTGCGGCCACGGCTCGTTCTTCGGCCGGCAGCGGCTCGACAACTGGGTCGGACGCGTCATCGCCGTCTTCACGCTGACGCCCTACGACCACTGGCGCCGCACCCATGCCCGCCATCATGCGACGTCGGGCCATCTCGAGCGTCGTGGAATAGGCGACATCCGCACGCTCACGGTCGACGAGTATCGATCCCTCTCGGTGCTGGGTCGGCTGGGCTACCGCATCGTGCGCCATCCGCTCGTCATGTTCGTGATCGGCCCGATCTACATCTTCGGGCTCTGCAACCGAGTTCCGGTCGGCCTGCCCAATGCGGGCTGGGAATCGTGGCTCAGCACGCTCCTCACCAACGCGGCGATCGGAAGCATTGGCGTGGTGCTGAGCCTGGTGCTCGGCACCCGGGACTTTCTCCTCGTCCACCTGCCGATCATGATGTTGGCCGGCGCCGCCGGGATCTGGCTCTTCTACGTCCAGCATCAGTTCGAAGGCACCTACTGGGAGCGGGGCAAGAGCTGGAGCTTTCACGACAGCGCCCTCTTGGGCAGCTCGCACTACGCCCTGCCGGCGGTGCTTCGCTGGATGACGCTCAACATCGGCATCCATCACATCCACCATCTCTGCAGCCGCATCCCGAGCTATCGCCTCACCGAGCCGCTGCGCGACCATCCCGAGCTCGCGGCCATGGGCCGGCTCACCCTGCTCCAGAGCCTGCGCTGTGTCCGGCTGGCGCTCTGGGACGAGGCGAGCGGCCGCCTCGTCAGCTTCCGCGAGGCGCGCCGCATCCCCTGAAGGCCGCCCTCGAAATCCGCCTCGCCCGCCGCCACGTAAAGCAGGGGCGTTCGCGAGATCGAGGAGTGGCGATGCCTGCTGCCGAGATGTTGGCCGGGACAGAGGCAGGAGGGGCGCAGCGGCGGATCGCCGGGTACGAGCCGGTGCTGCCGCCCGCCCCGAAACCCTGGAGCCAGCCGCAGCCGATGTGGCGGCGCATGCTGCAGGTGCGGCGCAACGCGCTGGTCACCTGGGGGCCGCCCGCCTACGAGGAGGACGTGCTGTCGGGGCCGTTCGCCGGCCGCAAGACCTTTCTCCTCAACGCGCCCTGGGCGATCCGCCAGGTGCTGGTCGACAATCACGAGGCCTACGGCCGCACGCCGGCCACGATCCGCATCCTGAGGCCGATGATCGGCGAGGGACTCTTCATCAGCGAGGGTGCCGCATGGCGGCGCCAGCGGCGCATCAGCGCCCCGGCGTTCGCGCCGCGCAGCCTGGAGATCCTGGCTCCGGTGGCGGCGCGGCGCACCGACGAGACGCTGGCCGGCCTCCGCCCCGAGGCGCTGGGGGCGGTGGATCTGCTGAAGCTCGTGCAGCGTCTCACCCTCGAGGTGGCGGGCGAGACGCTCTTCTCCCAGGCCATGGGCCCGCACGCATCCTCGTTGCGGGCGGCGGTCGAGCGGTATGGCAGCTCCTTCGCCCGCCCCTATCTCCTCGACTTCCTGCTGCCACCTTGGATGCCCTCGCCGCACGAGTATCTGAGACGCTGGGCCGGAAGGGACTTCCGGGCAGCGATCGGGCGGATCATCGCCGAGCGACGTGCCATGCCGCCGGCCAGCCCGCCGCGTGACCTCTTCGATGCGCTGGTGACGGCGCGCGACCCCGAAAGCGGCCAGGGCTTCAGCGAGAATGCTCTTCGCGACCAGGTGGCGACGCTCATCATCGCCGGCCACGAGACGACGGCCCTTTCACTATTCTGGGCGCTCTATCTGCTGACGCTGGCCCCGGGGGTGCAGGAGGCCGTGGCGGAGGAGGCGCTGGCCGCAGGCGCGCTCGACGAGGGCACGGCCTCCGAGGGCCTGCCGCATCTCGAGCTGGCAAAGGCCGTGGTGCAGGAGGCGCTCAGGCTCTATCCGCCGGCCTTCTCGATCGTCCGCGAGGCGAGGCGCGAGGACCGCATCGGCGAGGAGACGGTGCCGAGAGGCTCGCTGATGGTGATCTCGCCCTGGGTCCTGCATCGGCACAAGAAGCTGTGGCGCGATCCGGAGCGCTTCGATCCCGCCCGGTTCCTGCCGGGCGCCGTTCCGCCGGATCGCTACGCGTACCTCCCCTTCGGCACAGGCCCCCGGGTCTGCATCGGCGCCCAGTTCGCGCTGACCGAGGCGACCTTGATCCTTGCCAAGATCGTCCGCCGCTTCCGCATCGAGATCGTGGGCAGCTCCACCGTCATGCCGGTTGGTGTCGTCACGACCTATCCGGAGCGCTCGCCGCCCTTCCGCCTGAGGGAGCGGTAGGTGCTGCCGGAGACGGCGGCCGCTCGATCGGAAAAACCTTGGTCCATACCCGGCCGACGAGCCAGACGAGAGCGCCGGTGGACCAGCCGAACATCAGCATGCCGACGATCGCCACGAGGCTCGCCAGCTGTTGCCACGTAGGGCTCGGGTTGGAGGATCCGAGTGTCGTGTAGGCCGTGGCGGCGAAGGTCACGGCGTCCGAGAGGCTCACATGCGACCCGCCCAGCCAGAAGTAGACGCCCCAGATGATGATCTCGAGTGCATGCAGCATCAAAAGCAACGCGATCATGGCATAGATGACGAGGTTCGCCACGACGTGAGCGCCGCGTCGCAGGTTCCTCTTCTCGAGCCGGACCTCATACCTCAGTGCCAGATGGATGCCGGCGCCGTGAACGAGAACGTTGAGGGCGAGAGGCAGAGCGGCCAGCAGATAGACGATCGCGGAGGGATCGGCGCTCATGGCATGCCCGCTCGCGCGTGCTGAAGCGCCCGGAGGAAGGGCCGAGTGCCGGCCCTTCCGCGGTGCGACCGGGCGCTGCGGTGCTCAGCCCACCAGCGTGACTGCGATCTCGCCCAGGCCGTCGATGCCGGCACGCATCCGGCTGCCGGCGCTCACCTGGCCCACGCCCGCCGGCGTGCCGGTGAAGACGAGGTCGCCTGGAAGCAGCTCGTCGAGGCCCGAGAGGTGGGCCAGAACCTCCTCGACGCTCCAGATCATCTCCTCGAGGTCGCCATTCTGGCGCGTCTGTCCGTCGACCTCGAGCCAGATGGCACCCTTGCGGGGATGGCCCACCGTCTCGGCGAGATGGAGGGGGCCCATGGGCGCGGCACCGACGAAGGACTTCGAGAGGTACCAGGGCCGCGCCAGCTTCTTCGCCTCGGCCTGGAGATCGCGGCGCGTCAGGTCGATGCCCACGGCGTAGGCCAGGATGTGGTCTCGCGCCTGCTCGGCCGGGATGTCGCGCCCGCCCTTGCCCAGCGCCACCACGAGCTCGACCTCGTGGTGCAGATCCTTGGTGGCGGGAGGATAGGGAACCTCGCTCGCCAGGGTCAGCGCCTCGGGCGACTTGCCAAAGAAAAAAGGCGCCTCGCGGCCGGAATGGCCCATCTCGCGGGCATGCTCGGCATAGTTGCGGCCGACGCAGAAGACCCGGCGAACCGGGAAGACCACGGCCTCGCTGCCGGCGATCGGCAGCTCCGGCCGGGGCCAGGACGGAATGATGTGGGTCACGGAAGCGCTCCCTCGTGCGGGCTCCACTGGCTGGCTCATAGCCGCTCGGGGCCGCCCCCGCCACCCACGGCGGGGCGGCTCTTGACAGATGCGGCCGCGAGACGGCTCAGGATCGGCGCACGGCGTCGCAGCAGGAGGCTCGAACGATGACGACGGCCCACGATCCCTCGACCCTGCCGGCCGGCATCCCGGCACCCGTCGACGACGGTGCGGCGGACCACCTGACCGGCAGCTGCTTGCCGAGCGTGAAGCTGCCCGCGACCTCCGGCCCCGACGTCGATCTGAGCACGCTGCCGGGGCTCGTCGCCGTGTTCGTGTTCCCGCGCACCGGACGGCCGGGCGAGGCGCCGCTGGTGCCGGACTGGGACGCAATCCCGGGTGCCAGGGGCTGCACGGTGCAGACATGCGCCTTTCGCGACCTCGCGCGCGACTTCGGGGCGCTCGATTGTCGCGTTCTGGGCCTGAGTGCGCAGGACACGGACTACCAGCAGGAGATGGCCGGCCGCCTGCATCTGCCCTTCCCCGTGCTGAGCGACGCCGAGCTGATGCTCGCTGACGCGATGCGGCTGCCCAGGATGGAGGTGGCGGGGCTGACGCTGCTCAAGCGCCTGGGCTGGATCGCCCGGGACGGGCAGATCATCGCCCATTTCTATCCGGTGTTCCCGCCGGATGCGCATGCCCAGGTGATGCTGGATTGGCTGCAGTCTCGGCGCGGCACGGCCTGACGCGGCGACGGGACCCGGTCAGCTGCTCGAAAGAATGCGGGCATAGAGCTCCGGGTCGACGTTGCCGCCCGAAAGCACGACGGCGACGGTGCGGCCGCGGCAGTCGAGACGGCCCGAGAGGGCGGCCGCCAGCGCCACGGCCCCGCCCGGCTCGACCACGATCTTGAGGTGGCGGAAGGCCTGGCGCATCGCCTCCTCGACCTCGGCGTCGCTGACGACGAGACCGCCCTTCAGGAGACGGCGGTTGACCTCGAAGGTGAGCTCGCCCGGGGTCGGCGCCAGGAGCGCGTCGCAGATCGAGCGGGCGTCCGGGCTGTTCTGGAGGCGCCGGCCGGCATCGAGCGAGCGGGTGGTGTCGTCGAGGCCCTCGGGCTCGCAGGCATAGAGGGCGATGCCGGGGACCAGATGGGCCAGCGCGGTGGCGCAGCCGGCGGTGAGACCCCCGCCGCCGCAGCAGACCAGGGCCGCATCGAGCTGGACCTCGAGCCGTTGCGCCTGCTCGGCGATCTCGAGCCCGCAGGTGCCCTGCCCCGCCATCACGCGCGGATCGTCATAGGGCTTGATCAGCGCGGCGCCGGTCTCGGCGGCGATGCGGGCGCCGATCTCCTCGCGCACCTCGCGATGGCGGTCATAGGCCACGACCGTGGCACCCTGGGCCTCGGTGGCGGCACGCTTGATGGCCGGAGCGTCGGCCGGCATCACGATGGTGGCGGCCTTGCCCAGGAGGCGTGCGGCCATGGCCACACCCTGGGCGTGGTTGCCCGAGGAGAAGGCCACCACGGCCGGGGCGCCGGTCTGGGCGATGGCATTGTAGGCGCCACGGAACTTGAAGGTGCCGGTGCGCTGCAGGGGCTCGGCCTTGAGCAGGAGGCGGCCGCCGACCATGCCGTTCAGAGCCTCGCTCTCGAGCAGCGGGGTGCGGGCGGCCACGCCGGCCAGCCGCGCCGCGGCGGCCTCGATGTCCGCAAAGCGCAGGATCGACGTGTCCTCGCTCGTCTCGGGCTCCATGGTCATGTCGAGCAGCAGGTCCGGCAGGGGGCGGAGATCGGGTATCACGGCGGCGAGCTCGCCCGGCAGCCGCTCGTGGGGCGCGCCGGCGCGGTTGGCCCAATAGACCTGGAAGCCGAACCAGGCCGCACCGTGGGCGTCCCAGCCGTTCGAGGAGACGAAGGCGACCTTGCGGGCGGGCAGGCCGAGGCGCTGCGTGGCGAGCAGATAGACCTCGGCCGCAGGCTTGAAGACGCCCACCTCCTCGACCGAAAGAATGTGATCGAGGAGCCCGTCGATGCCGGCGCTGACGGCGCCGTCGCGCAGCATGGCGGGCTCGCCGTTCGAAAGGATGGCGGTGGCGAGGCCGGCGCCGCGCAGGCGCTCGAGCACCGCCGGGACCTCGGGATAGGCGCTGAGCGCGCGGTAGCCGGCGAGCAGGCGGTCGCGGTCGACCCGTCCCTTCAGTCCCGTCGCCTCGAGCGCGTAGTCGAGCGAGTCGCCGGTGACGGACCAGAAGTCCCGGTGGCTGCGCATCAACGAGCGCAGCCAGGAATAGTCGAGCTGCTTGCGCCGCCAGACCTCGCCCAGCGTCGTCGCGTCCTGCCCGAGCTCGGCCAGGAGCGGGGCCACGGCGGACATCACGTCGAGCAGGGTGCCGTAGGCATCGAAGACGCAGGCCTCGACCCTGCGCTCGCCGCCCGCGCTCACGAGGGATTTTTCCCGGCTGGCGCCTCGGCCAGGCTGCCGCCAGCGCCGGCCCGCTGGATCTCCGTCATGCGCACCTTGCCCGTCTCGATCAGCGCCCGATAGACCTGCATCGCCTCCATGACCCGCTGCACGTAGTTCCTCGTCTCGGAGAACGGGATCAGCTCGATCCAATCGATCATGTCGTACTCGCTGCCGCGGCGTGGATCGCCGTTGGCCTGGAGCCACTGGGTCACCCGCGACGGCCCCGCATTGTAGGCGGCGAGCGCCAGCGGCGCGATGCCGCCGAACTGGTCGAGCTGCTCACGCAGATACCAGCCGCCGAGGCGGGCGTTGTAGTCCGGGTCCGTCAGCGCCGACCGATCGTACTGGACGCCCAGGGCGCCCGCCGCCACGCGCGCGGTCGAAGGCATCAGCTGCATGATGCCCTGGGCGCCCGCCGCGCTCGCGGCCTCGGGATCGAAGAGGCTCTCCTGGCGGGCCACGGCCAGGAGCAGCGCCGGCTCGGGCATGCCGGGCGCCGGCTTGACGAGGCTCGCGACATCGGGGACCGGGAAGCTCGCAACGCCGCTGATGGCGCCACTTCGCTCGGCCGTCTTGGCGAGGCTGACGACGAGGTCGGGGCGTCCGCAGCGGTGGGCGAGGCCGAGGACGAGGCCGAGACCCGGCCCGCTGCCGTCGGCCTCGCTCGCAAGCTGGCGGACGAGCGGCCCGGTGGCGTGGAAGACGCCCGCGGTGCAGAGGCGCTCGATAACCTGCACCATGTCGTTGGCGGCGAAGGCGCGCCGCAGCGCCTCGCTCGGCGCCGGCGCCTGGAAAAGGCCGTAGGTCAGCGACCGGCCGAGCTCGTGCGAGGCGAGCTGGCCATAGAAGGTGGTGGGATAGGCGGCGGCACGCGCATACCAGGTGGCGGCGCTCTTCGACCGCCGCCGCGCCGCCTCGGCCCGGCCCACCCAATAGGCCGCGCGGGCACGGCTGATCGGCGTGCTGACACCCTCGTAGAGCCGCTCGAAGTGGCGGGCAGCCTCCGTCGGCCGGTTGAGGAAGCGGAGCGCCACCCAGCCCGCCAGCCATTCGGCGTCGGCGAAGGGCACGCCCTCGGCCTGGTGGTGGGTGGCGGCCAGCCGGTAGGCGAGGAGGAAGTCGCGGCCGTTGATGGCCTCGCGGATCTGAAAGGACCGCTCCCGCCACCAGGCGGAGGGACGCACACGCTCGGAGCGCAGGCTCAAGAGGAGCCCCTGGGCGCTCTGGTCCAGCCCCTTGCGCCGCCGCCACTGCAGGCGATCGAAGACGAGCCCGGGATCGTTGCGGAGCGCCGCCGGAACGGCCTGGATGGCGCCGTCCACGTTGGGGCCCGATCGCCTGGAGCGCGCAGCCGCGCCAAAGCGAGGTTGCGGTGGCCGGGATCGACGAGGCGGAGCATGCGCCGGGCCTGCTGGTCCTTGCCGTCCCAGAGCAGCCTGTTCGAGCCGGGCCAGATGGTCCTCGGGCCGAAGGAGATAGCCGTAGCTCCCGAGGACGAACTGCTCCTCGCCCGGGCCGTAGTCGTCCTCGATCCAGCTCTTGCGGATGAGCGTCGTGGCCTCGGGCGCGCGGCCGATCTGGAGCAGCGCGCCGGCCAGCTGGAGACGGCCCTGACGCGTGCGGGGCGTGCGCTCGGCGAAGAAGCTCACGATGGCATCGGGCGGAACCGAGCTGTCGATCGCATCCTCGGCGCGGATCTGCAGGATCGCGGCATCGGGCCAGCGCGGATGCTGGTCCAGGAAGTCGCGGTAGGCGGCGAAGGGGGCGGGATCGCCCTCGCGGAGCTGCCGCCAGGTGGTGTAGGTCGCGAGCGCCGGATCGCCGATGGCATCGGGCCACGTCCTGGGCCGCGGCGAAGCTGGTCGGCGTCGAGCAGCTGGGCCAGCTCCGGCACGCGGTCGACCGCGGCGGGCTCCGCCGCCCGGCACGGCAAGGCCAGCAGCTGGAGGCCGATAGAAAGGAGGGCCATTCTGCAGAGGCGTCCGCCCGACCACGCTGGCAGCGGCGCTTGTCGGCAGAAACGCCGAACTCTATGGTGCGCGTTCGTCAGCAAGGGCCAATCGTCGGGAGGACGAGTGCGATGTTCGACGGCTCCATTGTGGCGCTGGTCACGCCGTTTCGCAACGGCGGCATCGACGAGCGCGCCTTCCAGGACCTCGTGGAATGGCACGTGCGCGAGGGCACCGACGGGCTGGTGCCCGTCGGCACGACGGGCGAGAGCCCGACGCTCAGCCATGCCGAGCACGAGCGGGTGGTGGAGCTGTGCGTCGAGGCGTCGGGCCGGCGCCTGCCGGTCATCGCCGGCACCGGCTCCAACTCGACCGAGGAGGCGATCAGCCTGACGCGGCATGCCAAGGAAGCGGGCGCCGACGCCGCCCTGATCGTGACGCCCTACTACAACAAGCCGACGCAGGAGGGTCTCTTCCAGCATTACCGGGCAATCCACGACGCGGTCGAGCTTCCGGTCATCATCTACAATATCCCCGGCCGCTCGGTCGTCGACATGACACCCGAGACGATGGGCCGGCTGGCCAAGCTGCCCAACATCGTGGGCGTGAAGGACTCGAGCGGCGACATCGTGCGCCCCCTCCTTACGACCGAGACCTGCGGCAGCTGATTTCTGCCAGCTCACGGGCGAGGACGGGACCGCCGTCGCCTTCCTGGCGCACGGTGGTAGGGGCTGCATCTCGGTGACAGCCAATGTGGCGCCGGGCCTGTGCGCCCAGATGCACGACGCCTGGCGCCAGGGTCGCCCCGACGAGGCGCTGGCCATCCACCGCCGGTTGCTGCCGCTGCACAAGGCGCTCTTCTGCGAGACCAGCCCGTCGCCCGCGAAGTACGCGCTCTCGCGCCTCGGCCGCTGCGAGGCCACCGTGCGCCTGCCGATGGTCGAGCCCAGCGAGCGCGCCCGGGCCCAGGTCGACGCGGCGCTGGCTGCGGTCGGCATCAACCACTGAGGCTCCATGGCGAAGGCAGATCCCGGCCCGGAAGACGGTAGCGCAGAACCGCCGGGCCTTCCACGAGTACGCGATCGAGGAGCGCGTCGAGGCCGGGCATCGTCCTGACGGGCAGCGAGGTCAAGTCGCTGCGCGAGGGGCGTGCCACGATCGGCGAGGCGCATGCCGGCCCGATGGGCGGCGAGCTCTTCCTGTTCAACGCCTACATTCCCGAATATGGAGGGGCCAACCGATTCAACCATGAGGTGAGACGGCCGCGCAAGCTTCTTCTACGCAGGCGCGAGGCCGGCCGCCTCATGGGCGCGGTGCAGCGCCAGGGCATGACGATCGTGCCGCTGGCGCTCTATTTCAGCCCGCGCGGCTGGGCCAAGGTCGAGCTGGCGCTGGCCAAGGGCAAGCAGCTCCACGACAAGCGCCAAGCGCTCAAGGAGCGCGACTGGCAGCGCGAGCGCGAGCGGACCCTGCGCACCAGCCACCGCGAGGGCTGAGAGGCCCATCTTCAGCGTTCCTTAAGCGCGGTCCCTTAAGCCATGGCCGAGGAGCGTGACTTCTCGGGCATGGCATGCTATCCATCGTCGGATTCGTCCTGGTGATCGTGATGGTGTTCGGCGGCTACGTGCTGGCCGGCGGCCAGTTCGCGATCATCCTGCACGCCATCCCCTTCGAGGGGATGATGATCGGCGGCGCTGCCGCCGGCACCTTCCTGGTCGCGAACGGCAGCCACGTGGTGAAGGGCGCTTTGGGCGACCTCAAGCGCGTGGTGTCGGGTCCGCACTGGCGCCGGCAGGACTATCAGGACCTGCTGACCCTCATGTACCTGATCGTCCGGCTGCTCAAGGCACGCGGCGTGCTAGCGCTCGAGGCGCATGTCGAGCATCCGGAGGAGAGCGCCCTCCTCGGCCGCTTCCCGCGCATCCGGGCCGACCATTTCGCGCTCGCCTTCATCGCCGACACGATCCGCATGATGACGATGAACCTGGACGACCCGTTCCAGGTCGAGGAGTGCATGCAGCGCCAGATCAGGAAGCATCACGGCGAGCTGCACGCGCGCGCCTCGGCGCTCCAGGCGATGGCCGACGCGATGCCGGCGCTGGGCATCGTCGCCGCGGTGCTGGGTGTCGTGAAGACCATGGCGTCGATCAACGCGCCGGTCGAGATCCTGGGGGCGATGATCGGCGGGGCGCTCGTCGGCACCTTCCTCGGCGTGTTCCTGGCCTATGGCTTCGTCGGGCCGATCGCCGGCCGGCTGCTCGAGACCTACGACCAGGACGGCCAGTTCTACGCCATCATCCGCGACTGCCTCGTGGCCTACCTGCAGGGCCACTCGGCACCGGTCGCGGTCGAGCTCGCGCGCGGCAACGCGCCCACCATCATGCAGCCCAGCTTCCAGGAGATGGACGCGACCCTGAGCCGCCTCTCCGCCGACCCGCTCGCGGCCTGACGCCCATGGCGCGCGCGAACCGCCCCGTCATCATCCGGCGCAGCGCGGACGGGCCGGCCCATCGCCATCATGGCGGGGCCTGGAAGGTCGCCTACGCCGACTTCGTCACGGCCATGATGTCGTTCTTCCTGCTGCTCTGGCTCTTGAGCACCTCGAGCGAGGACACGCTCAAGGGCCTGGCCCAGTATTTCAGCGACGCCTCGACCAACAGCGGCACGCCCTCGGGCCAGGGCGGCCAGCTCGGCATCACCTTCGGTGCCAGCCCGGAGCAGATGCCGCACCCGAACCCGCTTCCTGCTCGACCAGCCGATGCAGCGCGCAGGCCAGGGGGACCGGGCCGGGGCGCGGGACGGCGGCGCGATGGCGGTGACGCCGACCATGGGCGGCCGGCCCGCGATCGTCGACGGGCATCTGAGCGATGCCGCGTTCGAGGCAGAGCGCAAGCGCCGGGAGGATGCACGGTTCGAGGCCGCCAGGGCCGCCATCACCGAGGCGCTCGCCGGTTCGGCGGGCCTCCAGCTGCTGAAGGACAATCTCGTCATCGACGAGACGCCCGAGGGCCTGAGGATCCAGATCGTCGATCGCGACCGGGTAGCGATGTTCCCGCTGGGCTCCGACCAGATGTACCCGCACACCCGCGAGCTGCTGGCCGTCGTCGTCAAGGCCATCGCAACGTTGCCGAACCGCATCTCGATCCGCGGCCACACCGACGCCCTGCCCTTCCCGCCCGGTGCCGTCTACGACAATTGGAAGCTCTCGAGCGACCGCGCCGACGCCACGCGGGTGGCGCTGGTGCAGCAGGGCCTCGACCCGGCGCGCGTGGCCGAGGTGGTGGGGCGGGGCAATTCCGAGAAGCTGGTCGCAACCGATCCCACCGACCCCAGCAACCGCCGGATCTCGCTCGTTCTTCTCCACGAGCCGCGGGCGCCGCCGCGGCAGGGGCCGTGAGCCCCGGCCGCCAGACGCCGGCGGCGGCCGGCTCAGCGGTTGCGCTGGCCGAGGACGCGCAGGCGCAGCGCGTTGAGCTTGATGAAGCCCTCGGCGTCGCGCTGGTCGTAGACCGTGTCCGCCTCGAAGGTCGCCAGCTCCTGCCGGTAGAGGCTCAACGGGCTGCGCCGCCCCACGACCGAGGCGTTGCCCTTCAGGAGCTTCAGGCGGACCGTGCCGCTGACGCTCTCCTGGCTCTTGTCGATCAGCGCCTGGAGCATCTCGCGCTCGGGGCTGTACCAGTAGCCGTTGTAGATGAGCTCCGCATAGCGCGGCATCAGCTCGTCCTTGAGGTGGGCAGCACCCCGATCGAGGGTCAGGCTCTCGATGCCGCGATGCGCGGTCAGCAACACCGTGCCGCCCGGCGTCTCGTAGACGCCCCGGCTCTTCATGCCGACATAGCGGTTCTCGACGAGGTCGAGGCGGCCGATGCCGTTGGCGCCGGCCAGATCGTTGAGCCGGCTCAGCAGCGCCGCCGGCGACAGCCGCTCGCCATCGAGGCTCACCGCATCGCCGCGCTCGAAGCCGATCTCGACATAGGTGGGCTTGTCGGGCGCCAGCTCGGGCGCGATCGAGCGGGTGAACATCTCCTCGTCCGGCTCGATCCAGGGATCCTCGAGCGCCCGGCCCTCGTAGGAGATGTGGAGAAGGTTGGCATCGGTCGAGTAGGGCGGCTCGCCGCGCTTGCCGCGCGGGATCGGGATCTGCCGGCTCTCGGCGTACTCGATCAGCTTCTCGCGCGAATCGAGGTCCCACTCGCGCCAGGGGGCGATGACCTTGATGTGCGGGTTGAGCGCGTAGCAGGTGAGCTCGAAGCGCACCTGGTCGTTGCCCTTGCCGGTGGCGCCGTGGGCCACCGCATCGGCACCGACCTCGGCCGCGATCTCGATCAGCCGCTTGGCGATCAGCGGCCGGGCGATCGAGGTGCCGAGCAGGTAGGCGCCCTCATAGACCGTGTTCGCCCGAAACATCGGGAAGACATAGTCCCGGACGAACTCCTCCTTCAGATCCTCGATGAAGATCTGCGAGGCGCCCATCATCTCGGCCTTGGCGCGGGCGGGCTCCAGCTCCTCGCCCTGGCCGAGATCGGCCGTGAAGGTGACGACCTCGCAGCCATAATTGTCCTGCAGCCAGCGCAGGATCACCGATGTGTCGAGGCCACCCGAGTAGGCCAGCACCACCCGCTTCACGCCGCCTTCCATCGCACCCCCCGAAGAACCCGAAGCCCGCTCAAAAGGAATGGCCGGCGCCGCAAGACGCCGGCCGACCTGCCCGATTTCGTCCGGCCCTCAGGCCGTGGTGTCGATTCTCGAGCCCGTGTCGCCCGTGGACGACCCGCCCTTGTCCCCATCCGCCGGCCGCGGGGACGCCTTGACGACGCCCACGAGGGCCGGCCGCAGCAGCCGGTCGGCAATGACATAGCCCGGCTGGAGGACCTCGGCGACGGTGCCCGGCGGCAGCTCGTCGCTCGGCATCTCGAACATCGCCTGGTGGCGGTTGTGATCGAACCGCTCGCCCTTGGCGGGCACGACCTTTTGGACCTTGTGGCGCTCGAACATGGTGAGCAGCGAGCGCTCGGTCATCTCGACGCCGGTGACGAGATTGCCCAGGAACTCGTTCTGCGTGCGCGCCTCGGGCGGCACGCTGGCCAGCGCGCGCGAGAGATTGTCAGCAACCTCGAGCAGGTCGCGCGCAAAGCCGGTCATGGCATATTTGCGCGCGTCGTCGATCTCGCGGGCGCTTCGCCGCCTGAGATTCTCCATCTCGGCCAGCGAGCGCAGGAGCCGATCCTTCAGCTCGGCCACCTCCTCCGCGGCAGGAGTGGATGCCGGCTGCTGGCCGGTGGCGGCCGCCTCGGCCGGCTGCGATGCCGCCGGGTCGGATGTGGTCTCGGTGTCGTTCTTCTCGATCTCGTCGCTCATCACCTAGCCTCGTTGTCGGGGCTGCCAAGCAATCGGCTCACGACCCGCGCCGTATAGTCCACGATCGGGATGATGCGGGCATAGTTCATGCGCGTCGGGCCGATCACGCCGATGGCGCCGACCACGGTCGGATCGCCGCCGCCGGCGCGATAGGGGGAGACCACCATCGAGCAGCCGGAAAGCCCGAAAAGCTCGTTCTCGCGGCCGATGATAGATCTGAACGCCATCGGCGCGCTGTGCCAGCTCCAGGAGACGCAACAGGCTGCGCTTGGTCTCGATGGTCTCGAAGAGAAGCCGCACGCGCTCGAGGTCACCGAGGTTCGTTACGTCCTCGAGCAGATGCGCCTGCCCGCGCACCAGGAGGAAGCCGGCATCGCGCTCGCGGTCGCCTGCCCAGGTGGCGAGCCCGGTCTGCACCAGCCGCTCGGCCAGGTCGTCCAGCTGGGTGCGCTTCTCCTCGATCTCGAGCCGGATCGCCTGATGCGCCTCGCCGAAGTTCCGGCCCGAGAGGCGGGCGGTCAGATAGTTGCCGGCCTCGACGACCGTGCTGGCCGACATGCCGAGCGGGACCTCGATGATGCGGTTCTCGACCATGCCGTTGTCGGCCACCACCACGACCAGCGCGCGGCCGGGGCTGAGCGGCACGAACTCGACATGCCTGAACGGCCGCTCGACGACGGGCGCCATGACGAGACCGGCATAGCGCGAGAGGCCGGAGAGGCTCTCCGAGGCGTCGCGCAGCACCGTCTCGACGTTGCGGCCGGAGCCCGCGCACTGCGCCTCGATCGTGTGGCGCTCGCTCTCGCTCACCTGCCCCACCTCGAGCAGGCCGTCGACATAGAGACGCAGGCCCGCCTCGGTCGGCAGCCGGCCGGCCGAGGTGTGCGGGGCGAAGAGCAGGCCCTGCTCCTCGAGGTCGGCCATGATGTTGCGGATCGTGGCCGGGGAGAGCTGCTCCTCCAGGCGACGCGACAAGGTCCGCGACCCCACCGGCTCGCCGGTGGCGACGTAGGCGTCGACGATCTTGCGAAAAACGTCGCGGGATCGGGCGTTGAGCTCGACGATCATCCGGCTGCGATGCTGTATATTAATGCTGCGCACAATGTAGGAGTGCGTGCCTCAGCGTTCAACGGACCCCCTGCCCCCCGCGGCATCGGCGCCGTCGCCAACGGACCACCGCATGCGCATCACCGAGATCCGCGTCCATCGGGTAAGCCTGCCCCTGGCCGAGGGGCGCTACGCCTGGTCGGGCGGCAAGGCGGTCGAGGTCTTCGACAGCACCGTCCTGGCGCTCGTCACCGACGCCGGCCTCATCGGCCATGGCGAGGCCTGCCCGCTCGGCCCCGCCTACCTGCCGGCCCATGCCCGCGGCGTGCGCGCGGCGCTCGAGGAGGTGGCCCCGGTCGTGCTTGGCGCCGACCCGGCTAGCCTGGGCGCCCTGCACGAGCGCATCGACCAGGCGCTGAAGGGGCAGAGCTTCACGAAGTCGGCGATCGACATGGCCTGCCTCGACCTGGTGGGCCAGGCGACGGGCTTGCCGGTCTCGGGCCTTCTGGGCGGCGCTCGCGGCGACGCCGTGGCGCTCTACCGGGCGATATCGCAAGAGACACCCGACGCCATGGCCGCCAAGGTCGGGCAGTACCGCCGGGAGGGCTACACCAAGTTCCAGCTCAAGGTCGGCGGCGATCCGGACACCGACATCGAGCGAATCCACGCCGCAAGGGCTGTCCTGGGCCCCCGCGACGTGCTCGTCGCCGACGCCAACACCGGCTGGCTGCCCCATCAGGCGCTGCGGGTGGTGCGCGCCGTGCGCGACCTGGACGTCTATATCGAGCAGCCCTGCGCCACCTACGAAGCCTGCCTCGTCGTCCGGCGCGCCACCGACCTGCCCTTCATTCTGGACGAGAGCATCCAGGACCTGCCGAGCCTCGTGCGCGCCCATGCCGACGGTGCCGCGGATGTGGTCAACATCAAGATCGGCAAGGTGGGTGGCCTGAGCCGCGCCCGGCTGATGCGCGATCTCTGCGCCGAGCTCGGCATCGCGATGACGATCGAGGACAGCTGGGGCGGGGATATCGTGACGGCCGCGATAGCACATCTGGCGCACAGCACGCCCGAGGCGCTGCGATTCTCCGCGACCGACTTCAACAGCTACGTGACGCGCCGCATCGCCGACGGCGCGCCACAGCGGGAGCACGGCCTGTTCCGTGCCTCGACGGCAGCTGGGCTGGGGGTGACACCGCTCGCCGAAGCCCTCGGCGAGCCGGTGCACATCTGTCGATGAGGGGCTGAGCCCCTCGGGTATCGATGAGGCGCCGAGCGCCTGGCGTCAGACGCAGGGAGCCATCGGGCGGGGACCACGCGGGCCACGCGGGCCACCGAAGCCACCACCGGGACCACCGCCACCGCCAAAGCCGCCGCGATCCGGCCGCGGGCCGCGCGGGCCGCGCATGCCGCCGCCCGGGCCACCGCCGCCACCGGGACCGCCGCGGTCCTCGGCGATGCGAACGGCGAGCGGACGACCGCCCATCTGGAAGCCGTCCAGCTCGCGGATGGCATTTTGGGCCTGCTCGGGCGAGCCCATCTCGACGAAGCCGAAGCCGCGCGAGCGTCCGGTTTCCCGGTCGGTCGCGATCTTGGCGTAGACGACCTCACCATGTGCGCCGAACAGGTCCTGCAGCTGCTCGACGGTCGTGGTGAAAGGAAAGTTGGCGACAAAAAGCTTGCGCGACATCAGGCTGATCCAGGGTACGTTGGAAAAAGCGAGGCTCCGCCGGTCGACTGGCAACACACGTCCACGGCCCGCACCCGTCGGTCCGGCGAAAACTGACGACGACGTACCCCGACGATTGTCGACGCCGCGCGATCATGGACCCGGAAGGAAAGCTGCCGATACATAGCCGACAGCCAGGGCGATTCGAGCTGGAGCGGAATGCGACGTCGTTCCTTGAACGGTGGTTTCCTCGGTTTGCAGTATATCCAAGAGCCGGTCGCTGCGCGAGGGCAAAGTTGTTGCTCGCCCGGCATCAGACGAGGCTCTCCGCCGCCTCCTTCTCGTCACGCGCCTCGCCCGGGCTCTGCTCGACCGCGGCCTCCTGCGCGATCGCAGTGGCGACCGGCGTGGCGCTCGACGAGACGGTGATCGTCGGCCCCTGCTCGGCCAGCGGCTTGGCGGCCCGGCGCGTCATCCGCCAGAGGGCGAAGAGCCCGATCCAGGCGTGAATGGCGCCGATGAAGAGGGGGAAGCCGGAGGGCCCGATCGCCTGCATGACGCTCGAGCTCACGATCGGACCGAGGATGGCACCCGCACCATTGGCGAGTAGCAGCGCCCCGCTGGCGCCCACCATCTGATCGGGCGTCATGAAGTCATTCGCGTGCGCCACGCACATGGAATACATGGGCAGCGACAGTCCCGCCCAAAGGAAGAAGAGGAAGAAGAGGGGCCAGGGCGGTGTGCCCGAGGCGAAGGAGGCGGCGAATCCGACGATGGCCGCGAGGAATGTCGTGACGGCGATCACCTGGCGACGGTCGAAGCGATCGGAGAGCACGCCCAGCGGCCACTGGAACAGCATGCCGCCCACGACCGCCAGCGCCATGAAGAGCGAGATGCCGGCGACCGAGAGGCCGACCGCGCGAGCGTAGACCGGGCCGATGCCGTAGAGCCCGCCCTGGGCCACGCCGATGCTGAAGATGGCGACGGCGCCCAGCGGCGAGGCCCGGTAGAGCTCCTTGAGGCCGACGCGCCGCGAGGCGGTGATGGCGGGTGCGGGCGAGGCCGACAGCAGCATCGGGATCACGCCCAGCGACAAGAGGACGGAGACGAGGATGAAGAGCGGGTAGTCGGCCGGCGAGGAGACGTTGAGCAGGAGCTGGCCGCCCGCCACGCCGCCCAGCTGGATCACCATGTAGGCCGAGAGGATCTGGCCCCTGAACTCGTTCGTGGCCTTGCTGTTGAGCCAGCTCTCGGCGGTGAGGAAGACGCCGCACAGGGCGACCCCGGTGCCGAAGCGCATCAGGAACCAGGTGACGGGATCGACCTCGACCGACTGGACGAGGATCGTGCAGGAGGCGAGCGAGCCCAGGGCCGCGAAGACGCGGACATGGCCGACGCGCCGGATCAGCGCCGGCACCAGCGTTGAGCCGCCGAGGAAGCCGATGTAGTAGCCCGACATCACGATGCCCGTGACGGCCGTCGGGAAAGTGCGCCATCGCGGCGCGCACGCCGGTGAGCGAGCCCTGCAGGCCGTGACCCAGCATGAGCACCAGGATGCCGATGAAGAGCGCCCAGTTGGCGCGCAGGACGTAGAGCATGCGTTTGGCCTCGCTCGGTCGACCCGTTGCCGGTCGGTGCCGACGACCGGCTTCTAGCCGCTCCGCCGCTCCCTGTCTTCCGGCGGGACGCGCGGGCTTGAGCTTCCGTCTCGGCATCGACACGGGCGGGACCTACACGGACGCCGTCCTGCTCGACCGCGAGCGGCGGGTGGCGCGCGCCTGCAAGGCCCTGACGACGCACGGCGATCTGGCCCAGGGCATCGGCGAGGCGATGGCCGGGGTGCTGGACGGCGCGGCGGTCGGATCTGGCCTTCGTCGGCCTCTCGACCACGCTCGCCACCAACGCCCTGGTCGAGGGCCGGGGCGCGCCCGTGGGCCTGATCCTGATCGGCGCCGAGCCCGAGATGCTGGAGCGTGGCGGCCTCGGGGCGGCGCTGCGCGGCGATCCGGTGCGCTTCCTTGCCGGCGGTCACGAGGCGAGTGGGCGCGAGCGCCAGCCGCTCGACCGCGCGGCGGCGGTCGCGGCCATCCGCGCCCTGTCATCGGAGGTCGAGGCGCTGGCCGTGGTCGGGCGCTTCGCTGTCCGCAACCCCGCCCACGAGCTGGCGGTGGCAGCGCTCGCGAGCGAGACGTCGGGGCTTCCCTGCACCGTCTCGCACGCGCTGTCGGTGCGGCTGGACGCGCCACGCCGGGCCGTGACGACCCTCCTCAACGCCCGGCTCATCCCCGAGATCCGGCAGCTGATCCTGGCCGTCCGGCGGCTGCTGGCGAGCGCGGACGATCGCGGCACCCTTGATGGTGATGAAGGGCGACGGCTCGCTCGTCGCCGCCGACATCGCCGTCGCCCGGCCGGTCGAGACCATCCTTTCGGGACCCGCGGCCAGCCTCATCGGCGCCGGCTTCCTCGCCGGGCGGCAGCATGCGGTGGTGGTCGATGTGGGTGGCACCACGACCGATGTGGCGATCCTCGAGAACGGCAGGCCGAGGCTCGATCCCGACGGCGCCTCCGTCGGCGGCCATCGCACCATGGTCGAGGCGGTGGCCCTCCGCACCCGCGGGCTCGGCGGGGACAGCGAGGTGCGGGTCGAGGGCGCCCTGCTCCTGCTGGGGCCACGCCGTGCCGTCCCCCTCAGCCTGCTCGCCACGCGCCATCCGCAGGTCCTGGAGGCGCTACAGGCCCAGCAGGCACGGCCCGCCGCCCGGCCGCACGATGGTCGCTTCTTTCTGGTGCGGGGGGACCACCGAACGGCGGCCGGGCTCGGTGGCGGCCAGCGGCGACTGCTCGAGAGCCTCGCCAACGGACCCGTTGCGATCGAGGAGATCGAGGCGCGGCACGGCCTGGGTCGATCGCTCGAGCGGCTGATCGAGCGCGGGCTCGTGGCGGTGAGCGCCTTCACGCCCAGCGACGCGGCGCATCTCCTGGGCCAGCAGCACACCTGGTCGACGCCGGCAGCCGAGGCGGGCGGGTCGCTTCTGGCCCGGCAGCTGGGCCTGGCCTCGGCGGCCGAGGCGGCCTCGCTGGTGATCGAGCATCGCCTGCCGGCAGAGCGCCGAGGCGGTGGCGCTGTCGGCGCTGGACGTTGAGACCGGCGAGACCACAGCGATGCTGCCGGCCGCGATGGCGCGAACGCTCGCCCGCCCGCTGCCGGCCGCACGCCTGCTCGAGCTGCGGCTGGAGCTGACGCTGCCGCTGGTGGCGCTGGGCGGGCCGGCGCCGATCCTCTATCCGGCCGTGGCCGAGCGGCTGGGCGCCGAGCTCCTGCTGCCCGAGCACCATGCGGTGGGCAATGCCGTGGGCGCCGTCGTGGCCGAGGTGGTGCAACGGGCGACCGTCCTGGTGACACCGTTCGGCGAGGCCGCGTTCCGTGTCCATCTGCCGGAGGGTGCCGCGGACCTGGACGGCCTGGACGCGGCGCTGGCCCTGGCGGAGCGGCGGGCCGGCGAGCTGGCGCTGGCCCGGGCGGCAGCGGCGGGTGCCGAGGCCCCGCGCGTCGAGGTCACGCGGGAGGTGCGCTCCGCGACACTCGACGGCGGCCTCGAGAAGGTCCTAGAGGCGGCGATCACCGCGGTGGCGATCGGGCGCGCTCCGGGCGGCGCCGACGCGTAGCCGGCCGGCCGGCCGCCCTACCCTCGGAGCGGCCAGACGATCAGCAGCATCGGCAGGGCGACGAGCGCCACGACGACGGCCAAAGGCAGGCCCAGGCGCCAGTAGTCGCCGAAGCGGTAGCCGCCCGGCGCCATGACGAGCGTGTTGCTCTGGTGGGCGACGGGCGAGAGGAAGGCCGCCGAGCCGCCGATGGCGACCGCCATGAGGAAAGCCTCGGGGTGGAGATGGAGCTCGGCCGCGAGGCCCAGTGCTATGGGCGCCATCACGACGACGGTGGCCGCGTGGTTGAGCACGTTGGTGAGCAGCATGGTGAGGACGAGAAGAAGGCCGAGAAGCGCCCAGGCCGGCAGGGCCGTGTGGAGCAGCCCGAGCCAGCCGCCGATGAGGCCCGCCATGCCGGTCGTCTCGAGGGCGCCGCCGACGGGGATCAGGCCGGCCAGGAGAACGATCACCGGCCAGTCGACGGACTCGTGGATGTCGCGGACCGGGAGAAGACCGGTGAGGACCATCACCACCAAGGCGACGCCGAACGCGATGGTGATGGGCAGCAGGCCGAAGCCGGCGAGAAGCACGGCGCCGGCAAAGACAGCGAGCGTCGGCAGGGCTTTTCCACGTCGGCCGAGCTGCACGCGCCGCCCGGCCAGCGGCAGCAGGCCCATGAGCCGGCCAACCTCTGCCAGACGCTCGGCCTCACCGCGCAGCAGCAGGACGTCACCGCCCCTGAGCGCCAGAGAGCCGACGCGGCTGCGGATGCGAGCACCCTCGCGCGCGACGCCGAGCAGAGCCACCTCGTAGCGCCGCGCGAGGTCGAGGCTGGCGACGGTGCGCCCGTCCAGGGCGCCGCCGGGCTTCACGACGACCTCGATGACCTGGATCGCGTCCTCGGTGAGCGACGGCGGCGCCTCGGCGGCATGCTCCGGCAGCGCCAGCCCGAGCTCCTTCGTCAGCTTGTCGATCGCCGAGGGCGGGGATTCCACCAGCAGCAGGTCGCCCACGGCGAGCTCGAGCCATTGCGGCGGCACCACGAAGCGGCGCTCGCCCCGCACCACGCCCAGGACCGTGCCGTCTGCGGCCGAAAGCTCACCCATGACGGCACCGAGCCGCCGCCCCGCCAGCGGGCTGTCCTTCCTCACCTCGAGCTCGATCAGATAGTCCGCGATCTTGAAGAAGTCCTCGGCCGAGACGGCGCGTCGACGGTCCGTGGGGAGGAGGCGCCAGCCGATCAGCGTGATGAAGGCAAGGCCGGCCACGGCGACCGGCACGCCCACATAGGCGAAGTCAAGGAGGCGAAAGGGATGGCCGCCGACCCGGCCCTCGAAGCCTGCGACGATGAGGTTGGGCGGCGTGCCGATGAGGGTGGTCATGCCGCCCAGCAGGCTCGCGAAGGCCAGCGGCATCAACAGCAGCGAGGGCGAGCGGTCGCTCTTGGCGGCGGTCTGCATCGCCACCGGCATCATCAGCGCCAGCGCGCCGACGTCGTTCATGAAGCCCGACAGGATGGAGCAGGTGCCGCCGAGCGTGGCGATGTGCGTGCGGCGGCTGCCGACGAAACGCATCACCGGCGCCGCCAGCAGATCGACGGCGCCCGATTCGGCCAGGGCCCTGCTCAGCACGAGGACGAGGGCCACGGTGATCGTGGCGGGATGGGCGAAGCCCGAGAAGGCGTGGTCCTGCGGCACGAGCCCGAGGAGCACCGCGATCATGAGGCCGGTGAAGGCCACCACGTCGTGGCGCCAGCGGCCCCAGATGAAGGCGGCGACCAGGGCCGCCAGGAGGACGCTGATCTCGATCTGTGGCGTCGTCATCCCGGCTGCGCCCCCATCCATTCGGCCTCAGGAACGGCCGATCCGCTTCCTGGTTGCGTGGTTCGGCCTGCCGACGGGGAGGATGTGACGGATGATTCCTGCGGGGCCAACGCTCCGGCCCCAGATCCGGAGAACGGCCAGCCGGGCGCTCAGACGTTCAAAAGCAGGTGCTCGCGCTCCCAGGAGCTGATGACCCGCTGATAGGCGTCGTGCTCGGTCTCCTTCACGGCGAGCAGCACCTCCACGAACTTCTCGCCCAGCACCTCCTTGAGCTTGCTGCTGAGCTGGAGCTTGCGCAGCCCCTCGGGCATCTGCTGGGGCAGGGTCTGGGCCATGCGGTAGGCGCTGCCCTTGATCGGCTCGGTGGGCTCGAGGCCGTCGACCATGCCCAGATAGCCGCAGGCGAGCGAGGCGGCGATCGCCAGATAGGGGTTGGCGTCGGCGCCGGCGATCCGGTTCTCGATGCGCCGCGATTCGGGTCCCGACATCGGCACGCGGAGGCCCACCGTGCGGTTCTCGATGCCCCAGTGGACATTGATGGGCGCCGTCGAGTAGCGCCTGAGCCGGCGGTAGGAGTTGACGTTGGGAGCGAGCAGCGGCATCGCGGCGGGCAGGTATTTCTGCAGGCCGCCCAGGAAGTTGAGAAAGAGCCTTGTGTTGCGTCCATCCAGCTCGGCGAAGAGGTTGCGGCCCGTCTCGACGTCGTAGATCGACTGGTGCACGTGCATCGAGCTGCCGGGCTCGCCCTCCATGGGCTTGGCCATGAAGGTGGCATAGATGCCGTGCTTGAGCGCGGCCTGGCGCAGCGTGCGCTTGAAGAGGAAGGCCTGGTCGGCAAGGTCGAGCGGGTCGCCGTGGTTGAAGTTGATCTCCATCTGGGCGGCGCCCGCCTCGTGCGACAGCGTGTCGACATCGATGGCCTGCTTCTCGCACCAGTCGTAGACGTCCTCGAAGACCGGATCGAACTCGTTGACGGCGTCGATGCCGTAGCTCTGGCGCGCCGTCTCCTGCCGGTGCGAGCGGCCGACCGGCGGCACCAGCGGGTAGTCCGGGTCCTCGTTGATCTTGGTGAGGAAGAACTCGAGCTCGGGCGAGACGACGGGGCGCCAGCCGCGCTCGGCATAGAGGGCCAGAACGCGCCGCAGCACGTGCCGGCTCGAGATCTCGACCGGGCGGGCCGTCGTGATAGAAGCAGTCGGCGATGACCTGGGCGCGTGGGCTCGACATACCAGGGCACGAGCCTGATCGAGCTGAAGTCGGGGTGCAGGCGGACGTCGCGATCGATCGGGTCGATCACGTCCTCCTCGGGATAGTCCCCGGTCACCGTCTGGATGAAGATACTCTCCGGCAGGCGGAGCACATCCTCGTGGATCGAGCGGAGGAACTTGTCGCCGGGGAGAATCTTGCCACGCGCCACGCCATTGATGTCGGCGACGATGCATTCGACCTCGGTGACCCGGTTCTCCCTAAGCCACTCTTGAAACGCTTCCATACCGCTGCCTCGCTGCCGCCCGCGCCCGGGCCGCGTCGGCGAACGCGGCGAAGAGGCGGCGCGACCAGGGGTTCTCGGCGACCCGCCATTCGGGGTGCCATTGGACGCCGATCACGAAGCCCGGCGCGTCCCTGACCGTGACCGCCTCGATCGTGCCATCCTCGGCCCGGGCCTCGACGACGAGCCGGGGACCCGGCTGGTCGATGCCCTGCGCGTGCAGGGAGTTGACCTCGATGGCGGTCTCGCCCGCCCAAGATCTGCTGCAGCTTGCCGCCGGGGCTGACGCCGATCGGGTGCGTCGGGTCATAGCGCTCCTGCGGGGGCCTGGACTTGTCGGAGCGATGGTCGCGGCGCCCCGGCACCTCGTGGACGTGCTGGTGCAGGGTCCCGCCCAGCGCCACGTTGAGCTCCTGGATGCCCCGGCAGATGGCGAAGAGCGGCACGCCCAGATCGACCGCGCGCCGGATCAGCGGCAGGGTCGTCCCGTCGCGCGCCGGATCGGCCAGGTTGCCCTCGCGCGCCGGTGGGCCGCCATAGTGGGCAGGATCGACGTTGGACGGGCTGCCGGTCAGCATCACGCCGTCAAGACGGTCCAGAAGCTCGTCGATGCGCTGGCGGGCGGCGATGGCCGGAATGATGACCGGAATGCCGTCGGTGCCCTGGATCACGGCATCGACATATTTCTCGCCGACGCTGTGAAAGACGAAATCGTCCCGCTCCTTGAGGCAGGCGGTGACGCCGATCAGGGGTCGGATGGTGGCAGCTGTCATGGGCAACTCTGTCCTGCTCGACCTATAGTCGACCTGCCGCGATGCAACAAGGCGGGCAAGCGCCATGATGGCGCAGCGCATGGCATGCGAAGGGGGCCTCGCGGCCCCCTTCCTCGATCCCCTTGCTGGCAATGGCCGGTCAGGCGGCCTTGTCGCCCACGCTCTCGATGGTCTTGGCGCCCTCGCCGGTGCCGATCCCGATCTTGCGGGGCTTGGCGGCCTCCGGCACGACCCGCTCGAGCTGGATGCTCAAGAGGCCCTTGTCCAGGCTCGCATCGACGACGCGGACATGGTCGGCCAGCTGGAAGTGATGCTCGAAGGCGCGCTGGGCGATGCCGCGATGGAGGTACTCGACCTCGCGCTCGGGCTCCTTGAGCTGCCCCTTCACGTGCAGCACGTTGTCCTGTGCCACGATCTCTAGGTCGCCCTCACCGAAGCCGGCGACCGCCATCGTGATGCGGTACTGCTCCTGGCCGGTCTTGACGATGTTGTAGGGCGGATAGCTCACGTCGCGGGACGCCTCGCGAAAGGCCGCATCGAAGAGCTTGTCGAGACGATCGAAGCCCACCGACGAGCGAAAGAGGGGAGAGAGGTCGAAATTACGCATCATGGTCCTCCGATGAGCGACTGCCAGGACGGGCCCCTCACGATGCCGAGGCTCGTCCGCCTGCGTGATTGCCGGGCCCTTCAAGGCACCCGACCTATGTTGAGGTAAGCACGCCCCGATGACGTTCAAGTGCCGGCGGAACGGCCGCTCTCAGCCCGGAAGAGGGGCCACCAGACGGTCGGCGCGGACAGCGCGCAGGTAGAAAACAGCAAGGATCAACCCGCGCGCCGCGAGAAAGACCAGAAAGGCCTGCCAGAGCCCATGGTTGCCCAGCGCCGCGGTCATCGGGAAGACGAGCGCGCAGAAGAGAAGGAGGGCCAGAAACATGCCGTTGCGGAGCTCGGCCGTCCGCGTGGCGCCGAAGAAGATGCCGTCGAAGACGAAGGCCCAGACCGAGACCGCCGGCAAGCAGCCACGGCGTAGGGCAGATAGACGGCCGCTACGCCGCGCACCGAGTTCGAGATTGGTGATCGCGCGCACGAGCCAGGGTCCGACGGCCCAGAAGCCGAGCGTGATGACGACGGCCAAAAGGGCGGCATTGACGAAGCTCGCCCGCACCACGGCCTTGAAGCCCGCCACATCGCGGGCGCCGACCGTGCGGCCGACGAGCGCCTCGGCGGCATGGGCGAAGCCGTCCAGGCCGTAAGCCGCCATGGTGAAGAAGGTCAGCAGGACGGCGTTGGCAGCGAGCACCAGCTCGCCCTGACGCGAGCCCAGTGCTGTGAAGAGCAGGAAGGCCGCCTCGAGGAAGAGGCTGCGCATGAAGATGTCGCGATTGACGACGAGGAGGCGGCGGAAGCGGTCGGCGCGCAGCAGCTCGGGCCAGGACGGCAGGGCGCCACCGAGCGCGCGCCAGCGCGGCAGCACGAGCAGCAGGCCCACACCGAGGCCCGAATATTCGGCTATCACGGTGGCGAGCGCCACGCCGTCGGCCGCCATGCCGAGCCCGAAGACCATCGCCAAGTCGAGCGCGGCGTTGATGACATTGGTGGCGATCAGCAAGATCAGCGGCCCGCGCGCGCTCTGCAGGCCGAGGAGCCAGCCCAGCACGACGAAGCTCGCGAGGGCGGCCGGCGCGCCGAAGAGGCGGATCTCGAGATAGAGCCGGAATTCCGGGGCGATAGCCGGTGGCGGCGCGAACAGGCGTTCGGCCGCGCCAAGATCACGGGCCAGCCGAGGAGAAGGACGAGGATCCCGAGCCCCGCCGCGACCATGAAGCCCCGCAGGAGCGCCGTCTGCGCATCGACCGTGTCACCCGCGCCGAAGGCCTGGGCGGTGAGCGCCGTCGTTCCCATGCGCAGGAAGCCAAAGGCGAAGTAGAGGACGCTCATCACGGTGGCGCCGAGTGCTACGGCACCCAGATGCGCGGGGTCCGGCAAATGGCCGACGACGCCCATATCGACCATGCCGAGCAGCGGCACGGACAGATTGGAGAGGATCAGCGGCCAAGCTAGCCGGAAGGACTGGCGGAATGCTTCCATGCGCGGACGGAGCCGCGCATTGGGCCGGCCACGCCGCGGAGGGCGTTAGCCCTCGCGTGACCCGCTGGCAAGTCGCAAGAAGGCAGAGCCTCCAGCGCCGGCCATTCGCGCCTCGTCGAGGGGCTCAGAGGATCCAGGCGATCAGGCCGACGATTCCGAGCCAGAGGACGATCGAGGCGAGGCTCACGAGAGCCGCGGCCTGCGGCAGCGGCAGCCGCTCGCTGTCGTTCGCCGGCTCGTCCCAGGTCGCGGCCATGCCGTCGAGGTCGTGCGTCAGGCTGCGCATCGCGCTCTCCCGAGCCATGGACGGCGTGGATCGCCGTCGTCCGGACCGAGCCTAGAGAGAG
Organism: uncultured Alphaproteobacteria bacterium; assembly: GCA_963752325.1. Lineage (GTDB taxonomy): Bacteria > Pseudomonadota > Alphaproteobacteria > Geminicoccales > Geminicoccaceae > CAVTJL01. Next base: position 727,719 of record CAVVXU010000005.1, read on the forward strand.
CTTCTTAACACCGGCGTGAAGGGCGCGACCGGTCAGCCGCGGGCGCTGTAGGGCTGCACCCCCTGATCGGGGATCCACACGCCGGCCGGCGGCTCTCCCGACTGATAGAAGACGTCGATCGGAATGCCGCCGCGCGGATACCAATAGCCGCCGATGCGGATCCAGGTGGGCGCCGCGGCGGCCTCGAGGCGCTTGGCGATGCTGACCGTGCAGGCCTCGTGGAAGTCGCCGTGGTTGCGGAAGGAGGCGAGCAGAAGCCTCAGCGACTTGCTCTCCACCAGCCGATCCTTCGGCACATAGTCGATCACGAGCTTGGCGTAGTCCGGCTGGCCGGTGACCGGGCAGAGGCTCGTGAACTCCGGGCAGGTGAAGCGCACGAGGTAGGGCGTTCCCGGGTGCGGGTTGGGCACGGTCTCGAGCACCGCCTCGTCCGGGCTCGCGGGCAACCGCGTCGGCCCGCCCAGCTGGGCCAGCCCGCCATAGATGGTCTCCTGCATCGAAATGCTCCGCCGGGAGGAAACATGCCGGCCGATCTAGGAAGCCATGCGGCCTCCGTCGAGGCCTCGTGCTTGTGAGCCCGCAGACGCTGTGGCTAGACCGGCCGGGCCGGCAGCGAGCATGGGGCACGAATGGGCATCATCTTCGACATCATCGTGCCGGTCTTCGGCGTCGTCGCGTTCGGCTATGCCGCCACCTTCACCAAGATCTTCGACGACGCGGCCGCCCGCGGCCTTACCGTCTTCGTCTTCTGGTTCGCGCTGCCGGTGACGCTGTTCCGGACCATGGCGACGACCAAGCTGCCCGATCTCTCGGCTGCGGGCTTCCTCGCCGCCTACTATCTGGCGACCGGGGTGCTGCTCGCCGTGGGCCTTCTCGTCATCGGCCGCGGCCCGCTCGAGCGGCGGACGATCCTCGGCTTCGGCGCCGCCTACAGCAACACGGTGCTCCTGGGCGTGCCGCTCATCGTGACGGCGCTGGGCCCGGCCTCGAGCGTGCCGCTTTTCCTGCTCATCGCCTTCCACAGCCCGATCTATTTCACCCTCGTCACGATCCTGATCGAGATCGGCCGGGGCGGCGGCGCCGGGCTGTCGCGGGTGCCCTTGAACCTCGTCAAGGGGCTCGGCTCGAACGTCATCCTGATGGCCGTGGTGGGCGGGCTCCTGTTCCACGAGCTGGGCCTGACGATCCCTGTGCCCCTCGACCGGATCTGCGAGCTGCTCGGCCGCGCCGCGTTTCCAGGCGCCCTCTTCGCGATGGGCGCCTCGCTGCGGCGCTATCATATCGCAGGCGCGCTGGGCCCCGCGCTCGGCATGGTCGGGATGAAGCTCCTGATCCACCCAGCCCTCGTGGCCGTGCTCGTGCTCTTCGTGTTCCACGTGCCGCCGCTCTGGGCCAAGACCGCCATCCTGGCCGCGTCGCTGCCGACCGGGATCAACGTCTATCTGTTCGCCACGCGCTATGGGGTGGCGGAGGCCGAGAGCGCCAGCGCCATCCTCCTCTCCAATCTCTTCTCGGTCGTGACCGTCGGCGTGGTCCTGGGCCTGGTCGGGCATATCGGACCCTGAGCGGCCCCAATGGTCGTGTGCCCGGCGCGGTCTATCTCATGGCCATCCCCTTCGGAGCCACGCGCCATGAGCCTCCAAGCTACAGCCGCCCCGACCTCGCCGACGAGCCGGCTGCTGCTCGGCTTCGTCGCCGGATTCCTGGCGGTGCCCGCCTTCCACCAGGTGATGGTGCTGGTCCTCCACGGCGTCGGCCTGATCCAGGGCTGGCCCTACCAGATGCGCCCCGTTCCGCCCTTCGGCGTGCCTGCCGTCATCGACGCGTCGTTCTGGGGCGGCGTCTGGGGCATCGTCTTCGCCTATGTCGAGCGCTGGTTTCCCCGCGGTGCCGCCTATTGGCTCACGAGCTTCCTCTTCGGTGGCATCGCCCTCTCGCTCGTCGCTTGGCTCGTCGTCCTGCCTCTCAAGGGCATGCCGGTGGGCGGCGGCTTCCATCCGTCACGGATGGCGGTGGGGCTTTTGGTCAATGGCGCCTGGGGGCTCGGTGCCGGCGTCTTTTTCAGTTTCGGTCTCGCGCTCCTCGGCCGCGAGAGCCGCAGCTCATGAGCGCGGAGGCCGTCGCCCCGGCCCGCTCCAGCTCCTCGACCGTTCGCGGCCAGTCGGCCTTGAGCAGCCGCGAGAGGCTGCGGTCGGCCAGGACCCGACCCTCCGTCTGGCAGCGCGGGCAGTAGTTCGTCTCGTTGTCGGCGTAGCGGATGCGCTGGACCGGCGTGCCGCAGAGCGGGCACGGCTTGCCGTAGCGGCCGTGGACGGCCATGCCGGGATGGAAGGCCGTGACCTTCGCGGGCCACGCATCGCCCGCCTCGCCGATCAGGCGCTCGGTCCAGTCGCGCAGGGTCGCCTGCACCGCCGCGAACAGCCGGCCCATCTCGCTATCGTCGAGCTTCTGGGTCATGGCGATGGGCGACAGGCGGGCCGCATGCAGGATCTCGTCGGAATAGGCGTTGCCGATGCCGGCCAGGAGCCGCGGGTCGGTGAGCGCCCGCTTCAGCGTGTGGTTGGCGGCGCGCAGCCGTTCCGAGAAGCGTCGCCTCGTCGATCTCGAGCGGCTCGAGGCCGCCCGGATCGTGCGCGGCCAGGCCGGCCTCGCCCGCCACGACATGGAGCGAGGCGCGCTTCTTCGACCCCGCCTCGGTGAGCAGCAATGTCCCGGCATCGAGGTCGAACGCGGCCTGTCCCAGCCGGGGCGGGATCGGTGCCGCCGGCGCGCGCCACTGCAGGCGTCCGGCGATCATCAGATGCAGCACGAGCCACAGATCGCCCTCGAGCCCGATGGCGATGCGCTTGCCGATGCGCCGGAAGCGCTCGATGCGCCGGCCCGAGGCGGAGCGCGATCGGCGGCTCGACCGTGCGGAGCAGGAAGGGGCTGGCCCGGCGGATGCCGCGCAGCGCCTGCGCCACCGACGCGACGCCGCAGCGCGGCTCAGATAGAGCTCGATGTCCGGCAGCTCGGGCATTTTTCTCCCTGTCTACGGAGACCTTCGGCGGGACGGAGCAGCGAGCCCCAGCACTACGCCGCCTGCGCAACAGCAGCCAGACCGTTCCTGAGGTCCTCGGCGTTCATCGCCGGCTGCAGCTCGACGACGGCGTTGAGGCTCGCAAACAAAGGCTCCATGAACATGGGGATGTCGGCCTGGTCCGTCAGGTCGAAGAACAGCATGGCGCACCGGCAGCCCTGATCGGCGAGGAAGTAGGACGCCTCCGGCTTCAGCCTTGCCATGGTGGTCTCCATGGCCTTCTGGAACGAGCCTTCCTTGATGGCGCGGTTGGCGGTTTCCGTCGGAAAGGTGAGCTTCAGCATCATGTGCATGATCGGCCTCCCTCGATCCATTGCTGGCCATTCTGGAGGAAAAACGCCCAACCAACGGGGCACGTCAAGGCCACCCAGGCGCGGCCGGCGAGCGACCTGATGGGACCGTTGCGCGAGCCGGTCGAGGAGACCCTGCTCTGCGGCATGGCGGGCTATGCCGATGCTGTCGGCTACCTCACGCTGGGCGCCATCTTCGCCGCCAACATGACCGGCAACACCGTGCTGCTGGGGATAGCCCTAGCGACCGGCGACGCGCGCGCCATCGCAGGCCACGGCGCCGCGATCGCCGCCTTCTTCGTGGGTGCCCTGGGCGGCCGTGCCCTCGGCCTCGTCGGGCCGACGCGGGCGCCATTGTTTCTCCTGGAAGCGGCGCTGCTGGCTCTGCTCGTGGTCGTGCCGGTGCCGACGCTCGCCAAGCTGGCCCTGCTGGCTCTGGCCATGGGTATCCAGGCGAGCGCGCGGGTCCGCGTCGGCGAGGTCGATCTGCCGAGCGTCGTCGTCACCACCACGCTCGCCCGCCTGGCGCGCCGCCTCGTCGACCTCGTGGTGACGCGCCAAGCCGGGGCGGGAGGCGGGCCGCGGGAGGCGGTCCTGCCCTACGCGCTCGCCTGGCTGGCCTACGGGGTCGGTGCCGCGGTGGGTGCGCTGGGCGTGCGCACGATGGACCGCCCGCTGCTGGTGCCCCTGGTCGTGCTTCTTCCGCTGGCTGCGCTGGAGCTTCGGAGCTGGCGTCGCGCTTGCAGCAGCGGTGGGCGGGAAGGCAAGATGCGCGCTCCGGAGAGAGGGAGCGAGCGATGAGCACGCATCTGCGGCGCCATCACGACATGGGCGGGCTCGAGGCCGGGCCCGTCGAGCGCCAGGAGCACGACCACGCGCCCTGGGAGAAGAAGGTCGACGCGATCCTGCGCCTGCTGAGCGCCAAAGGCCTCATCAGCGTGGACGAGCTGCGCCGCGGCATCGAGGAGATCGGCCCCGGCGCCTATGACGAGATGACCTACTACGAGCGCTGGATCACCTCGATCACCAACAACCTGCTCGAAAAGCGCGTCCTGGGTGTGCATGAGCTCGGCGAGGCGATCGCCCGCGCGCAGGAGCGCCACGGGAGCCCGCAGCCGTGACGGGCCCCCGCTTCGCAGCCGCCGCGACCGTCCGGGTCAAGGCGCTCTTCCCGCCGGGCCACGTGCGAGCGCCTTTCTTCACCCGCGGCAAGCGGGGCCGGGTTGTCGAGCTCGCTGGGCGCCTTCGGCGATCCCGAGCGGCTGGCCTATGGCGAGCGCGATGCGCCGGCGGTGCCACTCTACCGCGTCCGTTTCGAGCAGGCCGAGCTGTGGCCAGGCTATGCCGGCCCGGCCGACGACACACTCATCGCCGACATCTACGAGAGCTGGCTGGAGCCAGCCGAGGAGGCATCCCGATGAGCGACACGCACGCCCATCACGACCATGCGCATCATCACCATGCGCCGCATCCCAAGCAGCCGGACATCGAGGACGCGCCGCTCACCCATCACATGGCGATGACCGAGGCGGTGGCCCTGCTGCTGATCCAAAGAGGCATCATCACCGGCGACGAGCTGCGCCGCATGATCGAGAGCATCGACGCGAAGAGCCCGGCCGACGGCGCTCGCGTGATCGCGCGCGCCTGGGTCGATCCGGCCTTTAAAGGGCGGCTGCTCGAGAGCGTGAACCTTGCCGCCGGCGAGCTCGGCCTCGATGCCGGTGCCATCCCGATTCGCGCGGTCGAGAACACGGCCACGCGTGCACAACCTCATCGTCTGCACGCTCTGCTCCTGCTATCCGCGCATGCTGATCGGCCTGCCGCCCGACTGGTACAAGGCCCGCGCCTATCGCTCGCGCGCGGTGCGCGAGCCGCGGGCGGTGCTGCAGCGAGTTCGGCCTCGAGCTGCCTGACACTGTGCGGGTCGAGGTGCACGATTCGACGGCCGACCTCCGCTATCTCGTGCTGCCGATGCGGCCCGCCGGCACCGAGAGCTGGAGCGAGGAGCGGCTGGCCGCGATCGTCACCCGCGACTGCATGATCGGTACGGCCCTGCCCCACGCGTAGGCGCCTCGGCGGTGGGCCGTCCGGGATCGGGAAGGATGAAGCACCTCTGCTGCCGTCTGCTCCTGGTGCTGTTGGCGCTTGCCTGGAGCGGGCCGGCGTCGGCGACACAAAAAGACCCGCGCCTCGACGTGCTCTTCATCGCGCTCAAGCGCGCCGAGGACATGGGGTCTGCGCAGCTACTCGAGGCGCAGATCTGGGCGCTCTGGATGCGGATCGACGATGAGCGGGCAGGTCAGCTGCTCGATGTCGGCACGACCGCCATGGCCAACCACGACTACGACACCGCGCTCGAGAGCTTCAATGCGCTCATCGCCCGCGAGCCCGACTTCGCCGAGGCCTGGAACAAGCGGGCCACCGTCTATTGGCTGCTGGGCGACGACGTGGCCTCGATGCGGGACATCCAGCAGACGCTGGCGCTGGAGCCGCGCCACTTCGGCGCGCTCTCGGGCATGGGGCTGATCCTGACGGAGAGAAATCGCCCGGCCGAGGCCATCAAGGCGTACGAGGCCGCGCTTGCGCTCGATCCCTTCCTGCCGGGCGCCAAGGACGCGGTGGAGATGCTGAAGCGCCGGCTGAAGGGCGAGCCATTGTAGGAGAATCCTGGAACCGACATCGCAAAAGAGGCAGGTCAGAGGCTCTGCAGCCAATCGGCGATCTTGGTGCCGATCGCCTCTGGGTGGTCCTCCGGCAGAAAGTGCGAGCCCCGGCCCAGGAAGTGGGTTTCCAGATTTGTGGTGGTTGCTTTCAAATGCTCGACCACGGAAGGTCGACCCAATTCTCCGGGCTCGGCGTGGAAGAAGAGCTTCGGAACGCTTGTCGCGCGCAGCCAGCTTGCGTTCCTGGTCATCACCTCGGCGGTACGGGCGGGCTCGCCGGCGATCGGCACCTCGCGTGCCCATGCGAGGATGGGCCTGCGGCTTTCAGGTGTCGGAAAGGGAGCCCGATACGCCGTCATCTCATCTCGGCTCAGGCTGCGCAGGACGCCGAACTCCGGCAGGATGACCTCGACGAACAGGTTCTCCTCCAACGCCATCCGCTCCCCCTCGCCGGGGGTGCGGAGCCGGCGGAACATCTCGCCCCCTTCTCCCATCGCGGCATAGCTCGCAGCCGGCATGAAGGGGGGAAGATGGGTCTCCATCAGCGCCACACCCCTCGTCTGGGCTTCGTTGAGCCGGGCGTGGCGCTGAGCCAGGACCCCGCCCCAATCGTGACCGACCAGAACGAGGCTCTCGAGACCCAGGACGGCTATGAAGCCGTCCAGGTGCTCCGCATGGCTATCGAAATCGTACGCGAGATCGGGCTTTGCGGACGCCCCCATGCCGATCAGATCCACGGCAATGGCCCGATGCGTTCTCGTCACGTAAGGAAGGACATTACGCCACAGATAGGACGAGGTCGGGTTGCCATGCAGGAACAGAACTGGCGCACCGGCGCCCTCGTCCACATAGGCCATCGCCGATCCCAGCACCTCGACAAAGCGCCGCTTGTAAGGAAACTCGGCTGAGACCGACGGTGCTGGGCCGTTCGCCACGGATGATTATCCTTTCTCTTGCCTGACTCACTTCCTTGAAGGGGCCCAGAAGCCATTGCGTCGCCCGGACAAGATCCGCCATGAGCGCGCGCGCCCTCACTTCCACACACGCTTCGCCAGCTCCAGCATGTTGAGGCCGAGGATGGCTCGGATGTCGCGCTCGGCGTAGCCGCGGGCGAGGAGGCCCTCGGTGATCTCGGGGAACTGCTCCGGGGCCGCTATCTTGATGTTGCTGATGCCGCCGCCATAGCCGTGCTCGCGTGGCCACCAGAAGTCGTGGTCGAGACCCGGTGGGTTGTCGTCGAGGCCGTTCGCCGGATAGCAGTAGTCGATGCCGAGGCCGATCCGGGACGGGCCCGATGCGGTCGGCCAAGTAGTCGATGCAGTCGAGAATGGCCGCCGTGCCGCCCGTGGGGTCGGTGAGGAAGCGGCCGACGCCGTTGACGCAGACGAGCCCGCCCGTGGCGACGCAGGCTTTTATCTGCTCGTCGGTGACGTTGCGCTGGTCGTGCTTGATGGCGCGCGGGTTGGCGTGGCTGAAGATCACCGGGCCCAGGCCCAGCCCCATGATGTCGAGGCTGGTGCGATGACCTGTGTGCGAGCAGTCCATCAGGATGCCCGCCGCATGGATCGCCTCGACGACGCGCCGGCCGAGCGGGGACAAAGGAATGTCCTCGTCGTAGCAGCCGCCGCCGATGCTGTTGTTGCGGTTGTAGGCGAGGTGGATCTGGCGGACGCCGAGGTCCCGAAAGACAAAAACCATCTCGGGGCGCTCGCAGAGGGGGACGCCGCCCTCGAGATCGAACGCCACCGCCAGCTTTCTTTCAGTCTTGGCGCGCAGCACATCCGCGACACTCTCGGCCGCGACGAAGAGGTCGGGGTGGGCGAGCAGCTGGGCGCGGAAGCTCGCGATCACCGGCAGGATCTGACCCAACGGGTTCATGTCCATGCCGATGTTGATCGAGACGAAGGTGACGCCGGCCGCGAGGTGCCGCTTCAGGACCGTGAGGTCGGCGTCGGGATGAAGCGGCATGCAGGCGTGGGAATCCCAGATCAGGGCGTCCTCGTGGAGCCCGGCGGCGGTGCTCTCGGCGGTCATGTGGCTTGCGGTCCTCGACGGTGGTCGACGAGAAAGCTAGACGGCGAGGATGATCGCGTCGAGCGCGGCCCGGAGCTTCAGGCCCCTCGTGTCGAGCCGGCCGACGGGTCGACCGGACCGTCAGATCGGCACCCCGGTCGAGAGCGGGGGTCAGCCGAAGGTCATTTTGCCGGCGCCACCGCCGTCGTGGTGGGCGGCGGGAAGAGATGTTGGTCGTCGATCCATTGCGCGACCGACTCGGCCAGGAGCTTGTTGCCCAGCTCGTTGAGGTGCATGTCCGTCCGATAGAACGGCGAATGCTCGCGCCCGTGCTCGCGGAAGACGGGATAGAGGTCCAGCACCGGAAGCCCTTTCGCCGCGAGCCCGGCCCTCACCTCCCGGATCGACGTCAGGACGGCGGGAAACTTCTTGGCGGCATAGATCTCCTCCTTGCTCGGCACCAGGACGATCAGGAAGCGGCCACCGTCCGCCTCGACCTCGCTCTTCAGCTGCTCGAGCGGATGGAAGAAGGTCTCCAGGATGTCCGGCGTCCCCGGCCGGTCGAACCCCTTGGTGAGACGCAGCTGATCCTTCACCGACAACAAGACGTCCTCGCCGTTCGGGAAGGTGAACTGCTCGGGAATGGTCTGGCGATCGAGCAGCGATCTCAAGCCGCCATAGACGGCCCGTAGCAGGTAGGATTCGCTGAGCTTGCCGCGCAGCCAGTTCAGGATCCGGCCGTCCTCGGACGAGCTCGCCTCATCATGGCTCTGGTGGGTCGAGCCGAACGTGTACCGGTAGTGGGTGAAGTCGGGGTCCGGCCTGTTCTCCCGCAGCCAGGCCGCGAACTCCTCCGAATTGTCGATGTCCCAGACAACCCAGAGCGCCGCGATCACGACTTTCGGATGGAGAGCCTTGGCAAACCGCTGATAGACCCGCAGCTCTTGTGCGGTGCCGCCGCCCGGCAAGCCGAGATTGAGAACGCTCCGATCACCCAGATCGTGCTCGAGAACGGTCGTGAACTGGCCCTCCTGGCCAACTCCCGGCCCCTCCAGCAGGGAATTGCCGAGCACCGCGATATCCACCCGGCTCGGCCAGGGCTCCGGGTTGGTGAAGCCGGCATGATCGGTCTCTTGGAGATAGGTGTAGGCAGGTGTCCGGACGGTATCGTGACCGAAGGGCGCCACCAGGGCTCCAAGCTCCGGGTCGGGAATATAGTGCCATTGCTCTGTGCCCAGCTGGGCGCCGAGAATGCTCTGCGTGCCGCCGACGTCCGGCGCCAGGCGCAGCATGATCTCGCCCGCGGCGCCCACCACCAGCAGAGCGCCGAGGGCGATCCCCAATCGGCCGGCCCAGATCCTGACCCGACTTCGCTCGGCTGGCATCGCGTTGGGTTTCTCGTTAGGGGAAATGGTGCCCGAACCTCAGCTTAGGGCAAGAGCCGAGCCCCTTATCGAGTTCGACAGCCTCGACGCAACTGTCGAGGCGCTGCTTGCCCAGGGGTAGTCGGCCTGGCGCCCACTAGCGGCCCTGCCCGTCAGCCGACTGTGGCAGGCCGGTCGTCCAGAAATCGTTGCGCACGGCCCGGTAGTGCGCCTCGGGATCGTAGAGGCTGACCGGGAGCTTCAGGCTTTTCGCGTCGAGCCGGCCGACCGCGGCGAGGAGCTGGTAGGCGGCGACGCGGGCGTCGCGCTCAGCGCCGATCAGGCTCACCTGGGCGTTGGTCACCTGGACGTCGGCGTCCAGAACCTCGTCGATCGTCCTCAGGCCCTGGCCACGCTCGCGGCGGATGCCGGCGGCCGTCGCCGTCGCCGTCCGTAGCTGGGTCTGGTAGGCGACGATGCTCGCTCTCGCGGTCTGGAGGGCCTGGAAAGCCGCCATCGCCTGCTGGCGCGCGGTCCGCTCCTGGTTCTCGCGATCGAAGTGCCGCTGCTGGACCGCGTCCTTGGCCGTCCGCACCTGGGAGCGTGATAGCCCGCCGTCGTAGAGCGGCCAGACCACCTCGCCCAGCACATCGCTTCGCTGGAAGACGATGTCAGCCCGGGCCTGGACCGAAGGGCGCATCGCCCCCTTGGCCGCGTCCACTCCGGACTCGGCGGCGGTCTGGGCGTAGGCGGCGGCGATCACGGCCGGATTGTCGACGGAGAGCGCCCGGGCCTCGTCCATCGTCTGCGGCAGGTCGCCCGGCACCGGCGGCATCACGACGGCGCCGGCCTCCAGCCCAACGGTCTCGGCGTAAGTCGTCTTGGCGACCGCGAGCGCTCCCTCGGCCTGGATCCGCTGCGCATCGGCGGCGGCGAGCCGGGTCTCGACGTCGCTGACGTCGATGGGCCGCAGCTCGCCTGCTGAGAGGCGACGCTTGGCCGACGCGAGCTCCCGCTCGAGCACGGCCGCGTGCTGCTCGTTGGCGCGCGCCACGACACCCGCGCGCACGAGGTCGAGGTAAGATGTGGCAGCCTTGAGCAGCACGTCCCCCTCGACGGCCATCAGCTTGGCGCGCTTGGCGGCCACCTCGCCCTCGGCCTCGGAGAGCTTGCCTTCGGCGCGAGGATCGTAGAGCGGCTGGCGGATCTGGGCGCCGCCTGTCGGTACGACGCCCTTGCCCTGCACGTAGCCACCGCCGACGCTTACCTGCACGTTGGGCAGCCAAAGGGACTTGGCCTGCGGGACGAGCTCGTCCGTCTGGCTCAGGTCCCAGCGCGCCGACTGGAGCGCCGGGTCGTGGGCATAGGCGGAGGCCATCGCGTCCTCGATGGTCGCGGCCGAGGCGCCTATCGGCACGAAGCCGAGAAGGGCGGCGAGAAGGATCCGGCACGCAGCGGGGCTGCGGCCGACTGGGGCGGACATCTCTTGTCTCCGGAGGGTACGGGATCGCGGCTGGGTCACCGTCTGGATCGCGCGAGGTTCCTACTCGTGGCGGAGCGCCTCGATCGGGTCGAGGTGGGCAGCACGGCGGGCCGGGTAGAAGCCGAAGACGATCCCGACCGTGACGCTGAAGCCGACGGCGAGCAGGAGCGCCCTGAGGCTGATGATCCAGGGCCAGCCGGCCAGCGCCGCGAGCAGCCCGGCGCCGACGATGCCGAGCGTGACGCCGACGGCGCCACCGATTCCGGAAAGCGTCGTCGCCTCCACCAGGAACTGGGAGAGGATGTCGCGGCGGCGGGCGCCGACGGCGATGCGGATGCCGATCTCGCGCGTGCGCTCGACGACCGAGACCAGCATGATGTTCATGATGCCGATGCCGCCGACCAGGAGCGAGACCGAGGCCACGGCGGCGACCAGGGTCGCCATCGCCTGGGCCGAGCCCTCCTTGAGCTGTTGCACTTCGGCTAGGTTCTTGATCTGGAAGTCGCTCTCCTGGCCGTCCTCGAGCCGATGACGCTGGCGCAGGAGCTGGGTTACCTCCCGCTGGGCGCGGCTCATGGACTGCCCGTCGGCGACGCGCACGAGGAGCGTGTCGATGCCGTTGCCGATGGCACCGGTGCCGAGGATGCGCATCCGCACGGTGCTGATGGGGGCCAGCACCACATCGTCCTGGTCGCGGCCGCCGCTGGTCTGGCCCTTCGGTGCTAGGATGCCGATCACGGTAAGAGGGACGCGCTGCACGCGGATGACAGCGCCCACGGGATCGCGGTTGCCAAAAAGGGTGCGCGCCACGCTGTCGCCCAGGAGAGCCACCTTGGCGGCGTCCTGCTCCTCCTCCGGCGCGAAGCTGCGGCCCGAGGCGAGCGGCCAGTCGTGGGCGGTGAGGAACTGATCGGTCGTGCCGTAAAGGATGCTGAGCCAGCTCGTGTCGCCGCTGACGATCTGCACATTGCCGTGCACCAACGGCACAGCCAGCTCGACCTCCGGCACCTCGCGCAGAATGGCCTGGCCGTCCGCCTCGGTGAGCGTGCTGGTGCCGTGCCGCTGACCGGGCGTCATGGCGGTGTGGGGCTCGATGATCAGGAGGTTCGAGCCGAGGCTCTGGATCTGGGCCACGACGAGCTCGCGGGCGCCCGTGCCGATCGCGACGACGAGGATGACGGCGGCCACACCGATGACGATGCCCAGCATCGTGAGCGCGCTGCGCAGCAGGTTGGCGCGGAGCGCGTCGAGGGCGGCACCAAGGGCGTCGACGAACCTCATGCGGCAACCGCCGCGGCATCGCGCACGGCGCCGGGCTGACGGCGATCGCCGATCAGCCGGCCGTCGCGCAGCTGGATGAGGCGGCGCGCATAGGCTGCGACCTCGGGCTCGTGGGTGACGATGATGACCGTGATGCCGTCGGTGTTGAGGCGTCCGAGGAGCGCCATGATCTCTCGGCCCGTGCGGCTGTCGAGCCCGCCTGTGGGCTCGTCGGCGAGGATGAGCGACGGCGCGTTGACCAGCGCGCGCGCGATCGCCACCCGCTGCTGCTGACCGCCGGAAAGCTGCGTCGGGAGATGGTCGACCCGGTCGCCCAGGCCCACGGCGCCCAGCACCTCGCGCGCCCGCTCGCGACGCTGGCGCGGCGCCATGCCCGCATAGACGAGCGGCAGCTCGACATTGGCGAGCGCCGTGGCGCGCTGGAGCAGGTTGAAGGACTGAAAGCAGAACCCGATGTGGCGGTTGCGCAGCGTCGCCAGCGCGTCGGCATCGAGCTGGGCGACGTCGACGCCGTCGAGGCGGAAGCTCCCTCGCGTCGGCCGGTCGAGACAGCCGATGAGGTTCATGAAGGTCGACTTGCCCGAGCCCGACGGGCCCATCACCGCGACGAGCTCGCCTGCCTCGATCGTGAGCGAGAGATCCTCCAGCGCCACGATCTCGTGACCGCCCAGACGGTAGGTCTTCGTCAGGCGGTCGATCGCGACGACGGGTGTGGCCATCTCAGAGCCGGAGCGGGCCGATGCTCCGGCGCCGCTCCTCCTTGGGGAGAAGGCCGATCACCACCTTCTGCCCGGCGACGAGGCTTCCGCCAAGGACCTCCGCGTAGCTGCCGTCGTTGGGCCCCAGACGTACCGGCACGCGCTCGGGCTTGCCGTCCGGGGCGAGAGTCCACACGCTGGCACCACCGCTCTCGGCAGCATCGGCCGTAGTGGTCACCGCGACTTCGCCGGTCGGCCGGAAGCGCAGCGCCGCGTCCGGGACCCTCAGCACGTCGGCGCGCCGGTCGACGGTGATGCGGACATCGGCCGTCATGCCGGGGAGCAGCTCCTGCGTCGGGTTGGCGGCGCTCAGCACGACCGTGTAGGTGACGACGCCCTGGATCACCTCAGGTGCACGGTGAACCTCCTTCACCGTCCCTTCGAACTTCTGCCCGGGGAACGAGGCGAAGTTGAAGGTGGCTGGCTGGCCCGGCGCCACCCGGCCGATATCGGCCTCGTCGACATTGGCGTGGACCTCGATCCGCCGGAGGTCCTTCGAGATCGTGAAGAGGACCGGGCTCTGGCCGCCCGTGCCGATGGGCTCGCCGACCACGGCGTTGCGCTCGATGACGATGCCGTCGACGGGCGCACGGATCACGGTGTTGTCCATGTCCTGCTGCGCGTCCTCGAGTGCCACCTGGCGCGCCGTGACGGTAGCCTGGGCGTTGGTCAGCTGGGCGCGGGCGATGTCGAGCGCCGCCTGGGCCGCGGTGACCGCGGCCTCGGTACCCTGCGCGCGCGCCTTCGAGCCGGCCACGGCCGCCGTCGCCGCCTCGGCCGCGGTCTGCGCGTGCTGCATCTGGGCCCGGGCGGCATCGCCGGTGGAGGCCAGGCTCTGTGTGCGCTTGAAGTCGCGCTCGGCCTCGGCCTCGCCCAGCTCCGCATGCTGGAGATCGGCCTGGGCACCCGCGACCCCCGCCTGCGCGTTCACGAGCTCGCTCTGGGCGCGCCGGACCTGGCCGTCGGCGATGCCGACGCTGCTTTTGGCCACCTCGAGATCGGCCTGGGCCAGCTTCAGCCTGGTCTGGATGCCCTCGCTCTCGAGCCGCGCAAGCACCTGCCCGACCTTGACCTCGCTGTTGAAGTCGACGTCGACCTCGCGGACGATTCCCGGGGTCTGGGCGATCACGGGGACCATGCTCAGCGAATGAACCGTGCCGGATGCCATGACCTGGGTCACCACGTCACCGTGATCGACGGAAGCCAGCCGATATTCCGCCGGCCTCGCTTGCGAGGAGGCAAAAAAATAGCCGCCGACGCCCAGAAGGGCGACGACGGCGAGCGGGAGAAGCATCCGTCGCATGTACGGATGTTGGTCTTCCAAAGATGAACGGGCCAGTGAACAAAAATTTGGCTTAGAGGGCGGGCGTCATTTCTACCGGTTCCGCGAATGGCTTTTCGCTGCCAGCCGCGAGGCGGGCGATGTCGGCCATGATCTCGTGCACCGCATAGTCCTTGGGCGTGTAGACGCGGGCGACGCCCGCGGCCATCAGCGCCCGAGCGTCCTCGGGCGGGACGATGCCGCCCACGACGACCGGGACGTCGCCCAGCCCGTAGCGGCGCATTCGCTCCAGCACGTCCGTCACGAGCGCCATGTGCGAGCCCGAGAGGATCGACAGGCCCACAAGATGAACGCCCTCCTCGAGCGCGGTGTTGACGATGCGGGCGGGGGTCAGGCGGATGCCCTCGTAGACCACCTCCATGCCGGAATCGCGCGCCGCCACGGCGATCTGCTCGGCGCCGTTGGAGTGCCCGTCGAGCCCGGGCTTGCCGACCAGGATTTTCAGCCGGCGGCCGAGGCGGGACGAGGCGCGCTCGACCTCCGCCCGGGCAGGCGCCAGCAGCTCGTCGCTCGCCGGGCGCGCGGCACCGACGCCGGTGGGTGCCCGGTACTCGCCGAATATCTGCCGTAGCGCGCCGGCCCACTCGCCCGTCGTGACGCCCGCCCTGGCACAGGCGATGGAGGGCTCCATGATGTTGCGCCCTTCCCTCGCCGCCTGGCCCAGCGCTGCCAGCGCCGCCTCGGCGGCAGCCTGGTCGCGGGCCACCCGATGTGCCTCGAGCCGCCCGACCTGCTCGGCCTCGGCCGCCGGATCGACCGCCATGAATCCACCGTCGGCGCTGGCCGTCAGTGGCGAGGGCGCGCTGTCGGTGAAGGCGTTCACGCCCACCACCACCTGCTGCCCCGAGGCGATTGCGTCAACACGTCGGGTGTTGCTCTCCACGAGCTGGGCCTTCATGTAGCCGCTGTCCACAGCGGCAAGGGCGCCGCCCATGGCCTCGATCCGGGCCATCTCCTCCCGTGCCGCCGCCATGAGCTTTTCCACCTCGGCCTCGATCACGCGGCTGCCGTCGAGGATGTCCTCGTGCTCGAGGAGGTCGGTCTCGTAGGCCAGGATCTGCTGCATCCTGAGCGACCATTGCTGGTCCCAGGGTCTGGGCAGGCCGAGCGCCTCGTTCCACGCCGGAAGCTGCACCGCGCGGGCGCGCGCACCCTTCGAGAGGGTCACCGCCAACATCTCGAGGAGGATGCGGTAGACGTTGTTCTCGGGCTGCTGCTCGGTGAGGCCCAGCGAGTTCACCTGCACGCCGTAGCGGAAGCGCCGGTGCCTCGGGTCCTCCACGCCATAACGCTGGCGGCAGATCTCGTCCCAGAGGCCCGCGAAGGCGCGCATCTTGGCGAGCTCGGTGACGAGGCGCAGGCCGGCATTGAGGAAAAAGCTGATGCGGCCGACGACGGCGGGAAAGGCCTCCGCCGGCACCTGGCCACCGGCCCGGACCCCATCGAGGACGGCCGTGGCGGTCGCCAGCGCGTAGGCCAGCTCCTGCACTGGCGTCGCCCCGGCTTCCTGGAGGTGGTAGCTGCAGACGTTCATCGGGTTCCAGCGCGGCATCTCGCGGGTGGTAAAGGCGATGACGTCGGTCATGAGGCGGAGCGAGGGCCGCGGCGGGAAGATGTAGGTGCCGCGCGAGAGATATTCCTTGATGATGTCGTTCTGGATGGTGCCCTGCAGGTCGCGGCGGGCAGCGCCCTGGCGCTCCGCCGCGGCGATGTAGAGGGCCAGGAGCCAGGGTGCCGTGGCGTTGATCGTCATCGAGGTGTTCATGCCCGCCAGCGGGATGCCCTCGACCAACACCTCCATGTCGGCGAGCGAGCAGATCGGCACGCCGACCTTGCCCACCTCGCCCCGTGCCAGCGGATGGTCGCTGTCGTAGCCGGTCTGCGTGGGCAGATCGAACGCCACCGACAGCCCGGTCTGACCGCGCGCGAGGTTGGTGCGGTAGAGCTGGTTGCTCGCCGCGGCGGAGCTGTGCCCGGCATAGGTGCGGAACAGCCAGGGCTCGTCGCGGCGGGGCGCGGTCATCGATCAACACCTCCAGTAGTACCTCGGCTGTTCTAACATCTCCCAGTTGGCGCCGTCAAAGCGATTTGGTGTTGACAGTCAACATTTCTGGTGTGAAGGTCGGCTCCATCGCGAATGGAAGCAGCTATGACGAAGAACACTGTCGAGCGCGTCATCGCCAAGTTCGGCTCGCAGCAGCGTGTCGCCGAGCTGTTGGGCATTTGGCAGACGGCCGTATCCGGCTGGGTACGCCGTGGCGCCATCCCGACCAGACGCCAGGAGGAGCTGCTGACGATCGCCAGGCGCGAAGGCATAGCGCTGGCGCCGGAAGACTTCTTCGGCATGGCCGAGGTAGCGGCGGAGCCCGCACGCGCCTTCGGCACCCACGGTGCCTCCCCCACCCGCCTTCGCCCCGAGACCGAGAAGATCACAGCCATGACACCAGCCGCCGCCATGCAGCCCGCGCCCAGCGCCCAGGTCATCCCGATGGCCAAGCAACCCGCGGCCCCTCTGGTCCTGCGGGCCGGCAAGGACCTCTACGAGGTGGGCGAGATACCGCCCCTGGGCCACGTGCCGCGCAACATGTACGCCTGGGCGATCCGCAGGGAGCGGCACGGCGAGCCGATCACGGCGATGCAGCAGGAGGTCGTTCCCACCCCCACCCTCGACAGCGACGAGGTGTTGGTGATGGTGATGGCGGGGGGCGTCAACTACAACGGCGTCTGGGCGGCGCTCGGCAAGCCCATCTCCCCCCTGGACGTGCACAAGCAGCCCTATCACATCGCCGGCTCGGACGCCTCGGGCGTGGTCTGGGCCGTGGGCTCACGGGTCAAGCGGTGGAAGGTCGGCGACGAGGTCGTCATCCACTGCAACCAGGATGACGGCGACGACGAGGAGTGCAACGGCGGCGACCCGATGAACTCGCCCTCGCAGCGCATCTGGGGCTACGAGACCTCGGACGGCAGCTTCGCCCAGTTCTGCAAGGTGCAGTCGCGCCAGCTCATGCCCCGGCCCAGGCATCTCACCTGGGAGGAGTCGGGCTGCTACGTGCTGACCCTCGCCACCGCCTATCGGATGCTGTTCGGCCATGCGCCCCACACGCTGAAGCCCAGCGACAATGTGCTGGTCTGGGGCGGGGCCGGCGGCCTCGGGTCGATGGCGATCCAGGTCATCGCCGCGTCCGGCGCCAATGCGCTGGCCGTCATCTCCGAGGAGGACAAGCGCGACTTCGTGCTCTCCCTGGGGGCCCGCGGCGCCATCAACCGCAAGCAGTTCGATTGCTGGGGCGAGATGCCCGATCCGACCGACAAGGACGCCTATGGCCGGTGGACGGCCGAGGCGCGCAAGTTCGGCAAGGCAATCTGGGATCTCACCGGCAAAGGCAACGATGTCGACATCGTCTTCGAGCATCCGGGTGCGGCGACCTTCCCGGTCTCGACGCTGGTCGTGAAGCGGGGCGGCATGGTGGTGATCTGCGCCGGCACCACGGGCTACAAGCTCACGCTCGATGCGCGCTACCTCTGGATGCGGCAGAAGCGGGTCCAGGGCAGCCACTTCGCCAACCTGAAGCAGGCCTCGGCAGCCAACCGCTTCGTCCTGAACCGCCAGGTCGATCCCTGCATGAGCGAGGTGTTCGCCTGGGCCGACATTCCGCGCGCGCACATGAAGATGCTCCGGAACGAGCACAAGCCGGGCAACATGGCGGTGCTGGTCCAGGCCCGGCGGCCGGGGCTGCGGAGCCTCGAGGAGATGACCGAGGTTTAGGGAGTGGACGCGATGTCGGATCTTGCCTCGCCGGCACGCCTGCTGTGCGCCGCCAAGCTCGCGGCCAGGGCGGCGGACGACTTCCTGGCGCTCGCGACCCGCGCCGTGGCGCGCGCGGTCGCTCCCGAGGGCCGGGTGGACCCGGTGCTGCTCGACCGTGAGCAGCACCGCTGCCACGGCCTAGCCTGGCTCAAGACCTACGTCGAGGCGCTGCGCGCGATGCAGGGCTGGGGCGAGCGTCTGCGGGCGGCGGACCGGTTCGGCGACCGCGAGCAGCTGATGCTGGGCTGGGCCTTCGCCGAGTATCTGGCCCGGCTCGTCGGCGGCATCCCGATGAGCCAGGGCGAGATCGTGCGACCGCGCGATCTCGGGCTCGGCGAGGGTGCGCTCGCCGCACTCTCGAGCGCCGAGGTGCAGACCCTCATGGCCGAGGGGGGCACGCCCGAGCGACGCGCCCGCCTGGCCGAGCTGATCGCCGACGGCGAGCTCGGCGACTGGGGCCTGGATGAGGACAGCCTCGTTATGGTCAAGGACCAGTTCGAGCGCTTCGCCGCCCAGGAGGTCGAGCCCTTCGCCCAGGATTGGCACCGCCGGGACGAGCTGATCCCAATAGCGCTGATCGAGAGCCTAGCCTCGCTCGGCGTGTTCGGGCTCACCCTGCCCGAGGAGCATGGCGGCCTCGGCATGGGCAAGGAGGCAATGTGCGTCGTCACCGAGGAGCTCTCGCGCGGCTATATCGGCGTGGGCTCGCTCTCGACGCGCTCGGAGATCGCAGGCGAGCTGATCCGGCAGGGCGGCACGGATGCGCAAAAGAGCCGCTTTCTGCCGGGCCTCGCCTCGGGCGAGATGATACCGACCGCCGTCTTCACCGAGCCCGACACCGGCTCCGATCTCGCGAGCGTCAAGACGCGCGCCGTGCTCGGGGACGGCTTCTGGCGGGTGAGCGGGGCCAAGACCTGGATCACGCACGCTGCCCGCGCCGACCTCATGACGATGCTGGTGCGTACGGATCCGGCCCAACGGGGCTATCGGGGCCTCTCGATCCTCCTTGCCGAGAAGCCTCGGGGCACGGATGCCGATCCCTTCCCGGTGGCGGGCCTGACGGGCTCGGAGATCCCGGTGCTCGGCTACCGGGGCATGAAGGAATACACGCTGGCCTTCGACGGCTTTCGCGTGCCGGAAGCAAGCCTCTTGGGCGGCGTGCCGGGCCAGGGCTTCAAGCAGCTGATGGCGACCTTCGAGAGCGCCCGCATCCAGACCGCGGCCCGAGCGCTGGGCGTGGCCCGCAACGCGCTGGAGCTGGGTTTGGCCTATGCCCGCGACCGCCGCCAGTTCGGCAAGCCTCTGCTGGCGTTTCCACGCGTGCACGGCAAGCTCGCCTGGATGGCGGTCGAGGTCATGATCGCCCGCCAGCTCACGCTCGTCGCGGCGCGGGAGAAGGACGCCGAGCGGCGCTGCGATCTCGAGGCCGGGCTCGCGAAGCTGCTGGCCGCGCAGGTGGCGTGGAGCTGCGCCGACAATGCCCTGCAGGTGCACGGCGGAAACGGCTACGCACAGGAGTATCCGATCAGTCGGGTGCTGTGCGATGCGCGCATCCTCAACATCTTCGAGGGTGCCGCCGAGATCCAGGCGCACGTGATCGCAAGACGGCTGCTCGAAGCGTAGCGGCGGCCATCGGCTAAGGGCGCACGATCGACCACAGGTTCCAAAACCTTGCAGAGCTGTGCAGACCCATTGCGAGAAGTGCCAAGAAAGAGCACCAGTGTCGAGCGACGTATCTATTGGCCGAGGATGAGGAAACGGATGCCGAGGCGGCCCTGCGCTGGCTTGGTTACCGGAGCGCTCAAGAGTTAATGTTCCCTGTGCTGGCAATGCCTTGCGGGAACCCCGTGGAAAGGGGTATGCGTTGCGGCACCCTGTGAGCCGGGTGCTGAGCGATACTCGTATCTTCGAGGGTGTCTCCTAGATCGGGGCGCCGATAATCGCCGGACGGCTCTTGGCCGAGTAGAGGGGGGAGGCTCGCCCGGAGGCGTTTTGCCGAGGGGTGGTCTGGGAGGGGGAGCAAGCAGGGGCTCCCCCTTTCACTTTGAAGGGCGGGCGTTCGGGGCTTCCAACGGCGCGCCCGGCGCCGTATTGAGGGCGCCCCCGTCATCGCAACGATCGGAGACCTCCCCATGGCGGATGCAGGTGGCATCGCCGGCGACAGGCTGCGTCAGCTCATCGACAAGATCGAGCGGCTCGAGGACGAGAAGCGTGAGGTCGGCGAGCAGGTCAAGGAGGTATTCGCCGAGGCCAAGGGCGAGGGCTTCGACGTCAAGGTGCTGCGCCAGGTCCTCAAGCTCCGCCGCATGAAGCCGCACGACCGGACCGAGCAGGAGGAGCTTCTCGAGCTCTACAAGGTCGCGATCGGCATGGCCTGAGGCCCCAAGGGGGCTGCGCTCACCCGGCGGCGGGCAGCGCCGCCAGGATCTCGTCGCTCGACCGCACGCGGGCGATGCGCGGCAGGATTCTCTCGATCGCGAAGCGGTGCAGGTCCGGACCGACGCTGGTGCAGGCATCCTCCGCGATCACCACCGCATAGCCGTGCTGGTAGGCCTCACGCGCGGTCTGCTCGACGCCGAAGTTCGTGGCGATGCCGGCCAGCACGATGGTCGTGACGCCGCGCCGCCGGAGCTGCAGATCGAGCTCGGTGCCGTGAAAGGCTCCCTGCTGGCGCTTGGTGATCCTCACCTGCGCCGGAAGCCCGTCGATCTCGGGCGCCAGATCGGCCCAGTCGGGCGGGAGGCCGCCGGGCGGCATCTGCATCGGCGCGTCGGCGGGCTGGACCAGCCGGTCCGCCTGATCGTCCGCGAAGGCTACGCGCACCAGCACGAGCACGGCGCCGGCCGCCAGGAAGCGCTTCGCGAGGTGGGCGCTGCGCGCAACGATCGCATCCGCGGGGTGCGGCTCCAGCGGCAACGCCAGGATGCCCTTTTGCACATCGATCAGGACGAGCGCCGTCCGGCGCGGATCGATCTCCAGCATTCTCGTCATTCCCTTGGCTAACACCGAACGGCCTGCGGCGGCTGACCCAAGCCGTCAGACGGGCCAGGCCTCCATCCGGTAGGCGCTGTCCCAGAACATCCACTCGAGGCGGCTCGCCATCAGGTAGGCGTCGCGCATGGCCAGACGATCGGCCGGCGATGCCGCCTCGTGCGCCGCGTCCGTGAACGACAAAACCTCGGCGACGCTGCGGCCGAAATCCTCGTCGGCGTAGGTGTCGATCCAGCGCTGGTAGGGATTGGGGCGGGCGGCCACATCGAGCAGGTGGCGACCGACCTCCCAATAGATCTGGAAGCAGGGCAGCACCGCGGCGAGACCCACGGCAAAGGGGTCGAGCGCCGTCGTCGACAGCAGCGTCCTGTTGTAGAGCGCGCAGGTAGGCGAAGGCGGCGTTGCCCGCCAGCTCGCCTCGTCGACGCCGAACGCCGCGAAGAAGCCCTCGTGCAGCGCCCGCTCGACGACGATCGCGTCATGCGCGCTCTTGGCGAACTTTATCTGGGCGTCGGGCGTGGGCGCCTTCGCTGCCACCAGCGCCAGGGCGCGGGCGAACTGGCCCAGATAGTGGGCGTCCTGGATCATGTAGAAGACAAAACGCTCGCGGGAGAGCGTGCCGGCGGCGAGCTCGCGGTTGAAGGGCAGGTCGAGGATCGCCTGGTAGAGTGGCCCGATCTCGGCCCACAGCCCGTCCGTGAAACGCGTCGTCATCGGCATGCCCCGCCCCGCCTCTATCACAGGACCCAGATAGGCTCGAATGCCCGCACGTCCAGGTCGAGCGGCGGGCAACACCAGGCTCGGGATCGACGGCGGCGCGTGCCCGGCGATATCATGAGGGCCGTGGCGCGGAGCGGGAGAAGCGGGATGATGCGTCGGCGAGAACTGCTGAGCGGCGTTGCCGCTGGCTCGGTCATGGCTCTGGGCGGGCGGCTCGCCTTTGCCGAGCCGGTGACGATCACCTTCCTCCATTGCAACGACGTCTACGAGATCGGGCCGAAGCCCGGCAAGGGCGGCGGCTTCGCCCCGTTCATGTCGCTCCTCGAGGTCGAGCGGCGCCGGACGGCGAACAGCATCACGACCTTCGGCGGCGACCTCATCTCGCCCTCGGTGCTTTCCGGCCTCACCAAGGGCCAGCAGATGATCGAGCTCAGCAACGCCATCGGCATCGAGGTGGCGGTTCCGGGCAATCACGAGTTCGACTTCGGCCCCGACGTCGCCAAGGAGCGGATCGGCCAGTCGCACTATCCCTGGCTCGGCACCAACGTGCTGGCCAAGGATGGCCAGCCGGCCGTCGGCACCCACGGATCTGAAGCTCATGACCGTCGCCGGCTACAAGATCGGCTTCTTCGGCGTGCTGACGCCGGAGACGGCGCAGCTCTCCTCGCCCGGCCCGGACATCACCTTCGCCGATCCCGTCGAGACGGCCACCAAGGCCGTGGCCGAGCTCAAAGGCATGGGCGCCGACATGATCGTCGCCATGACCCATCTCGACATCGCCGACGACCGGGCGCTGGCGACGAAGGTGAAAGGCATCGACCTTATCCTGGGCGGCCACGACCACGAGCCCATCACCTTCGACGAGGGCAGCACGCTGATCATCAAGGCGGGCTACGACCTCCACTATCTGGCGGTCGTGGACGTGACGATCGAGCGGGTGCAGCAGAAGGGCAAGGAGGTGGTGGCCTGGCGTCCGGCCTGGCGCTACGTGCCGACCGAGGACGTCAAGCCCCAGCCGCAGATCCAGGCGATCGTCGCCCGCTGGGAGAAGAAGCTCGACGAGGATCTCGGCCAGCCGGTGCGGCGTCACCTCCGTCGAGCTCGACACCAAGCGGTCGAGCGTGCGCACCGAGGAGACGAACTTCGGCGATCTCGTCGCCGACGCCATCCGGCTCGCCACCGATTCGGACATCGCCATCACCAATGGCGGCGGCATCCGTGGCGACAGGACCTACGCCTCCGGGACGCAGATCACGCGCAAGGACATCATGAGCGAGCTGCCCTTCGGCAACGTCACCGTGGTAACCGACCTCACGGGCAGCGACATACGGGCGGCGCTCGAGAATGGCGTCAGCCAGGTCGAGGACACCGCGGGGCGCTTCCCGCAGGTCTCGGGCCTGCAGCTTCACCTGGGATCCGAGCAAGCCCCCCGGCAGCCGTATCGGCGCGGTCGAGGTGGGTGGCAAGCCGCTCGACCCGACCAAGATCTACCGGGTCGCCACCAACGACTACATGCTCACCGGCGGCGACGGCTACGCGGCGCTGGGCAAGGGCAAGGTGGTCATCGACCCCTCGGGCGCCACCCTCATGGCGACGACGGTGATGAACTACATCACGGCCAAGGGCGGCGCGATCGATCCCAAGACGGATGGGCGCATCAAGCGGGTCGAGTGAGAAACCCGCTCACCAGAAGAGATAGACGAGCCCCGCGATCAGGACCCAGCCCAGGAGCGACAGCCCCAGGGCCAGCCCGCTCAGCGGGTTCTTCTGGAAGCGGAGCGGCCCGATGCGGAAGGTGTCGGCCGTCCGGGCACGCTTTACGGGCCCGGTCCGCAGAACCGTCTCGACACCCCTTGGCTCGGCGACTGCTCGCGCCGAGGGCTCGATGCTCTCGATCATAGGACTTTGCCGTGCGACCTGAGGGCCCGTCGGCTCGAGGCCGACCTTTGTACTCCCCAATATAGCATGGCCGAGCCCACGGACCAGAGAGATGCAGCCACGCGCTCCCGTGCTCCCCCAGCAGAGCGCGTGTCCCCTCGCCCGGCGATCGCACAGCTCGCGGCACCGCTGCAACGTTCAGTCGCGCTGGTACAATCGACGGTGGAAGCGTTTGACCTTGCCCGGCGCGCCAGCTAACCGGGGTCGAGGCGGGCCGGTGCCCGCCGCTCTATGGCTCGGAGGTCCGGATGCGCCGCTTCTCCTCGACGATCGTCCTGTTGGCCTGTCTGGGGGCGCTGCTGGCCGGCTGCGGCATCGGGCTTCCGGACCACACGCCGCCGGCCACCGCCAAGCAGGCGGGCACCATGAAGGCCAGCTGACCGCCGCCGATCTGCGCCCGCTGGCTCAGCCGGTCACCTTCTTGATCATCGGGCCGAGCGGCGCGCCTGCGAAGATGTGCATATGGAGGTGCGGCACCTCCTGGTTTGCGTCCGCGCCGGAGTTGGCGAGCACGCGATAGCCCCTTTCCAACACGCCCAGGGCCTCGGCGGTCTTGCCGATCGCCCGGCAGAAGCCTGCCATCTCCTCGGCGCTAGCCTTGGCGGTGAAATCGATCATCGAGACGTAGGCACCCTTGGGGATCACGAGGGCATGAACGGGCGCCTGCGGGTTGATGTCGTGGAAGGCCAGCACCCATTCGTCCTCGTAGATCTTTCGCGCCGGTATCTCGCCGCGCAGGATCTTGGCGAATATGTTGCTTGGATCGTAGGCCATGCAGGGCGCTCCAGGGCTCGGGCTCGCACGGGCCCGGATCAAGGCTGTCGGGCGGGGCCTTGTCAAGCCGCGGGCGGCGATGCGAAAGACGCCGCGAAACCGCGCCAGCAACGCAGGACATGCCCATGTCGCTCGCCGTCGCCATCCAGATGGATCCGCTCGAGAGCATCAACATTCACGGCGACAGCACCTTCGTGCTCGCCCTCGAGGCGCAGCGCCGCGGCCACGGCCTCTATCACTATCTGCCGCGCCAGCTGACCTACCGCCACGGGCGGATCGTGGCCCCGGTCCGGCCCTTCGAGCTGCGCCGGGTGGAGGGCGACCATTTCACCGCCGGGCCAGCTGAGCGGGTCGACCTCGCGACGATGGACGTGGTGCTGCTGCGCCAGGATCCGCCCTTCAACCTGGCCTACATCTCGACGACCCACCTTCTCGACCGCATCAGCGCCGAGACGCTGGTCGTCAACGATCCGACGAGCGTCAGGAACGCGCCCGAGAAGCTTTTCGTCACCGAGTTCCACGAGCTGATGCCGCCCAGCCTGATCACCAACGACATCGAGGAGATCAAGGCGTTCAGGCGCGAGCACGGCGACCTGATCGTGAAGCCGGTCTACGGCAATGGCGGGGCCGGCGTCTTCCACATCAAGAAGGACGACACCAACCTCGCGAGCCTGCTCGAGCTCTTCGGCAGCTTCCTCAACGAGCCGCTGATGGTGCAGCGCTATCTTCCCGAGATCCGTCAGGGCGACAAACGCATCATCCTGATCAACGGCCGCGCGGCGGGTGCCGTGAACCGCGTGCCGGCCGGCGACGAGACGCGCGCCAATCTCCATGTGGGCGGCCGCGCCGAGAAGGCGGTGCTGACCAAGCGTGAGCACGAGATCTGCGAGGCGGTGGGACCAGCGCTCGAGGCGCAGGGGCTCATCTTCGTCGGCATCGACGTGATCGGCAGCTGGCTCACCGAGATCAACGTCACCTCACCCACGGGGCTGCAGGAGATCGACCGCTTCGATGGCGTGAGCCTCGAGAGCGACATCTGGGACGTGATCGAGGCCAAGATGGGCGAGCATCGGGCGCCCGCCGCCTGACGAGCGCCAAGAGGCGCCGCCCGGCAACAGAAAAGGGGCGGCCCACCCTGGCCGCCCCTCGATCTGCTGGGCGCGAGCCCTATGCCGCCTGGAGAAGCACCTTCTCGAGACGTCGCGTCGCCTCGGCCTCGTCGACCCGGTCGATCGCCGCGACCTCGCGGGCGAGACGCTCCAGAGCCGCGCGATACATCTGCCGCTCGCTGTAGGACTGCTCGGCGTCCTCGGCCTTGTGCAGCTCGCGCACGACCTCGGCGATCGAGACCGGATCGCCCGAGTTGATCTTGGCCTCGTACTCCTGCGCGCGACGGCTCCACATGACGTTGCGGCGCGGCCGCGTGCGGATCTTCAACGCATCGAGCGCTGATTGGATCTTCTCGCGCGAGCTGAGCTTGCGCATGCCGGACCGCGGCGCCTTGTCGACCGGAACGCGTAAGATCAGCCGCTCGTTCTCGAACGCCACGACGTACATCTCGAGATCGATACCGGCGATGCTCTGCGTCTCGATCCCGGTGATCCGCCCAACCCCGTGCGAGGGGTAGACGATATAGTCCCCGGCATCGAAGGACAGCTTCTTGCCCATGAGGCTCATTCTCCCAACCGACCTGGCCTGCGGCAATGCGCCGCCCCTGCCACGAGACGCGGAGCGCAACACACACCCCCCGCCCGAAGGGCGGCAGCGGGATAAACCACGAGAGCTATGAGCGCGCGCTGGGCAGGCAGACCGCGAGATCTCAGCGGGTGTGTGTGTTCCCCACGCCTCAACTTCGGTTAAATTACCACAAATCCAAGGCGAATGCCAGTCCTGCGCTGGGATGCGTCACCGACGCCCCGCCCCCGAGCCTCGGAGGGCAGTTGCCGGGTCAGCCGGCCCCGCCGGGCTCGGCGTTGAAATGGGTCTCGAACTTATTCTTCACGTCCTTGAACTCGTCCGCGTCGGCCGGCAACTCGCCCTTGCGGGTGATATTGGGCCAGCTGGCCGAGTACTGCCTGTTCAGCTCGAGCCACTTCTCGGCCTCGTCCTCCGTGTCGGGGAGGATCGCCTCGGCCGGGCACTCCGGCTCGCAAACGCCGCAGTCGATGCACTCGTCGGGGTTGATGACGAGCATGTTCTCGCCCTCGTAGAAGCAATCGACGGGACACACCTCCACGCAGTCCATGTACTTGCACCGGATGCATGCCTCGGTGACCACATAGGTCATCGCTGTCTCCGTTCTTTCTCGAGCCCATTCCCCGCCGGGGCGCCCGGACCATATAGCCCGGCGCGGCCGGTCGGAAGAGCCTGCTAGCGCCGCCCGAACAGGCGCTCGATGTCCTCGATTCCGAGGTGGATATAGGTAGGCCGGCCGTGGTTGCACTGCCCCGCATAGGGAGTCCGCTCCATAGCCCGCAGCAGCCCGTCCATCTCGGCCAAGGTGAGCCGCCGGCCGGCGCGGACGCTGCCGTGGCAGGCCATCGTGGCGGCGATGCGCTCGAGCGCCTCTCTGAGGCTCTGTGCCTCACCCACCTCGAGCAGGTCGGCCGCCAGGTCGTGCACGAGGGGCCCCACGGTCGCATGGCCCAGCATGGCCGGCGTCTCGCGGACGATCACCGCACCCTCGCCGAACCCCTCGAGCGCGAGCCCCAGCTCCTGCAGATCACCCGCCCGCTCCAGCACGGCGCGACGCTCGGCCGACTCCAGCTCGACGATCTCGGGGAGCAGCAAGGCCTGCCGCCGGACGCCGCCGTCCCGGATCTCCGCCTTCAGCCGCTCGTAGACGATGCGCTCATGCGCCGCATGCTGATCGACCACCACGAGCCCGTCCCGGGTCTGGGCGATGACGTAGCTGTCGTGCAGCTGGGCGCGGGCGGCACCGAGCGGGTGCGTCTCGGCGGGCTCCACCGCCTCCTGCGACGCCACTTCGTCCCGTGCCATGGGGGGTGCGGCCACGGGCAGCTCGGCCGGCGGCGCCTGATAGGCCACGGCCGCCTCCGCGAGGCCCGGGCGGCCCCGCGGCGCCATCCCGCCCCGCATCGGCAGGCCCGGCCGGAAGGCGCCGAGCGCCGCGGTGCCAACGCTGGTCGAGGCACGATGGCCATGCTCCGCCAGGGCCCGCCGCAGGCCGCCGACGATGAGCCCCCTCACCGTGCCCGGCTCGCGGAATCGGACCTCGGCCTTGGTCGGGTGCACGTTGACGTCGACCGCCTCGGTCGGGACCTCGAGGAACAGCGCCGCCACCGGCTGGCGATCGTGGAACAAGAGGTCGCTGTAGGCGGCCCTCAGGGCCCCCTTGAGCAGCCTGTCCTGGACGGGCCGCCGGTTGACGGCGAGGAATTGGTGTCGGCCATGGTTGCGCGAGAGGGTGGGCAGGCCGGCAAGGCCGACCAGCCGAGCGCCGTCGCGCTCGGCCTCGATCAGAAGGGCGTTGGCGCGGAAATCCCGGCCGATCACGGCGCCGGCCCGCTCCAGGGCGACGTCGCTGAAGAGCCCGGAAAGGGGCTCGAGGCGCAGCACCTCGCGGCCGTCGGCGGTGAGCGTGAAGCCGATCTCGGGCCGCGCCAGGGCGAGCCGCCGCACCGTGTCGGCAACAGCCTCGAGCTCGGTGCGGGGCGTCTTCAGGAACTTAAGCCGCGCCGGGGTCTTGTAGAAGAGGTCCCTGACCTCGACGCGTGTGCCGCGCCCGCCGGCGGCGGGGCGGGGGCCGTCCACCACGCCACCGCTGACCAGAAGCTCGGCTGCGCTCGAGGCCTCGGCCGGGCGCGAGACCAGTCGCAGCCGGCTGACGGCGCCGATCGAGGGCAGCGCCTCGCCCCTGAATCCCAGGCTGGTGATGCGCACGAGCTGGTCGTCGGCGAGCTTCGATGTGGCGTGCCGCTCGACCGCGAGGGGCAGCTCGCCCTCGGCCATGCCGCCCCCGTCGTCGACCACCTGAACGAGCTCGAGCCCGCCGCCGTCGGCCGTGACGTCGATGCGGCCGGCGCCGGCGTCGATCGCGTTCTCGACCAGCTCCTTCACGACCGAGGCCGGCCGCTCGACGACCTCGCCCGCCGCGATGCGGTTGACGATCCCTTCGGGCAGCCTGCGGATTGCGCCCATGGGCCTAGGCGCCCACGCCCTCCGGCTCGCCGACGATGCCGATCAGCAGCGGCTGATCGAAGAGCCGGGCCGCGGCACGCTGCAGGTCGGCAAGCGTCACCGCGGCGACATAGTCGTTGCGCCGGTCGAGATAGTCCACGCCCAGACGGTGCACCAGCATGCCCACCAGCATCTTCGCGACCTGCTCGTTGCTCGTGAGGCGCAGGGGAAAGGAGCCGGTGAGATAGGTCGTGGCGTCAGCCAGCTCCTCCTCGCTCACCTCACCCGCGGCCATCCGCGCCAGCTCGGCGCGCAGCAGCTGGATCGACTGGCCGACGAGCTCGTTCTTGGTGGCGACGCTGCCTACCCACAAGGGTGCCAGCTCCATGTCGAACAGCTGCGAGTGCACCGAATAGGCGAGGCCGCGCTTCTCGCGAATCTCCTCCATCAGCCGCGAGCTGAACCCGCCACCGCCCAGAATATGGTTGGCGATGGCGGCCGCGTAGCGGTCCGGATCGTGCCGGGCGATGCCGGCGTGGCCGAACATCACCACGCTCTGCGGCTGCTGTCGGCGGATGATCACCGTGTCGCTGCGGACGGCACCCGGCGCCCCGAGCGCGGGCCGCGTGGCCGTGACCGGGAGCGCCCCGAACGTCCGGTCGAGCAACGGCGCCAGCTCGTCAGCCGAGATGTCGCCGGCAACACCGATAACGAGATTGTCCCGGCCGAGGCGCGCCTTGGTGAAGCCGCGCAGGTCGTCGGCACCGACGGCCGCCAGCGTCGTGGGATCGCCCAGGCTGGGTCGGCCATAGGCATGGTCGGGAAAGGCGGCGCTGAACCAAGCGCGGGAGACCAGATAGTCGGGATCCGTCCCGCGCCGGCGAAGCTGGGCTTCCATCTGGCTCTTGACGCGTGCCACCGGCTCCTCGTCGAAGCGCGGCTCCATAAGCGCCAAGCGGAGCAGCTCGAAGGCATGGTCGCGGGTCACGTTGAGCGTCATCAGCTCGCCCGTGAGGCCGTCGCGGTCGACGTCGAACGAGAGCCGGATCGCGTTGTCCTCGAGCTCCGACTGGAAGGCCTGGCTGTCGTAGGACCCGGCACCTTCGTCGAGCAGCCAGGCGGCCATCTGCGCCAAGCCCAGGCGGTCCA
The DNA here is from genome assembly GCA_963752325.1 of uncultured Alphaproteobacteria bacterium. Classification (GTDB taxonomy): domain Bacteria; phylum Pseudomonadota; class Alphaproteobacteria; order Geminicoccales; family Geminicoccaceae; genus CAVTJL01. Next base: position 757,512 of record CAVVXU010000005.1, read on the forward strand.
CCGGGTCGGTCGACGCCCCGCCGCCCCTGAAATGAAGCGAGAGCGCAACCGCCGGGATGCAGGCATCGCTCAACAGATAGGCGTGCACGCCGCCGGGGCTCGTGACCTCCTCGACCCGGCCGCTCGCTATGGTCTCGGCCTTGCCCGTCACGTGCTGACCGCCCTGCTCAACCTCATGGCTCCATCCCCTCCTCGGTAGCACCCGTCCCGTCCGAGGGAATCAGCCTGCCCGTGACCGAATGCTCGGAGCGCAGCACCAAGCGCGCGGCGGCATTGACCTGCTCGATCGTCACGGCCGCGACGCGCTCGGGCCAAGCCTCGACATCCTCCACCCGGCGGCCTGTCGTCAGCGCCGAGCCGATGATCCTGGCGGCACCGCTCAACGAGTCCCTGGCATAGACGGCCTCGGCCACCATCCGGCGCTTGACGCGGGCGAGCTCGTCCGCCTCCACGCCGCCCGCAAGGAGATGGCGCAGCCGCTCGTCCAGGGCGGCCTCGAGGCGGTCCATGTCGCTCACCTGGCGAGGCGACACGTAGATCTGGAAGCTCGTCCCATCGAGGCTGGTGCCGCGGTAGGAGCTCACCGCCCCCGCCGCGAGCCCCTGCTCGATCACCAGCGAGCGATAGAGCCGAGACGTCCCGCCGCCGCCCAACAGCTCGGCCAGCACCTCGAGCGCATGCGCGTGCTCGCTGCCCTCGGAGCTGAAGCTCGGCGCCAGGTAGGAGCGCAACAGGGACGGCTGGTGGACCCGATGGTCGGCGAGCGTGATGCGCCGCTCGGCCACCTGGGGCGGCTCCTGGACGCGACGCCGCTCGGGCACGGCGCGCGGCGGCAGCCGGCCATAGGTGTCCTGCGCCAGCGGCCTCAGGGTGGCGGCATCGACATCGCCGGTGACGATCAGAATCGCGTTGTTGGGCGCATACCAGTGATCATAGAAATCGAGCGCGTCGGCCCGCGTGTAGGAGGCGATCTCGCTCCGCCAGCCGATCACCGGCAGCCGATAGGGATGGTGCAGCCACTGCGCCGCCTGGATCTGCTCGCTCAGGAGCGAGCCTGGAGCGTTGTCGACACGCTGGCTGCGCTCCTCGAGGATCACGTCGCGCTCCGAGAGGACATGCTCCTCGGCGAGCCGGAGATTGGCCATCCGGTCCGCCTCCATGTCCATCACGAGCCCCAGCCGGTCGCGCGCGATCATCTGGAAATAGGCGGTGAAGTCGTAGGACGTGAAGGCGTTGTCGTTGCCGCCGTTCTTGGCCACCAGCTTCGAGAAGGCGCCCGGCGCAATCTTCTCCGTGCCCTTGAACATCAGATGCTCGAGGAAGTGCGGCAGGCCGGACTTGCCGAAGGGGCTGTCGGCCGTGCCGACCCGGTACCAGACCCAATGCGCCACGACGGGGGCACGATGGTTCGAGACGACAACGACCTCCATGCCGTTGTCGAGGGTGAACATCTCGGGGCTGAAGATGGCGGACGGGACCTCGCCGTCACCGAGGATCAGCTGCTCCGTCATGGCTGGCGAACTCCCTTCACGCTCGACGCCTCATCCACCGGCGGGCGGCGTCAGGAGGGTCGTGCCGGTGCGCGTCGTCGTGACGATGCCGGCCGCGGCGAGCCGGCGGCTCTCGGCGACCGGGTTGATCACGTTGGGCTGAGGCTCCATCCGCTTCTTCTGCCAACCCAGAATGGCGAGGAAGGTGCCGCGGTCGAGCACCGCGAGCTGCGAGTTCTCCTCGGTGATCACCGTGCGGATGTCGGGGATCGCCGTGACCTTGGTATCCGCGAGGATGGCCTGCTCGGCCGGGCTCTGCGTAGCGTCGGCGGTCGGGATCTTGGAGGCGTCGCTGCCGAGGAGCACGTCGCGCGCGGCGGTAGCGGTCGAGACCTCGCCCGTGGGCGCCGCTCCCGGCTCGGGCGGCCGCAGCGTGGAGTCGGGCGGGATGACAAGCGGTGCCCGGCGCACCACGGTGAACTCATCGGGCGAGCGCTTGCCGATGCCGAAGGTCCGCTCCATCGAGCCGCACCCGCCGAGTGCGAGCGCGGGAAGCAGGATCAAGAAGAGCGCCGAACGGGAGAGCCTCATCACCCTTGTTCCTCAGCCTTATTGGGTCCCGGTCGCGCGAGGAAGAGCCCATCCAAGAGCAGGACCGCAGCGCCGACGACGATCGCGCTGTCGGCAACGTTGAAGGCCGGCCAGTGATAGCCCATCAGGTGGGCGTCAAGGAAGTCGACGACGGCACCGAAGCGTATGCGATCGATGAGATTGCCGATGGCCCCGCCCAGAATGAGGTGAATGGCGAGACGCGGCACCGTCCGGCGCTCCCGTCTCAGCCAGAAGAGGAGAAGAGCGCCGATGGCGCACGTCACCAGGATCAGGATCCAGCGCCCCTGGGCCGCATCCTGGAACATGCCGAAGCTGACCCCGGTGTTCCAGACCAGCACGAGGTTGAAGAAGGAGGTAACCTCCACCCCGCCGGGCGGCAGGAGGCGCAGGATCAAAAGCTTCGTCACCTGATCGAGCACGACCACGAGAACGAGGAGCAAGAGCTCGTAGCGGCGCGTGATCGGCATCGGGTGCAGGGCTCCTGGCGCCGCTCAGGCCGCCGCCGCGTGATCGACGGCATCGGCGCAGCGCCCACACAGTCCCGGCACCTCGGCACCGACCTCCGGCAGAACCCGCCAGCAGCGCTCGCACTTGTCGCCCGCTGCAGGTGCCGGCATCACGCCCACGCCCGATACGTCCTCGAGCGTGAAGGCCCCGGCCGGAACCGGACCCACCTCGAGGACGAGCCCGCTCGTGATCGAGAGCTCGGCCATGTCGGCGCCGTCGATCGCCGCCCGGTCGGCCTCGGTGACCCAGACGGTCGGGGTCGCCTGCAGGCTGGCGCCGATGCGCTTCTCACGCCGCTCGACCTCGAGGGCACCGGTGACGACGCGGCGGACGCGGCGGATATGCTCGAAGCGCACCGCCAGGGCCGGATCGAGCCAGGCTTCCGGCAGCTCGGGGAAGAGCTCGAGGTGGACGCTGCCCGTCTCCGACGGGAAGCGCGTCCGCCAAGCCTCCTCGGCGGTGAAGACGAGGACCGGCGCCAGCCACAGGGTGAGGCTGCGGAAGAGGGTGTCGAGGACGGTGCGGGCGGCGCGCCGGCGCGTGCTGTCCGGCCGATCGCAGTAGAGCGCATCCTTGCGGACGTCGAAGTAGAAGGCCGACAGCTCGGTGGCGCAGAAGCCGTGCACCGCGCCATAGAGCCGCGGGAAGTCGAAGTCCGCGTTACAGCTCCTGACGAGCCCGTCCAGCTCCTTCAGCCGGTGCAGCACCCAGCGCTCCAGCTCGGGCATCCGCTCGACCGGCAGGCGCTCCGCCTCGCTGAAGCCGGCAAGGGCACCCAGCATATAGCGCAGCGTGTTCCTGAGGCGGCGGTAGGCGTCGGCCTGGCCTTTGAGGATCTCATCGCCGATGCGGATGTCCTCGGCATAGTCGGCGCTGACGGTCCAAAGGCGCAGGATGTCCGCACCCTGGGTGCGCATGAGGTCCATGGGCGAGACGGTGTTGCCCAGGGACTTCGACATCTTGCGGCCCTCGGCGTCGACGACGAAGCCGTGAGTGAGGACGGCGTCGTAGGGCGCCCGCCCGCGCGTGCCGCAGCTCTCGAGCAGGCTCGAGTGGAACCAGCCGCGATGCTGGTCCGAGCCCTCGAGATAGAGCGAGGCCGGCCACTTCAGCTCCGGCCGCTCCTCCAGGACGATGGCATGCGTGGAGCCTGAATCGAACCAGACATCCAGGATGTCGTCGACCTTCTCATAGTCCTGGGCCCGGTAGGCCTCGCCCAGGAAGGTCTGCGGGTCGCGCGTCCACCAGGCATCGGCCCCCTCGTCCTCGAAGGCCCGGGCGATGCGCTCGCAGACCTCGGGATCGCGCAACACCTCGCCGGTGGCCTTCTCGACGAAGACGGCGATCGGCACGCCCCAGGCGCGCTGCCGGGAGACGCACCAGTCCGGCCGCGTCTCGATCATCGAGCGGATGCGGTTGCGGCCGCGCGCGGGCACCCAGCGCGTGGCGTCGATCGCGGCCAGCGCCTTCTCCCGCAGCTCGCCCGGCCCCTCCATCGGGATGAACCACTGGGCCGTCGCGCGGAAGATCAGCGGCGCCTTCGAGCGCCAGGAGTGCGGGTAGCTGTGGACGAGGGTGCCGCGGGCCAGGAGGTTTCCCTTGGCGAGGAGCGCCTCGATCACCGGCTCGGCCGCCTTGAAGACATGGATGCCCTCGAAGCCAGGCGCTGCAGGCGTGTAGGTGCCGTCCTCGGCCACCGTGTCCGGCACGTCGAGGCCGTGCTTCTGGCCCAGCTCGAAATCGTCCTCGCCGTGCGAGGGGGCGATGTGGACGAGGCCCGTGCCCTGCTCGGTCGTGACGAAGTCACCGGCCAGGAGCGGCACCGCCATGTCGTAGCCGTCGGCAACGCCGGCCAGGGGATGCCGGCAGACCGTGCCGGCAAGCTCCGCGCCCTTGAGCCGCGCCAGAACCTCGTGGCCGGCGATCCCGGCGGTGCCGGTCACATCCTCGATCAACGCCTCGGCGACGATCAGCTGCTCGCCGACAAGCGCATTGCTACCGTCGGCTGCCTCGGTGACGCGGATCAGCGCGTACTCGATCGCCTCGCCATAGGCGACGGCCCGGTTGGCCGGGATGGTCCAGGGCGTGGTCGTCCAGATGACGACGGATGCGCCTTCCAGCTCCGGGCGCGAGGGCGTCACGATCGGGAAGCGCACCCAGATCGTGGTGCTGGTGTGGTCGTGATACTCGACCTCGGCCTCCGCCAGGGCGGTCTTCTCGACGACCGACCACATGACGGACTTCTTGCCGCGATAGAGCGAGCCGTTGCCGTGCGGCGCCTCCAAGAGGAACTTCGCGAGCTCGCGGAAGATGCCGGCCTCGGACTTGAAGGCCATCGTCGTGTAGGGGTTGTCCCAGTTGCCGAGCACGCCCAGGCGCTTGAACTCGGCGCGCTGCACGTCGATCCAGCGGCTCGCATGGTCGCGGCATTCCTTGCGGAACGCGGCGATCGGCACGGCGTCCTTGTCCCTGCCCTTCTTGCGGTACTCCTGCTCGATCTGCCATTCGATCGGCAGGCCGTGGCAGTCCCAGCCGGGGACGTAGTTCGCGTCCTTGCCCAGCATCTGCTGGCTCCGGTTGATGACGTCCTTCAGGATCTTGTTGAGCGCCGTCCCCATATGGAGATGGCCGTTGGCGTAGGGCGGGCCGTCGTGGAGGATGAACTTCTCACGGCCGGCCGACGCCTCGCGCAGACGCCGAAAGAGATCGAGGCTCTCCCAGCGCTCGAGCAGCGCCGGCTCGCGCTTCGGCAGATCCGCGCGCATCGGGAAGTCGGTCGCGGGAAGGAAGACGGTGTCGCGATAGTCTCGGGTCATCTGTCTAATCGGCGCAAGGACGGTTGGCAGAGATAGGCTCTATCGAGGGCTCACGCGAGGGGGGCGGCGTGAATAGCCCGCGCCGCCGCGCAATCGCGCCCGATCTGCTGGCGCAGCTCGGCGATGCCCGGGAAGCGCTCCTCGCCGCGCAGCCGCTCAAGGAACGACACGCGCATTCGGCGGCCATAGAGGTCGTGCGCGCCGTCGAGAAGATGCACCTCGAGCAGCACGCCCCGGCCGTCGAAGGTCGGGCGGCGTCCCAGATTGGCGACGGCCGGGTGCCACTCGATCGCCGTCCCGTCGCGCAGCCCCGCGCGCACGGCGTAGACGCCGATACCAGGCAGCAGCGGCCGCGCGCCCAGCGGATGGACGTTGGCGGTGGGAAAGCCGATCGTCCGGCCACGCGCGTCACCCGGGCGGACGATGCCGTCGAGCTCGAAGGGATGGCCGAGGAGCAGGGCGGCACCGGTGACGTCGCCGGCGGCCAGCCTCTCGCGGATCCCGGTCGACGAGCAGACGACACCATCCACCGTCAAGGGCGACACCGCCTGGACCTCGAACCCCAGCGCGCGGCCGAGCTGTTCGAGCACCGCCGGATCGCCGCTGCGCTTGTGGCCGAAGCGGAAGTTGCTGCCGGCGGCGACGCTGCGCACGCCCAAGAGCTCCGCCAGGATGTCGCGGGCGAAGGCCTCGGGCGAGAGCTGCATCAGCGCCGGCCCGAAGGGCAGTGCCACGCAGAGGTCGACACCCTGCCTACGCAGCAGGTCGGCCTTGGTGCGAAACATCGTCAGACGGCGGGGTGCGGTCTCGGGCTGAAGCAGCTCGCGCGGATGCGGCTCGAAGGTAACCACGCCGAGCGGGCCACCCAACCGACGGGCGGCGCTGGCCGCAGCCTCAAGCACCGCCGCATGACCGCGATGCAGGCCGTCGAAATTACCGATGGCCACCGACGCCCCGCGAAGTGCGGGCGGCAGCTCGCGGAAACGCCGGAAGACGCGCATGGCCGGCTATCTCCCATGCGCCTTCAGGGCTGTAAAGCGCAAAACCCGGCGGCGCCGCGCCGTCCCGGAACAAGGTTGATCCCGGCTGCAGGACGTCCCGCGCCCGCTGGCTGCACCCCTGTCCGCAGGGTTGACGCAGGTCAAGGCGCAGCGGGGCCAGCGGCCCCTTATGAGGACGTCATCACCTTGCCTCGGGACGCCCCTGATGCTCAAGCACGCCGCCATCATCGCCACGCTAGCGGCCTCGACCCTGGCGCCCGGCGCCGTCGCGGCCGCCACTGCCGACCCTGTCGTCAAGGTGGCGCTCCTCGACATGTCCTCCATCGCCGGCGGCGGCTGGAGCGCCATGCCAGGGTCGGGGATGATGCCTCAGGGTGGCTGGGCCCACGACCAAGGGCCGGGCGGCTGGATGGCGGGGCCAGGCATGATGGGTCAGGGCGGCGGCATGATGGGGCGGAGCGCGACGCGCGGCCCGATGATGGGGATGATGTCGATCCGCATCGACCATTCGACCGTCAAGACGGGCAAGGTGGAGCTCGACGTCACGAACTGGTCGAGGAGTGTCCTTCACGAGGTCCTGCTCGTGCCGGTCGACAGCCCGGATGCCTCCCTGCCTTACGACTACGGCACCGGCCGGGTCATCGAGGACCAGGTGCGCGTGCTGGCCGACAGCTCGGAGCTGCCGCCGAGCCAATCCAAGGTCCTGGACGTCGACCTGCAGCCCGGCTCCTATTTCATCCTCTGCAACGTGCAGCGCCACTATGCATCGGGCATGGTGACATCGTTGACCGTGACGCCCTGAGAGTCTCGGCGGGCTCGGATCGTCTCGGGCGCTCGGTGCGGCCGTGCCCGAGCCGGGGATCGGTGATGGGCAGGCATGACCCCGCGCCTCCGTCGGGGCCAGACGTCGAAGAGCACAGGGGATCCCGGGACCCCCTGCCCCCTGCGCTCGAGGCCGTCGCCGCGGTGTCCGGCGGCATCCGCGATCTCGCGGCCGGCGAGCCACTCTTCCGTCGGGGCGATCGTGCATCTGCCATCTACAGGGTCGAGAGCGGCCGCCTGCGCCTGCTTCGATCCGCTGTCGATGGGCGCCTTGTCGTGCTGCACACCGCCCGCGCGGGCGATCTGTTCGCCGAGGCCGCGCTCTTCTCCGAGACTTATCACTGCGACGCCGTGGCGGCCGTGCCGTCCCGTGTCCGGCATTATCCGAAGGGCGCCCTGCTCGCCACGCTGCGGGCAGATCCGGCGCTCCTGGAGGCCTTCACGGCCGAGCTCGCGCGGCGACTCCAGGCGCTCCGCAGCCGGCTGGAGCTGCGCGACGTTCGCTCGGCGCGAGAGCGGGTGCTGCAGCACCTCGCGTCTGCGGCCGCCGGGACGGATGGGCGCAGCATCCCGATCGAGGGTCGGCTGCAGGACATCGCCGCCGAGCTCGGGCTGACGCGCGAGGCGTTCTACCGGACGCTGGCGGCGCTCGAGGCCGCAGGTGCGATCCTCCGCACCGAGGCCTCGATCGTGCTCAAAAGGATCGGTGACGCATGATCCAGATCATGCGTCAGGCAGAGCGGCAGCGCTAGAACGTCGGCCATCATCCGCATCATGTCGGAGCCTCGTCATGTCCCGCGCACGCTACATCATGGTGTCCGGCGCCGTCCTTGCCGCGATGGTCTCGACCGTCGCCCTCGCCGGGAACGCTCCTGGGCCCGGGAGCATCGCGGACGCTGCGCTCGATGCGCACTCGGCCATGCATTCACAACAGCCAGGGACGATGGCGGGGCATCACGCCGACGGCGCGGAGCCATCGGGGATCCCCACGCTGCCGGGCCAGGACGCCTTCGGCACCGTGCAGGAGATCGTCCGCATGCTCGAGGCCGACCCCACGACCGACTGGTCGAAGGTGAACCTGGAGGCGCTGCGCCAGCATCTCATCGACATGAACGACGTGACGCTGAAGGCCGATGCCGTGGCGAAGCCGATCGACGGCGGTCTCGAGATCGCTGTTACCGGAGCCGGACGGACGGCTCTGGCGATCCAGCGCATGCTGCCTGCCCACGCCCACGAGATCGACCAGACGCATCTCAACGGCTGGAGCGCCAGGACCGATCCGCTGCCGAGCGGGGTACTGCTCACGGTCACGTCGACCAACCCCGAGGAGGTGGCGCACATTCGCGGCCTGGGCTTCATCGGCATCATGGTCAGTGGATCGCACCACCAGGCGCATCACCTGGCCATGGCGAAGGGCGAGCCGATGCCCACGCCGTGAGGATGGCGCAGCGGCGGCGGTCAGGCCACCATCGCCGCGTCAGGCGCAGACTCCCGAGGCCGTCCTCCAAGCCCGATCCCGGGCGCGACGCTCGACCGGCGATGCCTCCTCAGGCGGCGGGCGCCTCGACCTGAGGGCGGCGCGAGACGAGCAGGACCGCCTCGCCGGAAAGCACGTCCTGGCCGCTCACGCGGCAGACCGTCTCGAGGTGCACCCGACGCTTCTCGCGGTCCACCTCCTTCACCGTGACGATGGCGCGAACCGTCTCGCCGGCGCGCACCGGCGCCAGGAAGCGCATAGTCTGGCTGAGATAGACACAGCCGGGGCCGGGCAGCTTGGTGCCCAGCACGGTCGAAATCAGGCTCGCCGTCAGCATGCCGTGCGCGATGCGCCCCTTGAAGGGCGTGTCGAACGCGAACTCCTCGTTCAGATGCACGGGATTCGTGTCTCCGGACACGCCCGAGAACATGAGGATGTCGGCTTCCGTGATGGTCTTGCCGAACATGGCCGTCATGCCGGCCTCGATGTCCTCAATGAAGTAGCCGTGCTCCATCCTCTACGCCCTCTGGTCGACCCGCTCGTTTTTCGTTCGTGCAACGCACAATGGAACTGTCGCAGTGCGTCATCAAGTCCGAAAGGAGGTTAACATTCTTGAAGCAACCGCCGGGTGCTTGTGCGCAATGACAACTTCGCCCTGCGGCATGCCGTTCCGTGTTGACCGGCATCGGCCGGTCGCCGACGCTGGCGGGGTGGCGAGGAAAGGAGCGTGAGCAGCATGGATGCGATCGAAGCGATCTTGACGCGGCGGACGGTGCCCCAGGTGAAGATGGCGCCGCCCGGCCCCGATGCGGCCGAGCTGCGGCTCATCCTCGAGGCCGGGGCCGCAGCACCCGACCACGGCAAGCTCCGCCCCTGGCGCTTTCTCGTGGTGCAGGGCGAGGCGCGCCTGCGCCTGGGCGAGCTCTTCGCCCAGGCGCTGCTCCGCGCCCGCCCGGACGCGCCCGAGGCGGACGTGGCCAAGCAGCGGACGGGACCGCTCAGGGCGCCCGTGATCGTGGTGGTCACGGCCCATCCGGCCGAGCCGCGCGGCAAGATACCGCCCATCGAGCAGCTCATGTCCGCCGGCGCCGCCGTCCAGAACATGCTGATCGCGGCGCACGCCCAGGGCTTCGCCGCCAAATGGTCGACCGGCCTCAACGCGTACGACCCGGCCATCAAGCAAGGCCTCGGGCTGGCGGCCGAGGACCAGATCATCGGCTTCGTCTATATCGGCAGCTACGGCACCGCGCAGGAGCCGTCGCCACGGCCCGCGCTCGACGAGGTGACGAGACCATGGCCCGCCTGATTGTCGTCCTGTCGCTGGCGCTCGCCTGCACGGGCTGCATGTCGCAGCAGGAGATCGAGCAGCAGCAGGCCCTTCAGCAGCACCAGCGCTGCACGGCGGCCGGCTTCCCGCCGGACAGCGACAGCTACAGGCTCTGCCTCCTGATCGAGGCGCAAAATCAACGCGTTGACGCGCTCCAGCGCCAGATGCAGTTCCTACAGACCGACATCCGCCAGCTCTATACGGTCCGTCCCTACATCTACCAGTATAAGAACTGAGCGACGCGCCGCTCAGAGCACGGGGAGCAGCCGGCGCAGGATCGTGGCCGAGCTGGCCGCCACCTCCTCGACGAAGGCCTTGAAGTCGAAGCTCGAGGTGTGCCCGGCGAGGTCGGAGAGCGCACGGATGTCGAGCCAGGGAAGACCGAAGGCGGCCGCCACCTGGGCCAGCGCCCCGCCCTCCATCTCGATCGCCTTGCCGTGCAGCTCGGCAAAGAGCCGGACGCGCGTCGCCTCGCAGTTCAGATACTGGTCGCCCGTGAGGATCGGCCCGTAGACGATGCGCGGCGACCGCTCCACACCACCGGCCCGGCACGAGAGCGGCGGCAGCGTCAGGTCGGCCAGCGCCGCCTGGACGCGCGCCAGCAGGCCCGGCTCGACCGGCCAGCCCAGCTCGCGCGTCGGGTTGAAGAAGGGCACGTGGCCCGCCTGGTAGGTCTGGATCCGCCCGCCCTCGATGACGCCCGCATCATGCTGGATGGTGCGATCGGCAATGACGACGTCGCCGATGTGCAGGTCGGGATCGAGGCCGCCGGCGACGCCCGAGAAGGCGATCAGCCGCGCGCCGAAGCGCTCGGCCAGAAGCGTGGCGACGAGTGCCGCGTTGACCTTGCCGACGCCGGCACCGACCAGCACCACCTCATGGCCGTCCAGCCGGCCGCGATCGAAGCGCAGGCCGGCGATCATCTCGCTCTGGGGCTGCTCGAGCGCCGCCTCGAGATGGGCCAGCTCCTGGGGAATGGCGCACAGAAGCCCGATCGTCATGCCGCCAGCTCCGGGAAGAGCCCGGCCAGCCCCTCCGGCGAGGCGGCGCAGCTGCCGCGCTCGGTGACGAGCGCCGTGACGTAGCGGGCGGGCGTCACGTCGAAGGCCCAGTTGCCGGCGGGGCTGCCGGTGGGCGTGATCTGCACGGTCTCGAGGCGGCCGTCCTCGGTCAGCCCGCGCATATGCGTGAGCTCGCGGGCGTCACGCTGCTCGATCGGGATCTCCTCGAGGCCGTCGGCGATGCGCCAGTCGACCGTCGTCGACGGCAGGGCCACGTAGAAGGGCACGCCATTGTCGTGCGCGGCCAGAGCCTTGAGATAGGTGCCGATCTTGTTGCAGACGTCGCCGGTCCTGGTGGTGCGGTCGGTGCCGACGATGCAGAGATCGACCATGCCGTGCTGCATCAGATGGCCGCCCACATTGTCGGCCACGACCGTGTGCGGCACGCCCTGGTGGAGCAGCTCGAAGGCGGTGATCGAGGCGCCCTGGTTGCGCGGCCGGGTCTCGTCGACCCAGACATGGACCGAGATGCCTTCCGCCTGGGCCATGTAGATCGGTGCGGTGGCCGTGCCCCAGTCGATGGTGGCGAGCCAGCCGGCGTTGCAGTGGGTGAGGATGTTGACGGCCTCGCCCGGCGCCCTGCGCGCGGCCGCCGCACGGATGAAGGGCAGGCCGTGCTCGCCGATGGCGCGGCAGATCTGGACGTCCTCCTCCGCGATCCGATCGGCCTCGGCATAGGCCAGCCGGGCCCGGCGCTCGTGCGGCTGGTTGAGCAACGCCTGCCGCATCCGATCGAGCGCCCAGCGGAGGTTGATGGCCGTGGGCCGCGTCCGCCCGAGGCGGCCGATCGCCGCGTCGAGGCTGGCGTCCGAGGCGTCGGCCTGCATGGCGAGCGCTACGCCATAGGCCGCCGTGGCGCCGATCAGCGGGGCGCCCCGCACCTGCATCGTCTCGATGGCCCGGGCGGCTTCCTCGACCGTCCCCAGATCCACCATCTCCAGCTCGTGCGGCAGGCGGGTCTGGTCGAGGATGCGCACCGTCCGGCCGTCCTCGGCCACCCAGATCGTCCGCCTCGGCGTTCCGTCGATGAGCATCGTCTGCGTTCCGATCGCTTGGTGGAGCCGGTCCCGAAGGGTCGCCCGACCTCGCCGCGACCTAGCACCCGGAACGGCCAGGGGCCAGTGTCGGCGGGCGCCCTTCGAGGCCCGTCAGGCCGGCAGACGGGCCTCGAAGCGCAGCCGCACATAGTCGGCCGTCCAGCGACCGCGCTCGTCACGCAGCACCGGCGTCAGGAGCTTGATCGTCGCTTCCAGGGCCGGCGCGCGGTCGGGCTCGGGCAGCCGCCGCAGGAACGGCCCGGCGAAGGTCTCGAGCCAGCCCTCGATCCCGGCCGCGAGCGGCGTGGGCCTCGGAATAAGCTCGATCTGCGGCACGGCGAAACCGGCTGCCTCGAGGCGCGCCCGATAGCCCTCCGGCGTCGGGAAGTACCAGGGATTGGCGGCAGCGCCGTCCTGCCCGAGGCGCTCCAGCACCGCGGTCAGCGCCACCGTGATGGCGGCCACATTGCCGTGCCCGCCCATCTCGCCGACGAAGCGGCCGCCCGGCCTGAGGGAACGCGCGACACCTTGGATCACGGCGTCGGGATCGCTCTTCATCCAGTGCAGCGCGGCGTTCGAGAAGACGGCGTCGAACTCGTGATCGAAGGCCAGCGCAGCGCCATCGAGGACCTGCGCGTCGAGGCCCTGCTCCCGTGCCCGTCGGATCATGTCGGCCGAGGCATCCACCCCGACGACGACAGCCCCCCGCCGCTCGAGCTGCAGCGTCAGCGCACCGTCACCGCAGCCGAGGTCCAGCACCCGCTCACCAGGCCGGGGCGCCAGCAGCTCCACGACCGGCGTGCCCAGGTCCGAGACGAATTGGGCCTTTTGGGCATACCGTTCCGCCTGCCACTCCTGCAGAGGCGTCGACGTCGACATGGGATGCCTCCTTGCCGGAGCCCGAGGAGATCAGCTCCGCCCGAGCGACGTAGCACCAGGCCTGCCGACGAAGGACAGAAACTCACGCCGGGTATCGGGGTTGGTCTTGAACTCGCCCAGGAGCCGGCTCGTCACCATGAGCGAGCCCGGCTTGTGGATGCCGCGGCTGGTCATGCAATGGTGCGTCGCCTCGATCACCACGCCCACGCCGCGCGGCTCGAGAACGTCCTGGATCGCGTCGGCGACCTGGGCCGTCATGCGCTCCTGGATCTGGAGCCGCTTGGCGAAGGCCTCGACGACGCGGGCGAGCTTGCTGATGCCGACGACACGACGTGTCGGCAGGTAGGCCACGTGGGCACGGCCGATGATCGGTGCGAGGTGGTGCTCGCAATGCGATTCGAAACCGATGTCCTTGAGCACCACCATCTCGTCATAACCTTCGACCTCCTCGAAGGTGCGACGCAGGATGTCGGTCGGCTCGAGATGGTAGCCGGCGGAGTATTCCTCGAACGCTCTCACGACGCGAGCCGGCGTGTCGCGCAGGCCTTCGCGCGCCGGATCCTCGCCAATCCACCCCAACAGCGTCCTCACCGCTGCCTCCGCCTCCGCCCGCGATGGCCGGGGGACAGACACGCCGGCGGATTGGCCATCCGGCCGCAGCGAGGTCAACCCGCCGCGCGGAAGGATCTCGCTCACAGGAATTCCCCCCCTTTCAGGACCACGTCCCAGGCCGTGGCTGATCGACTTATACATGTAGCGAGGTGATGCGGATCATCAATCATCCACCTAGAGCGCGAGGTTGCGGCGCCGCATCACGGCGACCCGGCATGCTTTGCCGCGGCCGCGTCGAGCTGTCGGGCACGGGCCGCAACAGCCTCGATCCCGCCGATCGCACCGGCGCCGACGAGGATCTCCCTCGCCAGCTGCAGATTGCGACGCTCGCATGCCGCCCGCAGCTCGGGATCATCGATGCGCTCCATGTCGATATTGTGCGCGAGGCCGAGCGTGCGCCTGATCATGGCCGCGCCAGCGAAGCCCAGACTGTCGGCGAACAGCCGGCGCAGAAGCTGCTCCTGCGCCAGACCGAGGGAACGCTCGCCCTCCGGCCCCGCGAAGAGCGCCCGGGGATAGGCGGCGCCCGTCGGATGCTGGTCCCAGAGCGCCTTGAACTTGCGCTCGAAGCCGCGCCAGACGCCCACCGCCTGGTCGAGAATCGACGAACGATAGGCGTCGCGCTCGCCCGGCGCTCGCTCATGGCCGCGCTGGCTGAAAAAGCTCAACAGAAGCTCGCCGATCAGCTTGCCCACATCGAAGCCCATGGGTCCGACGAAGGCGAACTCGGGATCGATCACCCGCGTGTCGCCATCCGTCACCATGATCGAGCCGGTGTGCAGGTCGCCGTGGAGAAGCGCCTGGGCCTCGCTCAGGAACTTGAGCTTGAGCGCCGAGACCGCCCGCTTGAGCTGGGCATCCTCGCGAACCGCCCGGGCATCGTCGTCCAGCCAGGGGCTGGTCCAACGGTTGAGCTCGGCCACCCTGTAGGGGTCGGTGAAGACCAGATCCTCGGTGATGCGGCAAAGCTCGGTGTTGGGGCAGAACCGGGCGATCATCGCCTTCTTGTCCGCCGCCCCCATGGCCAGATCGGAGGTGAAGTAGAGCGTGCGCGCGAGATAGTCCGTGATCTGCTCCAAGAAGCGCGGGTAAACGATGCCCTCGATCATGCCGCGCCGCATGATCACGTGCGGGCTCAGCCGCTCCATGACGATGAGGTAGAGGGCCGGGTCGTAGTGATGGATCACCGGCACCAGGCCGGGCGCGTGGCTTGCCTGAATGACGCTCGCGGCGTGCTCGAACGAGGCCCGGTCGAGCGGCAGCGGCCAGCTCTCGCCGACCAGCCGGACGTAGGGAAGAGCCTGCTTGACGCAGAGGCTGCCCGCCGGCCCCTCGACGAGGAAGACGAGATTGAGGTTCCCGTCCCCCACCTCGCCGATGGTCCAGTCCTGCGCCGTTCCGCCGAGGCGCCTTGCCAGATCCGGCAGCCCCTCGAGGTAGGCGCCGAGCGAGTCCTCGCCGAGTGCCCGATAGCCGCTGGGGGTTGGTATCGCCAAAGCCCGTCTCCTGGTCACACGACCGCGAGGGACCTATCTGGCAGAGCCGGGCGGTGATCGCAAACGGCTGGCATGACGGCTCGGGACTGGACAATCCGCTCGGAATCCCCAAGCTGCGCCGCGCTTCTCAAAGATCGCGGAACGTCCTCGATGTCGAGCCGCATCCCTTGGCGGTCCCTGGCGCTGGCGGCCGCCCTCAGCGTCATGATGGCCACGACCGCCGTCGCCCAGGTCGATTCGAGCGACTACCAGAAGGGCGCCCAGCTGCTCCAGGAGCAGCGCTACGCAGAGGCCTTGCCCTACTTCCAGCGGGCGCTCGATGAGGCAGAGAAGCAGTACGGCCCGAACGACCCCCGGGTCGGCGTGGAGGTCGGCAACCTGGGCGAGGTCTATCGCCGGCTCGGACGCACGAAGGACGC
This sequence comes from uncultured Alphaproteobacteria bacterium, assembly GCA_963752325.1. Lineage (GTDB taxonomy): Bacteria > Pseudomonadota > Alphaproteobacteria > Geminicoccales > Geminicoccaceae > CAVTJL01. The sequence goes on from CAVVXU010000005.1 coordinate 773,068, forward strand.
CCTGCCGCTGCTTCGCCGGTCGGTCTCCCTCGCGGAGAAGCAGGCCGACCGGGATCCCGTGGGGCTTGCCGCCGCGCTCAACAATCTGGGCCTCCTCTACCGCTCGCAAGGCCAGCTGGCAGAGGCGGAACCGCTCTACGAGCGCTCGCTGGCGCTGCTGACGAAGGCCGTCGGCCCCGACAATCCGAACGTCGCCCAGGGCCTGAACAATCTTGCCATCGTCTATATGCAGGAGGGCAAATCGGCCGACGCGGTCCCCCTGCTGGAACGAGCCGCGAAAGTGGCCGACGATACGCTCGGAAAGACGCATCCGACCACCAAGGCCATCGTCGCGAATCTGGCGAAGGCCCAGCGTGAGGCGAAGCGTACCGGCGATACTGCGAGCTCGAAGCCGCCGCCACCGCCGGTGATCACGCAGCAGCCCGGCAAGACCGCCCTGCCACCACCCGAGGTGCTCGCGGAGGAGCGGGCGGCGCAGGCCGCGCCCGCAGCTCCACCGCCTGCTGCGGAGCCCCCGCTCGTCGATCCGCCCGCTCTCGAGCACGCGCAGGCGAAGGCGCCCGCAGTCGCGCCGAGGCGGCCGCCATCCGAGCCGGCACCGGCCGGGCCGCAGGCCGTGGCCGCCGGCTACACCATCCATCTGGCGTCGATGAGCAGCATGGAGGCGGCACACCTGGCCTGGGGCCGGCTGGCGAAGAAATATCCGAGCCTCGCCACCCTCCAGCAGCTGCCGCCGCCGACGATCGTGGTGCCGGGCAAGGGCACCTTCTATCGTGTTCTCGGGGGCGCGTTCCCGACGCGCGCGGCGGCCGAGGCCGCCTGCAGGCCGGTGCGCAGAGCGGGCGGCGATTGCGTCGTCATGGCCCGCTGACCGGCCGGTCGGCGCTCCGGCGGCGAGCGCGCCTACCGCTCACTCGTCCGGGTCATCCTCCAGACGGTTGGGCAGCAGGCTCGGATCGTCGAGAATGGCATGGAGCGACCACGCCCGGCCCGAGACCGCTCCCCGCCAGGCATCGACGCACCGGCAGGGCTGGCCGTCAGGCACCGCTACCTCGAGGGAGCAGAAGCCGCTCTCGGCGACGCAGACCTGCGGGTCGTCAGCGGCCGATGAAGACGCTGCACGGATGTCATTGACCGGCGTCCGCTCACGGACCGCCGTCGTCCTGGCAAGCAGGACGAGCAGCGTCGCGGCGAGCGCCGAGCCAACCAGGACCGGCATCGCCATCCTAATGTCGAGATGCCACTGGCTCATGTTCCAACCGTTCGAGGCGTTCACTACCAAACGCCCAACGATAAGCCCGCCTCGGCCTCCCGCTCGTGATGCTCATCACACCGCGGCTAGAGTCTCACGCGATTTCACCTCATAGGCGATATTGAGCGAAAAACTATCGCATAAGTTGATATTGTGGCCCATCTTTGATATCGCAGCGGAGACACCGGCGGACGACAGCCGGGGGCATGGGCCTTTCGATGACCCCTCCGATGGACGCCACCCTCGAGCGACGGCACCCGGCACGCAGCGTCGCAACCCGGCCAGGGGACGAGCTCGTACCGCTTCCCGTCGTCGCTGGCTGTCTTCGCATCGCGGACGCTATCGTGGCGGCGGGCGCGGCTCTGACGGTCGCGGTGGATCAGGGTCCAGCGACCGGGCTCGCGAAGGACGCCGTGATCGGGACCCTTTTGGCCATCGGGTGCTTTGAGGCGGCCGGCGCCTACCGGTCCGGGCAGCTCGGCCGCCCGGCGAGCCAGCTTGCCCGTCTTGGGGTGAGCTGGATCCTTGCCCTGCTGGCAGTCCAGGGGCTCGCCACCGCCCTGCCGGGCGCCGGGCGGATACCAGCCCCGTCCCTTATCCTGTGGCTGGTCGTCGGTGCGGCCGGCTTCGCGGTGACGCGGCTGGGCCTCGGCCTCGCGCTTGCCCGCTGGCGCCGCGCCGGTCGGCTGCGGCGCAACCTCGTGATCGTCGGCGCGGGCGAGCTGGGGCAGCGCCTGGTCGAGCAGCTCGAGAGCCGAGCCCAGGACACGAGGCTGATCGGCATCTTCGACGACCGGCGAGACCGGGTGCCCCACTATCTGGGTGGCTACCCGGTTCTCGGCACGATCGACGATCTCGTCGGCTTCGCCCGGCAGCACCGCGTCGACCTCGTCGTGGTGGCCCTGCCGTGGAGCGCGGAGGGCCGGCTCCTCGCCTGCATGCGCAAGCTCCGGAACCTCCCGGTCGACGTCCAGCTCTGCCCCGATCTCGTGGGCTTCCATCTGCACGGCAAGGGCGTGGCCGAGCTTGCGGGAGTTCCCCTGCTTGCCGTCTACGACCGCCCGCTCGAGGGCTGGGGCACTCTCATCAAGGCGATCGAGGACAAGGTCATCGCGACGACGATCCTGCTTCTCACCGGGCCGCTGATGCTGGCCGTGGCGGCGGCCATCCGGCTCGAATCCCCGGGCCCGGCGCTCTACCGGCAAAAGCGCCACGGCCTCAACAACGAGATCATCGAGGTCCTGAAGTTCCGCACCATGTATGTCGAGCGCTGCGCCGTGGGGACGGAGGCGGACCTCCGCCAGGCCTCTCCCGGCGACCCGCGCGTCACGCGGCTGGGCCGGGTGCTGCGGTGCCTGAGCATCGACGAGCTGCCGCAGCTCTTGAACGTGCTCAGGGGCGAGATGTCGATCGTCGGGCCGCGCCCCCACGCCGTCGCGCACAACCAGCACTACGAGCCCCTGATCGAGGGCTATCTCGCCCGGCACCGGGTCAAGCCCGGCATCACCGGCTGGGCCCAGATCAACGGCTCCAGGGGCGCCACCGAGACGGTGGAGACGATGCGGCGCCGGGTCGAGCTCGACCTCCACTACATCCGCAACTGGTCACTGCTGCTCGATCTCCGCATCATCGCGGCCACGCTTCTGGGCGGCTTCACCGGCCGCGGCGCCTACTGACCGAACGGACGGCGCTCAGGCGCGCAGCACCTCGGCCGTGGCGCCGATGGCGCGGTCGATGCCGGCCTCGTCGACGTCGAGATGGGTCACGGCCCGGACCACACGGTGCCCCATCGCGCCCATGCGCACGCCCTTCGCGCGAAGCGCCGCCACCAATGCCGCCGCGTCGAGATCCTCACGGACGATCTCGAAGAGCACGATGTTGGTCTCGACGGTCGCTGGATCGAGCACGATCCCGTGCAGCCCTGCGAGGCCGCGGGCCAGCCGCCGCGCGTTGTCGTGGTCGACGGCCAGCCGCTCGACATGGTGGCGCAGCGCGTGGCGGCAGGCGGCGGCGAGGATGCCGGCCTGGCGCATCGCCCCGCCGATCATCTGCTTGAAGCGCCAAGCCTCGTCGATAAAGGGCCGAGATCCGGCGAGCACGGCGCCCACCGGCGCGCCGAGGCCCTTGCTGAAGTCGATCCAGGCGGTGTCGACAGGGGCGCAGAAGTCGCGCGCGGCGACGCCGCTTGCGACCACCGCGTTCATCAGGCGGGCACCGTCCATGTGCACGGCCAGCCCATGGCGCCGGGCCATGTCGGCCACCGCCTGGATCTTCGCCAAAGGCCAGACCGTGCCGCCGCCGAGATTGCTCGTCTGCTCCACCGAGACGAGGCGGGAGCGCGGGGCGTGGCGGTTGGTCCGGATACGCCTCTCGAGGGCAGCGGGCTCGAAGATGCCGCGCTCGCCCGGCAGGGGTGTCAGGATGACCCGTGCCAGCACCGCGGGGCCTCCAGCCTCGGCGTGGATAGGGTGTGCGGTCTCGTGGACCAGCACCTCCTCGCCGGGGCGGCACTGCACGGCGAGCGCTATCTCGTTGCACATGGTGCCCGACGGCAGGTAGACGGCCGCTTCCTTGCCCAGGAGATCCGCGACCTCGGCACAGAGCGCGTTGACCTCGGGGTCCTCGTGCTGCTGCTCGTCGCCGACCTCGGCCTCGGCCATGGCGCGACGCATCGCCGGTGTCGGGCGCGTCTGGGTGTCGCTGTAGAGCTCGACCTCGATCGGTGGCAACGTCATCGGCGACCCTCCGGAGCTGGCTCGCGACCCTAGCCGCGGCGCCGGCTCCGGAAAAGTCTCCGCAACGAAGGGCCTAGGCGGCGATCGCCGGGCCGGTCGCCTGGAGGCGTGCCGCCTCCCAGGCCAGCATCGCCCGCTTCATCGGTAGCCCCCATCGATAGCCAGCCAAGGCACCGGTCTCCCGGATGACCCGGTGGCAGGGCACGAGGAAGCCCAGGCGGTTCTGGCCGCAGGCCGTGCCGACGGCACGTGCGGCACCGTCCTGGCCCAGCGCCCGGGCGAGGCTGCCATAGGTCACGGTGCTGCCGGCGGGGATGCGCAGCAGCGCCCGCCAGACCTGCACCTGGAACGGCGTCCCCCTGATCAGGGCGCGCAGCGGCGCGTCCTCGGGGGCCGGCTGGAAGATGCGGCGGACGAGCGGCTGGGTCGCTGCGGGATCGGCATGGAACCGCGACAGCGGCCAAGCCGCCTTGGCCTCCTCGAGCACCTCCTGCAGCGGCTCGCTCGCCACGAAGGCAAGACGCGACAGGCCACGGTCGCTCAGGACGAAGAGCGCGTCGCCAAAGGGGGTCGGATGAACGCCCCAACGCATCTCGAGGGCTCGGCCCATCGCCTTGTACTCGCCGGGCGTCACGCCCTCGAGCTTGACGAAGAGATCATGCAGGCGCGACGGCCCGGAGAGCCCTACATCGAGGGCCACGTCGAGGACGCTCGCTGCGTCGCGAAGCCGCGCCTTGGCATCCTCGATCGTCAAGAGCGCCAGGAACTGCTTCGGGCTCACGCCGGCCCAGCGCGTGAACACACGCTGCGCGTGGAGCGGGCTCAGGCCCATCGCGCGCGCTACATCCTCGAGCCCCGGCTGATCGAGACGGTGCGTGTCGATGAAGCGGATCGCCCGCTCGACACGCATGTAGCTCTCGCTTGTCTCGGCCGGATCGATGACCATCATCCTCTCTCTCCTGGTCTGGCCGGTATCTCTCCTAGGGATCGGCCGACCCCGGCGACACCCGTTTCCTGCGATGTCGCATCGCGAGAGAGACCGGGACGCGGATTCCGGTCCAGGGCCATCCGCAGCTTGCAGAGGACTCCACCGGCGCAATCGTGCCGCGCGCGAGGCGCCATCCTTGGCCCTTCCGTCGCACCGGGGGTGGCCGGGCAGCGGCGCCCTTGCTAGACGGCTGTCCTCTAAGCTAGGGAAGGCCCGGCTTGCGCCATTGTCGAGCTGGAAGGATCGAGCCCCTTGAACGCGCCCCGCTGTCTCGTCGTCCTGGCGGCATTCGCCCTGCTCGCCGCTCCCTCTGCGCATGCCGCCGACAAGTCCGGCTCGTTCGCCCCCAAGGGCATGGGCTACGACACCTGCAAGTCGCTCGTCGACGCGGTCCAGAAGAAGGATCAAAAGGGCCTCGTCGTCTTCGTCAGCTGGCTCGACGGATTCCTCACCGCGCTCAACATGACGCAGAGCGGAATTCTACGACATAGCGCCCTGGCAGAGCCCGGAAACGCTCTTGAAGCTGGTCGCATCGCACTGCGAGCAGAACCCTGGCGAGCATCTGGCGGAGGTCGGGCTCAAGCTCGCCGAGTATCTGGCCAAGGACCGGCTGACCGAGCGCTCCCAGATCGAGCAGGCGACCATCGGCAAGAACACGATCCCGATCTATGATGAGATCCTCCGCCGCATGCAGCAGCAGCTGGTCGCCGGAGGCTATCTCTCGGGTACTCCCGACGGGAGCTTCGGGCCCAAGACCCAGGCCGCGATCGAGGCATACCAGGCGAAGGAGAACCTGGAGAAGACCGGGCTGCCGGATCAGCCGACCCTCGTCCACATGTTCATCCAGAACGGCAAGGCATCACAAGGGGCGGCAAAGCCGAGCGCTGGGGCAGCATCCGGTCCCGCGCCCAGCGCAGCCAAGCCTGCCGGCGGCGCCCCACCGACGCTCGATCTCAATCTGGGCGGCGGGACCCTGCAGCAGCCGAAATAGGATCCGCCGCTCAGGCCCCGGCCTCGAGCCCGAACCAGGCGCGGGCGAACGCTGCCGCGGTCCGACCGACCTCGGCAGCCGCCATTCCCGGCTTGTAGAGTGCCGAGCCCAGGCCGAAGCCGTCGGCGCCGGCAGCGACATAGGCTGCCATCGTCTCCGGCGTGATCCCGCCCACCGGGAACAGCCGCGTGCCCGGCGGCAACACCGCGCGCAGCGCCTTGACGACGGGCGGCCCGACCAGCTCGCCAGGAAACAGCTTCAGCCCGTCGGCGCCCGCGGCCAGTGCCGCGAAGGCCTCGGTGGGCGTGGCGATCCCCGGCAGACAGAGAAGCCCCAGCCGCTTCGCCTCCTGGATGACCTGGACATCGGCGTGCGGCATGACCACGAGCCGCCCGCCGGCCTCGGCCAGCCGGCCGACGTCGGCCGGGGCCAGCACCGTGCCGGCGCCGACGAGCGCCCGGTCCCCCAGCGCCCGTTCGAGCCGGCCGATGCTGTCGAAGGGCTCGGGTGAGTTGAGTGGCACCTCGATGATACGGAAGCCGGCGGCATGGAGCTGCTCGCCGACAGCGACCACCTCGTCGGGCCGGACGCCGCGGAGGATCGCCACCAGCGGCATCGGTGCCAGCCAATCGGCCAATGCGTTGCCCATGCGCACCTCGGTCATTGGAGAATGCCCGCCGTCTCGGCCAGAAGATGCTGGCCGCGCGCGGCCGCGTCGGGCACCGAGCTCAGCGCCGTGATCCCCGCAAGCCTGAGCGCCGTGGTGTAACGGGCCACGAGATCGCTGCCGCCGACCAGCACGACGCCGCCCGCGCGGGCAGCGCCGTCGACACAGCCCAGCGCCTCCCGCATCTCGGTGCCGATCAGAGAGGCCCGAGAGGTAGGAGGCGACGGCCTCACCCGCGAGGTCGGAGACAAGGCCCAGCGAGCGGGCGCTGAAGAGCCGCCGCAGCAGGCCGCCTGAGCTTGCCGCCTCGTCCAGCCCCGCCCGGACGCCTCGCACGAAGCCCGCCTCGTCGAACGCCTCGCCGGTCACGAGGCGGCCGAGAATCGAGTGCTGGCGCAGCACCCCATAGACCTCACCGGTCATGAAGGTGGCGAACCAGACGACCCGGCCGCCCTCCACCCGCGCCCACTTGCAGTGCGTGCCGGGGAGAAGAAAGACCGCCGCCGATGGATGGTCGGCCAGTGCCCCGGCGATCTGGGTCTCCTCCCCGCGCAGCACATCGGGAAAGGCGCCCTTCACCACCAGCCCTGGGACAAAGCGCACCTTCCGGCCGCGCTCGGAGGTGTGGAGATGGAGCCCACGCGAAAGCTCCTCGAGCCCAGCCGGACACGGCAGATAGGGCACCTCGACCCAGCCCTGCCTGCTGCCGATCATGCCCGAGACGATGATCGGGAGATCGGGCTGATCGGCCAACCAGCCGCCGAGGAGCCTCTCGAGCGTCGCCTCGAAGGCGCCGTTCTCGACCTGCAGGATGCCCAACGGCGCGCTCACCCGATCGAGCACGCTGCCCAGCGCGTCCATCAGGTAGGCTCTGAAGCTGGTCGTTCCCCAGTCGATGCCGACGAGGGCTGGGGTCATCGGCCGGTCTCCTTCGTGAGCAGCGCCTCGACGGCGGCGCGGGTCGGCAGCGGCGCTACGGCACCGAAGCCGGTCGTGGCGAGCGCCCCGGCCGCGTTGGCGAAGCGGCCGGCGCGGAACACGTCCCCGGTGCGGAGATACTCGGAGAGGAAGGCGCCGTCGAACGCATCGCCGGCCCCCGTGGCGTCGACGGCAGTCACGACATGGGCAGCATAGCGCTCGCGCCGATCCGGTGTCGCCACCAGAGCACCCGCCGGACCGAGGGTCAGGGCCACCACCTTGGGGCCGAGGCGCAGAAAGTGATCGGCGATCGCGTCGGCGTCCTCGAGCCCGCTCAGGACACGCGCATCGTCGAGCCCGGGCAGCGCCAGGTCGGCCTGGCGCAGCGCCTCGTTGATGACCGCCCGGGCCCGCGCGATCGGCCAGAGTCTCAGGCGGAGGTTGGTGTCGTAGGCCACCTCGGTGCCGGCCGCGCGCGCGATCTCGAAGGCGTGGAACACGGCATCGCAGGCGCTTTCGGAGATCGCCTGGCTGATCCCGGAGGCGTGCAGGATCCGGGCACCCGCGACATAGGCCTCGGGAATGGAGGCGGGGGTCATGCGGCTCGCGGCCGAGTCCCTGCGATAGTAGCTGAACTCATGGCCCGCCAGCCCATGCGTGACGAAATAGATGCCGGTCGGCGCGTGCTCGTCCCGCTCGATCCGGCTCGTGTCGACCCCTTCCCTCGCCCACAGATCGAGAAAACCGTTGCCGAAGCTGTCAGCGCCGATCCGCGTCAGATAGCCGACACGGGCGCCGATCCGTGCTGCCGCGATGGCGCAGTTCGACGTGTCGCCGCCATGGCCCAGTAGAAAGCGGGCCTCGCTCGGCTCGGTCTGGTTCAGCTCGCCCAGCGGCTCGCCCAGGCACACGAGGTCAGGCTGCATGAGCGCTCAGCTCCCCGGCTGGCCGAGACGCGTCAGCGCCAGCTCGTGCAACACCGTCGAGCGCCGCCCGAAGCAGCAGAGCACGACCTCATCCACCGCGTCGGACTGCTCGAGAAAGCGTGCCACCGTGCCGACGGCGATGCCGGCCGCCCGCTCGGGCGGAAAGCCGTAGATGCCGGTCGAGATGGCGGGAAAGGCGATCGTCCGAAGACCATGCTCGAGGAGAAGCTCGAGCGAGCGGCGATAGCAGCTGGCCAGGGCCTCATCCTCACCCGATGTGCCCCCCTGCCAGACGGGGCCCACCGCGTGGATCACGTGGCGGGCCGGCAGCCGAAAGCCTTCCGTCAGCTTGGCATCACCTGTGCCGCAGCCTCCCAAGACGGCGCATGCAGCCGCTAGCTCGGGACCGGCCGCACGATGGATGGCACCGCAAACGCCGCCGCCCGGCTCCAGACGAGGATTGGCGGCGTTGACGATGGCATCCAGGGCGAGCTGAGTTATGTCCGCGTCCATGACGCGGATGCGGGTGGCTGGCCCGGTATCGGCCTCGGCCATCGCAGACACCTCCCTGCTGCGGACGGCCCCGGGGCGAGCGACGCCTCGCCTCGGGCCGAAGGCTCCTTAGCACGCGCGCGAGCAGCGAGACGAGAGAGGATGGCCTCGCAGCACAGGGCTATCCGCAGCCGCCACGGCTTCGGCTGCACCTACGGCGCTCGATGCTCCTGCGGCCCGGCACACCGGAGATCCCCGGCCCTGACGCCGAGCCCGCGCGAGAGCCGGCCTGGGCGCGGGCAGGCTCAGACAGGAAGAGCCGTGAGCAGCACGCTCTCGGCCGGATCCTTGATGTGGCGCAGCAGGGCCGCCCTGAGCTTGGTCAGTGCTCGATGCTCGATCTGCCGCACCCGCTCCTTGCTGATGCCGAGGCGCACGCCCAGCTCCTCGAGCGTCCGCCCATCGTCGCGCAGGCGCCGCTCGCGGATGATGGTGCGCTCACGCTCGTTGAGCTCGGCCATCGACGAGGCGAGCCAGCGCGACCGCGTGCGCGTGTCGTGGGACTCGCCCACCACCTCCTCGGGTGTGGGCCGCTCGTCTGCGAGGAAGTCCTGCCAGGCGTCCTCGCCCTGGGGGCTGATCGTGGCGTTGAGCGACTGGTCGCCGCCCATCAGCCGGGTCTCCATCGCCTCCACATCGCCGACGCTGACACCCAGCTCCTCGGCGATCCAGGTGCGGCCCTCGTGGCCCAGCGTCGCGCTGCGCCCGTCGTCGAGCTTGGCGCGCAGCCGGCGAAGGTTGAAGAACAGCGACTTCTGCGCCGCGGTCGTCCCGGTGCGAACCACCGACCAGTTGCGCAGGATGAAATCCTGCATGGCGGACCTTATCCACCAGGCCGCATAGGTCGAGAACCGGACGTCGCGCTCCGGCTCGAACCGGGCCGCCGCCTGCATCAGGCCGACGACGCCTTCCTGGACGAGATCGCCCATCGGCAGGCCGTAGTTCTTGAAACGCCCCGCCGTGCTGATCACGAGCCGCATATAGGCTGTCACGAGCTCGTGCAGCGCCTTCTCGTCCTGGTCGTGGCGCCAACGCCGTGCGAGCGCGAGCTCATGCTCACGGGTCAGCAGCGGCGCGCTCATCGAACTCGCGCACGAGTTCGACGGTTGGCGCGGTAGGTATCCATGGTCTCCGACACAGCCACCATCGTGCCTCCGCCCTGGTAACCGGCCGGAGCGCCCCGCCCTGGGCGTCTGCGCTCTCAGCCGGATGCGCCTACCCTGATCCGTCCTGAGATATACGCCCGGAAGGTAAGGGGCGATCAACAGCCCCCTGTTGAAATTACCGTGACCGGCCAGGACCAACGCAGCGCCTTCGCTGCCAAAATCCTGGAAAGGAAAGAATGTTCCCGATTTGCCGCCTGAACGAATGACGATCTTTTAACCCATTGGACATCAAGAGAAAGCACGCCGCCCTTCAGCCATTGACGGCTTCGAGGACGGCGTGCCGTTTCGTGCCTATGCTTGCTCGGCACAAGAGAGCTGCGCCAAGCGCAGGGCTCAGGCGAGATCGAAGAGCAGCAGCTCCGCTTCCTCGATGCCGGCGAGCGTCAGCAGCGCCGCGTCCTCGACGGCGGCCCCGTCGCCCTCGTCGAGCCGGATGCCGTCGGCCTCCACGGCACCGCGGGCCACCTGCAGCCAGCCCCTGCGACCGGCGGCGAAGGCGTGGCTGCGATGCTCCCCCGGGCCCAGCAGGGCGGCATAGAGGTCGACGTCCCGGTGGATCGTCACCGCGCCCTCGCGGCCATCTCCGGCAGCGACGAGGGCGAGGCGGGCGCGCCGGTCCTCTGCGGGGAAGGCCTTCTGCTCGTAGCCCGGCTCCAGGCCCGCCCGCTCCGGGATGACCCAGATCTGCAGGAAGTGGACCGGCTCGGTCTCGGAGGCGTTGTACTCGCTGTGCCGCACGCCGGTGCCGGCGGTCATGCGCTGCAGCTCGCCCGGCCGGATCACCGAGCGGTTGCCCAGGCTGTCTTGATGCTCGAGCGCACCCTCGAGCGGGTAGGTCAGGATCTCCATGTCCCGGTGCGGGTGGGTGCCGAAGCCGGCGCCGGGGGCCACGCGATCGTCGTTGATCACGCGCAGCGCGCCGAAGCCCATATGGGCCGGGTCGTGATACTCGCCGAAGCTGAAGCTGTGCCGGCTGTCGAGCCAGCCGAAGCGGGCATGGCCGCGCTGGGCGGCGGGTCGAACCGTGATCATCCACGTCCCTCCAATTGGCCTCGGCCCGGTAAGTGGGTGTCGTCTGCGCGTTTGCTCAGAGGCATCCCCGGCCCGTATTGTTGACGGACCGGAATCAATCGGGGCACCGCGCATGGATCGGCTGGACGGCATGCAGGCCTTCGTCGCCGTCGCCGAGACCGGCAGCTTCAGCGCCGCCGGTGCGCGGCTCGGCATCGCCCGGGCGCTGGTGAGCAAGCGCGTCGCGGCGCTCGAGGCCCAGCTGGGCGTGAGGCTTCTCAACCGCACGACCCGGCGCGTGGCGCTGACCGGGCCGGGTACCGAGTTCGTGGCGCGCTGCCAGCGCATCCTGCTCGAGCTCGAGGAGGCGACGAGCGCCGTCACCAGCATGCAGATCGAGCCCCAGGGCCGGCTGAAAATCTCGGCGCCGATGTCGCTGGGGGTGCGGCACCTTGCACCGCTGCTGCCCCAGTTCACGCGGGCGAACCCCAAGGTGGCGGTCGAGCTCGTGCTCAACGACCGCTTCGTCGACCTCGTCGAGGAGGGTTTCGATCTGTGCCTGCGGGTGGGGGCGCTGGCCGACTCCTCGCTCGTGGCGCGGAAGCTGTCGACCGTGCGCCGCGTGCTGTGCGCCTCGCCCGACTATCTGAGGCGCCATGGCACACCCGAGAGCGCCGCCGACCTCGCGGGCGGGCGGGCGCTGCACTATGGCTATCAGGCCAGCGGCACGCGCTGGCAGCTGAAGGGGCCGCACGGACCGGTGACGGTGGAGCTGCCCTGCGCGCTCTCGGCCAACAACGGGGACGTGCTTCTGGAGGCCGCGATCGCCGGGGAGGGGATCGCGTTTCTGCCGACCTTCATCGCCGGGGACGCGCTGCGTGATGGGCGCGTCGTCGAGCTGCTGCCGGCGATGGCCCCCGACGCGCTGGGGCTCTACGCCATCTGGGTGGGCGCACGACTCATGGCGACGAAGATCCGCCGCTTCGTCGACTTCGCCGCCACCCGCTTCACCGACCCGCCATCCTGGGATCGGGGCCTCGCACAACAAGAGACGGACCGGCCATGAGGACGCCCCTCACCTTCCGGCCCGACCCAAACCTCCAAGAGCCTCGGCTCAGACGGCCTTGCTCTCGTCCTGGGTCTTGCTGATCGCCGGCTTGTCGGCCTCGTCGCCGTCGTCGTCCTTCATGCCCGCCTTGAACTGCTTGATGCCCTTGGCGAGGTCACCCATGACGTTCGGCAGCTTTCCGGCGCCGAAGACGATGAGGATGACCGCCAGAACGATCATCCAGTGCCACATGCTAAACGTGCCCATAGGGCTGCTCCCGTCGAGATCTCGGATCGAGCCGACAGCCTAGCCGCTGGGGCCAGCGGTGCCAAGCCCACGCGCATTGCTGCGTTGCTGTTAGATGCTACGTCCGAGGCTGGATTTCCACCTGAAAGCCCCAACGAGCCCCCGATTCCGCGCCGCCAGCCACCAGGACACGCGGACGCGCCCCCGGGCAAAGGGCCCGAGGGTAGGTCGGAAGGTTTCTTTCTTCTTTTGTCACTCAAGGGCCGAGGGGCTTGTGGCCCGCGGTCCTTCTCGGGTCGTCGGGCTCGGGCGGCTCGCCCGAGCTCGGCCAGGCGCTTCTCGATGCGCGCGATGATCCAGTCCGCCAAAGCCGGGTTGGCCCGGGCCATGGCGGCGAGCGGTGAGAAAGAGTCCGGCGGAGGCGGGATCGCCAGCATCGCCGGGGGGAATTTCTTCGGTTGTCGCGACCGGCTCCTCGACGGGAGCCTCGGCCTCTGCCGGCTCGAGCTCGGCCCCGACAAGAACAGCCTCGCCGGCCTGCGCGGGGAGGAAGTCGACGAGGCGGTTGATGGCCTCCTGCGCCGGGCCCAGCGGATGCTGGCCGTAGCCCTGCATCGTCTCGGGCGAGGAGCCGGCGGGCGAAGGCGTGTCGCGGCGCTCGTAGGGCTGGCGCACGCTGCTCGAAGCGCTCGACCACGAGCTTGACGAGGTGCCTTACCGGATGCCGGGCCCGGTTCGCCTGGTAGACGACGAAGAGCATCGCGCGCCGGTCGCCGACGTCGATGAGGCTCGAGAGCTCCAGCCAGGCCGTCTCGAACAGGCGGGCCTGCCGCTCGGGCAGAGGGAAGGTCACGGACCGCGGCGTACTGATCGACCAGGCGGGAGAGGTCCCGGTCGCTGACAAAAGCCTCGATGTCCTCCTCGGTCGCCGTGTCGAGCCTTCTGATCTCGGCCGGGGAGAGACCGGCGGCGAGACGTCGGGCGAGCCGGCACTGGCGGGTGCCGGGCATCTTGATGGGGGAGCGGGTGAGCACGCGAGGCATGTGGGTCTATGTATAGGACTATATGACCTTCTGTCAACCATGGATTGAAGGCACTTCTCGCCGCTCGCGTGCGGCTCGATTGGCCTCGTCTCGCCCGAGCGTCGACCGCTGCCGAGGCGGGTAGGCTCGTAGCTCCCCGGTCTACGGAGCACAGGATCCAGCTAGCGTCGCGCCGGTCGCGGCTCCTCGGCCTCAATCGAGCGGTCGCCTAGCGACGGTCACGACGGCGGGCTCGCCTCTGGGCCTTGCGCGACGAGGAAATCCGGTGACGCTCGTGGCAAGGCACGCCCGGGACTTGGCCGCTAGACTCACCGACACGCCGCTGGCAGGGGCTCCACGGGCTCCCCCGCGAACCGAATGGGCGTGTCGCAGGTGGCACCCGAGGCCGTGCTCCAGAAGCTGCGCCGCCAGAATGGAACGCCGTCGCCATTGAAGCCGCCATGATCCAGGACGACGTCGCAATCCCCCTTCGCCACCTGACATCCGTCCTGCGCCTCGTCTCCGGCCAATGGCCGATCGAGAGGCGACTGGTCTTTGTGCGGCGCCCAGTCGAACACCTTGAGCTGGATCCGGCTTTGCGCCTCCGGTGAGAACGCCCTGCGGCCGCCGGCCATGTTGGACCATTGACCCACCGTCCTGTCGAGCGATGTCGCCGGAGAATTCGAGCATGTCGTCGATCCACACCAGCAGCGACCCGGCGGGAATCGATCCTCCAAAATGCATCTCGCGCGCCTCGTTCATGGGGTGCAGCATAAGATTGTAGAAGTAGGTCTCGGGCTTTCTCCCCCGATCGGCGAGCAGCGGGTCCAGCGATGCCACGGTGGCTCGAATGCTGGCCGCGCCGGAGAGGAAAACAATACTTATGTAGTTCAGGTCGGGAAACGCCCGAACGAGCTCGTTGATGACGATGCTGCCCATGCTATGGCCGATCAACGTGATCTCGGCATCTCGCAACGCGACCCGCGCCTCGCGCCCGACCGGGCACTTGCCCGGCGACGCGACGAGCTCGCTGTCCGGCGGATCCTCCTCGGACACGCCAGCCAGATCGCCGGCGGTGCAGGCCTCGAGAAGAGCGAAGAACTCCGCAAATCCCCCCGTGCCGTGGGGGAACGCGGCGCGCAGCTTATCCCAGGCCGGCCCCTCGCCCTCGATCTCGTACTCGGCGTGGATGGTGACACGGGTCCGACGTTGCATGTTCTGCCAGGCCTCTCGCCCGAGGCCGTCGGCGAAGGGCACGAGGAGTGTGCGCGGTATCGTGGTGGCGAAGAAAGAAAGGCCGTCCGCGGCCCGGTCGGGCGGCACGTTGACGCTGTCCGAGTAGATCATGTTGCTCTCGGCGCTGGAAACACCTCCCGGCAGAGCCCGATGGGCCTGCATCGGGCTGCAAGCGCTGGCGTTGTCCGCTACCGTATTGGCTCTGGGAAGGGTCCGGTCGTTGACGAAGAAGTGACAGTCCGGCTGAATGATCGAATCCCTGAAACGACCGAGATTATCGGACCATTGGGTCGGCGCCCGCGCCATGCCCTCGAGCATATCTGCAAAGATGGACAACGTGCCGCGCACGGGATGTGCGTCCAAATCGTAGTACCCATTATGAACGCGGTAGGTTTGCTCGACATAGGAGCGGACGCCGTCCGTCGGCCACGCCATGAAGACGGGAAACAGTCCGTCCTTCTCGATCTGACCACGATCCCTTTCCTCGCGGCTTATGATATCTGTCGGTTTATTCAACCCGCCATTGAAATAGAACAGGAGATCGGTCATCCGGCTCCTCTGAAAGGCATGGGCGAAGCGCTTGAATTGGACGACCGCAGGCACGAGTTGCTCGCACTTCATCTCGTGCACGCCCTCGCTGTACCTCGTCCCTCCGGTGGCGTCGCCGCACGAGCCGACTACCGGCTCCGCGTTCGTGTAGAGGCGACCGAGGCTGTCGACGAGAAGCACGTGCGGGTCATCGGCACCCCTGACCGGTGGCGCGCTCATCACCAGACCGGGATCGCTCCCCCCGACGCAGCCCGCCTGTAAGGAGGCGGCCATCGTCAGGGCAAGGAGCGCAGCGAGGCGAGGCCGCCTGGTGTGGGACGCCATTCCGCGCAGACCGTTCCGCGTGGTCCTGCCGAGAAGCCACAGGGGCTCTTGCAGCTGCAGTTGTAGGATCCCCGCTGTCAGGAGCCGGATGGGGTGAGGGCGGTGGTGCAGCTATCGATATTCTTCAGCTTGTCCGCGATCGCGGTCATCCGCGCGTCCAGCACCTGCGCCCAGAACGATGCATAGCCGACCGGATCTTTAAATTCATCCGCCGCGACCTTGGCCTGCTTGTCGATTGCCTCAACCTCCTTGGCGCTGGCGACGGCATTTGCCGCATTGGCTTTCGCAGTGGCTTCCGCAGCATCAGCCTTCGCGCCCGCGTCGGCGTTGGGGTCGCGGGCCTTCTCGTTTTTCGCTGCGGCGTCCGCTGTCGGAGTGACAGCGTCTTTCTTCGCCTGGTCAGCAGTCTGTTGCGCCTTGTCGGCGACTGTCTTCGCCGTCTTGGCATCCTTGTTCGGACTGGGAGGGATGCTGGCAGGGCTGTTGGCAGCGCCGCCGGTCGGGGACTTGGCCGACTTCGGCCGCTGGTTGTCGACCTGCCTCGCCAGGTCCCGCGCCTTCAGCGCATCGGTCGTGACACCCGACAAGGTGTTCTGGAGCGTGCTCCGCGCCACGTCCAGCGCCTTGTCGGGCTGCGGGCTCAAAGCATCCGCCTGAGAGTCCACCAGCGCGTGGATTTTCGTCACGATGTTGGTGAGCGTCGACGCCTGCAGGGTCGGCTGCATCTGCGCCTGAACGGCGCGGCCGGCCGCGACGGCATCCAGGAGGGAGGCGGCGTTGTCATTGGCAGATTGCACCGCCAATGCGCGCGTCACCTGGTCGGGAATGGTCGCATTCTTCAGTGGCGGCGCATCGGCGGCCGCCGTCTGCAGCGCCAGAGCAGCATACTGCGAGCTCGCCAGGATCTCTTCCAGGCTATAGGCGCCTGATTGGCCTCCGGTCTCGACGGCGGTCCCCGCAAGCGTACCGCTGAGGTCCACCGCGGTCCGCGTGGCCTCGACGGCACACTGCAGCGCGATACGGCCCTTCGAGTAGAGCGCATTCCGGTCGGCGAAGGGATAAAACGTCCGTACCCCGGCTAGGCCCGCGGTCGTCAGCCCGCCGGCCAGGAGCAAAGTGCGCGAGGCGTCGAACACGCCGAACGCAAGCGTCGCGACGCCCGCGCCGTACATGGCAGCACCCGTCAGGAAGCCGTATGTGTCGTTCCACCACATCGCGTTATAGAGTTGGTTGTCGAGCCTCTCCGCCTTCGCCAGCGCGAGCTCGAAAGGCGGAAGGTTCTTGAAATTCGCGACGGGATCGTTATCGGCGGCGTCGTCTGCTATTTTCGGATTGTATTGGTACTGCGAGGAATAGTTCAAGGGACCAATCTGCGGGTGAATGAACCCTCCAGGCCCGTGAAAAGGATTACTGGCGCCGGTGCATCCCACCATGGCTGCCAGAGCACCGCCCGTCACACAGGCCTTGAGCAAGGCGATCGCTCTGCGAGGATCTAGATAGGCCCTCATTAACTCCTCCTACACGCCGGAAAACCACGGTCTCACATTTTACTCGACGCCATAGATGTCCGCCGATCTACCGTCGCGTTGATCCGACAACACCGATAACGGCTTCGCTGCCGTGTCTCTACAGCACCGATCTTGAGGCAACGGAGCCGTTCTTAACACTCTCCCACCCAATGGCCGGGCCATGAAGGCCCTCAAGTCTCTTTACGACAACTGATCTTATCGTGACTTGCATCGAGCCGGACGCAACCGATTTGTGGTTGAATTATCCGACATCAGCTCGCGTCATCAGCGCCTCGGTTGCCCTTCAAAAGACAAACTCCGCCTTGCTACACAAGGTCTCTTGAAGAGACAGGCAGAGGATTCCATTGGCAAGGGGCGTTGCGGAAGACAAGAGAAGGGATGTTTTTGTTGCACCTCTGCCACACCCCCGCACCACTTCATTTCATATCTAGTCAGCGACTTACGGCCCGAATTACGGTGACGCTCTACTCAACTCGGATTGTCGTTTTCGGCTTGGCTTCGGCCCCGCTTGCCTGCCTTGAGGACGCGTCCGATCCTGGCCTCCAGTTCGCTGATGAAGGACTTCGCCGCCCAGAGGGCGTCCGATGCTTTCGGCGCGGCGCAGGCGCTCAAGGATCGCCGGTGGCGGCTCAGCCTCGATGACCTCCGCAAACTGGGGAAAGCGGTCGAGGACCGGCGGCAATGCGGTAATGCCGTCCGCGCGGCCTTCGAGGTGGGCCCGGACGCTCGACCAGGGCCAGTCCTGGGCGCGCTCGACGAGGCCCGCGCGAACGGGATTGAGCGCCACGTAGCCCACGGCCGCGGCGAGATGCTCCTCGTCAAGCGCCACGGCGCCGAAGCGGCCCTGCCAGAAATGGCCCGTCCGGCGCAGGCGCGCGTGAATGGTGCTGGCGTAGCGCCGATGCACGGGTGCCAGGGCCCGCCTGATCCCGTCGGCGTCGGACGGCGTCAGAATCAGATGGACGTGGTTCGGCATCAGCACCCAGGACCAGATCTCGACGCCGGCGGCACGGCAGGAGGCGCCCAGCAGGTCGCGGTAGAGCGCGTAGTCGCCATCATTGAAGAATGTCTGGTCTCCGCCGTTGCCACGCTGGGTCACGTGATGCGGCAAGCCCGGAACGACGACACGAGCGAGACGAGCCATGGCCGAGGCACCGCCCTATTATATGTCGGGCGTCCGACTTAAGACGAGCGATCGAGATGCTTCAGCGGTCAACTAACGCCGATAGAAGTCCACTCAACCAGAGAGCGCTTTCGCTCCTGTTTACGTCAGCGTCAGCGCTGTTGACTCACGATGCTTCTCACTATTCGCCTTAGAATTGTGGAGCGTTCCTGTCAACACTGTAAGCTGTGATAAATATCACAGCTTGGCCCTTCGGCCAGGAAGCCACGTCGTCATTGCAGTGACACTCCACTTAATTCCGATTGCCGTAGTGGCCAGGCTTCGGCTCTGGCTCGGCTGCTTTGGGCGGGCGCTCGGCGCTGGTCTCCAGGCCGCTGATCAAGGGCTCGTCAAGGCGAGCCCCGCCTCACCGCCCTTCAAGCTTCTCGGCGAGCCAGGTCTTGATGAGCGCCTCGCAGGGGACGTCGCGGCGGTTGGCCTCGATGCGGATGCGCTCGAGGAGGCGCACGGGCAGGCGCAGCGAGATCGCCCTGGTCGACGGCTTGAGGCTGGGAGGCGGGCGCGGCATGCCTTGGTCCGGTCGACATGGTCGGCAGCGTGCCGGCGCGAGGAGGCTCGCGGCGCCATGAGGATACGGTGCGAGGGCGGGCCATCTCGTCAGGAGCGGGCGGAGCGGGTTGGGAGCGCTGCGCGACTGCGGCGCCGGCCGCGGGGCGCCACAGCCAAGAGGCGGATCGCAATCCCACCTTGCACGCCCATTGGTTGACCAAGCGGTCGGCGTCGCGCAGTGTTCGGCGGCTGCGGCATCCGGCTTCGTCGGGCCCGCAGCGGACGGGCGGGGTAGGCCCAGAAGGTGTCGCCGAGGCGGCAGACAGGGAGAGCGCGATGAAGACGGAGCTTGCATCAGGGCTGCGGCTGCGGGTTGGTGGCGGCACCGCGGCGACGCGTCTCTGCTGGGCCTCGCGGCGGCGGGGGCTTTTTTCAGTGGGGGGCAGGCCTTTGCCGCGGCGCTGACGCAGGCGCAGCGGGATGCGCTCTCCGAGGACGAGATCATCGAGCGGATGAAGCGCGGCAACGAGCGCTTTCGCCGGGGCGAGCGCAAGGACAGGAACTATCTGAAGGAGCAGGAGGCGAGCGCCAAAGGACAGCATCCCAAGGCCATCATGCTGAGCTGCATCGATTCGCGCGCACCGGTCGAGGTGATCATGGATCTCGGCATCGGCGAGGTGTTCAACACGCGGCTCGCCGGCAACATCGTCAACGACGACGTGCTGGGCGGCATGGAGTTCGCCTGCAAGCTGTCGGGGGCGAAGGTCATCCTGGTGATGGGCCACACGCGCTGCGGCGCCGTGGCGGGTGCGATCGCCGGCGCGGAGCTGGGCAACCTCACCGGGCTCCTGAAGAAGATAGAGCCGGCGGTGGGCGAGACGAAATACGAGGGCGAGCGGAAGGCCAGCAATTACGGCTTCGTCGACGCCGTGGCGCGGACCAACGTGCAGCTGCAGATGGAGGCCATCCGCAAGGGCAGCGCCGTGCTGAGCGCCATGGAGACCGACAAGAGCGTGCGGATCGTGGGGGCGATGTACGACGTCAGCACCGGGGCGATCGACTTCTCGGTGTAGGCGCCTACTTCGCAGGGCTCGCACGCAGCCAGCGGTGCAGCTCGAGATTGTCCGCGCCCGCGGGGACGGTCTCGAGCGCGCGGCGCCATAGGCTTCGGCAGAGCTCGAGCTGGGCCGCCTCGACGCCCGCGGCCTCGGCGATGGCGCCGGCGACGCCCAGGTCCTTGGCCATCAGGCCCAGCGAGAAGCCGCCCTTGTAGGTGCCGGGGAGGATGTGCTGGGCGAGCTTCGTCTCCGAGGCGATGTTGCGGCCGCTGGAGCTGTTCAGGACTTTTGTCAGGATCTCGAGGTCGAGGCCCAGGCGCTCGGCCACGATCGCGGCCTCGCAGACCGCGAGCAGGCCCGCGGCATAGACATAGTTGTTGAGCGCCTTCATGGCGTGGGCCGAGCCCACGGGGCCGGTGCGCAGGAGCGTCGTG
The DNA here is from genome assembly GCA_963752325.1 of uncultured Alphaproteobacteria bacterium. Classification (GTDB taxonomy): domain Bacteria; phylum Pseudomonadota; class Alphaproteobacteria; order Geminicoccales; family Geminicoccaceae; genus CAVTJL01. Next base: position 793,392 of record CAVVXU010000005.1, read on the forward strand.
CCCATGGCCTCCAGGACCGGCGTCACCTTCGTCACGGGCGCGTCCTCGCCGCCGATCATGATGGCGAGCGTGCCGGTCTCGGCCTTGGCGACGCTGCCGGAGACGGGGGCGTCGACCATGGCGATGCCCTGCCCCGCGAGGTCCGCCGCGAGCGAACGGGTGTCGGCCGGGTCGGACGAGCTCATGTCGACCAGCACGGCACCCGGGGCGAGGCGGGAGGCGAGCGGCGGGGCGTCGTCCGTCGCGTCGAGCATGACGCGCGGACGATGCCGCCGTTGGGCAGCATCGTCACGACGACGTCGGCGGCCGCGATCTCGGCGATCGAGGCCACGACGCGGGGGGCTTTTCCTGCTTCCGGGGGCTCGGCGGCGGTCTGCGCGCCGCGCCGGGTCCTGGTCGAAAGCGAGAACGCCCGGGTGGCGGGCCGCCAGATGGCGGACCATCGGCAGGCCCATCATGCCGAGGCCGATGAAGGCGATGCGCATGGGCTGAGCCCTCAGCGATCCATCTCTGACAAGACTTCCTGGGCGGCCTTGAAGCCCTCGAGGGCGGCCGGGACGCCGGCGTAGATCGCGGCCTGGAGAAGGATCTCCTTGATCTCGTCCCGGGTGACGCCGTTGTTGATGGCGCCGCGGACGTGGAGCTTGAGCTCGGCGGGCTTGCCCAGGGCGGTCAGCATGGCGATGTTGATCATGCTGCGCTGGCGGCGCTCGAGGCCCGGGCGGTTCCAGATCTCGTCCCAGCAATACTGCGTCAGGAGCTGCTGGAACTCCTCGGTGAAGGGCGTGCGGTTGGCGAGGCTCTTGTCGACCCACTCCGAGCCCAGCACCTCGCGGCGCGTCTTGAGCCCCGCCTCGAACAACTCCTTCGAGAAACCCTTGATGTCGGCCATGACGTCCCTCCTCCGCCGAGCCGCGCCCTTCGGTCCGCGCGGCGGGCGGAACCTAGCAGGTGAGGCCGAGGATGGCCCGGCAAAGTGTCGACGGGGCCGGCCAGGAACAAGGTGCCCCGATCGGCCGTTTGGTGGGCGTCACCGATCGGATCCCCTGATGGCGCCGCGCGCGTTCTGGAAAGGCTATCTCAAGCTCTCGCTCGTGACCTGCCCGGTCGCGATGACGCCTGCGGTGAGCGAGGGCCGCAGGGTGCGCTTCCATACCCTCAACCGGGCGACGGGCAACCGCGTCGAGAGCCGCTACGTCGATGCGGTGAGCGGCAAGCCGGTGGACGAGGACGACGAGGTCACGGGCTACCAGACGGGCGAGGATGCCTATGTGATTCTCGAGGAGGACGAGCTCGACGCCGTGGCCCTCGAGAGCACCCACACCATCGCCATCGACACCTTCGTGCCCGAGAGCTCGATCGCCTGGATCTGGTACGACCGGCCGCACTATCTCGTGCCGACCGACGCCGTCGGTGCCGAGGCCTTCGCGGTCATTCGCGAGGCCATGCGGGCGACCGGGACGGCCGGCATCGCGCGTCTCGTGCTCTACCGGCGCGAGCGGGCGGTGATGCTGGTGCCGCGCGGCGCCGGCATCCTGCTCTGGACACTGCGCTACGGGACCGAGGTGCGCGACGAGGAGGCCTATTTCGGCGAGATCGAGGCCGTGAAGCCAGAGCGCAAAATGCTGGGCCTGATGACCAAGCTCATCGACCAGCGTGCCAGGCCCTGGGACCCCTCCATGGTCGAGGACCCGGTGCAGGAAAAGCTGCTCGAGATCATCGCCTCGCGGAAGAAGAAGAAAGGGAAAAAAAGGCAGACGAAGGCCGAGGAGGTGCGCGAGCAGCCCAGCAACGTCGTCAACATCATGGACGCGCTGCGCAAGAGCATCGCGTCGGGCGAAGGGGCATCCAAGAGCCGCAAGCGCTGAGCGGGGCTTCTCCGGCTGAGTTGCTCGCTTGATGCCGCCGTCGCTCCATTTCGCCAATCTGACCAGGGGGTTGGGACCAGAGACGGGATGCGGTCGTGGCGCATGCGACAGCCGAGCAGCAGCGGAGCCCCTCCGACGGCGGCTTGCTGGCCTATCGCGAGCTGGATGACGCCTTCGGCCTGACCGCGATGGCGGTCTCGATCTCGAGCGAGGGTCAGCGCGGAAGGAACATCCACCACCGGCTCCTCGCTCTTCTGCAGCAGCCTGTCTATGGCCGGCTCGCCGGCTACGAGGACGTCAACGACCACCATCCCTTGTTCGTCTCCAATCAGCTCGGCGACCTGGAGCGCAGCATGCCGCGACCGGCAACGTGCACAGCGCCGAAGGCTGGCGTCTGGTGCTGGAGCCGGTGATCGCCCGCTAGCGCGAGCGCGGCGTCGATCTCGGCCTTTGCGCCGATGCGGCCTTCGCCAAGCCGGACTTGTACGAGCTGCTGGCGCTGGAAGGCATCCGGCTCCCGGCCAATTCGATCCTGCAAGAATGAATTGGCCACCTGCTGACCCGGCCTGTCTGCCGCCCGCCAAAGAGACCGGAGGTGCTCTTTGCAAGCTTCACCTACCAAGCCCAGAGCTGGACCAAGCCGCGCCGGGTTGCGGCCACGGTGGCGTGGCCCCGGGCGAATTGTACCCGCGGGTCGGGTTCATCCTCACCAACCTGACCCGGCCGGCCCTGCGCTGGACCCGGCTGTCCTGCCGCACCTTCCGGGACAATGCGGTGCGGCTGCAACTGCTCGCGGTCCCCCACAATGTGGCGAACTTCCTGCGCAGCCTCGCGCTGCCCGACACGATCGCGCAGAGGCCGTCGACGACATTGCGGGAGAAGCTGGTCAAGATCGGCGCCCGGATCGTGCGCTACGGAGGGTACCTCGTGTTCCAGCCGGCCGAGGTGGCGGTGACGCGCGCCCTGCTCGCCGCGATCCTGCGCCGGATCGATTGCTTGCGCGGGCCGCCCGTCGCGGTCGCCTGATCGGAGCGAACCGTGAGGGAGGCCTGAGCCGAGGGGAGAACCATGCGCCGAGATCGACCGCCGGCACCAGCGTGGCCCGAATTCGCCTGCGGGCCCGGGTACGGCGGCTCCTTTCGCCCGAGGTCCCCCGCCGGGCATGCCTTCCCGTTGACCGGGCACCGACCGAGGAGCAGGGTTTCGGATGCCGGCCGAGCCCATGTGGGGGATATCCGCTGAAGAGGGCTTGAGAAACGCCATCAGCTCGACGCGGTGCCGCCGGGCGGTGGATGAGGGAAAGCACGAAAGTCGGCCGCGGGCTCACCGTCCGCACGCGATGGAGGAGGTCGAGCTTGGCATTGCGGGTACGGTATGGGTGCGCCGACCGGGACCTCGAGGTCAGTGATCCTGGTCGGACCATCCTGGATATCTCGATTGCCGGAAAGATCCCCCATTGGCGCGAATGCGGTGGCCACGGCAAGTGCTCGACCTGCCGTGTGCGCATCCTCGACGGCGCCGCCAACCTGTCCCCCGCGAATGCGATCGAGCAACGGTTGGCCAAGGCGCGAAAGTGGGATCCTGCGATCCGGCTGGCGTGCCAAGCGCTCGTTCTGGGCGATGTCACGCTCGAGCGGGTGCTGCTGAGCGGTGCCGACATCAGCCAGCTCCAGATCGAGACCCTGGATACCGAATCCGGCGTGGACCACTCCGTCGCGGTTCTCTTCTGCGACATGCGCAACTTTTCGGGCTTCGCCGAAAGCCACAGTGCGTTCGACGTCGTCCATGTGCTCAATCGCTTCTTCACGAGCGCCGGCGAGCCGATTCTGTTGAACGGCGGGGTCATCAACCTCTATGTCGGTGATGAGATTTCGGGGTCGTTCGGCCTGGATGGCGCGACCGCGGAACGCGCCTGCCGGGCCGCCGTCACGGCAGCGCTCGGAATCGCCGAGGCGGTGGACAAGCTCAACGCGTCGATCCGTGCGGATTTCGGCTTCGACCTCGCGGTTGGCATCGGCGTTCACTACGGCCCAGTCGTGGTCGGCGATCTCGGCCATCCGGCGCACCGGCAATTCTCCGTCATCGGCGACAGCGTCAACACCGCCAGCCGCATCCAGGCCGTCAACAAGGAGCTCGGCACGAAAGTGCTCGTCTCGGGCGAGGTCGTCGACCGGCTTCCGGACGGAACCCTCACTTTTGGACAGACCCGGACAACGAGCCTGCGTGGCAAGGCACGCACAGTCCGGCTCTACGAGACCCTCGACTTTGCTCGCCCGAATCACGTTCTGCTGGTTCAGGCAACCGTCACCCCTTTGCTCCTGGACCCCAATGGGTTCGCCCGACGGTTCTATTCCCGCTTCTTTCGGGCCGCACCCGAGGTCGAGCGCCTGTTCGTCCATGGCACCGAGGCTCAAGGCGAGATGCTCGCGTTCATGCTGCGCAGCCTGGTCTTCGGTCTCGGCCGCACCAACCACCTCGCCCTAGGCCTGCAAGCTCTAGGAAAGAAGCACGTCGCCTATGGGGTCGAGCCCCGGCACTACGAGGTGTTCAAGCAGGCCCTCCTGGAGACCGTCGAAGAGATCCTGGGTCCGAACCACTACCGTCCCGACATCGCCGAGGCCTGGAAGACGGTCATCGACATTTTCATCAGCCTGATGACCCGGGCGCGGAGCAGAAAGAGCTGAGCCGCCCAACGCCGATTCTCCAATCCCGAGTCCTCGAACGAAGCGAGCGGCTCCGTTTGGCAGTCCTGGATGAGAGCTTTGTACGTCCCGCCCGGCTTGATCCCTTCCTGCGGCCGCGTCAGGGAGCAGATGTCCCTCCGAGTGGGAAGGGGGCCTCACCAGGATGAATTTCCTCCGGGCTCCTGGTGCCGCGCCTGGCGCGCCACCAGAGGGAGGACCAAGAAGTAGACAGGGGAGCCTAGCACAAGCGGCGTGATCGAGGACTTTTTCGACGTCCATCCACGGCCAGGCGGCAAGGTCAATACGTCATGCCAATTTGATGGAGAACCGTTAGTCGCTCACCGAAGGCGGTCTGATCCTTGACTTATTTCATTCGGCGTAAGAATTCGATTGTATACAGAGGGATCTTTTCGCGTAGCATCGCCATATCGTAGCGGGCGCTATCGTCATCTCCGAGCCTGAAGTGGGCAACCGCACGGCCCGCAAGCGCGAGCCCCAGCGGCACACCTATCGGCCGGCGGTCTAGAACCTGGTCATGGTCTCCCATCGCCGCTTCACTAGACCCTGCCCACAAGAGACAAGTTCCACCGATCCCCAGGTATCGGTCGGGGAATCGGGCTTGGCCTTTACCTGAGTCCTCGCCCATGAGGCCGGAGTAGCCGCCCAGGTCCATCGCCATGATTGCCGCGGGAGGCCGGCGGACCTTCGGTCGGTCATTCTGGCCCTCGTGCCTGCTCGACCAGCTCAGCACGACTACTCTTCATAACAACGTGGGGTGCCCCATTTGGCCGTTCCGCCGGCAAGATGCCGTCATCCTGGGTTCCCCGGCGTCGCCAGACCCTATCCACAGCGTGCCGGAGCCGGTCCTTCGACGCATCGCCGCCGACGTAAGACGATACCTTTCTCGAGGCTCAACCCCCGCGCCGCCCGGCCTTGCCGGTGGGGAGGGGGGCCGCGGCTCGGCGGAAGTCGGCCCAGGGGTCGGTGTCGAGATGGGCCAGGCGCGGGGGGGCGTTGGCGACGGTGAAGTAGGCGGGGCCGAGATTCCGGTCGAGCTCGTCCCAGGCGAGCGGCATCGAGACGGGGGCACCGGGCCTCGCGCGCGTCGAGTAGGGCGCCACGGCGGTGGACCCGCGGCCGTTGCGCAGATAGTCGACGAAGATCTTGCCGCGGCGTCTCGACTTGGTGGCCGTCGCGACATAGTGGCCGGGACTGTCGGCCGCCATCGCGTCCGCCAGCGTCTTCGTGAAGGCCTTCACGGTCGACCAGTCGGCCTCGGGGCGGAGCGGGGCCACGACGTGGAGCCCCTTGCCGCCGGAGGTCTTGACGAAGCCCGTCAGGCCAAGTGCTGCCAGGCGACCCTGCACCTCGACCGCCGCGGCGATGACGGAGGCCCAGGCGACGTCCTCACCCGGGTCGAGGTCCATGATGATCATGTCCGGCTGCTCGAGGCTCGCGAGCGGAGCGCCCCAGGGGTGGATCTCAAGGACACCCGCCTGGACGAGGCCGACGAGCCCGTCCAGGTCGTCGATGGCGAGCATCGGCTCCTCGGTCGAGGCCTGCGGATCGGGGACCTGCCGAATGCTGCGGCTCATGCCCTTCCAGGGATGCTTCTGAAAAAAGGACTGGCCGCCGACCCCGCCCGGGCAGCGCAGGAGCGCCAGGGGCCGGGCGACGATGAAGGGAGCCATGCGCCGCCAGACCTCGGCGTAGTAGTCGGCGAGGCCCGCTTTCGTGACACCGGCGTCCGGCCAGTAGAGCCGGTCCGGGTGGGTGAGCCTCGCGCTGGAGCGTGGCCTGGTGTCGGCGGTGGTCCCGGCCGATTCCCGCACCACGTCGGATGCCGGCTTGTCCTCGCGCAGGCCACGGAACGAGGCGTGGCGCAGGTGGTGGTCCGCCGTCCAGCCCCGGACCTCGACCTCCGCCACGAGCTTCGGCTGCACGTAGCGCACGCCGCGCCCGGCCTCCCCGGCGAGACGCTTCTCGAACGGCGCGGGGCCCCTGATCGCCTCGAGGCGGCGATAGAGGTCCTCCGCCACCCTGGCCGAGAAGCCCGTGCCGACGCGGCCGGCGTGGATGAGGGCGTCGTCCTCATGGTAGCCGAGCACGAGGGACCCGATGGCCTTGCTCGACGTCGTGGATGGGACATAGCCGCCCACCACGAGCTCCTGCCGCTCCGAGCATTTTGATTTCATCCAGTCCTTGTGACGGCCCGAGCGATAGGGGCCGTCGCGCAGCTTCGAGACCACGCCCTCGAGGCTGAGGCGGCAGGCATGGCGCAGCACGAGGTCGCCGTTCTGCTCGAAGCTCTCGCTGAAGCGGAGCGGACTCGCCGCTGCCGGCCAGCAGCGCTGGAGCGCCGCCTTGCGTGCCGAGGAGCGGGGCCGCCCGAAGATCGAAGCCGTCGAGGTGGAGAAGATCGAAGGCATAGTAGAAAAAGCGGTCGCTGCGGCCCTCGCTGAGATCCGCCTGCAGCGCCGAGAAGTCGGAGGCACCGCCGCCGCTCTCGACCACGAGCTCGCCGTCGATCAGCGCCATCGTGACGGCAGGGCCCGCGAGCGCCTCGACGATCGTGCTTGCCGAACCGGTCCGTCCAGTCGAGCCCGCTGCGGGTCAGCAGGGTGACGCGGCCGCCATCGATGCGGGCCTGGAGGCGGTAGCCGTCGAACTTGATCTCGTGGATCCAGCGCTTGCCGGCCGGCGGCTTGCGCGCGAGCGTGGCGAGCGGCGGCTCGACGAAGTCGGGGAGCGGCGCCTTCTTGGCACCCTTCAGCCTGCGCGCCGTCAGGCGCCGTGTCGGCGTCCTGCTTGCGCGGCCGGCGCGATCCTGCCCGTCCTGGACGACCAGCCTGGCTCCTCGCCGGCCACCTCTCGACCGAGCGCCCCGTCTTCACCGACTCCGGACTGCTCCTCCAGGATGTCGGCGGCGCCCTTCGGCGCGCGCGGCCTCGTCGTCGCCCTTGATCAGCAGCCAGTTCTCTCGCTTCTCGCTCGTGCTTCCCGGCCATCCGGACGAGGTGCCAGCGGCCCCGAAGCTTCTCGCCGGCGAGCTCGAAATCCAGGTGGCCCTTGGCGTAGCCCTTGCGCGCGTCGCCGATGGGGCTCCAGCGCCCGCGGTCCCAGACGATCACCGTGCCGCCGCCATACTCGCCCTTCGGGATCGTGCCCTCGTAGTCGCCATAGTCGAGCGGGTGGTCCTCGACGTGCACGGCGAGGCGCTTCTCGCCCGGAGACGAGGCTCGGGCCGCGCGTCACGGCCCAGCTCTTGAGCACGCCGTCCATCTCGAGACGCAGGTCGTAGTGCAGGCGGCGCGCCGCGTGCTTCTGGATGACGAAGCTGTTGCCGCTCCGGCGCCGGCGACCCGCCGACCGCGCGGCTCGGGCGTCGTCTTGAAGTCGCGCCTTTCTCGGTAGGCCTCGAGGGGCAAGGGGCTCAGCCGGCCTTGCGATGCGGCTTGCGGGCCGACGCGGCCTTGACCGGCCCCGCTTGGCAGCTACCTGCCCGCCGCTGCCTTGGCCGCGGCTTGCCCGGCTTGGAGGTGCCTTTTGCCCGCCGCCACCCGCGGCCGCGGCGCTCTCGCGCAGCGCCTTCATCAGGTCGACGACCTCGCCCGGCGTCTTCCGCCTTGCGGCGCTCGATCGGCCTGCCCTCCTGCTTGGCTCGGACGAGCTCCGCCAGGGCCGCCTCGTAGCGGTCCTCGAACGCCTGGGGATCGAACGCGCCGCTCTTGGTCTCGATGATGTGCTGGGCGAGGTCGAGCATCTCGCCCTCGATCTCGATCTCCCTGATGTCGTCGAAAGCCTCCTTCGCCGACCGGACCTCGTAGTCGAACCGCAGCGTCGTGGCGATCAGGCCCTGGTCATGCGCCCTGATCAGGACCGTGCGCATGCGCCGGAACAGGACGGCCTGGGCGAGCGCCGCCACCTCCTTGGCCCGCATCCCCTCGCGAATCAGGGCGAAGGGCTCCTCCGCCGCCGGATCGGCCGGCACCAGATAGTAGGGGCGGTCGAAATAGACGCTGTCGATGTCGCGGCAGCGGATGAAGGCGCTGACGGCGAGCGTCTTGTCGCTCTCGGGCACGGCCGCAGCGATCTCCTCTGGCTCGAGCACGACATACTCGTCCTTGGCCGGTCTCGTAGCCCTTGACCTGGTCGTCGGAAGGGACCTCGCGACCGGTCTCCTGGTCGACGAGCTGCCGGTGCACCCGATGTCCCGTGGCCCGGTTCAGCGTGTGGAAGGCGATGCGCTCGGAGGTCGAGGCGGCCGCGTGAATAGAGACGGGGCAGGTCAGCTCCCCGGCCCTGAGAAAGCCCTTCCAAATCGCTCGCGGTGCCACTGGCCTCACTCCGTCGATCGACCATCAACGCCGCGGGAGGGCGCCGCGTTCCGCCGTCTGGCAGCGGGCCCAAGAGCGTGGGTGGACCCGGCAGGCGCGCCGGCCCGACCTACCGCAGCGGGCGCTACCGAACCGTGGTGGGCGGCCGGGGCTGGTCATCGCTCAGCACCGCCATGGTGAGCCCTGCCTTCCGCAGGCCGGCCACAAGGCGGTCGATCACGCCCTCGGCGGCGTGGTAGTTGGCCCAGAAGGTCCGCGGGTCGGACGCCAGGATGGGGGCCTGGCGGATGGCCTCCGCGAGCGCCGCGCCCGCCGCGGCACGGTCGCCCGCCGCAGCCGCGCAGATCGCCAGGGCGGCCTGGCCGATGCCGCAGCAGTCGGAACTACCGAGCTTGGCCGCGCCCAGGGCCTTGTCCAGAGCGCCATCGAGATAGAGCGCCAGGGCCAACGTGGAGTGATACCAGCTGGGCGCACGGACGCTGAGATCGACCGCCGCCTGCAGGTAGGTCCGGCCCTCGTGCCATCTGCCCCGCGCCATCAGCCGCCAGCCGAGTTGCGCCATGCTCTCTGGATCGTTCGGATTGAGGGCGATCGCGGCACGCTGGACCCGCTCGGCGTCCTCGTGATCGCCGCTCATGAAGAGGAGCGCCGCCAGCGCCTGCTGGCTGCGTACCCTGTCGGGGGCCAGCGCCACGGCGTGCCGGGCCGCCTCGAGCCCCGCCGCCATCTCGCCGGCCCGCGCCGACGGCTGCACCAGCCCGTAGCGGGCTGCGTCCAGATGGGCGAAGGCGAGCATGGCCCAGGCGTCGGCATAGCCCGGATCACGCTGCACCGAGTCCTCGAGGCAGCTCCTGACCGGCGGATAGAGGTCTTTGGCGAAGGCACGCCGATAGGCGAACGCGCGCTGCACGCAGTTGTAGGCGAACATGGTCGCCGGCTCTCCCTGGCTCAGCCGCTCGCTGGCGGCCGACGTGACGATGCCGTAGGGCTGGGCCAGATGGGAGGCGATGCCGGCCGCGAGCTCGGCCTGGACGTCCAGGATGTCCGCGGGCGAGATCGTGCGATCAAAGCCCTGGCTCCAGACGACCTCGCCCGTCGCCCGATCGGTCAGGCGCGCCACGACGCGGAAGCGCTGTCCCACCTCCTGCACGCCGCCGCTGACGATGAAGGCCACCGCATCGGCCGCGGCCGGCGGGACCTCGGCCCGGCCCTGCTGCGGCGGCGCGCCCGCATAGACCTTGAGCGTATCGAACCGCATGAGGTTGGTGATGAGCTCACCCGTGATGCCGCTCGCGAGCAGCGGGCCCTCCGCGCCGGTCGAGACGGACTGGAAGGGCTGGACGATCACCGCGGGGCCCGCGGTCTGCGCGATCCTGGCGGGGCTCTCGCCCCGGAACGCGGCGACGAGGGCCACAAGGGCGACGAGCCCCAGCGCCAGCCCGCCCGCGCCGATCGCGAGCCAGCCACGGCGCAGGGGCAGCCATCGCCGCCCTGGCGAGACCGGGACCGCCGCCTCGGTCGGCGCGGCCAACGCCTGCGACGCCGCGGGCGCCGCGAGCTGCGGCGACGCCGCCCGACGCTCGAAGAGCGGGACGTACTGGCCCTTGGGGATCTCGATCCGCAGCGGATCCCCCTGGCCGGCGGTCAGATAATAGTGCTCGAGGTCGCGGCGCAGGCGCCCCACCTCCATGCGCACGATGGGATCGGTCTGCGGATCGAAGCTCGAAGTCGCGGCCGAAGACGACGACCGCGATCTCGTGGGCGCGCAGCCGCTCCTCGCGGCCGGAAAGACCCTGCTCAACGATGTAGGCAAGAAGGGCCCGGCGGCGCTCGCTCGCACGAAAATCCGGGCTGGAGCGGACGCGATCGAGCGCCTCGATGGCGCCGGCGGCGTCGACGGCCGGCCGATCGGGTGGCGCAGGGAGGGCCCCTGCACGGTTCTGCGCCGTCACGATCTCACCCCGCCATCGTCACAGACCCGCCCGGAGAGGCGCCGCGATCCGGCATTGCGGCCTCCGAGCAGCATGCGTCATCCGGTCGCTGTAACACCTCCTGATCCCTGTTCGCCGACCTGTTTCGGCCCAGGCCGGGTCGGCGCGTTACATGTAACATACTTCCACCACGCGGCCAGCCTCCCCAGCCTGGGCTTCGCCGAGACACGTTCCGGGCCACACGCGCAACCGGGGAGGCCGAGGTGGACGCGCTTCAGACCGTCATCGACACGCTGCCGGAGCAGGGGGGACCGATCCGCCGCCTCTATTGGCAGGATGTCCGGTTCCGCGCCGTCTGCGAGGACTATCGGGAGACGCTCGGCGTGCTGGACAGGCTCGAGCGGATGACGCCCCCGCCCGCGGCGAGGCTCGGCGAGTACCGCGCGCTGGCCGCGGAGTTCCTGGCCGAGGCGCGAGAGATGCTCGTCCGTGCGCCGGCCGAGTGCGACGGCCAGGATTGACGGCCGTGGCCAGCCTCACCGAGTGGCCGACCCGGGCGCGGGCCGACGGGGACCGCGACGGCTCCATCGCTACCGGCATGCCGCACCGGCAGCGGGCAGCCGGGGGCCACCGGCGCTCCGTGACCGGTGGCCCGAGCGAGCCGCCCGCCGCTCCCGACACGATGATCTGGATTCCCGGCGGCACGTTCCGCATGGGCTCCGACGACCACTATCCGGAGGAGCGTCCGGCGCATCGGGTGACGGTGGACGGCTTCTGGATCGATCCCACGCCCGTGACCAACCGGCAATTCAAGCAGTTCGTCCGCGCCACGGGCCACGTCACCTTCGCCGAGGTCCCGCCGGACCCGAAGAACTATCCAGGCGCCCTGCCCCACCTGCTGTTCACGGGCTCGCTGGTGTTCACACCACCCGACCATCCGGTCGACCTGCGGTTCTGGGGCGAGTGGTGGACCCTGATGAAGGGTGCGGACTGGCGGCACCCGTACGGACCCAAGAGCAACATCAACGGGCTCGACAACCATCCCGTGGTGCACGTGGCCTATCAGGACGCGCTGGCCTATGCCCGCTGGGCGGGCAAGGACCTGCCGACCGAGGCCGAGTGGGAGATCGCGGCGAGAGGCGGCCTCGAGGATGCGGAGTTCGCCTGGGGCGACGAGCTGACGCCGGGCGGCAAGCACATGGCCAATACCTGGCAGGGTGCCTTCCCGCGCGAGAACAAATGCGAGGACGGGTTCGCGCGGACCTCGCCGGTGGCGGCGTTCCCGCCCAACGGCTTCGGCCTCTGCGACATGATCGGCAATGTCTGGGAGTGGACGTCCGACTGGTACACCCCCAAGCATGAGGCCGATGCGGCCAAGGCGTGCTGCATCCCGAGGAACCCGCGCGGCGGCCGCGAGGAGGAGAGCTACGATCCCGGCCAGCCGGAGATCGTCATTCCCCGCAAGGTGCTGAAGGGCGGCTCGCATCTGTGCGCGCCCAACTATTGCCGCCGCTACCGCCCCGCCGCGCGCCATGCCGAGCCCGTCGACACCTCGACGAGCCATGTCGGGTTCAGGTGCGTGAAGCGGCCCGGGGCCGAGCCACCTCGGGCCTGATTCCCAAGGCAAGCAATTGGAGAAACGAGATGCCAGAGCGTGACGCTTCCGACCGGCGCGGCACGAGCGCGCTGAGCCGCCGGAACATCCTTCTCGGCGGCTCGGCGCTGGGCGCCTCGGCATTTGCCCCGGACCAGCTGATCCAGACGGCCCAGGCCCAGACCACGACCGGCGGGGCGTCGTCCGGCGGGGAGTCCGGTGGGGCGGGCAAGCCCAACATCATCATGATCGTGTCCGACGATTTCGGCTATGGCGATGCCGGCTGCTATCTGGGCGGCGACGGCCGCGGCATGCCCACGCCGAGCCTCGATCGGCTGGCCGCCGAGGGGATGATGTTCACCTCCTTCTACGCCCAGCCGAGCTGCACGCCCGGCCGCGCCGCGATGCAGACGGGACGCATCCCCAACCGCAGCGGCATGACGACGGTGGCGTTCCAGGGCCAGGGCGGCGGCCTGCCGGCCGCGGAGTGGACCGTGGCGTCGGTGCTGAAGACCGTGGGCTACAAGACCTTCTTCACCGGCAAGTGGCATCTGGGCGAGGACGACTACGCGCTGCCGAACGCGCAGGGCTACGACGACATGCGCTATGTCGGGCTCTACCACCTCAACGCCTACACCTACGCCGACCCGAACTGGTTCCCGGACATGTCGCCGGAGCTGCGCGCCATGTTCGAGCGGGTCACGAAGGGTGCCTTGTCCGGCAAGGCCGGCGAGAAGCCGCGCGAGGAGTTCAAGATCAACGGCGAGTACGTGGACACGCCGGAGAAAGGGCGTGGTCGGCATCCCGTTCTTCGACGGCTATGTCGAGAAGGCGGCGATCGAGTACCTCGACGAGAACGGCAAGAAGGACGAGCCGTTCTTCATGAGCGTCAATTTCATGAAGGTGCACCAGCCGAACATGCCGGCGCCGGAGTTCGTGCACAAGTCGCTCTCGAAGACCAAGTACGCGGACTCGATCGTCGAGAACGACACGCGCATCGGCCGAATCATCGACAAGGTGCGCGAGCTCGGCATCGAGAAGAACACCTACATCTTCTGGACGACCGACAACGGCGCCTGGCAGGACGTCTATCCCGACGCCGGCTACACGCCCTTCCGCGGCACGAAGGGCACCGACCGCGAGGGCGGCAATCGCGTGCCCTCGATCGCCTGGGGCCCCAAGATCAAGGCCGGCACGAAGAACTCGGAGATCATAGGCGGCCTCGACTACATGGCGACCTTCGCAGCACTGGCCGGTGCGGAGCTGCCGGAGAAGGACCGCGAGGGTCAGCCCATCATCTTCGACAGCTACGACATGACGCCCGTGCTGTTCGGCACGGATAAGTCGCCGCGGAACGAGTGGTTCTACTTCACGGAGAACGAGCTGACCCCGGGTGCCGCACGCACCGGCAACTACAAGGCCGTCTTCAACCTCCGGGGCGACGACGGCGCCAAGACCGGCGGGTTGGCCGTGGATTCCAACCTCGGCTGGAAGGGGCCCGAATCCTACGTCGCCACCGTTCCCCAGGTCTTCGACCTGTGGCAGGACCCGCAGGAGCGCTACGACATCTTCATGAACAACTACACGGAGCACACCTGGGTCCTCGTCACCATCAACGAGGCGATCAAGAAGCTGATGCAGACCTATGTGAAATACCCGCCGCGCAAGCTGCAGAGCGAGGTTTACACGGGACCGATCACGCTCACGGAGTATCAGCGCTTCAAGTTCGTGCGGGACGAGCTCGCCAAGGAGGGTGTCTCCATACCGCTGCCGACGGGCAACTAGGGGCGCGAGGGCCGACGAAGCCCGGCGCATGAGATCGGCGTGGAAGGTGACGGTGATTGGTCCAGCGCCTGCCACGCCGCAGGGGAATAACGAGGGCATGCTTTGGTCGAACGGCGACGTCATGGCGGTCGCGGTGCCGTGTCCGCCCGAGCCGGGGAACCGCACTCTTGCCGTTCGGCGTGCTCTTGTCCATCCTAGGCTGCCGGATCCGGCTATGGGCTCGCACAGAGCGGCTGTGATTGATGTGCGAGGACGGAGGTGCCTGCTCCCAGGGCAGTCATCGGCTGGAGGGCGTGTGTCGTATCTACACTGGACCCACGCTGCATCTGACGATCAGGGAGATCGATATGAGCGACGGAATGCCGGAGAAGGAAAAGCACCAGCCGCGAGGCGGTGCCGTGAATAGGCGCAACCTGCTGCTCGCCGGCAGCGCGGTCGCGGCAGCCGCGGGGCTGCCCTCGCCGCTCGCCATCACGCCCGCCGCGGCCCAACAGGCCACGAGCGGCCAGAAAAGCGGCAAGCAGCCGAACATCCTCGTCATCTGGGGCGACGACATCGGCTACTGGAACCTCGGTGCTTACACGCACGGCATGATGGGGAAGACCCCGAACATCGACCGGATCGCCAAGGAAGGCGTGCTCTTCACCGATCACTATGGCCAGCCGAGCTGCACGGCCGGGCGCGCCGCCTTCATCACCGGGCAGCTGCCGATCCGCACGGGCATGACGACCATCGGCATCCCCGGCTCCACGCGCGGCATCCAGAAGGAGGATCCGACGCTGGCCGAGGTCCTGAAATCGGCGGGGTACGCAACGGCACAGTTCGGCAAGAACCATCTGGGCGATCGCAACGAGTTCCTGCCGACCGTCCACGGCTTCGACGAGTGGTTCGGCAACCTTTATCACCTCAATGCCGAGGAGGAGCCGGAGGAGCTGGACTATCCCGGTCAGAAGAACCCCAAATACAAGGAGACATTCGGGCCGCGCGGCGTTCTTCACGCCTGGGCCACCGACACCGACGATCCGACGGTGGATCCCAAGTTCGGCCGCGTCGGCAAGCAGCGCATCGAGGACACAGGCCCGCTGACCCGCGAGCGCATGAAGACCTTCGACGGCGAGGTCCTGGACAAGACCGTCGCGTGGCTCGACGAGAACGGCAAGGGCGACAAGCCCTTCTTCGTCTGGTTCAACACGACCGCCATTCACATCTGGTCGCATCCGCAGCAGAAATACATCCAGATGGCCGTGGACGAGGGGCGTGCCGAGGAGGATGTCGTCCGCGCCAAGATGATCGAGCATGACGAGCAGGTCGGCACGCTGCTCGGCAAGCTCGACGAGCTCGGCATCGCCGACGACACCATCGTCATCTACTCGACCGACAACGGCTTCGAGCTCGCCTTCTGGCCCGACGGTGGCTACGCGCCGTTCCGCGGCGAGAAGGGCACCACCTGGGAGGGCGGGGTCCGCGTTCCGTGCCTGATGCGCTGGCCCGCCGCGGTTCCGGCCGGCACGACCGTGAATGGCGTGCAGAGCCACGAGGATCTCTACGTGACGCTCGCGGCCGCGGCAGGCATGCCCGACCTCAAGACGCAGCTGCTCGACGGCGCCAAGCTCGGCGACATGACCTACAAGGTTCACCTCGACGGGTACAACAATCTCGATCTCTGGACCGGCAAGACGGAGAAGTCGGCTCGACGCGAGTTCTTCTACTATGACGAGACCGATCTGATGGCGCTGCGCGTCGACGCCTGGAAGATCGCCTTCGGCGTGAAGAAGGACGGGCTCTGGTGGGACGAGAAGACCTATCCCAGCGTGCCCTTTCTCTTCAACCTTCTCATGGATCCCATGGAGAAGATGGATCCCCTGTCACCCGAATGGGGCTATATCGGCCGCAAGTTCCTCGCCCAGAAGCTGTGGGCACCGACGGCGGCGGGGCCGTTTCTGCAGGCCCATTTGAAGAGCATCGTCGAATACCCGCCGCGGCAAGGTGCCGACACGCTGAGCATGAAGAAGGCCGTCGACGATGCGATGAAGAAGGTGATGGGACCTCAGAACGGCGACTGACGACGCGGGCGTGGAAGGTGGCGCGGGTCATGGCCAATTCGCCACCTTCCGCGGCCCTGCTGGCGAACACGCGCATGGCGGCAGTCATGGCCGAGGCGCTGGTCACCGACCGGTTCGCCGAGGCGCATCACCCGCGCTTCCACCGCCCGGATGACAGCCTCGACCACCAGCCGATGCTGAGGTTCCTGACCCGTCTGCGGGCCAACGGCCTTCAGCGATGGACCATCCCGTACGGCTGCCGCGCGCTCTTGCGGTCCTGGGCAGCCGAGGTCCATGATGTTCTGCTTGAACAGAGGATCGGCTCGAGCATGACGACCGTGTTTCAGGTGCGGGACGGCCCCCCTGCTCGCCGCGCAGCCGCCACCGCCACCGCCACCGCCGCCAAGAAAGCCATGTCCCCTAGAGGCTTCCGCCGCATCAGTCAGACAGGGAGACCAGCATGAGCGACGAACCGATCGAGACGGCCGGGAGTTCGCCCCGGAACAGCTTAGTGAACCGGCGCAACCTGCTCCTTGCGGGCAGCGCGCTGGCCGCGACGGCAGGGCTGCCCTCGCCGGCGACGACCACGGCCGCCCTCGCCCAGGCCGCGGGCAGCCAGCCGAGCGGCAAGCAGCCCAACATCCTCGTCATCATGGGTGACGATGTCGGGTGGTTCAACATCGGCGCCTATCATCAGGGCATCATGTCCGGCAAGACGCCGAACCTCGACAAGCTCGCCGCCGAGGGCATGCGCTTCACCGACTACTATGCCGAGGCCAGCTGCACCGCGGGCCGGGCCAACTTCATCACCGGGGAGATCCCGCTGCGCACGGGCCTCACCACGGTGGGCCAGGCCGGCGCCGACGTCGGCCTCCCGGCCGAGGCCGTGACGCTCGCCACGGTGCTGAAGGCGCAGGGCTACACGACCGCGCAGTTCGGCAAGAACCATCTGGGCGACCTCAACAAGTTCCTGCCGACGGTGCACGGATTCGACGAATATTTCGGCTATCTCTACCACCTCGACGCGATGTCCGACCCCTACTGGTTCGACTACCCGCAGGACTGGATCGACAAGACCGGCCCGCGCAACCTGGTGCATTGCTGGGCAACGGACGTCGACGACCCCACGGTGCAGCCGCGCTGGGGCAAGATCGGCAAGCAGCGGATCGTCGACGAGGGCCCGCTGGCACCGTTCCCCAACATGGCCGGTCGGCAGCAGTGGCAGGAGGGCCGCAAGGCCAAGTACGACATGGAGACCTTCGACGAGGTTCTCGTCGAGCACAGCAAGGGCTTCATGGACAAGGCCAAGCAGGACGGCAAGCCGTTCTTCCTCTGGCACAACACCACGCGCATGCACGTCTTCACCTACCTGTCGCCCAAATACCAGGCGATGATGAACTACGAGAGCAACTACGGCGTCGAAGAAGCCGGCATGAAGCAGATGGACGACAATGTCGGCGATCTGCTCAAGCATCTCGAGGATATCGGCGAGGCCGACAACACCATCGTCATCTTCACCACCGACAACGGGGCCGAGGTGTTCACCTGGCCCGACGGCGGCATGACGCCGTTCAGGTCGACGAAGGGCACGGTGTTCGAGGGCGGCTTCCGCGTGCCGGCCATCATCCGCTGGCCGGGCAAGGTCAAGCCGGGCACGGTGGAGAACGGCATCTTCTCCGGCCTCGACTGGCTGCCGACGCTGGCCGCGGCGGCGGGCAATCCCGACATCACCGACCAGCTCCTCAAGGGGGTGAAGCTCGGTGACCGGACCTACAAGAACCATCTGGACGGCTACAACCAGATGGACCTGCTGACGGGCAAGGGACCGTCGGCGCGCCACGAGCTCTTCTATTTCGGCGGGCCGAAGCTGGGCGCCCTTCGGATCGACGATTTCAAGTTCCAGTTCTACCAGCAGCCGTACGGCTGGCCCGGCGAGAAGGTGACGACCGACATGCCGACGATCGTCAACCTGCGCCAGGACCCCTTCGAGCGGACCCCGTCGATCCGCGGCGAGACCCTGAACGACAGCGGCGGCGGCTTCGTGAACGACTTCTATGCCCGCGAGTTCTGGCGCTTCGTTCTCGTGCAGCAGGAGGTCGGGAAGCTGGCGCAGACGGCCATCGAGTTTCCGCCGATGCAGGCGCCCGCCTCCTTCAACCTCGAGGCGGTCAAGGCCCAGATCGACGAGATGATGAGGGCGCACGAGGGGCAGTAGACAGGAGCAGCCGAGCGCACAGCCAGCGCGCGAGGGGGCGCCCGATCACGGGCGCCCCTTGTTCCTTCCACCCGAGGAGAGACGATCATGGCATCGCTGCCCCCTGTGGCCATGAGCCGGCGCCACCTGCTGGGCGGGCTCGCCGCGCTGCCGGCGCTGACGGCGCTTCCCGGCGTCGGCACTGCGCAGGCTCAGGACGCGCCCCTGCCCTCCTGGAACGATGGCGCCGCGAAGTCGGCTATCCAGGACTTTGTCGCCCGCGTCACCAGCGAGGGTGGCGCTGCCTTCGTTCCGGCGCCGGAGCGCATCGCCGTGTTCGACAATGACGGCACGCTCTGGTGCGAGAAACCCTACTACGCCCAACTCCAGTTCGTGCTGGACCGCGTCAGGGCCCTGGCGCCGGAGCACCCGGAATGGCGCGAGAAGCAGCCCTTCAAGGCCGTGCTGGAGAACGATCTCGCCGCGGCGATGGCCGGTGGTGAGGAGGGCGCCCTGCGCCTGGTCATGGCAACCCACGCCGGCACCACGGTCGAGGAGTTCAGCGCGCTCGTCTCGGACTGGCTCGCCAAGGCGCGCCATCCGCGCTTCCACCGCCCCTACAACAGCCTCGTCTATCAGCCGATGCTGGAGCTCTTGGCCTATCTGCGTGGCAACGGCTTCGAGACCTGGATCTGCTCGGGTGGCGGCATCGAGTTCATGCGGCCCTGGGCGCCCGAGGCGTACGGCATCCCGCCGCAGCAGATCATCGGCTCGAGCATCAAGACGACGTACGAGCTGCATGACGGCGAGCCGGCGCTGGTCCGCCAGCCGGAGATCGAGTTCATCGACGACAAGGCCGGCAAGCCCGTCGGGATCAACCGCTTCGTCGGCAGGCGGCCGATCGCCGCCTTCGGCAACTCGGACGGCGACCGCCAGATGCTGGAATGGACGACCGCAGGCTCGGGCGCGCGCTTCGGCATGCTGGTCCTGCACGACGATGCCGAGCGCGAGTACGCCTACGGGCCGGCGAACGGCCTGCCTGCATCCCATGTGGGGACGTTCACCCAGGGGCTGATGGATGAGGCCAAGAAGCTCGATTGGCCGGTGATCAGCATGAAGAATGACTGGAAGCGGGTATTTCCGTTCAAGTCTTGACGTTGGCGCGCCGCAAGCCTGTTCTCCGTCGCTGCGGCGAGGTGCTAGCGTCAGAGC
Organism: uncultured Alphaproteobacteria bacterium; assembly: GCA_963752325.1. GTDB lineage: Bacteria > Pseudomonadota > Alphaproteobacteria > Geminicoccales > Geminicoccaceae > CAVTJL01. The sequence goes on from CAVVXU010000005.1 coordinate 813,039, forward strand.
CGCATGTGGGGGAGCGTTTGGTGACAAGAGCTGGTGGCGTCGGTTGGATGCGGGGCCTTCTTCCCGCCCTCGTCCTTGTGGGAAGTGTTGCCTGGGCGGCGCCGCTGCGGGCGCAGGCAGGGCCGGCGAGCGCAAGCTCCCCGGGCGCCGACGCGTCGCCGTGGGACGGCTGGACGATCAGGTTCACGCCCTATGTCTGGGCGACCGCGTTCAACGGCCACGCTACGGTCAAGGGCCAGAAGGCCAATGTCGACGTCAGCTTCAGCGACTTGGTCAAGAATCTGGACGGTGGCGTCCTGGCCCAGGTCGAGGCGATCAAGGGGCCTTTCAGCCTCGTCGCCCAGGGGAATTTCCTGCGCGCCTCGATCGACGACAATGTGGGCCCGATCGACGCCACGACCGACGCCAATGCCTTCATCGGCGAGCTGTACGGGACCTACCGCCTGGGCCATTGGCCCTTGGGGGAGACTGCTGCCGACGGCGTTCGGCCGGTCGGCATCGAGCACGGTATCTCGCTCGATGGGCTGGCCGGCTTCAACTACACCTACCTCAATGTCGACCTGAAGCTGAAAGGCACCGGCCCGCTCGGCCTGGAGCGCCACTTCAGCGGCGACCAGCAGTGGGCCACCCCTTTTGTTGGCCTGCGGACCCTGGTCGGCCTGAACGACCATTGGTTCATCGCGGCGCTGGGCTATGTCGGCGCCGTCAGCAGCGACAACACCACCTGGAACCTGCAGGGCCTCGTTGGCTATGCGTTCAACAGCTGGATCAGCGTCGAGGCGGGCTACCGGGCGCTCTACCAGAACTACGAGAACGGCAACGGCAACGACCGTTTCCACTATGACGTGATCACCCATGGGCCGGTGATCGGGGTGACGTTCGTCTGGTGAGCGGCCAACAGCCGCCGGCTGGCAGCGCTCACCGGCCGGGAGGTCGTCCGCTGGCCCGGCGCAGCGTGTCGGACGGGCGCTCGCCGAACTGGCGGCGATAGGCGGTGGCGAACTCGCCGAAGTGGAAAAAGCCCCAGCGGGTCGCCGTCTGGGTGACGTTGGTGGCGCTGCCCAGGCGCCGCAGGTCACGCCGCGCGCCGATGAGGCGCATGAGCCTGAGGAAGGCCATCGGCGGCAGGCCGAAATAGTCCCGGAAGGCCTGGAAGAGGGTGCGCTCGGCGGCACCCGTGGCCCGGCAGAGATCCTGGATCGAGATGGGCGTGTCGAGGTTCTCCATCAGATAGGCCTCGGCGCGCTTGGCCAGACGCCGCCGCTCGGCCGCCCGGACGGCGAGCGGCGGGACGCCCAGCGCCCCCAGGAACGCCAGGACCACCGACTGCTCGACCCAGGCGGCGCCGTCGGGACGGACGAGCAGGCCGGGATCGGCCGTGACGACATCGACGACGCCCCGCAGTCGCGCGCGCAGCCCCTCGGGGTGGCGGAGCGGCTGGGCCGGCCCGAAGGCGGTGGCGGCGATGCCCTCCCAGAGCGGGCCGAAGAGCGTGGCAGCCGTCCGCTCGAGCAGGTCGGTGGGGATCGAGGCAGCGATGAGCGCCTCGGCCCCGCTCGTGCGGAACTCGAACTCGTGGGCGTGGTTGCCCACGGCGACATCAGCCGGCCCGAGACGGACGCCGCGGTTCCACACGGGCTTCACCAAGCTCGTCGGCATCGCGATCGCGACACAGCCCATCGGCGTCACGCCGCGCGCCAGCAGCGCCAGCGACCACGCGGCGCTGCCGAGCTGCAGCCGCGCCGTGTGGGCCACCAGAAGCGAGCCTGCGAAGCGCCCGGCCGCGAGCGGCAGATAGGCCTGATCCCAGCCGAACGGCGCCCGGGCCATCTCGTCGGGCTCGGCCGTCTCGAAGCTGCTCAGGAGCCCGGCCGGAAAGTCGCCCGGCCGAGCTGCCGCATGGGCCTCGGTCGCCGCTTCCGAACGGTCCTGCAGTTTTCCGATAGCCGCAGTCATGGGCCGAGATATCATGGCTGCGAGCGACTGTTCATGCGGCTACGTCTACTCTCCGGTCGGGGATGGAATCAGCGGTGTCGTCGGAGCAATCCGCCGAGCCATTGAGATAGATCAATACGCGGGGCCTGTTCCCGGCGATAGTCTTGCAGGGCCCATGAACATCCTCGAACCAAAGGGGCGAGTGCTACCCATGATACGCCTCAGCTCTCAAAGACGTGCGCCGTGGCGGCCGGTGCTGGCCTCGTCGGTGATGCTGCTCCTTGCCGGCTGTGCCGGCGAGGTCGGGCAGGAGACGAGCGCGCTCGCCCCCTATCCCGGCATCGAGAAGCAGATCACCTCCTACTACGACGCCAACGCCTCCGAGCACGACGAGAACTGCCAGGGGGTGGTGATGCAGGACATCACGCGGGCGACGATCCTCTCGGACACGCCCAAGGATCTCGTCGTGCACGTCGAGTACTGGTTCCAGACGCCGGGCGAGAGCGCCCGGCAGAGCGGCGGCTGCGAGGGCTTCGCCTCGCGGGACTTCACCTTCGCGAAGTCCGGCGGCTCCCTCCAGGTCGAGAGCATGGGTGCAGGCCAATACTGAGGCCCGCCTCGGGCGGCGCACCGCCAGCATGAGAGAGACGAGCGCATGAGTGGAAGGGTCGCACGACGGGCGGCGCTGGGCGGCATGCTGGGCGCGGGCCTCGCCGCATGCACCACGTCGAAGAGCCAGATCAGCGCCGATGGAGCGGCGTTGCCGCTGCCACAGGTCGTCGTGGTCCAGACCTTCGCGGTCTCGCCCGACGAGGTGGAGCTCGACCAGGGCCTGGGCGCCAAGTACGAGGAGCTGCGCAAGGCCAAGGCCGGCACGCCACGCACGCAGCAGGAGCTCGAGGTCGGCCATCAGGTGGCAAGCGCGTTGGCCGAGAAGCTCGTCGTCCAGATCCAGGACATGGGCTTCTATGCCGTGCACGCCGCCGCCGTGCCCGCCGGCACGCCGGTGGCGCTGCTCATCAAGGGCCAGTTCATCTCGATCGACGAGGGCAACCGGACCGAGCGGCTGGTCATCGGCCTCGGCGCCGGTCGCAGCGACGTGCGCGTCTGGGCGCAGGTCTACGAGGTGACGGCCACCGGCCCCAACCTGATCGATCAGATCGAGGTCAGCGCCAAGAGCGGCCTCAGGCCGGGTGCTGCCGAGACCATGGGTGCCGGCGCCGTGGCCGGCCACCTGCTGATGGCGACGGCCGTGACGGCGGGGCTGAGCGTCGTGTCGGAGACGATGGGTGCCACGGTCGTCGCGGACAGCGACCGCGCCGCCAGCGGCATCGCCAAGCAGCTCTCCAGCCTCTTCGGCCAGCAGGGATGGACGCGATGACCCGCATAGAGCGGCTCGAGCCGGAGGCTCAAGAGAGCTTTCCCAACGGTATATCGACATCGGGGCAGCGAGGTGCGATGCGTGGACGTCTCTGGCTGGTGATCGGGCTCTGCGCGGCGACGCTGAGCGCCTGCGGGGGCAGCAGCCCGCCGGTCGTGGATGTCAATGGCGGCGGCGGGATGTCGTCGTCGTCCATCGAGGAGCAGATCATCAACCTGCAGAACCAGATGACCGCCCTGCAGCAGCAGGTGGACATGCTGGAGAGCAGGCTGCCGCCGGCAAAATGATGCCGCTGGCACCCGCCTTTTCTTCGACACGTGCGGTGCCGATCTGTGCGTCGTGTCCGGCCTTCCTGCGCACGGCGCGCTCTTCACCACCGAGGGATTGGAGATGTTGACGAAGCGAGGCTTTCTTCAGTCGAGCGCTGTCGCCGGGATGGCGGCCGCCAGTCCCGGGCCGGCCCTCGCTCAATTGCTGACCGGCGCTCCGGCACAGCCCGACCTCAAATTCTCGACCCCGATGCCGCCCGGCGTCCAGTCTCCCGACACCGTAGACACCCGCTTCGGGAAGCTGAGCTTCTTTGGCGGATTCCCGGACAAGGCGAGCGCCGACAAGCTCTACGACAATCTCGACTTCCAGCGGGCCGTGCAGGCCTATCTCCTCGCCTTGCCGGTGCTGAGCCAGGTCAGCAACCGGGACGCCACCCTCTCGCTCGGGCCGGCCAACCGGACCGTGGCGATCTGGGAGAGCATGGTCGACTCGCGCACGGTCGAGCTCACCGCCAACAACAACACGCCCTACACCTGGATCTGGGTCGATCTGCGCGACGGCCCGATCGTCGTCGAGACGCCACCCAAGGTCCTCGGGCTGTGCGACGACATGTGGTACCACTGGGTCGGCGACATCGGGATCACCGGGCCGGACAAGGGCCAGGGCGGGAAGTTCCTGCTGCTGCCGCCCGGCTATCAGGGCGAGGTTCCCTCCGGCTACTTCGTGCTGCGCCCTGGGTCCTATTCTGCCTGGGTCGTATGGCGCAGCTTCCTCGTCGACGGCGATCCCAAGCCCGGCGTCGACATGGTGAAGAAGCACACCAAGATCTACCCGCTGGCCGACGCCGGCAAACCGGCGGCGCCGACCTTCATCGACATGTCGGGCAAGCCGTTCAACCTGGTGGCGCCGGCCGACTACCGCTTCTGGGAGCTGCTGAACGGGGTCGTCCAGGACGAGCCGACCGAGCAGGTCGATGCGACGACGCTGGGCTTTTGGGCCTCGATCGGCATCATGAAGGGCAGGCCGTTCGCGCCCGACGCGCGGATGAAGGCCATCCTGACCGAGGCCGCCGCCGTCGGCGACGCCTCGGCCCGCGCCATCATGTACCGTTGGCGGGGTGCCGACGGCTATTGGTACCCGGACAGCGACAGCCATTGGCGTCTGGGCTTCGTGGGCGGCTACAGGTTCGAGGAGAACGGCGCACGCCTGCTCGACGGCTATGCCGGCTTCTTCTTCTATGCCACCGGCATCACTCCGGCCATGGACAGCAGGATCGTCGGCGAGGGATCGCAGTACATGGCGATGTTCGTCGACAAGAAGGGCGACGTGCTCGACGGCGGAAAGACCTACAGGCTGCGGCTGCCGCCGAGCATCCCGGTCAAGGATTTCTGGTCGGTGATCGTCTACGACAACCAGACCCGCTCGATGGCGCAGACGGACCAACAGTTCCCCAGCGTCAGCAGCCAGAGCAAGGGTCTCCAGACGAATTCCGACGGCTCGGTCGACGTCTATTTCGGCCCCGAGGCACCCGCCGGCAAGGAAAGCAACTGGGCACAGACCGTCTCCGGCCGCAGCTGGAACATTCTGCTGCGTCTGTACGGACCTCTGGAGCCGTTCTTCGACAAGACCTGGCGCCCTAGCGAGATCGAGCTGCAAGCCTGACCGACGCTATGGGAATGAGACGGCCTCCGCTCCCGACGCGCACCCGCCTGCGCAGCCCGGCCAGTCTGGCGTCTGGCCCGCGCACGGGGTTGGGCGTAGAGACACCGCTGCCGGCAGGCGGCTCGAGTGGCGGTCCCACCCACGGGACGCGCGACGCCTCCCGGCGGGACGGTGGCGAGGTGTGATGCGTGGACGTCGGTGGTTGATGACCGGGCTCGGCGTGTGGGCGCTAGGCGGCTGCCGCCTCTTTGGATCCGGATCCAACGACAAGGTGGCTGCCCAGCGCGGCGGCTCGGCTCATCATGCGAGCGTCGACCGCTCCGAGGAGCTGGCAGCCAAGGCCGAGGCGAAGCGACTGGCGGCACTGTCACGGGAGGAAAGGAAAAGCCGATGAGCGACCTCGTCTGTATCGCCTACGACGATCCGGCCACGGCGGATCGGGTTCTCGACGAGCTGCGCAAGCTTCAGGCCGAGTATCTGATCGACCTCGAGGACTCCTGCATCGTCGTGCGCGACGATGAGGGCAAGATCCACCTCAAGCAGGCGATCAACCTGGTGGCCGCCGGGGCCGCGAGCGGCAGCGTCTGGGGCGGCCTGTTCGGGCTGCTGGTCGGCTCGCTGTTCCTCAACCCGCTGCTCGGATGGATCGGCGGAGCCGCCATCGGCGCCGGCTCGGGTGCCCTGTCGGGCAAGCTCGCGGACTACGGCATCAACGACGACTTCATCAAGCAGCTCGGTGCCACGATCAAGCCCGGCAGCTCGGCGCTGTTCGTCCTGGTGCGCAAGGTCACAGCCGACAAGGTCGTGCCCGAGGTGGCCAAGTACCACGGCAAGGTCCTCAAGACATCGCTCAGCAGCGAGCAGGAGGAGAGGCTGCAAGCCGCGCTGGCCGGCACCGCCTGAGCAACAGGAAGAACGACAACAATACCGACAGGGATGACTGGAATGACGACGAGACGAGGCCTGATCGCTGCGGGGGCCACGACGCTGGCGTTGGCCGGCTGCGCCGCCCAATCCCAAAGCACGTCGCAGCCCAACGCGGGCATTACCGGCGTCGCGTTGACCGAGAATGCGAAGGAGGCGCCGGGTGCGTGGTCCTACATCGCCCAGGGCGTCGATCTGAGGAAGTACACGAGCTTCATCATCGACCCGCCGGTGGTCTATCGGGGCGAGGGCTCGAGCTTCGGCGATCTGTCGGACGAGGACGTGCAGAAGATCGCGCAGATGTTCGTCGATCAGACGAAGGCGGCGCTCGGGACGAAGTTCCCGGTCGTGACCAAGCCGGGGCCGCACACGGCGCGCCTGACGTTCACGCTTGTCGAGGTGAGCTCGACCATTCCCTACGTGTCCACGGCCACCCGGATCATCCCGATCAGCGCCGCCATCAATCTGGTCAAGGGAGCGACGGTCGGCGGCGGAACGCTCACCGGCGGCGTGACCTACGCGGTCGAGGCGCGCGACTCGGAGACGGGCACGGTCGTGGCCGCCGCCGTGCGCCACCTGACGCCCGGCGCCTTCGACATCGAGGCGACGCTCGGCACCATGGACACGGCCGAGGCCTGCGCGAAGGAGGCCGCCACCATGCTGCGCAAGCGTCTCGACAGCCTCCACAAGGGCTGAGGGACGGGCCTCGGCTGCCGTCGGGTCTGCCCCGGCAGCCGGGTGGCCCTTTCGCCCGTCGGGAGTCGCGGAGCTCCCAGCGGGCCGGCCGGAGGACGCCGATGCAACCAGCCGATGCTCCCTGGACGGTCGACTGGCTCTGGAGCCTGCCGCTGATCGTGCTCTGCGTCGTCATCCACGTGGTGGGCCTCGGGCTCATCAACGAGCGGGTCGTGCGGATGCTCAGTGATGCCGTGGATCGGCGTCGGTTCCTGCTGACCTTCTCGGTCGTGATAGGCGCCGTCGCCCTGCTGGCTACCGCGCTGCACGCGCTCGAGGGCGGGATCTGGGCTGCCGCCTACGTGTTGCTCGGGGCCTTGCCGGATATGCGGTCGGCGATGCTCTATTCGCTCGGCGCCATGGCGACCTACGGCCACGCGAACGTCATGCTCGAGAGCCACTGGCAGATGATGGGCGCCCTGGAGGCTGTCAACGGCATGCTGCTGTTCGGTCTCACCACCGCTTTTCTGTTCGCCGTGATCCAGAAGGTCTGGCCGCTCGGCAGCCGGAGCCGGAGGAGCCCGCCGCCCGCGTCCTAGCGGCGCGGGGGCGTCGGCGCTGACCGGCAATCCCAACGAGAAGCCGCTGGTCAGCGGAGAAAGGAGACATGATGCGACTGCTTCTGACAGGTGTCTCAGCGATGGCCCTGCTCGGGCTCGCCGCCTTGCCTGCGACGGCGCAGCAGATGTCGGGCTCGCCGGAGATGGGCCAGCAGATCACGGGCGTGCCGTCGCCCGATGCGACGACGACGATCGACGGGCGCTACCTGCCCCCGCCGCCGCAGCCGTTTAAAGGCCAAATAGGCCTGAATGCGGACCAATCCACGCCGGCATGGCCCGAGCGCGTGGTGCCGCCCAAGGGTGCGCCCAACATCCTCCTGATCATGACGGACGATGTGGGCTTCGCGGCGCCGTCGACCTTTGGTGGCGTGATCCCGACCCCAACGCTCGACGGCATCGCCAAGGACGGGCTGCGCTACACGAACTTTCACTCGACCGCGCTATGCTCGCCGACCCGTGCTGCGCTGATCACCGGCCGCAACCACCACTCGGTCGGCTTCGGCGTCGTCTCCGAGGCGGCGACGGGCTTCCCCGGCTATGACAGCTATATCGGTCGGGACAGCGCCACGATCGGCCGGATCCTGCTCGAGAACGGCTATCGCACCGCCTGGTTCGGCAAGGACCACAACACGCCCACCTGGGAGGCGAGCCAAGCCGGGCCGTTCGACCAGTGGCCGACCGGCATGGGGTTCGAGTATTTTTATGGCTTCGTCGGCGGCGACACGAGCCAATGGCAGCCGAACCTCTTCCGCAACACCACGCCGATCTATCCCTATGTGGGGCATCCCGGCTGGAACCTGACGACGGCGATGGCTGACGATGCGATCCACTGGCTGGATCAGCTCAACGCCATCAATCCGAAGCTGCCGTTCTTCCTCTACTACGTCCCTGGCGGCACGCATGCGCCGCACCAGCCGACGCCCGAATGGATCAACAAGATCGAGGACATGCACCTCTTCGACAAGGGGTGGAACGCGCTGCGCGACCAGATCTTCGCGAACCAGAAGCGCCTGGGCGTCATTCCGGAGGACTCCAAGCTCACGCCCTGGCCGGACAAGCTCTTGAAGCGGTGGGACGCGCTCACTGACGCGGACAAGAAGCTCTATATCCGGCAGGCCAACGTCTATGCGGCCTATCTGGCCTACACGGACCATGAGATCGGTCGCGTGATCCAGGCGGTCCAGGACATGGGCAAGCTCGACGACACGCTGATCATCTATATCAGCGGCGACAATGGCGCCTCGGCCGAGGGCTCGCCCCACGGCACGCCGAGCGAGGTGCTGCAGTTCAACGGCGTCGAGCTGCCGGCGGCGGACCAGATGAAATGGTACGACGCATGGGGCTCGGACCAGACCTACCCGCACATGGCGGTGCCCTGGGCCTGGGCCTTCGACACGCCCTTCAAGTGGACGAAGCAGGTTCCCTCCTTCTTCGGCGGCACGCGCCAGGGCATGGCGATCTCCTGGCCGGGCCACATCAGCGACAAGGGCGGCATCCGCTCGCAGTTCGGGCACGTGATCGACATCGTGCCGACGCTGCTCGAGGCCACGGGAATCCCGGCGCCGGTGCAGGTCGACGGCATCGGGCAGAAGCCCATCGAGGGGACGAGCCTCGCCTACACCTTCGACAAGGCGAACGCCGCAGCACCCTCACGCCATCGCATCCAATATTTCGAGATGCTGGGCGTGCAGGGCCTCTATGACGATGGCTGGATGCTGAGCGCGGTGCCGAAGCGCCCGCCGTGGGACCTGCTCGGCAAGGCCATCACCGATCCGGCCAGCGCGTTCACGTTCGAGCTCTATGACGTCCGGCACGACTGGACGCAGTACACCGACGTGGCCGCCGCCAACCCGACCAAGGTGCAGGAGATGCGGGACCTGATGTTCGCCCAGTTCGGCAAGTATCAGGTGCTGCCGCTCGATGCCTCCGTGGCGACGCGGATGGTGACCCCTCGCCCGTCCGTCTCGGGTGGCCGCAACGTCTTCACCTTCGCGGGCGTGCCGATCACGGGCCTGCCGCGGGGGACGGCCCCGAGCGTTCTCGACACCTCCTACACGATCACGGCCGAGATCGAGGTGCCGGAGGGCGGTGCCGACGGCATGATCGTCACCGACGGCGGCCGGTTCGGCGGCTATGGCCTCTACCTGCTCAAGGGCAAGCCTGTCTTCTTGTGGAACCTGCTCGACCTGAAGCGGGTCCGCTGGGAGGGCCAGGAGGCGCTCACCCCCGGCAAGCACACGCTCGTCTACGACTTCAGATATGACGGGCTGGGCCTCGGGACGCTCGCCTACAACAACATCAGCGGCCTCGGCCGTGGCGGCACGGGCACGCTGACCGTGGACGGCAAGCTCGTCGCGACCGAGACGATGGAGCACACCGTGCCGCTGACGCTGCCCTGGGACGAGACCTTCGACATGGGCTCGGACACCGGCACGCCGGTCGACGACCAGGACTACCAGGTGCCGTTCCGCTTCAACGGCAAGATCGACAAGATCACCTTCTCCGTCGAGCCGCCGAAGCTGACGCCGGAGGATGTGAAGAAGCTCGAGGCCATGGAGCGCGAGAAGAGCGCGGCCGAGTAGGATGAGGCGTGGCGGCGGGGCCTCCGCCTCGTCGCCACCATCCCTGCCCGCGTCCGGAGCACCTGAGGAAGATGGACCAGCCCTCGTCAGGAAACCTGGCCGAGCAGCGTGGCCGGAGCGGCGGCTCGCGGAAGGCGCTGCTGGTCGTCTGCGGCCTCGTGGAGGGCGGGACGGGCCTCTGCCTGCTGGCCTTCCCGTCATTGATCCTGGGGCTTCTGCTCGGCCCCGAGGCGCCGATGGCCAAGGCTTTGACAATGGGTCGCGTGATCGGCGCCCTGCTGGTGGCGATCGGCGGCCTGAGCTGGCTCGCGGCCCGGGACAGGCGCGAGCCCTCGTCCCTTCGAGCTGTCGCGAGCCTTCTCGTCTACAACACGCTCGCGGCGGCAGCTCTTGCCTATGCGGGGGGCATGCTAGGCCTCTCCGGCGAGCTGCTGTGGCCTGCGGTTGCGGTCCATCTGGCGCTCGCCTTCTGGTGCCAAATCTGCCTGCGCGGCGCTCTCCGGGAGCGCGACGTCGCCCATGACCGGCCCTGAGGCGGCCCCGGCGGGCGGGCGCTCAGCGAAGCTGGTCGAGCAGCGCCTGAGCCCGCGGGTCGATGGCCACGAGCTTCTCGGCCCATGCACGCGCCGCGGCCAGATCGCCGCGGTCGCGGTTGATCGTGACGAGGGCCACGAGCGTGTCGCGGTCGCCGGGATGCCTTGTTTGATTGGCCTCCAGCACGCGCAGCGCCTCCTCGCCCTGCCCGGTGGCGTTGAGGGCGATGGCGTAGACATAGGCGAAGCGCGCATCGTCGGGTGCCAGCTCGGTGGCGCGGCGCAGCTCCTGCACCGCCTCGGTCGTGCGCTGCTGCCGGACGAGGTTGAGCCCGAGCGCGTGGGCGAGCGTCGCGTCGCCTGGCGCGATGGCGATGGCATCCCTGAGCACCCGCTCGCCATCGGCGTCGCGCCGCTCGCTGGCGTAGAGCGCTGCCAGATCGACATAGGCCGGGACGAAGTCGGGCCACAGCCCGATGGCATCCCGGAAGGTCTTTTCCGCCTCGGCGGGCTGGCCGCGGCGGGCGAAGAAGCTCGCGAGGTTGACGCGGCCCTCCGGCCGGTCGGCGTTGAGCTCCTGGGCCGCCACATAGTCGGCGGCCGCATGGTCGAACGACGCGCGGTCGGTCTCGGGGATCTGCGCCGCCGGCATGTCCGCCAGCAGCCCCACCGCCTCGACCCGCACGCCGCGGACCGGATCGCCCAGAAGCGGGCTCGCGAGCTGCCAGCGGGCCTGGATCGGCAGGAGCCCCAGCGAGCGGAGGGCTCCCAGGCGGACCAGCGGGTCCGGTGCCGCCAACCCCTGCTGGACGAGGGGCAGGCGGTCGGCGGTGAGGTAGGGGGCCAGGTCCTCGAGCGCCGTGGCCCGTGCGATCCCGGGCGTGGCGCCGGCCAGGAGCAGCCTCGCCAGGAGGTCGCCCGCATCGGGCTGCTGATGCCAGGCGGCGCTGAAGGCAGGCGTCCAGGTCTGAAAGCCCTTGCGCTCGGGCCCGTGCCAGCGGGTGATGGCAACGTCGGCCCAGGCGGCGCTCTTGTCGGTGTGGCAGTCGTTGCAGGTGTTGCTGACGCCGTAGCGCTCCGTCAGGTCCGGGCGCGGGATGCGAAAGCTGTGATCGTGGCGGACGTCGACCACCATGTAGGTGCGGGCCGGCATGTGGCAGGCGATGCAGCGGCTGCCGGGCGAGCCCGGCTCATGCCCGTGATGCGCCACCGCCGCGTATTTTTGCTCCTCGTGGCACTGGAAGCAGACGCCGTCGCCCTGGGCGTGGAGCTGGAGCGAGTGCGGGTCGTGGCAGTCGCTGCAGGTGACCCCCTTCGAGAACATCCTGCTCTGGCGGAAGGACTGGTAGTTGTAGACCTCGTCCACCATGACGCCGTCGGCCTCGAAGAGCCCGGGCTCGAGCAGGCTGGTCAGGTGCGTGTCGAGGAGTTGGTGGCCCGGCCGCCAGGGCTCGTGGATCTGCCCGCGGCGGCTGTGGCACATGCCGCAGGTCTCGAGCTCGGTGGCGCTGGCGATGGGCGTGCTGCGGCGGGCGTTGCCCGTGACGGGATCGATCGTCCAGCTCATGCTCTTGTGCGCATCGAAATGCACGGTGAGGCCGTCCTCCACGGGCTTGGCCTGGGACGGGGAGCCCTTGTAGCTGCCCGCCCAGGCGACATGCGCCGAGCCCGGCCCGTGACAGGCCTCGCAGGCGACGTCGATCTCGGCCCAGCGCGTCTTGTAGGTGTCGGTCGCCGCATCGTAGCCCTTCACGAGATCGGTGGAGTGGCATTCGGCGCACATGAAGTTCCAGACCTGGTCGCGGCCGGTCCAGTGGATGCTCTCGCCGGCGTGGACGTTCTGGCCGGGGTAGAGATGAAACCAGCGCTGGCCGCCCTCTTCCTTCGGCCGCGCATCCCAGGCGATGCCCAGCGCCTGCAGCCGACCGCCCGGGAAGACGATCAGATATTGCTGCAAGGGATAGACGCCGAAGGTGTAGCGGATCTCGAAGTCGGCGAGCTTGCCGTCCGGGCCGTCGGTCGTGACGAAGAAGCGGCCGTCGCGCCTGAAGAAGCGCGAGCGCACGGTGCCATAGACAAAGGTGGCGTCGTCGAAGTCGCCCAGCACCGTGGCAGGCGTCGCCTCCTGCATGGCGAGATCGTGATGCGAGCCGTGCCAGGCTCTGGTCTCGGCCTGGTGGCAGGAGGCGCAGGCTTGACTGCCTACGTAGGTCGGGGCGGGCGTGGTCGCCACAGCCGGCGGGGCGGCGAAAGCAAGGGCCAGAAGGATCGTCACGATGCGCAACATCGGCGGCAGCCTAACAAGCTTCAGCCTGAGAGCCAGACGCGAGCGAGAGAAAAAGAGCCATGTGTGCCCAAGCAATCGACCCGGGCGACGTCGAGACATGCGCCCGGCCGGAGGCTTCACCTGAGGCCGGGCATGCGCTCGACGGAGACGCTGCCCTCGATCATCGCCAGCAGCAGGAGCCAGCCGGCGGGATCGCCGGCGTCCTGATACAACGACCGCCACGGCCCCGGATCCGGCCCATGGTCAACTCACGGAGCGTCACGATGTCGACCCGTCGCTTCCACAAGCTTGCCGCCTGCGGCATGGCCGTGGCGTTCTGCGCCCTGGCCGGTGCCGGCCTGCCCGCGCTCGCCGACGCGCCTCCCTCGACCACCATCGCCGTTCCGGAGACCTGGCCGCGGACCTTTGAGGTCAAGGACGCCAAGCTCCAGGTCTACCAGCCTCAGGTCGATAGCTGGCAGGGCAACGAGCTGCGCTTCCGCGCGGCGGTGGCGGCCACCCGGGAGGGATCGTCCGAGCCGACCTTCGGCGTGATCTGGGCCACCGCCCGGACCGAGGTCGATCCCCTGACGCGGCAGGTGACCCTCGCGGACCTGCGGCTCACGCGGAGCCACTTCCCGACGCTCGCCGATGACGGCGCCGCCTACGAGCACGAGCTGCAGGCGGCACTGCCCAAGGGCAACCGGACGATCGACCTCGACCGGCTGGAGGCGTCGCTCGCGGCCAACGGCAAGATCGAGACCCATTCCGTGAAGGTGGACAACAAGCCGCCCCGGATCATCGTGAGCCACGTGCCGGCCGTGCTGATCCCGATCGACGGCAAGCCGGTCATCCACAAGGTGCCGGGCACCTGGTTCGAGCGCGTCGTCAACAGCCAGGCGCTCATCATCCGGGAGCTCGGCCACAAGACCCTTTTCCTTCATCTGTACGACGGCTGGATGACGGCCGAGACGCTGAACGGGCCCTGGACCCGCACCAGCGCCCTGCCGCCCGGCGCAGACGAGCTGGCCCAGAATCTCGCCAAGTCCGGCAAGGTCGACCTTCTCGACGGCGGCCCCGCCAAGCCGTCGCTCGACCGCGGTGCGCCTGTGGTCCATGTGAGCGAGACGCCGACCGAGCTCGTCGTCTTCAAGGGCCAGCCCAACTTCCAGCCGGTGGGCACGACCGACCTGCTCTGGGCCGCCAACACCACCTCGTACGTGCTGTTCGATACCGGCGACAACCAGTTCTACATGCTGATCTCGGGCCGCTGGTTCCGCGCGGCCGACGCCGCGGGCCCCCTGCACTATGTGCCCAGCAACGAGCTTCCCGCGAGCTTCCGCGAGATCCCAACGAGCTCGCCCGCCGGGGTGGTGCTGGCCTCGGTCGCCGGAACGCCGCAGGCGCAGGAAATGGCGATCGCGAACTCAGTCACCCGCACTGCCGACGTGCCCCGCTCGAAGGGTCCGGCCTTCACCGCGAGCTATAACGGGGAGCCGGAGCTCCGCCCGATCGCCGGCACGCCGCTCCACTACGTCGTCAACGCGCCCACCCCCGTCATCCAGGTCGACGCGCACACCTACTATGCGCTCAAGGACGGCGTGTGGTTCGTCGCGACCTCGGCCGAGGGGCCCTGGGTGGTCGCCACCTCGGTGCCGGAGGTGATCTACACGATCCCGCCGAGCTCGCCGCTCCACTACGTGACCTACGTCAAGATCTACGGCTCGACGCCCGAGGTCGTCTACGAGGGCTACACGCCCGGCTATCTCGGCACCGTCGAGGCCCCGGACGGCGTCGTGGTCTACGGCACCGGCTACGACTACCAGCCCTATGTCGGCAGCACCGTCTACTATCCGCCGCCCGTGACCTATGGCGTGCAGGCCCAGCCGGTCTACAACCCGGCCGTCGGCTGGGCCTATGGCGCAGCGCTCGGCCTGACGACGGCGGCCCTCGTCGACTCGTGGAACGACAACAACAACGACCACAACAACAACTACTATTATCACGACTATTACGCGCCGGGCTATCACGGCTATCCCTGCTGCGGCTCGACCAGCGCCGACGTCTATGGGAGCTGGGCCCATGGAGCGACCTCGGGCAACGAGACCTGGTCGGTCGACTCCTCGGGCAAGGCGACCGAGAAATATTCCGGCAACTATACGAACTACGCGACCGGGACCACCGGCCACGTAGACCGCGCAGCGGAGCTACAACCCTTACAATGGCAACCAGTCCGCGAGCACGAACCGCACCTTCAACACGCCCGAGGGCACGAGCGGCGACGTGCAGCGCAGCGCCACCTACAATCCGGAGGCCGGCAAGTCGTCCTACAGCGCCAGCGGCTCGGCTACCGGGCGGGAAGGCGGCACCGCCGAGGCTCAGCGCAACGACAGCTACGATGCCAAGACCGGCACGAGCACCGAGCAAGGCAGCGCCTCGGCGACCGGGCCGGGCGGCGCCTCACGCGAGGCGTCCGGCTCGCACAGCTATGATGCGCAGACCGGGCAGTCGAGCGGCACGGCGGAGCGGACCAAGACGGCCGAGGGCGGCAGCTCGGTGAGCCACGAGGCGACCGGCTCGGACGGCTCGGTGAGCCACCAGACCACGGTGGACAACGCCAAGACCGGCCAGAGCCACACCTACGATACGGGCGGCCATGCCCATGACTACTATGCAGGCTCGAACGGGAACGTGTATCGCCACGACAGCGGCGGCTGGCAGCAGCACAGTGCCGACGGCTGGCAGCACGCCTCCGGCGACAGCTCGTGGGCCGACCGCGAGCAGCAGGCGCGCAGCCAGGGCGGGCAGCGTGCCGACACCTTCTCGAGCGGCGGCTGGGCCAGCCGTTCCCGTGGCGGCGGCTGGGGCGACGACCGCTCCGGCGGCGGTGGCGGCGACAGGTTCGGCGGCGGCAGGTTCGGTGGGGGTGGCGGCTTCCGCCGCTGGTGACAGGAAATGCGGGGCGGGGGGTCGATCATGGGCATGCGTGGCATCGTTCGGTTGGCGGCGTGCGGGGCGCTCGGGCTCCTGGCTGCTTGCGCCAATCAGGAGCAGCAATCCTTCACGCCGCCGCCGCAGACGGCGCTGCCAACAAACAGCAACCCGTGGCCGCGCACCTACCAGCTGGCCGATGCCTCGCTCGCCGTCTACCAGCCGCAGGTCGAGAGCTGGCACGGCAACCGGCTCGACTTCCGCGCCGCTGTCGGCGCCACGCCCCAGGCCGGCGGCAACGAGGCTTTCGGCGTCATCTGGGGCACGGCCCGAACGCGCGTCGACCGCACGACGCGGATGGTCTCCCTCGAGGACCTGACGCTCACCCGCAGCAGCTTTCCGACGCTCGCCGACAACGGCGCCGCCTATCGGTCCGAGCTGCAGCAGAAGCTGCCGAGCTCGCCGCCGACCATAGCACTTGACCGACTCGAGGCCTCGCTCGCAGCCTCGAGCGGCGTCCAGCCGCGAGGGGTGTCGGTCGACAACCGGCCGCCCCGGATCATCGTCAGCAACACGCCGGCGATCCTCGTGCCGATCGACGGGCCGACGGTGTTGCGGCCGGTGCCGGACACCCCCTTCGCTCGCGTCATCAACACCCGCGCCCTGATCCTGCGGTCCGACGTCGGCAGCACCTACTACATGCATGTCTATGACGGCTGGCTGCAGGCCGCCGCGGTCGACGGCCCCTGGTCGCTCGCGACGTCCGTGCCGACGGGCGCCGATCAGCTGGCGAAGCATCTCCGCGCCAACGGCGCGGTGGATCTCCTCGATGGCGGCAAGGGCTCGGCCAAACCCTCGCTCGCCACGCTGGTGCCCACGATCTTCGTCGCCCACGGACCGGCCGAGCTGATCCAGTTCCGCGGCCAGCCCGACCTGCAGGCGGTGAGCGGCACGCCGCTTCTCTGGGCCATCAACACGACGAGCGACGTGCTCCTCGATACGGACAGCAGCGACTACTATGTGCTGATCGCCGGGCGCTGGTACAGCAGCCGCTCACTCAGCGGGCCCTGGCACTACGTCGCCGGCGACGCGCTGCCGGCGAGCTTCCGGCGGATCCCCCCGAGCTCGCCCGCGGGCGTGGTGCTGGCCGCGGTGGCGGGCACACCGCAGGCGCGCGAGGCGCTGATCCAGAACACGATCCCGCAGACCGCGACGGTGCCGCTCGAGAGCGGGCCGAGCTTCGAGGCCTTCTATGATGGTGCCCCGCAGCTTCAGCCGATCCAGGGCACGCCACTCCACTTCGTCGTGAACTCGCCCACACCCATCATCCAGGTTAGCAAGAGCAGCTACTATGCGCTGCGCTCCGGCATCTGGTTCACCTCGACCTCGCTTCAGGGCCCGTGGTCCGTCGCGACCTCGGTGCCCGACGTGATCTACACGATCCCACCCAGCTCGCGGCTCTACTATGTGACCTTCGTGCGGATCTACGGCTCGACGACCGAGGTCGTCTACGAGGGCTACACGCCGGGCTATCTCGGCAGCGTGGCCTCGTCCGACGGGGTCGTCGTCTACGGCACCGGCTACAGCTACGTGCCCTGGGTGGACACTTACTGGTACGCGCCACCCGAGACCTACGGCCTCGGCGCGACACCCGTCTACAATCCCGCCGTCGGCTGGGCATATGGCTACGGGATGGGCCTGACGACGGCCTCCGTCGTCGATGGCTGGGGCGAGAGCGTCTACTACACCACGGACTATTACGGGAACAACTGCTGCGGCTCCACCAAGCAGAACGTCTATGGCTCCTACGGCGACACCACGACCTCGGGCAAGGAGACCTGGTCCACCGACTCCTCGGGCAAGGAGACGACCAAATACTCGGGGAGCTACACCGACTACCGCACCGGTGGGACCGGCACGGTGCAGGCCAAGCAGACCTTCAACCCCTATAACGGCAACCAGTCGAGCAGCGTGGACCGCACGTTCGACACTGGAGGCGGCACGACCGGCGACGTCGACCGGAGCGGCAGCTACAATGCCGGGTCGGAGAAATCCACCTATAGCGCCAGCGGCTCGGCCACCGGCCCGGGCGGCGCCACGGCGAGCGGGCAGAGCAGCGCCAGCTACGACGCCAAGAACGGAACGGGATCCTATAGCGGCAGTCGCACCGCCACCGCCGCCGGCGGCAGCTCGATCACGACCGAGACCAGCGCCGCCACGGGCTCGGGCATCTCGCGCGAGGCGACGGTGGCGAACGCCAACACAGGCGAGAGCAGGACGTTCGGCGGCGGGTCCGATGCCAACAGCTATCTCGCCGGCGCGGACGGGAACGTCTACCGCAACCAGGGCGGCGGCTGGCAGAGCTTCGGCTCGGGCGGCTGGCAGGGCGCCTCGTCCGATACCTCCTGGGCGGACGGCGAGCAGCAGGCCCGCTCGGACGGCCAGAGCCGCTTCGACAGCTTCTCGAGCGGCGGCTGGGGCGACCGGTCCGGCGGGGATGGCGGGGGTGGCGGGGGCGACCGCTTCGGTGGCGGCGGGTTCGGCGGTCGCTTCGGCGGCGGCGGCTTCGGCGATCGCGGGGGCTGGGGAGGCGGCGGGCATGGCCGGCGCTGAGCCGGCCGCAGCGCGAGCAAGGCCCTCCCGACGCCCCAACCCCCTCGGCGGGCGCGCCGCGCCCGACGAGCTGCAAAGATCCCGACGGGGCACGGCTCAGCTATGGGCGACAGATCTCCGCAAGCGACAGGCGCCGACGCGAAAAGTGGGACAGTTTGGCATCCTGACGGTTGAGTAAAGAACCATGAGGGGTCTATCGTCAGCTTTCGTTGTTCCGTGGGTTGGCTAGCGGGTCCTGCCTGATTTCGGCGGAGTCCCCTGTCTGTCACATGGGCTGGTCACGATCGGACACGGGCGAGAGGGGACGGCTCGGCGGTTGGCGGCAGGCGGCGCCACCGCGGGGCCGACCGAACGAGCGAGACCGCAGGACGCGCATGACCCGGACCTTGCGGATCCTCAAGGAGACACCCGCCAGTCGGACGCTGGCGCTGGTCTTCGGGCTGAACAGCTTCCTGCTGGCGAACCTCTTCGTCCGCCTGCCGGCCCTGCAGCATGCGCTCGCACTCTCGCCGGCCGAGATCGGGCTGGCGCTCAGCGGCCTTTCCGCAGGATCGATCCTCGCCATGCTGACCGCCGGCCGCCTCGTCGCCCGCCTGGGCGCGTCGCGCCTCACCTGGGGCGCCGCCTTCCTGCTCTGCCTCGTGAGCCCGCTGCCGGCGCTGGCCGGCAACGTGATCGAGCTCGCCGCGGCCCTGACGGTCCTGGGTCTCGTCAACGGCAGCGTGGCCGTCGCGATGAACGCCGCCGCCGCCATCGTCGAGGAGCGCCGCAAGCGGCCGGTGATGGCCTCGTTCCATGCCATGTTCAGCCTGGGCGGCATCGCCGGTGCCGGCACGGGCAGCGCGCTCGTGGCCCTCGGCCTCAGCCCCTCCTCCCATCTCCTGCTGCTCGCCGGCGCCACGGCGCTCCTCGTCCTGACGCGGCGCGGCACGCTGCCGGCGCGGGCGGCCGCCCTGCCCCGTGGCATCGAGCCCGGCGTGGCGCGCCCGCGCGGCCGCCTCGCGGTGCTGGCGGTCATCTGCCTCGCCACCATGCTCTGCGAGGGTGCCGCCTCCGACTGGAGCGCGCTTTATCTGGCACGCGAGCTGGGCGCCCCCCAGACCCTGGCGGCGATGGCCTATGTCTTCTATGCGACCGGCATGACGATCGGCCGGCTGCGCGGCGACACGCTCCGCGACCGGCTGGGCGACGCGGTCCTCGCCTCGGGCGGCGGTCTGCTGGCGGCCCTGGGCCTCGGCACCGCCCTCCTGGTGGGCATGGCGATCCCCGCCCTCCTGGGCTTCCTCTGCCTCGGGCTCGGCCTCTCGGGCATCGTGCCGATCATCTTCCGCAAGGCCACGGCGGTGCCCGGCGTGGCCCCGGCGACCGCGATCTCGGCCGTGGCCAGCGTCGGCTTCGCCGGCTTCCTCGCCGGGCCGCCGCTGATCGGCCTTCTGGCCCAGCATATCGGGCTCACGGCCGCGCTCGCCATCGTGCCGATCCTGGCGCTGGGCGTGGCCGCGGCGGGCCCGTGGGCCCTGGGCCGCGGCGTCGAGCCCCAGCCCCCCACCTCCCCGCCGGCCAAGCGGCTGGCCCAGGCGACCGCCTAGACCCCCGCCGCCGCGGGATCAGGAGGCCCGGCTCCCGAGCGACAGCCGCAGGCGACCCACCAGCCGGCGCGCCAGCCCGTCCGCCGCGATCAGCGAGGCGCCCAGCCGCCGGCGCGGCCCGGCCGCCGACAGCCCGCCGGAGGCCGCCGCGCGCAGCTGCGCCACCGCCTCGTGATAGTCGAGAACGATCATGTCCGGGATCCCAATGCTGGTCGACACGCGACCTCCCGTGCCTACCCAGAACAGTTTGGAACGATACGAGCGTCCCTCCAAGCGCCTTCTCGGTCATTATTGCGTGAGAAGCCGCGGCGACGGACCCGCGGCTGCGGTCACGCGACGAGGGCGCCCACCCCCAGGCCCAGGCCGAAGACGCCGTGCGCGAGAAAGGCCAGAAGGCAGGCCTTGGCCGGATTGGGCGTCCTGCTGCCGAGCACGCCGTTGCCCATGGCCGGCATGAAGAAGAGCCAGGGCACGACGACGCTGAGGATGCCGAAGACGAGGCCATTCAACGGGCCGGGCTCGAGGCCCAGCCAGAAGCGGATCACCGCCACGTAGACGATGCCGTAGACGATCCCCACCGCATAGTGGCCGATCCAGCCGATCGCCACCTCGTTCCTCGCCGCGGGCAGGGCCACGGCCGGGCCGGGAAAGAGCCTGCCCTGGCCGGCGCTGACGAACCAGCGCCCGACCAGCCCCCAATTGCCGGGCGGCACGCCCAGCGGGGGAAGCACGATCCGCTGCCAGACATCCATGAAGAGCGTGGCGACGACACCCGAGACGACCATCTCGACCACAAGGCTCATGACCGGCCCCCTCACGCTCCATGCCCCCCGACCGGCGCCGCCGGCAGACGCACCTTGTCCGCTTCGCCGGCCCGCCGCAACAGCCGGTAGCGGGCCACGCCCATGCGGGCCGCCGCCTGCGCGCCAGCCGGATGAAGCTCTTTTTTCTCTTTTTGTCGGTTAAGGGCCGAGGGGTTTTCGGCCGGCTGTTCTTCTTGGGTCGTCGGGCTCGGGTGGCTACGCCCAGCTCGATCAGGCGCTTCTCGATGCGCGCGATGATCCAGTCCGCCAAAGCCGGGTTGGCCCGGGCCAAGGCGGCGAGCGGTGAAAGAGAACCGGCGGAGGCGGGATCGCCAGCATCGCCGGCGGGAATTTCTTCGGTTGTCGCGGCCGGCTCCTCGACGGGAGCCTCGGCCGCTGCCGGCTCGAGCTCGGCACTGACAAGAATAGCCTCGCCGGCTTGGGCGGGGAGGAAGTCGACGAGGCGGTTGATGGCTTGCTGCGCCGGCCCCAGCGGATGCTGGCCATAGCCCTGCATCGTCTCGGGCGAGGAGCCGGCGGGTGAAGGCGTGTCCCGCCGCTCGTAGGGCTGGCGCGCCTGCTCGAAGCGCTCGACCACCAGCTTGACGAGATGCCTTACCGGATGCCGGGCCCGGTTGGCCTGGTAGACGACGAAGAGCATCGCCCTTCGGTCGCCGACATCGATGAGGCTCGAAAGCTCCAGCCACGCCGTCTCGAACAGGCGGGCCTGCCGCTCGGCCAGGGGAAGATTGCGAACGGCGGCGTACTGGTCGACGAGGCGGGAGAGATCCCGGTCACTGACAAAGGCCTCGATGTCTTCCTCGGTCGCGGTGTCGAGCCTTTTGATCTCGGCCGGGGAGAGACCGGCGGCGAGACGTCGGGCGAGCCGGCACGGACGGGTGCCGGGCATCTTGATGGGCGAGCGGGTGAAGGGACGAGGCATGTGGGTCTATCTACAGGATCATAATCCTTCCGTCAACCTATAATTGAGCTTGCTGTCGACTCTCGCGTGCGGCTTGATCAGTCCGCTCCCATCCGGCGAGCAGGGTCAGAGGCGTTGAGCGCGCTGTCTCGTGATCCTTCTCTTCACCCACCGCACCAACTATGGTGCGGGAGGCTATCAACGATGGCTTCAACGAGCCGATACCCGCCGATCGCAGGATCGTCGGCGACGAGATCCGCGACATGATCGAGCCCAACCCGCCTATCGGATCGACGTTCGAGAGCTTTCTCGAGGAGGAGGGCATGCTCGAGGACTGCACGGCGACCGCCATCAAGCGCGTCCTGGCGCGGCAGGTCGAGAGGGCGATGCAGGAGCGCGGCCTGACCAAGTCCGCCATGGCCAAAGCCATGCACACCAGCCGTCCCGCGCTCGATCGGCTGCTCGATCCATCCAATCCGTCCGTGACGCTCGATACCCTACAGCGCGCCGCAGCCGCCGTCGGGCGGAAGCTGCGGGTCGAGCTGGCGTGAGCCAGACGGGCGGCAAGGCCGCGGGACCGCGATGATAGCCTCTTCGAACGAGAGCCTTCTCGTCAGCGCCGTCCCTGAAGCATGGCAGCGAATTAAATGCACCGTTACCTTGATTTCGTAAGTCGAACCCAACCGGCGGCGCTTTTCGTGACCGCACGGACGAGTTGGCCGGGAAGATGCTCGAGGAGCTTGTCTAGGCGCACCGCGG
This sequence comes from uncultured Alphaproteobacteria bacterium, assembly GCA_963752325.1. GTDB lineage: Bacteria > Pseudomonadota > Alphaproteobacteria > Geminicoccales > Geminicoccaceae > CAVTJL01. The sequence continues at coordinate 835,504 of CAVVXU010000005.1, forward strand.
CGGCGACATACGCAGGTGAGCCGGATGCGTGCGCCTGTTCCGAGGGCGTGGTAGAGTAGAAGCCTTGAAGCGAGCCGAGCAGATCACCACTGCCGAGCGCACCTATACCGTCCACTTCCGGCCGGAGCCGGAGGGCGGCTATACGGTGATTTGCCCGGCCCTGCCGGGCCTGGTGAGCTATGGCGAGACGCTCGAGGAAGCGCGGGCGATGGCCGCCGATGCGATCGCCGGCTATCTCGCATGCCTGCGCGAGGATGGTGAGCCGATCCCATCGAGCGATGCGGCGATGATCGAGCATGTCGAGCCGTTGAAGGTCAAGCTGCAGACCGTATGAGCCGAAAGCCTCCGGCGCTTCACGACCTTTAAGGTCGGCGGGCGTGGGCGACTTGCGCGCTCCACGTGATCGACGTCGAACCCAGAGCGGAAAACCCGATTTCCCGATGTCCAACCCGATCGTGCCAGCCTCACGCATGGACGGACCCTCTCCAACGTGGCGTTCTCGACAATGACCACGCCAGGGCACCTCGATGCCGGGGAGCAGAGGCCGTCCACCCCGTCACCATAATTCAACGGATGGAGCCCTCGCCGTCCACCACGCAGAGGTGCGTGGCCTTCTCGCCCACCTCCAAGCCGGCATAGAGCGTCATCGATCTCCTCCCTCGTGCGCCCGTACCGCGACGGCGCGGTACGTCGGAGGGAGGCTAGCTCAATTACGCCACGTCACCGAAATTCCCGACGCGGCCCCTCCCGACCGCCGTCAGGATCGGGTTCGCCCGCAAGAGGCGCAGCCGTAGAACTGCGCCTACGCCCGAGCTGTCGAGGCCCGGCGCGCGCAGCCTCAGGCGAAGAATCTCATGCTCGACACTTCCAACGAGGACACAGCAAGCGTCGACGACATTGCACGGGACGGACGGGCTCTTAGCAAGATAAGCTGTCTCAGTCTGGCCGGCGCCACGGAGTAGTGGGTTGGGGCTCATGGGGCGATATGATCGTCGCGGCACCGGACAGGCCGGTAACTGGACGGTCGCTCCCGGCGCGCATCGTAGCGAGGTCGGCCGCCGCCCGCTTGGAGGGCAGCTTGTCATGGCTCCGAGTGTGGAAGAAAGGTAAAGAAGTGAACGTAAAGCGTACCTGGAAGCGCACCGACCGGCTCCTTAAAGCGGCGCTATTCCTAAGCTGCGGCCTAGTTCTTACTGCCCTTATTTTGCTTGGCTATCGCCATAGTTGGACCGGGTTTGTCTACCAAGACCCAACCGGTAAAGATTTTCACTTCAGAACTCTGTGGGACTGGCTTGATCTCTTAATTGTGCCTTCCGTTCTAGCAGTTGTGGCATTGACCTTCAGTCGTGCGGAAAAACATAGAGAACGCGTCTCTATTTTGGACAAGCAACGGGAGGACCTCATTCAGGACTACATTACAAAAATATCCGAACTTATATTGTTACATAATTTACATGATTCTGATGATAAATCCAACGTTCGCAGCATCGCTAGAGCCAGGACGTTAACCGCTTTGCGTAATCTTGATCCTTTACGAAAAGGCTTACTTATTCGCTTTCTGTCCGATGCTAATATAATCAAAGCTAAGCATACATATAGCTCCGACATTGCAATAGATTTATCGGGGTCTGATCTCCGTAAAGCGAACTTGAGAGGAATGGATATGAGTAAAACTAACCTTTCCGGCATCGATCTACGAGGGGCACAACTTGCCCACGTCAAACTGAATGACGTCAGGATTGATAAAAGTACTCAATTGGACGAGAAATGGATGATTGTTTATAATATTTTAAACAGACGTGGAACCCTTCCTAACGGTTACCTTCGAGGCAAAGACCTAAGCGAAGCCAATCTCGAAGGTGCATATTTACGGGAACTTGATCTTTGTGGCACCAACTTATACATGTGTGATCTAGACGACGCTAATCTATTCGGCGCGAAGATTGACCGTAGCACCACGATTGGTGATAAGTACCGTATTATTTGGGAAATATTAAACGATCCCGCAAAGCACAGACGGCTGAACGGCTTGGATTTACAGGGGGCTAATCTGCGCGATAGAATAGATTATGTAGGCCTGTCATTTCAGAGGTCGACGCTTGACAGGTGTGTGCTAAGTTTTTGCAATCTCGAAGGAGCAAGATTTGACGGTGCCAGCTTGCTATTCGCCGATCTTAGTCACTCGCGCCTTTTCGACGCGTCATTGATCAATATCCGTGCGCCGTTCTGTAACTTCGATCAATCGGAACTCGACGGCGCAAACCTTACCAAGGCCGACCTCCTGGGAGCTAGCTTCAAAGGGGCTACGTTGGTCAAAGCTGATTTGCGGAGCGCGAGCCTCCGAGGGGCGAAGCTCGAAGACGCTGTGCTGACCGGTTCTCTCTACGACGCCAGCACACGTCTGCCAGACGGCTTCGATGCCGTCCAGGCCGGGATGCTCCTCGCCAGAAAATCACAGTGACGTGGCGTAGTTGAGCTAGGTCCTGTTTCAAAGCGGGTTAGCGCGGTGTATTGTCTTGCGACATGAGCAGACACGAGCTGACCGAGGCGGCATGGCGACGCTTGGCGCCGCTGTTGCCGTCGCAACGGCCGCGGACCGGGCGGCCCGCCCGCGACCATCGAACCATGATCAACGCGATGCTGTGCTCAGCAAGACGGGGTGGCGTGGCGCGATCTGCCCGAGCGCTACGGGCCTTGGCAGACGGTAGCCACGCGCTTTTATCGCTGGACCAGAAGCGGGCTGTGGCAACGGATCCTGGCCGAGCTGCAGCGGGCGGCCGATGCCGAGGGTCGGCTCGACTGGAGCGTGCATATGATCGACGGCACCAGCATCCGCGCCCATCGTCACGCCGCCGGCGCCAAAGGGGGCAGGAAAGCCAAGCGCTGGGCCGCTCGCGGGGCGGCTTCGGCTCGAAGCTCCATCTGCGCTGCGAGCGGGGCGGGCGGCCCATCGCGTTCGTCCTGACCGCCGGCGAGCGCCACGAGCAGACCGCGTTCCAGCCCCTGATGGCGGCGGGTGCGGTCAAGCGATCGGGCCCTGGCCGGCCACGCCACAGGCCGCAAGCCCTGCTCGCCGATCGCGGCTACACCGGCCGCCCGGTCCGCGAGCACCTGCGCCGCTGCGGCATCACCGCCATCATCCCGCAGCTCGCCACCGAGACCAGGCCGCGCCTCATGGACTGGGGCATCTACCGCGAGCGCAATGTCGTCGAGCGGCTGGTGGGGCGCCTCAAAGAGCACCGCCACATCGCCACCAGATACGACAAGCTCGCCAGCTCCTATCTCGCCTTCGTTCACCTCGCCGCCATCCTCATGTGGCTTTAGAAAACAGGACCTAGTCCCTGCGACGCACCGTGAGGGTGCGGGCCAAATTACGGTGACGTGGCGTAATTGAGCTAGCCTCCCTCCGCCGCACCGCGACGTGGCGGGCCGGGGACACGAGGGAGGACGACCGATGACGCTCTATGCGGGCCTGGATGTGGGCGACAAGGCAACGCACCTCTGCGTGGTGAACGGCGAGGGCGGCATCGTATGGCGGGGTGCCTGCGCCACCGACCCCGAGACGCTCGTCCTCATCCTAGAGAAGCATGCGCCGGGGCTCGCCCGCGTGGTGCTGGAGACGGGTACGCTCTCCGCCCGGGCGTTGGCGCCCGTGCGCATCCAGCCCGGACGCGGGTCGGTAGCTCGGGCGTGCTCGAGCTTGAGGAGGTGCTCCATCAGGCGGCGGCGCTGGCTGCGGACAGCGCCGCCCTCAGCGGCCCATCCCGCCGCCGCTGCCCATGCCGCCGCCCATCCGTCTGCCCATGCCACCGCTGCCCTGGCCGCCGCCCTGCCGCCGCCGCCCTGACCGCCGCCGGGGCCCATGCCCTGCCCCATGCCGCCGCCTGACGGCTCATCGGGCAGGGTGACGCCCATCTGCCGCGCCCGTTGCTGCATCGCCTCCTGATGCTGGAGGCGGATCTGCTCGCGCTGCTGCTCGGTCTTGGCCTGCCGCATGCCCTGCTGGTACTGGGCCTGCTCCTGCTGGGTCATGAGCTGGCTGCCGTAGATCTGCCCGGAGCCCTGGCCCTGCTGCGCCAGCGCCGCGGCGGGGAGCGCCACGCCCGTCGCCAGGATGCCGAGAAAGGCGGCGCGTCGGCTGAGATGGATGGGCTTTGCCCGGGCTTTCGAGATCGCGAGGATCGACATGGCTCCTGCTCCGATTGCGATGCGGTTGCCGTATCGTCCCGAGTGTGCCGATCCCGCCCGTGAGCGCACTGATGGAGGTTAAGCGGCCAGCCGTGACGGTGCCGCAGCCATCGGCGCTGCCAGCCCCCCGTCACGCCTTGGCGCGTCTCAAAAGGTAAAAGCCCGCGCGGGATCAGGCGGTGCTCGTGGGCCTGGCGCTCCAGCTCCTCGCGGAAGTCGGGATGGGCGATGCCGATCAGCGCGCGGGCCCGTTCGGGCACCGACTTGCCCTTGAGATTGGCGATGCCCTGCTCGGTCACCACGTACATCATGTCCGCCCGCGTCGTCGTCACGATGTTGCCGTGCGTCAGGTTCAGCACGATGCGGCTGCGCCGCCCGCCGCGCTTCTCGTAGGTCGAGGGCAGACAGATAAAAGCCTTGCCGCCCTCGGAGGCATAGGCCCCGCGCACGAACTGCGCCTGACCGCCGGTGCCGGTGAGGTGGCGGTTGCCGTCCGACTCCGACGCCGCCTGCCCATAGAGGTCGACCTGCGTGGTGCTGTTGATCGACGACGCGCGCGGGTTCTGCATCACCATGTGCGGCAGGTTGGTGTGCTCGACCGTCCGGCACAGCATGTCCTCGTTGCCGTCCAGGGTGTCGTAGAGCGCCTTGGAGCCGGCGGCGAAGCTGTAGACCACCTTGCCGGTGTCGAGCTTCTTGTGCCTGCCGGTGACGTGCCCGCCGCGATAGAGCTCGGCCAGCCCGTCCGTCATCATCTCGGTATGGATGCCCAGATCCTTGACCCCGGCGCTCGCCAGGAGCCCGCAGACGGCGTTCGGCATGGCGCCGATGCCGATCTGCAGGCAGGCGCCGTCCTCGATCTCGTCGATGATCAGCCGCGCCACCGCGCGGTCGAGCTCGCACGGCGCCGGATTGGGCAGCTCGGGCATCGGCACATCGTCGCCCGCGATGACGTAGTCGACCTCGCTCGCATGCAGCCTCGCCGCCTCGCCATGGGCCCGCGGCATCGCCGTCGAGGTCTCGACGATCACCATCCGCGCCCGCTCGATAATGGCGCGATGCCACAGAACGGTCGGGCCCAGGTTGAAGAACCCGTCTTTGTCCATCGGGCAGGTCTTCAGGATGACGATGTCGCTGGGCGGCATGAAGCGGCGGTAGTAGTCCGGGATCTCGCCGAGATTGACCGGCAGATAGCTGCAGCGGCCGGCATCGTGCATCTTCCGGTCGTAGCCGCCGAAATGCAGGTTGATGCAGTGGATGTGCTTGCCGTGCGGATCGTTCTCCAGCACCGCCCGCGGGCGCATGGCGATGCAGTTGCGCATCTTGATGTCGGCAAGCTCGGTGATGCGGGCACCCAGCGCCGCATCGAACACGTCGGGCTGGGCCAGGATCGAGCCGTAGTCGAGCCACATGCCGGATCTGACCAGGCCCGCCGCCTGCTCGGCCGAGATCTCCTGCGCCGGCGCCACGGCCAGCCTCGTCCTCATGGCTATCGTCATTTTCTTCTTGTCGCCCCCTGATGGCTGGCACGTCTGCCGCTGTTACCGTGACACGGGTTGCGCCCGCAGTCCACTTTGCTCGACCTGTCGTCGTCGGGCGGGTTTGGGGCCGCGCTCGCCCGGTCCGAGCGGCCGTCAGTCACCTCGAGCGCATGGTCGCCCCGCCCGCCCGCTGTCACGCCATCGTCATCGTCCGGGCTCAGGAAGCCCTTGCCGACCAACCGGACGCGCAAGGGAGAACGCATGTCCAAGCACGCCCTCACCCTCCTCGCCTCGGCCGCCGTTTTGGGACTCGCCCATGCCGCCTCGGCGGAGACGGTCCAGGTCTATCGGAGCCAGGACCCGAAGCTCGAGCTGGGCGACGTCGCCTTTGCGGGCGGCAAGACGCTGCACATGACGGCCGGTATCGGCAGCAGCGCCTACCGGCGGGCGGATGCGCCGCCCGACGTGTTCGTGACGCTGAGCGACCGCGGCGCCAATTTTCCCTGTGGCGACGCGGAAGGGATCATCGGGCTCGACGGCAAGAGCTTCTGCAAGGACGTGAAAGGCGGCCGGATCTATCCGATGCCCGCCTACACGCCTTCCATCTATCGCATCCGGGTGGGCCTGGACGGGTTCGAGATCCTGGACGTGCTCACGATCAAGGACGGGCTGGGCAACCCTATCACGGGCCTGCCGAACCCGCTGACCGTGGCCTCGACCGAGACGCCCGTGGGGCCGGACGGCAAGGCGCTGGCGCAGGACCCGAACGCGATCGACGCCGAGGGATTGATAGAGCTCGCCGACGGCAGCTTTTGGATCGGCGAGGAGAACGCGCCCTCGATCGTGCATGTGGCGCCGGACGGGCGCATTCTTCTGCGCGTGGTGCCCGAGGGCACGGAGAAGGACTTTGCGGGCGCCAACTATCCGGTGGTGGGCTCGCTGCCGGCGATCCTGACGAAAAGACAGGCCAATCGCGGCATCGAGGGCCTCGCCATGAGCCTGGATGAGCGCTTCCTGTGGCTGGCCGTGCAGAGCCCGCTCGCGAACCCCGATGCCGCCGCCTACAAGAAGGCCAGCAACGACCGGCTTTTGAAAGTGGATCGCGCCACGCTCAAGGTGGTGGGCGAGTATGTCTACGAGATGACGCCCATGAAGGACTTTCCGGGCGAGGAGGAGAAGCCGGAGAGCACGGCGCGGGTGAGCGAGCTGCGCGGCATCGACGATCATCGCTTCCTGATCGACGATCGCACCGACAAGACGACCAGGATCTACGAGATCGACGTGAGCGGGGCCACCGACATCCACGGGCAGCAAGTGGGACGATGCGGCGACGAGCCCGAGCCTCGAGGAGACAAAGATCGGCGAGGCCGGGATCACGCCCGTGCAAAAGCGGCTGGTGCTCGACAGCAGTGGAAAAAAGGAGCTGCCGGGCAAGATCGAGGGCTTGGCGTTCTTCGGCGACGGGTCGCTGATGCTGATCAACGACGACGATTTCGGCATCACCGGCGAGCACACGACGGTCGCCAAGGTGAGCGGGCTCGACATCGAGCGCTGAGGGGGGTAGGCCGCCGCCCGAGGAGCAAGGCAGCATCCCTGGGTGGTGGAGGTGTGATGGGCGAGGGCGATCTCACGGGGCGCGTGGCGGTGGTGACGGGTGGGGCCAGGGGGATCGGGCTCGCCATGGCGCGGCGCCTGCGGCGGGCGGGCGCCGAGGTCGTGATCTGGGACCTGGCCGACGCGCCCGAGATCCCGACCATCCGCGTCGACGTCACCGACGAGGCGGTGGTGGAGGCGGCCGCGAGGGAGACGCTGGACCGCCACGGGCGCCTCGACATCCTGGTCGCCAATGCCGGCATCATCGGGCCGACGGCGGCGGTCGAGGACTGCCCCGTCGCCGACTGGCGCCGCGTGCTCGACATCAACCTCACCGGCACTTTTATCAGTTGCCGGGCGGTGGTGCCGGCGATGAAGAAAAACGGGTGGGGGAGGATCGTGGCGATCGCCTCGCTGGCGGGCAAGGAGGGGACGCCGACGCTCGCCGCCTACAGCGCGTCCAAGGCCGGGGTGATCGCGTTCGTGAAGGCCTTGGGGACGGAGCTGGCGCGGACGGGCGTGCTCGTGAACGCGATAGCGCCGGCGGCGATCGAGACCGATCTCCTGGAGCAGCTCACCCCGGAGCAGGTGGCGACGATGATCGCCAAGAGCCCGATGGGGCGGCTGGGCACCGTCGAGGAGGTGGCGGAGCTCGCGGCCTGGCTCGCCTCGCCCGCCTGCAGCTTCAGCACCGGTGCGGTCTTCGACCTCTCGGGCGGCCGCGCCACCTACTGAGCGGCGGGGCGGATGGTCGGGACTTTCGGCATCTATCTCGCCGCCGCGCTGGCCGAGATCGCCGGCTGCTTCGCCTTCTGGGCCTGGCTGCGGCTCGGGCGCAGCGCATGGTGGGTGGCGCCGGGGCTCCTGTCGCTGGCGCTTTTCGCCTGGCTGCTGACGCGCATCGACACCGCCTTCGCGGGCCGCGCCTACGCCGCCTATGGCGGCATCTATATCGCCACCTCGCTGCTTTGGCTGTGGGCGGTGGAGGGCACGCGGCCGGACCGCTGGGATCTCGCCGGCGTCGTCCTGTGCCTCCTCGGTGCCACCGTGATCCTCGTAGGGCCGCACGGCCTGCGCTGAGCGGCTCCGCGTGCGCCGGCGTCGCTAGAGCTGGAGAGCGAAGCGCGCGAAGCCGTCCGGAGAGAGGCCGAGGAAGGTGACGTCCTTCCGGCCCTTGGCGGCGGCCTCGGCGCCGGGGCCGCTCTCGAAGACGAGCTTGGCTTTTCCTGTCGTGGCGGCGAGGCGCCAGTTGCCGTCGGCGCTGGGGTCGATCGTGCCCTGCTCGACGATGTAGCGGACGATGACGTCGCGGTTGGTGTCGGGCGCCTGGAGGATGATGTTCGTGCCGTCGAGGCCGGGGAAGCTGCCGCCGCCCGAGGCGCGGTAGTTGTTGGTGGCCACGACGAACTTCTGGGACGGGTCGATGGGCCGGCCCTTGAAGCGGAGGTTCTTGATGCGGTTGGCACTGGCGTCCAGGACCTCGCCCTTGCTGCCGTATTTCGAGGGCTGGGTCGGGTCGATCTCGTAGGTGACGCCGTCGATGATGTCGAAATTGTACGAAGGAAAGTGCTGGTCGATCAGCTCCTGCTCGCCCCCCGCGGGGTCGATACGAACAAAAATGCCGGCCGAGCGCTCGAGCCATTCATTCACCGTGGCGCCGTCGATCAGCACGGCGCGGACCGTGTTGGGGTAGAGATAGAGGTCGGCCACGTTCTTGATGGCGATGGGGCCAGCCGGGACGTCGGTGTAGTAGTCGGGACCGCCGCGGCCGCCAGCCTTGAAGGGGGCGGCAGCCGACAACAGAGGAAAGTTCTTGTAGGGGCCGCCGGCCAGCATCTCCGCCGTGTACCAGAGCTGGGCGTTGCTCACGATCTGGACCGAGGGATCGTCGGCGACGAGGGCAAAGTAGGAGTTGATCGGGGCCGAGGTCTTGCCGACGGGCCGCCTGACATAGGCCAGCGTCGCCTCGTGCTCGGGCCTCACCTCGTCCAGAACGGCCTGCTCCGCGCGCACGAGCGGGGTCACCTTGCGGCCCTCGCGGGCATAGATCGGGCGGTTCTCGACCTTGGCGTCGAGGACGTGCCAGGTGCCGCCGTCCTTCGCCAGGACGAGGTCGATGACGCCCAGATGGCTGCCCCAGAAGCCGGCCATCGTGGCCGGTATTTTCAGCAGGTGGCCGGTCGCGATGTCGGCGCCCTCGATGCCGGAGAAATCGGGCCCCGGGAAGACGAGGTGCTGGTGGCCGGTGAGCATGGCATCGATGCCGTCGACGGCGGCCAGATAAAGGCTGGCGTTCTCTGCACCGTCGCTGGCCGGACCCTTGGCGATGCCGGAATGCGAGAGGGCGACGACGATGTCGGCACCCGCCTCCTTCATCTCGGGCAGCCAGGCCTTTGCCGTCTCGACGATGTCGCGCGTCTGGACCTTTCCGGCGAGATTGGCGCGGTCCCAGATCATGATCTGCGGCGGGGTGAAGCCGATGACGCCGATGCGGATCGGCTGCCGCGTGCCGTCGCCGTCGAGCAGCTCGCGCTCGAGGATGACGTAGGGCTTAAGGTAGGATTTGTCAGCTCGAGGGCCGGAGCCGAGGCCGCCCCGGGCGAGGTTGGCGAGGACGAACGGAAAACGACCGCCGGCCAAAGCCTTGTCGAGGAAGGGCAGGCCGTAGTTGAACTCGTGATTGCCCAGCGTCGCCGCCTCGACGCCGAGCTCGTTCATCACGCGGACGATCGGGTGGACGTCGCCCTCCTTCATGCCCCGCTCATAGGCCATGTAGTCGCCCATGGGGTTGCCCTGGAGAAAATCGCCATTGTCGAGGAGGAGGCTGTTCGGCGCCCCGGCACGCGCTTTTTTTATCAGGGTGGCGACCTTGGCGAGGCCCACCGTGTCGTCCTCGCGGTCGCGATAGTAGTCGTAGGGGTAGACGAACATGTGGATGTCCGTCGTCTCGAGCAGGCGGAGGTGGACGGGCGTGGCGCCGAGGACGCGGCGCGGCAGGCCGGCGGCAAGTGACAGAAGAGAACCGGCGGCGATGCCTTGGCGCAGGAGGCGGCGGCGGGTAAGCGTGGGATGCATGGGTTGCACGAAGCCTCCTGCGGGCGGGTGGCGGGGCGGCGTCATCATGGCGCCGGGATGGCGGGGAGGCTAGGTCCTGTTTTCAAAGCGGGTTAGCTCGGTGTATTGCCATCCGACATGAGCAGACACGAGCTGACGGATGCGGCATGGCGGCGCTTGGCGCCGCTGTTGCCGCCGCAACGGCCGCGGACCGGGCGCCCCGCCCGCGACCATCGGTCCATGATCGACGCCATGCTGTGGCTGAGCAAGACGGGCGTGCCGTGGCGCGATCTGCCGGAGCGCTACGGGCCGTGGCAGACGGTGGCGACGCGCTTTTACCGCTGGACCAGAAGCGGGCTCTGGCAGCGGATCCTGGCCGAGCTCCAGCAGGCGGCCGACGCCGAGGGCCAGCTCGACTGGAGTGTTCATATGATCGACGGCACCAGCATTCGGGCCCATCGCCACGCTGCCGGCGCCAAAGGGGGCAGGAGAGCCAGGCGCTCGGCCGCTCGCGGGGCGGCTTCGGCTCGAAGCTCCATGTGCGCTGCGAGCGGAACGGGCGACCCATCGCCTTCGTCCTGACGGCCGGCGAGCGCCACGAGCAGACCGCGTTCCAGCCCCTGATGGAGGCGGGTGCGGTCAGGCGATCGGGCCCCGGCCGCCCGCGCCGTCGACCACAAGCTCTGCTCGCCGATCGTGGCTACACCGGCCGCCCGGTCCGCGAGCACCTCCGCCGTCGCGGCATCACCGCCATCATCCCGCAGCTCGCTACCGAGACCCGGCCACGGCTCATGGACTGGGGCATCTATCGCGAGCGCAACGTCATCGAGCGGCTGGTCGGGCGTCTGAAAGAACACCGCCATCTCGCCACCAGATACGACAAGCTCGCCACCTCCTACCTCGCCTTCGTTCACCTCGCCGCCATCCTCATGTGGCTTTGAAAACAGGACCTAGAGCCGGGTCGTGACACCCCGAAGGCCAGCCCGACCTGGAATCAGGCACGGCCATCCTCGACCTCGGCCCGGGCATCGGCAGGGCGGCGCAGGCAGCGTGCGCGGCGTCCGGAGCCGCCACGACCTACGGACGAGGCACAAGCGGCTCCTCGGCCTCGAGAGGATGACCATCAAACGCCCAATCGAGCCCAGGATCGAGGCGGCCAGCTTACCTCCACTGTGGACGCAGCAATGACACTTATCACTGACAGCCACGGCCGACTTTTCTTTTAACTCTGCACTCCGTGTACACCACGCTGGACATCGCAAGCTTAGGCTGTTCCCTTGGACCGCGAGACGCTGCTACAGTCTCCTCGCCTCAAGAACGCATGATCAGCAGCTCCTTGGTCACCAACGGTTGCCCGGCCTCAAGTGCCGAATGAAAGAGCGACATGGAAGACCCAAACGCCGCCTCGAAGGCCGACAGGGCGCCCACGCCCACACCTAGAAAATCACTGACCATCAAGCAGCGACGAAGCCTTCCCGACGCCAAGCACTTTTCCGACGTGCTGGCCAGCGAGCTGGCGTGTATCGACGGCATCCGGAAGAACAAGGAGAGAAGGTATGGCACCGGGTACCACCAGGCCGGGACCGGCCCCAATGACAGCCCGCCACTGGCAGCCCTGGCTCTCTCCGGCGGCGGCATACGGTCCTCGGCCTTCGCGCTCGGCATTCTTCAGTCCTTTGCCAACGAGGGGCTGCTCAAGCGGTTCGACTACATGTCGACCGTCTCCGGCGGCGGCTACATCGGAAGCGCTCTGACGTGGTTCCTCTCGGATGTCTGGCAGGAACCCGGTCGGCCACGTCTCGGAACCGGTGAATGTGACCACCCGCTCGGGCGCCGTGGTGTGGGTGCGAAGACCGGGAGTGAAAACGATCGGATCGATCATATTCGTGGGTTCGGGAATTACCTCCGCCCCACACCTAAACTCTGGGCAGGGTCCGCAGTGGCGCTCGTTATACAGAACATGATCTATGTTGCCTTACTCTGGTTCTTTCCATTAGTACTCGCCTTTCTCCTTCTCGATCAATTGGCCGGATTAGTCGTCTATCATCAGTTCGGCTTCGACCTTCGGTTCGGCGACAGCCTACCGTATTTGGTATACGGTGCGGGTTTTCTCAGTTTAATAGCGTTATCCAAGATCATACAGCTCCCGTCTTTTGCTTGGAGGACGCTGCTTGGCGAAAGGCCGAGCGGGCTCACAGACTATGCGGGACGCCTCGCCAGCCAGAATGTGCTCGGAAAATTTCTTGTTGGCATTGTAGCTTGCATCATCCTTGCTCTCGTTCCTCGTATCCCTGATCCAATCCTGCAGGGACTGGGACCGGGCGTCACCATTGCCGGTCTCATTGGAACCGTCTCGACGGTATCGGGCCTTGTTGCCTCGCGCCCCCTCCTGAAGGGCGTCCTTCTCAAACTCGGGATTGCTCTGCTGGCTTTGGGCCTCCTCGTTCTGGCCATTCTTGTGCCCGAGTGGGTCGCAAACGAGATATACGACTACACCTCGTGCACTAACCTTCCGACCGCCCGCTATTATGTTTTTCTCGGCTCGCTCGGTCTAGCGCTCCTTGCCTTCTATGCGTCGCTGCGGTTGGGATTAAACCATATCGGGCTTCATCGCCTTTATCGCGATCGCCTTATGGAGACCTTTCTGCCGGACAAGCCCTACAACAAGCCAGATCCGCGCAAAGATCCTGTTCCTGGCCTCGGGGTCTGGCGCCGGGCCGATATGGCCGATACAACCGCCCTTGCCGGCATGTGTGACTCTGAGAGCCTTGGCCCACTCCATCTCATTTGCGCCAATATCATACTGATTGGTTCAGAAAACACCGTCGCCCGAAACCGCGGCGGGGAAAGCTTCCTTCTCAGTCCACTTTATTCCGGATGTGACCGCACAGGCTGGCGTAGCACCAGCAAGCTCTTTAGCGATGTCCAGCTCCAGCTCTCGACCGCCATGGCCATCTCTGGCGCCGCTCTCAGCCCCAATACCGGACCGAGCGGCCGCGGACTGACCCGCGAGGCGCTCACCAGCCGTTTGATGATGTTGTTCAATCTTAGCTTGGCCTACTGGATGCCAAATCCTCGCCCGAAAGAGGAGGCGCGACCGAACCCGCTCTGCAAATGGCTCATCTCTATTGCCAATGGCCATCTTCCCTGGCACGAATTCTCCGATCGACCGCGCTTTGCCTATCCAGGTTTCGCAGCGCTGGTGGGGATCACCCACCGCGAGCACAGCGCCTATGTCGAGCTCTCCGACGGCGGGCATTTCGAGAATCTGGGCCTCTATGAGATGGTCCGCCGCCGTGTCCCCCTGATCGTCCTTTCCGACGCTGGCATGGATGGAAACTTCGGCTTTTCCGACCTTGCCAACGCCATCGAGCGTGTTCGCGTCGACTTCGGCGTTGATATCGACTTCGACCGCGAGGGCTTCGGCCTCGACTGCATCCAGGTGGCCAAGGACAGGCTCCTTTGCATTGCCGGGGTCCATACCGAGGTCGCCGCGCGCGGCTGGGCCATCGCCACCATTCACTACCCAAAGGCCTCGCCCTCGCAGCGCCAGCGAGGCGCAGAGCATGGCCTCGCGCCGGCCTCGAACGCCTTCGACGGCGTGCTCGTCTATATGAAGCCCGCCATCCGCGCGGGGCTCAAGGCGGACATCCTCGCCTATCGTGCAGAGAACCCCGACTTCCCTCACGATACGACCGCCGACCAGTTCTTCGATGAGACCCAGTTCGAGGCGTACCGCGAGCTGGGCTATGAGACTGCGGGAGAGTTCCTAAAGTGGCTATGCAATGGGAACCCGCCCGCAAGCTTGGATGTGCTGCTCGGCGCCGACCGGCATGCACCGTAAAGCAATTCGCTCTCCATTGCCGTTACGAAGCAAAGCCAACCCCGCTACGCCCTCCGAGAGGTCATGCGTACGAGGCCGGCTAACGGTCCACGACACGCGGCCGTACACCAGCCAAAGCCCGGGGTAGCGTCCGGGCTCGAGCTGCTCCCGCAACGACATCGTATCGTTGCGCGGGACGTCAACGGCAATCTCGGCTCGCCTTCGGGTGGCGAATAAGCCGAAGGAACGGGTGTCTTGCGTGACGACAAGGCCATGCGGGAGGATGCGACCCATTCCCTCGAGCGCGTCAAGCGGCCGCCGGCAGTCCTGAGGCCGCCCGCGAAGCACGAGACGAGGGCCAGCCGCCGCGCCGGGAGCCGCCGAGAATCGTGGAGGGTGTCGATCTGCCCTCATCACCAGACTTGCCTGCCGCGAACTCGCGCTGACCTTCCTCGGAAAGCCCACAACCGACGGCGCATCTGACTCGCGACGTGCGCCGCCGGCGGACCCATATGAGAAGAACGCCGAAGGGCAGGCGCAGGAGAAAGGGCCCACGAGCGGGATCAAGACGTCGGTTGCCCGGCAGCATGGCCGGGATACGCTCGGGGCGGCGGCAGGTAGGGCGGGATGCATGAGTTCCACGGGGCCCGCCTCCTCCTGCAAATGTGGCGGGACGCCGGCATCATGGCACGGGTCGCTGGGAGGCCAGCGGATCGGCGCAACGCTCGGTATCCGCCCGCGACCACTGCACGGCTCGCAGAAGGCCGCAGGGGCGTGAGAGCGAGCGTAGCAGACAGCCCCCACCCACGTGGCGTTGCCGTATCGAGACACTCAGCCTAGCCTTATTCGAAGCTCGAGAAAGGCAAAGCTTCGCGTTCATTAAGTTCATACCCGGAACCTGAAGGATCTGCGTCATGTCGAACGGGCCGCACGAGCGCCTCGACCGCCGCGAGTTTTTGATCGCATCGGCTGCGACGGCCGGCGCATCGGCTTCGCTTGCCGCAGCCTCCGGGACGGCAAATGCCGAGGCTGCAGCGTCGGCCTCGGCCGGGACCTCGTCGGGCACGGTCTATACCGGCGATACGATCGAGGGAAAAAAGGTCGTCAGCGCGCTCGACGTGGGCGACCTGGCGCCCGGCAGGAAGCACTTTCTGTATTTTCAGGGGGTGCGAATGCCGACCGGCCAGCACTGGTACGTGTCGGTGACGGTCGCCAGGGGTGCCAGGCCGGGCAAGCGGGTCGTTCTGGTCAGCGGTGTGCATGGCGACGAGATGAGCTCCGTGCACACGGTGCAGACCGTGATGAGCCAGCTCGATCCGGAGGAGATGGCGGGCACGGTGATGGCGGTGACGGACGTCTCGAGCCCGGCGCTGGAAAGCATGCAGCGCCGGTGGCCCGACATGGGCAGAGGTGCCGATCTGATCGACATGAACCGGGAATGGCCGGGCAACGAGAACGGCGCCACCGCGCCCAGCCGACATGCGGCCCTTCTGTTCAACCGGCTGCTGCGGCCGAACGCCGATGCCGCGATCGATTTCCATACCGGCACGACCGGATTCGAGGTCACGGCCTTCAACATCGCGGGCATGGACGTGCCCGAGATCAAGGCGATGGTGGACCTCTATCCCGTGGGCCAGGTCTTCGACAATCACGTCTATCCGGGCGTGCTGCACAACGCCTTCATCGACGCGGGCATCCCGGCCTTCACGCCGGAGATCGGGGCCGCGCGCGTCCTGGACCTCGAGATGATCCAGCTCTTCGTGGAAGGCACCATGAACGTCCTCAAGCACCACGGCATCGTGGCCGGGCCGATGGGGCGCACCGGCAAGGACGTGGATGTCTTCGTCGGCAACAGCGCGTTCCCGATCCTCGCGACCCAGGGCGGCCTCGTCGAGCATCTGGTCAGGCTCAACGACAAGGTCGAGGCCGGGCAGAAGGTGGCCATCCAGCGCGACAGCTTCGGCGAGGTGGTGGCGGAGTATACGAGCGGTGTAGCCGGCGAGGTGACGGGCCAGCGCAGCGACGCCATGGCCGAGCCCGGCAATCCTCTTGTTTTTATTCTTTTCAACAGGACGGCGCCGGGCGGGGGAGAGACTTATCCCGAGTGATCGAGCCGGGCCACTCGCCGCCACCGGACCCATATGAGAAGGACGCCCCAACGCCGCACCCGCAGGAGAAAAAGGCCCATGAGCGAGATCGAGACGTCCGTCGCCCTGCAGTATGGCCGGGAGGCGCTGGAGGCGGCGATCATGCAGGGGCTGCGGGCGATGGGGCGCGAGCCCGAGGCGGTCACGATCGACGATCTGGCCGTGGTCGACGAGTTCCATGTGGGCGGCCGCAAGGCGACGATCGAGCTTTTGGACCAGCTCGACCTCGCACCGGGCGCGGCCGTCCTCGACCTCGGCTGCGGCGTCGGCGGGCCGGCGCGGATCATGGCCAGCCGCTATGGCTGCCGGGTGACGGGCGCCGACCTCACGCCCGACTTCGTCGAGGTCGCCCGGCGGCTCACGGGCCTCGTCGGGCTCGAGGGCAAGATCACGTTCCTCGAGGCCAGCATCCTCGACCTGCCCCTGCCCGATGCCGGCTTCGAGGCGGCGACGCTCCTTCATGTGGGCATGAACATCCCGGACAAGCGACGGCTGTGCGGCGAGGTGGCGCGGGTCCTGCGCCCGGGTGGGCGCTTCGCGATCTACGATCTGATGCGCGTGGCAGAGGGCCCGCTCGCCTTCCCCGTGCCCTGGGCCAGGGACGAGGCGGCCTCGTTCGTCGAGACGCCGGCCGTCTATCGGGAGGCGCTGGAGAGCGCCAGCTTCTCCATCGTCGCGGAGCGTGACCGCCGCGAGGCGGGTGTCGCCTTCTTCGCCCGGCAGCGCGAGCGTGAGGCTGCCAGCGGACGCCCGCCGCTCAGCATCGCGACGCTCCTGGGCGAGGATGCAAGGCCGCGCTTTGCCAACCTCGTGCGCATGCTCGAAGAGGGGCTGCTGGCGCCGATCGAGATGATCGCCCGCCGCGGCTAGCGCTTGAGGAGCCCTTGCTCGATCAGGCTCCGGGCGGTCGCGGTGATGGTCTCATCGGCGGGGCGCGGCCACCAGCCGAGGAGGCGCTCTGCCTTGGCGCTCGTGGAATCGCGTCGCCGGCCGGGATCGGGCGCGGCCAGGGGCACGGGCACGCGGGCTGCGGCGTCGCCGAGATCGCGGCGAAGGATGGCCGCCACGTCGCTCATCGCGAGCGAGGGCCCGGCCACCGCGATGAAGCGCTCGCCTCTGGCCTCGGGGCGGGTCATCGCCTGGAGATGGAGGCCCGCCACGTCCCGGACGTCGACGACGCCGAACCAGATGTCGGGCAGCTCCGCCATATCGCCGTCGAGCATGCGCTTGATCAGCGCGACCGAGGCCGAGAGGCGGCCGCCGAGCACGGGCCCGAAGATGCCGGTGGGATTGACGACCGAGAGCTCGAGGGCACCGCCCTCCCCCTCCATGAAGTCCCAGGCCGCGCGCTCGGCGATGGCCTTCGATCGGATGTAGGCCGGGTTGGGCGCATCGGGCTCGGTCCAGTCCTCCTCGGTGAACGGCGTTTTTCTCACTCGCCCGTAGCCCACGGCCGCGAAGGAGGACGTCAGCACCACCCGCCTGACGCCGGCATCGCGGGCCGCGCGCAGGACGCGCAGCACGCCTTCCCGGGCGGGCACGATCACCTCGTCCGCATCCTCGGGCTCGCCCTGGGGAAAGGGCGAGGCCACGTGGAGGACATGCGCGCAGCCCAGGACGGCGCGATCCCAGCCGCGATCGCGGGTCAGATCGGCCTCGAGGAGCTGCAGCCGATCGCCCGGCTCCTGCCCGCCATGCCGCAGCATCAGGCGGAGCCCGGCCTCCCGGCCGGCATCACGGAGCGTCGTGCGGACCGCGTGGCCTTCCTTCAGCAGCCTCAGGATCACGTGGCTCGCGACGAAGCCCGACCCTCCGGTCACCAGAACCGTGCTCATCCAATCCAGCTCTGCTCTGTGTGGTGCATTGATGGGCGAACAGGTCAGGCGTCAGCATCACGAGCTCAAGCAGGACGGATCTCCGGACCAGGTATGGAAAACCAGACTGTTCAGCCTCGGACCTATGGCGAGGAAAGCGTGGCAACCCGCTCGCCGTCCCGAGGAGGCCCCGGGCTCTCCTACTGCCACTCCCAGTAATGCCGCTGGCGCGCGACGCGCCACATCAAGAGGACGACGATCCGCGGCACGAGGATGAAGGCCGCCAGCACGATGATGCAGGCGACCACGCCGCCGGCGGAGAGCTTGCCGTCGGCGAGGTCGAGGCGAACGATCAAGGCGACGAGGAACAGGCCCACCACGCCGCCTATCCCGGTCGCGATCCAGGCCGCCCGGTGATAGCGCTGGCGCACGACCCAGAAGGTGCGCACACGTCGGTCCATGCGATCTCCACCCGTCTCGCTGAAACCGGAAGGAGACTAGCACCTATGCTGCAGCGCGTCATAAGTCTTGAATGGCTGGCGCCATTAACGATGCGACAAGGTTGGAGACGACGGATCGGCACCGGCCTGCGGGGCAGGCGCCTCCATCCCAGCGAGCCGCATGGGCGAAGGGGCGCCGGCCTTCGCCGGCGCCCGTTCGGGAAGGGTCGGCTTTTGGAACGTGAAGCTCACCAGCTGCCGGTGTTGGGCATCGACGTCCAGGGCTCGGCCGGCGGCAGCAACTCGCCCTGCTGGATGAGCTCGATCGAGATGCCGTCGGGCGAGCGGATGAAGGCCATGTGGCCGTCGCGCGGCGGGCGGTTGATGGTGACGCCCTTGTCCATGAGCGACTGGCACAGCTCGTAGATGTTCTTCACCGAGTAGGCGAGATGGCCGAAGTTGCGCCCGCCCGAGTAGGTCTCGGGATCCCAGTTGTAGGTGAGCTCCACCTGGGCCTCCGGGTTCTCGTCCGAGCCGAGGAAGATGAGCGTGTAGCGGCCCTTCTCGTTCTCCATGCGGCGGACTTCCTTGAGCCCGAGCTTGTCACGGTAGAAGCTGAGCGATGCCTCGATGTCGGTGACACGGACCATGGTGTGCAGATAGCGCATGCGTGCGGCTCCCTCGATGCGTTTCCGCCGCGCCGGGCTACCCCCTGAGCGGCGCCGGGGACTATAGTTCGCGTCCGGGCCCTGTCGACCCTGCCTCCCCGGGGTCACGTCGTCGGCCGCGCGGGTGACCGCCTTGTTGGATGCCGCTCCCCTCGTCCTCGTGGCGCTGCTCGTGCTCGCCAGCCCCGTGCTCGCCATCCTGGCCTTGGTGCAGGCGAGCCGGTTGCGGCGGCGCGTGGCCGATCTCGAGGCGCAGGTGGCACGCCTGACCATCGGGGCTGCAGAGCCCGCGGCCGAGGCTCCGGCAGCCGCGAGCGCCACGCCGCAGCGACCGCCGCCCGCGCCCGAGCCCTCCGTCGCCGACGCGCCGAGCGCAGGGCCGGCCGGGGCCGCCCGTCCAGCACGCGCGAGCCTCGAGACGCGCCTCGCCGAGCGCTGGCTGGTCTGGCTCGGTGCCGGCGCGCTGGGCCTGGGCGGGCTGTTCGCTGCCGGCTATGCGGTCGAGGCGGGCCTGCTGGGGCCGACGGTGCGCCTGGCGCTGGTGGCCCTGCTGGGCCTCGCGCTGATCGCGCTTGCCGCCCGGCTGCGGACGCGGACGCGGGCCGAGGGACGGCCGGACCATGTGCCCGCGGCACTCGCCGCCGGCGGGCTCGTGGCGCTCTACGGCGCCGCGGCCGCGGCCTACGCCCTCTACGGCCTCATCGAGCCGCCCGTGGCCTTCTTTCTCCTCGCGCTGGTGGCGATGCTGGGTGTCTCGCTGGGTCTTCTCTTCGGTGGCCTCGTCGGCCTTCTCGGCGCCGTCGGCGCCTATCTCGTGCCGGCCATCGTCGGCAGCGGGCATCCCTCGGCCTGGACCCTCTTTCCCTACCTCGCGGTGGTGGCGGCGAGCCTCGAGACGCTGGCCGGCCGGGCCCGCTGGCCCTGGCTCGGCTGGCTCAATCTCGCCGGCGCCTTCTTCTGGGCGCTGCTCTGGCTCGTGACCCGGGCCGGGCCGGCGGATGCCCTGCCGATGGCCGCCTTCGCGCTGGTGACCGGGCTGGCCGGCCAGGCGACGCCGGTGCTCAGTCAGCGCGATTCGCAGGGCGGAGAGCGGTCCAGCCGGGCGCTGGTCGGAGCCGCGCTGATCCTTCTCGTCCTGAGCCTCGCCGGCATCGGGTACATGGCGGCCCCCATGGCGGCCCTGGCCCTCCTGTCGCTCGCCTGCCTGGGCGCCGGCCTGCTGCGCCCGGAGGAGCGGTGGCTCGCCGCCATGGCGGCCGCGGCCGACCTACTGGCTGCCGCCGCCTGGCAGATCCCTGCCCGGGCGCTCGCCGCGGGCGCACCCGGCCCGCTCGACCGGGCGCTCGATCCGCTCCTCTGGCTTGCCCCGTCGGCCTCTCCGCTCGCCCAGGCGCTTTGGCTCGTCGGGGCTTTGTGGGCGATGGCCGGCACGCTGGCCGCATGGCGGGCGCCGCGACCCGGCTTTTGGGCCGGGCTCGCGGTCGCCGTGCCGCTCGCGGCGCTGGCCGTGGGCTACCGGCGCCTCGCCGGCTTTGCCCTCAGCCCGCCGCTCGCCTGGACGGCGCTCGTGCTCGCGGCCGGCAATCTCGCCCTGGCCGAGCGGGCGGCGCGCCGTCCGGCGCTGCGCCCGGCGCAGGCCGCCTATGCCGTGGGCGTGGCGGGTGCCCTGGCGCTCGGTGCCGCCTCCGTCCTCGAGAAGGGCTGGCTGACCCTGGCGCTCGCCGCGCTGCTGCCGGCGATGGGCTGGGTGGCGCTGCGCCTCGAGCTGCCGGAGATGCGCCGGCCCGCGCGCTGGCTCGCGACGATCATCCTGATCCGCGCCGGCCTGGGGCTCGATCCCGACCTGCTCGATACCGGGCGGGGCATGCTCGCGGCCATGGTGAGCTGCGGCGGGCCGATGCTGCTGATGGCGCTGGCGGCTCGGCTGTTCCGGCGCCAGCGCGAGGATGGGCTGACAGCGCTGCTCGATGGCGGCGCCCTGCTCTTCTGGCTGCTGCTGGTGCTCCGCCTCAGCACGCGAGCTGCTGGGCGAGCCGAACGCGCTCATGCCGGCACTGCTCGAATCGAGCACGCAGGCGCTGGCCTGGCTCGCCACGGGGCTGGCGCTGCTGTGGCAGCATCGGCGCGAGCCGGAACGCCTGATCCCGCGGCTCGGCTGGCCGCTCCTGCTGGCTCTGGGCGCCGCGCAGACACTGCTCGTGAACCTCGGCCCTGCTCAATCCGGTGGTCACGGGCCAGCCCGTCGGCGCGTTGCCGATCCTGAACCTCCTCCTCCCCGCCTATGCCCTGCCGGCGCTGCTCGCCTGGCCCATCGCGCGGGCGGTGCCGAGGCAGGATCTGGCCGGTGTCGCGCGAGGCCTGGGCCTGATGCTGGGGCTGGCGTGGCTCACGCTCGAGATCCGCCACCTCTTCCAGGGCCCGGTCATGACCGGGGCCACCTCGGAGGGGGAGTGGCTGGCCTACTCCGCCGGATGGCTCGCCTTTGCCGGGCTGCTCCTGGCGCAAGGCATCCGGCGCGGCGATCGCATGCTGCGTGCCGCGGCCCTGGTGGTCGCCGGCGTCGCGGTCCTGAAGGCCTTTCTGTTCGATCTCGGTGAGCTGGAGGGTCTCTACCGCGCCGCCTCGTTCCTCGGTCTGGGCCTTTGCCTCATCGCCATCGGCTGGCTCTACCGCCGCTTCGTGGGCGCATCGCCGGCCAAGGCCGCGCCCTGAGCGGGAGCATTGCCGGCGTCTGGTGCCAGGCGGCAGGCCTGCCTCCCTCTACGCCTCTGCCCGCTCTACGCCTAGCCCGCTCTACTCTTAGGAGGAGTGGGCGTCCTTGGGCGGCCAGCTGCGGATGGGGTCGGGGCGGCCGAGCAGGGTCCAGATCGCGAGCGCCACGCCCGCGCATGCGCCCGCGAGCCCGATCGCCACGGCCGCCACCCTCAGCAGGAGGAGAGCGCCCACGGTGTCCCGCCCGATCGCCAGAACCACCGGCGGGCCGGACCTGCCCGCGGGATAGTGGGCCTCCAGCCGGTATCGACCGGGCTCATGGATGGCGACCTGCAGGATGGAGACGCCGGCATGCCCGCGCAGCACATAGCGCGAGGGCACCGACGGCACGATGAGCGGGAGCGGCGGCCCGCCCCCCGCCGGCGAGAGCCTGATCACGAGATCGGCGATCGAGCCGCCGCCATGCTGGCGCTGGAGCGTGGAGAGCGGCCCCTCGCGGAAGATGGTCCACAGCCCCCGCTGGTCGAGCATCCGCATCACCACGCACGGCGCCGTGACGCGACGCAGGCTGTCGGCCACCGTGCCGGTGAGCCGCGTCGCCAGCAGCACCCCGGCACCCGGGCCGATCAGAACCAGCATCACCGAGAGCAGATAGAGGAAGCGGCGGGACACGGGCCTAGCGCTCCCATGGCCGGCTGGGGCTCCGGACGCCCAAGCCGGAGACGCGGGCCGGGACAGGCGCGCCCGGGACGTCAGCGCCACCCACCGCACGCAGGGCGCAGCGGAACGGTGCGGCACAGCCCTCTGCCGCCACCATCAGTCGGTCCCGCCCAGCCTGTCCATCACGCGCCGACAACCTTCCGGAAGCCGCAGGCCGCCCGCTCTTCTGTTAGCCTTTAGGTGTAACCAAAGCCGCGAGGACCGGCCAGCCTTTTGCCGCGCCCGCCGAGAGCGGGCCTCAGGGCTGGTCGTAGTCGACGGTCACACGGTCGGTGAGCGGGCGCGCCTGGCAGGCGAGGATGTAGCCCTGGGCCAGCTCCTGCTCCTCGAGCGCATAGTTGGCGGCCATGGCGACGCGGCCCTCGACGAGACGGCAGCGACAGGTGCAGCACACGCCGCCCTTGCAGGCGAAGGGCAGGTCGACGCCGGCCTCGAGCGCCGCATCGAGGATCGAGCTGTCGTTGAAGGCGAGGTCGAGCTCGCGCCGCTGGCCCTGGGCTATCACCGTGAGGCGGCAGGCGTCGCCCGTGGCCTCGACGACGGGCGACCCGCGCAGGCTCTGGCGCGGCACGTTGCCCGCGGGCGTGAAGAACTCGACGTGGATCTTTTGTCGGTCGACACCCAGCCCCTCAAGCGCACCCGAGACGTCGCCAATCATCGGCGCCGGGCCGCACACGAACCAGGCGAAGACCTCCTGGGCCGGGATGATGCCGGCGCAGAAGCGGCGCACGCGATCAGGATCGATGCGGCCGGCGAGCAAGGAAACATCCTCGGCCTCGGCCGAGAGGACGAGGTGGAGGCCGAGGCGGTCGAGGTAGCGGTTCTTGAGGTCGAAAAGCTCCTCGCGGAAGAGGATGTCGCCCGCGGTGCGGTTGCCGTAGACGAGGACGAAGCGGCTCTTTGGCTCGCGCGCCAGGACCGTTTTCAGGATCGAGAGGACGGGCGTGATGCCGGAGCCGGCGGCGAAGGCCACGTAGAGGCGGGCCGCCTCGGGGTCGAGCGGGGTGAAGAAGCGGCCGGCCGGCGGCATGACGAGAAGCCGATCGCCGACCCGGAGCCGCTCGTTGACGAAGGTCGAGAAGCGGCCGCCCGGCTGCCGCTTGACCGCGATCCTGAGCTCGCCCTCGCCCACGCCGGCGCAGATGGAGTAGGTGCGCCGCAGCTCCTGGCCGTCGACCGTGGCCTTCAGGATGAGGTGCTGGCCCTGGGTGAAGGCGAAGGTCTCGCGCAAGCCCTCGGGCAGATCGAGGCGCAGCGAGACGCACTCGGGCGTCTCCTTGCGGATCTCGGCGACGGCGAGCTCGTGGAAGCGAGGCATGGCCGCGCCCGCCCGGCTTACACGTCCAGGAGGTCCTTCAGGACGCGCCGCAGGCCGGCCTTGCGCTCGATGCCGATGCCGGGGGTGTCGTGCGGACGCACGCGGCCGTCCTCGACCCGGATGTCGTCACAGAACCCGCCGAAGGGCTGGAAGATGCCGGGATAGCTCTCGTTGCCGCCGAGATGAAGGCCGGCCGCAATGTTGAGCGACATCTGGTGGCCGCCATGCGGCACGACGCGGCGGCGTCGACCAGCCGCTCTCCTCGAGCATGGCCAGCGTGCGCCGGTACTCGACGAGGCCGTAGGACAAGGCGCAGTCGAACTGCAGCCAGTCCTTCTCGGGCCGCATGCCGCCGTGGCGGATCAGGTTGCGGGCGTCCTGCATGGAGAAGAGGTTCTCGCCCGTGGCCATGGGCGGGCCGTAGTGGCGGCCGAGCTCGGCCTGGAGCGCGTAGTCCAGCGGGTCGCCCGCCTCCTCGTACCAAAGGAGGCCATAGGGCTCGAGCGCCCGGGCATAGGCGATCGCGGTCTCGAGGTCGAAGCGGCCGTTGGCGTCGACGGCGACGTGGGCCGGATCGCCCACGACCTCGACGACGGCGTCGATCCTTTTGAGATCCTCCTCGAGCGGCGCGCCGCCGATCTTCAGCTTCACGTCGCGGTAGCCGAGATCGAGGTAGCCGCGCATCTCGTCCTTGAGCGCCGCCAGCCCCTTGCCGGGGTAGTAATAGCCGCCGGCCGCGTAGACCCAGACGCTCTCGTCGGCGACGCCGCCGCGGTAGCGGTCGGCCAGGAGACGCCAGAGCGGCTTTTGCTCGATCTTGGCGATCGCATCCCAGACCGCCATGTCGATCACGCCCACGGCGACCGAGCGCTCGCCGTGCCCGCCCGGCTTCTCATTCTGCATCATGCAGGCCCAGATGCGCGCCGGGTCGAGGCCGCCGGTGGCGGGGTCCTGAAGCGCTTCCGGCTTCGCCTCCATGATCCGCGGGATGAGCCGCTCGCGCATGATCGCACCCGCCGCGTAGCGGCCGTTCGAGCTGAAGCCGAAGCCCACGACCGGCCTGCCGTCACGCACCACGTCGGTGACGACGGCGCAGATGCTGCAGGTCATCTTGCTGAAGTCGATGAAAGCGTTGCGGATCGCGGAGGCGATCGGTGCCGCGCCCTCGCGGATCTCGACGATGCGCATCGCTGCTCTCCGGCGGCTAGGGTGACCCGTCCAGCCGCTTCATGGCCTCCGCCTCGGGCAGGTCGAGGCCCATATAGACGTGGTAGCTCTGGCCCGTGGTGGCCGTGGCGCCGTCGATCGTCTGGGTGAGCTTGTCGCGGACGATGACCGGCCCGGTGCCCTGGGCCTGGGGGATGTCGATGTCGAAGGTCTGCTTGTCGATGACCGTGCCCTTGGGATCGGCCACAGCCACGAAATAGCGGACCGGCATCGTCCCCGCCCGGTAGGCCGGGCCCGGCGTCGCCGAGATGTCGACATTGAGCCTCATCTCGACCTTGTCGCTGGAGTAGGTGCAGCCGCCGCTGAAGCCGACGATGGCCGTGCGGAAGAGGATGCTCGAGGGCTCTTCGGAGGCACCCGGCTGATAGACCGTGTTCGTCGAGAGCCGGTCGACGATGCCGGGCTTCGGGCAGAGCGGCGGCGGCGGGGGCGTCGAGCAGGCGGCGACGAGCGCCGGCAGCGCCAGCGGTGCCAGCCTCGCCAGCCCGAGCCAGGGCCTCACAGCGTCTTGTGGCTCCCGTCGCATAGCGGGCGGCCTCCCGTGTGCTTGCAGCCGCAGAAGAAGAGGGGACCGTCCTGCGCGGCCTTGTATTCCAGAGGCTCGAGGCCCGTGTCCTTGTGGGAGCCATCGCAGAAGGGCTGCCGGGCGCTCCTGCCGCAGGCACACCACCAATAGGTCTTGCCGGCCCGCACCTCTACCTTGAAGGGCGCCTTCTGCGCCACGAGGGGCTCCGTCATCCGCGCTCTCTCCGGCTTCACGCGCCACGCCTGGCGACGCGCTGCCGCCAGGGGTTAGCAACCGCTGCCGGCCAGGACAAGGGCCGGCCGGACACCCTTTCGGCCTGTTGCTTGCATGTGTGATCCCCGAAGCATTACTATCTTCTCATTGAACCCCAAATCCGATCGTCAGCGACTAGCGTCATGGACATGATCGCCACCGAAGCCCTGATCGACCGCTCGGCCGCAGGGCTCGGGCCCGGCGCCCGTTTGGCGGCGCTCGATCTCGGCACCAACAACTGCCGGCTCCTGGTGGCCGAGATCACCGAGGACGGGCTGGCGATCGTCGACAGCTTCTCGCGCATCGTCCGCCTCGGCGAGGGCCTGGCCCGCACCGGGCGACTGAGCGATCCGGCGATGGCCCGCACGCTGGCCGCGCTCAAGATCTGCGCGCGGATCATCGAGCGTCACGGGGTGGCCCGCGCCCGCTGCGTCGCGACCGAGGCCTGCCGGCGTGCCGCAAACGGTGCCGACTTCATCCGCCGCGTGGAGCGGGTGACGGGCCTCACGCTCGACGTGCTGCGGCAGGAGGAGGAGGCACGCCTCGCCATGCTGGGCTGCCTGCCGCTGGCCGATCCCGATGTCGACCAGATCATGATGGTCGACATCGGCGGCGGCAGCACCGAGGTCATGTGGGTGGACCGGCGCGCGGCGCTCGACGGCGAGGAGCCGGGCACGACGATCTCGCTGCCGCTGGGCGTCGTGACGCTGTCGGAGACGATCGGCGGCGAGGTCGACGCCCTGGCCTACGCCAGGATGGTCGACCTCGTGGAGGAGCGGCTCGAGCAGTGGGCGCCAAGCGCCCCGCCGGCCATGTCGGCGCCGGGCGCGCCCTCCGGCCTGCAGATGCTGGGCACCTCCGGCACCGTCACGACCCTGGCGGCCGTCCATCTGGGCCTGCGCCGCTACGACCGCCGCAAGGTCGACGGCCTCGCGATGCGCTTCGAGGACGTCACCCTGGTCTCGGAGCGCCTCCGCGCCCTCGACAACATCACCCGCGCCGCCCATCCCTGCATCGGCCACGGCCGGGCCGATCTCGTCGTCGCCGGCTGCGCCATCCTGGATGCGGTGCACCGCCGCTGGCCGGTCGAGTGGCTGAGGGTCGCCGACCGCGGCGTCCGCGAGGGCATCCTCAGCACGCTGATGGGCTGGTCGCTCGCCCGTGCGCTGGCCGACGGGCCGGCGTTCGACTAAGAAGCCAAGTATGGCAGCAGACAGCCGGCTCACGGTGCAGGTCAAGACGGCGAAGCGGCGAAGCGCCGCCTCGACCGCCTGGCTGAAGCGCCAGCTCAACGACGACTACGTTCATGCCGCGAAGGCCAAGGGCTTTCGCGCGCGCTCGGTGTTCAAGCTGCAGGAGATCGACGAGCGCTTCGGCCTGATCCGCCGCGGCAGCCGGGTGATCGATCTCGGTGCGGCACCCGGCAGCTGGGCGCAATATGCGACCGGGCGGGGTGCGCAGGTCGTGGGCGTCGATCTTTTGCCCGTCCAGCCGATCGCGCAGGCGACGATGCTGGAGGGCGACTTTCTCGAGCCCGAGATCCAAGAGCAGATCATGGCCGCGCTGGGCGGGCCGGCCGATCTGGTCCTGAGCGACATCGCCGCCTCCTCGACCGGCCAGCGCGCCGTCGACCGGCTACGCGCCGAGGGCGTGGGCGAGGCCGTGCTCGACTTCGCGAGCCGGGCCCTTCGCGCCGACGGCAACTGCCTCCTCAAGCTCGTGAAGGGTGCGGAGGCGGCCCTGATGCCCCTGGCCCAGCGCCACTTCACCGGCTACCGGCTGCTGCGCCCCAAGGCGACCCGAAGCGACAGCTCGGAAATCTTCCTTCTGGCGACGGGCAGGCGCGGGGCGGCGGGCGGGGAGGAGCCGGCACCCTAGGCGCCGGTCGCGACGCCGAGGACGGTGGCGGCGACGGTCTCCGGAGCATTGCGCGGAATATCGGAGACGGCGTTCGCATCGAAGGTGATCGACGGCTCGGCCGTTCCCTCGGGATGTAGCGTCCACGACCCCGCTTGGTCGAGCGTGGACAGCTGCTTCGAGCTCTCGAGGCTTGCCGCGTTGAGCGCGCCGGCGCAGGATCGATCCGCAAAAGCCGGTCATCCGAAGCATCCCGGCTCAGGGGCTTTCGATGAAACAATCGACAGTGGCACAGGCCTCACCCCGCAGTGCCGCGACCCCAGGGCCTGAGCCGCTCACGGCGGCAACAGTGCTGAAAGACCATATGGGGCTGTATCAGACGCCCCGGGTCGCACAGGTTGCACAATTCCTCGAACAGCACGGAGAGCGGTGGCCGATTCCGCCGGCGGAGATCCTCCCGGTCATCTTGATGAGTTATGGCGAGGTGGAACTCCACCACGCGCGGACCTGGTTCGAGGCGGGCGAAGGAGCGCCCGGACGGCACGGCCGTCCCTCCCTCATCGATGTGGGGGCGGGATTTGGGCCAGCGGGATTGGTGTTCGGCTCCCTCCACTACAGGGTGACCGCGATCGAGCTGCAGGCGGATATTGCCGCGATGGGCCAACGGATAGTCCAGGCCTGCGGCCTGCAGACCACCGTGCAGTACGCCATCAGCGACGTCATGGCATTCGCGCCGGAAACGCCGGCGGATACCCTCATCTCGGTTCTGTGTCTGCTGCACCTGCGAGACAAGGCCGGGGCGATGAGAAAGCTCGCCGGCCTGCTGCGCGCCGGGGGCCGGGCGTATCTCGCGGACTTCTACGCCAAAGGAGCGCTTTCGGCGCAGGATCGGGCCCTGCTCCGCGACGAGGTGGCGTGCCCGGGGCTGCTGACCGAGGACCAGTATATCAGCGCGCTCAGGGATGCAGGATTTGCCACCGTGCGGTTCGAGGATGTTACCGCCGAGTATGCGGCGTTCGTGCATCGGCGATGGACGACCTACCGGCAGCAGGACATGTCGGCGCATTGCGACTCGCTGACCGGCTTCTACAGGGCGATGGACGCTCTCTTCCAGAGCGGCGATGGCGCATCGTCCCGGTTGGGCGGATGCCGCGTATATCTCGAGCGGTGACGCGGCGGGATGCCGGCGCCGGCCGTTATCAAGCGCCGGCGGCCGCGAGCGCGCTCTCCAGGTCCGCGATCAGGTCGCCCACGTCCTCCGCCCCTGCCGACAGCCGCAGCAGGCTGGGCGGTGCCGGCGAGCCCGGGCCCTCGATCGAGGCGCGATGCTCGAGGAGGCTCTCCACGCCGCCGAGCGAGGTGGCACGCTTCCAGAGGCGGACGTTGGCGGCCGTGGCGATCGCGGCGCGCTCGCCGCCCCGGACCAGGATCGAGAGCATCCCGCCGAAGCCGCCCTGCATCTGGCGCGCGGCCAGCGTGTGGCCCTTGTGGGTCGGCAGGCCGGGATAGAGGACGCGCTCGACCCCGGGGTGGTGCTGGAGGTGGGCCGCGAGGTGCATGGCGTTGCCGCAGGATGCGCGCACGCGCAGGTGGAGCGTGCGCAGGCCGCGCGTGAGGAGCCACGCCTCGAACGGGCCGAGGACGGCGCCCTGGTCGTGCCGGATGGCGCGGATGCGCAGCCAGAGCTCATCGTCGGCCCGCCTGGCGACCAGCGCGCCCGCGAGCACGTCGCTGTGGCCGTTCAGATATTTGGTCGCGGAGTGCATGACGAGGTCGGCGCCGAGCTCCAGCGGCCGGGTGAGCAGCGGCGTCGGCACGGTGTTGTCGACGGCGACCTGGGCACCCGCCTCGTGCGCGAGGCCGGAGAGGAGAGCGATGTCGCTCACCGCCCAGGTCGGGTTCGCCGGGGTCTCGAGCCAGAGGAGGCGCGTGCGGCCGGGGCGCAGGGCGGCGCGCACGGCCTCGGGCGCGGTCGTGTCGACCAGCTCCACCTCCAGCCCCCAGGACGTCGCGGTCTCGACCAGCCACTTGCGCAGGCCCCAGTAGATCACGGTGGGAGCCAGCACGTGATCGCCGGGCCGCAGGGCCTGGAACACCGCCGTCGCCGCCGCCATGCCGGAGGAGAAGAGCAGCGCCTCGGCCCCGCCCTCGAGCGCCGCGAGCACGGCCTCGGCCGGCGCGTAGGTCGGATTGCGGTCGCGGGCATAGTCGAAGCCGCGGCGGTAGGCGTTGTCGGGATCGCGCAGGAAGGTCGTGCTCGGCTGGAGGGGCGGGATCACGCCGCCGGTGGCGGGATCCTCGAAGCCGGCGGCCTGGGCCAGCACTGTCTCGGGCCTGGGCCCCGTCATGGTCGTCTCTCCTGTCTGGCCAGGGGCACCGGCGACCGTCCCGCGGCGCCGCGGGTGGCCGGGGTCAGAGCGGTATCAGCGCTGCGGCGTCGCGCTCGGAGGCCCGCTCGCTCGCCCTGAGCCCGGCCGCCACGCCCGCCCGATCGGCGGCGCTGCGGTTCTGGCTCATCTTGCGCTTGCCCTCGAGGCGCTCGATCGGCAGGCGCAGGCCGACGATGCCCTTGAGCTGTGCCTGAATGAAGGACGCCGGCGCGTCGGTCACGGCCCAGGGCTCGGCGCGGGGGCCCTCGTGCAGCCCGGTCAGCCGCGTCACGACCTCGAGCAGGCGATCCGCATCCTCGAAGAACTCGACCGGGCCATAGGCGTGGACGGCAACGTAGTTCCAGGTCGGCACGACCTTCCCGTGCTCCTGCTTCGATGGATACCAGGACGGGCTGACATAGGCATCGGGCCCCATGAACAGCGCCATGGCGTCGCCCGTGGGCGGCAGCCTCCATTGCGCGTTCGCGCGGGCCACATGGCCGTAGAGCGTGCCCAAGGGGCCTTCCTCGGGCGCCAGGAGGAGCGGCAGGGGTGTGGCGACCAGCCCCTCGGCGGTGGCGGTGACGAGGCTCGCCAGGCGCGCTTCCCGCATGGTGCCATGCAGGGCGGCCAGGTCATCCTCACGAAAGGCGGGCGGTACGTACATCGGCGTGGCTCCGGGATCGGCCCGGACCATGCCCGCGAATTGGCCCGCACGGAACGGCCAAACCCTTCCCGAGCGATGGGGCCAAGCTCGCCGCCATCCCGGCAGGCCGGGCAGCCCTCGGCCGGGTCGCCGACAGGTCAGTCCCTGACCGCCGCCATCATGTAGTTCACCGAGGGGTCGCGCACCGGCTGGAAGCGGTCATGCGCGGGATCCCAGGCCACGCCCTGGACGTCGGTGACGCGGAGGCCGGCAGCGCGACAGTGGCGCGCGAGCTCGGACGGGCTCAGGAAGCGCCGCCAGGCGTGCGTGCCGGGCGGCAGCCAGCGGAGCAGTCGCTCGGCGCCGACGATCGCCAGCGCATAGGACTTGGCGGTCCGGTTGAGCGTGGCCAGCACGACGAGCCCGCCCGGGCGCACCGCCGCCGCCACCCAGCGGATGAAGGCGTCGGGCTCGGGCACGTGCTCGACCACCTCGAGCGCCAGGACGACATCGAACGAGCGCCCCGCGGCCACCACGTCCTCGATCGGCAGCGCCTCGTAGGTGATCTCGAGGCCGGCCTCGGCCGCGTGGCGGCGGGCGATCTCGACGCTGCCGGGCTCGGGGTCGATGCCGGTGACGGCAGCGCCCAGCCGCGCCAGGGGCTCCGACAAGAGACCGCCGCCGCACCCGACGTCGAGCACGCTGCCGCCCCGCCAGCGGCGGATCCCGCTCCGGCCCGCCCAGGCGCTCGCGCGCCTTGTCGACGACGTAGCGGAGGCGGACCGGGTTCAGCCGGTGGAGCGGCCGCATCGGGCCGTCCGCATCCCACCAGCGCTCGCCCAGGCGCTGGAACTTGCGGAGCTCCTCGGCGTCGATGCCGAGCGACGACGTCCTATCGGGCAAGACCGTGGTGTCGCCCTTGCTCATGCCCTGCCCAATCATTAAACAGTGCGGCGTTTTTCGAGACCTGACCTCGGCGAGCAGCTGCGCGCCCGAGCGCGCATTTTGCTTTCCTGCATGCGAGTCCTGACGTGACGCTGGTCGTCCAAAAGTATGGCGGCACCTCGGTCGCCGATCTAGAGCGTATTCGCAACGTCGCGGCGCGCATCAAGCGGCACGTCGTGGCGGGCGAGCGGCTGGCCGTCGTCGTCTCGGCGATGGCGGGCACCACCAACCGGCTGGTCGGCTGGGTGCACGAGCTCGACCCCGCGGGCTTCGACGTGGCCGAGTACGATCAGGTGGTCGCCACCGGCGAGCAGGTCACGATCGGCCTGTTGGCCATAGCGCTGCAGACGATCGGGGTGGGTGCCCGCTCCTTCCTCGGCTGGCAGGCCGGCTTCAAGACCGACGCCGCGCACAGCCGGGCGCGGATCGTCGATATGGATCCCCGCGCGGTCGCCGCCTGTCTCGACGAGGGGAAGGTCGCCATCGTCGCGGGCTTTCAGGGGCTGGGCCCGGACGGCCGGGTCACGACGCTCGGCCGCGGCGGTTCCGACACCTCGGCCGTGGCCCTGGCGGCAGCACTGCAGGCCGGACGCTGCGACATCTTCACCGACGTCGACGGCGTCTACACCAGCGACCCCCGCATCGTCTCGAAGGCCAGAAAGCTCGAGCGCATCACCTACGAGGAGATGCTCGAGATGGCGTCCCTGGGTGCCAAGGTCCTGGAAACGCGCTCTGTCGCACTCGCCATGCGCCATGGCGTGCGCGTTCAGGTATTGTCGTCGTTCGAGGACAAGCCAGGCACCCTCGTCGTGGATGAGGACGAGATCGTGGAAACCCAGATCGTCAGCGGCATCGCATACTCGCGCAACGAGGCGCGCATCACCATCCAGCAGGTCCGGGACCGCCCGGGCGTGGCCGCGGCGGTCTTCGGGCCGCTGGCCGAAGCCAACATCAACGTCGACATGATCGTGCAGTCGGTATCGCGCGACGGCCGCAACGCCAACATGACCTTCACGGTCAGCAAGGCCGACATGCCGCGCACGCTGGCGGTCCTCGAGAAGGCCAGGCCCGAGATCGGGCACGAGCATGTCGCGGCCGACGCCGACGTGGTCAAGATCTCCGTCATCGGCGTCGGCATGCGCAGCCACGCCGGCATCGCCCATCAGATGTTCCAGACGCTGGCCGCCAAGGGCATCAACATCCAGGCGATCGCGACCTCGGAGATCAAGGTCAGCGTGCTGGTGGCCGAGGAATATACCGAGCTTGCGGTACGGGCACTGCATTCGGCCTACGGGCTGGATTCGGCCTGAGCCCGTGACGGTCCTGCCGAGCCACGAGCGCCTCGACGCCTGGTGGGCACGCGGCTGCAGCTTCCTCGGCACCGAGCTTGCCGTGATGGGCGGCGCCATGACCTGGGTGTCGGAGCGTCATCTCGTGGCGGCCATCTCCAATGCCGGCGGCTTCGGCGTGATCGCCTGCGGGTCGATGTCGCCCGATCTGCTGGCCCTGGAGATCCGGGCGACCCGGGCCATGACCGGGCGCCCGTTCGGCGTCAATCTCATCGTGCTGCACCCCGACCTGGACCGCCTCGTCGAGGTCTGCGTCGAGCAGGGCGTGGGCCATGTCGTGCTGGCGGGCGGCCTGCCGCCCCGGGGCACGATCGAGCGGCTGAAGGCCGCGGGCGCCCGGACCATCTGCTTCGCGCCCAGCCTCGCGATCGCGAGGAAGCTGGTGCGCGGCGGCGCCGACGCGCTCGTCATCGAGGGCCACGAGGCGGGCGGCCATGTGGGGCCGGTCTCGACCTCGGTGCTGGCGCAGGAGATCCTGCCCGCCATGACCGACGTGCCGGTCTTCGTCGCCGGCGGCATCGGCCACGGCGAGGCGATCGGCGCCTATCTGCGCATGGGGGCGGCCGGCGTGCAGATCGGCACCGCCTTCGTCTGCGCCGAGGAATCGATCGCCCACCCGGCCTTCAAGCAGGCCTTCATCAGGGCCAGCGCCCGCGACGCCGTCGTCACGGCGCAGGTCGATCCGGAGTTCCGGGTCATACCCGTTCGGGCGCTGGCCAACGCCGGCACGGCGGCCTTCGCGCGCACCCAGCTCGAGGTGATCGGCCGCTACCGGCGGGGCGAGCTCACCCACGAGGCGGCCTCGCTCGCCATCGAGCATTACTGGGCCGGCGCTCTGCGCCGGGCGGTGGTCGACGGCGACATCGAGAACGGCTCGCTGATGGCGGGGCAGAGCGTGGGCCTGGTGCGGCAGATCCGGCCGACCGCCGCCATCCTGGCCGAGCTCGTCCTGCAGGCCGAGGCGGCGCTCACGCGGGCCGGCGAGCGCCGTCCGGCGGAGGCGGTGTCGCGGTGAGCCCCACGGTCGGCTGGGGGCCGGCCGATCCGGCCACGGAAGCGAGGCGTGCCGGCGAGTTCTCGGGCGCAAGGCGGCTCCTGCGCCGCCTGATCGAGGTGGTGGCCGAGCCCACCAGCCCGCAGCAGCGCCTCGATCAGATCGTGCGCATGATCGCCGCCAACCTCGTGGCCGAGGTGTGCTCGCTCTACGTCCAGCGCGCCGGCGACCTGCTCGAGCTCTTCGCGACCGAGGGCCTGGCCGGCGAGGCCGTGCATCACACGCGGATGCGGGTGGGCGAGGGCCTGGTCGGCACCATCGCGGCGACAGGGTCGGTGATCAGCACGGCGGCGGCCCAGGAGCACCCCAACTTCCGCTACTTCCCGGAGACGCGGGAGGAGGTCTACCGCTCGTTCCTGGGCGTGCCGATCCTCCGCTCGGGGCGGGTCGCGGGCGTCTTGACCGTGCAGAACCGGGCCGCCCGCTCCTATGCCGAGGAGGAGGTCGAGGCGCTCCAGATCATCGCCTCGGTGCTGGCCGAGATGGTGGCCTCGGGCGGCATCGTCGACCGCACCCAGTATGGCGACCTCTTCGGGCTGGGCGCCGAGCCGCGACGGCTCGACGGGCTCCGCCTGGTCGAGGGCATCGCCATCGGCCACGCCGTGCTGCACGAGCCGCGCATCGAGGTGCGGCGGCTGCTGGCCGAGAACCCGCAGGAGGAGCTGGCGCGGATCGAGGAGGCGGTCGGCAAGCTCAGGGCGCAGCTCGACAGCCTCCTCGACCGCCCGGATCATCGCCGGGGGCGAGCACCGCGAGGTTCTCGAGGCCTACCGCATGCTGGCCCGGGACGGCGGCTGGCTGCGCCGCATCCGCGAGGCGATCGACACCGGGCTCAGCGCGGAGGCGGCGGTGCGCCGCGTCCAGGAGGAGACGCGCCTGCGGATCGGCCATGCGAACGATCCCTATCTGAGGGAGCGCCTGCTCGACCTCGACGATCTGGCCAACCGGCTGCTGCGCCATCTCTCCGGCCGCGAGGAGGAGGGGGGCGCCGAACGGCCTGCCGGACGACGTCATCCTCGTCGCCCGCAACCTCTCGGCGGCCGAGCTCGTGGAGTATGACCGGCACGCGCCTGCGCGGCGTGATCCTCGAGGAAGGGTCGCGCACGGCGCACGTCACGATCGTGGCGCGCGCCTTCGACGTGCCGCTGCTCGGGCGGGTCGAGGGCGCCATGCGGGCGATCGAGCAGGGCGACATGATCGCCCTCGACGGCGAGCACGGCCACGTCTTCCTGCGGCCCGGCGACGACGTCCTGCAGGCCTTCAGCCAGACGGTGCACGCGCGTGCCGAGCGCCGCCGCAAGCTCCTCGAGCTCAAGGACGAGCCCAGCATCACGCGGGACGGCATCGCCGTCGGGCTCTCGATCAACGCCGCTTTCCTCGCCGACATGGCCGAGATCGAGGCCACGGGTGCCGCCGGCTGCGGCCTCTTCCGCACCGAGCTCGGCCTGATGACGCGCGGCAGCTATCCGGACGTGGACTCGCAGGCCACCCACTATCGCCGCGTGCTCGACCTGGCCGCCGGCAAGCCCGTGATGTTCCGCACCCTCGACATCGGCAGCGACAAGCAGGTGCCCTTCTGGCGCATGCCGACCGAGGAGAACCCGGCGCTGGGCTGGCGGGCGCTGCGCCTGACCCTCGACCGGCCGGCGGTGCTGCGCATCCAGCTGCGGGCGCTGCTGCGCGCCGCCGCCGGGCGCGAGCTCAGCCTCATGTTCCCGATGGTGGCCGAGGTGGCGGAATTCGTCGGCCGCGCGCCATCTGCTCGACCTCGAGCTCGAGCGGGCGCGCGGGCGCGGCGGCGAGCTGCCGGCACGGCTGCAGGTGGGGGCCATGATCGAGGTGCCGGCGCTGTGCTGGCAGCTCCCGGCCCTGCTCGACCGCGTCGACTTCGTCTCGGTCGGCACCAACGACCTCCTCCAGTTCCTCTTCGCCTTCGACCGCGGCGATCCCCGGCTCGCCGAGCGCTACGACGCGCTGGCGCCGGCACCGCTGTCGCTGGTGCGCGATCTCGTCGAGCGCTGCCGCGCCAAGGGCGTGCGCCTGGCGCTGTGCGGCGAGATGGCGAGCCGGCCGCTCGAGGCGATGGCGCTCGTCGGCCTGGGCGTCCGCCATCTGTCGCTCGTCGCCTCCGAGGTCGCCCCGGTGAAGGCGATGGTGCGCAGCCTCGAGGCGGCGCGCCTCAGGGCCTATGTCGACGGCCTGCTCGATCTTCCCGACCACAGCCTGCGCGGCAGGCTGCAGGCCTACGCCAAGGACCACGACGTCGTGTTGCCGCCGGGCGTCTTCCAACCTTTTTAACGATTTGGGCCTCAGGATGGCCCCCGTTGGCATTTGGCGCGGGCAGCCATTTTTGCTATCTATGGGCGAGAGACCCGATCTAGGCTTCCTTCATTCGAGGTACTGGCCTCCCAACGATGAGTAGCCGTATCGAGCATCATGCGGGCCCCGGAAGCGAGGCCTCCATCGCTGCGCTGAAAGAGATTGGTCACCTTCTGCGCGAGAGCGCGGCAGGCACGCGGCGAGGATCTCTACGACGTCGCCGACTATCTGCGGATCAAGCCGTCCTATCTCTTCGCGCTCGAGGACGGCGATCTGGCGCTGACGCCCGGGCGCGTCTACGCGCTGGGCTTTCTGCGCAGCTATGGCGAGCATCTGGGATTCGACGGCGAGGAGCTGGTGAGCTACGCCAAGCAGGCGATGTCCGGACCGGCCTCGCGCCCGCAGCTCAACTATCGCGTTCCAGCACCCGAGAGCCGGCGGCCGAGCGGCATCCTGCATCGCCGCCTCGATCCTGACCGTCGGGCTCGTCTATGGCGGCTGGCGCATGCTCTATCACGACCAGCCGGTGCTGGAGCGCGTCTCGGCCGTGCCGGGCGACATCGGCCGGCTCGCCTCGCAGGTCTTCACGCTCGGCGACGAGGGCCCGGCGGGGCAGGCGCCGGACGCCGACCGCTCGAGCTCGGTCGCGACCAGCGCCACCGCGGCCACGCCGGCGGCCAACGAGGTGGCGACCCAACCCCAGGGCGTGGCCCCGCTCGCCTCGATGGCCGCCGATCCGGAAAGCGCCCTCGCCTCGACCCCGCAGCCGCCGATCACGCCGGCCTCGACGGTTGTCGGCCCGCAGGCGCTGGCGGCGCCGACCCTCTCGATCGACGCGCAGACCGCGCTGCGGGACGGCCGCGTGGCGTCCGCGGGCGAGACGACCCTGCCGGCGACGAGCGCGGCGGCAGCGACGCCCGCGGCTGCAGCGCCGGGCACGCCCGATCCCCTGACGGCAGCACCCTCCGCGGGCGAGACGGCGCCGCTCGGGACGCCGGCGGCGAGCACGCGCGCAGCCGCTTCGGCCACCGAGGCCGCCGACCCCGTTGCCGCGGCGAGCACGACGAGCGCAGATCGCGGGGGGGCGCGGGCGCTGCTCGCCTCGCTCGAGAGTGGCGGGCCCGCGTCGGGTGGCGCTGCGCCGGCGGGGGTCGGCGCCGATGATCGTGTCGTTCTCGTCGCGAGCCAGGAGAGCTGGGTCCAGGTACGCAGCAGGGACCGCCAGTATGTCCGCACCTGGACGCTCCAGGCGGGCGAGCGCTTCACCGTTCCCGACCGCGGCGATCTGGCGCTTTGGACGGGCAATGCCGGCGGCCTCGACGTGCTGGTGGACGGCCGGAATCTGGGCGCGCTCGGCCCCGACGGGCACGTGATGCGCGACGTTCCGCTTACGGCCGAAGGGCTCAGGGCGCGGCTTTCGGCCAGCCGCTAGGCACAAAAGAGCGCTTGCTGCGACGCACCCGCTGCCCCATCTGGGGCTGATGACGCTGCGCTGAGCCAGGAAACGCCCAGATGGTTGCTCTCTCGGAGATCCGCCGGCACCGGACGGTGCCCGTGCGCGTCGGCGGGATCACGATCGGCGGCGGTGCTCCGGTCGTCGTCCAGTCGATGACCAACACGGACACGGCCGACGCACGGTCGACCGCGGCCCAGGCTCTGGAGCTCGCCCGCGCCGGCTCGGAGATCGTGCGCATCACCGTGAACACGCCCGAGGCCGCGGCGGCCGTGCCCGAGATCCGCGAGCGCCTCGACGCCCAGGGCGTGGACGTGCCGCTCGTGGGCGATTTCCACTACAACGGCCACCGGCTGCTGGCCGACTTCCCGGAGATGGGGCAGGCGCTCGCGAAATTCCGCATCAATCCGGGCAATGTGGGCTTCGGCGACAAGCGCGACCGCCAGTTCGAGATGATGATCGAGGCGGCGCTGCGCCACGACCGGCCGGTGCGGATCGGCGTCAACTGGGGCTCGCTCGATCAGGATCTGGCGGCCCGCCTGATGGACGAGAACGGCCGCCGGCCGGACCCGCAGCCGGCCGATTTCGTGCTGCGCGAGGCGCTGGTGCGCTCCGCCCTCGAGAGCGCCGGTGCCGCCGAGCGCCTGGGCCTCGGGCGCCGAGATGATCGTCATCTCGGCCAAGGTGAGCCGGGTGCAGGACATGGTGGCCGTCTACCGCGAGCTGGCGCGGCGCTCGACCTACGCGCTGCATCTGGGGCTCACCGAGGCGGGCATGGGCATCAAGGGCATCGCCGCCACGACGGCAGCGCTCACGCTGCTGCTGCAGGACGGCATCGGCGACACGATCCGCGCCTCGCTGACGCCCAGCCCGACGGAGCCCCGCACCAACGAGGTGCTGGCCTGCCAGCAGGTTCTCCAGGCCCTCGGGCTGCGCTCGTTCCTGCCCCAGGTGGCGGCCTGCCCGGGCTGCGGACGCACCACGAGCACCGTCTTCCAGGAGCTGGCGCAGAAGATAGACGGCTTCATGCAGAGCCAGATGCCGATCTGGAAGACGCGCTATCCGGGTGTCGAGACCCTGAACGTCGCGGTGATGGGCTGCATCGTCAACGGGCCGGGCGAGAGCAAGCACGCCGACATCGGCATCAGCCTGCCGGGCACGGGCGAGAGCCCCACGGCCCCGGTCTTTATCGACGGCAAGAAGGCGAAGACGCTCAGGGGCGAGCGCATCGCCGAGGAATTCCAGGAGCTGGTGCTGGACTATGTGGAGCGACGTTGGGGCCGAGTCTCCGGTCGATGCCTGAGCTGGCGATGACTGAGCTGGCGGGCGGCCGATCATGAGCGAGGCGAGGCCGGTCCGCGGCACCCACGACATCATGGGTGCCGAGATGCGCCGCCAGCGCAAGGTGGCGGAGACGGCACGGGCTGTGGCCGATCTCTATGGCTATGGCGAGATCGAGACGCCGGTCTTCGAGTTCACCGAGGTCTTCGCGCGCAGCCTGGGCGACGCCAGCGACGTCGTGACGAAGGAGATGTACACCTTCGAGGATCGGGGCGGCGACAGCCTGACGCTCAGGCCCGAGAACACCGCCAGCATCGTGCGCGCCGTGATCACCGGCGGCCTGACCCAGCAGCTGCCGCTCAAGTTTTTCTATTTCGGCCCGATGTTCCGCTACGAGCGGCCGCAGAAGGGCCGGCTGCGGGAGTTTCACCAGATCGGCGTCGAGCTGATCGGGGCGCCCGAGCCGATGGGCGACGTCGAGGTGATCGCGCTGGGTGCCCACATCCTGGAGGCGCTGGGCCTGGGCCCGGACCGGGTGACGCTCGAGCTCAATACGCTGGGCGACCTTGCCAGCCGGCACGCCTACCGCGAGATCCTGGTGGGCTATCTCTCGGGCCACAAGGATCGGCTCTCCGAGGACAGCCTCGCCCGCCTGGAGCGCAACCCGCTGCGCATCCTGGACAGCAAGGACGAGGGCGACCGCGCCGTCCTGGCCGAGGCTCCCCTTCTCGAGGGCCATCTCAACGAGGAGAGCCGTGTCTTCTACGACCGGGTGCGCGAGGGGCTGGACCGGCTCGGCGTCGCGTTTCGGGAAAGCCCGCGGCTGGTCCGCGGCCTCGACTACTACACCCACACGGCGTTCGAGTTCACGACGACGACGCTGGGCGCGCAGGGCACGGTGATGGCGGGCGGCCGCTATGACGGCCTGATGCGCACCATGGGCGGCCCCGACGTGCCGGGCGTGGGCTGGGCCGCGGGCGTCGAGCGGCTGGGCCTGATGCTCGAGGAGCAGCCGGCCGAGACGGCACCTTTGGCCATCGTCCCGATCGGCCCAGCCGCCGAGGCGCAGGCCTGGACGCTCGCGCACCGGCTGCGGCGGGAGGGCATCGCCGTCGAGCTAGCGTTCAAGGGAAAACCCGGGCAGCGCATGAAGCGGGCCGACCGCCTGGGCGCACGGCTCGCGGCCTCGATCGGCGACGACGAGCTGGCCCGCGGCGTGGTACGGCTGCGCGACCTCCAGAGCGGCACCGAGGAAGAGCTGTCCGCAGACACGCTGGCAGAGCGTCTGCGCACCGCCGTCTGATCCTTTCAGCTTTCTCCCTGCCTGTCTCCTGTGAACTCTTGTCATAGGCAGCGGCTGACGGCGCCGTCATGGTCGGACTGCCGCGGCGGCTGTGGGGTCGAGGCGGTCCGGCGCGGAACCCGGGCTGGTGGAAGCCGTTGGCCCCACGGAGGCTTTGTGACGATTTCGTGACGGTTCTTTGACAGCGCCTGGAGCGAGCGGTAGCACTGGAAGCAGCACTTCCGCCGTTCGGGCCGGAACTCGCATGCGGGCCGGGCGCGGCCCAGGGGAGTTCAGGCGACGGATATCCTTATCCATGTGGCAGGCGGGGTGGCCCTGCTTTTGTGGGGCGTGCGCATGGTGCGCACCGGCATCACCCGGGCCTATGGCGCCGATCTCCGGCGCGTGGTCGGCGCCTGGTCGCGCCGCAGGCTGAGCGCCTTCGCGGCCGGGCTCGGCGTCACGGCCATCCTGCAGAGCAGCACCGCCACCTCGCTCATGGTCTCGTCCTTCGCCGGCCGAGGGCTCATCGCGACCGTGCCGGCGCTGGCGGTGATGCTGGGGGCCAATGTCGGCACGACCTTCGTGGCCCAGATCCTGGCCTTCAAGCCCTGGTGGCTGGCCCCGGTGCTGCTTGTGCTGGGCGTCAGCCTCTTCTTCCTCACCGCGAGCTCGCGGCCACGGCATCTGGGCCGTGTGGCGATCGGCCTCGGCCTCATGCTGGTGGCCCTCGAGATGACGGTGGACGCGACGGCACCGCTGCGCGAGGCGCACATCCTGCCGACGCTGATGGCCGGCCTCGCCGGCTCGCCGCCGCTGGCCTTTGTGCTGGCGGCCCTTCTCACCTGGCTCGCCCATTCGAGCCTCGCGGTCGTGCTGCTCGTGATGTCGCTCGCGAGCAACCATCTGGTCGGCCCCGACCTCGCGATCGCCCTCGTGCTCGGCGCCAACATCGGCGGGGCGGTGGCGCCCGTCGTCATCACGGCCGGCAGCTCGGCGCCAGCGAGACGGGCGCAGCTCGGCAACCTCCTGATGCGCCTCGTCGTGGCGCTGCCGCTGCTGCTCGTCCTGCCCGAGCTGGCCGGGCTCTTGGGCCTCGCCGCCGCCGATCCGGCACGCCAGGTGGTGGACGCCCATACGGGCTTCAACCTCCTCGTGGCGGCCCTCATGTTGCCGCTGCTCGATCTCGTGGGCCGGCTCTGCACCCGCCTCCTGCCCGACCAGCCGGTCGAGGAGAACGCGAGGCGGCCGCGCCATCTGGACCAGGAGGCGCTCGACACGCCGGCCGAGGCGCTGGCCTGCGCCGCCCGCGAGGCGCTGCGCATGGGCGACATCGTGATGGGCATGCTGGCACGCGCGATCGGCGTCTTCGAGAGCGACGACATCAAGCTCGCGAAAGCCGTCGAGGCCGAGGACGACGTCGTCGACGCGCTGCACGAGGCCTTGAAGCTCTATCTCACCCAGGTGTCGCGCGAGGACCTCGATCCGGCGGAGAGCCGCCGCTGCATCGAGATCCTGACCTTCACGACCAACCTCGAGCATGTGGGCGACATCATCGACCGCAACCTGATGGAGCTCGCGGCCAAGAAGATCAAGCACAAGCTCAGGTTCTCGCC
Source organism: uncultured Alphaproteobacteria bacterium (assembly GCA_963752325.1). Classification (GTDB taxonomy): domain Bacteria; phylum Pseudomonadota; class Alphaproteobacteria; order Geminicoccales; family Geminicoccaceae; genus CAVTJL01. Next base: position 877,638 of record CAVVXU010000005.1, read on the forward strand.
CGACGGCAAGGCCGAGATCCGCGCCTTCCACGAGCGGGTGATGGGCGACATGCGCCTCGCCCTCAACGTCTTCCTCTCGCGCGACGTGGGCCTCGCCCGCGAGCTGGTACGCCGCAAGACGGCGCTGCGCGACGCCGAGCGCGAGGCGACCGAGAGCCATCTCGAGCGGCTGGGCGCCGGCCGCACCGACACCCTCGAGACGAGCAGCCTGCATCTCGACGTGATCCGCGACCTGAAGCGCATCAACTCGCACCTGACGGCGGTGGCCTACCCGATCCTCGAGGAGGCGGGCCTGCTGATCGCCACCCGGCTCAAGGCGCCGGAGCTCGAGGGCGAGACGGCGCTCGCCGGCCACCACCGATAGCACCCGGTGCCGCTTACCCGGCGGCGGCGGCGCGCTCGATGACCGGCAGCCAAGCGGGCTCGACCGCGAGGCCGAAGCGCTCGGCCAGGGCTTCCTCGATACCGCCCGCGTCGAGCTGCCGGCGCTCCACGAGGCCACCGGGACGCCGGACGGTCAGCTGGCCATTCAGCAGGGTCGAGCGCGCCTCCGGCGTCACCCGTGCCACGACCAGCGCGCTGCGGAAGGGCGAGGCCGGATGCGTCGAGGTGAACCAGTTGGCCGGCTCGAGATCCACCTCCTCCTGCGGCTCGGGTGCCAGCTGGTAGAGCGGGGCCCAGCGCTCCTCGAGCCGGGCCTGGACCTGGAGGCCGCTGCCGAAGGCGACGACGCGAAAAGCCTCGTGCGCGGTGGGCTGCGGCTCGCCTGTGTCGATCCGCAAGGGTGCCGTCGGAACGGAGCTGCCGAAGCCCACATCGGCGAGCCAAGGCGTGCCCTCGATCGTGACCTTGAGGGCCATGTGGGTGCGGGGCCGCGGCGGAGCACCGGGCGGTGCCCGCCAGAGCACGCGCCCGACCAGGATCTCGACGTCGAAGCCGATCGCCACGAGGACGCGCCGCAAAAGGCCGTTCTGCTCGAAGCAGTAGCCGCCGCGGCGGGCGTGAATCAGCTTGGCGTCGACCGCGGCGGAGGAGAGATCGACGCCGCGGTCGAGAAGCACGTCGATCGCCTCGAAGGGAATGGCGGCGGGGTGATGCTCGACCAGCGCCCGCAGCGTCGCGAGCGTGGGCTCGAGCGGCCCCGCATAGCCGATGCGGGCGCAGTAGGCGTCGAGATCGACCGCCGGCTTTTTCCCCGCCTCCGCGAGCGCCGCTGCGATCTCGCGGACCGCGCGCGGTGCCCAGGTATCGAGGAAGCGGGCCTCCGGGCTCTGGCGCCTGAAGCTCTCCTTCAGCCGTTCCGCGACCGGGCCGTGGAGGCCGCCGCCGAAGGCGATGAGGTCGAACGACCGGGCGTCGAACAGCTCGGGCGCACGCTCGGCCTCGATCGAGCCTTCGACATGGAGGCCGAGGTCGGCCAGCTCCTGCATCACGGTCTCGAGCACCGCGGGCGAGCGGCCGAGGACGAGGACGCGCTTGCCGGCGATGCCGAGGCCCTCCCCACTCATGCGACGGCCTCCGGGTAGGCCCGGGCTTGCCTCGCCTCGCGCAGGGCCAGCGCCCACCAGGCGAGGCGGCCGAGCATGGTGGCCATGGCCTTGCCCACGGCCTCGGGGTCATGCGGCCGGCCCTCGGGGTCGAACTGCGCGCGGGCGTTGGCGAAGCTGACGCTGTCGCGGATGCCTACGGCGTGGAGCTCGGCGAAGACGTGGCGCAGATGCTCCACGGCCCGCAGGCCGCCCGAGACGCCGCCATAGGAGACGAAGGCCACGGGCTTGGTCCACCACTCGCCGTGTGCTGTGTCGATGAGCGCCTTGAGCGGTGCCGGGTAGGAATGGTTGTACTCGGGCGTCACGACGACAAAAGCCTCCGCCCGGCCGATGCGGGCGCGGAGCGCCTGCCGGCCCTCGGCCGAGGCGTGCTCGATGGCGGCGGGGTCGACGACGTCGAGCGAGAAATCCTCTTGGGCGGCGATCAGGTCCGCGGCCCAGCCGGCGACCATGTCGCAGAAGCGGCCCTCCCGCGTGCTGCCGTAGATCAGGGCGAGGTCGATCTTCTTGCTCATGCGCTGGGCGCTCCGGGCTTGTCGGTCCACGAGCGGCGGCATAGAACCTCAAGCATGGTTGAGGTCAAGGGTATGCGACAGGCCGGTCCGAGCAGCATCGGCAAGGCGCTCACGGTGGGCGAGGTGGCGGAGCGCAGCGGGCTCGCCGTCTCGGCCATCCACTTTTACGAGGCGAAGGGGCTGATCCGGAGCTGGCGCAGCCCGGGCAACCAGCGCCGCTATCCGCGCGAGGTGCTGCGCCGCGTCGCGGTCATCAAGGTGGCGCAGCGGGTGGGCGTTCCGCTCGCCACGATCGCCGAGGCTCTGAGCGCGCTGCCGGACGGGCGTGTGCCCACGGCGGACGACTGGAGTCAGCTGTCGGCACGCTGGCGGGCGGACCTCGACGCCCGGATCCTGCGGCTGACCCGGCTGCGCGACGAGCTCGATGGCTGCATCGGCTGCGGGTGCCTGTCGACGAAGGACTGCCCGCTGCGCAATCCCTGGGACGTGCTGGCCGAGGAGGGCCCGGGCCCGCGCCTGCTCGAGCCCACGTCCAGCAAGACCGCTTGACCCTGTGCCGCGGCCCCGGCACCTATCGCCGCCATCATGAGCACGACCGCCTTCGATCATAAGCTCGACGCCATCCTGGCGCGCCGCGAGGAGCTGAACGCCCTCCTGGTGACGGCCAGTGCCGCCGACTATGCGCGGCTGGGCAGGGAGCTGGCCGAGCTCGATCCGGTCGTGGCCGGCATCGAGGCGTTCCGCGCCGCCGAGGCCGAGGACCGGGAGCTGGCCACGCTCGCTCGCGACAGCGGCGGCGATCCCGAGATGCGCGAGCTGGCCCAGGCCGAGCGGGCGGAGCTGGCGGAGCGGCTGCCGGCGCTGCGCCAGCAGGTCCAGGTGCTCCTGCTGCCGCGGGACGCGGCGGACGAGAAGAGCGCCATCCTCGAGGTGCGGGCGGGGACGGGCGGCGAGGAGGCGGCGCTCTTCGCTGGCGATCTCTTGCGCATGTACCAGCGCTATGCCGACATCAAAGGCTGGCGCTTCGAGATCCTGGCGATGAGCGAGACGGATCTGGGCGGGATCAAGGAGGCGACGGCCAGCGTCGAGGGCCGGGGTGTCTTCGCCCATCTCAAGTTCGAGGCGGGCGTGCATCGCGTGCAGCGCGTTCCCGTCACCGAGGGCGGCGGGCGCATCCACACCTCGGCCGCGACCGTGGCGGTGCTGCCCGAGGCCGAGGATGTCGACATCGACATCGACGAGAAGGACCTGCGGATCGACGTCTACCGTGCCTCGGGCGCCGGCGGGCAGCACGTCAACCGGACCGAGAGCGCCGTCCGCATCACCCACCTGCCGAGCGGCCTCGTCGTCGCGATCCAGGACGAGAAGTCGCAGCACAAGAACCGCGCCAAGGCGATGAAGATCCTGCGCGCCCGGCTCTACGACGCGGAGCGCTCGGCCCTCGACGCCGAGCGGGCGGCGAGCCGCCGCGGCCAGGTGGGCTCGGGCGACCGATCGGAGCGCATCCGCACCTACAACTTTCCGCAGAACCGGGTCACGGACCACCGCATCGGCCTCACTCTCTACAAGCTCGAGCAGGTGCTCTCGGGCGAGGCGCTGGAAGAGCTGGTGGGCGCCTTGATCTCCGAGGAGCAGGCGGCGCGGCTTGCCGAGGTCGACTGACCCCGCCTCGACGGTCCAAGGGGCGCTGCAGGGCGTCCGCGCGAGGCTGCGCGCAGGCCGCATCGACAGCGCCGATCTCGATGCGCGTCTGCTGGTGCAGCGTGCGACCGGGCTGACGCGCGAGCGGCAGATAGCCCAGTCCGGAGCGCCCCGTTGCGCCGGACGAGCGCGCCCTGCTGGAGGCGCTGGTCGAGCGAAGGCTCGGCCGCGAGCCGCTGGCCTATCTGCTGGGCGAGCGCGAGTTTTTTGGTCTTTTGTTCGAGGTCTCGCCGGCGGTGCTGGTGCCGCGCCCGGAGACCGAGCTTCTGGTCGAGGAGGCGCTCGTCGGCCCTGCCCGATCGCGCGGCCGGGCTCCGTCTCCTCGATCTCGGCACCGGCTCGGGATGCCTCGCCGTCACCGCGCTCACGCTCTGCCGGCGGCCCTGGGCGTAGCCGTGGAACGCTCGGCCAGCGGCGCTCGCCCGTGGCCGCGCCCAATGCCCGGCGGCACGGCGTCGAGCGCCGGCTGCTGCTGGTCCAGGGCGACTGGACGAGCGGCGCTTCGCGGGCCGCTTCGACCTCGTCCTCGCCAACCCGCCCTATGTGGCGGAGGGCGAGATGGCGGGGCTGGAGCCCGAGGTCAGGGAGTCTTCGAGCCGCGCTCGGCGCTGGCTGGCCGGGCTCGACGGGCTCGACGACTACCGCCGCATTCTGCCGGCGCTGCCGGGCCTCCTGGCGCCGGGACGGCGTGGCGCTGCTCGAGCTGGGCGCCGGCCAGGCCGAGGCGCTGGCGGACCTCGCCCGCGCGCAGGGGCTCGAGGTCAGCTTCGCTCGGGATCTGGCGGGCGTGGCAGCGCTGCGCTCGGCTCCGTCTTCCGCGGGAAGAGCGGGGCTCGCGAGACACCGGCTGACGGCGGCGGCGATCGCGTCCTCGGGCAGGTGAGCCCAGATGGCGGCGACCTCGGCTGTCGCCTCAGCCGCCAGCGCCTCGCCCACGAGCCCCTCCCGACGCAGCCGGTCCGAGCGCGCGCCGGGCGGCATGGTCGAGATCGCGGGCCCGCGCGTCGCACATCATCGACATCGCCATCCCCTCGCCTGCCGTCCGGGCCCTACTCGGCCGCCTGCGGTCTCCGGCCGCGTCATCTCGATCGCACGCTGCGCCACCGCCGAGGTCGGCGCCGTCGCCCTCGCCGCCGGCCACCGTGACGGTCGGGAGGCGCGAAGTGGATGTCGTTCGGCGGCGAAGTGCCTCTTCAGCTTGTCGTAGATCACCCGGCGGACGACGAACTGCTCGCCCGGCTTGGTCTTGATCTTCATCCGGATCTGGATCGCGAAGTCACCCATCTCCGCAACACCCTGCGACTTCAGCGGCTCGAGGATGATGGCGGCGAGCTCGGGGTCCTCCATGAGCTCCTTGCTGACCTGCCTTGATGACCTTCTTCACCTGGTCGAGATCGGTATCGTAGGTAACATTGACCATCAGCTTGTCGATGACCCAGTCGCGGGACAGGTTCTGGATGGCGCCCAGCGAGCCGAAGGGCACCGTGTAGAGCGGGCCGCGATGGTGGCGGAGCTTCACCGAGCGCAGCGAGAACGACTCGACCGTGCCCTTCACGCTGCCGCTCACGATGTACTCGCCCACACGGAAGGCGTCGTCGAGCAGGAAGAACATGCCGGAGATGATGTCCTTCACGAGCGTCTGGGCGCCGAAGCCGATGGCGACGCCGACGACGCCGGCGCCGGCCAGGAGCGGGCCGATCTGCACGCCCAGCGACGAGAGCACCATCAGCACCGCCATCACGACCAGCACGACGAAGGCGATGTTGCGGAGGATCGGCAGGAGCGTCCGGAGCCTCGCCTGCCGGCTGGCCTCGGCGCCCTCGGCGTGAGGCCCGCCATCCGTGGTGGCGAGCTGCCGGTCGATGAACGCGCGCAGCAGATGCCAGGCGAAGTCGGCGAGCAGCAGGATGACCACCGCATTGAGCGCGCCCGCCAGGAGACGCATGCCGATGGTCGTGCCGCCGGTGATCTGGCCGAGGCCCATGCCCCAGGCCCAGGCGAGCAGGAAGCGCAGCACCGATGATCAGGAGCGCACGGAGGCCGCGCTCCGTGGCGGCGACCAGCACGCTCGGCGGCGGGGCGATCCCGGCCTCCTCCTCCACCGGGGAGCGGAACAGGTGCAGGACCATCCGATGCGCCGCGCCGAGCAGCGGCGGCAGGGCCAGCAGGACGACGAGCAGCCAGAAGACGCGCATCATGCCGGCGACCCAAAGGCCCCACATGATCACGGCCGCGGCGGAGAGCAGGATGGGCCAGAGCTTGCCGAAGCGGGGGGCCGAGGGCGCCTCGGCCGTATGCTCGGCCATCCTGATGGCGTGGCTGCGCCAGATCATCCAAAGGGCGATGCCGAGCAGGACAAGCCCCAGCGCGTAGGCGACGAGGCGACGAGCCTCCGGTCGGGAAGCCCAGGAGGCCGAGCGCGCCGATCGTGAACCATCCGAAGGCGAACCAGCCCACGAAGAGCTGGAGGCCCCGTGTCCACATGCGGGCGCGCGCGGCGCTCATCGGGACCAGACGGAAGCGCTCGGCGCCAGGCGAGAAGACGAAGCGGGTGACCGACGTAGGCCATCCGGATGACGAGGAAAACCATGAGATAGCCCAGCACCAGCTCGCGCAGCAGCGGCGGCCAGGGGAAGAGGAGGAAGGCGCCGACGCTGCCGATGGCGAAGGCCAGAACCCAGGTGACGCCGAAGCCGAGCCGCATCACGGTGGCGATCAGGCGGTCGCGGACGGAGGTGACCGACGCGTTGATGATCCGCGTCCGCAACCCGGCGCTCGTGCGCCAGAAGATCCATTCGACGAGAAAGCCCATGCCGACGAACAGCGCCACCAGCATCACGATCCGCCCGAGGCCGCTCCCCGAGAGCGAGTCCATGATGATCGCGTGGGCGCGGCCGAAGTCCGCGGGCAGCCTCGGCACTGCCGCCACCACGCCCTGGAGGTGGTCGCGTATGCCACTGAGCCGGTTGCCCATCTGCTCCTGCAGCCCCATGGCCCCGCCCATGCCCGCCATGTCGCTCGAGGCGCCGCTCGACGTCGCCGCGGGCTCACTCGAGGGTGGGGCCGCCTCATGCTTGGCGATCCAGCCCTGCACGGCCGGATCCGCCAGCAGCTTCAAGAGCTCCTGCACCTGAACGGGCGTCGCGGCGGTCCCCTCGGCCGGGGCAGGCGTCGTCTCGGCGGCTGCGACGGGCAAGACCCGGACGCCGCCGACGAGCAGCAGGGCGAGAAGCGCCAGCCGGAAGATTGCCCCGATGACGCCCGAGGCGCAGGTGGTCGAGTTGGCGGATGCTCCTGACGACATCTGACGTATCCTCTACGAGCCGAGCGACGGTTCTTCAGTTTGGCCTCGATGCTATCAGACCGGAAAGGCCGCTGCACGGGTGCGCGGCGCCCCGGCTTCACGCGGCGGCCGATCCGACGCATCCTTGCCGACGGCGAGACCCGCGTTCCGCCCTCACCTCCCGAGCCCCAGGAGAACGCCCATGTCCAAGATCGATGGCGACCGGCTGCTCGCCGACCTGCGCACCCTCGCCGGGTTCGGCCGCTACAAGACCGGCGTCCATCGCCCGACCTACTCGGCCGAGGACATGGCGGCGCGCGAATGGCTGGCGGAGCGCCTGCGCGAGACCGGGCGCGAGGTCGTGATCGACGGCATCGGCAACGTCCTGGGGCGCCATCCGGCGGACGGCCCGCGCCTGCTGATCGGCTCGCACGTCGAGAGCCAGAACCAGGCCGGCTGGCTCGACGGGGCGCTGGGCGTCGTCTACGGGCTCGAGGTGGCGCGTGCCCTCGGGGCGGATCCCGATGCTGCGCGGCCTGCCTCTCGACGTCGTGGGCATCGCCGACGAGGAGGGGCACTATGGCTCCTTCATCGGCAGCCGCTCGCTCTGCGGCCTCCTGCCCGACGAGGAGATCGACGCGCTCACCAACCGCTACGACGAGACGCCGCTCAGGGTGGCGCTCGAGCGCGCGGGCCTCGCCGGCCGGCCGCGCGAGCAGCTCGATCCCAGCCGCTACAAGGGCTTCCTCGAGGCGCATATCGAGCAGGGCGACACGCTCGAGAGCAGCGGTCTCAAGGTGGGCGTCGTCACCAGCATCGTCGCGATCTGGCAGTTCCGCATCGTCTTCGAGGGCGCGCAGAACCATGCCGGCACGACGCGGATGGCGATCCGCAAGGATGCGGGCCTGGCCCTCGTCCGCCTCGCCGCCGCGATCGACCGCCGCTTTCCCGAGGTGGCCGGGCCGCGCACCGTGTGGACCACGGGCCGCATCACCCTCGATCCGGGGGCACCCAGCATCATCCCGGGCGGGGCCGAGATGCTCTTTCAGTTCCGCGACGCCGATCCCGAGCGGCTCGTCCTTCTCGAGCGCACGCTCGAGGAGCTGGTGGCCGAGGCCGACCGGACGGGACCTTGCCGGTGCCGCCTCGAGGTCCTCTCCCAGTCCGTGCCGAAAGTGATGGCCGAGCCGTTCCAGGACGCGCTCGAGCGCGCCGCCGAGGAGCACGCGCCCGGCCTCCACCTGCGCATGCCGAGCGGCGCCGGCCACGATGCGCAGATCTTCGCCCGGATCATGCCGGCGGGCATGCTGTTCGTGCCGAGCATCGGCGGGATCAGCCACCATTGGACCGAGAATACCAAGGACGAGGACATCGTTCTGGGCTGCCAGGTCATGGCCACGGCGGCCTTGACCATCCTCCGCAGCTGACCGATCCGAAGAAGCTGGATCGGATCGCTCTGGGCAGGCTAAGCCTTGATCATCCATCCTTGGGAGGTGCCTCAATGAAACGGCTGAGCCTGCTCCTCGCCGCAACCGCCTTGACTGCGCTCTCCGCGCCCGCCTTCGCCGAGATCTCCGACAATGTCGTCAAGATCGGCATCCTGAACGACCAGTCGGGCGTCTATGCCGACTTCGGCGGCAAATGGTCGGTCGAGGCGGCGAAGATGGCGGTCGAGGACTTCGGCGGGAAGGTTCTGGACGCGCCCATCGAGATCGTCAGCGCGGATCATCAGAACAAGCCCGACATCGCCTCCAGCATCGCGCGCCAGTGGTACGACGTCGACAAGGTCGACTCGATCATGGAGCTCACCACCTCCTCGGTGGCGCTGGCGGTCCAGCAGCTCTCGAAGGAGAAGAAAAAAATCGACATCGTGACGGGTGCTGCGACCACGGTGCTGACCGGCAAGCAGTGCTCGCCCTACGGCTTCCATTGGGCCTACGACACGCACGCTCTCGCGGTCGGCACCGGCGGTGCCCTGGTCAAGGCGGGCGGCGACACCTGGTTCTTCCTCACCGCCGACTACGCCTTCGGCTACCAGCTCGAGGCCGACACCTCGGCCATCGTCAAGGAGGAGGGCGGCAAGGTTCTGGGCTCGGTGCGCCACCCCTTGAGCACCACCGACTTCTCCTCCTTCCTGCTGCAGGCGCAGGGCTCGGGCGCGAAGGTCGTGGGCCTCGCCAATGCCGGCCTCGACACCGCGAACGCGATCAAGCAGGCGGCCGATTTCGGCATCGTCGCGGGCGGCCAGAAGATGGCGGCGCTGCTGTTCACGCTGGCCGAGGTGCACGGGCTGGGCCTGCAGGCAGCACAGGGCCTTGTCCTCACCGAGGGCTATTACTGGGACCGCAACGATGCCAGCCGCGCCTTCGCCGAGCGCTACATGAAGCGCACCGGGCGGATGCCGAACATGATCCAGGCCGGCACCTACTCGGCCGTGACGCAGTACCTCAAGGCCATCAAGGCCGCGGGCACCGACGAGACCGAGGCGGTGGCAAAGGAGCTGCACGCGATGCCCGTCGAGGACTTCTTCGCCGAGCACGGCACGGTCCAGCCCACGGGCCTCATGGTCCACGACATGTACCTCTTCGAGGTCAAGAAGCCCTCCGAGAGCAAGGGCCCGTGGGACGCCTACAAGCTCCTCGCGACCGTCCCCGGCGACAAGGCCTACACGGCGGCCAAGGACAGCGGCTGCCCGCTGGTGCAGTGACGCCCGTGGCGGCGGCCAGGCCTGCCGCGATGTCGGCGGCCCACGGCGCCCCTGGCGCCGTGGTGCTCGCCGCGCGCGGGCTGACGAAGGAGTTCTTGGGCTTCGTCGCCGTCAAGAACGTCGATCTCGAGGTCCACGAGGGCACGATCCATGCGCTGATCGGGCCCAACGGTGCCGGCAAGACCACCGTCTTCAACCTGCTGACCAAGTTCCTCGAGCCGACGCAGGGCCAGATCCTGTTCAAGGGGCAGGACATCACGCGCCTGAAGCCGGCCGAGGTGGCACGCCTGGGCCTCGTGCGCTCGTTTCAGATCTCGGCCGTGTTCCCGCATCTGACGGTCTGGACAATCTCAGGGTGGCGCTGCAGCGGCAGGGCGGCCTCGCCACCCAGTTCTGGCGCTCGAGCCGGTCGCTCGAGGTGCTGGACGGGCGCGCCGAGGAGCTGATCAAGGCCGTCAACCTCCAGGAGTTCACCGACGTGCCCGCGGCCGAGCTCGCCTACGGCCGCAAGCGGGCGCTCGAGATCGCGACGACGCTGGCGCTGGATCCGGCGATGCTGCTGCTGGACGAGCCGATGGCGGGGATGGGCCACGAGGACATCGGCCGCATCGCCGATCTCGTCCGCACGGTGGCCCGGGACCGCACCGTCCTCATGGTCGAGCACAATCTCTCGGTCGTGGCCGACCTCTGCCACGCCGTGACCGTGCTGGCGCGCGGCGAGATCCTGGCCCAGGGCACCTACGAGGAGGTCAGCGCCGATCCCCGCGTGCGCGAGGCCTATATGGGAACCGAGCATGACTGAGGGCGCCCTGCTCAGCGTCCAGGGGCTCCAGGCCTGGTACGGCGAGAGCCATGTGCTGCATGGCGTCGACCTCGAGGTGCGCGAGGGCGAGACGGTGACCCTCTTGGGCCGCAACGGCGCCGGCAAGACGACGACGCTCCGGGCGATCATGGGCATCGTGCGCAAGCGCGAGGGCACGATCCGGCTCAGGGGCCAGGACCTCATGCCGCTGGCGCTGCATCAGGTGGCGCGGCGCGGGCTCGGCTACGTGCCCGAGGAGCGCGGCATCTTCGCCAGCCTCGACGTCGAGGAGAACCTGCTCCTGCCGCCCACGGTGGCCGAGGGCGGCGTGAGCGCTCGAGGAGATCTATCGGCTCTTTCCCAATCTCGAGGAGCGCCGCACGAGCCAGGGCACCAAGCTCTCGGGCGGCGAGCAGCAGATGCTGGCGATCGCCCGCATCCTCCGGACGGTGCCCGCATGCTCCTCTTGGACGAGCCGACCGAGGGGCTGGCGCCGGTGATCGTGCAGCGCATCGGCGAGGTGATCCGGGCTCTCAAGGAGCGCGGCATGACGATCCTCCTGGTCGAGCAGAACTTTCGCTTTGCCAGGCGGGTCGCCGACCGCTTCTACGTGATGGAGGACGGCCGCATGATCGACGGCTTCCCCGCCTCCCAGATCGAGGCGCGCATGGACTTCCTCCACGACACGCTGGGTGTGTGAGGGCACGCTCCATGACGATGGTCTTCGGCTACCCCTTGCCGGTCCTGCTGGGCCAGCTCCTCCTGGGGCTCATCAACGGCTCGTTCTACGCGCTCCTGAGCCTCGGCCTCGCCGTGATCTTCGGCATGCTGCGGGTCATCAACTTCGCCCACGGCGCTCAATACATGCTGGGCGCCTTCGTGGCCTTTCCTGCTGCTGAGCTGGACCGGCATCGGCTTCTGGCCGGCACTGGTCATCGGGCCGCTCCTGGTCGCGGCCTCGGGCGTCGTGGTCGAGAAGCTTTTTCTCGCCCGGCTCTACCGCCTCGACCCGCTCTACGGGCTGCTCCTCACCTTCGGCCTGGCCCTCGTGCTGGAGGGGCTCTTTCGCTACTGGTTCGGCACCTCGGGCAATCCCTACGCGGCCCCGACAGTGCTGACCGGTGCGGTCAATCTGGGCTTCATGGTGCTGCCGATCTATCGGGGCTTCGTGGTCGTGGCCTCGCTCGTCGTCTGCCTTGCCACCTGGCTCCTGATCGAGAAGACGCGCTTCGGCGCCTATCTGCGCGCCGCCACCGAGAACCCGACGCTGGTGCAGGCCTTCGGCGTCAACGTGCCCCTCCTTCTCACCCTCACCTACGCGCTGGGCGCGGGCCTGGCGGGGCTCGCGGGCGTCCTGGCCGCGCCCGTCTATCAGGTGAGCCCGCTCATGGGGCAGAACCTCATCATCGTCGTCTTCGCGGTCGTCGTCATCGGCGGGATGGGCTCGATCCTCGGCGCCATCGTCTCGGGCTACCTTCTGGGCGTGCTCGAGGGGCTGACCAAGGTCTTCTATCCCGAGGCCTCGAACATCGTGGTCTTCGTCATCATGGCCGTGGTGCTGATGATCCGGCCCGCCGGCCTGTTCGGGAGGGAATGAGCCATGGCGACCGGAGCCGGCACGCTTGGCCAGCGGGTGCGCGCCGGCGGCGGCATCACCCCGCTCCTCATCGCTCTGGGCCTCGTCTTCCTGATCGTGGCCCCGTTCTTCCTCTACCCCGTCTTCCTGATGGGTGTGTTGTGCTTCGCCCTCTTTGCCTGCGCCTTCAACCTGCTGATCGGCTATGTCGGGCTCCTGTCGTTCGGCCATGCCACCTTCTTCGGCGGTGCGGCCTACGTCACGGCCTACGCCGTCAAGGACTGGGGCCTGACGCCCGAGATCGGCATCCTGCTCGGCACGGCGTGCCGCGGCCTTCCTTGGCCTCGTCGTCGGCTATCTCGCGATCCGCCGCCAGGGCATCTACTTCGCGATGGTCACGCTGGCGCTGGCCCAGATGTTCTATTTTCTCTGCCTGCAGGTGCCCTTCACCCACGGCGAGGACGGCATCCAGGGCGTGCCGCGGGGCCATCTCTTCGGCCTCATCGACCTCAACCAGTCGCTGCCGATGTACTATTTCGTGGCGGCGGTCTTCGTCTTCGGCTTCTTCGCCGTCTGGCGCATCGTCAACTCGCCCTTCGGCAACGTCCTGAAGGCAATCCGCGAGAACGAGCCCCGCGCGATCTCGCTCGGCTACCGGGTCGAGCGCTACAAGCTCGGCGCCTTCGTGATGTCGGCGGCGCTGGCCGGCCTCGCCGGCGGCACCAAGGCGCTCGTCTATCAGCTGGCCTCGCTCACCGACGTGCAGTGGCAGATGTCAGGCGAGGTGATCCTGATGACGCTTCTGGGCGGCATCGGCACGTTGTTCGGGCCGGTGGTGGGTGCGGCCCTGGTCGTGAGCCTCCAGACCTATCTCGCCACCTGGGCATTCCCGGTGACGGTGCTGATCGGCGCCGTCTTCGTCGTCTGCGTGCTGCTGTTCCGCAGGGGCATCGTGGGCGAGCTGCTGGCCCGCAGGCGGCGCAGCCCGGCCGCCGGCTGAGCGGCCCCGCGCTCCGCCAGCCGCGATGGCCAAGGAGAGCGCCGGCCTGTTGATCTGGCGGCGCGGAGAAGCGGGCCTCGAGGTGCTCCTGGGCCATATGGGCGGGCCCTACTGGGCGAGAAAAGAAAAAGGCGGCTGGACCATCTTCAAGGGCGAGATGGAGCCCGGCGAGGCCCCCGAGGCGGCCGCTCGTCGCGAGACCATCGAGGAGACGGGCCTCTCGGTCGAGGGGCCGCTGCTGCCGCTGGGCTCTGTTCGCCAGGCGGGCGGCAAGCTGGTGCATGCCTTCGCGGCCGAGGCGGACCTCGACCCGGCGGCCCTGCGCAGCAACAGCTTCGAGATCGAGTGGCCGCCGCGCTCGGGCCGGCGCCAAGCCTTTCCCGAGATCGACCGGGCCGCCTGGCTGGTCATCGAGGAGGCACGCGAGAAGCTCGTGAAGGCGCAGACCGCCTTCCTCGACCGCCTCGAGGCGAGGTTGACGGAGGAAGACGGGAAGCCCGCGTGAGGCCCCGCCGCCTCAGAGCCAGCGTCGCACGCGCCGGCGGTAGGCCTCGTAGGGCTCGCCCAGCCGCTCGGCCATGAACGGCTCCTCGCGCAGCACGAAGCGACAGTGGATGAGCGCGAAGTAGGCGGGAAGGACGACGAGCGGCACGAGGCTGCCGAGCAGGATGATCCAGCCGAGCAGCAAGAGCATCGTGCCCAGATACATGGGGTTCCGGGTGAAGGCGAACGGCCCGGTGGTGACGACGACGGAGGGCTCGCTGAACGGCTGCACGGCCGTGCCGGCGCGCTTGAAGCTGCGCACCGCGGCGATGGCCAGCGCGACGCCGGCCGCGATCGGCACAAGGCCGAGCCAGCGCCATGATCCGTGAACGAGCTGGGGCCCCGGAAGGCCCCGATGCAAAAGCCACGTCAGAACGAGCGAGCACAGGAGATAGAACGGCGGAATGTCGAGCCTTCGGGGCATCGTGATGCCTCCCGGCGTGGAGATGGGCCCGCGCGAAGGGTAAGCGGCCGCCATCGCTTCCGCTACGATGCGGCGCGCCCGGCGAGGGTCGCGGCAAGCGAGAGAGGTGGCGCCGGCCGAGAAAGGCCGAGGAGGGCCTTCAGGCGATCGGGCGCGCCTGATCGGCCACCGGTGCGGCCGTTCGGCCCGTGCGGACGGTCAGCATCACGATGCCGGCCAGCAGCAGCGAGCCGCCGAGGAAGAAGCTCGTGCCGAGGAAGCTGCCGCCACTCTTGTCCTGGAGCCAGCCGCCGACGGTGGGGCCGAGATAGCCGCCGAGATTACCCAGGGCGTTGATGAGCCCCATGGCGCCGCCCACCACCGCGGCCGGCAGCACGGTCGAGCCCGCGGCCCAAAACGGCCCGTCATAGCCGAGCGCACCGCCCATCGCGAGGCAGAGGAGCCCGATCGACAGGACGATGTGGGTCTTGGCCACGACGATCGAGAGCACGAGGCAGACCGCTGCCACCGCCATGGCGATGAAGACGTGCAGCCCGTAGCGGCGCGTGCGGTCGGCGGCCCACCCGTTGAGCCAGAGGAAGGCGATGGCGACGATATAGGGCAGCATGGCGATGAGGCCGACCGCGCCGAAGCCGGCCTTGGTGACGTTCTCGAGGAGCGTCGGGAGCCACAGATTGAGGCCATAGAAGCCCACCTGGACGAAGAAATAGACGAGCACGAGCTGCCAGACGACGCCAGTGCTGAAGACGCGCGAGAAGGGCACGTGCTCGGGATCGCCTGCCCGGTCCTTGGCGGTCTCGCTGGTGATCCATTCCCGCTCGCTCGCCGAGAGCCAGGACGCGTCGGCAGGCCGGTCCTTGATGAAGGCCCACCAGACCGGCGCCGCGACGACGAACGGCAGGGCGCCTTCGATGATGAAGAGCCAGCGCCAGGTCGTGTGGGCGACGATGAAGCCCGAGAGCGGCTGGGTGATGATCGAGGCGATGGCGAGATTGGTCATCCAGAAGCCATAGGCCCGGGCCCGCTCGCTTCTGGGAAACCAATGGCTGATCAGCACGAGCATCGCCGGCCAGATCCCGCCCTCGGCGACACCCAGGAAGAAGCGGGCCACCAAAAGCTGGCCGAAGCTCGTGGCGAGGCCGCAGAAGATCGCGAAGACGCCCCAGACCAGGATCATGATGCCGATGAACTTCTTGGCACTCCACCGCTCGGCGAGCTGGCCGCCGGGGATCTGCAGGAGCACGTAGCCGATGAAGAAGATGCCGCCGGCGAGCCCCTGCTGGGCCTTGTCGATGTGAAAATCCTGGGCGAGGCCGTTGAAGGCGTAGCCGATATTGGTCCGGTCCATGAAGGAGATGATGTAGATCAGCATCGCCACCGGCATGAGCCTGGTCCAGCGGGCGATGCCGATGCTCTCGCCGGTTGGACCGGCGGCGGTCGTGGCCTGCATGATGAAGACGCCTCCCGATCGGGGTCGCTCGCCCGGACGGTCGGGAACGCTCTCGAGGCCGGGACGCCGCGCGACAGAACAACGTCCAAGAAGAATGGATGTTGCCGGCGCCACGGCCATGCCGGCAATGCAACCCCCATCGCCTGCCGCGCCGGTGCGCAGACAAGACGGACGCCCAGGCAAGGCGTCAAGCCGACATCCCGGTTGACGGAGGCGCAGCGCCGGAGCAACTTTTCGAGCATGAAATGACGCCCGCCCTGGGCGGAAAACGATAAGGGCAACCGGCATCATGCGTCATCCAGGCAAGTGGGTTCTGGTATCGCTGCTCTTGGCGGCACCGCTGGCGGCCCGGGCGGGCGACATCGTCTTCCAGGATCAACGTGGAAAGACCATCACGCTGGCGCAGCCGGCGCAGCGCGTGGTCGTGCTTCCCAAGCCCATCGCCTCGATGTTCATCGCCGTCGATGACGGCACCCAGCATCTGGTGGGCATGCATCCGGCCGCGCAGGCGGTCATCATGAGCAGCGTGCTCGGCACCTTCTTTCCCGAGGTCGCCAACATCAACACCAACGTCGTTCGCCAAGGGTTCATCCCGAACGTCGAGGAGATGCTCAAGGTCAACCCGGACGTCGTGATCCAGTGGGCCTTGAGGGTCGAGGACTATATCGAGCCTCTGGAAAGGGTCGGCCTGACGGTGGTCGGTCTCGGCTACGGCACGAACGAGATCGAGAGAGAGCGCATCGCCATCATCGGCAAGATCGTCGGCCGAGAGGACAGGGCGAACTCGTTCCTGGCGTGGCAGGACAGCGTCAAGAGCTCGATAGACCAGCGGCTCAACGGCATCCCGCAGGACAAGTGGCCGAGGATCGTGTTCTTCGACCGGTTCCGCAGCAACGCGCTGTCGGTATTCGGCCGCAACGAGTACTTCTTCCAGGCTGCGGGCGTCAGGAACGCCGTGTTCGAGGCGGGGCTCAACCAGCCGATCGTCACCGTGAACGCGGAGCAGCTGCTGGCCTGGGATCCCGACGTCATCTTCCTGAACTACTACGACGCGGAGGTAAAGCCCGACGACCTCTACAACAGCCCGGTGCTGGCCAGCCTGTCGGCCGTCAGGAATCACCGCGTCTACAAGACCCCGCGGTTGGATCCGGCCTCCCACGAGGCGCCGCTGGTATGGCAGTGGATGACGATGCTGGCCTACCCGGAGATGGATCATTGGGACATGCGTAAGACCATCCGGGAGAAGTATGCCGCCCTCTATGGCAAGACCCCGTCCGAGCCGGACATCGATAGCATCATCCAGATGGCAGCGAACGGCGGCGGCAAATACTATCACGCGATGTTCGACAAGTAGTCCGGCGGAAGCGGCGCCGTGATCGGATCGGTGGCGCTCCGGCGGCTCGCCCGCGCGGCCCAGGAGATCGGCAATGCCCAGCAGGTCCGCCTGTTCTGGATGGCGGTGCTGATCTTCGCCCCCATCATCCTGGTGGGCTCCTTGTCGGTCGGGCGGTACTGGATCCCGTTCGGGCACATCGTGGCGATTCTGGGCAGCCATCTCGTCCCGGTCGAGACGACCTGGACGCTGCCCGAGCAGCGGGTCGTCGAGCTCATCCGCCTGCCTCGCATTCTCGCCGTGTGTCTCGCCGGCGGGGGCCTGGCCCTCACCGGCGGCGCGCTGCAGGGTGTGTTCCGCAATCCCCTGGTCGACTCGCAGATCATCGGCGTCTCGTCCGGCGCCGCCTTTGGCGGGGCATTCGCCATCCTGCTGCTCGATCGGGCACCGGTCACGGTGGCGGCGGCGTTCGCCACCGGCCTCGGGACGGTCGCCATCGTCTACCTGATGAGCCGGATCTCACGACAGACGCCCGTTCTCCTGCTCGTCCTCGCCGGGGTGATCACCAGCGCCTTCTTCTCGGCGCTCATCTCGCTGATCAAGTTCGTCGCCGACCCCGACAACAAGCTCCCGGCGATCGTCTATTGGCTCATGGGCAGCTTCGCCAGTGCCGGCTGGTCCGATGTCGTCATCCTGATCGGCCCGGTCGTGCTCGGGGGGGCGCTGATCCACGGCCTGCGGTTCCGCATCAACATTCTCTCGCTCGGCGACGAGGATGCGCAGGCCCTGGGCGTTCCCGTCGAGCGCACGCGCTGGCTGATCCTGGGCGCGGTGGCGCTGATCTCGGCCGCGGTGGTGGCGGTCGCGGGCGTCATCGGCTGGGTCGGCCTCGTCATACCGCATGCGGCACGGATGGCCGTAGGACCGGATCACAAGGTGCTGCTCCCCGCATCCGCGGCGCTGGGCGCGCTCTTTCTCCTGCTGATCGACGACCTCGCCCGCACGGCGACGGCGGCCGAGATCCCGCTGGGCATCATCACTGCCATCATCGGAGCGCCGGTCTTCGCGGTCCTGCTGAGGCGCAGTCACGCCGGGGGCTGGCGCGGTGATTGAGGTCGACGGCGTGGGCGTGACGCTCGGCGGGAGATGGATCTTCCGCCGACTGTCGTTCGCGCTCGCCCGAGGCGAGATCCTGGTCGTGCTCGGACGGAATGGCCAGGGCAAGACCACCTTGCTGCGCGCTCTGCAGGGGCTTCAGCCCATGGCCGAAGGCCGGGCCGAGGTCCGGGGCAGCATCGGCTACGTGCCGCAACGCGCGAGCGTGTCCTTCGCCTATTCGGTTCTCGATGTGGTGCTGATGGGCCGGGCGCGGCATCTGGGGATGTTCGCGACCCCCGGCGAGGCGGACTACGCTGCCGCTCGCGCCGCGCTGGAGGCGTTGGGGATCCCGGGCTTTGCAGCCCGTCGCATCGATCAATTGAGCGGCGGCGAGCAGCAGCTCGTCCTGATCGCGCGCGCTCTGGCCTCGGAATGCGACGTGCTGATCCTGGATGAGCCGACCTCGGCGCTCGACTTTCGCAACCAGGATCTCATTCTTTCCACCATCCGGCATGTCTCTCGCCAACACGGGTTGACCATCGTCTTCGCGTCGCACTACCCGCAGCATGCCCTTCACGTCGCCGACAAGGTGCTCCTGATGCAGGGTGTGGGCGACTACGCGTTCGGTGAGGTCACGTCCGTGATGAGCGAGGAGGCGCTCGGGCGGCTCTACGAGATTCCGATCCGAAAGGTGTCGGTGGTGCGCGACGGCGAGCGTGTCACGAGCATGGTGCCGGTGTTCTCCTGATCAGCCGCCCGCGCCCGCGGACCACGAGCTACTTGTCCAGGGCCACCAGGGCGTAGATGGCGGCCATCGCGTTGAAGGCCATCAGCACGACGAGCGGGGTCAGTATATGGTGCAGGTGCCCGACAGCGCCCAGCACCAGCGCCACGCCCATGCCCAGGGTCCACATCATCGAGTTGGAGGTGCCGATGAGCGTGGGCCGGTCGTCTGCCGGCGCATGATCCGCCATGTAGGTGATCTGCCCCTGGATGACGCCCTGCTCGCCCAGGGTCAGCAGCGCGAAGACGAACGCATGGAAATAGGCGATCTGCCACTGCTCGACGGCGTCGACGGCCAGGGTCAGAGCGCCGGCAAGCAGGGCCAGCAGAGCGCCGCCCACGATGCGGCCGCGGTTCGACCAAGGAGCCCACAACGGGCCGCTCAAGATCAGGCCAATGCCGGTCGCGGTCACAAACACCGTGAGGTTTTGGGCGGTCGGATCGTGCAGCGTCGCAGCATGAATGGCGTAGAACGGGATCGCCAGCGTGACGCTCAGGAGGAGCGCATTGCTGATCAGCAGGCGACGAAGCCATGGGTAGGCGCGGACCAGCCCGAATCCGCGGCGCAGTTCCGCCACGGTGAACGGGCGGCGGATCGGGAGGCTCGGCTCCTCGCTGAGCGCTCCATAGGCCAGGATGACTCCGATCCACCCGGCGACGGCCATCCACAGGAGCATCACCTCATTCTCGGCAACGCTCGGCAGCAGCGTCAGGATGCCCAGCGACAGCAGCAGGGTGAGGCCACCGCCCAACGCGGCGCGATAGGCAACCAGCGATCCGCGATGCTCATGCTCCACGGTCTTGGCCAGGAGGTCCTCATAGCCGACGTTGAAGGCGCCATGGCTCATGCCGAACGCGATGACGCAAAGCGGCAGGATCATGCCGGCGGGGACAGGTGACAGGCCGGCGGCACCGATGATCACCAGCAGCGCTGCCGCAAGGCCCAGACCGAACCCGGCAACGGGGCGCTTGCGCAGCGCGAAGCGTGGGATCAGCGGCGAGACCCCGAGCTGGGCGCTGATCAGGCCGAGCTGCAAGGCCGGTACCACGAGCGCGACGACGAAGTAGGCGACGCCCAGATGATTGGCGATCCAAGGCACCACGAGACGCGTGTTGCCGAACTGCAGGGCGATGAACAGGAATCCGCCGCCCAGAAGATGGAGAGCGTAGTTCCTGCGCTGGTCGGCACGCTGCTTCATGCAGGTTTTCTGGTCCCCGCCGCCTGCGCCCGATGCCCCTTTCGGCATGAGGTGCCCGGAGCACCAGCTAGCCGGCCGCCGCAGATCCCGTCAACGTCACAACAATCGCTGCCGATATGAGGATCTGCGCCTGGAGGTGGCGTCAGACCGGGATGCGGGCAGTGATCGCGCGCGGCCTTCGCTTCGGCCTGCTCATGCCAGAGCCGGAGGCCTCCCGAGAGACGAATAGGCGAGCCCGTTGCGACGGCCCTGGAAGTCCCGAGCAATTCGAGCGATAATCACCTCTCCGGCGGAAAGACCTTGCCGCCTGAAACCCTTGTGGCTGCAAGGGTGGTAGCTCCGATCAACGTTGAGCGACACGAGCGTCGAGCTCGTAGGTAACGAGGCTGGGGGGAACATGCGCACACGACTAAGCCGTGCCATCGCTGGGGGCGTGCTGGCCTGCCTTGCAGTGGCCGGGCCGGCCGCCTGGGCCGACAACCAGACGCCGACCACGACGCCCGTCACCCTGGGAGACGAGAGCCTGCCCTTCGGGCTGGAGCTGAAGCACGTCACGACCCCGGACACCCTGCCGACCTTGCAGGCGTTCGTGTCGGCCCAGTCAGGCAAGCTCTGGGTCCTCCTGGGCGGCCGTACCAACGGCCTCCACAACTTCACGACGGACCCGCTCGCGAACTTCCCGCCGAGCGCGCAGAACGACCAAGTCTGGGTAATCGATCCCGACACCTGGCAGGTGTGGTCGCGCAAGCTCTCCGATTCCGGGCTGACGGAGGATCAGGTCGACCAGCTGGGGGCGACCAACTACGAGTGGGCGCAGGACGGCAAGACGCTCTACATCGTCGGCGGCTACGGCTATTCCCGCTCGGCCAAGGACTTCGTCACCTTTCCCTACATGACCGCGGTGGACGTGTCGGCGCTCGTGAAGTGGGTGCAAAAGCCGGCGAAGTCTCCGCCGCTCGAGAAGCTGATCCGGCAGACGACCGACGAGACCTTGCGCGTCACGGGCGGGCAGATGGCGCTATTCGGCAAGCGGGCCATCCTCGCCTTCGGCCAGGACTTCGCCGGCGGCTACTTCGCCGCGAACACCGTCCAGACCTACACCGGCCAGGTCCGCAGCTTCGACATCGTCGACAAGCATGGCGAGCTCAAGATCGACAATATCAGCGCCGACCCGGCCACGCCCGACCTCACGAACTTCCGCCGACGCGACTACGACTTGGTGCCCTTCATCGACAATGTGAAGGACAAGGAATCCGGCAACAAGGGCAAGAACAGGGTCGCCGCCCTGGCCGGCGTCTTCACCAGCTCGTTCGGGGTGTTTACAGTACCGGTCGAGATCGGCTCCGCGGGTACCCCGGTCCAGGCCGACCCCACCGCGGCCAGCACGTTCAAGCAGGGCATGAACGGCTACGACTGCGCCACGTTGGCACTCTACAATTCGAAGACCGGTGCCACGCACATGCTTCTCCTCGGCGGGATCAGCTACGTCACCTACGACTTCACTGCGAACCAGTTCGTCAATGACTCCAACATCCCCTTCACGAGCGAGGTCACCGATCTCGTCCGGAACAGTGAGGGCGTCTACAGCCAGTATCTCTTCCGCAAGGGCTACCCCACGGTCAGCGGGCCGGATGTGCAGAGCTATCTCTTCGGCGCCAACGCGCACGTGTTCCTGGACCCGAAGATCAAGACGAAGGGCGACGACATCGTGGACCTGAAGTCGCTGGGCAAGAAGCCGGGCACCACCACCACTGTCGGCTGGGTGTTCGGAGGCATCGCCGCCGAGCAGCCGAACAACGGCGCCTCGGTGGCCTCCAACCAGGTCTTCGAGATCGACCTGACCCTGCACTAGGCCGGGCCGGGAGGCTCGCCCTCGCTGCTAGCCGCCATTCAGCGTGGCGACGGCGAGGGCGAGCTCGCGCAGACGGGTGCGCAGCTCCAGAGGCTCCAACACCTCGACATGGCCGGCGAGGCTGAGGAGCTGGTCGGCCGTGGTGTCCGTGGGCTCAACCGGCAGGGTGACCTCGCACCAGCCGTCCTCGCCCACCGGGCCGAAGCTCGCCGCCGCCACCGCCGCGGCACCCAGCCGCCTGAGCCGCGCCGCGCCCTCGGCCGTCACGCGCAGCCTTGCCAGGTCGGTGAGAAGGCTGGTCTCGAACCGGTCCACGGTTCGCGACCACTCGGCTGCCAGATCGAAGCCGGCCGGGCGCTCGAACCTCTCCTCGAGCACCCTGGCCTCGGCGACGTTGCCGGCCTTGTAGGTTCTGATCCCGCCGGCGCTGCGCGCGACGAGGTACCAGTCGCCGGTCTTGAGCACGAGGCCCAGCGGCTCGACCTCGCGTGCTCGCGGCTCGCGCCGGCCGGTGTAGAGCATCGTCAGACGCCGCTGCTCCCAGACGGCGCGGGCGATGATCGGCAGGTCCGGCACCGGGCGCGGGCGGTGGAACCATTCGATGGGATCGACATGCAGCCGGGCGCCGATGCGGGAATTGTCGGGCCCCGCCGCCGGCAGCGCCGCCATCAGCTTGAGCTGGGCCGCCTGCAGCCGGTCGGCGAGGCCCAGCTCCATGGCAGCGCTCTTCAGCCCGGCGATCGAGAGCGTCTCGACCTCGTCGGAGGTCATGCCGGTGAGCCGCGTCCGGTAGCCGTCGAGGAGCGCGAAGCCGCCGCCGGCACCACGCTCGGCATAGATGGGCACGCCCGCGGCGCTGAGATCGTCGGCGTCGCGGTAGACGGTGCGCACCGAGACCTCGAGCTCATCGGCCAGCGCCTGCGCCGTGACGCGGCCCCGCGCCTGGAGGAGCAGGAGCATCGAGAGAAGCCGGCTCGCGCGCATTTTCGAGGCCCGCCCGCCGATAGCTGACAGAGGATGTCAGGTAGGCCCTGCTAGACCTGTCGATCAAGAGGGCAGCGAGCCTCGGGCGGGCGGGTGGCTCGGGGTCTCGAGGTCGAGGAACGCTCGGGAGACGGTCCGTGGTCGACATGGTCGAGCTGGTCAGCAGGTACGTGGCGCTGTGGAACGAGGCGGATGCGGAGCGGCGGCGCATGGCCATCGCCGAGCTTTGGGCCAGGGACGCGATCCACTGCACGCGCTCGCTCGAGGCACGCGGCCACGAGGGGCTGGAGCAGCGCGTGGCCGACGCCTATGCGCGGTTCGTCGCGACGGGCGAGTTCCGCTTCGCCCTGGCCGGGGAGGCGGACGGCCACCATGACGGCGTCAGGTTCCGCTGGCGGATGGTCCGCACCTTCGACGAGGCCGTGGTGGCCGAGGGCTTTGACTTTCTCCTGATCGACCGGGACGGGCGGATCAGGGCCGACTACCAGTTCGTCGAGCAGTAGCGCCTCAGGCCGGGCGGCGGCGCGCCAGGACGAGGGCGACGCCGCCGGCTCCGACGAGAAGGCCCAGAAGGGCGAGGCCCGACATGGTCTCGCCCAGGAGCAGCCAGGCGAGCAGGGCCGCCCCGCCCGGCACGAGGTAGAGGAGGCTCGTGACGCGGGCGGCCTCGCCCCTGCGGATCATGAGGTTCAAGAGGCTCACGGCGACGATCGAGTTGCCCAGCACGAGATAGGCGAAGGCCCAGCCGAAGGTGGGTGTCCAGACGATCCGCGGCGTCTCGAGCAGGAGGGCTGCGGGGATCGCGAAGGCCGCGGCCGCGGCGAACTGGATGACGCCGCCGGTCCAAAGGTCGAACACCGGGCAGAAGCGCTTTTGGAAGAGGGTGCCGACCGTGATCGCGAGCAGTGCCCCGATAGCCCAGAAGACGGCGCCGGGCGTGCCGATGCCGGCCGCGAGCTTGGTGCCGAGCACCAGAGCCACGCCCAAGAAGCCCAGAACGAGCCCAATCCATTGGCGGGGCGTCACGCGCTCGCCCAGAAGGCGCCCCGCGACGCAGGCGGTGAGCACCGGCTGCAGGGCGAGGAGCAAGGCCATGGGCCCGGCCGCCATGCCCCGGGCGAAGGAGAGATAGCTCCCGGTGAAATAGAAGCCTTGGATCAGAAGGCCCGAGACGGCGATCGGCAGCACCTCCTCCCAGCGGCGCGGCCAGGGTGCGCGGAGCGCCATCGCCACGGCCAGGAAGATCAGCAAGGTAAGAGCAAAGCGGACGGCGACGAGGGTGATGGGCGGGCAGAACTGGACGGCGGTCCTGGCCGCCACATAGCCGCCCGACCAGAGGCAGAGGAACAAAAGAGGGGCTGCCCGCTCCGGCGCCATAGCCACCGCACGTCGCGGCCGCGTCGGGGGCTGCGGCATGGTCACCGCGCCAAAGGCACGGCGATCGGGCCGGCGGCCTCGCGTCTCAACGACGCCGCGCCAGATCCCGGCAGAGCGCCAGGAGGCCGAGCGGAAAGCCGGGGTCGATGGCGAAGGCCAGGGCGAGGAGCGGGATACCCGGATAGACCACCCACCAGTCCGGGCCGCCGCTCGCGAGATTGATGGCGGCCAGGAGCAGCACGACGAGGACGAGCTGCACGGCCGAATGGCGACGCCGCGGCAGTCGGGTCCGGACGGCGGCACTGCTGAGCGCGGCGAAGCCGATGCCGATCGCCGGCCAGACGAGCCAGCCCAGGCCCGCGATCGGGGCCGCGATGAGCAGGGCGAGGGCAAAGAGCCCGAGCCGCAGCGGCCGCCCCTCGCGCCATGTGCCGACCGTCGTCTCGCCGGCGCCACCCGGGGCCGGCTGCTCCCGCCGCGTGGATTCCGCCCGGCGCTCCCGGTCGTGCGGCTCGAATGTGACATCCGGGGCACCCTCGCCGCCCAGGCGGATGCGCCAGACGGGGATCTCCCGGTCGATGTTCTTGACCTGGCGGTCGCCCAGCCAGTCGTAGCCGATGTCGAGCTTGCCGCGGACGAGCTCGTGGACTGTGCCGGAGATGAGAATGCCGCCCGGCTCGGCCAGCGTCTGGAGGCGGGCGGCCACATTGACGCCCTCGCCGAAGAGATCGCCGCCCTCGACCATCACGTCGCCGAGGTTGAGGCCGATGCGCATGGCCATGCGGCGGTCGCCCGGCAGGCCAGCGTTGCGGGCGCCCAGCTCCTGCTGGATCTCGACGGCGCAGCGCACCGCCTCCACGACGCTCGGGAACTCGGCCAGCACGCCGTCGCCCGCGGTGTTGGCGATGCGGCCGCGATGGCGCTCGACCAGCCCGCCCAGGAGCCGGCGGCAGTCGCGCAGGCGCTCGAGCGTGCCGGCCTCGTCCCGCTCCATCAGGCGGGTATAGCCGGCGATGTCGGCGGCAAGGATGGTCGTGAGCTTGCGCTCGATGCGGGCGCCGGCCTCGCGCTCCGTCATGCCCTGCCCATCCCTCCTTCGCGACGCCTGCGGCGGATCGGCGGTCGCGCTGCGCCTCGTGGGCTTCTACAACGCCCTGATGCTGCGGTGCCACCCCGAGGTGGCCCGCCATGCGTGGCGGCGCCGACCCGGTGCCCAGGACAAGGAGCCCGGCATGAGCGACACCCATCCCGACTGGCGCACCCAGGGGGTGCGCGTGATCCGAGCCGGCGAGCTCGACACCAACACGGCGCAGACCCCGGGCATGAGCCGTGCGGCCGCCATCACCGCCGCCAAGGCGGGTGCCCAGAAGATCTGGGCCGGCACGGTGACGATTCACCCGGACGCCAAGACCGGCGCCCACCATCACGGCGAGCTCGAGAGCGTCATCTACGTTCTCAAGGGCAAGGCGCGGATGCGCTGGGGCGACCATCTCGAGTTCGTGGCCGAGGCGGGCCCCGGCGACTTCATCTTCGTGCCGCCCTACGCGCCGCACCAGGAGATCAACGCCTCGGCCGGCGAGCCGCTCGAATGCGTGGTGGTGCGCAGCGACCAGGAGGCGGTCGTCGTCAATCTCGACATCGAGCCCGTCGAGAAGCCGGAGAGCGTCTTCTGGACCGACTCGATCCACAAGCATCCCTGAGCCCGTGTCGCCGGCCGCAAGAAGCGACGGCAACAAGGCGGGCTGCCACCTCTACCGAAAGTAGCGCCAGCCACAGCCCGCAACCCATCGGCCGGACACCTCGCGAGCGCTCTGGGCAGGCAGGCAGGCGGAGACTATCATGACGCGCGAGCTGCAAGAGAAGAGCTCAGGGGGCGTAACCTGCAGTGCAACGACGCCGCTCCCCGGAGCCGGGAGATACTTATGCCGTACAGCCTTCGCAACAGTCGATATCCAGCCCTGGTCAGCTTGCGGTCACTGGTCCTGGCGACGCTGCTCATGATCCCGTGCGTACTCGCCCCCGCGGCCGCCCATGCCGATGAGCAGCGCACGATCCTGACGGTGACCGGCAACATCTCCGAGGGCGGCGCCGACCACAAGAAGACCTACACCCTCGCGAGCCTGGAGAAGCTCGGCACCATGAACCTCGTGACCAAGACGCCGTTCACGCCGCAGCCGGTGCACTTCACCGGCGTGCTCCTGCGCACCCTGCTGAGCGCCGTGGGCGCCAAGGGCACGAGCCTCCACGCGATGGCGCTGAACGACTATGCGGTCGACGTGCCGATCGTCGACGTGGAGAAGTACGACGTGCTGCTCGCCACCCGCATCGACGGCGAGCCGATGCGCATCCGCGAGAAGGGGCCGCTCTGGATCATCTATCCCTGGAGCCAGCACCCGGAGCTGTCGGGCCCCGTCTACGAGTTCCGATCGATCTGGCAGGTCCGCTCGCTGGATGTCCGCTGACCGTTGGACGGCAGCGTGGCGCGCTTCTTCTCATCACGGTTCTTGAGAGGCGGCGGCCTCGCCGCCAACCTCGCACCCTATGCCGTGCTGGGCGTCGCCATCACCGTCTTCATTGTCGCCGGCCTCGCCAACCTGGCGCGGGTCGCAACGGAAGGGAGCCTGAAGCACGAGGCCGAGATGGCCGGCGAGTGGAACATTCTGCAGGGCATGACGCAGCTGCAGAAGTTCGACACCGACCTGCAGCGCTTCATGCGACCGAACGGCGACCTCAGCCACGACGACCTGGTCGAGCAGTTCGAGGTGCTGTGGAGCCGCCTGCCGCTGTTCCTCGACAACCCGCAGAACGGCAAGCTCTTCTCGAGCATCGCCCAGTTCGTGCCGCGGGCGAAAGCGCTCGAGGCCGCCTTCGCCGCGCTCGAGCCGACGGTCGAGGGCCTGCGCCCGGACGACCTCGCCGGCTACGACCGCGTCGAGGGCGTCCTCGCGGATCTCCACCGCTGGCTCGTCGACGTCGAGGCCAAGGTTCACGCCGAGCGGGTCGAGAAGAACGCGCAGCGCGCCCACGAGGTCGACCAGATCTACAGGGACGCCCTGGGCCTCTTCCTCCTGATGCTTCTCAGCACCGCGGTGCTGATCCTGCAGCTCTTGATGTCGATCCACCGCGGCAATGTGGCGCTGCGGCAGGCGCAGGGGGCCAAGAACGAGGCGCTGGCGGCGGGCCAGCGCCTGCAGGCCGTGATCGACGCCGTGCCGACCATGATCATCGCCTGGGATCTCGAGGGCCGCCGGCTCTTCGCCAACCGGCTCTATATCGACTTCTTCCAATCGACCGAGCCGCCCTGGCTGCATCACGCGGAAGGATCCTCGACGACGGCCGACGATCCGGGCATCGGGCTGCTGCTGCGGCCGGGCGTCCCGATCTTCTCGTTCGAGCACGCCGCCCGCGACGCCAGGGGGCGGGAGCGCATCCTCCTGACGACGCGCGTGCCGGTACACGGCGGCGATGGGCGCGTCAGCGGCGTCGTCGACGTGTCCCTGGACATCACCGAGCGGACGCAGCGGGACCAGGCTCTGGCCGAGGTGAGGAAAAGGCTCGAGATCCAGGCCGAGGAGATGCGCCACCTGGCGGCCGGGGCCCAACGCGCCAATCTCGCCAAGTCCGAGTTCCTGGCCATGATGAGCCACGAGATCCGCACCCCCATGAACGCGATCCTGGGTTTCGCGGACCTTCTCGCTCGGACCGTCGCGGATGCCGGGCAGCGGCGCTATGTCGACATCATCCGGGCCACCGGCCGCCAGCTCCTGACGCTGCTCAACGACACGCTCGACTTCAGCAAGCTCGAGGCGGGCAAGATCGAGGTCGAGCAGCTGCCGTTCCGGCTGCGCGACGTCGTCCGCGACCTGCGCACGACGACCGAGATGCTGGTGGCCGAGAAGGCGATCGAGCTGTCCGTCAGCGTCGATCCCGAGCTGCCCCTCTGGGTGATGGGTGATTCGGTCAGGCTCAGGCAGGTGCTGAGCAACCTCCTCTCGAACGCGGGCAAGTTCACAGACCACGGCGCCATCCGCCTCGTGGTCCGCGCGGTCGAGCGGCAGGACGACCGCCACTGGGTGCGGTTCGCCGTGTCGGACACCGGCATCGGCATCAGCGACGAGCAGCAGAAGGGCCTGTTCCAGGCTTTCCACCAGGCCGATTCGAGCACGACGCGGCGCTATGGCGGCACCGGGCTGGGCCTCGCCATCTGCAAGCAGCTGGTCGAGCTGGCCGGCGGCGCCATCGGCGCCCACAGCGAGCCCGGCCGGGGCAGCACCTTCTGGTTCGAGCTGCCGCTTCATCCAGTCGACGAGGCCAGCCTGCCCGTGGTCGAGCCGTCAAGCCGCGAGGCGGAAGGACGCTCGCTCCGGGTGCTCGTCGTGGACGATGTCGAGACCAACCGTGAGCTGATCGAGGCCCTGCTGACCCTGCGCGGGCACCGGGTGGCGCTCGCCAGGGACGGGCGCGAGGCGATCGCCGCCGTCCGCAGGGAGCTGTTCGACCTCGTGCTCATGGACATCAACATGCCCGACCTCAACGGGCTCGAGGCCACAAGGCGGATCCGCAGCCTGCCCGGCCCGGAGGCGGGCGTGCCGATCATCGCGATGACGGCGCATGTCTTCGCCTCCGACGTCGCGGCATCGCGTGAGGCGGGAATGAACGACCATCTGGCCAAGCCGATCGAGGCCAACCTCCTCTTTACCATCCTGGCCCGCCATGCCCCCGGCCCGGCGCCGGCCGAGACCGCCACCGAGCCGCCACCAACGGCGGGCGGCGCCAGCGCAACGGCCGACCTCCCCCTCGACGGGAAGATGCTGCGTCAGCTCGAGGAGCGGATCGGCCACGACCGCGTCAAGCTCCTCGTGACCCGAATGCTGGGAAATGCCGGCCGCGAGCTCGGCACCATGCGCCGCGCGCTGGCGGAGGGCGACCGCAACACCCTGGCCAGCACCGCTCACCGCTTGGCCGGCCAGGGCGCCAGCTTCGGCGTGCCGCGGGTCACCGAGCTCGCGCGACGCATCGAGCACTCCGCCGAAAGCGCCACGGACGAGGAGATCGGGGAGCTGCTGACGGCCCTGACGCAGACCCGTGATTGTGCGCTTGCGATGGTCGACGAGGTGCTCGCGGTCGAGGCTCACCCCGAGACGGTCACGAGCGCCGGCGAGGACTGAGGGGTCGCGAAGCGCCGCGGGCGCCCGCAAGGGCAAGGTGGGGCGCCGTCCCGGCGTAGCCGGGACGGCCTCGATGGATCATGCTGGGTCAGCCTCAGGGGTGCGACCACCAGGGCCGGAGAGCCCACCAAGGCGCCGGGTGCCGATCCCGGCCATCGGTGTGGCGATAGCCGCCCTGATCGTGACGGGCGTCGGTCCATCGGTGATCATCGCGGCCATGACCCGCGTCCGCCCACTGGCGGCCATCGCCGTTCCACTGCGGGCGGCCGCCGTCCTCGGCATGGCCCCGCCAAGGATGCCCGTCGGCCCGATGGCCTTGCGGGTCCTGGTCGTGCCGCCACGGCTGCGACCAGGGAGGTGTGTGATCATTGTCCGCGAGCGCTGGCGTCGGCGTGACCGCCATCCCGCCCAGGGCCGCCGCGACCACCGGCAGACCCAAAAGAAGCTTGCGCATCGACATGGATCTCTCTCCCTTTGCTCTGCCGCTCCACGGCAGTAATGAAACGAAACGGTATCGTTTTATATAAAAGGGCCATCGAGGACGTCAAGCCGGCGGAGGACCATTGGGCACGCAGGAGGAAAGCTCGCCGGAGCACCGCCCGCCACGCCGCACCGGTCGCGGCGGCAGGCCGAGGCGCGACGAGGCCGAGGCGCGCGAGGCGCGGCTGCTCGAGGTGGCGACCGCGATGTTCATCGAGCGCGGCTTCGACGCCACGACCATCGATGCGGTGGCGGAGGCCGCGGGGGTTGCCAAGCGCACCCTCTACGCCCGCTACAGCGACAAGGCCGCGCTTTTTGCCGCCGTGCTGCACCAGCTCATCGAGCGCTGGCTCGTGCCGTTCAGCACCTTCGAGGCCGATGCCTCGATGCCGCTCGAGGCGGCGCTGACGGGGCTTGCCCGCCACGTTCTCGAAGCGTCGCTGAGGCCCGAGGCGATCGCGGTGCAGCGCATTCTCTCGGCCCAGGCGTCACGCTTTCCGGAGCTGGCGCGGATGGGATTCGAGGAGGGCGGCCTGAAGGCGGTGCACACGACGGCAGCGCTGCTGCGCCGTCACGTGGCGCGTGGCGCCATCGACGTCGAGAGCCCGGAGCTCGCCGCGGAGCAGTTCCTGAGCCTCGTCACCGGCAGCAGCTTTCGCCGCGCGCTCCTCGGCCTGCCACCCGACCAGGACGAGATCGAGCGTCGCATCAAGAGCGGCGTCAGCCTTTTCCTCGACGGCGCGCGCCGGCGGCCCGCCTAGGTCGGCCGGCCCAGGCGGGCAGCGCTGCGGGATTGTGCCGGCCGTCACAGACGGCGCAGGACGGCCGGCGCAGCCTCACCAGCGCAATCCGCCGAGACGCCGACCCGGCCGGCGGAGGAAGGGGAACGGAACCGGCAGGCGTCAGAACGGCCCGACCGGTAGAGGAACACGAAGAATGACGATCGAGGTGATCGGCGCCGGCTTCGGCCGGACGGGGACGTTGTCGCTCAAGCTCGCGCTCGAGCGCCTGGGCCTGGGGGCCTGCTACCATATGGTCGAGGTGTTCGAGAGGCCGGACGACATCCCGCTATGGGAGGAGGCCGCCGACGATCCGGGCTTCGACTGGGAGAGGCTGCTTGCCGGCTACCGCTCCGCGGTCGACTGGCCCGTCTGCCATTTCTGGCGCGAGCTTTCGTCCTTCTATCCCGACGCCAAGGTGGTCCTGACGGCGCGCGATCCCGAGGCCTGGTACAAGAGCGCCTGGTCGACGATCTTCCAGCTCCTCGCCCGGCCGACGCCGGCCGAGCTGCCGCAGATGTTCCACGATCAGGCGCGGATGTGCCGGAAGATCATCGTCGAGCGCGATCTGGGTGGCCGCGTCGACGACCGCGAGCAGGCGATCGCCTGCTATCTGCGCCATGTGGAAGAGGTCAAGCGGACGATCCCGGAGGATCGCCTGCTCGCCTGGAGCGTCGCCGAGGGCTGGGCGCCGCTCTGCCGGTTCCTGGAGGTGCCGGTGCCCGACGAAGACTTCCCCCGCGCCAACCGCGGCGAGGATTTCGCCGAGAAGGTGAAGGAGGTCATGGCGGCGCACGCCGTCAGGGCCTGAGGGCTCAGCCGCCCTCGCCCTCGAGCAGCGCCTCCGTCAGCTCCGCGAAGCCCAGGCCGCCCGCCCCTTCCGTCACGTAGGTCGGGCGGGCGTCCAGGAGGTCGAGGAAGCGGAGCAGGTTCGCCACCCCCACCGACGGCGTGAAAAAAGAGAACATCGGCGCGTCGTTGGGCGAGTCGCCGGCAAAGACGAAACGGCCCTTGTCGTCCTCGATGTCGATGCCGAAGCATTCGGCCATGAAGGTGCGGGTCATGCCCAGTTTGTCGTAGCGGCCGAACCAGCCGTTGACGTGGATCGAGCTGACCTTGGCGGTGGCGCCCGCCTCCTCGAATAGGCGCACGATGCGCAGCACCTCGCTGCGCGGCAGGGCCGGCACGTCCTCGCAGAAGTCGATGGCGAGGTCGGCCTCGCGGTAGAGCTGGTCCGAGGCCAGGGCGGTGCCCGGTATCAGGGCCAGGATCCGCTCTCCCAGCGTCGCGAGACGCGCCCGATTGGCGCGCCTCGTTTCCTCGTCGTCGCGGAAGCGGCGGACCAGCCTTTTTTCGGTTGGATCGTAGCGGAACCAGAAGGCGCCGTTCTCGCCCACGACCCCGTCGACCGGCCACATGCGGGCGATGTGATCGCACCAGCCTGCCGGCCGGCCGGTGATCGGGACGACCTTGCGGCCGGCCTCGCGCAGCCGCTCCATGGCCGCATAGGCCACAGCCGGCAGCCGGCCCTCGAGCGTCAGCGTGTCGTCGATGTCGGTGAAGACGACCTCGACGCGCCGCCGCTCCGCCAGAGGCCAGCTCGCGAGCGGCGCCAGACCCTGATCGCTCATGCGCTTTTTTTCTTCTTTCCCTTGGCCGGGGCCGCAGCCTCGTCGTTGGCGGCGGCCTTGGGGCGGGGGCCGTAGGACTTGAAGCGCTCCTTCACGTGCTCGATCTCGGCATCGGACAAAAGCACCGGGCCGCCGATCGCGAGCGAGAGATAATATTGCCTGGCGATCGTCTCGAGCTCGATCGCCAGCCACAGCGCCTTGTCCAGCGTCGGGCCGGTGGCGATCATGCCATGATTGGCGAGAAGGCAGCAGGTGCGGTCCTCGAGCGCCTTCAAGGCCTCCTCCGAGAGCTCCTTCGTGCCGTAGGTCGCATAGCCGCCGCAGCGGATCGAGGGGCCGCCGGCCGCTGCTATCATGTAGTGGCAGGCCGGGATCTCCTTGCGCGCGATCGCCAGCGTCGTCGAGTAGGTCGGATGGGCGTGCACGATCGCCCCCACCTCCGGCCGTGCGCGCATGATGTCGAGATGGAAGCGCCACTCCGAGGACGGCGCCAGCGGGCCCTCCCAGGAGCCGTACTCGCCCTCGAGCGGCATCGCCGCCACGTCCTCCGGCGCCATCTCGTCATAGGGCACGCCCGTGGGCGTGATCAGCATCCGATCGCCAAGCCTCGCGCTCACATTCCCCGACGTGCCCTGGTTGATCCCCGACGCGTTCATGCCCCGGCAGACCTCCACGATCCCACGCCGGAGCTTCTTCTCCTCACTCATCGATCTCTCCGGAAGCGCCCGGCCCGCCTGCCCGCATCACCTGGCCCTGCTTGTCACTTGACAGCTTCGGGCAGCGGCCTTAGGCCTGATCACATGTAAACCTGCTACAACAAATGTTCGCCCGCGGCAACTGACGCCATGATCGCGGGATCGCAAGGGAGGCACCTTGTCGACGCAGGCGGCGGCCGGCTCGCAGGCGAGCCCGATCAGGCGACGCATCGCGCTTTTGCCCCGCTGGATGACGGCGGAGCATCCGCTGCCGTGGCTCTTCCCGGCCACCGCGCTGACGCTGGCCTTCGGCATCTACCCGCTCGCCTACAGCATCTGGCTGAGCTTCCATAAACAAAATTTCTTCACCCGGCGGCTCGACTTCATCGGCCTGCAGGGCTGGATCGACGTGCTGCATGACGGGCGCATGTGGCACTCGCTGTGGATCACGACCCTCTACACGGTCGTCTGCCTGATCATTCAGCTCGTGCTCGGCATCGCCATCGCTCTATTGCTGGATACCGACCGGCCGGGCTACGGGCTCATGCGCGCCCTGATGACACTGCCGCTGGTGGTGCCACCGGCCGTGACGGGCATGATGTTCCTGCTGATGGAGGACGCGCAGTTCGGCGTGCTGGCCCACTATGCGGCGGTCATCGGCCTCGTCAGCCCGGAGCAGCCGATCCTGGGCAATCCCCGGACGGCGCTGATCGGCGTCATGATCGCCGACATCTGGCAGTGGACGCCCTTCATGGTGCTGATCATCATGGCGGGGCTCAGAGCGCTGCCCAAGGAGCCCTTCGAGGCGGCGGCCATCGACGGCGCCTCGTCGCTGCAGATGCTGCGCTATCTGACCTTGCCGATGCTCGGGCGGGTGATCGCGGTGGCGGTGCTGATCCGCTCGATCGATCTCTTCCGCATCTATGATTACATCTATGTCATGACGGCAGGCGGCCCCGGCACCGAGACCGAGACGCTGAGCTTTTATGCGGGACGGCTCTTCGGCCTCGCCAACTTCGCCTATGCCGCCATCTTGAGCCTGATCACGCTCATCGTCCTGAACGTCGCCGCCACCACGTTCATCAAGCTCGCCCGGGTGAAGTTCTGATGCAGGGATCGCCCCTCTCGCGCTACGGCCGGGACGCTCTGGCCGTCCTCGTCATCCTGGTCTTCGTCTTCCCGATCGCCTGGTGGGTGCTCGCCTCCTTCAAGCCCTACACCGCGATCTTCAGCTCGACGCCCGTCTTCTTCAACTTCCACCCGACGCTCGACAACTACAAGGTCACGCTCCTGGGCATGGCGCGGCTCAATATCGAGCAGGGTGTGGGTGGCGCCGCTGGCGGCGGCAACAGCTACAACTCGCTGCCCTCGATCATGCAGAGCCTGATCGTCGCGATCGGATCGACCGTGCTGGCGACGTCGCTGGCGACGCTCGCGGCCTACGGCCTCTCGCGCTTCGCCTTCAAGGGCAAGCAGAACTACGTCTTCTTCATCCTGGCGCAGCGGATGATGCCGCCCATCGCCGTGGCGATCCCGCTTTTCTTCATCTTCCGCGATCTCGGCCTCAGGGACACGCTGGGCGGCCTCATCCTCGCCCACGGGCTGATCAACCTGCCGCTGGCCGTCCTGCTCCTGAAGAGCTTCATGGACGACGTGCCGCAAGGACCTCGACGATTCGGCGATGATCGACGGGGCGACGCGGCTCCAGACCTTCCGTCTCGTCGTGCTGCCCTTGATGAAGGGCGGGCTCGCGGCGACGGCGGTGCTTTGCTTCATCTTCTCGTGGACGGAGTTCCTGATAGCCCTTCAGCTCACCACGAGCATCAGGACGGTGCCGGTCAAGATCACCACCTTCGTCACCTCGACCGGGACCGAGTGGGGCTACATCACGGCGCTCGGCAGCGCCGCCATGGTGCCGAGCTTCATCTTCATCCTGCTCGTGCAACGACATCTGGTCCGTGGCCTGACGCTGGGCTCGCTCAAGGACTGAGCGCCGCCACGGACGAGCAACCCGCGACCAAGGGAGGTTAAGGACCCATGAGCTTCAAAGAGCACGATCGGCGCACCTTCGTAGCCGACGCTGCGCGCGCCTTCGGCGAGCGGCGGATCAACAAGCGCGAGTTCCTGCGGCGCATGACGCTGGCCGGCGTGGGCTTCTCGGGCTTCGCCTCGACGTTCCTCGGGAACGGGCCGGCCCTTCGGCGGCCTCACCAACATGAACACGGCGCTGGCCGCTGGACCAGCAGCCCGAGGAGGTCACGAAGTGGCTGAAGGACGTGGGCTCCAAGTTCAAGGGCACCACGATCCGCTACACCTCCGAGGCCACGCCGCCCACGATCGTCGCCAACCAGATCGCCAAGGACGAGTTCACCTCGATCACCGGCATCAATGTCGAGATCGAGATCGTGCCGCTCGAGCAGGTGCTGCAGAAGGCGACGCTCGACGTGCAGGGCCAGCTCGGCACCTATGATCTCTACTATCTCGACCAGTCCTGGACGGCCACCTTCATCAACGACTGCGTCGACCCGCGCGAGAAGTACAAGAACGCCGAGCTGGCGATGCCCGGCTACGACTTCGCCGACTTCTCGAAGCCGCTGGTCGACGGCATCTGCATGTACGGCGACCAGATGATCGGCGTGCCGTTCGACATCCCGATCTTCATCACGATGTACAGGAAGGACCTGTTCGACAAGCACGGCCTCAAGGTCCCCACCACCATGGACGAGTACATGCAGGTGGTGAAGGAGCTGGACAAGGCCGAGCGCAAGAACGGCATCTTCGGCACGACGGGCCAGCTCAAGTCGGGCCACTACTCGCTCGAGTGCGACTGGACGGCCTGGCTGTGGGGCCAGGGCGGCTCGATCTTCGACAAGACCGAGATGTTCTCAGGCGGCGACGCCGAGGGCATCGCCGGCCTCGAGTACATGCTGGAGCTCAGGCAAGCACATGCCGCCGGCCGCCACGACCTGGACCTGGGACGGCGAGGGCCAGTCGGCGGCACAGGGTCTGGCCGGCATCCTGCTCTCCTGGGGCGAGTTCTTCCCGAGCTTCGACGATCCGAAGAACTCGAAGGTCGTGGGCCTCTTCGAGGCGGCCCATCCGCCCAAGGAGACGAAGCTCCGCACGCCGGCCGAGGCGGGCTTCAACGAGATCCCGCACATCGGCCACCAGGGCGGCTCGTCGATAGCGCTCTCCAAGTACTCGAAGAACCCGGACGCCGCCTGGATCTTCATGCAGTGGGTGACCTCGAAGGACGTCGTGGCGCGCTCCTGCACGCTGGGTGGCGGCGCCTCGCCGGTGCGCGAGTCGGCGTTCAGCGACCCCAGGGTGCTGGCGGCGGCCAAGGTCGGGCCCGGCACGACGCGCCACTTCCCGGCCATTCAGTGGACCATCAACAACGCGATGGGCTCCGAGCCGGACCTGCCCTCCTGGGCCGAGATGGCGAACAACGTCATCCCGGTCGAGCTCGGCAAGCTCCTGGCCGGCCAGTACAAGAGCCCCAAGGAGTGCATGGACGCGATCAAGCCGCAGGTGGACAAGCTGGCGGAGCCTTTCCGCAAGAGCTGATCCCCCGGGGAGGCGGGCGTGGTCCCGCCTCCCCTTTCCTCAATCCAAGGCCGTCGCACGACATCCATGGCACTCGTTCTCGGCATCGACAGCAGCACCACCGCGACCAAGGCCATCGCCTGGGACCGCGGACGGCAGGCTCGTGGGCGAGGGCCGTGCCCCGGTGCCGATGGCCACACCCGTGCCGGGCTGGTTCGAGCAGAGCCCGGAGGACTGGTGGCAGGCACTGGCGCTGGCGCATCCGGGACCTCGGTCGGCAGGTCGATCTCGGCCTGGTCGAGGCGCTCGCCATCTCGAACCAGCGCGAGACGGTGGGCTTCCTCGATGCGGACGGCCGGGAGATCCGCCCCAGCATCCTCTGGCTGGACGAGCGCGGCCGCGAGGACATCGAGGCCGTCGTCGCCAAGGTCGGGCGGGACCGGCTGCTGGCGCTGAGCGGCAAGGCGCCGGATCCGACGCCCGCCATCTACAGCATCCACTGGCTGCGGCGCCGCGAGCCGGAAGCTTTCGGCCGCATCGCCCATGTCGTCGACGTCCACGGCTATCTGGTCCGGCGCCTGACGGGTGCGCGCGTGACGAGCCGGGGCAGCGCCGACCCGCACGGGCTTCTCGATCTCGAGGCCGGGGCCTATGCGCCCGAGCTGCTGGACGCAGTGGGCCTCGATCCGAGCCAGCTTTTCCCGGTGGTGGCGCCCGGCACCGTGGTGGGCCGGCTGACGGCCGAGGCGGCGGCGGCGACGGGTCTGCCCGTCGGCACGACGGTCGCGGCCGGCGGCGGCGACGGCCAGGCCGCGGGCCTCGGCACCGCCACGCTCGGCGCCGGCCGCGCCTATCTCAATCTCGGCACGGCCGCGGTGAGCGGCGTCTGGAGCAGGCAGTACCGTACGGATGCCGCCTTCCGCACGCTGACCAGCCTCTCGAGCGACGGCTTCATCCTCGAGCTGTGCCTGCGGACGGGCTCGTTCCTGACCGACTGGATGGTGGGCCGGGTCTTCGGCGCCGACCCGGCGAGCGACCCCGGCATCTACGAGCGGCTCGAGGCCGAGGCCAAGGGCGTGCCGCCCGGCTGCGAGGGCCTTTTGCTCCTGCCCTACTGGAGCGGGGCGATGCCGCCCTTCTGGGACCCGGACGCGCGCGGCCTGATCCTGGGCCTGGGCGTGGGCCACGGGCGGGGCCATCTCTACCGTGCGCTGATGGAGGGCGTGGCGCTCGACCTCGCCATGGGCTACGCCGCGATCGAGGAGCTGACCGGCGAGCCGGTCGACGAGCTGGTGGCGATCGGCGGCGGTGCCAGGAGCCCGCTCTGGCGGCAGATCGTGGCCGATGCGACCGGCAAGCGCGTCACCGTCTCGACCACGGTCGAGGCGAGCTGCCTCGGCGCCGGGATGCTCGCGGCGCATGGCGCCGGCTGGTATCCCACCATCGAGGCGACGGCCCGGGCGATGCAGGGTGCGGTCGACACGACGGCCGAGCCCGATCCCGAGCGTGCCGGGATCTATGGCCGGCTCCTGCCCATCTACCGCGACATCTATCCGGCGATGCAGGCGACCTTCGCCCGGCTCGCCGCCTTCCGCACCGGAACGGAGACACCGTGAGCGAGCCGCAGCCGATCATCGACGAGGTCGTGGCCGGGCGCTACATGGCGCCCGAGCTGGGTCGGCCGCTTCAGAGCACGATCCGCTCGCTCGTCATGGCGCCGAGCCTCGAGGGGCGCGAGGCCGAGCTGCGTGGCGGGCCTGGGCCTCGGCGCCAGCATCGCCGTCGTGGCCGACGAGAACACGCAGGACGTGCTGGGCCACCGCGTGGCCCGGGCGCTGGGCGGGGTGCCGTCGAGCGTCGTGCTGGACCATCCCAAGGCCAACGAGGCGACGGCCGACGCGCTCGAGGAGCGCACCCGCCACGCCGACGCGCTGATCGCCATCGGCTCCGGCACGATCAACGACCTCTGCAAGTATGTCGAGCCATCGCACCGGCCGCAGCTGCGCCGTCTTCGGCACGGCACCCTCGATGGACGGCTACGTCACGAGCACGGTCTCGATCACGCGCGAGGGCTTCAAGCTCAGCCTGCCGGCGCACTCGCCGGCCGGCGTCTTCCTCGATCTGGGCGTGCTGGCGGCGGCACCCCGGCGGATGATCCAGGCGGGGCTGGGCGACACGGTGTGCCGGACGACGGCGCAGGTGGACTGGCTGCTGTCGCACCTGCTGCTCGACACGGTCTATGCCGAGACGCCCTACGACCTGATGCGGGCCGACGAGCCTCTTCTCTATGCCAAGGCCGACCGGCTGCTCGAGGGCGATCTCGACGCGATGCGCCTGCTGGCCCGCATGCTCGTCCTCTCGGGCCTGGGCGTGCTCGTCACCCACACGAGCCATTGCGGCTCGATGGCCGAGCATCAGATCAGCCACTTCATCGACATGCTGGCCCGCCCGCATCCCGGCACGCTGCATGGCCAGCAGGTGGGCATCGCCACCTGGAGCGTGGCCCGGCTGCAGGCGGCCATGCTGGAGAAGCCCGCAGCCCCGTCGCTCGCGGCGCGCTCGACCTCGATCCGGCCCTGTTCCGCGCAGCGCTACGGCCGCTTCGCCGAGAGCTGCCTCGCGGCGGCGGTGAAGAAGCCGCTCGATGCCGAGGGGACGCGCAGGCTGCAGGCGCGCCTCGACGAGCGCTGGCCCGCGATCCGCGAGCGCCTCCTGGGCGTGATGCTGCCGCTGGGCGAGCTCGACCGCGTGATGGCCGCTGCCGAGCTGCCGCGGACGGCGGCCGAGCTCGGCGTCGATCCCGCCTTCTATCGCCGCGCCGTCGGGCCAGGGCCACGAGATCCGCGACCGCTACACCATCCTCGATCTCGCCGCCCAGGCGGGGCAGCTCGAAGGCTTCGCAGCAGGCGAGGCATGAGCGACGTCGAGACGGACGAGGCGCCGATCGAGGGTCAGGCGGGATCCTTCGCCGACGTCGTTCTCGATGTGCTGGCCAGCGACGAGCAGCGCCGGACGCGCATCGCCTGGCTCTACTATGTCGAGGGCAAGACCCAAGGCGGAGATCGCCCTGCGGCTCGGCGTCAGCCGGGTCAAGGTCAACCGCGAGCTGGCGATCTGCCGCGAGAGCGGCATGGTGCAGATCCGCATCAACAGCCAGCTCGCCTCGTGCGTGGCGCTGGAGCGCGAGCTGGAGCGGCGCTTCGGCCTCGTCGAGGCGGTCGTGGTGCCGAGCCCCGAGCGGCCGGAGGAGATGGCGGCCGTCCTGGGGATCGCCGTCGGCGCCTATGTCGGCGAGCGGCTGGCGGAGGGCCAGACCGTGGCGATCGGCTGGGGCCGCACGCTGCGCTGGAGCGTGCGGGCGATGCGCCGCCAGCGGCTCGAGCGCGTCACCGTGGTCTCGCTGCTGGGCGGCCTCGGGCGCGGCTCGGAGATCAACACCTACGAGACGGCCGCCCGCCTCGCCGACATGCTGGGCGCCCAGTGCTACTACCTGGCCGCCCCCACCTTCGTGAGCACGCCCGAGCTCAGGGACATGCTGCTGGAGCAGACCGAGCTGCGCCAGATCCTCGAGCGCGCCCGCGGCGCCGATCTCGCGGTCGTCAGCGCCGGCTCGCTCGGTCCCGAGAGCACGAACCGGCGGCTCGGGCTTCTGACCGACGAGGACAGCGTCTCGCTCGCCCGGGCGGGTGCCGTGGGCGATCTTCTGGGCCATCTGCTCGACGAGCAGGGGCGCATCGTCGACCACCCCCTCAATCATCGCGTCGTCGGGCTGCCCCCGGCCGACCTCGGGCGCGTCCCGATCAGCATCCTCGCCTCGGGCGGGGCGGAGAAGGTGCCGATCATGCGGGGCGTGCTGAGGGCCGGCTATGTCAACCGGCTCATCACCGACGAGCGGACCGCCGAGCTGTTGGTGAGAGAGCGCCGCCGCCTGATCCGCGGGCTCAGCGGGCGCGGTGCTTGCGGTCGAGCTGCTCCAGGACGTGACGCGACACCATGCTCGACACGTCGCCGCCCAGATGATCGATCTCCTTGACGAAGCGCGAGGAGATGAACTGGGCGTTCTCCGACGCCATCAAGAAGACGGTCTCGAGCTTCGGGATGCAGGCGCTTGTTGTTGAGCGCCATCTGGAACTCGTACTCGAAGTCCGAGACGGCCCGCAGGCCGCGGATGACGAGGTCCGCCCCCTGGTCGGCGGCAAAGCGCATCAGCAGCGTCTCGAACGGCAGGACCTCGACGACGGCGCCGTTCATGGCGTTGCCGGCGTTGAGCGCGTTGAGGTCGGCCTCGACCATCCGGACCCGCTCCTCGAGGCTGAAGAGCGGATCCTTGCCGGCGTTGATCGCCACCGCGACGATCAGCTTGTCGACGAGCAGCGTCGCCCGCCGGATGACGTCGACGTGACCGTTGTGAATCGGGATCGAAGGTGCCCGGATAGACACCGACCCGGTTCCTTGCCATGGCCCTTCCTTCGCGCTGGCCCGGAACGGCAGGCAGGGAAAAAGCTCGCCCGGACGCGCGGGATGATAGCGCCTAAGGCCGAGCGTGACGATGCTGCAATGCAACAGATGCCTGCGGCGTTGCGTCAGGCCTCCGCATCCGGTCCCTGCGCCTCGCCCTCGTCCTCGTCCTGGCCGTTTGCGCCCTCGGCGTCGATGAGCCGCGCGGCCGAGACGATCGTCTCGCCATCCGTGGTGTGGAAGAGACGCACGCCCTGGGTGTTGCGGCCGGCGATGCGGATGTCGCGGACCGGGATGCGGATGACCTGGCCGCCATCGGTGGTGAGCATCACCTCGTCGCCGTCGTCGACGGCGAAGGTCGCCACCACGCCACCGTTGCGGCCCTCGGTCAGGATGTTGATGATCCCCTGTCCGCCACGATTGGTGATGCGGTACTCGAAGGCCGAGGTGCGCTTGCCGTAGCCCTTGGCCGTCATCGTGAGGAGAAGCTCCTCCATGGCCTCGAGCTCGGCCAGCCGTTCCGGCGGAAGCCTGGGCTCGTAGGGCTCGATCGCCTCCTCCTCCTCACCGTTGCCGTTCTCGTTGCCATTGGCGTGACCATTGCCGTTGGCGCGGCGTCGGGCACCGCTCCAGCGCAGGAAGTCGTCGCGGTCCTCGATCGAGAGATCGACGTGCCGGAGCACGGACATCGACATCACCTCGTCGCCCTCGGCGAGGTCCATGCCCCAGACGCCCTCGGAGGTTCGGGAGCGGAAGACACGCACGCTCGGGACCGGGAAGCGGATCGCCTTTCCGGCGGCCGAGGCGAGCAGGATGTCGTTCGTCTCGTCGCAGACGTCGGCGCCGACCAGCCGGTCGCCGTCGTCGAGGCCCATCGCGATCTTGCCGTTGCTGGGCACACGGACGAAGTCGGCGAGCTCGTTGCGCCGCACCTTGCCGCGCGCGGTCGCGAAGAAGACGCTCATGCGCGCCCAGATCGGACTCGTCCTCGGGCAGCGGCATGATGGCGGTGATCGCCTCCTTGTCCTCGAGCGACGGGGAAGAGGTTGATCATCGCCCGGCCGCGCGCCTGCGGCGTGCCCAGCGGCAGCTTGTAGACCTTGAGCTTGTAGACCCGGCCGCGGCTCGAGAAGAAGAGGATGGGGGTGTGGGTGCTGGCGACGAAGAGACGCGTCACCACGTCGTCCTCGTGCGTGCGCATGCCGGCGCGGCCCTTGCCGCCACGGCGCTGCGAGCGGAAGGTCGAGAGCGGCACGCGCTTGATGTAGCCCTTGAGGGTGACCGTGACGACCATGTCCTCGCGCTGGATCAGGTCCTCGATGTCCTGGTCGGGCTCGGCCAGGAGGTCGATCTCGGTGCGCCGCGGGGTGGCGAACTGCTCCTTGAGCGCCAGGAGCTCGTCGCGGATCACCTCCATGAGGCGCTCGCGCGAGCGCACGATCAAGAGCAGCTCCTTGATCTTGCCCGCGAGCTCCTCGAGCTCCTTGGCGATCTTGTCCCGCTCGAGCGCGGTCAGGCGCTGCAGGCGGAGATCGAGGATGGCGGTCGCCTGGCGCTCGCTCAGGCGGAAGGTGGCGGGATCGACCGGCTCGGTCCCCTCCTCGGGCTCGATCAGCCGCAGATAGGGCGTGATCTGCGCGGTGGGCCAGGGGCGCTCGATGAGCTGCTCCTTGGCCGTCTGGGGATCAGGGGCCGCGCGGATCAGCGCGATGACCGCATCGAGGTCGCCCACCGCGGCGGCCAGGCCGACCAGCACATGGGCCCGGTCGCGCGCCTTGCCGAGGTCGAAGACGGTGCGCCGGATCACCGTCTCCTCGCGGAACTCGAGGAAGTGCTCGAGGATCTCCTTGAGGGTCATGATGAGCGGGCGGCCGTGCGCCAGGGCCACCATGTTGATGCCGAAGCTCGTCTGCAGCGGCGTGAACTTGAAGAGCTGGTTCAAGACGACGTCGGGATCGGCCTCGCGCTTGACCTCGATCACGACCCGCACGCCGTGCCGGTCGCTCTCGTCCCGGAGATCGGCGATGCCTTCGACGCGCTTCTCGCGCACGACCTCGGCGATCCGCTCGACCATCCGGGCCTTGTTCACCTGGAACGGCACCTCGGAGACGATGATCGCCTGCCGCTCCTTGCGGACCTCCTCGATGTGGGTGCGGCCGCGGACGATGATCGAGCCGCGGCCGGTGGTGTAGGCCTGCTGGATACCGGAGCGGCCGAGGATGAGCGCACCCGTCGGGAAATCGGGGCCGGTGATGATCTCCATCAGCTCGGTGATGTCGAGCTCGGGGTTGGCGATCAGGGCCACGCAGGCGTCGAGCAGCTCGCCCAGATTGTGGGGCGGGATGTTGGTCGCCATGCCGACCGCGATGCCGCCGGCACCATTGGCCAGGAGATTGGGGAACTGCGCCGGCAGGACGACGGGCTCGCGGGCGCTCTCGTCGTAGTTCGGCCGGAAATCGACCGTGTCCTTGTCGATGTCGGCCAGGAGCGCGTCGGCAGCACGCGCCAGCCGTGCCTCCGTGTAGCGCATCGCCGCCGCCGGATCGTTGTCCATCGACCCGAAATTGCCCTGCCCGTCGATCAGCGGCAGGCGCATGCTGAAGTCCTGGGCCATGCGGACCATGGCGTCGTAGATCGCCGAGTCGCCGTGCGGATGGTACTTGCCCATCACGTCGCCGACGATGCGCGCCGACTTGCGGTGCGGCTTGCCGTAGTCGAACCCAGACTCGCGCATGGAGAAGAAGATGCGCCGCTGCACGGGCTTCAGGCCGTCGCGGACGTCGGGAAGTGCCCGGCTGATGATGACGCTCATCGCGTAGTCGAGGTAGGAGCGTTTCATCTCCTCCTCGATTGGCACCACTTCCTGCGGGCGCGGCGGCAGATTGCTGGCCACGAAACTGGAGACTCGCGTTGTCAGTGAACCACGGCGCGCGGAGAGGTCCGCACGCGCGCGACGGTCTAGCAGATGCCGCCTGTGCCTACAAGTTGGGCGGCCTGCGGCTTCCGACCACCATCTCCGGTGCCTCGAGCACGGCAGCCAGCCTCGCCGCCTCGGGCGGCGCCTCGGCCGGGAGGATGTCGGTGAAGCCCAGCAGGAGGCCCGTGCTCCCGGCCCCGGCGGCCACCGCCCCGTCGTCGGAGCCCTCCGGCAGAGGCATGCCGCCCGCCCGATCGATGATATGGAGCCGATTGCCGCAGGCGCCGCGCATGCCGGGCCAGATGGCCCGGCCTTCGGCGCCATGCACCGGCACGCCGTCCTCTTCGAGTCCCGCCCGGC
This sequence comes from uncultured Alphaproteobacteria bacterium, assembly GCA_963752325.1. GTDB lineage: Bacteria > Pseudomonadota > Alphaproteobacteria > Geminicoccales > Geminicoccaceae > CAVTJL01. Next base: position 921,849 of record CAVVXU010000005.1, read on the forward strand.
CGCCCGCGAGGCGCTGCTGGAGATCAGCGCCGCCGCGGCCGGGAGCACGCTCGGCCCAAGCTCCTCGAGTTCGCCAAGATCCGCGCCTGACCGAGCTGGCCCACCTGACGGCGGCGATCGTGGCGACCAATGGCTGGAATCGGATCGGCGTCGCCTACAGGCTGCTCCCCGCGCTCCCCGAGAACGTCGCCACCTGACCGTTTGCACAAATTATTGATGTTATAAAATCAAGCTTTACATTTTATCTTGTGAAATAGAGATCGCCGACTATCTTCCGGGATGGCTCACGAGCCATCCACGGAAGGGCAGGTCCGAGCGATGATCCAAGCCGAGACGAGAGCGTGGCCCGCAGCGGCAGCAGCCGGCCCGGCGTGGCTTCTGACGCGGGACCAGACCTCCCAGCTCGAGAGGCTGGCAGCGGGGCTCTCGGCCGAGCAGGCCATCTGGGCCAGCGGCTATCTGGCGGGCCTGGGCGCTGGTGCGAGGCCCGCGGCGGCGGCGCCAGCCCCCCAGGCCGATCGTCCGGTGACGGTGCTCTACGCCTCGGAGACCGGCAATGCGGCCGGCGTGGCCAAGGCGCTGGCAGCGCGGCTCGAGGCGAGCGGTGTGGCGGCGCGGGTGGCCGACGCCGCCGACTATCCGCTGAAGCGCCTCAAGGACGAGCGCTTTCTCGTCGTCGTCACGAGCACGCATGGCGAGGGCGACCCGCCCGAGCCGGCAGCACCCTTCTACGAGTTCCTGTTCGGCCGCAAGGCGCCCAAGCTTTCCTCGCTGCGCTTTGCCGTGCTCGGGCTCGGCGATTCGACCTACGAGCATTTCTGCAAGACCGCGCGCGAGATCGACCGCCGGCTCGAGGAGCTGGGCGGCACCCGCCTGCAGGACCGGGTCGAGTGCGACGTCGACTACGAGGAGCCGGCCGAGGCGTGGGGCGGTGCCGTCCTCGAGCGCCTGCGCGAGGAGGTGGTGCCCGCGGAGGACGAGGGTGCGGACTCCAACATCACGCGGCTCGTGCTGCCCGGGCGGCCCGTCGAGCCGGCGTCGGCCTATGACAAAAGAAGGCCGTTCACGGCGCCGGTTCTGGAGAACCTCGCCATCACCGGCCGGGGCTCCAGCAAGGAGATCCGCCACGTCGAGATCGGGCTCGAGGGCTCGGGCCTCGTCTTCGAGCCCGGCGACTCGCTGGGCATCCTGCCGCAGAACGATCCGGCGCTGGTGGCAAAGCTGATCGACACGCTGGCGCTCGACGGCGAGGAGCCGATCGCCGCGGCCGAGGGGCTGCCGCTGCATCGGGCGCTGACGGAGCGGTTCGAGATCACCGCCCTCACCTCGCGCTTTCTTTCCGGCTGGGCCGAGCTGAGCGGGGCAACATCGCTGCGCGAGATCGCGGAGAGGGGCGACGCCGCCCTTCGCACCTACGCCACCGGCCGCCAGGTCGTCGACCTCGTCGAGTCGTTCCCGGTGAAGGGCATCACGGGCACCGAGCTGGTGGGCCGGCTGCGCCGCCTGCCGCCGCAGGCTCTACTCGATCGCCTCCAGCCTCGCCGCCAACCCCGACGAGGCGCATCTGTGCGTCTCGGTCGTGCGCTATGCGAGCCACGGCCGCGAGCGGCTGGGCGTCGCCTCGGGCTGGCTCGCCGAGCGGGTAGCCGAGGACGGCACCGTGCCGGTCTACGTCCAGGCGAACCCGCACTTCCGCCTGCCCAAGGATCCCGGCACGCCCATCATCATGATCGGCGCCGGCACGGGCGTTGCGCCCTACCGCGCCTTCATGCAGGAGCGCGAGGAGCAGGGTGCGACCGGCAAGAGCTGGCTCTTCTTCGGCGACCGCAGCTTCCGCACCGATTTTCTCTATCAGCTCGAGTGGCAGCGCTGGCTCAAGGCCGGCACGCTCGGGCGCATCGACCTCGCCTTCTCGCGCGACCAGGAACGGAAGATCTACGTCCAGCATCGCCTGATCGAGCGCGGGGCCGAGGTCTGGGCCTGGCTCCAGGAGGGCGGGCATCTCTATCTGTGCGGCGATTCCGAGCATCTGGCCCCCGACGTCCATGCCGCGCTGACGCGCATCGTCACCGAGCAGGGCGGCGGCGATGCCGAGAAGGCCACCGACTATCTGAAGACCCTCCAGCGCGAGGGCCGCTACCAGCGCGACGTCTATTGAGAAAGGCCACGACGATGGACCGCAGCCGCGATCTGTCCCAGCCGGTCGAGAAGCTGCACGCCAACGAGCGGCTGAAGGCGGCAAGCGACCATCTCCGCGGCGACATTGCGGAGGGCCTCGCCGATCCCGTGACCGGCGGGATCTCCGAGGGCGCCCAGCAGCTGATCAAGTTCCACGGCAGCTATCAGCAGGACGACCGCGACCTCCGGGAGGAGCGGCGCCATCAGAAGCTGGAGCCGGCCTACCAGTTCATGGTGCGCGTGCGGCTGCCGGGCGGCGTGTGCACGCCCGCAGCAGTGGACGGCGCTGGACGGCCTGGCACGCAAGCCATGCCAACGGCACGCTGCGCCTCACCACGCGCCAGACCTTCCAGTTCCACGGCATCCTGAAGGGCGGTCTCAAGCCGACCATCCAGGGGATGGACCGGGCGCTGCTGGACTCGCTCGCCGCCTGCGGGGACGTCAACCGGGGTGTGATGAGCGCCGTCAATCCGCATCTCTCGGCGCTGCATGCCGAGGTCTACGACACGGCGCGGCGCATCAGCGAGCTGCTGATGCCGAAAACGCGCGCCTATCACGAGATCTGGCTGGACGAGAAGAAGGTGGCCGGCGGCGAGTCCGAGCCCATCTACGGCGACACCTATCTGCCCCGGAAGTTCAAGATCGGCGTGGTCGTGCCGCCCGACAACGACGTCGACGTCTTCACGCAGGACCTGGGCTTCATCGCCGACGTGGCGGACGGCAAGCTGCAGGGGTTCAACGTCACGGCGGGCGGCGGCATGGGCCGCACCGACGGCGAGCCCGGCACCTATCCCCGGCTCGGCGACGTGATCGGCTTCTGCCGGCCGGAGCAGGTGCTGGCCGTCACCGAGGCCATCGTCACGATCCAGCGCGACTATGGCGACCGCGTCGACCGCCGGCACGCCCGCTTCAAGTACACGATCGACGATCGCGGCCTCGACTGGCTCAAGGAGGAGCTGGCGCGGCGGACAGGGTTCGCGCTCGAGCCGGCGCGGCCGTTTCTTCTCACGTCCAACGGCGACCGCTATGGCTGGACCCAGGGCGACGACGGCTCCTGGCATTTTTGCCTGTTCGTCGAGAACGGGCGCATCCGGGACACCGACGATCTGCCGATGATGACCGGGCTCCGCGAGATCGCGGCCGTCCACAAGGGTGAGTTTCGCCTCACCCCCAACCAGAACCTCGTCATCAGCCGGATCCCCGACAAGCACCGCGCCCGGATCGAGAGCATCATCGAGGCGCACGGCATCGACACGACGCTGCGGCAGAGCGTGCTGCGGCGGAACTCGATGGCCTGCGTGGCGCTGCCGACCTGCGGGCTCGCGATGGCCGAGAGCGAGCGCTACCTGCCGGACCTCGTGACCAAGCTCGACGCCGTCATGGCCGAGAACGGGCTCGCCGACGATCCGATCACGGTCAGGATGAGCGGCTGCCCGAACGGCTGCTCCAGGCCCTATGTGGCCGAGATCGCCTTCAGCGGCCGGGCGCCGGGCCGATACAATGTCTATCTGGGCGGCGGCTTCTGGGGGCAGCGGCTGAACCGCATGGTGCTCGAGAATGTGGGCGAGCAGGCGATCCTCGAGCATCTGACGCCCATCATCGCGGGCTATGCCAAGGATCGGCTGCCGGACGAGCCCTTCGGCGACTACGCGATCCGTGCCGGCCATGTGCGCGAGGTGACCTCGGGCCGGGACTTCAACAGCCGCGCCTGAGGCCGCGCCTACCGCCACGTCGCCGGCCGAGCTACAAAAAGGGCCGGCGACGGCCTGGCGGAGGTGGGCATGCTTTTCCGGACGCTCGATGCGGAGACGGTGCTGGGCATCCCCCAGCCGAGCCATGCCTGGCTCGCCGGCCAGCTCATGCGCGCCTGGGGCAATGACCGCTTCGGCGCGGTGACGCCCGTGGCAGGAGGCCTGCCTCGGCGCCGAGCAGCACGACATCGCCTGGCTCGAATGGGAGAAGACCCCGAGCCTGGACCCCGAGACCGGCCGGCCCATCACCTTTCTCAAGGTGCCGGTGGAGCTGCGCCTCGCGCACTGGTCCCTGGGCGTCGCAGCGGGCCATGGCCTATGGCCGCTACGTGGCGCTTCTCGTCTCGCTGCACGGCACCGGGATCTACACCACCATCGGCATCGAGGGCCTGGGCGAGGAGGACCTCGCCCGCGTGCGGGTCTTCATCGACCAGCAGAGAAAGGTGCAGGCGGGGCTGATCGCGTCGCTCGCCGCCGATCCGCGGCATGCGGCCACGGCCGACGAGGCCGCGATCGAGCGCAACCGCCTGCTCGTGCGCACGGTCGACCTCATGTCGCTCGCGATTTGCCGCGGCGTCCGCGAGCGGGTGACCGTCGCCGGCTCGCCTACCGCCGGCGAGCCCGTGGACCTGACCCTCGATTCCATCGACGGCGACCTCGCGCGGATCACGGTCGATCCCTGGCCGTTCGCGGCGGAGGCGGTCGAGGTCGTGGCCGAGGGCATCCTCATGCCCTTCCGCGCCAAGGATCAGGCGGAGCTGGACCGGGCGCTCGCCACGGCCGCGCGGCGGGTGATCGCGGCACGGCTGACGCCAGGGTGAGCGACGGGCCGGCAAGGTCGGGGAGGAAGCGGACGATGGCGATCCGGACGGCCTTGACCGAGCTGCTGGGCATCAGGGCGCCCGTGCTGCTGGCGCCGATGGCGCAGGTCAGCGGCGGGACGCTGGCATCCGAGGTGACACGTGCCGGCGGCCTGGGCTTTCTCGGTGGCGGCTATGGCGACCGCGCTTGGCTCGAGGCGGAGGCGCGCCGGACGGGTGACGAGCGGGTCGGGATCGGCTTCATCACCTGGAGCCTCGCCCGCCAGCCCGAGCTTTTGGACGTAGCGCTGGATCTCCTGGCGCCGCCGGCGATCTGGCTGTCGTTCGGCGACGCGCGGCCGTTCGCCGAGCGCGTCAAGGCTGGGCGTGCCGCGCTGGTCCTCCAGGTGCAGTCGGTGGCGGCGGCTCGTGAGGCCCGGGATCTGGGCGCCGACATCATCGTGGCGCAGGGTGCCGAGGCCGGCGGGCACGGCCATGCGCGCTCGACCCTGCCGCTGGTGCCGGCAGTGGTGGACGCGGTGGCGCCGGTTCCGGTGGTGGCGGCCGGCGGGATCGCGGACGGCAGGGGCCTTGCGGCGGCCCTGATGCTGGGTGCTGCAGGCGTTGCCTGCGGCACCGCTTTTTATGCCGCGGAGGAGGCCGAGATGCACCAGGCCGCGAAGGCCAGGCTGGTCGCGGCCTCGGGCGATGCCACCCAGCGCAGCAGCGTCACCGACGTGGCGCGCCGGATCGACTGGCCCGAGCCCTGGACGATCCGCACGCTCGAGAACCCCTTCATGGCCCGCTGGCGCGACGACCTCGAGGCTCTGCGCGCCGATGCGGGCGAGATCGAGCGCTATGCGCAGGCACGCGATGCGGGCGACTTCGACACCGCCGCCGTGATCGCCGGCGAGGCGGCCGACCTCGTGCGCTCGGTCGAGCCCGCCGGCCGGATCGTCGAGCGGATGGCCCTGGAGGCCGAGGCGCACTTGCGGCGCGGTCCGGCCATGCTCACGGACTGAAGGGAGCCGGGGCGGCCGACGGGTCGGCGGCGAGCAGGGCTCGGCTGAAGGTCAGGAGATCGTCGAGATGCGCGTCGAGAAACGCACGGATCCCGGCGAGGTCGGGCTTGTCCTCGAAAGCGGCGTTCCGCCATCCGACGAGCCGCTCCATGGCCTGACAGACCGCCGGACCGACGATCCCGGCCTCGGCCACGATCCGGATCGAGGCCTCACGGTCCATCGGCATGGGAAGCCGGTGCAGCTTGATGATCCGGTCGGCCATGCCGCCGATCGCAATCGCCGCACGCTGGAGCCTCAGCAGCGAGGAGGTCCTGCCGTGCGAGGTCGGTTGCAGGCCCGGCACGGATCTCCCGCAGCGCCGCGACACACTCGGCAACGGTGGTGGCCTTCCGGATAAGGACCTCGTCACACACCGCCGAGCAGACGCTCGCGCTCCGCCTCCAGAAGCTCGCGGCGCTCGACCTTGAGGCGCTGGTAGGCGGAGATGGCCGTGGTCTCGAAGAAATCGCACGCGACGGGGTCACGGGCGGCGATCCGCATCCCTTCGGAAAAAACCTCGAACCTCAGCACGGGCGGTGCAGTGCGGAGGTCGACCAGATCGACGAGGCGGCCGAAGCGCATGGAGAGACGGCCGAGCTTCTCCAGATAGTCGTCGTCCAGCTCGAGCGGGTGCTCGGGCAGGATGGCGATGTCGACGTCGCTGTCCGGGCGGGCGCGGCCCTCGGCGAAGCTGCCGAAGAGCCAGACGCCCAGGACGTCAGGGAAAAGCTCAAGCACGGCCCGCGCCACCAGATCGGGATCGATGGTGGGGCGGTCGTCGGGATCGGGCGGTCGCGTCATTGCGCCTCGTCCAGGGTTGCGGCGCCATAATAGTGCCAGAGAAAGAGAGCCGCCGCACCGCGCCAGGGGCGCCAGGGCTCGAGCTGGAGGCGCAGCGCCTTGCCGGTCGGTCGCGCCTCGAGCTTCTTCAGGCGCTGGTAGGCGATCTGCAGCGCCAGGTCGTCGGCGGGGAAGATGTCGACGCGGCCGAGCGCGAACAGAAGATAGATCTCGGCGCTCCAGCGGCCGAAGCCTTTCATGGCGGTGAGCGCCTCGACGATGGCGTCGTCCTCGAGCTCGTGGAAGCGGTCGACCGGCAGGCTGCCGTCCTGGATCGCCCGGGCCAGCGCCCGGCCATACTCGGCCTTGCGCAGGCTGAAGCCCGTCGTTCGCAGCGACGCCTCGTCAAGTGACAAAAAACCGTCGGCGGTGACGGTGCCGCCGAGGCTGGCCTCGAGGCGGCCCCAGATCGCAGCCGCGGAGCGGGTCGAGAGCTGCTGGGCCGTGACGATGCGGAGCAGCGTCGAAAAGCCGGGATCGCGGATGCGCGGGGGCGGATAGCCGATCCGGGCGAGGGCCTGGCGGACGTCCGGCGTCGACCTCGGCCAGACGGTCGAGGTCGGCTTTCACGCGCAGGGCGTCGAACGGCGTGATCATTGCGAGCGCCCTCTCGGCGAAGCCCGGCCGGTCGGCTAGGCTTTCGCCGAGCTTCGACAAGGCCGTCGATGTGACCACAGACAAAAGACCGCGTCGACCGCCGCTCTGGTTCAGCCTGCCGTTCCTGGCCTTCTGGTGCCTGCTGGCAGCCCTGGGCGTGCAGCGCCTGATGAGCGGGGAGCAGGCGGCCCAGGCTCGCCAGGAGGCGCTGGCGGAGGTGGGCGGAAAGGTCGTCGACATCGATGCCGCCGCACCGCCGGAGCGGAGCGAGGGGCCTGTGCATGTCACCGGCGAGGCGACTGCCGAAACGCCGCTCGTCGATCCGCGCTTCGGTGTCCGGGTCCGTGCGCTGCGCCTCGACCGCGAGGTCGAGATGTTCCAGTGGGAGGAGCAGCTGAAGGGCGAGGCCCGAGGCACCGAGGAGCGCTATCGGCGCGTGTGGAGCGGTCGCCTGATCCGCTCGCAGAGCTTCGGCAACCCGATCGGCCACCAGAACCCGGCCGCCTTTTCCGTTCCTCCGAAGAGCGTCACCGCCGCGGATGCCCATCTGGGCAGGCTCGTGCTCGGATGCCGCCGTGATCGCGGCGCTGCCTGCGACGGCGGGCCTGCCCGCCTCGGCAGCGGGCGGCGCGCGTCTGACCGAGCAGGGCGGCTGGCTCTATGCCGGCGATCCGGCGAGCCCGCGGATCGGCGATCTGCGGCTGCGATTCTTGTATGTGCCCGAGGGGCGGATCAGCGCCGTCGGCAACCTCGAGGGCGGCCGGCTCGTTCCCTATCGGGCTGCCGATGGCGAGACGATCGCGCTGGCGGCACCCGGAGAGGTGTCGGCCGCGGCGCTGATCGGGGCGGCGACGCCCGGCCAGATGGAAAGCTGGAAGCGCCGGCTTCCGGCGATCTTGATGATCGTCATGGGCTCCATCGGCGCGGTGGCCTTTTTTCTCCTTACCCGTCGCCGCGAGGAGCGTGCGTAGCCCTGGGCAGCCTCGCGTGATATCCCGCGCGGGCGCAGGGCGCTCCTGGGCCACGCCGAGAGCCGAACTGAAAAAAGCCGGAGAGAGGCATGGAACGTGAAGCGATGGAGTTCGACGTGGTCATCGTCGGGGCGGGGCCGAGCGGGCTCGCGGCCGCGATCCGCCTGAAGCAGCTGGCCGCCGAGCAGGATCGCGAGCTCTCCGTCTGCGTGATCGAGAAGGGCTCGGAGGTGGGTGCCCACATCCTCTCCGGTGCCGTGCTCGAGCCGCGCGCCCTCAACGAGCTTCTCCCGGACTGGCAGGAGCGGGGCGCCCCGATCGAGACGCCGGTCGAGCGAGGATCATTTTCTTTATCTGACAGAAACCCGCTCGGTCGAGCTGCCGACGCCGCCGCCGATGCACAACCAGGGCAACTTCATCATCAGCCTCGGCAATGTCTGCCGCTGGCTGGCCGAGCAGGCGGAGGCGCTGGGCGTCGAGGTCTATCCCGGCTTCGCCGCGGCCGAGGTGCTCTACGAGGAGGACGGGCAGGTGGCGGGCGTCGCCACCGGCGACATGGGCATCGGCAAGGACGGCGAGCCCGGCCCCAACCATCAGCCCGGCGTGGAGCTGCGGGCACGGGCTGACGCTGTTCGCCGAGGGCTGCCGCGGCTCGCTGACGAAGACGCTGTTCGAGCGCTTCGACCTCAGGGACGGCGTGCAGCCGCAGACCTATGGCCTGGGCGTCAAGGAGCTGTGGGAGCTGGCGCCGGAGAAGCACGTCAAGGGCAAGGTCGTGCACACGATCGGCTGGCCGATGGACAGCCGCACCTATGGCGGCTCGTGGATGTACATGTTCGGGGAGAACATGCTGTCGGTGGGCTTCGTCATCGGGCTCGACTACTGGAACCCCTGGATGTCGCCCTTCGAGGAGATGCAGCGCTTCAAGACGCACCCGGCGATCCGGCCGATCTTCGAGGGCGCGCGGCGCGTCGCCTATGGCGCCCGGGCGCTGTCGGAAGGCGGCTTCCAGTCGATCCCGAAGCTCGTCTTCCCCGGCGGCGCCATCATCGGCGACGCCGCGGGCTTCTTGAACGTGCCGAAGATCAAAGGCACGCACACGGCGATGAAGTCGGGCATGGTCTGCGCCGAGGCCGCCTTCGAGGCGCTGGGCGACGGTGCCGCGCACCCCACCCTCGACAGCTATCCGGAGCGCCTGAAAAAGAGCTGGCTCTGGGACGAGCTCTATCAGCGTGCGCAACATCCGCCCGGCCTTCCATTACGGCCTGTGGCCGGCGCTCGCCTACTCGGCGCTGGACACCTACCTGCTGCGCGGCAAGGCGCCCTGGACGATGGGCCACCACGCCGACCACGAGGCGCTGGTCAAGGCCTCGGACGCGCCGCGCATCGACTACCCGAAGCCCGACGGCAAGCTCACCTTCGACCGGCTATCCTCGGTGTTCGTCAGCAACACCAACCACGAGGAGGACCAGCCTCCCCATCTGCAGCTGAAGGACCCGTCGATCCCGACGAGCGTCAACCTCGCGGACTATGCAGGCCCCGAGCAGCGCTACTGCCCCGCCGGGGTCTATGAGTTCGTGGAGGAAGGCGACGGCGAGAAGCGGCTGCAGATCAACGCGCAGAATTGCGTGCACTGCAAGACCTGCGACATCAAGGACCCGCTGCAGAACATCAACTGGGTGGTGCCCGAGGGCGGCGGCGGGCCGAACTATCCGGGCATGTGAGCGGCCGTGGCGTGGCGCCGGGAGGGCGGAGGGCTGCTGCCGATCCACGAGCTGGCGGTGCCGGGCGTCTCGGGCCTGATCGGCCTCAGCCGGTGCCCCGGCCTGCGGACAGCAGCGGACGGGACGAGCGATCCGGCGGGGCAGCTGGCCATAGACCTCGCGCACATCGCAACCTGGGGCGCGTCGGCCGTCCTCACTCTCCTCGAGCCGTGGGAGCTGACGGCTCTCGGTGTCGCCCGGCTCGGCGATGAGGCCGCCCGCCACGGTCTGGCCTGGCACCATCTGCCGATCAGGGACCACGGCGTCCCCGGCGCCGACTTCGAGGCCGCGTGGCAGACCACCGGGCCCCGAGCTGCGGCGCCGCCTCGCCGAAGGCGCGCGCGTCCTGATCCACTGCCGGGCGGGGCTCGGCCGCACCGGCACGGTGGCGGCGCGGCTGCTCGTCGAGCACGGGCTCGAGCCCGAGGCGGCGATTCTGCGCGTTCGGCAGAGCCGGCCGGGCGCGATCGAGACCGCGGGCCAGGAGGCCTATGTGCGAGCGCTGCCCCTGCCCTGAGCCCAGGCGGTCGTTCCGAACAGCGTCGGCGCCGCACCACGCCGCTCACGCGATTGGGAACGCGCCGGGGTGGCCGTGTGATCGTTGTCACGCTGCTTTGCGCGGCCGACCGCTACCTCTCCACCCTGCGGCTCCCAGAGATCCAGGCCTTTGAGAGTTGGAACGGTCCAATGCAGGAGTTTCGAATGGAGCGGAGGCTCGCCGCCATCGTCGCCCTCGACCTCGTCGGCTACAGCCGGCACATGGCCGAGGACGACGCGGGAACGCTCGCCCTTGTCGGCGAGATCAACGGTCGCGTCATCGAGCCCGCCGTGAGCGCCCATGGCGGGCGCGTGGTCAAGCGCATGGGCGACGGCCTCCTCCTCGAATTCCCGAGCGCGGTCGAGGCCGTCGAGAGCGTCGTCAGGATCCAGCGCGGCATGCGCGACCGCAACCGCGACGTTCCCGGCGGGCGGGCTCTCGAGCTCCGCATCGGCCTCCATGTGGGCGACGTCATCTCCGAGGAGGGCGATGTCTTCGGGCACGGCGTGAACGTGGCGGCGCGACTCGAGCCGCTGGCCGAAGCCGGCGGGATCTGCCTCTCGCGCACCGCCTACGACCATGTTCGCGACCGGTTGCCATGCCATGTCGAGGCCTTGGGGGAGCAGGCGCTCAAGAACATCGCACGACCGGTCGAGGTCTTCCGGCTCGTCGTGGACCGGCCGCCGCTCCCGTCGACCGCCGCCGCCGGCACGGCCGCTGCGTTCACGGCACGGCCGGCGGTGGCAGTGATCCCGTTCGCCAACATGAGCGGCGATCCGGCCGAGGACTATTTCACGGACGGGCTCTCCGAGGACATCATCACGGCACTGTCCTATTGGCGGTGGTTCCCGGTCATCGCCCGCAACTCGACCCTCGTCTACAAGAACAGGCCGAAGAATGCGGTCGAGATCGGCCGCGAGCTCAAGGCCGCCTATCTCGTCGAGGGCAGCGCCCGGCGTGCCGGCGGGCGCGTGCGGATCACCGCCCAGCTGGTGGACACGGCGACCGGCCAGCATCTCTGGGCCGAGCGCTACGATCGCGAGCTGGCCGACGTGTTCGCAGTCCAGGAGGAGATCGCGGCGCACGTCGTCGCCAGCCTCGAGCCGCAGATCCACCGCGCCGAGGAGCAGCGCGCGGCGCGCAAGCATCCCGAGCATCTGGGCGCCTGGGACCAGGCGCTGCGGGCCCTGTCGCTGCAGGAGCGCATGAGTCGCAGCTGCCATGCCGAGGCACGGGCGCTGCTCGAGCAGGCGCTCGCTACCGACCCGGGCTTCGCCTACGCTTGGTCGCTGCTCGCGCTTTGCCACTATCACGAGGGCATCCTCGGCTGGACGGCCGACCGGCGAAACGCGCTCGAGGCGTCGCGCGACGCCGCGGACAAGGCGGTCCTGCTGGACGAGCGCAACTGGCTGGGCCAGAGCCTCAGCGGCATGGGCCTGCTGTGGATCGAGCGGGATCACGATGGGGCTCTCGAGCGCCAGGAGCGGGCGGTGTCGCTCAACCCCAGCGCGCCGCTGGCGCGCCATTTCCTCTCCTGCATGCACGAGTTCGGCGGGCGCCCGGCCGAGGCCATCCCCCACCTTCACGACGTGCTGCGTCTCGATCCGCGCTATCGCTTCGCCTCGCTCGCGCATGCCGACGAGGGCCTCTGCCACCTGCTGCTCGGGGACACCGAGCGCGCCCGGGCCTGCGCCGAGAAGGGTGTCCGCCTGCAGCCGGGCAATGTGCGGGCCCGTCAGCGCCTCGTTGCCGCCCTGGGGAGGCTGGGGCGCCTGGACGAGGCTCGGATCGAGGCCGCCGAGCTGCTTCAGCTGCAGCCCGATCTCGGGATGGAGTATCTGGACGCCACCTACCCGTTCCGCCGATCCGAGGACCGGGCGTTGTTCCTCGATGCCCTCCGACGAGGCGGCGTGACCCTCGACTAGAGGACCCCGTCACGCGGTCGAGGCAGGCCGCTGGGGAATGCCCCAGATCAGCAGGAGCGCGCCGGTGCGACCAATCCACCGGCGCCGCGACGACCAAGGCCGGCCGGGGCCGCGGGCGCGGCTTGGCGGCCTTCCGCCAGCAGTGCCGGAGACTCCGCCGGGACCTCGGCCGCACGCTGCAGGTGCGACGGAGCAGGACCACGCATCGTCGTAACGGCGCCCAAGAGCGTCGGCCGCACGAGATCGCTCATGAAGGGCGGGCCCGCGATCAGGCCGGTCATCTGCTGCCGGCGATCAAGCGCCGGGCCGATCGAGCCATCAGAAAAAATCGCACGCCAAAGGCGGAGCATGCGCCGATCGTGGTGACAGACATAGCTGGAAATCCCTCGCTGACGCCCGTAGATGTGGTCCGAGAGGGCGTTTTCGACAAACGCGTCTTTCTCGTGCGTCCTGATAGAAAAACTTGTGGGTCGGAGCCATGGGCAGACACCTGCCGTCGCTGCGCGGCATGCGGGCCTTCGAGGCGGCGGCACGGCTCGGCAGCCTGACGCGGGCGGCCCTGGAGCTGAACGTCACGCACGCGGCGGTCAGCCACCAGATCCGCGCGCTCGAGGCCGAGGTCGGGATTCCCCTGTTCCTCCGTCAGGCGCGCGGCGTCGAGCTGACGGCCCAGGGCCAGCGCTATCTGCCGGCGCTCAGCCGCGCCTTCGACCTTCTGGACAGCGCGTCCTCGGAGCTGCGCGAGCGGGCGCGCCACCGGCCGCTCGTCGTCTCGTTGAGCCAGGGCATCGCCGCCCGCTGGCTGATGCCGCGCCTGCACCGGTTCCGCCTCGCCCACGCGGAGATCCCGCTCGCCCTCGTGCCCACATCGCGCGCGGTCGACCTGCACCGCGACGAGGCCGATATCGGGCTGCGCTACGGCGACGGCGACTGGCCGGACCTGGATGTCGACCTGCTCCTGCGCCCGCGCATCAGGCCGGTGATCGGCAGGAGGCTTGCCGAGCGACGGGCCACCGCTACGCACGCCGGCCGATCTCCGCGCGCACACCCTCATCCATACCGAGCGCGATCCCGACTGGGAGCGCTGGCTCGCGGCCGCGGGCGTGCCCGATCTCAGCCCCGCCTCGAACCTCTATTTCGGCGATTGCAGCCTCACCTTCGCCGCCGCCTCGGAGGGGCTGGGCGTGGCGATGGGCTATAGCGGCTTCATCGAGCTCGACCTCGCGGCGGGCGTCCTGTTCGAGCCCTTCGAGCTGTCGCCTCGCCGCCGACCATGCCTATTTCGTCGTGACCCGGCCCGAGAAGGCCCATGACCCGCGTGTCGTCCAGTTCCGCGACTGGCTCAGGGCCGAGGTCGAGGCGACCCCGGGCGTGGCCGAGCGCAGCGAGCGTCAGACCGGGTAGGGCGGCTTCTCGTAGCCGGCGGGCGAGAGGGTGAAGACCTCGACCCCGTCCTCGGTGACGCCCACGGTGTGCTCGAACTGGGCCGAGAGCGAGCGGTCGCGCGTCACCGTGGTCCAGCCGTCGGCCAGGATCTTCACCTCGTGCCGGCCGGCGTTGATCATGGGCTCGATCGTGAAGATCATGCCCGGCGCCAGGACCAGCCCCTCGCCCGGGTTGCCGAAGTGCTTGACCTCGGGCGCGTCGTGGAAGACGCGGCCCACGCCGTGACCGACGAAGTCGCGGACCACCGAGAAGCGGTTGCCCTCGGCGATCACCTGGATGGCGTGGCCGACATCGCCCAGCGTGGCGCCCGGGCGCACGGCATGGATGCCGGCCCACATCGCCTCGAAGGTCACGTCCATCAGCTTTTGCGCCTTGACCGACACGCGGTCGCCGACGGCGTACATGCGGCTGGTGTCGCCGTACCAGCCGTCCAGGATCACGGTGACGTCGACGTTCAGGATGTCGCCAGAGAGGAGCTTCTTGTCGTCGCTCGGGATGCCGTGATTGACGACGTGGTTGACCGAGATGCAGGACGCCTTGGGATAGCCGCGATAGCCGACGCGTCGCCGACACGCCGCCATGCTCGTGCATGAAGGCCTCGATGATCCGGTCGAGCTCGCCGGTCGACGACGCCGACCTTCACGAAGGGGGTGAGGTGGTCGAGCGTCATGGCGGCGAGCTGGCCCGCGCGCCGCATCGCGGCGAACGCCTCGGGACCATGAATGGGGACGGCCCGGCCGGTGCCGGACTTGTCGACGTGCTTGGTGGCCATGAGCTGCATGATGCCTCGGACTTGCGCTCGGGCGCCTAGCACCCACCCCGGGCCTGTCAAACGGGGGCGGGCGCCTGCAGTGCCTCGGTTGAAGTCGGAGCCTCCAGCCTCACCAGCCGGTCGGTTTGCGGACGCGCTCGTCGCCGATCACGACCTCGATGGCAACTGTCCCTGCCTGAGCCTCGCGTTGCCGATTAGCCGCACCTCGATCGCCGCGTTCATCAGCGAGCGCGAGCCATGGATCTGAGGAGGCAACAGGCACACCGGCAGGCGGAGCTGCGGTGCGGCGATGCGCACCGGCTCGACCAGATCGGTGTCGCAGGACACCAGGGTGGGCCGCCTCGAAAAGGCCGAGATGCGCATCGTAGACGAGATGGCTCGCCTAGTGTCAGGTCGAAGCTCTTATATTCAGCTTTCTTTGATACCAGCGTGCTCTGTCGGGATGGCGATGTCTGGGAAGCCTGCTCCCGACCTCAGCGTGGCGAAGCAAGGTGTTCTGCGCTCGGACCTGAGAACTCCGAACGGGGCCGCCAGTTAAGACTTCTACGAACGCTGAGGGAGATACCGTGGCCGTCTATCAGTACGAGGTGGGTAACGAGCCCAGCGCCGGTCGGGCGGTCGGGCACGGAGTGATGGATGTGCTTACTCTTGGCCTCTGGGAGATCATCGGCACACCGATCGAAGCGGTCCAGGGCGACAAGTACGAACTGACCGTGACGTACGACAAGACCGACCATGCAATCGCCATGTCAAGCCGCAAGGTAAGCTCAGGCGTCTAGATAGGTTCTCACACTCTCGCTCGATCGCAAGCGTGTTCCGCCGCGAGCCTTGCCGGACCAGAGTTGCGATTTCGGCAGGCTCGATCGGAATTTGGTCGAGGCAGCATCGAGGCTTGGCGCGCATACCCTAAATTTGGACGCGCAGCCAAACCCTTGCGCAGCCCGGCCGGGCCAATGATGTGCTCGCCCTTGAGCACCTCGGGATTGAGCACGAGCCCGCCGCCCGGGTCCTCGCCGCGCAGCACGTCGAGGATGCTCTCGACCGCCCGGCGCGTCATCGAGCCGACCGACCATTCGCTCGACCCCGCGACATGCGGGGTCATGACGACGTTGGGCAGGCGCAGCAGCGGCGAATCGACGGGCAGCGGCTCCACCGCGAAGACGTCGAGGCCAGCGCCGGCGAGGCGGCCGCCCTCGAGCGCCGCCACGAGCGCAGCCTCGTCGACGAGGCCGCCGCGGGCGGTGTTGATGAGGAAGGCATCGGGCCGCATCAGGGACAGCCGGCGCGCGTCGATCAGCCGCCGCGTGTCGGGCGTCAGCGGCGCGTGCAGCGAGACGATGTCCGAGGCGGCCAGAAGCTCGTCGAGTGGCATGAGCGTGCAGCCGAGCCGGGCCACGGTGTCCGCATCCATGACCGGGTCGGCGACCAGGACCTCCATGTTGAAGCCCTGGCAGCGCTTGGCGACGGCCCGGCCGATGCGTCCGAAGCCGACGATGCCGATCGTCGTGCCGTGCATCCGGCCGTGGAACAGCGGGCCCCAGCTCCCGGTCTCGACCCGCCGGTGATAGTCGAGCAGGCGGTGCGTGACGGCCGCCATCAGCGTGAAGGCCATGTCGGCGACGGGCTCGTGGTTGGTGCCGAAGGCCATCGCGATGGCGACACCGTGGCGCGTGGCGGCGCGCAGGTCGATCGCGTCGTGGCCGACGCCGAGCCGCGCCACCACCTTGAGGTCGGGTGCCTGCGAGAGGACCTGCTCGGAGTAGGGCTCGCCGCCGGCGAGCGTAGCGACGACACCGGGCAGGAGCCCGATCATCTCGGCAGCGCTCAGCGCACGCCCGAAGGGGTTGAAGACGAGCTCGAGCCCGGCCGCCACGAGGGGCTGCAGCAGCTCGCGGCGCTGCGCCAGGTGCGAGGGCGCCACCAGCACCTTGCCTACGGCGCCGCGCGCCTTTTGCGGGTGGCTGTGGCGCTGGAGCTTGCGGATGCTGCTGCTCTCGACGAGGTCGGCCACGGCCGCCAGGGTGCGCGCCAGATAGGGGGCCGCCTCGTGCGCCGCGAAGGCCGCCTCGTCGGCGTAGACCTCGTAGAGGAAGACGAGGCTCGGATGGGCGGGATCCTGCATCACGTCGAACTGGAGGCAGCCCGGCTCGCTCTCGAGCGTGGTCCGGGCGTGGCGGGTGATGAGGTCGAGAAAGGTCGGCATGGCGCCCGGCTTGACCTTGAACTCGACGGCGACGACGAGGCCTTGATGCTTGCTCATACGGGATCCGACGGAAGAATGGCCAAAGTCTGCTTTACCTGATGCTCGCGCCAGACGGCGTAGATGCCGGCGCCCACCACGACGAGCACGCCTGCGACGGTGAACCGGTCGGGCAGGTCGCCGAAGACAAGGTAACCGATCACCACCTCATAAAGCAAAAGTGTGTAGGTGAATGGCTGCACCACCACGACCGGCGCCATCGTGAGGGCGCGCACCAGGCAATAGTGGCCGAGCGCGCCCAGCGCCGCCAGGGCCGTCACGAGCACCCAGTGGAGCGGGCTGAGCGGCACCCAGAAGAACGGCCCCACGAAGGTAAGAAGGGTGGCGGCGATCAGGATCTGCAGAAGAAAGCTCGTCTGCGGCAGGTCGACCCGCGCCACCCGCCGGGTGAGCACGTTGTAGACGGCATACATGGCGGCGCAGAGCAGCACGAGCAGCGCCAGGGGCTGAACCGTCGTGAAGCCCGGCCGCAGCATGATGAGCACGCCCAGAAAGCCCACGAGCACGGCGACCCAGCGACGCCAGCCGACCTTCTCGCCCAGAAGCGGCACCGAGAGCGCCGTGACCAGCAGCGGCGCCACGGCCAGGATCGACTGCGCGTCGGCAAGGGGCATCTGGCGAAATGCGACGAGCACGAGCCCCATCTCCACCGCGAGGATCGTGGCGCGCACGAACTGGAGAAGGGGTGCCCGGGTGACCAGCCGCCGCCCCAGCCCGCGGCCGCCCCCCAGCAGCACGAGGACGATCGGCACGGCCAGCAGGTGGCGCAGCCACAGGACGAGGGGTGCCGGATAGTGCTGCACCAGCACCTTGCTGATGCCGTCCATCGACCCGAAGCAGCCCATCGCAAAAAGCGTGAGGAGGATGCCCCGGACTTCGGGCGTGAGGCCGGCCCGGGCGGCGACGGCCATCGGGCGGCTCACGCGCGCCTGGTCACTCTAGGGTCGGACGCCGCCTCGTCCAGCCGGTGGCCTGCTCGAAGGCATGCGCCGCGGCAAGGAGCCGGCCCTCCGCAAACGGGCGCCCGACGAGCTGGAGCCCCACCGGCATCCCGTTCGCATCGAAGCCCATCGGCAGGCTCAGGGCCGGCAGCCCCAGATAGTTGAAGGGCCCGACCAGCGCCCCGATGACGTTGGAGGCGGCGACATAGCGGGCATCGCCGCCCGTGTCCGTCTCGGCGATGGTCGGCGTCGGCACCGGGCAGGTCGGCAGCGCCAGGATGTCGATGGCGCCGAAAACCTCCCGGCAGAACGCCCGCAGCACCGGGCCACGCGCCGCGGCGGCGGCGAGATAGTCGTCGGCCGAAAGCGCGAAGCCCCCCTCCATGCGGTTCGCGGTCTCGGCATTGTACTCGGCCCGGCGCGTGCGCAGCAGCTCGCGATGGAAGGTCGTCGCCTCGCCCAGCATCACCACGCGGCGCGCGGCATTGAGGGGCCCGAGTGAGGGAAGCGGCTGCTCTTCGGTCCCGATGCCGAGCGAGCGGAAGGCCGCCATCGCCTCGTCCATCAGCCGCTCGATCTGGGGGTCGATCGGCTGATGCGTCGGCGAAGCGGGCGACGCCGATCCTGAGCCCCGAAAGGCTCCGCGCCAGGGCCCGGACATAGTCCGGAACCGGCCGTGGGCTGGTCGAGCGGTCGTTCGGGTCCTGGCCGGCGATGACGCCCAGGATCAGGGCGCAGTCCTCGGCCGAGCGCGCCAGCGGCCCGATATGATCGAGCGAGGAGGAGAGCGGCATGCAGCCATGGCGGCTGACGCGCCCGTAGGTCGCCTTGATGCCGACGAGGTTGCACAGGCTCGACGGCACGCGGATCGAGCCGCCGGTATCCGAGCCCAGCGTCGCGAAGGCGAGGCGCGCCGCAACCGAGGTGGCGCCGCCGCTGGTCGACCCGCCGGTCACCCGGGTGGGATCCCAGGCGTTGCGCGGATGGCCGGTGTGCCCATTGTGCCCGGTGATGCCGAGCGCGAACTCCACCATGTTGAGGCGGCCGATGTCGAGGGCGCCCGCGGCGTCCAGCCGGCTCAGCACGCTCGCCGTCACCGTCGGCACGTGGCCCTTGAAGATCGTCGTGCCCATCTCGCTGAGGCGACCGGCGCGATGGAACATGTCCTTGTGGGCGAGCGGCACGCCGTGCAGCGGCCCGCGCAGCTTGCCCGCACGGCGCTCGGCATCCGCCCCCTCGGCCGCCTTCAGGGCCTCCTCGCGATAGAGCCGGGCCACGGCGTTGAGCTTCGGGCCCTGCTGCTCCAGCGCGTCGAGGCTGGCGGTCGTCGCCGCCACCGAGGTCACGTCGCCTGCGCGGATCCGACGCGCCAGCTCGGCCACGCCGAGCTCGAGAATCTCGGCCGCGCTCATTCCTGGTCGCCTCCGGGCTGGTCGGCCTCGGCCTCGAGCGCGCTCAGGAAGTCGAGCGGCTCGGCGCCGAAGGGCAGCGTCGCCGCCAGGTCGCGGACCGTCCGCGCCAGCGCCTCGGCCGCCTCCTGGGAGGCCGGCGCGATGTCGACGCCGCTGACCGTGGATCGTCCGCCCTCGTCCATCTCGACCTCCGCTGATCCTTCGAGCGCGTGACCCTTAGCATCGGGGCGGGGTGCGATGAAGGCGCCATTCGGCATGGCCCCTCCCACGCCTCCATTGCGGTCCGCTCGCAACAACGGCATACTGAATTCCGAGTTCCGAATTCGGCAATGGCCGCCATGCAGCCCGTGATCTCTCCGCCGGCCCTGATCGACACCGTCCACGACCGCCTGCTCGAGGCGATCATCGCCGGCACGCTGCCGGCGGGGCAGCCGGTGCGCCAGGAAGCGCTGGCCCAGCGGCTGGGCGTGTCGCGGCAGCCGGTGAGCCACGCGCTCCAGCTTCTCAAGCGCCAGGGCCTGCTCGTCGAGAGCGGCAAACGAGGCCTCGAGGTGGCGCCGATCCTGGCCCGTCGCGTGCGCCAGCTCTACCAAGTGCGCACCGCGCTCGAGGAGCTGGCCGCAAGGCTGGCGGCCGAGCGCGTCGCCGCTGGAACGGCGGTCGAGCCGGAGCTCCGGGCGATGCAGGACGCCCTCGAGGCAGGCCGGGCGCTTGGCCGCAGCGACACCATCACCGCCTTCGTCCGCGCCGACGTCGCCTTCCACGCAGCACTCCATCGGCTCTCGGGGAACGTCGCGCTCGAGGAGATGGTGGGTGCGCAGTGGCCGCACCTGATGCGGGCGATGGCGGCATCGCTGAGCGACCAGGGCATGCGCTCGCGGGTCTGGGCCGAGCACGGCGTGATTCATGAGCGCATTCTTGCGGGTGACCGCGACGGCGCCGCCGCCGCCGCGCGCCTGCACACCGAGCAGGCAGGAGAGGAAACCGCGCGTCGGCTGGAGGCTGTGGCAGCAGCCGCATGACGCGCCAGCACAGAGGAGGCCGACGATGCTTCTTTCACCCGAGCAGCTGAAGATGTTCGACGAAGAAGGCTATGTTTTCATGCCCGGCTGCTTCTCCGAGGAGGAGATCGAGGTGCTGCGGGGCGAGGCCCTGGCGATCTACAGCACCACCCGCGAGGAGGTCTGGCGCGAGAAGTCCGGGGCACCCCGCACCGCCTTCGCGGCGCACACCTACAACGAGGCATTCGCCATCCTCGGCCGCGACGCGCGGCTGGTCGAGCCGGTGCAGCAGCTCTTCGGCGAGCCTGTCTACATGCACCAGTTCAAGATCAACGCGAAGGCGGCCTTCGACGGCGAGCTCTGGCAGTGGCACCAGGACTACGGCACCTGGGCCAGGGACGACGGCATGCCCGAGCCCCGGGCCATGAACATCGCGGTCTTTTTGGACGAAGTGATGGCGGTGAACGGGCCGCTGATGTTCATCCCGAAGAGCCACAAGGAGGGCGTGCTGGCCGCCGGCCACGACCTCGCCACCACCTCCTATCCCCTTTGGACGCTCGACAACGACACGATCACCCGGCTCGTCGCCGAGGGCGGCATCGTGGCGCCCACCGGCAAGCCCGGCTCGGTGCTGATGTTCCACGGCAATCTCGTCCACGCCTCGCCGCCCAACATGACCCCCTACCCGAGGAAGATCGTCTATCTGACGCTCTGCGCCTGCTCGAACCACATCAGGAAGCCCACCCGGCCGAGCTGGATCGCGCATCAGGACTTCACCCCGATCGTGCCGGGTGCCGAGGACGGGCTCCTGCGCTACGCCCGCGCGCACCGGATGGCGGCGGAATAGCCCGCACGACCGGGCCCGCGAGAGCAGGCGGGCCCGGAACGCCGGACCCCCGCCAAGCCTCCGATGACGTCGACCACAGCGGGCGCCGTCATTCTCCGCTAGGATAGAGATTGGCGGAGGCGGCGGCGCGCCGGAGGACAGTGGTGGACATTGCGGCCTGGCTCAGAGGCCTCGGACTAGGCCAGTACGAGACGGCGTTCCGCGAGAACGCGGTCGATGCCGCGGTCCTGCCGCACCTCACGGCAGAGGACCTGAAGGACATCGGTGTCGTCGCGGTCGGCCATCGGCGGCGTCTGCTCGAGGCCATTGCAGCCCTGGGCGGAGGGGCCGAGCCTGCGGTCGAGCCCGAGCCTGCTCCCCTACCGCCGAGGGAGACCTCGGGCGAGCGGCGGCAGGTGACCGTGCTGTTCGCCGACCTCGCGGGCTACACGGCCCTCAGCAACGAGCTCGATGCCGAGGAGGTCCACGCCCTGCTCGACCGCTTCTTCGAGCAGGCCGACCGGATCATCGTCGAGCATGGCGGGCATATCGACAAGCATCTGGGCGACAGCGTGATGGCGATCTTCGGAGCGCCCGTCGCCCACGGCAACGATGTCGAGCGGGCGGTGCACGCCGCCACGGCCGTCCGCGACGCGATGCCGGCTTTGTCGGAGAAGGCCGGCCGCGCCATCGGGGTGCATATCGGCATTGCCGGCGGCCAGGTGGTCGCCAGCGCCACCGGCAGCGCCAGCCACCGCGAATACACGGTCACGGGCGAGTCGGTGAACCTCGCGGCGCGTCTGACCGCGGCCGGCGCCGGCGGCGAGATCCTGATCTCGGAAGCCGTCCATGCGGCGCTCGGCGAGCGTCTCGACTGCACGCCCTGTGGCATGCTCACGGTGAAGGGCTTCGGCTCGCCGGTCAGCGCCTGGCGTCTGCTCGGCATTCGGACCGCCGCGGCTCCCTATCCCCTCGTCGGCCGGGTCAGCGAGCTTCGGCAGTACCGGGCGATTCTCGGGGCCTGCAGCGCTTCCGGCCGCGGCCAGGCCGTCCACGTCCGCGGCGAGGCCGGGATGGGCAAGACGCGCCTGGTCGAGGAGTGGGCGAGAGAGGCCGAGGCCGCAGGCTTTGCCTGCCATGTCGGGCTCGTCCTGGACTTCGGCGCCGGCACCGGCCGCGACGCCGTCCGCAGCGTCGTGCGCGGCCTCCTGGGTCTCGGCAGCGGCAGCGAGCCGGGCGCGGCCCATGCCGCGGCGACGGCCGCGATCGACGCCGGCCTCGTGACGCGCGAGGCGGCCGTCTTCCTCAACGACCTTCTCGACCTGCCCCAGGCGGCCGAGCTGCGCGCTCTTTATGATGCCATGGACAACGCCACGCGCCTGCGCGGCAAGCGCGACACGGTGGTGCGGCTCGTCGAGCAGGCGAGCACCGCACAGCCTCGCTTGATCGTGGTCGAGGACGTCCATTGGGCCGACCGCCTCACGCTCGACCATGTGGCGGGCCTCGCCATCGTGGCGGCGCGCTGCCCGATGGTGCTGGTGACCACCTCGCGCATCGACGGCGATCCGCTCGATGCGTCATGGCGCGCCCAGCTGGGCGGCGTGCCGATCTCGAGCGTGGAGCTGGGCCCGCTGCACGAGACGGAGGCACGCCTGCTGGCCACGCCCTTCCTCGCCAGCAACATCGAGCTCGTCGAGCGATGCATCGAGCGGGCCGGCGGCAACCCGCTGTTCCTCGACCAGCTCCTGCGCAATGCCGAGGAACAGGCGGGAGCGAGCGTCCCCGGCTCGGTGCAGAGTCTCGTGCAGGCGCGACTGGATCGGCTGGAGGCGGCCGACAAGGCAGCGCTTCAGGCGGCGTCGGTCCTGGGCCAGCGCTTCGATCCGGACACGCTCTCCCATCTCCTCGAGCACGCGGGCCATTCCTGCGAGCGCCTCGTCGCGCACCGCCTCCTCCGCCCGCAGGGCGACCGCTTCCTGTTCGCCCACGCGCTGATCCGCGACGCCATCTATGACGGCCTCCTGAAAGCGCGAAGGCGCGAGCTGCACCAGCGCGCGGCGGCCTGGTTCCGCGACCGGGACGCCGTGCTGAGGGCCGAGCATCTCGATCGTGCCGGCGATCCGGAAGCGGCCCGGGCCTATCTCGAAGCCGCCCGCGGCCAGGCCAGCGACCATCGCAACGAGCTGGCGGTCCGGCTCGCCGAGCGGGGCCTGGCGCTCGCCGACGAGGCAACGGACCGGGTCGAGCTCGGCTGCTTCCTCGGCGATCTCCTCCACGATCTGGGCCTGATGCCACGGGCGTTGAAGGCCTACGAGGGCGCCCTGGCGGCAGCCTCCGACGACACGGCGCGTTGCCGAATCTGGGTCGGCCAGGCCGCCGTCAAGCGGGTCACCGACGATCTCGTCGGCGCCACAGCCGATCTCGAGCAGGCCGAGCGCGCGGCATCCGCTCTGGGGCTCAGGTCGGAGCTCGCACGGATCCACTACCTGCGCGGCAATCTCTGCTTCCCGCGCGGCGATATCGATGGCTGCCTCCGCGAGCACGGACGCAGCCTCGAGCTGTCCCGCGCCCTCGGCGACGCCGAGCAGGAAGCGGCCGCCCTGGGTGGCCTCGGCGATGCCGAATATATGCGCGGGCGCATGATCAGCGCCCACGACCGCCTCGATGCCTGCGTGCGACTGGCGCGCCGCCACGGCTTCGGGCGGACCGAGGTCGCGAACCTCGCGCAGATCGCCCACACCAAGCTCTATGTCCGGCCATGCCAGGAGGCCGTGGACGCGGCGCGCCAGGCCGCCGCCGCGGCCGCCCGCGTCGGTCACCACCGGGCGGAGCTGAACGCGCGGCTCGCCGCCTTCTTCGCGCTCTTCACCCAGGGCGAGCTGGCCGCCTGCCGCGACGAGGTCGCCAGGACCCAGGACCTCGTACGGCGGCTGGGCGCATGGCGTTTCGAGCCCAGCTGCCTCCGCCTCCTCGGCCTCTGCGCGCTCCTGGACGGCCAACGCCAGGAAGCCCTCGCCCTGCTGCGCGAGGCGGTCGAGATCAGCCGTCGCACGGGCCTGGCGTTCGAGGGGCCGAGGGTGCTCGGCGCCCTCGCCCTCGTCTCGGATGCGCCGGCCGAGCGGGCGGCGGCGTTGGCGGAGGGCGAGGCGATCATCCGCGGTGGCTGCGTCGGCCACAATCCGCTCGGGTTCTATCCGGACGCGATCGAGGTCAGCCTCGGGCAGGGCGATCTCGCCGAGGCCGAGCGGTACGCCGCGGCGCTCGAGGATTTCACCCGGCCCGAGCCGCTGCCCTGGGCCGATTTCCACACGGCCATGGGGCGGGCGCTCGTGGCGCTTGGCCGGGGGCGTCGCGACGCGGGGCTCGCGGCCGAGCTGGGTCGGCTGATCAGCGAGGCCCGCCGGCTGGAGTACCACCTGGCCCTGCCGGCGCTCGAGAGGGCCCTTGCGCGCTGCTGCGGCGCGGAACGATCTTGACGACCCACCGCCCTTTTTCTATCAGAATGATAGCAGTATCGAGCAAGGAACGGCCGTGGCAACGCTGATCGTTCGACAGGTCGACGACAAGCTCGTTCAGGACCTCAAGGAGCGGGCCAAGCGTCATGGCCGCTCTGCCGAGGCCGAGCATCGTCTCATCCTCGAGAGCGCTCTCCGCGGGCCCGTTCCGTCGGCCTCCGAGCTCCTCGCATTCTTCCGCCGGGGTGGGGAGCTCGGGCTGGCCGACATCGATCTCGAGAGCGGGGCTCGAAGTGGTCCGGTGAGGCCGATCCACCTCGACGCGTAGCCTGTGATCATCATCGACACCAATGTCGTCTCAGAGCTTGTGAAGCCCCGACCGAGCCCTGCCGTGGTCGCGTGGCTCGCGACACAGGATCCGGCAGCACTTCATCTCACCAGCATCAGCCTGGGCGAGATCGACCTGGGCGCCCATGCCTGTCCCGATCCCGCCCGGCGCGAGCGCCTGCTCGCTTGGTGCGACACGCTGGAAGGGGTGATGTTCAAGGACCGCATCCTGGCGTTTGATGCCACCTGTGCCCGTGCCTGGGGCCGCCTTGCGATGACGGCACGAGAGCGCAAGAGGACGATCGAATGGCGCGACTGGCAGGTCGCCAGCATCGCCGTGCGCTTCGGCGCACGGCTGGCGACACGGAACGTCCGACACTTTCAGGAGCTGGGCATCGATCTCATCAACCCGTTCGAGACCGATGCGTCGCCGCTATCATGACAGGGAAGGTGATTCCATGAGCCTCATGGCGAAACTCGCCGCACGCGCGGCAACAGGGCGGCCGGTGCGGGCGGGGCTGATCGGCGCCGGCAAGTTCGGCTCGATGTTTCTGGCGCAGGTGCCCTCGATCGCGGGTCTCGAGGTGGCGATGGTGGCCGATCTCGATCCCGAGCGCGCCCGAGCCCAGTGCCGCCATGTGGGCTGGGATGCGGAGCTGGTGGGCAAGACGCGCTTCGTCAGCAGCGGCAAGGAGCTGTGCGGTGACGAGCGGGTCGAGGTGGTGATCGAGGCCACCGGCAATCCCGCCGCCGGCATCGCCCACGCCGAGGCCGCGATCGCTGCCGCCAAGCACATCGTGATGGTCAATGTCGAGGCGGACGTGCTGGCCGGGCCGCTGCTTGCCGCCAAGGCGCGCGACCGGGGTGTGGTCTACACGATGGCCTATGGCGACCAGCCGGCACTCGTAGCCGAGATGGTCGACTGGGCGCGGGCCACGGGCTTCCGGGTCGCGGCCGCCGGCAAGGGCACCAAGTACCGGCCCCATTTCCATCAGGTGACGCCGGACGATGTGTGGTCGCACTACGGCCTGACGCCCGAGGAGGCGAAGCGGGCCGGCATGAACCCGCAGATGTTCAACTCCTTCCTCGACGGCACCAAGTCGGCGCTCGAGATGGCGGCGATCGCCAACGCCTGCGGCCTCGACGTGCCGGAGGACGGCCTCGCCTTCCCGCCCTGCGGCGTCGACGATCTGGCCGAGATCCTGAAGCCGCGCGAGGCGGGCGGCATGCTCGAGAAAAACGGCCAGGTCGAGGTCGTCTCCTCCGTCGAGCGCGACGGCCGGCCCGTCTTCAAGGACCTGCGCTGGGGGGTCTATGTCGTGCTCGAGGCGCAGACCGACTACGCCGCCGCCTGCTTCAGGCAGTACGGGCTCAAGACCGACGCCAGCGGCCGCTATGCCTCCATGTACAAGCCCTTTCACCTCATCGGCCTCGAGCTCTCGATCTCGGTGCTGAACGCGGCGCTCAGGGGCGAGGCCACCGGTGCCACGCAGGGCTGGCGGGGCGACGTCGCGGCCGTCGCCAAGCGCGACCTCCGTGCCGGCGAGACGCTCGACGGCGAGGGCGGCTACACCGTCTGGGGCAAGCTCGTGCCGGCGGCGCGCAGCCGGACGCTGGGGGCCCTGCCGATCGGCCTCGCCCATGGCGTGCCGCTGCTGCGCGACATCGCGGCCGGCCAGATCCTGGGCTATGCCGACGTCCGCCTGGACGAGGCGAGCCCCACCCTTGCGACGCGCCGGGCGATGGAGCGCATGGCCGGCTAGACCGGCGAGGCGGCCTTCCCGGCCCCCCTCGAGGGGCCGCCAAGCCTCGAGGTGACGCGCCGGGCCGGCGGTGCCAGGATGCCTGATCCGGCGCGCGGGGCGCGCCGGCAACGCTCCAAAGAGAGGGCAAGGCGCCATGGAGACCAGGATCGACGAGATCGCGGCCGGCATCTACCGGCTGTCGACCTTCGTGCCACAGATCGCCCCGCCGGCCGGCTTCACCTTCAACCAGTTCCTCATCCTCGGCGACGAGCCGCTGCTGTTCCACACCGGCCTGCGCCGCATGTTCCCCCTCGTGCGCGAGGCGCTGGCCCGCGTCGTCCCGCCCGAGCGCCTGCGCTGGATCACCATGGGCCATTACGAGGCCGACGAATGCGGCGCCATGAACGAGTGGCTGGCCGTCTCGCCGCAGGCTGAGGTGGCGCACGGCCAGATCGGCTGCCTCGTCTCGCTCGACGACATGGCCGACCGGCCGCCGCGCGTCCTGGCCGATGGCGAGGTCCTTGATCTCGGCGGCGGCAAGCGCGTCCGCTATCTCGACACGCCCCACATTCCGCACGGCTGGGACGCGGGCGTGCTCTACGAGGAAACGAGCGGGACCCTGCTGTGCGGGGACCTGTTTACCCACATCGGCAACGGCCCGGCGGTGACCGAGAGCGACGTGGTGGGGCCGGCCATCGCCGCCGAGGACATCTTCCAGGCGTCGAGCCTGCACCCCGGCATGGGCGCCACGATCCGCCGGCTCGCGGCGCTGGCACCGCGGACACTCGCCGTGATGCACGGCTCCTCCTTCGCCGGCGACGGGGCGGGCGCGCTCGAGGCGCTGGCCGGCGACTATGATCGCCGCGTGCGTGAGGCGCTCGTTTAGGGCCGCCGCTCAGCCCTTCCGCGCCGTCATCGCAGCTTAGTTCCGGTCGAGCCGGTCACGCGGCGGTCCGGGGCCACCCGCACGGCCGGCTCGTGGAACAAGGCTGGCACGAAGAACGTCTCATAGACCTCGGCAGCGCCGCCTTGGAGCTGTCCGCTCGCTGCAGCGTCCAAGGCGGCGGCCGGGCCGACAACGCCATGAACCGTAGCTGATGCGAGAGCGATGCCGTGTAATCCCGCGTCCCAGGCTCGCCCGGCTGTGCATGAGGTGCAGCCATGAGGAGCTACGGGCAGCTGTGCCCGGTCGCCAAAGCCGCCGACCTGTTCTGCGAGCGGTGCCCCTCTTGATCATCCGGGACCTCGCCCGGGGCGCCGCGCGGTTCTCGGAGCTGCAGCGCGGCGTGCGGCCGATGTCGCCCACGCTGCTGTCGCGTCGCCTCGGCCTCCTGATCTGGGGCCTCGAGCGTAGCGTAAGAACAGAAGCGCTCGGCCCGGGCCGTACCGTGGTGCGGCTGGAGCTGAGCGACCAGCCATCCTCCAAGAGCCTATGGTGGTTCGTCAATGAGGGCGACGGCGTGGAACTCCGCCTGGAGGATCCGGGTTATGGGGCGGATCTCTCTGACGAGCAGCCTGCCCGACATGATCCATCTCGTTCGCGAGGACCTGTGGCCGCGCAGGGCCGCGCCCTCGGGCCGCCTCGAGGTGCTGGGCCAGGCGAAGGTGCGGCAGGCGCTGCGTGAGAGACCCGGCTAGCCCAGGAGCGCCCTCATGCCGCTGGCGATGTTGGTGTTCCGCTTGTGGGTTGTCTATGATAACGTGGTCATAACCCGAAGGGCTTCGGGTCGTCAAAAAAGGGGAGAGGCATGGCGAAGGTTCGGGTCGGCGAGGATGGCTGGCTCTCGTTGCCAGCGAGCGTCCGGCGGATGATGGGCCTCCAGGCGGGAAGCGAGGTGGACGCCGAGGTGAAAGCCGGGGCTCTCGTCCTGCGGCCGGCGAAATCGCGTGCTGCCGCCCCGGCCGAGGAGCCGCCTCCGCCGCCCGCCGAGGAGAAGCCACGCGCAAAGCGCGGGCGGCCGAGAAAGAACCCTCTCTAGAAGCAAGGCCGGCAGGCGGCGGGGCCTTCGGGCTCAGTGGCCTGCCGCCATCCGTCTGCCCGTGCGCGAGAGCGTGGCCAGAACGAAACGCTCGAGGTTGCGCAGGTGGGCGGCCATGGCGCGCCGCGCCGCCTTGCCATCACCGGCCTCGATGGCCCTGAGGAGCGCCTCGTGCTCCTGGGCGTCGGTGGCGACGCGGTCGAAGGGCTCCAGCACCTCGAACAGGCGGGTCTTGATGCGCAGCTCGCGCACCACGCGCCCGAGCACGGGATTGCCGCTGGCGTCCGCCACCAGCTCGTGCACCCGGTCGTCCGCGTCCCAATGGGGCTCGGCCTGGCGCGCCACGCCGGCAAGCTCGGCGATGGTGGCGCGCAGCCCGGCGATCTCGCCCGCCTCGGCGCGTCCCGCGGCCAGCGCTGCGGCCTCGGGCTCGAGCAGCTGGCGCACCGCCAGGCTCTGAAAGAACTCGGTGGCGCTGATGCGCTGCACCGCGTAGGTGCCGGTGCCCTGCCGCTCCAGCAGCCCGGCGCCGGCCAGCCGCGACAGCGCCTCGCGCATCGGCGTGCGCGACACGGCCATCTCCTCGGCGAGCCGGCCCTCGACCAGGGCCTCGCCGGCGGCGAGGCGCCGCGTGAGGATCATGCGCGAGAGGCGCCGATAGACCTGATCGGCGAGGCTCGCTGGCGGATGAGGGGCGAGCTGCCTCACGTGACGCCGGCCGCCACGAGCGCCCGCTCCAGCATGCCGATCTCCTCGGGCGGCAGCTGGCCCATCGGCAGCCGGCACAGCGTGTGCTCGAGACGGCCGAGCAGGCCCAGGCAGGCTTTGAGCCTGGCGTTGGCCCGGCCGCCCGGCGACGTGCCGTAGATCGCGCGCGCCAGGGGATAGATGCGCTCGTGGGCGGCCCGGGCCGCGGCGAGGTCACCTTCCCGCACCGCCCGATCGAGCGCGATGACCGGCTCCGGCATGACGGCAGCGATGCTGACGAGGCTGCCCTCGCTGCCGAGCACGAAGCATGAAAGAAGATGCTCGTCGCCCGAGGCCATCACGGCGACGTCGGGTCGGAGCCGCCGCGTCAGGCGGCGGTTCGCCTCGTAGGCCGCGGTCTCCCAGCTTCCTTCCTTGATGGCGACGACCTGGGGCAGCTCCAGGAGCTGCTCGAGGACCGCCGGGCGGTAGGCCATCTCGCTCCTGATCGGCGCCTGATAGAGGAAGAGCGGCAGGTCGGCCGCCGCCAGCACCGCCTCGTGGTGCCGCCGCGCCATCCGGTCGTCCTGCGAGACGGCCCAGGAGAAGGGCGGAAACAGCATCAGCGCGTCGGCACCCGCCTCGGCCGCATCGGCCGCATGGCGGGCCGCCGCCCGGCTGTCCTCGGCATTGACCCCGGCGACGATCAGCAGCCGGCCACCGACCGTCGCATGCGCGATCTCGACGACGCACTGCTTCTCCTGGCGGTGCAGAGAAAAATTCTCGCCGGCATGCCCGTTGATGAGCAGCCCCTTCATCCCCGGCACGGCCGCCATGTCCTGGAGGTGCCGGACCAGCGCCGGCGCGTCGATCTCGCCGTCGGGCCCGAACGGGCAGATCGTGGAGGCGTAGATGCCGTGAAAGCGCTCGGCGCTCATGAGAGGGCGACCTCCGTGCCGACCGGCTGCGCGAGCAGCCTGTCCATGGGGAAAAGCGGCAGCTCAGGCTCGCGGCCCAAGATCACATCGGCGAGCAGCCGGCCCATATAGGGCCCGCTCGTGTAGCCGGAGTGAGCGCTGCCGATCGCATAGGCGTCCTGCACGCCCGGCACCGGGCCCAGCACCGGCATGGCGTCGTCCGTCTCGGCCTCGAGGCCCAGCCAGGTGCGGACGAGGCGGCCGTCGCGCAGCGCCGGGATGGCCCAGGCGGCGAGGCGCAGATTGCCGATCAGCCGCTCGGGCACGACCTCGACGCCGCCCCGCTCGCGGTCGCCGATGCCCTGCCAGCCGCCGCCCACGACCACCGTGCCGTTCGGGAACTGCTTGAGTGACAAAAGACCGTTGGCGACGGTGACGACCGTGCGCATCACCGGGCGCATGCGCTCCGTCACGGCGAGCTGGTTCACCAGCACCTTGATCGGCAGGCGGATGCCGAGCCAGGCCAGCATCGGCTCGAGCCAGACGCCGCCGGCGAGGACGAGGCGCCGCCCGCGCAGCTGCCGGGTGGGCCCGCGGATGACGAAGCCGGTCCCTTGGCACTCCACCCCGTCGATCGCCTCGTCCTCGATCAGCTCGACGCCGGCCTCGCCCAGCGCCTTCGCGTAGGCGAGGCCGGTGGCATAGGCGGCGGCATAGCCGTCGATCGGGCAGCAGGCGGCGAGCTTCGGACGGTCGGACAGGCCGGGCTCGAGCACCCGGGCGCATTCGGGCGAGACGAGCTCGATGGGCGCCCCGGTCTCGCGTCGGGCCCGGACGCGCGCCTCGAGCAGCGCCGCCTCGGCGTCGGTGAAGGCGAGGCAGAGGCCGGCCGTCGGCACCACCCCCACATCGTGGCCGAGCCAGTCCCGGGCCGAGGCCCAGAGCGCATGGCCCCGCATGGCGTAGGGGATCAGCGCCGCCCGCGTCATCTGCAGGGTGAGCGTGCCGGCATTGACGCCCGAGGCGGCACGGCAGATCCGGCCGCGATCCACGAGCGCCACCCGCATGCCGCCGCGGCCGAGCCACAGCGCCACCGAGGCGCCCATCACGCCGGCGCCGACGACGAGCGCGTCGTAGCCGCTCACAGCGGCGGCACGCCGCTCGGGATCGGGATGTCGGCATAGTCGTAGTCGCCGATCAGCTCGGCGAGCGGCACGGGCCGGAGCGGCGCCCTGCCCGTCCACATGCCGGCCCGCTCGCGACCGCCCTCGGCCATGGCCTGCAGGCTCGCCGCAGCCTCGCCGCACATCCGCCCCTGGCAGGGGCCCATGCCGCAGCGTGTCCAGGCCTTGAGCTGGTCGAGAGCGCCGGTGCCGCGCGCCACCGCCGCGTCGAGCTCGGCGCGCGTCACCTCCTCGCAGCGGCAGACGAGCGTGTCGGACGGCATCGCGGCGACGAGCCCTGGCCGCGGTTGCGTCAGGCGCGCCATCGCCCGACCGAACCGTGCTGCACGCTCGCGTTGCCTGGCAGCGGGCCTGGCCAGCCCGGCATGCTGCGCGCTGCCCAGCGCACCTTGGTCCAGCGCCGCCGCAAGGCCGGCCAGACGGCCGCTGTGCTGGGCCGCCGCCGCACCCTCGAGGCCGGCGCCGTCGCCCGCCACATAGAGCCCCGGGACGCTGGTCCGACCGTCCGCGTCCTGCACCGGCACCCAGCCGCCCCGGTCGGGCGCGAAGCGATGCTCGGCGCGCAGGAGACGGGTCAGCTCGGTCGACGGCACGAGCCCGTGCCCGATCAGCAGGCAGTCTGCGTCGAGAAAGCGCTGCGGCACTGCCCGGAACGGGCCGTCCGTCGCCGTCGACGGGCACGACGGCGGCACGGATGCCACGATCGACGGTCTCCACGCGGGCGACCGTATGGCGGTGAAGGACCGGGACCCGCGCCTTCGTCAGGCCCGCCAGCCATCCGGCACCGCGGGCGAGAAGGTCCGGCCGCGACAGGGCACCGGGCACGACCTTGAGCCAGTCGGCGCGGCCGCTCAGGTCCACGACGGCCGCGACCTCGCCGCCCGCCTTCAGGATCCCGGCGGCGACGGCGGCGAGCAGCGGGCCGCAGCCGGCGACGATCGACCGTTTCCCAGGAAGAAGCTGCTGCGACTTCAAGAGGATGGTCGCGGCGGCGAGCCCCATGACCAAAGGCGAGGTCCAGCCGGGAAAGGGAATGATGCGCTCGTGGGTGCCGATCGCGGCGACGAGCGCCTTGGCCTCGATCCGCTCGGGCCCCAGGGGGCCCAACGCATCGAGGCGGAAGCTGCCGGTCACGAGCCACACCCGACGCCCCATCATCGAGCGCACCCGGCTTTTTCTCAGCCGCTCACGGAGCGCGTCGCCGATCGCCGCCTCGGGCGAGGGGCGGCCGACGCGGGAGAAGCCCGCCGGGAGGGCGCGATAGACCTGCCCGCCGGGTGCGGCCGCCTCGTCCAGGAGGGCCACGTCGAGCCCGGCCTCCGCGGCGGCGAGCGCCGCCTCGATCCCCGCGGGCCCGGCGCCGAGCACGGCGATGTCGACCTGGGCCGGCCTCACGCCAGGAGCGTCCCGATCCGCATGCCGGCCTGCACCGGCACCATGCAGGCCTGCGCGCGACGGCCGTCCACCTCGACCAGGCACTCCTGACAGATGCCCATCATGCAGAAGGGCCCGCGCGGCTCGCCCCGCACGGCGCTGCGGCGGAAGGCCCGAACACCCCGCGCCAGCATGGCCGAGGCCACGCTCTCGCCCGCGAGGGCGGACGCCTCCCGACCGTCGATCGAGGATGCTCACGGGCTCGCCCGTCGCGACCTCGCCGGTGATCCGGGGGGCCTCGGGGAAAGACGGCGGTTGGCGCGAGCTTTGCATTGACAGCGGCTGCCGGTGGTGGTCGGATTGCATACGCATCGTATACGATCGGTATGCGATGCGCAGCCCGAAAATGGGCCCGCCGGGAGCTTCCGACAACGGCCGGTGGCGGTGGGTCATCCGAGACAATGACGGCCGAGGAGACGCGTCGTGCTCAGATCCTTGTTCCGACTGTCCTTGGGCGCGCTGGGCGCGCTCGCGGTGCTGGCCCTGGCGCCGCAGCGCCCCGGCGGCGCACACGCTCGACGAGATCCTGAGCGCCAAGACGCTGGTGATGGGCGTCAACCCGACGCTGCCGCCGCTCGGCCTCTACAACGACAAGAACGAGATCGACGGGTTCGACGTGGCGATCGGCAAGAAGCTGGCCGAGATGCTGGGCGTCGAGCTGAAGATCGTGCCGGTGGGCTCGCCCGACCGCGTGCCGTTCGTCCAGAGCGGCAAGGTCGACATCGTGATGGGCGGCATGACCCGGACGCCGGACCGCGCCAAGGTCATCGACTTCACCGTGCCGGTCCACACCGAGGTCCTGAGCGTGCTGACGACCGAGGGCAAGCCCTTCACGAGCTGGAAGGACCTCGACAAGGACAGCGTGACGCTGGTGCAGGTCCGCGGCAGCACGCCGCTCGACTTCATCAAGACCCACATCCCCAACGCCAAGGTGACGCTGCTCGACAACTATCCCGATGCGGTGCGGGCGCTGGCCCAGGGTCGTGGCGACGCGCTCATCGACGTCATCGACTATATGGGCCGCTACATGAAGAACTACGACGTCAAGTGGAAGGTCCTGAAGGAGCCGCTGGGCTCGGTCGACTATGACGGCATCGGCGTGACCAAGGGCAACGACAGCCTCAGGCGCTGGCTGAACGTGGCGCTCTACAGCCTCGAGCAGTCGGGCTTCATCGCCGATACCTACAAGACCTGGTTCGGCATCGACATGGTCTACCCGGTGCCGACGAGCCCCTACTTCTGATTGTTGGCGAAACCGGGGCCGGCGCCGAGGAGCGGCCGGCCCCGCCACGAAAGGGCGCATGACCACCACGCTCCAGTTCGGCCAGGTGTGGCCGCATCTGCCCTATCTCCTGGGCGGTGCGGTCATCTCCTTGTGGCTCTCGCTCCTGGCCTTCGCCGGCGGCATGGTGATCGGCCTCCTGGGCGCCATGGGCAAGAGCTTCGGCCCGAAGCCGCTGGCCCGGCTGATCGACGGCTATGTCGTGCTTCTCACCAACACGCCCCAGCTCGTGCAGATCTATCTTTTGTATTTCGCGCTGCCCGACGCCGGCATCGTTCTTTCCTCCTTCACCGCCGTCCTGATCGGCATGACGCTCAACGCCGGCGCCTATCTGACCGAAATCCAGCGCGCGGGCTTCCTCTCGGTGCGCCGGGAGGAGCTCGAGGCGGCCGAGACCATCGGCATGTCGCGCCTGCAGTCGGTGCGCTACGTGATCCTGCCGCACATCATGCGCGTCCTCTTCCCGCCGCTCTCGAACCAGTACATCCTGATGACGCTGGGCAGCTCGATGGCGGCGGTCTTCGGGGTCGAGGAGCTGACCGGCCGGGCGTTCAACCTCAACGCCCAGACCTTCCGCTCGATCGAGATCTTCTCGGTCACCGCCGGCCTCTACGTCATCGTCACGCTGATCGCCTCGGCCCTGCTGGCGCTGGTCGGCCGCAGCCTCTTTCGCGCCCGGATGCGCATCGTCTGATGCTGGGACAGATCCTGGCCGAGGCGCCGCGCTTCTTCAGCTACTACAACCTCCTCCTTCTGGCCGAGGCCGTGCTCGGCACCTTTCTCCTCTCGGCCGCCGGCTGCATCGTGGGCCTCGTGCTCGGCACCGGGCTCGCCGTCCTCCGCCGCACCGAGGACCCGAGGCTGCGGCCGGCCCGCTGGCTCGCGATCCTCCTGGTCGAGCTTTTCAGGCGCATCCCATTCCTCGTCACCCTGATGCTCGCCTTCTTCGTCTTCCAGGCGCTGGCCCTCGACCTTTCCCTCTTCGTCGTGGCGCTCGTGGCCGTCTGCCTGATCTCCACGGCCTTCATCGCCGAGATCGTGCGCAGCGGCCTCGAATCGATCCACCGGACGCAGTGGGACGCGGCGGCGGCGATGAACATCGGCTATCTCGCCACCATCCGCCTCGTCGTCCTGCCCCAGGCCTGGCGGGTGATCCTGCCGCCCGCCTTCAGCTATTTTGTTCTGTTCATCAAGGACACGGCGCTCGCCTCGCAGATCGGCGTGCTCGAGCTGACCTACGCGGGCAAGATCCTGAGCAACAAGGGCTTCTCGGCCACCTTGAGCTTCGGCACGGTGCTTCTTCTCTATTTCGCCCTCTCCTATCCGCTCACCCGGCTGGGCAGCTGGCTGGAGGGCCGCCTTGCAGCACCTCGACATCGTTGACCTCGAGGCCAGCTATGGCGGCCATCCCGGTGCTGAACGGCGTCCGCCTCGGACGTCGCCAAGGGCCAGACGCTGGGCCTGATCGGCCCCTCGGGCTCGGGCAAGAGCACGCTGCTGCGGGTGCTGATCGGCCTCCTGCCGCCCTCGGGGGGCGAGGTGCGGATCGACGGCAAGACGGTCGACTACCACGATCGCCGCCAGCTCCGGGCGCTGCGCGACCGCCTCGCCATCGTCTTCCAGCAGTACAACCTCTTCCAGAACATGACCGTGCTGGGCAACGTCACCGTGGCCCCGGTGAAGGTCAAAGGCCGGCCGCGCGCCGAGGTCGAGCGCGAGGCCGAGGCGCTGCTCGCCAAGGTGGGCCTCGGGCAGCAAGCTCCACGCCTATCCGGACGAGCTGTCGGGCGGCCAGCAGCAGCGCGTCGCCATCGCCCGGGCGCTGGCGCTGCACCCCGAGATCCTGCTGCTCGACGAGGTCACCTCGGCCCTCGACCCCGAGCTGGTGGGCGAGGTCCTGGACACGATCCGAGCGCTCGCGGCCGACGGCATGACGATGGTCATCGTCAGCCACGAGATGGCTTTCATTCGCGAGGTCGCCTCGAAGGCCGTGCTGATGGCGGACGGCAAGGTCGTCGAGACCGGCCCGCCCGCCGACATCTTCGACCGCCCGAAGGAGGCGCGGACGCGCGAGTTCGTCAGCCGCATCCTCAGGCACTGACCTGCAGAGACGAAAGAGAATCCGATGAGCGAGCGCCTGCGCGGCACCTTCACGGTGATGGTGACGCCCTTCGATGCAGAGGGTGCGGTCGATCTGGCGATGCTGCATCGCTTCACCGACTGGCAGATCCGGGAGGGCATCCACGGGCTGATCCCGCTGGGCAGCACCGGCGAGTTTTTGTCATTGAGCGACGAGGAGCGGCACGAGGTGGCGCGCACCGTGGTCGGGACGGCGGCCGGCCGCGTGCCCGTCCTGATCGGCACCGGGGCCGAGCGCACCGAGGACGTGATCCGCTACTCGCGCGAGGCCGAGGCTCTCGGCGCCGACGGCGTCATGATCATCCCGCCCTTCTACTCGACGCCGACCGAGGACGAGCTTTTCGAGCATTATCGCCGGATCGGCGAGGCGCATCGGCATCCCGATCATGGTCTACAACAACCCGGCCACGGCCAATGTCGACCTGACGCCGCCGATCCTGGCCCGCCTCTCGCACATCCCGAACGTCCTCTACGTCAAGGAATCGACGATGGACGTGACGCGCATCCGGGACATCCTCGAGCTCTGCGGGGACCGCCTCGTGCCCTTCGGCGGCATCATGGGCTTCGAGAGCTTCGTCGAGGGTGCCGAGGGCTGGGTCGCGGTGGGCTCCAACATCTGGCCCAGCGCCTTCGCCCGCCTCTTCACGCTGACCGCCGACGAGGGCGACATCCAAGGCGCCCGCGCCCTCTACCGCCGCATCCTGCCGATCATCCGCCTCGTCGGCGGCCACCGCTATGTCAGCGCCAGCAAGGCGGCGCTGCGGCTGATGGGCATGGACATGGGGGCGCCCAGGAGCCCGCGCCTGCCGCTGCCGGCCGAGGAATGGCCGCCGCTCGAGGCGCTGCTGCGCGAGCTGGGGCTGCTCCCCGCGCGATGACGGACGCTCCGGCCGCGCGCCTGGCCGAGGGTGCGGGCTTCGTCCGCCGCGGCGCGCCGGCCTCCTTTTTCATCGACGACGCGCCTGCGGAAGGCATCGAGGGCGAGAGCCTGATGGCGGCCCTGCTGCGGCACGGCGGCCCGAGCTTCCGCCGGACCCGGCACGGCACCCCGCGCGGCCCGTTCTGCGGCATGGGCGTCTGCCACGACTGCCTGGTCGAGGTCGACGGCAGGCGCAGCCAGCGGGCCTGCCGGGTCAAGCTCGCGGCCGGCATGCGCGTCCGTCGCGCCGACGAGCTGGCGCCGATCGAGGCCCCGCTGGCCCAGCGCCCTGGCCCGCTCCGCGAGCGCAGCCTGCCGCTCGTGATCGTGGGCGCTGGCCCGGCCGGTCTCGCCGCCGCCGAGACCGCGGCCCGTCATGGCGTCGAGGTCGTTGTCCTCGACGAGGCCGCTCGCCCGGGCGGGCAATATCTGAAGCAGCCCTCGGCGGCGCACGGCTTCCGTGGAGCGGCGAGCGACGCCCAGTACGCGATGGGCGAGACCCTCGTCGCGCGTGTGAGAGACGAGGGCGCCGAGGTCTGGAGCGACGCGACCGTCTGGGGTGCTCGCCCGCTTGGAGCACAGGGGGTCGAGCTCGATGTGCTGGTGGCCGCGGAGCCCTGGCGCCTTGCGTGCGCAGACGCTCGTCCTTGCGACGGGCGCCATCGAGCGCGCCTGGCCGGTGCCGGGCTGGACGCTGCCCGGGGTGATGACGACGGGCTGCGCGCAGACCCTGCTCAGAGCCGACCGCACGATCCCCGCGGGCCGGGTCGTCATCGCCGGGCATGGCCCCTTGAACCTCCAGCTCGCCTACGAGCTGTCGCGGGCCGGCGCCACGGTCGCCGCCGTCGTCGAGGCCTCCTCGCCGACGAGCCCGCGCGGCATGGGCCCGCTCGCGGCGATGGCGCGCACGGCGCCGGGCCTCTTGGGTGACGGCATGCGCTATCTCCTCGGCCTCCGGCGTGCCGGCATTTCTGTTCGGCAGGGGCACGTGCTGGTCGGTGTCGAGGGTACCGATCGCGTCGAGGCGGCGCGGATCGCGCGGATCGACGAAAGCGGTCGGGTCGTGCCGGGCAGCGAGCAGCGGCTCGAGGCCGACACGATCTGCCTCAACTACGGCTTCCAGCCGGCGAGCGAGCTGAGCCGCCTTCTCGGCTGCCGCCACCACACGGACCCGGCCACCGGCGCCCTCGTCCCCGAGCAAGGGAAAAACGGCGCCACGAGCGTCCCGGGCGTGTGGATCGCCGGCGACGGCGGGTCGATCGGCGGCGCCCGGGTGGCGCTGGCTCAGGGCCGCCTCGCCGCCCTCGCCGCGCTCGAAGAGCTCGGGCACGACACCGACCCCGGCGAGCTCGGAAAAGTGAGAAAGGATCTCGATCGGGCGCTGCGGTTCCAAAAGGCGCTCTGGACGCTTTTTGCCGCGCCACCGCTCGACCCGCTGCGCCTGATGGAGGACGCCAACCCCGTCGTCTGTCGCTGCGAGGAGGTCCGGCTGGGCCAGCTTCGTCGCCATCTCGGCCGCTGGCCCGACGCCGGGGTGCTGAAGCGCCTGACAAGAATAGGCATGGGACGCTGCCAGGGGCGCTACTGCGCGCCCGTTCTGGGCCGGCTGCTCGGCGACGCCGGCGAGGGCGCGGGCTTCGCGCCGCAGCGGCCGGCTCGCCCGGTGCCGGTCGTGGCGCTCCTGCGCGAGCAGGGCGAGTGGTCGGGCCATCCCGCGGTGACGCCGCGGCCGCCGCTGGCGGGCAAAAGCCTCGATGAGCCGGTCGATCTGCAGGCGGACGTGGCCGTCATCGGTGCCGGCATCCTGGGCGTCGCCACGGCGCTGGCCCTGGTGGAGCGCGGCATCGACACGGTGCTCATCGAGCGCGGCCAACCCAACGGCCAGGCCTCCGGCGGCAACGCGGGCAGCCTGCACGTCCAGCTTCTGGCGTACGACCTGAAGGACCGGGAGCGCATCGCCGAGCAGCCGGTGGCGAGCCTCCTGCCGCTGCAGCGGCACGCCACGCGGGTCTGGCAGGAGGTCGAGCGCGGCCTCGGCGTCGACCTCGAGATCGAGGTGACGGGCGGCCTGATGCTCGCCGAGAGCCAGGAGCAGCTTCTGTTCTTGGAGCGCAAGGCCGCGGTCGAGAAAGCCAACGGCATCGAGGTGGAGATCCTCGGGCGGGACGAGCTGCGCCGGATCTTTCCGGACGTGGCTCCCAGCATGATCGGCGCCAGCCTTTGTCCCGCCGAGGGAAAGATAAACCCGCTGCTGGCGACGCCGGCCCTGCTCGCTGCCGCCCAGGCACGGGGTGTGCGGCTCGTCACGCACGCCGCGGTCGAGGCGATCGAGACCCACGAGCCGGGCTTTTGTCTGAGGACGAGCCGCGGCACGGTGCAGGCAAGGCGCCTCGTCGATGCTGCCGGCGCCAGCGCGGGTCACATTGCAGCCCTGGCAGGCGTGCATCTGCCGGTGCGCGCGGTGCCCTTGCAGATGCTCGTGACCGAGGCGGCGCCACCGGTGGTCCGCCATCTCGTGGCTCACGCCGACCGGCATCTGACGATGAAGCAGGCGCGCACGGGTCAGCTCATCATCGGCGGCGGCTGGAGCGGTGCTCTCCATCCCGTCACCGGCCAGCCGACGACGCTGACAGACAAAATAGCCGGCAATCTCTGGGTGGCGGAGCGGGTGCTGCCGGCCCTGGCGGGCCTGCACCTGCTGCGCTCCTGGGCCACGCTGAGCGGCACGACCGACGGGGCGCCCGTTCTGGGCGAGGCGCCGGGACGGCCCGGCTTCTACGCCCTGGTCACGGCCAACGGCTACACGAACGGCCCCCTGCTCGGCCGGCTCATGGCCGACCTGATCGTCGGCAGGCAGCCCGATCTCGACATCCGGCCCTATGCGCCGGGCCGCTTCGCCACCTGAGCTGGTTTTTTCGTGACGGGGCGTCCCGATGGCGGGGCGCCCATGGAGAGGGAGAGGACAGGCAGATGACCAACAGGACGAACCCGATGCGTCGGCGTCTCATGCTCGCCATGGCGGCGGGCCTCCTGGCGACCGCCGGCATCGGCACGGCGCGGGCGGCCGACTGCAAGCAGGCGGTGCCCGACAGCGACCTCGTCAAGCCCGGCACGCTTACGATGTCGACCAACCCGACGCTGCCGCCGCTGCAGTATGTGGACGACAAGGGCGATCTGGCGGGCATGCGGATCGAGCTCGGCAACGAGATCGCCAAGCGGCTCTGCCTCGAGCCCGACTATGTGCGGATCAACTTCGACGCCATGATCCCGGGCCTGCAGGCCGGC
This sequence comes from uncultured Alphaproteobacteria bacterium, assembly GCA_963752325.1. Lineage (GTDB taxonomy): Bacteria > Pseudomonadota > Alphaproteobacteria > Geminicoccales > Geminicoccaceae > CAVTJL01. The sequence continues at coordinate 962,284 of CAVVXU010000005.1, forward strand.
CGCTGGGACATGATCAACACCGGGCTCTTCTACACGCCCGAGCGCGCGAAGATCATGAAGCTCGTGAAGTACAAGTCGCAGGCCGTGAGCATCAGCGTGCCCAAGGGCAATCCCGAGCACATCACGAAGCTCGAGGACCTCGTGGGCAAGCGCGTGGGCGTCGAGGTCGGCGGGTACGAGGAGAACAAGATCCGCGCCATGAGCAAGGAGCTGGAGGACAAGGGTGCCGGCAGCATGAAGATCAGCACCTTCAACTCCTTCGCCGACGCCTACAATGCCCTGCGCGCGGGCCAGCTCGACGCCGTGGTCAGCATCGACGGCGTGGCCAAGCACTATCAGGACACCGGTGCCTTCGACCGGGCGATGCACGGCCTTGCGGGTGCTCCCGTGGCCTTCGCCTTCAAGAACGAGGCCCTGGCCGAGGCGGTGGCCAAGGCGCTGGATGCGATGAAGGCCGACGGCACCTACCAGAAGACCTTCGAGAAGTACGGGCTGACGCCGCTCGACGTCGCCTCCTTCAAGGTCGGCTGATCGGGCTCAAGGGGCGGCGTGCCCGAGCGGCCGCCGCCCCGTCCCCTTCCTGGAGAGCGGCATGCAGGTCTGGAGCTGGTCCGGCTTCTTCGACTATCTCACCAACCCCTACCTCCTGGGTGGCGCCTGGACGACGCTCTGGCTCACCGCCCTCTCGATCTTCTTCGGCCTGGCCATGGGGATCGTGCTGGCGCTGATGCGGCTCTCGGGCAACCGGGCGGTCACGCGGGCGGCGGGCTTCTACATCTGGCTCTTCCGCGGCACGCCGCTGCTGGTCCAGCTCATCGTCATCTATACCGGCCTGCCCCAGCTGGGCCTGCGCTTCTCCGTCGTGACCTCGGCGCTCCTGGGCCTCAGCCTCAACGAGGCCGCCTACTTCGCCGAGATCATCCGGGCGGGCATCATGGCGGTACCCAGGGGCCAGGAGGAGGCCTCGACCGCGCTGGGCCTGCGCTACTGGCAGACGATGCGCCTCGTCGTCCTGCCGCAGGCGGTGCGCATCATCATCCCGCCGATCGGCAACAGCGTGAACGGCCTCCTCAAGACCACCTCGATCACCTCGGTGATCTCGATGGAAGAGCTGCTGCGCCGCTCGCAGGAGCTGATCCAGGTCAAGTTCCAGGTCCTCGAGATCTTCGCGGTCGCCGCCATCTACTACTTGTGCATGACCACGGCCTGGGACTTCGTGCAGCGCCGGCTCGAGGCATATTTCGGCCGCAGCGACCTCAATGACAGGGCCCAGCGCCAGCAGGACTATGCCTGATGGGCATGTTCTGGGGCGCGGCCCCGGTTAGGCCTCGATGCCTTCCTGCGGCCCGATCAGGTAGATCGGGCTCGACCAGGCCTGATGGCCGTCCGCCTGGGTGACGCGGACATAGACGGGTAGATCGGCCGGGCCGGTGAAGGCGACCTCGTGGCTGAAGGCGAGCCGTCGCGGCAGCTCCTCGGGCAGGCGATAGAGCCTGACCTGCCGGCCGAGGCCGCCGAGCGGCAGCACGGTGTCGTCGCGGCCGATGTCGCGGGCGGCGAAGCGGCCGCCGCCCAGATGAGTCTCGAGGATAAGCGTCTCGGTCTGGCCGTCCTCCAGCCAGAGATCGATGCCGGCGGCGTTGCCGGTGGTGACCGAGCGCCAGGCGAGCCGGCGGCCGGGCTCGACCTCCCGGAGCGGGCTCTCGGGGTTGAGGAAGTTCACCGGGAGAGCGCGCACGTAGGGCTCACCTTCGATGTCGAGGCTGCCCCGCCAGATGACCTCACGGCCCCGGCCGCGATATTCGGCACCCTGCCACATGAGGCGGATGCGGCGGCTCGGCTGCCCGCCGTCGTCCGGACGCACCGTGCGCACGTGCTCCTTGCCGTAAAAGACGTCGATCCGCTCGAGCGGGGCCGATCCCACCGCCTCCACGTCCAGGCGCATGGTCTCTCGCCCCGGGGCGACGATGTCGCCCATCTGCACGGCCGTAACCGCCTGGGTGGTCGTCGGCCCGAGCGCCGGGTCCTCGTCAAAGAGGGTCACTGGCGCCGCGAACCGGCCGGTCACGCTGAGAAAAAGGCGCGTTCCGGTGGTGCCATAGTGGTGCCGCTGGCGCAGCGCCTTGAAGAGCGCCGGTCGCGTCAGCTCCGGCATCAGGTAGCAGGTGAGGCCGCCGATGGCGCCGAACAGCGACGCACCGGGACGCGTGGCGCCGGGTCGGCCCTTGTGGTCGTCGCTATGGCAGACGACGCCCACGCGGTAGCCGAGATCGAAGGCGTCGTGCAGCAGCCATTCGAAGGTGCCCCAGGTCGAGTGCACCTCGACCGCGCGCTCCAGCGTCCCGTCATGGCCGGCCCTGAGGTCGGCATAGCGGCCGCCCACATGGGCGATCACGACCGCGTCCTCGCCGCGCAGCGCCTCGAACAGTGCCGGCGCCTTGTTGCAGTCGCTCGCGCCGTGGCGATCCGTCCTCGAGCAGGATGCTGGAGGAGCGCCGGATCGCCCGTCCTTCCTGGGCGAAAGAAGACGTTGCGGTCGCCGCCCATGCCCGTGTTGCCGGACCATTCGTAGCCCGGCACGGCGACGAAGCGGCCGGGCTCGTCGAAGGTGGCGGTGAGGTCGTTCAGCTCCTTCCAGAAGGCGTCGGTGATCTGGAAGTCGTTGGCCTGGTGCCCCGCGATGTCGATGAAGGCGCGGTCGCGGGCATACGCAAAATAGTCGGCGGCGGAGTTGGTGCCGACGGTCTCCTCGCTCTGCCCGTGCAGGTCGCCCCAGAACTGGCGCAGCTCCGCGGCCGGCACGACGCGCAGCGGATTGGACGCGCAGAGAATGCTCGACGACGCGTCGAGCACGCTCAGCGACAGATCGCCTGGAGCCGCGGCACGCAATCCCTCGATCACCAGCGGGCCGTCGCCACGCCGGATCCTGACCGTCTCGGGCAGCCCGGCGATCGGTGCCGACGGCCGGAGCAGAAGCTCTGCATCCGCCTGATCCGTCGGGTTCCCCCAGCGATCCTCCGCCACGATCGCCAGCCGGAAGGGCTCGCCTGTCACCGCCAGGGTGGGCCAGATGGCCTTCCAGCGCGCGGGCTCGCCAGGGATCAGCGCAATCTCGGGCGAGGCCGGGATCTCGGTGAACTCGTAGGCGGCGAAAGCGTCCACGAAGACCTTGAGCTCGAAGCTCCGCTCGCAGTTGCTCTGCAGCCGCAGGCCCGGCGACCCCTGGACCGGGTTGCCGAAATGGACCGTGATCGTGGTCGCCCTCGCGCAGATAGCCGCGCTGGACGCGGATGAAGAGCGTGTTCACCCAGGGGCGGATGTTCACGCGATCGACGCGCACGTCGAGGACAGCACCATTGCTCGCCTCGACGGTCGTGTAGTTGGCGGCCGCCGGGTCGTGGAGCTGCGGCTTGGCCATGTCGGACGCGGTGCGCCAAGTGATCTTCAGATGGCCGCTGTCGTCGATACCGAACGTGCCCGCAGTATAGGTGAGCTTGAGCTCGGCGTGGCTCCCGGCGACGAAGGGCCCCTCGGGCGTGATCGTGGCCGACCCCATCTGCTCGGGAAGGTATCGCGCGAACGGCATCTCTTGTTCCTCCGGCTTGCTCTTCGTTGGCAGCTGGGCGTTCGGCGTCTTTCCGCGCTGGCAGGAAGCTCGATCTTCATGAGGCCAATCGGCCGTGCCCCTCGGACGAGGCTTGCCGTTGCCGCTGGTCGTTGACCTCCCGAGACCCTGAACCCGTACCGCCTGATGGTAGCGTTGTCATTGGATGCAGCGTGGTTGATACGTGCGCCCACGGTGATCGTCAAACCCCTGAGCCGCAGTCCTTGCAGCATCGGCGGCGGTCTGCGCCCGGTCGTTCTTGTCGCGCCCGCCGGTCGTTCGTATCATGGCAGAGTCGCTAAAAGCGCCGCTCGACTGAAAGCATGAGCGGCAGGGAGAAAAGCCATGGGCTACCGTCTCAAGGGCGACCTGCTCGAGGTCTGCGACTGCAACGTGCTCTGCCCCTGCTGGATCGGCGAGAATCCCGACAACGGCACCTGCCAGAGCGCTCTCGCCTACCGCATCGAGAAGGGCGAGATCGACGGCGTCGACGTGTCGGGGCTGGCGCTCGGGCATCGCGGCCTTCATCCCGGGCAACGTGCTCCAGGGAAACTTTCGCGTGATCCGCTACATCGACGACAAGGCCTCGCCGGAGCAGGAGAAGGCGCTGCTGAAGGCCTTCCGCGGCGAGCTCGGCGGTCCCTTGGCCGACCTCGCGGGCCTCGTCGGCGAGGAGGTGGACTGCCGCCGCGTGCCGATCACCTTCACCGTCGTCGAGGGCCAGGGCACGCTCAAGCTCGGCCCCGGCGTCGAGGCCGAGATGGTGCCCTACCGCGGCCCGTCCGGGCAGACGACCCAGCTCGCTGGAGAGCATCTTCTCGACCATCCCGGGCTCGCCCGCCTATGTCGGCAAGGCCACACGGTTCACGATGCGCCAGCCCGAGCTCGGCATCGACCTCGACCTCAAGGACCACAACGCGATCCAGGGCCACTTCGAGCTCAACGTCTGAGCGGCGAAGGAGAGCGGCCATGCACGGCGCCGGGGCGGCGCTGCGTGCCGGTAGCGGCCTGCACGAGCGTGTCTTCGCCACCGTCTTCCTCGGCCTCGTGGCGCTCGGCTGGGCGACGCTCGCCTGGTGGAGCGCCTCGCCCTGGGGCCGCTATCTCGACCATGGCGACTGGACGAGCCTCGGCATCGCCGGAACCATCTGCCGGGCCTTCCCCGCCGGGCCAGACGCTCCTGCCCGCTTTCTTGTTCATCGGCGGCTGGCTGCTGATGACGGCAGCGATGATGCTGCCCACGACCCTGCCCTTTCTTTTGCTGTTCCGACGCCTCGTGGCGCGCCGGCCGCATCCGGGTCTGCTGCTGGCACTCCTGATCGCCGGCTATCTCGCCGTCTGGCTGGGCTTCGGTATCGCAGCACACCTATTGAGCCTCGGCCTCCTCAAGCTCGTGCGCCTGTCCGACTGGCTCACCTTCAACGGCTGGGCCATCGGGGCGGCGGTTCTGGCCGCGGCGGGGCTCTTCCAGCTCTCGCCGCTCAAGCGGCGCTGCCTCGACGCCTGCCATGCGCCGATGCCCTTCATCGCGGCCCGATGGCAGGGCCGGGCGCCGGCGTGGGAGAGCCTTCGCCTCGGCCTCGCCCACGGCTTTTTCTGCCTCGGCTGCTGCTGGGCTTTGATGCTCTTGATGTTCGTCGTGGGCACGGGCAGCGTCGGCTGGATGCTGCTCCTGGGTGCCCTGATGGCAGCCGAGAAGAACCTGCCGATCGGACGGCGGATGACGGCGCCCCTGGCCCTGGCGCTCGTCGCGGCCGCGACCTGGACCGCCGTCGCCGGCGCCCGCGGGCTGCTCTAGGCTCGAGACCCGGCCGGCGGACCGGCCCTTCACCAAGGAACGGTGCGGCCGAGATAGTCGAGATATTCCAAGCCGGGCCTTTCGCGCTTGGAAAGGAGGACGTTCACCAGGCTCGGGACGCTGTCCTCGATCCTCAAGGGCGCATCCGACCCGCCGAGCGCGGTGCGGACCCAGCCCGGGGCCATCACCACCATCGCGCGCGATGTCCCGGCCTGGCGGGCCGCTAAGCTTCGCATGAACATGTTGAGCGCGGCCTTGCTGCCGCGATAGAGCTCGCGCATGCCGGTCTTGTTGTTGCTGACGCTGCCCTGCCCGGATGACATCACCCCGATCATGCCCGTCGCGGCGACACAATGCTCCAGGCTCTCGATGACGCGCATCGGGCTCAGCGCGTTGGTGATCATGAGGCTCACGAAATCTTCGGTCGACACCTCGCCGATCGTTTGCGTCGGATGGGGGTTGGTCGTCCCGGCGTTGACGAACAGCGTGTCGAACAGTCTGCCCGACAGGCGGTCGCTCAGCGCTGCGAGCTGATCCGGCTCGCAGATGTCCAAGATCTCGATCTCGACGCGGCCTGGATGCTCGTCCGCTAGATCGTGCAGCATCGTTCGGGTGCCGCCACCTCGGACGGTGCCGACGACGTTCCACCCTTTCTTCAGGAACTCGGCGGCCATGGCGTGGCCGAGACCGCGGGATGATCCAATGAGAAGGATCGTGCCGGCCGGGTCGTGCAAAGCAGCTTTGGGCATGGGCGCACTGTCTTTCGCTGGTGAGGTCGCCCGCTGATGTGCGCAACCCCCTGCACAGGCGCCAGCGGCATCAAATGCAGAGTATAGTTGCATGTGGCGCTATGTCGGACGCGACCCATGGGATAGGCTCGGTCCATGAGCGATGCGGATGTGGACCTGAACCTCCTCGTCGCACTGGACGCGTTGCTCGCCGAAAGCAGCGTGACGGGGGCGGCGCGCCGTCTCGGCCTGAGCTCGTCGGCCATGAGCCGGACGCTGACGAGGCTCAGGTCGGCGACGGGCGATCCCCTCCTCGTGCGCGCCGGGCGCGGTCTCGTGCCGACACCTCGGGCTGCCGAGCTGCAGGGTCGCGTCCACGAGCTTGCTCGGGACGTGCGCGCGGTCCTTCGGCCGCAACCGGGTCAGGTGGACATCGCTTCGCTCGAGCAGACGTTCACCCTTCGTGGGAGCGAGGCGTTCCTCGCGTTTCTGTCCGCTCCCGTGGTGGCGGCCATCACCCGGGCGGCGCCACGCGTCCGCCTGCGCTTTGCGCCCAAGCCCGACAAGGATGCGGGCCCGCTTCGAGACGGGCTGATCGATCTCGAGATCGGCGTGATCGGAACATCCGCGCCGGAGATACGCACCCAGCTCCTCTTTCACGACAGGCATGTCGGTGTCGCCCGGGTCGGGCATCCGCTTCTCGCAGGCGCTGCCGTGACGCCCGAGGGATATGCGGCCTGCGATCATGTCGCGACGTCACGACGAGACAGCGCGATCGGGCCGGTCGACGAGGCCCTGGAGAAGCTCGGCCTGAGACGCGCGATCGTCGTTGTCGTGCCCGGCTACCCGGATGCGATGCGGATCGCGCGCCAGTCGGATCTGGTGGCAGTCGTGCCGCGCTCGTGCCTCGGCAATGCCCTGACGAGCGACGATGCCGCCACGTCGGGCCTCGAGAGCTTCGAGCTTCCGGTGCCCACGCCGGCGTTCAGGATATCGGCGATGTGGCATCCCCGCGTGGACGCCGACCCGGCCCATCGCTGGCTGCGCGAGACGGTGATGGCGGTATGCCGGAAGGCCTATCCGCTACGCTGATCGAGCTTCGGGGCCAGAGGATCGGCGGCCGGGCTCAGGCGAGCCGGCCGTGGCACTGCTTGAACTTCTTGCCGGAGCCGCAGGGGCAGGGCGCGTTGCGCGGAACCTTGCCCCAGGTCGAGGGATCGCGGGGATCGAGGCTCGTGTCCTCCTCGCCCGACCCGGCCATCGCCATGGCCCTCGCCCGGGCCGGCACCGGCTGCGGTGCCGCCGCCGGCGGGGGCGCAGGTGCCGGCTCGGGCTCCGGCTCGGGCATGCGGATCTCGAGATGCGAGAGCACCTGGGTCACGGTGAGGCGCAGGTTGCCCAAAAGCGCGTCGAAGAGCGCGAAAGCCTCGCTCTTGTACTCGTTCAGCGGGTCGCGCTGCCCGTAGCCGCGCAGATGGATGCCCTGGCGGAGATGGTCGAGGTGGAGGAGATGCTCCTTCCACAGATGATCGAGGATCTGCAGCAGCAGGCTCTTCTCGGCCATCCGCATCATGGGCTCGCCATAGGTGGCGATCTTGTGCGCGACCTTGCGGTCGACGGCCTCGACGAGGCGGCGCTTCACCTCATCCTGCGTGATGCCCTCCTCCTTGGCCCAGTCGCCCACCGGCAGGTCGAGCGCCAGGTAGCGGGTCAGGTCGGCGTGGAGGTGCTCGATGTCCCACTGCTCGGGATAGGCCTTCTCGGGCATGTGGCGCGTCGCGAGGTCATCCAGGACCTGGTCGCGCATGTCCTTGACCGTCTCGGCCACATCCGGCGCCGTGATCAGCTCGAGCCGCTGCTCATAGACGACCTTGCGCTGGTCGTTCATCACGTCGTCGTACTTGAGGAGATTCTTGCGGATCTCGAAGTTCCGCGCCTCGACCTTCTGCTGCGCCTTCTCGAGCGCCTTGTTGATCCAGGGATGGACGATCGCCTCGCCTTCCTTGAGGCCCAGGCGCTTGAGCATCCCCTCCATGCGGTCCGAGCCGAAGATCCGCATCAGATCGTCGTCGAGCGACAGATAGAACTTCGAGCGGCCGGGGTCGCCCTGCCGGCCCGAGCGGCCGCGCAGCTGATTGTCGATGCGCCGGCTCTCGTGGCGCTCGGTGCCGAGAACGAAGAGGCCGCCCGCCTCCTTGACCCGCTGCCGCTCGGCCTCGACCTCGGCCATGATCGCCTTGGCGGCCTCGGGCTCGGGCGTCTCGCCCAGCTCCTGGGCGATGCGCATCTCGCCATTGCCGCCCAGCTGGATGTCCGTGCCGCGGCCGGCCATGTTGGTGGCGATCGTCACCGCCCCCATGCGGCCAGCCTGGGCGATGATCATCGCCTCGTGCTCGTGGTAGCGGGCATTCAGGACCTGGTGCTTCACGCCCTTCTTTTTCAGGAGGCCCGAGAGGGCCTCCGACTTCTCGATCGAGACGGTGCCGACGAGCGCGGGCTGGCCCTTTTTGTGCGCGGCCTCGATCTCGGCCACGATGGCCTCGTTCTTCTCGCGCGCGGTGCGGTAGACCTCGTCGTCCTCGTCCTTCCTTGCCATCGGCTGGTTGGTCGGCATGACGGAGACGTCGAGCTTGTAGATCTCGCCGAACTCGGCCGCCTCGGTCGCGGCCGTGCCGGTCATGCCGGCCAGCTTGCTGTAGAGGCGGAAATAGTTCTGGAAGGTGATCGAGGCCAGCGTCTGGTTCTCGGACTGGATCTGCACCCCTTCCTTGGCCTCGAGCGCCTGGTGCAGGCCGTCCGAGTAGCGCCGGCCCTCCATCATGCGGCCGGTGAACTCGTCGACGATGACGACCTTGTCGTCCTTGACCATGTAGTCGACGTCGCGACTGAAGAGCTTATGGGCGCGGAGCGCCTGGTTGACGTGGTGGACCAGCGTCACGTTCTCGATGTCGTAGAGGTCGGGGCTCTTCAGCTGGCCCGCCGCCTCCAGGAGTGCTTGCATGTGCTCGCTGCCCTGCTCGGTCAGCGTCACGGTCCGCTGCTTCTCGTCCTTCTCCCAGTCCTCGGGAATGAGCTCGGGGATCAGCTGGTCGACCATGCGGTAGAGCTCGGAGCTGTCCTCGGTGGGCCCGCTGATGATGAGCGGGGTGCGGGCCTCGTCGACCAGGATGCTGTCGACCTCGTCGACGATCGCGTAGTTGTGCCCGCGCTGGACCATCTGCTCGCGCGAATGGCGCATATTGTCCCTGAGATAGTCGAAGCCCAGCTCGTTGTTGGTGCCGTAGGTGATGTCGCAGGCATAGGCGGCGCGGCGCGCCTGCTCGTCGAGTTGGGGGACGATGACACCGACGCTGAGACCGAGGAACTCGTAGATCCGCCCCATCCAGGCGGCGTCGCGGCGGGCGAGGTAGTCGTTCACCGTGACGACGTGGACGCCCTGGCCCGGCAGCGCGTTGAGATAGGCGGCGAGCGTCGCCACCAGCGTCTTGCCCTCGCCGGTCTTCATCTCGGCGATGTCACCGCGATGGAGGACCATGCCGCCGACCAGCTGGACGTCGAAGTGGCGCTGCCCCAGCGTGCGCTTGGCCGCCTCGCGGACGGTCGCGAACGCGTCGATCATGAGATCGTCGAGCTTGGCACCGTTGGCAAGGCGCTCGCGGAACTCCACCGTCCGCGCCCTCAGCGCCTCGTCGGACAGGCCCGCGAGCTCGGGCTCCTTGGCGTTGATCGCCTCGGCGGTCCTGCGGAGGCTCTTGATGGCCCGATCGTTGGCGGAGCCGAAGAACCGCTTCGCGACTGAAGCGAACATGAGCGAGGATCCTTAGGAGCAGGCGCGAGCTTTGCCGACGTGCCCGGAGATAGGCGCTGGACCCAATGGTGTCAACGCGACCCCGGCCATGACGCGACGTACGGCGCGACGCCCCCTTGCCACCGGCGGCAGCCCCGATCGGGCCCGGGCGAGATGCGTCCCGGACTGTCCGCCGCTATGGTACGGCGGCGGCGTCGCCGCGCAAGCCGTGTACCGGAAGACTTGCCTTGCATTTCTATCGAGACCGCCTGCTGCCGGGCCTGATCCACCTCGCCATGCGCCAGGAGCGCCTGCTGCCGCTGCGCCAGCAGGTGGCGAGCGCGGCGCATGGCCGGGTGCTCGAGCTCGGCATCGGCTCGGGCCTCAACCTGCCGCTCTATGGCCGCGAGGTGACGGGCGTCGTGGGCGTCGACCCGGCCGCCCGGCTCCTCGACCGCGCCCGCTCGAGCGCCGCCTGGATGCCCTTCCCCGTCACCCTCATCCGCCAGTCGGCCGAGCACCTCCCCTTCGAGAGCGGCAGCTTCGATTGCGCTGTCACCACCTGGTGCCTCTGCTCGATCGCCGACCCGCTGATGGCCCTGGGCGAGGTGCGCCGCGTGCTCAAGCCCGGCGGCGAGCTTCTGTTCGTCGAGCACGGGCGCTCGAGCCAGCCCCATGTGCGTCGCTGGCAGGAGCGCCTCACGCCGGCCTGGCAGCGGCTGGCCGGCGGCTGCCGCCTCGACCGGCCAATGAGCGAGCTTATCGACGCGGCGGGCTTCCGGCTCGTCCGTCTCGAGACCGGCCCCCTGGTCCAGGCACCGGCGATCCTCGCCTGGCACTATCTGGGACGGGCGCTGCGCTGATCCGGCGCCGGGGCATTTTCCTGAGGACAGGTCTGGCCAGCCGTGCATAGTAAGACGGGAGGCACGCTGGGAACGGAAACATGCGCGAGCTGATCGTCGCCACGACGCAGATGTCCTGCGACTGGGACCGCGACGGCAACGTCGCCCGGGCGGAGCGTCTCGTGCGGCAGGCGGCGGCCGACGGCGCCCGCTCATCCTGCTGCCCGAGCTCTTCGAGACGCCCTATTTCTGCAAGGACCAGACGCCGACGAGCTTCGCGCTGGCCCAGCCCTTCGAGGGCCACCCACTGCTGGCCCGGATGAGCCGGCTGGCGGCCGAGCTGGGCGTGGTCCTGCCGACGAGCTTCTTCGAGCGCGCCAACACCGTCTACTTCAACTCGGTCGCCATCATCGACACCGACGGGCGGATCCTCGGGGTCTACCGGAAGAGCCACATCCCCGACGGCCCGGGCTATCAGGAGAAGTACTACTTCAACCCCGGCGACACGGGCTTTCGCGTCTGGCAGACCCGGGTGGGGTGTATCGGCGTCGGCATCTGCTGGGACCAGTGGTTCCCGGAGGCGGCGCGCTCGATGGCGCTGATGGGGGCGGAGGTGCTGCTCTACCCGACCGCGATCGGCTCGGAGCCCCAGGACCCGAGCCTCGACTCGCGCCGCCACTGGCAGCGCGTGATGCAGGGCCATGCCGGCGCCAACCTGATGCCGGTCGTCGCCGCGAACCGGGTGGGCACCGAGCAGGGCTCGAGCTGCACGGTCGACTTCTACGGCAGCTCGTTCATCACCGACCACACGGGCCATATGGTCCGCGAGGCCGGGACCGGGGAGGAGACGGTCCTCTCCGCACGCTTCGACCTCGACGAGCTGATGGTGCAGCGCGCGGCCTGGGGCGTGTTCCGTGATCGGCGCCCCGATCTCTATCTGCCCATCCTGAGCCTGGACGGCCGCGACGCCTGAGCCCGATCAGGTCACGAGATCGAGCTCGTCGGGCGTGAGCTCGCCCGGCACCAGCGTCACCGGAATACGGACCTTGCGCCCGAGATTGCCCATCAGATGGGTCACCAGCGGGCCCGGATTGTTGCCGTCCGTGGCCGTCGCCAGGACCAGCAGCGAGATGCCGTGGTCCTCCTGGAGGAGGCTCACCAGCTCGTCCGAGCGCTTGCCCTCGCGGATGTGGATCACCGGCATCTTGCCGGTGAGCTGAAAGACCTCGCCGGCCAGGCTCTGCATGCGCTGCTCGGCCGTGGCGCGGGCCTCGGCCTCCATCATCCTGCCGACGCCCAGCCAATGCTGGAACTCCAGAGGCTCGATCACGTAGAGCAGGGCCACTCGGCCCTGGGTGTGCTGGGCACGGCGGCAGGCGAAGCGCAGCGCGTTGCGCATCTCCTCGCTCTCGTCCACGACGACCAGGAAGACGCGCTCGGGCGCCCTCTTGCCGCTGTCCTGGGTATCGCTGTCAGGCTCGCTCATGGCTCACCGTCGCTGGAAGATCAGGCTGGCCATCCAGCCCGCGCCGACCGCGAGAAGGATGGAGGCGAGGCCGTAGAGGGCGGCGTCCTCATGGGCAAAGGTGAAGAGTTCCGCCTCGAGGCCGATCTTCGAGATCACGAGCGTGCTGTTCTGGCCACTGACGATTCGCCCGTCCCTGATCTCGAACACGCGCACGCGGTAGCTGCCCGGCCGCACGTCGGCCGGGAAGTCGATGGTGGTGCGAAACAGCCGCTCGCCGAGGAAGCTCACCTTGGCGACCCTGTCGGCGTAGAGCCCGGCGGCGAGACGGTTGCGGATCAGCCCCGCGCGGAAGCCCGCGATCGTCTGCTGGGAGAGCCCTTCGGCCCCCTCGGGCTGAAGGCGCAGATTATCGATGCCGATCTCGTAGCGCGCAAGCTCGCCCGGCTCCGCCAGCTCGCCCAGCGGCTCGCTCGCCGCCACGGCATAGTACTCGGGCACGTTGAGGAAGGAGAGGGCGTGGGTGTTGATCCAGATCGGGCCGACGCGGCCCTTGCGGCGCACCGTCTCCGGCCGGTCGGGCCCGCGGATCACCACCGCCACCTGGGAGCCCGGCGTCTCGAGCGCCCCGAAGAGCAGGACCTCGGTGCCGCTGAAGGCCGCCGTGATCGCGACCAAATGGTGCGAGAGATCGGCCACGAGGCCGGTGGCCCGGGCCAGCGGCACGGCGGCCGCCACGGCCAGCACCACGGCCAGCGCGGCAGCCCGCCAACGACCGATCCCCCAGCTTCGAAGCCGCCTTGCCATGGCTGAAGTCTAACGAACTGTAATGTGCCTGCCAACGAGCACCGGTGCTCTCAGGATCGCGGCCGGCCGCCCATTGCCCGCCGGCCCGAAGGCAGGGGTGGAAGGATGCGGCCGCTCTCGAGATAGCGGAGCGCCCAGCGCACGCCCACGGCCATGCCGAGCACGGCGATGAGCGAGCCGGGGAAGAGGACGGCCAGGCCCGACAGGCCCTGACCGACCGCGTCGCCCAGGGTGAGGCCGGCGCCGATCCCCATCAGGACGCCGCCCACGACGGCGCGGACGAGATCGTCCCGGCCGGCGACGGTCTGGAGGCGGAAGCGGCGGACGAGCAGGCTCGCCAGCAGGGCGCCGCCCAGCACGCCCAGCACGAGAGCCACGAGAAAGCCGCTGGGCGCGCGCCGGGCGATGATCGCCACGACCGCATCGAAGACCGGCACGGCGAAGTTGAGGGAGGCCGGCGGCACGGCGCCCACAGGACGCGGAGGTGCCGTGACCACCCAGCCGAGCACGACCAGGAGGCCCAGCACGATGCCGGCCGCGAGCTCGGGCCTGGAGGCGCGAAACCGGTCGTCACCCAGGCAGAAGACGAGCAGCGCGACGCCGATGACGCCGCCCAGCGCCACGTCCGCGAGCCCGCCGCTCGATCCCGGGGGCCAGGGGTTCCAGGCCACGAGGTCCAGCAGGCGCCATAGCGGGGCGGCGATGGGGCCGGCGAAGAGAGCGGTGGCACTCAGGGCGAAGACGACGAGGACGAGAAGCGCCCGGCCGCTGCCGCCACCCAGGAGGACGAGCTGGCGGCTGGGGCAGCCGCCACCCAAAACCATCCCGAAGCCCAGCACGAGGCCGCCCAGGGCGAAGGGCACAAGGCCGATGTCGGGCGCCACGAACAGCATCGGCCGGCCGGCCTGGACGAGGCCCGAGGCGATCGCCAGCTGGGTGCCCAGCATGGCCAGCGCCAGCGCCAGCAGCCAGGAGCGCAGCCGCGTGAAGCTGCCGAACAGGAAGACGTCGCTCAAGGCGCCCATGATGCAGAAGTGGGTCCGCTGCACGACGGCGCCGAAGGCGAGGCCGATCAGCAGACCGGCGAGCGGCAGCATCCATGACATGCGGACAAGCCCTTCTGGCGGCCGCCGTCGGCCATGCGGGCCGATGGGCCGGGCCCGGCAGGGGTCCCGCTCAGGCGCGGGACCGTGCGACCTCGCTCAGGACCAGATCCTCCTCCGGCGGCGGCAGGGAGACCCGCCGGCAATTGCCCTCGAAGGAGGCCCCCTCCTCGATGGCCAGCACGTCGTGCTCGACGTCGGCCACGACCCGGGAGCCCTGGCCGAGCCTCACGCGATGCCCGCGGATCGAGCCGTTCACGGCCCCCTGGACGAGGACGTCGACGCCCTCGATCCGGCCCGTCACGAAGCCGCGCTCGCCTATCGTGACGATCTGCCCGGTCACGTCGCCCTCGACCCGGCCGTCGACATGCAGCTCGCCCTCGGTGGTGACGCTGCCGACGATCTTGAGCTCGGCGGTGATAATCGAGGGTGCGCGATGCCGGTTGCTCTTGCCGTCGACGTCGGCCAGCACCAGCGCCGTGCCGTTGGGCTTGGCCTTACCCTTGGAGAACATGAACGAGCCGTCTCCCCGCTTCGATGAACGCGGCCGGGTCGACGGGCTTGCCATCGATCCGCACCTCATAGTGCAGATGCGGGCCGGTGCTGCGCCCGGTCGAGCCTACGACGCCCAGCGGGTCGTAGGCATGCACCTCGTCGCCCGGCTTCACCAGCGCCCGCTTGAGATGAGCATAGCGTGTGACGAGGCCAAGGCCATGGTCGATCTCGACGAGGAGGCCATAGGCGCCGTCGCGCTCGACGCGGACCACCCGGCCGGCCGAGGGCGCGTGCACGATCGTGCCGCCCGGGACCGCGAGATCGAGGCCCTCGTGAAAGGCGCGCCCGCCCTCGATCGGGTCCTCGCGCACCCCGAATGCGCTCGTGACGTGGAACTCGGTGAGCGGCGCCGCCAGCGGCAGGGCCGCGAGCAGCCTTTGCGCCGCCTGCAGCCGCTCGAGCTTGAGGACGAGCGGCGACTGGGTTCCCGCCCAGGGGATGCGAAGCGAGGTCTGTCCGTCGTCGGCGCTCACCAGCTCGAGCGGGCCGCCCCGGCCCTCGAGCCGCTCGTGGGAGGAGGCGCGCGCCAGCAGCTCCGAGGCGTCGATGCCCAGATCGCCCAGCACCGAGGTGACCGTCTCGACGTGGCTCGCGAGCCAGCCGCGAAGATTGTCGGTCGCCGTCTCGACGGTGGTGCGAAGCTGGTCGAGCCGCGCCTCGAGCTGTCCCACACGGCCGTGCAGAGCCACCTTGGCCTGACGCGAGGCGTCGAGCTCGTCGGACAGCGCCTTGGCCCGCCCCTCCGCCTGGGTGAGCCGCTGGTCGAGCGACGCCTCGACCGAGCGCGACGCCGAGAGGCTCATTCTCTCCGCGAAGAGCCCGTCCTGGAGCCGCACGGCCAGCCGCAGCGCCTCGTTCCGCGCCTGGCCCAGCGCCGCCGAGCGCCCGTCGGCGAGGGCGAGCTGCGCCAGCAGATCCTGCGTGCGCAGGGCATCCTGGGCCCGCTCCACCGCGAGCGACGATTCGAGCCGGCCCAGCTGCTCCTGAAGCCGCCCCACCTGCTCGCGGCTCGCAAGCCAGGCGACGCCCGTGAAGGAAAGGCCGGCCACGAGCGTGCAGCCCATCGCGATCGACGCGATCGGTAGGGCCCGCCGCCTCGGATCACGCTTGCCCGCAGCCGGCGAGGCTGATGGGGGAGGAACCGTCCCCGCGAGCCATCGGGTGGCGTCGATCGTCCCGGTGGGCGGCTGCATGCTGATCCCTCTCATGGGGACGACAGCGCCCTCCGAGGGGGCTGCCTCGCCGTTGCTCCGGTGCTGCTGAGTCTAGTGCTGGGCGATTATGGGAAGGTTAAGGGCGGGCAGCAAGCTCACTGGTCGATTCGTCGGCCGCTCTCGGCGTCGAAGAGGTGGAGGGCATGCGGGGGAATGCCGAGGCCGAGCCGCTCGCCGATGCGCGGCGTCCTGGCGCCGTCGACGCGCGCGGCCAGCGTCTCTCCGGCGGGCAGCCTGCCATGCACCACCGTGTCGGCGCCGAGCGCCTCGACGAAGCCCACCTCGATCTCGATCCCGGCGCTGGTGCCGTCGAGCTCGAGATGCTCCGGCCGCAGCCCCACGGTCAGCGGCCGGCCGGCAAGATCGGAGCGGGCTGCCGGCAGCGGCAGCGTGGCGCCCGCGATGTCGAGGGAAGCACCGTCGCCGGTGACGCGGCCGGGGACGAGGTTCATCGCGGGCGAGCCGATGAAGCCGGCGACGAAGACGCTGGCGGGCCTGGCATAGACCTCGAGCGGCGGGCCGATCTGCTCGACCCGGCCGGCGTTCAGCACCATCAGGCGGTCGCCCAGCGTCATCGCCTCGATCTGGTCGTGCGTGACGTAGATGCCGGTCGTGCCCAGCCGCGCCTGGAGCTGGCGGATCTCGTGGCGCATCTGCACGCGGAGCTTGGCGTCGAGATTGGAGAGCGGCTCGTCGAACAGGAAGGCCGCGGGCTCGCGCACGATGGCGCGGCCCATCGCCACGCGCTGGCGCTGGCCGCCCGAGAGCTGGCGCGGCCTGCGCTCGAGGAAGCTCTCGAGGCCAAGGATGCGCGCCGCCTCCTTCACCCGCCGGTCGATCTCGGGCTTGGGCGTGCGGAGATTGCGCAGCCCGTAGCTCATGTTCTCGTAGACCGACATGTGCGGGTAGAGCGCGTAGTTCTGGAAGACCATCGCGATGTCGCGGTCCTTGGGCTCCTTCTCGTTGACGCGGTTGCCGCCGATGCGGATCTCGCCGCCGGTGATCTCCTCGAGCCCGGCGATCATGCGCAAGAGGGTGGACTTGCCGCAGCCCGACGGGCCCAGGATCACCATCATCTCGCCATGGGCGATGGTGACGCTGATGCCGTGCAGGGCCTGAACCCTGCCATACGCCTTGACCACCTCGTCGATCGCGACCTCGGCCATGCTCTATTTCTCGCTCTCGACGAGGCCCTTGACGAACCAGCGTTGCATCAGGACGACGACCAGGACCGGCGGCAGCAGCGCCAGGGTCGCCACGGCCGTGATGGACTGCCATTGCGGCTGCGTCTCGGCCGAGGTCACCATGCGCTGAATGGCCATGACGATGGTGTAGTAGGATTCGTCCGTCGTCACGATCAGCGGCCAGAGATACTGGTTCCAGCCGTAGATGAAGAGGATGACGAAGAGTGCCGCGATGTTGGTGCGCGACAGCGGCAGGAGGATGTCCCAGAAGAACCTCAAGGGCCCGGCGGCGTCGACGCGCGCCGCCTCGGCCAGCTCGTCGGGTACCGTGAGGAAGAACTGACGGAAGAGGAAGGTCGCGGTGGCCGAGGCGATCAACGGCAGGATCAGCCCGGTATAGCTGTCGAGCAGGCCCAGCGAGGCCACCACCTGGTAGGTCGGCACGATCCGCACCTCGACCGGCAGCATCAGCGTGATGAAGATCGTCCAGAAGGCGATCATCCGCCCGGGAAAGCGGAAATAGACGATGGCGAACGCCGAGAGCATCGAGATCGCGATCTTGCCGATCGCGATGCCCATGGCCATGATGAGCGAGTTCAGCATCATGCGGCCGACATTGCTGTCGGGGCCACCGCCGCCGCCCAGCACGGCCCGATAGTTCTGGATGAGATCGGTGGCCGGGCCACATCGGGATCGGCGACTGCATGATGTCGATGGGCGCCTGGGTCGAGGTCACGAAGGTGACCCAGATCGGCAGCGCCACGATGACGATGCCCAGGACCAGGACGAGGTGGGCGATCAGCGTGACGACGGGGCGGCGCTCGATCATCGGCTCACCCGTACTGCACGCGGCGCTCGACCCAGCGGAACTGGATCACCGTCAAGAGGATGACGATCGCCATCAGGACCACCGACTGCGCCGCCGAGCCGCCGAAATCGTTGCCGCGAAAGCCGTCATTGTAGACCTTGTAGACGAGGATCGTCGTCGCCTGGGCCGGCCCGCCCCGCGTCACCGCGTCGATGATGCCGAAGGTCTCGAAGAAGGCGTAGACGATGTTGACCACCAGCAGGAAGAAGGTGGTGGGCGAGATGAGCGGGAAGATGATGGTCCAAAAGCGCTTCACCGGCCCCGCGCAGTCGATCGCCGCCGCCTCGATCAGCGATTTCGGGATCGCCTGCATGCCGGCCAGGAAGAAGAGGAAGTTGTAGGAGATCTGCTTCCACGCGGCGGCGATGATGACGAGCAGCATCGCCTGGCCGCCGTTCAGCTGATGGTTCCAGGCGATGCCGATGCGCCCCAGGAGCCAGGCGACGATGCCGACCGAGGGGTTGAAGAGGAAGAGGAAGAGCACGCCGGCGATGGCCGGCGCCACGGCGTAGGGCCAGACCAGCAGGCTCTTGTAGAGGAGACCGCCCTTGACGACGTGGTCGGCCATCGCCGCCAGCACGAGGGCCACGCTGATCGCAAGGAGCGTGACACCCGTGCTGAAGACGGCCGTGACCTCGAAGCTGTTGAGATAGTCCGGGTCGTGAAGGAGATGGCGGAAATTGTCGAGCCCCACGAAGGTGGCGGACAGGCCGAACGGATCCTGCTGCAGGGTCGACTGCCACAGCGCCTGGCTCGCGGGCCAGATGAAAAAGACCAGCGTCACCGCGATCTGCGGCGCGATCAGCAGGTAGGGCAGCCACCGCTGCCTGAAGACGACGCGCTTTTCCATGACGGACGGGGCGGACGGGGGCCGCTGGTGCTGCCCCCGATGCCTTCTCAGCTATGCTGCTTTTGGAACTGCTCGAGGATCGCGTCGCCGCGCTTCACGGCCGCGTCCAGGGCCTCCTGGGCGGTCGCCTGCCCGGAGAAGGCGCGCTCCTGCTCCTCGTTGATGACGTCCCGGATCTGCACCATGTTGCCGAAGCGCATGCCCCTCGAGTTGCCGGTCGGCGGGTGCAGGGTCATCTGCTTGATCGAGATGTCGGCACCCGGGTTCTTCTCGTAGTAGCCCTGCTCCTTGCTGAGCTCGTAGGCGGCCGTGGTGATCGGCAGGTAGCCGGTCTCCTGATGCCACCAGGCCTGCACCTTGGGCGATGAGAGATACGAGTAGAAGGCCGCCACGGCCTTGTACTCGTCCTTGGGGTGCCCCTGCAGGGTCCACAGCGAGGCGCCGCCGATGATGGTGTTCTGCGGCGCGCCCTCGATGCTCGGCCAGTACGGCAAAAAGCCGATGCCGAACTTGAACTTGGCGCTGCTCTTGACACCCGCGAGGCCGGCCGACGACTCCGTCATCATGGCCGCGTCTGCGCTGAAGAACTTGGGCGAGGCGGAGCCGGTGCGGCCGCCATAGTCGAAGATCTTGGCCTTCTGCCACTCGGCGAGCTTGCCGGTGTGCATCACCGCCTGCGTCTTGTTGAACTCGAAGCGCGTGCCGAGGCCCCCGAAGCCGTTGTCCTCGGTGCCCACCGGCAGATTGTGCCAGGCCGAGAAGTTCTCGATGTGGATCCAGGATGGCCAGGTCGTCGTGAAGCCCGACTTGCTGCCCGCGGCCACCAGCTTCTTGCCGGCCTCCTCCATCTCGGGCCAGGTGGTCGGCGGCTTCTCGGGGTCGAGGCCCGCCTTCTCGAAGGCGTCCTTGTTGTACCACAGGACGGGCGTGCTGCTGTTGAACGGCATCGAGAGCATCTGCCCGTCGGGCGTCGTGTAGTAGCTCTTGACGGCCGGCAGGAAGGCGTCCGGATCGAAGGCCTGCCCGGTGTCCTTCATCAGCTCGTAGACCGGGTAGATGGCGCCCTTGGCGGCCATCATCGTGGCCGTGCCCACCTCGAACACCTGGAGGATGTGGGGCTGCTGCTTGGCCCGGAAGGCGGCGATCGCCGCGGTCATCGTCTCCGCGTAGGAGCCCTTGTAGGCCGGCTTGACCTCGAAGTCGCTCTGGCTGGCATTGAAGTCGGCGCAGATCTTGTTGACCCGCTCGCCATTGGCACCGCCCATGGCATGCCACCACGCGATCGTGGTCTTGGCATGCGCCCGCCGCGCGCCCAAAGCGAGGCCGGCCATTGCGGTACCGCCGGCGAGCACGAGCTCTCTGCGTCGCATCTCGGATGCCTCCTCGAGTGAATGGTCCACGCCTTCACCGGCGCGGTTCTGGGAACAGCATGGCTCCATGACAGATGAATGACAACTGCGAGATTGCCCTGCGACCGGGTCGGCCGGCGGCCAGGCGCCACCCTCCACCCGGCCGACCGTCTCCTCACTATGCTGTCGATGCGACAAATCGCTCAGAGAACCCGAGGCTGCTGAGGTTTGTCGTCGCAAGTCGAGCGCAAATTCCAGCGCCGCGAACTTGTCGCACCCCGATGGACATCCTGCCGCATCATTGCCTCCGTCACATCGACGATACAGTCGCGAGACTACAGCCAGCCATACCGACCGGCGAGCCGACAAGGAGGCGAGTGATGGATCCGTCAGCCTACGAGCGGATACAAAATAATCCCAAGTTCCAGGAGCTCGTGCGCACGCGAGGCCGCTTCGCGGTCAAGCTCTCGATCGTGATGCTGGTGATCTACTACGGCTTCATCGCCGTCATCGCGTTCGCACCGAAAGTCCTGGGGATCCCCTTGGCGCCGGGCATGGTGACGACCGTCGGTATCCCGGTCGGTCTTTTCGTCATCATCGCCGCTTTTGTGCTCACGGCCATCTATGTCAGGCGCGCGAACGGCGAGTTCGACGCCAAGACCCGCCAGATCATCGAGGAGTCCCGGTGATGCGAAGCCTCGCCCGTCAGGCGGCCACGGTGGCGCTCGCGGTGCCGGCTCTGGGCGTGCTGCCCGCCGCCGCCGCCGAGACCATCCAGGGCGCCGTCCAGCGCCAGCCCCTCAACATCCCCGCCGTCGTGATGTTTTTCATCTTTGTCCTGGCCACGCTGGCGATCACCAAGTGGGCCGCCTCGCGCACGCGCTCGGCCAAGGATTTCTATGCCGCCGGCGGCGACATCACCGGCTTCCAGAACGGCCTCGCGATCGCCGGCGACTACATGTCGGCCGCGTCCTTCCTGGGTATCTCGGGCCTCGTCTACATGTCGGGCTTCGACGGGCTGATCTACTCGATCGGCTTCCTCGTCGGCTGGCCGATCATCCTGTTCCTCATCGCCGAGCGCCTCAGGAATCTCGGCAAGTACACCTTCGCCGACGTCGCCTCCTACCGGCTGCAGCAGGCGCCGATCCGCTCGCTCTCGGCGGTGAGCTCGCTCATCGTCGTGGCCTTCTACCTGATCGCCCAGATGGTGGGTGCGGGCAAGCTGATCCAGCTCCTCTTCGGCCTGCCCTACATCTACGCCGTCCTCATCGTCGGCGTGCTGATGATCCTCTACGTCACCTTCGGCGGCATGATCGCCACCACCTGGGTGCAGATCATCAAGGCGGCCCTGCTGCTCGCCGGCGCCACCTTCATGGCGCTGATGGTGCTCATCCTCTTCCACTTCAGCCCCGAGGCGATGTTCGCCAAGGCGGTCGAGGTCCATCCCAAGGGCGATGCCATCATGGCCCCGGGCGGCCTCGTCTCGAACCCGATCGAGGCGATCTCGCTGGGCCTCGCCCTGATGTTCGGCACCGCCGGCCTGCCCCACATCCTGATGCGCTTCTTCACCGTCGCCGACGCCAAGGAGGCCAGGAAGTCGGTGCTCTACGCCACGGGCTTCATCGGCTACTTCTACATCCTCACCTTCATCATCGGATTCGGCGCCATCGTGCTCGTCTCCACCAACCCGACCTTCTTCACGGTCGGTGCCGACGGCACCTACAACAAGCTCACCAACCTCCTGGGCGGCACCAACATGGCGGCCATCCACCTCGCCGACGCGGTGGGCGGATCGCTCTTCCTGGGCTTCATCTCGGCCGTGGCCTTCGCCACCATCCTGGCCGTCGTCTCGGGCCTCACGCTGGCCGGCGCCTCGGCCGTGAGCCACGACCTCTACGCCTCGGTCCTCGCCCGCGGCCGCGCCACCGAGACGGACGAGATCCGCGTCTCGAAGATCGCCACCGTCATCCTGGGCATCGTCGCGATCATCCTCGGCATCGCGTTCGAGAAGCAGAACGTCGCCTTCATGGTCGGGCTCGCCTTCGCGGTCGCCGCGAGCTGCAACTTCCCGGTCCTGCTGCTCTCGATGTACTGGTCCAAGCTGACCACCCGCGGCGCCTTCATCGGCGGCTTTTTGGGCCTCGCCAGCGCCGTCGTCATGGTCGTGCTCTCGAAGACCGTCTGGGTCGACGTCTTCGGCAACGCGGCTGCGATCTTCCCCTACAAGGACCCGGCCCTCTTCTCGATCACGATCGCCTTCGTCGGCATCTGGCTCTTCTCGAAGCTCGACCACAGCCGCCAGGCCAAGCTCGAGGAGGCGGCCTTCGCGGCCCAATATGTCCGCTCCCAGACCGGCCTCGGCGCCGAAGGCGCCACCGCCCACTGATCTTTTGTCACGCACGAGTTCCGGCCCCGGGCGCAAGCCCGGGGCTTTTTTTTCGTTGGAGGGCGCGATCGCCTTGTGATTGATCCGGCCTGGAAAGGCCGCTATCCGTCGTCGACAGGGCCTCCAAGTAACGCCGAGGCGATGGTCAAGGCCGTCTTCACCCACAAGCCCGGCTCGATCTACGACGACCTCCCGGAAGAGAGGTACCATTTCCCGCGCACCTATCTCCGTCAGGTCCAGGCAGCGCAGGGCGACTTCATCGTCTACTACGAGCCACGGCGCGAAGGCATCGGCGATGCCGCCTACCGTGGCCGGCAGGCCTATGTGGCGACAGCGCGTGTCGCGGACATTCGCGAGGACCCCGATCGTCCCGATCATTTCTATGCGCTGATCGGGGACTACCTGGCCTTCGAGCGTCCAGTGCCTTTCCGGGCCAATGACCGATATCGGGAGCACCGGCTACGCCGCCCGGATGGCGGCACGAACAGGGGCGCCTTCGGCCGCGCCGCGCGGCCCCTGGAGGAGGCCGAGTACGAGGCCATCGTGCGCGCAGGCTTTCCTCTGGATCGCTCGACAGCCGATCAGCCGTCAGCACTCGCGCCGGGTCTCGCCGAGGAGCCCCCCGCCTTCTTCGAGCGCTCCATCGTCGAGCAGCTCGTGCGCCGTCCCTTCCGCGACGCCGCCTTCGCGCGCGTCGTCCAGGATGCCTACGGCCAGACCTGCGCCTTCACCGGCCTGCGCATCATCAACGGTAGTGGTCGCGCCGAAGCGGAGGCGGCCCACATCCGCCCGGTCAGCGAGCGTGGTCCGGATTCCGTGCGCAACGGCATCGCGCTTTGCGGCACCGTGCACTGGATGTTCGACCGCGGCCTGATCTCGATCGCTCCCGACTGGTCGATCCTCGTGGCCGGCCAAGGCCTCCCCGACCAGGCCCGCCGTCTTTTCCATGCCGACGGCAAGGTCGGGGTGCCGAAGAGCCAGCTCCTGCGCCCGGCGCCGGTCTTCCTCGACTATCACCGCAGCGCGGTCTTCAAGGGATAAGCGGCGAGAGCGCCGCCAGACCTCCCGATGTCCGCGAGATGGCGTCGAAGACGGACCATCTGTAGCACACCGCCTGTCAAGTATCAGCAAGAGTGGATCCGGGCAGTGCTCTTGTGAATACAACATACGACAAAGAGATCTGTCGATGATCAGAAGCCTCGTTGTCGTGCTCCTTGCGGTGTTCTCCCTTCCCGCACGGGTGAGTACAGGTCTCCGTCAAGGTCGAGGCACTCGACGCCACGGCCGTCAGCTCCTGTGTCAGCCGCTCTTGCCCTCTCGAGATAAGGGACGTCCTCGCAGAGACGAGCACGGGAAAGACTCTTGGGCCGTGTCCGGCGATCGCTGCCTCGAACGGGTGACACGCGGCAGACCTGGGGTGATGGCAAGGCGGCCGGGGCTTCTGACGCGCATGCGGAACCTGCCCCGGCGGCCCGCGTTGCCGTGGCGGGCAGTCGTCCACGGTCCGGCGACAGGCGCCGGGACAATCCGGCTCGGCCGGCGTGTCGCGGAGCACGCCCGCGGCTGGCACCATCCGCCCATGGCCGAAGCGCACGCCGTCGACTGGTCCCGCCCGATGGTGAAGAATGGCGATCCGGCACCGGCAGGACAGAGACCGAAGGCCCATCGTTCCGACAGGGAGAACGGCAAAAAATGCACCGTCACGAGCGCCCGATCCTGAGGCCCGGCCAGACCTGCTGGCGCATCGAGGCCGCTCACCGCATGGCGCTCATCATCGATGCCGCGGACTATTTCGCCCACGCCAAGGCCGCCATGCTCAGGGCGCGCCGCTCGATCTTCCTGATCGGCTGGGACTTCGACCTCAGGATCAGGCTCACACCCGATGCGCCCGACGACGGCAGCCCCGACCAGCTGGGGAAGCTGCTCCGGCACATCGTCCGGAGGCGGCGCGACCTCGAGATCTTCATCCTCAAGTGGGACATGGCCGCGCTCTTCACCCTGTCGCGCCAGTTCCTCCCCTTCCTCGCCCTCAGTCTCGCCGATCGCGGCCGCATCCATCTGCGGCTCGACAGCACGCATCCCGCCGGCGCCACCCATCACCAGAAGATCGTCGTCATCGATGATGCGCTGGCCTTCTGTGGCGGCATCGACATGACGACCGATCGCTGGGACACCCGCGGCCATCTCCCCGGCGACGGCCGGCGCCGGCGTCCCGACGGCTCGCTGCACGGCCCCTGGCACGACGCCACGGCCGCGGTGGACGGTCCCGCCGCCCGGGCGCTGGGCCAGCTCGCGCGCGAGCGATGGGCGGACGCCACCGGACGACGGCTGGCACCGGCCAAGCCCGCAGGCGATCCCTGGCCGGAGGGCCTCTCGCCCACCTTTCGCGATGTGGAGGTCGCGATCGCCCGCACCATGCCGGCCTATCACGGTCGGCCTGAGATCTCGGAGATCGAGCACCTCTACGTGGAGGCCATCCGCCGGGCCCGCCGCACCGTCTATCTCGAGAGCCAGTACTTCGCCTCCGCCCGGATCGCGGACGTCGTCTGCGAGCGCCTGCGCGAGCAGGACGGCCCGGAGATCATCGTCGTCAATCCGCAGGCCACCGAGGGCTGGCTCGAGGAGGAGGCGATGGGATCGGCCCGCAACCTCATCCTGAAGCGCATCGCGGACACGGACCGGCACGATCGCTTCCGCCTCTATCATCCCGTGAACGAGGCGGGTGAGCCCATCTATGTCCACGCCAAGATCCTGATCGTCGACGACCGCCTGCTGCGCATCGGCTCGTCGAACATCAACAACCGCTCCTTGGGCTTCGACAGCGAGGCCGACCTCGCTCTCGAGCGAACCCAGGCGAGCGCCGCCGATCTGGGCAGCCGCTTCCTGAGCATCCGCGACGGGCTCCTGGCCGAGCACCTGGACGCGACGCCCGAGGAGGTCGCCTGTGCCATCGCGGACCATGGCTCCGTCCGCGCCGCGATCGACCATCTGCGCCGGCCCGCCGGCCGCTCGCTCCGCTCTCTCGAGCCGGCCGAGCCCGTCAACCCGGCCGAGGAGATGCTCGTGGCGAGCCGGCTCGCCGACCCCGAGCGGCCGAGCAGCCCCGAGGGGCGCCTGGAGCATGCCCTCAAGCGTGCCACCCTGCGCCCTCCCCCGGCCGCGCTCGCCGCCGCCGGCGCCGGGCTCCTGCTCGGAGCGCTCGCCCTCGTCCTCTACCGCTCCGATGCCCGCTGGGCGAAGCGGCTGCGCAAGCCGTTCCGCCGGCGAACAGACGGAACGATGTGACGCCAACCTGATCCGAGAGATGGATGAAAGGCCGCGGCGGAGGCGGCCGGTGCAACCCGCACCGGCCGACCCGTCAGCTATGCCTGATGAACGTCCCCGCCTGCAGCTCCGACACCGCCTGCCGCAGCTCGGCCTGCGTGTTCATCACGATCGGCCCGTACCAGGCGACCGGCTCCTCGATCGGCTTGCCCGAGACGAGGAGGAATCGGATGCCCTCCTCGCCCGCCTGCACGGTGACCTCGTCGCCGGTGCCGAAGAGCACGAGCGAGCGGTCGCCGACGCGCTCGCGCACCAGGATCTCCTCCTCGCCCACGGTCTTCTCGGTCAGCACGCCCAGAGGGGCGGAGGCATCGCGGAAGGTGCCCGAGCCCTCGAAGACGTAGGCGAAGGCGCTTCGGTAGGTCTCGACCGGCAATGTCTTGCGCTTGCCGGGCGGGACCCAGATGTCGAGATAGCGGGGGTCGGCGGCGATGCCGTCGACCGGGCCGCGCCTGCCCCAGAACTCCCCGCAGACGACCCGCACGCGCGTGCCGTCATCCTCGACGATCTCCGGGATCTCGCCGCCCGGGATGTCCTGGTAGCGGGGCGCCGTCATCTTCAGCGACGAGGGCAGGTTGGCCCAAAGCTGGAAGCCGTGCATCCGCCCCTTGGGGTCACCCTGCGGCATCTCCTGGTGCATGATGCCGCTGCCGGCCGTCATCCACTGCACGTCGCCAGCACCCAGCGTGCCCCGGTTGCCCAGGCTGTCGCCGTGATCGACGGTGCCCGCCAGCACGTAGGTGATGGTCTCGATGCCGCGATGCGGATGCCAGGGGAACCCGGCCCGATAATCCTCCGGCCGCTCGTTGCGGAAATCGTCAAACAACAAAAAAGGGTCGTGCTCGGCCGTGTCGCCGAAGCCGAACGCGCGCCGCAGCCGAACCCCCGCACCCTCCATCGTCGGGCGCGACGTGGCGACGCTTTTGACTGGTCGAATGGACATGGCGGGTACCTCCAAGGTCCTTCTAGCGGCGTCCGGGCACAGCGGCGAGCGGCTCGAGCACGACCCCTGCGCTTGCCGGCCTCAGGCCGCGCGCGAGAGCGATGTCGCGGCTAGACGCTCGAGCTCGGCGCGGGCGGCGCCGATCGCGGCGTCCCGGGCCTCCGGGCCCATGCCCAGCCGCTCGGCGCGGACGAAGACGACGTCCTTGATGCCGATGAAGCCCAGCATGTTCTTGAGATGCGGCTCCTGGCCGTCCATCACCTGGGCCGGGCCCTCGCTGTAGAGGCCGCCCCGGCTCTCGACGACGATGGCGCGCTTGCCCTCGATGAGCCCCTTGGGCCCAGCGGCCGAGTACGAAAAGGTCCGGCCGGCGCGGAGCACATGGTCAAACCACGCCTTCAGCGTCGAGGGGATGCCGAAATTGTACATCGGTGCCCCGATGACGATCACGTCGGCCGCCTCGAGCTCCGCGATCAGCGTGTCGGACAGCGCACGGGCGGCCGCCTCGGCCTCGGTCGTCGCCTCGGCACCCCGAACGCCTGTGACCGTCTCGGCCGTCAGATGCGGCACCGGGTCGGTGCCGAGATCGCGCGTGACCACGCGGACCGAGGGGTCCTGGGCCTGAAGCCCAGCGACGGCTCCCTCTACCAGCGCCTTCGAGACCGAGGCACCGCCGGTGGCGCTGCTGTTGACGACGAGCACGGTTGACATGCCGGACCTCCGAAATGGGTGGGCTCTTCAGCACCCGCTGATTTGGGGGTCGCGCGATCCCGGCGGAATCGCCATTCTCGGAACCAGATTGTTGCATCAGAGGGAACGATGACACTGGCGGTCCAACCGCCACCGGCATCGATGTCAGCCACGGTTCGTGTCGATGTGATCGAGAACGCCGCCGGACCGGCCTAGACAGGAGGGCCTGAGCGGCTGCCAGGGCCGCTGGCGCGCGTTCTGTTCTTGGCGTCGACCATACCACGCACCACACAGCCGCGCGCCGGCTTGATCGGCACCGTCGCCAAGGACAAGCTCGTTGGCATGTTTGCCCATGGGAATTCCGGGCAGAATGCCCGATAGCGGACGAAGACGGTCTGCCGGACCGAGGCCATAGGGGACTGTCGGCATGATTGAGCCCTTGCCATTGCCGGATGGAATCGCGCCACGCCGGATCGAGGGCGTGAACGGCCTCTCGATGCATGCGCTGGAGGCGGGCGATCCCGGCGATCCGCTGCTTCTGCTCCTCCATGGGTTTCCCGAACTCGCCTTTTCGTGGCGCAAGGTGATGCTGCCCCTGGCCCATGCCGGCTACAGGGTCATCGCACCCGACCAGCGTGGCTATGGAAGGACGACCGGTTGGGAGGATGGCTTCGATATCGACATCCGGCCCTTCGGCATCCTCAATCTGGTACGTGATGCCGTAGCCCTGGTCACCCGCCTGGGCTGCCCCCGGACGGCGGCCGTCGTCGGCCACGATTTCGGTGCGCTGGTGGCGCCCTATTGCAGCTTGATCCGCCCGGACCTGTTTCCCAGGCTCGCGACCATGAGCGCCCCTTTCGGTGGTCCGCCGAGCTTCGCCGACGAGCCGCCCGGAAGCGATATTCACCAAGATCTTCTAGCCCTGGCCAGACCTCGCAAACATTATCAACAATATTACAGCACGCCCCGAGCCGCGGCCGACATGTTGGGCGCAGCTCAGGGCTTCAAGGCCTTCATGCGGGCCTATTATCACGTCAAGAGCGCGGATTGGCCGGGCAACAAACCTTTTGCGTTGACGTCCTGGACCGCCGCCGAGCTGGAGAAGATCCCGACCTATTACATCATGGATGCATCGGCCGACATGGGCCAGACCGTGGCCCCGTACATGCCGGACCGACCCGCGACCTGGCTCACGGACGCCGAGCTGGATGTCTATACGACCGAGTTCACCCGAACCGGCCTGCAGGCTCCGCTCAACTGGTATCGCTGCGGCACCAGCACATGGCAGCCGCAAGAGCTCAGGCTCCTTGGCGGCCTGCCCATCCGGGTACCGACCAGCTTCATCTCTGGCGCGCAGGACTGGGGCGTTTACCAGCGCCCCGGCGCTCTCGAAGCCATGCAGACCACCGCTTGTGCCGACTTTCGGCTCGTCGAGCTGATCGAGGGCGCCGGGCATTGGGTTCAGCAAGAGCAGCCCGAGGCCGTGGTCGATACGTTGCTGCGCTTTCTGAGGTCGTGAACCGACCAGGGCAGATCCCGGCTGGACGTCGCACGCCGCCGATTCGGGGTCGCGGAATCTCGCAAGACTGGCCATGCTGCGCGCCAGATTGTTGCACCGAGGGGAACAAAGAGATGGCCGAGCTGGATGACATCCGGGCCTTCGTCGAGGTCGTCGAGACCGGCGGCTTCAGCCGCGCCGCCCAGCGCCTCGGCGTCTCGAAGTCGATTGTCAGCCGCAGGCTGGCCCGGCTCGAGGCGGAGCTGGGTGCCCGGCTTCTGAGCCGCACCACCCGCGGCGTCAGCGCCACCGAGGCCGGCACCGAGTACAAGGCACGCGCCGAGCGCATCCTGGCCGACCTCGAGGAGGCGCGCGAGGCGGTGGCGCAGCAGAGCGGCAAGGTGGTGGGCCGCCTGCGCCTGTCGGTTCCCCTCTCCTTCGGCACGACGCATCTGGCGCCGGTCCTGGCCGAGCTGGCGCTCCGCCATCCACGCCTCTCCATCGAGGCCGCCTACAGCGACCGCTTCGTCGATCTCATCGCCGAGCGCTTCGATGCCGCCGTCCGCCTCGGCACGCTGAAGGACTCGAGCCTCGTCGCCCGCCGCATCGCCGCGATCCGCAGCATCGCGGTGGCGAGCCCGGGCTATCTCGCCCGCGCCGGACGCCCGGAAAGCCCGGACGACCTGACCCGGCACACCTGCCTGCTCTACACCGGGGCCGTCGACGGCGAGCCCTGGCGCTTCCATGTCGGCCGGCGCTGGGTCGCGGTGCGGCCGGAGGGACGTTTTCGCGCCGACAATGGCGAGGCGCTGATGCACGCCGCCATCGCCGGCCTCGGCATCGCCGTTCTTCCCACCTTCCTCGCCGCCGCAGCTATCGAACGGGGTGCCCTCGAGCCGCTGCTGCGCGACTACCCCCTGCCCGAGGGCGGGCTTTTTGTCGTTCGCCCGCCGGGCGCCCAGGTGCCGGGCAAGCTGCGCGTCCTGATCGACCTTTTGATCGAGCGCTTCGGCGGCGAGCCCTATTGGGACGCCTGTCAGATGAGGGTGAGGCGCGATGCCGAGGCTGGGCGCACCGCCGCCGACGGTCCAGCTGTGCGATTGGCGGCGCATGGCCGCTAGGTGATGCTGCTCTGAAGATTGCTCGTCCGAGGCATGGCCCCTTGCCCATCGATCGAGCCGACATCCAAGACCAGGAAGGCGCCGCCCCTCTGCTCCGCTCGACCCGCAACAGCTGATGATCTGCAGCGTCGCTCTGCCGAGCGGGGCCAACCCGGCCTCGAGCCTGGCGCCGGCGTAGCCGCTGGGTGGTCGAGCGCACCCTGGCGTGGCTGAGCCGCAACCGCCGGCTCGCCAAGCACGTCGAGGCCATGAGCGGGAGCGCCGCCACTTGGCTGTTCCCGGCCAGTATCAAGCTACCGTCACGCAGGCCGGCGACACATGATCAATCCAGCGGATATTGAGCCGGGATCCAAGTAAACCGCCAATAATTGCTTCGATGTGAGCCGGCGTTTTATCTACCCAATCGATCAACATTCGCGAGGACCGTCTCTCGAATGGGAGCCATTGTTGCGGCCTGACCGGTCAGCGCCAGCATTCCCATGGTGATGAAACCTGAAGCTGCCCGATCGAGCCACTCGCGAGCGAAACGGACTTGTGTCTGCGCCAAGGACACCGGGTCCCAACAACCGATCATCTCCAGCGTAGCGCGGGCAGCGATCGTCACCTCATCGGAGTGGAGGCGCATCATCCGCCGGCTGGCGAGGTCCGATTGCTTCAGCATTACTGCGCTGGCGGCTGAGAATGCCTTCATCTTCTCCGGGACCATCCGAGCGAACTCGACGTGATCCGCGCGCAAGGGGTCGAAGGCGGCAGCCATGCCGAGGGCAACGCGCTTTGCAAAGACGTGAGCTGCGGCCTTGGCAATATCGTGGCCGCAGCAGGTATTTTGGTTGGCCACCGTCAACATGTCGAACGTTCTGTTTGCGCCAGCCAGGTCGTCGTGGTGCGTATCGTCGACAACTGATGTCATCTGGGGTCTCCGGATTGCCGAGGCGTCTTTGGAACAGAGCCGGGGCTCTTCGAGACCGGGCGCCGTGGAAGTCTCTTTTGCGGCAGCGTTTGAGGTTGCCGCCTGGCAGGCCGCGGTCGCTATGGAGATGTGCACGAGGCTGGGAACCCCATGTCGAGCAACCGGCATGTGTCTCGTCATATCCGCCAGGAAGCGGGGCAGTCCCCGCGGACTGCCGTAGTCGAGGAACTCGACCGCAGCGATATGCGGGCTCCAGCGCCGCAAGGTCGGCTCGAGCTCATCACGGTCGATGCCCCAGGGCATCGGCGGGAGGCGGTAGTGCGGCGTTTGGTTCAGGCCCGATAGCGTCAAACGAGAGAACCAGCGTGGGACGGAATCGAACACGATGTCCGCGCCAGGGAACCGATCGGCCATGTCGGTGAACAGCCGGGCAACCCGTTGCGGCTCAAGGTACATCAGCAGTCCCTGAGCGACAATGAAGACGCCGGACGCCGGGTCGACCGCATCCATCCAGACAGGATCGAGCGCACTCGTGGCGACATGGCGAAAGCGATGCGTTGGCGGAAGAAAGCGCTCTCGCAGACGGATCGCGTCAGGCAAGTCTACGGACAGCCAGCGCATTCGACCGTTGTCGACGCGTCGGCTCTGCGTCTCGAGCCCCTCGCCGAGGGAGACGACCATGCCGTCCGGATGGCGCTCGAGCCACCGGCACAGGGTTCGGTCGATCTCGGCCGCGCGTGCGGCGAGGGAACCGACGGGATCGCCGAAACGCTGCGTAAACTCGTAGTCGATCGCATCGTGGATGCGCACGCTGTCGGGGTCGACAAGGACACCGTCGCTCCGCTTCGCCTCGATCGCGCGGTTATGCAGCGCCCAGAGCATCGTCTCGGGCACGGTGGCGAGGACGGGCGTGACACCGTCCGTCCTCGCCACGGAGGACGAGCCCGGCGTTACCGGCGCCTACCGAAGCCGTAGTAGCCACCGCCCCCAAGAAGCAGGATGAGGACAACGACAATCAGGAGAGTGGTCATGCTCATGACTTGTTCCGAATGCTGATCGGGAAGTTTCCTTGCCATCTACGCGCTGGACTGAGTAGGGCACCAGCCTCGGAATCTACCTAGTCCGCCTTCCGCCAGTGATCGTGCCCCCGCACGTGGTGTAGGTGGCATTGATCGCCGTGGTGTCCGGCTCGGCCGGGTTGGCCGGGCATCCGGGCAGGCTGGCCGTGCCATCGCGAGCCCGGATCGGGATCGGCATGGGCGAGGTGGCTCACGGCAATTTCGGCTCGGGAGCCCGGTTCTCGTTCACGATCATCGGCACGCCTGCAGGCCCTCGCCACGGACCTCGGCGCGACAGTGCTCAGGACGTCCGATCTGGCCGAGACGGCGGGAGGCCAATGGCGCGCCTTCGGCAAGCATGTGCTGAGAGGCCCCGGCCAAGCCGTGGATCTTGTCGGGTTCGACGGCCCGGACCCTTCAAACCCGAGCGGAAGGAACTGAAGCCATCTGTATCATGGCTCCGATCCCGACATCGTCCGGACACGGGCGCCCTCGAGCGCGTGTGCTGCGGTACCGGGCCGCGCGGCGCCGGATGACGGTCCGGCCCCGCGGGGTGCTTCAGGGCGGACAAATGCGAGGCTCGGGTGCACGCCGCCGTCGCCGCCCTCCCCATCTTCCTCGCCGCATCGGCGATCGAGCGGGGCGCGCTCGAGCCACTGCTCCTCGCCTGTCCGCTGCCGGAGGGTGGCCTCTACGTGGTCCGCCCGCGGGCGCCCGGGTGCCGGGCGAGCTGCGCGTCCTGATCGAGCTTCGGCTGGAGAGCTTCGGCGGCGAGCCCTGCTGGGACGCGTACCAGATGAGGGCCAGGCGCGAGGCTGCGGGCCGCGGCGTCAACGGTCACGCCACGGCAGACCTCGTGCCCGGCGCATAGCCGGAGGGCTGCCGCGGGCGCCGGCACACGTCATCGTCCCATGCGCACCTCGTCGCATCTTCGCGAGCCCCGACCTCGGCTACTCTTCCCGAGAATGGCGCTTGCGAAAGAAGCGGCTGGGGAGAGGCGATGCCATCGGCCTTCGACTTCACGAGCGCGCCCTTCGACCGGCTGCGGCCGGCCGAGCTCGAGCGGGTGCGCGCCGCCGTCGACCTCGAGGTCTTTCGCACCGGTACCACCCTGCTCAGGGCCGGCGACCTGCCCGACTTCTACTATCTCGTCGTGAAAGGGCTGGTCGAGGAGCGCAGGGCCGGCGAGATCGCCACCGTGCACGGACCGGGCGACGGCTTCGACGGGCTGATCCTCGCCCACAAGGCCTGCCGGCACGACTTCGTCGTGACCGAGGAGGCGATTTGTTATCTTCTGCCCATCGAAGACTTTCTGGAACTCGCCGCCAATAACGCCGCTTTTGGTCTTTTTTTCATCGAGGACCTTTCCCAGCGCCTGGAGAGGCTCGACCGCCAAGGTGCCAGCAGCGGGGCCGCAGCGATCGCCATTCGCGTGGGCGAGGCCGAGCTTCACGAGCCTGTGCGGGTCTCGCCCTCGCTCACCCTGCACGAGGCCGCGCTGGAGATGGATGCGAAGGGTCAGCGGGCTCTCCTGGTCGAGGCTGACGACAAAAAAAGCGGCATCGTCACCGGCCTCGACCTCACCCGCGCGGCCGTCCGCGACCGCCGCCCGCTCGACACGGCGATCGGCGACATCGCCACCTTCGACCTCGTCACGGTCGAGCGGGACGACCCCCTGATCGAGGCCGCCTACATCATGGCCCGCCACGGCGTCCGGCATCTTCTCGTGAAGGACCGCGGCGCCATCGTTGGCGTGCTCGACGCGGCACGCGTGCTGGGCTCGCTGGCCAGTCAGTCGGCAGCGCTGGGGCCTCTGATCGACCGCGCCGGCAGCGTGGCCGAGCTGGCCGAGATCAGCGACCGCATCACCGGCCTCGTCCGCCACCT
Organism: uncultured Alphaproteobacteria bacterium; assembly: GCA_963752325.1. GTDB lineage: Bacteria > Pseudomonadota > Alphaproteobacteria > Geminicoccales > Geminicoccaceae > CAVTJL01. The sequence continues at coordinate 996,255 of CAVVXU010000005.1, forward strand.
GCACGACAGCGGCACGAAAATCGGCTTCGCGATGCGGCTGTCGAGCGAGCTGCATCGGCGGCTGATGGCCCGCCTCTTCGAGCTGCTGGCGCCCGAGGGCCTGGCGGAGCACGCCTGTCTCCTGGCAATGGGCTCGGAAGGCCGCGGCGAGTATCTTTTGAAAACCGATCAGGACAACGGCCTCGTCCTCGAGGAGGGCTGGGCCGGCCCCGACCTGCAGCCCTTCCTCGAGCGCTTCACCGAGGCCATGGTCGAGGTGGGCTTTCCCCTCTGTCCCGGCGGGGTGATGGTCCGTAACCCCGAATGGTCGCGCACCGAGGCCGCCTGGCGCGCCACGATCGACGGCTGGCTCACCGATGCGGGCGAGGCGGCATTGATGAACGCCGCCATCCTCTACGACGCCGCCCCGGTCGCCGGCAGCGCCGACCTTTTGGAACGGACGCGCGGCCACCTGATCGCGCGCGCCGCCGCCACGCCCGCCTTCTGCGCCCGCTTCGCCCGCGCCATCGACCTCTTCGAGGCGCCGGGCGGCTTTCTGTCGGGGCTCTTCGCCGACCGGGCCGAGATCGACGTGAAGAAGCGGCTGATCTTCCCGATCGTGCACGGCGTCAGGGCGCTGGCGCTCGAGCGCGGCATGACCGAGACCGGCACCGTCGACCGGCTGCGCCGACTGCAGGAGGTGGCCGTGCTCGACAAGGAGCTGGCCCGCACGCTCGCCGATTCCTTTCACTTCGTCACCGGGCTCAGGCTCACGGCGCGGCTCGAGAAGATGCGGCTCCACCAGCCGCTCGACAACACCGTGAGGCTGGGCGAGGTCGGCAAGCTCGAGCGCGACCTCCTGAAGGAGACGCACAGCGCCGTCCGGCGCCTCCGGGAGATCGTGCGCCACCACTTTCATCTGGCCGTGCTCGGCTGATGGAGCTGGAGCGCCTCCTGCCCGAGGCGCTGCGCCGCCGCCTGTGGCTGCGGCGCCTGAAGGAAAGACGCTGGGCCTCGCTTTTGGACGCGCCGCCGGCGGACGAGCTGGTCTCGATCGACTGCGAGACCACGAGCCTCGATCCCAGGACGGCCGAGATCCTGCAGATCGCCGCCGTCCGGATCACCGGCGACCGCCTGCGCACCAGCGAGGGCCTCGACCTCCTGGTCAGGCCGGAGGGTGCCGTCGGCGAGACCTCCGTGCGGGTCCATCGGCTGCGCTCGGTCGACGTGGCGCAAGGCCTCCCGCTCGACACCGCGATCGAGCGTTTTTTGTCATTTGTCGGTCCACGGCCGCTGGTGGGCTACTATCTCGAGTTCGACATGGCGCTGCTCGACCGCCATGTGCGCCGCCTCCTGGGCGTGCCCTTGCCCAACCGCCGCGTCGAGGTTTCCGGCCTCTACTATGACTGGCGGGCGGCCCGGCTCCCGCCGGGCGCCAACATCGACCTCCGCTTCGCGACGATCACCAAGCAGCTCGACCTGCCGGTGATGCAGCTCCACGACGCCTTCGACGACGCGGTAATGACCGCTCTGGCCTATCTGCGGCTCAAGGGTGCCGGCCGGCGGGGCTAGCGCTGTCTGCCACCATGTCTCTTGTCGACGTTCAACAATGGCGGCAATAGAAGCGCCAACAGGCCGATCCTTGGCTGGATACTGGCTGAAGGAAGCAAAAGATGGCCTCCCGCCTTTCGGGCGAGACACGCAAGGTTCCGGGGTTCTGCCCGCTTTGTGCTTCGCGCTGTGGATCGATCGCGACCGTCGAGAACGGCCGCTTCGTCAGCCTGGCCGCCAATCCGGACCACCCGACCGGGAAAGCGCTCTGCATCAAAGGCAAAGTTGCGCCGGAGCTCGTCTATAGCCCTCAGCGCCTGCGCAGTCCCCTGAAGCGGACACGGCCGAAGGGCGCCGCCGATCCAGGCTGGCAGGAGATCGGCTGGGACGAGGCGCTCGACATCATTGCCCGGCGACTGGGGAAGATTGCAAGCGAGCACGGGCCGGAATCCGTCGTCTTTGCGGCGGCCTCCCCGTCGACGGCCGCGACCTCGGACGTCATCCACTGGATCCAGAGGCTGCAGCGGGCCTTTGGCAGCCCGAGCTTCATGGTTTCCATGGAGCTTTGCGGCTGGGGCCGGTATCTGGCGAGCCTCTACACCTACGGCGCCAGCGTGCCCGGCGCCTACATGCCCGACGTCGCGCGTGCCGGCTGCCTGCTCTACTGGGGCTACAATCCGACCGTCGCCCGAATAGCCCACGCCACGGCCACGACCGAGGCGCTGCGGCGCGGGGCCAAGCTCGTGGTCGTCGATCCGCGCAATGTCGGCGTCGCGCGCCAGGCGGACGAATGGCTGCGCGTCCGGCCCGGAACCGACGGGGCGTTGGCGCTCGCGATCGCCGGCGTGATGATCGAGCGAGGCTGGTACGACCAGGACTTCGTTCGCGACTGGACCAATGGCCCGTTGCTGGTCCGCTGCGACAACGGGCGGCTCCTCAGGGGCGGGGATCTGAGCCCCTCGCATGACGGCGACACTTTTGTCGGCTGGGACGAGCGCTCGCGGCAGCCCATCCACTACGAGCCGCGCACCCGGCGATTTGCCGACGGCAGCGCCCAGCCGGCGCTCTTTGCCGAGGCCACCGTCGAGACGGTCTCGGGGCCGGTCGCCTGCGTCACCGCGTTCGAGATGACGCGACGCCTATGCGCAAGCCATGCCGGACCGGAAATTCAGGAGATCTGCGGCGTGCCGCTCGAGCAGGTCGAGCGCACCGCCCGGCTGATCTGGGAGTCGCGTCCGCTCGCCTACTATTCCTGGAGCGGCATCGAGCAGCATACCAACACGACCCAGACGATCCGGGCGATCGGCATCCTCTATGCGCTCACAGGCGATCTCGACAGGCCGGGCGGCAATGTGCTCTTCCCCGCCGTGCCGGCCAACGACGTCTCGGGCATGGAGCTGCTCCCGGAAGGGCAGCGCCACAAGGCGCTGGGCCTGGAGGCGCGACCGCTCGGCCCGGCGCGCTTCGGCTACACCGCCGCCGGCGACCTCTACACGGCCGCTCTCGACGGCGAGCCCTACCGGGCGCGTGGCCTCGTGGCCTTCGGCGCGAACCTGCTGATGTCCAATGCCGACAGCGATCGCGGCCGCCGTGCCTTGGGCGCGCTCGATTTCCATGTCCACGCCGACCTCTTCATGAACCCGACCGCCGAGCAGGCCGACATCGTGCTGCCCGTCGCGAGCGCGTTCGAGACGGAAGGCCTGCGCATCGGCTTCGAGCTGAGCGAGGAGGCACAGTCGCTGGTCCAGCTCCGCCAGCCGGTGGTCCCGGCGCAAGGGCAGAGCCGCTCGGACCGGGACATCATCTTCGACCTCGCGGTGCGCATGGGTCTGGGCGCGCACTTTTGGAACGGCGACACGGATGCCGGCTACCGCCATCAGCTGGCACCGAGCGGGCTCTCGCTCGAGGAGCTGAGGGCCCGGCCCGAAGGCATTCGCGTCCCGCTCGACACGCGCCACCGCAAATTTGCCGCCGCGCAGGCGGGCGTGCCGCGCGGCTTCGACACGCCGTCCGGCAGGGTCGAGCTCTATGCCGAGACACTGTTGGATGGCGGCCAGGATCCCCTGCCGGCGTTTCGCGAGCCCCTCGTCAGTCCCCGGTCTTCCGACGGGCTGGGCGGCCGCTTTCCCCTGGTCCTGACCTGCTCCAAGGGCACCATCTTCTGCGAGAGCCAGCACCGTGCGCTGCCGTCCCTGCGCAAACGGGCCATGGATCCCGAGGTCGAGTTGCATCCCGACACCGCCGCAGCCCGCGGCATCGCCGAAGGCGCGTGGGTCGTGATCGCGACACCGCATGGCAAGGCGCGGGCACGGGCGAAGTACAACACGACCCTCGATCCGGACGTCGTTTGCGGACAGCATGGCTGGTGGCAGGCATGCGTCCTGCTGCACGCCCGCGGCTATGATCCCTTTGCCGACGAGGGCGCCAACTACAACCGGCTCATCTCCCAGGCCTTCGTCGACCCCATCAGCGGGACCACCCCGCTGCGATCCTACGCCTGCGAGATCGAGCGGCTGGACGTGTGATCAGCCGGGGTCCCGGCCGCGGTAGCGCTGCACTAGATCCTCGAGCGCAGATCGCCCGGCTGCCTCAGAAGCCTGCCGGTCTCCGCATCGGCGGGGAAGAACGCCTCGATCGCCAGCTCCGACAGAAAGACGTCGCGCGGCGTGCCGAAGACCGTCGTCGTCGAGAGCAGTGACAAAAGACCCGCGTCGGTCCGGAGCCTCAGCGGCACGAGCACGCCGCCATGCTCGGTCGGCGCGGGCGCGTTTGCGGGCGGCGTATCGTCGCCCACCGGATAGGCCGAGAGCTCCTGCAAAAGCCCGCCCAGAGCCTCGTCGCGCGTGGCGGCGATCTGCCGTCGCAGCCGGTCCAGCAGATGAAGGCGCCATTCCGGCAGATTGGCGATGCGGGGTGCCAGCCCCCTCGGATGGAGGCCCAGCCGCAGCACGTTGACGGGCGCCTGCAGCAGCGCCCCGTCCTCGACGCCCACGAGCAGCGGGGCGAGCGCGGCATTGGCGCTCACGAGAGTCCAGTGCCGATCGACCACCAGCGCGGGATAGGGCTCGTGGCCCTTGAGGATCATCCCGATCGCCTCGCGCGCCGCAGCCATGGCGGGATCCTCGAGGCTCCGTTCCGCATAGACGGGAGCGTAGCCGGCCGCGAGCAGCACGGCGTTGCGCTCGCGCAGCGGCATGTCCAGGCGCTCGGCCAGATGCAGCACCATGGCCCGGCTGGGCATCGACCGACCGGTCTCGAGGAAGCTCAGATGCCGTTGCGAGATATCGGCTTCCAGCGCCAGATCGAGCTGGCTCATCCCCCTCCGCTCGCGCCAGGCCCGCAGATGATGGCCCGCCCTCGCCTCGCTCGCCTCCTGTCGCATGCCGGTGCCTCCGGGACCTCGTGGCCGGTCGGGCGGGGTTGGTCCCGGGTCACGACCCCGCCCGCTCCGGCAGGATATCAGCTGGCCGCGGGCGCCTTGTCGATGAAGCCGGTGACCGTCCTCAGCCGGCCATTCTCCATGAGGGCGAAGTCGGTGCCCTTGATCATCTCGGGATCACCCTCGGGCCCCAGCGCCCACGAGAAGCGGACCTTGTCGGCATAGCCGTCGGCGCGGCCCGCGAGCGTGAAGCGAAAGCCCGGGAAGCGCTCGTGAACGGCGCCGATCAGGGCGCCGATCTGGTCGTGCCCCCGGCCGCGCATCAGCGGGTCGACATAGCTCGCATCGTCGCTCCAGCCCTCGGCAAGGAGCGCGCTGCGGCGCGCCGGATCGGTCTCGTTCCAGAGGGCGATGTAGCGGCGGGCGATCTGGTTGGCATCGGTCATGGTCTTCTCCGGCAAGAAAGTGGCTGTCCGTTCGACAGGGCCAGCATGGGAGGACCGGCCTGCGCGCTCAATTACGTCGCAGGTAATTGCGACGGCGCTGCGCCTCGTCTCGACTGCCCCTGCGCCAATATTGTCGAGCGGAGGATTGTGATGACAGCCTATGCCGTTGCGCGGCTGCGCGATGTCAGGATGGGGTGCGGGATACGGGCCTATCTGGCGAGAATAGACGCGACGCTCACCCCCTTCGGCGGCCGCTTCATCATCCACGGCGGCCCGAGGATCGAGCTCGAAGGATCATGGACCGAGGATCTGATCGTCATCGCCTTCCCCGATCTCGCCGCGGCCCAGGCCTGGTACCGCTCGCCGGCCTACCAGGAGATCCTGCCCCTGCGCGCCAGCGCCTCGTCGGGCGACGTCATCCTGATCGAGGGCGTGCCGCCCGACCACCGGGCCACCGACATCCTCGCGGCAGGGGCTGCGGATCGGTGAGCGCGCGGTGGGTGGAGCGAGCATTCTGCCGATCAGGCGCCGAGGGCTGCGGGCAGCGCGTAGCGGCGCAGGATCACCTCGCCGGGCACGGATTGAAGCACGGGATTGTCGTAGAGCCCCGCCATGACGACGACGACCAGCTCCAGCTCGGGAACGATGAAGAGCCGCTGCCCACCATACCCCACGCCTGCGATCCACCGGATCTCCCGACGCTTCACGAGGGACCGGCCGAGCCACCATTGAAAGCCATAGAAAAAGAGGCCCTCGCCGTTCACGTGAGGGCTGGTCGCCTCCCCGATCCACGCCTCCGAGACGATCCGCCCGCCGTTCCATGTTCCCCGATCCAGGACCAGCTGGCCGATCCTGGCAAGGTCGCGGGGCCGCATGCGCAGGCCCGAGGCCGCGTTCGCCGTGCCATCCGCATACCGGACCCAATCGACGTCCCGGATCCCCAGGGGATCGAGCAGCATCTCTGCCGCGAGCGCGTCGATCGGACGTCCCGACGTCTTGTGCAGGATCGTGGCAAGGAGGGTCGTCAGCCCGCCATTGTAGGCATAGGCGATGCCGGGCGGCCGCGCGACCGGCTGCTCCAGCACGTAGCGGCACGGGTCGGGGGCGTCGGTCATGCGCCGCTCGCTGTTGGCGGGGTCGCTGTAGGGGATCTGCTCGTTCCACTGCAGGCCCGCCGACATCGTGAGAAGGTGGCGGAGCTTGATGAGGTCCTTTGCCGGCGTCCGAAGATCGGCGTGCTCGGGGAAGAACGAGAACACGGGCTCGTCCACGTCCTTGATCCAGCCACGATCGACCGCGATGCCGAAGAGCAGCGACGTGATGCTCTTCGTGATGGAGCGGAGATCGTGCTTCAGCCCGGCATGATAGGAGACGCGGCCGAGGGACGTCCCCCAGGCCTCGTCCTCGCCCGTGAAGTAATGCTCGAGGACGAGCCTGCCGCGACGGACGATCAGAGCGGCATGGAGGTTGGCATCCCTCCATCCCTCGAATTGCGGCGCCAGACCGGCGAGCAGCGCCGAATCCATGCCTTCGTCCTCCGGGCGAGAGATCACCCAGGCATCGTCCCGCAGGCCGGTAGCGGCCAATTCTCTCAAAGCTGGTCCCCTCGATCTGATCCCTCGACAGCTTACGAGCGGCTTCGCTCAATTTAAACGGAGCCGGCCGGCGGCAGCGTCGCCAGGGCCGCTCGGATCGCGTCCAGGCCATCCGTGAGTGCTGCCGGCCCCGGCTGCAGGATCAGCGGCGACTTGATCTCGACGATGCGGCCGCTTCTCACCGCCGGCACCTCGGCCCAGCCCGGGCGCCCGGCGATGCGGCCCGGCACGACCCGCTTGCCGCACCAGGATGCGAGGATCAGCTCGGGTGCCGCAGCGATCACCGCCTCCGACGTGACGATCCTGTCGGTCGCGGCCGCAGCACCCCGCAACTGACAAAAAACGTCGGTGCCGCCGGCGATCTCGATCAGCTCGGAGACCCAGCCGATCCCGGCGATCAGGGGCTCGTCCCACTCCTCGAAATAGACGCGGGGGCGGGCACTGCCCGGGGGCGCCTGCGCCGCGACCTCGGCGAGCCGTTGCTCCAGCCCAGCGGCCAGCGCCTCGGCCTTCTCGGCCGCGCCCACGAGAGCGCCCAGCGTCCTGATCATGGTGAGGATGCCGGCCACGCTGCGCTGGTTGAAGACATGGACGGCCAGCCCCGCGCGGACCAGATCCGCCACGATCGGCGCCTGCAGATCGGAGAACGCCAGAACGAGATCGGGCTCGAGGGCCAGGATTTTTGGAATGTCCGCCGAGGTGAAAGCCGAGACCCGTGGCTTCTCGCGCCGCACCCGCGGCGGACGCACGGCATAGCCCGAGACCCCGACGATGCGGTCCTCCTCGCCCAACAGGTAAAGCGTCTCGACCGTCTCCTCGGTGAGGCAGACGAGCCGACGGGGTGGGAAGGTGCGCATCTTCGCCTTGGTGGTCCAGTATTGGCTCGTCGGTCCGGCCCCGGGCAACGACAACTATCCCCAAGGTATCACTCCGCGCCATAGTACTAGAAAGAGACGAGTAGAGGCGAAGCTGCTATGATGGGTTGAGAGTTGCTCGCTGGCCACGAGTGCTGGCGCGGTTGCTGGGGGGAGCGAGATGGACGTCACGCGCTGCGCCCGCATCTTGTGGGGTGCCACCTCCGGCATGACCACCGTCGATGGCGCGCTGGATGAGCTGACGAAAGCGCGCTTGGTCCTCGCCCGCATGCTGACGGCCGGACACACGGCCGGCTTCCCGGAGCCGGCCGTGCCCACCGCGCGCGACCGCACCACGCCGGGCTGGAAAGCCTGCGTGGCGGCTGCGTTGGAGGCCGCGCCACCGCCCGCAACCGGTTCGCCGCCCGTGCCGGTCATGGCCCTGCTCTGGCCCCAGGACGCCGGGAAGCCGCAGCCGGCTACCGGGCACGGGCTAGCTTGGCCGGCGACCTCCGTCGTCAGCGACCGGGTCGGCCCGATCAGGGCGACGAACGAGGCGGACGTCTGGCTCTTTCTCTACAACGCCATCGACGCGGCAGCGGCGTTGGCGACGGACGGCGACGCTGCGCCGGGGATCTTCCCGAGAGCGCTGTCGGCAGAGGGCGCGCCGCTGCCAGACGAGGCGGCGCGGCGTCGAGCGAGGCGGGTCGAGACGGCTCGGCCCTGGGCGATCCTTCTGTTCGTGCTCTCGATCCTCCTGGCCATCGCGACCAACCTCTGGATCTATGCGGCGGCCGATCTGGGGCGGCAGACGGCGCTCTCGATCCAGCGGGCGGCGGCCGCGGAGCCGGCGCAGGACGCGCCGACGCCCGCCGCGTGCATCAACGGGCTCAACGCCCCTGCAGGCGGCCCGGCGCCCAGTCAGCTCCAGGCCAGGTGCGATACCGTGTGGGCCACATACTGGGCAAAGCAGAAGCCGGTCGTCACGAGAGACAGCGGCTGGTGGGATCGGACGCTCGATCGTCTCTGGCGCTACACCGACCTTGGCGGGCAGCTGTCGCTCATGGGTCCGATGGTTCTCTCGGCGGCGGCGATCGTGGCGCTCGTCATGGCGGCGGGACTGGCCTTCCAGGGGCTCTTCTTCGGCGCGCTGATCGACGAGCGGAACCGGCTGAGCCTCTCCCGCACGCAGATGGTCGCCTGGACCATCGTGCTGCTGGGCGGCTACAGCGTATTGGCGATGTTCAACGTCGCCCTGCTCGCCAGCCACGGCCGCGAGCAGCTCCAGGCTGTGGCCGTCGGCGCGTCGACCGTCCAATCGGCCTTCAGCCTCTTCCCCTCAATGGATCCGAGCCTCTGGGCCGTCCTTGGTATCTCCGTCGCGGTCAGCCCCTATCTGAGCCGGCGGATCCTGCCCTTCCAGACGGTCGACGAGGAAGCGGGCGGCGCCGCGCGGGAACTCGAGGTGCGGCCGACCGCCCCACAGCCGGCGAATATGCCCGCTGGGTCGCCGCGTCCGCTCGACAGTCGCGCCTCTGCCAGCGAGGCGAGTTGGAGCGATCTTTTTCAAGGCGAGTGGGCCGCGGATGCCGACCATGTCGACGTCAGCCGGCTGCAGCATCTGGTGATCACTGGCCTGCTTCTCGCGAGCTACACCGTGCTGCTCATAGAGTATGTGCAGGCCCTTGGCGGCACTTCAGTCTTGGTGGCCATGAAGACCGGGGCTCCGGTCTTCACCAGCATGCCGCCGGTCGACGGCACCTTTGTCGGCCTCCTCGCGCTGAGCCACGCCGCCTATCTGGGCTTCAAGGCCCTTCCCGAGACGAAGAGGCAGGGAAGCTCCGCCAACGGCACCAAGAGCTGAGCCAGGGCGCTGCCAGCCGCGCGGCTCCCAGGATAGGCCTCAGTCGGTAGCACCGCTACCTTTCGCCAGCCCCTCGAGCCTCGCCAGCGTCTCCTCGGACGCGAGGCGCACCTTCCCGAGCGACTCGTCCGCCGACAGGCGCACGCGGCCCGCCGGGGCTTCTCCCTTCTTGTCCTCGCCGAAATAGAGGGTGACGTGCGGGAATGGGATCTCGATGCCGAGCTCGTCGAAGCGCTTTTTCATGCGGCGATTGAACTCGCGGCCCACCTCCCACTGCTTGATCGGCCGCGTCTTGATGCGTGCCTTGAGGATCACTGCCGAATCGGCGAAGCTGTCGACCCCCAGCACCTCCAGGGGCTCGAGGATGCTGCGCCGGTATTTCGGCTCCTGGCGCATCTCCTCGACGATCTGCCTGCAGGTCTCGAACACCGCGTCCGTGTCCTCCCGGTAGGCGACGCCGATGTCGGCCACGAAGTAGCTGAACAGCTTCGTCATGTTGGTGACGGTCGTGACCGAGCTGAAGGGGATGGTGTGCACGCTGCCCTGCAGGTCCCTGAGCTTGAGCGAGCGGATCGAGATGTCCTCGACCGACCCGCCGATGCCCGCGACGTTGACGACGTCGCCCACCGACACCGCGTCCTCGACCAGGATGAAGATGCCGGTGATGATGTCCTGCACCAGCCTCTGCGCGCCGAAGCCCACGGCGAGACCGACGACGCCGGCACCGGCGATCAGCGGCCCGATGTCGATGCCGGCCTCGGAGAGCACCATCAGCGTGATCATCACCGCCAGCACCACGAGCACGACCTTGCGCATTAGCGGCAGGATGGTGTGCAGCCGGGCATGCCGCGCCGTGGCCGTCTCCTCGCCCTCGCGCGCGCGGAGCGCCCGCTCGACCGCGGCGCTCACCATCTCCCAGACGACGACGCCGATCAGGGTCGCGACGAGCGCGGTGCCGGCCACGCGCAGCACGAAGCGCGGGAAGGGCAGCTCGAGCCAGGCCGGCGTGTCGACCCCCCAAAGATAGAGAATGCCGAGAAGGGCCGAGAGGGCGACGACCGCGCGCAGGACGTGGCTCGTGATCCTGGCGTAGCTGCGCAGCCGCTCGCGGGCGCCCGGCTGCCTTGCCAGCTCGCCGTCGGTCACCCGCACATTGCGGCGGACGACCTGGTCGAGCCAGGCCATCAGCGTCGAGGCGATCGCGAAGAGGAGGAGCGAGCCGATCGTGCCCCGCAGGAGGTACGTGCCGCCGTTCTCGACCTGCCAGCCGATCACGACGAAGACGACCATCACGTAGACGATGGCGGCGAGGTGCCAGAGCGCCGCCACCGCGTTCCTCAGCTGTTGGACCAGCATGCCCTCGGGCAGCAGCGGGGCGTTGCCGTCGCGGATGACACGGGCGACCGGCGCACGTGCCCGAAGGATGAAGCAGACGGCGAGCGCCGCCAGCACGAGCCCCAGCAGGCGCAGCAGGAAGAGGTAGACGGAGCCGGGCAGGCCCAGGAGCCGGCCGATCTCGATCAGGAAGTAGCCCAGCACCGCCGTCACCGTGAAGCGCCTGACCCAGCCATAGGCGAGACGCGCCGCGTCGTCGCCGATGGGCATCAGGCGGAGCGCCGGTGCCCAGGGTGCCAGGAGCCGCCGCGCCACGATCAGGATGGCCCGGCTGATCACGTAGGCGTTGGCAAGGTCGAGGGCGAGAAAGCCAACCTGGGGCAGCGGCGCCAGGGCCAGAAGCGCCAGGTAGGCGGCGCCCAGAAAGCCCGCCACCGGCACGATGTCGAGCAGCGCCCGGAGGAGGACGAGCGGCACCTTGGCGGTGATCGCGTCCGACGGTCGGGCGTCGAGCGCGCGCGCGGTGCCGCGCAGGAGCCGCCGCAGGACCAGCTCGACGAGGAACGGCACCGCGAGAACGGTGAGGAGCCCCCTGAGCAGCCGGAACGCCCAGTCCCGCATCAGCGGCGAGCCCACGAGCATCTCCAGCCAGCCCGAGAGGTGCGGCAGCTGGCCCAGATAGCCGGTGAGCTCGACGAGCGTGGCGCGCGTCTGCCGTGCCGTCAGCGTCGCCCCCTCGACCAGCGTCTGGGTCAGCGTCACGGGCAGCGGCGTCTCCTGCGGCTGGGTCTTGCCCTGGAGCTGGACCAGGGCGTCGATCTGGTCGATCAGCGCCTGACGCTTCTGGGGATCCTGCAGCGTCGCCGAGAGTTGTTTCAGGCTCTGCTCGGAGACGCCGGAGAGCGCATTCTCGCTTTGCTGCGGGGCCGCCGTGGCGGCCGCCGCCATCTTGGGAAGACAGAGACATGAACCGACGGCAACGATCACGGCCATGATCAGGATGGCGAGAAAGGCCGATGTCGGTCGTTGCCTCACGGGTCAGATCTCCTCGGGTATCGGGGACGCGCATCGAGCGATACAGCGATGGAAGAGCTATGCCAACCCAGGGGCGGCGGCGATGCACGAGGCCCGACTGCCAATGATGACTGACCTTGAACCAGCCACGCTCCGGACCCAACTCACGAAGAACGCTTGCGTGGCCAACGGAGCCTGTGGCGCCTTCGTCCGGCCCCTGTCGCTCTCGGGCAACAGGGGCACGAGGCGGGAGAGGCCGGCGCGTTTCCGGCTTCACGCAGGGCCTTCTCGGGCCTAGCCTGCAAGCTATGAGCAGATTCGCCCGCAGACAGATCGGAGGCTGCCGCGTGCCCTTGCAATCGCTCGTCCGTGGCGCCTCGGCGCTCGCCGTGCTCGCGACCCTCCTGCCGGCCGCGGCCTCGGCCGACGCCGGTCTCGGCGACTGCACGGCGCACGGCGCCGGCAGGGCCAAGACGCTCGATCTGTGCCTCGGCTCGCTGAAGGGCCTGGTCGGCCCGCACGGCGGCGCCCAGGCGGCAGCACCCTCCGCAGGCCTGCCCACGGACCAGAGCGGCGATCCCGCCTCGGACAGCTCCGGCGATGACGGCGGCTGGTCGGTCTCGGGCAGCCTCTTGCCCAATCTCTCCGATCCCCAGCCGCGCGACGGCGTCGAGAGCACCGACGCCGACCGCCTGCTCCAGTCGCTGCGCCTGCAGCAGTTCATGGTGCGCCTCAACCGCTCCTTCTGAGAAGCCCTCCCGGCCTCTCTCCCGGGATGCAGCTCCGGCGCCCAGGCGCTATAGAGGCGCCTGGTTCTGCCACGACACTGCCCGCGACGATCGAGGAGGCGTCCCATGGACCAGCCGAGCGAGCCCATCCTTCTTTCCCAGCGCCGGGACGCCGTCCTGCACCTCACCCTCAACCGGCCTTCCGCCTTCAACAGCCTCTCGCGCGAGCTGCTGGGCCTGCTCGAGGACGAGATCGCCCGCCTCGAGACCGACAAGGAGATCCGCGTCCTCGTCCTCTCGGGCAACGGCAAGGCCTTCTGCGCCGGCCACGACCTCAAGGAGATGGGCGCCGACCGCCGCTACGAGCCCGTCAAGGCGCTCTTCTCGCACTGCTCGCGGGTGATGGTGGGCCTCACCAGGCTGCCCCAGCCCGTCATCGCCAAGGTCGACGGCCTGGCCTTCGCCGCCGGCTGCCAGCTCGTCGCCGCCTGCGACCTCGCCATCGCGACGGAAGAAAGCAAGTTCGCCACGAGCGGCGTGAAGTACGGGCTCTTCTGCAGCACGCCCATGGTGGCCCTCTCGCGCAACATCGCGCGCAAGCCCGCGATGGAGATGCTGCTCACCGGCGATCCCATCGACGCCGCCGAGGCGCTCCGCCAGGGCCTCGTCAACCAGGTCGTGCCGAAAGCCGGGCTCGACGCCGCCGTCGACGCCCTCTGCGCCCGCCTCCTCGACAAGCCGCCCGCCGTTCTGGCGCTCGGCAAGCGCGCCTTCTACAGGCAGCTCGAGATGGGCCTCGAGGACGCCTACGCCTTCACCACCGAGGTCATCGTCGAGAACGCGCTCGGCCGCGACTTCGAGGCCGGCCTCGACGCGTTCGTCGCGAAGAAAAAGCCCGTCTGGCCCTCCTCCTGATTCTTGTCGGTTTGTCGCTTCAGCTTCTCACGCAACGCCGAGCCTCTTCCGCCATGACCGCAGCCCCGCTCAGCTACGACGACGCCTACATCCGCGGCATCCTGCAGCGCGTAAAAACCATCGCGATGGTGGGCGCCAGCATGAGCGAGATGCGCCCCTCCTACTTCGCGATGCTCTACCTCCAGGGCAAAGGCTTCCGCATCCTGCCCGTGAACCCCCACTATGCCGGCAAGACCCTGCTGGGCGAGACCGTCTATCCCGACCTCGCCTCGCTCCCGCTGGTCCCCGACATGGTCTCCGTCTTTCGCCGCTCGGACGCTGCCGGCGCCATCGCCGACGAGGCGGTGCGCCTCGGCATCGGCGTCATCTGGATGCAGCTCGGCGTGCGCGACGACGCGGCGGCCGAGCGCGTGCGCGCCGCCGGCCGTGACATCGTCATGGATCGCTGCCCCAAAATCGAATATGGGCGCCTGTTCGGCGAGATCGGCTGGCTCGGCGTCAACAGGCGGACCATCTCGGCCAAGAAGGGCCAGGCGATGCAGCTGACGCGCAAGAAGGGCGGGCTGGTCTAGGACAGCCGAGCGGGCCCGCACGCGAGCGCGCGGACCGCGAGTGGCGGCCAGCCCGGCCGGGCGTTACCCAGCCGGGCCGGTCGGCGCAGCATCACTGCTTCGTCGAGGATCCGGTGGACCCGGTCGTGCCCGACGACCCGGAGGAGGCGGTCGACCCGCTCGACCTCGCGTTGCCGCTCATGTGGCTGCCGCTGGCGCTGGCACCGCTCGGCGGCGGATTGATGACCATCATCACCTGCTGGCCGTCAGGGCTCTTCGCCTGAACGAGATAGGTGGCGTCGAGAATGTGGATGTTCTCGAAGCCCGCCTTCTGCAGCGACTGGCGCAGCTTGCTCTGGCTCATCACCCGGGCCTGGCTCTGCCGGGTGCCGGCATTCTGCCCGTTGTCGGCATTCTGGTTGGTCTGGCCGCTGTTCGCCGACTGCATCGTCTGGCTGTCGCTCGACCCGTTGGTCTGGCTCGAGGACTGCGCCGCAAGCGCCGGCGTGGCGGCGAGAGCGGCGACTGCCAAAGCAGCAGTATAGATCTGTCGCATGGTTACGCCCTTTCGTCTTTGTGCTTCGGTTTCGAAGAGCGACCCGAACGGCCGCCCTCGTCTCGCCAACGCTGGGCCCAGAGGACGGTTCCAGGCTTTTTCGGGCACGGGCTCGGCTGGCTCGGCGTCAGCCGCGGCATCAAGTGCAGGCCTGCTGGAGCACTGGCGCACGGGCACCAGAGCACTTGCCTGATCCATTGGATTACTTCTCCGGCGGGACCGACGGATGCATTGGCGTGGTACCCCGCATGGCTCGAGCGGGTCCGATCAGCCTGATCGAAACCCCGAAGTCTCACTCGGCAACCCGCAAGCCCATGAGCGATTGGGAACGGGCGGTGCTGGTGGAGAGCTTCAAGAGGAGAGAACGATGAGCAGGGCTGCCGACAGCATCCGGCGCGGCCTCGATGGCGCGATAGCCTTTGTCGAGGGCAAGGTGGACGCGAGCCCCTGGCGCATCCACGTGCCGGAGCGGATCGACGTGAAGGCGATCCGGACACGCCTCGACATGACGCAGGAGGAGTTCGCCGGCCGGTTCGGCTTCAGCGTCAACACGCTGCGCCACTGGGAGCAGGGCACGCGACAGCCGGAAGGGCCGGCCCGCGCCTACCTCCTCGTGATCGAGCGGGCGCCCGAGGCGGTGCTGGAGGCGTTGCGGATGGGGTGAAGGGCGTGGGGCGTACCGGTGGAGGTAGAGCATCGCGATGAGACATTACTCGGCGCCAGTCTACGGCACGCCCGGGAGCTACGGCGTGATCTTCTCCGAGCTGCCCGGCTGCACTTCCCGTCGTGCCACGCTGATCGAGGTGGCCCGCAACGCCGGCCGAGCCCTTTCCTTTCATGTCGAACGGATGGCTGGCGCCGATGAGAGAATCCCCGAGCCGAGTAACTTCGATGCACCCCTGCCAGACTGGCTGACCTCGGAGGAAGGCGAGGCGGTGGCGGAGCCGGTGCGCTTCCAGACGCCTCGTCGAGGCGCCTGGGCGGGGCCTGACGTCAACATCTCGGCGGACGAAGGCCGGGTCGCCTGCATCGAGGCCACTGCGGCATGGCCCGCCCTGCCTTTCTCGTCGAGGCAGCCCGCTCGGCGCTCGTCGCCGCGGAAGCGGATCCCTGAGAGGCTCCCTACAGCTCGGATGGCCGCTTGGAACTACACTCCCTCGTCCTTCGCGGGGAACGATGTGTGGTCGCGACACCTGAGCCCATCGCTTCGCCGGCCTGCGGGAACTGCCACGGTATGGAGCGCCTGAGTAGGGACCACCGAGGAGCGATCGCGGCCCCACCGCACAAAGTTGCCATACCGGGTCGCCGAAGCGGCCGGCCTCCTTCGCCCCGAAGTTGTGAAGCAGGCCTTGCCCTGGTCGCCCATAGGCTACAGGATCAACCGCGCAGGCGCCCAGAACGCCACGATTGCGAGCAGACAGAGGCGCGATGCAGTCCCTTCAACCCAAATGGCGGCCTCCATGACAACCCCTGCTCCTGCAGATACGGGCACCTCGGGTTCCCAAGCACAACAATATGAGGTCATCAGCTACGATTACGCAATTCACTCGGACTACCTAATTCACTGGACAGGATGGGATATCGACAGCAAACTTCAACCCAGCTGGCCTCATAGTCACTATTCACTCACTCAGAATAATGTTGAAACGCTATATCTGAAACGCCTACATGATATACTTACCTTTGGCTTATGGATGACCAAAGGTGATGAGATAACGCTTGGAGATACAATGATACCACCGACGCCAAGGTGCTGTTTTACCGAGCTGAAGCTCTCGCAGTCACGCGTCCACGCAACACGATATGGGCGTCTCGGGATCGGCGTTAAGCGGGGAGTTTCTAAGATGTTTGTCAACGCTAAGACGATGCCGCCGCCTGTCGGCATGTCGTGGCGATTTCGTCCCAATCAAGCTCCTGGAGGAGGAGTCCCTTGGCGCGCTCGGCCGGATGTTCGGAGGGCTTGTGGAAGCGCATCGCGGTGCCCCGTCGTCGAGCTTCGGCGAGTCCTTCGAGCGGGGCTATGGGCGGGAACCGCCACCACGGGCGGCATGATCATGGACGCGGGCGCCGCTCAATCGGACGCGCAACTCTTCTACAACCGGAACGGCTGCACCTCGCCCGTGGCCCGGCGCTTCTTTCACAATGTCGAATTCTACGCGTCCGGCGGCTGACGGCCAGACGATGATGCGCCGCGGGCGTCGGGGCAGGTCACACACGCCTGGATAGGCTGGAGCTCAGGTCGTGCCGTAAGGACCGCCAGCGATGAGCGCATCGGCTGCCCCACCATGACCCGCAGAATCGACTCCTCGGTGGTCAGACGGTGGTCAGCTACCACTTCGTTATGCCTGGGACGGGAAAGAGGACGTCGCGGCCACGCGCCGCGATCCGTGCCTCCTCGCCCGCACGGACTGCGGAACTTGAGGCCGAGATCCGGCGCGCCATGGGCCCGGCGCAGGCTCATGTCACGGCAAACACCAGGCCGATGAAGAGCAGGCCGAGCCCGGCCAACCCGAGCACCGCGCCAGCGAGGCGCAGGAGGAGGCTCGCGCTTCCTGCGACCGCCGGGTAGTACGTCGCGTTCATGATGTGCCCGCCCCGTATCTGCGCTCTGAAGAATGCGGGACTGCCTGTCAACGTGGTCCCCACGCCAAGCGCTATTACCCCAGCGACAATCGGGATCCAAGAGATGATGGTGAAAAAATGCGAGCACGATACTTTATCGCATTCCAACACCCTCGAGCAGGAAAAGCTAAAGTACCCCGTCCATATAGACGCATGGAAACCCGTGTTCGAGCATCTGCCTACCGTGTCCGCCATTACCGGGCAGACGCGGGTGCAGAACCAAGCCCTCAACCCAACCGAGAGAGCCGTTTGGACCTTCATCTCGCCCCCCCAGCATCGCGTTGATCGCCGTAGAGGAAATGCGATTAGACTTTACAATCCCAATTGTCGATAAACATATCAATTTGGTCGCGAAGAATAATTCAGTCGCTTCGACCAACTTATGCCAATCGCTGATTAGGAAATAGGTAAAACACGAATTATTAATCTTCGTCACGGATCGCCGCGTCGCGGAGCGCCTTCCGGGAGCTCGCCCAGATTGACCCCAATATCAGCTCCTTTAGCCGCTCGCTCGCCGCGTCGAACTCCGTCTGATCGGCCGCCGCTGCGGGTCCGCGATGGGAATTACGGTGCCAGTGCATTCAATTCGCCGGCCCTCATCGCGAGTCTCTCACACCACGTCACTCAGCCGCCGCATGCCGTGCACCACCCGCACGACCTCGATGCCGTCCGCGAGCTCGCGATAGAGGATCACGTAGCGACGAACGGGGAACAGGCGAAGGCCGGGCGCAATGTCGGGGCGGGATGGCCCGAGCCTCGGGCTCGCAGCCAGCAGAAGCAGCTTCTCCAGGGTGGCGTCCAGCAGGCGATCCGCGGCCGCCGGGTCGTCCGCCGCGATGTAGGTCCAAAGCTCGATCAGGTCCTCTCGGGCCCGAGGCGAGCGGACGAGACGGGGCATCAGGCTCCGGGCTTCTCGCGGGCCCCGAGGCGCCTGCGCGCCTCACGCTTGATCTCGGCCATGTCGAGCGGCTCGGCCGGACCACTGTCGAGGCCCTCCTGCCAGAGGCGGCGCAGCTCCAGCACCATCTCCTCGTCGACCGTGCGCCTCTGCTTCCAGTAGCGCAGCGCGTCCCGGATCACCTCGCTCGCCGAGGCATAGTCGCCGCTCTCCACCGCCTGCCGGACGTCCGACGCCATGTCCGGGGTCAGGGCGATGCTCAGCTTCTCGACATGCGCCATGGCTCTCTCCTTCGCCTCTCCGGTAGCAAGAATTCATACTTTTGTCTGCCCTCCCGCCTCACGCGCGAGGCCGCACCGAATGCCGCTTGACGTACCGATAAGAATCCTATAAACGAAAGAAATGCCTTCCACCTACCCCTCGCGTTCCCCCGCCTCGATGCCCGCGGCCCGCACCGTGCGGCTGGCGCGGCGACTCGCCGGCGGCATGACGCCCGCCGAGGTCGCCAGGCACGAGGGAACGGACGAGGCCGAGATTTTGTCGCTCCTCGAGGACGAGAAGTTCCAGAGACACGTCGCCTACTACCGGCGCGAGGCCGAGCTGCCCGAGGACGAGCGCGAAGAGATCCTGATCAGGACGGCGTTCGCCAGCCTCCAGCACCTCGCCGACATGGGCGACACCAAAGCGCTTTTGTTCCTCGCCTACGAGGGCAACCGCGGCCGCCATCCGGAAAACCGCCTGCGCCGCCTCGTGACGCGCACGACCGACCGCGATCCCGAGCTGCGTGCCGGGGACGAGATCGGCGCGGCGTGCCGACGCCCCGTCGAGCTTCAAGGCGCGAAATCCCGTCGCCGCCGAGCTTGTCTCGGACCTCCTCGCCTTCGCCCGGAGCAACCCGGACGTGGCCGACTGGGTCCTTCGTTACGCCGAGAGCCGCCACGCCGCGCTGGGAGAGAGCGGGGCCGGGGCGGTGGAGGAGCAAAAAAGGAGAGTGAAAGAAGAGAAGATCAGCAAAGGATAGTGAAAGAAGAGCGAGCCGACGCACCCCCACGGGTCATCCCCCGCCTTGAGCGGGGGATCAACTGGTGGCCGTGACGCGACAGTAGCGTGGCCAGCCTCCGAGCAGTTGGCCCCCCGGTCAAGCCGTGGGGCGACAGTGGAGGTGTGTCCAGCCGACCCCGTCTTTCATGTCACCGCCCGGCTTGACCGGGCGGGTCAGGTGACGGGGACTATGCGACTCTGTCCCATCGCGCCGCGTCACCTGATCCCCCGCTCGGGGCCGTGGGATGACGGAAGAAGCGCGCGCTCGCGCCACCACGCCCCTTTCTCGTCGCCCTCGCCGCGACACGAGGATCCGTGCCGCGTCCCGGGCGCCTGCGTGCCGAAGCCCGCGCCCCGAGATGACAAAAAATACAAAGAGAAGAACGGCATGGCTGCCGCCCTCGCGCGAGATTATGATCGATTGCTTGCAGCCATCGGGGAGGGGGAGATGCGGCGCGTCGTTCTTCTTGTCCTTCTTTTGGGGCTCCTGCCGGCCCTGGCACATGCCGCCGGGGCGGAGGGGGTGTGGCGCTACGACACGGCCAAGATGTCGGCCGAGGTCGACAAGCTGGCGGCGGGCATGGTGGCCGAGATCGGGCCGGCCAAGCTGCAGGCGATGGCGAGCCAGGCGCCGATGATGGAGCAGCGCGCGGCAGCGCTGCGCGCTGGCGCGCCCGGCAACGCGCGGGCCGAGGCCCAGGCCGCGGGGCTGGAGCGGATGGCCAAGATGATCGAGGCGGCGCAGGGTGACCCGAAGGCCTTCTTCCGCGAGAGGCTCCAGCGTCTCGACTCGCCCGACGCGCGTCTCACGCTGAGGGCCGGCGGCGCCTGCGAGACGCTCCTGCCGGGTGCGGAGCCCGGCTCGCCGATGGTCAAGCACAGCTGCCGCTGGAGCCAGAAGGGCGAGATCGTGGCGATCACCTCGGACTCGATGGACTCCGAGCAGCGCCGCAGGATGAGCTTCCAGGGCCCGCTCAGCGGCGACACGCTGACCCTCTCGGCGGTGCACGGTCAGGCGGCCTCCGAGGCCAGCTCGGGCCCGGGCGAGGCCGCCTGGAGCCGGGTCCGCCTCTACCTCGTTCGCGCCTGAGCAGCCAGGGCCGACCGCGGGCGCTGCCCTGCCGGATCGCGGGTGCTTGAATTGCCGCGAGCGGGGCAGCGCCATAGCTTCTCCCCTGCAGAGCAAGGAGAGGCGCGATGTTGACCAGGTCACGACGCGGTTGGGAGATCCCCGAGAGCCGGGCCACGCCCGAGGGCGTCTATCTGCGGCGTCGCGAGCTGATCGCGGGCATGGCCGCGGGCTCGATCCTGGCGGGCGTGCCGCGGCTGGGGCTGGCGGCCGAGGAGGCGGCGGGGCTCGATCCGGACCTCTATCCCGCCAAGCGCGACGACAGCTACACGCTCGATCGGCCGATCACGCCGGAGAAGGTCACGACGACCTACAACAATTTCTACGAGTTCGGCTCGTTCAAGCAGATCTGGAAGGCGGCCCAGGCGCTGCAGCTGCAGCCCTGGAAGGTCACGATCGACGGCATGGTCGAGAAGCCGATCGAGATGGATGCGGCCGAGCTCATCCGCAAGATGCCGCTCGAGGAGCGCCTCTACCGCCACCGCTGTGTGGAGGCCTGGTCGATAGCGGTGCCGTTCACGGGCTTCCCGCTGAAGGCGCTGGTCGACATGGCGCGGCCCCTGGGCTCGGCCAAATATGTGGGCATGACGACCTTCATGGACGCGGCGATGGCGCCGGGCCAGCGCCAGTTCTGGTATCCCTGGCCCTACACCGAGGGCCTGACGATGGCCGAGGCCACGAACGAGCTGGCGCTTATCGTGACCGGCCTCTACGGCAAGCCCGCGCCCAAGCAGGACGGGGCGCCGCTGCGGCTCGAGGTGCCCTGGAAGTACGGCTTCAAGTCGATCAAGTCGATCGTGCGCTTCACCTTTACGGACACGCAGCCCAAGACGTTCTGGCAGACCATCCAGGCCTCGGAATACGGCTTTTGGGCCAACGTCAATCCCGAGGTGCCGCATCCGCGCTGGAGCCAGGCGACGGAAGAGATCGTCGGCACCGGCGAGCGCGTCCCGACCCAGCTCTTCAACGGCTACGCCGAGCAGGTGGCCGGCATCTACAAGGGCCTCGAGAACGAGCCGCTTTACCGCTGAGCCTCGACGCCCTCGCGTCTCGGGCGAATTTGTTGCGCTGCACTGAGTACCCGATTCTCGTGCGGCGTGTTGTCTCGCGCGTTGACGTCAACCGCCTGACCTCCTAGGGTCTGGCCGTAGCTTCTCCGTTTGTCTCGGGTCAAAAAAAGAGGCCGGGCTTTACGCCCGGCCGAGTAGATCAGGGAGGCTAAACGTCTGGGAGACAACACCCGGGCGTGAAGCCCAGGACCCCGCCGAAGCGGTGCTTCGGCTGGGCAGCAGGACTTCCCAGAGCAACGTCCGTGCTGCGGTGCAATATGTAGCGTGTCCCATGAGCCCTGTCCAGCCTTTGTCATCTTCGCGAATCCCATGCCGGTCATGCTCGGGCGAGACTCCGATCGGCGAGGCAGCACGCGGCGGGGTTTTGTTGCGCCGCAAGATCCAGCGGCCGCGCACATGACGGACCACACGGCTTGACGTCGCCGTGCGGATGCCTTACGAGGAATGCGACAGATTGCCTCAGCATTCTACGGGCAAAAAAAGAGGCCGGATCGCGAACGATCCGGCCGAGTAGATCAGGGAGGCTAAATCTCTGGGAGACAACACCCGGGCAGATCGCCCGAGTGACCGCAGCGGCGAGCCGCTTGCGCACGATACGGACCCCAGAGAGCAGTCCGGCATCGCAAGAAAGTATGTAGGGATCGGGAGGCGGTTCGGCTAGGGCCGACAGTAGCGAAGGCCTTGCGCTTGACGCACAGGGGCAATGCGCACGGCGTCGGCATGCCGACGCCCGGAGCGGGCAAAAAAATGGCCGGGTCCGAAGACCCGGCCAAGTAGATCAGGGAGGCTAAACGTCTGGGAGACAACACCCGGGCCTTGCACCCGGGACACCGGAGGAAGCAAGCTTCCTTCGGGCAGCGAGGGCACCCAGAACCACGCCCTTGCTGCGTTGCAATATGTACGGTATCCGCCCGGGCTTGGCTACCCTAAATTTCCATGAGCGCCATCCCGCCAGCGCATGGCTCTACCAGACGGGATGGGCAGCGACCTTCTCGAGAAGGAAGTCGCGGAAAACCGCGACCCGCTTGCTGGTCCGAAGCTCCTCCGGATAGACGAAGTAGGCGGTGAAAGAGGGCCCCTCGATCTCGGGCAGGATCCGCGTCAGCTGCCGACCGGCCACCGCCAGGTAGTCGGGCAGCGAGGCCAGCCCCAGGCCCGTCTCGGTGGCCCGCAGCATGCCATAGACATTGTTGATGGTGAGCGAGGGGCGGCGCGGCTCGATATGCTCGTCGTCCTCGCGACCGGCGTGCAGGATCCAGTTCAGGGACGTCACGGGCGGAGGCGCGCTGTCGCCGTAGGTGATCAGCCGATGGCGATCCAGCTCGGCCGCCGCCTTCGGCTCGCCATGCCGGCTCAGATAGTCGGGCGAGGCGTAGATGTGGGTGTGCACTGTCATCAACCGGCGCTGAATGAGATCGGCCTGGGTCGGACGGTGGAGGCGGACGGCCACGTCGGCCTCCCGCATGCTGAGGTCCATCTCGGTATCGGAGACGATGAGCGAGAGCGCTATCTCCGGATAGCGGTCGAGGAACTCGCCCAGGTGTGAGGTGAGCCAGAGCGTTCCGACACCGACCGTCGTGCTGACCCGAAGGAGGCCGGCCGGAACGTCCCGGCTCTCCCGCAATGCCGTCTGCACCGCCGCCATGCGCTTGGCGAGCTCGCGCGCCGTCTCGAGGAGGATCTCGCCCTGCTCGGTGAGAACGAGGCCGCGGGCATGGCGATGAAACAGCGGTGAGCCCAGGTCCTCCTCGAGCGCACCGATCTGCCGGCTGATCGCCGACTGGCTCAGACCCAGGCGATCAGCGGCACGGGTAAAGCTGCCAGCCTCGGCGACGGTGTGAAAGATGCGAACGCGATCCCAGTCGAGCATGCCGGACCTTCTTTATTGTCTTTTCGCCGGGCGCGCCACTGGCGGCAGCCCGGCTCAATGCGCGGCGCTGTCGATCGCTGCCAAATATCGCTCGACCTCAAGCGCGGCCATACACCCGGTGCCGGCCGCCGTCACGGCCTGGCGGAATACCTTGTCCTGAACGTCACCCGCAGCGAAGACACCTTCGACGTCGGTCCGCGTGCTATCGGGCACGGTGACGATATAGCCTTCGGAATCCATGGCAAGCTGGCCCTTGAAAAGGCTCGTCGCCGGGTCGTGGCCGATCGCCACGAACAGGCCATGGACGGGCAGCTCATGGATCTCGCGCGAGCGTAGATTGCGCACGAGCAGGTCGGTGACACCCTTCGGCTCGCTGGTACCCCGGACCTCCTCGACCACGCTGTCCCAAAGGATCTCGATCTTGGGATTGTTGAACAGGCGATCCTGGAGAATCTTCTCCGAGCGAAGGGCGTCGCGGCGGTGGATCAGCCAGACCTTGGTGCACATCTGGGCCAGATAGAGGGCCTCCTCGGCGGCGGTATTGCCGCCGCCCACCACGGCGACATCCTTGCCGCGAAAGAAGAAGCCGTCGCAGGTGGCGCAGGCCGAGACGCCGAAGCCCTGAAAGTGCCGCTCGCTCGGCAGGCCCAGCCAACGAGCCTGGGCCCCGGTAGCGATGATGAGCGCTTCGGCCAGAAGGACCTGACCGCTGTCGCATTCGACCGTGAACGGCCGCTTGTGGAGGTCGACCTTCGTTGCCACGTCGAAGACCAGCTCGGCGCCGCAATTGGCAGCCTGCGACGCCATCTGCTCCATGAGCCACGGCCCTTGGATCGGATCGGCGAAGCCCGGATAGTTCTCGACATCGGTGGTGATGGAAAGCTGTCCGCCTGGCTGAAGGCCCTGGATCACCATGGGCGCGAGGTTGGCCCGCGCGGCATAGACCGCGGCCGTGTAGCCAGCGGGCCCCGCGCCAAGGACGACAAGACGCACACGACGTTCGGCCGACATCGGCGGGCTCTCAATCTGGATGGCCATCGGTGGCTTGAGGCCCGGCGCCGTCCCGCGCTCTGGCTCAGCCGAAGGAGACCGTGAGAATCTCGAAGTAGCGCACACCGCGCGGCGTGTTGACCTCGATCGAGTCGCCGGCCTCCTTGCCGAGCATGGCCTGGGCCAGGGGCGACTGGATCGACAGAAGGCCGTTCGCGATCTCGGCCTCCTCGGGACCCACGATCTGGAACGCCTGCTCCTCGTCGGTCTCCTCGTCGACAACCTTGACGCGGGCCCCGAACATCACCTTCGAGCCCTCGAGCCCATTGATGTCGATCACCTCGGCGCGAGACAGCTTATCCTCGAGCTCCATCACCCGGCCCTCGATGAAACCCTGACGTTCGCGCGCTGCGTGATACTCGGCATTCTCCGAGAGATCCCCGTGCTCGCGCGCCGCCGCGATCGCCTTGATGACCGCTGGCCGCTCGATCGTCTTCAGACGCTTGAGCTCGGCCGTGAGGCGCGAATGTCCTTCGGGCGTCATCGGGATGCGGTTCGACATGATCGATGGCTATCCTGGAGTTGACGAAAGAAACTCCGCCCGGCGGCCGTCCCTCACCGTCGGCGGATCTCAGGAAACCCCGCCAACATAGGTTTGCAGCGTCGTCACTTCAAGATTGCCGAGCGCCATCTGGCGAAGTCCCTCAACCACGGCGCGTGCGCCCGCCATGGTCGTGTAGTAGGGCAGCCGCTCCATCAAAGCGGCCCGGCGCAGCGTGTAGCTGTCCCTGACCGCCTGATGACCGTCGGTCGTGTTGATGACCATCGCAACCGCCGCGTCCTTGATGAGGTCGACGATGTGCGGCCTTCCCTCGTGCACCTTGTTGACCATTCGGACCGGCAGGCCGGCCGCCTCCAGCGCCCTCGCCGTCCCGCGAGACGCGCAGAGCTCGAAGCCCAGGGCGAGCAGGGCCTGCGCGACCTTTACGGCAGCAGGCTTGTCCGCATCGCGAACCGAGAGGAAGACGAGGCCGGAGGTCGGAAGGTCGACACCGGCCGCGATCTGTGACTTCGCGAACGCCCTGCCGAAGTCCCGGTCGAGACCCATGACCTCGCCGGTGGACTTCATCTCGGGTCCGAGCAGCAGATCGACACCCGGGAAGCGGGCGAACGGAAAGACGGCCTCCTTGACGGCAACATGATCAAGGCGGCCGCTCTTGAGCCGGAACGCCGAGAGGCGGTCGCCCGCCATGATTCTCGCCGCGATCTTCGCGATGGGCTCGCCGATGGCCTTGGCGACGAAGGGCACCGTCCGGCTGGCGCGAGGATTGACCTCGAGGATGTAGATCTCACCGTCCTTCACCGCGAGCTGGACATTCATCAGCCCCTTGACCTCGAGCGCGCGAGCAAGCGCCACGGCCTGGCGCTCGATCTCGGCGAGGATCGGGGCGCTGAGCGAGTAGGGCGGCAAGGAGCAGGCGCTGTCGCCCGAATGGATGCCCGCCTCCTCGATGTGTTCCATGATGCCGGCGACGAAGGTGTCCTTGCCGTCCGCCAGCACGTCCACGTCGACCTCGATCGCGTCGGCGAGATAGCGGTCGAGCAGCACCGGTCCCTGCTCCGAGACGGCGCGCGCCGCTGCAAAGAAGCTTCTCAGCTCCTCCAGGCTGTAGACGATCCGCATGCCACGGCCGCCCAGGACGTAAGACGGCCGTATGACAAGCGGCAGGCCCAGCATCTCCGCCTTGGCCAGCGCTTCGGCCTCGGTGGTGCAGACATCGTTGGCCGGCTGCTGAAGCCCCAGCCGCGAGAGCAGCCGCTGGAAGCGGTCCCGGTCCTCCGCGAGGTCGATCATGTCCGGCGAGGTGCCGAGGATCGGCACGCCCGCCCGCTCGAGGGCGCCCGCGAGCTTGAGCGGCGTCTGGCCGCCGAGCTGGACGATCACGCCCAGAACCTCGCCGGCAGCGCTCTCGGCACGCACGATCTCGAGGACATCCTCGGCGGTGAGGGGCTCGAAGTAGAGCCGGTCGGAGGTGTCCGGATCGGTCGAGACGGTCTCGGGATTGCAGTTGACCATGATGGTCTCGATGCCGGCCTCACCCAGGCCGAAGGCGGCATGGACGCAGCAATAGTCGAACTCGATGCCCTGGCCGATCCGGTTGGGCCCGCTGCCCAGGATCACGACCTTGCGGCGCCCGGAGGGTCGGCACTCGTCCTCGGCCCCCTCGCCGAAGAGGCCCGACTCGTAGCAGCTGTACATATAAGGCGTGCGGGCCTCGAACTCGGCGGCGCAGGTGTCGATCCGCTTGTAGACCGGGCGGACGCCGAGCCCGGCACGGCGGCGGCGCACCTCGGCCTCCGCCAGTCCGGTCAGACGAGCAAGCCGGGCATCCGAGAAGCCGTCGGCCTTGAGCGCCAGGAAGGCCTCGGCATCGTCGGGCAGACCCTGCTCTCGCACCTGCGCCTCGATCCGCACGATGTCCTCGAGCTGCGCCAGGAACCAGGGATCGTAGCGCGTCACCTGGTGGATGGCCTCGAGCGAGAGCCCTTCGCGGAAGGCCTGCGCCGCCATCCGAAGGCGGTCCGGCGTCGGCCGGGCGAGCGCCGCCAGGATCAGATCGTCCCGGCGATCGGCACCGTCCAGTCCGGGGATCTCGATCTCGTCGAGGCCGCTGAGGCCGGTCTCCAGCGAGCGCAGCGCCTTCTGCAGCGACTCCTTGAAGGTCCGCCCGATCGCCATCGCCTCGCCGACCGACTTCATCGAGGTGGTGAGCAGCGGCTCGGTCTCGGGGAACTTCTCGAAGGTGAAGCGGGGGATCTTGGTGACGACGTAGTCGATCGACGGCTCGAACGAGGCGGGCGTGACGCCGGTGATATCGTTTTGGACCTCATCCAGCGTGTAGCCGACGGCGAGCTTGGCTGCGACCTTCGCGATCGGGAAGCCCGTGGCCTTCGAGGCCAACGCCGAGCTGCGGGACACCCGGGGGTTCATCTCGATCATGACCATCCGGCCATCGGCCGGGTTGATCGCGAACTGCACGTTGGAGCCGCCCGTGTCGACGCCGATCTCCCTCAGGCAGGCGAGGGAGGCGTTGCGCATCCGCTGATATTCCTTGTCGGTCAGCGTCAGCGCCGGGGCGACCGTGATGCTGTCGCCCGTGTGGACCCCCATCGGATCGATGTTCTCGATCGAGCACACGATGATGCAGTTGTCCGCGTGGTCGCGGACCACTTCCATCTCGAACTCCTTCCAGCCCAGCACCAATTCCTCGATCAGCACCTCGCCGATCGGCGAGGCCTCGATGCCGCCCTTGGCGATCTCCTCGAACTCCTCGCGGTTGTAGGCGATGCCGCCGCCGGTGCCGCCGAGCGTGAAGGAGGGCCGGATGATGGCGGGCAGGCCGGTATCGGTCAGGGCCTCGCGGGCCTCCTCCATCGAGCGGACGGCGCGGCTGCGCGGCTGGTCGAGGCCGATCCGGGCCATGGCCTCGCGGAAAAGCTGACGGTCCTCGGCCTTGTCGATCGCCTCGGGCGAGGCGCCGATCAGCTCGACGCCCAGGGCCTCGAGGGTGCCGTCACGGGCGAGCGCCATCGCCGTGTTGAGCGCGGTCTGCCCGCCCATGGTCGGCAGCAGCGCGTCCGGCCGCTCCTTCTCGAGGATCTGACGGACGAACGCCGGCGTGATCGGCTCGATATAGGTGGCGTCGGCCGTCTCCGGGTCGGTCATGATCGTCGCCGGGTTCGAGTTGACGAGGATGACGCGATAGCCCTCCGCGCGCAGCGCCTTGCAGGCCTGCGTGCCGGAATAGTCGAACTCGCAGGCCTGGCCGATGATGATCGGCCCCGCGCCGATGACCAGGATCGAGCGTATGTCGGTGCGTTTCGGCATGGGTCCGTCGTCGTCTTTCTCGGCACCGCCCCGGCCGGCCGGCCTGTCAGCGAGGCCGATCGTCGGGCGCTTGAAACATGAGGGGGCCGCAGCTCTTCCCGGGCGGAAGGCGCCGTGGCTCAGCCTGCCTTGGCCTCTCGGACCAAGTCCAGGAAACGGCGGAAGAGATAGTGGCTGTCCATGGGCCCTGGCGAGGCCTCCGGATGATACTGGACGGAGAAGACCGGCCGCCCGCGCAGGCGCAGGCCCTGGATCGTGCCGTCGAAGAGCGAGCGGTGCGTCACCTCGACCTCGGCCGGAAGGCCCTTCTCCGCCACGGCGAAGCCATGGTTCTGGCTCGTGATCTCGACCTTGCCGGTCGTCAGATCCTTGACCGGATGGTTGGCCCCATGATGGCCGAAGGGCATCTTCTCGGTCTGGGCGCCCGCTGCCAACGCCAGCATCTGATGGCCGAGACAGATGCCGAAGACCGGCATGCCGGCCGCGACAAGCTTCCTGATCTCCGGCACGGCATAGACACCGGTGGCCGCGGGGTCGCCCGGACCGTTCGAGAGGAAGGCGCCGTCAGGCTCGAGTGCCAGCACCTCCTCGGCCGTGCTCGTGGCCGGGAGCACCGTGACGCGGCAGCCGGCGGAGGCCAGGTTGCGCAGGATGTTGCGCTTGATGCCGTAGTCGAGCGCCACGATGTGCGGCCCGTCGGCCGGCCCCTCGACATAGCCCTGGCCCAGCTCCCAGAGGCCCTCCCGCCAGCCATAGCGCTGCCGGGCCGTCACCTCGGGCACGAGATCCATGCCGACGAGCCCGGGGAAGGCCTTGGCCTCCGCCTTCACCCGCTCGAGATCGAGCCGGCCGTCGGGTGCGACGAGAAGGGCCGCATTCTGCGCGCCCATCTCGCGGAGATGCCGGGTGATGCGGCGCGTGTCGACACCCGCGATGGCGGCGATGCCGGTGCTCTCGAGCCATCGGGCGAGGGGCTGGGCGGCCCGCCAGCTCGAAGGCTCCGTGACATCGGCCCGCACCACGAGACCCCTTGCTACGGGCGCCGAGGCCTCGATATCCTCATAGTTCGCACCCACATTTCCGATGTGAGGAAAGGTAAAGGTGACGATCTGGCCGGCATAGGATGGGTCGGTCAGAATCTCTTGGTAGCCGGTCATGGCGGTGTTAAACACGAGCTCGCCGACGTGGAGTCCGGGCTGGCCTAGGCCGGTGCCAAGGAAGATCGTGCCGTCCTCAAGGGCGAGCGCCGCTGTTGGAAAGCGCTTGGCTCGAGCATGCATCACGGATGGTTTTCCGAGAAAGATGGAGATGATGCGACTGTGCAGCAGCGCGGGCTCTGCGCCGGGCGCAGAGCGGGTTGCGTTGTAACACCATGGGCCTCGCCGTCAAGCGAGGCCCGCTTTCCGAGGTGAGTTGGGCAGGGCCGGCGGCCATGGTCGCCCGTAAGAGGCGTGTGGCGAATGCGCCGGCCTATGAGGAGTAGTTGCCTTGCTGCGTGAACGTCTACATGCGGCCTTCAAGGATGCCAACGAGCGCGGCGACGAGCGCGCTCTGGCCACTATCCGGCTGGTGCTCGCTGCGCTCAAGGAGCGCGATCACTGCAGCCGGTCGGCGGGCGCTGCCGAGGGGGTGGCCGACGAGGACATCCGGGCCATGCTCCGCGATATGGTGGAGCAGCGGAAAGCCGAGATCGGGCGGTGCGAGTGCTGTGCGCAGCTCGATCTGGCGGAGAAGGAGGCCGAGGAGATCGGCATCCTGGAGCGCTTCCTGCCGGCACCGATGAGCGACAGCGAGATCGGCGCCGCGGTGGAGCGCGCCATCCACGATCTCGGTGCCACCCGGCTCAAGGACACCGGGCGGGTGATCGCCACCCTCAAGGAGCGCTTCAACGGGCAGATGGACTTCTCCCGGGCCAAGCGCCTGCTTTGCGAGCGTCTGCACTGACGGCCGGCAGGGCCCGTGCTGCGGTCGACACCGGCGCGAGTGGGCCTGCGGCGGCTCCGCTGCCCTGAAGGAGGGCTCTCGTGACGACGAGCCCCACCGCACCGTCGCTCGAGGAGTTCAAGAGCCGCCTGCCCTTGGTTGACATCGTGGCACGCCGGGTCCGGCTGGTCCGGCGCGGCCGCGAGCACACGGGGCTCTGCCCGTTTCACAAGGAGAAGTCGCCGTCCTTCACCGTGTCGGAGGACAAGGGCTTCTACCACTGCTTCGGCTGTGGCGCGCACGGCAACGCGATCGACTTCGTGATGGCGCTGGATGGGCTCGACTTCGCCGCCGCCCTCGAGCGCCTAGCCGAGATGACCGGCATCCCGGCGCCACGTCGTGCCGGTCCCGAGGCGCCGCGCGTGGACCGCACCCTCTACGATGCCAACGCCGCGGCAGTGGCTTGGCTCGAGCGGCGCCTCTGGAGCGAGGGCGGGCACGAGGCCCGGGCCTATCTGGAGCGGCGCGGGCTCGATGCGGCGACGGCCCGGCGCTTCAAGCTGGGCTACGCACCGCTCGAGCGGACGGCGCTCAAGGCGGCCCTCATGACCCAGGGGTTCGCCGAGCGTCAGCTCGTGGCGGCGGGGCTGATCGCGCTCGCCGAGGACGGCCGTGAGAGCTTCGACCGCTTCCGCCACCGCCTGATGTTCCCGATCGAGGACGCACGCGGCCGGCCCGTGGGCTTCGGCGGCCGTGCATTGGGCGAGGCCAAGGCGAAGTACCTCAACACCGCCGACACCGAGCTCTTCCACAAGGGCAGCCTGCTCTACAATCTGGCGACGGCGATGCGGCCGGCCCGCGAGACCGGGACCCTGATCCTGGCCGAGGGCTACATGGACGTCATCGCGCTCGTTCGTGCGGGCATCGAGGGAGCGGTGGCCCCGCTCGGCACGGCGATCACGGAAGCCCAGCTCGAGGCGGCCTGGAAGGTCGCGGCCGAGCCGCTGCTCTGCCTCGATGGCGACGACGCCGGCCTTCGGGCCGCGCGCCGGGCCGCCGAGCGGGCGCTGCCCCTGTTGAGAGCAGGGCGCTCGCTCCGGATCGCCCTTCTGCCGGCCGGCGAGGACCCGGACAGCCTGCTCGCCGCCCGCGGTCCCGAGGCGCTGCGCGACGCGCTGACAACCCCGCTGGCGCTCGTCGAGTTCCTGTGGCGGTCGGAGCACAGTGCCGCGCCGATTGACACACCCGAGCGTCGCGCCGACCTCGCCCGGCGGCTGCGCGACCTCGTCCGCCGTGTCGGCGACATGGAGGTCCGGCGTCACTACGGTACGGCATTCCGCGAGCGCCTGCAGACGCTCTGGCCATCGCGCCGGCCCTCCGGACCTACCCCGTACCGCGGGACCCGAGGCGGATCGGAGCGCGGATTCGAGCGGTCTTCGGAGCCCGCGAGCGTGGCGCTGCGCGCGGCCGATCCCCTTGTTGCGCACCAGCGACGCCTGCTTGGGCCGGTCCTGCGCGATCCGGAGCTGCTCGTCGAGGCGGAGGAGGACCTCGCCGCCATCGAGCTCCCCGATCGCCGACTCGACCAGCTGCGGGTTGAGATGCTGAGCTGGTACGCTCAAGGAGCCGATCTTGACGCCACAGCGCTGCGGAACCACTTGTCGCGATACGGTTTTGCCGGGCTCGTGGACCAATTGCTGGCGGACAGCCCCTTCGTCGCGGCCGCTCTCGCGGAGCGCCTCGACGCGGAGGCACGTCGGCATTGGCGTGCCAGCCTGCTCGCTTTCCGCGTTGGTGGAGCGAGGCGGGCGCTTGCGGGCGACCGGCCTACCGAGGGCGAGGATCACGGGTCACGGCTCGGGGGACTCGACCGGTTGCTGAACACGCGGAACGACGATGCCGATCATGCCGCTCTCAACCACGACGTGGCGATCGACTGAAGGTCGACATGGTCCTTTGGCGCGGGTGGCCCCTGCGTCGGGGGGCCGTTCGCGTGTTGCTCTCGTCTGGGAACTCAGGAGGTAGCTTTATGGCCAAAAGCCAGCTGGCGAGGACCGTGGCGCACGCCGGCAAGCCGAAGAGCGCGCCCAGGCCACGCCCCGGCGAGAACGTCGACACCTTCCTTGCGGCGGCAGCGCCCCTGCGTCGCCTGCTCGCCCAGGCGAAGGAGAAGGGCTCGATCAACTACGATCAGCTCAACGCCGTGCTCCCCGTCGGCTTTCCGGGCGAGAAGCTCGACGAGCTGATCACCCACATCGAGGGGCTCGGCATCGGCGTCGTCCGCGACGATGCCATGGCCGAAGGCGAGGCCGAGCCCGCCACCGGCGAGAGCGAAGGCGAGGAGACGGCCGAGCCGGCCGCCGAGGAGGCGGAGGAGCCCGAGGAGGGTGCTCCTGTCGTCGACGAGGATCTCGGCCGCACGGACGATCCCGTACGCATGTATCTCCGCGAGATGGGCACGATCGAGCTGCTCTCCCGCGAGGGCGAGATCGAGATCGCCAAGCGCATCGAAGCCGGCCGCAACATGGTCCTCGAGGCGCTCTGCGAGAGCCCGCTCACGATGCGTGCCGTGATCGGCTGGCGCGACGCGATCCGGGACGGCCGCGTCCTTCTGCGCGACATCATCGACCTCGAGGCGACCCAGGAGCAGGGCCCCGCTGCCGAGACGGCGGTGACCCTGGGCGACGCGGTGCTCGAGCTGGGCGCCGAGGCGGCTCAGGCGGCGGCGGTTCCAGCCAAGAAGGGAACGGCCGGGAAAGCCTCCGACGGCAAGGGTGTCGCCACCGCTGAAGGCGACGACGCGGCCTCCGAGGAGGTCGACGGGGACGCGACGGAGGACGAGGAGGGCTCCGGCGAGGAGGCTCGCAACGGAGCCGCCGGCGCCAACGAGCCCGAGGAGGAGGAGTTCGACGAGGACACGCTCTCCCTGGCGGCGCTCGAGGGCAAGCTCAGGGACGGCGTGCTCGCGACCTTCGATCAGATTGCGGAGTCCTATGGCGGGCTGCGCGGGCTGCAGGACGAGCGACTGGCCCTGATCCAGGGCAGCGAGGCGCTGCCGCGCGAGCTGGACCGGCGCTACCAGAAGGCGCGGCACAGCATCGTCGAGCTGATGGCCCAGGTTCATCTCAACCAGAACCGGGTCGAGGCGCTGGTCGAGCAGCTGTTCGACATGAACAAGCTGCTCCAAAGCCTGGAGGGGAAGCTCCTGCGCTTGGCCATGGCGGCGCGGGTGACGCGTGAGAGCTTCCTCAGCAACTATTACAGCCATGAGCTCGAGCCCGAGTGGCTCGAGCGGGTCTCGTGCCTGAAGGATCGCGGCTGGAGCGACTTCGCCCGCAAACATTCGGACGAAATCGAGTCGCTGCGTGCCGACATCGGGGCGATCGCCGACGAGACCGGCCTGCAGATCAGCGAGTTCCGGCGCATCGTCCACGCCGTCCAGAAGGGCGAGCGCGAGGCGAGCCAAGCCAAGAAGGAGATGGTCGAGGCTAACCTTCGCCTCGTGATCTCCATCGCCAAGAAGTACACGAACCGCGGCCTGCAGTTCCTGGACCTGATCCAGGAGGGCAACATCGGGCTCATGAAGGCCGTCGACAAGTTCGAGTATCGGCGCGGCTACAAGTTCTCGACCTACGCCACTTGGTGGATCCGGCAGGCGATCACGCGCTCGATCGCCGATCAGGCGCGCACGATCCGCATCCCCGTGCACATGATCGAGACCATCAACAAGCTGGTGCGCGCCTCGCGCCAGATGCTGCACGAGTACGGCCGCGAGCCGACCCCCGAGGAGCTCGCGCACAAGCTCAACATGCCCTTGGACAAGGTGCGGAAGGTCCTGAAGATCGCCAAGGAGCCGATCTCCCTCGAGACGCCGATCGGCGACGAGGAGGATTCGCATCTGGGCGATTTCATCGAGGACAAGAACGCGGTCCAGCCGCTCGAGGCGGCGACGCTCGCCAATCTCCGCGAGGCGACGACCCGGGTGCTCGCGACGCTGACGCCGCGCGAGGAGCGCGTCCTGCGGATGCGCTTCGGCATCGGCATGAATACCGACCACACGCTCGAGGAGGTCGGCCAGCAGTTCAGCGTCACGCGCGAGCGCATCCGCCAGATCGAGGCGAAGGCGCTCCGCAAGCTGAAGCATCCGAGCCGGTCGCGGAAGCTTCGGAGTTTCCTCGACACCTGACGATGTCCATACGCCGACCGTCCTGCGGCGTGTAGTCCTTGTCGGGGTGGAGAAACGGGCGCCGGGAGCGGAAATCGGCCAAGTAGCTGGCGGCGCCCGCTCGGAGCGCCGCCAAGCGTGTCACATCGTGTCCTTCTTGAGCATGCTCGCAACCTCGGCGGCATCGGCCCTTGCGGTCTTGATCTCCTTGCTGGCGAGCCCGGCCTCGGCCTTCTCGAGGGCGGCCTGGAACTCTTTCTTCTGCGCAGCGTCGGTGGTGTCCGGCAGGATGCCGTTGCCGAGGCTCTTGCAGGGGTTCAGCGCCTTGGCATCGAATGCCTTGCCCTCCGGGCCCACGAGACAGTTGATGACGTGGTGCAGATGGGTGTGCGCGGCGGAGAGCGTCTTGCCTTCCGAGGCGTAGGTCGCGTGCTCGACCGCCGCCTTGACCTCCTTTTGTACATCGCCCGCGCCGCTGCTCCCTGCCGCGGCGGCGGCGAGGCTCCAGCTGCCGATCGCCGCTCCTGCAGCCAAAGCAAGGGCCCTACGAATCCTCACGGTCGTGCTCATTGTGCGATCTCCCTTCCGTTCGCTCAGCTCCTGCCGGAACGACAGCCGCGGCGCGGCTGTCGTTCCGGCAGGAGCTGAGTCTGGATCGAACGAGGCCGGCGCCAAGAGGCACATGGTCCGGGATCGGCCGCAGCGCCTTGGCAGGCGTGCCGCGCATGCGTATATCCGCCCCGCCGGGCCCGTAGCTCAGTGGTTAGAGCTGGCCGCTCATAACGGTCTGGTCGCAGGTTCGAATCCTGCCGGGCCCACCATTCTCGAGAGATCCCAGCACAAAAGAAGAGGGCGCGGCCTGAAGCCGCGCCCTCCCCGGTCGATGACGAGAGCGGCAGGGGCCTACCGCTTGCTGATCACGACCGCACGGTTCTTCGGCTCAGGGGTCTGATCGGGGGTCGGAACGATCAGCTGCGTCTCGCCGACGCCCGTGACCGTCATGCGGTCCGCCGTCACACCCTTCGACATCAGATAGTCCGCGACGGTCTTGGCTCGCCGCTCCGAGAGCGTCTGGTTGTAGCTCGCCGGGCCCATCGTGTCGGTGTGGCCGACGATCAGGATCCGCACGTCGGTGTTGCTGACGAGCGTCTCAGCCACCTTGTCGAGCATCGGCTCGAACTCGGGCTTGAGGTCCGCCTTGCCGAAGGCGAAGAGGACGTCCGCGGAGAGGACCATGGTCTCAGGGACCTCGGCCTTCTTCACCTCGATCTCAGCCAGCGCGGTCTCGAACGAGTTGCGGCAGTCCGCAATGTCCTGCGGCTGGAAGTTCTCGCGCTGCTGCTCGACCCAGCAGTTGAAGCTCGCCAGAGCCTGGGCCGACGCCTCGGGCTTGGTCTCGGGGGAGCCCGCCGCCAGCGCCGCGACGAGGCGCTCACGGGCGCTCGAGAGCTCGCCCATCTTGTCCTCGGGGAGCTGCCACTCGCTCAGCACGGCCGGCTGAACATCACCGCCCTTGGCCGCCGTCATCGCGTTCTGCGCGTGCCAGGTGGCGTGACGGTAGTCCTCCATCGGACCGTACTCGTACTCGGCGTACTTCATCAGGTCCGTGTAGAGGGCGTTGTGATAGGCATCGCTCGACGGCGTCGTGGCGCGTGCCTCGTCCATGACGCGCCCAGCCGGGCCAGCCTCGAAGATGTGGCCGGTGATGGTCGTGTAGCCGGGTGGATGGCTGCCCGTGCAACCCGCCAGCAGCCCGAGGCCGCCGACGAGAGCCATGGCACGCAAATTGAATCTCATAACAGTGCTCCCAAGGTGTGACGCCCCCTCGCAGCTCCCCATAACGCCAAGGCACCCAAATGAGAACGCGCCGAATGGCGGGCGTCGCCATTCCTGTGCTTTTGGCACGCTGCCTGTGGGAAATCTACAATAGTTGACGCCACGGCAGCCTCAGTGGTTGCGCCGCGGGCTGCCATAGGTCTCGACGATCTTGAGGTGAAGGACGGCGGGCTCGAGGCAGGCGCCGGTCGAGAGCTGGCCGACATCCCGCCGATAGATCTCCTGCCAGGGGGTCTGCGAGGGCGGGATCTTCGCGGGGGCCTTCTTCACCTCCGCCTGGCGCTCGGCGATCTCCTCGGGTGTCAACATCAGATCGAGGCGCCGCCGACCGAGATCGAAACGCACCCGGTCACCTGTGCGGACGATCGCGAGATTGCCGCCTATCGCCGCCTCAGGCGAGGCGTTGAGGATCGACGGGCTCTCCGAGGTTCCCGACTGCCGGCCGTCGCCGATCGTCGGCAGGGCGCGGATGCCCTTCTCGATGAGCTTCGTCGGCGGCCGCATGTTCACCACCTCGGCCGCTCCAGGATAGCCGACCGGCCCGCAATTGCGGATGAAGAGGAAGCAATCCTCGTCGATATCGAGCGACGGATCGTCGATCCGATGATGATAGTCCTCGGGCCCGTCGAACACGATCGCCCTGCCCTCGAAGAGCCCGGCGTGATCGGGGTGCTCGAGGTACTTCTTGCGGAACTCGGGCGTCACGACCGAGGTCTTCATCACCGCGGAATCGAAGATGTTGCCGCTGATGATGACGAATCCGGCCTCGGGCATGAGCGGGTCCTCGTAAGGACGGATCACGCGCCGGTCGGGTGAGAGCTCCACGCTCTCGTGGTTCTCGCCCATCGTCCGGCCGGTCACGGTAAAGGCGTCGGTGTGGAAGCGCCCGGCCTTGATCAGCTCCTTGATCACCGCCGGCACGCCGCCCGCGCGGTAGAATTCCTCGCCCAGAAACTCGCCGGCCGGCTGCATGTTGACGAGGAGCGGGATGTCGTGGCCCTGCTCCCAGTCCTTGATGTCGAGCTCGACGCCGATGTGACGGGCGATGGCGATCACGTGCGGCGGACAGTTGGTCGAGCACCCGGCCGCGGCGGCCACTGAGATCGCGTTCTCAAACGCCTTCCGCGTCATGACCTTCGAGGGCTTCAGGTCATCCCAGACCATCTCGACGATCCGCTTGCCCGTCAGATAGGCCATCTGCGGCCGCTCGCGATACGGTGCGGGGATCGCGGAGCAGCCGGTGAGCGACATGCCCAGCGCCTCGGCCATGGCGTTCATGGACGAGGCCGTGCCCATCGTGTTGCAGTGGCCGACCGATGGTGCCGACGCGCAGGTCATCTCCATGAACTGCTCGACGTCGATCTCGCCCTTGGCGAGGAGCTGGCGGGCGTGCCAGACGATCGTCCCGGAGCCGGCGAGGCCGCCCTTGTAGTAGCCGTTCAGCATCGGCCCGCCCGAGAGGACGATGGCCGGGATATCGACGGTGGCGGCGGCCATGATGAGCGCAGGCGTGGTCTTGTCGCAGCCCGTCGTCAGCACGACACCGTCGATCGGGTAGCCGTACAGGACCTCGACACAGGAGAGGTACTGAAGATTGCGGTCGAGCATCGCCGTCGGCCGCTTGCCCGTCTCCTGGATCGGATGGACCGGGAACTCGATCGGGATGCCTCCCATGTCGCGGACGCCGGCGCGCACGCGGTCGGCGAGATCGAGATGGTGGCGGTTGCAGGGTGCCAGGTCGGAGCCCGTCTGGGCGATGCCGATGATCGGCCGGCCCGACTGCAGCTCCTCGCGGGTGAGACCGTAGTTGAGATAGCGCTCGAGATAGAGCGCCGTCATGTCGACGTCGGCGTAGTCGAGCCACCAGTCCTGCGACCGGAGCCGCCGTTTCGTCTCGTCAGCCATACGAATCCTCCCCAAACCTCAAGCGCCGCCGCGCGCTTTCAACTCCCGAATGCCGGGGCCGTCAAGCACGGCCCCGGCAAGGGCCCTGGAGCCGGGATCGCGGGACCCGGCTCCCTCTTTAGAACTTGAGCTTCTCGTAGAGATCCTTCGCGTTCTCCTGGTCGATGCGCTGCGTCGCCACGGTGATGGATTTCGGCACGGAGGTGGCGCAGTCGATCAGGATCTTCTTGGCGATGTCGAGAGCCTCGGCAGCCCCAGTGGGATAGACGTAGGTGGCCGCCCATTGCCCCTCGGCCACGGACCGGATGCCGCCTGCCGTCCCTGGCAGGCCGTCGGTGCCGATGATCTGCACCTGACCCAGCTTGCCGGCATTCTTGACCGCGATGTAGGCGCCGGCGGCGGCGAGGTCGTTGCTGGTGTAGACGAGCTTGATGTCCGGATGGGCCTGGAGCATCGCCGAGAACACGGTGACGGCCTTGTCCTCCATCCAGTCGACCGGCTGCACGGCCACGAGGTTGAGCTTGGGATTGCCCTTGATGCCGTCCTTGAAGCCGTTCAGACGCTCGATCGCAGGCGAGGAGCTGGGCAGGCCCTCCAGGATCGCGATGTCGCCGCCGTCGGGGAGCAGGGTCTTGGCCGCGTATTCGCCGGCCTCCTTGGCGATCTGATAATTGTCGCCGCCGATGAAGGTCGTGTAGTCGTCGCCGACCGTCTTCCGGTCGAGCGTGATTACTGGGATGCCCGCCTTGTATGCGCGGCTCACCACCGGAGTCAGCGGCGCCGACTCGTAGGGCGAGATGAAGAGGATGTCGACCTGCTGCGTGATGAAGTTCTCGACCTGCGAGGTCTGGGTGTTGTCGCTCGCCTGGCCGTCGGCGATCACCAGCTTGAACTGCGGGTACTTCTTGACGAGCTCTTCCATCTGATGGTCGACATGCTGCCGATAGGGCTCGGTGAAGTCGACCTGCGAGAAGCCGATCACATAGTTGCCGTCCGGGCCGCAGTCCTTGGCGATGGGCTTGGCGTCCGCGGCCCGAGCGGCACCGGCCGAGAGCGCCACCGGCGCCGCGACCCCGAGCGCCAGGATCGCGACGCCGGTCTCGAGCATCCGTCTCAGTCTTGTTGCAGGCATTGATCTGCCTCCCCTGGGGGTTACCGTGTCCGCTCGGAGTCCCTCTCCTGTCGCCGCGCGCCGGCCCCCGATGGGCAGGTCAGCGCAGCGCCTCGCCGTCGCGGCGGCCGACGAAGGTCTGAAGCGCCGCCGCGGCCACGATGATGGCACCCGTAGCCAGGAGCTGCATGGCGGCGCTCACGTCGTTGAGCTGAAGAATGTTGGCGAGGGCCCCCAGCATGATGCTGCCGGCGATCGTGCCGATCATCGAGCCGGCGCCGCCGAAGAGATCGGTGCCGCCGATCACGACGGCGGCGATCGCTGTGAGCTCGTAGCCCGCACCATCGTTGGGGCTGCCGAAGCTGAACTGCCCCGCATGGACGATGCCAGCGGACGCCGCCGCCAGGCCGGTGATCGCATAGACCGCGATCTTGACACGGTTGACCGGGATGCCCGAGAGCCGCGCCGCCCGCTCGTTGCCACCCACGGCATAGACGTAGCGGCCGAAGCGCGTGGTGTTCAGCACCAGCGCCGCGATGACGGCCAGGATCAGGAAGACCAAGGTCGCCACAGGAAAGACATTGTCGAACAGGCGCTCGCCGAGGACGCCGAAGGCAGGGGGCGCAAAGCCCGGCCCCTCCCCGTAGGAGACGTTGATGAACTGGTTGTTCGAGGCGATGTAGGCGAGCCCGCGTGCGGCCTGCAGGCCGGCGAGCGTGACGATGAAGGGCTGGAGGCGGAAGCGCGTGATGATGGCACCCTGCGCGGCGCCGAAGAGCGTGCCGGCTGCCACCACGGTGACGAGCGTGGCGGCAATGCCCCAGCCATGGTTCACGAGCAGCGTGGCGGTGAGCACGCTCGAGAGACCGAGCACGGCACCCACCGAGAGGTCGATGCCGGCGGCGATGATCACGAACGTCATGCCGAGCGCGATGATCCCGGTCTCGGAGATCGAGCGGATGATGTTCGCGATGTTGTCGGGCGACAGGAAGAGGATATGGCCGTGGCGGCGCGGCGAGAAGATCACGCCGCCGGCCAGCACGATGATGAGCCCGAAGAGGCTCTGGAACCGCAGCAGATAGGCCAGCAGGTGCCGCCGCCCGGCTCGCGCCGGGGCCCGCTGCGGCGTGGTCGCGTCCATCGTCATGCCGCAGCCTCCTCCTCGCCGGCGCTCGCCGCCTGCAGCTTCGCCTCGTCGACACCGCCCGGAAACTCGGCGACGCTGCTGCCGCCGCGCATCACGACAATCCTGTCGCAGAGCCCGGCGAGCTCGGGCAGCTCCGAGGAGGCGACAAGGACCCCCAGCCCTCCGGCTGCGAGCATGCGAAGGCGATGGTAGATCTCGCTCTTGGCGCCGACGTCGACGCCGCGGGTGGGCTCGTCGAGCAGGAGCAGGCGAGGCTCGGTCATCAGCTCCTTCGCGAAGACCACCTTCTGCTGGTTGCCCCCGGAGAGGGTGCTGACGGGCAGGTCGGCGCGCCGCGGGCGCACGTCGAAGGCCTCGATCGATCGGGCAACGGCCCGGGCCTCGAGCGCCGGCCTGACGAGACCCATCGGCGTTACCCGCGCCAGCGACGACATCACGACGTTCCAGCCGACCGTATGACCGAGCACGAGCCCGCTGCCACGCCGGTCGTCGGTAACGAAAGCCATGCCGGCACGCCTGGCATCGGCGATCGAGCGGATCTTCGCCGGATTGCCCGCGACCAGCACGCCGCCCCGCCATGATCCGCGTGGGCCGGCACCATAGAGCGAGGCCAGGAGCTCGGTCCGCCCGGCGCCCATGAGCCCGGCGAGCCCGACGATCTCGCCCTTGCGGACAACGAGGCTGACGTCGACGGGCGTCTGCCAGCCGGCCCGCTCCCGGCGAGGCGCGAAGCCGGCGTGATCGAGACGCAGCAGCTCCTCGCCCTGGCTCGCGGCGCGAGATGGGAAGAGGTCCTCGAAGGGGCGGCCGACGAGCATACGCACGAGCTCGGCCTGGGGCGCATCTGGACCGCACTCCCCCACGACCTGGCCGTCGCGCAGCACGGTGACGCGGTCGGCGACCCGTGCCACCTCCTCCAGCCTGTGCGAGATGTACACGACGCCGACGCCGCGGCCGCGCAGCTCGCGCACCACCCCGAAGAGGTGCTCGGCCTCGGCCGCAGAGAGCGCCGCCGTGGGCTCGTCCATGACGAGGATGCGAGCATCGGCCGCCAGCGCCTTGGCGATGGCAACAAGCTGCCGCTCGCCGATTCGGAGATCGCCCACCAGAAGGGCAGCGTCGAGCGCTACGCCGGCCGCGTCGAGCCGGGAGCGGGCGAGGCGCAGCATGCGACGGCGGTCGAGGGTGCCAACGACC
Source organism: uncultured Alphaproteobacteria bacterium (assembly GCA_963752325.1). Classification (GTDB taxonomy): domain Bacteria; phylum Pseudomonadota; class Alphaproteobacteria; order Geminicoccales; family Geminicoccaceae; genus CAVTJL01. The sequence continues at coordinate 1,037,815 of CAVVXU010000005.1, forward strand.
GTCAGCGCCTCGTGCCCGAGGAAGAGGTTGGCGGCGATATCGAGCCCGGGGACGAGGTCCAGCTCCTGATGGATCATCGCGATGCCGGCGGCCTGGGCATCGCGCGGGCTGCCGAACCGGACGGCGGTGCCGTCGACCTCGATGCTGCCTCCGTCGGGCGCCAGGACGCCCGAGAGGATGTTCATCAGGGTACTCTTGCCGGCGCCGTTCTCGCCGAGCAGGACATGAACCTCGCCCGCGGCAAGATCGAAATCGACGCCGCGCAGGGCATAGACCCCGCCGAAGTGCTTCTCGACCCCCCGCATGCGGAGCGCATGCGGCCTCATGTCAGGGGCCCGGCGCCGGCGGGGCAGCCGCAGGACTCGCGATGCTGCAGCGAGGTGGGAAGGCGGATGTGGCGCGGGGCCAGGGCGGGCTCGGCGATCCGCTCGAGCAGCAGCCGGACCGCCACCTCGCCGATGCGCCGGCAGGGCTGGGCGATCGTCGTCAGGCGAGGCTGGAAGAGGTCGGCCCACTCGAAATCGTCGAAGGAGACAAGCGCCACGTCGCCGGGCACGCCCAGGCCCAGCTCGCTGAGCCCGCGCATGGCGCCGAGCGCCAGGAGATTGTTGCCGGCGACGAGAGCCGTCGGTGGCTCGGCCCTGGTCATCAGTTTCTTGGTCGCGAGCCTCGCAGGCGCGCGTCGGGACTCGCCCGGGATCATCAGCCCGGGATCGGCCCGGAGCCCCGCGTCCCGCATCCCCGCGCGGAACCCGTTGATCCGCTCGCGTGTCGAGCTCAGGCCGGGAAGGCCGGTCAGCATCGCGATCCGCCGGTGGCCGAGCGCTGCCAGGTGTCGGACCAGACGTCGCATGTCGGGGCCGTTACGGGCGACGACATAGTCGCAATCCGTCACCGCGATCCTGTCGATCTGGACGACGGGAACCTTGTGGCGCCGGGCGTAGGTGACGGCTTCGGCACCGCCGGTCGCGGAGGGGGCCAGGACGAGACCGTCGACCCGGCGCCCGATCAGGAGCCGCACCGCGGCCATCTCGCGCTCGGAATCCTCGCCGATGTCGCTCAGGACCACGGTGTAGCCAGCGTTCCCCGCCGCCGCCTCCAGCGCGCTCACGACGTCGGTGAAGTAGGGGTTGCCGATATCGCCGATCACGAGGCCCAGGGTCCGCGTCTCCGCTCGCTTCAAAGAGCGGGCAAGCGTGTTCGGCATGTAGCCCGAGACGTCGATCGCCTCGAGGACACGTTGCCGCGTCGGCTTCGGCACCGGACGCGTCTCGTTGAGGACGTGCGAGACGGTGGAGATCGACACTCCAGCGAGCCGCGCGACGTCTCGCATCGTCACGAGCACGTCAAGACCTCTGCGTTTGCCTCCCGATCGCTAAGCCTGCGTCACCGCAAAGGATTTCGCAAACGTTTTTCCCCGGCCTTGCCGGGCGCCCCAAAGGCGATGGTGGACCTCGGGTGCGATCGCCGCACCCGATCGCCGCAGGCCTTTCCCGGGGCCACCCCAGCCTCTATAAGGCCGTGCAACCCGAAAATGACCCCCGAGGTTGCGATGGAGACGAGCGGGCTCGGCGCCTTCCGCGAGGCGCTCACTTTCGACGATGTGCTGCTCGAGCCGAGCTATTCCGAGGTGCTGCCCGGCGTGGCCGATGTGCGCACGCGGCTCACCCGCGAGATCGAGCTCGGCATCCCCCTGATCTCGGCCGCCATGGACACGGTCACCGAAGCGCCGATGGCGATCGCCATGGCCCAGCACGGTGGCCTCGGCATCATCCACAAGAACATGGAGGTCGAGGAGCAGGCCGCTCAGGTCCTGCAGGTGAAGAAGTTCGAGGCCGGCATGGTGGTAAACCCGCTCACCGTCGGCCCGGAGACGCCGCTCTCCCGGGCGCTCGATCTGATGGCCCGGGCCGGAATCTCGGGCCTCCCCGTGGTGGAAGGCCCCAAGGGGCGGCTGGTCGGCATCCTGACCAACCGCGACGTGCGGTTCGTGCCCCCGAGCGCCCGACCGGTCAGCGAGCTGATGACCTCCGATCGCCTCGTCACGGCGCGCGAGGGCGTCACCCGGGCGGAGGCCATGGAGCTTCTCCATCGCCACCGCATCGAGAAGCTCCTCATCGTCGATGACGACTACCGGCTGATCGGCCTCGTCACCGTCAAGGACATCGACAAGTCGCAGCGCTTCCCGCACGCCTGCAAGGACCAGCTGGGGCGGCTTCGCGTGGGGGCCGCCACCGGCACGGGCGAGCGCGGCCTGGAGCGCGCCGAGCGGCTCGTCGAGGCCGGCTCGGACGTCATCGTGGTCGACACCGCGCACGGGCATTCGCGCGGCGTGATCGACGCGGTGGCCCGTATCCGCAGGCTCTCCAACGCCACCCAGATCATCGCCGGCAACGTCGCGACGGGCGATGCCGCCCAGGCGCTGGTCGACGTCGGCGCAGACGCGGTCAAGGTCGGCATCGGTCCGGGCTCGATCTGCACGACCCGGATCGTCGCCGGCGTCGGGATGCCGCAGCTGACCGCCGTGATGGACGTCGTGGAGCGCTGCCGGGCGGCGGGCGTCCCCGTGATCGCCGACGGCGGCATCCGGGCCTCAGGCGACCTCGCGAAGGCGATCGCCGCCGGCGCCGACTGCGCCATGCTGGGCTCGATGCTGGCCGGCACCGACGAGGCGCCGGGCGAGGTCTTTCTCTATCAGGGCCGGTCCTACAAGGCCTATCGCGGCATGGGATCGCTGGGCGCCATGGCCCGCGGCTCGGCCGACCGCTATTTCCAGCAGGAGATCAAGGACACCTTGAAGCTGGTGCCGGAGGGAATCGAGGGTCGTGTCCCCTATCGCGGTCCCGCCGCCAACATCATCCACCAGCTGGTGGGCGGCCTCCGCGCCGCGATGGGCTACACCGGCAATGGCGACATCGCCCACATGCAGGGCGGCTGCCGCTTCATCCGCGTGACCCAGGCGGGCGTGCGCGAGGGCCATGTCCACGACGTGGCGATCACCCGCGAAGCGCCCAACTACCGCCAGGAGGCGTGAGCGCGGCCTTCGGCTTTCACGTCCTCTTAACCTCCGACGCATAGGATCAGGTCGGGTGCCGCCGCGTGGGCGTCGCCTTGACCGTCCCGGGCCGCCCTCGGCCGGCCCGCTCGCGCGGAGCGCCCGTGAACCGTCTGCTGCCGTCCGATATCGGTCTCCTGGTGATCGCCGTCTATGGCGTGCTCGCGGCGCTGCTGCCGACGCTCACGCCCGCAGGTGCCATGCTCGGCCGGCACGGGTCACCCTCGGGCGCCCTGCCACTGGGCGGGGTGCTGCTCGCCCTCGTCGTGCCGGCGATGGCGGCCCTCTTTTTGCGCCTCAAACGCTCCTACGAGGTGCCGCCACGCGTCGTGCTGGCCGCCGGCGTGCTGACGCTGCTCGCGACGCCGCTCCTGACGCGGACGGGCGTCGCCGTCGAGGCGATGGTGGCGACCGGCCTTCTGCTCGTCGCCAGCCCCTTCCTTGGCCGGCTGCGGCTCGACCGCTGGCTCAAGCAGCGCGCCGCCGGCGGTGGTGACCGTCGCCTGCGCGGCCTTGAGGGGCTGAGCGAGGCCTATCTGGCCTTCGTCGCGGGCGGCAAGATCGTCTGGGCCAACGATGCCGCGGTGACGCTGCTGGGCTATCCGCTGCTCGGGCGCGACGTGGGTCGCTATGTGCCGCTCCTGCGCGATCCCGAGCGTCTGGCTGCGATGCTCGCCGACTCCTGCCCGGTGGACGCCGAGGTGCACCACGAATTCGAGCCGCAGCTTTGCCGGCGAGGTCATCGTCACGCGTCGCCCCGACGGAGGGCGCGCCCTGTCGATCGCCCGGATCACCGACGCTTCCTCGCGACGCGCGCGGGAGCGGTCGCTGGAGCGGCTGGCTCTGCACGACGCCCTGACCGAGCTGCCGAACCGGCTGCTGCTTCACGATCGTCTGCGGCAGGCGCTGCGCGCCGCCGAGCGCAGCGGCGAGCCGCTGGCCCTGATGATCCTCGATCTGGACCGATTCAAGGAGGTCAACGACACGCTCGGCCATCACGTGGGCGACCTGCTGCTGCGTGAGCTTGGTCCCCGGCTGGCGACGCCGCTGCGCCGCAGCGACACCCTCGCCCGGCTCGGTGGCGACGAGTTCGCGGTGCTGCTGCCGGCGCCGACGCCGCGCGACATCGCCTGCCAGGTCGCGGAGCGGCTGGTCGAGCAGCTCGCCAAGCCCTTCCTGGTCGAGGGCATGCGGCTGGAGATCGGCGTCAGCATCGGCGTCGCCGTCTCTCCCGATCACGGCATGGAGCTCGAGGCCCTCCTCCAGTCGGCCGACAGCGCCATGTACAAGGCCAAGCGCGAGGGGCTGGGCTTCGTCGTGTTCGACGAGGAGGAGCCCAGCGCCTATCACCGCCGCCTGGTGCTGCAGCGCGAGCTCCGGGGCGCCATCGAGCGGGAGGAGCTCATTCTCCTTCTGCAGCCCAAGCTCGCCGCGGCGGGCCGCCGCCTCGTGGGGGTCGAGGTTCTGGTCCGTTGGGCCCATCCGCAGCTCGGGCTGCTCGAGCCCAAGGACTTCCTGGCCCTGGCCGAGCGAACCGGCCTGGCCGACCAGCTGGCCCTCTGGACGCTCAACGCCGCTCTCAAGGAGCAGCGGAGCTGGCGCCTCGCCGGGCTCGACGTCCCGGTCTCGGTCAACCTCGCGGCGGGCTGGCTCAGGGACCCGAGCGCGCCGAAGATGCTGCGGCTGACGCTGGACAACTGGGAGGCGCGGCCCGGCAACCTCGTGCTCGAGCTCGCCGAGGCTGACGTCATGAGCGGTCTCGAGACGACCCTGCCCCAGCTCGAGGCGATCGCCGCGATGGGCTGCGAGCTGTCGCTCGACGGGTTCGGCACGGGCTTCTCACCCCTGATGCATCTGAGGCGCCTGCCGCTCAGCGAGCTGAAGATCGACCGCTCGCTCATAGGCCGCACCACCGAGGACGGGAGCGCCGCCGTCATCGTGCGCTCGATCGTCGGCCTCGCGCACGGCCTCGGCCTGCGGGTCGTCGGCACGGGGATCGACGGCGCGGAGGCTGCCGACTGGCTCGCGACCCTGCGCTGCGACCACCTGCAGGGCTACTTCCTCGCCCGGCCGATGGATTCGGCCGAGCTGACCACCTGGCTGGGCGCCGGAGCGTCGACGCCGGCGTCGGCATCGGCGGCGGGCTGAGCCGGGGACGCGGGACCGTCGCTCCCGAGATCGCGAGGCGGCTCCCTCACGGCCATCAGCAACATCCCGCCGATCGCCAGAAGCACCAGGATCACCGCCATGCCGGCCCGCTGGCTCCCGGCCCAGACGGTGACGATGCCGAGCAGGAAGGGGCCGAGAAAGGCCGTGATCTTGCCACTCAGCGCATAGATGCCGAACATCTGGGCCCGCTCCTCGGGCCGGGCGAGACGCGCCATCAGCGAGCGGCTGGAGGCCTGCGCGGGCCCCACGAAGAGGCCGAGTGCCACCGCGGCGGCCCAGAAGACCGCGCGGTCGGTCGCGACGAGCGCCATCGCTCCGGCCAGCAGCAGGCCCAGCAGCGCTGCCAGGATCACGCGCTTGGGCCCGATCCGGTCGTCGAGCCGGCCCATCGCGAAGGCGCCGAGGCCGGCCGAGACGTTGAGGGCGATCCCGAGCTCGATCACCTCGGCGACACCGAGGCCGAAGGTCCCGGCCGCATAGATGCCGCCGAAGGCGAAGAGCGTGTTGAGCCCGTCATTGTAGATCATGCGGGCCACGAGGAACCGGCTCGTGTCGTCGAGCCGGGCGAGCCTCGTCGATGCTGGCCCGAAGCGCCATGACGCCGGCGCGGATCGCCGATCCCGGCGCGCGTACGATCCGCGGCCGGTCCGGCACGAGGAGGAAGAGCGGCAGGCTGAAGACCAGGAGCCAGAGCGCCACCACCGGCCCCGCCAAGCGGACCTGCTGGCTCGTCTCGGCATCCAGCCCGAAGGGGGGCGGCTTGGGCAGGATCAGGCCATAGAGCAGGAGCACGAGAACGACGATGCCGGCCAAGTAGCCGAGCCCCCAGCCCCAGCCCGACCACTGCCCCAGACGTCGGGGCTCGGCCAGGTCCGGCAGCATGGCGTTATAGAAGGTCTGCGCCGTCTCGAGCGCGAGGTTGCCGAGGAAAACGAGCCCGAGCGCCAGCATGAGGCGGCTCGGCTCGGGCGTCACGAGCCAGAGAAGGGCCGAGGCGGCGGCACCGATCAGCGTGAGCGTGCCGAGCCACGGCTTGCGCCTGCCCACCGCGTCGGCGAGAGCACCCAGGATCGGGCTCAAGACGGCGATCGCGAGCGCGCTCGCCGTCATCGTGAAGCCCCAGGCGGCCGTGCCGGCGATCGCGTCCGGCGCCACGGCCTTGGTCACATAGGTGGCGAAGACGAAGGTGATGATGACCGAGAAGAAGGGTGAGCATGCCCAGTCCCAAGAGGCCCAGGCGAGGAGCCGACCGGCGCTGGCATAGCCGGCCGGCGGCGGGGAGTGCCTCATGCCGCGAGAGCTTGCATCGGACGGATGGCGCCCCAATGTGGCAGGCTACCGTCCGCGGGTAGCCGAGCTGTGCCCTGTTCCGCAAGCTCGATCGGCTTTTCCGCAACCTTGGGCAGGGGAGGCTCCCGATGGCAGCAACGCCGCCGATCTGCGCATTCGGCACGCCAGCTCCGGATTTCGAGCTGCCCGGGACCGATGGCCGGCACTACCGCCTGGCCGACGTCAGGGGTGCGAGGGGCACCGTCGTCGCCTTCATCTGCAACCACTGTCCCTATGTGAAGGCGATCGTCGGGCGGCTCGTCGCGGACGCCCGCGAGCTGGCGGCGGACGGGATCGCCATGGTCGCGATCTGCTCCAACGACGCCCAAGCCTATCCGGCCGACAGCTTCGAGAGCATGGCAGCGCTTCGCCGCCGCCAACGACTTTCCTTTCCCTTACCTGCACGACGCGACACAGGAGGTGGCGCGCGCCTACGGCGCCGTCTGCACGCCCGACTTCTTCGGCTACAATGCCGATCTGGGCCTTCAGTATCGCGGCCGCCTCGACGCCTCGCGGACGACCCTCGTTCCCGATGCCCGCCGCGAGCTGGTCGAGGCGATGCGGCTCGTCGCCAGAACCGGCCACGGCCCGGCCGAGCAGCTCGCCTCGATGGGCTGCTCGATCAAGTGGAAGCACTGTGGCCTGAGGGCCTCGCTCGGCGCAGCGGTTGCAGGCGACGCTCGGCGCCGGTGGTCCCCCGTCGGCAGGCGCGAGGGCGGCGGGTACGGGTCGGAGCGACCGGTGACGGCCCGCAGACGGGCGGCGGCGATGCGGGACCCTTGCCGGTACGGGTCCGGCGCATCAGGTTGGCGCCGACAGCCGCTTTCCGCAGAGGCCGATCCCGTGCCCTTCGATTCCCTCCGCTCCTTCATCGCCCATCTCGAGGCGCGCGGCCGGCTGGTGCGCGTGGAGGCGCCGGTCTCGGCGGAGCTCGAGATCACCGAGATCCACACCCGACTTCTGGCGGAGAAGGGGCCGGCGGTGCTCTTCGAGAATGTCCGGGGCTTCGGCATGCCGCTCTTGACCAACCTCTTCGGCACGGTCGAGCGCGTCGCCTGGGGCATGGGGCGGGAGCCGTCCGAGCTCAGGGCGCTGGGCGAGATGCTGGCCTTCTTCAAGCAGCCCCAGCCGCCCGAAAGCTTCAGCGAGGCTGTCGAGATGCTGCCCGCTGATGAAGGCGGCGCTTTCGATGAAGCCCAAGACGGTGGGCCGGGGGCCGGCGCAGGAGGTCGTGCTGCGGGGCGAGCGAGATCGACCTCGGGCAGCTCCCGATCCAGGGCTGCTGGCCGGGGGAGCCCGCTCCCCTGATCACCTGGCCACTCGTCGTCACCAAAGGACCGGGGAAGGCGCGCGAGGACGCCTTCAACCTCGGCATCTACCGGATGCAGGTGCTCGGCAGGAACCGGACGCTGATGCGCTGGCTCAGGCACCGGGGCGGTGCCCAGCATCACCGGCGCTGGAAGCGCGAGCGCAGCGAGCCGCTGCCGGCGGCGGCCGTGATCGGCGCCGACCCCGGCACCACGCTGGCCGCGGTGACGCCCGTGCCCGACACCATGTCCGAGTACCAGTTCGCCGGCCTTCTCCGGGGCAAGCGGGTCGAGCTGGTCGACTGCGTGAGCGTGCCGCTCAAGGTGCCGGCCACGGCCGAGATCGTGCTCGAGGGCCATGTCAGCCTCGACGAGATGGGCGACGAGGGCCCCTATGGCGACCACACGGGCTACTACAATTCGGTCGAGCGTTTCCCGGTGTTCACCATCAGCGCCATCACCCGGCGCAGCCAGCCCATCTATCTCTCGACATTCACCGGTCGGCCGCCCGACGAGCCCTCGGTGCTGGGCGAGGCGCTGAACGACGTCTTCCTGCCGCTCTTCCAGCAGCAGTTCCCCGAGGTCGTCGACTTCTGGCTGCCGCCCGAGGGCTGCTCCTATCGCATCGCCGTCGTCTCGATCAGGAAGGCCTACCCGGGCCACGCACGCCGCGTGATGATGGGCGTTTGGTCCTATCTTCGCCAGTTCATGTACACGAAGCTCGTGATCGTCGTGGACGACGACATCGACGCCCGCAGCTGGACCGACGTGGTCTGGGCGATCAGCACGCGGGTCGATCCCGGGCGCGACCTCGTGGTGATCGAGGGCACGCCCATCGACTATCTGGACTTCGCCTCGCCGGATGCCGGCCTCGGCGGCAAGCTCGGCATCGACGCCACCGACAAATGGCCGCCCGAGACCAGACGCGAGTGGGGGCGCAAGCTCCGCATGAGCGCGGAGATCATCGAGCGGGTGACGACGCGCTGGACCGAGTACGGGCTGCCGGGCAGTGGTCGGCCGATCTGGCCCGCCGACGGGGGCGAACGATCGTGATCGGCGCACCTCTGCTCGGCGGCACCCGAGCGGCAGTCCAGGAGGCCGGCCGGCTTGCCATGCGCTACTTCCGGAGCGGCTACGACCGTTGGGAGAAGGCGCCGGGCCAGATCGTCACCGACGCCGACCTCGCGGTCGATCGCTACCTGAAGCAGGCGCTCTCGGCGCTGCTTCCGGAGGCCGCGTGGCTGTCGGAGGAGACACCGGACGATCGCCTGCGGCTCGAGCGCGCGTGGGTCTGGATCGTCGACCCGATCGACGGCACCCGCTCCTTCGCCGAAGGCCTGCCCGAGTTCACGATCAGCGTGGCTCTTCTCGAGGCGAGCCGTCCCGAGCTGGGCCTCATCCTCAATCCGGCTACCGGCGAGCTCTTCGAGTCGGCCCGCGGCATGGGCACGTTCCTCAACGGCACCCGGGTCACCGGCAGCGGCCAGGGCACGCTCGACGGGGCACGCATCCTCTGCAGCAGCACCGAGAACCGGCGTCGGAACTTCAAGGCGATGCTGCCGATGGCAGAGGTCTGCACCATAGGCTCGCTCGCCTACAAGCTGGCTCTGGTCGCGGCCGGCCGCTTCGCGGGCTACGTCTCCTGGCGCCGCAGTCACGACTGGGACATCGCCGCCGCCGTGCTGATGCTCGACGAGGCGGGCATGCGGACGACCGATGCGAACGGCGAGCCGATCACCCTCAATCGGCCCGAGCCGCGCCACGACGGCCTTGTCGTGGCGCCGGCGCCGCTGCACGCGGCCATGCTGGAAGCGCTGGCTCCCGCGCGCGCGGCCCATATCGAGCACCGCGCTCAGCCCATCTGAGAGGAGGTCGCTTGCTCGAGATCTTCGTCGATGCCGATGCCTGCCCGGTCAAGGAGGAGATCTACCGGGTCGCCGGCCGCTATGGGCTCAAGGTCTATGTCGTGGCGAACGATTGGCTGAGGGTGCCGACCTCACCGTTGATCGAGCGGGTGATCGTCACCGAGGGCCTCGATCGGGCAGACGACTGGATCGCCGAGCACATCGGCACGGGCGACATCGCGGTGACGACGGACGTGCCTCTGGCGGACCGCTGCGTGAAGCGGGGCGCAAGGGTCATAGCACCCAACGGCCGACCGTTCACCGAAAGCTCGATCGGCAGCGACCTCGCGACGCGCAACCTTCTGACCGTCCTCAGGGAGACGGGCGAGATTCGTGGCGGTGGCCGGCCGTTCGCGAAGCAGGATCGCTCGCGCTTTCTCTCCGCCCTCGACACGGCCATTCAGGCCATCCGCCGGACCGGCCGCTAGGCGAGCACCGCGCCCTGTGCCTCGGTTGGTCCGACGCGATAAGCCCGCCGAGCGGAGGGGCTCAGCCGTCTCCGGGTAGAGAACCGCAACAGCGTGAACATCAGATAGCCACGCTGCAGGCCATATCGATCGCAGAGATGCGAGCGCACCCGCCGGCGAAGCTGATCGAGGTCACGATCAGAGGTCCTCCTGCCGGGCAGGATGACAACCCGATAGGCATTCAGCGCCTCAGGGATGGCGGCGAGCACCTCTTGTACGGGCGGGGCCGGTGGTGCCTCCCGTTCCGGGTAGGCGCCCTCAGAGCCATCGAGAAGGCTCCCTAGATCGAAGCACAACATGGGCTTTTGCACCCTCGATCTCCTCCGAATTGCAGCTGGGGCGTGTCCCGCGGGGCAAGAGCACGGGCCGTCGAGCAGCTTATTTCTATCTTTAAACAATGACGCTAACCTAAGGGGATCGCAATAGCAATCTGCCTGACGATACTCCGACCGAGCATGTCGAGATTGACACGCTTCTCCGCCAGCCGACCGAGTTTCCGGCCCAAGCCCTGCCCCACCAGAAGGCGCTCCAGGGCGCTGAGATGCCGCCATCGGCCGCGTGAAGAGGTTGAATGTCATGCTCGAGCACGCCATCCATGATGACGGGGTCGCGGCGAGAGCGTCTCGTCCCGAAGCATCGAACACCGCGTGTCCGCCGCGACGTTCCTGGGTCGCCAACGCGTCACAGAACGCCCGCTGTGTGTCCCGGTTCCCACCGACCGAGGTCGGCGGCTGCGCGCAGAGCTGTGCCGACCAGACACCGCGGCCGTCCCCTCCAGCCGTCCCCGGCGCCTGCGACTTGGCTGATGGATCTAATGCGTTGCGCCGCCGGCAGAGCGGCAGTGAGCCCGGCCCTCGGGATCGGGACGCGCCGGCCAAGCGTGGCCGACCTACCGGGGCAGCTTTCTCAAGATCGCCCGTACCGGCGAGGCGTCCATGCCCGTGAGGCGCAGCGGCAGGGCGATCAGCTCGTAGGCGCCGGCCGGCACGTCGTCGAGCACGAGGCCCTCGAGCAGCAGCAGGCCCAGCCGCCGCGCCGTCATGTGGGCCGGCAGCGCAACATCGTCCGCCGGGTCGACCGAGGGCGTGTCGATGCCGACAAGATCGACCCCAGCGGCAGCGAGGTGCTCCATCGCCTCCGGCGCGATCGCACGGTAGCCGGGGCTCCAGCGCTCGATCGCGGCGCCATCGCGGGTGCGCAGCAGGACCCTCGGCAACAGCCCGCCTTCGGGAAGCATCGCCGCGGTAACAATGCCGGAACAGTGACGGAGATCCAGCACGCAGCAAGGCCCGACGAGCAGCGACAGGTCCAGCCCGTCGATCGGGGCGCCGGCCGGGTCGTAGTGCAGCGGGGCGTCGAGATGCGTGCCGCAATGTGTCGTCATCGAGACGGCACCGACATTGACCGGCGATTCCTCGCCGATCCGCGCCGTCCAGTCAGCCGCGTACGGCGTATCGCCCGGATAGACGGGGATCCCGGGACGCAGCGGCTGCGAGATGTCGCGGATCCACAAGGGAACGGTCCTCAGCTCGCCCCGGAAGCCCCGGCCAGCGCCTCCTCCAGGGCCTCGAAAGGAAGAAGCACGCATTCGTGGCGGCTGCGGACGGCGCGCACCGGCTCGAACATCGCGAGCTCCGGCCAGGACGGCGTGCTGTCCCTGCCCGCCAGGAGGGCCTCGATCTCGGCCTTGACCTTGCGCGCCTCCTTGAGGTCCGCGCCGACCGCGTGGCGGGCGAGGATGGAGGCCGCCGCCTGGGTCAGGAGGCATCCTCGTGTCTTGTGAGCGACGGACGCCACGTGCCCGTCCTCGAGGCCTAGATCGAGCGTGACACGATCGCCGCACAGGGGATTGTCGCGGCGCAGGCGGACATCGGGGTCGGGCAGCTCGCCCGCGCCGACCTTGGCCTTGGCCTCGGCGATGATGGCGTCGTTGTAGATCGTGTCGGACATCTTGGGCCTATCCGTTCCTCGTCCCGGCCGGACGGCCCGGGCTCGTGGCCGTCATCGGAGCTTCCTGATCGTGGTCTCGAGGCCGTTCAGGAGCGCGTCGATGTCGGCATCGTCATTGTAGAGGGCGAGGCTCGCGCGGGCGGTGGCGTCGAGGTCGAACCGCTCCATCAATGGCTGCGCGCAATGATGACCGCCGCGCAGGCAGACGCCGTGGCCGTCGAGCATCTGGCAGACATCGTGGGCATGGACGTCCTCGACGTCGAAGGCGACGACGCCGACGCGACCCTGAAGGCCCTTCGGGCCCAACACGCGGACGCCGGGGATGGCGCCGAGCCCGTCCAGGAGCCGCTCGGTCAGCGCCATCTCGTGCGCGCCGATCTCCGACCAGTCCTGGGTGGCGAGCCAGCCGGCAGCAGCGCCCATCGCGATAGCCGGACCGATGGGCGGGGTGCCGGGCTCGAAGCGATGCGGCGGCGGCGCATAGGTCGTGCGCTCGATCGTCACCTCGCGAATCATCTCCCCACCACCCAGGAACGGCGGCAGGTCGGCCAGAAGATCCTTGCGGACCCAGAGGGCACCGGCCCCGGTGGCACCGAACATCTTGTGGCCCGAGCAGGCATAGACGTCGCAGCCGATGGCCTGGACGTCGACCGGCCCGTGCGGAACCCGCTGCGCGCCGTCCACCACGAGAAAGGCACCCACGTCAGCAGCAGCCTCCTTGAGCCTGCCAAGATCGCTGATCGCACCTGTCACGTTCGAGGCATGCGTTACCGAGATGATGCGCGTCCGCTCGGTCAACACCTCCTCCAGCCGATCGAGATCCAGCGTCCCCTCGTCGGTGACCGGGATGGCGCGGATCACGGCGCCGACCCGCTCCGCCGCGAGCTGCCAGGGCACGATGTTGCTGTGATGCTCGAGGAGCGAGAGGAGGATCTCGTCACCGGCATGCAGTCGGCCGACCAGCGTATGGGCCGCGATGTTGAGACCGAGCGTCGTCCCGCTCGTCAGGATCACCTCGTCCGGATGGGCAGCACCCAGCCATGCGGCGATCTCGCCACGCGCCTTCTCGAAGGCGGCCGTCGCCTCGTCGGCCATGCGGTAGACGCCGCGCTTCACGTTGGCGCGGCCCGCCGTCTCATAGGCCAGGAGCGCCCGCACGGCAGCGCTGCAGATCTGGCCGGTGGCGGCGTTGTCCAGATAGTGGAACGGCGCCGGCCGCTGCGTAAAAATGGGGAACTCGGCTCGAAGCGAGGCGATGTCGACGGTCACGCGAGAGCTCCTTTGAGTGCTGCCAGCGCCTCGGGCGTGTCGACGTCGATCTGGCTCGCTGCGTCCTCCATCGCGACCTCCACCAGCTCGTCAGCGTGCTGGCCGATCAGGTGGCGGGCACCGACGTCGCCGGCCAGAGCCCCGAACTCCTGAAAATGCGCCCGGCCCCACAGCACCGGATTGCCGCGCTTGCCCTGCCAGGTCGGCACCACGATGGTGCGGCCCTCGAGCGGGTTGAAGGCTGCGATCAGCCGATCGATGTGCGCCGGCGCGATCCGCGGCATGTCGCCAAGGCAGACCACCGCTCCATCCACATCCTCACCGAGCACCCCGATGCCGGCCTTGAGGGATGTCGACAGGCCGGCGGCGAAGTCGTCGTTGGTGACGAAGCGTGCCTTGCAGCCGCGCAGCGCCTTCCTCACCTCGTGCTGCTGGTGGCCGACGACCACGACCACCTGCGCCGCCCGTGAGGCGAGCGCAGCTTCGACAGCGTGCCGGACCAAGGGCTTGCCGTCGACCTCCGCCAGAAGCTTGTTCGGGCCGCCCATGCGACGCGATTGACCGGCCGCCAGAACGAGCGATGCGATCTTCGGCGCGGCTGTCCGGGTCGCGGGCAACCCCTCGCGGGGCTGCGGTCGCGAGCCGATCTCCATCAGCAGCCCGCCGATACCCATGCGCATGATGTCGTCGCGGCCCACCTCGATCCCGGCGGCAAGTCGCTCCAGCACCCAGTCGAAGCCGTTGAGCCTGGGCGAGCGGCAGCAGCCGGGCAGGCCCAGAACGGGCCGCCCACCGAGCCGCGCCATCAGCAGGAGGTTACCCGGATCGACGGGCATGCCGAAATGCTCGATGCAACCGCCTGCCAGCACGACGCCCGCCGGCAGCACGTCGCGGCGATCGGTGATCGCCGACGCCCCGGCGATCAGCAGCATGTCGAACCCCGCCGCCTCGGCCTCGCGGATCGCGGGGGCCAGCGCCTCGGCTCGGTGCGCGCAGCGCGTCTCGCCGAGCAGCTCGCCGCCGACCCGCGCGACGCGCTCGGCCGTCACACGCACCGTCTTGTCGAGCATCTTGGCGCTCGTGCCCTCGAGCTCGGTCTGGATCAGCCGGCATCGCCACGGTCGGAAGGCAGCGACCCGCACAAGCGGGCCCTCGGCCAGCATGTCGAGACAGCGCTCGACCGCCGCGGCAGGGGCAGCAAAAGGAATGATCTTGACGGTCGCCACCATGGCCTGCGCGTCGACCACGACGTGGGGCTGCAGGGTCGCTATGGTGATCGCCTCGTCGGCGAGATTGAGGCGGTGGATGCGCTCCTCGTCGAGGACGAGCAGGCCCCGCCCCTCCGCATGGATGTTGGCCCGGCCAGTGAACGCCTCGGCGACCGTTGTCCCAGCACCGGCCGCCGCCCGGGCGAGGCGCCCCGCAGCCTCGTCCTCGGCCACGTCGCCCGTCTCGAGAACGGCCACAACGACGCGCTCGACGCCGGCCGTGCGCAGGGCCGCGATATCCGCCTCGCTCAGCCTGCGCCCCTTCTTGAACATCGCCCCCGGCGCCCGGACGCCATGGGCGAGCAGGGCACCGGCCGCCTCGTCGATCGCACGCTCACCGAACCACATGGAACGTCGCCGCCGCCTTCTGTCGCCGCCGTCATCTCCGAACGGATATAGCGCTCGCGCAGGGCCTCCGCGAGCCCGGGGGGCGCACTATCGTCAGCGGCCCTTCACCAGGACGATCGCGAAGACGCCATCCGCCTCACGTTGGTCCAGAAGCTCGTGCCCGGTCGCCTCGGCGAAGTCCTCGAAATCCCGCGGCGCCGCCGGGTCCGTCGCCAGAACGCGGACCACGGCCCCGACGGGGAGGACCATCAACGCCTGGCGGGCCTTGACGAGCGGCATCGGGCAGGCCAGCCCGCGCGCATCGATCACCGCGTCAACCTGGGGCTCGTCCGTCACCTGCGATCCTCGCGTCCCGCAATTCCGCCCACCACGAATGGGGCCCTTGTAACGGACGATCCGGGCACTATCATTGCGCCTCCCGGTATCGCGATCGTGCAGACGGCCCTCGGATCACCCGTGACAGGGTGTGCTCAGGCCGGGTATCAGACGCTGAGCCAATCGCCAAGTCGGTCGCGCTGCGGCCTCGCCCTCGCCCCCGCCGTTCCGGAGACCCTTCGAGGATGAGCAATACCGTATTCTCGATGACCCAGCGCCTGAAGCGCTTGGCCTGGACCAACCGGATGACGCTGGGACTGGCGACCAAGCTCGTCGATGCAGCCTATATCGCCCGACGGCAGGTCTCCAAGAGCCCGCGAGCGGCTGCCGTCACCGTCCCCGAGGACGAGAGCGACCTGTTGCCGTTCCGGCGCTACACGACCGAGTTCGGTGACGTCGGGGGCTGGTTCAGCGACGAGGCCATCGCCTCCTGGGACTGCCTCTTGAGCTTCCAGCGAGGGCTGGGCGTTGGGGGCAACCTCATGGAGATCGGCGTGCTCAAGGGCAAGTCGGCCGCCCTCCTGGCGCTTCACTCCGGTGCGGACGAGACCTGCGTCTTCGTCGATCCGGCGCTCCGCAAGGAAGCGACGGACGTGATCGAGCAGATCCGTGCCAAGAACAACATCTACTACCGACAGATGTCGCAGCAAATTCGCGGCGATGCCGAGCTCCTGTCGATGGCCGGCACCTTCCGTTGGATCCACATCGACGGCGAGCACAGCGGCCGTGCCGTCGCGAACGATCTGGCGATCGCCGAGATGCTGCTGTCGCCCGAGGGTATCATCTGCCTGGACGACTTCCTGGTCGCCTCCTACCCGCAGATCACGATGGCGACCTTCGCGTTTCTCGAGCGCTGGAAGGAGGAGCTGACCCTCTTCCTCTGCGGTTTCGGCAAGGGCTACATCTGCCGAACCGCCTATGCGCAGACCTATCTCGCCTATCTGCGCGACCGGATGCTGGTCGACCTGCACCGGCGCGAGCTGCGCGACGTCACCATCTGGAAATCGACGGACCCCGACGACATGAACTGCTTCGGCCTGACGCCAAAGCAGCTCGCCTTCGACTACAAGGGCCCGGACTGGGCGCCCGACACGATCCCGATCTGAGGCTTCAGGGGGCCGTCCGCACGGCCCCCGCTCTCAGTCCCTGTGGCGCAGGGTCTGCGTGATCTCGGCCATGATCGAGACAGCGATCTCGGCAGGACTGACGGCGCCGATGTCGAGGCCAGCGGGTCCCTTGATCCGGGCCAGGGTCGCCTCGTCGTGCCCAAGCTTCTTCAGCCGCTCGAGCCGACCAGCATGGGTGCGTCTGGATCCCAGCGCGGCGATATAGAAGGCGTCCGACCTGAGGGCGACATCGAGTGCCGGATCGTCGAGCTTGGGATCGTGGGTGAGGGTCACCACCGCCGTCCGCCGATCGGGCGCCAGCGCCTCCATGGCCTCGTCCGGCCAGTCGTCGTTGAGCACCACATCGGGAAAGCGCGCATCGGACGCGAAGGAGCTGCGCGGATCGACCACCGTCACGGCATAGCCCGTGAGCGCCGCCATCGGCGCCAGCGCCTGGGCAATGTGGACCGCACCCACCACGACGAGCCGCAGCGGCGGGTTGAAGACCTGAAGAAAGGCCGTGCCGGACGGCGTCTCGACGGTCTGGCTTCGGTCACGCCGATGGGCGTTCTCGACCGCCGCCATCAGCTCCGGCGAGAGCTGGATGCCCGCCACGACCTCGCCGTCCACCACGAGGCTCTCCTCATGGGTGGCGAGCAGGCGCACGAGGCAGGCACGGCGTTTGGCCGCCCGGGCGGCGTTGAGCGCGCCGAGAAGGTCGTGCCTCACTGCAGCGCCTCGACATAGACCTGCACCTTGCCCCCGCAGGCGAGGCCGACCTCCCAGGCCTGCTCGTTGCTGACGCCGAAATCCAGCACCCTGGGCGGCGCGCCCTCCATGATCTCGAGGGCTTCCTTGACGACGGCACCCTCGATGCAGCCGCCCGAGACGGAGCCCAGCATGTTGCCCTGGTCGTCGACCACGAGCTGGCTCCCGGCCGGACGTGGCGAGGAGCCCCAAGTGTTGACCACGGTGGCGATCGCCACCTTCCGGCCCTCGCCCCGCCAAGCCTGCGCCTGGTCGAGCAGCTGGTCATCGCGAAAGGTCGAAGCACTCATCCCGCGTTCCTTTCCTCTGAGGCGGCGACCCACTCGGAGAGCCCTTCCGCGCGGCGCCCGCTGGCCGCAGAAAGCACCTGAGTCAGCGCCGCGAGGCTCTCCAGATTGTGCACCGTTCGGAAATCGTCGACATGGCGGATCATCGCCCGGGCCCCCGAGGAGATGGGGCTGTAGCCGTCGTAGCGCAACAAGGGGTTGAGCCAGATGAGCCGGCGGCAGCTCTTGTGCAGACGCTCCATCTCGACGGCGAGGCCAGCACCGGCGTCGCGGTCGAGCCCGTCGCTGATTATCAGCACCACGGCCCCCTGGCCCAGGACCCGCCTGGACCAGACACGATTGAACTCCTCGAGGCAGTGGCCGATGCGCGTGCCACCGGACCAGTCGAGGACGATCTCGCCCACCTTGTCGAGCGCGATGTCAACGTCGCGACGACGCAGATAACGCGTGATGTTGGTGAGCCTTGTGCCGAAAAGGAAGCTGAAAACCCGGTCCCGATCGTTCGTCACCGCATGCATGAACAGCATCAGCATGCGGGAGTAGCGGCTCATCGAACCCGAGATGTCGCACAGGATGACGAGCGGCGGATGGCGGCGCAGGCGCGTCTTGCGCATGAGATCGATGGCGCCGCCGCCACCCCGGAGGGACTGGCGCAGCGTTCGCCGCATGTCGATCCGGCGGCCATGCGCATCGGGCACGAAGCGTCGCGTCGGCACATCCATGATCGGCAGGCGCAGCTTCTCGATCTCGCGCTTGGCGGCCAGGAGCTCGTCGGCCGACATCTGCTCGAAGTCCTTGGCCTGCAGCAGCTCCTTCGCCGACCAGGTGAGGACGGCATCGAGCTCGAGCGCGGGCTCCTCGCTGTCCTCCTCCGTCTCGCCCTTGCCCGGCTTCTTCTCGGGCCCGAGGGCCTCGCCCACGCGCCGGCTCACCTCCTGCTCCGGCGGTGCGGGACCCTCCTGCTCGAGCTGCGGCAGGAGCAGGCTCATCATCCGCTCGAGGATCTGCGGATCGCGCCAGAAGACGTGGAAGCACTGATCGAACAGCTCGCGCTGGTCCTGCCGAGTCACGAAGACCGCAAACAGCGTCCAGTAGAGATCCGAGCGGCGAGCGACGCCCACGACCTCAACGGCCTTCAGCGCATCGAGCACGCGCCCCGGCCCGACCGGTATCCCGGCCGCCCTGAGCGCCCGCGCGAAGTGCATGATGTTGCGGGCGAGCTTGCCGCCTGTCGGAGCCTCGGCCATGGGCGCCTCAGTGACGGACGTGGTCGATCTTCATGTTGATCTCGGCCAGGATCTTGGCCGCCTCCGAGCCCTTGATCTTGGCGATGTCGTCCTGGTACTTGAGCAGCGTGCCGAGCGTGTCGTTGATCACCTCGGGCGACAGCTCCAGGCAGTCGAGCGTGTTGAGGGCACGCGTCCAGTCGAGGGTCTCGGCCACGCCCGGCAGCTTGAAGAGGTCCTGACCGCGGAGCGCATGCACGAAGGCCACGATCTGCCGCGACAGCCGCTCCTCGACGCCCGGCAGGCGCACCCGAATGATCTCGAGCTCACGCTCGGCGGTCGGATAGTCGACCCAGTGATAGAAGCAGCGGCGCTTGAGGGCGTCGTGGATCTCGCGCGTGCGGTTCGAGGTGATGATGACGATGGGCGGCTGCTCGGCCCGGATCGTCCCGATCTCGGGGATCGTGATCTGGAAGTCGGAGAGCACCTCGAGGAGAAACGCCTCGAACGGCTCGTCGGTGCGGTCCAGCTCGTCGATGAGAAGGATCGGCGCACCGTGGGGCGACGGCTCTAGCGCCTGCAGCAGCGGGCGCTCGATCAGGAACTCCCGGGTGAAGATGTCCTGCGCCAAGCCCCGGCGGTCGGCATTGCCGGCCGCCTCCGCGAGACGGATCTCGAGCATCTGGCGCGGATAGTTCCACTCGTAGACGGCCGATGCGACATCGAGACCCTCGTAGCACTGGAGGCGGATCAGCCGCCGTCCCAGAGTCTCGGAGAGAACCTTGGCGATCTCGGTCTTGCCGACACCGGCCTCACCCTCGAGGAAAAGCGGACGGCCGAGCGCGAGCGCCAGGTAGAGGGCGGTGGCGAGCGGCCGGTCGGCGACATAGCTTCCCGACGACAGGAGCTCGACGGTCGCATCGATGGAGGCAGGCGTGTGGGACATGGGGCTCCGAGGATCAGAACGGGCGGATCGGTGTTCGGTGACACTCCTGGCGATCAAGCACCAGCGTGGCCGTGGACGCAAGCCGAGCTGCCCGAAACGCCTGCCGACACGCCTCTTGCCGAGCCGGCGGGTGGCATTCATCTCCCGGCTCAGCTAGGAGGATAGGTGATGCTTCGCCGGTCGTCATGCCCCACCCACATCGAATGGCAGCCATGCGCTTGAAGGTCGCGCTCGACGCCCTGCGCGCCGACCGGGCCTTCTGGCGTCGCTTGTGGCCATGGCTCGTCCTGAGCCTGCTGGTCCTGGTCGCCACCTTCGTGATTGCCGACCACGAGGTCCGCTTCACACGCGTGCCGGGCGAGCTTCTCACCAACCCGACATTCTCGGCCGCCAAGGACGGCAACGCCCTCGCCGACTGGGAGATCCGAGGAGCCCCCCGACTGGTCGACGGGACGCTCGTGCTCGACAACGACGATCACAGGAAAAGCGTCGGCGTCACGCAGCAGATGACGGTCCCGCCGGGCGTCCAGAGCTTCTATCTCGAGGCCGTGGTCGGCTGCCGGAACGTGGTGCCGGGGCCACACCCGGGCTACCAGCACGCGATGGTCTCGCTTCTCGGCCGCACCGCCTCCGGCGCCAAGGTCTATGCCGACCCCTTCAAGCTCTTCTGGGGCTGCGGGACACGCGCGCCGCGGCGCTACGCCGATCTCTTCGTCTTTCGCGAGCCGATCAAGACCCTCTCGATCTCGGCTACGCTTGCCCACACGACCGGCGAGATGACGGTGAGCGGCCTCTCGATGAGCGCCGGCCGGGTCTCCTTGGCCTATCGGATCGGCTATCCGCTCGTGGCGGTCGCCTGGATCATCGTGATCGGTGCCGGCGGCTGGCTGCTCATCTCCACCCTCGAGAGCCGCTGGCTTGCCGGTCTCCTCGTCGGGTCCGTCTCGGGCAGCATCTTCCTGCTCTTGATGTCGGCCGTGCCTCGGGAGGCCTTTCTCGGCCTTGTCGACCACGTCCTCCACCTCACGGGCGTGGACCCGGAATCGGTGGCTGACTGGGGCCACTTCACGCTCTTCGTGATCATGAGCGGCATCACCGCCTTCGGCGTGCGACGCGAGCGACGCTGGCAGGCGTTCCTCCTGCTCTTGTGCCTCGCGGCGCTGTTCGAGGCGGTGCAGCTCATGACGGATGATCGCTCGGCCCAGATCAGCGACTGGCTGCGAAACAGCGCTGGGGTGCTCGTGGGCTTCGGCGCAGGCTCCATGCTCCGCGGCAGCCTCAAGGTGATCCGACCGGCGAGCGCCTCGCCCTGAGCAGGAGGGCGACGGCCGCTCCGGCCCGGGGAGGCTGGATCTGGCCCGCCGTGGCGGTGCTTCTCACCCTCGTCACGGCTGGCCTTTTCACCTTCCCCAACCACTATGCGCCGCTCGGCGGCGAACGTCTGGCGGACGGCACGTTCGTGGGATCCGGCGAAGGGCCGCCGGCCGGCTGGCAGGCGGACCCGCCAAGCCAAGTGCGTCTCGAGAAGGGGGTGCTGGTTCTCGAGGCGACGCCGGCCGATCCGATGGTCAGCATCCGCCAGACCATCCCGGCGCAGGGCGATGAGATCGCATGGCGGCTTGCGGTCGACCTGCGCACCATCGGCGTGGCCGCCGGGCCGGAGAGCTGGCAGCGCGCCCGCGTCTATCTCCTGGAACGGCAGTCAGACGGCACCTATCTGGGCGACCCTCGGGGCGACCTAGCGCGGCTCGCCGGAACGACGGGCTGGACCCGCTATGTCGGCACCGTCCCCTCGCACGGGGACCCGACCGAGATGGCGGTGATCATCCGCCTGCACGACACGCCGGGCGTGATCGAGGTCCGCAGCGTCAGCCTCCAGGGGCTCGGTCTGTCCGCACCCTTCAAGCTTCTGGCGGCGATGCTCTCCCTCTGCTGGGCCGCGGTCATTCTCTGGGGCGGGGTCCTCCTGGCGCGGCGCGCCGAGCGGCCTCGCCTCTTCGGCGGGCTTGTCGGCGCCGGCGTCATAGGGCTCGTGCTCCTGGTGGCGCCGCACATCGTCCGAGACGAGGTCGTGGACTGGTCGTCCAGGGCGCTGGACGGGCTCCTCTCGCGCGAGCTGGTGGCGAAGCTCGGCCACTTCCTGATCTTCGCGACCATCGCGAGCCTGCTGCGGCTGTCGACGCCACGCGGCACGCCTTCGGTTCAGCTGGGCATCCTCATCCTCGCCGGCGGCATCGGCGAGGTGCTCCAGTTCCTCTCGCTCGGGCGAACCCCCTCGCCCAGGGACTGGGGCATCAACGTGGCGGGCGCCGTCACGGGCTTCGCCGCGACCTGGCTCCTGTCCCGGCTGGCCAGTGGACGTCGCCAACCGGACAGCGCCTCCTGAGACGAGGAAGGGGGCCCGGAGGCCCCCTTCTCATGCCGATCTCGAAGGAGTGCCGGCTCAGCCAACCTCTGCGACGGCGCGCTTCGCCATCACCTTGATGAGATGGGCGCGGTAGTCGGCCTTGGCGTGGATGTCGCTGTTCAGACCGTCGGCCGGGATCGAGACGCCGTCCACGGCGCCCGCCGACCAGCTCGAGCCCAGCGCCTGCTCAAGCTCCTTCGAGCGGAAGGCGCATGGGCCCGCACCGGTGACCGCGACCCGCACGCCTGCGCCCGTCTTGGCCACGAACACGCCCACGATCGCGTAGCGGCTGGCCGGGTTCCGGAACTTGGTGTAGGCGGCCTTTTCCGGCTTCGGGAAGTGGACGGCCGTCACGATCTCGTCCGGCCCGAGCGCCGTCTCGAACATGCCCGTGAAGAAGTCGTCCGCCTTGATCTCGCGCTTGTTGGTGCGGACCGTGGCACCGAGCGCCAAAAGGGCGCCCGGATAGTCGGCAGCCGGGTCGTTGTTGCTGATCGAGCCGCCGATGGTGCCGCGATTGCGGACCTGCGGGTCGCCGATCATCTCGGCCAGCTGGGCAAGCGCGGGAATGACGCGCTTGACCACGTCGGACGCTGCGACCTCACCGTGCTTGGTCATCGCCCCGATGGTGAGCCCGCCTGCCTCCTCCTTGATGCCCTTGAGCTCGGCGATGCCGCCGAGGTCGATCACGGAGGTCGGCTGGGCCAGACGCTGCTTGAGCGTCGGAATATAGGTCTGGCCCCCGGCCATCAGCTTGGCGTCCTCGTCGCCGGCCAGAAGCTTGGCCGCCTCGGCGAGCGAGGTGGGCTTGTGGTACTCGAAACTCGTACATCCTCTGCCTTCCCTTACTCGGCGGCCTGCGCCGCAGGTGCTGCCTGAAGCGCCCGCCAAACCTTCTCGGGCGTCGCCGGCATCTCCACCCGCGTGCCGATCGCGTTCGTGAGCGCGTTGATGACGGCCGCCGGCGCGCCGATGGCACCGGCCTCGCCGCAGCCCTTCACCCCCATCGAGTTCGACGTGCAGGCCGTGCCGGCCGCCGTCTCGATCTCGAACATGGGCACGTTGCTGGCGCGGGGCATGCAATAGTCCATGTAGGACCCGGTCAGGAGCTGGCCCGACCTCGTCATACACCGCCGCCTCCAGCAGGGCCTGCCCGACGCCCTGCGCGATCCCGCCATGGACCTGGCCCTCGACGATCATCGGGTTGATGACGTTACCGAAGTCGTCGACCGCAACGAAGCGGGCGATGTCGACGACGCCCGTCGCCGGATCGACCTCGACCTCGCAGATGTAGGTGCCGGCGGGGAAGGTGAAGTTCGGCGGATCGAAGAAGGCGCCTTCCTCCATCCCCGGCTCGAGATCGGCCGGATAGTTGTGCGGCACATAGGCTGCGAACACCACCTCGCCGATCGTCTTCAGCTTGTCGGTGCCGGCGACGGTGAACTTGCCGTCCTTGAACTCGATGTCGCTCTCGGACGCCTCGAGCATGTGGGCCGCGATCTTCTTGCCCTTGGCAATGAGCTTGTCACAGGACTTCACGATCGCCTCGCCGCCGACCGCGAGCGAGCGGGAGCCATAGGTGCCCATGCCGACCGGCGTCTTCTCGGTATCGCCGTGGATCACCTCGACGTCCTCGTAGGGCACGCCGAGCTTCTCGGCGATGAGCTGGCTGAACGTCGTCTCGTGACCCTGGCCGTGGGAGTGCGTGCCGGTCAGGACCTGCACCTTGCCGGTGTGGCTGAAGCGGACCTTGGCGCTCTCCCAAAGGCCCACGCCGGCACCGAGCGAGCCCACCACGGCCGACGGTGCGATGCCGCAGGCCTCAATGTAGCACGAGATGCCGATGCCGCGGAGCTTGCCCTTGGCCTCGGACTGCGCCTTGCGCTGGGCGAAGCCCGCATAGTCGTCGAGCTTCAGGGCAGCATCCAGCGTCGCCCCGTAGTCGCCCGTGTCGTACTGGAGCGCCACCGGTGTCTGGTACGGGAAGGCCGAATTCGGGATGAAGTTCTGACGTCGGAACTCCGCCGGGTCCTTGCCGATCTCGTGGGCCGCCTGCTCGACCAGCGTCTCGATCAGGAACGACGCCTCGGGCCTGCCGGCGCCGCGATAGGCATCCACCGGGGCCGTGTTGGTGTAGTAGGCCTGCACGTCGCAGTAGATCGCCGGCGCCTTGTACTGGCCGGCGAGCAGCGTGGCATAGAGATAGGTCGGCACGCAGGACGAGAAGGTGGACATGTAGGCGCCGAGATTCGCCTTGGTGTTCACCCGCATCGCCAGGAAGTTGCCATCCGCGTCCAGCGCCAGCTCGGCGTGGCTCACATGGTCACGACCATGGCAGTCGGAAAGGAAGCTCTCGGAGCGGTCGGCCGTCCACTTGACCGGCCGGCCGCCGATCTTCTTCGAGGCCCAAAGGACGACGCATTCCTCGCCATAGATGAAGATCTTCGAGCCGAAGCCGCCGCCGACGTCGGGGGCGATGACCCGCAGCTTGTGCTCCGGAGCCACGCCGACGAACGCCGAGATCACCAGCCGGGCCACATGCGGGTTCTGGCTCGTGACATAGAGCGTGTAGGCTTCCATGCCGCTGTCGTAGTGGCCGGTCGCGGCGCGCGGCTCCATCGCGTTCGGAACCAGGCGATTGTTGACCAGATCCATGCGCGTGACGTGCGCAGCCTTGGCGAAGGCCGCGTCGGTCGCCGCCTTGTCGCCGAGCTCCCAATCGTAGATCAGGTTGTTCGCCACCTCGTCATGGACGGTGACGGCCGAACCGTGCGCATCCCCGACGAAGGCTACCGCCGGCAGCTCCTCGTAGTCGACCTCGAGGGCCTCGGCGGCATCCTTGGCCTGGGCATAGGTCTCGGCCACGACGACCGCGACGCGGTCACCCACATAGCGGGCCTTGCCCTGGGCCAGCAGCGGATGCGGGCCCATCTTCATGGGCGAGCCGTCCTTGGACTTGACCAGCCAGCCGCAGACGAGATTGCCCAGCCCTTCGGCTGCGACGTCCTCGCCCGTCAGGACCGCGAGCACGCCGGGCATGCCCTCGGCCGACGCCTTGTTGATGCCCTTGATGCGGGCATGGGCGTGAGGCGAACGAACGAAGCAGGCGTAGGTCTGACCGGGCTGGTTGATGTCGTCGGTGTAATGGCCCCGGCCGGTGATGAAGCGCTGGTCCTCCTTGCGGACGACACGAGCGCCAATGCCCTTCTCGGCCATCTTACGGCCTCCCTGGTTTTCTTATTCTGCTGCCTTGGCAACGCCGCGCATGTTGGCGGACGCCGCCATGATCGCCTTGACGATGTTGTGGTAGCCGGTGCACCGGCAGAGATTGCCCTCGAGCCACTCGCGAACCTCGTGCTCGCTCGGATCGGGGTGCTTCTCCAGCAGATCGGCGGCGCTCATGATCATGCCGGGCGTGCAGAAGCCGCACTGCAGGCCATGGTTCTCGCGGAACGCCTCCTGAATGGGATGGAGCGCGGCGCCCTCACTCATGCCCTCGATCGTCTTGACCGCAGCACCCTCGGCCTGGACGGCCAGCATGGTGCAGGACTTCACCGAGTTGCCGTCGACATGGACGACGCAGCAGCCGCACTGGCTCGTGTCGCACCCGACATGCGTGCCCGTGAGACCGAGCTGGTAGCGGAGAAACTCGACGAGCAGGGTGCGCGGCTCAACCTCGCCGCTGACCTGCTTGCCGTTGACCGTCATCGACACCTTCATGGTACAGCACCTCCCAGCGACTGAGGCCGTATCGGGTTTCCCCGACGAGCGGCGAACGCTCAAATTGCGGCGCGGCGCGTTAGCCCCGACGTCGCGCGAAACTAGGTGAGGGCCGGGACTCCGTCAACGCGAGCCCCGGGGTCCATGACGCGGATCACCCCGGCGTCAGGAGCAGGCCCGCAGGAGACCGAAGAGGACGACGACGATGAGGACGATCGTCCCGACCCAGATCAGCGGGTTCTGTGACAGGCCACCTCGTACCGCCGGCGCCGGGCGCGGTGGTGCGGCAGCCTGTGGCGGCACGCTCGCTTGTGGCGGCGGGACGGGCGCTGCAGGCGCCTCCACTGGCGCGGCAGCCGGTGCCGGCTCGGCCGGCGGGGCAGCCTCAGCCGCAGGTGCCACAGCCTCGGGTGCTGCCGCCGGAGCCTCGGCGCCACCCACGATCTCCGAGAAGCGGCCGAAGAAGTCGTCGGCCATCTTCTTGGATGTGCCCTGGATGAGGCGGGAGCCGATCTGGGCCAGCTTGCCACCGACGTCGGCCTTGGCCTCGTAGCGGAGGACGGTGATGCCACCCTCCTCCTCGGTCAGCCTGACGGTAGCGCCGCCCTTGGCGAAGCCGGCGGCACCGCCCTTGCCCTCGCCGCTGATCGTGTAGCTCTCCGGCGGATTGAGGTCGCCCAGCGTGACCTTGCCCTGGAACTTGGCGCTCACGGGGCCGACCTTGGCGCGCACCGTCGCCTCGAGCTCGTTGTCCGACACCTTGTCCAGCGACTCGCAGCCCGGGATCGACCGCTTCAGGATCAGGGGGTCGTTCAAGGCCTCCCAGACCCGCTGGCGCGGTGCCGGAATCCGGTACTCGCCCGTCATGTCCATGAGGTGTCTCCCGCTCGCAGAATAACCGGCCTCGGGTCCCCGTCTCCCGATATTGTCCGGCGTCTACACTTTGCGGCGGCCACCGGCAAGGTCGGCTTGGATCCGACAACGTGGACAGCCCGAGCAGGCTGATGGATAAACGGCCGCGCGATCGTCCTAAGAGGAGCGGAGCCATCGCCAAGGCCTACCTAATCGACATGGACGGTGTGCTCGTCCACGGACGGCGGCCGATCCCCGGGGCCGGCGCGTTCATCGAGCGGCTCCGGGCGGCGCAGGCGCCCTTCCTGCTGCTCACGAACAACTCCCGCCTCACGCCCAAGGATCACGCGGCCCGCCTCGACGAGGTCGGGATCGGCATCCGGGAGCACGAGATCTTCACCGCCGCGCTCGCGACGGCCCGCTTCCTCCGCCAGCAGCGGCCGGGCGCATCCGTCTTCGCGATCGGCGACCCCGGCCTCTTCCGGGCGCTCGAGGAGTTCGGGCTCAAGCTCGTCGACGAGGCCCCCGACTATTTCGTCCTCGGCGAGACCGAGGTCTTCACCTTCGATGCGCTCACCCGGGCGGTGCGCATGGTGATGGCCGGCGCCCGCTTCATCGCCACCAACCCCGACGTCAACGGCCCGACCGAGACGGGCATGGTGCCGGGCTGTGGCGCCTTCGCCCAGACGATCGCCGCGGCCGCAGGCGTCAAGCCCTACTTCGTCGGCAAGCCCAACCCGCTGATGATGCGTGAGGCGCTGGATCAGCTGGGCGTCCGCGCCGTGGACGCGGCGATGGTGGGCGATCGGATGGACACCGACATCGTGGGCGGCACCGAGGCCGGCATGGAGACAATCCTCGTGCTCACGGGCGTCACCAGGAAGGATCAGGTCGACCGCTGGCCCTATCGTCCCACCCGCGTGCTGGCCTCGGTAGCGGAGATCATGCCATGAGCGAGCCCTCGACCTTCGGCGCCGGCACCTTCGCCTATGTCGGCCACGGCGAGAACAGCGATATCCACGTGCTCGCGCTCGATCCGGTCTCGGGCGCCCTGAGCACGGTGCAGCGGGTGACGGTGCCGGGCATCGCGAAGGGCGGCAGCTCGATGCCGCTGGCGATCAGCCCCGACCGCCGCTTCTTGCATGCGGGCATACGAGGCGAGCCGCTCGTCGTCGCGAGCTTCCGCATCGATCCGCTCACGGGCCGTCTCGCTCATCTGGGCAACGCGCCGCTGGCCGACAGCATGGCCTACATCGCGACCGACCGCAGCGGCCGCTTCCTCCTCAGCGCCTCCTACGGGGGCAACAAGATCAGCGTCAATCCCATAGGGCCGCAGGGCTTCGTCCAGCTGCCGCAGCAGAGCATCCCGACCGAGCCCAAGGCGCATGCGATCATTCCCGATCCCGCCAACCGGCTCGTCCTCGCGGCGAGCCTGGGCGGCGGGATTGTCCTGCGGTTCCGGCTCGATCCCGCGAGCGGCAGGCTCGAGCCCTGCACGCCGCCCTCTACCGCCGTGCAGGCCGGCGCCGGGCCGCGGCATCTCGTGTTCGATCCGAGCGGCCGGCACGTCTACGTCATCGGCGAGCTGGACGGCTCGATCACGGTCTTCGACTACGAGCCCGAGACGGGCGGGCTCGCCCAGAAGCAGGTCGTGAGCATTCTGCCGCCGGGCTTTGCGGAGACGCCCTGGGCCGCCGACATCCACCTCACGCCGGACGGCCGCTTTCTCTATGGCTCCGAGCGCACCTCCTCGACGCTCGCCGCCTTTACCGTCGACCGGTCGACCGGCGAGCTTGCGCCTGTCGCCAGCTATCCGACTGAAAAACAGCCGCGCGGCTTCAACATCGACCCGACCGGCCGCCACCTGCTCGCGGTGGGCCAGCTCTCGGACCACCTGACCTACTACCGCATCGACCAGCAGAGCGGCGCGCTCACCGAGGTCGGCCGCCTCGCGGTCGGCAAGAACCCCAACTGGGTCGAGATCGTCACCCTGCCCTGACCCGCGCCGCCTGCAGACAG
This sequence comes from uncultured Alphaproteobacteria bacterium, assembly GCA_963752325.1. GTDB lineage: Bacteria > Pseudomonadota > Alphaproteobacteria > Geminicoccales > Geminicoccaceae > CAVTJL01. The sequence goes on from CAVVXU010000005.1 coordinate 1,066,587, forward strand.
GCGGCGGCGCAGGCGTCGAGGATGGCGTCCGTGTCGATTCGGTGCAGCGCGTAAAGGTCCGGAATGTCGGCCGACTGGCCGAAGCGGTCGACACCCAGGGGCCGCACGCGCTGGCCGCGCACGGCGCCGAGCCAGGACAGCGTCGCAGGGTGGCCGTCCAGCACCGTCACGAGGGCGGCGTCGGGCGCCAGCGGCGCCAGGAGCTGGGCTGCGTGGCTCCTTGAGCCGTTCGCGCGCCAGTCGGCGTGCAGCCGATCGGCCGAGGTGACGGCCAGAAGCCCCGCCTCCGGCATGTCCTCGAGCAGCGCCTCATGGGCCGCCAGCGCCTCGGGCGCCACCGCACCGGTGAACGCGATGGCGAGGCTGCAGCCCGGGCCCGGGCTGCGCAGCCAGTAGCCGCCCGCCAGAACGTCGCCCTCGAGCTCGGGCACCATCTCCCGCTCGGGCTGGGCGATGGCACGGGTCGAGAGGCGGAGATAGACCGAGCCGCCCTTGGGATCCTGGAGATGGCCGAAGGCCCAGCGCATCGTCACTCCCACCTCGTCGGCGAAGGCCGGCTCGAAGCTCGTGAGGCCCGGCTGGGCCATGCCGATCAAGGGCGTGCCGATCGACTGATGGGCCCCACCCTCGGGGGCCAGCGTGATGCCCGAGGGTGTCGCCACCAGGAGGAAGCGCGCGTCCTGGTAGCAGGCATAGATCAGCGCATCGAGGCCGCGGGCGATGAAGGGATCGTAGAGCGTAGCCACCGGCATCAGCCGCGCGCCGAAGAGGTCGTGGGCAAGGCCGAGGCTCGCGAGCATCAGGAAGAGATTGTTCTCGGCGATGCCGAGCTCGAGATGCTGGCCCGTGCTGCTCTGGCGCCAGATGGTGGGCGAGGTGACCTGCTCGGCGCGGAACACGTCCTCGTGGTCGAGGCGGTTGAAGACGGCGCGCCGGCTCACCCAGCCGCCGAGATTGGTCGAGACGGTGACATCGGGCGAGGTCGTGACGATGCGCTCGGCGAGCGGCAGGTCGCTCTTCGCGAGCTCGCCCATGATCCGCCCGAAGGTCTCCTGGGTCGAGGCCTGGGCGACGCGGCGACCGGTCGAGAGCACGGCCGGCACCGGCACGGGCTTGGGCTGGAAGTGCTCGGTGCGCGCCTGGTAGGGCACCGTCTCGAGGAACCGCTCGAGTGTCGCGATGTCGAGATCGAGGCCGGCGACCTTGGACCACTCCTCGCCCTCGGCGATGCCGTTGACGGCGCGGAAGGTCGCCATCTGATCGGCGTTCATGAGGCCGGCATGGTTGTCCTTGTGGCCGGCGAAGGGCAGGCCCCAGCCCTTGACTGTGTAGGCGATGAAGCAGTGCGGGCGATCGTCCTTGACGCCGCGGAAGGCTTCGAGCACGGCCTCGACGTCATGCCCGCCGAGATTGGTCATGAGCTGGCCCAAGGCCGCGTCGTCGTGGCTCTCCAGGATCTCCCGGATGGCGGCGTTACGGCCGAGATCGCTCTCGAGATGCGCCCGCCAGGCGGCACCGCCCTTGAAGGTCAGGGCCGCGTAGAGGTCGTTCGGGCAGCCGTCGATCCAGTCCCGAAGCACCTCGCCGCCCGGCCGCGCAAAGGCCGCCTGGAGCTTCTTGCCGTACTTGATCGTGACGACGGTCCAGCCGACGGCACCGAAGAACTGCTCGATCTTGGAGAACAGCTTCTCCGGCACGACCCGGTCGAGGCTCTGACGGTTGTAGTCGATCACCCACCAGAGGTTGCGGACGTCGTACTTCCAGCCCTCGAGCAGGGCCTCGTAGATGTTGCCCTCGTCGAGCTCGGCGTCGCCGACGATGGCGATCATGCGGCCCTCGGGGCTCTCCTTGGGCACGAGGCCGCGGGCGCGGACGAGGTCCTGGGCCAGGGAGGCAAAGAGCGTCATGGCGACGCCCAGGCCCACCGAGCCGGTCGAGAAGTCGACGCCGGTCGCGTCCTTGGTGCGCGAGGGGTAGGACTGCGCCCCGCCCAGCGCCCGGAACCGCTCGAGCCGCTCGCGCGTCTGGCGGCCCAGGAGATACATGGCGGCGTGGTAGATCGGGCTCGCGTGCGGCTTCACCGCGATGCGATCGCCCGGGCGCATCACGTCGAAGAAGAGTGCCGTCAGGATGGTGGCGCACGAGGCGCAGGAGGCCTGGTGGCCGCCCACCTTGAGCTTGTCGCGCGACGGCCGGAGATGGTTGGCGTTGTGGATGGTCCAGCTCGCGAGCCACAAGAGCTTGCGCTCGATCGCCTCGAGCATGGCCAGCCGATCCTGCGCCGCCACCGGCGTCCGCTGCAGGGTCTCCGCCATCGACGCTCCTCCCTCTTCTAGGCTGCCAAGTCCTCCTCGGTGATGTACGCCGCATCGAGCGCGCGGCCAATGTCCGCCTGAATGTCGCCCAACGTCTCGAGGCCGATCGAGAGGCGCACGAGGCCATCCGTGATGCCGAAGCGGAGGCGCTCCTCGGCCGAGTAGGTGGAGTGCGTCATGCTGGCCGGGTGCTGCACCAGCGTCTCGGCATCGCCCAGGCTGACGGCGCGGGCGACGAGGGTGAGCGCATCCATAAAGGCGCGGCCGGCCGCCACGCCGCCCTCGAGCTCGAAGGCGATCATGCCGCCGAAGCCCGTCATCTGCCGGCAAGCCAGCTCGTGCTGCGGGAACGACGACAGGCCGGGATAGAGGACGGAGACCACGGACGGATGCGCCTCGAGCTGCCGGGCCACCGCCATGGCGCTTTCCGAATGGCGGGCCATCCGCAGCTCCAGCGTCTTGAGGCCGCGCATCACGAGGAAGGCGTCGAGCGGCGACAGCACGGCACCCGTCATGTCCTTGAGCCCGACCCCGCGGATGCGGGCGATGAGCCCCGAGGAGCCCACCACGGCACCCGCCATCAGGTCGCCGTGGCCGCCCAGATACTTGGTGGCCGAGTGGACCACGAGGTCGGCGCCCTGGAGAAGGGGCCGCTGCAGGAGCGGTGTGGCGTAGGTGTTGTCGACCATGACGAGGGCGCCGGCGCCGTGCGCGATGCGGCTCACCGCCTCGATGTCGACGATGCGCATGTTGGGGTTGGCCGGCGTCTCGAAATAGACGAGGCGCGTCTTGGGGCCGATGGCGTCCGCCACGTTCCCGGGCTCCGTCATGTCGACGTGACGGACGTCGACGCCGAAGCGGGCGAGGCCGTGGTGGAAGAAGGCGAAGGTGCAGCCATAGAGGGTGTGGTCGACGAGGATCTCGTCGCCCGGCTCGACCAGGCTCCAGATGGCGGCGGTGATGGCGCCCATGCCCGAGGCGGTGGCGAGCGCCGCCTCGCCGCCCTCGAGGCTGGCGAGCCGGGTCTCGAGCAGGGCCAAAGTGGGGTTGCCGAGGCGGGTATAGACAAAGCCCTCCTCGGTGCCGCCGAAGCGGCGGCCACCGGTGGCGGCGTCGGGAAAGGCGAAGGTCGAGGTCATATAGACGGGCGGCGTCAGGGCGCCCTGGTGGTCCTGCGGGTCATAGCCCTCGTGGATGGCGCGGGTGGCAAAGCCGAGCTGGTGGCCGGACGACATGGACATGCTCCCCAAGGATTGAGCGGTCTTCGTGCTGGGTTGCATGATCGCCCGGGATGGCGGGGCATGTCCTTGCGAAGTGCGTTGCCGCAAGGGGGCATGACGCAATATCGTGCTGCGATTGACGCAGGAGAGGGCGGAAACATGCTCGAGCTCGATCGCATCGACCGGAAGATCCTGGCGGCGCTCCAGGCGGACGGGCGTCTCAGCAATGTGGAGCTGGCCGACAGCGTGGGCCTCTCGGCCTCGCCTTGTCTCCGGCGGGTGCGGCGACTGGAGGAGGCGGGGGTGATCCGCGGCTACCAGGCCACGCTCGATCGCAAGCGGCTGGGACTGGGGCTCACGGCCTTCGTCAGCATCCGCATCGACCTGCACCAGGAGGAGCGCGAGCACGCGATCGAGACGGCGATCCGGGCGATGCCCGAGGTCGTCTCCTGCCATCTCGTCTCGGGCGAGAGCGACCTTCTGCTCGAGGTGGTGCTGCCCGACCTCGCCGCCTACGAGCAGCTTCTGCTGGGCGGCTTTTTGAAGATCCCGGGCGTCAAGGACGTGCGCACCAGCTTCGCGGTGCGCCAGGTCAAGCCCGCCTCGCCGCTGCCGCTCGACCATCTCGAGGGCGCGGAAGGATAGGGCCCGGGCGGGCCGCGCCGCTCAGGCGACGTCCAGGGGCCGTCGAGCCCGCTAGTTATCCTTGGCGCTGCTGGGCTTGGTGTTCTCGGTGAGCCTCGCCTTGGGCTCGGTGCGATAGGGCGGCTTCCACTTGCCGCGCGCCGCTGCCGAGCTCTCGACCTTGGGCCCGAACTTCTTGAGGCAGCGAAGGATGTTGTCTTGCACGGAAAGAGCCATCGCTCACCTCTCTCTTGACCTTCGGAACGTTTGGACGCACCGCCCGCTCGAGCAGCGAACAGGCTCCCGCAGGCTGACGCCCGCCTCGAATTGAGCCAGATGATACCGGACGAAGATCTCTTCAAGAGACAGTAATAAAAATCGAGCACTACGCCCGGCACAGAACAAAATAGACTGCGAGTGGAAGGGCATCGTGACATCGAAGCAAAGGATACTCGACCAAGGCTCCATCCGGCGTCTTCTTGTCGAGCACCATAGAGGCTCTTGACAGAAAGGGCAAGAGCAGCCCCATCCGCCAGCAATCCTGCCCATGCGGCAGCCCGGTCAGAAGCGTCGCCGGCGGCAGGCGCGGGTCGCCGGCACCGGCCCGACGCAACGAGAGCGCGACCACAGGAGGCCCGCTCCCTTCACCCTCCCACGGCGCGCTTTTTGTCGCCTTCGGGCTCGACACGAGAAGCCCTGGCCCAGGCTCGCGCCGGCGCGCCCGCGACGCGTCATGCACCCCTCGTGTCGGGGCGCGAGGGTGACAGAGAGGAAGCGCGAGGACGCACCTCTTTGTCGCCCCCCGACGTGATCGGGGGGCAACGGCTCGAGGCTGGCCACGCTGGCGTCGCGTCACGCCTCTATTGTCATCCTCCGGCTTGACCGGGGGATCAGGTGACACGGCGCGACGGGACAGGAGTTGCGCAGACTCCACCACCTGACCGCCCGATCAAGTCGGGCGGTGACAATAAGGGACGCGGCGCCACGACTGGCCCTCGTCGCCCCACGGCTCGATCGGGGGGCCAACTGTTCGAGGATGGCCACGCTGGCGTCGCGTCACGCCCGGCAGTTGATCCCCCGCTCAAGGCGGGGGATGACCCGTGGGGGGGGCGGCTCGCCCTTCTTTCGCTATCCTTTGCCGATCTTCTCTTCTTCCACTCTCCTCTGCTCCACCGCCCCGGCCCCGCTCTCTCCCAGCGTGGCGTGGCGGCTCTCGGCGTAGCGCAGGATCCAGTCGGCCACGTCCGGGTTGCTCCGGGCGAAGGCGAGGAGGTCCGAGACAAGCTCGGCGGCGACGGGATTTTCGACGCCTGATAAGGCTCGACGGGGCGTCTCGCCGGCGCCGCGCCGATCTCGTCCCCGGCGCGCAGCTCGGGATCGCGGTCGGTCGTGCGCGTCACGAGGCGGCGCAGGCGGTTCTCGGGATGGCGGCCGCGGTTGCCCTCGTAGGCAAGGAACAAAAGAGCTTTGGTGTCGCCCATGTCGGCGAGGTGCTGGAGGCTGGCGAACGCCGTCCTGATCAGGATCTCTTCGCGCTCGTCCTCGGGCAGCTCGGCCTCGCGCCGGTAGTAGGCGACGTGTCTTTGAAACTTCTCGTCGGCGAGGAGTGAGAGAATCTCGGCCTCGTCCGTGCCCTCGTGCCTGGCGACCTCGGCGGGCGTCATGCCGCCGGCGAGTCGCCGCGCCAGCCGCACGGTGCGGGCCGCGGGCATCGAGGCAGGGGAACGCGAGGGGTAGACGGAAGGCATTTCTGTCATTTATAGGAATCCGCACCGATTGTCAATCGGGAGTTGATGGAATTCGTTCGTGCACGCGTTGTCGGTCCCGGACCTGCGGCGGACGATCAAGCTTCAGGGGCCCTCCTCCTCCGTGCATTCGGAGGCCCTGCCGAGCGCGTTGGCGGGACGCTACCCATCGCTCATGCTGACGAGACTGAGCTCGTTCATGTCGCGACCGCCGTCCTTGGCGGCAACGAGCGTCGCGGAGAACGGAGACACTGAGAATGAAGATCCGCCTCGATCCCGTGGCCGACGCCCTCTATATCCGGTTCGATGACGCGCCCGTGGTCGAATCGGAAGAGGTGAGCCCGGGCGTCGTTCTCGACGACGATTCGGCCGAGCGGGTCGTGGGCCTGGAGATGCTGTCCGTCAGCCGCCGTATCCCGGCCGAGCAGCTGCGCGGCATCGACTTCGAGATCGCCGAGCCGACCTCCTGAGAGGCCACGGGCGAGCATCGGCGCCCCCATCCGCCCTCACCTCTTCGCCTGCTCTTCATTCTCTGGTAGGTTGAGCCGTGAGGAGCGCTGGCTACCATGGCGACGCAACGCACAAAACTGTACGACGAGGATTTTTATCAGTGGAGCCGCGAGCAGGCGGCGGCGCTGCGGCGGCTGTCGGCGGAGCGGTGGAACGGGCCGCTCGACCTCGAGCATCTGGCGGAGGAGGTCGAGGAATTGGGCTCGGAAGTCCGCAACGCCGCGCGAAGCCACCTCCGCCGCCTGATCGTCGCATGCTCTGAAGCTCGAACACTCGCCCGCCTCCGAGCCTCGACGCGGCTGGATCGAGAGCATCGACGACGCCCGTATCGAGATCGAGGAGCGGCTGACCCCGACGATCCGGAAAGACCTCGAGGCGCAGCTGCCGGCGATCTATGCCCGCGCGCTCCGCCGGACCCGGAAGGCCCTCGTTGCGGAGGGCGAGCCCAGCGCCGCGGATGCTTTGTCCGAGACGTGCCCCTATACGCTCGATCAGCTCCTGGATGAGACGTGGTATCCGACGGGCCGAGTTGGGATGTCCGAGGGCGTTTAGAGATCCAAAGGCAGCCGGCGACGCGACGCCCGCAGGCTCAACATGGAGAACGGCCCGAGCGGGCAGAGCCGCTGAACGCCATCAAAGCGGAATGCCATTAGAACGCACCGTCACCGCAACTCTGAATATGATCAAGCGAAGGGCTCGAGGGCGTCTTGTGAGGTAACGCCATGCCATACAGACCTGCGAAAGTCGGTCTTGACCGCGTCTTTCATCGAACATTAACTTCAGCGCAGGGAGGGCGCCGCGCGATTTTCAACTTCAGCTTGATCCGCTGCCTCCGGCATGAGTTGACGGCTCCTGCGTTCCGTCAAGGAAGCAGAGATTGAACCATCGACACAGTCAACTCTTTCTCTCGACAGTTGCCGTCTCTTGTACAACTTTATGGAGGACCATGGAGCTATAACTATCGTTCCCGATGTAATATCATGTAAAACAAGTATCGAACCGAGTGACCACATAAGCACGGCGTTCTGGATCAATTTCCCACTATCGAATTCAACGATGGAGATTGGACGTGAGGCCTCCAGATCGTAGCTGGCCCTCGAAATCCCATAGGTGAAAGCAAATATGGCGATGATCGGCAAAAAATAGATGAACGGAACCGCTCTCGCCGCGCCGTGTTCATGCAATGTATTGACGGCCGGCGAAACCGCCCATTGCCATGGTGAATACGAATGAAATAGCAAAGATAGAAAAACTTTCGAACGAACGATCGAACAATAACAGTATGACAATTATGATGTTCAGAATTGATTATTGAAATACCAGTGGGACGAGACACGTAATATTCAAGGGAGTAGACTTTTAAAGCAAGGAAATCACCCGAAGATATTCTACTACTTATGGAAGATACATTACGAAGATTTATTTCTATGGCAATCAGAGACGTTAAAACAAATGTCGGAATAACTGAAATCGCCGAAGAAATATGATCATTCAGTGAAGCCATCTGGAAAATCTTCGGGTCAATCAACAAAAAATATGACCAGTTAAAGGCAACCCCATACGTCAGCACAAGGATTGTTGTTATTATCGATAGGTCCGCCATGTAAGATGTCGCTCCGGCGGGGATGCAAATCTATCTAAATTGTCGGAATACGCCTGATAGTGGAACCCCTCACGGCATGGTTGGGTGGAGCCGGCGCGCAGTTCCGTGGCCGACGCGTATTTGAGTTTCCGGCAGCACTTGATCATGCGCTGGAGCGGGCTGCGGGCGGCATTGCGATCGGATCGGCCCAAATCCTCCACCTCGTCGGCCAGATGCTCGAGGTCGAGCGGGCCATTCCATCGCACTTGTGCGAGACGGCGCAGCGCCGCCGCCTGGTCCTGCGTCCAGGCATAGAAGTCCTCGGCGTACAGGTCTTCCTGGCGGGTCGCCATGCGAGAAGCCCTCCTCGCCGTTCAACGTAATGGCGAACGGCGCGTGGCGGAAGGCTCTTTTGGACGTTGCCGGCGGCTCGCGAGGCGCCGGCCCATGCGCGCGTCGTCCCCGATTGTCATCCGGCCCGGAGCCCGGCACCTTCGTGGCCCGGATTGGCGGGAGCGCGCGCCGGGGAAGGGTTTTTCCATGTCCTCCATGTGCCGCCTCCCCGATGGAGCCGTCAGCGATGCTCGATCCTCTTGCGTCCCGATTGGTCCGCCATTGCGCCGCTGGCCGGGCTCGGCCCGATCGAGCGCACCGCGGCCGGGTTCCGTGCCATGACCGAGGCGGGGCCCGTCGAGGTGGCGGCGTTCGGGCCGGGCATTTTCCGGCTGACCCTGGGCCGGCCGTCGGGGCCCGACTTCGGCATCCTGGTGGCCGAGGCGGCACCGCCTGCCGGCGTGGAGGTCGAGGAGAGCGAGGCCGGCGTGGCGGTGACGGGCGGGCGATCTTTCCATTGTTCTGAGCGGCGGGCCGCTGCGGGTGAGCCTGCGGCGGGGCGATGAGGTGCTGCTGCAGTCGACGACCGACAAAACCTTCGGGGACGTGCTGCGGCTGCCGCCTTTCGCGCGAACGGAAGAAAGCTGGGTGGCGGCGCTGGCGCTCGAGAGCGACGAGGCGGTGTTCGGGCATGGCGAGAAGTGGGGGCCGCTCGACCATCGGGGCCAGCTCGTGCGCTCGCGGGTCGAGGACGCGCTGGGCGTCAATGCCGAGCACTCTTATAAGAATACGCCGTTCGCGTGGAGCCCGCGCGGCTGGGGGCTTTTCGTGCACACGGCAGCCTCGGTGACGCACGGGGTGGGCTTCGCGCCCTGGTCGAACCGCAGCTATGTGCTGGAGGTCGAGGACGAGGCGCTGGATCTTTTTTTCATTGCGGGCGCGTCGCCGGCCGCGGTGATCGAGCGCTACACCTGGCTCACCGGCAGGCCGTCGATGCCGCCGCGCTGGAGCCTCGGCGCCTGGTTCTCGCGGGCCTTCTACAAGGACCCGGAGGAGGTGCTGGCGGTGGCGCGGGAGCTGCGGGCTCGCAACATACCGGCCGACGTCATCGTGCTGGACGGCCGGGCCTGGCAGGACAACCAGACGCGCTTTCAGTTTCGCTTCGATCCGGCGCGCTATCCGGACCCGAAGGCTTTCCTCGAGGAGGTGCACGCGCTGGGCCTCAAGGTCTGCGTGTGGGAATATCCCATGGTCTCGAGGCGCGGGCCGCTGTTCGCCGAGCTTGCGGCCAAGGGCTGGCTGTTGCGGGACCCGGCGACAGGCGAGCCGGTCGTTCACGACTGGGGCGAGGCCTCGCGGGATCCGCTCTCGCCGCTGCAGCCGAGCGGGATCATCGATTTTTCCCATCCCGACGCCTGCGCCTGGTGGCAAGAGGGCCATGCCCTGCTCTTCGCGCTCGGGGTGGACGCGATCAAAACGGACTTCGGCGAGCAGGTGCCGGCTCTTTGTCTTTCCCATGTCCAGGCGGGGCCGGACAGGCTGCACAACGCCTACCCGCTTCTCTACCACCGCACCGTCTTCGAGGCGGCCGAGCGGGCGCACGGCCAGGGTCTTGTTTTTGCGCGCGCCGCCTGGGCCGGCAGCCAGCGCTATCCCACCCATTGGGGCGGCGATCCCTACGCGGACTGGGAGGGCCTGGCGGCGAGCCTCAGGGGTGCCCTCTCCTGGGGGCTCTCGGGCGGGGCCTGCTGCGCCACCGATGTGGGCGGGTTCCTGGGGACGCCGGAGCCCGAGCTCTATGTGCGCTGGGCACAAGTTGCGGTGTTCGCCTCGCATCTGCGCTTTCACGGCACGAGCCCGCGCGAGCCCTGGGCGTTCGGCGCGGAGGCGGAGGCGGCGGTGCGTGCCTGGCTCGAGATCCGCTACCGCCTCATTCCCTATCTCGAGCGCTGCCTCGAGGAAGCCGCGAGAAGCGGGATGCCGGTGATGCGGGCGATGCCGCTGGCCTTCCCGGAGGAGCCCGAGGCCTGGGCCTTCGACACGCAGTTCATGTTCGGGCCGGACATCCTGGTGGCGCCGATCCTGCGGCCCGGCGGGGCGGCTCATCTCTATCTGCCGCACGGCGAGTGGCAGCATCTGGTGACGGGCGAGAGCCTGGACGGCGGCCGCACGCACCGGCTGCGCTATCCGCTCGCGAGCTTCCCGGCGCTGGTGCGGGCGGGAAGCTTGCCGATGCGCCCCCGGCGTCAGTAGAACAGGGCTTCCCTGGAGCGAGGCATGCGCATGGCGTCGTCGCTGCTCGACTATTGCCGTGGCTTCCCGGAGCGCGCGATCGAGGCCGGGACCGTCCTTCTCGAGGAGGGCGAGCGCTCGGGCCGGCTCTATGTGCTCGTCGAGGGCACGCTCGAGGTCTATCGGGGCGATGTCGACTTCGCGACCGTGTCCGAGCCCGGCGCGGTGTTCGGCGAGATGTCGGTGCTGCTCGACATGGCGCATACCGCGAGCGTCCGCGCCCTGACGCCCGTCCGGGTCCATGTCATCGACGAGGCGGCGGCCTTTCTCGCCGCCCATCCCGATGCGCTTTTGCCGATCGCCACCCTGCTGGCGCGGCGCCTGCGCAATGCCAGCGCCTATCTCGTCGACCTGAAGCGGCAGTTCCAGGACCAAAAAGACCATTTCGGGATGATCGACGAGGTGCTGGAATCCTTCACGGCCCAGCAGGAGGAGACGTTCCTGCCGCCAGACGAGCTGCCGCCCGATCCATAGTGACGAGCCAGTCGGGCGGGTCGGTGATCTGCGCGAAGGGCTTCACCAGCGGGTGGCTCAGGAACGAGACCTCCTCGTCCATGAGCGAGATCCAGTAGGCGCAGGGCAGCTCGGTATCGACGACGACGTGGGAGGGCAGCGGGCCGATCTGGTGGCCGGCGTTGAAGACCCAGGTGTCGCCAATCCTGTCCGCCCAGGCGCCGCCGCGCGCGAAGGGCGCCTGATGCACGTGGCCGGAGAGGACGAGGTCGGGCCGGTGCTCCTCGATCCAGGCGCAAAGGGCCGCATCGCCGAAGAAATGCCTGCCGTCCCAGCTGGTCGGCGAGCGCTGCGGCGGCGCGTGATGCACCCACACCCACCGGGCGGGGCGCCGGCCCGCGTCCCGGGCCAGATGCCGGGCGATCTCGGCACGCCTGAGCCCGCCATCGTGCCAGGGGCAGATCGTGAAGAGGGTGTCGCCGATCAGGGGCGAATCGCCGTCGGTCGGCACGTCGTAGGCGCGCGCGCGGGCGATCCAGCGCGTCGTCAGCTCGCCCTTGCCGTCCCGGCTGTCGAGATCGTGGTTGCCCGAGGAGACCAGCAAGGGCGCGCGGCTGCGGATGCGCCGCAGGTAGCGCTGCACGACGATGGCCTGGGCCGAGCGGGCGACGGTGGAGGCGATGTCCAGATGGTCGCCGGCGATCACCACCAGGTCGACATGCCCGGCCGCCTCGACCACCCAGTCGAACTTCCGAAGGTCGTAGTGCAGGTCGGCGACGAGCAGGCACCGCAACGGACGTTTCTTCCCTCTCGGGCCGCCGGGGCGGCCGGGCGCGCATGAGTGATAGCCTGCCGCAGCCAGCGCCGAGGGACAAGCCCACCTTGTGCCTCCCGCGGCGACGCGCGGCCGACGCCCTCACGGCCCCTGCACCGGGAAGATCAGATTGAAAGCGTCCAAACTCCAAAATACCTGCATCACATCGTAGCGGAGCCGTACTTTTTCAAGAACTCCGACAAAAAAGAAACGGATTGCCAGCGATCGAAAAGAATGTGCAATATATAAGATCCAGACGGGGCGGTATGTCAGAAACTTCCCCCACACGAATTTCTTCACTGATTTATTGGGCATGGTCAATATGCCTAAAATATAGGCGGTACCAGCAAAAGCATAGACGTGCCATGGAGCCGGCTCGTGTGGCCGGCGACCCCGAGCGGACGTCATCGAAACGATATTGCGGCGCAGGAGCCCGACGGGCCGCGCCGCGCGACCTTTCAGGAGGTGCCGCTGCCATGCCGGGAGGCGGGCAGTGGGCACACGCGGCGACAAGCTCGCCCGGATGGCCTCGAGCTGCTCGAGGCTGCAACTACGGAGACGAAGCATGAGCACGAGCACGAGCACGACGAAGCAATCCCTCGGACAGCGTTGGGACGGCTATCGCCCGACGAAGACGCTGCTTTTCTGGTCATGTGCAGGCTGCGCCGTCGCCACCATCATCGTGGGCTTCGCCTGGGGTGGCTGGGTGACGGGGGGCACGGCGCGCACGATGGCCGAGGATGCGGACTCGAGCGGGCGTGCCCAGCTCGCCGCCGCCATTTGCGTCGATCGCTTCAGCGCGCAGGCCGATGCCTCTACCCAGCTCTCGGCGCTGAAGAAGCTCGACAGCTGGAGCCGCAGCGGCTTCATCGAGAAGGGCGGATGGGCAACGATGCCCGGCAAGGCCGACAACGGCGATGGTGCCGCAAGGCTCTGCGCCGACAGGCTGGCGCTGCTGGACACGCCGGCCCCCAGCACGACCGCCGCCCAGTAGGGCAGCTGTCCGGCCCCTGCCGCGCGGGATAGCGGCGGGGCCGCCGGAGCCCGGCCTCGGGAGCGTCCGGCCGACAAAGGGAACACCACAGGACGGGCCTCGTGCGCGGCAAGTACAATGTCTACCATACGACCAGGGCCCGGTTCCGCGTCGCCATGGTGATCGCAGCACTGGTCGGCCTTGCCGTGGCGGTGCCGGTGATCGTCTACGCGGCGATGCACACGAACTACGACATTGCCGCCGCCGTGCCGAGCCTGGTGGGCTCCTCCCTCCTCGTCGCGGCGGTCCTGATCCTGGTGCCGATGGCCCTGCTGAACGGCCTCTGGTCGCTCGTCTTGCGCCGCTATCGCGAGCGCTGGGAGTAGAGGCGACCGGCCGGACGGGCGGGAGCCGGTGCGGCGTCGCCCGAGCCGGCAGCGGGACACGCACCGCCCTGCACCGCCTGCCGAAGCTCCGCGACGTTTCTCGCCCCCCAGACTCTGCGCACGAAGGCGATGAGCCCCCGGTCGCTCCCGATTGTCGGGGGCTCGGGCCCCGGCGCGTTCCCGCTTCACCGAGGTGCCCTCGAAGGCGCGTCATGCCCGGTCAATCGGAATGATCACGTCGAGGTGAGCACGCCAGAAGCTTCGTGTGGGGAGGACGATAATGAAGACGACCAGCACGGCGACGTCCTTCGACAAGGAGATCGTCGGTAGCGAAGGTGCTGATTACTTGCTCGGCACAGAGGGCGATGACCTGGCTCGCGTCGACTTGGTCGACGCGAGCCAGGTCATCGCCTGAGCCGACCGCCGGCCGGGGGCTCAGAGCGCGCCCGCGGCGCGGAGGCGGTGGCAGAACGTGTTGCGGCTGACGCCGAGCTGGCGGGCGGTACGGGAGACGTTGCGGCCGTTGCGCTTCCAGGCGTCGCGTACATGGCAGCCCACGGCGCGTGCCAGCGAGTCGGGCGGCGGCGATGACGGTGCCTGCCCGGGCGACCCGGCGGCGGCTCAGCTGCCACGCCGCTTTATCGTCACTATCTGGACCGAGGCTACAGGATCGGCAATCCCCGACGGCTAATCGTAGTGGACGGGCCGGCATCTCAGGCCGAGCGCGGTCATCGAGCGGCCGTCGCGGTGGATGATGAGCCCGGTGGCGACCTGGCTCGCGGGGCAGAAGACGGCGGCGTTCCAGGTGCCGCAGTTCGCGTGGTCGTCGGCCTGCGCGGTGGTGAGCGCCTCCACGTCGGGCTTCGTCATCCACACCTTGGCGGCATAGATCTTCACCCCTTTGACGCGGTGCTCGTTCTTGTCGACCTTGCTCGAGCAGGTCGCGATCCCGCGCACATAGTAGCGGGGATTGTCCGCGAAGATGACGGCCTTGCGGTTGGCGGGGCTGCCCGAGCAGTGATTGAAGGCGCTGTTGGTGTAGACCTCGGTGCCCTTGGTGAGCGTGCGCCAGTAGGTGCCGATGCGGCAGGGCTCGTTGCCGTCCTCGTACCAGTCCATGCCGTAGAGGCTCGCCAGGCCGCCCTCGGGCATCGTCGGCGCGTCGGCGTAGGAGACAGCGCCCGCCCAGCCGGAATAGCCGGTGTTGGTGATCGGGTCGCCGGAGAAGAAGGGCCACTCGTCCGCCGACGCGGCATGGCCCGCGAGGAGCGCCGCTCCGATGAGTGCCGTGAGTGCGACAGGTCGAAGGATCGTGCGTCGGATGCTGGACATGTCTTGTTGCTCCAACTCGAGATGACACGGGCCTCCCGAAGATCTCCTTGTAGCCCAGGATCTCCCCACCAGCTGTTGCGCTGATCACAGCCGGGCGGGCCGTTCAGTATCTGAACAGGTGCTCAGCGCACATCTGTCCCGAAACTGAACAGGCCCCATGAGAAGGGCCGGCGATCGGGCCGGGACAGGCCGCTGGCACGCCCGTTGCAGTCTTCTTCCCGCGATCAGGCAAGCTCATGCGCAGCGGAGGTCAGACGATGAAGGCGGCCGTGCTTCACGCCTACGACGTCACTCTCAAGAATTCCGAGCTCGTCCGCTACGAGGACGTGCCCGATCCGAAGATCGAGAAGCCGACGGACGTCGTCGTCAGCATCGGCGGTGCCGGCGTCTGCCACACCGACCTCCACATCGTCGAGGGCATCCGGCGCGACCATGTGGCCGTGCGCCCGCCCTACATGGTGGGGCACGAGAACGCCGGCTGGGTCGAGGCGATCGGCAACAGCGTCGAGAGCGTCAAGGGGGGCGACTCCGTCATCTGCCATCCGCTGGTGACGAGCGGCCATTGCCTCGCCTGCCGCCGCGGCGACGACATGCACGCGGGCGACAGCAGCTTTCCCGGCATCAACGCCAATGGCGACTATGCCGAGTATCTCCTGACCGGCGAGCGCGCGCTGATCAAGCTGCCGCAGAGCCTGGCGCCGAAGCACCTGGCGCCCTACACCGATGCCGGCCTCACTGCCTATCGTGCCGCCAAGAAGGCCCCGCGCCATCTGCGGCCGGACGCGCTGGAGCCGCTCAGGCGCTACCCGTGGCCGGGCAATGTCCGCGAGCTGCGCAACCTCGTCGAGAGCCTGCCGCTGATGGTGGAGGGCGAGGAGATCACCGTCGACGACCTGCCGCCGGAGCTGCGCCCGACGGCAGCGGGGGCGCCCGCCGGCGAGACCAGGGCGCCCGAGGGGGTCCCGCTCAACCTCGAGGACGGCGAGCGGCGGACGATCGAGGAGGCGATGCGGCGCCACGAGGGCGGCAACCTGGCCCAGGTCGCCCGGACGCTCGGCATCTCGCGAAGCACGCTCTATCGCAAGATAGAGCGCTACAGCATCGCCCGGCCATAGGAGCGCGCCTGGCGAGCCGGACGCCCGTCACGAGGTCTCACGCCGCCCCGACCCGGATCAGGCGCTTGCCCAGATTCTCGCCACGGTAGAGGCCGGCGATCGCGTCGGGTGCGCCCTCGAACCCCTCCAGGATGTCCTCGCGGTGGCGCAGCCTGCCTTCGCGGAGCCAGCCTGCGAGCCTCGCGATCGCCTCCTCAGCTCCGCCCACATGGTCGAAGTACAAAAAGCCCTGCATGCGGGCGCGCTTGACCAGCAAGTGCCGCTCGACGCGCGGGCCCATGGGCGGCGGGTCCCAGCTCGGCACCGACGCGGTGCCGCAGATCACGACGCGGGCACCCACCGCCAGGTGCGGCAGCACGGCGTCGCTGACCGGGCCGGCGGTGTTGTCGAAATAGACGTTCACGCCGTCCGGGCAGGCGCCCGCTACCGCCGCCGAGAGGTCGCCCGGGGCCTTGTAGTCCAGCGCCGCATCGTAGCCGAACGCGTCGAGGCAGAGCCGCAGCTTCGCAGGACCGCCGGTGATGCCCACCGCACGGCAGCCCAGGATTTTTGCTATCTGCCCGACCGCGGCGCCGACCGAACCGGCTGCCGTGGAAACGAGCACCGTCTCCCCGGGCTTGGGCTCGCCGACGAGCGTCAGCCCCAGGAGGGCCGTGATGCCGCTCACACCCAGAATGCCCAGCTGGGCCGACAGCGGCAGGTCGTGCTCGCACACGCGGCGGACCACCTCGCGGCCGTCCGAGTCCGCGTAATGCTGCCAGCCGAACATGCCGACCAGCCGCTCGCCCACCGCATAGTCCGGGTGGCGGCTCTCGACCACCAGGCCGACCGCGAAGGAGCGCATCACCTCGCCGATGCCGACGGGCGTCGAATAGTTCCCCACCGCCGACACCCAGCCGCGCATGGCGGGATCGACCGAGAGCCAGGCGTTGCGGACGCGGAAGCAGCCGTCCGCGAGCGGGCCCAGCGGCACGTCCGAGACCTCGAAATGCTGCGCCTGGGGAATCCCATCGGGGCGTGCGCGCAGCCGCACCTGACGGTTTTGTCCGGGCATGCGCCACCTTCTCCCTGATTTGTGCAGCCTAGGCGCGCCCCGGACGGCTTGGCCAGGAGCTTGTGGGTGATCGAGGGAGCAGCGTGGGGCTGCCGGCCTGCATCGTCCAAGGACGGCGGGCACAGGAAAGAGGCAGATCTGCCTCATGCGAGCCTCGCTCCTCGGGCTGACGAGCGCCCGATCCGGCGGCGGGCCCGACCGGCCCGGCCGCGGGGACCCGTGCCGTCGTCCGTGGCATGGGCGTTGCTTCTCGTTTCGAGGCGGAGTTCTATGGGCCCCGCGGAGGACAATCGGGAAGGGCTGATGGACAAACCGGCTTCCACGGCCTTCACGGGCTACGACCCCAACGGCTTCTTCTGCGAGTTCCTGGGCATGACCGGGAGCGCGCGGCCGCAGATGCGAGCCGTGCTCGATCGCTTCGACCGGCTGGGCCTGGAGGAGCTTCGCGCCCGGGCCCGCGACGCCGAGATCCAGCTCTTCGACCAGGGCATCACCTTCACCGTCTACAGCGACGGCAACGCCATCGACCGCATCCTGCCCTTCGACGTCATCCCCCGCGTGCTGACCGCCGCGGACTGGAAGAAGATCGAGGCCGGCGTGGTCCAGCGCGTGGCGGCGCTCAATCTCTTCCTCGCCGACATCTATGGCGCCCAGCGCGCGATGAAGGATGGCGTGCTGCCCCGGCGATCTCGTGCTCGGCAACGCGAACTACCGGCCGCAGATGGTGGGCGCCAAGCCGCGCCACGGCACCTTCGTGCAGATCAACGGCACCGATCTCGTGCGCGACGGCGAGGGCCAGTTCCGCGTGCTCGAGGACAATGCGCGCTCGCCCTCGGGCGTCTCCTACGTGGTCGAGAACCGGCATCTGATGCTGCGCTCGTTCAGCGACATCATGAACGACCTGCCGATCCGCTCGGTCTCGGACTACGGGCGCCGGCTGCACGACGCGTTCTGCGAGATAGCACCCGAGGGGGTCGAGGAGCCGCAGGTCGTCCTGCTCTCGCCCGGCGTCTTCAACTCCGCCTATTTCGAGCACGTGTTCCTGGCCCGCGAGATGGGCGTGCCGCTGGTCGAGGGCCGCGACCTCTTCGTCGACGACGACCGCGTCTTCATGAGGACGATCGCCGGGCCCCTGCAGGTGGACGTCGTCTACCGCCGGATCGACGACGACTTCCTCGATCCCGAGGTGTTCCGGCCGGACAGCCTTCTGGGCGTGCCGGGGCTGGTGCGTGCCTATCTCAAGGGCAATGTGGCGCTGGCGAACGCGATCGGCACCGGGGTCGCCGACGACAAGGCCATCTACGCCTATCTGCCGCGGCTGATCCGCTACTATCTGGACGAGGATCCGATCCTCGAGAATGTCGAGACCCACATCTGCCGCGAGAAGGACGCGCTGGCCTACACGCTCGAGCACCTGGCCGAGCTCGTGGTGAAGCCGGTGGGCGAATCGGGCGGCTATGGGCTGACGATCGGGCCGCGTGCGAGCAAGGCCGAGCTCGATCTCTGCCGCAGCAAGCTCGTCGCCGACCCCTCCAACTATATCAGCCAGCCGGTCATCGACCTCTCGGTGGCGCCCACGCTCGCCGACGGCGGCATCGAGCCCCGGCACATCGACCTCCGGCCCTTCGCCGTCACCGGGCGCAAGACCTGGGTGCTGCCGGGCGGCCTCTCCCGGGTGGCGCTGCGCAAGGGCTCGCTCGTCGTCAACTCCTCGCAGGGCGGCGGCTCGAAGGATACCTGGGTCCTGGCGGAGGACGTGCCTTGAGCCGCTTGCTCGCCCGCTACGCCGAATGCGTGTTCTGGCTCGCCCGCTATGTCGAGCGGGCCGAGAACCTGGCCCGGATCCTGGACGTCCAGGAAACCTTCGCGCGCGACAGCCGCGGCTCGCACGACTGGGGCGCCGTGCTGGCGATCAACGGCGACGGTGAGCGCTATGCCGAGAAGCATCCCGAGCGGACGGCGCAGACCGTCCTCGAGTTCTACCTGATCGACCGGGGCAACCCGAGCTCGATCGTCTCCGACCTGCACTTCGCGCGCGAGAACGCGCGGGCGCTGCGGCCGCTGATCTCCACCGAGATGTGGATCCAGCTCAACGTCTTCTATCGCAGGATCCTGAGCCTGCAGCCGGGCGACATCAGCGAGCAGCGCCTCGCCCGCCTGTGCTCGATGATCAAGGAGGGCTGCGACACCCATGCCGGGATCACCGAGGGCACCTTCTACCGCGACGAGGCCTGGGCCTTCTACCGGCTGGGCGCTGCCATCGAGTGCGCCGACCAGACGACGCGCCTCCTCGATGCGCGGTTCCTGGGCTTCGAGGGCCGTACCGACGACGCCACCTTGGGCTCGGCGGCCGACACCAGCTACTGGGTGGCCCTGCTGCGCTCCGCCGCCGGCTACCAGGCCTTCAGGCGCTCGCATCCGCGCGGCATGAATCCCGAGGACGTCGCGACCTTCCTGCTGTGCGATCCCAGCTTCCCCCGCTCCGTGTCTGTGCAATCTCGGCATCATGCAGGAGCAGCTGGGCCGCCTGAGGCGCCACTATCACCTGAGGGGCGCCGCACCGGCGCTCGAGGAGCTGGACGATCTGAGCGACCAGCTCGATGCCCGCAAGCTCAAGGTGATCCTCAGAAACGGCGACATGCACGCCTATAACGACCACCTGCAGGCGCGCCTGGGCGAGCTGGGCTCGTTGCTCGGCAAGGCGTTCTTCTGGCAGCCCGAGCCCGAGGTGCTGGAGCCCGAGGCGCCGGCTCCGACCCAGTCGCAGACCCAGGGCCAGACGCCAAGGCAGACGCAAAAGCAGAGCCAGAGCAGCGGCCCCGCTTGAGCCGGCTCGCCTCCCCGCATCCGGCGCAATCGCTCCCGCCCGTGCTGCCGGCGGCTCGGGGCTCCTGCATCGTGATGCCCGCCGAGGCACGAGCGTGGCGCCTGCTTACGTTATCGTAAGTATTCTTGTGTATCCGTTCCGTACTTTCATATGAGCCGTTGGTCTGTCTACTGACGAAGCAGCAGAGACCGCGCGGCTTGCGCTCGGCCTTTGCTCCGTGGACCGCGCCGTCATGGGCGTTCCAGGCATCGGAAAGACCGAAGACTGATCATGGGATCTCATGGAATATATCGAGCCATGGAGAGCATCAACGTTTGGCTGTTCCTCAAGATCAATGCGGGCGTCGATCCTTCGATCCTGGCCGTCACGCTGGCGCGCATGCTGGCCGAGGGCAGTGTGCCCCTGGGCGTGCTCTGCATTGTCGGTCTTTGGGTCTGGGGCGCGCCGGAGAGGCGCCGGGCACTGCTCGGCGCAGTCATGAGCTGGGCGCTGGCGATGAGCGTCAATCTCGCGATCAGCCTGCTCTGGTTCCACCCACGGCCCTTCATGATCGGGCTCGGCCACCAGCTGCTGGCGCATGGCCCGGAGACCTCGTTCCCGAGCGACCATGCCACCTTCCTGTTGAGCCTGGGGCTCGGCCTCCTGCTGGCTGGCGGGCGCCGCCGTTGGGGCGCCTTGCTGGTGGCGCTCGGTGCCGGCGTTGCCTGGTCCCGCGTCTATCTGGGCGTGCACTTCCCCTTCGACATGGCGGGCTCGCTCGTCGTCGCCCTGGCGTCGGCCGCAGTCGTGCGGCTGATCCTGCAGCGGGCGGCCGTCGAGATTCTGCCCCGGCTCGAGCATCTCTATGCGATCGGCCTGATGCTGCTGCATCTGCCACCCGACCTCTTTCCGCGCGACGAGGGCTGGCGCGGCTCGTACGGCGGCAGCCGCGGCTGATGCGTCCGCCGCGCTGATCCCGGCGGCGACGCCCGTGGCGTCGGCCTATGACCGTCCTCATGGATCGGATCCTCACCCTCGTCGGCGAGCACCAGCTCTGGGCCTATGCGTTGGTGGGCCTCCTGGCTGCCGCCGAATCGGCGCCGGTGGTGGGCGCGCTGGTCCCCGGCACCGCGATCATCCTCGGCATCGCAGCGCTCGTGCCGAGCGGGGCCGTGGCCTTCTGGCCGGTGCTGGGTGCGGCCATCCTGGGCGCCATTGTGGGCGACGGCCTCGCCTTCTGGCTGGGTCACCATTACGGCGACAGCATCAGGCGATGGCGATGGCTCGAGCGGCGCCCCCAGCTCATGAGCGAGGGCCGGCGCTTCTTCGAGCGTCATGGCGGCAAGAGCATCCTGCTCGCCCGCTTCATGCCAGGGGTGCGGGCGATCGTGCCGATCGTCGCGGGCCTGGCCGGCATGCCGATCGCACGCTTCTACGTCGTCAACGTGCTCTCGGCCGTGCTGTGGGCCGCCTGCCACATCCTGCCGGCGGTGGCGGTGGGGGCCTCGATCGCCCTTGCCGGTGCCGTCGGCGGGCGGCTGGCGCTGCTGCTGGTCGTCGCCATCGTCTCCCTCTGGTTTCTCGTCTTTCTCGCTCGCCGCGGCCTTCGGCTGGGGCTGCCGCTCCTCGCCCGGGGTCTCGAGGCGCTCTGGTCCTGGTCCGGCACGCACGATGGCTGGCTGGCACGCCGGGTCAGGGCCTTTCTTCACCCGCACCGGGAATCCTTCCCCACGCTGCTGCTCCTCGCCGCCGTCATCCTGGCCGCCGGCTGGGCGTTCCTGGGCGTCCTCGAGGACGTGGTGACGGGCGAGCCCCTGACCGCCGTCAACACCGCCGTCTACCACTTCCTTCAGGGCCTGCGCTCGCCCTGGGCCGACCGCGCCCTCATCACGGTCACCGAGTTCGGCGACGGCGTGGTCACCACGTCCGTGACGGCCGCGGCGGCGGTCTGGCTCTTCTGGCGCGGACGACGGCGCGCGGCCGGCTATCTCGTCGCCGCCGTGACCCTCGCCGGCCTCGTCGAGGTGGGGCTCAAGGCGACGCTGCGGGTCTCGCGGCCCATCGCGATCTACCAGGGTTGGAGCGCCTTCTCCTTCCCCAGCGGCCACGCCACGGTCAACACGGCGCTCTATGCCTTCCTCGCCTTCCTGATCGCGCGTGAGCTCCCGCCCCGCGGCCGACCCGTCATCGTCGGTGCCGCAGCGCTGCTCGCCGGTGCCGTGGCCTTCTCGCGCATCTATCTGGGCGCGCACTGGCTGGCCGACGTGCTGGCGGGCATCACGCTCAGCCTGACCTGGGTGGGCATTCTCGCCATCGCCTATGAGCGCAAGCAGGGCGGTGCCAGGGTGCATCCGCTCGGGCTGGGCCTCGTCGTCGTCGCGACGCTGGCCCTGGCCGGCGGCACCAACGCCGTGCTGCACCACCATCGCGACGTCGCCCGCTATGCGATGCGGGAGACGACCCGGCCGATCGCCGCGGATGCGTGGTGGAGCGGCGACTGGCGCACGCTTGCGATACGCCGCCGCGATGCCGCGGGTGAGGGGGAGGAGCCGCTCACGCTCCAGTGGGCGGGCGACCTGCAGGCACTCGAGCGGCGGCTGACAAAGGCCGGCTGGCGCAGGCCTGTCCGCTGGACGCCGGCCACGACGCTGGCCTGGCTCAGCCCCCACGCCGGCGCCGCCGACCTGCCGGTGCTCCCCGAGCTCGATGCCGGCCGGCTGCCCGCCCTCATCCTGATCCATGCCGAGCCCGGGACGACGGGCCGGCTCGTGCTGCGCCTCTGGCCCAGCGGCGCGGCGCTCGGTGCCAGCAAAGCCGACGAGACGCCGCTCTGGCTCGGGGCGGTCGTGACGCAGAAGCTCACGCGCGTGGCCTCGTTCCTCACCCTTGCGCGCGCGGAGCCCGACGTGAACGCCGCGCGCCGGCAGCTGGCGGCGGCTCTCCCGACGGCAAAAACCGTCGAGCGCGCCGACGAGGTGTCGCCGGGACGATGGGACGGACGGCTCCTGCTGGCCGGCCCCTCGGCGCCTACGGGCGGATAGCGGCGATCCCTCGACCCGGCTCGGCCGGTTGCCAGACGCCTCGAGGTGGAACCTTGCGCAGGACCAGGGCTTGAGAGCGAGAAGGGCGCGGCATCGCCCACCCGTCTTTGCAGCATGACCACAAGAACGTTCGATGATTCCCCTCTGGCTTCACTTCCTCGCCATCGTCTCGCTCCTCCTGGCGGCCGGCTGCGCTCTCGTGATCGCCGTCGACGTGGCTCGCCATCCGCAGCACATGTGGATCATGAACATCGTCTGGCCGGTGACGGGGCTCTATGGGAGCGTGCTGGGTCTTTGGGCCTACTACCGCTATGGCAGGCTCGCCATGCACGAGAAGGCCCAGGCCGCCATGGCGCGGGACGAGACGATGCCGAGCGCGCGCCTCACGCCCTTCCCCGCCAAGGTCATGAAGGGCACGTTCCACTGCGGCAGCGGCTGCATGCTGGGCGACATCTGCGCCGAGCTTCTGGTCCTGGCCTTCCCCGCGATCCTGACCCTGGCCGGCTGGCACTGGCTCTTCGCCGAGCGGACCTTCGCCGTCTGGGTGGTGGACTATGTCTTCGCCTTCGGCCTCGGCATCGCCTTTCAGTATTTCACGATCGCGCCGATGCAGGGCCTGGGCGTCAAGGACGGGCTGATCGCCGCCGTCAAGGCCGACGCGCTCTCGCTCACGGCCTGGCAGGTCGGCATGTACGGCATCATGGCCATCGCCGTCTTCTGGGTGTTTCGCAGGCTGCTCGGCACCGAGCTCGAGACCCTGTCCTTCGAGTTCTGGTTCGCGATGCAGATCGCGATGGTGGGTGGCTTCGTTACCGCCTACCCGGTCAACTGGTGGCTCATCCGCAAGGGCATCAAGGAGGCGATGTAGCCTCGCCTGCCCGGCTCAGTGGTCGCGGCGCGCCACGATCCGGCCGCCGGTGAGCTGGCCCTCGCCGAAGAGCCCGACGAAGAAGCTGTAGATCCGGTCCCACTCCTCGAAGCGCTCGCGGCCGAATTTCTCCACCGTCGTCGCCTCGAGGCTGCGGTACATGGCGAGGCGCTGGCGCAGGATCTCGGTCCACAGCTCGCCCAGATCCTCCTTCACGATCACGATGCAGCCATTGGCCTCGAGCACACGGGCATAGCCGTCCAGCGTCTCGAGCGTCAAAAACGTCATCTCGTCGCGCATGCGGGTGCGGGCCTCGTCCGTCAGGCTGTCCCGCGCCAGGATGTCGGTGAAGGCGATCCTGCCACCGGGCTCGACGACGCGCGCCGCCTCGGCGATGAGCCTCGTCTTGTCCGGCACATGCGCCCAGGCCTCCTGCCCCATCACCACCTCGAAGCTGGCATCCGCAAAGGGCATCGCCTGCGCGTCGCCCTGCCGGAAGGTGACCAGATGGTCGAGGCCGGTGAGGCGGGTGAGCTTGATCGCCGTCTCGTGGCGGCTGGCGGTGAGGTCGAGGCCGGTGACGCTACAGCCGCGCCGGCTCGCCAGATAGCGGGCCGGGCCGCCGACGCCGCTGCACACGTCGAGCACCCGCGTGCCCTCGCCGATGCCCGCGAGATCAGCCAAAAGGTCGGTCGCCTCGAGCCCGCCGAAATGGTCCTGGTCGTGCTGGGACAGCTCGGCCTCCGAGAGCCCTTCGAGACCGACGCCGCGACCACGCAGCGCTGAGAGAATCTGGTCCTCGTTGATCGGGTGGGTCTCGTAGTAGCGGATCACCGGCTGGACGTCGGCGGCCCCCTCGGCCGGAGCGCCACCCTCGCCGGCCGGCGCCCCGGCCTTCTCGACGAGATCGAGCCAGGCGTCCGCGACACCGAGGCCGAAGCGCGAGGTGCGGTCGTAGTGGCGCAGCACCTCGGCGCTGAGGCGCACCCCGACGGCGGGGTTGTTTTTTTCCTTCCCGCGCAGCCGGCCCCAGAGCTTGATCGTCTCGAGGTCGGCCTCGATGTGGGTCTGAAAGCCGTAGACGCTCTTGCCCCAGCGAAAGGTGTGGTTGCGGCTGCGCACGCAGGTCATGAGCGGCACGGCACCCTCGGGGAGATCAAAGCCGTCGTCGTGCCAGGTCATCACCGGCAGCCCCGGCCCGGCGAGTTTTGTCAGTGGATCGTCCGCCGCGTCCGCCAGGGGCACGAGGTCGATGAAACCGAACTCGGGCGATGCGCCCAGCCTGACCTCCGCTCCCAGCGCCCGTGCGACGAGCTGGGCGCCGAGGCAGATGCCCAGCACCGGCCGGCCGCGCGCGCCATAGTCCCGGATCAGCTCGAGCAGTGCCGGGAAGTGCGGGCAGCGCGCATCGTCATAGGCGTTCATCTCCCCGCCCAGCACCACGAGCCCGTCATAGGCGGCGGCGTCGGGCGGCATGGCGCAGCCCTCCTCGGCATCGAGCAGCGTGATCTCGGCGCCGCGCGCCTGGAAGCGCTCGCCCAGAAGGCCGAGCGGCGTGGTGGACGAGTGCTGGAAGACGAGGAGACGGGAGGACATGGCAGGGCCGGGCGGTCGGGAACGAGGCGCGGAGGATGCCCCTCCGGGCCCGGGCCTGCAAGGTCGGCATCCACGGCCCTTGCAACGGATCGCCCGGGACGGGCGGGGCGGCCGGATCAGAGAGGGGCCGCCTCGAGCCTCGCCAGCCAGATGGCCTGGCGGCGCTTGAGCTCGCCGAACAGGGCCGACGCGGGGAAGTCCTCGCGCAGACGCTCGAGCTCCTCGAACCGGAACGCCTCCCCGCCGTGGCGGGTCCACGCCTCCTGAAGCGCCCGGAACGGGCTGGTCCCGTGGCGCAGCGCGAACCACAGGCTGTTCTGCTGCGTGTCCAGATGGCGGCTCTGCCCGACCCACGCCTCGCCGGTGGCGTTGCAGATCACCGCATAGACGCCATGGGCGGGCTTGCGCTCCTTGTAGGCGGCGATCGCGGCCTTGCGCGCTGGCTGATCCATGATGGTCTCCAATTTTATCCGGGTGATATTGACTAGCCGCTTTTTCCGGGTAGGGATAGCCGTCATGACCGATGGGCCCGACACGACAGGAAGTGCCGCGGCGGCGACGTTCGTCGTCTTCGCCGGGACGGTGCGCGTCGCGGCCGGGTCGCTGGCCGACGCGGCGATCGCCGCGAGGCGGGCGCTGGAGCAGGACGGCTCGCCGAGCGTGCTCGTGCTCGACGGGGCGACCGGTGCCGTCAGAGATCTCGATCTGCGCGGGAGCGAGGTGGAGATTGCCGCCCGGTATGCGCCGCCGGTGCAGCCCGCGGCCACGCGCGGACGCCCGAAGCTCGGGGTGGTCGCGCGCGAGGTGACCCTGCTGCCGCGCCATTGGGACTGGCTCGCCGGCCAGCGCGGTGGCGCGTCCGCCGCCTTGCGCAGGCTGGTGGAGGTCGCCCGCAAGCAGGACGGCGAGGCGGGCGCCGGACGCGCGCGCGTCGAGGCGGCCTACAGGTTCATGTCAATCATGGCGGGCGATCTGCCGGGCTTCGAGGAGGCAGCGCGCGCCCTCTTCGCCGGCGACCAGGAGAGGCTGACGCACTGCATGCGCGGGTGGCCCCCGGATATCCGGGACCAGGCGCTTTTCTATCTGGGCGACGAGGGCGAGGAGGCGGACCTTGCCTGACGGCCAAACTCGCAAAGAACGCCTCGCGCGGTTCATCGACGAGGTCTGGAACGGCGGCAGCGAGGAGGCGGTCGCACGCTACCTGGCGCCCCGCTACACCCTGCATCACGATCCGGGCGATCCGTGGGACGGGCGGGGCCAGCCGACGGCCCGTGCCGGCGCGCGCTAGAAGCCTATCGCCTCGATCTCGGGGTGGCGGGGCGGCTGGGCCGGGGCATGCGGGATCATCAGCTTGGCGGGCCAGGCACCTCGCGCCACGAAGGCGCACACCACCTCCTGGAGCGCCTCCTGGATGGCGTCGACCGCACCCGTCGCCGGGCGGCCATGCGGATGCACGAGGACGACGGTGCGCTCGAGCGCGGGCTCGAGCGGGCGCAGGCACAGCTCGCCGCGACGCAGGTCGTCGACCGCGGCGACGAAGGGCAGAAGCGAGCAGCCGAGGCGGCTCTTCACGAGCGAAAGGATCGCCGCCATCGCGTCGATCTCGTAGTCGATCTTCAGCTCGACGCCGACGCTGCGGCCATAGCGCTCGACCAGCAGGCGGAGGCGGTGCGGCCTGCTCGGCAGGATGAGCCGCTGGCGGGCCAGCTCGCGCGGGGCCACCGGGCTTGCGGCCCCGCCGACGGTGACGAGCTCGATCGCCTCGCGCAGGATCGGAGTGATCGCGACCCCGGCCCTCTCGTCGACGTCGAAGGTGAGCGAGAGATCGACCCGGCCCTTTTGCGCCCATTCGAGCAGCGTGCCGCTGAGCCCGTCGACGATGCGCAGCACGATGCCGGGATAGCGGGCCCGGACCGTGGTGAGCAGGGGCGCTGCGATCAGGGCCGCCATGCCGGCGGAGAGGCCCAGCGTCACCTCGCCGGTGGGCGCCCGGCCGTAGCTGCGGATGTCCTCGATGGCGCCGCCGACCTGGCCCAGGATCAGCCGCGCATGCTCGACCAGCCGCTGGCCGCACTCGGTGGGCTGGACGCCGCGCTGGCTGCGCAGGAGGAGCCGGGTGCCCAGCTCCGTCTCGAGATTGGCCACGTGCTGGCTCAGGGCCGGCTGGGCCACGCGCAGCTGGGCCGCCGCCCGCGAGATGCTCCCCGCCTCGACGATGCTGAGAAAATAGCGGAGCTGGCGGACGTCCATGCGCGCGTCGGTTCCTCGCGGGCGGGGCGGCACCGCGGGTGACCCCGGTGCCTTTTCCCATCCTGCGAGGCGGACGTCGAGGGATTGGGTCAGATCGAGCCCCCGCCGAGGCTGCAGTGACGTCGCCGCCTCCCGTAGAGCCCTGACTGGCGGCTACGTTGGGGCGGTCGCATGATGGTCCGACGCCGCCGTCCGGGCTACTACAGGCGTCGGTTCCAGGCGAGGCCCGCCGGTGCGGGCTACGGCCACCAGCCAGCCAGGATACTTGGCAGGCGGAGGAAGCGACGCGCGGCCTCCAGCCGGAGTCGGCGCCAGGACGCTCTGGCAGGCGCTGAGAAGGAAGGTCTCCCGAGATCGCGCCACGGCGCTCGCCGCCCACGCCGACCAGATCGCCGCGCCCGTTGATACTGCGGATGCGGTCCATGTCGGGAGGGTGTCTGTCAGATCTGGAGGTTGATCCGAGGCCTGGCCGAGGAACGAGATAGCTGTTGAGATCCGAGGTTGGCCGTGATGACGATCAAGTCCCTCTCTGTTCCAGCGAAGACTGTTGCTGACGGTCGGGTATTGCGGCGTGTCGCTTCGACGAAGTAGGTCTGAAAGGCGGTTTGGCGCCAGACGCCGAATTTCGTTCCTCTCTCGAAGGGTCGAACGAATACCCGAGAACGTCGCCATTGTTCGCGATCCCCATGGCTCCACGCATCGGTGTCTGGAGGGACCGGGTCGAGCAACGTCACCTGCGAGGGCGGATGCAGCCGGAACGCGCGACTTCCGGCGAGGAAAAGTAGGTCCCGGATACCAGCCCGAGATCGTTGAGGTCCTGAGGAACGCTGAACCTGGCGATCCGAGGTCGAGCGGCACGCATGCGGCCGACGCTTGTAGAGAAAGTATGAGCTTGCGTAAGGTCGAGGCGTCCGTCGACTGGACAAGCGCGATGCCCGAGTCGGAATGCCTGGACGAGCTGCTAATACTCGTTGGGACGGGGCGGGATCAGCTCGATATTGCCCCCTCTGAACAGCGCTGCTTGGGCCTGCCGCTGACCGGATCGAGGTCAGGATAATATCCGCCGACCGTCCCACGATTGTTGGCATCGTTGGCAAGGCCTGCGTGAAGGACCGTCATCACGCCATTCTCATAGGCGAGGACCGATTGGCGGCACCTTCCGAACCACAGGCGCTGCCCCTACCGTAGACCGGCCATCGTCAGTCACCTTGACCGGGAAGAAGAACGAGAATCCCGGAGGCAGGGCCAAGTCGAGCGACACATAGTGGTAGCGAAAGCGCTCCTCGCCGGCGAGCGCCGCGGCGGCGGAGCACAAGACGGCGCATACCAGCGGCGATCAGAATCGCCAGCCGCGCCAGCTTCCCAGCGCTTTTCATCTTTGGCCGCGCATCTGTTGCGCCCGGACCGCCTAGAACGGCGCCGGCGTCGAGAAATGCCGCGATACGGTCGATCGGATTGACCATGGATCTTCTCCCTTATCTCATTTGCCGCTCGTTCTAGATATTGGATCGACCAAGGAAGTGCCGCTCACCGCAAGATCAGGCGCACGGTGGGCGACGCCACCATGCGCGCCCGAGCATGGGCTCCGCATTAGCCGTTCATACAAGGCGGTGTGATATTCGTCACATCTGGGCATGCCCGCGTATGTATAAAGTACTCGACCAGGAGCGCGTCTTGGCGCTCGCCCGTGAGAAGCCGCTTGGCAGAATAGAACAATGTCGCGGGGAGAAGCGTCGATGATCGGAAGCGCGGAGCTGTTGCGGCTCGTCGACCTGCTGTACGAGAGGCGCCGTCGGTGGCATGCCCTGGCCTGATGTGATAGCGTGCCGTCGTCACGACGCTGGGCGGCGACCGGGGCGGGCTGTTCATCCAGGATTCCAGCAACTTCGCCCTGTGCGAGCTGACGTTGGTCGGGCTCGAGCCGGAGCTTCGAGCAGCAGCTACGTCCCGCTGGCCTCCCTGCCCGAGATGGTGCCGCTCTACACCGCTGTGGCGCGGAGCATGCCGGCGAGCGGCGTGGTCGACGACGTCCACGACGCCGACTATCCGGCGCTCAGAGCGGACAGCGCTCTATCAGGAGTGGCTGCGCCCGGCGCGGCATCGGACCGCTATCTTCAGGCGCACATCAGCCCCTTGGCCGTCGGCCGCCGGCATGATGGCCATCGGCCGACCGGCCGCGGCCGGCGGCTTCGATGGCGAGACGATGGACGCGCTGACGGCGCTACGCCCGCACCTCTTGCGCGCCGTGCAGGTCCGCGGCCGGTTGGCCGCCGCCGAGATCGCCCGGCATCAGGCTCTGGAGGCTCTGGACCGGCTCGGCGAGGGCGTGCTTCTGGTCGACGCCGCGGCCAAGGTGGTGCACGAGAGCCGGGCCGCGGCGGCCATCCTCTCCGCCGCCGACGGGCTCCGTCTGGACCATGGGGCGGTCGCCTGCGAGACGGGTGTCGCCACGGCGCGGCTCAGACGGCTGATCGGCGAGGCGTCGACGACGGCCGGCGGCGGCGGTCGGCTCCTGGTGCCGCGCCGCGACGGGCGTCGGCCCCTGTCGCTGCTGGTGGCACCCCTGCGCCGAGAGCACCCCTGGCTGCCTGCGCCGCCGGCCACCGCGATCGTGCTGATCAACGACCCGGAGCGGGCGACGGCGACCGACGGCGCACACCTGCGCGAGCTCTACGGCCTGACGGCCGCCGAGGCGCGCACCGCCCTCGCCCTGCTCGATTCGGACCGTCTTCAGGACATCGCCGACCGCTTCGGCGTCAGCCTCTCGGCGATCCGCATCCATCTGCAGCGGGCGTTCGAGAAGACCGGAACCCATCGCCAGGCCGAGCTCGTGCGGCTGCTGCTGGCGCATCGGCTGCCAGACTGACCTTCCTCCTCAAGGTGCGGGCCCGGGCAGTCATGCCGGCGCCGCCGCACCCGCGGCCGGCCGGCCGGCATCCCGATCCCGGCATCGCTGCATCGTGCATGCCACCGGTCAGCCAGTCACCGCCGCCATGATCCGCGCCATGAGCTGGCACCGAAACTCGGCCAGCCCGAGGGGCAGATTGCCGTAGCGCACCACGATCAGGTCGCGGCTCGGCACGACGACGAGCAGCGCCTCCCGGTAGCCGCGGGCGTAAAAGGCGTCTGTGGGGACGGCAGGGCCGAGGCCGGTCTTCGTGCGGTTCGTCCACCACAGCTCGCCATAGAAGGCCGGCGAGGTGTCGTCGACGGGGAATGGCGAGCCGGGCGTCGGCGCATAGGCCGCCTTGCTCGTGGAGGCCCCGCCCTTGTGCAGGGCCTGGATGCCGCTCTTGCTCACCACCTGGCGCTGGCCGGTCCCATCGTTCCACGCTCCATTCTTGAGCATGAGGTAGCCCACGCGAGCGAGATCGCGCGCCGTGAGCGAGGCGCCGTCGCAGGCCTTGGTATAGCCGCTGAAGCTGCCCCAGGCGGTCGGCGGGATGCCGATGCCTGCCGCGACATGCTGGTTGAACAGGTCTCGCAGTGGCTTCCCGCTGAGATTCTGGACGGCGATGCCCAGGAGGTCGACGGGCAGGGAGGCATAGGACCAGCTCTTTGCCGGCGCGAAGCGCACCGGCTGGCTCAGGATCACGGCGAGGTGATTCGGCTCCTCCGGCGTGTCGTTGGGCAGAAGCCCGGAGGTCATGCTCAGGACGTGGCCGATCTGGATGAGCCGCCGTCGTGGATCGGCCGCCGCCCACGTGCTGGGCAGAAACGGGTAGAGGGGGGACTTCAGCGTGATCGACGGGCCGATCGTGCCCTGCTTCGCGAGATCGAGCAGCTTGGCGACCGTGAGGCCGGTGAGGGACTTCGAGATGGAGGCCACGCCGAAGGGCGCCCCCCGCCCCCACTCGGCGGCCACCCACCCCTTGCGGATGACGAGCAGATCGGTGCTGGCGGTGAAGCTCCGACTGTAGTCGTACGCGAGCTTGAGGCCCGCCCAGTCGAGGCCGACCTTGTCGTGGATCGCCGCCTGCTGGGCGGCGCTCGGGGTTTGGCCCGGGGTCACGAGCGACCGCCAGCCACCTGATGTCTCGGATGGCGGAAAATAGTAGTCGGGCCCACTTCCGGCTTTCGCACGGCGACCTTCGGCGACGCTCAACTCTTCTTCGCCCGTCGCCCTTCGGGGCAGACCTGCGGCGGCGATTGCGGCCGCTGCGCCCGACAGCAGAAATCGACGTTTCATCGATTGGTGTCCTTTCCCGCGACGGCTCAACAAAATGAGCCCAAGAAAATGACACAGCTCTATTGGTCGATCTCTCTGCAGAGACTGATCTTGAGAGGAATCCCGGAGTGATCCCGATGCTTGTGGAGGAAACGCCGCGCGACCCGACTCAGCTCGTCATCTGTTGCTCATCCTGCACTGGCCTATGGAGGGGAAGGCTTTCCCCGCCGAACTGCGGCGCAGCCGCAATGGACGAAGCCATGATGCAGACGGCGCGACCGGTGACGCATCGGAGCGGACCGCGCCGCTCAACCGCTAGCCTTCACGTCCATGAATGTTATCTTTAAAGTTGCGTGGCGACTCGTGTAAATCAGCCGAGGCCGAACCACAGTTCACCGCACTACTGCCAGCGACGCTGGCGCGCATTATCCGTTCATACAAGGCGGTGTGATATTCGTCACAGGTATGCCGGTCGCCTCATGCGATGGTCTCGGTCCACGAACGCGTTTCGGCGCTCGCCCGCGAGAGGTCTCTCGGCAGAGAACGGTAGCGCGGGGGAGGAGCATCGATGATCGGAAGCACGGAGCTGCTGCGGCTCGTTGGCTGGATGGACCAGGGCGTGCTGCTCGTGACGCCCGGTGCCATCCTCCTGCATGCGAACCGGATCGCGGAGAGCCTGCTCAGATCGGCCGACGGCCTGTGCTCGAC
The DNA here is from genome assembly GCA_963752325.1 of uncultured Alphaproteobacteria bacterium. GTDB lineage: Bacteria > Pseudomonadota > Alphaproteobacteria > Geminicoccales > Geminicoccaceae > CAVTJL01. The sequence continues at coordinate 1,098,772 of CAVVXU010000005.1, forward strand.
CGGCGGCGTTGTGGCCTGCCACCGGGCCGACGAGACCAGGAGGCTGAGGCAGTCGATACGCGACGCGTCGGCCGTGGCGGCGGCTCTGCCCGCGCTGCTCGTCGCTCATCGCTCTTCCGGCGGGCGGCCGCTGTCGCTGCTCGTGGCCCCTCTCGGCGGCGGCGAGGCGCTGGCTCGGGACCAGCCCGGGGCCGCCATCCTGGTCAACGACGCCCTCCGGATCGAGCCCGCGACCGAGGGCCACCTGCGCAATCTCTACGACCTGACGCGAGCCGAGGCCCGCACCGCCCTGGCCCTCCTGGACGCCGATCGGCTGCAGGATATCGCCGACCGCTTCGGGGTCAGCCTGTCGGCAGTGCGCATCCACCTGCAGCAGGTGTTCGAGAAGACCGGCACGCACCGCCAGGCCGAGCTCGTGCGGCTGCTGCTGGCGCATCACCTGCCGCGCCTGCTAGGCCAGCTCGGCCTCGCCATCCTGGCCGTGTCGCTGGCAGGCGCCTGATGAGCGCTCCCGCCGGGATCCGCCCGGCCGGGGCCGGGCCGGGCGTCTAGGTCCTGTACTCATAAAGGGGATTCCCGCCGGGGCGTGTTCGTGATTCAAGCTTCCAAACAGTGGGGGCTCGAGGATGGCTCGGTTCGACCTGACGGATAGGGAGTGGGCGGTGGTTCAGCCGCTGCTGCCGAACAAGGCCCGCGGCGTGCCGCGGGTCGATGATCGGCGTGTCGTGAACGGAATCTTCCACATCCTGCGGACCGGGTCGCCGTGGCGTGATCTTCCGGAGCGCTACGGCCCCTACACGACAATCTATAACCGCTACAATCGCTGGGCCAAGGCGGGGGTCTGGCTGCGGATCTTCGAGGCGCTGAGCCAACGATCACCGCAGTCGCTTCAGCTCATCAACTCCTCGATCATCCGTGCCCACCAGCATGCGGCCGGTGGAAAAAAGGGGGCCCGGATCACGCCATCGGTCGCTCCCGCGGGGGACTGAGCACCAAGATCCACGCCGTCGTGGCCGATCTCGGCCTCCCGGTCCGCCTCTTGCTCACCCCCGGCCAGGCATCCGACAAGACGACCTTTCCCGAGCTGATCGACGGTGTGAGCCTGGCACCCGACGTCGTGGCCGATCGCGGCTACTTCGCGGGCTCCATCATCGCCCTGATCGAGGCTGCCGGCGCCACCGCCCATATCCCCTCGCAGAGCAACGTTCGGGTTCGCCGGACCGTCGACCGCCAGATCTACCGCCAACGTAACCTCGTCGAGCGCTTCTTCAACAAGCTCAAGCATTTCCGGCGTATCGCCACACGGTACGACAAGCTCGCCAGAAACTTCCTCGCCGCCGTCGCCCTCGCCTCGGCCCGCCTTTGGATCAGGCGTTATGAGTCCACAACCTAGCCGAAGCGGCCGGTGATGTATTCCTCGGTGCGCTGGTTGGTGGGGCGCGTGAAGAGCTGGTTCGTCGGCCCGTACTCCATCAGCTCGCCCAGGAACATGAAGGCCGTGTAGTCGGAGGTGCGGGCCGCCTGCTGCATGTTGTGGGTGACGATGGCGATCGTGTACTCGGCCTTGAGCTCGTCGATCAGCTCCTCGATCTTGGCGGTCGAGATCGGGTCGAGCGCCGAGCAGGGCTCGTCGAACAGGATCACGTCCGGCCGCACCGCCACGGTGCGGGCGATGCACAGGCGCTGCTGCTGGCCGCCCGACAGGCCGAGGCCGCTCTTGCCGAGCTTGTCCTTGACCTCGCCCCAGAGCGCCGCGCGCACGAGCGAGCTCTCGACCCGCTCGTCCATCGCCGACTTCGAGAGGTTCTCGTAGAGGCGGACGCCGAAGGCGATGTTGTCGTAGATCGACATCGGGAAGGGTGTGGGCTTCTGGAAGACCATGCCGATCCGCGCGCGGAGCAGGTTCAGGTCCTGACCGGGCGAGAGCAGGTTGGCGCCATCGAACAACACCTCGCCCGTCGCGCGCTGCTTCGGATAGAGGTCGTACATCCGGTTGAGGACGCGCAGGAGGGTCGACTTGCCGCAGCCCGAGGGGCCGATGAAGGCCGTCACCCGATTCTCGAAGAGCGGCAGGTTGATGGATTTCAGCGCCCGGGTCTGGTCGTAGAAGAAGTCGAGGTTGCGGATGCTGATCTTCTCCGGCGCCGTCTCGGCGACCGGGGCAGGCCTGCTCGCGTCGGTCCCGATCTTCACGCCCGGTCGCGGCTGGGGTGGGGTGCTCATGGCCTCCTCGGCCTGGGGCTTTTGTTGCGGCTGAGGCATGATCCTACCCTTTCGACGACGTAAAGGAGGCCAGCGCGCGGGCCACGATGTTGAGGACGAGGATGGCCACCGTGATGATCAGCGATCCCGCCCAGGCCAGGTTCTGCCAGTCCTCGTAGGGGCTGAGCGCGAACTGGAAGATCGTCACCGGCAGATTGGCCATCGGCGCGTTCATGTTCGTGCTCCAGAACTGGTTGTTCAGAGCGGTGAAGAGAAGGGGCGCAGTCTCGCCGCTGATGCGTGCGATCGCAAGCAGCAGGCCGGTGATCATGCCGTTGCGTGCCGCCTTGTAGCTGACCGTGGTGATCACCTTCCATTTGGGGGCGCCCAAGGCCGAGGCCGCCTCGCGCAGCCCGGTCGGCACGAGGTTCAGCATGTCCTCCGTGGTGCGCACCACCACCGGCACGACCAGCACGGCCAGGGCCACGGCGCCGGCCCAGGCCGAGAAATGCCCCATCGGCACGACGACCAGCACGTAGACGAAGAGGCCCACCACGATCGAGGGTGCGGAGAGGAGGATGTCGTTGATGAAGCGGACCACCTCGCCCAGGAGGCTGCCCTTGGCGTACTCGGCGAGCCAGGTGCCGGCGAGGATGCCGATCGGCGCCCCGATCGCTGTGCCGACCACGGTCATGACGATGGAGCCGAAGATGGCGTTCAAGAGGCCGCCGGCGCTGCCGGGTGGCGGCGTCGTCTCGGTGAAGACCGAGAGGTTGACCGAGCCGATGCCGTTGACCACGAGGGTCCAGAGGATGGCGACCAGCCAGAAGAGGCCGAAGAGCGCCGCCGCGGTGGCGAGGCCCATGGCGATGGCGTTGCGCCGGCGCCGGCCGGCATAGAGCGGGGAGACGCGAAGAGCCGTGGCCATCGCTCAGCCTCCCGCCCTGGCGTTCATGCGCATCAGCATCAGCTTTGCTATCGCCAGCACGATGAAGGTGATGACGAAGAGGACGAGGCCCAGCGCTATCAGCGAGGAGGTGTAGAGCGTGCCCACCGCCTCGGTGAACTCGTTGGCGATGGCGGCCGAGATCGTCGTGCCCGGCGCCAGGATCGAGGCGCTGATGCGGTGCGCGTTGCCGATGACGAAGGTGACGGCCATCGTCTCGCCGAGGGCACGTCCGAGGCCCAGCATGACGCCGCCGATGACGCCGACCCGGCAGTAGGGCAGGACGATCTTGAAGACCACCTCCCAGGTGGTGGCGCCCAGGCCGTAGGCCGATTCCTTCAGCATCGCCGGCACGGTCTCGAAGACGTCGCGCGTGACCGAGGTGATGAAGGGCAGCACCATGATCGCCAGGATCAGGCCGGCGGTCAGCATGCCGATGCCGTAGGGCGGGCCCTTGAAGAGCAGGCCCACGCCCGGGACCTCGCCGATCGTGTGGATGAGGAAGGGCTGGACGTGCCGCTGCATGTAGGGCGCGAACACGAAGAGGCCCCAGATGCCGTAGATGATGCTGGGGATGCCGGCGAGAAGCTCGATCGCGATGCCCAAGGGCCGCTTGAGCCACAGCGGGCAGAGCTCGGTGATGAAGAGCGCGATGCCGAAGCTCACCGGAACGCCGATCAGCATGGCGATGATCGAGGTGACGAGCGTGCCGTAGATCGGCGCCAGCGCGCCGAACTTCTCGGTGACGGGGTTCCAGACCTCGGTGGTGAGGAAGCCGAAGCCGAAGGTGGAGATCGCCGGCCACGCCCCGTCGATCAGCGAGATGATCACGCCGCCCAGGATCGCCAGGACGAGCAGCGCGAAGAAGAGGGTGGCGCCGTAGAACGCCCGATCCTCCATTCGCTGGCGCCGCGCCTTTCCCAACACCGCGGGGCGCGTCAGCACCCCACCGCCGCCGGCGGTGGTCATGGCCTCAGCCATCGCTGCTCATCCTCGTCATCCTCGGGGCAAGCCTGCACCGCCCGGCCTCGAGAGGCCGGGCGGCAGCGTCACGCAGCCGGTGCCCCGGGCCGAGCCCGGGACCGGTCGCAAGAGATGGTCAGGAAGCGGGCCAGATGGCCTTGCCGCTCTCACCCTTGAGGTCCTTCTCCCACAGGCCCTCGACCAGCTTCACGACGCTCTCGGGCATCGGGACGTAGTCGAGCTCGTCGGCCATCTTCTGGCCGTGGCTGTAGGCCCAGTCGAAGAACTTGAGGGCCTCCTGGGCCGCCGCCGGATCCTGCGGCTCCTTGTGCATCAGGATGAAGCTGGCGCCGGTGATGGGCCAGCTGTCCTTGCCGGGCTCGTTGGTCAGGACGACGCGCAGGCCCGGGGCCTTGGCCCAGTCGGCGTTGGCGGCCGCGGCCTGGAAGCTGCTGCTCTCCGGGCTGACGGCCACCCCGTCCTTGTTCTTGAGCTTCGCGTAGGTCATCTTGTTCTGCTTGACGTACGCGTACTCGACATAGCCGATGGCGCCCTCGGTCTGCTTGACCATGTTGGCGACGCCCTCGTTGCCCTTGGCGCCGATGCCGGCCGGCCACTGCACCGAGGTGTTGGCGCCGATGCTCTTCGCGAACTCGGGGCTGACCTCGGAGAGGTAGGTCGTGAAGAGGAAGTTCGTGCCCGACCCGTCCGAGCGATAGACCGGGGCGATCGCCGTGTCGGGAAGCTTCACGTCGGGATTGAGCTTCTTGATCGCCGCGTCGTCCCACTGGGTGATGTTGCCCATATAGATCGCGGCGAGCGTGGGACCGTCGAGCACGATCTCACCGGGCTTGATGCCCGGCACGTTCATGGCCGGCACGGCGCCGCCCATGATCATCGGCCACTGGACCAGGCCGGCGGCGTCGAGGTCCTCGACCTTGAGCGGCATGTCCGAGGCGCCGAAGGTGACGGTCTTGGCCTTGATCTGCTTGATGCCGCCGCCCGAGCCGATGGACTGGTAGTTGAGGCCGATGCCCGTCTCCTTCTTGTAGGCCTCGGCCCACTTGCCGTAGACGGGGTAGGGGAAGGTGGCGCCCGCGCCGGAAATCTCGGCAGCGAACGCGGTGGATGATATGGCGATGAAGGCGGCTGCCGTCACCGCGCTGGCCAGCCTGTTCATGCGTCCCTCTCAAGCCAGTTATAGTGTCACGAAGCGACGGCCGCCTGTGCCGGCGGCGACGCTCCTCCGGGGGCCTATAAGCCGGCTTTTCGCGACAGCTCTGTGACAGATCGGCGAGAATGGCGTGAACGGCTTGCCGCACCCCCAGGGCCAAGCCGCCCTGCCGCCGCGGTCGGCGGAGGCGCCCGGCAACGCGACATCGCTCTTGCCCTCGGCCCGGCTTGACGCTATCCGTAGGGGAGTTGCTGCAATGCAACATGATCCGTCAATCGTATAAACGACCAGCAGAATAGCTCAAGAAATCCCTGCGCAGGCAGGCGAGATCTCGTGGCTCCCGCCTCGTGCATGGCTGCCTCTCGCAATAGGCGCCTTGTGCTTTCCCGATTTTCCTTCGAATCAGCCCCATCCCGATACTTGCTCGATCGTGTCACTCGGCGGCCGGGCGCGCCTGGAGTTGCTGTGGAATGACATTTTCCTTGTCCAGACTGAGAGCCGAGTGGCTCGGCAACGTCCGCTCCGACATCCTGGCGGGGCTGGTCGTGGCCCTGGCGCTGATCCCCGAGGCCATCGCCTTCTCGATCATCGCCGGCGTCGACCCCAAGGTCGGGCTCTACGCCTCGTTCTCGATCGCGGTGATCACCGCCATCGTCGGCGGCCGGCCGGCCATGATCTCCGCGGCCACCGCCTCGACCGCCGTGCTGATGGTCACGCTCGTCAGGGACCACGGCCTGCAATATCTGCTGGCCGCGACCGTCCTTGCCGGCCTTCTGCAGATCGTCTGCGGCATCCTTCGCCTCGGCTACGTGATGCGCTTCGTCTCGCGGTCGGTGATGACCGGCTTCGTCAACGCGCTGGCGATCCTGATCTTCCTGGCCCAGCTGCCGGAGCTGATCCACGTGCCCTGGCTGACCTACGTGATGGTCGCGGGCGGGCTCGCCATCATCTATCTGCTTTCCGCGCCTGACCAAGGCGGTGCCCTCGCCGCTGGTCTGCATCGTCGTCCTCACCGCGATCTCGCTCACGCTCAAGCTGGACCTGCGGACCGTCGGCGACATGGGCGAGCTGCCCTCGACCCTGCCGGTCTTCCTGCTCCCCGACGTCCCGCTCAACCTGGAGACGCTCATGATCGTCCTGCCCTACTCGGCCGCCATCGCCGCCGTCGGGCTGCTGGAATCGCTGATGACGGCCTCGGTCGTCGACGAGCTGACCGACACGCCCAGCGACAAGAACCGCGAATGCGTCGGCCAGGGCATCGCCAACTTCGCCACCGGCTTCATCGGCGGCATGGCCGGCTGCGCCATGATCGGCCAGTCGGTGATCAACGTGAAGTCGGGCGGCCGCGGGCGGCTGTCGACCTTCTGCGCCGGCATCTTCCTGCTGTTCCTATCGTCGTGCTGGGCGAGTGGGTGAGCCGCATTCCCGATGGCGGCCCTGGTCGCGATCATGATCATGGTCTCGGTCGGCACCTTCAGCTGGGCGTCGATCAGGAACCTGCGGATCCATCCGCGCAGCTCGTCGGTCGTCATGCTGGCGACCGTCGTGGTCGTCGCTGGCGACCCACAATCTCGCCGTCGGCGTGCTGGTCGGCGTGCTGCTCTCGGGCATCTTCTTCGCCTGGAAGATCGCCCAGATCTTCCGCGTCACCTCGGCTCTCTCCGACGACGGCACGGCGCGGACCTACAGCGTCGAGGGCCAGGTGTTCTTCGCCTCGGCCGACGACTTCCTGGCCGCCTTCGACTTCAAGGAGGCGCTGGAGAAGGTGACGATCGACGTCTCCCGTGCGCATATCTGGGACATCTCCAGCGTCGCGGCGCTCGATACGGTGGTGCTGAAGTTCCGCCGCGAGGGTGCCGACGTCGAGATCATCGGCCTGAACAAGGCCAGCGAGACGATCGTCGACAGGCTCGCCATCCACGACAAGCCCGGCGCCCTCGAGCGTCTCATGGGGCACTGAGGGAGGACGGGGCTATGACCAGGATCCTGGCGCTGATCGACGGCTCGATCTACGCGCAGAGCGTCTGCGACCATGCCGCCTGGGCGGCCACCCGCGCCGGCGCTGCGGTCGAGCTGCTGCATGTCCTCGGCCGCCGCGACGTCTCGAGCGCGCCGATCGACCTCAGCGGCAATCTCGACATCGACGACCGCGACACCCTGCTGGCCGAGCTGGCCCAGCTGGACGAGCAGAGGGCGAAGCTCGCCCAGCAGCGCGGCCGCCTGATCCTCGAGCAGGCCAAGGCGCGGCTGCTGGCGGCGGGCGTGGCCGACGTCACCACCAAGCTGCGCCACGGCGACATCGTCGAGACGCGTGCCGGAGCTCGAGGCGGATGCCGATCTCGTCGTCATCGGCAAGCGCGGCGAGGCGGCGGACTTCGCCAGGCTGCACCTGGGCTCCAACCTCGAGCGGGTGGCCCGCGCCAGCCATCAGCCGGTGCTGGTCGCCTCGCGCGCCTTCAGGCCGATGCGAGCGGTTCCTGATCGCCTTCGACGGCGGCCCCAGCGCCATGAAGGCGGTCGACTATGTGGCGCGGAGCCCGCTGTTCGCCGGGCTCGACTGCCGCCTGCTGACTCGCCGGCATCGACGGCCCGACACCGCGCCAGCGGCTCGAGGACGCGGCGGCCCTGCTGCGCGAGCGGCGGCTACACGGTCGAGGCCGACATCGAGCCCGGCCAGGCCGACGCGGTGATCGCCGGCGGGTCGAGAGCGACGGCATCGATCTGCTGGTGATGGGCGCCTACGGCCATTCCCGCATCCGCAACCTGATCATCGGCTCGACCACGACCGAGATGATCCGCTCCTGCAAGATCCCGGTCGTGCTGCTCCGCTGACCGCCCGCTCTTCCCCTCAGCGCAGCAGGCTCAGCACGACCGGCATGCGTCGCCATGGCGAGCAGCGTCTGCACCGTCATCGAGGCCGCGAGGAGATGGGCCGCGCCGCCCATCTGCCGCGTCTGCACATAGGCGCTGGCAGAGAGCGGGAGCGACGCCAGGAGGACGAGGGCCAGGAGGTCGATTCCCTGCAGGCCCAGCAGGCGGCCGGTAAGCAGGGTCAGCGCCGGCAGGGCCGCGAGCTTGAGCACGGCGCCCAGCAGGATCGGCCAGACGCCCCCTTCGAGATGACGAAGCTCGAGCGCGGCGCCGACGGCGAGGAGCGCCAGGGCGAGCGAGGCGCGCCCGAGAATGTCGAGCGTGGCGCTCGCCACCTGCGGCAGGGCGACGTGGCCGCCGACGCCGCGAGGCCGAGCAGGCAGGCCAGGATCAGCGGGTTGCCGATGACCAGAAGCGCCAGCCGCAGCGGGTGCACGCCGCGCCCTCCGGTCACCGCGAGGAGGATGCCGGCGATCAGGTTCACGAGCGGAATGTTGATCGCGATGACCAGCGCCAGCGGCGCCAGCGCGCCATGGCCCCAGAGCGCCGCCGCGGCGGCGAGCCCGATATAGGTGTTGGGCCGCACGGCCGCCTGGGCCACGGCGGCGACACGGGCGCCGTCGAGGCGCAGCGGCCGGCGCAGCGCCAGCAGCAGGAGGACGAGGAGCAGAACCGGCCCGCCGGTGGCGAGGCCGACGAGCAGGATGTGCCGGCCGCCGACCGCCACGCCCGCCGTCGCCTCGAACAGCAGCGCCGGGAAGAGGCACCAGTAGACGAGCCGCTCGGCCATCGCCCAGAAGCCCGGCGCCGGAAAGGCGGCACGGCGCATGACCTGGCCGGCGGCGATGAGGAGGAAGACCGGGGCCAGGGCCTGGAGGCTCGGGGGCATGCGGGAACCGGATCGGGAGAGCGACGGGACCCGCTCCCTAGCACGGCCCGGGGCTGCCACCCAGCGCATGCCCGCCTCCCGCCCATGCCCTTGATCGGAAGCGCGAATGCGCCCAGAACCGCGGGCGCATGACCCCGCTTGCGGGGCAGGGAGGAGCCATGTCCGAGCACTACCGAGCGAGCGATCTCGTGGCCTTCGCGACCGGCCTGTTCGAGGCGGTGGGGCTCGACGCGGAGAAGGCCGCGGTCACCGGCGAGCTGCTCGTCGAGGCGGACCTGATGGGCCACACGACGCACGGCCTGCAGCTGGCTGCCATCTACCTCAAGGATGCCGCCGAGGGCCGGATGACGGTCTCGGGCGAGCCCACCGTGGTGGCCGACCATCCAGCGGCCCTCACCTGGGACGGCCGCTACCTGCCGGGCCTCTGGCTCACAGCCAAGGCCGTGGACGAGGCGGTGGGACGGGCGCGCCGGCTGGGGCTGGGTGCGGTGACGATCCGCCGGAGCCACCATATCGGCTGCCTTGCCGCCTTCCTGCCGCGTGCCACCTCCGAAGGGCTGATGCTGATCGTCGCCTCCTCCGATCCGTCGGTCGCCTCGGTGGCGCCGTTCGGCGGACGCAAGGCCGTCTACACGCCCAACCCCATCGCGATCGGCATCCCCACCGACGGCGACCCGATGCTGATCGACATCAGCGCCTCGATCACGACGAACGGGCTTTCGGGCAGGACGGCCGCCAAGGGCGAGCGGATGGCCCATCCCTGGTTCCTCGATGCCGAGGGCAACGCCACCGACGATCCCGCCGTCTTCAACACCGACCCGCCCGGCACCATCCTGCCGGTGGGCGGGCTCGACCACGGTCACAAGGGCTATGGCCTGGGGCTGACGATCGAGACCCTGACCCAGGCGCTCTCGGGCTTCGGGCGCAGCGAGAAGCCCGGCCAGTGGGGCGCTGCCGTCTACGTCCAGGCGCTGGACCCGCGCGCCTTCGGCGGCCTCGAGGCCTTTACCCGCGCAGTCGGGCTGGCTGGCCGATGCCTGTCGCAGCAACCCGCCGCGGCCGGGCGTCGAGGCGGTGCGCGTGCCGGGCGACGCGGCGCTGGCGCGCAAGCGCCAGGCGCTCGAGAAGGGCGTCGTGCTCTATCCGGGCATCATGGACGGCCTCGCCAAGGTGGCCGAGCGGCTGGGCGTCGCGCCGCCGGCGCCGCTGCGCTGACGATGAGCGCCACGGCGCTGGCCACGCCCGACGCCGGGCACCGCATCCGACATCAAGGTCACCGGCCTGATCTCGGGCGGGCACTTCTTCGCCCATCTCTACATCCTGGCGCTGCCGCCGCTCTTCCCGATCCTGCAGCAGGACCTGGGCGTCGGGGTGGCGGAGCTGGGCCTGGCGCTGGCGCTTCTCAACGTCGTGACGATGGTCTGCCAGCCGCCCATCGGCTTTCTCGTCGATCGCGTGGGCCCGGCGGGGATCCTGATCGCCGGGCACATGGCCTTCGCGGTGGCGATCGGGCTCGTCGGCGTGTGGCCGGTCTACCCGGCCCTCCTCGGGCTCATGGTGCTGGCAGGCCTGGGCAACGCCGTCTACCACCCGGCCGACTATGCGATCCTCTCGCACCGCATCAGCAGCGCCCGGATCGGGCGGGCCTTCTCGATCCATACCTTCGGTGGCTATGCCGGCTTCGCCGCGGCACCGATCGCCACCGTCGGGCCTCACCGAGCTCATCGGCTGGCGCCTGGCGCTGCTCGTGATCGGGCTCGCGGGCGTGGCTGCTGGGCGGCGTGCTGCTCCTCAATCGGCGCGACCTCGGCGCTCGCGGCGAGGCCCAGCCCGAGCCGCGCCCGCGCGGCTGCCGGAGAAGAGCGACAGAAGCCTGCTCTGGACGCGCCGGTCCTGCTCTCGCTGCTCTTTTTCATCCTGCTCGGCATCTCGAATGTCGGCTTCGCGAGCTTCAGCGTGATCGTGCTGGAGCGGGTCTACGGCATGAGCCTCACCGAGGCGAACCTGCCGGTCGCCCTCTTCTTGCTGGTCGGCACGGCAGGCGTGCTGGTGGGCGGCTGGATCGCCGACCGCACCGATCGGCACGGCATCGTCGTCTCGGTGAGCTCGCTCGCGATGGCGCTGACCGCGGCGCTGGTGGCGGGCGTGGCGCTCTCCCTTCCCGTCATGCTCACCCTCTTCATCATCGCCGGCTTCGCCAACGGCCTGATAGCGCCCTCGCGCGACATGCTGGTGCGCGCCGTGACCCCGGCCGGCGCCAGCGGCAAGGTGTTCGGCTTCGTCACGGTCGGCTTCAACATCGGCGGCCTCGTGGCGCCGCCGCTCTTCGGCCTCCTCATCGACCAGGGCATGCCGCTCATGGTGTTCTGGATCGTCGCCGTCGTCAGCCTCGCCACCATCTTCACGGTGATGGGAACGATGGGCGAGCGCCAGGCTCGTCCGGCCCGCCTGAGGCCTGCGCCGGCGCACGGGCACGTGATCATCAGGCCGGGGTTAGCGTCGCCGGCTGCGCTAGCCATATGAGCGACGAGCAGCCGACAGCGGGACCACGGCCTGAGCCGATCTGCTGTGGCGCCGGTCGGCCTGGAGCATCGCGCATGAGACGTGATCGTCGCTTCTTCGTCTGCGCCGGGCCTCACCGCCCTCGCCCTTGTGGCGGGCGGCACGGCCAGGGCCGCGACCGACCCGAAGGCCTTCGTCGCCGACCTCGGCCAGAAGGCGATCACGGTGATCGCCGACAAGAGCCTCGCCGAGGCCACGCGCGAGCAGCAGCTGGGCCAGCTGCTCAAGAGCAATTTCGACCTGCCGCTGATCAGCCGGCTGGCGCTCGGCATCACCTGGCGGCGGCTCGACGACGGCCAGCGCGCCCAGTACGAGAAGCTCTTCTCCGACTATGTGCTCGCGACCTATGCCGCGCGCTTTCGCGCCTATTCGGGCCAGCGCTTCGAGGTCACCGGCAGCCAGACGTTCGAGCGATGGCGACGTCATGGTCGCGAGCCGGCTCATTCCTCGGGCGGGCGAGCCCATCCTGGTCGACTGGCGGGTGCGCGAGACCGACGGCAGGCCCCAGATCATCGACGTCGTCGTCGCCGGCGTGAGCCTCGTCGTCACGCAGCGCAGCGAGTTCCAGTCGGTCGTTCAAAGCAAGGGCTTCGACGGCCTCATGGCGCTCCTGCGCCAGCGCATCGGCCAGGCCCGGCCGAGCCTGAGGCCCGTAAGGGGCCGGCGCCGGCCTCAGCCGGCAGCCTCCTGCTGGTACTTCTCGACGATGCTGTGGGAGAGCTTCTCCGGCACCTCCTGGAGATGGTCGTAGCTCCACTCGAAGAAGCCCGTGCCCTGGCTCATCGAGCGAAGGCTCACGATCAGGTCGTGGATCTCGCCCTGGGGCATGTGGGCGCGGATCTCGTCCCAGCCCGTCCAGCCGGGCTTGCGCCTCGTAGCCCAGGATCTGGCCGCGCTTGGTCGAGACGATCTGCAGCGCCTTCGAGGTGTAGTCGGACGGCACCGAGATGACGACGGACAGGATCGGCTCGAGCAGCACCGGCTGGCAGCGCGGCAGCCCCTCCTTGAGCGCCAGGGCGGCCGCCATGCGAAAGCTCATCTCGTTGCTGTCGACCGAGTGGAACTGGCCGTCGATGGAGGGTGACGCCGACATCGACGACGGGAAAGCCCAAGGGGCCCTTCTGCAGGAAGTCCCTGGCCCCGGCCTCGACGGCGGGGATGAACTGCCGTGGCACCGAGCCCCCCACGATCTTGTTGTCGAAGGTGAAGCCGGCACCGCGCTCGAGCGGGCGGATCTCGATCTTGACGTCGCCGAACTGCCCGTGCCCGCCGGACTGCTTCTTGTGGCGGCCGTGCGCCTCGGTGGGCTTGCGGATCGTCTCGCGGTAGGGCGTCCTGGGCGCGCTCGGCTGGACCTCCACATTGTACTTCGTCCGCAGCCGGTCCAGCGCCACGCGCAGATGCATCTCGCCCTGCCCCCAGAGCACGATCTGGTGCATCTCGGCATCCTGCTCGAGCCGCAGCGAGGGGTCCTCGTCGACGAGCTTGGCGAAGGCACCCGACAGCTTGACCTCGTCGTTGCGGTTGGCGGCGGTGAGCGCGAAGGCGAACATCGGTGCCGGCGGCGTGGGTGACGGCAGCTCGATGTCGGGCAGGGCCGCTGCCGTTGGTCAGGAGCGCCCCGGTCCGGGCGTCGTCGAGCCGGCCCAGCGCCACGATGGCACCGGCCTGCGCCTCGCCGCACGCTTTCCTGCTGCATGCCCATCAGCCGGTAGACGCCGCCGACCCGCATCCCGCCCAGGGTCATCCCGTCCTTGACGCTGCCGCGCCAGACGCGGGCCAGCGAGAGCTTGCCGACATGCGGCAGGTGATAGGACTTCAGCACCTGCACGAGCGTCGGGCCGTCCGCCTCGAGGCCCAGCGCCTCGCCATGGGCCGCGGGCTCCGGCGCCTCGCGCACCAGCGCCTCGAGCAGCCGACGCGAGCCCATGTCCCGCTCGGCCACGCCCATCAGCACGGGCACGACCTGGTCGGCGCCCAGCGTCTTCCTGAGGTCGGCGACGATCGTGTCGGGGGAGGGCTGGCGGTCCTCGAGCAGGGTCTCCATCAGGTCGTCGTCGAAGTCGGCCAGCGTCTCCAGCATCTCGGTGCGGGCGGCCTGCTCGCGCTCGCGATACTCCTCGGGCAGCGGGATGGTGTCGGAGGGCCCGCCCGGCTTGTAGGCGTAGGCCTGCTCGGTCACGAGGTCGATGTAGCCGACGAGCCCGTCGCCGCGGCCGATGGCGTACTGGTGCGGCACGACCGGGCGGTCGCTGACGTTCCTGCAGCGCCTCCAGCAGGTCGCGGAAGCGGACCTCCGAGCGGTCCATCTTGTTGATCAGCACGAGGTGCGGAATGGCATGCTCGTCCAGGAAATGGAGGAGCGGGGCCACGGCGATCATGCGCTCGATCACCGGCTCGACGACGACGACGGCGAGATCGACGCCGAGCAGGGCCGCCCGCGTCTCCTGCAGGAACTCGACCGAGCCCGGGCAGTCGAGAAGGGTGACGTCGATATCCTGATGGGCGAGGTGGGCGGCCGTGACCTCGGTGCTCATCTGGCGCTCGCGCGCCTCGGCGCTGCCGTCGCCGACGGTGTTCCGGTCGGCCACCCTGCCCTTGCGGCCGATGGCGCCCGAGACGAACAAAAGGCTCTCGAGAAGGGTCGTCTTGCCGGAGCCGTTGGGCCCCACCAGTGCCACATTTCGGATGGATGCGCCCGCCTGCATGTTGCCTCCCCTCTTGCTTGTCCCGACGACGCCCGTTGGCTCTGGGCCACGCGAGGCGGCACGGGCATGGCCCGCTATTCGCATGTTTGTGGCAAGACGGTGACTTGGCAACTCGAAAACCGCGCCCGGCTCCAGGGCTCGACGCGCGAGCGTATGACCATCTCTCCATCGAGGCCATTGCGCTCCGTCGCCTGTTGGTGGAGAGTTCCATGGGGAGGATGCCGCGGGCATGTCATGCCGAGGATCGTAGGGCCGGAGGCAGGTCGAGCACGCCCGGGCATCGGGAGAGCGGTCAATGCAATGCGCTGACCTGGAGCGGTATCTCGAAGCCTATCTCGACGGACGCCTCGGCCGCAGCCGGGGCCTGCTGCTGCGACGACATCTGGGGGTCTGTCCGGGCTGTGCCGCACGTGTCGAGCGGCTGAGGCAGTTCGAGCGCGACATCAATCGCAGGCTGCGCATCATGGAGCGCGCCCAGTCGGTCTGGAGCGAGCTCGAGCCGGAGCCGGGCCGCCGCTCGCTGTCGGCGATCCCCACGGCCTCGGCCGGCCTGCGCCTGCTGCCGGCGCCGACCAAGACCGTCCTTCCCCGCCCCGGCGGCCCTGCGGCGTCGGTCCGGACGGCGCGGCCGCCCCGGCGGCGGTCGACGCGCGGCCGGCGCATCCTGACGCGACTGTTGGGCGCCTTGATGATCGCCGGAGCCGCGGGCGCCGTCGTGCAGATCGTGCGACCCTATCTCAGCAGTCACGCCGCCAGCGATCCCGCCGTACTGGGCTATCTCGACTTCGTGCGCGGGGACAACGTGCTGGCGATGCAGACGAGCAAGCCCGCGAGCCTCCGGGACTGGTTCACCGCGCGCCTGGGCAGGGATTTTCCGCCGCTGCCCGAGCCCGGACGGGTTCGTCATGACCGGTGGCAGGCTCGACTATCTGGCCGGCGAGCCATCGGCCCTCATCGCCTATCAGCGCGATGCGACACCGGCGCTCCTCTATGTGCAGCCGTCGGACGAAGGTGCTGTCTCGCCCGAGACCAGGGCGGGCTATGCCGAGCAGGACGGCGTGACCCGGCTGAGCTGGCAGAGCCAGGCCTACTCGTTCGCGATCGTCTCGAGCCTGCCGGCGGCCGAGCTCTCGAGCTTCGCCGACGCCAGGGCGCCCCTGCCCTAGCCGGATCGCCGCTGCGCTGGCCGGATCGCCCTCGCGCTAGGACGCATCGCCGCTGGCCGGCGGGCCCTCGCCGGGCGCCTGGGCCTGCCGGGTCAGCGCATCCAGCCGCTCGACCTCGCGCTCGAGACGCTCGCGGCGCACCACGTTCAGGAGCTGGAAGGCCCTGGCCGCCTCCTCGAGGCGCTGGCCCACGCGCTCCGTCTCCGTCTGGTAGGATCGCCAGCTGTTGCGGAAGGCCTCGAGGCCGGCCGCGAGCTCGCGCGCCGAGCGGCCCATGCGGAAGCTCGCCGTCGCCTGGCGGATCACGGCCAGCACGGCGAAGAGGCTGAGCGGCGAGACCAGCACGACCCGCTTCGTCAGCGCCTCGTCGATCAGCAGCGGGGCCAGCGACAGCATGGCGCCGAAGACCTGCTCGTTCGGGATGAAGAGCAGCGCCATGTCGATGGTGCCGGCGTCGGGCGCCACATAGTCCCGGCTCGCGACCTCGCCGATCCGGGTGCGCACATCCTTCAGGAACGCCGCCTCGAGCCGCTGCCGCGCGTCGGCCTCGGTCGCCTGCAGGCTGCGGAGATAGTTGTCGAAGGGGAACTTCACGTCCATGTGGACGACGAGCCCGTCCGGCAGCAGCAGCGTGAAGTCGGGCCGCGTGCCGCTCGGGCGTCGCCGCCTGGCGGAGATAGCTGATCTTCTCCTCCATGCCGGCCAGGCGCAGCACGTCCTCGGCCATGCGCTCGCCCCACTGGCCGCGGGCGCGGGTGTTCGAGAGCGCGTCGGCCAGCTGCTGGGTGGTGGCGGCCAGGCCCTGCGCCCGCTCGCCCGGCCAGCCTGAGCTCGCTCTCGAGCCGCCCGAACTTCTGCTCGCGGTCGCGCTCGATGTCGCGGATCAGGACCTGCATGCGCTCGAGCTGGCCCAGCATGGTCCGCAGCCGCGCCTCCGATTCGGCGCGCTCGGCCGACAGCTGCTGGCCCTGCAGGCGCCGCTCCGCCGACAGGGCCGCCTGCGCCTGGCTCAGCATCTGCTCGCTCAGCCGCCTGAAGGTGTCGAGCGAGATGTCGCCGAAGGCGAGCTTGACGCCGTCGAGCAGCGCCTCGGTCTCGGCCTGGCGCTGCGCCTCGCCCTCGCCCAGGAGGCGACGCGCCAGCCGCGTCTGCCCGCCTCGCCAGAGGGCGCCGATCAGAAGCCCGATCAGGATGCCGAGGCCGACGAGGCCCAGGGCCACCAGCGGCCGCATCCCCTCGAGAAGGGCACTCACGGCGATGCCTCCGGCGCAGGCCGGTGCTGCGGCTCCCGGCTCAACGCGGCAGCGCTGCGCAGGGCGCAGCCGTGCCCGGCACGGGGCGCATGGCCCGTACGCGGCTCGCCGCTTGCGCGCTTATGATGAGGAGCGATATCGTAAGCTTGCTTATCATTTCGCCTGCTATGGATGCCATGGCCGACCCGAGCTTCCCCACCGTTCGCGCGCCCGAGCCCACCTTGGGCTTCGTCCTCAACGACAGCGCCCGACTCTTTCGCAAGCGCTTCGATCAGCGCGCGCGTGCCGCCGGCTTCGGGCTCACGCGGGCGCAGTGGACGGTGCTCGCCTACCTCATGCGCAACGAGGGCATCAACCAGGTGTGCCTGGCCCAGCTGCTCGAGATCGAGCCCATTACCCTCGTGCGGCTGCTCGACCGCCTCGAGGCCGCCGGCATGGTCGAGCGGCGCAAGGACCCGCGCGACCGGCGCAGCCGCATCCTCTATTTGACCGCAGCGGCGGGCCCCATGATCGAGAGCATGCGGGCGCTGGGGGCCGAGGTCCGCGAGGAGGCGCTGGCCGGCGTCGATCCCGAGGAGCGCCGCCAGCTGATGGGCCTTCTGCTCAGGCTCAAGACCAATCTCGGCCGCGAGGCGAGCGAGGATCAGCCGGCCCCGACGCGGACGAGCGCCCATGGCTGACCTCGACGTGCAGACCCCCGGTGCTGCCGGTGCTGCGCCCGAGGGGCGCGTGCAGCCCCAGCCCAGGCCGCCGGCGCCGGTGCGGCGGCCGCGATCGCGGCGCAAGGTGGTCCGCCTGACGCTGCTCATCCTGGGTCCTGTCCTCGTCCTGATCGGCGTCGGCTATTTCTGGCTCACCGGTGGCCGCTACGTCTCGACCGACAATGCCTATGTCCAGGCCGACACGGTGAGTGTCGCCACCGACGTCCCGGGCCTCGTCGCGACAGTGGATGTCAAGGACAACGAGCTGGTCGCGAAGGGCCAGGTGCTGTTCAGGCTCGACGACAGCATCTATCGCGCCGCCCTCGACCAGGCGACGGGCCAAGTGGGCGTCGTCAAGGACGAGCTGAGGGCGCTCCAGGCGAGCTGGGATCAGATGCAGGCCCAGATCGCCCAGGCGAAGGCCACCGTCGCCTACGATCAGCTCGAGTACAAGCGGCAGGCCGACCTCGTCGGCCGTCACTTCAGCCCGCAGAGCGAGGTCGACAGCCGCAAGCACGATCTCGAGGTGTCGCAGCAGCAGGTGACCGCGCTGCAGGCCCAGCTCGCCGGCATCGTGGCCCAGCTCGACGGCGATCCGACCGGCCCGATCGAGAGCCACCCCCGCTACCGGGTGGCCGAGGCGGCCCGCGCGCGCGCCGCCCGCGACGTCGCCCACACCATCGTCAAGGCGCCCATGGCCGGCATCGTCGCCAATGTCGACGAGCTCCAGCCGGGCGAGTACCTGCCGGAGGGCCAGGCCGCCTTCTCGCTGATCGCCGCCGATCATGTGTGGATCGAGGCCAGTCCCAAGGAGACCGACCTGACCCATGTGGCGGCAGGCCAGCCCGCCGAGATCAGCGTCGACACCTATCCCGGCGTCGACTTCAAGGGTGCGGTCGACAGCGTCAGCCCGGCCAGCCAGTCGCAGTTCTCGCTGCTGCCGGCGCAGAACACGTCGGGCAACTGGGTCAAGGTGGTGCAGCGGATCCCGGTGCGCATCCGGGTCGATCTCGAGCCCGGCCAGCCGCAGCTCAGGGCCGGCATGAGCACCGAGGTCACGATCGACACCGGCCACCAGCGCAGCCTGGGCAAGCTCCTGTCGGGTCTCTTCGGCAGCGCCGGCTGACCGGGGTGGACGGCAATCCGACCAATCGCGGGGCCATCACGGTCTGCGTGATGCTGGCGACGATCATGCAGGCGATCGACACGACGATCGCCAACGTGGCCCTGCCCTACATGCAGGGCAGCCTGTCGGCGAGCTACGACCAGATCAACTGGGTGCTCACCTCCTACATCGTGGCCGCCGCCATCATGACACCGCCCACCGGCTGGCTCGCCGGGCGCTTCGGCCGCAAGCGGCTCTTCCTCACGACGGTGGCAGGCTTCACCGTCGCCTCGATCCTCTGCGGGGCTGCGCTCACCCTCAACCAGATCGTGGTCTTCCGCCTGCTCCAGGGTGTCTGCGGCGCCTCGCTGGTGCCGCTGTCCCAGGCCGTGCTGCTCGACATCTACCCGCGCGAGAAGCAGGGCTCGGCCATGGCGCTCTGGGGCGTGGGGGTGATGGTGGGGCCCATTCTCGGCCCCACGCTCGGCGGCTGGCTCACCGAGAACTACAGCTGGCGATGGGTTTTCTACGTCAACCTGCCGTTCGGCATCCTCACCTTCATCGGGCTCATGACCTTCCTCCAGGAGACGCCGCGGCGCCAGGGTGCCGGCCTCGACTGGTTCGGCTTCGGCACGCTCAGCCTCGCCATCGGCGCGCTGCAGCTGATGCTCGACCGGGGCGAGCAGCTTGGCTGGTTCGGCTCGGCCGAGATCATCGCCGAGGCGCTCGTCGCCGGCACCGCCTTCTATCTCTTCCTCGTCCAGATGTTCACGGCCGAGCATCCGTTCGTGAGCCCGAGGCTGTTCCGCGACCGCAACTTCTCGACCGGCCTCGTCTTCATCTTCGCGATCGGCATCGTGCTCCTGGCGACGCTGGCGCTGCTCACGCCCTATCTCCAGAATCTGATGGGCTATCCGGTGCTGACGGCGGGCATCGTGCTGGCCCCGCGCGGTGTGGGCACCATGGTCGCGATGTTCCTGGTCGGCCGCGTCATCAACCGCATCGACGTCCGCGTCCTGATCACCGTGGGCCTCCTCCTCACCGCGCTCTCCCTCTTCGAGATGATGCGGTTCACGCCGGACGTCTCGGAATGGGACATCATCCGCTCCGGCCTCACCCAGGGCGCCGGCCTCGGCCTCATCTTCGTGCCCTTGAGCACGATCACCTTCGCGACCCTGCCGGCCGAGAGCCGCACCGAGGGCACCGGGCTCTTCAGCCTGATGCGCAACATCGGCAGCTCGATCGGCATCTCGGTGATGATCAGCCTGCTCTCGAGCAACACCCAGATCAACCACAGCACGATCGCCCAGCACGTGACGCCGTTCAACGCGCAGCTCTATTTGCCCATGGTGCAGCGCTACTGGGATCCCTTGACCCACGCCGGCGCCGTGTCGCTCGACGCCGAGATCGTGCGCCAGGCGCAGATCATCGCCTACAGCAACGACTTCTACATCATGATGGTGATCTCGCTCGATCGTCCTGCCGATGGTTCTGTTCCTCAAGAAGCCCGTGACCCGCCGCGCCGCCGGCGGCCACGGCGCCGCCGCCGCGATGGAATGAGGCGGGCGGTTCCCGGCGCTTGACCGGCCGGGCGGGCGGCACCTACCGTTCCCGGATGCGTGGGCGGAGGAGCGGTGCATGAGCGATGGGGTCGACATCCGGGCCGGGCGGCTGACGGCCGCGGCCTATGCCCAGGGCTTCGATGAGATCAACCCGCCGCTCGACGAGCGGGCAGGCGCTGGTCGAGGCCAGCCGCTGCTATTTCTGCTACGACGCGCCCTGCATCGAGGCCTGCCCCACCTCGATCGACATCCCGGGCTTCATCCGCGGCATCCAGACCGGCAATCTGCGCGGTGCCGCCATGGGCATCCTCGAGGCCAACATCATGGGCGGCGCCTGCGCCCGCGTCTGCCCGACCGAGGTGCTGTGCGAGGAGGCCTGCGTGCGCGAGGCGCAGGAGGGCAAGCCCGTCAAGATCGGGCTGCTGCAGCGCCACGCCACCGACTGGCTCCTCGACAGCGGCGAGCAGCCCTTCGAGCGGGCGCCGCCGACGGGGCGACGGGTCGCGGTGGTGGGCGCCGGCCCGGCCGGCCTCGCCTGCGCGCATGCGCTGGCCCGACTGGGCCACGACGTCGTCGTCTTCGAGAAGCGCGCCAAGGCGGGCGGCCTCAACGAGCACGGCATCGCCGCCTACAAGGTGCCGCACGGCTTCGCGGCGCGCGAGGTCGCGTTCATTCTCGGCGTCGGCGGCATCGAGCTGCGCACCGGCATCGCGCTCGGCCGCGACGTGACGCTGGCCGAGCTGCGGCGTGACTTCCACGCGGTCTTCCTGGGCGTCGGGCTGGGCGCGGCCAACCGGCTGGACCTGCCGGGCGAGGAGGCGGGCGGCGTGCTCGACGCGATCGACTATATCGAGCGGCTGCGGCAGACGGCGGACAAGGCGACTCGCTGCCGGTCGGCCGCGACATCGTCGTCATCGGCGGCGGCAACACCGCGATCGACATCGCGGTCCAGACGCGCCGCCTCGGCGCCGAGACCGTGACGATCGTCTATCGGCGCGGGCCCGCGCAGATGAGCGCCACCCACCACGAGCAGGACGATCGCCCGCGCCAACGACGTGCGCATCCGCCACTGGGCACGGCCGGCACGGCTGCTGGTCGAGGAGGGCAGCGTGCGCGGCATCGAGCTCGAGCGCACCAGGCTCGACCAGGACGGCCGACTGGTCGGCACGGGCGAGACGCTACACGCTCGCGGCCGACATGGTGTTCAAGGCGATCGGCCAGAAGCTCCTGCATGGCGGGCTGGGCCAGGGCGAGACGCTGAGCGCTCGAGGGCGGCAAGCTCTGGGTCGACGAGGAGCGGCGCACCTCGGTCGAGGGTGTCTGGGCCGGCGGCGACTGCACCGGGACGGGCGAGGATCTGACCGTCCAGGCGGTGGAGGACGGCAAGCTCGCTGCCCGGTCGATCCACCGTTGGCTCACCGCCTGATGCGCCGGGGACACAGCTTCCAATAATTTTCTACCGCCTGCAGGCTTGATCCGCTGGCCCTGCCGGTTCAAGAAAAGGCAACAGGCAGGTTGTTGCGGAGCGAGGCGCGGCGCTCCAAGGAGAGGCGGATGGCGGATCTTCGCTGCGAGGATTGCGGGCGTGAAGGCCCCCAATCCGTTCTGGCTCGCCTCGGCACCGCCGACCGACAAGGCCTACAACGTCGTCCGCGCGCTCAAGGCGGGCTGGGGCGGCGTCGTCTGGAAGACGCTCGGCGAGGACCCGCCCGTCGTCAACACCTCCTCCCGCTACGGTGCCGTCCACCTATCGCGGCCAGCGCATGGCCGGCTTCAACAATATCGAGCTGATCACCGACCGGCCGCTCGAGATCAATCTGCGCGAGATCAAGGAGGTCAAGCGCGACTGGCCCGACCGGGCGATGATCGTCTCGCTCATGGTGCCCTGCGAGGAGGCCAGCTGGAAGGCCATCCTGGCCCGGGTCGAGGAGACCGGCGCCGACGCGGTCGAGCTCAATTTCGGCTGCCCGCACGGCATGAGCGAGCGCGGCATGGGCTCGGCCGTGGGCCAGGTGCCCGAGTACATCGAGATGGTCGCGCGCTGGTGCAAGGCCGCGCACGCGCATGCCGGTCTTCGTCAAGCTGACGCCGAACGTCACGAGCATCCTGGCGCCCGCCCGCGCCGCCAGGGCCGGCGGCGCCGACGCCGTCTCGCTGATCAACACCATCAACTCGGTCACGGGCGTCGACCTCGACCTGATGGCGCCGCTGCCCGACCGTCCACGGCAAGGGCGCCCATGGCGGCTATTGCGGCCCGGCGGTCAAGCCGATCGCCCTCTGCATGGTGGGCGAGATCGCCCGCGACCCCGAGTGCCGGGGCCTGCCGATCTCGGGCATCGGCGGCATCGAGACCTGGCGCGACGCCGCCGAGTTCATGGCGATGGGGGCGGGCTCGGTGCAGGTCTGCACGGCCGCCATGCACTACGGCTTCAAGATCGTCGAGGACATGGTCTCGGGCCTCGCCAACTGGATGGATGGCCAGGGCTATCGGCACGCTCGAGGATTTCCGGGGCTGCGGCCGTGCCCAACTACGTGGACTGGGGCGACCTCGACATGAGCTTCGAGATCAAGGCGCGCATCGACCAGGACCTCTGCATCCACTGCGGCCTCTGCCACATCGCCTGCGAGGACACCTCGCATCAGGCGATCCGCGCCCTGCGCGAGGGCGGCAGCCGCCGCTACGAGGTGATCGACGCCGACTGCGTGGGCTGCAATCTCTGCGCGCATGTCTGCCCGGTCGACGGGCTGCATCACGATGCAGCCGGTCGACAATGGCCGGCCCTACATGACCTGGGCCGAGGATCCGCGGAATCCGCAGAGCCTCGCCCGCGCGGCGGAGTAGGGCCGTGCCGAAGCTCCGCTCGCTCCTCTATGTCGCTGGCGCCGTTGCCGTGGCGGCCGCCGCGACGCTACGTCGTCGATCTCGCTCCGTCCCGCGGGCCCGACGCCGCCTGCCGTCGGGGCCCTGCGCACCGCCCAGGTGGTGCCGCCCGGGCCGATGACGCTCGTCCGCTGGGACGATGTCGATCTCGGCGACGAGGTGATCATCGTGCCGAGCGGGGGCTTCACCGCCCGCCACCTGATCCGGCCGCGCGCCGCCGACCAGCTGAAGGTCGATCCCGAGAGCGGCGGCGGCATCTGCGGCCTGCCCGAGGACGGCGTGCTGACCCGCATGCGCCGCACCGACGGCCCGGGCCCCGTCCTGACCAGGCTTCCCGTGGCGGGCATCCAGCCGATCGAGGGGCCGCGCGAGGCCACCTGGATGCTCTTCTATCTCGAGAGCGACTCGCCGGGCGGCTGGCACTGCCGGAGCGATCTCGTGCTCGTCCGCACGGAGGACGTGCAGCGGATGCTGGCGTCCGCGGGTCAGGCGAGCTAGCAGGGCCGCCGGAGCCGGCACCGCGCGGGAGCGGGGCCGGCAACGAGCACCGGAGACAGACCGCCGATGAGCGAGACGCCGAGCAATCTGCGGATCAACGGCCAGCGGCTGTGGGACAGCCTGATGGAGATGGCGCAGATCGGCGCCACGCCCAAGGGCGGCTGCAACCGGCAGACCCTGACCGACCTCGACCGCCAGGGCCGGGACCTGTTCCGCCGCTGGTGCGAGGCGGCCGGCTGCACGGTCACGGTCGACGAGATGGGCAACATGATGGCGCGGCGCCCGGGCCGGCGCGACGAGCTGCCGCCCGTGGTGATCGGCAGCCATCTCGACACCCAGCCGACCGGCGGCAAGTACGACGGCGTGGCCGGGGTGCTCTCCGGCCTCGAGATCGTCCGCACCCTCAACGACCTGCAGTACGAGACCGACCACCCGATCATGGTGGTCAACTGGACCAACGAGGAGGGCACCCGCTTCTCGCCGGCGATGCTGTCCTCGGGCGTCTGGGCCGGCGCCTTCACCAAGGACTATGCCTACGGGCGCACCGATCGCGACGGCAAGCGCCTCGGCGACGAGCTGCAGCGCATCGGCTACAAGGGCGACCTGCCCTGCCGGCCGCAGGACTGGAAGTGCCACCTCGAGCTGCATATCGAGCAGGGCCCGATCCTCGAGGCCGAGGGCAAGGAGATCGGCGTGGTGACCGGCGGCCAGGGCATCCGCTGGTACGATGTGAAGATCACCGGCAAGGAGAGCCACGCGGGCTCGACGCCGATGCCGCGGCGCAAGGATGCGCTGGTGGCCGCCTCGAAGGTCATCGTGGCCCTGGACGAGATCGCCCGGGCGCACGCGCCCCATGCCGTGACCACGGTGGGCGAGCTCGCGATCGCCCGGCCCTCGCGCAACGTCATCCCGGGCGAGGTTCTTTTCTCCGTCGACATGCGGCACCCCGAGGAGCCGGTGATCGAGGCCATGGACAAGGCGCTGCGCGCGGCCGTGGCCGAGGCCTGCGCCCGGGACGGCCTGCCGCACGAGGTCGAGCAGATCTGGAACTTTCCGCCCGGTGCGCTTCGACGAGGCCTGCATCGCGGCCGTGCGCGACGCGGCCCAGGATCTGGGCTACGGCCATCGCGACATGGTCTCCGGCCCCGGCCACGATTCCTGCTACACGGCCCGCTGCGTGCCGACCTCGATGGTCTTCATCCCCTGCAAGGACGGGCTCTCCCACAATGAGGAGGAGAGCGCCGAGCCCGAGCATGTCGAGGCCGGCTGCAACGTCCTCCTGCGCGCCGCGGTGACCCTGGCGGCTGCCGGGTGAGGCCATTCGGCCGGACCCGCTGCCGCGCCATGATGCTGCCCCTCTTCCGCCTCTCTACGGCTCCGTCCGCGGGACGGCGCGCCGATGAGCCACGAGGGCGCCCACGGGCGACCGATGTTTTGTCTCACAAAACGCCGATTCTGAGACAAAGCCGCGGGAATGTCTCATACGCGAGTCGCAACGCTGTCTGATCCGGCGCAGCTGGCGTCGGCAGGCGGGCCCGTCATCGAGGCGCGGGGGCTGTCCCTCACCTTCGTGACGGCGGACGGCCCGGTGCAGGCGCTCGATGCGATCGATCTTTCCATCGAGCAGGGCGCCTTCGTCTCGCTCATCGGCCCGTCGGGCTGCGGCAAGACCACGCTGCTGCGCGTCGTCGCCGACCTCGAGCGGCCGACCGCCGGGGCCATCACCGTCAACGGCATGACGCCCGAGGAGGCGCGCCAGGCCCGCGCCTATGGCTACGTCTTTCAGGCGCCGGCGCTCTATCCCTGGCGCACTGTCGAGCGGAACGTCATGCTGCCGCTCGAGATCATGGGCCTGCCGCCGGCCGAGCGGCGCCTGCGCGCCCGGCGGTTCCTGGAGCTCGTCGGCCTCGACGGCTTCGAGCGGAAACATCCCTGGCAGCTCTCGGGCGGCATGCAGCAGCGCGTCTCGATCGCCCGCGCCCTGTCGTTCGACCCGCCCCTCCTGCTGATGGACGAGCCCTTCGGCGCGCTCGACGAGATCACCCGCGACCATCTGAACGACCAGCTGCACCGGCTCTGGCGGCGCACCGGAAAAACCGTCGTCTTCGTCACCCACTCGATCGCCGAGGCCGTCTATCTCAGCACCCGGATCGTCGTGATGTCGCCGCGCCCCGGGCGCATCCTCGAGGTGATCGAATCGGACCTGCCGGCCGAGCGCAGCCTGGAGCTGCGCGAGACCGCCGCGTTCCAGAAGATCGCGCACCGTGTCCGCCTGGGCCTCCGCGCCGGCCACAGCTACGAGGGCTGAGGCGGGCGCGGGCCCGCCGCCCCTCAGGGCTGCGCCTCGTCCTCGGTGATCCCGGACAGCGCCCGCGCCAGTGAGCAGAGCGCGTCCTGGTAGCGCCGGCTCGGCATCGCGACGAAGTTGCGCGCGAGCTCGAGCAGCATCCGCTGTTGCGGCGAGGACCTGATCGCCTTGTCGGTGCTGGCGCCCTCGTAGAAATAGCCGACCTCGACGCCCAGCGCCTGGGCGATGGTGTAGAGCCGGCCGGCGGCGATCCTGTTGATCCCCTTCTCGTATTTGTGCGCCTGCTGATAGGTCACGCCGATCAGCTCGGCCATCTGCTGCTGGGTCAGGCCCAGCATGACCCGGCGCTCGCGCATCCGGGCACCCACGTGCCGGTCGATGTCCTGAGCGCGGGCCCGGCCGGCGGCGATCGTCGCGCCGAGCCGCGTGTTGGGGCTGTTCATCCTTCCTCGTGCTCCGTGCCAAGCTGGATCGGTGGGCGACCAAGGAGGTCGCCGCCAGGGCGGGAGCCCGCTCGTCGCGGCAGCCCCTGCTCTACCCGAGGTTAGGCACGAAGGCTTAAATGCCCGTTAATGGAGAACAGATTGCCGACCTTCGGCACCTTGCGCGCGCAATGGGCGCGCGCGATGGACGCGCGCAGTGGCGCCGGCCCGCGCTTGACGCGCACCGGCGACCGCATCAGCTTCCGCACGCTTTCAGTCGACCGGGGGGATCCAGGAATGCGCGTTCGCACGACGCTCGAGGCCCGCCTGCGCGAGGGGCTGGCACCGACCAGCCTCAGGATCGAGGACCAGTCGGCGGCTCATGCGGGCCATGCCGGCGCACGGCCCGGCGGCGAGACCCATTTCCGCGTCGAGATCGTGGCACCGGCTTTCGCGGGCCTGTCGCGGGTGGCGCGCCACCGCCTGGTCGTCCAGACGGTGGGCGACCTGATGCAGACCGATATCCACGCGCTGTCGATCAGCGCGGTGGCGCCGGGCGAGGGCGCCGCCGGCTAGCGCGTCGCCGGCGGCGGAGCGCTACTGGGCGGCGACGCCGTACTGCTCGCCGTAGATCAGGCTCTCGGCGCTGCTCAGCTCCTCCTGGAGGCCCTGCCGCACCGCCTCGTAGAGGTCGCGGATCGAGACCATCCCGCACACCTCGCTGTCGCGCAGGACCGGCAGGTGCCGGTAGTGCCCGACACGCATCTTGTCGAGCGCCAGGAGCGCCAGGTCGTCCGGCGACAGCGTCTCGGGGTCACGCGTCATGACCTCCGCCACACGCGTCTTGCTCGCGTCACCGCCGGCCGCGAGCAGCCGGTAGACGAGGTCGCGCTCGGTGACGATGCCGATGAGCCGGCCATCCTCCATCACCATGGCGGCACCGACGCGATGCTCGCGCATCATCAAGGCGGCATCCTGGGCCGTGGCATCCTTGGGCATACAGCAGAGAACCTGGCATCCGTCGATGACGCCCGGGATAACGGTGCGCACCATGACAGCCTCCGTTTCTGCGCCTACTGATCCGGCAGCGTCAGATTGCCGCAGGCGCGACTCGAAGGCAAGGCCAATCGCCAGGAACCGGCCCCGCAGGGTGCTGGCGGGTCAGCCTTTCTGTCTGGCCCGCTCGACGCCTTCCATGATCATCTTCTTGGCCTCGTCGGCATCGCCCCAGCCCATGATCTTGACCCACTTGTTGGGCTCCAGATCCTTGTAGTGCTCGAAGAAGTGCGAGATGCGGGCGAGGTCGATCTCCGGGATGTCCTTGTAGCTCTGCACCTTCCTGTTGATCTGGGTGATCTTGTCGATGGGCACGGCCAAGATCTTCTCGTCGTTGCCGGCCTCGTCCTCCATCTTCAGCACGCCGATCGGCCGCGAGCGCAGGATGGCGCCCGGAATGACCGGCATGCGTCCGATCACCATGACGTCGACGGGATCGCCGTCCTCGGCCAGCGTCTGCGGGATGAATCCGTAGTTACAAGGATAGAACATCGCCGTGTAGAGATAGCGGTCGACGAAGATCGCCCCGCTGTCCTTGTCGTACTCGTACTTGATCGGATCGGAGCGCAGGGGCACCTCGATCAGCACGTTGATCTCGTGTGGCGGGTTCTTGCCGGCGGGGAGCCTGCTGAGATCCATCCTCGTCTCTCCTGGGAACGGGCGGGCAACCTTGCTCAGGGCCAACTGACGGCTGGCGGCAGCGACATCAAGATCGCCTCGGTATTGCCGCCGGTCCTCAATCCGAACTGTGTGCCCCGATCATAAAGAAGGTTGAACTCGACGTAGCGGCCGCGCCGCTCGAGCTGCCAGGCCCGCTCCGCCTCGGTCCAGGGCCGGTCCATGTGGCGCGCGACGAGCCTTGGGTAGATGTCCAAGAACGCCTCCCCGACGGCGCGAGTGAAAGCGAAGGTACGCTCGGGCTCGCCCTCGAGATAGTCATAAAAGATCCCGCCGATGCCGCGCGGCTCGCCGCGGTGCGGCAGAAAGAAGTACTCGTCCGCCCAGCGCTTGAAGCGGTCGTAGGCGTCCTCGCCGTAGCCCTCGCAGGCCTGACGCAGCCGGGCGTGGAAAGCCGCCGTGTCGTCGGCGTCGGGGTAGATGGGATTGAGGTCGGCGCCGCCGCCGTACCAGGCCTTGCCGGTGCGGATGTGGCGGGTGTTCATGTGCGCCGGCGGCACGTGCGGCGAGCAGGGATGGGCCACCAGCGAGATCCCGCTGGCCCAAAAGCGCCGATCCTCGGCAGCGCCCGGGATCTGCTTGGCGAAGGGCTCCTCGAGCTCGCCCCACACGGTCGAGACGTTGACGCCGACCTTCTCGAAGACCCGGCCACGCATCACCGCCATCACGCCGCCCCCGCCGGCCGGCCGGTCCCAGGCCGTGCGGGTGAACCGGCCGGGCTCGCGCCCGGCGGCCGCCGGTGCCTTGCAGGCGTCCTCGAGCGCCTCGAAGGCCGCGCAGATGCGGTCGCGCAGGCTCTCGAACCAAGCTCGTGCCCGCGCCTTCTCCTCGGCTCCCTCGCTCATCCGTCTCACTCCTCGTCATCCGGGGCGGATTGTCGCTCGCTTTCCAGGCAATCGAATGCGGAGGTTTGTCGCATCGCCTCGGCCAGCGCGATCGCTGCCGCCGTCACCACGTTGAGCGAGCGCCGCCCGGCCGCCATCGGCACACGCACGCAAAGGTCGGCCGTGCGGTGCAGCGCCTCGGGAGCACCCCGGCTCTCGTTGCCCAGCAGCAACACATCGTCGACATGAAAGACGGCCTCGTGGTGCGGCAGCGCGGCCCGCGTGGTCAGCAGCACGAGCCGCCGTCCCGCGGCACGTCGGCTCGCCTCGAACGCCGCGAGGTCGGCATGCCGGAACCAGGGGGCGACGCCCCCATAGTCGAGCGCAGCCTCTTGGATTCGCCGGTCGCGCAGCGGAAAAGCCGTGGGCTCGATGACGTGCAGCTCGACCCCGAGGCAGGCTGCAAGACGCAGCGCCGCGCCCAGATTGTGCGGCCGGTCCGGCTCCAGGAAAGCCAGCGCCGGCGAGTGCCGGTGCTCGCCCATCGACCCCCTCGCGCTCGCCCGAAACGGCCCCCTCGGGCATGACAACAGGATGGAGCCAGATTTATGCGACCAAAGGTCGCTTGTCTCGCCTGGGACCCGCCCATAGATTGGCGCGCGGCCGGCGTTCCCCTCGTCAGCATCAATTGTCCTTTTCAACCAAAGGCTTCGCCTCAATGGCCCATTCGACCACCGATCGGCCCGATGCGGGCGGCGGCGCGACACGTCGGGATTTCCTCGACCTCGTCGCGTGGTCGACCGCGGCCATCGGCGGCATCGCGGTGGCCTGGCCGCTGATTGACAGCCTCAATCCATCCGCCGACGTTCTGGCCCTCTCGGCGATCGAGGTCGATGTGACACCGATCGGCCGGGGCGAGGGCATCACCGTGATGTGGCGGGGCAAGCCGGTCTTCGTCCGGAGCCGTACCGACAAGGAGATGGAAGAGGCGCGTGCCGTCGACGTCGCGACGCTCCGGGACCCGCAGACGGACGCGCAGCGGGTGGAGAGGCCGGAATGGCTCGTGGTGGTCGGCATCTGCACGCATCTCGGCTGCGTGCCACTGGGCAACAAGTCGACCGAGCCACGGGGCGATTATGGCGGCTGGTTCTGCCCCTGCCACGGGTCGCAGTACGACACGTCGGGGCGCATCAGGCAGGGACCTGCGCCCCTCAATCTCGCGGTGCCTCCCTACACCTTCAGCTCCGATTCGATCGTGAGGATCGGCTGACCGACGACGCCGCGGGAGTGGCGCCACCAGGCATCGGCATGATAGCGATCGGTCGTGCACGATCGACGCCGAACGGAAGGACACGATGAGCGCCGAGGCAAGTCAACCAGTGGTTTTCAAGAACGGCGTGCTGCGCTGGATCGACGACCGCCTGCCGGTCGTCAGCTGGAGCTATAACGAGTTCGTCGCCTATCCTGCACCGCGAAATCTCAACTACTGGTGGAATTTCGGCTCGCTCGCCGGCATCATGCTGATGCTGCAGATCGCCACCGGTATCGTGCTCGCGATGCATTATGTGCCGAACGACAAGATGGCGTTCAGCAGCGTCGAGTACATCATGCGGAACGTCAACTACGGTTGGCTGCTCCGCTACGCTCACGCCAACGGCGCGTCCTTCTTCTTCATCGTCGTCTACGTCCACATGTTCCGCGGGCTTTACTACGGCTCCTACAAGGCCCCGCGCGAGCTGCTGTGGATGATCGGCGTCGTCATCATGCTGCTGATGATGGCCACCGCCTTCATGGGCTACGTGCTCCCCTGGGGCCAGATGAGCTTCTGGGGCGCCACCGTCATCACCAACCTCTTTTCGGCCATCCCGCTCGTCGGCAACGGCATCGTCACCTGGCTGTGGGGCGGCTTCGCAGTGGGCGACCCGACGCTCAACCGCTTCTTCGCGCTGCACTACCTCCTGCCCTTCGTGATCCTGGGCGTCGTCTTCCTGCACATTCTGGCGCTGCACCGGTTCGGCTCGAACAACCCGGTCGGCATCGACATCACCAAGAAGGACAAGATCCCCTTCCACCCCTACTACACCGTGAAGGACCTCTTCGGCCTCATGGTGTTCTTCCTGATCTACGGGGGCATCGTCTTCTACGCGCCGAACCTGCTGGGCGATCCGGTGAACTACGTGCCGGCCAACCCCCTGCAGACGCCCGCCGAGATCGTCCCGGAGTGGTATTTCCTGCCCTTCTACGCGATGCTCCGCTCGATCACCTTCGACGTCTTTTGGATCATTCCCGCCAAGCTCGCGGGCGTGATCACGATGTTCGGCTCGATCGCACTGCTCTTCTTCCTGCCCTGGCTCGACACCTCGCCGGTGCGCAGCGCGCGCTTCCGGCCGATCTACAAGTGGGTCTTCTGGCTCCTGGTGATCGACGTGTTCGTGCTGGGCTATGTGGGCGCGCACAAGCCGGAAGGCATCATGCCGACCATCGGCCTCGTCGCCACGCTCTACTATCTCTGCCACTTCCTCGTGATCATACCCCTGCTGGGCAAGATGGAGCGGACGCTGCCACTACCCGCCAGCATCGCCGATCCCGTCCTCAGGGGCGGCATGCAGACCCAGGCGGCGGAGTGACGGGCATGAGCAAGAAGGCCTTGCGGCTCACCGCCCTCCTGGCCGTCGCCGGCGGCCTGCTCGCCGCCGCGCCGCTCCCGTCGCGGGCGGCGGAAGGGGAGGCGGCACCCCTGCTGCACCGGTCCTGGCCGGAGGACGGCATCTTCGGCACCTTCGACCGGGCGATGCTGCAGCGCGGCTTCCAGGTGTTCCAGGGCATCTGCCAGAACTGCCACAGCACCGAGTACCTGGCGTTCCGCAACCTCGAGGACCTCGGCTACACCGAGGACCAGGTCAAGGCGATCGCGGCGCAGTACCAGGTGACGGACGGGCCCAACGACCAGGGCGATATGTTCCAGCGGCCGGGCAAGCCTTCGGACTATCGCGAGGGCCCCTTCGCCAACGCCATGGCGGCGCGGGCGGCGAACGGCGGCGCCCTGCCGCCCGATCTCTCGCTCATCGTCAAGGCGCGGCCGGGCGGCAGCAACTATGTCTACAGCCTCCTGAACGGCTTCGTCGACCCGCCGCCCGGCGTGAAGGTGCCGCCGGGCATGCACTACAACAAGTTCTTCCCCGGCCACATGATCGCCATGCCGCCGCCGTTGAGCGACGACGCGGTGACCTATGCCGACGGCACCAAGGCCACGGTGCCGCAGATGGCGGCCGACGTGACCGAGTTCCTGCACTGGCTGGCCGAGCCCACGCTCGAGCAGCGCAAGGCTCTGGGCCTCAAGGCCATGCTGTTCCTCGTCGTCCTGGCCGGCCTGCTCTACGCTTACAAGCGCAGGATCTGGTCGGACGTGCACTAGGCGCCGTCGGCCCCCGGGCCGACGCCTGATCCGAGATCGAGGGCGGCGGGATCCTTCCTGCCGCCCTCGTCGTTTGCGGACCGCGTGCGACATGGCCGCGCGCTCGGCATCCTCGGGCTGGAGCCCGGGGTGCTCCTGCGGCATGAGCAGGCGATCATGCGCAGCGCTGCCAGACGCGACAGGCCGGCTGAACGCGCGCCGGCAAAGGCGGGCCATAGCTTGGCTCGCGAGCCTGGCGCTGCTGCTGGAGCTCTTCCTCGGGCTGCCGGCGTCGCTCGCCATGGCGGCCGAGGTCACCGCCGGTGGCGGGCTCATCTGCACCGGCGACGGGACCGCAATGGGTCCCGGGCGACCAGTGGCCGGGCGCCCCTCAGAGCCATCGCCACAATGGCTGCGTCCTCTGCCATGGCGGGGTGGGCGCAGCCCTCCTGGCCGACGCCCCGCCCGCCGCGGTGCTGCCGGCGGCCGGCATGGTGGCGCGGCTGCTGCCGGCACCCATGCCGGCGCGGTGCCGGCGCCCTCGCCCGGCCTATGCCTCGCGCGCGCCGCCTGCGATCGTCCTGATC
Organism: uncultured Alphaproteobacteria bacterium; assembly: GCA_963752325.1. Lineage (GTDB taxonomy): Bacteria > Pseudomonadota > Alphaproteobacteria > Geminicoccales > Geminicoccaceae > CAVTJL01. Next base: position 1,131,522 of record CAVVXU010000005.1, read on the forward strand.
TGACGCCCCTGCCGCCCGGCCGGCGGCAAGGACCAGCCACGAGATCGGCCGGCCGTCGTCGGCGCCATGCGGGTGCCGCCGCCTCCCGGCTCAAGCGGACGTTCGAGGAACAGCCATCATGATCATCCACGCATCGAGGCGCGCCGTGCTCGCCTCCCTTCTGCTCGCACCGGCCGCGGCCGCCGCGGCCGCCGCCGCCGAGGGGGCCAAGGCGGGCTCGCTCACCATCCAGCAGCCCTGGTCGCGGGCCACGGCGCCGATGCAGAAGGTCGGGGTCGCCTACCTGACCATCGAGAACGACGGTGCCGACGCCGACCGCCTGACGGCCGTCGCCTCGCCTGTCGCGGCCGAGGCCCAGCTGCACGAGAGCATCCGTGACGGCGACGTCATGAGGATGCGCCAGGTCACCGGCATCCCGGTGCCGGCGCACGGCAAGGCGACGCTGGCGCCGGGCGGCTACCATGTCATGCTGATGGGCCTGAAGGCGCCGCTCAAGGAAGGCCAGAGCTTTCCCTTGACCCTCACCTTCGAGCATGCCGGCAAGGTCGAGGTCGAGGTGATGGTCGAGAGCATGACCGGCCAGGGCGGCGGCCACAGCATGCCGATGGGGAGCCAAGCCCGGCATGGGCGACATGCCCGCGAGCGGCTCCAGCAACTGAGACCGGAGGCAGCCAGCATGCGCGTGTGGAAGCTCTATCTGACCGTCGCGGTGGCGCTGGCGATCCTGGGCGGTGCCGCCATGGTGGTCGACCAGCTCTATCTGCGGCCGGACACCCGGTCCTCCTCGATCGGCGTGGCCGCGATCGGCGGGCCGTTCAAGCTCGTCGACGCCAGCGGCAAGACGGTCACCGAGCAGGACTATCTGGGCAAGTGGCTGCTGGTCTATTTCGGCTACACCCACTGCCCGGACGTCTGCCCCACCACGCTGGCCGACGTGTCGGCGGCCCTCGACCAGCTGCCGCCGGCCGACAGGGCCAAGGTCAAGGCCCTCTTCATCACGGTCGATCCCGAGCGCGACACGCCCAAGGTGATGGCGGACTATGTGGCGGGCTTCGGCAACGACCTCATCGGGCTCAGCGGCAGCCAGGCCGAGATCGACGCGGCGATGAAGGCCTACCGGGTCTACGCCAAGAAGCACCCGGAGAAGGACGGCGGCTACTCGATGGACCACAGCTCCATCGTCTACGTGATGGACCCCGACGGCCACTACGCCACCAACTTCTCGTTCGACACGCCGCCGGCGACCATGGCCAAGAAGCTCGAGGGCCTCGTCTCCTGAGCCCTGGGCCGGGGTCCTGAGGCCCCGGCCGGGGTGCCCGCCCGCCCGGTGCGGCATTTGGCTGCGAGCGGGCGCCCCGCCCTCCTCCCGATCCCACCTCCGGGCTAGGCTCCGAGGTGGACTGGGCTTCATGGAATGACGGCGGCATGCGAACGGGCAACGTGACGAGGCCGGGCTGGCGTTGGCGGCTGCGGCGGCTGATGCCGCTTCTGATCGCGGGCACGCTCGTCGGCTCCGGGCTCACCCTCGTCGCCTTCTCCGTGCCGCTCTATCGCATGTTCTGCGCGGCCACCGGCTTCGGCGGCCAGACCGTGCGGGCCGAGCGCAACACCACCGACGCCATCGAGCGCACCATCACCGTCCGCTTCTCGACCGACGTCGCCCCCGGCCTCGACTGGCGCTTCGTGCCCGAGCAGCCCAAGGTCACCGTCCGCCTGGGCGAGCAGGCGCTGGTCTATTTCCGCGCCGAGAACCGCTCGAAGGAGCGCATCGTCGGCCACGCCACCTTCAACGTCGCCCCCTTCAAGGCCGGCCCCTACTTCAACAAGATCCAGTGCTTCTGCTTCGAGGAGGAGGCCCTCGAGCCCGGCGAGACGGCCGACATGCCGGTCGTCTTCTTCGTCGACCCGGCGCTCGCCAGCGATCCCGACACGACCGAGCTCGACACGATCACCCTGGCCTACACCTTCTTCCGCTCCCCGAAGCCCGAGGCGGCGGCCGAGCTCTCCCGCTTCGCCACCAGCTTCGATGCCGACGGCCCGCCCGACCTGGCGCACGGCAAGGCCATCTTCGAGAGCAGCTGCACCGCCTGCCACGCCCTCGACAAGGACCGCACCGGCCCGCGCCTCGGCGGCGTGCTCGGCCGCACCGCCGGCACCGTCCCGACCTTCGCCGCCTACAGCCCGGCGCTCAAGGCCTCGGAGGTCATCTGGTCGAAGGACACGCTCGACCGCTGGCTCACCCGGCCGGCCGACCTCGTCCCCGGCGCCCGCATGCCCTTCCAGCTCGACAAGCCCACCGATCGCCGCGACGTCATCGCCTTCCTGGGCGCGGCCGGCGAGCACGCCGCCCACGACCGAGCAGGCGGCACGCTGACGCGCGCCGCCGCCAAGGGCTGCAGCAGGGACGGAATGAGTTTTTTTCTTTTTTTGTCACTCAGGGGCCGAGGGGCTTGTGGCCCGCGATCCTTCTTGGGTCGTCGGGCTCGGGCTCTTCGGCGCCGAGCTCGATCAGGCGCTTCTCGATGCGCCCGATGATCCAGTCCGCCAAAGCCGGGTTGGCCCGGGCCATGGCGGCGAGGGGTGAAAGGGGCTCGTCGTCGGCGGAGGCGGGATCGCCAGCATCGCCAACGGGAATTTCTTCGGTTGTCGCGACCGGCTCCTCGACGGGCGCCTCGGTCTCGGCACCGACAAGAATAGCCTCGCCCGCCTGAGCCGGCAGAAAGTCGACGAGGCGGTTGATGGCCTCCTGGGCCGGGCCCAGCGGATGCTGGCCGTAGCCCTGCATCGTCTCGGGCGAGGAGCCGGCGGGCGAAGGCGTGTCGCGCCGCTCGTAGGGCTGGCGCACGCTCTCGAAGCGCTCGACCACGAGCTTGACGAGGTGCCTCACCGGATGCCGGGCCCGGTTGGCCTGGTAGACGACGAAGAGCATCGCGCGCCGGTCGCCGACATCGATGAGGCTCGAAAGCTCCAGCCACGCCGTCTCGAACAGGCGGGCCTGCCGCTCGGGCAAAGGCAAAGCTACGGACGGCGGCGTACTGGTCGACCAGGCGGGAGAGGTCCCGGTCGGTGACAAAAGCCTCGATGTCCTCCTCCGTTGCCGTGTCGAGCCTTCTGATCTCGGCCGGGGAGAGACCGGCGGCGAGACGTCGGGCGAGCCGGCACTGGCGGGTGCCGGGCATCTTGATGGGGGAACGGGTGAGCACGCGAGGCATGTGGGCTTGATATAGGCTGCGATAACCTAGTCGTCAACGGGAAATTTCAATCTAGGATTGATTTATTGTTTCGCTTCTCGCCTTATCTCGGGGATCGGCCGGGAACCCGCTCAAAGGCGGTGCGCGAGCATGCTATAGGATGGCGTGAGCAGGGCGAGACGGTCATGGCAGCGAGCCTGGACGAGCTCTACGAGCGCGACTTCTATGCGTGGACGCGCTGATCAGGCGCGGGCGCTGCGGCGGCTCGCCGAGACGCGGCCCAATGCGGCCGTCGACCTCCCTCATCTGATCGAGGAGGTCGAGGGTCTGGGCAGAGCGAGCGCAACGCCGTCGCGCAGCCATCTCCGAACGATCATCGAGCATTGCCTGAAGCTCGCCTGCTCGCCCGCTTCCGAGCCGCGCGCGGGATGGACGCTCAGCGGTAGGTCGCACCCGAACGGCGATCGAGGAGAGGCTGACACCCACCCTGCGGCGAGGCCTGCGGACCAGCCTTCCCCGACTGTACGATCAGGCACGAAAGGACACGGCCCTCGAGCTTCGTCTGTTCGGCGAGCCCGAGGCGGCGGATGCCCTGCCGGAGCGCTGCCCGTGGACGCTCGCCGAGCTGCTGCGGGAGGAGCTGGCGGATCCGGAGAGGAAGGCGATAGGCCTGGCTGGAGAGCGGCCGCACTAGCCGTCGAGGCGCACCTCGAGCGCTTCGCCGCGGTGAGGGGCTAGGCTCCGGGACCGAACGCGCCGCGGGAGCGATCTCGGCACCGACCGGGCCTGGAGCCCGGACCGCTTCGTAGATACGACGTATAAACATCGTCACCCCAACCTGGGAGCTTAGGATGCAGGCGCAGATCGGTCGCTGGGGCAACAGCCTCGCCTTGCGCATCCCGAAGCACCTCGCCGACGCGTTGGCGATCGGCGAGGGAACGGCGGTCGAGATCGCGGTCGAGGATGGTCGTCTCGTTCTCGTGCCGCGCGCCGCGGCACCGACGCTGGAGGATCTTCTGGCCCGGATCACGCCTGCGAACCTGCCCGACGAGGGGGCCGACGACGCCCCGGTCGGTCGCGAGCTGATCTGACGTGGCGGCGCCGGACCGCGGCGACCTCGTCTGGATTTCCTTCAGCCCGCAGGCCGGGCGTGAGCAGGCCGGCCGACGACCCGCCATCGTGCTCTCGCCGCGCGCCTACCATCAGGCGACACCCTATGCCGTGGTCTGCCCGATCACGAGCCGGATCAAGGGCTACCCCTTTGAGGTCGTCCTGCCGCCGGGCCTGCCCATCGCCGGCGCCGTGCTCGCCGACCAGATAAAAAGCATCGACAGGCACGCCCGCGCGATCGAGATCGCCGGCCGGGCACCGCCCGCAGTGCTGGAGGCCATCGGGCACAGGCTCGGGCCGCTGTTGGGGCTTTGAGGGCGTGGTGGCTAGGCCTGCGCGGGCGAGCCCGGCGCATTCTTCCCTGGCGTGAAGGCGAGCGTCTCGGGGTCGGTGGCGCAGGCACCCCGCCACACGATGCCGCCCTCGCTGTCGACCACGCAAAGGTGCGTGGCCTTCTCGCCCACATCCAAGCCCGCATAGAGCGTCATCGGTCATCCTCCCTCGTGTCCCCGGCCCGCAACGGCGCGGTGCGGCGGAGGAAGGCTAGCTCAATTACGCCACGTTACCGTAATTCCTGTCCAACCCAGCACCGTAATTCCGAAGCTTCCACTCCAAACCCTTTGACAACCTGCCCCCACCGCTTTAGACACTAACGGAACGGTCGCATCTAATAAGGGGCATTCTACGCCCCGCCCGTAAAGCATATCTGCACTCTAGGTCCGAGGCACAAGATGCAGGGCGAAGAAGCCGATATCAACCGACGGTCTAGCCTCTGGCCCTCCACACCTTTGCCTTGTCGGGGCGACGTCACCATTCCTGCGACCCAAGTATACAACCGAGCCGCGGCTTCAGAGAATAGAAGCCCCAAGAATAACGACCTAGTCGTCCGAGTGATATCCCGTATTCTTCTCGCTGCCAGCTTCGTCTTTGTGTCCTCGCTATCGCCAACATGCGCCCTAGCGCAGCGAGGTGTAGGCATTACTATTAAAGACACTGCCAACGGCGTCGAAATTGTTGCACTACAACCTGGCGGACCCGCTGACCTTTATTCCTCTGACAACTCGCCGCATGTGGGCGACTTTATAATTGAGGCGATGGGATCTCCAGCCCCCAATACCAAGTCCGTTGTGGACGCCATAACTCGTGCCGGCGAAAATTTGGACTCCGCTTTTCTAAAAGTTCGCCGGAAGGATCATACACTCTACACTAGCGTACCCATTGTCGAACTTGATGATTTAATTCCATATGAGAGCGCGCCGCCACAACTTCGTAGCGCCACCCGCGGTAGCTATCTATTGGATATGCGAAAATTTACAAAGAGCATTTGCATTTCTTGGGATTCTCTTTCAAATGCATTTGGATATCGCATTAGAAAAAAGATTTCAGTCCCGGTAGGGTCTCAGGTCGCTGGAATATTTGAAATCGTTGGACCGCCATATCTTCAGCAATTTTTTACGCACGAAAAAGTTCTTATAATTGATGGATGGTCTCCTGGGGAATTCATGAAGTTTGACATTCCAATAGACGCCGCTAACGTGATTTATCTTGATAAGGATGGCCAAAAGACCCAAAGTGAAGGATTAAAGGGATGCAGCACAAGTAACTCATGCTTGGCCGTCGTGATTGCAGAAGTGGGATACGATGACTACGGACGTTGGGTTGGACCAAAGTATGGTGGTCCGGTTTGCGATGGCGTAGGCAATGGTGCTGGTTTCTTCTTGAAAGCTGAACGAATTTTTTTACTCGGCCATACATCTTCTGACTATAGTAACAAGTTGATGTGGGCTAAGGTAGGCAACATTTTACAGCTCCTGAAGGCAATCTACGATATTCTCTAACCTACTTCTTCAACATAGCGGGCGGGGTCGACCCGATGATGGAGATTCAATCTAGAGAGCTTGTGCGCTCAGAGGTCGAGCTGCGCGCTCTAGTCGATGAATGCCGGATGCTCCCTCGCGCAACGGAGATTATCGTGGATGGTGAACTCGGGCAGCATCTGTCTAAGGCCTTTAATGCTTGGCACAAGCTTTGTCGTGCCAAACTGACTGCCACCGGAGGTACGGCTACGGCGCTCGGTGGCCTTTTTTTTGGGCCAGTGGGATGGGCCGTGAGCATCGCGTCCGGCGTTGGAGTGCTGATAGCTGCTCGCCAAAAGGACGAGGCGGAGAAGGAGTTCTCGGCTGTTCCGTATGCCGGTGCCGCCGAACGCCTTGCCGAAGCGGGTTTCTTCGTGATCGGCAACAACTCTCGCCAAGTATTAATTCGAAAGAAGTAGCCAGAAGCTCTAGGGACTTTCTTTGTTCATGGTTTTATATTAAGGCTTTGGCTTTTCCTGTGGTGCGGGGGAGATGCTGGCTCACTGGGCGGGTTGTCCGCTTTTTTTAACCTTCTTGTCTTGCGGTCTGGTGTAATCCAGACTGCAGTTTCGCTCACAATCCACTCAATTCGAATTTGATGGAGCCCCGTCTCCGGGCCAAGCCTTGCGATCCCGCACGGCAACGAGCTCCACGGCGTGGCCGGCCCCATTCCCAGGCCGAGCTACAGGCACGCTCGAGATATCGCCGGTGCGCTAGGCATGACGCGAGGGCTCGTCCCTGCCTCCCGGCAGCCACTCCTCATCGAGGAGCTGGTCGAGGCTGTAGGGGCATTCATGCGGCAAAGCGTCGGCCGCTTGCGGCTCACCGTGCTCGACGAGGCCGAGCGCCGCCTTGCGGCGGGCCTGGGTGTAGAGGCGCTGGAGGCTCGCCTCGACGTCGCGGCGTAGTGTCGGTGCCAGGCGGTCGGCGATCTCGTCGCGGGCGTCGGCGATGGTGCGCATCCAGCCGGCGCGGGGATCCGTTGCCTTCGCATGCTCGAGCTTCAGGCAAGCTCGATGAGGCGGCGGAGATGGCTGCGCACCGCGTTGCGGACCTCATTGCCAAAGTCCTCCACCTCCTCGGCCAGATGGGCGAGATCGAGCGGGCCGTTCCAGCGCTCCCTGGCGAGGCGGCGCAGGGCTTCGGCCTGGTCCTGCGTCCAGGCATGGAAGTCCTCGGCGTAGAGATCCTCCCGGCGGGTCGCCATGGAAGAAGCCCTCCTTGGCGCTCAACCTACCAGCGAGCGGCGCGGGTAGGAAGGGCGCTTGGACTCGGCGGCGACCGTCCCGTGACGAGACGCCGGAACCGGGCGATGGCGCGCGTCGGGCCCGCCTCACGCGCCATCCTTGGATAGCCGGCAGACGGGGCTGCGGGGGCATGCTGCCCGGCCGCAGCGCCGTCCGCCGGCGAGCTACCGTCCAAGCCTCGGGATTGCTTGGGAACACACACACTCGCCGCGGCGCGGATCGTGCCGACCCCGAGGCTGTCGGGATCCGGGCGGGGGCGGGAGCGAGGCTCGGCCGATCACCGCGGGGGCGCAGTGATCCAGATCATAGGAACGCCGATTTCGCGGCGGGTGGTGCCCGGAAGCATCGGCAGGGCTCGGCGCCGGCGGTGCGTGGTGCCGATGCCACTTGGCGAGCGCCGTCGCCGGGCCCATGCTGCCGCCGGACAACCCGCCGGGGAAACCGACAACAGATGTCGATCGAGCTTTATGGGACGTTCGTTCTCGCGGTGACGGTGCTGATGCTCATCCCGGGGCCCAATGTGGCGCTGATCGTGGGCACCAGCATCGGGCACGGCACGCGCTTCGGCCTCGTCACGGTGGCCGGCACCAGCTCGGCCATGGTGCTGCAGCTGCTGGCGACCGCCGTGGGCATGTCGACCCTGCTGTCGGCCACCGGGCACTGGCTCGAATGGGTGCGCTGGCTGGGTGCCGCCTACCTCGTCGTGCTGGGCATCCAGTACTGGCGGACGGCACCTCTGGTCCTCCAGCCGCGGGCCGCCAGCGGGGACGCGCGGCGCCTCTATGCGCGGGCCTTTCTCGTCTCGCTGACCAACCCGAAGGTTCTTTTGTTCTATGGCGCCTTCTTTCCGCAGTTCGTGCTGCCCGGCGGCAGCTTTTTTCTGCAGATCGGGCTGCTGGCGGCGACCTTCCTGGTCGATCGCCGTCGTGGTCGACTGCGGCTGGGCCACGCTGGCCGGGCGGGTACGGGGTGCCCTTGCGATGCACGGGCGGCTGCGCAACCGGCTGACCGGCGGCCTCCTGATCGGCGCCGGCCTCGGGCTGGCCCTGGCGCGCAGGACATAAGCGCCGCGCCTCAGTCGGCGTAGTAGGCTTTGAGGCGCGCGCTGGCGAAGGCGCGCTCGGTGTGGCCGTAGCGGGCGTGGCGGCGCAGGTCGACGAGGTTGAGCAGCACGCCCGCGAGCTTGTCCCTGACGCCGTCGAGCTGGGCCAGGCACAGCGAGGCCACGGTGCGCGCCGTCGCCTGCCAGCGCACGACGAAGAGGACGCGGTCGACGTGGAGCGCCAGGAGGCGGGCGTCGGCCACGGCCAGCAGCGGCGCGCTGTCCACCAGGACGAGATCATAGCGCCCGCGCACAACCGAGAAAAAGCGGCCGACGCCGGTGGCGCCGAGCAGGCGCGTCGGCTGGGTGAGGCGGTGGCTGCCCGGCAGGATGTCCATGGTGGAGCGGGGATCGGCTTTGAGCACGTCCTCGAGCTCGACCTCGCCGCGCAGGAGCTCGGCCAGGCCCGCCTGGGCGCGCGGCCCGAAGATCTCGTGCACGCAGGGGTGGCGCAGATCGGCGTCGACCACGAGCACGCGCAGCCCCTCCGCCGCGGCGATGCGGCCGAGCGAGAGGGTGAGCGAGGTCTTGCCCTCGCCGGGCAGGGCCGAGGTGAGGAGCACGACCTGGCCGGCACCGCCCGCCGGACGGCCGGCCAGCAGCGTCGCCAGCGCGCCGCGCAGCGCCTCGGCGTAGCGGGACTGGGGGCGCTCGACGACATAGTCCTGGGGTGTCGCCGAGCCGCCGCGACGCCGCCGCAGACGCGGGACGAGGCCGAGGCCCGGCAGCCGCAGCACCGCCTCCACCTCGCCCGTGCTCCTGAAGCCGCGATCGGCGAGCTCGGCCAGGTAGACCGCGAGGAGCGCCACGGCGATCGAGACCGTGAGCGCCACGCTCGTCACCATGCGCGGCCGGGGGAAGGCGGGTGCGGGCGGCGGCACCGCCTCGGAGATGACGCGGGCGTCGGGCTGCTGGGTGCCCTCGACGTCGGCCGTGGCCTTGAGGCGGTCCTGATAGGCCTCGTAGACGCGGCGGTTGAGCTCGACCTCGCCCTGGAGCCGGCTCACCTCCTCCTGCGCGCGGGCGAGCGAGACGGCGCGGGCCTTCTGGCGATCGAGCTCCTCGGCCAGCGTGCGCTCGCGGGCGCGGGCCAGCTCGACCATGCTCGCATATTGCGCGATCAGCGCCCGCTCCTCGCCGTCGATGCGCTGGTCCAGCTCGGCCTTCTCGCGGTGGATGTCGATGATCTTGGGATGAAGGTCGCCGAGCTGGGCCGAGAGCTCGGCCTCGCGCCGCAGCGTCTCGGCCTTCAGGGCGTTGAGGTTGCGCAGCAGCACCGAGGCGCCGATGTCGTCGACCGAGGCGCTCAGCGCCTGATCGTCGCCGCTCGCGGCCAGCTGCTTCAGATGCGCCAGCTTCTGCTCCTTGGCGGTGCGGTCGACGGTGGCGGCCATGAGGTCGCGGCCGAGCTGGCCCAGCTGCGCGTCCGCACCGCCCGGACCCGCCGAGAGCGTGTCGGCCTGCTGCGCCTTGAAGCCGTCGAGGGCGCTTTGGGCCTTGGCCAGGCGCTCCCGCACCTCGGCCAGGCGCTGGCCGAGCCAGCCGGCGGCGCGCCGCGTGGTCTCGTGCTTGGCCTCGAGGAGGCCCAGCACATAGTGCTCGACCACGGCGTTGGCGAGGCGGGCGGCATGGTCGGGGTCGCCCGAGGCGTAGGTGACGGCGATGACGCGGCTCTTGCCGACGCGCTCGACCGCGAGGCGGCCGAGCAGCCGGTCGACGAGCGCCACCGACCCGTCGCCGCTCTCTTGCGGCGCCGGCTCGGGGCTGAGGTCGCGCAGGAAAGGAAGCAGCGATTCGAGCCGGGCGAACAGGCCGATCGCGTGGCCATTGAGCTCGGGATCGCCCTCGAGCCTGAGGTCCAAGACCACCGCGCGGGCCACCGTGCGCGAGCCCAGTAGCTCGACCTGGCTGTCGATCGTGGCGTTGTCGACGGGCCCCCAGGCGGCCCCGGTGGGGTCGGCGCCGACGGCGCTGGCCTCGGGATCGATCATCACGAGCGCCCGCGCCACATAGACCCTGGGCAGCAGCGCCATGACCCCGAGGGTGAGGCCGATGCCGATGAGCAGCACCGTGAGGATCAGGCCCTTGCGGCGATTGAGAATTTGCAAAAGCTCGAGGAGCGAGAGCTCGCGCTCGGCGATGCCGGCCGCAGCCGTCCGAGCGGCCCCGCCCCGGCCCTCGGCCCCCTCCGTTCCCGTGCTGCTCGCCTCGGCAGGTCCCATCCGCTCCCGTCCTGTCGGAGCGAATTTAACCTATGGTTGATTTTTTATCAATGAGCTCTATCGCTCGCTCGGCCTAACGTCGGCGCGGGCCGTTGCCGTGGAGACGGCCAGGTCCTCGCTGCCGGAGACGACGAGCACCGGGCAGCTCACCCGGTCATAGGCGATCCTGGTGGTGGCGCCATCCAGGGTCTCGGCAAGGCAAATCGCGGAGCGGGTCGGTCGGAGGCCGCTGAAGCTGCCCGCTCCCCGCCATCCCCCGCCTGCGCATCGGCGCCAGCACGGATGGCGGAGCCGTGGGCCGGGCACCCAGTCGAGGACTGTCACAAGCCTCGCTCTCTTCCCGGCCCGCGTCGATTCTACATGTGGAAGTAGGGGTCGAGCACCCGGACCTCGGTGATGCGCTCGACCGGCAGGCCGTTGCGCTCGGCCACCTTGCGGATGGCCTCGGGCGTCGGCCCGTCGTAGATGCAGAAGGTCCGGCTCTTGTCCGGGGTCACGTAGGAGTGGATCCACGTCACGCCCAGCTGGGCATTGTTGCCGATGACGGTGCTGGCCGCCTCACGACCCTGCTCGTTCGGGGCCAGCCCGAGACCGTCGGGAAAATGACGCTCGATCATGTAGCGTGGCATGGGTTCTCTGTCCCTTCTGGACGTTGGCCGGATCTCGCCAGGCCAAGCTAGGCGGGACGCTTTCCGCGCACATCGGGAGGTCCTCCCCAATTTGGCGCCGGACCCTCCCCATCTTGCACGAGCAGATGGCGCTCATGGGCGAGGCGGGCCGCCTCGCCGCGCGTGCCGGCGCCGAGCTTGGCCAGCACGGACGAGACGTGGTGGTCGACGGTCTTCGGCGACAGATGAAGCTGGGCTCCGATCCGGCCGTTGCTCAGCCCGCTCGCGACGCAGCCCAGGATCTGCATCTCGCGCGCGGTCAGCCCGAACGGATTCTGGCGGGTGGTTTCTCTGGGCCCACGCGGGATTCGCCTCATCCCCTCGCCGCGCATGCGTCGACGCAGCGCCGCCGCGGCAGGGGCGGCGCCGAGCCTGTCGAAGATCGCGAGCGCCGCCAGCTGGGCCGGCCCGTCGCCATCGGCCAGGGCACGCGCCTGCTCGTAGGGGCAGCCCAGGCCTTCCCAGGCCTCCGCCGCCTGCTGCCACGCACCCTCGATCTGCCGGGCGAACGGCTCGGCGCTCCAGGGCGGCACGACATGCCGCTCGCCGGCCCGCCAGCGCCAGAACGAGAGCTCGCCCGTGTGCCAACGGTGATGATGCCTGGTCGCCAGCTCGTAGCAGGCCGTCGCCTCCTCGATGACGCGATCCGGGTCGTTGGCCAGCCATGCCGCCTCCGCGCGCGCGGCGCGAACCGGCGCCAGCCGCTGGAGCGTGTCCGTCTGCAACGCCAGCTCGAGAGCCTCGTCGAGCGCCGCCGCCACACCGGGATCGCCCCGCCGGGCGCGCACGCGGCCCAGGGCAACCAGGGCCATGATCCTGCTGATGGTCGCGACGTTGGAGCGTTCCACGAGCGAGGTTGCAAGCTCGCTGGCCTCGGCCCAGCGACCCTGGAAGAGCCGCGTCAAGGCAAGCCAGGAGGTCATGTAGTGGCTTGCGTGATCGAGGTCGCGATCGCCCGTGTACGCGATCCCCTCGGCCAGAATCCGCTCGGCCTCGGCGAATCGATACTGCTCGCCGTAGCTCGAGCCGAGGTTGAGGAAGACGAGGCCGACCATGGCGTCGTGTCCCGCCTCGCGGGCGAGCGCGAGGCTGCGATCCAGATGCAGGCGACCCCGGTCGTCGCCGGCAACGAGCATCGCCGAGCCGACGACCAGCTCCACCGCGGCGACGATGGCATCGTCCCCGAGCCGCGTCGCCAGCTCGATCGCCTTCCGGCCCCAGTGCACGGCGGCGAGCCCGTCGCGATCGAGCATCCGCAGGTGAGCCCGGATCCGATAGGCGGCCGCCAGCTGCCGCGTCGGCTGCATGGCTTCCAGCACCTCGATCGCCTCACGGATCGCCTCCTCGGCGGCGGCGTTCTGGCCGCTTCGAACGAGCGGCCAGGCAAGCTCCGCGAGATTCTCCCCTTCTTTCAGCCGGTCTCCCGTCCGGCGCCAGAGCTCGATCGCCTCACGGCGGGCACTGCAGGCCGAGGCGAGGTCGTCGACGATGGCGCATTCTTCCGCATAGGCCTCGAGAAGCAGCGCTCGCTCGGCGGGCAGCCGATCGTCGGCGAACCTCAACACGCGGCGATACTGCGCCGCGGCCGTGCGATGGGCGCCGACGGCTGCAGCGGCCCGGGCTGCTGCCGGCCCGAACTCGAGGACCGCCACGCCGTCACCCGCGCCCTCAGCGAAATGCGCCAGCTGTGCCAGGTCGCCGCGGCCGGCCCCCGAGGCCTTCAGGCCCTCGAGCGCCAGGCGGTTGAGCTCCCGAAGGCGCGAGGGATCGAGGTCCGCAAGGACCGCCTCGCGGACCAGCTCATGCCGGAACGCGACGCCGTTGCCCGCCGGCTCGAGCAGGCCGATGGCCATGCAGTCGCTCAGCCCTTTCGCCACGTCGTCGAGAATTTCTTCCAGCACGGCATGCTCGAGCCGGCTGCCGACCACGGCCGCGGCCTCGAGCACAGCCCGACCGGTCGGGCCCAATCGCGCCGCCCGCGCCAGCACGGCGTCGCGCACGGTCCCGGGAACGCAGGACCCGACGCTCGAGAGAACCTCGCCGACGAAGAAAGGATTGCCGGCGGTCCGCCCATGCAGCGCCACGGGATCGAGCGGCCGGTCGGCGATCAGGACGCGCACGGCGTCGATCGTCAGCCGCCGAAGCTCGATGCGGACCGTCGCTCGCGCCATGGCGAGGTCCCCGAGGAGCAGGCGCAAAGGATGCTGGACGCCGATCTCGTCGCTTCGATAGCTGAGGACCAGAAGAGCCTTCGTCTGGCTGATGCGGCGGCTGAGGAACTTGACCAGATCGAGGGTGGCGTCATCGGCCCAGTGGATGTCCTCGACCAGGAGAAGGGTGGGCCGTTCCGAGCCGCGCAGCTCGTCGAGCATCGCGGAGAAAAGCGCAGCGCGCGGCGCCTCGCCCTCGAGGAGCGCCAGGAGGCGGCCCCCGGTCTGGCGCGCGATGTCGTAGAGCGGGCCGAGCGGCGAGGGTGTGAAAAGGGCATCGCAATTGCCCTTGAGGAGGCGTGCCGCCTGGCCTCGGGTCGCTATGAAGCGATCGACGAGAGAGGTCTTGCCGATGCCGGCCTCGCCGCTGACGAGCGCCACGCGTCCCTGGCCGGCCACCGCATCGTCGAGGGCGGCCGCCAGCGTCTGCAGATCGTCGGTCCGTTCGAGGAGCTCCATGGTGGTCCACGTAGATCGTGCCAGGTATCGTGACGAACGGCGTAGAGCGGGCTCCGAGCGGCGAATATGCTAGATATCACGTTGCACGATCGCAAGGACGCGAGGCCCGGATCGTTCTGCGGAGGGCGGAGGTGGCAGGCAAGCAATCGGAGCGGCGGGAGCAGCTCTATCGCGACGGCTTTCTCGTGCTCGAAGGCTTTTTTTCTGTCGAGGCGTGCGACGCCTTGCGGGCGCGGATGGATCAGCTTGTCCGGGATTTCGACCCGACCGGCCTGCGCACCGTCTTTTCCACCAAGGACCAGCGGCACGGCCGAGACCTCTACTTCCTCGAATTGGGCGACAAGATCCGCTTTTTTCTCGAGGAGGAGGCGCTGGACGCCGATGGGGCTCTGGCGGCCGACAAGGAGCGGGCGCTCAACAAGGTGGGCCACGCGCTCCACGACAAGGATTCTGTTTTCGACGGATTCTCACGACAGCCGGCGCTGGCGGGCCTGGCGAGCGAGCTGGGGCTCGCCAGGCCGCTGCTCGTGCAGTCGATGTACATCTTCAAGCAGCCCAGGATCGGCGGCGAGGTCGGCTGCCATCAGGACAGCTCTTTTCTGCGTACCGAGCCCCTGAGCTGCCTGGGCTTCTGGGTGGCGCTGGAGGACGCGACACGTGCAAATGGCTGCATGTGGGCACTGCCGGGCGGGCACCGCCTGCCGCTGCGGACCCTGTTCGTGCGCGAGGGCGACACGACGCGGATGGAGGTGCTGGACCCGAAGCCGCTGCCGACGGAAGGGCTCGTGCCGCTCGAGGCACCGGAGGGCACGCTCGTCGTGCTGCACGGCTCGCTGCCGCATCTGAGCGGGCCCAACCGCTCGCCCCACTCGCGCCACGCCTATGCCCTTCACCTCGTCGACGGCACCTGCCGCTGGAGTGACAAAAACTGGCTGCGGCGGCCGGCGGACGATCCCTTTCGCGGCTTTGTCTGAGGCGACGTGTCGGGCGGAGGCGCAACGGGCATCCATCGCGTGTCGGCCTCGCCGCGCTCGCTCTTCCTCGGTCTCGGGCTCGGTCTCGCCCTCTTGCTCGCCGGCTGCGCTGGGGCGCCGAAGCTGCCGGCGAACGGGCAGGTGCCGCGCGCCGTCGTCATCGAGGACGACCATGGCGACCCCCAGACGCTGCTGGTGCGGCCCGTCGACCACGGCAGGCTCACCTCCGGCTTCAACTGGCGGAGCGGCCCGGGTGGCCCGCGCAGCGCGCGGCACGACGGACTCGACTGGGTGGCCCCCTCGGGCACGCCCGTGCGGGCCGCGGGCGCCGGCCGGGTGGTCCAGATGGGCTGGCAAAGCGGCTATGGGCGGATCCTGCTCATCCGGCACACATCGCGCTACGAGACGGCCTACGCCCATCTCTCCGGCTTCGCCCGCGGCCTGCGGGTGGGCCAGCAGGTGCGCCAGGGCCAGGTCGTCGCCTATGTCGGCGCCACCGGCAACGCCACCGCCCCGCACGTCCATTACGAGATCCGCTATCGCGGCAAGGCCATCGATCCCTTGAGCCTTCCCGCCGCCGGCAGCGCAGAGATCAGCATCTCCTGGACGGACCCGCCGGCGCTCGCGAGGCCCGAGAGCGACACAGCCCGCCCGGGCTGATCCCTCTCGAGCCTCGGCGAGACGCTGTCGCGTCAGTCCTCGATCACGGCCAGGGTGCGCACCTCGATGCTCTCGCGCGGCGGCGCCCCGGCGGGCGTATCGGGGAGATTGAACGCACCGTGCGGGGTGAAGCGGGCGCGGCCGTCGTCCAGGCTGTCCCAGCCCTTGATCAGCAGCACCTCGTCCGGGGTCATGCGCGGGGCGTAGTACCAGCGCTGGGCCGGATTGTGGGCGAGGTGATAGATCTCGCCGACGCGGCTCGGAAAGAGCTGGTCGGTGGCGACGAGATCGGCGGGATCGACGCTCGAGGCGTCGGCCAGCGCCAGCGGCGAGCGCTGCACAGGTCCCCTGATCGGCCGCCAGACATTGATCTGGACGATGCGGGCGCCCGAGGCGGCGAGCCGTGCCGCCTCCTCCTCGCCCAGAAGGTCGCGGACCCGCTGCGGGCCGCTCTTCGCCGTGTAGTCGACATGCACCCGGCTGGCCGGCCCGCGCAGGCCGTCCTTGTTCGTGGCGCCGGTGCCGCTGTCGGAGCGGCGGGTGGCGTCGAAGATGACGACGCGGCTGGCGCCTACGGCGTAGCGCAGCAGCGCCTCGATCTCGGGATAGTAGACCTTCTCGACCGCCTCGTCGTCGTAGAGGTCGGCCACGGCCGTCTCGTGGCGGCGCAGCTCGAAGCCCTCCTGGTCGAGCGACAGCGCGCGGTGCCAGCGGCCGGACGTCGTGGATGTCCACGGCGTGGCGCTCGGTCTCGAAAAGCTCGCGGGGCGCGCCGCCGGTGTAGGCCGAGCTTTGGAGCACGGGCTTCGTGCCTGGCGGCGTGATGAAGGTCAGCGCGCGCCCGTGACGTCCGCGGACGTCGCCTGAGAGCCGGCGGTGCGGTGCAGTGACAAGAGCGGCCTGGTCCATGCGTCGTCTCCGGAGCTTGCCGCGACCGCCTCCCGGCCACGGCTTTCGTCACCCGCAGACGTGGGCGCTCAGGCGGGCGGGCGCCAACGAGTTCGGTTCAGCGCGACTTGAACGGCCGTTCAAGTCGTGCCGGCGAGCGAGCGCAGCCAGCGCTCCAGGCTGCGGGCGACGGCGGTGGGCGGCTCGTCGGACGGCCGGCAGAGAAAGTAGGCGGCGCCGGTGGGGTCGCCCGCCCCGAAGGGGGCCACGAGCGTGCCCCTGGTCAGGCGGTCGTCGACGACGGGCAGCCTGCCGATGGCGAGGCCGTGCCCGCTCTCCGCCACCTGGAGCGCCTCCTCCATGCCCTCGAGCTCGATGGCGCCGGCCAGCGGCGGGGGCGCCAGGCCGCGGGCACGCGCCCACTCCTCCCACTCGTTGGGAAAGCGGGCGTTGACGATGAGGCGCACGCTCCTGAGCGCGGCCAGCGGGTCGTCGCCGGGGCCGATCGTCAGATAGCCTGGCGCGCACACCGGCAGCGCAATCTCGGGCAGGAGGAAGGTGGCGTCGATGCCGGGCCAGGCGCCCTTGCCGTGGCGGATCGCGAGGTCGACCTGGTCGCGCCTGAGGTCGACCACCCGCGTGGTCGGCACGAGCTGCAGCTCGATCTCGGGGTGGAGCCGCTCGAAGGCGCCGAGCTGCGGGATCAGCCAGGTGGCCGCGAGCGAGGGCGGCAGGGTGAGCCGCGCCACGTTGCGCCCGGTGGGGCGGAGGATGGCCTCGGTCGCCGCCTGGATCTGGCGGATCGCCGGGTCGATCTGCTCGAGATAGCGCTGCCCGGCCGACGTGAGGCGTGCACCGGCCCCCGAGCGGTCGAAGAGCGCTACCCGCAAAAAGTCCTCGAGGCGGCGCACCTGATGGCTGATGGCGCTTTCCGTGATGCCGAGGCTTTTGGCGGCGTCGCGGAAGCGCCCGTGCAGGGCGGCGGCGTGAAAGGCGCGCAGGGCGGCGAAGGGCGGCAGCGGTGTCCGGGGCTCGGCCATGGCCCGGAGCCTGACGGCTACTTGAGCAGAGCTCAAGGGGTCAGGGGGCGGTCAGCGTCCCGACCAGGGCCAGTCCCCGCGGCTCTCGGCCACCGTCGTGACCTCGATCCCGTCTGCGCTGATGCGGGCCGCGAGGCCGTCCGAGCGCCACAGCCGGCGCGGGCCGATCAGCGTGCCGGCGCCGGGGCAGCGCTCGGGTCCGACGCGGGCGATAACGAGGTCGGCATAGGAACAGTCCTCGAGCGCCGCCTGCACCGTGCGGGCGAGGCTGACGCGACGGCCGGCGACGGTGAGGATGCAGCCGTCCCGGTCGCAGGCGAGGCCGCCGGCGCTGCCGGTTCCCTCCTCGGGCCAGGGCTCGCGCCGGCTGGCGCCGAGCGCCCTGAGCCAGGCGCCCTCGACGAAGCCGTCGCGCTGCCAGGCGGCGAGGCGAACGATGCCCCAGGGTGCCCGGACGGCCGCCATGTCGAGCCAGCGGTCGACCACGAGGCTGGGCTGGGGTGCCAGAAGGGCGATCGGGACGGCGGCCGCGATCGGGACGAGCCCGCACAAGCGCCAGGGCCGGCGCCAGAGGGCGAGCCAGAGGCCGCCCGCGGCGAACGCCACGAGGGCTGCTGCCGGCCATTGCGGCACGGCGAGCGAGGCCCAGGGCAGGTCCGCCACGAGATGGGCGGTCCCCAGGACCACCTGCACGCCCCAGGCCATCAGCCGGAAGACGGGACCGTCGAGGCCGAGCGGCATCAGCAGGAGGCCGAGCAGGCCCGCCGGCATCACCCAGAGCGTGGTGACCGGCACGGCCACGAGGTTCGCCAGGACGCCATAGGTGGCGATGGTCTGGAAATGATAGCCGGTCAGCGGTGCCGTGGCCGTGCTGGCGATGAGGGTGGTGAAGCCGATGCCGCGGAGATGGCGGAGCGCGGCGCCGAGGCGCGGAGGTGGCGCCGCCGGGCCGGGTGCCGGGCCCGCCCGTCTCGTAGACGGCGACCAGCGCCAGCACGGCCGCGAAGGAGAGCTGGAAGGAGGCGCCGAGCAGGCTCTCCGGCCGCAGCACCAGCACGAGGATGGCGGCGCAGGCGAGAAGCCGCATCGAGATCGGCTGGCGGTCGACGAGGATCGCGAGCGAGCCCCGCCGCCACCATGAGATAGGAGCGCTGCGCCGGCACGCTGGCGCCGGACAGGAGGAGATAGAAGGTGGCGCCGGCAAGCGCGCCCAGCGCCGCCAGCTTCTTGATCGTCACGCGCAGGGCCAGGGGCGGGACGAGGGCCAGGCCGTAGCGCAGGGCCAGGAAGATCGTGCTCGCGACCAGGGCCATGTGCAGGCCCGAGATCGAGAGCAGGTGGGCGAGGCTCGAGCGCTGCATGTCCCGCCACACCCCATCGCTGATGCCGGCGCGCAGGCCGGTGAGCAGTGCCGCGGCCATGGCGCCTGCATCGCCCGGCGCCACCTCTGCCAGGCGCCGGCCGATGCGGCTGCGCAGATCGGCGATCGTGAGGGAGAGGCCGCCATGCGGCGCCGTCTCGAGGACCGCGGGCTTGCCCAGCGCGAAGCCGATCCCGCCCAGGCCCTGGAAATAGGCCTGACGGGCGAAGTCGAAGCCGCCCGGCAGGGATGGCCCGGGCGGCGGCTGCAGGCGGGCCAGGAGGCCCACGCGATCGCCCACCGCCAGCCCCTCGGCGCCGTAGCGCACCGTGACCCGGACGGTGTCCGGCGTGCGGGGGGTCGGCGAGGCGCTCGATCTGCAGACCGTCGAGAACGAGCCGGGCTCCTTTATCGCCGAGGCGCCATCTCCACGATGCGCCCGGTGAGACGGAAGGTGCCCTCGCGCGGCAGCACCGGTGCCGCGACCGCGAGCGTGCGCCACGCCGCCAGCGCCCAGCCGAGGCAGGCGAGCGCCAACGCCGACCGACAGAAAGGCAGCCCAGCAGCGAGCGCGGCATCAAAAGGCGGGCGAGCGGCAGGAGCAGGAGGCCGGCCAAGGCCGCCGCGAGGCCGAGCGCCACGGGCGGCAGGCCCGGCCGGGCGAAGAAAAGCGCGATGCCGAGGCCCAGGCCCACCGGCGCCCAGAGGAGCCAGCGGTCGGCCTCGGCCAGCAGCTGGTCCTCCGCCCCGGCGACCGCGCGCGCGAGCAGCCGCGCCGCGCCTGTCGACCGGCGGGTCTGGCCGCGCTCGGTGTCGAGGGGGGCAGCGGGCTGCATGGGTCCGGCAACTGTGCTAGTGGTCCGCCCTCTCCATAGCCCCGAAGCTCAGGCCATTTCAACTATGAGTGTCGTTGTCCGGTTCGCCCCATCACCCACAGGTTTCCTGCACATCGGTGGTGCCCGGACCGCGCTCTTCAACTGGCTGTTCGCCCGGCACCATGGCGGCCGCTACCTTTTGCGCATCGAGGACACCGACCGCGAGCGCTCGACCGAGCCCGCGATCCAGGCGATCTTGGACGGCCTGGGCTGGCTCGGCCTCTCCTCCGACGAGCCGCCCGTCTTCCAGTTCGTGCGCGCCGGCCGGCACGCCGAGGTGGTCCAGCGCCTCCTCGACGAGGGCAAGGCCTATCGCTGCTTCGCGACGCCCGAGGAGCTGGACGCGATGCGGGCCAAGGCCCGGGCCGAGGGCCGGCCGCTCCGCTATGACGGCCGCTGGCGCGACCGCGATCCCGCCGAGGCGCCGGCCGGCGTGAAGCCCGTCGTCCGCCTCAGGGCGCCGCAGGAGGGCGAGACCGTCATCGAGGATCTCGTGCAGGGCACCGTGCGGGTCGCCAACGAGCAGCTCGACGACATGGTGCTGCTGCGCTCGGACGGCACGCCCACCTACATGCTCTCGGTCGTCGTCGACGACATCGACATGGGCATCACCCACGTCATCCGCGGCGACGACCATCTGACCAACGCCTTCCGCCAGACCCAGCTCTACCGCGCGATCGGTGCCGAGCCGCCGCGCTTCGCCCACATCCCGATGATCCACGGGCCCGACGGCGCCAAGCTCAGCAAGCGCCACGGCGCCCTCTCGGTCACCGAGTACCGCGACCATGGGCATGCTGCCCGAGGCGATGCGCAACTATCTCCTGCGGCTGGGCTGGGGGCATGGCGACGAGGAGATCGTTCCGACGGAGCGGGCGATCGAGCTCTTCGACCTGGACGGCGTCGGCCGCTCGCCCGCGCGCTTCGACATGACGCGGCTCACCAGCCTCAACGCGCACTATCTGCGGGCGCTCGCCGACAGCGAGCTCGTGACCCGGCTCGCACCCTGGCTCGACCGGCCGGACTACCGGAGGGACGACGAGGCCATGGCATGGCTCGAGGCCGGCATGGACGGCCTCAAGCAGCGGGCCCGCACGCTGGTGGAGCTGGGCGACGCCGCCGGCCTTTATCTGTCGCAGCGACCGCTGGCACTCGACCCCAAGGCCCGAGCGCTCCTCGACCCGCCGACCCGCGAGCGGCTCGACGCCCTTCGTGGAGCGCTTGCCGGCCTCGAGGCGTGGGACGAGGCGGCGCTGGAGGCGGCGTGCCGCGCTGCGGCAGAGCAGGCGGGGGTGGGCTTCGGCAAGCTCGCCCAGCCGCTGCGCGCCGCCCTCACCGGGCGGACCGTCTCGCCCGGGCTTTTCGAGCTGATGCGGATCCTGGGGCGCGAGGAGGTGCTGGGCCGCATCGAGGATGCCGTCGCGGAGCGCAACCCTCGCCTGAGTGCGGTGCCGAATTGAAGGCCGGGCGCGCCGGTACTAGATTGCCCCACGGGCATGCTGCAACCGCGAACGTGCGGTCAGCCGAACGGGAGCACCACAATGAGCGAGAACGGCAAGTCGCAGTCCGTGCGCCTCTCGAGCGGGGACAACCGTAACGCCGAGCTGCCGGTGCTCAGCGGCAGCCTGGGCCCCGACGTCATCGACATCCGCAGGCTCTACGCCCAGACGGGCATGTTCACCTACGACCCGGGCTTCACCGCCACGGCCGCCTGCAGCTCCAAGATCACCTTCATCGACGGCGACGAGGGCATCCTGCTGCACCGGGGCTACTCGATCGAGGACCTGGCCGCCAAGAGCGACTTCCTCGAGGTGGCCTACCTGATCCTCCATGGCGAGCTGCCCACCGCCAAGGAGTACGAGGACTTCACGCACCATGTGACCCACCACACCATGGTGCATGAGCAGATCAACCAGCTCGTGCGCGGATTCCGCCGGGACGCCCATCCCATGGCGGTGATGATCGCCGTCGTCGGCGCCCTGTCCGCCTTCTACTACGAGGACCTCAACATCGAGGATCCGCGCAATCGCGAGATCGCCAAGTACCGGCTGATCGCAAAGATCCCGACGATCGCCGCCATGGCCTACAAGTACTACGTGGGCCAGCCCTTCATATACCCGCAGGAACGACCTCGACTACGCCGCGAACTTCCTCCACATGATGTTCGCCGTGCCCTGCGAGCCCTACCAGTCCAATCCGGTGCTGTCGCGGGCGCTCGACCGCATCTTCATCCTCCACGCCGATCACGAGCAGAACGCCTCGACCTCGACCGTGCGGCTCGTGGGCTCCACCGGCGCCTCGCCCTATGCGGCGATCGCGGGCGGCATCGCCAGCCTCTGGGGCCCCGCCCATGGCGGCGCCAACGAGGCGGTCGTGAAGATGCTCGAGCATATCGGCTCGGTCGACCACATCCCGGATTATATCAACCGCGCCAAGGACAAGGACGATCCGTTCCGGCTGATGGGCTTCGGCCATCGCGTCTACAAGAACTACGATCCCCGCGCCGGGGTCCTGAAGGAGAGCGCCGACGAGGTGCTGGCTGAGCTCGGGCAGCGCAACAACGCCAAGCTCGCGATCGCCCGCGAGCTCGAGAAGATCGCGCTCAACGACGAGTACTTCCAGGAGCGCAAGCTCTTCCCGAACGTCGACTTCTACTCGGGCATCATCCTCGAGGCGATGGGCATCCCGACCAACATGTTCACGGCGATCTTCGCCCTGGCACGGACGGTGGGTTGGATCGCGCAATGGAACGAGATGATCGAGGATCCCGAGCAGAAGATCGGGCGGCCGCGCCAGCTCTACACCGGCCCGGCGCAGCGGCCCTTCGTGGCGATCGAGGAGCGTCGCTGACCGTAGGGCCAGCCCGGGTCAGCGGTCGCCCTTGAGCATCACCTTGGCGGTCATGACCGCCTCGGCCGCGAGGTCGCCCGAGACCCTGGCCTTGCCCTCGAACCGCCAGACCGAGACGCGGTGGCGCACGACCGTCACCTCGAGCTCGAGCTGGTCGCCCGGGCGCACCGGACGCCGAAACCGCGTGTCGTCGATGCCCATGAAGTAGATCGGGCAGCCTTCGGCATGCTCGCCGAGGCTGCTGATCGCCATGATGGCCGAGGCCTGCGCCATCGCCTCGACGATCATCACCCCCGGCATGATGGGATCGCCGGGAAAGTGCCCGACGAAGTAGGGCTCGTTGAAGGTGACGTTCTTGATCCCGACGGCCGACTGGAAGGCGCGCATCCGCACCACCTTGTCGACCAGAAGCATCGGGTAGCGATGCGGGAGGATGCGCTGGACGCCGCGGAAGTCGACATCCGGCAGCTCCTCGCCGACGGCCCTCGTCGTCTCCGCCATAGCTCCGACCTTTCTTCTTGCGGCTCGTGCCGGCTGCGGCAGGACAGCCGCGCCGAGCACGGCCCTCGCCTCTGGATGCGCGCTCGCCCGCGCCCATAGCCGAAAAGACGAGCGAGGCCAAGGCGCTCGCGCCCCGCCGCGCGGCGGCGCTAGTTCGGCTTGTCGGGCGGCACCTTGACCGTCGGCAGCGTCTCGTCGAGGCGCTGCAGCACCTCGTCGGTGAGGTCGATCTTGGGCGAGAACAGCAGCACCCCCGAGCTCGGCAGCACCAGATTGAAGCCGCGCTGGTCGGCGAGCTTGTCGACGACCTCGACCACGGTCTGACGCACCGTGTTCAGCGCCGCCTGCGAGGAGGCCTCGAGCTCGCGCCGCTTCTCCTGGGCGAGACGCTGGGCGGCCTGGACCTGCTCCTCGAAGGCGTCCCGCTGCTGGGCGAACGCGTCCGGCGCCAGGACGGCACGCTGCTTGGCCAGCCGCTCGTCCTCGAGATGCAGCCGCTGCTCCTCCTTGGAGAGCTGGTCGAGATAGGCCTTGCGCCGGGCCTCGATCTGATCGCGGATGCTCTGGGCCGCCTTGGCGTCGCGCAGGAGGCGTTGATAGTCCACGATCGCCGCGACCGCAGGCGGCAGCTTCTCGTCGGCGCTGGAGGAGGCGCCAGCAGCCGGCGTCGCCGGCTGCCCGCCTGCGGGCTGCCCGCCCGCTGCCCAGGCGGCCCCGTGCAGCGCCATCCCGAGCACGACGATCCCCACCGCCGTCCGCATCGCGGCCGCGCCGGGCGCGGCAGGGTGCCTGATCCGTCTCAGAACCGTGTGCCGAACGACAGCCGGAAGAGCTCGGTCTTGTCGTAGCTCTGCTTGACGATCGCCTCGGCAAAGTCGATCGACAGCGGCCCCAGGGGCGAGAGCCAGGACAGCCCGACGCCGGCCGACACCCTCGGGCTCGAATCGTCCTCGAGGGTGGGCCCGTTCACGTCGATCCCGGTAAGCGTGCCGGCGTAGACGAAGGTGCGGCCGAAGATCCGGAACTCCTTGGGCAGGCCCAGCGGGAAGCGCACGTCGGCGCTGCCGATGTAGTAGCTGTTGCCACCCAGCGCGTCGCCGGTGCTCCGGTCGCGTGGGCCGAGGCCGGCATACTCGAAGCCCGGAAAATTGTCGCCGCCGATGAAGAAGCGGTTGACGAGATGAATGTCCTCGCCGCCATAGCCGGCGATGTTGCCGGCGCTGCCGCCCAGTGTCAGCACGACGTCGGGCACGATCGAGTAGTAATAGTCGCCTGTGGCCTCGAGCTTGAGGAACTTGTTGTCGCCGCCGAGCCCTGCAACCTGCTGATCCAGCTTGGCGTAGACGCCGGACGACGGCAGGAACTTGGTGTCGCGCTTGTCGTAGGTGAAGCTCTGGCCGACGGCCGAGGTGACACGACTTCCCTCGTCGTCCTTGATGAATATCGAGGCATTCTTGTCGACATTGTTGATGTCGTCGTTGCGCAGCGTGTAGTTCAGGCCGTGCCGCCATTGCTCCGAGAGCGGATAGCTGGCGCGTAGCACGCCACCCGTCGAGTTCTGATCGTAGTTGCTCTGGCTCTGCAGGTTGGTCTGGGAGATGAAGAGGTCGAAGCCGGCCGAGACGTTGCGGTTCAGGAAATAGGGGTCGGTGAAGCTGATCTGGCCCAGCTGGCGCTTCTGCGACAGGGTCAGGCTGATCTGCGCGTCCTGGCCATGACCCAGGAAGTTGCGCTCGCGAAGCGTGATGTCGCCCAGGATGCCGTCGGTCGTCGAGTAGCCGGCGCCGAACGACAGCTCGCCCGTCGACTTCTCGGCCACGGCGACCTTGACGATCACCTTGTCGGGCGCGCTGCCCTGCTGCGTCGTGACGTCGACCTTCTCGAAATAGTTGAGGTCGCGGAGCCGCTGCTGGGCCTTGCGGAGCAGCGCCGAGTTGAAGGCGTCGCCCTCGGCGAGCTGGAACTGACGGCGGATCACGGAATCGAGGGTGCGCACATTGCCGGTGATCTCGATGCGCTGGATGTAGACGCGTGGCCCCTGGCGGATGTCGTAGGCCACGTCGACCGTCAGGCCGTCCCGGTTCTTGTTCTCGATCGGATTGACCTGGACGAACGCATAGCCCAGGCGCGTCAGCTCGCTCGTGATCGCCTGGACGGTGCTCTCGACCTCGTCCGCGTTGAAGGTCTGCCCTTCCTTCGTCGTGACCAGGCCCTTCAGGGTGTCGGGGCTGACGTCCTTCAGCTCGCTTTGGACGTCGATCTTGCCGAACTTGTAGCGCGGCCCCTCGTCCAGCGTGAAGGTGATGAAGAACTCCTTGCCATCCGGCGTGAGCTCGGCCACGGCCGAGACCACCGCGAAATCGGCGAAGCCACGCGCCTCGTAAAAGCGCCTCAACAGCTCCTGGTCGAAGGCCAGGCGGTCCGGATCGTAGGTGTCGTCGGTCGAGAGGATGCGGTACCAGGCCGCCTCCTTGGTCTGGATCACGCCCCTGAGCGTGTTGTCGCTGAACGACTGGTTGCCGATGAAGGTGATGGCGCCGACCTTGGTCAGCGGGCCCTCGTTGATCTCGAAGACGAGGTCGACGCGGTTCTGGTCCAGCTTGATGATCTGCGGGATCGACCTTGGCCGAGTAGCGGCCGCTGCGGCGATAGAGCTCGAGGATGCGCTGGACCGCGTCCTGCACCCGCTGGCGGGTGTAGACGACACGCGGCTGGAGCTGCACCTCGGCCTGCAGCGTCTTGGTGTCGATCCGCTTGTTGCCCTCGAAGGCGATGCGGTTGATGATCGGATTCTCGACCACCTTGACGACCAGATTGCTGCCCGAGCGCTGGATCGAGACGTCGTCGAACAGACCTGTCGCATAGAGGTTCTTGAGCGAGCGGTCGATCAGCTCGGGATCGAAGGCGTCGCCCTTGTGCAACGCCAGATAGCTCTCGATCGTCTCGACCTCGATCCGCTGATTGCCCTCGACCTCAATAGTCTGGATGCGGCCGGGCGGGGTCTGCGCGCTCGCCTGCACGATGAACAGCAGGGCCAATACCATGGCCACCGCCTGAAGGAGCTGACGCAAATCCCCCTCCTCGGTCGTTCCTTTGTTCTTCTTCCCGTGTCCCGGCGTCGGGCAAGACGCCGTTTTATGACACGAGCCGCGTTACGAACTCGACGATCTTCATCCGGACGAGGTCGTTCCAGGTGGCGAACACCATAAGCCCCAGCACCATGGCGAGGCCGAAGCGATAGGCGATCTCCTGGCTACGCTCGGTCAGCGGCTTACCGCGAATCGCCTCGATCGCATAGATCACGATATGGCCACCGTCGAGCATCGGGATCGGAAAGAGGTTGATGAGCCCGAGGTTGATCGACAGCACGGCCGTGAACCAGATGGCCGGGACGAGCCCGTCCTGGGCGATCTCGCCCGACATCTGGGCGATGCGCAGCGGTCCGCCCAGATCCTGGGTGCCGCGCGCGCCGATGATCATCTGGCCCACGGCATAGAGCGTGCCGCCGATCATGCGGCCGGTCTCGCCCGTCGCCTGCACGACCGCCATGAAGGGGTTGCTGCGGCGGAACTCGACCCCGGCCCGCGTCACGCCGATGAGGCCGATGCGGTGCACGTTGCCGAAGCGGTCGGTGACCTCGCGCAGCGCCGGCGTGATGGGGACCGACAGGTCCTTGCCGTCGCGGTCGATCGTGAAGGTCAGCTTCTGCTCGGCGCTGCCGCTGACGACGCCCTGGAGGTCCTCGAAGCTCGCGATCTTGCGGCCGTCGACCTCCTGGATCTTGTCGCCCGCCTGCAAGCCGGCGGACGCGGCCGGGCTGTCGGGCTCGACCTGCCCCACCACGGCCGGGGTGAAAGGCTGGCCGCTGACGACGAAGAGAAGCGCCAGCGCCACGATCGCGAAGACGAAGTTGGCCATCGGCCCGGCCGCGACGATGGCGATGCGCTGCGCCACCGTCCGACTGGGGAAGCTGCCCGGGGCCGCGGCCGTCGTCGGGTCGGCGGTGGCGCTCGTCGCGTCCGCGTCGCCCAGCATCTTGACGAAGCCGCCGAGCGGCACGGCGCTCACCTTCCAGCGCGTGCCGTGGCGATCGTTGAAGCCGAACAGCTCGGGCCCGAAGCCGATCGAGAAGGCCTCGACCTTGACCCCGGTGCGCCGCGCCACCCAGTAATGGCCGTACTCGTGGACGAACACCACCACCGAGAGGATGATGAGGAACGGAACGACATAGTGCGTGACGGTCGAGAGCAGCTCCATCAATCCTCCAGCGACGCGATCATCCGCGTCGTTCGAGCCGCTCGATCACCCGGTCCGCGCATCGGCGCGCCTCGCCGTCGCAGACATAGATAGCCTCGAGGCAGCCCAGCCGATCGGCGGGCATCGCCGCCAACACCGCCTCTACCGTGCGGGCGATGTCGAGCAGGCCGATGCGTCCTCCGAGAAACGCCGCGACGGCAACCTCGTTGGCGGCATTCAAGATTGTAGGTGCGCCACCGCCGGCCCGCAAGGCGCTGCGGGCGAGGTCGAGTGCTGGAAAGCGTATCGGGTCGACCGGCTCGAAGTCGAGCCGCGCCACGGCGCCCAGGTCGAGGCGCGGCGCCGTCGTCCTGAGCCGGCCGGGCCAGCCCAGCGCGTAGGCGATCGGCACCCGCATGTCGGGCTGGCCCAGCTGGGCCAGCATCGAGCCGTCGCCGAAGGAGACGAGGCTGTGGACGATCGACTGCGGGTGGATGACGACGTCGATCGCCTCCTCCGGCATGCCGAAAAGATGGTGCGCCTCGATCACCTCGAGGCCCTTGTTCATCATCGTGGCACTGTCGACGCTGATCTTGGCGCCCATCGACCAGCGCGGATGCGCCACCGCCTCGGCCGGCGTCGCCTTGGCCATGCGGTCCAGCGGCGCCAGCCGGAAGGGCCCTCCCGAGGCGGTGAGCACGAGCCGCTCGATGTCGCTCCGGCTGCTGCCGGCCAGCGCCTGGAAGATCGCGTTGTGCTCGGAATCGACCGGCAGGAGCACGGCACCCGAGCGGGAGGCGGCCTCGAGCACCAGCGCCCCCGCGCAGACCAGGCACTCCTTGTTGGCGAGCGCCACCATGGCCCCCCGCTCGAGCGCCGCCAGGGTGGCGCCGAGGCCGGCAGCACCGACGATCGCCGCCATCACCCAGTCGGTCGGCCGCGCCGCCGCCTCGACCAGCGCCGCCGGACCCGCGGCCGCCTCGATGCCGGTGCCGGCGAGCGCCGCCTTGAGCTCGCCATAGGCGGCCTCGTCGGCCACGACCGCGAGCCGCGCCCCGACCGAGCGGGCAAGGGCCGCGAGCTCGGCCACGCGCCGGCCGCCCGTCACGACCTCGACCCGGTAGGCGTCGGGGTCCTCGGCAACCAGCGCCAGCGTGCTGCGGCCGACGCTGCCGGTGGCGCCGAGGATGGTCAAGGAGCGCGGCCGCTCCCGTGATGGGGGGGTCCTCAACCGACCGCTCCCGGTGCCAGCAGGGCCACGACCGCGGCGAAGACGGGAGCGGCGAAGAGGACCCCGTCCAGCCGGTCCAGGGCACCGCCGTGGCCGGGGATGAGGTGGCTGCTGTCCTTGATGTTGGCCCGCCGCTTCAGGAACGATTCGAAGAGGTCGCCGGTCTGGGCGACGAGGGCCAGGCAACCCGCCAGCAGGGAGGCGGCCGCGCCACCGTCCCAGGCGAGACGGGCGACGAGCTCGCCCACGATCATCGCCCCCGCGACGCCACCGGCGAGGCCGCTCCAGGTCTTGCCCGGGCTGATCGCCGGCGCCAGACGCGGGCCGCCCACCGTGCGGCCGACCATGAAGGCGGCGACGTCGGTGGCCCAGACGACGAAGAGGAGCCAGAGCACCACCCAGCCACCGCCCCGCGCCGGGTCGACGCGCAGCCAGACCAGCGCCACGGCCGGCAGGCCCAGATAGAGGACGCCCAGGGCGGTGCGGTCGACCAGGCCGCCGGGGACGAGCGCGGCGAGGCCGGCGCACAGAACGGCGCCGAGCAGGATCAGGCGAAGCGCCGCCGCGACGTCGCCCGCCATCACGAGGGTCGAGCGCGGCCGCCGGCACGGCGAGGGCGCTCAGCACGAGGAGATGGCGACCGGCGGCGGTGGCAGGCGCGGCGAGGCCGGCCCATTCCCAGGCCATCGCCGCCACGGCCAGCACGACGAAGCCCGTGAAGAACCAGCCGCCCAGCGCCACATCGCCCAGCGCCACGACGGCCAGCACCGTGCCCGAGAGGATGCGGAGGCGCAGCGCCCGGCCGGCGCCGTCAGCCGGCGTTGGCGCCATAGCGGCGCTCGCGGCGGGCGAACTCGCCAAGGGCCGTCTCCAGGTGGCGCTCGGTGAACTCGGGCCAGGTGGCGGCGACGAACACGAGCTCGGTGTAGGCCAGCTGCCAGAGGAGGAAGTTGCTGATGCGCTGCTCGCCGCTGGTGCGGATGAGGAGGTCGGGATCGGGGATGTCCGCCGTGTAGAGGGCGCCGGCGAAGGCGGTCTCGTCGATCGCCTCGGCTGCCAGGCGCCCCTCCTGCACCGCCTGGGCCAGCGTCCGCGCCGCGTGCACGATCTCGCGCCGCGAGCCGTAGTTGAGCGCCACGACCAGATCGAGCCGGCGGTTGCCCAGCGTCCGCGCCTCGGCCGCCTCGATCAGGTCGCGGATGTCGGGCGCCAGACGCGAGCGCTCGCCGATCACGCGCACCCTGACGCCGTTCTTGTCGAGCTTGTCGATCTCGCTGCGGATGTAGTAGCGGAGCAGGTTCATGATCTCGCCGACCTCGTCCTCGGGCCGGGCCCAGTTCTCCGAGGAGAAGGCGTAGAGCGTGAGATAGCGGACGCCCAGGCGCACGCAGCCCTCGACCACGCGCCGTACCGAGGTGGCGCCCTGGCGGTGGCCGGCCACGGGCGGCAGCCCGCGCGAGCGGGCCCAGCGCCGGTTCCCGTCCATGATGATGGCGAGGTGTGCCGGCACGGCACCCTCGTCCCGTGCTGTCGCGCGCTTCTCGCTCACCGGCACCCGCCCCGTTCCCGCTCAGACCGTCAGGATGTCCTTTTCCTTGTGGTCCAGCAGGTCGTTGATGCCCTCGATGTGGCTGTCGGTGAGGCGCTGGATCTCGTCGGCCCAGAGCTTGTGCTCGTCCTCGGAGATCTGGCTGTCACGCTCCATCTTCTTGAGCTCGTCCATGCCGTCGCGACGCACGTTGCGCACCGCGACGCGCGCCTGCTCGGCATAGCGATGCGCCACCTTGACGAGCTCGGTGCGACGCTCCTGGCTCAGCTCGGGCAGCGGCACACGGATGAGCGTGCCGTCGACGGCCGGGTTGAGGCCCAGCGCCGAGGCGCGGATCGCCTTCTCCACCGCCTTGACGAGGCCCTTGTCCCATACCTGGACCGACAGCATGCGCGACTCCGGCACGTTGATCGTGCCCACCTGGTTGAGCGGCATCTCGGCACCGTAGGCATCGACCGTGATGGGCTCGAGAAGGCTCGCCGACGCGCGACCGGTGCGCAGGCCCTGCAGCTCCTTCCGCAGCACCTCGAGGGCGCCGTCCATGCGCTTTTGAAGCTCGTCGATGTCGGGATCGACACTGCTCATCGTTGAGCCTCCTCCGTGATGATCGTGTAGGCGCCCCGGCCCGCCAGCACGCGGGCGAAGGCGCCGTTCGCGTGGACCGAGAACACGATGATCGGGATGCGGCTCTCGCGCGCAAGCGAAATCGCCGAGGCGTCCATCACCCGCAGGTCGTTCGCCAGCACGTCCATGTAGGTGAGCCGGTCATAGCGCTTGGCGTCCGGATCCTTCTTCGGATCGGCCGAGTAGACGCCGTCGACCTGGGTACCCTTCAAGATCGCGTCGCAGCCCATCTCCGAGGCCCTGAGCGCCGCTGCCGTGTCGGTCGTGAAGTAGGGATTGCCGGTGCCGGCGGCGAAGATGACGACCCGGCCCTTCTCGAGGTGCCGGACGGCGCGGCGGCGGATGTAGGGCTCGCACACCGCCGCCATCGGGATGGCCGACATCACCCGGGTCGGGATGCCGGCCTGCTGCTCGATCACGCTCTGCACGGCCAGCGCGTTGATGACCGTGCCCAGCATGCCCATGT
This sequence comes from uncultured Alphaproteobacteria bacterium, assembly GCA_963752325.1. Classification (GTDB taxonomy): domain Bacteria; phylum Pseudomonadota; class Alphaproteobacteria; order Geminicoccales; family Geminicoccaceae; genus CAVTJL01. The sequence continues at coordinate 1,162,838 of CAVVXU010000005.1, forward strand.
AGTCCGCGGTCGAGCGCTCGACGCCGGCTGCGGCCAGCGTCCCGCCGCGGATGATGTTGCCGCCGCCGATCACGAGGCACAGCTCCACGCCCATCGCATGGACCTCGGCCACGTCCTCGGCGAGCTGATGCAGCACCGAGCGGTCGTGGCCGAACTCCCGGTCGCCCAGGAGCGCCTCCCCCGACATCTTGAGGAGGACACGCCGATATTGCGGGGGCTGCCTCGATGTCTCCTGCATGGCGGACGGCTCCTAAGATCAGCCCCAACAATACCGAACCAAGCCCTCGGGCGGATCCCGACCGGGCCGCCCGCCGCCTCAGGCGCCGGTGAGCTTCGCGACCTCCGCGGCGAGGTCGTCCTGCTGCTTCTCGATGCCCTCGCCCAGGACCATGCGCACGAAGCCGGTCACCTCGACCGGCGTGCCCTGCTCCTTGGCCACGGCCTCGACCACCTGGCGCACCCGCTTCTCGGTATCGACGACGAAGACCTGCTCGAGCAGGGCCGCCTCCTCGAAGAACTTCCTGAGCCGGCCGTCGACCATCTTCTCGATGATGTTCTCGGGCTTGCCGGTGGCCCGCGCCTGGTCGGCGTAGATCGCCCGCTCGCGCTCGACAAGGGCCGCATCGAAGCTCTCGCGGTCCAGCGCCTGCGGGTTGGCCGCCGCCACATGCATGGCCAGCTGCTTGCCCAGCTCGGCCAGCGTTGCCGGCTGCGCCTTCGAGCGCAGGGCGACGAGCACGCCGATCTTGCCCAGCCCCGGGGCCGCCTGGGCATGCACATAGCCGGCGACGAGGCCCTCATCCACCTCGAGATAGGAGGTGCGGCGCAGCGTCAGGTTCTCGCCGATCACGCCCATCGCCTGCTGGATCTCCTGCTCGACCGTGCGGCCGCTGCCCGAGACCGGGAACGAGGCCAGCGCCGCCACGTCGCCCTTGGCGCCGGGCGCCAGCCCGGCGATCAGGTGGACGAGCGCCTGGAAGGTCTCGTTGCGGGCGACGAAGTCCGTCTCGGAGTTGACCTCGACGAGGGCGCCGACGCGCCCGTCGAGGCGCATGCCGATCAGCCCTTCGGCGGCCACCCGCCCGGCCTTCTTGGCCGCGGCGGCGAGCCCCTTCTTGCGCAGCCAGTCGGTCGACGCCTCGATGTTGCCGGCGTTCTCCTCGAGCGCCTTCTTGCAGTCCATCATGCCGGCGCCGGTGGTCTCGCGCAGCTGCTTGACGAGCGCCGGGGTGATCGATGCCATGTCTCTCGCTCTCTCTACGAAATATGTGTCGCCGACCGCTCGCCCGGGGGCGCCGATCGGCGGATGATCAGGAGGCCGCGGGCTGGGGCTCCTCGCTCGCCACGGGAGCCGGCTCGACGGGTGCCTCGGCAGGCGCCTCGGCTACAGGCTCCGAAGCCGCCTCCGCCTCAGGAGCGGCCTCGACGGGCGCCGGCTCCTCCTCGGCAGCCACCTCCTCGATGGGCTCGTCCACGGAGCCGAGGTCGACGCCGCTCGCCACCATCTCGGCCTGAATGCCGTCCAGCACCGCGCCCACGACCAGGTCGCAGTAGAGGTTGATGGCACGGCTCGCGTCGTCGTTGCCGGGCACCGGATAGCGGACGCCCGAGGGATCGCTGTTGCTGTCGCAGATGGCGACGACCGGAATGCCGAGCTTGGTCGCCTCCTGAACCGCGATCGCCTCCTTGTTGGTGTCGATGATGAACAGCAGGTCGGGCAGCCCGCCCATGTCCTTGATGCCGCCCAAGGCCCGCTCGAGCTTCTCGCGCTCGCGGTTGCGCTGGAGCAGCTCCTTCTTGGTCAGGCCCGACTGGCCCTCGGCCACCTGGGCCTCGAGATCGCGCAGACGCCGGATGGACAGGCTGATCGTCTTCCAGTTGGTCAGCATGCCGCCGAGCCAGCGATGGTTGACGAAATACTGGCCGCAGCGCTTGGCCGCCTGGGCAACCGGCTCCTGGGCCTGCCGCTTGGTGCCGACGAAGAGCACCCGGCCGCCGCTGGCGACGACGTCGCGCAGCGCCTGCAGCGCCCGATGCGTCATCGGCACGGTCTGCGTCAGGTCGAGGATGTGCACGCCGTTGCGGGTGCCATAGATGTAGGGCGCCATGCGCGGGTTCCAGCGCCGCGTCTGATGCCCGAAATGCACGCCGGCCTCGAGCAGCTGGCGCATGGTGAAGGTCGGGAAGGCCATTCCTTGGGTCCTGCTTCCGGTTAATCCGCCGCGGGCCGTCGCCCGGCCGAGGCCGGGACCGGAAAGCATGCACAAGCGCACGCCTGAGCCCGCGTGAGAGGTCGGGGCGGTATCTACTAGGCGGCCCCGCCGATTTCAAGCCCGGCCGCCGGCCGGTCGATCAGGCGGCCAGCGCCAGGCCCAGCCCCCGACCCGACAGAAAGGCCGCCTCGACCCTGGGGCCGAGGCACCAGTCGCCGCAGATTCCGAGGCCGCGATCGCGATCGAGCAGGAAGTCGCAGCCGAGCGGCCGCTCGACCAGCGCGTAGGGCCAGCGCCAGGCCTCCTGAACGACCGGCGGCGGCAGGGTCAGCCCCAGCGCCTCGGCCATCGCCTCCAGCAGGAGCGCTCCTGCCGCTTCCGCCGACCCGGGCGACCATACCGGACGGGCGTGCGCGATCCATGTGTGGGCCGGGCCGCGCCCCGGCTTGCCGGCCTGCGAGGCGATCCACACCAGCGGCCCGGCTGCCGGGCGCAGGCTCTCGGGCGCGCCGTCGAGCGGCTCGGCGAAAGCCGTCATCAGCGACCAGCAGGGTGCTATCGCCACGCCCTCGAGCATCGCCCGCCAGCCGGCAGGCGCCTCGTCGCCCAAGAGCGGCAGCGCCTCGGGCGCCGGAACGGCGAGGACGACGCTGGCGAACGCCTCCGTCTCCTCGCCACCGGCGGCGACCAGCCGCCACCCGCCCCCGCTGCGGCACAGCCCCTCGATGCGGCGGCCGAGACGCACCTCGATCCCGTCCAAGAGCGCCTCCACCGGCGCCCGCATCGACGGCACGCCGCACCAGGCTGGCCGGCCGGGCTCGTCGCCTGCCGGCCAGCGGGCAGCGATGCCGGCCGCGGCCCACTCCGCGAGCCGGGCCTCGAAGGCGGCGGCGCGCGCCCGGATGTACTGGGCGCCATGGTCGAACAGCGCCTCCCCGACACGGCGCTGGGCCAGTCTGCCGCCCACCGCCTCGCGCTCGTCGAGGAGCACCGGCCGATGGCCGCGGTCGGCGAGCATCCGGGCACAGGCGGCCCCCGCCATCCCGGCACCGACGATCGCCACCTGCCTGGCCATCGGGCGCTCCCCTCGATCGCCGCCCGGCTTCCGGGCGCTCAATGCACCGTCAGCTCGCGCACCTCGACCACCCCGGGCAGGCGGCCGAGATCGGCGCGGCGGCCATAGGACAGCATGAAGGCCTCGGGCAGGGAGACGACGAGCCGCTCGCCCGCGGGCAGGCCCACCACCAGCCTGACCCGGGCGCCCCGCTCGTCGGCCAGGATCGGCCGCAGGCGATGCGCCGCCTCGACATCCGCGACGTGGATCTCGACCGTGCCCGCGGCCTGCATGTCGACCCGCCGCTCGAGCGGCTCGACATGCTGGGCCGTGAGCTTGATCGCGTCGCCGTCGAGCCGGGCGTCGACATCGACCAGCAGGAGGGCATGGCCCTCGAGCAGGTCGCGCACCTGGCTCAGGAGATCGCTGAACAGCGTCACCTCGTACTGGCCCGTGGCGTCGGAGAGCTGGACAAAGGCAAAACGCGCCCGCTCGGTCGCCCGCTCCTGCTTGGCGATCACCACACCAGCCATCGTCACGCGCGAGCGCTCGCCCGACATCAGATGCGCGCGGAGATCGGTCGAGGCGACGACGCGCATGCGCGCCAGCGCCGTCCGATAGCCGTCGAGCGGATGGGCCGACATATAAAAGCCGATCACGTCCAGCTCGTTCTGCAGCCGCTCGAGCGTCGGCCAGTCCTCGACGTGCTGCAGCGTCGGGTGCGGCGGCCTTATCGCCGCGGCACCGCCGAACAGGCTCTCCTGACCGCTCGCCGCCGCCTCGACCTCGGCGTGGCCATGGCGAAGTGCCGTCTCGATCCCCTCGAGATGCCGGCGGCGGTTGTCGTCAAGGCTGTCGAGCCCGCCCGACTTGACCAGCGCCTCGAGCAGCCGGCGGTTCAGGACTTTCGGGCCGACGCGCTCGACGAGCTCGAAGATATCGGCGAAGGGCCCGCCCCGGCGGCGCTCCTCGACCAGAAGCTCCATCGCCTGGGCGCCCACGCCCTTGATCGCCGCCAGCGCATAGCGCACCGCCGGGCCCTCCTCGGTGTCCTCGACCGCGAAGCGGACCTCGGAGCGGTTCACGTCGGGCGGCAGCAGGACGAGGCCGCGGCCCGGCCATCTCCTGGCGGAAGGCCGCCACCTTCTCCTGGCTCGCCATCTCGGTCGTCATCGCGGCGGCATAGAACTCGACCGCGTGGTTGGCCTTCAGATAGGCCGTCTGGTAGGCGAGGAGCGCGTAGGCGGCGGCGTGGCTCTTGTTGAAGCCGTAGGAGGCGAACTTCGCCACCGCGTCGAAGATGGTGTTGGCGAGATCGAGCGCGATGCCCCGCTCGACGGCACCATTGACGAAGGTCTCGCGCTGGGCATCCATCTCCGCCTTGATCTTCTTGCCCATGGCGCGACGGAGGAGATCGGCGCCGCCCAGCGTGTAGCCGGCCAGCTGCTTGGCGATCTCCATCACCTGCTCCTGGTAGATGATGACGCCGTTGGTCTCGGCCAGGATCGGCTCCAGCATCGGGTGCAGGTAGCTCGGGTCCTCGACCTTGTGCTTGACGTTGATGTAGCGCGGGATGTTGTCCATCGGCCCGGGCCGGTAGAGCGACACCATCGCGATGATGTCCTCAAAGCAGTCCGGCTTCAGCTTCCGGAGCGCGTCGCGCATGCCGCCCAATTCCAGCTGGAAGATGCCGGTCGTCTCGGCCCGGGCCACCAGCTCGTAGCTGGGCCGATCGTCGAGCGGGATCTTCAAAAGATCGATCGGCACGCCCCTGGCATGTACCATCTCCTCGGCCTGGCGCAGCAGGGTCAGCGTCGACAGGCCGAGGAAGTCGAACTTGACGAGGCCCGCCTTCTCGACGTCCTTCATGTTGAACTGGGTGGCCGGCATGGGTGCTCTGGGATCGCGGTAGAGCGGCACCAGCTCGTCCAGCGGCCGGTCGCCGATGACGACACCCGCCGCGTGGGTCGAGGCGTTGCGCGGCAGCCCCTCGAGCTTGATCGCGATCTCGATCATGTGCGCCACGCCCTGGTCCTCCTCCATGGCCTGGCGGAGGCGGGGCTCCATGTCGAGCGCCTGGGTGAGCGTCACCGGATGGGCCGGGTTGTTCGGCACGAGCTTGCAGATGCGGTCGACGAGGCCGAAGGGCAGCCCCAGCACGCGGCCCACGTCGCGCAGGGCCGCGCGGGCCTGCAGCGTGCCGAAGGTGATGATCTGCGCCACCCGGTCGGCGCCGTAGCGGTCGCGCACATAGGCGATGACCTCGCCGCGCCGCTCCTCGCAGAAGTCGATGTCGAAATCCGGCATCGAGACGCGGTCGGGATTGAGGAAGCGCTCGAAGAGCAGGCCGAAGCGCAAGGGGTCGAGGTCGGTGATCTCGAGGCTCCAGGCCACGACCGAGCCCGCACCCGAGCCGCGGCCGGGCCCCACCGGGATGCCCTGCGCCCTTGGCCCAGCGGATGAAGTCCGAGACGATGAGGAAATAGCCCGGGAACTTCATCTGCGCGATGACGTCCAGCTCGTAGGCCAGGCGCTCGCGGTAGGGCTCCGCCACACTCTCCCGCTCGGCCTCGTCCATCCCCTCGGTCCAGACGGTCTTTCGCAGCCGCCGCTCCAGCCCATCGGCCGCCTGCCGACGCATCTCGGCCTCCTCGTCGGCGGCGAAGGTGGGCAGGATCGGATCCCGCGCCGGCGCCTTGAAGGCGCAGCGCCGGGCGATGACGAGCGTGTTCTCGAGCGCCTCCGGCAGGTCCGCGAAGAGCGCCTGCATCTCCTCCGCGGACTTGAAGCGGTGCTCGGGCGTCAGCCGCCGCCGCTCCTCGAGCATCACCGGCACGCCCTTGTGCGATGCACAAGAGCACGTCGTGCGCCTCGTAGAAGGAGGCGTCCATGAAGTGGATGTCGTTGGTCGCGACCAGCGGCACGCCCTGCGCATAGGCGAGGTCCAGGAGCGCCGGCTCGATCCGGTCCTCGACCTCGAGGCCGTGGCGCATCAGCTCCACATAGAGCCGATCCCCGAACAGCTCCTTCAGGGCCAGCAGCGCCGCCTCGGCCGCGGCCGCATCGCCTCGCGCCAGGGCCGCGCCCACGGGGCCGCCCGGGCCGCCGGTCAGGGCGATCAGCCCCTCGGTGCCGCCTTCGAGGTCCTCGAGGGTGAGCTCCGCCGTGCCGGGCTCGCCGCCCAGATAGGCCCGCGTCATCAGCCGCAGCAGGTTGCCGTAGCCCGTCTCGTCCTTGACGAGCAGGAGCAGCCGCTCGGGCTCCGGCGGCCGTCCGCCCGCCCGCGGCCGCGCCTCGGACGGGGTGATCGGCATCAGGACGCCCATGATCGGCTGCACCCCCGCCTTGGCCGCGGCCGCGCCGAACTGCATGGCACCGAAGAGGTTGGCGCTGTCGGTCACGGCCACGGCCGGCATGCGCTCGGCGCGGCAGCGCTTCGCCAGCTCGTCGTAGCGCACGGCGCCCTCGAGCAGCGAGAAGGCGGAGCGGACGCGGAGATGGACGAAGCCGGCGTGCGACATGCTTTTCCTCTGGGGTGGTGCCCCGGGTCCTCTGGGGTGGTGCCCGGGCATGCTAACCCCTTCCCCGCACCCCAGGGCAAGCCTCGCCTGCTTTTCATCCACAGCTTTGATGCACGGCCGGCATCGCAACCGGGACGTGAGGCCACTCACCACGGAGGAGCCGGGACAGACGCCCCTGCACCGTCTAGGCTACGCTCGACCAACGAGACTCCGGGAGGAGGCGGGCATGGCGCTCGAGGTGATCGGCGTGGGCTTCGGCAGGACCGGGACGATGTCGCTCAAGCTCGCCCTCGAGCGGCTGGGCCACGGTCCGTGCTACCACATGATCGAGGTGTTCCAGCACCCGCAGCACATCCCCCTCTGGGAGCGCGGGGCCGCGGGCGAGGCGGTCGACTGGGACGCGCTGTTCGAGGGCTTTCGCGCCGTCGTCGACTGGCCCGCATGCCATTTCTGGCGCGAGCTGCTCGAGCACTATCCCCAGGCCAAGGCGATCCTCACCGTGCGCGACGCCGAGGGCTGGTACGACAGCGCCGTCGCCACGATCTTCACCGTCGCGGAGGGCGAGGTTCCGGCCGCGGCGCCGCAGGTCTTCCAGGACCAGGCGCGGATGGCGCGGCGCATCGTGGCCGAGCTCGACCTCGACGGCCGCCTCGACGACCGCGCCCACGTGATCGACCTCTTCAACCGCCACATCGAGGCCGTGCAGCGCGAGATCCCCGCCTCGCGCCTTCTCGTCTATCGGGTCTCGGAGGGCTGGGAGCCGCTCTGCCGCTTCCTCGGGGCACCCGTCCCGGACGAGCCCTTCCCCCGCGTCAACACGACCAAGGACTTCAAGGCACGCCGGGCGGCGCGCGGCCTGGACTAGGATCGGGGAGCGGGCACCACCCGGGGCACCTCGCCCCCGCGTCCCGGAGCCTCAGGCGGGATAGAACCCGTCGCCATAGCCCGACACCTGGGCCGGCCTGAAGCCCTCGGCCGCGAGCTGGTCGAAGGCCCGCTGGTAGCCTCCAGCATCGAGGCCGTGGCGCGCCTGCCAGGGCCCGAAGGGCTCCTTGCGCCAGATCGCGGCGTAGCGCGCGATGCCGGTGTCGCTGTAGCCGCTGACACAGGCGAGCCGGTAGCCCTGCGCCAGCATCTCGTCGAATTTCTTCTGGTAGGCGCTGGCGGTGAGGCCGTGACGCGCCTCCCAGGCGACACCGCTCTGCCGCTCCCAGATCGCAGCGAACAAAACGTCCACATTGACCCGGTAGCCGCACACCTGGACGGGCGCGAAACCCTGCGCCGTCATCTGATCGAAGGTCTCCTGGTACTGGTCGCGCGTCATGCCGTGGCGCGCCTGCCAGTCCGGCCCCGGCCGCTGCTCGAAGAGGGCGGCGTAGCGCGCCTGGCCGCCCTCGGCATAGCCGCTGACACAGGTGAGCCTGAAGCCCTGACGCGCCATCTCGTCGAAGAAGGCCTGGTACTGCTCGCCCGTGAGCCCGTGCCGGGCCTGCCAGGCGCCACCCGCGCGCTGCTGCCACACCGCGTTGAAGCGCGACCCGCGCCCCTCGCTGTAGCCCGCGACCCAGGTGAGCCGGAAGCCCTGGCCCACCAGCTGATCGAAGGCCTGCTGGTAGGCCGCGGCATCGATGCCGTGCCGCGCCTGCCAGGCGCTGCCGTCGCCCGTCTCGAAAAGGGCCGCAAAGCGCGTCGTGAAGCGCGACAGCGTCACCGGCTGCCTGCCCGTCGTACCGGCGGCGTTGTAGATGTCGCTGAAGTCGAGCGCGGCGTCGATCTCGGTGCCGGCAAGCGTGCCGGGTGCGGTGGGTGCCGTCGAGGGGGCGATGAAGAGACGAATCCTCGACCCGTTGTCGAGGAACTGGCCGTTCACGTCGTGCCGCCCGTCGCCCAGATAGGCCGAGCCCAGCCGCGTCGGCTGCCCCGGATTGACGAAATCCTCGGAGCGGCGCAGCAGCATGCGGAAGGTGCTCTGGCCCACCGTCACCCACCAGTTGCCGAGCCAGCAGGCCTCGCTCTGCACGAAGGTCGGATCGACCACGTCCTTCAGATACCAGCCGCTCGTGATCATCCAGTTGGGGTCGTTCTGGTAGGCGATCTCGATGAACGCGTTCTCGCCCCAGTGGTTCTTGGCGAAGAAGACCTTGCGGTTGCGGTCGAAGCCGATGAGCAGGAGCACGTGGCCGCCCACGGGCGGTGTCAGGTGCTGCACGTCGCAGACCACCTCGTGCAGGTCCATGATCGTGCTCTCGAGGGCCGCCACGCTCGGGTTGCCGCCCAAGGACGCCCAGCCCGTGCCGCGATAGCGCGCGTTGACGCGGGCCAAGAGCGGGATGTGCTGCTCGCAGAACTCGACGGCGTCATAGTCCTCCTGGCTCACCACCGCCTGCTGATTGGCAAAGCCCAGCACCGGCAGGATGTCCAAAAGGCTCTGCTGGCTTTGCAGATAGGGTGCGGCACCCTCGGGCGGCACCGCGTTCTCCGAGATCTTCTGGACGATGTCGCCGCTGCCCTGGAAGCCGATGAGCGAGCTGTTGTTCTCGACCGGCTGGACCACGTTCTGCGCGGCGTCGCGGTTGAGCGCGAACGACTTGCCCATGTGGAAGACATACTCCTCGGACACGTCGACGACGGTGTTGAACCTTCTTCGGTACGCCGCCTCGAGCGCCGCCGCCCCGGCGAAGGCCCAGCAGGTGCCCCGGTCGTTCTGCGCCTTGAAGGGCGACTGGTACTGGGCGAGCGTGAAGATGCCCCGGAAGGCGAGATCCACCGGCCGAATGCCCACGGTCTCGAGCCGGCCCTGCGCCTCCGCCCGCCTGAGCGCCGTCTCGACCAGGGCGCTGTGCTCCTCGAGCGCCAGCGCCGGCGAGGCCAGAAGGGGCGAGGCCGGCGGCCTCTCGGCAAGGCGTGGATGGTTCGCGACCGACACGAACGCGGCGGAGTTCCCCATCGTCTTTTCCTCTCATTGGCCCACCGAGTTGGCGGGCTTTTGAGAGCGTAGGCGCGGATGGGGGTGGCGCCAATGATGGGCGTCACAGGGGGGGAGGGGGAGCACCGCGTTCGCAAGTCGGCCCAGCGAACTTCGTCGCGCCGCCCGGCATGGATTGAGAGCCGCCACGCCACTCAAAACGTCAGCCAGCGTCCCCCTAAGCCCGTCCCATTAGAACTCCACTGACCACAGCTTAGATGCGCCTGCCCCCTGGAGAAATAGTGGCACTTCATCAAACTTTGCAACCGTCGCTGGCGCCCCAGAAAATCTGGGGTCCGCTATTGGATCTCTGCAGATCCCAACATACACGTTGGACGGAAGTCAGTCCTCCCGCCGCTCCTGCCGACCACCGGACAAGATAAATGCGTGCATCTAGGTGCCGCTGCGCCAAGATCATAGTATCATCGTAGCGTACGTCACGGACGGGGCCAAGGGAAGGGTAAATCAGGCGTTTGTCCACATTATCAGAAACCTGACGACGCGTCGAGATAGTCAACCGCCAGCGAGGCGACTAAATAAGAAACTGGTCACGTCCCTCATCGTCAAGATCAGGTACGCCCACGCGCAATGAAAATCGAAGTGAAGTCTCCACACCAAGCCGCCGAAGCCCAAGAGCCCAACGATTTATCGCCTCATGTACTTGTATGCTGTCTCGAAAAGATTCTGCCATCTACCAGGAGGCTAAATAGGTAACCGTGCGCCGCATGAAGCTGAATATGCTGGAAACCCGCGGAAACGGCGAGCCTGCTGCCTCTATCGAGCGACGCGAAGAGATCTGCCACATCCTCGGCCGAAACCGAACTCGCTATAGCGCGATAGCGCGCATACTCCCTCCATCAGAGTCTTAGAGACGAACTCTCTTAGCCCCTGATACCCTGGCCATGTCGTCGCGAGTTGAATGCCAGGCTTTGCACCCTTAACCTTTATAGCGCCTGCCAACCTATGCCGACTGCAGAGTGGTCGCTAATCTGTGCTGTACTCCCGTTTGGAGCGTACCCACCGGGCAGCACCACATTCCCGACAATAGCACAATACAGGCCATTTCCACTCCGCGCCGAATAAAATCGCCGAGCTCTCTCATCTGGCAGGCCGCTCGATACGAATCCTGTATTGACCGCCAGGAAGAATCTGTTTCAACTCGTGCTCAAGAGAGGCATACCTGTCCTTGTTGAACTTCATCTTATCCAATAAGGCTTCCTCTAGGTCTATATCAACTATAGCTGCTAGGCGCATAAGATATATCAGTATATCGGCCAGTTCATATTTAAGCTCATATCTAGCATCTCCTAAGGACGGCCCTTCGTATTTGGGGTTATTTTCCTTGAGGTCAACTTTCTTGATAAGATTGGCAAACTCACCTACCTCGCCCATTAGGCCAACAAGGTCTTTCGTAATCTGCTCAATCTTCTGATGATCGCTGTTGAACTGCACGGGAAACCCGCGCCTTTCGTCGGCGGAGATTTGAAGCTTCGACAGCTCGGCTAAGTTCATTTTCGGTCGCTCCACCACCGGTACGTCAGGCTAAGCAATCCCACGAACGCGGTCGTTATGAGATCGTTGTCCAGATTGCCACCGCGACTGCCAGGTATCCTCCGAAGGTCGTGGCCCAAACCGCGGCATTCACGAAGATGGCCACGAACAGCGCGATATCTACGACGACCTGTCGGCGCTGGACACCGATCAAAAAGTCGGCGGTAGCCTTCGGCAACAGCTTATAGGCTTCGGCCCTCTCGCTTTCTACACGGGGGTCTTTACTTACTTCATCATGTGTCTTCTGAAGATGATGCTTAATGGGCCAGATTTTCATCTGAAAGCCATGCTGGCCGCTGTACGGCTGCGTCGCAGGTTGGCTTAGTCTTGAGAAGTCGACCTTCGCTATCAACTCGCCTACGGGAAGTTCAATATACTTGTCGCTTATATTCTGCGTGACAATGCCAATATTCCCTTGAAAGCCGGGGTCGGCGTAGGTACACACCGGGCTCAGTCCTATGCTGAACAGAGACCCTTTGCTGACGACGCGCGCGAGCATGTCATTCGGAATGGAAAGTCGTTCTATGCTGATAAGTACCACCCGGTGCCCGGGCTTCACCAGACATGAGTAGCGTGGTCGACCTCTATCCTTCGGCTTGATTCCGTGAGGTCGTAGTAGATCCGTCCCATACGCAGCTCATAGCATGCTGGTCCAACTTGCTCATCGGCTCCATCGAGAACGAGGCGCCGCTTAGCCATCTCGGCTCTAATCTCAGCGTCAGACAATATCACTGCTGGGACCTTGATGCGTCTGCCTGACCATTTCGGCTGGCCTGGCGGAACGGACTTCGTCTGCGCTATATCGCTCTACATCGCGGTAGTACAATCGGGCGCATGCCATGTCTAGAGTCTCTGGTCGGGGTCGGGGCCGGGGCCGGGGGTGGAAGCGGCTCGCATTAGCTTCCCTCATCGCAGGCGCCTTCTTGAGCAACGTTGGCCTCATCCCCGGCCAACTCGCCAAACCGACGCCGTCCTGATCGCATGCTCGCTTGCCTCCTCGAGCAGGCCCTCCTCGGCCAGGAAGGCGTCGAGTGTCGAGCCCGCCTCGCCTCCCTCGACCTCCATCACGCCGCCGCCTCCGACCGCGCTACATGCCGAACGGACGCCACGATCTCCGCCTCCCGCTTCCTCACCTGGGCCAGGTCGTAGTTGCATTGCATCCCGAGCCACGCCTCGGCACCGCCCCCGAAGGCTGCGGCGAGACGCACCGCCATCTCGGCGGCGATCCCGGCCTTGCCGTTGACGAGATTGTTGAGCGCCCGCCGGGTCACGCCCAGCGCCCTCGCACCCTCGGTGACGGTCAGCCCCAGCGGCTCCAGGCACTCCTGCCGCACGACACGGCCGGGATGAGGGGGATTGAGCATAGGCATGGCGTTCTCACCTTCGCTCGGGCCCGATCCCTCTGTCATAGCCAAACTCGGACGACGCGTGCAAGCGAGATGGCCGGCCCTTTATCAATCGAGAGTTGTCGCTGCCTCGCGTCCCGCGGTACCAGCCACCCCAGCCGTGCCCCCTGCGAACGAGCGCTGGCTACACCAGCTCCACCCGCAGCCGCTTGCCCAGGATGGCCGCGGCGCGGTGGAGGGTGCGCAGGGTCACCGAGCCGTTCTCCGGGTCCAGCAGGCGGTCGAGCTGTGCCCGGCTCGTCTGCATCCGTCGCGCCATCGCCGCCTTGGTGAGGTTGCCGGCCTTCATCGCCTGCTCGATCTGCCAGGCGAGGACGGCCTTGATCGCATGCTCGGTCGCCTCCTCGAGCAGGCCCTCCTCGGCCAGGAAGTCGTCGAGTGTCGAGCCGGCCTCGCCCCGTCGGACCTCGATCACGCCGCCACCTCCGGCAGCGCCACGTGCCGGACCGTCGCCACGATCTCCGCCTCCCGCTTCCTCACCTGGGCCAGGTCGTAGTTGCTCTGAAGGCGAAGCCAGAACTCGGCATCGCTGCCGAACGCGGCGGCGAGGCGCACGGCCATCTCGGCCGAGATGCCGCTCTTACCATTGACCAGATTGTTCAGCGCCTGCCGGGTCACGCCCAGGGTTTTGGCGCCCTCGGTGACGGTCAGCCCCAGCGGCTCCAGGCAGTCCTGCCGAACGATGCGCCCCGGATGAGGGGGATTGAGCATGGGCACGGCCCGTCTTCCCTTCAGTGATAGTCCACCAGCTCGATGTCGAAGGCCTTGCCGTCGTCGAAGCGGAACACGATGCGCCAGTTGGCTTGAACCGTGATGCTCCAGAAGCCCTTGAGATCGCCCTTCAACAGGTGCAGGCGGTACCTTGGGAGCCTCAGCTGCTCGATTCGCGTGGCGGCTTCGAGGGACGCCAGGATGCGCTCGATCCTCTCGACATGCCTCGGCTGCAGCCTGCTCCGGTCGCCTGCCTCGTAGAGGCGTTGCAGCCTTCTGTCCTTGAAGCTCCCGATCATACGCCGCCCCGATGCAAAGTGACAAGCGTCGTTTGTCACATCCCGGAGCAGGCACGAGCCTGCCGCCCGAAGATCAACCAGCGGAGCTTAATTGCAGATCATATTCGCGCAATAGTTGCTTTGCTCTCCAGCCGGAAGCCAGGCCTCGCCGCCACGCAAGCTGGCCCCTCCGGCGCGCCTGCGCTAGCTTCCGGCCATGAGCGACGCCCCCAAGAAACGCCTGCTGCTGGTCGACGGCTCGGGCTACATCTTCCGCGCCTTCTTCGCCCTGCCGCCGATGACGCGGTCGGACGGGACGCCCGTGAACGCCGTCTTCGGCTTCTGCTCGATGCTGATGAAGCTCCTGCAGGAGCGGCCGCACGACGATCTCGTCATCGTCTTCGACGCCGGCCGCAAGACGTTCCGGAACGATCTCTACGAGGCCTACAAGGCCAACCGCGACGAGCCGCCGCCCGAGCTGGTGCCGCAGTTCGAGCTGATCCGCGACGCGGCGCGCGCCTTCGGCCTGCCCGTGGCCCAGACGCCGGGCTTCGAGGCCGACGACCTCATCGCCACCTACGCCAGGCTCGCCCGCGAGCGCGGCGAGGAGACCGTCATCGTCTCCTCGGACAAGGACCTGATGCAGCTCGTCGCCGACGGCGTCGCCATGTGGGACCCGATCAAGCAGAAGGAGATCGGAAGAGCCGAGGTCATGGAGCGCTTCGGCGTCGCCCCCGAGCTCGTCCGCGATGTTCTGTCACTTGCCGGCGACACGTCGGACAATGTGCCGGGCGTGCCCGGCATCGGCGTGAAGACGGCAGCCCAGCTCATCACCCAATATGGCTCGCTCGAGCAGCTTCTTTTATCACTTGACCAGATAAAACAGCCAAAGCGGCGCCAGACGCTGGAGGAGAACGCCGACAAGGCTCGGCTCAGCTACACGCTCGTCGGCCTCGACGCCGAGGCACCCTTGCCCTTCGGCCTCGAGGAGGCGGGGCGCAAGGACCTCGATGCCAAGCGCCTCCTGGCCTTCCTCCAGGAGAACGGCTTTCGGGCCCTGATCACCCGGGTCGAGGCCGTGGCGGCCGAGGCGGCAGCGGGCCAGGCACCCTCGGCTCCTGGCGACGACCGCCCGACCTTCGAGGCCATCACCACCCTCGAGGCGCTGGACGCGCTCATCGCCAAGGCCCTGGACGTCGGCCACCTCGCGCTTGATACCGAGACGACCTCGCTCGACGTCAGCCGCGCCGAGCTGGTCGGCATCTGCCTCGCCGTCGACCCGATGGCGGGCTTTTATGTGCCCCTCGCCCACCTGGACGATTTCGGCCAGCCGCGCGACGGCCAGCTCGACCGCAGCCAGGTGCTGGAGCGGCTGAAGCCCATCCTCCTCGACCCCTCGGTCCTGAAGATCGGCCACAACATCAAGTACGACCAGGGTGTGCTGGCCGGCTACGGCGTGGCCGTCGCCCGATCGACGACACGATGCTCCTGTCCTACGTGCTCGACGGCGCCAGCCACGGCCACGGCATGGACGAGATCGCCAAGCGCTTCCTCGACTACGACACGATCCCCTACGAGGCGGTGTGCGGCAAGGGTGCGGCCCAGATCGGCTTCGCCCAGGCGCCGATCGAGAAGGCCACCGACTATGCGGCCGAGGACGCGGTGGTGACGCTGCGCCTGTGGCAGACGCTGAAGCCCCGCCTGCTCGAGGAGCGCCTCGCCACCGTCTACGAGACGCTGGAGCGCCCGCTGCCGCCCATCCTGGCCGGCATGGAGACGCAGGGCATCACGGTCGACAAGGGCCGCCTGCACCAGCTCTCCGGCATTTTTACCCAGCGCATGGCCGAGCTCGAGGAGGAGGCCATCAAGCTCGCCGGCCACCCCTTCAACCTCGGCTCGCCCAAGCAGCTGGGCGAGGTTTTGTTCGATGAGCTGGCGCTGGGCGGGCAGGGGAGAAAAACAAAAACAGGCGCCTACGCCACCGGGGCCGAGGTGCTGGAGGAGCTGGCGGCAGCGGGTCACGAGCTGCCCCGCGTCGCCCTCGACTGGCGCCAGCTGCAAAAGCTCACCCGCACCTACACCGACAGCCTGGTCGAGGAGATCAATCCCCGAACCGGCCGCGT
This sequence comes from uncultured Alphaproteobacteria bacterium, assembly GCA_963752325.1. Classification (GTDB taxonomy): domain Bacteria; phylum Pseudomonadota; class Alphaproteobacteria; order Geminicoccales; family Geminicoccaceae; genus CAVTJL01. Next base: position 1,178,660 of record CAVVXU010000005.1, read on the forward strand.
CCACACCTCCTACATGATGGCCTCCACCTCCACCGGCCGCCTCAGCTCCACCGATCCGAACTTACAGAACATCCCGATCCGGACCGAGGAAGGCCGCAAGATCCGCGAGGCCTTCGTGGCCGAGCCCGGTTTTTTGTTACTGTCCGCGGACTATTCGCAGATCGAGCTTCGCGTCCTGGCCCACATGGCCGACATCAAGGCGCTGAAAGAGGCTTTCGCCAACGACGTGGACATCCACGCCGTCACGGCATCGGAGATGTTCAACAAAAGCCTCGACGAGGTGGGCCCCGATCTCCGCCGGTCCGCGAAAACGATCAATTACGGCATCATCTACGGCATCGGTGCTTTTGGTCTCGCCCAGCGTCTCGGCATCCCGCAGGCCCAGGCAAAGGCCTATATCGAGGCCTATTTCGAGCGCTATCCGGGCATCAAGGACTATATGGAGCGCGCCAAAGCCGAGGCGCGCGAGCGGGGCTTTGTCGTCACCCTCTACGGCCGGCGCTGCTACGTGCCCGAGATCAACGCGAAGATCCCGTCCCGGCGCGCCTATGCCGAGCGCGCTGCCATCAACGCGCCGATCCAGGGCTCGGCCGCCGACATCATGAAGCGTGCCATGGTGCGCCTCGCCCGCCGCCTCGAGCGCGAGCGCTCCCCCGCCCGCCTCCTCCTCCAGGTCCACGACGAGCTCGTTCTCGAGGTCCCGGAGGCCGAGATCGAGACGGCCAAAAAGACGGTTGCCGAGGTGATGGAATCCGCCGCCACCCTCACCGTCCCGCTGATCGTCGACACCGGCACCGGCCGCAACTGGGACGAGGCGCACTGAGGAGCGAGCAGCCGCAGCGTGACCCTCAACCCCCTACTCGCCGCACCGTCGGCCATCCGCCTCCATGCCTTCGCCGCGATCGCGGCCTTCGTCGTGGGCCTCGTCATCCTGGCGCGCCGCAAAGGCACGCCCGCCCACCGCCTCGCCGGCCGCCTCCGGGTCGCGCTGATGGCGATCGTGGTGCTCAGCTCCTTCGCCATCCACACCATCCGCACGCTCGGCCCCTGGAGGCCCATTCACCTGCTGTCGATCTGGACGGCCATCGTCCTGCCTTACGGCGTCTGGCAGATCCGCCGCGGCAACGTCCATGCCCACCCCCGCACCATGCTTTTGCTCTTTGCCGGCGCCCTCGTGATCGCCGGCGCTTTTACATTTTATCCCGGCCGCACCATGCACGCCGTCGCCTTCGGCGGCTGATCCGGAGCACCGCCGCAAGGCTCCATCCGACAGCTTCCGTCCCGAGAGGGATCAGCCGTCGCGAGATCGATCAGGATGTCGCTGTGCGCCAGGACCGGCGTCATGCCTCGCCACGAGCGGGACCTTGCAGGCACGGATCACCGGCATGCCTTTGTGCCGTCCACCTCGGTCATGCGGATGGCGGAGACCGCGCCGCGCGGCTTGCTGCTCGAGAAAATCCGAATTCGCCGAGCGGTCGTATCCACGATCACCTACGGGAGATCGCCATAATGGCTCCATACCGCGCGCCGATGTCGCGCACTTCATCGTGGGGCAGCTGACCGAGACCCGGCATCTGCGACAGGCGCCCATGCTGGTTTGCCTGTAGCCGACCGTGTGAGAGAAGACATGCCGGATCCGGCCAAGACAGTCGTGCTCTTCGATGGCTCGTGCCCACTATGCCGGGCCGAGATCGGCATGTATCGCGACCGCGACACTGCCGGCGCGCTGTGTTTTGTCGATGTCTCCGAGCCACAGGCCGAGCTTCCTCCGACACTCGACCCGAAGACGGCGATGGCGCGTTTCCATGTCGTGGCGGGAGACGGGCGAATAGTTTCCGGAGCCGCCGCGTTCATCGAGGTCTGGCGACATCTGCCAGGATGGCGCTGGGCGGCGAAGCTGGCATCGCTTCCCGGTATCTCCCCGAGCCTCGAGCTCGCCTATCGTCTGTTCCTGCCTATACGCCCGGCGCTCGTGCGTCTGTTTGTGGCCACGCTGCATCCGAGAGCGGCACGCAAGGTGGGGCCATGAGCGAGCGAGGGAGATCATCCGATCAGCCTGCGAGCGTCGGCCTGGGATCCTTTGATCCCGACGGTGTCGCCGTCGTTTTCGGCTCGTCGGGCGGCATCGGCTCGGCTTTGCTGTCCGCGCTGAGCAATGCTGCCCACTTCCGTGCCGTGATCGGCTTCAGCCGTCGAAGCCCCGTTCCGATCGATCTGACCGACGAAGCAAGCCTGGAACGCGCGGTCGCGAGCGCATCGACGGCCGGGGAAATCCGGCTTGCCATCGATGCCACCGGCTTTCTCCATGATGCGCATGGTGGACCCGAGAAGACCTGGCGCGAGCTCGATGCGCGGAGACTGGCACATGCCTTCGCGATCAACGCGATCGGCCCCGCGCTTCTCATGAAGCACCTGCTGCCCCTCCTGCCCCGGTCCGGCAAGGCCGTGTTCGCCACGCTCTCGGCGCGCGTGGGCTCCATCGGCGACAATCGCCTGGGCGGCTGGTACGCCTACCGCGCCTCCAAGGCTGCGCTCAATCAGATCGTGCGCACCGCTTCGATCGAGCTGGCCCGACGCGCGCCCGAGGCGCTCTGCGTCGCGTTGCATCCCGGGACCGTGGCGACAGCGTTGTCCGCGCCGTTTGCCAGGCCCGGTCCAGACCTGCATTCACCTGCGCAAGCCGCCGCTCATCTTCTCACCGTTCTTGATCGTCTTGATGCTGGCGACAGCGGCGGGTTTTTCGACTGGAGCGGCAGACCGGTGCCTTGGTAGGACCCTTTTCATCTCGCATCGCGCCCTCGCCTTCGGCAACTGACACAAGCCACCACGGGGCCGGTGCTCAGCTCGCCTGATCGGGCGCTATCAGCTCCACGGTCGGGAAATAGGCCCGATAGCGCGCCACGTCGCGCGTCAGCAGCCGGTAGCCCGCCACCGCCGCATGCGCGCCGATGAAAAAGTCGGGCAGCGGCGAGGTCCTGGCGCCGCCGCGGCGGCGATAGGTGACAAAGCACTGCCCAGCCAGAAAGGCCGCGGCCCAGGGCAGAGGCTCACGCTCGAGAAGGCGTAAGGAAAGGCTCGCATCGAGCGCCTCAACGCTCTCGAAGCCCACCGACACCTCGGCGTAGATCAGCGGGTTGATGACGAGCCTCCAGCGCTTGGCACAAGCCGCGAGCGCGGCCTCGGACCAGGAGCGCCACTCGGCGTCCTCCATCGTGATGTTGATCAGCACGTTGCTGTCGACGAGAACGGCCGTCATTCGCCGCGCAGGAGCTTCATCAGCTCGTCGGTGCTCATCCCGAGTCGCCGCGTGGCGCTGCCGCGCAGGTCCCGATTTAGCGCCTCCCCCCGGCTCTCCTTGCCGCCGTTCGGGGCCTTGACGATCCGCACCTCCTCGCCGACCAGCTCGAACGCGACGTCGGTGCCCGGCAGCAGCCCCGCCTTCAGGCGGATCGCCTGCGGGATCGTCACCTGGCCCTTGCTCGTGATGCGCATGGACATGCTCCATTCTTACCGGCGAGTGTAAGAACGGGCCCTTTCCCGATCGACGAGCGCTCCCTCGGCCGGGCCGTCCGGCGCCAGAAGGACCAAGAGCACGATGCCGTCCAGGAGGATGAAGCGCGCAGCACTGTCGAGCCCGTTCCAGTCGTGCGACTGCCACATCGCGAACCACTCGCCGCCGATCGACGGTGAAGCCCAGGCCATAGAGCAAAAGCCCCATCACCAGCCCCACCACCGCCAGCGGCTTCGCGTCGGTGAAATCCTCGGAATCGCCAACGGCCACCAGCAGCCGGATCGCCCCGAAGGTGAGCACGATGGCCGTCAGCACCTGCCAGCCGATGATCGCCGCATAGGCCAGCGTCTGCAGCCGCGGGTCCGTCACCGCCCGCCAGCCCAGCGTCGAGCCGGGAAAGATAGAATCCATCGCCAGCACATGCTGCACGAAGGCCCAGTTGCTGCCGTAGTCGGTGATGCTGCCGAACGCGACCAGCGCGAAGAACAGCGCCACCATCGCCACGAGCGCGACCTTGCAGGCACGGATCACGAGAAAGCTCCCTGTCGCAGGCGGCGGGGCCGCAGCCCTGAGCTTAGACGCGCCCGTCGCGCATGTCGCGGCCCGCCGCATGCGCCCTGAGCAACCCGGCCGCCCCACCGGGCGGGTTGCTCACCCGGACGCGGGCGCCCAGTCTCCGCCCCATTGTCGGGAAGGCTTTCGGGAGGCAAAACCGTGAGAATCGAGGCTGTCGAGACGCAGCATGCGCGCCTGCCGCTGCCGGGCGGGGCCTGGGGCGACACCATCCACCACGTGACCCACCTCGAGGTCATCCTGGCCGAGGTCAGGACCGACAACGGTTTGGTCGGCACGGGCTTCACCTACACCTCGGACGTGGGCGGCCACTGCATCCGCGCCATGATCGACCACGATCTGGCCCGGGTCCTCGTGGGCGAGCCCGTCTCGCCGCGCGGCCTCTGGCACAAATGTGTGAGCCAGCTCCAGGACATGGGCAGCGGTGCCGCCACCATGGCCCTGGCCGCGACCGACATCGCCCTATGGGACCTCGCGGCGAAGGAGGTGCAAAAGCCTCTGGTCGACCTGCTCGGCCGCAGCCGTGATCGCGTCCAGGTCTATGCGAGCGGCATCAACCTCAACAAGCCGCTGGACGCGCTGCTCGACCAGGCGCGGGGCTGGAAGGCCAAGGGCTATCGCGCCTTCAAGGTCAAGGTCGGCAAGCCCGACATCGCCGAGGATGTCGAGCGCCTGACGAAGCTGCGCGAGCTCTTGGGCCCGCTGCCGCTGATGGTCGACGCCAACCAGGGCTGGGACATCGGCCACGCCGCCCGCGCCGTCAACGCCTTCGAGGGCCTCGACCTGCACTGGGTCGAGGAGCCCCTGCCGCGCGACGATGTCGTGGGCCATGCCCGCCTGCGCCGCCTCGTCAGGAGCCCCATCGCCACCGGCGAGAACATCTACACGATCCGCCAGGTGAACGACTATCTCACCCGCGGTGCGTGCGACTTCATGCAGGCCGATGTCTGCCGTGTGGGCGGCATCACCGCCTATCTCGACATCGCGGCCCTGGCGCGCGCCTGGAACGTGCCGCTCGCCCCCCACTTCATGATGGAGATCTCGGGCCAGCTGCTGTGCTGCCTGCCCAACGGCCACATTGTCGAGAACATCGACGGCGGCTCCTTCACCGACATCAAGGCCCTGGCCGAGCCGATCCAGGTCCAGGACGGCTTTTTTGTCGCTTCCGACAGGATCGGGCACGGCATTGTCTTCGACCGGGATTTTCTGGCGCAGCACGCGGTGTGACGGAGCCGTGGCAGGCAGGGCGGCGACGGGGGGTTCCTGCGGGAGCCGCTCGGGCGGTCTGCTGAGGTGCCGTGCGGCCGCCCGGTCGATGGGCCTCGCCGCTGCTCGCGAGCGCGTCGGAACCCTGATCGGCTCCCGCGTGAGGGCCGGGAGGATCTGCGGCTACGGCCACGCCGCTGGGGAAAGCCTACGAGGGTGAGCGCGCCCGCATCGTCATGCCTGGAATCGTGGCCGGGGAATGCGCACGGCGCATCGGGTCCCACCGATCGTGCCGCTCTCCATCTCCAGCGTTCCGTCGAGCTGCAGGAGGAGGAGGCGCGCGATCATCAGGCCGTTTCCGCGTCGGCTCGGCCCGGGTTGCCCGACGATGCCACTGTCCTCCACCGTGAGCAACCAAGCCTCCGGGCCAGCGGAGAACCCGACCATAATCCGACCGCCTCCCCTATCCGGGAGAGCGTGGACGAGGGCATTGTTGACGAGCTCCTCGGCAATGAGGCCGAGCGTGATCGCCGGGCCTACCGGGAGCTGCGCCTCGGATGCGGTGCAGGTGAGCGTAGGGCTGCCCGACCTGTCGGACATGACGGCGAGATCGACACAGAGATCGCGGAGGTAGTCGTCGAAGGCCAGACAGACCGAGCCGGCCGTCCGGGACAGCCGCTCGGCGATCGCCGCCGCGGCCAGAAAGCCGGCTCGCCGGTCGTTCGAGGCGATGCGCCCGTAGATCGGCTGGATGATCGGGTCGACCCCGGGCCGGCTCGGCGCAACGAGCGACTCCCCGGCGGCTGCGGCTCCCGCGTCACCCTCTCGGCCAGCAGGCCTCGACGATTGGAGCGTCATCGGCATCTTCCCATCGCCGGAGGCGACAATGACCTTCATGTCGGAGCATGGTTCCTATCGGACCTGGCGCCAAGCGGCGCTAACCTGGATCAGCCGCTCGCCACCGATGCCGTTGCGGCGAGCCTCAGCTCGGCAGCAGCGGCTGGTCCTGGTCCAGATAGCCCCCGTGCCATTCGGCCAGATCCTTCAGGCCGGTCAGATCGTGGACCTCGACCCGGCCGCCGCGGAACGTCAGCAGGCGGCGCTCGCGGAGCTGCCGCAGGATGCGGTTGATGTGGATGGCGCTCAGCCCCAGCGCGTCGGCCAGGACATACTGGCTCAGCGGGCAGGCGTAGCCGGCGTCCGAGCCGAGCCCGACGAGCTGGAGACGCTGGCCGAGCTCGATGAGGATATGAGCGGTGCGCACGAGCGCGCTGCGGCGCCCGATGCCGACCAGATGCTCGACCACCATCGCCTCGTCCCGCGATGCGGCCCACAGGATCGCCGCCGCCAGTCGCGGGTGGCGCTGAAAGCCCTCCAGCATCTGCCGGGCCGTGACCTCGGCGACGACGGCGTCGGTGAGGGCGGAGAAGGAGTGATCGGAGGTCCGCATGAGCACGCTGCGCAGACCCATGACGTCACCCGGGATCGAGAAATCGATCACCTGACGGCCGCCGTCCGGCACCAGCTTGTAGGCGCAGGCCCAGCCTTCGATCAGGATGAAGGCCTGGTGCCCCGCCTGCCGCTCATGGACCAGGTCGGTGCCTGGGGCGACGGGCCGGCGCCGCGCCTCGAGATCGGCCAGCGCCGCCAGCTCGCCGCGGTCCAGCGGAACGAACCGAGACAGTTTGCGCACGAGCGCGCTCTCCGGCGCCACCATCGCCAAGCTCCTCACATCAGACGAGCGCGGTCATGGCCCGGCAGCTATCGCTCCTCATAAGACGCACAAACGGACCCAACTCACGCTATCCTGGATCAGTATGACACCAATCCCGATGGGATAAACTCCGAACTCCGACTAGCAGAAGCGCTCGGTCCTCTCGACCGCTGCCTCCGCTTTTTGTCCTCGCTCATCGACACCGGTGGGCACGGCGCCGTGCCGCAGCCTGACATGGCTCGGCGTCAGGCTGGACGAGCAGGCGAGCGGTGCCGGCGGCCCCCGCATCTTCGCCCCGGACAGCCGCGTGTCGGTCCGAGGCATCGCGACCAATGAGAAGCCGATGCTCGCCCGGGACGCGCTGGCGATCGTCCGCCCCTGGGCATGGCGAGCCCCCCGCGCCAGCGGAACCAGGAATGCCCGGCGGTCGCGAGACCCCGGCATGGCCACGACAGAAGGACCGCCCGTCATGGGACTGGATGCCGATCCTGCGAAAGCTGCCGAAGGCGGGCAGGGATCGAGACCCGAGGCGAAGGACGACCTGAAGTCCCTCCCGCTGGCCGAGGTCGAGGAGAGGCTCGGCTCGTCGCCGGACGGGCTCAGCCAGGCCGAGGCGGAGAAGCGGCTGACCCAATACGGGCCCAACGAGATCGCGGAGAAGAAGACAAACGCGCTCCTCAAGCTCCTGAGCTATTTCTGGGGGCCCATTCCCTGGATGATCGAGGTGGCGGTCATTCTGTCGGCCGTGGTGCAGCACTGGGCGGACTTTTTCATCATCCTCCTTCTGCTCGTCTCCAATGCGGCGGTGGGGTTCTGGGAGGAGCGCCAGGCGGGCAACGCCATCGAGGCGCTGAAGGCCAAGCTGGCCGTCAAATCCCGCGTGAAGCGCGACGGAAAGTGGGTGACCCCGCCGGCGCGGGAGCTGGTGCCGGGCGACGTCATCCGCGTCCGCCTGGGCGATATCGTGCCGGCGGATGCGCGCCTGCTCGAGGGCGACCCGGTCGAGGTGGATCAGTCCGCGCTGACAGGCGAGTCGTTGCCCGCCACGAAGAAGCCCGGCGACGCCGTGTTCTCCGGCTCGATCATCCGCCGGGGCGAGATCGGGGCACTCGTCTATGCGACGGGTGCGGGCACCTATTTCGGCAAGACGGCGGAGCTGGTGCAGACGGCGCACACCGTCAGCCACTTCCAGCAGGCCGTGCTGAGGATCGGCAACTATCTGATCGTCCTGGCGGTGGCCCTGGTGGCGGTGATCATCGCGGTTGCGATCTTCCGCGGCGATCCGCTCCTCACCACCGTGCAGTTCGCCCTGGTGCTGACCGTGGCCGCCATTCCCGTGGCGATGCCGACCGTGCTGTCGGTGACGATGGCGATCGGCGCGCGTCTCCTCGCCAGGAAGCAGGCGATCGTCAGCAAGCTCGTCGCCATCGAGGAACTTGCGGGCGTGGACGTGCTGTGCGCCGACAAGACCGGCACATTGACCCAGAACAAGCTGACGCTGGGCGATCCCGTTCAGCGTCGACGACATCCCCGCCGAGCAGGTGATCCTCAACGGCGCGCTGGCGTCGCGTGCGGACAATGACGACACCATCGATCTGGCCGTCCTGGGCGGCCTCGAGGACGAGAAGGCGCTGCAGGGCTACGAGGTGGTCCATTTCCAGCCGTTCGATCCGGTGCACAAGCGCACCGAGGCCACCGTCAAGGCCGCGGACGGGAAGACGTTCAAGGTATCCAAGGGCGCGCCCCAGGTCATCTTGGCCCTGTCGGCCAATGCCGGCTCGGTGAGGCCCGCCGCGGACAAGGCGGTCAACGACTTCGCGGCCCGCGGCTTTCGCTCGCTGGGCGTGGCCCGGGCCGAGGCAGACGGGGACTGGCGGTTTCTGGGCGTGCTTCCCCTGTTCGATCCGCCGCGCGACGACGCCGAGGCCACGGTCGCGACGGCGCGGCAGATGGGCGTGACGGTCAAGATGGTGACCGGCGATGCGCTCGCCATCGCCCAGGAGACCGCCAAAAAGCTGGGCATGGGAGCCGACATTCTCGATGCCGGCAGCCTGGGCGACGTCAAGCGGGAGGAAACGGCCGCGGTGGCCCGGTCCATCGAGAAGGCCGACGGCTTCGCCCAGGTGTTCCCCGAGCACAAGTTCCACATCGTCGATGTCCTGCAGAAGCGTGGCCACATCGTCGGCATGACCGGCGACGGGGTGAACGACGCTCCTGCCTTGAAGAAGGCCGACTGCGGCATCGCCGTCTCCGGTGCCACGGACGCGGCGCGCGCGGCGGCCGCCATCGTGCTGACGACGCCCGGCCTGTCGGTGATCATCGACGCGATCAAGGAGAGCCGGAAGATCTTCCAGCGGATGAACAGCTACGCGATCTACCGCATCGCCGAGACGCTGCGCGTGCTGCTGTTCCTGACCCTGTCGATCCTGATCTTCAATTTCTACCCGCTGACGGCGGTGATGATCGTGATGCTGGCGCTGCTCAACGACGGCGCCATCCTGTCGATTGCTTATGACAATGTGAAGTACAACGACCAGCCAGAAGCCTGGAACATGCGGCTCGTGCTGGGGATAGCGACCGTGCTCGGCGTCGTCGGCGTCGTGGCCGCATTCGGTCTCTTCTATCTTGGCGAGCGCGTCTTTCACCTCGATCGTGCGCATATCCAGACGCTGATGTACCTGAAGCTGTCAGTAGCCGGGCATCTGACGATCTTCCTGACCCGCACGCGCGGCCCGTTTTGGTCCATACGGCCGGCACGGACTCTCTGGATTGCCGTGCTGGGGACGCAAATACTGGCGACCCTGATCGCAGTTTATGGCGTGTTCATGACGCCACTCGGCTGGGGTTGGGCACTCTTCGTGTGGGGTTATGCTCTGATCTGGTTCCTCTTTAACGATCGTGTGAAGCTGCTTGCCTATCGGATTCTCGATCCCGTCAAGGCCGCACCGAAGGCTGAGATCGAGGCCGAGCCTGAGGCCGAGGCCGAGGCCGAGGCGCCGTCCGATCGGAGGACGCAGATCGCGAAGCGGGCCTATGAGCTGTCCGAGCAAGGCCGCCGCGAAGGACGCGCCGTCCAGGATTGGCTCCAGGCAGAGCGGGAGATCGGCAAGGTCGAGCCCAACAAATGAGCCGAGACGCCCCATCCAGCCGGAGTGCCGCCGGTAGGACTGAGACAAGAATCGCTTTCGATGGCGAGGAGCCAAATACTGGACGGCAACCGCGAGCGATAGGCCATGAAGCCGGTGTCGCCGGAGGAGGAAGCGTATCACGCCGCTCGGCGGCAAACACATCGTCTCGAGACCGGGACCGAGGTGTTTTTCTTTTAAAAGGGCCGTCGCCAGCCTGCGGCGCCTCACGCGAACGGCGTGCGGCTGTGGGCAGGCTCCGGTGGCGGCCGCCGCTCCCGGCAGGGCGCAAGATCGGCCGCACGTCACGCTATCCTGCATCAGCATTGCACTGATCTCGACGGGCTACACTCACACCTTGCACTGGCGGTGAGCCTCGGCCCTTCCGGCCGCTGGTTCCACTCTCCGGCCTCGAAAGGACGCTCCCATGCCCCACGGATCCGAGGCGGCGGGGCTCGCGGCGCTCTCCATCTGCAAGTCGATGCTGCTGTCGCTGACCGAGAACAAGATCATCGACGCCGCCGAGGCCAGGGTGATCCTCGAGGACGCGGCCACGGCCCATCGCAACGCCGTCCCCCTGCACACAGACGGCGAATCCCACGCCCATGCCGACGCCGCCGCGATCATCGAGCACATCCTCCGGGACGGCAACGCCGTCCGACGGCGGTGACGTAGGATCGCCCAGCCGCAAGCATCAGGGGACCAACGGGCGGCGGTGACGCGACAATAGCGTGGCCGACCTCCAACAGTTGGCCCCCGGTCGAGCCGGGGGGCGACAGTGGAGGTGCCTCCGCGCTGGCTCCGCATTCTTGTCACGGCCCGACGTGATCAGGCGTTCAGGTGGTGGAGGCTGCGCGACTCCCTTCCCATCGCACCGCATCACCTGATCCCCCGGTCGGGGCCGTGGGATGACGAAAGGAGTCTGGCCCGCGCCACCCCGCCCTTCCTCCTGTCACCCTCGCGAGCCTGGGCACGGGTCCTCGTGCCGAGCACGGGGACAACGAGGGGGCCGATCGGGCCGGCATGCAGGCGAACGCTCGAAAGCGCCCGTGCCCACAGGCGCATCCGCGCGGACGCTGCTGCAGCCCAAACCGACAAAAGAACAAAAAAGCCTATCCGAGATCGGCGCCCAGCGCGGCGGCGATGGCGGGGCGGTCGAGGCCGGCGAGGCCGATGACGACGAGGCTCGAGCGGCGGGGCTCGCCCGGGGCCCAGGCGCGGTCGTAGTAGCCGTCGACGCGGGCACCCACGGCCTGGACGACGTGGCGCATCGGCCGGCCGGCGACCGCGAGAAAGCCTTTGGCACGGAGGATGTCGAAGCGCGCGCGCCGCCTCGGCGAGCTTTTCCACGAGCCGGGCCGGATCGGCCTGCTCCGGCAGGGAAATGACAAAGCTCTCGAAGTCGTCGTGGTCGTGGTCGGGCTCGTCGTCGTGGTGCGAGCGGCGCGATGCGAGGTCGTCCTCGGCCGCCATGCCGAGGCCCAGGGCCACGCGCGGGTCGACGGCGCCGTGGCTCGCCCAGATGGCGCGCACGCCCGGTCGAAGGCTCGGAGCCACCAGCGCCTCGACGGCGGCACGGGCCTCGGGGTCGATGCGGTCGGCCTTGTTGAGGATGACCATGTCGGCCGCCATGAGCTGCTCCTCGAACAGCTCCTCGAGCGGGCTCTCGTGGTCGAGGGTGGGATCGGCCAGGCGCGCCGCGGCCACGGCCGCGGGATCGGTGGCGAAGCGCCCGGCCAGCGCCGCCTCGGCGTCGATGACGGCCAGGACGCCATCGACCGTGGCGCGCGTGCGAACCTCGGGCCACGCGAACGCTTTTATCAGTGGCTTCGGCAAGGCGAGGCCCGAGGTCTCGATGACGATGTGCTGGGGCGGCTCGGGACGGTCGAGCAGGCGGCGCATGGTGGGGAGAAAGTCGTCCGCGACCGTGCAACAAATACAACCGTTGCTGAGCTCGACCACGTCCTCGTCGGCGCAGCCCTCGAGGCCGCAGCCCAGGAGGATCTCGCGGTCGATGCCGAGATCGCCGAACTCGTTGATGATGAAGGCGAGGCGCCGGCCGCCCGCGGCCGCGACCAGATGGCGGATCAGGCTCGTCTTGCCCGAGCCCAGGAACCCGGTCACCACCGTCGCCGCGATCTTTTCGGTCGGCATCGTGCTCAGCCTCGGCTGCGGCGGCGGGGAAGCGTCGCCAGTCGCTCGCGGGGGTAGGATTGGGCCTCGCGCAGGAGGGCGCTCACCCGCCGTCCCAGGCCGCCCCGGCGCGGCAGGTCGCGGTAGGCGTGGAGCAGCACGACGGCGGCGTCGGCGGCATCGATCTCGACCGGCAGGCGCAGCACCCAGGCGACGAAGAGCTCCTCCGCACCGGCCTCGCCGGGCAGGGCCAGGGCGTCCTTCACCATGGCCTCGGGATCGCAGCGCTCGACGGTAAGGGGGAAGGTCGTGAAGGCGGACGATGGGTCCGCAAGGGGGATCTGCATGCATATCCTCCGCCGGTGCACCCCGCCCGGCTCCTGGGGTTGATCGGGTGCGACGGCAGGTCTCCTGGCTCGCGGGTCTGGGCCGGATCCGCCTTCCCGGGCATCGCCCAGTGGCTCTCGGATCCTGGCTCACCGCTCACAGTTGCGGGGGCAGCGCCGGCATCGGCCCTCTTGGCCTCACCGGCTTCCCTTTTCATCCCCTGGCAGGGGGAACCGTCGCAGGCCTCTTATCGCACCGCCCGGCCCCGCTTGGCAAACGCGCTCACTGCACGCAGTCCAAGAGCGGCCCGAGCTGGCCGATGCGGCGCTCCAGCACCACGGCGCGGCGGCCGATCGCAGCACTCGTGGGCTTCCATTCCAGCGGCGCCGGCAGGACCGCCGCGAGCCTTGTCGCCTCGCCCAGGGAAAGCGCGCTCGCGGGCTTGCCGTACCAGTGCCGGGCGGCGGCCTCGGCCCCGTAGATGCCGGGGCCCAGCTCGACCACGTTGAGATAGACCTCGATGATGCGCCGCTTGCCCCAAAGAAGCTCGAGCTGCGGTGTCAGCCAGGCCTCGATCACCTTCCTGACCATGTCCCGGCCCGGCCAGAGGAAGACGTTCTTCGCCGTCTGCTGGGTGATGGTGCTGGCGCCGCGCGGCCGCTCGCCGGTCAGCGCCGCCTGGATCTGACCCTGCAGCGCCCCGGTGTCGAAGCCCCAATGCCGGCAGAAGAGATTGTCCTCCGACGCGACGACGGCGTCCCGCAGATGGACCGAGATGTCGCCCAGCGGCTCCCAGCGCCGCTCGAGCCCGTGGCCCTGGGCGAGGCGGATCAGCATCAGCGGCGTCACCACCGGCGGCACGAAGCGAAAGAGAAGGATCAAAAGCGCCGGGCCCAGCAGCACGACGACAAGAAGCCGCCTCAGCCAGCGCCAGCCTCGGCTGCGACCGGTTGCACGCGCCCTGGTGGCGGTCCTGGCCATCGGGGCCTTGCTAGCCGCGCGGTCGGGGCGAGGCAAGAAGCGCCGGCTCCTGCCCGCGATCCCGGCCGCAATCGGCCTTGCGCCCACTGCTGGCATACCAGATCTCTGCGCCACAACAATGGAGCGCCGTTGACATCTGGCAACGTGGCATGCCAAGACGCGCCGATAAGCTCTGCCCACGCATCAATCAGGGAGTGCAGGCAATGACAACGAGGCGACAGGCTCTGGCGCTGACCGGGGCGTTGACCGGGGCGCTCGCGGGTGGTGCCACGCTGCTGGGCTCGAGGCGGGCCTGGGCCGCCGAGCTGCAGTTCGGCACGACCAACCCGCCGGGCGGCCTGCAGTACATCTCCGCCGAGGAGTATGTGAAGCGGGTCAACGCCAAGCTCGGCGACTACGGCCAGATGGCGCTCTACCACTCGGGCCAGCTCGGCAGCGACAAGGAGATGCTGCAGAAGCTCAAGCTCGGCACGCAGGACATCTCGCAGCCCTCGACCATCCTCTCGAGCGTGGTGCCCGAGTTCGGCCTCTTCGACATGCCCTATCTCGTCAAGAGCCGGGCGCACATGGCCTGCATCGCCAAGGAGATCGTCTGGCCGATCGCTGGCGCCCAAGCTCGAGGCCAAGGGCTACAAGCTCCTGGGCGTCTGGGAGAACGGCTTCCGCCAGATCACCAACAACAAGCGCGCGATCGACACGCCAGCCGACCTCAAGGGCCTCAAGATCCGCATCCCTTCGGGCGTGTGGCGGTCCCGCATGTTCGAGGCCTACGGCGCAGCACCCGTGCCGATGTCGTTCTCCGAGCTCTTCGTGGCGCTGCAGACCGGCGTCGTCGACGGCCAGGAGAACCCCTACGTCAACATCTGGGCCGGCAAGTTCCAGGAGGTGCAAAAGTACCTCTCCGAGACCAACCACGTCTACACGCCGTCCTTCCCGACCGCGAGCCTCATCAAGTTCAAGCGTTACCCGGAGGACGTGCAAAAGGTGCTGCTCGAGGAGGGTGCCGCCGTCCAGCCCTGGACCTACGACAAGGCCGCGGCCCTCGACGAGGAGGTGAAGAAGAAGCTCATCGACGCCGGCATGAAGTTCAACGAGGCCAACCACGACGCCTTCGTCGCCGCGAGCAAGCCCGTCTACGACGCCTTCGCCAAGGAGGTGCCCGGCGGCGGCGAGCTGGTCGAGAAGGCCCTGGCGCTCTCCGAGAGCTGCTGAGCGCGGTGGGCGCGGCAGCACGGCCGCTGACGATGGTGGAGAAGCCACGCCCGGCCGTGCTGCGCGTCGCGGCAGCACTGCGGGCCGGGCTCGATCGGGTCCTCACCGTCGTCTGCGTGCTCCTGATGGGTGGCCTCGCCGTCGTGGTGCTGGCGGCGGTGGTCTTCCGCGAGCTCGACCGGCCGCTCGCCTGGTCGGACGAGGTGGCCTCGGTGGGGCTCGCCTGGGTCACCTATTATGGCTCCTGCCTCGCAGCGCTCCGGCGCGGCCATCTGGGCTTCCCCAGCCTCGTCGCGGCCCTGCCCGTCGCCCCCCGCATCGCCCTCCTGCTGCTCGGCGAGACCCTCGTCCTCGCCTTCCTCGCGATCGTCGCCTGGTACGGCTACCAGGTGGTGGTCGTGCTGCAGGGCGACACGCTGGTCTCGCTGCCCTGGGTGCCCGTGAGCCTCACCCAGTCCGTGATCCCGATCGGCGCTGCGCTCTTCATCCTGGCCGAGCTCTTGACCCTGCCCGAGCGGATCGACGAGGCGCGGCGCGGCCTGCCGCCGGCCGGCCACGAGATCGCTCCGGAGGCCGACCCGTGATCACGCTGGCCCTCTTCCTCGGCATGGTGGTCCTGGTCGCGATCGACGTGCCGATAGCGCTGTCGCTCGGCATCGTGGCCCTGGCCGCGAGCTGGTGGGCACAAGGCTCCGACTCGCTCCTGTCGGCGGCCGTCACCCTCTTCACCGGCGCCACGAGCTTCCCGCTGCTGGCGATCCCGCTCTTCGTGCTGGCCGGCGCCATCATGAACACGAGCGGCATCTCGCGCCGCCTCATCGCCTTCGCCTCGGCCCTGGTGGGCTTCGTGCGCGGCGGCCTCGCCATGGTGAACATCCTGGCCTCGATGTTCTTCGCCGAGATCTCGGGCTCGGCCGTGGCCGACGTGGCGGCGCTGGGCACGGTCATCATGCCGGCCATGCAGCGGCGCGGCTATCCAAGGCCGTTCACCGCCGCCGTCACCTCCTCGGCCGCCTCGCTCGCCGTCATCATCCCGCCCTCCATCCCCATGATCCTCTATGCGGTCATGGCCGACACCTCGGTCGTGAAGCTGTTCGTTGCCGGCATCGTCCCGGGCATCCTGGGCGGGCTCCTGATGATGTCCCTGGCCTACGGGTTCGCCGTGCGGCGCGGCTATCCGGTGGAGGAGGCCTTTCGTCTCCGCCGCGTCTGGACGACCTTCAAGGAGGCGTTCTGGGCCTTCCTGCTGCCGATCATCA
The DNA here is from genome assembly GCA_963752325.1 of uncultured Alphaproteobacteria bacterium. Classification (GTDB taxonomy): domain Bacteria; phylum Pseudomonadota; class Alphaproteobacteria; order Geminicoccales; family Geminicoccaceae; genus CAVTJL01. The sequence goes on from CAVVXU010000005.1 coordinate 1,194,701, forward strand.
TCCTGGGCGGCATCTTCGGCGGCTTCGTCACCGCGACCGAGGGGGCGGCGCTGGCCGTCGCCGCGGCCCTGCTGGTCGGCGGCATCATCTACCGCGACCTGACGCTCGCCGACATCTGGCACGCGCTCAAGGACGGTGCCGTCCAGACCGCGGTCGTGATGCTGCTGATCGCGACCTCGGCCCTGCTGGGCCAGTACCTGACCGAGCAGCGCATCCCCCAGCTCTTGAGCCAGTCGCTCATCGAGCTTCACCCACAACACCTATCTCGTCCTGGCGCTGTTCAACCTCTTCTTCTTCATCCTGGGCTTTTTCCTGCACGGCGCCGCGGCCATCATCCTGGTCGTGCCGATCGTCATGCCGATCGTGCACGCCTTGGGCATCGACCCCATCCATTTCGGGCTCATCGTGACGCTCAACATCGCCATCGGCCAGCAGACGCCGCCGGTGGCCAGCGTGCTCGTCACCTGCTGCTCGATCGCCAAGGCCGACATCTGGGAGGTCAGCCGGGTCAATGTGTGGTTCGTGGCGGTGCTGCTTCTCGTCCTGCTGCTCGTGACCTACGTCCCGCTCGTCTCGCTCGGGCTCGTCCATCTCTTCTACGGCTAGGAGGCCTTTCATCAGTATGGCCGGCAGCATCGTTCGCGAGGATCTGGAGCCCGGCATCGTCCGGGTCGTGATCGACCATCAGGAACGCCTCAACGCCATGAGCAACGCCATGTGGGACGCCATGGCGGCGCTGATGCACGAGCTCGACGCCGACCTGCGGGTGCGCTGCGTGATCCTCACCGGCGCCGGCAGCAAGGCGTTCGGCGCCGGTGCCGACATCTCCGAGTTCGAGGAGAACAGGAGCACCATCGAGAAGGCGCGGGCCTACGCCAAGCGAACGCACGGGGCGCTCGAGGCGATCCGCGCCTGCCGCCATCCGGTGGTGGCGTCCATCCAGGGCCTTTGCGTGGGCGGCGGGCTCGAGCTCGCGTCGTGCGCCGATCTGCGCATCTGCGGCGAAGGCTCGCGCTTCGGCATCCCGGTCAAGCGGCTGGGCCTCGTCGTCGCCTATTCGGAGATGCGCGGCCTCCTCCAGCTCGTCGGCAAGGCCAACGCGCTGCAGATCCTGCTCGAGGGCGAGCTCGTGGGCTCGGCCGAGGCCCTGCGCATGGGGCTCGTCAACCGCGTCGTCGCCGACGAGGAGGTCGAGGCCGCCGGCCTCGCCATGGCCGGGCGCATCGCCGAGGGGGCGCCGCTCGTCGCCCGCTGGCACAAGAAGTTCGCCAACCGCCTCCAGGACCCGACGCCCCTCACGGCCGAGGAGGACGACGAGAGCTACCACTGCTTCGGCACCGAGGACTTCAAGACCGGCTATCAGGCCTTCCTCGCGAAGAACAAAAAGCCGGCGTTCGAGGGCCGATAGGGGAGCGTGCCATGACTGCCTTGTCGGGTCTCAAGGTCATCGATCTCACCCATGTCATGGCGGGGCCGACCTGCACGATGATGCTGGCCGATCTCGGTGCCGACGTCATCAAGGTCGAAAAAGTGCCGGGCGGCGACGATTCGCGGCGCAGCATCCCGCCCACGATCGACGGCGAGTCGGCCGCCTTCATGATGATGAACCGCAACAAGCGGGGCGTCGCCCTCGACCTCAAGACCGAGGGCGGCAAGGCCGTGCTCTGGCGGCTGATCGACGGTGCCGACGTGCTGATCGAGAACTACCGGCGCGACACGCTCGAGAAGCTGGGCTTCACCTACGAGAAGGCCAAGGCGCGCAACAGCCGCCTCATCTGGTGCGCCATCTCGGGCTTCGGCCGCACCGGCCCCTATGCCGAGCGCGGCGGCTTCGACCTCGTGGCCCAGGCGATGAGCGGCATCATGAGCATCACCGGCACCAGGCGCGGCGATCCGCCGGTGAAGTGCGGGCCGCCTTTGACCGACATCACGGCGGGCCTCCTTGCCGCCATCGGCATCCTGGCGGCGCTGGCCGAGCGCGGCCGCTCGGGCGAGGGCCAGATGGTCGACACCTCGCTCTACGAGGCCGGCATCGTCCACACCTACTGGCAGTCGGCGATCGCCCTCGCGACCGGCAACGCACCGGGGCCGATGGGCTCGGCGCACCCGCTGAGCGCGCCCTACCAGGCTTTTGCGACCTCCGACGGCTGGCTCGTCGTGGGCGGCGCCAACCAGTCGGCCTGGAAGCGCATGCTCGAGGTGCTGAATGCGCCCGAGATCGCGGAGGATCCGCGCTTCCGCGAGAACAAGGACCGGATGGCGCATCTGGCCGAGCTCGACGCCGCCCTCTCCTCGCACTTCGCGAAGAAAAGCACGGCCGAGTGGCTGACGCTGCTCGAGCAGGCGGGCGTGCCGGCGGGCCCGGTCCAGGACGTCAACGAGATGCACGCCGACCCGCAGACGCTGGCGCGCGAGATGGTGGTGGAGGTGCAGCACAGCCGCCTCGGCCCCGTGCGCACGCTGGGCCTGCCGATCAAGCTGTCGCGCACCCCCGGGCGGGCCACGGCACGGGGCACCGGTCTATGGCGAGCAGACGCGCGAGGTGCTGGGCGAGGTCGGCTACGGCGAGGCCGAGATCGAGGACCTCGTCGCCTCGGGCGCCGTCCGCGTCCCCGAGGCCGGCTGAGCGATGCGGGCAGCCGCTACCGCCTCAGGAGGCTTCAGGGACGGCGCGCGTGGCGGCCCGCTCGTCCGCCAGGATCTCCTGCATCTTCTCGTAGGCCTGGAGCACGTGGGGCCTGAGGAGCCGGGCGATCGCGACGCTGTCGCGCCGCTCGAGGGCCTCCAGGATCGCCTCGTGGTCCTTGATGGCGCTCTCCCACCGCTCGGTCCTGAGGTTGCAGACATAGCGGATGCGGTAGACGCGGGCATTGAGCGTCCTGTGCTGGGCGATCAGCGTCCGGTTGCCTGTCGCCCGCACCAGGCCCAGGTGGATGTCCTGGTTGCGCCTGAAATAGCCCAGCCGGTCGCCGCGCGTGTAGGCGGCCAGCATCTCGAGATGCAGCGCCTTGATCTCGCGGATCTCCTCGTCCGTGGCGCTCTCGCAGGCGAGCTCGCCGGCATAGGCCTCGAGCACGCCCAGGAGCTGCAAGCAGCTCGAGGACCTCCTCGTCGCTCGGATTGGTGACGATGACGCCCCGCCGGGGCGTGTGCTCGACCAGGCCCTCGGCCGTGAGGATCTTGAGCGCCTCCCGCAAGGGGGTGCGCGACACCTGGAGCTGCTCGGCCAGCGCCCGCTCGCGGATCGGCGTGCCGGGCGGCAGCCTGTCCTCGACGATCATCTCGCGAATGAGCTCCGCCACCCGGGCGGGCTTGAGGGCGGGATAGGTGCGGGGCGGCCGGGTCGCGACACGCAGCGGGGTGACGGTGGCCATGGGTCTCGTTCCTCGAAGGCAACACGTCTTGGCATACCACGCGGCGGCCGCCCCTTGAAGCGGCGACGCCCTCGAAAGGACCTGACACCGATGCAAAGGAAGCCTCGCCTCGCCCTCGTCCTGGGCGATCCCGCGGGCGTCGGCCCGGAGCTGATGGCGCGGCTGCTGGCCCGGCCGGAGACCCTGGCCCAGGCGGATCTCCTGATCGTCGGCGACCGGCGCATCCTGGCCCGTGGCGAGAAGGCCGCGGGCGTCACGCTCGATGTCGAGACCGTGCGCGACCGGGCACAGGCCCGGCCGGCAGCCGACCGCCTCGTGATGCTGGACACGGCCGACATGGACCCGGCCCTGGTCCCGGTGGGCGAGGTCAGCGAGAAGGGCGGCCGCTCGGCCATCGGCAACTACCGGATCGCGCTCGACCTCGCCAAGGCGGGCGTGGTCGACGGCGTCACCTTCGTGCCCTTCAACAAGCAGGCCATCCGCTACTCGGTGCCGGGCTACGAGGACGAGCTCAAGTTCGCGGCCGAGCATATCGGCTACGAGGGCGCCTATGCCGAGTTCAACGTGATGGAGGGCTTGTGGAACGCGCGCGTCACCTCGCACGTGCCGATCCGCGAGGTGGCCGACCTCATCACCGAGGAGCGCATCCTCGAGCGCCTCGAGCTGACGCTGCGCTCGCTGGCCGAGGCCGGCATCGAGAAGCCGCGCGTGGCGGTGGCCGCCCTCAACCCCCATGCCGGCGACGGCGGCGCCTTCGGCCGCGAGGACATCGACGTGATCGAGCCCGCGGTCCGCAGGGCCCAGAAAAAAGGCCTCGCCGTCGAGGGGCCCTTTCCCTCCGACACGGTCTTCCTGCGCGCCAAGCGCGGCGATTTCGACGCCGTGCTGACCATGTACCACGACCAGGGCCAGATCGCCTTCAAGCTCCTGGGCTTCGACACCGGCGTCACCGTGCTGGGCGGCCTGCCGATGCCGATCACCACCCCCGCGCACGGCACCGCCTACGACATCGCCGGCAAGGGTGTCGCCAACCTCGTCCCCACCATCCGCGCCTTCGAGATCGCCTGCAAGATGGCCGAGGCACGGGGGTAGGGGGCGGCGGATAGTGGGTCAGTTTGAAATCACCTGAATATGTTCCGGTGACCTGAGAGGTAGCGCGAGAGCCGATCCGGCCCCATACCCTCTTCATGACCATGAAGCCCAAACACCGCCCCCGCGACCCCGTGCAGCTCGGCAAGCTCATTGTCGAGATTGCGACGGGGCAGGTCGAGGACCGTGAGGACGACGGGAAGAATGCGACCCGCGCTGTTGCCGGCGTTAAGGGCGGCAAGGCCCGCGCAAGAGCACTTAAACCGAGTGAGCGCTCGGAAATTGCCAGCATCGCTGCTCAGACACGTTGGAAGAAGAGAGTGACTAGCCCGCCTCGCGCGTCTCGTTCTCGTAGCGTTCCAATGCCTTCCGCTCCTCATAATCCTCGGTGAAATCCAGATCGAACTGGACAGGCTCGTCGGATGGATATGCATAGTTCATGTGGTTGACGTCCGACTTTGCCCGATAGACGTCATTGACGATAGAAATCCCGACGCTGCCGGGCGGCCTTCTGCCGAAGCTGCGGCGTTCCGTAGTGATCCACGTCGAACCAGAGCGTCCGCTGACGCCCCTCTTCGACGATCGTCACGCACTGCTTGGCACGGTAGGTAACGCCCTGCTCGTTGGTGCGATGAACCTGCCTTAGCGCTGTCGAGACCTGGCGTCGGAAGATCTTGCGAATATCCTCCGGTCGTGGTCCCATTCTGCCGTTCCGCACGGCCCAATCTATGAAGTCGTTCCGGATCGTTGGCGTCTTCGCCAGTCACCGCCTCCCATTCGTCCCAAGCGCGCGCTATCTGTTCATTCGAATTCGCCACCTTGATCTCCTAAAGGCCAACTTCCGCGACTTTTCCCCAGCCGTCGCTAAGGGGCCAGTCCGAGAAACGGTCGTGAACTTTCGTCATAAACTCGCGCAGGAACGCAAATGCCCGCTTGTCCCCCGCCTTATGCCGGCGATGTTGAATTTGGCCGACAACGATAGCAGGGTGAATTTGGTGACGAGCGGAGAACGCTAGAACATCCTCTCTCGAAATCCACTTGCCCTTCCGGAGCATAAATGAGGCGACCTTGTCCTCAGGGATCAGAAACTGAGCTGCAGCCATGTCAGCCTGGCGCTCTTCCTCCGGCAAGCGACTTGTGTCGCGATCCGGTTCAAAACGTCGACATGGGAGTTGGCGGACGTCTATCCTACCGTCATCTTGCAGGACATGCTCGATCTCGTGACGTAGCACGAAGCAAAAATTGTCGGGCCGATCGAGCCGGAGGCTCAGACCAATTACCGGCTGATCGCCCAGCCAAGTGCACACGCCGTCGATTTTTAACCCAGGCAACTGTTGCACAAAAACAACGCGGACATTGCATCCCAGCATCAGCTTCGGAATGGCACTGAAATCGTCGGCGTCATACATGTGAGCGCGGATGGAGGGGAGCGCCTGCGTGAGCTTCGACCTATCGTATTTCGGCACCTCCATCGTTTCGGCGATCTTCCGCACACGATGGAGCCAGACGAGTTGGCTACCAGTGATTTCGTCGTATCCGGTCTTCTTAGCCGCGTGAGCGACAGGCTGGCAGCCGACCAGGGGCACATCTTCTACGCGGTTCGCGTCGAAGAAGCGCATCATCTGCAGGTCGAGCAGATCAGCCTCTGTCTCTGCGATCCAGTTCCGCTTGATCATCTCGCGAATAGGGAACTTAGAAAGCCAAGTTGCCCTTGTGCGAACTCCAGGATCTGGGCGCTTTGCCCTTTGTAGTTCATAATGTTGCTGCAAGTTGGCGAAGAATTTGGGTGACACGTCAAACGCATCTCCCAAAGCAACCGCCATGTCATATGAGATACCAACCCTTCCCGTTAGAATTGGGTTGAGCTGAGACGGAGAGATGCCGAGGATGTAGGCCAGATCAACCTGATCCCAGCCTCGCGCCTCAAGCTCGTCCATGATGAAGGTGCCGGGATGATCGATGGCGCGCGCGATACCATTCATCAGTGATAATCCTCAATCGCGAGCACGGTGATGTGCTGCGGGTCAGCCTCGCTGTCGAGCACGAAAACCAACCGGTACTGTTTGTTGATGCGAATAGATCGCAGTCCCGCCCGATCTCCGCTCAACTTTTCGTAATGCAAGCTCTTCCAGTTCCTTAAGGTTCTGTCGTCAGGCGCGGCCCTCAGGACGGTCAGTTTCCGCCGCACGGAGCTGATAACCGCGACTGGCAATCGCGTCGCGCCAGCTTTGTCGGTTTCGACCAGACCGAGAGCTGGGTCCGCGAACTCGATTTCCATCCCCTCCTTTTACAACGCGCGGGTGCAAAGAGCAATGCCGGATTCATAGCATTTCACAAACTGACCCTTATGCTTGACACCTTCGTTTTCTCGCGTACCTTCCACGCATGAACAAGCTCCCGACCGACAAGCGCAGCCAGATCCTCGGCATGATGGTAGAGGGCATGTCCATCCGGGCCATCGCCCGGCTGACCGGCGCCAGCAAGAACACCGTCGTGAAGTTCCTCCGCGAGGCCGGCGACGCCTGCGCCGCCTACCAGGACGAGCACCTGCGCGGCCTAGCCTGCAAGCGGATCCAGGTCGACGAGATTTGGTCCTTCGTCGGGATGAAGCAGAAGAACGGCCCGGCAGAGCGCAAGGGCGAGTTCGGGGTCGGCGACGTGTGGACGTGGACGGCTCTGGACGCCGACAGCAAGCTGATCGTGAGCTGGTTGCTCGGCGACCGCACGGCGGCACCGCCGAGGCCTTCATCACCGATCTGGCCGGTCGGCTGGACAATCGCATCCAGCTCACCAGCGATGGCAACAGCGCATATCTGGAGGCGGTCGAAAAGGCGTTCGGCCTCGACGTCGACTACGCCCAGCTCGTGAAGATCTACGGCGACGCCGCCCGAAGGCGCAAAAGCGCTACAGCCCGGCCGTATGCGTCGGCTGAAGCGAGACCCGATCACCGGGCGGCCCCGACCCGGGCACATCTCCACCAGCTATGTTGAGCGCGCAGAACCTCACGATGCGTATGGGCATGCGCCGGTTCACGCGGCTCACGAACGCCTTCTCAAAGGACGCCGAGAACCACGCCCATGCTATCGCCATCCATTTCATGCACTACAACTTCGTGCGCATGCACCAGACTCTCCGGGTCACGCCGGCCATGGCGGCGGGCGTGACCGGCAAACTGTGGGAACTGAGCGACATGATGGCGATGATCGATGCAGCGGCGCCAAAGCCGGCAAAGCGTGGTCCATACAAGAAGCGGCAGGAAGACGCCCCCATCTAATTTCACACCGACCCACTACCCGCCGCCGCCGGTCCCTTGACCGGCAGGCCCCCGCACGGCAGCGTGTGGCTACAGGCGAAGGGTCGTCCGGAGGCGATCCTTCCCGGATCGGGGTGGCAAGCGGCTGGAGCTGGCATGACGAAGAACCTTCTGGCGGCCTTGGGCCTGATCGCGGCCCTCGCCATCCTCGGCTGCGCGCCCGAGGCCGGCGCTCGCCGACGATGGCCACGTGCAGATCTCGCGGGAGCGGATCCTCGGTCAGAGCAAGATCCCGGTCTACGGCTACAAGGTCATCAAGACGTTTCCGCACGACACCAGCTCCTACACCGAGGGGCTGGTCATGAAGGACGGCCGCCTCTTCGAGGGCACCGGCCTCTACGGCCATTCGACCGTGCGGGAGAACGACCTCGCGACCGGGAAAGCGATCCGCGAGGTCAGGCCCGACCCGATCTATTTCGGCGAGGGCATCACCATCCTCGGCCACACCCTTTATGAGCTCACCTATCTCTCCAACACCGGCTTCCGCTACGACCTCGAGACCTTCGCACCCGGGAAGCCATTTCATTATGAGACGCAGGGCTGGGGGCTGACGAGCGACGGCAGGCGGCTCCTGATGAGCGACGGCTCCTCGGCCATCATGTTCCTTGATCCCGCCACGCTCGCGGTCGAGAAAAAAATCTTCGTCCACGACGAGGTGGGCCCCGTCGGCTTCCTCAACGAGCTCGAGCTGGCGGAGGGCAAGCTCTACGCCAATGTGTGGCAGACCGACTTCATCGCCATCATCGATCCTGCCACCGGCGAGGTTACCGGCTGGATCGACCTCGAGGGCCTCAATCCCGATCCTGAGAAGCTCAAATACCCCTATGTCCTCAACGGCATCGCCTATGACGAAAAGACAAAAAATCTGCTCGTCACGGGCAAATGCTGGCCCGGCCTCTACATGATCGAGCTGGTGAAGCGCTCCGGGTGAGGCGCCCGGCTCAGGGCTTGGGCGCCGGTGCCGGCCGGTCCGGCTGCCAGGCGGCGAGGAACGCCATCACGGTCGCCGCCGAGTTGTCGGCCGCGATCTGAAAAAAGGTCGGCAGCTCGTTCTCGCCGGGCCCGCCGCCCGCGAGGTCGGAGAGGCTGCGGAAGGCGATGAAGGGCACGCGGTTGCGCCAGGCCACCGCCGCCACCGCAGCGCTCTCCATGTCCAGCACCTCGGCCTTGAAGGTCGCGAACGTCCAGTCGCGGAAGGCGGCATTGTCGACGAAGGCCGCACCCGAGACGCCGTTGCCGCCGACCACGAGCCTGGGCTTCGGATCGAGGCACGAGCCGGGCGCCGTGCAGCCCTTGAGCTTCAGGCTCTTGTCGATGCTCCTTGCCAGCCTCGAGCATGGCCGGGTCGACCTCGAACCAGAAGCGCGTGTCGGCCTCGCCCTCGCCCGAGCGCCGCACCGTGACGGGCTGCGGGAAGATCATGCCGTAGTGGCCGTGCTCGGCCTTCTTGCGCTCCGGCAGCCGAAATCCGTCCGGCGTCTCGCGGGCGAAGACCGATTCCAGATACTGGCCCCAGCGCTCGGGCACCACCACGTCGCCCACATGGAGCGCCGGATCGACGCCGCCCGCGATGCCGCTGAAGACGATGCCCGAGGGCGAGAAACGGTCGATCGCGAGCTGCGCCGTCATCGCCGCGTTGACCATGCTGACGCCGCTGAGGAACAAAACAACCTCGTGGCCCTCGAGCCGGCCCAGCGTGAAGGTGACGCCCGCGGCCTCCACGGTGCGCTCCACCGTCGTGTGCGCCAGCAGCACTTTTATCTCCGGCGCGAAGGCCGACATCACGGCGAGCCGCTCGGCCGGTGCCGCACGCGCGACGCCACCGCCGATCAGGCAGGCGGCGACAAAAAAGGCGGCGAGCCAGCGGCCGGCGAGGCCCCGCCTCACGGCTTTGCTCCCTGGCCGAGCGCCAGCCGATAAAAGCTCGCGGCGTTGCGACAGAAAAAGAATCCTGCTCGTCCGCCGAGAAGCCTTTTAAAATATCCATCATGCCCTCGACGATCGTGCGGTAGCTGGCGCGCAGCCCGGCCACCGGGAAGTTGGAGGCGAACATGCAGCGCTCGATCCCGAAGATCTCGATCGCGTCCAGCACCACGCGACGGTTCTCCTCGAGGTCCCAGGGCTTTTCCTTCAGCCCGAACTCCGAGACTTTCAGCCACACCTGCGGTGCCTGGGCGATGACGCGCATGGCCTTGCGCCACGCCGCCAGCCCCGCCTCGCTGCGGTCCCAGGGAAAGCCCGTATGATTCAGCACCATCGGCGTCTCCGGGAAGAGGGACGCGATCTCGGCCGCCTCCTCGAGATGCCAGTAGGGCACGCGCAGGTCATAGGTCATGCCGAAGCGCTGCAGCATCGCAAAGCCGCGGCGCCAGGCCGGGTCCTGCATCGTCCAGGGCGCGTTTTTTTCAATTTTGTCCGGTGCCAGCGCGGTCCGGGGCTTCGAGCGCACGCCGCGAAACATCGGGAACTGCGCGTGGCCCTCGAGCACGCGCTCGCAGTCGTCCCGCGCCAGCCACACATGCCCGACGATCGCGTTGGGCATCCCATGCCGCTCGGCGACCCCGGAGAGCCAGCGCGTCTCGCCCACCTGGTCCTCGCGGTCCCACTCGGCCTCGCAGTGCACCGTCGCCACCACGTCGAAGCCCTGGGCATCGCGACGATAATCGTCGGGCAGGTAGTTCCTTTTGATCGCGCTGTAATCGCCGAGAAAAAAATGCTCCTCGGGCCGGTCGCTCAGCCAGGGATAATAGCTCTTGTCGAGATCCCAAAGATGGTGGTGCGCATCGACGATCCTGGGCCCTGCCATGCGTCGCTCTCCTCCCTTTTCTGCGAGTCTCGGCCGGTTGCTGCCGGAGCAGTCTTAGGCCCAACGGCAGGGCTGGCGCCAGGGCCGGCGCGCATGGCAGAAGATCGCCCATGCCGATGCCACCAAGACAACCCCGCCTCGTGCCGCCCAGCCGCGCCCTGCTCGCCGGCTATGCCGACGCGCTCGCCCGCGGCTGGTCGCCCAACACCGAGCAGGACGTGAGCCGCCAGGAGCTGGCCCGCCTGCGCCGCGACCCCGAGGCCTTCCTCGCCGACCTCGTGAGCCAGGAGGGCCGTATCGCCGTCGGCGACGGCCGCATCGTGCCGCGCCTGCCTTTTTGTCTGCTCTGGATCACCGACGGCAGCTTTTCGGGCTCGATCAACCTGCGCTACCAGCCCGGCAGCGAGGCGCTGCCCGACTACTGCTCGGGCCATATCGGCTATGCCGTGGTGCCCTGGAAGCGCGGCCGCGGCTACGCCACCTGGGCGCTGGGCGCCATCCTCGGCATGGCGCCCGAGGTCGGGCTGCGCTGGGTCACCATCACCTGCAACGAGGACAACGACGCCTCGCGCCGCGTGATCGAGGCCAACGGCGGCAGGCTCATGGGCCTGGCCCCCGCCCCCTCGCCGACCGGCAACCGCAAGCTCGTCTTTCGCATCATGCTCGAGGGCGCCTGAGGCCGCGTCGGCCGCGCCGCGAGGAACGGAGGAGCATCGCCATGGAGACGTCGATGAGCTGGCCGGATCTGCCCTGGCAAGGCGGCTGCCGCTGCGGGCAGGTGCGCTTCCAGGTCACGGCCCCGCCCCTTTTGACCATGGCCTGCCACTGCACCGGCTGCCAGCGCATGACCGCCAGCGCCTTTTCCCTCAGCATAGCGCTGCCGGCGGAGGGCTTGGCCGTCACCCGGGGCGAGCCCGTCATCGGCGGCCTCCACGGCTCGCCCCGCCATTTTTTCTGCCCCCATTGCATGAGCTGGCTCTTCAGCCGGCCCGACCGCATGACCTGGCTCGTGCTGCTGCGCGCCACCATGCTCGACGAGCCCGGCTGGTTCACGCCCTTCATCGAGAGCTGGACGAGCGAGAAGCTGCCCTGGGCCACCACCCCCGCCCGCCACAGCTTCGAGGGGTTCCCGACCCTCGAGGACTATGAGGGACTGACGAAGGATTTTGCGGCGTGGGCGGGGCGGAAGGCGGGCTGAGCGGATCGTCCGGGCGCTCTGCCGGCCCCATATGAAGATGGCTTCCGTTCGGCCGACGCTCCCCGTTAGGTTGAGCCGGGGAGCCGCAGGGGGGAGCCGCTCTCGCCATGGCGACCCGCCAGGAAGAACTCTACGAGCAGGATTTTTACGTCTGGACGCAGGACCAGGCCGCAGCGCCCCACCGCCTCGCCGAGCAGCACCGGGACGGCCCGCTCGACCTTGCGAATCGGGGCGCCCCGGCGGAGGATCGCCCTGGTTCATCCTCCCGGCCACATCCGCAGCCTAAGAAAGAAATCGGGGAAATATGCTCTACAAAGATACCCTATCCGCGCTACTTTCTCGCGGATACTTCCCTCGGGAACTTCCACTGGTCTTTACAACTCAGAGATTCGGCTCAGCGCTCTCGATATTCTTAAGAGATGGAACGATCAGAAACTCTATGCCCGTGATACAAAGAAGGTCGCGACATTAAAGAAGGGAAAGAGGCGAAGAGGCCCTACACATACAAGATTTTGCCGACCGAGATGGAAGTTATTTCTACGCCAAAACGTGGGTATGAGCGTCGGAATATTCATATAACCCACCCGTTGCCACAAGCAATATTATGTCACGAATTGGCTTTCAATTGGAAGACAATTCAAAAATGGCTTCAGTATCAAACATTTTCGCTGGATAAAATACGAGTATCATAGATATCAGCGAGCCATAAAAGGGATTAACTTCTCCGTCCATAAAGCTAAGAAGAATTATATTTATGCTACCTCAGACTGGGTAGTAAAAACAGATATCTCACGATTTTATCCCATGGTATATACACATTCAATTGCCTGGGCCGCCTATGGTAAGGAACGAGTGAAAACAAATATGACTTACTACAAAAGATCTCTTGCCGATCGCCTTGATGTTTTAGTTCGGTCGTGCAATCGCAATCAGACGATCGGTATTCCAATCGGGCCTGAAACCTCGCGTATAATAGCAGAAGTAATTTCCTCGCGGATTGATAATCAGTTTCGGACCTTGCAACCCCTTCTTCCAGTGACGTCAGTCGACCGATTGCAGGACGATTGGTTCGTTGGGCTTCGGACGTTAGAAGAATCGGAAGAAATACTGTCAAATATTTCATCAGCGTATCGGACCTTCGGACTGGAAATAAATGGATCTAAGACTTCAATTAGCCATATCCTAGCCGCACCAGCAGAGGCCTGGGTATCGGAGATAAATGCCTTCCTGTCGCACCGCGTTGGCCCGATATCAGGCAAGCGGCTAACCGAACTATTCGCGCTTTGTCTCAGACTTCAATCTTTATATCCGCATGAGCCTGTCATTAACTATGCCCTCAGTGTTGTTGGAGGATACCGAATAGCTCCCAATGACATTAAGGATGCCGAATCGTTCCTACTAAAGGCAGCGGTCGTATCTCCGGTTTCTATGGACCGCATATGTAGAATTATCTTGAATATACAACACTCGACAAAGATGATTTCGGTGGAGCGTGTTCGGAGAAGATTTACAGACTTGGCTGTACGGAACTTAAGGAACGGGAACCTCTACGAGGTAATATGGCTTATTTATACCATTAGAGGACTAAAGAAACCACTCCGTTCGGCAGATCTGGCTGCAATGGCATAGGTTACACCATCGTCGGCACTCGCACTTATATTGTTCGATATAGGAAGCAAAGGATTGTGCCTTTCGCCGTTGCCTAAACAAGCGTGGGAGAATCAAATCAATTCTGGGAATGTACTATCGGATTGGACATGGCTTTTGGCATACGAGGGCTTTCGGCATGGATGGCTTAAAGACAAGAGTAATTTAATGATGGCGCCATTCTTTAAAGCCATGCATGATCGCGATGTGCTTTTCTACGATGAAACTAAGAGCGTCGTCAGATCGAGTACTATAAATCGCGTTAAGAAAGACTCTATTAGAAGGAACAGCCTTGCTATTAACTCGCTTTTGCGAGCCCTGCGCGGCTTCGCCACCATTGGCGGCGATCATGGATATGCGTAGTTCTTTGGAATTTATGATATTAACTATACCAGCGTGTGTGATGTAGAAACGATGCCGAGTTTACTTCAGCATTTGGTCCACGACTGGCCTCGATGCGCATTCAACCAAGGAACTGCGGCCTTCGATGCGTCGCTCGCGCCTCATGCGAGCTTCGTATTGATCTGCAGCGCCCATCACTCCTACCGTGTCACCGATCGCCAGCTGCTCAGAGACCACGTCTCGTCGAGCAACCCCTCGAGCGGATACTGGCATTCTTCGGGCAGGTTATCAGCGGCCTCGGCCTCGCCTGTCCTGACCACCGCCTTGCGTGCCCGGCGAAGCGCCTGCGCATAGGCCTCCGGCAGCTGGGTCCCGAGGTCCCGGCGAATGGTGGCCGTTAGCCGCTCGGCGATCTCGTCGCGGGCGTGCTCGACCAGCCGGCGGAGCTGGCTCCGCGCAACGTTGCGCACTTCCGAGCCCGACTCTTCCACCTCCTCCGCCAAATGCTCAAGGTCGAGCGGGCCGCTCCACCGCTCGGCCGACAGCCGCCGCAGCGCCGCCGCCTGCTCACGGCTCCACTGATAAAGGTCCTCGTCGTACAGCTCTGACTTCCGCATCGCCATGGTAGGCAGCGCTCTTCACGGCTCAACCTACCAGAGAACGAAGGGCAGGCGAAGAGGCGAGAACGGGCCGGGAACGACAAGACATCAGGCATGCACGCTCGGCATGCGAGACTGGAGCGTTTCAGCGAGCTCGGCCCTGCCAGCCGCCTTGCAGCCTCTCATGCTGTCCGCCTAAGAATAGGTCCTGCTCGCGCGCCCGACCTCGGGAGCAGCCACTTGACCACCGACAAACGCGCCGGCGCGTCGCGACGCGCCGATGACGATCCGCGACGCCGGCCCGGCCGACGCCGCGACCATCGCCGATCTGCATGTGGCGAGCTGGCGCTCGGCCTATCGCGGCATCATGCCGGATTCTTTTCTCGATGGGCCGGTCGTCGCCGATCGGCGCGCCCACTGGGATGCGATACTGGCGCGGCCGCCCGCGGGCGCTGTCGTGCTGCTGGCCGAGGCGGCCGGCCAGCCGATGGGCTTCATCGCCGCCTACCCCGGCGTCGAGCCCGGCTGGGATGTCTCTATCGACAATCTCCACGTCCGCCCCGGCCGGCGCGGCGGCGGGCTCGGCCGGCTTCTTCTCGGCGCCGCAGCGGATCGCCTCGCCGCCCGCGGCCTCGAGAGCGTTTGTCTGTGGGCCTTTTCCGCCAACAGGGCCGGCATCCGCTTCTACGAGCGTCTCGGCGGCCGCACGGTCGAGACCGGCTTTGACACGGTCGACGGCGAGCGCCTCCCGCACCAGCGCATCGCCTGGAACGACCTCGCCAGGCTGGCACGCGCCTGTCGCACCGAGAGGGCCCCCGTCCGTGCCCGACAGGCGAGTGACAAAATAAAAGAATCAACTTCTGATTGACATTCGGCTCTCATTCCTATACTGAACCTATATGCCTTCCGTCTACCCCTCGCGTTCCCCTGCCTCGATGCCCGCCGCCCGCACCGTGCGGCTCGCTCGAAGGCTCGCCGGCGGCATGACGCCCGCCGAGGTCGCCAAGCACGAGGGCACGGACGAGGCCGAGCTCTTGTCACTGCTCGCCGACGAGAAGTTCCAGGAGCATGTCGCGTACTACCGGCTCGAAGCCGAGCTGCCCGAGGACGAGCGCGAAGAGCTCTTGGTCAAGACGGCGCTCGCCGGCCTCCAGCACCTCGCCGACATGGGCGACACCAAGGCGCTTTTGTTTCTTACCTATGAGGGCAACCGCGGGCGCCACCCGGAAAACCGCCTGCGCCGCCTCGCGTCGCGCACGACCGATCGCCGTCCCGGCCTCCGTGCCGGGGACGAGATCGGCGCGGAGCCGGCCGAGCCCGTCGCCGCCGAGCTTGTTTCGGACCTCGTCGCCTTCGCCCCGAGCAACCCGGACGTGGCCGACTGGATCATCCGCTACGCCGAGAGCCGCCAAGCCACGCTGGGAGAGAGCGGGGCCAAGGTGGAGGAGCAAAAAAGGAGGGCGAGACAAAAAAGAGACTGAGCCCCAGCGGATCACAGCGAGGAAACGGCGCGCCCGCGTCTCCTTTCTTTGTCACCCTCGTGCTCGACACGAGGGTCCATGCCCCGTCCTGGCGAGGCCCTCGCGAGGGTGAGCATGGATCCTCGGGTCAAGCGCCCGAGGATGACAGAAAGAGAGCCCGGCCCGCGTTGGTGGGATCGAGCGCGCACCACCGCGCTCCCCCTGCTGTCACCCTCGTGCCCCGGCACGAGGGTCCATGCCCCGTGCTCGGCGCAGCCTCGCCGCGCCGGGGCCCCTACTGGTCGTCGAGGCGGCAGCCGTCGCGTTGGCTCATGTAGCGGGCGACGCGGCCGATGCCGAGGACCGAGGCCTCGACCCGCTTGGCCGCCTGGTCGACATCGACGCTGACGAACGGGACGCTGGAGCTGGCATAGCTCTCGCAATAGGCCTCGCTCTGGCCGATCACGAACCGGCACGAGCAGCGCTCCTTGGCGAGGTAGGCCGGTGAGATGGCCGGGAGGGTGATGAGATTGGCCCAGCCCGTGACGATCCAGAAGATGAGCCCGAGCACGATGACGGCGACGAGGCCGCGGACGATCAGGCGCATCAGGAGCTCCGGCCGCGAGGGGCGAACGCCTTGACGGCGAGCTGCAGGAAGGCCGCGTCGGAGAAGTCGCGGCCCTGGTCGTCGCCGATGCGGACGATGACGAGCCCGAGCGACGGGATGACGTAGAGGCGCTGACCCTTCCGTCCGAGGGCGGTGAGCGTGTCCTGGGGTGCCGTCGTCATCGGCGGGCTGGCGCCTTGGGAGAGCGGCACGTTGAGCCACCAAAGGGCGCCGAAGCTCGCCCGCCTGCCACCGCCATTGTCGCCCAGAAGCGGTGCCGCCGGCGTGCCCGCGAGCTTGACCCAGCCGTCGGGCAGCAGCTGCTTGCCGTCCCAGCAGCCGTCCATCAGGTAGAGGAGACCGAGCCGGGCGAGATCGCGGGGCGTGGCGTAGAGGTAGTTTGGACCGACGAAGGTGCCCACCCCGTCCCGCTCCCAGACGACGGAGCGCATGCCCAGCGGATCGAAGAGCTCGGTCCAGGGATAGCTGCCATAGGCCGCCTCGCCCACGAGCGGGCGCAGGGCCGCCATCAGCAGCATCGGATCGCCGCCGCCGAGGCTCCAGTGGGTGCCGGGCGGGTAGTCGAGCGGCTGGGACGCAACATAGGCCGCCATGTCGTGATGGCCACGGGTGTAGAGCATGCTGAGCAGCGTCGAGCCGAAGGGCGCGTACTCGTAGCGGTCGTCGAAGCGCAGCCCCGAGGTCATGGTGAGCAGCTGGTGGATCGTGATCGCCTGCTTGCCCGGCGTGTCGAGGGCGGGCAGCAGCCGACCGACGGGGGTGTCGATGTTGAGGTGCTTCTCCAGCACCAGGCGCCCATAGAGGGCCTGGACGACACTCGAGGTGATGCCCCAGGCGGGTGCCGGCGTGTCGACGCGGAAGCCGTTGGCGTAGCGCTCGTAGACGATCGTGCCGCCCTGCACCACGACAAGGGCGTCGGTACGCAGGTCGGAGGGCTGCGCCTCGGGCTGGTCCTCCGGGAAGGCGTAGTTGGTGAAGTCCGCCATGGCGTCCACCGGACCGGTCGGCTTGGCCGTGGCCCAGGTCTGGTCGGGCCAGGTGATGAGCTTGGCGCTGGCCGCGCAGTCGGCGGCGCCCGCCGGCCATGCAGGCACGAGGCTGGCGAGAGCGAGGCAACCTGCTACAGCGATGCAGGCTCGACTGACGGGCATCCGACCTCCAAGGGCTGGGTTGTCGCGCGGCGGCTGGGCATTCTTAGCACGCATCTAAGCTTCACGTGGAAGAGGGAGGCAAAGACATGAGCGGGGCTTGCATCGTCACAGGCGGCAGCCGGGGCATCGGCCGGTCGACGGCGCGGCTGGCGGCCGCGGCCGGGCTTGCGGTCGCGGTCAACTACCGTAACGACGCCAAGGCCGCGGCGGAGGTGGTGGCGGGCATCGAGAAGGCCGGCGGCAGGGCCGTGGCGATCCAGGCGGACGTGGCCAGCCCCGCCGACATCGTCAGGCTGTTCGAGGAGGCCGAGCGGGCGCTGGGGCCCGTCACGGCGCTCGTCAACTCGGCCGGCGTCAGCCACAATGCCAGGGTCGCCGATCTCGAGGCCGAGGGGCTGCAGCGGCTGATGGCGGTCAATGTCGTGGGGCTCATGCTGTGCTGCCGCGAGGCGGTGCGGCGCATGTCGACCGCCATGGGCGGCAAGGGCGGCGCCATCGTCAACGTCTCCTCGATGGCGGCCACGATCGGCGGCCGGCCGGGCGCCTCGGCCTATGCCGCCTCCAAGGCCGCGGTCGACGTCTTCTCGACCGGGCTCGCCAAGGAGGTCGCGGCCGAGGGCGTCCGCGTCAACGTGGTCCGGCCGGGCGTCACCCTCACCGACATGACCGGCTCGCTGCGCGAGAACCCCGAGCTGCGACAAGCGGTCGCCGCCTCGATCGCGATGCAGCGCGTGGCCGAGCCCGAGGAGGTGGCCGAGGCCATCGTCTGGCTGCTGTCGGACAAGGCCTCCTTCGTCGCCGGCAGCCATCTCAATGTGGGCGGCGGCGGCTTTCTCGTCCATCCGGCGATGCGCTAGCGCCGGGCACACGGAGCGCCGCCCCATTGACCGACGGGGCCGGTGCTCCATGTCGTGCGATGGTGGCGGCTGGGATCCGGGCAGGAGCTCCCAGCCGACACCGCATCCCGACCCCGAGGGCGCCCATGTCGGATCAGCGCCTGCTCCGCTTCCTCGCCGTCAACGCCCTCATCGGCATCGCCGTGGGCTGGCTCCTGCTCGCGGCCCTGATCCTCCTCGACGTGGCGCGGCTGGGCCAGCTGCTGTGGGCCTCGGAGGACCGGATCACGACCATCATCCTCGCGGCTGCGGGCTTCGGCGTCACCTTCGGCAGCCTTGCCATGGGCACCGCGATCTTCCTGTTGCCCAAGCGCTGAGGCTCAGACGATCTTCGTCGGATCGCCGGTGAAGTCGGGCGAGCAGAAGCCGCCGCCCTGGCGCTCATTGTCGAGCGCGCTCTTGAACCGCTTGCCGACCAGCCGGTCCGCGAAGACCTCGGCATTGTCCTTGGGCTCGTAGCCCAGGCGGGCGGCGTTGCCGTTGTCCCACCAGCTCCTGGTGTTGGCCGAGACGCCGTAGACGATCTCGTAGACATACTCGGCGCTGAGGCCGGCATCGATCATGCGGCAGAAGTCCGGCAGGCTCTGCCAGGTGCTCAGCATGCGCTCGTCCACGGGCTCGGCGCGGGCCGAGCCGATGCGCATGCACATGGCCGAGATGCCGTGCTTGTTGGCATAGTAGAGGGCGATGTCCTCGCCGAAGGCCTTGCTCAGGCCGTAGCGCGAGTCGGGCCGCGCCGGCGTGGCGTGGTCGAGCCGCTTCGTCACCGGCTGGAAGCCGATCGCGTGGTTCGAGCTGGCGAAGAGGATGCGCTTCGTGCCGGCCTTCCTCGCCGCCTCGAAAACGTTGACGAGGCCCACGATGTTGGCGTTGAGGATGGTGGGCCAGTCCGCCTCGATCGACTGCCCGCCCAGATGGACGCAGGCATCCACCCCCTCGAACATGCGCTCGACGGCGGCGGCGTCGCCCAGATCGCCCACCATCAGCTCCTCGCCCGCCGCGGCCGAGCCGAGATCGTCCCGGTCCGAGAGGCGCAGCGCCTTGTAACGGCCCTGCACGTGCCGCCGATACTCGCGCCCCAGGGCGCCCGCAGCCCCTGTGATCAAGAGACGCTCGATCCGCATGGCATTCCTCCGGTTGGCATCGCCGCGCGGTTAGAGCACAAGGGCCGGCGGCTGAGAAGCGGCACCCCGGCACGCGTGGTGCCCGCTTGATCTGGATCACGGTCCGATTCAGCATGCGCGCCTAAGGCTGGGCCAGACCGCGGGAAGGGAACGGACGATGGCGACGGGCGAGAAGGCAACAACCGGGAGCCGCGAGGCCGTGGGGGTCTTCGAGGACTGGTCGACGCTGGAGGCTGCCGTCGACGATCTGAAAGCCAGCGGCTTTGCGGGCGACGACATCAGCCTGCTTGCCGGCCACGCCACGGTCGAGCAGAAGCTGGGCCATATGTACGAGCGCGTCCAGGACATGGAGGACGACCCCGAGGCGCCGCGCACCGCCTTCGTCTCGAGCAAGGGGATCGGCCAGCGCGAGGACCTCGTGATCGACAGCCTCACGGTGATGCCGCCCCTGATCGCCGCCGGCATCGTCGTCGCCTCGGCCGGCGCCGTGGCCGCCGCCATCGCCGGCACGGCCGTGGTGGGCGCCACGCTCGCCACCGTGCTCGCCCGCTGGATGGACAAGCGCCACGCCGACTGGCTCCAGGAGCAGCTCGACCGCGGCGGCATCCTCCTGTGGGTCAAGACGCCCGACAAGGAGGCCGAGAAGCGCGCCACCGACGTCCTCACCCGCCACTCCGGCAAGGACGTCCACGTCCACGCGATCCCGAAGGCGGCCTAGCGGCGGCGTCCGGGGCCACCCTGCGGCAAGGCTCTTTTTTCTTTTGTCGTTCTCGTGCTCGACCATGATGGCCCAGGCTCGCGACGGCGCGCCAGGACGTGTCATGGACCCCTCGTGTCGGGGCACGAGCGTGACAGGGAAAAGGAAGGGCGACGCGAGGACGCGCTTCTTTCGTCATCCCACGGCGTGACCGGGGGATCAGGTGACACGGCGCGACGGGACAGGAACCGCCTGCTCCCCACCACCTGACCGCCCGGTCGAGCCGGGCGGTGACAAGTAAAGGCGCCCTGCCCCTAGGGTGGCGTGGTCTTTTTGTCTTTCGCTCTCCTTTTTTGTTCCTCCTCCGGCCCATCCCCGCTCTCTCCCAGCAGGGCGTAGCGGCTCTCAGCGTAACGCAGGACCCAGTCGGCCACGTCCGGGTTGCTCCGGGCGAAGGCGAGGAGGTCCGAGACAAGCTCGGCGGCGACGGGATTGTTCGACGCCTGGATGGAAAGCTCCGACGCGGGGGCGTCGTCGACCGGCTGCGCGCCGATCTCGTCCCGGGCACAGAGGTCGGGATCGCAGTCGCTCGTGCGTGTCACGAGGCGGCGCAGACGGTTTTCCGGGTGGCGGCCGCGGTTGCCCTCGTAGGCAAGGAACAAAAGAGCCTTGGTGTCGCCCATGTCGGCGAGGTGCTGGAGGCTGGCGAACGCCGTCTTGATCAGGAGCGCCTCACGCTCGTCCTCGGGCAGCTCGGCCTCGCGCCGGTAGTAGGCGACGTGTCTCTGGAACTTCTCGTCAGCGAGCAGTGACAAAAGCTCGGCCTCGTCCGTTCCCTCGTGCCTGGCGACCTCGGCGGGCGTCATGCCGCCGGCGAGCCTTCGGGCGAGCCGCACCGTACGGGCGGCCGGCATCGAGGCGGGGGAACGGACGGGGTAGGTGGAAGGCATGAAGGGATAGATATAGGAATTAAAGCTTGCATGTCAATCGGAAGTTGATCCCCTGCTCCTGTCACTTTGGCGGGGCGGGCGAGGAGTCACCTCGAACGATGCGCTCCGACCTGTCGATCGGGGTCTACATGCAGGCTCGACCTCAATCCGCAGACGCGGCAGCTTTGCCCATCGGCTGCAACAGGCTCTGAATGAGCGGGTTCGGATATTTCCGCCGCATCAAGACGGCAAAGAATGTCTCCCGAATCCCGGGGAGATGCTCCGCGTCCACGAGCGCGCCGCTTGCGAGCTCGTCCTTCACGACGATCGGTGGGATGACCGCCAAGCCGACCCCCTCGCGCGCCAGGAGTCGCATCATCGCCATGTCGTCGACTTCGGCCGCGATCTTCGGGCTGATGCCCAGTCGGCTGGCGAGCGCATCGAAGTCGGACCTGGGACCGCTGGCGGGCGTCGGTAGAATGAGGGGGGCCGTCGCAAGGCGTTCCGGCAGGGAGAGCCCCGGAGGACATAATGAAGGTATGCCGATGAGCCCGACGGCCTGCTCGGCCAGGCGATGCACGATGAAGGGTGTGAGCGCAGCCGTGTCGGGCGGATGATTGGTCAGGAGCAGATCCAGATGCAGCATGGTGAGGGCTTCGAGAAGCTCGGCTCGGCTGCCAGAACGAAGGATCACCTCTACGTCGGCGCGTCCCAGAACCGGCTTGAGGAAGGCCAGCTGGAAGTTTCTGGACAAGGTCGCGATGGCTCCGATGCGCAAGGGGCGCCGCGTCTGGGATGTCTGTTTCAGGATCGAGACAAGCTCCCTGCCCGTCTCGAAAATGGAGTCGGCGTGGTCCAAGGCGATCCGCCCGGCTTCCGTCAGGTGTAGCGCACGCCCCCGCCGCTCAAAGAGCGGTTGGCCGAGCCGGTCCTCCAGTTGCCTGATTTGCGATGACAGCGCCGATTGGGACACGTTCAACCGCTCCGCGGCCCGCGTCAGATGACCCTCGTGCGCGACGATCTGAAAGTACCGAAGGTGGTGGTAGTTCAGCTCAGGCATATGGTTCTCAATAAGTGAACGAAAAACCATAAGCAATCGATTTTTATTGATATTGCGCTCCGGCTAGGCTCGTGCCGTCGACCGAGGAGGCTGGAGCCCCATCATGTCCCTCTATCTGTTGCCGCTGACCGCGCCTCTGGCCCTTCTCGCCGGGGCAGTCCTCGCGCTGAGCAGGCCGGGGCGGCGGCCGGCCTACGTGTCGTCCGCGCTCGAGGCCGCTGCCCTGCTGGCGTTGGCCGGCGCGGTCGCCTCCGCCGCGTGGCTCGCGCTGGCCGGTCCGCGGAGCTTGACCCTGATCGGCCTCGCCGACTTTCACCTGAGCATGCGGCTCGACGTGGTCAGCGCCGCGATGAGCGTCCTGGTCACGTTCATCGGCTGGGTCGTCCTGCGCTACTCGGGGGCTTATCTCGACGGCGAGGCTCGCCAGGGCCTCTTCATGGGATGGCTTGCCGCTACGCTGGCGACTGTCTCGATGCTCGTTCAGGCCGGCGATGTGGTGGTCCTCGCAGCGGCCTGGATCGCCGCCAGCCTGTGCCTGCATCGGCTCCTGCTGTTCTATCCGGATCGGGTCCGAGCCCGCCGCGCCGCGCGCAAGAAGTTCATCGTGGCCCGGACCGGCGAGGTGGCACTCGTTGCCGCCGTCATCCTTCTCGCCATCGGCTACCGGACGACCGACATCGCGGCTATTCTTCATCGCGCCGCAGCCGGCGAGGCGCCTGCGACTGCCGTCGTTGCCGCCGCGCTTCTTGCCCTGGCCGGCACGTTGAAATCGGCTCAGTTTCCTACGCATGGCTGGCTCACGGAAGTGATGGAGGCGCCGACACCGGTCTCGGCCCTGCTGCACGCCGGCGTCGTCAATGCCGGTGGATTTCTGTTGATCCGCTTTGCCGATGTCATGCTTCTCGCTCCCGGGGTGCTGGCCGTTCTCGTTATTGTCGGTGGCCTTACCGCGCTGTTCGGCGGGCTCGCCATGCTGGCACAGCCTGCGGTCAAGACCTCGCTTGCCTGGTCGACCATCGCCCAGATGGGATTCATGATCATGCAGTGCGGCCTGGCGCTGTTTCCCCTGGCCCTGCTCCACATCATCGCCCATTCGCTTTACAAGGCGCACGCGTTTCTCTCAGCCGGCAACGCGGTCGACAATGTCGCAGCAAGTCTACGGCCCGGGCCGGTCGCCGTGCCGGGCGGCCGCGCGGTCTTACGCGCTTTTGCCTTGGCCCTCGCCATCTATGCGGTCATCGGGCTCGCCTTCGGGCTTGACGGGAAATCCCCGCAAGCGCTCGCGCTGGGCGCCATCCTCATCTTCGGCGTGGCCTATCTGATCGCCCAGGGGCTCGCCGATGCCGCTCCCTGGGCTCTGACGCGGCGGACGGCGGTCTACGCCGTGGCCGCCTCGGTTAGCTACTTCGCGCTCCAGACCTGGGCCGAACGGCTGACCGCCGGAACCCTGCCGGCCACACCCGCGCCGGGGCCGCTGGAGTGGGCGCTGATGGTGCTCGTCATCGTCAGCTTCGGCCTCGTGGCGGTGGCCCAGGCGGCGTTCCCGCTTTGGGCCACGCATCCCGCCGCTGCCGGACTGCGGGTGCATCTTGCCAACGGGCTTTATGCCAACGCCGTTTTCGACCGGCTGATCGGCAACTGGTCCACCCACCGTTCGGCCTGATCCACGAGAGGAGGCAAAGCCCCGTGAGCCTGTATGCCAAAGTCGACGCGCCAGACACCGCGATCGCCATGACGATCGTCGCTGCTGCGGGTCGCCAGATCCCGCCGCTTTGGCCGCTTGCCTCACATGTGGCGGTCAATCCCTATCTCGGCCAGACGCATCGGCGGCTTGCCGAAGTCGCAGCCCGTCTGGGGCGAGTGGGTGGCGGGCCGGTCACCATGCCGCGCCGCTGGTACCTGGATCGCCTCGACGACGGCACGATCACCGACGCGGACCTTGCCGACGCGCTTGCGGCGTCGCCCCACGGGGCCAAGCCGGCAGACCTGGACGCGCTGAGACGTGCGGCAAGACAGCCGCGGCCGGCACCTCGGGTGCTGCCGACGGTCGCCGATCTTGCCGCCGCGGCAAGCGGGATCGACTGGCCGGGCATTATTGGCGACCGGATCGGCATCTGGGCCGGAAGCTACTTCGACGCCGGGCAGGCGCTGTGGATCGCGCGGCAGGACAAGACCGCGTGGTCGGCCTACCGGATGTACGCGACCCACGACATTACGCCGGAGATCATGGGGCTCAGGGGATTCGCCGCCCTTGTGGCCGATGCGCCCGAGGCCCCGCTGGAGGCCATCGCCTGCGCCATCCACCGTCTCGGACTCGGCGAGCCGGCGCTCGAGACCTATTGCCATCAGCTCCTGCTCTCCCTGGGCGGTTGGGCGCAGTTGGCCCGCTACCGCCTGTGGCGCGCCGAGCTGGCGAAGGGAACGGATAGAACGCTGACCGATATGCTGGCCATCCGGCTGCTGTGGGAAGAGGCCCTCTACCGCCAGTACGAGACGGCCATCGCGGATGGCTGGGCCGAGACCCGCGACGCGCACGCTGCCCCGATCCGCACCGGTGAGGTCGAGATCGTCGACGAGATCCTGCAGGAAGCAGCCGAGCGCGCCGCCCAGCGGCCGCTCGCCGAGACGCTTGCCGCTCCGGCAGCCTCCGCCCGCAACGGGCGTCCGCTGCTTCAGGCCGCCTTTTGTATCGACGTGCGCTCGGAGGTGTTTCGCCGCGCCCTGGAAGGGGTCGATCCGTCCATCCAGACCCTCGGCTTTGCCGGCTTCTTCGGCATCTTCGCCAGGCACAGGCGCTTCGCCTCCGACGTCGAGGAGCTGCGGCTGCCCGTGCTGCTCAATCCGACGGTCCGTTCCTGTGCTACGGCGCCGGAAGACCGGAAGGCGGATCGGCGTGCCCGCTTCCGGTCGCGCGCCCGGCGTGCCTGGGGGCGCTTCAAGCTGGCGGCGGTTTCTTCCTTCGCTTTCGTCGAGGCCATGGGCCCCGTCTATGGAGCGAAGCTGGTGCGCGACGCCCTGGGGCTGAACCGGATGCCAGGGCCGGACGATCGGAAGCCGCGCCTCGAGCCCGAGCTGGACCTCGCGTCGCGCATCGGCGCAGCCGAGACCATATTGCGGGCCATGTCGCTCACCGGCGGGTTTGCGCGGATCGTCCTCCTCGCCGGCCACGGAGCCAATGTCGTCAACAACCCCCACGCCAGCGGTCTGCATTGCGGTGCTTGCGGCGGCTATTCGGGGGAGGTCAACGCGCGGCTGCTCGCGGCGCTTCTCAACGATCGGGAGGTGCGCGCGGGGCTTGCCGGGCGCGGCATCGACATTCCCGCCGACACGCTTTTCGTCGCGGGTCTCCACGACACGACGACGGACGTCGTCACCCTCTACGATCGGGATGCGGACTGCGTCGGACCATGCCGTCGACCTGGACAGGATACGCGCGTGGCTCGCGGCGGCGGGCAGCCTCACGCGGGCCGAGAGGGCTCTGCGGCTGCCCCGGGCCGCGGACGGGGACGACGTTCCCGGCCGCGCCCGGGACTGGGCCGAGGTTCGTCCCGAATGGGCGCTGGCCGGGTGCAAGGCGTTCATCGCCGCACCGCGGGCGCGCACCACCGGCCGAGACCTGGAAGGCCGGGCGTTCCTTCACGACTACGACTGGAAAAAGGACAGAGAGAACGGCTTCTCGGTGCTCGAGCTGATCATGACCGCGCCCGTGGTCGTCGCGAGCTGGATCAGCCTGCAATACTATGGCTCCACGGTGGCTCCGCAGACCTTCGGCTCGGGCAACAAGCTGCTGCACAATGTTGTGGGCGGCATCGGCGTCCTCGAGGGCAACGGGGGACTGCTGCGGGCCGGCCTGCCGTGGCAGTCGGTTCACGACGGAGAGCGGTACGTTCACGAGCCCTTGCGTCTGTCCGTCTGCATCGAGGCACCACGGCAGGCGATGACCGATATTCTCGAGCGGCATGAAGGCGTGCGGGCACTCTTCGACAATCGCTGGCTGCATCTCCTGGCGCTCGATGAGGCCGGGCGCATGGCGTGGCGCTATGCAGGCGGGCTGTCCTGGACGCCCGCGGCGGGGGCCGAGGTGGATGATCGCCCGTTGATGGCCGTGTCGTGAGCGCTTCCTGCGATCCTCGCGCCCTCGAGAGCCGGGGACCGAGCATCGAGGCTGCGCTCGAGAGCCTGCGCGAGGCCACGGAGCTCCATCTCGAGGACGCGGGTGATCCGCTCCCGCTGACACCCGCGCTTTCTGATCACGTTCACCGTGGCGCGTGGTGGGTCCGGCTGAGCCAGCTCGCCCTTCCTGCGGGTGAGCTGCGTCGCCCGACATCTTTCGGGCGGCTCGGGCGCCAGCCCAGGCGCCGCGTCCCAGGGTGCGAGCCTCGCCCGCCACCATCAGGCCATCGAGCCGGAACGCTCCGCGTTCGCTCCGGCAGCGCGCGTTACCTCTTGCCCGCCGCCCGCGCGAATGTGCTAGGGAGCGGCCGTCGCCGGGTTGGGGTCGATGCAGCGGCATCGTGGCCGCGGCGCTCACCGGGGTTGGGGAGGAAATGATGAAGCATAGAGCCATGATGAAGGCGATGGGCGTCGCCGCGGCCGTGACTGCCGGCCTGGCGCTGGGGGTGGCGCCGGCCTCCGCGGCGGACCAGCATGTCGTCGGCTACAGCGTCGCGACGCTGGCCAACCCGTTCTTCCAGGGCATGACGAAGGGTGTGGAGGAGGGCATGGCCCGGCATCCGGACCTCAAGCTCATCAACACCAGCGCCAACGGCGATGCCGCCACGCAGACAAACCAGGTGCTGGACCTCATCAACCAGCATGTCTCGGCGCTGATCCTCAACCCGATCAACGCCAACTCGATCGTGCCGATCGTCGAGCGCGCCAACAAGGCCGGCATCCCGGTCTTCACCCTCGACCGCGGCGCCGCCTGCGGCAAGTGCCAGGTGAACTTCCTCGAGACCAACAACGAGGCGCTCGGGCAGGAGGGTGCCCGGTTCATCGCCGACAAGCTGAAAGAGCGCTACGGCGAGATCAAGGGCAACGTGATCGATCTCCAGGGTCTCCTGGGCACCACCGCCGGCGACGAGCGCGAGCGGGGCTTCACCGAGGAGTTCAACAAGCTCTCGGCCGAGAATCCCGGCCTCAAGCTGATCGCACGCCAGGCCGCGGACTTCGATGCCGCCAAGGCCTTCAACATCATGACGCAGCTTTTGGCCGCCCACAGCCAGGTGGACGCCGTCTTCAACGGCAATGACGACAATGCCGTGGGTGCGATGCGTGCCATCAAGCAGGCCAACCGCTTCAAGCCGATCGGCGACAAGGACCACATCGTCATCATCGGCATCGACGGCACCGAGCAGGCGCTGACCGCGATCCGCAAGGGCGACATGGACGCCACCATCTCGCAGAACCCGCTGACCATGGCGGCGCAGTCGGTCGACTATGTCGAGCAGTATCTGAACGGCGACAAGGCCTCGATCCCGCAGCACCAGTTCTGGCCGCATCTGCTGCTGACCAAGGAGAACATCGACAGCCCCGAGGCCAAGAAGTACGGGCTGTGGGGTGACGCGATGGCGGGCAAGTAGGCCCGACCACCCTACCCGCACTGGTCCGGCAGAGACGGGCTCCTCGACGATGCTTCTGGCGATGCACGCCATCAGCAAGAGCTTCCCCGGCGTGCGCGCGCTGGCGGATGTCGACATCACGCTCGATGCGGGCGAGGTGCTGGGCATCGTCGGCGAGAACGGTGCCGGCAAGTCGACGCTGATGAAGGTGCTGGCCGGCCAGTACCGGGCCGACGAGGGCGAGATGATGCTGGGCGGCGAGCGCTTCGCGCCTCGCCGCCCACGCGACGCGCTCGACGCCGGCATCATCGTGATCCACCAGGAGCTGAGCCTCTTTCCCGACCGCTCGATCGCCGAGAACCTCTATCTCGGCAACCTGCCGCAGACGGCGGGCTTCATCCATCGCCGGTCGCTGGAGGAGAAGGCGGCCGGCCTTCTCGCCCGGGTGGGCCTCGACGTTGCGCCGCAGACGCTGGTGCGGCGCCTGGGCATCGCCCAGCAGCAGCTGGTCGAGATCGCCCGGGCCCTGTCGCGCGCGGCCAAGGTGATCGTCATGGACGAGCCCACCGCGTCGCTGACCACGGCCGAGCAGCGCACCCTTTTTGCCACCGTGGCCGAGCTCAAGGCGGCGGGCGTGGGCATCGTCTTCATCTCGCATCATCTGGAAGAGGTCTTCGAGATCTGCGACCGTGTCACGGTGATGCGCGACGGCCAGGTGGTCGAGACGCGCGCCACCGGCTTGTGGAACGAGCCCGATCTCATCCGTGCCATGGTCAACCGGCCGATCGAGGCCATGTTTCCGCCGCGCGGCGCCGAGATCGGCACGCCTCTGCTCGAGGTCAGGGGCCTCTCCTCGCCCGGCCGCTTCGAGGATGTCAGCTTTGCCGTCAGGAGCGGCGAGGTCGTAGGCATCGGCGGGCTGATCGGCGCCGGCCGCACCGAGGTCCTGAAGGCCATCTATGGGGCGCTGGCGAGCGTGGGCGAGGTGCGCATCGACGGGCGCCCTGCCCGCGCCGGATCGCCCCGGCAGGCGATCGCCGCGGGCATCGCGCTGGTGCCCGAGGACCGGAAGGCCGAGGGTCTCGTTTTGGCTTTCTCGGTGGGGCGCAACATCGCGATGTCGGTGCTCGAGCGCCTGGCCGCCTTCGGCATGTTCCTGCGCGGGCGGCGCATGGACGCGCTGGCGCGCCGCACCATCGAGGCGATGCGCATCCGCACGCCCGGCGTCGATACCGCCGTCCGGAACCTCTCCGGCGGCAACCAGCAAAAGGTCGTGCTCGGCCGGTCGCTCAGCACCGAGCCGCGCGTCTTCCTGCTCGACGAGCCGACGCGCGGCATCGACGTCGGCGCCAAGGTCGAGATCTACCGGCTGATCGGCGAGCTGGCCGAGCGGGGTGCGGCCATCCTCGTCGTCTCGTCCGACATGGTTGAGCTCCTGGGCCTTTGCGATCGTGTCCTCGTGATGCGCGCAGGCCGGCTGGCAGGGGCGCTGGAGCGCTCCGAGTTCAGCCAGGAGCGCGTGATGGAGCTGGCGGCGCTGACATGACGACGACCGCCTCGAAGAAGGAGAGCCCGACAGGCATGGGGGAAGCGGGAAAAGCTGCGACCTATCGCGGCCGGCTCTCGTCCATCGGCAACACCCTGAACGAGCTGACGATCGTCGTCGCCTTCGCCGTGATCTCGCTCTATCTGGCCTTGACCACGCCGACGTTCCTCACCACCGCGAACATGCTCTCGATCCTCTTGGCGACCTCGCTGATCGGCATCGTGGCGGTGGGCGAGACCTTCGTCATCATCACCGCCGGCATCGATCTCTCCGTGGGCTCGGTCGTGGCCTTCTCCGGCGTCATGGCGGGCCTGGCGCTCGAGGCGCACTGGTCGGTGCCGGTGGCGGTCGCCACGGGCATCGGCATCGGCGTCCTGTGCGGCGTCTTCAACGCCGTCGCCATCACCATCCTGGGCATGAACCCCTTCATCGTGACGCTGGCGGTTCTCGCCATGGCGCGCGGCCTCGCCTTCATCGTCACCTCGGGCAACACCGTCTTCGGCTTTCCCGACGCCTTCGACAATATCGGCGGCGGCAACTGGGGCATCATGCCGATCGCGGCGCTGATCACGCTGGGCACCTTTCTCGTCGCCTGGATCGTCCTCTCGCGCACCGTCTTCGGCGCCCGCATCTATGCCGTGGGCGGCAATCGCGACGCGGCACGCCTGGCCGGCATTCCCGTCGGCTGGACCCTCGCCGCCGCCTACATCATCTCAGGAGCCCTTGCCGGCCTGGGCGGCGTCGTCCTCGCCGGGCGCCTCGAACTCGGCCCAGCCGATCGCCGCCGAGGGCCTCGAGCTCAACGCCATCGCCGCCGTGGTGATCGGCGGCGCCAGCCTCTTCGGCGGCAAGGGCTCGATGCTCGGCACCCTTCTGGGCGTGCTCATCATCGGCCTCATCAACAACGGCCTGACGCTGAAAAACGTCCAGCCCTTCTGGGTGCAGTTCATCCAGGGGGCGGTGATCTTCGGCGCCGTGCTCCTGGACAGCCTGAACCAGAAGCGGCGCGGGGTCTGAGGGGCGAGCCCGGGAGCCTCGACCACCACGGGCCGGCCCGGGATCCGCCATTGACGCTTTCGGCGATGTGGCAGCCACGAGCGAGTGAGCGCCGGCGCGTCGGTGCCACGAGACGCGGGACCGGTGGATCCCCGCATCCGCGGGGATGAGCGGAGAGAGCGGCGTGAAGCTCTCCGTCTCTCCCGTGCGGCCGAGGCCCCGGGCGTGCGTCGGGCGACCCTCTCTCCGACCTCGTGAACGGGAAAGCGGCCCTCTCGCCCGAGATGGCGCTCCGCATCGAGAAGGCCTTCGGCGTCTCGCTGGACACCCTTCTGCGCATGCAGGCCTGGCACGACGGCTAGGTGATGCGGCTGAGGAAGGGCGAGACCGCGGGACGAGGCGCCGGCTCGCAACCGAGCGCTGGAACCTCGCGCCGACCCCAGGCCGTGTCAGCTGCGGACTTTGCGCAAGGACGTCTGTGGCCTTCGCCGCGTTCCGAAACGCGACTATGCTTGTGAATAAGATGAGCCTGCCGTTCGAAGAGCTGGACTATCGACCGACGCCGATCGGCGCCCTGAGCCTGCGGCGCAGGCGCGAATTGGCGCTGGGCGTCGACGTCTTCGAGATCAAGCTCGGCGATGAGTTTTTGATGTCGAGCCTGTTCACGGCGTCGGAGATCGCGCTGGCCCGGCTGGGCCTCGCCGCGGTGCCGGGAGCGGGGCTCGACACCGTCGTGGGCGGCCTGGGGCTCGGCTACACGGCCCGGGCTGTCCTGGAGCACGGGGCCGTCGGCTCGCTGATCGTCGTCGAGCTGCTGGATGCGGTAATCGACTGGCACCGCACCGGGCTCTTGCCTCTTGGTCCCCAGCTCACGGCCGATCGGCGCTGCCGGCTCGTTCGCGGCGATTTCTTTGCCATGGCCGGCAGCGAAGCGGGGTTTGATCCGCAAGCGTCCGGGCGCCGCTTCGATGCCATTCTGGTCGACATCGATCATTCGCCGGATGCCTTGCTCGATGAGCGCAGCACGGGCTTTTATCAACGTGAGGGCCTCCGGGATCTCGCTGCTCATCTCAAGCCGGGCGGCGTGTTCGGGCTGTGGTCGAACGACAAGCCCGATCCGCGCTTCACCGAGCGGCTGGCGGACGTCTTCGCGCATGCCTGGGCCGAGCCGGTGACCTTTCACAATCCACTGCAGGACAGACCCTTCACGCAGACCGTCTATCTGGCCCGCACCGCCGTCGCCTCGAGCGAGGTGGCATGACGGCAGCCGTCCTTGCGACGGAGACCCGGCTCGCGCTCACGGCTGTCGACGCCTGTCCGGTATGCCGCGCGCCCGGATCGAAGCTCTTTTTGTCGGTCGCGGGGCGAGACTATCGCCGATGCGAGACGTGTGCGGTCCGTTTCCTCGACCGGCGCCAGCTTCCCTCGCGTGAGACGGAATACGCGCAGTACCTGCTCCACGAGAACCAACCGGACGATCCCGGCCATCGCCGGTTCCTGTCCAAGCTCGCGGTCCCGCTGCTCGCCCGCCTGCCGTCGGCGTCACGAGGGCTCGACTATGGCTGCGGCCCCGCCCCGGCCCTGGTGGCCATGCTGCGCGAGGCCGGCCACGAGATGGCGCTCTACGATCCCTTCTTTCATCCCGATCCGGAGCCGCTGTCGCAGACCCATGACTTCGTGACCTGCACGGAGACGGCGGAGCATTTCCACCGGCCGGCGGAAGAATTCGCCAGGCTCATGTCGCTTGTCCGCCCGGGCGGCTGGCTCGCGATCATGACCTGCTTCCAGACCGACGACGCCCGGTTTCAGCATTGGCACTATCGGCGGGACCCCACCCACGTCGTCTTCTATCGCGAGGAGACGCTGCGACATCTGGCTGCCGCCCGTGGCTGGCCTTGCTGGGTGCCCTGCAAGGACGTGGCGCTGATGCAGAGGCCTGCGGATCGCGGAGGCACGACGTGAGCACCTGGCTGCATGAGCAACGCCTGGCGGATGCGCGCGAAGCCGCGCGGCGCGCACCGTGCTCGACCTCGGCTGCGGCAAGCGAGATCCGCTCGTCCGTCCGGCGATCGAGCCTCAGGATCGCTCGCCGAGCGGCGGGCATCAAATTAGTGCACTGGCACCGTAATTCTATAATTCCAAGTGACAGTTTCAGATAGGTGCGCTATATTTTACAGCTAAGAAGGCCTTTCCGAGAGGAAACCTGAGAACAAATCTCCTTTGTGGCTTTGCTTTCCGGTCAGTGTCACTGCTCGTCTATGATGGGCGAGCCGAGGGGGAAGCTGCACGCCATGTCAACGATGAGATCGACGCCTAAAAACCCTAGCTCTCATGGAAAGAAAGCCTTTGGGCTTTTCCTGATGTCAAGCGTCGCCCTCACGGGTTGTAGCGGAGCTATCTTCAAGCCGTTCGACGCTGATAAGAGTAGCGTCTCAATGGATGCGCGCCAGCGCACCATTGTGTCCGTCGAGCGGGGCACACCGCCAGACACGCACCGCATCATCTGCGCAGAGCCAAGCCCGGATACGCTG
Organism: uncultured Alphaproteobacteria bacterium; assembly: GCA_963752325.1. Lineage (GTDB taxonomy): Bacteria > Pseudomonadota > Alphaproteobacteria > Geminicoccales > Geminicoccaceae > CAVTJL01. Next base: position 1,227,648 of record CAVVXU010000005.1, read on the forward strand.
GCAACGATTGCCGCTTCAGGTGGGCTCAGCGGTGGAGTCTCCGGCATACCGGCGGTGCCGGGGTCCGTCGACCTGGCGACGAGTTTCAGCAATGCAGAACAGGCGGCCTTCATTGGTGCGCGGAACTCCACGATCCAGCTGCTCCGGGACGGGCTCTACCGTGCCTGCGAGGCCTATATGAATGGCGCCTTGGGCGACTTCGGCTACGGCCTCGTCCTCGTCAACTATGGCAAAGTCATGGTGTCATTGATAACCGCCGAGGGCTTGGCGCGACCGCCTCTCGCGCCACCGGTGGTCATCGGCTCGGTGCAGGGCACTGTCACCACCAGTGCGGAAGGCACTGGATCGACCCCAGCGGCGACAGGCGGGACCGGGGGAGGCACGGCCGCCTCGCACAAAGCCTCGGCGGGGACCACCGCCGGCGCCGCGTTGCCGGCGATGGCAGCGGTGACACCGGCGGCTCCAGGGACGATCAATGAGCAGACTCAACTGATCTTTGAGAGGGTCGTTCTCCCTCTAGCCAATGCGTCTGAGGATCCCGTCAGCAAGTTTATGGAAGTTGCCGTAGCTTGCATGATATGGCTCGACGACACCGGCGTCAAGAAAGAGCGATCCGGCAACGATGTTATGACGAAGTTCTGCATAGACACCGTGCAAGCTGTTCCAGCGCTAGCCGTTCCAGCCATTAAGGAGCGAATCAAGGAGGCTTCTACAACAATGAATCAAATGACAAATCATTGATGATCTGTAGACTTGATCATGTGATGTCTGCATTCTTATGAACATTATTGCCCTCCATTTAAGAACTAAGCCTAGATGGCCGTATAAATACACGGAGTGAAGAAATGAGGCGGGCCGCTGACCCAGGGCCGGTTGCGGCTTTTTCCTGATGAGGTTTGGTCAGCTCCTTTTTTTGGCCTACGCCACCTTCGCTCTTTAGGGGCCGCTGGAGCCGCCGGAACAAGACGTTGTCCATCCATCGCCCGAGCCGATCCATGGAGATCCGGACGCCGGAGGCCACGAGCCTGCGCGTGAAGACCGCGCTCGTGAACTGCGAGCCATCGCTGGTCAGGAGATCATCGATCCGATCCGGGGAGAGGTCGGTGTTGAGGATCTCCGACGTCTCGAACCACTCCAGCGTTTCCAGCGCAGAATGGGGCGTCCCAGTGTTCGACAGGCGCCGCGACAGCACCTGAGCGAAGTCGGGATGTGACGCGACAGGAACCTTGAGCTCATCCGTTCCTCTTGTACTGTCCTTCACAGTCATAACACGTAACCTTGTTTGGGCTGGTGACCGAGAACATTACCAGCATGCCATGCCGCTCTCCAGGGGCGGCTTTTGTAGAACCCGCTGCACACTAACGAAATCACAAGGTCAGGCGCGCCCGATGGTTGACCGAGGGCCGGCAAATGGTATAGTCGACGAAGGTTTGTGACGGCATGCGAAGAAACCGAGGAAGCGTCCTCAACGACAGATTCGGCAAAGGAGAGTGCCGTGCTCACGTTCGGAGGGGTATCCACCTACCAAGATGACGCCGGAGCTGACTTGGGAGTCTCCGACGACAAAAGAGCGTTTACGCTCACATTCTCCGATCTGCAGGTCTCCCTCGATGCCGGGAAGGGGGCGGCCCCGATAGCTAGCCGCGTCTTCTCCTTCATCATGCCCATCGAAGGCGACGAGAAGAATGCCGAGATCGAGTTCAACGCCAGCGCCTTCGTGATCACCGAGGGCGGGGGCACTGCCACGATCGTGCTCGGCGTCAACGGCCAGAGCACCGTCGCGGACTTTCCCACGAGCACGAGCCAAAGTGTCGCCCCCAAGCTCACCTTCTCCGGGGCAACGCCGAGCGAGTGCCGGCTCTCCGTCTTTCTTCTCGCTGGTCAGGACCCCAGAATCTCCGAGGCCGCAGTCGGCGTCACGGTCCAGAGCATCGACGCGGAGATCCTCCCACGACCTTCGTCCGCCGCAGGGCGGACCGACCCACAACCCTAGCAGGTGCTCATCTGAGCGACCCATCGGATTGAGCGAGGTTGCGCCTGTCCTCGCTGGCTCTTCGAGCGCGTCGGGCTGATCCTCATCGACCGGCACGGCAGGTGGATCGTCGGCCCGGTGTCCGGCGCGGGACCACGATGACTGTGCGTCAATTTGGGAATTACGGTGGCCTGACGTGATTGAGCCAGCCTCCCTCCGAGGTACCGCGCCGTTGCGGGCCGGTGACGCGAGGGAGGACGACCGATGACGCTCTATGCGGGCCTGGATGTGGGCGAGAAGGCCACGCACCTCTGCGTGGTGGACGGCGAGGGCGGCGTCGTGTGGCGCGGTGCCTGCGCCACCGACCCCGAGATGCTGGCCTTTACCCTGGGAAAGCATGCGCCGGGGCTCGCGCGCGTCGTGCCGGAGACCGGCGCGCTCTCGGCATTCCTCTATCACGGTCTGCTCGAGCGCGGTGTGCCGGCGGCGTGCATCTGCGCGCGTCATGCCAAGGGCGTGCTGAGGGCGCGCAGCAACAAGAGCGACGCGCACGATGCCGAAGGCTTGGCGCACCTCGCGCGCACGGGCTGGTTCAAGCAGGTCCATATCAAGGACAGTGGCACGCGTCTCGACCGCGCCCGGCTCAAGGTCCGCGAGCAGCTGATCCGCGCCCATCGCGCCATGCTGAACCAGCTGCGCGGCCTGCTGAAGCTCTTCGGCATGCGCATGGGCAAGGTAACGACGCCAGCCTGGCGGGCGGCGACCGACCCGCGACTGCGGACGCTCGTCTACGCGGCGATCATCGGCTGGCAGGCGCTGACCGCCCTCGTCCCGCCGGTCCTGCCGGCGCCGGACAATTCGCATTGATCGGCGCCCGCGCCAGGCGCAGCATGCCGGGTGTGGCCCGGTGTGGCCGGGCCCGTCCGAGGGAGGGGCTGCGATGCGTCTCTTCACCCGTCTCGAGCGGGGTGCGCCTGCCCCCGCCGTGCCGGATGCGCTGGCCGGTGGGGGCGAGGGCGGCCCGGGCATGTCGCCCGGCATGCGGCTCAGGCTGGCGATCAGCGGGCGGGCCGGCCGGCCGGGGCCGCTCGATGCCGGCAGCCTCGTCGATCTCGACCGGCGGCCGGACGATGTGGCCTGGCTGATCGTGCGGGCGATCTCGGCGCGGGCGGCCTGAGCCCGACGGGGCCGGTCGAAGCTCGCCGCCCCGGCCAGCCGCGAGCCACCGACAAAAGAGAAAGAAGCCTCTTCCTCGCCTCGAGGCTGCGGGCCGCAGGGCTGGTGTGCCACGTGGCCGTATCGCCTGCGGCGCCGCTGGGCTATGGGTCGGGCGCATTTTCGCGGCAGCGGTCGGAGGCGGGGCATGGATTTCCGGATGCTGGGGCGGACCGGGCGCAGGGTCGGCGTGGCCGGCCTCGGCTGCGGCGGCAGCAGCCGGCTCGGGATGGCGCAGGGGCGGAGCGAGGCGGAGGCGGCGCGGATCGTGCGGGCCGCGATCGATCTGGGCGTCAACCTCATCGACACGGCACCGGCCTATGGGACGGAAGGGGCGGTGGGGCTGGCGCTGCGGGCGGTGCCGCGGGACAGCATCGTGGTCGCGACCAAGGTCACCGTCCACAAGGGCGAGGAGCTGGTGACGCCCGAGGAGGTGACCGCCAGCCTCGAGCAGTCGCTGCGGCGGCTGCGCACCGACCATGTGGACCTCCTCCAGCTCCATGCCGTGCGGCCGGCAGCCTACGAGCGCGTGCGCGAGACGCTGCGGCCGGCGCTGCAGAGGCTGCGCCAGCAGGGCAAGGTGGCGCATGTGGGCATCACCGAGACGCCGCCCAACGACGCCGGCCATCTGATGCTGCAGCGGGCGCTGGACGACCACGAGTGGGAGGTGGTGATGGTGGCCTTCCACATGATGAGCCAGAACGCGCGGGCGAGCGTGTTTCCGCGCACCATCAAGCAGGGCGTGGGCACGCTCGTGATGTTCGCCGTCAGGAGCCTTTTCAGCGTGCCGGGGCGGCTGCAGGCGACCATGCGCGAGCTGGCGGCGGAGGGCAAGGTGCCGGCGGCGCTGGCCGAGGCGGCCGAGCCTTTGGACTTTCTGCTCCACCCCGGCGGGGCCGCCGACGTGATCGAGGCGGCCTATCGCTATGCGCGGCACGAGCCGGGCGTGGACGTCGTCCTCTTCGGCACCGGCGACGAGGCGCATCTCAAAAAGAACATCGCGTCGATCCTGGCGCCGCCGCTGCCCGAGCCGGACCGGCAGCGGATCGCCGAGCTTTTCGGCGCGCTCGAGGGCATCGGCCTCGATCTGCCGATGACGGCCGCCCCGGGCGTCGCCTGACGCATCCGTCCGTCGGTCGAGAGCGGGAGGGGACAGGCATGCCGATCGATCTTGCCCGCGTGCGCGCCGACACGCCCGGTGTGGCCCATCGCGTCCATCTGAACAATGCGGGCGCCGGCCTGATGCCGCGGCCGGTGCTGGACGCCATGGTGGGCCATCTCGAGCGCGAGGCCAGCATCGGCGGCTACGAGACCGCGGCCGAGGCGGCACCGCGGCTCGACGGCGTCTACGACAGCGTGGCGCGGCTCGTCGGTGCCGCTCGCGACGAGATCGCGCTGGTCGAGAACGCCACCGTCGGCTGGCAGATGGCCTTCTACAGCCTCGCCGTTCCGGCCGGGCGACAGGATCCTCGCGGCCCGGGCGGAGTATGCCGCCAACTATGTGGCCTTCCTCCAGGTGGCAGGGCGGACGGGTGCGGTGATCGAGGTGATCCCGAGCGACGCCGACGGCGTGCTCGACCCGGCGGCGCTGGAGCGCATGATCGACGATCGCGTGCGGCTGATCGCCATCACCTGGGTGCCGACCAATGGCGGCCTCGTGAACCCGGCAGCCGAGGTGGGCCGCATCGCCCGGGCGCACGGCATCCCCTACCTCCTCGACGCCTGCCAGGCCGTGGGCCAGATGCCGGTGGATGTGGCAGCACTGGGCTGCGACATGCTCTCGGCCACCGGCCGCAAGTTCCTGCGCGGCCCGCGCGGCACCGGTTTTTTGTATGTCAGGCGGGAGCTTCTGGCAGCGCTCGAGCCGCCGATGATCGACCATTTCGCGGCACCCTGGGTCGCCGCCGACCGCTACGAGCTGCGCCCCGACGCGCGGCGCTTCGAGACCTGGGAGAACAATTACGCGGCGCGGCTGGGGCTGGGCGTGGCGGTCGACTACGCGCTCGAGCTCGGCCTGGAGGCGATCGAGCAGCGCTGCCGCAGCCTCGCGGACCTGCTGCGGGACGAGCTGCGGGCGCTGCCGGCCGTGACGGTGCACGATCTGGGCCCCCGGCCCGCCGCCATCGTGACCTTCTCGGTGGCGGGCAGCGAGGCCGAGGCGATCAAGGCCAAGCTCGCCCTGGCCGGCATCAATGTCAGCACCTCGCAGGCATCGAGCACGCTCCTCGACGCCACGGCGCGGCGGCTGCCGACCGTCGTCCGCGCCTCGCCGCACTACTACAACAGCGAGGAGGAGATCGGCCGCCTCGTCGACGAGATCCGCAAGCTCGCCGGCTGAAGCCCCGGCCCCGCGGCGGGCACGGCCAGAAGACCGGGAGATCGAGCATGACCGTCAGGCGCATCGTGCCCAACCTGCCCACGGCGGACGCGTCGGCGGGCCGTGCCTTCTACGAGGGCGTGCTGGGGCTCGAGGTCGTGATGGACCTGGGCTGGATCGCCACGCTCGCGGCACCCGGCCAGCCCACCGCACAGCTCAGCCTGCTCCAGGCCGACCCGTCGGGCCTCCATCCCGACTACAGCGTCGAGGTGGACGATGTGGAGGCCTGCCATGCCCGCGCGGTGGCGGCCGGGCTCGAGGTCCTCCACCCGCTGACGCGCGAGCCCTGGGGCGTGCGCCGCTTCTTCGTGCGCGACCCGAACGGCAAGATCGCCAACATCGTGGGCCACGCCTGAGCCCGTGGCGGGCGAAAGCCCCTCGTCGGCTTCGACGTGCCGGTGCCCGGCCGCCGCCCGGCTCAGCCGGCCGGCTGCTCCTCGATCGCGTCGACGCGCGACGGATAAAAGGCCAGGTGGTCCTTGATCGCGGCCACCGCCTCGAAGGGCTGCTCGTAGGTCCAGACGGCGTTCGTCGCCTTCTCGTCGCCGGTGGGGATGCTGTAGTAGGCCGCCTCACCCTTGTAGGGACAGTAGCTCTTGTGCCGCGTGCGCTCGAGGAGCGTCATGTCGACGTCCTGGCGCGGGATGTAGTGCACGGGTGCATAGGCGGCCTCGCGCAGGGTGAGCGCCGCCCGCGTGTCGGCGACGATGCGACCGGCCACGGTGACGGTGACGCGCGCCGGGTTGGGCTCGACCGTGATCGGATGATCGGCGCCCGGGGTCAGGATCGGCCTTGCCGCCATGATTGGATCTCCTTCCTCGGCCGGCGGGGCGGAGGGCAAGCTGCCGGCTCTCGAGAGATGCGCCGCGTCGCGGCCCGGACAAGGCCCGTCCGCGCAGGCCGCCGGCTCAGAGCTTGGCGCCGCCGTCGGCCCTGATCGTGTCGCCGGTGATCCAGCGAGCCTCGTCGGAGGCCAGAAGCACGATCACGTCCGCGACGTCCTCGGGCTGGCCGATGCGCTGCAGCGCCTGCATGCCGAACACGAACTTTTGGCCCTCCTCGGTCTGGGTGAAGGCCGCCATCTCGGTCGCGGTGACGCCGGGCGCCACCGCGTTGACGCGGATGCCGTGCCCTCCCAGCGCCCAGGCGAGATGCGGGACCAGCGTCTCCACCGCACCCTTGCTCGCCGCATAGGCCGGGAGCGGCCCGACCGAGGCGCGCGCCGCCAGCGACGAGACCAGGATGACGCTGCTGCCCAGGCCCAGGACCGGAAGGAGCTGCTGGACGAGAAAAAAGGGCGCCCTGACATTCACGGCAAAAAGCCTGTCGAAATCCTCGAGGGTCGTGTCCTCGAGCGCGACGTCCTTGCCCACACCGGCATTGGCGACGAGGATGTCCAGGCGATCAACGACGAGCCCCCGCACCTTCTCCGCCAGGGCATGCGCACCCTTCGGGGCCTCGAGATCGGCGCCGACCTTCTCGGCACTGCCGCCCGCATCACGAATCCCGGCCACGACCGCATCGGCCGCCGCCTCGCCCTTGCCGTAGTGCACCAGCACCCGCGCACCGGCCTTGGCGAGGGCCTGGGCCGTGGCCCTGCCGATGCCGCGCGATGCGCCGGTGACGAGCGCCGTCTTGCCCGTAAGCTCGATCATGGTCGGATGGCCTTTCCTGATGTGGGCCTGCGTGTTGTGTGATGACCATATAGCCGGACCGCCCAGCCTTGGGCAGGGCCGATCGGCCTCCCCGCGGATGCCGCCACCGCCACCATCGGGTGGACCCGATCGGATCCCGAGCCTAAGCTCCTGCCGGGAGGCTGGCCGCCGCTCGGCGCAGGCCGGGCAGCGGCACAGAAGTTGCATCGATCCAAGCGGCCGCGAGGGCCGCGTCTCACCAGCAGGGAGCACAGCTCGATGGGTGTAACTCGCCGCAGCATCATGGCCGGAATGGGTGCAGCCCTCGTGGGCGCCACCGGGAGGCGGGCGATCGCCGCTCCCGAGTTCAAGACGGTCGCCCCCGGGGTCCTGACGATCGCCAACAGCGGCGAGATGCCGATGATCGGCATGGAGAACGGCAAGCTCGTCGGCTCCGACGCAGAGATGATCGTGGCGATCGCCAAGAAGATGGGCCTGGGTGCCGTGTCGGCGCAGATGGAATGGTCGGCCACCGTCCAGTCGGTGCGGAGCGGACGTGCTGACACCATGTGCGGCAACATGGGCTGGACGCCGGCCCGTGCCAACGCGCTGCTGATCACCGACGCCATCTACTATGCCGGCACCTTCGTCTGCATGAAGAAGGATCAGCCCTTCACGGACAAGATCACCATCGCCGACATCAAGGGGCACTCGATCGGCACCGTGAGCGGCTTCACGATCGTGCCGGAGATGAAGAAGGTTCCGGGCACCACGGACGTCAAGCTCTACGACAACAGCGACGGCTGCGTGCGCGATGTCGTGGTGGGCCGCCTCGACTTCGCGGTCCTGGACGGTCCCCTGGTCGACTACATGATCCTCAACAACCCGAACTGGAACCTCAAGCAGGTGCCGATCGTGCCGGATCCCGACTTCCCGCAGCTCACCAGCAAGCAGCACACGGTGATCGGCATGAACCAGGAGAGCTACGATCTCTTCGACGCGGTGAACGCCGGGGTCAAGTGGCTGTGGGCGACGAAGCAGAACGCCGCGCTCATGCAGAAATACGGCATCACCAACCCCGACTATCTGGTGCCGCCGCCCAAGAACCCGCGGATCGGCGTCGACCGCGACGCGGATGGCAACGTGATCGGCCCGGGCGCGCACAAGACCAAGGACTTCTCGTCCCTCTTCTCCTGATCGATGACCCGGCCGATGGAAGCGGGCACGCCGGCGAGCCTCGTCGAGATCGTCGGCGTGTCCAAGCGCTTCGGCGAGGTGGCGGTCCTGCAGGACGTCCATCTCACCGTAGGTGTCGGCGAGCGGGTGGCGATCATCGGGCCCAGCGGCTCCGGCAAGACGACGCTGCTGCGCTGCGTCGGTCACCTCGAGCGGCCGTCGGAGGGCCATGTCGCCATCGCCGGAGAGCGCGTCGGTGAGAAGCTCGTCGACGGCAAGTGGCGGGAGATGTCGGACCGTGAGCTCGCGCGCGTTCGCACCGGCATCGGCATGGTGTTCCAGCGCTTCAACCTCTTTCCTCACCTGACGGCGCTGGAGAACGTGATGCTCGGCCCGACCCGGGTCCTGAGGAAGCCGCGGGCGGAGGCCGAGCCGCTGGCGCACGAGCTCCTGCGCAAAGTGGGGCTCGATCACAAGGCCGGCGACTATCCCGAGCGGCTCTCGGGCGGCCAGCAGCAGCGCGTGGCGATCGCCCGATCCCTGGCGATGCAGCCCCGGCTGATGCTGTTCGACGAGGCGACGTCCGCCCTCGATCCGGAGCTGGTGGGCGAGGTGCTGAACGTCATGCGCGGTCTCGCGGCCGACGGCATGACGATGATGATCGTCACCCACGAGATGCAGTTCGCCGAGGACGTGGCGGACCGGATCATCTTCATGGACCACGGGCGCATCGTCGACGAGGGTCCGCCGCACGAGCTGTTCCGGTCTCCCTCCCATCCCCGCACCCAGGCCTTCCTGCGGGCCGTGATCGATCGCCAGGCCATGGGCGATGTCGCCGTGGAGACACCCGCACATTGAGCGCGTGGCTGATCGTCTGGGGAGCGCTTCCCGTCCTCCTTTTCGGCGCGGTCACGACGATCGAGGTGACCGTGGGCGGCTTCATCATCGCCACCGTGCTCGGTCTCCTGTGCGCGATCCTCCTCGGCTCGTCGTCCAGGATCGTGCGCTGGATCATCGCGGTCTATGTCGACGTCTTCCGCGCCGTGCCCGTGCTCACCCAGCTCTTCATCATCTATTTCGGCCTGACCGAGATCGGGATCCGGCTGAGCCCGCTCTCCGCCGCCATCGTCGGCTTCGGCATCAATGGCGGCGCCTATCTCACCGAGGTCTTCCGCGCCGGCATCGCCTCGGTCCACCAGGGCCAGCTCGAGGCGGCGCAGATGCTGGGCATGACGCGGCTCGCCGCCATGCGCATCATCATCCTGCCGCAGGCCATGCGCGTCGTGCTGCCGCCGCTCGGCAACTTCGCGATCGGGCTTCTGAAGGACACGGCGCTGGCCTCGGCGGTGGCGGCTCCCGAGCTGATGTTCAGGACCCGCAACCTCGTCGACAAGACCTTCCTCAGCACCCAGCTCTATCTGACGACGGCCATGATCTATCTGCTGATGAGCCTGCCGCTGGGCTACCTCATCAGGCGGGCGGAGGCGCGGGTCAACCGCGGCCGCCGATGACCTGGAGCATCTTCCTCGAGAGCATGCCCCCGCTGCTGCTGGCAGCACTGGGCACGCTGCGGATGACGGCCCTTTCCTTCGTGGCGGCGGCGCTGCTGGGCCTTGTCCTGGCGCTGATGCGGCTCGCCGGCGGCAGGCTCGCCCGCTTCGCCTTCGTCTATATCGAGGTGGCGCGCGGCATGCCCGTGCTCGCCCTTCTTTTCCTCATCTACTACGGGCTGGCGCCCCTCGGCATCGTGCTGGACGCGCTCCCCGCCGCGGTCGTGGCCTTCGGCTTGAACGGTGCGGCCTACGTGGCGGAGATCTATCGCAGCGGGCTCGAGGCCGTCGACACCGGCCAGTGGGAGGCGGCCCAGATGCTGGGGCTGCGCCGGCGCCAGGTCCTGCGCCACGTGATCCTGCCCCAGTCGCTGCCTGCGGTGCTGCCGCCTTTGGGCAACTACCTCGTGTCGCTCCTGAAGGACACCTCGATCGCCTCGCTGATCTCGGCACCCGAGCTGATGCTCAGGGCTCGGGATCTCGCGGGCACCTACTACCTGCCGATGGAGTACTATCTCCTGGCGGGCGGGATCTATCTCGTCATGGCATGGCCGATGATGCGGGGCGTGCGGAGTCTCGAGCGGCATTTCGCCCGAGGCCGGCTTCAAAAGGAGAGAGCATGAGCGGGGATCTGGCCACGGGCAGCGTCGATGCCGTCGTCATCGGCTCCGGCGCGCTGGGTGCTGCGACGGCGTTCCACCTGGCGAAGGCCGGGCGGAAGGTGGCGCTTCTCGACAAGGCCGAGCTCGCCTCGCAGACCTCGCCGCGGGCGGCGGGGCTGAGCGGCCAGCTCCGCTCGGAGGAGGCGATGACGCGCATCGCCGTCAGGTCCGTCGAGAAGATCGAGCGCTTCGAGGAGGAGACGGGCGAGCCGATGGAGTTCTACCAGCCCGGCAGCCTCAAGGTGGCGCGGCTGGCGGAGCACGAGGCGCAGCTCGAGAAGGAGCTCGCCATCGGCAAGAGGCTGGGCCTCGACGTCGACCTGATCTCGAACGAGGCGGCGACGCGCCTCATGCCCTATCTCCGCACCGAGGGCGTCCGCGCGGTGATGCACATGCGCCGGGACGTCTATCTCGAGCCCGTGCAGCTCCCGCTGGGCTACGCCCGGGCCTGCAGTCGCCTCGGCGGCACGCTGATGCCCAACACCGAGGTTCTGGAGATCGTCACCGGCGGCGGGCGCGTCGAGGGCGTGCGCACCAGCCGGGGCGAGATCAAGGCGCCCGTCGTGGTCGACGCGGCCGGCGCCTGGCTGCGCAAGGTGGCGGCGCTGGGCGGCGCTGCCGTGAAGCTCGTGCCGACGCGGCATCAGCTCATGATCACCGTGCCGCTTCCGGACATCCGGCCGGAGCAGCCGATCACCCGCATCATCGACGCCAACGTCTATGTGCGGCCCGACAAGGGCGGCCTGATGCTGGGCGGCTACGAGCCCGATCCCAAGCAGTACGACATGGCCGAGATGCCGGCCAGGGCTTCCGCATCGAGGATCTCGACCTCGACCTCGGGGTGCTGCGCCGCCTCGCGGCGGCCGTGGCCGTGCAGTTCCCGATCTTCCAGGACGTGGCGCTGCAGGAGCACCGGGGCGGGCTGCCGACCATGACGGCCGACGGCCAGCATGTGCTGGGCCCGGCCCCCGGGGTCGCCGGGCTCTACGTCATCGGCGGCTGCTGCGTCGGCGGGCTGTCGACGGCGCCGGCGCTGGGCGAGCTTTTGTCGGAATGGATCACCCTCGGCAGGCCGTCGCTGGACGTGTCGGCGATGGTGCCGGACCGGCTGGCCACGGGCCTGCCCGAGGAGAAGCTGCTCGACCTCTGCAGGATGCAGTACGCGCACCACTACTGGTCGCCGGAAACGAAGCCCAAGTCAGCCTGAGCGCCCGTCCCGGCCGCCTCAGCCCGCCTGCTTGCGGTGAACGAGATCGTGGATGTAGGCCATCTTCTCGATGACGGGCTGCGGGATCACGAACGGGTAGAGATCGGCCTGGCCCATCGAGCGGTTGAGGCAGTTCACGGCATAGGTCAGCGGCAGCCATGCCTTGATGAGCGTCTTCACGCTCCGCACGCGGTGGGGATCGAAGGAGATCTCGGTCTCGAGCGCGGCATCGTCGGCGATCTCGGGATCGATGCTGATGCCGAAGGCGCCGGCCATCTCCAGCGTGTCCACGATGTGAAGATAGTGCGCCCAGGTCTCGGCCCAGTCCTCCCAGGGGTGCATGGTGGCGTAGGAGCTCACGAAGCCTTGCTGCCATCCCTCCGGGGCGCCCTGCTCGTAGTGCCGCTTGAGCGCCTCGCCGTAATCGGCACGCTCGTCGCCGAATACCTCGCGAAACGCCTCGAGATCGCCGCCGTCGCGGACCAGCCTGTCCCAATAAAAGTGCCCGACCTCGTGGCGGAAGTGGCCGAGCAGCGTGCGATAGAGCTCGCCCATGCGCTCGCGCGCCGCCTCGCGCGCCGCATCGTCGGCCTCGGCGAGCGAGATCGTGATGATGCCGTTGTCGTGCCCGGTCAGCACCTTCGGGCCGGTCCGAGGATCGGCCAGGAACTCGAACACCAGCGGCTCGGGATCGCCGCTGTCGGGCGTCGGCAGCGGCAGCCCCAGCTTGATGAGAGAATAAAAAAGCCGCCGCTTGGCTTCCTCGATCTTCTGCCAGTTGCGATGGTTCTCGGGCACCGAGAGGTCGGGAATGGTCTGGTTGTGCCGGCAGGCGCGGCAATAGCGCTCACCGCCCGCGGCGTCGACCATCCAGTTGCAGGCGTTCAGCTCCCAGTTGGCACAGAAGCGGTATCGTGGTTCTGGATCGGCCAGCGCCACCCAGTTAGCACCCTCGGGCTCGACCGCGCTCAGCTGGCCCATCGCGGGCAGATAGCCCAGGCGATGGCCGCACCTTTCGCAGGTGTGGTTCTCGAAATAGAGAACCTGCTGGCAATGTTGGCATTTGAAGAGCTGCATCGGCCTGCTTCCCGGCGGTAATGGTCGCTTCCGTCCCGACGCGTGCCCGGACGCGCCGAACGTTATACACCGCTCGAGCCGGCCTCGCCGGGGCGGCCCTGGGCGATCGTGGCAAGACGAGCGGTGCCGGCATCAAACATGCAAGCCCGCCCCGCGTTCCGGCGGCGCGCGCTCAGGCCCGGTGCCATGCCTGCCGCTCACCCTGCCCGAGACGGGCCAGCCCCTGCCGGAGGAGACCCCATGCTGCCCGACGGAACGATCCTGGCCCAGGTGCGCTTCGCCCGGCCGACCGACCGGCTGGAGGCGGTCGTAGCGTTCTACCGCGACGGCCTCGGGCTGCCCGAGATCGCCCGCTTCGAGGATCATGCCGGCTATGACGGCGTGATGCTGGGCCTGCCCGACGGAAGCTGTCATCTCGAGTTCACGCAGCACGTGGATGGCAGCCCCTGCCCCGCGCCGAGCCGCGACAATCTTCTGGTCCTCTACATCCCGGACGCGGACCATCTGGCGCGGCTGCGCGACCGGCTCGCCGGTCACGGCCACCAGCCGGTCGAGCCCGAGAACCCCTACTGGCGGGACAAGAGCCTGACCTTCGAGGATCCCGACGGCTGGCGCGTCGTGCTGTGCGGCACCGCCGAGATCTGAGCCGCGGTCGACCTCGGGGCAGCTAGGCCTGGTCGCGGTCGGCCAGGACGCTCGCGATCACGTGGCGCTGGGATGTGGCGGCAGCGGAGGCGGTGCTGTCGCCGGCGAGCATCAGCAGCGCCTTCCACAAGGCCCAGCCGCGTGCGCGGGCCCAGGTCGCCTCGTCGACCGCCAGGGTCGCGCGGAAGAGGCGGCGGGCTTCCCCCGACAAAAGAGTCCAGGCGAGGACGAGGTCGCAGGCCGGATCGCCGATGGCGCAGGAGCCGAAGTCGATCACCGCGCAGAGCCGCCCGCCCGCGACGAGGAGATTGCCCGGGGCGATGTCGCCGTGCACCCAGACGGGGGGGCCGGACCAGCTGGCGGCGAGCGCGTCCTCCCAGGTCGCCAGCGCCGCGTCACTGTCGATCTCGCCCCGCAGCGCGGCGACGCAGCGACGCGTCTCGGCGTCGTACACCCCGAGCCGGCCGCCTCGGTGGAAGTTGGCGGGCCCGGCCGGCGGCCCGCCGGCGGCGTCGACCCGCTGCAGTGCCAGCAGGAACCGTGCTACGTCGAGCGCGAAGCGGCGTTGATCGGCGACGTTCTGCGATGACGCGGGCTCGCCTTCGAGCCAGCCATGGATCGCCCACGGCCAGGGATAGCCCTCGGCCGGAGCGCCCACGGCGAGCGGCACCGGAATCGGCAGCGGCAGGTGCGGCGCCAGATAGGGGAGCCAGCGCTGCTCCTTCGCCACCTGGGCGGCGTAGCACCCGGCCGTCGGCAGGCGCACCTTCATGGTGTCGCCGAGGCGGAAGGTGCTGTTGTCCCAGCCGTCGACGGGGACGCGCCGGACCGGCAGATGCGCCCAGGCCGGGAACTGCGCCACCACCAGGCGACGGACGAGGTCGGCCTCGATCCTCAGCCGGTCGTCATTCGTGGCCATCTATGGAGATACCTGTTGGTCCCGAGCCTCGAGATGCCCGTCGTCGGCTGACCGCTTCCGCGCGTCCCGCCGGTCAGGCGCAGGCAGTCCAGCACACCGCCTGCGGATCACCAACCCATTCGGACAGCGACAGAGGGCATGGTCGAGGCTGCGAGCGGCACGGACGGCACAGCCTGTTCTCGGGCAGTCGAGGATCATGCGCCGAAGGTCGGATCGGCCCGGCCTGCGGCGGGTCCTCGGTTGACGCACGGCCCTTCAGCCATCAGCGTCGAGCCCGAGATCGGCGGCCATTCGGGCAGGCACCGCTCGAGCCGAAAGGAACAAAAGATGCCGACATCCGAGCAGGACGAGGTCCATCTGCGCCGCGCCATCGCTGTTGCCGCCTCGGCACGCGCGCACGGCAACCACCCGTTCGGCGCGATCCTGGTGGGGCCCGACGGCCAGGTGCTGCTCGAGGCCGAGAACACGGTGACCAGCGAGCGCGACGCCACCTGCCACGCCGAGCGCAACCTGATGAGCCAGGCTTCGCGCCGGTTCGACCGGCGGCTGCTTGCCCGCTCCACCATGTACACGAGCACCGAGCCCTGCGCGATGTGCGCCGGCAGCGTCTATTGGGTGGGGGTCGGGCGGGTGGTCTACGGCCTGGCCGAGAAGGATCTGCTGATCCTCACCGGCTCCCATCCCGACAACCCGACCTTTGATCTCCCCTGCCGGACCGTCTTCGCCGGCGGCCAGCGGCCCACCCTGGTGGTGGGACCGCTTCTCGTCGACGAGGCACGGGCGGTGCACGAGGGATTCTGGCGTTAGCGGGTCGGCGACGACCTTCGACGGGTCGGCGGAGCCCTCGGGAACGAAAGCCGCCCTACAGCGTCACGGTCATCCCGCCATCCACGACCAGCAGATGGCCATTCACATAGCTGGCGGCGTCGGAGGCCAGAAAAACGGCGGCGCCGCCCAGCTCGTGCGGCTGGGCCCAGCGGCCGAGGGGCGTGCGCTTCTCGACCCAGCTGGTGAAATCCTTGTCGTTGAGGAGGGCCGTGTTCATCTCGGTCGCGAAATAGCCGGGCACGATGGCGTTGACCGTGATGCCCTTGGGGCCGAGCTCGGCCGCCATCGAGCGGGTGAGGCCGTGCAGCGCCGTCTTGCCGGCGATGTAGCCGTGGATCGTCGGCCGGGCGAGGATCGCGGCAGCGCTGCCGGTGCTGATGATTCTTCCTTTCTTGAGCGGCAGCATGAGCTTGGCCGCCTCGCGCGAGAGGCGGAAGGCGGAGGTGAGGTGCGAGGCCAGGAGGCGCTCGAAATCCTCGTCCTTCCAGTCGACGAGCGGCACGCGGTGCTGGATGCCGGCATTGTTGATCAGGATGTCGAGCCTGCCGTGCACCTCGCGGATGCGCTCGACGGCCTCCATGGTGGCCGCGGCGTCCGTGACGTCGAAGGCCAGGGCCTCGGCCTTGTAGTCCATGGCCTTCAGCTTCTCGGCCGCCGCGTCGAGCGAGGCCTGGTTGCGGCCGTTCAGGATGACATGGGCACCGTGCGCCGCCAGCGCCTCGGCCATGGCGAAGCCGAGCCCGCGCGAGGCGCCCGTCAGGAGCGCAACGCGGTCCTCGAGCCAGAACATGTTGGACATGGCAGAGCCTCCCCCCTGGATCGGGCCACCGCCGGCCCGGCCCCTTCCTGCCCCGCCTAGCGCAGCTCGTCCAAGAGAAAACGCGCGGTCTCGCGGCGATAGATGTCGCTGTGGGAGCCTCCGGCACCGGCCGGCGGCGTGCAGTTGACGACGTGGGTGGCGTCCATGTAGCGGACCCGCTTGCCGTCCATCGCCACCCCCACCCCGACGCGCTGGTTGGGCGTGCAGAGGTCGAAGCCGTAGGCCGGCTCCTCCACCTTTCGAGCAAGCCCGCAGCCGAACGCATCGAAGGAGAGGCCCCGCCAGGGCGTGCCGTCGAGCGCATGGCCGCAGGCCTCGTCGTAGGTGCGAATGTCGCCCGCATACCACCCCCAAAGCGCTGCGCTGACCGCCTTGTCGAAGGCGCTGGCGGTCAGGACGAGGGTGGGGTCGCCGGCCGAGAACGGCGCCTCGAGCATGCGGGGCCGGGCCGTCGTCCTCCTGTCCCAGTCGAAGAGCCGGTCGATCTCGAAGGCGCCCTCGAGCAGCAGGGCCGGATCGCGCCGCTCGAGAAAGCCCTCGGGCGACCCGGTCGGCGCCTGGAGCTGCGGCCGCTGGGTGATGGCGGCGACGAGCGCCCTGGCGCCGAAGCTGTGGCCGATGAGCACGACCCGGGCGCCCGGGCCCGCCGCGCGCTGCTGCATGACGACCCGCGCCGCCTTGCGGGCCGGCAGCACGGCGTGTGCTATGACCTCGCGCAGCCAGGTGACGCCCACCTCCTCCGCATCGTCGGCCTTGTTGAAGAAGCTGAGCCCGCGCACGAGCGCCGCCGGCACCACCGACCAGTCGGGCAGCGCCCAGACCGAGGGCCAGGTGACGCCCACGACGAGCGGGCGGAAATCCCGGCCCTGCGCCTGGGCCTCGTCGAGAAGCTGGCCGACGATGCCGTTGACGTTGCCGACAGCCTCCTCCTGCGCCGTGTTCCAGCCCATCACGACGACGAGGATGTCCGTGTAGCCGTGGCGCGGATCCCGGAGGTCGCGGATCAGCCGCTCGCGCAGCTCGTCGATCGCGGTCCAGCTCGCCGGGAAGGCGCCCGGTCTCTGCTGCGGCGGCGGGGCGTAGCCCGGGAGCGCGGGGCACGGGTTGAAGAGACGCCCGGCCGGGTCGTCGTGATGCGGGCTGTTTTCAGATCGGTCGAGCGCGGTGTAGACGACGCACTGCGTGACGCGCGCGCGGCCGTCCGTATCGGCGCTCGCCTCGTAGCGGATCACATGCGTCACGAGATGGGATTTTTCGTCGCCCTCGAGCCGGGCGCGGATGGCCTTGAAGCGATCGCTGTCGGTGTCGCTCGCGGCCACCAGCAGCCCGGGCTCGACCTTGGGTCCCTCGACCTTGTCCTGCTCGCCCTTCTCCACGCCCACGACATAGCCGCTGGTCCTGAGGCCCACCGCGTAGGGATGCAGCAGTGCCGCGTGGAAGAGCCGGTGATCGCTGCCGTACCAGCTCTCGCGCAGCCCGAGCTCTTCCTCGGGCTGGTCGAGATAGCTCGGGATGTCGTTGCCGCAGGCCGTGAGCGCCACCCCGGCAACGACGCATGGCGAGCCAGCCGACCACGCGCCCCTGCTGCTCAAGCATGACTGGAGACCCGCTTTGATCTATCGGCGCATTTTATCATTCGCGCATCATCCATGGCTACGGAAACTCTCAATAGTTCCGACCTGGGCACACGCGGCTGGCCTTTGTCCTTCATCGAGCGACCGGGCGAGGACTTTCGCCGTGAGCGCGTTTCTGCGCTCGGGCGGGGCATCCTCGACCGGCCGAGCCCACGAGCCGCCTGCGCACTGCATGATTGACAACACACTGTCGTTCTGACAGTCTATTGTCATGATGGATTCGCCGGGCAGCCATACCGCCGAAGGGGCGCTCTTCACCGAGCTCGTGCTGGAGGTCTTTCGTCTCAACGGGCGGCTCCTCGCGGCCGGGCGACGAGCTCACCCGCGATCTCGGCCTCGACGAGCGCGCGCTGGCAGGTGCTGGGCGCCATGGCCTCGCGGCGGAGCCCCTGCCGGTCGCCCGCATCGCGCGCGCCATGGGCATCACGCGCCAGGCCGTGCAGCGCGTCGCCAACGAGCTCGCGGCCGAAGGGTTCGTGCGCTTCACCCCCAACCCCGAGCACAAGCGGGCGAAGCTCGTCACCTTCACCGAGCGCGGACGGACGGCCTACGCCAGCGCCACCGAGCGGCAGGCGCGCTGGGCCAACCGGCTGGCAGCGGGCCTCGCCGGCCTCGACCACGCCCTCGCCACCCTCGAGGCCGCCAGAAAGGCGCTCGAGGCCGACGAGGCCCACCCCATCACCCATGAGGAGCCGCAGCCATGAGCAAGGTCGTCCTGATCAATCCGTTCGAGGTGCCGAAGGGCCGGGAGGAGGAGGCGCTGGCGTTCTGGGATCGGGTGGCGGCGTTCATGCGCCGGCAGCCCGGCTACATCGCGACCCGCCTGCACAAGGCCGTCTCCCCCGACGCCCAGTTCGCTTTCGTCAACATCGCCGAATGGGAGTCGGCCGAGCACTTCCAAAAGGCGGTGAGCAGCGCCGAGTTTTTGGAGCTGACGGCCGGCAGCCAGGAGCGCCTCCCGCACTACCCCGCCCTCTACGAGGTCGTGCGCTCCTGAGCGGGCGGCGCGGCGGGCGCTTTGTGCTAAGGGGCTGCCAGCATCGATCCCGTTGGAAAAGCGCCCGTGCAGCCCACCCGCCGCGAGTTCTTGTCGTTTCCGCCGGCGGCCACCGCCTCGCCGCCCAGCGCGTGCTGCCCGAGAGAGCCGACAAAAAAACGATCGTGTTCCTGCACGAGGGGCTGGGCTGCATCGGCTTCTGGAAGGATTTTCCCGATCTTCTCTGTGCCCGCCTCGGCCTTCAGGGCCTCGTCTACGACCGCTGGGGCTATGGCGCCTCCGATCCGTTCGACCGGCCGCGCACGACAAAATATCTCGAGGACGAGGCTCGCCACGCGCTGCCCGAGCTGCTGGACGCCGCCGGCATCGAGCGGCCGATCCTCGTGGGCCACAGCGACGGCGCCTCGATCGCTCTTTTGTTTGCGGCCGCCTTCCCGGACAAGCCGCTCGCGGTGGTGAGCGAGGCCGCGCACGTCTTCGTCGAGGAGGAGGCGCTGGCCGGCATCCGCCTCGCCGTCCAGGCCTTCGAAAGTGGCGACCTCGAGCGCCGCCTCGAGCGCCATCACGGCGACAAGACAAAAGAAGTCTTTGACGCCTGGGCCGACACCTGGCTGTCGCCCGGCTTCCGCGACTGGAACATCGAGGCGGCGCTGCCCGCCATCCGCGCGCCCTTGCTACTGCTGCAGGGCGTGGAGGACGAGTACGGCACGGCAGCGCAGGTCGAGGCGATCGCCAGGGGCGTCTCGGGCCCGGTCGAGAGCCATCTCCTGCCCGGCTGCGGCCACGTCCCGCATCATCAGGCGCGCGAGCGCGTGCTCGACCTCATGACGGCGTTCATCCGTCGCCATGTCCTCGGCGGCGGCCCCTCCTAGCTCGGCTTCGAGCGCCAGTCGGGCGGGAGCAGGACCACCTCGTCGGGGATGTTGAGGTAGCCCGGCTCGTTGCCGGCCACGCCCTTGTGCCCATACTCCCAGACGATCTTGTTCGTCTTGGGATCGACGACGAGGACGCGGTCGTTCCAGTCGTCGCAGATCAGGACTTTGTCATTCGGCAGCACCACCGCGTCGGAGGGATGGTCGAGCGCGCCGTGGCCCGACGCGGGGCGGTACCGCCAGAGCACCTTGCCGCCCGGCGCGAAGATCGCGGCAGCGCCCCGCTTGACCCAATCGACGGCCACCACATCGCCGCCCGGCGTCACGTTGCCGTCCGAGGCGTAGGTAAAATCGGTCTTGATGCTGTAGTCGAGCCTGCCGTCGGCGCCGATCTTGTCGAGGTAGCTGTGGGTGCCGTGGCCCCAGCCGATCTCGGTGACGATGAGGCCGCCGTCCGGCGTCGGGTAGGCGCCGTCGGGCGCGTTGAGGAAGTCCGGCGGGCGGTGCCGGCGCTCGCGCGTGGTGCCGTACTGCTTGACGATCTGCTTGGTCGTGGGATCGATGAAGATCACCCGCTGGTTGGCGATGTCGGAAACCTCGATCTTCCCATCGGGGAGCTGGAAGGCGTCGTCCGGCGTGTTGAGATAGCCGGGTGCCGAGCCCTTCCTGCCGGGATGGCCGTAGGTCCACACGACCTTCTTCGTCGCGATGTCGACGATGTCGATCGCCTGGTTGTCCTCCTCGTTGAAGATGATGTGCCGGTGGTCGGGCGTGAGGAAGGCGTCGTCCGCCCATCTCGAATGGGCGCCGGGCTTGCTCTTCCAGGCGAGCGTCATCGACCAGACGATTTTTTTCTCTGGCGAGACGATCAGCAGCTTCCCGCCGCCGCGGTCGGCGATGAGGATGTCGCCCGGGAGCGCGCCGGCCGCATCGGCGGCCCGTGCCGGCGGGGAGGCGGTAATGAGCCCGGTGGCGAGGCCCACGGCGGCGAGCAGCGCCGCGGTCGCCAGGGCAGGAAGGCGCGCCAGGGTTTTCCTTGGGATCATCGGCCTCTCCAGATCGGCGGCACGGGCATGTTTTTCACCGCCGCCCTGGGGGTGATCGGAGCGGCAGCCTAGTCCGGAAGCGCCGCGAGGCTGACTTACCGAATGTTATGCATTGCCTCGCCGCCGCGTGGTCCGCCACCATCGGCGGCAATCGCCGTGACAAAAAAGGAGGCTGCCATGTCGCTCGCGGGCAAGCGTGCCATCGTCACCGGGGCCGCCGGAGGGATCGGAAGCGTCGTCGCCCGGCGCCTCGCCGAGGCGGGGGCTGCCCTGGCGCTGGCCGACCTCAAGCTCGACGCGGTCGAGGCGGTGGCGGCCGAGCTGCGGGCCGGCGGCGCCGACGCAAGGGCCGTGGCGCTCGATCTCTCGGACCTCGACGGCGTCGGGCCCATCATCGACAAGGCGGCGACGGCCCTGGGCGGCGTCGACATCCTCGTCAACAATGCCGGCATCGGCGTGCAGGGCCCGATCCTCGAGCATACCGTGGCCGACTTCGAGCGGGTCTACCGGATCAACGTCTTCGGCCTCTTCGCAGCCCTGAAAGCCGCGGCCTCGCGCATGGTCCTGCAGGGCACGGGCGGGCGCATCGTCAACATCGCCTCCACCGCCGGCATGCGCGGCCTCGCCCACCGCGCCGCCTACGGCTCCTCCAAGGCCGCCGTCGTCAACCTCACCCAGGTGGCGGCGGTCGAGCTCGCACCCCACCGCATCACCGTCAACGCCATCTCCCCCGGCCCGATCGAGACCGAGATGGTCCGCCACATGCACCCGCCCGCCACCCGCGCCCCCTGGCTCGCCCGCATCCCGGCCGGCCACTACGGCGAGCCCGAGGACGTGGCCGACGCCGTCTTTTATCTGGCCGGCCCCGGGGCGGGCTTTCGTCACGGGGCATGTGCTGTGCGTGGATGGGGGGTTTACGGGCACGGGGTTGATTTTGCCGGAGGAGTGATCGGAGCGGGGAATATAAGTTCAGTTGAGCAGCCGCGCATAAGAGCCTATTCTGAGGAGTCAATAAGAAGCCCGAAGTCTCGGGAGCATCCTTATGTCGGGACGGCCCACTGTCATTGTCGTTGCTGCTGTGATCTGCCTCTTGAACTTTCGCGTCTGGCAACGCTATCTGCGGGCCCCTGACACCGCGAGCCGTAGGAAGCAAAACCTCGCCGAGGTGTACTTGTCAGCGCTTGTGAGGGCGATCTTGGCGCTGCTCTCGGCCGTGGCCCGCCTCCGGGCCGGCCGGGTGAGTGCGGCCCCGGCTAGAGCTCTCATCCTCACGCCGCTGCTCTTGCTTGTGGCAATCATGGCGGCACGGCCAGTCCTGGCCGACACCATCGGCGAGCCGCAGAGCTCTGCCAAGCCGACCCCCGCGATCCGACACGAGCAGACCATTCCTTCAGACCGCCGGAGCGGCAGTGTCTCGAGCATCGTGCTGACTCGCGTCGACATCGAAGCCGACGACGTCCGCGGGACGGCGATCATCCCCCATCAGCCAAGGCCGCTCGGTGGCGAGTACGAGGACGGGCCTTTCCTCGTCGCCCAGGAGAGCCCGACGGCCCTGCTGGTGCCCGGTGCTGAGTTCGACGACTGTGCTGGCGCCGGCTGGTGCCCGACGATGGTGGTCGTTCCTAAGGGAACGTTCATGATGGGCTCGCCGCGGGAGGAGGAGAACCATTGGGACGATGAAGGGCCGCAGCACAAGGTCACGATTGCTGCACCATTCGCAGTCGGTAAGTACGAAGTTACGTTCAATGAATGGGACGCTTGCGTGGCGGAGAATGTCTGCGCAAACGTCGACGACCTCAGGTGGGGGCGCGGCCGGCGGCCCGTGTTCAATGTCACCTGGACCGAAGCGGAAGCTTATATCGGCTGGCTTGGCCGGAAGACGAAGAAGCCTTATCGGCTGCTGAGCGAGGCGGAGTGGGAGTATGCGGCGCGGGGTGGCACGACGACACCGTTCTGGACAGGGGCCAGCATCTCGACCGAGCAAGCCAACTACGCAGGCAACTATACCTCCGGTTCGGATAAGAAGAGTGTCTACCGAAAGAAAACGGTAGCGGTCGACGATCCTACATTTCCGGCCAATCCTTTCGGCCTCTATCATGTTCACGGCAACATCACTGAGTGGGTGGAGGATTGCTATCACGACAGCTATAAGGGCGCTCCCGCTGACGGCTCCGCCTGGATTACAGGCGATTGCTGGGCGCGGGTCCTCCGCGGCGGCTCGTGGGCTGCTCCCTATCCGGGGTACGTCCGCGCGGCGGGCCGCTTTATAGCGAGCCCGACAAGCGGTACCTCCTTGCGGGGTTCCGGGTCGCCAGGGCGCTCACCCTATGAGGGTTTACCGCTTTACTGCTCGGGGGTCCGGGGACGAAGTGCCGGGTCATCTTTTCGCGTAGCCAGAGCCTCCCCCGGCGGGCGCATACCTACGGGGTTGATTACGTCTAGCTAGGTCCGATCACGGGCTGACCTCCGCCGCTTTCGCCTCTAAGGTCCGCCCGCCATTCACGGGAGCACGGACATGACAGCGATCAAGCGTATCGAGGCCGGCAAGCGGATGAGCCAGGCGGTGGTGCATGGCGATACCGTCTATCTCGCCGGGCAGGTGGCGGCCGACAAGCCGGGGGCGTCGGTGGCCGAGCAGACGAAGAACATCCTCGAGCGCATCGACAAGCTCCTGGCCCAGGCCGGGACGGACAAGTCGAAGATACTCTCGGCCAACATCTGGCTCACCGACATGCGCACGTTCGACGAGATGAACGGCGTGTGGGACGCGTGGCTGGCCGAGGGCTCGGCACCCGCGCGGGCGACGGTCGAGGCGCGCCTCGCGGCGGTGCACTACAATGTCGAGATCGGCGTCATCGTCGCCAAGTGACGTTTTCGGGCTGAGCCTCGGGAGAAGGCGGTGGTGCGCGTCCTGGCGATGGAAGCCGGGGTCGTCGGCATCGCCGCCGCCTTCTCGGGATCCGGATCGGCCGAGAGCACGTTTGCGTGAGGTGCCTTGACAGCCGGGGATTTGTCCCGGGCGCGCGCTACCTTCTCTCCTGTTCCCCGCCGCGCGCGGGGCACCAACAGGGATTAGGGAGAAATGGCGATGCGCAAGATGCGGCTCGCCCTGCTCGCCGCCACCGGCGGCCTCCTGGCGATGGGACTGGCCAGCACCAGCCTCGTGGCCCAGGACATGGGGCCCTTCAAGGTGGAGAAGACGAAAGCCGGCGAGGTGCTGGCCACGTCCCAGGGCATGACCCTCTACACCTTCGACAAGGACAAGCCCGGCATGTCGGCCTGCACGGGCAAGTGCGCGGGCTTCTGGCCGCCGGCGATGGCGACGGCGACCGACAAGCCCATGGGCGAGCTTCACCATCATCAAGCGCGACGACGGCTCGATGCAGTGGGCCTATGACGGCAAGCCGCTCTATCTCTTCCAGCAGGACAAGAAGGCGGGCGAGATGATGGGCGACGGCAAGAATGGCGTGTGGCACGTCGCCAAGGTGTCCGGATAGATCCGGGCGACGAGGCTCGGGCGCGCCGGGCTCAGGGCCGCCCGAGCCAGAAGACGCCCACGGCGATCGTCAGGATCGTCAGCGGCAGGCCCACCTTCAGGTGCTCCCAGAAGCCGATCTCGACGTGGCGCGAGCGGGCGCTCTGGACGACGATGAGGTTCGCGACCGAGCCCAGGATGGTGAGGTTGCCGGCGAGCGTCGAGGCCATCGCCACCACGAGCCAGGCATGCTGCGCATCCGGCAGCCCCGGGATGAAGGGTTTTATCACCAGCACGGCCGGGACGTTGCTGACGAGGTTCGAGAGGACGGCCGTGACGGTGGCGAGCACGGGCACCTGATCGAGGTGCAGCCGGCCCACGGCGGCCATCACCTCGGGTGTGAGCGCCACCTTGTCGAGCCCGGCCACGACGACGAAGAGCCCGGCGAACATGAGCAGAAGGCCGCCGTCAATCTCGCGATGGATCTTTTTGGCTTTCACCCGCCTGGTGAGGAGCAGAAACGCGCCGGCGACGATGGCGACCTTGGCGATGGGCTGGCCGGCGAAGAAGAGCGCCACCATGACGAGGGTGACCGCCACCGACTTCAGCATGAGGGGCCGGTTGTAGCGGACGCGCGGCGTCACGGCCCGCAGGCGCTCTCGGGTCCAGAACTCGCTCCGATAGAAGAGCGCTATCAGGAGCACCGTCAAAACAAGGCCCACGGCCGCGATCGGGGACAGGGCGGCGGCGAAGCTGCCATAGGGGATCTGCGACAGGCTGCCGATCATGATGTTCTGCGGGTTGCCCGTGGTCGTGGCGGTGCTGCCGACGTTCGAGGCCATGGCGACGGCCAGGAGGTAGGGCACAGGATTGCGGCCCAAGAGCAGCGCCAGCTCGAGGACGAGCGGCGTCATCGCGAGGCAGATCGTGTCGTTGACGAGAAAAGCCGAAAAAAAGCCGGCGACCAGGGTGACGCCCACGAGCAGCACGAGCGGATGCCCGGCCCGCCCTGCGACCCAGGCGCTGGTGAGCTGGAAAAAGCCCGAGAGCTTGAGGTTGGCCACGACGATCATCATGCCGAGCAGCAGCGTGATGGTGTCGAGATCGATGGCGGCGTAGGCCTCTTTCAGGCTGAGCGTGCCCACCGCCACCATGAGGCTGGCGCCCAGCAGCGCCGCTCCCGCCCGGTCGATGTGATAAAAAGGCAGGCGGCCGATCGCCAGCACGAGATAGGTGAAGGCGAAGATCGCGAGCGTCACGATGAGGAGCGCGTCGCCCGTCATGCCGCACCTTGGTCGACGGCGGCGTCAGGGGTCTGGGCGGCGTCCCTGGCCGGCTCGCGCGTCTCGGGCATCATGAGAAAAAGGGCGGCCAGCGCCACGGCGGCGAAGGCGGCAAGGGTCAAAAAGGCGCTGCTATAGCCGGCCTCGACGACGATGATTCCGGCGATGGCGTTGCTGACGGAGGCGCCGATGCCCTGCGCCGTCGCGACGGCACCCTGGCTCACATTGTAGCGGCCGGTGCCGCGCATCAGGTCGGCCAGCACGAGGGGCGTGAGGGCGCCCAGCAGCCCCGCGCCGACCCCGTCCAGCAGCTGGACGCCCACGAGCCAGGGGACGGCCGAGGAGAAGGTGTACAGCACGCCGCGGATCGGCAGGATGGCGTAGGCCGCGAGCAGCAAGGGCTTCCTGCCCCAGCGGTCGGCGGTGGCGCCGACGAGGATCGCCATCGGCAGCATGATGAGCTGGGCCGCGATGATGCAGGCCGAGGTGAGCGCCGTTGCCGCCTGCTTGTCGGCCAGCGCCAGCTTCTGGCTGACGAGAGGCAGCATCGGCGCGTTGGCGAGGTGAAAAAGAAGAACGCAGGCGGCGAAGAGAAGAAGCGGCCGGCACTCGACGAGCGTGCGCCAGCCCGAGGGCTTCGGGCCGCCATCGTCGACGCCGCCGGGCTCGAGGCCGCGCGCCCGGTCCACGTCGATCGCCTGCGCCGGGATCAGTCAGCACGCTCGCGGTCGCCAGCACCGCGAAGACCGGCACGAGCAGGAAGACGGCGCGCTGCGAGATCCACCAGCCGACGGCACCGGCGACCAGCGCCACGAAGACGTTGCCGGCATGGTCGAAGGCGGCGTTGCGGCCGAGGCGCCGGGCCAGCGCCTCGCGCGGCACGAGGCCCAGCGTGATCGCCGAGACGGCAGGGCCCACGAGGTCGCCCGCGACGGCGAGGAGCACCATGGCGGCCAGGACGACGAGAAAGGTCGGGGCGAGGGCGATGCCGAGCGCGGCCGCGGCGATGCCGGCAAGCGCCACGACGACGATCGCCCGCTTGGCCCGCACGCTGTCGACGAGCGCCCCCAGCGGCGTCTGCACCGCGATGCCGGCGAGCCCGCTCACGGTCAGCACGATGCCGATCGAGGCCTGGTCCCAGTGCTCCGAGGTGAGGAGAAAAATGGAAAGATAGGGGCCGAGCGCGCCCCGCACATCGGCCAGCAGGAAGTTGAGGCTATCGAGAGCAAGGCTCGTCAGCGGCCGGCCGCCCCTCGTGACGCCGCCCCACGACGGGCGAGCAGCGAGACGGATCTAGGGCAAGCCGACGCGCCTGTCATCTGCGGGAAGGCAGGGACCGCGGCGAGCTCCTGGCGGGGCGGTTGACGAGCCAGATGCCGGCGGCGATCAGGGCCACCGAGGCCACCAGCGTCAGGCTCACCGGCTCGCCGAGCAACAGGCCGCCGAAGGCGACGCCGAAGATCGGGGCCATGAAGGTGAAGGTCGCGAGCTGCGAGGCCGGGTAGCGG
This sequence comes from uncultured Alphaproteobacteria bacterium, assembly GCA_963752325.1. Classification (GTDB taxonomy): domain Bacteria; phylum Pseudomonadota; class Alphaproteobacteria; order Geminicoccales; family Geminicoccaceae; genus CAVTJL01. The sequence goes on from CAVVXU010000005.1 coordinate 1,254,545, forward strand.
GTCATGAGCCAGAACCAGGCGACGTAGCTCGCGAAGGCGACGACGACGATCTGGTAGGCGATGGCCAGCAGCACGAGCGGCGTGGGCCGGAAGAGGCCGGGCTCGTGCAGCAGCCAGGCCAGCGCCGGCAGGAGCAGGGCCGAGACGCCCAGCTGGTAGAGCAGCGTCTTCTCGGGTGCCACGCGGGTCAAGGGCGAGCCCTTGATGATGACGGTGGTGGCACCCCAAAGGACGGCGGCGGCGAGGCACAGGCCATCGCCCAGGAGGCCGCGCGCGGAGGCGAAGCGCAGCCCGTCGGCGAAGGCGGCGACGAGGCCCGCGAAGGCCGCCACGAGCCCGATGACCTTGCTGCTCGAGAGCCGGTCGCCCTTGAGGAAGAGATGGGCGCCCAGCGCCACCACGAAGGGCGAGGTGTAGAGGAAGATCACGCCGCGCGAGGCGGTGGTGAGCGACATGCCGGCGTAATAGAGACAAAACTCGAAGCCGAAGAGGAGGCCCACCGCGAGGCCCCAGCCCAGCGTGCCGTCGCGCCGGGTGAGGCCGACGCCGCGCCACGCCGACCACAGGAGCACGAGCAGCGCAGCGCCGAGCGAGCGCAGGCCCCCCTGGAAGACCGGCGAGACGCCCTCGTTGGCGACCTTGATCGCCACCTGCGCCAGCCCCCAGCAGGCGCAGAGGAGCAGCAGCAGGAGGACGGCCGTCCGGTCGAGGCTCGGGCGCGCGTGCATCGTCAGCGTGGATTGACCCTGTCTCACGGCGGACCACTATAGGACGTGGAACACGACCAGTCTCGATGCGCCAGAGTGACGGGCTGGAAGAAGGGGGAGGCCCATGGCCGAGATAGCGCCACTGTCGGACGAGGCTCTCGGCTGGTGCTGCCCCGAGACCGACCTGCCCTTCGAGACCACCGCAGATCTTTCCGACCCCGACGGCATCATCGGCCAGGAGCGGGCGCTGGGGGCGCTGCGCTACGCGCTGTCGAGCCGCCGGGTCGGCTACAATATCTACGCGCTGGGCCCCGACGGCATCGGCAAGCACACCGTCATCCGCCAGATGCTGGAGGCCAAGGCAAAGGACGAGGCCCGGCCGGGCGACGTCTGCTACGTGGCGGACTTCAAGGAGGCGCGCGTGCCGCGTCTCCTCCACCTGCCTGCCGGCCGCGGCGCCTCGCTGCGCGGCGACATGCAAAGGCTGCTGGCCGAGCTTCTGCCGGCGCTGAGGAACGCCTTCGAGAACGAGGCGTACCGCACGCGGCGCCAGGTCATCGAGGAGGAGCTGAAGGAGCGCCAGGAGCAGGCGGCGGGCGAGGTCGAGGAGGCGGCCCGGGCGAAAAGCATCGCGCTGATCAGAGCGCCCATGGGCTTCGCCTTCGCGCCGATGGCGGACGGCAAGATCGTCAACCCCGAGCAGTTCCAGCAGCTTCCCGAGGCGACCAGAAAGCAGATCGAAGGCGAGGTCGAGGCGCTGCAGAAGCAGCTCCGAGACGCCCTGGCGCACGGGCCCGCCTGGATGAAGGAGACCCGGGACAAGCTCAAAAAGCTCAACGATGCGACTGCGTCCTTCGCGGTGGGCTATCTCTTCGACGCGCTGCGGCCGGCCTATGAGGACCTGCCCGAGGTGCAAGATCAGCTGGACAAGGCGCGCCAGGACATCATCGACCATGTCGAGGCGTTCCTGCAGATCCCCGAGCAATCGAGCGGCCAGCAGGTGCCGCTGGCGGAGGACGGCCACCCGCTCTTCCGCCGCTATCGCGTCAACCTCCTCGTCGACAGCAGCGAGGTCGCGGCAGCGCCCGTCGTCTACGAGGACGATCCGAGCTTCGATCGGCTGATCGGCCGCATCGAGCACCGGGCCGAGATGGGCAACCTCGTCACCGACTTTCTGATGATCCGGGCCGGTGCCCTTCATCGCGCCAATGGCGGCTATCTGATCCTCGACGCGCAAAAGCTGCTGACGCGTCCCTTCGCCTATGACGGGCTGAAGCGGGCGCTGCTCGCCGGGCTCATCCGCATCGAGGCGCCGACGCAGGCGGCGGGCCTTTTTACCACCGCCACGCTCGAGCCGGAGCCGGTGCCCCTGGACGTCAAGATCGTCCTCGTGGGCGATCGCACGATCTACTATCTGCTGGCCCAGGCGGACCCGGAGTTCCCGCGCCTCTTCAAGATCGCGGCCGACTTCGACGAGCGCGTCGTGCGCGATGCGGCTACCATCGGCCTCTATGCCCGCCTCATCGGCCGCATGGCGCGGGACGAGAAGCTGCGGCCGCTCGACCGCGAGGGTGTGGCCCGCGTGCTCGAGCATGCGGTGCGCCAGGCGGGCGACATCGACAAGCTGACGGCCGATCTCGAGGATCTCGTCGACCTGCTGCGCGAGGCCGATTTCTGGGCGGGCGAAGCCGGCAAGGCCGTCATCGGCGGCGAGGAGGTCGTCAAGGCCGGCGATTCGCGCACCCACCGGCTGGACCGCGTGCGCGAGCTGACCCAAGAGCAGATCGTCCAGGGCACCATCGGCATCGCCACCAGCGGCGAAGCGGTGGGCCAGATCAACGGGCTCTCGGTGCTGCAGATGGGTGGCTTCGCCTTCGGCCGGCCCAGCCGCATCACCTGCCGCGTCAGCATGGGCAGCGGCCACGTCGTCGACATCGAGCGCGAGGTCAAGCTGGGTGGCCCGCTGCACTCGAAGGGTGTTTTGATACTTCAGGGCTTTCTCGCCTCGACCTTCGCGCCCGACGTGCCCTTGTCGCTCTCCGCCTCGCTCGTCTTCGAGCAGTCCTATGGCGGGGTCGACGGTGACAGCGCCTCCTCGGCCGAGCTCTATGCGCTGCTCTCGGCCATCGGCGAGGTGCCGATCCGGCAGTGCTTCGCGGTGACCGGCTCGGTCAACCAGAAGGGCGAGGTGCAGGCGATCGGCGGCGCCAACGAGAAGATCGAGGGCTTTTTCGACCTCTGCGCGGCCCGCGGTCTCGACGGGCAGAACGGCGTGCTGATCCCGGCCACCAACCGCCGCCACCTGATGCTCCACGACCGGGTCAGGCGCGCCGTCGCCGCCGAGCGCTTCCGCATCTTCGCGGTCGCCACGATCGAGGAGGGCATCGAGCTTTTGACCGGCATGCCCGCTGGCCGGCGCGGCGCCAACGGTCTCTTCCCCGAGGGCAGCGTCTTTCGTAAGGTCGAGGATCGGTTGCGCGTGCTGGCGGAGCAGCGTCGCGCCTTCGGGCGGCCCGACGACGACAAGGCGCTTGGGGCGGGCGAGGACAAGACATGAGCGAGGAGCGTCCGGTCGGCAGGTCGCGCCTCGTCGTCGCCATCGGCGGCGACGAGGACAGCCTGCGCACCGTCGAGGCGGCGGTCAGGCTGGCCGCCCGGCTGCACCGCGAGATGCTGGCGCTGTTCCTCGAGGACGCCGACCTTCTGGCGGCCGCGAGCCTGCCCTTCGCGCGGATCGTCTCGCAGGGCGCCGTCGAGGAGGCGGGCCTCGATATCGTGTCGACGCGCCGGGCGATGCGCGTCGTGGCCGAGCGCACGCGGCTGGCGCTGGCCCGCAGCGCCGAGGCCCAGCGCGTCCACTGGTCCTTCGAGATCGTCGCGGGCGGCCTTGCCGAGGCGCCGCTCGAGGCCGGCGACATCCTGGCGCTCGGGACGAGGCTGCGGCGCGCCGCTGCGGGGCACCGCCCGACCAGGCCGCCGCCCTGCCCCGTCCTGCTGGTCGGGCGGGGCTGGGGGCCGGTGGTCGTCGTCTATGACGGCGGCGGGGAATCGCTCGAGCTGGGCGCGGGCCTTGCCGCCGACGGCCGGCTGGCGCTGGTCGTGCTCTGCCTCGGCGGCGGCCTCGCCTCGGCCGAGGACCGGGTGGGCGAGGCGCGGCGCCGGCTGGGCCCGGGCGCAGGCCGCGTGACGATCGAGGCCCTGGCGGACGAGGATCCATCGAGGCTCGAGGCCGAGATCCGGCGGCATGCGCCGAGCCTCGTCGTGCTCGACACCTGCCGCTCGCAGGAGCGCCTGGAGGCGGCGGTGGCAGCGCTGACCCGGCACCTGGGCCGACGTTCCGCCTGATCGCCGTTCCGGCCGGATCCCCCGGCCTTCTTTCTTGATCCAGCGCAAGGCAGCACCAACCTTCATCGGGGATGGTCATCGACGCTTCGGCCGGCGTGGGTTGCCTCGGGCCATGCCGATCAGGTCGAGGACCGAGAGCGTCTCGCGCAGCGGCGCCGTCTCCTCGAGCGGGCCCGGGCAGCGCGGCGGCACGGATCCTCGCACCGACCCGGGGCGTTACCAGAACGAGCATCTCGCCCGCGAGCTGGCGGCGGTGCTGCGCCAGGCGGTGGTCCAGGGCCGCGTCGAGCGGTTGGTGCTGGTTGCGGCACCCGGGACACTGGACGATCTTCGGGCCGCGGTGCCGGCCATCGTCGCCGACCGGGTCGGCTCGAGATTGACAAGGATCTCGTGCGGCTCGATCAGGCGCATCTGGAGAAGCAGCTGGCGCCGGATCTTTTCGGGCCGGCCTGACAGAAAGGGATCCCTGACGCATGGGCATCGCCAGGGTGGGCATCGTCGGTGCCGGCACGATGGGCACAGGAATCGGCATCAATCTCGTCGAGCACGGCCTCGACGTGCGGCTGGTGGACAGCAGCGCCGGCCAGCTCGAGAAGGCGATCGCGACGGCAAAGCGCCATTTCGCCCGTTCGGTGGAGAAGGGCCGGCTCGACGGCTTCCAGGCCGATGCAGCGCTGGCGCGGCTGGTGACGGAGCCGGGCCTCGACCAGCTGCGCTACTGTCATCTCGTGATCGAGGCCGTCTTCGAGGACTTCGACCTCAAGGCCGAGATCCTGGGCAAGCTGTCGCGGACGCTCGAGCCCGACACGCTGGTCGCCACCAACACGAGCTGCCTGCGCGTCTCCGATCTCGCCCGCCACGTGGCACGGCCCGAGCGGTTCCTGGGCCTGCACTATTTCAGCCCCGCCCAGGTCAGCCCGATCGTCGAGGTGGTGCAGGGCGCGGAGACGGCGGGGCCGACGATCGAGGCGGCACTCGCCTTCTGCCAGCAGACCGGCAAGACGCCGCTGCGTTGCCACGACAGCTACGGCTTTGCCGTCAACCGCTTCTTTTGCCCCTACACCAACGAGGCGGTCCGCGCCCTCGACGCGGGCGAGGGCTCGCCCGCCGAGATCGACATGGTGGCCAAGGAGGTGCTGGGTGCTGCGGCCGGCCCGTTCCAGGTGATGAACCTCGTCAAGCCGCGCATCAATCTGCACGCCATCCACAATCTCGAGCCGCTCGGACCTTTCTATGCGCCGGCCCGCTCGATGGTCGAGCTGGGCGAGGCCGACGGCATGTGGGAGATCGGCGAGGCCGCCTCGATCCCCGAGGATCGGCGGCGCCTGCTCGCCGACCGCGTCATGCTCGGCTGCTTCCTGCCGATCCTGCAGGAGCTGGACGAGGGTGTGGCGAGCCCGGGCGACATCGATCAGGGCGCCAGGCTGGCGCTCAGGTTCGGCAAGCCGCCCTGCGCCCTGATGGACAGCCTGGGCCGGGCCGAGGTCCGGCGCATCGTCGAGCCGACGCTCGACCGCTACGGCCTGGCAGCACCCGCCACCCTCGAGCGGGTGGGACGACTCGTCGCATGAGATCGTCCCCACGATTTGTGCGTCGCAGCATCCAGCTTCTTGCTTAAGGAAACCCAAGATGCGATATGTTTGCTGCGCCGCAACAATCACCGGCGACCCCACTCGGAGAAACCGATGACCACGAAGTCCAACGCTCTTCCGCCAATGCCCAAGTTCGACATGGACGCCATGGTTGCCATGCAGAAGGCAAACATCGAGACGTTCGTCGCCGCTCAGCGGATCATGTTCGACCTGGCCCAGACCGTCGCCAAGCGCCAGACGGACCTCATGAAGGAATACTTCGCGAAGAGCGAGGGCTTCATGAAGGGCTGGGACGCGAAGAAGCAGCCCCAGGCTTATGTCGAGGAGGCCAAGGCGGCCCTCGAGAAGGCCATGGCCGACGTCAAGGAGACCATGGACCTCGGCATGAAGGCCCAGAACGAGGTGGTGGACCTCTTCGTGAAGCGTGCCACCGCCAACTTCGACGACGCGAAGTCGCTCGCCGCCTGATAGGCTGAGCCTCTTCATCAGCGGTCGACGAGCCGGCCCCGCGACGCCTGTTGCGGGGCCGGTTCCGTATCCGGCGGCCGGCGCAGCTCCGCCGACCTCATGCATTGCGTCCTCGCCCGCCTCGCGCCACAAGAGCCCGCCCGCCGGAAACGGCCGTTGGAGATGAGCGATGGACGAGGCCGACACGAGGCACGTCAACCTGCCGAGCGCACGCGAGGATGCGGGCCTCGCCAAGCGCACGCAGGAGACGCCCCAGACCGCGGCGCCGAGCTATCGGCTGGCGTTCGCCGACACCGAGTTCCTGCTGCGCGACGAGCTGCGGCCGGTGCGCCTGCAGCTCGAGCTCTTGAAGCCCGAGCTGGCGCTCCAGGCCCAGGGCGTCGAGCGGACGATCGTCGTCTTCGGCAGCGCTCGGATCGTCGAGCGCGCCGAGGCCGAGACGCGCGTGCACGAGGCCGAGGCGAAGGCCGAGGCCACCCCCGACGATCCGCGCATCGCCCGGGCCGCCGCCGCGGCGCGTCAGCTCCTCGCCCTCTCGCGGCACTATGACGAGACCCGCCGCTTCGCCGCGCTCGCCTCCTCGGCCAAGGACGAGAGCGGGCGGCCGATCTACACGATCGTCACCGGCGGGGGTCCCGGCATCATGGAGGGCGCCAATCGCGGCGCCGCCGAGGCCGGTGCCATGAGCGTCGGCCACAACATCGTCCTGCCGCACGAGCAGGCGCCCAACCCCTACGTCACGCCCGAGCTCTGCTTCCAGTTCCACTATTTCGCGCTCAGGAAGATGCACCTTCTGACGCGCGCGCGGGCGCTGGTGGTCTTTCCCGGCGGCTTCGGCACGCTGGACGAGATGTTCGAGACCTTGTGCCTGATCCAGACAGGCAGGGCGCGCCGCATGCCGGTGCTGCTGTTCGATGCCGGCTACTGGCGGCGCATCGTCAATTTCGAGGCGATGGTCGAGGCCGGGGTGATCGACGAGCGGGATCTCGACATCTTCCGCTATGTGGAGACGGCCGAGCAGGCCTGGCAGCTGATCCAGGAGCATTATCAGGTCGGCGCCTGCCCGCCCGGCGCCGGCGAGCCGATCCCTTCGCCGCTCTGAAGCGCCGCTGGCGGCCGCTCCGCTCGGCCTCGCCGAGGCATCCCGCCCCCGGCGCGCATGCGAGTGCGCCCTGTTTCCTTCTGGTGACTCTTTCTCGATGTCTGTGACGTAACGGTCACAAAGGAACCGCGCCGACTTGTGGAACGTTCCGAGGCGGGCTAGACCCTGCGCCCCAGGAACGCCTTCCGAGGCGGTTGAGGCTAAGCCGTTAAGTCAGACCAAAAGAAAAATGCCGCCATCACCATGCCATGCAGGGCAGAAGCCCGTCGTCATCCGGGCCGGCCTGGTCGCCAAGGACGTGACCTTCGTCGCCGCTGCGGCGAACGACAGCGCCTACAGGCAACGCCGCTATGTGATCTCGACCCTGTCGGTCCCGGGTGCTCCGGCAGCCGAAGCGCGACGCACGATCGAGGAGGCGGCCGGCCCGGCTTTGTCGGCGACGCCGCTGGCCCTGGCGGACGCCTGGACCTCGGCCCATCTGGCGCTCTGGGAACGCTATGTGGCGGACACCGCCCGTCGCCCGGTGCATACGCTCACCGGCTCGAGCCTCGCCCGGCTGATGATCGGCAGCGCCACGATCAACGTGGCTTTCGCCTCGGCCTGCTTCGAGAGCCTCGCGGGTCTCGGTGGCGCCACGCGCTAGCGCAGCGCCACCCGTCCCGTCTCGCTCAGGCGGCCTTGCGATTGGCCTGACAGAGGCGCCAGACCCGCTCGACCGTCGCCGGCATGTCCACCTCGGTGACGCCCAGCGGGCTCAGCGCGTCGATGATCGCGTTGATCACCGCCGCCGGTGAGCCCACCGAGCCGGCCTCGCCGCAGCCCTTCACACCCATCGCGTTGTTCTTGCAGGGCACCTCGATGGTCGAGAAGTTGAAGGACGGCATGTTGTCGGCGCGCGGCATGCCGTAGTCCATGAACGAGCCGGTGAGCAGCTGCCCGCTGCCGTCGTAGACGGTGTTCTCGAGCAGCGCCTGGCCGATGCCCTGGACGACGCCGCCATGGACCTGGCCCTCGACCAGCATCGGGTTCAGGACCACGCCGAAATCATCGACGATGTTGTAGTTGACGACCGTCGTGATGCCGGTGTCGGGATTCACCTCGACCTCGGCGATGTGGCAGCCATTGGGGAAGGTCCAGGCCGACAGCACCGTCGTGGCCGAGGAGTCCAGCCCGCCGGCGTCGATGCCGGGGATCGTGATCTTCCGCGCCTGCTCGGCCAGCTCCATGATGCCGATCTCGCGGTCGGTGCCCGCCACCTTGAAGGTGCCCTCGAGGAACTGGATGTCGGCCGTCGCCGCCTCGAACACCTGCGCCGCGAACGCCTTGCCCTTCTCGATCACCACGTCGGAGCAGTCGCGGATCGCCATGCCTTGTGCCGTGAGCGAGCGCGAGCCGCCCGTGCCGCCGCCGGACTTGATCTGCGCCGTGTCGCCCTGGATGACGCGGATGCGCTCGAAGGGCACGCCCAGACGGTCGGTCAGCACCTGGGCATAGGCCGTCTCGTGGCCCTGCCCGTTCGACTGGGTGCCGACGAGGACCGAGACGTCGCCGTTGGTCTCGAAGCGGATCGTCGCGTGCTCGGTCGGATCGCCCATGGTCGATTCGATGTAGTAGCACATGCCGATGCCGCGATAGAGGCCGCGCTTGCCGGCCTCCTCGCGCCGGGCGGCGAGGCCCTTCCAGTCGGCCTTGCCCATGGCGGCATCCATGACGCGGGCGAACTCGCCCGAATCGTAGAGCTCGCCGGCCGAGGTCTTGTAGGGCATCTGCTCGGGCTTGACGAAGTTGATGCGGCGAAGCTCGGCGCGCTCGACGCCCAGCTCGCCCGCCGCCTTCTCGATCAGCCGCTCCATGCAGTAGATCGACTCGGGCCGGCCGGCACCGCGATAGGCGTCGACCGGCACGGTGTTGTTGAAGACGGCCTTGACCCCGTAGCTCAGCACCGGGATGTCGTAGACGCCCGGCAGCACCTTGAGCGCGGCGCCGGTCGGGATGAAGGGTGCGAAGAGGTAGTAGTAGGCACCCATCGACGCGATCGTGTTCACCCGGAGCGCCGTGATGCGGTTCTTCTCGTCGAACGCCGCCTCGGCCGTGGTGACGTGGTCGCGGCCCATGCTGTCGGAGAGGAAGGCCTCGGCCCGGTCGCTCGTCCACTTGACCGGCTTGCCCAGCTTCTGTGCTGCGAAGGCGGCCATCGTGTACTCGGGATAGTACATGGCCTTCATGCCGAAGCCGCCGCCCACGTCGGGCGTGGCGACCCGCACCTTCTCGGGTGCCAGGCCGAGATTGGCGGCCAGCGTGTCGCGGAAGGCCCAGGGGCCCTGCGTGCAGGTCTGGACGGTGAGCTCGCCCGTGGCCTTGTCGAACTCGGCCACCGCCGCCCGCGGCTCCATCGCGTTGGCGACGAGGCGGTTGTTGATCAGCTCGAGCTTGACGACCTGCTTGGCCTTGGCGAAGGCGGTCTCCACCGCCGCCGCGTCGCCATAGTGCCAGTCATAGGCGATGTTGTTCGGGCACTCGGCGTGGACCTGGGGCTTGCCGGGCTCGAGGGCCGCTGCCGTATCGGCCACGGCGTCGAGCGGCTCGTAGTCCACCTCGACCAGCTCGGCCGCGTCCCGCGCCTGGGCCCGGGTCTCCGCCACCACGAAGGCGACGTTGTCGCCCACATAGCGGGCCTTGTCGCCCACGAGGATCGGGTGCTTCGGGATCGGCGGCTTGGAGCCGTCGCGGTTGTCGACCGGCGCGAAGCAGGGGATGTTGTTGTCGCCCACGGCCTGGAGGTCGCTGGCGGTGGCCACCAGCAGCACGCCCGGCGCCGCCTTGGCGGCAGCGGTGTCGATGCCCTTGATCGTCGCATGCGCATAGGGCGAGCGCACCACCGCGAGGTAGGCCTGCCCCGGTAGGCTGATGTCGTCGGTGTAGCGGCCGGCGCCCTGCACCAGGCGCTGGTCCTCGACCCGCCTGACGGACTGTCCGATCCCGAACTTCGCCATCCTTCCCTCCCGCTGCCGCCGGTGGGCGGCCCGTTTCCAAATCTGCCGCAATTCTAGCGGTCGTCCCCGTCCGCACAACCTCGGACCGACGCAGCCCAGACCCTCGCCTGGAGGCTACACCCGCAGGGGTCGCTCAGAGCCATCGCCTATGCTTGAAGAACAGATAGGGCAGGATGGCCGAGAGGACCATCAGGACGATGGCGAACGGGTAGCCCCATCTCCAATGCAGCTCGGGCATCGCCGCGAAATTCATCCCGTAGACGCTGGCGATCAGCGTCGGCGGCAGGAAGACGATCGCCAGCACCGAGAAGATCTTGATGATGTTGGTCTGCTCGATGCTGATAAGGCCGAGCGTGGCATCGAGCAGGAGGTTGATCTTGCTCGACAGGAAACCGCAATGGTCGGTGAGCGAGCCGATGTCCCTGGTGAGGGCGCGGGCCCGCTGACGGACCTCCTTGCGCGCACCCGCCGGCAGGCGCTCGCTCGTGCTCACGCCCAGCAGGATGCGCTGCAGGGTCAAAAGGCTGTCCCTGACCTTGGAGGCCGTGTCGCCGTCGCGGCCGATCCGCGCCAGCGCCTGGACGAGGTCCGGTCGCTCGTGGCTGGCGCCCGGCTTGCTGGTCGCCGAGGCGAAGATCTCGTGCGAGAGCCCGTCCATGTCGGCGGTCACCCGCTCGAGGACGTCGGCCAGCCGCGCGATGATCGCATCGAGCAGCCAGAACAGCACCGCCACCCCGTTCGGCAGAAGGGCGCCCTGCCGCTCCAGCCTCGAGCTCACCCCGCGAAACGGCCGGGGCTCGGCATAGCGCAGCGTCACCAGCCGGTCCTGCTTGACGATGAAGGTGATCTCGGTCGAGGTGGGCGACGGCTCGTCGGCGTTCACCGGCACGGTCGCGGTGAGATAGAGCGCCTCGCCCTCCTCGTAGACGCGGGACGAGGCCTCGATCTCGCGCATCTCCTCGCGCGTCGGCACCTCGATCCCCAGCGCCCCCTCGATGAACCGCTTCTCCTCCATCGTCGGGGTGAGGAGGTCGACCCAGACGATCTCCTCGGCCAAGTCGAGCCCGGGCCTGAGCTGGACCGTCTCGAGCGCGCGGCCATGGCGTTTGAAGGTGCCGAGCATCGCTTCCATCCCCGCTGGCCTGCGCCGCCGCCTCCTTTAGCCCAATCGCGTCGGGCGCCCAACGGTGGCGTATGGCGATGGGCGTGCCGATCGGTCAGACTGCCCCGAGGATGAGGCCCGAAGGATGGTCGGTCGCCGATGGGCGATGTCGAGAGCCTGGTACAGGAGCTGGTCGAGGAACGCTTCGAGCGCGTCTGCCGGCTCTTCACGAGCGTCGGCGCGCGCGCGCCGGTCGTCGTCTGGCGGCCGACGCGATCGGATATCCGCTCGCCGACGCTCCTCCGCTTCCAGGAACGCTTTGAGGCGCTCCGTGCCGGCCGGTCCTTGGTCCCGCTCGCGACCGTGCGGCCGGAGGCCTATGGCGCGCTGCGCGAGTATCTTCTCGTGCTCGATGCCGATGCCGGGGGCTCGGACTTCCGCTATCGGTATTTCGGACGCCAGCTCGCGCGCCATTTCGGGGGCGACTTCACGGGCACGCTGGCTTCCCAGCTCGGCGATCCCATGGGGCTCTTCGTCCGCGCCACCTACCGGGCCGTCCAGGTCCGGCAGGAGCCCCTCTATACCGAGCACGAGCCCGTGCTGGGCGTGCTGCCCATCACCAGCCAGCGCGTCATCCAGCCGCTCGGCCTGAACGACCGCGTCGAAGGAATGCTCGTCGCCTGCGACCCCGAGGATCCGCTGCTGCGGATCGCCGACATCGTCCCCGACGCCGTTCTGGTGCTCGATGCGGTGGGGCGGATCAGGGTGATGAACCCGGCGGCCGAGACGCTGTTCGGCGGGCAGGGCGACCGGATCCCCGGGCTTCCGGCAAGCGAGCTGCTGGGCCTCGACTTCCTGTCGCGCGTGCTGGGCGGCTGGCCACCGCCGCCCCTGGTCCAGAACGTGGTCGCCCAGGAGACGGATGCCCGCGGCGCGACGGGCGAGACGCTGGCGCTCGAGGTGTCGATCGGCGAGCTGATGGGCCGCGGCAGCAGGGTCCTCGTCGCCGTCATCCGCGATGTCACGGCTCGGCGGCGCGAGGAGACGGCGATCCGTCGCCTCGCCTTCGCCGATCCACTCACCGGCATCGCCAATCGCCTGATCTTCGAGGAGCGCCTGCAGCGGGCGCTGGCCGCGGCCGGGCGCTCGCGGCGCAAGGTGGCCCTTCTCCTTTTCGACCTCGATCGATTCAAGGAGGTCAACGACACGTTGGGCCATCGGCAGGGCGATCTCGTCCTCAAGGCCTTCGCCGACCAGCTCTCGTCCGAGATCCGCGAGACCGACACGATCGCCCGCATCGGCGGCGACGAGTTCGTGCTGATCCAGACCGATCTCGAGACAGCAGGGGACGCCCTCGTCCTGGCCGAGCGCCTGCTCGGGCGGCTGGCCCGACCGCTCGAGGTCGACGGCCAGGCGGTGACGCTGCGCGCCAGCGTCGGCATCGCGCTTTTTCCGGATCATGCCGGGGCTGCGGAAGCCCTGCTCGAGGCTGCCGACCGGGCGCTCTACGAGGCCAAGCGGCAGGGCGGCGGGGCCGCAGCTCTCCACCCCGAGGCCCCGCCCCGCGACTGAGCGACCAGAGCCCCCGCTGCCTGCGGCGCAGGCCCGGCCGCGGCGGATTTCCTTTGAATGACAATATCTTCATTGGAAAAGGGGTTGATGCGATCGACGCTTGTCTCCTATGCGCTGCCTGCGTAACGGAAAGCCCCAATCTGTCCGGGCCGCCTCGCGCAGGCCCACGCGGATGGTGATTCGGCTCGGGAAAGACGTCGCGCCGGAACAGCAGCGGAGGGCGGTCGTGCAGGAGATGGTGAGGCTCGACAGGCTGGCGAAGCGCTTCGGCCCGGTCCATGCCGTGGAGGATGTGAGCTTCGCGGTCGAGCGGGGCGAGGTTTTGGGATTTCTCGGGCCGAACGGTGCCGGCAAGTCGACCACGATGCGCATGCTGACGGGCTTCCTCGCACCCTCGGGCGGCACCGCCAGCGTCATGGGCTTCGACGTCGTGCGCCAGCCGATCGAGGTGAAGCGCCGGGTCGGCTATCTGCCCGAGGGCGCTCCGGCCTATGGCGACATGACGGTGCAAGGCCTTCCTCACCTTCATCGCGCGAGATGCGCGGCTTCAGCGGTGCCGAGCTGCGCACCCGGCTGGCCCAGGCGATCGAGCGCACGGCCGTGGGCGAGGTCGCGCACCGGCCGGTCGAGACGCTTTCCAAGGGCTTCAAGCGCCGGGTGGGGCTGGCCCAGGCCATTCTGCACGATCCGCCGGTTCTCGTTCTCGACGAGCCGACCGACGGGCTCGATCCGAACCAGAAGCACGAGGTGCGGAAGCTGATCCACGCCATGGCCGAGGACAAGGCGCTGATCCTCTCGACCCACATCCTGGAAGAGGTGGACGCGGTCTGCACCCGGGCCGTCATCATCGCCCGCGGCCGGATCGTGGCCGACGCCAAGCCCGACGAGCTGAAGCGCCGCTCCGAGTGGCACAACGCCGTGCGCCTCACCTTCAACGTCAACCTGCTGCCGCGCATCGAGCAGCTCGCCGCCGGCGTGCCGGGGGTCCGAGAGGTGCGGCCGCTGGGCAAGGTCAACGGCGTGGCGAGCCTGCTGCTCGTGCCGGCCGACGGCGTGCCGATCACGACGGCCGTGGGCGACGCCGTGCGCCGGGCGGGCGTCGAGATCGACGAGCTCGTGGTCGAGCAGGGCAGGCTCGACGACGTCTTCCGCGAGCTCACCGCCCCCGCCTGCCAGCGTTCACTGAGGCCAGAGCCGATGCGTCCCGTCTGGATCATCCTCAAGCGCGAGCTCGCGGCCTACTTCACGACGCCGCTCGCCTACATCTACATCGTCATCTTCCTGGCGCTGGCCGGCGCCTTCACCTTCTTCATGGGCAACTTCTTCGAGCGCGGCCAGGCCGACCTGCAGAGCTTTTTTGTCTTTCAGCCCTGGCTCTATCTGTTCCTCGTGCCGGCGATCGCGATGCGCCTTTGGGCCGAGGAGCGCCGCGGCGGCACGATCGAGCTTCTGATGACCCTGCCCGTGACCACCTTCCAGGCCGTGCTGGGCAAGTTCCTGGCCGCCTGGATCTTCGCCGGCATAGCGCTGGCGCTGACCTTCCCCATGTGGATCACGGTCAACTATCTGGGCCATCCCGACAATGGCGTGATCCTCGTGAGCTACCTCGGCTCCTGGGTCATGGCCGGCGCCTTCATCGCCATCGGCGCCTGCATGTCGGCGCTGACCAAGAACCAGGTGATCGCCTTCGTGCTGGGTGCCGCCGCCTGCTTCTTCTTCCTGATGAGCGGCCTCAACATGGTGCTGGCCGCCTTCCGTGGCTGGGCGCCGCAGATCGTCGTCGACACGATCGCGTCCTTCAGCTTCCTCACCCACTTCTCGCGGCTGACGCAGGGTGTGGTGGACCTGCCGACGGCGGTCTTCTTCGTCTCGCTCATCGTCATCTGCCTGATCGTCAACACGCTCGTCACCGATCTCACCAAGGCGGCGTGAGGAGACCCGGATCATGCCCGTCGACCGGCGCAAGCTAGCGATTGGCGGCCTCGTGCTCGCCGGTGTGCTGTTCGTCTCGCTCAATACCTTCTCGGCGCTGAGCCTGCGGGGCCAGCAGCTCGATCTCACCCAGGCGAGGCAATACACGCTCTCCCAGGGCACGACGAAGCTGCTGGCCGAGCTGCCCGAGCCCGTGACGCTCAGGCTCTACGTCTCGAAGACCGTCCGCGACACCAACCCGTTCCTCGCCTCCTACGCCACCCGTGTGCGCGACCTGCTCCAGACCTACGCCCAGCGCAGCGACGGCAAGCTCAAGGTCGAGTACATCGACCCCGAGCCGTTCTCGCAGGCCGAGGACCGCGCGGTGGGCTTCGGGCTGCAGCCGATCACCCTCGATAATGGCGGCACGACGGGCTATTTCGGCATCGCCGGAACCAACAGCACCGACGACGTCGACGCCATCCCGGTGCTCTCGCCCGACCGCGAGCAGTTCCTCGAATACGATCTGACCCGGCTCGTCTACAACCTCGCCAATCCGCAGAAGCCCGAGGTGGCGATGATCTCGGGCCTGCCGGTCAACGGCGACCCGGCGAGCCAGTACCAGCCCTGGAAGATCTATACCGAGCTCGGCCAGTTCTACGACATCCACTACATGGATGGCGACATCACGAGCTTCGATAAGAACACCAAGCTTCTGGTCATCATCTTTCCACAGAAGCTCTCGGACAAGACGCTCTACGCCATCGACCAGTTCGTCCTGCACGGCGGCAAGGCCATGGTCTTCGTCGACCCGCAGTCCGAGGCGGCGGCGATGCGTCAGCGCCAGCAGATTCCGGGCCCGATGGCGTCCGATCTCGAGCCACTCTTCAAGGCCTGGGGTGTGGAGATGGTGCCGGCCAAGGTGGTGGGCGATCCGCAATATGCCCGCCAGGTGCAGTTCCCGAACGGCGGCCAGACACAGATCGTAGACTATCTGCCCTGGCTGTCCCTGGACCAGAGCGCCTTCGCCGACGATCCGACGGTGGCCCAGCTCAACCGCATCAACGTCGAGACGGCCGGCATCCTCGAGCCGCTGAAGGGTGCGACGACGACCTTCACGCCGCTTCTCCATTCGAGCAGGCAGGCCCAGGAGATCCCGGTCGACAAGGTCGCGATGTATCCCGACCCGCCGTCGCTGCTGCGGGACTTCAAGCCCGGCGGCGAGGAGCTCGTGATGGCGGCGCGCATCACCGGCCCGGCGAAGTCGGCCTTCGCCGACGCGCTGCCCAAGGGGGTCGAGGCCGGCAAGGACAGGCTCACCCAGTCCAAGGGGCCCATCGCGGTCGAGGTCGTGGCCGACACCGACATGCTGGACAACCGCAGCTGGCTCGCGAGCCAGGCGGCCTTCGGGCAGGACATGGAGATACCGGTCGCCGACAATGCCGAGCTTCGTCGCCAACTCGCTCGACTATCTGAACGGCAGCGAGGTGCTGGCCGGTCTCAGGGGCCGCCAGGTCTCGATCCGGCCCTTCACGCGGGTCCTGGCGATCCGCCGCCAGGCCCAGGAGGCCTACCAGGCGAAGGAGCAGGATCTGATGCAGAAGCTCTCGAGCCTGCAGGGCAAGCTCTCGAAGCTCCAGGTCGGCGGCAGCGCCTCGGCCGGCACCATCGTCTCCGCCGAGCAGCAAAAGGAGATCGACGGGTTCAGGAGCCAGCTCCTCGACACCCGCCAGCAGCTCCGCCAGGTGCAGCACGCGCTGCAGCAGGACATCGAGGGGCTGCGCAGCCGCGTGCGCTTCCTCGACATCGCGGCGGTGCCGATCCTCGTTGCGATCTTCGCGATCGGCCTCGCCCTCGTGCGCCGCTTCCGCTACCGCCGCCACTTCGACGCCCACGCCTGAGCCGGTCGGGAGGAGCCATGCAGCCCCGTTCGTTCATCCTCCTCGGCGCTGCCACGCTGGTCTGCGTGCTGCTCGCCGGCTGGTCCGTCGCCCACCGCGCCATGCCCGGCAGCGGCACCGAGGTCGACAAGCCCCTGGTCCCCGAGCTCGCGAGCCGCATCAACGACGTAGCCCTGGTCAGCGTCACGGCCGACGGCCAGACGACGACGATCCGCCAGGGCGACAAGGGCTGGACCGTCGATCAGGCCGGCGGCTACCCGGCCGACGCGTCGAAGATCCAGGCCCTCGCGCTCGCCCTCGCCAACACCCACCTGGTCGAGGCCAAGACGGCGCAGGAAAAGCTCCTGCCGCGCCTCGATCTGGGCGATCCCACCGAGAAGACGGCGAAGTCCGTCCTGGTCAAGCTCGAGGACGCGAAGGGCAAGGACCTGGCGGCCGTCGTCGTCGGCAAAGCAAAGTACGGCCTCTACGGGCCCGGCAGCAGCGGCAGCTATGTCCGCCTCGACGGCAAGGATCAGGCCTGGCTCGCCGACCGGGCGATCGACGTGCCGAAGACGCCGCTCGACTGGGTCACGAAGCAGATCATCGACATCCCGCGCGACCAGATCGCCAGGGTCACGCTGCGCCCCGGCACGCCTGACGCCGTAGCCATGGCCAGGCCTTCCCCAGAGGCGACGGCGCTCGAGCTGGCCGGCGTGCCCGAGGGCCGCACCGCCGATGCCCAGAAGATCGATGAGCTCGCCAGCTCCGTCTCCGGCCTCGAGCTGGACGGCGTGAAGCCCGCCAAGGAGGTCACCTTCCCGGCGGGTGCTGCCCAGGCGCGCTTCGAGACGGTGGACGGCCTCGTCGTCGTGGCGACCCTGGCGCCCGAGGGCACGGGCGACAAGGCTGCCACCTGGGCCCGCTTCGACGTCAGCGCCGAGGCCCCGATGACGGCCGCCGCCCCGCCCGAGAAGACCGCGCCGCCGCAGGCGGCCGCGGCTCCGGCCGCGAGTGGAGCGCCGGCCGCCGGGACGATGCCTGCGGCAACCGCCGACGCCGGCAGCGCCACCGCCACCACGGCGCCCGCTGAGGCGGCCAAGACGGCCACGGCCACGGCCGCCACGCCGCCGGCCAGCGTCGCGCCCTCGAAGGACGTGGTCGAGAAGGCCAAGGCGTTGCAGGCCAAGCTCGATGGCTGGGCCTTCAAGCTGCCCCAGTACGACGCCACCAAGCTGCAGTGGAAGCAGGACGACCTGCTCAAGAGCACGAAGAGCACCTCCTGAGCGGCGTGGCGATGGTCGAGGAACGGTGAGGTAGAAGAGCCCGCGACCAAGCTGCACCTTTACGGACGGCGCGCGCACGCCCTAAGACTTTCCCACCAACCGTGGCCGTCACAGCCCCGGCAGGCAGGCCGAAGCGACCGCCGGATGGGGGAACCATTCTAGACCATCCCGCCTGGGAGAGTGCCGCCCGAGGGCTGGCGCCGTCATGCTCGGCAGCTCGTAGGGCGCGCCACGGGTGATCGCCGGCATCTGGCGGCGGGTCGCCGCCCTTCCGACCCGGCTCCTGGGCCGCCACGGCGCCGAGATGCTGGGCGTCGGTGCCGGCGGCTTCCTCGTCCGGATCGTCGGCACCGTCCTGACGATGGGCCTCACGATCGCGATGACGCGAACGATGGGGGCCGCGGGCTACGGCGCCTACGCCTACGCCATGGCGGTCTCCTACATCTTCGTGGTGCTGGCGACCTTCGGCCTGCCGATCTCCTCCAACCGCATCCTGACGCGCTATTTCCACCGCGACCGGCGCGCCGCGGCGGCGAGCTTCTCATTGTTCTCGGTCCTGGTCATCGGCGTCGTGACACCGATTGTCGGCTTCGTCGCCGCCTGGCCACTGCGCTTGCTTTCCGATGCCGCCGCTGTCGCGGGCGACCCGCTGATCCTGGCCATGCTCGTCCTGGCCGTGGGCCTGATGCGCTACTTCTCCGAGTCGACCCGCGCGCTGGGCCTGCCGCTCGCGGGCATGGTCTGGGAGAACATCGCCCAACGGCTGCTGTTCGCTGCTCTGTTCTTCGGCCTGTGGGCGCTGCTCGGTGGGCGCATCGGCGCCACGGAAGCGGTCGCAGCCTACATCCTGGCGACCTTCGTCGCCGTCGCCGCCCTCGCCGCCCAGACCGCGTCGCGGATCGGCAGGGTCGATCGGCGCTGCCTAAGCTTCCGCCCGTGGCGCGACTGGCTCGGCATCTCGCTCCACATGGTGACGACGCCCGTTTTTTACTTTTTCGTTTCCGAGACGGACGTGCTCATCATCGGAGCGCTCCTCGGGCCCGGTGAGGTGGGCCTCTATCAGGTGGCCCGGCGTCTCGCCGATCTCGTCTCCTTCGCCTCGGGGGCGATCAACGCCCTTGGCCTGTCACGGATCGCCCGCTTCCGCGCCGCCGGCGATACCGCAGCGCTCAGCCAGACGATCGGCGCCATCAACTGGGCGGCCATCACCCCAGCCGCCATCGGCTGCGTCGTGCTGGCCGTCGCCGGCTATTGGATCCTCGGCCTCTTCGGCCCCGAATTCCCCAAGGTCTGGGGGGTGATGCTGGCGATCACGGTGGCCCGGCTCATCGACATCCTCTTCGGGCCGACGAGCGAGATCCTCTTGATGAGCGGCTATCACCGCGAGGCGAGCCGGCTCAACACCGTCCTGATGGTCGCCAACATTCTCCTCAACGTCACCCTGATCCCGCTTCTGGGCCTGTGGGGCGCCGTGCTCGCGACGAGCCTCATCGTGATCATCTGGAACGTCTACCAGTACCGGCTCGTCCGCCGCGCGCTCGGCATCGACGCCTCGCTCGTGGGCCGGGCCCTGACCCGCCTGCTGGGCGGGAGGGCGGCCGCAGCCGGCTGACCAACGGGGGCGGGTGGAGCGATCCCCGGGACGGCGAAAGCTCGCACAAGGCTTCAGGACAGGCCGCGTCGGCGCGCCCAGCCAGGCCGTGCTCGACGCCGGCCCGATGGCGAGCCATGTCGCGCAGGTGAAGGCGGCGAAGCTGGTGGCCGGGGATTTCGACGTCCAGGCGGCCGTCTCGGACGCGCTCAAGAACAATCGCTTGGTCGCCCTCGCCGCGCCGCGACGCAGGGCTGGCCTCGCCGCTGATCGATGTCTGTCAGGAGCTCTATGGCGAGACAGAGGCACAAGGGCTGGGCCAGGCCGACATGATCGCCGTGCTGCGCGCCGTCGAGGCACGCACGGAGGCATGCAGCCCCTCGAGAGCCTCCGTCCACGCGGCCGGCGTAGTCGGGCCTCGATGGCACGATCCCTCCGCTCGAAGGCAACGAAGGCCGCGTGTCCCGCCGTACGGCCCGCAGAGAGCGAGACGCCCGACCGGAAGAAAGAGGCGAGGGGAAGCCCGTCGCTGGCCCTGCGCCGATACTATCAATATCACCTAGGATGTGACATCATGGGTGATATGAGGCTTGTTCTGGACACCGATGTTGTCGTCGCGGCGCTGCGCAGCCCCGCAGGAGGATCGGCGGCCCTACTGCGCTCCATACGGCAGGGCCAAGCAACGCTGCTGCTCAGCCCAGTGCTCCTGTACGAATACGAGGCTATCTGCCAGCTCCCGGAACACCGCCTCGCATCGGGCTTGACCGCCCGGGACATCGACCAGGTCCTTGATGGTTTGGTGCTGTTGGCTGAGCCCGTCGAAGCGCATTTCCGTTGGCGACCCCAGCTGCGCGACCCAGGCGACGAGATGGTGCTGGAAGCGGCGGTCAACGGGCGGGCCGATGCACTTGCGACCTTCAATCGCCGCGACTACGGCGCTGTGCCGGCCCGCTTCGGCATAGAGGTTCTCAACCCGGGAGAAGTTCTAAGGAGGATACGGACATGACGACCAGAGCAAGCACTTACCCACTTCGGCTGCCCCTGTCTCTCAGAGCGGCCGTCGAGAAGCTGAGCAGGAAGGACGGCACCAGCATCAACCAGTTCGTCGTGGTTGCCATCGCGGAGAAGGTCGCCGCCATGACGACGGAAGAGGCGTTCGCCGAACGCCGGGCTCGGGCGGACTTGGCCGAGTTCGACCGGATCATGGGCCGGGAAGGTGGGGAGCCGCCCCGGGAAGAGGACGAGCTGCCGTCCGACCTGGCACAACCCGGCCCGACGCCACGAAGGCAGGCCGGGCGCGGGTAGCGGCTAGGTGAAGGCCGTCGCGCAGAGGCTGAAGATCGTCGTCCTACTCTCCTCCTCCTGATCCGTCCGCCGACCACAACGTCGCTGGCCCCCCTCAGCCGGGCTGGGGTGCGAGCGGCAGCCTCGCCCTGCCCGGCCGCGCCTGCCGACGCAGCAGGGCCGCGGCCTCGCCCAGGGCCGGGGCCTGCCGCCGGCCGTCCCGCCAGCGGAGCGCCACGCCGCCGCCAGATATCTCGGCCGCACCCACCACCGCCACGACCGACACGCCGCGCTCGCGCGTGGCGACGATGCGGCGGGGCAGGCTCTCGCCGGCACCCTCGACCGCGGCCCTCAGCCCCACTGACAAAAGCTCGGCCGCCACACGATCGGCATAGGCCTGCTGGCCCTCGGCCACCGGCAGCACGGCCACCTGCTCGGGCACCAGCCAGAAGGGCAGGTCGAGACCGTGATGCTCGAGCAGCACGCCGATGAAGCGCTCGAGGCTGCCCAGCACCGCGTGGTGGATCATCACCGGCCGCACGCGATCGTCCTCGCGGCCGGCGGTCAAGAGCGGCGGCACACCCCCTCGAAGGGATCGCCACCCGCGCTCGATGGTCTTGGTGTCCACCCGGTCCTGAACTATCGTTCATGGGCTGCCGGATCAGGCGGCAGGATCGCAGCGATGCCGTCGGCCTCCTTCGCCGTGCGGCTCGCTCGCAGGGGGGCGAGAAATGAAAAAGGCTTCGAGCGGCACGCCGGACGTTCGTGCGGGGTTGCCGGCCGATGAGCGGCGGCGACGGCTGATCCGTCTGATGGGGCTCGCGGCGGGCGTCGGCCTGATGGGTGGACGGTCCCTGGCCGCGCTCGCCGCCGACAGCATGACGCTGCCCTTCGCCAACGGCACACGGTCGCTCGTCACCTACCCGCAGAAGCGTCAGCTCATGCTCTTGACGTCGCGGCCGGTCCAGCTCGAGACGCCGATGGCGCTTTTCGACGAGAGCGTCATCACCGCCAACGACGCCTTCTTCGTCCGCTGGCACCTCTCGGTGGTGCCCACCGAGATCGACCCGGCGGCCTTCCGGCTCAAGGTCAGGGGCCGCGTGAAGACCCCGCTCGAGCTCACCCTCGAGAGCCTGGAAAAAGACTTCGATCCGGTCGAGATCACGGCCGTCTGCCAGTGCTCGGGCAACAGCCGCGGCTTCTTCGACCCGCGCGTGGCGGGCGGCCAGTGGGGCAACGGTGCGATGGGCAACGCCGTCTGGAAGGGGGCCCGGCTGCGCGACATCCTGGACAAGGCGGGGCTCGAGGCCGATGCGGTCCAGGTGACCTTCAACGGCCTCGACGAGGGGCCGCTGCCCGAGGTGCCGGACTTCATCAAGGCCCTCGATCTCGACCTGGCACGGCATCCCGACACCATCGTCGCCTACCGGATGAACGGCGAGGCCCTGCCGGTCCTGAACGGTTTTCCCATTCGCCTCGTCGTGCCCGGCTACTACGCCACCTACTGGGTCAAGATGCTGGCCGACATCGAGGTCATCCCGAAGGTCGACGACAATTTCTGGATGGCCAAGGCCTACCGCATCCCGGCCGATGCCTGCGGCTGCATGACGCCCGGTGAGAAGAACGTGCAGACCGTGCCGATCAACCGCATGACGGTGCGCTCCTTCGTCACCAGCCAGGCCGAGGGCGCCACGGTGCCGGCCGGGCAGCCGGTCAATGTGCAGGGCATCGCCTTCGACGGCGGCTATGGCATCGCGCGCATCCTCTTCTCGCCCGACGGCGGCACCAGCTGGACCGAGGCGAAGCTCGGCCAGGACCACGGGCCCTACAGCTTCCGCCAATGGCAGGCGAGCTTCACGCCCCAGGCCGGTCAGCGCTACGCGCTGCAGAGCCTGGCGGTGAACACCATCGGTGAGTCGCAGCGCTCGACACCGCGCTGGAACCCGGGCGGGTACCTCCGCAACGTGGTCGAGACCACGATCGTCCAGGCGAGCTGAGGGAGACGCCGCGATGCGAACGAAACCTCTTGTCCTCGGTGCCACGATGCTGGCGATCGGCGCCCTGCTCGCGCTGGGGCGGCCCGTCACTGCCGCCGATATCGTCTCGATCACCCTGCCGGAGGACCACGACAGCTACAAGGACGGCCCCAATCTCGAGCTCGCCCAGGGCTACTGCGGCGCCTGTCACGCGCCGGACTACATCTATATGCAGCCGCCGCTGACCAAGACGCAGTGGCACGCCGAGGTCACGAAGATGCAGCAGACCTTCCATTGCCCGCTGCCCGACGAGGCCGTCGACGGGCTCGTCGAGTATCTGATGAGCCAAAACGGCAAAGCCGACTGAGCAGCAAGGGCCTCCCGATGGCGCCCGGCCCGGAACGGTCCTAGGATCGAGGCGTTCCGAGCAGGAGAGATCGGTCGTCGGAACAGAAGGAAGGTCGAGGTCATGTCGCAGTCACGCGTCGATGTTGCCCGGACGGGCGACGAGCGGGAAACGCCCGTCACGGCGAAGGGGTCAGGCGCCCTGTCGCGCCGCGGGATCCTCGTCATGACGCCCGCTCTTGCGCTCCTCACCCTCGCTGGCGCCGGCACCGCTGAGGCCGCCACGGCGGCGGAGATCGACCGCGACGCCCGAAACGCGCTCGAGCGCCTCTACAGCTCCACGCCGCCCGCCAAGATCCTCCGCGACAAGGCGAAAGGCATCCTCGTCTTTCCCAGCATCATCAAGGGCGGCTTCGTGGTCGGCGGGCAGTACGGCCAGGGTGCCTTGATGGAGGGTGGCAAGACGGTCGCCTACTACAACATCGTCGCGGGCTCGATCGGCTGGCAGATCGGCGCCCAGTCCTTCAGCCAGGCCTGGTTCTTCATGACCGACGATGCGCTCCACTATCTCGAGAAGAGCCAGGGCTTCGAGGCAGGGGTCGACGCCACCGTGGCGGTGGCCGATGTCGGCAAGGGCGGCGATCTCTCGAGCACCACCCTTCAGAGCCCCATCATCGCCTTCGTCTTCGGCCAGTCCGGCCTGATGGCGGGCCTCTCGCTCCAGGGCTCGAAGGTCACGAAGATCAACCCGAGCTAGCGACGCCCGCCGGCAGGCGCCGTCAGCCGGTCCCCGCGTCGGGAATCAGATAGATCGGCGAGCTCCAGGCGGCGTGGCCGTCCTCCAGGACGACCTTCGCCCAGAGCGCGGTGTCACCCTCCGCATTGCGGCGGATGCGGCGGGTGATGCGCGCCTGGCGATGCGGGTTGGCATCGGGCAGGCGGAACAGCCGCAGCTGCCGGCCCAGCCCCCCGGCCTTGAGGACCGTGTCCTCCAGGCCGAGATCCGCCACGGCCAGCTCGCCGCTCACGTGGGGTGTGGTGAAGCGCAGCACGCCCGCGGACCGCTTCTCCAGCGCCGCCTCGAAGCCGCCGAACCCGCCCGTCGTTACCCCGGTCCATGCGACCTTGGTGGGCGAGACGAGGTCGCAGCGCTTGTCGAGATTCCAGCGGTTGATCGGCCGCATCGAGACAAAGGTGTTGCCTTCGAGGGAGGCTTCGCCGTCCCAAAAGCATTGGCGACCGCGCCCCCGATACTCGGCACCCTCCCAAAGAAACCGAACGCGGCTGCCCAGATCTTCCTCGGTATAGGGACGCCAGACCTCGAGCAGCCGCGGCCCGTCGCGCAGCTCGATGCGCTCGATGGGAGCACCCGCGCTGACCTCGAGGGAAAAATCCACCTCCTCGGGTCCGCCCATCAGGATGTCGCCCATCAGGGCCTCGCGCACGGCCCCCACGGGGGCGGCACCGGTGGCCGGATCGTCCTCGTAGAGTGCTGCCTCGCCCGCCAGCGCCACGCGCGCGTCCATGAAGAGGCGCGTGCCCGTGGTGCAGAAATGCTTGCGGCGCTTCAGGGCCTGGAAGATCGCCGGTCGCGACAGCTCGGGCGCCATGAGGCAGGTGAGCCCGCCGAAGGCGCCGAAGAGGGAAGCACCGGGATGGCTGGCGCCCTGGCGGCCCTTGTGGCCGTCGGAATTGGCGACGATGCCGACGCGGCAGCCCGAGCGGAAGGCATCCTCGGCCAGCCACTCGAACGTGCCCCAGTCGGAATGGATCTCGATCTGGCGCTGCAGGAGGCGGTCGTGGCCGCGGCCGGTGATGTCCGCGTAGCGCCCGCCCACATGCGCCATGACCAGCGCCTCGCGGCCGCGCAGCTTGTCGAAGAGCGCGTCGACCGTGAAGGCGTCCTCCTTCGCATCGGCGAGGTCACCGACCAGCGCATGGCTGCTGCGGTGGATTTTTTCTCCCTCGTTCAGGAAGAGGACGTTGCGGTCGCCGCCGAGAGCGGTGTTGCCGCTCCACTCGTAGCCCGGGACAAAGACAAAACGTGCCGGCACGTCGAGCTCCGCCGAGACCGCGTTCAGCTCCGCCCAGAAGTCTTCAGTGATCTGGAAGTCGTTGCCCTGGTGGCACATCGCGTCGAGGAACGCGCAGTCCCTGGCGAAGGCGGAAAAGCTGCGCAGCGGGTTGGTCCCGATCGTCTCGCCCGACTGCCCGTGCAGGTCGGCCCACCAATGCAGCAGCCCCACGTTCTCCTCGATGCGCAGCGGGTTGGAGACGCAGAGTTCCTGACCACCGGCGTCGCTGACGCGCACGACGATCTCGCCCGGCCCGGTGGACCGCAGCCCCTCGACCCGCAGGCCGCGTTGGCCCGGAACGACAGAAACCTCCGCCGGGAGCCCGTCGATCGGCCCGATGCCCTCAAGCCTCAAGGAGCCCTCGACCCTGCCCGTCGGGTTGCCCCAGGCATCGTCGGCGCGCAGACCAACTGAAAAAACCTGGCCGACCGCGCGCAGGGTGGGCAGGACGGCGCGCCAGACCGGCGGGCGGGCCGGCGACGATCTCGATCGCCGGCTGCTCCGGCACCTCGCACCAGTTCAGCGTCGCGAACGGATCGGCCAGCGTGCGAAACTGAAAGAATCCTCGGCGAAGGTCTGGAGACGGATACCGGGCGAGCCGCCGCTGGTGTCGCCGAAGACGACCGTGATGGTCTCACCTTCCTTGAGAAAGCCGCGGACCACCTTGACGCGCAGCGCCTTGTCCCAGGGCCGCAGATGCCCCTTCACGTCGAAGGAGAGAGCCAGGACGGCACCGTTCGAGGCGCTGGCCGTGACATAGTTCGCCGCCTTGGGATCGCCGAATTGTGGCGTCCCCATGTCCGAGGCGAAGCGAAAGGTGACGAGAATCCCGCCCGTGTCGTCAACGCCGAAGCGCCCGGCCGTGTAGGTGAGATGAAAGGTCTCGAAGGCGCCGGCGGTGAAGGCGCCGGTGCGGTCGAGCCGGGCGGTGCCGATCTCCTCCCGCATATAGTCGGTCAGGCCGACGCGATGCGTCTTTCCCATGCCCCCCATCCCAGCCGTTGGGCCGAGGTAACAAGATGGGAAGCCGACTGGCCAGCACGATCTGGGATGGCTCTTGGGCCTACGGCGCCCTCTGGCGAGCGCAACGCGGCCCGGGCCGGCCACGACGAGGTCCCTCCTGGAAGCAGAATCATGCTATCATCGCCGACGGAGCATCCCGGGCAAAGAGAAGGCGGTCGTGATGCACAGAGCATGCATGGTGGCCATTCTTGTTCTTCTGGCGGGCGGTGCCGAGGCCGGGCCGTGCCCGGGCGGCCAGGAGCTGACGAGCTTCAACGACAAGCGGGTTGTTCTTGCCGACGACACGCTCTTTTTCAGGACGAGCAGCCTCGAGCTCGATCAGGACGGCTCGCCCGGCGCCTATGGCGTTCGCGACCAGGGCACCGAGCTGATCTGCAATGGCCTGGCGCCCCTGGCGCCGCCGGAGTGCCGCGGCAAGGTCCAGGGAGCATGCTTCGCCGCCTGCCAGTCAGCCTTCGCCGCCTGGTCGCGCGACGGTGCCGAGCCGGCACGGCTCGCCCAATTCATGTGCTCGGTCGGGCTGGGCGGCGGGAGCTGCTCGAAGCCCGCCGTGCGCCTCCAGGATCCCCCGCGCCAGGACTGGTTTGTCAGCGAGACCTCGGTGCGACTGTCGCCGCCGCCCGGAACGCCGACCGAAGGATGGATCGGCTCCCAGGCAGCACAGATCGATGCCACGACAGTTCCCTACGTCGTCATTCCCGGCGGCTTCAGGCGGCTGCCCTGGGATGCGACGCCGGGCGATGCGGGCGTCCTTCTCGATGCAGGCTCGGGCCGAGCCGTGGCGTTCATCGTCGGCGACACGGGCGGTGCCCTCGACGAGGCGTCGATCGCCGTTCACGCCCAGCTGCACGGCGGCGCGCTTCCGCCCAAGCGCCAGCGCACCAGCGCGCTCGGCGAGACCGTCCTCAGCTACCGCGAGGGTCTCTCCGGCGACTTCCGCATCGCCATCTTCCGCCACACGTCGCGCCGCCAGGCCCCCAGCTTGACCCTGACTCTGACGCCCGAGGAGCTCGGCCCCTGGATCGAGGACACGGCACGAGCCAAGCTTCAGGCGATCGGCGGTGCCGAACGCGTGCGCGCCTGCGCCGATTGAGGGACGTGCCGGCGGAAGCGGCGTGCTCGACCTCTCCCTCGACGCTCATGCTCGGCCGACCGCACGCGCTCGTGAGGGCGTGTTACGGGACACCCCGCCCTCCCCAGGCGTAAGGATCGGGCGCGCGGCCGGCGGTTCCCCCGGACCTGCCCGCCGGCCGCGCTTCGCCTGACCTGCGGAGACCTGCGATGCCCACACCGCCTCGCCCGCCGGCGCCCTTGCGTCGGTTTCTCGGCACCGACAAGCCCATCCTGGGCGGCCTCGTCGTCATCGCCCTCGTGGTGGGCGGCACGGCCGCCGCCTTCGCCTACACGGCCGGCTGGCTCAGCCCCGGCCGACTCACGCCTGGAAAGATCGTCGATGCCCTGAGCGAGCGCGGCGGCGATCCGGCCGGCCATCGCCGCAACCATTCCAAGGGCATCTGCTTCACCGGCCAGTTCGAGGCGAACGGCGCCGGCGCCAGGCTCTCGACGGCGCCGATGCTGGCCTCGGGCAGCTACCCGGTGATCGGTCGCTTCGCGATCGCAGTGGGCGATCCGAAGGCGCCGGACGCGAGCGCCCGGGTGCGCAGCATGGCGATCCGCATCGTCGCCCCCGACGGCCAGGAGTGGCGCACCGGCATGAACGACATGCCCGTCTTCGTCGTCCGGACGCCCGAGGAGTTCTACGAGCTCACGCGCGCCACCGACATCGACCCGGCCACCGGCAAGCCGGACCCGAAGGCGGCGCCGGCGTTCTTCAGCACGCACCCCGACACCCAGCCCTTCCTGGCATGGGCCAAGACGGCACCCTGGACCACGAGCTACGCCGACAAGGCCTACAACAGCCTGAACGCATTCTTCTTCGTCGACGCCAACGGGACAAAGCAGGCCGTGCGCTGGTCGATGGAGCCGACGGTCGAGCCCCACACCGTGCCGCCCGAGCAGCTCGCCTCCATGGGCCCCGACTTCCTCGAGAAGGACCTGAAAGAGCGCCTGGGTCAGGGCCCGCTGCGCTGGCACCTCGTCGTGACGCTGGCAGGCGAGGGCGACCCGATCGACAACTCCACCAAGGCCTGGCCCGCCGACCGCGAGCATGTCGATGTCGGCACGCTGGTCGTGCAGAAGGCCCTGGACGAGGCGGACGGCCCCTGCCGCGACTACAACTATGACCCGCTGATCCTGCCCCGCGGCATCCAGGCCTCGGGCGACCCGATCCTCGCCGCCCGCTCCTCGGCCTACGCCAACTCCTTCGACCGGCGCACCGCCGAGGCCGGCGACTATCCCCGAGCCCCCGCCGCGGGAGCGCAGCCATGACCGGCACCCCCGACCGCTTCTCCACGCTGCAGCGGACGCTGCACTGGCTCATGGCCGCCATGGTCCTGGCGATGCTCTTCATCGGCGTCGGCATGGTCTCGACCGTGGCGCCGCCCTACGGAACGCTCGTGTCGATCCACAAGCCCCTGGGCATCTCGATCCTGCTGCTCGTCCTCATCCGCCTGGGTGTCAGGCTCTGGAAGGGCGCCCCCGCGCTGCCCGCCGACCTGCCCGGCTGGCAGGAAAAGGCCGCCAAGGCGTCGCACCTGCTGCTCTATGCGCTCATGATCCTGATGCCGATCATCGGCTGGTCGATGCTCTCGGCCGGCGGCTATCCGATCGTGCTCTGGGGCGGGGTCCACCTGCCGCCCATCATGCCCCACAACGACACGCTGCACGCGATCCTGCGCGGCGCCCACACCTGGCTCGCCTTTTTGTTCTTCTTGACGATCCTCGGGCACCTCGCGGCCGCGCTCTTCCATGGCCTGGTGCGCCGCGACGGCGTTCTTTGGACCATGCTGCCCCGTTTTCAGGCGAGGTCGCCCGGGCGCTAGCCCGCAATGGCACCGGGGGCCGACAGGGGCCTCCCGGTGCCAAGAGAACGCGCAATATCGCTGGAAGATCTGCGGCCTCGACGCCAAGTCCAAGCGGTCCGAATGCTGGCGAAGGCAACCGTAAGGTGAGCACGGGACGGTGCGCCCATGCAACAGTTCGCGGCAGATAGGAGCAAGATCTTGCATTGATCGTGCGTCGCGGCCCCAACGGGCGCAGATTGGATGACACTGTGCCGGCGCACCGGGCGAAGGACGAGGGTCGAAGCCTTGTCGCGCCAGGCCGACCGGACACCCTCTCCAATGGCCGCAAGGGATAGAAACATGAAGAGGATCGCCATCATCGCCGGAGCCGGCCTGCTCCTCGCCTCGGCACCGGCGTTCGCTGCCGGCGACAGCACGGGCTGCGGTCTCGGCACCACGATCTTCGACGGCCAGACGGGTCTGGCACCGCAGGTCCTGGCCGTGACGACCAACGGCACCTTCGGCAACCAGACCTTCGGCATCTCCTCCAACACGCTGGGCTGCGAGCGCGACGGCACCGTCAGGCCGGCAAGCAAGGTTGCCATGTTCATGGGCTCGAACATGAACAAGCTCGCCATGGACATGTCGCGCGGCCAGGGCGAGACCCTGACCACGCTGGCCGACATGATGGGCGTGAAGCCGGCCGATCGCGAGGCCTTCTACGACCTCGCCCAGGCCAATGTCGGGACCATCTTCCCGAGCACCACGACGACCGCCGGCCAGGCGCTGGCGGCGCTCGACCACTCGCTCATCAACGACCCGCAGCTCAGCCGCTACGCGCTGGCCTGATCTCCGGGACCCGCTCGCCTGGGAGGGTCATCCCCGGCGAGCGGCAGGAGGCATGGATCGATCCGCCCTTTGGACGGCGGCTTTTTTTGTCGTGCTCGCGGCTCTGCTCGCGGCTTGGGCCCCTGCAGCGGCGGCCCCCGCTGCGGTGGCCGAAGCCGACGCGCTGCGCACGCAGGCCCGAGCGCAGCATCTGGCGAGCGACCCCGAATGGCTTGCGCTGCTCCACTATCATGACCGGCCGGGCCCGCTGGCACCGCAAAGCCTCATCGACGATCCGGCCTTTTTTCTGGCGCCAAGCGGCGCCTCCGATCCCTCGGCCGAGCTCGACGCTACCCTGGAAGCGTTCGCCGCGCCGCCCACCGCTACCGACAACGATCCGCGCTGCCTCTGGCCCGCCCGCTGGCGCTGGCTGAGCAGCCGCCTGCCGCTCGCTCCCGGCGGCGACAAGAAACCCGTCTGCCCCGCGCTGGACGCCTGGCTCGCGGCCATCGACCCCGGATCGGCGACGCTGGTCTTCCCCGCCGCCTATCTCGACAACCCGTCCTCGATGTTCGGGCACACCTTCCTGCGCATCGACCCGCCCGGTCGCCAGGGCACCCTGCCGCTCGCCTCCTATGCCGTGAACTACGGGGCCGTGACCGGCGAGGACGTCGGCGTGCTCTTCGCCGTCCGCGGGCTGGTCGGCAGCTACAAGGGCTATTATTCGATTCAGCCCTATTACGTCCTCGTGCGCAGCTACAGCGATCTCGAGAGCCGCGACATCTGGGAATACGAGCTGACGCTCGAGCCCGCCGAGGTCGATCTCATGGTGCGCAACGTCTGGGAGCTGCGCGGCCGCGGCTCCGACTATTATTTCCTCAAGGAGAACTGCTCCTTCATGCTGCTGTCGCTGCTCGACGTGGCGCGGCCGAGCCTCCATCTCGATGAGGGCTTCGATCTCTACGCCATGCCCAACGACACGGTCCGCCGCGTGCTTGAGAACAAAAAAATACTGCGCGCCGCCGTCTTCCGCGCCTCGTCGCGCACGCGGATCGACGCCCTGCGTCAGAGCCTGCCGCCGGCCGAACAGTCCCTGGCGCTCGACCTCGCACGGGGCGTGCGCACCGCCGACGATCCTGTTCTGAGACGCCTCCAGCCCGAGCCTCGGGCGCGCGTCATCGAGCTCGCCCAGGACTATCTCGAATACCAGCTCGACAGCGGGCACTGGCCGCGCGACGTCGTGGCCCCGCGGGCCTTGGCTCTCATCCAGGCCCGCGGCCGCATCAAGGACGTGGGCGGACCGCCCGACCCGCCGGCACCGCCGGTGCGCCCCGACCAGGGCCATCTGCCGGCCCGCGCCCTCCCGGCCTTCGGCATGACCGGCTCCCGCCCTTTCGCCAGCCTCGAGCTCCGGCCGGCCCTGCACGGCTTCCTCGACCCCGCCGCTGGCTACCTCGCCGGCGCCTCGATCGAGGTCCTGGACGGCGAGCTTCGCTACTACCCCTCGCACGGCCTCTCGCTCGAGCGCTTCGACGCGGTGAGCATCGAATCCCTCACCCCCGTCGACAGCCTCTTTTTGCCGATCTCCTGGCGGCTCGACGTCGGTGCCGAGCGCTGGCGCGAGCGCGGCGACAGCGGCGGCGAGCTGGTGGGCGGTGCCGGCGGCGGCGCCGGCTTTGCCATCGCACCCACCCAGGGGCTGCTCATGGCGGCGATGCTCGGCGGCCAGCTCCTGGCCGACCGCGACTGGCCCCACGGCCGCCTCCTCGGCGTCGGCCCCTCGCTCGATCTCGTCTGGTCGCCCACGGACGCCTGGACCGTGACGCTCGGCAGCGGGCTCCAGGCCATCCTCGGCGACGGCATCGACGGCCGCTACGCCCTCACCCTCGGCCAGAGCCTCGCGATCGACAAAAACCTGGCCCTCCGCCTCGATGCCGCGGTCAAGAGCGACGGCGGCGACGCCTACACCGAGTGGCGGGCCGGTCTCGCCTGGTATTTCTGATGCGCCGCCGCGCCCTCCTGGCCCTCGCTACCGGCGCGCCGCTCGCCGCCTGCGACAGTCTTTTGTTCTATCCCTCGCCCAAGCTGCCGCTGGAGCCCGGCCAAATCGGCCTCGCCTACCGCGACGTCACCATCGAGACGAGCGACGGCCTCGATCTCCACGGCTGGTTTCTCCCGAGCCGCGGCCCTGCGCGCGGCACCATCTTGTTCTTTCACGGCAACGCCCAGAACATCGGCGCGCATTTGCCCAACGTCGCCTGGCTGCCCGACGAGGGCTTCTCGGTGCTCTTGTTCGACTATCGGGGCTTCGGCCGCTCTGAAGGAAAACCCTCGCTCGAGGGTGTGGGCCTCGATGCCGAGGCGGCCCTGGCGCGCGTCCTCGATCTCGAGGGTGTGGATCCCGACCGCGTCGTCGTCCTCGGCCAGAGCCTGGGCGGCGCCATCGCGATCAGCGCCCTCGCGCGCTCCCCCGAGAGAAAAAGAATCCGCGGCCTCGTCGTCGAGGGCGCCCTCGCCAGCTACCGGCAGGTGGCCCAGGAAAAGCTCGCCACGCTCTGGCTCACCTGGCCCTTCCAGGTGCCGCTCTCCTGGACCATCAGCGACAGCCCGCGCCCGGTCGACGACATCCCCCGCCTGGCGCCAATGCCCGTCCTCGTCATCGAGGACGGCGCCGACGCCGTCATCCCCCACGGCCAGGCGGCCGAGCTTTTTGCGGCGGCCCGCCCGCCCAAGACCTTCTGGGAGGTTCCAGGCGTCGGCCACATCCAGGCCATGACCATTCCGGCCAACCGGGCCCGGCTCGTGGCCTGGATCGAGGGCTGCGCCTTCAGCGGAGCCTGTCCGGAAAGAATCGAGGCCGGGAGCTGAGGGCGCCCCCCTTCACTGCATGGTCGGCGCGGTCCTGACCATGCCGGCGTCGGTCATGAAGGTGGGCAGGACCTGCGGTGCCGCCAGCACCAGGACGCCATAGGCCACCAGTGCCACGGCCGTGGCACGCGCGATCGGGCGCCCCCAGGGCAGCGCCTTCTCGGCGAGGACCACGAGCGTGATGGCCGCCATGGCGACGAGGTTCATGATGCCCAGCGGGAACAGGATGACGAACAGCAGCCAGCAGCAGCCGAGGCAGTAGGCGCCGTGGAGCAGGCCCATGCGCAGCGCGCCCGCCGTCCCGTCGCGCCACGAGGTCATGATGAAGCTGATCGGCGTGCGGCACTTGGCGAGGCAGCGGTCCTTGAGCGGCGTCAGCTGATAGAGGCCCGCCACGACGAGGATCACCCCGCCGATGCGGGCCGCGGTGGCCGATGATAGCATCAGCCGCGCGGCGATGGCCTCGGCGGCGAGGGCACCCGCATAGGCGACGAGGCCCGACAGCGCCCACACCAGCAGGTAGCCCGCGACGAACACCCAGGTCGCGACGAAGGCCTGGCCGCGCTGGCGCTTGCCCGCCTGCACGCGATGGAAGGTGAGGATCATGGGCGCGGCGGTGGGAAACATCATCGCCACCATCATGATCACCCACATCGCGAGGAAGAGCGGCGCGCGCATGCCCATGGTGGGCGCGGCCATCGCCATGCCGCCGTCGCCGCCCGCCCCTAGCCAGACGAGCCAGGCCCAGGCGATCGCCGCCAGCCCCAGCAGCAGGCCCAGGATGACGTTACGCTGCAACGATAGCAGGTCGGTTCCGGCGCGTTCCACTGGCGCTGCTCCCACGGTCACGGCGCCGCGGCAAGGTCGAGCAGCGGAGAGACCGCCCGCTGCTAGCTCGACCAGCTGATCGGCGCGTAGTGGCCGTTCTTGCCGGAATTGTCCCACCGCATGCCGTGGTCGGCGAAGGTGCTGCCCGTGACGGCCGATGGCGAAGGCGAGCCTGTCCGGTGCCACCGGATGGCCCACCGCACCCCAGCTCTCGCCACTGGGGTGCATGCTCCCCACCGGCTCCACCGCCATGTGCAGGATGTCGGGGATTTCGGCCGAGCGGACATTGCCGTTGATGGCGTAGCTGATCGCCACCTTCTTGGCCCCGAGATGATTGCCGACCAGCGGTGCGAAGGCCGCCATGGGGCCGCCCTCGGCGCCGCCGAAGATGGCGCCCAGCGCCGCGGTCTGCTCGTCGTCCGCACGCTCGTCGATATAGGCCGCGAGCGTCCAGTTGCCGTCTGCCATGGGCCCCGGCGTGTGGCCCACCACGGCGACATTCAGCCCGCCCAGCGCGACCTGGCCGTAGCGCCCCTCATCGATGTGGAAGAACAAGGCCACGTCGCACACGCCCTGGCTCGGCTGCGCCGTCATCGGCGCGGCAGACGACAGGAGGCACGGGCACACGACATCGCAGTTGCAGTTCTCGAAATAGTCGCCCGTCAGATGCCATTTGGTCTGAGCTGCCACGTCGCTCTCCCTCTATGACGGCCAAGCGGAGCGTTGACCTTGCCCCACGAGCGCATCGTCAGCGACTTTCGTGAGCCATCAACATCATCGATATGGCTGCTCCACGCCAGTGCCGAAAGGGGCCGAGCGGCATGAGCCGCTTCCGGTCTGCGCCGCGTCATGCTCGATGCCGGGCATCTCCCATCCAACCGGATGAGCCTCCATTTTCATGCGACGTCGTCTCTGTGCATTCGCTGCCTACCATCATGGAAGGAAATCGACATGTCCCAACTGAAGGGCCGCGTGGCTCTCGTCACCGGCGGCTCGCGCGGCATCGGCAGGGCGATCGCCCTGGCGCTGGCCGAGGCGGGGGCGAAGGTCGCGGTGAACTACCGCGAGCAGGGCGGGAAGGCGGAGGCCGTGGCCGAAGCCATCCGCAAGAGCGGCGGTTGCGCTGCGGCGTTCGGCGCCGATGTCTCGCTCGGCACCGCCGTGCAGAGCATGGTCCACGATGTCGAGGAGCGCCTCGGCCCGGTCGACATCCTGGTCAACAATGCCGGCATAGCGGCGGCGCGCGGCCTCGACGACATCACGGAGGAGCATTTCGACCGCACCATCGCCGTAAACCTGAAATCCGCCTTTCTCTGCACACAGGCCGTCCTGCCGGGCATGCGCGCCCGGCGCTGGGGCCGGATCGTCAATATCTCCTCGGTCGGGGCCCGCGTCGGCGCCAGCTCGGCCAGCGTCGCCTACGGCGCCACCAAGGCCGGGCTCGAAGGCCTGACACGCGCCTACGCCCTGCGGCTGGCACCGGAGGGTGTCACGGTGAACGCGGTGGCGCCGGGCCTCATCGACACGGACATGGGCCAGCCCTTGATCGAGGCGGGCGTCACGGCCCGCATTCCGGTCGGACGCCCCGGAAGAGGGGACGAGATCGCCCAGGCGGTCATGATGCTCATGGGCAACGACTACATCACCGGCCAGACGATCGCGGTCAACGGCGGCGTGCTCTTCTCCTGAGGCTCTTTCGTTACTTGTCCGCGCCGGGTGCGGCCGCCAGCACCTGCCGCAGAATCTCCCCCATGCGCGCATGGCTGATGCCGTGGTCGACCCGGGCCGCCCTGTGCACCACGACGAGATCCAACGCCGGCACGATGATGATGTACTGCCCGCCGAACCCGCTCGCATAGACCATGGGCAGATGGGTGCTCATGCTGTCGCCCGACGCGTCGGCCTCCGCGGTCCACCAGAGATAGCCATAGCCGCGCCCGCCGCCGAGGTCGGACTGGGCGCGCGTGCTCTCACGCACCCAGCTCTCGGGCACGAGCTGCGTCGACCCCCAGCGGCCGCCGCGCAGATAAAGAAGCCCTACGCGGGCGAGATCGCGCGGCGTCATGCGGAGCTTGTAGACGGGATGCCGGGACTCCGGGCCACGCTGATAAAAACCGTCGGACGGGACGAAGTCCTGCATGTCGAGCGGAGCCGCAAGGCGCGAGGCGAAGGCCTCGAACAGATCTAGGCCCGTCTGGCGCTCGAGAATGGCACCGAGCACGTTGAAGTCCCAGTTGTTGTAGAACCAGTGTGTTCCGGGACGATGGCTTCCTCTTGGGGGCCGCCCTCTGTCGGTGTTGTAGACCGACGGCAGATAGACACCCGACCGGGCCCGCAGGAGGTCCTTCACGGTCGCCCGCTTCTCGACCGGCGTCAGCGGCTCGTCGTCATCGATCCCCAGCTCCGCGAGCGTCGCGTCGAGGGCTAATTTTCCTTCGGCCACGTAGATCCCATAGAGGACATTGATGAGGCTCTTACGTACAGAAGCGACGGAGGACTTGAGCGCGACCTCGCCCCAGCGAAAGACGACACGGCCGCCCTGGACGACGATGAGCGCGGTCGAGCCCCCGCCGGAGATCTCTTGAGCCAACGAGGCGAGCCTCTGCGGCGACCAGCCGAGGCCCTCCGGCCCCACCCCGTCCCATTCGGTGCCCGGGACATGGCCGTCGCGGACGGAGTCATCGGGATCGGGCGCCACGGGTCCCCCCTCTTTCGTCGGAAGCCGTCCTCGCGGCGCATGAGCAACCAACCAGTCATGCCGTGATGCCGAGCAGCTCGACGCCGAGCCCCGACGCCGCCGCGCGCATCTCCCGGTCGAGCGTAGCGAGCGGCAGGACGCGGCGCTGCGCCAGCTCGAGGAAGGCCGCGTCATAGAGGGTCAGGTCGAAGCGCTCGGACAGGCGCAGCGCCGTCGTCCAGGCATGCAGGTCGGTCTCGGCATCGATGGTGATCGGCATCGCTGCCAGCTCGGTCAGCACGGCGTCGCGGTAGGCGGCATCGATGCGCTTGCGGCGGATCGCCATCTGCAGCGTGTTGCCCACCTCGAGCCGCCACAGCGTCGGCACGACGGCGCCCGTCTCGGTCACGCGGTCGAGCACGTCTTCCGTCGCCGGCGTGGCCTCGTCCTCGAAATACCATGCCATCGTGATCGAGGTGTCGAGCACCAGGCTCACGGGCGGCCTTCGTTGATGAGGTCTTTTATCTTCAACCCGCCCAGCGTGACGCCTTTGCGCATCGCGCGGATGCGCCGTGCCGCGGCGCGCGCCCGCTCGCGGTCGATGCCGGGCCCACCGGGTGGCACCAGCCTGGCCACCACCTTGCCGTGCCGGGTGATGACGATCTCCTCGCCCGCCTCGACCCGATCGAGCAGCTGACCCAGTTTTGTCTTTGCCTCGAACGCGCCGACCTCGCGCACGGTATCCCTCCAGCAGGCTGAAACCGACTGGTTTAGACTAGACTAAGCACGGCGGACCGACAAGTGCCGGTTTCCGGGCCGTGCTGGAAAGGCCGTCGGACGGCCGTGGCGCGAACGCCTCAAACGGATCCTCACTCGTCTGGCGGTCGAGGATCGCCCCGAGCACGTTGAAGTCCCAGTTGTTGTAGAACCAGTGTGTTCCTGGCCGATGGCTTCCCCGTGCAGGCCGCCCTCTGTCGGTGTTGTAGACCGACGGCAAATAGACACCAGATCGCGCCCGCAAGAGGTCCCTCACGGTCGCCTGCTTCTCGACCGGCGTCAGCGGCTCGTCGTCATCGATCCCCCGCTCCGCGAGCGTCGCATCAAGATGTATTTTTTCTTCGGCGACGTGGATTCCATAGAGGACATTGATGAGGCTCTTGCGCACGGAAGCGACTGAGGACTTGAGCGCAACCTCGCCCCAGCGAAAGACGACACGGCCGCCCTGGACGACCATGAGCGCCGTCGATCCCCCGGCCAAGATCTCTTGGGCCAACGAGGCGAGCTTCTGGGGCGACCAGCCGAGGCTTTCGGACACCGTCTCGTCCCATCCACGATCCGGAACGTGGCCGTGGATCGCTGACAGGGCGGGATCGACCGGAACGGCTGCCTCTCGCTGCCTGGACACCGGCCCAACATGCACGAGCAGGCGTCGAGCACAACGCCGCGTCAGGGATGGGAGGGGATGACGCGCTTAACCTTGTGGTCAACGGCAGCCTCGCTATCGCCGACGGCAGCTGGACGCCTGTTGCTCACCGCGCGCTGAAAGCTGCATCAACCACCGAGGCTCCAGTCGCCATCGAATGAAGACCAAGGGGCAGGTCGGCACCCGAATGGTGGCGCCTTGGCAAAGGGCCGGCGCTTCTCAGGCTTCAGCCGTCCACGCTCGAACAGTCAGGATCGCATCGGCAAAGTCATGCGGCGCTTCCCACGGCAGATTGTGCCCGCACTCCACGACGCGGTGCTCGTGACGAGCCGTGAACATCGTGGCGTGGCTCGCGGTGCCGCCGGGCTTGAGCGGATCCTGCGTGCCGTCCAAAGTGATCGTGGGAACGCCGATCTTCGGTTTTTTTGCCAGGCGATCTTCCAGCGATGCGAGAGCCGGGTCGCCTGCCGCCGTCCCGAAGCAGAAGCGATAGCAGTGGATCACCACGTCGACAAAGTCCGGGTTGTCGAAGGAGGAAGCCGTCCTCTCGAAGGTGGCATCGTCGAACGCCCAGCCGGGCGACCACTGCTGCCAAAGGATGCGGCACAGCTCGCGCCGATGATGCGTCAGGCACTCGCGCCCTCGCTCCAATTGAAACAAATGCTGATACCACAGCACCTGCTCCAAAGCCGGTGCGCAGGCATGTCCGAGCCGCTCCACGTCGATGATGTCGTAGCCGGCATAGGAGACGAGGCCGGTCACACGTTCTGGCCACAGAGCCGATGCAACGCAAGACGCCAGGCCACCCCAATCGTAGCCCGCCAGAATTGCACGTCGAATGCCGAGAGCATCAAGGAGACCAACGAGGTCCTGGCCAAGCGCAGCCTGTTGCCCGCTGCGCATCGTATCTTTGGATCGAAAGCGCGTGGCCCCGAAGCCGCGCAGATAGGGCACGATCACACGTGCCCCCGCCTGTGCCAGGCGCGGCACGACCTCATCATAGGCATGGACATCATAGGGGAAGCCATGCGCCAAGATAACCGGCCACCCTTCGGGGCCGCCTTCATCAAGAAAGGCGATTTCCAAGAGCTTGGTTTGGATTGTATTCATAGTCGACAATCAACGATACTTTCTATATTACTCAGGTAATTATTCCCTTTGTTTTTATTACCGACATCTCGTGCGGTTTTATCGTGGAGCAGAACATTTTCCATTTTCACCGTTAGGATGAAGCCGACGAGAACGAGTGTAACGCCGTTGCCCAGCCAGATCGCCGGGGCACCCCGCCACACGCCGTAGAATATCCAGAGGCTGACACCGGCCTCAAGCAGAAAAAGGGTGAGCAGGCTGAAATCCTGTGCGCTGCGGGTGCGCCAAGTCTTCACAACCTGCGGCAGGAACGCGAGCGTGGCCAGGGTGCTGGCCACGAGCCCGACATATTCGATGCCGTCCATAGCAAGTCTCCTACGGGCGCAGGCCTCCCGCCCCCTCACGGAATGTGCCCTTCCGGACCAGGAGATAGTGGCCTACTACGGCGACAGGGAGTACGCACAAGCAGGACATGTAGTATCATGGATGATAGTGCTACCCGCCGATCAAGGCAGCGGAAGGCCGGCCGGACCGGCTGCGCGGTCGAAGCGACACTCTCCGTCATTGGCGGCGTCTGGAAGCCGGTGCTGGTGTTTCACCTGCTGAACGGCAAGCTGCGCTTCAACGCCCTGTGTCGCGTCACGCCCTTGGCCACACCGCGCATGATTACCCTGCAGCTGCGCGAGCTCGAGGCGGACGGGATCGTCAAGCGGACCGTGTTTCCCGAGGTTCCCCCGAAGGTGGAATACGAGCTGACGGAGCTCGGCCAGTCCCTGGCACCCGTGCTGCTGAGCATGCGCGATTGGGGAGAGCGGCTCCAGAAGTCGGAGCAGGTCGCCTAGAGGGTGCTCGGGAACGAGCCAACGTGAAGCGGTCCTCTAGGAGCTCGGCCATGCGGCCCGGTCCGGTTTGAATGTCGGCGCCACGCCAACTCGGCCTGAGCCCTTGCCCCTCGACCGGCCCCCTACGTCCCCATCATCACATATACAGAATGCACCCAGCCCATCGTCAGCGCCGTGTACCAGGCGATCACGGCGAGGACGAGAACCGTGCAGGTGACGGCACCGCTGAGACCCATGCGATGCGTCTCGATGAAGGTGCGCGTGGGATAGGCACCGAAGGCCCGTGACTCCATCGACATGGCCATCGTCGAGGCACGCCGCAGGCTGCCCACCAGCACCGGCATCGCGTAGCGCTTCATGTCGCGGAAGCGCCCCATCAGGCCGCGCTGCAGGGCAACACCCCGCACCCGCTGCGCCGCCCTGATGATTTTGATCTCTTCCTCGATCGTGGGGACGATCCGGAGCGCAATGAAGAACGCATAGGCGATGCGGTACGGGACTTTTACCTGCTCGACCATGGCGATCGCCAGCGCCCGCGGGTCGGTCGTGCGCACGAAGACGAGGGAGGCCAGGAGGACCGCGTAGATCCGGAGCGCCGAGGCCAGGGCATAGTCGACGGCCTCGGCCATCACCGGATGGCCCAGGACGTGGAAGGCCACATGCGCACCCGGCAGGCTCACCGCCTGAATGAAGAAGAAGCTGGTACAGGCGATGATGAAGAGCCAGGTGCCGCGCACCACCTCGAACGGGCTGATGCCGCCCAGGACGATCGCCGAGAAGAGGATGAAAAGCGTCACGGCGATCTGCACCCAGGCGATGTAGACGCCGAAGGCGAGGAGCGAGACCGCGAGCAGCGCCACGAGCTTCGTCAGTGGGTCCAGGCGGTGGAGGACCGAGTTGTCGGCGCGGTACTGGTAGACGAGGTTGGATGCCATGGGCTCAGGCTCCGATCGCGCTCGTGGGTGCGGTTGCGGCCGGTGTGCCGGTGAGCCAGCCGACGAGCTCCGCCATGTCGGTCGTCGGCCGCGGCACGGCTGTGGGGAAGCGCTCCGCCAGGGCTCGGCTGAGGCCGTGGATGGGCGGCGCCAGCAGGCCCGCGTCTGCAAGAACCTCCTCCTCGAGGAAGAGGGCCTCGGGCGTGCCGTCGAAGCGCAGCCGGCCGCCCTCGAGCACGAGGGCGCGGTCGGCCCACTCGGCCACGAGCCGCATGTCGTGGGTGATCATCAGGATCGTCGTCTGGTAGCGCTCGCGCAGCCTGGCCATCAGCGCCATGAGCTGGTGCGCCCGCTCGTGGTCCTGACCGATCGTGGGCTCGTCGAGGATGAGGAGCCGGGGCTCGAGGACGAGCATGGTGGCGACGCTGAGCCGGCGCCGCTCGCCCAGGCTGAGGCTGAAGGGCGAGCGCTCGCGGTAGCGCGCGAGATCGACGATCTCCAAAACCTCGCCCACCCGCGCCTCGACCACGTCCTCGGCGAAGCCGCGCACCTTGAGCCCATAGGCCACCTCGTCCAGCACGCGATCGGTGACGAACTGATGGTCGGGGTTCTGAAAGACATAACCCACGCGGGCCGCGAGCTTGGAGGCGTCGAGCGTCGCCGCATCGGCCCCCTCGATCATGATCGTGCCCTTGGGCGGCGGGTTGATGCCCATCAGCGCACGGGCCAGGGTCGACTTGCCCGAGCCGTTGCGGCCCAGCAGCGCCACCATCTCGGCGGCGCCGAGATCCAGGCTGACGCCATCCAGGATCGCGGGCGCGCCCTTGCTGTAGGAAAAGCGCAGGTCCCGGATCGTGACGAGCGACCGCTCGCCCGGCTCCGGCACCGGCCTGGCCGCCGGCGGCACCACCAGGGCCACCGGGCGGCGCCTCACATAGCTCTCCGCCAGCCCCAGCGCCTCCGGGACGTCCAGGGGAAAGCGCCCGGGCTCGATCGGCGTGCCCGAGGCCTCGCCCATGGCTTTGGCCAGCTCCGCCACCTGGGGGAACCAGGCGCCGACCACGCCGCCGGCCCGGTCGCCGGCGCTCCGGTCCTGCGCGAAAGCGAGGCGCGGCGGCCCGTCGAAGGTGATCCGCCCGTCGGCCATCATCACGACGCGGCTGATCTTGTCGGCCAGCTCGTCGACCCGGTGCTCGACCAGCACGATCGTCATGCCGTGGTCGCGGTTCAGGCGCTCCAGCACCTCGAAGACCTCGCGCATGCCCTCGGGGTCGAGATTGGCCGTGGGCTCGTCGAGGACGAGGAGGCGGGGCTGGGCCGCCAGGGCCGCCGCCGCCGCCACCCGCTGCTTCTGCCCACCCGAGAGATCGAACACCGAGAGGTCGGCCGCATCGGGCAGGCCCACGAGTGCCAAGGCCTCCTTCTGGCGGGCCAGGATCTCGGGCACCGGCCGTTTCAGGTTCTCGAGCCCGAAGGAGACCTCGTCGCCCACCCGCGTGTTGACGATCTGCGCCTCGGGGTCCTGGTAGACCATGCCGATCTCGGTCGAGAAGACCGGCACTTTTGTCGTGTGCACGTCGTGGCCGCAACTCGCCGCCTCGCCCACGAGCTTGCCGCCCAGGCTGTGCGGGATGGTGCCGTTCAGGACCTGCAGCAGCGTGCTCTTGCCGCAGCCGCTGGGCCCGAGGATGAGGACGAAATCGCCCGGCCAGACGTCGAGCGCGATGTCCTGAAAGACGGGCTTGGGCTCGCCCGGGTAGGTGTAGGTGAGGCCCCTGAGCCGGATCAGCGGCTCGCTCGGGGAGGCGAAGGTCTCGGCCGGCCCGGGCGTGGCATCCTCGGGGCCGGCCGAGGCGACCGACGGGTCGAGCCCGTCGGTCGACTGGTCGATCCTCACGCCGCCTGCACGCCCATCTTCTCAGCCGCAACCTCGTCGGCCAGCGCCGTGCCGCGCAGCACGCCCGCCCGGGCGAGGCCGTGGGCGATGGGCTTCACGAGGATCACGGCGTAGAGGGCACCGCTCACCATGCGGATCGCGAGAGCCAGGATGTTGTAGGCGATGCCGAGGTCGCCGACGCCGAAGAAGTAGACCTCGGGGATCTGCTGCAGCAGCGGCGCCAGGGCGCCCGAAAGCGCGATCACGCCCACCGTGTAGCGGCGATAGCCGAAGAAGGCGAAGCCGAGGTCGGACATGAAGCCCTGCAGGAAGCCCGCCGCCAGGACCATGACGCCGTTGGGGTTGCCCGAGAGCACCTGGGCCACGCCGTTCATCGTCTCGGCCAGCGTCGCGGCACCCGGCTTCCTGACGATGTAGGCGCAGAGCGGGCCCGAGATGTAGAAGCCGCCGCACACCGCGGAGAAGGCGAGGAAGCCGTAGGCGCCCGAGAAGGTCATGAAGAAGCGGCCGAGCATCGCGTTGGGCGTGCCCAGGACGCCGTTCACCACGCCGATGATGGCCATGATGACGATCTCCATGAGCGTGAAGCCCACGAAGAACTTTCCGGACGTGCGGTTGCGCATATAGGCGAAGAGCGCGAGGACCGCGCCGATCAGCAGCACGATGAGATAGAGGACGCCGACGTTCATGGTGCTCGTTCCCGGAAAAGGGCCTGGCCGGGGAGCGCCGGCGCGGGGGCCGGCGTCTTCCCCGCTCGCTGTGATCACGCACCAGCAAAGCAAGACGCGTGCCACCGCCCGGAATCCCTCGGCGCGCCCGGCCCGCCTCCACGAGGAACGCGCTGCTGCCGGGCCCCTCTGCCGCATCGGCGGGCACCGTGATCGCAGCCTCGACGGCAAGGGCCCTGGAACGATGCAACGCGGGATCATCCCGCCCCGCTTGCTCCGCCGCCCGCCCGCCTCTAACCTGATCCTGCCGCGTCAGCCGGATCGGTTCCGCCCATGC
Source organism: uncultured Alphaproteobacteria bacterium (assembly GCA_963752325.1). GTDB lineage: Bacteria > Pseudomonadota > Alphaproteobacteria > Geminicoccales > Geminicoccaceae > CAVTJL01. Next base: position 1,298,092 of record CAVVXU010000005.1, read on the forward strand.
AGCACCCGAGCGACCACGCCCGCTGGCTGATGCTTTTGCTGCTCTTCGTCGCCCGCGTGGCGATGGGCTTCCAGTTTCAGTCGGTGGCCTCGACGGCACCCTTCCTCGTCCGGGACCTCGGCATCGGCTACGCCCAGGTGGGCACGCTCATCGGCCTCTACATGCTGCCCGGCGTCCTGATAGCCCTGCCGGGCGGCCTCATGGGCCACCGCTTCGGCGACAAGGCGATCTGCGCCTCCGGCCTCGCCCTGATGATGGCGGGCGGCCTGATCCTGGGCACCGCCCACGGCTACGGCATCGCCGTCCTCGGCCGCCTCCTGAGCGGCGTCGGCGCCGTTCTTTTCAATCTCGTGCTGACGAAGATGACCACCGACTGGTTCGCCGGGCGCGAGATCGTGCTGGCCATGGCCGTGATCCTGTCGAGCTGGCCCTTCGGCATCGCCGCCGGTCTTTTGTCACAAGGTGTCATCGCCCAGACCGCCGGCTGGCCCGCCGCGATGCATGTGGCGACCGGCCTCTGCGCCGCGGCGCTCCTGCTGATGACGACGCTCTACCGCAGGCCGCCCGGCCCCGCATCGGCGCCCCTGACGAAAAAACGCCGGGCTCTGCCGGCGGGGCGCGCCGTGCCAGCCCTCATCGTCGCTGGCCTCGGCTGGGGCCTTCTCAATCTCGGCCTCGTCCTTTTCTTCAGCTTCGTACCCCTCATGCTGGTCGAGCAGGGCGTCCCGTCGCTCAGTGCTGCGTCCTGGGCCGGCGCTGCGCTTTGGATCAGCATGATCTCGATCCCGCTCGGCGGGCTCGCCGTTCAGCGCAGCGGCATGCCCGATGCCGCGATTTTTGTCTTCTGCTGCGCTGCCGCCGTCGTCCTGGCGCTGCTGCCGACGGGTGCGGTCCCGCTCCTGCTCTGCATCCTCTTCGGCCTCGTGCTCGGCCCGCCGCCGGGCGCCATCATGGCCCAGCCGGCCCGCGTCCTGGCCCCCGCCGACCGCGCCGCCGGCCTCGGCGTCTTCTACACCTTCTATTACCTCCTGGTCGCGACAGGCCCGGCACTGGCCGGCCTGCTCCGCGACCGCACCGGCACGGCCGCCGCACCCGTGCTGCTGGGTGCCTTGGCCTTCCTGCTCGTGCCCGTCTGCACCGTGACCTTTCGGGCCCTCGCCCGGCCACGCCCGGTCGCGGCCTGAAGCGCCCGGGTGCGGCCTTCCGGCCAACGGAGCGCATCCCGGCCAGGACCTTCGCCCACGCAGCCCGTTGGCACCGCTCTTGTCGGGCCGCGAGCCCGAGCGCCCTTCCAACCCGCCCCGCTCGCTGTTAGGTTGAGCGCCAAGGAGGGCTTCTTACATGGCGACCCGCCGGGAGGATCTCTACGCCGAGGACTTCTATGCCTGGACGCAAGACCAAGCCGAAGCCCTGCGCCGCCTCGCCAAGGAGCGCTGGAACGGCCCGCTCGATCTCGCCCATCTGGCCGAGGAGGTGGAGGATTCTGGCCATGAGGTCCGCAACGCGGTGCGCAGCCATCTCCGCCGCCTCATCGAGCATTGCCTGAAGCTCGAGCATGCGAAGGCAACGGATCCCCGCTCCGGCTGGATGCGCACCGTCGCCGACACCCGCGACGAGATCGCCGACCGCCTGGCACCGACACGACGCCGCGACGTCGAGGCGAACCTGCAGCGCCTCTACGCTCAGGCCCGCCGCAAGGCGGCGCTCGGCCTCGTCGAGCACGGTGAGCCGCAAGCGGCCGACGCTTTGCCACATGAATGCCCCTATAGCCTCGACCAGCTCCTCGATGAGGCGTGGCTGCCGGGGGGCAGGGACGAGCCCTCGCGTCATGCCTAGCGCACCGGCGATATCGCGAGCTTGGCTGTAGCTCGGCCTGGGAATGGGACCGGCCACGCCGTGGAGCTCGTTGCCATGCGAGATCGCAAGGCTTGGTCCTGAGGCGGGTCTCCGGCAAATTCGAATTGAGTGGAGTGTCACCGTAGTTCGAGCGCACTGCCCCTCAAACCTCGAGGAGTGCGGTAGACCACCGCTGCCACCGTTCAGCTTGAACTAAGTTACGAAGGGATAGTAACTTGTCCGCATTCGAGGCACATTTCCTCGCGGTCTACAAGATCCACGGTGCGGCAAAGCTCCCTGGAGGGGCTGATAGTGTGACTTTATGCTCACTTGAGTGCCCCACCGTGAATGCGAGAACTCACCACAGATCCAGAAGAAGATTTTTGCCACATTGATAGGTGCGCTTCTATCGCCAGCCACTCGTTGAACACGCTCTTCGGCAAGGTGCGGCCTGCTCCGCTACGAGAGTGGCTTCCGGGAGTGCTTTCGGATGTGAGAGGCCGCAGGATCGAGCGCAATGGGACCGGCGTATTCCTTGTGGTCAGCGGCTCTGTGGAAGTCGATAGGTCGAGTATTCATCCGTATGCCGCTCATTTGCCAGATAGCGAGGATGTAGACAAGATCGGGAACTTCGGTCTTTGGCTTGGCAATGTGCCGAGAACGAATATTTTCGATATTTTTCGCCCCGTTGCCCGCCAAGTCATTCTCTCTACTGTTCTTAATTTGAACGATAACGCGAATCGAGATTGCTCGAAATCTCGGTGAGATTGTGTACTACAGAGATTCCAATTCCTCCTATCCTATCTATGCATTAGATTTCGATGGGTCTGGTAGGTTGTCGGTGGCTAGCGGTGTTTCAGAGGCTACCCTGCGCAAGGCCCAAAGGGCGATCTCTCTCATTGGCGCTGAGAGAGATCTTGCCCGCTGCTCAAGGCTGCTGTTCAACTCGCTCCAGCATGGAACAGACAACCTAGAATCTTTCCTTTTCGCTTGGTCGGCCCTTGAGGTCTTTATTAATCGTACGTTCAAGGTCGAACACAGTCGGGAAAAAAGCCTCACGCAGGGTACCGGTCCAATGCCTGCTAATTTTGATCTTGGGCCATTGTGCGAAAATGATCATAAGCAATCAAGTCTGGTAAAGAAGTTTTCATCCATCATCCGCTGTCTTTGTGAAGATAATTTTGATGCCGATATAAAAGCGTTTAAGGCTCTGAAGAAGATTCGTGACGATCTCTTCCATGGAAGTGGGGATATTCATATTAAGTCGCTGCCAACGGAGAGGGTACAGAGCTTGCTCGCGAAGTACATTCTACGACGCCTGGAAGAAAATGAGACTTGTGGTGACGTAGTATAGTCGAGATAAACCTCCTCCTACGCACCATGAGTAATGATGGCAGCTACAGTAACAGAAATTCAATCTCGAATTACGGTGACGGAATTACGGTGACAGTGCATTCAATTCCCTGTGGTTGACGTGGTGCGTCTGCCCTCCCTTGGCCAGCCACGACGTCACAGACCCGGCCACAGCCCCGGAGCCACGGGACGCCGCAGCCGAGCCCTTACCCCTCACACCTTCACGGTCGACGCCCGATAGATCTCGTCGATCGCGCTCGCGAGCGTCGCGTCGAACTCGGCCTTGGTCATCTCGTTCCTGAGGTCCTCGAAGAGTGCCCTCGAGAAGCTCGCGATCATGCCGTGGTTCTGGGCCAGGCGCTTGCAGGCCTCGGCGCGCGAGTAGCCGCCTGAGAGGGCCACGACGCGGGCCACGCGGTCGTGCGCGATGAGCGGCGCATAGAGGTCCGGCACGTCCGGGATGGTGAGCTTGAGCATCACCTTGCGGCCCGCCGGCAGGGCATCGAGACCCTTCTTCAGCTCCGCCAGGAGGATGGCCTCGGCCTCTTTTTTGTTCGGGCTCTTGATGGACACCTCGGGCTCGAGGATGGGCACGAGGCCATGCTTGGCGATCTGCTCGCCCACCTCGAATTGCTGGGCCGCGATGGCGGCGATGCCGTCCTGCGAGGCCAGGTTGATGACCGAGCGCATCTTGGTGCCGAAGACGCCCAGCCCCGCCGCCCGGTCGAGCAGCGCGTCGAGGCCGGGGATCGGCTTCATCAGCTGGACGCCGTCCTTCTCGGGCTCGAGGCCCTTGTCGACCTTCAGCACCGGCACGACGCTGCGCGTCTGCCACAGATAGGACGGCACGGGCTGGCCCTCGACCTCCCCGTCCATCGTGCGCTCGAACAGGATGGCGGCGATCACCTTGGCGCCGACGAAGGCCGGTGCCGTCATGATGCGGGTGCGCATCGCGTGCATCAGCCGGAACATCTCGGTCTCGTCGCTGTAGGCGGTCTCCGGGATGCCGTACGCGCGCAGGGCGCCCGGCGTCGATCCACCGCTCTGGTCGAGCGCTGCGATGAAGCCGTCCTGTCCTGAGATCTGGGCCATCATGCGGTCATCGGTCATGGCGGGTGCCCCCCTCGCTTCGGTGAACGCGTCGCGCATAGCCTTCGTTCCCGAGGCTCGCGGTACAGGGAGGATGCCAGAGAACGGGCAGCAGGCAAGCGGCGGGAGCGCATGGGCCCGAGGCCGAGCGCACAAACGACAGAAGAAAGCGCTCAATCTACGGTTGACAGAAGGTTCATGGTCCTATAGATAGACCCATATGCCTCGCGTGCTCACCCGTTCCCCCATCAAGATGCCCGGCACCCGCCAGTGCCGGCTCGCCCGACGTCTCGCCGCCGGTCTCTCCCCGGCCGAGATCAAAAGGCTCGACACCGCGACCGAGGAAGACATCGAGGCCTTTGTCAGTGACCGGGACCTCTCCCGCCTGGTCGAGCAGTATGCCGCCCTTCGCGATCTTCCCCTGCCCGAGCGGCAGGCCCGCCTGTTCGAGACGGCGTGGCTGGAGCTCTCGAGCCTCATCGACGTCGGCGATCGAAGGGCGATGCTCTTCGTCGTCTATCAGGCGAACCGAGCACGGCATCCGGTGAGGCACCTCGTCAAGCTCGTGGTCGAGCGCTTCGAGAACGTGCGCCAGCCCTACGAGCGGCGTGACACGCCTTCGCCCGCCGGCTCCTCGCCCGAGACGATGCAGGGCTACGGCCAGCATCCGCTGGGGCCCGCGCAAGAAGCCATCAACCGCCTCGTCGACTTCCTCCCCGCGCAGGCTGGCGAGGCTGTTCTTGTCAGGGCCGAGCTCGAGCCGGCAGCCGCCGAGGCTCCCGTCGAGGAGCCGGTTGCGGCAACCGAAGAAATTCCCGTCGGCGATGCTGGCGATCCCGCCTCCGCCGACGACGAGCCTCTTTCACCGCTCGCCGCCCTGGCCCGGGCCAACCCGGCTTTGGCGGACTGGATCATCGCGCGCATCGAGAAGCGCCTCACCGAGCTCGGCGCTCAGGAGCCCCAGCCCGACGACCCAAGAAGGATCGCGGGCCTCAAACCCCTCGGGCCCTAGCCGACAAAAACAAAAAAGAGCCCTTCCTCCGGATAGCTAAACAGCCACACTCTCGCTCACGACGCTCTGCTTGATCAGGGCGTCGATCTCGGCGTCGGTCATGCCCAATTCGCGCAGCACGGCGCGGCTGTCGGCGCCCAGCGCGGGTGCCGGGCGGCGGAGCTGGCCCGGGGTGATGTCCAGGCGTGGCGTGATGTTGTGGGCGAGGATGTTGCCGACATCGGGGTCGGGCAGGTCGACCAGGACCTCGCGTGCCCGGACGTGCGGGTCGGCGGTGAGGCCGGCGGCGTCGTAGATGGGGCCGGCGGTGACGCCGCCTTTCTCGAAGACGCTGAGGCAGTGGGCCAGGTCGTGGGCGCCGATCCAGTCCTGGATCAGCTCGTCCAGCTCGATGTTGTGGCGCACACGGTCGCTGTTGGTGCGAAAGCGCGGGTCGTCCACGAGCTCGGGCCGGTCGATGGCGCGGAACAGGCGCTCGGCCATCGACTGGATCGAGGCCGAGATGGCGACGTGGCCGCCGTCGGCGGTGGTGTAGACGTTGCGCGGGGCGGAGGTCTGGGAGCGGTTGCCGGTGCGCTCGGGCAGGCGGCCGAAGAGCTTCCAGATCGCGGGGTCAGCACCGAGGAAGGACACGAGCGGCTCGAGCAGCGAGAGGTCGATGGTCTGGCCGCCGCCCTTCTCGGTGCGGGCCTGGAGCGCCACCATGGTGGCGAAGGCGCCGTAGATGCCGGCCACCATGTCGGCCATGGGCACGGAGGGCAGGATGGGCGGCCGGTCGGGGTAGCCGCTGCGGGCGGCAAGCCCGGACATGGCCTCGATCAGGGTGCCGAAGCCCGGGCGGTCGCGGTAGGGCCCGGTCTGGCCGAAGCCCGAGATGCGCACCACCACGAGCCTGGGGTTGAGGGCGTGGAGGCGCGAGGGGCCGAGGCCCATGCTCTCGATCGTGCCGGGCCTGAAGCTCTCGACCAGCACGTCGGCGAAGCAGGCGAGATGGGCCACGACGGCGCGGCCGGCGCGCGCACGCAGGTCGAGGGCGAGGCTGCGCTTGTTGCGGCCATAGACCTTCCAGAAGAGGCTCTGGCCCTCGGCCTTCCAGTCGCGCAGCGGGTCGCCCTTGGCGCGGTCCTCGATCTTGACGACGTCGGCGCCGAAGTCGGCGAGGCTGACGGTCAAGAGGTTGCCGCAGACCAGCCGCGAGAGGTCGAGGATCTTGAGGCCGGCCAGCGGCCCGGCGGCGTCGGGGTTCCAGTCCATGGCGCCTCGGTGGGTACGGACCGCACCATCCCTGCCCAAGAAGGCCAAGGGGCGCAAGCGGCAAGGGGCCGGCGACGGGACGCGCCCAGGCTACTCGGAGACCAGCACCGCCCTCGTGATGCGCAGCAGGAGTGGCCGGGGAACGAGGTGGCTCGTGGCGGTCATCAGCCTGTTCAGGATCCCGGTCACCAGGACCCGCTTGCCAGAGAGCAGCGCCCGGCAGCCCTGCTCCGCCACCTGCTCGGAGGTCATCACATGGGCGAGGCGACGCTTGAAGAGGCGGCGGTTCTGGGCGTTGGCGGCGGCGGCGAACTCGGTGGCGGTGGCGCCGGGGCAGAGCGTCGTGACGGTGACCCCGGTGCCGCGCAGCTCCTCCGCCAGCGCCTCGCCGAGGCTGAGGACGAAGGCCTTGGTCGCGAAGTAGACGGCCATGCCGGGCCCCGGCTGGAACCCGGCGGTGGAGCCCACGAGCATCACCCTGCCGCGCCCGCGGGCGAGCATGCCGGGCAGGACGAGGCGGGTAAGCTCGGTGAGCGCCACGACGTTGAGCTGCAGCATCTGCGAGAGCCGTGCCGGCTCGGCGAGGGCGAAGTCGGCGGCATCGCCGAAGCCCGCATTGTTGACCAGCACGTCAGGCGCAAGGCCGCGTGCCTCCAGCTCATGCGCCAGCTGGGCGGCAGCCCCGGCCTCGGCGAGGTCCATGGCGATGACGGTGGCGCCTGCGCCCGCCTGCCCGAGCTCATCGGCCAGCCGCTCGAGCGCCTCCTGGCGGCGGGCGACCAGGACGAGATCGTGGCGCCTCTTGGCGAGCTGGCGTGCCAGGTCGGCGCCGATGCCGCTCGAGGCGCCGGTGACGAGGGCCAAAGGCCTCGTGGGCAGGGTCATGGCGAGGCTCCCGGGACGCTTCGGCCCCGGTATCGCACAAGCGCACGCCCGGGTCGCCTGCCGGCCCCGCCCTGGGACGCCGGCTCAGTGGCCGCCGCTGGTGCCCGCCGTCTCGTCGAGCCAGGTGTCCTTGTCGGCGAACTGGCCGCCGGCGTCGACGACCCGCCAGAAGGTGTAGTCGGCCCAATGGACCATCGTGTTCTCGAGCGAGCGGACGAGCAGCTCGCCCTCGCCGGAATGGGCGGCCGCGGTGTGCGCCACCTCCTCGGGCAGGCCAAGGGTCAGGCAGATGTGGATGCCGTAGCCCGGGTGGCGCAGCGAGGGCATGCCGGTGGCCCGCGGGTCCGCCTTCCAGCGCTTCACGTTCTCGGGGTCGAACTCCCAGACCTTGCCGATGTCGTGGCAGAGCCCGCCGGCGATCAGGAGATCCCGGTTGTAGCGGAAATGGGGAAAGAGACCGGCCATCTCCTCGGCGGTCTTGAGCGCCAGGCGGGTGACCGAGCGGATGTGGTCCGCCTGGGTGCCGGTGCGCAGCGGCATCGAATCGTAGTTGCCCGACGGCTTCATGTCGCCGATGCGCGAGAGGCTGCTCGAGGCCACGGCAGCGGCCCAGGCGTCGGTGACGCGGAGCCTCAGGTCCGCGTCCTCGATCCAGTCGATCTCGGGCATCTCCTCGAGGATGCGCGCCCGCATCGCGTCGTCGATGGTGATCGTCTTGCCGCGCAGCTCGACCGTTCTGGGCTCAGCCATGATGGCACTTCCTTCCTGATGCGATGGAATTGGCGAGGTGGCCCGGCGCGTCAAGGACCGCCGACCAGGCGCGGCAGCCACATGACGATGCCGGGGACGAAGGCGATCAGGCCGATCATGAGGACGAGGCTGACGATGAACGGGATGACGCCCAGCATCACGTCGTTGATCGAGCCGCGGCGGCGCACGCCCTGGACGACGAAGAGGTTGACGCCCACCGGGGGCGTGATCATCGCCGTCTCGCACAAGAGCACGATCATGATGCCGAACCAGACCGGATCGAAGCCGGCGCTGACGATGACGGGCGTGATGACCGGCACCGTGACGATCATCATCGGCAGCGGCTCCATGAAGCAGCCGAGCACGAGATAGAAGATGACGACGGCGACCAGCGTGCCGGTCGGGCTGAGGCCCAGGCCCGTGATGAAGTCGTTGAGCGCACCCACGAGGCCGATGGCGGAGAGCACGAAGTTGAGGAACCAGGCGGCGGCCACGATCAGCATGATCATGCCGGTGGTGCGCATCGTCCCGTCGATCGCCTGGATGAGCATGGCGACGGTGAGGCGGCGGTTGATGGCCGCGAGCACCGAGTGACGCCACCACGCCAAGGGCCGCGGACTCGGTGGGGGTGGCGAGCCCGCCATAGATGCTGCCGATGACGACGACGAAGATGGCGAGCGGGGGCAGGAGGCCAGTGAGGCCGGCGATCCTCTCGTGCCAGCTTGCCCGACCGGCGTGGCCCCGCCAATCGCGCCGAATCACGCAGCAGACGATGATGGTCGCCATGAAGAGCAGGCCCAGGATCAATCCGGGAAGAAAGCCTGCGAGATAGAGCTGCGGGACGGAGGTCTCGGTGAGCCAGCCGTAGATGATGAGGTTGATCGAGGGTGGGATCAGGATGCCGAGCGTGCCCCCGGCGGCGAGCGAGCCCAGGAAGAGACGCTCACCGTAGCCGTAGCGCTCGATCAGCGGGGTCGCGACCGTGCCGATGGTGGCGGCCGTGGCGACGCTCGACCCGGAGGTCGCAGCGAAGATCATGCACGCGCCGACATTGGCGTGCATCAGGCCGCCCGGCAGCCACGAGACCCATTGGCTCATCGAGGCGTAGAGCCGGTCGGCGATGCCCGAGCGCAGCAGGATCTCGCCCAGCAGGACGAAGAGCGGAACGCTGACGAGCAGGAAGTTGGTCGAGGCCGACCAGACGATCTCGCCCATCGCCAGCTGCAGCGGGATCGTCGTGAAGAGCTGGCCGAGCCCGAGGGCGAGGAAGGCCAGAGCAGCAGCTACAGGAAGGCTCAGTCCGAGCAAGACGAGCAGAAGGCCGAGCGCCGTCGGGACCATGGGCGTCAGCCGGCCCGCTCGTGCACCGGAGCGACCTCGGCCAGGAGCTCCTCGAACTCCTCCTCGGCACCCGCCGGGCCGGCGATGCTGAGCACACTTGTCACGTCCCCCTGCGCAAGCGTCAGGAGAGCCACGACGGTCTGCTGGAAGGCGACGATCGTGAACCAGACGAGGCCCCACACCCAGAGCGCCTGCGGGATGACGAGCGGCGTCGCCAGCGGCGTGTTCTCACGTGCGCCGAGGCTCCACGAGGTCGCCATGGTCCCCCAGGCGTGCCAGGCGAGCATGAGCCCCAGCGCCGCGAGCGAGACCAGGGCGAGGACGTCCAGGATCGCGCGGCCCGCGTCCGGCAGGAGGCGGCGGATAACGTCGATCCGCACATGCGCACGGTGCAGGAGGGCGTAGGCAAAGGACCAGCTGGCCCCTACCGCCAGCGCATAGGTCGACAGCTCGGTGCCAACGTCGAAGGGCAGCAGCAGGACCTTCCGGGCGATGATCTCGATCGAGACGAGGATGGCCGCGAGCAGCAGGAAGAGGCCGCCGACACGCCCCATCCAGAGCGAGACGGCCGCGATGGCCTGATCCAGGCGGCCGGTGGCTGGGCTCAAGGCGCTGGCGCCGTGACGCCCGCCACCTTGCCCACCGTCTCGTTCCACTCCTTGGCGCACGCCGCGCCGCAGCGTGAGGCCCAGCCGGCCAGAACCTTCTCGCTCACGAGCTTCTGGGCGGCGGCATGATCGGCCTCGGAGACCGGCACGAGGGTCATGGGCGGCTTGGCCTCGATGCCGTCCTTGCAGGCTCCCTTGCCAGTGTCACAGTTGATCCCGTCCTGGACGTCGGCGCCGGCCTGAGCCCACTCGCGGCGCTCCATGTCGGCGAACTCCTTCTCGAGGAAGGTCCGGACGGACGGGTCGAGGCTCTGCCAGCGCTTCAGGTTCGCGCCGAAGAAGGTCATCGACCAGCCCATGGGCATCAAATAGAGGTGGTCGGTTACCTCCCACCAGCGCGCGGTGTTGCCGGCCGAGGTGCCGGTGATGGCGCAGTCTGCGACGCCGCGCTGCATCGCCGGGATGACCTCGGCGAAGGGGAGGTTGATGGTCGAGCCGCCCGCCCCCTCGACGAAGTCCGCCATGGCGCGGTTGAAGGTCCTGACCTTCTTGCCCTGGAGCGAGCTCAGCCCGCTGATGTCGCCCTTGCAGTAGAAGACCTGCAGCGCGATCGGGCTCATCGTCAGGAGCTTGGTGTTGAACTTCTCGGCCATGATCCTGGCGAGCACCGGTCGATAGGCCTCGGCTGCCTTCTTCTGGGTGTCGATGTCGAGCGTGACGCCCGGCAGGTCGAGCCCGTCGAAGTGCGGATCCTCGCCGGCCATGTAGCTGAGCGTGCCTTCCGAGATATCGAAGACGCCGAGCCGCAGGAGTCGCAGGACCTCGGGGCCCTTCATGCCGAGCTCCTCGAGCGAGCCGAATGTCGTGGTGATCGCGCCACCCGACTTCTCCGTCAGCTCCTTCGTGAAGAACGGCTTGTAGATGTAGCGGAACATGTTCTGGGTCTGGTTGCCGCCCGAGACCTTGAGATTGACGCTCGGCAGGTCGGCGGCGCGCCCGACCCCGTGCAGGGCGAGCGCTGCGACGAGACAGGTCGTGGCGAGGCTGAGCTTGCGCATCGGTGCGTTCCTCTCCCTTGGGGCGAGCGGGCGGGCCCGCTTGGGGCGTGGGCCGCTGCTGCGGCGTGCCCTATCAGGCAACGACAGAACCATAGGGGCCATTTGCACGGCAAATCCAGTTTGAATATCTTTGGGCAACAGATTTGGATTCCTGATGAATGAAACCTACGCTCGCCCAGCTTGAGGCATTCTTCTGGGTGGCGCGCCTGGGCTCGCTGCAGAAGGCGGCCGAGCAGCTCCACCTCGCCCAGCCCACGGTGTCGTTGCGGCTCCGCGATCTCGAGCGGGTCGTGGGTCAGCGGTTGTTCGAGCGGTCCGGCCGCGGCGTTCGGCTGAGCCAGGAGGCGCGCCCGCTGCTCGAGCATGCGGGGGTCATCATCGGCGAGGTCGAGAAGCTGCAGGAGCGCAGCGGCACCAACCACATCGAGGGCGTGGTGCGGCTGGGCGTGTCGGAGACCTTTGCCCTGGTGTGCCTGCCGGCGCTGCTGCGCGAGCTCACCCACGAGCACCCTGCGTTGCGGCTGGACCTTGTCGTGGCAACGAGCGTCGAGCTCGAGCGCGAGGTGTGCGAGCATCGCCTCGATTTGGCCTTCGCGGTCAATCCGATCAGCGATCCTCGCCTGCGCATGCTGCCATTCGGCATTCAGGAGACGATCTGGACGGCAAGCCCGGGCTGGAAGCTGGGCCCGACCGTACGCCCGGCAGACCTGTACCAGCTGCCGGTGCTCACCAACCCGCATCCCTCGGCGATGTACCGGCAGATCGGCGACTGGTTCAGGGTGGCCGGCCTCGATCCCCTCCGGCTCGACCTCTGCACCAGCGTCACGGTCATCGCCCATCTGGTCGCGGCGGGTGTGGCGGTGGGCTTCCTGCCGCGGAGAATGATCGAGCGCGAGCTGGAGGCCGGGACGCTGGTGGCACTGACCGCCCGGCCCCCCGTCGACCCCGCACGGATCTATGCTGTCTTTCGAGTAGCCGACGGGAACGCGCGCATCGACGCCGTTGTCCGCGCAGCCCGCAATGTTCTGAGCGGGATCGACTTCCTACGCCCCGTCGACGGCTGACGGACCCCGGCCGTCGGCAGCGCCGGTGTAGGATCGGAACGGCCCGTCCTCTTGCCTGGACGCTGTCCCGCAAATGTATAAGAATTGTCACGAGACTGCCCCAGGCGCTGCCTAAGGGGCCACAATGTCGATCGGGCACGAGGCGAATCTGACGTCGACCTATCTCTCCGTGGATGGGCTCAGGGTCCGTTACGGCCGCACGCGCGTGCTGCACGACCTCTCGCTCGAGGTCACGCGCGGCGAGCTCATCGCCCTCTTGGGCAGCTCGGGCTGCGGGAAGACGACGCTGCTGCGCTCGATCTGCGGCTTCGTGCCGATCGAGGAGGGGCGCATCCTGGTCTCGGGCAGGGATATCGCCCGGCTGCCGCCCGAACGGCGCGAGACGGCGCTGGTCTTCCAGTCCTACGCGCTCTGGCCGCACATGAGCGTGGCGCAGAACATCGGCTACGGGCTCAAGGTGCGCGGCTGGGGCAAGGGCCCGCATCGCCGCCCGCGTCGACGAGATGCTGGAGCTGCTGCAGCTTCCCGGGGTTGCGGGACGCAACGTGACCGATCTCTCGGGCGGCCAGCGTCAGCGCGTGGCGCTGGGCAGGGCGTTGGCCGTCGAGCCCTCGCTGCTACTGCTGGATGAGCCCCTCTCCAACCTCGACGCCCGCATCCGCCAGGAGCTGCGCCACGAGATCCGGGCGCTGCAGCAGCGGCTCGGCATCACCGCCCTGCACGTCACCCACGATCGCGAGGAGGCCATGGTGATGGCGGATCGCATCGTCGTGCTCGACCAGGGCCGGATCGCGCAAATCGGCACGCCGGAGGAGCTCTTCGAGCGTCCGGCCTCGCCCTTCGTCGCGACCTTCATGGGGGCCGACAATGTGATCGAGCTCGAGGCCGAAGCGCAGGGCGATCGGCTGCAGGTCCGGGCGGGCATGGATCACGACGCCGCCACCCTGCCGCTGGGGCCGGGTGGCGCGCATCTGGCCGCCGGCTTCGGTGGCACCCTACGCGCCCATTTCCGCGGCGCCGCGGCGAGCCTCGCGCGGCCGGGGGCGGCCGGGTCCCAAGCGCTGGTGCTGCGCGGCCGGGTCGTGCAGTCCGCCTATCTCGGCGCCGGCTGGCGCTACGGTATCGAGGTGGGCCGGAGCCGGTACCTGGTCGACGACCCGCAGCGGCTCGAGGTCGGCGACGCCGTGGGCGTGGCCGTGCCGCCGGCGGCGCTGCATCTGTTCCCGGCCGACGCTCCCGCCCCTGCCACCTATCAATGACGAAGACAAAAGGAGAGCACATCATGGACCGAAGAGCAGTCCTCACGCTCGTCTCGGCGGCGACGCTCACCGCCATGGGCGGCCTCTCGGCACGCGCCGAGACGGTCCTCAACGTCGTGACCGCCGGCGACCAGAACATGGTCGACTACGTCAACCAGTATCTCGGTCCGATGTTCGAGAAGGAAAACCCCGGCGTGAAGGTCCGCGCGGCCGGCACGGGCCCGGGCGACGCGGGGTCGCAGAAGATCTTCGAGAAGCTGGACGCGCAGGCCCAGGCCGGCGTGAAGAGCTGGGACATCGACGTGGCCGTGGTCCATCAGCGGATGGCCGGCACGATGGTCAAGGACGACCTGCTCGCCAAGTATGTGGGCTCGATCGACACCGGCAAGATGGCCACCCGCGACGACACCAAGAACGCGCTGGGCCAGCCGGTAGGCGGCTATGTGATGCCGATGTTCCACAGCCAGATCGCGCTCGCCTACAACCCCGATCTGGTGAAGGAGCCCCCCAAAACCTATGCCGATCTCGCGACCTGGGTGAAGGAGAACCCCAAGCAGTTCGGCTACAACGGCATCAAGAACGGCATGTCGGGCGTCGGCTTCGTCATGGGCTGGGCGGCGGCACACATGCCGGATTCCAAGAAGCTCTACGACGGACCCTATGACCAGAGCCTGAAGCCCGAGCTCACCAAGTCGCTCGAGGGGCTCAAGACGTTCGACCAGAACGTCACGATGACGCCCGGCAATGCCGGCACGCTCGACGCGCTGAACCGCGGCGAGATCAGCATGGGCCCGGTCTGGGTCGACATGTTCTACACGTGGCAGGCCGACGGCCGGCTCAATCCCGACCTCAAGCTGGCGTTGATCGGCCCCGGCCTTCCCGGGCAGCCGATGTACTACGTCGTCCCGGCCAAGGCGGCCAACAAGGAGCTGGCCGAGAAGTTCATAGCGCTGGCCACGAGCCCGATCGTGCAGGCCGATGGCATCGTGAAGAAGTTCAACTGGTATCCCGGCATCGACCCGCAATATGTCAAGCCGAAGCTCGATGCTGCCACGTGGGACAAGCTCTTCACCAACGTGACACCCGAGGATCTGGCGGCCAAGGGCAAGCCTTTCCCGCTTTCCCAGTATTTCAGCGACATCCTCGAGGCTTACGAGCGCACGGTTGCAAACTGACGCGCTAGGGGCTTCCGACCGGGGGCGGGCTGCCGTCCCCGGTCGACGCCTGCTCACGGGCGAGCGGCTCGGCGCTCTGGCGCTCACCGTGCCGGCGCTGACGACGGTTGCCCTCTTCTTCATCTATCCCATGGGCTTCTCCGCGGTCGACGCGTTCGCCGACCCGGCCGGCGGCTGGTCCCTCGCGAACTTCGTCAAGGCGCTCGAGCTCTACCGCACCGACATCATCTTCACCCCGCTGATCGTTCTTCTTGCAACGGCGATCGTGGCCGTCCTCTCGATCGCGATCGGCGGCTACCTGACGCTGGGCGAGTGCGGGCCGGCGGTGGCCGCGCTGCGCTGGCTCTATCGCTGGCCGCTCTTCATCCCCTTCATCGTGGCGGCGCAGATCATGCGCTCGTTCCTCGCGAAGAACGGCCTCATGAACAATGCGCTCGTGGCAGCGGGCCTGCTGACCCCGCTCGAGACGCAGAGCTTCCTCGACTGGCGCGGCATCGTCATCACCTTCGTCTGGAAGCAGACGCCCTTCGTCGCCCTGATGGTGGCGGGTGCCATGGCCTCGCTCGACCGCTCGACCATCGAGGCCGCGCGCAACCTCGGCGCCGGGCGGCTGCGCATCCTTCTCGAGATCGTGCTGCCCCAGGTCCGCCAGACCCTGCTCGTGGGCCTCGTCCTGTCGTTCGTGACGATGATGTCGGTGCTGTCCGTGCCGATCATGATCAACGCCGGCACGCCGACGCTCATCACCGTCGACATGGCGTACCGGATCAACGCGCATGGCGACTATGGCGTCGCCAACGCGCTGGGCGTCATCTCCTATCTCGTGACCGGCCTTGTCGCCTGGATCTATCTGCGGCACGGCATCCGCCAGGGTCGCTCGACGTGACGGCCGGCAGCTCGTGGCGCTGGATACCGCGCGCCGTCATGTTGGGCCTCCTGATCTTCGTGGTGTTCGGACCGCTTCTCAATCTCGGCCTCTGGGCCGTGGCAGAGAAGTGGTACTTTCCCCACAAGCTGCCGAACCAGTACGGGTTCAGCTTCTGGGCCCGGGTCTTCGCGCCGCGCGGTGACGCGCTGGTCTCGCTCGGCAACAGCCTCGCCATCGCGACCCTGACCGTCATTTTGAGCACGCTCATCGCGATGCCCGCAGCCTACGCCATCGGCCGCCTCAGGCTGCCCTTCCGCGGGCTCATCCTGCTCGCCTTCCTCTTGCCTCAGGCCTTCCCGAACCTGCCCGTCTACATCAACGTGGCGCGGATCTTTTACACGATCGGGCTCAACGGAACGATGCTGGGCGTCGTCCTCGTGCACACGATGCACGCGCTCGTCTTCTCGGTATGGATCGGCAGCGCCGCCTTCGCCGCGATCGACCGCTCTCTCGAGGAGGCGGCGCGCAACATCGGCGCCGGCCCCCTCCGCTGCTTTCTCACCGTGACGCTGCCGCTCGCCATCCCCGGCATCATGGCGAGCGCCATCTTCGTCTTTCTCGAGTCGCTGGACGAGTTCACCGGCACCTACTTCGTGGGCGTGCCGGACATCATCACCCTGCCGCTTCTCATGTTCAACGCCAGCATGGGTGGCAACTATCAGATCGCGTCGATCACAGCCCTCATCCTGCTAGTGCCGTCGATCATCTTCATGCTGGCGATCGAGCGCTTTCTCAGAGCCGACGTGTTGGCCAAGGTCGGCACCTGAGCGGCGCCTATGTCTCCGGGTCCTGGCCGTCCTGCCTCAGCGCCTCCCGATAGGCCCGGAGGACTCGGGCGCGGGTCTCCGCCGGCTCGGCCGCCACGGCCTTAGAGAGGGCGCGCAGGCGGCGGCGGGTCGCATAGAGCTGGTCGAGCAGCGAGAGGACGACCGGCAGCGTCTCCTCCTCGATCTCGAGATCATGCCGCAGCTCGCAGATCAGCCTTACCCGTGCGACGTCGGTCTCGGTGAAGCGGATCTCGGCACCGGTGCCGTCGGAGCGTACCCACGCCTCCGCGATCCAGCTGCGGACCTCCACCTCCTCCACCGTGCCGATCTCGGCCAGGACCTCGCTCATGGTTTTCATCGTGCCGCCTCCCGCATCAGCTCGGCGCGGGGAGTCTCCGCGTGGTCCGGGGTCCAATCCTTGAGAAACGCCTCGAGCGCCGGATCCGGCACCTTCGGCAGGACGACCTCGAGCCTCACATACTGATCGCCCGCCGGAGCATCGCCATGGGCCGGGATGCCCTTGCCGCGCAGCCGCAGGGTCGAGCCCGTGTTGGAGCCCGCCGGGATGGACAGCATCACGGCCCCGCCGACCGTCGGCACCTCGACCTTGGCACCGAGCATCGCCTCCTTGACGCTGACGGGCAGGGTCAGGTGGATGTCGTCGTCCTTGCGGCGAAAAACCGGGTGCGGTGTCACATGAACCTCGACATAGGCGTCGCCGGGCTCGCCGCCGCCGATGCCGGGGCCGCCCATGCCCTTGAGACGCAGCGTCTGGCGATCACGGACGCCGACCGGGATCGTCACCTGCAGCGTCCGCCCGTCGGGCGTCGTGATGGTACGCCTTGCCCCTCGAGCCGCATCGAGGAAGCCCACCTCGAGGGTGTAGGAGACGTCGGGGCCGCGCATGCGGAGCGAGCCGCGCCCGCGCTGGCCGAAGAGATCGGCGAACACGCCGCCCAGATCGGCCTCGTCCTCGAAGATCTCGGTCCTGCCGTACCGCTCGCCCGCCGGGCCGTCGGCGAAGCCCCGGTAGTACTCGTGATGCGGGCGCTCAGCACCACTCGCGTCGATCTCGCCCTTGTCGTAGCGCGCCCGCTTCTCGGGGTCCGAGAGAATCTCGTTCGCCTGCGACAGCTCCTTGAAGCGCTCCTCGGCGGCCTTGTCGCCCGGATGCAGGTCCGGATGGCTCGTTTTGGCGAGCTTACGATAGGCCTTACGAACCTCCTCCGGCTTCGCCTCGCGCTTGAGCCCCAGCACGTCGTAGGGGTCCCGCATGCCTCGTCTCCCAGGGCCGACCTTAGCGCTCGCGTCGCACTCCCGGAGCAGCCGGTCAAGGCTGGACGCCGATGTTTCCTAGGGAGCCCTGGCCGAGGCCGTCTGAAAGCGGTGGTCCTCCTTGTGCTCCAGCGCCTCGAGGAGATTGGCACGGCTCACGATTCCGACGAGCCTACCGTCCTCGATGACCGGCACGCGCTTGATCCGGTGGTGCTGCAGTGTGCGCGCCACGTCCTCGAGCGGCGTTGTGGGGCCGACCGAGACGACCTCCTTGGTCATCAGGTCCTGGGCCTGCCGGCCGCCGGAGCGGATGTAGCTCAGAAACTCGGGCGCCAGATCGGTGCCCTCGGCGACCATCTGCAGCCACCAGTCGCTGCGCTCGTCGAGCTGCAGGTCGCGGTGCCCGGCGAGATCGCCCTCGCTGACCATGCCCACGACGGCGCCCTCCTTGTCGACGACCGGAACGGCGCTGATGCGATGGCGCACCAGGAGCCTCGCTATCTCCTGGGCCGTCGCCGATGGCATCACGGTGACGACCTTCCTGGTCATGACGTCGGCTGCCTGCATTCTCGTCCTCCTCCGCGCCGCCCCAACGGGCAGGGCCGCACTATCGCCGCGCTCCTCGCGGTCCGCATTGAGGAGGATCAAGAGGCAGTCTCATCGCTCCTCGGCAGAGCAAGGCCGAGAAGCGATCGGGCCGCGGCCGCGCTAGTTCTGGGTGACGTCCAGCGCCTCGGTGAGATCGCCGAGCGGCGGGCTGCCGTTGCTGGCGATGGCCTCGTCGCGCGCCTTGATGCCGGGCAGGGTGGCGAGACCGAACCTGCTCGTGATGAAGCGCAGGATCGACGTCGTGTCGTTGGGCGTGTGGTCGACGAAGCCCTTCTTCGCGAAGGGCGAGACGATGATGGCCGGGACGCGCGATCCGGGCCCCCAACGGTCACCCTTGGGTGGCGCTACGTGATCCCAGATGCCGCCGTTCTCGTCGTAGGTCACGACGACGAGCATATGGGCCCATTGCGGGCTCTTCTGGAGGTGCTCGATGACGTTGGCGATGTGGTCGTCACCCGCCTGAACGTCGGCGTAGCCCGAATGCTGGTTGAGGTTGCCCTGCGGCTTGTAGAACGAGACCTGGGGCAGCTTGCCCTCGTCGATCACCTGGATGAACGAGACGCCCGCGAGGCCGGCGTCCTTGAGATGCTCCGCCCGCGCCTGTGTGCCGGGCGCATAGCGGGCGAAGTAATTGAAAGGCTGGTGATGGTACTGGAAGTTCGGCACCGGCTTCGTGTTGCCGTTGTCCAGGACGTACTGCCAGCCGCCGCTGTACCAGGCCCAGGTGATGTCCTTGGCGCTCATCATGTCGCCGATCGTGAGCTGGCTCTGCGGCGGCAGGGTCGTCGTATTGCTGGGATCGGCGTAGGCAGGGTTCTCACCCGGTGCCGGCTTGTTGCCACTGGGCTGATAGGGCGGCTGCATGGTGTTGACGGCATAAAAGTCGGGCGTGAGGTTGCCGTCGCTCACGAACTTGGGGACGCCATCCATCGCGGAGGCGGGCGCGTTGTCCGCGACCGTGAGGGTGACGCCGTCGGGATCCACGACCGCGATTGAGGGCTTGGCTGGGCTCGCATCGGCGTCCGGATAGTAGGGCGCACAGGCGCAGGCCAGCCACATGTGATTGAAGAACGAGCCGCCGAAGCCACCCATGAAGAAGTCGTCGGCGAGCGTGTAGTCCTTGGCGATCTGCCACATCTTCATCTTCGAGCCATCGAAGTGGCCCATGACCATGCCGCCCGAATCACCCCAGGCCACGAACTTGTCGTTCTTGCCGCCGTCGAGCTGCATCTGGTTCTGGTAGAACCGGTGCCAGAGGTCGTGGGTGATGACGTCGAGGCCGACATTGAAGCCGTTGGGATCATCGATGGCGAACGGTCTGTTCGGAAGGTGGTCGGTCTCGGCCTGGGTGACCGGCGGCGTGACGCCCTTGCCGGTGAGGCCGCCCCAGACCGGGGGAAGCTGCTTCAGCACCGAGCCGTCACGATCGACCTGGGACTTCTCCTCCTCGGTGGCGTCGGCGATGCCGTTGGCGCCGGGAAAGGAGCCGTAGAGATTGTCGAAGCTGCGGTTCTCGGCAAAGATCACGACCACGGTCTGGATCTCGTCGAGCTTTTTTTGATGCGTGGCCGCGTCGTCAGCCGCGAGGACCGGGCGAAGGGCGCTCAGCGCCGTTCCGGCCAGAATGGCTGCGACGAGAATCGTTCCTTGTCTCATTAATGACGGCCCTCCCTGGGCATGACTTTTTGGCTAGGCCCGATGCTGGAAGCTTGCCCACGACGTTGAAGCGAACAACCGCGGCTGTTATACGCGGCTCCCGGTAATATGACAATGACATGACAATTCAATGACTCACCTGCCATGCCTCCGGCCCGTCCAAGGAAGGTGGCGGCGCTCCAGAAGGCTCGTCCGCATCCGGGAACTGACTCTGGTGCTGGCTCTGCTGGCGGGGATGTCGATCCAAGCGCGGGCAGGCGAGGCAACAACGCTTGATCCAGGCCCGATGAGCCGAGCTCAGGCCCGAGAGCGGGCCCATGCGCTGTCCGCGTTGGGCCACACGCTCTTCTTTGAGCCGGCGCTTTCGGCCTCGGGCAAGATCGCCTGCGCCACCTGCCACAGTCCCGAGCACGCTTTCGGTCCCCCTAACGGGCTCAGCGTCCAGTCCGGAGGCTCCGATCTGGCCCAGCCCGGCGTCCGGGCCGTCCCGTCGCTCAAATACCTGCAGGTTGTGCCGGCCTTCACCGAGCACTTTTTCGAGTCCGAGGATGATGGGGACGAGAGTGTCGATAACGGCCCGACCGGTGGGCTCACCTGGGACGGCCGCGCCGACCGCGGCGCCGATCAGGCACCGATTCCGCTCCTGTCGCCCTTCGAGATGGCCAACGCCGATCCCACCGACGTCGGCCGGCGTGCTCTGGCCGCAGGCTATGGCCAGAGCCTGCGCAAGATCTACGGCGACGCGGTGCTCTCCGATCCGAAGGCGGCGTTCAAGGGCGTGCTCGAGGCGCTCGAGGTCTACGAGCAGGATTGGCGCACCTTCTATCCGTACTCGAGCAAGTACGACGCCTATCTGGCCCGCAAGACCACGCTGACGCCGGCCGAGCGCCGGGGGCTCGAGCTGTTCGAGGACCCGAAGAAGGGCAACTGCGCCGAGTGCCACATCAGCGAGCGCGGCAACGACGGCACGCCACCTCAATTCACCGATTACGGGATGATCGCGATCGGTATGCCGCGAAATCCGGAGATCCCGGCGAACGCCGATCCGACCTACTTCGACCTCGGCCTATGTGGGCCGCTCCGCACCGACCTTCGCGACCGACCGGAATATTGCGGCCTGTTCCGGACGCCATCCTTGCGGAACGTCGCGACCCGGAAGGTCTTCTTTCACAACGGTGTCTTTCATACCCTGCGCGAGGCCGTGGCGTTCTATGCGCAGCGGGACACGAATCCCGGGCGCTTCTACCCGCGCAAGCCGGACGGCACCGTCGTGAAGTTCGACGACCTGCCCGAACAATATTGGGCAAACCTGAATACGGATCCGCCGTTCGACGGCCGCACGCCGGGCGATCCCCCGGCGCTCACCGATAGCGAGATCGACGACGTGGTTGCGTTCCTCGGAACGCTGACCGACGGATGGAAGCCCTAGCCCGCGCCGGCGACCGGCGCGGGCCATGAATGCCTACTTGCTCTCGAGCTGTGTGACCTTCTGACCGGCGACCTTGACGCCCGCCATCAGGCCCTGCTGGCCCCAGACGAAGATCACGAGCGGCTTCTGCAGCGTCGAGCTCGAGATCTGGCCCGACGTGCCGATGTCGGCGACGGCGAAATCGAGCCCGGCGCCAACCTCGAAGCCCTTGGTCTCGTGAAAGGTCTTCAGCGCCTCGGCCGTGGTGAAGAAGTAGGCCTGCGAGAACGACTGCGCACCAATCTGTAGCCCAAGCGAGCCACCGGCGATGTTGTAGTAGCCCTTGGACTTCCCACCCTCGAAGAGAACACCCTGACCATATTGGCCGCCGACGACGAGTCCGGCCTGCGTGATCGACGGAAACACGAGCACACCAGCAGAGTGCGCGTAGAGATCACGCGCCGCCGGGACCTTCTGGTAGAGGTCGTCCAGCGCGACCCTGGCACTCTTGGTGATGTCGGTCCGCGAGTCGCTCGTGGTGCTGCATCCGGCTGCGAGCGTCACCATCCCAAACGCGGCAACGGTGCTGCCGAGGAGACTCCGACGAGAGTAAGTCATGCTTCGTTCCCTGCCCGCTCGTGTCTGCTTGTCGAATTCCGTCGTCCCTGAGCGCCGCCAATCTTTGCTTTGCTCAGATGCCAGCTCGACGGGGCGCTCTCGACCCGGCGTCCGCGGACTTGGACGCCGGGTCGAGTTATGCGTCGTTCGCCCCGCGAGGGTAAGGAGATTCTTCGCGAGGCCATGCGGCATCGCGGCTGGCTGGGTTGGTCAACAGATCACGGGGGCCTTTGTTCCACGGCCCAACGAGGAGGCGACGACGTTGACCGGGGCCTGACACCAAGCTAACATTTCAGTGCAGGGATTGAAGGAACAAAGATGAGCTGGCCTTTGAGGGTGGGTCGAGATGTGGCGAGCCGGGTGATGCGCAGACGCCGCCGCCACATCCTCCTTCGCGCGTCTGCGGCCGCCGTCCGATGAAGGAGATGGCTGCCGCCGTAGCCCCGATGCGGCGTCGCATCGAGCAGCCGATGCTGCGTGAGCGCGCCTATGACGAGTTCAAGCGGCGACTGTTTCTCGGTCACCTCCAGCCTGGCCAGTTCGTGAGCCAGCGGGAGATCGCCGACCTCGTGGGTCTTCCCCTGGCGCCTGTGCGGGATGCCGTCAAGCGGCTGGAAGCCGAGGGCCTGCTTCGCATCATCCCGCAGCGTGGGATCGCCGTCGCCGAGGTGAACGTCCGGCTGGTGCGCGAGGCGTTCGAGCTCAGGGCCGCCCTCGAGACCTTCGCCGCCCGACGCTTTCCCGGCCATGGCGACACGGCGGCCATCGCCGCCCTTGGCGAGGAGCTGCAACGTCTTGTCACCCAGGCCGAGCGGAGCTTTTCCGACGTTGTCGCGGATGCCGTCATCGTCGCCGACTGGCGCCTCCACGAGGAGATCGTGGCGGCGCTGGACAACGAGATCTACCGCGACACGCACCGCCGCAATTTCGACCGCATCAGGCTTATCCGCATGAACCGGCGCTACACGCTCGACCGCCTGCGGCTCGGCGTCGAGGAGCATCTCGCCATCATCGCTGCCCTGGTGGCCGGCGACGGCGAGGCCGCGGCGGCGGCGGTTGCCTCGCATCTCGACGTGGCGATGCGCCGCTCGATCGGCCTGGACGGATGAGGGCATGAGCGAGCGCCGTCCTGATCTTCTCTTCATCTTCTCGGATCAGCACGCGCAGCGTGTCGCCGGCTGCTACGGCGACAATGTGGCCGAGACGCCCAATCTGGACGGGCTGGCCCGTCGTGGCGTGCTGTTCGAGAGCTGTTACACGCCCTCGCCCATCTGCACGCCTGCGCGCATGTCGATGCTGACCGCGCGCCATCCCAGCCGCCAGGACGTGTGGACCAACGAGGACATGCTGGCCTCGGACATCCCGACATTCGCCCACGCCCTGGGCGCCGGCGGCCATCGGCCGATGCTCGCAGGGAGGCTTCACTCCCTGGGGCCAGATCAGCTGCACGGCTATATGGAGCGGGCGGTAGGCGACCACTCGCCGAACTGGCCGGGCGTGCCGCGGCACGACATGGGCGTGCTCGCCGAGACCAACAACCCGGACCGGGTCAGCATCGATCGCTCGGGCGCCGGACAGAGCGCCTATCAGCTGCTGGACGAGGACAGCTGCGCGGCCGCCCTGACCAAGCTCGACGAGATCGGCCAACGACGCCGCGAGGGCGATCTGCAGCCCTTCGCGCTCACGGTGGGCTTCATGCTGCCGCATGCGCCCTATGTGGCGTGGCCCGAGGACTATGCTCGGTTCATCGACCGCGTGCCGCCGCCGCGTCTGCCGGCACCTGCTCCGGGCACCGAGCATCCGTGGCTCGCCTGGTGGCGGAACGATCGCGGTATCGAGCAGGTGGACGAGGCCGGCTGCCGTCGAGCACGCGCCGCCTACTACGCGCTGCGTACGCCGCCTCGACCAGCTTGTGGGTCGCGTGCTCGACCGCCTCCGAGAGCTCGGCCTCGCCGACAACACGCTCGTCGTCTATGCCTCGGACCATGGCGACCAGATCGGCGAGCGCGGCCTCTGGTGGAAGCACACCTTCTACGAGGACTCGGTGAAGGTGCCGCTCATCCTGTCATGGCCGGGACGGCTGCCCGAGGGCGAGCGCCGCTCGGCGGTCGTCAACCTCATGGACGTCACGGCCACCATGCTCGAGGCGACGGGCGTTCCGCCACTGCCCCAGGCCAACGGACGCAGCTTCTGGCGGCTGGCGCAGGACGGGCGCACGCCCTGGCTCGACCACACGCTCTCCGAGTACTGCACGGACGCCACCCCCTGCTGGACCGGCGGCATGGCCGTGCAGCAGCGCATGCTGCGCTGGGGGCAGTGGAAGCTCGTCTATTATCACGGCTATCCGTGCCAGCTCTTCGATCTCGCGGCCGATCGGGACGAGCTTCACGACCGGGCGGGTGATCCTGCCTATGCCTCGGTCCGCGATGCGCTGCTCGAGCGGCTTCTGGCCGACTGGGATCCCGAGGAGGTGGCGCGCCGGATGCTCCGCCGTGTCACCGACAAGGCCCTCGTGAGCCAGTGGGCGCGTGCGACCAGGCCGCCGGACACGATCCGCTGGCAGCTCACGGCCGACCA
This sequence comes from uncultured Alphaproteobacteria bacterium, assembly GCA_963752325.1. GTDB lineage: Bacteria > Pseudomonadota > Alphaproteobacteria > Geminicoccales > Geminicoccaceae > CAVTJL01. The sequence continues at coordinate 1,322,614 of CAVVXU010000005.1, forward strand.
GAACCGCCTGGAGGGCTGGGCGGCCGAATAGACACCAAGTAACAAGGGAGGCTTCGGTGCAAAGAAGAACATTCCTCGGCTCACTCGCCGGTGCTGCGGCACTCGGTGCTACGTCCCGAGCTTCGGCAGACACGCTCCAGATCAAGATCGGCGCCGCGACCTCAGTCGACCACGCCCCCGTGTTCGTGGGCGTGGAGCGCGGCATCTTTGCGGCGCACGGCCTCGATGCGAAGGTCGTGATGTACCAAACCGGCGTCGAGATGATCAACGGCCTCCTGAACGGTGCCCAGGAGGTCAACGTGATGGGCTCGGTGCCCTTCCTCTCCGGCGTCGCCAACGGCTTCCCGCTCGTGCTCATCGGGCATCTGCACGGCGACGCGACCGCCGATTTCTACGCCCCCAACGAATCGATCGTCGTGGGGCCTGACACCGGGATCGGCGAGGGCGAGACGGCCAAGCTCAAGGGCAAGCGCCTGGGCCTGCCGCGCGGCTCCGGCGCCGAGGGCTATGCGCTGGGCGTGCTCTCCGAGGCCGGGCTCAAGCAGGGCGACGTCACGATCGTCAATGTCAGCCCGGCCGAGCTGGTCACGGCGCTCCAGAACAAGGACGTGGACGCGATCGTCATCTGGGAGCCCTGGGGCAGCCTCGCCGTCGCCAAGGTCAAGGGCGCCGTCAGGATCATCTCGGGCGACTGCAAGACGGTCTACGACCCCGGCACGGTGCTGACGACGAAGTCCATCGTCGCCAGCGATCAGGAGAAGCTCAAGCGCTTCGCCCTCGCCTTCTTCGAGGCCCAGCAGTGGGTGAGGAAGAACCCGGACGCCGCGGCCGAGATCGACATGCACTGGATTCAGGGCATCGATCTCGAGGTCATGAAGGCGGCCATCCGCCATTCGATCTATGATGGCCGGATCTCAAAGCTCACGGCGGAGATGTACGAGAAGAAGGCGATACCGTTCCTTCTGAGCCAAAAGAAGATACGTGCCGCCTTCGATCCCAGCCCGGCGATCGACGCCAGCTTCTATCTGGCGGCGCAGTCCGAGCAGCCGCAGCTCTTCGACGACCTGCCGCCGATCCCACCGGATCTGCGGCTCGGATGAGGTAGCGGATGCCCAGCGTCGCCTCGGGGTCGAAGATCAAGGTCCGCGACCTCGCCATCGACTACGTGAACCTCGACCGCGGTGAGCGTCACACCGCGGTCGAGGATCTCTCGCTCGACGTGCGCGAGGGCGAGTTCCTCTGCGTCGTCGGGCCCTCGGGCTGCGGGAAGTCGACCCTGATCTCGGCGATCGCGGGCTTCCTTCGCCCGCAACGCGGCACGCTCGAGATGGATGGGCGGCCGATAGCGGGACCGGGTGCCGATCGCGGCGTCGTCTTCCAGGAATATGCGCTGCTGCCCTGGCTCCGGGTGCGGGAGAACGTGGCGCTGGGTCCCAAGCTCCGCGGCGTGCCGCGCGCCGAGCGGGAGGCCATCGCCAACCGCTTCCTCGAGCTCACCAACCTCGCCGAGGCCGCTCACAAATACCCGCACGAGCTGTCGGGCGGGATGAAGCAGCGGGTGGCGGTGGCGCGTACCCTCGCCAACGCCCCCGAGGTCATGCTCATGGACGAGCCCTTTGCGGCGGTCGATGCGCAGACGCGCATGACGCTGCAGGAGGAGCTTTTGCGCATCTGGGGCGAGGCGACGGTGACGGTCCTCTTCGTCACCCACAGCGTCGAGGAGGCCGTCTTCCTCGGCAGCCGCGTCGTCGTGCTGGGCGGGCGGCCCGGGACGGGTCGTGCGCGAGCTCGACGTGCCGATCCCCCGCGAGCGGCGGAGCTGGACCAACCTCGGCGGCGATGCCGAGTTCGCAGCGCTGCGCGACGAGGTCCTGCAGCTCGTACGCGGGCCCGTGGCCGGGACGGCCTGATGAAGGCGAGCTTTCGCAGCCGCCCGGTCGTGGCGACGGCGCTCCTCGTGGCCCTCCTGCTCGGCTGGCAGGCCTGGACGACCTGGGAGGGCCGGCAGAAGCTGCATCTGGGCGCCCTGCCCCCGGGCACCGAGCGCGTCGATATCGCGGTGCGGCTCGACTTCGTGCCGGAGGCCTTCCACATCACGCGCCTGCAGGCTATCGGGCGATTGATCCGGGTCGACGGCGAGACGGCCTATCTCAAGGATGTCTCGCTGCCGGCGGCACGTCGCTTTGCCCGCAACTATTGGGTGGCCGATATCGAGCGCTGGAAGGGCGGCTGAGATGGCGGCCCACGGCCTCGCATCGGCCCGAGCCATGCCGCGGCGGCTCGTTCCCCTGAGCCTCCCGCGCTCGCGCTTCGCGCGCGGCGCGATCGGCATCCTCCTGTTCCTGCTGGCATGGCAGGTCTCGGTGCCGCTCATCGGCCTGTCGAGCTACTTCTATCCGTCGCCGCTCGACGTCTGGCACGCGTTCCTCGATCTGATGCGCAAGGGCATCCTTCCCGACTATGTGGCGGCGAGCGCGGGCCGCTATCTCGTAGGCGTGGCGGCGGGAACGGTGGTCGGCGTGGTGCTGGGCATCGCCATCGGCCTCGACCGCACGGTGAGCCGGCTGCTGGGCCCCATCGTCAGCTTCTTCTTCGCGATCGTCGAGGTCGCGTGGATCCCACTCTTCGTCATCTGGTGGGGCTATGGCTTCAAGACGATCCTGATAGCGCTCGTCTACGTCGTGACCTTCCCGGTGCTCTACAACACGATGACCGGCGTTCGAACGGTGCCGCAGGTCTACATCCACGCCGTCCGCTCGCTCGGTGCCTCGCGCTGGCAGGTGCTGCGCGAGGTCATCCTGCCGGGCTGCCTGCCGAGCGTCATCACCGGTTTTCGCGTCGGTGCCGGATTCGCTTTCCGAGGGCTGATCTTCGCCGAGATGATCGCCGCCAAGAGCGGCCTCGGCTATCTGATCTTCGAAGGCACGGCCAATCATCAGACCGACCGGACGATCGTCGGCATGATCACGGTGGGGCTGCTCTGGCTGTTCCTCGACAATGCCTATCTAAAGCCGTTCGAGCGGGCGACGGTGGAGCGCTGGGGCCAAGTGGCAGACGCCGCGGAGGAGGGCCAATGAGAAGCGCCGCCACGCGCAAGCTTGGCGACGCCGGTCTCGGCGTCCTTCCCTTCGTCCTGCTGCTCGGGGCCTGGCTGCTGGCTCCCCTCGTCGCCCACTACCCGCCCTACATGCTGCCCCCAGCCGGGCAGGTGCTCGAGCGCTTCACGGCCGGCATCGCGGATGGATCGCTCTTCCACAATGTCCTCGTCAGCCTGGGCCGGCTGGCGCTGGGGTTCGTGATCGGCAATGGCCTCGCGATCCCGCTCGGCATCGCCATCGCGCTCGACGGACGGGTCTCCGACCTGCTGCGCCCGCTGCTCACCTTCCTCCAGTCGATAGCCGGCATCGCCTGGGTGCCCCTGGCGGTCGTCTGGTTCGGCATCGGTCTGGGCTCGGTCGTCTTCGTCATCGCCAACACGATCTTCTTCGCCAACCTCTACAACACGGTAATTGGAGTGCAGCAGATCCCGGCCGTGCTCTATCGCGCTGTCAGGAGCCATGGCGGGCGCGGCTGGCAGATTTTTTGGGCACTGGTGCTGCCCGGGGCACTCGTACAGATCATCGTCGGGTTCAGGACCTCGATGGCCTATGGCTGGCGGGCGCTGGTCGCAGCCGAGATGATCGCGGGGACCAGTGGGCTCGGCTACATGACCATCGATGCCGTCCAATGGTACCAGACCGACACGATCATCATGGGCATGATCCTGATCGGCGTGCTGTGGCTCGTGATGGACCGTCTGCTGTTCGTGCCGCTCGAGCGGATGACCGTCATGCGCTGGGGCCTGATCCAGCGCTGAGCGCGCTTGCCGGCCCCGCTGCGGGGGCTTAGGTGGACACGGGACACCCGCCGACGATCGGATCGCCATGCCAACGCCCGCTACCCTCGACATGCTCCGTGCCCTCGTGGGCTTCGACACGGTGAGCAGGAACTCGAACCTCGCCCTCGTCGACTATGTTCAGGACTATCTTGAGAAGCAGGGCGTGGCGGTGCGGCGGCTCACCGACGCGGAGGGACAAAAGGCCAATCTTCTGGCGACGATCGGCCCCGTCGACGTGCCGGGCTATGTCCTCTCGGGCCATACCGACGTCGTGCCGGTCGACGACCAGGAGTGGACCTCCGATCCGTTCACGCTGCGGATTGAAGGCGGCCGGGCCTATGGCCGGGGCACCGCCGACATGAAGAGCTTCGACGCCTGTGTGCTGGCCAGTGTGCCCGAGATGCTGGCGGCACCGCTGAAGCTGCCGCTGCACCTGGCCCTTTCCTACGACGAGGAGGTGGGCTGTCAGGGGGCCAGGGAGATCATCGCCGACATGCGACAATGGCAGCCGCGTCCGCTCGGCTGCTTCGTCGGCGAGCCGACAAGCATGGACGTGGTGATCGCCCACAAGGGAAAAAAGAGCTTCCGGACCGAGCTGCGGGGCACGAGTGCCCATTCCTCGATGGCGCCCGCGGCGGTCAACACGGTCGAGTATGCGGCCGACCTCATCCTCAAGATCCGCGACATCGGCCGCCGGATGGCACGCGAGGGTACCAGGGATGCCCTCTTCGACGTGCCGCACACGACGGCCCATACCGGCCAGATCCATGGCGGCAGCACCGTCAACATCGTGCCCGAGCTCTGCTGGTTCGACTGGGAGTTCCGGACGCTGCCCCAGGACGACCTGGATGGCCTCGTGGCCGAGGTGCAGGCCTATGCGATGGAGGTGCTGCTGCCGCAGATGCGGGCCGTGGCGCCGTCTGCCGACATCCTCTTCCATCCGCTCTCGGTGATACCGGCGGTGGACATAGCGCCCGAGGCCGAGCTCACGGTCCTGACGAAGAGGCTGGCCGGGCGGAACGCGCACCGCAAGGTCGCGTACGGCACGGAGGGTGGCATGTACCAGGACGATGCCGGCGTGCCCTCGATCATCTGCGGCCCCGGCTCGATCGAGCAGGCGCACAAGCCGGACGAGTTCGTGGCGCTGGAGCAGCTCGACCGGTGCGAGGCCTTCCTGGCCACCCTGATCGGCCATTGCAGGGCCTGATGCCCGATCGGAACGATCCCGGAACTCAGCGCTGCTGAGCGACCGCCGCGCCGACTGCTGCCTTGGGCGCCATCTCCCGCAGCAGGCGATGGCCGAACAGCTCGTGCAGCAGCACTGCGCCCACATGTACGGCCAGATAGCCCCAGAGCACGTTGGCGAGCGTGCCGTGGGTCTCAAGCATCAGCCAGGCGGTGCCCGTCATGGGCGTTCCGGGAGTCCAAAGAAAATAGCCGGCCGTGCCGAGGGACGCCACGAGGAGAACCAGGACAAGACCCAGGCCCTGGACCGCCGAGGGCAGCGCCTCGGCCGCCTCCGGCTCGGGCAGCCTGAAGCGTAGCGCCTCCCGGCCGTAGAGAAGAACGGCATCCCAAAGATCGGAGAGCCGGCGACGCGAGAGCCAGGGGAAGAGCTGTCCTAGCGGGGTACCGCCGCGCCGGATAAGCAGCCAGACCCAAAAGAGCACGATCACCGCCATGGCCGTCAGGCCGACATATTGGTGGGCCGTGAAGAGGGCGGCCTCCGTGGCGGTCAGGGTGCGTCCAGCCCTGGGCACGCGCATGACCTGGGCGTCGAGGAGCTGGAAGACGATCGCTGCTGCAACGAGCAGATGCAGCAGCCGTGTCGGAAGAGCGTATTTCTTCAACAGCAGGTCGTCCGTCGCGATGGGCCAATGGTGCAGTGCAGCAGCATCTGGTAGCGGCACCTGTCCTTGTCAATTTACCAGCCGGTAAATGGTCAGCCGCGGTGAGCACAAACGATACTGCCGGCCGGCCGGTCCTTCAGGGAAGGACCCTGTTGCGACGGAACTCGCCAAGCAGGTCGAGGACTCGCTCCTCGGTGTCGATCACCTCCGTGAAGCCGTGGCGAATGCGCTTGCCGTCGTCGAGGAGCAGATCCCAGTCGGTCTGGAAGACGAAGTCGGCGAACGGCCAGGCGGCGACCTCGTCATACGCATAACCAGCGAGGCCGTGCCTGCGGACGATCTCGTCCCAGATCAGGCCCTTGTCGGCCATGAAGCTTGCGAGATCGAGCTTCTGGGGTGCCGCTACCTCCATCTCGAACAGCTTGGCGATGCGTGGCCAGAGGCTGTCCCACCGAAAGCAGTCGCCGTCTGTGACGTTGTAGGCCTGGTTGGCACATCCGGGGGCGGTGGCCGCCCAGAGCGTCGCCCGCGCCAGGAGGCCGGCGTCGGTGAACTGCATCAGCGTATGATAGGCGCCGGGCTTGCCGGGAAAGCGCAAGGGCAGGCCCAGCTCCTTCGAGATCGCCGCGTAGACGCCCGTGACCAGCAGAATGTTCATCGGGTTCTTCACGGCAAAGCCCAGAACCGCCTCGGGCCTGACGGCGGACCAAGTCCAGCGCTTGCCATCCTGCAGGCGGCGCAGGAAATCTTCCTGGTCATAGTAGAAGTTGGGCGGCATCGAGCGCGGATCGGTCTCCTTGGCAGGCGTCTTGAAGGGCCCGAGATGGCGACCGTAGACCTTGCCGCCCTGCGTCAGGACGATGCGCTCGAGGCCCTTCGCGATCGGCTCGACGATCTCGACCGGATTGACGAAGAGGGCGAGGTTGCGCTCGACATTGTCGGCGTTGATGCCGCCGTCGAGGCCGCAATAGAAGATGTGCGTGACGTCGCCGAGACCCGCCAGCCCCTTCTCGGCCGCGGCCCGGTCGAGAAGGTCGAGCGAGAGATAGCGTGCGCGGGTCTCGAAATCGGGGCGGCGCCGGGAGACCGCCACCACCTCCCACTCCGCGTGGCTGCAGAGCTCCTCGACAAGGCGGCGGCCGATGACGCCGAGACCGCCGATCACCAGCGCCTTCTTGGACGGCATGCCGGAACCTCCCGTCTTTGCTTTTCCCCCCGCCCCGGGCTGCTGCCCGGGGCGGGGGGCGCCTTTACTCGGCGGCCTTGAGGCTGGCCTGGTGGCTCTGCAGCTTGGGCATGACCTGCTCGGCCAGAAGGCGCATCGAGGTCTGGTGCAGCGCCGGGCGGTCCCAGTCCTTATGCGTCATGAGCAGCGTGCCGAAGCCGCCCACCTCGTCCACCAGCGCCACCAGCTGGTCCAGCACCCGCTTGGGTCCGCCGCTGATCACCATCCACTCCATGCACTTTTGCACCGTCACCGCCTCGTCGGGCAGGCTCAGGTCCGGCTTGAAGATCTTGAGGAGCTTGAAGGTCGCGAGATTGTCCCGGAGATAGGCGTAGTACCAGCCGAAGGCCGAGGCGTCGTTGGCGAGATAGTCGGCCGCCTCCTGGTCGCTCTCGGTCACCAGGATCGAGCGTGCCAGCCGCCAGCTGGCGCGGTCCGGCCGCCTGCCCGCCGCCTCCGCCCCCAGCCGGTACTGCTCCCAGTGGCTCTTCGCATGCGCCACCGGCATGAAGTTGGCCGAGACCAGCCCCCAGCCGCGCTCGCCGGCCAGCCGGGCGGTGCTCGAGGACGGGCTCATCGCCGAGACCGCCAAGGGCGGGTAGGGCTTCTGGAAGGGCTTGAGCATCGGGCCGATGCCCAGCTGCAGCTGGCAGGCCTCGTCGATCGTGATGTCCCAGTGCTTGCCCGGGATGTGGTAGGGCGGATCCGAGGCCCAGATCTTGTGGATGATCTCGATCGCCTCGACCATCATCTCCGAGCGGTTCTTGTCCATCGTCTTGAAGAGCTCGAAGTCCGAGCCGAGCCCGCCCGGGCCCACGCCCATGATGTAGCGGCCACCCGAGAGATGATCGAACAAGGCCACATTGCCCGCCACCTGGGCCGGGTGGTGCTGCGGCAGGTTGATGACGCCCGTGGCGAACTTTATCTTTTTCGTCTGGTGGATCAGCGTCGCCATGAACTGCAGCGGATCGGGGATCGGCTCCGTGCTGCACGAATAGTGCTCGCCCACCCAGGCCTCGTCATAGCCCAGCTCCTCCGCCAGCAGGATCGCGTCCAGATCGTCCCGCAACACGTCCCCGTAAGGCCGCTTCGGGTCGTGAAGCGGCATCATGAACAAGCCAAGCTGCATCGTAGGTCTCCCGAATGGATCCGATATTGAGCTGCCGGCCAAGAGCTAGGCGCCCGTGCCGGCGCTACGTCCGTGAAGCAGCAGCATGCCGACGATGACGATGCCGTAGATGATCTGCCGGCTAGCCTCGGGCATCTGCATGACCGAGAGCGAGCTCGAGAGCAGGGTGATGACGAGCGTGCCGGCGACCGTACCGAGATAGCTGCCCCGGCCGCCCAGGATATGCGTGCCACCAAGAACGACGGCGGCGACGGCGGGCAGCAGGTACTCGTTGCCCATACCCTGGTAGGACTGGTCCAGGCGGCCGGCCAGGAGCACACCACCCAGGGCGTTGCAGAAGCCGCTGATCACGAAGGCGGTGACCAGGACGCGGCTGGTCCGAATGCCGGAAAGGTAGGATGCTCGCTCGCGGTTGCCGATGGCGTAGATTGCCCGGCCGAAGGTCGAGCGACCGAGCATCACGACGAAGGCAATGCCGACCACGACCCACACCCACAGGATGTTGGGAATGCCGAAGACGCCCATGTCGCGGCCGATCACGAGCATGAGCGGCGAAGCCTTGGTCTGCGGCGCGAACCCGCCGGTGTAGACGACCGCCAGACCCAGAAGCACGGCGTTCATCGCAAGCGTCAAGATCATCGAGGGCAGGCGCAGATAGCCGACCCCGAAGCCGTTGAGGAGCCCGACTAGAGCGCCGACGGCGAGGCCCGCCGGAATGGCGAGATCGGCATAGACGCCGCCCAGGCCGGCAAGCGTGGTCGCCATCATCGCCGAGACCGTCATGACCCAGGGCAAAGAAAGGTCGATATGGCCGAGGAGGATGACGGTCATGGCACCGCTCGCCACGAGGCCGAGAATGACCGCGATCCGCAGCTGCTGGACGAGATAGCCTACCGAGAGGAAGGACGGCAGATAGAGGCTGCCGATCAGCACGATCAGGACAATGGCCGCGAGCGAGACCAGCACCGAGTTGTCGAGACCGGGGACGAGCGGTTTCTGGGCCGGCAGTCGGCGGCTGACCTCCTGGCCGCTCATCAGGTCGAGGCGGTTCTTGAGACGGAGGACGCGGCCGGCGCCGAGGCCGATGGCCACCAGCAGGACGACGCCCTCGAAGAGCGGCTGGGCCAGCGGCGAGACCCCGGCGAAGAACAGGACGCCGTTGATCGTGCGCAGGACATAGGCACCGATGATCGAGCCCACCACCCCGCCGCTGCCGCCGAGCAGTGAGGTGCCGCCGATCACGACGGCCGCGATCGAGCGCAGCGTGTACTCGTCGCCGACATGGGCGTCACCGCTCAGCGTCTGGAAGCCGAGAAACAGTCCCCCGCAGGCAGCGAGCACGCCGCCCAGCGTGTAAGCCCAGAGCTTGGCGCGATCGGTATCCAGCCCGGACATGTAGGCGGCGCTCTCCGAGGATCCCGCCGCATAGCAGGCCCGGCCGATCATCGATCTCTTGAATGGCACCCAGACGACGAGCAAGACGGCGACGAGGAGAATGAGCGCGGTGGGCACCATCCCGAAGATGTCCGTCGTGAGGACGTCGCCCAGCGTCTCGTCGATCTCGCCGCCCGGTATCGGCCGGACCAGATAGGCGAGGCCGGTGAAGATGGCGGCAGTCGCGAGGGTCGCGATGATAGGCTGGATCCGGCCGAAGACGACGATGATGCCGTTGAGCAGGCCGCAGGCGGCGCCGGTGGCGAGGACGAGCACGATGCCGCCTGCGACCTGCAGAGGCGGGCCATTCACGACCACCGATGCAACGCAGTTGGTGAGCGCCACCACGGTGCCGACCGAAAGGTCGAGGCCTCCGGTGAGGACGGGCAGGGTCTGGGCCATCGCCGCAAAGGAGAGAGCCAGCCCCTGATTGGCCGCGGTCTCGATGACAAAGAGGCTGAGCCCGCGCGGATGGATGGTGAGGAAGGTCGCGAAGAGGACGACGAAGACGAGGAGCGCCAGGAGAACGCCCTGGTTGCGCCGAAGCCAGAGGGTGAGGTCGGGCGACAGGACGCCACCCGACGCGCCGGGCGGCGCCCGGTCGATGGAGAGTTCCTGCCTTGCCATCAGCCAGCCGCCTCGCTGGCCAGCGGCATGGCGAATGCGGCGCCCACGATGTTGCTCTCGGTGATCTCCGGCCCCACGAGTTCGCGGACGACACCGCCACGGTAGAGAATGAGAACCCGCTCGCACATGCCGAGCAGCTCCTCATAGTCGGTGCTGTAGAAGAGAATTGCTGCCCCGTCGTCGGCCAGACGCCGCATCAGCTCATAGATCTCCTGCTTGGTGCCGACGTCGATGCCGCGGGTCGGGTCCATGAGCAGGATGACGCGGGGTTTCGTCAGCAGCCACTTCGCGACGACCACCTTCTGCTGGTTGCCGCCCGAGAGCGTGCCGACCGGACTGTCAGCCGAAGGCGCCTTGATCTTCAGGCTTTCGGTCGCCTCGTCGACGGCGGCCCGCTCCAGCCGGGGATCGATGAGGAAGCCTCGCGAGATCCGGTCGAGCGATGCCAGCGTCACGTTCTCGCGTACAGACATCGACAGCATCAGGCCTTCGCTTTTGCGATCCTCGGGCACGAGCGCCAGGCCAAAACCTGCCGACTTGGCGGTCGCGGGACTGCCGAGAACAACAGGCTTGCCGTCGATCGCTATCGTGCCGCGCACGTCGCGGAGCACGCCGAAGAGGGCGAGAAGCAGCTCGCTCTGGCCCTGGCCGTCGAGCCCGCCGAGGCCGACGATCTCACCCGCCGAGATGCCAAGCGAGATGTCGTGCAGCCGGTCCGTCCAGGAGAGGTGGCTCACGGACAGGACGGGCTGGGAATGCGGCCTGGCCGCCGGCTTCGGCGGATAGACCTGAGAGATCTCGCGCCCGATCATCATCTGGACGATCTCGTCCGGCGTGCGCGAGCCCTGGGCGAATGTCTCGATGTGCCGCGCGCTACGGAACACCGAGCAGGTATCGGCCAGCGCGTCGACCTCGTGCATCCGATGCGAGATAAAGAGAATGGATATCCCCTCGTCGCGCAGGCGATAGAGGATCTTGTAGACGGTCTCGACATCCGCCGAGGTCAGGGCAGAGGTCGCCTCGTCAAGGATCAGGATCCGCGGACGGCGGCCGAGCGCCTTGGCGAGCTCGATCAGCTGCCGGCGCGACAGCGGCAGGTCGCTCACCGGCTGCCTGGGATTGACATCCGGACAATGAACAAGCTCGAGAAGCTCCTCGGCCCGCCGCCGCTGAGCGGCGCGGTCGACGAAGCCCCAGCGTCCGGCCGCCGTCGTGATGCAGATGTTCTCCTCGACACTGAGGTCGGGAACGAGCGACAGCTCCTGGAAGACCGAGACGATGCCGCGACCGACCGCGTCACTCGGGCTGCCGAGCCGGATGTGCTCGCCGTCGAGGACGATCTCTCCGGTGTCGGGCCGGACGACGCCGCTGATCACCTTGATCAGGGTGCTCTTGCCCGCCCCGTTCTCACCCAGCACCGCATGAATGGACCCCTGGTGCGCCTCGAAGTCGACCTCGTTGAGCGCCACGACGCCACCGAACGCCTTGCTGATGCCCCGCAGGCTCAAGAGCGGCGATTCGCTCGGTTCCCGCTGGCGCATCGCCGGCCCCGCTGACGTCACGGAGGCCGGCGATGCCGACGATGAGAGTGTCGGCATCGCCACGACCCGCTTGTCCCGCTCAGGTATTGTCGGGGGTCTGCTTCAGGAGATCCTTCGGCGGAATGACCACTTTGCATTCCGGTATGTCGGCGCCATCCTGGAAGTTATCGGGCAGATCCGCGAAGTAGTTCACGCCTTCCTTGAGATCCTTGGAATAGAGCGTCGGGATCGGCAGCGCGATCTGCTGCGGCAGGACCTTCCCCTGAAGCTCCGCGATCGCGGCCTGCATCGCCACGACGGCCATGTAGGGCGTCTGAACGCGCGCGATCGCGGTCCAGCCACCGTCGTGGATCATCTTGAGCGAGCCGTTCTCGCCCGAGGTGCCGAGCGGGATCTTGGGATGCTTGGCGTCGTTCAACGCGTTCAAGAGGCCCGTGGAGGCGTGCTGGGCCACGATGCCGATGAAGTTGCCATAGGTGGCGATGGCGTCGCTCACCACCTTCTGGGTGGTGCCGTCATCCCAGTTGCCAACGACGGTCACGACCTCGATGCCGGGCTGATTGTCGAAGACCATGTGCATCGCCGCCGAGCGGTCGCGATCGACCGAGTTGCCGGGGAGGCCGCGCACCTCGAGCACCTTGCCGGTCTTGGTCTCGAGATTGTCGTAGACGAACTGCGCCTTGACCTTCTCGAACTCGATCTGCGGCTCGTTGACGACGATGATGTCCTTGGAATCGATCGCGTTGTCGAACGAGACCAGGACGGTGCCGGCGCGGTTGGCGCGCTTGATCACTGGACCGAACGAGGTCGGGTTGACCGCGTTGATGACGATGCCGTCATAGCCGGCAGCGATCAGGTTATCGACGGCGCCGATCTGGGCGGCCACGTCGGTGCCCGTGCTGACGATCTTGAGCTCCTTGATATCCTTCGCGTTCTGGGGATCGCCCGCCCATGCCTTGAGGCCCTGGATCATCTGGATGCGCCAGCTGTTGCCGACGAATCCGTTGACCAGGGCGAGCCTGATAGGGGCCGGGCCGCGCCTTGATCGAGAGGGTCTTGGTGACCCCCTCGGTCGGCCTGAAGCAGCTGGGGTTGTAGGTGTCCGCGGCCCAGCTTTGACCCGCTGTCGCGGTGAGAAACGCGCCGGCGATCGCCATTGCGGCAACCATAGCCCTCCGGCCAAGCCTGTGCTCTATCATCGTTGTCTGCCTCCCGTTAGGCTTGTTACGCTCGAGCAGGGCCTCTCAACCGTGCTCTTGACCAGGCAGCCTAGCCGTACCGTGGCAAGCTGCCTGTAATCCGCCTCCCTTCTTGGGGCCGCCGTCCGTCCGTGGCAAGCGCACGACCGCGCTCCCGGCCCAGCACTAGCGGATGGCGGGACATCACCAAAATAGTGATTTCATGGAAAAGTCATAGGACTTTGTGATGATCCTCACGGCGATAGACCCTGGCGTGATCGGTATCCGGGCGAGCGCCTTCCCAGGCCTCGACGTTCTGCTATAAGCCATCGCCATCAGGGAACAACGCCGGCACCGGGGAAATCATCCGCCCGGGAACTGTCGGGAGAGATCGGGAGGCAGAGGCAATGACGAGCGAGCGCGAGCAGCGCGAGTTCGAGGCTGGACTCCGCGAAGATGTCGATGCTTGGCTGAGAGGCGACACCTCGAGGCGCACGTTCCTGGAGCGCCTGGCGATGCTCGGCGGCGCCGCGGCCATCGGAGGCTCTGCGCTGCGGCTGGCGGGGCTCGGCGTGGCGCCTGCCTATGCGGCCGACAGCGTCGACCTGGCATCGCCCGATACGCCTTTGGGCAAGGCGCAGGCCGCCGCCATCGAGGCGTCGACCAAGGGGCCGACCGATGGCTCGGCCTATCGCGCCGTCGAGGCGGCCAAGAAGCTCTCGGGCGTCACCCTCAACATGACCTACGAGGCCGGTCTCCAGGCGCTCGAGCCGCGCAACTTCTCGGGCCCTCTCTGGAAGCAGCTGACCGGCGCCGACTTCAATGTCGTCGAGCTTCCGCACCCCGACCAGTACTCAAAGCCGATCGCCGAGCACATCGCGATGTCGGGTGCCTATGACATACTCGACATCGAGCCATCGTGGATTCCACCGCTGGCGAACGGTGGCGTGATCGCGCCGATCGACGACTATGTCGAGAAGTATATGAACAAGGCGGACCTGAACGACTACCACCCGCTCTACAGGGCCATGCCGACCTACAAGGGCAAGCGGTGGGGCGTGTTCGACGACGGCGACGTCTTCGCTCTCTACTATCGCAAAGACATCTTCGGCGACGAGAAGCTGAAGTCGGCCTACAAGGCAAAGTTCAAGCAGGATCTTCAGGTGCCACGGACCTGGGACGAGTATTCCCAGGTGGCGCAGTTCATCACGGACCAGCTGGCGCCCAAGGTCTACGGCTCCGTGCACTTCAGGAAGGCCGGCAGCCCCGGCAACCAGTTCGCCTTCGAGCAGCAGTTCCGTGCGAACGGCGGCGTCTTCTTCGACGACAAGACGATGAAGGCGCAGCTCGTCTCCGACGCCGGCATCAAGACGCTGCAGCAGATGGTGGCGCAGAACAAGGCGTCGATGCCCGGCAACAACGACATGGATGCGGTTGCCGCCTGGGCCGCCTGGCTCCAGGGCAAGAGCGCCATGCTGTTCTCCTGGCCGCCCACGGGCCGCATGTCTGAGAACTACTCGCAGCGCGCCAAGGCCATCAACTTCGTGCCGTCCTCGGAGATCGTGGGGAAGGTCGGCTATGCCGTCGTGCCCGGCAATCCCCAGCACGCCTCGGGCTACGTCAAGGCGCTGGCCGCCGACTCGGCAAATGCCGAGGCCGCCTATCTCTTCATGCAGTGGGTAACGAGCCCGAGCGTCTCGCTCGTCCGGGTAATGCTGCCCTACACGCTGCGCGACCCCTACAGGCTGTCGCACTATACGTCACCGCTCTACCGCTCGCTCTGGCCCGACGCCAAGGACTACCTTATCAATCTCAGCAACTCGGCCAATGTTGCGGTCATCGACATCACGATGCCCGGCTCGCAGGACTATGCGCTCTCGCTCGATCGGATGTGCACGGCGGTCTGGGCCGGCGAGGACCCGAAGGCTGCGCTGGAGCGGGCGGCTCAGGAGTGGGATTCGGTGACGTCCAAGCTTGGCGTCGACGGCCAGCGGGAGGCCTATGAGCAGTTCAAGATGCTGCCGGGCTCCTACAAGGATCATACGGTCGAGGCGCTGGGCGAGGCCGTTCACCTGACCTGATCTGACGAGCCGCTGCCCGCCGTGCCGACGATGGGCGGCGGGCAGCTCTCGATCTCGGACGACAAGGATGAGCATGGCGCAGGGTGCTCCCGCGCAGAAGATGTCGGCTGCTCGAGCCGCGGCCGACCGGAGCGCTGGCCGCTGGAGCTGGGTCGATCGACATATCCGCTGGCTTCTGGTGCTGCCGGCGGTGCTCCTGATTCTCGCCTTCTCCATCTATCCGCTGATCTACTCGGTCTGGGTCGCGTTCGTTAACTACGACTTCCAGATTCCCGGGCACGCCTTCGTCGGGCTGCAGAACTTCGCGCAGGCGCTGGCCGATCCATTGTTCGGCACCTCGCTGGTCTTCACCGCGATCCTCTCTTCCGGCAGTGTCATCGTGGAGTTCAGCCTGGGCCTGCTCTTGGCGCTGGCCATGACCGACCGCTTCCGCGGCCGCGGCGTTCTGATGACGATCTTTCTGATCCCGCTCTTTGTCAGCCCGGTGATCGTGGGCCAGTTCTGGTCGCTGCTCCTGCAGCGCCCGTTTGGCCCCGTCGACTATCTCCTGAGCCTGCTTCTTCAGCGACCGGTAGAGATCAGCTGGCTCACCGAAAGTCCCTGGAACTACATCGCCATCATCACGGCCGACACCTGGCAGTGGACGCCTTTCATGTTCGTCATCCTCCTTTCGGGGCTGACCGCGATCGCGCCTGAGCTCTATGAGGCGGCAGCGCTGGACGGGGCGAGCCGGCTGCAGGCCTTCGTCCACGTGACGGTGCCGCAGCTCTTGCCGATCATGCTGCTGGCGCTGACGCTGCGGCTTTTGGATGCGATCAAGCTCTTCGACATCATCTACGTGATGACCGGGGGCGGACCGGGCGCCAGCACCTACACGACCTCGTACTATCTCTACGTCACCGGCTTCCAGCAATTCCATCTCTCGGTGGCGACCGCCGGAAGCTGGATCTTCCTCGCGATCACGGCGGTCATCATTGCCGTGCTCGTCCGCAAGCTGCTGCGTCCGGAGGCCGTCTGATGGCTGAGATCGACGGCGTGAGACGGGGACTGCCGCGCCAGCTCGGCACCGAGATCCTGCGATTCGCCTTCATCGGGCTGATGGTCGCTTTCGTGCTGCTGCCGCTCTATTGGGTGATCGTGACGTCGATCAAGCCGACGAACGACTATCTGGCAATCCCACCGGTCTGGTTCCCGGCGGAGCCAACGCTCGTCCACTACACGGCAGCGCTCTTCGCCTATCGGGGGCTCGAAGGGCTCGTCAACAGCTTCGTGGTCGCCACCGCAACGACGGTGCTCTCCGCCCTCCTCGGGACGCTCATGGGCTACAGCCTCGCCCGTTTCAACACCGGCGGCCAGCACCTCCCCTTCTGGGTTCTCTCCCAGCGGTTCCTGCCGCCGATCGCGATCGTCCTGCCGGTCTTTCTCCTCTATCGCACCTACGGGCTCTACGACACGCGGATCGGGCTGATCCTGATCTACACGGTGATGACCCTGCCTCTCTCCGTCTGGATGATGTTCACGTTCTTCCGGCAGCTCCCGAAGGAGATGGAGGAGGCAGCGCTGGTGGACGGCTGCTCGCGCTGGCAGGCCTTCCTGAGGGTGGCGCTGCCGCTCTCGGCGCCGGGCATCGTCGCCACGGCCGTTTTCGCCTTCATCGCAGTCTGGACCGAGTTCTTCTTCGCGCTCAACCTGACGAGCCGGCACGCCTTCACCTTGCCGACGATCTTTCGCGCGTTTCTGGGCTTTCAGGGCGCCCAGTACGGTGAGGCCAGTGCCCTTGCCGTGATCTCGCTGGTGCCGTCCGTGGCGCTCGGGATCCTGGTCCAGCGCCATATCGTTCGCGGCCTCACGATGGGCGCCGTCCGGTAGCCCCGCCGCCGCGGGCGGGGCGACGGCGGAGCCTTCAGCCGAAGAGTCTGTGATAGATGACCGGAACTGCCGCGACAGCGATCAGGATACCGCCCCAGATCGCGAGGGTCAGGAACTGGCTGATGCCCAGCAGATTGAAGGCCGATGAGATCAGCTGGAGGATCACGAGGCCCAGGACGAGGCCGCTGACCCTGCCGAAGCCGCCCATCGGGTCGATGCCACCCAGCACCGCGGCGAGGATGGTCACGAGCAGATAGCTTTCGCCGTAGGAGGCGTTGGCCGAGTTGAAGCGCGCCATCATCACGACGGCGGCGACCGCGGCGAGCAGGCTCGAGAGCAGGTAGACCTTGAGGAGCACGCGCCGCGTGTCGATCCCTGAGAAGCGTGTCGCGCGCTGGTTCGAGCCGATCATGGCGATCGAGATGCCGAGGGGCGTGCGGGCCAGCATGATCGCGAGGGGGATCGCCACGGCGGCGAAAACGAGCAGCGCCATCGGCACGCCAAAGACCGTGCCGTTGCCGATGAAGACGACCCAGGTAGGGAATCCCGAGATGACGTTGCCGCGCGTGAGGCCGATGGCGATGCCCTTGACCATCGTCATCGTGCCGAGCGTGACGAGGATGGGCGAGACACCGACATAGGCGACGAGCAGGCCGTTGATGAGGCCGATGAGCCCGGCCACGACGAAGCCCGAGCCCATCGCCACGACCTGCCAGATCAGCCACGGCACGCCCGAGGTGTAGGGCAGATCGAGCGTCAGCATATAGCCGATCGCCAGCCCGCATATGTCTGCCGTGGCGATGATCGAGAGATCGAGCCCGCCCGAGAGCAGTGCCACCATCATGGCGAGCGACAGGAGGCCGAGCTCCGGCATCTGGAAGGCCATGGACTGGAGCGCCGCCACCGAGAACAGGCTCTGGCCCACCGACAGGCCGAACACGACGACGAGGATCGCGAGCAGCGCAAGAAGTCGGAGATTGGTCCCGCCGTCGCTGGACTTCCTCAGCCATTGGAGCGGCGTCGAGACGGACGGCGCCTCGAGAGCGCGGCTCATGCCGCGGCGCTCCGCGCGCGCCTGCTTATGGAGGCGCGCGCAGTCGAGCTCACGGCCAGCAGGATGACGAGGCCGGCGAAGAAGTCGAGCCAGTAGGAGGAGACGCCCAGGATGATGAGGCCATTCTCCATCACCGAGAGGAGCACGAGCCCGAGCACCGTCCCAAGCACCGTCCCGACCCCGCCGAGCAGGCTTGCTCCACCCAGCACGACGACAGCCAGCACGTGAAGCTCCTTGCCGACGAGCACGGTCGGCGCCACCGACTGTGCCAGCTGGGCCTGGATGAGCGAGGCGACGCCCGCCGTGAAGCCCATATAGCCGTAGCTCAGGAGATTGAGCCGGAAGACGTTGAAGCCCAGCCGCTGCGCCGCGTCTGGATTGCCGCCGAGCGCATAGATCTGCCGACCGATGTTGGTACGGGTAAGAAGAAGCCAGGTGAGAAGGAACACCCCCACCAGCGCCAGTATCTGCAGATTGAGCGCATACTGATTTTGATCCGCGTCTGTATAGAGTACCCAGTATGCGCCGTTGCTGAACCAGTCCGGCAGTGAGTAGATATAGTTGCCGTGCGTGACGAACACCAAAAGACCGTAGTAGACATTGAGCATCGCGATCGTGACGATGATGCTGGATATCCGGAGATGGGTGACCAGGTAGGCGTTGATCAGCCCACAGGTGACGCCGACGGCGATCGCGATGGCGAAGACACCGATCCAGCCGACATCGACGCTGTTCGCGACGGTCAGCGCCAGGTATTGCGCGACGGTGGCCGATGCCGTGAACGAGATGTCGATGCCGCCCGAGACGAGGACGACCAGTAGCCCGGCCGCCAGGACACCGGTGAAGGCGTAGGAGGTGAGGAGATCGAGGAGATTCTGCACCGTGAAGAAGCCGTTCGTCGACAAGGCGAGAACGACAATCAGGACAACGGTGACGATGAGCAGCGTGAACTCGTGGCTTTGACGAAAGCGTGCAAAAGCGTCACGCATTGACGGCCTCGCCAAGCTCGGCCTCGGAGGTGTGGTGCGGCTGGAACTGGCCCGTGATCCGGCCGCGGCGCATGATGAGGATGCGATGGCTGTGGTAGAGGACCTCGGGGATCTCGTCGGAGATCATGAGCACTGCCAGCCCTTCCGCGGCGAGCCGCTTGACGATCTCATAGATCCCGTCCTTCGCGCTGATGTCGACGCCCACGGTGGGGCTGTCGAGGATGAGCAGGCGTGGCTCGGTGGCGAGCCACTTGGCGAGCACGACGCGCTGCTGGTTGCCGCCGGAGAGCGTCTTCACGGGGTTCGAGGGATCGCTGGTCTTGATCGCGAGGTCCTGCACCCAGCGCCGAACGGTCGCCTCTCGTGCGCGGCCCGGGATGAGACGGAGCGCGCGGGCCAGCCGGTCCAGCACGGTCAGGATGATGTTGGTCGAGATCGGCTGCTCGAGCACGAGGCCGAGCCCCAGGCGGTCCTCCGAGACATAGGCGATGCCCTTGGCGATCGCCTGCTTGTTCGACTGAAGGGTGACCGGCTCGCCGTGCAGGCTGATCTCGCCGGAGTCGGGGGACGTCATGCCGAACAGCGACAGTGCCAGCTCGGTCCGGCCGGAGCCGAGGAGCCCGGTGAGCCCGACGATCTCGCCGGCCCGCACATCGAGGCTCACGGCCTCGTACTCGCCGGCGCGCGTCAGGTTCTTGACCGACAACACCATGTCGGCCGTGGACAGATCACGCTCCTTCAGATCGTAGCGGAACTCCTTGCCGGTCATCAGCAGGGCGAGGCGGTGGTCGGTCATCTCGCTCGCCTCGAACGTGCCGACCTTCTTCCCGTCGCGCAGCACCGTGACGCGCTGCGCAATCTCCATCACCTCTTCGAGGCGGTGACTGACGAACACGATGGCGATCCCACGCCGCTGCAGCTCGAGGGCCAGAGCGAGCAACGAGTCGACCTCATGGCGTGTGAGGGAGGCGGTGGGCTCGTCCATGATGACGAGCCGCGCCTCGCCCGCCATCGCGCGGCAGATCGCGACGAGCTGACGATTGGCGATCGAGAGATCCGCGACCTTGGCGGCCGGATCGAGCGTTACGCCCACCCGCCCCATCGCCTCGGCCGCGTTGGCGCGAATGGCCTTCCAGTCGACCGGGCGGGGCCGTCCGAGATGCCTTGCCACCGCAATGTTCTCGGCCACCGAGAGGTTGGGGAAGAGCGAGAGGTCCTGGTAGATGACCTGGATCCCGCAGCGCGTGCTCTCGATGGGCGTCAGGTGCGGATAGACCTCGCCCGCGATCGCGATCCGCCCACCCGGCTCGGGGGGCTGGACGCCCGAGATGATCTTGATGAGCGTCGACTTGCCGGATCCATTCTCGCCGACAAGGCAGTGGATCTCGCCGGCGTCGATCGCGAAGTCGACGTCATCCAGCGCCTGGACACCGCCGAAGCGCTTCGAGATGTGGGTGAGCTCGAGAAAGTCGGCCACAGCAGCTCCGGATCCCAGGCCAGACGACCGGCATCCGGGCCCTCATCGCCCGGATGCCGGTGCTGGATCAGAGGCCTTGCGCGATCAAGCCGTCGATCGTCTTCTTGTTGATCGTCAGGATGTCGTTCCAGGCCACTACCTTGTTCGCCTCATCGACCGTGGCCTTACCGAGCCCCTTGATCTCGAAGCCGCTCTCGATCGGCTCCTTGTTCAGCACCCGCTGGGCGACGGCGACCATCGCAAAGCCGGCGTCGATCGGGCTCCAGAGGAAGCCCTCGCGGATCACGTCCTGCATGATCAGCGGCTTGGCCTGGCTCGGCACGACCGTGCCGATGATCGCGATCTTCTTCTGCAGGCGCTTCTCGCGCACCGCGTTGCCGGCACCGATCGGGCCGTTCGACCCGAAGCCCAGAATGCCCTTCAGCTTCGGGTAGGCCTTGAGCACGTCGAGCGTGGTACGGTAGGCGGTGTCGATCTCGTCGGCGCCGGGGTAGCGACTCGCGGCGAGCTTCATCTTGGGATAGTGCGCCTTCTGGTAGGCGATCGCGGCATCGGCCCACTTGTTGTGCAGCGGCGTCGTGAGCGTGCCGACATAGACGACATACTCGCCCTCTTCGTGCATCTCGCGGGCGAGGGCCTGCATCTGCACCTCGCCGAACTTGACCGAATCGATCAGCTCGACGTCCCAGGTGCGACCCTCCTGGTCCGGGCCCTCCTGCGTGATGACCGGAATGCCGGCCTCCTGGGCGCGCTTGAGAACCGGCGCCAGAACCTTCACGTCGAGCGGCACGAGGCCAATGACATCGACCTTCTTGGCGATCAGGTCCTCGACGAGCTTCACCTGCTGGGCGGGATCGACGTTGGCCGGCCCGACCATCGAGACATCGATGCCGAACTGCTTGCCGCCGCGCTCCAGTCCCTTGTTGACGAGGTTGAACCACGGGATGCCCGTGATCTTCACCACGGTCACCATCGTCTTCTCGCCGGCCGCGCTGGCCGGCCCAATGGCCGAGAAGCTCATGGCCCCGACGGCGGTCGCACCCAACAGCTTGAAAGTGTCGCGTCTCTTCATAGTGTAGCCTCCCTCATTCTCGGGATCGCCAAGGGGCCGCGGGGCCGATGCCCAAGCGCCCTTCATTGATCAGGCCGGGATTGGTTAGGGCCAAAAGGCTACGAGTTAAGTAGCGCGCCACGAGCCGCGCCATCGGCGCGCGATCGCCGCGCCCGGAAAGCGAAATGGGGCCGGCCTCCGCCCTCGGGCGGACGTCAGCCAGGAGCCAGAAGCCGGTCGACGGCAGCGCCGGGCGCCAGCTCCCCCGCCGCCACGGCCCGCTCGATCTCCTCCAGGCGCGCCCGGGTTGTCGGGTCGCGTCGGAAGGCTTGGCGCAGCCGCTCGTCGAGCAGCGAGCGGAACCACCCCACCGTCTGCTCCTGCCGCCGCCGGGCCAGGTCTCCGCTCGCCTCAAGGGCCTGGCGATGACGCTCGATCGCGTCCCAGAGCTCGGCGATGCCGGTCTCCTCGAGAGCGCTCAGCGTGACGACGGGCGGTCGCCAAAGAGGCGTCGGCGGCTCGATGATGTGGAGCGCATTCCGATAGTGCCGGGCCGCCTGCTCCGCGCGCAGCCGGTTGTCGCCGTCGGCCTTGTTGATCGCGATCATGTCGGCGAGCTCGATCAGGCCCTTCTTGATGCCCTGCAGCTCATCGCCCGCCCCTGGCAGCATCAGCGCCAGGAAGAAGTCGACCATCTCCGCGACCAAAACCTCAGACTGCCCGACGCCCACCGTCTCGACCAGGATCACGTCGAAGCCGGCGGCCTCGCAGAGCAGCATCGTCTCGCGCGTCATGCGCGCAACGCCACCCAGAGCCCCCGAGGTCGGCGACGGGCGGATGTAGGCGGCCGGATCGGCGGCGAGACGGGGCATGCGCGTCTTGTCGCCAAGGATCGAGCCGCCGGTCCGGCTGGATGACGGGTCGATCGCCAGCACCGCCACACGGTGCCCCGCAGTGGTGAGGAAGGTCCCGAGGACCTCGATGAACGTGCTCTTGCCCACACCGGGCACGCCCGTAATCCCGACACGGTGGGCGTTGCCCGTGTCCGGGAGGAGACGCGTCAGCAGCTCCTGGCCCTTTGGCTCGTCGTCGGCGCGAGCGCTCTCGATCAGGGTGATGGCGCGCGCGAGGACGGGGCGGCTGCCGGCCCGGATGCCGGCCACATAGTCGTCCACGCGGAGGTCCCGACGCCTCGCCGTCACCATCCCTCGATCCATCTCGGCGGGAACGGCCATCTTGCAGCGGTGGCGCATCGTTGGCGAGCCACGTGCTTGCGCAGGGTCAGCGGCCCGGCGGCGGGGCCGCCGGGCCGATCATCACGTGGGGCCTAACGAGGCCGGTCAGGCGCTGGGATCGGGTGTCAGCCGGAGATACGGCTTCAGCTCCTTGACACCCTTCGCGAACTTCTTCCTCGCGTCCTCGGTCGACACCGACGGGACGACGATGACGTCGCCACCCTTCTGCCAGTTGGCGGGCGTCGCGACCTGGAACTTCTCGGTGAGCTGCATCGAGTCGATCACGCGGAGAATCTCGTCGAAGTTCCGGCCGGTGGTCATCGGATAGACCAGGATGAGGCGGATTTTCTTGTTCGAAATCGACGATGAAGACGTTGCGGACGGTGGCATTGGTTGCGGCCGTGCGTCCCGTGGATGTGTCGCCGGCGTCGGCCGGCAACATGTCGTAGAGCTTGGCCACCTTGAGGTGCGTATCGCCGATCATCGGGTAGTTGGGTGCGGTGCCCTGCGTCTCCTTGATGTCGGCGGACCAGCGCTTGTGATCGTCGATCGGGTCGACGCTGATCCCGAGGATCTTGACGCCGCGCTTGTCGAACTCCGGCTTCATCCGCGCCATCGTTCCAAGCTCAGTCGTGCAGACCGGCGTGAAGTCCTTGGGATGGGAGAACAGAACCGCCCAGCCGCTCCCGATCCAGTCGTGAAACTTGATATGGCCTTCTGTGGTATCGGCCTCGAAGTCCGGTGCCGTGTCGCCAAGTCTCAGGGTCATCGTCCAAGCTCTCCACAAGTTGTCCAAAACGGCGATCGGCCGAGGGCAGGATACGCGCGCAACGTGGCGCAAGTCGTCGGCTCCAACATTCAGGCGCCGCTCCTGTCAGATGGGGGAATTCTGGGTCGGCAGCAAGACCGCGGTCCCCGCGCGCGAGTGCCCGGCGAACTACCGCTTACCGTCGACAAGATCCGCCCACCGTGGGGACGGCCTCACCCCAGAGCCTGGCCGGTGCCCATGGACCCGGCTTTTCAGCTCCGCGGCCGGCCGTCCCTCGGCCCTGGCTCGTTGGCGAGCGCCGCCTGGATCGTCTCCATCTCCTCGGGCGTCAGCTCGTTCAGCCACGCCCAGGCGTCGGGCGGCGATTTTTTCTTCAGCGCACGATAGGTCGAGAGAAGGGTGACGGTGTGTGCGCCGGGCTCCTCGGGCGGCGGCGTGACGGGGGCCTCGAATTCGTTCGTGCAGAGATCGGCCTCGGCCGGGCCGGGCTCCGGAGCAGCGGCGGGCGGGGTGTTCTCGTTGGCGAATTCGTTCGTGCAGAAAGCCGGCGCCTCGACAGGGATCGAGGAACCGGCCATGGCGGCCCCAGCCGCCGCCTCCAGCAGCTCCGCCCGGCGGGCCTTGCGGTGGCACCAGAAGAGGTCGGTGGCGCGCTTGGTCTCCATCTGCGCCTGGGTGCGGTAGCGGAGCGCCGTCGTCAGCGCGGCGCGCTCCTCGTTGCGATAGAGGTCGGTGCCGTGGCTCTGGCCGGCCACGCCCGGGAGGTTTGCCGCCATGACCTCGCCCTCGATCCGGTCGGCACGGATCTCGCGCCACATCGCGACCGCGATCGCATCGACCTGGCCGGCCTCGACGGCATCCTCCGGCCCGTAGGCGGCCCGGACGTCCGCGACGAACGACGAGAACTCCTCGGTGTCCTCCTCGGGAAGCAACACGAACCGCTT
The DNA here is from genome assembly GCA_963752325.1 of uncultured Alphaproteobacteria bacterium. Taxonomy (GTDB): domain Bacteria; phylum Pseudomonadota; class Alphaproteobacteria; order Geminicoccales; family Geminicoccaceae; genus CAVTJL01. The sequence continues at coordinate 1,346,944 of CAVVXU010000005.1, forward strand.
GGAGCGGAGGCCGTGCTTGAGGGCGTTCATGGAGGAACGTGCCTTGCCTTCGGGCGTCTTCGGGCCGCGCTTCTTCGCGGGCGTGGTCGGGGCGGGATCGGGCATGCTTGGACTCCGGCGGACTAACAAAAACCGAGAAGCCTATGCCACAGCACGCGTCTCATGTAAAGGACTTACATCCTATTTATTGAACTGGAGCCCAGGCGCTGCGAGCCTGGCATGCCGTCTCGCGCCAAGTGGCCACACGGCGCCTGTTGTGACTTCCGAAAGCTGCTCAAGGACCCAGAGCGCGAACGGCCACGACCCGCTACAGCATGGCTAGCGGCTGCTTGCGTGTCGGCGGGGGGAATATGCGGTCGAGAGCGGCCAGATCCTCGGCCGTCAGCTGCAGGTCGAGCGCGCGGCGGTTGGCCTCGACATGCTCGATGCGCGAGGCCTTGGGGATGGCGATAACGCCCGGCTGGGCCAGGACCCAGGCCAGCGCCACCTCAAGATGCCCGGCACCCAGACGCCGGGCGATCTCGCCCAATGCTCCCTTCGCCGGGAGCCGGCCCTGCTCGATCGGGCTGTACGCCATGGCCGGCATGCGGTGCTCGCGGCACCAGGGCAGGAGGTCCCATTCGGGCCCGCGCCGCGAGAGATTGTAGAGCACCTGATCGGTGGCGCAGCGATCGCCATGGTCAACTCGCCGAAGCTCCTCGAGGTCGTCGGCGTCGAGATTGCTGACGCCCCAGTGCCGGATCTTGCCCGCGGCGCGCAGCCGCTCGAAGCCCTCGACCGTCTCGGCCAGCGGGTACCTGCCCCGCCAATGCAGAAGATAGAGGTCGATGCGGTCGGTTCGCAGGCGCCCGAGGCTGCGCTCGCAGGCCGAGACGACACCCTGCCGCGACGCGTTGTGCGGGTAAGCCTTGCTGACGATGAAGGTGCGATCGCGCTGCCCGGCGATCGCCTCGCCCACGACCTCCTCGGCGCCGCCCTCGGCGTACATCTCGGCCGTGTCGATGAGCGTCATGCCGAGGTCGAGGCCGCGCCGGAGCGCCCGTACCTCGACCGGGCGGGCGGTCGAGCTCTCGCCCATGTACCAGGTTCCCTGGCCGAGCACGGGCACGGCCTCGCCATTCGGAAGATCGACCGTGCGCATGGTGGTTCCTTGCTCGTTGCCGCAGGTATCGGAGGGCGGACCGCCGACGGCTCAGCCGTCAGGCGGCAGCCTGCTTGTAGATCGCCTCGGCCTGCGGAAGATCCGCCTCGAGCCTCTGGATGCGCTCCTCGTCGGAGGGATGCGTCGACAAGATGGCCGGCGGGCTGCCGCCGCGGCTGGCCTTCGTCATGTTCTGCCAGAAGACGATCGCCTGGTCCGGGTCGTAGCCGGCCCGCGCCATATAGATGATGCCCAGATGGTCCGCCTGGAGCTCCTGCGAGCGCGAGAAGGGCAGCATGACGCCGTACTGGACGCCCGCACCGAGCAGATTGGCGATCTCGCCGGAGCCCGACACGCCGCCGACCTGGAGCGCTGCCGAGACCACGGCCACCCCGATGTTGGTGAGCTCGGCGGTGCCGATGCGCTGGGCGGCGTGGTGGGCGTTCACATGGCCCACCTCGTGGCCGAGCACGGCCGCGAGCTGGGCGTCGTTCTGGGCGACGGTCATGATGCCCCGATAGGCCCCGATATGGCCGCCCGGCAAGGCGAACGCATTGATGTCGGGCTCGTCGAAGACGACGAACTCCCACTTGTCGACCGGGATGGTGGAGCCGCTGGCCTGCACGACCCGCTGGCCGACGCGCGTCAGCCGCGCCTGAAGGACCGGGTCGTGGGAGATCGGGGTTTTTTGCTTGATCTGGGCGAAGGCCTCGCGGCCGAGCTGCTGCTCCTCTTGCGGCGACACCATCGAGGCGCCGAGATCGGACAGGCCGCTGGAGCTGGGATCACAGCCGGTGACCGCCAAGCTTGCGCCGCCGAGCCAGAGGCCGAGGGCAGCGCGCCGCGTCATCGTGTGCGAGACGTGCCGACCACCAGCACAGCAGGGGCAACAGACCATCCAACTCCTCCCGACCCGACGGTCCTTCCAAAAGGATCAGGGCCGGCGCTGGAGGAAGAGATGGGGACGAGCCGCCTCCGAGGCCAGCCTGAGGCTCAGGGCTGTGGCTTGCCCGGCGCCGCCGGGAGGTCTCTGTCCGTCTGGTCCATCAGCTCCTGATAGAGATCATCGACCTCCTTGGCGTCGCCCGGCGAGGTATCGACCGAGGGCGTGGGGCAGCCGGCCTGGGCCGCCAGGTCCCGGAGCTCACCCGGCGTCGGCTGACGATCCTTGCCACCGACGATCGCCCGCTGTTGCACCCCGCAGCCAGCCGAGCCGCCGGCCGCCTCGGCTGAAGGGGCCGGGGCCAGGGCGAAGGCGGCCAGTCCCGCCAGAACGGCAAACGTCACTCTCATGCTACCTCGCCTCATCCGTCGATCATCGGCCGCAGCGGCCCGTCCCCTTGAAGTCTCCGCGACACCAGCTGCACAAGGATATCCCGTCCTCAGAACGGCGCCAACGCCGACGCGCTTGACCTCGACCGGCGCCAAGGTACTCTCATGCCAGCCGTTGATCGTGCGTGGGAGAGACCGCCCGTCCTTCGGGACGAGCGGCGCCGAAGGAGCAACCGCCCCGGAAACTCTCAGGCAAAAGGACCGCGCGCGAGCTGGCTCTCTGGAGAGTGGGTGCCCTCTGTCTCGGTTGTGTCGGGCACCCCACCGAAGGGGACGGTCTGGGCCTCAGCGAGCCAGGACCGGAATCTCTCAGGTCGCGGACAGAGGGGGCTGGATCGTGCGGTGTCGTGCCGTCACGACGGCCTGGAGTCCCGACTGTTGAGCGAGCTCAAGCGTACGCCTCTCTTCGAGCTTCACCGTGAGCTGGGCGCCCGCATGGTGCCCTTCGCCGGATGGGCGATGCCCGTCCAATATCCGAGCGGGATCATCGCCGAGCACCAGCAATGCCGGACCGCGGCGGCCCTCTTCGACGTGTCGCACATGGGCCAGGTCACCCTCAGCGGACCCGAGCCGGCAGCGGCCATCGAGCGGCTCGTGCCCGGCAACATCAAGGGGCTGAAGCTTGGTCAGGCTCGCTACACGATCCTCACCAACGAAAGCGGCGGCATCCTCGACGACCTGATCGTCAGCAACGCCGGCGACAGCCTTTTCGTGGTCGTCAACGCCGGCTGCCGGGACGAGGACATCGCCCATCTGCGCCGCCATCTCGAGCCCGAGCACGAGGTCGTCGAGCACGCCGACCGGGCGCTGCTGGCGCTGCAAGGGCCGGCCGCGGCGACCGTGATCGGCCGCCTGGCCCCCGAAGCGCCCTCGCTCGGCTTCATGGCGACGGTCGAGACGAAGGTCGGCGGCGTCGCCTGCCGGATCTCCCGGCTGGGCTATACCGGCGAGGACGGTTTCGAGATCTCGGTCGACGCCGGGCATGCGGCAAAGCTCGCCCAGACGCTTCTGGCGGCCGAGGAGGTGGCGCCGGCGGGGCTGGGCGCTCGCAACTCGCTGCGCCTGGAGGCGGGCTTGTGCCTCTACGGTCACGACATCGACACGACGACCTCGCCGATCGAGGCGCAACTCGAGTGGACGATCGCCAAGCGCCGACGCGAGGAGGGTGGCTTCCCCGGCGCCGAGCGCATCCTGGGCGAGCTGCGCGACGGCTCCGCACGACGGCTGGTCGGCATTCGCCCGGAGGGCCGGACGCCCGCCCGCGAGGGTGCGGAGATCCGAAAGGCCGGCCGCACGGTCGGCCGGGTCACCAGCGGCGGCTTCGGGCCCACGATCGGTGTGCCGGTGGCGCTGGGCTATGTGGAGCGCGACCTTGCCGAGCCGGGAACGCCGATCGAGCTCGTCGTTCGTGGCAAGCCCATTCCGGCCTCCATCGTCTCCCTTCCGTTCGTCCCACACCGCTACCACCGCTAAAGGGAAAGCCCACCATGGCGCTCTACTACACCAAGGACCACGAGTGGGTCCGCGTCGATGGGGACGTGGCCACGATCGGCATCAGCGACCATGCCCAGGAGCAGCTGGGCGACGTCGTCTTCGTCGAGCTGCCGGATATCGGCAAGCGGGTGAAGCAGGGCGAGGAAGCGGCCGTCGTCGAGAGCGTGAAGGCCGCGAGCGAGGTCTACGCACCCGTCAGCGGCGAGGTCGTCGAGGCCAACTCGGTCCTCGTCGAGAAGCCCTCGCTGGCCAACGAGGACGCGGAAGGCGCCGCCTGGTTCTTCAAGATCAAGCTCTCCAACCCGGGTGAGCTCGACGATCTGATGGACCGCGACGCCTACGAGTCCTTCCTCGAGACCCTGAGCTGACGCCAGGACCCATCCAGCTCTGCCCTGCGGGAGCCTTTCGATGACCGACCTGCGCGCAACCTTGCGCGACCTCGAGCCTGCGGGCGAATTCGTCCGACGGCATGTGGGGCCGAGCGCCGACGAGACGAGCGCCATGCTCGGCGTCGTCGGCGCGGCCTCCCTCGACGAGCTCGTGGATCGGGCGGTTCCGGACGCGATCCGAAGCGCTCGGCCGCTGGAGCTGCCCGCGCCGCTGGCCGAGCATCAGGCGCTGGCACGTCTCAAGACCATGGCGGACGCCAACACGGTCGCCACATCGCTGATCGGCATGGGGTATTACGGCACGATCACGCCCCCCGTGATCCTCCGCAACCTGCTTGAGAATCCCGGCTGGTACACGGCCTACACGCCCTACCAGGCCGAGGTGAGCCAGGGCCGGCTCGAGGCGCTCTTGACCTTCCAGCAGATGGTCGTCGACCTCACCGGCATGGAGATCGCGAACGCCTCGCTTCTCGACGAGGCGACCGCGGCGGCCGAGGCGATGACAATGGCGCATCGCGTCTCGAAGAGCCGCTCCGACCGCTTCTTCGTGGACCGGGATACCCATCCGCAGACGCTGGCGGTGGTGCGCACGCGGGCCGTACCTTTGGGCATCGAGGTGGTCGAGGGCGATCCACTGACCGAGCTCGAGGGTACGGAAGTCTTCGGTGCCCTCCTCTCCTATCCGGGCTCGTCGGGGGCCCTCCGCGATCTCCGCCCTGCCATTGAGGCCGTGCACGCGTGCCGGGGTCTCGTCGCGGTGGCGAGCGACCTGCTGGCGCTGGTCCTCCTGACCCCGCCAGGCGAGCTCGGCGCCGACATCGTGCTGGGCTCGAGCCAGCGCTTCGGCGTGCCGATGGGCTATGGCGGCCCGCATGCCGCCTTCTTCGCCACGAAGGACGCGCACAAGCGGGCGATGCCCGGGCGCATCATCGGCGTCTCCGTCGACAGTCGCGGCCGGCCGGCCATGCGGATGGCGCTCCAGACCCGCGAGCAGCATATCCGCCGCGAGAAGGCGACCTCGAACATCTGCACGGCCCAGGTGCTGCTGGCAGTGATCGCCGGCATGTACGCCGTCTGGCACGGCCCGGAGGGCCTCGGGAAGATGGCGCGGCGCGTTCACCTGCTGACCCATCTGCTGGCCGAGAGGCTTCGCACTGCCGGAATTCGTCTGGAGCACGACAGCTATTTCGACACGCTCACCCTCGTGCTGCCGGGCAGAGCGGCCGAGCTCGTCGCCGCCGGGGCCGATGCCGGCATCAATCTCCGGATGGTTGACGACCACCGGATCGGCGTGTCGCTCGACGAGACCTCGACGCTCGAGACCTGCGCCCGCCTGATGGCCCTTCTCGGAAGCCCGGTCGACGCCGCGGACCTCGGGACCGGCCCCGCTGTCGACCTCCTCGAGGGCGTGCCCGAGGCGCTCCGCCGGACGAGCGGGTTCCTGAGCCATCCGGTCTTTCATGCGCATCGCAGCGAGACCTCGATGATGCGGTACCTGCGGCGCCTGCAGGTGAAGGACATCGCCCTCGACCGGGCCATGATCCCGCTCGGCTCCTGCACGATGAAGCTCAACGCCGCGGCCGAGATGATCCCGGTCACCTGGTCCGGGTTCGCCGATCTTCATCCCTTCGCGCCGCGCGAGCAGGCGGCCGGCTATGCCGAGCTGTTCCGCGACCTCAAGGCGTGGCTGGCCGAGATCACGGGCTTCGATGCCGTCTCGCTGCAGCCCAACGCCGGCAGCCAGGGCGAGTATGCCGGCCTCCTCACGATCCGCGCCTACCACGAGTCGCGCGGCGAAGGACGACGCGACATCTGCCTCATTCCCTCCTCGGCGCACGGTACCAACCCGGCAAGCGCGGTGCTGGCGGGCATGCGCGTCGTCGTCGTCGGCTGCGACGAGCGCGGCAATGTCGACGTCGCGGATCTCTCGAGCAAGGCCGAGCTGCATGCGGCCGAGCTCGCGGCGCTGATGGTCACCTATCCCTCGACCCATGGCGTGTTCGAGCGGCGCATCAAGGAGATCTGCGACATCGTCCACGAGCGCGGCGGGCAGGTCTACATGGACGGCGCCAATCTCAACGCGCTCGTCGGCATAGCGCGGCCGGCCGAGCTCGGCGCCGACGTCAGCCACATGAATCTGCACAAGACCTTCTGCATCCCGCATGGCGGCGGCGGGCCGGGCATGGGGCCCATCGGCGTCAAGGCGCATCTTGCCCCGTTCCTGCCCGACCACCCGGTGGTCAAGGGCCTGGACCTGGCGCGGCGTGACGACGGCGAAGGCGCGGTTGCGGCCGCCCCCTGGGGTTCGCCCGCGATCCTGCCGATCTCCTGGGCCTATATCGCCATGATGGGAGCGGATGGCCTGCGCCGGGCCACGGAGGTGGCGATTCTCAACGCCAACTATGTGGCGCGCCGCCTCGCGCCCCACTATCCGATCGTCTACACGGGCGAGAACGGCATGGTCGCGCACGAGTGCATCATCGACCTGCGCGCCATCAAGGCCGCCACCGGTGTCACCGCCGAGGACGTGGCCAAGCGGCTCGTCGACTATGGCTTTCACGCCCCGACCATGTCCTGGCCCGTTCCCGAGACGATGATGGTTGAGCCGACCGAGAGCGAGGCCATGGGCGAGCTCGACCGGTTCTGCGAGGCGATGATCGGCATCCGCGCCGAGATCAAGGCCATCGAGGAGGGCCGGGCGGATCGTGCCCAGAACGTGCTTAAGCACGCTCCCCACACCGCCGACCTGCTGATCGGCGAGTGGGAGCGGCCCTATAGCAAGGACCTGGCGTTCTTCCCGCTCGAGTCCTGTCGGGAGGACAAGTACTGGCCGCCCGTCGGCCGGGTCGACAATGTCTACGGCGACCGCCACCTGGTCTGCGGTTGCCCGCCGATCGATTCCTACGCCGAGGCTGCCGAGTAGCCGCTCTCAGCGGTCTCTGGAGAAAGCACTCAGCCGAGGAGGTGCCAAGCACCTCCTCGGTGCTCATTTCTGTTGGCTCCGACGACCTCGTTGAACGTCGGCAATGCCCCCGTCTCTCCGATCGCCGAGACCGGACCTGTCGGTCGCGCGGGCCCGCACGAGCTCTTCCCGCCCCAGCCGACAAAGCTCGGAGCATCAACGCTCCGCCCGGCACAGGTCGGTTGACCCTCAGAGGCTCCCTGCCTATCGTGACCGTAACGACAAAGTGACATTTCAGGGAGAGCATCATGCGGAGGCGACCTCTCGGGCGGCTCGTGCTGGCCGGCGCTTTGGCGGCGATGTTCGCCGCCCCGGCGGCGGCGGAAGATGTCAATCTGACCTTCCGCTACGCCTACGACAATGTGGATCAGATCCAGGCCGGCCTGGACGCGTTCGAGAAGCAGAACCCGGGCATCAAGGTCACGCTCGAGCGCATCGCATTCAAGGACGCGCGAGACCAGTTCCTGCGCGAGGCTGCGACGGGGAGCGGCCCGGATGTCGTTCACCTCGCCTTCGTCTGGATCAAGGATCTGGGTACCGCCGGCGCCTGCATGAAGCTCAATGAGCTGATCGACAAGGACGGGATCGGGGAGAAGGGCTGGGACGACTTCATTGCCAGCGACCTCACCTACGGTCCGGAGGGCAAGAGCATCTATGGCGTGCCCTTCGCCACCGACACATGGGCCATGGTCTACAATACCGAGGTCATGAAGGCCGCTGGTGTCACGAAGCTCCCGGAGACATGGGACGAGCTGCTCGCCGCCAGTCGGGCGGTCAAGTCCAAGACGGGCAAGATAGGCTTCGGCTTCGCGGCGGGCTCGTCATCCGCCAACACAATCTGGTTCCTTGCGAACTTCTACTGGTGGTCGGATGGAGGCTCGCTCGTCGTCAATGACGGCAAAGGTGGTTACAAGCTCGGCATCACGCCTTCGGAGGTGGCCAAGGTCATCGACTACTACAAAATCTACCTGAAGGAGGATCTGACCACCCCTGGCAGCCTCGGCATCGATTCCTGGAATGCGCCCGAGGTCACCGAGCCGATGATCCGCGGCGATCAGCTCGCGGCGAGCATGCCGGTCTTCACCGCCGTTCAGATGTTCAAGTCCTGGCGCGAGCGCAACCCCGGCAAGGAGCTGCCCTTCACGACCGCCATGACGCCTCACGGCTCGGGCAAGCCGACCACGCATCTGGGCGGGCAGTCGCTGTGTGTGAACGCGAATACCGAGCACAAGGCCGAGGCCTGGAAGCTCATGCAGTGGCTGAACTCGTGGGAGTTCTGGGAGAAGTACAACACGGCCTACTTCCCGGCCCAGAAGAGCCTTCTGGCCAAGCGGCCCTTCCCGCCCGAGATGCAGGGCTTCCAGAAGCAATTCACCGAGGGTGCCAGGAGCTGGGGTCCCTATGCCCGCGGTCCTGCCGACATCGGCAGCATGTGGAACCAGACCTCGCGGAGCTTCGGCCAGGCCTTCATCGGCGAGCGCACCTCCATGCAGGCCGCCGACGAGCTCCTCGCGTTCGTCCAAAAGCAGCTCGGCTCCTGAAGCCCGACGGGAGGACGGTACCATGCGGTTCATGATCAAGGGTCTACTGGTCGCGGCGTCACTTCTCGCGGCGGGTCAGGCGCGCGCCGAGGTGCAGCTCACCTTCCGCTATGTCCAAGACAATGTGGGAGAGGTCCAGCAGGGCATCGCCGAGTTCGAGCGGCGCAATCCGGGCATCAAGGTCAACTTCGAGCGGATCGCCATCAAGGACGCCCGCGACCAGTTCATCCGCGAGGCGGCGACCGGCGAGCGGCCCGGACGTCGTCCACCTGGCCTTCGTCTGGGTCAAGGATCTGGGCGTCGCCGGCGCCTGCATGAAGCTCAACGATCTGATCGAGCACGAGGGCATCGGCGAGAAGGGCTGGAGCGACTTCATCGCCACCGACCTCACCTACGGCCCCGAGGGCAAGAGCATCTACGGCGTGCCCTTCGCCACCGACACATGGGCCATGGTCTACAACAAGAAGCTGCTCGAGACGGCGGGGATCGCCAAGGTCCCGGAGACCTGGGACGAGCTGCTCGCGGCCTCGCGTGCCGTCAAGGCCAAGACAGGCAAGACCGGGTTCGGCTTCGCCGGCGGCGTGTCCGGCAATGCCGAGATCTGGTTCCTCGCCAACTTCAACTGGTGGTCCGACGGCGGCTCGCTCGTCGTCGACGACGGCAAGGGCGGCTACAAGCTCGGCATCACCGCCGATCAGGTCGCCAGCGTCATCGACTACTACAAGACCTATCTGGACGAGGGGCTGACCACGCCCGGCAGCGTCGGCCTGAGCGAGGTCAACGCGCCCGAGCTGGTCGAGCCGATGCTGCGCGGCGAGTCCGCCGCCGTGATCCTGCCGGTCTTCAACGCCGTCTCCCTGTTCAAGGCCTGGCGCGAGCGGAACCCGGGCCAGGAGCTGCCCTTCACCACGGCCATGACGCCCCACGGCTCCGGCAAGCCCACCACGCATCTGGGCGGCCAGTCGCTCTGCGTGAACGCCAACACCGAGCACAAGGCCGAGGCCTGGAAGCTGATGCAGTGGCTGAACTCCTGGGAGTTCTGGGAGAAGTACAACACGATCTACTATCCGGCGCAGAAGAGCCTGCTGGCGAAGCGGCCCTTCCCGCCCGAGATGACGGGCTTCCAAAAGCAGTTCACCGAGGGCGCCCGCAGCTGGGGGCCTTATGCCCGTGGTCCCGCGCCGATCGCCGGGATGTGGAACCAGGTGGCGCGCAGCTTCGGCCAAGCGTTCATCGGCGAGCGCACGCTCGAAGCAGGCGGCCGAGGACATCCTGGCCTATGTGCAGGGCCAGCTGAAGCAGTAGCAGAGAGACGGGAAGGCGGCCGGACGAGGGCGACAGCCGAGAGGGAGGATGATTCTGATGCGGCTGCTTGGGACTGGGTTTGATGCTGGCGCTGGGCCTCGGGGCTGGCGCCGCGGCGGCTGCGACACGACGCTCACCTTCCGCTTCAACGACCCCGAGGCGCCTCAGATGCGAGCAGGCGCTCGACAGTCTTCGAGAAGGACAATCCCGGCATCAAGGTCGAGATGCAGCGGGTCACCTGGGGCGACGCGCGCGAGCAGTTCGTGCGCGAGGCGGCCACCGGCGCCGGTCCGGACGTGCTGCAGCTGGCCTTCGTCTGGCCCCGCTCGCTCGGCGCCGCGGGCGCGCTTCTGCCGCTGGACGATCTGATCAAGAAGACGGGGATCGGCGTCGGCGGCTGGGACGAGTTCTGTCAGCACGAACCTCGCCTACGGCCCGGACGGGAAGATCTACGGCATCCCCTTCACCACCGACACCTTCGCGCTCGTCTACAACAAGGAGCTGCTGAAGGCGGCCGGCATCTCCGAGATGCCCAAGACCTGGGCCGATCTCCGCAAGGTCAGCAAGACGATCTTCGAGAAGACGGGCAAGGCCGGCTTCGGCTTCCCCGCCGGCAGCTGCGGCACGCCCACGATCTGGTTCCTCTTGAACTTCTATTGGTGGTCGCATGGCTGGGCCATCATCGACCAGAAGCCCGACGGCACCTACTTCATGAACATCACGCCGGCGCAGATCGCCGAGGGCTTCGACTACTACAACCAGTTCCTGAAGGACGGCGACAATCCCAAGTCCAACCTCTCGATCTGCCTGTGGGGCGCCCCCGAGATCGTCGAGGGCATGGTCAACGGCTCGATCGCGATCGCCAGCGTGCCGGATACGGTGGCCATCCAGATCGTCAAGACGTGGGACGCGCGCTACCCGGGGAAGACCTCGCCCTTCGGCGCCGCTCCCCATCCGGCGGACGTCAACGGCTCGAAGACCTTCTTCGGCGGGCGCATGATCGGCATCAACGCCAACACGCACCCAGGTCGATGCGGCCTGGAAGCTGGTCCAGTTCCTGGTCCAGCCCGATCCGCTGTTCACGAAGTACTATACCAACTACGTGCCGGCGCAGCGGCCTGTGATGAGCTACAAGCAGCTGCCCGAGGAGATCCGGGCCGGCTACGACGCGCAGATCAAGACGGCGCGAAGCTGGGGCGCCTACAGCACCGGGCCGGTGGCGATCCCGTTCATGTGGAATGCGGTGGGCCGGGCCGCGGGCTCGGTGTTCATCGGCAGCAAGACGTCGGCCGAGGCTGCGCAGGAGCTCTACGACGCGATCAAGCAGGAGTTCGAGAAGAACAGCAAGTCCTGAGGATCGGGAGAACGCCGGCATGTCGCTCGCGACGGCGAGCGGTAGATCTGGGCGGGCGGCTGTCGCCGCGCCGCGGCAGGAAGGCGCGGATTCGCGGGGAGCGCGCCTTCGTCCTCTTCATGCTCGTGCCGGCGTTCTTCTTCCTCGTCATGTTCTATGCCTACCCGATGGCTCTACAACCTCTTCAACAGCTTCACCGATCTCTCCCTGTTCGGCCTGAAGAAGGGCGGCCAGTGGGTCGGTTTCGCCAACTATGCCGAGCTGCTGACCAGCCCGGACTTTCGGCCGCGTGCTCTGGAACACGGTCTTCTGGCTCACCTTCGTCGGCGTCGACGGTGCGCATCGTCGCTGGGCCTTGGGCTGGCGCTTCTCCTCAACTCGCGGGTGGTCGAGAAGTATCGGCTCAAGACCATCTCCCGGGTGCTTCTGCTGGTGCCCTGGGCGACGCCGCCGATCGTGGCCATCGTCGCCTGGCGCTGGATCCTGAACCCGCGAGCTCGGCGCCATCAATCGGGCGCTCCTCGGCCTCGGGGTCATCGACCAGCCGATCGCCTTCCTGGCCGAGCGCCTGTGGATCTGGCCGTCGCTCATCACGATCATCACCTGGAACACCCTGCCGCTCGTGACCCTGACCTTCCTCGCGAGCCTGCAGTCCCTGCCGCAAGCGAGCTTCTCGAGGCGGCCGAGGTCGACGGCGCCCGCAAATGGCAGCTTTGCCGCTTCGTGATCCTGCCGCATCTCAAGCCGGCCATCATCGTCATGACGCTGATGTCGACCTTCTGGACGTTCAACAACTTCGTCTATGTCTGGCTGACCACCGCGGCCGGGCCCGGCCTCTACACCAACGTCATGGCGACCGACGTCTACATCAAGGCCTTCATCGACGCCCGGCTGGGCTACAGCTCGGCGATCGGCATCGTGATGGCGGCGATCATGACCGCCTTCGGCATGATCTACCTGCGCGTGATCGCCCAGCGCGAGCTGAAGGAGGTGTTCTGATGGCCGCCGGCTGCCGCCCGACGCCTCGACCCGGCCTTCCGCGTCTCGATCCGCACGGGCTTCGGGCTGCCGGGCGAGCTGCTGCTGGTGGCGCTGACGCTGCTTACGCTCGTCTTCCTCGTCTATCCGACGCTCTGGGTGATCCTCGCCTCGTTCCAGACGCCGGGGACCATGTTCTCGTCGTCGATCTTCAGCTTCACGCTCGCCAACTATGCCGGCCTGCTGAAGACGGGATTTGCGCGTAACATCTTCAACAGCCTCTATCTCTGCATCACCTCCGTGCTCGTCTCGACGTTCGTCTCGGTCCTGGCGGCCTATGTGTTCTCGCGCATGCGCTTTGCCTTCAAGCGTCAGATCTTCGGGTCGGTCCTGCTGGGCCAGTGCTTTCCCTGGATCATCCTGGTGACGCCGCTCTTCATCCTGTTCGCACGCATGGGCCTGCTCAACAATCATCTCTCGATGATCTTCGTCTATACGGCGGTGACGATCCCGTTCTCGGTCTATCTGCTGGTGGGCTATCTCGAGTCGGTGCCGCGACAGCTCGACGAGGCGGCGATCATCGACGGCTGCTCGCGCTTCCAGGTCATCTGGCGGATCATTTTCCCCGATCATGCTGCCGGGGATCGTCGCCACCGCCACCTACGCCTTCATGCTCTGCTGGAGCGAATATCTCTTCGCCCTGGCCTTCCTGACGAAGACCGACCTCAAGACGATGCCGCTGGCGCTCTATGCGTTCTTCGGGGAGAACGTGACCGAATGGGGCAACGTGATGGCGGCCTCGGCGCTCACCACCGTGCCGACCCTGCTTCTCTTCCTGCCGCTGCAGACAAGGCTCACCTCGGGCCTGGCCGCGGGCTCGGTGAAGCAGTGAGGCTCGCGCAGGGCGACGACCGTGCTGTCGACGCCACGGACGACGGCCGGACGCGAGCGCGACCCGGATCTAGACCTGCTCACCTTGACAGCGGTAGCCGGCTCTAGTCTACGAGGCATTGTCGCACTCTCGGCTCGGAACCGCGCCCAGCATGGACATCTATCTGCCGATCGCTGAGATGTCAGTGAACCTTTTCCTCGTTCTCGGGCTCGGCGCGGCAGTCGGCTTCCTCTCCGGGGCGTTCGGCGTGGGCGGCGGGTTCCTGATGACCCCGCTGCTCATCTTCATCGGCATCCCGCCCGCCGTGGCCGTCGGCTCGGGCACCGTCCAGATCATGGCCTCCTCCGTCTCCGGCGTGCTGACCCAGCTCCGCCGCCGCGCCGTGGACCTGCGCATCGGCATCGTCCTGACCATGGGCGGCTTCGTCGGCTCCACCGTCGGCATCTTTGTCTTCAGGCTGATACGGTCCACCGGCCAGATCGACACGTTCATCACGCTCTCCTACGTGCTGCTGCTGGGCGTGGTCGGTCTCTTGATGTTCGTCGAGAGCGTCGGTGCCATCTTCCGGCGGCGACGCCTGCCCGATCTGCGCCGGCGGCTGCACCAGCATTATTGGCTGCACGGGCTGCCGCTCAAGATGCGCTTCCCCAAGTCGCGGCTCTACATCTCGGCGCTCATGCCGCTCGTGACGGGCATGTTCATCGGGCTGCTCACCGCCGGCCTGGGCGTCGGCGGCGGCTTCATCCTCATCCCGGCGATGATCTATCTGATCGGCATGCCGACCGGCGTCGTCGTCGGCACCTCGCTCTTTCAGCTCACCTTCGTCACCGGCCTGTCCGGCTTCCTCCATGCCTTCGACACGCATACCGTCGACATCATCCTCTCGCTGCTCCTGATCGCCGGCGGCGTCGTCGGTGCCCAGTTCGGCAGCCGGGCCGGCGCCTATCTGCGCGGGCGACCAGCTCCGCATCCTGCTCGCGCTGATCGTGCTCACGGTCTGCGGCAAGCTCGTCTGGGATCTCGTGGCGCGACCGCTCGAGCTCTACTCGATCGCGCCGATGGTTCCCTGAAGCCGGCGGGCTGGCTGCAGGAGGATCAAGGTCGAGCGTTGCCCGCGTGCCGCTTGCTCACTCCTCAAGGATCGCGTCGATCGCCCGGCGGTCCTCGTGCATGGCATGGAAGACGCGGTAGTCCTTCGCGAAACCCGCTGCCTTCGTCGTGTCGGGCTCGCGAATGCTCGACTTGCCGGCCATTGCCGCCGCCGCGGTCGGGAGGTCGGGATGCAGCCCGCCCACGACGCTCGCAACGACACCGGTGCCAAGCAGCACGGCGTCCTCCGCCTCGGGAATGACGACGCGACAGCCCGTCGTGTCCGCATAGAGCTCGACCAGCAGCGGGTTCTTCACGTGACCGCCCGCAAGATGCAGCGTGTCGATGGCGTAGCCCGAGGCGTTGAGCGCATCCAGGATATGCCGCGTGCCGAGCGCGATGGCGACAGCGGTGCGATAGTAGAGCCGTGCCAGCGCGTCGACCGAGGCGTCGAGCGTCAGGCCGCTGACGACGCCTACGGCATGCGGGTCGGCCAGTGGCGAGCGATTGCCATGGAAATCCGGAAGGACCTGCAGGCGCCGGGCGAAACGCAGGGCCCTCCTCGGCCCGCATCGCGGCGATCCGCTCAACGATGGCCTCGTGCGGCCTGGGCCCCAGCTCCTGCGTCGCCGCATGCAGCGCCAGCACATGGTCGAGCAGCGCGCCGGTCGCCGACTGACCGCCTTCGTTGAGCCAGAGCCCGGGCAGCACGGCGCCGAAATACGGACCCCAGACGCCCCGCACGCTGCGCGGCTCGGCCGAGAGGGCCATGTGGCAGGTGGACGTTCCGGCGATCAGCGCGATGCTGCGGTCGAGGGCGCCCGGACCCTGCGCCGCCGTGGCGCCCAGCACGCCAAGAGCGCCGGCATGCGCGTCGATGAGGCCCACACCGACCCTGCAGCCGGTGGTAAGCCCGAGAGCCTCGGCGGCTGCAGGGCTCAGTGGGCCGAGATCCGTGCCGATCGGGCTCGCCCGCTCCGGGAGCGAGCCGCGCTCGATCAGATCGGCCACCCCGCGCGCCGCGAAGAAGTCCTGCTGCCAGCCCAGGGCTCTCATGGGCGAGGTAGGTCCATTTGCAGGTCACCGTGCATTCGGAGCGCTCGAGCCTGCCGGTGGCGCGGTAGGTCAGGAAGTCGGCGAGATCGAGAAAGAGACCGGCGCGCGACCAGGCCTGCGGCAGATGGCGCTTCAGCCACATGAGCTTCGGCGTCTCCATCTCCGGCGACATGACCCCGCCCACATAGTCGAGCACCCGGTGGCCGCTGGCCGTGCATTCGGCTGCCTCGGCCACGGCACGGTGATCGAGCCAGACGATGATGTCCCATTTGTCGTCGCCCGTCGTCGAGACCGAGACAGAGGCGCCGTCGCTGTCCAGCACGACGAGCGAGCAGGTGGCATCGAAGCTGATCCCGGCGACACGATCGGGGCCGACCCCGGCCGCCTGCAGGGCGCCACGCACGCTGGCGCCTACCGCCTGCCAGATATCCTCCGAGCTCTGCTCGGCATGATCCGGCTGCGGTCGATTGATCTCGATGGGCCTCTGATCCCGACCGAGCAGCCGGCCCGTCCGATCGAGGATGCCCGCTCTGGCACTGCCCGTTCCGACATCCACCGCGACCACCAGATCCCGCATCGTCATGCCCCCCTCGATCGCCGCACCCCGTGACGGCGCGCCACCGGCGACCCACTACGGCCGCAGGGGCGGCGGAGGCAAGCTCTCCACGCCAGGAGCCTCGTGAGCCGCACGCCGGCGCATTCGAGGCATGCCCATGCGGGTCTGGAGAGGCTCTCTTGTCCGAGCACCCTTGTGCTGAGGGCGTTTTCGCGCAAGGTCAGGAGGAGGCGGTGGATCGGGATGCGGCGCCGGCGGGCGCCCTGGGATGAGAATGGTGCTGACCCGCGAGCGCATTCGCGACGGCTGGGTGCAGAAGATGATCATGCAGGGTGATGAGGGCGTGCGCCCCCTCACCGAGGAGGAGCTGCTGGCGTCGCGCCGCGCGATCCTGGCAGCCCACCCGCCCGACCAGGATCTCTGGCTCTTCGGCTATGGCTCGCTGATCTGGAATCCCTGCTTCGAGTTCGTCCAGCGGCGCGTCGGTCGCGTTCTCGGCTATCATCGTCAGTTCTGTCTATGGACCCATCTCGGCCGCGGCACTCGTGAGCGACCCGGCCTCATGCTCGGTCTCGAGCGCGGCGGCTCCTGTACCGGTGTGGCCTTCCGCATCGCTGCCGACCTCATCGACGTGGAGCTCGACATCATCTGGCGGCGCGAGATGGTGACGGCCGCCTACCGGCCGAGCTGGGTCGCGCTCGATCTTGGCGGCGAGCGGTGCAAGGGCGTCGCTTTCCTCATCAATCCCGCGCACGACCGCTATGCCAAGAATCTCTGCGGAGGCCAGGGTGGCCGACGCGATCGCCGTGGCGGGTGGGCCGCTGGGTCCCTGCTCCGACTATCTCTTCAACACGGTGACGCATCTGCGGGAGCTCGGGATCGCCGACCGACGCCTGGAGCGCCTAGCCGAGGCGGTCCGTGTGCGTCAGGCCGCCGCTCCGCCGACCCAGACGGACAAGGCCGCCTCGGTAGCCGGAACGGCGGGCTGACCCATGGATGCCGGCGCGCTGCCGATTTTCGACGGCCACAACGACACGCTGCTGCGCCTCCATCGCAGGGCGGAGAATCCTCTTCTCTTCCTCGAGCGGCGCGAGGAAGGGCATCTCGACCTGCCGCGGGCACGCGCAGGCGGATTTGTCGGAGGTCTCTTTGCCGCCTTCACGCCGTCCGAGCGCCCAGCGACCGGGACCGTCGTTGTCGAGGGCGGCGGCTACACCGTGCCGATGCCGGAGCCGCCTTCACTCGCCGAAGCGCAGCGCGTCACGATCGCTCTTCGCGCCGCGATCGAGCGCATCGTGCGGGCATCCTCTGGGGCCGTGCGCCTCTGTGAGACGGTTGCCGAGATTCGGGCCGCGATGGCCGAGGAAGCCTTGGCCGTCGTGTTCCACATCGAGGGGGCCGAGGCCATCGACACGGGCCTCGATGCGCTCGAGGTCTTTCATGCCGCGGGCTTGCGCTCTATCGGTCCCGTCTGGAGCCGCCCGAACGCTTTCGCGCATGGGGTGCCCTTCCGGTATCCCAGCACGCCCGACATCGGCCCGGGGCTCACGGAAGCCGGCAAGGCGCTCGTCCGTGGCTGCAACGCGCTGCGCATCGTGATCGATCTGGCGCACCTGAACGAGCGGGGCTTCTGGGACGTGGCCAAGCTCTCGACGGCACCGCTCGTCGCCAGCCATGCCAACGCCCACGCGGTCTGCCCCGCCTCCCGCAACCTCACCGACCGGCAGCTCGATGCGATACGGGAGTCGGGCGGCCTCGTCGGGCTGAACCTCTCGGTCAGCGAGCTTCGCCCCGACGGGAACGCGAAGCGCCGACACGCCCGCTCGAGATGGTGGTTCGCCACGTGGATCATCTCGTCGAGCGGCTGGGTATCGATGGCGTCGGGCTCGGCTCCGACTTCGACGGCACGATCATCCCGCAGGCCATCAAGGACGTGGCCGGGCTGCCGCGCCTGTTCGAGGCGTTGGCCGAGCGCGGCTACGATCGCCCGTCGCTGGAGAAGCTCGCGTACCGGAACTGGCTTCGCGTGCTCGAGCGCACCTGGGGTGCCTGAGCGCACCAGCGGTAGGCCCATGCCGGCGCGCGCCGCTGGCAATGGCGGCCCGCCGGGACCACCATGGCGCTGCAAACGCGCGGCAGGCAGCCCAGGGAGCAATCGGCGATGCGCAAGGCACTGATCGTGGGCGCAGGGAGCGGGCTCAGCGCCTCCCTGGCCCGGCTGCTCGCGAGCGAAGGCATGAAGGTGGCTCTTGCTGGACGCCGTCCCGGCAAGCTCGAGGCCCTGTGCGGCGCCATCGGCGCCCGCGCCTATGCGTGCGATGCGACCAATGGCGACGAGGTCAGGACGCTCTTCGAGAGTGTCGAGCGCGATCTCGGGATCCCCGATGTCGTGGTCTACAATCCAAGCTACCGATGCCGCGGGCCGCTCGTCGACCTCGATCCGACAGAGGTTCAAAAGACACTGATGGTGACCGCCTTCGGGGGCTTCCTCGTCGGCCAGGAAGCGGCCCGGCAGATGCTCAAGACCGGCCGTGGCGCCATCCTCTTCACCGGGGCCTCCGCCAGCATCAAGGGCTATTCGCGCTCCGCTCCGTTCGCGATGGGCAAGTTCGCGCTGCGCGGGCTGGCGCAGAGCATGGCCCGCGAGCTGGCACCTCTCAACATCCACGTCGCCCACTTCGTCATCGACGGTGCGATCCGGAATCCCGGGCGGAGCGAGGCCGACGACAGACCGGACAGCATGCTCGATCCGGACGCGATTGCCCGGACCTACCTCCACGTGCTGCGCCAGGAGCGAAGCGCATGGACCTGGGAGGTCGAGCTGCGCCCCTGGGTGGAGAACTTCTGAGCCGCCGCACGCACGAGACGCACAGGCGCCGTGTGGCCGATGTGCTGGACAGCCTGGGTCCCGACGCCTAGTTTTCGCTCGCATGACTTAGTGGGGGGCAATCGATGCGTGCGAACGGGATCAAGCAGAAGTGGGCCAGCGGCAAGGCAACGATCAATGGCTGGCTGTCGATCCCGAACAGCTTCGCAGCCGAGGTGATGGTCCAGGCTGGCTGGGATAGCCTTACCGTCGACATGCAGCACGGCGTCGTCGACTATCAGGCGGCCCTGGGCATGCTGCAGGCCATCTCGACGAGCGAGACAACCCCCATCGTCCGCGTGCCCTGGCGCGAGCCCGGCATCATCATGAAGTCCCTGGACGCCGGCGCCTATGGCGTCATCTGCCCCATGGTGAACAGCGCTGAGGAGGCCGAGGAGCTGGTCTCCTACTGCAAGTATCCGCCGCGTGGTCAGCGCAGCTTCGGCCCCATTCGCGCGATGATGTATGCCGGCGCCGACTATCCGAAGCACGCCAACACCGAGACGCTGGCGATCGCGATGATCGAGACGACGAAGGCGCTCGATAATCTGGAGGCTATTCTGGCGACTCCGGGCCTCGATGGCATCTATGTGGGGCCGGCCGATCTGTCGAACTCGATGGGCTTCACGCCGCGGCTCGATCCCGAGGAGCCGAAGGTGGTGGACGCCATCAAGAAGATCGTCGACGCCACGAAGCGCCACAAGGTGGCATCGGGCATCCACTGCGGCTCGGTCGAGTTCGCGAAGCGGATGATCGCCGACGGGTTCAACTTCGTCAGCATGCTCTCCGACAGCCGGCTCATGAGCATGAAGGCGGCGGAGATCGTGAAGGCGATGGGTGAGGAGCCGACCGGCACGCAGCCGCGGGTCGCTGGCTACTGAGCGCCGGCCGCTGAAGCGTCATGTCGGTCGTCACGGTCGCGGGCCGCGTTCATGAGATCGGTCTCGAGGTGCTGCGACAGCACCCGGGCATCGACATCAGGGTGCTCGATGACCCGACCCCCGAGGTCCTGACCGAGGCGCTCCGGTCGAGTGACGGCCTGCTGCTGCGGATCGCTCGCGTCACGGCGGCGATGATCGAGGGTGCACCGCACCTCAAGGTCGTGTCACGGCACGGCGTCGGCTACGACAATGTCGACGTCCCGGCCTTGACCGCCCGCCGGATTCCGCTGGCCGTCGCGGCCACCGCAAACATGGTGGCCGTGGCCGAGCATGCGCTTTTCATGATGCTCGAGCTCGCCAAGCGCGGGCGGGCCTTCGATGCGGGCATGCGGACCGGCGGCTGGGCGCTCCGCGACCGTCTGCGACCCTTCGAGCTCAGCGACAAGACCCTGCTGATCGTGGGCTTCGGTCGGATCGGCAGTCGCGTCGCGGCGCGTGCGCTGCCCTTCGGCATGCGCGTTCTGGTGGTCGATCCCTACGTGCCAGCGGAGCGCATCACCGCTGCGGGCTGCGAGATGGCGTCCACCCTCGATGCGGGCCTCGCCGCCGCTGACATCGTCTCGCTACACCTGCCTCTCGGAGCTGATACGAAGGGGATGATCGGCCGAGAGGCGCTGGCAAAAATGCGCCCTGGTGCGCTCTTGATCAACACGGCCCGAGGTGGGCTCCTCGACGAGGTGGCCGTGGCCGAGGCGGTTGCGAGCGGCCATCTGGGAGGTGCCGGCATCGACGCCTTCGAGCAGGAGCCACCTCCGGCGGGACATCCCATGCTCTCGGTCGAGAACATCATTCTGTCGCCCCATATCGCCGGTGTGACGGCCGAGGCATCGGTTCGGATGGCCAAGGAGGCGGCAGCCAACATCGTCGCCGCGCTCAATGGCACGCTGGACCCTGCCGTCGTCATCAATCCCGAGGTGCTGTCGTCGTGAAGCGGCTGAATGTCGGCCTGATCGGGTCGGGGTTCATGGGGCGCAGCCACGCCCTGGCTTGGCGCATGGCATCTGCGGTGTTCGAGCTTCCGGTCCCTGCCCGGCTGGAGATGGTGGCCGACATCGACGACAAGCGCGCCGCGGCTGCTGCCCGCAGCTTCGGCACCGAGCGATGGACAGGCGAGTGGGAAGAGCTGATCGCGGACAGGAATGTCGATCTCGTCGACATCACGACGCCGAACACGCTCCACAAGCCCATGGCGCTGGCCGCGATCGCCGCCGGCAAGCCCGTCTATTGCGAGAAGCCGCTGGCCCCGACCGCGGCCGACGCGCTGGCCATGGCGGAGGCGGCCGAGAAGGCGAAGGTGCCGACCTTCGTGGGCTTCAACTATGTCCGCAATCCGATGACAAGACTGGCCCGCCAGATGGTGGAGGCGGGTGAGATCGGTGAGGTCTGGGCATTCCGCGGCATTCATGCCGAGGACTATATGAGCGATCCCGAGGCGCCCTGGACCTGGCGACTCGATCCCGAGGGCGGCGCCGGTGCGGTGGCCGATCTCGGGAGCCACATCATCGCGATGGCGCGCTACGTGGTGGGGCCGATCGCCGAGGTGATGGGCCAGGTGAGGACGGTGATCACCGAGCGCTCCTCGACGCGCGGCGGGCTCCCCGATCGGCCGGTCGAGGTGGACGACGAGGCCCGCGCCCTGGTCAAGTTCGAGAACGGCGCTGAAGGCACGCTCGAGGCGAGCTGGATCGCGACCGGCCGCAAGATGTACCTCGCCTTCGAGCTCACGGGCTCGAAGGGCTCGATCATCCTCAACATGGAGCGGATGAACGAGCTCAAGCTGTTCCTGAAAGGCGGCGCCAAGGGTCGGGAAGGCTTCGTCGAGATCCCGGCCGGCCCCGATCATGTCGACTATGCCGGCTTCTGCCCGGCGCCCGGTCACCAGCTCGGCTTCAACGAGATCAAGACGATCGAGGTCAAGGACATCGTCCAGGCGCTGGCGGGCGGCAGCTCGTTCCTTCCCGACTTCCGCGAAGCCTACGAGGTGCAGCGGGTGGTCGACGCGATCCTGCTCTCCGCGCGCGACGAGCGCTGGGTGGACGTTTCCTCGATCGGCTGATCCCGACGGGCGCCTGCCCGCCGCCTTCGCTTAGCCGACGCCGAAGCCGAGCCGGTTGCCGCTCTCCACGAGCGATCTCGCGAGCTCGGCCGCGGGCCCTCTGGAGCCGGTCGCACCCGCCGCGACGAACTCGATCGTGCCGAGCTCGGGCAGGCCCGGTCCCGCCGGAAGCTCGTCCAGCCCGGCGCTGATCGTGGCACGGGGCTGGACGGTGACGCCGAGCCCGGCCAGCGCCGCCGCCCTCAGACCGCTCAGGCTGCCGCTCGTGCAGGTGATGCGCCAGCGCCGGCCGGCGCTGGTGAGCGCATCGAGGGCGATGGCCCGGCTGATGCTGGGCTCCGGGTAGAGGACGAGCGGCAGAGGACGCTCGGGATCCGCCAGCGCCTGGCTCGTGCCCGTCCAGACGAGCGGCTCGCGCCGAACGAGCAGGCCGCGATCGCCGCCGGGGCGCCGCTTTCCGAGGATCAGGTCGAGCTGCCCAGCGTCCAGCAGCTCGAAGAGCGTCCCACTGAGCGCCACGGTGAGCTCGAGGTCGACCAGGGCATGCTGCCGCGTGAACTCCCGCAGCACGTCCGGCAGGCGGGTCATCACGAAATCCTCCGCCGCGCCGAAGCGCACCCTGCCGCGCAGCTCCGAGCCTGCGAAATGGCGCCGGGCCCGCTCATTCGCCTCCAGGATCGCCCTGGCGTGCCCGAGCATCGCATCGCCGTCCGCGGTCAGGGCCACGGAATGGGTGTCGCGCAGCAGCAGACGCGGCCGACCGTCGCCTCGAGCTTGCGGACGTGCTGGCTCACGGTCGACTGACGCAGCCCGAGGCGGCGGCCGGCCTCGGTGAAGCTGCGCGCCTCGGCCACCTGCACGAAGGTCAGGAGGAGCGTCGGGTCGAGCAGAAGCTTGGCGCTCATCATAGAATGCAATCACTGTAAGCTTGGCAAACGGTCTACACAATGAGCGCGCGCTCGCCAACTCTGGGATCAGGCCGGCATCGTCGGCCGCGGACAGGCTCCGGCGAGAAAGGTGCTTCCTACCGTGCGCTCCCTGACCAGCTTTCGTCCCGACGGCTTTGTCATTGCCCTGCTCGCCACGGTGGCCCTCGCGTCGCTTTTGCCGGCGCACGGCGCCGCGGCAACGCTCGTCGCGGGCGTGAGCAAGGCGGCGGTGGCGCTTCTGTTCTTCCTGCACGGCGCCCGGCTGCCGCGGCAGGCGGTGATCGCCGGCGCCAGCCAATGGCGCCTCCACCTCCTGGTGCTCGCGACGACGTTCCTTCTGTTCCCCGCGCTGGGGCTGGTGCTCGCCCGGCTGCCGCCGGCGCTGCTGGCGCCGCAGCTGGCGACGGGCATGCTCTTTCTCTGCGCCCTCCCCTCGACGGTGCAGTCGTCGATCGCCTTCACGTCGATCGCCCGAGGCAACGTCGCGGCGGCGATCTGCGCTGCCTCGGCCTCGAACCTCCTGGGCGTCCTGCTGACGCCCCTGCTCGTGGGCATGCTCATGGGCAGCCACGGCGGCGGACTCTCGCTGCATGCGCTCGAGGCCATCGTCCTGCAGCTCCTCCTGCCCTTCGCCCTGGGGCAGCTCATGCGTCCCTGGCTCGGGGGCTGGGCCAGCCGCCACGGCCGGCTCCTGGGTCTCGTCGACCGCGGCTCGATCCTGCTGATCGTCTACGTCGCCTTCGGTGCCGCCGTGACGAGTGGCCTGTGGGCGCGGGTGCCGCCCGTGGCGCTGCTCCAGCTCGTGCTGGCCTGCGTTGCCCTGCTGGCGGTCGTGATGGTGCTCACCACCCTTTTGAGCCGGACCCTCGGCTTCTCGCGCGCCGACGAGATCGCGATCGTCTTCTGCGGCTCGAAGAAGAGCCTGGCCAGCGGCGTGGCGCTC
This sequence comes from uncultured Alphaproteobacteria bacterium, assembly GCA_963752325.1. Classification (GTDB taxonomy): domain Bacteria; phylum Pseudomonadota; class Alphaproteobacteria; order Geminicoccales; family Geminicoccaceae; genus CAVTJL01. The sequence continues at coordinate 1,370,768 of CAVVXU010000005.1, forward strand.
GCCAGCATCCTCTTCACGAGCCAGACGGCGGGCATGATCGTGCTGCCACTGATGCTCTTCCACCAGGTCCAACTGATGGTCTGCGCCGCCCGGGCGCGAAGCTACGCGACCGCAGAGGCAGGCATGACGACCTCGCGCTCGGCCAGCGCCTGAGCCTGCAGGTCCGGGCGCGCAGCGGCTGGCAAGTGGCAACCGCCCCCGACCCGACCGTCGGACAGCGACGAACAGGAATCATCCCGGCTGGCGGGAGGCGGGCAGGCCTGGCCTCGCGCGTTGCGAGAATGCCGCACCGTGCGGCGAAGATGCCATTTCACTGAACTGGCGAATGGCGGCCGGCGAGGAATCAACCTAGGCACGTCGATAGACCACTCTCGACGGTCTGCCCGCAAGCGGGCGGCAAGCGACGAGAGGACGACGATGCGCCGAGCCAGTCTCGTCACGCTGATGGTGCCGCCGATGCTCCTGGCGGCCCTTGGCGAAGCGTCCGCCGCCGGCCTCTCGATCCGCGAGCAGTCGAGCACGGCACAAGGCACGGCCTTCGCCGGCAGCACCGCCGGTGCCCTGGATCCGAGCTACATGTTCTTCAATCCGGCGGCTCTCGCCTATCAGAAAGGCGGACAGTCGCAGATCTCGGTCAGCGTGATCGACGCTCATGCTCGACTGCGGAGCTCATCCGGAAGCACCGTGACCGGGACGCCGATCACCGGAACGGACACCGCCGGGGACATCGCCGAGAATGCGGTGGTGCCCGCGTTCTATGCGACCCTCGAGCCCATATCGGGATGGCATCTGGGGCTTGGCATCAACGCGCCATTCGGTCTGAGCACGAGCTACTCGGACAACTGGGTCGGTCGCTATCACGCGATCAACTTCGAGCCTTCATAGCGTCAACATCAACCCGGCTCTGGCATGGCAGCCCGTGCCGTGGCTCTCGCTCGGCGCAGGGCTGCAGGTGCAGCGGGTCGATGCCCGGCTCACCAATGCCATCGACTTCGGCACGATCGGCGCGCTCAACGGGTTTCCCGTCACGCCTGCGGGCGACGATGGGCGGGCAGAGCTCCAGGGCGACGACTGGGGTCTTGGCTATGACCTGGGCGTGATCGTAGAGCCGCGGCCTGGCACCCGGGTCGGGCTCTCCTTCCGCTCGGCGATCGACCAGACATTGCGGGGAAACGTCGACTACAGGCTGGATCAAGCCGGCGTCGGTGCCTTCCTCAAGGGCACGCAAGGCTTGTTCACCAACGGAGATGCCACGGCCAAGTTCGAGACGCCCGCCACGGCCTCCCTCGGGCTCTATCAGATCCTCTCGGAACGATGGGCGGTGATGGCGCGACCTCACATGGACGGACTGGAGTGTCTTCAACGAGCTTCGCGTGAAGTTCGACAATCCGGCACAGCCGGACAATGTGACGGAGGAGAACTGGACCGACACTTGGTTCGCCGCGGTGGGTGCCACCTGGAAGGCTACCGACACGCTGACGTTCCGGGCGGGTGTCGCCTATGACAAGAGCCCCGTGACGGACGCCAACCGCACGCCGCGCATTCCGGATAGCGACCGCTACTGGGTGGCGGCGGGAGCGACCTACGCCCCGCGCAGCTGGATCTCGTTCGATCTGGCGCTGACCCACATCTTCATGCCGAACGCCTCGGTCGATCAGACGACGGGCGGGACGGACAACACGCTGCGCGGCAATCTCAACGCCCGTTACGACAGCAGCATCGACATCATCGTCTTCGGCGGCCGGATCAAGTTCTGACACGGCGGCGTCGTAGGTGTGCCAGGAGCGTGTCGAGGCCTACCGGGGCGAATGCCCAAGCATCGACCCCCACATCGACCTGCCGCGGCCAGCGGCGCCAACCGCCCATGACTGTGGCCATGAAGATTGATCGCACCCCGCGCCATGCCGTTCCAGGAGCGCAGAGGATAGTGGCAAAGAACGAGCCGCCGCCCAGCGAGGTCGATCTCGCGATAGTCAGCAACACTGGCCCAGCTGCGGAGCCCGCGGATGTCGGGCGTGTCGTTGTTGCCGGCGATCAGGTGCTTGCGCCCGGCGAGCCGGGACAGCAGCGCCTCTACGCGTTCCGGGCGTCTGGCGCACGGCCACGTCGCCCAGGTGCCAGACCTCGTCATCATCGCCGACAAGGGCATTCCAACCCTCGACGAGGGCCTCGTCCATCAGCGGCCACCGAGCTCGAACGGGCGACGAAAGAGCCCAAGCGCTCCGCCGTGGCCGAAGTGGGTGTCGGCCGTGAACCAGACCGTCGGAGACAAGGCTGCTCGGTCTGCTCAGGCAGGCTGCTCGTGCTCGCGCAGCCGAGGCAGCAGCTCGGCAAAGTTGCAGGGCTTGTGACGGATATCGAGCTGGGTGAGCGAGGATATCGTCCCAGCCGTCGCGGCAGGCGCCGGGCGAGCCTGGCAGGCAGAAGATGTAGGTGCCCTTGGCCACGCCGGCATCCGCCCGGGACTGCAGGCTGGACGTGCCGATCTTGGCGTAGCTCAGCATGCGGAACAGCTCGCCGAAGCCGGGAATGGGCTTCTCGACCACCCGTGCCAGCGCCTCTGGCGTCACATCGCGTCCGGTGACGCCGGTCCCGCCCGTGGTGATGATCACCTCGATGGCGGGGTTCTCGATCCAGCCTCGTAGCCGGGCAGCGATCTTGTCCACGTCGTCGTCAACGATCGCGCGATCGGCTCAGGTGATGACCTGCGCCTGCGATACGCTCGACGAGCACGGCACCCGACCTGTCGGTCGAGAGATCACGGGTGTCGGAGACGGTGAGCACCGCGATGTGGAGCGGCGCGAAGGGGATCGTCTCGTCAATTCGCGCTGGCATGCTGGGTCTCGCCCTCGACCGGAAGCTCGAGATCTGGCCACCGGTTCTCGGCGAGCGCCCTGAGCGACGGGCTGGGCTGGCCGAGACGTGCCCGGTAGGCCCAGAGGTTCGCGAGCACCTTCTTGACGTAGCTCCTCGTCTCGCGGATGGGAATGCTCTCGATGAAAAGAAGTGGATCGTCGGAGACCGGCTCGAGCTGATTCTTGATCCAATCGGCGAGCCGTGTCTGACCGGCATTGTAGGCGACGAGCAGGTGAATGAGGCTGTGCCCGGCCCTCGGGCCGCCGGCCAGCATCTGGAGCCAGGCCTGGCCGACGGCCAGATTGACGCGCGGCTCGTAGAGGCTGGCGCTGCCTTCGTAGCTGACCCCGCTCGCATCCGCGACGACGGCTGCCGTGCCCGGGAGAAGCTGCATGAGCCCGCGTGCCCCAGCACTGCTCTTCGCCTCCACATCGAACGCGCTCTCGGCGCGCACGATGGCGTAGATCAGAGCCCTCGAGATGGCGAAGCCCCCCGCAGGCTTCCAGGCGGGCAGCGGATAGAGAGCGCCGTCGTGACGCCGCCCATCGATCAGACGCAGCTGCTGGGCGACCCGCATCTGCGCCGCCGGCAGCCTCGTGGCCTCGGCGAGGGCTGCAAGCGCATAGATTGTCTCGGGGCTGGCGCGTGCCGCGAGCTTGCGGATCTCCTCCTCAGCCACCACGCCCTGGCCGACCTGGGCCAACGCCACCGCCCGCCGCGCGGCCGGGTAGCGCATCAGGACGTCGAGCGTGTTCTCGTTGAGGCTGTCCTCGTGCCAGTCGAAACGGATCGTGTCGCCGAGCAGCGCCTGCGCGAGCAGGCCATAGAACTCGTCGCTCGCAGTCCGCGGCGATGCGAAGGAAGCCCTCGACGAGGCGCGGATGGCCCGCGACCATGTGCGCGCGCGCCGCCCAGAACGCTCCTGCCGCCGTGTCCTCGCCCGCCGCACCGTCGAGGCTCGCGACCTTGGCGAACTGGGCGGCCGCCTGGTCGTAGGCATGCTCGCGCCATGCCGAGATGCCCACGGCGAAGAGGCGATGCGCCACCGCGGTCGTCCGGGCGTCGGCGACCCGCAGCTCCTGGCCATGCCCACCAAGATATCCCTCGACCGGTCGGGGCAGGGAAGCGGCGTCGTCGGGCCTCCGCGTCAGCGCCAGCCTGTAGATTCGCGCCGCCTCCGGATAGTCGCCGAACCGGCTCAGCCAGTCGGCCAGCTCGTGGTAGGATGACCGGTAACCGGTCGGATGCAGGTATCGCTGCGCCAGCACGTGTCCCATCAGAAGCGGGTCATCGAGCTGTGCTATGAGCCGATCCGCCTGCCGCCAGCGCGCGTTCTCTTGAAGCTCGAAGATCAGCCGATATCGGCCCTCGTCCGCCGCATCCAACGGCTCGGGCACCGGGCCGAGATGGGTCGACCCTCCATCGTCCGCCGTCAGCCGCGCGACCTGGATGTCTCCTTCCGCGCCGAGCGCCTGGCTACCAGCCAGGGCAGACCACACGCCAAAAGCAAACGCGACGGAGATCTTCAGGGCCGGCCCCGATCCCTCATTTGTTCTCATTCGTTGCTCGCTCGACGGCCCCTTGCTGGCGACGTTGCTGGACTCCCGACGGTCAGGCGAAACCGGCTGCTGGCTCACCTCCAAAAGCCGCCGCATTCGAGAGGAGCCCCCGCTCCTCGAGCTCGAGCCGCAGGCGCAGAAAGTCACGCCACACCAAGCGCTTATTGATCGGCTGGCGCAGCAGATAGGCTGGATGGAAGGTAACGAGCGCCGGTATCGGGCCTCCGCCGCTCGGCGGCTCGTAGATGGTAGCGCCGACCGCGCATCTTCGTGACGCCCTCGCTCACCCCGAGCAGGGCGCGAGCCGCGCTGCCGCCGAGAAAGACGATCATCTGCGGGTGCCAGAAGGTCGATCTGACGCTCCAGGAAGGGCTGGCAGATGGCGAGCTCGGTCGTGGTCGGCGGGCGATTCCCCGGTGGCCGCCAGAAGATCAGGTTCGTGATGTAGACCTGTTGCCGCGATAGCCCGATCGTCGCCAGCATGCGATCGAGCAGCTGGCCGCTCGGCCCGACGAATGGCTTGCCCTGCCGATCCTCCTCCGCGCCCGGCGCCTCGCCGATGAGCATGATGCGGGCGGATCAGGATCGCCGTCGGCGAAGCAGAGACGGGTGGCGGTCGCCTTGAGCGGGCAGCCGTCATAGCTCTTGCAGCGCAGCCTCGAGATCAGCCAGACGATCACAGCGCTGCGCCAACGCCCGCGCTGATTCCGCCCGGGTCGGCCCCGGCTGAGCCGAGCCGATTGGGCCCGTCGGCTTGGCCGTCTGGGGCCCGCTCGCCCGCGTGCCCGGCAACTGGCGCCTGCACCTCGATCGCGCCATAGAGACATCGAGGGGCATCCTCGAGCGTGTCGGACACGCCCATGGCACTCTGCCAATCGAGCCACGCAGCCACGCCTGCTGCCGGCCATGCCGCCCGGTGCGCCTCGTCAGTTGGTCTCGAGGTCATCACGATGCCGGTTGGACCCCGCTCTTCTGTTCTTCTGACGCGCACAACACGCCTCTGCCCAGTCGGCGCGCGACAGGCACCGAGCCGAGCTGCCGACGCGTATCGGTCGTCTCTCCGCTAGCCTTCTGACGCCGCCAACGCCCGACCACGAGACCCTGTCGAGCAGCGAACTCCCCCGCGTCAAACGTACAGACGTCGGCTTGGCGTAATCATTCCAAGCCGACTGGCTTAAATGTCGCGATAGGGGATCGGCTTGCCGTCCCGCTCCAGGACCAGCTTGCCGCCCTCGTCCTGCGCCGCTATGTAGCGCCCGTGGCCGACCGCGGTGCCGACATAGAGGGCCGGCTTGACCTTTTTGCCCTCGAAGGTCTTCGACTGTTGCGCTGGACCACGCGCGGTCGGGTCGTTCTTACTCTTGGATGTCTTCAGCATCGTGCAAACTCCGCACGCGACGTTGATCCGCCGACGGCACGCCGCTGCCGCCGAGTTGCACTGTGTTTGGCCAAATCGTCTCGGATCGTCAAGTGGGACGCCCCGCCTCTTGCCGGCGCCGCCCTCGCAATCGCACAATGGCATCATGATAGATCGCCCTGCGCCCTACTCATTCTTTCCGTCGCCGAAGCGCCACGTCGCAAGGCTTGCGACTGCTGCCGCAGTCGCCTTCGGCTTGCTGACGGGCTGCTCGGCAGCGTCCTCGCCGCGCTTGGCGCAGGGCACGGGCGAGCCTCACGCTGACGACGAGCGGTGAGTCCATCCCGACCGGCTCGGCCGCAGCAAGCTACCTCATCGGACGGTATGCGCTGAGTGCCGGCCTGATCGACACCGCGGCACAAGAGCTGCAACAGGCGCTCACCGCAGCGCCAGATGACATCGACCTCCGCCGCCAGGTCTTCCTGCTCGATCTCGCCGGAGGCTACGAGGACAAGGCGATCGCCGGCGCGAAGAGCCTGATCGAGGTGACGCCGGACGCAGACGAGGCCCATCTGCTCCTCGCTTTCGTCGCCGTTCGCGATAACCAGCCGGCCAAGGCGAGCGCCAGCTGGAGGCCGTCTCGGCCCAGCGGATCAGCGCGGTCGTGCTGCCTGTGCTGCGGGCCTGGGCCAAGTTCGGCGAGGGAAAGCGGCAGGCGGCACTCGATCTTCTGGCTGCGCCAGCCAAGGCGGACAGCTTTGGGACTCTCAAAGACTATCACCGAGCGATGATGCTCGCGGCCAGTGGCGATGACGCCGGAGCCCGCCAGCTTCTGTCACCGCTCGTGACGCCGGATCAGCCGGCGCCGTTCCGTCTCGTCGAGGCCCTCGTCAGCCATCGATGCGCGCAGCGGGCGACGCGATGAGGCGCTGGCGCTGATCGACGGCCAGCTCAAGGTCGCGGCGGATGACTATGCCCTCTCCTGGCTGAGGAGGGAGACTGCCGCTGGGCACCCGCCGGCGCCACCTGCCCACGATGCCCGGACCGGCATGGCCGACGCCGTGCTGAGCCTTGCCTCCGCGCTCCAGGACCAGCAGATCAGCGCCCAGGCTCTCCTCTATGCTCGGATGGCGGCGCTTCTCACGCCGGACGGCGGCGATGTGTGGCTCCTCATCGGGCGCGTCGGCTTCTCCGAGGGCAATGCCCAGATGGCGTTGGACGCGTTCGATCGCGTGCCGAAGGGCTCTCCCTACGCGTGGCAGGCCCGTCTTTCCGCCGCACAGGCGCTGGCCCAGCTCGGGCGCAAGGAGGAGGCCGAGGCACGGCTCAGGGCCATGGCGACCGAGGAGCCCAAGCGCACGGAAGCATTGGTGGCGCTCGGCGACATGCTGCGCCAGGACGAGAAGTTCGCGGAGGCCGCCGACGTCTACACGCAGGCGCTCTCCCGCATCGCGGTGCTGACCGGGTCCGACTGGCGCATTCTCTATGCCCAGGGCATCGCTCTGGAGCGTACCGATCATTGGCCGCAAGGCCGAGGCGGCGTTCGAGCAGGCGCTGAAGCTCGATCCCAACCAGCCCTTCGTGCTCAACTATCTGGGCTATAGCTGGGTGGATCGGGGCGAGCATCTCGACAAGGCAAAGGAGATGCTGAACAAGGCGGTGGAGCTTCAGCCCGACGACGGCTTCATCGTCGACAGCCTGGGTTGGGCCTACTACCGGCTGGGGGACTACGGGAAGGCCGTCACCTTCCTCGAGCGGGCGGTCGAGCTCGAGCCGGCCGATCCGGTCATCAACGACCATCTTGGCGACGCCTACTGGCGCGCCGGGCGGCAGCGCGAGGCACGCTTCCAGTGGCAGCGGGCGCTGACCTTCCACCCGGAGACCGAGCGCCGTCGCGGGCATCGAGCAGAAGCTGCAGAACGGCCTGCCCGCTCCCGCACCGAGCCGTGGCTGAGCCTCAGGTCGTCGAGACGGCGCCGGCCAAGCTCAATCTCGACCTCCTGGTCCTCGGTCGTCGGCCGGACGGCTATCACGAGCTCGACAGCCTCGTCGCCTTCGTCGCGCTTGCCGACCGGCTGACGCTTCGAGCCTGCGGAACGGCTCGAGCTCAGCGTCACGGGGCCGACGGGCGCGGCCGTGCCGGCGGGCGGTGACAATCTCGTGCTCAAGGCGGCGCAAGGGCTTGCGAGTGCTGCAGGGCGTCGTCCGCTCGCACGGATCCAACTCGAGAAGCATCTTCCTGTGGCCGGGGGCGTGGGCGGCGGCTCGGCCGACGCAGCCGCCACGCTACGCGGCCTCGGCGCGGCTCTGGAACCTCGACCTGCCCCTTGCGACGCTCTGCCTCGGTCGCGCTCGGCTTGGGCGCCGACGTGCCGGTCTGCCTCTTCGGCCACCCTGCGCGGATGCGGGCGACGGGCGAGCGGCTGGACCCGCTGGCTCGGCTGCCGTCTTCGCCGGCTCTTCTCGTCAATCCCCACGTAGAACTCAGCACGGCGCAGGTCTTTGCCGGCCTCGGGCCCGATCTCTGGGGAGCGCGATCGTCGCGAGCTTCCTGACTGCGTCGATGCGGAGAGCATCGCCGGCGCGCTCCGGCGGAGCCGCAACGATCTCGAGGCGCCGGCGCAGCGGCTGCTTCCCGTCATCGGCGAGGTGCTGGCGGCCGCTTGCCGACCTGCCCGGGTGCAGGCTCGCACGCATGTCCGGCAGCGGACCCACCTGCTTTGCCCTTTTCGGGACGGCCGCGGAGGCGGCAGCCGGAGCGCGCCGAGTTGTCGCGCGGCAGCCGGGATGGTGGGTTGTGCCCACCGCCACCCTGGGAGCGCCACCGTGATCTTCGTCTTCACCGACTTCGGGGTGGAGGGCCCCTATGTCGGACAGATGCGGGCCGTCCTTCACCGGCGTGGCGCCCGGCGTGCCTGTCGTCGACCTCATGGCCGACGCGCCGGCATTCGCACCCGAGCCGGCCGGCCACCTGCTGGCAGCGCTGGCATCGACCATCGCGCCTGACGATGTCGTGCTCGCGGTCGTCGATCCCGGCGTCGGCACGGCCCGCGAGCCCGTGGCCGTCGAGGCCGACGGCCGTTGGCTCATCGGCCCGGACAACGGCCTCTTCGAGCCACTCGTCCGTCGCTCGGCCGTGGTCAGGAGCCACCGGATCGTCTGGCGCCCGCCTGCGCTCTCGGCGAGCTTCCACGGCCGCGACCTCTTTGCCCCAATGGCCGCGCGCGCGGCGCGCGGCGACCGCAGCGGCCTCGAGCCCTGGCAGCTCGCGCACTTCCCGCAGTGGCCCGACGAGCTGCCGGCGATCATCTATGTCGATCACTACGGCAACGCGATGACGGGGCTGCGTGCCGACGAGCTGGGTCAGGATGCCGTCCTCGAGATCCGCGGCCGTCGGCTCACCTCCGCCCGAACCTTCGGTGAGGTGGGCCGGGGCGAGCTCTTCTGGTATGCGAACAGCATCGGGCTTGCGGAAATCGCCGCAAATGCCGCCAGCGCTGCTCACCTTCTCGATCTGGCTGTGGGCGACCCGGTTAGCGTTGCCTGAGCGCCAATTGCCACGCGTGCCGCCCGACTGCTATCTAGCAGGCGTCGCGGTGGGGCGTCGCCAAGTGGTAAGGCACCGGATTTTGGTTCCGGCATCCGCAGGTTCGAATCCTGCCGCCCCAACCAGCCCCTCGTAAGCCTCTGGCCACGAACCAGAGCGTCCGACGGCGGCTCGACGGACTAGTCTCGGCCGACAGCAGCAACCGAAGGCCGCCTGACGAACGGGCGCGGTCTCGCGCTATGGAGCGCCGAGCGGCGCCTTAGAAGCTCCTCTCCGTCGACCTCTTGGCGTTGGCTCATCAGACGAGGCTTCGTCGAAGCGAAACCGCGGGTCCGGGTCGGTATCGGAGGGCGGCAACGAGATCGGCGCTGTGGCGGCGGCTCGATGCGCTATGCTGGGGCTCGATCAGGGGTCCGGGGGTGGCTTGAGCGTTTCCGACCCAAAGCTCGGAGCGTCGCCGTCGGCAATCCTGCCCGATGGCAGGCCGGCGCGCGCGAGGATCGTCGAGCTGCTTCTCGCCGACGACCACCCGCTCCTGCTGCGCGGCATGCGTCAGCTGTTCGACCAGGACAAGCGCTTTCGCGTGGTGGCGACGGCGAGCGACGGCGAGCGGCTGCTGGATGCCATCGAGAGGTTCCCGGTCGACGTCGTGGTGATGGGCTGGCTGATGCCGTATCTCGACGGAGAGGCGGTTCTGAGGAGGCTGCGCGGACGCTTCGAAGCACCCCGCGTGGTCGTCTATTCGGGCTTGATGGACCCAGGTCTGCCGCGCCGAGTCATGGCGCTGGGGGGTGCCGCTTTCTGCTCGAAGCGGCAGCCCCCGGAGGAGCTGATCGACAGTGTCGTGGCCGTGGCAGCGGGCCGCATGATGTTTCCTTACGAAGCCACGCTCAGCCAAGGTGATCCGTTGGCCGATCTCACCGAACGCGAGCGTGAGATCCTGACGTCGCTGGTGAGCGGCCAGAGCACCGCCCAGCTCGCGCATGAGCTGGGCATCTCGTCCAACACGCTGAAGTTCCACCTCAAGAATGTCTATCAGAAGCTGGGCGCCACCAGCCGGGCCCAAGCCGTCGCGCGCTATCTCTCCCACTTGCCGGCACGCTGAGCCCACCCGGCCGGGTAGGTCCCGCGCCACCCCAAGAAAGCCTCCAGCCCCTCCGGGCGAGTGTTCTCGCATCGACGGACCGGCTCTAGTCTCGCTCCACACATGAGAAGACTTGCTTCGGATTCAGGGATGCCGAACACCGCCTCGCCGCTGCTCGTCCACGCCCTCCGCCAGGTGAGTGAGGCCGGAGCGCGGGCCGCCCACGACTGGATCGAGCGCGGCCGCAAGGAACATGGCCGTGGCGCCGCCGCGCATGCCATGCACGCGGCGCTCGGACGGCTGGGGATCGAAGGCGTGCTGGCGATCGGCGAGCCTGCGGGGGACCAGGCCCCGGAACTCTACAAGGGCGAGCGGCTCGGGCAACCGGAGCACGATCCGGCGTTCGACATCGCGGTCGACCCGGTCGAAGGCACGACCTATGTCGCCGAGGGCCTGACCAATGCCATGGCGGTAATAGCCCTCGCTCCTCGCGGCACGATGCTCGACCCCGGGCCGTGCTTCTATATGGAGAAGCTCGCGGCACCGCCCGCCGCCCAGGGCAGGATCGACCCCGGGGCGCCAACCGCAGAGCGGCTGCGCCAGCTCGCCGGCGCCCTCGGCAAGCCGGTTCACGAGCTGACAATCTATGTGCTGGAGAAGCCGCGACACGCGTGCCTGATCGCCGAGATCCGGGAAGCCGGCGCCAGGGTCGCGCTGTTCCCGGCAGGGGATGTCGCCGGCGCGGTGATGGCAGCCATACCCGATTCGGGCGTCGACGCCCTGATGGGCACCGGGGGCACGCCCGAAGGCACCCTCGCGGCCTGCGCCGTCCAGGGTCTCGGCGGGGCTCTCTACTGGCGTCTCGATCCGCAGCTCCACACCGAGACGGTTGCGGTTCGGCGTGCCGGGCTCGACACCACCCGCTGGCACCCCGTGGAGGAGCTTGTCACCAGCCGGGATACCCTCTTTTGTGCCACCGGCATTACCAGCGGGCTGCTGATCGAAGGCGTGGCTCGCGGCCCGGATCAGGATCGGCTCCAGACGGTGTTGATCGTCGGCCGTACCGGCGAACGGCAGATCCTGACCTCGTACCAGCCCCACGCCCCGAGGGCCTAGCCGGTCGCGGAGGAGAAGAGATGCCCACCAATCGCGTCAAGCCCCATGTCATCCTCGGCATCGTCGGGGATTCGGCCGCCGGCAAGACGACGCTGGCGGCCGGCATCGCCGAGATCCTGGGCGCCGACCGCGTGACCCAGATCTGCACCGACGACTACCACAAATACGGTCGCAAGAAGCGCGCCGAGCTGGGCATCACAGCTCTCGACCCGCGCTGCAACTACATCGACATCATCGAGCAGCATCTTCGTCTGCTGCGCCAGGGCCAGCCGATCTTGAAGCCGATCTACAATCACAGCACCGGCGAGCTCGACCCGCCGACCTACGTCGAGGCCAAGCCCTACATCATCGTCGAGGGTCTGCTCGGCTATACGACACGTGCCATGCGTGAGTGCTACGACGTCAAGGTCTATCTCGACCCCGACGAGGAGCTGCGCATCCGTTGGAAGGTCCAACGCGACACCGGCAAGCGCGGCTACACCCCGGAGCAGGTGCGAAAGCAGCTCCAGGACCGCATCGCCGACAGCCCGGCCTTCATCCATCCGCAGCGCACCTTCGCGGACATCGTGATCAACTTTCGGCCACCGGCGGAGGATCTGGAGGAGAGTGGGGCGCACCTCGATGTCCGACACATCCTGCGGCCGACCCTGCCGCATCCCGACCTGACAGGGTTCCTCGAGCAGGGCGTCAGGAACGGCATCCAGCTCGAGCTCGTGCGGGATCGCGACGGCAAGCCCGTGGACCTGCTCCAGATTGCCGGCCACATCGACGAGCGCAGCGCGCGCCGGGTCGAGGACCTCCTGTGGGGCCTCGTCCCCGAGGCGAGCCACCTCAGGGGACACGTCGGCACCTTCGCCGACCGGGCCAACCACGAGTCCAGGAGCCATCCCTTGGCCCTGACCCAGCTCCTCATCGCCTATCACATGGTCAAGGCGGCCATGGGCGTGCACGCGATCTGAGCGGGATATTCCGAGCCAACACGCGCAGGCCCCCGATACCGGCGCCTCGGGCCTCAAGGAGGATCACCCATGGCAGAAGCTCTGAGCCGCGCCAGCGGCGACCGCTACAAGGCGGGAGTGATGCCCTACAAGCAGATGGGCTATTTCGATCTGGACTACGAGCCCAAGGACACGGATGTCATCTGCTGCTTTCGGATCACGCCTCAGGACGGCGTCGACCCGGAGGAGGCGGCCGCCGCGGTCGCCGGGGAAAGCTCGACCGCCACCTGGACCGTGGTCTGGACCGACCGGCTCACGGCATGCGAGAAATATCGGGCGAAGTGCTACCGGATCGACCCGGTACCGGGTAACCCGGAGCAGCATTTCGCCTATATCGCCTACGACCTCGATCTCTTCGAGCCCGGGTCGATCGCCAACCTCACCGCCTCGATCATCGGCAACGTGTTCGGCTTCAAGCCCCTGAAGGCGCTGCGGCTCGAGGACATGCGGCTGCCCATTGCCTATGTGAAGACCTTCGACGGCCCGCCGACCGGCATCGTGGTCGAGCGCGAGCGGCTGGACAAGTTCGGCCGGCCGCTCTTGGGGGCCACCGTGAAGCCCAAGCTCGGCCTCTCGGGGCGCAACTACGGCCGGGTGGTCTACGAGGCGCTCAAGGGCGGGCTCGACTTCACCAAGGACGACGAGAACACCAACTCGCAGCCCTTCATGCACTGGCGCGACCGCTTCCTGTTCTGCATGGAGGCCGTCAAGCGCGCCGAGGCGATGACCGGCGAGGTCAAGGGCCACTATCTGAACGTCACCGCCGCGACGATGGAGGACATGTACGAGCGCGCCGAGCTCGCAAAGGAGCTGGGCTCGGTGATCGTCATGATCGACCTCGTGATCGGCTACACCGCGATCCAGTCGATGAGCCGCTGGGCGCGGCGAAACGACATGATCCTGCATCTGCACCGCGCCGGCCACGGCACCTACACCCGGCAGAAGAGCCACGGCGTCAGCTTCCGGGTGATCGCCAAGTGGATGCGCCTCGCCGGAGTCGATCACATCCACGCCGGCACCGTGGTCGGCAAGCTCGAGGGCGACCCCAACACGGTGCGGGGCTTCTACGACGCGCTGCGCGAGCCCTACAATCCGAAGACGCTCGAGCACGGCCTGTTCTTCGATCAGGACTGGGCGTCCCTGCGGCGGACGATGCCGGTCGCCTCGGGCGGCATCCATGCCGGCCAGATGCACCAGCTCCTCCATTATCTGGGCGACGACGTGGTCCTGCAGTTCGGCGGCGGCACGATCGGCCATCCCGCCGGCATCGCCGCAGGCGCCACCGCCAACCGGGTGGCGACCGAGGCCATGGTGCTCGCCCGCAACGAAGGTCGCGACACCTTCGTCGAGGGGCCGGAGATACTGGAGCGCGCCGCCCGACACTGCCAGCCGCTCGCCCAGGCGCTCGATCTCTGGAAGGACGTCACCTTCGACTACACCTCGACCGACACCCCGGACTTCGTGCCGACCCCGACGCCTGCCTGACCCGGAGAGCTCCACCATGCGCCTGACCCAAGGCACCTTCTCCTTCCTGCCCGACCTCACGGAGGAGCAGGTCACCCGCCAGATCCGCTACTGCCTGGAGCGAGGCTGGGCGATCAACATCGAGCACACCGACGATCCTCATCCGCGGAACACCTACTGGGAGATGTGGGGCCTGCCGATGTTCGATCTGAAGGACTCGGCCGGCGTGCTCTTCGAGATCGGCGAATGCCGGAAGGTGTTCGGCAACTGCTATATTCGGGTCTCGGCCACTGACTCGACGCCGGGCTGGGAATCGCTCCGGCTGTCGTTCATCGTCAATCGCCCTGCGGAGGAGCCGGGCTTCGATCTGGAGCGGCACGAAACGGCGGGACGGCGCATCCAGTACAGGCTGCGTGCCTACGCCACCGACATGCCGCCGGGCGACCGCTATTGACCGGGCAATCGGACGGGATGCTCGAAGGAACCGCGGCGGAACCAGCCGAGGCTTCGGCGCAGCGCGCGGGCAAGCTCGATCTGCGGTCGGCCTTCGACGAGTCGGGGGTGCGCGAGATCCTGGATCAGCTCGACCGCGAGCTGATCGGGCTCGCGCCCGTGAAGGCGCGTATCCGCGAGATCGCGGTGCTCCTGCTCGTTGACAGGCTGCGCAAGGATCTGGGCCTGGTCAGCGAGACGCCGACGCTACACATGTCGTTCACCGGCAACCCGGGGACCGGCAAGACGACCGTCGCGGTGAGGATGGCCGACATCCTGCACCGGCTCGGCTATATCCGCTCGAGCCACCTGGTCGCCGCGACCCGCGACGACCTCGTCGGCCAGTATATCGGGCACACCGCGCCCAAGACCAAGGAGATCCTGAAGAAGGCCATGGGCGGCGTGCTGTTCATCGACGAGGCCTACTACCTGTACCGGCCGGAGAACGAGCGCGACTATGGCCAGGAGGCAATCGAGATCCTGCTTCAGGTGATGGAGAACCGGCGCGAGGACCTGGTCGTGATCGTTGCCGGCTATGCCGACCGCATGGATCGCTTCTTCGCGTCCAATCCCGGCTTCCGCTCCCGCATCGCCCACCATATCGACTTTCCGGACTACGGACCTGAGGAGCTGTTCGAGATCGGCAGGCTGATGCTGGCCCAACAGAACTATCGCCTGAGCGAGGCGGCCGAGCCGGCGTTCCGCGACTATATCGAGCGTCGCTTGCGCCAGCCGCACTTCGCCAATGCGCGCTCGGTCCGCAACGCGCTGGACCGCGCCCGCCTTCGCCAAGCCATGCGCCTGTTCGAGAGCCGCGACCGCTGGCTCAGCGCCGACGATCTGACGACCATCGAGGCGGAGGAGATTCGCGCGAGCCGCGTCTTCAAGGGCGGCATCGAGGCCTCCCACGAGGCCCAGGAGAGGCCTCCCTGAGCCTCGCATGGCTCGCATGGCTCTCCCGCTGCCTCGACCGCTCAAGGAATCGCCGCCGGGGGGCGACAACTCCTCTTGCGGCGCCTATGTAAGGGCAATTAGTCGGTGTGGCGGCGTCACGATTGCTGACAGGTCGTCGACCGCCGCTGTGAGAGAGCCATGGTCTCCATGAACGTCGCTCGACCGGACATCATGCTCCACCTCGATCTGGGGGGGGTAATACGGGACGTCACCCTTTCGCACGCATTGGCCGACGAGCCGACCGAGGCCTGGATCGGCCGCCCCTGGATCGAGACCGTCGACGACGTCACCGGCGACAAAGTCGAGCGCATGCTCGAGAACGTGCGCGCGAGTGGCGTATCCGCCTTCCGCCAGATCAATCAGCGCTTCCCGAGCGGCCTCGAGCTGCCGGTCGAGTATACCACCGTCCGGCTCGGCGGTGCCGACGGTCTGGTCGCGGTCGGCAAGAGCCTGAAGGCGGTCGCCGAGCTCCAGGCGCGCCTGATCGCCGCCCAGCAGGCGATGGAAAGCGACTATTGGAAGCTGCGCGAGGTCGAGACCCGCTGCCGGCTGCTGTTCGACGCCTCTAACGAGGCTGTCCTCGTGCTGCGCGCCAGCAACCTCCGGATCGTCGAGGCCAACCCGGCGGCCATACGGGCGCTCGGTCTGGCGCCGGCCGGCCGCGAGTTTCTGACCGAGTTGCCTCTCCGCGAGCGGGATCCGTTCCAGGCTATGCTGGTGCGGGTGCGCGAGCAGGGCAAGGCACCGGCCATCCTGATCCATCTCGGGACCGAGGGCACGCCCTGGATGGTGCGCGCCTCCTCGATGACCTCGGAGCCGGGGCCGGTCTATCTGCTCCAGCTTGTGCCGGTCGGAGCCACCCAGCCTGCCGAGGACGGCGACGCGCTCTCGGTCGGCGAGCTGATCGAGCGCCTGCCGGACGCCTTCCTGGTGGTCGACGCTGGCGGGGTGATTCGGCACGCGAACGAGGCGTTCCTCACGCTCGCCCAGGTCGGCGCCAAGGCTTCGGTGATCGGCGAGAGCCTGCACCGCTGGCTCGGCCGCCCGGGTGCCGACCTCAAGGTGCTGCTCGCCACCGTCCGGCGGCACGGCAGCGTCCGGCTTTTCTCGACCGCACTGCAGGGGGACCTCGGCAGCGAGACCGAGGTCGAGATCTCGGCCACCAGCCAGGCCGCTGGCGGCTCGGGCGCGATTGCCCTGTTGCTTCGCGACGTTGGGCAGCGGCTGCCGCGACCGGGCGCCCAGGACCGCCTGCCGCCGCCCCTGGACCTGCGTAGCGACCAGATCGGTCGGACGCCGCTTCAGAAGCTGGTCAAGGACACGGTCGGTGCGGTCGAGCGCCGTTACATCGAGGCGGCGCTCGAGCTGACGGGGGAGAACCGGACAGCCGCCGCCGTCCTGCTCGGGCTCAGCCGCCAGAGCCTCTACGCGAAACTCAGCCGCTACGGCCTGGACGGCAACCTCCAGAACGGCGCCACCACCGGCTAAACTGATGGACGAGAGTCCCGGACTGGCTTCACGCTCCCAGACGACGCCGGCATTCGGGAAGGCGGACCTCTCCAACTGCGAGCGTGAGCAGATCCATCTCGCGGGCTCGATCCAGCCCCACGGCGCCTTGCTCGTTGTCCGCGAGCCCGATCTCGTCGTGGTCCAGACGAGCGCCAACGCTGCGCGCTTCCTGAACCTAGGCGACAGCATCCTGGAGCGGCCACTCGACCGGCTCCCAGGCGATCTGTCGGCGCGCATCCGCCCGCATCTTGACAACCCGCTGCACGCCATTCCTGTGGCGGTGCGCTGCAACGTCGGCGATCCACCCGCCGCGTTCGATGGTCTTCTGCACCGGCCACCGGGCGGCGGGCTGGTGATCGAGCTTGAGCGTGCCGGCCCGCCGATTGATCTGGGCCGGCACATCGAGAATGCCCTCGAGACGATTCTCGGCTCGTCCTCGCTGCGCGAACTCTCAAACGAGACCACGCGCATCTTCGAGGCGCTGACCGGCTACGATCGGGTGATGGTCTACCGATTCGACGACCAGGGTCACGGCGAGGTCTTCGCGGAGCACCGCCGGCCGGACCTGGAGGCCTATCTCGGCAACCGCTATCCCGCTTCCGACATTCCGCAGATCGCGCGCCGCCTCTACATCCGCAATCGTGTCCGGGTCCTGGTCGACGTCCAAGCCGTGCCCGAGGCCCTGACCCCGCGCCTGTCGCCGATCACCGGCCGGGATCTGGACATGTCATTCTGCTTCCTGCGCACCATGTCGCCGATTCATGTCCAGTATCTCAAGAACATGGGCGTGGCGGCAACGATGGTCGCGTCCCTGGTGGTCGGCGGCCGCCTCTGGGGCCTGATTGCCTGCCACCACTACGAGCCGCGTTTCGTCCCCTATGAGCTCCGGGCCGTCTGTGAGCTGCTGGCGGAGGTGGTCGCGACCCGGATCGCCGCGCTCGAAAGCTTCGCGCAGGCGCAGGCCGAGCTGTCGGTGCGCCGCCTCGAGCGGCGCATGGTGGAGGCGATCATGCGCGACGGCGACTGGCGGGGCGCGTTGTTCGACAGCGCCCAGGCGCTGCTGCAGCCGCTCCAGGCCGGCGGGGCCGCCTTGCTGTATGATGGTCAGATCCTGACTGCCGGCGAGGTGCCCGGCACGCGCCCGCTCCGCGACCTCGGACATTGGCTTGACCAGGAGCCAGGGAGCCCGTTGATCGCCACCGCCTCGCTCGGCATCGAGGAGCCCCGGTTCGCGCACCTCCGCGCCGTGGCGAGCGGTGTCCTGGCAGCCAAGCTGTCGAGCTCGCCCGGCGATTACCTGGTCTGGTTCCGACCCGAGCGCATCCGTACCGTCACCTGGGGCGGCAACCCGTTCAGCCCCGTGCTGATCGGCGCCGATCCGTCGGACCTGTCGCCGCGGCGATCGTTCGCGCAATGGCATCAGCTGGTCGAGGGCACCTCCGAGCCCTGGACCGCAGCCGACCTCGGCGCCGCGCGCCTGATCGGCGACACGGTCAAGGATGTAGTGCTGCAGTTTCACTCGGTCCGCACGCTGATCGTGCAGGATCAGCTGGCCCAGATCAGCCGGCAGGTGCGCCAGTCCGACCAGCCGGTGATCGTGCTCGATCCGCGCGGTCACATCCTGCTGACCAACGACGCGCTCGAGCACCTTCTGCCTACCGGGCACACCCATCTGCAGAGCATCGACGATCTGCCGCCGCTATTCGCCGATGCCAACGAGGCCCGCGCCAGCCTGCAGGAGCTGATCCGCGCCGGGCGGCTCTGGCGGGGCGAGGTGCGTGTGAAGACGACCGGCGGCGAGACACGTCCACTCCAGGTGCGCGCCGATCCCGTGCACGCCTCCCCCGATCGGGTGCTGGGCTTCGTCCTGCTTTTCATCGATCTGACAGAGCGCAAGGCGGTCGAGGCCGCTCGAAAGCGTTTCCAGGAGGGGATCATCGGGCAGCACCGGGTCATGCCGGCGCAGCTGGATTCCAAGGCCGACCTCCTCTATCGAAACCTCCTCTCGTCGGTGATCGGCAATGCCCAGCTGGCAGCGCTCGAGATCATCGACGGCATGGACGTCGCTGGCGTGCCGGACAAGCTCGAGAGCGTCCACGCCTCCGTCAACCGCACGGCCGAGCTCCTGGAGCATCTGATCCGGCACGCGAGCCGCGCATCGAACCGCCGCGCCTAGCTGGCGTCGCGCCGGCCGGCACGCTCCTGGACCGCGAGCGAGACCTCGATGTTGAGCTCGAAGGCGATCGCTGCCTCCTCGATCACGGCCTCGCGATCCTCGATCCCGAGCGCCGCGCGGTCGAGCGACTGCCGATAGGCGGCCTTGAACCCCTCGGCATCGGCGATCGCGGGAAAGTCGTAGAAGCCGAGGCTCCGGGGTCCCAGCCCGGGTGCCCGCGCCAGGATCCGGCGCAGAATCTGGCCACCGTACAGATCACCCATATAGCGCGCATAGGCATGCGCGATCAGCCGGGTGCCGCTGCCCTGGGCAGCGGCACCCACCTGCCGGGCATAGCGCTCGCCCGCCGGGAGCAGCGGCAGCGCGCTCGCCCAATCCGGACCCGAAAGGTCCTCGAGGTCGGAGGCAAGGGCCCACGCCCGGTAGACGGCCGGCTGCGCGAGGTCGCGCAGGGTCGGCGCCTGGCGATGCCGCTCGAGGGCATTCTCCATTTCCGCATAGGCCGGCAGCAGGTTGCGCAGCAACAGGGCATAGCCCTCCCGGCTCGCCTGGCCGCGCAGCATCTCGCGCACGATCCCGGACCGCTCGGCCTGGACATGCAAGGCGTGCGTGCGCTCACGCAACGCGGCGGCGAGCCCGAGCACCGGGCCGGCCTGGATCGCCGGAGCCCGGCTCACTGGTGCCAAAAGCGCCATTCGTACTCCGGCGCCGTGATCCGCCCAGGCGCGCCCGGCTCCTCGACACTGGCCATCGCCCAGGGCCGGAGCGGCCCGGCGAAGCAGCTACGATCACCATCCGAGGCCGACGCGGCACGCTGGAAGCAGAAGCGCACCTCGACGGCCCGCCCACAGACATTCTCGATCACCGCCTTGCCCCGATAGAGCGGGGGCTGCTGCTGCGGCTGGGATAGCCGCTGGACCTCATAGCGGTTCAGGACAACGCACGGCATGGAGTCCGGCGCCTTGGGATCGTCATAGCTCTCGGCCGCCCGAGCGCCGCCGACGTTCAGAGCCAAGGCGACGACGCCGAGCCCGAGCACGGTGCGCACCGATTTCATCCGATCCCCTCCCGAACCTTCGCGCCGTTCCGCCGCGTGTCAGGCTCTCCCGACACGGTGCCAGAGTGCCGCCTCCAACCCGACTGTCAAGACGAAGCGCCAACGACCGTCGTCCAAATAGTCGACCCGGCGGACGCCACCGACCGGGACCCCATGCCGCCGGTCCGAGCAAGCCTCGGTAGCCCGAACGATGCGATCGGGCGCAGACGCCCTATCGCAGGGACATTGCACCAAGGCCCCTACCAGCCTGGAGCGCTGGATGGAGGACGCCGCCGGCTGCCACTCGGCGGCATTGGGATCCGTCCGCCGCCTACTGGGCCGGCGCCGCCGGCGCGGGCGTGCCTGCCAGCTCCGGGTAGTGGGTCAGCATACTGACCCCGAAGAGCGGCTTGTACACGCCGCGATGGCAGGTGGCGCAGTTGAGCTTCGGCGGATCACCCAACGGCCCCAGGCGGGCGCTCGGGAACTCGGGCCCGAGCGGGACCAGGAAATTCCGGTTGAGGTCGTTGACCATCTTGATGCCGTACCAAGCCGTCGCACGCTGCGGGGTGCTCTGGTCCCAGGAGGTGAACGATCGCGTGTTGTGGCAGAAGGTGCAGTTGACGCCGAGGGACTCGGACATGTGCATCATGAGGCCGTAGGTCGCCTCGGTCTGCTTGACCGAGTGACGGTCGGTGCCGGGCAATGCCTGCGTCGCAACCACGCGGATCAGATCCTGGTCGGTGTCCAGGAACCTCGAGAACGGGTCGTTCGGCAACGAGGTGAGGCCGACGGACGGTGCCGGCGCGTTCTGTCCGGCACGGTTGCCGGCCATGCCCTTTTCCTGCTCGGGGGACTTGAACCAGATCGCCTCGGGCACGGGCTGACCACGGTGGCAGGTGTAGCAGGTGACGCCGGTCGCAGCGACGTGGCTGTGCCAGTCGCTGTTGATGTGGCGGGTCATCTGCAGCATCCGCCGGGCCACCACCTTGGTATAGAGGGTGTCGTCGGCAAAGTTTCCGTCGGTGCCGTGACAGTAGGTGCAGCCCTGCTTGGGCGCCACCCACTGAGTGATCGAGGCCATGAGGCGGGCGAACTCAACGACGCTGACATCGCCCAGCACCTGGACGTTCTTGTAGACCTTGCCCGCGGTCGGGCCGGCCGCTGGCATCGGCTTCGAGGACGGCGGCACCTGGTTCGCCTCGAGCTCCTGGGCGACGGTGCGGGGGTTGTACACGAGCTCCATGCCGAGACCGCGGAAGCCGCGCTGGATGGTATCGACCGGCGGACGGCTCCAACCGGAGAGGGTGAGCATGGCGATGGTCAAGAGCACCACCACCGTCACCGAGATCCCGACGCCGAGCCTCATTGGGGCGCTCCCTTCAGCGTGGCCGGATCGACCACCGGCGCAAAGACCGCGGGATAGGACGGCGCCACGCCGTGCTTGACCGCCCAGAGGTACCAGTTGTCGACCACGGTGCCGGTGAGCAGGATGCCGATGCCGCCACACAGGGTGGTCAGGACCGCGAACCACCAAGCCCAGCGATGGATCGATTCCATCGTCGCGTTGAAGCCCATGGTCCAGCGCCAGAACAGCGCCGCCCGCTCGGTCGCGGTGCCGCGATCGACGATCTGCTCGACCTCCCGGTCACCGCCGAAGCGGCTCACCGCGAGGATGGTGGCGCCGTGCATGGCAAACAGAAGCGTCGAGCCGTAGAGGAAGACGATCGAGAGCATGTGGAACGGGTTGTAGAAGAGATTGCCGTAGCGGATCGAGAACGCCGCGGTCCAGTCCAGGTGCGGGAAGATCCCGAACGGCACGGCCTCGCCCCAGCTGCCCATCAGGATGGGCCGAATGAAGCCGAGCACGAGGTAGAGCCAGATCGCCGAGGCGAAGGCCCAGGCAACGTGCGTGCCCATGCCGAGCGCGCGCGCCCGCCTGTACATGCGCACCCACCAGAGCAGGATCGCGGTGGTCAGGAAGAAGCCAGCCATGAGCCACCAGCCGCCTTCGTTCAGCGGCGGCATGATGGTCAGGCCGCAGTCCCGGCGGGGGCGGCTCGAGGGCCAGCCAGGGCAGCTGGCGGACGAACTGGACGGGGTCCCAGCCGACCGAGGCCCACATGTTGAGGCCGATGATCTCGAACGCGATGAAGCCGCAGATCAGCGAGGTGACCCCGAGCCAGCCGAGATAGATCGGGCCGATCTGGGCATCACCGATCCGCCCGAGCCAGTACACGAAGCGCGGCTCGCCCTGGCGCTCCTTGTTGCCGCGCGCGAGCGGCACCCCGGCATAGGCCGGAGCACGGATCTGAACGCTGGTGAAGATGTTCTGATACTCGGCCATGATCCTGCCCTCGCCTCAGCGCCAGATCGGGAGGTTGAGCCACCAGCCCCACCATTCGGGCCAGCCGCGGGTCCAAAAGGGACCACTGATGACGATACAGACGGCGCTCCAGAAGGCCGCGCTGAGCGCCAGGAACAGGCCCAGCCGGTGAATTCCCAGCGTGCCGATCGAATAGCCGATGGTGTCGCGGAAGAAGGTGTTCTCGTGCTCCGCCGACTTGATCGGCTCGCCCTCAGGCGGGTTGGCCGCGGACAGCACCAGCGAGCCGTGCAGCGCCAGGGCAAGCGTGGTGGTGAAGAAAAAGCTCACCGCCAGCATGTGCGCCGGATTGTAATGGAAATGAAGATACTGGTAGCCGACGTTGGAGACCCAGTCGAGATGGCTGATGATGCCGTACGGGAAGCCATGGCCCCAGGCACCGAGCAGCAGCGGCCGGATCACCTCGAGGGTGACATAGGCCAGGATCGCGAAGCTGTAGGCGAACGGCACGTGGTAGCCGATGCCGAGCTTGCGGCAGATCTCGACCTGGCGGAGCGCCCAGGAGACGAAGGCCCCGATCGCGCAGACCGTGATGATCTGCCAGAGCCCGCCCTCGCGGAGTGGTGCCAGGGCCAAGCCGTATTTGAGGTCCGGCGGCGCTATGTTGATCTGCCAGATGTTCCAGGTCGGCCCGATCGCGGCGCCATAGACGATCAAAGCCGTCCCCAGGGTGGCGAAAAAGATCGTCGTGACCCCGAAAAAGCCGACAAAGAACGGCCCGATCCAAAAATCGAACAGGTCGCCGCCGATCAGAGTCCCGCCGCGGACCCTGTACTTGCGTTCGTAATTCAGCATGGCCATCGTCGGATTCCCGTTCTCCAGACCGGGTCAGGGCGGACGAGGCGTGCGGACCTGGCAGCAGACGGGGCCGGGCGATCCGCTCGAGCCCCGTCCGCTGCCATTGCCGAACGCCGCTACTTGGGCTGCGACTGCGTCGGCGGCAGGGGTGACAGCTGCGACGCCGTCGCGCGCGGACCCTCCAGCCAGTTGAACCGGTCGGTGCTGAGCAGGATGAAGTGGATCAGCAGCGCCAGCACGAACAGGAAGGTAAAGAGCGCCACGAGCGTGCGCCGAGGATCGAACAGAAGCCACATGCGCCACATGCTCTTGCCTCCTAGGTCAGGTAGGTGAGGACGTGGCTCGCGGCCGTGGTGGCGCCGTCGAGCATCGCGTAGCCATGCTCGCCCGGGAGCCAGGGCCGCCACAGCCACGCGAGGATGTGCGCGACTACCGCCACACCCACGAAGATCGCGAAGCTGCGCATGAAGATCGCGTGGAATTCACGCGCCTCCGATTCCGTCAGACCGGTCAACGAGCCGGTCGGTCGTTCCAACTGGGTAGCCACTCTTATCCTCCGTACGCTCCGCCTTGCGGCGAATTCCGCGCCATCCCGCGCGGCGGGTATCGTCCCCGATGCCCGCATCGGCCGATCGGCCGCCCGGCATCGACGGACGAATCCTGAAAACGGGTCAGCCCATGAACGCGTAGGCGGTGCAGGTTCCAGCGGCCACGCGTGCCTCGCCGACGATCGACCGCCGGACGCCCTGACGCACCGCCAAGCTCCGCCGGTGCCGTGGCAGAAGCCGCGACACGGTGACCGCAACCAGGAAGACCGCGAAGCTCAGCGCATAGTAAAGGCGCGCCTCGACCTGCTCCTCCCGCCGAAATCGTGACAGCGAGCCACCCGAGTTCACCATCAGAGCTCTCCCGTCTCAAAATGCGAGGCTGCGCCAAATAATGCGCAGGTCGCAGGGGTAACCAGTTTCCGCCTCATGCCGCCCGAGCCTCGGACAGCGAGGCCCGCGCCCGCGCCACCAGGGCAGCGCTGACCCGCTCCTCTCCGGCCGCGCGCGCCTCGCGCTCCGCCAGATCGCGCAGGCGCTTGGCGGCCGAGATCCGAACGAGGAAAGGCTGGGTCTCGACATAGTCGTCGAGCAGGGCCTGGGCCTCGTCGTCCCAGGGACGTGCCGCCAGGGCGCCGAGCCGGGACGGCGTCGCCTCGACCCGGTCGAGATCGGTGCCCAAGGGCAGGATGTGGAAAAGCGCGTCGAACAGCGCGTTGCAGAATTCCTGGATGATGTAGGTGGCGCCGGCATAGCCCATGAAGGGCGTGCCCGTGGCACGGCGAATGATCGCGCCGGGAAACGAGGCCGGGATGTACATGCATCTGGCCCCGATCTCGGCTGCATACATCCGCTCATTGTAGGAGCCGAACAGCACCAGAGGCGGTGTCTTCTTCAGCGCTTCCCTGACCTTCGCATTGTCCGGCTTCACGCCGGCCTTCCGCGGGATCGCGAAGGCGCAGGGGATGCCCATCTCGCCTTCAAGAAACTTGCGCAGGCCACGGGTGTAGGTGTCGGTGGCGACGATGGCGAAGGATGCCGTGGCGAAGAAGTCCTGGGTGACGCTGCGCCAGAGATCCCAGATCGGCTTGATCGTCGTGTGCTTCTCACGCTCGATGAAAGGCTGCGGGTCGACGCCTACGAGCTCGCCCAGCTTCTCGAGGAAGGCGGTTGTGGAGAAGAGGCCGATCGGAGCCTGCAGATAGGGGCGGTCCAGCTCCTCGCAGAGCTTCCGCCCGAATTCCCGATACATGCAGACATTGACGTCCGCATCGGCAAGCTTCGGCACGTCCTCGATATGGGCGCCGAGCGGGAAGGTGAGATTGACCTCGCAGCCGATGCCCTCGACCAGGCGGCGGATCTCGGCCACGTCGGAGGGCATGTTGAAGGTGCCGTAGATCGGGCCGATGATGTTGACCAAGGGCTTCGAGCCCTCCGGCCGAACGATCTTCCTGCGCGCCTTGGCCTTCCTGGCCCCGAACTCCGTCCACAGCCAGTTCATCGCCCGATCGGCGCTCTGCCACTGGTCCTCGTCGATCGTGCGCGGCAGGAAGCGCAGGAGGTTGGAGCCCTCGGGCGTGACGCCGCCACCGATCATCTCGGCGATGCTGCCTGTGACGACGACCGCCGGCAGATCGGGGTCCTGCGTCGCGGCGGCGCGCCTGAGAGCGCCCTCGGTGCCGCTCATCGAGAGATTGTCCTCGCTGAGCCCCGTCACGACGATGGGCAGCTCGTGTGGCGGCAGCCCGTCGGTGTAGTGCAGCACGGCGGTCACCGGCAGGTTCTCGCAGCCTACCGGCCCATCGATGACCACACGCAGGCCACGAATAGCCGAGAAGGCGTAGACAGCGCCCCAATAGCCACCGGCGCGGTCATGGTCTAAGACCAGCACGTCTCAGGCCCCCACCGCATCGGCGAGCACCGCCTTGGCCTTGGCCTCTCGGGCCTTCCTGTTGCGCTCCTTGGCGGCGCTGTGCGCCTCCGGCACGCCCTTCCACCCATAGCCCGCCGCCTCGCCGCTGCCGACGCCGCCGAAGAACTCGACCATGCGGCCGAAATTGGCGCGGCCCCGGGTCTGGGCGGCGACGATGCCGGCGAGCGCTCCGGCCCCGGCCGGCCCGAACAGAGGCCGGGCGGAGACCATGTTGGTGAAGTAGATGCCTGGGATGCCCAGCTCCTTGGCCTTTTGCACCAGGGGCGTGGTGCCAATGGCGAGGTCGGGGCGGACCTCCTGCATGGCCTGGACGTCCTGCTCGATCGAGGCCCGGTACTGCACATGGGTGCCGCGGCTCTGCAGCCACTCCCGATCGGCATCGCTCCATTCGGTCTGCGGGCAGGCGGTGCCGACATAGGGCACCTCGGCGCCGGCCTCGATCAGCAGGCGTGCCACCAGGAGCTCCGAGCCCTCATAGCCCGCTACCGTCACCCGGGCCTTGATCGGGCTCGCCTCGAGGGCGGCCCGGATCGCTGGCATCGCCTTCGCCTTGGCCGTGTCGATCCGCTCGGCCGGCACATTGGCCGCCTTGCCGATTGCCTCCAGCCAAGCTGCCGTGCCATCGACACCCACCGGCCCCGAGCCCACCACCGGCCGACCGGCCGCATGCAGCTCGCGGATCGAGGCCGTGTAGAAGGGGTGGATCGCGGCACCCACGACGCAGTCCAGCGCCGCATAGAGGTCACGCCATTCACGGGACGGCAGCTGCGGCGCCACGGTCAGCCCCATGGGCTGGAGCAGGGCGCCGACGCCGACCGGATCGGCCGGGAACAGCTCGCCGATCAGGGTCACGCTCGGACCGTCACCGGCTTGGGCACGCGGCCGCTGCACAGGCCCCTGGAGAGCCTCGGTGCGGGCATAGCGCAGCATGGCGCCCGCCAGCACGTCCTTGGCCTCGGCATGGGTCGGCACGCCAAAGCCCGGCACGTCGATGCCGATGATCCGGACCCCGTCGATCTCCTTCGGCAGCCGGTCGAGCGGCACGCCCGACGCGGTCGGCACACAGAGATTGATGATGACGACCGCGTCGTACTCGGCCGGCCGCGCGGTCTCGATCACCGCCTTCCTGATGTCCTCGTAGAGCTGGCCGGTGACCAGCGTCTCGGAATCGAACGGGACATAGCCGACCGTCCGCCGCGCACCGTAGAAATGCGAGGTGAAGGTGAGGCCGTAGACGCAGCAGGCCGAGCCCGAGAGGATCGTCGCCGTGCGGCGCATCCGCAGGCCGACGCGTAACGAGCCGAAGGCCGGGCACATCGATTGCGGCTGATCGTGCGGACCTTTCGGATAGTCCGTGGCGAGCCTCTCCATGGCCGAGCTCTTGCCCGCTGCCTTGGCGGCCTCCAGCATCGTCTCGCGGCCGCCGTGACAGCTGCTGCCGCCTGCCGCGACAGGGGCCGGCTTACGCTGGAGGTCGAGGGTGATGGTGCTCACCGCCGTCTACCCCCTCAAGCCGCCTCGTAGATTACTTCGAGCGACGGCTTTTGGGTCACGGTCGTGCCGCACATGTCCTCGATGCTGGCCGGCTGCAGCTTGTAGCCGCGGCCGACGGCCTCGCCCTTGAAGAGGCCCAGGAGATCGTCCTGGCTCAGCGGGTTGGGGCGGACCGGCGGGGCGTCGGCGGCAGCTTGTGCCAAGCCCTCGAACATCGGCGCCCAGCGGCCTCCGGGGATGCCGATGATCTCGTAGTTGGCGCTCTTGCGGCGAATGTCCTCGTCGGCGGGAATGGCCGCTAGGATCGGGATGCCGACGGCCGACGCGAAGGCCTGAGCCTCGCCGGTGCCGTCGTCCTTATTGATGACGAGCCCGGCGACGCCGACATTGCCACCCATCTTGCGGAAATAGTCGACCGCCGAGCAGACATTGTTGGCCACATAGAGCGACTGCAGGTCGTTCGAGCCGACCACGATCACCTTCTGGCACATGTCCCTGGCGATCGGCAGGCCGAAGCCGCCGCAGACCACGTCGCCCAGGAAATCCAGGAGGACATAGTCAAAGCCCCACTCGTGGAAGCCCAGCTTCTCCAAGAGCTCGAAGCCGTGGATGATGCCACGCCCGCCACAGCCGCGGCCGACCTCCGGGCCGCCCAGCTCCATCGCGAACACGCCATCGCGCTTGAAGCAGACGTCGCCGATCTCGACCTTCTCGCCGGCGAGCTTCTTTCTCGAGCTGGTCTCGATGATCGTCGGGCAGCTGCGGCCGCCGAACAGCAGGGAGGTGGTGTCGCTCTTGGGGTCGCAGCCGATGAGCAGGACACGTTTGCCCTGCTGGGCCATCATGTAGCTCAAGTTGGCGAGCGTGAAACTCTTGCCGATGCCGCCCTTGCCGTAGATCGCGATGACCTGCGTCTCCTTGGTCGGCGGCGCGCTGTGGGCGGGATCGGGCTCGATCGCGGCTTCCGCTCTCAGCTGGTCGGGGGTGCTGAGGGCTGCCTTGAGCGCGTCGGACACTCCGCAGGGCGCATTCATGAGCAGGCTCTCCAATCCAAGATCATCTTGAGGCAGGCGGGGTCGCCGAAGGCGGCGCGGTAGGCGGCATCGGCGGCCGAGGGCTCCTGGCGGTGCGTGATCAGCCCATCGAGCGACAGGCGACCGGTGGCGACGAGGTCCCTCACCACGATCAGATCCGAGGGCTGCCATTGGGCAGCGATGCGGATCCGGGCCTCGCGCATGAAGGCCGGCGGGAAGGTGAAGGCCAGGGGATCGCTGTAGAAGCCGGCGAGCACGATCTCGCCGCCGGGCGCCAGCCGCCCGATCAGGGTATCGAGCAGGCCGGCATCGCCACTGGCATCGCAGATGCAGCGATAGTCGCGGCGCTCGTCGGCGGCCGGGTCGACCACCCGGTAGCCAAGGCCGCCGTGCGCCCGGTCGGGGTTGCGCTCCCAGACGGTGGGCTCGCCACCCGCCACCACCGCGAGGCGGGCGAGCAGGCGGCCGAGGACGCCATGCCCGACGATCAGATCGGGCTGCGGCGTGGCCCCTGGCGCGACGTGGTAGGCGGTGGCAGCCAGTGCCAGCAGCACACCCTGCTCGCCGAGGCTCTCGTCGATCGGCAGGGCTCGGGCACCCGGCACGACGAGGCGGGACGCGGCGCCACCGAAGAGGCCGCGCACCTCGCCGAAGCAACGGGCACCGGGGACGAAGACGAAATCGCCGACGTTCGCGCCGGAGCGCTCGCCGGCCGCGGTGATACGGCCGACGGATTCGTAACCTGGAACCAGGGGATAGCCCATGCCCGGGAAGGGCGGCATGCGGCCGGACCAGAGGAGACGCTCGGTGCCCGTGCTGACGCCGCTCCAGGCGATGTCGACCACCACGTCCTCGTCACCGGCCGGTGTCAGGTCGAGCCTGCTCAGAATGAGCTGCTCCGGTTGCTGAAGCACGACGGCAACGGTGTTCATTTGAAGGCTTGCAACCTCCCGAAGACGCTCTGGCCTGATCGAGTGTCAGACTAACGCGACATTTCAGAGTGTCAATCTTGATTCACACACTCGCGTCGCCCGAGCGACGACCAGCCGTGCAAGCAGTGGCGTGCTGGTCGCAATCTCGTGGACCCGATCGAAGCCCGCTGCACGGATCAGCCGCTCCAGCTCATCGACCGTGCGGGGCCGTCCACGCCCCATGGCCAACAGGTAGAAGGCGAAATAGGCATCGCCGATCGGCAGGGCGCCCGCCGTGCCGGACATCGGCTCGGCGATGAGCAGCACCCCGTCCACCGGAAGCGCCTCTCGGGCAGCGCGCAGCAGTGTCAGCACGGCAGCGTCGTCATGGTCGTGGACCACGCGAACAAGCGAGATCACGTCGGCGCCCGTCGGCAACGGATCGGTCAGAAAATCGGCACCCACCGCCGTAACGCGGGCGGCGAGCCCCGAGCGCTCGAAGCGCGCCCTCGCCTGCTCGGCGACCGCCGGCAGGTCGACCAGCATCAGGCTCAAGGCCGGCGTTCGGGCCGCGACGGCCGCAACGAAGCTGCCGTCGCCGCCGCCGACGTCCAGCAGGCAGCGATGCTTCTTGAGGGGATAGGCGTCGAGGATCTGGTCCGCGACCAACGGCTGCGATGCCGCCATCAGCCTGGTGTAGGAGTCGACCTGAGCGGCCGTCAGGGGGGCCTGACAACGGGGGCCGGCGTAGGGCCAGTAGCGGGCGAGCTCGGTATCCCGGTGCCGTCCCCTCAGCAGGGCCACCGGATCGCGCAGGTCGTCGTAGAGCATGGTATGGTGCTCGACCATCGCCGCCACCGCCGGATTGTCGACCATGGCAGCACCCAGAGCCCCCAGCCCGAACCGATGCTGGCCCCGGTCGGCGACCAGCCGCAGCGAGACGGCAGCCTTGAGCAGGCGCAACGTGTCGTCCAGGGAGAGGGACAGGCGCGGCGCCAGGGCGGCCGCGGTCTGCGGCCCCTCGGCCAGGATGTCGAACAGGCGGAGGCGGACACAGGCGAGCAGGATCTGACTGTAGACGAAGCCGGCGCAGAGGTCGAACAGGGCCCGCGTGCGCCGCCGCGCGATCGGGCGGGTGAGCGGGAAAGCCGCCGCCCATCGTCGAAAGCGGGCGCTGGTGAGCAGGCGATCGCGCAGCGCCTGGGCGCGATCGAGCAAAGAGGCGCTCGCGGCCGGTTCCACGACCGAACCGGCGGCGGGTCGCATCGGCTCGCCCGGCAGCCTCAAGCGGCGCGCAGGGTCAACTCCGCGGGCAGAAAGCGTCTCGCCTCGGCATTGATCAAGGCGCGCAGGGCAACGCGGCCGGGGCAGAGCGGGATCGACTCGACCGCCTCGGTGACGAGCTGCTCGAGCCGGGCCATGGCGCCGGGAATGCCCAGCTGCACGGCCGCGTTGGGCCGGCCGAGGACCTGGTCGCGTCCGGTCGGCTTGCCGAGATCCTTGGCATCGGCCGCGACGTCGCGGATGTCGTCGACCACCTGATAGGCCTCACCCAGGCGCTCGCCGAGGGTCCGCCAGGGTCCCGGCTCTGCGCCCACGGCCGCCGCCCCTGCCCCGGTCGCGGCGGCGAAGAGGGCGCCGGTCTTCGCCCGCTGGTAGTCGGCAAGCACGGCGCCCGGCTCGCTCTCCCAGGCTTGGCCGGCACAGATCCCGAGCGGCATGCCGACCGAGCGGCCGACGGTCAATAGCAGAGGCGCCAGGCGTTGCGGCAGCCCGGCAGCGCTCCGTGCCAGGATCTCGAACGCCAGCACGATCAGCGCGTCGCCGGTCAGCACGGCGAGCGGCTGGCCGAAGGCCACGTGGACGGACGGCTTGCCTCGCCGGATCGGCGCGTCGTCGAAGCAGGGGAGGTCGTCATGAACGAGCGAGGCGCAATGCAGGAGCTCGACCGCGGCCGCCGCACCGTCCGTTATCTCGGGTCGATCCTCGCCGCATGCGGCGGCTACGGCCAGGCAGAGCCGGGGCCTCAGCCAGGCGCCACCCGGAAACACGGCGTGCCGCATCGCCGCCGCCAGCCGCGGTGGAGCGTCAGGGCCGGTGGCCCCCGCGACAGCGGCATTCAGGCTGCGCTCGATGCGCATCATGGGATCCATGGCCGCTCTCCTGACTGTAAACATTAATTGTCATTATCTTCTGTCATTGTTTATAGACAGTCAATGACCGACCTGTGCTCAAAGTGCATCTCGCCTTGCGCCCCGATCCGGTGATCGTGATCGGCGCCGGGGTCGCGGGCCTGGTCGCCGCGCTCGAGCTCTCGGCGCGCGGTGTGGGGGTCGTGGTGGTCGAGCGCGCGGCAGCCCCGGGCGGCAAGATGCGCGAGGTCGAGGTCGGGGGCGCTCGGCTCGACGCCGGCCCCACCGTCTTCACCATGCGCTGGGTGCTCGAGGAGCTGTTCGACGCAGTCGGCGCCTCGCTTTCCGCGCATGTCCGGCTGCGACCCGTCCAGACCCTCGCCCGGCACGCCTGGAGCGGTCGGGAGCGGCTCGATCTCTTCAGCGACGTCGAGCGCTCGGCGGACGCCATCGGCGCGCTCTCCGGACCGCGCGAGGCCCGAGGCTACCGGGAGTTCTGCCGGCGCGCAGAGGGAATTTATCGGACGCTGGAAGAGCCCTTCATTCGTGCCGCCCGCCCGGGGAGCCCGCTCGCGCTCGCGCTCGCGGTCAGCAAGCGCGGGCTCGGCGACCTGCGCCGAATAGAGCCTTTTTCGACATTGTGGCGGGCGCTCGGCGAGCACTTTCGGGACCCGCGGCTGAAGCAGCTGTTCGGCCGCTACGCCACCTATGTCGGCTCCTCGCCATTCGCCGCCCCGGCGACGCTGATGCTGATCGCCCATGTCGAGCGCGAGGGCGTGTGGCTGGTCGAGGGCGGCATGCATCGATTGGCCGTGGCGCTGGCCGACCTCGCCCGGTCCCGCGGCGCCGTCTTCCGGTACGGGGCGGAGGTGGACGAGATTCTGGTCGATGCCGGACGGGTTTCCGGAGTCCGACTGGCCAGCGGCGAGCAGATCGAGACCCGTACCGTGATCGCCAATGCCGATGTCGGGGCGCTGGCAGGCGGCAGGCTGGGGGCCGCGGCCGCGCGAGCGATCGCGCCGACCCCGCGAGCGAGGCGCTCGCTCTCGGCGCTGACCTGGTGCGTCCACGCGCCGACCGAAGGGTTCCCCCTTCTGCGCCACAACGTCTTCTTCTCCTCGGACTATGCGGCGGAGTTCGACGACCTGTTCCGGCGGGCGCGGCTGCCGGCGGCACCCACGGTCTATGTCTGCGCCCAGGACCGGGGCGAGGCCGACGACGCGCCACCCGCGGGGCCCGAGCGGCTGCTCTGCCTCGTCAACGCACCGCCAACCGGCAATTCCCACCGCTTGGATGCGACGGAGATCCGATCATGCGAAGAGCGCACCTTCGGCCTGTTGGCGCGCTCGGGTCTGCAGGTGGCGCTGAGCCCGGAAACGACGCGGGTGACGACGCCGGCCGACTTCGAGCGCCTCTTTCCGGGGAGCGGCGGGGCGCTCTACGGCCCTGTGTCGCACGGGTCGATGGCGTCCTTCAGGCGCCCGACGGCACAGACCCGGATTCCGGGCCTCTATCTTGCGGGTGGCGGCACGCACCCGGGAGCGGGCGTCCCGATGGCGGCGCTGTCGGGGCGGCTGGCTGCGGCGCGCCTGCTTGGGGACTGGGCTTCGATCAGCCGATCGCACCCGGCGGCTATGCGTGGTGGTACGCGGACGCGCTGAGCGACGACGGCCGCCATGGGCTCACCCTGATCGCCCTGATCGGCAACGTCTTCTCGCCCTACTATGCCCGGGCACGGCGGCGTGGTGCCGCCGATCCGCTCAATCACTGCGCGCTCAACGTGGCGCTCTACGGCGCCGGCGGGAAGCGCTGGGCGCTCACCGAGCGCGGCCACCGGAGCTCCTGCCGCACCGCCACGGAGCTGAGCATCGGCCCGAGCGTGGTCACCTGGGACGGCAGCGCGCTCAAGGCCCGAATCGACGAGATCACCGTGCCCGTTCCGAGGCGCATCCGCGGCACCGTCCGGCTCGAGCCCACCACCCTCACCGATCACGTCGTGGCCCTCGATGCGAGCGGCCTGCATCGCTGGCGGCCGATCGCGCCTATGGCACGGGTCGAGGTGACGCTCGAGCGTCCGGCATTGCGCTGGAGCGGCTGGGGCTACCTCGACAGCAATGCCGGCAACGAGCCGCTCGAGGACGGCTTCAGCGGCTGGGACTGGTCCCGCGCGCACCTGCGCGAGCGCGGCACCGTCGTGCTGTACGAGACCCGGCGGCGGGACGGCGAGCAGCGCTCCCTGGCGCTGCGGATCGACCCTTCGGGCAGGGTGCGGAACGTCCTGCCGCCGCCCCCGGTCGAGCTGCCCAAGACGCTCTGGCGGGTCGCCCGCCGCACGCGCGCCGATCCCCATGCCCAGGTGCGCGTGCTGAGGACGCTGGAGGACACGCCCTTCTATGCCCGCTCGATCCTCGCAACCCAGCTCCTAGGCGAGCCGTTGCACGCGATGCACGAGAGCCTCAGCCTCGACCGCTTCCGGCGGGCCTGGGTGCAAGGGCTGCTGCCGTTCCGGCTGCCGCGGGCGCTAAGCTGACGGATCGCCCCTGCCCCGCCCTTCCTCACGGCCGGCCGTGCGCGCCTCGTCCTTCCTTCGCCGCCTGTCGCGTCGGAGCGACACAAGCTGCCAGATCGCGAAGGCCAGCGCACCGCCCAGCACGAGGAAAAGCTCCAGCAGGGCCAGCAGGCTCGATCTCGCGATGACCCGGCCCTCCCTGCTCGTCAGGACCGGCCGGCGGATCGCCCGAGCTGCTCCTGCCTCTCGAGCCGCTCGAACAGGTCGAGGACCCAGGCCGCGCGATCGCCGAGGGTTAGCCGCGGCTCCGTGCCGACATCCGACACGACTGGCCCTGCGGGCGCTGAGGCCACGGCATCGACCAGAAAGCGCGCTTGGTCGAGGGGGGCCAAAGGTGCCCCGCGTTCGGCAGTGGCGCTCGCGGCCACGGCCCGTGCCAGGAGCCACAGCTTGCGGGATAGTGGCACGACCGCACGACCAGCGACCGAGTCGAGGCCGCGCCGCTCGATCTCGCGGCCGATACCGGCATAGAGAAACCGGGCGGCATAGATCCCGGGGCGTGAGCCGAGCGGCAGGCCCGCGATGCCGACACCCGCCCGCTCGTAGAGCAGATCGGCCTCGCGCAGGAGGCGCTGAACCGCCGTCCCGATAGCCGGGCTGAAGACCGGGCGTGCCAGCCAAGCGTCGGGGTCGACACCGGCATCGCGCAACCAGGCAAGGGGCAGGTAGAGGCGCCTGGCTCGGGCGTCCTCGCCAACGTCGCGGGCGATGTTCGAGAGCTGCATCGCGACCCCCAGGTCGCAGGCGCGCGCCACGCTGCCGGGCGACCGGCGGCCGATCAGGATCGCCATCATGGCGCCGACCGTGCCGGCGACCCGCACCGCGTAGGCGTGCAGCTGGCCCAGATCCTCGTAGCGCCGTCCCTCGGCGTCCCACGCCAGGCCTTCGAGCAGCGATTCCGGCAAGGTCTGCGGAATCCTGTAGCGGCGCACCACCTCGGCGAACGCCCGGTCCACCGGCAAAGGCAACGGGCAACCGGCATAAGCGCGCTCGAGACGTTCCCGCATGCGCTCGACGGCCGGCAGGCCGCCGCCGGCGAGGTCGACCGCATCGTCGGCCAGTCGGCAGAAGGCATAGAGCGCGCTCGCCGGCTGACGGACGCTGGCCGGCAGGAGCAGCGACGCGGCGAAGAAGCTGCGAGAGCCGCTCCGCAGCAATGTGCGGCAGGCGGCATGATCGGCCGGCGTCGCGAGCTCGGCCTCAGACCAGGGCTGCATCGGGAACCACTCGGTCGAGGACGCGAGCCGATGAGAGGACGCCAGGCAGCCCCGCGCCCGGATGCGTGCCAGCACCGACCAGGTAGAGCCCATCCACCTCCTCGCTCCGATTGTGGGGCCGGAACCAGGCGCTTTGGGTGAGCACCGGCTCGAGACCGAAGGCAGCACCGCGAAAGGACGAGAGGCGGTCCTGAAAGTCCTCGGGCGTCAGGAGGCGAGAGGTGACCACCTGCGCCTCGAGGTCGGGGAGGACGGTGGCGTTGAGCGCCCGCGCGATGGCCTGCCGGTAGGGCTCGGCCTGCTGCCGCCAATCGATACCGTCAGCCAGATGCGGCACCGGCGAGAGCACATAGAAGGCATCGCAGCCCGGCGGAGCGAGGGACGGGTCGGTTGCGGTTGGCCGATGCAGATAGAGGCTGAAGTCGGGCGCCAGGACTTTCCGCTCGAAGATGTCGCGGAGCAGCTCCCGGTAGCGTGGTCCGAGCAGGATCGTGTGATGGCCGACCTCGGGGTAGCGTCGCTTGGTACCGAAGTACCAGACGAAAAGCCCCATGGAGTAGCGCGACCGCTCGATCCGCCGATCGGTCCAGCGGCGGCGCGCTGCGGGCGCCAGAAGATGGCGGTAGGTCCAGGCCGAGTCGGCGTTGGAGACCACGATGTCGGCCGGGATCGCCTCGCCCGTGGCGAGGCGGACGCCGCTCGCCCGCCGGCCCTCCACGATGACCTCCTGGACCCGGGAACCGCAGCGCACGACACCGCCCTGGCCTTCGATCAGGCTCACCAGTCCCTGCACCAGACGGCCGGTGCCGCCCATGGCGAAGTGCACGCCCCAGGCGCGCTCGAGATGGGTGATCAGGCAATAGATCGAGGTCGCGCTGAACGGATTGCCACCGATCAGGAGCGGCTGGAAGCTGAAGACCACGCGCAGGCGCGGATCCTTGATGAGCTTCGCGACGAGCCCATGGACGGTGCGGTAGCTCCTGAGGCGGACGAGGTCCGGCGCGACCCGCACCATGTCGCGCAAGGACGTAAAGGGGACGTCACCCAGGCGCTCGAAGCCGACCCGGAAGATCGCCTCGCTCACGGCCATGAAGCGCTCGTAGCCGGCGACGTCCGCGGGCGAGAATCGGGCGACCTCGGCGCGCATGCGAGCGGGATCGCCGGAATATTCGAACACCTCGCCGTCGTGGAACCGGATCTTGTAGAAGGGATCGACGGGGCGCAGCTCGACGTCGTCGGCGAGCCGGCGACCTGCCAGCTGCCAGAGCTCCTCGAAGAGGAACGGCGCCGTCACGATGGTCGGACCGGCATCGAACGTGAAACCGTCCTGCCGGTAGACATAGGCGCGGCCGCCCGGCGCATCCTGCTGCTCGAGCACGCTCACACGATAGCCGCGGGCACCGAGGCGGACGGCCGCCGCGAGGCCACCGAAGCCGCTGCCGATGACGACGGCGTGGGGGCGCTGCCGCGCCGGCGGTCGTGTGGAGGGTCGTTGTCTCGCTAGTGTCAACATTTCTTGACGAGGGTAGCAGGGACGCGTCAATGAGGGAAGACGATGACAACAGCGCCCGCCACCGGTTTCTCGCTGCCCCGGGATCACCCGCTGCGGCTCGAGCTCAACGACGAGGTGCACGCCCGGCCGCCGGAGTCGCTGACGGCACCGCTGCGCATCTCCTATGTGGCGCTGCTGAGCGCCGGCGCGGCGCGGGAGGAAGGCTGGGCACATGTCGTGGCGCTGGCCAAGCGCTATGGCGTTGCCGGCCCCGCTCCGGGCGCCAATCACTTCAGCAGCGACCTCGGCGCATTCCGGCTCAAATGGGAGCGCCACACCGAGTTCACGCACTACGAGCTTATCGTTGGGGGCGCCGCCGATCCCTTCGCCGACCCGGCGCTCGCTGCCGCCCCGGCCGACTGGCTGGCGGGTCTGCCGGGCGAGGTGATGGCGGCAACGCATGTCGCTCTCATGGCCACCGAGGATGACGCCCCGGACTATGACGGCATCGCCCGACGCCTGTTCGCCGGTAACGTGCTGATCGGCGCCGCAATCGGCAACGGTGCGGCGATCGCCCTGACCGATCTTCGCCTCCATGCCGATGGCTTCGGACGGCTCCTGGTGCTCAATCGGCGGATGGCGGGGCGCCAGGCCGGCCGGATGGTCCAGCGGCTCCTGGAGATCGACACCTATCGCGTCATGGCGCTGCTGGCGCTGCCGCTGGCGCGCGAGGTGGCGCCGTTCCTCGACCGGTGCGAGCGTGAGCTGGCCCTGATCACCACCGCGCTGGCGAGTGCCAAAGAGCAGGACGAGCCCGTCCTGCTCGACCGCCTGACGCGGCTCCAGGCCGCAATCGAGAGCCGGCACGCCGACAGCAATTACCGCTTTAGTGCTGCCGCCGCCTATGACGAGCTGGTGCAGCGACGCATCGTCGAGCTGCGCGAAGAGCGCATCCGGGGCCTGCAGACCATCCGCGAGTTCACCGAGCGCCGTCTCGGCCCGGCGATGCAGACCTGCAGGGCGGTTGCCGCGCGTCAGGAATCGCTGTCCCAGCGAATGACGCGCGCGACCCAGCTGCTCTCCACCCGGGTCGACGTCGCTCGCGAGGGGCAGACCCAGGCGGTGCTGGAATTGATGAACCGGCGCGCGCGCCTCCAGCTGCGGCTGCAGGAAACGGTCGAGGGCCTCTCCGTCGCCGCCGTCACCTACTAT
This sequence comes from uncultured Alphaproteobacteria bacterium, assembly GCA_963752325.1. Lineage (GTDB taxonomy): Bacteria > Pseudomonadota > Alphaproteobacteria > Geminicoccales > Geminicoccaceae > CAVTJL01. Next base: position 1,408,639 of record CAVVXU010000005.1, read on the forward strand.
GTCGTCGGGCTTATCGGCTATGCCGCCAAGGGCCTGAAGGCGGCCGGCGTCAAGCTCGAGCCCGACCTGATCGCGGGCGTCAGCATTCCGCTGGTGGCGATCCTCGTGGCACTCGGCGTGCGCAAGATCCGCAAGAGCGTAACCCGACACGTCACGTGACACCATCACGCCGCCGCCGCCGGCATCAGCGCGAGCGAGCGCGCGACGCCGACGATGAGCTCGGCGACCTGCTCGGGCTCCTCCTCGTGGGCGAGATGGCCGAGGCCCGGCAGCGGCATGAGCGTGGCTGTCGGCAGGATACGGCGCACCCGACCGGCGTGCGCCGGCCGGACCATGCGATCGTTCGTCCCGACGACGAGGTGCAGAGGCGGCCGCAGCCGCGGCAGCTCACGCACGAGCGGGTCGAGGTCCCAGCTCGCCATCATGCCGAGCGCCGCCTTGACATGACGCGGATTGCGCGCGAGCCGGCCATAGAGATCGAGCGCCTCCGGATCGACGCGCGAGCCGGTATCGCCCAGCATGCGTCGGACCACCGCCGGGTCGGCTGCACGTCGCGCGAAGAGCCGCGGCATGAAGGAGGTCGTGTGGAGCAACCTCGCGAGCGGCGCGAAGAGCTGGCCGGCGAGCCCGCTCAGCGGCAGGAGCGCGCCGTTGAGGCTGATCACGGCCCGAGGCGAGATCCGTCCGTCGAGGCACATGCGGATCAGGACCGCGGCACCCGCCGAATGCCCTACGACGAGCGCTGGGCGGACAGCCAGGGCCTCGAGAAGCGCGCTCAAGGCGCTGGCCATGTAGGGCAGCGACAGGCGCTGCCCGCGTGGCATCGGCGTGAAGCCGTGGCCCGGCATGTCAGGGGCCACCACCTCGAAATGATCTCCCAGCAGTGGGACCAACCCTCGCCAGGAATGAGTAGCGGCGCCCGTGCCGTGAACGAGCAAGAGCGTCGGCCCGCTGCCCGTCCGCTGCACATGCCAGCGGAGGCCGCCGGCCTCCACGAAGCTGCTCGCCGCACGGTTCGGCCAGTCCCGGCCCTCGCGCTCCCAGAGCGGCGGCTCGCTCATCCTGGGCCGGGGCTCCGGGAGTCCGCAGTCGTCGCGGCCCTGCGCACGGCCTGCGAGAGCGCTGCGGCGTCGGCATGGGGCAAGGGCAGGTAGCGGGCACCCATTTGCGCCGCGAGGCGCCCGGCCTGGGGCTGGGCCCTGGGCGCCGTATCGATCAGGAGCGCGCTCACGCCCGCCACGCGCACCTGCGTCGCCACCGCTAACGCCTCCTCCTCGGCGCGGGGACGTGCCGAGGTGCCGTCGCGCGCGATATTGGCGCGCCCGTCCGTGAGCACAACGAGAACCGGCGTGTCGCCGCTCCGCTGGACCAGGTCGGCCAGCATCAGAGCCGCGTGGATGCCGGCCGCGAGCGGTGTGCCGCCGCCGCCGGGCAGTCCCGCGAGGCTGCGCTTGGCGCGCACGAGGGAGCGCGTCGGCGGCAGCAGCAGCTCGGCCCCCTGCCCGCGAAAGGCGATCAACGCCACCCGGTCGCGGCGGACATAGCACTCGGCGAGCAGCAGCTCGACGGCGCCCTTGGCCTCGGCCAATCGGTGCAGCGCCGCCGAGCCCGAGGCGTCGACGGCGAAGATCATGGTCGTCCGGCGGTGCTGCTTCAGACGTGTGATGCGGAAGTCGTCCTGCCGCACCTCGACCCGGGGGGGCGCGTCGGACCGCATGCTGCGGCGCAATGTTTGCCAGGGTGCCGCAGCACGCAGCGTCTCGATCAGGTTGAGACGATGGCCGCCCCTCGGCAGGCCACGACGCACCCCGGACGGCCGTCCACGGCGCAGCGCCTGCTGCATGGCGCCTGCCCGTCCCGTCGACCGCGCGCGGCCCGCCGATCCACCGCCCAGCTGCAACCCGTCGAGAAGGCCTTGGGGCAAGGCCGCTTGCGCAGCCGCCACCACCAGGTCCTCGAGCGTCTGATCGGTACGGTCCGACTCCCCGGCAGCTTCTTCCTGGTCCCGATCCTCCTGACGATCGGGAGGCCCTTCCGGGACGTCCTCCTCGGGCGCGGGAAGCCTCGTGGCGCGCGGCGCCAGCACCAGCCGTCCGGCGATCGCGACATCGGCCTCGCCGACCTCGTCGCGCCCGGCCAGCGCTGCGGCCGCGCGGGCCACCGCCAGGGCCAGCAGAGAGGCCCGCAGCGACGGGATGCCGAGCACCAGCGCCGCTGCGCACAGGGCCTCCAGAACCTCGTCGCTCGCGGTGACGGTCGCCAAGCGGGCGCGAGCCATCTCGACCGCCGAGGCGTCACCTGCGGCATCGCCCGCGTCGCGAATCCCGACCCGGCCGAGATCGAGCTGGAACGCCAGCCGGTCGAGGAGCGCCGCGGGCGGCCGCTCGTCGGCGGCGATGCCTTCGTCCAGCGCGACCACGCCGATCCGGCTGAGCTCCCGCCGGGCCAACCCATCGCGCTCGAGGCGGACCTCGCCCAGATCGAGCGCGGCGCCGATCTGGGCCGCTGTCGCAGATGCCAAGCGCTCCGCCATCGCCAGCATCACGACCCCGCCATCGGCGGCAGCGAGGATTCCGCGCTCGGCTACCGGTCGACCGGCGCGCAGCGTCGCGGCGAGATCGAGCCCGCCCAGAAGACGGTCCTCGCCAACATGGAGAGGGATGCGGCGGACCGGGGCGCCGGCCGGCAACAACGCCCGCAGCAGCTCCAGCCACCGCTCGCGTACCGGGCCAGCCAGCGCCCGGAGCGCCACGCCACCCATCGCCGCGGGATCAATCGCGAAGAGTGCCGCGGCCAAGGCTGCATCGGGCCAGGCGGAGGGCTCGTCGGGGCCACCGTCGCTCACGCGCGGAGATGCTCCTCGAGCGCGCGCTCGACCCGCACGGTGGCGCTGGAATCGTCGAGTGGATTGCGCCGCAGGCGATGGCGGAGCGCTGCCGGTGCCACCTGGCGCAAGTGGGCGACGCCGACCTCTGCGTCGCCTTCCAGGCTCGCAACAGCCCGGGCGGCCCGGATCAGGGTGAGCTCGCCGCGCAGGCCGTCGGTGCCGAGGCCGATGCAGAGCTCCGCTGCCCGCATCAATGCCGCATCCGAAACCTCGACGTCGGCCAGGCGTTGGCGCGCCTTCAGGATGCGGCGGCGCAGCCGGTCGGCCGAGGGCCGCCATTTGGCGGCAAACCCGGCGGGGTCGCGCTCGAATGCGTCCCGCCGCCTGACCACCTCGACCCGGGTCGGGAGGTCGTCCGGAGTCCGGACCTCGACCGAGAGTCCGAAGCGGTCGAGGAGCTGCGGGCGCAGCTCGCCCTCCTCGGGATTGCCGCTGCCGATGAGCACGAAGCGCGCCGGGTGGCGGATGCTGAGCCCCTCGCGCTCCACCACGTTCTCGCCGGATGCCGCAACGTCGAGCAGTAGATCGACGAGGTGATCCTCGAGCAGGTTGACCTCGTCGATATAGAGAAAGCCACGATGGGCGCGGGCGAGAAGCCCCGGCTCGAAGGCCTTCTCCCCCTGGGTCAGCGCCCGCTCCAGGTCGAGCGCTCCCACCACCCGATCCTCGGTCGCGCCCAACGGCAGGTCAACCACCGGCACAGGCACGCGTTGGCTCTTGAGTGTGGTCCGCGCCTTGCAGTCCGCGCAAAGAGCACCATTGGCGCCTGGATCGCAATTGTAGCGGCAGCCGACGACCGCGCGCATCGGCGGCAGCAGGCCGGCCAGCGCCCTGACCGCGGTCGACTTCCCGGTGCCCCGATCACCGAACACGAGGACGCCGCCGAGGCTGGGATCGATCGCCGCGATCAGGAGAGCCTGCTTCATCTCCTCCTGAGCGACGATCGCCGGGAACGGATAGACACTTGCCATCCTCCGGCGCGCTCAGGCCGCGCGCTGCAGCTCGAGCTCCGACCACATGGCGCCGAGCGCGCCGATCAGGTGGTCGATGTCGGCATCACTGTGAACGGGCGAGGGCGTGATGCGCAGCCGCTCGGTGCCGCGCGGCACGGTCGGGTAGTTGATCGGCTGCACGTAGATGCCGTGGTGCTCGAGCAGACGGTCGCAGATCTCCTTGCAGCGCACCGGGCAGCCGACCATCACCGGCACGATGTGGCTGGGATTGGCGTAGTGGGGCACGCCGATCGCATCGAGGCCGCGGCGCACTCTGGCGACGCGATCCTTGTGCCGCTCGCGCTCGGCCGAGCTGGCCTTGAGGTGCCGGATGCTGGCGAGCGCGCCGGCGGCGACCGAGGGCGGGAGCGAGGTCGTGAAGATGAAGGCGGAGGCGAAGCTGCGGACGAAGTCGCAAAGCGCGGCGGAGCCGGCGATGTAGCCGCCCAGCACCCCGAAGGCCTTGGCGAGCGTGCCCTCGATCACCGTCAGCCGCCGGCTTACCCCATCGCGCTCGGAGATGCCGCCGCCGCGCGGGCCATAGAGGCCGACCGCATGGACCTCGTCGAGATAGGTCATGGCGCCATGCCGCTCCGCCACGTCGCAGAGCTCGGCGATGGGGCTGATGTCGCCATCCATCGAATAGACGGACTCGAACGCCACCAGCTTCGGCCGGCCCGGCTCGATCTGGGCCAGCCGGCGGTCGAGGTCCCGGGGATCGTTGTGCGCAAAAATCTGCTTCTCGGCGCGCGAGTGGCGGATGCCCTCGATCATCGAGGCGTGGTTCTTGGCGTCCGAGAGCACCACGCAGCCGGGAAGGCTTGCGGCGAGGGTCGACAGGGTCGCCAGATTGGAGACGTAGCCCGAGGTGAACACCAGCGCCGCTTCGGTGCCGTGGAGGTCGGCGAGCTCGCGCTCGAGCAGCACGACATAGTGGTTGGTGCCGGAGATGTTGCGGGTGCCGCCGGCGCCTGCGCCGCACCGCTCCAGGGCCTCGTGCATGGCCTGGACCACGACCGGGTGCTGGCCCATGCCGAGATAGTCGTTGGAGCACCAGACGGTGACCTCACCTCGACCCTTGCCGTGGTGGTGCGTGGCCCGTGGAAAGGCGCCGGCGCGACGCTCGAGATCGGCGAAGACGCGGTAGCGCCCCTCGCGGCGCAGGCCGTCGAGCTGGGTGCGGAAGAACGCCTCGTAATTCATGATCGCCTCCGGACTCGTCGTCTTCTCTGTGGGCGCTCGATGGCCAGCCATAAGCTAGGCCACCTCGGCAATCGCGGCGCGAAGAGGCTCGGGCCGGGCGCTGGTCGACGCCGTGCAGGCCTCGAAGGCGGCGCGCAGCCCGGCCTCGTCGACCCGGCGCCCGATCGCCACCACACGCGGCTCCTCGCTGGCACCGGCGGCAAAGGCCGCCATGCTCGAGCGGCCGCCGGCAACATCGAAATGGATCCACCCGGCACCCGAGCGAGCGATCCCCTTGATCCGCTCGATCTCACCGAAGGCGCCCCCTGCGATCGCCTCGAGCAGCCTGCGCAGGCCTTCCGTATCGCATGCCCCGCCGAGACGGGCGCTCCAGGAACTCAAGGCCGAGAGCGTGATCGCCATGGTGACCGGCGGCATGCCCCACATGCGCGTCGTGCTCCGCATCGGGGAGATCGCGAGAGTCGGCCGCCAGCATGGTCGGTCTCCTCGCCGGCACACCCGCGAGCGCAGCGGCATCGACGACGCCGTACGTGGCCGGCACGATGGGCGCCGTCGGGTTGAGGGCGCGGAGGGTATCCTCCACCATCTGCAGCTCGGCCGGCGAAGCGAGATCGGCCTTGTTGACGATCAGCATCGAGGCGAGGCTGGCCTGCGCCTCGAAATGCTCACGCATCCGCGCACAGTCAGCGAGGAAGCTGGCGGCGTCGATCACGGTCAGCACCCGGAGGCTCCGGACCAGCGGCCTCAGCGTAGGCTGATCGAGCACCGTCAGGAGTTCCGCGACGTTGGCGACACCGCTGGGCTCGATCAGCAGCCGCTGCGGCGCGAAGCGGGCAACCGTGTCCTGGATCTGGCGCGCCAGATCCTTGCGCAGGGAGCAGCAGATGCATCCGTTGGGCAGCTCGACCACATCGGCACCCCGGCCACTCAGCAGCGAGCCGTCGATACCCAGAGCACCGAAGTCGTTGACCAGCACCATCGTCCTGACGGACGGATCGGCCTCGCGCAGGGTCCGCCTCAGGAAGGTCGTCTTGCCGGCGCCGAGAAAGCCCGCGACGACCTCGACCTCGAAGGGCCGCGTCGCAGCGCGGGAGTGGAGGCTCCAGCTCCAGAGAGCTGCCGACGGCAGCGGCAGGACGAGGAACCAGTGCTCGAGGATGGCGAGCGTCATGAGCGTCGCGAGGAAGGTGTAGGCGGCGACATTGAACTCGCTGGTCCCGGGGGCGAGCGCGCGCTGTACCAGCACCACCGTGAAGACGGTCGAGATGGTGACGGAGAAGGGGAACAGCAGGTTCATCGGCTTCTTCGTCAGGAAGCTCCTGAGGAAGCCCAGGTGCGCGGGCAGGAACTCCTCGTTCAGGTTGCGCACGCCCAGGAAGACATTGAGCTTGGCGCTCTGATGCATCCACCAGAGCACCATGAAGGTCCAGGTGCCGACCTGGTTCGGGCCTTCCCAGGTGAGCGCCACGATCGCCAGCGCGCCGGCGATGATCCCCAACTCGTGATAGAGGCTGGTCTGGATGGCATGGACGAAGTGGCGCCAGCCGGAGCAGCCTTCGGGGCAAGACTGGGTGCGTGGGCCCGTGACGAAGCCCATGTAGAAGCTGATCTCCTGCCATCCCCAGGCAAGCAGCCCGAACGTGAAGGCCTTGTAGGCACCCGACACCGTGCTGTCGGTGCTGGTCCAGGCAAGCCCATAGAGGGACAGGGCCAGGAGTGCCGTGGCTCCCAGCATGCTCCAGCGGAAGGTCCGCACCGGCAGCCCGTCAAGATAGATGATGACGCCCGTGCTGAACCACCAGACGAACAGGGCGTAGAGCACCGGAAGACCATATTCGAGCACAGCGATCAGCTCCGCGCTACCAGGCCGGCGCCAGCCGGACTTGCCGGGGAAGCTCGTTCCGTTGGGTGGGCAGGAGGAAGAGCCGGGCAAAGGCGACAGCCGCAGCCGCGGCCAAGCCCGCGCTTCTTGACCTTGCCGACGATGCCGCCCCGCCGGTCCGCAGCCGCGATCGCCTCGGCGATCCGGCGCAGCCGCTCGAGCCCTGCGTGGAAGCTGGGGTGCTCCAGATCGAGGGTCAGCGGGAACACCTGCCGCGAGATCTCGGAAGTGATCCGGAACACGGTGAAGTCGTAATCCGTCGGATCGATCCCGATGGCCGCGTGGAACGCGGGCCTCGCATGGTCACGCACATACATGGTGGCAAATACCGCGAGCAAGAAAAAGCGCACCCAGAGCTTGTTGAGGCCGCTGAGCAAGCGCGGCTCGGCACGCATCAGCAGCGCGAAGGCTTCGCCGTGGCGGAACTCGTCGTTGCACCACTTCTCGAACCAACGGAAGATCGGGTGGAATCGCTTCTCGGGATGCTGCTCCAAAAGCCTATAGATCGTGATGTAGCGGGCATAGCCGATCTTCTCGGAGAGATAGGTAGCATAGAAGACGAACTTGGGCCGAAAGTATGTGTACTTCTTTGCACGTGTTAGAAAGCCGAGGTCGACACCAATGCCAAAGTCCTTGAGGGTGTCGTTGATAAAACCTGCATGACGGGATTCGTCGCGTGCCATCAGCGAGAAGAGCTGCTGGATGTCTTTATTCTTCACGCGCTTCTTGATCTCGGCGTACAGCACACAGCCAGAAAATTCCGCCGTTACAGAGCTGACCAGGAAATCAAAGAATTCCTTCTTCAGGTCGTCGGGCAGCTGGGCGATATCTGCCTGCCAAGCCTCGTCGCGCACGAAATGCCCCTTGTTGGGGTCACTCTTCATCTCGGCGATCAACGCGTCCCAGTCGGCACGCACCCGATCCACCTCGAGGCGGTCCATGGCCGCGAAGTCGGTCGTGTAGAAGCGCGGGCTGAGCACCGTATCCGCCTGTGCGAGTCGCGTGGTCTCGCTGGGCGTCTTGACCTGGGTCGCGGTCATAGTCTCCTCCCCGACGAGAAGCTGAACTCAAGGAGCTCCATGAACTCGAAGCCGCCGGTGAGCTCCGTCCACAGGCGCTCGGCCCAACTGGCACGAATCACGGTGGCGCGGCGGCGAACGACGAGGCGCTGTCCGTAGGGGACATCGATCGGTGCGTCGTGCACCAGCACCTCGTCGCCGGGGCCAACCTCGATACCGTCGAGCTCAACGTTGGTAAAGAGGTGATCGAAGGTGTTCTCGACCTCGACGGTGCAGGCCACCTCGACGGTCCGGCGGCCGATCATCGCGCTGCCTCCGCCATGGTCAGGATCTGTGCGAACACCGCCCAGTTGTCGGGGCCGAAGGCGCCCAGATCGACGGTGCGCCCGGTTGCGGGATCCTCGACCGACAGACGGCCGTCGGCCCAGCGCGTCAGGCGAAACGGGGTCTCGATGGTGATGTCGCGCAGCTTGCGCTCGCGGGCGAGGCCGCGCAGCACGCCGCGCAGGAAGCCGTTCGTGCCGGGCGCCACGACATCGATCACGCGGCCGTCCTCGAGCACCGCCACGCCGCCATTTGCGCGGTCCTCGAAAAGGAGATCCCGGCTGTCCACCGCCCGGACCTCGGGCAGCTCGGTCGTGCCGATGCCGCTCAGCCGTGCTGCGGTCGCGGAGACGATCGCGAAGCCCACCAGGGCGGCCGCCGCCAGCAGCACACCTCTGGGTATCGAGCCCGCGACCAACTTGCTCTTCGCGGATGTGCTCATGGTAGGCCTCCCGCTCAAGCCGCCGCGCTCGTCAGATGGCCGGGCTGCGCGGAGCGTTGCCCTTCGACGGGCCTCGCCACGATCGACGGGGCGGTCGTCGTAGCCAGCGCCCCGGCCAGCGTCTCGGCGACCTGGGCCGCCTGCGGCACGCCACGCAACATCGGCTCAGGCTGGTTGATCCGCCACGGCCGCGCGTTGGGCCAGAGATGCAGATAGGCTATGCGATCGGGGCCTCTGAGCGTCAGCGGGATATCGCCGGTGCCGTCCGCGTAGGTCCTGAGCCCGGCCGCCGCCACGATCCGGAACGGCAGGTTAAGGCTCATCGGCAGGGCCACGCCAAAGCGTATCACCACCCGGCGATTGGTGATCGTGTAGACCGTGGTCCGTGCATACAGCCAGGCGAGCAGCGCCGGCAGGCCGACCGCAGCCAGGGCGAGCGGCACGAACCAGATGCTGGAAACGGCGACCGCCACCAGGGACTTGCCAGCGATGAGGCCCGAGGCCACTCGCCAGCCGAGCAGTACCGCGAAATAGATGGCCAGCTTCCTGACGTGGAATGCCCTCCGGGCGAGCGAGCGCACGTCGGGCGAACCCTGCCAGAGGACGCGCTCGCCGGGCGGCAGTCGCTCCGGCAGACCGCGGACGGGCTCGACCTCGACCTCGCTCATAGCAGGGGCTCCGCCCGCGACGGCTCGGCATAGCGCTGACCGGCCGCGTAGTAGGCGGTGATCCGATCCTCCTCCCGCTTGGTCACCTCGTCGGCCGTGCGCAGCGTCGGGACATCGGCGAAATGCCGGGCGAGGATCGAGCCTACCTTGACCTGCCGCCGACCGGCGCTGATGCGGGCAAAGTGGATCGGCAGCAGCACCCGGGCCGACTGCGTCGGCGCCGGGGCGGCGGGCTCCACCACCGCAGCTGCGGGCTCCTCCGTTGCCTCGGCCTCCGCCTCGACCTCGGCTGCAGGAGCGACAGGGTCTGCCGGCTCGTCTGCGGTCTCGACAGCAGAGGCTGCTCCGGGGAGCTCGACCTCGAGGTAGCGGATCTGCGGCTCGGCACGATCGACCCAGAGCTCGACCACGGTGCCGGCGAGGCCCCCGTCGGCGCCCACGACCGCCATGCCACGAGGATCGGGATCGCGTGGCTCGACGTAGAAGCCCTCGGCCACGCGAAGCGGCACGATAAGCGGCTCGCCCTCGATCGTGCGCTCGGGGACATCTTCGCGCTCGGCCCAGCCGCCCGCCCCCACCCCGGCCAGCATGGGATCGCCCACCGGCCGGAGCGGCGCGCCCGGCCAAGCGGCGGTCCGCTCGGCCCGCAGCTCACGAACATCCGCCCGCCGAGGCTCGGGGGCGGCCACGGTGCCATCATGGGGCCGGTAGAACAGCTTGGGCTTGGGCATGAATGGGATCAGCTCGGAGCCGCGCACACCCCTGAAGCGCTCGCTGAGGTCGGGCTCGAGCGGATAGCCCTCACGCCGGTCCTCGCGCCGCAGGTAGAAGATCAACCCCGCGAAGAAGACCCAGAACGCGTAAAGGACGAGCTGGGCGACGTCGATGTAGCCTGTGATGGCGCCGGTTGGCATGAGCGATCTCCGCACACAAACTTGGCTAGCCGGCAGTCTCGGCCAGCCCGAAATCCGTGGACCTCGATGAGCCGTCGCTCGCGGAGCGCACGAGCGGGCCGATGGTAACCATGGCGACGAACAGCAAACCGATCTCGATGGCGTAGACGGCTCCGTAGCCCGTGCCCGGCAGCGTCAGCGCCGGACCGAGACGGCCGTTGACGGCGAGGTCCGCCACGAGATCGCGGATCACCCCGCCTGTCGCGATCGCAGAGCCCGCGGCCGTCGCCTGCACTGCGCTCCAGATGCCGATCACCAGGCCGATCTGGCTCTCGCGCGCCACGCTCATGGCCGCTGTCAGGGTGGCGTGGGCAAAGAGCCCGCCGCCGACGCCGATCAACGCCACGCCGAGCGCGAACAGGGGCACGGAGGAAAACGGTGCCGCGAAGATCACGGAGGTGAACGCCGGAACGCCGACAAGCGTGCCGATGGCTGCGACACGATAAGGGTCGGCGCCACGGCCCAGCACGCGTGCCGCGATCAGGAAGCCGGTCAGGCCGCCGGTGGCCAGCAGTGCCGTGAGAGCGGTCGTCTGCCCAACGGTCAGCCCCAGGACATGGCCGCCATAGGGCTCGAGCAGGATGTCCTGCATGCTGAATGCGGCCGTGCCGATGCCGACGGCGAGCAGCCGGCGCTTCGAATGGCGGCCGCTGTTGAACGAGCGCCAAGCGTCCCAAAAGGCCGGGCGGGGTACCGACTTGTCGGTCCGGGACGGATCGCGCGGCTCCTGCTTCCAGAGCGCCGCGAGGTTGAGCATCATGGTGGCCAGCCCCACCCCCTGGACCACCTGGATCAGCCGGATCTCGCTGAAGTTCCTCAGTGCCAAGCCGAACACCAGCGCGCTGCCGACCATGCCCAGCATCATCATGACGCAAAGTAGCGCCACGACCTTGGGCTGGGCCCGCGGCGGCACGAGGTCGGTGGCGAGCGCCAGCCCGGCCGTCTGGGTCGTGTGCACACCCGCGCCCAGCAGGAGGAAGGCGAGACCGGCCGCCGCCTGGCCCCAGATCGCCGGCACCGGGTGCGCGGTGTCGCCCGAGAGGACCAGCAGGGCGAACGGCATGATCGCCAGACCGCCGAACTGCAGCAGCGTGCCCATCCAGATGTAGGGCACCCGGCGCCAGCCGAGATAGGAGCGATGCGTGTCGGAGCGGAAGCCGATCAGCGCGCGGAAAGGCGCGAACACCAGCGGCAGGGAGACCATCACGGCGACGAGACCGGCCGGAACGTTCAGCTCGACGATCATCACCCGGTTGAGGGTGCCGATCAGCAGCACAGCGGCCATGCCCACGGAGACCTGGAACAGGGACAGTCGAAGAAGCCGGCTCAGCGGCAGCTCCGGCGTCACCACGTCGGCGAAGGGCATCATCTCCGTGCCGAGACGGCTCCAGCCCCGAGCCAAGCGATCGTTAAGCCGCCTCATCGGTGGACCAGCTCCTGCGCCTGCGAGGTGTAGAAGCCTTGCTGGACGCGCTCGCTCCGCGCGAGCCGCCACGAGCCCAGTCCCTGGGCGGCGGCGAGCCGGCCCTGCAGGTCCAGAACCCGCGACGGGCTCGATCGCCGGGGCGCGGTCGCTGCGCGGGAACAGTCGACCCACGGCGTGCATGGCAGCCAGCGCCGGCGTGCGCGGGGCGAAGGTGAAGAGGATCGACTGCCCGCACCGGGCGGCGAGGCCGGCCACCGCCTGCACCGCGTCGCCCGCCTCGTAGTGGATCAGCGAGTCCATGGCGACGACGTGGTCGAAGCGGCCGAGGCCGGGATCGAGCATGTCCCCGACCCGGAATTGGACCGCGCCGGAGCCGGCAACCGCCGAGACGCGTTCCTCTGCCAGCTGGACCAGAGTAGGCGAGAGATCGACGGCGACGACATCGGCACCGCGGCGCGCGGCCTCGAGAGCCAGCGCGCCGGTGCCGCAGCCGGCATCGAGCAGGCGCCGGCCGCGCAGGTCGTCGGGCAGCCAGTCGAGCAGGGTCGTGCGCATGCGATCACGGCCGGCGCGCACCGTGGCGCGGATGCGGCCGACCGGGGCGTCGGAGGTGAGCCTGGACCAGGCCTCGGCCGCGGTGCGGTCGAAATAGGTCAGGAGCTCGCCGCGCCTCGCCTGATAGGAGAGCGTGTGCATCAGTCGAACCCCAAGAGATCGAAGATGTCCCGATCCCGCATCGGCTGGGCGACCATGGGCTCGGTACCGGCCCACAGCATCGCCGCAAGGCGGAGATACTCGTTCTGCACGGCCAGGAGCTCGGGCGAAGGCTCCATCTCGAACAACGTCGATTTCTTCAGTCGCGAGCGCCGGATGACGTCGAGGTCCGGGAAATGCGCGATGGTCTTCAGCCCGATCGTGTCGTTGAAGCGGTCGATCTCGTCGGTCGCTGCGCTGCGATTGGCGATCACGCCGCCGAGCCGCACATTGTAGTTCTTCGACTTGGCCTGGATCGCGGCAACGATCCGGTTCATCGCGAAGATCGAATCGAAGTCGTTGGCGGTCACGATGAGCGCCCGGTCGGCGTGCTGCAGGGGTGCCGCGAAGCCGCCGCACACGACGTCGCCCAGCACGTCGAAGATCACCACGTCGGTGTCCTCGAGCAGATGATGCTCCTTCAGGAGCTTCACGGTCTGGCCGACGACATAGCCGCCGCAGCCGGTGCCGGCCGGCGGGCCACCGGCCTCGACGCACATCACGCCGTTGTAGCCCTCGTAGACGAAGTCCTCGACCTGCAGCTCCTCGGCGTGGAAATCGACGGTCGCCAGCACGTCGATCACCGTCGGCATGAGCTTCTTGGTGAGCGTGAAGGTCGAATCGTGCTTGGGATCGCAACCGATCTGCAGCACCCGCTTGCCGAGCTTCGAGAACGCGACCGACAGGTTCGAGGAGGTGGTGCTCTTGCCGATGCCGCCCTTGCCGTAGACGGCGAAGACCTTGGCGGTGTCGATCCGGACAGAGGGGTCCAGCTGCACCTGGCAGCTGCCGGCTCCGTCGGGTCGGGTCGGGCGTCGATCGAGCACTGTCGTGGTCATGCCGCCATCTCCATGCCTGCGGAGCCCACGCCTTGCGGGCCGACGCCCTCGAGCCGATCTTCCAGCTCCTCGCCGGCGCGCCTCAGCGCCTCGATGATCGTCTCGTCCGGCTGCCAGTAGTGCCGCTCGTGCGCCTCGAGCAGGCGGCTCGCGACCTTGGCCGACGCGGTCGGATTGAGCGCGGCCAGCCGCTCGCGCATCGCCGGGTCGAGCATCAGGGTCTCGGTCAGCTTCTCGTAGACCCAGGGCGCCACCTGACCGGTCGTCGCCGACCAGCCCATGGTGTTGGTGACATGGGCCTCGATCTGCCGCACGCCCTCATAGCCGTGCTTCAGCATGCCCTCGTACCATTTGGGGTTCAGCATCCGGGTCCGGGTCTCGAGCGCCACCTGCTCGCCCAGCGTGCGAACCGTGCCGTCGCCCCTGGTCTGGTCGCCGATATAGACGGCGGTCTCGGCGCCACCCTTGGCGCGCCGCACCGCCCGGCTGATGCCACCCAACGTGTCGAAATAGTTGTCGACCGTGGTGACGCCGAGCTCGACCGAATCGAGGTTCTGGTAGGCGAGGTCGACATCGGCCAGCACGCTGCGCAACAGCGCCGCCTGCGGGGCCGCCTGGCCGCTGCGGCCGTAGGCAAAGCCCTTGCGCCGCGTATAGGTCTCGGCCAGCTCGTCCTCGTCGTCCCAGCGGCCGTTCTCGACCAGATGGTTGACGTTCGAGCCGTAGGCCCCCTCGGCGTTGCCGAAGACCCGAAGTGCCGCAGTCTCGAGGTCGCAGCCATGGGCCGCCTGGAACGCGAGCGCGTGCTTCCTGACGAAGTTCAGCTCGATGGGCTCGTCGGCCTCGACGGCGAGATAGGAGGCCTCGGCCAGCAGCTTGATCTGCAGCGGCAGCAGGTCGCGGAAGATGCCGGAGAGGGTGACGATCACGTCGACGCGCGGCCGCCCCAGCTCGGCCAGCGGGATGAGCACGGCGCCGACGAGCCGGCCATAGCCGTCGAACCGCGGCCTCGCGCCGACCAGCGCCAGCGCCTGGGCGATCGGGCCGCCCTCGGTCTTGAGATTGTCCGTGCCCCAGAGCACCAGCGCGATCGATCTCGGGAAAGGGATGGCCGTCGGCGGCATGTCGCTGAAGCAGCCGCGCCGCCTGCTTGGCACCGTCCTGAACCGCGAACGGGCTCGGGATGCGGAAGGGATCGAAGCCGTGGAGATTGCGGCCGGTCGGCAGCACCGCTGGCGTGCGCAGCAGGTCGCCGCCCGGCGCCGGGCGGATGAAGCGGCCGTCCAGCGCCCTGAGGAGCGCCGGCATCTCGTGCTCCTCCGCCAGCAGCCGGTCGGTGGCGGCGAGCTCTCGGAAGAGAGCGATGGCGGCATCGTCGGCCTTAGCGTGGCCGGCCCCGAGCGCCGCCTCGGGCGAGCGTCCCTGGACCAGGGCCTCGATCGCGGCCCGCTCCGGCTGTATGCCGCCGCCCGCCTCGGCCATCGCCAGCAGCGTGTCGACCCGCTCTTCCGGCGATGGGTGGCGCCCCCACGACGTGCAGCCCGTGCGGGATCAGCGTGTATTCGAGCTCGAGGATGGCGGCACCGAGCTTCTCGATCTGCCTCGCCGCTTCCGCGCCCCATGCCGGCTCGGCGGCGGCGAGGTCGACGGCGGCGGCCTGGGCCTGGATCAGCAGGGCCAGAGCGTCGCGCTCGTCGCAGTCTTCCGCGGTCAGCCCGCGCCAACGCTCGAGCGACGACCTTGAGGTCGAGAAGGCCGCGATAGAGGCCGGCATGGGCCACCGGCGGGGTCAGGTAGCTGATCAGCGTCGCCGCCCCACGCCGCTTGGCGATCATGCCCTCGGACGGGTTGTTCGAGGCATAGAGATAGAGGTTGGGCAGATCGCCGATCAGCCGGTCCGGCCAGCAGGCGCCGGAGAGCCCCGCCTGCTTGCCCGGCATGAACTCGAGCGCCCCGTGGGTGCCGAAATGCAGCACCGCGTGGGCGCCGAAGTCCTCGCGCAGGTAGCGGTAGAAGGCCGAGAAGGCATGGGTCGGCGTGAAGCCCTTCTCGAACAGCAGGCGCATCGGGTCGCCCTCGTAGCCGAAGGCCGGCTGCACGCCGACCAGCACGTTGCCGAAGGCGGCGCCCAGCACGAAGATCGAGGCGCCGTCACTCTGCTGTCGGCCGGGGGCCGGGCCCCACTGGGCCTCGATCTCAGCCAGCCAGCGCTCGCGCCGGACATGATCGTCGACGGGGATGCGGGCATGGACATTGGCATGCGCGCCGAAGCGCTCGGCATTGCCGGCGATCACGCGCTCCCGCAGCTCGTCGACGCTGGCCGGGACCTCGACCGTGTAGCCGTCGACGCGCAGGGCCGTGAGCGTCCGGTAGAGCGATTCGAACACGTCCAGATAGGCGGCCGTGCCGGTATGGCCCGCATTGGGCGGGAAGTTGAAAAGCACGATCGCGACCTTGCGCTCAGCCCGCGCCGTGCGCCGCAGGCGGACCAGGCTCAGGACCCGCGCCGCCAGCATCCGGGCGCGCTCGGCGTGCGCCTGCATGTCGTGGATGCCGTCGGACGAGGCCCCGGACGTGCGGCCGCCGAACACCATCGATCCGGTGGCCCCGTCCAGCTCCGGGATCGCCACCATCATCGTCGCCTCGACCGGCAGCAGGCCGCGCTCGGATGCCTCCCACTGCTCGAGCGTCTGGAACTCGACCGGGGTTACGGCCAGATAGGGCACGTCGAGCGCGGCCAGCATCGTCTCGGCCGCCTTGGCGTCGTTGTAGGCGGGCCCGCCGACCAGCGAGAAGCCGGTCAAGGACACCACGGCCTCGACCACGGGCCGGCCATCCCGAAGAAAGAACCTCTCGACCGCCGGCCTCGCGTCGAGCCCGGTGGCGAAGGCAGGAATCACGCGGAGCCCCTGCGCCTCGAGGGCGGCGATCACGCCATCGTAGTGCCCGGTGTTCCCGGCCAGCAGATAGGAGCGCATCAGGAGGAGGCCGACCGTGCGCTCGGAATCACCGCCCGGAAGGGCCAGGGCGTTGTCGGCCATGCGACCGGCCATGCAGGGATGGTAGACGCCGACCTCGGGATACTCGACCGGGGCCGCAGCCTTGGCGACGCCGCGCAGAGTCGCGCGCGGCCCCTGGGCGTAACGGTCGATCAGGAAACGGACCAGGCTCGCGACATTCTCGTCCGAGCCCGCAAGCCAATATTGCATCGTCAGGAAGTAGGCTCGGACATCCTGGGCAGTGCCCGGGATGAAGCGCAGGATCTGCGGCAGGCGGCGCAGCATCTTCATCTGCCGAGACCCGGCCGTGGCCTTGTCGCCGCCCTTGCCGCCTCGCAGGCGCTTCAGGAAGGCCAAGGGCCCGCCCTGCGTGCCGTCCATGCTGAAGCGGCCCATGCGCGTGAGGCGGATCACCTCGCCGGCGGAGAGGGCACCCACCATCGCGTCGCACTGGTCGCGGCGCGCCTGGAGAGCATCGAGGACCGGCTTGAAATGATCCTCGAGAAACAGCATCGCCGCCAGGATGATGTCGCCCCGGGCGATGTCGGCGCGGCACCGATCGAGCGCCGCCGGGTCGTTGCCCCACTCGGCCGCGGCATGGATGGTGAGAACGAGGCCGGGCATCTCGGGCGCCAGCAGCCGGCACGCCCGTTCGATGGCGCCTGAGATGTGGCTGTCCATCGTGACGATCACGACGCGGACCGGTATCGCCTGGACACGGCCGGCTGCGCCGTTGGACGCGCGGTCAGCGGCTGAAATGCGCTTTGGCATCGTACAGGGTCTCGACCGTGATGAGCGCCAGATGCCGCTCCTGAGCGAAGCGCTCGGTGTTGCGGCGCGCCTTGCCTCGGACGAAGAAGGGGATTTTCGACAGCTCCTTCTCGGCTTCGGGGGCCCAAGCCGACGACGCGGCCGGGGCGGCCGGCAGCGATTCGGGGGCGGGACCCGCTCGGCCCCTCGCTCCTGGACAGCGCCCAGATGCGAGGGTGCCGCGTCGTCGTGGAACTCGAAGTCCCCGCGGAACATCCCGAGCAGATGCTCCTCGAGGCCCATCATGAGGGGATGGACGAAGGTGTCGAACAGCACGTTCGCACCCTCGAAGCCCATCTGCGGCGAGTAGCGCGCCGGGAAGTCCTGCACATGCATCGGGGCCGAGATCACGGCGCAGGCGATCCCCAGCCGCTTGGCGATGTGCCGCTCCATCTGCGTGCCCAGGACGAGCTCGGGCTGGAGCTCGGCGACCTTGGCCTCGACCTCGAGATGGTCGTCGGTGATCAGGGCCTCGATCCCGTAGGCCTTGGCCGCCTCGCGCACGTCCTTGGCGAGCTCGCGGCTGTAGGTGCCGAGCCCGACCACGTCGAAGCCCAGCTCCTCGTGCGCGACCCTTGCCGCGGCGATCGCGTGGGTGGCGTCGCCGAAGACGAACACCCGCTTGCCGTTGAGATAGGTCGAATCGACCGACTTCGCGTACCAGGTCAGGCGCGAGGGCTCGGCTGCCAACGCCGGCGACGGATCGATACGCGCCACAGCCGCCACCTCGGCGATGAAGTCCCGCGTGGCGCCGACGCCGATCGGCACGGTCTTGACCGTAGGCTGGCCGAACGTCCGCTCGAGCCACCGTACCGCGGGCGTCGCGATCTCGGGATAGAGTATGACGTTGAAATCGGCCTCGCCCAGGCGGGCAAGATCGGCGGGCGTGGCGCCGGCGGGCGCCACCATGCGGATGTCCACGCCCAGCCGATCGAGCAGCCTCGTCACCTCTTGGACATCGTCCCGATGACGAAAGCCCAGCGCGCATGGGCCCAGGAGGTTGCAACATGGCCGCCGGCCATCCGGCCTCTCCGCTCGGGGCGTGCCGGGCGGCGGCGCGCTCGGCCCGGCCATCGCCCGCACCAACTGATAAAAGGTCTCGGCCGCGCCCCAGTTCTCCTTGCGTTGATAGGCTGGCAGCTCGAGGGGGACGACCGGGATCGGCAGCTCCAGCGCCCTCGCGAGCCCGCCCGGGTCGTCCTGTATCAGCTCTGCCGTGCACGACGCCCCGACCAGCATCGCCTGGGGCTTGAAGCGATCATAGGCCTCGCCCACCGCGTTCTTGAACAAGGCCGCCGTGTCGGAGCCGAGATCGCGCGCCTGGAAGGTGGTGTAGGTGACCGGCGGGCGCTCTTTCCGCCGCTCGATCATGGTGAACAGCAGGTCTGCGTAGGTATCGCCCTGAGGGGCGTGCAGCACGTAGTGCACCCCCTCCATCGCGGTCGCGATCCGCATGGCGCCGACGTGGGGGGGACCCTCATATGTCCACAGGGTGAGCTGCATCGGCTCAGGCCGCCAGCCGCGCCCGACGCACCAGCGGCCGCGCGAAGAGCTCGGCGAGGTCGGCCGCCTGCTCATAGCCCTGGATCGGCGTAAAGAGCAGCTCGATCGACCACTTGGTGGTCATGCCCTCGGCCTCGAGGGGGTTGGCGAGACCGAGCCCGCAGACCACGAGATCGGGCCGGGCAGACCGGCAGCGATCGAGCTGCTTGTCGACGTCCTGACCCTCGCTCAGCATCGTGTCCGCGGGCAGAAGGTCGAGCTCGGCGGCGAGATGCTGCCGGTGCAGGTAGGGCGTGCCGACCTCGACCGGGATCATCCCGAGCTCGCGCGACAGGAAACGGGCGAGCGGCACCTCGAGCTGGGAATCGGGAAAGAAAAAGATCCGCCGGCCGGCGAGCTCCTGGGCGTAGTGCGCCAGCGCGCGACGCGCCCGCTCGCGGGCCGGGGCCGTCACCTCCTCGAAGCGCTTCGGCGACCTCTGCCAGTGATCGGCGGCAGCGCGCAACCACAGGCTGGTACCTTCGACCCCAAGCGGGAAGGGAGCCGCCAGCCGGGTCGCGCCGCGCTCCTCCAGAGCACGCGCCGTGTCAGCAAGGAACGGCTGCGCCAGGAGAAACACGGTACGCGGACCGACCGGCGGCAGCTCGGTCGCGAGGCGCGACGGGAGGAACCGCACCGACGCGATGCCGAGCTGCGCGAAGATTCGATAGAGCTGATCCTCGACCACATCGGCGAGCGCTCCGACAACCAGGAGAGAGGGCGCCGCATCGGGTTGCTCGGCCGGCAGGTCCGGCACCAGGCACGCGAGACAGGCGTCCTCCCCCTGGGTGAAGGTGGTCTCGATGCCGCTGCCCGAATAATTGAGCACCCGCACCTCGGGCGCGAAACGGCTGGACAGCCGCGAGGCCGCGCGCGATAGATCGAGCTTGATGACCTCGGACGGGCAGGAGCCGACCAGGAACAGCAGGCGTATGTCAGGCCGGCGCTCGAGCAGCTGACCGACCACCCGGTCGAGTTCCTCATTGACGTCGGCGAGGCCGGCCAGGTCGCGTTCGCCGATGATCGCCGTGGCGAAGCGCGGCTCGGCGAAGATCATCACGCCGGCGGCCGACTGGATCAGATGCGCGCAGGTGCGCGAGCCCACCACCAGGAAGAACGCATCCTGGATCTTCCGATGCAGCCAGATGATGCCGGTGAGGCCGCAGAAGACCTCGCGCTGGCCGCGCTCCCTGAGCACCGGCAGATCGCTGCGGCCGAGGCCGGTCTCCGCGGTGAGCGCGGTCACGCGACGAACCCCAGCGTGGCGGTCTCGGGCGCGGCTTCCTGGTCGCGTCGCGCGGCCCGCAGCTTCAAGAGAAACTGCGCGGCGTTGACGACGTAGGAAGCGTAGGCCGCGAGCGCCAGGAGCATCTGCTGGCCGGCCGGCAAGGCGCCCGTGACGAGCACGACGATGTAAGCGGTATGGAGGGCCAGGACAAGAATACTGACCACGTCCTCCCAGAAGAACGCACGGGCGAAGAGATACTGCCCGAAGACCTCGCGCTCCCAGATCGAGCCGGTAATCATAATCGTATAGAGGACAAACGTCTTGATCACGATCGATGCTGTCGCCAGCACCAGCCCCTCGCCGGTGACGAGATAGCGCAGAACCAAGACGAGACTGACCAGGAAGACCAGAAACTGCACCGGTGCCAGAATGCCTTGCACCAGGGTCCAAGGAGAAGCGTCACGACGGAGCCGCTCGGCCGGGGCGTAGAGGGGCTCGCCGCGATCCTGCCCGTGTTGCCGTTGACGCATCGCGCTCCTCCCGATTGCGCCTGCTGATCATGATCGAAACGTTAGGCTGGCTCCAACTGTGTGTCAATCAGACTTTACGTAACTTTCCTTTGACAAAAGGTTCCAGGCGATGCGTTGTAGGCTCCAGCACAAACAGCCAGCATCCCGACGTTTGCGGTAAAAATGTTGCGTCGATGTAATGGTAGGGTTGAGGGGACCGCCACCTCGGGTGTAAGCCGGCCTTAACGTTAAGCGGGGAGGGGCGCGATGGCTGGCTTGCGGCAACAGGTCATCCGGACAAGTCTCTGGAGGGATATTCCGGGCGAACCCGCGACATCGGCTTCCAGTCCTCAGTCTCAGTTGGCTTCGCCCTGGAGCCGCCCGGAGCCGCGGCTGGACCGGCTGGTTCGCACGATCGAGCGGGAGGTCATTCCCCGCCTCGTCCTGGCCCGCCGAGCAGTGCAGCCCGAGCAGAACCTCGTGGCCCCGATCGCCGCCGTCATCCCCACCACCGAGGAGATAGCCGAATTCGCCGGGCTCGTGCTGGGCAGCGACGGTCCCGCGGCGCTGTGCTACGTGGAGTCGATGCGCGGCCGGGGTCTGACCCCGGAGACACTTTACCTCGACCTCCTGGCACCGACGGCGCGGCACCTGGGTGGTCTCTGGGACGAGGATCTCAGAAGCTTCGCCGAGGTGACGCTCGGGCTCCTTCGGCTCCATGAGGTGATGCACGAGCTGAGCCCGGCGTTCCAGACCGATGTGGAGCATCACGGGCTCGGTCTGCGAGCGTTGCTCGTGCCGGCGCCCGGCGCGCAGCACTTCTTCGGTGTGGCCATGGTCACGGAATTCTTCCGCCGCGCCGGCTGGGATGTCTCGAGCGGCCCCGTGGCGACGGTGGACGACCTCGCTGGGCTGGTCCGTCGCACAATGTTCGCCGTGGTCGGGATCTCCGTCGCCTGCGAGAGCGACCTCGACGTGTTGGCGTCCAGCATCCGGACGGTCCGGCGGGAATCGCGCAACCAGGCGATCGGCGTGATGGTCGGCGGTCCGATCTTCGTCCAGCACCCGGAGCTGGTGCGGCTGGTCGGCGCGGACGCGACGGCCGTGGACGCACGGCAGGCCGTTCTGCAGGCCCACGGGCTGCTTGACCTGCTAGCGAGTCGTGGCTGAGAACGACGCCGGCACAAATGTGGGGCAGCGTCTCGGAGAGGGTCTCGCATTGGAGGATCTCTTCGCTGGTGAAGCAGTTCAAGGCCCCGAAACATTCACTACGCGACCTCGACGCAGAGGCCGCTGCGGCTTTGGTCGCGACCGCGAGCGACGTCGCGCTGATCCTCGACAGCGCGGGCGTGATCCGGGATCTGGCCTTCGATAGCGAGGAGCTGACCCTCGATACCCACGGGACCTGGCTCGGCCGGGCGTGGGCAGACACCGTGTCGGTGGAAAGTCGCCCGAAGGTCGAGGCGCTGCTGCGCGACGCGGCCGCGAAGGCGCCCTCCCGATGGCGGCACGTCAACCACCCTTCACCCGCGGGTGCCGACATCCCCATCCTCTACTCGGCCGTCCAGGTCGGACCTCAGGGCAGAATCGTCGCGGTCGGCCGGGATCTGCGCTCGGTCGCGGCGCTGCAGCAGCGGCTGGTCGACGCGCAGCAGTCGATGGATCGTGACTATGTGCGCCTCCGTAGTGCCGAAGCCCGCTACCGCCTGTTGTTCCAGTCCTCCTCCGAGGCAATGCTGATCGTCGACGCCACCAGCCGGCGCGTGGTCGAGGCCAATCCCGCTACAGACCGCCTGCTCGCCCAGAGCGGCAGGCCGCTGGTCGGGCAGACCTTCCCGGTCGGCCTGGACGGCGACGATGCCGCCCCCATCCTCGCCATGCTGGCGGGGGTGCGGGCATCGGGACGCGCAGGCGAGGTCCGCGCGCGCGGGCCGGGCGGCGAGCAGGAGATGGCGGTCGCAGCTTCGCTGTTCCGCCAGGACGACGCCTCGCTGTTCCTGATTCGCCTCGTGACCGAGGCGCGAGCGGCCGATGACGCGGGCGACCGCAAGATCGAGGCCGGTCTGCTCGAGGCGGTCGCGTCCGGGCCGGACGGCTTCGTTCTGACCGGTCCGGCCGGGCGCATCCTCAGCGCCAACGGGGCGTTCCTCGACCTCGCCGAGCTGACGAGCGAGACGCAGGCCCGCGGCGAATCGCTCGAGCGCTGGCTGGCCCGCTCGAACGTCGACCTCAACGTGCTGCTTACCAACCTCCGGCAGCACGGCTCGATGCGCCTGTTCGCGACCACCCTGCGCGGCGAGCACGGCGCCACGGCAGAGGTCGAGATCTCGGCGGTCGCCGTGCCGAGCGCCCATCGGCCCTGCTTCGGCTTCGTGATCCGCGATGTCGGCCGGCGCCTGCCCGCCGAGCCCCGAGCCGCCCGGGAGCTGCCGCGCTCGGTCCAGCAGCTGACCGAGCTCGTCGGCCGCGTGCCGCTCAAGGAGCTGGTGCGCGAGACCACCGACGTGATCGAGCGGCTGTGCATCGAGGCGGCGCTCGAGCTCAGCGGCGACAAGCGCGCCTCCGCAGCCGACATGCTGGGCATCAGCCGGCAGAGCCTCTACGTCAAGCTGCGCCGCTACGGGCTGGGCGACCTCGCGTCGGAAGCCGAGGGGTAGCCGTCCGCTGGCCGAGGCCCCTGCGCCAGAAACCGATCGTAGCTCTGGAGAAAGGCATCCGGCTGCTCGAAGAAGGGCAGTGCACCGGTCGCGTAGGGCTCGACCGTCCAGTTCGCCCGCCCCGCCGTCCAGCCGGCCCCGCTGAAGTCGCCGAAATCGCCACGCACGCCGTAGGCCAGCCACACCGGCAACGTCAGCTGCTGGTAGACCGCCCTTATGTCGGTGCTGAAGAGGCGGCCGGAGACGAAGGCATAGGGCGCGTTCTTGGCGCCCGGCTGGTGTGTCGTCAGGTAGTCGTAGCTCGCGAGCCCCTCGTCGATATCCTTCGAGCCCCAGGTCTTCCTGAGGAAGAAGCGGATGCTGGGCTTGCTCACGAGCCCGTCGTAAAGCGCCTGGCTCCACAGCGGGAACGTGAAGAAGCCATAGAGTCCGGGGACCTCCCGCGTCTCGCCTGCGTTCCCTTCGCGCCGGACGGATGCCTGGTCGAAGCCTGTCGGCGTGATCAGCGCCAGCGTGCGCCAACGCTCCGGCTGCTCGACGGCAGCGCGCGCCAGGAACTCCGAGGACAGCGAAAGCGCTAGGGCATCCACCGGCTGCGGGCCGGAGTTGGCCGTGATCACGTCCAGCATGTCGTAGATCGCATCGACATAGAGCCTGGGGTTGTAGCTCCGCGGCGATCGATCCGAGAAGCCGAAGCCTGGCAGGTCCACGGCGAAGACGCGCCGCTGCGTCCGCTCGTGCTCGAAGATCGGCCGCACCTCGTAGGCCGAGGCAGCGGCGTTGATGCTGTGGATCAGGAGCAGCGGCGGGCCCGCCCCCTCGACATAGTAGCTGAGCCGGCCTGCGCGTTGGTCGGTCTCGCGTCGCTCGCCCGACACCGCGGCCGGCAGGGGCGGCGGCTGGCGCACCGTGAGCGCGCTACAGCCGATCCCCGCGGCTGTCGCCAATAGCGAGACACCGGCCACTCGACCCAGCGCGCCGACCTGCTCACGCCGCCCCATCATCTGCTGCTCCGCCCGCCCGACATCGGATGCCTCACTGTCCCATCAACATGGCGCGTGCAGGGCCGCCGTCCAGAGCGCGCCGCCGCGCTACGCCCGCAAGAATGTCAATCATTCTTGACGATTACGACTGTCAAGCATAGCGTCGCGGCATGGAACCCGTCGCATCAATCGTCCGACCGCGGACTCTGCCCGAATGGACGGCGGTGCTCGAGCTGCTGAAGCCGATCACCTGGTTCGCGCCGATGTGGGCGTTCGGATGCGGCGTGGTATCGTCCGGCCTTCCGATCGGGGGGCGCTGGCCCATCGTGATCGCGGGCGTGCTGCTGGCCGGTCCGCTAGTCTGCGCCACCAGCCAGGCCGTCAACGACTGGTTCGATCGCCATGTCGACGCGATCAACGAGCCGAACCGCCCCATCCCCTCGGGTCGCGTGCCCGGCCGCTGGGGCCTCCACATCGCGATCGGCTGGACCGTGCTCTCGCTTCTGGTCGCTACCGCGCTCGGGCCCTGGGGCTTCGCCGCCGCCGTCGTCGGCCTGGCGCTCGCCTGGGCCTACAGCGCCCCGCCATTCCGCCTCAAGCGCAACGGCTGGTGGGGCAACAGCGCGGTCGCCGCCTGCTATGAAGGCCTGCCCTGGTTCACCGGCGCTGCGGTGATGGCCGCCACACGGCCGGACTGGCGCATCGTCCTGATGGCCCTGATCTACAGCGCGGGTGCCCACGGCATCATGACCCTCAACGACTTCAAGTCGGTCGAGGGCGATCTCCGCACCGGCATAGGCTCGCTTCCGGCTCGGCTCGGCGTCGAGACCGCGGCGCGCGTCGCCTGCGTCTTCATGGCCGTGCCACAGGTCGTCGTCGTCGCGCTGCTGGTCGCATGGGGCGAGCCCTTCCATGCCGCGGCTGTGAGCCTGCTGCTGCTGGCGCAGCTGGGGCTGATGGTTCGCCTTCTCCGCCGCCCCCGCGACTTGGCTCCCTGGTACAACGCCACCGGGACGAGCCTCTACGTGATCGGCATGCTGATCAGCGCCTTCGCCCTGGCCGCGATGGTCCCCTGATGGGCAGCGCCGCCTCTTTGGGCTGGCAGGGCATCGTCCGCCTCGGTCTGGTCCAGACCGCGCTCGGTGCGATCGTGGTGCTGACCACCTCGACCATGAACCGCGTGATGGTGGTCGAGCTGGCGCTGCCTGCGGCCCTGCCCGGCGCGCTGGTGGCCCTGCACTACGCCGTGCAGATGCTGCGACCGCGCCTGGGCTACGGCTCCGATCTCGGTGGCCGCCCCACACGTTGGATCGTAGGCGGCATGGCGGCGCTCGCCACGGGCGGGATCGGCGCCGCCCTGGCAACCGCCTGGATGGGGTCCGCCCCCGTGGCCGGAATCACGCTCGCAACGCTGGCCTTCATCCTGATCGGCATCGGTGTCGGCGCCTCGGGCACCACCCTTCTGGCCCTGTTGGCCAAGCGGGTCGATCCCGCCCGGCGCGCCGCCGCGGCGACCATCGTCTGGCTGATGATGATCGCCGGAATGGCGATCACGGCGACGCTCGCCGGCGGCTTCCTCGAGCCTTTCTCGCCGATGCGTCTGGTCGGGGTGACCGCCACCGTCGCCGGTGCCGCCTTCGCTCTCACGCTGCTCGCCGTGTGGGGGGTCGAGGGCGGCGCAACACCCTCCCCGCCCGGTCCCCTTCCCGACGCATCGCCGCAAGGCAGTTTCGGCGACGCCCTGAGGCGGGTTTGGGCGGATCCGACGGCGCGGCGCTTCACGATCTTCGTCTTCGTCTCGATGCTCGCCTACAGCGCCCAGGACCTGATTCTCGAGCCGTTCGCCGGGCTGGTCTTCGGCCTCAACCCGGGCCAATCGACCAAGCTCGGCGGCATCCAGCACGGCGGTGTTCTCGCCGGCATGATCCTGGTCGCGGTCGCGGCCAGCCTGGTGGGAGGCCCCAGGCTCGCCTCGCTGCGCGGTTGGGCCGTCGGCGGCTGCATCGCGTCCGGCGCCGCCCTTGGAGCGATCGCGATCGGCGGGTTCTTCGCCCCCTACTGGCCGCTGCGGGCATCGGTCTTCGCCCTCGGCCTCGCCAACGGCGCCTTCGCGGTCGCCGCGATCGGCTCGATGATGGGCTTGGCTGGCGCCGGGGGACCGCAGCGCCTGGGCATCAGGATGGGCCTCTTCGGAGCCGCCCAGGCGATAGCCTTCGGCCTCGGCGGCCTGCTCGGCACGCTCGGGGTCGACCTCGCGAGGCATCTGCTCGTCTCCCCGGCCCTGGCCTATGCCCTGGTGTTCGTCGGCGAGGCGTTGATGTTCCTGGTCGCCGCCGGTCTCGCCGCAGGCATTCGCCAAGCCCAGCATGACGATAACGTTCGCGCAGGCCCGGCTGCTGCCGGTCGTGCATCAGCCGTGGAGATGGGTGCCGCATGATCCCGACCGACTCAGTCGAGACCTTCGATGTGGTGATCGTCGGCGGCGGGCCGGCAGGGGCCACGGCGGCCAGGGAGCTGGCCGGCCGCGGCCGCAGCGTGTTGCTGCTCGATCGGGGAGGTCGGATCAAGCCCTGTGGCGGCGCCATCCCGCCCCGCCTGATCGAGGATTTCGAGATACCCGACGCCCTGCTGGTGGCTCGGGTCACGTCCGCCAGGATGGTCGCGCCGTCCAGCCGCGCCGTCGACATGCCGATCGGGGACGGCTTCGTGGGGATGGTCGATCGGGACGTGTTCGACGAGTGGCTGCGCGAGCGTGCCGCCCACATGGGTGCCGTTCGCCGCTGCGGCACCTTCGAGAGCCTAGAGCGCGACCGCTCCGGCAGGCCGATCGTCCACTACCGCCCGCGCCCGGCTGCGCAGAAGGGGGCGACCGTCTCGGTGCGTGCCCGCGTCGTGATCGGCGCCGACGGTGCCAACTCGACGGTCGCCCGACTGGCGCTGCCGGAGACCCGCACGCCGTTCGTCTTCGCCTACCACGAGATCGTGCGCTCACCGACCGGGAGCGAGGCTGGCTTCGTCGGCGATCGCTGCGACGTCTACTATCAAGGTGCCATCTCGCCGGACTTCTATGGCTGGATCTTTCCTCACGGCGCCACCGCGAGCATCGGGATGGGAACGGCGGTCAAGGGCTTTCCTCTGCGTGGCGCGGTCGCGGCCTTACGGGAGGCGACGGGCCTGGCCGGGGTCGAGACCATCCGCCGCGAAGGGGCGCCGATTCCGCTCCGGCCCTTGCCCCGGTGGGACAACGGCCGGGACGTCGTGCTGGCCGGCGATGCGGCCGGCGTGGTAGCCCCCGCCTCGGGCGAGGGCATCTATTACGCCATGACGGGCGGGCAGCTCGCCGCCGAGGCGGCCGATGCCTTCTGCCACACCGGCGATGCCCGGGTCCTGCGCACGCCGCGCAAGGGCTTCATGCGGGCGCACGGGCAGGCCTTCTGGATCCTCGGCGTGATGCAGAGCTACTGGTACCGGAACGACCGGCGGCGTGAGCACTTCGTCAGCATCTGCGGCGACCAGGACGTGCAGCGCCTGACCTGGGACGCCTATATGAACAAGCGGCTGTCGATAACCGACCCGATGGCTCACTTCCGCATCTTCTGCAAGAACATCGGGCACATGACGGGCCTGATCGCGGCGTGACCAGCAGGGTCGCGGCCGCTGGCGCGAACGCCCACATCGTGCGGTGCACTGCGGGTGTCAAAGCCGCCGCTTCGACCGTGCGATAGCCCCGCCCGTTGCGCGCTTTGGCGCCGCAAAACCCGGCCGGTCACAGGTCCGGACGCCTTGATCAGGGTCGGAACAGCTCTATAGTTGACGTCATCATATCGATACGGGAGGGGCTGTCAGTGGACGAGGACAAAAGCGTAAAGGTTTCCCGACGGATCGTTCTCCAATCCGGTGCTGCGCTCGGCGCCGCCGGCCTCGCTACGGCAGGTCTCGCCACGCGCGCCGCGGCCCAGGATGACAAGATCGACCAGGCGTCAGTGCTCTACCAGGATACCCCAAAGAACGGTCAGGAGTGCGATCTCTGCGTGAACTTCGAGCCGCCCAACGCCTGCAAGGTGGTGGCCGGCGACATCAGCCCTAAGGGCTGGTGCGGCGTTTTCGCGCCCAAGGCCTAAGGGCTGCTGCCGGGCGGCGCATCCCGGCAGGATGGAATCGCCGGCCCCATCAGGGTCAGATCTGTTGGGCCTGGGTCGATTCCAAGCATGTCGCCACCCGTCACCCCTCCCTCGCTCCCCGAGGAGCAGGGCTGGGGTTGGCGTATCTTCCTCACATCAGCGGATCAGCGGTGAGCGACTTCTTCGCGACCGGACATGTTGTCGACCTGATCCTCGGGTTCATGGTCCTGGAAGGGGTAGCGCTTCTCGCCTACGGCGCCAGAACGGGCGAGGGGCTCGCTCCGGTCGATCTCCTGATCGGCCTCGTGCCCGGGGCGCTGCTGCTCCTGGCGCTGCGCGGCGCTCTGGTGGCCTCGTGGTGGGGCTGGATCGCTCTTTTCCTCATGGCGGCGCTCCTCGCCCACTTGGCCGATCTCCGGCGCCGCTGGCGGAACCGGCCGCGCTCTCTGTGATCCTTCAGGAGCCCTGAGCGCCAGCAGCTCGATTCCCGCTCGGGACACTTCCCGGGCGTTGCCCGCTCACCGTCGGGGAACTCATCTCCCTTGCCGACGGTACGGCGCGAACGCGCGGGCGTCATGGCGGGTCAGGGCTTGCGAAAGAAGAGCGTTACTTGGCCGAGCACAATGGCGAGCTTGCTGACGGTCGAGCGATTGATCAGCACGCCGTCGCCTTGGAGCAGCATCCAATCGTCGAAGTGGACCCGCCAGGTGCTGTCGCCGATCGCTAGGCGCATGTCGTATTCCCAGTGCAGGGCATTGCCCCGCGCTTCGCCGGTGGCGACCCCGAGAACGTCGTCCGCGCGCCCCTCGTAGCGTCCATCGCCGAGGCGCGTGATGCGCCAGATGCGACGAGCCTCCTCGCCGTCGGCGTAGACGAAGTCCTCGACGAGCGTCAGCTTCTGACCATCGAAGCTACCATCGATGTCGACCTTGAACTGGCGGCGCACGCGGCCGAAACGGTCCTCGAACAGGCCCCACGCTTGGGTTTGACCCTGGAAGTACGCCTCGGGCCTGAGGGAAGGGCCGCCGGTCGAGAAGTCATCGAGCTTCATGCCGGAGAATCCATCTGAGAGTGTCGCGGTGACGACGCACGAGAAGGAAAGCGGAGGATTCAATCTGAGCAGACGCCCGTCGGTGCTGGTCGAGGGTCGATGGGCCATCGAAACCCGCCCCTCACATGCCGACAGACCCCACGTCCTCGCGCGTACCCTCAACTCCTTGTTGTACGGTTTCCGGCAACGCTCGGATCCCCGTCAGACAGAGATTGACGGCGATCTTGATCGACGAGGGCGGTAAGGCTCTTGTCCCCAAGAAAAAGCGCAAGCAACGCCCCGATCGTCAGACCGGAGCGATGGGCGCGCTATATTGGACGTAGTTGCGCGGGCAGAGCTTGCGCCTGAGAGCTGGAGGTTGCGAGCCTGATAGAGGCGGCCGGTGGGTAGCGTTACACATCCCTAGCCGGACGAGCGAGCAGGATGACGGAGGTTCATCTGGACCGGCGCCGCAGGTGCTTGAAGAACCGGCAAGGACTGCTCGACGGCAGCATCTCTCCCTCAACCAGCCCTCGACTGAAAGCGCCCCTGTGGCGAGGGGCATGGCAAGGTCAGCCTGCTCATGGCCGCCCGTCCGGGCCAGGAGCTTCCTCCAATGCCACCAAGCGCTCTGCGTACAGCGACCAGAGCACAGCGAGGCTGGGGTGCTGCTCGCGGCGAGCTGTGAGGCTTGAGCGCATCCCGCCCACATCCTTCTGTCGCCAGGCTTCGAGCCATGCGGCTTGGCTTGCCCTGAGCTCTGCGAAGCCGTCACCGGCGGCCTTGAGATCGTCGCCCAACAGAGCGTAGAGCGTCACAGGCTCCAACTTGCCGCGGACGGCCAAGCGGTCGAGCTCCAAGAACGCCATGGGTACAGGGCAGGCAGCCACGGTGGCCTCTCCGACGACAATGGGCAAACCATAGGTCTTCGTCAGCCCTTCGAGACGTGAGGCAAGGTTCACGGCGTCGCCGAGGGCCGAATAAGCAAAGCGAACATCGGAGCCGATATTGCCGACGACGGCCCCCCCGGTGTTGACGCCGATGCCGACATGGAGCGGCGGCAGATCCGGCTGCTCGCGTGCCACCGCCGAGCTCATTGCCTCGACAGCCTCGAGCAGCGCCAGGGCGCAGCGGCAAGCATGGAGCGCGTGGTCCGGGTCGTCGAGCGGCGCGTTCCAGAAGGCCATGACGCAGTCGCCGATATATTTGTCGACAGTGCCGCCCTGCTCACGGATCACGTGCGTGGCGACCGAGAGGAAGCGATTGACGAGCTGCGTCAGGCGCTCCGGTTGGGACTGAAGCCGCTCGCTGAGCTGCGTGAAGCCGCGAATATCGCAGAAGAGGAAGGTCATCTGCCGGCGCTCGCCGCCCAACCGCAGCCGCCCCGGATCTCGGGCGAGACTGTCCACCAGCTCGGGCGCCAAGTAGCGGCTGAACGCAGCTCGAATGAACTGGCGCGCCTTCCGCTCGCTCAGATAGGCGGCCGCGCCCTCGACGATGGCGACCAGCGTCACCCCGGCCGCCGGCCCCAACGGGGGCAACCAGATCCCGGGCTGCTGGGCCAGGAGTGCCAAGCTACCCGCGCAGGCGGCCGATCCCCCAACCACGATGGCCATGCCGGCCCGGAGCGGGGTCCAGTGGCGCAGCCAAAGCCCTGTTGCGAGAACGGCGATGGCCATGACCGCAAGCCGAGCTGGCAGTGGCAGGGCAGCGATCCAGAGGTTGCCGCGAAGGTTGGCGAACGCCGTGGCCTGGATCTCGGCTCCGACCGCCAGCCTTCCGTCCGTGAGCGTGAGCGGGGTGAGGAAGGTGTCGGGCGGATGTGTCCTCGGATCGGGTGTGCTCGCCACGGCGAGACCGACGAAGACGACCCGGTCCTGCAATAGCCCCTTGGGGAGCATTTTCTCGGGATCGAGTGCCTGGTAGTAGGAGACCCGCGTGAAGTCTCGGTCGGGCGGAAAGAAGCGCATCAACGCTCCCGGGGGCGTTGCCGCACTAGCGCCGGCGACGTCGCCCGAAGCGCCAAGGACGGCACGGGCAAAGCTGTCGGGCGCGGGCGGTAGGCGACGAACGACCCCATCCGCGTCCAGCTCGACCCGGGCCGTGCCGGTCAGGGCGCCGGCTGCGATCAGCTCCGGCAGGGGCTCTATCCTGACGTGCTGGCTTGCCTGCGGTGTCTCGATATTGGCTTCGTCCGTGGCCAGGATGACAGGGCCGTCTGCGGCAATGGCCGTTGCGAGGGCCGCATCCTCGGCCGGCTGTCCGGACTCGGCGAAGACGATGTCAAAGGCGACAGCACGCGCGCCGACAGCATGGAGACGGGACAGGAGTGCTGCGTGCAGGTCGCGCGGCCACGGCCAACGGAGCCCGAGATCGGCGAATGAAGGCTCGTCGATCCCGACCAGGGCGATGCCGTCCGCTGCCCGCGCGGGTGGCGGCACCAGCCGGCTGAGAAGGTCGTAGACGCGGCTCTCCGCCATTCGCCAGCCGGCAGTGGACACCAGCAGCCCCAGCGCCAGGATCAGCAGGCCAGCACGAATCAGCCAAGCCGGGAGACGAAGCGATCCCACCTGCACCGCCCTCAGAAGCGGACGCGAGCCGTAGCCAGAACCGTGCGCCCCGGCGCAGGGAGACTGGGACCCAGCTCGTTGTTGTTGTCGAGGATGTTGATCAGCGAGAGACCGAGATCGAGATGCTTGTCCAGAGGCTGCCAGCTCACCTGAAGGTCGGTCGAGGCGTAGGTGTCGAGGTGAGCGTCGCCCGAGACCTCCGAGGTCCGGTCATCGAGCATGGTGGTGGATAGTGTCACGCGAACCTGGGTCGGATGCACCCATGTGATCCCGGTCCGCAGCTCCCGGCCGGGCACCAGCGGAACCTGCTCTCCACGACCGGGCCCGTCGGTGCGATTGTCGCTATGCCGCAGCGTGCCTGTGGCGAAGAGCCCGAGCCCACCGACAAGCCATACATTCGCGGCCAGGGTGACGCTGTCGACATTGGCTGCCTCCGCCTGAAACCTCGCCAGCGTGTCGGGCAGCTCGATGGTGATGTCGCTCAGGTCCTGATGCTGCAGCTCGAGCGAGGTGAAGAGATGCGGTGTCCACTCGGCATCCCAGCGGGCGATGAGCGCCTTGACGGTGCCGGTCGCGTTGAAGGAGCCGAGATCGGGGTAGAGACCGACCACGGTCACAGGTGCCAGCGTGACGTCGGCATCCGTTAACCGATCGTCCTGCCAGGATAGGCGGAGCCATTGGTCACCGATCGGCTGCCAGGCGAGACCGAGCCGTGGTCCCGCACGCGGCCCCTTGGCGTTGCCGTCCTCATAGCGCTGCTCGGGAAACAGCCCGACCTCGACCTGGAGGCTCGGCGCCAGCTCGTAGAGCAGGTCCAGGTGGGTGCCGAGCGTCCAGGTCCGCGTGTCCTCATGCGAGGTGGCGCTGCCGAGGAGGATCGTGTTGACGTCGCCCTTCGACTCGGTCCTGCTGCCGAGAGTGTCCACGCCGCTGCTGAGCTCGAGGCGGCCGATCGTGACGGCGTGGCGGAGCTGGAAGCCGCCGTTCCAGGTATCGGCGTTGCTGTCTAGCGTCGTCGCCGGATCGCTCGACCTGAGATCGGCCTCCTGTCGCTCGACGAAGACGCGGCTCATCAACTCGTTGCGCGCGCCGAAGCTGTGCCCGTAGCCGAGTGCCATGCTGTAGTCGTTTCCCCTGACGCGGGTATCGACGGGCACCCCTGCCTCGAAGCCGGGCAGGTCGCCATTGGCGTGCGACGCGGCGCCCGTCAGGGTCAGCGTGTCGAAGGGCGTGAGCTCGGTGCCGGCCAGGGTCGTGAAGTCGTAGCTCTCGTTGCTGTTGTGAGGACGGTCGCCGTCGACGTCGGCCGCCGTGCCGACTGCCGCTATGGAGACGGGCTTGCCAAGGTCATGGTAGGCCTCGACGTCGAAGCTGCCGCTCCGGCTCCACGCACCGCTCGTGTTCCCCAGCGAGCCGCCGATCTCGATATCCGTGAACGGGCGACGCAGCAGGTCCGTGTAACGCAGCCTGCTCGACGCGCCGAGTGGGTCGAGGATGAGACCCTGGGTGAGAGACGATCGACGCACATGGTCGTCGGTGGCCGTGGTGCCCCGAAAGAATAGGCTCCCGCTGTCGAAGTCGCTGAACAGCCTATCTGCGTAAAAGCGCCCCCAGCCATCGAGGTCGAGGAAGGTGAATGCCGTGCCGAGGTTGGTTGCGCCGCCGCGGCTGGTCGAGAGGAAGCCCTGGCCGCTGCCACCCGACCGCTCAATCCGGGCGTTGGCCTCGCGGGCGAGACGGACGGACTCGTCCGCCTCGGCGAGGTCCCGAGCGATCACCGATCCCGCTATCGCCGGGTTGGGATCGTTGGGATCGAGACGAAGCGTGTCCGCGATCGCCTGGCGGACCGAGGCGAAGTCTTCCTTGGCGGCATAGGCGATGGCGGTGCCGAGCGTCGCGTCCGCCAGCGCCGGATTGGCGGCCACGGCCTCGAGGAAGAGCTGAAGCGCGGCATCCACATCGCCACGGTGGAAGGCCAGCCGGCCAGCGGCGGTGAGGCCGCTTGCGAGCGACGGATCGCGTGCGCGCAGCTCGGCGATGGCTGTGGCCGCCTCGCCGAGCCTGCTCTCGTCGAGGAGAATGATGGCGAGGTTGGCAACGAGCACCGCGTCCAGCGGGTCGATCGCCAGGCCATGACGCAAGGCTGCCTCCGCACCGCGCCGCTCGTCGACGGCGTAGAGGGAGAGCGCCAGCTCGTTCAGCACGTCGACGTCATTGGGCATCAGGGCCAGCGCCTCGTAGAAGGACGCGATCGCGGCCTCCGAATCGCCCCGGACGTCGGCATCATAGATCCCACGGGCGAGCCAGCTCTGCGGCTCGTTCGGCAGGGCCTGGACCGCCGCGTCGGCAGCGCTGCCAACCGCCTCGGTCCGGCCAAGGAGCAGGTTCATCTGCGCCAGCAGCAGCCGGAAGGCCGCCACGTCCGGAAACCGCCGGACGCCATCCTGCGCCAACGCCTCGGCGCTCTCCAGATCGCCCAAGAAGCCTGCGGTCACCAGCAGCACGATCAGCGCATCGGCCGAGCGTGTCGCCAGCCCACGGATCTCAACCTCGCTGGCACGCGCCGCATCCGCATCGCGTGCCAGGAGCTGCGCCAGGTAGCGCTCTGCCAGAGCCCGGGTCGTGCGAAAGGCATCGAGCGCCACAACCTTGCTGAACCGGGCGGCCGCCGCGGCGTGGTCACGGGCGTAGGCGGCCAGATAGCCATCGACATAGGCGAGCCGCGGCGATCCCGAGGCTGCCCGCCCGAGACCTGCCGCTGCCCAGTTGCGAGCCTCCCTGGCTGCCGGCCACTCCTCGTCGGAGATCAGGAGTTCCGCGAGGTCGAGCCAATCGTCGACGCTCCGCTTGCTCGGTGGAATCGCCTCCAGCCGCAGCCGGGCCGCCCGGCGTTCCGGTGTCGAGCCCGGCGCGGGCGGCAGGTAGCGGAACGTGCTCGAGAGGTCCGCATAGAGGATCAGCTGGGGCCGCTCGCTCGGGTTGACCAGGAAGGTCTTGGTGGGCGATCGGCCGATGAGAGCGGTCGCGATCTCCCCCGGACCGACGGTCAGCTTTCCGGCGCCGTTCGAGAGCTGAACCTCGCCGGAGAGGACGATCAGGGTCGTCCGACCCTGCCCGTCCACGCTGAGCGCCCAATCGGTGCCCCGGATCGCCGCCGTCGCCGCCGGGGTCTCGACCCGCACCCCGCTGCCGCCCGTCTGGGCGCGCGACCAGATGGCACCGCGGGCAAGGTCGAGCAGCGTGTTTTGTGCCGCCGACATGGCGACGGCCTTCACCTTCAGCTCGCTGTTGCGCTGGACCCGGATCTGGGTGTGGTCGGAGAAGAGGAGCGCGAGCGCGCCAAGCGGTCCCGTCCTTAGATCGTCGCCGGTCAGGAGGTCCTGTCGGATCTGGACGAGCCGCCAAGCGGGCGCCTCGATCAGGCTGATCTCGGCATCGCCACGGGCGCTCACGACCAACCCCACCGGCTGCACGGGTCGCGACACCGGAGCAGCCTCGGCGAAAGACGACCCGAGCACCCTGGCTACGCACAAGGCCAGCAGGGCTCCCAGAAACGTGCGGTAGCGCTTTCCCCCGCTTCTTCTTGGCATCACCCGTCAGGAGCCGCCGCCAGGTCGCCTCGCGACCGCGAGCGAACTATCGAAGGCGGAATGAAGGAATGTCAATGATTCCGCTAACCCTGCGAGGACCGGTCGAAGACCTTCCTTGACACCTCTTCGGGGCCTGCCTTTCATCGGGTAAGCCAAGCACTCAAGTTCAGGCACATCGACAAGCCGGAAAGGAAAGGCGCCCTCATGACCGCCAGATCGCACCCTTGGACCCGCCGCGGTGTGTTGACCACGGTGGCCGCCGGAGCGCTGGCCGCAGGCACGCGCGGCTCGCGTGCGGCCGACAAGATCAAGGTTGCCGCGGTCCACGCCTCGCCAGTCGAGAATGCCTGGAACTCGCGCCTCCAGGAGGCGCTGGAGCAGGCCGCCCGCGACGGGCGGATCGACTATGTGTTCTCCGAGAGCGTCGCCAACACCGACTATCCCCGGGCGATGCGGGAGTATGCGAGCCAGGGGGCGAAGCTGATCGTCGGCGAGGCCTACGCGGTCGAGCGTGAGGCGCGGCAGGTGGCCAAGGACTTTCCGGACACGGCCTTCCTGATGGGCTCGAGCGGCGGCCCGGCCGGCGACAATTTCGGCGTCTTCGGCACCTGGAACCACGAGGCCGCCTATCTGACCGGCGTGCTTGCCGGGCATATGGGCAAGACCGGCACCTACGGGTCGGTCGGCGGCTATCCCATCCCCGAGGTGAACCGCCTCATCAACGCCTTCCGGCTTGGCGTGCGCGAGGGCAGCCCCAACGCCAAGTTCCTGGTGGGCTTCATCGGCACCTGGTTCGATCCCGCCAAGGCCAAGGAGGCGGGTCTGGCCCAGATCGACGCCGGCGCCGACATTCTCTTCGGCGAGCGCATCGGCACGGCCGATGCCGCCAAGGAGCGCGGCAAGCTCGCCATCGGCTCGCTGCTCGACTACACGCCGCGCTATCCGAAAACCGTCTTCGCCAACGCGATGTGGTACTTCGGGCCGATCCTCGACCATGCGCTCGCCGACGTGAGCGACGGCAAGCCCGCCGGGCGCGACTACAGCGAGTACAGCTTCATGAAGTACGGTGGGAACGACTGCGTCTATTCGAAGGAGCTGGTGCCGCCGGACGTGGCCGCGCTGATGGAAGCCAAGCGCAAGGAGATCAAGGCCGGCACCTTCAAGGTCCCGGTCGACGACAGCAAGCCAGCCTAGGCGTGCGCCGGTCGGCCGGCGCCTGGCCCCACCGCTGCCTGGCGGCGTGAATGATCGAGGGCGCTGAGCCTGTCCTCAGGGTCGAAGAGGTAAGCAAGCAATTCGGTGGCATCCTTGCCAACGATGCCATCTCGCTCGAGCTCGCGCAGGGCGAGATGCTGGCGCTGCTGGGTGAGAACGGCGCCGGCAAGACGACGCTCGTCAACATCATCTTCGGTCACTACCGCGCCGACAGCGGTCGCGTCCTGGCGTTCGGCAAGGAGCTGGCGCCGGGGCAGCCCGTGGCGGCGATCGCGGCCGGCCTCGGCATGGTGCATCAGCACTTCACGCTCGCGGACAATCTGACCGTCCTCGAGAACGTGATGATCGGCACGGAGCGGCTCTGGCGCCCCTGGAGCGACCGCGCTCGAGGCCGGGCGCGGCTCCTGGCCCTCGGCAGCGAGTTCGGGCTCGAGGTCGACCCCTCGGCACGGGTCGGCGATCTCTCGATCGGCGAGCGGCAGCGCGTCGAGATCCTGAAGTCGCTCTATCGCAACGCACGTGTCCTGATCCTCGACGAGCCCACGGCCGTGCTGGGCCCGCGCGAGGGCGAGCGCCTGTTCGCCACCCTGCGGCACATGGCGGATCGGGGCCTGTCGCTGATCTTCATCTCGCACAAGCTCGACGAGGTCCTGGCCGCGGCCGGTCGCGTCGTGGTGCTGCGCGGCGGGCGGGTCGTGGCGCAGCGGCCGACGCAAGGCACGACGCGCAGTGAGCTGGCCGAGCTGATGGTCGGCCACAGGGTCGTCCGGCCTCGGCGGGATGCCGGTCGGGTCGGCAAGGTGGTGCTGCGCTGCGAAGCCATCGACCTCGTCCAGCGCGGCCGACGCGTGCTCGATCGCGTGAGCCTCGAGGTGCGGGCCGGCGAGATCCTGGCCGTCGTCGGCGTCGCCGGCAACGGTCAGACCTCGCTCGGCCGGCTGCTGAACGGTCTGGCCCAGCCGAGCGCAGGGCGCATCGAGCTGTTCGGGCAGCCGATACGACGGCTTGAGCCACGTGCTCTCGTGGCAGCAGGCGTGGGCCGCATTCCCGAGGACCGCCTGGCCGAGGGGGTCCTGGGCGACCTCGACGTGGCCGAGAATGTCGCGCTCGAGCGGCTGAAGGAGAAGCGCTTCGCGCGTCTGGGCATTCTGCGTCGTAGTGCTGCGGCACAGGCGGCAGCGCAGATCATCGAGCGGTTCGATGTGCGCGGCGCCGAGCCGACGACGGCGGTCCGTCTGCTCTCGGGCGGCAACATCCAAAAGCTCATCCTGGGCCGCAACCTCGCGCGGGAGCCACGTCTGCTGATCGCGAACCAGCCCACGCGTGGCCTGGACGAGGGTGCCGTGGCAGCCGTGCACGCCGATATCCTCCAGGCACGGGCATCGGGTGCCGGCGTGGTCCTGGTCTCCGAGGACCTGGACGAGGTGCTGGCGCTGGCCGATCGGGTCCAGGCCATGGTGCGGGGCCGGCTGTCTGCGCCCATTCCGGCGTCCGAGGCTGATGCGCAGCGCCTTGGCCTGCTCCTCGCCGGCCTGCCAGACGAGGCCGGTCATGCGGCTTGAGCGACGCGAGCGCGTGCCCGTCGGCCTTGCAGTCGCCGCCCCCTTCGCGGCGTCGATCGCCGCGCTGGCGCTGGCCGCCGTCCTGATCCGCCTGGCCGGAGCACCCGTGCTCCCGGCCTTTGGCGACCTCGTCATCGGCGCCTTCGGCTCGAAGCTCGCGATCACCGAGACCCTCGTGCGGGCGACGCCGCTCATCTTCACAGGTCTTGCCGTGGCCGTGGCTTTCAGGGCCCGGCTCTGGAACATCGGCGCGGAGGGGCAGCTCTATGCCGGCGCGCTGGCCGTTGCCGCGTTGGGCTCGGGTGCCATCCACCTGCCGGCGCCGCTGCTGATCCCGCTTCTCCTCGCGGCCGGCGCTGCCGCCGGGATTCTTCTGCTTTTGGGACCGGTCGTCCTGCGCCTTCGCTTCGGCGTCGACGAGGTCGTGACGACGCTTCTCCTGAACTTCGTGACCCTGCTGTTCGTCTCGATGATGATAGAGGGGCCGCTGCGCGATCCACTGGCTTTCGGCTGGCCGCAGTCGGCGCCGATCGTCGATGCGGCGACCCTGCCGAAGCTCGTTGCCGGCTCCAGGCTGCATGCAGGGCTGCTCATGGCCCTGTTGGCAGCGATCGTCACCGCCCTGATCCAGAGCCGCACGGTGTTCGGCCTCGAGTCTCGGGCGATCGGGCTCAACGCGGCGGCCGCCCGCTTCGCCGGGGTGCGTGTTCCGGCCGTGCTGCTCGGTGTCGCCTGCCTCTCGGGTGGACTCGCGGGCCTCGCCGGAGCGGTCGAGGTGCTGGGCCTCAAGGGCTACCTCACGGCCGACATGTCGCCGGGCTTCGGTTATACGGGCATCGTGGTCGCCATGCTGGCCGGCCTGCATCCGCTGGGCGTGGTGGGTGCTGCACTCTTCGTCGCGGCCATGTTCGTGGGCGCCGATGCGATGAGCCGTGCCGTTGCGATCCCCACCTATATCGCCGACGTGACGGTGGCGATCTCGCTCCTCACCATGCTCCTGGCGCTGCTCCTGGTGGGCTACCGAGTGCGCCGATGAATGCCGTCCTCGACGTCCTGGTCTCGGCCAGCCTCTGGGCGGCGGCGCTGAGGATCGCGACGCCGCTCATCTTCGGCGCGCTGGGTGCTCTGCTCTGCGAGCGGGCAGGTGTCCTCAATCTCGGCATCGAGGGCATCATGAGCTTCGGTGCCATGATCGGCTGGCTCGCCGTCTATGGCGGGGCACCGCTTTGGCTGGGTCTCGCCGCCGCAGCCCTCTCGGGGGCCGTGTTCGGACTTCTTCACGCCATGCTGACGGTGCCGCTGGGCCTCTCGCAGCATGTCACCGGTCTCGGCATCACCCTGCTCGCCTCGAGCCTCGCCTACTATCTCTTCCGGCTGGCCGTGCCCCTGTCATCGAGCCCACCGACGATACACGCCTTCCAGCCGATCGCGATCCCCTGGCTCGCCGGCTTGCCGTTCTTCGGACCCGTCCTGTTCTCACAGACGCCACCTTTCTACCTGGGCATCCTGCTCGTGGCGCTGAGCGCCTGGGTGCTCTATCGAACGCCCCTCGGCCTGGCAGTCCGCATGGTCGGCGAGAACCCGTTGGGCGCCGAGGCCCAGGGCATCGACGTGACGATCCTGCGGACCGCCGTCGTGGTATGCGGCAGTGCCCTGATGGGGCTCGGCGGCGCCTATCTCACCCTCGCCGCGTTCAACAGCTTCTTCCCGACCATGGTGCAGGGTCGAGGCTGGGTCTCGCTGGCGCTCGTCGTGTTCGCGTCGTGGCGTCCCGGCCGAGCCCTGCTCGGGGCCGTTCTCTACGGCTTCTTCGACGCCTTCCAGCTGCGGCTGCAGCAGGCCGTCGGCAATGCCGTGCCCTACCAGCTCTTCTTGATGCTTCCCTACCTGCTCTCGATCCTTGCGCTCACGATCATGGCGCGCAGGGCCCGCGTGCCGCAGGCCCTGATGCAGCCCTACAGGAAGGGGGAGCGCTGATGCTCGCGCACCCTTTGCCTTGCAGGAGAAGGGGCGTGGCTCAGGCCAGACCCTCTTCCTGAAGAGCCTGCTGCACCTTGGGCCGCGCGCCGACGCGGTCCATGTAGGCCCTCAGCCCGGGATAGGGCGCCATGTCCAGCTTGAGGGGCACCGTCCAACGCAGAATGGTGAACAGATAGGCGTCCGCGGCGCTGAAGGCGCCCATCAGGAACCCTTCGCCGATCCGTTCCTCGAGCCACCCGAAGCGGGCCGTGAGCTTGTCTTTCGCAGCCTGCTTCATCGCATCCGGGTTCGCAGGGTTGAAGAGCGGGCTGAAGCTCTTGTGGATCTCGGTACCGATGAAGGTGAGCCACTCCTGCAGTCGATAG
This sequence comes from uncultured Alphaproteobacteria bacterium, assembly GCA_963752325.1. GTDB lineage: Bacteria > Pseudomonadota > Alphaproteobacteria > Geminicoccales > Geminicoccaceae > CAVTJL01. The sequence continues at coordinate 1,449,188 of CAVVXU010000005.1, forward strand.
CGGTCGAGTGTCCCGGCAGGGGGTGCGAGCTTCGAGGCTGGAGCCTTGTCCGCGAGGTACTGGACGATCGCCGGCCCCTCCGTAAGAAGCTGACCGTCGTCCAGCTCGAGAGCCGGCACGTAGCCCTTGGAGTTGACCGCATAATAGTCACGACCGTCCGCGGTCTGGTGCGCCTTCAGGTCGACCTTGACGAGTTCTGCCTTCTGCTCCGTCTCGCACAGGACGATATGCGGCGATAGGGAGCAGGCACCGGGAGCGTAGTAGAGCTTCATCTCTTTGATCCTGATTGCCATCCTGCCGCTGCTGGGTAGCGACCCACGGGGTCGGGCGATGGCGGCAGCCCATGACGAGAGAGCTAGGCGCGCGGACCACGACAAGCCACGGAAATCACGGCATCGGACCACTGCGCTGCTGCAAGATGCCACGGTGGCGGCTAGGGTCGAGCCGCAAGGAAGCCGTGTGGCGGCTATGCGGGAGTGGCGTTGGCTCCGGGCACCGTTTCAGAAGCAGGAAGGCTCGCTGAGCGCGACGCCTCGGATCGGCAGAGCAGCGCCCAGCCGAGCGCCGCGCCGCCTTTGGCGGAGCTGCAGGTCGATCCCGACGACCATAGCCGGGCGACGCTGCGGCTTTCGGGAAGCTGGCGTACAGGGGCGCCGTCGCCTGATGATGCGCTACTGGACCGGCTCTTGCCCCTGCGCGAGGTGGTGGTGGAGGCCGGCGGCCTGGAGAACTGGGGCTCGGCTCTTCTCGCCTATCTCTGGCCGATCGACCGCCGGCTTGCCGCCGTCGGCGGCCAGCTCAAGGACGAGGGCCTGCCAGACGGCGCATCCAGGCTGCTCGCCCTCGCCCGAGCCGGCGTCCGCGCCAGGCCGGAGGACCGCTCACCCAGATCCGACAGCTTCCTGGCACGCATCGGAACAAGGTCCATGGCCATCGCCGCCGCGGGTGGTGCGGCGCTGGGTTTCTTGGGCGAGGTCGTGCTGGCGATCGGCAGGCTGTTTCGTGGGCGAACGCGCATGCGCGGCCGCGACCTCGCGCTCGCGATCGAGGACACGGGCGTCCGGGCCCTGCCCATCATCTCCCTCATCTCGCTCCTCGTCGGCGTCATCCTAGCCTTCATCGGGGCCGCCCAGCTGTCTCAGTTCGGCGCCGAGATCTTCGTGGCCAACCTCGTGGCGATCGGCATGCTGCGCGAGATGGGGGCGCTGATGGCCGGCGTGATCATGGCGGGCCGCACGGGCGCTGCCTACGCGGCCGAGCTCGGCACGATGGAGGTCAACGAGGAGATCGACGCGCTCCGGACGATGGGCGTGCCGCCGATCGACTTCCTGGTCCTGCCGCGCGTTCTGGCGCTGATCTTGATGCTCCCGCTGCTCGCGATCTACGCCGACCTCGTCGGCATCATCGGTGGGGCGCTGATGGGCGTCACCGTCTTCGGCATCGATCCGGCCGCCTATCTCGACCAGACATTCCGCTACCTCACCGTGCGAGCGGCAATGGTGGGGATCGTGAAGGCGGTGATCTTCGCCATCGTCGTCAGTCTCGCCGGCTGCTACCACGGCATGCGTGCCGAGCGCAGCTCCTCCGCCGTCGGGATCGCCACGACCCGCGCCGTCGTCTCGGGAATCGTCCTCATCGTCATCACCGATGCCATCATGACCGTGGTCTTCAATGCAATCGGCTTCTGAGATCATGGTGAAACAGCCGCCGCCTGTTGAGGTTCGTGGGCTGACCATGGCATTCGGCACCCGGATCGTGCAGCACGACCTCAACTGCCGGATCGCCGCCGGCTCCGTCTTCGTCATCATGGGCGGCAGCGGCAGCGGGAAGAGCACGCTGCTCCGCCACATGATCGGGCTTCAGATGCCTCCGGCGGGCGAGGTTCTCTACCATGGCCGGAACTTCCTTTCCGCCAGCCCCGAGGAGCAGCAGGCGATCCGACAGTGCTTCGGCGTCATGTATCAGGCTGGCGCTCTGTGGAGCTCGATGACCCTGGTTGAGAACGTTAGCCTGCCTCTGGAGGAGCACACCCTGCTGCCTCCTGCGGCGGTTCGCGACCTGGCCGCCTTCAAGCTGGCGCTGGTCGGCCTGTCGGGCTTCGAGGACTTCTATCCGTCGGAGATTAGCGGGGGCATGCGCAAGCGTGCGGCCATCGCTCGGGCGATGGCTCTCGATCCGGAGATCGTCTACCTCGACGAGCCGAGCGCCGGGCTCGACCCGTTGACCGCGCGACGCCTCGATGATCTCGTGCTCGAGCTCAGGGCGAGCCTCGGGATGACATTCGTGGTCGTGACGCACGAGCTCGCCAGCATCTTTGCGATCGCCGACAATTCGATCTTTCTCGATGCCGACCGGCGAACCATGATTGCCTGCGGGAACCCGCGCCGTCTCATAAAGGAGGAGAGTGTGGACCCGAGCGTGCGGGCTTTCCTGACGCGCGGCGGGACGAGCTCACCATGAGCCGTCGCGCCGATCCTCGTCTCGTCGGTGCCTTTGTCCTGGGCGCCTCTGTCATTGCCGTGCTCGGGCTCCTGGCACTCGGCTCCGCTCGCATTCTCTTCGACCGCAGCGACAAGTTTGTCATCTATTTCAACGAGTCACTGCGTGGCCTCCGAATCGGCGCACCCGTCGCATTTCGCGGCGTCGATATCGGCAGCGTCACTGGAATTCACGCGTACTTCAACAATGCGGGCACGAACATCGAGGTGCCGGTCGTCGTCGAGCTCCGGCGTGACGCCGTGCTTCTCGAGGACGGCAAGGAACCGACGCCAGCGGTGATGAAGCTGCTCGTCGAGAAGGGCGCCCGAGCGCAGTTGCAGCTCGAGAGTGTGCTTACCGGGCGCCAGTACGTCGGCATCGACTTTTACCCGAACACGCCAGCGACGATCGTCAAAGGGCCGATGGACCTACCTGAGATCCCGTCGATCCCCTCACCCTTCGCAGGACTGCTGCGGTCAGTCGACGATGTGTCGATGAGCGCGCCCGAGCTCATGCACTCAGCAAGCGACCTCCTGCACACCGCCCAGCAGTTTCTCCAAGGCCAGCCGGGCAAGGATCTGGCCTCGATCCTCCACGATACGGCTGCTGCCGCGCACCAGCTCGGGGATCCCAGCGGTCCGCTCACCAAGTCGCTGGCGGCTCTGCCGTCTCTGGCGTCCAAGCTCAACGACACGGCCGATGGGCTCGACCGTCTGGTGAGCGACCTTCAGCCCGTTCTCCGCGATCGCAACGCGCAGCTTACGAAGCTCCTCGGCAATCTGGACGATACGTCCACCAGCATCCGGCGCGCCAGCGACCAGCTGGGCGAGCTCGCGCGCGAGAATAGGCCGGGAATAAGAAGCTTCACGACGCGCGGCCTGCCTGAGCTCAGTGGACTCATCGAGGACACGACGCGCATGGTCAACGAGCTGGACGGCACGCTCCGGGATCTTCGGCAGGACCCGGCTCGCTTTTTCTTCGGCAATCAGACCAAAGAGGGAGTGCGACTGCGATGAGCGATCGCCTTGTCGCCTGCCGCCCGCCTCTCCATCGCCGCGACGTGTTGCTGCGCGGCCTCACGCTCGCGAGCGCCGCCGGCCTCGGCGCTTGTGTCTCGAGCCTGCCGGGCCAGGGCCCTGCCCCCCGCCAGTTCCGCCTCACGCCGAAGACGACCTTCCCTTCCGATCTCCCCAAGGTCGGCTGGGCCCTGGGTGTTGCCGAGCCCGCTGCCGACAGGTCGCTCGACACGGACCGCATCGCCCTCATTCGCGACGGGCTCCAGGTCGAGTATGTGGCCGATGCCACTTGGTCGGATCGCGCACCGGCGATGATGCAAAGCCTCATCGTCGGCTCGTTTGCCGCATCCGGGGCGATCGCCGCCGTGGGAACCGATCGCGACCGCCTGAGCGCGAACTTCCTCCTCCGGTCGTCGCTTCGTGCCTTCAATCTGCTCCGGCGTGAAGGAGCGGCGACCATTGTTCGCATCCGCCTCGACACGCAGCTGCTGAAGCTACCGGGACGAGAGCGGGTCGGTGGTGAGACCTTCGCTGCCAGTGTGCCTCCTTCAAGCGACAGCCTCGATGCGACAATAAAGGCGTTCGACGAGGCCACGGATCAGGTGCTCAAGCGGCTCGTGATCTGGACGCTGGCAACTGGCCGGAGCAGCCGTGGAACCGGAGCGTGACGCAGGTGATGTCGTCCGCCTGAGGGGTATCGCCGGCAAACTGGCGGACGGCCTCGATGACCCTCTCGCCGACCTCGCGCACAGCCGAGCCTGCGGCCTCCCGCTCCAGAACGGCCTCGAGGGCGGCGGTGCCGAACTCCCGATCCTCCCTGTCGATCGCTTCCGTGACGCCGTCCGTGAAGAGAAAGATCGTGTCCCCCGGCTCGAGCTGGAGCGCCGTCTCCCGATAGGCCACCTCCTCCATCACGGCGGCGGCCATGCCACCCGTGGACGGCAGTGGAGCGAGACGACCGCTGGCGTCGATCCGGTAGGGGTGGTTGTGCCCGGCGTTCGTGTAGGTGAGACGACCGGATCGGAGATCGATCACACCGTAGATCAACGTCACGAACATCATCTGCTCGTTCTCGGCAGCGAGCAGATCGTTCAGGCGCTCGACGCAGGCGGCCGGAGAGGGGATGAAAAGGGCGGTGGCCTTGAGCAGGGTTCGGGTGATCGCCATGAAGAGGGCGGCCGGCACACCCTTGCCCGAGACATCGGCGACGACGATGCCGACACGATCGGCGTCGATCGAGAAGTAGTCGTAGAAGTCGCCGCCCACCTCCTTGGCCGGCACCATTTGGCCATCGATGTCGAGCTCGGCCAGCCGCGGCGGCGCCTGAGGCAGGATCGCAGTCTGCACCTGCCGCGCGATCTCGAGCTCCTGCTGCAGGCCGGCCAGCTTGGCGCGGGTCACGACCGCTTCCTTGAGCTCTTCGATCAGCTCGGTAAGGCGAGCATGCTGCGCCGCGATTCGTGCGGCCATCCGGTGCAGCACGGCAGCGAGGAGGCGGAGCTGGTCGTCCTCGGCGCTGCCCGGCGTGCCGGACGGCTCGGCGACGGCGCTCCGCAGATCCTCGATGACCATGTGGCGCGCCTCGGTCTCGAGCGTGGAGGCGAGCTGCTCCATCTGGCGACGGATGAGCCGCTCCTGCCGTCGGCGCTGGCGATCGACCTGCCTGCGCTGGTCGCTCAACGTGATGGCGTTGCTGCGGAACACACTGACGGCCTGGGCGATCCGGCCGATCTCGCCCGCGCCTTCGGCCTCAAGGGTAACGCTCGTGTCGCCCTCGGAGAGGGCCCTCAGGACGTTGATCGCACCTTCGAGCGGTCGGAAGGCGTGGCGCAGGTAGATATAAAGCCCGAGAATGACGAGGCCTACAAAGAGGACTCCCCCTCCAATCGCGATACTGCCCAGTCGACGCGCCTTGGAGAGCGCCTCCGTAGCATCCTTGAGCGTAACCAGAGCGCCCGTTATCTGCTCGTCGACGTCGCGGATCGGCGCGCTGGTCAGTGAAAGAACTTGGCCTTCGGCAGCAAGCACCGAGAAGCTGCCCTCGCGTATCGGGATGTCGGCGGGAATACGGGTACGGAGCCCCGTGTCAGTCCCTTGGACGACCCGCCCCCGCAGACTGACCAGAAAGGCTGAGGCGGTCATGGATCTGGCGAATCGTGTGAGCGCACGCCTTGCGTTGACGACCAAGGTTGCCACGCCGACGATATCGCCATTCGCGATCAACGGCGCGCCCATCGCGACGACGTAGCGGGTCGGCCCGTCCTGAACCAGCCCTGCTACGGTGTTGCGCAGCATGGTGATGCGGTGCAGCGAGCCAACGTCGAGCACAGAGCCCGTATCGATCCGGGAGGCACTCGAGAAGATGCGGGTGCCATCGACGGTCGTCAGCTCGAGCTCGTCGACGCCTCCCGTCGAGGTGAGCGCATCCGCGAGACCGCGCGCGATCTCGACGATCCTGTCGCGCTGCTTTTCCTGCAAGGCGAGCTTCAGTGCCGCGTTGCCGGTCACCTGATCCATGAAGGAGCCCAGGCGATGGGCTTCATCGGCGATAATATGGCCCCAAAGCGCCTGCTGACCGCTGATCGCAACGGTAGCAAAGCTCTGCTCGAGCAGGCGCTCGCGCTCGGCAGCCGTGAAGACGAGGCCGCCCACGAGCACCAGAAACGCCAGCGAGACGAAGAGCGCCAGGCGGGTTCTGAGCAGCAAGGCTCACCTCGTCCCGTCGGGCGCGGGCACGACATGCTCTGACAAGGCGGCGAGGAGGAGCGCTGCTGCCCCTATTGCCATCGCGCCAAGAGCTGCTCCGGGCAAGGTGAGCCCGAGCTCATGAGCGGCCGCAGCCGTCATGCCACCGAGCGCCGTGCCGAGCGCCACGAGCGGTGCGCCATCGCGCGACCACACCTTCATGCCGAGCCGGAGGAGAACAGCGCCGGCTATGGTGCCGAGCGCCACGCCGGTGAGAAGGCCGAGATAGGCAACCGACAGGCCGTAGGCCATTCCCACGCCCGCTCCGAGCGCTGCAATCAGGGCCACGGCAAGGCACAGCCAGCCGCGAAGAAGCATCGAGACGACGAGCGCCGAGGCATAGCCCGCGAAAGCGAGCCCCAGCAGGGCGAAGTCGGCGCGCTGAGCGAAGGCAGGCAGAGCCGTCAGCATGAACCAGCCGACCGCCGCCGAAACGAGCACGATGATGACCGATTGGAGACCCCTCGGACAACTCGAGACCAGCGCCGAGCCCACCCGGCGGCTGCCTGGCGCGAGGGCCACGAGGGCTGGACCGATCATGAGGAGGATCAGGACACCCGCTGTAGCGAAGGTCGAGCGCCGGCCAGTCAGCTCGGCTACGAGCATACCGAGGACCGGGCCAACGGCCACGGCCGCAAGGATCCCTATCGGAATGGCAGGCAAGCGCAACCGGCGACCCGGAGCGCCCAGAAAGCCGGCGACCGCCACCGGGAATGCGAGTGAGGCGACCCCGCGAGCCACGAGGTAGACGTCATAGTCACGAATCAGCGCGACGCCGCCGGTCGCGAGGCCAAGAGATAGCAAAGCGATCGCCGTGATCGTTCGGGACGGGACGGCCCGACCTGCATCGATGACGATGAGAGCGAGAATCGCGAAGGCACCCTGCACCGCCGCCAGGAAGGCAACCGCAGACTCGGGCGAGGTGCCGACATAGGCGCGGTCGGTGGCAAAGCCTGTGAGGAGGGGCGACACCATCTGGGCCACCGCGATGACTGGCAGCGCCCACCATCCTGCCCAGAGCGCCGGCCGCTCCTCCTGAAACCCGTGACGGGCGGGCCGCGGGGGGCTCGTCTCGCCGGAGAGACCCGCAAGGGCACGATCCACGCGCGGCCCGAGGCTGTCGTCGAAGTCGATCGCACGGATTTCCTCTGCCTGCCTGAGCACATCCTGTCGGTGCTCGTGCAGAGGCTCGGCAAGTAGCCGTGCCGCGCGATAGAGAGGTTTGAGAGGACTTTCCTTCGGTGCTCGAGGTACCTCGACCAGCACGCCCCTACTCAGCGCCCCGAGTGTGGCTTGCAGCCGACGACGTGGCAGGTCGATCGCCTCGAGGAGAAAAAGGCGCACAAGAGACGCGACGAGCAAGCTCGCCACAAGGACAACCGCCGCCATGCACCAGTAGAGGCGGGCGAGCGCTCGCTCGACGATGCGTGATGCGGGCGTTACGATGACCTCGCCTACAAGCTCGCCCGCAGCTCGGATCGGCAGGCGAATCGCCTGCATCGGGGACGGGCCAACCGGGTCGCTACGATTCACCGAGAAGAGGCGCACGCCGCTCGAATCGACAACCGTGATCGCCGTCACTTCCCTGTTGTCGGCCAGGATCTGTCGCAGGTAGGCGTCGACCGCATAGAGCTTCGGCAGCGGAATGCCGAGATCGACGGCGCGTTGGATGGCCCCGGTCGCGGTCCGGCCGATCGCCTGCGAGACTTGCGCTGCCGCGCTGTCCAGCCTCGCCGTGTACTCACTCTCCAGCCTGCCGCCCAGGAGAAGCGCCATCCCACCGAGAAGCACCAACAGGAGCAGCCCGGCGGCAGCAGCCAAGCGGTTGCCGCGTCGCAACGGATCCGACGGTGTGCGCTCAGAGTTCTGCATCGACGTGCGCGAGCTCACCTGAGACCTCGTCCAGCGCGGCCTGACGCGCCGCAATCGCGCGTGTCGCACGACCTGCCACGGCCGCTAGCTCCGGATCGGATGTAGGAGCGATCAAGTCACCCGGGGCGACCGGGCCATCCGCGCCTCGATCGAATGGCCGCCTGGCAACGAGGCCAATCAGGATACCCACCAGCGCTGCCAACGGCACGATCGGCGCGATAAACAGGGCCCGGGCGCCCGTAAGCCAGAAGCCTGACGCCTCCTCGCTTGCGAGGCTGCTCTCCGACACCTCGATCACGATCTGTCCGACGGCCTGACCGAAGTCGCCCTCGATCGCCGTGCCGAAGATTGCCTCGCCACGGTCGACTGCCCGCCACGTCGATGCGCTTCGCTGGTCAATCTGAGCGCGCCGCCAAGCCTCGGGCACGGCATCGCCAATGGCACCACGATCCGTGCTGAAGGCCGAAACGCCGTCAGGGGTCGAGACATCGATCGCCTCGATCGTCGGATCGGCAGCCTTCTCGCGCTCGATCAGATCCTGTATCTGCTGGACCTCTCTGAGGCCGAAGCCGAGGTCAAGATTTGCCTCGACGGTGGATCTCAATGAGAAGAGGACAAAGGTTAGTCGTGCCTCTCGCAGCTCGGTGAAGGACCGGTCCACCAGCCACCCGCCGAGGACGACGAGATAGATCCCGGCCGCGGTCGAGACCGCAACGAGCGTCAGAGAAAGCTTGGCGATGAAGGCCATGGAAGCGCAACCGTCGGGATACGTCTCTCGTCTGGCAGAACCAAGCGCCCGACGCAATTCCTCTGGGCCCCCGGAGCCAAAGAGGACGGCCGAGGCAGGCGGCGGCGCCAAGAGCCGCCCGTGCTTCGTCTAGCTCTGTTTTTCCTCTGCGTGGTGGCCGCGGTGACCAGTCTGGCCATCGGGCTCGGCGCGTACCTCAACTACGGCAGCGTGCGCTCAAGCTATGTCAGTCTCGTCGATGCCCGGATGACCCGACACGGCGAGGGCATCGCGGGCGATATTGAGGCAGCGCTATCGCTAGGCCTACCGCTGGCGGGCCAGCAAACCCTGAAGGGCCTTCTCGCGCGCGAGAAGGCCAGCGATTCCTTGATTGCCACTATCGATGTGCTCGACGGCGCCGGGGTCGTGCTGTTCAGTAGCGATCCATCGCGCATCGGACCCGATGCCGACCAGCGCCAGGCGGCAGATGACGGGCTCGTTCGGAAGGTGCCGATCACCAACGACTTCGGTGTCGAGGTCGGGACTGTGGCCTTGTACGCGGACGCGCCGACGATGAGCCGAGCGCTCGGAGAGGTGGCGCGGTCGATTACCGAGGTAGCGGTGCTGGCGCTTATCGCGGCGCTCGCGGTCGTCGGCGCTTGCACGCTCTTCCTGCTGCGGCGCCTGCAAGCAGAGATCGCCGTTATCGATCCTGGCATCGATGCCACCTCTCCCCATCCGACGATCGTCGAGGTAAGACGACGGCAGGATGCGATCGCGCTGGCGATGGATGACGGCCGCCTGCGGAATAACAGCTAATGCGTCGGCTCGATGCGTTCGTTCTCGTCGTGATCGTCGGCACCTTGCTTGCTGCTCTCGGGGCAATCTCATGGGTCGCGGTCGGCAGTGCCGAGCGCATCCTCCTGCCCCAGCTCGATCGCACCGCAGAAACGGTCGGCCGATCTCTTGCAGGACAGGTGGCCCAGGCCATCGCCGATGGCATTCCCTTCGACCGTCTCTATGGTGTTGAGCCGGTTCTCGACGACGTCTTGAAGAAGAACCCACTGTTTGCAGCGGTCGCCCTGACGACCGCCGACGGCTCGGTAGCGCACGCGGTTCTCCGTCAGGGCGAACGATCCATCGTGACCAAGGCCTTGCCCAGCGATCTTCTGAGGGTCGAGACACCGATCGACGTTGCGGGGAGCCGGGTAGCCCAGATCATCATTGGCATCCCACCGGCTGCTGTCGAGCGCGCCGTACGGCGCATCTGGCTTGATATCGCCGTCGTCTTGCTGGCGTCGGTTCTTGTCACGTTGGAGGCTCTCACTTTCGTCCAGGGACTCCCCCTGGGCGCAGCTTTCCGGGGTCTCGCCGAGCGCGTCCAGGCCATCGGCGCCAGCAATCTGCGCTACCAGGATCCGATCGCCCCGGAGGGAGCCCTAGGCCAGGCTGCTCAACGCATCGATCGCGCCATCGACTCGCTTCGCGCCCGTCAAAGGGAGCTGAAAGCGACAGCGACCGCCCGCAAGGACACGCGCTCGCTGGGCGCTACCGTCGAGCTTGAGCAGGCCTATCGGCTCGATGCTCTGCCGCCCGCTACACTCGGCAGGCTCGTTGCGGTCCGCACCCCGTTGTTCCTCTTCTTTTTCGCCGAGGAGCTGACGCGGCCGTTCCTTCCGGGTTTCATCGCCACGCTCGACCCCGTCATTCCCGGGCTGTCCCCGGAGCTCGTGATCAGCCTCCCGATCGTCCTTTTCATGGCAATCGTGGCGATGAGCCAGCTCTTCATGAACGCGCTTACGGAGCGTCTCGGCCGGGGCCGATCGCTCCGGCTCGGCGCAGCCTTGGGCATCGTCGGGTTCATCGGCACCGCTCTCGCGCATACGCTGGTCGAGGTCCTGATCTTTCGATCCTTCACGGCCTTCGGCTACGCGGCGACCTTTGTGGCCGCACAGGGCTTCATCATCGACCGCACGGCCGACGACAGCCGTGCGCGCGGCTTGGCGCTCCTCGTAAGCGCCATCATGGTCGCGGCCCTCTGTGGACCGCCCGTTGGCGGCATTCTGGCCGACAGGGTCGGCATCAGGGAAGCCTTCGTCGTCTCGGCAGCGCTCGCTGCCGCCGCGCTCCTCTGCGCCCGCATCACCATGCCGCCCGACCGGCGCCCCTCGAGCTCGTCGTCCGCCCGGGGCTGGGGACTTACGGGGGCTCGACACCTGTTGACGCGGTTGCCTCTGGCTACCCTGCTCGTGGGCTGCGCGTTGCCCGCAAAGCTGATGCTCTCTGCGGTGTCCTTCTATCTCGTGCCGCTCTTCATTGCCGGCTCCGGCTTCGACAGCGCAACGATTGGTCGGATCCAGATGCTCTATGCCGTCGCGATGCTGCTCATCGTTCCCCAGGCCGCGCGATTGGCCGATCGTTGGCGCGCACGACCCTGGTTCGTCGCCGCAGGAGCGCTCATTGCCGCGCTCGCGGTGGTTCACGTCTATCTTTGGGGGCCGGCCGTCGGCGCCGCCCTTCTCATGCTGCAACTCGGCATCGGCCAGGCGATAAGCATCGCCCCGCAGTCGAGCCTGGTGGGCGAGCTCGGGCGACGCTTCGCTCCTGACTTGCCGGAGGGCTCTGTCTACGGCTTCTTCCGGCTGATCGAGCGAGCCGGCAATGCCATCGGCCCGGCCATTGCTGCTATGATCTTTGCGCGATACGGGTTTGACGTCGCCGTGCTCGTCGTGGCGATCGTTGTTGCAGCCGGCGCGCTCGCATTGGTGGCCGTCATGGGTGCGCTTGCACCGCTAGCGGTGTCACCGGCGCGGCGCGGCTGAGGGGAGGCACGAGCCATGCGCTCGTTGATCAACCGGCGCTCGATGCTTGCGATGGGAGCCGGCGCCGCCGTCGCCCCTGTGGCTGCGCGTGGCCAATCCCAAGATGCCTCGGGCAGCCGCCGCTATCGCATCTACATAATCACCTATCGCGGCCGCACCGACGTCGAGCGCGGGTTCGAGGACTATCTGGCGGCACGCAAGGTCCCAGTGGACCTGATTCATCGGGACGCCAACAGGGACATCAGCCGCGTTGCCGGTTTCGTCGACGAGATCAAGCGAACGCGTCCGGACCTTGTCTACACCTGGGGCACGCCGGTAACGCTCGGCGTGGTCGGCCCGTACGACGCGCCCGATCCCGCGCGATACGTTACCGACATTCCCGTGGTCTTCACGCTTGTCGCTGCGCCTGTCCAGGCCAAGGTCGTTCCGTCGCTCGCGTCGTCCAAGCGCAACGTCACCGGGGCGTTTCACGTCGTGCCACCCGCGACCCAGATCCGCGCGATCCAGTCCTACCGTCCGTTCGACGTGCTCGGCGCGCTCTACACGCCGACCGAGCAGAACTCGTTGGTGCTGGTCGAGGAGCTCAGGCGACTAGGGCCGGAGATGGGTTTCAGACTCGTCGAGCGGCGCTTCACCCTCGGCGCGGATGGCCGACCCGTGGCGGACGGGTACCGGCAGCTGCTGGCGGAGATCAAGCAGGCCGGGGCAACTTGGCTCTACTTATTGCCCGACACATTCTTCGGCACGATCTGTGATGTCGTCACGCCCACAGCGCTCGATCTTGGACTGCCAGGATTCGCGTCCACCGAGCTTGCCATCCGCCAGTGTGGCGCCCTGGCAGGGCTGATCTGCAGATACTACTCGATCGGCCAGCTCACCGCGTCGATGGCGGAGCAGATCCTGGTGCAACACGTTCCGCCGGCATCGATTCCGGTCCAGACGCTGAAGCGCTTCTCGCTCATCATCAACATCGAGGTTGCCAAGCGGCTGCAGCTCTACCCACCGCTCGCCATGCTCAACTATGCCGAGATCATTCGTGGCTGAGGTGGAAGCGCCGGTAGTTTCCACGCTTGAGTGGGGCGAGCTGACACTGGCCGACCTTCCGACGGTCGTGGCGCTGCATCATGCCGCCCTGGCCGATCTCCCGCGCCAGGGCATCGTCAATCCCGAGAAGCCCGAGTATTTCGAGAGCGTGCTGGCCGGCGACGGCCATATCCTCGGCGTCCGCAGCTCCGGCCGGCTCGTCGCCTATGGGATCCTTCAATGCCGGATCGCTCCTGACGACGGTGCTTGGCAGGAGCTGGGCTTGGCGGTCGGCGGGCCGCTCGCCAAGGCTTCCGGCTGCGCCGTAGCATCGGCACAGCGCGGCCAGGGCCTGCATCGCGAGCTTACGCAGCGACGAATCCTGATGGCCGAGGCAAGAGGCATCACCGACCTCTATGCGACCTCGGCTCCGGCGAACTATCCGAGCTGGCGCAATCTGCTTGCCAACGATTTCGAGATCGTCGCGGTCAAGCTCAAATATCAGGGGCTCCTGCGCTACATCCTCCATCGCCCCGAGAGCGGCTGCGGCGCCGCCTCGATCCGGAGCCCCGTGCGCTGGCTTGCCGCTGATGACGTAGCCGGACAGCAGGCGCTTTTGGAGACCGGCAGCCGCGGCGCACACTGGCGGCGCGGCGCGTGTGGACGAATCGAGGTCGGCTTTTGTCCGCCTTTCCGATGAGCGCCACGATCGATACCTTCGCTCTTGATGCGTCGACTGCCCGACTGACGGTCAACCTTGATGCTATCGAGCGCAACTTCGCCTTCGCTCGGCGACAATTCGGGGGCCGCACACTGGGTGCCGCGCTCAAGGCCGACGCCTATGGGCTCGGTCTCGAGCCGGTCGCGCGGCGGCTGGCGCGTGCCGGGTGCGACACCTATTGGGTCGCGGACCATCTCGAGGGCCTGAGCCTTCGGAGGTTGTTGCCCGAGGCCCGGATCTTCGTGCTGCATGGGCTCGCGGGGATGTCTCCCGCCCTCTTTCGCGCCAATCGTCTCGTGCCGGTCCTGGCCTCCTTACCAGACCTCCGTGCGTGCCTGGCCGATGATCAGGAGATGGAAGTCGCAATCCAGCTCGACTGCGGGCTGACACGTCTGGGCCTGTTGGACGACGACGTGGCGGCGGCTGCAGCCGAGCCGGCTTTCGGCCGCCTGAAGCTCGCCGCGCTGATCACGCAGCTCGTTCATTTCGCGGAGCCAGGGTCGACCGCCAATCTTCGCCAGCTCGAGCGATTCCAACAGCTCGCCGCAGCCCTTGGCCCTGCGCCGCTCAGCATCGCCACCTCGGCCTGCCTCGACCTTGACCAGCGATTTCACCTCGACATCGCCCGCATCGGTGGTGCCCTCTTCGGGCTGCAGGCGGCGACGGACGGGCACCAGCCGATCGAGATCGCCTACCGGGTGACGGCGCCCGTGCTGCGCGTGGCTACGGTCGGCGCCGGGGTGGGCGTCGGTTACAGCGAGAGCTATCGCACGAAAGGACCGGAACGGATCGCGACGATCGGCGCCGGCTATGCCGACGGCGTGCCGAGCTGGGCCACCAGCCGAGCCTTTGTGGTCGCCGCTGGCGCGGAGGCCCCCTTCGTCGGCCGCGTGTCGATGACACTCTCGGCTGTGAGCCTGGCGGCCGTGGGACCAGAGGATATTGCCGCTGGCGCCGAGGTGGAGCTGGCAGGGCCGGCGCTGCCGGTCGAGGCCCTGGGGCGGCTCGTGGGTGCCAGCGGCGCCTCGATCCTCACCGGGTTCGGCCGGGGCGTTCGGCGCCACCACCTGCCATCGAGCGACGGCGGCTAGCCCGAGAGCGCCGTATCGCGGTCCGGATGGACCTCGAGGATCGAGACGAAGCCGCTGATCTCGAAGACCTCACGCACCGAAGGGTTGAGAGCGCACAGCACGAGCGCGCCGCCGACGCTCTTGAGCCGCTTGGCCGCAATCAACAAGACGCGCAGCCCTGCACTGCTGATGTACGCAAGGTGACCCAGGTCGAGAACCACCCTCTTCGCCCCTGCGTCGATCTTGCCGATGAGGGCGGTCTCAAAGGCCTTGGCCGTCACGCTGTCGAGGCGCCCGGAAGGCTCCAGGACGATGGCATTAGCAGTCTGCTCCTCGCCGATCGATAGTACCGACATCGCTCCTCCCCAACGCCCCTAGGTCATGATTTTGGCAGATCCGCCGCCCCGATCGGCACGGTGAAGCGCGTTCGGTTCTCGCCTGGGCCCCGATCGTAGCTCAAACCCTGCACCAGCGTGCGGACCAAGTGAATGCCGAGACCGCCGATCTCCCGGCTCTCCAGCGCACCGCCGAGATCCGGCGTGTCGGCCGTTGTCGGATCGAAAGGACGGGCCCGATCCACGATCTCGACCCGCACCTTTGAGGCTTCCCTCTCGATGCGGATGCCGATGCTCTGGCCAACGGCCTGGCCCCCATAGCCGTGCACAATGACATTGCTCAGCAGCTCATCGAGGGCCACGGAGAGCACGTGACTGGCCCGCGGCGGTAACGGAGCTTCACCCGCGAGCCCCGCGACGGCTTCCTGAACCCGGGCGATCTCCCCAATGTCGGCGCTGATCAAGAGCTCGACTGTCACGGTCATTTCGACGACGAGCTCGCCTCGGGGCGTGGCCCACCGGCCAGCCGCCAGACTTCGCTGCTCCGACGCCGTCCAGTCATCTCGCACTCTGCGGTCGCCGCGTCGAGAAGAGGCTAGCACGACGGGCGCTCCCAGAGGAACAGGCCAGGCTGAGCGGTCCACTCGACGGGCGATCAACTGATGCTTGCCAAACCTTCATGCTCGCGCGACTTTGGACCGAGGCGGCGCAGCTCGGAAATCCTGGCCAAGCTCGGCAGCGATCGTAGCAAGCCGCCCTGCGGGCCGGCCATGGTCACCTTTGCCGAAGAGATATTGCTGCTGTCGCACGACGAGACGCGGGACCGCTTCCTCGACATCAACGAGCTGCTGATCAACACGGCGCTGGCCGGCGCCGTGCTCATGGATCTGGCGATACGAGACCGAATCGACACCGACCTCGAGCATCTGATCGTGATCGATCCCACGCCTACGGGCGAGCCGCTCCTCGACTGCGTCCTGGCCGATCTCGCCGACGCCGGCACGACCCCGAGCACAGCGGCATGGCTCGAGACCCTCCGGCACCGCGGCCCCGAACTCTACAATGCCGCTCTCGACAGTCTCGTCGAGCGGGGCATCCTACGAATCGAGAACAGCCGTGTGCTCTGGGCCTTCGAGACCCGGCGCTATCCGCTGATCGATGCTCAGGAGCAGCAGGAGGTGAAGCTGAGGATCACCGACCTTCTCGAGTCCGACGACATCCCCGATCCACGCGATGTCATGATCATCGCGCTCGCCGATGCCTGTGGCCTTCTCGAGCGGGTGTTCCCAGCCCATAAGCTTCATGCGGCTCGCCCACGGATCGAGCAGATCGTCAGGCTCGACCTGATCGGGCGCTCGGTGGGGTCGGTCATCGACAGCCTGCAGAGCTCGGTGATCAGCATGCTGGGCTACGCCAGTATCCGGTAGGGCGCCAACCGCGGCGGTGGTGCCTAGCAGCGTCCCGCAGTCCCACCTATGCTGTATCCGGGCGGCGACTGATATGCCGCCTCCCATCGGCGGCGGGGTCCGGGAATGACAGCGGCGGGGCGCCACACGGCCGCCATCCATGAGAGCATCCTCATGCAGATGAGCGACGGGGTGCTCACGATCGACCTTTCGGGAACGGTCGTCTCGCTCAACCCGGCGGCTGGCGCCATCCTTGGCCTGGACCCGGCCGAGGTGCTCGGCCGGCCTTTCGCCGAGATCTTTCTGGTGGAGCCCTGCTTTGAGGCTCTGACCGAGCTGATCCTCAAGGCCATCTACGAGGCCGAGACCACCCATAGTGAGGAGCTCGAGCTTGCCCGCGGCGGCGAGAGCCGTAGCTTGAGCGTGAGCACGACCTTCCTTCGGGCTTCGAGCGATGCGGGCGGCGAGCGGATCGGCGTGATAGCGGTTCTGCGCGACATCACGGCAGAGCGCCGGCGGCAGAGGCTGCAGCGTCTCTTCGGCGAGTATCTGGACCCCCGCATCATCCGTCGCCTCGTCGATCAGGCGCAGGACCTCGAGCTAGGATCCCGGACCGAGGTCACCGTCTCCTTCCTCGACCTCGAGGGCTTCACCGGCCTCACCGAACGGCTGCCCGCTCCAGCGCTGATGCGCTTCCTCAACGCCTATATCGCGACGATGGCGCGCCCGATCGGCGATCGCTCGGGTGTGACGGACAAGTATATCGGCGATGCCATCATGGCTTTCTGGGGCCCGCCCTTCACCGAGCCGACGGATCACGCCGGCGAGGCGTGTGCCGCTGCGCTTGATCAGCGGGCGCGACTGCCTGCCTTCCGTGAGGCGCTTCTGGCCGATCTCGACCTTGCGGTGGTCGCGCCGGGGCTCGAGATGCGCGCAGGGCTCGCCACGGGCGGTGTCGTGATGGGCAGCATCGGCTCGGCGCAGGCCCGCAACTACACGGTAATCGGCGATACGGTGAATCTGGCGGCGCGTTTGGAAGCGGCCAATAAGGCCCTCGGAACACGGATCCTCGTGGCGCAGGCGACTTGTGAGGCCGCCCGCGATCTCTTCGCCTTCCGGGCCGTCGATATCGTCCGCGTGCGCGGCCGCACACGCCCCGAGCCGGTGTTCGAGCTGATGGCGCCGCGTCCGGCGCTGGAGCCCGCCACCGCCCGTCTCATCGAGAGCTTCGAGCTGGGCCTTGGAGCCTATCGTCGTCGTGACTGGAATCTGGCGCGCAGGTCCTTCCAGTCTTGCCTCGATCTCGTCGCCGACGACGGTCCGAGCCGCGTCTTCCTACGCCGCCTCGAGCTTCTGAAGACCAACCCGCCGGCCGAGAGCTGGGACGGCAGCTGGCAGGTCGGAAGCGGCGCGGATGCCACTGCAAGCTGAGCACCGTAGTGGATAGTCGGATTGGTTGACCCCGTCGTGATCGCACGGGCGCACGGCCGTCGCCCCCTCGACGAGCGTGCTCTCGTGCTGATGGCGGTCGGCATCGAGAGCCTGATCATGCACGCAGACGGCGCGATGGCGCTGCTGGTGGCGGCAGACGACGCCGAGAGAGCCGGCGCACATCTCAAAGCCTATGACGAGGAGAATGTGCCCTCACCCGAGCCGCCTCTCGGTCCCGCTCTCGAAGGGTTGGACGCAGCGATCGCCTACTGCGCTCTCATGCTGTTCTTCTTTGCGGTCGATCAGCGACATGCTTTCGGAATCGACTGGCCGGCGGTCGGCGCTGCGAATGCCAGCCTGATCCGGGCAGGCGAATGGTGGCGAACGATCACAGCACTCAGCCTCCATGTCGGCCTGCTCCACCTCCTGGGCAATGTTGCTTTCGGTATGCTGTTCGGCCTGCTCGCGGCGCCCGTGCTTGGCTCGGGGCTTGCCTGGCTTGCGACCCTCGTAGCCGGCGGGCTCGGCAACGCGCTGAACGCGCTCCTGCAGCCCGCGGACCACACCGCCGTAGGCGCCTCGACGGCTCTCTTCGGCACGGTCGGGATTCTCGCCACGCACGGCTGGCTCACGCGGCCCGTACGCTGGCACGGCGGGTTGCGACGCTTCGCACCTGTCGGTGGCGGCGTGATGCTGCTCGCGTTCCTCGGCTTTGGTGGCAAGGATGTCGACATCGGCGCCCACGTGCTGGGCTTCCTGGTCGGCGGTGCCATCGGGGCGGGCCTTGTTCTGGGCGGCCAGCACATCCCGCAAGGACGGAATGCGCAGCGAGTCTACGCCGTTGCTGCATTGGGTATACTCGGGCTCGCCTGGGTGATGGCTGTGCTAACTTGAGGCGGCGTTGGGGCGCCCGACGATCCGCCGTTCTCGTGACCATTGGCGATGCTGGAAGCGACCTTGCATACGGATCGCTCGTGAGTAGAAGAGGTCCAGCACTTCGGACAGCCTGCAGGCAGTCCGCGAGGGCTCGCCTTCCGGGTGTGGCATCCCCCGCCTCGAGCGCGACGATAATGAGCAACGATACAGGGCGGGCAATGGTGACCAATCGATGAGCGAGACACTTGAGGCACGGGCCGACATCTGCCTGCAGGTGATCCGGCAGGCTGGGGCTCTTGCGCTCGACCGGTTCCGTGACCGAGGTGGGCTCTCCGTCTCACTCAAGGGACCACAGGACTATGTGAGCGAGGTCGACACGGCGGTCGAGCGGCTGATCGCCGAGGCTGTAGCCGATTCCTTCCCGGACGACGGATTGCTCGGTGAGGAGGGAGGGGGAGAGATCAAGGATCGTCTCTGGGTCGTCGATCCGATCGATGGCACAGCGAACTTCGTGCGCTCCATCCCGCATTTCTGCATCTCGATCGCCTTTCTCGTGGGCCGCACCATCGAGCTTGGAGCCATTCTCAATCC
This sequence comes from uncultured Alphaproteobacteria bacterium, assembly GCA_963752325.1. GTDB lineage: Bacteria > Pseudomonadota > Alphaproteobacteria > Geminicoccales > Geminicoccaceae > CAVTJL01. The sequence continues at coordinate 1,468,301 of CAVVXU010000005.1, forward strand.
GGCAACGGATGAGCTGTTCTTTGCACGGCGTAGCCATGGCGCCAGCCTGAACGGACGACCGATCGCCGTGGCGCCCACGACAGAGATGGCCACTGCTTCTGTCGAGCTCGGTTGGTCGACCCGAACACCGATCGAGCGATATTTCGCGATTGCCGGTCGGGTGCTCGACATGGGTGCGAGCTTCAGACGGTCGGGCTCAGGAGCTCTCGGCCTCGCCTATGTCGCCGACGGCCGCACCGACGCCTATGCCGAGCTCCACATCAACGCCTGGGACTGTCTTGCCGGCATCTTGCTCGTCACGGAGGCGGGTGGCCGCGTCAACGACTTTCTCGCGGGAGACGGCCTCGTGAAGGGCAATGTGATCCTTGCGGCAGCGCCTGGGGTGGCCGATGCGATGGCCTCGCTGACAGGCATCGACCTAGCTCGATGAGCTCCTCAAAGTCACAAGCCAAATCCAAGACCAAGCGGCAGCCCGCGCCGGACACGCTTGCCCGCGCCGCTGCTCAGGGCACGGACCGGCTGGCGCTTCTGGCCGAGGCACTTCGCGCTCACCCCGAGACACCCGTGACGCCCCGTACCGCCAAGCTCCTCGCCGCGGGCGTCGCCAAAATGGCGCAGAAGGTCGTGGAGGAGGCCGCCGAGGTGGCCATCGACGCCGTCCGCGCCGAGCGCGAGGCGGTGGTCCGCGAGAGCGCCGACCTCCTGTACAATCTGACGGTGCTGCTGACCGAGCTGGGCATCCATCCATCCGAGGTGTGGCAGGAGATGGACCGCCGACGGGAGGCCTACGGCATCGCCGAGAAGCTGCCCAAGCCGGTCTGCGACGGGTTACAGAGCGCTCCCTTGTCCTCAGGATCCACCGCGCCGCCCAAGAACGAGCCGCCGAGCTGAGCGGACAGCCGGTCCCGGCCACGCGCCTCGCATCAGCCACGTTGATCCCGGTCATCCACAACCCGGCCTTCTAGCGCTCAGGGCGTCGCGAGCCTTTGACAGAACCCGATGACAACGTTAGCATCGCTTGGTTGTCATCGCCGAAGCTCAGTGTTTTAAAGACGGCCATAAGGCCGAGGCAAACGACGCACACCATGCAGCGTCGAAAGGGAGGCAGGGCAATGACGAAGCCAGAGGAGTCACGTGGCGCCGTCGCGACCACCCGTCGCGAGCTGATGCGATTGGCGGCAGGTGCCACGGCCATCGGGGTAGCGGCACCCTGGGTTCTGCGGTCCGCGCGTGCGGAAGGCATGGATCTGGCCGCCTATGAGAAAGCCAAGATCGACTGGAAGCAGGTTTCAGGCGAATCGATCCAGGTAGCAGGCATTCCCTTCGCTGGCACCGATCGGCTGCTCGCGCGCCTGCCCGAGTTCAAGGCGCTGACCGGCATCGACGTCGCCTTCCAGAAAATCCCGCCGCTCGACCTGCGCCAGAAGGCTGTGCTCGACCTGTCGGCGAAGACCGGTAACCTCGCGAGCTCGCAGACGGACCCGATGTATTATCCGCTCTATGTGACGAACAAGTGGATCGACCCTCTCGACATCTATCTGAACGACAAGACCCTCACCGATCCCGAATGGTTCGATGTCGACGACATCATTCCCGGCTGGCGGGCCGCGACGTCCATCGACGGCAAGCTGTACGGGCTACCGTTCGACGGCGAGGCCACCATCCAGTTCTGCCGCAAGGATCTCTATGCCGCGAAGGGTCTGCAACCGGCTGAGACGCTGGAGCAGTACGTCTCCAACGCGGCGGCGATACACGATCCCGACAATCACATCTGGGGGGCGGCGCTGCGCGGCTTCGCCGGCCCCGGCCAGAACATGTACATCTATCCGTCGATCTTCTGCGAGTTCGGCGGGAAGTGGTTCACGTCCAGCGGCAAGCTCGACTGGAACACGCCCGAGGCCTTGGCCGCGCTCGAATGGTACATCGACCTCGAGAAGCGCTTCGCCCCGCCGGGCGTGGAGAACTGGAACTGGCCGGAGCTGGGCGACGCTTTCGGCCAGGGCAGGCTCGGCTCCTATATCGACGGCTTCACCCAGGCCTATCTCTTCGCCGACCCGAAGCGGTCGCGGGTGGCCGGGAATGTCTCCTGCGCTCGCTGGCCGAAGGGCCCCTCTGGGCGTCGCGTCACCTCGATCTGGAACTGGAGCTTCCAGGTCAACGGCGCGCTTTCCGACCGCGCCAAGAAGGCGACCTGGCTGTTTGTGCAATGGGCCACCTCCAAGGAGACCCAGATCCGCACATCCTATGGCGGCACAGGCCCGCTGCGCTTCGGCGTGAACCGCACCTCGATCTGGGACACGCCCGAGTTCCGCAAGATCCTCGAGAGCGGCGGCGAGAACTTCATCCAGGCGGCGACCGAATCGATGCAGCAGGATACCGATGCGGACTGGCGGCCACGCGTGCCACAGTGGCCGGCCGTGGGCACGGAGATGGCCACCGCCGTTCAGGCCGCTCTAGTCGGCCAGATGACACCGAAGCAGGCTCTCGAGACGTCGCAGGCGAAGATCGACCGTATCATGGGGCAGTGAGCTGGCTACCGCCGGCGAGCGGGAAGCGTGCGAATGGGTGCCAGAATGGCTGCCGCCCTCAAGGGAGAGCGAGGATTTGCTCTCGTCATGGTCGGACCGGCGTTCCTGATCCTCCTCGTCACCACGACCTTTCCGCTCGCCTATCTCATCTGGAACAGCTTCTTCAGCATCAACCTCTCGATGCCGTTCATGAACGGCTTCGTCGGGCTCGCCAACTATCGCGACATGCTGGCCGACGACCGGTTCTTCGAGGCGTTGCGGCTGAGTGCCATCTACACCTCCGTCACGGTGACGCTGCAGCTCGTCATCGGGCTCGGTCTGGCGTTGCTGGTGATGCGGGTGCCGGCGGGCCAGCCGATCTTCAGGGTAGCGGCGATCCTGCCGATCGTCCTGGCGCCCGTCGTCATCGGGCTGATATGGCGCCAGCTCCTCTTCACGCCCAGGACGGGACTGCTCGACCTGGCATCGATCGCCTTAGGCCTCGGCTCGCACAACTGGCTGGGCGACCGCACCATGGCGCTCGTCTCCGTGATCCTCGTCCACACCTGGCAATGGACCCCCTTCGCCTTCCTCGTCTTTCTCGCCAGCCTCGCCTCCATTCCGACCGATCTCTACGAAGCCGCGCGCATCGACCGCGCGAGCGCCGTGAAGCGCTTTCTCTACATCACGCTGCCGCTGTTGCGGCCAGCGATCATCATCGTTGTCATCTTGAGAATGGTGATGGCGCTGTCGGCGTTTGACGCGATCCTGGCACTCACCGGAGGCGGCCCGGGCACGGCCACGCAGATCCTCAACCTCTACGCCTATCGTACTTCGTTCATCGAGCTGAACTTCGGCTACGGCTCGGCCCTCGCCGTCGTCCTGCTCATCATCTCCTTGGGCATCTCGGGCATTCTGATGGCACTCAGGACCGCTCGATGAGAGCCGGCGGCCTGCGCGCGCTCCTGCTCGTTGCCCTCGTGTCGCTGGTCATGGTCCTTTGGGCCTTTCCGGTGCTCTGGACCTTCGTGACGTCGCTCAAGAACGAGATCGACGTCATGGCCTATCCGCCACTCTTCATCTTCAGCCCTGTCTGGCGGAACTACCCCGACGTGATTTTCGGGGCGACCTCCATTCTGCCGCATCTCGCGACCAGCCTTGCAGTCGCCATTCTCACCACGATCGTCACGATCCTGGTATCCGTGCCCGCGGCCTACGCGTTCGCCCGGCTCCGCTTCTTCGGGCGTCGCCCGATCGGCTTCTACATCCTGGCCACGCAGATGCTGCCACGCATCGGCTTCGTCATTCCTTTCTTCCTGCTGTTCAACAAGATCGGCTGGATCGACACCTATCGCGGGCTGGTCACGGTCTATCTGACCTTCTCGCTTCCCTTCGCGATCTGGCTCCTTGTCTCCTACTTCGAGGACATCCCGCGGGAGATGGAGGAGGCGGCTCTGCTGGATCGGGCCAATCGCTATCGCGCCTTTTGGTACGTGATCCTGCCTCAGGTGCGCGGCGGCATCGCCGTCACGGTGGTCTTCGTCTTCCTCAACGCCTGGAACGAGTTCCTGTTCGCCGTGCTGCTCGGCGGCAAGACCATTCAAACGGTGACCGTCTACATGTTCAACTTCGTCGGCATCGAGCAGACGCAGTGGGCCAAGCTCGGCGCCGCCGCGATGATCGCCATGGGCCCCGTCATCATTCTCGGGCTGTTTGCGCAGCGTCACATCGTCAAGGGCCTCACGATCGGAGCCGTCAAGGGTGGGGGGCGACGATGACCGGGTCTCGGTCGGGTGGGCATGCGGGGCATCGTCAAGACCCACGGGCCGGTAACGGCGCTGCGTTCCCTCGATCTCGATGTCGAGCCCGGGCGAGTTCTTCGCGCTTCTCGGACCATCCGGATCGGGCAAGACCACGACGCTGCGCATCCTGGCCGGCCTCGAGAAGGCGGATCGGGGCCAGGTGCTTGTCGACGGCGAGGATGTGACAGAGCATGAGCCCGGCGATCGCGACGTCGCGATGGTCTTCCAGAGCTACGCGCTCTACCCGCACATGACCGTCCGTCAGAACATCAGCTTTCCGCTACGGATGGTCGGCACCGCGAAGCGCGAGATGGACCAGGCGGTGGCGGATGCGGCTGCCCGCGTCCGGATCGATGAGCTGCTGGAGCGCAAGCCGGGCCAGCTCTCGGGCGGCCAGCAGCAGCGGGTGGCGCTGGCGCGGGCGATCGTGAGAAAGCCCAAGCTCTTCCTGCTCGACGAGCCCCTCTCCAATCTCGATGCCAAGCTCCGTGTCGAGACGCGGGTTGAGCTGATGAAGCTGCAGCGCTCCTTGGACGTGACGACGGTCTACGTCACCCACGACCAGGAGGAGGCGATGACGATGGCCGACCGGATGGCCGTCTTCTTCGAGGGCGAGCTGGCCCAGGTCGGCTCGCCGGAGGACGTCTTCGACAGGCCCGCGAGCACGCGCGTCGCGAGCTTCCTTGGCAATCCTGCAATGAACCTCATCCCGGGCGAGCTCAGCGGCCGTACTGTCTCGATCGAAGGCCAGACACTCGAGCTCCCCGTCGTAGAGTCGGGAACGGGCCAGCCGCGGGCCATCATCCTGGGCGTCCGGCCGGGCGACGTGCGGATCGGCGGGGATGGCTTTCCCGCCAGCGTCTATCTCACCGAGATTCTGGGCGACAGCTCGATCGTCAACATCCGCTTCGGCAGCAGCCTGATCAAGGCGCGGCTCGCCGAGAAGCGACGCCTCGCGGAGGGCGAGCCGATTGGCATCAGCTTCGCGCGCCAGAACCTGCTTCTCTTCGACCGGACGAGCGGCCAGCGGCTCGATCTGTCGTGACGAGCGGGCCTAGCCAGCGATCCGAGGCAACGCAATAGGCGGTTCCGAATCATCGCTGAAGGGCCTGTGGGGCGCACCGGCCTTACCGAGAAGGCTGCACAGCGCTGCCGCGGGACCAAGGAGGGACAAAGCACGGCGTTAGCCGGGCGTTAACCAGCGCGACCGTAGTCTTCCCGAAGCCGGATAGGCCCGCATGGTCCGACGCCACCGGCCACTGCCAGCTCGGGGAGAAGCCCATCATGCCACGACGCTCAGCCAGGCTCATGGCGCTCCTGGCTCTCGCGGGGGCCTCGGTCGACGCCCACGCCGCCGGCGACAGCGGCACGCTCGACGTTCGGGTCGAGGTCGAGGTGACATGCACGGTAACCTCGAGCTCGATCGATTTTGGCACCTATGTCAGCGGCCAGCGCGATCCACTCCTAGCGGAAGGCAGCATCGGCTACGACGACTGTCCCGCGAGTGACCTGCTGATCGAGCTGGACGGCGGCCAGGGCGGGGCCGCCAAGACCCGCATGATGGCGAGCGGTGGCGGCGAGCGGATCGCCTACGAGCTGTACAAGGACGACGCTCGGAAGACGGTGTGGCGAACCGGCAAGGCCGGGCAGACGATCACCCTCACGGACCGAGGGAGCGGCACGGTGCCGGTCTACGGCTCGATCCCGGGGCGTCAGTCCGTGCCGGCAGGGGTCTATGTCGACACGGTGAACATCACGCTGAGCTTCTGATCTCGACGCTTGCCTCGGCTTCAGGGCCTCGACGAGCCGCCCTTTCGCCGTAGGATGACCGGCGGGCCGATGGGGCCTCGGGAGCCGATGCTTGGCGCTGCTGCAGGAGATCATCCGCCGAAAGCGGCTTGGGGAGACGCTCGACCGAACGGCTATCAACGTGCTCGTCCAAGCGCTGGCCACGGGCACCGCCAGCGACGCCCAGGCCGGCGCCTTCGCGATGGCCGTCTGCCTCAAGGGCATGAGCGAGTCCGAGACGGTGGCATTCACCCTGGCCATGCGCGACTCGGGCGGCGTGCTGGCTTGGGACGAGCTGCCGGGCCCGGCGCTCGACAAGCACTCGACGGGCGGGATCGGCGACAAGGTGAGCCTCGTCCTCGCCCCGATCGTTGCCGCCTGCGGTGGCTTCGTCCCAATGATCTCGGGCCGTGGCCTCGGCCATACCGGTGGCACGCTGGACAAGCTCGAGAGCATCCCCGGCTACCGCGCAGACGTGGACACGCCGACCTTCCGTCGGGCCGTTCGCGAGGCTGGCTGCGCCATCGTCGGCGCCACCGCCGATCTGGCGCCGGCCGACCGCCGCCTCTACGCCATTCGCGACGAGACAGGGACGGTCGACAGCCTTCCGCTCATCGTCTCCTCCATCCTCTCGAAGAAGCTAGCCGGCGGTGCCCAGGCCCTCGTGATGGACGTCAAGACGGGCTCCGGCGCCTTTCTCGCGACCCGCCGCGAGGCGGAGGCCTTGGCGGCGACGATCGCTCGCGTCGCCGGCGGCGCAGGCCTGCCCTGTCGTGCGCTGCTGACCGAGATGGGTCAATGCCTCGGCCGCACCGCAGGTAACGCCCTCGAGGTGGGCGAGGCGGTGGCAGCGCTTCGCGGCGAGGCCGTCGACCCGAGGCTCTGGGCGGTTACCCGCTCGCTGGCCGCTCATCTCGTGGCGCTGGGCGGTCTGGCCCCGACGCTCGAGCGCGCCCGAGGCCATGGTCGAGCAGGCACTCCGCTCCGGCGCCGCCGCCGAGCGGCTCGGTCGAATGATCCATCTGCTGGGCGGGCCCTCGGATCTGCTCGATCGCCCGACCCTCTATCTGCCGCGCGCCCCGGTCTTGGCTGGCAGTGCAGCCCCGAGAGAGCCGGCTGGATCGTGGGCATCGACGCCAGGGCGCTGGGGCTGGCTGTGGTGAGGCTTGGCGGCGGCCAATCAGTCTGCGGGCGCGAAGCTGGACCACAGCGTCGGCCTCGATGCGGTCAAGGCAGTGGGTGAGTGGGTGTCCTCCGACGAGCCGCTCGCTCTGATCCACGCGCACGACGAGGCATCCGCGGCGCGAGCAGCTGCCGACTTGTCGGCCGCCTTTCAGATCGGGACGTCCGCTCCGGCGCCATCGGCACCCGTGCTCGCCACGATCAGCTGAGAGGCCGCGGTCCAGCTCCCATACCGAAGCGGCGAGCTCAGTTCTCGCGACGAACCGCGCTTTCGTGCCAACGGCGAAGGCAGAGATGCGAGAGCAGGGTGAAAAACAGAAAGATCACGATGCCCGTCACCGAGATGAGGATGAGCGCCGCGAACATGCGGGGGATGTTGAGCCGGTAGCCGGCCTCGAGGATGCGATAGGCGAGGCCGGAGCCCGTGCCCGCCGTGCCCGCGGCGAACTCCGCCACGATGGCGCCGATCAGCGACAGGCCGCCGGCGATCCTGAGGCCGCCCAGAAAGTAGGGCATGGCGGCCGGCAGGCGGAGATAGCGCAGCTCCTGCCAGCGCGACGCCCGATAGAGCTCGAAGAGGTTGCGCAGATTGTGGTCCGCGCTGTTGAGGCCGAGCGTCGTGTTGGAGAGGATCGGGAAGAAGGCCACGATCCAGGCGCAGATCAGGAGCGCCGCATAGGTGTTGTCGACATAGATCAGGATGAGCGGCGCTATCGCGATGATGGGCGTCACCTGAAGGATCACGGCGAAGGGAAAGAGCGCCAGCTCGATCCACCGCGAGAGGCTGAACAGGACGGCCAGCCCGACACCGCCGACGATGGCGACGCCCAGCGCCATGAAGGTGATCTTCAAGGTGACGAGCAGGGAAGGATAGAGGGTGCCCCAGTCCGTCCACAGCGCCTTGGCCACCAGAAGAGGCCCCGGCAGGATATAGGGAGGGATGTGGTTGAGCCGGACCACCAGGTCCCAACCGAGCGAGCGCCAGGAGCGGCAGGGTGAGGGGGGCCACGATCCGGGCGATGCGCCTCGACCCGGGCCGGAGTTCCAGGCGCCTCGGCTCCTCGGTCGCTCGACCGACACGTCGTCGCGCCTGATCGAGCGTCGACATCGGCTCACTCGTCCATCACGCGGTGCAGCGCGGCGGACACCGCCCGACAATCGACATTATAGGGCTCGGACGTCCGGTAGAGCTTCGCTGCGCGGATAGGGCGCTGCGATCTCGATCTCCTCGACCGCGCGCCCCGGACGCGGCGCCATGACGACGATGCGGCTCGAGAGATAGACCGACTCGTAGACGCTGTGCGTGACGAAGACGACGGTCCAGCGTCTGCCGCTCCCAGAGGCGGAGCAGATCGTCGTTCAGCCTGATTGCGGGTGATCTCGTCCAGAGCGGCGAACGGCTCGTCCATGAGAAGAAGGCGGGGACGGGTGACCAGCGCCCTGGCGATCGAGACGCGCATCCTCATGCCGCCGGAGAGCTCACGCGGGTAGGCCTCGGCGAACTGATCGAGCCCGACCAGGGCCAGGGTCTCCATCACCTCGTCCCGCACCCGCCGGCGCGACCTGCCCTGGAGGCGCAGCGGCAGCCAGACATTGTCGAAGACCGTGGCCCAGGGCATCAGCGTCGGCTCCTGGAAGACGAAGCCCACGTCGCCACGCGCGCCGCCCGCAGGCCAGTCGATCGTGCCTCCGGATACCTCGCCCAGGCCCGCGATCAGGCGCAGCGCCGTGCTCTTGCCGCAGCCGGACGGACCGAGAAGGCTCAGGAACTCGTGCTCGCCGACGACGAGATCCAGGCCGCGCAGGGCCTGCGTGCCGTTGGAGAAGACCTTCTCGACGCCGCGAAGCCGAACCAGGGCACGCGACGAGCCGCGCCGGCAGCGTCCGGGAGGGCAGCGTCGCGGCTCCCATGTCTACTTGCCCAGCAGCTTCTTCTTGAGGTCGAGGCCGACGCCCTTGTCGACGAAGGCCAGCGTGAAAGCCGTTCTCGATGGGCAGGTCGGCCGGATAGAGGCCCCAGCTCACGGCCTTCTTGAAGAAGCTCGTCCCAGCGCGCCTTGGTCATGGCGCCGATGCCCATCGTCAGGGCGTCGCCGGAGTCCACGATCCCGTATTTCTTCAGGGCCGCCAGCGTGAATGCCAGCTGGCCGTCCGTCATCTCGGGATTGTCCTTCTTGATGAGCGCGTTGGCCTTCGTGTTGTCGCCATAGAGATAGTTGTACCACCCCTCGATCGACGCGTTGACGAAGCGCTGCACGAGGTCCGGGTGCTTCTCGACGGTCTCGGCCCGGGCCTGGATGGTCGTCGAGTAGGTGTCGTAGCCGGCATCGGCCAGCATCAGCACCTCGGGCTTGAACCCAGCCTGCTGCTCGATGGCATAGGGCTCCGACGTGACGTAGCCCTGCTGAACCGCGTTCTTGTCGGCGATGAAGGGCGCCGGGTTGAAGGTGTAGGGGCGAACCTGGTCGTCGGTGAGGCCGTACACCTGCTTCAGCCAGAGAAAGAAGGTGTTCCGCCCGTCGTTCCCGAGGAGCAGCCGGTGTCCCTTGAGGTCGGCCAAGCTGCTGATGCCGGTGCCGGGATGGGCGAGCAGGACCTGTGGCTCTTTCTGGAAGATCGCGGCCACGGTGACGATCGGCACGTGCTCGCGCAGGAAGTTGAACGGCCCGAAGAGATTGCCGCCCATGTTGAGGTCGACCCGGCCGGCTGCCAGCAGCTGGTCATGGTTGACCTGCGGCCCGCCCTGCCGGATCGTCACCTCCAAGCCGTATTTCGCGTAGGTGCCGTCGGCGATGGCCTGATAGAACCCGCCATGCTCGCCTTCGGCCTTCCAGTTGGTTCCGAAGGTGACCTTGTCCAGGGCGAAGGCCGGCAATGCCATCGCCAGGACACCAACGGCCACGCAAACACCGACGAGCGCCTGCCGCGCTCTGCGCCACGAACCCGCCATCCCGTCTCTCCCTGCCCCTCGCTGCTGCAACGAGCGTACCACAAGCGACCACGCCCGAGGCGGCGGCCGCGGCGGGCGGTGCCGAATGCTCACGGCACGAGCACATGCCGCCCGGCAGCGCAGCATGTGGCCTCCGCCCTGGATCGTCTGTTAGGACATCGCAGGTGTCGAAGGAAGGATGCAGCCCCGTGATCACGCCGAGAAAAGCGGTCGGCGCCCTTGGCGCCGCGCTCGATGAGCTCAAGGCGTTGCTGGGCGAGAGGCTCAGCTGCAATGCCTCCGTCCGCGAGCAGCATGGGCGAGGCGAGGCCCATCATCCGCCGCAACCGCCCGACGCCGTCGCGTTCGCCCGCTCGACGGAGGAGGTGGCCGCCATCGTCGGGATCTGCGGCCGGCACCGGATTCCAGTGATCCCGTTCGGCGTGGGCACGTCGCTCGAGGGCCATGTGGCGGCGGTGCGGGGCGGCGTTGCCATCGATCTGTCCGCAATGAGCGCCGTTCTCGAGGTCAATGAGGCCGATCTCGACTGTCGCGTCGAGGCCGGTGTCACGCGCAAGCAGCTGAATGCCCATCTGCGCGATCGCGGGCTCTTCTTTCCGATCGATCCGGGCGCGGATGCCACGCTGGGTGGCATGGCGGCGACCCGCGCTTCCGGCACCAACGCCGTGCGCTACGGAACGATGCGGGAGAACGTGCTCGGCCTCACGGTCGTGCTGGCGGACGGCCGGATCGTTCGACTGGGCGGCCGCGCCAGGAAGTCGGCCGCCGGCTACGACCTCAAGGGGCTGATGATCGGCTCGGAGGGGACGCTCGGTGTCATCACCGAGCTGGGCCTCAGGCTCCATGCCATTCCCGACGCCATCTCGGCTGCCGTTTGCACCTTCCCGAGCGTCGAGGCCGCGGTCGAGGCGGTGATCCAGACCATCCAGCTTGGCATCCCGGTGGCCCGGATCGAGCTGCTCGATGCCGTCCAGGTGCGAGCCTGCATCGCCTTCTCGAGGCTCGAGGGCCTGATCGCGGCGCCCACTCTGTTCTATGAGTTTCATGGTACCAACGCTGCCGTCGCAGAGCAGGCCCAGCTGGCCCGCGCGGCGGCGGACGGAGCATGGCGGCGGTCGCTTCGCCTGGGCGACGCATGCCGAGGAACGCAACAGGCTGTGGCAGGCACGGCACGATGCCTACTACGCCGCCTTGGCTCTCAGGCCCGGTGGACAGGCGCTGGTGACGGATGTCTGCGTGCCGATCTCGTCCCTCGCCGCCTGCATCCGGGCGACGCAGGAGGACATCGAAGCGGCCGGCCTCCTGGCGCCGATCCTGGGCCATGTGGGCGACGGCAACTTCCATCTCGTCATGGTGCTCGATCCGAACGACCCGTCCGAGTGGGAGCGGGCCGAGGACGTGAAGAGGCGGATGGTCGACCGGGCGCTGGCAATGGGCGGCACCTGCACGGGCGAGCACGGTATCGGCCTCGGCAAGATGCGGAGCCTCGTCCAGGAGCACGGTGACGCCGTCGAGATGATGGCGGCCATCAAGCGCGCGCTCGATCCGGCCGACATCATGAACCCCGGCAAGATCTTCGTTTTGCCCGAGGCCGGCCGATGAGCGGCGGCATGCTACCAGCTGGGCAGGGCGCGGATCGCGTCGAAAACGATCGCGTGGCGTGCCACCAGCGCATCCAACGTCGGCGCATAGCCGCCTCCAACCACGCAGGCGAGCGCAACGCCACGGGCGCGGCATGCATCGAGGACCAAGCGCTCGCGCTCCGCAAGGCCCGCATCGGAAAGCGCGAGGCGGCCCAGCCGATCATCGGCATGGGGATCGACGCCTGCGTTGAGGAAGGCGAGATCCGGCTGCACGCGATCGATCAGCGACGTCAAAGTCCGCTCGAGCGTGGTCAAATAGTCGTCGTCTGTGGTTCCCGGATCGAGGGCCACGTCGAGGTCGCTCTGGCGCTTGCGCACCGGGAAGTTGGTGCGGCAATGGACCGAGAATGTCACCACCCTCGAATCGCCCTCGAAGATGGCAGCCGTGCCGTCGCCTTGATGCACGTCGAGATCCACCACCAGGACCCGATGCACCGTGCCCTCCTCCAGGAGCAGGAGCGCCGCCACGGCCACATCGTTGAAGACGCAAAAGCCCGTGCCGCCTTCGGCGAAGGCATGATGACTGCCGCCCGCGGTGTTGCAGGCGACACCGTGCTCCAGAGCGAGCCTGGCCGTCAGCACCGTCCCGGCCGTGGCGGCCCGGCTCCGCATCGCCAGCTCCGGGCTGAGCGGCAGGCCGAGACGTCGCACGGCCTCGGGATCCAGGCGCTGCTCGAGCACAGCGGTGACATAGCTCGAGCGATGGGCGAGCTCGAGCCATGAGCGCGGTGCCGGCGATGGCTTGGCAAGCTGGGCCGGGAGGGCCAAGCCTGTATCGCTCAGATAGGCCATGAGAGCTGCGAACTTGCCCATCGGGAATCGGTGCGACGCCGGAAGAGGTACGGTATAGGCAGGGTGGTGAACGATGGGCGAGCGCACGTTGGACGCCGTTGCTTGTGTTGCGACCAGTCGGGAGACTAGCCCGCTTGGTCGTGTTCGGGGATAGGATGCATGCAGAAGGCGGATCAAGCTGTGACACGAGTCGGAGAACGAGCTTGAGCCGGCTCGACACCGTGATCCACCGGCTGATGGCGCAGCGCGCCTGTCTGGACCTCGCTTTCGACCTGATTGTGGACATGCAAGGACCTGTCGTCGAGCTGGGGCTCGGCAATGGCCGAACCTACGACCATCTGCGAGAAAAGCTACCAGGCCGCGAGATTTTCGTCTTCGAGCGGCGCCCGGCGCCCCACCCTGGCTGCCTGCCACCCGACCACTATCTCGTGGTCGGGGACTTCGCGGCAACGGTTCCGACAGGCCTGCAGCGGATCGGGGCGCCGGCGGCGCTTCTCCATAGCGACATCGGCACGGGCGACGAGGAGCGGAACGCCCGCCTCGCCGACTGGCTCGCCCACCTGCTTCCGCCCATGCTCGCCGAAGGGGCCATTGTCCTCTCGGATCAGGCGCTGCGGACACCGGGTCTACGTCCGCTCGACCTGCCGAACGCCGTTCCGGAAGGCCGGTATTTCATGTATCGGCGCGTTCTGCCCTCAAGCGACTGAGCGCCCATGAGGTTGCCCGGGCCTTCCATTCCTGCTTCTCTCACCGCAGAGGGCCCAACGAGGAGGGGCATGGCGGCGAAGCGGGAGTTCTCCGCCCGGTTGTGGGGCGTTCGCGGCACCATTCCCTGCCCGGGGCGCAAGACGGTGCGCTACGGCGGGAATACCGCCTGCGTGGAAATTCTCTGCGCCGGCCGCCGCATCATCCTCGACGCGGGCACTGGATTACGCACGCTCGGCAATGCGATGCTGGTGGGTGACCAGCCGGTCGTGGCGCATATCCTGCTCTCTCACACCCACGTCGATCACATCACGGGCCTGCCCTTCTTCCGACCCGCCTACCGGCAGGGCAACCGTTTCGAGCTGTGGAATGGACATCTGCGACGCCAGAACCGCGACCTGGAAAGCGTGCTCTGCAGCCTTATGGATTCGCCGTTCTTCCCAGTGCCGCTGGGCATCATGCATGCAAGCATGACCTTCCACGACTTCGACGCCGGCGTGACGCTCCACCCCTACGATGACGTCGCCGTGCGGACTGCTGCCCTCAACCATCCAGGCGGCGCCACGGCCTATCGCATCGAGTTCGACGGCCGGTCGATCTGCTATGTCACTGACACCGAGCATCCTGAGCGTGGACGGGACGCGCGGATCGTCGAGTTGATCGCGGGCAGCGAGATCGTCATCTACGACGCCACGTTCACCGACGAGGAGTATCCGCGCTTCAAGGGCTGGGGTCACTCGACATGGCAGGAGGGCGTCCGGCTCTGCGAGGAGGCGGGTGCGGGCCGGCTTGTCACCTTCCATCATCTGCCAGAGCACGACGACGTCGAGCTCGACAGGATCGCCGTGGCGCTTGCCGAGGCCCGCCCAGGATCCCTGGTCGGACGCGAGGGCTTGGTTCTGGAGCCTTGAGCGCTCCCCGAGCCTCCAGGCCGTGCTCGTGACCCACCCGCGCTGGCGAAGCCTGTGGCTTAGGCTGGGTACCCTCACGGGCATCGCGCAGGGTGGGTTCTTTATCCCCTTTCGCCACGCCGCATCATGTCATCCGATCAGCTACCCCTTCATCGAGGAGCGGCTGCGGGCAGCGGAACCGGCCTTTTTGAGCCTGCTTGGCGAGATCGACGGACATGGCGCCTCTCTAGCCCCGCTGAAGGGCCCGGCGCCGGAGCCTCGGCTCGACCAGGACTGGTTCGCCCGCCTCGATGCCGCGGCCGCGTACGCCATGGTCCGCCGCCTTCGACCTCGCCGCATCGTCGAGGTGGGCTCGGGGCACTCGACCCGCTTCATGACGCGAGCGCTCCGCGACGGCAGCATCGATGCCGAGGTCACATGCATCGATCCGTCACCCCGCGCAGCCCTCTCGGGGCTGGCGGTGCGACACCTGCCCACGCTGGTGCAGGATGCCGACGATGAGGCCTTCTCGGCGCTGGCCGACGGCGACATCCTCTTCGTCGAACTCGAGCCACGTGGCCATGCCGGGCAGCGATGTGGACCATCTGCTGAACCATCGGCTGCCGCGCCTTGCCAACGGCGTCGTCGTTCACATCCACGACGTCCTGCTGCCCGACCCCTATCCGGTAAGCTGGGCTTGGCGCGGCTACAACGAGCAGCTCCTCGTCGCAGCCCTGCTGCAGGGAGGAAGCGTCGAACCGCTCTTCGCCAGCCACTATGTCGTGACCCGCATGGCCGAGCGGCTCGACGCGTCGGTGATCGCCAGCACTGCCCTTGATCGCAGGTGCGCTCGAGACGAGCTTGTGGCTGCGCAAGACCGCGCGCTGACGACGGAAGCGCTCTAGCTCGCTCGCGAACCAGAAGGTATCAGGTCGATAGATGCCGATCTGGGCACGAGGATCCCAGTTGTAGAGACCCTCCTTCGGCACGTTGACCATGTTCCGGCGCATGGCGATCGGCTGCTTGACATTGGCCACGGTGCCGATCGTGAAGCATTCGGGCGCATAGATGTCGAGCATCTTCTTCCAGATCTCCCGGCGCTGCTCCGTGGTCTCGGAGACGTTCCAGTCCTGGAACAGCTCGAGCAGCCGCTTGGCAGCCGGATCGGCGGGCGGCTCGCCTGCCTGCCCCTTCGTCTCGTAGTATTGGCCCCATTTGGGCCATTGCGGCTGATCCGCCTGGCTCGTGGGGGCGAAAGCGCTCGGGCTCCAATCGGCCGTCGGGACGCCGTTCTCGATCCCGTACCAGATCGTCATCAGCGCCTCGCCCGAGAAGATCCGATTGCGCAAGACCTCCCGATCCGACGGCTTGGTGTGGATGACGAAAGCCGATCTTGCGCCAGCTATCGCGAACCAGCTCCAGCACATCGGACTGCTCGCTGTCCTCCCCGGCAGTCTCGACGATGAGCTCCATGGGTCGCCCATCCTCGAGCTTGCGTACTCCGTTGGAATCCGGCGCGCTCGAGCCCGACCTCGTCGAGAAGGGCATTCGCCTTCTTCACGATCATAGCCGAGGCCCGGCCTCGCCGATCGCCCTGGTGTAGAAGGGGCTGTCGTCGAGGATCGTGTTGTTGGCCGGCGTCGCGAGGCCGAAATAGAGATACTGGTTGATCGCGTCCCGATCGAGCCCATGCGACAGCGCCAAGCGGAACCGCCTGTCGCGAAAAAGCTTCTGCCAGACGGGATCAGCCGCGTTGAGATTGGGGTGGAGCGCCAGATGCGCGCTGCGCGCCTCGCGCCAGAGAAGCGTCGTCAGGCCGCTCCGTTTCTCGCTCTCTTTCAGGAACGTGTAGTCCTTGAAGGCGATGCCGCGGAACTGGAGATCCGTCTGGCCCGCGCCCGTCTTGATGGGAATGAGCTTGCTCTCGACGACCTCGAGGGTGAACTGGTCGAAATAGGGTAGCTGCTGACCATTCGCGTCGACGCGGTGGAAATGCGGGTTCCGGACGGCGACGTAGCGGTCGGCCGGTGGTGGCGTCGTCAGCATCCAGGGCTGCAACGTCGGCAGATCCGGATTGTCGAACTTGTCCATCCGCTCGCGGCGGCCGAAGAGCTGCGCCCAGTCCCGCGAGGTGGTCGCCTGGACCATGGCCTCCAGCTTGGCCGGATCGGCGTACTTGATGTGGAACTGCTTCAGATAGTGCGCCGGCATGTAGATGAACTCGGGCGATGCCGCCGCGACCATCGGGATGAAGTTCGGGATTGGGCCGGGACCAGCTGTAGCGGATGGTCCGCTCGTCCAGGACCTCGACCTTCGGCGCCTCACCCTCGACCAGCATCGTGATCGGCGGCCCCGTCGGCCTGAGCTTCCGATCGAGAGCGACGTCCTCCCAGTAGAAGCGGAGGTCCTCCGTCGTGAACGGATGTCCATCGGACCAGCGATGGCCACGTCGGAGATGGAAGGTGAAGACGCGGCCGCTCTCAACGTCGTAGGATGCCAAGATGTCCGCAAACACATCGAGGTTGGGCATGTAGTTTACGAGCCGTGCATGCCCGAATACAAAGAGAAGACGGGTATCCTTGGCGCGTTGCACCAGCATCCGAAGCGTGCCGCCCGGCTTGCCGATCCTCGGGATGTCGGAGAGAACCAGCGGCTCTTCCGGAGGCGCTGCGCGCGCCGGAATGCTTCTGAGGGCGAGAAGCCCCACGGATGATGCGAGGAGATGCCGTCTTTTCATTCTCGTTCTCACGCCTGGACCCTGACCAAGTGATGCGGGCCGACCTCTCGCAGCACGCCGCTAGCCTCAGCTAAGACCATAGGGAGCGGGCCATTCGGCGGGATCCGAGGCCTTGCTGGCGAGCAGCGCCGCGAGGTCGAGCGAGGTTTCCGGATCCGGCTCCGGCACCGCCGCGAGCAACGCCTTCGTGTAGGGGTGCGTCGGATGGCTGAAGAGCCGCTCCGTTGGCGCGATCTCGACCATCCGTCCCGCGCACATCACACCGATCCGGTTGGCAATGTATTTCACGACGGCGAGGTTGTGGGAGATGAAAAGATAGGTCAACCCGAGCTCGGCCTGGAGATCCTTGAGCAGGTTCAAGATCTGGGCCTGCACCGAGACGTCGAGGGCGGATACCGGCTCGTCGCAGATCAGGAGCTGCGGCTCGAGCGCCAGAGCGCGGGCGATCCCGATCCGTTGGCGTTGGCCGCCGGAGAAGCTGTGCGGGTAGCGTCGCAGGTAGCGCGGGTCCAAGCCGACGGCACTGATGAGTGCCTTCACGCGCTCGACACGCTCTCGGGCACTGCCGATGCCATGGATCACGAGAGGCTCCTCGACGATGTCGAGGACCGTCATCCGTGGATTCAACGACCCGAAGGGATCCTGGAAGATATACTGGATCTTCCGGCGAAAGCTCGGCAGATCCGCCTCGCCCAGCTGCAGCACGTCGATTGGACCGTCCCGGTCGTGGAAGACGATCTGACCCGTATCGACATTGACCGCCCGCATGATGATCTTGCTTACGGTGGTCTTGCCCGAGCCGCTCTCTCCGACGATGGCGAAGCTCTCGCCTCGGGCGATCTCGAAGCTGACGTCATCGACAGCAATGATCTCCAGCCCTTCTCCGCCGAACCAGCCTGAACGCCGGGTGAGAAAGGTCTTGCGGAGTCCATCGACCGTGAGGAGCGGTCCCTTGGAAGGCGCCCTGTCGGCTCGCTGGCCGAGCTTCAGCACGGCGCTCGCCTCGGCCGACACCTCTCGCAGAGCGACCAGTCGCTCACCAGGGGGCGTGTGGAGCCTGCGGGACAGCCCGCATCAGGGCTTTGAGATAGGGATGCTCGGGCCGTGCCAGCAGCTCGCGGCACGGCCCGCTCTCGACGACGCGGCCCCGATACATGACCACGGTGGAGTCGGCGATGTTGGCAACGATCCCCAGATCGTGCGTGATGAAGAGGATCGCCATGCCCAGCTCTTCCTGAAGGTCCTTCATGAGCTTCAGGATCTGCGCCTGGATGGTGACGTCGAGCGCCGTCGTGGGCTCGTCCGCGACCAACAGCGCGGGATGGCAAATCAGGGCCATGGCGATCATCGCGCGCTGCCGCAGGCCGCCCGAGAGCTCGAAGGTATAGGAGGCGTAGGCGCGGGCCGGGTCCGGAAAGCCGACCTTGGCCAGCATGTCGATCGTCTGCTCACGCACCTCCGCGGCCGATGCCGGGCGATGCGTCGCCAGCGCCTCGCCGACCTGATCGCCGATCGTATGAAGGGGCGAGAGCGAGCTCATCGGCTCCTGGAAGATAATCGAGATCCGGCCACCACGGATGCTTCGCCGCAGGGGGTCGTCGTCATCGAGCGCAGCGAGGTCCACTGGCCCTCGATTGGATTGGGGATCGTCGAAGCGGATGGCCCCGCGCGTCACGCGCGCATTGGACGGCAGGATGCCGAGGACGGCCTTCGAGACCACGGTCTTGCCCGAGCCGCTCTCGCCAACCAAGGCGACGGTCCGATCACGTGGCACCTCCAAGGTGGCGCCCTTCACGGCCTGCACCTCGCCCTCGTCGGCCGCGAAGGATACGCACAGATCCTCAATCGTCAGCAGCGGTCCCGTCATCCCCCCTCCCGGACCAGATCGGCGGCCCGCACCATGCGAGCTTTCGGGTGTTTCATGATGACGGTCAACAGGCGATCGAGCTCAGCGAACCCCAACGCGTCCATCACCACGTGATGGCTCAGGATTCCGATCGGCTCGGAAGCGTGGGTCCGAACGAGCAAGGCGAGCGTCGAGGCGAGCGAGACGAGCGGCAGGACACGACGCGTGCTCCGCCAGTCGACGATGTCCAGGTGAGCGTGGAGATGTCGTAGCTCCGCCATCTCGGCACCGCCCGGCATCAGGCCAGCCGGAGAGCACCTCGAAACCGAGGGATGGCAACCGCTCGAGCGATCGGCTCCTCGATCCTGTTCCACGGCGGCACCATGACGGGCAGGAAGCGCGCACCGAAGGCGACGGCGAGCCGGTCACGGCCGGCCGCGAGGTGGCGGATCAGACGATCCGTAGCCTCCGCACGCCCCAAGCTCGATCTTCCGCTGTCCCGGCCGCGCGTGATTCTCGTGGGCCCAGCCGTGCTGCAGGACATCGACCAGCGCACTGCTCCAGCAATTGCCCCGATCGTTGCGGCATCAAGCCAGGCGGGCACCACGGCAAGCGCCAGCGGCGCGGAATGCCGAGCCGCGAGCTCGAGCAACGGATCGAGCGTCGGCTCGAGTCGGCCCGCATCGTCGTCGCGCCACCAGAACCGGACGGGAGACGGCAGCCTCGTCGAGGGCATCGAGGAGCGATGCCGCCTCAGCCATGCTCTGCCCTTTGCCCAAGCGTGATGAGGAGATCGGCGGAGCGCTCCGCGCCGTCGATCCGGATCGAGGCTGGCCGCCGCCATGTCGAGGGCGAGCGCTTTGTCGATCGCCGCAGCAAGACGAGCCTGCGTCCAGCTCGCTCTCCGGAACCACGGTAGCGAGCCCGCGCTTGGCAAGCCATGTCGCGCGCACCGTCTGCTCGTCCTCGCCCGCTGCCGCGAAGGGCACGAGGACCATCGGCGTGGCGCAGAGGAGGGCCTCGACGGTCGTATTGTAACCCGCCTGGGAGATCGAGATGGCGGCCGTCGCGACGAGGTCGATAAGGCCGTCGCGAAAGCGCTCGATCGTCACGTCGCGCGGCAGGTCGCGCTCGAGCATGATCGCGTCGGCCTCCGACAGCCGGGACCCGGTAACAAGGCGCCAGGGCGCCTCACGCAGCCGGCAGCTCGGGCGGGCGGCCAGGGCGCGTCCGCAGCAGCGCTGCCCCCACCGCGCCGCCGCCGGCCGAGACCAGCACGCCCAGTCGCTGTCGCGGCGATGGCGGTCGCCCCGCCTCGGCCACATAGCCCGTGTGGACCACCTCCGGCGTCAGCTCCGCCAGCCAGCGGAAAGGTCGCGGCGAACGGAAGCAGCGCCTCGTCGCCATGGACCAGGACAAGCTGATACCAGTCGTTGCAGAGATCGCGCATGTGCTCGAGCTTCTGCGGGTCGTGCTTGGTCACGAGGATGTCGCGGACCGAGGACGCCACCGGGACGCCACGCGACCGCGCGCGCTCGAGCAGCGGCAGCAGCTCCCGCTCGAAGCTGACGTCGCCCGAAGGGAAACATCTCCGTCAGCAGGAGCGTGGGTCGGAGCGCATCGAACGCATCGAGGAAGCAGCCGACGGCGCTCCTGCCACAGTCTCGTCCGCGACCGGCGCTCCGCTCTCGTCGACGAGGCCGCCGAAAGCGTCGGATCGGCGGCGCTCATCGGCGGCAGCTGCAGGAGCCGCACCCCGGCCGCCATCGGCCAGGGAACGGGCAGCCCCCCGCTGACGACGACGACCTCGACGCCTCGCCGGCCGAGGGCCGCGGCCAACAGCAAGGGCGCGCCGCAGATGGCCCGTGCCGAGCAGGTGCTGGACCCAAAGAAGGCACCGCTGACCGTCGCGCGTCAGCCATCCTCGAGACTCGACCGCTCCGGCCTCGACCAAGCGTCCCTCCGGGCTCAGCCGCGCCAGAAGGCCGCTCGCCTCGCGCAGCCGGATCGGCGGCCGATCCATCATGGTCCAGCCAGTGGCAAGAGCGATCGCGGCCCTGAGCACGCCCTTGTGCGTGACCAGCACGCGATCGGAGCCCTCGCTCCTTGCGAGATCGCCCAGCAGATCGGCCAATCGTGCGCAGACCATGCGCGGACTTTCTCCGCCCGGCGGCATGAAGTCCAGGCCACGCTCCTCCTCGGCGGCGAAGGTGGGACCGCCCTCGCGACGAAGGGCGGCGAGCGTCCGGCCCTCGTAGCGCGCCCCACGCCATCTCGATCAGCCGGGGCTCGATCGCCTCGATGTCGAGACCCAGGAGCTCGGCGGTCTCGACGGCCCGCCGCAGCGGGCTGACGAGCGCGGCGCGTCCGCGGAACCATCTCGGAAGGCGCCAGCGGCGCACGCTCTCGCGCCCAGCAGGGCAGAGCGGGATGTCGCTGCGACCCTGGATCCGACTTTCGAGGTTCCAGCTCGTCGGGCCATGGCGGAGCATCAGCAGCCGCAAGGCGATGACCCTGACATCGCCGAGGCGCGCGGCCCGGATGGATCGTGCCGCCGCCAGGGCATCCTCGGTCCAGGCGACCGATGCGGCCGCCATGCCGTGGCAGATCGCGCACATGGCGCTGCGCCGCCTGCCCCATGGCTCGGCGCCGCGTCGGGTCGGCCAGGAGCGTACGCACGTTTCGCGCAACATCCGCGGGATCGTCGCCCCGACAGAGGAGACCCGTGATGCCGTCGCGTACGATCTCGGGCACGCCGCCCTCGGCGCCGACCACGACCGGAAGGCCGCTCGCCTGCGCCTCGAGGATCGCCATGCCGTACGCCTCCCTGAGCGCGGGCCAGACGAAGAGGTCCGCGGCGGCACAGATCTCCGGCAGCGCCTCGGGCGGCGCCGCGCCGATCGCGTGGAGCCGGCCTGCCGGCCGCCCGGGTCAGCTCTCCGACAACGGCCTCGCGGGCCGGGCCGTCGCCGACGACGACGAGCTGCCACTCGAGATCCGCCGAGCAGGGCCAGCGCCTCCGGCGAGAACACCATAGGATCTTCGCTTCACGTCGTCGCGCATCATGGCGATCGTGAGCAGCCAGGGCTGCCGCGCATCGAGGCCCAGACCGCGCGGCGAGCGCGCGCGGTGACGCGCACGGCCTCGCAGGCTCGCTCGAAAGGCAGCGGTGTCGAGAAAGGGCGGAAGAGGCACGAGCTGGGCCGGCGGCCGCACGACCGCGGCCAGGCCCGCGGCGATCGTTCTCGGTCATCGCCAGGATCACATCGGCAGCTGGCAAAGCTCTCGAGCGACGCGCGATAGCCCGTCGCCCAAGGGCCCGTTCGCCTGCTTGGCTGCCAGCGACGCCTCGGCGACCAGATAGGGTATGCCCAGCGCGCGGGTGACGTAGGGGCCCAGATGGTCGGGCGCCTTGTGGTAGACGTGATAGGTGAGCCAAGCGTCCGGACGACGATCGGGAGGACGGGCCGCGCAGACGTGCTGCGAGGCGGCCGGCGAGCCCCGCACCGAGGGCTGGCAGGCGCTCTTGTCGCTCGCCATCGCCGTTGCGGTCATAGCTCCTGAGGCGACAGGCGATCTCTGTCTCGTGGCCCGCTGCGGCGAGAAGCCCGTAGAGCGCCCGTGCCATCCGCCGATCCCCGGAAGGTGCCGGATGGTCGAGCTGCTTCAGGGGCGCATAGAAGGCGATGCGCATCAGGCGGCTCGGGGCAGCGCCCCTGGCAGCCCGAAGCGACGAGCGAGGCGGTCGATACCGGCATCGGACGCGAACCGCTCGAGGACACTGGCGCGAGCAGCAAAGCCCAGCCGTCGCCGACGCTCGGGATCGCCGATTAGAGCGTCCAGCGCCTTGGCCAAGGCCGGCGCGTCGTCCGGTGGCACCAGAACGCCCGTGAGACCATCGCTCACCGCCTCGGTGATTGCCGAGACGGGCGTCGTGACGACGGCCAGCTCCATGCTCATCGCCTCGAGCAGCACGTTCGGCAGCCCGTCGCGATCGCCATCGGGCGCTATGCGGGCCGGCAGGCAGAAGATGTCGCCTCGGTCCAGCAGGGCGATCACCTCGTCCTGATCCATGCTGCCCGCCCAGCGGACACGCGCGCCGAGGCCCAGAGCCTTGGCCTGCCTCTCCAGCTCGCCACGAAGCTCACCGCCACCAACATGCGTGTAGCGCCAGCTCAATTCGGACGGCAGCAGCGCCAGCGCCGCCAGAAGGGTGTCCAGGCCCTTCTTCGGCACGCAGCGAGCGATGGAGAGGATCTCGACCGGGGCGGCTGCATCAGCCCCGTCATCCCGCCGCAGAAGCCTGCTCCGGACGGAATCGCCCGGCATCTATCCCGTGATAGAGCAGCTCGATGTCGGCACCCGGCGCCAGCGCCGCCAGATGGTCGCGGTTGGCTCGTGTGCAGGTCACGGTCCAGCTCGCGGCACGGAGCTTCTCCTGCTTCTCCCAGGCTGACGTGGTCCAGATGTCCTTGGCATGGGCGGAAAGGCTGAACGGCAGACCGAGCATCGCCGCAGCGTAGCGCGCCGTCGAGGCGGGGGTGTGAAGGTAATGCGCGTGGATGTGCTCGACACCGGCCGGCAGCTCCGCCGCGAGCACGGCGGCCTGCGCGAGCCGCCGGGCGCGGTTCGGCGTGGGGTCGCGAAGGAGGTCGCGGAGCCAGAGGGCGAGCGCGCGGCCAAATCCGGGCAGGCGGGCAGCACGAAGAAGCGAGAGACCGACTCGGCGCGGCGCGTCTTTGACGTACTCCGGCAGATAGAGAATCTCCGCCTCGATGCGGCGGTGGAGGTCGTGGATCTTGGTGTCGTAGGGCTGGCGGAGCGAGACGATGACGAACCGCATCCCGCGCTGCTGCAGGGCCAGCATCTCGCGGACGATGAATGTCTCCGACAGCCTCGGATAGCCTTTGACGACGATCGCGACCTTGGCCTGCATGTCACGCGCTTCTTGATCGGATTGGCTGGCCGTGTGTTGGCGCGAGTGTTGGCTGGGCGAGTTGGGCGATGGTGTCGAGGCCTTTGAGCATGCGGGTTCGGGTGGCCTCGGGGGCTATGGGGAGGTGGGGGAGGGCGCGCAGGAGGTAGGCCATGCGGGCGGGGTCGCGGCCGCCCTCCTCGGCGAGGACGCGGAGGAGGCCCAGCTCCTGGGCGCGCTCGGCACGGAGCTGCTGCTCGAGGCGGGGCTGGCTGCGCGGCAGGATCAAGGCCGGCTTGCCGAACGACAAAATCTCGCAAAAGGTGTTGTAGCCGCCCATCGCGACGACGCCCAGGGCACGCTCGTAGAGGGCCTCGATGTGGGCCTCGAAGGTCAAGGCGCTGAGGCGGGGGTCCTGCTCGACGCGCTCCTGGAAGGCCTGGCGCTGCTCGGGCGGCAGGAAGGGGCCGAAGAGGATCAGCGCCGGGTGGGGCAGGTCGGGGTCGGCCTCGTAGGCGGCGATGACCCAGTCGACGAGATCGGCCCCGTCGCCGCCGCCGCCGGTGGTGACGAGGATGAAGGGCTGGTCGGGCACGCGGTGGTCGGAGACCGGGCCCGGCGCGTCCGGGACCTCGCGCCGGAGATAGCCGGTGAAGTGCATCTTCTGCGCCAGATGCTCGAGGCCGGGGATCTCGGTGACGGGATCGAAGATCTCGGGCAGGCCGTAGACCCAGATCTCGTCATAAAGCGCATCGAGCGCGGGAAAGACGCCCTTGCGCCGCCATTCCTCGACCAGCACCACCGGATCGTCGACGACGTCCCTGAGGCCGAGGACGCAGCGCGTGCCGCGGGCGCGCAGAAGCTCGAGGGTGGTCAGGACCTCGCCGTGCAGGCCCAGGGGCTCCTTGTCGACGAGGAAGAGGTCGGGGGCGAAGACCTCGGCGGTGTGCTGGATGATCGAGCTGCGGATGGCGATCGTCTGGTCGATGTCGATGTGCAGCTTGAGGGAGGTGTACTCGCCGTTCCTGAGCTTGATGACGCCCGGGACGCGGACGAAGTCGACGCGGGCCTTGAAGTCGAAGGAGCCGATGATGGGCGAGCCCGAGAGGATGAGGACGGAGAGCTCGCGAAAGCGGCTGACGAGGTCGTGCGCGATGGCGCGGCAGCGGCGCAGATGGCCGAGGCCGAAGCTGTCGTGGCTGTAGATGAGCAGCCGGCTGCCTGCGCGCATCACCATCCGCCGCGTTTCCCTCCTCGCCACTATGGCAGATCGGGCGGACGGGGTGCAGGCGGCATTTGGCGGAGTGCTGGGGATTGACAGCCGATGTGAAAGAAGATATTCCTTCTATCAGCGATCTCTTCGGAGGAAGGTCCTCCAACGGAGACACCCGACCGGAGCCCCCGATGAGCCTCCTCCTCCCCCTCGACGACAACGGCCACCCCATCGCCATCCTGGGCTTCGACTATCGCGGCACCCAGACCATCGCCGTGACCGCAACCTCGACCCGCAACGCCACCCCCATCCCGGCCGACATCGAGGTCGTCACGCTGATCGCCACCGGCCCCTGCCGCTTCGAGATCGGCGACGCCACCGTCACCGCCGATGCCGCCACGAGCCCCTTCCTCCAGCCCGGCACCTATCTCGACATCCCCCTCCGCCCAGGCGAGCGCCACATCGCGCTCATCGCCGAGCAGGACAGCTGCTCAGGCGCACATCATCCAGAGAATCTGACGGCCACATCCCATGAAGCTCAAGCTCGGCCTTACGCACCTCGGGCCAGAGGAAGCAGCGGCGGAAGGCGCCAGCGCTCCCCAGCCGCCGCAGGTCGTCTACCTGATGACCGACAGGGGCGAGATCCTCGCAACGGAGGCCGACGACCAACTCGTCGTGGAGACCGATCATGGCCAATAAGCAGCTCCATGAGCTCCCCGATGCCGGCCCGCTCGCATCGGACGATCTCATCCTCGTCTCCACGACGGAGGCGCACCTCGCTCGAAGGGCATCGCTGGCGTCTCTTCCCTACCAGCGGGCGGACAGCGGCATCGCGCGACGGATCGGGGAGCGGCTCGACGATAGCGTCTCGGTCAAGGACTATGGCGCGATCGGTGATGGAACCACCGACGATGCGCCGGCCTTTCAGGCGGCGCTCGACGCTCATGCGGTGGTCCTCGTGCCCGCCGGCACCTTCCGTCTCGCCACCGAGATCCACGTCAAGCCCCGCCGGCAACTCGTCGGCGCAGGGCGCGACGCCACGCTGATCACCGCCGAGGCGGCACACGCCTTCACCTTCCATCGCAATGCCGACGCCTACGCCGTCGATCCGAGTGGCACCACCGACTGGAACCGCTCGTCGCTCACGGACCTCTCGATCCGCATGGCGGGCGGCGGTGTGCGGGTCGAGGGCCATGGCTTCTTCGCCACGCGCCTGCGCTTCTCGGGTGGCGCCCCTGACGGCTGGTGCCTCGAGATGGTCGATGCCAACGAGTGCGGGCTTCGCGATCTCTCCGCCGGCTACGGTGGCGGCGCTGACATCCTGCTCGCGAGCGGCATCCGCTGGGTCGGAGTCACCGCCGGCGTCAACTATGGCGACAGCACGATCGAGGAAGTGAGCATCAAGCTCGCCGCCGCAAATCTCTATGGCGTGAAGGTCGAGCACACGGGCTCCGCGCAGAGCCTCGTCAACAACCTGATCTTGAGCCGCGTCCAGGTGAACGCGCCGCAGGCGAACGGCACCCCCTTCCCGGGGACGGTCGGGGTCTCGCTGAGCCAGGTGAGGCGATGCCTGCTCGAGCAGGTCGACGTGGAGGTGGTCGAGACCGCGTTCGAGGAGATAGGCACGGCTCCGGGCGGGAACAGCGGGGCCGTCTCGCTCGTCTCCTATCTCGGCTGTCACGCCCTCAACTGCACGACGCCCTTCCGTGACAGCAACAGTCAGCCGGGCCTCGGCGGCTCGGCGATGCGGCGGACGTTCCTGGGCTCGACGCAGGTCTTTCCGATCAAGGTGGGAACCGACTCCGATGACACCTCGGTGCACGCAGGGCTCGGCGACACCCTGCTGCCGGCGGGCGTCTGGATCCCCGAGCCGAGCCAAGGCCAGCTCGGCGTGCAGCTCCGCTCCCCCAATGTCGGCCAGCTCATCGTCACCGGCGATTTTATCGAGACCGGCATGCTTCCCGACGGCCATCCCAAGAAGGCTCAGGCCCGTCAGGCGCTCGGCATCGACGTGACCAGCTTCAACGTCACTCGTGTCTATCGACCCCGGGGCTTCACCGCCGGCAACGAAAGCCGGCTCGCGATCGGCAATGGCGAGGAGCATGCGAGCGGGGGCCTCCATCGCGTCGAGGTCGCCGATCCGCTCTATCTGACGCCTCGCGTGGCCGAGCCACCGCAGCCCCGCAACGGCGAGGTCATCTACTGCGAGAGCAGCGCGCCGCTGCCGGCCGGATCGCCCTGGATCGGTGCCGGCTGGTATACGCGCCTCGCCGGCGGCTGGCTGCCTGGCGTCACACCGCTCGGCCGTTTCGCCGACAAGGAGCGGAACAACGACTTTTCTCTCTCGCAGCTCGACTTCGGCCTGATCCACCGGATCAACAACAGCGCCGATCGCACGGTCACGATCGCCTCGACCTACGACATCGGCCAGGGGCTGCAGCCGCTGTTCGAGCCTGGTGACCCCGACGCCGTCCTCTGGCTCGTCCGCCAGGGCACGGGTCGCGTGCTGCTGGCGGCAGGCGATTCTGGCGTCGTCCTCAACCTGCCGGGCGGCAAGAACGCAATCGCGCGGCAGTACCAGCTCGTCATGGTCATCCTCCGGTATAATCAAGCGACGAGCAAGATCGAGGTCTACGCCGACGTCCTGCCGGACGGCGAGACGACCTACGAGGAAGCGGTCCACTGGACCACGGCCAGCACCGATCCGGCCAACCCCTACCTCGTCTCGAGCGCCCACGTGGGCAAGCTGATCCGGGTCAGCAACGCCGCGGATAGCTATATCGGCTTCACGACCGGCTTCGTGCCAACCGGGCTGGCCGCGGCCACCGTGCGTCTAATGAAGGTGGCCACGGGCAACGTCAACATCGTCGCCGGCAGCGGCCTCACGCTTCGCGCGCCGGGCGGGGACAACCCCTACCAGCTCGTCGCCAACAACAAGATCGTCACGGTTCACGTGACAAGCAGCCTCGACACCAATCAGGGCAACTCGATCTACGTCGAGGACTGAGCGAGGCGGCGCCGAGGGTCATCAACCCGCACAAAGGAGCTGCAGCATGGCTCTCATGACGACAATTCGCGAGGCGGCGATGGTGGCCGGCCTCCGCCTGGCCATCGCGGCGCTGGGCCTCGTGGCCGGGCAGCTCGGTCTCTCGACCGAGGAGCGCCTGGCGGTGGTAGGGCGGGTCGGCCGCGCGCTGGACGTGAACTCACCGGCACGTTGATCTGGGTCAAGGTCGACCCTGCCGCCGTACGTTAGCCGGACACTCCTGTTGGTGAGTCCGCCCGGCCCGATCTGCCGCCATCATCCCGGGCCGGACGAAGGCCCGACAGGCTTGAACGGTTCCGGCCGGTAGCCATCAGCACCGGCCGAGGCGTTCGGGCGCGGGGATGGATCCTGCCAGCCATCCCCGCGCTTTTTTCCCGCCTCGCTTGCTCCGCGCATCTTCGTAGGGGTAGGGTCTGAGCTGGAGTTCCGGCAGGGGTGCGTCGCCGATGGTCGATCCGAAGCTTCCGAAGTTCGACACGCTGGCACTCCATGCCGGGCAGGTCGTCGACCCGCTCACGGGCGCCCGCGCGGTACCGATCTATCAGACCACGTCCTATGTCTTCCGCGACACCGACCAGGCGGCCGGCCTTTTCAATCTCGAGCGCGCCGGCCACATCTACAGCCGCATCTCGAACCCGACCGTGGCCGTGCTGGAGGAGCGCGTGGCGGCGCTCGAGGGCGGCGTTGCGGCTGTCGCCACCGCCAGCGGCCAGGCGGCGCTTCACCTCTTGATCGCAACTCTCATGGGTGCCGGCTCGCACATCGTGGCCGCCCGCAACCTCTACGGCGGCAGCATCAACCTCCTGCGCCTCACGCTGCCGCGCTTCGGCATCGAGACCAGCTTCGTCGACCCGCGCGAGCCCGACATGCTTGCCGCCGCGATCAAGCCCAACACACGGCTTGTTCTGGCCGAGGTCGTCGGCAATCCCGGTCTCGAGGTGCTTGACATCCCCCGGGTCGCGGCGATCGCTCACGAGCACGGGGTGCCGCTCGCGATCGACAACACCTTCACCACGCCCTATCTCTGCCGCCCGATCGAGCATGGTGCCGATATCGTCTTTCACTCGGCCACCAAGTGGCTGGGTGGCCACGGCGTCGCGATCGGCGGGGTCGTTGTCGACGCCGGCCATTTTGACTGGTTCGCGTCCGGCAAGTTCCCGACCTTGAGCGAGCCCTATGAGGGCTATCTCGGCGTCACCTACGCCGAGACCTTCGGGCCCGCCGCCTTCTCGGCCCGGGCCAGGACCGAGGGCGTGCGGGACTTCGGCGCCTGCCTCAGCCCCCAGAACGCCTTCTACATCCTGCAAGGCATCGAGACCCTGCCGCTCAGGATGGCGCGCCACATCAGCAACACACGCGAGGTTCTGGCCTTCCTCGAGGGCAACGCGGCGGTGAGCTACGTCCGCCACCCGAGCCTCGAGAGCCACCCCGATCACGCGCTGGCGGCGCGGCTCCTCCCCAAGGGGGCCGGATCGATCATCAGCTTCGGCGTCGAGGGCGGACGCGCTGCCGGGGCCCGCTTCATCGAGGGCTGCCGCCTCGCCTCCCATCTCGCCAATGTCGGCGACGCCAAGACGCTCGTCATTCATCCCGCCTCGACGACGCATCTGCAGCTCGGCGAGGAGCAGCTCCAGGCGGCTGGCCTCAGGGACGACATGATCCGTCTCTCGGTAGGGCTCGAGGATCCGGCCGACATCATCGAGGATCTGGCGAGAGCGCTTCGCGCCTCGCAGCGAGGCTGAGCGCAACGATCAGGCGAGGCGGTGCATGACCATCCCGGCCGACCCGATCTTCATCTCGACCTATGGCCGCACGGCCGTGCGGGGCGCACGGGCGGCTTTTCTCCTGCACGGCGCCGGCATGGACCAAAGTGTCTGGACCCTCCAGGGTCGGCACCTCGCCTTTCACGGCTGGAACGCCATGGCCGTCGACCTTCCGGGCCACGGCCGATCCCACGCCCAGCCCCCGCTCGCCAGCGTCGAGGAGGCGGCCGACTGGATCCTCGAGGTCGCGGCAGGCGCCGTCGAGGGGCCCGTCGTATTGATAGGCCATTCGCTGGGTGCCCTGATCGCGCTCGAGGCGGCCGCGCGCGGGGGCAATCGCGTTTCCCACCTCTGCCTGCTCGGCGCTGCCGCGGCAATGCCCGTCCATAGGGACCTTCTGGCGCTCGCCGACGCAGAAGACCGCAAGGCCGTGGATCTCATGCTCGACTGGGGCTTCGGCCGGCGCGGCAGGCTCGGCGGCAGCGCCATGCCCGGCGGCTGGCTTCTCGGCACCGCCCGCAACCTGCTGCTGCGCGGCAACCCCGCCGTGCTCGCGAGCGACCTCCACGCCTGCGCCGCCTATCAAGGGGGCGAGGCGGCGGCGGGCCGTGTGTGCTGCCCTACGCTCGTCATCGTGGGCGAGGAGGATCGGATGACCCCGGCGCGGGCCGGACGGGCGCTGGCCGGCAAGATCGCCGATGCACGGGTCGTCGCGATCGCGGAAGCCGGGCACATGATGATGGTCGAGACGCCGGATCAGACCCTGGACACGCTGCGCGGCTTTCTCGACTGAGCGGGGTCAGTCCAGCTCCTGGGCCTTGCTCCTCAACTCGTACTTTTGGATCTTGCCGGTGGATGTCTTGGGCAGGGGGCCGAAGACTACGTGCTTCGGGACCTTGTAGCGCGCCAGGTGCTCGCGGCACCAGGCTATGACCGTCTCGGCCGTGAGGTTGCTTGCGGAGGGCTTCGGCGTCACGAAGGCGCATGGCGTCTCGCCCCACTTGGCGTCGGGCCGGGCCACCACGGCGGCCTCCATGATCGAGGGATGGAGATAGAGCACCTCCTCGACCTCGAGCGAGGATATGTTCTCGCCGCCCGAGATGATGATGTCCTTGGAGCGATCCTTGACCTCGGCGTAGCCGTCAGGATGCAGAACGGCGAGATCGCCCGTGTGATACCAGCCGCCGCGGAACGCGTCCTCGGTGGCCGTCGGGTTCTTGAGATAGCCCTTCATCACCGTGTTGCCGCGAAGCATGATCTCGCCCATCGTCATGGCGTCGGCCGGCACCGGCTGCATGGTCTCCGCGTCCGCCACCATCATCTGGCTCATCGTCGGGTAGCGCTGTCCTTGCCGCGCCATCAGCGATGCGCGCCGGTCCATCGGCTGCTCTCGCCACGCCTCGTGCTCCACGCACCAGGTGGCCGGCCCGTAGACCTCGGTCAGGCCGTAGAGATGCACCACATGGAATCCCAACGCCTCCATACCCGCGATCACAGCGCTGGGTGGTGCTGCTCCGCCGGTCGCGATCTCGACCGTTTGCGGGAAGCGGCGGCGCGTCTCCTCAGGCGCGTGGATCAGCGTGGTGAGCACGACAGGCGCCCCGCACATATGCGTCACGCCTTCGCGCTCGATCAGCTCGAAGACCCGAGCCGGCTCCATCTTCCTGAGGCAGAGATGCGTGCCACCGACGGCGGTCACGGCCCAGGTGAAGGTCCAGCCGTTGCAGTGGAACATCGGCAGCGTCCAGAGATAGACCGAGCGCGGGCTGAGGCCGAGAACAAGCGCGCTGCTCATGGCGTTCAGGAAGGCGCCACGATGATGGTAGACGACGCCCTTGGGGTTGCCTGTGGTCCCTGAGGTGTAGCAGAGCGAGATCGCATCCCATTCGTCCTCGGGCGGCGCCCACGCGAAAGAGGGGTCGCCGGTGTCAAGCAGCGCCTCATAGTCCATCACCCCGAGACGCTCGCCCGGTGCAGCCGGATCGACGATGTCGATCACGACGATGTCGCGTCCGGCATGGGCCAGCGCCTCGCGCATCACGGGCGCGAGCTCGCTGTCCGTCAGCAGCACCTTGGCCTCGCCATGCTGCAGGATGAAGCCGATCGAGGCGGCGTCGAGGCGGATGTTCAGAGCGTTGAGCACTGCCCCCAGCATCGGGATGCCATAGTGCGCCTCGAGCATCGGCGGCGTGTTGGGGCACATCACCGCCACGGTGTCGCCGCGGCCGACGCCGAGCCGCGCAAGCGCGCTCGCCAGCCGGCGGCAGCGCGATGCGACCTCGCCCCAGCTGCGGCGTTCCTCGCCATAGATCACCCCGGTGCGCTCGGGAAACACCGCCTCGCACCAGGCAAGAAAGTCGAGAGGCGTGAGGGCGACATGGTTGGCGGCCCCGCGCGCCAGTCCGGCGTCGAAGATCCCCTGTGGGTTGCCCACCGTCATAGCTCGCCTCCCTCACCTCATCCTTGGGCCGACGTGGCCTGGGCTCCAATCGGGCCCCGGCCGATCCTATCGCGGCGGGAAAGCGTCGTCAGCGGCCCTGCGCCTGCGGCCCGTTCCTCCTCGATCGTCTGGATCAAGGTGGCGAGGACGAGGATCAGGCTGGTCGATTGGTAGATGGCGTTCAGATAGTTCTGAAGGAGGCATTGGGCGACCATGTCCGCCAGGATCGCCAGGATCAGCGCCCGACGCGTTCCGTCTCCGTCCAAGCGGGCGGCACGGACGCCGCGGCTCAAAAGGAAGCCCAGCAGCAGGAGAACGAAGGCGAGGCCCAAGGGGCCAGCCTCGACGTAGAAGCGAATGAGCTCATTGTGCGGCCATTCGAGCAGCCCGCCGCCGCCGAGTGGCGGGCGCGTCCTGGCGAGCGTGTCGCGAACCGCGCCCAGGCCCAGACCCAGGGGATGGTCCAAGGCGGACCGCAGCCAGTGCAGCTGGCTGGTCCAGCGACCCGAGGAGTAGTCGCCCACGCCCTGGCCCAGCAGCCGGTGAAGAAACGCGTCGCTGACGAGCCAGGTGTGCAGGAGGAAGGCGAGGGCCAGCCCCCCGGCCAGAGCGATGGTCCGCCTCAGGCAGCGCCCAGGCTCACAGGCAGCCAGGGCTTGGAGAAGTACGAAGACGGCGAGCGTCACGAAGATGGTGCGCGTCGCGGTGAGAAAGATCGTCACGCAGGCCACCGCCGCAACGAGCATGTGGGCGAGCCAGACGGGCCTGCTTCTCAGGCCAGGGAGGCGCGCAGCCGTCACGAGCAGCGTGATGACGGCGAGGCTGCTGTAGGCAACCACCGAGCCGGAGAAGTCATAGCGAACGAGCTCGTCGTGCCCTTTGATATCCGGCTCGACAAGGCCCGCCGCCGAGGTCGCAATCGTGATCAGCAGGTAGAAGGCGAGAAGGCGCCAGACCAGCTCGGCAAGGTCGCGTCGAAGCCAGCGCGCGGGCGAGGCTGGGGGCGATCAGGAGCACGATGATGGGCAAAAGGATCTTGTAGTCGAGGAGCTGCGTGCGCGGGCCGGTGTCGAGGATCGCGATTGCCGCGAGGAGAATGAGCAGGATGATGGGGACTGTCCTCGGTCGCCCTGACGACGGCGGATGCGTCAGAAGGGCGAAGAGCAGCGAGCGCGCCCAGCGCGGCGAGATAGCCCGTGATCCGAAGCTCGGCCACACCCAATGCCTGGGCGACGTCGGCCGAGAGGAACATGAACAGCATCACCGTGATCAGCAGCATGCGCGCCAAGCCGACGTCTCCTTGCAGCTCGATCGACTATCGATGCCATTGACGTCGTCTTTCAACTAATGATTGATTATCGGCTCTTGCATTGAGCCATGTGATGATCGCTCCCAAGCCCAAAGCCTTCCCGATCGCCCCATCCGCGCCCTGGCTCGCCACGGCGATGCAAAGCTGCATCGGCATCCTGGCCATCAACTGGCTGTGCCAGGGCATGCGGGGCATGGATGGAAAGGAGCTGTCCTTCAGGCTCCTTCTCGAGGTGGCCGTCTGGCTTCTCGTCTTCGCGGGACTTGCAGCAGCCGGGGCGGGAAGCGCGACGGCTGCCATCATCGGCTTGCCTGCCGCGCACAGCTTCAGCTTTCTCGTAAACGGCCAGCTCTGGGTCTGCGTCCGGTACTGCCGCTTCTACGACCGCGATCCTCGGGCGCTCGAGCGGTTCCTCGACCGCGCCACCGTCACGCTCCGCCGCTGTCCGTGGCTCGAGGAAGCCTTGTGCATCGGCTCACAGGGAGACGGAGCGGGCGCTGACCCGGCGTTCCGACATCGATCTCCGCCTGATCTTCCCGCCTGGAGCTGCCGCCTGGGTCCGGACGAACCTGCTGCTGCTACGGCTGCGCGCCTGGGCCCTCTTTGCCCGCATTCCGCTCGACCTCTACGCCTACAGCTCGCTGGGCTCGCTCAAGAGATTTCGCCAGAGCGAGCCACTGCTCGTCCTGGTTGACAGGCGTAATCGCATCCGCGACGGCCTGGCCCACCGCACGCTGGTGGTCAGGCCGTGAGCGCGCCTAGGTGGATCGAGCGTCGGCGCACCTGCCTTGCCTACTCGGCTGGCGGTCACCTTGCGGAGCTGGAGCGGGCGACCGAGGGGATCGTCTTCGAGGACTGCTTTCACGTCACCTACGCGGGTGGACGGGCGCCCGAGCGATCGGGCCGCATCCACCACGTCCTCCATCCGCGGCGGACCGTCTGGCGCACGCTCGTCAACGCGGCTCAGGCACTGCTCATCCTTGTCCGGCAAAGGCCTCGCCTCATCATCTCCACAGGAGCGGACGTCGCCGTTCCGATTCTCGTCCTGGGCAAGCTCATGGGGGCGCGAGTCGTCTTCATCGAGACCGGCGGCAGCCTCGAGCCCAGCCTGGCCGGACGGCTGGTCTACCCGATTGCCGACCTCTTCCTCGTCCAGTGGCCGGAGAAGCTGCGGGCGTTCCCCCGGGCCGTGCTGAGCACGCGGCCTACTCTTGTGATCTTCGTTGCCGTCGGCACCTTCATGCACGGCTTCGACGAGCTCATCGAAGCCGCGGATCGCGCCTGCGCCGCCCTGGGGATGCTCGGCTTGGCGCAGATCGGCCACTCCCGTGCCACCCCACGGTGGCTCGCCTGGCAGCGCTTCCTCACGCCCGAGGCGCTCGCGCGCGAGATCGGCTTGGCGAGCATCGTCGTCTGCCATGGCGGCATGGGCCTTCTGGGAGAGGCCATGCGCGCACGGCGACCCATCGTGGCCGTGCCGCGGCGTGGACCCACCGAGCCGCTCCCACCCGGCGGGCGACCAGCTGCCGTTCCTTCGGCGACTGGCCGAACGGCATCCTGTCCACCTATGCGAGAAGCTCGACGAGCTGGAAGGGTTGTTGGCTCACGTCGCCGCCAAGTGCGCGCCGCCGGTCGACTACGATCTCAAGACCGATCTGCCCTACCGCCTCGCGTCCTATCTGCAAGCTACCTCTGTCGAGCGAGGCGGATGAGGATGCCGGTCAGTGACCGGCCTCGTCGTCGTAGCCGCGCCGGTGGCTGACGAAAACAAGCGCCATCAAGCCACCCGCCAGAAGGATCGTGAACAAGATCCCAAGACCGAGCGCGATCATCCCGTGAAGGCTGATCACGGTATTGCCGATCTGCTGCCAGACCCAGATGGAGACGAGCGCCGTGGCAACCAGCAGGGCCCCCAGAACACCCGTAACGGCAACGTTCATACGCATGAGTGCCTCGATGCCCTCGATCGGGCATGGTCAAGAAGGCGTCAATTCATGGCGAGCGGCTTGTGCCCCCGCATGACTGATAGTTAAGACGCCATAGTCATCCCTTCCAGGCCGATAATTGAATGACCGATCTGCGCGTTCGTCGCCACACCGAGGTCCTGGCTGCCACGGTCCCGCTCGCGGGCCGGCGCGTGGTCGAGGTCGGGAGCGGCGCCGGCGCTCTCCTGGGCTGGGCGCGACGCCAGGGCGCGATGGCGATCGGCGTGGAGCTCGAGCAAGGGCAGCTCGAGCGCGCCGTCCAGAGCGCTCGGCCCGGCGGGCCTCGTTCGTGCGGTGGGCGAGGCGCTGCCGCTCAGCGCCGAGACCATGGACATCGTCCTCTACTTCAACAGCCTCCACCACCTTGCCCCGGCCGTCCATCCTGCGGCCCTGGCCGAGGCCGCCCGGGTGCTTGTGCCGGGTGGCGATCTGGTCGTCGTCGAGCCGTTGGCAGAGAACGACTATTTCGAGCTCCTGCGCCCGATCGAGGACGAGACGGAGGTAAGGGCGGCAGCCACCAGCGACCCTGGCCGATCCTGGGCCGGCTTGGCTGCATGTGGCCGAGGAGCGCTACCTCACCTACGTGACCCAGCGCTCACCCGAGGATCTCGCGCGGTCGTTCCTGGCGGCCGATCCGTCGCGCGAGGCAGCGCTGCGCGCGAACGCGCCTTCCTCGCTCGAGGCTTTCGAGCGCCTGGGCGAGCCGGTCAGCCGAGGGGCGCCGGTTCGCCCAGCCGATGCGCCTCAGCCACCTGCGGAAGGCCGCGCCCGCCCGCTGCGCCATCGAGGAGGCCTGCGGTGCCGCGGATCGCGCTGCCGCTTTCGCTATCCGCCTCGAGGTCTTCGTCGCGGAGCAGGGGGTGCCGCCCGAGGCCGAGCTCGACAATTGGGACAGACAGGCCAGGCACGCGCTGGTCCGGCTCGACGGCCAGCCAGTCGCGACACTCCGCTGGCACCGCACGGATGACGGTCGAGCCGTGCGAATAGGCCGCGTGGCCGTGCGGCGCCTCTATCGGCGATCGCGGCATCGGCCGCCAGACTGATGCTCTGGCTCCTGGACCGCCTGGATCGGGAAGGCACCTCGGTCACGCTTCTTCATGCGCAGGTCCAGGCCCGAAGCTTCTACGAGCGCCTGGGCTACGTCGGTAGAGGGCCAGCCCTTCACCGAGGATGGTATCCTCCACATCGCGATGCGGCGCGAACTCGGCCGTCAGATAGCAGATCAGCTCCGCCGTCGACGGTTCCGCGGCCCGCTCGCGCGGAGCCGCATCGGTGCTCGGCGTCGCCACCGGACCGAGGGCAGCTTCGATCATGGCCAAGTCCGGCGAGTTGCCCGGGCGACGTGCGGTCCAGCTCGTGGCGCATCGCGGCCAGGTGCTCGGGACCTGTGCCGCAGCAGCCGCCGATGATGCGGGCCCCGGCATCGCGGGCGAGGCGCGCATAGGCGGCCATGACCTCCGGCGTGCCGCTATAGTGGATCTGGCCATCGCGGAAGACCGGCACACCGCAGTTTCCTTTGGCGACGATGACCTCGTCGCCATCGCGTCGGCCGGCCATGGCGAGCAGCGTCATGAGCAGCTGCGCCGGACCAATGCCGCAATTCGCTCCATAGGCGCTGGGCTTGGCAGGCAGGCCGCGGAAGAGGTCGATCGCCGCCTCTGGGGTCGTGCCCATCATGGTTCGACCGTTGGTGTCGAAGCTCATCGTCGTGACGATCGGAAGACCGGTCCGCTTCGCGCCAGCGACTGCCGCCGCGAGCTCCTCGCCGGCCGACATCGTCTCGATCCAGAGCAGGTCAACCCCGCCCTCCGCCAGGGCCAAAGCCTGCTCGGCAAACGCTTCGGTGGCCTCCGCCGGCTCGAGCGTTCCGAGCGGTGCAAGGATCTCGCCGGTCGGTCCCATGGACCCGGCGACGAGGACGCGCCGATCTCCGTCGCGGGCTGCGGCGCGGGCGACGCGGGCCGCGGCACGATTGAGCTCGGCCACGCGATCCTCGGCGCCGTGGAGCTTCAGCCGGAAGCGGTTGCCGCCGAAGCTGTTCGTCAAGATGATGTCCGAGCCGGCCTCGACGAACGAGCGATGCACGCTCGTCACCCTCTCGGGGTGCTCGACGTTCCAGAGCTCGGGGCTGTCACCGCTGGTGAGCCCGCGAGCGAAGAGGCCCGTGCCCATCCCGCCGTCGGCCAGCAGCAGGCCGCGCTCACCGAGCAATCGTTGCAGCATCGGTCAGTCCTCGGGCTGGCCGCGTCGACGCGGCCTGCTATCCATCGGGCTCGTCCGCCCCATCGCGCGACGACGCTTGCGGAGCTCTTGGACAATGGCGAGCTTCTCGCTTTCGTCGGCATAGGACCATCGCGCGATCTCGCGTGGCGTCCGCAGGCATCCTTCGCAGATCTTCGTCACGGGATCGAGCCTGCATACGGCAATGCAGGGGGAAGGGATCGCAACGTCGCTCATTCGGCTGCCCGATATACCATCGCGTTCGGCTGCGTCGATCCCATTAGAGCAGCCAGCGACTCGCCTTCGGCGGGCGCGACCCCGACTGTCGTCCCCACGCCTGGACCTTGGCACGATCGGGCGCCGTGGCCACAAGGTGATGGCGCCGTGGCTCGCCAAGTCGCCGCCATGACCGCTACCACGGCCATTCACCCTCCGCAGGCACGTTGTTCTTGTCGACGACGACGGTATCGACGAAGAGATAAGGCCCGGTGACGATCTGATCCTTGGGCATGCCGGCGAGCGTGTCCTCCATCGCGTCCGCCGCCGTCTCGCCCAGGAGCTCATAGGGAATGGCCACGGTGGCCGTCATCAGGCTGTCGGGATCCCGGATCCGGCCGAATGCCTCCTGGCTGCCCCCGATACCCGCGAGCAGCACTTGGCCTTTCTTGAAGCCCATCGCGCGCAGGGCGTCGTCGACCGCGAAGGCAGCGGCGTCGGTGGCAGCCCACACGGCCTGAGGCTTCGCCGCATCGCCAGGCAGCAGCGTCGCGAGCCGGCCCGTCAGATGGTCCACGCTCTCTTGTGCGCCGGCCATGTCAAGGGAGCCGACGAGCCTCACTGCTGGAGTCTCTGCGAGCACGAGGTCCATGAGCTTGCCGCGGATCCTGGTCGCCACCCGGCTCTGGTCCCGCACCATCGCGACGCTGCCGGTGTACGTCATTAGCCCCAGCAGCTCGGTGGCCAGCTCGGCGCCGACCACGTACTCGTTGACCGTCACATCCATGAGGACGCCCGGGCTGGTGCCGGACATGACCGAGATCACCGGCACCTTCTTGGCCGCCGCCTCCTTGAGGGGGCCGGCCAGCTCCGACAGGGGCGCCTTCACCAGGATCAGAGCGTTGGCCCCAGCGCCGAGAGCTTTCAGGATCTGAGCCGAGAGATCGGCGCCAGAGCCTTGGGCGTCGGCCAAGCTAACCTCCCAGCCCTTGTCCTGGCCGGAGGCCTCGATCGCACGGGCGGCGCGCTCCGCGGCGGCATCAGCGAGCTGGAAGCCGATCACGCCGAGGCTCGTCGCCGAGCCCCGGGCCACGCAGCACATAAAGAGAAGAAGCGGCAAGGCCGACGCCCGCTGCCTTGCTACGCATCACGATGCCTCCGAGGCCCGATGTTCCAGCCCGACGATGGCAGGTCTGTTCTTCCGAGGTCAATATCGACGGCACCGCAAGGCAGGATGCCGCATCCTCGGCGCGCAGATACGCGTTGGGGCCCTATCTATGAGGGCGCGCTTCCCTCGAACAGACGGCCGGAGGCTGCCTCAGTTCACATAGTACTTCTGGTACTTCCCATAATACTGACCCACGTCGCCGTAGCCGTAGTGGGCGTGCTTTCTCACGTCGACCTGCGTCAGGACGACACCGCCGATGCTGGCGCGCACCTCGTAGAGATGCGCAAGGCCGTTTCTGGCCGTCTCGGCGCTCGTCTGCTCCCATTGGGAGGCGAAGACCACCTTGTCGGCCAGCACTGCCGCGACCTTCGTGTCGGTGACACCGAGGAGAGGGGCCGAGTCGATGACAAGATAGTCGTAACGGGCTCGGAGCTCCTCCATCAGGAGGCGCATCTTCTGGCTGCCGAGGAGATCCGTCGGATTGGCCGTCTGGCGCTTGACGGGCAGGTAGTCGAGACCCGTCTCCTCATCATGGAAGATGATCTCGTCCAGATGCTTCTCGCCGCCCATATACTCGACGAAGCCGTGCGGCGGGCTGGTGCCCAGCTCACGCTGGATGCTCGGATGGCGTAGGTCGAGGTCGATCAGCAGAACCCGCTGGGCCGATCGCGCAGCGAAGGTGGCCAGGCTCAGCGCCAGGGTCGTCTTTCCCTCCTGCGGCAGGGCCGAGGTCACGAGCACGACCTTGGGCGGGTTGTCCACATCACTCAGCTGAAGCGAGGTGTAGATCGCCCGGATCGCCTCGGCATATGCCGAGAGGGGCTTGGAGATGAGATACTGATGCGGCTTCTGGCTGCG
The DNA here is from genome assembly GCA_963752325.1 of uncultured Alphaproteobacteria bacterium. Classification (GTDB taxonomy): domain Bacteria; phylum Pseudomonadota; class Alphaproteobacteria; order Geminicoccales; family Geminicoccaceae; genus CAVTJL01. The sequence continues at coordinate 1,508,276 of CAVVXU010000005.1, forward strand.
CTTCATCCGCTCGAGCCTGGGCACGAGGCCGAGTGCCGGGAGATCGAGCGCCTGCTCCACCTGCCTGGCACTCCGCATCCCGCTATCCAGCCGCTCGAGCAGGAGGGCCAGAAGGGTGCCGAGCATCATCGCGGCGGTGAAGCCAACCGCGCCGAACAGGAGCCGGTCCGGGCGTGCTGGGCTTCGTCGGCGGCATCGCCGTCGAGATCACGCGAGAGTCCGCGTCGATCGTGCCCTGCTGCTCGCGTGTCGACTTAAACCGCTCGAGGAACGTCTGATAGAGTTGCTGGTTGGCATCGGCCTCGCGCTCGAGCTGGCGAAGCTGCACGTCGAGATCCCGCTCCTTCTGGTTCTGCTGGGTGAGCTTGTCCAGTTGCGCCTGGATCGTGTCGACGCCCGCCTGGGCCGCCTGAACGTCGTTTCCCACGTTCGCGATGACCCGATCGACCTCGGTGGCGATCTTTCGCTCGAGGTCCTGCTTCTGGCTGAGCAGCGCCTGCATGACGGGATGCTTCTCGCCGTAGTCCCGTCGCGCCTGCCCAATCTGCTGCAAGACCATCGATTCCTGATTCCGCAGGTCGATGATGACCTGCGAGTTCAGGACCTCGCCCATCGAATCGAGCGCGCCTGCCCCCTTGGCGCGGAGCTCCTTCATGAGCCGGAGGCGCGCCTCCTTCTGGGCAAGATCGGACTGTGCGGAGAGAAGGATGTTGGAGACGTTCGCGAGCTCCTGCTGCTTGAGCTCGATGCCGTTGACCGAGCTCACCATGTCGTGCTTCTGGCGGAACGCCTCGACCGCCGCCTCGCTCCGCTCGACGTCCTGCTTGAGCGAGTTCGAGCCGGTCCGCGAGAAAGCCCGACGCACGCATGGTCGTGTCGAGCTTGAGCTGCTTCTGGCCCTCGATGTAGAGGCCGGCCAGCCGGTTGGCGATCGTGGCGGCCTTCCTGGGGATCGACCGAGGTGAACGAGAGCCCGATGACGTACGAGCGACCCTGCTGGGCCACCTTCAGGTTCTTCTCAAAAGTATCAAGGGCGTCCTGCTGCGTTGCCGGGTCCTGATCGGTCGTGGCCATCGGCAGCGGCTCGTCGGCGAGGCCGGTCGCGATCAGCCATGAATCCGGCATCCAAGCCACGAGCTTCTGTAGCGGTCCTCCGAACTTCAGGGCGAGCTGGCTGTCATCCTGCTGCAGGGTCTGGTTGAATTCCGGGTCGTTGAACAACGACAGGGAGTCCATCACCTGCGCGGCGAGATCCTGCGACTGCAGCACATTGATCTGCGTCTCGACGGTCGCCGAATCCGTCGTGAGGCCCTGCACGACCGCCTGCAGATTGACGACATCCGCCTGTTGCGGATCGATCATGACCATCGTCGTGGCGGTATACTTTTTGGTGATCTGCAGACCGATCAGCACCGCCAGCGTCGTCAGGATCAGCGCCGTGCTGATGATCACCCATTTGCGGCGGCGCAATATCGCAATGAGGTCCTTGATGTCGACGCCGCCGGCATACTCCGGCGTCTGACCCGCGACATCAACGGCGCCCTGTTGAGTCTCGACGATCGAGGTGCCCATTCGTCCCCGCTTGCTGGAACTCGTCTGAAGAACGCAAACACCGGCCTGCGGCCGACGAAAAATGTTGGCGGCGCTTAGCCCTGATACACGATCCGCCTAGCCTCCGAAAGATGGTTAACGAATTCCAAGCTGACCGGTGAGCGTCTTGGTCCAACCGGCGATGCCCTAGCCTACACGTGCCGTTCTTGTACCAAGAGTTGATTTATATCTATGACTCTAACGTATATGGTTCATCTTCTAGCCGATGTGTCCGCCATCGCGGGCCATAGCGGAAGGCGAGGCCCGCTGCATTGCAGCATGAGCAATGGGCTGGGCGGGGCGAGGACGGGCAGCTCTGGCCTTGAAGGAAGCGTCCGGCGATGATGGATTGGTGATAGGAGGACATGGGTACGAGCGTGGCGAGGACTCGATGGGCGAGCGAGATTCTGCGCCTTCCAGGGGATCAGGAGGCCAAGGGCGGGAGGAGTGGCTCCAGCTGGTCGTGCGCAGCGCGGGCTCCAACGACCCGAAGGGCAAGCGAATCCTCCCCACGGCGGACGGGGTCGAGGTGCCGCCTCTCTGCGCGTCGGCCAGCCCTCGGGAAGCAGCTGACTATCCCGGCTGCCCGCCCCGCCGCAGGGGTGCCTCGGCGGCCCAGGGCATCAATGGCTGGGACATTAGGCCGCAGCGGGCCGAGCTCGATCCTGAGGCCGTCAACACGGCCATCCTCGAGGATCTGGAGCAGGGCGCGACGTCGATAGCTCTCTGTCTCGACACCGCGCTCGCGCGAGGCTCGGCCTTGCCCGAGGCGACTGTCGCCTACGACCTCCCTGCCCTCGATCGCGCACTCCGTGACGTTCCGATCGATCTTGTCCTCGTGGCGCTCGAGAGTGGCGAGCGGTTCGCCGAGGGCGCCGCGCTGCTTCTTGTGCTTGCCGAACATCGCGGCGTCGCGGCGACCGACCTACAGGCGCGGCTCGGTGCCGATCCGCTCGGATGCCTCGCCCGTGGCGCCAGGCTCGATCCTGACGCAGCGCTCGCCTCCGCGGACGACCTCTCCTCCTATACGCGGCAGCGCTGGCCCTTGGTCTGACCATTGGTCGCCGACGGCAGCCCGTATCATGAAGGTGGCGCGACGGCAGCGCAGGAGCTCGCCTGCGTCATGGCCACGGTCCTTTACTACCTTCGCCGTCTCGAGAGGACGGGAATGCCGATCGAGGACGCCTTCGGCGCCATGGCCTGCACCTTGACCGTGGATGCCGATCTCTTCGTCAGCATGGCCAAGCTCCGTGCCGCGCGCGAGCTCTTGGCAAGGATGGCCGAAGCCTGCGGCGCATCCGACCCCGGCGCACCCGTCGTCCAGGCGGTGACGAGCCGGCGTGCGCTTGCCAGCCGCGAGCCCTGGACCAACCTGCTTCGCTCGACCATCGCCGCCAGCGCCGCGGCGCTCGGCGGTGCCGAGAGCCTCACGATCACTCCGATCGACCGTGACGGCTCCCTCGACCCGGGCACGGTCCGCCGCCTGTCGCGAACCACACAGCTCGTCCTTCAGGAGGAGAGCCGGCTGGGCGCAGTCATCGATCCGGCAGGCGGCAGCGGCTATGTCGAGATGTTGACAGACGGTCTTTGCGTCGGGGCCTGGGACATTCTGCAGGACGATCGAGGAGGGCCGGTGGCATGCTCGAGGCGCTGCGCCGCGGCTCAGTCCAGGCCATGATCGCCGAGGCATGGCGGGTGCGACGGCAGGCGACCGCGACCCGGGATCAAGTGCTTGTCGGCACCAACAGGTTCGTGGTCCCGGTTGAGGCCGGCGCGGGTCGCGATGCCCCCCCGGCCGGCAAAGACGCCGGCGCTCTCCGGCAACGTCTGGCCGCCTGCGAGCGATCCATGAGACCGTTCGCGGATCTCCTCGCTGCGGCGGCCGACGGCGCGATCCTCGCCGGGCCGCCCGCCCGGGCCAGCAGCGTGCGTCCGATCTGTCGACATATGCTCGATGAGGACTGGGCTCGCCTCCGTCTTCGCAGCCACGCCGCCTTGGTCGCGACACGGTGCGCGCCCGTCCGTCTTCGTTGCCAATCTTGGCCCGACCGCGCGGCACGCCGATCGCTTGGCCTGGACGCGGGATCTTCTCACGGCAGGGGGCATCGATGCAGCGCCGAGCCCACCGATCCTCGGTGTCGGATGACCTCCCGCCTGCCATTGGCTCCTGCGCATCGCCCGTCTGCATCATCGTCTGCGGGGGAGAGCTCGATCTGCAGCTGGTCCGGGCCGTTACCGCAGCGGCCCGCGGCCGAGGAGCCATCCGCGTCGATCTCTCGGCGGCGCTCCGAGGTGGACGAGGCTGAGCGCGCCAAGGCCGGGGTGACGGACGCCATCGCCGATGGCCGGGATCTGGTCGCTTGGCTGAACGCGCTGCACGACGCGCTGGATAGTCCGCGGGCCGCGGAGGAAGAGGAGCGATGAGCACGCGCATCCCCGACTTCAGCCAGCTCGCATGGCAGCCCGCGGCCGGCCGAGGCTCGGCGGAAGCGTGGCGGCGCGCCTTCGCGGCCGAGACGGGCAAGGCGCCCGAGGCTGCGGGCTGGGAGACGGCTGAGGGAATCCGCATCGACCCTCTCTTCACCGCCCAGAGCCGTGAGGGGCTCGACTTCGTCGACAGCTATCCGGGCCTTCCTCCCTTCGTCCGCGGCCCCTATCCGACGATGTACACGACGCAGCCCTGGACGATCCGCCAGTATGCGGGCTTCTCCACCGCCGAGGAGTCGAACGCCTTCTACCGCCGCAACCTTGCGGGCGGTCAACGCGGTCTCTCGATCGCCTTCGATCTTGCCACTCACCGCGGCTACGACAGCGACCACCCGCGGGTCGCTGGCGACGTCGGCATGGCCGGTGTGGCCATCGACTCCATTCTCGACATGCGCACGCTCTTCGACGGCATCCCGCTCGACCGGACGAGCGTCAGCATGACGATGAACGGCGCGGTGCTTCCGATCATGGCTCTCTATATCGTCGCCGCCGAGGAGCAGGGGGTGCCGCCGGAGAAGCTCGCCGGCACGATCCAGAACGACATCCTCAAGGAGTTCATGGTCCGGAACACCTATATCTTCCCACCGGGCCCCTCGATGCGGATCGTCTCCGACATCATCGCCTACGCGGCAACGCGCATGCCGCGGTTCAATCCGGTCAGCATCTCCGGCTATCATATGCAGGAAGCAGGGGCGACGGCCGACCTCGAGCTCGCCTACACGTTGGCCGACGGCATCGAATATATCCGCTGCGGCCTGAACGCCGGCCTGACCGTGGACCAGTTCGCGCCGCGCCTCAGCTTCTTCTTCGCGATCGGCATGAGCTACTTCATGGAGATCGCCAAGCTTCGCGCTGCACGCCTCCTGTGGGCGCGGCTCGTCGAGGAGAAGTTCCAGCCGAAAGACCGGCGCTCCCTCCTGTTGCGCACCCACTGCCAGACCTCGGGCTGGTCACTGACCGCCCAGGATGTCTACAATAACATCGTCCGCACCTGCATCGAGGCGATGGCCGCCGTTCACGGCGGCACCCAGTCGCTGCACACCAACTCCTTCGACGAGGCGTTGGCGCTGCCGACCGATTTCAGCGCGCGGATCGCCAGGAACACGCAGCTCGTCCTCCAGCACGAGAGCGGCGCCACGCGCACGATCGATCCCTGGGGCGGCAGCTACTATGTCGAGTGGCTGACCAACCAGCTGGCGACGCGCGCGCTCGGGCACATCGAGGAGGTCGAGGCGTCGGGCGGCATGGCGGTGGCGATCGAGCAGGGCATTCCCAAGCTGCGCATCGAGGAGGCTGCCGCCCGGACCCAGGCGCGGATCGATAGCGGCCGCCAGACCGTCGTCGGGGTCAACCGCTACCGGCCGGCGACGGCCGAGCAGATCGACGTGCTCAAGGTCGACAATGCCGGCGTCCGGGCGCGCCAGATCGCCAAGCTCGAGGAGCTACGCCGAGACCGGGACGAGCTCGCGCTCCGACGCTCGCTTGAGGCGTTGGGGCGGTCGGCGACGACCGGCGAGGGCAATCTGCTCGAGCTCGCGGTCGAGGCCGCGCGGCAAAGAGCGACCGTCGGCGACATCACGTCGGCGCTCGAGCGTGTTTGGGGCCGGCACACGGCCCGGATCCACACCGTCGCCGGCGTCTATGCGAGCGAGGTGGGTGAGACCATGTCCGTCACACGGATCCGCCGCATGGTCGAGGCCTTCGCGAAGGCGGAAGGGCGGCGGCCACGCATCCTGATCGCCAAGATGGGCCAGGACGGTCACGACCGTGGCCAGAAGGTGATCGCTACCGCCTTCGCCGATCTCGGATTCGACGTCGACATCGGACCGCTGTTTCAGACCCCGGACGAGGCGGCCCAGCAGGCAGTCGACAACGACGTCCACATCATCGGCGCCTCCTCGCTCGCCGCCGGCCATCTCAGCCTCGTGCCAGAGCTTCGGGCCGCGCTCGAGCGACTGGGTCGCCCCGATATCATGGTCGTCGTCGGTGGCGTGATCCCGCCGCAGGATTTCGAGGCGCTGCGACAGGCCGGCGCCAAGGCGATCTTCCCACCCGGGACCGTGATCGCGGACGCGGCAATCGACCTGATTGAGATGCTGGCCAGGGATCTGGGGCACGATCTCGAGGCGGCCTGAGCCTGGATCGACAGCGCCGCGCTCCCCGGACCTCGGGGCCGTAGGCCGTGCGCGCGCCGCCGGACCGCGCCCTTTGCGCCGGCGCAGAGCCGGCTATATGACGTCGCGCTTCCGCCCATGTTCTCCCGAGGCCAGTGCCGATGTCCAATGTCCCGGAGCAAGCGCTCGCCGGTGGCGCCATCCCGACCATTCCCCTCTCCGCAGCCGGTCGGGATCCCCTCTTCTTCTTCGGCACGCTGATGGATCGCGACGTGCTGGGCCATGTGCTCGGCCGCCCGATCGATCCCGGTGACCTACGGCCCGGAGCGCTGCCAGGCTTCCGTCGCGTACAGGTTGTGGGCCGCAGCTATCCCATGCTCGTGCCCGCCCCGTCCGCGAGCGTGCAGGGCTGCCTCTTCCACGGACTGAAGACGCGCGACATCCATCGGATCAACCACTTCGAGAGCGGCGAATACCATGCCGCTCGGCGGTGGGTGCATGAGGAGACCGGAACCAGCCACGAGGCATGGCTCTACGTCGCGCGCCAGGAGGTGCTGGTGCCATCCGAGGCGCCATGGACCCTGGAGTCATGGGTGAGAGACCACAAGGCCGCATTCTTTGACGCCTGCAACGGGTGGATGGCCGACTGCCCCGCCTGAGGGTGGATAAAATCACAGTAAAGATAGTGGATTGACGGACCCATAACGTCTCCCATATGTGATTTCCAAGCGATCACACAGGGAGCCGTCGAGATGCGTCTCGCCACACCGCTTGCCTTCGGCGCGCTGCTTGCCATCGGGCTGGCAGGGTCCGCCTCCGCTGCGCCCCTCGTCGAGGCGCCTTGGCTCAGGGCGCATCTGGCCGAGAAGGGCTTGGTCGTCCTCGACATCCGCGATGCTGGTAAGGGCAAGGGGGAAGCGCCCTTCGAGGCCGGACACGTGCCGGGTGCCGTCTCCGCGGGCTTCGCCAGCGCAGGCTGGCGGATCACGATCGACGGTGTGCCGGGCATGACACCGCCCAAGGCCGAGCTCGAGCGACTGATCGGTGGGCTCGGCATCGGCAATGCCAGCGACGTCATCATCGTCTCGAACGGCGGCAGCGACGTCAACGATCTCGCCGCCGCCGCCAGGATCTACTGGACGTTCAAGTATGCTGGGCACGATGCCGTCTCGATCCTGGATGGCGGCTGGCGCGCCTGGACGGCCGATCCCGCCGATCCTGTGGCGACGGGCCCCAGCGACCCGACACCCGTCACCTTCACGGCAACCTTGCGGCCCGAGCTGCTCGCGGAGACCAGCGAAGTGGCGGCGATCGTGGACGGCAAGAGCCGTGGCATGCTGATCGATGCGCGCCCGGAGAGCCAGTATGCCGGCACGGTCAAAAGTCCGGTCGATCGGGTGCCGGGCCACCTGCCGGGCGCGGTGGCCGCTCCCGAGGCTGCCTTCTTCGATTCGACCCGGGGCAAGCTAAAGCCAGCGGCAGAGCTGGCATCACTCGTTCCCGCCTCGGCGCGCGTCGAGAAGGGCCCCGTCATCTCCTACTGCAACACGGGTCACATGGCCTCGACCGACTGGTTCGTGCTGCACGAGGTGCTGGGCCAGCAGAACGTGAAGCTCTACGACGCCTCGATGTCTGCCTGGACGAAGGACCCCTCCCGCCCGGTCGCGACCGGCAACTGAGTCCCGCACGGCGTGCCGGCGTCACGCGCCGGCGCGCCGCCGACCGATCCTGCCGCCGAGGGCCGCGGCGGCAAGGTTTGGCAGGGCGAGGATCGCCAAGAGGACGAGGGTGAACGGCAGAAGGTCAGCCCCGGTGCCCGCGGGTGCCAGCGCCAGCATGGCCAGCAGGTGCCCGGCCATCAGGGCCGCCACCACCCTGCCCGACCGCCCGCCGAGACCGAAGCCGCCCACGCCCGCGACCACGATCATGAGCGGTAGCGCAGCCCACCAATAGAGGCCCAGATCCCAGGCTTCCCGCAGCCTGAACTCCTCGTGCGGCGCACCAAGAACGCCCGGCAGCAGGACAGGCAGCGCCCAAACGAGACTGCCGCAGAGAACGAGGCCAGCCAGGATCTCGACCTCGCGGGGACCCGATGGTCGCTGGCCATGATCGTTGCTCTGCATGCGGCGATCATGCCCTAGATCCGCTAACGCCTGGTTAGCGGCGGCGCCTCACCCGGTCGCCCGAGCCTGAGTCCCGCCGCGTCACGGCGTCTGATGCAGGCTCACCTGGCGCTTGATGCCGTGCGGGCGGGAAAGCTCGTTCACCCGATCCTGGGCCTGGAAGTAGTCGGCGTGCGGCGGCCGTGGGACGTTCCGTCCGGCGCCACGGCGCGGGTCGAGCTTGCCGTTCTTCCAAACCACCTTGCCCTGGCTCACCGTCACCGCCGGCAGCCCCATGACCGCCATGCCCTCAAAGACGTTGACGTCCATCTTGCTGTGATGGGCCTTTTGATTGATCGTCGCCGTTGCCTTGGGATCCCAGACGACGAGATCGGCGTCGGCCCCGACCAAGACCGCACCCTTCTTGGGGTAGAGGTTGTGGATCTTGGCGCAGTTCGTCGAGGTCACGGCCACGAACTCGTTGGGTGTCAGCCGCCCCGTGTTGACGCCCGCCGTCCAGACCACCTTCATTCGCTCCTCGACCCCGCCCGTGCCGTTGGGGATCATCGTGAAGTTGTCGATGCCCATCTTCTTCTGCTCGACCGTGAAGGCGCAGTGGTCCGTCGCCACGACCTGGAGCGAGCCCGAGACGAGGCCGTCCCAGAGGGACTTCTGGTGCTCCTTCGAGCGGAACGGCGGGCTCATCACGCGGCTGGCCGCGAGCGCCCAATCGGGACTGGAGTAGACGCCGTCGTCCAGGACGAGATGCTGGGCCAGCGGCTCGCCATAGACCCGAAGCCCGCTCTCGCGCGCCCGCTTGATCGCCTCGTGCGCCTCCCGGCAGGAGGTGTGGACCACGTAGAGCGGCACGCCCACGGTCTGGGCGATCATGATCGCCCGATTGGCAGCCTCCGCCTCGACATGCGGGGGCCGCGAGAGAGCGTGACCCTCGGGCCCGGTGATGCCCTGGTTCAAGAGCTGCTGCTGGAGCAGATAGACGGCATCGCCGTTCTCGGCATGGACGAGCGGCAAGGCACCCAGGTCGCGGCAGCGCGAGAAGCTCTTGAAGAGGATCTCGTCGTCAACCATCAAGGCGCCCTTGTAGGCCATGAAGTGCTTGAAGCTGTTGACACCCCGGTCGACGCATTCGGCCATCTGCTGCTCGACGCGCTCCGACCACCAGGTGACGGCGACGTGGAAGGCATAGTCGGCCACCGACTTCTTGCCCCACTCCTGCCACTGGTCGAGCGCATCGGTCAGGCTCTGCTGCGGCGATGGCAGACAGAAGTCGATGATCATCGTGGTGCCGCCGGCCAGGGCGGACGCGGTGCCGCTCTCGAAATCCTCGCAGGCCACGGTGCCCATGAAGGGCATCTGCATATGGGTGTGCGGGTCGATGCCGCCGGGCATCACATAGGCGCCGCCGGCGTCGACGACCTCGGCGCCCGCGGGCGCCTCAAGGCCCTCGCCAACGGCCCGAACCACACCGTCCTCGCAGAAGACGTCGGCGCGGAAGCTGCGGTCGGCGTTGACGACGGTCCCACCGCGGATGAGCAACGACATGAGCGGCCTCCTTGGCGCCGAGGATGACGAGGGAAGATTAGCTCATCACCATGCCCTGTCCACCCGGGCAAGCGCCTCGTCGGGGCGCATGGCAAGCTCACAGGGCTCGATCGTCGGCGCGGTTGACAGCGAGCAGGCGGCTGGGACACCTAGGCTCAGGGCATCCACGAGGCGACGAGCGATGAAACCATGATCTCGAGGCGTGCTTTGGCCGGTCTGGTCGGCCTGAGCCCCATCCTTGCCAAGCCGCGCCGCGCGCGGGCGAGCACCCTCGACGATCCGCGAAGCTACGTCTTCGTGGTGAACGAGTCTTCCAAGGATGTGGCCGTTCTCGACCCCGGCGAAGCGAGACTCGTGGCCCGCCTGCCGCTCGGCCATGCGGCCTTCCAGATCGCCGTCTCGGCCGACAGGCGCCTGCTGCTGGCGAGCGACCTGCTCGGCAAGAAGATCAGCATCGTCGATCTCGTCACGGGCGAGATGCGGGCGCCGATCGAGCCCGGCTTCCTGCCCGTCTACATGCAGCTGGCACCCACCGGCGATCTGCTTCTTGTTAATGGCCTGCCCGAGGACGGCATGTGGCTCGTCCCCCTGGGCGCCCCGGATCGGCGACGCCGGATAGACGGCCTGACCGAACCGCACAACGTGGTTTTCGACAGCGAGGCGCGCTCGCTCACCGTCGCCGACCTCGGCGGCCGCGCCCTGGCCGTCGTGGACGTGGCTCAAGCCTCCGTGGTCGCGATGGTCCCCACGGACGATCCCTCCCTTCCGCCACCCGAGATGGGATCGAGCGGCAAGCTTCCCACGCTCACCAACCTCTCGATCACGCCGGACGGCGCCCATGCCGTCTGCCTCTACGACTCGGGAGGTCGCGTCGTGATCACGGACCTGGCACGGCGTCGACCGGTCGCTGCGATCGATGTCGGCGGCACGGCGTGGCGCGCCATACCGGTCGCGTTCCAGCAGCTTCTCCTCATTCCCAACCTGGAGACGCCAACCCTCTCGCTCGTCTCGATGGAAAGCTGGCGCGAGGTCGCGAGGCTGCCGACCGGCCGCGAGGTGACGGCCGTTGCCGTAGCCTGGCTGGGCAGTGTCGCCTTCGTCATGGACCGCAAGGGCCGCGCCGCGCACATTCTCGACCTCGACCGGCGCGCCGAGATCGGGCAGATCCCGTTGCCGGGCGAGCCCATGGCGGCCGTCACCGCGCCAGACAGCACCCGCGTGTTCGTGGCGCTGCGCGAGCCCGACGGCGTCGCCGTGATCGACGCCCGTGAGCACCGCGTGACGACCCTCATCGACGACGCCGGCGGTGGACCCAGCGACATTATCGTGGTCGGCAGCCGCAACTTCTGCAGCTGAGAGACCAGAGCCCCGCGCCTCCGCTCCCGCGCGACGTCCCGCGGACCGCGCTCAGCTCACCTCGTCGAGCACCGAGCCCAGGGTGTCGACGATCTCGTCGATCTGCTCGCGCGTGACGATGAGCGGCGGCGACATGGCGATGGTATCGCCCGTGACGCGGGTCATCATACCCTTCTCGAAGGCCAGGAGCATCGCGTCGTAGGCACGCTCGCCGACCTTGCCCGGCCGGGGGCTCATCTCGACGGCGCCCATCAAGCCCAGATTGCGGATGTCGATGACGTGACGCCGCCCCTTGAGGCCGTGCAGGCGCTCCTCCCAGTAGGGAGCAAGCTCCGCGGCGCGCTCGAAGAGGCCCTCGTCGCGGTAGGTCTCGAGCGTCGCCAGCGCCGCGGCACAGGCGAGCGGATGGGCCGAGTAGGTGTAGCCGTGGAAGAGCTCGATGCTCCGCTCCGAGGAGTCGGCATTGGTGACCATCGCGTCGTAGATGGGCTTTGCGACCATCACCGCACCCATCGGCACCGTGCCCGAGGTCACGCCCTTGGCCGACGTGATCAGGTCGGGCACGACGCCGAAATACTCGGCCGCCGTCGCCTTCCCAAGCCGGCCATAGGCCGTGATGACCTCGTCGAAGATCAGAAGGATGCCGTGCTTCCTCGTGATCTCGCGCAGCCGTTCGAGATAGCCCTTGGGCGGCGGGTAGACGCCGATCGAGCCAGCCACCGGCTCCACGATCACGGCCGCGATGGTCGAGGCGTCATGCAGTGCCACCAGCCGCTCGAGCTCGTCGGCGAGATGGGCGCCCCACTCGGGCTGGCCCTTCGAGAAGGCGTTGCGCTGCAGGTCGAGCGTGTGGGGGAGGTGATCGACGCCCGTCAGCAGCGAGCCGAAGAACATCCGGTTCTTGACCATGCCACCGACCGAGATGCCGCCGAAGCCGACACCGTGATAGCCGCGCTCGCGACCGATGAGCCGGGTGCGCGTGCCTTGGCCGATGGTCCTTTGATAGGCGAGCGCGATCTTGAGCGCGGTATCGACCGACTCCGAGCCCGAGTTCGTGAAGAACACGTGGTCGAGGTTGCCCGGCATCAGCGCGGCCAGCCGCGACGCCAGCTCGAAAGCCCTCGGATGGCCCCACTGGAAGGAGGGTGCGAAGTCGAGCTCGGCAGCCTGCCGCTGGATCGCCTCGACGATCCGTGGCTGGGCGTGGCCGGCATTGCAGCACCACAGCCCCGCGGTGGCATCGAGTATCCGACGCCCTTCCTGGGTCGTGTAGTGCATGCCCTCGGCCCTCGCGAGCAGGCGCGGATGCGCCTTGAAATCACGGTTCGCCGTGAAGGGCATCCAGAAGGCTTCGAGATTGTTCGGTGCCGTCGCGATGTCGCCGGTCAACATGCTCCCATCCCCCAGGGTGAGAGCACATTGTCCGCCGCCCGATCAGGCGGTGTCAATCAGCGGGGCCGCAAGGCCCCGCTGTCACGCTCGGATCGCAATCGCTGACGGCGCTCAGGCGACGCTGACGACCTCGACCTCGAACGTCAGGTCCTGACCCGCGAGGGGATGGTTGGCATCGAGCTTCACCGTCTCGTCCGCAAGCTCATGCACCGTCAGGATCATGGTGCGCCCCTGCTGGTCGGTGCCGCTGAGCTGACGGCCGACCTCGAGATCGAGCCCATCAGGCAGCTGGGTCCGCGGAACCTCGTGGACCAGCGCTTCCTGCCATTGCCCGTAGGCGTCCGACGCCTCGACCTTGACGGTCTTGGTCTGGCCCTCCGCCATGCCGACGAGAGCGCGCTCAAAGCCCGGAATAACCCCGCCCCCGCCTAGCGTGACCTCGAGCGGGTCCCTGCCGCGCGAGCTGTCCAGCACATTCCCGCCGTCGTTGGTCAGGGTGTAGTGCACCTGAACGGTATCGCCGATGGCTGCTGCCGTCATGCGTGTTTCTCCTCGCTGGAGGCGCCTGGACCGGCAACACGACGCGGTGGCCGCCGAACCGGAGGGTGTGACGAGATCCCGCCACGGGAGCGGCGCCGATGGCAGATGCTTTGTCAGTTGGGGCCGAGCCTGGGCCTGTCAAGCCGGGCGGGCGTGAAGCTCCGGGTTTTCCGGCCCAGAAGGGAGCCTGTCGGGCGCTGCGCTGTTGCCCATGGGCCGAAGCGGGAGGGCACGTGATGCCAGAGAGTATGGGCTTGGACGAGCTGCGGCGGGAGGCGGCGCGCTGCCAAGCGTGCCCTCTCTACCGGAACGCCACCCAGACGGTCTTCGGCGAGGGCCCGGCGCCCGCCCCCATGATGCTGGTCGGCGAGCAGCCCGGCGATCAGGAGGATGTCGATAGCCGGCCGTTCGTCGGACCCGCCGGGCAGGTTCTCGATCGGGCGCTGGTTGCCGCAGGCATCGATCGCAGCGCGGTCTACGTCACAAACGCGGTCAAGCACTTCAAGTTCACGCCGCGCGGCAAGCGCCGGCTCCACCAGAAGCCGGACGCCGGCGAGATTTCCGCCTGCCACACGTGGCTCCTGGCCGAGCTGGAGACCGTGCAGCCCGGCAGAGTGATCGCCCTTGGTGCCACGGCCGCCCACGCGCTGCTGGGCCGTTCGGTGACGATCGGGCGCGAGCGCGGGCAGCTGCGGGCGCTGACACCCGGACGCCAGATCCTTGTGACCGTTCATCCCTCATACATCCTGAGACTCCCCGACGAGCGGGCGAAGCAGGCCGAATATGCCCGCATGGTCGAGGACCTCCGTGTTGCGGCCGCCGGCAACCCCGCCGATCCGGCGCAGGAGAGAGGCGGCCAGCTCGGTCTCTTCTGATGCCGCGCCGTCGGCCGGCTGCTAGGGTCGAGCCGGACCACAACAGGGAGGATGGGCCATGGCCGAGCCGCAGCAGCTCGCCGGCAAGATCGCCGTCGTCACCGGAGGGACCCAGGGTCTGGGCGAGGCGATCGCCCGCCTTCTCGTCGCGCGCGGCGCCACCGGCATCGTCTTTTGCGGCCGCAACGAGGCGCGCGGTGCCAAGGTCGAGGCCGCGCTCACCGAGCTCGGTGCCAAGGCGGTCTTCGTCCAGGCGGACCTCGCCGACATCGACCAGGCGCGAAGCGTCGTCGCGGCCTGCGATCGAGCGTTCGGCCGCGTCGACTGTCTGGTCAACGCCGCAGCGCTCACCGACCGCGGGACGATCCTCAGCACGACGCCCGAGCTCTTCGAGCGGATGTTCAAGATCAACACCGAGGCACCCTTCTTCCTGATGCAGGAGGCCGTCCGCATCATGAAGCGCGAGGGCATCGAGGGTGCCATCGTCAACATCCTCTCCGTCTCGGCGCACGGCGGGCAGTCGTTCCTCGCGGCCTACGCGGCCTCAAAGATGGCGCTGGGCACGCTCACCAAGAGCACCGCCTTCGCCGTCCTCCCAGATCGCATCCGGGTGAACGGCCTCAACATCGGCTGGATGGACACGCCGGGCGAGCACGCGATCCAGAAAAGGGCCCACGATGCGCCGCCGGACTGGCTCGCCGGTGCCGAGGCCGCGCGCCCGTTCGGCCGCCTGCTCAAGCCGGACGAGGTTGCCCGCGCCGTCGCCTTCCTCTGCTCCTCGGAGAGCGGGATGATGACGGGCTCGCTCGTCGACTTCGACCAGACGGTGCTCGGCTGCTGGGAGGATGCCCCCTTCCCGCAGCAGCGCCTCTGAGCCTCCAAGAGGCGTCCCTCCGCACACGCGTCGCCTGCCGCCGGGCGGCGAGTGTGACGGATGTCATGTTCTGGCGCGCGGAAGTCGTGCATCGCTCGACCGTGGCCGCAGCGAGCCGGTGCTCACTGGGGTCAGCGTCGAAGCTGAGGGCAGTGCTCTGTCCACGAATTCACGGGGCCGATCATGATGTCACTGATAGACGGGACCATCGGAAAGGCTTTCGGACCGGCGATGATGGAAGAGGCTCATCTCGGCGAGTTCATCCTATCCCCGCAGGCGGCGGCGGCCGAGGTGGGCCGTGCCTACGGGTTCGCGCTCGAGCCGTCGCAGGCCTGCCTGACGCTGGCAGCGCTCCTGAGCAGCGAGCTCGGCGCGAGGGTCACGGTCGGCGAGCGTCTGGCTCTGGGTCCGGTCGAGCTGGTTGTCCGGGCGGTCGACGAGCATGGCACAGTGCAGGCCGTCGGCCTCGCCCTCGAGCCAGAGGGAGCCTGGCAGCTATAGTGCCCGGGATCGCGTTGGCCCGCGGTGCCCGGTGATGGATTGCCGGGCCGATATGCCCTATTCTCTACTGTTGGGAATAGTCTCGCCGCGGACACCGCGTCCGAGGGAGGACGAACGGCAGGAGCCGGGCGAGCGACCGCAGGGGAGAGCCGATCATGCGCGTGAGCGAGATTCTCAGCGTCAAGGGAGCTTCGGTCGTCACCATCCGGCAGGACGCCACGATCACGGCCGCCATCCACCGCATGACGCTGGAGCGCATCGGCGCGCTCGTCGTGAGCAATGATGGGCACCGCATCGACGGGATCCTCTCGGAGCGCGACGTCATCAGGGCGCTGAGCCACGAGGGCGCGTCGATCCTCGAGCCGGACCGCAAGGTGGCCGAGGTGATGACGCGCGAGGTCGAGGTCTGCGCCGCCGACGACTCGATCAAGGACGTGATGCGGCGCATGACCGGCCACCGCATCCGCCACCTCCCCGTCGTCGAGGGCCATCGCCTGGCGGGCATGGTCAGCATCGGCGACGTGGTGAAGAACCGCCTCGAGGAGCTGCAGCTCGAGACGGGCGTGCTGCGCGACGCCTGGATCGCGGCGCACTGAGCGGGCGAGGCGCCTCGGGGGCGCCGGCGCTCAGATGACGTTCCGCTCGACGAGTGGCTTGCCTTCGAGCAAGCGCTGCGGTCCGAGGGGTGTGAGATCGAGCGTCCTGTAGGCGCCGTGAACGATCAGCTCGGCGATGCCGCGGCCGACCGCCGGCGCCTGCTGGATGCCATGACCCGAGAAGCCGTTGGCGAGGTAGAGATTGTCCAGCGCCGAATGACGGCCGACGATGCCGTTCTGGTCGAACGTGTTCATCTCGTAGTAGCCGGCCCAGGCGCCCACCACCTTCAGCCGCTCGAAGGCAGGCACGCGATGCGCGAGCGCCGGCCAGATCGTCTCCTCGAACAGCGCGTGCTCGGGCTCGAGCGGCAGGTCGTCCAGGTCGTCGTCCGGTGCCGGCGGCGCGCCACAGATAAAATGCCGACCTTCGGGGCGGAGCCAAAAGCCGGACGGGTCGATGAGGAGCGGGCAGCCCAGGATCCGCTCGGGGCAGTCGAGCACGAAGACCGAGCGCCGCCGGGCGCGTACGGGCAGCTCGATGTCCGTCATGGCCGCCACGGAAGCGGCCCAAGGTCCGGCGGCGTTAACCAGCGCATCGCATGCGAGGCGGCGCCCATCGGCCAGTAGCACCGCCGTCGCACGCCCGCCACGGCGCTCGACCGCTACGGCCTCCGCGCCGACATAGTGTGCCCCCTGGGCTATGGCCTTCCGCCGCAGCCCTCGCATCAGCCCGTACCCGTCGAACCATCCCTCCCCGCTCAGGCCGAGCGATCCGCCGGCCAGCCCCTCGAGGTTGAGCCAGGGAAACCGCTCCGCCAGGCGGCTCGGCTGCAGGATCGCCACGTCCGCGCCGGCCGAGCGCTGGACCTCGTGGTTGGCGAGCAGCGTGGGCATGCCCGCCTCGGTCGCAAGGTAGAGATAGCCGGGCTCGACCAGGCCGATCTCGGGCGTCTCGCCATCGACCGCCAGATGGTCGGCGAGATGCCGTAGAAAATCGATGCCGAACCTGCCGATCTCGATATTGACGATGGTGCTGTACTGCTGACGGATCGAGCTCGCCGACAGCGCCGACGAGGCCTGCCGGTAGGCTGGGTCGCGCTCGACGACGGTCACGGTGCCGTCGAAGGCCGGATCCAGCGTCAGCCAGTAGGCGACGGCGCTGCCCACGGCACCGCCACCCACGACCGTGACACGCTGATCCATCTCAATGACCTCCGCGGCCGACCGACCCCATCTTCCACGCGTGATGTGGCCGCGCAAGCTGGGAGACGGGTGATCGCAGGAAGCTCCATGGGACGCGATGAGGTGTCGGTTGCCGACCGGCGGGGCTGGCACGAGGTCTCGGTCGATGATGCGTTGCGCCGCCTCGATGTCGGGCCCGCGGGGCTGAGCGAGGCGGAGGCCGCGGCCCGGCTACGCCAGCATGGCGCGAACCGCCTGCCGGAGGAAGCGCGCCCCAGCGTCCTTCGCCGTTTCCTCCGCCAGTTCCACGACGTGCTGATCTACGTGCTTCTCGCCGCGGGCGCGGGCACGCTCCTGCTCGGACATCTCGTCGACGCGAGCGTCATCTTCGGGGTGGTCGTGATCAACGCGGTCATCGGCTTCTTCCAGGAGGGACGTGCCGAGGCCGCGATGGGTGCCATTCGCAAGATGCTGGCGCCGCACGCCAGTGTCCTGCGGGGCGGCCGGAGGCAGGCAGTTGACGCCGTGGACCTCGTGCCCGGCGACCAGGTCCTGCTCGAGCCCGGAGATCGCGTGCCTGCCGACCTGCGCCTCACCCGTGCCCGCGGTCTCGCCGTGCAGGAGGCGGCCCTGACCGGCGAGTCGGTGCCGACCGAAAAAGGCACGAGACCAATTGTCGGCGAGGTCCCCCTGGGTGATCGATCCTCCATGGCCTATTCCGGCACGCTCGTGACCCGCGGCTACGGCCAAGGCGTCGTCGCGGCCACGGGCGGCGCCACAGAGATCGGCCGGGTGAGCGGCATGCTGGGCGCCGTCGAGACGCTGGAGACGCCGCTGGTCCGCCAGATGGCCGTGTTCGCCCGCTGGCTCAGCGCCGCGATCCTGGCGCTGGCGGCAGTAACGATCGCATTCGGCACGCTCGTTCGCGGCCTGCCGCTTCTCGATATGTTCATGGCCGGGGTCGGCCTTGCCGTGGCTGCCATTCCGGAGGGGCTGCCCGCGGTGATGACGATCGCGCTCGCGATCGGCGTGCGCCGGATGGCCGCGCGCAATGCCATCATCCGCCGCCTCCCGGCCGTCGAGACGCTGGGCTCCGTCAGCGTCATCTGCTCGGACAAGACGGGCACGCTGACCCGCAACGAGATGACCGTCGAGCGTCTGGCGCTGAGCGACATGATGCTGACCATCACCGGCCAGGGCTATTCACCCGCCGGCGAGATCCGACACGGCGACGAGCTGCTCGATCTGCAGGCAGAAGCCCGGCTGGCGGATCTCGCCCGCGCGGCGCTGCTCTGCAACGACGCTTCGCTGCACGAGACCGGCGGCATCTGGCAGGTCGAGGGCGACCCGATGGAAGGCGCGCTGGTGGCCTTTGCGATGAAGCTCGGCCTGGAGCCGGCCGACGAGCGGGCGCGGTGGCAGCGGCGCGACCTGATACCGTTCGACGCCGCCCACCGCTTCATGGCCACCCTGCATCGGACCGAGGATGGCGCCGGCCTCGTCTGCGTCAAGGGTGCGCCGGAGCGCCTTCTCGAGATGTGCGCGATCGAGCGTCGGCTGGGCAGCATCGAGCCGCTCGACCAGGAGCTGTGGCTTGGCCGCATGACGGTAATTGCGGGCGAGGGCCATCGGCTTCTCGCCGTCGCAGCGAGGCCCGCCTACCCGGACGAGGAGGAGCTGGATCCGGCGCAGCTTGGCGGGGATCTCGTCTTTCTGGGGCTCGTCGGGCTCGTCGACCCGCCCCGCGAGGAGGCTATAGCCGCGATAGGCGCCTGCCGCGGTGCCGGCGTTGATGTGAAGATGATCACCGGCGACCATGCGGCGACGGCGCTCGCCATCGCGGACCGGCTGGGCCTCCCGACGGATGTTGGAGCGCTCACCGGCGTGGAGATCGACCGGCTCGCCGACGACGAGCTCGGCCGCCGCGTCGACAAGGTGCACGTCTTCGCGCGCACCAGCCCCGAGCACAAGCTGCGCCTCGTGCGCGCGCTGCAGGCAGCGGATCGTGTCGTCGCGATGACCGGCGACGGCGTCAACGACGCACCGGCGCTGAAGCGCGCGGACGTGGGCATCGCGATGGGCGCCGGCGGCACGGAGGCCGCCAAGGAGGCGGCCGAGATGGTCCTCGCCGACGACAATTTCGCGACCATCGCCGCCGCCGTGGAGGAAGGCCGCGGCGTCTACGACAATCTCAAGAAGGCCATCGCCTTCATCCTGCCGACGAACGGGGGCGAGGCCCTCATCCTGGTCGCTGCCATCCTCCTCGGCGTCGAGCTGCCGATCACGCCCGTGCAGATCCTCTGGGTCAACATGATCAGTGCCGTCACGCTGGCCCTGGCGCTCGCCTTCGAGGAGGTCGAGCCTGGCGTCATGCGGCGTCCGCCCCGGCTCGCGGGCGAGCCCTTGCTCTCGGGCTTCCTGATCTGGCGCGTGGCATTCGTCTCGGCGCTCATCCTTGTCGGCGTGTTCGGCCTTTTCGCCGCCTACCGGGCCGCCGGCGCCGATCTCGATCGTGCCCGGACCGTCGCGGTCAACACCCTCGTGCTCTTCGAGGTCTTCTATTTGCTGAACTGCCGTCGGCTGCTCGACCCGATCCTCTCGCGCGAGGGGCTGCTCGGCAGCCGTCCCGTGCTGGTGGCGATCGCGGTCGTGCTGCTCCTGCAGCTCGCCTACACCTACCTCCCGCCGCTCGATCTGCTCTTCGCCACGACACCGCTCGGCGTGCTCGACTGGGCCCTGATGATCTTCGTCGCGTTCTGGGTGCTCCTTCTCGTCGAGGCCGAGAAGTGGCTGCTGAGCCGCTGGCGCGCGCGAGGCGGGCGCCCTAGTCTCCTGGAATAGCCTGGATCGGAGGCGAGATGGCAGGGAGGCGCGGCGCGGCGCTCGTGACGGGCGCCAGCACCAGGATCGGGCGTGCGCTCGCCCTGCGACTCGCCGCCGAGGGCTACGACGTCGCGGTCCATTGCCGCCAAACGCATCGCGCGGAGGCCGAGGCGACGGCTGCAGCCATCGAGGCCCTCGGCCCCAGGGCTACGGTGGTCTTTGCCGATCTCGCCCGACTGGAGGAAGTCGACCGCATTGTGCCGACAGCCGCGGCGGCGCTGGGACCGCTCGGCGTGCTCGTCAACAACGCTGCGATCTTCGAGCTCGACCGCCTCGAGACGCTCTCCGCCCACTCGTTCGAGCGTCATGTCGCGATCAACCTCAGGGCGCCCATCTTCCTCGCCAAGGCGTTCGTGGTGCAGCTGCCCGAGGGTGCGGAGGCCGCCATCGTCAACATGATCGACGAGCGCGTCTTGAACCTCACGCCCAATTTTCTGTCGTACAGCATCGCCAAGACCGGTCTCTGGGCGGCGACGCAGGTCCTGGCCCGACAGCTCGCACCCAAGGTGCGCGTCAACGCCATCGGCCCCGGTCCGGCCATGCCGGCACCCGGCCGGACGGAGGAGGAGTTCGAGGCGCTCTGCCACAAGATGCCGCTCGAGCGCGGAACGAGCTCCGAGGAGCTGGCCGACGCGCTGGCCTTCATCCTGCGGACGAGGTCGATGACGGGGCAGCTCCTGACGCTCGACGGCGGCCAGCAGATGGGCTGGCTCACGCCCGGCTGGGCCGACAGCGAGTAGGTGAGGCTATGACGGAGCCCGTGGCGATCAGGGCGGCCCGAGACCTGGGCTACGCGACGGCGCTCGTGGATGTGGGCGGGGTGCGGCTCCACTGCGTGCGCCATGGGGAGGGGCCCCTGCCGCTCCTCCTCCTCCATGGCTGGCCCGAGCTCTGGCTCACCTGGTCGCGGGTCGCCGGATTGCTGGGGCAGCACCATCAGCTCATCATGCCCGACCTGCGCGGGTTCGGCGCCAGCCGCCAGCCGACGGATGGACCCTCCGACAGGGCGGGACCGGATGTCCACGCCAACGACCTCCTGACATTGCTCGACAGGCTGGGCGTCGAGCGCGTCGGCGTCGTCGCGCACGATGTGGGCTCGCTCGTGGCGCAGAGCCTCGCTCGTGCCATGCCGGAGCGGATCGCGGGCCTCTTCTTCTTCAACTGCTTCTATCCGGGCATCGGGCAGCGCTGGCTGCTGCCGTCGCAGATCCCGGAGATCTGGTACCAGACCTTCAACCAGCAACCCTGGTCGGCGGCGCTCGTCGGCAGCGCTCGCGAGAGCTGCCGCCTTTACATCGGCCACTTCCTGCGCCACTGGGCGGCCGACCCGCATGCCTTCGACGACGTGCTCGAGACCTGGGTCGACAACTTTCTCGAGCCCGGCAATCTGCAGGGCGGGTTCGACTGGTACAGGAGCGTCGCCGAGGCGCGCCGGCGGATGATGGAGGGAACGGCGCCCGCCCTTGCGCCCATCGGCCTGCCGACACGGGTCTTCTGGGGCAGCGAGGATCCCGTGCTTCGGGCGGCCTGGATGGATCGGCTCCCCGACTTCTTCACCCATGTCCGCGCCTCGGTCGCGGAGGGTGCCGGCCACTTCGTCCACTGGGAGCAACCGGCTCGGGCGGCGGCCGAGATCCGGACCTTCTTCGCCGGCTCGAGCTGAGGCCCCTGGTCAGCCCGGACGTTCCGGAGGCCCGGCCGTCCCGCCCTGCTCGGGCGTCTCGTCCGTCGGCTCGTCCCCCTCGGCGGGCGGCTCGTAGGAGGCGATCTCGGCGAACGCGAAGAGGAGGAGGACCACACCGAAGAGGATCTCCGCCACGACAATGAGGCGCGCAATCCCTGAGGTGGGCGTGATGTCGCCGTAGCCGATCGTGCTCAGCGTGACGATCGAGAAGTAGAGCGCGTCGGCGAAATTGAGGCGCGCGGTCGTCCCGGCGTTGGAGAAGTTCGGCGCATGGGAGAAGTGGTCGAGGATCGCGTAGAGCGTCCCGAAGATCACGACGATGAAGCCGAACACCACCAGAAACGAGAACACGGGCACGCTGCGACGTGCCATCCGGCTGACGAAAGTCTGGAACAGATGGCCCGTCTCGTTCAGCAGCGCAGCGGCGTCGACGATCAGAACCCAAGTGATGAGCCCGATCCCGAAGGTGACGACCAGCAGAGCCAGGCTGTGCACCAACATGTCGGACCGTACGGGGAGGGCGAGATCGACGCCGACACCCAGCGCGGCCGAGGCCGCGAGCCAGATGAACCCCCGCCCCAATCCCGCGCTGCCGCGTCGATGGGCGAGCCGTCGAGCGATATCCCGCCGTCGATGCCATACGCCTCCCGCGAACGCCACGATGGGAATGGCAAAGCCGCCGAAGACGACGGCGGGATGGGCCGCCGGAAAGGTCTCCTCCACGGCAACGGCGTAGATGCTGGCATAGAGCGGAAGCTCGATGGCCAGCGTCACAGCCAGCATGGGCTTGTCGGGCACGGCCGAGCGCACGACCCATACGGCCCCTCCGATTCCCACGAGAAGGAGGGCCACGATGGCCGGATGGCGGGCGCCGACGGCGAGCGTCACGAGAAGCGTCGTGACGATGGCTATGGCTGCGCCGCTCGTCACAAGCCGATCATCTCGATGGCGCGTTGCAGGATCGGTTCGCATAGGGAGCTTCCCCTCCTCCCGCGGTGCTCTGGCCCTGCTGCCCTGCTATCAAAGATCCCATGCCGTGTCGCCCCGTGGATGAGCGCGCGGCGCACGCAACCTCGAGCGGCGGATTGGACGCCTGGGGAGGAGGTGGCCCGGTGTCATCCGTCAGCGAGGCCCAGGACGACCGCCGGGCACTCGGCCCCTGCCCGATCTGCGGCCGGCCGATGCTCGCGGGGCCCAGCGTCGATCGCCATCATTTCGTCCCGAAAAGCCGAGGCGGCCGGGAGACCGGGCACGTCCATCGGATCTGCCATCGCAAGATCCACAGCCTCTGGACGGAGCGGGAGCTCGAGCAGGCGTGGAGTGACCCTGAGACAATCCGCACCCATCCCGCGATGAGAACCTTCCTCGCCTGGCTGGCCGACAAGCATCCCGAGTTCTATGTCCGAACCAGGGACTCGCGAGGCCGTCGGGGACGCTGAGCGTGCTGCAACGGCGCTCGGCACGATGCGAGCCGTCACGGCTGCCTCTCGGGCCCGACCAGGACAGGGAGCCAAGTGGAATGAGCGCATCTGACGCGCAGCACGAGACGATCATCACGCTGGAATCCGCCCAGCTCCGCTACGGGCCGGGTGCGGTGGACGATGTGGGCTATGAGCTCGGCCGCCTCGGCACGCGGAGCGTGTTTCTCGTGGCCGACCCGACGCTCCGCGGCTTCGGCGTGACCGATCGGGTGATCGGGCTGATCGAGGCTGCGGGGATCGAGGTGACGCTCTTCGAGGACATCCACGTCGAGCCGACCACGGAATTGCTCGCCCGCGCCGCCGCGGTCGCCACCGAGGCCGATGTCGACGGGTTCGTGGCGCTGGGCGGCGGGTCGACCATCGACACGGCCAAGGTGGCGAACCTCATCAAGCGCCATGGCGGCGAGGTCATGGACTATGTGAACCCGCCGGTGGGCGGCGGCCGCAAGCCGCCCTCGCCGCTGTTCCCGCTCGTCGCCATCCCGACCACCTCGGGCTCGGGCTCCGAGGCGACCACGGTGGCTGTCCTCGACATCCCGGACCTGAAGATCAAGAGCGGCATCTCGCACCGCTTCATGCGGCCGACCGTGGCGGTGGTCGATCCCGAGCTCGCGCGCACGACGCCCGCCGGTGTGACCGCCTCGGCCGGGCTCGACGTCATCTGCCACGCCGCCGAGTCCTATACCAACCGACCCTTCGACAGCCGGCCAAAGCCAAAAACGCCGGACGAGCGGCCGCCCTATCAGGGCTCGAACCCGATCGCCGACATCTGGTCGATGAAGGCCTTGGAGTTCGGCGGCCGGTTCCTCGAGCGGGCGGTCAAGGACGGCGACGATGTCGAGGCGCGCGGCACGATGATGCTGGGCGCCACCATGGCCGGCATCGGCTTCGGCACGGCCGGCGTCCACATCCCGCATGCCTGCGCCTACCCGATCGCGGGCCTCAAGCACACCTACCATGCGCCCGGCTACAGCCGGAACCACGCCTTCGTCCCGCACGGCTACTCGGTCATCGTGACCGCACCCGCGGCCTTCCGCTTCACCTTCGAGGCCAATCCGGAAAAGCACCTCGAGGCGGCGCGGCTGCTGACCGGCGGCGAGCTCGAGGAGCCGGGGCCGGAGAGCCTGCCCAAGGCGCTGATAGCCCTGATGAAGGCGGTGGGTGCGCCCAAGGGCATCGCCGAGCTGGGCTATGGCGAGGCCGACATCCCGGCGCTGGTCGAGGGTGCCCTGAAGCAGCAGCGCCTGCTGTCCTTGAGCCCGCGGCCGACCGAGCGCAGCCGATCTCGAGGGCATCTTCCGCGCCTCGATGGCCAACTGGTAAACGCACCCCGCTGCGGGATGCTCCCGGAGAGCAAGATGAGCGACATTCGCCTCTACATGCTGCAGACCGGCACGCTCAAGTGCAAGGTCCACAACATCAAGATGAACCAGGGCGACGGCGCCCCTTACGAGATCCCGGTGCCCTGGTTCTTCATCCAGCACCCCAAGGGCAACATCGTGATCGACGGCGGCAATGCCGTGGAGCTGGTCGACGATCCGCGCGGCTATTGGGGTGGCGTGGTCGACGTCTACTGGCCGGTGATGGACAAGAGCGAGGGCTGCGTCACCCAGCTGCGCGAGCTGGGCTTTGCGCCCGAGGATGTGCGCTACGTGCTGCAGTCGCACCTTCATCTGGACCACACGGGCGGCACGGGGCGCTTCCCCAACGCCACCCACGTGGTGCAGCGGCGCGAGTACGAATATGCCTACACGCCCGATTGGTTCGCGGCGGGCGGCTATATCCGCGCCGACTTCGACCGGCCGGGGCTGAAGTGGCAGTTCCTCGATGCCGAGCATACCGACTTCTGCGACCTCTATGGCGACGGCACGGTGCAGATGATCTTCACGCCGGGCCATGCGGTGGGCCATCAGTCCTTCCTCATCAAGCTGCCCAACACGGGCCACGTGCTGCTCACGGCCGATGCGGCCTACACGATGGACCACTGGAACGAGACCGCGCTGCCGGGCTTCCTCGCCTCGACCGTCGACACGGTGCGCTCGGTGCGCAAGCTGCACACCGTGGTCGAGCGGACCGGCGCCATGATCGTCACCGGGCACGATCCGGAGGCCTGGCCGACGTTCAAGAAGGCGCCCGGCTACTACGACTGAGGGCCGGCAAGCGGGGGAGGGCGTGGGCGTTGGTGGACTATCTGGCGCTGCAGCGGCTGGACGGGCGGGTGGCGCTCGTCACCGCGGGCGGCAACGGCATCGGGCGGGCCACCGCCCACGCCCTGGCCCAGGCGGGGGCCCATGTGGCCGTCACCGACCTCGACGGCGAGGCGGCGGCCCGCGTGGCCGAGGAGATCGACGGCAGCGGCGAGGCCCACCGCCTGGACGTCACCGACGAGGCGGCCGTCGTCGCCGTGGTGGGCGAGGTCGCCGAGCCGCCGCGGCAGGCTCGACATCCTCGTCAACAATGCCGGCATCGGCGCCCGCATGCCCACCGTCGACCTCACCACCGAGCGCTGGGAGAAGGTGATGGCGACCGGCGCCTCGGCCAGCTTCTGGTGCGCCCGCGAGGCCGGCCGCCACATGCTCAAGGCCGGCAGCGGTGCCGTGGTCAACGTGGCCTCGATCATGGGGATCGTGGGCACCACCCGCTATCCCAACATCGCCTACCACGCGTCCAAGGGGGCGGTGGTGAACATGACCCGGGCGCTCGCCTGCGAATGGGCCACAAGCGGCGTCCGCGTCAACGCCGTGGCCCCCACCTTCGCCCGCACCAAGCTGATCGAGCCCCTCCTCGCCGACGAGGAACTGAAGAAGAACCTCCTCGCGGACACGCCGATGGGCCGCCTGGCCGAGGCCGAGGAGGTGGCCGCCGCCATCCTGTTCCTCGCCTCCGACGCCGCCAGCATGATCACCGGCGCCATCCTGCCCGTCGACGGCGGCTGGCTCGCACGCTGAAAAGGCCAGGGCAAGCGCCAACGGCGCCTGCCGAAGCCTGCGGAGAGTGACAAAAGAAGGGTTTTTGATTTTTGTCGGTTAGGGGCCGAGGGGTTTTCGGCTCCGCGGCTCTTCTTGGGTCATCGGGCTCGGGCGGCTCGCCCAGCTCGATCAGGCGCTTCTCGATGCGCCCGATGATCCACTCCGCCAGAGCCGGGTTCGCCCGGGCCATGGCGGCGAGGGGTGACAGAGAATCGGCGGAGGCGGGATCGCCAGCATCGCCGGGGGGAATTTCTTCGGTTGTCGCGACCGGCTCCTCGACGGGAGGCTCGGCCGCTGCCGGCTCGAGCTCGGCCCTGACAAGAACAGCCTCGCCGGCCTGGGCCGGGAGGAAGTCGACGAGGCGGTTGATGGCTTCCTGCGCCGGTCCCAGCGGATGCTGGCCGTAGCCCTGCATCGTCTCGGGCGAGGAGCCGGCGGGCGAAGGCGTGTCGCGCCGCTCGTAGGGCTGGCGCACGTTCTCGAAGCGCTCGACCACCAGCTTGACGAGGTGCCTCACCGGATGCCGGGCTCGGTTCGCCTGGTAGACGACGAAGAGCATGGCCCGTCGGTCGCCCACATCGATGAGGCTCGAGAGCTCCAGCCAGGCCGTCTCGAACAGGCGGGCCTGCCGCTCGGGCAGAGGGAAAGTCACGGACGGCGGCGTACTGCTCGACCAGGCGGGAGAGGTCCCGGTCGCTGACAAAAGCCTCGATGTCTTCCTCGGTCGCCGTGTCGAGCCTTCTGATCTCGGCCGGGGAGAGACCGGCGGCGAGACGTCGGGCGAGCCGGCACTGGCGGGTGCCGGGCATCTTGATGGGGGAGCGGGTGAGCACGCGAGGCATGTGGGTCTATGTATAGGATCTTATGCGTCCCGTCAACTATAGAATATGAATCTTTTCTTCTGCTACTCACGCGTCCCGCCGGCGACCCGCTCTCGCCTCTTCGCTCGTCCGGCATTCCCTGGTAGGTTGAGCGCCCAGGAGGGTGGATCGCCATGGCGACGCGACGCGAGGAGCTCTACGAGGAGGACTTCTATGCCTGGACGCAGGATCAGGCTGCGTCCCTGCGCCGGCTCGCCGCCGAGCGCTGGAACGGCCCCCTCGACCTCGCTCACCTGGCGGAGGAGGTGGAGGCCGCAGGCAGGGCGGAGCGGAATGCGCTGTTCAGCCAGATCGAGCGCCTGATCGGGCACCTCCTGATGCTGGAGTACGCCTCCGCCACCGAGCCGCGCCGCCAGTGGATCATCGCCGTCGGACGACGCCCGCCGCGGCCTTGAGCGCCACCTGACGCCGTCGCTGCGCAAGAGCCTCGAGGCGGCGCTCCCCGACCTCTATCGGCGCGAGCGGAAGCGGACGGCGAGGAAGCTACGGCTGTTCGATGACGCTGAGGCGGCGGACGCGCTGCCAGAGGAATGCCCGTACAGCCTGGACCAGCTCCTCGACGAGGACTGGCTGCCGCACGGCGGGCGTGAATCCACCGGACAGAGCTGACGTGCATGGCACGTGCTCCAATCCCGAGCTTGGCTGCACATCGGAACTCCACCTCCCGCGGACGGGCAGTCACGGTGATCTTAGACAGTCGATAACGCTCTGCACTTCGCCCTTCGCCCTCGCGAGGTGCGCCGAGGCAACAGGGAGGCGTCCATGCAACTCACTCGGTTCCGGATAACGAGATACCGGAGCATTTGGGATAGTGGCTGGATTGATAAAGATCTCACGGCTATCGTGGGCAAGAATGAATCCGGCAAGACCGCCCTATTGAGGGCACTCCATAAACTAAATCCCTTTACGCCAGAGCCGTATCACATGGAAAGGGAGTGGCCCCGGGGTCACCGCCGCGAGCCGCGAGACGCCAGCACGGTGGTATGTTCGGCTAAGTTAGCCTGGCGCCAGACAAGATTGAAGTGCTGGCCAAGCTGACAGATCATGAATTCTCCGCGGGACCTCATCACCCTGACAAAGAACTACGCAGGCGAGATTGAGGTGGAGTTTCCCGAGGATGTTCTGTCCGACCGCCTCCATCCCAACGATATCGATGAAATATGCCGCACGTTGCCTGACATACATGCGCCGGTCGGCGAAAGCTTCGCACGGGCGGCGGAAGACTGCCTAGCGGAAGCGCTTCAATAGCAATGAAGGACGCTCTCCGAGTTGGGAGAACTCGCTGCGACGCATAGCGCGCGCCTTCGAGCCTCCCTTACCGCCGGAAGCCCCCAACCACAACATCAGCACGAGAATGAATTTCTTGTCAGCTATGAAAGTGCTTTAAATACCATCCGCGACCGCCTTACAGCCGAGCCGTCGATCCGAAGAAAGGCACACGAATATATACTGAGCATATTGCCGACTTTTATCTACATGGACGACTATCGGGCGTTTAACGGCAAAGCAATGCTTGACCAAGTGAAGCAACGGCAAGATCAGAAAGTTCCTACTGGCGAAGATGAGACCCTTTTGATGCTGATGCGCCTTGCCGGCCTAGAACTAGATAGTGAAGTCAATAATGGAAACTCAAAAGACCGTGAGCAGCGTCAATATGATCTAGATGACGCCAGCGCGTCTCTGACGAAACTGATCGAAGGCCGATGGAAACAGAGACGATATGATGTGCAGTTTCGCGCAGACGGTCATCACTTCTACACAATGATAAGAGACGATAGAGAGAAAAGTGGGCTTATACCTCTAGAAGAGAGATCAAAAGGGTTTCAGTGGTTTTTCTCGTTTGATATGCTTTTTATGCATGAAAGTTCGGGGACGTTCAAGGGGTGTGTTGTACTCCTTGATGAGCCTGGACTACATCTACATCCGGAGGCGCAAGCCGACCTCCTTGAGCGGATGGAAGCTTACGCGGAAGGCAATACGTTGATTTATACAACTCATCTCCCCTTTCTCCTCGATCTACGGCGACCTGAACGCATCAGAGTCCTAACGGCCACTGACGAAGGCAGGGCCTACGTGACGATTATCAACCTCAGCAGGCCAGAGGAGAAGCTGACACTGCAGGCTGCATTGGGAATTAGAGGCCGCCAGAGCTATCTCGTAGCGCAGCGCAACTTAGTGGTTGAAGGTGCCGATGACTTTATGCTCATTAGTGAGCTATCTAACCTGATGATCCGATCAGGTGCAAGAGGACTGCCTGATGATGTTTACGTTACGGCTGGGGGAGGCGCGTCAGAGGCAGTTTACATCGCAACATTCATGATCGGCCAAGAACTTGAGGTTGTCGCTCTGTTCAAACTATGACCGAGCGGGTCGAGAGGCAGAAGGTAAGCTTCGGAAGAATTGGCTCACACGCTATAAGGGAGCGAAAGCAAAAACATTGCTCTTGGGTGATGCGGTAGGCTCTACAGAGCGTGACTTCGCTTTGGAAGATATTTTTCCAGAAGAATATTATTTGGATAAGGTGTACTCAGTCTATAAGAAGGAACTAGCAGCTGCTGGCGTTAAGAAATTGGAGCTTATGGGCACTGATCTCCTCTGTGATCGTGTCGAGCGTGCTTTGGACGAGGTTGAATCCCCAATTTTAACAAAGGCTCCGTGGCCAAGCGCATAAAGTCGGATCTGCTGACCATGAAATCCGCGGACAAGCTGCCTGCCGGAACCAAGGAGAACGCTGAGGCCTCTGGACTCCATCCGCGGCGGCTTCTTTGCGTAGAATTTGGGCAGCCCGGGTGCTACGGGACGCAACGTCTCGGAGCGGCGGCCGTGTGTCATACCTGGGCCAAGTCGCCCCACAGGAGTTCTACCTCGGCCCGTGTGCCACCGTCTTTTCTTGTGAGTAAGCTCGACGAGAGACGTTTGCGCTGGCGAAGACGTGGAGGATCATGCCGATCTCACCCCCGTTCTGAGGCCCAGCTCGGGCAGGTCCGAGTTGAGACGGATGCGGTCGAGCTCATCCTAGCGTGGGGCCACGCCTCGTCGCCGACGGACGAGTGCCGCTTCGAGCCTCTGGAACTCGTTGCACTCCTCATCGCCTAAGCGAAGCCACGTGACCGCGCCGTTGTCGCCGCCCCCGAGCCTCGCCGCTGAGATACGAGGTCGGGTCGTCTGGAACAGAGTAGTGGTTCCGGGTCCATCCCAGCGGTGTGGGCCCCCGCTGCCCGAAAACGTCGGGCGGGGCTTGCGGGTGGTGAGGTTGACGGGCTTCGGGCTGGGCGGCACGGTCATATCCGAAGGCAAGGCAGGCGTGGCGTGAGGCGTTCCTGCCATGAAGGTCCGGCAGACAGCGCCGGCGGGTCGGGGTGGGCATGGGCAGCGGCGAAAGAGGCGGCGGGCGGCGGAGGCGCTTCCGGCGAGGTGGACGTGGTCATCGTGGGGGCCGGGTTTTCCGGGCTCTACATGCTGCATTGCCTGCGCGGGCTCGGCATGCGGCGGTGGTGCTGGAGGCCGGGAGCGATGTCGGCGGGACCTGGTACTGGAACCGCTATCCGGGGGCGCGCTGCGACGTCGAGAGCCTGCAATATTCCTACAGCTTCTCGAGCGAGCTGCAGCAGGAATGGGACTGGAGCGAGCGCTACGCCACCCAGCCCGAGATTTTGTCGTATGCCCGGCACGTGGCGGAGCGGCTGGACCTGAGGCGGGACATCCGCTTCGAGACGCGCGTCACGGCGGCCAGCTTCGACGAGGCGGCCGAGCGCTGGACCGTGCGGACCGACAAGGGCGATGCGGTCGCGCGCGCGGTTCTGCATCATGGCGACGGGCTGCCTCTCGACCGCGCGGGTGCCGGACTTTCCGGGGCTGGGGACGTTCAAGGGAAAGATCTATCACACCGGCGCCTGGCCGCATGAGGGAGTGGACTTCAGCGGGCAGCGGGTGGGGGTGGTGGGCACGGGCTCGTCGGCGATCCAGGCGATCCCGGTGATCGCCCGGCAGGCCGAGGCAGCTTTTCGTGTTCCAGCGCACCGCCAACTACAGCCTGCCGGCGCATAACGGGCCGCTGACGGACGAGGCGCAGCGGGCGTGGAAGGCGGACTATGACGAGAAGCGGCGGCTGGCGGCGGCCAACCGCAACGGCATTTTTTTCATTCTGAACGACGTGAAGGCGCTGTCGGTGAGCGGGGAGGAGCGCGCCCGGGTCTATGAGGAGCGGTGGGGGGCGGGCGGCTTTCCGTTCATGGCCTCGTTCAACGACCTCTATCTCGACCGGGGTGCGAACGAGACCGCGGCCGAGTTCGTGCGCGAAGAAGATAAAAGGAATCGTGCGGGATCCGGCGGTGGCGGAGCTTTTGACGCCGCGGGACCATCCGATCGGCACGAAGCGGATCTGCATCGACAGCGGCTATTTCGAGACGTTCAACCGGGAGAACGTGACGCTGGTGGACGTGCGGAGCGCGCCGATCGAGGCGATCACGCCCGAGGGGCTGCGGACGACCGACAAAGAGTACGGGCTGGACAGCATCGTGTTCGCCACGGGCTTCGATGCGATGACGGGCACGCTGTTGGCGATGGAGATCACCGGGCGCGGCGGCAAGGCGCTGCGCGAGGTGTGGGAGGACGGGCCGCGCAGCCATCTGGGGCTGATGGTGGCGGGCTTTCCCAATCTTTTCACGATCACGGGGCCGGGCAGCCCGTCGGTCTTGAGCAACATGATGGTGTCGATCGAGCAGCACGTGACCTGGATCAGGGACTGCCTGGCCCATCTGCGGGCGCGCGGGATCGGGACGATCGAGGCCACGGACGAGGCCGAGGAGGCGTGGATCGCCCATGTGCGGGAGGTGGGGGAGCGGACGCTCTATCCGCAGGCCAGCTCCTGGTACATGGGCGCCAACATCCCGGGCAAGCCCAGGATCTTCATGCCCTATATCGGCGGCGTGCCGGTCTATCGGCGCATCTGCGAGGAGATCGCCGCCGAGGGCTACAAGGGGTTTCGGCTGGGCGGCGAGTAGGCCCCGCTACGCGACCTCGCGCTGGCCCCCTTACGCCACCTCGCGCTGCCTGAGCGCGCGCTTGCGCTCGTGGGGGTCGAGGTGGCGCTTCCTCAGGCGGATGCTCTTGGGCGTCACCTCGACGCGCTCGTCGTCGGCGATGTAGGCGATGGCCTTTTCCAGCGTCATGCGGATGGGCGGCGTGAGCGAGACGGCCTCGTCCTTGCTGGTGGTGCGGATGTTCGAGAGCTTCTTGCCCTTGAGCGGGTTGACCTCGAGGTCGTTGCCGCGGGTGTGCTCGCCGATGATCATGCCGGAATAGACCCTCTCGCCCGGCGTGATGAACATCGGGCCGCGGTCCTCGAGGTTCCAAAGGGCATAGGCCACGGCCTCGCCCAGATCGGAGGAGACGAGGACGCCGGTGTGGCGCTGGGCGATCGGGCCCTTCCAGGGCTCGAACGAATGAAAGAGGCGGTTGAGGACGCCGGTGCCGCGGGTGTCGGTCAGGAACTCGCCGATATAGCCGATGAGGGCGCGGGAGGGGGCGTGGAAGACGAGGCGCTGCTTGCCGGCACCGGCGGGGCGCATGTCCTTGAGCTCGGCGCGGCGCTGGGTCAGCTTCTCGACGACGACGCCCGAATAGTCCTCGTCGACGTCGACGACGACCTCCTCGATGGGCTCCAGGCGCTGGCCGGTCTCGGGGTCGGTCTGGAACAGCACGCGCGGGCGGCTGATCGAGAGCTCGTAGCCCTCGCGGCGCATGGTCTCGATCAGCACGGCCAGCTGCAGCTCGCCGCGGCCGGCGACCTCGAAGGCGTCCTTCTCCTCGCTCAGCGCCACCTTGATCGCGACATTGCCCTCGCCCTCGCGGCGCAGGCGCTCCCAGATCTGGCGCGAGGTGACCTTGCTGCCCTCCTGGCCGGCGTAGGGCGAATCGTTGACCGAGAAGGTCATGGCGATGGTGGAGGGATCGATCGGCTGGGCCGGCAGCGGGGTCTCGACGCTCGTGTCACAGAGGGTGTCGGCGACGGTGGCCTGGCCGAAGCCGGCCAAGGCCACGATGTCGCCCGCCCCGGCCTCGTCGACGGGCTGCCGGTCGAGGCCGCGGAAGGCCAGGATCTTGCGTGACGCGCGTGCTCTCGACGGGGGCGCCGTCGCGGGTGAGGGCTTTAATCGTCGAGTTGGCGCGAAGGCGGCCGGAGTGGATACGCCCCGTGAGGAGCCGGCCGAGATAGGGGTTGGCCTCGAGCGTGGTGGCCAGCATGCGGAAGGGGCCTTCGGGGTCGGCCTCGGGGGCGGGGACGTGGCGGAGGATGAGGTCGAACAGCGGCGCCATGTCCTTCCGCTCGTCGCCGAGCTCGCGCACCGCCCAGCCCTGCTTGGCGCTGGCGTAGACGTGAGGAAAGTCGAGCTGGTGCTCGTCGGCATCGAGGGCGGCGAAAAGATCAAAAACCTCGTTCAGGACCTCCTGGGCGCGCTCGTCGGGCCGGTCGACCTTGTTGATGACGAGGATCGGGCGCAGGCCCCGCTTCAGCGCCTTGCCCAGCACGAATTTCGTCTGCGGCATGGGCCCCTCGGCGGCGTCGACGAGGAGGAGGCAGCTGTCGACCATCGAGAGGATGCGCTCGACCTCGCCGCCGAAATCGGCGTGGCCCGGCGTGTCGACGATGTTGACGCGGGTGTCGTGCCAGACGACCGAGGTGCACTTGGCGAGGATGGTGATGCCCCGCTCGCGCTCGATGTCGTTGCTGTCCATCGCCCGTTCCTGGACATGCTGATTGTCCCGGAAGGTGCCGGACTGCTGGAGCAGGCGGTCGACCAGCGTCGTCTTGCCGTGGTCGACATGGGCGATGATGGCGATGTTCCTGAGGTCCATGGGAATAGTCCGGTGGCGGGCGGGCAGCAGACAAAGCGCGGCCCGGAGCCCGGACCGCGCGCTGGCCCCTATATAGGGGCTCCGAGCGGCTCGATGGTAGCGGCGCGATGCCGCCCTGGCGCCGCGACGCCTATAGTCCTAGGCTACTCCGCCCGCACCACCTTCGCGCGAGGCCATGCGAGCCGTGCCCGCTTTGCCCTTCATCCGCCGCCGCCTGCGGCTCACGCTCGTGCTGGCGCTCACCATCGGCAGCCTCGTGCTGGCGTCGACCACGACGGCGCTGGTGCTCGAGTGGCTGATGGCGCGGCAAGCTGACGATCGAGTTCCTGAACGATCGCGCGCTCTTCACGATGGACGCGATCGAGCGCGGCATCCACGTCCATCTCGATCCCGCACGGGCAGGCCATCGACGATCTGGCCGGGCTTCTCGCCGACGGCCAGATCGACGCCAAGGACCCAAGGCGCTGACGGGTGCCTTGATGGCCGCGCTGGCGGCGCGGCCGCGAGCTCAGCGGCGTCGTCTTCATTGCGCCGGACCTCGAGCAGCTCACCGCGGTGCGCGACCCGAACGGAAGCCTCACGCTCGCCACACCAAGACCCGCATCGACGACGCCGGCTGCGCTGGCCCGGCTCAACGAGATGCGCGACCGCCGCAAGGCCTTCTGGGGCGACGTGCTCTATGTGCCGACGCTCAGGCAGTCGATCATCAACGTGCGCCGCGCCGTCTACCAGGGCGACACGCTCATCGGCTATCTGGCGGCAGGCGTCACCGTTGGCGAGCTTTCCTCGCTGGTCGACGAGCTGGGCCGAGGGCGGCAACGAGACGCGCTTTCATCCTCTACGGCAAGGACCGCGTCCTTGCGCATCCGCGCCTGATCGGCAGCGCAGCCCGAGGGGGCCAAGGAGTCCCGCTCGAATCCGATCGACGCGGTGGCCGACAAGGTGCTGGCCAACCTGCCCGCCGCCGAGCCGGTCGAGCTCTTCCAGCGGGCAGGGAAGCGCGGCATGGAGGTCCGGCGTGTCGACTGCCGGTGCCGAGGGCTCGAGCATCGTTCTGACGCGCACCATCCACGACTATGGCGACGTGCCCTGGACGATCGGCGTCTGGTTCCCGGCGAGCCGGCTCGAGCAGGCGACCCAGCCTTTGCGCGAGGGTGCCATGGCCGGCTTCCTCGTGCTGGTCGTCGCCATCGCCGCGACGGTGGTGATCGGCAGGCGGATCGCACGGCCGATCCATGACGTGACCGAGCGGGCGAGCCAGATCTCGAGCCTCGATACGAGCGAGGTGGAGCCGCTGCCGCCCAGCCGCATCCTCGAGATCGACGAGCAGTCCAGGGCCTTCAACGCGATGCTGGCGACGCTGCAGGCCTTCGAGACCTATGTGCCGCGCTCGCTGGTGCGCCGCCTGATCCGCTCGGGCAGGCCGGATGCCATCGCCTCCCGCCAGCGCGACCTTACGGTGATGTTCACCGACATCGTGGGCTTCACCCGCCTTTCCGAGCGCCTTCCGCCGGAGGCGGTGGCCGAGCTTTTGAACCAGCATTTCACCCAGGTGGCCCACGCCGTCGAGGCCGAGGGCGGCACGGTCGACAAGTTCATCGGCGACGGCCTCATGGCCTTTTGGGGCGCGCCCGAGAAGCTCAAGAACCGGACGGCCAGGGCCTGCCGCGCGGCGTTGGCGATCCGGGCCGCGATCGAGGCCGGCAACAAGGAGCGGGTGGCGGGCGGCCTGCAGCCGATCCGGATGCGGATCGGCCTGCATCGCGGGCCGATCGTCGTCGGCAATATCGGCGCACCCGACCGGATCAACTACACGGTGGTCGGCGATGCCGTGAACCTCGCCCAGCGCCTCGAGCAGCTGGGCAAGGCCATCGGCAGCAGCGAGGAGGTCGTGATCCTCCTGAGCGACGCCGTGGCCCGGGACCTCGCGGGCCGTTTCGCGCTGGCTCCCGTGGGCGAGCTGGAGGTGCGCGGCCGCAACGAGCCGGTTCAGGCCTTCAGCCTGCTCGGCACGATCGAGGCGGCATCGCCTGCCTCCGGCACCACCGAGCTGCTGCCGGAGACAGAATAAACTTCATAATAATGTAGAATCTACCTATTTACATTTGGTTCTGTATATTCAATTTAAAGGCCGTTCGCGACGTGATGAAAGGCGACGGCCGTGAGCGGATTGATCGATCGGCGTGGGGCACGCGCCCACTACGACGCTGAGCAGGCCGCAGGCGAGCTAGCCCTGCTCGAGGGCCTCGAGCTCATCCGGCAGGCGCTGACCGGCCCGCTGGCCGGGCGGGTGGCGCTGGTCTCCTCCTTCGGCGCCGAGAGCGCCGTGCTGCTGGACATGGTGGCCTCGGTCGACCGGGCGACGCCGGTGCTGTTCATCGACACGGGCAAGCTCTTCGAGGAGACGCTGGCCCATCGGGACGAGCTGGTGCGCACGCTGGGCCTCAAGGACGTGCGCAGCGTGCAGCCGGCGGCCGCGGATCTCGAGCGCCACGATCCTTCGGGCGAGCTATGGCGGACCGAGCCCGACTTCTGCTGCCACATCCGCAAGACCGAGCCGCTCGATCTCGCGCTCGACGGGTTCGATGCCTGGATCACGGGCCGCAAGCGCTTCCAGGGCGGCCTGCGCGCCACGCTGCCGACGGCCGAGATCGACGGGCCGAGCGGCCGGCTCAAGCTGAACCCGCTGGCCGGCTGGTCCCTGGACGACATCCGGCACTATCGGCGTCTGCGCTCCCTGCCGCTGCATCCCATGATCGTCAAAGGCTTCGCGTCGATCGGCTGCGTGCCCTGCACGACCCCGACCGGGGCCGGCGAGGACGCGCGGGCCGGCCGCTGGCGCGGCCTCGACAAGACGGAGTGCGGGATTCACGGCGGCGGGATCTGAGGCAGGGCCCTCACGCGACCTGCCTGCGGGCAGGTGACTCCGAAGCGTCGACCATGGCATGCGGGTCCGGGTGGCGAGCCGAACGGTTGTCGGCTGGCGGCTAAGCGTTGGTGCCGCCGTCGACGGTCAGGCTGGCGCCGGTGATGTAGGACGACTCCGGACCCGCGACAAAGGCCACCAGAGCGGCCACCTCGTCCACGCTGCCGTAGCGATGGAGCGCCGTGACCGCCTTCTGCGGGACCGCCCAATCACCCGTGGCGGGATTGAGGTCCGTATCGATCGGGCCCGGCTGGATGTTGTTGACCGTGATGCTCCGGTCTCCGACCTCTCGCGCCAGCCCCTGGGTGAGCATCTTGATGGCCCCCTTCGTGGCCGCATAGGACACGAGGCCGGGAGTCATCATGCGCTCCCCCACGCACGAGCCGATCATGATGATCCGGCCGCCGTTGCTCATGTGCTTCAGCGCTGCCTGGGTCGCGATGAAGGCGCCCCGGATGTTGATGTCGATCACGCGGTCAAATTCCTCGAGCGTGGTCTCGTCGAATTTCTTCGGAATGGCCGTGCCGGCATTGTTCACGAGGATGTCGAGCCCGCCGAGGGTGCCCGCCGCCTTCTGGATCGCGGCCCTGACGGCCTCGGCGTCGGCGGCATCCGCCTGGATCGCGATCGCCTGCCCGCCGACGCGCTCGATGCTCTTGACGACTGACGCCGCGGCATCAGCACCCTTCGTGTAGGTGATGGCCACCTTGGCCCCGTCGGCGGCCAGACGTCTGGCGATCCCGGCACCGATGCCACGTGAGCCGCCGGTGACGAGGGCAACCTTGCCCTCGAGAGTCTTCGACATCGTTCTCTCCTGCTAAGTGTCCGGGTGCGGACTGACTGGTGAAAGGGCTGTGTCGTTCGCCTGGGCAACGACGGCTGCAGCTGCTTCCGTCGGATCGTTGCGGAGCGCGCCACGTGGACGCAAAGCTCCCGCAAGGGAGCGAGAGGGGATGGCACCGCCCTATGCCTGAATAGTTGAGTGCCTTTGAAATCGGCGCCGCCGGTGCGGCGGCCTCTTTTGCCCAGCCGCCGCTCTTTGCGTTCGGCTCGCTCAACAGGTAGATCGCTCTGGCCTGCGGGAAAATGACTTTGTAGGCTCGCCTCTATGCTTCCTGGGTATAGAGGTTGCCATGGAGCTCCGGCACCTTCGCTATTTCGTCGCGGTCGCCGAGGCGGGCAGCCTGAAGCTCGCGGCGGAGAAGCGGCTGCACACGGCGCAACCGTCGCTGAGCCGCCAGATCCGCGACCTCGAGCGTGAGGTCGGCGTCACGCTCCTGAGCCGCAGCGTGCATGGGGTCGAGCTGACCGCAGCCGGCCGGGCCTTCCTCGAACATGCCCGGCTGTCGCTGATGCAGGCGGAAGCCGCCGCGGAGGCCGCGCGCCGCGCCGCCGGGCCCGCCAAGGCGGTCTTTGCCGTCGGCTTCCTCACCGGGCAGGAGGTAGCCTGGCTGGCGCCGGCCACCCGCATGCTGGGCGATGAGCTGCCTAATATCGAGATCAGGGTCTCGAGTGGGTTCTCGACCACGCTGGCGGATGACCTGGTGCGCGGAAGGATCGACATCGCCTTCCTTCGCCCCGAGCCTCAGCCCGATCTCGACTACAAGCTCGTCGTGAAGGAGCCGCTCGTCGCCATCATGCCGGCCGATCACCCGCTGGCGGCAGGCGAGCCCTTCGATCCGCACGATCTCGTCGGCGAGGTCTTCATCGGGATCTCCACCATCCCTCGCATCCTGCGCGGCGCCGTGAACCAGTATCTCGAGCGATCGGGCGTGGAGATCACGCCTCATCTCGAGATCGACAACTTCGCCATGGCGATGTCGCTGGTCGCCTCTCGGCGCGGCATCGCGCTGCTGCCGATATCCATCGAGGGCTACCTGCCCCCGTCCATCGTGAGCCGCCGCCTCAAGGAGCCGCAACCGACCGTCGATCTGGTGGTCGGCTACCACAAGGCCAACACGTCGCCGATTCTCAAGACGTTCCTGTCGCGGATCGATGCCTGGACAGCAGAGCGTCAGGCAGGGTCAGGTCATGACCGCCCAAAGTAGAAGCCGGATGGCGCAGGCGCGGCGCCGCTCGCCGGAGGCTCAGCGCTTCCGCGCTTTTCTCTCTATGTCCGTGTAGGGCGTGCCGTCCGCTCGCGTGTAGGCGGCAGGCTGGCCCCCGGCGGGAGCCACGAGGTCGATGTCGGGGTAGTAGGCGCCGTCCGAGGCGATCCGCGTGCCGATCTCGAGGATGATCGCCTCCGACGATGACCGGTTCTGCAGGCAATGGCCGTTGCGGTCGCCCGCCTTGAAGCCGGCTGCCTCGCCGGCCTCCAGGATCTCGTCGCCCTCGTCGGTCACGAGGGTCACCTCGCCGCTCAGGACGTAGATCAGCTCGTCCGATTCCGTGTGCCAATGGCGCTGGCTCGACCAGGCGCCCGGCGGCAGACGGAGGAGGTTGACCCCGAACTGGGTGAGACCGGCGGCGTCGCCGAGCCGCCTGCGCTCGCGCGCGAGGCAGGGCCTGTCGAAGGGTGCCGGATATGTCGTCCCCACGATCGGTGCGAGCGCGGCGATGTCGATTTTCTTGGTCATGCGCCATTCCCCATTCGTGCCGGCCCGCCTGTCCGGATCGCCGGCGACCATCGGCCCGTCGCCGACAGGTCTACACCAACGCCGGCGCGCAAGGGGGCTCTGCGGTAACGGGGTGCCTCGACCGCGGACGAAGCGGCATCCGCGGAAAGCCGGCAAGCCCATGCGATTCCGGCAAGGAGGCCTCCCGGAGCGGCCGTTGACTCCCGCGGTCACGGCAACGAGATTTGGTGACCATGGTGACCGCTTTGGCGAGCCGAAACGGTCTTGCCCAAAGCTCGCTGAGGAGCGACCCGTCACGCGCGATCGAACGTTCCCCGCCCGCCCGCCGGCACAAGGGGGCGGGCCTGCCCCGATGCCGCCCGTGGATCGCCGCGAGGCTCGAAAGACGGCCTCAGGCGCCGGCGGGCTCGCCGCTCGCGCATTCCTGCGCCTCGGGCCGTGGGCCGATGCGGTCGAGAAGGGCGATCAGGGTCTGCTTGTCCTCGGCCCCAGCGGTCGCATCGCCCGGCTCAGGACCCGGTAGTAGCCGGGCAGGACCGCGGCCAGAAGGGCTGCACCCTTGACCGTGATCCTCATGATGGAGGCGCGGCGGTCGGTCTCGTGCGCGGCGCGGCTGATCAGATCGTCCTGCTCCATGAAGGCCAGAAGCCGGGCCGTGTTCTTCTTCGAGATGCCCATCTGGCGGGCGATCTCGACCGGCATGAGCTGCCGGGCCGGGTGGCGCTCGAGCACGAGAAGGGCCAGGAATTGCGCCTGGGAAAGCCCGTGGGCAGCGAAGTGATGCTCGAGATCGCGGAGCAGGGTGCTGGCGACCTTGAGGAGGCGGAGACAGGCCGCCGTCGTGTCGATCTCCATCTCCGGGAAGCGCCTGGCGAAGCTTTGCAGGGTCAGCGCATCCGGCAGCTGCGCCAGCAGGAACATCCATCACCTCCCCATTTAGGGACCATGGTGCTCATATGATGTGGCGACGTCAAGCGACGCGACAGCCGACGGGCCTGTCGATGATGCAGGTGCTCGTGATGGCGGCCGCGGCCGGCGTCACCGTGGCCAACATCTACTACAGCCAGCCCATTCTCCCGGCCATGGCCGCCACCTTCCACGCCTCGCAGGGGCAGATCGGCTGGCTGCCCGTGCTGACCCAGGCCGGCTACGGGATCGGCCTTCTGCTCCTCACACCGCTGGGCGACATGGTCGACCGCAAGAGGCTCGTGATCCTGCTCGAGCTGCTGCTGTCGGTGGCGCTGATCGGCATCACGATGGTGGGCAACCTCGCCGGCCTCTACGTGGCGAGCTTCCTCATCGGCGTGCTCGCGGTCTCGGTGCAGATCATCATGCCGCTCTCGGCGGCGCTCGCCGCCAAGGAATCCAAGGGAAAGGTGGTGGGCATCGTCTTCACCGGCTGCCTTACCGGCATCCTGGCGGCGCGGATCATGAGCGGCTACGTCGCGGAATGGCTGGGATGGCGTTTTGTCTATGGGATCTCGGCGGGCCTGGTGCTCGCGGCGACGCTCGTCGTGGCGCTGACGCTGCCGACGCTGCCCTCGCATCATTCGGGCAGCTACGGCGCCCTGCTGCGCTCGACCCTCTATCAGGTGAGGCGCTTTGCCGTGCTGCGCCGTGCGACCCTGCTGGGCGTGCTCGTGTTCGGCACGTTCTGCTCGTTCTGGACGACACTCACCTTCCATCTGAGCGGCCCGCCCTTCGACTATCGGAGCGACACGATCGGCCTGTTCGGCGTTCTGGCGATCGCCGGCGCCTTGGCCTCGTCCCTGTTCGGGCGGCTGGCCGACAAGCGCAACCCGGCAAAGGCGCAGCTCTTGACCATCGGCCTCATGGTGGTGAGCGTGCTCTGCGTCCAATGGCTGCCGCATTCCGCGGCCGCGCTCATCGTCGCGACGGTGCTCTTGGACGTGGGCGTGCAGGCGACGCAGGTGACAAATTTGGCCCAGATCTATGCGCTGGACGAGACCGCGCACAGCCGCATCAACACCGTCTACATGACGACGATGTTCATCGGCGGCGCCATCGGCACCTATGCCGGCGTGCTGGCCTGGACGATGGGCGGCTGGGCGCTGGTGAGCTGGCAGCTTCTGGTCTGGACGCTGCTTGCGCTGGCGCTCGTCATCGCGAGCCAATGGGGCAGGGAAGGTGCCATGGCGCCGGCCGCCGATGCCGCCGGCCGTTGAGACCCGAGCGATGGCCGGCGCCCGTCGTTCACGAGGTGACGGTCGAGGAGGTGCCCGCCTCGGGACGGCCCATTCTCGAGCGCCTCCTCCAGCTCTACCTGCACGACTTCTCCGAGCACGCCCCGCTGGGCAGCCCGCACGGGGAGGTGGGTGAGGACGGGCTTTTTGCCTATTCCTGGCTCGACGGCTACTGGCGGGAGGAGGGACGCGTGCCGCTCCTCGTCCGCGCCGACGGGCGCATCGCCGGCTTTGCCTTGCTGAACCGCTGGTCGGCGCTCGATCGGCCGCTGGACCGCTCGGTCGCCGAGTTCTTTGTCTTGCGCAAATATCGGCGGGCACGGGTCGGCACCCGCGCCGCCGGCCTGATCTTCCAACGCTACCGGGGCCGCTGGGAGGTGCCGGTGGCCGACTACAATCCGCAAGCGCTGCGGTTCTGGCGCAGCGCCATCGACGCCCTGGGACCCCAGGGCGTCACGGAGCAGATGGGCGACGGCGGGCGCTGGTCCGGCCCGGTGCTGTGTCTCGAGACCTGACCAGCGCCCGAGGAGGCCGCCTCAGCCTGTCTGGGCCTGCTGGGTCCGCTGGCGCAGCGTGTCGAGGAAGCCGTCGATGCCCTTCTGCTGGACGAGGCTCGTGAACTCGTTGCGCTGTGTCACGACGAGGCTGACGCCCGCCACCACGACGTCGATGATCTGCGGCTTGCCGTTCTCGGGACGGATGCGCCAGTCGACCTTCACCGGCTGGCCCTTGGGCTGGATGATCTGCGAGCGCACGATCTCGTCGCCGTCGGAGGCCTTGTCGCCGCCCGTCACCTTGAGGGTCTGGCCGCCATAGTCCTCGAACTTGGCGCCGTAGGTGGTGAGAAGATATTTCTCGAAGAGGCCCTGGTAGGCCTGCCGCTGCTTGGCGTCGAGCTCACGGTAGCTGTGGCCCAGCGCCAGCTTCGAGAGCAGGGGCAGATCGAAATTCTGCTGCAGAAGCTGATCGAGCTGCTGGTGGCGCTGGGCCGCGCTCATGCTCTTGTCGCCCAGGATCGAGACCGTCCGCTGGCCGAGCTTGGCGATGAACTGCTGGGACGTCTCCGCCGCCGCGGGCCGGGCGCCGACGAGGCCGATCGCCACGACCACGCCCAGCATGGCCCGCCAGATGATGCGCATCGGGGTTCCTCCGGCTGTGCTGCCGGAGAAACGGGCGGCGCGGAGGCAAGGTTGCGCGGGGGCGACCGGACGGCAGGCTCAGATGGTCATGCCACCGTCGATGACGCTGATCGTGCCGGTGGTGTAGGCGCTCTCGTCGGAGGCGAGGTAGAGGGCGAGGGCCGCGATCTCCTCGGCCTTGCCGAGACGGCCCATCGGCTGGCGGGCGATGAAGGCGGCGCGCGCCTTCTCGTAGTCGCCCTGGGCCTGCATGCGGCCCTCGAGGGACGGCGTCTCGACGGTGCCGGGGCAGATGGCGTTGCAGCGGATGCCCTTGCCGACGAAGTCCATCGCCACCGACTTGGTGAGCCCGATGACGGCGGCCTTGCTGGCGCCATAGACGAAGCGGTTGGGCACGCCTTTCACGCTCGAGGAGACCGAGCTCATGTTGACGATCGAGGCGCCGCCGCGCTCGAGCATGGCCGGCAGCATCGCGCGGATCATCCGGTACATCGCGCGCGCGTTGAGATTGAAGGAAAAATCCCAGTCCTTCTCCTCGCAGTCGAGGATGGTGCCGTGATGGACGAAGCCGGCGCAGTTGAAGAGCACGTCGACGCCGCCCTGGCGCTTGGCGAAGTCCTGGATGGCGGCCGGCGTCCATCATGTCCAGGCGCTCGGTCCGGCAGCCCTTCAGCTCCTCGAGCTTCGCCTCGTCGATGTCGGTGGCGACGACCTCGGCACCCTCGGCCGCGAAGAGAAGGGCGCTCGCCCGCCCGATCCCCGCCGCCGCCGCCGTGACGACCGCCTTCTTGCCTGCGAGCCTGCCCGCCATCGAAGCCTCCTCCACCACCGTGCATCGGAACGCCGGCAGCTATCGCCCGAGGCGCTCCGACGTCAAGAGCGGGGGTAGGGAGGGGACGGGCGTCAGCCCATCACCGCGTCGACGAAGGTCGCGCGGACGCCGTTGAACGACCAGAGAACGAAGACGAGCGCCAGGACGAGCCAGGCGCCCGGGCCCACCTCGACGACGAGGTCGAGCACGGCCAGCGACACCGCCGCGAAGGAGAGCGCCGCAGCGCCCCGGCTGCGCCGCCGGCTGATCTGGCGGGCGACGAGGATGGCGAAGGCCGCGACCGCCACCCAGATCCAGGCATAGGCGAAGGGCGAGCCCAGAAGGTCGTGGCCGCCGAGGACGGCGTGGGCGGCGTTCAGGGCGGCGAGGAGAAGGACGATGGCCCAGGGCACGACCGCAAGGCGGGTCGCGTTCTGGATCTCGTAGCCGCGCTTGAAGGTGGGCCAGATGAGCTGGCGGGGCCCGCCGCGCCGCCAGGTGGCCCAGACGAGGCCGATGAGAAAGCCGGCGAGGGACAGGGCCGCCGTGAGGAGCAGCGCGTCGCCCACCTCCTCATCGCTGGTGCCTCCTCGACTGCGATCGCCGGCTGCCGGACGCGCCGGCCCTACCTCACGGCATTAAAGATCTCTCATCAATATGCACGCCGGTACCGACCTCGCAAGACACTTTGACGTCGATGGACGAAACGGTGCCGCTCGCGCGTCACGCGACCTTCGGCAGGCAGGCCGGGCCGGTGGGCTCGAACTCCTTGTAGCCCATGATGAACTCGCGGTGGCCCAGCGCCTCCGAGGCGGTGCGCTCGCCCGACGCGACGCGCTCGATGAGGCCCACGATCTCCCGGCCCACCTCGTCGAGGCTGGCCTTGCCCTCGAGGATGCGGCCGGCGTCGACGTCCATGTCCTCGCCCATGCGCCGCCAGGTGCCGGGATTGGCGCAGACCTTGATGACCGGGCTGATGGCCGAGCCCACCACCGAGCCGCGGCCGGTGGAGAACAGAATGACCTGGCTGCCGCAGGCGATCAGCTCGGCGATCTCGGCATTGTCGTTGATGTTCGGGAAAGCCGAAGCGCGGCTCGCCGTCGGGCACGACGTCGAGAAGATAGAGCCCGCCCGCCGGCGGATAGTCGCCGGGCTTTATCAGGCCGCTGATCGGCGAGGCGCCCGACTTGGCGTAGGCGCCCATCGACTTCTCCTCGATGGTGGTGAGCCCGCCCTCGGCGTTGCCGGGCGCGAAGGAGGACTGGCCCATCACCTTGTAGTAGCGGGCGG
Organism: uncultured Alphaproteobacteria bacterium; assembly: GCA_963752325.1. Lineage (GTDB taxonomy): Bacteria > Pseudomonadota > Alphaproteobacteria > Geminicoccales > Geminicoccaceae > CAVTJL01. Next base: position 1,553,153 of record CAVVXU010000005.1, read on the forward strand.
CCTTCTCCACGCAGGCGACGATCGCCTGGCCGAGCTCGGGCGTGGCGGCGCGCTCGGCCATGTGGCCCTCGCAGCCGATCAGCTCGCCCGTCTCCTCGAAGATGCAGCGCGCACCCTCTGCCACCAGGAGGTCGAAGGCGCGGCCCATGGCGGGGTTGGCGGTGAGGCCCGAGGTGGCGTCCGAGCCGCCGCAGATCGTGCCGACGGTGAGGTCGGAGAGCGCCACCGGCACGGTGGGCGTCGCCGCCAGCTCGCCCAGCGTCTGCGCGCACCCATTCCCGCCCGGCCTCGACCGTGCGCCGCGTGCCGCCGGCCGCCTGGATGACGATCGTCTTCACCGGCCGGCCCGGTCGCCTCGACGGCGGCGCGCACGCCCGAGCGATCGAAGCTCTCGCAGCCCAGCGAGCAGAGCAGCACGGCGCCGACATTGGGGTGGGTCGTGAGCCGCACCATCATGTCGTAGGCGTAGCCGTTGCGGTAGCAGCCCGGGAAGCCGATGACGTGGACGTCCTCGTCCTCGAACGGCCGGGCGATGGTCTCGGCCGCATGCCGGGCGCATTCGACGAGATAGGCGACGACGACGGTGTTGCGGATGCCCTTGCGTCCGTCGCTCCGCTGCCAGCCGCGCATGGTCATTTGCCTGTCTCCCCGTTCCGGCGCTCATGAAGCAGATGTAGGCCCTTGAGACGGCCGCGTCAGGTCCGGACCGCGTTCTTCCCGGCGATCCCGCGCGGCTCACCCCAAGCCCGTGCCGGCCGCGACTGTGTGCGGGCTCACGCTGGCCCGGTGAGACGAGAGCATTCGGGTGGCCGTCGCAAAAGCTCCAGCGTCGCCCGGGCCTTGATATTGAGAACTCGGATCCAGGGACATTTTACCCAGTTCCGGAGTTCGGCTGGATTTGCGCAGCGACTCAAATCGCGGATCAGTAGTTCACCGGTGGCACGAAGCCGCCGAATTCGAACTCGATCAATTGGGCCAGCTTGAGCGGCGTGCGATCTTCCAGAGACGGCCCGACAATCTGAACGCCGATCGGAAGACCCTCCGGCGACATGTCGATGGGAACCGACGTCGCCGGCAAACCCGGAAGCGTGGCGACGCCTGGCCATATCAGTTGGTCGCCGTAGGGATGGGGCTCACCGTTGATCAATATCCGCCGTGCTTCCCTATCCGAGCGATCGTGCGGGAACGCAGTCACGGGCGAGACGGGGCAGATCAATACGTCGAACGCTTTGAAGAAATCGCGCCATCGCGCGCGCAGTTGGCAACGGGCGCTGTTCGCCACGATCCAGTCGCGGTGGCTCAGCACCGCCCCGCGAATCCGTTCGGCGTCCAGGCCGGAGGCCTCTGCGGGCAGAGCCGCCGCCTGCTTTTGCAGATTGCCATAGACGTCCGCGGGCCAACTGACGGCCAGGAGGGACATGAGCATCCGAATGTAGAGCCGCGCGCTATCTTCGAGATCGGGAAGCAGCTCGCTTTCTTGGGCGACTCGAACGCCGGCTGCTCCAAGGCGTTCGGCAAGCGACCCGATCGCAAGTCCCACGGCGCTGTCGGTCGGCAGTAGCGGATGCGCGTCGAGGACCAGCACGCGAAACTCGCTCAGCCGCTCGTGTCGCGGGGGTGGCAGGTCGAGCCGGTAGGCGATCCCCGTATCGATCTCGTCGGGCCCGGCCATGACGTCGAAAAGGAGCTCGAGGTCCGCGGCGCAACGCGCCATCGGCCCGACAACCGCGAGATCGATCGTATCGGGCAGGGGCGCGAGAGGCGGCGGGATATGCCCGCGTGCCGGCACGACCCCGAGCGTAGGCTTGTGGGCATAGACGCCGCAGAAATGCGCCGGCACCCGCAGCGATCCCCCGAGATCGGAGCCGAGCGCGAGCGGCACGTAGCCCGCCGCAAGCGCGGCGGCCGACCCGCCAGACGAGCCCCCAGGAGAGCGGCCCGCGTCGAACGGATTGTTGGTCGTCCCGTAGATGTCGTTGTAGCTCTGCCAGTCTCCGAGGCCGACCGGAACGTTCGTTTTGCCCAGAACAACGCCGCCGGCGGTCTTCACACGCGCGACCGGCAGGGCGTCCTCGGTTGGAACGAAATGCTTGTGCTGCGGCAAGCCCCACGTCGTCGGCAGGCC
>CAVVXU010000006.1:0-366536 GCA_963752325.1 uncultured Alphaproteobacteria bacterium
ATCGAGATCAACCGGCTGGGGCCCGAGGACGTCGAGCGGTTCCAGGAGATCGCCGTGCCGATCTGGTTCGAGTGGGCCAACAAGGACGCGGACGCCGCACGCCTCTTCAGGCTGCAGCTCGAGATCATGGAGAGCCCGACGGTCGGCTACGTCACGCCGGACATGTACAAGGGCCTGTCGATCAAGTCGTGAGTTCCCAGGGCACGCTCGGCCCGAGCGGCCGGGCGCGCCCTCATCTCCCTCCGCACCGTCGGTTCCCATGCCATCACTGACTTTCGTCCTGCCGCACTGGCTCTATTGGGCCGCTCTCTCTCTCTTTCCCCTGCTGGCGGTTTATATGGTCCACCGGCAGCGGACGCGTGCGGACGCCGGCCGGGCCAACCATTTCCTCGCCTACCTGTTCCTGGTCACGGCCGGGTTCGTCGGCATGCATCGCTTCTACCTGCGCAGCGCCTGGGGTCTCGTGTTCATCCCGGTCTTCCTCGTCGTCCTGTGGACGACCGCGGAGGTGCGCGGCGCCCGCGAGGGCGTGTCGGAGACGCGTCTCGCTGCGCAACAGCTCGAGCGGCTGATCACCCGGGCCAAGTCGGCGGCCAAGCGCCGTCCCGAGGGCGCCGAGCAGCGCATCGCCGAGGCCAAGGCCAAGGCCGTGCCGGCGCAGCAGGCGCTGGCCCTGGCCGATGCAAGCCAGGCCGGTGCCGAGCGCAACGCCCGCATCGCCGCGATCGTTCTCGGCGTCATGCTGCTCGCGGATGCGTTCCTCGTTCCCGGCCTGGTGAGGCGGGTGCGCGCCACGGAGACCCTGCCGCCGCCGCTCGAGGCCCACCCGCTGGAGACCGCGGTGCCGGACAACCTGACGCCGTCGCCGGGATCCGGAAGCGGAATCGGGCCATCGACGTGCTGGTGCGCTGGGCGGGCGAGCTCGTCGGCCTACTGGGCCGTCCTCGCGGTCTTCACCTACTATTACGAGGTCGTCGCCCGCTATGTCTTCAACTCTCCGACCAACTGGGTGCACGAGAGCATGTTCTTGATGTTCGGCATGCAGTACATGCTGGCCGGCGCCTACGCCTATCGCGACGACACGCATGTCCGCGTCGACATCGTCTACAGCAAGCTGTCGCAGCGCGGCCGGGCCATCTGCGACATCATCACCTCGGTATTTTTCTTCCTGTTCATCGGCACGATGCTCGTCACCGGCTGGCGCTTCGCCAGCGATTCGATGGGCGTCGGCGAGACCTCCTTCACCGAATGGGGCATCCAGTACTGGCCGGTGAAGCTGGCGATCCCGATCGGGGCGGCGCTTCTCCTGCTGCAGGGCTTCTCGCGACTGATGCGCGACATCGCCGTCGTCACGCGAAAGGCGGGCTGACCCTTGGGCCTCGACCTCCCGATCCAATGGCTGAGCCTGCTGATGTTCGGCGGGCTCGGCGCGCTGCTGCTGCTCGGCCTGCCGATGGCGTTCTGCACCGGCAGCCTCGCCATCCTCTTCCTCTACGTGTTCGGCAGCCCGCAGATGCTGAACATGCTGCCGTCGCGCGTCTTCCCGTTCATGACCGACTACCAGCTCTCGGCCGTGCCGCTCTTCATCTTCATGGCGGCGGTGCTGGAGAAGGCCGGCATCATCGAGGAGCTGTTCGACGTCATCTACAAATGGCTGGGCGGCCTGAAGGGCGGCCTCGCCTCGGCCACCGTCATCTCCTGCACGCTGCTGGCCGCGATGGTCGGCGTGGTCGGCGCCACCGAGGTGACGATGGGCATGATCGCGCTGCCGGCCATGCTGCAGGCGCAACTACGATGCCAAGCTTGCCTGCGGCGCGCTGCTCGCCGGCGGCACGCTCGGCATCCTGATCCCGCCCTCGGTGATGGCCATCGTCTATGCCGTGGTGGCCCAGCAGTCGCTGGGCGAGCTTCTGGTCGGCTCGGTGTTCCCGGGCTTCCTGCTCTCGGGCATGTACGTCGCCTATGTGACGATCCGCTGCTACATCAACCCCGCGCTCGGGCCGGCGCTGCCGGTCGACGAGCGGGTCAGCTTCGTCGAGAAGCTCCGGCTCCTGCAGCGCACGATCATGCCGATCCTGCTGATCCTTCTCGTGCTGGGCGTCATCTTCCTCGGCATCGCCACGCCGGTCGAGGCGGCCGGCATCGGCACCTTCGGCGCCTTCATCGTCTGCGCCGCGCATCGGCGGCTCACCTGGCCCACCGTCCAGGAGGCCTGCGTCGCCACGCTCAAGGCGACCGCCATGGTGATGTGGATTTTCTTCGGCGCCACCATGTTCGTCGGCTTCTTCATCCTGAAGGGCGGGCAGACCTTCGTCGCCGACATCGATCCTCGGCACCGGGCTGCCGCCCTACGGCGTGCTGCTCCTGATGATGGCTGATCCTGTTCGTCCTCGGCATGTTCCTCGACTGGGTCGGCATCCTGCTGCTCACCGTGCCGATCTTCGTGCCGATCCTGACGAGCCTGAGCTGGGGCGGCCTGCTCGGCCTGCCGGGGCTCGCCTCCTCGGACGTCAAGCTCTGGTACGGCGTGATCTTCATGGTCAACATGCAGATGGCGTTCCTCAGCCCGCCTTTCGGCTACTCGCTGTTCTATCTGAAGAGCGTGGCGCCGCCGCAGATCTCGATGGGGACGATCTTCCGCGCCGCCATGCCGTTCATCTGCCTGCAGGCGATCGGCGTGACCCTGTGCATCCTCTTCCCGTCGATCGTCGTCTGGCTGCCGCGCATCGTCTACAGCGCCAGCACGGGCTGAGCGGCCGGGCAGCCACCGGTGCCCTCCGGGTGAGCGCCCCGGGCAGCCCGGGAACCGTTCCGACGTAGAGGCCGGTCACCGGGTCCTGCCCGCCGCGGCTGGGGACGCGTCCGGCTTAGAGCCTTCTCGCGCAGGCTCCCGGCGCTCAGACGACGGTGCCCAGCAGCTTGCCGATGCCGGCGGTGAGCGCCATCGCCAGGGCGCCCCAGAACGTCACGCGGGCGGTGGCGCGCAGAACGTTGGCGCCGCCGGCCTTCGCCCCGATAGCACCCAGGAGCGCCAGGAAGCCCAGGGACGCGGCGGACACGATGGGGACGAGGGCGGCGGCGGGGGAGACGACGACCATGAGCAGCGGCATGGCGGCGCCCACGGAAAAGGTGGCGGCCGATGTGAGCGCGGCCTGCACGGGACGTGCGGTGGTGATCTCCGAGATACCGAGCTCGTCGCGCGCGTGGGCGCCCAGGGCATCCTTCGCCATCAGCTGCCGCGCGACCTGGCGCGCCAGGGCCGGATCGACACCGCGCCTGGCGTAGATCTCGGCAAGCTCGTCGAGCTCGGCCGCGGGGCTCAAGGCCAGCTCGGTGCGCTCGCGTGCGAGGTCCGCCTGCTCGGTGTCGGACTGCGAGCTGACCGACACATACTCGCCAGCGGCCATCGACATGGCGCCGGCCACCAGTCCCGCGGCACCGGCGATCAGGACATCGCCCTGGGTCGCTGCCGCCGCGGCGACGCCGACGATCAGGCTGGCGGTCGAGACGATGCCGTCATTGGCGCCGAGCACGGCCGCCCTCAGCCACCCGATGCGGTCGACGAGGTGGCTCTCGGTGTGCCGGCGAAGACGGCTCATGTGGCCCTTCCTGTCGGGCGCTCGGGCCCCGTCGCGGCCGCCGCGGTGCGCGAGGCCGTCCCGATCCCTCGACCATCCTGATCCCGTTTCCTCCCATCCGTCTTGCGCGAGATCAGCCGGTCGGCCGATCCGGACGGGCCGGCGGCCGCGCTCTCAGGCGCCGCGCCGGTGCCCTGCCCGGCATCGCTCCGCCGTCGGCGGAAAAAACGGAGAAGCTCGGCGGGGTGCCTGACTTGAAAGCTGGCTGAAAGCTTGAGCGGCTAGCGTCGCCTTGGAACCCGCGCGGCCGGCCTGAGAGGGCATCCGGGCCTGGGCGAAGGGTCCGGGGCCGGGCTCCTGGGCCGGGGGACGGACGAGAGGGGAAGGAGAGGCTGCAGCGATGGCGCGCCATGAGGCGACACGGCCGCCGCCGTCGCCGCAGCGGCGATCGGGCCGGCCGCGGGGAGCGGCAGCGGCCGCTCGGTGGGAGGCACATGAGCGCATCGCAGGCAGGCAGGGGGTATCGCGTTCTCGAACGTCACCAAGCGGTTCGTGACGCCACCGGGGCCGCCATGACCGCCATCCGCGACGTGAGCCTGGCCGTCGAGCCCGGTCAGTTCTGTGCCGTGGTCGGGCCCACGGGCTGCGGCAAGTCGACGACGCTGACCCTGGCGGCCGGCCTCGATCGCCCGAGCGCGGGTGCCGTTCGGGTCTCGGGGCAGGTCGTCGACGGCATCACCAAGGGGGCGGGCTTCGTCTTCCAGACGGACGCGCTGTTCCCGTGGAAGCCGGTGCTCGCCAACGTGGCGCTCGGGCCCACCTTCCGCGGCGTCGCCAGGAAGGAGGCGCAGGCCAAGGCGCGGGAGTGGCTGCAGGTCGTGGGCCTCGCCGGCTTCGAGCATCACTATCCGCATCAGCTGTCCGGCGGTATGCGCAAGCGCGTCAGCCTCGCCGCGGCGCTCATCAACGAGCCGTCGATGCTGCTGATGGACGAGCCCTTCTCGGCGCTCGACGTGCAGACGAGGGCCATCATGTCCAACGAGCTTCTGTCGCTGTGGGAGAAGACGCGGCCTTCCGTGCTGTTCGTCACGCACGATCTCGAGGAGGCGATCGGGCTCGCCGACAAGGTGGTGGTGATCACGGCCGGCCCGGGAACGGTGAAGGCGGTCTTCGACATCGACCTGCCCCGCCCGCGTGGTGCCGTGCAGGATATCCGCTTCGATCACCGTTTCCTCGAGCTCTACCGGCAGATCTGGCAGGCGCTGCGCGAGGAGGTCGAGCAGGCCTATTCCCGCACGGCCGGGTCGAGCGGCAAGGAGCTGGCGGCGTGAGCGCCCAGGCGGGCGTGGCGGGCCCGGCAGCCGACGAGGCCCCGTCGATCGGGACGGACGAGGAGACGGTCGTCGCCCAGGCGCGGGAGCGGGCGCAGCGCTACCGGCAGCTCGTGCTGGCCGGCCGGGCGGGCGCGCTGCTGCTCGTGCTGGGCAGCTGGCAGCTCTTGACCCATCTGCAGATCGTCGATCCGTTCTTCTTCGGCTCGCCGGTGGGCATCGTCATGCGGCTGGCCGACTGGGCCGTGAACGGCACCGCCTACGGCTCCTTGTGGCTGCAGATCTGGATCACGCTCGAGGAATCGCTCCTGGGCTTTGCCGTGGGGGTCCTGGGCGGCATCGTCCTGGGCGTGCTGCTGGGCGAGGTGCCCTTTCTCGCGGACGTCGTGGGGCCGTACATCAAGGTCGTCAACGCGCTGCCGCGCATCGTGCTGGGCTCGATCTTCATCATGTGGCTGGGCCTGGGCCTGTCCTCCAAGGTGATGCTGGCCGCGGTCCTGGTGTTCTTCGTGGTCTTCTTCAACGCCTTTCAGGGCGTGCGCGGCGTCGATCGCAACCTCGTCGCCAATGCGCGCATCCTTGGCGCCTCGCGTCTGCAGGTGGTGCGCCACGTGGTCTTTCCCTCGGCGATGACGTGGATCATCGCGAGCCTGCACGTGGCGCTGGGCTTCTCGATCATCGGCGCCATCGTCGGCGAGTTCCTGGGCGCCCAGAAGGGGCTGGGGCTCGTCATCGCCACCGCGCAGAACACCTTCGACGCCAACGGCGTCTTCGGCGCCATGCTGATCATCGGCGTCCTCGCGCTCAGCGCCGAGGGCCTGATGGCGATGGCCGAAAGGCGCCTGCTCGCCTGGCAGCCGCCGTCCTCGTCCGAGAGCGCCATGCCGGGCATCTGACCGGCATGCCGCGAGCCCACCGGGCGACGAAACGAGATCCAGGGACCTGGATGTCATCAAACCGAAAGAAGGGAGCAAACGACGATGCGTAGACCGAGACTTGCCTCGATGGTGGCGGCCGTAGCGGCCGCGGTGGCACCGCTCGCGCTTGTGGCCGGGGCCGCCCATGCGGCGGGCAGCGGGGCGTCGATGCCCACCGTCCGGCTCATGGTGGGCGGCATCGACAAGCAGATCTACCTGCCCTACCAGCTCGCCCAGAACCTCGGCTTCTACAAGAAGTACGGCGTCAACGTCGAGCTCAGCACCGAGCAGGCGGGCGGGGTCGGCGCCGAGGAGGCGGTGGTCTCGGGCCAGGTCGACATGGCCGGCGCCTGGTACGTTCACACCATCGACTTCCAGCAGCACGGCAAGAAGGTCATCGGCATCGTGCAGCTGAGCGGCGCCCCGGGCGAGCGCGAGATGTGCGCCAAGGGCTCGAACATCAAGACGCCGGCCGACTGGAAGGGCAAGGCCGTGGGCGTCACCGACCTCGGCTCGGGCACCGACGATCTCACCCTCTATCTGGCGGCGCGCTACAAGCTCACCTCGAAGGACTTCACGCGCGTCTCGGTCGGCGCCGGCCAGACCCTGATCGCCGGGCTGAAGCACGGCCGGATCGTCTGTGGCATGACGACCCAGCCCACGGTCAACGCCATCGAGAAGCTTGGCATCGGCTACTCGGCCATCGACCTCGCCACGGCCGACGGCGTGCAGAAGTGGCTGGGCGGGTTCTGGCCGACGGCCTCCGTGATCGCCCAGGCGTCCTGGGTGGAAGCCCACCCCGACGCCACCCAGCGGGTCGTCGACGCGCTGGTCGCGACCATGCATTGGATCAGCACCCACAGCGCCGCCGACATCGCCGACCATCTGCCCAAGGACTTCGTGAGCAACCCGCTCACCTCCAAGGCCGAGTACGTCAAGGCGCTGAGCCAGGACAAGGGCCAGTTCCTGCCCGACGGGATGATGCCGGAGAACGGCCCGCAGACCGTGCTCGACGTCGAGAAGCTGGCCGGCAAGATCCACGGCCCCGTCGATCTCGCCGCGACCTACACCAACAAGTATGTGATCCAGGCCAACAAGCTCGAGGGCTTCACGAACTAGGTCCGGCCGCAGCCCGACGCTGCGGGAGGTGCGCGCCCGGAGGCCGCACCAGGCCGGATCCGACTGAGCGGGCAGGAGGCGGCGAGCGGCCGCCTCCTGCCGTCTCTCGGGACAGGGCCGCCGCTTTCCCGTCCGCCTCGACGTCGGGGGGCCGGTCGGGCATTCTCAGGTCCGCCGACCAGGTCAGGGGAGGGCTTCCCGCGTGGGGGCCCTGAGGCGGGGAACGGCACGGGCAGGAGAGATGCGCAGCGCCTTGCGTCACGGTATCGCGTGCGCTCTCGGCTGGGCGGTCGTCACGATCACGCCCGCGATCGCCCGCGCCGCGGACGTCGCGCTGATGGTCGGGGGCATCGAGAAGCAGATCTATCTGCCGCTGATGCTGACGGAGCGGCTGGGCTATTTCAGGGACGAGGGCCTGGACGTCGAGATCTTGAGCGAGCCTGCGGGCGTGGAGGCGGCCGACGAGATGCTGGCCGGTGCGGTGCAGGGCGTCATCGGCTTCTACGACCACACCATCGATCTCCAGGCACTGGGCAAGTATACCGAATTCGGTCGTTCAGCTGGGCCAGGCCCCGGGCGAGGTAGAGCTCGTCTCCACCAGGCATCCCGAGATCCGCTCGATCGCCGGCCTCAAGGGCAAGAGCGTCGGCGTGACCGGCCTCGGGTCCTCGACCGACTTCCTGACCGAATATCTTCTGGTCAAGGCGGGCCTGAAGCTCAGCGACATCACGCCGGTTCCGGTCGGTGCGGGCGATACCCTGATCGCCGCCATGCAGCACGACCAGATCCAGGCGGCCATGACGACCGAGCCTACGGTCTCGCGTCTGCTCGACACGGGGCAGGCGCGCGTGCTGGTCGACATGCGCACCCTTTCGGGCACCAGGGCGGCGCTCGGCGGCACCTATCCGGCTGCCTGCCTCTACATGGAGACGGCCTGGGTCGAGGCCCACAAGGCGATCGTGCAAAGGCTGGCCAACGCCTTCGTCAGAACCATGCATTTCATCGGCACGCACAGCGCCGAGGAGATCGCCGACAGCATGCCCGCCGACTATTATGTCGGCGACAAGGCCATGTATGTGAGGGCGCTGGCCGACGGCAAGGCGATGTTCACGCCCGACGGCCGCATGCCCGAGGGCGGCCCGGAGACGGTGCTGTCCGTGCTGTCCGCGATCAAGGCGAGCGTCAGGAGCAAGCCCATCGATCTCTCGAGGACCTACACGACGGAATTCGTCGACAAGGCCAACGCCGACAAGATGTGAGAGCGCGCTCACGAGCGACGCGACGGTGACGTCGGATTGTCGACCGTCGGGCTCGGTAAGAGGAAGGTGGACGACGACGCAGAATCCCCGCCCGCCGGCGCGCGCGGGTATCTCGACCGTTCCCCCGAACATCTCGGCGATCTCGGCAACGATGGAGAGGCCGAGACCGCTGCCGCCCGATTGGCGTGTTGCGGCCGCGTCGGAACCGCTCGAGGAGGCTCGCGCGATCGTCGTCGCTGGCACCCGCGCCGTCGTCCTCGACGACCATCATCGCCGTTGCCCCGCTCCGGCGAACCGAGACCGTCGCCACGGCTCCCGCCCCCGCATGGCGGATGGCGTTGTCGATCAGGTTGTTGGCCATCTCCGTGACCAGCATGGTCGTTCCCGTGACCGGGCAGTGGCCGGCCAGATCGAGCGCGAGCTCGACGCCATGGTCGAGGGCGCGCGGGGCCGCCTCGGCCACGGCGGCGCGGACGACCAGGCCCAGATCGACCGTCTCGGCCCGAAGCGACGCTCGGTCGTGCTCGACGCGACCGAGCGTGAGGAGTTGGCTCGTCAGCCGTGACATCGCGCTCAGATTGCCGTCGATCGCCTCGAGGGCCAGGGCGCTGTCCGTCGCCTCGCGGGTCCGTCGCGCATAGCCGATCTGGGTCTTCATCACGGCCAGCGGCGTGCGCAGCTGGTGCGCGGCGCTGTCGAGAAACCGCCTTTGCCGGCGGAGCTGGCGCTCGAGCCGCTGCATGTGGCTGTTGAGCGCCTCGACCAGCGGCCTTATCTCCGACTGCACCGACGAGGAATCGAACGGCTCGAACCGATCGGCCGGCCGGTCGAGGACCGCCCGCCTCAGGCTGAGGATCGGCCGCAGCTCGCGGTTGATCCCGATCCAGATCGACAGGGCGCCGGCCAGCACCAGCGTCGCCTCCTCGACAAATCCGCGCACCCACAAGGACCGGATCAGCGCATCGCGGCCTTTCAGCGTCTCGCCGACCATGACCGAGACCGAGACGGTTCCGCCGGGCACGATCACGGGCTGGCGCAGGATCATCGCCCGCATGGCCTCGGTCCGGAACATGGTCTCGTAGGCCCGGTGCCCGAAGTCGGGCGGCACCTCCGGCGGTGGATCGAGGCCCGGGAAAGCCCGCGACGAGCTGGCTGTGCTGCCCGACGACGGCATAGGCCACCTCGTCGTGGCTGTCGGAGGAGAAGATCTCGAGCGCCGAGGGCGGCACGACCACGCTGATGGCGCCGTCTGCGTAGTCGATCCTCTCGGCGATCATGCGCGCCGAGGCGATGAGCTGGCGATCCGTGACCAGCGTCGCCTGCCGCGCGGCGCTCCTGTAGGAGAGCCATGCGCTCACGACGAGCACGAGGACGACCGGCACGCCCAGCCACAGCATGAGGTTGAGCCTCAGGCTGGGGGCCGCGCGCCAGAGCCGTCTCACGGCCGCTCGAGCCTCAAGAGGTAGCCCAGGCCGCGCAGCGTGGCGATCGAGACGGCGGCATGCTCGAGCTTCTTGCGCAGCCTGTGGACGTGCACCTCGATGGCGCCGAGGCCGACGTCGTCGTCGAAGCCGTAGGCGCCCTCGAGCAGCGCCTCCTTGCTCACGGTCGTCCCGGCGCGCCTCAGGAGGGTCTCCAGGATGGCGTGCTCCCGCGGGGAGAGACGGAGCTCTGCTCCGTCGAGCGAGAAGAGGCGGGTGTTCTGGTCGAAGGAAAGCGGGCCGAAGCGCAGCTCCGGCCTGAGTGTCTTGTGCGAGCGGCGCAGCAGGGCACGCAGCCGCGCCTCGAGCTCCTCGATCTCGAAAGGCTTGGTCAGATAGTCGTCGGCACCCGCGTTCAGGCCTTCGACCCTGCTTTGCAGCGCATCCTGCGCGGTGAGGATCAGGGCCGGCGTCGAAAGACCCCGGGCGCGGATACGGCGGATGACCTCGAGGCCGCCCATCCTGGGCAGGGCCAGATCGACGATCGCCAGATCGTATTTCTCGAAATCGGTGCCTTCGATGGCGGTCTCGCCGTCATGAACGCAATCGACCACGTAGTTGTCGCGCCGCAACAGCTTGGCCAGCCATTCGGCCAGACTTTCGTTGTCTTCGACGATCAGCAGCCGCATCGCGATGCGCCACCGCCTCCCGATCTCGCCAGCGCGCCCTCCGGCCGGCTTTCTCATGCCCCTTTTCGACAAAAGGCGCAATCGAGGTCCTTGGTTGGTCTTCAGCGGGACCAGGATCGCACGGCGCAAGCGTCGTCGGCGCCTCCCGATCCCCGCCCCCCGGGCTTGGCGCCGGGGGCGGCGGCGCTATGTCAGGCCAGTGCTGGCGGCACGACCGGCCACGCGCACCCACACGGAAACCAGCAGAGCAGCGGGGATCTCTCCACATGCCAAAGGTCGGCTTCATCGGGCTCGGGAACATGGGCATCGGCATGGCGCGCAACATCGCCAAGGCCGGCTGGCCGGTCGCGGTGTGGAACCGCTCGGCCGGCAAGGCGGCGGCGCTGACGGGCGACAATGTCAGCGTCGCGGCATCGCCCGCGGCGGCGGCCGAGGGGGCCGATTTTGTCGTTACGATGGTGGCGGATGATGCAGCGCTCGAGGCGGTGACGACGGGGGCGGATGGCCTTCTCCGGCCTCGGGGCGGAGGCCGTGCACATCTCGGCCAGCACCGTCGCTGTGCGCACGACGCGGGCGCTGGCGGAGCGGCATGGCGAGGCGGGACGGGCCTTTCTGGCCGCACCCGTGTTCGGGCGGCCGGCGGCGGCCGAGGCGGCCAAGCTTTGGGTGTGCGCGGGTGGGCCGGCAGGGCTGGTGGAGCGTTGCCGGCCGCTTTTCGACCTTGTGGGGCAGGGGGTCGTTCATGTGGGCGAGGCGCCGGAGCAGGCCAGCGCCTTCAAGCTCGCCGGCAATTTCCTCATCGGCTCGATGCTGGAGGCCCTTTGCGAGGCCTTTACTCTTTTAAGAAAGCACGGGATCGACCCGCGGCCGTTCCAGGAGCTGATGGCGAAGGGGCTGTTCCGCTCGCCAGTCTACGAGAACTATGGGGACCTGGCGCTGTCCGAGCGCTTCGATCCGCCGGGCTTTCGCTTGGCGCTGGGGCTGAAGGACATGACGCTGGTGCAGCAGGCAGCCCAGGATTCGCAGACCCCGATGCCGGGGCTGGCGGTGGTGCACGCCAACCTGCTCTCGGCCGTGGCGCGCGGGCTGGGCGATCTCGACATGACGGCCGTCATCCGTGTCGCCAGCGCCAGTGCCGGCTTGCCGGAGGCGAAGTCCGACTAGGGCTGGTGCTCTTCGGGACGCCCGTGATCCGTTCGGCGGCGGGCGGGCGGCGGAGGGTCTCCGGCGGCGGGTGGGTGCCAGCTTGCGCGGCGGTGACGGGGCCGCCACATCCGATGTGATATTGCAGGCGGCCCAGGCGGTGACCATGGACGATGACGAGCCGACGCTCCTCCACGAGCCGGACCTCATGCTGGCTCTTCTCCGCGTCGCGGAGTCCAGGGCGGCCACGCTCGAGGAGGCGATAGCCCTCCTTGAGGCGGTGCGCCGCGGGGCCCATGAGCGGCCGGCGGAGGATCCCGCCGACCTCCGTCGCCGCGTGGCGCGCGCTTCCCTGGCGCTGCGAGCCGCCCTCTGTCTCGAGCGCGCCGACGGCGAGCGTCTGCGCCTGACCCGCCGGGGCCGCGATCTCCTGGCCGGCGAGCCGGGCGGGATCGACGGGACCGTGCTGATGCGGTTTCCGGAATATGCCGCCTACGTGGCCCGGCGGGCTGCCCCGCACCACGAGGCCGATCCCCGCCCGGAGGCCTTCGATGCGGGCATGGCGGCCTACGACGCCGGCCTGTCCTACACCGAGAACCCGCATGCCTCCGACAGCGTCGATCACCTCGCCTGGCAGAACGGCTGGTCCGAGGCGTGCGACGAGGCGCGGCGGCCGGGCGACGAGCGGCGCTGACGGCCGCCCGGCAGCCGCCGGCGCCGCGGTGTCCGCCACTTTTCCCGTTTGCCGCCCCGCCTGCCTCTGCCTACGGTTGCGCGAGAACGAGCCGGGGGGCGCGGCCCGCGGACGGCCCAGGCTTCACGGGCATATCGTCGGGCACGGGACGGGCTTTCTTCCGCGTGAGCCCGCCATGACGAGCAGCAATTCTGTTTCCGGTAGGCTTCGACAGAAAAGCTCGAGCTGGAGAACGGACCACCATGAAGGCCAGGAACGGGCAGGGTGACCGCGGGTCTGGCCGCTCGACGCCAGCGCCGGGGGGCGAGGCATCCGCCGGCTTCCCCTCGAGGGCCCGGCGCGATCTACTTGCCGGGATTGGCGCCGTCTCCGCGGGGCTGGCCGGAGCGGCGATGACGGGGGCGCCCGCGATCGCCAGGGCCGGTGTGGGCGAGGGCGGCGGGTTCCGCCTGGACAAGGCCACGTCCGTGAGCGCGCAGAGGCTGGATGCGGAGGTGGCGAAGGCGTTTCCGCTCTTCAACAAGCCGGTGATCCTGCCCGGACTCGAGGTTGCGACCCAGGGTGCCCGGAACGACGTCGACCTTCACCGGATCATCACGAGGACGACCGTGCCGGAGACCGGCGAGGTGCTGGAGGTCACGGGCCTGCTGGCCCTGCCGGCCGGCGCCAGGGGCGAGCTGCCGTTGGTCTCCTGGCAACATGGGACCATCCTGTCGTTCGATCAGGTTCCTTCCAACCTGACGAAGCTGTCAGATCCGAGATACGAGCTGTCCGACGAGGCCAACTCGCTCGAGACTCTCTTCAATCTTCACCGCTTCGCGGCGCGGGGCTTTGCGGTGATCGCCGCGGACTATGTGGGGAAGGGGCCGCTTCGGAACGGGCGTGGGGAGGCCTACGCGGTCAAGGCCGCCACGACGACGACCTGCATCGCCATGCTCGACGCCGGCAGCGCGGCGCTGCGGCGGATGGGCGTCACGCCGACGCGGCTTTTTCTGCATGGCTGGTCGCAGGGTG
Organism: uncultured Alphaproteobacteria bacterium; assembly: GCA_963752325.1. Taxonomy (GTDB): domain Bacteria; phylum Pseudomonadota; class Alphaproteobacteria; order Geminicoccales; family Geminicoccaceae; genus CAVTJL01. The sequence goes on from CAVVXU010000006.1 coordinate 13,166, forward strand.
CCCTGAACACGCAGTGGCTGCATCAGGCGCTGCGCGGCAAGGGTGTGGCGATCGCGGCCACGGCCGTGGCGAGCCCGTTCAACGACCTGGTCGAGGCCTGGCACTATTGGACCGGCCGCCAGACCTTCCCCTTGCCCGCCGGCACCACCTCCTATCCGGAGCTGCCGGCCTGGATCTCGCTTTGCCTGATCATCTGCATCGGCAGCCATGAGCTGCAGTACGGGCTGGACGGCCTGCTGGAGAGCGCCACCCGTCCCGAGTATCACGCAATGGCGAGAAAATACTGGAGCGACTACCAGCTCGACTTCGACAAGTCACAGCCCTTCCCGACCGGGAGCGACCTCCTCGTGCCGGGCTTCTTCGATCGCTTCACGGACGATCGAAACAGCGCGCTGCTCCGCCATCTGGGGGCGGGCTGTGCCTCCTATTGGGACTATGACAGCCCGATCCGCTTTTATTTTGGTCTCGCGGACGAGGCCATTCACCCGCGAATGGTGGAACGGGCACTCTCGGCTGGTGGAAGGCTCGCCCAGGGCGTGCCGGTGGACGGTGGCAGCCACCGGGGGACCTTCCTGGCCGGCCTTTACGCCAACGGGTCCAGCCTGGCGGGCAGCGACGACGTTTCGTCGTGGTTTCGCAGCGTGACCTGACGCGCGGCGGGGCGTCTCCACGCCCGTAGCCGCCGATCGAGGGCGCCGCCGATCCTGTCAGCGCCGAGTTACGCCCCGCCTCAGAGGTCGCGCAGCAGGCCCGCGGACGGCTGCCTGAGACCGCGGCCCGTCACGAGAATGGCGAGCGCGCCGGCACCGAGCGCGCCGGCCAGGAGCAAGGCCAGATAGGCCCAGGGGATGCTCAGGGCCTCGGGCGGCGGGTCGAACACGCCGCTCAGCACCCGGACCATCACCGCGGCGACCCCCCAGCCGGTCAGCGAGCCGAGGATCGCGCCACCGACGACCATGAGGATGCCCTCGCTCCAGAGAAAGCCGGCGAGGTGGCGGGGCTTGGCGCCGATCGCCCAGAGCACGACGAAGGAGCGGCGCTGCTCGAGCAGGCCGAGCCCGAGGACCAGACCGGCGACGCCGCCGATGAGGAGGAGCGCGAAGGCAAGCTCGATCCGTGTCAGCCCGCGCAGATCGACGGCCGTGAGGCTCGAGCCGATGAGCTGCTCGGTCTGGCCGATCTCGGACACCGTGGCGCCGCGCAGGCCGGCCACGACCTGCCGGGCGTGGCCGGCCACGGCGGCCGGGTCGGCGGCGGTGCGCATCAGCACCACGCGGGACGCCGGGTCGCCCGTCTGGCGGGCCAGATAGGCCGCGTTGGCAACCAGGAACGAATCCTTGGGCGCCGTCGGGAACTCGCGCGCCACGCCGACGAAGCGGAAGGGCACCACGTGATACTGGTGATCGGCGGCGAGCTGCAGCCTGAGGTTGAGCCTGTCGCCCCGGTGGAGCTGGAAGTCGCGCACCGTCTCCTCCGAGACGAGGATCCCGTCCTCGTGCCGCCTCAGGGCCGCCAGCGTGGCCTTGACGCTGCCGTTCGCGAAGTAGGCGCCGGCGAGCCTCGTCGCCTGGCCGATGCTGGAGGGGTCGATCCCGAACAGGTCCTGCAGGTCGGCGCCGACATAGGCATAGCGGTGCATCAGCGGCGCGGCAGCGGCGACGCCCGGGATCGCGCGCAGCCGGTCGAGGAGCGGGCTCGCCGGTGCCGCAGCGGTCCCGGTGACGGTGACATCGGCGCCATTGGTGAGGGCGGCGTCGACCCGTGACTGGGCGTTGTAGGTGGTATCGAAGATCGCCGTCGAGGTCGCGAAGGCGAAGGCCAGCGCCGTCAGCGCGACGCCCCGCGCCAGCCGCCCGCGCTGGCGGCCGAGCGAGGCGGCGACGAGGGGTGAGAGGCCGGCCGCGAGGGGCCGTAGCATCCAGGCGAGCATGCTTTGGCCGCGCTCCAGCGACAGCCGAGACAGACGCAGCGCCAGGAGGCTGGCGCCTGCCCAGAGGAAGGCGGGTGCTATGAAGGCCTCGTAGTGGACCGAGACGGCGGCCACACCTTCCGGCGCCAGCACCACCTGATAACCGCTCCTCCAGGTCTGCCAGAAGACGAGCCCGGCGATGGCGAGAAGCAGGAGGTCGAGCCAGCTCCGCCGCCACAAGGCGGGCCCTGGTCGGCCGATGGCGGCCCGGGAGGCGGCTACCGTCGTCTCGCGCGCGTCGCGCCAGGCCGGGGCGAGGATGGCGAGCAGCGCCACGACCAGCCCGGTGACGGCGGCACCGGCCATCCAGAAGGGCGCCCCGCCACCAGCCAGGGTGAGGCCCGGGACCAGGCGGCTGCCGAGCGCCGTCAGAAGCAGCCCCAGGAGGATGCCACCGAGGCCGAGGCAGGCGGCCTCGGCACCGGCGAGGAGCGTGAGCTGCCGGACCGATGCGCCGCGGAGGCGCAGCAGCGCCTGCTCGCGGCGCCGCCGATCGGCGCCGGTCGTGGTGATCCCGAGCGTGAAGAGCAGCGCCAGGATCGCGCCCGGGAGGCCGAGGAAGAGGAACAGCAGCCGCACATAGAGGGCGTCGCCCCGAACGGCGTCGAGACGCGCGCCCAGATTGTCCGCGACGAGCGCCTGGCCAGCCAGCCGCGCCTCGAGGTTCCGAGCAGCGCCCTGCACCTGGCGATAGGCGGCCTGGGGATCATGCGGCAGGGACTGGTGCGCAAGGCGAGCGTGCAGCTGCAGGTGCACCGTGTCGGGCCGGCTGCCCGCCTGCGGATCGAAGAGCTGGTGCCAGAGGGTGAGCGGCAGGATCGCCACATTGTCGGGCGGAGCCTGCGGGGCGGCGCCGCTCGGCAGGCCGGTCGCCTGGAACATCGAATCGGCATTGGGCAGGGCCACGATGCCGGCGACCTTGATCTCGGTCGCCGGCTGGCCGATCCGCTCGACGGCCACCTTGTCACCCACCGTGACATGCAGGTTGGCCGCGGTCTGCTGGGCCAGCAGGGCGCCGTCCCAGCCGCCCAGGAGCAGCCTCATCTGTCGCGGGAACGTCTTGCGGTAGTCCGGCCCGAGCCCCAGTGCCTTTCCCGGTCCCGTGGTCTGCACGGTGCCGCCGGTCGAGGCGACGAAGCCCTGCGTGTCGGCGTAGCCCACGGTCTCGACCGCCTGGGATGGCGCTGCCTTGCGTAGCGCAGCGATCGCGGCTTCAGGGGTGGTTCCAGGGAGGAGCTGGATCTGCCAGTCGACGGGGACGGCGTCCACCGCATGCGCGGTCATCGAGGACGACGCCGAGGCGACGAAAGCGCCGATGCAGGCCAGAAGAGCGACGGTAAGGCCGATCCCCAGAACGGCGCCCAGCGGACGAACGCGGCTGTGGCCCAAAAGGCCCTTGAGCCAGAGGAGGATCATGACGCGATAACCTTGGCAGGGGCAACATCCAGCCGACCGTGCTCGAGCCGCCAGACCCCGGTTGCCCGTTCGGCCAGACGCTCGTCGTGCGTGGCGATGACGAGGGCACAGGGTCGGCCTGCGAGCGTGTCCAGCAGGACGTCGAGGAGGTGCTCGGCGGTGGCGTGGTCGAGCTGACCGGTTGGCTCGTCAGCGAGAACGAGGTCGGGTGACACGACAAGGGCGCGGGCAGCGGCCACCCGCTGCGCCTGCCCGCCGGAGATTTCCTCGGGCAGCTTGTCGGCGAGCCCCTCCAGACCGAGGTCGGCCAGGGCGGCCATCGCGGCCTCGTGCACGGTCGACGTCTCGCCCAGGAGGAGGAGAGGGATGGCGACGTTCTCCCGGACCGTGAGCGTCGGCACGAGACTGGCGGCCTGGAGGATCATGCCGATCCTCTTCGGACGCAGGCCCTCCCTCGGGCCCAGCGCCGGCCACTCGACCTGCCCGGAGGTCGGCCGGTCGAGGCCGCCCAGAAGATGAAGCAGGGTGGACTTGCCGCTGCCAGACGGGCCCATGAGGACGATCCGGTCGTCAGGCATGATGCGGCAGGATGCGGCACGCAGGGCGTGGACCATCTGGTCGCCCTGGCGATGGCACCGGGCCGCATCGAGGGCCGTGACGAGCGGCAGGGTCACGATTCCAGCCTCCCGTCCAGAAGGTGGAGGACGCGGTCAGCCGTCTGCGGCGAGGCGCCGGCTGTGCGTGACGACGAGCGCTGCCCCACCGTCTTGCCGATGCGCCTCGAGCAGACCGATCACCTGCTGCTCGGCCGCGGCATCGAGCTCGCCCGTGGGCTCGTCGGCGAGGAGCAGGGCCGGCGCCGCCGCAAGTGCCACGGCCATGCCGGCGCGCGCCGTCTCGCCACCCGAGAGCTGGCCCGGCCGCGCCCCGTGTCGCCCGGTCAGCCCGACACGCTCGACAAGCATCCTGAGGCGCTGCGGATCGGCCCTCCGGGCGAGCCGCATCTGCAGCCGCAGATTGTCCTCGACCGAGAGACCCTCGAAGAGATTGCCGGCCTGCATCAGCATGCCGACATGGGCTGCCCGTCGGCGCGCCCGCTCGGCCTCGGGGCGGCGGGTCAGGCGCTCGCCAAGAAGGAGGACATGGCCGCCATCCGGCTCGTCCAGCCCCGCAAGACAGGCGAGCAGGGTGGACTTGCCGCTGCCGGACGGTCCCACCACGGCGACGATCTCGCCTGCGTCGACGGCGAGGCTCACGCCTCGCAGGGCCAGGGTCTCGTCGTCGCCCGCATGGTAGAAGCGGTAGAGGTCGACAGCCTCGAGCGTGGACATGTCAGGTCCAGCCAAAGTGTCGGGCCATGAACCGCCACTGGTCGACATTGTCCGCACCGAACGGAGCTGCCAGGTCCAACGTCGCAACCTTGCCGTCCTTGGCGAGGATATAGCGGTCGTTCTCGAGCCGGATCTGCTTGCTGGTGACGGGATTCGGCAGGGAATTGGAGCTGTACTCTATCAGCACGGCAGGGCCGGCCGGCAGCTGAACCTTCTTGACGTCCTTGACCCGCACGGCGCGGCCGTTCTTCTTCAGGGCGGCGAGCTCGGTGTCGGCGACACTCTGGACGGTGGGCGCCGCGGCGTCGGCGATTGACACCTCGACGCTGTCGTACTTGTCCGCGAAGCGCACGCCGCTCTTCAGATCGGCTCGCGCCCAGCCCTCGGGCACCTGGACGGCGAAGCCCAAAGGAGACCGGTAGGTCACGAACACCTGGGTGTCCGGGATGTCGCCCGGCGGATTCGTCTCGGGGGCCACCGGTTGCTCCTGCGCAGGGATGGGCGTGTTGCCCGCCTGGGCCAAGGCCACGGCCGGTCCGAGTGTCGTGGCGAGCATCGTCCCGAGCAAAAGGCAGTGACGGATACCGCTTTTCATCATGAGTTCTCCTGTGTCGGCAGATCAGGAAGCGGCCCTCGCGACCACCGCCGCGAGGGCCAGTGAAGAGCCCCTTCTCAATCCTCCTGATCGAGATCGCTCTGCTGCTCCTGTTCCACGCCGTTCTCCTGCTCGTGCGTCTGGTCGGCGCTGGTGGCCACGACCTGGCCGGATTGCCCGTCCACGGTCACCTTTCGGATCGAGCCGCCATTCAGGACCTCCACCTCGTAGCGGAGGCTGCCTTTGTGGCTTTCCGCGCCGGCATCGACGGCCTTGCCATTGACCTGCTGCTCGGCCACCCGGATGGCATCGGTCAGGCTGACCTTCGCTTTCTGCAGGGCGGCGGTCTCGGCCTGGGCCCCATGCTCGGCGGCGAAGGCGGGCAGGGCGCCTACGATCGCGACGGCCGCCAGCGCCGCTGCGATCGCCTTCGTTCTGATCATGCGTGCTCTCCTCTCGGTGCTCGATGCTTGCCGGGCATTGCCGGCTGGATGGGCGGACGATGAGCGCCCGCCGCTAACCAGAGCTGCACCAGCTCGTTAATTTCCTGCCACGTTCGGGCCGCGCTCGACGGCGCAGGCCTGCGCTGGGCTCAGTCTTCTGCCTGCACCGGCGCCAGGGCGTCCTTGCGCGTTATCGACAGGAAGATCACCAGCGTGACGATCGCACCCAGGAAGACGGCACTGGTCACGACGGTGCCGAGGTCGAGCCCACCCAGCTTGGCAGGCTGCGACAGCAGATCGCCCAGAGACGCTCCCAGCGGGCGCGTGAGCACATAGGCGATCCAGAAGCAGAGGACGGCGTTGGCATTCAAGAGGTAGTAGGCGCCCGTGGTCAGAGCGATCATGCCGCCGAAGATGAGCAATGACTGCCCGTAGCCCAGCGCCAATCCCTCGGCAGCGAGGTCTCCAGCGGCAGTGCCGAGCGCGAACGTGAACAGGATGGCTGCCCAATAGAACAGCTCTCGCCTCAGCGTGTAGATGCTGTGGATGGAAAGCGTGTGCTCGGACGCGTGCCAGAGCGCGAAGGTTGCCGCGAGCGCCAGTGCAAAGCCCACAGTCGTCGTCTGGAGGCTGACGCCCAGATTGTCGACCAGGTTGTCGGTGATCAGGGTGCCGACGACACTGATCAGAACCACCGTCAGCCAGTATGACCAGGGAACATAGCGTCCGTAGAGGATCTGCCTGACGAGGGCGATCGCCAGGAGGACGGACATCGCTATGGACGTTCCGGTCAGGCCAAAGTGAAGATTGACATTGAGGAAGTCGGCGGCGGTCTCGCCGACGGTCGTTGCCAATATCTTGATGATCCAGAAATACAATGTGACTTCGGGCACTTTGCTGATGGCTGCTTGTTCGCCGGCAGTGTGAGGTTGGCTCATCGAGGGCTTCTCCGCTCGCCGTGGTGATCTCGCGTTGGTGCCGCAAGGCGAGCGGGAGCGTAGGGGCGCCCTCCTAACCGGATCAGGGCCAGTTGATGAACTGTATGTCACGCTCGCGCCGGCCCGTGCGCACCGTGGCGACGGCGGGCTGCTTATCCGCTAGGGACCGGGCGCGCCGGACGCCCGACCGAACGCGAGGACGACCTTCAGCCCGGGATGATTGTCCTCGAGGCTGACAGCGATGCCGTGAAGCTGGGCGACGGCCGCGACCAGGCTCAGGCCCAATCCGCTGCCCGGCGTGGTGCGGCTGGCTTCGAGCCGGAAAAGGCGCCGGAAGACCTGCTGCCTTGCCTCGGCGGGGATGCCAGGCCCGCTGTCCGCGACGACGATCTCAGGGCCGTGCTGGCCAGGGCTCAACCTGATCCAGACGTGACCGCCGACGGGGGTATATTTGATGGCGTTGTCGACCAGATTGGCGAGCGCGCGAAACAGGAGATCGCGATCGCCAAGGATCGGCTCCACCGGCGTCACGAGCGCCTCGAGGCGCTGGCCCCGCTCCGCGGCGACCGCTTCGTACATTTCCCCGGTGTCGGTGACGATCTTGGCGAGGTCCACGCCGACGAAGCCCTGGCGCGGTCGATGCGCCTGGATCTCCGCGATCTGGAGCATGGCGCCGAAGGTCGCGAGGATCTCGTCGACGCCAGCGATCATGCCGTCAATCCAGGCGTCGTAGTCGGCTCCGGCCCGAGGCCTGGACCGAGCGGCCTCGAGGCTGATGCGCAGGCGCGAGAGCGGCGTGCGCAGGTCGTGGGCGATGTCGTCGGAGATTCCGCGGACGGTCGCCATCAGCGTCTCGATCCGGTCCAGCATCGCATTCAGGTTGCCCGCCAACCGATCGAACTCGTCGTCCGTGTCCCAAGAGGGGATGCGGCGGGACAGCTCGCCATTCATGATGTCCCGGCTGACCCGGTTGATGCTCTCGATGCGGCGGACGATGCCCAGGCTCATGACCAGCCCGCCGGCGAGGCCGAGACCGACGGTCAAGAGCGAGCCCCAGGTCATGAATCGCCAGATCATCTCACTGAACTCGATCCGGCCATAGGTATCGCGGCCGACCAGGAGATGCTGCCCGTTCGCGAGGTCGACGAGCTTGGCCCTGACGCGATCCGGTTCCGCCGGGTCGCTGTTGGCACCGACCAGTGGGAACGAGAGCCAGCCGTCCGCGCCGGGTCTCGCCTCCGGCCAGCGCGCCACGTTCCCGGCGAGGCGGTGGTAGCCGGCGTCGGCCAGCAGGTAGACGCGGTCCGCCTGCCAGTCCTGGCTCAGCCGCTGGGCGATCGCCCGTTCAACCGCGCTCGTGCCACCCTCGCGAAATTGCGCGGCGATGCTGGTCAGATCGCTCGTGATGATATCGTCCGTCTGCCGCGCGACGTAGGTGCTGGTCGCCCAGTAGATAAAGGCCAAGAGGACGAGGCTCGAGCCGCTGAACAGGACGACGTAGGTGAGCGCCAGCCGAAACAGCGCGGTGCGATGAAACCTAATCGGCTTCACGAAGGCTGTAGCCCGCGCCTCGGATGGTTTGGAGCAGGGGGCGCTCGAAGCCGCGATCGATCTTCTTTCTGAGGCGACCGATCTGCACCTCGATGACATTGGTGCGCGGGTCGAAGTGGTAGTCCCAAACGTGCTCGAAGAGCATCGTCCGCGACACCACCTTGCCCGCGTGGCGCATCAAGAACTCGAGCAGGCGGAACTCCTGAGGCTGCAGCGCGATCGATCGACCGTCGCGCCGGACGGAGCGCGTGCTCACGTCCATCTCCAGGTCCGCGACGCGCAGGACCGTCTCGGCCTGCTCGGGCGAGGCCCGGCGGAGGAGCGCCTCGACCCGGGCCAGCAGCTCGCCGAAGGCGAAGGGCTTCGTCATGTAGTCGTCACCACCCGCGCGCAGCCCGCGGATCCGCTCGTCGACCTCGTCCAGGGCGCTGAGGATGAGCACCGGCGTCGTCTTGCCCACCGCCCGCAGCGTGCCGATCACGGCGAGGCCATCCAGCTGAGGGAGCATCCGGTCGACGATCAGGACATCGTAGGGATCGGCGGTCGCAAGGAACAGGCCATCGCGTCCGTCGGTGGCGCGATCGACCACATGCCCATGCTCCTTCAGGCCGCCTTCGATGTAGGCCGCGGTCGCAGAATCGTCCTCGATCAGAAGGATCTTCATGCCTCCAGCCCGTCGCGAGGGGTGCGCACGGATCGAGGTAGGTGGCGAGGATTGGAATTGAAGAGGAGCCCAGCATCGTGCGCAGCCTCCGGCGCCGCCATCTGTCACGCGGCAGGGGCTCGGCATCGAGATCGGCTCGAGCCTGCGCAAGGGGCGAACTCGAGCCTCTGGGGGACGATCTGGGCCGCCTTGCCGTTACCATGACGGCGCGGGTGAGGTTCTTTCCTCCGGCTTGGGGAAGGATCTGGTCGAGGGCTCCGGGCCCCTATTTGGCGAGTGTGGCGTGAAGGTGCTGATCGAGGCTCGCCGGATCTACGCCGTGACCGTGCCCGCCGAGCGCTGGGCTCGAAGGAGCGGTTGGGCGCTGCCGTCCCCGGCTCAGCCCGGCCGCGTCGCGCGGCGGGCGTTCCTGGCGATGGCGTCGGCGACGGTCTTGTGCAAGGCGGCCGGGAAGTCGTGGCCCATGCCGTCGAGCACGAGGAGCTCGGCGCCGGGTATGGTGGCCACGATGTCCCGGCCCGCCGCCAGGGGGATCAGCGGGTCGTCGGACCCGTGCACGACCAGGGTCGGGGCTTCGATGGTGGCCAGTCGCGGCCGGAGGTCGCCGCCGGCCACCACGGCCGCGAGCTGCCGGGCGAAGCCCGCGGGATCGTAGGCGCGCTCGAGCTCGGCCAGGGCCCGCTCGCGAGCGCCCGCCTCGTCGAGCGGATAGCCCTTGCCCGCGAGCGCCTTCGCCACGCCGACGGCATGGTCGAGGAAGCCCGCCCGGTCCGCATCGGGGCTCGGCGGGCGCTGCATCAGCGCCGCCAGCGCCTCGGGCGTGGCCGGCGGCAGGGCGCGGTTGCCGGTGGTCGACATGATGGCGGTGAGCGAGAGGACCCGGCTCGGGTGCCGGCTTGCCGCCAGCATGGCGATCATGCCGCCCATCGACCGTCCGACGACATGCGCGCGCTCGATCGCAAGCGCATCGAGAAGCCCGACCGCGTCGTCGGCCATGTCCTGGAGGGTGTAGGGGACGTCGGGCCGCTCGCCGCGCATGACGGCCTCGGCGACGCGGGCGATGTCGGGTATCGGCGCGCCGTCGAGATGGGTGGAGAGGCCGACGTCGCGATTGTCGAGCCGGATCACGCGGAAGCCCTGCGCCGCCAGGATCTCGCAGAACGGCAGGGTCCAGCGGATCATCTGCACGCCCAGGCCGGCGATGAGCAGCACGGGCTCGGCCGCGGCGGCGCCGAGGGACTCGTACGCGATGGCGATGCCGTTCGCCTTGGCTGTGGGCATGACGTTCGACCCTCTTTTGTCGCGGAGCGGAGGCGGAATCCCGGCTAAGGGGCCAAGCCGCGCCCCGCAAGCAGGGACGGGCTGGCCGCGGCCGCCCGGTTGTGGATGATGCAGCGCCGCTTGGCAAACCTTGCGCCGGCCGGGCCGGCGGGCGAGGGCGGTTGCCTGCAAAAAGGGCACGACATGGCATGCGACTTGCTGTTGTCTGGGTGACGGGCGTGGCGCGAGGGTGGGCGAGAAAGGGAGCCCGCCGGCAAGCGTCCCGCCGCGCTGTAAGGCGGGGAGCGCCGATGCCGCATCGCCCGACGACCCCGAGGCCCGGCCTCGATATGACGCGGATCTGCCCACGAGATGGGCATCCCGCCTGCCGCCTCGCGACGGCGCCTGCGGCGCGATGAAGGCAGCCCCCACTCGCGACCGCGCCCAGGCCTGGGCCCAGATGCTGGCGCCCAAGGCGCGCGCGGACGCCGCCGGAGGGCGCGGCATCGAGCCCTGGCTCGGGCCTATGGCAGTCGTCGGCGTCCTCGTCCTCTGGGCGCTCGTCAATCGCCTCGATCTCGTCTCGCCCGACCTGCTGCCGGGTCCGCTGTCGGTCGTCGAGGCGCTCGTGCAAATCCTCCAGAAGGGCTATCGCGGCACGACGCTCTGGCAGGACATCGGCTCGACCCTCTATCGCTGCCTTACGGGCTTCCTGCTCGCCTGCCTCACCGGCATCCCCCTGGGACTCGCGATGGGGCGCAGCCGGCTCCTGGCCGGCTCGCTCGACTACCTCATCCAGTTCATGCGGCCGCTGCCGCCGCTCTCTTATTTGATCCTCCTGATCCTCTGGCTCGGCACCGGCAACGGCTCGAAGATAGCGCTCCTCTATCTCACGGCCTTCCCGATCCTGGTCAGTGCGGCGATGGCGGGTGTCAGGCTAACGCGCACCCAGCTCGTCCAGGCGGCACGTACGCTGGGCGCCAGCGAGCGCCAGATCTTTGTCTATGTCGTGCTGCCCTCGGCGCTGCCGATGATCCTCACCGGTGTCAGGATCGCGCTCGCCGCCGCCTTCTCGACGGTGGTGGCGGCCGAGCTGATGGCGGCCACCGACGGGCTCGGCTGGATGGTCTTCTCGGCCAGCCAGTTCCTCAGGAACGACATCATCATGCTGGGCATCATCCTGCTCGGCATCCTGGGCATGCTGCTGAACCGCATTGTCTTGATGATCGATCGCAGGCTCGTCCACTGGCGCGGGGTGGGCTGATCCGATGGCACGGACGCGCCCGCTCGAGGCCGGCCAGGACGGCACCCGCGACATCGAGTCGGCGACGCTGACGCCGCCGCGCCGCCGCGCGCTCGGCTCCCGCCTCGAGGCCCTCGGGCCCCGCGCGATGGGCTTTCTCAGCTTTGCGCTGATCATCCTCGTCTGGGCCATCGTCACCGGCACCGGCTGGGTCAGCGACCTCTTCCTGCCGAGCCCGGCCCTCTTGTGGGACGGCTTCCTCGATCTCGTCATCAACGGCTACAAGAGCCGGCCGCTGTGGGAGCACATCCTCTACAGCATGGAGCGGGTGCTGGGCGGCTTTGCCACCGGTGCCGTGGTGGGCGTGGCGCTGGGCCTGGCGATGGGCTGCAACCGGCGCATCGAGGCGCTGGCCAGCCCCTTCATCGAGTTCCTCCGGCCCCTGCCGCAGCTCGCCTACCTCGTCCTGCTGATCGTCTGGTTCGGCATCGGCGAGACCTCGAAAATCATTCTTCTCTTCCTCACGGCCCTGCCGGTGGCGGCGGTGGCGGCACGGGACGGGGTGCGCAGCACCTCGCTTCAGCGGGTGCAGGCGGCGCTGACGCTGGGGGCCAGCGACTGGCAGATCTTCCGCCATGTCGTCTTCCCCTCGGCCCTGCCCGACATCTTCACCGGCGCCCGGCTCGCGATCGGCATCGTCTACGCCACGCTCATCGCGGCCGAGATCATCGCCGGCAGCACCGGCATCGGCTGGATGATCCTCGATGCCGGCCGCTTTCTGCGCTCCGACTATGTCTTCGTCGGCATCATCATCATCGGCCTGATGGGCCTGCTCCTGGACCGCCTGCTGCTTGCGATCGAGCGCCGTGTGGTCCATTGGGCAGGGAAGGTATGATGGCCTTCGGGTCGCGATCCCCAGCCCCGCCCCGGCAGAGGAAGCCGGCGCCTCACGACAAGAAGGAGACCCTCGATGCGGGATGACAACAGCCACGGCACGGGCGGCTTCAGCCGCCGCGGCCTTCTCGGCACGGTGGGCCTCGCCACCCTGGGCGGCTCGGTGCTGGCCGGAAGCGGCTGGCGCCCGGCGCGTGCCGCCGACAAGGCGCCCGAGAGCATCCGGGCCTCCTTCTTCGTCGAGACCAAGCCCACCATGATCGGCAAGGCCCAGGGCTGGTTCGAGCAGATGAGTGGGGCGCCCATCCAGTGGAGCGAGGTGGGCAGCGGTGCCGAGGTCAACGCCGCGATGGCGGCCGGCAGCCTCGACGTCGCCTTCGGCCTCGGCTCCTCGCCCAGCGCCGCCGGCCTCAGCCAGGGCATCGGCTACAAGATCATCGCCATGGTCGACAATATCGGTCCGGCCGAGGACATGGTGGTCAAGAAGTCGGCCAACATCAAGAAGCCGGAGGATCTCAAGGGCAAGTCGGTGGCAACGCCGTTCGGCTCGACCTCGCATTTCCGTCTCTTGGGCTTCCTCAAGCTGCACGGCCTGACGCAGAGCGACGTCAACGTGCTCGACATGAAGCCCGATGCCGAGGTCGCCGCCTGGAAGCGCGGCGACATCCAGGCCGCCTATGTGTGGAGCCCGGCCAAGGCCAAGATGCTCGAGGACGGCGGCGAGATCTTCTCGACCTATAAGGAGCTGGACGCCGCGGGCTACGTCATCGGCGACCTGATCGTCGCCAGCAACGCCTTCATCAAGGACTACCCCGAGGCGGCGATGGGGCTCATTGCCGCCTACGGCAAGGCGCTGGCCTTGTGGAAGAGCAAGCCCGAGGACGCGGCCAAGATCGTCGGCGAGGCGGCCGGCGTCAGCGCCGAGACGGCGATGCACGACATGAAGGAGTATGACTTCGTGTCGCTGAAGGACCAGCTGGGCCCGGAGTGGCTGGGCAAGCCCGGCAAGGCCGGCAAGTTCGCCCACGTCCTCAAGACCACGGCGGACTTCCTGGTCGAGCAGAAGAGCATCAGGAAGGCGCCCGACCTCGCCACCTTCGAGAAGGGCATCGACACGAGCCTCCTGGCCAAGGTCGCCAAGTCCTGAGGCATCAACGCTCGGGCGGTGCCGCGGCACCCGGTGTCCGAAAGGGCGCCGGGAATGCGTGGCATCGCCCGACGACAACCGGCGGGAAGCCATGACCGAGCCCGACTTCGTCGCCTGCAACGGGCTTTCCGTCGCCTATCAGTCGAGCGACGGGCTCATCCGTGCGCTCGACCAAGTGGACCTCACCTTCGCGCAGGGCTCATTCGTCTGCATCGTTGGCCCCTCGGGCTGCGGCAAGACCACGCTGCTCCAGACCATCGCGGGCTTCGTCCGGCCCACCTCGGGCGAGGTGGCGCTGCGCGGCCGGCCCATCACCGGGCCCGGGCCCGAGCGCGGCGTCGTCTTCCAGCAGCCGGCGCTTTTCCCCTGGATGACCGTCGCCCGCAACGCCGGCTTCGGGCCGATGGTCAGGGGCCAGGACAGCGCCGAGCGCGAGCGCAAGGTCGACCGGCTGCTCGAGATCGTGGGCCTCACCGAGTTCCGCAACCGCTACCCCTATGAGCTCTCGGGCGGCATGCAGCAGCGGCTCGCCATCGTCAGGGCGCTCGCCAACGATCCCGAGCTGCTCTTGATGGACGAGCCCTTTGGCGCCCTCGACGCGCTCACCCGCGAGAAGATGCAGGAGGAGCTGCACGCGGTGTGGCGGCGCACGCGCATGACCGTCGTCTTCATCACCCACAGCGTCGAGGAGGCGGTCTATCTCGGCACCGAGGTGGTGGTGATGTCGCCGCGCCCGGGACGCATCGTCGAGCGCGTCGAGGTCGCCTTCTCCAACCGGCCCGAGGACCAGGACATCCGCGCCATCAAGGCCTCGCCCGACTTCGTCGCGATGCGCGAGCACATCCTCTCGCTCATCTGGCGCATGGCCGCCTGATTCTTCTCGGTTTCTGTCTGCTGCGCCCGTCGACCCCGACCGGTCGGGCGCCTCGACAAGAAGGCGCGGCGGCGCCCTCATGGTCCGTTCCTGCGACAGGTGTTCGTGCTCCGGCTGCCGGTCGGGGAGGGGGCAGCCATGCATTCAAGGTGAGGGTGATTTAAGGTGGCGTGCTACTTTCTCTGTTTGCGGCGTAGCTGGCGGCTTCCTAGGCTCGCGCGATTGGCCAGGGGAGGGATCGTGGCATGGACAATCCGACCGGGATCGGGACGCGGGTGCTCCGGCGGGAGGACCTCCGCTTCCTCACCGGACGCGGCAACTACGTCACCGACATCGTTCGGCCCCGCATGACGCACGGTGTCTTTGTGCGCTCGCCCCATGCGCACGCACGCATCCGCTCGGTCCAGACGGCGAGCGCGCTCAAAAGCCCAGGGGTGCTGGCGGTGCTCACCGGCCAGGACCTCGAGGCCGACGGCGTGGGCGGCGTGCCCTGCGCCTGGGGCATCAGCGGCAAGGACGGCCAGCCGATGAAGGAGCCGCGCCACCCGGCGCTGGCCCAGGGCAAGGTGCGCTGCGTCGGCGACGCCGTGGCCTTCGTCGTCGCCGAGACGCTCGACGAGGCGCGTACGGCGGCCGAGCAGGTGGCCGTCGACTATGATCCCCTGCCGGCCGTCACCGGCGTGGTCGAGGCGCTGAAGCCGGGCGCCCCGCAGCTCTTCGAGGACGTGCCGGGCAATCTCTGCTGCGACTGGGAGCTGGGCGACAGCGCCGCCACCGATGCCGCCTTCGCCAAAGCGGCCCATGTCTCGCGCATCGCGCTCGTCAACAACCGCCTCGTCGGCAACCCGATGGAGCCGCGCGCGGCGGTGGCCGAGTACGAGCCGGGCACCGAGCACTACACGCTCTGGTCGACAACCCAGCTCCCCCACATCGTCAAGCTGCTGATCGGCAACTTCGTCCTAGGCATTCCCCAGCACCGCTTTCGCGTCGTCTCGCCCGACGTGGGCGGCGGCTTCGGCGTGAAGCAGGTCCACTATCCCGAGGAGATCGTGCTCACCTGGGCGGCCAAAAAAGTCGGGCGGCCGATCAAGTGGGTAGCCGAGCGGACCGAGGGTTTTATCAGCGACGCGCACGGTCGCGACCATGTGACGGAGGCCGAGCTGGCGCTCGACGCCGAGGGCCGCTTTCTGGGCCTGAGGGTGAGGACACTCGCCAACCTCGGCGCCTACGTCTCGACCTTCGGCCCCAATATCCCCACCAACCTCTATGGGCCGCTGCTGGCCGGCGTCTACACGACGCCCGCCATTTATTGCGAGGTGAAGACGGTCTTCACCAACACCCAGCCCACCGACGCCTATCGCGGCGCCGGCCGGCCCGAGGCCACCTTCGTCCTCGAGCGCCTCGTCGACGTGGCGGCGCGGGATCTGGGCATGGACCGGGTGGAGATCCGGCGCCGCAACATGATCCCCAAGGACGGCTATCCCTACCAGACGCCGGTGATCTGCGAGTATGACAGCGGCGATCCCGAGGGCTGCCTCGACCAGGCGCTGGGCCTCTCGGACTGGGCCGGCTTCGCCGCCCGCAAGGCCGAGTCACAAAAGAACGGCAAGATGCGGGGCATCGGGCTCGCCACCTACATCGAGGCCTGCGGGCTCGCCCCCTCGCGCATAGCGATGCGGATGGGCGCCCGCGGCGGCATTTTTGAAAGTGCCACAGTCCGGGTCCATCCCACCGCCGACGTGACGGTGCTGATCGGCAGCCACAATCACGGCCAGGGCCACGAGACCACCTTTGCCCAGATCGTCTCCGAGCGGCTGGGCATGGCCGCGGACAAGGTGCAGATCGTCTTCGGCGACACGGACAAGGTGCAGTTCGGGCTCGGCACCTACGGCTCGCGCTCGCTCGCCGTCGGCGGCAGCGCCCTTGCCAAGGCGACCGAGAAGGTCATCAGCAAGGGCAAGAAGATCGCGGCCCACCAGCTCGAGGCCTCGGAAGGCGACATCACGTTCGAGGACGGCTGTTTCAAGGTGCGCGGCACCGACCGCCAGAAAAGCTTCGGCGAGGTGGCGCTCTCGGCGCACATGCCGATCGACTATCCGCTGGAGGTGCTGGAGCCGGGGCTCGAGGAGCAGGCCTTCTATGACCCGGTGAACTTCACTTATCCCACCGGTGCCCACGTGGCCGAGGTCGAGATCGACCCCGAGACGGGCACGGTCGAGCTTTTGAGCTATGTCGCCGTCGACGATGTGGGCACCGTCATCAACCCGATGATCGTCGAGGGTCAGCTCCACGGCGGCATCGCCCAGGGCGTGGGCCAGGCGCTTTTCGAGACCTGCGTCTACGACCCCGATACCGGCCAGCTCCTTTCGGGCTCCTTCATGGATTACTGTATGCCGCGTGCCGACCTCTTGCCCAACATGACGATCGCCACGCACGTGACGCCCTGCACGCACAACCCCCTGGGCGTGAAGGGCTGCGGCGAGGTGGGGACGATCGGCTCGCCCGCCACCGTGATCAACGCCGTGGTCGACGCCCTGGCCGATCTGGGCGTGAGGCATGTCGAGATGCCGGCGACGCCGGATCGGGTCTGGCGCACGATCGCCGCTGCAAGGGATGCCGCTCCATGAGCGCGACCGAGAAGAGGGCCGAGAAAGGCCAGCTTGCCCGCGCCAGTGCCAAAGCGCTTCTCGAGGGCTTCAAGGAAGGACGGTTCACGCCCGGCGACGCGCTCGAGGAGGTGATCGCTGCCCTCGAGACGGTCCACGCCGCCTGCAACGTCATCGTGACGCCGATGTTCGAGAGCGCCCGGGCCGAGGCGGCGCGGGCGACCGAGGCCTGGCGGCGGGGCGAGGCCAAGGGCGCGCTCGCGGGCGTGCCCGTCACCGTCAAGGATCTCGTCTATGTGGCGGGCGTGCCGGCCAAGGCCGGCGCTCCGATGCTGAAGGACTTCGTGCCGGAGCAGGACGGGGCCATCGTCACCCGGCTCAAGGATGCGGGCGCCGTTCTCACCTGCAAGACCACGACCTGCGAGTCGGGCTACAAGCTCACGGCCAACTCGCCGCTGACCGGGATCGTGCGCAACCCCTGGCGCCTGGATCGCACCTCCGGCGGATCGAGCGGTGGC
The DNA here is from genome assembly GCA_963752325.1 of uncultured Alphaproteobacteria bacterium. GTDB lineage: Bacteria > Pseudomonadota > Alphaproteobacteria > Geminicoccales > Geminicoccaceae > CAVTJL01. Next base: position 30,615 of record CAVVXU010000006.1, read on the forward strand.
GCTGCGGCGGCGGTGGCGGCAGGTGCCGGGCCGCTCGCGGTGGGCACCGATGCGGTGGGCTCGATCCGCGTGCCCTCTTCCTTCTGCGGCGTCTTCGGCATCAAGCCCACCTTCGGGCTCGTGCCGCGGGCGCCGGGCTTCTTCCCGCCCTCCTGGGGCTCGCTCGCCCATACCGGGCCCATCGCCCGCACCGTCGCCGACGCGGCGCTGATGCTCGAGGTGATGGCGGGCTACGACGCGCGGGATGCCGTGAGCCTGCCGCAGCCGGCGCGTCGCTTCGAGGTCGCGGCCGGCCGGCTCGAGGGCCTGCGCATCGCAGTCTCGCCCGATCTGGGCTTCGCTCCCGTGGAGCCCCGGGTGCGTGCGGCGTTCGAGGCCATGGTGGGGCATCTGGCCCAGCTCGGCGCCACCATCGTCGAGGACCATCCGGGCCTCGACGCCGACGTGCTGGAGCGCACGCTCAGGCCCATCGGCTATACCGAGCAGGCGACCGCCGTTCAGGGCCGCTGCGAGTCCCGACCTCGCGCGCTCCGAGCCCGAGTTCCGGGCGGTGGTCAAGGCGGGGCGCCATTTCTCCGGCGTCGACTACATGGCGGCCACCCATCGCCGGGCCATCCTCCGCGGCCGGTTCGTGACCCTGTTCGGCCGCGTCGACGCGCTCGTCACGCCGACCGTGCCGGTCACGGCCTTCGCCGCCGGCACGCTGGGGGTGGACAAGATCGACGGGCGGGACGTCGATCGCCATCTGGGCTGGTCGCCCTTCTCCTGGCCGATGAACCTCGCGGGCCTGCCGGCGGCGAGCCTGCCCTGCGGCTTCGACGAGGACGGGCCTGCCGATCGGCTTCCAGATCGTCTGCCCGTGGCTCGAGGAGCCGCGCCTGATCCGCATCGCCGCCGCGCTGGAGGCGGCCCAGCCCTGGCAGGACCGCTGGCCCGGCCTCGATCAGGGCGGCTGAGCCGCCAGGCCCTTTCGGGCGATCTTGATGACGACAAAATAACAGGGTGGCGGCCACGAAGATGAGAATGGTGTATCTGCTGTTCAATTCGTTGAACCGCCACGTGCTGGGCGCCTATGGCGGCCGCGAGGTCGCCACGCCCAACTTCGACCGGCTGGCGGAGCGCTGCGTGACCTTCGAGCGCCACTACGTGGGCAGCATGCCCTGCATGCCGGCGCGGCGCGACATGCAGACGGGCCGGCTCAACTTTCTTCACCGCGCCTGGGGGCCGCTCGAGCCCTTCGACAACAACCTGCCCGATCTTCTGCGCGAGGCCGGGATCTACAGCCACCTGATCACCGACCATTATCATTATTTCGAGGATGGCGGCGCCGGCTTTCACGGCCGCTACAGCTCCTGGGAATTCGTGCGCGGCCAGGAGAAGGACAAATGGAAGGGCATCGCCGAGCCCGACCTCGAGCGCTACGGCCGCGACTATCATTCCTTTGACTTCGACGGCCGCACCGACCCGGATTCGAACGTCGCCTACGTCGTCAATCGCGACTTCATCGACACCGAGGAGAAATTCCCGATCGCGCGCTGCTTCGAGCACGCGGTCGAGTTCCTGGAGCACAACAAAAAAGCAAAAAACTGGTTCCTGCAGCTCGAATGCTTCGATCCGCACGAGCCCTTCTTTGCTGCCGGCCGCTTCCGGGAGGGGTTGGAGAGCGGCTATCAGGGCCCGGTGCTCGACTGGCCGCGCTACGGCCGGCCCTCGCTCGACGGCCTCGAGGCGGAGGAGCTGCGCGCCAACTATCTTGCGCTCGTGCGCATGTGCGACCATTACCTTGGCCGCCTGCTCGATTATTTCGACGCCAACGATCTCTGGCATGACACGGCGCTGATCGTCTCGACCGATCACGGCCTCCTGCTGGGCGAGCACGACTATTGGGGCAAGAACCGCCCGCCCTTCTTCAACGAGGTGGCGCACATCCCGCTCTTCATCCACCACCCGGACGCTGCCGGAGCGGCGGGCCAGCGGCGCCACGCGCTGACGCAGACGACCGACCTGATGCCGACCGTGCTCGACGCCTTCGGCATCGCCGTCCCGTCCGAGGTGCGCGGCGCCTCGCTGGTGCCGGTGCTGCATGAGGACGGGCGGGTGCGCGACGCCTGCATCTACGGCCAGTTCGGCGGCTCGGTGAACGTCACGGACGGCCGCTACAGCTATTTTCGCTATCCTTCGCCCGACAATGGCGAGCCGCTGTTCCACTACACGCTGATGCCGATGCACATGCGCAGCTATTTCGAGCCCAGCGAGCTGGCGGGTGCCACGCTGGCGCCGCCCGATGGGCTTCACCAAGGGCGTGCCGGTGCTGCGCGTGCCGGTGGTGGCGGAGGCCCGCGCCAACATGGTGCGCCGCTACCCGCTGCTCGACCCGGTGACGGCCCTCTACGACCTCGACAGCGATCCGGGCCAGACGACACCAATCGAGGACCCGGCCATCACCGAGCGCATGGCTGCGCTGATGCGCCGGGAGATGGCACGTCACGAGGCGCCACCCGAGGCCTATCGCCGGCTCGATCTCGCGCCGTCCGAGTAGAGCAAGGTGGCCGGCCGCTTCGGGCACCGAGGCTTCCTCGGGACGCGTGGACGGACGCCCCTCCGAGAGCCTGAGTGGTGCATCTGGCCTTCGCACGGAACGCAGCCTGCGAGCGGGCGTTCGAGTGCCGGGGCTGCCCCAAGCCCAGGGGAAGATGATGGCGTCACGAACGGTGGCCAACGCGGTCGGCCGATTGCGCCGCGGTGCCGGCGATGTCGACCGACGCCGGCGGGAGATGGTGGCCGCCGTCCAGCTCCTGGTCGGCGAGATGGCCGAACGCGCGCCTGCGCTCGACCGGAAGCCCGCTTTCCCCGCAGCCGATATGACGGCCCTGGCCGAGATCGGCCTGCTCGCGGCTCCCCTGCCGACCGCCCAGGGTGGTCTCGGCCTCGGCACCGAGCCCGACGGTGCGCCGGCGCTTCTCGAGGTGCTGCGCCTTCTCGGCCGGGGCAACCTGTCCGTCGGCCGGCTCTATGAGGGCCATGTCAACGCCGTCCGCCTCGTCGACCGCCACGGCAGCCGATCGCAACGCGAGCGCTTCGCCGATCAGCTGAATGCCGGGAAGCTGTCGGGGATCTGGAACACCGAGCGGCCGCCCGGCCTGACGCTGGAGGGGACGGCGGAGGGCCTGAGGCTGCAGGGTGCCAAGACCTTCGCGTCCGGCGTCGACCATGTGGAGCGCCCGCTCGTCACGGCCACCGACCCCGACGGCCGGCTGCGCCTCGTTCTCCTCCACCTCGACGAGGCCCGGGTCCGGGTCGACCTCGAGGCCTGGCGGGCCCAGGGCATGCGGGCCTCGATGAGCGGCAAGATCGATCTGGGCGGCACCCCGGTGACGGAGGCGGACCTCATCGGCCCGCCCGGCGCCTATCATGCCCAGCCCGATTTCTCGGCCGGGGCCTGGCGCTTCGCCGCGGTGCAGCTTGGCGGCCTCGAGGCGCTGGCCGAGGCCGCGCGTGCCCATCTCCTGAAGGCCGGCCGCGACAAGGACCCGCATCAGCGCCATCGCATGGGCCGGATGGCCGGCGCCGCCGAGACGGCCCGGCTCTGGGTGCGCCAGGCCGCCCGCATCGCCGAGGACGGCTACGGCCGACGCCGAGAGCATCGTCGCCTACGTCAATCTCGCGCGCCTCGCGGTCGAGCGCGCGGCACTCGACGTCCTCGAGCTCGCCCATCGGGCCGTCGGCGCCGCCGGCTTCCTCGAGCCGCACCCGGTCGAGCGCCTCGCGCGCGACCTCGCCTTTTATCTCCGCCAGCCCGCCCCCGACCAGGCGCTCGAGGCGGCGGCCGCCCACGTCTTCCAGAACGAGCGCGCCGTGGGGGACCTCTGGCGGTGAGCGCCGGCTCGGGCGGGGTCGGCGCCGCGGCGTTCTTCGAGCAGGCCGAGGCCCTTCCCCTTCGCGGCATCGCCGAGGTCGACCTCGGCACCGTCCTCGTCCTGGCGCCGCACCCTGACGACGAGAGCCTGGGCTGCGGCGGGCTCCTGGCCGCCCAGCGCCACGAAGGCCCTGGTCGTCATCGTCAGCGACGGCAGCGGCTCGCACCCGGGCTCGAAGCGTTTCCCGCCGGCACGGCTGGCCGAGCTCCGCGCCGCCGAGGCCGGCCGGGCCCTTGCCTGCCTCGGGCTCGACGAGGGGGCGCTGACGCTTCTGGGCCTTCCCGATCGCGCCGTGCCTCATCCGGGCGAGCCGGGCTTCGCCGAGGCGGTCGATACGATCGTCGGGCTCGCCCGCCGGCACGCCGTCAGCACCATTCTGGCAAGCTGGCGCCTCGATCCCCACACCGACCACCAAGCCGCCTATGGGATGGCCCGGGCCGCCCAGCGTGAGCTGGGGCAGGGCGTGCGGCTGCTCGAATATCCCATCTGGGGCTGGGGCCTGCCGCCCGCGACGCCCATACCCCTGGGCCCGCCGCAAGGCTTCCGCCTCGACATCGGGCCTTTCCTCGAGCGCAAGAAGGCAGCCATCCAGGCCCACCGCTCGCAGGTCTCGGGCCTCATCGACGACGACCCGGAGGGCTTCCGCCTCGATCCGCGGACGCTGGCGCGCTTCGAGCGCCCGTTCGAGATCTATCTCGACATGCCCGCATGAGCGCCGAGAAGGCCTCGCTGCCGCCGGCCTATTTCGACGGCCTCTACGCCGGCGATCCCGACCCCTGGCGCTTCGCCTCGAGTCCCTACGAGCGGGAGAAATACCGACCGGACATTGGCCGCCTTGCCGCGCCCCCGCTATCGCCGGGGCTTCGAGGTCGGCTGCTCCATCGGCGTGCTCACGGCCCAGCTCGCCCAACGCTGCGACGAGCTTCTGGCGGTGGACGTGGCCGAGAGGGCCCTGGCCCAGGCGCGGCACCGCTGCGCCGGCGCTCCCGCGCTCACGTTGGCGCAGATGCGGGTTCCAGACGAGCTGCCGGCGGGGTCGTTCGACCTCGTGGTCCTTTCCGAGGTCCTCTACTATCTGAGCCCGCCCGACATACGCCGCACCGCGGCCTTTCTCGAGCTGGCGCTTCTCGAGGGTGGCGACGTCGTCCTCGTCCATTGGACGGGCCTTACCGACTATCCGCTCTCCGCCGACCAGGCGGTCGAGATCTTCGTCGATGCCGCGCGGGGCTTCATGCGGCCTCTCCGGCAAGAGCGGCAGGAGCACTATCGGCTCGAGGTGCTGCGTCGCCGCGGCCCGCCCCCCGATCGAGACCGAGCCAGCATTCTGCCGCCCTGATCTCGGCCTCGAGCCGGCCCAGGGGCACGGTGCCGGGCTCGTGGCCGCCGGGCCTGCCGAGGACCCGCTCCACGGCCAGCCCGAGGCAGGGGCCGCGCAGCAGGTAGCGCACCTCATCGGGGGTGAGGCCGAGCGCCCGGCCCAGCCTCTCGGTCGGCCCGGCGGGCGCCCGCGCCCGGGCCGCGTAAGACTGCCGCACCAGCGCCCGCAGGCGCAGTGCCCGGACCACGGCGACCACCGCCGGAATCCCGTCCGCCACGTCCGGCGGCGCATGCTCCTGCCAGCGGCTCAAGGTGGCGGCCATGCCCCTGCGCCGCCCGCCCTTCGAGCCGGCAGGACGTCTTTACAACGCACCTCGGGCGCATGCCGGATGCGCCCGTCGATGCGCCGCACCGCTTGCACCAGAAAAAGATCCTCGTTCCAGGGCTCGGGAGGCAGGCCGCCGATGCGCTCGTAGATCGGCAGGCGGATCGCCAGGCTCGCTCCCGGCTCGTCGCTGTGCCTGGGCCAGGGGTCGGCAGGGTCGGGGTCGATCAGGTGCGCCAGCCGGTCGAGCAGCCGGCGATAATGGGTGAGCCGGCCGTGCCGATGCCGCACGCCCTCCGCGAGCCGCGCGAACTCCGAGGGCTCGGGCAGGAGAGCGCCGGCCACGAGGTCGGCCCCTGCATCGATGGCCCGGAGGTTCCGAAAGACCCAGTCCGGCGCAACCTCGGAGTCCGCATCCGTCGTCAGGACGACGCCATCCGGCGCGCCGGCGCGGCGCAGCCGCAGCGCTGCCGCCTCCATCGCCAGCCGCCGGGCCCAGCCAACATGCGCCACCTGCGCAGGCAGCGTCGCCTCGAGGCAGCGCAGCCTGAGCCCCGTCCCCGCCGCCGCCCGGCAGGCCACGGCGAGGCTGTCGTCGGCACAGTTGTTGAAAAGAAGGACGGCCTCGAAGCTGCGCGGATCGAGCAGGCCGCCCGAGCCGTCCCGCTGCTCCGCAAGCGCCGCTGACACAGGCCCCGACGCGCAGCGCCTCGTCCCGCACCGGCACCGCCACCACCGCGCGTAACGGTGTCGCCGCCGCTCCCGACCACTGGCAGGCGGCGCCATCACTTGCAGCGTCGATGCCCGGGATCAGCTTCATGGAGTATCCAGCGGCTAGCAGGGACGGTGCTAAAAGGATGCCGGCCGAGGAGGTTCCCGGTACGAGCCCGGGCGGGCTGACGGCGGCGGGGCTCTATGCCATCCGCAGCCCCAGCCTCTCGCGGAAGATGCGCTCGCCCTCGGGCGTGATCTGCACCGCGCGGGTGCCGTCGAGCCGGCGCGTCCAGCCGCGCTGCATGCGAGAGCGCGCAAAGCGCAGCGCCGACGGCGCCCGCGAGATGGGGCCGGCGCTCGCTCCAGTCGAGGCAGGGGCGGCACAGGACGCGTCGCTGACCGGCCCTTGCGTCCCGTCAGGAGAGGGCCGGTGTCGATCCCGAGCTCGGCCAGGAACGCCATGCCGGAGCCGGTGAGGATGCCCGCATCGCCCGTGAGCTCGATATGCCCGCGCTCGAGCAGGCCATCGGCAAGGCCCACGCCGAGCCGACCCGCCAGATGATCGTAGCAGGTGCGGGCGTTTTTCAGTGCCGCGTCCCGGGGACCGACGGTGAGGCTTCTGCGGGCCGGCGCCAGCTCGGCCGCGACCTGCATGATGCTTTCCATCATGCGCGCCACCGAGGGGGCGGCGAGGCGGTAGTAGCGATGGCGGCCCTGCTTTGCGACCTGCAGCAGGCCCGCCTCGGCCAGCCGGCCCAGATGGCCGCTCGCGGTCTGCGGCGTGACGCCGGCCGTGCGGGCGAGCTCGGTTGCGGTCAGCGCACGGCCGTCCATCAGCGCGTGCAGCATGGCGGCGCGCGCGGGATCGCCGGAGAGTGCCGCGACCTCGGCGAAGAGGGCGGTGCTGGCCATCGGATGGACCTCCTTCACAGGCGGGCCATCCTACATCGGCACAAGGCGCGATGCTTCGGCCATCGCCGTAACGTCCGGTCCGGCGGCAGGGCAGGGTGGCGCCATGATGAGCACCCGACACGCATCCCTCGCTTCCGTCGAGCGAGGCGCTATCGCCGCGCACGGCCTCACCGCCCTGCTGCGGCTCTGGTGGCGGCGGGCCCGCACGAGGCGCGCGCTTCGCCTGCTGGACGACCACCTTCTCGTCGACATCGGCCGCTCGGAGAAGGAGCGCCGGCGCGAGTGCGCCAAGTGGTTCTGGCAGGCATAGCGGCGGTTGGGCGACGAGGGCCGCTGCCGTGGCGCATCCTTGTCATGCGCCGCGGTTATCACACAAGCACGCGAGGCTATTTGCCCTTCCGGCCGCGGCGTGAGAGCATCGGGCCAAGAAGCGCGATCAGAGGAGGCAATCCATGAGGCAGCACCACGCCAACCCGCCGGCCAAGGGCCCGTCGCTCTCGAGGCGGGGCTTCGTCGGCGCCGCGGCCGCGACCGGGCTCCTGGCCACACGCCGGGCGCGCGCCGCTGCCAGCGAGGTTCCGATCACGATGGTGATCAACCAGTCGCCCTGGCTCGACGGCTTCGTCAAGACGGTGGACCGCTACGAGAAGGAGACGGGGAACCATATCGAGCTCGACGTCCAGCCCTTCGCCGGCAGCATGGAGAAGCAGCGCAGCTCGGTGCGCTCCAGCGAGGGCCACTACGACCTGCTGCCGATGAATGCCAGCTGGTTCGCCGAGATGTATTTCGGCGGCTTTCTCACGCCGATCCACGACATCGACCCGGACTTCAAGCTCGATCCCGGCATCTACAGCTTCGGCGATTCGATCTATTTCGATCCCGCGACGAAGACGATGAACGCCAAGACCGGCAAGCTGATGTCGGTGCCGATCAACCCCAACATCCCGCTCCTCTACTACCGTACCGATCTCTACAAGGAAAAAAGCCTGAGCGTTCCCAAGACGCTCGACGAGCTGATGGCCAACGCCAAGGCGCTGAACGATCCGCCCAAGCGCTACGGCATCGTCCAGCGCGGTGCCCGCGGCAACTCGATCGCCTTCGACTTCTGGCCCTATCTCTACGGCTTCGGCGGTGCGCTGTTCAAGGATCCGAAGAACGGCGACTTCACGGTCATGATCAACGATGAGAAGGGCAAGGCGGCACTCGAGTACTATGTCACGCTGGCACGCGAGGCGGGCCATCCGAAGAGCGCCGCCCTGGGACAGGCCGAGGTGATCCAGAGCATGCTGACCGGCAAGGCCGCCCACATCATGGTCGTGGTCGCCGCCTGGTCGCAGATGAACGACCCCAACAAGTCGATCGTCGTCGACAAGGTGGGCCTCGCCGTGCCGCCGGCGCAGCCGGGCGTCGAGCCGGGCATCCCGCTCGGCCATTTCCTGGGCGGCGTGCCGCACAACGTGCCGAAGGAGCGCCAGCGGGCCGCCGTCGCCTTCCTCAAATGGTGGCAGACGCCGGCGGCGCAGAATGCCTGCGCCGAGCTGGGCGGCGTGCCGGTCAGCAGGGCCGCGCTCGAGGGCCCGCTCGCGGGCAAGCCCGGCTACGGGTGGATGGAGCCGCTCGCGAAAGGCCTGGAGTACGCCTTGAACCTCTATCCGTTCCCGCAGGGCAATGAGGTGATCCCGCCGATCGAGATCAACCTCAATCTGGCGCTGTCCGGTGACATGGAGGTCGTGCCGGCGCTGAACGGCATCTCCGATCAGGTCCACGCCATCATGGAGAAATACGGCTACAAGACGGGCAAGCTGCCGCCGCTCACCTGAGCCCACAAAAGCCGCCCGCCACCGCCAGCCGACGGAGCCCCGAGCGCCATGCGATGCGTCTTCCTTCTTTTCAACTCCTTGAACCGCCACATGATCGGGCCCTATGGCGGCACGCGCATCCCGACGCCGAGCTTCGACCGGCTTGCGGCGCGCTCGGCCACCTTCGACCGCCACTATGTGGGCTCGCTGCCCTGCATGCCGGCGCGCCGCGACATGCAAAGCGGCCGGCTCTCCTTCCTGCACCGTAGCTGGGGCCCGCTCGAGCCGTTCGACAACGCCTTCCCCGAGCTGCTCTATCAGGCCGGCGTCTACAGCCATCTCATCACCGATCACTGCCATTACTGGCAGGACGGCGGCTCCACCTACCACAACCGCTACGACACCTTCGAGTTCGTGCGCGGGCAGGAGAAGGACCCATGGAAGGCGATGGTGCAGCCGCATTGGGAGCGGCTGCGCGAGAAATATCACGAGCGCCAGTTCCATACCGAGAGCCGCGGCAACTACCGCAATCACATCGTCAATCGCGAGTTCATCAAGGAGGAAAAGGATTTCCCCTCCGTCCAATGCTTCGCGCGCGGCCTCGAGTTCCTCGATCAGAACCGTGACGCCGACAACTGGCTCCTGCAGATCGAGACGTTCGACCCGCACGAGCCCTTTTTTGCGCCCGAGCGCTTCAAGGAGGCCTTCAAGACCGGCTGGAACGGCCCCATCCGCGACTGGCCGCGCTATGGCCGCGTCGACGAGCTGCCGGCCGAGTGCGAGGAGCTCAGGGCCAACTACTACGCCATCGTCAGCCTCTGTGATTTTCTCCTTGGCCAGCTCCTCGACTATTTCGACGCGCACGATCTGTGGAAGGACACGGCGCTCGTCCTGACGACGGACCATGGCTTCCTCTTGGGCGAGCACGATTTCTGGGCCAAGAACCGGATGACGCTCTACGAGGAGCTGGCCCACATCCCGCTCTTCGTCCACCATCCGGCGATGGCCGCGGCGGACGGCACGCGTCGGCAGGCGCTGACCCAGACGATCGACCTCGCGCCCAGCTTCCTCGACCTCTTCGGCGTGGCGTCACCGGCCGAGATGCAGGGCCACTCGCTGCTGCCGCAGCTCGAGAAGGACCGGGAGGTCCGCCAGGGTGTCCTCTTCGGCTATTTCGGTGGGGCGGTGAACGTGACGGACGGGCGCTACACCTATCATCGCTACCCGCCCGACCTGAAGACGCAGGAGATCTACCAGTACACGCTGATGCCGATGCACCTGAAGAGCCTGTTCGACCCGAAGGAGCTGGCCACAGCGAGCCTGAGCGAGCCTTTGGCGTTCACCAAGGGCGCCCCCGTCTTGAAGGTGCCGGTGGCGCCCGAGGGCCCCTGGTTCCGCGGCTATCCGCCGGACGTGCTCCTCGAGGACACCACCCGGCTCTATGATCTCGAGACAGACCCCGGCCAGGAGCGCCCGCTCGAGGATGCGGCCGTGGAGCGGCGGCTCATGGAGCTGATGGCGCGGCTGATGGTCGAGAACGACGCTCCGCCGGAAGCCCTGGCGCGCGTCGGGCTGGAGGGCCAGGCGGCCGCCAATGCCTGACGCCTTCAGCCGCCCGAGCGACGCGCCTACACCACGGGCGAGCTGCCGCCATCGACATTGATGGCGGTACCGGTGATGTAGCCGGCGGCATCCGAGGCGAGGAAGCAGGCGATGTTGGCGAACTCCTGGGCGGTGCCGATCCGACCCAGGGGGACGCCGGCCCCCAGCTTGCCCAGGAACTCCGCGAAGGAGGCGTCGCCGCCCTGATCCTGGTGGCGCCGCACCCACTGGTCGCTCTCGATCAGCCCGACCAGCAGCGCGTTGACCAGGACATTGTGCGGGGCGCCTTCGCCGGCCAGCACCTTGGTCAGCGCCAGCCCGGCAGCACGGGACACCACCGTGGGCGCGCCGCCGGCACGCGGCGCCTTGGCACCGATGTTCAGCACGTTGATCACGCGCCCCCAGCGGCGCTCCTTCATCTGCGGAAAGGCGAGCCGGGTCATGCGGATGGCGGCGAACAGCTTGAGGTCGAGATCGGCCTGCCAGACGGCGTCGGTGATGTCCTCGAAGCGGCCCGTCTGCGACACGCCGGCATTGTTAACGACGATGTCGAGCTTGCCGAAAGCGGCCATGGCCGACGCATAGGCCTTCTCCACGCCCTCGGCCGTGGCGACATCGGCGGCGACCGTGTGGACGCGGCCTGCCGCCACCTCGGCGATCCCGGCCTTGGCCTTCTCCAGAGCCTCGGGACCGCGGGCGACGATGACGACGTCGGCGCCGCTTGCCGCCATCTCCGTCGCCATGGCGAGCCCGAGGCCCTTGCTGGCGCCGGTGACCAGCGCCGTGCGTCCGTCCAGCCGAATGTCCATGATGCAATCTCTCCTGATGCCTGATCGCGACGCGGCTCGAGCTGCTCGCGTCGGCGGTCATCTTGTTGGTGGGGTCTGGGGCCGTCATAGCCGGCCATGGGCCGCGAGGGGAGCGGGTGAGGGCGATGGACGGTGCTCAGGTTGCCAGCAGGCCCGGGGCTGCCGGCTCGATCTCGGTGCCTTCGTAGATCTCGGCCAGTGGCAACTCGATCTCGAGCGCCGCGATGCCGAGCGAGGCCTCGAGGCCCTCGACCACGCGCGAGCGCCAAGTGTCGCCGGCCTCGCGCGCGAGGATCTCGACCACCGGGCGGTCAGGGTCGATGAAGAGGACGGTCTGGAGCGAGGGGATCGCCTGATAGGCCCAGCGCTTGCGCGTGAGGTCGTGCTGCTCGGTCGAGGGCGAGAGCACCTCCACGACGAGGACGGGATCATCGACGATCGTCGACATCGCCCCGGTGCGGCCCGCAGCGGACGAACGCGCTCGGATACATGACGGCTCCGATTGGCGAGCGGACCTTGAGCTGACTGCCGTGGACGAGATAGCCACGACCCCGCAAGCACTGCCCCAGCAGGGTGCCGACATTCACCCCGATGAGATCCGCGTCGGCCGTGCCGCCCTCCACCTTGCGAACGACGCCGCCCACGAACTCATGACGCTCGGCCTGGCGCTCCTCCCAGGTCAGGAACGCGTCCACGTCGCGCAAGATAGGTGTCGCCGGCTCGCCCATGCTCATGTCTCCTCGGCGTCGATCCTAGCACATCTCAGCGCGCTCGGCGCCCCATACCCGCCCCCGGTCGGCGTCTGAATGACAAAAACGTCGCCGGCGGCGAGGTCGGTCTTGTCGCGGCCTTCGAGCTTTTCCACGCGCCCGCCGGCGCGCTCGACCCACTGGTCGCCGCACTGGCCGGGCTCGCCGCCCTTGAGGCCGAAGGGCGGGACCTTGCGGTGGTTCGAGAGGATCGCGGCCTCCATGGGCTCGAGGAAGCGGATGCGGCGGATCGTGCCGTCGCCGCCCTTGTGCCGGCCCTTGCCGCCCGAGCCGCGGTTGATGCGGTGGCCCTCGAGCAGCACGGGATAGCGCCACTCCAGCACCTCGGGGTCGGTGAGGCGGGAGTTCGTCATGTGGGTGTGGACGGCCGAGGTGCCGTCATAGTCGGGCCCGGCGCCGGAGCCGCCGCAGATCGTCTCGTAATATTGGTATTTTTGATTTCCAAAAGTGAAATTGTTCATCGTGCCCTGGGCCGCGGCCATCACCTCGAGCGCGCCGAAGAGCGTGTCGGTGGCCCATTGCGAGGCCTCGACATTGCCGGCGCAGACGGCGGCCGGATATTTGCAGTGCGAGGATCGAGCCTTCCGGGATCACGAGGTCCAAAGGCTTCATGCAGCCCTCGTTCATCGGGATGTCGGAGTCGACCAGCGTGCGGAAGACATAGAGCACGGCCGCCCGTGTCACGGCCGCCGGGCGCGTTGAAGTTCCAGGGCTGCTGCGGGCTCGTGCCCGTGAAGTCGATCCGCGCTCTTCTTTCTTTCTTGTCGATCGAGATCTTGACCGTGATCACCGGCCCGAGGTCGTGGGCATAGGTGAAAGAACCTTCGTCGAGGCGGTCGAGGACGCGGCGCACGCTCTCCTCGGCATTGTCCTGGACGTGCTGCATGTAGGCGCGGACGGTCGCCTGGCCGAACTGCTGGACCATGCGGTGCAGCTCGTTGGCGCCGCGCTGGCAGGACGCGATCTGCGCCTGGATGTCGGCCACGTTCTGCTGCGGGTTGCGCGCCGGCCATTTGCCGGAGGTCAGAAGGTCCATCAGCTCCTTCTCGCGGAGCTGGCCGTCGGCCACGAGGTGCATGTTGTCGAAGAGGACGCCCTCCTCGTCGATATGCGTGCTGTCGGGCGGCATCGAGCCCGGCGTGATGCCGCCGATGTCGGCATGGTGCGCGCGGGAGGCCGAGAAGAACAAAAGCTCGCCCTCGTGGAAGATCGGCATCACGACGGTGACGTCGGGGAGATGCGTGCCGCCATTGTAGGGGTTGTTGAGGGCGTAGGCGTCGCCCGGGCGCATCGTGCCGCCGGCGCAGCCGGACGATGGTGCGGACCGACTCGCCCATCGAGCCCAGATGGACCGGCATGTGCGGCGCGTTGGCGATGAGGCCGCCCTCGGGGTCGAAGACGGCACAGGAAAAGTCGAGCCGCTCCTTGACGTTCACCGAGTAGGCGGTGTTCTGCAGGGTCACGCCCATCTGCTCGGCGATGGTCATGAAGAGATTGTTGAAGATCTCGAGCATGATGGGGTCGCTCTCGGTGCCGATGGCGACCCGCTTGGGCAGCGGCTCGACGCGCTCGAGCACGAGATGGTCGCGCGCCGTCACCTCGAGCCCCCAGCCGGGCTCGACCACGACGGTCGTCGTGGCGCCGCAGACGAGGGCGGGGCCGGCGATGCGGTCGCCCGGGCGCATCGCCTCGCGGCGATAGACCGGCGCCTCGAACGCCTCGGCCGGCTGATGGGGTGCGCGCGTCGTGAAGAGGCGCGTCCGGTCGATCGGCGCCAGCGCCTCCTCGGCGGTACGAGGCGTGATGGAAAGCTCGGGCTCGTCGATCGCCTCCATGCGGCCGATGCCCTCGACCGTCACCGCCTCGACGACGAGGCCGCGGCCCTCGACGACGAAGCCGTAGCGGCTCTTGTGCTCGGCCTCGAAGGCCAGGCGCATGGCCGTGGCCTCGCCCATCGGCACCTCGAGCGCGCTGTCCGTGCCGGCATAGCGGATGTGGACCCGGACCTCGCTGTCGATTCTGTCGGCCGGCACCTGCTGGGCCTCGAGCTCGGCCGTGGCCTCGCGGGTCGAGCTCGGCCACCGCCGCCTCGAGCTCGGGCATGGCGCCCTCGGCCAGCGGCTTGTCGATGGCGCGCTGGCGCAGCGTGCGGATGTCGGCGAGGCCCATGCCGTAGGCCGAGAGCACCGAGGCGTAGGGGTGGATCATCACCCGGCCGATGGCCAGAAGGTCGGCCACCTGGCAGGCATGCTGGCCGCCGGCACCGCCGAAGCAGACGAGGGTGTAGCGGCCGACGTCGATGCCGCGGGCGATCGAGATCTCCTTGATCGCGTTCGCCATGTTGTCGTTGGCGATGGCGAGGCAGCCCTGCGCCAGCTCTTCGGCCGTGCGCCTCGTGCCGGTCGCCTGCTCGATCTCCGCCGCGAGCTTTTGGAACTTCTCGCGCACCACCTCGGCGTCGAGCGGCTGGTCCGCATTGGGGCCGAAGACATGCGGAAAAAGCTCGGGCACGAGCTTGCCGACCATGAGGTTGGCGTCGGTGACGGCGAGGGGGCCGCCGCGGCGGTAGCAGGCGGGGCCGGGGTTGGCGCCGGCGCTCTCGGGGCCGACGCGCACCTTCTGGCCGTCGAAGGCGATGATCGAGCCGCCGCCGGCCGCCACGGTGTGGATCTTCATCATCGGCGCGCGCATGCGCACGCCCGCCACCTCGGTCTCGAAGGCGCGCTCGAAGGCGCCCGCATAGTGGGTGACGTCGGTGGAGGTGCCGCCCATGTCGAAGCCGACGATGCGCTCGAAGCCGGCGATGGCCGCGGTCTCGACCGCCCCCACGATCCCGCCGGCCGGGCCGGAGAGGATGGCGTCCTTGCCCTGAAAGAGATGCGCGTCGACGAGGCCGCCGCTCGACTGCATGAACATCAGCCGGGCCTCTTTGGTCTCGGCCGCCACCCGGTCGACATAGCTCCGGAGGATCGGCGAGAGATAGGCGTCGACCACGGTCGTGTCGCCGCGGCCCGACGATCTTCATGAGGGGCGAGACCTCGTGGCTCACCGAGACCTGGGAGAAGCCCACCTGGCGGGCGATCTCGGCCAGCGCCGCCTCGTGGGCGGTGTGGCGGTAGCCGTGCATCAGGACGATCGCGACGGCGCGGAAGCCGGCCGCGAAGGCCGCCTCGAGGCCGGCCCGCGCCTGGTCGCGGTCGAGCGGCGTCTCGACCGTGCCGTCGGCGCGCACCCGCTCCTCGATCTCGACGACGTGGCCGTAGAGCTGCTCGGGCAGCACGATGTGGCGCGCGAAGATGTCGGGGCGGTGCTGGTAGCCGATGCGCAGCGCGTCGCCCAGGCCCTTCGTGATGGCCAGCACGGTGGGCGTGCCCTTGCGCTCGAGGAGCGCGTTGGTGGCGACGGTGGTGCCCATCTTGACGGCGTCGATCTCGGCCGCGGGCAAAGGCTCGTCCTTGCCGAGCCCGAGGCTGTCGCGGATGCCCTGGATCGCCGCGTCCGGGTAGTGCTCGGGGTTCTCGGAGAGCAGCTTTCTTATCGTGATCTGCCCGTCCGGGGCACGCGCCACGATGTCGGTGAACGTGCCGCCACGGTCGATCCAGAACTGCCAGCCGCTCATGCGCCGCTCTTCCCTCCAGGCTTCCAGGCGGCTCTATAGGATATCGGCGCAACGCCGCCCACCCGGTCAGGCGATGGGCTCGGCCCCGGATTTGCGTGCTCCAGGTCCCGCCTGCTCGCCGAGCGCGGCCGGTGCGCCCGCCTGACGCAGACCGGGCCTGCGCCGGGCGGGCCTTGATCGGCGCGCCTTGCTGGCCACGTGAGCGGAGCCCGCCGAGGCGGCGCGCGGCCGCAGCGTCACGGGCCGTTGTCGCCCGATACCTGCCGGATGCAGGCGAGCGGGCAGGAGGGGCCACGGGGAGGCCCTGCGCGCGCCATGAGGCGCGGGGATCCCGTGCCCCCAACCGACGGAGAAGGACGGCATGGACTATCGATATCTCGGCGGATCGGGCTTCCGGGTGCCGGTCCTGAGCTTCGGCACCGGCACGTTCGGCGGCCGGGGCGAGTTCTTCGAGGCCTGGGGCACCACCGAGGTCAAGGAGGCGAGCCGCCTCGTCGACGTCTGCCTCGATGCCGGCCTCACCATGTTCGACAGCGCCGACGTCTACTCCGGCGGTGCCGCCGAGGACGATCCTGGGCGAGGCGATCAAGGGCCGCCGCAACCAGGTGCTGATCTCGACCAAGGCCACCTTCAGGAAGGGCGACGGCCCCAACGATGTGGGCTCGTCGCGTTTCCATCTGATCGAGGCCTGCGAGGCGGCGCTGCGCCGGCTGCAGACCGACCATATCGACCTTTTCCAGCTGCACGGCTTCGACGCGCGCACGCCCGTCGAGGAGACCGTCTCGGCGCTCGACGACCTCGTCCGCGCCGGCAAGATCCGCTATGTCGGCTGCTCCAACTTCTCCGGCTGGCATCTGATGAAGTCGCTGGCCTTTGCCGACCGCCACAACCTCGCGCGCTACGTGGCGCATCAGGCCTACTACTCGCTCGTCGGCCGCGACTATGAGTGGGAGCTGATGCCGCTCGGCCTCGACCAGGGGGTGGGTGCGGTGGTCTGGAGCCCGCTCGGCTGGGGCCGCCTCACCGGCAAGATCCGTCGCGGCCAGCCGCTGCCGGCGAGCAGCCGTCTGCACAAGACCGCCGATCGCGGGCCGCAGATGCCGGACGAGTATCTCTACCAGGTCGTCGACGCCCTCGACGAGGTGGCCGAGGAGACCGGCAAGAGCGTGCCGCAGGTGGCGCTCAATTGGGTGACGCAGCGGCCGACCATCTCGAGCGTCATCGTCGGCGCCCGCAACGAGGAGCAGCTGCGCGAGAATCTCGGCGCCATCGGCTGGAGCCTGACGCCCGAGCAGATCGCGAAGCTGGACGCCGCGAGCGACCTGCCCAAGGCCTATCCCTACTGGCACCAGGTGGGCTTCGCCGAGCGCAATCCCCCGCCGGTGGGCTGAGCCCGGCGCCGGATCGAGCAAGCCCCGGCCTCGCCGCTGCCGTCAGACGGCGGCGGCGAGGCCCGGCGGCGCTGCCTCGGTCAGGAACGAGCTGAGGAACATCTTGCCGAGCAGGTGCTTGGTGGCAGGCGTGCCGGGCTCTATCCGGCCTTCACGGACCATCTGCCGAAGCTCGGGCGGCGTCGGCGCCGCGAGATCGTCATCGGCGATCGGCCCGGAGGCCGCCGCGGAGGCGCTGAGCAGGACGCCCGCATAGTAGAGGCGCGTCAGCGCGCGCACGGACGCCAGTCGCTCCAGGAGCGCGCCGTCCGGGGCGCAGCCGAGCCACGCCTCGATCAGCACCCCCTCCAGCTCGGGCGAGGGCGCAAGATTGTCCAGCATGATGGCCACATCGACGAGAGGGTCGTTGGAACAGGCCGATTCCCAGTCGATCAGCCCTAGCCGCGTGCCGTCGAACAGAAGGTTGCGGGGAACGGGGTCGTTGTGGCTGGAGACGGACCTCGCTGGATCCCAGGGGCAGGTCTCGCGGATGCGCTCCAGGCGCTCGGTGTAGGGGTCGAGCATGCCGGGCGCGAAAGGGCCCGTCCGACAGACCCATGCCCATAGACGGGGCACGAGCTCCGGATAGTCGACGAAATGGGGAAACGGCGCCGTCTCCTGCACGCGGCGCCGGAGCGTGCCCAGCGCCCTTGCCAGCTCGCGCGGACCGCCGGGGAAGCTGCTCAGCGGCTGCTCATCGATGAAGTCCACGATCGCGATGCGGGACGCCTCGTCGATCAGATGGGCCCTGGGTGCTATTCCCGCCTCGGCGGCGATGCGCATGGACGCGCAATGGTGTGGGTTGCGAGGTGGGCTGGTCGGGCCCTCGATCCTCGCAAGATAGCGCCGCTCGCCGATGTCGACCCAATACGGAAAGGCCCCGGAGGCTCCGCCGGCGACGGGCAGGATGGCGTCGATGCGGACGGCCCCGAAGCCCGAGCGCCCGGAGCACGAGCTGGCGGTGCGCGTCGGGCAGGCGTCGGTCGGATGCTCGGTCAATGCTGCGCCCTCCGGGCCGGGGCCGGGAGGGGGCGTGCTCGTGCAGGAAGCCGGCGGCGTACGTTCGCGGCGGAGCTTCGATAGGCTAAGGTGAGCCCCTCGGGCAAAGGGTGAGAACCGTGGTCGGCCCGCCCGGGTGCCCGGGAGCCGTGCCGAAGGGGAAGGAGCAGAGTCTTGGAGGAGATCGGCAAGGTCGAGACCGTCTGCCGCTACCCGGTCAAGAGCATGGCAGGCGAGGAGCTGGAGGAAGCCTTCGTCGGGTTCACGGGATTGATGGGCGATCGCGTTCATGCCTTCGTCCGCGACCCGGGGCCGAAAGGCTTTCCCTGGCACACCGGCCGCGAGCAGGAGGATCTTTTGCTCTATCGCCCGCGCTTCCGCGAGGCCGCCGCCGCGACGCTGCCGCGCGATCTCGACGCCTCCCTCGGGATGGGGCCGGGGGTCATTCCCGTCTTTCCCGGTGCTGAGGCCTTCGCGGTCGAGGTGACGACGCCCGAGGGCCGGACGCTGCCGCTCGATTCCCCCGAGCTCAAGGCCGAGATCGAGCGCCGTGCCGGCTATGCGGTGGCGCTGCGCTTCAGCGAGCGCGGCGTCTACGACTGCCGGCCCATCTCGCTCATCGGCAACGCCACGGCCCAGGGGCTGGGCCAGGAGCTGGGCAGGACGATGGACCGCCGCCGCTTCCGCGCCAATCTCTATGCCGACTGGGCCGACGACCGGCCGTACCGCGAGGACGAGCTGGTCGGCAGGACACTCCAGATCGGCGACCGCCTGCGCATCGCCATCCTCGAGCGCGACCCCCGCTGCAAGATGATCACGATCGATCCCGAGACGGCCGCCACCGACCAGAGCCTGCTTCGCCACGTCAAGACGGTCCACCAGGGCATGGTGGGCGTCTATGCTGCCGTGCTGGTCGAGGGCATCGTGCGCAAGGGCGATTCGATCCGTCTTTTGTGAGCGGTGGCTGTCGCGGCAAGCCTTATCCTTCGGCCTCGACCAAGCGGGCAGGCCACGGCGTCAGGGCACCGGGAGAGAGACGCAACATGAGCGACGCGAAGGCTCTTCTCGGCACGTGGAGGATGAAGGCGTGTGTTCGCGAGGTCATCGCGACGGGCGCCAGGTCGGATGTGCTCGGTCCCAATCCGAACGGCTACATCGCCTATCACGCCGACGGCCGGATGATGGCCGTGGTCGTCCGGAGCGACCGGCCGGCACCGGCCGGCCCGCTGCCCACGAGCGCCGAGAAAGAGAGGCTCTTCGACAGCACGCTGGCCTACGCCGCACGCTACACCGTCGATGACGAGAAGGTGGTTCATCACGTCGATGCCTCCTGGAACGAGTCCTGGACCGGCACCGACCTTGTCCGCTTCTACAAGCTCGAGGGCGACCGCCTGACGATCAGGGGGGCGCCGGCTCCGGACCCCGTCACGGGCGAGGATGTCGTCTATCTGATCGAGTTCGAGCGCGTCGCCTCGTCCGGCTGAACGGCAGCGGGATCGGCGCTCGGCCCACCCTTTACTTGAACGTGTTGCAGTCTCGAATCTCGCCGCTGCGCAGGCCGCGGGTCAGCCACTGGACCCGCTGCGCCGACGAGCCGTGGGTGAAGCTGTCGGGGACGACGGCACCGCGGCCGGCCTGCCGGGCGAGGCGGTCGTCGCCGATCGCCGCTGCCGTGCTGACCGCCTCGCGCACGTCGTTGTCGTCGATGTTCTGGTGGCGCTGGTTCATCTGATAGGCCCACACGCCGGCCAGGCAATCCGCCATCAGCTCGGTCTGGACCGAGATGGCGTTCGACGTGCGCTCGTCCGCCTGCGCCCTCGCCCGCTGGACCTTCGCGAGGAGCCCCAGCAGGTTCTGGATGTGGTGGCCGACCTCGTGCGCGATCACGTAGGCGTCGGGGAAGGCGCCGCCGCCGCCCATCTCGCGCTCCATGTCCTGGAAGAAGGAGGTGTCGAGATAGAGCTTCTGGTCGTTTGGACAGTAGAATGGGCCCATCGCCGACTGCGCGGTGCCGCAGCCCGACTGCGTGACGCCCGAGAAGAGGACGAGCACGGGCTTGCGGTATTGCAGGTCGGCCTGCTCGGGCAGGATCTGGCTCCAGACGTCCTCCGTCTCGCCCAGCACCCTTGCGACGAAGAGGCCCGTCTCGTCGGTAGGCGTACCCTGCTGGACGGACATGCTCTGGCCCTGCCCACCGCCACCCCCGCCCGTGACGAGCTCGGCGCCGCCGATCAGCATGCGCGGGTCGATGCCGGTGGCCCAGCCGATCAGGGTGAGCACGAGGATGGCGCCGATGCCGAGGCCGCCCTTGACGGCACCGCCCCTGCCGCGCCTGTCCTCGATATTGCTCGAGGCCCGAAGATCGTCGTCTTGCATGGCCTTGTCTCCGTCGCGTCGAGCTTGTGCCCGGTCTCGACGCACTCGGCGCCTTGCCTGCTGCTCATCGCACCGTCAATCTAACGATCTCGGGGAAGGCGCTCCATCGCTGATGCGTGCCGCGTCGAGGCGCCGCCCAGGGCATCCGAGGACGGGTCGCATGACCACGATGGTCGTCAAGCTGCGCGGCATTCCGGAGACCGAGGCATCGGTCGGCTGGGC
Source organism: uncultured Alphaproteobacteria bacterium (assembly GCA_963752325.1). Taxonomy (GTDB): domain Bacteria; phylum Pseudomonadota; class Alphaproteobacteria; order Geminicoccales; family Geminicoccaceae; genus CAVTJL01. The sequence goes on from CAVVXU010000006.1 coordinate 51,426, forward strand.
CGGGGCTCACACCGTCATGGTCGATCGCCCGGAGGGCAAGGCCGGCGGCCAGGGGCTCGGCTTCAACGGCGGCCAGCTTCTCGGGCTCGCCGTCGGCGGATGTCTCTGCAACGACCTCCGGTATGTGGCCCACGAGATGGGCATCCGGCTCGCCTCGCTTGCCGTCGACGTGACGGTGACGTTCGAGGGCAGCCCGCTCCTCGCGACCGGCGCCGCCGTCGAGGTCACTCTCGAGGCCGTGGAGCCGGGCGCCGATCTCGGGACGCTCGTCGAGCGGGCGAAAGCCGTCTCCACCGTCAGCAACTCGATCTCCCGCGGCATGCCCGTCACCATCGCGCGTTCCCGCCCGAGCGATGAGGAGGGACGGGAACGGCCTCGGTGAAGCGGAGCCGAGGAAAGAGCGATGAGGCGTTTCCGTCTCCGGCGCGGGTAGAAGCTGTCCGGTCGGCGGTTGTGCCGAAGAGCACAGCCGACGCTTTGCAATTGCGCTAGGCTTGCCGTTGCCGTCAGTGGCCGCTTCGGAGGCGTGAGGGGCGACAGGGGGAAAGCCGATGGCAGAATCGGTGGGCAAGCAAGCACGGATCTCGCCCTGGGAAGATGCGCCCTTGGGCTTTCCGTCGAACATCCTGCCGTTCCCGGCGCTGCCAGCCGACTGGAGCGCCGAGCGGCTCAATGAGACATTGCACGAGCTGTTCGTCGCGACCGTGCGCGCGACCCAGTCGCGTATCGACTGGTACGACGACAAGGCCCGCCGCATGGGCAGAGTCGCAAGGGGGATCAGGGGTGTCGCGATCGTGCTGGCTGGCATCGCCGCCCTGGCACCGCTCGCCGGGTCGATCCTGCCGCCCCTGGCATCGATCCCGCAGGTCGACAGTATCCTGATCTGGATCCGCACGAATATCGCCCAGGTGGGCTACATCCTACTGGCGATCGCCGGGGTCCTCGTCGCCCTCGACAACTTCTTCGGCTACTCCACGAGCTGGATGCGATACCGCGTGAGCCAAGCGGATCTCGTCCGGCGCCTCGCGCGCTTCCGCTACGAATGGGTGGGCCGCCTGGCGCTTCTGGAGGGCAAGGACCGACCTCGGGCCTGCCGACAAGAAGGCTCTGGTCGACCTGCTGCGGGGCTTCGTCGACGCGGTCGAGGCCACCGTCGAGCGCGAGACCCAGGTCTGGGCCGACAGCCTGAAGGTCAGCCTCGTCGCCTTCGACCGTCAGAACCGCTTCCAGCACTACGACGAGATCCCTGGAACGCTCGAGGTCACGATCACCAACTACGTCGAGCTCAACAAGACCACCGTGAAGCTGACTGTCGACGAGAAGGAGATCTCGCCCGACAGCAAGGGCGTCGCCAGCGTGATCCGCCAGCCGGGCCCCTGTACCGCAAAGCTGGCGGCCAAGAAGCAGGACGGCACGGACGTCGGGGCGGAGGGCAACGCCCAGGTCCAGTCCGGCCAGACGGCGCGGGTCACCCTGAACGCGACGTAGCAGGACCCACTCTCATCCCCCGAGCGCGATCTCCGCGTCCTCGCCGATGCGCTCGCCCGTCACGGCGTGGCGCAGGGCCAGCTGGACGCTGTGGCGGCCGGCGAGCCCGCCCCGCTCCAGGCGGACGCCGTGCAGGCCGAAGGGCAGCGGTGTCGAGGGCACGTCCTGGGCCTCCTGCCAGCCGTCGAAGCCGCGGTGGAGGATGAAGGGATGGTCGTGCTCCACGAGGAGGTCGCGACCGGTGGGCATCGCCTTGAAGGGGGCGGAGACGCGCCAGTGCCAGGTGTCGGCCTGCCGGCCGCTGGAAGTTGTAGCGGGATCTCACCGCGTCCAGCAGCTCCAGCGGCTCGCCGCGCTTGGCCGCGGTCAGAAGCTTCAAGAGCTCGGCATGGGCCCAGACGAGCGGCATGGCGCTGCCGGTGGGCTTGCCGGGAACGAGAAAGCGCCCTGGGATCGGAGCCGTGTCCCACACCTGCTCGGGCAGCAGACCGCCCGGGCCGGTCATGGCGGTCATGGCCTCGAGATAGGGCATCGGATCGCCGCCCAGGAGCAGCTCGAAATGGCCGCGCTCGCCCGTCAGCAGCGGCCAGGCGCGGCCGATGCCGGTGCCGTCGAACGGCCCGCCATCCTCGTGCTCGCCATAGCCGTCCTCGTTGTAGCGGTGGTAGGCGGGGCCCGCCGGCGTGTCGACGCGCAGCACCCGCTCGACGACGGCGAGCGTGGCCTTGAGCTTCGGATCGTCGGCGCGGCGCAGGCCCAACCGGGCTAGGTACATGAACTCGAGGCCCACGAGCGCCGCGGGCTCGAGCGAGAGGCCCACCCGGTTGCGGATGTCGACGCGGCCGACGAGCGGCCCCTCGGCAGTGGGCGCGAGGCGGACATAATAGCCTTCGCCTCCATCGGCGAGTGGCCCACCACTGACAAAGGTCCAGTCCTCGATGCGCTCGTTCCAGTAGTCGGCGAGCGAGAGGAGATAGGCGTCCTCGTCGGCGTCGACGAACTCGACCGCGGCCACCAACGCCGCCACCTCGACCGCGAGCGTGAACGGGTTGAGGCCCGCATTCTCCTCCCAGCGGTCCTGCGGGCTCGAGGGCCCCGAGCGGGCGAGGAAGGTGGCGGCCGCGCGCACCATGGCCTCGACGGCCGGCGTGCGCGCCCATGACCCCGAGCTCCAGGAGCTTGGCCGCGTAGATGACGGGAAAGCCGATCTCGTCGAGCTGGATGCCGGTCCAGTAGGGGCGGCCATCGGGGAAATGGTTCTGCGCCCAGCGGCCATCGGGGAGCTGGGTCGCGATCAGGTAGGCCAGCATGCGCCTGGCGTCCTGCTGGCGCCCCACCGCCAGATAGGCGAGGCCGGCCTCCACCGCGTCGCGCGTCCAGACCAGATGGTAGCCGCCCGGATCGTTGCTGGCGTTGCCCCAGGGCACGCTCAGGCTCGCCACCACCGAGCCCGGATAGTTGCGGTCGTCGTGGATCTTGATGACGGTTGCCGAGAGCTGGGCCTCGCGCGCGACCTTGGGCGATGCATTGCCGACCTCGAGGCCCTCGCCCCATTGCCGCCAGCCGCGCACGAAGGCCTCGCGGACATCGTCGTAGCCCTGGGCGATGCTGGACCGGGCGAGCAGGCTCGCCCCCTCGACATGCTCGGCGAAGCCCAGCGCCAGCACGCCCTCGGCGTTGGCCAGCTCGCCCATCAGGGCGACGTTGCCGGTCTCGGCCCGATCAAAGGTCCAGGTCATGCGGCCGTTCTGGTCGAAGTCCTGCCAGCCGTCGGAGGTGCCGACGAAGCCGGCGCTGCCACGGCTGAAGCCGTGCTCGGCGGCGAGGCAGAGCGTGTAGTGATCGGCGACCGCAAAAAGCTCGTCCTCGACCCAGGCCGTGTTGTCCCATCCGTTGCTGCCGAGATGCGGGGCCAGCAGCACGTAGAGCCGGCCCTTGGCCGTGAGGCGGTAGCGGATGAGGAGGACGTCGCGCTGCGGGTCGGGGAGGACCTCGAGGACGAGACGGTAGCCTTGGCCCTCGTGGACGATCTCGGGCAGCGGGATGTAGGGGCGGGGCGTGCCGATCGTGTAGGCGTGGGCGCGCTTGACCTCGACCCAGCTGCCGTCGTCGAGGCCGATGATGAAGCCCAGGTCGCGGATCTGAGGGTCGCCGGTCGAGGGCCAGAAGACCTCGTTGACGATGCCGTAGCCCAGCGTCGCCCAGAGGCGGCTCGAGCCCTCGCAGGCCGTCGTGACCAGGTCCTTGGCGCTCGATGTCCAGGTGGGCGCTATGCCGGGCCCGCCCGGCGCCAGGTCAGCCATCGCCAGCACTCCCCTTCATCAGCCATTCGGTCAGCAGGCGGTGGGCCAGAGCAACGACCACGGCGCCGAAAAACATGCCGATCGGCCCGTAGGCCAGGAGCCCGCCCAGCACGCCCAGGAAGATCAGGAGGAGCGGCAGGTCCGCACCCTGGCGGATCAGCACCGGCCGGATGAAGTTGTCGATCGTGCCGATGAAGATGCCGCCCGCGGCCACGAAGATCGCCCAGCCCGTGAGGCCCTGATAGCCGACCCAGACCGCGACCGGCAGCGGCACCAGGAGCACCGGAAGCTGGAGGATGCCCACGATGAAGGTCAGGAGTGCCAGGAGCCCGGCACCGGGCACGCCGGCGATCAGGAAGATGAGCGCCGCCAGCATCGCCTGGAGCAGTGCCGTGCCAACCACGCCCAGCGCGACGCCGCGGATCGTGCCGCCGGCGAGGTTGACGAGGTCCACCGTGCGCTCGTTGCCGATGCGGGCGGCGAAGCGGCGCATGTAGTCGGCGCTGGTCTCGCCCTGGACGAAGAGGATGCCGGCCAGGAACACCGCCAGCACGAACTGGACGATGGCGAAGCCGATCTCGGCGCCGCGCGCCAGGATCCAGCCGGCGGCGGTGCCGATATAGGGCTGGACCTCGCGCAGCGTGGCGCGGCTGTCGACCATGGTCTCGCGCCACTGCCGGTCCAGCTGGTCGCCGACGAGCGGCACGTCCGCCACCCAGTGGGGCGGCGGCGGCAGGCCCACCGTGACGAGGTCGTTGGCGACCCGCGTCACCGCCGCCACCTGGTCGCCCAGCGAGCGGGCCAGCATGCCGATGGGCACGACGAGGATGACGAACAGGAGAAGCGTCATCAGGAGCGCTGCGATCCCGCCATGGCCGCCGAGGAGCGCGCGCAGCCGCACGAACAGCGGCCACACCGACACGGTGAGGGTGATGGCCCAGAGCAGCGGCGCGACGAAGGGTGCGAGGATGCTGAGGAAGAGGAAGACGAGGAGCGCCAGCGCGGCAAGCCCGATGACGCGCTCGAAGAACCGCTCGCCCATGCCCGCTCCCTCGTGGCCCGATGCCGCCTTGCGCGGGCCGCCTCCCCCGCCGGCCGCAGATTGGCACCGATCGAGCCGCAGGTCACCGTCCAGGGTGAGCGGTGCTGGAGGCATTGCCAGGACTGCTCGCGCGTCAGGGAGGCGGCACCTGGTCGGGCATGAGCTGCTCGACGAAGACGGTCTTGCCTCCGCTCACCTCGAGGATGGTCACCGACTTTCTCGGGATGCGGCTGCCGCCCTCGTAGCTGATCGTGCCCGTGACGCCCTTGTAGCCGGTGAGCTGCGAGAGGGAGTTCAGAACCCGCGCCGGCTCGGCGCTGCCGGCCGCCTCGACCGCCGCGAGCAGCACCCCCACGGCGTCGTAGCCCAGCGCGGCGAAGCTGTCCGGTGCGCGGCCGCCATAGGCCTGCCGGTAGGCTTGATCGAACACCTTGACCATCGGGTCGGGATTGTCGGGGCCGAGATAGGCGTGGGTCGTGAAGTAGATTTTTGTCAGCGCCGGATGCTTCGACCATTCGCGTTCGGAATCGAAGCCGTCGCCGCCCAGGATCGGCACATCGATTCCGGCCGCGCGCAGCTTGATGGCTCCGGTCGCGGCCTCGGGCGGATCCTGGGCCGACAGGAAAATGGCGTCCGCCCCGGCGAGCGAGCCCAGCGCCTCGTCCTGGTCGGCGGTGTTTCGGTAGCTCGCGACGGACGAGACCTTGCCACCCAGCGCCTCGAAGCGCGCGCGGAAGTAGCCCTGGAGAAGCGCCGTGTAGGTGACGGCCGCGTTGTAGAGGATCGAGACGGTCCGAGCGCCCAGCTCGTTGTAGGCATACTCGGCCGCGGCCGCCGCCTGGACGTTGTCGCCGAAGCAGGCGAGGAAGAGAAAATCGGGCACCTCCGCCGGCAGCTTGGGCGACGTGGCGCCAGAGGTGACGAATACGAGCTTGCGGGCGGCGGCCACCGGGGCGGCGGCGAGCACCATGTCGGTGTCCGAGAGCCCGAGCATCGCCGACACCTGCGGGTGGGCGTTGAGCAGCTGGCGGACGCGCGGTGCCACCTTCCCGAGGCTGCTCGCGGGGTCGGCGATCAGCAGCCGGACCTGGCGTCCGAGCACGCCACCTTGGCCGTTCGCCTGCGCCACCGCCAGCTCCGCGCCCCGCGAGGCCGGCCGGTCGAACGCCGCCTGCGGCCCGCTCAGATTGTAGACGGCGCCCAGCAGCAACGGCGACTCGGCCGCGTCTGTACTCGGGGCCATGAGCAATGCCGCTGCGCCGAGGCAGGTGATCGCCAGACGTCTCAACATGCTGTCCCCCGTGTTCGGTTTCTGTCTTTTTCTCTCGGCATGAGAGGATGGGGATGCCCGGCGCGCTCAGACTTTCTCGAGGTCCCAGATCAAGACGCCAGGCAGGCCGACCCAGGCGGCCCGGTTCGCCTCGGGCAGGCGCTCTGCCGCCACGGTCACGGCAGACTCCGACGTGAGCCGAGGCTCGTGGCAGCCGCGCACGCGAAGCCCGGCGGCGGCGAAGGCCTTGCAATAGTCCGAGGGCAGGTGCGGGTGCAGCCGCATGAAGCCCGTGCCCTGGCTCGCGGTCCGGAACTGGGCCTGCCAGCCCAGGAGGACGACGAAGGGATGGACGTCGCTGATGACGACGCGGCCGCCGGGGCGGACCACGCGTGCCAGCTCGGCCAGGGCCTCGCCCACCTCGGGCAGATGGACGAGGGCCAGCGCGCAGACGGCGTGGTCGGCGGAGGCGGGCTCCAGCGGCAGCGCCTCGAGATCGCCCTCGCGGAAGTCGCCGTCCGGCACCTTCTGGCGCGCCTTCTCCAGCATCGCGGCCGAGCGGTCGACGCCGACGATGCGATGGCCGCGGGCGGCGAGCCAGGTGCTGTAGCGGCCGGTGCCGCAGGCCGCATCAAGCAGGGTCCCGGCCGGAAGGGGATCCAGCAGGGCGTGCATGGTTGGCTGCTCGATCGGGAAGAGGCGCAGCGGCTGGTCGTAGGTCTCGGACCACAGGGCGTAGCCGTCGGCGAGGTCGTACTCGCTGGCCTCGAGGGGGGCCGCGAGATCCGGCTTGTGGCCCAGGTCCTCGAGCAGCATGCGGATCTCGCCGACACGCGCGGCGCGTGCCTCGGCGTCATCGGCGAAGGCGAGGCGGAGCAGGGCCAGCCCCTCGATCCCGAGCAGCATCTGGCCGAGGGTTGGCTTGGCGCTCATCATCTGCCTCCCGAGCGAGGGCCGGCAGGTGGCACCGGACGCCCTCTCGCATCCCTCGATGCTGCCAGCGGCGCGCCTCTCCGGCAACCCGAGAGCGCGCCCTCATGCCGCCGCGCGGAGGCCGTTCAGCTAGCGGCTCAGACGGCCTTGCCCTGAGCGAGGTCGATAGCGTGGCGGCCGACCGTTTCGCCCACCCTGCTCTTCCACCAGCTCCAGATCTCCTGGCTGGCGTCGGCGAAGCGCTGCGTGTCGCGCGCCGTCGGGCCGACCACCTCGACGCCGGCCTTCTTCACCGTGGGCCAGTATTCCTTCGGGTAGACCTCGTCGTTCAGGTGCCTCGCGGCGTTCTGGTCGTACCACTTGCCCGCCTTCCAGAGCGCCTGGCGGGTTGGCTCGTCGAGAGCGTCCCAGCGCGACTTGAGCATGAAGACGGCGTTCACGAAGCCGGTGGTCGGGAGCTTGTAGCAGGAGCGCAGATGCTCCTGCAGGCCGCGTCCGATCACGGTCGAGATGTTGGCCACGATCGCGTCCACCGTCCCCTCCTGCAGGGCCTTCGAGGTATCCGAGGAGGGAATGCGCACCGGCACCACGCCGAATTTGGCAAGAGCCGTGCTCGCCTCGTGGCCGACCACGCGACAGCGCCGACCCCGGAGATCGTCAAGCGTCGCCGCCGCGCGCTCGCGGCTCCAGACATATTCCGGCTCGGCGGCGCCACCGCCCGCGCTCAGCATGAAGAGGTCGCTCTGGGCGAGCTGCCGGTTGATCAGCGTCCAGAGCGGGCTCTCCATCATCAGGCGGTCGCCGTGCTCGTAGAGCGCCTCGACCAGGCTCGGCAGGCCGATGACTCCCAGGATCTCGAAGGATCGGGTGATGTACGAGGAGGTATGAAACATGAAGTCGGCGGAGCCGGAACGCAGGGCGGAAAGCTGCTCGTCGGCCTTAGCCTGCGCGCCCGAGGTGACGAGCTTGACGGCCGACGGCTCGCTCACCGCGTTCTTCAGGCGGTCGACGAAGCCGCTCATGCCCCACATGAGGCCCCGGTACGAAGGCGGCAGGTAGGTGACGCCGGTCAGGGCCGCGGCGGCCGGCGCGGCGTGTCCGCTCCCGGCCCCAACGACAAGCCCGGCCGACGCGCCGAAGCTCGATGCCAGCAGCTCGCGTCTCGTCGTTCCCATGGGTTCCGGTCCTGCAGCCTGCATGTCCCGGAACGGAATGGCGCAGCCCGCCCATGGCGCGCAAGGCCAGGCGTGCATCGACGATGGCGATGGAGAAAAAGCCCGCCGGCCCCGGCCCGGCGCCGGGACTGCGCTAGTGCGCGCCGCCGGCGCCGCCCGTCGCGGCCGGCCTCGTGAGGAAGAGGGCGAGCACGAGAGCGGCGGCGAGGCCGGTGCCCATGAGGGCGAAGGCGTCGCCGTAGGCGAGGAAGTTGGCTTGGACGCGGACGGCGCGGCCGACGGCGACGACCGCCTCGTGCCGGGCGAGGCCGCTGTCGGCGAGGCCGCGGCTCATGAAGTAGTGCTGGAGGTGGATGATGCGCTCCTGCGTGGCATCCGCGAACGATGTCACGTGCCGCATGATCATGCTCGAATGAAACTGCTCGCGCTTGGTGACGACGGTCTGGAGGATGGCGATGCCGACAGCGCCGCCCAGGTTGCGCATCATGTTGAAGAGGGCGGAGGCCGAGCCAGCGTATTCGGGCTCGATGCCGGCCGAGGCGATCATGGCGAGCGGGGTGAGGAGGAGCGCCTGGCCGAAGGCCCTTATGATGTTCGGCCAGAAGAGCTGCGGCCCGGCGAAGTTGGCGTCGAGGCTCATGTCCATGAAGCTGCTGCCGGCGAAGAGCACGAAGCCCAGGCCGATCAGCAGGCGCGGGTCGAACCGCTTCATCAGCTGCGGGACCAGCGGGATAAGGAGGAGCTGCGGCAGGCCGGTCCAGGCCAGCACCAGCCCGACCTGCTCGGCATTGTAGCCGTGCATCTGCGAGAGGTAGAGCGGGAGAAGAAAGATCGAGCCGTAGAGCGCCATGCCGAGGAGCACGTTGCTCATGGTGGCGAGGCCGAAGTTGCGCCGAGCCAGCAGGCGGAGGTGCAGGAGCGGCTTGGCACGGCGAAGCTGGATGACGACGAAGGCCGTAAGGGAGAACGCGGCGATCATGCTGAGGCGGAGGATGAAGGGCGAGTTGAACCAGTCGTCCTTGTTGCCCTCCTCGAGCACTGTCTGCAGCGTCGAGAGGCCGATTGCCATCATGGCGATGCCGAGCCAGTCGCCGTCCTGGAGAAGATCGAGGCGCATGGGCGAGGGCTTCAGGCCCGCCCACAGGGCAGCAAGCATCACCGCGCCCGGCACGAGGTTGATGTAGAAGACATACTCCCAGCCCCAGTTCTCGGTGAGGTAGCCGCCGATGGTGGGGCCGATCGCCGGCGCGAAGGTGGCCGAGAGGGCGAACATGGCGATCGCCATGGGCTGCTTTGCTTTGGGCAGCATCGTGATGATGATCGTGAAGGCCATCGGGATCAGCACGCCGCCGAAAAAGCCCTGGAAGGCGCGCAGCACGATCATCTGGCCGAGGCTCGTGGCGAAGGCGCAGGCGATCGAGAAGACGAGAAAAAGAACGGTGTTCACGAGCAGGTAGCGGCGCAGCGAGAAGACGCGCGAGAGGTAGCCCGTGAGCGGGATCGTGATGATCTCGGCGATGAGATAGGAGGTCGAGATCCAGCCGCCATCGTCGATGCCGGCGCCGATGGCGCCTTGGATGTCGGGCAGCGAGGCGTTGGTGATCTGGATGTTCAAGACCGCCATGAAGGCGCCGATGATCGAGCCGCCGACGGCGAGCCAGACCTGAAGTGGCACGGCATCCGACGGGCCGGTCGCCGCGGGCCTGGCGGGCGGCTTCGCGGCCGGCGGGTTCGGCTGCCGCGGCTGGGTCAGGGCCCGGCTCTCGCTCGTGTCGAGCCGCTCAGGATCGTACATGACGGTTGTCCGCTTCGGGCTACGCGTGGACGCGCTCGCACGGCCTCAGTCGGCCGGGCCCGGCTCCGGCCCGGCGTCGGCAAGCCGCGTGCCGTGGGCCGCTTCCGCGAGCTGCGTCGCCTTGGTGTCGATGGTGGGCTCGACCGACATGCCGGGGCGCAGGAGGCCTGCCAGCTCGTCATCGTCCTCAAGGACGATCTTGACCGGGACGCGCTGCACCACCTTGGTGAAGTTGCCGGTGGCGTTGTCGGGCGGCAGGAGGGCGAACTCCTGGCCACTCGCCGGTGCCAAGCTGTCGACCCGGCCCTTCAGCGTGACGCCCGGGAAGGTGTCGACGCTGATCTCGACGCTCTCGCCGCGACGCACGTGGGTGAGCTGGGTCTCCTTGAAGTTGCCAATGATGTAGACGGCGCGAAGCGGCACGACCGCCATGAGCTGCGTGCCGGCCTGGACATACTGGCCAACGCGGACCGAGCGGGCGCCGACGGTGCCGTCGATGGGAGCGGTGATGGAGGCGTAGCCGAGATTGAGCTCGGCCTGCTGCAGGACGGCCTGGTCGTGCTGGAGCGTCGCCGCGGCGCCGGCGCGCTGGCCCTCGAGGACCGCGGTCTGCTTCTGCGTCGCCAGCAGCGCCGCCTGGTCACGCTGCAGCGCCGCCCGGCGCTCGCGCAGCGTGGCGTCGGCCTGCTGGGCCTGCTGCACGGAGCCATAGCCCTTGGTGCTCAGCGTCGAGTAGCGGGCATTGTCCTGCTGGGCAAACTGCAATGATCGCGTCGTCGGCCTCGACGGCCGCCTTGGCCTGCTCGATCAGCGTGTGCTGCAGCTGGATCTGGGCATCGAGCGTCGTCACCGCGGCCTGGGCGCTGGCCACGTCGGCCTTGGCTTGGTCGCGCGCCGTGACGAGGTCGCGATCGTCGATCCTGGCCAGCACCTGACCGGCTTTGACCCGCTCGTTGTCGCTTACCAGCACCTTTTCAATGTAGCCGGGGACCTTGGGAGCGATCGCCGTGTAGTCGGCTTGGACGTAGGCATCGTCCGTCGACTCGAGGAAGCGGGCGGTGCGCCAGTAGTAGGTGCCGTAGCCCGTGGCCCCTGCGACCAGCGCCACGCCGGCCGCGCCCAGGAGGAGCGGCTTCACCGCGCGTCTGAGGCTCTTGATCGTCTGCATCGCGCTCGATCCTTCAAAACGCTACGCAGCGTATTTATTCATGCTTTGGGCTTGCTGCAATGCGCAGAGCCTTGCGTCGGTGGAATACGCTACGTACATTATCGCAATAGCTTTTCTCCGATGGACCGTCCCGATGATCGCAAAGGAGTCACGCGGACCCGGCCGGCCTCGCTGCGACGTCACCCGGCGAGCCATTCTGGACGCGGCCTATACGCTGCTGATCGAGGGAGGCTTTTCGGGCTTCACGATCGAAGGGGTGGCGGCACGCTCGGGTGCCGCAAAGACGACCATCTATCGCTGGTGGCCGAACAAAAGCGTGCTCGCGGTCGAGGCCTTCCTCGAGGAGGCGAAGCTTCAGACGGCCTTTCCCTCGACCGGTTCGCCGCTGGCCGACCTGAAGGCGCAGCTCAGGCTCGTCGCGCGGTCCTTCCGCGGGCCGTCGGGCCGGACGCTCGCCGGGATCATCGCCGCCATGCAGAGCGATCCCGAGACAGCGCGCGCGTTCGTCGCGGGCTTCGTCGAGCCCCGGCGCGCGGCGGCCCGTCAGGTGGTGCAGCGCGGCATCGCCAGCGGCGAGATCAAGACCGACATCGACCTCGAGGCCACACTCGACTGCCTCTATGGCCCTCTCTACCACCGCATGCTGGTTGGGCATCGCGGCCTCGACGACGACTCGGTGGGCGCGTTGGTCGATGTCGTTCTGAGCGGCATCGAGGCTGAGCGGACGGCTGCCGGCTCCGCCTGAGCCCGCCGCTCTGCGGGGCGTTGGGCTGCCCGCCGGACCATGCTAGAAGCCCGCCGCCATGCTTCAGCTCCAGGACGTCACCCTTCGCATCGCCGGCCGCCCCCTGCTCGAGGGGGCGTCGCTCGATGTGCCCGACAACAGCCGGATGGCGCTCGTCGGCCGTAACGGCTCGGGCAAGTCGACGCTGCTCCGGCTGATCGCCGGCGAGATCCAGCCCGATCAGGGCGAGCTGCGCCTCAATGCCGGCCTCAAGATCGGAGTCGTCTCGCAGGAGGCCCCGGGCGGCGACACGACTCCGCTCGAGGCGGTGCTGGCCGCCGACCGCGAGCGCACGGCGCTCTTGGCCGAGGCGGAGACGGCGACCGATCCGCACCGCATCGCCGATGTCCACGAGCGGCTCGTGACGATCCGAGCGGATGCGGCACCGGCCCGCGCCGCCGCCATCCTCAAAGGCCTGGGCTTTGCGGACGACGCGCAGCAGGCGCCCTTGTCCTCGTTCTCGGGCGGCTGGCGCATGCGCGTGGCGCTGGCGGCCGTTCTGTTCCTCGAGCCCGACCTCCTGCTGCTGGACGAGCCCACCAACCATCTCGACCTCGAGGCCGCGATGTGGCTCGAGGAGCATCTCCGCCGCTATCCGCGCACACTTCTCCTGGTCAGCCACGATCGGGACTTTCTGAACGTCGTGCCGCAGCGAATCTGCCATCTCGATGGGCGGAAGCTCACCGTCTACAGCGGCGGCTATGACAGCTTCGCCCGGGTGAGGGCCGAGCGGCAGGCGCTGCAGGAAAAGCAGCGGGTCAAGCAGGAGGCCGAGCGCGCGCACATCCAGGCCTTCGTCGACCGCTTTCGCTACAAGGCGAGCAAGGCCAGGCAGGCGCAGAGCCGCATCAAGATGCTGGAGCGCATGGGGCCGCTGACCTCGGCTGCGATCGAGCCCGAGGTGCGCTTCAGCTTTCCGGCCGGCAGCATCCCGGCACCGCCGCTGGTCACCATGGACCGGGTCCGCGCCGGCTATGACGGCCGCGTGGTGCTGGACGGGCTCGATCTCAGGATCGATCCGGACGACCGCATCGCCCTTCTGGGCGCCAACGGGAACGGCAAGAGCACCTTCGCCAAGCTCGTGGCGGGCCGGCTCGAGCCGATGGTGGGCTCGGTGACGCGGGCGCGCGGCCTGCGCTTCGGCTTCTTCGCCCAGCATCAGATCGAGGACCTCGAGCCCGAGCAGTCGAGCATCGCGCATTTCGAGACGCGACGACCGACCTGGCGGATGGAGCAGATCAGGTCCTACATCGCGCGCTTCGGGCTCGGTGGCGAGAAGGCGCAGACCCAGGCCCGCCACCTTTCGGGCGGCGAGAAGACACGGCTCTGCATGGCGCTGATGTGCCTCGATGAGCCGCAGTTCCTGATCCTCGACGAGCCCACGAACCATCTGGACATCGATTCGCGCGACGCGCTGGTCGAGGCCGTGAACAATTTCGAAGGTGCGGTCCTCATCGTCAGCCACGACCGGCATCTGGTCGAGCTGACGGCCGACCGGCTCTGGCTCGTGGCCGACGGGCGGGTCCGCTCCTATGACGGCGATCTCGACGATTATCGCCGCCTGCTGCTCGAGACGTCGAAGGAGCCGACGGCGACCGGAACGCCGGTCGAGCCGGAGCGCGCCGAGCGGCTCACCTCGGCCGAGCGTCGCTCGCGCCTGGCGCCTCTGCGCAAGCGGGCGCAGCAGGCCGAGCGTGACGTCGATCGGCTGATGGACGAGAAGGCGCGCATCGACGGGCTGCTCGCCGATCCCAAGACCTATGCCGACGGCAAGCGGGACCCCGCCGGGCTGCAGCGCAGCGCCCGGGAGCTCGAGACCGCGATCGCCCGGGCCGAGGCCCGCTGGCTCGAGGTCGAGGCCGAGATCGAGGCGGTGGTGGCCGCCTGAGCTCAGCCGGCGTTCGAGGTGCCCGCTCGGGCGTCGAGGGCGGCGATGGCCTCGGCACCGGCGATGGCCTCGAGCCTCAGGCGGTAGTGGCGCTGCTCGCCGTGGCTCAGCATCGGCAGCTCGCCCCGCATCTTCCAGTCTTCGCGCGAGCCGGGAAGCTGCGTCGCGGGCTCGAGGCCCAGCACGTAGTTGCCCTCCTGGAGGTTCTGCCACTCGTAGAGGGCCGGCATGGCCCGCGCGTCCCAGCTCAAGACGACGCCCAGACCCTTCTCGCCGCCGACCGCGAGCCCCGGGTTGACCAGCGCCGCGAAGCCGGTGCCGTCGGCGTCGGTCCTCACCTCGTGCTCGTAGACTTGCTCGACGAAGTTGCTCTGCGGCGGGGCCTGATCGACCGGGCCGATCGAGGTCGTCGTCGGATCGATCGAGTTCCAGCGCTGGCGGGCGATCGGCGCCACGACCCGGGCGCCCTCGTCGAGGAGCGGCCAGCCCATGTTCACATGATAGAGCATGGCGTGCGGCGTGGGGCGGAAGCCCTCGCTCGTGACCGTATCGGCGATGCTGATGGCGGCGCTGCCGGCCTCGATCTCGATCCGGCGGTGCAGCACGAGGTTCTCGCCGAACATCGTCGCCTGGCGGATCTCGCCCTCGGCGGCGAGCACCGCCTTGTCGCCGTCCCAGCGGACGCCGTAGCCCAGGAGGCGAGCGGGTGTGTAGGCGATGCGACCGTGCAGGCCGTGCTTGACGGTCTTCCGATAGGGATAGCGGTAGTGCGAGGCCTCCTCCTCGGCCGGGCCCATGATGTGGTCGAGGCCGCAGGTGTTCACGAGGCCGGAGAAGGAGCGCAGCCAGCCGAGGCCGCCCTCCGCGTCGTGCTCGTGCAGCCAGGGGCTGCGGAAGCCCGTCGGTGAGCGCCAGCCGATCGGCACGCCGCGGAAGCTGAGCCCGCCCAGGTCCATGCCGCGGTCGACCAGCACCTCGGCCTCGAAGCCGCCGCCGGCCCTGAAGCGCAGCACGCGCACGCCGCGCTCGGGACCATCGTCGAAGGTCGAGAGCGTTACCCCGACAAGCTGATCCAAAGAGCCCGTGCGCCGGGCGATCTCGGCCCGGCTGACCGTACGGCCGAACAGGGTAGGCATTGTCATGGTCTCCTCAAGGCGGCCTCCGTGGCGCGCCCGGTCGTTCGAAAGGGCTCAGGCCGCGTAGACGGCGCGCTCGATGTGGTCGAAGAGATCCATGACCTTGCCGTCCACGAAGGGCAGGATCTGGGTCAGGATCACCCCGGCGACCCGCTTCTTCGGGTCGAGCCAGTAATAGGTGTTGGCGAGCCCCGCCCAGGCGAGGCTGCCGGCGCTACGGCCGGTGGGCGCGTCCTCGGTGTTGATGACGAAGCCCAGCCCCCATTTCTTGACCATGCCGGGGAAGAACTCGGCATCGTTGGTGGCGGCCGGGTCCGCGCTGCGCATCAGGCCGACATTGAGATCGCCGATCTGGTTCCGGCTCATCTCGGCCACCGTCTCGGGGCGCAGCACGCGGGCGCCGTTGAGCTCGCCACCCTGCATCAGCATCCGCAGGAACGTCAGGTAGTCCGGTGCCGTGGCGTAGAGGCCGCCGCCGCCCATGTAGAACTGCGGCTCCTGGGGTATCTCGACCTCGATCGGGGCGAGCGAGCCGTCGGCCTGTCGCTGATGGATCGTGGCGAGGCGCTGGCGCCGCTCGGGCCCGATCACGAAGCCCGTGTCCTTCATGCCGAGCGGGCTGAAGATATGGTCCTTGAAATAGGCGTCGAGCCGCTTCCCGCTCAGCTTCTCGACCGCCTTGCCGGCGAAGTCGATGTTGATGCCGTACTCCCAGCGCTCGCCCGGATCGAAGACGAGCGGCCGGGTGAGCGTCGCGTTCTCGCAGCTGAGGATGCGCGGCATCTGGGTGTGGTCCAGATACCGTCCCATGTCGGCGTTCCACATGTGGTAGGTGAAGCCGGCGGTGTGGGTGAGCAGATGCCGCAGCGTGATCGGCCGCTTGGCCGGCCGCAGCTTCGGCGTGCCGTCGCCGGCGAAGCCTTCCAGCACCTGCGGCGAGGCGAGCTCGGGCAGCAGGTCGGCGATCGGCGCATCGAGGCTGAGGGCGCCCTGCTCGACCATCTGCATGGCGGCGACCGTGGTCACGGCCTTGGTCATCGAGGCGACCCAGAAGACCGTATCCAGCGTCATGGGCGCGTCATTGGCCAGGCTGCGTCGGCCGAAGGCGCCTGCGTAGGTGATCCCCTGGTCGTCTGCGGCCATGGCCACGACGCCCGGGACCTCTCCCTCCGCCGCCGCTCGGCCCAGCTCCTGATCGATCGTCGGCTTGCCGGTCATGGTTTTCCTCCCCTTTCGTACGGACATGATAGCACGGGCCGGCCGGTGGCACCTTGACAGCGGGTGAAGGCCCGTGGCCGTGAAGCGTTCGCACCAGACCATCCGCGCCCGGGAGCCTCACCATGAACATGCCGGCACGTAGCAGCTCGACCCGCTTTTGGTGGGTGAGGCACGCTCCGGTCGACAATCCCGACGGCACGATCTACGGGCACATCGATCTCAACGCGCTGACCGAGGACCCGGACGCCTATGCGGGTCTGTCCGCGCTTCTTCCGCGCGACGCCGCCTGGGTCGTCACCGGCCTCAGGCGGACGCGACAGACGGCGGAGGCCGTGCTGCGCGCCCGCGGCGGCACGCCGCCCGAGCTTGCAGTCGAGCCGGCGCTGGCCGAGCAGAATTTCGGCGACTGGCAGGGCCAGACGCACGATCGCGTCTTCGCCGAGCTCGGCCGGCGGCACACCTTCTGGCTCGCTCCGGCGGCGACGCGACCCCCGAACGGCGAGAGCTTCGCCGATCTTGGGGCGCGGTCGACCGAGGCGATCATGCGGCTTCAGGAGGCGCATCGCGGCCGGGACGTCATCGTCGTCGCCCATGGCGGGACGATCCGCGCCGCCGTCGGCTTGGCGCTCGGTCTCGACTGGGACGCGGCCCTGCGCCTTTCCATCGACAACCTGTCGCTCACCGTCATCTCGCTGCTCGACATGGAGGGCGAGCCGCCGGCCTGGCGGGTTGATGCGGTGAACGTCCCACCGCACCTGCCCGTCGCTCGGCTGGTTCCGCCCCACACCCCCTCGCCGCTGGCGGCGCGATCGTCCTGAGGGGCGAGGGCGCCGGGCGCCTCGTCGGCCTCAGCCGGCGAAGCGCTTGCGGTAGCCGTCGAGCTTGGCCTTCCAGGCCGGGTTGTCGACGATCTCCTTGTTGACGATGCCCTTCGGGACCTCGCCGCGCATGACCGAGAGCACGATCTCGACATCGGCGGCGCCGTTGCCGGCGAAGCACTGGTCGGTCCAGCAGAGCGCGTGCGGCGTCACGATGACGTTGTCGAGCTTGAGGATCGGCTCGTCCGCCGGGCAGGGCTCGGTCTCGAAGACGTCGAGCGCGGCGCCGGCGATGGTGCCCGCCTTGAGGGCTGCGTAGAGCGCCTTCTGGTCGACCGTGGGCCCGCGCGAGGTGTTGATGACGTAAGCCGTGGGCTTCATCAGCGCCAGGCGCTCGGCGTTGACGATGTGCTTGGTCGCATCGGACAGCGGCACGCTGACCGAGAGAAAGTCGGCGCGCCTGAACAGCTCCTCGAGCCCGACCATCTCGACCCCCAGCTCGGCCGCCACCTTGGGGTCGGCATAGGGATCGTGGGCGATCAGCTTCATCTCGAAGGGCTTGGCGAGCCGAAAAGCCTCGGCGCCGATATTGCCGATGCCGAGCTGGCCATAGGTGCGGCCGACCACACCCTCGCCCATGTAGCTCGCGCGCTGGTTCCAGCCCGTCGGACCCTGCCGGGTCAGACGGTCCTTGATCAGCAGCTTTTGCGACAGCGCCAGGATGTAGGTGATGATCGAGACGGCGACGGGGCGGCGTATGCCGTCGGGCGTGATGCCGAGGGCTATGCCGGCGGACGTGCAGGCCGGCACGTCGACGCTGTCGTAGCCGACGCCGAAGCGGCCGACGACGGCGAGCTTGCCATCCGCCGGCACGCTCGCCTGCCCGAAACGCGGAACGAGCAGGATCAGCGCGTCGCAGCCGGCCAGCCCTTTGGCCGGCATGGTCCCCTGCTCATCGTCGACATAGACCGTCTCGATCTTGGGGTTCGCGGTGAGCGGCCCCAGATCGAAGCTCGGATAGGTCGGGCTGCCGTCGGGCTTGCGGAAGTCGCCGCTCAGCGCCACGCGGAACTTGTCCATGGCTTCCTCTCCGCTACTTCGCAGCACCGGCGCGGATGGCATCCACGCCAGCCTTCAGCGCCGCCTGGAAGACCCAGACATCGCCCGCATAGCAGATGAAATCGAAGCCCTCCTTGTTGAGGGCCACGCCGGTGGCGACGTCGGGCACGAGCCGGCCGACCGACTTGCCGTGCTTGCGGCATGCTGCGAGCACCGTGGCGATCGCGTCCTTGAAGATCTTGTTCTCGAAGTCACCCGGGATGCCGAGCGAGCAGGAAAGGTCGAAATGTCCAACCCAGAGGCAGTCGACGCCATCGATGGCGGCAAGGGCCTCGGCGTTCTCGACGCCGGCCCCGGTCTCGATCTGGGCGAAGAAGGTGGTGCGCTTGTTGGCGGCGGCGAGCTTGTCCATCACCGCACCGCCGCGATAGTTGTCGTGCGCCACTCCGAGCGCCACGCCGCGATTGCCGTCGGGGACATACTTCATGCAGTTGAGGATGTGGCGCGCCTCGTCGGCATCGTTGACCATCGGCAGCATGATGCCCTCGGCACCCATATCAGCGGCGCGGGCGATGTGATGATACTCCTTGGAGGGTACCCGCACGATGGTCGGCACCTGCGCCGCCTCGAAATAGCGGATGACGCTCTTGATCGTCTCGTGATGAAAGCCCGAATGCTCGGTATCGAAGAGGACGAAGTCGCAGCCTGCGCCCTTGAGCAGGTGGCCGATGCCCGGCGTCGCGAACTCGACGATGAAATGCCCGACCTTGAGGTCGCGCGTCCTGCTCTGCTCTTTGAGCGTGCTTGCCGCCATGTGCCTCCCTCCACTGAGAACGCGCTCGTTGTGGCGGATGGACAGGGCGCTGTCCAGGCCATGAGCTTGCGCATAGACAAGGGCTTTCGGCCGGCCGGGATCCCCCCGTGGCCTGTCCGGCCAGGGCGACGCGGCCCTGTCCTTCGAGGTAACGTGACCGCGGGACGCAGGTCTGGTATGTCCTGCTTGTTGGGCTGGGGGAGGCGAGATCTGCAAACGGACCGGGAACCTTGGGCGGCCGGCGACGTTCAAGGCTACGCGGTCAGCTAGGTCGGTGAGCGTCTTCGAAGGTCATGCGGGTGAGTCAGTGGATCTCTCCGAGGGTCATACGGGCAACCATGAGTAGCAAGGTCCGGCGGGCAGAAGCGGAGCGGCCGAGCCCTGGCGGGCAGCCGCGCCGGCGGCCTGCGCTCGATGCAGGGTTCGATCGGTGGCTGAACAGGCAGCTTCACCAGATCTACGATCCGGTCCTGAGCGAGGCGGTGCCCGAGGACATGATGCGGCTGCTCGAGGAGCTCGATCAATCTGACGACACGGCCGGCGACGACGACCACGATTCGCAAGCGAAGAGCGACACGCCGGGCGAGGGGTAGGCAAGCGTGGGACGGCTCCGGCCGTCGGTCGTGCTTCGGGCTCCCGCATGATTGGATCTGAAGAGAGATGACCATGACGCAGCTGTCGCGCGAGGTTGCTCGCCATCTACCGTTCCTGCGCCGATATGCGCGCGCGGTCGTTGGGGATCAGCTGCGCGGTGACGCATGCGTCCGCTCCACGTTGCAGCTGCTCTTGGGGCGCCCCGAGCTGGCCGACACGAATGAGCTGCGACTGGTCCTCTATCGGGCGTTGCACGATGTCTGGGCCGACGATGCGCGTGCGGCCGTCATGGCGCCGACACCGGCGCCGGCCGATGCCGGGCCCATCGACGAAGACACCATCCTGGCATCGCGGCTCGGCAATCTGAGCGCGCTCAAGCGGCAGGCGCTGGTGCTGACCACGCTCGAAGGGTTCCAGCTCCAGCAGGCGGCCGCGATCATGCGGCTGGCGCCCCAGGAGATGGCGGACCTTTTGACCTTGGCCAAGGAGGATCTCCGCGCGCAGAAGGCCACGAGGATCCTCATCATCGAGGACGAGCCGATCATCGCGCTCGACATTGCCACGACGGTCGAGCGCAACGGCCATACCGTCGTGGGGATCGCGACGACACATGCCGAGGCGGTGGCGCTCGCCCGTCGCGATCCGCCGGGCCTGATCCTCGCCGACATTCAGCTGCAGGACGACAGCTCCGGCATCGAGGCGGTTCAGGAGATTCTCCGAGGCTGCGTCCGTTCCGGTGATCTTCGTGACGGCATTTCCGGAGAGGCTGCTGACCGGCGAGCGTCCCGAGCCTGCCTTCCTGATCACAAAGCCCTTCGATCCCGACACGCTCAATGTATCAATCTCACAGGCGCTGGCGGTGGTGGCCGCCGACAAGGCCTGAGCGGGCCGGGGAAGCGAGGCTGACGCGGCCACCGGGCGAGCAGGCGCGCCTTCGTCTCGACAGCCTGAAGGCGCGCTTTGCGCTGTTGCTGGGCTTGGCGCTCGTCCCGCCGCTGATCTACTCTGTCTACCAGGCGGTGGATGCCTTTCTCGCCAAGGAGCAGAGCCAGGCGGCGACCGTCACCAGCGTCCTCAACGTCATCTCGAGCTATGAGACGGATTTCTTCGTCGCCACGCGCAAGATGCTCACGAGTCTCGCGGCACTGCCCGCCGTCCAGGGCCACGATCCGGCCTCCTGCGACAAGCTCCTTGGCCAGCAGATCGCCCAGGGCAGTGACTATGGCAGCTTCTCCGTGGTCGGTCCCGACGCCAGGGTCACCTGCAGCTCGTCACCCGCCCTTGTCGGCGCCAGCGTGGAGAGCCGGAACTGGTTCCAGCAGCTTCAGGCGGGCCGCGACTTCGTGGTGAGTGGCGTCGTGACGCTTCGCGACAACAGCGGCCAGGCGATCGTGGCCGCGGTCTCCCGCCGGGACGGCGCCGATGAGCGTAGGCTCGGCGCCGTCGCGGTGACCATCCGGGTGAGCGCATTCGCGACGGCAGTTCGCAACCTCGCTCTCGGGCCGGACAGTGTCGCCTATGTGGTGGATAGCGACGGCACTCTCGTTGTCGACCAGCCGGGCGACAAGCGTCCCTACTATCTGGGGGCGCCGCTGCCGAGCCATGTGTCCGCGCTCATCGCCGGCGGCGATCGCGAGGTCCGGGCCCCGGGCCGAGACGGCATCGAGCGTACCTATGTCTCCAAGGAGATTGCCGACGGCGCGTTGTTCGTTGTCGTGGGCCTGCCGTTCAGCAGCCCATGGTCGAGCCTGGACGTGAGCCTCGTGGTGGGCATCTTCGCGCCCACGGTCATGATGGCGCTGGCCGTGCTGCTGATCTGGCTCGCAAGCGACTATCTGGTGATTCGCCACGTGCGGGCGCTCTCGGGCGCGGCCCGCGCCTATAGCCGCGGCCACCTCGAGACCCGGCCCGCGGTCGCGGGTGCCTCTGCCGAGCTTCGCGAGCTTGCCGATATCTTCGGTCTCATGGCGGAACGCATCGATAGCCGCGAACGCGAGCTCAAGGGGACGATCGAGCAGAAGGAGATGCTGCTTCGGGAGATCCATCACCGGGTCAAGAACAACCTGCAGATCGTCACGAGCCTGCTCAATCTGCGCGCGCGATCCATCCAGTCGCCCGCTGCCCGTCTTGCCATGCTCGAGGCGCAGACGCGGATCAAGGCCTTGGCGCTGGTGCATCGCAATCTCTACGAGCAGGACGACGTCCGCTCGGTCGAGCTGCACGCCTTCCTGGGCGAGCTGGCCGAGCTCCTGGCGGGCATCGCCGATCCCGACGTGGCGGGGCGGATCGAGGTGCGCACACATATCGATCCGACGCGGGTGTCGACGGACCAGGCGATCCCCATAGCCCTTCTCATCACCGAGGCGCTCAGCAACGCCTTCAAGCATGCCTTCCCGGACGGCAAAAGCGGCTCGATCGAGGTATCGCTCGCAAATGACGGCGATCATGCCCGCCTGACGATCTCGGACGACGGGATCGGGTTCGTCGAGACGCCCGAGGAGTCCTCGGCGACGGGCGAGGAGCTCGAGGAGGGTGACGAGACGGAGGGTAGGCAGGAGAGCATCGGCCTCGTCCTCATCAGCCTGCTTGCCAAGCAGACGGGTGGGGTCCTCCATGTCGAGGGCCAAGAGGGCGTCCGCATCACCCTGGAATTTCCCGCTGGTACGCGCCAACTGATAAAAGAGGCGACATTTCACGGGGCATGGGAACCTTAGGCCTCCAGCGGCGTTATGGGAGCGGTTGGCACAACGAGGGATGGAGGCGACATGAGCAGCTTTCGCAACGATGTGGCGGCGCTGGTCCCGCACCTTCGGGCGTTCGCGCGCAGCCTGACGGGCGGGGACGTCCATCTCGCCGACGACGTCGTTCAGGATACTATCGTGAACGCGCTTCAGGCGCAGAGCCAGTTCACGGAAGGCACCAATCTCAAGGCTTGGCTCTTCACCATTCTGCGTAACCGCTTTCGCAGCGTGATCACCCGCAAGCACGTGACCGCCGAGGTCAGCGAGGACACGGATGGCGGGATCGAGTCGCGCTGGTGGACACCGGCCCACCAGGAGAGTGGGCTCGAGGTCGAGGCGTTCGGCCGCGCCTTCCAGGCGCTGAGCCCGGCGCATCGAGAGGTCCTTATTCTGGTCGCGGTTGACGGCCTGCCCTATGAGGAAGTGGCCGAGATCTGTGGCTGTCAGGTCGGCACCATCAAGAGCCGGGTCAGCCGCGCGCGCAGCCTTTTGAAGAAGATGCTGCTCGAGGGCGAGCTGCCCGTCGACGAGCGTCGTGTCGTGGCCAACCTCCCTAGGCCGGACGGCCGCGTCCTCGACGATGCCGGCGAGATGCGCTCCTCCGGCGTGGCAGCTGCTGTAGCCAAAGCGAAGACCGCGTCCACGTCGCCAACCTCGCGGATTGGTCTCCTGAACTGAGGCTCATTGCCATATCAAGCCAGATGAAGGGCGGCGCGTTGGACGCGCCGCCCCTTTTTTGCGTGTCGCTCGTCGCTCAGGCCGGCAGGGCGACCGGGGCCGGCAGCGAGACCGGCCCCTCCTGCGTGCTGATGAAGACAGCGAGAACACGGGCCTCGGCGCGAAGCCGCAACAGGTAGATTGCCACGAGCTCGAGGATGCCGGAGACGGTCGCGTCGGCCTCCGCCACGACCTCGCTCAGGCTCTCTTCGAGTGAGCCGATCGTGCGCACGGCAAGCTCGATGCAGCTGGCGAAGCTTCCGCGTGAAACAGCCTCACTCGAGTTCTGAACCGCCTCCCGTGCCTCGACCGGCGAGGCGCCACGCGCGAGCATGGCCTGAAGCAGGCCCTCGACCATCTCGACGAGGCTGCCGTGGAACATCTTGAGCTCGGCGCTCCAGGAAGGCTCAGGGCTGGCCAGATAGGCCGAAGCGACATGGCCCGCGGCGAGCTGGGCTCTCGCGGCAAGGTCGCGCAAATGGCTGATCTCGGCGCTCCGGCTCACGGTGCTCTCCTTGGAGGAATGGCCGACGCATCAACGCCCCTCGCCGCTGCCGGTTCCTCGTGAAGGGGTTCCTCGTCGCGATGGCTCCGGCCATGATGCGACAAGTCTTCGGGACGTTGCGGACGGCAGTTGGAGCTGGGCATGGGTCCGATCGAGCGGGTCATCCTCGTCACCGGCGCCGCGAGCGGCATCGGTGCCGCCCTGAGCCGGCGTCTCGCCGCTCCGGGCCTCGGCCTCGTCCTGCACACCAGACGACGCGAGGAGGAGCTTGCAGGGGTGGCAGCCTCTGCCGAGGCGGCCGGAGCCATCTGCAGGCTGGTCCTGGGCGATCTGGCCCTGCCCGCGACGGCGACCGAGCTGGTGGCGGCGGCGCAGGGCCTGGGTCGTCTTGACGCGCTCGTCGCCAATGCCGGCTTTGCCCAGCGCCGCTCGTTCGAGGCACTCGAGGACGCGGATCTGGCACGCTCGCTCGACCCCATCCTGGGCGGCTTCTTTCGTCTCGCGCGCGGCGCGTTGCCCCTGCTGCGGCAGTCACCAAGCGGGCGGATCGTGGCGGTGAGCTCGTTCGTGGCTCACGTCTTCCGCTTGGAAGGTGCTGCCTTTCCGGCCTCGGCCGCGGCCAAGGCCGGTCTCGAGGCGCTGGCCCGCTCGATGGCGGCCGAGCTGGCACTCGGCGGGATCACGGTCAACTGCGTCGTGCCCGGATTGATCAGGAAGGACGAAAGAGCTGCGGCCGCCTTGGACGAGGAAGGACGGCGCAGGACGCTCGGCATGATTCCGGCCGGACGGCTGGGCGAGCCCGCCGAGGTGGCAGCAGCGATCGCCTTCCTGCTGGGGCCGGAGGCCGCCTACATCACCGGGCAGGCGATCCACGTGGACGGCGGGCTAACGCTCTGAGCCGGCCGCTGACGTGGCCTTGGAGAACAGCGCCCGGACATCGTCCGTGAAGGCCAGAAGCGCGTCCGCATGCGTGTAGAACATGTGACCGCCCGCGTAGGTCTCGAGCTCGATGCGGCGCCGTGCATCTGGGTCCAGAGGCATCTGGTCGATGAGGAAGCGGCTCGCGAAATAGGGCGTGACGAGATCGTAGATCCCATGCGCCACCAGCGCCCGGAGCCCCGGCTCGGTGACGAGCGCGTCAGCCAAGTCGTCGGTGGCACCGGCATTTCCCCTGCCGCCCTCCTCTTCCCAGCTCCAGCGCCGGCTGGTCTCCCCATTGAGCACGACATAGGGCAGGGCGGCTCGAACCTGCAGCTCGTCCCGCGCATAGCTGACGAAGGCGGCGGTGAGGAGCGAGCCCACCTGGGTGAGGCGGCTACCGGCGCCGCGCAGACTGTCGCTGCCCGGATTGGGGTCGGGGCTGGCGATCGAGGCATCGTAGGGGCTGACGACCTCTTCCTGGTCGCGAAGCAGGCTCTTCGCATACCGGCCGATCGAGATCCGACCGGCAGCGCGGGCCACCTCTGCTTCGGGGAGGCCGGCGTAGCGGGCCTGCCTGGCGTAGAGCGCCTCCCTTCTCGCCTCCGGGAGGCGCGCCCCCTCGGCCAGCCCGGGCAGGAGATCCTGCAGCGCGAAGCGCTCGACCTCGGCCAGCGCTGTGTCGGGGGTGTCCGCGCTCGCGGGTGACCAGCGGCCGTGCGCCCGGGCGGCGGCTGCCATGGTGGGCAGGCGCAGAACCCAGGGCAGGAGGCGGTAGCGGTCGCTCTCCTGCATCGACAGCTCGAGCGCCGGCGAGATCATGATGACGAGGCTCGGCGCCACGCCGAACCGGTCGGGCAGGAGATCGGCCAAGGCGGCGGCGCGGAAGCCGCCATAGCTCTCGCCCACGATCGCCACGGGCGAGAGCCAGCGGTCGTGAGAGGTGAGGAACTGGCTGATGAAGCCGCCCAGCGAGCGCAGGTCGGTCTGCCGGCTCCAGAAGGATTGCTCGGTCTTGTCGGAATCGGGGCCCGGCGCTGCGCGGCTGTAGCCGGTGCCGACCGGGTCGATGAAGACGAGATCGGTGAAGGGGAGCCAGGTCGAGGGATTGGCCTCCAGCCGTGCCGGCGCCGCCGGCACCCTGCCGTCCGGCATGAAGACCGCGCGCTTCGGCCCCAGCGCTCCGAGGTGCAGGAAGGCGGAGGCGGCTCCCGGGCCGCCGTTGAAGACGAAGGCCAGAGGGCGTGTGCCCCGGTCGGCGCCGTCGAGCGTGTACGCCACGTAGAACATCGTGGCCTTGGCCGCCTCGGGCGGGGCTGGCGCGGGCACCGTTCCTGCCTCGGCCGTGTAGGCCAGAGGCTTGCCCTCGAGCTCGATCGTGTGGTGGGTCACCGCGATCGGGATGGCCACCTGGGCCAGGGCTTCGGGTCCGGGCCGCCCGGCCGGCGCGCTCTCGGCCGCCCATGAGGGCAGGGCCGGGATCGCCAGCAGCAGGACGAGCGCGGGAAGCCACAGGCGGCGGCGCGCCATTATCACTCGGCGGCCTCCTGCGGGAGCGGGGTGGAACCCGGCGCAGGAACGGTGGCCTCGGGCCGATCGGCGGTCAGCATGATCTCCTGGCGCTCCTGGAAGAAGCTGATGGTAGGCCCGCTCAAGAGCCGATAGGACGTGCCGTCGCGCCGGGCGACGACGCGCAGATGGCTGCCCCGGATCTGAAGCTGGAAGCTGAGCTCGCTCCACTCCTCCGGCAGGCTGGGCCTGAAGCTGAGCCGCCCGCCTGCGTCGCGCAGCCCGCCGAACCCGTAGACGAGGGCGAGCCAGCTGCCGCCGATCGAGGCGATATGGGCGCCATGCCGGACGTTGCCGCCGACGTCGGAAAGATCCATGGAGACCGCGAAGTTGAAGTAATCCAGCGCCTTTTGCGTGTACCCCACCTCGTTCGCGACGATGCTTTGGATGCAGACCGACAGCGAGCTGTCGTGCGTGGTCAGCGGATCGTAATAGTCGAAGTTTCGCTTTTTCTGCTCGGGCGGGATGTTGTGGCCGAGCAGGAACATGGCGAGCAGCGTGTCGGCCTGCTTGATCACCTGGTGGCGGTAGAGGTTGAGCGGGTGATAGTGGAGCAGGAGCGGATAGTTCTCGGGCGGCGTGCCGGCGAAGTCCCAGACCTTCTTGTCGAGAAAGCTGTCGTCCTGCGGGTTGATCCCGAGCGGCTCATCATAGGGCAGGAACATCGCCTCTGCGGCGCGCTGCCAGACATCGGGCTCGTGATCCTCGAGGGCGCATTTGCGCACCAGCGCCGCCCAGACGCGAGGATGGCCCTCGCGGATCTCGGCCACCGTCGACGCCGCGTAGCGCAGGTTCTCCTGCGCCATCAGGTTGGTGAAATAGTTGTTGTTGACGATCGCCGTGTACTCGTCGGGCCCGGTGACGCCGGTGATGCAGAAGGCGCCGCCGCGTCGCGGGTTGAAGTAGCCGAGATCGGCCCAGAGCCGCGCCGTCTCGACCAGCATCTCGGCGCCGCATTCGTGCAGGAAGGCGACGTCCCCCGTGATCTCGACATACTTGCGGATGGCGTAGGCGATGTCGGCGTCGATGTGATACTGCGCCGTGCTGGCCGCGAAATAGGCCGAGGCCTCCTCGCCATTGATCGTGCGCCAGGGGAAGAGCGCGCCCTTGTGGCCGAGCTCCGCTGCGCGCCGCCGCGCCTTGTCGAGCTTGTCGTAGCGGAACCGCAGGAGCGAGCGCGCCACCCGCGGGTTGGTATAGATCAGGAAGGGCAGGACATAGATCTCCGTGTCCCAGAAGTAGTGCCCTTCATAGCTCTGGCCGGTGAGGCCGCGCGCGCCGATGCCGGCGCCGTCGACACAGGCCGAGGCCTGGAGCAGCTGGAAGAGGTTCCAGCGCACGACCTGTTGTCGGTTGACGCCATCGCTGACCAGCACGTCGCTGCGTGACCAGAAGTCGGCGGCGGCCACCGCCTGCTCCTCCACGATCTTCTCGATACCGGTGTTGAGCGCCCGGTCGAGGGTCCAGCCGGCCTGGGCACGCAGCTCCGAGGCCGAGCGGTGCCCGCTCGCATGGTAGGCCAGATATTTCACCAGTCGCACGGTCTTGCCGGCGGACGCCCGGCACTTGATGACGAGCTCGGCGCCGCTGCCATCGCCGGTGATGGCCATGCTGTGGTCTGCGGCACCCGACAGCGCGTGGTCCATCCCGCAGGAAAGGACCATCCCGGAGCGTGGCGTCTCGAAGCTCAAGACGGCCCGCGTGCCGCCGATGGCGTGGCCGATCGGCTCGAGCACGCTGCCGCCGAAGCCCTGCGAGAGCCTGGGGTCCATCGCCTCGGGGGTCAGCGGCGCGTGATTGACGAGCTCCGAGGCGATGACGATGTCGGCGTCGCCGCCCTCGACCGTCACCTCGTAGAGGATCGCGGCGAGATGACGGTGGGAGAGGGAGACGAGCCGCAGCGTCCAGAGCGCGAACCCTTCGGCCGCTCGGCGTAAGCCAGACGAGGTCGCGCTCGAGCGTGGCGCGGCGCATGTCGAGGCCGACGCCGATAGGAGACGACCTCGCGTCCGTCGACGTCGAAAGGCTCGTCGTCGACATAGAGCCGGATGATCTTGCCATCCGGGCAGTTGACCATCGTCTGCCCGGTGTGCGGGAAGCCGTAGGCCTCCTCGGCATAGACGATGGGGCGGGACTCGTAGAACCCGTTGACGTAGGTCCCGGGCTCGCCGACCGGGTAGCCCTCCTCGTGATTGCCTCTGAGGCCCAGAAGGCCGTTCGCGAGGGCGAAGATGGTCTCCGCCTCGCGAAGGTACTGCCCGGTGAACTGACGGGTCTCGATGGCCCAGGGGTCGACCGGGAAGAGGTCGGGCGGCGGATCGAAATCGACGGCGGAGAACCATGCTCAGCCTTCCATCGCGTTACCGGTGGCGGGGCTCATTCGACGCAGATATCCTTAAGATCCGGTATCACCAGGTCGGCGCCGGCTTCGGTCAGCGCCGAGGCGCCGGCGCCACGATCGACGCCGATGACGAGGGCGAAGCCGCCGGCACGGCCGGCCGCGACGCCCGAGATCGCATCCTCGACGACCGCCGCGGCCCCGGGCTCGACGCCGAGGCGCCTTGCGGCGCGAAGGAAGCTGTCGGGCGCGGGCTTGCCGGCCAGGGCTTCCGCCGCCATGTCGGTGCCGTCAACGATGGTGTCGAAGAGGTCGGTGAGGCCGGCCCGCGCCAGCACCGGGCGGCAATTGCGCGAGGAGGAGACGCAGGCGGTGAGCCGGCCTGCGCGGCGCAGCTCGCGCAGCCGGTCGACCGTGCTGTCGAAGACAGGCACACCCTGACGATCGAGGGCCTCGTTGAAGTAGCCGTCCTTGCGCGCGCCCAAGCCGTGCACCGTCTGCTGGTCCGGCGCATCGTCGGGCGAGCCTTCGGGGAGCTCGATGCCTCGCGAGGCCAGAAAGTCGCGCACGCCATCGGCGCGCGGCTTGCCGTCGACCTGGGCCAGATACTCCTCCGGCAGCCGGAAAGGCTCGGCGTCCGGTCCCTCATGCTCGACGAGGAAGGCATCGAACAGTCGCTTCCAGGCCGCCGCATGGACGGCCGCCGTGTCGGTGACGACGCCGTCGAGGTCGAACAGGACCGCCCGGATGGCGGCCGGAAGGCAGTGTCTTGGAGATGTCATCGATCACTCACGCGGCTAGACGGAGCTGCTCGTAGAGCTGCTCGACGTCGCTTCGGTGGCATAGCTCGGTTGCCGGGGTCATCACGGCGGCAGCCCCTGCGGCAACGGCGAGGGCGAAGGCGTCGTCTACCGAGCGGCCCTCCGCGATGCCGAGGGTCATCCCGGCGACGAAGCTGTCCCCGGCGCCGACCGCGCTCCGGCGCTCGACCTGAGGGCTCGGCAGGTGGCGGATGCCATCGGAAGCTCCAAGCAGGGCTCCTTCCTCGCCCAGGGTCACGGCCAGCAGCTCCGCGGCCCCGCTTCGGATCAGCTCCTGGATCGCCGCTCGTCTGGACTCGTCGTCCGGAAGCTGCCGACCGACGACCTCCTCGAGCTCGCGGACGCTGGGCTTTGCCAGCATCACCCCATGCCCAAGGGCCGCCCGCAGCGGCTCGCCCGAGCTGTCCACCACGAGCCGCCCGCCCTGGGCGCGCACGATCTCGCCCACCTGGACGTAGAAGTCGGCGGGCACGCCGCGCGGCAGGCTGCCGCTTGCGACGAGCCAGCAAATCTCGAGGCTCTTAAGGAGGGCCAGGCAGGCCTGGCACTCGGTGGCGCCGACCAGCGGGCCCTCCGCAACAAAGCGGTACTCGAGGCCCGTCGAGCGCTCGAAGACCATGTTGCTGATCCGCGTGTCGCCGGCGATCGGCACCCGTCGCCCCTCGACTCCGCTCTGGGCGATGAGCTCGTCCAGCACCTCGCCGGTCGGCCCGCCGGCCAAATACACTGCCAAGCTCTCGCCGCCGAGCTCGTTCACCACCCTGGCGACGTTGAGGCCGCCACCGCCCGGATCGCAGCGCTGGTCGACGGTACGGACCTTGTGCATCGGCCGCACCACCTCGGTGCTGCACGAGACATCGATGCACGGGTTAAGGGTAAGGGTGACGATC
Organism: uncultured Alphaproteobacteria bacterium; assembly: GCA_963752325.1. Taxonomy (GTDB): domain Bacteria; phylum Pseudomonadota; class Alphaproteobacteria; order Geminicoccales; family Geminicoccaceae; genus CAVTJL01. The sequence goes on from CAVVXU010000006.1 coordinate 81,410, forward strand.
CTCGCTCCCGCCGGTGGCGAAGGCTCAGCCATCAAGAACTCGCTGCGCCGGTCGTCGAGAGCCGCACGCCTGACCTCCTCGAGGGTCCTCTCCACCGGCTACACATGCCGACACGGTGGTCGAGGTCAAGTCGGGAGGTCGGCCGGGATGGGCCGATGTCTCCTTGCTCGCGGAGAAAGGGAAGGAAATGCGTCGACGGCCTCCAGCCCGTGCACCGGCTGTGCCGACCGCCGACGCGAGGGCTGAACGGCTCTAGCGAGCGCCGGCGACCTGCTTGGCGTGGCTCTTGGCAGCCCGCTTGTTGATGTCAGACAGGGCAAGCTCGTTCAGCTTCTGGTCAGCATGCTTCTCCTCGGCCAGCGTCTCGTCGAGCAGCTGAGCCGCCTTGTCGTGGCCGAGCATCCGCGCCATCGTCGCGAGCGAGCCATAGCTCGCGATCTCGTAGTGCTCGACCTTCTGCGAGGCGAGGATGATGCCGGCGTCCTTGACCTCCGGGTCCTGGACCTCGTCCAGGATCTCCTTGGCCTCCTCGACCAGGCCCTCGATCGCCTCGCAGCGGACGCCGCGCGCGGTCGTGTCGATCGTGTCGAACACCTGAGTGAGGCGCTCGACATGGTTCTTGGTCTCGTCGAGGTGCAGGGTGATGGCCTCGCGCAGCCCATCGCTTTTCGCAGCCTTCGCCATCTTTGGGAGGGCGCGCACGAGCTGCTTCTCCGCATGATACATGTCGCGCAGGCTATGGACGAAGAGGTCCTGCATCGTGTTGATCGCCATGGAGGCGGCTCCCGAGGTTCGGCCCGGGCGCGGTAGGCCCCGGACGGCGACAGCGCAACGGCGCTTCGCGAGACTGGTTCCTCGGCTCGCCCGGTGCCCATGCGATCGAAAGGAGAGTGACCCTCCAAGCCTCCCACCCAATAGAGGGGCTACGGTTGCTTGACGGACGGGCTCACTGAGGGCAGTTCGGTCAGAACAAGGTCATCGCAGATCAGGGAGAGGCAAGTCATGCGCATGAAAGCGCTCACGATAGCCAGCGTCGCAACCGCCATTGCCGGGCTCGCCGCAAGTGCCTCGGCAGCCGAGATCACCCTCAAGGCGTCGCATCAGTTCCCGGGCGGCAAGGGCGACGTGCGCGACGAGATGGTCCAGATCATCGCGCGCGAGGTCAAGAACGCCGACGTCGGCGTGCAGATCCAGGTCTATCCCGGCGCCTCTCTGGTGAAGGCGAAGGATCAGTGGCAAGCGCTCGAGCGGGGCCAGATCGACATCTCGGCCTTTCCGCTCGACTATGCGAGCGGCCGCGTCCCGGCTTTCGGCGCCACGCTGATGCCCGGGCTCGTGCTCAGCCACGAGCGGGCCGCCCGGCTCAACCACTCGCCCTTCATGGCCGACATCAAGAAGGACATCGAGGCGAACGGCATCATGGTGCTGGCCGATGCCTGGCTCGCCGGCGCCTTCGGCAGCAAGGACAAGTGCATCCTCGAGCCGAAGGACGCCAAGGGCCTCAAGGTCCGCTCGGCCGGCGCCACCTTCGCCGAGATGTGGGCCGGGGCCGGCGCCTCGGTGGTCGGCATCCCCTCGAACGAGGTCTACAACGCGCTGCAGACCGGCGTCGTCGACGCGACCGATACCTCGACCGGCAGCTTCGTCTCGTTCCGGCTCTACGAGCAGCTCAAATGCGTGACCGCGCCGGGCGACAACGCCCTCTGGTTCATGTACGAGCCCGTGCTGATGTCGAAGCGCAGCTTCGATCGCCTCGACAAGAAGCAGCAGGACGCGATCATGGCGGGCGCCGCCAAGGCCGAGGCCTATTTCGCTGGGCGAGAGCAAGAAGCTCGACGAGGACTTCGTCGCCGCCTTCGAGAAGGCCGGGGTCAAGGTCGTCACGATGACGCCCGAGCAGGTCAAGAGTGGCAGGCGATCGCCAAGGAGACGTCCTACAAGACCTTCGCCAAGCAGGTGCCGGACGGCCAAAAGCTGATCGACGAGGCGCTGGCGGTCCAGTAGGCGGCGCGGCCGTTCATGCGATGCAGCGCTTCGCCGCCGTCGTCGAGGCGCTCTCGCGGCTGGCCGGCTACGTCGCGGTCGGGCTGATCGTGGCCGCGGTGGCGGTGGTCTGCCAGCTGCTCTTCGTCCGCTTCGTCCTGGGCGAGGCGGCCTTCTGGCAGAACGAGTTCGTCACCTTCAGCCTCGTCGCCGCCACCTTCCTGGGCGCGCCCTACGTGCTTCTCACCGGCGGGCATGTGAACGTCGACCTCGTGCCCCACTATCTGCCGCCCCGGGCGCGGCGGGTCTTGGCGCTGCTGGCCGGCCTCGTCGGGCTCGCCTTCTGCGCCGTCGTGTTCTGGACCAGCCTGCCCTGGTGGTGGGAGGCCTGGAGCAAGGGCTTCACCACCAGCACGATGTGGCGGGCCCGGCTCTTCATCCCCTATGCCTCGCGTGCCGGTCGGGATGGGGCTCCTGGTTCTCCAGTACGTGGTCGAGATCTGGGCCGTCGCGGTCGGCCGGCGGGCACCCTTCGGCATCAGCGGACGGCGACCGGCAGTGAGCGAGCTCCATCTCGGCCTGCTGATCTGCGGGATCACGGTCGCTGGTGCTCGGCACGGGCGTGCCGGTGGCCTTCGGGCTCGGCGCCGTGGCGCTGGCCTTCATCGGCTGGCACGACGGCTGGAACGGCCTCGACTTCACCGCCGACACGCTCTTCGGCGGGCTCGACGATTTCACGCTCGTCTCGATCCCGATGTTCGTGCTGATGGGTGCCGCGGTCGCCTCGTCACGCGCCGGCAGCGACCTCTACGAGGCGCTGGCGCGCTGGCTGCACCGTGTGCCGGGCAGCCTCGTGATCGCCAATATCGGCGCCTGCGCCCTGTTCGCCGCGCTGACCGGCTCGTCGCCCGCGACCTGCGCCGCGATCGGCAAGATGGGCATTCCCGAGATGCGGGCGCGCGGCTATGCGGCCGACCTCGCCACCGGCTCGATCGCCGCCGGCGGCACGCTCGGCATCCTGATCCCGCCCTCGATCACGATGATCCTCTACGGCATCGCCAGCGAGACCTCGATCGGCCGGCTCTTCCTGGCCGGTGTGCTGCCGGGCCTCCTGCTGACCGGGCTCTTCATCCTCTGGGCGCTCTTCCTGAGCTGGCGGCGCGGCACGCTGGCCGGCGCCGCCCGGCGCTACAGCCTGGCCGAGCAGCTGGCGGTGGTGCCGCGCGTGCTGCCGTTCCTTCTCGTCATCGTCGGTGTCGTCTACGCGCTCTATGGCGGCATCGCCACGCCGTCCGAGGCGGCGGGCGTCGGGCGCCGTGCTTTGCCTTCTTCTCGTGGTCCTGATCTACCGGCCTGTGGCGGCCGGGCGATCTCTGGCCGATCTTCCGCGACACGCTCCGCGAGTTCGGTGATGATCCTGATGATCATCGGGACCTCGATCCTCTTCGGCTACATGCTGACCAGCCTCTACGTCACCCAGTCGGTCGCCGCCTGGATCGGCGGGCTCGAGGTCAGTCGCTGGGTGCTGCTGGGCTGGATCAACGTCTTTCTGCTCGTCGCCGGCTGCTTCCTGCCGCCCGCCGCGATCATCCTGATGACCACGCCCATCCTCCTGCCGATCATGACGGCCGCCGGCTTCGACCCCATCTGGTTCGGCGTCATCCTGACGCTCAACATGGAGCTCGGCTTGATCACGCCGCCGGTCGGGCTCAATCTCTATGTCATCAACGGCATCGTGCCGGACGTCCGGCTGCCGACCGTGCTCTGGGGCTCGCTGCCGTTCATGCTGTGCATGGTGGTGGCGATGGTCATCCTGTGTATCTTCCCGGGCATCGCCACCTGGCTGCCGACCGCCCTGATGGGCGCGGCTCTCTGAGCTCTCCCGCTTTCGGATCCTGGTCTCGACATGAGCAACAATCTCTTCGGCTTTCTCCGTCGCCACTTTCCGAGCCGACACCGCCCGCACCGTCATCGAGACGGGCCAGGGCCGGCGCGATCAGCTATGGCGGGCTTGATCGATGCCGGCGGGCCGCTTGGCCAACCTCCTGACCGGGCTCGGCCTCGAGCCCGGCGACCGCGTCGCCGTCCAGGTCGAGAAGTCGCCGGAGGCGCTGATCCTCTATCTGGGCACGGTCCGCGCCGGCGGCGTCTTCCTGCCGCTCAACACCGGCTATACCGCCCACGAGCTCGCCTATTTCCTGGGCGACGCCGAGCCCCGCATCGTCGTCTGCCGGCCCGCGAAGGACGCGGGCTCCATGGCCGAGATCGCCGCCAAGGCCGGGGTGGCGCACGTCCTGACCCTGGGCGAGGAGCGGCGACGGCACGCTCATGGAGAAGGCCGCCGAGCGCGGACGCCGCGTTCTCGGACGTGCCGCGCGAGGCGGACGATCTGGCCGCCATCCTCTACACCTCGGGCACCACCGGCCGCTCCAAGGGGGCCATGCTGACCTGCGGCAACCTCGCCTCCAACGCCTTGACGCTCAAGGACTATTGGCGCTTCACCGAGGCCGACGTGCTGCTCCACGCGCTGCCGATCTTCCACACCCACGGCCTCTTCACGGCGAGCAACACGCTGCTCATGGCCGGCGGCTCGATGCTGTTCCTGCCCCGCTTCGACATCGATGAGCGTGATCCGGCTGCTGCCGCGGGCGACGGCGATGATGGGGGTGCCGACCTTCTACACGCGCCTTTTGTCCGACCTCCGCTTCACCCGCGAGCTGGTCTCGCACATGCGCCTCTTCACCTCCGGCTCCGCACCCCTGCTGGCCGAGACGCACAAGGAGTTCGACAAGCGCACCGGCCATGCCATCCTCGAGCGCTACGGCATGACCGAGACCAACATGAACACCTCCAACCCCTATGAGGGCGACCGCATCCCGGGCACCGTCGGGCTTTCCGTTGCCGGGGGTCGTGCTGCGGGTCGCCGAGCCCGACACCGGCAAGCCGTCGCCGGCCGGCGAGATCGGCGTGATCGAGGTCAAGGGCCCGAACGTCTTCAAGGGCTACTGGCGGATGCCGGAGAAGACGGCGGCGCGAGCTCAGGCCCGACGGGTTCTTCATCACCGGCGACCTGGGCCTCATCGACGATCGCGGCTACGTCCACATCGTCGGCCGCGCCAAGGACCTCGTGATCTCGGGCGGCTACAACGTCTATCCGAAGGAGGTCGAGAGCGAGATCGACCAGATCCCGGGCGTGCTCGAATCGGCCGTCATCGGCGTGCCGCATCCGGACTTCGGCGAAGGCGTCACGGCCGTGGTCGTGCCGAAGGCCGGCGGAAGCGTCTGGCCGAGACCGACATCCTGGCGCCGCTCGCGAGCCGGCTCGCCAAGTACAAGCTGCCGAAACGCGTGATGTTCGTCGACGCTCTGCCCAGGAACACGATGGGCAAGGTCCAAAAGAACCTGCTGCAGGGACCAGCTTCGCCGGCCTCTACGCCTCGCCCAAGCGCTGAAGGAGGCTGTCGGGGTCGGGTTCGGCTCAGCCGGTGGGTCATGAAGGCGGCGCCGATCACCGGTGCCGCGAGGTTGAGGATCGGCACGGCCAGGAGCATGGCGATCACGGCACCGCCGCTCCAGAAGATCCATCGCGCCTTGCGCCGCCGCGGGGCGCCAGCGCCTCCGGGCGCGACCCGGCGTTGCGCCACGAGCTCGAAATATTCGCGGCCGACCAGATAGCCGTTCAGCAGCACCCGACAGGACCAGGTTGACCAGCCGGGACGAAGATAGAGCGGCAGGGTCAGGAGGTTGAGCAGCAGCGAGATGCCGAGGAGCCGCAGCGCCGCCAGCACCTGCTCGAGGATCGGTACCGGGCGTGGCGGCGGCAGGCCCGGATAGAAGCGTGCCTCGGTGAGGTCGACGACGCGCTCGAGGAAGAGGCTGGAGACGGCGACGACCACGCTCGGGAAGAGGAACCAGGCGACGATCAGGGTGCCGAGCGGTGCCCAGAACCTCGATGGTCCGATTGAGCCAGCCGATAGCTCGTAGCCGCGAGCTCGGTCCCAGAAGCGCGTCGACGCCCAGCGTCGAGCAGGGCGAGGGTCAGGAGGGACAGGCCGACGCCGAGCCACACCACGCCGCGGGCACGGCGGTCGCCGAGCGCGCCGAAGGCGCGCGCGAGATCCCCGATCATCCGCGACGCCGCCCGCTCAGGTCTAGCCGGCCGGCGGGACGAAGCGCGCACCATGCCTGCTCCAGGAGCTGGGCGAAGCGGATCGCCCGGAGGTCGTGGCCGTGCGGAGCCACGATCTGGACGCCGACCGGCAGGCCCTGGGGCGTGAGGCCGTTGGGGGCTACGGTCGAGGGCAGGTAGGCGAGGCCCGAATAGCCGGCCCAAAAGAGCTGGGCGGTTGCTGGCACCGGGTGGCCATTGACCTCGACGGTGCGCTCGTTGCGCTAGGCGGGCCTGGTCGTGCGGGAAGGCGGCCGAGGCGGCGGCCGGGCAGAGCAGCAGATCGGTGTCGGCGAAGAAGGCCGTCCAGGCGCGCCGCATCCGGTGCCGCCGCTCGTTCAGCTCCAGCCAATCCCGGTGGCGCATGGTGTTGGCGCGGGCCGCCACGCGCAGATAGCCTCGGATCGTCGGCGGGCAGCCGCCGGGCGAGCTCGATCTGGCTCGTGAAGTCGGCTTCGGCGATCCGGCTCGACGTGGCCGCGCGCAGAAGGCCCAGGAACACCTCCTGGACCTCCTCGGCTGTCCAGCGCCGGCCGGGCCTGAGTGGTCGACCCGGCAGCCCTGGTGCATCAGGAAGTCGGCTAGCGCCTGCAGGCGGTCGGCGACGCTCTCCGTCGACCTCCGCTACCGGGTCGGTCAGCATCACCGCGACCTTGAAATGGTCGAGCCGGTCGCGCGGCTCCGGCGGCAGTGCGAGCTGCCAGCAGGCGCCATCGATCTCGTCCGGGCCGGCCATCACGCCCAGCGCCACCTCCAGATCGACGGCGCTGCGAGCGAGCGGGCCGATCACGGACATGTCGGCCCTGGAGACAGCGCCACCGAGGCTGTGGCCCCAGGGCGAGCAGATGCCGAAGGTCGGCTTGTGGCCGTAGACGCCGCAATAATGGGCGGGATTGCGGATCGAGCCGCCGATGTCGCTGCCCGCCTCGAGGCCGGTGAGGCCGGCGGCGAGGGCCGCGGCGGCCCCGCCCGAGGAGCCCCCCGGCGACCGGCCTCGGATCCCAGGGATTGTTGGTCGTGCCGTAGAGCGGATTGGAGGTCTGCCAGTCGGCGAGGAGCGTGGGCACGTTGGTCTTGCCGAAGACGATGGCGCCCGCCCGCCTGAAGCGCTCGACCGCTACCGCGTCCCGCTCGGCTTTGTGCCCTTCTTGGTCGGCGAGCCCCCAGGTCGTGGGCAGGCCACGAACGTCGAAGGACTCCTTCACGGTCATGGGCACCCCATGCAGAGGCCCCAACTCGGCGCCGCGCTCGATCGCGACATCCGCCTGCTCGGCGTCGTAATAGGCTCGCTCAAGGTCCATGACGACGACGGCGTTGAGCAGGGGATCCGAATCGCCGGCAGCGCTCGACGTAGAGGTCCAAAAGCTCGACGCAGCCCACCTCCCGTCTGCGCACGGCGTCGGCGAGCGTCGTTGCGGCACGGAAAGGCAGGGCGGTCATCGGCACCTCCTCGCGGCCGCTGTTTCCAAGATGACGGGATCACTCTACCTACGCCACGCGGCCGCCGCGTCATCGGTCGTCCCGGCCCTTGGCAGCCGGCCGGCGCGGTGACACGTTCCCTGCCTTCGATCGCAGGCGGGGAAACGGAGTGATGGCAACGGCCGACTATCAAAGCGGGATCGAGTCGTTCGTCGATGCCCATCGCGAGGAGGCGGTCCGGCTTCCTGGCGGAGCTCGTCAAGGTGCCCTCGGACAACCCGCCCGGCGACTGCGTCGCTCATGCGGCCCGCGCTGCCGAGCTGCTCGAGCAGATGGGCTTCGAGGTCGAGCGGCACCCGGTGCCGGAGCCGGTCGGTCCGCGCGGCGGGCATGGTGGCCGTCACCAATCTCGTCGTCCGGCGACGTTTCGGCCCGGGCCCGGTCGTGGCCCTGAACGCCCATGGCGACGTCGTGCCGCCGGGCAACCGGCTGGACCCAGGATCCCTACGGGGCGGCGATCGTGGACGGCTGGATGTACGGCCGCGGCGTCGCCGTCTCGAAGTCCGACTTCGCGACCTATGCGTTCGCGCATGCGGGCCCTGGTGGAGGCGGCGGCGCCGAAGCGAGGCACGGTCGAGCTGCACCTCACCTATGACGAGGAGGCCGGCGGCGAGATCGGGCCCAAATGGCTGCTCGATCAGGGCATCAGCCGCCCCGACTCGCGATCGCCGCCGGCTTCAGCTACGCCGTCGTCACCGCGCACAATGGCTGCCTTCATCTCGAGGTCGAGGTGACGGGCCGCTCGGCGCATGCTGCCAAGCCGTCCACCGGGATCGATGCGCTCGAGGCCGCGACGGCCGTGCTGCAGGGCACTCTATGCCGAGCGCCGGGGCTATGCCGGGCAGGTCTCGGCGATCGAGGGTATCGGCTCGCCGCAGCTCACCGTCGGGCTGATCAAGGGAGGCATCAATACCAATGTCGTGCCGGACAAGGTGACGCTGCGCCTGGATCGCCGGCATGATCCCCGAGGAGGACCCGGCGGTGGTGGAGGCGCGGCTGCGGGAGGTCGTGACGGGGGCGGCAGGGGAGGTCGCGGGCGCCCGGGCCGAGGTCCGGCGGATCCTCCTGGCCCGGCCGTTGGTGCCGATCGCCGGCCACGAGCGCCTCGCCGGCCCGCTCACGCGCCATGCCAGCCGCATCATGGGCGAGCCGGTCCGGACGATGGGCGTGCCGCTCTACACGGATGCCCGTCACTACGCCGTTGCGGGCATGCCGATCGTGCTTTACGGCGCCGGCCCGCACACGATCGAGGAGGCCAACGCCCATCGCGCCGACGAGCGCCTGCCGCTGGACGATCTGACGCGAGCAACCAAGGTGGTGGCGCTGGCGCTTTGCGATATGCTGGAGGGAGAGAGCGGCTCCTAGCGGACGAGGCGGCGTGTCGTGCTCCGCGGCGGCGGGCTGCTCCGGCCGCGGTGCCGACCTATATGCCCATCCCTCTCCTCATCCGTCCGGCGCTCAGCGTCTTGTGATGGGGCGAGAGCGTGGCGGGACCGTCGTCTTCGGCCTCGCCCGCCGTATATCGGTCCTCGGGGCGGAACCGTCCGCGGCCGTCGGACGTATAGGCAAGTGGCCATGCGGTAGGCGCAGAGAACAAATCGGGTCAGACGGATCATGATGGATGACAGAGGCCAGGGAGATCGGCGCAGCACGGCGCGTGTCGTCGCGGCCCGTGGTGCGTTACGGAGCCGTGGGACCTGCCGGATTCGCGACGCCCTGGGCACCATCCGGATCGTACCAGTGGACGGACTCGTCGAGGGTTGCGCCATTCTCCAGCATCCGGACGCCCGGCTCGTGCTGACTGGTAGCAGGGCGCAGACGCTGGGCTTCGCCGTGCCTTCGATCGGCTGCGTCGCGCTGCCGATCCGGGAGGCGAGCGATCCAAGGGCCATTCTCGACATCGCCGAGGTGGGCGAGCCTGCCCGGGAGGCGTTTGCCGGAGGGGTGGCGATCGAGCATGCGCGGGAGGCGGAGCGGGCGGGCATCGAGCTTGCCAAGCACGGCGGGGCTGCTGCCTCTCCTGTTGAGCTTGCCGGTCGGGCGAGGAGCGAGTGTGGCGACGAGCCGCTGCTCGACGCTGCCGAGGTTTTTGCCGAGCGCGAGCGCGAGGTTCGCAGCCTGCGACCGGTTGTCGAGACACGCCTGCCGATCGAGGCCACCGAGGACGCGCGCCTGGTCGTCTTTCGGGCGGACGGTGGCGGCCCCGAGCAGGTGGCGTTGATCGTTGGCGACCCGCGAGGTCGAGGCGGCGCCCCTCTGCCGGCTGCATTCGGAGTGCATGACGGGCGATCTCTTCGGCTCGATGCGCTGCGACTGTGGCGAGCAGCTCGACGGGGCCTTGCGGCTCATGGCGAAGGCCGGCTCGGGCGTGCTCCTCTATCTGCGGCAGGAGGGCCGGGGCATCGGCCTCGTCAACAAGATCCGCGCCTACCGGCTCCAGGACCAGGGGCTCGACACTGTCGATGCCAATACGCATCTGGGATTCCAGCCGGATGAGCGCGACTTTGCGACCGCCGCCGAGATGTTGAGGAAGCTCGGGCTCGAGCGCATCCGCCTGCTCACCAACAATCCCGAGAAGCTGGGCGCGCTCCAGCGCCATGGCATCCAGGTCGATGAGCGTGTGCCGCTGAGCTTTGCCGCCAACCGCCACAATCGCTTCTATCTCGAGACCAAAGCCACGCGGAGCGGCCATCTCCTGCGTGTGATCCCGGGGGGCCGAGGCGTGCGCCGGACGATCTCCCTCGCAGGCGACGATCCAGCGAGCGAGGCCGGCGGAGCCTGATCTCCTTCCTCTCAGGTCGGGAGGAAAAGGAGATCCTGATGGCCGACCAGGGCCTTGCTCTGGCCGCCTCCCACCCAGCCCAGCCGCTGGGCACGCCAGCGCTCAATGGGATCGCGACGCGCCGGGTCGATTTCCAGCGCCGCAGCTGCCCACCCGTCGATCAGAGCGGCCTGAAGGCCCTTGTCCCCAGGAGCGAGATGCCAGTCGCTCGTCGCGACATGGCATGCGCCGGGCGCTGTCTCGAGGAGCGTCGCCAGATGGTGGGTGGCATCGGGACCGAGCGCCGGGCCCAGCCCCTTGTCCTGGCGCTGATGGCGGTTGGCTAGAGCGACGACGTCGCCATCAAGCGCGATGCGCAGGCTCGAGGGCGATGCGACCGTCGTAGGTGAGAGCGATCAGCAGGGCCGCCTTGGCCTCGATCACCGCCCGCAACGAGTCGTTGGAGCCAGGCGGCCGAGCAGAGGTCGATCAGGGCCGAGGCCGTGGCGAGGCCGACGGGTGGCGCCAACACCGCCTCGAGTTCCGTCTCGAGATCGGCCTCGACGTAGCGGCAGGCCGCATCCGGTCCGGCGAGCGCCGTGCCTGCGGCAATCAGCGACGGATCCCCCTCGACCAGGCTCCAGTGCTGTGGCACAGGCAGCCGCGGCGCCAGCCAGCGGCGGTTGGCGCCGGTGCCGCTGCCGAGATCGACGATGGCGAGCGGCCCCCGAGCGCGGCCCAGCCGGCCAGGAGCCGGAGCAGGGCCAGGTCGCGCGCGCGGGCATCGGCGGGCTCGCGCAGCGCCAGCCAGTCGCTCGAGAAGGCGCTCACGGCGAGGTCGCCCGCAAGAGCAGAGCCTCGGCGGAGGCTGCCGTATCGGCCCAGGTCGGCAGGGCTTCGCGAGCGCGGGCAGCGCCGGCTCTGAGGCGGGTCAAGCAGACGAGGGTCGGTGAGAACCGCTGCAAGCGCCTCGCGGAGCGCACCCGGGCGCTCGCCCGGCACGAGCACGGCGGCACCGGGATCCAGCCAGTCGGCCACGGCGCCGCCGGCTATGGCGACGATCGGCAGGCCGTGCGCCAGCCCCTCGGCAAGCGCCATGCCAAAGCCTTCATATGTCGAGGCTGAGACCATGAGATCCGTGGCGCGGTACAGCTTGGCGAGCTCGGCGGCGTCGAGCTCGCCCGCGAGCAGCACGCGATCCGTGAGCCCGTGCCCGTCAATCGTCGCCTGAAGGCGCGTCGTTTCCTCGGGTGCGTGCTCCATGCTGCCGACAATCGTCAGCTTCCAGGGCAGATCCGCAAGTCCAGCGAGCGCTTCGGCCAGTGCCGGAAAGCCCTTGCGAGGAATGATCGACCCCACCGCCAGAAGCTGCAGAGAGGGTCCGCCGGAACCGACGGCCAGCGGTGCGGGATCGGTTCCCGGAGGCGCCACCCCTATGTGGCCCGGATGAACCCCGAACGCCTCGATGAGGCTGCGCCGTGTCGTCTCGGATGTCACCAGCACGGCCCGGGCGGCAGCCAGCGCCTCGCGCTCGCTGCGGACGAGATCCGCCACGCGGCCGGGCTCGAGCCCCGTCTCGTAGCCCAAAGGGTGATGGACGAGGGCGACGAGACGGAGGCGATCGGCGTGCCGAGCGGCTATCTCGGGCATGGCCCCGAATGCGAGACCGTCGGTGAGGACAAGCGCGCCGACATCGATGGCCGCATAGGCGGCATCGGCCGCCCTGAGTGCCGCATCGTCCGGTTGCGGGAAGCTCTCGTCAAGGCTCAGGCGACGGATCGTCCAGCCGCGGCTCCGGAGCCCGCCGCAAGGCGGCTGTCATAGATATAGCCGCCGGTGCGTAAGGCCGGGTCGCCGGATATCGCGAAGATCAGGTCTCTCGCCCGGTCAACCAATCTTGCCCTCATAGCCAGCCCAGGCGACATGGCTCTCGCCGATCTCGACCTTGATGGAGTTGAGGCTCTCGGAGCCCGGTCCGAGGTCCCCTTTGTCGATCGCCGCGCGCATGCGATCGAACACCCAGCGCGCCAGGAACTCGGTCGTTGTGTTCTCGGCCTCGAACATCGGCAGCTCGTCGAGGTTCTGATAGTTTATTTCACTCAAGCGTCAATTTTAGAACTTCCAAAGCACGGCCGATGTCAACAACAATGTTCTCAGCCGTAAGTTCCGATCGGCGGAACTCGACATCAACCACAAAGGTAGCGCCGTGGAGGCGTTGCGCCGGGCCGAATACCTCGCCCTTGAAGCTGTGGGCGATCATCACGTGGTCGCGCACCTTGACGGTGTACATGGGCATCCCCCAGAGGTTAGCGATCAATCGTAGCGGACGCGATGGCAAAGCACGGCGCCGGCCGAGCCCAGAATACGCGGCATGACGTCCGGCAGATCGGCAAATCGGGCTCTCCCCACTGAAGAGCGCGTCGAGCGCGGGATCGGCCGAGGAGGTCCATGACCTTGCCCAGCCGTCGGGCGTGTGACCAGCGAGCGCCGCGCGATGTCGCGACGGCACCCACCTGCGAGGAGACGATCCTCAGCCGGCGGCTGTGAAAGGCCTCGCCGAGCGGCAGGGACGGCTTGGCGTCGCCGTACCAGCCAAGAGCCAGCACGGTCGCCTCGAAGCCGGCGAGCCCCAGGGCGTGGGCCAACGCGGCGCCGCTGCCGCTGGCCTCGACGACGATATCGGCCTCGCGGGCGCGTCGTCGGGAGAGGCGAAGGGGACCCCCAGCCGCTCGGCCAGGGCAGCTCGAGCCGGCTCGATGTCGACCAGCGTCGATCTCCGTGCCCGGGATGCGAGCGGCAAGCCAGGCCGACCAGGGCGCCGACGACCCCGGCACCAATCACGGCCACGCGATCGCCCGGCAGTATGCCTGCGTCCCAGACGGCGTTGAGGGCCGTCTCGAGGTTCGCGGCGAGGACGGCCCGCTCGGGCGGCAGCCTGTCGGGAAGAGGGGTCACCGCCGTCGCCGGCACGACGAAGGCCGTCTGGTGCGGGTGCAGGCAGAAGACGATACGGCCGAGCAGCGACTCCGGCCCGGCCTCGATGCAACCCACGGCCGCGTACCCGTACTTCACCGGAAAGGGAAAGTCGCCTTCCTGGAACGGGCAGCGCATCGTCTGCCATTGACTTGCAGGAACGCGGCCCGAGGCGACCAGCGCCTCGGTGCCGCGGCTGACCCCAGACCAGAGCGTGCGGACCAGCACCTCGTCATCGCCCGGCGCCGCGAGCCGCTGCTCGCGGATCTCGCCACGACCGGGCGCGGTTGCCCAGTAGGCTCTGGCTGCAATGTCTCCTGCCGGGCTCATAGGGCTCTCTGCGATACGATCCGGGCTGCCGTTCGGCTCGGCAACGCGCCGCCGCTTCGCATCCTACGCCCACGAGCCCTCGCATTCACGCAGGTTGCGACCGGGACCCCGGGCGTCGCATGATCGGGCGCCGGCCGATCCGGCCGGCCACATGCCCATCGATCCCGGAGGCCCATCAGGTGCCGAGCCTGTCGAACGAGCGCATCGCCTACTTCAACGGCCGCTACGTGCCGGAGAGCGAGGTCAAGGTTCCGTTCCGCGACCGCAGCTTCGTCTATGGCGACGGCTGCTTCGACATGACCCGCACCTTCGGCCACCGGCTGTTCAAGATTCAGGAGCACATCGACCGGCTCTACCGCTCGCTGCGCTATCTGCGGATCGATCCGGGGCTGAGCCCGGCCGAGATGATCCGGGCATCGGAGGAGACCTTCGAGCGCAACCGCCATCTGCTCGGCCCCGACGATGACTATTGGGTGGGCCAGCGCATCTCGCGCGGCGTGAAGCAGGTGCCGGGCGACAATCTGGATCATCACGGCCCCAACGTCATCGTCGAATGCATGCCGCTGCCGCTCGAGGACCGGGCCGCCCACTATCGCGACGGCATCCGGGTCATCGTGCCATCCAATCGCCGCATCCCGCCGCAGTCGCTGACGCCGCGCGCGAAGACCCACAACTATCTGAACATGATCGTGGGCGACCAGGAGGTGCAGAGCCAGGACCCCGAGGCCTGGGCCGTGCTGCTCGATCTCGACGGCAACTTCGCCGAGGGCCTCGGCTCCAACATCTTCTTCGTGCGCGACGGCGAGCTGCTGACCCCGCGTGAGAAGTTCGTTCTGCCCGGCGTCAGTCGGCAGACGGTCATCGATCTGGCGGCAAGTGAAAAGATCCCGTGCCGCGAGGCCGATCTCGACCTCTATGACGCCTACAACGCCGACGAGATCTTCTTGACGTCGACGAGCCTTTGCATCTGCCCCGTGACGAGCGTCAACGGCGCTCCCATCGGTCCGGAGGGCCAGGTCTTCGGCCCGGTGACGCGCCGTCTCGTCGACGCCTATGTCCGCTTCGTCGACCACGACTTCGTCGGCCAGTACCTCCGTCGCCTCGCCTGAGAGGCACGGTGCGGAATCTGCGGCTGATCGCGGACGATCTGACGGGTGCCCTCGATGCGGCGGCACCCTTCGCCGCTGCCGATAGGCCCTTGCCGGTGCGCTGGCCGCCGCTACCGGGCGAGGCGCGCGGCAGTCTCGTCCTCGATACCGAGACCCGGGAAGTGGACGGCGCCGCGGCCGCCGATGGCCACACGCGCGGCGGCCGGCGCTTCTCGCGGGCGCCGATCTCGCCTTCAAGAAGCTCGACAGCCGCCTTCGCGGCCATGCGGCGCGCGAGATCGCGGCCTGCCTCGCTACCGCGGCAGGTTTCGTAGCGCCGTGATCGCTCCGGCCTTTCCCGCGCAGGGCCGGGTGACGCGTGGCGGCCGCCAGCTCGTGCGATCGGCTGGCGGCCTCGAGGATGTGGGCGTCGATCTCTCGGCCGAGCTCGCTGCGCTCGGCGTCGAGGTGCAGGCTGGTGGCGAGGGGCGGCCGCTCGCGGGCCCCGCCGTGCATCTCTGCGATGCCGAGAGCGACGCCGATCTCGTGGCGACTCGTCGAAGACGGGAAGAAGCCTGCCAGGGCCTACGCTCTGGTGTGGCACGGCCGGCCTCGCGCGGGCGCTCGCGGGCGCGCCGCGGCCGGCGTCGCTTGCCCGGCGCCCGTGGCCCCTGGCTCGCGCTGATCGGCACGCCGCATCCGGTGAGCCGCGAGCAGGCGCTCTCGCTCGCCGACGCGCGGCCCGGGTCGGCCGTCGTCATCGCCGAGACCGATGCGTTGCCGCCGCTCCCCTTGCGGCATGAGGGCGCCCTGGTCCATCTGGACCTGCCGGCCGCCACATCCGTCGATGCGGCATGCTCGACGGTCGACGCCATCGGCCGCGCCATGGCGCACGGCCCCGCCACCGGGCCTACTGGTCGTCAGCGGCGGGGACACGTTGATGCGGCTCTGCCGCGCGCTGGACGCCGAGGGGCTGAGCGTCGTCGGGGAGTTGACGCCGGGCATTCCCGTCTCGATCCTCGAGGGCGGGGCGTGGGCTGGCGTCGCGGTCGTCAGCAAGTCGGGCGGCTTCGGCGCGCCGAGCGTCCTTCTGGACATCATCGAGCTTTACGAGAGGGGCTGAGCATGGCCGAGCGCCGACCCATCGCGATCACCATGGGCGACCCGGCCGGGGTCGGGCCGGAGATCATCCTGAAGGCCCTGCGCGCTCTGGCCGAGCGTCCCGATCCGCCGCCGATGCTCGTCTGCGGCACGCGGAGCTGCATGGCCAAGGCGGCCGAGCAGCTGGGGCTGGACGTCAGCTTCGTCGAGGATCCGAAGGGCGCCGTCTTCCCGCGCGTCGCCGTGGTTGAGGCTTCGGCGCGCGAGGCGGACCTGCCGATCGGCGAGGTCTCGGCCGAGGGCGGCCGGCTGGCCTACGCCGCGATCGATCGGGCGGTGCGCCTGACTGTGGCCGGCGAGGCCGCCGCCATCGTGACGGCCCCGCTCAACAAGGCGGCGCTCAATCTCGCTGGCTACCATTTCCCGGGCCACACGGAGCTGCTGGCGCATCTGACGGGCACGCGCGGCACGGTGCTGATGCTGGCCCATGGCAGCTTCCGGGTCAGCCACGTCACGACGCATGTGGCGCTTGAGAAGGTGCCGGGGCTGATGACGACGGAGCGGGTGCGCCGCGTCGTCGACCTGACGATCGAGGCGATGCAACGCCTTGGAATCGAGCGGCCCAGGGTCGCCGTGGCGGCGCTCAACCCGCACGCCGGTGAAGGCGGCATCTTCGGCCGCCAGGACATCGACATCACCGAGCCGCTCGTCGCCGACTATCAGGCGCGCGGGCTCGCGGTCGAGGGACCCGTTCCGGGCGACACCGTCTTCGTCAAGATGCGCGGCGGGCAGTACGACGCGGTGGTCGCCATGTACCACGACCAGGGGCACGTGCCGACGAAGCTCCTGGGCTTCGACATCGACCCGGTGACCGGCAAGTGGAAGGCGCTCTCGGGCGTCAACGTCACGCTGGGGCTGCCGATCATCCGCACCTCGGTCGACCACGGCACGGCGTTCGACATCGCGGGCAAGGGTGTGGCCGATGCCACCAGCATGATCGAGGCCATCGACTACGCGCTCGAGCTGGGGTGCGCCTGACCGAGGCGCGGTGAAGCTGAAGCAGTCTCGGCGGCCGGCCGGCTAGAGGTCCAGCCCTCACCCGCTCCCAGGTGGCGCCGTTGCGGCTCGAGCGCACGCAGGCCTCGATGAAGGCGAGGCCGCGGGCGCCGTCCTCGACGGTCGGCAGGTCGGTGGCGAAGGAGTCGGGATCGCGTCCCTCCTTCTTGGCCCAGATCAGCTCGGCGGCGTTGGCGTAGATGTTGCCGAAGCCCTCGATATAGCCTTCCGGGTGGCGGGGCGGCATGCGGGTTGCGGCGTTGGCGACGTCCAGGCAGCCTGGCCCACCCCGGGTGATCTGGCGGGTAGGCTCGCCGAGCGGCGTGTAGGACAGATTGTCATTGTCCTCCCCGACCCACTCGATGCCGCCCTTGGCGCCGTAGACGCCGATGGAGAGGCGGTTGTAGTTGCCGGGCGCCACCTGCGACGTCCACAGCGTGCCGGTGGCGCCGCCCTTGTAGCGCAGCAGGACGTTGGCATTGTCGTCGAGCTGGCGGCCGGCCACGTAGCTGCTGGAGGTCGGCGCAGACCTCGCTGAGCTCGAGGCCGGAGATGAAGGCGGCGAGGTTGAAGGCATGCACGCCGATGTCGCCGATCGAGCCGCCGGCGCCGGCCGTCTTCGGGTCCGTGCGCCAGACGGCCTGCTTTTGGCCCTCCTGATCGATCGCCGTCGCCAGCCAGTCCTGGACGTAGGACGTCCGGATGACCCGGATCTCGCCCAGCGTTCCGTCGGCGACCATCCGGCGGGCCTGCCGCACGAGCGGATAGCCGGTGTTGTTCTGGGTCAGGACGAAGACGAGGCCGCTCTCGGCGCGCGATCCTCACCAGCTCCAGCGACTCCTCGAGCGTCAGGGTCATCGGCTTGTCGCAGATGACGTGGATGCCCGCCTCGAGGAACGCCTTGGCCACCTCGAAATGGAGATGGTTGGGCGTGACGATCGAGACGGCATCGATGCCGTCGTCGCGCTCCGCCTCGCGGGCCGCCATGTCCCGCCACGAGCCGTAGATGCGCTCGCTCTGGAGGCCGAGGTCGAGGCCGGAGGCTTTCGCGTTCTCGGGATCGGCCGACAGGGCGCCGGCCACGATCTCCCATTTGTCGTCGAGCCGAGCCGCCATCCGGTGGACCGCGCCGATGAAGGCGCCGCGCCCACCGCCCACCATGCCCAGGCGGAGCTTCTGCGCCGCCTGCTCGGTGCCGAAGGATCTGATCGCCATGGCGCCTAGTCCAGGCCGAGGATCTTGCGCGCGTCCGACGTGTCGCCCTTGCCGCCGGCGAAGTCGTCGAAGGTCTTGTCGGTGACGCGGCGGATGTGGTCCCGGATGAACCGGGCGCCCTTGGGTGCTGCGTCGGCGGGATGCTCGATGCAGTCTTCCCACTCGTAGACCGCCCATCCGCCGAAGTCGAACTCGGTCAGCAGCGAGAAGATGGCGCCGAAATTCGTCTGGCCGTCGCCCAGCGAGCGGTCACGCGCTGCCCGCTTCAGCCAGGGCTGATAGCCGGACAGAAAGCCCTGCCTGCCGGTCGGGTTGAACTCCGAATCCTTCACGTGGAACATCTTGATGCGCTCGTGATAGAGTCGGATGAAGTCGATATAGTCGAGGCCCTGCTTCAGGAAGTGGCTGGCGTCGTAGTTGATGTTGCAACGCGCGTGCCCTTTGACCCGGTCGAGAAAGATCTCGAAGGTCTCGCCGTCGTAGAGATCCTCGGTGGGGTGCAGCTCGAAGCAGAGATCGACCCCGTTCTCCTCGTAGACGTCGAGAATGGGCGTCCAGATCCGGGCGAGCTCGTCGAAGGCCTCGTCGATGAGCGAGGCGTCGCGCTGGGGGAACGGGTACCAGAAGGGCCAGGCGAGGGCACCGGAGAAGGTCGCGTGCTCGGTGAGCCCGAGATTTCTCGAGGCGCGCGCGCAGGCCTTGAGCTGATCGACCGCCCACGCCTGCCGCGCCTTGCGGTTGTTACGCACCTCGGGCGGGCACAGGCCGTCCATCCAGGTATCGTAAGCCGGGTGGACAGCACAGAGCTGGCCTTGGATATGGCTCGCCGTGTCGCAGATGACGACGCCCTTCTCCTTGGCGATGCCGTTGAGCTCGTCGGCGTAGTCCTTGGACTCCGCCGCCTTCTTCACATCGATGAAGCGAGCGTCCCACATGGGCAGCTGGACGGCCGCAAAGCCGCATTCCTTCACCCAGCCGCACATGGCGCCCAGGCTGTTGAACGGAGCCTCGTCCCCAGCGAATTGGCCCAGGAACAGCCCAGGCCCCTTGATGGTCTTCATTTGCTCCTCCCTGACTTGCCGATGATCCGGCAGGTGCAGCCCCACCTCTAGCCTCGGCAAGCGTTTATTCTTTACTTGACACTATTAGGAGTAATAATTGCATCTATTCGGGAAAGAAGTCAAGCATATTCGCCCATCCCCTCACGTGAAAGTGGTGCCGAACCCTGTCGCGCCGCGCCCCGGCGTCCTGTCCTGTTTCCCGCAGAAGGGGCTTGACTCGACACGGGCCGGGCCCCTTGCTGGCGTTACAGAAAAGTAAGGCGGGAGGCAGAGATGCGGATGGCGATGGGGCGTCGCGGGCTTCTGAAGCAGGGCGGCCTCGCGATCGCGGCGGCGACGCTGGCGCGGCCGGCATCGGCGGCGGACCAGCCGACCGTCGTCAAGATCGGCTTCTCGACCGTGGCCGACCTCAAGAACGACAACGGCATGTCGGGCTGGGTGCTCAAGAGCTACGTGGCCGGCCGCTCGCCCAGCCTGACGGTCGAGGTGCACGGCTCGAGCGAGCTCGGGCACCGACCAGGACGTGATCCAGGGCCTGCAGCTCGGCGCCGGCGCCACGATGTACATAGGCGGCACGGCGCTCTTCAACACCTTCATCCCCCGGGTGGGCGTGCTCGACCTGCCGTTCATGTGGCAGAGCTACGGTCACGTGGAGCGTGCGCTGGGCGGCCCGATCGGCAAGACCCTGGCCGCGGACTTCGAGAAGTCGGGCTTCAAGGTGCTGGGCTGGGGCACGAGCTGGGGCTACCGCAACGTCGTGACGCGGACCAAGGAGGTCCTCAAGCCCGAGGACATGAAGGGCCTGAAGATCAGGACCATCCAGTCGCCGATCTATGTGGCCGCCCTCAACGCCATGGGCGCCAACGCGACGCCGATGGCCTTCGGCGAGACCTATACGGCGCTGCAGACGGGCGTCCTCGACGGCTTCGAGCATGCGCCGGCCGTGGTCATCTCGAGCAAGCTCTATGAGGTCACCAAGCACGTGGCGCTGACCCGCCACCTTCTGGGCCCCACCGTCATGGCCTACTCGCTCTCGCTCTGGCAGCAGCTATCGCCGGAGCAGCAGCAGGTGATGCAGGAGGCGGCCGACCTCGCGTCCGAGATCAACTATGCGCTGGCGCCCGGCCGCGACAAGGCGGCGCTGGCCGAGCTCACCAAGGTCGGCCTGACGGTCAACGAGATCGACACCACGCCCTTCAAGGAGGCGGCCGTCCCGCTTCAGGACAAGCTCGCGAAGGACATCGGCGCCACCGACCTCCTGGGCAGCATCCGCGAGGCGGCGCCGGGCTGAGGCGCGGGCGGACGGTCGGGCCCGTGAGCCGGGCTCTTGACGGCCTCGATCGCGCGGTCGAGCTTTTCATCTTCCTGATTTTCCTGGCGATCGTCCTCGTCGGGGCGGCTCAGGTGACGAACAGGTTCTTCTTCAACTACTCGCTGAGCTGGAGCGAGGAGTTCCAGCGCTACGGCCAGATCTGGATCGTTTTCTTGGGCATCCCGGTGGCCTACCGCCGGGGTGCTCATATCGGCCTCGACCTGATCCCGGCGCGGCTGGGCAGAAGAGGGCGTCTCGTCTTCGCCGTGATCGTCGAGCTGCTTGTGGATCGGGCTCGCCCTGGCGATCCTCGTCGGCACGGTGCAGCTCATGCACTTCCTTCGTCTCCAGCACAGCCCGGGCCTGGGCCTGCGCATGGACTGGGTCTATGGCGGCATCCTGGGCGGCGCAGCCTACACCGTGCTCGTCGCCGCCCGCCGCCTCGTCGCCCATGCCCGGCTTGCGAGCTAGCGTGGTGCCCGCTTCGCGAGGTTTGGGGCGCATGATGCTGCTCGGGCTTTTCCTCGCCCTCCTCGTCATGATCTTCGTCGGCCTGCCGATCATCCTGGCCCTGGGGCTGGTCGGGATTCGCCGGCATTCTGCTGGCACCCGGGCTCGTGCTGGCGCTCTACCCACAAAAGATGTTCACGACGCTCGACAGCTTCAGCCTCCTGGCCTTGCCCTATTTCATTCTCGCCGGCGAGCTGATGGCTCAGGGCGGCATCAGCCGCAAGCTCGTGGATTTCGCGGAGACCGTGGTCGGCCACTTCCGCGGCGGCCTCGCCCACGCCAACGTGGTCTCGAGCATGGTCTTCGCCGGCGTTTCGGGCTCCTCCACGGCCGACACCTCGGCCATCGGCTCGGTGCTGATCCCGGCCATGAAGGAGCGGGGCTATCCCTCGGGCTACGCCGCGGCGCTCTGCGCCACCGCCGGCACCATCGGCGCCATCATCCCGCCCAGCATGACGATGATCGTCTACGGGTCGCTCGCCAACGTCTCGATCGGCGGCCTCTTCCTGGGCGGCATCATTCCCGGCGCCCTCGTCGGCATGGCGCTGATGTTCGTCGTCTGGCTGCACTCCCGTCGCGCCGCCCGCTACCCGTTTCTGCAATCGGGAGAAGGTGCTTTCTCCCTGGGCCGCATGGCCCGGGCGACGCTGCACGTCTGGCCCGCGCTGCTGGCCCCGGTCATCATCATCGGCGGCATCCTGGGCGGCATCTTCACCGCGACCGAGGCGGGCGTGATCGTCTGCATCTATGCCTTTCTCATCGCCCGCTTCGTCTACCGCACCATCGGGCTCAAGGACCTGCCGCGCATCTTCATCGATGCCGCCGTCACGACCTGCATGGTCTCGGGCATCATCGGCATGGCCGGCGGCTTCGGCTGGCTGCTGGCCTACCTCAACTTCAACCAGCTCGTGCTGGGCGGCATCATGGGTGTCACGCGCTCGCCCGAGCTGATCTTCCTTCTCCTGATCCTCGCCATGCTTCTGCTCACGATGTTCGTCGACAGCATGGCGATCCTGATCATCAGCGTGCCCATCGCCGTCTTCATCGGCACGCAGCTCGGCATCGACCAGTTCCAGCTCGGTCTCGCGGTCGTCATGGCGACCCAGATAGGCTCAACCACGCCGCCCGTCGCTGTCCTGCTTTTCGTCGCCTCCAGCATCGCCAAATGCCCCTACGGCGAGACGGTACGCTATTGCTGGCCCTTCATCGTGGCCGAGCTCGTCATTTTGGCCCTCGTGGTCCTTTTCAAGCCGCTGTCTTCCTACATTCCCAACCTGGTCCTTGGCACGCCCTGATTGGCCGCGCTGGGCGGACTCGGCACGCTGACGACAAGCACGGATGCGCTGTGCTCTCGGCGCGCGGCTAATTGTCCGGATAGGGCAGGATTCCATCTGGACGACGGGGCACGGTGGAACCAGTTTGATTGTGGGCCGGAGACGCCCATCGATGGCTCGCTCAGGACATCGGTTGATATCAGGGAGAACAAGGATGCCAGGACGCTTGGCAGGCCAGCGCATCATCGTCACCGGTGGTGGGCGCGGCATTGGCGCCGAGATGGCCAAGGCCATGGCCGCAGAGGGCGGCAATCTCGTCATCGCTGACCTCGATCTCAAGATCGCGAAAGCCACAGCCGAGGGTATCGAGGCCGCCGGCGGCAAAGCCCTGGCGGTTCAGGTGGACGTGCGCGAGCGGGCGAGCGTCAAGGCGATGATCGAGGCCACCGTCAAGGCGTTCGGCGGCGTCGATGCGGTCTTCAACAATGCCGGCATCGCCCAGGTGCGCCCCTTCCTCACGATCACGGAGGAGGACTGGCGGGCGGTCATGGACGTCAACGGCCTCGGCGTGCTGATCTGCATGCAGGAGGCGGCACGCCAGATGATCCAGCAGGGCACGGGCGGGAGCATCGTCAACACGGCCTCCATCGCCGGCAAGCAGGGCTATGAGCCCCTGGCCCACTACTCGGCCAGCAAGTTTGCCGTCGTGGCGCTCACGCAGGCGGGCGCCCGCGCCTTCGCCAAGGACAAGATCCGGGTGAACGCCATCTGCCCCGGCGTGGTCGCGACCGACATGTGGAAGCTGATCGACCGCGGCTTCCGCGACAGCGGCCTCACGAGCAAGGACAACGAGGCCTTCGAGACCTTCGCCGCCACGGCGCTTTTGGGCCGAGGCTCGCAGCCGGACGACATGGTGGGCGTGGCGCTCTTTCTCGCCAGCTCCAACTCGGCCTTCATGACGGGCCAGACCCTGCTCGTGGACGGCGGCATCGTTCTCGACTGATCGACAGGACGAGGAAACGGGAGGCTAATGATGAAAGCTGCCGTCTATCACGGCCGCGAGGATATTCGCGTGGAGGATCGCCCCGAGCCCAAGGTTCGGCCGGGCACGCTGAAGCTGAAGATTGATTGGTGCGGCATCTGCGGCACCGACCTGCACGAGTACGAGGAGGGGCCGATCTTCGTTCCCGCGCCGGGCAAGCCGCATCCCATCACCGGCGAGACCCTGCCGCTGATCCTGGGGCACGAGTTTGCGGGCACGGTCGCCGAGATCGGGCAGGGCGTCAGCGGGTTCAAGGTCGGCGACCGCGTGGCCGTTGACCCGGTCTTCTCTTCGGGCGACGACGACGAGTGCCGCCGGGGCGACTATCACCTCTGCCGCAAGATCGGCTTTCAGGGCCTCTCCGGCGGCGGGGGCGGGTTTTCCGAGTATGTGGTGGCCCTGGCCGAGCGCTCGCACCTTCTGGGCGACATCAGCAGCGAGATCGGCGCCATGGTCGAGCCTCTGGCCGTGGCGTTCCACGCCGTGCGCCAGTCGCCCCTGCGTCCGGGCGACGTCGCCGTGGTCTATGGCGCCGGCCCGATCGGGCAGGCGACGATCCTCTGCCTCAGGGCTGCCGGTGCCGGCACGGTGATCGTGGTCGAGCCCGCTGCGGCGCGCCAGGAGATGGCGCGCACGCTCAGGGCCGATCTCGTCCTCGATCCGCGCAAGGTCGATGTCGCGAGCGAGGTGCTGCAGCTCACCCACGGCCGGGGTGCGGAGGTCACCTTCGACGCCGCCGGCAACGAGGCTACCGTCACCTCCGCCATGGACACGGTGCGTCGCGGCGGCACGATGGTGATGATCGCCATCTGGGGCCATCCGGCCAAGCTCGACATGCTCTCGATGGTGCTGCGCGAGATCCGGCTCGTCGGCACCATCTGCTATAACAACGACTTCCCGCGCGTTATCAGCCTGCTGCGCGACGGCCGCATCGACCCGACACCACTGATAACCAAGCGCATCGGCGTGGACGACATCGTGCCGGGCGGATTCGAGGAGCTGCTGGCCAACCGTGACCGGCACGTCAAGATTCTGGTTCAGCCTGGCTGAGCCGTTGGGCGGGGGCGGGACGGCTCGTCGCAGTCCCGCCCGCCGCCGCTCGGGCTGGACTTGTCGCTGTCAGTCGGATCGTCCCGCCGGGCTGGCGGGACCCACGCTACCCAGCGTAGGCCGAACGACCCGCCGGCTTCTTGGGATTGGCCCTTGCTTTGCGGCGGCTTGCCAATTCCTTCGCGTCGGGAACGGCGTCACCGAGGCGCTGCAGGCGGATCGGTGGACGGGCCGGCAGCCTGACCACCAGCTCGAGCTCACCGCCGACGGCCTCAACATAGCTCCGCAGCGTCGAGAGATACATGTCGGCCTGCTTCTCGATCTTCGATACGGACGGCTGCTTTATCTTGAGCGCGGTCGCGACGTCGGCCTGCGCCTTGCCCGTGACACGACGCAGCTCTTGCAGACCTTCCACCTCGTCCTTCAGCTCGAGGAACCGCGCCTCGACCCGCTCGCGCCGGCTAGCCGGAAGCGAAGCGATGACGTCATTCAACGTCCGAGCCATCCTATCTCTCCTGCCTTCCTACCGCCGCATGCCGGCTTAGGTGAGCCGCATAGCGCTTGTCGGCTTTGGCAATAAGCTGTCTGTAGAAGCGCCGCTCGCTCACGCCGGACTTGCTGCCTGCCAAGAGCAAAGCGGCATTCCGAGCTGGGTCAAACGCGAAGGCGACACGCCACACACCATCCTCCGCATTGAAGCGCAGCTCCTTCATGTTCGCGTAGCTCGAGCCCTTCAGAGTGTCCACATAGGGACGGCCCAGCCCGGGCCCAAACTCGCCCAGGAGCTTGGCGTGCGCCAACAGCGAGTCCTGAACCTCCGACGGGAGCTTCTCGAACTCCGCGTCGAATTCGTCGACGAGAACAACCCTCCAAGCCATATATAGCTTCTAGGCTATAGTTCGTCAATGAACAAGCTGATGGACCAAGCGAGGCTCAAGCACGTCGCTATCCCATTGGACGCGCCACCGGCTAGCTGAAGCTCGAGATCAATTCCTCCTTGCTCGTGATGAACTCGAGGAGTGCGGGCTTGCCCTGGCGGGTCGCCTCGATGCCGCGGCGGATGGCCGGCACGATCTCGCTTGGCTCGGTGATCCGCTCGCCATGGGCGCCGAGCGCGCGGGCGAAGGCCGCGTAGTCGCCCGAGATGTCGGTGGAGCGGTAGCGGGCCGTCAATTCCGGCATCACCTTGAGCTCGATCGCCATCGAGAAGTTGTTGAGCAGAATTGACAGGATAGGAATCCGCTCGCGGACGGCGGTCTCGATGTCCATGCCGGTGAAGCCGATGGCGGCATCGCCCCAGACGTTGATGCAGAGCTTGTCCGGCTTGGCGAGCTTGGCGCCCATGGCAAGCCCGAGCCCGTAGCCCAGCTGGGTCGACTTGCCCCAGCCGATGTACGAGAGCGGCACGGTCGAGCGCCAGTAGGGCGAGAGCTGGTCGCGCGGGCTGCCGGCGTCATGGGTGATGATCGTCTCGGCCATGTCGACCGTGTGCTGGAGGTCCCAGAGCACGCGGTAGGGATCGAGCGGGGTGGCGTCCGAGGTGAGCTTCGGCAGCCAGCGGTCGAGCCAGCGCTGGCGGACCTCCTGGATCTCGCGGGCGACGGGGCCCGGATCACGGGCGCCGCCTTTGTCCTGGCGGTCGATCTCGGCGAGCAGCGCCTCGAGGAAGAGCTTCGCGTCGCCCAGGACGGCGTGCGCGCAGGCGAGGTCCTTGTTGACGTCCATCGGGTCGAGGGTGGCGTGGATGATCGTCTTGCCGCTCGGCATCGTGACGCCGAAGCTCGTCTGCCCGAAGCTGCAGCCGATGCCGAGGATCAGGTCCGATTCCTTGAGGAAATGAAAGACGGTCTCAGGCATGGCGCGGCCGCCCGAGCCCAGCGCCAGCGGATGGTCCTCGGGGAAGCTGCTCTTGCCCTCGAGGCTGGTGCAGACGGGGATGGCCAGCCGCTCGGCCAGCGCCTTGAGTCCGTCCCAGGCCTCGGCCCAGTGCACGCCCTGACCCGCATAGATGACGGGCCGCTTGGCGGCGAGCAGCATCGAGGCCGCCTTGTCGACTGCCTCGGGATCAGGGCCGCTGCGAAGGCGGTGGACCGGCGTGTAGTCGACGGTGTCGATCTCCTCGGCCCAGACGTCGATCGGGATCTCGACCAGGACCGGCCCGCCGCGGCCGCTCCTGAGCCGCGTGAAGGCGCGGCGCAGGATGGCCGGGATCTCGCGGGCCGTCGTGATCGGCTCGGCCGACTTCGTGATGCCCTGCATCTGGAGGCTGGCGAGGTAGTTGGGCTGTACCCAGGCGAGCTTGCGGGCATAGCCCATCGGCATCACGAGGAGCGGGATGGCCTCGCTGTGCGCCTGGGCGATGCCGCCATAGGCGTTCTCGGTGCCCGGCCCGTGCTGCATGGCGAAGACGCCGAGCTTCTTGCCCGAGGTGACGCGCGAGATGGCGTCGGCCATGTGCAGACCGGTCCGTTCCTGGCGCACGATCACCGGCCTTATCCCTATCCTCGCGGCGTATTCGAGAACGTGGTTGACCGGATAGCCGATCACCATCTCGACACCCTCGCGGCGCAGGATCTCCGCGATGACCTCCGCGGTCTTCATGGCGCTGCCTCCCTTTCTTCGACCCGGAGCAGAGCTTCGCAGCCCGGGGGGAAGCCGACAAGCGCAGCGCGGCGGGGGCTGCAATCCGATCGTGGGTGACGGCAGCGGTGCATGACGGGTCGACTCTCGTCCATGCTGTCGTCAGCCGAACGGGACCCGCCATCTTCCGATGCGGCCGCCGAGCCGCTATGAGCCACAGGGATGGCCCACGATTGCTGCTCACTCGCTGCTCGACGCGCTGAACGACCGCCAGAACGCCGCCGTGACCTTTGGCGTGCAAGGGGCTGGCGTGCGTCAGGGTGCGCCGTTCGTACCGCCCCCGCCGCTGCTGATCGTGGCCGGGGCCGGCACGGGCAAGACGATGACGCTCGCCCATCGCGTGGCGCATCTGATGCTGGCAGGCGCCGATCCGCGGCGCACGCTTCTCCTGACCTTCAGCCGGCGCGCCGCCGAGGAGATGATCCGCAGGGTCGAGCGGATCTGCGGCGAGGTGGCGACAGGCAAGGCCCGGCTGGCGGAGGGCCTCAGCTGGGCCGGCACGTTCCACGCTGTGGGGAGTCGCCTTCTACGTCACTATGCGGAGGAGATCGGCCTGCCACCCGGCTTCACCGTGCTGGATCGCGGCGATGCCGCCGATCTCGTCGATCTGGTCCGTGACGAGCTCGACCTTGCCAAGGGCGATCGGCGCTTTCCGCGCAAGGGCACGTGTCTTGCCATCTACTCGCTGACGGTCAACGCGGGTGAGCCGCTCGACCAGGTGCTGCGGCGCCAGTTTCCCTGGTGCCTCGAATGGCGGGACGCGCTGAAGACCCTCTTCAAGGCCTATGGCGAGGCGAAGCGCGACCAGGCCGTGCTCGACTACGACGATCTTCTGCTCCTTTGGGAGCGCCTGATGCGCGTTCCAGAGCTCGCGGCCGATGTCGCCGGCCGGTTCGATCTCGTGCTCGTCGACGAGTATCAGGACACCAACCCGCTTCAGGCAGCGATCCTGAAGGCGCTCAAGCCCGAGGGCAGGGGCCTCACGGTGGTGGGCGACGACGCCCAGGCGATCTATGGCTTCCGCGCGGCGACCGTGCGCAACATCCTGGACTTTCCGAAGAGCTTCACGCTGCCCGCCGAGATCGTGACGCTCGAGCTCAACTACCGCTCGACGCAGCCGATCCTCGACGGCGCCAATGGCGTCATCGGCCTCGCGCGGGAGCGCTTCACGAAGAACCTCGCGGCAGCCCGGCCGGGGCTCGCGCGGCCGCGCCTCGTCGAGGTCCCGGACGACGGCGCGCAGGTTGACCATGTGGTGCGCCGCATCCTCGAGCTGCGCGAGGCCGGCGTGCCGCTGCTCCAGCAGGCGGTGCTGTTCCGCACCGCCCATCACAGCGGAGCGCTCGAGGTGGAGCTGGTCCGGCGCAACATCCCCTTCGTCAAATGGGGCGGCCTGAAATTCCTCGAGGCGGCTCACGTGAAGGACGTCATGGCGATCCTGCGCTGGGCCGAGAACCCACGCGACCGCGTGGCGGCGTTCCGCACCCTGCAGCTCCTGCCCGGCGTCGGGCCGGCGATCGCCCGCCGACTGCTGGGCAGGCTGGACGCGGATGGGCCCGCGGGGCTCGATCGGCTGGAGCCGCCCGGCGCGGCGCGTCATCTCTGGGATGCCTTCGCTGCCATGATGGCGGGCCTCGTGCGCCAGCCCACCTGGCCGGGCGATCTCGAGCGCGTGCGTGCGTTCTACGATCCCCTTTTGCCCGAGCTGCACGAGAACCCGACGGTCCGGCTCCTGGACCTCGACCAGCTGCTGACGATAGCGCTCCGCTCGCCCGGCCGAGGGCGCTTTCTCACCGACCTCGCCCTCGATCCGCCCGAGGCCGTGGGCGACGAGGCGGGACCGCCGCTCAGGGACGAGGAGCAGCTCGTCCTTTCGACCATCCACTCCGCCAAGGGCCAGGAGTGGAAGGCCGTCTTCGTCCTCAACTGCGTCGACGGCTGCATTCCCTCCGACATGGCGACCGGCAGCGACGCCGAGATCGAGGAGGAGCGCCGGCTTCTCTACGTCGCGATGACGCGGGCCAAGGACGAGTTGGATCTGATCGTGCCGCAGCGCTTCTTCGTACTGCTTCAGCGCGCACGCGGCGACCGCCACGTCCGCGCCAACCGCACCCGCTTCATCCCCGAGCGTCTTCTCCACCTTTTCGAGCGGGTACGGGGCGGCCCGGCAGGCGAGGCAGCCGGCGAAGGAAAGGGCGCTCTGCCGCGTGTCGACCTGCGCGCCGATCTCGCTGGCATGTGGGACTGAGACGGGCCACGGAGGGCGGGCCCGGCTTGGCTGGTCAGGCGCTCGGATGCCGCTCGGCGGCACACAAGGACACGAGGGTCTCCGCCTCCGATCGCGCTCCGGGCTCGTGACGCGTCGCTGACGGCGCCTCATGCGCGGCGAGGCGCCCGACGATGTGTCGGCTCAAGGCGACGGCCAGCGTCGGGTCCCGAGCACAAAGATCGAGCAGTCGCTCGCGTGTCAGAAACCCCAGCTCGGCGTCCGTCTCGGCGACGACCGTCGTCAGCCGACGGGGCGGATCCGCAAAGAGGCCGCTCGCGCCGAGCAGGTCGCCGGATCCGAGCCGAAGATCGACCTCCCGGACCGCGAGCGTGCCTTCGACGACACAGTAGAGCCGGCTGGCCACCTCGCCGCGCTGGAACAGCAGCTGTCCGGCCTTGATGGTCGAGCGGGCCATGAGCGGCAACAGGGCTCTGGTCAGACCCGAGCGGTCCTCTGCCTGCGTGACGCGGCTCAGCACACGGCACAGCTCGAGAAGCCGTTGCACGTTGAGCGGCAGGAGAATGGCATGCAGGAGCAGGACGGGAGCGAGACCCCTTTGATAGCCATAGAGGATGAAGGCCATGTTGCTGGCTATCGCGGCCGCGCGGAGGGGCAGCATCGTCCTTGCGTAAAATGCCGAGACCACCAGGCCCGCCGCGAGATAGCCGACCATCTCGACGGCATCCACGCTCTGCATGTCACCGCCCCCTGGGTCCGGCCATCGAACGGGCCGGACGGCGTGATCATGTCCGTGGGCAGACAGGGGCGATGCGATAGATGTCACATCGCGGCTGATGACGCCGCCGATGCCCGCCGGGCGGCGCGCCTCAGCTGTCGATGATGTCCGTGCCGGAGATGGTGATGCCGAAGCCTTCGACCGCCACATAGCGGCGGTTCGAGGTGGCGAGCAGACGGATCGAGGTGATGCCCAGATCCTTCAGGATCTGCGCCCCGAGGCCGATGTCACGCCAGACATTGAGGCGGCTCACCTCGCTCGCCGTCGTCTCCTCATGGAAGCTCGTCGCCGGCACGCCGGCTGTTCCTTCACGTAGATAGACGAGCACGCCGCGGCCCTCGCGCTGGAAGCGCTCGAAGACAGTGGCAAGCGCCTCACGCGCGCCGAACACGTCGCGGATAATGTCCTCGCGATGCAGCCGGACCGGCACGTCCTTGCCGTCGGCGAGCGTGCCGTAGACGATCGCAAGGTGCTGAACCTGGTCGAAGCGCGTGCCGTAGACGATGCCGCGGGCCGGTCCGATGACGGTCTGGACGGTGAGCTCTGCGTGCCGCTCGACGAGGCGCTCGCGCTGCTGGCGATAGGCGATGAGCTGGGCCACCGAGACGATCGTCAGGCCATGCTGGCGGGCGAAGGCCAGAACGTCGGGGCCACGCTTCACCGTGCCGTCGTCGTTGACGAGCTCGGCCAGGAGACCCACGGGCTTGCGCCCGGCAAGGCGGGCGAGGTCCGTGCCAGCCTCGGTATGGCCCGAGCGGATCAGCACGCCGCCCTCGCGAGCGATGAGGGGAAAGACATGGCCGGGGCGGACGAAGTCATCGGCGCCGCTGTTGGGGTTGGCCAGCGCCCGGATCGTGGCGCAGCGCTCGTCGGCCGAGATGCCGGTGGTGAGCCCGTGGCGGAAGTCGACCGAGACCGTGAAGGCGGTGCCGAGCGGCGCGTCGTTCATCGTCACCATCGGGTCGAGCCGGAGGCGGCGCGCCTCGGTGGCCGTTACCGGCGCGCAGAGTATCCCGCTCGTGTGGCGGATCATGAAGGCCACCTTCTCGGGCGTCGCCGCCTCGGCCGCCATGATGAGATCGCCCTCGTTCTCACGATCCTCGTCGTCCACCACGACGATCATGTCGCCTCGGCCGATGGCCTCGATCGCCGCCTCGATCCGGTCGAGGTGACCCGCCACTGGCTCTTCGCTGCCGCTCATCCGCTGTTCCCGTCTCCGCTGGCGTGGCGTCTTTTGCCAGATCGCCGCAGGCGCGTCACGCGAGCTTGCTCCTGCGTCGGCGCGAATGATAATGACCGACTGGTCAGTCAGTAGAGGTGGATGTGGATCGATCTCCCCAGGCAAGGCGACGGCAGCGACGCAAGGAGGCTCGGCCGCAGGAGCTGCTCGACGCCGCCTTCGAGGTTTTCAGTGAGAAGGGTTTCAGCGCGGCGCGGCTGGACGAGATCGCGGCGAAGGCTGGAGTCGGCAAAGGCACGCTCTACCTCTATTACCCGAGCAAGGAGGCGCTGCTGGAGGCCCTGGTCGACACGGCGGTGCTCCCCAATGTCGAGCGCCTCGAGCGGCTTGTCGACGCGTGGCCGGGCTCTTCCGAGGCGCTCCTGCGCCACCTCTTCGAGCTCGTAGCCGGTCTCATGCGGGAAGGGCGGCTCACGGCCTTTCCCAAGCTGGTCATTGCGGAGGCATCAAACTTCCCGGCCTTCGCCGAGCGGTATCGGCACCGGGTCATCGATCGCGGCCTCGCGGTGTTCGCCAAGGTCTTGGCGCGCGGCGTCGAGCGTGGCGAGTTCCGGCCGGTCGACCCTGCGATCTCGGCGCGCTTGTGCTTTGCGCCCTTCCTGCTCTTCGCGATCTGGCGGACCTGCTTTGCCCGTTTCGATGACGAGCCTTTCGATGCTGCCGCTTTCATGGCGGCGCATGCGGAGGCGCTGCTGCATGGCATCGTGGTAACGGCCTCGCGGGAGCCTCCGAGGTGAGGGCCGTGGCGGCGATGGCCCTTGCCAGCCTCCTGCTCGTCGGTTGCGACGGCAAGAGCGGCGATCGTCCCGTGCAGGGCTATGTCGAGGGCGAGTATGTAATCGTCGCCGCCCCCTCGGCCGGCTGGCTCGACCAGGTGGCGGTGCGCGAGGGCGACACCGTCCATCCGGGCGACCTGCTCTTCCGTCTCGATCCCACCGAGGAGCAGGCGGCTCGCGATGCCGTCAGGGCCGAGCTTGCCGAGGCCGAGGCCACGCTCGGCGATCTTCTGACGGGCAAGCGGCCGCCCGAGATCGACGCCATCCAGGCGCAGCTGGCCGAGACCCGGGCGCAGCTCGTCTTCGCCTCGACCGAGCTGGATCGCAACGAGAAGCTCGTCCAGACGAACGCCGGCGCCCGCCGCTCCCTTCAGGAGGCGCGGATGAACCGCGACATGCTGCAGGCCAAGGTCGATGAGCTTGGGGCCGACATCGCGATCGCCCGCCTGCCGGCCCGTGCCGATCAGATCAAGGCGCAGCGGGCCCGCGTGCAGCAGCTCGAGGCACAGCTGGCCCAGGCCGCATGGCGGCTCGACCAGCGCAGCGTGCAGAGCCGGGTAGCCGGGCGGGTCGAGGAGGTGGTGCGGCGTACGGGGGAGTATGCCCCGGCCGACGGGCCGGTGCTGCGCATCCTGCCACCCGACGCGCTCAAGGTGCGCTTTTTCGTGCCGCAGGCCCGGCTGACGGGCCTGGAGCCCGGGCGCGAGATTCCGGTGGCCTGCGACGGCTGCCCGTCCGGGCTCAAGGCGCGGGTGAGCTTCATCGCCACCGACGTCGAGTTCACACCTCCGGTGATCTACAGCATCCAGGCGCGGCAGAAGCTCGCCTTATGGTCGAGGCGAGGCTGCCAGCAGGCTCGCCGCTGCGTCCGGGGCAGCCCGTCGATGTCGAGCCTGCCATGAGCGGCGAACCCCTTGCCATCCATGCCCAGGGCCTGACGAAGCGCTTTGGCGGCCGGGAGGTGGTCAAGGACTTCTCGATCGAGGTGCCGGCAGGCCAAGTGTGGGGCTTTCTCGGGCCGAACGGCAGCGGCAAGACCACGACCATCCGCATGCTCTGCGGCCTTCTGCGCCCGGACGGGGGCAGCGGCACCTGCCTCGGCCTCGACATCGTCAAGGACACGGAGGCCATCCGCCGCCAGGTCGGCTACATGACGCAGCGCTTCAGCTTCTACGAGGATCTGACGATCCGCGAGAACCTGGACTTCGTGGCGCGCCTCTACGGCCTGCCCGATCGTCGGCGCGGGTCGACGGCGACGCTCGCGCGGCCTTGGGCTGGCCGAGCGGCAGAGCCAGCTCGCGGGCCACCTCTCCGGGCGGCTGGAAGCAGCGTCTGGCCCTCGCCGCCTGCATGATGCACGAGCCCCAGCTCCTGCTGCTCGACGAGCCCACCGCTGGCGTCGATCCGCAGGCCCGGCGCGACTTCTGGGAGGAGATCCACAAGCTCGCCGGCGCGGCATCACGGTCCTCGTCTCGACCCACTACATGGACGAGGCGGAGCGCTGCGACCGCATCGTCTATCTCGCCTACGGCACGATCCTCGCCCGTGGCACGGTCGCCGAGGTGATCGAGGGCGCCGGGCTCACCACCTACCGGATCGCCGGCGCGGGCGTCCGCGAGCTGAGCGCCCGTCTCCATGCCATGCGAGGGCGTGCAGACGGCGCTCTTCGGCGCCAGCCTCCACGTCAGCGGCACCGATCGGGCGCTGGTGGAGCAAGCGGTGGCCGGGTGCCGCACCGATCGGCGCCTCACCGCCGAGGCGACGAGCCCCTCGCTCGAGGATATCTTCATCCACCTCATGGCGCCGTTTCGCGGCCGGGCCTGAGACCGTGCGACCTGCCACAGTCCGGGCCGCGTCATCGCGATGATGCTGAAAGAGCTCATCCAGATGCGCCGCGACCGCCTCACCTTCGGCATGATCGTCGGCATTCCCGTCATCCAGCTTCTGCTGTTCGGCTATGCGATCAACAGCGATCCGAAGCATCTGCCGACGGCGGTCCAGATTCGTGGACCCGAGCCCCTATGCCCGCTCGCTCGTCGCGGCCTTGGCGAACTCCGGCTATTTCGACATCGTCCGGCACGTCCGGAGCGAGGCCGAGGGCGAGGCAGTGCTCGACCGGGGCAAGGTGATGTTCGTCCTCACCATCCCGGACGATTTCAGCCGCAAGCTTCTGCGCGGCGAGCATCCGGACGTGCTGATGGAGGTCGATGCGAGCGATCCCGTCGCTACCGGCAATGCCGTGGCGGCCCTCGACCGGATGGGCAGCGTGGCGCTTCGCCACGACCTCAAGGGCCCGCTGGCGCCGCTGGCCGCCGACCGCTCCGCCCTTCGGGATCGAGATCCACAGGCGCTACAACCCCGAGGGCATCACCGCCTACAACATCGTCCCGGGGCTGCTGGGCGTCATCCTGACCATGACCATGGTGCTGATGACCGCCCTCGCCGTGACCCGCGAGACCGAGCGCGGGACCATGGAGAACCTCATGGCGATGCCGCTGCGCCCGGCCGAGGTGATGCTCGGCAAGATCCTGCCCTATGTGATGGTCGGCTACGTCCAGGTCGTCCTGGTGCTGCTGGCCGCGCGCTTTCTCTTCGCCGTGCCGATGCTGGGCTCGCTAAGCCTTCTGTCTGTGGCACTCCTCGTCTTCATCGTCGCCAACCTCGCCGTCGGCTTCACCTTCTCG
Organism: uncultured Alphaproteobacteria bacterium; assembly: GCA_963752325.1. Lineage (GTDB taxonomy): Bacteria > Pseudomonadota > Alphaproteobacteria > Geminicoccales > Geminicoccaceae > CAVTJL01. The sequence continues at coordinate 116,158 of CAVVXU010000006.1, forward strand.
ACGCTCGCCCGCAACCAGCTGCAGGCGATGCAGATGACCTTTTTCTTCTTTCTGCCCTCGATCCTGCTCTCGGGCTTCATGTTTCCGTTCCGCGGCATGCCCGCCTGGGCGCAGGCGATCGGCGAGGTCCTGCCGCTGACGCATTTTCTGCGCATCGTCCGGGGCATCATGCTGAAGGGCACGGGCGTCGCCGACATCTGGCCTGACGTCTGGCCGCTTCTGGTCTTTCTCGCCGCCGCCTCGGTCCTGGCGCCTCAATCGCTACCGTCGGACCCTGGACTGATCGCCGGGATGGCGCGGCCACGTCGCGCTGGACCGGCGCGGCCCGCGCTGGGGTTCTCTCGGTCCGGTCGATGCCCTGAGAGGATCGCGCCCGAGCCATGACATCGCCGATCGAAGTCCTTCGCCGCCTGCGGCATCCGCCAGCCGGAGCTGTTCGAGGATCCCGAGAGGGCGGTGGCGCGGCTCTCGGAGCACTATGCCGCCGCCGACCGAGCGGCTGGGGGCCGCCTTCGAGCGCTTCGTCAAGACCGGGCGAGCGTGGGTCGCAGGCCCGATGCCTGCTACCCCTTCGTCGGCGTGCAGCTGACGCCCAAGGACCTCAATCTCGATGGCCGGCTCGCCTACGGCGTGCTGCACGACCCCGGCCTCTACGGCACCACGCTGACGCGGCCGACGCTCTTCGGCGACTACTACCGTACGCAGCTCGGCATTCTTCTCGCCAACCACCGCGTGCCGATCGTGGTCGGGATCAGCCGGCGGCCCATTCCCTTGCCCTTCGTCGTCGAGGCGGTGACGAGCGAGATCCCGAGGGAGCGACTGCACGAGCTTCAGTACCACTTCGCCATGCCCGACCTCAGCATGACGGACGATTCCATCGCCAACGGCACCTGGCGTGGTGCCAGGGAGCGAGCCGGCGCCGCTGGCCCTCTTCACGGCCGAGCGGGTCGACTACAGCCTGCACCGGCTGCACCACTATACCGGCACGCAGCCCGAGCATTTCCAGCGCTTCGTGCTGCTCACCAACTACCAGCGCTATGTCGACCACTTTCTCGAGCGGGGGCGGCGCGAGGTGGAGGAGGGGCAAGGAATATGACCGGCTGATCGAGCCGGGCGACGTGCTGACGCCGAACCCCCGGCTCAGCGATCTCAGGTGCCGAGCGGCGAGGCTCCCGAGCATGCGCCGCAGATGCCGGCCTATCACCTGACCCGGCCCGACGGCCGCGGCGTCACGATGATCAATATCGGGGTGGGGCCCAGCAACGCGCGCACCATCACCGACCATGTGGCGGTGCTGCGGCCGCATTGCTGGCTGATGCTCGGGCACTGCGCCGGCCTCAGACGCAGCCAGCGCCTGGGCGACTATGTGCTGGCCCACGGCTATGTCCGCGAGGACCATGTCCTCGACCAGGAGGTTCCGAGCTTCGTGCCGGTGCCGCCCATCGCCGAGGTGCAGGTGGCGCTCCAGGAGGCGGTGGTGCGCATTACCGGCCTCGAGGGTCTCGACCTCAAGACGCGGATGCGCACCGGCACGGTCGCCTCGACCGCCAACCGGAACTGGGAGCTGCGCTACGACGAGCTCTACGAGCGGCTGAACCAGTCGCGGGCCATCGCCGTCGACATGGAGAGCGCCACCATCGCCACCAACGGCTTTCGTTTTCGCGTGCCCTACGGCACCCTGCTGTGCGTCTCCGACAAGCCCCTGCACGGCGAGCTCAAGCTCAAGGGCATGGCCAACCAGTTCTATCGCGAGCGCATCAGCCAGCATCTCGCGATCGGCCTCGAGGCCGTCCGCATCCTGCAGCGAGCAGGGCCCGGATCGGCTGCACTCGAGAAAGCTGCGGAGCTTCGACGAGCCGGCCTTTCGTTGACTCGCAGAGGAGGAGGCCTCAGGGCCCCATGCCGAGCGCCCCCTGGATCGCCGTCGCCGATGCGCCCGTAGAGCGCGCCGAACGACTGGCCGAAGCGGAGGAGCGCTGCGATGGCGGTGATCGCGGTGATGCTGGCGATCAGCGCATACTCGATCGAGGAGCCGCCCGACCTGTCCTCGGCGAGCGCCCGCACCGAGCGGCGAGCCTTTCCCATGCCGCGTCTCCGTCTCCATGGTCGCGACGGCCTCAGCATGGCGCAATGGGCTTAAGAGTTGCCTTAAGCCCGTGCCGGTCATGCTGCCTTTCGGGTCTCGTCGATGTCGGTCACCATCCGCGCCGCCTCGGCCAGCACCTCGAGCCCGCCCTCGGCGGCGCGCTCGCTCAGATGGCGGCGGTAGCGGCGAGCGCCGGGCAGGCCGTTGTAGAGCCCCGAGCAGAGGGCGGATGATCGCTCTGAGCGGCACGCCCGCCGCCAGCTGCCGCTCCGCGTAGGCGAGCATCCCTTCCAGCACCGTGGACCGGCTCGCGAGAGGCGCGGGAGCCGGTGAGCGCCGCCTCGAAGGCGTGAAGCGACCAGGGATTCTCGCAGGCCTCGCGGCCGACCATCACCCCGTCGAGCAGGGTCAGCTGGGCAGCAGCGAGCGCCGGATCGCGGAATCCGCCATTGATGACGATCTCGAGCTCGGGCCGCGCCGCCTTCAATCCATGCGCCACCTCGTAGCGGAGCGGCGGGATGTTCCGGTTCTCCTTGGGGCTCAGCCCCTTGAGCAGAGCCTTGCGCGCATGGACGATGAAGGTCCCGCAGCCGGCGGCTGCCACCTGCTCGACGAAGCGACCGAGAAAGGCGGCGCCCTCCTCCTCGTCGACCCCGATCCGGCATTTCACCGTCACCGGAAGCCGCGTGCGGGCGCGCATCGCCGCCACGGCATCGGCCACGAGCCTGGGCTCGGTCATGAGCCAGACGCCGAAGCCGCCGCCAGTGACCCTGGGCGAGGGGCAGCCGCAGTTGAGGTTGACCTCGTCATAGCCCCACGCCTCGGCAATGGCCGCGCACTCGGCCAAGGCACGGGGATCGCTGCCGCCCAGCTGAAGCGCCAGCGGCCGCTCGGCCGGATCGAAGTCGAGATATCGGGCGCGGTCGCCGTGCAGGATGGCGCCCGTGGTCACCATCTCGGTGTAGAGCAGCGCACGCGGCGCGATGAGGCGGAGGAAGAACCGGCAATGCCGGTCCGTCACGTCCATCATCGGCGCCACGCAGAGGCGGCGATCCAGCGATGGGCTCGGGTCTGCTGTCATGGCCTGACGGATGTGGGCCGGCGCCCGGCCCCGTCAACGGGTGCCCGGAACGGGCTCAGAGCACGCCGTACTTGGCATAGACCTCGCTGAGCTTGAGGCCATGCGCCAGCTCCTCGCGCGTCTTGTTCTCCCCGTTGATCTTGTCGAGTGCCAGCGAGATGGCCTCGGTCGCGATCGCGCTTGGCACCACCACCACCCCGTCCACATCGCCGAAGACGAGATCGCCCGGATGCACCTCGACGCCGGCGCATTCGACCGGCACGTCGCGCTTGATCATCTTGCCACGGCCACGGCTGTCGAGCGGCCCGATCCCGCCATGGAAGACGGGAAAGCTCATCCCGCGGATCTGACGCACGTCGCGCACGAGGCCGTCCGTGACACAGCCGTCGGCACCCCGATGGCGGGCCGCAGTCGACAGCAGCTCGCCCCAGGGCGCTATGCGGTCGGTCGGTCCGCCGCAGGCGAAGACGGCAACGTCGCCCGGGCGCAGATCGTCGACCAGCGCGATCTCGACATCGTAGGGGTTCTCGCCCTCCTCGACCGCGTAGACCGGCATGTAGAGCCCGGTGCGCGCAGGCCCGAACAAAGTGAGCCCTTCGTCGAGCGGCCGCACGAATGGGCGCATGGCCTGCCGAGGCCGCCCCATCCCGTCCAGCACATCGGAGAGGACAGCCGAGTAGAGGACCTTCTTGAGCGTGGCGCAGTCGATCGTCATTCAGGTGCATCCGCCTTGCCAGGGGGGCGAAGCTATGGACCGCTCGTTCGGGCGTCAATCGGAACAGGGCGGCCGCGGCCTCGCCGGCGCGCCACGAGCCCACCCGCTCATGGGTCGGGCTCGTTGCGCTCGCGCTCTTCGAGCCCGCCCGACGCTGTGCTAGGAGGGCGCACACCAGCTCGGGGACCAGGAACACCATGCCGACCATCGCCGCCGACAAGCTCACCTCACTCACCTTCGCGATCGTGCGGGCGATGGGCAGCACCCAGGGCGAGGCCGACGAGGTGGCCCGTCACCTCGTGGGCGCCAACCTCGCCGGTCACGACTTGCACGGTGTCGGCATGATCCCGACCTATGTGCGCATCCTGAAGCTGGGCCTGCTCGTGCCCAACCAGGAGATCGAGACGGTGAGCGATGGCGGCGCCGTCCTCGTGCTCGACGCCCGGCGTGGCTTCGGCCAGACGATGGCGGCGGAGGCGATGCGCCGTGCGGTCGCCCGCGCTCGTGAGACGGGGGCCTGCGTGATGGCTCTGCGCAACAGCGCCCATGTCGGCCGGATCGGCACCTATGGCGAGCAGTGCGCCGCCGCCGACATGACCTCGATCCACTTCGTCAACGTCGCCGACCACCAGCCCTGGCAGGCGCCCTGGGGCTGCAGCGACGCGCGCCTCGGCACCAACCCCTTCTGCGCCGCGGTTCCGGGCGAGGATGGCCGGCCCGCGCTGGTGCTCGACATGGCGACGAGCGCCATCGCCTTCGGCAAGGCGCGGGTTGCCCGCAACAAGGGCGTGCCCGTGCCGGAGGGCGTGCTGATCGACCCGGCGGGCAAGCCGACGACCGACCCCAGGGCGCTGGTCGACGACCATCGCGGCGCGCTGCTGGCCTTCGGCCTGCACAAGGGCTCGGGCTTGGCCGTGATGTGCGAGATCCTGGGGGCAGCGTTGATCGGAGGGCAGACGATCACGCAGGACAAGAAGGACGGCGTGGTCAACAACCTGCTCTCGATCGTGATCGACAGCCGACGGTTCGGGACGATGGACGCCATTCGCAGCGAGATCGAGTCCGTGAAGGCCTGGATCAAGGCGTCGCCACCGGCGCCGGGCTTCGATGAGGTGCTGCTGCCGGGCGAGCCGGAGCAGCGCTCGCGTGCCAAGCGGCTGGCCCTGGGCATCCCGGTCGACGAGACGAGCTTCGCCGAGATCCTCGCGGCCGGCGAGGCGGTCGGGCCTGGAGAGGTCGGAGCTCGATCGGCTCTGGCGGAGCTGAGGCCCATGGAGCGCGTGGATTGCGTGGTGATCGGTGCCGGGGTCGTCGGGCTCGCCGTCGCCCGGCGGCTGGCTATGGCCGGGCGCGAGGTGATCGTCCTCGAGAAGGAGCCCATGATCGGCACGGAGACGAGCTCGCGGAACAGCGAGGTCATCCACGCCGGCATCTACTATCCCAAGGGCAGCCTCAAGGCGCGCGCCTGCATCGAGGGCAAGCGGTTCCTCTACGACTACTGCGAGGCTAGGGGGGTGCCGCATCGGCGCTGCGGCAAGCTGATCGTGGCGACCAGCGACGCGCAGAACGCCACCCTCGAGACCATCAAGGCGAATGCGCGCGCGATCGGCATGCCGGACCTCGAGCTCTGGACGGCCGAGCAGGCGATGGCGCTGGAGCCGCACCTCCGGTGCACCGCGGCGCTGTGGTCGCCGACGACCGGGATCATCGACAGCCACGGCCTGATGCTCGCCTATCAGGGCGATGCCGAGGATCATGGCGCCATGCTCGCGTTCAACGCCCCCCTCGATCGGGCGCGGGTGACGGGCGAGGGCATCGAGCTCGAGGTCGGCGGCGACGAGCCGATGCAGCTGCTGGCCCGGACGGTCGTCAACAGCGCCGGCCTGCATGCCCCGGGCCTCGCGCGGCGCTTCGAGGGGCTCGACCCGGCAAGGCTCTGCCCGGCGCCTATTACTGCAAGGGCAACTACTTCACCTTGTCCGGCAAGTCGCCCTTCGGGCGGCTCATCTACCCGGTGCCGGAGCATGCGGGCCTCGGCGTGCACGTGACCGTGGACATGGGCGGGCAGTGCCGCTTCGGCCCGGACACGGAGTGGGTCGATGGGTCTCGACTACGCGGTCGATCCGGCCCGGGCCGACGTCTTCTATGCGGCGATCCGCACCTACTGGCCCGAGCTGCGCGATGGTGCCCTCGAGCCCGGCTATTCGGGCATCCGCCCGAAGCTCGCGCCCAGGGGCTCGGTGGCCGACGACTTCGTGGTCCAGGGTCCGGGCGAGCACGGCGTCCAGGGCCTGGTCAATCTCTTCGGCATCGAGAGCCCCGGCCTGACCGCATCCTGGCCGGTTGCCTGCGAGGTGGCGAGGAAGCTGGGCCTGCCAGACGATAAGGCGGCTCTGGCCGCCTGAGCGCTCCGACACCAACGCGCCGCTGCCCGGCCGTTCCGCTCATCGCGCCGGTGCGGCCAGCACAGATCCCTCCTCGACAAGGCTCTTCGCCGCATCGTCGAGCCCAGCTGCCTCGAGACCGTCGGCCAAGTCGCGGAGCGCCTGGTCGCGCGCGGCTCCCGACAGCAGCTCCGGATGCCGCCGCCAGACAACGAGTGCGGCGATCGCGGCCGCCGGGTTGCCCCGGCCGGCGCTCGCGAGATCCAAGAACAGCTGCGAGGGCGCAGGCTCGCGCGTACGCCCGCCACGCTTGGAGGCGCTGCGATCGAGGAGCGTGCCCACGATAGCCGCCGCCTGCGCCAGGCGGCCCGTGCGGAGCTCGAGGCCGGCGAGGTGCTCCAGCATCGCGCTCTCGTCCGGATGCCCCCGCCAGAAGGGCAGCTGGGCCTCGAGCTCGCCCAGCGCGGCCTCGGCCGTGATCCGCCCCGCGCGCTCGCGGGCCGTCGTCAGGGTGAAGGCGGCCTCGGTCGCGATCTGCCAGCTGCCGGTCTCGATCGCACGGCCCAGCAGGCCCTCCGGAACGATGTCCGGCGTCCGGCTCATTCGCACCTCCGCCTCCAGCAGGTCGAGCTCGGCGCTTTCGGATGTGGTGGGGGCGGTGGTTCGGAGACCGGCCAGGATCGCCGATGCTGCGTCGAGCGCGTCGGAGGCCAGCGCGACACGCACAAGCCCGGGGCCGATCCGCAGGCGCAGCGCCTCCGGGTAGCGATCGAGGACGTCGCGCGACCGCTGCAGCTCGGCCCATGCTCGGCTCGGCTCGCCCATGCCCGCGGCAGCCGAGGCCCGCCAAAGCCTGAGCTCGGCATCCTCGAGGCCGGCGAAGGAGGCAAGCAGCGCCTCCGCGCCCGCCGAGCGACCGAGCAGGGTCTCGGCCGCTGCGCGGAGGGCCCGCGCCGTCGGCTCCTCGGTCCCATCGGGGTGCCTCTCTGCCCTGCTCGTGTCGAGTGCCGCAATGGCCTCGGCGGCGAGGCCACGGCCGAGAAGGCAGCGGGCCCGTGCCAGGTGGGCGGCATCCTGCAACCCGCCCCGGCGTCTATCGTCTGACGGCGCCCTGCTCGCCTGCCACCCGCATGTTCCCACCGCCCGATTGCCCGCGAGGCCGATCAACGATGCGTCCGGGTCGACGAGCTGCTCGATGGCGGGGAACGGCGCAGCGTCAGCTGCCGCGGCGCTTTGGTCATGCGTGGGCCCCTGTCCGGCGCGTTCAACGCGAGAGGGCCCGGCGCCCGTGCCGTTCACGCTGGCGGCCTCGGGAGTGGCCGGCTGGGTTTTCATCTTGCCCTCTGGGCTCGGCGGCGCAGGCGGGGGTAGCGATGCCGCTGCCTCACCGGCCTCCAGCGCGGCGTCCCTATCGGGGGCATGCAACGACTCCAGGGCGGCCTCGTCCTCCATCGCACCGCCCGCAGGAGCCGAGACGCCGCCCGTTGCGCCGACCGCGCCCTCCTTCCCGGTGGAGGCCCGGCTCGGCGCGCTGGCCACGGGCGCCACGCTGCCGGCCTCGATCGCCGGGCGCGTAGGCCGCGGCCGGTGGGCCTCGGCCCGTGCGACATCCAGGACGAGGCGCTCCGCGCCCAGGCGCCATAGGCGGACGTCCGAGCCCGGAGGCAGAGCCAGCACGACCGCCTCGGCGCCCCGGGTTGCCGCGAGGATCTCGGGCTCGAGCGCCGCCATCCGCGCGAGCCCGGCGTCGTCGATCGACGTCCCAGGCACGATCCTCACCGTGCCGCCCATGGGCTCGACAGAGATGCTGCGTGCCAGACGACCTTCGAGCACGATCCTGACGAAGTCCGGATGACGACCCGTGCGGACCGCGATGGACGCACGCCGCACGGAGGCGGCGGCCGCTTCGTCCGGCATGGTCGGGCCCGGCTTCTTTGACGGATCGGCTGGTGCCTCGACCAGGGGTCGCGCCATTGATGGCTCGGCTGTGGAGAGGGTCGCCTGCTCGGCAGGGAACAGCCTCCTTGGCGCCGAAGGTGCCGCCTGGGATGGCGGGGCAAGTCTCTCCGCGCCGGCTCCCAGGGCCGGCTGGAGGACGACGAGGAGCAGGGCGAGCCAGGATGCATGCGCTACCCTTGCAAGCATTCTGCGTGGACGGGCGATGCTGTTCGGGCCTGGGGCCGTCACGGGCGTGGGCGAGGCCCGGGCGCGCGGATGCCAACGGACGGTGGGTCAGGCGGCATGGAGCGCGCCTGTGATCTTGGCCTCGAGGGCGGCCGCGCTGAAGGGCTTGACGATGCAGCCGTCGACCCCGGCCGCCTGGGCATCGACGATGCTCTCGATGGCGCCCTCGCCCGTCATCATGATGAAGGGGATCGATCCGAGCCCGGGCTCGGCCCGCATCTGGCTCAAGAGCTGGAGCCCGCTCATCTCTCGGAGATCCCAGTCCGAGATCACGAGGCCGTAGCGCTTTTCCCGCATCATGGAGAGCGCCCTGGCGCCGTCGGTCGCCTCGTCGATCTCGGGGAAGCCGAGCTGGCGCAGGAGTCCCTTCAGGATGCGGAGCGTCGTCTTGTAGTCGTCGACGACAAGAATGGGCAGGCTCCGCTCGTCGGGCATCATCGCGCTTCTCCGCTCGGGTCCGTCCTCCGAGGAAGCTTCGCAGGGATGAGCTAAGACGTGGTTAACGGCGGTACGCGCGTCGCTTCCCGGAGCAATCCCCGGCCGTCCAGCCTAGACGGCGCGGCCCGCGGCGCCCGAAGGGATCTCGACGCTCACGGCCAGCATCGACATGCTCGTGTCGCGCTCGAACTCGACCTTGATCCTGTCCTCGTCGACCTCGACATATTTGCGGATGACCTCCAGCAGCTCGCGTTGCAGCAGCGGCAGGAAGTCCGGGCTCTGGCCAGTCGTGCGGTCGAGGGCAAGCAGCACCTGGAGGCGCTGCTTGGCGAGGCTGGCCGTCTGCGGGGCCGGACGGTTGCGCCGGAAGAGCTCGAGGAGTCTCACGCGCTCCTCCGACGGAGCCAGTTCATGAAGCTCTTCTTGGGAAGCGCCACGAAGCGCAGCTCGATCGTCTGGCCGAGGAGCCGGCTCACCGCGTCGGCATAGGCCTGGCCCGCAACCGAGCGCTCGTCCAGCACTATGGGCGTGCCGACGTTCGAGGCCTGGAGCACCGCGTCGTCCTGCGGGATCACGCCCAGCACCGGAATGGCCAGGATCTCGAGCACGTCCTCGAGCCTCAGCATCTCGCCCCTGGCAACGCGCTCGACGTCGTAGCGGGTCAGCATCAGATGCTGCCGGACGGGTTCCTCGCCGCGCTCGGCCCGGCGCGACTTGCTGTTGAGGATGCCCAGGATGCGGTCGCTGTCGCGGACGCTCGAGACCTCCGGGTTGGTGACCACGATCGCCTCGTCGGCGAAGTAGAGCGCCATGTAGGCGCCCCTCTCGATACCGGCCGGGCTGTCGCAGATGATGTAGTCGAACTCCTTGCGGAGCTCGTCGATCACCTTCTCCACGCCTTCGCGGTCGAGGGCGTCCTTGTCGCGCGTCTGGGAGGTCGGGAGGATGAAGAGGTTCTCGACTCGCTTGTCCTTGATCAGGGCCTGGTTGAGGCGGATCCCGTCGTTGATCACGTTGATGAAGTCGAACACCACCCGGCGCTCGCAGCCCATGATCAGATCGAGGTTGCGGAGCCCCACGTCGAAATCGATCACCACCGTCCGCTTGCCGCGCAGGGCAAGGCCGGTGGCGATGGCAGCCGCCGACGTGGTCTTGCCGACGCCGCCCTTGCCTGATGTGACGACGATGACCTTCGACAACGGGACCTCCTGACGTGATCTTGAGCGGGCTCGGCGGGGTCGCTGGCTAGGGCAGGGGCGTGAGGACGAGCTTCTCGCCGTCGCAATGCACCCGAACCCTTCGATTGAGCAATCGCTGGTCGATATCCTCGTTGACCAGATAGACGCCGGCGATGCTCAAAAGCTCGGCGTTCAGCTGGTCGCAGAAGATCATAGCCTTCTCGTCGCCGTTGATGCCAGCGAAGGCGCGTCCGCGAAGCGCGCCGTAGACGTGGATGTGGCCGGCCGCCGCCAGCTCGGCCCCGTGCCCGACGGCGCCCAGCACGACGAGGTCGCCGTCCGGCGCATGGAGCTGCTGGCCGCCGCGGACGGGCTCTGTGATGAGGTGCCCGGCGCCGCGAACGGCGGCTGCGGTCGCGGCCTGCGGTGCGCCCGTTGCGCGGGCCGGACGCTCGGGGGCGCTGCTGCCGGACGGAAAGACGGCGAGACCGGCATCCCCGGCCGCCACGTTCCAGGCGGAGGAGCCGTTCTGGACCCCGACCGGGACGAGCCGGTGATCGCGCAGCCGCTGCACGAACTCGACGAGGTCGATCGGCGGGCTGTCCGCGATCGGGGCAAGATCGATCACGATGGGCGCGTCGCGGAAGAAGTCCGGCGCGTGCGCGATCTTGTCGAGCAGCTTCGTGAAGAAGTCGGGGTCGCTCGGGGCAATCAGCCGCAGCGCGAGGAGGGTCTGGAGCGAGCCACGCACCTGGAAGGGATAGCTGCGCGCCTCGGAGGGCGTTGTTGCTGCGACTGTTGATGGCACGCCTGGATCGCTTTCCGATCGGTCCCCGTACGCGTCTCGACTCGACTCTCGGTCCCTCCCGGCGCCGGCGCCGAGGCGACGGGCAGGGCGCGCATGCGCTGGAGTACTAACCGATTCTGCGCGATTGACAAGTGAGCGGCAGCTCTCGTGCAGTGGTTGCATGCCAGGCGTCGAGAGATGCCAGGGCGCGCTCCGCCTGGGCCTGCTTGCGGCCGTCCTTGGGCGTGCCGGTGGGCGGCGGGGGTAAGAGCCCGAAGTTGATGTTCATGGGCTGGAAAGAGTCGGCGACAGCGCCGCCCGTTATGTGAGCAAGAAGCGCGCCGTGCGCCGTGTCGGGCGGTGGCCCCGCTATCGGCCGGCCCAGCAACTCACAGGCGATCAGCCGTCCCGCCAGCAGGCCCATGGCAGCACTCTCGACATAGCCCTCGACGCCCGTGATCTGGCCAGCGAAGCGGATATGCGGTGTGGCCTTGAGGCGCAGCCCGGCGTCCAGCAGCCTCGGGCTGTTGATGAAGGTGTTGCGGTGCAGACCGCCCAGGCGGGCGAAGGTCGCCTGCTCGAGGCCCGGGATGGTCCGAAAGATGCGGACCTGCTCGGCATGCTTCAGCTTCGTCTGGAAGCCCACCATGTTGAAGAGCGTGCCCAGCGCGTTGTCCTGCCGGAGCTGCACGACCGCCCAGGGCCGCCTGCCGGTGCGCGGGTCGGTGAGGCCGACGGGCTTCATCGGGCCGAAGCGCGGCGTCTCCGAGCCGCGCTCGGCCATCACCTCGATCGGCAGGCAGCCCTCGAAGTAGGGGGTATTCTGCTCCCACTCCTTGAACGACGTCTTCTCGGCGTCCAGCAATGCCCGGATGAAGGCCTCGTAGCCCTCGCGCTCGAGCGGGCAGTTGATGTAGTCGGCACCTGTGCCGCCCGGCCCCGGCTTGTCGTAGCGGGACTGGAACCAGGCCCGATCCATGTCGATCGTCTCCCGATGCACGATGGGGGCGATCGCGTCGAAGAAGGCCAGATGCTCCTCCCCGCCGACCCGACGGATGTCGGCGGCGAGCGCCGATGAGGTGAGGGGGCCCGTGGCGACGAGCGTTGGGCCCCATTGCGCCGGCGGCAGGTGGTCTACCTCCTCGCGCCGGATCTGGACCAGCGGCTCGGCGCCGAGCGCGTCGGTAATATCCTGCGCGAAGGGATCGCGATCGACCGCGAGGGCGCCGCCGGCCGGCAGCTTGTGCCGATCGGCCGTCGCCATCACCAGCGAGCCCAGCCTGCGCATCTCCTCGTGGAGGAGCCCCACGGCATTGCCCATCGCATCGTCGGATCTGAAGGAGTTCGAGCAGACGAGCTCGGCCAGGCGGTCGGTCTTGTGCGCGTCGGTGCTGCGCTGGGGACGCATCTCGTGCAGCATCACCGGAATGCCGGCCCTGGCCAGCTGCCACGCGGCCTCACTGCCGGCGAGGCCGCCTCCGATGACATGCGCGCGAGGTTCGATGGTCAATGGGTTGGCCCTGGTGAGGTGACGCCGGGCCAGAGGTAGAGGCAGCCCGGGGTCCCAGCAAGGCCGCTAGCATCGAAGAGCTGCCCGCTCCCTCGGCTGTCGAGGTCACGTCCCGCCGGGGCCTCCGACGGGGCGGGCGCCTAGAGCAGCTCGGCGCGGCGTGCCAGCTTCTTTACCTCCTGCTCGACGACGCGCTCGACGATCGGCGCCAGATTCGTGTCGAGCCACTCCTTGAGGGCGGGCCGCATCAGCTCGACCACGAGCTCCTCGATCGTCTTCCCGGACCCTGGCGTCGCCGGCTTGTCCCCGCTGCCGGCGGCCTTGGTCAGCTTCGAGAGCGCGCTCGTGCTGGCGCTGGCCGCCGATGCCGAGACCAACGCGTTCTCCTGGGTCGATGCGTCCATGGCCATCCCGTCCTTCGATGCCTCGTGCAGCTTGCCGTCGCGAGCGCCCTCGGTCGCCCCGCTCACCGATGGCTGCGATTCGCCGGCGGCTGCAATCGCTGCGGATCTGTCATCGCGGCCGGGCGCCTCCTCCGTGAGCTCCAGCACGTCCTCCTCGGACCCGCGTTCCGCGCCGGTCGCCGTCAGAGCCTCGCGCGGGCGCTCGCCCTCGTCCTGCTCATCGGCGATGATGCGTCGGATCGAGGACAGGATCTCCTCCATCGACGGCTCGGGCATGTTCCTGCTGTCGCTCATTGCATCTCCCCGCTGTGGCGGCTCGGGCCGGGCGGGCGGCAGGCGGCGAGCCCGCCCGATCGCGGAGCCGCGCCCGCACGTCGGTCCAGATCGTCATCGTCCGGCCTCGGCCGCCCCGGCTCGGCAGCACCTTCGACCGGTGGGCCAACGCCGAACCACTTGCCACTCGTGGCGCGATAGTAGGCTTTCGGATCATAGCGCGCGACCGGCAAGGTGAGCCGATCGGCGGTCAGGGTGCCAATGGCCGCGCGGAGGGTATAGCCGGCGACCACCTGCCGGTCCTCCGCCCGGGCCAGCTCGGCGTGTGCGCCCGCGACCTCCTGCTCCGCGTCCAGCACGTCCAGCACGGTGCGGGCGCCGATCAGGGCCTCCTGCCGCACGCCTTCGAGGGCTATCGCGGCGGCACGGGCCTGGATCTGCAGCGAATGGATGCGTGTGGTCGCGGTCTGCAGGGACTGCCAGGCGGCCTTGATGTCGCGTGTTGCGGCGCGACGCGTGTCATCCAGATCGTAGCGCTGCTGCACGAGCAGCTGCTTTGCCTGACGGACGGCCGCATATTCGCTGCCGCCCTGATAGAGCGGCACGGTCAGCGTCGCGCCGACGGCGAGGTTGCTTTGCCAGTTCACCGTCACGCTCGGCTGGGAGGCGTAGCCGATCTGGCCGTTGAGCGTCAGCCGGGGGCGGAGCTCGGCCAGGGCGACGTCGACGCCCGCCTGCGCCGCCTCGAGGTCGTGGAGCGCGGCCTTGACGGCCGGATGCTGCTCGACCAGGGCGAGAGCCGCCTGCTCGGTGGCCGGCAGCTCCAGCGCCGGTCCGGGCGGGGTGAGGCCGTCGGCCGGCAGGCCCGTGACCCGCGTGAACTCGGCCGTCGACAGGGCCAGCTGGCCTTCGGCGGCCGCGGTGTCCCCGATTCCGCCGCTATAGCGCGTCTCGGCCTGGGCGACGTCGGTCCGGGTGACCTCGCCGAACCGGTATCGGTCGCGCGCCGCCGCCAACAGCTCCTTCAGTCTCGCCTCGTTCTGGCGGGCGATCTCGAGAAGCGCCCCATCGCGGACGACGGCGCTGTAGATCCGCGTGGTGTCCAAGAGCACCTGCTGCTCGGTCGCGGCGAGTCGCGCCGCGCCCGGCCCGGACGGCGTCCTCGGCGCGCCGCACGCCGGCCACCGTCGCCCCGCCGCTATAGAGAGGCTGGTCCAAGGAGAGGGACTGGCTCAAGGTCTGAAGCGTGGCAGAGCCTTCGCTGCCGCTCGCCTGATCGACGGTGGCGCTCGAGCTGGCCCTGAGGGAGGGCCGCCATCCCGAGCTCGCCTTGGCCACCTCCTCATCCTTGGCCCGAAGGCTCGCACGGGCCGCCTGGAGCCGAGGGCTCTCGAGGTAGACCTCGATCAGCACGTCCTCGAGCGTCGTCGCCCGCGCGGCCGGCGCCTCGAGGAGGGCACCGATCGCCAGGACCCACGCAAGACTGATGTGCACGGCGCGCCACATACCGTGCTCATAGGACGAATTCTATTTCGGCGCTAGATCAATTAACTCAGATCAACCGACGGGCGTGTCCGCGGGTCAGAAGACGAAAGACGGGGGCGGGCGCAGCGCCGCGAGCTCGGGAACGTCGGCATCAAAGGGCGTGACGCGGCCGATGGCGCCGTGAACGTTGCGGCAGAGGGTGACCTTGCCGGCATGGGTCTCGCGAACCACGGCGACGAGCCGCCCGCCCTCGCTCAGCTGCTCGAGCAGGCTGCGCGGGATGACTCGAACGGACCCGGCGAGGAGGATGACGTCGAACGGTGCCTGGCTCGGGAGGCCCTTTGCCGGATCGCCCTGCTGGACGACCACGTTCTCGACCCCGAGCTCGCTGATCAGCTCGTCGACGGCGGTGCCCGCAAAGTCGTCGCCCAGGAGCAGGAAGACCGTGGCGGCCATACGGCCGAGCACGGCCGCCGTGTATCCCGTGTCGCATCCAACGACGAGCGCCACGTCGTCGGCCCGAATCATGGCGGCTTGGAGCATCTTGGCGAGCGCGAGCGGCTCGATCAGGTGCCGGCCATTGCCGAGTGCTATGTCCTCGTCGCCGTAGGCCACGCCACGCAGCGCGGCCGGCACGAACAGCTCGCGCGGGATGGATCCCATCGCATCCAGGAGCCGCGGATCCTCGATCCTGCTCGGCCGCAGCTGGTTCTCGACCATCGTTCGACGTGCTGCGGCATAGTCGGTCATCTGGGCTCCACGAAGAGGACGGACGATGAATGAGGCCGGCCGGGCTTATAGCCGTCGCGAGGCCGGGAGACAACTCGCGTGCCGGCCCGTGCTGGGTGTTGACCCGGGCAGCAGCGGCCCATATCTATCGCCCGCCGCGGCCCGGTGGCAGAGTGGTCATGCAGAGGACTGCAAATCCTCGTACGTCGGTTCGATTCCGGCCCGGGCCTCCAGGCCGGGCGCAAGGGTGGATGCGTGTTGCAAGCTCTGCTATAGGCCCGTGCGCGTTGGGTGATCCCCGGTAGCTCAGTTGGTAGAGCAAGCGGCTGTTAACCGCTGGGTCGCTGGTTCGAGTCCGGCCCGGGGAGCCAACGCCCGATGACGCCGCGGAGCGACGGGCGTCCGCCAGATGCTTCCCGCACCGCCGGTGCGGTCTGGAAGGGTCTTGTGCAGCGGGATGCCCGCGATGAACCTCGAGGCTTGATCGTCATTCTGACGGGAGCCGGGGTCTCCGCCGAGTCCGGGCTCGAGATCTTCCGTGGCGCCAGCGGCCTCTGGGAGGGCCATCGAGCCCAGGATGTCGCGACGCCCGAAGCGTTCGCCCGCGACCCCGAGCTCGTCCACCGCTTCTATAATGTCCGGCGCCGACAGCTCCTCGATGCGGGTCTCCGCCCCAACGCTGCCCATCTCGCTCTGGCGCAACTCGAGGCGGCTTGGCCTGGCGACGTGCTGCTCATCACCCAGAATGTGGACGACCTGCACGAGCGTGCCGGCTCCCGCCACCTGCTTCATATGCATGGCGAGCTTCTGCGTGCGTTGTGCCAGAGGTGCGGCACGAGCCGGCCGTGGCGTCAGGAGCTCGGCACCGACATCGCATGTCCATCCTGCCACCATACCGGCGGCCTGCGGCCCGATGTGGTGTGGTTCGGCGAGATGCCTCGACACCTGGACGCCATCATGGAAGCGCTTGAGCACTGCGACCTTTTCGTCGCCATTGGCACGTCCGGGCAGGTCCATCCGGCGGCGGGCTTCGTCGAGGCCGTCAATGCGGCAGGCCGGGCACACACCGTCGAGCTCAATCTCGAGACAAGCGCTGTCGGGCATCGGTTCGCGGAGCGGCGTGTAGGCTTGGCCTCGTTGGTCGTCCCCGCCTTCGTCGACGAGATCCTTTCGAGCGCTCGCTGAGTAGGCGATCTCGACGGATGGAGCCGCTTCTGCCGCGGGCGGCTCGTCTTGCGACTGCATGACTCCTGTGTTATCTGCCCGTCGCCTTCGCAGACGGGGTCAGCTGAGGCGCTGCCTGTCGGCCCGTCCGTGTGTCGTCCAAGTCGGGGAAGCACCAGGTGCCTGCCACCTCATCCATCGCGACGGGCTTGGCCTCCCGTTACGCTACCGCCCTGCTTGATCTCGCTCTCGAGCAGAGCAAGGTCGACGAGGTGGCGAGCGACCTCAAGGCTGTAGAGACCATGCTGGGCGAGAGCCCGGAGCTGCAGCGGCTCGTGGCGAGCCCTGTTCTGTCCCGTGCCGAGCAGGAGCGGGCCGTGGGGTCGCTGGCCGAGCGCGCTGGCCTGGGCAAGCTCGTCTCGGGCTTCCTCGGAGTGCTCGCGCAAAAGCGCCGGCTCATTGCGCTCGAGCAGATCATTCTCTCCTTCAAGGAGCGGCTGGCCGCGCATCGCGGCGAGGTTGCGGCAGAGGTGGTGTCGGCCGTGCCGCTGGACGCCGAGCAGCTGGCCGCCCTCGAGAAGAGTGTCGCCGGTTTCGTGGGCAAGGCCGTCAGCCTCAGCGCGTCCGTGAACCCCGCGCTTCTCGGCGGGGTGGTGGTGCGCGTAGGGTCGCGGATGATCGACGCATCGTTGCGAGCGAAGCTGCAGAGGCTGGAGCTCAGCATGAGAGGGGTTGCCTGATGGATATTCGTGCTGCTGAGATCTCTGCGATCCTCAAGGAGCAGATCGCCAACTTCGGCACGGAGGCCGAGGTCGCCGAGGTCGGACGCATCCTCTCCGTCGGCGACGGCATCGCCCGTGCCTACGGCCTCGATGAGGTCCAGGCGGGCGAGATGGTCGAGTTCGAGGACGGCACCCGCGGCATGGCGCTGAACCTCGAGACCGACAATGTCGGTATCGTGATCTTCGGCGATGACCGGAACATCCGCGAGGGCGGCACCGTCAAGCGCACCAAGTCGATCGTCGACGTGCCGGTCGGGCGCGGGCTGCTCGGCCGCGTCGTCGACGCGCTGGGCAACCCGATCGACGGCAAGGGTCCGATCGAGGCCACCGAGCGCCGGCTCGTGGACGTGAAGGCGCCTGGCATCATCCCCAGGAAGTCGGTGCACGAGCCGATGATGACCGGGCTCAAGGCGATCGACTGCCTGATCCCCGTCGGCCGCGGCCAGCGCGAGCTCATCATCGGCGACCGCCAGACCGGCAAGACCGCCGTCGCCATCGACTGCTTCCTCAATCAGAAGGCGAGCAACGAGGCCGCAGGCGACGACGAGAAGAAGAAGCTCTACTGCATCTATGTGGCCGTCGGGCAGAAGCGCTCATCGGTGGCGCGGCTGGTCAAGTCCCTGCAGGACAGGGGCGCCCTGGACTATTGCATCATCGTCGCGGCCACCGCTTCCGATCCGGCGCCCATGCAGTTCCTGGCTCCCTACGCCGGCTGCGCGATGGGGGAGTTCTTCCGCGACAACGGCATGCATGCCGTGATTGTCTATGACGACCTCTCGAAGCAGGCGACGGCCTACAGGCAGATGTCGCTGCTGCTGCGTCGCCCGCCGGGCCGCGAGGCGTTCCCGGGCGACGTCTTCTATCTCCACTCCCGCCTGCTGGAGCGGGCCGCCAAGATGAGTGACGATCATGGCGCCGGATCGCTGACCGCGCTGCCGATCGTCGAGACCCAGGCCAACGACGTCTCGGCCTACATCCCCACCAACGTCATCTCGATCACCGACGGCCAGATCTTCCTCGAGACCAGCCTCTTCTACCAGGGCATCCGCCCGGCGGTGAACGTCGGCCTCTCGGTCAGCCGGGTCGGCTCGTCGGCGCAGACCAAGGCGATGAAGAAGGTCGCGGGCTCGATCAAGCTCGACCTCGCGCAGTACCGCGAGATGGCGGCTTTCGCCCAGTTCGCCTCCGACCTCGACGCGGCCACCCAGCGCCTCCTCAACCGTGGCGCCCGGCTCACCGAGCTTCTGAAGCAGCCGCAATACCAGCCGATGCAGATGGCCGAGCAGGTCTGCGTGATCTTCTGCGGCGTGCACGGCTACCTGGACGCGGTCAAGACCTCGGACGTGACCCGGTTCGAGCAGGAGTTCATGAGCGAGGTGAGGGCGAACGGCCAGGACATTCTGAGCGAGATCCAGACCTCGGGGCAGCTCTCCGAGGATACGGAGAAGAAGCTCAGGGCGCTCGTCGACAAGTTCTCCAAGAGCTTCGCCTGAGGCATCCGGGATGGCCAGCCTCAAGGATCTGAGGAATAGGATCGCCAGCGTCCGGCAGACGCGGAAGATCACGAGTGCCATGAAGCTCGTGGCTGCCTCGAAGCTGAAGCGAGCCCAGGAGCAGGCCGAAGCCGCCCGGCCATTCGCCGCGAAGATGGCGGAGATGTTGGCAAACCTCGCCGGTGGTGCGAGCAACATGCCCAACGCGCCGCCGCTTCTCGCCGGGACGGGGAAGGTGGACACGCATCTGATCGTCGTGGCCACGGCCGATCGGGGCCTCTGCGGCGGCTTCAACAGCTCGATCGTCCGGGGGGTGCGGCGGCGGATCGCCGAGCTCAGGGGCGAGGGCAAGGCGGTCAAGCTGATCTGTGTCGGCCGCAAGGGGCGCGACATGCTTCGCCGCGAGTTCGGCGATCTTATCGTCGAGTTCATTGACGGTGTGGCGGGCAAGCGGCGCACCGAGTTCGCCGACGCCGACATGGTGGCGCGCAAGCTGCTGGAGCGCTTCGAGGCCGGCGAGTTCGACGTCGCCTCGGTCGTCTACAACCGGTTCCGCTCGGCGATCGTCCAGGAGCTGACCTTCCGGCAGCTCGTGCCGGTCGAGCCGCCCTCCGAGCCCGAGCCGCCCGACCAGAGCAGTGCGCTCTACGAGTTCGAGCCGGGTGAGGAGGAGATCCTGGCCGAGCTCTTGCCGCGCAACATGGCGGTGCAGATCTTCGGCGGCCTGCTCGAGAACGCGGCAAGCGAGCAGGGTGCGCGTATGGCGGCGATGGACAGCGCTAGCCGCAATGCCGGCGACATGATCAACAACCTGACGCTTCGTTACAATCGCCAGCGTCAGGCGCAGATCACCAAGGAACTGATTGAGATCATCAGCGGCGCCGAAGCCGTCTGACCGGCTGCCGACTCGAGTGAACCAGGGGACGAGCGACCAGTGAGCAAGGGCAACGTAGCTAGCGGACGTATCACGCAGGTCATGGGCGCCGTCGTCGACGTGCAGTTCGAGAGCGAGCTGGCCATGCCCTCGATCCTGAACGCGCTCCAGACCGACAACCACGGCCAGCGACTCGTGCTGGAGGTGGCGCAGCATCTGGGCGAGGCGACCGTTCGCACGATCGCGATGGACGGCACCGACGGCCTTACCCGTGGCCAGGAAGTGATCGATACGGGCGCCGCCATCTCGGTGCCGGTGGGGCGCGAGACGCTCGGCCGGATCCTGAACGTCATCGGCGAGCCGGTCGACGAGAGGGGCCCGCTGGATGTCAAGACGACCGCCCCGATCCACGCGCCCGCTCCGCCCTTCGTGGATCAGTCGACCGAGGCCGAGATCCTGGTGACGGGCATCAAGGTGGTCGACCTCCTCACGCCCTATCCCAAGGGCGGCAAGATCGGCCTGTTCGGCGGCGCCGGCGTCGGCAAGACCGTGCTCATCATGGAACTCATCAACAACATCGCCAAGGCGCACGGTGGCGTGTCGGTGTTTGCGGGCGTCGGCGAGCGGACACGCGAGGGCAACGACCTCTATCACGAGATGATCGAGTCGGGTGTCATCAACCTCGAGAAGCCGGCAGACTCGAAGGTTGCGCTCGTCTACGGCCAGATGAACGAGCCGCCTGGCGCCCGTGCCCGCGTGGGCCTCACAGGACTGACCGTGGCCGAGTATTTCCGCGACCAGGAGGGCCAGGACGTCCTCTTCTTCGTCGACAACATCTTCCGCTTCACCCAGGCGGGCTCGGAGGTTTCCGCGCTGCTGGGCCGCATTCCCTCTGCCGTGGGCTACCAGCCGACGCTGGGCACCGACATGGGTGCGATGCAGGAGCGTATCACGTCGACCAAGAAGGGATCGATCACCTCGGTGCAGGCCATCTACGTGCCCGCCGACGACCTTACCGACCCGGCGCCTGCAACCACCTTCGCCCACCTCGACGCGACGACGGTGCTGTCGCGGCAAATAGCCGAGCTCGGCATCTACCCCGCCGTCGATCCGCTCGATTCGACCTCGCGCATCCTCGACCCGGGCGTGGTGGGCGAGGAGCACTACCGCGTCGCCCGTGAGGTCCAGGAGACGCTCCAGCGCTACAAAGCGCTCCAGGACATCATTGCCATCCTTGGCATGGAGGAGCTGTCGGAGGAGGACAAGCTGATCGTCGCGCGCGCCAGGAAGATCCAGCGCTTCCTCTCGCAGCCCTTCCACGTCGCCGAGGTCTTCACCGGCTCGCCGGGCAAGCTCGTCTCGGTCGAGGAGACGATCAAGGGCTTCAAGGGCATCTGCGCCGGCGACTATGACCACATGCCCGAGGCCTCCTTCTACATGGTCGGCAACATCGAGGAGGCGGTCGAGAAGGCCAAGCGCCTCGCGCAGACCGCCTGAGGCCCGCCATGGCGGAGCAGGTTCAGTTCGAGCTCGTCGGTCCCGAGGGGACTCTGGCAAGCGAGCAGGTCGACATGGTCGTGGTGCCCGGGGCGGAGGGTGATTTCGGCGTGCTGCCGGAGCACGCTCCGCTCTTGAGCCTGCTGCGCCCGGGCATCATCTCGACCTATCGCGGCGACCAGGTGGAAAAGCGCATCTTTGTCGGTGGGGGCTTCGTCGAGGCCAATCCCCATGGCTGCATCGTCCTGGCCGAGGATGCCGTGCTCGTGGAGCAGATCGACGCGGCCGCAGCCCAGCAGACGCTCAAGGATGCCCAGGACGATCTGGGGGACGCGAAGGAGCCGAGCGAGACGGAGCGGCTTCGGCTCGAGCGGGCCGTGGCCGTTGCCCAGGCGCGGCTCGACGCGATTGCGACCACCGCGTCACACTGAGGGTTACGCGTTCTGAGGTACGGCTGGGCCGCGCCGCAAGGCGCGGCCCTCATGCTGCCCTGGGCAGCATCTGACGAGGGCGCGTCAGAAATCCCATCAGCCTGCCGGCCAGGAGCGAGGCATCGTCCAGCCGCTCCAGCATGAAGGAGGCGGGACTGGCGGGTGGCAGGTCGAGCTCGGAGATGGTGTCGCCGTCACCGCTCGTTCTGTGCGCGCCCAGCTTCCGCGCGATGCGCTGCATCCGGAGATTGGTGTCGGCACACAGGAGGGTGACGTGGTGGATGCCGCGATTGCCCGCAATGACGAGGATACGCTTTGCCAGATCGGTGCCGAGCCCTCGGCCCTGGAACCGCCGCTCGACGGTGATCGCCACCTCGCCGCGGCCCATCGTGCTGCTGGGATCGAGATAGAGCTCGGCGATGCCGCGAAGGCTGCCATCGACGAGCACTGCGACCATGATGTCCGGCTTGGGCAGCCGGGCAGCGCCGCCGCGCGTTCTGGGCGGGTTGCCCATGAACCGGGCGCGGCGATCTTCCGGCGTCAGGCGGCGCAAATGGGCGCGACGAAGGTGACCCTCGTCGCGCCCAAGCTTGCGATACGCCACTCGCCGGAACGGGCGAGCTGCTTTTTTCACACTAGTCCACACGCAGATCCGAACGGCGCTGTTGCGCTGCAGCAAAGGATGTGTGTCCGTCAAGCCTTTCGGCAAGAGAAAAGCTTGCAGCACACCTGTTGCGTTGCAGCATGGCGGACTTGGCGAACCGCGCTAGCGATAGACGATCCGCGGCGGCATGCGGCGTCCAGCACCCTGCTGAGCGCGCAGGTTGTCCGCCACCGTCATGGCAAGCTGCAGGTAGGACTGGGCCTGCACGGAGCCGGGCTCGCTCACCACGATCGGTCGTCCCTCGTCCGAGGACGTGCGGATCTCGAGGTCGAGGGGAATCTCGGCCAGGAAGTCGATGCCGTACCGTGTGGCGCAGTCCCTGGCCCCGCCGTGAGCGAAGATCTCGGACCGGTGGCCGCAGCTCGGGCAGCAGAAATAGCTCATGTTCTCGACGATGCCGAGGATCGGCACGTCGACCTTGCGGAACATGTTGATGGCCTTGCGGGCATCGAGAAGGGCTATGTCCTGGGGCGTCGAGACGATCACGGCGCCCGCGAGCGGCACGCGTTGCGCCATCGTCAGCTGGGCATCGCCCGTGCCGGGCGGCAGGTCGACCACGAGAATGTCGAGCTCGCCCCATTCGACGTCGCCCAGCATCTGCTGCAGCGCACTCTGCACCATGGGGCCACGCCAGATCATGGGCGTCTCCTCGTCGACGAGGAAGCCCATCGACATCACCTTCACACCGAAGCGCTCCGGTGGCGTGACGCGGCGGCCGTCGCTGGTCGTCGGCTTTCCGGCCAATCCCGTCATCCGGGGAACCGAGGGACCGTAGATGTCGGCGTCGAGCAGCCCGACCCGCTGCCCGATCGCCGCCAAGCCCATGGCCAGATTGACGGCGGTCGTGGATTTGCCGACGCCGCCCTTGCCCGACGCGACCGCGATGATGGCGGCGATGCCCGGTGCCACGGGCTTCGCGTCGCGCGGCTGACGTTGCGCGGCTTGGCCCAGCTGCGGGGCCGGAGCCGCCTTCCCGCCGCCGGGGGCGCGCTCGGCCGTCATGACCGCGGTGCAGGATGTCACCCCGGGAATGGCCCGAACGGCCATTTCGGCTGCGAGCCTCATCGGCTCCAGCGCGGCTGCCTCCGCCGGATCCACCTCGATGGCGAAGCCGACGTTCGGACCTTTCACGACGACCCCTGAGATCATGCCCAGGCTGACCACGTCGCTACCGCGCGTCGGATGGCGCACGCTGCGCAGCGCCTCGAGTATCCGGTCCTTGTTGGTCTCGGCCATGGTTGATCCCTTGGATTACGTGCACGATATAGTCGCATCAGCGTGCGGACGGGAGAGGTGGGCGACGGACTTCGAGCGTCGCGCGGCCGCTGCCTTTGGGACAACGGCTTCGAGGAGCGAGAATGCCCTGGAACAATCAAGGCGGTGGCTGGCAAGGCGGCCAGGGGCCATGGGGAGGCCGCTCGGGAGGCGGCGGGTCGCAGCCGCCCGATCTTGAGGAGCTGCTGCGCAAGAGCCAGGAGAAGGTCAAGAGCCTGTTTCCGGGTGGGGGCGGCCGCATGGGGCGGCCGGGCCGCGCTGTGGGGCTGGTGGTGCTCGTCCTGGCGGCGCTCTGGCTGGCCTCGGGCTTCTATCGGGTGCTGCCCGAGGAGCAGGGTGTCGTGCTGCGTTTCGGCAAGCTCAATCGCGAGACCGGCCCGGGGCTTCACTACCACCTCCCGACACCGATCGAGAGCGTGCTGACCCCGCAGGTGACCCGCGTCAACCGGATCGAGATCGGCTTCCGCTCCGGCGGAGGGGCGACAGGCCGGACCTCCGGCAATCGTGATGTGACCGACGAATCCCTGATGCTGACGGGCGACGAGAACATCATCGACGTGAACTTCGTCGTGCTGTGGAAGATCCAGGACGCGGCCGACTATCTGTTCAACATCCGTGATCCCGAGGACACGCTAAAGGCGACAGCGGAGAGCGTGGTGCGCGAGATCATCGGCCAGACACCGATCGTCCAGGCCACCACCGAAGGCAGGCGGCTGATCGAGACCAAGGCCCGCGAGATGCTCCAGTCGCTCATGAACGAGTACGGAGCCGGCATCGCTATCGACGAGGTCCAGCTGCAGAAAGCCGACCCGCCGCCCGAGGTGATCGACGCCTTTCGCGATGTCCAGCGGGCGCAGGCCGACCGCGAGCGGGCGCAGAACGAGGCGGAGTCCTACGCCAACGACGTGATTCCTCGTGCCCGCGGCGAGGCGGAGCGGATCCTCCAGAACGCCGAGGCCTACAGGCAGGAAGAGATCGCGCGCGCCACTGGCGAGAGCCAGCGCTTCGACGAGGTTCTGGCGGCCTATCGCACGGCAAAGGACGTGACGGCGACCCGCATGTATCTCGAGACCATGGAAGACGTCCTCTCGAGCGCCAACAAGGTGGTCCTCGACAACAAGGGTGGGGGACCGAGCGTCATACCCTACCTGCCCCTGCCGGCGTTCGAGAAGGCGCCGGCGCCACCCCAGCCGCCTTCTTCGGCCGCGCCGTCCTCGGCCCCCGCTTCCAGCGCCGGAGGCGGTCAATGAACCAGCGAGCCCTGATCGGCGTCGGTATCGCCGTCGTCGTCGTTGTGACCCTGCTGTTCGGCTCGTTTTATACGGTGCCGCAGACCCAACAGGCTCTCGTGCTGCAGTTCGGCGATCCCGTACGTGTGGTGCGTGACCCGGGCCTTCACATGAAGGTGCCGTTCATCCAGCAGGTCTCGTATTTCGACCGGCGGGTGCTGGACTACGATGCGCCGGCGGTCGAGCTCGTGCTGGGCGACCAGAAGCGGCTCGTCGTCGATACGTTCGCTCGCTATCGGATCAGTGATCCTCTGCGCTTCAGGCAGAGCATCGGGTCGGAAGACGCGTTCCGCACCCGACTGGATCCGATCGTCTCATCGGCGCTCAGGAGCGTGCTGGGCGAGGTGTCTCTGTTCACGGTGCTCTCCCAGGATCGCGGCGCGCTCATGAACCGGATCAAGGCGGAGGCGAACAAGGCGCTCAACCAGTTCGGCGTCGAGGTCGTGGACGTCCGGATCAAGCGCGCGGACCTGCCGGCTGAGAACAGCCAGGCGATCTTCAGGCGTATGCAGTCCGAGCGGGACCGTGAGGCCAAGGAGCTTCGGGCCCAGGGTGCCGAGATTGGCCAGCGCATCCGCGCCAGAGCGGACCGCGAGCGGCGTGTGCTCGTGGCCGATGCGCAGCGCCAGGCCGACATCGTTCGGGGCCAAGGTGACGCCGAGGCGATCGGGATCTTCGGGAAGGCCTACAACAAGGACGTGCCGTTCTTCGACTTCTACCGCTCGCTCGAGGCCTACCGGCGGGCCTTCGCAAGTGGGCCGACCAGCCTCGTGCTGACCCCGGGTAGCGAGTTTCTGCGCTACTTCAACCGACCCTTGGAGCCCGCCTCGTCGCCGGGCGGGGAGGCTCCTTCTCCCAGCGCATCAACGGCGTCCCCTGCTCCTCCCGCGGGGGCGGCCGCGGCCGCGGAGGTGCCTGTCGATACCCCGGCGCCCCCGAAGTCCGGCGGGGCCCCGGCGGCCGCGCCGGCGGCGAACTGAGGCGCATCGGGGAACCGTATCTGGTCGGCGGGCGACGGGCGGGGCGAATGAAGGACTTGGCGACGGGGCTGGCCCTCGTTCTTGTGATCGAGGGCATCCTCTGGTCGCTCTTTCCGGACATGATGAAGCGGGCGGTCGTTCAGGCGGCCGCGCTCGACGGCGCGAGGTTGCGCCTTGGCGGCTTGATCTTTGCAGGTCTCGGCGTCGCGCTCGTCTGGCTGATCCGCCGCTGATGGCCATCGTTCGATCGCGGCTCACGGCTATTGCCGCAGCAACGGTCCGAGTGACATGATAAGACGCTGAGATGTTGGGCGAGTTCGTGGCCGTTGCGAACCGGCAGGCAAGCCGCGCTAGCCGGGGGGCGGGTGCCTGGGCGGTCGGAACGGCGAGAAGGAGTGCTCCAGGCATGGTCGAGATGAGGCGCAGGCGGAGCTGGTGCGAGAGGCTCCAGGCGGGGATGGTATGGCGCTCGGCTGTGCGCCTCGTCGTTACTGCCGTTCTCGTCTCCGCCAGTGCTGGGACGACCCTCGCCCAGCAGCGTCTGCCCCAGGAAGGCTTCGCCGACCTTGTCCAGAAGGTGGCTCCGGCCGTCGTCAACGTCTCGACAACTCATGCGGCGGAGAGCGAGGCGCAGTTGCCGCAAATGCCGCAAGTGCCACCCGGCTCGCCCTTCGAGGACTTCTTCAAGGACTTTTTCGACCACGAGAAGGGTCAGCAGCCTCCCCGCCGGACCTTCTCGCTGGGGTCGGGCTTCGTGATCGACCCGCGAGGCTATGTGGTAACGAACAACCACGTCATCGCCGACGCGGACGAGGTCACGGTCGTGTTCAGCGACGACACCCAGTACAAGGCCAAGATCGTGGGTCGCGACCAGAAGACCGATCTGGCCCTTCTCAAGATCGACGCCTCCAAGCCCTTTCCCTACGTGCAATGGGCCGACAGCGACAAGGTGCGTGTCGGCGACCTGATGCTGGCCATCGGCAATCCGTTCGGCCTCGGATCGACGGTCACTGAAGGCATCGTCTCGGCGCGAGGCCGGGATATCCGGGCCGGACCCTACGACGACTTCATCCAGGTCGATGCTGCGATCAATCGCGGCAACTCGGGCGGCCCGAGCTTCACGATGGACGGCAAGGTGTTCGGAGTGAACACCGCCATCTTCTCGCCCTCCGGAGGCAATGTCGGCATCGGCTTCGCGATTCCTTCCAATCTCGCGCGGCCAGTGATCGAGAGCCTTATGAAGACAGGCAAGGTGGTGCGTGGTTGGCTCGGCGTCCGCATTCAATCGGTGACGCCGGAGATCGCCGAATCGCTGAGCCTGCCCGATTCCGACGGGGCGCTGGTTGCGAGCGTGACGCCGTCCGGACCGGCGGCCAAGGCCAGCATCCAGCCAGGCGACGTCATCGTCGAGTTCGACGGCAAGAAGATCGATCGCATGCGCAACCTTCCGCGGATGGTCGCGGAGACGCCCGTCGGCCAGCCTGTCGACGTGGTGATCTGGCGCAAGGGCGGCCAGAAGGACGTCCAGGTGACGCTGGGCGAGCTGCCTGACGACGAGCAGCTGGCGGATCTCGGCGGGCAGCCTCAGGCGCCGACGACCGCGGACACGGCCAATGTATCCGATCTGGGCATCACGGTGAGCGCGATCACGGACGCGCTGAAGGCTCAATACAAGCTCGCAGAAAGCGCGAAGGGAGTTGTGATCACCGCGATCGAGTCGGGCGGCTCCGCATCCGATGAGAGCCTGCGCCCGGGCGATCTGGTTGTCGAGGTCGGCCAGGAAGCGGTGGGCTCGCCGGCCGACCTGGTCGCTCGCGTGGAGAAGGACAAGAAAGAGGGCAAGAAGGCAGCGCTCCTTCTGATCGACCGTCAAGGCGATCTGCGGTTCGTCGCGCTAAGGCTGCGTTGATGTCGGGCCAGCCAGACCGGCGTCAACGCCAAGCTGCCTTCCGTTAGTCGGCCAGGATCTCATCCGCCGCGTAGCCTTGGATGTAAAGGATCGCGGTGAGGTCTGAGTGGTCGATGCGCGTCGGGGCTGCCTCTCGGACCCGAGGATGCGCATGAAAGGCGATGCCCAGGCCGGCAGCGCGGATCATCGGCAAATCGTTGGCTCCGTCGCCCACCGCCAGCGTGTTTGCCAAGGCCAATCCGCGCTCGCGTGAGAGCTTCTCGAGGGCGGCGAGCTTGCTCGAGGCGTCGCGGATCTCACCGATCATGCGTCCGGTGAGGCGCTCGTCGATGATCTCGAGCGCGTTCGCCTCATCGAGATCGAACCCGACGGCCTCACGAACCCATCCGGTGAAGGCGGTGAAGCCGCCCGAGACGAGCGCCGTCAGGGCGCCGTGGGCGCGCATCGTGCGCACCAGCGCTCGGGCGCCTGGTGTCAGGGCGATCCTCGTGCGGCAGAGCTCAGCGATGGCCTGGGCGGGGAGGTCCTTCAGCAAGGCCACGCGCGTGGCCAGCGCATCCTTGAAGTCGATCTCGCCGTTCATCGCGCGTCGGGTGACCGCTGCCACCTCGTCCTTGATGCCAACTAGATCTGCCAGCTCGTCGACGCATTCCACGGTGATGATCGTGCTGTCCATATCGGCGACCAGAAGCCGCTTGCGGCGATCCTCCAGGGGAACGCACGCTCGATCGACAGGAGCCCCGTCGAGGAGCCTCGCGAGCTCCCCCTCGACATACGGGGCTACGCTCTCGGTCACGATCTCGGCCGCCTCGCTGGGAGCGAGCCATCGCGGCTCGCCCTTGACGACGCGCGCCGCCTCCCGCACGAGGCTCGGGTCGAGCGGGCAGGTCTTCGGGTCGGCGATGAGCACGAGAACAGCCGGCAAGGACGGGACTTTCGGAGCTGGTAGGGCGCCGGAGGGCACGCTCATCGTCATAGGCGGCACGACCGCGAGCGGCAAGTCGGCCCTGGCCCTGCGGCTGGCGGAGCGCCTGGACGCCACCATCGTCAACGCAGACAGCCAGCAGCTCTTCGCCGACTTGCCGATCCTGACCGCCCGGCCGAGCGCAGACGACGAGCGTCGGGTCGATCATCGGCTCTTCGGCTTCCTGGCCGCTCATGAGCAGCCCTCGCTGGGCCTATGGCTGGCCGATGTCGAAGAGGTGCTGCAGTCGATCTGGGAGGCCGGTCGCACCACTGTCCTGGTTGGGGGCTCCGGCCTCTACGTCGAGGCCCTGCTTCGCGGCATAGTCGAGGTGCCGACGGTGCCGGCGGAGATCCGCTCGACGTTGCGCGCATGGGCCGCCGGAAGGCCGGCGGTCGAGCTTCACCGGCGGCTCGCCGCCGTCGATCCCGAAGGGGCAGCGCGGCTTCGGCCGAGCGATCCCCAACGCGTTCTACGTGCCCTCGAGGTCATGGAGGCGACAGGCCGCCCGCTCGCCGAGTGGCAACGGGGTAGCCGGCGCCGCGTCCGCTTGCCCGCGCGGCGCGTCGGGCTGGCGCTCGTGCCGCCGGCGGCCGTGGTGCGCGAGCGCATCGGGCATCGGCTTGGGGCCATGCTGGCCGAGGGCGCGCGGGCCGAGGTCGAGGCTCTGTCGCTGCGGATGCCCACGCTCACAGACCTGCCCATCGCCAAGGTGCACGGCTGCAGGGAGCTGCTGGCGGCGGCGCGGGGAGAGATGGAGGAACCGACGGCCGTCGAGCGCATCGCTGCTCAGGTCCGTCAGTATGCCAAGCGTCAGCGGACCTTTCTTCGCCACCGGCTGGCCGAGCTCGGCCAGCTCGACGTCTGCGGCGAGACCCTGGAGGCGGACGACGCCCTGGCTCGGGCGGCGCCGCTGGGCTAGGCGTGCCTCCGGTCCGTTGTGCGGACCAGGGACGCCCCCGGGTGCAGTGCCGCCGGGCCGCGCTGTGCCGTCGCTGCATAGGCTGAGGATGCAAGCGGCACGAGGTTTGCCAGGAACTGCTCGGCACTGTGCCGCCAGGAGAACTGCATGGCATAGGCGCGGCAACGCTGCCGCGGGATGGACAAGGCCTTGAGTGCCGCGCTGCGGAGGTCCTCGTCGAGGGCGCCTACCGGTGCCGAGCCGATCACGTCCCGAGGTCCGTGGACCGGATAGGCGGCCACGGGAAGCCCGCAGGCCAAAGCCTCGAGGAGAACGAGACCGAATGTCTCGAACCGGCTGGGAAAGACGAACGCGTCGCTTGCCGAATAGTAGCGGCTCAGCTCCTCGCCCGACCGGTATCCGGCGAACGTCACCGTCGGATAGCGGGCGCGGAATGCCTCGAGCTGGGGGCCTCCTCCCACGATGAGCTTGCTGCCTGGAAGATCGAGATCGAGGAAGCTCTCGAGGTTCTTCTCTGACGAGACGCGTCCGACATAGAGAAAGATCGGACGTGGAAGATCGAGGAAGCCGTCTCTCGGGTAGGGACGGAACAGCTCGGCATCGACGCCACGGGACCAGCGACGGATGTTGAGGAATCCTTCGGCGCGAAGCTCGCGCTCGAGACTGTCGGTTTGGACCATGAAGGCGCTGCCCGCATTGTGGAAGCGCCGCTGAAGGCGGACGATCAGGCGGCCGGGGATGGCGAACTTGCGCTCGAAGTAGAGGCCGGCGCGTGTGTGGAAGGATGTCGAGAACGGCCATTTCCGCCTGATGCAGATACGCCGCGCCGCGAGACCAATCGGCCCTTCGACCGGTATGTGAACGGCATCCGGGGCCACCTCGTCCATGATCCGGCCGAGCTGCCGCCCCGGCATCAAGGCGACACGGATCTCCGGATAGCTCGGCATCGGTAGGGTGCGAAAGCGGTCCGGCCCGACGACCGTCACACTGTGACCGAGGCTGTCGAGCTCGCCCACCGTGGTGGCGAGGGTGCGGACGACGCCGTTGACCTGCGGCTGCCAAGCGTCAGTGGCGATCAGGATACGCATGCTGCCTCGACTGTCGCGTCGCCGATATTGCCTTGCGGCGAGCTGAGGGTGAAGGCCGTTCGGACGCGATGTGGCACTCGGGTGCGGGCCCATTGCGATGCAGGGAACTGCCCCGATCCCGGAAGCGCCAGCACAATGTGGCCGACGTGGCCCTGGGCTTCGATTGACCGGTAGCTCTCGTGTCGCTACGGTGCGCGTCCCCAAAAAGGCTTGCGCCCGGCGGGGTTCCTCGTCCACGACCCATGACACCGCGCCGAGCCGCGCGGCCCATTCTCTTGGAGTTCGACCAATGACTGTGGCCACACCGACCCGTTCCCAGGGCGTCGACCAGACCCTGACGGGCTCGCAGGTGGTAATCCAGGCGCTGATCGACCAAGGGGTAGAGGTGATTTTCGGCTATCCGGGCGGCGCCGTCCTCCCGATCTATGATGCCCTCTTCCAGCAGGACAAGATCCGGCACATCCTCGTTCGCCATGAGCAGGGTGCGGTTCACGCTGCCGAGGGTTATGCGCGCAGCACGGGCAAGGTCGGCGTGGTCCTGGTCACCTCGGGGCCGGGCGCCACGAACACCGTGACCGGGCTCGCGGATGCGCTGATGGACAGTGTCCCGATCGTCTGCCTCACGGGCCAGGTGCCGACGCACATGATCGGCAACGATGCCTTCCAGGAGGCCGACACGGTCGGCATCACGAGGCCCTGCACGAAGCACAACTACCTCGTGAAGCGGCCGGGCGACCTCGCGCGCGTGATGCACGAGGCCTTCCACGTCGCGCGCTCGGGCCGACCCGGGCCGGTCGTGGTCGATCTGCCCAAGGACATCCAGATGGGCAAGGCGCCCTACGTGTCCAAGGACAAGGCGCCCCTGCGCTCCTACAGCCCGGCGCGAGAGCCCGAGACCGCCAGGATCGAGCAGGCCATCGAGATGCTGGCCCGTGCCGAGCGGCCTGTCTTCTACGTGGGCGGCGGTGTGGTGAATGCCGGTCTCCGGGCCAGCGAGCTTCTGGGCGATCTCGTCCGCGAGAGCGGGGCCCCGATCACGCTGACGCTGATGGGCCTCGGCGCCTATCCGGCGAGCGACGGGCAGTTCCTCGGCATGCTCGGCATGCACGGGACCTATGAGGCCAATATGGCGATGCACGATTGCGATCTGATGATCGCGATCGGCGCCCGGTTCGACGATCGCGTGACGGGCCGGCTGGATGGCTTCGCGCCGGTCAGTCGGAAGATCCACGTCGATATCGATCCTTCGTCGATCAACAAGAACGTGCCCGTCGACTGCGCCGTCGTCGGTGATGCCGAGCTGGCGCTCGATGCCATGCTTCAGGCATGGCGGCGTCGCTCCAATACCATCCACCAGGACAGGCTTCAGCCCTGGTGGGCGCAGATCGCCGAGTGGCGGGCGAAGGACAGCCTGCGCTTCCGTCAGGTTGGCAAGGTGATCAAGCCCCAGCACGCCATCTGCCGGCTCCAGGAGCTGATCGGGGATCGTGAGGTCTTCATCACGACCGAGGTCGGCCAGCATCAGATGTGGGCGGCTCAGCACTTCAAGTTCGAGAAGCCGATGCACTGGATGACCTCGGGTGGTCTCGGGACGATGGGTTATGGCTTTCCCGCCTCGATCGGCGTGCAGGTGGCCCATCCCGAAGCTCTCGTGATCGACATTGCGGGCGAATCCTCCTGGCTCATGAACATGCAGGAGATGTCGACCGCGATGCAGTACCGCCTGCCGGTCAAGTCGTTCATCCTCAACAACAGCTATATGGGGATGGTGCGGCAGTGGCAGGACTTCTTCCACGGCAACCGCCATTCCGAGAGCTACATGGAGAGCCTGCCGGACTTCGTGAAGCTCGCCGAGGCGTTCGGTGCGGTTGGCCTTCGCGCGCAGAGCGTCGATGAGCTCGACGATGTGATCCGCGAGATGATCCGGGTCGACAAGCCGGTGATTGCCGACATCGTCGTCGATCGGACCGAGAACGTCTATCCGATGATCCCGGGCGGGGCGGCTCACAACGAGATCAAGCTCAGCCCCGACGATGACGGCGCGCATGAGGCGATCTCCGAGGAGGGCATGGTGCTCGTATAGGCCGATCGGGCCGTCTCCGCGAGCCTTGCCCTTTCCTCCTCGAGCGTCAGAGACTGATCATGACGGAAGACGAGCGACGACACACCATCGTGGTGCTTGTCGATAACGAGCCCGGCGTGCTGGCCCGGGTCATCGGCCTGTTCTCGGGCCGCGGCTACAACATCGAGAGCCTGACCGTAGCGGAGGTCGACCGCCACAAGAGCATCTCGCGCATCAACATCGTGACGACCGGCACCGAGTTCGTCATCGAGCAGATCAAGGCGCTGCTGGGCAAGCTCGTGCCGGTGCACCGGGTCCAGGATCTCACCATCGAGGGCCCGCACGTCGAGCGGGAGCTTGCCCTGGTCAAGATCTCCGGGGACCGTGAGCGGCTGATCCAGTCGCTCGGATCGCCGACTATCATGCACGCCCGGCTCGTCGACAGCTCGCCCGAGAGCTTCGTCTTCGAGATCACGGGCACCTCCGACGAGCTCGACGCCTTCATCAAGCTCGTCGAGCCGGTCGAGGTCAGCCGCGCCGGCGTGGTAGCCATCGGGCGCGGCCAGACGATCCTTTTGGATCGTGATCACGCCTGACAGTGGGAGGATACGAGGGCGGCTGGTCTGCCGCCCTCGCGCAGATGGGGAGCACCATGCGCGTCTACTATGACACCGACGCCGACCTCAATCTCATCAAGAGCAAAAAGGTCGCCGTCATCGGCTATGGCAGCCAGGGCTTCGGCCATGCCAACAACCTCAAGGACAGCGGCGTCAAGGAGGTGGCGGTAGCGTTGAAGCCGGGCTCGGCTACCCGCAAGAAGGTCGAGGCGGCCGGCATCAAGTGCATGAGCCCGACCGAGGCGGCCGCGTGGGCCGACGTCGTGATGATGCTCGTGCCCGACGAGCTCCAGGCCGATCTTTATCGCGACGAGCTGGCGGCGAACATGAAGGAGGGCGCTGCCCTCATGTTCGCGCATGGCTTCAACATCCACTTCAAGCTCATCGAGCCGCGTCCGGATCTCGATGTGCTGATGATCGCCCCCAAGGGGCCGGGGCATCTGGTGCGCTCCGAGTATGTCCGTGGCGCCGGCGTGCCGTGCCTCCTCGCCATCCAGCAGGACGCCTCGGGCGGCGCCCATGATCTCGGCCTCAGCTATGGGGCCGCGATCGGCGGCAGTCGCGCCGGCATCATCGAGACGAGCTTCAAGGAGGAGGTCGAGACCGACCTCTTCGGCGAGCAGGTCGTGCTGTGCGGCGGTCTCAGCGCCTTGATCCAGAGCGGCTTCGAGACGCTGGTCGAGGCCGGCTACGCGCCCGAGATGGCCTATTTCGAGTGCCTGCACGAGGTGAAGCTCATCGTCGACCTCGTCTATGAGGGCGGCCTCGCCAACATGCGCTACTCGATCTCCAACACGGCGGAGTATGGCGACTACGTCACCGGCCCGCGCATCATCAACGACTCCGTCAAGGCCGAGATGAAGCGCGTGCTGGCTGACATCCAGGCCGGTCGCTTCGCCAAGGACTGGGTGCTCGAGAACAAGGCGGGCCAGCCGAGCTTCAAGGCGATGCGAGCCCGGGCTGCGGCGCATTCGATCGAGGAGGTCGGCGAGAAGCTGCGCGGCATGATGCCGTTCATCGGCCAGGGCAAGCTCGTGGACAAGAGCCGGAACTGACGCTCTCTGTAGCGCTGTTGACGGGGAGGGGCTCGCCTTCGGTCGGGTCTCGTCTCCGGACGACGCCCGGGAGCTTCAGGAGGTCGCGTCGATGGCGGTAGCAGCCGCGCCTGCCAGGGACGAGTCCGACGAGCAGCACGGGCTCGGGCGGCTCGGCCTCGTGGCGCTCGGCATCGTCTTCGGCGATAT
This sequence comes from uncultured Alphaproteobacteria bacterium, assembly GCA_963752325.1. Lineage (GTDB taxonomy): Bacteria > Pseudomonadota > Alphaproteobacteria > Geminicoccales > Geminicoccaceae > CAVTJL01. Next base: position 150,667 of record CAVVXU010000006.1, read on the forward strand.
CGGCACGAGCCCGCTCTACGCTTTCCGCCAGTCCCTCCTGGCCGTGGGCAGCGGTGCGCCCGGGCCCGCCGAGGTGCTGGGCCTCCTCTCCCTGATCTTCTGGGCCTTGATCCTCGTCATCTCGGTCAAGTACCTCCTTCTCGTGCTGCGCGCCGACAATGACGGCGAGGGCGGCATTCTGGCCCTTTTGGCCCTGCTCGATCCCTGGCCCAGGCGCGGCAAGGCCGGCAGGCCCCTGCTGGTGGTGGTCGGTCTCTTCGGGGCGGCCCTCCTCTATGCCGACGGCATGATCACGCCCGCCATCTCGGTGCTGAGCGCGGTCGAGGGTGTGAGCGTCGTGACGAGCGCCCTCGAGCCCCTGGTCCTGCCCCTCACGATCGCCGTCCTCGTGCTCCTGTTTGCGCTCCAGCGGCACGGCACGGCGGCGATCGGCACGGTCTTCGGCGTGGTGATGGTCCTCTGGTTCGCGGCCCTGGGCCTGCTGGGCATCTTGGGCATCCTCAAGGAGCCGGTCGTGCTCCGGGCGCTGAGCCCGCTTTGGGCGCTCGAGTTCCTGGCGAGATTCCCGTTCGGCGGCTTCCTCGCCCTGGGGGCGGTCTTCCTGGCCGTGACTGGCGGCGAGGCGCTCTATGCCGACATGGGCCACTTGCGGCGCGGGCCGATCCGCCTTGCCTGGTTCGCGCTCGTGCTGCCGAGCCTGATGCTGAACTATCTGGGGCAGGGAGCCCACGTCCTGGCGACCGATGGGGGCATCGGCCATCCATTCTTCGATCTCGTGCCCCGCCTCTTCCTGATCCCCGTCGTGATCCTGGCGACCGTCGCCACGATCATCGCCTCGCAGGCCGTGGTGTCGGGGGCCTTCTCGCTGACCCGCCAGGCCATCCAGCTCCGCCAGCTTCCGCCGATGACGATCGTCCAGACCTCGTCAAAGGCGCTGGGCCAGATCTACATGCCGCTGGTCAACTGGCTGCTCATGGCGGCGGCGGTGCTGCTGGTCCTCACCTTCAGGTCGTCGAGCGCGCTCGCCGCGGCCTACGGCATCGCCATCTCGACGACGATGCTGATCACGACCGTTCTGCTCTTCTTCGTCATGCGCGAGCGCTGGCGCTGGTCGCCCTGGCTCGCCGGCGGCGTGGCGGCCGGCTTCGGGCTCATCGACTGCGTCTTCGTGGCGGCCAATCTCCTGAAGATCCCCGATGGCGGCTGGGTGCCGCTGGTCGTGGCGGGGGCGTGTTCATGGCGATGAGCCATCTGGCGCTACGGGGCCCGATCGCTCGGCATCGCCTCGTCGCACGAGACGGTGCCGCTCGAGGCGTTCCTCGAGGATATCCGCAAGAGCCAGCTGATACGTCTGCCGGGGACCGCGGTCTACCTGACCCGCCGCGACCAAGAGGCGCCGCCGATGCTGAAGCGTCTCGTCGACGAGCTGCACGCCGTCCACGAGCGCGGCATCCTCCTTACCGTCGTGACCGAGAACGTGCCGCGCGTCCGGTCAGCCGATCGCATCGAGATCCTGAACCTGCCCGACGGCTTCTGGCGCATCACCCTGCACTACGGCTTCATGCAGGTGCCGAACATCCCTGTGGCGCTGCGGCTCTGCGACTATCACGGCCTCAGCCTGGATCCCGATAAGGCTGTCTTCTTCCAGGGCTACGAGAGCGTTCTCCTATCCGGACTATGCGCCGGCGCTACGCTACTGGCGGGAACGGCTCTTCTCCGTCATGGCCCGCAATGCCGTCCGGGCGACGGCCACCTACAGCATTCCGCCGGATCGGCTGATCACGATCGGGCTGCCGGTGGCCGTGCGGCGCGGCGTCTCGGGCAAGCACTGAGCGGAGGACTCGAAGCCCTCAGCGGGCGCGGGTCTCCGAGGGCGGGAAGTCGATGTGCAGATGGTTGCCATCGGGGTCCCAGAGATTGACCTGGGTGATGTTGAAGCCGGGAACGACGCTCGCCTTGTACTCGACCTTGCGCTCCTCGAGCCGCGCGATGAACTCATCCAGCCCCTCCGCGCCGATCGCGAAGTGCTCGAGCGTAGGCTCGCCGCCCGGTCGGCTGCTCGGCGACCTCGACCAGATGGACGATCGGCTTGTCGCCGCAATAGAGCCATGCGCCGCCGAACGGGAAGGGCGGTCGGGCGCCGGCGTGGAGGCCCAGAATGTCGCCGTACCAGTCGGCCAGCCGCTTCACGTCGCGTGTGCGAATGTTGACGTGGTCCAGCCCCTTCATCTTCATGGTCGTCCTCCCGTCCATTTGTCATCTGCCCGGGAGTGTAGCAGAGCACCAGAGGTCGGGAAGGGCCCGCAGGAGCAGGGGGGATGCGAATGGCCCGGGGAGGACTGGGCCGCCGTCGTCGGCAGCCTGCGGGCAGGCTATCGCGATCCCGAGCGGGTCGTGCTCGAGGGCTTCCACGCCCTGAAGCACGCGCTGCGCTTCGGCGCGATTGTCGAGCTGGCGCTCTGTGCCGACCGGCAGCGCGGCGCTCGACCTTGCCCGGCGCCTGGCACCCGATCTCGAGGATCGCTTGGCGGCCCTCCTGGTCGAGGTCGGGCCGGACGACCTGAAGGCGGCCTCTGTGCCGCCGCCGCCGACGGGCATTCTGGCGCTTGCCCGCCGACCGACCACCGATCTGCGGCTCTTGCTCGAGAGCAGCCGCCTGGACCGGTGCTTGCTGCTGGACCGGCCGGCCCATCTGGGCAATGTCGGTGCCGCGATCCGCGTGGCAGCAGCAGCGGGGCTCGCCGGCGTGCTGACGACTGGCCGGCACGATCCCTGGCACGCCTCGGCCGTCCGTGGGGCTGCTGGGCTTCACTTCGCGTTGCCGGTGCTGCAGGTTGAGACGCTGCCGGCCTCGACGCGCCCGCTCGTGGCCGTCGATCCCGAAGGTGTGCCGCTGCAGCCCGAGACCTTGCCCGACAACGCGATTCTTGCTTTCGGCAGCGAGAGGGACGGGCTCGATCCGGTGCTGCTGGCGTCGGGCTGCCATACGGGTGGCGCTGCCCATGCGGCCTGGCGTCTCCAGCCTCAATCTCGCCACCGCGGTGGCCGTTGTCGCCTACGCCCGGCTCTGGGCGCGGCGGAGCTCCATGCCGCTCAGCAGCGAGAGCGCCAGCGACCCCACCACCACGGCCGCGAACAGATAAAAGCCGCTCGCCACCGTGATCGTGCCGAGGCCTATGCCCTTGAAGCCCACCACGACGACGGCGACGAGAAAGACCTCGGCCATCGAGATCTTGGAGAGGATCGAGAGCGCCGTGATCCAGCGGGCTGCGCGATGGATCGGCACGCGGTACCAGAGCCAGAGGCCCGAGAAGGCTTTCGCGACCGGCGCCACCATCGAGAACAGCACGACCAGGAGGCAGAGAACGCGGTCGGTGCCCCAGAGGATGCCGACGCCGCCCAAGATCGAGATCTCGCTACGGTCGAAAAAGAAGATGCGCGTGCGCACGAGCGGCAGCCACCAGCCCACTGGCAGGAGGATGAGGGTGATGAGCAGGAGCGGCCCGATCAGATGAGCGAGCCCCGTGGCGCGGCCAGCGAGCGTCTGGGGATTGCGCGCGCGCAGCGGCGACGGCAGAAGGTGCCAGGGCATCGGGCGGCGGAGACTCCTCATGATCGAGATGGCCGAGTTGACGCGAGCCTACAACGCGGCACCGATGCCTTGCGATCCTCGTGCTTGCGCGATGCTGGAGCTGCTGTCGGGGGCGGACCGATGAGCGGGGAGCGGGCCGAGGGTGACATCAACAGCTCGCCCGGCCGCGAGGCCTGGCGGCGGGACGAGCTCGACGACGCCACGCGAGCGCTGCTCGATCAGGACGAGCAGGTCTTCCTGCGCCAGTCGCTTTCCACCCCTTGCCTCGATGTCGTCGAGCGGGCCGAAGGTGCCTGGCTCGTCGACGCGCAGGGTCGAAGGCTCCTGGATTTTCACGGCAACAGCGTTCATCAGGTGGGCTTCGGGCACCCGCGGGTCGTCGAGGCCGTAAAGAAACAGCTCGACGCTCTACCTTTCGCGCCGCGCCGCTTCACCAACCGCGCGGCGATCGAGCTCGGCCGACGGCTGGCTGACCTTGCGCCGGGCAATCTCTCGAAGATCCTGCTGGCCCCATCCGGCACGGCCGCTATCGGCATGGCCGTGAAGCTCGTGCGCTACGCCACGGGCCGGCACAAGACGCTCTCGATGTGGGACAGCTTCCACGGCGCCTCGCTCGACGCCATCTCGATCGGCGGCGAGGCTCTCTTCCGGCAGGGCGTGGGCCCGCTTCTATCGGGTACCGAGCATGTCCCGCCGCCGACCCGAGGGCGCTGCCGCTTCGGCTGCACCGATGCCGAGCACACCGGCTGCACGGACTATGTCGACTATGTCCTCGGCCGCGAGGGTGATTTCGGCGCGCTCATCGCCGAGCCAATGCGCTGGACCACGGTCGAGCCGCCGCCACCCGGCTATTGGCGCCGGGTCCGGGAGATCTGCGACCGCCACGGCGTGCTCCTCGTCTTCGACGAGATCCCGAGCTGCCTCGGCCGCACCGGCACTATGTTCGCCTGCGGGCAGATGGACGCCGTGCCGGACATCCTCGTCATCGGCAAGGGGCTGGGCGGCGGCATCTGGCCCATGGCGGCCATGATCGCGGGCGAGGCGCTGGATGTAGCCCCCGACCGAGCGCTCGGCCACTACACCCATGAGAAAAGCTCGGTCGGCTGCGCTGCCGCGCTGGCCACCCTCGACGTGATCGAGGAGGAAGGGCTTTGTACGAGAGCGCAGGCGCTGGGCGCCCGAGCGCTGGCACGGCTCGAGGGGCTGAAGGACCGCTTCCCGCTCGCGACGGAGGCGCGTGGCATGGGGCTCATGCTCGGCCTCGAGCTGCGGCGGGCGGACGGCTCACCCGCGGTGGAGGAGGCCGACCAGCTGATGTATCATTGCCTTGCCCGGGGCTTGAGCTTCAAGCTCGGCGGCGGCAACGTCGTGACCCTCTGTCCGCCGCTGACGATCTCGACGGACGAGCTGGATCAGGCCTTGGACATCCTGGAAAGCGGGCTCGTGGCGCTGGGCTAGCCCTGGCCTCGGCCGCGCCGCGGTTGACCAGACCGGCGTTCCGGGCGACATCCGGGCTCATGACACCCGATGGGATGCGCCGATGGAGCTGACCGCGGCCCTGTTGCGCGACGCGGCGCGCGAGGCCCTCGTCTCCGGCGCCTTCTTCCTGCCCGCCGAGCGGCGGAAGCGTCTCGACCGCTGGCTGAGGGGCCGGGAGGAGATGCGGCGCATCGAGGCCGCCGACATGGTCTGCGTCTCCTTCGGCAAGAGCGGGCGGACCTGGCTTGCGGGTCATGCTCTCGCGCTTCCTCCAGGTACGGCTGGGCCTGCCTGCCTCGGCCATGCTGGAGTTCGACAATCTCCACAAGCGCGACGCCAGGGCGCCCAAGGTCTATTTCAGCCACGGCAACTATGTGCGCGACTATACGGGCGCATGGCGGAGCGTGGCGCCCTTCAAGGATGCGCGCGTCGTTCTGCTCGTCCGCGACCCGCGCGACGTCGCCGTCTCGCAATATTTCCAGTGGCGGTTCCGGATGCGGCCCTGGAAGAAGGTGCTGAACGACTATCCGGCGGCGGAGGATCTCTCCGTCTTCGACTTCCTGATGCGGGCCGAGGGTGGCCTGCTGCCCAGGGTCGTCGACTTCCTCGAGATCTGGGAGGCGGGGCGGTCCCAGGTCCGCGATCTCCTGGTCGTGCGCTACGAGGACATGCGCGCCGACGCCGCCCGCGAGCTTCGTCGCGTCCTCGAGTTCATGCAGCAGAACCCCAAGGACGAGGAGATCGCCGAGGCCGTCGCCTTCGGCTCGCTCGAGAACATGAGGCGTCTGGAGGAGCAGGGCTCGAAGGGCTTCGTCGGCCGCCGCATGAAGCCCGGCAGCGCCGACAACCCGCAGTCCTTCAAGACGCGGCGCGGCAAGGTCGGCGGTTGGCGCGACTATGTGAGCGAGGCCGAGGAGGCCGAGATCGAGGCCTTCATGCGCGCCCGGCCGAGGCCGCCCTTCGGCTATGGCGCTGCGCCGGTGGATCCCGCGCTGGATTCCACCACCTCGTCATCGGTATGAGAGAAGGCAGGTGAGCGGGCAGGCGAGCACGGAGGCCTGACCTCAGCAGCCCAAGCAAGCATCGTCGATCACGGGAGGTCGCTCATGCATGTCATCTGTCGCACGGCGGTCGGCGCAGCCGCGCTCGTCCTCGTCTCCTCGCCGCTCTATGCAGCGCCGCTCGCCGAGATCGAGCAGCAAGGCGTGCTCAGGGTGGGTCTCACGGGTGACTATCTGCCCTACTCAGGCCGCAACGCGGATGGCACCTTCTATGGCGCCGACGTCGTGATGGCCCAGTCGCTGGCAAAGGATCTGGGCGTGAAGCTCGAGATCGTGCCGACCACCTGGAAAGGTCTCGCCACCGATCTCACCGCGGACAAGTTCGACGTCGCCATGGGCGGCATCACGGTGACGCCCGACCGTGCCGAGAAGGGCGATTTCTCGAGCGTGGTCTCGACGGACGGGAAGCGGCCGATCGTGCGCTGCGCCGACAAGGAGCGCTACGTCTCCATCGAGGCGATCGACGAGCCGGGCGTGCGTGTGATCGTCAACCCGGGGGGCACGAACCAGCGCTTCGCGGACACCAACTTCAAGGACGCCCATGTCGAGGTCTTCCCGGACAACACCAAGATCTTCGACGAGATCGCCGCCGGCGATGCCGATGTGATGGTGACGGACGGGGCCGAGGTGGAGCTCCAGGTGCACCGGCATCAGGGCGTGCTCTGCGCGGCCGACGTCAAGGAGCCCTTCAACCACTTCGACAAGGCCTACTGGATGACGAAGGATCCCGCCCTCAAGGCCGCCGTCGACAAGTGGCTGGCCCAGGCACAAGCCGATGGAACAGCCGAGAAGGCGCTGGCCGCCGGGATGCGCTGAGCCGGAAGGCGGACAGGTCGGTCAGCCCTCGGGCGGCGGATAGCACCCCGCTTCCCGCGCTTTCAGCACCATGAGCGGGAGTAGGGTGTCGAGCGTCGGCGTGGGCACCCCGCTGGCGCGGGCGAGGTCCTGCACGATCGTCACCATGCTGTGGATCTCCATGGGCCGGCCGCGCTCGAGGTCCTGCAGGATGGATGGCTTGTGAACGGGCCGGCTGCCGGGCCTCGACAGCGCATCGAGGTCGATGCCGAGATCGTCGAAGCCATGTGCGGCTGCCACGGCTGCCGCCTCCTCGGCCAGCCGGCGGTTGATCGTGGCCGTCCCCGGATCCGCGACGATGTCGCTGGAACGGCATTCGCCCAGCACCGCCAGCGGCCCGCTGCCGATGTTGCGGAGCAGCTTCTGCCACATTGCGGTTCGGATCTGTGGCGTGACCTCGATCTCAAAGCCTGCGTCGGAAAGCATGCTGCGGGCTGCCTCCGCGCGAGCCGTACCGCCTGCCGCGGGCTCCCCGAGCACGAACCTGTTCCTTGTGCCCTCATTGCGGATGACGCCGGGCTCGCTCACCTCGTTGGGCGAGTAGACGACCATCCCGAGGCTGCGCTCGGGACCGATCAGCCGATGCAGGCTCTCGCCGGGGTCGAGCCGCGTGAGGTCGAGCGTCGGGCCGCCGGGGACGAAACCGGCCGCGTACCACCAAAATACCCCGTTCTGGGCGAACGCCACCGAAGTGTCGGGGCCGAGAAGGGGGGCGATCGAGCGCGCGACGGCCGGAAGCGCCGTGGTTTTTGTCGCAACGATCACGAGATCCTGGATGCCGAGCGCGCTCGGATCGTCGGTCGCTCTCGGATGCACCACGAAGCTCTCGTCCGGCGTCTCGAGCCTGAGGCCGTTTGCGAGGATGGCATGGAGGTGCGCCCCCCGCGCGACGATCGAGACCGGCTTACCCGATCGGGCAAGGCGTGCCGCCAAGTAGCCGCCGATGGCACCGGCGCCGAAGATACAGATCTGCATGGGCGAAAAGCCTCCTCGAGGCGATGCGCCGACCGCCTTCCTCTACGCTATGGAACGGCTCTAAGGACAAGCGGCCAGGGAGGGAAGGGCGAAGAGCGGACGAGGTTGATCCGGCGTCCTGACGAGGAGCTAGGCGGGCACCCGGCGACGGCGGCGGTCGCGCTCGGCCGTCGCGCGCGGTGCCGGCGTGGGAAGCGCCACGACCTTGGCCAGCTCCGCGTAGGGTGCCGTCTTGTGCGGGAAGGCCATGGCCTCGACGAAGTGGCGCTGGAACTCGGGCTCGATCGCCGTCTCCACCTTCTCGATGCGGTCGACCAGCGTCTCGATCTCGCGCCGGGCAGCGCCGCTCAGCAGCGCGATCCTGGCCCCTGTGCCGGCGGCGTTGCCGACGCCGTGAACGCGCTCGGGGGGGCAGTCGGGAACGAGGCCGAGAACCAAGGCGTGCAGCGGATCAATGTGGCTGCCGAAGGCGCCCGCCAGCATGATCCGGTCGACCTTCTCGATGCCCATCCGGTCCATGAGCAGGCGGCAGCCCGCATGGAGCGCGGCTTTGGCCAGCTGGATCGCCCGGATGTCGGCTTGCGTCACGCGGATCCGGGGCTCGCCCTCATGGAGAAGGAAGGAGAAGGTGCGGCCGTCGGCCTCGATGCGCGGCGAGCGGCCCGCGAGGCGCCCGTCGATCACGCCGTCGGCCGTGACGATCCGGGCCAGGAAGAGCTCGGCCACGACCTCGATGATGCCCGACCCGCAGATGCCCGTGACGCCGGTCTCGGCCGCGGCCTCGGCGAAGCCGGGCTCGTCCGACCAGAGCTCCGAGCCGATGATCTTGAAGCGCGGCTCCAGTGTCGTCCGGTCGATGCGCACCCGCTCGATGGCGCCCGGTGCCGCGCGCTGGCCTGCGCTGATCTGCGCCCCCTCGAAGGCGGGTCCGGTCGGCGAGGAGCAGGCGAGCAGCCGCTCGCGGTTGCCCAGCACGATCTCGGCATTGGTGCCGACGTCGACGAGAAGAAGCGTCTCCTCGCTGAGATGCGGCCCCTGGGCCAGGACCACACCCGCGGCGTCCGCACCCACATGGCCCGCGATGCAGGGCAGCACATAGACCCTGGCACCGGGATGCAGCGTATCGAGGCCCAGCTCCCGTGCCGGCAGGTCGAGGGCGCCGTCGACCGCGAGCGCGAAAGGCGCCATGCCGAGCTGGGTCGGATCGATGCCGAGGAAGAGGTGATGCATCACGGGGTTGCCCACCACCACGACCTCGAGCACGAGCTCGGGCGTGATGCCGGCCTCCTTCGTCACCTCGTCCACAAGCCCGTTCAGGGCCTCGCGCACGGCCCGGGTCATCTCGGCCTCACCGCCCGGGTTCATCATCACATAGGAGACCCGGCTCATCAGATCCTCGCCGAAGCGGATCTGCGGGTTCATCAGGCCCGCCGAGGCCTTCACCTCGCCGCTCGTGAGGTCCGTCAGATGTGCCGCGATCGTGGTCGAGCCGATATCGACCGCAAGGCCGTAGACAGCGCCCTGATAGCCGGGCCAGACGCCCACGATGCGAGTGCCCGCATGCACCGCCACGGTCACCGCCCAGGCCCCTCGACGCAGTGCCGCCTGGAGATGCTGGAGGACCTGCAGCTCGGCCGTGAGCCCGGCAAGGCCCCACTGCTGAGTCAGCGCCTCGGCCAGCCGCTCGAGGTCGCCGCGGGCGCGGCGCATGTCGGGCTCTGCGACCTCCACATAGTAGAGGCGCAGCACCGGATCGAGCGCCACGGGACGGGCGTCCGCCCGCTTGCGGACCACCTGTCGGTGGAGCTGGCTCTCCGGCGGCACGTCGATGACGAGGTCGTTTTCGATCACGGCCTGGCAGGAGAGACGTCGGCCTGGAGCCAGCCCCTTGCGCGCAGCGTAGCGCCGTTCGACCTCGGTGAGGTCCGAGAGATGCTCCGCTGCGCTGGCGATGCCGTGCTTGGCGAAGCTGCCCTCCGCGACCGTCACCTGGCAGCGCCCGCAGAGGGCGCGCCCGCCGCATACGCTGTCGACATCGACCCCGAGCCTACGGGCCGCTGCCAGCAGCCCCGTGCCCCGCGAGAAGCGGCCCCGCTTGCCCGAGGGCGTGAAGACGACCAGAGGCTCCTCGCTCATCGGCTCTGCGTCTCGGGATCGGGCTCGTTGCCCAAGGTGCCCACGAGCTCCCTCAGCGCGCCCGCGTCGTAGGAGGCCTCGAGGCGGTCGGCAGCGGCCTGCGCTTCGGCCTCGAGATCCTCGCCGCAGGGTTTGGGCGGGTCTCGCCGCCACTCGTTCAGATAGGCGTCGGTACCGGTCAGGCCGGCGCGCATGGCGGCGCGGTCGATCGCCTCCTGGAACCGATCGCTCAGCTGTCGCCGTGCGGTCCGGCGGCCAGCACGGACGATCACCTGGGCCGGAATGGCCCGCCAGCGCACGATCACGAGCTCGGCCATGGGCGCCTCAGGCAGCCTGCCGCAGAAAGAGCTCGATCTCGCCGAGACCGGTGGCATGCCGCTCGAAGGCTAGGCCGAGCCGGGCTGCCGCCGCGCGCGCCTTGGCTTCGACCGCCGGGCTGTCGGTCTGGGCCAGCCAGACGAGGCGCCGATAGTTCTCGAAGTAGAGCGGCAGCAGCTCCGGGTGGCGGTCGAGGCCCAGCCCGCGCCACACCAGCGTCTCGAACTGGCGTGCCAGGAAATCAGTGAGATAGAAGGTGCCGGGCTCGGCCGTGGCCAGGGCGTCGAAGACGGCCTCGCTCGCATAGAACGCGTAGCAGTGCGGGCCGGCGATCCGCTCGACCCCTTCCTCGGCCAGCACGCGGTCGAGCTCGCCGCCGGTGCCGCAGTCGCCATAGAGGACGAGCAGCCGGGCATAGTGCGGCCGCCAGCGCCGGATCGCCTGGCGGATCCGCTCGGGGATGCGATCCGGGCGGTTGTGCAGCGAGGCCGGCAGGCAGCGGAGGTCGATGGCATCGAGGCGGTTGGCGTCGATGACGGCGCGAAGCTCGCGCGCCAGCGCGCCGCAGGCGATGACAAGCGTGCGTCCTGTCTCGACCATGGGCGGGCTATGCCGGCACGGGCGAGCGATTGTGGCGCTGCGCCATGAAGCGCTTGGCCGTCTCGACCGCCACCGACGCATCGCGGCAATAGGCGTCGGCGCCGACCGCCTGAGCGAAGCTCTCGTTCAGGGGCGCGCCGCCGACCAGCACCACATAGTCGTCGCGGATGCCGGTCTCGATCATCGTGTCGATGACGATCTTCATGTAGGGCATGGTCGTCGTCAGCAGGGCCGACATGCCGAGAATGTCCGCCTTGTGCTCCTTGAGGGCGGCCAGATACTTGTCGACGTCGCAATTGACGCCGAGGTTCACGACCTCGAAGCCGGCACCCTCCATCATCATCGCCACCAGGTTCTTGCCGATGTCGTGGATGTCGCCCTTGACGGTGCCGATGACCATCTTGCCGACGGTGGGCGCCCCGGTCTCGGCGAGCAGCGGCCGCAGGATCGCCATGCCGCCCTTCATGGCATTGGCGGAGAGAAGGACCTCGGGCACGAAGAGAATGCCGTCGCGGAAGTCGATGCCGACGATCGTCATGCCGCCGACCAGTGCCTCGGTCAGGACCGCATAGGGCTCCCAGCCGCGCTCCAGGAGGATGTTGACGCCCTCCTCGACCTCTGGCTTGAGCCCGTCGTAGAGGTCATCCTGGATCTGCTTGACGAGCTCGTCGTCGTCCAGCTCGCGAAGATCGAGATCGCCGCCCGCCTCGCTCATCACCATCTCCGTCCGGCCGCCACGCATCACCCTGACCCCGCCTTAGCGAGGCGCCATTGCCACACTTGCGACTGCGCGACCGATCGCCGCTGCAATGCGACAAGCGGACCGGTGGTTTCTCTACCGTGCTGTGGCCCGGTCGAAGATACTGGGCTCGTTTGCGGTACGGTGGCGGCTTTCGGCCATGCGGCACTCCTTCGAGCAGTTGGCTTTGGCCCTGAGCGGCGCTCTCTTTCTGGAGGCATGCGCGGGAGGGGCTGCCGCACCGGGACAGCCCGAAGCTTCACGGCCACAGCGCGTTGCCAGGGGCGAGCCCGAGGGCGCTGCCGCATGGGCTCGCGCGACGCCCCTCATCTTCGCCACGCTCGACACCTCGGGCGACGGCCTCATCGAGGTGCGGGAGATCGAGGCCGCTCTGAGGGATGCCGCGATCGACGGCCTGTCCCCGATCCCCGACATCGAGCTGCAAGGCCTTCTCGCCAATGGCGATCGCAATGGCGACGGCAAGATCGATCCGATGGAGCTCAGCTTCTTTCGAACCCGCGTCTTCGTGCTGCTCGACCGCAACCGTGACGGGAAGCTCGGAGCCTCTGATCTCGCGGTGGCCGATGTCGTCGTGGGCTACGCCTACCGGCCGCGGCTGCCCTATTGACGGGCGCTCCGGGCCGTCAGCGTGACCGGCATTGCGGACGCGCTGTCGGCTCGCCTAGGATCGCCCACATCACCCGCGACGACACGCAGGAATCATGGAAGCGCCCTATCTGCTCTTTCTCGGCGACGTCGCCGATCAGCTCGCCGCGAAGACGGCCCATGGAATCAAGGATTGGCGGCCCGAGCTTTGCTACGGCCAGCTTCGCCTGCCCGACTGCAAGGCCGATCTCGGCCTGCAGGACGTTACCGTGGCGGAAGCGAAGGCGGCCGGCTGTCGGACGCTCATCGTCGGCGTCGCGAACTCGGGCGGCTTTCTCCCCGACCACTGGGTTCCGACCATCGTCGAGGCGGTCGAGGCAGGCATGGGTATCGCGTCGGGCCTTCATCAGCGCCTGGGGGACATTCCGGCCGTTCGGGAGGCCGCCGAGCGCCACGGTGTCACGCTCTTCGATGCCCGCCACCCGACCCAGCGCTTCCGCACCGGCACGGGCGTCAAGCGCACCGGCAAGCGACTGCTGACCGTCGGCACCGACTGCTCGTGCGGCAAGAAGTACACGGCACTCGCCATCGAGAAGGAGATGCTGGCGCGCGGTATCGACGCCACCTTCCGCGGTACCGGCCAGACGGGCGTGATGATCTCGGGTGCGGGCGTCGCCATCGATGCCGTGGTGGCAGACTTCATCGCCGGTGCTGTCGAGTGGCTGAGCCCGGACAACGAGCCCGGTCACTGGGACGTCATCGAGGGGCAGGGCTCTCTCTTTCACCCGGCTTTCGCCGGCGTGACGCTGGGCCTGATCCACGGCGCCCAGCCGGATGCTCTCGTTCTCTGCCACGAGCCCACCCGCACCCACATGCGGGGCCTGAAGCATCTGCCGCTGCCGAGCATGCGGACCTGCATCGAGGCGTGTCTCCAGTCGGCAAGGCTCACCAACAGGGAGGTCCGCGCTGTCGGTGTCAGCGTGAACACCACCAATCTCGACCCGACCGAGCGCCTCGACTATCTCGCCCGCGTGTCGGGCGAGATGGGCCTGCCGGCGGTGGACCCCATCGCCACCGGCGTAGGTCCCATCGTCGACCGCCTGGCGGACTAGCTCGATGAAGCGCCGGCTCCTTGCTCGTCGCGAGGTCTTTCCCATCAGGGGCAGCTTCACGATAAGCCGCGGCTCGCGCACCGAGGCGGAGGTCGTCCTCGTCGAGATCGAGGAAGGCGGGGCAGTCGGTCGGGGCGAGTGTGTCCCCTATCCGCGCTACGGCGAGAGCCCGGCCCAGACGCTGGAGGCGATCGAGGGCCTGCGGGGCCTCGTCGAGGGTGGCGGGACGCGGGACGAGCTGCAGGCGGCGCTGGCCGCCGGGGCGGCGCGCAACGCGCTCGACTGCGCGCTCTGGGATCTCGAGGCGAAGCTCGCCGGCGAGCCGGCCTGGCGTCTGGCCGGGCTCCAGGAGCCGAAGCCGGTCGTCACGGCCTATACCATCTCGCTCGGTTCGCCCGAGACCATGGCCGAGGCCGCAGCGCGGGCGGCCGACCGGCCCCTCCTCAAGGTCAAGCTCGGTGGCGAGGGCGACATCGAGCGGGTCCGGGCGGTGAAGGCGGCGGCGCCGCGGGCGCGCCTGGTCGCCGACGCCAACGAAGCCTGGTCGCCGGCGACGGTCCTGCCCTATGCGCGGGCGCTGGCCGATCTGGGCGTCGAGATGATCGAGCAGCCCCTGCCGGCGGGTCAGGACCAGATCCTTCAGGGCCTGGCCCGGCCTCTGTCGTTCGGCGCGGACGAGAGCTGCCACACGCGCGAGGGGCTGGAGGCGCTGCGCCGGGCCTATGACGTCGTCAACATCAAGCTCGACAAAACCGGTGGTCTCACCGAGGCGCTGGCCATGGCCAAGCAGGCACGCGCGCTCGGCTTCGAGATCATGCTGGGCTGCATGGTCGGCACGAGTCTCGCGATGGCGCCGTCGATGATGCTTACCGGCATGGCGCGGTACGTCGACCTGGACGGCCCGCTCCTGCTGGCGCGCGATCGGGAGCCGGGCCTGGGCTACGATGGCGGGCTCGTGCACCCTCCGTCGCGCACCTTCTGGGGCTGAGCGGCATGCGTCTCAGGGCTTGAAGAGGTAGAGCCGGTCTCCCTGCACGGCGGCGAGGCCGCCGCTCGCGTCGAGCTCCACCGCGTAACCGAAATCGGTTTGGGGTGTCGGCGTGGACGCGGTGAGGCGAGCCTCGATCTGCCAGGATTTGCCATCGGCCGAGCCCGAATAGAGATAGGCCACGCCGCAGCGGGGCGCCAAGCTCGAGCAGGTTCCACGCGGCGAGCCGATGAGGAGCCTTTGGCCGTCGGCCGAGAGTGCCAGCGCCTCGCCGAAGCCGCCGGCGCTGTCCTCGGGAGGAGCGATCTTCGCCACGCGCTTCCAGCCCTCCCCCGCCTTGGCGACGAGGTAGACCGACTGGTCGCTGCCGATGGCGAGGAGGCGGGCATCGGGGGTCATGGCCATCGCCTCGCCGAACGTGCCTTCGCCGCGATCGGCGGGCTCGAGCGTGCTCGCCAGGCCCCAGCCGTTGGGCTGCCCTGTGAAGACCAGGAGCTGGCCGGGGTCGCCGGTCAGACCCTGGCCACCCGCCACCACGACGGCAGCCCCGTCCGTCAGGCCCAGGGTGCCGCCGAAGCCGATATTGTCGATGGCCGGATCGGGCTCGGCGAAGACGCCGCTCAGCTTCCAGTGGCCGCCTTCCTCCTGGAACAGGGACGCCGAGCCGCAACGATCGGCCGGAACGCCCATCCGGCAGCCATAGTTGAGGGCACCGATCGCGACGGCTCGCCCGTCCGGCGACAGAGCGATGCCGGGCGGCGCCGGATGGTCGTATCCCTTCTTGCCCTCTATCGTCAGATCGCCATCGGGCTCGATGCCGTCCGTGCCGATGCGGAAGACCCTGCCCTGGCCGCGGGTGTAGGCCTGGATCGCGATCGTCCCGCCATCACGCGACATGACGGCCACCGTCGGCACGCAGCCGACCGCATCGGTCTTGCGGGCCAGGAGGTCCGAGCGTGGTTTCGGCGTGCCAGCTTCGAGATCATAGACCCGGAGCCGCCAGCAGCCATCGGGGGCCGTCGCCATGGTCGCCATTCGCAAGCCGTCGGCACTGAGCCCGCCGGCGATGATCTGCTCGCCTGCCGGCAGCACGGCGCTTGGCTGCGGCGCGGCGGGCTCGTTCGCTCGGACGGCTGAAGGGAGAGCAGCAAAGGCGGCCGCGAGCGCGAGCAGGCAGAGGCGGGGCATTGGCGGCTCCTGATGTGGCAGCGGCGCGTTGGCCGCGCAGCAATAGGCGAGGCTCGAGGCCGAGGGCAAGAACGCCGCCGGCGCAGGCGAGGTCAGCTGCTGGATGCTGGAATCGGCTGTGCCGACTGTCCCGATGCGCCCGCTGCGCGAAGCGGCTGCAGGACCAAAGGTCTGTCCGCGTAGCCGGCCATCTGCAGCTCCACGGGCGGAGCGATCTCCTCCGGGATGGCGCAGATGCCACGGCGGGCCAGCCAGCCGCCGAAGGCCGGGGAGGCTGTGAGCCAGGCCACCGGTGCGGCCAACAGCAGGCCTGTCACCATCGGCGCGAGCCAGGGTAGGGCCGCCGGCACGAGCCACCAGGCGACGCCGCTGAGGGCTGCCCCGAGGAGACAAGGCACCCATAGGCCGCGGCAGGCCTCGCCGAAGCCCAGCTCGCGCAGCGAGCGGCGCTGCGCTCCCCAGATGACGGTCCGCCCGAAGAGCACCATGCCGGCGATGAAGCATGTTTGCATCACCGCGATGACGGGTGAGATCAGAAACGAGAAGATCAGCTCGACCAGTGCCGAGCCCAGGACCCGTGCGCCACCGCCGTAGCTGGCACAAAGGGCGGGTGACATCAGCGTCTGGGCGACGCCGGCAAGCTTCGGCGCGAAGCTCATCAGGACCATCGCGACAAGAAGGGAGATGCCGATGGTCACCACGCCCGGAGTTCCAGAACCCGCCGTCCGCGCCGCTGCCGGCGGTGAGCCCCAGCGCATGCAGGACCGCCTGAGCCATGCCGAGCAGCACGAAGGCGAGCCAAGCCGGTGCTGCCGCGTACATCAGGATCGCGAGCGAGAGCTGCAGGCGGCCGAGGAGCGGCACGCCGGGAAGGCCGAGCAGCCGCACATACTGCATGTTGCCCTGGCACCAGCGGAGATCACGCTTCAGGAAATCCGGCAGGCTCGGGGGATTCTCCTCGAAGCTGCCGAACTCATCCGGCAGCACCCGCACCTCATAGCCGCCGCGCCGCATCAGCACCGCCTCAACCTGGTCGTGGCTGAGGATGCGGCCACCGAACGGCGGCCGGCCGGGAATGGTCGGCAGTCGGCAATGGGCACGGAAGGCGTCGAGGCGGAGGATCGCATTGTGGCCCCAATAGGGGCCGCCATCGCCCTGCCACCAGGCGCTGCCCGTCGTGTAGGAGCGCATGCCGTGGCGCATGCCGAACTGAAAAAGTCGGGAGAAGCCGCTCTGGCTCGGGAGCCCCGTCACCAAGGTCTGGAGAATGCCGAGACGCGGATGCGCATCCATGAGGCGGACCAGCCGGGCCAGCGCTGGGCCTGTCATCAAGCTGTCCGCGTCCAGCACGATCATATAGTCGAAGCGCTCGCCCGAGCTCTCGATGAACTCCCAAATATTGCCCGTCTTGTGCCCGCCATTGCCGGCGCGGCGCCGATAGTGGAGACGCCCGGGACGCGGATTGCTGGCTTTCCAGTCAGCAAAGCGGCGAACCTCCTGCTCGGCGATCGAGGTGTCCTGCGTATCGCTCAGAAGAAAGACCTCGAAACCGGCCCCTTCCCCTGTCGCGTCTAGGCTCTCGACGGTGGTCCTCAGGTGGCGGATGACCCTCTCGGGGTCCTCCTCGAAGACCGGCATCACCAGCGCGGTACGGCCGCGCAACGGCTTCGCGTTGTCGAGATCGCGCACCAGCGGCACGACCGCAGCCACCGGATCGTGAGCGAAGTGGAGGATCAGAAGACCGATCGCGGCGTTCCAGAAGCCGATGACGGTCCAGGGCAGGGTGATCAGGAACGCGGCGAGCATCAAAAGATCGATGATGCTGAGCCCATCGGCCCCAAGCACGTAGGTGAGCGCTGCGAGAGCAGCGGCCATCGTTGCGAGCACGAGGCCGGCAAAGGCCGCGCGCCGGAGAGAGAGGCGCGTCGCACCCAAAGGAGGCACGAAGGGCAGCGATCGGAGCAAGGATCTCTCCTCTTGGCCGGATCGGCGGTCGGCTGCAGAGTCTAGCCGTCGGGTCTTGTTCGCAGGATCTGGCAAGACGGATTAGCTGGCCAGGTCGCTCCCTGCCATACACGCTCAGGTGAGGGAAAGCCGACCTCAGGCGGCCGTATAGCCGCCGTCGATCAGGATCGTTTGCCCGTTGATGAGGTCGGAGGCGGACGAGGCGAGGAAGAGAACGAGGTCCGCCACCTCGATGGGCTTGCCGAACCGATCGGCCGGGATCTTCGCCCGCATCGGATCGCCACGCGCGGGATCGCCCCAGACCTGCTCGCCCATGGGGGTGAGGATCACCGTCGGCAGGACGGCGTTGGCCTGAACGTTGTGGCGGGCCCATTCGAGGCACATCACCTTGGTGAGCGCGTTGAGGCCGTTCTTGGAGGCCGCGTAGGCGCCATGCAGCTCGAGCGCCACCACGCTCGTCTGCGACGTGACGTTGATGATCTTGCCCTGCCGCTGGGCGATCATGCCCGGCGCCAGGGCCTGGGCCAGGAGGAAGGGTGCCCGCAGATTGACGGCCTGGCAGCGGTCCCAATCCTCGACGCTGGTCCCGATGATGGGCTCGACAATGGCGATGCCGGCATTGTTGACGAGGATGTCGATCGTCCCGAAGGCCTCGAGCGCCCGCCGCGCTGCTTCCGGAGGGCCCTCGATGCTCGCCATCTCCGCCTCGACCACGACGCAGCGACGGCCCTGGGCCTCGACCGCGGCGCGGGCCTCCTCGAGCCCGGCCGGATCGCGCGCCACCGCCACGATATCGGCGCCGGCATCGGCCAGCACCTTGCAGATCTCGAGACCGATGCCTTTGGACGCGCCCGTGACGAGCGCCCGCTTGCCGGTCAGCGAGAACCTCTCGACGAAGTCCGCCATCGATCATGCCTCCCTGTCTTTTGGTGAAGCCAAGCTTTCGAGGCTAGCCTCCTGGCAGGAGGATGGCCTTGATGATCCCATCCTCGCGCGCCGCCTGCATCGCGAAGGCATCGGGCGCACGCTCGAGAGGGAAATGGTGGGTGGCGAGCCGGCGGACGTCCACTTGGCCACGTCGCACGAGCTCGATGGCCCTGGGATAAACGTGCCCCATACGCCGGGCGAACTTGACCGTCAGGCCCTTGCGGCGGGCCAGCGAGGCCGAGAGCGCGTAACCGTCGCTCTCGGGAATGCCGATCAGCACGCAGCGGCCGCCTATCCGCGCCGCCTCGGCCGCGAGTTCGAAGGCTTCCGCACGGTCCGTCGCCTCGAGCACGAGATCGACGCCACGGCCGTCGGTGAGGTCGAGAAGCTCCGCCGTCGTCGCGACGGCGGCGTCGGCACCGAGCTCCTGCGCCGCCTTTCGCCGGTCCGCCACGGGCTCGACCGCGATCGTCCTGCCGGCGCCCGCGGCCTTGGCGACCTGCAGGGTCAAAAGGCCGATGGCGCCGCAGCCGATCACGGCGCAGGTCTCGAGCAGGCGCGGATTTGCGAGGTCGATGGCGTGCACGGCCACGCCCAGCGGCTCGAGCATCGCCGCGTCGGTGGCATCGAAGCTCTCGGGCACGGGGAAAAGCGCATCCGGCCGCACGGCGATGAAGCCGGCCATGGCGCCCTGGTGCGGCGGCGCTCCCTTGAAGACCACGTTGGGGCAGAGGTTCACGTGGCCCCGATGGCACCATTCGCACTGGCCGCAGGGTGTCGCGGGATCGACCGCGACCAGCGTCCCGGGCGCAATTCCCATGTCGCGGGCTCCCCCGTCGACGACACGGCCGGCAAACTCGTGGCCGGGCACGAAGCCCTTCTCGACCACCTGCGTGCCGATCGAGCCCTCGAGATAGTAGTGGAGGTCGCTGCCGCAGATGCCCACGGCCTCGACCTGGACGAGCAGCTCGTCCTCCCGCGGCACCGGCCGCTGCATCTCACCGATCTCGACCGTCCGGATCCCGCGGATGAACGCCGCCTGCATGCCACCAAGCCACCTCGTTGCGCGGCCGACGCCGCCCCACCCCTTTGCCGCCCGCAAGAGGCCGCAGGCGAGGCCGAAAGGCAAGAGGGCCAAGCGCGCAGGCTCAGTCGCGCGGCTCGCCCTGGGGCCAGGGCCCACCCGGCCAGAAGTCCCAATCCGAAGCCTGCGCGAGCGTGTCGGGGAAGGCGCTCGGGGAGATCCCGGTCTCTCGCGAGGCGTCGTCTCTCGCAATTCGATGGGCCCTCTGGAACCGCTCAGCCTGGCGCCGTGTCAGCCCCGGATTCTCGACGTCGAACTCGGCGAAGCGCTGCGCGCGCAGGAGCGCTGCCTGCTCGATCGCCCAGGCATAGAAGTCGCCCTCGTAGGAGGCGCGTGGAGAAAGCTTATCGCGGGCTCTAGCCATAGGAGAGATATTGCACGAGCAGGGCGGCCTTTCGACGAGGGCTGGGCGACCCCAGGCTGGCCAACCGCCAATCCGGCGCTCGATCGGACCGGAGGCTCGCCTCAGGCGCTGGCTCTCTTCTCGGCCTCGGGCAGCACGCGGCGGAGATACGCGCCGGTGAAGCTGTCCAGGCTGGCGGCGACGTCCTCGGGGGTGCCCTCGGCCACGATGCGGCCGCCGCCCGACCCGCCTTCCGGACCCAGGTCGAGCAGCCAGTCGGCCGTCTTGATGACCTCGAGATTATGCTCGATGACGATGACCGTGTTGCCCTGGTCGACCAGCGTGTGCAGCACCTCGAGCAGCTTTCTTACGTCCTCGAAATGCAGCCCGGTGGTCGGCTCGTCCAGGATGTAGACCGTCTGGCCGGTGGCGCGGCGAGAGAGCTCCTTTGCGAGCTTGACCCGCTGGGCCTCGCCGCCCGAAAGGGTCGTCGCCTGCTGTCCGAGCTTGATGTAGCCGAGTCCGACCTGCTGGAGGCCTTTGAGCCTGTTGCGCACCGGAGGGACGCTCTCGAAGAACTCGACGGCGGTGTCCACCGTCATGTCCAGCACGTCGGCTATCGACTTGCCCCGGTAGGCGACCTCGAGCGTCTCGCGGTTGAACCGCTTGCCGTTGCAGACGTCGCAGGTGACGAAGACGTCAGGGAGGAAGTGCATCTCGATCTTGATGACGCCGTCGCCCTGGCAGGCCTCGCAGCGGCCGCCCTTGACGTTGAAGGAGAACCGGCCGGCCTTGTAGCCGCGGGCGCGTGCCTCCGGCAGCTCCGTGAACCAGTCGCGGATGGGCGTGAAAGCGCCGGCGTAGGTGGCGGGATTGGAACGCGGCGTGCGCCCGATCGGCGACTGGTCGATGTCCACGACCTTGTCCAGATGCTCGAGGCCCGCGATCGCGCTGTGCTCGCCCGGCACGGCCCGAGCGCCCATGAGCCGGCGCGCCAGGGCTGGGTAGAGGGTATCGAGCACGAGCGACGACTTGCCGGAGCCCGAGACGCCGGTGACGCAGACGAAGCAGCCGAGCGGAAAGCGCGCGGTGACCCCCGACAGGTTGTTTGCCCTGCAGTCCTCGATGGCGAGCCAGCGGCTCTTCTTGGCGCGCCGCCGCCGCGCGGGGATCGCGATGGCGCGGTGGCCCGAGAGGTACTGGCCGGTGAGGCTCGCAGGCTCCTGCATGACCTCGGCGGGCGTGCCCTCGGCGACGACGAGGCCACCATGGACGCCGGCGCCCGGGCCCATGTCGATCAGGTAGTCGGCCGCGAGGATCGCATCCTCGTCGTGCTCGACCACGATCACGGTGTTGCCGAGGTCGCGGAGGTGTCTCAGCGTCACCAGAAGCCTGTCATTGTCGCGCTGATGCAGGCCGATCGAGGGCTCGTCCAGGACGTAGAGGACGCCCGTCAGGCCCGATCCGATCTGGGAGGCGAGGCGGATGCGCTGGCTCTCGCCACCCGACAGCGTGCCGCTGTCGCGGGCAAGGGTCAGGTAGCTCAGCCCGACATTGTTGAGAAACCCGAGCCGCTCACGGATCTCCTTGAGGATCCGGGCCGCGATCTCGTTCTGCTTGTCGGTGAGCCTCCCGGGCAAGCCGTCGAACCAGGCGCCCGCATCGCGGATCGACAGCTCGGTCACCTCACTGATGTGCCGGCCGTCGATCTTGACGCAGAGCGCCTCGGGCTTGAGGCGGTGACCGTGGCAGACCTCGCAGGTCGAGGAGCTCATGTAGCGGCTGAGCTCCTCACGCATCCAGGCGCTCTCGGTCTCGCGCCAGCGCCGCTGGAGGTTGTTCAAGACGCCCTCGAAGGGCTTGTTGGTCGTGATCCGCCGAAGACCGTCCTCGAACTCCATCGGCACGGGCTGGGTGCCCGAGCCGAAGAGGATGGCGTCACGCACCTCCTCGGGAAGGTCCCGCCATGCCGTGTGGACGTCGGCACCATAGTGCTTGCACACCGAGCTCAGCGCCTGGGGGTAGTACATCATGGTCTGCGAGGCCCAGGGCTCGACGGCGCCCTCGGCCACCGACTTGTCGGGGTCGGGGACGATGAGCCCAGGGTCCATGAGCATCTTCTTGCCGAGGCCGTCGCATGCCGGGCAGGCGCCATAGGGATTGTTGAAGCTGAAGAGCCGGGGCTCGATCTCGGGCAGGGTGAAGCCCGAGACCGGGCAGGCGAACTTGGCGGACATGGTGGTCCGCTCGCCCGTGTCGGCATTCTCGGTCACGAGCAGCCCGTCGGCGAGGCCCAGCGCCGTCTCGACGCTGTCGGCCAGCCGCTGGGCGAGGTCGGGTGCTGTGACGACGCGGTCGACGACGACCTCGATCTCGTGCTTCACCTTCTTGTTGAGGGCCGGCACCTCGTCGAGGTCACAGAGCTCGCCGTCGACCTTCACGCGCTGGAAACCCTGGCGAAGCAGGTCCTTCAGCTCCTTCCGGTACTCGCCCTTGCGACCGCGGACGATGGGGGCGAGGAGGTAGAGCCGTGTGCCGTCCGTCATGGCCAGGATGCGGTCGACCATCTGCGAGACGGTCTGGGCCTCGATGGGCAACCCCGTTGCCGGCGAGTAGGGCGTGCCGACCCGCGCCCAGAGCAGGCGCATATAGTCGTAGATCTCGGTGACGGTGGCGACGGTCGAGCGCGGATTGCGCGACGTCGTCTTCTGCTCGATCGAGATCGCAGGCGAGAGGCCCTCGATCAGGTCGACGTCGGGCTTTTGCATCAGCTCGAGAAACTGACGGGCATAGGCCGACAGGCTCTCGACATAGCGGCGCTGGCCTTCGGCATAGATCGTGTCGAAGGCGAGGCTCGACTTCCCCGACCCCGACAGGCCTGTGATAACGACCAGCTTGTGGCGCGGAATGTCGACGTCGATCGACTTGAGATTGTGCTCGCGCGCGCCGCGGATGCGAATGAAGTCGTCCATGCGCCACCGGCTGAGATGAGAAGGGCAGGATGCGTCGTGGGCAGAATGAGGCTCAACCTAGATGGCCCCGCGAGGACCCTCGGGCAAGCGGCTGAGGGCGCAGGACGGCGGTGCGCCACGGCCCGCCGTCGGGGGTCCGCAACAGTTCCTGCCGCCGACAAGCGCCGGAATCGCCCGACCCTCGAATCCGTCCGGCGGCTGCACGCCCAGCCAGTCGAAGAGGGTCGGGGGCAGGTCCATGAGCTCGTGCTCCGTGCCGAGGGCCCGGTCGGCCTCGATGTCCGCGCCCGCGGCCACGAACCAGCCCTGGCCCCGATGATTGCCGGACCGGCAGGAGGGCAGCCGGCTGCTCCGGGGCCAGCGCCACGGGTCCGCGCCGGGAAGGCGGAGGCCCGAGATCTCAGATGCCTCCACATTCGACCAGAGGAGGGTGAGGTCCGGGAGCCATCGGCGCGCCGGATGATCGGGGCCGGCATGGTCGTCGAGCCGCTCGATCGCGTGGACGATGGGGCGATCCTGATCGAGGTCGCGAATGCCGCTCCAGGCCTCCGCCACCTCGTCAAGGAGCGCAGCGTAGGCCGCGCCCTGCGGGACGATGCCCGCCGCCTCGCGCCCCTCGAGGTTGACGCGGATCAGGCCGAACACGTCGGTCGGCAGGGCGAAGTGGCTCGTCGACGGCCAATGCCGGGCGCGGCCCGAGAGCAGCGGCACCAGCCTGTCGCGCGCCGCGCCCG
Organism: uncultured Alphaproteobacteria bacterium; assembly: GCA_963752325.1. Taxonomy (GTDB): domain Bacteria; phylum Pseudomonadota; class Alphaproteobacteria; order Geminicoccales; family Geminicoccaceae; genus CAVTJL01. The sequence goes on from CAVVXU010000006.1 coordinate 174,341, forward strand.
GGAGCACGCCCCACATGTCCTGTATCAGCTGGCTCGGCAGGCTGGCCTTGAGGCGGCCCAAGAGGGTCGTCCGGCTTGTGCCGCTGGTCCTGGCCATCCGCGCATCGATCTGCTGCGCACGCTCCGACCAGCCGGGGTTCGGGCCCATGCCGTGCAGCGACATGACGACGAGACGCGCCTCCGTCGGCGCCGCCTCGGCAACCTCGCCGATCAGCCGGTCGGCGGCGCCATAGATGTCGCGGAGGGCGCCCTCGAGCGCGATGCGATCGTCGCGCCCGAGCGACGAGGCATCGATCTGGCTGAGGTCCCAGAGATAGTGGCCCGCCCGGTGCGTGGCACCGAGAACAACCAGAAAGAGGTCCCACGGCCCCTGCTTCTGCAGTCGGGCACACAGGCGGGTGCTCTGCTCCAGGCTCGCCAGCATCGCTCGATGAAGCTCCTGGAGTGTCGCCGGGGTCTGCCGCCCATAGCGCTCGCGGCCCATCGCGGGGGCGCCGACCTCGGCTGCCATGCGACTCCAGACATCGGTCGGCGCGCTGCCGCGCTCGAAGAGGTCGTGTATCTGCCAGCCCTGGATGTGAAGGCCGTCCGGACCCGGTTGCCGGAGCGGGGCGTGTGGCACGTCGATCACCGCCACCCTGCGCCCGGCGTCGGCCAGATGGTGCCAGAACGGCGGCGGGTCGCCGGTCGACTGAGGGGTCCAGTCGAGGCGCATCGCCTCGGGGTTCCAGGCCTTGGGGAAGTAGTAGCGGGCGACACGGCCGCCCTCGAAGAACTTCGACCAGCGCATCGCCGACAGGCCTTCGGGCCGCGAGACCAGCTGGCCGCGCGTGCCGGTGCGCCGCAGATGCGCCAGGTTCGGCATGGTCCCCGCGTCGACCAACTCCTCGACCAGCAGGGCATCGGCGGCATCGAGACCGATCAGCAGGACAGGGCGGGAATCGGCCAAGAGCTGGTCTCCGACATCGGGCCGTCGCCTGCAGATCACTATCGATCGGCGTGAGGAAGGGCCTGAGATGGACGATCCTTAACGACCCGGCCGTCTCGCCGCAAATCCAATGGGCTCAGGCGGGCCATGGCGTCGTCCGAGCCGCCGGCTCGGCTGCGGGCTGGTCAGGAGCCCCGGGGTCCGCTTTAATCGGCCGCCGATCGTCGGAGATTTCTCGAACCCGGAGCCGAGCGCATGGCCGGCAGCGTCAACAAGGTGATCCTCGTGGGGAATCTCGGGCGCGATCCCGAGGTGCGCCACACCCAGAACAACCAGAAGATCGTGCATCTCTCGGTCGCGACCTCGGAGCGCTGGAAGGACCGCGGATCGGGCGAGACGCGCGAGCGCACGGAATGGCACCGCGTCGTCATCTTCAACGAGAACCTGGCCGAGGTGGCCGAGCGATACCTCTCGAAAGGGCGCACCGTCTACCTCGAGGGCCAGATCCAGACGCGCAAATGGCAGGATCAGCAGGGCCAGGAACGGTACACGACAGAGATCGTGCTGCAGCGCTTCCGCGGCGAGCTGGTGCTTCTCGGCGGGCGGGCCGAGGACGGCGGCGGGCGCGACAGCCCGGGCGGGCCGGACGATTACGGGCAGCCCGGCCCGGATGACGACGGCCCGCGTGGGGGAACGGCCCGACCCTCGGGCGGGGGCGGCCGCCGCCAGACCCCGATGGCCGAGGAGCTGGACGACGACATCCCCTTCTGAGGCGGGCCGGAGCTGCTGAAGGGAGCGGGTCGCTCCCTCGGCTGATCAGCCGGCGAAACGGTTCCAGCGCTCGATCGCGGAGCCCATATACGTACGCTGAAGCTCGACGATCTCGGCGACGCTGCGGCAGCTGGCGAGCGCCTGCGCCGTGCGGATATTGTCGGTCAGCTGCTCAGGCCACCAATGCAGCCAGAGCCCGAGGGCCGATCGCGTCACAGCGACAACCTTCTGAGCGCTCTCATTGCCTGTGCCCGTGGCGACGGTGATCGAGGCGGCCGCGAGCACGGTGGCCTTCTCGACGGCCTCCGGGGCCTCCTCCGCCGCCGCAGCGGCCTCGTCGGCAACCTTCGCTGCAGGCTCGGTCTCGGCTGTCTCGACCGCCGGCACGGCCGGCTGCGCCTTGAGCGCCGGGCCTGCTGCCTCGGTCTCGGCCGTCTCGACCTGGGCTGGCTTGGTCCGTCTGGCGCGAGCCACCATGGTGATCTCCTCTCGAGATGATGCATGCAACGTGCCATGCACGGTTTGCGCTGCAATGCAGCATCCACCTCGCGAGATCAAGAGCCAAATGGTGCCGACGTCGCGCGTCGGTGTTGGGCCCGCTACCGGTTGCGCCTCGTTATCTCATGCATCAGCTCGACCTGGATTTGCTGGATCTCCATCAGGCGGTCCCATTGGCGCTGCAGCATGAAGTCGAGCTTCTCATGGAGCTGCCTGATCTCCAGCTCGGCCTTGAGGTTGATCTGATAATCGGTTTCGGCGTGCAGACGGTCGCGCAATTCCTGGCGGTTCTGGCTCATCATGATGACCGGCGCCTGCAGGGCGGCGAGGCAGGACAGCACGAGATTGAGCAGGATGTAGGGATAGGGGTCGAACGCGCCGCGCATCAGGATCAGGCTGTTCACCGCCATCCAGACGACGATGATGACGCCGAACAGGATGATGAACGGCCAGCTGCCGCCGAATCCGGCGACCCGGTCGGCGATGCGCTGGCCCAACGTGAGCTGCTGCTGGAATTCCTCCTCGACGTTCGATGCGAGCGTCTCGCGCTTGGCGAGGCTGTCGATCACCTCGCGCTCGAGGTTGGAGATCTCGCCACGCTCGGTGCTGATCAGCGATTGGACATAGGCGCTGCGGTAGCGGTTCAGATCCTCGTGGCAGATATAGCCGTCGGGGGACCAGTCCGGATGGTCGTTCTGGATGAGCTCGGCGATGCGTGGCCGGACGAGCGCTGCCGGCTCGAGCTGGCTTCGTGGCTTCGATCTGCCGCAAACGTTACAGACGGCCGGTCCCGCCTTGCCGACACTGGATTTCGCCATGATGCCCTCGACGCCGTGGCTTGCAGAGCCGACGCTAGCCTCGTCGGCGCCTTTGGCAAGGCGGCTCAGAGGGTTGCGGTCGAGGCGAGCCGGGCTCTCCCGATGGCGAGAATGCGGCCATCGGTCGGTCTCTGGGCTACGAGGGCGAGGGCGTTCCTTCCTTCCTTCGCCCAGCGATCTGCGGGAAGCGTCATCGTACGTGCTCTGCCATCCCATCGGCCGAGGTCGAGGTACGAGCGGACTACATTCGAATAGGTGATCCGTCGGCCGGCGTTCTCCCCACTCTCGATCGCCACGGCTTGGTTGTCGTCGTAGGCGGCGGCCCAGAGGTGGGCGGCATCTCTGTCGGCGAGTGCTGGCAACTTGACGCCGCCTGTGGGCGTCACCTCGAGGAGGAAGGGCGTGCGCCGCGTGGCCAGCAGGTCCACGGCGGCAGCGATCCTCGGATCGGAGCCGACCAGGGCAAGCTCGCCTCCAATCACTGCCTCAGGCGTGTAGAGGCCGCCACCCAGGCGCGCAGCATAGGCCTGCTGACGCTCCGTGAACTGCGGGCTCCCGAACGTATCGGGCCACCCGAGCCGGTCCCAGTAGGTGACATGAAAAGCAAGCGCCAGCACGTCTGGGCGGGCCGCCAAGCTGGCCAGCAGCTGATCCGCCGGGGGACAGGAGCTGCAGCCCTGGGAGGTGAAGAGCTCGACCAGCACAGGCGCTGCCTGCCCGGCGCTGGCGCGCGCGCCAACTCCGAGCAGCGGGGCGGCAGCGAGCAATTGTCGACGTTTCATGGCTCGATCATTCGCCATCTCTTGGCCACTCACCAGTCACATGCCCGTGCCGGAGCGTGTTGGATGTACAAAATCTTCTATCGCGAGATAGATGGCGGTGATATCAACCATTACGCGATATCGATGGCCGGGAGATTTGCCTTGAACCTGCATGTGCCCCTCGCGCCGCGCCCCTACATGGCTCCCCTCGGTCTCACCGTCGTACGCGAGGCGGAAGCGGCGGCCGGCCAGCGGCCGCCCGTCGATCTCAGCCTCAACGAGTCGAGTTTCGGCGCCAGCCCGGCTGCGATTGCCGCGGCGCGCGCGCGTCCGGCGACGGCTCACCGCTACCCCGACCCCGGCAGCACCGACCTGCGCCGCGCGATCGCACGCCGCTTCGAGCTGGATCCGAAGCGCATCATCTGCGGCAACGGCTCGGAGGAGCTGCTGGACATGCTGGGCCGGCTCTACGCACGGCCCGGTGACGAGGTGCTCTACACCCAGTTCGGCTTCCTGCAGTTCCCGATCATCGCGGCACGGGTCGGTGCCACGCCCGTGCGTGTCCCGGAAAGCGGCTTCGTTGTCGACGTCGATCGCATCCTCGCCTCGATCACTCCCCGCAGCCGCATCGTGTTCCTGGCGAATCCCAACAATCCCACGGGCACCTGGATCGAGCGGCGGGAGCTCGAGCGGCTGCGTGACGGCCTCCCGCGAAGCGTCTTGCTCGTGGTCGATTCGGCCTACGCCGAGTTCGTCGACGACCCGGCCTACAGCGCAGGGTTGGACCTCGTCGACGGCACCGGCAATGTCGTCGTCACCCGCACCTTCTCGAAGGCCTATGGCCTAGCGGCTTTCCGGGCCGGCTGGGCCTACGGGCCCCTCGAGATCATCGCCGCCATGAACGGCGTCCGCGGCGTCGGCAACGTCAACGCTGTTGCCCAGGTCGGTGCGGCGGCTGCGCTCGAGGACAGCAGCTTTCTCGCCCGCGCCGTCGCCGCGACGGCCGAGCAGCGGGCAAGGCTCGCCAAGGGCCTCTCCGCCCTGGGGCTCGATGTGGTGCCATCGGCCGGTAACTTTCTGCTCGTGGGCTTCGGCAGCCCGGTCGCCGCCGCCGCTGCGCTTCGAGCGCTCGGCAGCGAAGGGATCCATGTCCGACCGGTCGACGACTATGGTCTGCCCGATCGGCTGCGCATCACGGTGGGGGCGCCTCCCGAGACGGGTGCCGTCCTGCTCGCCCTGAGCCACCATCTTGGCCGGGGAGGGCACCGGGCCGGGTGCGTCAACGGTGCAGCAGCCAGATCACCAAGCTGAGGATCACGCTGACCAGAAGCGAGGTCGTAAGCGGCAGATAGAACGAAAAGCCCGGCTGCCTGACGACGATGTCACCAGGCAGGCGGCCGAGGCCGAGCCTTTCGATCAGGGGCCAGAGCAGACCGGCGACGACAAGAACGAGGCCGGCGATGACGAGAATGCGCGACATGGCCGAGGCCACCGACGAATGGCTGCCCAACATGCGATGAGCTAGGTCTCGAGCTGTTTGATGACAAGGTCGGCCAGGCAGCGGCTTGCCGCGCGGGCCGGAACTCAAGTCCGCGCTCAATGGTTGCGCTCAACGCTAGCCTATGCTTCCGCAGCAGCGTGCTCCTTGCCTCGCGCAGCAGGCAGGGCGAGGCCGGGCATTCTCATTGCGACCTTCCATGTCGGATTCGGGCGATGAGGTTGGTCGGCCGCCACGGCTTCTCAACGAGAGCTGGCGGGCCGCAGGTCCCCGAGCACACGAGATCGAAGGAGGCAGCTTGTCGATGCGAACGAGGACCCGAAGGCCCAGCCAGCATGCGCCGTCGCCCCGCCTCGCCTGCGAGAGCAGCGTGCTGCTCCGTTGCCTCGGGTGTGACCGCTGATGGCTCTTCGTATAGAGGACTACGCCATCATCGGCGATCTGCGCACCGTGGCTCTCGTTGGCCGCGACGGCTCGATCGATTGGCTTTGCCTGCCACGCCTCGACGGGCGGGCCTGCTTCGCCGCCCTCCTCGGCACCGAGGAGAATGGCCGTTGGCTGATAGCGCCGGAAGGCGAGGTGGTCGCGTCGCGTCGTGGCTATCGCGGCGACACGCTGGTTCTCGAGACGGAGTTCCAAACGCCCACTGGCCGGGTCCAGATCATCGACTTCATGCCCGTCGTCGAGGAGGATGAGCGTGCGGATCTCGTCCGGCTGGTCGTCGGCATCGAGGGCGAGGTCGCGATGCACACGGAGCTCGTGCTGCGCTTCGACTATGGCCGGATTGTCCCGTGGGTGCAGCGTTGGGACGGCGGCATCACCGCCACCGCCGGTGCCGACGCTGTTCGCCTCGAGACGCCCATCGACCTCGAGGGCCGGGACTTCAAGACGGTGGGGCGCTTCACCATTCGCGCGGGCGAGCGGGTACCCTTCACCCTCTGCTGGTTTCGCTCGTATCTCAACGTTGCCAATGTGAGCTCGCCACCGGCGGAGCTTGCCGACACCGAGGACTATTGGCGCAGCTGGTCCGCGCGGTTCGAGCAAAAATGGCCGGATCGCGACGCTGCGATCCGTTCGCTGCTGACCTTGAAGGCCTTGACCCACGAGCCGTCGGGCGGCATCGCCGCCGCCGCCACCACGTCCCTGCCCGAGCGCATCGGTGGCGAGCGCAACTGGGACTATCGCTACTGCTGGATCCGCGACACCACCTTCACGCTCTATGCGCTGCTCCTCTCCGGCTATCCGGAGGAGGCGAATGCCTGGACCGGATGGCTGCTACGCGCAGCCGCCGGCAAGCCGTCCCAGATGGAGATCATGTACGCCGTCGACGGGGCCCGGGTGGAGAGCGAGCTCATCCTCGACTGGCTGCCGGGCTATGAGGGCAGCCGCCCGGTGCGCATCGGCAACGGTGCGCACGACCAGCTCCAGCTCGATGTCTTCGGCGAGCTCTTCGACGGGCTGCACACCGCCCGCAAGCACGGTCTCGAGGTGCAGGACGAGGGCTGGAGCATCCAGCTCGCGCTGATGGAGCACCTCGAGGAGATCTGGCAGAAGCCCGACAGCGGCATCTGGGAGGTGCGGGGCCGCCCGCGGCATTTCACCCACTCGAAGGTCATGGCGTGGGTCGCCGTCGACCGCGCGATCAAGGCGGTCGAGCGCTTCGGCTGCAAGGGTCCCGCGGATCGATGGCGCGGCCTGCGCTCGCGCATCCGCGAGACGGTCCTGCGCGAGGGCTACAACGAGCGCCGCAAGAGCTTCGTCCAGGAGCTGGGTGGCAAGGCGCTGGACGGCTCGCTCCTCATGCTGCCCCTCGTCGGCTTCATCGCACCCGACGATCCGCGCATGCTCTCCACGATCGATGCCATCAAGCGGGAGCTGACCGAGGATGGGCTTGTGCTACGCTACCAGACCGATGCGGCGGAAGACGGCCTGAGCGGCTATGAGGGCACCTTTCTCGCCACGTCCTTCTGGCTCGCGGACTGTCTAGCGATGGCCGGCCGGACCCATGAGGCCCGCGAGCTCTTCGACCGCCTCCTCGGCCTGCGCAACGATGTCGGTCTCCTGAGCGAGGAGTACGATTCCAAGGCCGGCCGCCAGCTGGGCAACTTCCCGCAGGCTTTCTCGCACGTGGGGATCATCAACACCGCCCATAATCTCTCGCTCATCAAGGGACCAGCCGAGCATCGGGCGGAATAGGACAGACAGGCCCGGACGCGATCGGTCCGGCGACGATCCGCCGAGCCAGCCGGCGGATCGTCGAGCGTCCCAAGCTCAGTGGATATCGTCGGCCGCGCCCATCGCCGCCTTGAGCTTCTCGACGTTGAAGCCCGAACTCGCGGGCGGCCTTGAGGATCGGCGCCTCGCGCCTGGTGCAAAGGTCGATGGCCTCGGGCAGCTTCTCGGCCGCGGCGCGCGGGATCACGACCGAGCCGTGACGGTCGGCGTGGATCAGGTCGCCGTGGCTGACCTGCATGCCGTGCACGTTGATGTCGAGGTTGAAGGCCTCGACGTGGACGTAGCTGTGGCTCGGCCCGACGCACCCGGCGAGGAGCTGGAACTCGGTCGCGATCATGTCGAGATCGCGGATGGAGCCGTTGGTGATGCAGCCCAGCACGCCCAGCCCCTTGTGGACCGCCGTGTTGACCTCGCCCCAAAAAGCGCCCCAGCCGGGCTCGGGGTCGAGGTCCTGGATGACGGTGATGGTGGGCTCGCCATCACGCGACGCCACATAGTCGTAATAGCCGAGCCTCACATCCTTCAGCATGGCGGCAGCCCGGCTCGCCGGATACTGGGCGCGCACCACAGAGGTCCGCGCGAAGCCCACGATCGGCTTCATGTCGGGGAAGGCGCAGACATAGGGCCGGGTCGAATAGCCATGCCCGCGCCGTTCCGGTGCCGCAATCTCGAGAGCGTTGCAGATTGTGGGCGTGTCGAAGGCGCGGAGATGGTCGAGCAGCTTGGCGTCGATGGTCATCGATCTCTTGCTTTCCCTGCAGTCACGGACTGCTTGTGAGTTGGTCGATCTCGGCGTCGGTCACCCCGACGCGGCGGGCGGCGGCGAGAATGGCGTCCCAGGTGGCCTCGGGGAGCGGGATGCCGCCTGCGCGGCGCTCGGCAGCCGTCTTGCGCTCCTTGTCGCCCGGAACGAGGACACCCTCGGCGGGGTCGATCGGCTCGGCCGCCCGGATGCCGTCGACGAATGCGCGCACCTCCGCCGTGAAGTCCGTCGCGAGATCGAAGGCGGCCGGGCTCAGATAGATCGACAGCATCCCGTTGTGGAAGATGCCGTCGGGCGCCGCGTTGCTGCCCGAGCCGGTGAGAGCACCGCCCAAGAGCTCGCAGGCCAGCGCCAGACCCGAGCCCTTGTGCTCGCCAAAGGCGCGCAGCGCACCCTTGCCGCGCCGCGGGTCGGCGAAGGCACCTTCAGCGCCCATGCCGTAGAGCGCCAGCGGATTGCCGGTCAGCTGGCCGTCCTCGTCGACGAGCGCGTTCTCGGGCACGGGCTTGCCACCCTGGTGCGCCACTAGCACCTTGCCCTCGGCAACCATGGAGGTCGCGAAGTCGAGGATGAAAGGCCGGTCGTCGCCGGTCGGCACGCCGATGGCGATCGGGTTGGTCGAGAAGCGTCGGCTGCGCGAGCCATACGGTGCGACGAGTAGGGAGTTGAAGGCGTTGACGAAGTGGATGGAGACGATGCCGGCCTCGACGCTCATCTCGGCGAAGTCGCCGATGCGCCCGAGATGGCCCGTGTTCTTGAGGCCGATCACCGCCACGCCCTGGCTCTTGGCCTTCTCGATGCCAATTCGGCAGGCCTCTGGCCCGATCGTCTGGCCGAAGCCCATCTGCCCGTCGAGGATCGCCAGTCCCGGCGTGTCCAGAACCGTGTGGACATGACGGTCCGCGACGACGCGCCCGGAGTCCAGATACTCCACATAGCGTGGCACCCGGATCACGCCATGGCTGTCATGGCCGGTCAGATTCGCCTTGGAGAGATAAAGAGCGATCCGCTCGGCCTCGTCGCTCGGGCAGCCGGCCCGCTCGAATGTCATCTTGACGACGCCGCGCAACGGCTCGAGGCCGACCCGAATCATTCCTTGCCCCCCCTTGAGCATTCCGGCGTATCGCCGCGTAGACGGCTTACAGGCCGGGCGACATGACGTCAAAGCGCCTGTGGGGCGCACTGGGGTGCCATGCTTCTGGCGCAACGCCCGCCCGGCAGGTTGACAGGGTGCCGACGCCGTGATCTTCGGCATTGCACTGAGCGCCTATGGTCCGGAGACAGTGTATCGAGACGCTAGCCGGTCAGCTTCCTGGGGATGACCGAGACGCCGTGCGCGAGCGAAGGCGCGTCACGAGCATGGGCGCGCCGGAGCTCGCCGTGATCGTCCCCACCTTCAACGAGCGTGACAATGTGGGCGAGCTGTTCGCCCGCGTGGTGACGGCTCTGGGCGACGTCAGCTTCGAGGTGATCTTCGTCGACGACGACTCCCCGGATGGCACCGCCGCTGCCGTTGGCGAGCTGGCTGCCATCGATCGCCGGGTACGCTGCCTGCGTCGGATCGGCCGAAGAGGGCTGTCCTCGGCCTGTATCGAGGGCATGCTGGCGACGCCTGCGCGCTATCTCGCCGTGATCGATGCGGACCTGCAGCATGACGAGACCCTTCTCCCTCGCATGCTGGAGGTGCTGCGCCAGGGTGAGACGGAACTCGTCCTCGGCAGCCGGTACCTCGACCGCCCCGACGTCGAAGGCTGGGATCGTCGACGACAGACGATGAGCCGGTACGCCACCTGGCTCGGCGCCCGCATAGCGCGGGTTCAGGTGGCCGACCCGATGAGCGGCCTGTTTATGGTGGAGCGCAGCGCGTTCGAGGCCTGTGCCCATCGCCTTTCCGGCATCGGCTTCAAAATCCTTTTGGATATCCTGGCATCGTCCCCCCAGCCACTTCGCGTCGTCGAGCTCCCATATCAGTTCCGCACCCGCAACGCGGGCGAGAGCAAGCTCGACAACCGTGCGCTGCAGGACTTTGTGCTTCTGCTGGTCGACAAATGGATCGGAGGGTGGGTCCCGGCCCGCTTTGTGTTGTTCACCTTTGTCGGCGGCATTGGCGTGATCATCCACTTTGCCGTGCTGACCACGTTGCTCAAGGGGCTCGGGGATTCGTTCATCTTCAGCCAAGCGGCGGCGACCGTCGTAGCGATGACCTTCAACTACGCGCTCAACAACGAGCTCACCTATCGTGACCGTCGGCTACGCGGCTGGGGTTGGCTCCGCGGTTGGACCAGCTTCTCCTTCGCCTGCGGCCTCGGCGCGCTGGCGAATGTCGGCATCGCTGCCGAGCTGTTTCGGGCCCAAACCTCATGGGTGCTCTCGGCGCTGGGCGGGATCCTCGTCGGCGCCGTCTGGAACTACGCGGTGACGGCGGTCTATACCTGGAAAGTCGGGACGGGCGCGGATGGATGACCTGCCGGGCGACCGCTGAGGCGCAGGGCCGGCTGTCCTGCCTCGACAGCGGGTGGGCCGTCCTGCTCGTAGCGCTGCTCGCCTTGGCGCTCCGCCTCTTCCGCCTCGGCTACGAGCCGCTCTGGCTGGACGAGGGGTTCACCTGGCGCTGGGCGCAACAGAGCCAGGCGCTCCTCTGGGGCAGCTCGGCCATCTGGGAGACCAACCCTCCTCTCTTCTATGCTCTGCTGCATCCGCTGCTCGGGCTCGGCGACTCGCCAGCGCTGCTACGCTCGATTTCCGTCGTTGCGGGCGTGCTCACCGTGCCGGTGACCTGGCTGGTGGGGTGCGAGCTCGGTTCGAGGCGCGCCGGCCTTTTGGCCGCGGCCCTGGTCGCCACCTCGACCGTACATGTGGCCTACAGCCAGGAGGCCCGCTCCTACACGTTGCTGACGCTCGGCGCGGCGGTGGCTGTGTGGGGCCTGCTCCGCTTTCTGCGCTGCTGGCTCACCAGCCGCGGCGAGCATCCGGCGGGAGGCCGGCTTCCGGCGCTAGGCGCCTATGTCCTGGGCTCGGCCCTGGCGCTCTACAGCCACAACATCGCGGTCTTCCTGCCGGTGCTCGCCAATGGCGTGGCGCTGCTCGCGTGGCTCGGCCCTGGCCGCCGCTCGCTGTCCATGGGCGCCCTCTGGCTCCTGGCCAATCTCGTCCTGCTGGCGCTCTGGTCGCCTTGGCTGCCGATCGTGGTTTACCAGGCGCGCTTCTCCCCCAACATCGATTGGATCCCGACGCCGTCCCTGCCGGACGCAGCGCAAACGTTGTCGCAGCTCTATGGGCTGGGCTACCCGCCATGGGGCCACGCCCGGCTTCTCCTTCTGGCTCCGGTGCCGCTGCTGGCCCTACCGGCTATCCTCGGCCGTGGCCGCTATCTGCCGTCGGCCCTCGCCACGCTATTGGTGTTCGCCGTGGGTGGCCCGCTGCTCCTCTATCTCGTGAGCGTTCTCGGCAAGCCTATCTGGCTCGATCGTACTCTGCTCTGGTCGACCACGTCGGGCCTGGTTCTCGTCGCCGCCGGCACGCTGGCGCTGCCTAGCCGCCGGTGGATCGCGGCGGCGCTGGTGGCACTCGCCCTGATCCGGACGGTCGACCTCACCGTCTACTACGGCCAGATGCCGCGCAAGGAGGCCTGGGACCGGGCGGCCCGGGCCGTGGCCCAAGGCTTTGCGCAGGGGGACACGATCGTCCTCGTGCCGTGGTACAGCCAGACCGGCTTCGACTACTACGCCAATCATCTGGGCATTCCTGTCAATGATGTCGGCGTGCTGATGACGCGGCCCTGGCCGGAGGACATGCCCCGGATCGAGCCCGCCGATCGCGGCCTCCGGCCCGTCGCCTTCGGCGAGCTGCCGGCGGTTGCCGCGCGAAGCCGGCATCTCTGGGTCGTCTTCTACAGGCGCACGGGGGTTGGCCAGAAAGGCCAGGCGATGAGGTGCCTCGACAGCCTGGGCAGCATCGTGACCCACCGCACCTTCACCGGGCGCATCGAGATCTTCGAGATTCTGCCCGAGGGTGCGAGGGGTGACGCGATCAGTACAACAGGCGAGCCAGCCGCCGACAGGCCTTGTGGCGATTGACCGGCGAGGCGGGACCGATCCCTCGGAGTGTCGTGGCGTGCCGGCGGGCTCTGCCGGACTGGCTCAGGCCGACGCCGCGAGGCTGACCACGGCCACGACCAGCGCCGCAACCGCGACGAGGCCGGCGATCACGGTGGCGAGCGCTGCCGCGGTGGCGGCGTTGCGGCTGGCAGCCGTAACCCTGGTCATCTCACGAAGCAGCAGACGGCTACGCTCCGCGTCCTGCTCGCGCGCCAGCGACTCCCTGAGGCGACGCAACGCCTCCCAATGGGCGAAGCTCGGCGCCGGAGTCTCCAGCAGGACGCGCTCATAGTCGTCGGCGACCTGCTCTGCATCCTGCTGGTCCAGCACCACGCGTCGCCTGAGCTCGAACAGCTCGGCCGCAACCTCTCGTTCCTCGAGCTCGGCTTCTGTCATACCCTTTTGTCTCGATCCCGCTCGCTCGCGCTCGATCCCTCAGCGACCCGCTCGTCCTGGCTCACTCGCCGCCTTGGCTCGGCGGAGGGCGCCGCAGGCTGCGGGCTTGGTCGCGAAGATCGATCGGGCCCGGGGCCCGGAGCCTCGATCACCAGCGACACCATCAGCTACGACACCGGCACACCCATCGTCCAGCGGGTTGCGCGCCGCCGAGATGCCTCACGGGGCGATTCCAGGGACGAATGCAGGGTCCCGAATAGCCTGCCGGCGCATTAGCCGTAGGACGAAGCTGCCCTTCTCCGGCATCATACAGGTCCGGGTACGGCCATGGCCAGCCGCTCAGCCAGAAGGGTCGTTCCGGCTCTCGTGCCATGGAAATCGCCGCAACATCATGCGCCCACTCCTCCGTCTTCTCGCCTCCCCGCTGATCCTCTTGCTGTTGGTGCCTCTGGTCCTGGCGGCTCTTCTCGTGGCGCATTGGCTCGCCAGCCTCTACTGGTTCGAGGCGATCGGCTATCCGACGATGTTCTGGCGTCCGTTGCTCATCAGGCTCGGGCTCTTCGCCGTGGTGACCGGTGTCGTCTTCGTCTTCGTCTGGATCAATCTCCACCTCTTCATCCGCCAGGTTCGGGGCCATCATGGTGCCCCTCCTGGTGGCGCGCCTGGACCCAGCACCCTCCTCATCGCGGGCGGCACGATGCGTATCCGCGCTTGGTGGGTCACGGTTGGCGAAGTGATCGTTGCGGCGCTTGCGGCCTGCGTCGTCGGGGTGGGGTTCTCGGGCAGCTGGCAGAGCTTCGTCCGCTTCGTCTGGGCTCAGCCTTTCGGCCAGACGGACCCGGTCTTTCATCGTGATCTCGGCTTCTATCTCTTCAGGCTGCCGTTTCTGAACGAGATCCAGAACGCCGCTACGGTCCTGACGTTCCTCGCAACGGCCCTGATCGCCTGGGGCTATATCCGCGCAGGCCTCCTTCACTATCGCTCGGGGCACGGCCTCGTTGGCCCACGGGGAGCCATCGGCCACCTGCTCGTCAACGCGGTGCTTTTCCTGCTGGCCTGGGGGGCGGGCTACGTCCTCGATCGCTACGGCCTGCTCACCGGATCCTCCGGCGTGGTGTTCGGTGCCGGCTACACGCGCTCTGCACGTCACCCGCTGGGCGCTCTGGGTGGCGGCCGTGCTGACCGTGGCGCTCGCGGGCACGCTGGTCCTGACGTCGACGACGCGGTGGGCCTGGCTTCTGCCCTTCGGCGTCGGCGGCCTGATCGCCGTCTGGCTCGCCATCGTCGTCGTGCTCCCGGCGATCTTCCAGGCCTTCGTGGTCGAGCCCAACGAGCTTGCCCTCGAGATCGCCCTACCTCGCGCGCAACATCGCGGCGACGCGGCAGGCCTTCGGCCTCGATGCAGCCGAAGTTCGAAGCTACGATCCGAAGCCGACGCTCGACATGGCGGCGATCACCGCGAACCGGGACACGATCGAGAACATCCGCCTCTGGGACTGGCAGCCGCTGCAGCAGACCTTCCGTCAGCTGCAGCAGATCCGGTCCTACTACACCTTCCTCGACGTCGACGTGGACCGCTACCACCTCGGTAACACCTATCGGCAGGTGCTGCTTTCGGCCCGAGAGCTGTCCGATCAGCTGCCCGGCAATAGCGAGACCTGGGTCAACCGCCGCCTGCAGTACACGCACGGCTTCGGCTTGGTCATGGCCCCAGCAGCCGAGAAGACGCCGGACGGCCTGCCGGTGCTGATCATCAAGAATATCCCGCCAGAGACACCGCCGGACCTGCCTGTCACCCAGTCGGCCGTCTACTATGGCGAGGAGGACACGGGCTATCGCGTCGTCGATACGGGCGTGAAGGAGCTCGACTATCCGAAGGGCGACGACAACGTCTATGCGAGCTATCAGGGGCACGGCGGGGTGCTGCTCGACAGCCTGCTCCGGCGCCTGGTCTATGCTTGGCACGAGAACGACCTGGGCATCCTCATCTCGGACTATGTGAAGCCGGCGAGCCGCATCCAGCTCTGGCGCCAGGTCCAGACCCGTATCGCCAAGATAGCGCCCTTTCTGGAGCTCGATCGGGACCCCTATCTCGTGGTCGATGCCGGGCGGCTCGTTTGGGTCCAGGACGCCTACACGGTGGGGCGCAACTTTCCCTACGCCCAGCCGACGCGCCAAGGGATCAGCTACATCCGCAACAGCGTGAAGGTGGTGGTCGACGCCTATCAGGGCGACGTGACGTTCTACACGGCGGACCCGAAGGATCCCGTGCTGAAGGTCTATGCAGCGGCCTTCCCTGACCTGTTCCGACCTCTGGCCGACATGCCGGCCGGGCTTCGCGCGCATCTTCGCTACCCGCAGGACCTCTTCGAGGCCCAGGTCGCGAGATATGCGAGCTACCACATGACCGATCCGCAGGTGTTCTACAACAACGAGGATCTCTGGCAGATTCCGAAGGAGCGCTACGCCGGCAGCACCGTCCCGGTCGAGCCCTACTACATGCTCGTGCGCCTGCCGGGCGAGAGCCGCCTCGAGTTCATGCTGATGATGCCGATGACGCCCGCCAATCGCGACAACATGATCGCCTGGATGGCGGCCCGCTGCGATCCCGACCATTATGGCCAGATCGTCGTCTTCAAGCTGCCGAAGGAACGGCTGATCCTCGGCCCGACGCAGATCGAGGCGACGATCGATCAGGACACCACGATCTCGCGTCAGCTCTCCTTGTGGGACCAGCACGGCTCGCGGGTGATCCGCGGCAACCTCTTCGTCATCCCAGTCGACGACGGCTTTCTCTACGTCGAGCCGGTCTATCTGCGCGCCGAAGGCAACGACATCCCGCAGCTCAAGCGGGTGATCGTGAGCGACGGCAACAACGTCGCCATGGCGGAGACGCTCGATGAGGCCATCAACGTGGTGTTCGGTGGCGGCGCCGCACAGCAGGCGGCGCCCGCCAGCACGGTCGGTCTTCCGGCCGATGTGCAACGAGCCCGGGACGCGCTGCATGAGGCGCAGTCCTCGCTGGGCAGGGGCGACTGGACGGCATTCGGCCGGGCGATGCAACAACTGAGCGGTGCCTTGGGCGACACCCCACCACCGCCACCGCCGATCAATGATGGGGCGGCCGCCGGCGACGGGGCGACGAGGCCGTGAGCGGTGGCTCTGGCCTTCTGTGGCGGACGCCGAGGCTCAGCGCCTGACGTCGACGACCACGCGGCCGTGCAGCCGGCCTGCGAGCAGGTCTCGAGCCGCGTCCACCACCTCGCTGAGCCCTATCGTGCTGGTCATGGCGGCGAGCAGATCGGTGTCGAGGTCCTGGGCCAGGCGCTGCCAGGCCAGCAGGCGGCGCTCGCGCGGCACATAGACGCTGTCGACGCCGGCGAGCGTGACCCCGCGGAGGATGAAGGGCGCCACGGATGCCGGGAGGTCCATGCTCGCCGCGAGCCCGCAGCAGGCGACGACACCGCCGTAGCGACAGGCTGAAAGAAGGTTCGTCAGGATGTGGCCGCCGGCCGCGTCGACGCCGCCGGCCCAGCGCTCCTTGGCCAGCGGGCGCGCCGGGCTCTCATACTCGGCCCGCGCGATGAAGTGAGCCGCACCGAGCGACTTGAGGTAGGCCTCCTGCTCGGCCCGGCCGCTCATCGCCCACACCTCGTAGCCCCGTCGCGCGAGGATAGCTGTCGCCACGCTGCCGACGCCCCCGCTCGCCCCGGTCACGAGCAACGGCCCCTTGTCCGGTGTGACGCGATGCTCCTCGAGGCGCAGGACGGACAGCATCGCCGTATAGCCCGCGGTGCCGATCGCCATCGCCTGGGCCGGCGTGAAGGCTGCCGGCAGCGGCACCAGCCAGCCACCCTGGACGCGGGCGAGCTCCGCCATGCCGCCCCAATGCGTCTCACCCAGCCCCCAGCCGTCGACGACCACCTGATCGCCAAGCGCCACGCCGGGGTGGTTGCTCTCAGAGACCCTGCCTGCGAGGTCGATCCCGGGCACCATCGGATAGCGGCGGACGATCGGCGCCTTGCCGGTGATGGCGAGCGCGTCCTTGTAGTTGAGCGTGGAGAACGCGACCTCGACCGTGACATCTCCATCGGGCAAGTCGCCCGGCTCGATGTTCCCGAGCTCGGCGCGCTGAGCGGTGCCTTCCTTGGTCAACAGCAGGGCGCGTGCCATGGCTACCTCGCGGGTTGGCGCCGCTCCGGGCAGGGCGGCACGGATCCTCTCGTTCAGATGGCGCTCGGCGGCTTCACGTGAACCCTTCCTCGGGACAACAGCGGAGCCGGACCCGTCGCCGTCGGCATCGCCGGGACGAGCCTGGCCGCGCTGAGCAGCTCGGGATAGCGCCACAGCGTCAGCGCCATCGTCGCGAGGCCCAGGAGCGAGATCGTCACCTGCGCCAGCACGGCATCCTGCCACTGGGCTAGCATGCCTACGAGGAGGAAGCCGAAGGGGCCCACACCGATGCTCATCGAGATCACGCCGACGACGCGCATGCGAAGATCGGGCGGTGCCGCCTGAAGAGGGAGAACCATCTGCATCGCCGAGAATCCGGCGATGCCGAGGCCGGAGAAGGCGAGAGAGGCGGCAGCCAGTCCCGCCGTCGGCGCAAGGGCCAACCCGAGGGTGCCCAGGACGAAGATGATGGGTCCAAGCGCATAGATGCGGCGGTAATGCTCTTCCCGGGCGTAGAAGGCGACGAGGAGCGCGCCCACGACGCCCGAGCCCGCCTCCGTTGCCATCAGGAGGCCGATCCCGATCGGCGAGAGATGGAGGGCGCGCTCGCCGATCACCGGGGCCAGCGCCACGTAGGGGAAGGCAAAGAGATTGAAGATCACGGTGACCAGCACCGCTCCCGACAGCAGCCGGTCCTGTCGTACCCACCTGATACCCTCGAGCAGCGCGCCGATGCTCATCCCTCGGACGTTCCGTGGACGCTCCGGTCGAGGGACGCCTGCGACCAGGGCGAGCGCGACGGCGTAGAGGAGAAGGCCCGCTACGAAGACACCGTTGAGACCGATCATCGCGATGACGACGCCACCGGCGATGGTGCCTACCGTCCGCGTGAGCTGATTGAGCGCGACCTCGACGCCCATGCTGGTGCCCGCGGTGGCGACACCGCCCGCCTCGGCCAGCATGGTCCGGCGCACCGGCGCCTCGACCGCCCAGAAGACGCCGGCCAGAAGCGAGCCCACGAGCAGGAGGCCTATCGTCAGATGGCCCGTCAGGGTGGCGAGCAACAGCCCCGCCTCGACGAGGCCTGCCATGACGAGGAAGGCCATCAGGATGCGACGCCGATCGCGGCCCTCGATCAGCCCGGTGAGGGGCACGCTGAGGAGAAGGATCGGCAGCATCCGTGCCAGGGTCATGGCCGCCACGAGCAAAGGCGAGCCTGTGACCTGCAGCGCGTAGAGCCCGAAGGCCAGCATCTCGAACCAGCGCACGACATTGGTGGCGAGCCCCGCAGCCCAAAGGCGTGCTGCGCCGGGCGCCCGCAACACGGCGAGGCTGCTCGTGGTGTGTGCGCGGATGTCGTCTGGCCCTTCTTTGCGGCGGCATCCTAGCCCACCTGCCGGCGTTGCGTCGCCGGTCTTCAGAGGGAGCGGGGCTGCCTCAGACCTCGAGCACGATGTAGTCGTCCTCGACCGTCACCTCGAAGGTCTCAGCGACATAGGGCCCCTCGATGAGCGTGGCGCCGGCCTCCACCGATGCGGCGTAGCTGCGCACCCGGGTCCGGCGCGGGTCGCACCAGGACTTGCCTGTGCGCAGGTCGAACTCCCAGCCGTGCCAGGGGCAGCGGATGATCTCGCCCTTGCGCGTCAGCTCATAGTGACCCGGCCCGTCCGACTGGACGAGCCCGGTGACCTTGCCGCGGCAGAGGCTGCCGCCCTCGTGCGGGCAGCGATCATAGAGAGCGAAGTACTCGCCCTTGACGTGGAATATGGTTATCGGCCGGCCACGCACGGTGACGAGCTTGCGACCGCCGTCCGGAATCTCCTGGACGGTCGCCACGACATGCCGGGCCATCAGTCCAGCCGGTAGACCCTGCGGGCATTGCCCGACTGGATCTGCCGCCGACGTGCGGGATCGAGGCTGTTGGGCAGGGCCCTCATGGGATCGTCGAAGTCCCAGTGCGGATAGTCGGTGGCAAACAGCAGCCGGTCCCAGCCGAGCCATTCCATGACCTCGATGAGATGGGCCGGGTCGCCCGGCTCCTCCATCGGCTGGGTCGTGATCCAGAGCTGCTCTTTCAGGTACTCCGAAGGCGGCCGTCTCACGTGGGGCACCTCGTCCCGCAACCGTGCCCAGTGCTTGTCGAGCCGCCAGGCGAGCGGCGGCAGCCAAGCGAAGCCGCCCTCGATGATGACGATCTTGAGCTCCGGGAAGCGCTCGAACACGCCCTCCATGACGAGGCTCGTCACCGCCGCCTGACAGGCGGCCGAGTGGCCGGTCATCTCCTCGATATAGTAGGAGGGCCAGCCCGTGCCGCTGACCGGATGGCCGCTATAGCCGAAGACGTGCAGCGCCACTGGAAGGCCGTGGCGGCAGGCCGCCTCGAAGATCGGCCAGTAGCGGCGCTTGCCGACGGGCTCGTTGCTGCGGGTGAGAATGAGGATCTGGGCGAAGGCGGGATCATTCGCCCGCAGCTCGATCTCGCGCACCGAGGCCTCGGCATCCTCGTAGGGGATGACGATCGAGGCCTTCATGCGCCGCTCCTGGCTCGTGAAGGTGTCCACCTGCCAATCGTTGGTGGCATGAGTCATGGCGATGCTGAACTCGGTGTTCTGCTCGCCCTGGCCGGACGGGTTGAGCGGGCTCAGGATCGCGTGGTCGACATTGTAGGCGTCGAGATAGTTCTCGCGCATGAAAGCGAGGTTGCTGCCCGGCTGGTCGCCGTTGGGCGCCCAGGCATCGCGGCGAGCCGCCCGCGGCTGCGCCTTGGGGTAGGGATCGCCCTGAGCCATGCCGTGGCGCGGGCGCAGGCCGTAGGTCCGAAAGTGCTCCCACCAGCGGGTAGTGAGATAGGGCTTGAGGTCCAACGGGCTGCGCACGGTCGGGTGGACGTCGCAGTCGACGATGCCGGCGCGCACCTGGCGGGCCCGGGACAGCTCGGGCGCCTCGCGCGCGTCGCTACGGTCATTCTCAAAGACATCCAAGCTCATGGCGAGCCTCCGATCCGCGGATAGGTGGACCTTGGGTTCTCGACGAGGATCTTCCGGCGCAAGGACTCCGGGATGCCGTCGGGCAGGACCTGGTCCCCATCGAACTGCCAGTGCGGATAGTCCGAAGAATAGAGCAACATGTCCTCCGAGCCCAGATGCTCGATCACCCTCAAGAGCGCATCCCCCCCATCCGGCGCGTCGATCGGCTGCAAGGTGAGGCGGACATGCTCGCGGATGATCTCGATGGGCGCCCTGTCGACCCACGGTATCTCCATTCGGAGGCCACGCCAGTTCTTCGAGAAGCGCCACATGAAAGGCGGCAGCCAAGTGATGCCGGACTCGCTCAGAACCACTTTGAGCCCCGGATGCTGGTTAAACACCCCGTGGCTGACGAGGCTCCCGAGCTGGCCCTGGAAGGCCTGCGCCTGATGCACATAGTCCTCGACATAGGTGCTGGGCCAGCCGAGCGCCGTCGGCGCCTGCCGGTAGGCGCTGCCCAGATGGATCGCCACGGGGAGCCCATGCCGCTCGGCCGCCGCATAGATCGGCCAATAGAAGCGCCGGCCGAGCGGCAAGTCGCCCATCACCAGCATCAAAATCTGGACGAACCGATGGTCGGCCCCCCGGCGCTCGATCTCCTCGACCGCCAGGTCCGGGTTCTGCGCCGGGATCACGATCGAGGCGCGGAACCGTGGCTCGACGTCGAGCCATTCCTTGGCGATCCACGCGTTCACGGCCCCGGCTGCGGCTGCCGCCAGCCGCTCGTCCATGATCTGCTGGACGCCGTAGAGGCAGTTGAGGATGGCGTGGCTCTCGCCCCAGCGCCCGAACAGCTGCTCGGCGACCGGCTCCGGGCTCTCGGCGGCCCGGCCGTCGGCGCCGCGCCAGTCCGGCCGTGCCGTCAGGGGTGCCAGCGGCGGATAGCTGCGCAATTCGAAGCCCTCGATGCCCCGGACCTCGACCATCTCCTGCCAGTAGTCGTCGAGATAGGGCACGAGCGCCTTGATGCCCGGCACCTGGGGATGGACGTCGCAATCAATGGCGCCGGAAAGAATCGCGCTCACCCTGGTCTCCCATTGTCGAGGCTCTGACGGCGGCCGCTCGCGGCGGCCTCGGCGATCGCCCGGGAAAGACCCAGCACCTGGCGCGCGTCGCGAGCTGCGAGGCTCGCCTGGCGGTCCTCGAGGATCCGATCCACGAAATGGCGCGTGCAGGCGCTGAAGCTCTTGGCCCAATCTTCCTCGAGGCCGGTGATCGGCTCTTCTTTCCCGTCGCGATAGAGCGTCATGATCGGCTCGTCGAGCATGCGACCGGCAGCACGGTTGATCTTGATGATCCCGCGCTCTCCGGTGATCTCGAAGCGCTCGTCGAGCGCATAGTAGTTGCTGCGTATCGCCATCTCGGGCGCATAGATCACGTCCCAGATGACGTGGACGGGCGGATCGCGGTGCCGCCACATGATGGAGGCCGGTGCATCCACCGGTCCGGTGTGGCTCTGGGTCCGGTCGATCATGGCGGCCACGTCCTGCACCGCGCCGAACAGCCAGAGCGCCGTCGCCAACCGGTGATGGCCGTCGTCGAACGTGAGCCGGCCCAGGCCCCGCTGCTCGAAGAGCTGCGCGCGCCACCGCCAGGTCCCGTCGGGGACCTTCCAGGCGTGCGCAGGATTGCCCGCCAGCGTGCGGAGCCGAAGATGGAGTGGCCGGCCGACGGCACCTTCCTCGATCAGGGCCTTCGCCCGCAGGAGCGGATCGAGGAAGAGATAGCTCTCGAA
The DNA here is from genome assembly GCA_963752325.1 of uncultured Alphaproteobacteria bacterium. GTDB lineage: Bacteria > Pseudomonadota > Alphaproteobacteria > Geminicoccales > Geminicoccaceae > CAVTJL01. The sequence continues at coordinate 196,040 of CAVVXU010000006.1, forward strand.
CACGCGGAGCTGACGGCCGGTTGCCAGCGCCGCCGCCTCCATGGCGGCGGCCTCCGCATCGTCGAGCGCCATCGGCTTCTGGACGCTCACATGAGCACCGGCCTCGAGCGCCCGGATGGTCTGCTCGGCGTGGAGCGGGTGAGGGCTCAGGACCTCCACGAGATCGAGCGTCTCGCCCAGGAGCCCGTCGAGGTCGGCGTGCAGGCGCAGGCCAGGCGCGAGCGCTCCCGCCGCCTCGCGCGCCGCCGGGTCGGGGTCGCAGGCCGCCACCAGCTCGACGCGCGGATCGCCCTCATAGCCCAGGAGATGGAGCGGGAAGATCCGGCCGAGCCCGCTGAAGCCGATGCGAAGCCTGCCGGCAGCACTCATCCCTTGATCGCCCCCATCGCGAGGCCACGGACCAGATGACGCTGCAGCGCCATCATGAAGAGCACGATCGGCAGCATGATGCCGATGGCGGCGGCGGCGGAGAGCGACCAGTAGTTGATGTCCTCGCCACCATACTCGGCGATGGCGACGGGCAGCGTCTTGGTGTGCGGGCCGGTCAGCACGAGCGCGAACAGGAACTCGTTGTAGGCCAGCAGCAGGCTGAAGAGGGAGGTGACCCACAAGCCCGGGCGCACCACGGGCAGGGCGACGCGGGTGAAGGTCTGCCAGAGGTTGCAGCCGTCGATGCAGGCGGCCTCGTCCAGCTCGATCGGCACGTCGACGAAGAAGCTCCGCATCAGCCAGATCGTGAAGGGCTGGTTGATCGCCACCAACGCCAGCACCATCACCGGGTAGGTGTCGATCAGGTGCGTGAACGTTGCCAGCACGAAGAACGGGATGGCCAAGAGGATGTGCGGGAACATTCGAATGGCGAGGAGGCCGAACAGAAGGCCGCGCGCCTTGCCGCCGTGCATCCGGGAAAGCCCGTAGGCCGCCATCGTGCCGATCGGCACCGAGATGCTGACCGTGCAGACCGCGATGATCACGCTGTTGATGAGGAAGCGCCAGAACTCCTTCTCGACCCAGACCTGGTAGTGGAACTCGAAGGTGGGCTTGAAGATGAGAACCGGCGGTGTGGCGAAGGCGTCGACCGGCAGCTTGATCGAGGTGAGGAAGGCCCAGATCACCGGCGTCAGGTTGACCGCGGTGAAGCCGCAAAGGGCGATGAACAGCAGGAGCTGGGTACGCAGCTTGGTGCGCATCAAAAGGCACCCCGCTCACGCCGGTAGACCAGGGCGATCATCACCCCGATCAGCGCTGCCGTGAACAGCAGCGTCAGCACGCCCAGGGCCGAGGCCTTGCCCACCTCCAGGAGGCGGAAGGCCAGGGCATAGGTGTACATGGTGATGGTCTCGGTGGCGGTGCCCGGCCCGCCCGCCGTCAGCACGTAGATGCTGTCGAAGAAGCGGAAGGAGTCCATGATCCGGATCGAGAGGACGAAGACGATCAGGGGCCGGATCGCCGGCAGCATGATGCGGGTGAGAAGCGTCCAGTTGCCGGCCCCGTCCATCGTCGCCGATTCGATCTGGCTCTGGTCGACCGTGTTGAGCCCGGCATAGAGCACGAGGATCATGAAGGGCGTGAACTGCCAGGCATCGCCGATGATCACGACGAACCTGGCCCAGCCGGGCGAGCCCAGCCAGTCGGGCGGATAGAGGTTCAAGGCGATGAAGATGCCGTCCAGGAGCCCCCAGCGGCCCATGAAGATCCAGCGCAGGAAGAGGGCCGCCACGACCGGCGTCACGATGTGCGGCAGGAACAGCAGAAGGTTCAGGCCGCGCACGCCGAAGGTCAGCTTGTAGAGCCCGAAGGCGATCGGCGAGCCCCAGCACGAACTCGGTCGTCACCGCCGAGCCGACGATGAAGACCGTCCTGCCGAGCGAGCTCCAGAAGCGCTGGTCCATGAGCAGGGACGAATAGTTGCCGAGCCCGATGAAGCTCGTCTCCTTGCTGCCCAGGTAATAGTTGAAGAAGCTCAGATAGACCGCATAGGCCAGCGGGTAGAAGAGCACGAGCGCCAGGACCACGGCGCTCGGCACAAGAAAGAGCCACAGGCCCCGCTGGGCATGCATTCAGGACTTCCGCTCGATCAGGAGGCGACGGGGCTGGCCAGTGGCTCAGAGCTTGTAGCCCCGGCTCTTGAGCAGATCGGTCGTCTCCTTCGCCGCTGCGTCGAGCGCCGGCTTCACCTCCATCTCGCCCGTCAGCGCCTGGATGACACGCCGCGAGATGAACTCGCCCACCTCGTAGAACTCGGGCAAGGGCGGGAACGGGACGGCCGTGTTGAGGGAGTCCAGGATGGCCGGGTAGTAGCGATACTTCTTCGCCAGCTCCGGATCGTGCAGGATCGATTTGCGCGGCGGCACCATCAGCGCCGCGGCCCCCCGCATGTTCTCCTCGTCGGAGGAGGTGGCGATGATCTGGAACAGCAGCTCCGGGTCCTGCTTGCTGAAGGCCGAGATGGCATAGCCGTCGCCCGAGAGGCGTGCGTGACCGCTGGGTGCGGCCTCCCAGTCGATCTTGCCGACCACACGGGACTTTTTCGGGTCGTCCATGGAGCCGGCCCGCGTCGCCCACTGCAGGCCCATCGCGGCCAGGTCCTGCTGAAGCGCCAGCGTGCACTCGTCGTTGGCGGCGGAGGTGAAGCCACGCTGGGCGTAGCTCGTCATCTCCTTCAGCTTCTCGATCGCGGCCACACCCTTCTCGTCGTTGAAGACGGGATTCCAGTCCTTGTCGAACCAGCCGTCGCCCAGGGCGTTGATGAACCAGCTCGTCTCGTTGATGCTGGCGTCGACCGGCTTCTGGCAGCTGATCGTGCCGGCCCGGCGCGGGCTGTTCATCTCCTTGGCCAGCGCCAGATACTCGTCGATCGTCTTGGGCGGCTGCTTGCCGGCCGCGTCCAGCAGATCCTTCCGGTAGAAGAACAGCATCACGTTGACGGTATGCGGCAGGACATAGAGCTTGCCGTCATAGCGATACGAGTTCAGCACCAAATCCTGATAGTCGCCGAAGTTGTACTTGTCCTTGTACTTCTCCCAGAGATCGTCGAGCGGGCGAAGCCAGCCGTTCTTCGCATACTTCAGCACAGTGCTGTCGCTCGCATAGACGATATCGAAAGTATCGGCCTGTGAGGACAGGGCTATGGTGGCGAGCTCGTTGGCCTTGTCGAACGGCATCAGCTGGGTGTTGACCTCCACACCCGGCACGGCGGTCCGCATCTTCTCGGCGTAGTACTCGAGCGCCGGATAGCGATGGCTGATCATCTGCACCGGACCTGCGGCACGGGCCCGCCTCGCGCCCATACCGAGCGCCGAGCCGGCGAAAGCGGCTGCCGTGACGTGCTGCATGGCACGCCTGCGGCTGACTTTGGGTCCACCCATGGATGCCTCCCTTGCTTTCTTGGGTCGTCGCCGGACCAGGTCCCGTCCGACCGAGCGCGACGGATTAACGCGGCCCGGTATGGGGCTTGTCAACCGCATTGTCCCCCGCATCATCACATGCCAGCGCCCCGCCCGGAGGGCGGCTGGCGGTGAAGGGAAGGTCGGTGCGCCAGGATCGGGTGCCCGCGTCGCTCGGCGCTTGCATTCTTCGCCCCTCCACCCGATCAAGCCCCGCGGCGTCGCGTGGCGTCCAGGACAGGTCGGTCGGCCTCACGGCCTCGAGCGCAAGGTTGAGACGATGACGAGCTACAAGATCGCGGTCATTCCCGGCGACGGCATCGGCAAGGAGGTGGTCCCGGAGGGGCTTCGCGCCCTCGAGAAGGTGGCCGGCCGCTTCGGCATCACCTTCGAGTGGGACGAGCTCGACTGGAGCTGCGGCTACTGGGAGCGGCACGGCCGGATGATGCCCGAGGACGGCCTCGAGCAGATCGCCGAGCACGACGCGATCTTCCTGGGCGCCGTGGGCTGGCCCAGCGTGCCCGATCACGTCTCGCTGTGGGGCCTCCTGATCCCGATCCGCCGGCGCTTCGACCAGTACGTCAACCTCCGGCCAGTGCGCCTCTTCGAGGGCGTGCCGTGCCCGCTCGCGGGGCGGAAGCCCGGCGACATCGACTTCTTCATCGTGCGGGAGAACTGCGAGGGCGAGTATTCCGAGATGGGTGGCCGGATCTATCGCGGCACCGATCAGGAGATGGCGATCCAGGAATCGATCTTCACGCGCCACGGCGTCGACCGCATCATCCGCTATGCCTTCGAGCTCGCCCGCACGCGGCAGCGCAAGCACCTGACCTCGGCCACCAAGTCGAACGGCATCATCCACACCATGCCCTTCTGGGACGAGCGCTTTCACGCCATCAAGGCCGTCTATCCCGAGGTCGAGACGGCGCAGTACCATATCGACATCCTGACGGCGCACTTCGTCCGCTTCCCCGACCGCTTCGACGTGGTCGTGGGCTCGAACCTCTTCGGCGACATCCTCTCCGATCTGGGCCCCGCCGTGACCGGCACGATCGGCATCGCCCCCTCGGCCAACATCAACCCCGAGCGCGCGCATCCCTCGATGTTCGAGCCGGTGCACGGCTCGGCACCCGACATCGCCGGCCAGGGCATCGCCAACCCGATCGGCCAGATCTGGTCCGGCGCCATGATGCTCGACCATCTGGGCCACCCGGAGGCGGCCGCGGCCATCGTCGCCTCGATCGAGCGGGTCCTGGCCGAGGGCAGCTGCCGCACACCCGACATGGGCGGCAAGGCCACGACCGAGGATCTCGGCAAGGCCATCGCCGCGGGCATCTGAGCCGGGGCCGCGTCGATCGGTGCTCTCGCCCTTCGAGCTCCTGGCGCTGCTGCTGGGCCTGGCGGCGGTCTTCGGCTTTCTCAACTACCGCTTCCTGCGGCTGCCGACGACCGTCGGGCTCCTGGTGATCGCGCTCGCGGCGTCCCTTTGCCTCGTCGGCCTCGACCGCCTCTTCCCGTTCCTCGAGCTGCAGCAGGACGTGAAGGCGGCCCTGGCCACGGCCGACCTGCCGGCGACGCTGCTCCATGGCATGCTGAGCTTTCTGCTCTTTGCCGGCGCGCTCCACGTCCCGATCGCCGAGCTGTGGCAGCGCAAGCTCACGGTCCTCATCCTGGCTACCGTGGGCGTCGTGCTGTCGACGGCGCTCATGGGGACCGGCATGTGGCTCGTGCTGCAGCAGCTGGGCCAGCCCATGCCGCTCATCTGGGCGCTGGTGATGGGCGCTGCGGTGGCGGCGACCGATCCCGTGGCCGTGCTGGGCGTCCTCAAGCGGGTGGGGCTGCCCAGCACGCTCCAGGCCACGGTGGCGGGCGAGAGCCTTTTCAATGACGGCGTGGCGGTCGTCATCTTCACCATCCTCCTGGGCATCGCGACGGGCGGCCACGCCTCCCTCGGCCTTGCCCCCATCGCCGGCCTTTTTCTCCTCGAGGCCGTGGGCGGGGGCGCGCTGGGCCTCGCCATCGGCTATGTGGCCTACCTCGCGATGCGGCGCATCGACGAGCACAATCTCGAGCTCATCGTCTCCCTGGCCCTCGTCACGATCACCTACAGCCTGGCCCAGCGGCTGGGCACCTCGGGGCCCATTGCCGTCGTCGTCGCCGGCCTTCTGATCGGCAATCACGCCACGCGCCATGCCATGAGCGACATGACGCGCGAGAGCCTCGAGACCTTCTGGCGGCTCATCGACGAGATCCTGAACGCCATCCTGTTCCTCGTCATCGGCTTCGAGGTCGTGGTCCTCGAGCTCGACCCGATGAAGGTCCTGGCCGCCTTGGCCGCCATCGTCGTGAGCTTCCTCGTGCGCCTCGCCAGCGTCACGGTGCCCGTGCTCATGCTCGACCTCCATCGCCGCCGCAAGGCGCTGGCCATCGCCGTCCTCACCTGGGGCGGCCTGCGGGGCGGCATCTCGGTGGCCCTGGCGCTGAGCCTGCCCCAGAGCCCCTACCGGAACGACATCCTCGTCATCTGCTACGGCATCGTCATCTTCACGATCGTCGTCCAGGGCCTGACGCTGGAGCGCGTGGCACGCCGCTTCAGGACGGCGGAGGCGACCGAGCCGGCGCCGGCCGACGGGTGAGGGGGCTCCGCTCCATCAGCTCCCCCGGCCGGCCTTGTACCAGTCCAGGATCTGCCCGCCGGTCGTGAGGACCACCTGATCCCGTCCGGCCAGCGCGTCGAGGCAGCGCTCATAGTGGCCGATGCGGTGCGGCACCCCGTGCAGATAGGGGTGGCAGGCAAGTGACAGGACACGGGCCTGGTCGGCGCCCTCGGCGATGTAGCGGTCGCAGGTGACGATGGCGCGCTCGCAGAGCTCGTCCGACGGCCGGCGCTCCACCGCCATCAGCACGACATCGTTGACCTCGACCGAGTAGGGCACGCTGTAGAGCGGCCCTTCCTCCGTCTCGATGACGGTGGGCTGGTCGTCCAGCACCCAGTCCGTCGTGTACTCGATGCCCGCCCGCACCAGGAGCTCGGGCGTCCGGTGCGTCTCGGTGAGGCCGGGCCCCATCCAGCCGCGGGGCTTGCTGCCCGAAAAGCGCTCGATGAGCTCGACCGTCTCGTTGATGGCCGCCTCCTCGTCCTCCATGGCGTGCATGGGCTTTTGCACGATGTTGTGGCCCATCAGCTCCCAGCCCTGCTCGAGCGCCGCCTCGCAGATCCGGGGATAATGCTCGATCACCGCGCCGTTGATGCAGAGCACGGCCTTGATGCCGCGCCGGTCCAGGGCCTCCTTCATGCGCCAGAAGCCGATGCGGGCCCCGTACTCGGCCCAGCTCCAGTTGGGCACGTCCGGGACGAAGGTGGCGCCCTGCGGCGGCGGCAGGATGGTGCGCGGCAGGGGCCCGTCCGGGTCCCACACCTCCACCGTCACGAGCGGCCACACGGCCACCCGCTTGCCGCCCGGCAGCCGCCAGGGCTCGCGGTCGACGATGGCGCTGTAGGGCACGCGCTCCCGGAGCTTCATGATCCCTCCAAGGGCTGGAACGGATTTTTCGGCGTGCGCGTTCGGGTCCGCCCGACCGGCCGCCGATCCTGCGCCGGGCGCGCGGCGCCGACAACCCGGGCGGGGCGCGGCCCGGGGCTGCTGATCTGTGGGCCGTGGATCGACAGATCCGCCCGGGCGCCGGCAGCTCCTCTCAGGGCAGGGGCCGGGAGCCACGCTCACACCGGCGACCGCGCGGCCGGGACGGGACATGCACCCTCGTGTCGGGGCACGAGGGTGACAAATGAGAGACGAGGCGACGCGAGGGCACAGAAGAGACGAGGCGCCGCGAGGACGCGTTTCTTCCGTCATCCCCCGACTTGATCGGGGGATCAGGTGTGACGGAGCGAGGGGACGGGAGTCGTTTGGACTCCGGCACCTGACCCCCCGATCAAGTCGGGGGGTGACAAGAAAGAACCTGCCGCCACGGCCTCTCCCTTGTCGCCCCCCGGCTCGACCGGGGGGCCAACTGTTCGAGATTGGCCACGCTGGCGTCGCATCACGCCTGCCAGTTGATCCCCCGATCAAGTCGGGGGACGACCGGTGAGGGTGGGGCGGCTCGCCCTTCTTTGGCTATCCTTTGCTGATCTTCTCCTCTTTCACTCTCCTTTTCCGCTCCACCGCCTCGGCCCCGCTCTCTCCCAGCGTGGCGTAGCGGCTCTCGGCGTAGCGCAGGATCCAGTCGGCCACGTCCGGGTTGCTCCGGGCGAAGGCGAGGAGGTCCGAAACAAGCTCGGCGGCGACGGCGTTGTTGGCCGGCGCCACGCCGATCTCGTCCCGAGCACAGAGGTCGGGATCGCAGTCGCTCGTGCGCGTCACGAGGCGGCGCAGGCGGTTTTCGGGATGGCGGCCGCGGTTGCCCTCGTAGGCAAGGAACAAAAGAGCTTTGGTGTCGCCCATGTCGGCAAGGTGCTGGAGGCTGGCGAACGCCGTCCTGATCAGGATCTCTTCGCGCTCGTCCTCGGGCAGCTCGGCCTCGTGCCGGTAGTAGGCGACATGCTCTTGGAATTTCTCGTCGGCGAGCAGTGACAAAAGCTCGGCCTCGTCCGTTCCCTCGTGCCTGGCGACCTCGGCCGGCGTCATGCCGCCGGCGAATCTCCGCGCTAGCCTCACGGTGCGGGCGGCGGGCATCGAGGCGGGGGAACGCGAGGGGTAGATGGTAGGCATAGGAGGTCAATATAGGAATGACAGCCTTCCGTCAACCAAGAGTTGATTTTTCTTGCTGGTCTCCAACCTGCTCACTCGCGCTTCCTGACCTCTTCGCCCGCTGCCCCCTTCCTGGCAGGTTGACGCTCGAGGAAGTCGAGGCGCCAGACTCGGAAGCCTGCCAAGCCGCGCGGGAGCCATCTCTGCCGCCTTCTGTCGCAAGTCCTGAAGCCGGAACATTCGCCCACCACTGACCGTCGACCGGGCTGGACCGAGAGCATCGACGGTGTCCGTGTGGAGATCGAGGGGTGGCGGACCCCGACGATCCGACGGGACCTCGAGGTCCAGCTGCCGAGTTCCCGGCCCGAGCGCCTCGGCGAAACAGAAAGGCCCTGATCAGGCAGCGCGAGTCTCGCGCTGCTGATGCTCCGCCTGCGACATGCCACTATACGCTCGACTGGCTGCTGGACGAAGCGTGGTATCCAGCGAGCGAGGTTGGGGCGCCCGCGAACGTGCAGAGGCGCATACGCGCCAGGCACTGCTGCTGACTGTGATCCGGGCGTTGTCAAAATGCTTGCTCATGAGAACTCCGAACGATCAGCGTTGCAGTTGCAGTTGCAGTTGCAGTTGCAGTTGCAGTTGCAGTTGCAGTTGCAGTTGCAGTTGGCCTCGACAGGTGAAGCGGCGATCGTTGGTTGCCTGCCCAAGCGTCACGAAGCAGCCGAATCCAGAGTGGTAAAATCGCGTCTAGTCAGGGGTGTCGCGCGACGAGCTGGATTATCCGAGCGCTTTGTCAGCGCAGTATGACCTCATACCATCAAATGATGGCTAGCTGGTCTTCCTGATTGTGAGTTGTTAAAATGAGTAGCATAGAGACCGCGGTTAACGGCAGCGTGAAGGTGAGCGTCGCTCTACATGAAACAATAGATTACGTCATATCGTTTCTCAGGCGTCCACGTAAGAGAGATATTTCGGACTAAGGATATGATGTGTATGCTAACAGTCTCCTAATCAAATGTTTTAAGGATAAATATAACTTAGAATCTAACAGATCGGAGAATTGGAGAGTAGATATCTCGCCGATATTTATTGACGCGTGCTGGGAGCTTTGTAGGTGTGGAATTCTTAGGCCTTTTACCTATACGACTAGCGATCAAGGAACCACGCAGGGGGACGGATTTAGTATTACCGCGTTTGGGAGGCAATGGTTAGATGAAGGAAGATTTGATAACTATGTGCCGACGGAGCCTGATAGGTTCGCAGATATACTTTCGAAATACGTCGAGATATTTGGAAAGAGCATTGACGAGCGGGCTCAAGAGGCAGTGCGCTGCTATAATGCGCACGCGTATCTAGCGTGTTGTGTTATGGTTGGAGCGGCGTCGGAAACCATTCTTAATGCGGTCGCCGATCGGTTGGATATACAAAAACCGGAGAGCCAAACAATAACAAAGACACGCAGATCTACCATATCAAATACATCCAAAGGTGTGCGAGAACGCGTGTTGGCATTTAGTTACATAATAGAACTGTGGATAATTTCATGTATACAGCATGATAGATTAGATAATAGCCCAGATAGGGGCTATATATCTCTCGCCCTGCTCTTGAGGCTAGCGAGTTTCCGTCGAGACGAATGGTTCAGAGGAGTCTGGAGAATCAGAATAGGTAGTTTAGCCTTCGCGAATGTTATTCGTCGCAGTCGAACAAGACCATCATTTCCAGATGATTAGCGTAGAAACGCCACTTTGCCTGGACCTTGGATCTGATGGCTTCACGCTTGGTGGTCGGCGGACGGAGCAAGTCCGGCCGCGTCCTGTCACCCGGAGCTTCCACTCGTCCCCGTTGCTCGCGCCGCCTTGGCATCGACGGCGTGGGACGCGGTCTCCGGCATCAGGATCGCGAAGACGATGGCGCCCAGGACCGCGACGCCGGCGAGGAAAAAGAAACCCGCATTGTAGCCGGCTGCCTCGACGACCCATCCGGCCAGGAGGTTGCTGAGCGAGGCGCCGACGCCGATCAGGGTCGACAGGGCACCCTGGGCGATGTTGAAGCGGCCGGTGCCGTGCGTCACGTCGGCGAGGATCAGGAGGAAGACGACGCCGAAGATCCCGTTGGCCACCCCGTCGAGGCCCTGGATGGCGACGAGCGCAGGCGAGCTGTCGGTCAGGGTGTAGAGCAGCCCGCGGATCGGGAGGATCGAGAAGGCAAAGAGAAAAAGCGGCTTGCGTCCCCAGCTGTCCGCCTTGGCGCCACACAGGACGGCCATCGGGATCATCAGGAGCTGGGCCGCGACGATGCAGGCGGAGGTGAACGCGAATCCCTCGCCGACCCCGCCACCCAGCGACAGCTTCTGGCTGACGAGCGGAAGCATGGCGGCGTTGGCGAAGTGGAACGTCACCACGGCTATCGCAAAGACGATCAGCCGCCGATCGGACAACAGGGCCAAAAAGCCCGATGGCTCGTCCTCGCCATGCTCGACCTTCACCGCACCGCGGGCGGCCTCGTGGTCGATGGCCCGGGCATCGATCATGAAGACGCTGACGATCATGCACGTCGCCATGGCGACGACGAGCCAGAACACCCCGTCGGCGATCCACCAGATCGCCAGGGCCGCGCCCACCGCCCCACCGAACGTGTTGCCGGCATGGTTCCAGGCCTGATTGGCGCTGGTCTGCCGGGTGAAGTATTTCTGCCCGACGAGGCCGAGCGTCACGGCGGCGATGGCCGGTGCGAGGAACGATGAGGCGACGCCGATCATGATCTGCGCGCTGTAGACGATCCAGGGCGGGTCGTCCGTGATGACGACGAGCGCCGTGGCCACGCCGATGCCGGCGGCGCACAGGGCGAGGATCGCGCGCTTGTAGCGCGTCGCGTCGATGATGGCGCCGGCGGGAGTCTGGACGAGCACGGTCGTGATCGAGCCGACCGCCAGGGCCAGGCCGATGCCGCCGGGCTTCCAGTGATAGGCGGAGAGGAGATAGATCGCGAGATAGGGTCCCAGACCGGCCACCACATCGCCCGCGAAAAAATTGACGCCCAGGAGAGGTCGGTTCAAGTGCCACCGAATTTTCCCCGTCTGCATGGTCAAGGCCTGGTCATCGGTATTCGGCAAGTCGAGTCAAAATGACCGGACGCGAAGGCGGGCGCGCGCGTCGATGGCCTGGCCGGCATGTCCCGAGGCGGAATAGTCGGCCCATGCCGGGCCGACCCCGACAGGGCGCACCACGACCAGCCAGCCCCCATGGCGATGCGCGGATCATCTTCTTGTCTCGGATGCCGCATGGATCTCTTTCCTTGAGATTTTCCTATCACGGCAATCCGGCGCCCACAACCATGAGGGGGACTTACGCTTGGTGAGAATCTATTGCCGATTGCAGCCGGCCACCTGGACGACCGCCGGGCGATTCTTTTTTCTGTGTCCTGGGAGCGGCAGCCGGAGCGTTCAGCGCAGCGGCATGCGGAAGGTGAAGCGGGTCTCTTCCGGGGTCGAGCTGACGTCCAGCGTGCCGCCGTGAGCGCGGGCGATCTCGGAGGCGATGTAGAGGCCGAGCCCCAGGCCCTGCTGGCTGCGGCGCACGGCGGTGCGGACGAACGGCCGGAACAGATGGCGGAGCACGGCCGGCGACAGGGGCTCGCCGGCGTTGGCGACCGAGAGCTCGAGCCGCTCCGCGTCGGTCGAGGCCTCGACCCTCACCGGCCCGCCGGGCGCTCCGTGGGTGAGGGCGTTGGCGAGGAGGTTCGAGAGCAGCTGGGCGATGCGCCCGGGATCGCAGCGGACGGGATGGCTCAAGGCGAGGTGCCTCTCGATGAGGCGATCGGGCCGGGCGGCGCGCAGCTCTGCCACCACCTGCTCCAGCACCGGGCCCAGCTCCCGCGCGTCCGAGCGCTCGAGCTCGAGCCCGCCGCCGAGGCGGCCGCGCGCCAGATCCTGCACGTCGTCGACCAGCGCCGACATGCGCGCGACGCTGCTCTGCATCAGGTCGAGAACCTTCATCGCCTCCTCGGCGGGCGGCTCCCGGCGCAGCATCCGGATGCCGGAGCCGAGGGCGGCCAGCGGGTTGCGCAGGTCGTGGCCCAGCACGGCCACGAACTCCTCGCGCAGCGCGCCCGTCTGACGCTCGTCCAGGAGGCTCGCCCGGCTGGCCTCGAGCTGATCGTGGGCGTCGAGGTGGAAGCCGATGAGCTGGGCGAAGAGCCTGAACATGCCGACGATCTCGGGCCGGCTCAGCCGTACGGGTCGGGGATCGATGGCACAGAGCGTGCCGAAGAACCTGCCGTCGCGACGGACGATCGGCACCGAGATGTAGCTCTCGAAGCCGTACATCGCCGGCGTGGGATGGCGGCAGAAGGCCTCGTCCATGGCCGCGTGGTCGATGACCACCGGCGTTCCGCTGGCACGGATCTCGTGGCAGATGGTGGTCTCGATCGCGAGCTCGCCGCCCGGCTCGAGGCCGAAGGCGATGTCGTCCCTGACGGCGCAGGCGATCCAGCGGTCCTCGGTGACCCTGGCGATGGCCGCAAAGCCCATGCCCGTGGCGCGGCAGACCACATCGAGCATCGTGGGCACGATGTCGAGCCGGCCGACCGCGGCGACCTCCGCCGCGAGATCGTTTGTTGCGTACGCGTCCATCCCGGTCCCGTCGACGGTTGTCGGACCAGTCCGACGGCTCACAGATGGGAGCATGCGCCCGGGGAGCCAAGGGCGTGCCCCCGCCCGCTCGCGGGCATGGGCCGAAGCGCGCTCGGCCTTCCGTCAGAGCGTCATCGACCTTCCACCGGCTTTGCCGCAAGGCTTCCCGCAAGGAAGGCCTCGACCGGCTCAACGGTGCGCGCCGGCGCCTCCTCGAAGGGCACGTGGCCGAGGTCGGGGAAGGAGACCAGGGTGACGTCCGGAATGGCCTTCATATAGTCGGCGGCGTTGCTGAACGGGATCATCCCGTCCTTCTCGCCCCAGAGCAGCAGGGTGGGGGCCTTGATCCGGCGCAGCAGCGGCACCGGGTCCTCCAGCACCGACTGCTCCATCCGGGCGAGGATGGCGCCGCGCACGCCCGGCGCCAGCATCAGGTCGCGGTAGCGGGCCACCAGCGCGTCGGACATGAGCTTGGGGTCGCCATAGGCCGGGGCCAGGCTCATGCGGACCAGCGGGGTCGGCAGGGTATAGCGCATCAGCCGGGCCATCGCCGGCAGCTCGGTCCTCGTCCCATAGGCAATGCCCGGGCTGGCGAAGCCGTCCGGCGAGATCAGCACCAGCTTCGCCACCCGCTCGGGATATCGGGACGCGAACATCCAGGCGATCCGCCCGCCCATCGAGTTGCCGACGAGGGTCGCCCGTGGCAGCGCCAGCCGGTCCATCAGCGCCGCCAGCACCTCCATGCTGCGCTCGTCGGTGTAGGACCCGGTCGGGTCGGCGCCGGTCAGCCCGAAGCCCGGCAGGTCGAAGCGGACCACCCGATAGTCCTTCTCCAGGAGCCGGGCCCACGGTTCCCAGGTGAAGAGGTTGGAGCCGAAGCCGTGCAGCAGGATGACAGCCGGCCGGTCCTTCGGCCCGGTGTCCTCGACATGCAGGCGGACGCCGGCGGCCTCGACATAGTCGGTCGGTGCCACATGATATTTGGCCTCCAGCGCCGCGCGCGACTTGTCCGGATTGTAGAGCCAGATGCCGGCGCCGATCACGACGACCGCGAGCACGATGAGGACGATCATCAAGGTGAGCTTCATGCGGGTCTTTGCTGGGACGAGGCTGCGACCGGCTGTCGAGGGCCCTCTCTAGTCCGGCCGCTACCGTTGGGCTCGATCATCATTCACGCAGGCACGCGGCCCTCAGAGTTCATTCGCGGTTTCTCGACGCGCAGATCACCTCACATTGCGCCGATAGCCCACCTGGCTCCGCCGATGATGAGTCTGCGGAGGCTTCGGCCGGCCCCTGCCGATCCGAGCAGAGGTCGGGTTTCGGCTTCCGGCTCGCGGGGCCGGGCGATCGACGGGCACACGCTCCTCCAGCGCGGCTTGCGTGGCTCGAGCGATCGCCCGTCAGGCACCGATCTCCGTCCACGCCCCCGTCCTGCCCGATTCGAGGATGGCATCGGCGATGCGGGCGATGCGGTAGCCGTCCTGGAAGCTGGGCGTGGCCTGCTTGCCGCCGGTGATGGCCGACAACAATTCAAAAAGCTCGATGATCTTCGTCTCGGCGTAGCCGATGGCGAGGCCCGGGATGGGCCAGAGGCTGTCGCCGTAGGGGTGGGCCGGGCCGGTGTAGATCGTGCGGAAGCCGCGGCAGTCCGCCGGGTCGTCGGCGAGCATGACCTGAAGCTCGTTCAGCCGCTCGTAGTTGAAGGCGAGCGTGCCGCGCTCGCCGTGGATCTCGAACGTCAGATAGTTGTGGCGGCCATGGGCGTTGCGCGTGGCCTCGATCGAGCCCACGGCGCCGTTCTCGAAGCGCAGCAGGGTCAGCATCTCGTCGTCCACGTCGACCTCGCCGCGCGGGGCATTCTTGTCAGCTCCGGCGCCCAGGCGGTCGACGCCGCCCTCCTGCAGCGGCCGGGAGCTGATATAGGTGTGCACCATCCCGTTGACCGACAGAATTTCGCCGGCGAGGTAGCGGGCGAGATCGATGGCGTGGGTGCCGATGTCGCCCACGGTGCCGGAGCCCGCGATCGCCTTCTGAAAGCGCCAGGAGCGCGGGCCGTCGGGGTCGGCCGACCAGTCCTGCAGATAGGTGCCGCGGAAGTTGAGGATCTTTCCGATGCGGCCCTCGTCGATCATCTTCCGCGCGAGGGCCACGGCGGGCGTGCGGCGGTAGTTGAAGGCCACCATGTGGGTGACGCCGGCATCCTTCACCGCATCCAGCATCGTCTTGGCCTCGTCGCCCGAGCGGGCCAAGGGCTTCTCGCAGAGGATGTGCTTGCCGGCCCGGGCGGCGGCGATCGCGATCGCCGCGTGGGTGTCGTTGGGCGTGCAGATGTCGACGAGATCGATGTCGGGCCGGGCCACGACCTGGCGCCAGTCGCTCGCCGCCTCCTCGAAGCCGTAGCGGCGGCGGCCATCCTCGGCATCGGCGTCGGTGAGGTCGACGATGACCTTGCGCACCGGGATGGCCGGGGCTGGCCAGAAGCACATCGGCATGGTCGCGTAGGCCATGGCGTGCGCCCGGGCCATGAAGCCGCCACCGATCATCGCCACGTTGATCGCTCTTTGTCATGTTGTCCTGCCTCCCGTGGCGATCCTCAATCGCCTCTCTTGAGGATAGCCGATTGGGGGCAGGGGACACAGCGGCGAGGTGCGGCTGCTCAGGCGGGGGCGGGCGCGCGCAGATGCCAGTCGGTGGCGCGCTGCCAGGCGTGGCCGGCGCGGAACAGAAGATCCTCGCGCCAGCGGGCGGCGGCGAGCTGGGCGCCGATCGGCAGGCCCGAGGCGTCCTGGCCGCAGGGCAGCGAGAGCGCCGGCATGCGCGCGGCGGGCCACGAGCCAGAGAAAGCGGCTGAGCCGGGCCGTGACGGCGATGAGGTCCTCGTCGCTCTTCAAGGGTGCGGTGCAGGGGGTCGTGGGCGTGAGGACGAGGTCGGCCTCCTCGGCGAGGAGGCGGGCGGTGCGCTGGCGCCAGGAGGCGAGCCATTCGCGCATGCGCACATACTCGACCGCGCGCAGCTCGAGGCCCGGTGCCAGGCGCTTGCGGACGGGCTCTGAGAAAAGCTCGGGATGCTCGGCGAGCCTCGCCTCGTAGCGGGCGGCGGCGTCGGCCTGGGCGACGCGCATCGCCATCTCCAGCACCTGCTCGGCATCGGGGAGGAGCGGCCGGATCAGCTTGGCCCCCTGCGCCTCGAGCTCGAGCGCCACGGCCTCGACCGCCTCGGGGATGCCGGGCTCGGCGTCGATGAAGAAAGCGTTGGTGGGCACGAGCATGCGCAGGCCTGCCACGCCCGCCTCGATGCCCGACAGGACGTCGGGGCGCGGGTCGGGCGAGGCGGTGGGATCGTCGGGGTCGAAGGCCGAGATGACCGAGAAGACCTTTGCGACCGTCTCGACCGAGCGGGCCATCGGGCCCGTGGTGTCGAGCTCGGGGCTGACGGCCAGCGTGTCGCCGTTGGAGACCGCACCCTGGGTGGTGCGCAGGCCGGTGATGCCGTTGAGGGAGGCGGGGAGCCGCACCGAGGCGCCCGTGTCCGTGCCGAGCGCCGCCTCGGCCATGCCGAGCGCCACCGCCACTGCCGAGCCGCCGCTCGAGCCGCCGGGCACGCGGCCGGTATCCCAGGCATTGCCGCACAGGCCGAACCAGACATTCTGGCTCGTCCCGCCGAAGCAGAGCTCGTGCAGGTTGGTCTTGCCGATGATCACGGCACCCGCCTCGCGCAGGCGGCGGACGACGAAGGCGTCGCGCTCGGCGACGCGGTCCCGGAAGAGGGGCGAGCCGCCGGTGCAGCGCACGCCTGCGACGTCGATCGCGTCCTTGATCGCGATGGGCAGGCCGTGCAGCGGGCCGGATGTTGCGCCCGAGGCGGCGGTGCGGTCGAGCGTCGCCGCCGTTGCGCGTGCCTGCTCTGCCATCACGGTGATGAAGGTGCTGTGCCGCTCGTCGAGCGCCGCGATGCGGGCAAGGCACGCCTCCACCCGGCTCGCCGCCGTGTTTGTCGTCTCGCTGCTCACGCCGCTCCTCCGCCCTCTGGCCGTGCTGCCGCCGATGCAAGTCTCATGCCGCCGATGGGTCGGCCGGCACGGCGCCTGAGGCGGTCGAGGACGAGATAGATGACAGGTGTCGTGTAGACCGTCAGCAGCTGCGAGACGATGAGGCCGCCGATGATGGTGATGCCCAGCGGCTGGCGCAGCTCGGAGCCGGGGCCCGAGGTGACGACGAGCGGGATGGCGCCCATGATCGCCGCCAGCGTCGTCATCGTGATCGGCCGGAAGCGCTCGATGGCGGCGGCACGGATCGCCTCGGCGGGGCTGAGGCCCCGCTCGCGCTCGGCCGCGAGCGCGAAGTCGACCAGCATGATGCCGTTCTTCTTCACGAGGCCGATCAGCAGGATGAGGCCGATCAGCGCGATGATCGTGAGGCTGTTGCCGGTGAGGCGAAGCGCCAGGAGGGCGCCCAGCCCGGCCGAGGGCAGGGTCGAGAGGATCGTGATCGGGTGGACGAGGCTCTCGTAGAGGATGCCCAGCACGATGTAGACGGCGATGACGGCTGCCAGCAGCAGGAGCGGCTGGCTGCGCTGGTTCTGGACGAGCTGCCTTGCATCGCCCGCGGCCTCCGCGTGCAGGTCGTCCGGCGGGTGGAGGCTCTCCATCACCTCCCGGATGCGGTCGAGCGAGGTGCCGAGCGAGACGCCGTCGGCCAGATTGTACGTGATGGTGACGGCGGGGAACTGGCCCTGGTGGTTGACGACGAGCGGCGCCGTCGAGCGCTCGATCTTGACGAGGCTCAAGATGGGCACCTGCTTGCCGTCCCGGCCGGGCACGAAGAGGTGGGCCAGGCTCGCCGGCCCCTCCTGCCGGCCGGGATCGACCTCGAGGATGACGCGGTACTGGTTGCGCTCGCCATAGATCGTCGCGATCTGGCGCTGCGAGAGGGCATTGTGCAGCGCTGCGTCGATCGCCTGGACGCTGACGCCGAGGCGCGCTGCCGCCACCCGGTCGATCGCTAGTCGCACCTCGGGCCCGCCCTGCTCGCGGTCGGTCGAGACGTCGAGAAAGCCGGGCAGGTCGCGGAAGCGGTCGAGGACGATCGGCACCCAGTGCTGGAGGATCCCGAGGTCGGGGCTCCACAGGGTGAACTGGTAGCTGGCGTTGCTGTACCTCCCGCCGACCGGCAGGTCGCGCATCGGGAACATGTAGGTCTTGATGCCGACGATCTTCTCGAGCTTCGGGCGCAGGCGGTCGATGACCTCGCGCACGCCGACGCCGCGCTCTGCCAGGGGCTTGAGCGTGATGTAGATGCGGCCGGCATTGCCGCCCGAATAGGCGCCCGAGGTGCCGACGAAGGAGCCTAGCGCTTCCACCGCAGGGTCCTCGAGGATGGTGCGGGCGACACGACGCTGGAGCGCCTCGGTGACGGGGAAGGAGGTGCCGGGCGGCGTCACCGTCGCGGTGGCGACGAGCCCGTTGTCGCCCTGGGGAAAGAAGCCCGTGGGCGCCGTCTTGAAGAGCCAGACGGTGAGCACGAGGGCGAGCCCCGTCACGGCCAGCATCGCCGGCCAGTGGCGGAGCGCCCAGTCCAGGCTGCGGGTGTAGCCGGCGGTTATGGCCTCGAGCGGCGGCTCGATCCAGCGGTCGAGGCGCGTCTCGCGCGGGCGCGGCGACCGCTTGATCCAGTGCGCGCAGATCATCGGCGTGACCGAGAGCGAGATCACGGCCGAGATGAGGACGGCGAAGGCCAGGGTGAGCGAGAACTCGCGCAGCAGCCGGCCCAGGATGCCGCCCATCAGCAGGATCGGGATGAAGGCAGCGACGAGCGAGAGCGTGATCGAGACGACCGTGAAGCCGATCTGCCTTGCACCCTCGAGCGTGGCGGCGAAGGGCTTGAGGCCCGCCTCGAGGTTGCGGTGCACGTTCTCGATCATGACGATCGCGTCGTCGACGACGAAGCCCACCGACACGGTGAGCGCCATCAAGGATAGATTGTCGAGGCTGAAGCCCGCGAGCCACATGACCGCCACCGTGCCGGCGAGCGACAACGGCACCGTGATGCCGGCGGCGAGCGTCGGGACGACACGCCGGAGGAAGAGCAGCACGACCAGCATGACGAGCCCGATCGACGCCGCGAGGGTGAGCTGCAGCTCGTGGACGCTGGCCCTGATCGAGATCGTCCGATCGGAGAGGATATGCACCTCGACGCCGGCCGGGATCCAGCGCCCGAGCTGGGGCAGGAGCGCCTTGATGCGATCGGCGACCGCGATCGCGTTGGCATCCGCCTCCTTCTGGATGATCAGGAGGATGGCCGGGCGGTCGTTGAGCCAGCCGGCGTTGAATTGATTGCGAACGCCCTCCTCGATGGAGGCGATCTGGCCCAGCCGGACGATGGTGCCCGAGCCCGTCTTGACGACAATGGGCTCATAGTCCTTCGGCTGCGTCAGCTGGCCGTTGGTGGCGATGGCGGCGGCCTGGGTCGGCCCCTCGATGGCGCCCAGCGGATCGACCCGCGTCGCGTCGGTGATGGCGGTGCGGACCTGGTCGAGCCCGATGCCGAGGCTGGCCAGCGCGTCGGGCCGGACGCGCACGCGGATGGCCGGCTGCTCGGCCCCGCTGATGCGCACCTCGGCCACGCCCGGAACCTGGGACAGGCGCTGGTCCACCACGGTGTCGGCGGCGTCGTAGAGGGCGCCCGGCGTCATCGTGTCGGAGGTGAGGGCCAGGATCATCACGGGCGACGCCGCGGGATTGGACTTCCAGAAGGCGGGCTGGCTCGGCAGGTCGCCCGGCAGGTCGGTCATCGCCGCGTTGATCGCAGCCTGCACGTCGCGCGCCGCGGCATCGATGCTGCGGCCGAGCTCGAACTGCACGGTGATGCTGGTGGTGCCGAGCGAGCTGTAGGAGGTCATCTCGGTAATGCCCGCGATCTCGCCCAGCCGCCGCTCCAGCGGTGCGGCCACCGTCGCCGCCATCGTCTCGGGATCGGCACCGGGCTGGCTCGCCCTGACGTGGATCGTCGGGAACTCGACGTTGGGCAGGCGTGCCACCGGCAGGAAGACGTAGGCCACGGCACCCACCAGGAAGAGGGCCACCGCGAGGAGCGAGGTCGCGATCGGCCGGCGGATGAAGGGCTCGCAGATGTTCATGGGCCGCTACTCGGCCGGCCCCTCGACCAGGGCCCGGAGCCGCGGCGGCCGGACCTCCAGCACCTCCTGGCGATCCTGACGCTTGAGCAGGCGCTTCAGGCTCTCCATCGCCAGATAGATGACCGGGGTCGTGTAGAGGGTGAGAACCTGGCTCAGCAGGAGGCCGCCCACGATGGTGATGCCGAGCGGCTGCCGGAGCTCGGCACCCATGCCGTGCGCGAAGGCGAGCGGCAGGGCCCCCAGAAGGGCCGCCATCGTCGTCATCGTGATGGGCCGGAAGCGCAGCAGGCAGGCCCGCCAGATGGCCTCCCGGGGGCTCAGCCCGCCCCGCTCGGCCTCGATCGCGAAGTCGATCATGATGATCGCGTTCTTCTTCACGATGCCCATCAGCAGGATGATGCCGATCAGGCTCACCAGCGACAGGTCCATCCCGAAGAGCATGAGGGCCAAGAGCGCGCCCACGCCGGCCGAGGGCAGGGTCGAGAGGATGGTGAGCGGGTGGATCAGGCTCTCGTAGAGCACGCCCAGCACGATGTAGATCGCGACCACCGCCGCCAGGATCAGCCAGGGCGTGCTGGCGAGCGAGGTCGCGAACTCGGCGGCGTCGCCCGAGTAGCTGCCGACCACCGCAGCCGGCATGCCGATCGCCTGCTCTGCGTTCGCCACGGCCGCCACCGCGGCGCCCAGCGAGCTGCCGGGGGCGACGTCGAAGCTGATCGTCACCGCCGGGAACTGCTGGTCATGGCTGACGGCGAGCGGCGCCGTGGTGCGGCTGATGGCGGCGACCGCACCCAGCGGCACCTGCGCGCCGTCGCTACCCGGCACGTAGAGCCGGGCCAGCATGCCCGGGTCGGCCTGGAAGCGCGGATCGGCCTCGAGGATCACGCGGTACTGGTTCGCCTGCTCGTAGATCGTCGACACCTGGCGCTGGCCGAAGGCGTCGTAGAGCGTGTCGTCGATCGCCTGCATGGTCACGCCGAGCCGTCCCGCCGCCGTGCGATCGACCCGCACCAGCGCCTGGAGCCCCTGGTCCTGCAGATCCGAGGCCACGTCGCGGAGCACCGGCGACTGCCGCAGCCGTGCCAGCAGCCGCCCGGACCAGTCGGCGAGCTCGCCGGCGTCCGTGTCGACTAGCGTGTATTGATACTGCGTACGGCTCGCCCGCGTGCCGATCTGGATATCCTGCACCTGGGCGAAGAAGACGCTGACCCCGGGGAGCGGTGCCACCTGCCGCTTCAGCCGCTCGACGATCGTGGCGGCATCCTCGGTGCGCTCGTCCCGCGGACGCAGGATGATCGCCAGGTGGCCGGCGTTGGGGGTGACGTTCTCCTGGCCCACGCCCACCAGCGAGACGACGCCCTGGACCTCGGGATCGCGCTGGACGATGGCGGCCACCTGCTTTTGCAGCGCCTGCATCTCGGTGAACGAGACCTGCTGGCCGGCCTCGGTGGTGGCCTCGATCAGCCCGGTGTCCTGCAGCGGCAGGAAGCCCTTCGGCACGACGATGTAGAGGGCCAGCGTGGCGACGAGGGTGGCGGCGGCGACGAGCAGCGTCATGGTCCAGCGCTCGAGCACCCAGCCGAGGCTGCGCCGGTAGAGGTCCAAGAGCCCGTCCAGGACGCGATCCGTCGCGCGCACGAGGAGGCCGGGCTGGGGCATCCTCGCGGGCACGCAGGAGCCGGCCGCACATCATCGGCGTCAGCGTCAGCGAGACGATGGCCGAGGTGACGACCGCGATCGTGAGGGTCAGCGCGAACTCGCGGAAAAGCCGGCCGACGATGCCGGTCATGAAGAGCAGCGGGATGAAGACGGCCACGAGCGAGACGGTGAGCGACACGACGGTGAAGCCGATCTCGCGCGCACCCTTGAAGGCGGCGGCCAAGGGCGTGTCGCCCGCCTCGATGTGGCGCGTGATGTTCTCGATCATGACGATGGCGTCGTCGATCACGAAGCCGGTGCCGATGGCGAGCGCCATCAAGGAGAGATTGTCGAGGCTGAAGCCCGCGATCCACATGACGCCGAAGGCGGCGATCAGTGAGAGGGGCAGGGCCACGCCGGCGATGAAGGTGGCACGGGCCGAGCGCAGGAAGAGCAGAACGACGAGCACGACCAGCCCTACGCTCAGCAGGAGGGTGAGCTGGACGTCGTGGACCGAGGCGCGGATCGTGCCGGTGCGGTCGCTCACGACGGAGAGCGTCACCCCCTCGGGGATGCCGCGCTGCAGCCTGGGCAGGATGGAGCGGATGCCCTCGACCGTCTCGATGATGTTGGCGCCGGGCTGGCGCTGCACGTCGATGACGACGGCGGGCCTGCCCTGATACCAGGCGGCGACCCTGCTGTTCTCGAGCCCGTCCACGATATGCGCCACGTCCTGCAGCTGGACCGGGGCGCCGTTGCGGTAGGCGACGACGATCCCGCCATAGCCGGCGGCCGAGTGGATCTGGTCGTTGGCGGAGATGGCGTAGGTCTTCTGCGGCCCGTTGAACGAGCCCTTGGGTGTGGCGACGTTGGCGGCGGCGATGGCGGTGCGCAGATCCTCGAGGCCCAGCCCGTAGCTCGCGAGCCGGGGCAGGTCGGCCTGGATGCGCACGGCGGGCCTGACACCGCCCGCCACCTCGACGTGGCCCACGCCCGAGACCTCGGCCAGACGCTGGGCGAGGTAGGTGTCGGCGAGGTCGCTGAGCTTGTCGACCGGCGTGGTGGTCGAGGTGAGCGCCAGCGTGATGATCGGCGTGTCGGCCGGGTTCACCTTGGAGTAGGTGGGCGGGTAGGGGAGGCTCTTCGGCAGCGACCCGCCGGCCGCGTTGATCGCCGCCTGCACGTCCTGCGCCGCCCCGTCGATGTCGCGGCCGAGCGCGAACTGCAGCGTCACCTGGCTCAGCCCCATCGAGCTGGTCGAGATCATCGAGTCGAGCGAGGGGATCTGGCCAAGCTGGCGCTCGAGCGGGGCGGTGACGAGGGCCACCATGGTGTCGGGATCGGCACCGGGCAGCTGGGTCGTCACCTGGATCGTCGGGAAGTCGACCTGCGGCAGCGACGACACCGAGAGGCCGCGATAGCCCAGGACGCCGCCCAGCAGCACCGCCACGGCAAGGAGCCCGGTCGCGACCGGGCGCCGGATGAAGGGTGCCGAGACGCTCATGAGCCTCCGTCGGGGATCGTCTTTGCGGGCGGGGTCTTGTCGATCCGCACCAGGATGCCGTCCTTGAGCCGGCCGAAGCCCGAGGTCACGACGATCTGGCCCGGCGTCAGGCCCTTGCCGATCACCGCGCTGTCCGCATCCTCCTGGGCGACCTCGACCGTCTGCATGCGCACCTTGCCGTCCTCGACGAGAAAGACGTAGGTCCCGTCGGGTCCCTGCTGGACCGCTTCCGCCGGCACCACGAGCGCGTCGTGGCGCGTCTCGACCAGGAGCTTGACGTTCACGAACTGGCCCGGCCAGAGCTGCAGGCTCTTGTTCGGGAAGGTCGCCTTGAGGCGGATCGTGCCTGTCGTGTCGTCGACCTGGTTGTCGATCACCGCGAGCCTGCCCTCCTCGACCGGCACCGTGCTGGCGCCAAGCAGCGCCTGGGCGGTGAGGGGCCCCTTGGCCATGCCCGCGGTGACCTGGCCCAGATCCGTCTCGGGAAGGGTGAAGACGACCGAGATGGGGCGCAGCTGGGTGATGACGACGATGCCCGTGGCGTCGCTCGCGTGGATGATGTTGCCGGCGTCGACCTGACGGAAGCCGGTGCGCCCGTCGATCGGCGAGGTGATCGTGCAATAGTCGACATAGGCCTGGGCGCTGGCGACCGCCGCCTTGTCCCAGGCGATCTGCGCCTGGAGCTGGGCCACCGTCGCCTGCTGGGTATCGGCCTGCTGCTTGGTGGCATAGTCGGTCTTGGCGAGGCGGGTGTAGCGCTCGAGATCGACCTTGGCGTTGGCGAGCAGCGCCTGATCCTGGGTGAGCTTGGCCTGCGCCTGGTCGAGCTCGGCCTGGTAGGTCACCGGGTCGATGCGCGCCAGGACGTCGCCTTTGTGGACCTCCTGACCCTCCTCGAAGGCGACGCTGGCAAGCTTGCCGTCGACCTGGCTGCGGACCGTCACGGTCTTGAAGGCCTGAGCGCTGCCGACGCCGTGCAGATAGACCGGCACGTCCTCCGTTCGGGCCTCGGCCGCGAGGACCGGCACCCGCGTGCGCTCCCCGCTTTGCTCGGCGCCACGGTCCCGGCGGCCCTGCTGGGCGGTCGCGACGACAGCGACCGCGCCGCCGACGGCAATCAGCAACGCCGCTGCCGCGAGCCAGCGGACGGCACGCCATCGGGGCCGCTTCGGCTGCTCGGGTGGGCTCGGGAACTGCTCGGTCATCCTTTCCGTCCGCTCGTCGGGGCGGGCATCGTCCAGCCGCCGCCCAGCGCCTGGAACAGGGCCACATAGGCCTGGAGCCGGGCGAGCCGGGCCTGCGCCAGGGCGTCGTTCGCCTGGAACAGGCTCCGCTGGGTGTCGAGCACCGTCAGGAGGTCGACGGTGCCGGCACGGAGCTGAGCCTCGGAGATAGTATAGGCCCGGCGCGCGATCGCCACCGCATCCGCCTGCAGCTTCTCCTGCAGCGTCGTCTGGCGCACCGCGACGAGCGCGTTCTCGACGTCCTCGAACGAGGACAGCACGGCCTTGCGATAGTCCTGGAGCAGCTCGACATAGCGGCCGCGCTGCTGCTCGAGCTGGCCCTGGAGGCTGTAGCCCTCGAAGATCGGCTGGGTGAGCCCGGCGGCGATGCTGTAGAGCTGGGAGGCGGGATCGAAGAGGGTGCGGAGCGCGTTGCTCTCGAGCCCGCCCCGGGCGGTGAGCGTGATGCTGGGGAACATGGCGGCGCGCGCCACGCGCACGTCGGCGTCGGCCGCCTGGAGCTGGGCCTCGGCCTGCCGGACGTCAGGACGGCGGGTCAGGAGTTCCGACGGCAGGCCCGGCGCCACGACGGGGATATGGATGGCGGAGGGATTGCCGCCCTCGACCTTCAGGCTTTCCGGCAGGCGCCCGAGCAAAATCGCCAGGGCATTCCTGGTCTGCTCGAGCTGCTCCTGCAAGGGCGGGATCGCCACGCGCTCGGTCGCGACCACGCTCTCCTGCTGGGCGAGGTCGAGCGCGGTGGCCGTGCCGACCGAGATGCGGGCCTGGATCGCCTTCAGCACGCGGACCGCGATGTCGAGATTCTCCCGGGCGATCTTGAGCCGCGCCTGCAGCGTCAGGATCTGGAAGTAGGTGTCGGCGGTGCTGGCGAGCACGCCCAGCGCCACCGTCTCCTGGTCGAAGCGCGACGCCAGGGCGCCGGACTGCGCCAATTCGAGCGCCGCCCGGTTCTTGCCCCAGAAGTCGATCTCGTAGCTGGCGGCGAGGCTGACATTGACGGCGTTGACGTCCGGCCCGTTGGAGGACGAGCCGCGGCCGCTGGCCCCCTGGCGGCTGCGCGAGGCGCCGGCCGAGAGGTCGACCGTGGGCAGCAGGCCGGCACCCGCCACCCGCGCCTGCGCGTCGGCCTGCACGACCCGTGCCGCGGCGGCGGCGATGTCGAGGTTGGCGGCCTCGGCCTCGGCCATGAGGCGGTCGAGCTCGGGCGAGCCGAAGGCCCGCCACCAGCCGGCCTGCGGCCAGGCGGCCTCGGCGCTCTCGCTGGTCGCCTGGAAGGCGGCCGGGACCGGCGACTCGCCGGGCGCCATGCCCGAGCCCAGCGTGCAGGCGGCCAGCGTGCAGGCGGTCAGCAGCAGGACAGCGAGGACCGCCGGGCGCGGAGCGGTGCGCCAGCTCGCCCGTCCGCGCAGGTGACTAGGCTGGGAGACCCTCAAACATCCCTCACTAGAGCCCGATCTGGCCCTCCCCGGCCAGGCCACGCTAGCATCCGCACCTGCCCCTTGCACGCCTCGGCCCGAGCCGCCCTGCGCCATGGGGTGGGCACAATGTGGTGGCACAGGCGTACCATTCTGCTGGTGCCGGCCGCCAGAGGCGACGGCCGGAGACGTGTGGGCTAAGGTCGCCTGCTACGCGACCGTTGTCGTGGCCAAGCCCTTGGAATGCCAGAAAGTCGCCGTCGAGCCTTTGATGATGTCACGCATGCGCCCCATTCACGCCCCGACCGCTAGCCATGCGGCCCCGATGCAATCGGTGCCGGCCGATGGGCCCACGCCCTATCGCAGCCGTGGGCGCGAGGACTTCGTCATCTGCCGCCGCCGGATCATCGGGCTCTACCTGCTCTCGCTCTTGGGCATCCTGCTGCTGGGCCTGCCGGCTCTGATCGCCATGGCCGTGGCCTACATCATGCGCCTCGGGACGGAGGAGCCCGTGCTGCGATCGCATTTCGACAATCTCATCGGCGGGGCGTGGTCCTACCTCGCCATCGCCGTGCTGGCGGGGGTGCTCGCCTATGTCGGCAACGGCATGGTGCTGAGGCTGGCCGGTGCCGTGGGGGTCGCGGCCCTGCTCATCCTCGGCTGGAGCACCGGCAAGGGCCTGCTGCGCATCCTCGAGTGGCGCTCCTACGACGGCAGCGAGGCGATCCCGCGCTAGCGTCCGCCGGCTGGCGCGTCGGGCAGAGGCGCGTCGCGGTAGAGACGCGAGAGCTTGACAGGAGCGGCAGCTCAAGCTTGGTCCGCGAATGAGCGGCGCCCTGGCGTAAGGTGACAGCCCTCCGGAAGCTTCACATGCTCGTCGCAGGGAGTTCCAGCATCGAGGGTTTCGAGGTCACGACGGCGCCAGACGTTACCGACTTACCGGAAATCCACGAACCACTCCTCGAGCTGGGCCGCCAGTGGGTAAAGTCGCCGCATCGGCCTCGCCCCGCCCCGGCTGTCCTGGGCGCATGGGACGAGCTCCTGAGCGAATGGCTGCGCTCTGACCTGCCGCTACTTCTGCGCAACAGCGGGCGACGCGGAGAGCGCGTCTTCTCCTCAAATGGGAGGGCAATAGTCTTTGCCGACAACTCCCCAGCCACCTGGGCCTTCGAGAGTGCCCTTGGCGGGGAGCCGCCCAACATAGGCTCCTGGACCAGTGCTACCCTTGCAACCCGTGTTCGACTCTCGATCGTTGCCAAAGGCCCGGCTCCCCGGCTGACCCTCAACGAGCGGGGCTGGAAGGTATGCCATATCGATCCCGTGTCGGACCGGAAACGGACCAAGCTCGAGGATGCTTCGTTTGAGCGGCTGGAGGCTCAGTTTCGCAGATTCCTCTCACCAAGGAACATGTTCCTTGTCCCGAAGGCCATTGCTGGTGCGGGTGAGCTATCCGAGGTCATCAACGCGATCCGTGAATTCGAAAAGGCGAACTCGTAGTCATAAGCGGTTGCCCGAGTATGAACCGGTCCGGACCCGCAACCGTCTGACGGGAGCTTGAGATGGTGCGGCATCCATCCTGCCGGCGTCAGCGCTCTGGCGGCAATGAGCCTCAGCCTCCGCCGGCTGGCGCGTCGGGCAGAGGCGCGTCGCGGTAGAGACGCGCGAGCTTGGCCTGGAAAAGAGGGCCGAGCTTTTTCAGCGTGCCGGCGACGGGGTCGGCGCCCTCGAGCATCGTGTCGGTGGCCTCGCGTGAGAAGTCGGCGGCGAAGCGCACGCGCTCGAGCCTCAGCGCCTCGACCTGCCCGGGCACCGGCTCGAGGCTGCTTCCTTCCGCAAGAGCGTGCGTGATCACCTGCGCCGCGAGGCAGGCGTCCTCGACCGACTGGGTGGCGCCCTGACCCAGCGTCGGCACCATGGGGTGCGCCGCGTCGCCGAGGAGCAGCACGGCAAGGCCGCGCACGGCGAAGCGCAGACTGCTCTCCTGGAGGCGCGCCCAGTGGAGATCCTCGGCGTTGCGGCAAACGGCGTCGATCAGGAAGCCGGCCTGGGCCGAGGCCGCTCCCGTCTCCGGCATGTAGGCCTGCCTGAGCGGGCCGGCGCCTTTCATGGCCGCGGGCACCTCGGCGTCCGGTGGGATCGGGAAGGAGCCGGCGCAATAGACGAGATCGCCCGGCACGCGGAAGGCGAGGAGCCGGCTCGGGCCATTGAACCACTGGCCGTAGTCGTCGATCGGGCAATCCGGCCCGACGGGAAAGAGGAGGCGGTAGAGGGCAACGCCGAGGAAGTGCGGCGGCTCGCCGCCCAGCAGGCGCTCGCGGATGCGGGAGTAGCGTCCGTCGCAGGCGACGAGCAGATCGATGCCCTCGATCCGCGAGAGGGCGTCCGTCGCAGGGTCGCGGACCATCGCCGTGCGACCATCGTCCGAGACGTCGACGAGCTCGCTGCCGTAGCGGAGGCTGGCGCCCGATGCCTCGCGCAGCAGGCGGTAGAGGGCGGACCAGCGGATGCGCACGCCCGTATTGTCCGCGACCTCGAGGAGATCGAGGTCCATCAGGCGGCGGCCGTCGGTGAGGTCGACGGTCCAGCGTCGCCAGGGCAGGCTGTTCTCCTCGATCAGCGCTGCGAGGTCGGGGAGATGGGCGCGTAGCGCCTTGATGGCGTTGGGGCCGAGATTGAGGCCGGTGCCGGCATCGCCATGATCGCCCGGCGTCGCCCGCTCGAGGCAGATCACCTCGACATCGTCGCGGCCCTGGAGGGCCTGGGCCAGGATGCTGCCGGCGACACCGGCGCCCGCGATGACGATCCGCTGGCGCCTCATGCCCCTTCGGGGCGCTCGCTCGCGAGCGCTGCGGTGCGCTCGCTGAGCCGGGTCCGCTGCTTACCCTCGGCATCGAAGTTCGAGGGATCGATCCAGCTCTCGAGAACGGCCTTGAGCGCGGGCCACTCGCTGTCGATCACCGAGTACCAGGCGGTGTCGCGGTTGCGACCCTTGTAGATGGTCGCCTGCCGAAAGATGCCCTCGAAGCGGAAGCCCAGCCGCAGCGCCGCGGCGCGGGAGGGCGCGTTCAGGGCGTCGCACTTCCATTCGTAACGGCGGTAGCCCAGCTCGTCGAAGACGCGGCGCATCATCAGGTACATGGCCTCGGTGGCGGCCGGGCGGCGCTGCAGGCGGGGGCTGAGGTGGATGTGCCCGACCTCGATGACGCCCACCGAGGGCTCGATCCGCAGATAGCTCGCAAGCCCGATGGCGTGGCCCGTCTCCTGTTCCGTCACGGTGTGGAACAGGGGATCCTCGCTCGCCTCGAGCGGGTCGAGCCAAGCCCGATAGGCCTCGAGGCTCGCAAAGGGCCCGTAGGCCAGATAGGTCCAGTTCCGCCCCTCGGGATCGAGCGACTTCGCGGCGAAGAGATCGGCCGCATGCGCCTTGGCGTCGAGCGGCTCGACGCTGCACCAAAGGCCCTGCATGGTCTCGCGCGGCGGCTTCGGCCGCCCCACCCAGCCCGGCAGCGAGGCCCCGATCGGCTGGCCCAGCTCGTTCTTTTGCTCGCTCTCGTTCATGCGCCGGATGGTGGCCGCGCACAGCCGCGAGGGCAAGAGGGCTTCCGGGCGCTCAGCGCCGGGCTGCGGCCTGGAGTGCTATGCTGACCAGGATCAGGGCACCGCCGGCAAGCGTCGTGCCGGTCGGCACCTCGTCGACCGCCAGCCACACCCAGAGCGGGCCCATCGCCAGCTCGGCCATGGCGGCGAGCTGCAGCCGGGCGGTCGGCACGCGCCGGGCGCCCCAGGTGTAGAGGATCGAGCCCAGACCGAGCTGGACGGCGCCCATGCCGAGGCAGAGGCCGAGGTCGTGCTGGGTCACCACGAGCGAGGCGGTGAAGGGGCCGGCCGCGGCCAGGACGAGAAGCGCCAGCAGCGTCGAGACGACGCCCGAGACCAGCACGGCCGGCAGCATGTCGGTCTGGCGGCCGCGCCTCAGCGCGACGCTGAAGAGCGCCATCGCCAGCGCGGAGATGAGGGCCAGGGCGTTGCCGCCGGCGCGGCCGAGGCCCAGACCGCCGCCCACCATCACGAGCACGCCCAGAAGGGCGAGGCTCATCCCGGCCCAGGTGGCGCCCGCGATCTCCTCGGCCAGCAGCAGCCGCGCCAGGAGAGCCGCGGCGAAGGGTGCCACGCCCGTGATGAAGAGCGCGTTGGCGACCGAGATCTGCTCCAGCGCCAGAATGTAGGCGGCCGAGGAAAGGCACGAGAAAAGGCCGGCCAGGACCGCCGGCCAGCCCGCGTCCCGCACCGCCGTCACCATGCGCCCGCGATGGACGACGGCCAGCACGACGAGCATCGTCAGGGTGAGGCCGATCGAGCGGTAGAGGATGATCTGCCAGCCCGACGCGCTCTCCATCAGCCGCACGGCGAGCCCGGAGAGGCTCCAGAAGACGGTGGCCAGCACGACGAGCAAAAGCCCGCGCCGCTGCTCCGTCGGAGGCCTCGACGGAGCAGCCGGAAAAGACAGAAGAGAGGGACCCGAGCGCCTCATGGCGGGGACGATGCACCGTCGCGTTGCACTGGCACAGTGCCACCACCGGCGCCTGCCGCGACCACTCGTCGGCGGTCGCGGTCCTGCCGTCCGGTGTCAGCGGGACACGGGCTCGGGCGTGCCGCTCTCCAGCGACGCTCGGATGGCATCGAGCACCAGCACGGCGTCGAGCGCGTCCCGCCAATCCTGGACAAAAGGCTGCCGGTCCAAGAGGGCGGTGGCGAAATGCAGAACCTCGTCGCGGAGGTCGCCGGTGATGCGGCCGTTGATCTCGGGCCAGAGATGGGCGTCGGGCATTTTTACTGTTGCCTCGTCGACCATCCAGAGTGCCTGGTCGCGCACCTCGATCAGGGCGGCGGCCTCGGTGCCCACGACCTCGAGATGGGCGTGGTAGCCGTTGGGCATGCCGTCGGGCCAGGCCCAATTCCAGTCGAAGCTCGCGATGGCGCCGCCCTCGAGCTCGGCGATGGCGTAGACGGCGTCCTCGCCGGCGTTGCCCAGCTGCTGGACGGCGCGCGCCTGGACGCGCTCGATCCTGGCGCCGGCCACGGCCTGCACCATGTCGATGTCGTGGATGCCCAGATAGTGGAGAACCGAGGTGGCACGGCCGATGCGGCGGGCGAGGTCGCGGGGGCCGTTGCGCTTGGCGCGCAGCGTGATCGGCCGGCCCAGGCGGCCCGCGGCAGCAGCGGCCTTCACCTGGGCGTAGCGGGGATCGTGGTGGAGCACGTGGCCCACCAGGAGCCGCACGCCCGCCGCCTCGACCGCGCGGCCGATCGCGCGCGCCGCCTCGCCGTTCTCCGCCATCGGCTTCTCGAGGAGGATGTGCCGGCCGGCGGCCGCCGCGGCGAGCGCCGGCGCCAAATGCGCGCCCTCCGGTGAGGCGATCGTCACGGCGTCGATGTCGGGACGGGCCAGCAGCTCCTCGGCATGCGCATGCCAGTCGACGCCGAGGCGTGCCGCCACCGCCTCGCCGCGACCGGCGCTGGGGTCGGCCACCGCCATGAGGCGCGTGCAGGGCAGCTCGCTCGCGATCCGCGCATGCAGCTCGCCGATGAACCCGACGCCGATGACGCCCATGCGGAGCGGCTCATTGGCCATGGCTTTCCCTCCGGTCAGATCAGGCAGCTCTGCTCGCAGGTCATGGCGTGGTGCTGTGTCATCACTTGCTCGCGACCTTTTGCTGGCTCGCCGAGCCTCTCGGCCGGCCGCCTTTCAGGCCGTTCGCCCGCGCGGCGGCGGCCTTTGGCGCGCTACGCACCCGTCCGCCCCTGGCGCCGAGGAGCCCGGCCATCCAGCCCTTGGACCCGAAGACGCCTTGCAGAAGCGCTGGCACATAGAGATCGGCATCGAGGCGGGGCCAGTGCAGGCCCAGGCCAGTCGGGCTGACCTCGATCTCGGCCAGCTCCTCGGGAGCTGCGCCCGCGAGCCCTTCGGCCAGGGCCGCCGGGAACGCCAGCTCGACGCCCGTGCTCAGCGCCACGACGATCCGCGAGCGGCGACGGTCGTAGCGGGCCGAGACGGCGTGCCCGGCCTCGCGCAGCGCCTGCGCCCGCGTCTGTGCCTGCGTAAATTCCTGCTCAGTAACGGCCATGGATGGCGCTCCACCTCTCACACAGCGCAATCAGCTCTGCCGCGAGGGCATGCCGAATGCGGCTCACCTCGGGCAGGCCGAAGCCGTAGCTTTCGCGCAGCTCGGGCGGCTCTTCCGGGCAGCCCAGAACGAACACCGCCTCGCGGTCCGGTCCGATTACATGGACATGCGCGGGTCGATGATCATTCGGATAGATGACCACACGCAAGCCACCGAAGCGATGGACGGTCCGCATGGGTGCATCGTATCGAAACCTAAGCGCTTGGGATAGCTTTTCAACACCCGGCAGGAGTTCTGGCTGCCCGATCCAGCTCAGCTCAGCAGGCCCTGCTCGGGTGAGAACAGAAGATGGCGGGAGGGGTCGGCGCTGGCGAAGAGGCGCTGGCCGACATGCGCCTCGAGCTCGGGCTCGACCAGGGCGCGGAGGCGCTGGCCGTCGGGCGCATCGAGGATGAGGACCAATTCGCGGCCCAGATGCTCGAGCGCGTAGACGGTGACCGGCAGGGCGCCCGGCGTGGGGCCGGTGGCCACGCTCAGATGCTGGGGCCGTACGCCCAGCACCGCGGCGCCGGGTCGCGCCGCGACAAGCAGGGCAAGCTCGCCCGCGACGAAGCGGGGGCCGCCCTCGCCGCCCACGATCTCGCCCGGGATCAGGTTCATCGGCGGGGAGCCCACGAAGCCGGCGACGAACAGCGTCTGGGGGCGGGCATAGATCTCGGCCGGGGTGCCCACCTGCTCGATGCGGCCGCCGTTCATCACGACGATGCGGTCGCCCATCGTCATCGCCTCGATCTGGTCGTGGGTGACGAAGACGGTGGTGGTGCCGAGGCGCTTTTGCAGGTTCACGAGCTCGGCGCGGAGCGTCTGGCGCAGGGCGGCGTCGAGGGCCGAGAGGGGCTCGTCGAGGAGAAAGGCCGTGGGATGGCGCACGATGGCCTTGGCGGTCGCCACCCGCTGGCGCTGGCCGCCCGACATCTGGCTCGGCAGCTTGTCCAAAAGCTCGCCGATGTCGAGCATCGAGGCGGCCTCGTCGATGCGCTGGCGGCGCTCCTCGGCGCTGAGGCCGGCATGGCGCAGGCTCGCCTCGATGTTCCCTCGTGCGGTGAGGTGCGGGTAGAGCAGCGCCGACTGGAAGACCATCGCGATGTTGCGGCTGTGGGGCGGGTCCGCGGTGACGTCCTGGCCGGCGAAGAGGATGCGGCCGGCCGTGGGCGCCTCGAGGCCGGCGATCATGTTGAGCGTCGTCGTCTTGCCGCAGCCCGACGGCCCGAGCAGGACCAGGAACTCGCCATCGCGGATGTCGAGATCGAGGCGCTCGACAGCAGCGAATGCGCCGAACGTCTTCTTCAGGCCCTCGAGGCGGATGCCGGCCATCCTTGCTCCTTCATCGACTAGGCCATCAACGGATCGGGTCGACCAGGTTGAGCTCGGCGATGTGTCGCTGCAGGAAGAAGGCGACCAGCGCCGGCGGCAGGATCGTCAAGAGCAGGGCCGCCGAAAGCTGCGAGGGCTCGGGATGCTGAAAGAGAAAGCCCGAGATCGCGGTCGGCAGCGTGTTCGCGGTCGTCCCGTTCACGAGGACCAAGGCGTAGGTGTACTCGTTCCAGGCAAAGAGGAAGGCGATGACCGCGGCCACCGCGATGCCGCTCTTTGCGAGCGGCAGGATGATGCGCGTGAAGGTCTCGAGCCGCGAGAAGCCGTCGACGCGGGCGAGGCGCTCCACGGGCGGCAGGTTGCGGAAATAGCCGATCAGCATCCAGGTGACGAAGGGCACCGTCACGGTGAGCGTCACGATGACGAGGCCGGTGAGCGTGCCGGCGAGGCCGATGCGGATATACATCGCGTAGAACGGGATGAGCGTCGAGACCGGCGGCAGCGCCACGGCCAGCAGGACCGCGAAGATGAGCTTGTTCTTGTGCGGGAAGTCGAGCCGGGCGAAGACGTAGGCCAAAGGCGTCACGACGACGAGGGTGATGCCGGTGACGATCGACGCTGACGATGAGGCTGTTCATCAGCCCGCGGATGATCTGGTTCGCCTGGCCCGAGGCGCGCAGCAGCGTGCCGTCGCCCAGCGTGTAGCCGAAGCCGAAGATGTTGAGGAAGGCGCCCGGCTGCGGCGCCAGCGGCCAGAGCGGCGGCGGGAAGCGCGCGATCTCGCCCGGTGTGAGGAAGGCCGTGCGGGCGAACCAGTAGATCGGCAGGAGGGTCCAGAGGATGGCGACGAGGAAGGCCAGGACGATCCAGGGGCTCCGCCTCATCGGTCCTGCCCCTCGCGGCGGCCCCAGACGAGGTAGAGCAGGAAGGTGCTGCCCAGGATGAAGGCCAGGAGGAAGAAGGACATGGCGGCGCCCCGGCCGAGGTCCAAACTCTTGAAGCTGATCTTGTAGATCTCGTAGGTGAGCGTCGCCGAGGCAGTGCCGGGCCCGCCGCCCGCCAGGATGAAGACATAGTCGAAAAGCTTCATCGAGAGCACGGTGGTGATGCAGGTGAAGACGAAAAGCGTGAAGCGCAGCGGCGGCAGCGTCACGTGCCAGAAGGTCTCGAGCGTCGACATGCGGTCGATGGCGGCAAGGTCATAGAGCCGGCTCGGGATCGTCTTCAGGTTGGCGAGGAGGAAGAAGGCCACGAGCGGCGCCATGTTCCAGGCGTTGCCCACCGCCAGCACGTCGACCACGTGCTCGACCGTGATGAGGTTGATCGCGTGCGGGTAGCCCAGGAGATAGGCGATGCTGGTGAGGATGCCGCTCTGCCCCTTGACGAGATAGGAGAACATGATCCCGGTGCCGTAGAGCGAGACGCACCAGGGCAGGATGACGAGCGTGCGCAGGAGCCCCGCCATCGGCATGCGGCGGTTGAGGAGGAGGGCGAGGCCCAGCCCGATCAGCATCGAGAGCACGACGGATTCGATGGTGAAGCGGAAGGTGACCCAGGTGGACCACCAGAAATTGTAGTCGGTCGCCACCTTGATGAAGTTGTCGCCGCCGACGAAGCGCGCCTTGTAGCCGCCGAAGAAGATGATCCGATGCAGGCTCATCCACAGCGCGTAGCCCAGCGGGTAGGCCACGACGAGGACGAGGAAGACCAGGACGGGCAGCGCCAGCAGGAGCGCGAATCGAAGGTTCGAGATCTCGCCTTTGCGCTGCCGCATCCCGGTCCGCCGCTTCAAGCCGGCCTCAGATGCCGTACTTGTCGTTGAGGTCGTTGATCTTGCTGATCGTGCCGTTGATGACGTCCTCGATGGCGCCATCCTGGAGAAGGAAGTTGGGCAGCGTGTCCTTGAGCCAG
Organism: uncultured Alphaproteobacteria bacterium; assembly: GCA_963752325.1. Classification (GTDB taxonomy): domain Bacteria; phylum Pseudomonadota; class Alphaproteobacteria; order Geminicoccales; family Geminicoccaceae; genus CAVTJL01. Next base: position 231,093 of record CAVVXU010000006.1, read on the forward strand.
GAGTTCAGCTCCTCGGCCCACACCACGTTCCAGATGCCGCGCGGATAGGGGGTGTGGGCGTAGACGTCGAGGACGACCTGGACATCCTCGGGCCGGGCCAGCGCCTTCTTCATCCGGGCCGCGGTGGCGTCGCTCTGCATCACCGACTTGTAGGCCGAGAACAGCATCAACTCCTCGATCCAGCGCTGGCCGACGAAGATCTTGCCGTCCTGGTCCTTGAAGCCGTACCAGCTGGCGAAGCGCTTGACGTCCTCGGTCAAGGCGTCGTCGCGCTTGCGGCTGGTCATCAGGTACATGGCCGAATCGAGCAGGCCCCAGCTCTGCCCCTGGTAGGGGAGAAGGCTGGCGTGGCCGGCGATCTGCGAGCGGTCCTTGCGGTTGAAGGTCTCGAGATCGTAGAGCTGCTGCGGGCTGAAGACGAAGCGCCCGGACGCGTAGGCGTCGATGAAGGCGCTCTCGTTGTAGGTAAAAACCTCCTCCGGCACGAGCTTCGACTGCCACAGCTTCTTCCAGGCCGCGAGCGTCTTGTAGGCCGGGCCGTCCTTGTCGGTGGTGAGGACGGGCTTGTGCGTCTCGGGGTCGGCGAGCTTGCCGCCGCGGTTGAGGACCTCGAAGACGAAGGCCCAGGAGATGCCGTACCACTCGCTGAACCAGTGCGGCAGGTAGGGCTGGGCCACGCCCTTGTCCTTGAGCGCGTAGACCTGCTCGTAAAGCTCGTCCCAGTTCTTGGGGAAATCCTTGTCCGAGAGCCCGACCTCGCCGTACTTCTTCAGGTTCACGTGCATGGCGCCGCGCGTGCTGACGAAGTAGGAGAGCCCCAGCAGCTTGCCCTTGTAGGTCCAGGCCTCGGCGAGATTGGGATAGAGATCGGCCTTGATCTCGTCGATGTTCGGAAGGTCCTCGGCCGGCATGATCCAGGTGCCGTCGAAGTAACGGCAGGCCTGCGACGGGTTGGCGTAGAGGACGTCCAGCTCGGCGCCGGACATCAGGTTCTGCTCCATGATCGAGGGGTAGTCACCCGTCACCGTCGCATAGTCGACCTTGCCATTCATCGCCGTGTTGTAGCGATTGACATTGTCCTGGACGATGTCGGTCTTGTACTGCCAGCCGCGGAAGTAGACGGGCTCGCCGCTGGTGGCCTTGAGATCGAAGGCGGCCGCCCGGCCTGCCCGTGGCCGAAGCGCCAGGCCCAGGGCGGCCCCGCCCGCAAGCGCACCGAAGTCGCGACGCCTCATGGCTTCCCTCCTCGTTCCTTGTGAGCGGGCCAGAGGGCCCGGCATCGCGCCCGGCCTTGCCGGGCACGCTCTGGAGTGACCTTCTCGATCGGGTCGAGCCACATTGTCCCGATGCACCGGTGGCTGGCAAGAGCTAACCGGCCTCGCAAGGGCCTCAGATGCCGTACTTGTCGTTCAGATCGTTGATCTTGCCGACGGCACCGTCGATGACCTCCTCGATCGAGCCGTCGTGAAGGAGGAAGTCGGGCAGGGTCTCCTTGAGCCAGCTGTTGAACTCCTCGGCCCACACCACGTTCCAGATGCCCTTCGGGTAGGGCGTGTTGGCATAGACGTCGAGGACGACCTGAACGTCCTCCGGCCGCGCCAGCGCCCGCTTCATCCGCGCCGCCGTGGCATCACTCTGCATCACCGACTTGTAGCCGGAGAAGAGCATCAACTCCTCCATCCAGCGCTGGGCCACGAAGATCTTTCCCTCATGGTCCTTGAAGCCGTACCAGCTGGCGAAGCGCTTGACGTCGTCGGTCAGCGCGTCGTCGCGCTTGCGGCTGGTCATGAGGTACATGGCGGAGTTGAGCAGGCCCCAGCTCTGGCCCTGATAGGGCAGGAGGCTGGCGTAGCCGGCGATCTGCGAGCGCTCCTTGCGGTTGAAGGTCTCGAGATCGTAGAGCTGCTGCGGGCTGAAGACGAAGCGGCCCGAGGCGTACGCGTCGATATAGGCGCTCTCGTTGTACGTGAAGACCTCTTCCGGCACGAGCTTCGACTGCCACAGCTTCTTCCAGGCCGCGAGCGTCTTGTAGGCGGGATCGCCCTTGTCGGTGGTCAGCAGCGGCTTGTGGGTCTCGGGATCGGCGATCTTCCCGCCGCGGTTCAGCACCTCGAGGACGAAGCCCCAGGAGATGCCGAACCACTCGCTATGCCAGTGCGGCAGGATGGGCTGGGCGACACCTTTGTCCTTGAGCGCGTAGACCTGGTCGTAGAGCTCGTCCCAGGTCTTGGGGAAGTCCTTGTCGGAAAAGCCGGCCTCGCCATACTTCTTGAGATTGACCTGGAGCGAGCCCAGCGTGCTGACGAAATAGGAAAGACCGAGCATCCGGCCTTTGTAGGTCCAGGATTCGAGAAGAGCGGGATAGACGTCGGCCTTGATCTCGTCGGCAGTCGGCAGCTCGTCAGCCGGCATGATCCAGCCGCCGTCGAAGTAGCGGCAGGCCTGCGAAGGGTTGGCATAGAGGACGTCGAGCTCGCTGCCCGCCATCAGGTTCTGCTCCATGACGGCCGGATAGTCGCCGGTCACAGTCGCATAGTCGACCTTGCCGTCCATCGCCTTGTTGTAGCGATCTATATTGTCCTGGACGATGTCCGTCTTGTATTGCCAGCCGCGGAAGTAGACGCTTTGTCCGCTCGTGGCCTTGAGATCGAAGGTGGCCGCCCGAGCGAGCCGTGGCCCGAGGGCCATGGAAAGGGCGGTTCCGCCGGCGAGCGCACCGAAATCGCGACGTCGCATGCTTCTTTCCTCATCCGTCACTGGCGGGCGCGCGCGCCCGGTATCGCGCCCAGCCTGGCCGGACGCGCCGCGGAGCGACCTTCTCGTTCGGGTCGTTGGCATTGAACCGACTGGGCTGGCCGCTGACAAGCGCCAATTGGTGCCGAATGGCATGTGATTCTGCGGGGCTAGTGCCGTGCCGGAGGATCCCACGCCGCCGAGGATGGTGGTGTCGAGCCGGGCAGGCGCCCGATCGGTGCCGAGCGGCGGAGCATCGCGTCGAGGCCAGGCCGGCGCCTGGCGGGTATCATGGTCGGGCCGCCTTTGCGCCCGATCCTCGGCTCGGGCCGAGCGATGATGGCGACCGCCGATCACGGGCGGAGGCGACCCCGGTGCCGCCAGAGACCCGGACGTCTCCAGCCCGCTATCGATAACCCTGTTGTTGTGAGCCTCCCTTGCGGGTAGCATCCTTCGGAAGGCTATAAGGGTAAAAAGCGCGCGCAGGCCTGAGAGCGAGCAGGCTCTGCAGCGTGACACACCGAGAACGACACGCCGGGGAGGCGAGCAATGGTGGAATCGACAGGGAAGAGGTGCGCTGCGGCCGTCGGTGCCGTGGCGGGCTTGGCTGCGTTGCTGATGGGCTCCTGGGCCCAGCCGGCTGCTGCCGCCGGCGAGTATGACGGCGTCGACGTCAACATCGTGACCTTCACCGGGCCACAGATCGCCGAGCCGCTGCAGCGCCGGGCGCCCGACTTCGAGAAGCTGACGGGGGCGAAGATCCACGTCATCACCGTGCCGTTCTCCGATCTCTACAACAAGCTGCTCACCGACTTCGCGACCGGCACCAACAGCTACGACGCGGCCGTGTTCGCGCCCCAGTGGATGGTGGATTTCATCACGCCGGGCTATCTTGAGGATCTGACGAGCCTCGTGAAGAACGACAAGGCGCTTCAGTGGAACGACATAGCACCGTTCTTCCGCGATTTCAGCGCCACGTATGACGGCAAGGTCTATACGATCCCGCTCGATGGCGACTTCCAGATGGCCTACTATCGGAAGGACCTTCTCGAGCAGGCCGGCATGGCCGCGCCCAAGACCTGGGACGACTATCTGGCCATCGCGAAGGCCTTCAACGGCAAGGACCTGAACGGCGACGGAAAGCCCGACTACGGCTCCTGCATCTCGAAGAAGCGCAACGCCCAGGCCTACTGGTTCATCCTCTCGATCGCCGGCAACTACCTGCAGACGACGGGCACCAGCCAGGGCATCTTCTTCGACACCGAGACGATGAAGCCGCTGGTCGACAATGAGGGCTTCCGCGAGGCGCTCAAGATCTACATCGAGACCACCAAGTACGGGCCACCCGACGAGCTGAACCTCGACGTCGGCGATACCCGCGGGCTCTTCACCAGCGGCCGCTGTGCCCTTACCCTCGACTGGGGCGACATCGGCACGCTGGCGATCGATCCCTCCACCTCGACGGTCAACGACAAGGTGGGCTCGGTGATCATCCCCGGCACCACCAAGGTCGTCGACCGCGCCACCGGCAAGCTCGTCGCCTGCGATGCCACGACCTGCCCCAACGCCATCGACGGCGTCAACCACGCGCCCTTCGCGGCCTTCGGCGGCTGGTCGGGTGCCGTGAACGCCTCGAGCGACCCGAAGGTCAGGGAGGCCGCCTACGCGTTCCTCTCCTATATGAGCCAGCCCGAGCAGGCGAACGTCGACGTGACGATCGGCAAGACCGGCTTCAACCCGTACCGGACCTCGCAGTTCACCGATCTCGACCTCTGGATCAAGGCCGGCATGAGCGAGGCCGCGGCCAAGGACTATCTGGGCGCCATCAAGGCCAGCCTCGACAGCCCCAACATGGTCCTCGACCTGCGCGTGCCGCAGAACCAGCGCTACGAGCAGATCGTGCTGGATACGGCCGTGGCCCGGGCGCTCGCTGGTGAGCTGACCGTGGATCAGACGATCAGCCAGATCTACAAGGGCTGGGAGGAGATCACCGACGAGCTCGGCCGCGAGGACCAGCTCGCCGCCTATCGTGCCTCGCTGGGCGTCAAGCGCTAGGGGCCGAGGCTTGGATCAGTCGTCGCTGGCCGGTTCCGCCTCGGGCCGGCCAGCCCCTTCCAGAGCGGCGGCCGAGGTGTCGATGGGGCATCAACGACAGGGCACGGCCGATCGGCTGGCGCCCTCGGTCTTCATCATGCCGGCCGTGCTCATCGTGCTGGCGATGTCGATCTTCCCGCTGCTCGTCTCGCTCTATCTGTCGCTGTCGCGGTTCAAGCTCGCCAAGGGCGGCTTCAGCTTCAGCTATATCGGCCTCTTGAACTACAAGAAGCTGCTGGTGGGCTCGCAGCAGTTCCATTTTCTGGGTGTGCTGGAGCCGCTGGCGCCCCTGGCCTGGGCCTTCGTGGGCCTCGTGGTCCTGGGCGTGCTCTGGTCCCTCGTTCGGGCAGCGCGCCGGGGTGCCGCGGCGCTGGCGCTCGTGGGCCGGCTCGTCGTCGGCGTGGCCCTCGTGGCGCTGGCCCTGCTCTTCGCCTCGACCTCGAGCGGCAACGGGCAGCTGGGGTCGCTTGGCGTCACCTTCGTCTATGTCTTCGTCGGGGTCAGCGCCCAGTACCTGATCGGCCTCGGCCTCGCCTTCCTCTGCGCCCAGCGGCTGCCCGGCCGGCGCTTCTTCCGCATCGTCTTCTTCATCCCGATGATGATCACGCCGGTGGGCGTCGCCTACACCTTCCGGATGATGGCCGACACGACGAAGGGCCCGCTGGCGCCGATCTGGAGCGGGGTGGGCCTTACCGACTTCGCCTGGTCCGCCAGCGCCTGGGGCGCCCGCATCGCGGTGATGATCGGCGACGCTTGGCAGTGGATTCCCTTCATGTTCATCGTGCTTCTGGCGGCGCTCGAGGGCCAGCCCAAGGACGAGGTGGAGGCGGCCATGGTGGACGGCGCCGACCGCTGGCAGATCTTCCGCTACATCACCATCCCGGCGATCGTGCCCGTGAGCTTCACGCTGATCCTGATCCGCGTCATCGAGGCCTTCAAGATCGTCGATCTGCCCAACGTGATGACCAATGGCGGGCCCGGCATCGCCACCGAATCGATGACCCTGCACGCCTACATGGCTTGGCGCACGCTGGACCTCGGCGGCTCGGCCGCCATCGGCTACATGCTCCTGTTCGTCGTCGCGTTCTTCTGCACGGCCTTCGCCGCCATGACGCGCCGGCGGGTGACGGGCTGATGGCGGGCACCAGGGCCATGCCGCCTCGTGCCGCCCGGCTGCGCGCCGCCGACGAGCCCGGCCCGGTCGGCATGGTCGTCTCCTACGTGCTCCTCGGCTTTTGGGCGATCGTCGTCCTCTTCCCGCTCTACTGGCTGGCGATCACCTCGGTGAAGCTGCCGATCACCGTCAATGCGGGGCCCTTCTACATCCCCTGGGTCGACTTCGAGCCCTCGCTGCACGCCTGGCGCTATCTCTTCGGCGAGATGCTGCCCGACACGCTCCGGCCCTACATCAACACCGTGATCGTGGGGCTGGTGAGCTCGGTGATCGCGCTCGCGATCGGCAGCATGGCGGCCTACGCGCTGGTGCGGCTGACCTACCGCCCGAAGCTCGGCAACATCCTCCTCTTTGCGCTCTGCGTCGTTCTGGCCGTGCTGGCGGTCATCCGGCTTGGCGTGCCCTGGCTCATCGCGGTGCTGGTCGCCGTCGCCCTCTTCGTGTTCCTGGCGCTGAGCATCGGCCGGCGCTTCAAGCGGGCGCTGGGCAATGACGACATCGCCTTTTGGATGGTCTCGCAGCGCATCCTGCCGCCGGTCACCGTGGTGGTGCCGGTCTACGTGCTCTTCCAGCATCTGGGCCTGCTCGATACACGCACCGCGCTCGTGATCACCTATGTGGCCGTCAACACGCCGATCGTCGTCTGGCTGATGCGCGACTTCTTTCACAGCATCCCGCTCGAGCTCGAGGAATCGGCCATGATCGACGGCGCCTCGCGCTATCGCATCTTCTGGTCGATCGTCATCCCGCTCTCGACGCCGGGCCTGGCTGCCACCTTCATCCTCGTCCTCATCATGGCCTGGAACGAGTATCTCATGGCGCTCTTCCTCTCGAGCGCCAACTCGCAGACCCTGCCGCTCCTGATCGCCGCCCAGAACGCCACCCGCGGCCCGCAATGGTGGTACATGTCGGTGCTGATCATCGTGATGATCCTGCCCGTCACCGTGCTGGCGATCCTGCTCGAGCGGCTGATCACGAAAGGCCTGCTGATCGGGGCCGTGAAGGGCTGAGCAGGGCGCCGGCTGGCCGGCCTCGTCAGGGAACAGGCCGGGGAACCCCGGGGCGCCCGGGCGCGCATTCGAGGGCGGCACGATCCCACCCGCCGGTCACGGCCGCCGCCTCGTAGGTGCTCTCGAGAAACGACAAGAGCGCAGCGTCGGGGTCGGGTGCCGTGCGGACGGCGTCGTAGGGGAGAAGAAACTCGCCCAGGGTCTCGTTGAAGGAGGCTCTGTGCGGGCGCACAGGGCAGGCGCCGAAGCCCTCGGGCGTCGGGTAGGCGTACGAATAGAAGGCGGCATGGTCGATGCCGCCGCCGCCCGGCCAGAAGCCGGCGCTGCTGACCTCGTGGGAATAGGCCTCGCGCATCACCGCATCGGCCACACCGGGGGCGCCACCCGGGTGCGGCGGTGCCGTGCGGCCGGAGAAGCGGGTCACCGCAATGTCGAAGCTGCCCCAGAAGAAGTGCACGGGGCTGCTCTTGCCGACGAAGCCCGTGCGGAACTGCTGGAACACCCGGTGGACCTGGAGCAGGACGCGCCAGAAGCGCCGGGCGTAGGCCGCATCGTAGGCGGCATGGGCGCGGTCCTGGCTGAAGGGAACGGCGTTCGGGATCTCGCAGGGCCGCTCGTCGATGCGGACGGGAAGGCCGAGCTCGCCCAGTGCTGTCATCACGGCCGCGTAGAAGTCGGCAACCGTGCGCGGCTCGAGAGGAAGCTGTCTCCTGCTGCCGTCGCTTACCGTGATATCGAGCGTGTGGTCCACGAGATCGAACGCGATCTCGAACGATCGGCCTCCATGGGGGATGGGCCCGGTCGTGAGGCCGCGAGCGCTGAGGTAGAGCGGCACGTGCCAGGAATGGTTAAGCCATGGCGTCTGGGCCAGACGGATCTTGCCGACGATCTGGGTCCAGAGCTGAAGGGTGGCGGCGGTGTCCTGCCAGGCGGCCCAGGGCAGGTCGGGCCAGGCTTCCTGCGGCTCGCTCATAGGTGCGTGCGCTCCCGGTCTCGCGCTCCGATCATGCCGAGCGCCTGGGCTTCGAGGATGCGGCGAACGTCGCGAACCCCTGGATGAAGCCTGCGAGCTGCTCCTTGATCCTCGGATCGGCGAGGGTGCCGTCCTCGGCGAAGACGGTCTGCGCGCGCGAGACGAGGAGGCGCCCCTCGGTCCACAGCTCGACCCCGAGCGTGCGGAAGACCGGCAGCCAAGCGTTCTGGCTGAGGATGGTGCCGAAGCCCCCGGGCGAGGCGCCGATCAGAGCCACGGGCCTGCCGGCGAAGACGCGCTTGATATCGGCCGGCGGCCGGGACAGCCAGTCGATGGCGTTCTTCAGCACCCCTGGGATCGAGTTGTTGTATTCGGGCGTCGCCAGGAGAAGGCCGTCGGCGGCGGCGATCGCGTCCTTCAGCGCCGCCACCGGCCCGGGAATGCCGTCGGCCGCCTCGACGTCGGCGTCGTAGAGGGGGATGCCGTGGATGGTGCCGACCGTCAGCGTGGCACCCTCCGGCATCAGCTCGGCGGCGGCGCGCAGCAGCGCCGCGTTCAGCGAGCCACGGCGCAGGCTGCCCGACAGCCCGAAAAGCTTTGTCACGACGTTCCTCCGCGGCCTGTCCGTGCCCCGAGACGCTTGGGGACTCTAGATGCCGGACATACCCTGCTGCGAGACATCCGCCCAGGGCGCATCGCGGGAAGCGGCCGGCGCGCCGCGGTCAGGCGTCCACGCACATGCCATAGAGGCTCTGCACGAGAAGCCCGATATGGTCCTTTGAGCCCTTCGGCTGGCTGTTGGTGGCCAGGGTGATGACGAGGTCCTTCTCGGGGAACCAGGCTAAGGCGGCGCGGTAGCCCAGGGTCTCGCCCTGATAGAACCAGAAGCGCCCGAAAGGCTCGCGGTAGGACTGGACGAAGCCGAGGCTGAAGCCCGCGGGATCCTCCGCCGTGGTCCTCTCGATGGGCCATCCGGTCTTCATCGAGACCAGCCGTTGCATCTCGGCCAGTTGCGTTTGCCGCAGCACGGCGCCGCCGAAGACCGCCCGCACCCAGGTGGCAAGCTCGCGCGGCGTGGCGACGATGCCGCCGGCCGCGCCGGCCCAGCTCAGGTTGACCGTGCGCATGTCCTTGCCGACGAGCGGGGCCAGGGCCGCGACCTCGCAGTCGGGCTCGTAGACCCCGCAGTCGGGATTCTCGAAATAGCCGCTGCAGAGACGCCGGAGCACGGGCTCCGGCAAGCCGCCGCTCTCGTAGAAGCAATCGCTCAGGCGTGCCGTCGAGAAGAGCTCCTGCCGCAGCAGGTCGCCATAGGTCGACTGGCCGGCCTCGGCCGCGATCATGCCGGCCAGGATGTAGTTGGTGTTCGAGTAGAAGTAGCCGTGGTTCGGCGGCAGCTCGTTGCCGGGCCCCGGATAGGCGAACGCGATCAGCTCCTCGGGCGTCCACTCACGATTGATGTCCGCGACCTGCGCCGCCATGAAACGCGGTGCCTCGCTGTAGGTCGGAAGGCCGCTCGTCATATTGAGCAGCCGGCGGATGCTGACATCGCCCCATGCCGGGTATTGCGGCAGCCAGGCCCCCACCGTCTGATCGATGCTGCAGAGGCCCCGCATCTCCAGCCTGAGCAGCAGCGCTGCCGTGAAGCTCTTGGTGTTGCTGCCGATCTGGAAGAGCGTGTCCGGCCTCATCGGTGCCGATGACTCCCGGCTCACCGAGCCCGCGGCGACGTCGATGCCCAGCTCCCCCGTCGCCAGGCTGATGTGGGCGACGATTCCGGTGATACCTTCTGCCGCCCGGCGCTTCGCGAGATGGTCGGCGACGGCCTGCTGCAATGCCGGCTCGAGCCCGTCCTTGCGGGCTCGCCCGGCTCCTTTGGCCAGTGCCTTGCGGCGTGACGCGAGCATGGCCGCGGGTGCGATGGCCAGCGCTGCGCGCCTGCTGATGTGCGTGCCGACCATGGTCGCCAGATCCGTCCCGAAGCGCGGCCTGTGGGCGCTCTGACACCGGCTCGCCGCTGTTGCTCCCTGTAGCCTCGGCATCGTGGGCGAGGCGGGGGCAAGGAGCAAGGTATTAACGGATGCCCAAGGTGCCGGGATTCTCAACCATGAAGGATGCGTGACGCGGCCGGTCGAGCTTCGCGAGAGGTCGGGTCTGTGCGTTAGGGTCGGCGGTGGGTCGGACTGGGCGCGCTACGCCTCTTGGCGGGAGTGACGAGACATGGCCTTCGCGATCAAGACCGAGATTCGCGATCCGCAGGCGGAGAGCTTCGCATTCTCCGCGCAGAGGACGATGTATGGCGGCACACTCGGCGTCGAAGGCGACGCGATCTTCGTCCTTGCGAGCCGAGAACGAGGGTGGGCGCGGCCTCGTCGCGCGTGGCGTCGTCACCTCCGCCGAGGCGATCCCGAGGAAGCCCGGCCTCGCCCTTCAGCCGACGGGCACGGTGGTCGGCATCTCGGACGAGGCGACGGCGTTCCTCGAAGGCTTCTCCTGACGCGGCGCGCGGCCGGGGTCGCTGCGCTGCGGCTGCGCTCAGGTGCTCGTGCAGATGCCGTAGATGCTCTGCACCAGCGCCCCGATATGGTCCTCGGGGCCTGGCGGATGGCTGTTCGTGGCGATGGAGATGACGAGATCCTTGTCGGCGAACCAGCCGAAGATCACGCGATAGCCCAGGGTCTCGCCCTCGTAGAACCAGAAAGCCCCGAGCAATTCCTGGTACAGCCGGCCCAGACCCAGGGCGAAGCCCTGCGGATCGTCGGCCGAGACGTCGGTGATCGGCTTTCCGGTCTTGAGCGAGACCATCTCCATCATCCGGGCCAGCTGCTTGGGCGGCAGCACGCGGCCGCTGAACAGGGCCCGGACCCACTTGGTGAGATCTCGGGGATTGCCGACGATGCCACCGGCAGCACCGGTCCAGCTCAGATCGAAGGTGCGCACGTCCTGGCCGTAGAGCGGTGCCAGCGTCGGGGTCTTGCAATCGGGCTCGTAGAGACCGCACTCCGTGTCGAGAAAATAGCCGCTGGCGAGCCGCTTGAGGGCAGGCTTGGGCACGGCCCAGCTCGAGTAGTAGCTGTCGTTGAGATTGAGGGGCCCGATGAGCTGGGTCTGCAGCAGGTAGTCGTAGGTGGCGCCGCCTGCCTTGGCCGCGATCATCCCGGCCAGGATATAGTTGGTGTTGGAATAGAAGTAGCCGCTGTTGGGCGGCAGGTCGTGGCTCTGACCGGGATAGGCGAACGCCACGAGCTGCTCGGGCGTCCAGTGTCGATAGGGATCCTTCGCCACCGCCTCCTGGAAGAGCGGTGCCTCGCTGTAGGTCGGCAGCCCGCTGGTCATGTCGAGCAGGCGGCGGATCGAGACGTTGGCCCAGGCAGGATATTGCGGCAGCCAGTCGCCGACCGTCTGATCGATGCTGCAGAGCCCCTGGGCTTCCAGCTGGAGCAGCAGTGCCGACGTGAAGGACTTGGTGTTGCTGCCGATCTCGAAGAGGGTGCCCGGCCCCACCTTCTTGGCCGAATCCTTGCTCACGGTGCCGGAGAAGATGTTGAGGTCGCGCCCGTGGTCGCCGAGGCTCACATTGGCCGCGATGCAGGTGATCCCCTCGGCCGTCCGGCGCGCCTCCAGGTGGTCGTCGACGGCCTGCTGCAGCGCGTCCTTGAGCGCGCGACGCTGGCCGCCCCTGCCGCTGCCGGCCCAGGCGGAACCGCGCGCTGCGAGCAGCGCTCCGGGTGCGAGAGCCAGTGCCGCACGCCGCGTAAGCTTGATCCTGTCCATCACCGTTCCCTATTGCTCGGCGGCCCCTTCTGATCGACACCGGTCTCGGTCCGACCAAGAGCTGCGCGCCTTCTGCCCTGGCCCCGAACGGCTCATCCTGCGACGGCCCTCGAGGGGCCGGCACCGCCGCTTTCACGCCCAACGGGCGGGATCGATATCGACCATCCGGGGTCGCGCCTACGGTGTCCGGTGGGAACCGTCTGGAATTGATTGTCTCGCCCTGGAAACTGTGATGGAAACCGGCCGAGCTCGACACCCCGAGCGGATGGCCCGTGAGCGCCCGACCTTGGTCCGAGAGTTCGACCGCAAGCTTTGTCTTACCGCGGCGGCGCTCGGCTGCACGACGTGCAAGGAGCTGGCGGCGGCGTTCAGGCAGGTGAACGAGCGCACCTCGTTCGGCGTCGAGCGCGCCTACAAGTGGCTGCAGGGCCGTGCCCAGCCGCGCGAGCGTGCGCTCTATGACGATTGGATGGCCCTGCTGGATCTGGGCCGCTCCGAGACCTGGCTCGCCGACTGCAGCGCCGAGACGTTTCTGGAGACGCTCTGCGCCCGTCGGCAGCTGCCGCAGGAGCTCGTCCTTCGCCGGGCCGAGACGTTCGCCGGCGGGGCCGTCCCGGGGCTGGGCGAGCCGCATATCGGAGGAGACCGCTATCTGTGCGGTGTCTTCGCGACGTACTCGCACGCCTGGTCGCCCTATTTCGCCGGGCGGATCATCCGCGGCACGCTCAGGGTCAGCGCGCCGCTCACCCGCGGACGCCTGGTCGCGGACTATTCGGAGAGCCTGCCCACGGCTCGGGTGCATGTGCGAGGCCCGGCGCTGCTCTCCGGCCGCTCCCTCTATCTTCTGCTGCGGGAGCAGGGTAGCGACGTTCCCCTGTTCTTCACTTTGTTCCGGCCGGCGCCACCGGGCAGCGTGCTGGCCGGCCTGATCTCAGGCGCCACCTTCGTCGGCCACGATCCCCGACCGTCGGTCAGCCGCATCCTGATGATCCGCCAGCCCGGCGAGGCGGGCCCGCAGAACGAGCGCTACATGGATGCCGGCAAGTCGATCGCGGCCGACCTCCGCACCCTGGGGCTCGGCATCGCCGATCCGGAAGAGGTTGATGCGCGGGTGGGCTCCTTCCTGCGCAGCGCGACGGGGACAGGGCTCGATCAGGCCCTGGCGGAAGACTATGGCGGGCTGGTCGCCCTGTTCGACCGGCTGGCGATCGGCACACGAACGACCGGCCAGGGCTGAGCCCTGGGGCTCCCGCACCGGCAGCCGGGCGGGTCCCCTGGGCCCGTGGCCGACCTGGCCTCTACGCGCCGAAAGCCTCGTTGTAGGCGTCGATATAGGCCTGGGCGTTCGACGATGGCCCTTTGAGCACCATCTTCAGCGCCCGCTCCGGCTCGTTGTAGAAATAGCGGTCGGCCCGCTCCTGCTGGCCCTGCTGCACAAGGATCTTGTAGGCCGCCTCGTTGAAGAGAGGACGCCCGTAGGTGATGAAGTTCTTGGCGATCCACGAGGCGTCCTCCATCGTGTTGATGAAGGTCGGGAAGGCGTCCTTGTTCTCGGATTCCTTCAAGAGCATCTCGGCGTCCATCCAGCCGAAGGTGCCCTCGTCGGGTGTGGCGACCTCGATCAGCGGGCCGCCCGCATCCTTGACACGGGCGTCGGTGCCGAGATTCTCGAGGCCGATCCAGGCCGATTCGTCCGCGAGCGACGTGATCGTCTCGGTGTTCTGCGAGACCGCCTTCAGGATGTTGGGCTTGAGCCTGATGAGGAACTCCTTGGCCTGTGCTATCTCGTCGGGCGTCATGTCGTAGGGCTTCTTCGCGCCCGTGGCGATGCCCGCCATGGCGACAATGTCGGTGGGCTGGTTCTCGATCACGATCTTCTTGGCGTACTTCTTGTCGAGCAGCGCCTGCCAGGAGGTGGGCTTGGTCGTCACATATTTGGGATTGTAGTAGAGCTGGACGCTCGACCAGCCGAACGGGTAGGCCATCTGGTCCGCTCCGGACTTCCAGAACGGAATGTCGAGGGCCATCGGGTAGAGCTGCTTGGCGACCGGGAAGGACTTGATGTCGAACGGCTCGATCAGCCCGTCCTCGTAGAACTTCGTCACCCAGAGCGCGTCCTCCGAGGACATGTCCCAGCCGCCACCGCCGCGCTTCACCTTGATGTAGGCATCCGCGTCGTCGCTGAAGAGCTGCGGCCTGCCGGCGATGCCGGTCGTCTTTTGCACCTCCTGGAGCTGGTCCGGGAAATAGTGATCGGACCAGGTGAGCCAGTTCAGCGTGACGTTGCCGGCGGCTACCGCCTGCCCCATCCGCCCCGCGGCGCTCGCCGCATAGAGGCCTGCCGCGCCGGCAGCGCTACGTTGGAGAAGCCTTCTCCTCGACAAACCCCGCTCGATCCGATGCATCGGTGTCCTCCTTCTGTCGCTGAGCAGCGGCAACCGCGTCCGGACCCGTCGGCGACGACGGGGAAGGCGAGGGGGCCGCATCGTCCGTTTCCTTTGGCAGGCACGACAACACGACGATACTCAAAAGGGCCCGGCGCCGACCAACGGACGCCAAGCCTGGAAGCGCTGGCCAGTCTATAACGTGCCCGAGGGGTGTCCAGCGCACCCCCCGGCTCACGAGATTAAATCGGCGGCCACGATTTCATATTGCAGGCGTTGAGAGAGTAACTCCCGATCGGCGAGGACGAGGGCCGCGACCTGCGGCCCCGCCCGGCATCCCCTTCCCGGGTGCGATCGTGCCGCGCTCAGGCGCCGAACACCTCGTTGAAGGCGTCGATATAGGCCTGGGTGTTCGAGGACGGGCCCTTCAGCACCATCTTCAGCGGCCGCTCGGGCTCATTGAAGAAGTAGCGATCGGCACGCTCCTGGTAGCCCTGCTTCACGAGGAGCTTGTAGGCGCCCTCGCTGAACAGCGGACGGCCGTTGGCGAGGAAGCTCTTGGCGATCCAGGGCGCCGTCTCCATCGCGTTGAGGAAGGTCGGGAAGGCGTCCTTGTTCTCCGACTCCGTCAGCAGCATCTCGGCATCCATCCAGCCGGACACGCCTTCCTCGGGCCACGCCACCTCGATCAGCGGGCCGCCGGCGTCCTTGACGCGCGCGTCCATGCCGAGGCCGCCGATCCCAATCCAGGCAGACTCGTCGGTCAGAGAGCGGATGATCTCGGGCTCCTGCGCTGCCAGCCTCAGGAAGTTCGGCTTGAGCAGGGTGAGGAAGTCCTTGGCCGAGCTAATCTCGTCGGGCGTCATGTCGTAGGGCTCCTTGGCGCCCGTCGCGATGGCGCCCAAGGCCAGCATGTCCGTCGGCTGATTGAGGAACATGATTCGCTTGGCGTATTTCTTGTCGAGCAGCGCATGCCACGAGGTGGGCGCGGGCTTCACATATTTCGGGTTGTAATAGATCTGGACGCTGGACCAGCCGTAGGGATAGCCCATCTGGTTCGATCCCGCCTTCCAGAACGGGATCTCGAGAGCGATCGGGTACAGCTCCTTGGCGACCGGGATCGCCTTGATGTCGAATGCCTCGATCAGGCCCTCCTTGTAGAACTTGGGGACCCAGAGGGCGTCCTCCGAGGCGATGTCCCAGCCACCGCCGCCACGCTTGACCTTGATGTAGGCGTCTGCGTCGTCGGTGAAGAGCTGCGGGCGTGCGGCGATGCCGGTGTCGGTCTGGACCTGCTGGAGCTGGTCGGGGAAGTAGTGATCGGCCCAGGTGAGCCAGTTCAGCGTGACGTTGCCGGCGGCCGACGAGCGCCCAGGCAGCCCATAGGCGCCGGCGGCATACATGCCCAGCGCTCCCGCTCCCGCGCGTCGGAGAAGCCTTCTCCTGGACACTCCCCGCTCGTGCTGATCCATCGGTATCCTCCTTCTCTTGCTGAGTAGCGGTCTCCAGGCCCTTGTCCTTCACCGGCAACGATCGACCGCCTCTGGAGGGGCTAGAGCTCGACGGTACGCCAAATCACGCAGCCTCTCACGAAGCTGGTGCCCGGCGCGCAGGCAGAGGCTCATTCCATCGCATGAGGTCCCGGCAGTCGGAGCAGCTTCCGCAGCGGGACGTGAGGGCGGCTCATCATCCCCTCCCGACGGAGCCTTGAAGACGAGGCTTGTCACGCGAGCCGTGCTCGCGTGTCTCTCGCTGCTCGCCGGCCAGGGCCGCACGCCCGAGCCGCTGCACGGCGCGGATGATCTGCGGCAGCGCGAAGCCGAGGCCCAGAATGGTGAGCGAGGCGGCGAGCAGCATCGTCGCCACGGCGTTGACCTCGGGCGTGATCCCGAACTTGACCTGCGTGTAGATGTAGATCGGCAGCGTGTCGTGCCGCCCGATCAGGAAGTAGGTGATGATGAACTCGTCGAGCGAGAGCGTGAAGGCAACGAGGGCACCGCCGATCATCGCCGGCAGCAGCAGCGGCAGGATGATGAATTTGAGACGCGCGAACGCGTTGGCCCCGAGATCGCTCGCGGCGCGCTCCAGCTCCCGGTCCAGGGTCTGCAGCCGTGCCGACACGAGGAGGATCACGAACGGCGTCGTGTAGACGCTCTGGCCGATGACGGCGGTCTCGGGCGAGAGCTGCAGGTGCAGCGAGCTCGTGAAGAGGACGAGCAGGCTGACGCCGATCAGCAGCCCCGGGATCATGATCGGGAGCACGAAGGCGATCCGGATCCCGTTGCGGAACGGCAGCCTGGAGCGCACCAGCGGGAAGGCCGCGGCGGTCCCGACGAGCGTGCTGATCGCCGTCACCTCGGCGGCGACGCGCAGGGTCGTCAGGAGCGCGTCGTGGATCTGGTAGTCGGCGATCGCTGCCCGGTACCAGTCGAGGGTCCAGGCCGTGACGGGGAGCGTCGCGTACCTGTTGGCGTTGAAGCTGAACAGGACGAGCAGAACGATCGGCGCGAACAGAAAGACGTAGATCAGCGCGCCAAAGACGCCCAGCGCCACGCGCGTCGCGTGGGCGCCCGGCGACACGAGCTCCAGATCACGCGCCATATGCCTCCGGTGCCGACAGCGAGCGGCGGAAAATGATGAGCAGAAGGACGATGAAGGCGGCGATGAGCAGCGAGACCGCCGCTCCGCGGGTGTACTCCGCCCCCTGGAAAAAGTTGACGACGAGGTTGCCGATCATCACGCCGCCGGTGCCACCCACGATCTGCGGCGTCAGATACTCGCCCAGGATCGGGATGAAGACGAAGATCACCGCGGTGACGATGCCGGGGCGCACCTGCGGCACGAGGATGAGCCGGATCGCGGTGAGCGGGGGCGCGCCCAGGTCCATCGCCGCCCTGATCTGCTCCCACTCGAAGCGCTCGATCGAGGAGTAGAGCGTCAGCGCGGCGAAGGGGAAGTAGAGGTAGACGAGAACGAGGATCACGGCCGGCCGGTCGTAGACGAAGAGATGGATCGGATGGTCCGTGATGCCGGCCCAGAGGAGAAAGTGGTTGAGAACCCCCTTCTCGCCCAGGATCGTCAGCCATGAATAGACGCGCAGCAGATAGCTGGTCCAGAACGGGACGACGACGAGGATGAGCAAAAGGACCCGCAGGCGCTTGGGGACGTGGCGCGAGAGCCAGTAGGCGAACGGGAAGGCGAGGGCGATCGTGATCGCGGTGGCGAGGATCGAGACCCAGAGCGTGACCCACATCGTCCGCACATAGGTCGCGAAGCTGAAGAAGTAGATGTAGTTGCCGAGCGTCCACTGATGGACGACCTCGTAGTCGACCACCTTCCAGAAGCTGTAGCAGCAGATGATGCCGAGCGGGACGACGAAGAAGCCACCCAGGAGGATCAGGGCCGGAAGGAAGCCGAGGTAGGATACCGTAGCCTCCCAGAGCTGCTGGGAGCGTCCGGGCCCGTTGTGGCCTGTCGATCCCTGCGCGCTCATGCCCGTGCCTCTCCCCCTCCCGGCTCCAGCAGCATTCCTTCCTGGGCATCCCAGCAGACGGCGGCCTCGGCACCAGGTCTCGGCAGCGAGGCCGCGTCCTGTCCCTGTAGCGCCACCACGAGCTGGGCGTCGGAGCCGTCGCAGGCGACCGTGACGCGCACATGGTTGCCGAGGAACGAGGATTCGAGCGCGCGCCCGAGCACGGCGCCGGCCGGCGGCGCTGCCGGGTCGGCGAGCCGCAGCGCCTCGGGGCGCAGCATCAAGGTGGCGGCGCCGTTCGGCCGACCGCCGGCGCACGGCACGCGTGTGCCGTCCGCCAGCACGGCCACGTCGCCATGAACCGTGACGTCGAGGAAGTTCGCATGGCCGATGAAGTCGGCGACGAAGCGCGAGGCGGGCCGGCGGTAGATCTCGAGCGGCGTGCCCAGCTGCTCGAGGCGGCCCTCGTTCAGGATGGCGATGCGGTCGGCCAGCGACATCGCCTCCTCCTGGTCGTGGGTGACGTAGACGAAGGTCGTGCCGACCTCGCGGTGGATCTGCGCAAGCTCGATCTGGAGGCGCTGCCGAAGCTTGAGGTCGAGGGCACCCAGCGGCTCGTCGAGGAGCAGCACGGCCGGCCGCTTGACCAGCGCGCGGGCCACGGCGACGCGCTGGCGCTGGCCGCCCGACAGCTGCGCCGGCAGGCGATCGCCAAAGGCCTCGAGCCCGACCAGGGCCAGGGCCTCGTCCACGCGCCGGCGCGACTCGGCCTTCGGCACCTTGTCCATGCGCAGCCCGAAGCCGACATTGTCGCGCACGCTCATGTGCGGGAACAGGGCGTAGGACTGGAAGACCGTGTTGACGGGCCGCTTGTGCGGGGGCAGGGCGTCGATCCGCTTGCCGCGCAGCCAGATCGTGCCCTCGCTCGGGGCCACGAAGCCGCCGATCAGGTTGAGCGTCGTCGTCTTGCCGCACCCTGACGGGCCGAGCAGGCAGAAGAACTCGCCGTCCTCGATCGTGAGATCGAGCTCGCGAAGCGCTACGTGCCCGCCATAGCGCTTCACCACACCACGCAGCTCAATGCCTGCGGTCGACGCCGCGTCCGCGATCGTCATCCCCTTATACCGTTCCAATTTTTGGAAATCACCCAAGCCCGTGAAAGGACGCTAGCAGCGGGTCGGCGACCCGTCCAGCGCCGATGGCCATGCACTGGGGGGAATGGTGCGTCACCCGTCCCGACAGGACCACTCGCCCGTCGCGTCTGCCGCGATCACGGGGCCACTCCCTCCCGGGCGTGCTGGCGCCGCGTGGCGGTGGCCGAGGGGAGAGCGCTTCAGTCGGGCTGGCTCACGACGGGCCCACTTTGCTCGGCCCCGGCACGGTGCCCGCGAACACTCACTGGTCTCGGGCCGGCAGCGCCGGCCTGCGGACGCAGCGACGGCAGGAGCGGTGGCACGTGCGGTGCCGCCTCGCTCACCTCGCGTCTGCTTCTCGCCCACGGCAACAGGCGGGCATGCCCACGTGGAGGACGGACCTTGGACGATAGAGGCTGAACGCAACTATTGCGCAGAAGACCGCCAACGACAAGATCGAGCAGGTCGGATCGCGACCGGTGAGACGAGCCTCGCCTGAGCCCCTCTCGCCGGACGGTCCACCCGCGCAGACCCATGTCAAGCCGTGGCACCTGTCCCTGGGCATCTGCTGGAGCCGGGTCGCAAACCAAAGGATGCCCTGCACACCCAAGAAGTACAGGGCCTAGTAGACCAAGATTTCTACGGACGAGTGTCAATGCGATCTATAATTTAGCTTTGGATGGCCGGCGCTACCAAGAGATGAGATAGGACACGAAAACGAAGGTTGCCTCCCTCGCTATTTTAACGATAATCAAGCAAGGCATGGATGGTAAGCTCCATGGAATAGACACCTAATGAGAGGATAGACCTTCGTACACACGGGTTGTTCTGTCCTGAGCTTGGCGAGGGAAATGACCGAGGGCGACGTCGTCGTCTGGGATCTTGTCTTGCAGGGAGAGGAAGCGATCTAGGAGAATTTTCGCCAAATAGCAAAAGAGACGGTCCTCAGCATGGGAGACGGCTTGGGCGGATGGATGGCGAGGCTGACTTAGAGCACGGCCGCGGAGCAACTCATCGCTTTCTCAGCCACGCGCTGATCAAGTCGCTCCTGGTGGCGTTCGTCGTCTTTCTCGATCCCTTCGGGCTGGACTCGACGACGAGCCGAGCCTCTCAGGAGATCGTGCTCCGGTTGATGGCTCCATTTTATCCGACGATGCCTCCGGCTCCCATCACGGTCGCTCTCATCGACGAGGACACCCTGGACTATGCGGGGATGGGCTTCCCCCTGGATGATGGGACGCTCGGCGACCTTATCGGCAAGGTCGCCTGCGGCGGCGCCGTAGCCGTGTTCGTCGACCTCCTGCTGGGCGCGGTCCGCCCCGGTGGGCCGCGCGATCGATCAGCGGCTCATCGATCTGCTGAAGGCGAGGACCCCCGAGCAGGCGGCAGCGGCACTTGGCTCGGACTGTCCCGGGCCGCTGGCACCCATCTACATGGCCGACCGGCCCCCCGATGATCTATGCCGAGGCGATTCTCTCTCGCAAGAGGTGAGAGAAGCTGCGGCTGGTCGCCTGCTCCCGGTTCGGTGGCAGCTTCCCAGCGACGACTATCCTATACGCCTGTCGGTTCCCAGAGCGTGTTGCGACCGGGCGGGGTCACGCCTGCCGCCCGGTCGAGAGGGCGGCGTCGGGTCGGGCTGGGTGAAGATCAACGCCGAGGGCAGCCTCGCAGCGAGCCCGGCCTTCCAGCTCTACAGGGACTATCAGCGGACCCTGCCGCGCTCTGACCGGATAGACGACGAGGAAGCCATTCCGGATGTCATAACGGTCGGCTGGGCGTGGAAGCAGCGGTCGCCGCCCGTATGGTACCGCTGGCTCGTCGACGTGCCTGAGTTTCCTCGGATCATCGACGAGTGGCCTCAGCCCCCGCCGCCCGGCACGTTGTGCCCGCCGGCGGGAGAGAACGGATCGCTGCTCGCAAGAGCCTGGGGCTGGGTCACGTTCAGGGCATGGAGATTGCGGGCTTGGCCCGCTCGCTGGGAGAGGCCGCTGTCGACTTGCTGAACGTCTTTTCCAAGCCGCTGGCGCAAACGGTCAGGGGCGCTTCGGAGGACCCGCCGCGGCCCTTCGTCACCAACCTCGTCGTTCCTGCCAAGCAGATTCTCATGAGAGGTGACGAGACTCACCGCGAAGCCGTAGGCTGCGCGATCAAGGGCAAGCTGGTGCTCGTCGGCGAGGACATCATCGGCGCCAGCGACCGGGTCGTATCGCCGGTGCAGGGAGCCGTGCCGGGCGTCCTGCTCCATGCGCAGGCCTTGGACAATCTGATCGTGTGGAATACCCGGGTGTGGAGGCCTGTCGGCGACGAAGGTGTGTTCTCGACTGCAAAGCTTATTATTGTTGCGGCGGCGGCCTTTCTATTCAGCCTTCACGATTGCCTGAGATTTTACTGGTTATTTGGAGAATATTCGTAATCCCGTCAAAGAAATATTTCCATGGCTTGTTCAAAGACTACCTTTCTTATATGCAGAGATGTGTCGGGTTTTGGAGTTTCGCTATTGTATGTCTGATTGGCTTCGTGATGATATTTATAGTTTAGTATAATACTTCACTTTGCTCCGATCAATTGGGTGATCGTGCCGCTGGTGATAGTTGGGGATATGCTCTTTGAGCTTGTTGAAGGTCGTCTTCGTGAGTGGATCGCGCACGCCATCGGGCCGCAACAAGATGAGTGAAGACACAGATGCGGCTCCGACTTCCCAGGGCAACGAAGACTCCGCGTAGAACGCTTGAGTCTCTTTAGGAGGCGAAGGGATGGCGGTGTGTCCAAGACATCGGGAGGAATATCGAATGAGAATCTGGAGTATCATGGTCGCGATCGGGATTGCCGGTGCCATGCCGGCTGCTCTGGCCGACGAGGCCTTGGGAGACTACGATTTTGCCAGACAAACGATCCCTGTATATAAAAATGTGAAGGGATCTCCGAGCGATACGCTCCTGACGAAGATCGATGTACGAAATCTCCAAAGAGATAAGGTCTATATGAAGAAGTGGGATCCAAAGAGCCATATGATGCTGGTGGACTTTGGAGAGGGCGACGTCGGTTGGGTCGCGAAGCGGCTCTTCATACCGCCGATCACGGTCTGCCACGTGCACACGCAGTCCGCGTCGGCGCAAGGATTG
Organism: uncultured Alphaproteobacteria bacterium; assembly: GCA_963752325.1. Taxonomy (GTDB): domain Bacteria; phylum Pseudomonadota; class Alphaproteobacteria; order Geminicoccales; family Geminicoccaceae; genus CAVTJL01. The sequence continues at coordinate 252,962 of CAVVXU010000006.1, forward strand.
GCGGCCAATGATCGGACCGCCGGGAGCAGAGGGCTCGGGGAAATGCTATGTCCGGGCCAATAGGCGTCGTGAGGGAGGGGCTTCATGGGCGGGCTGCCACGCTGTTGCTCCTCGGTCTCCTGGGCGGATGCCAGTCCAGCGAGACGCTGGTCAAGAGCATGCCATGGAACTCGGAGGCGGAGCGAGTTCCGGAGGGCAAGCGCTTCATCGAGACCTCTTCGGGAGCTGCGCGCTCGCCCGCGGTCGCGAGCCGCCAGCTTGAGGCCAAGGGCCTCCTGGGCCAGAACTTCTATGATATCGACGGGGTGGTCACCGCGCCGCGATTCGCCGCCTACATGCACGGTCTTGTCGACCGGGGCCTCGCGGCCTACCCGGGCGCGCTGCCGGTCCGCAAGGTGGTCATCGACGCGTCCGACCAGATGGGCGCGTTCTCGACGCCGGAGGGTGACATCTGGGTGTCGCTCGGCCTGATCGAGGCGGTCGGCTCCGAAAGCGAGCTCGCCGCCGCGCTGCTTCACGAGGCGGGGCATGTCGAGCTCGATCACTTCTCCAGCACCGAATACTTCGACGGACAACGCAAGGCGCTGACGGCAGGCGCGGGCGCGGGTCTCGTGGCCATCACACTGTCGCACACCCGGGTCAGCACCGCCGCCGGGCGGATCGCCACGAGCACGACGGACCCGAGCGCGATGAAGGAGGAGAACGCGTCGGTCATCGCAGGGACGTGGCTCATCAACACCATCTCCGACGACGCCGCGGCCAACTGGTGGCAGCGCGGTCAGGAAGAGCAGGCGGATCTGGTTTCGGCCGATCTTCTCGCCGCGGCAGGCTTCGATCCGGGAGGAATAGGGTCGCTGCTCGCCAATCTCGGCGAGCACGAGAAGCAGCAGGAGGAGCTGCAGGGCATTTTGCTGAAGAGACGAGACGAGCTTGTCGGCAAGCTCATGGCGACCGATCCGATGGCGGCCTCGCAGGACCTCTCGGGCCACGTGCTGAAGCCCGTGATGGACGTTGTCGGGGAGTTCGGCATGGACCTCTGGGGATCGCTGAAGCACGATCATCCGCGGCCGCAGGAAAGGCAAAAGTGGATCAGCACCTATGTCGAGGCGCGCTACGAGGACGAGGAATATCCGCCGAGCCGTGCCGAGGCCGACAGCCAGCGTCTCAAGGACGAGATCGCCAAGAACCTGCCGGAGAAGGTGCGGGATGGCCATCACGCCGCCAACCGGGCGAAGGAGCTGCTCGCCAAGAAGGACCTTAAGGGCGCACAGGCGCAGATCCGGATCGCGCTCGGGTCCTCTGTGGCCAACAGTGCTCATGTGCGGTCCGTGGCCTACTTGGTCAGTCGGGCGCAGGGCCGCGACGACGAGGCGCTGCGCCACCTGAGGGCGATCGACCCGAGCGAGCTCAAGCCGCGGCGGGTCTTCGAGTTCCTCTCGGTGGAGGACGCCCGGCGTGGCCGCTTCGACAGCGCGCGCGGCGACCTCGAGGCCGGGGTGAGGCAGTTCGGCGAGGAGGAGCCTTTCATGCCCGGCCTCATCCACGTGGCCGTGCTCCAGAAGGACGAGACCGCGGCTCGAGCCGAGCACGCCAAGTGCCGCGATGCCAGCAGCGACACCATCAAGCTCGCCTGCGACCAGGCAATTGCCCCGCTGCACCTCGATGACCTCGAGCCGGCCGTGAAGCCCGGCCTCTTTGACTCACTCGCCAAGGGCGTGCCCAGCTTCAAGGGATTGCTGGGCCTTCCGAACGGGCTCCTGGACTTCCAGAAGAAGACCGGCAAGCCCGGGGTCTGAGCAGCGGGTCGCCGAGCCGTCCAGCGCCGATGGGCATGCGCGGGGGGGAGTGGTGCCTCACCCGTCCTTGAAACGACCACGCGCCCGTCGCGTCTGCCGCGACCAGGGGCCACCGAGCCGATCGGGGCCTGTGCGAGCGCCCGCCCGGGGCTGGCGGTCCGTCGCTCTTCCAGGCTGTAACACTGCGGCAAGGTGCGTGGCGTACTCGGCCCTTCTCCGCGATCTCGGTCGAGCCGGAGCTGTGATCGCCACCTCGAGATGGCAAGGATGATGGCTGCCGTGCGCCTGCCTCTGCCCGACGATGACGTCGGGCTCGTCGAGACGAGGCCGGAACTCCCCGGGGCCGCAGGGAATCAACGATGCTGACAGCAAGAGACCCCGGCGACGCCGTCGTCGTCAGGGTGGAGATCGGGGACGACGAGGACGTCGCAAAGCCACGCGGTTCCCGCGCGATCTTCGACGGGCGGCATCGTCCGATCCGGACGCTTCTTCTCCTCGCCGGCATCCTGCTGCTTCAGGCGTCCGGCTCGGCGGCATCCGCCGCGACGGCTGTGGAGCCGGCTCCGGACGCGCATCTCGACTTCACGGTCATCAGGAACAATGCGGTCATCGGGCACGAGCAGATCGACAGGACGCTCCGCAACGGGTCCGCGACGGTGAGCATCCGAGCCGAGATCGTCGTGAGGTTCCTGCTGGTGCCGGTCTACCGGTTCGAGCAGACGAGCAGCGAGGTCTGGCGGCAGGGGCACCTCGTGTCGCTCAGCTCGGATACGAACGACGACGGCACCAGCCATACGCTCCGCGTCGAGGCAAAGGGCGGCGTGCTCGAGGTGGACGGCGACGGGAAGCGCAGCCAGGCCCCGGAGACAATCATTCCGGCGAGCTTGTGGAACGAGGATATCGTAAAGCAGTCCGTTGTTCTCAATACAATCACTGGAGCGAAGATGTCTGTGACTGTCACCGATCGGGGTGATGAGACGATTTCCAGTCGTGGCAGGCAAGTGAGAGCCCATCACTACACGCTCTCCGGCGAGCTTCAGCGTGATCTTTGGTACGACGCGTCGGGCACGCTGGTCCAGGTCGCGTTCAAGGCGAAGGACGGCTCGGACATCCTCTACGTGCTGCGGTGAGCTGACATGTTCCAGGTCGTTCGAGAGTGGGACCCGATGCGCGCGGCGGTCGAGGCGACGATCAGGGCAGCCTATCGGCGGGAGCACGGGGCGAGGCTGGAGCTTCTCCCGCGCTATCTTGTGGCGGACATCGAGGAGGGGCAGGTGAACGGCGGTGCCTCCATCCGCTTCGCCGAGGATGGCTTCTTCTCGGTGTGCTACCTCGACCGCCCCATCGAGAGCCTGATCGAGCAGGCGACGGGGATCCGTCCGGAGCGGACGGATCTCGCCGAGGTCGGAAGCTTGGCCGCGGGTCACCCGGGCGGGGTCCGGGACCTGATCTTCGCCATCGTCGAGCATCTCCGGGCGCAGGGCATCCGCTGGGCGTTCTTCACCGCCACCGCCCGCTTGCGGACCCTTCTCTCGCGATCCGGCATCCCGCTCATCGAGCTCGCGGCGGCGAGCCCGGCGCGGATCGCGGATGCGCGGTCCTGGGGGAGCTTCTACGAGAACGATCCGCGCGTGATGGCCGTGGGCGACGCCATGCTCTTCTCGGCCCCGCACCTGGTCTTCCCGTGTGCCGGGGCGATCCATCATGCGTGAGGTGATCGCAGCGATCGCCGGGCACGCTGCAGCCGCACCGCATCGGATGGCGATCAGCGACGCCCGGGGCAGCGTCACCTACGGCGAGCTTCTCGATGCCCTGAGCCGCACGGCGAGCTGGGCCTTCTCCCTGCCCGAGCGGGTGGCGCTGATGGCCCCGAAGGACCGCCACGGCATCGTCTGGCATCTGGCGCTGGCGTGGGCCGGGCGGACCATCGTCACCCTGCCCGAGTTCTTCTCGCCGGCGCAGCTGGGCCATGCGATCCGGGATTCGGGCGCCGAGGCCGTCCTGGTGTCGCCGAACGCGCTCGAGGCCGCCCGCGCGGCCGGCTGGCCCGCCGTCGTTCCCGGGCAGAGGGCGCCCGCCGCGGTGGAGGCGGCAGGCGTGGCGCGCCTCATCACCTACACCTCGGGCACGACCGGCCGGCCGAAAGGCGTGGTGCTCGGCGAGACGCAGGTGATGGCCAGCATTCGGGGCATGGTCGAGGCCGTGGGGGCGGGCAGAGAGGACCGCATGCTGTCCGTCCTGCCCTTGGCGCTGCTCCTCGAGCAGGTTGCCGGGATGGCCGTGCCGCTTCTTGCCGGCGCCTCGATCGTGCTCTGCGAGGATCCCCGCTCGCTGCCCCTGATGGCCGAGGCCGCAGCACCCACCGTGACGATCCTCGTGCCCGAGATGCTGAGCGGCTGGGTGCGATGGCTGGAGGGCTCGGGCAGACGGGCGCCGGCGAGCCTGCGCTTCGTCGCCGTCGGTGGTGCGTCCCGTGGCGCCGGCGCTGGCGGAGCGGGCATGGCGCCTGGGCCTGCCGGTGCACGAGGGCTACGGGCTTTCCGAATGCTGCTCGGTCGTGGCGGTGAACCGACCGGGGCATCGTGTGGCCGGAACGGTCGGGCCACCTCTGCCGGGGGTGAGGGTGACGATCGAGGGCGACGAGATCGTCGTCCGCGGGCCGACCGTCATGGAGCGCTATCTCGGTGGCGATGCCTGCCCGGGCGTCCACCGGACAGGCGATGCCGGGTCATCTCGACGCCGCCGGCAACCTCGTCGTTTCCGGGCGCCTCGACGAGGTCATCGTGACCTCCACGGGACGCAACATCCATCCCGAATGGATCGAGGCGATGATCCTCGGGGATCCGCGGATCGCACGGTGCGCCGTCGTCGGTGCCGGCGCCCACACCAGGGCGGTTCTTTGTCCCGCAGACGACCGGCTCGCGGCCGCCGGGCAGGCGGCGATCGACGACATGGTCGCGGCGCTCTGTGCCGAGGCCCCCGACTATGCCCGCCCGAGAGACACCATCCTGGCGTCCGAGCGACGGCTGGCCGAGCTGGGGCTGATCGGCCCCGACGGCAGCCTCCGCCGCCGTCTCGTTGCCGCCAGAATCAAGGAAATCGCATGACCGCGTCGTTCTATGATCAGCTGCGCGCGGATACGGCCGAATCGGAACGGGAATTCCGCGCCATTCCCCTCATCGCCACGGCGATATCGGTCGGCGTCGAGCTGCCTCTCTATTCGACGTTCCTCGCGAGCGCCTATCACCATGTGCGCCATACCTGCCCCTTGATGGGCTTGGCGCTCTCACGCTGCAGCATCGACGACGGAGCGCTTCGCCAGGGCCTGCTGCGACTATATCGACGAGGAGAAGGGTCACGAGGAATGGATCCTCGATGACATCGAGGCGCTGGGCGGCGACCGTGTCCAGGTGGCGGCCTCGCTGGCGCCCTTCGCGGTGCGCATGATGGTCGCCTACGCCAACTTCGCCATCGAGCGGATCAGCCCCTATGCCCTGCTCGGCATGGTCCATGTGCTGGAGGGGATGTCCGTGGCGCTGGCACGCGCTGCGGCGGAGGCGATCATGAGCACCATCCGGCCGCAGGTGGCGAAGGGTGGCTTCAGCTATCTCATCTCGCACGGCACGCTGGACGAGGACCATATCGAGCAGTTCGCAGCCCTGCTCGATCGGATCGACACGCCGGAACGCCGCGAGATCGTCGTTCAGGCGGCCCGGGACTTTTATCAGCTGTACGGCGACGTCTTTCGCTCGCTGGCGCGGTCGGCGGAGCATCCCCTTGCAGCTTGAGGGCAAGGTGGCGCTGGTCACGGGCGCCGGCTCCGGGATCGGCCGAGCGCTGACGCGCGAGCTGGTCGTCGGCCGGAGCCCGCGTGCTGCTCGTCGGGCGAAGAGCCGAGGCGCTGGAGGAGACGCGAGCGCTCCTCGCCTCGCCCGAGCTTGGGACCGTCTGGCCCGCCGACATCACGGACGAGGCGGCGAGACGGAGCCTGATAGCGGAAGTCGGGGCAGCGAGCAGGTTGGACCTTCTCGTCAACAATGCCGGGATGGTGGTCTCGGGCCCGCTGGCGAGCGACGGGGCGGCCTCACGTCGCCGGATGATCGAGGTCAACCTCATCGCTCCCATTGAGCTGACGATCGGCCTGTTGCCGATGCTGCGGGCAGCGGCACCATCGCGGATCGTCAATATCGGCTCGATGTTCGGCGACATCGCCTTTCCCTATTTCAGCGCCTATTCGGCGACGAAGTTCGGGCTCAGAGGATGGTCCGACGCGCTACGCCGCGAGCTGGCGCCCGCTGGGCGTCGGCGTGACCTATGCCGCCCCCCGAGGCACGCGCACCGCGGCCGCGGAATCGTTCGCAGCGCTGGCGGAGGCGTTCGGCATGCGTCTCGATCCGCCGGAGAGGGTGGCGAGGCAGATCGTCAGGGCCGTCATGCGCGATGCCCGAGCCGTCTATCCCAAAGGGATGGAGCGGGCCTTCGTGCTGCTTCAGCGCGTGCTGGCCGGCACGATGGACAAGGCCATCGGAATGCAGCTGGCCAAGGCCACCGCCAAGCTGGGCGGATAGCCGGCGCTCTCGCGTCGAGCCGCAGCGCGCCGGCCTATTCTGCCGGGCTGCCCGGGGGCGGGTAGCCGGGCGCGGCGCTCCTCCCGGCGTCCTCAGAAGCAGGCGACGCCAGAGGGCTTCTCGAAGATGTGCCAGCGGGTCACGTCGAAGGCGATCCGGCAGGGGCTGCCCATCGCACCCTCGAAGTCGGGCTTTGTCTTCACGAGCAGGCGGGTGCCGGCAAGGTCGATGTCGACCAGCGTGTCGCCGCCCAGCGGCTCGGTGACGGTCACCGTCGCGGGGACGCCCTCGGCCTGGTCGGCGGCGATCGCGATCTGGTCCGGGCGGATGCCCATGCGCACGTCGGCCTGACGCAGCCGCTCGCGCAGCAGGGCCTGCTGGGCGTCGGTGAAGGCGGCGACGAAGCCCGGATGCTCGAGCACCAGGCGGCCGTCCCGCTCGCCCACGGTCGCGTCGATGATGTTCATCGGCGGCTCGCCGACGAAGCCCGCGACCCACTCGTTGACGGGGTGGTTGTAGATCTCCTGGGGCGTGCCGAACTGCTGGAGCACGCCCGCATGCATGACGGCGATGCGGTCGGCCATCGACATCGCCTCGAGCTGGTCATGCGTGACGTAGATCATCGTCGTGCCGAGCCGCCGCTGCATCAGCTTCAGCTCGCCGCGCATATGGGCGCGCAGCTTGGCGTCCAGATGCGCGATCGGCTCATCGAACAGGAAGAGCTGCGGCTCGCGGACGATGGTCCGGCCGATCGCCACGCGCTGCTTCTGCCCGCCCGACAGCTCGGCCGGCCGGCGGTCGAGCAGCTGCTCGATCTCGAGCAGGCGCGCCGCCTCGCGCACCTTGCGCCTCGATGGTACGAGCGTCGGTACCGCGCAGGCGCAGCGGATTGGCGATGTTCTCGCGCACCGTCTTGTGCGGGTAGAGGGCGTAGTTCTCGAACACCATCGCGATGTCGCGATCCTTGGGCGGCAGGTCGTTGATGCGCCTGCCGCCGAAACGGATGTCGCCGGCACTGATGTGCTCGAGCCCGGCCAGCATGCGCAAGGTCGAGGACTTGCCGCAGCCCGAGGGCCCGAGGATCGACATGAACTCGCCGTCCTGGCACTCGATGTTGAGATCCTTCACGGCAACGGTCTTGCCGTAATATTTCCACACCTCGGAGATCGTGACGGATGCCATGGCTCACTCGCGCACCGCGCCCATGGTCAGGCCGGTGACCAGGTAACGCCGGATGAGAAGACCGAGGAACATCATGGGCAGGGTTGTCACCACCCCGGCCGCCATGATGCTGCCCCACTGGATGTTCTGCGGCTGGACCAGCTCGCGCGTCGCCACCGGCAGCGTCTTGGCGCCGCCCGAGCCGATGATCGAGGCGAAGAGGAAGTCGTTCCAGGCGAACAGCACGCACAGCACGAGAAAGGCGCCGATGCCGGGAGCGACAAGCGGCAGAATCGAGCGGAAGGCCTGGAAGCGGGTGGCGCCGTCGCACATCTGCGCCTCCTCGATCGCGAAGGGCACATTGTCGAAGAAGCCCTTGAGGATCCAGATCGCGAAGGGGAGGTTGAAGGTCGTGTAGGCGAGGATCAGCCCGGGCAGCGTGCCGACGAGCTCGGCGTTCCGGAAGATCGCGTAGAGCGGCACCATCACGGCGACGACGGGCGCCATGCGGGTGCTGATGATCCAGAAGAAGAGGTCCTTCTTGCCCTTGAACTCGATGCGCGAGAGGGCGTAGGCGCACATCGAGCCCAGCACCACCGAGATGACCGCCGAGCCCAGCGCGGCGCCCACGCTGTTCAGGAGATAGACCGTGAAGTTCAGATCGTAGAAGAGATTGATGTAGTGCTTGACGGTAGGCGTGAAGTCGAAAAAGAGCCAGGCGCCGGCAGAAGTCGCCCACGACCGGAAGCTTGAACGCCTCCAGCAGGTCCTTGAACGAGCTGACGAACATCACGAAGATCGGCAGCAGGGTCCAGATCAGGTAGACGACGAGGAAGGCTGCGACCAGCACCTTGCCGACATAGGTGAGCGGTGAGCGGTAGGTGACGACGTCCTGCGAGGCCATGCGTCCGCTCCCTCACATGTCCGCACGCTTGCTCTGCGGGTTGTCGAAGACCCGCACGAGCAGCATGCCCAGAATGATCGTCACGACGAGGAGCGTGAGGGCGATCGCAGCACCCCGGCCGAGCTTGAAGTAGTGGAACGACACATCGAACAGATAGACCGGCAGGATGTTGGTCGCATCGGCCGGCCCGCCGCCCGTGAGGGTGAGGGCGACGTCGATGAAGCGGAAATTGTCCATGAAGCGCAGGAGGATGGCGATCAGGAGGAAGGGATAGAGGTTGGGCAGCGTGATGGCGAAGAAGTTCCGCACCTCGCCGGCGCCGTCGACCATGTTGGCCTCGAGCTGGTCGCGCGGCACGCGCTTCAGGCCGGCAAGGGTGATGAGCGTGATGAGCGGCGTCCATTGCCAGACGTCGACGACGACGAGCCCGTACATCGCGGTCTCGGTCGAGCCCAGGATCGAGGTCCCGCCGAGGATGCCGACGCTCTGCAGCAGCCAGTGATACCAGCCGAAGGTGCTGTTGAAGAGAAAATACCAGACGAGGCCGGCGATGACGGGTGCCATCATCATCGGCATCAGGAAGAGAGTGACGAGCAGCTTCTCGAAGCGCGAGCCATTGAGGATGACGGCCAGGCCCACGCCGATGAGGATCTCGGCGAAGAGGCACATCGCGCTATACTGGATGAGCAGCAGCCAGCCGTTCCAGAACTTCGTATCGCGGGTGAACAGCCGCACGAAGTTCTTGGTGCCGACGAACGTGTCGGCGCCGCTGAACTCGACCGTGTGGAGGCTCATCCAGACGAGCCAGAAGAACGGATAGAGCGAGATCGCGGCGAGGACGAGGATCGCCGGGATCATCATCATGAAATAGTAGGAGCGCGAGGGTGCCGGATTGAGCTGCGGCGGCGCGTAGTCGACGATCCGCGCACCGTCCACGAAGCTCGACCGTGCGGGGGAGGCTCGAAGCCGCGCTTCGGCCGGCAACCCCCATGTCAGTCCCGGTTGCTGCAGTCGCCATCAGGCCAATCGTTGCTCGGGTGCCGGAGGGCGGGCGGGCTGCCCGCCCTCCACGGTCAGCTCAGAGATCGTTGAGATCGTCGACCTGCTGCTTGATCTGCCTGGCAGGCCTCCTCTGCCGTCTGCTTCCCGGCGACGCATTTCTGCGATTCGGTGGCGATGATCTGATGGTACTCGTTGGCCGACGGAATCTTGGGCCCGAGCACGAAGTTCGGATCCTTGATGCCGAAATCGTAGACCGCATCGAAGGTCAGCGCGTTCGGCATCTTGGTCGGCCGATTGCGCGCCGCCTCGACCTCCGGGATCTGCAGCACGGACTTGCGGGTCGGCGTTCCGCCGACGCCCTTGAGCACGTTGAACTGCGTGTCCTTGGACGTGGACCAGATCGCGAAGAGGTAGGCGGCCCGCTTCATCTCGTCGGAGCCGTTGCCGTTGATGCCGATGCCGCCGATGCCGCAGTTCGTGCCGTTGACCGCCTCGCCGCCGTTCTTGATCCAGGACGGCTCGCCCTTCGGGCAGGCGGCATAGCCCGTCTTGCCGCCTGCGGCCCGGCTGGTCTTCTCGTCCTCGATCGAGGCCGCGAACTCGTGATACTGCACCTGCATCGCGATCTGCCCGGCCTGATAGACCGTGTTCAGCTGCAGCGTGCCGTTGGCCAGGTTGTCGGGATGGCTGACCTCCGCCTGCTCCTTGAACTTCTCCATCATCAGCACGGAGGTCGGGTCGCCCCAGTTGGTCGGGCCGGGGGTCTTGCTGCCGAGCTTGTCGTCGATGTTGAAGTCGATCCAGCGGCCGTGGCTGAACATCACCCTTTGGATGTCGAGCTGGGTCGTCCAGGCGAAGCTGCCCTGATGCTGGGCGTAGCCGTAGGGCACGTCCTTGCCGGCGGCCTTCATCTTCTTGAAGAAGGCGGCGAACTCGTAGAGCTGCTTCCAGGTCGTGTCGTGGGTGAACTCCATCCGGTAGCCATATTCGGCCTCGAAGTCCTTCGAGTGCTCCTCGAACAGGTCCTGGCGATAGAAGGTCATCGAGACCGCCGAATCGTACGGGAAGGCGATCAGTCGGTCGCGGGTGTACATGTGGCCGCACACGTCGAGGAAGTTCTCGAACCAGACGTCGGTGCCGTAGCCTTCCGCGTCCTGTGGCAGCGTGTCGTCCTGGGTGAACTTGGAGAGATCGGCGAAAAAGTCCGCGAAGGGTGCCCCGATCGGCTTGTCCTGCACGTAGTTGAGCATGAAGTCGGCCTTGCCGCCCCTGAGGTCGATGCCGATCTTCTGCTGCACCACCGGGAGATCGTCTGTCAGGATCTCGACCTCGATGCCGGTCAGGTCATAGAAGGGCTTGAGGTTGTCGCGGATGGCGAAGCTGGGCGGCGTGTTCTCCGACATGAAGACCAGCTTGGAGCCGCTGAACTGCTTCCACTTCGCGTCCTCGGATGAGGCCGCCTGCACCGGGTTGCGGACGATCACGGAGTTCAGCCCCACCGCGATCGAGCCGGCGCCGAGCGCGCTGGCGACGCCGCCGCCGAGCTCGAGAAATTTGCGCCGATTGACACGCCGATAGATCGCGTTCTTCGGAACGTAGAACATTCAGCCTCTCCTGTTCTCGTTGGCCGAGCATTACCCGGCGCTCATGCGCCGGCCGCCCGCTTCCGCTCTCAGCTTCCGCAAGCAGCCCAACATCGAGCGGCGCTTGCGACCTTTTCCGATCTGGTTAGGGGCTGGGCCGGGAGGCTGTCAAGGTGAAGCGTCGTTCATCCAGGGAGAGGCAGGGTCCCGCACGAGAGCGCCGGCGGGGGCGCCGCCGGCGTCGGTCAGCCCGGCAGGAGACGCCGCGCCGACGAGCACCGGCTCGGGGCGGTAGAGGTCGGGGAACAGCCGCTTCAGGGCCTCGACCTTGGGCAGGTCGTTGATCGCGATGTAGGGATAGGTCGGGTGAAGGGTGAGGAAGTCCTGATGATAGGCCTCGGCCGGATAGAAGCTGCGGTCGGGCTCGATCGTCGTCACGATCGGGGCGTCGAACGCATGGGCCTGGCCCAGCTGGTCGATATAGGCCTTGGCGATGCGGGCCTGCAGGGCGTCGGTCGGGAAGATGGTGGAGCGATACTGGGTGCCGTAGTCAGGCCCCTGGCGGTCGAGCTGGGTGGGATCGTGGATGGCCGAGAAATAGATCTGCAGGATGCGCCCGTAGCTGATCTCGCGGGGGTCGAAGGTCACCCGGACCGATTCGGCGTGCCCGGTCGTGCCCGTGCCCACCGTGTGGTACTCGGCCGTCGCGGCCTCGCCTCCGGCATAGCCGGAGACGGCGCCGGTGACGCCCTTGACGTGCTGGAAGACGCCCTGGACGCCCCAGAAGCATCCACCGGCGAGGACGGCTGTCTCCGACGAGGCCTGAGCGGCCTTCTCGTCGAGCGTGGGCGCCGGGATGGCGTGCGGTTCCTCGGCGGCCGCCGCCGGGAGGTGCATCCGGAGGCCGACCGCCACGAGAAGGCCGACCAGGAGAATGGCCGCGCCGTAGTGAAGGAGGGTCTGCCGGTCACGGATCAGGGGCCGACGGGTCATCGCTCATCTCCGCATTGAGCCGAAGGTGAAGGCACAGGCCTCGACGCCGGGGTCGAGAATGCTGGTCTCGAGAGCATGCGAGGGTCCTCTGCCGTCAGGCCGTGGCGGGCTTGAAGGTCATGGCGGCGCCGTTCATGCAGTAGCGCAGCCCGGAGGGCTTGGGCCCGTCGTCGAAGACGTGGCCCAGATGGCCGCCGCATTCGCTGCAGAAGACGGCCGTGCGCGCCATCCAGAGCGAATGGTCCTCGGCCGTGCCGACCGCGTTCTTCAACGGCGCCCAGAAGCTGGGCCAGCCCGTGCCGCTGTCGAACTTGGCGGTCGAGGAGAAGAGGTCGTGGCCGCAGCCGGCGCAGGCGAAAATGCCTTTGCGCTCCTCGTGCAGCAGGGGGCTGGTGAACGGATATTCGGTGGCGCTATGGCGCAGCACGTCATACTGGGCGGGCGAGAGCAGCTTGTGCCACTCGGCATCGCTATGGGTCACAGGGAACGACCCGGCGGGTGCCGGTGCCACCGCGGCCTCGGTGCCATTCTGCCAGCGGCTCGCGACCAGGACGGCGCAGACGCCGGCGGCGGCGCTTGCCAGCAAGGCTCGTCTTGCCATCATCTCAATGCTCCTCCGCTCCGCTCTGCTCATCGATACGCGTCTTGTGCGCCATCATTTGTGCGCAGATTACGCCGGATCGAGGTGGCACCCGCGGATCTCGCGCGCATTTGAGCGCCCTTGATCCTCTTTCGCCCGCCCAAGCGAGGCGGCCGGGCCACCCGAGCCTCGCTTCATGGGACAGCGACCATTCCGGTAGACTGGATCAGAGATGCTGATATGGTCACGGAGCTGACGCGGAAGCGAGGGGCATGGACAAGGCGAACGGCGCTACGCGGCACTTCCTGGCCGTCGATCCCGAGGAGAGCATCGAGGTGGTGCGGGGCTTGGCCTCGCCGATCAGGCTGCGCATCCTCAAGCTGCTGAACGTCCAGGGGCCGATGAACGTCAATGCTATCAGCGATGCGCTGGGCCTGCCGCAATCGACGATCGCCACCAACATCCAGGTGCTCGAGAGCTCGGGCCTGATCCGGACGCGAACCGTCAAGGCCACGAAGGGCCACCAGAAGATCTGCTCCGCGGTCTACGAGGAGATCGTCATCAACTTCGCCCGGTCGCCCAGGGAGACGATCGACAACCGGATCATCGAGGTGGCGATGCCGCTGGGCCTCTATACGAGCTGCAGCGTCAGCGCGCCCTGCGGCCTGTGCTCGACCGAGGGGATCATCGGCCTCCTCGACGTGCCGGCCCACTTCCTCGACCCCGAGCGGATGAAGGCGGCGCTGATCTGGTTCGAGCGCGGCTATGTCGAGTACAAGTTCCCCAACAACGCCAAGATCCTGGGCTCCGAGGTCGAGCGTCTCGAGATCGCGGTCGAGCTCTCTTCCGAGGTGCCGGGCACGGCCTCGGACTGGCCCTCCGACATCACCGTCTGGGTCAACGACGTGCGCATCGGCACCTGGACCTCGCCCGGCGACTTCGGCGACAAGCGCGGTGCCTTGACCCCGCATTGGTGGAAGCTCGAGGGCTCGCAGTACGGCAAGCTCAAGACCTGGTCGGTATCACAGCGCGGCACCTACATCGACGGCGCCCGTCTCTCGGACGTCTCGCTCGCGGAGCTGGGCCTCGGCAAGCATCACTCGATCCGGCTCAAGATCGGCGTGGAGGAGGACACGCGCCATCCGGGCGGCATCAACATCTTCGGCCGCGGCTTCGGCAACCACGACCAGGACATCGTGCTCAGGCTGCACCTGAGAAAGGACGTGGGGACCGCGGTGCAGGACCCCGGCGTCCCGGCGGCGCAAAAAGCGGCCCTCTCCTCCGCCGGCTAGGCCATTCTTCCGGGCTGCCGGCTCGGCCCGCCGGGTGGCGTCTTTCCCCGGTCGGCCGCCGGCACGACCCGATCTTTCACGCTTGACTCCCCGGCGACCCTGAACCACTGTTCTGTTGATACATATCAGAAACGTCGATGGATTGGGGCAGGCCGACAGGTCAATCCACAACAGGCTCTGATTGACGCGCCAAGCGGCGCTTGCGTGCCCGGGGGAGCCTCGGGCCGGAAGTGTCACCTTGGGGTTGCGTCCGCCACGGCCCCGGGTGGGCGCGCGGCGGCAGGCTTGGAGAGGCGGCCGGCGTCCGCGAGCAGAGGTGGCCGCGGGCTCGGTTGAGGGTGAGACCGTAGGGGAGGTGGCACGCGCCCTTCGGCCTGCGGGAACAACGATCAGGGAGATCGCAATGAAACTTCGTCCAGGGGCTCTGGGTCTGGTGGATCGGCGCCGCTTCATGGTGGGTGCCGCGGCCGCCGCGGGCACGCTTGCCGTGCGCGTGCCGGCACATGCCCAGTCGGTGATCTCGAATCTGCCGCGCAACGAGACGCTGATCGTCGAGAACCCGGAAGGGACGATCAAGAACGCGGGCTGGTTCAACATGTGGACCGTCAATGCCGGCGGTCGCTCGACCGGCAATCAGCAGCTCGCGATGGATGCCTTGTGGTACATCGATCCCGACCACGGCATCGACGGCGTCTGGGACAACTCGCTGGCCTCCGACAAGCCGATCTACAACGACGATTTCAGCGAGATGACCGTCAAGCTCAGGAAGGGCATCTTCTGGAGCGACGGGGTCGAGTTCAGCGCCGACGATCTCGTCTATACGGTCGAGACGCAGATGGCCCATCCGGGCATGGTGTGGAGCGCGCCGTTCCAGGTCAATGTGGCCAGCGTCGAGGCGACGGACCCGAGCACCGTCGTCTTCAAGCTGAAGAAGCCCAACTCGCGCTTCCATGCGATCTTCACGGTGCGCTGGAACGCCGCCTGGATCATGCCCAAGCACGTCTTCGAGAAGGTCGAGGACCCGCGCAAGTTCGACTTCAACCCGCCGGTGACGATCAACGCCTACACGCTGCACAGCTTCGATACCAACGGCCGCTGGTTCATCTGGCAGCGGCGCGAGGACTGGAAGCGCACCTCGCTCGGCCGCTTCGGCGAGCCCGGGCCCAAATATGTCGTCTATCTCGATCCCGGCCCGCCGGACAAGCGCGTGATCGAGCAGATGAACCATCAGCTCGACATCATTCACGACACCTCGCCCGAGGGCATGTTCACCCTCGCCAAGGAGTCGAAGAGCTCGAAGACCTGGTTCAAGGGCTTTCCCTATGCCCATCCGGACCCGACGCTGCCGGCCGTGCTCTTCAACAATCAGGTCGAGAAGCTGCAGAACAAGGATCTGCGCTGGGCGCTGGCGCTGCTGATCGACATCAAGGCGGTGTCGATGGCGTCCTATCGTGGTGCTGCGACGATCTCGGCCATCGGCGTGCCGCCGACGGGGCTCTATCCCAAATACTACTTCGAGCCGATGGAAGACTGGCTCAAGACTTTCGAGGTCGATACGGGCAAGCAGAAGATCAAGCCCTACGACCCCAAGGCGAGCCAGGACATCGCGGCCATGCTGCGCCGGTCCATGGGCGACAAGATCCCCAGCTCGCCCGAGGACGTCGAGACGGCGTTCGGCCGCGGCTGGTGGAAGCGCAATCCCGAGGCCGCGGGCGAGCTGCTCGTCAAGGCGGGCCTCAGCAAGCGCGGCGACAAGTGGTATTTGCCGAACGGCGAGCCCTTCTCGATCAAGATCACGGTCGAGGGCGACCTGCGGCCGACCATGACCCGAGCCGGCTCGATGATCGCCCAGCAATGGCGCCAGTTCGGCATCGACGCCAAGACCGTCGTGGCCCAGGGCACGATGGTCGACGCGCGCGCCGCCGGCGACTACGAGGCCATGATCTCCTGGAGCGTGGAGACCTGGGGCGGCCATCCCGACCTCTCCTTCTTCCTCGACAGCTGGCACTCGCAGTTCGTCGCCAAGCCCGGCCAGCCGCAGACCGCGCGCAACTGGCAGCGCTGGTCGGATCCGCGGCTCGACAAGATCATCGAGGGCATTCGCAAGATCGGCTTCGATGATCCCAAGGGGGTGGAGTACGGCATCGAGTATCTGAAGCTCGTCGCCAACGAGATGCCCACCATCCCGCTGATGTCCTACAATGTGTTCACCTCGATGGACACGACCTACTGGCAGGGCTTCCCCAGCTCGCCGGCCGATCCCTATACCGATCCCGTGCCGAACTGGGCCAACACGAAGTACATGATGGTCAAGCTGAAGCCGACCAAGAAGGCCTAGGCCCCGATCGGCGATCGAGCGGCGGGCGGCCCTGCGACGGGCCGCCCGCCCCGGCATCTTCTCCCGGTCCGGACGGCGGGCCACATGTCAAGCTACGGTGCCTATGTCCTGAAGCGGCTGGCGCAGTTCGTGCTCGTCGTCTTCATCGGCATCAACATCACCTATCTCATCACCCATCTCTCGCCGGTCGACCCGGTCGATCAGGCGGTGACGGCCGTCACCTCCTTCGGCTCGTCGAGCCCCGAGGCGATCGAGATGCTGAGGAAGTCGCTGCGCGAGCTCTACGGGCTCGATGCGACCCCGGTGCAGCAATACATCCAGTTCTGGCAGCGGCTGGCCGTCCTCGACTTCGGTCCCTCGCTCTCGGCCTTTCCCACGCCGGTGTCGACGCTGATCTGGCGGGCGCTGCCCTGGACCATCGGTCTTCTCGTGACCGCGGTGACTGATCAGCTGGGTGCTGGGCAACCTCCTGGGCGGACTCGCCGGCTACTATCGCGAACAGCCGCTCGCTCAAGGTCATCGGCGTGATCACGATGGGCCTGCACCCGATCCCCTACTATATCGTGGCCTTCGTCATCCTCGTTCTCTTCGGCTTCGTCTGGCCGATCCTGCCGATCGGCGGCGGCTACCAGATCAACCTCCAGGAAGGCTGGAGCCTCGCCTTCATCTCGAGCGTGCTGCGCCATTCGATCCTGCCGGCGCTGTCGCTCATCCTCGTCGGCATCGGCGGCTGGTTCATGGGGATGCGCTCGCTCGTCTCGAACATCATCACCGAGGACTATGTCGTCTATGCCGAGCTGGGCGGCGTCGACCGCAACCGCATCCTCGGCAGCTACGTCATGCGCAACGCCTTCATGCCGCAGATAACCGGCCTCGCCATGTCCTTGGGCGCCATCTTCAACGGCGCCATCATCACCGAGCAGGTCTTCGGCTATCCCGGCATCGGCAAGCTTCTGATCGATGCCGTCCACGCCGTCGGACTACAGCCTCGTCATCGGCATCGCCTCGATCTCGATCATCGCCGTCTCGGCGCGCCGTGTTCCTGATCGACATGATCTATCCGCTCCTCGATCCGCGCGTGCAGGTGGCCTGAGCGATGAAGGTTCTCCTCGATCTCTTCCGCTACAATCGCGAGTTCGCCCTCGGCGTGATCTTGATGGCGATCGTCATCGGCTTCGCCGCCATGTCGGCCTTCGCACCCTATCCGCCGATCGACACCTACGTCGTGCCGATGGACGTCCCGCCCTCCTGGGACTTCGTGATGGGCACGAGCTCGCGCGGCCAGGACATCTTCTGGCAGCTCTCCTTCGCGCTCAGGAACACGCTTCTCTTCGGCTTCACGGTGGCGCTCATCAGCCGCGTCCTCTCGCTGCTGATCGGCCTCGTCTCGGGCTATTGCGGCGGCATCGTCGATCGCGTGCTGATGTCGATCAACGACACCTTCATCGTGATCCCGCTCTTCCCGCTGCTCGTGCTCCTCTATTTCGTGCTGCGCGACAGACATGACATGGCCGATCCTGGCGCTGGTGATGGCCTGCCTCGGCTGGTCCTATGACGCGCGGCTCATCCGCTCGGTCATGATGAGCGTCAAGACCAGGGAGTTCACCCAGACCAGCATCTTCTCCGGCATGACGATGCGCGAGATCGTCACCGAGGAGCATCTGCCCTACGTGCTGCCGATCGTCTTCTCGACCACGATGAACAACATCAACTGGTCGATCGGCCTCGAGGTGACGCTCTCGGTCCTGGGCTTCACCGACATCGACACGCCCACGATCGGCGGCATGATCTACTGGGCGAACCAGCACAGCGCCATGGTGGCGGGGGTGTGGTGGTGGATCGCCTTCCCGACGCTCTTCGTCACGATGACCTTCATCGGCCTCTTCCTGCTCGCGATCTCGATGAACGAGTATATCGACCCGCGCAGCCGGCTCAGCCGCATGGGCGGAGCCGCCTGATGGCGACCCGGGCCGCCTTCGTGACGCCTGCCGAGGCGCCGCCGGGCCGGTCCTGCGCGTCGAGGGGCTGCGCGCCTACTATCAGATGAACTATTTCGGCATCGAGCGCGAGGTGAGGGCGGTCGACGACATCTCGCTCGAGGTCCGCAGCAACGAGATCTACGGCATCGCCGGCGAATTCGAGCTGCGGCAAGACGAGCTTCATCAAGACGCATGGCCGCTGCCATCCGGCCCGCCGCTCAACGTCGTCGCCGGCACGATCCGCTACAGCTTCCTCGATCGCGACATCTATGCGCTGAGCGAGCGCGAGCTGACGCGCATCCGCTGGCGGCATCTCTCCTACATCATGCAGGGCTCGATGAACGTGCTGAACCCGGTGCGGCGGGTCCGGCAGGCCTTCATCGACTTCGCCGCCCGTCACATCGACCGGCCGCGGGACGAGTTCCTCGACATCGTCGTCCACCATCTCGAGCGCCTGCACCTCCAGCCGGACGTGCTGGACGCCTACCCGCACGAGCTGTCGGGCGGCATGCGCCAGCGCGTGACGATAGCGCTCGCCACCGTCTGCCAGCCCGAGTTCATCATCGCCGACGAGCCGACCACGGCGCTCGACGTCGTCGTCCAGAAGGACGTGCTGAAGATGATCCGCGAGGCGCAGCGCGAGATCGGCTCCTCGATGATCTTCGTGACCCACGACCTCACCGTGCACGCCAACGTCACCGACCGGCTGGGCATCATGTATGCGGGCCGGCTCGTCGAGGAGGCGCCGACGGGCGCTCTCTTCAGGAAGCCGCTCCATCCCTACACCGCCCACCTCATCGCGAGCCTGCCGCGCATCGGCGATGTCGCGGCCGCGCGAGGCGCTGGCCGGGGCGCCGCCCAGCCTCGCCGAGCCCGCCGCCCGGCTGCCGCTTCCACCCGCGCTGCCCGCTCGCCATGGACATCTGCCGTCGCGAGAACCCCGCCCTGACGATGCTGGCGCCCGGCCACCGCGTCGCCTGCTTTGCCGCCAGCCCCGAGGTGAAGCCCACGGTCGAGGCGCAGCCGCGGCTCGAGACAGCTGGCCGGGACGCCCGCATGAGCGCCGATCTCCTGCGCGTCGAGGAGGTGACGAAGACCTATGCGATGGGCGGCGTGCTCTCGCGCCAGACCTTCAACGCGGTCGACCAGGTGAGCTTCAGCCTCGCCGCCGACCGACCCGAGATCTTCACCATCATCGGCGAGTCGGGCAGCGGCAAGACCACCCTCTCGCGCATGATCCTCAACACCGCCACGCCCACCGAGGGCAGCATCCTCTTTCGCGGCACCGATCTGCGCAGTCGATCGCGCGGCAGGCGGGCCCGGCTGGGCTTCATGCGCGAGGTCCAGCCGATCTTCCAGAACCCGTTCGAGGCCTTCAATCCGCTGAAGCGCATCGACCGCTACCTCTTCATGACCGCCAAGCGCTTCACCGGCGCCAGGTCGCGCGCCGAGATCGAGGCCAAGGCCGACGAGGCGCTGCAGCGGGTGGGACTGTCGCTCGCCGAGGTGAAGGGGCGCTTTCCCCACGAGCTGTCGGGCGGCCAGCTGCAGCGCACGGCGATCGCCCGGGCGCTGATCTCGGGGCCGTCGCTGATCGTCGCCGACGAGCCCGTCTCGATGGTCGACGCGTCGCTTCGGATGTCGATCGTCAACCTCTTCAAGGCGCTGCGCGACGACCTCGGCGTCTCGATCATCTACATCACGCACGATCTCGCCACCGCCTACTACATCAGCGACCGCATCATCATCATGCAGAAGGGCAAGGTGGTGGAGAGCGGGGAGGCGCGCGCCGTCCTCGACAACCCGACGCATCCCTACTCGATCCTTCTCAAAAGCTCGGTCCTGGCCCCCGAGGCCGCCCAGGAGGGTGGGCCCGCAACCTCGGCCGAGGAGGTGAGCGATGCCGCCATAGGCTCACTTTGACCCGCCGCGGGCCATGTGCCCGCGCGGCCCGCCTCCGCCACCGACGACCTTTCCGCGCGGCCTCCCGGGGCCGCCATCCGAAATAATGCCCTATCGGCGACACCGAGCGCCCCTACGGAGACATCCCATGCCCAGTGCCGAGGTCCTCCTCGATCGCGACTTCATCATCGGCGAGACCGACCGCCGCCTCTTCGGCGCCTTCGTCGAGCATCTCGGCCGCTGCGTCTACGAGGGCATCTTCGAGCCCGGCCACCCCCAGGCCGACAACCATGGCTTCCGCAAGGACGTGCTGGCGCTGGTCAAGGAGCTGGCCCCCACCGTCATGCGCTACCCGGGCGGCAACTTCGTCTCGGGCTACAATTGGGAGGAGGGCGTGGGCCCGGTCGAGAAGCGGCCGCGGCGCCTCGACCTCGCCTGGAAGTCGACCGAGACCAACGCCTTCGGCACCAACGAGTTCATCGACTGGTGCAGGCTCGCCGGCATCGAGCCGATGCTGGCCGTCAATCTCGGCACGCGCGGCCCCGACGAGGCGCGCCACTTCCTCGAATACTGCAACTTCCCGTCCGGCACGGCGCTCTCCGACCTGCGGCGCGAGCATGGCTGGGAGAAGCCGCACGACGTCAAGCTCTGGTGCCTCGGCAACGAGATGGACGGCGCCTGGCAGATGGGCAGCAAGACGGCCACCGAGTATGGCCGTGTCGCCGTCGAGGCGGCCAAGCTGATGAAGCTCACCGATCCGACGATCGAGCTTGCCGCCTGCGGCTCGTCCGGGCGCATGATGACGAGCTACGGCCGCTGGGAGGACGAGGTTCTCGAGCACTGCTTCGACCAGGTCGAGTACGTCTCGCTGCACACCTATCTCAACAACTACGCCGAGGACACGGCCTCGTTCCTGGCGAGCCCCGACCTCATGGACGCCTTCATCGAGGAGGTGGTGGCGTTGGCCGATGCGGTGTCGGCGCGGCGCCGCTCGACCAAGCGGATCATGCTGGCCTTCGACGAGTGGAACGTCTGGTACCGCACCCGTCGCGGCGAGGAGAACCGCACCAAGCCCGGCTGGCCCGTGGCCCCGCACATTCTCGAGGAGGTCTACACGATGCAGGACGCGCTCGTGTTCGGCGGCGCCTGCATCTCGCTCCTCAACCATGCCGACCGGGTGAAGATCGGCTGCCTCGCCCAGCTCGTGAACGCGATCGCTCCGATCATGACCGAGACGATGGGGCCGGCCTGGCGCCAGACCATCTTCTGGCCCTTCGCCGACTTCAGCAATCTCGGCCGCGGCCGGGTGCTGCGGGCACAGGTCAAGTCCGAGGCCTATTCGGGCACCTATTGCGAGCGGACGCGCACGGGCGATCTCTTCCCCACCTTCAGCGACGCGCCCTACCTGAAGCTCGCCGCCGTTCACGACGATGCGGGCAAGACGCTCACCCTTTTCATGCTGAACCGCTATCTCGACCGGCCGCTCAACGTGTCGGTCAAGGCGGGCGGCTTCAGCGGGCTGTCGGTCGAGCGGGCGCACCAGCTCGAGGACCAGGATCTGGACGCGGTGAACAGCAAGGACGCGCCCGACCGCATCAAGCCCAGCCAGCTCGAGGCGGTGCGCCTCGAGGGCGGCAAGCTCTCCGTCGAGCTGCGCCCGGCCTCGTGGAACGTCATCAGGCTCAGCACGGCCGGCTGACGCCGTAGCCTCGCGGGCGCGCGCCGGCCGGAAGGCCGGTGCCGCCCCCGGCGGTTGACGCGCGCCCCCGCAGGGGGCAGCCTCCAGGTATGCAGCCGGCGCTCGCGCCATGCGTGCGTTCGGCCTGCGATCCTTGGGGGAACAGGCTCGTGGCCGACGAGGACGTCACCGCGAAGCGCCTCGACGAGGCAACAGGCGAGGTCAGGCGGGCGCTTTTCTGGTTCACGAGCTTCGCCGCCTACTTCGTCACCACCGTCGCCGCCACCACGCACGAGCAGCTCCTGCGCGGCACCGCGGTCCGCCTGCCCATCCTCAACGTCGACCTGCCGATCGTGGGCTTCTACGTGATAGGGCCGCTTCTGTTCCTCGCCCTTCACGCCTACCTGCTCTTTCTTCTCTACCAGCTCTCGCGCTGCGTCCGGCATGCCTTCGACAGGCGGCCGGCGCGTGCCGACGGTCCGCCGCCGGGCCCGTCCTATCCGCTCACGCAATATCTTCTGGGCGGGCTCGGCCGCTTTCGTCTCATCGCGGGCGTGCTGATCTGGATCGCCGTCATCGTCGTGCCGATCGTGGCGCTGATCTTCGTCCAGATCCGCTTCCTGCCCTACCACGCGCCGCGCATCACCGCCTTCCACCAGCTGCTCGTCCTCTTCGACGTCGTCATGCTCGTGACGATGTGGTCGCTGACCATCCGCGGGCTGGGCACGCGCTCGCGGCGGTCCGCAGTCACCCGCAGCGGCAGGCTCTCGCGCCCCATGCGCCATGTCGTGGGCACGCTGGGCTTTGCGACGCTCGGCCTCTTCGCGGTCATGGCGGTGCTCTTCTCCTGGACGATCGCCACCCTGCCCGACGACCAGCCGACAGAGCCCGTCGGCTACGTGGTGGACGCGAGCAGCGACCCGCAAGGCCGGGAGCCGCGCGGCATCGACCCCTGCAGGGTCGATCCGGACGAGCTTCGCCCCCTGGCCCTCCAGGCCTATGCGGCGAGCCCGTCCGACCCAGACGGTGGCGCGCTGCCGGAGTCCTGCTCCTGGTGGCAGCCCTGGGTCGAGGTGCGGCCCGTGCCGCCCTTCGACGGGGCACCGCAGCGCCGGATGCGATGCCTCTCCTATCTTCTGTTCGAGGCACCGACGACACCGCTCGACATGCGCCGCAATCTCGTGGTGCGGGGCGCGAGCTTCGCCCCGGACGGCAAGGCGCCGGCCCAGCGGATCGGTGGCGGCTTCGACCTGCGCGGCCGCGATCTGCGCTTCGCCGACTTCACCGGCTCGGATCTCAGCCATGCCGATCTGCGCGGCGCCAATCTCTTCGGCGCCCGGTTCGACGATGCCGGCCTCGCCTCCGCCGACCTGGGTGACGTGCCCGAGACCGAGTTCGACCGCTGCGGCGGCTTCATCACCTATGACGGCGGCGGGCGCCGCTACTGCCGCACGGTGGCGGCCGAGGCGAGCTTCGCCAGGGCCGATCTCGACGGTGCCCGGCTGCACAAGGCCGATCTGCGCGAGGCCAGGATGCGCGAGGCCAAGCTCAAGATGGCCGATCTGGTCGAGGCCGATCTCTCGGGCGCCCTCCTCGGCGTCGCCGATCTGCCCGGCGCCAACCTTTCCGGCGCCTGGCTCGACGGCGCCAATCTCAACGAGGCCCGCCTCGTCGGCGCCAACCTCGACTGCGCCCGCGCGCGCGGGACGCATCTCAACGCTGCCGACCTTTCAGGCGCCGGTGCCGGGCAGATCCGCCTCGCCGATGCCCAGCTCGAGGAGGCACGGCTCGTCGGCATCTATCTCGCACGCGCCGACCTCACGCTCGCCAACCTGGCCGGCGCCTATCTGGACGGGGCCGATCTGCGGGCAGCACGCCTCGACGGCGTGACATGGCAGACCCTGGACAGGCCGCCGGCAAGGCTCAATCTCGTCGACCTGCGCGGTGCCGTCACGGCCGGCGATCAGGCACTGGAAGAGCTGATCCGCGACCAGGGGCTGCATGCGTCGATGCCGTTGATCGAGGGCGGGCCGGGCGAGCCGGCGCCGGCCGCCCATCAGGAGGCTCTGGCGCGGCTGCTGGGCGACCGCTCGGGGGGTGCCGGGGCCGCAAGGCCATCGGCCCAGGCGAGGGGCGGCGACCGGACCACCTATGAGTGGCTTGGGGTGCTGAACCGCATCGAGCGCGCGTGGCACGACAGCTGCGTCATTCCCCCCTATCTCACCAAGCTTGCCGACCAGCTGCTGGGCGGTGCCTGCGAACGCGGCAGCGCCTTCTCGGCCCGCGAATGGTGGCTGCTGCAGCTGGCGGAGCGGGCGAACCACGGGCCCGAGGCCACCGCCATACCCGCGCTCGACCCTGCGGGAGACCTGGCACCCGCCGCGGGGCCGGCCGACGCTGCGACGGACGATCCCCGTTGCGTGGTCGGCCCGCCGCTGACGCCGACGGGCTGCGAGCCCAAGCCCTGGGTGCCCATCGACACGCCGGCGCCGTCATCGCCCTAGCGACAGCCGCTGGCACGGCTAGTCTGGGCGGCCCCTGGGACGGCCGCCCGTCCGGGAGCAGCCTGCGCTCGACGATCCCCAGCACGGTCACGATGAAGAGGATGATGAGGGCGCCGCCGATGGCGGTGGCATAGAAGCCCAGGCCGACGGCGAGGCCCACGCCGCCCACGGCCCAGATCGTAGCACCTGTGGTGGCGCCCTTGATCTCGCCCCGCGCGTGCAGGATGGCGCCGGCGCCGAGGAAGCCGATGCCGCCGATGATGCCCTCGACGACACGCGTCGGGTCGAGCCGCACCTGCTCGGGCCCGTGGCCCCACACGGCCACGATCTGGACGGCCAGGACGCCGAAGAGGCAGGCGCCCACGCTCACCAGCATGTTGGTGCGGAGGCCCAGCGCGCGGCCTCGGTACTCGCGGTCCAGCCCGACGAGGAAGCCCAGGATCGTGGCGACGCCGAGGCGGAGGGCTATGCCCTCGAGCCCGATCCCGGCGGCACCGAGCGTGACCTCATCCAGCATGGCGTCACCCGTCGGGCCGGCCGCGCCCGACCTGGGCGGGCGCGGTCATCGCCGGGGCGGTCCTGGCTCGCGGCCCGGCTCGTCGGCACTCGACTGGAGGCGGGGCCGCTCCGCATAGACCTTGAGGCCGGCGTGGCGTTCCTCGGTGTCGTCGGCGCCCGGCATCTGGGCGGCCGGCGCCGCCACGGCGTCCTCCTCGCCCGGCAGGGCCGTCTCGTGGACGATGCCGACCAGCTCCTCATTGTCGTTCAGCACGGCGAGGCTATAGACGCCGGCGGCGCGCATCGTCGCCCGTGCCTCCTCCACGCTGCTGCTCTCGAGGCAGTGGGGCGCGCCGGAGCCCACGATGTCGCGAACCGCGACCTCGGCTCCCTCGGGTGCTGCGGTCAGGGCGTGCTCGACCCCGTCACGTGTCACCAGCCCGACGATCCGGTCGCCGTCCACGACCGGGATGGCGTCCGTCCCCTCGGCCGCCAGACGGTCCAGGACGCGGTCCAGCGGCTCGTGGAGGTGCGCCACCTCGAAGGAGCGGCGCATGATGTCTGCGACACGCATTGAAGCTCTCCGTACGCTCTGTTTTTCCCGACGTAAGGCCGGCGGCCGGCCTCCCGAGGCGCGCAAGAGACCGGCATCTCCCTAACCGTCGGGGAGCGCAAAGGGTCCGTGGAGCTTGCCTGCGGTGCCGGCTGCCTTTGGCGGGAAATCGAGGCCGATGGCCGCGTGGGCGTTGACGGGGCGGGGGCGGCGCTGCCACGCTGACTGCCCGGATCTGCAGCTTTCCAGCCTCCGGCAGCCCGGCTCGACGCCGCGAGCGCGCCCGGAGGAAGGGGACGAGCGCGGTCGCCGCCGGTCGGCCATCGTCGACAACCGGCCTTGCGCAAGAGGTAGATGGACCCGCGACCGCCTTTCCCACCGATGATTTTCCGTGATTCCGGACAGCCGATACCCATCAGGAGACGTGACCGATGAAGATCGCCGACGTTCGCAAGGCGTTCAACATGCCGCTGACCGATCCGTCCTACCCGCCCGGACCCTACAAGTTCTATAATCGCGAGTTCGTCGTGATCACCTACCGGACCGACCCCGAGCTGCTGCGCGAGGTTGTGCCGGAGCCGCTGGAGCCCGCGGGCGACACCGTCACCTACGAGTTCATCCGCATGCCGGATTCGACGGGCTTCGGCGACTATACCGAGACCGGGCAGGTCATCCCGGTGCGCTTCAAGGACAAGGACGGCACCGTCCAGGAGGGCGGCTACGTCCACGCCATGTATCTCGACGACTACTCGCCCATCGCCGGGGGCCGCGAGATCTGGGGGTTTCCGAAGAAGCTCGCCACCCCCAAGGTCGTGCACGAGTGCGAGACACTGGTCTGCACGCTGCACTACGGCTCGGTGCTCTGCGTCTCCGCCACGATGGGCTACAAGCACAAGGAGCTCGACCCGGCGCCGCTCCTGAAGAGCTTGGCCAAGCCCGCCTTCATGGTGAAGATCATTCCCCATGTCGACTGCACGCCGCGCATCTGCGAGCTCGTGCGCTACTATCTCGAGGACGTCACGCTCAAGGGCGCCTGGTCGGGCCCGGCGGCGCTCCAGCTCTTCTCGCACGTGATGTGCGACGTGGCGCGGCTCCCCGTGCGCGAGGTGCTGGGGGCCACCCACTTCGTCACCGACCTCACGCTGGGTCTTGGCGAGGTCGTCTACGACTATCTGAAGGAGGCCTGATCCGCCGAGGCGCGCAGGCCGGAAGACGGAGCAGGCTTGAGCTTGCGAGCTGATCCATGCGCATTCTTCTCACAGGCTCGTCCGGCTGGCTCGGCCGGACGCTCGCCCCGCGGCTGAGGCGGGACGGGCATCGGGTGGTGGGGTTCGACGTGCAGCCGGGCCCCGATACCACTATCGTCGCCTCGGTCGCCGACCGCGCGGCCGTCGAGGACGTGATCGCGCGCCATGGGATTACCGCGGTGATCCATGGAGGCGCCCTGCACAAGCCCGACATCGCCCGCCACCCGGCGAGCGCGTTCGTGGCCGTCAACGTCCAGGGCACGCTCAACCTGCTCGAGGCGGCGGTGGCGGCCGGTGTCGACCGCTTCGTCTTCACCTCGACGACCTCGGTGATGATCACGAGCGCCATCCGGGCAGGCCGCGCCGGCGGCGCGGAGCGCGCCGCCTGGATCACCGAGGACACGGCGCTTCTCGAGCCGCGCAACATCTACGGTGTGACGAAGCTCGCGGCCGAGCATCTCTGCCGCATGACCTTCGAGGAGCAGGGCCTGCCGGTCGTCGTGCTGCGCACGAGCCGCTTTTTCCCGGAGGCCGACGACATGGCCCACGAGATCCCGCAGTCCGACGAGAACACCAAGGCCAACGAGCTCTTGTTCCGGCGGCTCACCGTGGAGGATGCCGCCGAGGCGCACGTCATGGCGCTGGAGCAGGCGCCGGAGATCGGCTTTCGCCAGCTCATCGTCTCGGCGCCGACCCCGTTCCGACCGGAGGACTGCGCCGAGCTGATCGCCGACGCCCCGGCCGTCGTGGCCCGCTACTTCCCGGACTATGCGGATCTCTATCGCCAACGCGGCTGGACCATGTTCCAGTCGATCGACCGCGTCTACGCGGCAGGGCTGGCGGAAGAGGTGCTGGGCTTCCGCTGCCGCACCGGCTTCGCCGAGATGCTGGCGGGGCTGCGCCGGCCGGAAGAGCACTGAGCGGCCGGCGCCACGCTCACCGGCCTCCGGCCGCGCTGACGAGTCTGCTGATGGCTTGGAGCGTCCTCGTCGTTCCGGCCCCGATGGCGGGGCACGGGCAGTCGGTCTTGACTGTTGACAAAGCGCGGTCTGCCGCGACACTCCTACCTAAACAAGCCGTGGCGGAAGCCGTCCGAGCAGGCTCCCACGAGATTCCATTTTCCACGAGACCGAGGCGCTCACACACGCCGCGAGAGGGGCCATGCCGTCGGCCCCCGTCTCCATGCTTCAGAGGGGAAACCGATCTTGAGACGATGGACAGAGGCTCTTCATCGGCGCTCGCTTCTCCGCGGACTCGTGGCGACCGTCGTCGTATCCCTGATCGCTGCGTCGCCTCTCTCGGCCGCGCGGGCTGAGACGCATTTGAAGATGCTCGCCTGGAACTACCAGGCCGGCACGGTTCAGGGATTCGTCAAGGGCTTCGAGGAAGCCAACCCGGACGTCAAGGTCGACGTCGAGTTCTTCCCTTCGGCGCAATACGCCGCCAAGGTAATGTTGATGAAGAACGGTGGAACGCCGTTCGACGTGCTTTATGTCTTCGACAATATTCTCGGCCAGTGGGCTTCCTGGCTCGAGCCCCTCGACAGCTACCCCGGGGCGAAGGAGCTGAAGTCCAAGATGCTGCCTCTCGCCCGGCAGTCCATGGTGTATAAGGGCAAGCTATACGGGCTTCCATACTATACGAGCTATTTCGGTATCATCTACAATAAGAAGATGATGGCGGCGGCGGGGATAAGCGCGCCGCCCAAGACCTATGAGGAGTGGTCTCAGCAGGCGAAGATGATCAAGGAGAAGGGCCTCAGTAGCGCTCCGCTTCTGTGGCCTGTCAAATATACCGGCTGGGGAGGAATGTGGGCGCTCAACGCCATGATCGCCTCACGCGGCGGCAAGCTCCTCGACGACAAGCTCGACATTACCCCGACGGCCGTCGAGGCGCTGAAATGGTGGGCAGGGACCTATCGTGATGGCCTGTCGGACCCGAAGGGCATCGAGCTCGACCCGAACAACTCGGCACGCGCCTTCATGACGGGCAACTACTACACGATCCTGACCGCGAACTTCTTTGCCGGCCCACAATGGGCGAACAAGCCCGGAGACTCCAAGGTCGCCGGTGATGCGAAGCTCGCGGCGTTGCCGGACAAGCAGACCACCGTCGGCTTCGCGCGCATGTATGCGATGAACTCGGCCAGCAAGAGCAAGGATGCCGCCTGGCGCCTGCTCAAATACCTGGGTGGCACCGACAAGAGCGGCGACTACGTCACGCCGCGCCACTGGGTGGAGAGCGGCACTCTCACCTGGGGCTACGAGGGTCTGGAGAAGGACAAGGCCATCGCCGCCTCGCTCACGTCTTGGGGCGCGGACCCGGCGGACGTCGAGGCCAATCTGGAGAACGCCATCCACATGAGCGCTGTGGCTCCCTTCCAGAGGGCTTGGTACACCGAGTGGGAGCAGTATGCGAACGGGGTGCTTCAGGAGGTCCTGAGCGGCCGTACGACGCCGGAGGACGCGGCAAAGCTGTGGTCCGATAAGGCAAAGGCCCTTTCGGCCCGCTACGACTGAGCGTGGGCAGCAACGCCGCAGCAAGGTGGCGGTAGGCTTGCCATGATGGTTCCGGCGGAGCGTCGGGCGAGAGCGAATATTGGCGTCGGGATCGGGGAGGGGAGGTATGCCGGCAGCCCTCTCCCGACCTCTCTTGTTCACCTGCGGATGAGCGGCCGCCTCCAGGGAGCTTGCGAAGGTGCCAAAGCGCTCGACCTCCAGGGCGAATGCGCAGTTCGGTCGCGCCGACTGGGTGCTGTGCTCGTTCAATCTCGCTACGGCCGCGCTTGTCATCGCGTTCAGCGTCCTGCCGCTTGCCTATGTCGTCTACCTCAGCTTCCACGACCTGCGCTTTGGCGCGAGCTCGGGCGTGTTTGCCGGCTGGAGCAACTATCGCTTCGTTCTCGCCGACCCCTCGGTTCTGCGGGCCTTCTGGAACACCGTCTACTTTGCCGTCATGTCCGTCACGATCAGCGCCGTGGTCGGCTTGGGGATCGCCCTTCTCCTCGACAGCAAGCTCAAGCTGTCGAGCGTCCTGATCATCGCCACCGTGCTGCCGTGGGCGGTTCCGGAGATCGTCAATGCCCTGATGTGGCAATGGATCTACAACCCGACCTACGGTGCTCTTAACGGATTCCTGCAGCGGATCGGCGTCATCGACGGCTATCAGGCGTGGCTCAGCACGCCGACATCGGCGATGAACGCGGTCATCTTCGCCTACTCCTGGAAGCTCGTCCCCTTCGTGGTCATCATCCTCTATGCGGGGCTGCGGTCCATTCCAGCGGAGCTGTACGAGACGGCGCAGATCGACGGGGCCGGCGCGTGGGCGCAGTTCCGGTTCGTCACGCTGCCGCTGCTCTCCCCTTCGATCGCCGTCGCGGTCCTCTTCTGCGTCGTCTGGTCGATGCGCGCCTTCGACCTGGTCTACCTGCTGACCAGCGGCGGTCCGGGCGAGGCCACGACCGTGCTCAGCTATTTCGTCTTCTCGCAGGCCTTCAACCTTGGCGACATGGGTGCTGCATCCGCGGTGGCCTGCCTGCTGGCGCTGCTCACCTTCGCCATCACATGCCTCTACATCGGCATGCTGCCCAAGGAGCATAAGGGCCGATGAAGTGGCCGCGGATCGAGGGCCGGGCACCTCTCGAGATCGGCCGGACCGCGGGGCTGGCGCTGCTCTTCGCCCTGGCGCTCTTCTACCTCGTGGCGCCGCCGGCGTGGATGCTGATCTCCAGCATCTCGTCCAACAGTGAGCTGCACGTTCAGCCGCCGCACTGGCTTCCCCATGCCCCGACGCTCGAGAACTACGCGACCCTATTCCAGCTTCCCGGTGGCGACGCCGCCGTCCTCGATCAGAATCCGCAGATCAGGTCCTTCCCGCGCGCGTTCGTGAACAGCATGGTCATCGCGGGCTGCACCATGCTGATCTGCATTCTGTTCGGGTCGGTGTCGGCCTATTCGATCAGCCGCTTCCTGGAACGAAGGACGCGCAAATGGATCCTGCTGGGCCTGCTGGCCACGCGCATGATCCCGGTGGCCGCCATCATCATCCCGATCTACTTCGCGCTCAACGACGTCCAGCTTCTCGACACGCTGACGGGGCTGATCGTCGTCGACGCGGGCCTTCTCCTGCCGTTCGTGATCTGGATCCTGGAAGGCTATTATCGGGACTTCCCGCGCGAGCTGGAGGAAGCTGCCGTGCTCGACGGCTGCACGCCGACGGGTGCCTTCTTCCGCGTGGTCCTGCCGCTTTCCAAGAATGCCCTCTTTGCCGCCGGCGCGTTCGTCTTCATCTCGGTCTGGTCGGATTTCATCGTCGGGCTCACCCTGACGTCCTCGGATGCCGCGTGGCCGCTGTCCGTCGCCCTGGCGCAGGCGCTGAACCCGATCAGCGAGCCCAACTGGGGTCTGCTCAACAGCGCGGGAATCGTCGCCGCGGTGATCCCGGCGGCGCTCGCCTTCATCTTCCGCGGCGCTGTCATGCGCGGCATGCTGTCAGGCGCGGTCAAGGGCTGACTTTTCTCCGTCTCGTCCAGAAGGACTCGTGAATGCCGCTTGAGCTTGTCACCGTTACCACGCAGGACGGGGTCGATCTCGACGGGGCGTGCTATCGACCCGCCGATACGCATGCCCCGGTCGGAATCCTGCTCGTCCATGGTCTGACCTGGAATTTCTATCGCGGCCCCTGCCGGTGGCTGGCCCCGGCGTTGGCCCAGCGCTCCGTCTGCCTTTCCCTCAACATGCGCGATCACGATCTCCCCGACCCCGTCGATTTCGAGCGGTCGCACTTCGACATTCGCGCCGGCCTCGATCACCTGGAGAGCGCGGGGTGTCGGGACCTCGTGCTGTTGGCGCACGGCTTCGGGTGCAACAAGGTCGTTTGCTATTCCGCCCAGTCGGGCGATGCGCGGCCCTTCCGCTACGTCCTGACGACCCTGGGCTCGGTCAAGAGCTATCGGCCGGCGATCTGGGACCAGGTGCTCGCCAGTGCCGCTGCCATGCGCGGCGAGGCGCTGGTGGTGCAGGGTGCCGTCGACACCCTGATAGAGCCGCTTCCGCGCGCCGACGAGTTCGTGGCAGCCGCCACCGAAGCCGAGGTCGACGTGCTACTTTTGGAGAGAGGCGACCATTATTTTGCGGGCACCGAGACCGAGCTGACGGCCTCCATCGGCGGATGGCTGGACAAGGATCGCAGGGGAGCCGCGAAACCATGAAGCTGCGTGTACGGGCAGCGCTGATCACCGGCGCCAGCAGTGGGATCGGCGCGGCGATCGCCGAAGAGCTGGCGCGCGAGGGCGCGTCGGTGACGATCAACTACTTCCACAACCGGGCCGGCGCCGAGGCCGTCATGGGCACCGTCGAGAGCCTCGGCGGCTCGGCGCTCATCGTGCAGGCCGATGTGCGCCAGGTCTCCGAGGTGGAGCGGCTTTTCGCTGCGCACATGCAGCGCTTCGGCCGCCTCGACATCCTCGTCAACAATGCCGGCGACATGGTCAAGCGGATGCCAACCGCCGAGACGCCGGAGACGCTTTGGCGCGAGGCTATCGATCTCAATCTGTCCAGCGCCTTCTTCTGCTGCCAGCAGGCGATCGCACCGATGACGGCGCAGAAGTGGGGGCGGATCATCAACATCTCGTCCGTCGGCGCGCGTACCGGCGGCGGACCGGGCTCCATCCCCTATCACGCGGCGAAGGCAGCCCTGCTGACGCTGTCCAAGGGGCTCGCCAAGGAGCTGGCGTCCTTCTCCGTAACCGTCAACACGCTGGCGCCAGGTATCATCAGCACGCCCTTCCACGACCGACATACGTCAGCCGCGACCCGCGAGGAGTGGCTCCGCGAGCTGGTACCGATGCAGCGGGCCGGCGAGCCGCTGGAGGTGGCGAAGGCGGCGGCGTTCCTCGCTTCGGAAGATGCCGCCTACATCACCGGCGCGACGCTCGACGTAAATGGCGGCATGGCCATGTACTGATCTCGGTGCGGGGCCCGGCTCATCGGGCGACCTGCAACTCTTGCCGGACCCGCCACGCCTTACCGGACGGCGACGATCTCTTGGGCTACCGCAGACCGCGTCCCGGCGTGCTTCCAGGCGATGTGAGACAGGCGAAGAGGCAAAACCCTCGTCACCAGCGCAGCGCCGGCGTGTGGACGGGCGCGTCCCACAGCTGCGTCAGCTCGTCGTCCAGCGCCGTCACCGTGATCGAGCAGCCGGCCATGTCGAGCGAGGTGCAGTAGTTGCCCACGAGCGAGCGGGCGACGGTAAGGCCCTTGCCCTCGAGCAGGCGCCGCGCGGCGCCGTACATGAGAGAAAGCTCCATGGCAGGCGTGCCGCCGAATCCGTTGACGAGAACGAGAACGGGCGAGCCGCTGGCGGCGCCGAGATCGGCCGTGATGGCGCCTACCATCTCCTCGGCGATGGCATCGGCCGGCATCAGCGGCACGCGGCGGCGGCCGGGCTCGCCGTGGATGCCGACACCCATCTCCATCTCGCCCTCGCCCAGCTCGAAGGTCGGGCGGCCGGCGGCGGGCACGGTGCAGGAGGTGAGCGCCACGCCCATCGAGCGGGTGCGGTCGTTGACCCGCTTGCCGAGCGCCTCGAGCGCGCCAAGCTCGGCGCCGGCCTCGGCCGCGGCACCGACGATCTTCTCGACGATGACGGTGCCGGCGACGCCGCGGCGGCCGGTCGAGAAGGTCGAGGCCTCGACGGCGACGTCGTCGTTGGTGAGCACGGTCGCATGGCGCCCGTCCAGCATCTCGGACGCCATCTCGAAGTTCATCACGTCCCCCTCGTAGTTCTTGACGATGAAGAGGACGCCGGCCTCGGTGCCCACCGCCTGGGCTGCGGCCAGCATCTGATCGGGGGTGGGGGAGGTGAAGACCTGGCCGGGGCAGGCGGCATCCAGCATGCCCTGGCCGACGAAGCCCGCATGCATCGGCTCGTGACCCGATCCGCCGCCCGAGATCAGCGCCACCTTGCCCGGGCGCGTCGGCGCCGCGCGGGCGACGAAGGTGGGCTCGTGCCTGACCCGGACCAGATCGGCATGTGCCAGGCCGAAGCCGTTCAGGGCCTCGGTGAGCATGTCGTCGACCTGGTTGATGAGCTTCTTCATGGCGTCTGCCTCCTCGTCTCTTTTTTGATACGTGCCTTGGCCCTGGCCCTGGCCCTGGTCGCCTCAGCCGGCGAAGCGCGTCTGCGGGATCCCCGTCACGCCGAGGCCGGTGACGGCGAAGAGCCCGCCTGCCTGCGGCTGCTGCGCCTCGCTGCCGGCGGTGAGGCCCGTGCTGATCGTGGTGACGAACAGGGTGTCGAGATCGCGGCCGCCGAACATGGGCTTGGTGGGCCGCTCGACCGGCAGGTCGACGATCCGGTCGATCTCGCCCCTGGGCGTGATGCGCACGAGCTGCCAGCCGCCGACGCCGGCCATCCAGTAGCAGCCGTCGGCGTCGACCGTGCCGCCGTCGGGCCGGCCCGCCACGGCGTGGGCGTCGAAGAAGACGCGCCGCTCGCCGGCCTCGCCGCTGTCCGGATCGTAGTCCGCGGCCCAGATGGTCTGCACGTCGGCATGGGTCTCCGAGCAGTAGAAGGTGCGCCCGTCGGGGCTGAACGTCTGGCCGTTCGTCGTGTAGA
Source organism: uncultured Alphaproteobacteria bacterium (assembly GCA_963752325.1). GTDB lineage: Bacteria > Pseudomonadota > Alphaproteobacteria > Geminicoccales > Geminicoccaceae > CAVTJL01. The sequence continues at coordinate 287,160 of CAVVXU010000006.1, forward strand.
TGCCGTCGACCCAGCGCGTCCAGCGGCCGTCGGGCTCGATCCGGTAGAAGGCGCCGGTGGGCTCGCGCGGCCCCGAGAGCTTCATCGTCCCGGCCCAGAAGCGGCCCTTGGTATCCGTGGCGCCGTCGTTGAAGCGGTTGTGCGGCCGATCGGCCTCGGGGCTGCAGAGCGGCGTCTTGGCGCCCGTCTCGAAGTCGAAGAGATAGACCCCGGACTTGAGCGCGACCACCGCACCGCCGGCCTCGCGCAGGGCGAGGCAGCCGATAGGCTCACCCATCGGCCAGGCCCTGTTCTCGCCGGTCGCCGGATCGAAGCGGTAGAGCTGCCCCTCGGGGATGTCGACCCAGAACAAGGCCTGCTCGGCCACGTCCCAGACGGCGCCCTCGCCGGTCTTGGCCTTGGCGTCGAGGACGCAATGGATCTCGGGTCGGGCCATCCCTGTCTCCTCGCTGGGCGATCGTCGATCGATATAACGGGCCAGTCGGGAGAACGCGACCGTGCCGTGCGCCGGGGCTCAGTGGAAGGCCGTCTGGGGCGCCAGCGCCTGCGCCAGGGTCTCGGCGACGACGCGCTGGCCCTCCTCGGTATAGTGGGTGCTGGCCGGGAAATAGAGGAGCTTGCGCGCCTGCAGCTCGGCCGCGGCCTCCCTGAGGCCGGGGGTCAGATCGACGAAGAGGTAGCCCAGATCCTTGGCCCTGGCGGTGAAGTAGGCCTCGAGCGTCGCATGATAGTGGCGGAGCAGGGGGGCCAGGGCCGGGTCCTGGAAATGCACATAGGATGTGTAGGCCGAGTAGGCCGACGGCGAGTAGGCGACGACCGCCTGGAAATGCCACTCCTTGGCCAGCGCCACGAAGCGCTCGAGCGCGCCGTCGAAGGCGCTCGTCTGGACGATGCCGGCGCGCAGGAGGCGCGCATAGTCGACCTCGCTGTCGTCGCGGTTCTTGACGTTGAACGGCACGTCGTGACCGGGAAAGGCCAGCGAGTAGCGGAAGTCGGCCCTGGGCGGCAGGCGACCCTCCAAGATCATCAGCCCGGAATCGAGGCCCTCGTAGGCTTGATGGAATCCGGTCACGAGGAGGTTCCAGGCATAGCTGTGACGGCCGACGGGATTGCTGAGCCAGCGCCCGAAGTCGGGGCCGCTGCTCCGATCGTCGGCCCGCTCGAACAGGTGTCGGCCCTGCTTTGCGGCGTCCACGTAGTTCAGATGCTGGACGGAATCCCGAAGATCGTTGCCCTCGTAGATGTTCATGATCACCACGTCGGGGTGCTTGGCGAGCCCGAAGTCGAGCAGGATCTGGAGATACTCGTAGGGACCGACGCCGCTCTGGCCGAGATTGTAGACGCTGCGGCCGAGCAGGGCACCGAGCCGGGAGGGCCAGCCGTCGCCGGGCCGCGTCGCGGTGCAGGCGGTGAACGAGTCGCCGAGCGCGACGATGTCGATCCTGGCCTTGCCGGACGTCTTCGTGTCGGGATTGCAGAAGCCGTTCTCGTCCAGGATGACGGTGATCGGGTCCGAGCTGTCGCGCGGCCGGTACTCGATCTTCGTGTTGGGCTTGAAGACGGGCAGGGGGGCCCCGCCATCGTCGCGCGGGATGTCGCGCATCTGGGTGTGGTTCTTCAGGTGCAGGCTCGTGGCGATCTCGAGGCGCAGGTCGGGCTGGAACTCCTTGAGGAGGGCATGCGGCACGAGACCAGGGAAGACCCGGAGGCCGACCTCGGTCGCCGATGCCACGACGATCACCACGACCGCCGAGATGACCGCGCCACGTGCATGCCGCATGTCGAAGGACGCCCTGTTGGTCCGTGTCGTTCACAGCCGGATGGCTGCGTGCACCGCCCGCTGCCTGCCCCGGTGTCACGGGCGGTGCGCCCTAGCCGATAGCAGAAGCGACCTTGCGAGCCACGTGACAGACCATCCATGCAGTTTCGTCAGGGCTGATCTCCGGCTCGCGCTCGACACGGCCGGCCATCGCGCCCTTCCGGCTGGTCGTGCGGCGCGACGCGGAATAGAGACCAGGTCGTCGTCGTCGTTCGGGGAGGTGCCGCCGATGCGCATAAGAGCGCTCACGACCTACATGCAGCGCGATCGCGACCGCCCGCGGCTGTTGGTCAAGATCGACACAGAGGACGGCCCTAGCGGTTGGGGCGAGTGCTACGATCACGGGCCCGATCGCGCCCTGCCGCCGCTGCTCGAGTATCTTTTCGGGCAGATCGTCGGCGAGGATCCGAGGCGGATCGAGCGCCTCGTCCTGAAGCTCCTCCAGCAGAGCCGCTTTCCGCCTGGCGCTCTCGGGCTCGCCGCCATCGCCGCGATCGACGAGGCCTTGTGGGACATCTCCGCCAAGGCGCTGGGCGTGCCCGTCTACATGTTGCTGGGCGGCCACAGCCGCGATCGGGTTCGCGTCTATGCCGGCGTCTACACCGCACCCGACCCCGCCGAGTGCAAGGAGGCGGTCGAGCGGCTGCACGAGGCGTGGGGCTTCACGGCCTTCAAGCTCAGCCCCTACCGGGCCGACATCCACGCCAGCCGCTGGGGTCTCGTGGTGAGCGCGGCTGCGGACTACTTCGCACGACTGCGCGAGGTCTGCCCTGCTGCATTCGAGTTCGCGTTCGATTCCCACGCCAAGATCTTCGAGCCCTGGCAGGCGATCCAGCTCGGCAACGCGCTCGCCCCCTACGACCCGCTCTTCTTCGAGGAGCCGATCCGCCCGGAGCACATCCCGGCCTGGGCGAGGCTCAGGAGCGAGCTCCGCTGCCCGCTCGCCACCGGGGAGTGCCTCTACAGCCGCTTCGAGTTCCTGAGCCTGCTGGCGGCAGGCGGTGCCGACATCATCCAGCCCGACGTGGGCGTCGTCGGCGGGCTCCTCGAGATGCGCAAGATCGCGGCGCTGGCCGAGGCCCACTATGTGACCGTCGCCCCGCACAACCCGATGGGCCCGCTCGCCACCGCGGTGAACCTGCACTTCTGCGCCGCCCAGCCGAACTTCAAGATCCTGGAGTATCGGCTGCCGCTCGAGACCAAGTGGGTGGTCGACCCCTATCTGCCCAAGGACGGCCATCTCGAGCTGCGCCCCGACCGCCCGGGCTGGGGCGTTGAGATCGACGAGCACATGCTGGCCAAAGAGGACTATGTCCATTGGGAGCGCAAGCTGCCGATCCGACCGGACGGCTCCACCGGCTACGCCTGATGCTCGGCGGCCGCCCTGGCCGGGCTCGAGCTTGTATGGGCCGGGATGCGCCCTAGCTCGAAAGGAGAATGAGCGGGAGATCGGTCATGAAGAGACGGTTGGTTGCGGTCGTTCTGCTCGTCCTTCTCGGCGCCGCGGGCCCGGCCCGTGCCGCCGGGGACATGGTGTCACCCGCCGACGGCGAGGCGATCCGCGGCGCGATCAGCCGCCAGCTGGACGCCTTTCGTCGCGACGATGGCGCCGCGGCATTCGCCCTGGCCTCGCCCGCCATCCAGGCCCGGTTCGGCACGCCGCAGCATTTCATGGCCGTGGTCCAGCAGGGCTACCAGCCGGTCTACCGGCCGCGTGACGTGGACTTTCGCGACATCGTCCTGTTCCAGGGCCACCCGACGCAGCGCGTCATGGTGGTCGGGCCCGATGGCGTGCCGGTGGTCGCCTACTATCTGATGGAGCGGCAGCCCGACGGCCGCTGGCTCATCGACGGGTGCATGCTGATGGGGGCAGGGGAAGAGGCCGTCTGAGACGCTGAGACGCGGAAACCACACGCATCGTGACGCATGGCGGCCATCGGCGCGTGAGGCTGGGCCGGGACGCGCTCAGTGACTATCATGGCCCTCAATCACAAAGCGCGGCTTCGGGCCGTGCCCACGGTGAACGGGCCAGATGGCGACCAATACCACCACAGCCGGCTCGGCGGCGCCGCGCGTTGCCGCTCCGGCCACCGCCGTTGCAGCGTCGGTCGACGAGAGCACCGTCATGGCGGTGCTGCTGGCGATCAGCTTCTCGCACTTCCTGAACGACACGATCCAGTCGCTGATCCCGGCGATCTATCCGATGCTGAAGACGAGCTTCGCGCTCGACTTCGGCCAGATCGGCCTGATCACGCTGACCTTCCAGCTTACGGCCTCGCTTCTCCAGCCTTTGGTCGGCATTTACACCGACAAGCGCCCCTTGCCCTACTCCTTGGCCTTCGGCATGGGGCTGAGCCTCCTGGGCCTCCTGCTGCTGTCGGTCGCTTGGAGCTTCCCGCTGCTGCTCGTGGCGGCGGGGCTCGTCGGCTTGGGCTCGTCGGTGTTCCACCCGGAATCGTCGCGCGTGGCGCGCATGGCCTCGGGCGGCCGGCACGGCTTTGCCCAGTCGGTGTTCCAGGTGGGCGGCAATGCCGGCACCGCGGTGGGGCCACTACTTGCGGCCTTCGTCGTGCTACAGCGCGGCCAGGCCAGCATCGCCTGGTTCTCGATCATCGCCCTGGTCGCGATGGTCGTGCTGTGGAATGTGGGGACCTGGTACGGGCGAAACCGGGAAGCCGGTGCGGCACCCAAGCGGCGCGCCATGGTCGGCGGCGAGGAGCTGCCGCGTGGGCGCGTCGTGCTCTCGCTCGCCGTGCTCTGCGCCCTCGTCTTCTCCAAGTTCTTCTACATGGCGAGCATGACGAGCTACTTCACCTTCTACCTCATGTCGACATTCCACGTGTCGGTGCAGAGCGCCCAGATCTTCCTCTTCGTCTTCCTCTTCGCAGTCGCCGCCGGGGTCGTGATCGGCGGCCCGGTCGGGGATCGGCTGGGGCGCAAGCTCGTCATCTGGGTCTCGATCCTGGGCGTCTTGCCCTTCACCCTGGCGCTGCCCTACGCCAACCTATTCTGGACCGTCGTGCTCTCGGTCGTCATCGGCGTCATTCTGGCCTCGGCCTTCTCCTCGATCATCGTCTATGCGCAGGAGCTGGTGCCCGGGAAGGTCGGCATGATCTCCGGCCTCTTCTTCGGCCTCGCCTTCGGCATGGGCGGCATCGGCGCTGCCGTGCTGGGCGAGCTCGCCGACTGGACCAGCATCGGCTTTGTCTATCACTTGTGCTCCTTCCTGCCGGCGATCGGCCTTCTGACCGCGTTTCTGCCCGATCTCGGGCAGCACACGCGGCCCGCACGGTCGCGGGCCTGAGCCGGGGCAGTCCCGAGGTCGGGTGACTTTGGCCTCTGGCGACCTATCTGATAGGTTGAAAGGCGTGCGGCCCGGCGAGGCCGCGAGCCTTGCGTGTGACCGGCGTCCGCCGGGCCAGTCGACCAACCAGCCGAGGATGAGAGAGCTGCATGCGCTTCCAGGCCGTCCCGTCCGGCTCCAGCCGTGCGCGCCCGGGTGGCGCATCAGGACAGCGGGCAGCCGGCTGACATGCTGGCTCCAGCTGCGCTCGTGGCGCTCATCACGAGCTACGGCTATGTCCTGATCTTCCTCCTGGCGATCGTCGAGGGGCCGATCGTCAGCATCGTCGCCGGCTTCGTCTCCTCGCTCGGCTACCTCGATATCCTGGTGGCCTACGGCGTGCTCGTGGCGAGCGACATGGTCGGCGACATGCTCTACTACGCGCTCGGTCGCTGGGGGGGCGAGCCGGCGCTGCGCCGGTGGGGCCATCGCATCGGCATCACGGCCGAGCGCGTCGCCCGCTTCGAGACCCGTTTCACGCGCCACCGGCGCAAGAGCCTCGCCATCGGCAAGATCACGCATGCGATCGGCGCCCTCGTGCTCGTGACGGCGGGGATCGTGCGCATGCCGATCGGCGAGTTTCTCATCGTCAATCTGCTCCTGACCCTGCCGAAATCGCTCCTGCTCGTGCTGGTGGGGTACTATTTCGGGCGCTTCTATCCCCTCATGGGTGCCTATCAGGGCGTCGTCATGGCCGGGCTCCTGGCGGCAGGCCTCATCGCCCTTTATCTGGTCTTCTCGCGCATGGCCGCGCACGACGAGAGCGAGCCTTGAGGATCGCCATCTTCTCGGACAACTTCCATCCCGAGATCGGCGGCATCCAGGATTCGATCGAGGCCCTGGCGGCGGAGCTGGGCCGCAGGGGCCACGCCGTCGATTTCTACGTCCCGCGCTATGGCGCCAAGGACTATGCGAGGATCGCGGCAGCGCCGGCCGAGCTCGACCTCGGCGCCAATGTCGATATCCACCGGGTCTGGTCGCTTCCGGTCACGAGCTCGACGCAGCAGTCCCGCCTCGTGCTCCCTTCGCCCCTGCGCGTGCTGCGGGCGCTGCGCCGGTCGCGGCCGGACATCGTCCACAGCCAGACCTTCTTCGGGCTGGGGCTCGACGCCCTGATCGGCGGCCGAGGGCTCGGCATTCCCGTCGTCGGCACCAATCACACCGCCATTCGCGCATTCGGACCCTATATGCCCATCAAGACGGCATGGGCCGAGGGCCTCGTGATGTGGTATTACAACCGCTGCGACATGGTGACGGCACCCTCGCGCTCGGTGTTCGAGGAGCTGGGGGTGGGCCGCCTGCGGCCGCCGCTCGAGGTGATCTCCAATCCCATCGACGTCGAGACTTTCGACCCCGTGCCGGAAGGCGGCCGCGAGGCGCTGGCGGCCGAGCATGGCCTGCCGATCGCGACGCTCGTCTATGCGGGACGGCTGGCGGCCGAGAAGAACATCGACACGATCATGCGCGCCGTCGCGCTGCTCCAAGAGGGGGGCAGGCCGGTGACGTTGGCGCTGGCCGGGCACGGCGGGGCGCGGCCGCACCTCGAGGCGCTGGCGGCCGAGCTCGGGATCGCGCACCTGGTCCTCTTCACCGGAACCCTCGACAAGCGTCGCCTGGCCCGACTGTTCCAGCAGGCTGAAATATTCGTCAATATGAGCGAGTCCGAGACCCAGAGCATGGCCCTTCTTCAGGCCATGGCTTGCGGACTCCCGGCCATCGGCGCAAATTGCCGCGCGTTGCCCGAGTTCATAAGCGACGCCCATGGCTTTGTCATAGGTCCGCGGGATCATATGGCACTTGCGGAAAGGATCGGCCTCTTGCTCGGGAACAGCGAGGTGCGTGCGACCCTAGGCCGCAACGCCGTATCGTTTGCCAGGCGCTTCTCCATCGAGGCGGTGGCGGACCAGTGGGAACGGGCCTACCGGAGCCTCGCCGACGGTGAGGCCATGCGACCATGACCATCAGACCGCGCATCAGCTTCGTCGTCCCGGCCTTCAACGAGGAGGCCTATATAAGGCGATCGCTGCTCAGCATTCGCCGCGAGATCCGTCACGCGGGCTGCGATGCCGAGGTCATCGTCGTCAACAACGCCAGCACCGACGCCACGCGCGAGCTTGCCGCCTCCTTCGAGGGGGTGACCGTCATCGACGAGCCGGTGCGCGGCCTCGTCCAGGCCCGGAGCGCCGGCTACCGGGCCGCCACGGGCGAGCTCCTCGCCAACATCGATGCCGATACCGTGCTGCCCAGGGATTGGCTGATCAAGGTGCTGAGGGAGTTCTCCCGCAATGGCCGGCTGGTGGCGGTGAGCGGGCCCTATGTCTACTACGACATATCGGTGCGCTCGAACGTCATCGTCCGCCTGTTCTACTACCTCGGCTATCTCTTCTACATCCTGAACCGGCACGTGTTCCGCGTCGGCTCGATGATGCAGGGCGGCAATTTCGTCGTGCGGCGGGATGCGCTGGAGGCCATAGGCGGCTTCAACGGCGCGTTCAGCTTCTACGGCGAGGACACCGAGCTCGCGCGTCGGCTGAGCGCCGTGGGCGAGGTCAAGTTCACCTTCGACATGCCGGCTCTGTCCTCGGGCCGTCGGCTCATCGGCGAGGGCATCGTCCGCACGGGCCTCCGCTACTCCATGAACTTCATCTGGGCGTCCTTCTTCGGTCGCCCGTTCACGGAGGAGTGGGTGGATGTGCGGGTCAAGGACTAGCGCGGGCAGCAATCGACGGCGCTAGGGCCGGAGCGGGCAGGCATGGCCGCCCGCGCGCACGGATCAGCCCATGCACTGCGCGACCTCGCCGGCCGGCGAGGTCGTACCAGAGGTAGCTGCAGGGAGATGCGCGGCGTCGCCCAGGAGCGGGCTCGCCGCTCAGTCCTCCTCCGCCGCCGCCTTCTCCTTGAGCACGATGACCTGACGGCCGCGGTACATGCCGGTCTTCAGGTCGATATGGTGGGGGCGGCGGTATTCGCCCGAGTCCTTGTCCTCGACCACGGACGGGACGGTCAGCGCCAGGTGCGAGCGACGCATGTCGCGCCGCGACTTCGCGACCTTCTTTTTCGGAACAGCCATCGACGATATCCTTGCTACGCGCCAACCAACGCTCGCGGCTGCCGGGGCGCCCGATGTGGCCGGCTACTTAGGCGCTCGGCGCCGGGCGGTCAACGGGCTGCCCCGCGCCGGCGCAAGCGCTAGAGTGCCTGGCCGAGCGTCAGCTGAGGGCCCAAGCCATGCGGCCGCGCAACGTCGTCATCCTCCTCCTGCTTCTCGCCCTCGCGATTCCGATCGGCATCGCCGGGCTTCTCCTCTTCGTCGATCTCGATGCCTACAAGCCTACGATCGAGGCCAAGGTGGAGCAGGCGCTCGACCGCAAGGTCGCGATCGTGGGCGACATCCGCGTCCTCTGGTCGCTCCACCCGACGCTGCGGATCGACGATGTCCGGGTGGCCAATCCGGCCTGGGCCTCGCGACCCGAGCTGGTACGCATCGCAAGGCTGCAGGTCCAGATCAGCGCGCTGCCGCTGCTGGCCGGGCGGGTCGAGGTGCAGCGCGTGACGGTCGAAGGCGCGGACCTGCAGCTCGAGACGGGCCCGGGCGGCGAGCGCAACTGGCTGTCGGCGCCCGAGGCCAAGGGCGCGTCGCAGGCCACGCCCCGGCCGAGCCCGGCGGCGAGCGCGGCGCAGGGCGACAAGCGCCTGCCGGTGGTGCGCGAGGTCCGGCTCATCGGCAGCCATGTCACGTACAGGGACGACCGCTCGGGTCATCACTACGACCTCACCGTCGGCCGGCTGAGCCTCAGCGAGACGCGGCCCGACGGCCCGATCCGCCTCAAGGGCAAGGGGCAGGTGGAGGGGCTCGACGTCGGGATCGGGGGTACCGTGGGGCCGCTGCAGGCGCTGCTGCGGTCGAGCGGCCCGGCCCCCGTCTCGCTCAGCCTCGAGACCGCGGGCCTCACCGTCTCGCTCGATGGCCAGCTGGGGCCGGCGGGGGCCGATGGCACCGATCTCGTGGTCTCGGCACAGGGCCCCGGGCTTGCCGCTCTCGAGCGCCTCGTCTCCCCCGACAGCGTTGCGCAGCGCCTCTTGGCCGGCACCGGCCCGCTCAGCCTGCGCGCGGAGATCACGGGGCAACTCGGCCATCCCGCCGTCTCGGGGATCTCGGCGCGCGCCCTGATGGGCGGGGTCGAGCTCAAGGCGTCGGGCTCCGTCGCCGACGCCGCCTCGCTGCGCGGGATCGCGCTTCAGCTCTCGGCCGAGGGCCAGCCCGGCTCGCTCGCGGCGGCGCTGCCCGGCCTGCTGTCCGCCGACCTCCCGCTGTCGGCCCAGGTGGCGGCGCAAGGGGATGCGCGGCGCCTTCGGCTCACGGGGCTCGCCCTTCACGTGGGCGACAGCGATCTCGCAGGCGAGCTCACCATCGCCACGGACGGCGGCCGGCCTCGGATCGACGGCACGCTCCAGTCGCATCGGCTCGACCTCGAGGCGCTGCGCGGGGTCAAGTCGGTGGGTCAGGGGCCGGTGAGGCAGGAGAAAGGCTCGGGCGGGGGCAAGGGGCGGGTCTTCAGCGACAAGGTCCTGGATCTGGGCGCGCTCCGCGCGCTCGACGGCACCATCAAGGCGCATGTGGACGAGCTTCGGCTGGGCGGCATGGCGATCGCCAATCTGGACGCCACCGCCGACCTCGAGCGAGGCGCGCTGAAGGTGGCGCCGCTCGCGGCCGAGGTTGCGGGCGGCAAGGTCGGGGGATCGCTGGGCCTGGACGCCGACGACGGCACGCCGCGGGTCGATCTCGCGATGAAGGGCCAGGGCCTCGATCTGGGCATGCTGCTGGCAGCACTGGCGCCGCAGCTGCCGGCGGAGGGTCGTGCGGCCCTCGACGTCGACCTCCATGGCGCCGGCCGCTCGCCGGCCGAGATAGCCGGCACGCTGGCCGGTCGGGCCGATCTCGCCATCGGCGCCGGGCGGGTCCGCGTCGACCTGCTGCAGCGGCTGCCCGGCCAGGCCTCGGTGGTGACCAAGGCGCTTCTCGGCGACACGGGGCAGGGCTGGGTCCGGTATGCCTGCGGCGTGGCCGATCTCAAGGCGGCCCAGGGCGTGGCGCACATCGATCGGCTGGTGGTGCAGGGCGAGAAGAGCACGCTCAGCGGCTCGGGCGAGGTCGATCTCGGCAAGGAGCGGCCGGACGTCACGATCGTCGGGACGTCGACGATCAAGGGCGTGGCGCTGGGCGTGCCGGTGCACATCGGCGGCACGCTCGAGGACCCGAAGGTCGAGCTCAGCAGCCAGTCGGTGGTGGAGGGGCTGAAGGGCATCATCGGCGGGCTCGCGGGCGGCGGCGGGGCCGGGGAGGGGAGCTGCGCGGCCGCGGCGTCCGCCCCCGCCCAGGGTGCCACGGATCCCGCGGCCAGGCCCGAGGATCGCGCCATTCAGGAGCTGGGCCGCCAGCTCAAGGGCCTCTTGGGGCGCTGAGGGCGGAGATGGCTGCGGCGTCCTGGCCCGGCCGCATTGTCGCCGAGCCGTCAAAAAGGGGCTTGATCTCCCCGGGGCCTGCGAGTACACCCCGCCTCGCCGCTGACGAGGCGGCACACCCGGACAGCAGACGGACACCGGGCCCGGAAACGGGAGGGTGGAACGTCTCTGGTTCGGACGCTCTTTTGACAAGTTGTGATTGTATCTGGAGGGGATGTGCAGGCGGCGGTGGAGTCGTCTGAGGCATCTTCTGGTGGGTCTCGAGGCGCTGTTTCGTCTGGGTTTTGGCCTGGGCGGGGTGGTGCTGTGAGTTGACCTTTTTTTGGCCAGTGATGCTGGGATGAAGCTGAGAGTTTGATCCTGGCTCAGAACGAACGCTGGCGGCGCGCTTAACACATGCAAGTCGAGCGGCCCTTTCGGGGGCAGCGGCGGACGGGTGAGTAACGCGTGGGAACCTGCCCTGGGGTTCGGGACAACCGCGGGAAACTGCGGCTAATACCGAATGTCTCCTTTGGGAGAAAGACTTGTCGCCCTGGGATGGGCCCGCGTCGGATTAGGTAGTTGGTGGGGTAACGGCTCACCAAGCCGTCGATCCGTAGCCGGTCTGAGAGGATGATCGGCCACACTGGGACTGAGACACGGCCCAGACTCCTACGGGAGGCAGCAGTGGGGAATCTTGGACAATGGGCGAAAGCCTGATCCAGCGACGCCGCGTGGGTGATGAAGGCCTTCGGGTTGTAAAGCCCTTTTCCCGGGGACGATGATGACGGTACCCGGGGAATAAGCACCGGCTAACTCCGTGCCAGCAGCCGCGGTAAGACGGAGGGTGCTAGCGTTGTTCGGAATTACTGGGCGTAAAGGGCGCGTAGGCGGCTTTGGTAGTCGGGTGTGAAAGCCCGGGGCTCAACCCCGGAACGGCACCCGATACTCCAAGGCTCGAGACCGGGAGAGGAGGGTGGAATACCCAGTGTAGAGGTGAAATTCGTAGATATTGGGTGGAACACCGGTGGCGAAAGCGGCTCTCTGGCCCGGATCTGACGCTGAGGCGCGAAAGCGTGGGGAGCAAACAGGATTAGATACCCTGGTAGTCCACGCCCTAAACGATGCAGGCTAGATGTCGGGGGACTTGTCCCTCGGTGTCGCAGCTAACGCTTTAAGCCTGCCGCCTGGGGAGTACGGCCGCAAGGTTAAAACTCAAAGGAATTGACGGGGGCCCGCACAAGCGGTGGAGCATGTGGTTTAATTCGACGCAACGCGCAGAACCTTACCAGCCCTTGACATGGTGGTTAAAGCCGGTGAGAGCCGGTGTCCCGCAAGGGGGCCATCACAGGTGCTGCATGGCTGTCGTCAGCTCGTGTCGTGAGATGTTGGGTTAAGTCCCGCAACGAGCGCAACCCTTGCCTCTAGTTGCCATCGGGTTGGGCCGGGCACTCTAGAGGAACTGCCGGTGACAAGCCGGAGGAAGGTGGGGATGACGTCAAGTCCTCATGGCCCTTACGGGCTGGGCTACACACGTGCTACAATGGTGGTGACAGTGGGCAGCGAAGCAGCGATGTGGAGCTAATCCCCAAAAGCCACCTCAGTTCGGATTGCAGGCTGCAACTCGCCTGCATGAAGGTGGAATCGCTAGTAATCGTGGATCAGCATGCCACGGTGAATACGTTCCCGGGCCTTGTACACACCGCCCGTCACACCATGGGAGTTGGCTTGACCCGAAGCCGGTGGGCTAACCTCGCAAGAGGAGGCAGCCGTCCACGGTGAGGTCAGCGACTGGGGTGAAGTCGTAACAAGGTAGCCGTAGGGGAACCTGCGGCTGGATCACCTCCTTTCTAAAGGCCCCATAAAACCTGCATCGATGGCTTTCGGGCCATCGCGGCGTTCGACGGTTTTACGGGGACCCTGTCGGTCACCGCACAGCGGTGACTGATAAATACCCACCGCCGTCTGCATATCCCTTCCGGAGGTTGGAGATCGAACGTCAGGGGTCGGCTTTGCGCCTTGCGCGCGTGCCGGTCCTTGGTGATCTCCGGCTTTGGTTCTCTGGAGTCCGGGCCCGTAGCTCAGCTGGTTAGAGCGCACCCCTGATAAGGGTGAGGTCGGCTGTTCGAATCAGCCCGGGCCCACCAGAGTAGCCCTGGCGGAGCGTGTTCCGTCGGGCCTTTGCTCTTTTTACATCGTGAAGTGGTAGTCGGTCGATGCCGTCGCGTGTCTCGCGTGGCGGCATCGCATGATCATGCGGGTGAGCGTCCGGGGTCTGTTCCTTGGCCCCTGGCGCTCTTGAGGCATGGGTATGCTTGCCGTCCCGGCCTGCTTGTGGCTGGGGCGGGGCGAGTGAATGAAGGGCATCTGGTGGATGCCTTGGCGTCGAGAGGCGATGAAGGACGTGGCACGCTGCGATAAGCTCCGGGGAGAGGCGAGCGCTCTTTGATCCGGAGATTTCCGAATGGGGCAACCCACCGCTTTTGCGGTATCGCACGGTGAATCCATAGCCGTGCGAGGCGAACCCGGGGAACTGAAACATCTAAGTACCCGGAGGAAAGGACATCAACCGAGACTCCGCTAGTAGTGGCGAGCGAACGCGGACCAGGCCAGTGGCCATGTTGTAAGAACCGGAACCGTCTGGAAAGTCGGGCCATAGCGGGTGACAGCCCCGTACGGGTAGAAAGCGACATGGTCCTCGAGTAGGGCGGGACACGTGAAATCCTGTCTGAAGATGGGGGGACCACCCTCCAAGCCTAAGTACTCCTCGACGACCGATAGCGAACCAGTACCGTGAGGGAAAGGTGAAAAGTACCCCGACGAGGGGGGTGAAAGAGATCCTGAAACCGGATGCCTACAAGCAGTCGGAGCCTGGGGTCGATCTTCGGATCGGCTTTTGGGTGACGGCGTACCTTTTGTATAATGGGTCAGCGAGTTGAGGTCGGCAGCAAGCTTAAGCCGTTAGGCGTAGGCGCAGCGAAAGCGAGTCTGAATAGGGCGCTTGAGTTGCCGGTCTCAGACCCGAAACCGGGTGATCTAGCCATGGGCAGGTTGAAGGTGAGGTGACACTCACTGGAGGACCGAACGCACGCCTGTTGAAAAAGTCGGCGATGACCTGTGGCTAGGGGTGAAAGGCCAATCAAACCCGGAGATAGCTGGTTCTCCGCGAAAGCTATTGAGGTAGCGCGTCACGTATGCCCTCGGGGGGTAGAGCACTGGATGGGCTAGGGGGGAGCGATCCTTACCAAACCTAACCAAACTCCGAATACCCGAGCAGCCAGCGTGGCAGACAGACGGCGGGTGCTAAGGTCCGTCGTCGAGAGGGAAACAGCCCAGACCGCCGGCTAAGGTCCCCAAGTCGTGGCTAAGTGGGAAAGGATGTAGGACGGCCAAAACAACCAGGAGGTTGGCTTAGAAGCAGCCATCCTTTAAAGAAAGCGTAACAGCTCACTGGTCTATCAGCTGTCCCGCGCCGAAGATGTAACGGGGCTCAAGCCACGCACCGAAGCCGCGGGCTCGGATCTCCTCGCAAGAGGGGGCACGAGCGGTAGCGGAGCGTTCCGTAGGCCTGCGAAGCGGGACCGTGAGGTTCCGTGGAGGTATCGGAAGTGCGAATGCTGACATGAGTAGCGACAAGGAGGGTGAGAGACCCTCCCGCCGGAAGTCCAAGGGTTCCTGCGCAAGGTTAATCCGCGCAGGGTGAGCCGGCCCCTAAGCCGAGGGCGAGAGCCGTAGGCGATGGAAACCAGGTCAAGATTCCTGGGCCCGTGGGTGGTGACGGCGGCTGCAAGTTGTCGGGCCTTATCGGATTGGCCCGGCCGCGAAGGCCGTCCAGGAAATAGCCCCCACATTATGGACCGTACCCGAAACCGACACAGGTGGACTGGTTGAGCATACCCAGGCGTTTGAGAGAACGGTGTTGAAGGAACTCGGCAAATTACCCCCGTAACTTCGGGAGAAGGGGGACCCCTCGTTGGGCAACCATCGGGGGGTGGCACAGACTAGGGGGTGGCGACTGTTTACTAAAAACACAGGGCTCTGCGAACTCGGAAGAGGACGTATAGGGTCTGACGCCTGCCCGGTGCCGGAAGGTTAAGGGGAGTGGTGCAAGCTACGAACCGAAGCCCCGGTAAACGGCGGCCGTAACTATAACGGTCCTAAGGTAGCGAAATTCCTTGTCGGGTAAGTTCCGACCTGCACGAATGGCGTAACGACTTCCCCACTGTCTCCAACACCAACTCAGCGAAATTGAATTCTCCGTGAAGATGCGGAGTACCCGCGGTCAGACGGAAAGACCCCGTGCACCTTTACTACAGCTTTGCAGTGGCACGCGCCGGACCATGTGTAGGATAGGTGGGAGCCGTTGAAGCGAGGCCGCCAGGTCTCGTGGAGGCAACGTTGAAATACCACCCTTGGCTCGTTGCGTGTCTAACCGCGGCCCGTGATCCGGGTCCGGGACCCTGCATGGCGGGTAGTTTGACTGGGGCGGTCGCCTCCCAAAGAGTAACGGAGGCGCGCGATGGTGAGCTCAGGCTGGTCGGAAACCAGCCGCTGCGTGCAAGCGTACAAGCTCGCCTGACTGCAAGGCCGACGGGCCGCGCAGAGACGAAAGTCGGCGCTAGTGATCCGGTGGTCCCGCGTGGAAGGGCCATCGCTCAACGGATAAAAGGTACGCCGGGGATAACAGGCTGATGACCCCCAAGAGTCCCCATCGACGGGGTCGTTTGGCACCTCGATGTCGGCTCATCACATCCTGGGGCTGAAGCAGGTCCCAAGGGTTCGGCTGTTCGCCGATTAAAGTGGTACGTGAGCTGGGTTTAGAACGTCGTGAGACAGTTCGGTCCCTATCTGCCGTGGGTGTTCGAGACTTGAGAGGATCTGCCCTTAGTACGAGAGGACCGGGGTGGACGTACCTCTGGTGGACCGGTCGTGGCGCCAGCCGCGCAGCCGGGTAGCTAAGTACGGACGGGATAACCGCTGAAAGCATCTAAGCGGGAAACCCACCTTAAAACCAGGTCTCGCTCGAGAGCCGTGGTAGACCACCACGTCGATAGGCCGGCGGTGAAAGCGCGGTAACGCGTTGAGCCAACCGGTCCTAATAGCTCGATCGAGCTCTCCACGCCCCAGCCACAAGAAGGCTGGACGGCAAGCCTGCCCATGCCCCCGCATGATCATGACCCAGCTCCCTTCACGACCCCGCCAAGGCGGGGCCGCGAGGAGAGCCGGGACGCTTCGACGACCTGGTGGCAAGGCGCGGGTGCCCCACCCGATCCCATTCCGAACTCGGCCGTGAAACCCCGCTGCGCCCATGGTACTGCGTCTTAAGGCGTGGGAGAGTAGGTCGCCGCCAGGTCCTCCAAGCGCCCCAATACCGACTACACACTCACGATCCCCGCGGGGTGGAGCAGCCCGGTAGCTCGTCAGGCTCATAACCTGAAGGTCGCAGGTTCAAATCCTGCCCCCGCAACCAAACCTTAGGCCCTTGAAAGCACCTCGCTTCCAAGGGCCTTGTCATGTCCGCTCCCCGATGGACAATCCGCCTGAGGCGCTACCGGCGCGCTCCGGGAAAGGGGCTCGTGACATGACGCATCTCAGGGATGGTGACTTCCTTCCTCCCTCCGAGCTTCGCGCGCTCCAGCACAGCCTGTGGGAGCGCCAGCGTCAGCATGTCGAGAAAAGCTCCGCGTTCTACCATGAGCTCTGGGGAGGCAGGCAGGCGCCGGCCGATCTGGAGGATCTCGCAGCGCTGCCGCTGACCGACAAGGCCGCGCTCCGCCGCTCGCAGGCCCTGCATCCGCCCTTCGGCAGCTACCTCGCCGCGCCACGCGCCGCCGCGGTCCGCCTCCACCGCACCTCGGGCACCACCGGCCAGGCGATGAACCTGGCTTTGTCGGCCGAGGACTGCCACATCACCCAGATCGTGGGCGGGCGGAGCCACCGCGCCGCCGGCCTCGGGCCCGGGCATACCGTCGTCCATTGCCTGAGCTATCAGATGTGGATGGGCGGGCTCACCGATCACCTGACCCTGGAGGAGACGGGTGCCCTCGTGGTGCCGTTCGGGGTCGGCGGGAGCGAGCTTCTGATCCGCACGATCCGCGAGGTCGGCATCGACGCGATCTCCTGCACGCCTTCCTATCCTGCCGTGCTGGAGCGGGTGCTCGAAGAGCGCTTCCCGGGCTTGGCGCCCAGGGATCTGGGCCTGAGGCTCGGCCTCTTCGGCGGCGAGGCGGGCCTCGACGATCCGGCCCTGCGCGCGAGGCTGCGCGAGACCTGGGGCATGGAGCCGCGCAACGCCAATTACGGCGTCTCGGACGTCCTCTCCAACTTCGCGGCCCAGTGCGAGCACGACACCCGGCTGCATTTCCTCGCCGCCGACCTGCTCTTCCCGGAGCTGATCGACCCCGAGACGACGGACGTCCTGCCGCTCGCCGCGGGCGAGCACGGGCGAGCTGGTCCTCACCCACCTCGATCGCACCTGCCAGCCGCTGGTGCGCTTCCGCACCGGCGACATCGTCGCGATCGACGAGACCGGGCCCTGCCGCTGCGGCCGGCACGGCTTCCGCTTCCGCGTGGTGGGCCGCAGCGACGACATGGTGGTGGTGCGCGGGCTCAATCTCTTTCCCACCATGGTCGCGGCCGTGCTGGCGGCGATCCCGGCTCTCTCGGGCGACTACCGGATCCTGCTCGACAGCCCGCCACCCCATGACGTCCTGCCGATCACCTGCGAGACCGCGCGCGGGCAGGCAGGGGGCGCCGATCTCGCACGGCATGTCGAGGCCGCGCTGAAGCGCGATCTCGGTGCCACCGCGCGCGTCACCCTGGTCCCGCACGGCACCTTCCCGGTGACCGAGGGCAAGACGCGGCGCGTGCTGCGGAGCTACGCATGACGGTCTTCACCTACGCCACCGTCCTGAGCTCGCTCGGCGAGGGCGGCATCCGCACCATCGCCCTCAACCGGCCGGCCAGCCTCAACGCCATGAGCCGTGCCCTGATCCTGGACGTCGTGCGCGCCTTCGACGACGCCAATGGCTGCCCGTCGACCAGGGTCATCGTCTTCACCGGCGAGGGGCGTGCCTTCTGCGCCGGCGACGACCGGCGCCAGCATGTCCACCCGGAGAGCGAGGCCGAGGCCCGCGAGCTCGTGGACGCGATCCAGGCGGCGACGCGCGCCATCACCTTCGGGGCCAAGCCGGTCGTCGGTGCCATCAATGGCTGGGCCGTCGGCGGCGGCTTCGAGTGGGCCATCAACTGCGACTTCCCGATCTGGGCCGAGAGCGCCCGTGCCTTCTTCCCCGAGCTCGGCCTCGGCGTCTTCGTCACGGGCGGGGTGACGGCGCTGCTGCCGGCCCTGGTGGGCCTCCAGAAGGCGCGCGAGATGCTCTATCTGGGCGAGACCTATACGGCCAAGGCGCTCCTCGATCTGGGGGTGGCATGGCGCGTCGTGCCGGACGACGTCCTGCGCGCGGAGGCGCTGGCGGTGGCGGGCCGGCTCGCCGCCCTGCCGCCCGAGGCGGTCCGCCGGATGAAGCGGGCGCTCAACGCCACCAGCACCTCGGGCATCGAGCGGGCCCTGGCGATCGAGACCGAGGCCACGGTGGCGGGCTTCCTCGACCCCGAGACGTCCCGCCGCCTTCTGGCGTTCGGCCCGAGGCGGCCTGCCGGCGGGGGGTGACGCCGCGCTCGGCGGCCTCCGCTATCGTCCGCGGCCCTGCTCGCAGGCCTGTCCTTGGCGGGAAGGACGACTACGTCAAAACCTGCGAGACGTATGGCCGGCTGGGCGGGCCTATAGTGCCCGTCACACGCCGATGACCGGGGCGCCGAGATGCCTGAGCTCGATCCGCGATGGGACCGCAACAAGCGCCGGGACGAGAGGGAGCTGCTGGCCGAGCTGGTCCGCCTGGCGGCGCTCGATCGGGAGCAGCGCGTGCGCATCGTCCGGCGCGCCACCGATCTCGTCGAGCGCATCCGCCGCGAGGCGCGGCCGGGGCTGGCCAAGTCCTTCCTCGTCGAGTACGGGCTCTCGACGGACGAGGGCCTGGCCCTCATGCGCCTCGCCGAGGCGCTGCTGCGCGTGCCGGACCTCGCCACGATCGACGCGCTGATCGAGGACAAGATCGCCGCCGCCGACTGGCGCCGCCATGCCGGGCATTCGCCCTCGCCGCTGGTCAACGCCGCGACACGCGGCCTCGCCCTCTCGGGCAGGCTGCTGGGTGCCGAGGACGAGGGCGTCCTCGGCGGTGCGGTGCGTCGGCTGACCGAGCCCGTGATCCGCGTCGCCGTGGCCCAGGCGATGCGCGAGATGGGCCACCAGTTCGTGCTCGGGCAGGACATCCGTGCCGGCATGCGGCGCGCGGCACGGCAGGAGGCCCGCGGCTACACCTATTCCTACGACATGCTGGGCGAGGCGGCGATGACGGCCGCCGACGCCACCCGCTATGCGCAAGCCTACAGCGATGCCATCGCCGCCATCGCCACGGCCTGCCGCTCCGGCGAGATCGCCGCCAACCCCGGCATCTCGGTCAAGCTCTCGGCGCTGCATCCGCGCTACCAGGTGGCCAAAGCCGATCGGGTGATGGCCGAGCTCGTGCCGGTGCTGGGCGATCTCGCGAGGCGTGCCGCCAGGGCCCGGATGGGCTTCAACATCGATGCCGAGGAGGCCGACCGGCTGGGCCTCTCGCTCGCGGTCATCGAGACCGTGCTGGCCGACCCCGAGCTTGCCGGCTGGGACGGCTTCGGCGTCGTCGTCCAGGCCTATGGCCGCCGCGCCCCCGACGTCATCGACGGCCTTCACGAGCTGGCGACGCGCCTCGATCGCCGCCTCATGGTGCGGCTCGTGAAGGGCGCCTACTGGGACGGCGAGATCAAGCGCGCGCAGGTCGACGGCCTGGACGACTTCCCGGTCTTCACGCGCAAGGCCGCCTCGGACGTCAGCTACATCGCCAATGCGCGCCGGCTCCTGACGCTCTGCGATCGCCTCTACCCGCAGCTCGCGACCCACAACGCGCACAGCGTGGCCGCCATCCTCGAGATGGCGGACGGCCTCGATCGCAGCCGCTTCGAGTTCCAGCGCCTGCACGGCATGGGCGAGGCGCTGCACGAGATCGTCCGGCGCGGCGCCGGCGCCCGCTGCCGCATCTATGCGCCCGTCGGGGCGCACCGGGACCTTCTGGCCTACCTCGTCCGCCGGCTGCTCGAGAACGGCGCCAACTCCTCCTTCGTCAACCAGATCGCCGACCCGTCGGTGCCGGCGAGCGCCGTCGCCGCCTGCCCCTTCGCGGCGCTCGAGGCGCCGCTCTCCGACGCCGGGCCCGTCATGCGCAAGGCGCCCGACCTCTTCGGGCCCGGGCGTCGCAACGCGCGGGGCTTCGATCTCAGCGACACCCGCGAGCTCGCGCGGATCGATGCCGCGCGCTCCCGGCCGGGCCCCTGGGCGGTCGGTCCCATCATTGCGGGCCCGGTGACCGGCGGTGTCGTGGAGACTGCCCGCAACCCTGCCACCGGCGAGCCCATCGGCACGGTCGCCGCAGCGTCCGCCCAGGACGTCGCCACCGCCCTCGCTGCCGCTCGCCCCTGGGCGGTGCCCGTGGCGGAGCGCGCGCGGATCCTTCGGCGCGCCGCCGATCTCTATGAGCAGGGTTTCGGCGCCATCTTCTCTCTCCTCGCGACCGAGGCCGGCAAGACGCTGCCCGACGCCGTGGCCGAGCTGCGCGAGGCCGTGGACTTCCTCCGCTACTATGCGGGCGAGGCGGTGCGCGTGGGCGGCGAGGCGCGGGGGCTTTTTGTCTGTATCTCGCCCTGGAACTTCCCGCTCGCCATCTTCACAGGCCAGGTGGCGGCAGCGCTCGCCACCGGCAACGCTGTCCTGGCCAAGCCCGCCGAGGCGACGCCTGCCATTGCCGCCTGGGGCGTGCGGCTGCTGCACGAGGCCGGCGTGCCGCCCGAGGCGCTCCAGCTCCTGCCCGGGCAGGGCGGCACCGTCGGCTCGGCGCTCACCGCCGATGCGCGCATCGGCGGGGTGGCCTTCACCGGGTCCACCGCCACGGCACGGCGCATCCAGCGGGCGATGGCGGAGCGTGCCGCACCCGGAACACCGCTCATCGCCGAGACGGGCGGCCTCAACGCGATGATCGTTGACAGCACGGCGCTGCCCGAGCAGGCGGTCCGCGATGTCATCGCCTCGGCCTTCCAGTCGGCCGGCCAGCGCTGCTCGGCCCTGCGCTGTCTCTATGTGCAGGAGGATGTCGAGCCGCATCTGCGCTCGATGATCGTGGGCGCCATGAACGAGCTGGCGCTGGGCGATCCCTGGGAGCTCGCGACCGATCTCGGGCCCGTCATCACCGAGGCCGCCAAGGCCGATATCGAGGCCTATGTGGAGCGCGCCGCCGCCGAGGGGCGCCTGATCCACCGCCTGGCCGCGCCCGCGCAGGGCAGCTTCGTCGCCCCGGCGCTTATCCGGGTGAACGGCATCGCGGAGCTCGAGAAGGAGGTCTTCGGCCCGGTGCTGCATCTCGCAAGCTTCAAAGCCGCCGACCTCGAGGCCGTGATCGAGGCGATCAACGCCAGGGGCTACGGCCTCACCTTTGGCCTGCACAGCCGGATCGACCGGCGGGTCGAGGAGGTCTCGGCACGTGCCCATGTCGGCAACATCTACGTCAACCGCAACCAGATCGGCGCCGTCGTCGGCTCGCAGCCCTTCGGCGGCGAGGGGCTGTCGGGCACCGGCCCCAAGGCGGGCGGCCCGCGCTATCTGGCGCGGTTCCTGCGCCGCGACGCGCCTGCGCGCGAGGCCGGGGCCGAGGCCGGGCTCGCCGCCGCCTCGGCGGTCGAGAAGCTCCTGGGCGCGGCACGCGGCGCGATGCGTCAGGGCAGGGTGGACGCGATCGATCTGCCGGGCCCGACGGGAGAGCTCAACCGGCTGACCGCCCTGCCGCGCCCGCCCGTCCTCTGCCTGGGGCCGGGCCGCGAGGCGGCCGAGGAGCAGGCGGAGCTTGTGGTGGGGCTGGGCGGCGTAGCCGTGCAGGTCCCGGGTCGCCTGGCAGCCGAGGCATTGCCGCGGCTGTCGGCCTTCGGTGCCGTGATCTGGTGGGGCGATGAGGCCACCGGCCGCGCCTACGCCCTGGCGCTGGCCGAGAGAGAAGGCCCGATCGTCCCGCTCGTCACCGGACGGCCCGATGCCGCGCACGTTCTCCACGAGCGCCACATCTGCATCGACACCACCGCCGCCGGGGGCAATGCCGGCCTTCTCGCCGGCGGGGATGCGGGCAGGCGCGGCTGAGACCCCAGGCTCACGGCGGCGACATCGCCTCCAGACGAAGATGGCACCAGAAAAGGCTTCCCTGGTGCCATCCTTGAGCGATCCCCGAGCTCGAGGCGGGCTCCCCGGCGTCGGTCGCCGGGGAGCCGTCTTCGAGATCAGGCGAGGTCGAAGCGGTCGAGGCTCATCACCTTGGTCCACGCCGCCACGAAGTCCTTGACGAACTTCATCCTGCGAGTCCGCGCAGGCATAGACCTCCGCGAGCGCGCGGAGCTGCGAGTGCGATCCGAAGATCAGATCGACGCGGGTGCCGGTCCACTTGACCTCGCTCGTCTTCCGGTCGCGCCCCTCATAGATGCCCTCGGAGCCGGCCGATGGCTGCCACTCGGTGCCCATGTCGAGCAGGTTGACGAAGAAGTCGTTCGTCAGCGTCTCAGGCCGGGTGGTGAAGACGCCGTGCGTGGAGTGCCCGACATTGGCGCCCAGCACGCGCAGGCCGCCGACGAGAACCGTCATCTCTGGCGCCGTCAGCGTCAGCAACTCCGCCCGATCGACCAGCATCTCCTCCGGCGACAGGCGCGCCGTGCCGCTGCTGTAGTTGCGGAAGCCGTCGGTGGTGGGCTCGAGCGGGGCGAAGGAAGCGGCATCGGTCTGCGCTTCCGACGCGTCCATGCGGCCCGGCGCGAAGGGAACCTTCACGTCCTGCCCGGCATCCTTCGCCGCTTTCTCGACCGCGGCGACGCCGCCCAGGACGATCAGGTCAGCCAGCGAGACCTTCTTCCCGCCGGACTGGGAGGCGTTGAACTCCTCCTGGATCGCCTGGAGCTTCTGAAGGACCGTCGCCAGCTGGGCCGGCTGGTTGACCTCCCAGTACTTCTGGGGAGCCAGGCGGATGCGCGCGCCGTTGGCGCCGCCGCGCTTGTCGGACCCGCGGAACGTCGAGGCCGACGCCCAGGCCGTCGAGACCAGCTCGGACACCGAGAGACCGGACGCGAGGATCTTGGCCTTCAGCGCCGCGATGTCCTGCTCCCCGATCAGCACGTGATCGACCGCGGGGATCGGGTCCTGCCAGAGCAGCTCCTCCTTCGGCACGAGCGGGCCGAGGTAGCGCACGATCGGGCCCATGTCGCGATGGGTCAGCTTGTACCAGGCCCGGGCGAAGGCGTCGGCGAACTGGTCCGGGTTCTCGAAGAAGCGGCGCGAGATCTTCTCGTAGTCGGGATCGAACCTCAGCGAGAGGTCGGTCGTCAGCATGGACGGCGCGCGACGCTTCGACGGGTCGTGCGGGTCCGGCACGGTGCCGGCGCCTGCGCCATCCTTGGGCTGCCACTGGTGGGCGCCGGCCGGGCTCTTGGTCAGCTCCCATTCGTAGCCGAACAGGTTCTCGAAGAAGTTGTTGCTCCACCGGGTCGGCGTCGTGGTCCAGGTGACCTCGATGCCGCTGCCGATCGCGTCCCGCCCTTGCCCTGCCGTAGCTGCTCTTCCAGCCGAGGCCCTGCTGCTCGATGCCGGCGGCTTCCGGCTCGGCACCGACCAGCGTCGCATCGCCGGCGCCGTGGGTCTTGCCGAAGGTGTGGCCGCCGGCGATGAGCGCCACGGTCTCCTCGTCGTTCATCGCCATGCGCGCGAAGGTCTCGCGGATGTCGCGCGCCGCGGCGACCGGGTCCGGCTTGCCGTTCGGCCCTTCCGGATTGACGTAGATCAGGCCCATCTGCACGGCGGCCAGAGGGTTCGCGAGATCACGGTCGCCGCTGTAGCGCTCGTCGGCAAGCCACTTGCCCTCGGAGCCCCAGTAGATGTCCTGCTCGGGCTCCCAGACGTCGGCGCGCCCGCCGCCGAAGCCGAAGGTCTTGAAGCCCATCAACTCCAGGGCGACGTTGCCCGTGAGAATCATGAGGTCGGCCCAGGAGATCTTCCGGCCGTATTTCTGCTTGATCGGCCACAGCAGCCGGCGCGCCTTGTCGAGGTTCACGTTGTCGGGCCAGCTGTTGAGCGGCGCGAAGCGCTGCTGTCCGCCGCCGGCGCCGCCGCGGCCGTCGCCGATGCGGTAGGTGCCGGCGCTGTGCCACGCCATGCGGATGAAGAGCCCGCCATAGTGGCCGAAGTCGGCCGGCCACCAATCCTGCGAAGTCCGTCATCAGGGCATGCAGATCCTTGATCACGGCATCGAGGTCGAGGCTCTTGAACTCCTCGGCGTAGTCGAACGCCTCGCCCATCGGATCGGACAGCGCGGAGTGCTGGTGAAGAACGCTAAGGTCCAGTTGGTTCGGCCACCAGTCACGGTTGGTGTAGCCCTGGCTACCGCCCGTGAACGGGCATTTGCTCTCACTTTCCATGGTCCCTCCGATCGAGCTCCGTTTTCGGCCGTCTCGCGTACAACTGTGCTCAGCCCCTGAACAAGCGACACCGCATCATGGCCGGCAGCCCATCGCTGCGTCGGCACACGGCTGCGCGTGCCGCGCCCTCGCGGTCGCAAGGCTACCCGCCGTCTCCGCCTCCGGCATTGAGAGGGATCAAGGAACTCAATCCGAGTATCCGCTCCGGCTCACGACCGATCAATTCCAACACGAGCAGGGCAGGCCCACTCGCGGCTGCATACTGCACCGACGCCATGCGATGATCCAGCTTGCTAATGGCGCTCACGGCGTTGCTGATCCGGGCGGCAGGCTCGTGGCAGCGCCGGCCTGATCCCTCCTTCGCGCAGGCGCCTCAGGCGACCAGGGTCCCCGCCCGCGCCTCATAGACCTGCACGGGCTCGCGCTTGCCTTTGACCGGGATGGGCGCCAGGGCCTCCAGGACATAGCCGGGCTCCGGCGGAAGAGCGTCGTGCGTGGCCTGATCGACGAGAACCTGCCCCTTGGCGGCATGGGAGCACAGCCGTGCCGCAAGGTTCACGGCATCGCCCAGCACGGTGTAGTCCATGCGATCCTGGCTGCCCATGGCGCCCATCACGACGTCGCCCGTGGCGATGCCGATGCCGATCGCCAGCTGCTGGCTCGATCCGCTCCGGCCGGAGATCGGCCATCTTCGACTGCATCGCCAAGGCGCAGCGCACCGCCAGCTGCTCGCTCCTGTCGTCGGCGAAGACCGCCAGGATCTCGTCGCCCACGAACTTGTCGATGTCGCCCTGGTGGTCCTTCACGATCTTCGCGAGATGCTGGAAATAGTGGTTCAGGACCTCGACGACGACGTCGGGCGGGTGCTGCTCGGAGAAGGCCGTGTAGCCGCGGATGTCGCAGAACAGCATGGTGGCGCGGCGCCGGCTGCCGCCCAGCTGCACGCCCCGGTGCTCGGAAAGCTTGATCGCCGCCATGGTGCCGCTCGAGACGAACTTCTCGAGATGCAGGCGCTCGGTGAGGCCCACGATCATCTGGTTGATGTGCCGCGCCAGGTCGCCGATCTCGTCCTTGAGCCCGACGCCGTTCACCACGCGTGCGGTGAGGTTGCCCCGGGCCACCTCGCCGACGACGCGGTCGATCTCGAGGATGGGCCGGCTGATCGCGAAGGCCAGCGCCATGGCGCCCAGCGCCGCCACCGCGAGGCCCACGGCACCCCAGAGCTCCAGGCTGCTCGTCATCTGCTCGACGGCCAGATAGGCGTCCTTCTGGCGGCGCTCGGCCAGGACGGCCCAGGGGAAGGGCTGGGGGAAGGCGTAGGCGCCCAGCATGACCTCGCCATCGGGCCGCGCATAGGGCGCCACGCCGAGCGGGCGCGTCGTCGAGTGGAGAAAGCCGGTAGCCTCCTTGACGATCGCGTAGCTGCTCAGATCCTCCCGCCGCTTGTCGAGAAGCTCCCGGCCGCCCGAATCGACGATCGTGAGAAAGCCCGTCTTGGTGAACGGGATCCTTCCTGATCGTCTGCTCCAGCCTCGTGAGATCGATGCGGGCCGAGAGCGTCGCATCGGCCCCGGCGATCTGCGTTCGCAGCGGCAGGATCACCGTCGCCAGCCAGGCGCCCGTCTGCGGCACGAAGGTGACGATCGGCGAGAACACCTCGGTCAGCCCGCGTGCCCTGCGGATCGCATCTGCGCCTACCTCCAGGACGGCGAGCGGATCGGCACCCGCGTCCTTCAGGCGACTGCTGAAAGTGTCCTGGGTCACGATGAGCGGCAGGTCGGAGCCGTCCATCGTGATCTGCAACGCCACGACATCCGACAGGTCCGAGATGCCCAGGGTCAAGAGCCCGACCTTCGCGGGAATGCTCAGGCTCGGATCGTCGATGGCGTTGCGGATCAGCAGGAGCGGGTTGAGCCAGGTCCGCTCGGCCGCGTCGTTGATCTCGCGCGCCACACCGGTGGCGATCGCCAGGAGCTGCTCGTTGGCCGAGCTCTTCAGCTCGTCCTGCGCGATCCGGATCATGGTGTAGCCTGCGACCAGGATCGGCAGGATCGCGATCGCCACGGCGAACAGCAGCAGCTTCAGGCGTAGCGTCAAGGGTGGCATCGCCGGCTCCCGACCCTACTGGCTACGATCGCCGACCTCGACCTCGACCTCGTCCGTCGCATGGCCGCAGGCAAGGCCGGAGCCGTCGCTCACGGTGAGCCGGACGGCATAGCGTCCCGGCTTGGCATAGGCATGGCGGATCTTCTCGCCAGCCAGCACCGTGCCGTCGCCGAGGTCCCACTGGAAGGCCAGCGGCCGGCCGGCCTGCGACCGCGACGCCGAAGCGTCGAACAGGCAGCTCGTCATGCGCCCCGCCGGCGTAGCCGGTGCGATCGCCGCCGGCCCGTGCCAGAGGTGAGGCGATGACGGTGACGCGGGCGTCCGACGTGTCGGCGGCGCAGATCGAATGCGAATCGTCGGTGACCGTCAGGCGCACGTCATAGCTTCCGGGCGAGGCGAAGCGGTGCGAGGCCTTCACCCCTTGCGCCGTGCTCCCGTCCGCGAAATCCCAGTCGTACTGCGTGATCTGCCCGTCCCAATCCGAAGACGCGGCGCCATCGAACGCGACATCCTCCCCGGGGCAGGCCAGCCGGTCGGGTCCGGCCTGGCTGTGCGGCGCCCGGTTGACGCGCAGCGGCACGGCCGTCTGCTGCCGGGCACCCGGCAGGCCGGAGCCGTCGTCCACCGTCAGCGCCAGCTCGTAGAGGCCGGGTGCCGCATAGCTGTGGGTCACCTCCGCACCCTCCGCCTTGCCCCCGTCGCCGAAGCTCCAGACGTAGGACTTGATGGCAGCCGCCGGCGTCGCGCGGTCCGGCGCCGCTGAACGCCAGCGTCTCGCCCGGGCAGGCGGCGGGCGGCTTGGTGATCACCGGCTGCGGCGGCTGATCGACGGTCACCATCGCCACGTCGCTTCCCTGGTTGTTGGGTAGGTCCGTGTTGTCGGTGACGGTGAGCTTGACCGGGTAGCGGCCGGCGGCACCGAAGCGGTGTCGCGTGTTGACGCCGCTCGCCGTCGTGCCGTCGCCGAAGTCCCATTTGTAGTCGACGATGCCGCCGTCATCGTCGTGGGAGGCCGAGGCGTCGAACAGGACGTCCTCGCCTGTGCTGACCCTCCGGGCACCGCCGGCCACCGCCACGGGCGACGCGTTGACCACGATGGCGTGCTGGGCCGTCACACGGCTGCATGTCTCGGCCCCGCCGGTCGTATCGAGCGTGAGCACGGTGGCGTAGCGACCTGCCTTCTTGAAGGTGTGGTCGACAGCCTCGCCCTCGGCCGTCTCGCCATCGCCGAAGTCCCAGTGCCAGCCGG
This sequence comes from uncultured Alphaproteobacteria bacterium, assembly GCA_963752325.1. Lineage (GTDB taxonomy): Bacteria > Pseudomonadota > Alphaproteobacteria > Geminicoccales > Geminicoccaceae > CAVTJL01. Next base: position 314,709 of record CAVVXU010000006.1, read on the forward strand.
AGATCCGGCCGATCGTGACCGCCGAGGTCGAGGCGTCGAAATGGGCCGGCGCACCCACCGGCACGGCCGCCGGTGCCACGATGCGCCCGATCGGCGCCGCGATCACCTTGACGGTCATCTCGCCGGTGTTGGTGTTGGGGCACTGGCCAGCCTGGTCGCCTTCGATGGTCAGGATGACCCGGTAGTCGCCGGGCTTGGTGAAGACGTGCACCGGGCGGTCGCTGCTGCCGGTGGTGGTGTCGCCATAGTTCCAGGTGTAGCGGCTCACCACGCCCCCGGGATTGCGCGAGGCCGAGCCGTCGAAGTGGACCTCGCCGCCGACGCAGGCGAGCTGGTCGGGCCCGGCCACCGCGATGGGCGAGTCGTGCACCCGGACGAGGATCCGGTCGCTATCCTTGTTCTCGGGAAAGCCCGAATCGTCCTCGACCGTCAGCGTCACGGAATAGGCACCGCCATGAACATAGGTCTTGGTCGGGTTGACGATGTCGGCCCCTGTGCCGTCGCCGAAGTCCCAATGGTAGCGCAGCAGGCCGCCCTCGGGGTCGTGCGACTTGCTGCCGTCGAAGACGACGATGCTGCCGCCGCAGCTTTCCCGGTTGCCGCCGGCGACGGCGACGGGCGGCCGGTCGATCAGCACGGTGAGCGCCGCCTTGGAGCGGGCGTTCTTGAGCCCGGTGCCGTCGTCCACGGTGAGCACCACCGGATAGGTGCCGCCCTCGGCATAGTTGTGGGTCGTCCTCACCCCGGCACCGGTGCTGCCGTCGCCGAAGTCCCAGCTGTACACCAGGCCGTCGCCATCGGCGTCCGCCGATGCCGAGGCGTCGAAGGAGATGAGGGTGCCGGACGAGGTGATGTCCCTGCCGGCATCGGCCACCGGCTGGTGATTGATGCGGATGGTCACCTCGTCCTGGGCAACCTCGTTGATGGCCCCGCTGTCGTCGGTGACGGTGAGCCGCGCGGTGTAGACCCCGGGTGCCGCGTAGGTGCGCGTCACCGTCGGGCCCAGGACCGGCTCGCCGCGGTCGCTGAGGTCCCAGCGCCAGCTCGTGATCTTCCCGTCCGGGTCGAACGAGCCGGAGCCGTCCAGCGTCACCTTGTCGCCGGGCGCCGCCAGCAGGTCCGGCCCGGCCTTCGCCACGGGCCGCGCGTTGACGGTGACCTTCGCCTGGTCATAGCCCACCGCGTTCGCCTGGCTGGTATTGTCGTGAACCGTGAGCTGCACCTGATAGGTGCCGGGCTGGGCATAGCTGTGCCGCACGCGCTGGCCCTCGGCGTTGGTGCCGTCGCCGAAGCTCCACGACCAGCTGGCGACATCGCCGTCGGGGTCCTGCGAGGCGCTGCCGTCGAAGGTCAGCTCCTGGCCCGGGGCCGCTATCTGGTCCGGCCCGGCATCGGCCACCGGCGCCTGATTGACCAGCACGTGCAGCGTGTCGCTGGCGGTATTGCGGATCGTGCCGGAATCGTCGGTCACGGTCAGCCGGACGAGGTAGGATCCGGCCTTGCGGTAGACATGCACGGGCTCCGGCCCGGTGCCGGTCGTCCCGTCGCCGAAGTCCCAGGCATAGCTCTCGATCTTGCCGTCCGGATCGGTCGAGCCGCTGCCGTCGAAGCGCACCTCGCTCGTCGTGACGAGCTGGTCGGGCCCGGCCTTCGCCACAGGCGGCGCGTTGACGACGATCAGGGCGCTGGCCGAGCGCGTGCTGCTGCTCGTGCCCGAATTGTCGGTGACGCTGAGCGTGGCCTGATAGCGGCCGGGGGCGGCATAGGCATAGGGCACCTGGGCGCCGTTGCCGGTCGAGCCGTCGCCGAACGCCCACTCATAGCGGATGATCCTGCCGTCCCGATCGACCGAGGCGCTGCCGTCGAACGGGATGATCTCGCCCACCGCCACGTGGCGCTCCGGCCCGGGCACCGGCACGGGCGGATCGTTGACGAGCACTCGCAACGTCGAGGTGGCCGTGCTGTTGGCGAGCCCGGCGCTGTCCTTGACGGTGAGCGTGGCGGTAAAGGTGCCCGGATGCGCGTACGCGTGCGACACCTCGGGCCCCGTCGCCGTCGTGCCGTCGCCCAGATCCCAGCTCCAGGCGACGATGTCGCCGTCGATGTCGTAGCTGCCCCGCCCGTCGAGCTTCACGGTCTCGCCCACGGCGGCATGGATGTCCGCACCCGCCACGGCCACGGGCGGCGCGTTGACGTCGACGATCGTCTGCGCCACCGAGCTGTCGCACGGACCGGGCAGGTCGTCCCGAACGCGCAAGGTCACGACGTACCGCCCGGAGCGGGCGAAGCTGTGGCTCACCTGGGCACCCTCGGCCCTGGTGCCGTCCTGGAAGTCCCACTCGTAGCGGGCGATCGGCCGCTCGCCGGGAGCCGAGCCGCTTCCGTCGAAGGTCAGCGGCGCGCCGGGTGCGGTCAGGGGGGCCGCCTCGATCGCGGCGGAAGGGGCGCGCCTCAGGGTCACCTTGAAGGGCGCTACGGCCCCGTTCCCCACCTGCCCGGAGCTGTCGCGCACATAAAGGGCGCCGTCATAGATGCCGGGGCCCGCATAGCGATGCACGGTCGCCGCCTCGTCGCTCTGCGCGCCGTCGCCGAAGTCCCAATGATAGCTCAGGCGGTCGCCGTCGGCGTCGGTGGAGCCGGTCGCGTCGAAGGCGACGGCGCTGCACTCGGCAAGCGGGGTCACGCCGGCCACCGGCTCGGGCCGGTGGTTCGGCACGAACGCACGCGCCGGCAGGCGCATCGGCAGCATCCGCCCGGTCTGATCGGTGACGTAGAGCGTGAGGTCGTTGGGCATCTCCACGCCGCCGGAGATCACCACCGAGGCCGTCTCGCCCCGCTCCTGCGGCAGCAGCGTCACCTCGCCGGCACGCCAGTCGCCCTGGCCCGAGGCCGCCACAGGGACGGTCCGCCAGGTGCTGGCAAAGGCGATGTCGCCCGAGGCCGCGTCGAAGTTGTGGATCGTGATGCGCAGGGCGTCCGCCGGCACGTCGAACGCCACCTCCGTCTGGACCTTCGCGCGCGGGATGCGGACCGTGGGCGCCCAGTCGAGCATGGCCAGGCCCACGGGCGCCACGTTGCGCCGGTCGCGCAGGCTGACCGTGGGCTCGTAGAGATTGCCGTCGTCGCCTGCGAGGCCCACGATCTCGAGCCGGAACACGTACGTGTCGCCCACATGGTCGCCCTGCTCGGGCATGACGCTCGCGAGCGTTACCCAGCTGTCGTCGACGGACGGGTCCTCGCCATACTCGCGGCTCGCCAGCGCCTTGAGGCTCGTCGCTTCGGCCGGGGCGGGGCCGGGCGTGCGGGCGTCCGATTTGGCCGACGGATCGGGCGGAGGCGCGGTCGGGGGCGCCCCGGCGCCCGGCCCACCGAAGAGCGTGTAGCTCATGCGCGTGTCGAAGGCGGCACCGTGCTGCAGATCGTGGGCGCCGCCGATGTCGGGATCGAAGACCCGGATGTAGAGTCGGTCCTTGGTCGTGTCTGGAACTTGCAGATAGATCGTGTCACGGAAGTCGGGATCGCCCTCCGACGTCCTGGCCTTCGGGCCGTAGGTGATCGAGAGCGGCTCCTCGGCGCGCGCCTGGCCGAGGCCGAGGCCGGGCAGAAGAAGGAGGGCGAGGAGCAGGACGCTGGCCGGTCCTTTGTGCTTCGTCACGTCGTTTGGCCCCTGTCGGTGTTTTTCGGTTATTGGTCCGGCGTCAGCCGGGCTTTGTTGCCTGCATAGTCCTCGACCTCCACATCGCGCACCGTGACCCGGCCGGCGACGGTCGGCGGCAGCAGCAGAACCTTGCGATAGGTCCCGGTGCCGCCTTCGAGCACGAGCAGGTCCTGGATGTCGGTCGACCCCACCCGCAGCCGGATGGGCGCCACCTTGCGCAGGCCCGACGCGTCCTTCGCGGTGAGGGCGATCAGCAGCGGCTGGCCGGGCTTCAGATCGCGCGGCGTCACCTCGAGGCTCACGAGCTGCGGCGGGTCCTGGTCCAGGATGACGTCGAAGCTGTCGACGCGGCGGTTGCCGACAAGGTCGACGGCTATCAGCTCCACCTGGTTGCGGCCGCTCTGCAGCGTCAGCGTGGTGTCGAAGGTCTCGTTCGAGAGCTCCGTGGGCTTGCCGTCCACGGTCAGGCTGGTCGCCCCCTCGGCACGGCCGCGCAGCACCAGCCACTCGGTCGCCGTCACCGTCGGTGGGGCCGTCTCCAAGGTGATCGTCGGCGGCTCGCGATCCTGAATGACGGAAAAATCGCTGCTGCCGCTGGCGCCCGAGACCTGGGTCACCTTGATCGTCATCGCCTGGCTCGGGTCGCTCACCGGCACGCTCAGGGTGAAGCGGCCCTTCTCGTCGGCGAAGGTCGAGGCGAGCGGCGGCGCCTTCTCGATGCCGACGACCAGGCGGGCGCCGGGGTCGCTGCGGCCGGTGAGCGAGATGGCGTCACCGCTGGTGACGAACTGATCCGGTCCCAGATGCGGGATGCCGGCGTCGAACTCGACCAGCGCCGGCCGGTCCGGCGCGTAGACGAAGCTGCGCGCGCGCTCCGTGACGTTGCCGGCTGTATCCGTCGCCTCGAGCGTCACCTTGTTGTCGCCGTCCACGAGGGCCAGCGGCACGTCGAAGCTGCCGTCCGCCGCGACCGGCACGGTGCTGCCGCCCATGCGCAGCGTGACGCCCTGCTCGGCGGTGCCGCGCAGATGCGCCGGGCTCGTGCGCAGGATGGTCCCCTCCTCGGGCTCCTTGATCATGAGGAAGGGCGGGGTGCGGTCAACCCGGACATTGAACCGCCAGGCGTCGCTCCGGGCGCCCGGCAGGCCGAACTTGTCCAGCGCCGACACGCGCCAGTAGTAGGTGCCGACGCCGAGCCCCTTGACCTCGAAGCTCGGCTCCCTCAGGCCCCACCGGGTCAGCGCCATGCGCTGGAAGTCGACGTCGGCGGCAATCTCCAGCCAGTAGCCCACGGCATCGGGAAGCACCGACCATTGCAACGGTGTCGACGCGTTGAGGATGTCGCTGTTGTCGGGCGGGGCGTCGAGCTTGGTCTGCCGCAGCACCGCCTGCTTTTCCGTCGGCTGCTGGCCGTTGCGGACCATGGTCGCCTCGTCGCGCCCGAGCGTCACCGTGGCGCCGTTGGCGTTCACGCTGAGCGCGCGGTCATCGAAGTTGGCGAACTTCGAGCCGCTGGCATCGTGGCGCACCCAGAAGTCCCGGCTCTCGACCTGGGTCTTGACCTCGGGGACCTCCACGTCGAACTTGTTCTGGGCGCTCCTGCCGCTGAGCAGCGCATAGAAGTCGCCTTGCACCAGGCTGACCTTGGCCTCCTCGCGGCGGCTCAGCGCATCCGACCGCATGCGCTCGATCACCGCCTCCGAGTTGGCGTTGAGGCGCAGCCGGCTGTCGTCGTTGAAGGTGATCTGGGCGGTCGAGCGCGAGAGTGTGCGCACGTTCTCCTGCTCGACCAGCAGCGAGTTCGACCGGCCGGTTGCTCCAGACCAGGTCCTGCGGGCGGCGTCCTTCTACATCGCCGTCACGGTCGCTGAGCAGGGCCGCGGCCTGCGTGTCGCGGCTCGAGCTGGCGGCCTTGCGCGCCTCGTCGGCCGATGCCTGCGCCGAGGCGGCGAGGGTAGCTGCCGCGTCCCAGTCGCCGGCCTTGCGTCGCGCCGTGGCCTGCCGGTAGACGGCCAGCGACCTCTCCATCTGCGCGGTCGCAAACAGGCGGGCACCCTCCTTGGTCGCCGCCTGGATCGCCGCCAGCGCCGCCGCCAGGGCCGTGTCCGCCTTGGCGATCTGCGCCACCGGAATGACCAGGGTCACCCCGGGCTTAGCGTCCGTGATGGAGGAGAGATCGTTGGCTCGCAGGATCGCGGTCCAGAGATCGGGATCGCCCAGATATTGCTGCGCCAGCTCGCGCAGGCTCTGTCCCTGGCGCAGCTTGGCCTGCACCGTTCCGGTTGCGGCAAGGGCGGCCGGCGTGAGCAACAGACCCAAAGCCAGGGCCGCTATGGCTCTCCTCACTCCCCAGCGCCTTGGCATTCGCCTCTCATTCATTAAGCGCTGCTCGGAACTGAACGTCCAGCCTAGGTGAAACATCACTGAGGGACCAGTGAATTGCGCTCGGGACGATGGGCGCGCGGGCAAGTAGCCCCCTTGGGTAGGGCGCCCGGCTATTGGTCCTACCTGTAGATGTGGCGGACGACGACCGTTTCCCGCCGTGATCGAGCGTAAGCTCGCCAGTCGCCGGGCAAGACCAGCCGGTCGCTTGTCGGATTCGGATCTACCGGTTTCTTCTCCCCAACGCGGACCGTCCCGCTTTTCTGGATGGTAGACCGGTCGCAGGGCAGCCGCTCGCGACGGCGGGCTCGGTCGGAAAAGGCCGCGCCCTGCACGAGCCCGGGTGCCCGGGAGGCCGCCGCCGGCTGGCCGTTCCGCTTGGCCCTGCTCTGCTACCACCGAGAGCCGGGCTGACGGCAGGACATCCGGCCCGGCACCCGGCCGATGCGTCAGCGCGTCGGGTCGGGCGCGAGCCGCACCAGAAGCTTGCCCAGGTTCTCGCCCTCGAGCAGGCCGATGAGGGCCGAAGGCGCCTGCTCCAGGCCGTCGCGGATGTCCTCGCGATAGTGGATGCGGCCCTCGCGCACCAGCCGGCCGACATCGGCACGGAACTCGCCCTCGGGCCGGTCCGTGACGATGAAGCCTTGAACGAGAAGACGCCTCGTGAGGATGAGGCGCATGAGGGCCGGGAGACGATCGGGGCCCTCTGGCAGGCTGGTCGCGTTGTACCAGGCGACGAGCCCGCAGACCGGGACGCGCGCGAAGTCGTTCAGGAGCGGCAGCACCGCCTCGAGGACGCGGCCGCCGACATTCTCCCAATAGACGTCGATCCCCCGCGGGCAGGCGGCGGCCAGCTGCTCGGGCAGGTCGGCGGCGTGGTGGTCGAGGCAGGTCTCGAACCCATAGCGCTCGACGACGTCCCGGCACTTGGCCGCCGAGCCGGCGATGCCCACCACGCGGGCCCCCTGCAGCGCCGCGAGCTGGCCCACGAGCGAGCCCACCGGCCCCGACGCGGCGGCGACCACGACCGTCTCGCCCGCCTTGGGCCGGCCGATGTCGCGCAGCCCCACATAGGCGGTGCGGCCCGGCATGCCGAGCACGCCCAGGGCCGTCGAGAGCGGCGCGTCGTTGGGGTCGACCTTCCGCACCTCCGTGCCGCGGAGAAGCGCATAGTCTTGCCATCCGCCCTGCCCGGTGACGAAATCACCGGCTGCGATGCCATCGGCCCGCGAGTTGACGACCTGCCCGACGGTCCCGCCCACCATCGTCTGGCCGATCTCGACCGGCGAGGCGTAGGAGCGCCCCTCGGCCATGCGGCCCCGCATATAGGGGTCGAGCGAGAGATAGAGATTGCGGCAGACCAGCTCGCCCGGCCCGGCCTTCGGAAGCGGCGCCTCCTCGAGGCGGAAGCTCTCCGCCGTCGGCTTCCCGGTGGGGCGCGCGGCGAGGACGATCCGGCGATTGGCAGTGGTGCTCATGAAGAGCCTCCCGTGAGACAGAGGTTCTCGCCTGCGGCTTTCTTGGGGTGTCTCAGTCGAGCTCGATCAGGGTGCCGCAGGCCTCCCCGGCCGGCACGAGCAGCGTGCCCGCGGGCGACAGGGTCGTCTGGATGCCCGCCTCGTCGAGCAGGCGCCGCGCCGCGCCGCGGTCCCGGCAGCGCAGCCGCAGGGCCACAAGCGCCGGCGGCTCGGCCGATGGCGCCAGCACACCGTACCGCTCGGCCAGGGCCTCGGGCAGCAGGAAGCTGATCGTCGCGGTGCCGGTCGCGATCTCCACGCCCTTGGCGCCGCGCGAGACACGGTCACCCAGAATGGCGCCGTAGGTGCCGGCCACGTCGTCCAGATCGTCGGCCACGCCCACCACCTCGAGCAGGCCGGTCACGCCGTTCGGCTGCTCGAGCTGATCCGGCCGCCAGACGAGCCCGGGCGTGTGGTGCTGGCAGACGAAAATCCAGGCGCCGGGGGTGGTCCCGGGGCGCGTGCGGGCGACGGTGAAGGCGGCATCGCGCGAGCCCTCCGGCAGCGCCACGGGCCGCGAGAAGGCCACCGCCTCGCCGTCGCCGATGCCGATCTCGGCGAAGCGGCGCGCCGCCGCCTGGGCGTCCAGAGCCTTGAACGCGATGCCGTAGGGCCCCTGGCGGCGCTCCAGGGCAGACCGCTGGGCCTCGTTGGCCGGCGTGGGCGCCAGCACGCCCATCAGCTCGAGATAGGTGAGCCCGTCCTCGAAGACGATCGTCGAGTTGGCCGTGCCCATGTGGGCCGAGTGGATGCCCCGCGGCGTCGGCCGGAAGCCGAGCCGGGCCATCTGCCGGTCGGCCGCGTCGAGATCACGCGCCAGCAGCACGCAGTGGTCGAGCTCACCGATGGCCGTCATGTCGCGCTCCTCGTCCTAATCTGTCTCCGCCCCGAGATCCGCGTCACCCGCCGGCGCTGACCGGCAGGGCTGCCGCCAGCCGCCTGCGGACGAGGAGCCGCTCGCGCAGCATGGCCGGCAGCACCAGGCTCACGACGCAGACGATCGTCATCAGGCTCTGCAGGGGATCGAGGATGGGGCCAGCCGTTCGGTCCACATAGAGCCATGCATAGCAAAGAACGACATGAAAGGAAAAAACCCAAAGGGCGTGCCGGCCGATCAGGGTCAGCGGCGGCCAGGTGGCGATGGCGTCGACCAGTCTGCCGAGCTGGCGCGCCGGACGCACCGACGACGTGCGGCCGGGACCGAGCAGCCAGGCAAGGGTGTACGCCACGGCAGCCAGATGGACGACATAGGGCAGGGCGAGCTGAAGATGCGGCAGCGGATCGGATGCGGCAACAGGGTCGCCACCGCCATCATGGTGCTCGACAAACGCGGCAAGTCGCGAGGCGAAGCCGACGGCCAGCACGAGCAGGGAGCCCGGCAGGAAGACCCTGACGGAGCGTGGCGACCATAGCCGTGCCGCGAGCTCGCCGCGGGACCAGAGCCCCCCCGCCACCAGGCCCGCAACGAAGACGAGCTGCCAGGCGAGGGGATCGAAATAGCTGCGAAGCTCGAGGCTCACGCCGATGCGACCCAGCATGGCGTGCAGCGCAGCACCCACCGGCTGCTCGGCGCCGAGCTGGACCAGGAGCCAGAGGGTCAGGCTCCCTCCGATCACGAAGCCGGCACGGCCGTCGGCCACGAGGCGCACCAGGAAAGGCGTCATGGCCATGAAGAGGACGTAGAGAGGGAGGATATCGAGCAGGAAGGGCTCGTTGAGCATGAGCAGCGTGGAAACCAAGGCGCCCCAGATGTTGTTGGCCAGCTCGCCGAGCCAGGGCGCCCAGGCGACGCGCGTCGCCGGAAGCAGCACGAGGAAGGCCAGGAGCAGGGCGAGCAGCCCCTGCTGCCACACGAAGATGGACCAGGTCCGGCGGAGCTGCCGTGCGAGCATGGGCCGTGGGCCCGATCTCGCGCACTGGCGCACGCCCAGGATGCCGACCATGAGCCCCGAGATGAAGAAGAAGCCGTGCGCGGAGTTGGTGAGGCCATAGTGCCGCGGATTGAGGTAGGCGACCAGCACCGCTCTGTCTAACTGCAGATGCGTGACGGTCATCATGACGAGGCAGATGCCGCGCAGCCCGTCGATGGCATCGATCCGGGAGACGGAACGGGACGCTGGCGCCGCGCCGGCAGGATCAGCTTGCCGGGCCAAGGCGGCAGCGCCAGGGGAAAGAGTCACGCGCAATTCCGAGGTCAGGGGCCGCGAGCGGCAGCGGGGCCGTTCCCCCACGATCCCGATCCGGCCATCGCCACTCTTGCGACACCGGCTCGCCGAATCAAGGTTCCATAACCCCCCTTGCGGCACAACTGCCGCGAGACGAGTTGCCGCTTGCCGGAAACCAGGGTGGTGGATGATGAGGCCGGCAGCGGCCCTCGCCGGCGCCTGCTAGCTGCGCCCCGCGTGATGAAAGACCTCCTCCATCATCGCCCAATGCTCGCCGGGCCTGCGGTCGGGAAGCGGGCTCTGGCAAGGCCCGCACAGCGCCCACCAGCGCCGCGTCACCTCCTTCTCGGCGATGCTCTTCATATCCGCCTCGAAGTCCGTGCCGTGATACTCCCAATAGCCGAAAAGGAGTCCGTCCGGCTCCCAGAGGAAAATGGAATAGTTCTTGACGTTCGCGGCCGTGAGCCCGTCCAGGATCTCGGGCCAGCAGTCGGCGTGGAGCCGCTTGTACTCCTCGATCTTGTCTTTCTTGACGCCGATGACCATGCCCATGCGCTGCACGTTGCCGCCCTCCCTCGCCGCGGGCGGCCGCTCTGCCGGACCGCCTCGGGCAGGCTAGGCGCGATGCCGCCGGGCGGCTAGGAGCGTCAGGAGGTCGGCAGGCCGCGCGGTGGAGCCCGCTCGGGCTCGGCTCTCCCCGGGCTCACGGGCTTCCTTCCCGTGATCATGGCTGCGACCAGGTTCTCGCCGTGCCGGAAGCTCTCCCACGCCACGCCGAGCAGATGGAGGCCGACGAGCACGAGGAGGAGGTTCGCCAGATCGGCGTGCAGATTGCCCAAGAGCTCGTTACCCCAGAAGGCGTCGAGGCCCATCATCCATCCCGTGACGCCGAGCCCGCCCAGCACGAGGAGGAGCGCAAGGACCATGAGGCCGCCCAGCGGGTTGTGGCCGACATGGCGCGGCTCGGTGCCGCGCAGCATGGCGAGCAGGTAGCGGCCGAGGCGACCGCGGGCCTCTCACGAAGTCGCCGAACCGGGCGTGCCGCGTGCCGACGAAGCCCCAGACGATGCGCACGATGACGGCACCCAGGACCCAGTAGCCAAGCGCCTTGTGGAGATGGCGCCAATCGTCGCTCGTCAGGAACGCGCCCAGGCAGGCGAGGGCGACGGTCCAGTGGAAGGTGCGCACGAGCGGGTCCCAGACCCTGATCGTGCTGCGCCGGGTGGTGGCGGTGGCTCTGGTCATGCGGGTCTCGTCCTGGAGCGCCGAAGGCTATCCCGTGCCGCCCGGGACCGCGCACGGCAGTCCCGGGGCCGCGCACGCGGCTGAGTCGGCTCAGCCGTTCTCCTGGCCCAGCTCTTTGCCGGTCCAGGGGTCGACCGTGATCTCCCGGCGCGCCTTGCCCTTGGTCGCGTACATCTCGTAGCAGCCGTGCTCGGCGAGCTTGAAGTTGTGGATCGTCCAGCCCTGCGCCTTGTACTGGGCGGCGATCTGGTTGTGGTCGAGCTTGGTGCCCTTGCCGCTGCACTGCGGCTCGGCAGCGAGCGCCGGGCCCGCGGCAAGGAGGGCCATGGCCGCCGAGGCGAGGAGAAAGCGCTTCATCCGTCTGCTCCGCTCATGATGGATCGAACGGGAGCGGTCGTAGGCTGCCCTGCTTGCGACAGCCTTGCGGGGCCGGTGCCGGTGCTGGTGCCGTCAGGCGGCGGGCGTCGGGAGGAGGATGCCGACGATGGCGCCGCCTCCGGGCCGGGCCTCGGCGATGACCCGCCCGCCGTGCAGCTCGGCCGTGTCGCGGACGATCGCGAGGCCGAGGCCGGCGCCGCTCCTGGACTGCCGGGCACCCCTGCCGCGGGCGAACGGCTCGAACAGCCGCGCCGGATCCTGCTCGCCGAAGCCTGGGCCGCGGTCGGCCACCAGGATCCGCCCATCACCCGTCACCTCGACCTCGACGGTCCCGCCCGGCGGGGTCACGGCCAGCGCGTTGTCGATCAGGTTGCCCAGCGCCTGCTCCAGCGCCGCGGCGTTGCCGCGCGGTCGAAGCGGACATTCTGCCGGCACCAGCTCGATGCTCCTCCCGGCGGCGAGCGCCAGCGGGGCGCGCTCGGCCACGGCGTGGAGTGCCACATCGTCGAGGTCGACGGTGTCGTCGAGCAGGACCTGCCCGCTCTCGAGCCGCGCCACCGCCAGCAGCTGGTCGACGATCCGCGTCATCCTCTGAACGCTCCGCCGCAGGGCCAGGATCTCGGGCCCGCCCTCGAGCGCGTCGAGCCGCGCCTGGACGGCCGCGAGCGGCGTCCTCAGCTCATGGGCAGCGCTGGCCGTGAAGCGGCGTTCCTGGGCCAGCGCGCTGTGAAGCCGGCCCAGGGTGTCGTTGACGGCGCGGACCAGCGGAAGCACCTCGCGCGGCACGCCTTCCTCGTCGAGACGGGTGGTGGTGTCGCCGGGCACGATCGCCTGGGCCTCCCTCGAGAGCCTGGTGAGGGGAGCCAGCGCCTGGAGGATGGTCAGCACCGCGATGCCGACCGCGACCAGGGTCGCCACGAGGATATAGGGTCCGAGCTCGGCGAAGAGCTCGGTCCGCAGCCAATAGATCATGTCGCGGGCCTCGGCGGGGCCGCGGCGTGCGATCATGCGGATGTCGGCACCGCCCGGCGCGTCGAGCTTGGTGACGAAGCCGTAGGCCCGCCGATTGGCCTCGTCGTCGAAGAGCTCGAAATGGCCGACTGGCCACTCGCTCATCTCGCCGATCTCGGCCTGCTCATCGCCGGACGATGTGCCGAACTGGAAGAGGGTCTGTCCGCTGCCCGCCTCGACTACGCGGAGCTGCAGGCCGGGCACGAGCCCCAGCTCCTGCTCGAGACCCTGGTCGACGGCGATGCGGAGCCGGCCGTCCTTGTCGCGCTCGATGTGGCTCTGCAGCCGCCGGGCGATGGCGTCCAGCTCGTAGTGGAGGTCGATCGGGCTAAAGAGGCCATGCGCCAGCAGCGTGCCGACAATGCCCAGGCCCGCCACCAGGGCGAAGCGGGTGATCAGTGCGCCGATGAGCGAGCGCTGGCGCCTCATGCGTCGCCTGGCCCCAGCATGTAGCCGACACCGCGGACGGTGTGGATGCGCACCGTGGCACCGGTCTCCATCAGCCGCTTCCTGAGCCGCGAGACGTGCGATTCGAGGGTGTTCGAATTCCACCTCGTCGGCGAAGCCCCAAAGCTCGTCCTCGAGGGTGGCGCGCGTGACCACCCGTCCGTTCCGGCGGATCAGCAACTCGAGGAGCGCCAGCTCGCGCCGCGGCACGGTGAGCGGGACCTCCTCGACGCTCACGCTGCCCGAGCCGGGATGAAAGGCGAGGTTGCCGACCCGGATCGCCTCGCCCAGATCCCGCCCCGGCCGCCGCAGCACCGCCCGGATGCGGGCAACGAGCTCGGGGTGGGCGAAGGGTTTCAGGATATAGTCATCGGCGCCGGCCTCGAGCCCCCGGACCCGCTCGTCGAGGGCGTCACGCGCGGTGAGGACGAGGACCGGCAGCGGGTTGCCGCCCATGCGCAGCGCGCGGATCAGGTCGATCCCGTCGGCATCGGGCAGGCCGAGGTCGAGCAGCAGCGCCGCATATTGCGTCGATGCGATCGCCGCCTCGGCGTCACCTGCGCAGTCGACGAGATCGGCGGTGAACCCGCTCCGCTCCAGATTGACGCGCACCGCCTCGCCCAGATCGGGGTCGTCCTCGACCAGGAGAAGTCTCATCTTCCGCCCCCACGCTGCCCGCGCCAAGCATGGCGCCCGCGGCTTGCCGCAGCCTGACGGTGGGCGCGCTTGCTAGGCCCGGCCTTCCACCTCCGCCAGCGTCGCCTCCCACGTCTCGCGCAGCCAGCGCGCGCAGGCGACATTGTTCTCGAAGATCGAGTATTTGGCGCCGCCGCCATAGTCGGGCGGCGGGATGAACTCGGTCGATATCTGGCCCGAGCCGGCTCGTGGGCACCGTCGCGTGATGGCGCATCAGCTGCCGGACAGTCTCCTTCCACGGCTCAAGCTTTTTTGCCTCCCAGGGCGCGTGCCACTCGCCGGCCTTGGGCTCGCACGAAGGGATATTGGATGCCTCGTCCGTAGCTGCCGCCGGGGTGCTTCGCCCAGATATTGACGGGATTGGCCGGCACCGCGGCGCGCGCGTGCGCATGGCGCACATAGCCGGCCTCGATCCAGCCTTTTGCCACATTGCCGGGCTTATAGGGGTCGAGCACGAGGCGGCCGGCGTCGATGTCGGCCTTCATGCCCTGCACCTCCTGCTCCATGGGGTTGTCGATCTTGAAGATCACGTGCGAGTGGTCGAGGGTCATGTTGAAGGGCACGCCCTTGGCCTCGACCATGCGGCCCACGGTGCCGATGCGCCCCAGATGCTCCGACCACATGTTGACGTGCACCTCGAAGCAGGGATCCACGCCCAGCGCCTTGCCGTGGTCGTAGGCCCAGAGATAGGCACTGGCCACGTCCTGATCGGAGGCCGGGCTGCCGTCGAGCTTGCTGGCGCTCACCTGCGTGTTGTGGACGACCGCACCCAGCTGCGCCGAGACGCGCAGGTTCCACTCCAAGAGCGGCTCGTCGCGGCCCAGCACATAGTACCAGCCGGTGGCACGCACGGGCACGCCGTGGCGCTCGACCGCGCGGAGATAGGCGTCGATCTCGCCCATCATCGGCGACCGGTCGTAATAGTCGAAGACGCCCGCCTCCTTGACCATGCGGAACCGGGTGTCGATGTCGAACGCGTCCTGATCGGTATGCACCACCCCGCTGCCTGCGCAGCCGATCGGCAGGTTCTTCTTCACGTCAGCCTCCTCGGGAAAAGCGGCCCCACCCTAGATCCTCGGCGCCCCGACCGATAGCCGGCAGCTCGTCCGAGCGCTGGAACCCGAATCGTTGGCGGTCGTTGTCTTGCAACAACTTGCTCAAGCGGAGGTAACGATGCAGAGCGATCTGAGAACCACCGGATCGGTTGCCGGGCGCGTCGAGACGGATGAGACCGGCGCGTTGATCGCGTCGGACAAGGTCGAGGGCACCGCGGTCTACAATCCGCGCGGCGAGCGGCTGGGCGACGTCTACAACTTCATGGTCGACAAGCGCTCCGGCCACGTCGAGTACGCCGTCATGAGCTTCGGCGGCTTCCTGGGCATGGGCGAGAGCTATCACCCGCTGCCCTGGAAGATGCTGACCTATGATCCCAGCATGGGCGGCTACGTGGTCGACCTCGACAAGGACCGCCTCGTCAGCGCGCCCAGCTATGCGGCCGCCGAGGGGCCGGCGTGGAGTCCCGACTACGGCCGCCAGATCGACGACTATTACGGCGTCCCCTACGGCATCTGAGCCAGGGCCTCGCCCAGGGCTCCAGCGACGAGGCCGGCATCCAGCCGGCCTCGTTTGCTGTGGGAGCGATGGAGCCGCTCAGGACGCCGGTGCTGACCCGGAGGCGGCATGCGGGTGCTCCAGGAAGAAGCGCAGCATCTCGCGCGAGGCGTCGGGGCCCTGCGGGTCGGTGTAGGATCCGGCGGGGCTGCCTCCCGACCAGGCGTGGCCGGCCCCGTCGATCACCCAAAGCTCGACGATGGGCCGTCCGCTCTCGTCGCCGAGAAGGGAGCGGCGATAGGCCCGTCCGCCGGGAGCCCGGCCTTCCTCAACGCTCGCCGCCGCCGCGACGCCGGTCTGGGCGACGACCGCGTCGCCATTGCGCGGATGCACGGTCTTGTCGCTGTCGCCATGGAAGACGATCGTCGGCACCACGCGTCTCGCGCCCTTCGTTTGTCCTCTGCCGGGCGCAGGCCCGGCAACGGCGCGGCCCTGCATGGCGGCGAAGGCCGAGGGCATGTCGCTGGCGGCACCGGGCGCCAGGCCCGAATGCACCCCCACCGCCGCATAGAGATCGGGATAGGTGGCGCCCATGATGGCCGCGGCCGCCCCGCCCGCCGAGAGCCCCGCCACATAGACCCGCGCCGGGTCGACGGGGTAGTCGCGCATGATCTGGCGGGTGATGCCAGCGATCAGCGCCGGCTCGCCACGGCCCCGCTCCTGGTCCTCCGCCCGGAACCAGTTCCAGCATCGCTGCATGTTGGCCGAGGCAGGTCTGGGCAGGGTAGGCGACCAGGGCCGTATGCTCCTCGGCCAGCGCATTCATGCGCGTGCCGGCAGCGAAGTCGTCCGGGGACTGCGTGCAGCCATGAAGCATGACCACCAGCGGCAGCGCCTGCCCCTTATGGCCGCTCGGCACATAGAGCTTGTAGTCGCGGCTGCCGGCCTCGCTGCTGAAGGACAGCGACAAAAAACGGGCTCCGTCCGGGAGGGGAGGCGATGCTGCAGGCCGACCTGCTCCAGGTGCCAGGCCCATTCCGCCCTGCCGGTCGAGAAAGTCGCGCAGCGCGTCCGGCAGGCGGCCGGCCCGGCGCCGCTCCTGACGCTCCCCGACCTCGATGGTCTCCGGAGTCATGTCGATGATGCGGGGAGCAGGTTGCCCGGGATCGTGGCGGGGCTCGGTCGGGGTGCCGGCCGGCTCGCCGCGCAGCAGGCGCTGCAGCAGCGCCGTCGCCTCGGTGAGACGGCCGGCCTGGACCGAGCGGGTCGCGGCCAGCATGTCGGCGCTCGATAGCTCGTTCATGATGAGGCATCCTTTGAGGAAAGTGGGCGCGCGTCTTCCCTGGGAGCCGGAGGGCTCCTGCGCGCGCAAGCTGCGGTGTCTTGTGATCGGGCCGGCGTCAGCCGGCCGGGTCAGCGCATGCGGTCGGCCAGGACGGCCTTGATGGCCGGGCTGGCCTGAAGGGCACCCAGCACCACCACCGAGGCGATGGCGGCGTCGGCGAGCTCCGGGGTGACGTCGGGCGCGATGCTGGCCAGCCCGAGCACGCGGATCTCGAGCTTGTGGCCGGCCGCCACCGCGGCCTCGAGATCGGTGCGGCTGTAGTGGCGCAGCCCCAGGTCCAGGCTCTGGTGCGCCACGGAGCGCCTGGTCACGTCGGCATGGCGCTCGAGCTGGTTCCGGATGGCCGTCCGGATCAGGTCGGTCCGGTTCGAGTAAAAGCCCTCCTGGACCAGGAGGTCGATATGCCCGAGGTCGACATAGCCGAGATTGATCGTGATCTTCTCGCTGTCGCCCGCCTTGGGGCGAAGCTCGTGGACGTTGCCGGCCATCTCACCATCTCCTCACCATCCGTGTGGATGGTAGATGGGTATGGCTCGCCGCCGCGCAAGGCCTGCGGCTCGACCCTTCGTCTGGGGCTCAGGCGGCTTCCCGAGCTGCCGTCGGCGCCGTGCCGAGAGAGCGCAGTAGCTCGTCCACGTCCTGCACCTTCTCCATCACCGCCACCGCGTCGGGGCGGAGATAGCGGCGCGCGATCGCGTCGCCGAGCTCGTGCTCACTCACCAGCCCCTTTTGGAGGCACTCCCTGAGGAGCCCGAAGAAAAGCGCCTCCTGGCGCGGGTCGGGGTGCTTCTTGTAGCGGCCGAGCAGCGCGTGGTCGCCGAAGAGGGCGCGCCGCGCCCGCATCAGCCAGCCGAAGGGCGGGAACGGTCGGAAGCGCTCGACCGGGAGGAAGTCGACGGGGAGGCCGGTCTTCCAGGGCTGCGTCATGCGCCGCGTGGTGTGCAGCATCCGCGTCGTCGGCGACAGATGGTCGAAGTCGTTCCAGGCCGGATCGAGATCGCCGATCGTCGCCGGATGCTCGTCCTCGAGCCCGATCCAGCGACGATAGTCGCGTTGAGACGTGAAAAGCTCGCCGAACTGCTCCTCGGCCCGCCAGTGGCGCAGCTTGGCACAGTCGAGCAGCATGACGGAGCTGGCGTAGCGGCCGCGGGCCAGGCGCTTCAGGCCGGCGTGCGTCCGGCACAGGATCGCCTTGCCGCCCATGTCGCGCCCGAGAAGCTCGGTGACGTCGCCGATCGCGAAGATGTCGGGATCGACGACCAGCGCCCGGCCGCGATAGCCCATCAGCTCGGGCGGCATGAAGCGCAGCGGCGTGAAGGACTGGAGATCGTCGTTGATCCATCGCTGGCGCTGGCCGTCGCGGAGATAGAGCTGGCCCTCGTGCCGGCCGAGGAACGCGTGATCGCGATGCTCGATCAGCCGCACCTCGAAGGTCTCGGGATGCCGCGACTGGCGTCGCATGGAGAAGGCCGAGACGACAGCACCCAGCCGCTGCTTGTCGTTCGTGTGGATGAAGACGGAGGCCAGAGGCTCGGGCCTGCGCGCCCGCGACGCGGTCTTGGTCGGGAGATCGATCACGGAGCTATCCATGCAGCGTCTCCTCGTCCGCGCGGAGCGGCCGCAGCGGGAGCTTTCCTCCGTCGCGTGGCCGCCGCACGCGCCGGGCGATCGCGTCCACCGCAAGGCAGAGAACCGTGACGGGCGACAGCGCCACCATCGTGATCTGCATCGGCCGCATCGCCAGCCCGATCAGCCGCTCGCGATGGCGGCTGTGGGAGAAGAGGTGCTTGAGCTTGCGGATCTCCGTCTTGTTCTTGCCCGGCGCGAAATGGTCGCTGGGGCTGGCGCTCTGCACGGCGATCATCGGAAAGAGGGCGTAGGTCCCGGGCAGCAGCGCGTAGGCCGAATCGAGGCCCTTGCCGACGAGCTTCACGCGCGGCACGCCCCGCGTGCCGTAGGGACGCGCCGCCAGCCAGTCGAGCAGGCGCGGGCTCGCGATGTAGGCATGCGCAGCGGTGCCCGAGACGCGGATCGCGTTCCAGCCCACCGGATAGGCCCAGCGCGTCATGTGGCCGAGAAAGAAGATCGTCCAGTCCGGCGGCAGCCCGGCCAGCACCCGTGCGATCCGCGCCGTCGTGCGCGCGCCGATCCGGCGGTCCAGCAGCACGTCGTCCTCGAGGATGAGGACCCGCTCCCGGCCGGCGGCACGCGCATGCAGCGCCACGGCCCGATGCGACTCCCAGATCCCCGCCACGGGCTGCGTCGGGTGCTTGAGCGGCCGGTAGAACAGGGTCTGGCGGCACAGGCCGGCACGGTGCAGCTCGGCGGCTGCGGCCCTGGCCCGGTCGTCGCGGCTCTGCAGCGAGATGCAGTAGACGGCATCGAGAAAGGACCAGTCGGCGCCGTCCGGCCCCGCCGTGCCCGAGCAGTAGGGACAGCCCGGATCGGTCGGGCAGGGCTGCCAGAGCGCAGCCGCCGCGGTCTCGGCCTCGATCGTCACGAGAAGGCCTCCTCGCGGACGGAAAGGGCAGGGGCGGCGGGCATCACCGGCTCGGGCTGGCGAGCGCCAGCGCCCTCCTCCCAATAGCTGTGCCACTGCCGGAACGTCAGCACGCTCCACAGGAGCTGCCAGTGGTCGCCGGAGCCGGCGAGGTGCTCCTGCCAGCAGGCGCGCACGACCGAGGCGTCGAACAGCCCCTCCTGCTCGAGCTGCCGCTCGTCCAGCATGGCGTCCGCCCACGCGCGCAGGGGCCCGCGCAGCCACACCGGCAGCGGGCTCGAGAAGCCCTTCTTGGGGCGGTCGACCAGCTCGCGCGGCAGGTGGCGGTAGAGCAGGCTGCGCAGCAGGTGCTTGCTGCCCGACCGGCGGGCATATTTGAGCGAGGGCGGCAGCCGCCAGGCGAGCTCGACCACCCGGTGATCGAGGAACGGCACGCGCACCTCGAGGCTGCAGGCCATGCTGGCGCGGTCCCACTTGGCGAGCGAGCCGTCCACGAGCGTGCCCAGCAGCGCGAAATAGCCCATGCGGTCCATGGGATTGGCGACGACGTCCCGATGGCAGGGCGTCTGCCAGCGCATTGGATGCTCGCCGCAGGCACCCACGAGCGGCGATCGCTCGGCGATGCCGCTGTAGAGCTCGGCATAGTACTCGCTGATGCCGCCGCCCTCGCGCATCACGGCGATGAGCTGCCGTGCCCGGTTCGCCAAGAGCCCGGGCCGGCGTGCTGCGGGAATCATCCCGTTGAGCCCGGTGATCCCGGAGACGAGGCCACCCAGCGCATTGGCGGCCAGCCGCCGCAGGGGCGGCGCGAGCCCGGCGGTCGCACCGTGCGCGGCGCTCACGATGCGGTAGCCTGGATAGCCGCCGAACAGCTCGTCGCCGCCGTCGCCCGAGAGCGAGACCGTCACGTCGCGGCTGGCGAGCCGCGAGACCATCATGGCCGGGATCTGCGAGCGGATCGCCAGCGGCTCGTCGAACCAGCGCGGCAGCTCCGGGACGAGCAGGCGCGCATCCTCGCTCGTCACCACGACCTCGGCATGGTCGGTACCGAGATGGCTCGCCACTGCCCGGGCATAGTGGGCCTCGTCGTAGCGCTTCTCGTCGAAGCCGACGGCGAAGGTGCTGACCGGCCGCGAGCAGCGGGCCTGCATGAGCGCCACGATCAGCGAGGAGTCGATCCCGCCGGAGAGGAAGGCCCCGAGCGGCACGTCGGCCACCATGCGCCGGCCGACCGCATCGGTGAGCAGCGTCTCCAGCTGCGTGAGCGTCTCCTCCTCGCCGACATCCAGGCGGTTGGTCTGCGCCCTCAGCGCCACCTGCACCGGATCCCAGTAGCTTCGGGTGACGGGCTCGCCGCCGTCGGCGAGCGTGAGCAGATGGCCCGGCAAAAGCTTGTGCAGCCCGCGATAGATGCAGTGCTCGCCCGGCACATGGCCCCAGCGCATGTAGGCGGCGAGGCTCGCCTGGTCGATCTCGGGCGTCCAGCCCGGATGGGCGCGCAGCGCCTTGAGCTCGGAGCCGAAGAGGAAGAGCCGGCCGAACCGGCCCCAGAAGAGGGGCTTGAGCCCGATGCGGTCGCGCGCCAGCGTCAGGGTCCGGGTGGTGCGATCCCACAAGGCGAACGCGAACATGCCCAGCAGCCGGGGCAGGGTCGCCTCGACCCCCCAGGCAGCACAGGCCTCGACCAGCACCTCCGTGTCCGAATGGCCGCGAAAGCTCCGCCCGGCGGCCACGAGCTCGGCGCGCAGCTCGGCGTGATTGTAGATCTCGCCATTGTAGGTCAGCACCCAGCGCCCGCAGGCGGACACCATCGGTTGATGGCCGGCCGGCGTGAGATCGACGATCGAGAGCCGTCGATGGGCCAGCGCCACGCCCGCGGCGGGGTCGGTCCAGACCCCGGCGTCATCCGGCCCGCGATGGCGCATCGGCGCCGCCATCGCCGCGACCCGACGCGCCAGGGTCCCGTCGTCGCTCGAGAACCGAGCGTCCACGAATCCTGCTATTCCACACATGGATCGATGCTCCAGACTGCGAGCTGCATAGCAGCACCGCGCGGAACACGGCCCATACGGGTTAGTAAGCTCTACTGATGGTAAGCTTCGTAAGCTTGGTCTGTTACAAGCTCACAGAAATTTAACCGAAACGCCATCTTCCCGAATGTTTCTTGTCTTGTCGTCGGGGAGGCGAGAAGGGTGGTCGGCGCCGAACGGGGGGAAGGCGGCAGTGCCGTCCCGGACCGGTCAGCCGGCCGCCGCCGGTCCTGAGAGGATCAGGCGGCCTCTTGCGCCTCTGGCGGCGCCATGGCGCCGGTCATGATCGCCACCGCATCCGACATCGAGAACGCGCTCGGGCGGATGACCGCCACCCGCCGCCCCAGCCTGTGGATGTGGATGCGGTCGGCCACCTCGAAGACGTGCGGCATGTTGTGGCTGATGAGGACGATCGGCAGCCCGCGCCGCTTCACGTCCAGCATGAGCTCCAGGACCTTGCGCGATTCCTTCACGCCGAGGGCCGCGGTGGGCTCGTCCATGATGACGACACGGCTGCCGAAGGCGGTGGCCCTGACCACGGCGATCCCCTGGCGCTGGCCGCCCGAGAGCGTCTCGACGGGCTGGCCTACGCTCTGGATCGTGAGGAGCCCCAGCGCATCCAGATGATGCCGCGCGTCGCGGCGCATGCCGGCGCGGTCGAGGGTGCGGAACAGCCGGCCGATCAGGTCCTGCCGGCGCCGCTCGCGGCCGAGAAAGAGATTGTCGGCGACCGACAGGGCCGGCGAGAGTGCGAGGTCCTGATAGACGGTCTCGATGCCGGCGGCCCGCGCGTCGAGCGGCGAGCGGAAATGGACCGGCTGCCCGTCCAGGCGGATCTCGCCATGATCGGGCGTCACGGCACCGGCAAGCGTCTTGATCAGGGTCGACTTGCCGGCGCCGTTGTCCCCGATGACGGCCAGGATCTCGCCGGGCATGAGATCGAAATCGGCATGGTCGAGCGCGGTGACGCGGCCGAACCGCTTCACGAGGTTGCGCGCGGCCAGGATCGGCTGGGGGGCGGGCTCGCTCATGAGGAGAGCTTTCTCAGCCATTGGTCGATCGAGACGGCGACGATGATCAAAAGGCCGATCGTGAACTCCTGCCAGAGGGCGTCGGCGCCGGCCAGCGCCAGCCCGTTGCGGAAGACGCCCACGATGAGGGCACCCACCAGCGTGCCGATGATCGAGCCGCGCCCGCCGAAGAGGCTGGTGCCCCCGATCACGACCGCGGTGATCGAATCGAGGTTGATCGTGCCGCCGGAGATGGCGCTCACAGCACCGATGCGGCCGATCAGGATCCAGCCCGCCACCGAGCAGATGAGGCCCGCCATGGTGTAGATCGCGAGCAGCGTGCGGTTCGTGTTGATGCCGGCCAGCCGTGCCGAGACGGGCGCGTCGCCGGTGGCGTAGACATGCCGCCCGAAGGCGGTGCGGTTCAGCACGTACCAGACCAGGACGGCGATCACGATCATCAGGATCGAGCCGTAGGTCAGCCTCGCCCCGCCCAGCTGGATCGCCGTGCCGGTCCACTGCAGGAAGGGGGCGGTGGTCTCGATGTCCTGCTGCCGGATCGTCTGGCTCTGCGAGTACCAGAGGTTCAAGGCGCCGAAGATGCTCCAGGTGCCGAGCGTCACGATGAAGGGCGGCAGCTTCAGGTAGGTGACCAGCGCGCCATTGATGGCGCCGCAGGCGACGCCGGTAAGGAGCCCCAGCGCGAAGGCGATCTCGATCGGCAGGCCGACCATGACGGCGAGGCGGCCCATCACCACCGAGGAGAGCACCGTGATGGCGCCGACCGAGAGGTCGATGCCGGCGGTCAGGATGATCAGCGTCTGCGCGATCCCGACGGTGGCGATGATCGTGACCTGCTGCAGCACCAGCGACAGGTTGAAGGGATGGAAGAACCGCCGCCCGACGATCAGGCTGAAGAGAAGGATCCCCAGCAGCAGCACGATGAAGGGCACGATCGTTGGGTTGGCGTGCAGGAAGCGTTGCAGCCTCTTGAGGAGGCCCACGCGCTCTTCCTCGAAGCTCACGCTCTGGGCAGGGGTGCTCGCCACGGGCAGGCCGACCTCCGGTCGCTGACGCTCGGGCCGGTCGCCGGCACCGCGCACGACATCACTGAAAAGAGCGGCTGCGGGCTCGCAGCCGGGGAACGAGGGCAGGGCCGGCGCCCTTCCGGAAGGCCGGTCCTGCCCAGCGTGCCGATGCTAGGCTGGCGCGGTGCTGATGGGCCTCAGCCCCAGCACTTCTTCAGCCCTTCCTCGGAGGTGATCGAGGGCACGCCCGCGGCCGGATGGTCGGTGATCAGCTCGACGCCGGTGTTGAAGAAGGTGAGGCCGGGGGTCGGCTCCGGCTTCTTGCCGGTCTTGACGTAGTCCGCCACGGCCTGGACGCCGAGCGACGCCATCAGCAGCGGGAACTGCATCGAGGTGGCGCCGATGACGCCCGCCTGCACGTTCTTCACACCCGGGCAGCCGCCGTCGACCGAGGTCATCAAGACGCTGCCGTCGGCCTTGCCGGCCGCCTTCAGGGCCTGCCAGGCGCCGGCCGCGGTCGGCTCGTTGATCGTGTAGACGACGTCGACGTCCGGGTCCTTCTGGAGAAGGTTCTCCATGCCGGTGCGGCCGCCTTCCTCGGCACCCTGGCCCCACTGGTGGCCGACGATCCGCTTGTCGGTCTCCTCGCCGTAGTGGTTGGGGTTCATGATGTCGATGCCGAAGCCCTTCATGAAGCCCTGGTCGCGCAGGACGTCGGTCGTCGGCTGGCTCTCGATCGCGTCGAGGAAGGCGATGTGCGCGTCGGCCGCCTTGGCACCCAGCGTCTTGGCGGCCCACTCGCCGATCAGCTCGCCGGCCTTGAAGTTGTCGGTGGCGAAGGTGGCATCCGCGGCATCGATCGGATCGAGCGGCGTATCGAGCGCGATCACCAGGATGCCGGCGTCGCGCGCCTTCTTGATCGTCGGCACGATGGCCTTGGTGTCGCTGGGCGTGATCAGGATGCCCTTGGCACCGGCCGAGATCAGGCTCTCGATCGCGGCCACCTGCGAGTCGTTGTCGCCGTCATACTTGCCGGCGAAGCTCTGCAGCTGGACGCCCAGCTCCTTGGCCTTGGCCTCGGCACCCTCCTTCATCTTCACGAAGAAGGGATTGTTGTTGGTCTTGGTGATCAGCCCCACCAGCACCTCGGCCGCGTTGGCCGGGCCCACGCCCAGCATGGCGAGGCCGAAGGCGCCCGCGGCCAGGACTGCTAAAGCCCGCCGCCGCCTTCTTGGTCCGCGGGCAAACTCTATTGCCTGGCGCCCCATCTCGATCATGATTCCCTCCCCGATGCGCCGCGCTTCACTTCGTCGTCCGAAGGATTGGCGGGCCTTTGCTGCTCATGGCTTTAACCGGACCATGGCGGACCTCTTTCCTGAGTGTCAAGGGGCTTCGCCATCTCCGCGCCCCATGCTCGGCCCGCTCGCGGGGGCGGGTCGTCCGGCGGCCGAGCCTCCTGGGCGGCGCCGCGGGCGAGGGCGGGGCATCGGGGCGCAGGAGGCTTGCCGCGCACGAGGAGGCGGGCGTAAGAGCGGCCCCGCGGCGCGCCCGTGGCGGCGCCGGAGCGCGATCTCTGGACGGACCCCGGCCCCGACAATGGGCCGCAGCGTCGCGAGGCGCCATGCAGCAATCGACGGTCATCGCTGTCGAGGGTCGGCGGCTCGTGCCGAACCGCTGGGATCTGGCGGCGGCGCCGCTGATCCTGGCCGCCCTCGTGCTGATCGCTCTTGGCGTGCAGCACATGAGCGAGCCGCTGGTCAGGATCGAGGGGCATCCCGTCTCCCTCGACCCGAGAGCGCTCCCCCTGTACGCCCTCCTGACGACGCTGCGCATGCTGGCAGCGCTCCTGGCCTCGCTCGTCTTCACCTTCACCTACGCCACCCTCGCCGCCAAGAGCCGGCGGGCCGAGCTCATCCTCGTCCCGGTCCTCGACATCCTCCAGTCGGTCCCGATCCTGGGCTTCATCTCCTTCACCGTCGTCTTCTTCCTGGGCCTCTTCCCGGGCAGCCAGCTCGGTGCGGAGTGCGCCGCCATCTTCGCCATCTTCACGAGCCAGGCCTGGAACATGGCCTTCAGCTTCTACCAGTCGCTTCGCACCGTGCCGGCCGACCTCGACGAGGTGGCCAGAAGCTATCGCTTCTCGTCCTGGCACCGCTTCTGGCGCCTCGAGGTGCCCTTCGCGATGCCGGGTCTCGTCTGGAACATGATGCTCTCGATGTCGGGCGGCTGGTTTTTTGTCGTTGCGTCGGAATCGGTGACCGTGGGCAGCACCACCTTCAACCTGCCCGGCATCGGGTCCTATCTCGCGGCTGCCATCGCCGCCCGCGACCTCGCCGCCGTGGGTTTCGCCGTGCTGGCGATGCTGGTCGTCATCCTCCTCTACGACCAGCTGCTGTTCCGGCCGCTGCTCGCCTGGGCCGACCGCTTCCGGCTTGAGCAGACGCCGAGCGACGTGCTGGAGCGGCCCTGGCTGATGCGCCTGGCGCAGCGGACCCGGCTCCTCTCGGGCACGCTCCGGCCGCTCCTCGGCACGGCGCGCTGGTCCTACGGCCTCCATCTCCCGCTCCGCCCGGTGGGCGTCCTGCCGGTGCTGCGCGCCGTGCCCGGCCGCGCCCTCGACCTCCTTTGGGGCGGCCTCGTCACGGCGCTGGCGGTGCTCGCTGCCTGGATCGTCTTCCGCTACGTCCGCGCCGAGCTGGATCTCCAGGACCTGCTGACGGCGCTGGGCCTGGGCCTGCTGACCCTCGCCCGGGTGGCCGTGCTGCTCGTGCTGGCGAGCCTCGTCTGGGTGCCGGTGGGCGTGCTCATCGGGCTGCGCCCGCGGCTCGCCGCCGCCGTCCGGCCGCTCGTCCAGTTCCTGGCGGCCTTCCCGGCCAACCTTCTCTTCCCGGTCGTCGTCGTGATGATCGTCCGCTTCCGGCTCGACCCCGACATCTGGCTGAGCCCGCTCATGATCCTGGGCACGCAGTGGTACATCCTCTTCAACGTCATCGCCGGCGCCGGGCTCTTCCCGCAGGATCTCAGGGACGCCGCGAGCAATCTTGGCCTCGGCGGCTGGGCCTGGTGGCGCAAGATCATGCTGCCCGCCGTCTTTCCCTACTTCATCACCGGTGCGGTGACCGCCGCCGGCGGCTCGTGGAACGCCTCGATCGTGGCGGAGCTGGTGCGCTGGGGCAGCACGCGGCTCGAGGCGCACGGCCTTGGCGCCTACATCGCAAAAGCCAGCGCCGCTGGCGACTTCCCGCGCATCATCCTGGGCATCGCCGTGATGGCGCTCTTCGTCACGCTCACCAACCGCCTCGTCTGGCGCCCGCTCTATCTCTATGCCGAGCGGCGGCTCAGGCTCGCCTGAGGAAGGATGCGATGATGGTCGATCCGCGGCCCGTGATCCTCGAGGTGAAGGGTGTCAGGCGCGCCTTCGCCCGTCCGGCCGGCGGCGAGCTCGTCGTGCTCGAGAATGTCGACCTGACGCTCCGGGAGGGCGAGATCGTGGGCCTGCTCGGCCGCTCGGGCTCGGGCAAGTCGACGCTGCTCCGCATCATCGCCGGCCTCATCCCGGCCAGCGGCGGCCTCGCCCGCTACGAGGGTGCCACGATCGACGGCCCAGCCCGGGGCATCGCCATGGTCTTCCAGAGCTTTGCTCTTTTTCCTTGGCTGACCGTGCTGGAGAACGTCGAGATCGGGCTCGAGGCGCAGGGCGTGCCGGCCGCCGAGCGGCGCGAGCGGGCGCTGGCCGCGATCGACCTCATCGGCCTCGACGGCTTCGAGAGCGCCTATCCGCGCGAGCTCTCGGGCGGCATGCGCCAGCGCGTGGGCTTCGCCCGCGCCGTCGTCGTCCACCCCCGCGTCATGCTGATGGACGAGCCTTTCTCTGCCCTCGACGTGCTGACGGCCGAGACGCTCAGGACCGACTTTCTCGATCTCTGGGGCGAGGGGCGGATGCCCATCGGCGCCGTCCTCATGGTCACCCACAATATCGAGGAGGCGGTCTTCATGTGCGACCGGCTCCTCGTCTTCGCCTCGAACCCCGGCCGCGTCGTGGCCGAGATCCGGGTCGACCTGCCGCATCCCAGGGACCGCCTCGACCCCGCCTTCCGCCAGCAGGTCGACGAGGTCTATGCGCAGATGACGGCAAGGCCCAAGGCCGAGCGCCGGCCGGCGCGCGACGGCCTGCCCGGCACGGTGACGGCGACCATCCTGCCGCGCGTCTCGGCCAACCTCCTGGCCGGCCTCGCCGAGGCGATCGCGGCCCAGCCCTATGACGGCCGGGCCGACCTGCCGGCCTTGGCCGAGGACCTCCAGCTCGAGATCGACGAGCTCTTTCCGGTTGCCGAGACGCTGCAGATGCTGCGCCTGGCCGAGCTCGCCGAGGGCGATATCGCGCTCACCGCCGCCGGCCGCCACTTCGCCGACGCGGCCGTGGAGGAAAAGAAAAAGATCTTTGCGGGGCAGCTCGCAGCCCATGTGCCGCTCGCCGCCCATATCCGCCGCGTCCTCGACGAGCGGCCGGCACACCGCGCGCGCTTCTCCCGCTTCCAGGAGGAGCTCGAGGACCATATGAGCGAGAGCGCGGCCGAGACCACGCTCAGGGCCGTCATCAGCTGGGGCCGCTACGCCGAGCTTTTCGAGTATGACGAGAGCGGGGCGGCGTTCTCGCTGGAGACGCGCGGGCCCGCCACCGTGGCCGACTGAGGCCGGCGCTCGCCGATCTGATCGCGATAAGGAGGGAAATGCCATGGCGCGCATGCGGATAGCCCAGGTGAGCCGGCCCGGAGGTCCGCTCGAGCTGGTCGAGCGCGAGATCCCGAGCCCCGGCCTGGGCGAGGTGCGGATCCGGGTCGAGGCCTGCGGCGTCTGCCACAGCGACATGTTCACCAAGGAGGGCGCCTTCCCCGGCATCGCCTATCCGATCGCGCCGGGCCACGAGGTGGCGGGGCGCATCGACGCGTTGGGGTCCGCCGCCGAGCCCTGGGCGGTCGGCCAGCGCGTCGGTGTCGGCTGGCATGGCGGCCATTGCGGCCGGTGCGACCGCTGCCGGCGCGGCGACTTCGTCACCTGCCGCTACCTGCGCATCCCGGGCATCAGCTATGATGGCGGCTACGCGGAGTACATGATAGCGCCGACGCAGGCGCTGGCGCTGATCCCGGACGATCTGGCGGCGGTGGCCGCGGCGCCTCTGCTCTGCGCCGGCATCACCACCTTCAACGCGCTGCGCCACAGCGGTGCCCGCCCGGGCGATCTCGTGGCCGTCCTCGGCATCGGCGGCCTCGGCCATCTGGCGGTGCAGTTCGCGTCCCGCATGGGCTTCGAGACGGTCGCGATCGCCCGCGGCCAGGACAAGAAGGCCCTGGCCCTCGAGCTGGGCGCCCACCGCTATCTCGACAGCCAGGTCGACGATGTGGCGGCCGTGCTGTCCGAGCGCGGGGGTGCCCGCGTCATCCTCGCCACCGTCACGAGCGCCAAGGCGATGAGCGCGGTGATCGACGGGCTGGGCGTCGGCGGCAAGCTCCTCGTCGTCGGCGCCTCGGCCGAGCCGATCGAGGTCTCGCCCCTTCAGCTCATCGGCAAGCGCGCCTCGGTCCAGGGCTGGCCCTCCGGCGTCGCGGCCGATTCCGAGGACACGCTCGCCTTCAGCGCGCTCACCAAGGTGGCGCCGATGATCGAGACATTCCCGCTCGCGCAGGCGCCCGCGGCCTACGAGCGCATGATGAGCGGTGCCGCCCGCTTCCGCGTCGTGCTGACGATGGGGAGCTGAGTCCACCACCATCGCGGCGGCGGGTGGCCCGAAAGGCATCGCGCTCGGAGGACGAGAACGCCAGCTCGTCGCTGCCGCGGTGGCCGCCGCCCGATGAGCGGTGAGGGGACGGCGCCACCCGGACCGTAAGCAGCAAGCTCTCCCCAACTCCTCACCCCCCGCCGCTTCACGCTTGACATGCAGCCAAATGGTTGCATGTTAGCGCCATGGACGATGACAGCGTCTTCCGCGCGCTCGCGGATCCGAGCCGCCGGCTGCTGCTCGACCGGCTGCATGCCCACAACGGCCAGGCATTGGGCGAGCTGTGCCAAGGGCTGGCGATGACCCGTCAGGCGGTGACGAAGCACCTGGCGATCCTCGAGCAGGCCAACCTCGTGTCCACCCGATGGCGCGGCAGGGAGAAGCTGCACTTCATCAATCCCGTGCCGATCAACGCGATCGCCGAGCGCTGGATCCGCAAGTTCGAGGAGCCGCGTCTTTTGGCACTCTCCGACCTCAAGCGACGTCTCGAAGGAGAAACCGATGACTAGCACGCCTGTGTCGAGCTTTGTCTACGTCACCTACATCCGCACCACGCCCGAGAAGCTGTGGACGGCGCTGACGAGCCCCGAGTTCACGCAGCGATACTGGTTCGGGGTTCGGCAGGAGGCGGAATGGCAGGCGGGCTCGTCCTGGCGGCTCGTCTTCCCCGACGGCCGCGTCGCCGACACCGGTGAGATCCTCGAATGCGAGGCGCCGAAGCGCCTCGTGATCAAGTGGCGGAACGAGTTCAGGCCCGAGCTCAAGGAGGAGGGCTACTCGCGCTGCACGATCGAGCTCGAGCCGATCAAGGAGGCCGTGAAGCTCACGATCAGCCACTGCATCGACCGTGCCGACTCCAAGCTCATCGCGGCCGTCTCGGGTGGCTGGCCCAGCATCCTCTCGAATCTCAAGTCGCTGCTCGAGACCGGCGAGATCGCGTTCACGCGCTAGCGGAGGGCAGCAAGGGCGTCCCGGCGGGCGCCCCTCACTGCTTGTCGGTCTGAATGTCCGCCCGGCCGTTCTTGTACTTGCACACGCCCGTATAGTTGTCGCCCGACTTGCGCAGGCGCATGTTGAGCACGATCGCATTGCCCGACCTGTCGCCCTGGTCGATGTCGCGCACCGTGAAGTTGCGGCTCTGCGCCTCCTGCTGGCACGCGGCGCGCGCCTGGGAGAAGCTGCCGGAGCCGCCATTGCCGCGCTCCCAGCTGATGCTGGCCCGGCGCCTCTGCCGATCGTAGGTGCAGGTGCCGTCATAGGACTGGCCGTTCCGGCTGCCGGTGAGCGACTGGATGACCGAGTTGCCGATGCCGGAGGCGCTTCCTGTCGTGCGCACGTTGCGATAGCCGTCATCCTGCGCCGCGCTCATGCAGGCATCCTCGGCCCGATTGGCCGTGCGGTTGTCGACGGGCGTGCAGCCCGCCGCGAGACAGGTAAGAAAAAAGGTGCCCACGAGGGCGCGCGGCGCCGTGATGTAGCGGTTCATTGTTTTCTGTTCCCTTCCCACGATGCCCCCGATCGGGCCACGTGCCTCCACCCTGACACACGGGCGCTGCCGCAAAAAGCCGCGGCGCGCACGGCGAAAGCCACGGCGCGAACCGGGAAGCCCACGGCCCCATGCCGGCACCCCCCATAACGGCTCTGGCCCGCTCCGGCTCCCTGCGCGGCTACGCGAGCGGCCGGACGATCGACCTCCGAGCGCCAGCCTCGCCCTTCCGCTGCGGCCGTCTCGCTGCTAGGTTGAGTGGCGAGGAGGGCTCTTGTCCATGGCGACGCGCGAGGAGGATCTCTACGCCGAGGACTACTACGCCTGGACCCGGGACCAGGCGGCCGCCCTGCGCCGTCTCGCGAAAGAGCGCTGGAACGGCCCGCTCGATCTCGACCATCTTGCCGAGGAGGTCGAGGATTTGGGCTCCGAGGTCCGCAGCGCCGTGCGCAGCCAGCTCCGCCGCCTGATGGAGCACCTCCTGAAGCTGGAGCACGCCCGAGCCGCCGAGCCCGCGTCTCGGCTGGATGCGCACCGTCGCCAACGCCCGCGCCGAGATCGCCGACCGTATGACGCCCACGATCCGCCGCGATGTCGAGGCCGGCCTGCAGCTCCTCTACACCCAGGCCCGCCGGGAAGCGGCGCTTGCGCTTGACCGAGCACGACGAGCTGGAGGGCGCCGTGGCGCTGCCCGAAGCGTGCCCCTACACCTTGGCCCAGCTCTTGGATGACGACTGGCTGCCGGATGGCCGAAAGGAGGGCTCGCATTCTGCTTAGCACTCCCAAGGACATTTCTGTAGGTGGAGATTTTCGCCGGAAATATTTTTGTAATAAGACGAAGTATTTCCGATTAGATCTATCGGAACCCTTGAGCCATGGCTCGCCCTGCGAGGGGAGGAAGCTAAATAAGCTAATGCAGCGTTATCTAATTGTTCTTCACCATTGCTTTGCGTAGCCAAGTCGCTAAGAGCTGCAGTGATCTATGGTTATCAAAGTAATTATAGGAATTCCGAGCTAAGGGAACGAAGACGAGAGGGAACGTCGGATATGGCGGACGTGGAGCATGACCATTCGGGAGCTATTCAGCCTTCAACCCCCGAGGGTGCCAAGAAGGCCTGCTTTGTTATCGGGCCGATTGGATCTCCTGGCTCCGACGTCAGGAGGCATGCCGATCTGCTCTTTAACGGCGTGATTAAGGAGGTCCTTAACGAGGGGTCCGCGTATCGCGTACGACGAGCCGATGAGGTGGCGGCGCCCGGGATGATCACCGACGCTGTTATCCAGGACCTCAGTAGGGCAGACTTAGTCATTGCTGATCTATCTTTCCTAAATCCTAACGCCTTCTATGAATTAGGGATAAGACATATAGTGCGCGTCCGGTAATTCATATGGCGCATATTAATACAGAGCTTCCCTTTGACAATCTTGGCTATCGGACGATCATTTTTGATTTTAGCTCGTGGGACGGCTGGGTGAGGGCGCGCTCTGACCTGAGTGCGGCTGTCGAGGCCATCTCCGATGCCGGCTACATCGTGAGCAATCCAGTCACTCACGCCATTGGCGTTCTTCGGCTCAAAGAGACCGCCGACCCACAGGAGGAAATGCTGTTGGCCCTCGTGGAGGAGGTGAGTGCTGTGCGGCGTTCTGTTCACCAAGTGCAACAAGAAGTAAATAGCCTGCGCGGCGGCGTCTTCAGCCACGAGCTGGGGAGAGCCTTGCTGGCTCCATCATCTGGGGGATCCCTGGGATTTCCGCAGGGGCCCGGTAGCAGTTCGGGCCTTGGACGGGCGTTTCTGGCGCCTCCGGTCACAGAGGAGATGCTGCAAAAGTCTCTGGGAGAGCTGCTGTCTAGGTCCGGTGAAGGCTCTCGTGGGCCACCGTGGGCAGCGTCCGAGACGCCTTCGGATGACGGTCCCAACGCAGAGAGTTGAGGCCTGCCGCTGCCATATCACGCTCTCGCACTTCGGATGATGGGATGGACGGCCCCTGCACCCAGGCATCGAAGTGCCCTAACCTGTTGGTTGTCTAGAACGCTACTTTGGAGAGGGCCCGTCCATGGGTGAGGTTAGCACGATCGGGTTCGGACGTCGCGAAGTCGGTTTCTCGTCGTATTGTGCTATGAGTGAAACCCTCTCACTGAGACGGTTGCTGTCCTCATTTTCGGGTGCGGCCACTGTCCGAGGTGGCTTGCAATGCTGACGGCATATATTGACGATAGTGGAACTCACTCTGGTTCTGATGCAGTTGTCCTCTGTGCACTGCTGGCCGACGAACAGGAGTGGGCGACATTTAATCTTCAGTGGAGTCGGAAACTAAAGAATCCGGTCCCGGGCAAACCGTCCCTAAGAGCCTTCCACATGGCTGAGTGCAGGCCGGACGGGGAGAATTTTTTGGCTACAATAGGGCTGAACGCGACTTGCTCATTCATGATATGCGAGATGTCATCATCGATAGTAGTGTCACAGCTATAGCGGCAGCTGTTAACGTCCCTTATTGGGATCATAATATTGCTGGTCACCTTCGTATGGTCTTAGGTGACTCCGAAGAATATTGCCTGATTCTTGCATTAACTGGGATAGTTACTGCTTCACGGCGATATCCGAAAGAGATCGCGCTTGGCGTAGTTTACGACCATAGACCGCATAGGGAGGCGGTGAATCAAAAAGTTTGTTTATCCATCCGGAAATTTATGTCTGATAACTCCGTCTTTCCAACGATAACTGGCATAGCCATGAAGAAGAGCGTAGAAGCCCTTCCGTTACAAGGAGCAGATATGATCGCCTGGGAGTATTGGCACGCTGCACAGGATTGGATGAAGACAGGTGAGCTTCATTTGCCGAGGCCGCATTTCGAGAGATTCTTAGATGCAGACAGGATAGTTCAGCGGGTCGCTGGCCCTGTGCAAATTCCGATTATCGTTGATACCTACCACAAGGCGGTACGCGAGTTGCTAGGAGGCGGCGGCTCCTAAGCGGACTATAGTGACAGTGCATTCAATGCCCCTTGCCGCGAGAGCGAGAGCCCGAGGCGTGGGGCGCGGCCTATCCCAGCGCCCGCTCCCTCACACCAACGCCGTCTGCCCCCCATCCGCCGCCAGCACGGCCCCGGTGATGAAGCCCGCCTCCGCGCTCGCAAGGAACAGCGCCGCGGCAGCGATCTCCTCCGGCCTGCCGAACCGCCCGATCGGTAACGTGCGGCCGAATGCCTCACGCTCCTCCTCGCTCATCAGCCCGCGCAGCATGGGCGTGTCTGTCGGCCCCGGCGCTATGGCATTGACCCTGATGCCCTCTGCCGCGTGATCGACGGCCAGCGCTTTCGTAAGCATGGTGACACCGCCCTTCGAGGCCACATAGGCCACCGCCCCGGGCAGGGCGTCGTGCGCGCCGGTCGAGGAGGCGAGGGTGACGTGCTGCCCCCGCCGCCCCGGCGCATCACCGGGATCGCGGCGCGGGCGCTGAGAAAGGTGCCGGTCATGTTGACGGCGATCAGGCGCTGCCAGGTCTCGAGGCCCACCGTCTCGGCCGTGCCGGCGGCAAAAATCCCGGCGGCGCAGACCAGCACGTCCAGCCGCTCGCCCGCCTGCGCGATCATCGCCGCCACGCTCGCCGCGTCGGCCACATCGACCGCACAGCCCTCGGCCTCGCCGCCCGCCGCACGGATCGCCGCCACGGTCTCTTTTGTCTTTCTCGGCGAGGTCGGCTACGAGCACCCACGCACCCTCGCCGGCAAAGCCCAGGGCCACTGCCCGCCCGATGCCCGAACCGGCGCCAGTCACTACCACCCGGCTGCGCTCGAAACGCCGTGCGCCCATCCTTCATCCTCCCCGACCTCTTTTCACCCTCGGCCTTATAGCGGCGAGGACCCTCCCGCCACCTTTTGTCTGTCTACGGGCAAGTTTTGGGATCAGATCTCAATTGTAGGTTGACACAAGGTATATGGTCCTGTAGATAGCCTCACATGCCTCGCCCTTCACCCGCTCGCCCATCAAGATGCCCGGCACCCGCCAGTGTCGGCTCGCCCGACGTCTCGCCGCCGGTCTCTCCCCGGCCGAGATCAGAAGGCTCGACTCCGCGACTGAGGAAGACATCGAGGCTTTTGTGACTGACGGGGAGCTCTCCCGCCTCGTCGATCAGTACGCTGCTGTCCGCAGCCTCCCCCTGGCCGAGCGTCAGGCGCATCTGTTCGAGACGGCGTGGCTGGAGCTCTCGAGCCTCATCGACGTGGGCGACCGCCGCGCGATGCTCTTCGTCGTCTACCAGGCCAACCGGGCACGGCACCCGGTGCGCCACCTCGTCAAGCTGGTGGTCGAGCGCTTCGAGAGTGTGCGCCAGCCTTATGAGCGGCGGGACACGCCAGCACCCGCGGGCTCCTCGCCGGAGACGATGCAGGGCTATGGGCAGCACCCGCTGGGCCCGGCGCAGGAGGCCATCAACCGCCTGGTCGACTTCCTCCCCGCGCAGGCCGGCGAGGCTGTTCTCGTGAGGGCCGAGCTCGAGCCGGCAGCGGCCGAGGCTCTCGTCGACGAGCCAGCTGCGACACCCGAAGAAATTCCCCCCGGCGATGCTGGCGATCCCGCCTCCGCCGACGATCCCCTCTCACCGCTCGCCGCCATGGCCCGGGCCAACCCGGCTTTGGCGGACTGGATCATCGCGCGCATCGAGAAGCGCCTGGCCGAGCTGGGCGACCCTCCCGAGCCCG
The DNA here is from genome assembly GCA_963752325.1 of uncultured Alphaproteobacteria bacterium. GTDB lineage: Bacteria > Pseudomonadota > Alphaproteobacteria > Geminicoccales > Geminicoccaceae > CAVTJL01. The sequence goes on from CAVVXU010000006.1 coordinate 349,632, forward strand.
ACCGTCCGTCAAGAACAGCCGGCCGAAAACCCCTCGGCCCCTGATCCTCAACTGATAGAAAAAAGAAAAAAACTACCCCGCGAAGCGGCCTTCCGGCACGCCTCGAATACCCAGATCGTGGATCGCGAACAGCGAGCCGCGCTGCACGCCGTCGCCTGGGAAGCTGGGCAGCGGTGGCTTTGCCATGGAGGTCACGTAGAGGATGTCGAGGTTCGGGCCGCCGAACATGACCGACGTGACTTTTTTGACCGGCATGTCGATGGTGCGCTCGAGCGTGCCATCGGGGGTGTAGCGCAGGAGCTTGCCGGCATAGACGCAGGCACTCCAGACGCAGCCCTCGGCGTCGACGGTGGCGCCGTCATAGGCGCCGCCCTCGACATGCATGGTCGCGAAGGTACGCTTGTTGGCGATGGCGCCGGTCGCCTGGTCGTAATCGTAGGCCGAGATCTTTCCGGACCAGGTATCGGTAAAATAAAAGACAGACCCGTCGGGGCTCCAGCAGGGGCCGTTGCTGACGATGATGCCGCCTTCGAGCTTCGTGACAGAGAGATCGGGGTCGAGGCGGTAGAGGGCGCCGTTGGGGCCGGCCTCCTGGGTGTCCATCGAGCCCGCCACGAATCGGCCCTTTTTATCAGTTTTGCCGTCGTTGATGCGGTTGTCGGGCTTGTCGGGCTCGGGGTCGTGGATGAGGGTGACGTCGCCCGTCTTGAGGTCCAGCGCATGGAAGCCGCGCTGCAGGGAGACGATGGCGCCGCCGCCCTTCCTCAGGCACATCGAGCCGATTTTCTGCGGCACGTCCCAGGCGCGCAGCTCGCGGCCGTCGGCCGTGCAGCGAAAGACACGGCCGTCGAAGCTGTCGATGAAGTAGAGCCGCTGCTCCTCCACATCCCAGAGCGGGCCTTCGCCCAGCGTTGTCTTGACGTCGACCAGAACCTCTATTTTCATCTTTTGTTACTTCCTCCCTTGGAGCTCAGCCCTTGAAGCGGGGCTCGGGCAGGCCCTTGACGCCCAGGCCGTGGATGGCGAAGAGGCCGCCCGCCTCGCGCTCCTGGCGCGGCCGGCCCTGGAACGGGCGGGCCATCGAGGTGACGTAGAGGATGTCGAGGTTCGGGCCGCCGAACATCACCGAGGTGGCGCTGTCGACCGGCATGCCGATGAGCCGGTCGATCGTGCCGTCCGGTGCGAAGCGCACGATGCGCCCGCCATAGACCTCGGAGCTCCAGACGAAGCCCTCGCTGTCCACCGTTGCCCCGTCCGGATAGCCCCTGAGATGCCCCTCGAAGTCGCAGAAGATGCGCCGGCTCAGAAGATCGCCGGTAGCGGTGTCGTAGTCGTAGGCATAGATGCGCCGCGTGAAGCTGTCGGCAAAGTAGAAGATGGAGCCGTCAGGGCTCCAGCACGGGCCGTTGCTGACGATGATATGGTCCTCGAGCTTTTTTATTTTCTTGTCGGTGTCGAGGCGCCAGAGGGAGGCGAAGGGCTCGCGCTCCTCATAGTCCATATAGCCGACGATGAAGCGGCCCTGGCGGTCCACCTTGCCGTCGTTCATGCGCGTGACATGCACGTGCCCAAGGCACGCGTCGCCACCAAGCCTTCGCGCGGGGCCAAGGAACGGCGCTTGGGCGAAAAACGCGGACGTGCGACGATCAAGCAGGGGCGTTCGACGGGGCGTGGGGGTCGGATTGGGAGTGAACACGCAACAGCGCAAGGACGTGGTGCTGGCGTTGCCGCCAAGCGCGCCGCGGATGCCGCGCAACTGGCTGCTGGAATGGATCGGGCGCACGGTCCTGCGCGTGGGCGGCTGGCGCATGGCGGGTGAGTTCCCCGATCTCGCCAAATTCGTGCTGATTGCCGCTCCGCATTCCTCCAACTGGGATGGCCTGTGGGGCTTCGCGGTGAAGCTGGGGATGGGCGCGAAGCTGTCGATCCTGGGCAAGGACGCGCTGATCAAGACCCCGCTGATCGGGCCACTGGCGAAATGGCAGGGCGTGATCGGGGTGGACCGCAGCGCGGCCCATGGCGTGGTCGAACAGGCCGCGATGGCGATCTGCAAGTCCGAGCGCATGTGGTTCACGATTGCGCCGGAAGGCACCCGCAAGTGGGTCGACCGCTGGAAGCCGGGGTTCTGGCACATCGCACGCAATGCGGGCGTGCCGGTGGTGCCGGCGTATTTCGACTACGCCAGCAAGACGGTCGGTATCGGCCCTCCGTTCCAGTTGACCAACGACATGCACGCCGACATCGCGCGCATCCAGCGCTGGTACAAACCGTTCAAGGGCCGCCTGCACGATGTGGTGCAGCCGAAGGATTGATGCCCCCCATCCCGGCGATCGCCGGGAACCAGCTAGCGACGTTGACGCGCCTAGCGCTCCGAATGACCGCTCTCATCATAGCCGCGCGGGCTGAACAGGTCCGGCTGGATCAGCTCGATGAAGGCACGCGCCTGCGGCGACAGGAACTTGCCCCGGCGCACGATCACCCCGTAGCTGCGCGCCGGGAAACCAGGCGCTCATCGAGCGCGTCGCCAGCCGGTCGCGGTCGGCGTCGTTGAGGCAGATCGCCGGCACGATCGAGATGCCCATGCCCATCGCCACGTACTGCTTGATCACTTCCCAGCCGCCGACTTCCAGCGCCACGGTGTAGGGCACGCGGTGGCGCTGGAACACCTGGTCGACCAGCCGGTAGGTGATCTGGCGCTTGCGGCGGCAGGATCAGGCCGTACGGCGACATGTCCTCCAGGCTGAGCTCGCCTTGCGGCCAGCGGATGGTCGGGCGGGGCGATCAACATCTGCTCGAAGCGGTAGGCCGGGGCGTAGCTCAGGTCGGCCGGGACGTCGGTCATCGAACCCACCGCCAGGTCGGCGGCGTCGCTGCGCAGCAGGTCGGTGCCGTCGGCGCTGATCGCGTTGTGCAGGGTCAGGCGCACGTCCGGGTGGCGCTGGCGGAAGCGCTCCACGATGCGCGGCAGCAGGTACAGGATGGTCGAGCTGTCGGCGGCGATGTTCAGCTCGCCGGCGTCCAGGCCGCTGCACCTTGTCGCGGAAGCTGGCCGTCCAGCCCGTCCAGGCCCTCCACCAGCGGCGGGCCATCTCGAACAGCAGCTGGCCCTCGCGGCTGGGGGTCAGGCGGCGGCCGCTGCGCTCGAACAGGTGCACCCCCAATTCGCGCTCCAGCGCCTGCAACTGCAGGCTGATGGCCGGCTGGCTGACATACAGGGCCTCAGCCGCCCGTGAGACCGACCCCAGGCGCGCCGATCTGGCAGAACGCCCGCAGCGGCTTGAGCCGGTCAGCATTTGTAGGAAAAACGGGGCGCGGCTGCGGGCGTTCGGGCCATGGTGCCTCAACGAGTATTAAGCACAACTTATGTATAAGCATTGATAAAACTGTGTTTGTCAAATACGGTACGGCGGCGCACGGTTGCGCCCAGTCGCAACGCAGGAACGCGCCATGTCCGCAGTCCTGCTTACGCCACTGCCAGCCCACCCCGGCCGATGCCCCGGCCACGCCCGGGATCGCGCTGACCACGCCAGGCGCCGGCCAGTCCGCGCTGCTGCCGCCGGCGGTACTGGCCTTGCTGGTGTCGCTGCACCGCGCGCGTCGAGCCGGCGCCGCCAGGCGCCGGCTGCAGGCCCGGCGCAGCCCGCCAGGCCGACTTCGATGGCGGCGCGCTGCCGGACTTCCGCGCCGACACCGCGGCCATCCGCGACGGCGACTGGCGCGTGGCGCCGATGCCGGCCGCGCTGCACGACCGCCGCGTGGAGATCACCGGCCCGACCGACCCGAAGATGGTCATCAACGCGCTGAACTCCGGCGCCAAGGTGCTTCATGGCCGACTTCGAGGATTCGACCTCGCCGACCTGGGCCAACCTGCTGACCGGCCAGCAGGCGCTGCTCGGCGCGGTCGCCGGCGACCTCGCAGTTCACCGGCCGCGGATGCAGCGGCAAGCAGTACGCGCTGCAAGCCCGCGACCGAGCAGGCGGTGCTGATCGTGCGTCCGCGCGGCTGGCACCTGGACGAGAAGCACGTGCTGCGGTCGACGGCGACGCCGCGATGTCGGCGGCGCTGTTCGACGCGGCGTGTTCGCCTTCCACAACGCCCGCGCGCTGGCGGCAAGCGATCGCGGCCCGTACTTCTACCTGCCCAAGCTGCAGTCGATGGAAGAGGCGGCGCTGTGGGAAGACGCGCTGGCGCACATCGAAGCGCGCGCTCGGCCTGCCGCACGGCCAGATCAAGGTCACCGTGCTGATCGAAACCCTGCCGGCGGCGTTCGAGATGGACGAGATCCTGCACGCGCTGCGCGCCCGCATCGTCGGCCTGAACTGCGGCCGCTGGGACTACATCTTTTCCTACATCAAGACCTTCCGCGCGCACGCGACAAGGTGCTGCCCGAGCGCGGCCAGGTGACGATGACCCAGCCGTTCCTGAAGGCCTACTCGGAACTGCTGATCCAGCACCTGCCACCGCCGCGGCGCGCATGCGATGGGCGGCATGGCCGCGCAGATCCCGATCAACCGGCGATGCCGCCGCCAACGACGCGGCGATGGCGCGGGTGCGCGCCGACAAGCTGCGCGAAGTCACCGCCGGCCACGACGGCACCTGGGTCGCGCACCCGGCGCTGATCCCGATGGCGCGCGGCGATCTTCGACGCGCACATGCCCGAGGCCCAACCAGCACCGCGTGCTGCGCGACGACGTGCACGTCGACCGCGACGACCTGATCGCAGCCGCCGACCGGCACCATCACCCGCGCCGGCTTCGAGGGCAACGTCGAAGTCTGCGTGCGCTACCTGGCCGCCTGGCTGGACGGCAACGGCTGCGTGCCGATCCACTGGCTGATGGAAGACGCCGCCACCGCCGAGATCTCCCGCACCCAGCTGTGGCAGTGGCTGCACACGCCGATGACGGCCGGAACTGCACCTGGACGACGGCACCGCCATCGACTGCGCGCTGCTCGAGCGCGCGCTGAGCGGCTGCCCGGCAGCTGGGCGACCGCCTGCGCCTGCCGGGCGCCGGCCAGCATCGCCGAGGCCATCGCGCTGCTGACCGAACTCACCCGCAGCGACACCTGGCCGACTTCCTGACCGCTGCCGGCCTACGAACGCCTCGATTGACGGCCCAACGCCATCGTGCCATGCCCGTATCCCGGTCACGACACCCGTCACGCCTCGCGTTCCCCTATCCGACCAGCCCGACCCGACGCATCCCGATTCCCTCCAAGGACACCGCCATGAGCACCCTGCACACCGCCGAACAGATCCAGCAGGACTGGGACACCAATCCGCGCTGGGCCGGCATCACCCGCACCTACACCGCCGCCGACGTGGTGCGCCTGCGCGGCACCGTGCACGTCGAGCATTCGCTGGCGCGCGCTGGGCGCGGAAAAGCTGTGGAAGTCGCTGCACCAGGAGGACTTCGTCAACGCGCTCGGCGCGCTGACCGGCAACCAGGCGATGCAGCAGGTCAAGGCCGGCTTGAAGGCGATCTACCTGTCGCGGCTGGCAGGTCGCCGCCGACGCCAACCTGGCCGGCGAGATGTATCCGGACCAGTCGCTGTACCCGGCCAACTCGGTGCCGGAGGTGGTCAAGCGCATCAACAACACCCTGCTGCGCGCCGACCAGCTGCACCACGCCGAGGGCGAGGACGACATCGACTTCCTGCAGCCGATCGTGGCCGATGCCGAAGCCGGTTTCGGCGGCGTGCTCAACGCCTTCGAGCTGATGAAGGCGATGATCGAAGCCGGCGCCGCGGGCGTGCACTTCGAGGACCAGCTGGCCTCGGTCAAGAAGTGCGGCCACATGGGCGGCAAGGTGCTGGTGCCGACCCGCGAGGCCATCGAGAAGCTGATCGCCGCGCGCCTGGCCGCCGACGTGATGGGCGTGCCGACCCTGCTCGTGGCGCGCACCGATGCCGAGGCCGCCGACCTGCTGACCAGCGACATCGACGACAACGACCAGCCGTTCTCCACCGGCGAGCGCACCGTGGAAGGCTTCTACAAGACCCGCAACGGCCTGGACCAGGCGATCAGCCGCGGCCTGGCCTACGCGCCGTATGCCGACCTGGTCTGGTGCGAGACCGGCAAGCCGGACCTGGAGTTCGCGCGCAAGTTCGCCGAGGCGATCCACGCCAAGTTCCCCGGCAAGCTGCTGGCCTACAACTGCTCGCCCTCGCTTCAACTGGAAGAAGAACCTGGACGACGCCACCATCGCCAGCTTCCAGAAGGAACTCGGCGCGATGGGCTACAAGTTCCAGTTCATCACCCTGGCCGGCTTCCATGCGCTGAACTACTCGCATGTTCAACCTGGCCCACGGCTACGCGCGCCGGCAGATGAGCGCCTTCGTCGAGCTGCAGGAGGCCGAGTTCGCCGCCGCCGAGCAGCGGCTTCACCGCGGTCAAGCACCAGCGCGAAGTCGGCACCGGCTACTTCGACGCGCGTGACCCAGACCATCCAGGGCGCCAGTCCTCGACCGCGGCGCTGAGCGGCTCGACCGAGGAAGAGCAGTTCGACACGCGCGAGCGCGCCGGGCGGCGTGAACGCCGATGCGCCACCGGCGCCGCCGGCGCGATTGCCGGCAGGCCGGCTGCGGCCTGCAGGGCACGCGCCCCGGCAGCGGTCCGCACCCGTCCGTCCGGTTTCAGCGCCGTGTCGCGTAAGTCTAAGGCGATGAATGCCTTGCCGGTGTATTCTCGGCTCACCAGGACGCGAGAGCGGGGGCGTGGGATGAGGGCAGAGGTGCGGGCCGTTGCATGGCGCCGACGCCGGAATCGCCGAGGATGGCGAGACCGTCGTCGGCGCTGACCCCGGCCGAATACGCGCTGTTCGCCGAGGTCGGCCGCCCGCGGCTGATCGAGGCAGGCGAGTGCCTGTTCCAGCGCGGCGACCGGGCAACACCATGTATGTGGTCGTGCAGGGCGCATCGAACTGGATTTCGGCGACGACCTGGTGGTCAAGCGCTGGGGCCGCGCGAATTCTTCGGCGAACTGGGCCTGCTGATCGGCGACCATGCCCGCAGCGCCGACGCGACCGCGCCGAGCGACGGCGTGGTGCTGGAGCTGCGGCCAGCACGATTTCCAGCGCGCTGGCCGACCGCGACCCGCGGCCTGATGGCGCACTTCCTGCGCCGCGCGATCATGCGCGTGGTCACAACGAACAGGTCCTGATCCGCCGGCTGCGCCGGCGCAACCAGGACCTGGAAACCGCGCTGGACAACCTGCACGTCACCACCCACCAGCTCACCCAGACCGAAGTGGTGACCGCACCGACGAGCTGACCGGCCTGCACAACCGGCGCGGCTTCGCCGCTGTACCTGGAGCAGCGCCGCCGCAACGAGCGCTGGCCGGCCGGGGCCTGCTGCTGATCGACTGCGACCGGTTCAAGCAGGTCAACGACGAGCATGGCCACCAGGCCGGCGACCGGGTGCTGCAGAGCGTGGCCAACATCCTGCGCTCGGTGGCCGGCCCGGACGACATCGCCTGCCGCATGGGCGGCGACGAGTTCTGCCTGCTGCTGCGCGGCGCACCGCGAGGACGTGCAGCCGCATGGCCGAGTTCATCCTCAGCGCGCGTGCACGTTGCACGCGCTGCAGCCGCAGCCGCCGCAGATGCCCGGTCAGCATCGGCGCCTGCCTGATCACCGCGACCGCGACTGGAGCGAGTGGTACGCCGCGCCGACACCGCGCTGTACCAGGCCAAGCGCCTGGGCGGCAACCGGGTCGAGTGCGAACTGGCGCGGGCCGCGACCGCATGGCCCTGATCGCGGGCAGATCGCCACGCTCGGCGACATCGCGACACGTCGGCAGGGGCGCCGCAGGTGCGGACCCTGCTGCTGACCGACCTGTGCGATTCCACCATCCTGGTCGAACGCATCGGCGACGCCGCCGCGGCGGAATTGTTCCGTGCCCACGACCGGCTGGTGCTGGAACTGCAGCAGCGCTGGCACGGCCGCCTGATCGACCGCTCCGATGGCCTGTTCCTGCTGTTCGAGCGGCCGATCGACGCGCTGGGCTTCGCGCTGGACTACACCGCGCGGCCTGCGCGAGCTGGGCAAGCGCGCAAGCATCGGCTGCTGCGCCCGCGCCGGCCTGCACGTGGGCGAAGTGCTGACCTGGCGACAACAGCGCCGAAGCGGTGCAGGGTCGGCGCCAAGCCGCTGGAAGTCGAAGGCCTGGCCAAGCCGATGGCCGCGCGCCTGATGACGCTGGCGCGGCCCGGGCAGATCCTGCTGTCGGCGACCGCCGAACCGATGGCCCATCGCGCCGCGCGCGAGCTGGGCGAGCGCGGCGAGCAGCTGGTGTGGAAGTCCTAGGGCCGCTGGCGCTTCAAGGGCGTGCCGACAGCCAGGAGGTCTATGAAGTCGGCGAGCCCGGCATCGCGCCGCTGCGCATGCCCGAGCAGCACACGCCAAGGCCTGGCGCGACATCCCGTTGTGGCGCCGGCCCGCCGCGCTGGCGGCCGAAGTGCTGCTGGTGCTGGCGGCTGGTCGTCGGCGGCTGGTTCATCGACCCGGCCGCAAGCCGGCGATCGCCTTTGCCGAGCGCGACTGGGTGGTGGTCGGCGACCTGCGCAACCTGACCGGCGACGAGCTGCTGGACGATTCGCTGGACCAGGCGTTCCGCATCAGCCTGGAGCAGTCGCGCTACGTCAACGTGATCAGCGACCTGAAGATGCGCGAGACCCTGCAGCGCATGCAGCGCAAGCCGGACACGCAGATCGACCGCGCGCTGGGCTCGGAGATCGCGATGCGCGACGGCGCCCGCGCGCTGCTGTTGCCGACCGTTGCCGAAATCGGCGGGCGCCTGCGGGTCAGCACCGAGGTCATCGACCCGCGCACGCAGACCACGGTGTACGCGGTCTCCGCCGACGGCAAGGGCATCGAATCCGCGCTCGGGTCGATCGACGACGTCACCGACCAGCTGCGCGAGAAGCTGGGCGAGGCCTGCAGAACGTGCAGAAGACCTCGGTGCGCGCTGCCCAACGTGGCGACGCCCAGCCTGGACGCGCTGAAGGCGTTCGCGCTGGCGCGCAACGTGGTCAATACGACCCGAGACGCGCAGACCGCGCTGGGCCTGTATCGGCGCGCGCTGCAGCTGGATCCGGAATTCGCCCTCGTGTATGCAGACCTGGCATCACTTCATGCAGGGTACGGACTGGTCGACCAGGCCAAGGCACAGTGGACGAAGGCGCTCAGCTTGCCCAAGCGTTTGAGCGGACAGGAAAAGCAGCGCATCGAATTGTTGCAGGAGCAATACGGTCCACCGGCACCCTATTTCAAGCGCATGGACCAGTATCTGACGCTGTATCCGGATGACTACAGCGTCATCTCGAGACGGGGCACGATTATTTGGCACACGCAGAACGATTTCCGTGCCATGGAGGCGAGTTACCGGAAGGTATTGCTCAAGCCGGCATATCCACGGCAGGGAGTGGCGACCTATTCGATGGCGATCGCCTTGCTGGGCCAGGAAAAAATCGCCGAAGCCAAGGCCGCCTTCGACAAGGCCATTGAATTGGGCTTCACCGGCGCCGGCGTCCTGCACGCGCGTGCATTCGATGTCTCGCGCCAGCATGCATTGGCCGACCAGACGCTAGCCCGCGGCACGGCGGGTCGCGAAGGTTGGGTCGGCGAAGACGGGATCGTGACGTGGCTGGACCGCGGCGAATGGGCGCGAGCGGAAGCCATTGCGAGAGACATGATCGCGCAAGCCCGCGAAACGGATGACGGGGAGGACTCCATCCACGCCCCGGCAGCGCTGGCAAGTGTGTTGACGATCAGCGGGCAGCCTGCGGCCAGGCAGGCAATCGCTGACTTGATGGTGCAGGCAGATCTGGCGAAAGGTACGCCAGGAGAGGTTAACGACAACATCGAGATCCAGCTGTTTGCAGGCCTGTTGGCCGCTCACCGTGGCGACGTGCAAACGGTCAACCAGGTGTTGGGCAATATTGCCGGGCAATCTGCCATTCGCGATTTCCCCATGCTTGCCCAGCAACATTCGATCCTCATGGCCGAGCAAGCGCGGTTGTCGGGCAAGCCTGAAGTCGCGGCGGCTCGCCTGCGTCCGCTCGCCCAGCAAGCCAATGCCTTGCTGATGGTGCATTGGTCCCTGCTCAATGCCGAACGCGATGCCGGCAACATCGATGCAGCATTGGCGCAGGCACATTGGTTGAGCGGGCACCGTGGCCGCGGCTTTGTAGAAAACACGGGGATTGGACTGCTTGGCAACCTCAATATCGTGGCGACCACCCAGGCGTCGCTCGAAGCCGCTGAACTGGCGAGTGTCCAACGCAATATGGCCGAGGCACGAAAGCAACTTGCGGCTTTCTTGCAAGCATGGCCGCTGCAATACCTCCCCGCTTCCCAGAAACAGCGGGTTGAGGCATTGCAGCGGGACATCCAGAACCCTTGAAGCATCCTGCCTGGACGCGTCCCCAGGCCGTTTCAACCCTTGCCGACTACTTCTTCAGTTCCTGCGGGCAATCGAAGGTAAACCTGAAGGGTTGAGTGAACACGTCTTCCAGCTTGGCGCGGTCGCGGATGATGTTCGCCTTCGGCGCGATGCTGTCGGTTGCCTGCATCTGCATGCATTCACCGGCTGATTGCGATGCGGCGGCATCGCCTGCAGGCGCCTTCCAGCCCGCCTTCGCCAGAGCGGCAGGCGCGTCTTTCTTGAACAAGCGCCGGAATTCGTTGTCGGTGGACAACAGGTTCAGCAATTTCTTGGCGACCTTCGGATCAAGTGGTGCCGGTGCCGGTCCCTTGGATTTCTTCGTTGCCATGGTGGATCCCCCCTTCGGTTGGTGAAAATCCCGAGCGACGCTACGCTGCCCGAACGCATGCGGCAAGGGGTCGCGTGCAGACGAGGGGTGGTAATGCGGATCAGGCGCTGTGGTGTTCTCTGGCTCGAGCCGCGCGAATTGGCGCATTTCGATCTCGAGGTTTTGCTGTCGGGCGGCACGGGCGTCGTGACCCGTCACGCTTGGCTTGCGCATGCGCCTCACTTGCCGGAGCCGATCGAAGTGACTGCGGCGGATGCGCTTGTCCTGGGTTCGCTGGGTGCGGAGGACTGGGTGGCCGCGAGCTCGATGCGCGAACGGATCGGACACGCGCGATTGAAGGCATTGCTCGAATGCGGGCTGGTGATCGGTAGTACCCCGACCTGGGCGACGCAACGCGCGCAGGACGAGGATTTCCGGTCACTCCACTGGCACGGCCTTGCGGCGCTTGTGGCACGGGCGCTCGCGTTGGCAAGGTGTCGATGCATCGGACGACGTGGCCGAAGCGGGCGTGGATACGTCCGCTGGCCTTCGCGCCAAGCATGGCGTTCCGCCGCCGACATTCCTGAAAGCGCCTGGTCGGCGCGATGTCGAACTTCCACGCATGCCGATGGACGAGTTCGATGCCCTGCTCGATGCACGCAGCAGTTGTCGCAACTTCGACGCGAAGGCCACGTTGTCGCTGGCCGCGTTTTCGCAAGTGTTGGAACGTGTCTTCAGCGCGCGCGGACACGTGCACGCCGCGGATGACTTCCAGGTGATCAAGCGGACCAGCCCTTCCGGCGGCGCATTGCACCCGACCGAGTGCTACCTGATCGTGCAGAGCGTCGAGGGCATCACCCCAGGGCTTTACCACTACCACCCCGGCACCCATGCGTTGCAAAAGGTGATGCCTCGTTGCATGCCACCGTCACCTGCCGACGCGCGATTGCAGGAAGTGCCCGACGGCAAGCGGCCGCGCTGGTCGGCACGCCATTGGCGCAGCCTCGCCAGGATCGCGGTGGCAGGACAGGACTATTTCGCCGATGCCGCGGTGACCTGCATCCTCGCGCCGCGGTTCGCGCGCAGCTTCTGGAAATACCGCAACCATCCCAAGGCTTACCGGGTTGCCATCCTGGATGCCGGCCACCTGTCGCAGACACTGCAGCTGGCGGCAACCCGGGCAGGTCTGGGCGCGTACGTGACGGCGGCGATCAACGAGGGCGACATCGAACAGGTGCTTGGCCTCAAGGCGCATGTCGACGGCCCATTGCTGGTATGCGGGTTCGGCCCGCGCGCGGCACGCATGACGACATCGGAACTCGATCCCGGCGGCAAGACCTGGGGCAGCGAAGGCACGCTCCGCGTCGAACCCCTCAGGCCGTCAGGCGGCGGCGCGGGGCAGGCCGCGTTCCAGCCGCCGATAGCCGATCGCCTCGGTCAGGTGCGGCGTGCGGATGGCCTCGCTGCCGGCCAGGTCGGCGATCGTGCGTGCCACCCGCAGGATGCGGTGCAGCGAGCGCGCGGACAGCTGCAGGCTTTCGACCGCGCGTTCGAGCAAGCTGCTGTCGGTCGTTGGTCAGGACGCAGCACGCGTTGGTCTGCGTTTGATCCATGCGGGCATTGGTCGCGCCACGCAGCTGTTGCAGTTCGCGAGCACGCATGACGCGTTCACGTACTTGCGCGCTGCACTCGCTGGCGACGGCATCGCTGCGCAGCAGGCTGGGCGGCAGCCGCGGCACTTCCACGTGCAGGTCGATGCGCTCCATCAACGGACCGGAAATCCGCGCCCGGTAACGACGGATCATTTCGTCGTTGCACAGGCAGCGCCCCGACGGATCGCCGGCCCAGCCGCAGGGGCAGGGATTCATCGCCGCGACCAGCTGGAAGCGCGCGGGGAATTCGCATTGGCGCGCCGCGCGGGAAATCGTGACGCAGCCCGATTCCAGCGGTTCGCGCAGGACTTCCAGCGCATGCCGGCTCCATTCCGGCAATTCGTCCAGGAACAGCACGCCATGATGGGCCAGCGAGATTTCGCCGGGGCGCGGATCGGCGCCACCACCCACCAGGGCGACCGCGCTTGCGGTGTGGTGCGGATTGCGGAAGGGACGCTGTCGCCAGCGCGACGGGTCCAGGCCGTGTCCGCTGACCGAGCGAATGATCGCCGACGCCAGTGCTTCGTCGTCGTTTGCTTCCGGGAGGATTCCGCACAGGCGTGACGCCAGCAGGGTTTTGCCGCTGCCGGGAGGACCGACGAACAGCAGGTGGTGGGCACCTGCCGCAGCGATCTCGAGCGCGCGGCGTGCCTGCGCCTGCCCGCGCACGTCGACCAGGTCCGGTTGCCGCGCCGGCAGGCATTCCCGTGGCGTGGCCAGCGGCAGTTGCTTGCGTGCGTCGAGTGCTGCGCAGACTTCCAGCAGCGTGCGGGCGGTGCGCACTTCGACGCCGGTGGCCAGGGCGGCTTCGCAGCCATTGGCGGGCGCCACCAGCAACTTCCGCTGCGCAGCGCCGGCTGCGACGGCACCCGCGAGGACCCCATCGACGGCACGGATTTCACCGGTCAGCGCGAGTTCGCCAAGGAACTCCCAGCCGTCCAGCGCCTCGTTCGACAACTGTCCGCTGGCCGCCAGGATGCCAAGCGCGATCGCCAGGTCGAAGCGCCCGCCATGTTTCGGCAGGTCGGCCGGGGCCAGGTTGATGGTGATCCGCCGTGCCGGGAATTCGAACTGCGCGCACTGGATCGCCGAGCGCACGCGATCCTTGGCTTCGCGCACCGCCGCTTCCGGCAGGCCGACGATCGACATCGCCGGCAGCCCGCCGGCCACGTGCACTTCGACCCGGACTTCCGGCGCACGGACGCCCACCCGCGCACGACTGTGCACGATCGCAAGACCCATGGTGGCGGCCTCAGTGGGCGGCGGGTGGCGGGTGTTGCCGCCCGGCGCGCCGGTCAATTCGGCCAGGCTTCGCTCCAGCGCTTCGAGCTTCTCGCGGGTGCGCGCCAGCACCGCGCGCTGCACGTCGAACTCTTCCCGGGTGACCAGGTCGAGCTTGCCCAGTCCGGTCTGCAGGACCGACTTGAAGTTCTGCTGCAATTCCTCGCGACCCTCGCGCAGTCCTGGCGGCACCAGGCTGCTGAGGCGGCGGGCGAGTTCATCGAGTTGGGCGAGATCGATCATGCGTTCGGGATTCATGCTGGGTCTCCTGCGGGTGGTGCAAGCGTGCGCGGTGGCAGGTAAAACCGCTGTCGGTGCAGGCTGCGTTGCGCGGTGGGGGAAATCCCACATTTCACGCAGATACATCGCAGCGCACTGGCTTCGGAGTATGCACGCAGGCGGCGGCGGCGGGCTATGCTCGCGGCAACCCAGCAGGAGACGGCCCGATGAAAATGGTCATGGCGATCATCAAGCCATTCAAGCTCGACGACGTCCGCGAGGCACTCGCCGAGGCCGGCGTGGCCGGCATCACCGCGACCGAAGTGAAGGGCTTCGGTCGCCAGAAAGGCCATACCGAGTTGTATCGCGGCGCCGAATACGTGGTCGATTTCCTGCCCAAGATCAAGCTGGAAGTGGCCGTGACCGACGATCAGGTCGAAGTGGTCACCGAGGCGATCATGCGCACCGCCGGCACCGGCAAGATCGGCGACGGCAAGATCTTCGTCTGGGACCTGGAGCGGGTGGTGCGCATCCGCACCGGCGAGCTGGACGGCGACGCCCTGTAGGCCGGCTTCGAACGCCAGCCCTGGAACTTCCTCAGGTCTCGGTACGATCGCGGCCACGCTGCTTGGCGCGGTACAACGCGGCATCAGCGCGTGCGAACAGGTCGTCGCGTGTCTCGCCTTGCTTGTGGGTGGCCGCTCCGATGCTGACGGTGACTTGCAACTCAGGGTCGATGTCGTCGAATCGCAAGGCGTGGGTCGCTTCGCGCAGCCGGCCCGCGACCTGCAGGGCCTGTTCCAGTGAGGTGTCGGGGCAGACCACCACGAATTCCTCGCCACCGATCCTGCCCAGCGGGTCGCGGCCACGCAGTTGCGCATGCCAGGTCTCGGCGGCGGCTCGCAGGACACGGTCGCCGGCAGCATGGCCATAGCGGTCGTTGATCGCCTTGAAGCGGTCCAGGTCGAGCATCAGCGAAGACAGGGGCGTCTCCGTGCGGATCGCCTGGGCGATCGCCTGCTCGGCTTCGTGTTCGATGCCGATGCGGCTGGCCACGCCGGTCAGGGGGTCGGTCATCGCGAGGTTGCGCAAATTGCGCGACTTGTTCCACTGGCGCAGGGCCAGCGATGTGAGCAGGGCCAGGAACAGGGCGGCCAGCACCAGGCTCAATGCCTGCCAATGGCGTACGCGTTCCAGCGCGGTGACCTGTTCCTGCTTGGCTTGCGCATCCGCGCGCAGTTGCCGGTTCTCGAAATCGCGACGGCGGATTTCGTATTCGTATTCCAGCATCCGGCTCTGTTCGAGGCGCATCTTGCCCTGCAGCTTCATCTGCAGGTCGGTGTAGCGCTTGTAGTCCTCCAGCGCGGTGGTCGCATGCCCCATGGCTTCCTGGCTGGCGGCCTGCAGCTTGTAGATCATGGCAAGGTAACGATCATTGCCATTGCGCCGGACCAGCGGCAAGGCCATTTCGTAGTGCGCCAGCGCGGCGGCGTGTTCGCCCTGCTTGGCCAGGGCCTGGCCGGTCAGGATCAACAACATGTCGTTGTTGGACGTGTCTTTCCGGGCAAGGAAACCGGTCCTCGCCAGGGCCAGGGTGTCCAGGGCCGTCTCCGGATCGCCCAGGTTGATCTGGCTTTCCGCAAGGCCAAGGCGCGCGCTGTTCACGCTGAACGGGTCGTGGTGCTTGGTGCCCACGTCGATGGCTTGCTCGAAGGCGGCCTTCGCCTTGTCCGGGGCGCCGGATTCGGAATGCAGGAAACCCAGCTGGATGTAGTTGGTGGCCAGGTCTTCCCAATCCTGCTTGTCCTGCATCCGCGCAATCGCGCTGGTGAAGAAGCGTTCCGCCTGCTCGAAATCGCCGACCCGGCGATACGCCACCGCGATGCTGAACATCAGCGTTTCGACTTCACGGTCGATGCCGGCGCCGCGATAGGCGGCGCGCGCGCGCTGGAAGTCCAGCATCGCCCGGGCCTGTTCGCCCAGCAGCGACAAGGTGTCGCCGCGCATTTCGCAGTGTTTCCGCAAGCAGTTGCTGTTCCTGGGTGTCCGAGAGCAGCTTGACCACCTTGTCGTATTCGGGAAGTCCCCGCTGGGAACCGCTGATCAGCATGATGAAGTCTGCGCGGCACAACATGGCGCGTGCCTCGGAAGCGACGTCATGCAGGTCGCGCGCGCGCTTCAACGCCTCATCGGAATAGGCAAGCCCGGCGTCGGGGTCCTTCCATTTCTCGGAGCCGCAATACACGGAGCGGAAACGCACGTCGCGCACCGTGTCGCCGTCCGGCAACAGGGCCCGCAGTCGCTCCAGGTTGGCCTCGTATGCCACCGAGCTGGCATCCATCGAGGTCGGTCCGACCACTTTCTGGAACGTGGCATCGAAGCTGGCTTCGCGTGTCGCGACAGGTTCCACGGCACCGCCGCGCAGCGGCACGCTTGCAGGCGTCGCCAGTGGCCAGGCGCTCAGCGCGGCCAGCAACAAGGCTTTCCAGGGCGTTCGATACCGAATCACGGGCCTCCTGAACTCGCAATCAACCCCACACCATAGCGGGCCGGCGAAGGTGCTTCCGTGCGTAAAGTCGCAGTTCCGGATCCCTTGGAGCCTGAATGGGGCCGGTCAGCTCGCCAAGGCGGCCGTCACGAACGGTGGCAGCGCCTGCGCGCCAATATGCATGTCGGCAGTGTAGTAGTCCGTTGCGAAGGACTTCGCGCGTGCATCCGCTCGCGGAACCCGAAATCGGCGCCGGCTGCCTTCTTCGCCATCGTGCAGCTCCACCAGCCGGTGGGGTAGCAGGGCTGCGGGAACGGCAGGGTCTGGAAGCTGGCGAAGCCGGCCTTGCCCATTTCCACGCGCATCGCCTGATCAGGTCCAGCAGCACCAGTGGCGACTCCGATTGCTGCACCAGGATGCCGTCGTCCTTCAGCGCGCGATGGCAACTGGCGAAGGAACCGGCGTTGAACAGGCCTTCGGCCGGGCCGACCGGGTCGGTGGAATCCACGATCAC
>CAVVXU010000007.1:0-965582 GCA_963752325.1 uncultured Alphaproteobacteria bacterium
GCAGGGAAGGGAGGGCGGCGGCACCCCTACTGGCCTCCGCCATCCTCCTTCAGGAACCACCCGGCGACCCAGCCTTCGACGCCCTCGTAGCGCACCTTGCACCAGCGCCGGCGCGCCGCCTCGTGCCGCTCCGCCTCGCTCATCTTCTGCCACGCCGCGAAGCCGGGCCCGCCCTGGCAGCCGAGATTGCGCACCTGCCGCCCGTCCGCCGGGATTTCTCCTATCTTTGCACCGCCGGCCGTGGGTGCGGCCCTGATGTTGAGCACATCGCCCACGGCTACGCCGGCAACGACAAAAAAGTCCGGCCCGTCGGCCTCCGCCCGTGCCGGATGCGAGGCCACCGGGCCCGCGGCGATCGCCAGCCCCACGAGGCAGCATCGCAGGGTCCCCGCACCGATCATTTGTCGCCCGCCGCCTTCGCCTTCCCGGTGATGGGGACCTTCATGACAAAGCTCGCCTTCTCCCCCGCGCCGTGCCGCGGCACGGTTCAGATAGACGCGCAGCTTGTAGTCCCCGTCCGCCGGCAGCTCGCCCTCGAAGCTGTTGCCGCTCATCGAGCCCACGAAAATGGCGACGTCGTCCGAGCCGGGCGGCAGCACGTTGAAGCTGTTGGCCGTGCTGTCGGTGCTCAACGAGGCCCTCATGCGCTGCCCCGCCTTGGCCCCCAGCACATAGTCGATCGTCTGGCGCCCCTTGATGCTCCCGGAGATGGTGGCGCCGCCGGCCCCCTTCTCGAAGTGGACGGGCACGGTCTCGATGTCGTCCGCCCCGGCGGGGGTCGCCGCCAGCAGGGTCCCGCCCAGCATCAGCGCGCCAAGGGCCAGCGCAGCGCCTCTCATGCCTTTTTCCTAGCTGGGCGGTCCGTCACTGCTTGTCGGTCTGAACGTCTGCCCGGCCGTTCTTGTACTTGCACACGCCCGTATAGTTGTCGCCCGACTTGCGCAGGCGCATGTTGAGCACGATCGCATTGCCCAACTTGTCGCCCTGGTCGATGTCGCTGACCGTGAAGTTGCGGCTCTGCGCCTCCTGCTGGCACGCCGCGCGCGCCTGGGAGAAGCTGCCGGAGCCGCCATTGCCGCGCTCCCAGCTGATGCTGGCACGCCTCCTCTGCCGATCGTAGGTGCAGGTGCCGTCATAGGACTGGCCGTTCCGGTTGCCGGTGAGCGACTGGATGACCGAGTTGCCGATGCCGGAGGCGCTTCCTCTCGTGCGCACGTTGCGATAGCCGTCATCCTGCGCCGCGCTCATGCAGGCATCCTCGGCCCGATTGGCCGTGCGGTTGTCGACGGGCGTGCAGCCCGCCGCGAGACAGGTGAGAAAGAGGGTGCTCACGAGGGCGCGCGGCGCCGTGATGTAGCGGTTCATTGTTTTCTGTTCCCTTCCCACGATGCCCCCCTACCGGGCCTCATGCTTCCACCCTAGCACACGGTGCTGCCGTGAAAAAGCCACCGCGCGCACGGCGAAAGCCACGACGCGAACCGGGAAGCCCACGGCCCCATGCCGGCACCCCCCATAACGGCTCCGGCCCGCTCCGGCTCCCTGCGCGGCTACGCGCGAGCGGCCGGACGATCGACCTCCGAGCGCTAGCCTCGCCCTTCCGCTGCGGCCGTCTCGCTGCTAGGTTGAGTGACGAGGAGGGCCCTTGCCCATGGCGACGCGCGAGGAGGATCTCTACGCCGAGGACTACTACGCCTGGACCCGGGACCAGGCCGCAGCGCTGCGCCGCCTCGCGAAAGAGCACTGGAACGGCCCGCTCGATCTCGCCCATCTGGCCGAGGAAGAAGCCAGGATTTGGGCTCCGAGGTCCGCAGCGCCGTCCGCAGTCAGCTCCGGCGCCTGATGGAGCATCTGCTGAAGCTGGAGCACAGCCGCGCTACCGCTCCACGCCTGGGCCGGATGCGCACCATCGCCAACGCGCGCGCCGAGATCGCCGACCGTCTTGACGCCCGCGATCCGCCGGGATGTCGAGGCTAACCTGCAGCGCATCTATACACAGGCGCGTCGCGGAGGCGGCGCTTGCGCTCGCCGAGCACGGCGAGGTGGAGGACATCGCGGCTCTGCCCGAAGCCTGCCGCTACACCCTAATCCAGCTTCTGGATAACGACTGGCTGCCAGGAAGCCGATGGTTCCCTCCAAACATGCACCGTGCCCCGGCGCCATTCCGAATGATGCTGAGTTCTGCTGTGCACGAAGGTCCATACGTTAGGACCATTCGAGTGTCAGATTTCAGCGTGTGGACGGGCCGGCTACCTTCATCCTTGAGCGACAGTCGGCGAAGCGAAAGGATGAGCAGAGTGCCATGGCAGCGATTAGAAAGAAAAGGTGAGTTCATTAGAATAATGCCTATTATCGTGGACCCCAATATCATCTATATTAGATTGGGTCATCTTGCCGATGAGTTTAGTCGGCACTGGGATCGATTACAGGCCTTCTGCCTAGATGCGATGCTCGGTTTTGACTTCGTTCGCAGTCGTGTGGTTGCAGATCAGGAGCTCGCCAGACGGTTTGTTCGAGGCACGGAGCTGGACTCCGAAGAGTTCCAAGATACATGTTCATTCACTTATGGGGCATTCTGCCGGACCAAGTGCCGAAGCTAGGGGTTCATATAGCCAGACAAGGTGACGTCAAACGACGGAATGCAGAGCAATGGCAAATTATACGACCCTTGGCCAATTGTGTATAGTCTCGTTCTGCGCTTTTTGGAATGACTATTTACGCCGAGAATACGTGATAGTCAAGGGAAAGCTCGATCCCAATGAACGAAGGAAGAAAGTTGTGGATGAGTCTCTTCGCCGCTATGCGAGTTATGATATATGGGGCGATCTCAATTACCTACGGAACTCCATTGTTCATAATCAGGGCATAGCGTTCTCAGACGTCGAGAAGTGTAAGATACTCAAGTGGTTTAATCCAGGCAATTCAATTAATATGAGCTATGAGAAAATACAGGAGATGTTTTACCAACTAATACTATATAGAAACAGCCTATTTGAAGAGCAATTCCCCAGAAGATATATGAGTATCCCTCTATATCCAGGTGCCCGATGAGCTGGGCGATGCCTAAACCGGCCGCATCCACACATTGCGGTGATGGGGTGGACGGCCCCTGCTCCCCGGCATCGAGCTGTCCTAGCGTGGTCGTTGTCGAGAACGCCACGTTGGAAAGGGTCCGTCCATGGGTGAGGTCGGCACGACCGGTTTGGACATCGTGAAGTCGGCTCTCCACGCTGGGGGCGACATCGATCACGTCGGGCGCGCAAGTCGCCCACGCCCGCACACTGTGAAGGTGGTGAGATGTTCATGCTCTTACGGCCGGGAACGCCGGAGCGCCGCCTGTTGGGCTTGGCGGCGCGACGGATGCCGTGCTCGGGGCAACTCTGCTCGGCCGATCTACAGGAGCTCGAGGAAGGCCTCTTCGGTCAGCCCGGCCTGCTTGATGATGGCGCGGAGCGTGCCGGTCGGCAGATCACCACGATGCATCGGAACGACCACCCGTGCTGCGGGCCTCTGGGGGCTGCGAAGATGATGATGGCTTCCCTTGATCCGCTCGACCGAAAAGCCGGCTCTTCGGAGCGCCTTGACGACGGCCGCGGACGATAGCGCCGGGAGCTTTCGGCTCATACGGTCTGCAGCTTGACCTTCACCGGCTCGACATGCTCGATCGTCGCCGCATCGCTCGATGGGATCGGCTCGCCATCCTCACGCAGGCATTCGAGGTAACCGGCGATCGCATCGGCGGCCATCGCGCGCGCTTCCTCGAGGGTCTCGCCATAGCTCACCAGGCCCGGCAGGGCTGGGCAAAGCACGGTATAGCCGCCCTCCGGCTCCGGCCGGAAGTGGACGATATAGGTGCGCTCGGCGGTGGTGATCTGCTCGGCTCGCTTCATGGCCCCTACTCTACCACGCCCTCGGAACAGGCGCACGCATCCGGCTCCCGTGCGTATGTCGCCGCCGAGGTGCGCCCTGCCAGGCGCGTCGAGCATCTTCCCCATCAGCTCGGCCGTGCGGCCACGAGGAGCGGCGGCCGCTTGGGCTCAAGTTACGAAATCAAGGTAACGGTGCATTTGATTCGCTGCCATGCGTCACGGACCGCCGGGCCGTCGGGCGGCCTGACGGCACCCGGCCTGGGGGTTGCCAGCCTGTGCCTTGAACGCGATCCGGACGAGGTCGCCGCGGTCCGGTGCCGTCACGTCAGATCAGCTCGCGTCCGACCGGGGCATCGTCGGCACCCTCGTCCGGGAGGTTTCCCAGCGTGATCCGGCCGAGGAGATTTTCCAGCGTCGGCGCGGGCGGACTCGGCACGAGAACGAGGCGACCGTCCTCCACCGCGATCTCGACCGTCGTTCCTTCGCCGATCGCCAACGCATCGGCGAGCTGCTTCGGGATGCGCAAGGCGAGGCTGTTGCCCCAGCGACCAATCTGCGCCTGCATCGTAAGCTCCTGGATTCCCGCGATGCTTATACGCCGTATCTACGATGCGGCCCAGGCTCAGGAGCCGTGTGGGCGAGCGCCGACCGAGCTTCGCGCGAGCGACAAGAGAAAAGAATCAATCTAAGGTTGACAGAAGGCATATGGTCCTGTAGATAGCCCCACATGCCTCGCCTGCTCACCCGTTCCCCCATCAAGATGCCCGGCACCCGCCAGTGCCGGCTCGCCCGACGTCTCGCCGCCGGTCTCTCCCCGGCCGAGATCAGAAGGCTCGACACCGCGACCGAGGAGGACATCGAGGCCTTTGTCACCGACCGGGACCTCTCCCGCCTGGTCGACCAGTACGCCGCGGTCCGCAATCTCCCCCTGGCCGAGCGGCAGGCCCGCCTGTTCGAGACGGCATGGCTGGAGCTCTCGAGCCTCATCGATGTCGGCGACCGCCGCGCGATGCTGTTCGTCGTCTACCAGGCGAACCGGGCGCGGCATCCGGTAAGGCACCTCGTCAAGCTCGTGGTCGAGCGCTTCGAGAGCGTGCGCCAGCCCTACGAGCGGCGTGACACGCCTTCGCCCGCAGGCTCCTCGCCCGAGACGATGCAGGGCTACGGCCAGCATCCGCTGGGTCCGGCGCAAGAGGCCATCAACCGCCTCGTCGACTTCCTCCCCGCCCAGGCGGGCGAGGCTGTTCTTGTCAGCGCCGAGCTCGAGCCGGCAGCGGCCGAGGCTCCCATCGACGAGCCGGCTGCGGCAACCGAAGAAATTCCCCCCGGCGATGCTGGCGATCCCGCCTCCGCCGACTTCTTTGTCACCGCTTGCCGCCATGGCCCGGGCCAACCCGGCGCTGGCGGAGTGGATCATCGAGCGCATCGAGAAGCGCCTGATCGAGCTGGGCGAGCCGCCCGAGCCCGACGACCCAAGAAAAATCGCCGGCCGAAAACCCCTCGGCCCCTAACCGACAAAAAAGAGAAAAAAAGAGCTGTCGACCCTGCCGGGTCCGCGTGGAGCGGATGCCCGCTCGCGGGGCGATGGCGTTTGCGTGAGGGGTGCGCGTTCGTTCTAGGCAGGGCCATGATGAACATGCTCTAATGTTCGGGGTGGGAAGCCGCGGCCGGGGTTGGGGCGATGCGGGCGCGTTGACAGGGGCGGCCCACCGCACGATCTATGGCGCATTCGTCAGTGTTGTTTCGAGGAAAGCACAGATGGCGATTGCTATTAGTCGGGTGTCGGCGGCACGGCGATCCGCGACGGGGCCGCTGCTCGTCGGCAGCGCCCTTTTTGTTCTTGGCGCGCTGCTCGCGATGCAGGCCTCGGGCCCGCGCCAGGGTGCCCTTTTCATCGTGGGCGCGCTCCTGGGGCTGGCGCTCTACCATGCGAGCTTCGGCTTCACCTCCGCCTGGCGGCGCTTCGTCGTCACGGGCGAGGGCAGTGGCCTGCGCGCCCAGATGGTGATGCTGGCGCTGGCCGTGCTCTTGTTCTTTCCCGCTTTGGCGGCGGGCAGCGTCTGGGGGCAGCCGGTGGGCGGCTGGGTCATGCCGCTCGGGCCCAGCCTCGATGGTCGGCGCCTTCGTGTTCGGCCTCGGCATGCAGCTCGGCGGCGGCTGCGCCTCGGGCACGCTCTTCACCGTCGGCGGCGGCAGCAGCCGTATGGTCGTCACGCTCTTGTTCTTTGTCCTGGGCTCGGTGATCGCCACGGCCAATCTGCCCTTCTGGTACGGCCTGCCGGCCTTGCCGGGCTGGTCGGCGGTGAGCTCGCTGGGCCTCGTGCCGGCGCTCGCCTTGAACCTCGGGCTCTTCGCCGCGATCGCGCTTCTCACCCGCCTCGTCGAGCGGCGTCGCGGGCTGGCGCCGCGCGCGAGCGAGCGGCCGGACTGGCTGCGCGGGCCCTGGCCGCTCCTCGCCGGTGCCGTGGCGCTGGCGCTCCTGAACTTCGCCACCCTGGTCCTGGCCGGCCATCCGTGGGGCATCACCTCGGGTTTCGCCCTTTGGGGGGCCAAGCTCTTCCAGGGCCTGGGCATCGACGTCGCCTCCTGGCCCTACTGGCAGGGGCAGGCGGCGGCGCTCCGGGCCTCGCTCTGGCACGACACCACCTCGGTCATGAACTTCGGCATCCTCCTGGGCGCCTTCGCCGCCGCCGGGCTCGCCGGCCGCTTCCGGCCGACGCTCAGGCTCTCGCGCACGGACTTGCTGACGGCCTCCGTGGGCGGGCTGCTCCTGGGCTATGGGGCGCGTCTCGCCTATGGCTGCAACATCGGCGCCTTCTTCTCGGGCATCGCCTCGGGCAGCCTGCATGGCTGGGTGTGGCTCGTCTTCGCCTTCCTCGGCAGCTGGCTCGGCACGCGCCTGCGCCCCGTCTGCGGCCTCTCCCGGGTCTAGCCGGCGAGCCGCTCCGCCGCTAGAGTGGGCCGGCGGGCGGGCTGCGGAGCGAGGCGATGGTGCGAGGCGGACGACGGGCAGGGGCGTGGGTCGGGGCGGTGGGGCGAGGTCGGCAGGCGCTGGCGGCGCTCGGTCTGGGGCTCCTGCTGGCGCTGGGCCCGGCCCTGGGGGCGCAGGCGGATCAGGCCGGTCTGCAGCGCTTCGCGGACCAGCTGGGCCTCCATGACCCTGCCGCCTTCGTCGAGACCGTGACGAGCCTCAGGACCAGCGGCAGGCTGCCCGAGCGCTACCTCACCAAGCGCCAGGCCGAGGCCTTGGGCTGGCGGCCGGGCACGGATCTCTGCGGCGTGGCGCCGGGCCACATGATCGGCGGCGACCGCTTCGGCAACCGCGAGCGCCGGCTGCCCGAGGCGAGGGGACGCAGCTGGCGCGAGGCGGACATCGATTCGACCTGCCGCAGGCGCGGGGCCAGGCGGCTCGTCTTCTCGAGCGACGGGCTGATCGAGGTCACGCTCGATCACTATGAGACATTCGAGGAGGTGCCGCGGTGACCAAGCGCTGTGAGCTCGATGGCGAGCTGCCCGACCGCCGCGCGGTCATGGAGCGGCTGGCGCGGGATCTTGGCTTCCCGATGGGCCCGCCGCCCAATCTCGATGCCCTCTACGACGTGCTGCGCACCGACATAGCGGGCCCGATCGAGATCGTCTGGCGCGACGCGGCGCGTGCCCGAGGCCGGCTCGGCGCGGACTATGAGCGCCTGCTGCGCGTGCTGCGGGACGTCGCCGCCGAGCGGCCCGATGTGACTGTAACCCTGGAAGGCGAGGCCGAGGAGGCCGTGGGCCAGGAGCCCGAGCCCGAGGTCATGCCGCTGTTCGCGCAGGGCGCCATCGCCACCCGGGTCCACGATCTGGCCGGGCACATCGCCCGGACCGTGCCCGAGCCGTTGACGGTGGTGGGCCTCTTGAAAGGCGCCTTCGTCTTCACCGCCGACCTCGTCCGCGCGCTCGACGCGGTGGGCCGGCATCCCGAGGTGGAGTTCCTGCAGGTCTCGAGCTACGGCGCCGGCACCGAGAGCCGCGGCACGGTCAAGGTGATCGGCGAGATGCCGGGCTCGATCGGCGGCCGCAACGTGCTGCTGGTGGACGACATCCAAGACAGCGGCCGCACGCTCGCCTTCACCCGCGACATGCTGCTGGGGCACGGTGCCGCCCGGGTCTGGACCTGCGTGCTGCTCGACAAGCCCAGCCGGCGCGTCGTCGACATCGAGCCCGACTTCACCGGCTTCGTGATCCCGGACGTCTTCGTCGTCGGCTACGGCATCGACTACGCGGAACGTTACCGCCACCTGCCGTTTCTTGGTAGGCTGGGATGAGCCCTATCTCGGGAGAGGCAGATGCCCCGCTTCATGCGGTGGGCCGCGCTGGTGTTGCTGATGGTGCTCGGCGGCTGTGCTGCGCCTGGAGGCGGGCAGGGTGGCTCGCTCTTCGGCGGCGGTCCGACCGGGGGGTATGGCTCGGGCCTCGGGTGGGGTGGTGGCAGCAGCAATCGGTACAGCCCCAGCCCCGGGGTGGTGTGCGATCGCGGCCAGCAGGTCTGCTACGACCGCAACGGCGCCGACGTCGGCCTGACGCGTGAGTATTTCGGCCGCGACTCGGCCGACAGCCTCAAGAACGCGGTCGGCGACCACAGTCACCGGGATCCCTACTATTCGCCCCAGCGCGGCGTGAAGTGCGATCTGGGCGACGAGGTCTGCGCGAAGAAGGGCACGCCCAGCTACACCCAGACCCGGCAGCAGTTCGGCCGTGAGCCGGCATTGGCGGTACAGCAGCCCGACGGCACGATCGTGCCCAAGAAGAACGTCGTCTGCGATCCGTCGACCCAGGCCTGCACCAAGAATGGCGAGGCCAATGTCGACACGACGCGCTACGTGTTCGGCAAGAAGGCGGCGAAGAGCGTCAAGAAGGACAAGCAGGATCAGCAGGACTAGGCCGGCGCCGACGGGCCGGGGCCCGGCGACGTCGGCCGTGCGCTCCCTACTGCAGGAGGATCATCCCGTGCGGCCGTGGGCTGTCGGTGCCCGGGTCTGCCGTGCCTTCTCCAAGGGCCTCGTGCACGGCCGCCCACGACGGCACTTGGCCGAGGCCTTCGACGATAATGTCGACCAGAGAGCCCGCGGCGGCCAGCAGAAGCTCATTCCCCGGCGCGTGGGGATGGAAAAAGAGGCAGGTGTAGACGGCATCCTTCATGATCGTGGCAGCACGATGGAAGCCCGGCCCCGGCTCCGGCAGTGCTGTGGGCTCGCCCTTGGCCGTTGTCCGGCCACGAACGGCCCGGCGCTCGTCGAGCTGGGCCCGCACCCAGTCGTCGAGCTGACGCATGGCGTTGTAGCCGGCCTGCTCCAGAACGACTCCGCGAAGAAGGCCAAGGCCTGCCATGGCACCGAGGGCGATGTCCACGTCGGTGTGACGGGGACGGAGAAGATCGGCCGCGCCCCGGACCAGGTCGACCGCTACAGTCGGATTGACGGAGTCTGCCATAATCACCTCGATACATGCTCTGGCCCCACCCAACTGCCCCACTTGGGCACGTTCGCGGAGCCAGCGTCAATCAGCGATGTGGGCAGCCTCCCCGGGCGTTCAAGGCGATGATTTCCCGACCGAATTGCATGCCTGACGTGCTCCGGCGGGTCAGAAGTTGAGCCGGAGACCCGGACGTGACCAGGGCAAGGCCACGAGACGCCCGCTCATCGAGAGGGTGACGAAGGCGGTACGCAGGTCCGGGCCGCCGAAGCAGATGTTGGTGACGTAGCGGTCCGGCAGGGGCACGAACTCGACGAGCCGGCCGTCCGGCGCCACGACCGTGATGCCACCCTCCATCAGCGTCGCGACGCAGATGTTGCCATTGGCCTCGACGGCGAGGCTGTCATAGCGCTGATAGCGACCTCCGGCGGCATAGACGAGCCGACCTCCGTGCGGGCTCGGCCATGGATGTTTGCGCACCTTCCCCGGCTCCTCGAGGTCGAAGGCCCAGAGCCTGGCCCCCTCCGTCTCTGCGACGTAGACGGTGCGGCCGTCGGGCGAGAGGCCGATGCCGTTGGGCGTCAAGACAGGATGGGCGGCCTCGAGGATCGTTCCGTCGGGGTGCGCGTAGTACACGCCCCCATAGTCGAGGTCGCGGCCGCGGCGCTTTCCCAGGTCGGTGAACCAGATGCCGCCGATCGAATCGACGACGAGGTCGTTGGGGCCCTTGAGCTCCAGGCCGTTTCCTGTCTCGCGATGCACCGTTCGGACCTCGCCGGAGCCAAGGTCGACGCGCTCCAGCCGGCCGCCGCTATAGTCCAGCGCCTGGGTCGACGGCCTAAGGCCATCCGCGTCCTCGTGAAACTCAAACCCGCCATTGTTGCAGACATAAAGGCCGCCATCCTTGCCGATCGCCAGCCCATTCGGGCCGCCGCCGGTCTCGGCGACGATCGTCTTGGTGCCGTCCGGTGCTACCTTGGTGACCGTGCGCCGCTCGATCTCGACGACCAGCACGCTGCCGTCGGCCATCGCCACCGGACCTTCGGGAAAGCGCAGGCCGGTGGTGATCTCCCTCATCTCGCCCATCGGGCATTCTTCTCCTGGTTGGTTCCGGGGTTGGTCATCGCTCCGCCTGCGCTCCTGCCCAGGGCTGGGACGGCTCGGCCGCGCCCGAGCTCTGCCCGCCGTCGGCACGGCACATCACGGCGGTCGGACACGCGAAATTGAGAGGGTAAACGGCGGCCATCGCCTCTGTTGTCGCGAGCTGGTCTGCCAGCGCGTCCTTTACCGGTTGGGACAGACGCGCATCCACCGTCACGAGCGGCGTGCCGCTGGCGTCGATGCGCGGCTGATGAAACGCCGCTTCGAGGTCCATGGCATAGTCGAGGAGAAAGCTCGTCAGCTGGAGGACCGCTGGCAGGATGCGCCGCCCGCCTGAGGCGCCGATGGCGAACCGGCGGTCGTCGGCCTGCGCGATCACCGGGCACATGTTCGAGAGCGGCCGCTTGCCGGGGGCGATGGAGTTCGGGTGGCCGGGGCTCGGATCGAACCACATCACGCCATTGTTCATGAGCAGGCCGGTCGACGGCAGCACGACCTTGCTGCCGAAGAGCGACAGCAGGGTCTGCGTGAGGGACACTAGGTTTCCGTGCCGATCAACCACACATAGATGCGAGGTGCAGGACTGCCCGGGAGCGCTGTCGCCGAGCCGCTCTAGCCGGTCTGCATATGCCGCGTTCAGTGCTTCGGCGTAGGCGAGGTAGGCGTCGGCATCAGGCGCCCTGCCAGTCAAGGGCTGCCCGCTCAGCGTCTCGAGGCATCGGCCGAGGGTCACCCCGGCAAAGAGACCGGGCATGGCGAAGACAGAGCCATCGCGATAGGGGATCGCCAGCGCATTCTGGATCCGGGGGCGGACCGCATCCATGTCCGCCTGCTGCAGGCGACCGCCCAGCTGCTGGACGTCCTGGACGATCTGGTGCGCGAGATCGCCGCGATAGAAGCCCTCGACGCCTCGTCGTCCGACCTCGTCCAGCGTGTCGGCGAGGCGGCCGAGAGGCAGGCGGGTATCCTTGCCCTGCCAGTCAGGCACGGGCGGGAAGCCGTCGGGGAGCCAAACATCTCGGCTGGCCGGATACCGGGCAAGCTGCCGTGCCGCCGAGCCGATGAGCAGTGAGGCATACCAGTCAATGCCGAGGCCCTCGCGCGCCAGAGCTGCGGCGGGCGCGATCAGCTCCGCCAAGGGGCGCGAGCCGAACCGAGCTAGGGTCTCCGCAAGACCTGCGAGCTGCGTCGGCACGCATACCGAGAGCGGGCCCACCAGGTTGCGGTCGTCGACGACGCCGGGCCAGCCAAAGAGGTCACCGGCCTCGCTGTCGGTCAGCGGATAGTCAGCGGGATCGAGAGCTCGAGGGGCCACCATGCCGAAGTCGACCGCCCATGTCTTCCGCTCAGCTGCGATGTAAACGATCATGCAGCCGCCGCCGCCGAGACCGCTCATCCATGGCTCGGTGGCGGCCAGCGCGAGGGAGGTCGCGATCGCGGCATCGACGGCATTGCCACCATCCTCGAGGGCGTCGCGGCCCACCCGGGCAGCTTTCTGATTCTGGGCAGCCACCATGCCCTTGGCCGACTGAACAGCCGGTTTTGAGACGGTCCACTCTCTTGAGAATGCTTCCTTCATGCTCCCTGACCAATGTCCACATGCTTGCCAGCGACGTCCTGGCACCGCAGTGGAGCACAGGGCTCCGGCTAGGCCAACCCGCTGAGAGGCATGACCGCCGTCTCTCGCCAGAGGCGATTGCGTCCCGGTCAATATTCGCTTAAGCGTTCGATGGCTCCTCGGATCGCCCCGATGCCAAGGTTGGACCGTGTTCCACCGCAGCCTAACGGATCTGATCGCGGACTGGCTGCCGTCGACCGTGCGGCTGCAGCTCTTGCTGTTGATCGGCTTGGCTGTCTTGCCGCCCACAGCGCTTCTCATCTACTACGAGCTTCGTGACCCCACGATGCGCGTCGCGAGCATCGAGTCCCAAGTCACGGATCTAGCCGAAGCGTTGGCAGCGTCGAATGAGACCATGCTCGCGCGGGCGTCTGTGCTCCTCTCGGCGCTCACGGAGGGCGATGACGTCCTGGTGGAGGGCGGAGAGAGGTGTGTCCGCCGACTGACGGATCTGCGGTCGCAGTTGCCGAGCGGGTGGCGACTCGCGATTTTCGACAACTCGGGCTGGAGCCTATGCCTTGCGGACGACGCCTCGTCTCAGATCAGCATAGGCGACCGTCCGTATTTTGGTCAGGCTATCCTCGCCGAGGGGCCCATCGTTGGCGCGGTTGTCGCCGGCCGCCGCACCGGCGACCGGCTTCTACCGATTCTCACCGCTCTTCGTGACGACTCCGGCGCGGTGCGTGGCGTCGGCGCCGTGGCCATTCCGATCGAGTGGCTGGCGAGCGTGGTCGAGCGCTTTGGTCTGCCAGCCGAGACCGCGGTTCAGATTGTGGATCGAGATGGCAACCTGCTTGTCCAGGAGGCACGGAGCGACACGCCGATCATACCGCTCCAGAGGTGGCTGGGCGCCAGTCTCGACGCTGACGATGTAGCCAATCGGCTGACCATCGATGGGGCGCTGGTCGCCGTCACTGGCGCGCCAGCGACGGGCGTTCGCATTGCTGTCCAGACCCCTCTCGACCGGTTGGAGATCGACGCTCGCCGCCAGCTTCTTGCCGAGGTGGGGCTTGTTCTTTTAGTGCTTGCGGCCACCTACGCCGTGGCACGTTCCTATGCGAGGCGTGCGATCGCCGATCGCCTTGCCGCCCTGAAGCACCTGGGCGATCGGCTGCGGCAGGGCGACCTTTCCGCCCGCCTGCCGGTCATCCGCGGCAAGGATGAGATCGCCGAGCTCGGCCATGTGCTCAATCACATGGCGGTGGAGCTGGAGCAGCGGGTCTCGGATCTCCATGCTCGGGAGGCTGCCTACCGCCATGAGGCGACCCATGACTCTCTGACCGGGCTGCCAAACCGGCGAGCATTCCTAGCAGAGCTGGACCACCGTATCGAATCCAGCGCGAGTGCTGAGAAGCAATTCGCCCTGCTTTTGGTCGACATCGACCATTTCAAGGAGATCAACGACACGCTCGGCCACGACGCTGGCGATCGCGTCCTCTGCGCCTTCAGTCAACGCCTGCGCTCGTCGGTTCGCGAGGGTGATCTGGTGGCGCGCCTTGCGGGCGATGAGTTTGCCATTCTTGCCTCGGCTGGGGCGGACGATGAGATGGAGGCACGCCAGCTCGCAATCCGCATCGAGACGACCCTTCGCGAACCAATCAACTATGCGGGCCGGCCTCTCGTCACCAACGCGAGCATTGGTGTTGCGGTGTTTCCCGCAGACCAGGAGGCGGCGGCGGATCTGCTCCGCGCAGCCGACATCGCCCTCTACACGGCGAAGCTGCGCGGGCGCGACCGGGCCGTGCGGTTCGAGCCGACAATGAAGGTGATGCCCGGCCGCTCCACCAAGAGAAGGCTCGCCGGCTAGGCCGCATGCGTGCTGGAGATCCGGTCGGCCGGATGGATGGGCTGAGGCAGGCGATCGTGGGGCGTAATCTGGAGCGCGAGGTGGATCGGCCAGCGTGACGGCGGCCCACACAAGACCACTGCGTGCTTCACGGTGCCTATCGACGCCTGCCACCCGGTGGAGCCGTCCGATAGGGTTCCGATCTCGGGCCATTGCGGCAAGCTACGTCGACGGCGCGCGGGCGTGCGGGAGGTTCACACTTGAGTGCCGGCGGCGGCTGGCACATGAATGCCGGGATGGCCGTGGCGCCGGATTCGGAACATTAGAGGACCGACAATGACGATGAAGCCAATCACGGACAAGGCGGAAGTGTCCTTGGAATTTCCAGAGAAGGCTTACATGGGTTCGTTTGGTCGAGCTTCCACGTTCGAGGTAGGCGTCGAGGATGACGGCGTGGTCGTCAAGCTTGTTCGTTCTGGCGAGGAGGGGCGGCGGGTCGAATTTCACCTCCACTACTATCTTCTGGGCGACATCCTGGAGGAGATGGCCGCAGCACTTGCAGCCCGACCGCCAATCGACGAGGCTCATCGCGCGCCTCTTGCCGATGCGGCCGAGAAGCTCTCCACTGCGCTCCGGCAGCAATCCGTATAGTTGAACACCGGAAGCGGGTCGCCACCGACAGGCAACTGGGATAGAGTGCGGTCAGCGCAGGTGATGGGGTGATCCTGCTCTCCACCCTGTGGCCCGGACGTCACGGAAGGGAGCATCTTTGCAGTAGGGTCATCGTTCCTCGCGTGAGATGTGCGTTCCAAGCGCTAAGCTACTGGCAATAGACAGCCCTAAGCCAATAAGGCCTCGCGCTCGAGACGAGAGAGAAGAAGCATGCGGTGGCTACTCGCTGAGTGGGACGAGATTCGCGTCCGTTTCGGTCCGCTGAGTGCGGCGCAGAGCGCATGGACGCAGGTGCCGCAAAGGCGGCGGTTCGCGATGGTCAGGGCCGGCTTGCTCCTGACCTGCTTCCTGCTTGGCTTCGCCGGTGCCGCACTGGTCGGTCCCCGGCAGCTTCCCGTGTCGCCGATAGGGCTTAAGATCGCGATGGCGCTGCTTGCGATCGTCGCGCTCGCCGTTCTCGCCTCCCTGGTCATGGCTGCAGATGCCGAGGGCGGAGCTTCCGCGCGAGCCTTGCCGAGGTGGGCGAGACCTCGCCTCGACATCGCGCGCGGCCTCGGGCTCGCCCGCGCGGCGGCGCTACGCTGCGCTTCGGGTGCGCGCGAGCTGAGCGGGATCGTTGGGGGTGTCAGGGCGTTCGCCCCGACGCTCCTTGCGAGCTGCAGCGCTCTTGCCGCCCGCCGACCTGAACGGTCGACGGCCGATTGTCAGGCGACCGTGAGCGTCATTCGCCGCCTGGTCGATCCAACGCCCTTGATGACGCTGGTGAGCGGTGCGGGGTCACAGAGGGCGAGGGCGACCGCTGATCTGGCCGTTCTCAAGAAGGCGCTCATCGAGAGCAACAACCAGAGTTGGCGCAACCAGCATCTTCCCGTCGTCGCCTCGCTCTCCGCAGCGAGCCTCGCGCGGCTTCGCGTGCATCGCGTCATTCGCGGCCGCCGAGACCGGGTGAGCCTCACAGCTCCGCCGCTGACTATCCTGCTCGCGGGAGGCCCACGACCCGAGCGGGTCGCCGCGCTGGCTCGGCTTCTGCTCCCAAGCGACGTCGGTCGTGCCCTTCAACCGGCCGCGCTCGACGGCATCAATATCCACCGGCTCGCGCGGGCGGGCGTCTCGTTCGTGGCGCTGTCGGCGCCTAGCCTGATCGATGAGGCGCGAAGGGACCGGGCCACGGTCAAAGCGGTCCTGGCTCAGTTAGCCGAGGCGGGTATCGGTGTGATTGCCGTCGACATCGAGGACAACGTCGTCCTCGCTCAGCTTTCGGCGCTGGGCATCAGGCTCGGCGAAGGGGGAGCGCTGACGTCATCTTCGGAGCGGGTAGCGGCAGACCGACCCGTGCCTGCGGCCGCTCGTGTCTTCAGGCCACGCTCCGTGCCTATGGGAAGGGTGCACACCGAGTCGCCGCCAACGCCCGATCTCGAGGACGTGATGTCGAGCAAGGCCGCCGCTGGCTGACGTCGGCGCGGTTTTCCGGGGAGGCCACCGCAGGGTGGCTGCGGTTCATGCGTTCCAGTCGAGGGCGTGGTACTACGGCTGAGGCAGAAGCCGTGTGTCGCGCGACGGCGGATAGGCATGATGAGCAGTACGATCCAGCGGACCAGCCAGGAGGACCGGCCGGACCTAGAGCCGAGCGGTGCGTCGCGAGGCCCACGCGCATTGATGATCCTCGTGACCGCTGGTCTGGTGCTGGCCGGAGGCGGCTACGCCTACAAGGTCTGGGCTACCCGCGGCGGCGCTGAGAACACGGCAGCGGTGGTGCGGCATGCGCGACCCGTGCCGGTCCTTGCGGGGATGGTCGAGGTCAAGCCGATGCCGGTGTCCTTGACCGCGGTCGGCACGGTGAGGCCGGTGGCGAGCGTTGTCGTGCGACCGCGTGTCGACAGCCAGATCACCGAGGTTCACGTCGCCGAAGGCAGCGCCGTTCGGACAGGCGACGTGCTGGTCACGCTCGATCCCCGATCTGCCGTGGCGCAGGTGCACGAGGCCCAGGCGCAGCTCGCCAAGGACGAGGCCCAAAAGGTCAGGGTCGGCCAGGACCTGCAGCGCTACGGTGCTCTGGTCGCGCGGGACTTCGTCTCGAAGCAGCAATACCAGCAGGCGCAGGCCGATCAGCAGGTGATCAACGCGAGCATCGCCGCCGATCGGGCCGCGATCGACAATCTCAACGTGCAGATCTCGTACTACACCATCACGGCGCCGATCGACGGGCGCATCGGCCGGATCAACCTCAAGCCCGGCAACGTCGTGCGGGCTGCTGACACGACGCCCCTCTTCACCATCAACCAGATGGATCCGATCCAGGTCCAGTTCGCGGTGCCGGAAGGTCGGCTCGATGAGGTCCGGAATGCGGCCAAGGTCGGGACGGTCGTCGTCGAGGCGCTGCCGGCGGGAGACAAGGGGCCGCCCATCAAGGGCAAGCTCGCCTTTCTCGACAACGCGATCGACCCGAGCTCGGGGACGATCACCCTGATCGCCGAGATGCCGAACGCCAATGAGCTCCTATGGCCCGGGCAGTTCGTCGATGTGACACTGGTGCTGCGGGTCGACGAGCATGCGATCACGGTGCCGACTGGGGCCATAGAGATCGGCCAGGACGGCTCCTACGTCTTCGTCATCGGCAAGGATCACAAGGCTGACATGCGACCGGTGATGCTGGCCCAGACGGTGGACGGCAGGACGGTCGTGACGAAGGGGCTGAGCGCGGGCGAGCAGGTGGTTGTCGACGGGCAGCTCAGGCTCGGGCCGGGAAGCACGGTCGATATCCGCGATGCCGGCGGCGCCGCGGGCGGTGGCGGAAGAGGGTCGGCCGGCTCGGGAGGCTGAGAGCATGCGGATCGCCACGACCTGCATCCGGCGTCCGGTCATGACGACGCTCGTCATGCTCTCGTTCCTGGTGATCGGAGTGTTCGGCTACCGGCAGCTCCCGGTGGCGGCGCTGCCGAGCGTCGACTTTCCGACGATCTCCGTGTCGGCCCAGTTGCCGGGTGCCAGCCCGGAGACCATGGCGAGCTCGGTCGCCTCGGTGCTGGAGCGCCAGTTCGCGACCATCTCGGGCATCACCTCGATGACGTCGACGTCGACGCAGGGCAGCACCTCGATCGTCCTGCAGTTCGACCTCGGCCGGAACATCGACGGCGCAGCGCTCGACGTCCAGTCGGCGCTGAGCATCGCCCAGCGGCGGCTGCCGGACGAGATGACGACGCCGCCGAGCTTCCGGAAGGTCAACCCGGCCGACTCGCCCATTCTGTTCCTGGCTCTCTCCTCGCCCTCGGTGCCGCTCTCGACCGTCGACGAGTACGCGGAGACCCTCATCGCCCAGCAGATCTCGATGCTTCCGGGCGTGGCCCAGGTGCAGGTCTATGGGGCGCAGAAATATGCCGTTCGCGTCCAGGCGGACCTGCACGCGCTGGCCGCGCGCGGCCTGACGCTGAGCGACCTGCAGAGTGCCATCGCCAACGCCAACTCCAACTCGCCGGTCGGCAACCTCGACGGACCGTCGCGCAACTATACGATCCAGGCCACGGGCCCGATGCGCAAGGCGGTGGACTTCATGCCCGTGGTCGTCACCTACGCAGGTGGCAACCCCGTTCGGATCGAGGACGTGGCGACCGTCATCGACAGCGTCGAGAACGACAAGGTCGCGAGCTGGTTCCAGGGCAAGCGGGCGATCATCCTGGCCGTGCAGCGGCAGCCGGACGCCAACACCGTCGACGTCGTCGACAAGATCCGCGCCGCGCTGCCGGTGCTACGGGCGGGCGTGCCGCCCTCGATCTCGGTCGACGTGCTCAACGACAAGTCGGTCTCGATCCGGGACTCCGTGCGCGACGTCCAGTACACGCTGATGATCGCGATCGCGCTCGTGATCCTCGTGATCTTCGTCTTTCTCCGCAACGCCACGGCGACGCTCATTCCAGCCCTGGCGCTCCCCGTCTCGATCATCGGGACGTTCGGCGGGATGTATCTCTTCGGCTTCTCGATCGACAATCTGTCGCTCCTGGCGATCACGCTCTCGGTCGGCTTCGTCGTCGACGACGCCATCGTCATGCTCGAGAACATCGTGCGCCACATCGAGGCGGGTATGCAGCCCTTCGAGGCCGCGCTCAAGGGTGCGGAGGAGATCGGCTTCACGATCGTCTCAATGACCCTCTCGCTCTGCGCCGTCTTCATTCCCGTGCTCTTCATGGGCGGGGTCGTCGGCCGGGTGTTCCACGAGTTCGGCGTCACGATCAGCATGACGATCCTGATCTCGGGCATCGTCTCGCTGACCCTGACGCCGATGCTGTGCTCGCGCCTGCTTCGTCCGACCAGGCACGACAAGCGCCAGGGGCGGCTGTTCCGGGCTTCTGAGGCCGTCTTCGACGCGGCCCTACGCGGCTACGGGCTGGATCGCTGCGGGCTGTCGTTGCCCGTCCGGGACTCTGGATCGTCGTCACCGTCGCCACCATCGTCGCCACCCTCTATCTCTATCGCGTCGTGCCCAAGGGCTTCTTCCCGGTCGAGGATACCGGGCTGATCTTTGCCTCGACCGAGGGGCCGCAGGACATCTCCTTCGCCGCCATGGTGGCACGGCAGAAGGCCGTAGCGGACATCGTGCAGCATGATCCCGACGTTGACTATGTCATGTCTACGGCCGGCGCAGGTGGGCCTGAGCAACACGACCAACAGTGGGCGCATGTTCATTGCCCTGAAGCCACGCGATCAGCGCAAGCTCAGCTCCGACGAGATGATCCAGCGCCTTCGCCGCGAGGTGGCGCAGGTGCCCGGAATCAACGGCTTCTTCCAGAACGTCCAGAACCTGAACATCGGCGGTCGGCCGTCGAAGAGCCAGTATCAGTACACGATCCAGGGCCCCGACTTCGATCAGGTCGAGCACTATGCCCCGCTCCTGGAGCGCAAGATCAGTGGCATAGCCGGTGCGCAGGACGTCACGACCGACCTCCAGATGCGGGCCCGCCACCTCGTCGTCGACATCGACCGCGAGCGGGCCTCCGAGCTGGGCATCGACGTGGAGGGCGTTCGGAGCCTGCTCTACAGCGCCTTCGGAACGCGCCAAGTATCGACGATCTACACCTCGAACAACGACTACGAGGTCATCCTCGAGGCAGCACCACGCTTCCAGAGCAGCCCGGCGGCGCTGGAGCATCTCTATGTTCGGACAGCCTCGGGCGCGACCGTGCCGCTCGACACCATCGCCCACTACACAGAGGTCGCAGGCCCCCTCGCCGTGAGCCATCAGGGCCAGATGCCCTCCGTCACGATCTCCTTCAACCTGGCGCCCGGCGTGGCGCTCGGCACCGTCGTCGACGCCATCGAGAAGGCTGAGCGGGACATCGGGCTTCCGAGCGATGTCGTCACCGGCTTCCAGGGGGCTGCTCAGGTCTTCCAGGACTCACTGAAGGGCCAGGGCATGCTGCTCCTGGCGGCCGTCCTGGTCATCTACATCGTGCTCGGTATCCTCTACGAGAGCTTCATTCACCCGATCACGATCCTCTCGGGCCTGCCCTCGGCGGGCATCGGCGCGCTGCTCACGCTGATGCTCACGGGCAACGATCTCAGCGTCATCGCGATGATCGGCATCGTGATGCTCGTCGGAATCGTGAAGAAGAATGCGATCATGATGATCGACTTCGCGCTCGAGCGTCGACGCGAGGGCGGGCTGCCGGCGCAGCAGGCGATCGTCGAGGCATGCCTCGTCCGTTTCCGGCCGATCATGATGACGACCATGGCGGCGATCCTCGGCACCCTGCCGATCGCCATCGGCATGGGCGCCGGCTCCGAGCTGCGTCGGCCCCTCGGGCTCGCCGTGGTCGGCGGGCTGCTGCTCTCGCAGCTGCTGACCCTCTACATCACACCGGTCGTCTATGTCTGCCTCGACCGTCTCGGCGACCGGCTGATGCATCGCCGCGCGACACTGCCGGCGGTGGGCGAGACGACGCCAGCCGAGTAGGACGGCACGCGGCTGGGCGAACCGGCGCGCCATTGCGTCGATCCTCCACGCCGCGCCGCTCCGGCACTGGGGCGGCGCGCTCGCGCCGCCCCAGATGTGCCCCTAGCGATCCTCGAAGGAGGGGCTTGGCTCAGTCGTCGTGGCCGCCGTTGCCGCCACCATGACCTCCACCGGAGTCGCTGCCGCCGGAGCCACCGCTGCTCGAGCCCCCACCATGACCTCCACCGGAGTCGCTGCCGCCGGAGCCACTGCCGCTCGAGCCGCCACCATGGCTTCCCCCCGAGTCGCTGCCGCTTGAGCCGGTGCCGGTGGAGCCGCCGCTTTGGCCGCCGCCACCGTGGTCCTCGGTGCCGCTGTTGTCGCTTGCGCCGTTCCCGCCGTCCTCGGAGCCGCTCACGCTTCCGGAATTGCCGTTCGTACCGCTCTCGGCGACGCCCTGGTCCTCGGTCTCGCCACCAGAGCCGGACACGGTGTCAGCGCTGTCGTCCGTGCCGTTGCCATCCTCGAAGACGGGCGTTGTCAGGCTGGTCTGCGCGACGGTTACCAACGACGCATCGCGATTGCTGTCGCCGGAAGAGGCGCTCCAGGCAGGCGCCATCGTGGCGGTGGTGGCGAGGAAGGTGCCGCAGAGCAGGGCCGCGAGCCGCAGCTGCCGCGAACGCGAAGGACAGATCGACATGAGAATTCTCCTGTGGGCGTATTGCCCACGCGCATACTGCGTGGGCAAATTTCCCACGTCAAGTGACTTGTGGGCACTTTTCCCACAACGGAAGCCTGCTATGATCGAGCCATGACCATGTCCCCGGAGCCTGAGCATCCCGGTGCGCCGAGCGCCCTGCCCGGTGCTGTGGCGCGCTTGTTGCGCCCGCTGGTCCGGCTGCTGATCCGCTTCGGTGTGACCTACCCGATGCTCGACGCCATCGTCCGCCGCCTTTACGTCGAGGTTGCCCAGCGCGATCTTGGCGGCCCGGGCCGCGCCCTCACGGACAGCGGCATCCACGTGCTCACCGGCATCCATCGCAAGGAAATCAGGCGGCTGCGCAGCGAGCCGCATGCGGCTCAGGGCATTCCGGCCGCGGTGTCGCTCGGCGCCCAGGTCATCTCCACCTGGGTTGGCCGCGCCCCTTATGTCGATGCGCAGGGTCGGCCGTTGCCGCTGCCGCGCACCGCTCCCGAAGGCACGCCTTCCTTCGAGAGCCTCGTTGCCGGGCTGACGAAGGACGTGCGGCCGCGCGCCATCCTCGACGAATGGCTGAGGCTCGGCCTCGTGACGGTCACGGCCGAGGATCGCATCCGGCTCGAGCTCGCCGCCTATGGCCCTCGCCAGGGGTTGGAGGAGCGGCTCTTCTTCTTCGGGCGCAACCTGCACGACCACATGGCGGCGGCGAGCATCAACCTTGCCGCCGACGTGCCCCCCTTCCTCGATCGCAGCCTTCATTTCGACCGGCTCTCACCCGACTCGGTGAAGGCGCTCGAGGCGCTGGGACGCGAGGAGGCGATGCGCCTTCTTCTCGATCTCAATCGCGAGGCGCTCAGGCTCGCCGAGGCCGACGAGGGCCGGTCCGATGCCTCCTGGCGATTCAACCTCGGCGTCTATCTCTACACCGCGGACGAGGCAGCCTTGGAAGAGGAGCAGAGGTCATGACCCGTACGCGCTGCCGTATTGCCGGCTTGACGCTGCTCCTTGTTGCGCTTGCCGGATGCCGCGCTGCGCCACCGGCCCTGCCCGTGGGTGCCGTCTGTGCGTTGCCCTCCGACCGTGGGATTGGCGGAACCGGCGCTGCCGCGACGGCACCGCAGATAGCCGACCGCGGGATCGGCGGGACCGGCTCACCGACTCGAGCCGAGCCGGGTGCTACGACGGGGCGCACGGGCGTCCTCGGCACGATCACCGGCTTCGGCAGCATCTGCGTCAACGGGCTCGAGATCCGCTACGCGCCAGGGCAAACCGTGCGGATCGACGGGACGACTGCACCGATGAGCGCTCTGCGCCTGGGGCAGGTCGTCCAGGTCGAGGCGGAGGGGGGCGGTGAGGTCGTGACCGCCGACGAGGTGGAGGTTGCCCACGAGGTGATCGGGCCGGTGGAGCGCGTGGATTCGGACGGCACGATCCATATCGTGGGGCAGCGTGTGCGGTTGGGCTCCTGGGCGACGGGGCTGCGTCCGGCGGCGCTCAGGCCCGGCGAGTGGGTGGCGGTGAGCGGCCTGCGCCGCGGCGACGGCTCCATCGTTGCGACGCGTGTGGATGGCCGGCAGCCCCGGCCCGACGTGTACGTGGCTGGCCCTGCCGAGCTCACTGCCGGGAATCGCTTCCGAATCGGTGGCATCGAGATAGCAGTCGGGACGGGGAACATGCCGGAGCCGGGCGCTCGGGTCCTTGTCCGTGGCCGGCTGACGGGCGGCGTCGTGCAGGCCGACGAGGTGCAGAGCCTGCCGCTCGTGCCCTTCGCGGGACGTGTCGGGCGACTCTCGATCCAGGCCTATGTCGAGCCGCGCGACGGCTCGATCAGCCTCGGCTCTGGCGGCAGCCTTCCGTTGGCACCGGATCTGAGCGGTCCGGTGGCGTCGGGCCTGGGTATCCTCAGCGCTACCGTCGGGCCCGACGAGGTGCCTGTCGTTGAGGCCTTCCACGCGCTGCGCTCGACGGAGCCGGGTGATGGGCAGGGTGGCGCGATCGAGGGGCGGCATGATGGCGAGGCGGATGGCGGCGCGGGCGACAGCGGTGAGAGCCGCGGGCACGGCAGCGACGCTGGCGGCAACAGCGGTGACAGCGGCGGCGGAGGCAGCAGCGGTGATGGTGGCGGAGGCCACTCGGGTGACTGAGCTCGGGGCGAGCCCGCCTCAGAGTCTGCTGCGCTCGATCTCCGCGTCCTTGCGCTTGAGGACGTCGGGGAGCAGACGCGTCCCAAGACCGGGGCCCTCCATCGGCAGGATGAAGCCTTTCTCCATGCGCGGCAGCTCGGTCACCAGCTCCTTGTACCAGCCGGTGTAGAACGCCCGCACGCTCTCCTGGACGAGCGCGTTGGTGGCGTTCAGCGAGACGTGGCAGGAGGCCGTGTAGACGACCGGCCCGGTGCAGTCGTGCGGTGCCACCGGCAGGTGATGCGCCTCGGCCATCGTCGCGATCTTCCGGGCCTCGGAGATGCCGCCGACCCAGGAGAGATCGAGCATGACGATGCCGACCGCACCCTTGGCCATCATCTCGCGGAACGACCGGCCGC
Organism: uncultured Alphaproteobacteria bacterium; assembly: GCA_963752325.1. GTDB lineage: Bacteria > Pseudomonadota > Alphaproteobacteria > Geminicoccales > Geminicoccaceae > CAVTJL01. The sequence continues at coordinate 23,660 of CAVVXU010000007.1, forward strand.
GTGGCGATCGGTCTCGCTCGCCGTGATCGGCACCGGCGTCGACGCGGCGAGATCGGCCAGGGCGTCGAAATTGGTCATCTTGATCGGGTCCTCGAACCAGAACGGCTCGAATTCCTCGAGGGCCCGGCAGATGCGCTTGGCGGTCGGCAGGTTCCACAAGGAGTGGAACTCGCACATGATGTCCATCCGATCGCCGACCGCAGCGCGGATCTTGCGGTAGGGCTCCAGCGCCTTGTCCAGCTCGTCCGGGGCGATGTAGAGGCCCTTCCAGCGCTCGGCCGCGAAGTCGAACGGCCAGATCTTCATGCCGGTGATGCCCTGCTCGAGCAGCGAGTGGGCGAGCTCGTCGGCACGGTTGAGGAAGCCGTCCAGATCCTCGTAGGGACCCTCGGCCGCGTCGAGGCCCCAGTCTGGCCGTGTCCTGGCCCTTGGCGCCGCGCACATAGCGATAGCCGGCGCAGGTGTTGTAGGTGCGGATACTGTCGCGGGCGAGGCCGCCCAGGCATTGGTGGATGGGCTGCCCCACCGCCTGGCCGAAGATGTCCCAAAGCGCGATGTCGATGGCGGAGAGGCCGCGCATCTCGGCACCGCTGCCGCTGAAGCCCAGATAGCCGTCGAGCAGCATTCGCGAATGGCGGTCGATCAGCAGCGGGTCCTGGCCGAGAAGGCGAGGGGCGGCGGACTCGTGGATGTAGGCCGCCACCGCTCGCGGCCCGAAGAACGTCTCGCCGAGCCCGATCAGCCCCTCGTCCGTGTGCACCTGCAGCCAGAGCAGGTTGGGAAACTCCTCGAGCCTGATCGTCTCGAGCGCCGTGATCTTCAATTTACGAACCTCCCAGATCGGAGCCGGCGGCTCGGGAGACGAGGATCTTTCGCCCTGAGCTTGCGCCGCCGAACGGCCGCGTGCTGGATCTTCTCAGTGCATGCGCGGCGTTTTCAGGAAACGCTCCCGGTCGTCGGAGCTGATGGAGATGCTGAGGCGCCTTCCGTCACGCTCGATGATCATCGGTATCCTGACGCCGGCGCCACCGAGAGACCAGACCTTGCGGTAGAGGCTCGCCAGATCCGACACCTCGCCGCCGGCAACGTCCTGGATGATGTCACCTTGCTCGAGGCCGGCCTGCTCGGCTGGGCCCTTGGGCGCGACACCGACGACCACAACCTGCTCGCTTGCCTCCGTTGCGTAGAGCCCGAGCCACGGTCGAGGAGGTCGGCTTACGCGCCCGTGGGCCCTGACATCGTCCAGCACGCTCGGCAGCAGATCGATCGGCACGATCATGTTGCCTGCCGCTCCGCCCCGCTGGCCTCCATCGGCCTGGATCAGCAGGGATCCGATCCCTACCAGGTGCCCGTTCGGATCGATACAGGCCGCTCCACCCCAATGCGGGTGGGCAGGCACCGTGAAGAGCGCCTCCTCAAGCAGGTATTCCCAGTAGCCCGCGAACTCACGCTTGGCGAGCAGCTTTGCCGTCAGCGCGGCGCGCTGGCCGCCACCGGCCGCGAGGACGAGAGCGTCGCCGGGCGTCGAGCTCCGCCGATGATCCGATCGGGAGAGCAGGCAGGTCCACACGGCCCAGAAGCTGCAGAAGCCCGAAGCCGGTGGTGAAATCGTAGCCCAGGACGTGCGCCGGCACGGCGACATTCCGGTGCGAGGTCAGCCAAACCGTCTCCGCCTCGGCGACGAGATAGCCGATGGTCACGACGAGACCTTTGGCGTCAATCAGGACGGCGCTGCCATGCCGCTCGGTGCCCAGCGTCTCCGCCGTGAAGGCGTCGGCGGGAATCTCCGCCCTGAGCTGCAGGATGGACGCCAGGGCAGCATCGAGGTCAAAGCGGATCTGCCCCTGCTGCGGCTGGGCGATCGCCGGAATGGACCAATCCTCTGCAGGGCTCATCTCAGTCTCGATCGCGGGTGACAGCCACCCATCATCGACCGCCGCGCGGGTTCGTCAACCTCACCAGTCTCATCGCGGCGCCTCGACAGCGTTCGCTGCACGTTCCGGGCATGTGGCGAGCGCATGACATTGCGACGCGATGCTTGTGGATAAGACGCCTCTAATGCACCGATTTTGTCACCAGGATGCCTCATATTCGGGCCTTTGTTCGCATTATCGCGAACATAGAAAGAACATTATCCGCTCCCGGCTTTTCAGCGTTGGGCCAGAGGGTAAGGGAGCTTCAGCGAGACGTGCGGCCCCGGGCGAGCGTAGCGCCGCCGTTCTGTTGCACCTCGGCCATTCCAGCCGGGGTCAGCTCGCCATGCGGATCGCCGGCCGGCTTGTGGGCGGCGGCACGATGGGCTCGCCGGGTAGCCGGACTGCGTCCCGGCGCAGCTCGGCGAGGCTGGACCAGCCACCGAGCGCCATCGTTCGGACGATCTCCTGTCTGTAGAGGTCGAGCACCCTTGCCACGCCGGCCTCGCCGGCCAGTGCCAGACCCCAGAGGTGAGGACGGCCGATCAGGCAGGCCGTGGCGCCGAGCGCCAAGGCGCGCACCACGTCGACCCCGCGGCGGACGCCGCCGTCGAGCAGGATGGGGATGCGCCCCTCGACCGCCTGGGCGACCTCGGGCAGAGCCCTCGCCGAGCTGACCGCGCCGTCGAGCTGGCGTCCGCCATGGTTCGAGACGATCACCGCATCGACTCCATGCTCGAGCGCCCGTCGTGCATCCTCGGGATGAAGGATGCCCTTGAGGAGGAAAGGACCACGCCAAAGACTGCGCACCCATGCCACCTCATCCCAGCCGATCGTGGGCTCCATCACCTGGGAAACATAGGCCGCAAGGGACAGTATGTTGTCGCCATGGCCGGCATCTCGGTAGTTGGCGAAGGTGATGCGCGGTCCCCGCATGAAGCTCATCAGCCACGGTAAGCGCCGTACCATGTCGAGCGCATTCGCGGGCGTGACACGGGGCGGGACGGTGAAGCCGTTCCTGAGGTCGCGCTCACGGATGCCGAGCACGTGATTGTCGACCGTGAGGACGAGGCCCTCGAATCCGGCAGCCTGGGCGCGCTCGACGAAGGAGCGGGTGAGCCCACGATCGCGATAGACGAATACCTGGAACCAACGAGGCCCCGGGCCGGAAGCGGCGAGCTCCTCGATCGAGCAGGTGGAGCCGTGGCTTTGAGCATAGATCGTGCCGGCCTTCGCCGCGGCCCGGGAGGCCGCAATCTCGCCCTGTGGCCACAGCATGCCCGAGAGGCCGGTCGGGCCGATCATCAGCGGCATGCTCAAGGGCTGCCCGAGCAGCTCGAGCGACGGATCCGGCTCCCCCGAGCGCGAGAGCGCGCGAGGCACGAGCTCGATCTCGGCAAAGGTCAACTCGTTTCGCCGGAGGGTCAGCTCGTCCCCGGCAGCGCCATCGCAGAAGTCGAAGACGGCGCGTGGCAGGCGTCGCCGCGCGCGCCGCCGCAGATCCGCGATGTTGAAGCAGCCCGCGAGCCGCCGGTCCCCCTCCATGGCAACCTCCCTTGTCCTCCTGGCCTCGATCAACCACGTAGCCTCTCACGCCTGCTCACCCTATACGACCGGAGGGACAATGTGGAACCTGATCAGGCGAGGATGTCATGACGCTGACGAGTGCTGATCTGGGCGTCGTTGGGCTCGGCGTCATGGGTCGCAATCTCGCCCTCAACGCCCGGGACAAGGGCTTTTCCGTCGTCGGGCTGGACGGCTTCGAGAAGGCTAGACAGCATGCCGTCGCGGCTGGCCTCGATGCCGTGGGCGACATCCAGGCGCTTGCGGCAGCGCTGCGCTCGCCGCGTCTCGTGCTGCTGATGATCCCGGCGGGCCCAGGGGTAGATCAGGAGCTCGACGCGCTCGAGAGCGCGCTCGAGGCCGGTGACGTCGTCATCGACGCCGGAAACAGCCACTACACAGATACGATCCGCCGAGAGAAGCGGATGGGCGAACGGGGCGTCCATTTCATGGGCCTCGGTGTGTCCGGCGGCGAGGAGGGGGCACGTAACGGCCCCTCGATGATGGCGGGTGGCCCAGAGCCAGCTTGGCGGCGCGCGCAGCCGATCCTCGAGGCCATGGCCGCCCGCGCTGCGGACGGCACGCCATGCGTGGCCCATCTCGGCCCAGACGGGGCCGGCCACTTCGTCAAGATGGTCCACAACGGCATCGAGTACGCCGTCATGCAGGCCATCGCCGAGGTTTATGGCATTCTGAAGGATCTGCTTGGCCTCGATGCCGAGGCGTTGGCAAAGCAGTTCACCACGTGGACCGACGGGAACCGCGCATCCTATCTCCTCGAGATCACGGATCGCATCTTCCGCGAGCGCGATGCCGACACCGGAAAGCCGCTGGTCGACCTGATCTTGGACAGCGCCGAGCAGAAGGGCACCGGTGCCTGGACCGGCATAGCCGCCTTACAGCTCGGCGTGGCGGCCCCGATGATCATCGCCGCCGCTCAGGCGCGCTCGCAGAGCGCGTTGAAGCACCAGCGGGAGCAGCTCGCCAAGATGACCAGCATGCCGCGCCCCGCCTTCAAGGGGGATGCGGGGCGACTGGTCGCCGACCTCGGCGAGGCGTTGCTCGCCGGCATGGCGATCGCCTACGCGCAGGGCTTCGCGGTGATGCGCGCCGCCAACGAGCCACAGCGCTGGAACGTCGATCTCGCAACCGTGGCGCGCATCTGGCGTGCGGGATGCATCATCCGTGGAGCGCTCCTCGAGCCCATCGCGGCCGCCTATGACAAGGCGCCGGAGCTCGAGGATCTTCTTCTCGACCCGCAGCTCAACAGACTGATCGGCGAGCGTGTGCTGGCGTTGCGCAATGTCGTCGCGACGGCGACCGAGCACGGGCTCTGGGTTCCGGGGCTGGCTGCGGCGACGTCTTGGCTGGAAGGCGCCACGATGGCGCGCCTGCCGGTCAATCTGACCCAGGCACAGCGCGACCTGTTCGGCGCGCACCAGTTCGAGCGCATTGATCAGCCGGGCCATATTCACCATGAGTGGAAGCCTTGACCACATCCATGGCGGTGGTCGTCATGGGCGTCACCAGCACCGGCAAGACGACCGTCGGAAAGATGCTGGCCGAGCGGCTCCACGCCCGCTTCGCCGAGGGCGACGAGTATCATTCGGCCGCGAATGTCGAGAAGATGCGGAGCGGCCAACCGCTCAACGACGATGATCGCCGCCCGTGGCTCGAGGCGATCGCGAAGGACCTTCGGCGCTGGCTTGAGGACGGGATCCCCGCCGTCGTCACCTGCTCGGCCCTCAAGCGGCGCTATCGGGACATCCTGCGGCAGGCGGGCCCTGGCGTCCGCTTCGTCCATCTGAGCGGCGGCGTCGACCTCATCCAGCGCCGCATGGAGGGCCGGCACGGGCACTACATGCCGGTCTCACTGCTCCCGTCCCAGCTCGAGGCTCTGGAAAGTCCGGCGGGTGAGCCAGACGTCGTCGAGGTCGAGATCGACGGCGAGCCGGAGGAGCTGGTGGCGCGCGCGCTCAAGGCGCTGGAGAGAGGTCGGCTGTTGGAGGCACGCTCGCCACGCTAGGGCATGCGGCCTCCAGCTGCGGGCCGTCTCGGGTAACAGGCTGCGTGGAGGTGGTGGAGGCGGCCGTGCCCAGCCGGTCAAGACGCGTCCTCACCTCCTCGACCATTGCCGCGATGGTGTGGGCCGTGCCGTCGGCGTCCATGGGCTCGACCTCGAGCGTGCGCTCCTCGGCGTCGACGAAGACGCCCAGGAGCACGTCGGTCTGTCGACCCAGCTTGGCGCGGAGCCGCCTCACGGCCCGGCGGGCGTGATGGGGTGAGGGAGGCGCGAGGTACGCGATACAGGCGACGGGCGGCCCGGCAAAGCCTGCCCCGACAGGCCGTTGAAGCCTTCCGATCACCGTGTCGGCAGCGGCATCCGCGGCGATACCCTGCGCCTCGAGACGAGCCGCTAGAAGACGGGCGGCTGCGAGGTCGATCCGGCTCCGACCGCCAAGGCACAGGACGTGCGCGGAGCGCTCGGGAGCGGCATTGTCCTTGTGGTGCTCGTCCGCCTCCTCCCCGCCCAGATAGTCGGCGATCGCCTCGACCTCCTCGGCCAGCCGCTGCGCTGCGGCGGGATCGAGCGCGCCGCGCTGACGGTCGCGCTCGGCAAACGCGAGGACCGGCAGGAGCACGTTGTCGACGAGCGGGTCGAAGCCCTCCGCCTCCGCGTGATCCTCGGCGAGCTCCATCGCCTCGTGGCGCTCGTCGGCGAGGAGACGCTGGTAAAGGCGGGCAGGCGTCGTGAGGGCAGGGCGGTCGCCTAGGAGCATATCCAGGAACTGCAGCCGCGGCACATGGCGGCCCAGCACGACGACACACACGGTGAGCGGCACCGAGAGGAGAAGACCGATGGGGCCCCAAAGGGTGGTCCAGAAGACCGCGGCGGCGAGAATAGCCAAGGGCGACAGGCCGGTGATCGAGCCGTAAAGCCAGGGCTCGAGAACGTTGGCGGTGAAGAACTCGAGCACGATGATGAGGCCGAGCGTCAGGCCGACCATGGTCCAGCCGGGATCGACCGCGAGCGCCAGGAGCAGAGGGCCCGCCGCGCCCACGAGAGGCCCGAGATAGGGAATGAAGCGGAGCAGGACGGCGAGGAGCCCCCACAAGAGAGGATTGGGGACTCCGATCAGCCAAAGACCAATGCCGTAGGGCGTGCCGTGCAGCACATTGATCGTGAGCTGCATCAGGAGATAGCGGCTGATTCGCTTCGCACCCTCGTCCATGGTCTGGGTGGAGCGCATGATATCGCGGTCGCCCAGCAGGCGGATCAGGCGGTCGCGCAGCTCGCTTCGCTCGATCAGCATGAAGACGACGAGGATCAAGGTGAGCCCAGCGGTCCCGAGTGGCCCCACAAGAGGCCCGATCACGTCGGACAGCATCTCGATCGGCGTCGGCGAGGGCTGGTGAAGCTCGACGGGCACTGGCTTCTGACTCGGCGTCGACCCCGGCATCTGCGCCTCGGAGGGCTGCGCGCCATGCGTCGCCTCCTCAATCTCTCGATTGAGATCTTGTATCGCAGCCGATGTTCGATCGATGACGCCGCCGCTCGGGAGGGCGTCCCGGAGGCTCCACACCTTGGCTCGAAGGTTCTGCTCGTAGGTCGGGATCTTCTGGGCAAGCGTGACGAGCTGGCTCGTGACCAGTGCCGTGATCGCGCCTACCGCTACCGTGGCGATCACCACGACCAGGATTACGGACACGATGCGGCCAAGGCGCAGGCGTCGGAAGAAAGAGACCAGTGGGGCCAGCGCGAAGCTCACGAGCACCGCGAGTGCCAGAGGGATGAGGATCTCACGCCCGAAGTAGAGCGCGAGAACGACGCCCCCCAGGATCAGCGCCAAGGAGGCATCCAGTGGTGGGGTCGCCTGGATCTCACCTTCGAGCTGTCGCTTGTAGCCCGTCATCGTCCCGCTTCCCCAATGCAGCCCGAGAGACGAAAACGCCGGACCGACCGCTGGGTTCCCGGGCTGGGGGCTCAGGTGGCGGGCGGCCGGGGATCCATAGGCACCTTTCGGGCGAGGCCGAGCATGTCCTCGAGGATGGCTGCAGCGCCGAGCAGCTTGGCCTCGCCACGTGGTGGCCCCACGATTTGCAGGCCGACCGGCAAGCCCTTCGATGTGAAGCCGCAAGGCAGCGAGAGGGCCGGGCACCCCGAGAGGGTTATAGCATAAGTGATCGCCACCCAGTCGATGTAGCTGGGAAAACGATGCCCGTTGAGCTCGGCAATGTAACGCGTCTCGATGGGGAATGGCGGCACGATCGCGGCGGGGCACAGAAGAAGATCGTGCTCGAGAAAGAGCGCCGCCATCCGACGCTGTATCAGCCCGCGCTCCCGCTCCGCCCACCCTATTCTCTCGGCCGAAAGCGTGAGCCCGTGCTCGATGTTCCAGGCCACCTCGGGCTTCAGCTTGTCACGGTGCTTGTCGAGAAGCGGAGCGCGGCCGGTGACGAACTGCTCGGCGCGGAGGATGGTGAAGACCTCGGTCGATGACCCGAGGTCGGGGCAACCCTCCTCGACCGTAGCCCCCAGATCCGCCAGACGGCCCGCGGCCTGACGACAGATTGTTGCGACCTCGGCGTCGACGGGCGTGATGCCGCCGAGATCAGGGGAGAAGGCTACCCGGCTGAGGCTCGGTGGGCGTTCGATCGCGGAGGCGAAGCTCTCCGGCGGGGGATCGAAGCTTAGTGGATCGCGGGGATCGAAGCCGGCCTGGGCGTCGAGGAAAAGCGCCACGTCTCGCACGTCCCGCGCCATGGGTCCGTCGACGGAAAGGGTCTGGAAGGGCGAGGCGCTCGGCCCGTGCGGCACCCGCCCCGGGCTTGGCCGCAGACCGACAACCGAGCAGAAGGCGGCGGGCGTGCGGAGCGAGCCGCCGAGATCCGAGCCGTTGGCGAGCCAGACCATGCCGGTGGCCAGCGCCACCGCTGCGCCGCCCGACGATCCCGAGCAGGTAAGCGCGGTGTTCCATGGATTCCTCGTCACGCCGAAGACCTCGTTGAAGGTCTGCGCACCTGCGCCGAACTCAGGCGTGTTCGATTTTCCAAGCACCACGCCGCCGCGAGCCTCGAGCCGCTCGATCTCGTAGCCGGACGTTTGCGGGACATGATCGGCGAAGATCGGCGAGCCGTAGGTCGTCCGCACCCCGGCAACATCGTTCAGATCCTTGATGACCAAGGGGAGCCCGCCCAGCCAGCCGCGCTCGTCGCCACCGGCCGTGATCCCGCCTGTCGCGATCTGCTTGGCTCGGGCCCGAGCGCGATCCGCGCAGAGTGTCGGCACCGCGTTGACCTGAGGGTTCACCGTCTCGATCCGGGCTAGCGCCGCGTCGACGAGGTCGAGGGGAGAAATCTCGCGAGTCTGCAGGCGCCGCACTGCCTCGCGCGCGCTCAGCCGGATCAGCTCATCCATGGTCAGCCTCCTTGCGTCCGGCGCTTCGCTAGCGGCTCCGGAGAGGCGTGTCGAGCCGTGGCGATGCTTGCCGAAGGCGGAGTCCGGAGGTCCCCTGTCTCCTGGGATCACGCGGGGATGGCTCGCTGCCCGCGACGCATCGTAATGGGCGGCCGAGGGGGCTCTCCGGCGGGCGGCGTATCGGGCGAGCCGTGGGCGCCCGCCGCTAGCATGCCGTGCTACGGCGTGACCGGCTATTCGGCGACCAGCTCGACGACGCCGTAGCGCGCGCGTTCGTAGAGCCGGGTGTAGAGTTCCTGAGGACCGATCAGAAAGCCGATGATGGGCTGGAAGTCGAGATAGGCCTCGCCGACGATCATCGTCTCGCCCAGCTCGACGGTGAGGTCGGTGCCGAGCTGGGCGGTGGCGCCCGCGGTCCCGACCTTGCTGGTGGCCGAGAGGCCCCCCATGCTCGCCTGCTGCCAGTCGACGATGGCGCCTGTGCCGCTGGGATTGGTGATGCTCGATGCGATCACCCGGCCGTCGGCACCGAGATCGAAGGGCTTCGCCACCATAGTCGCGGCGGCAAAGATGTCCTGGACGTCGCTGGGGCGAAGCTGCTGCGTGCGGGCGGTGAGGTCGGCGACGCTGTCCGCGGCACGCTCGAGCTTGTAGTGGGCGATGACCAGCCAGGCCGTGTCGATGCCGCCCAGGAAGAGGGCCAGGAGCACCGGCACGACGAGGGCGAACTCGACGGCGATCACACCGCTCTCGCAGGTGAGGAAGCGCCGAGGCGAGCGCCTGACCGGCATGGCGTGGCCCGTCATGACGGCGGGAAGGGCTCGTTGCGCACCGCGGTCGTGGCCTCGAGGTGGATCGCGCCGTCGGGCAGAAACACGTTGCGAATGAACGGGGTGATGAGCTGCCAGTCGTAGCGGGCCCGATAGAGGACGATGTCGCCCGGACCGCCGAGGCCGGCGGCGCCCATGTCAGCATCCCAGTGGCCGTTGCCGTTGACGTCGGTGAAGGGCTCGCCCGTGTCGTAGGTGCCGTTGCCGTTCTGGTCCGAGAAGGGCTCGGGCTTGCCGATGCTGTCGAACGACGGATAGACGAGCACGTCGAGCCGGATGCGGCCGGGATCGAGCAATCCTCCTGTGAGGCTGTCGATCGCCGCCTCGATTGCGTCGGTGCGGTTGGTTCCGGCGGGCGAGTTGCCGGTGATCCCCGTTCGGGCGGCATCGCCCACGGCCGACTGAAGGATGGCGTTGGCCATCATGACGAGCGACAGCTCGATCATGCCAATGATCAGCAGAAAGAAAATCGGCGCCACCATCGCGAACTCGACGGCCGTGGCGCCCTCAGAATCGGCGAGAAAGAGGCGGCTCCGCATCCAGCTCGACGAGCCGAGCTGGTGCGGCCGCGACGCGGCGGTCATTCGACCAGCCGCAACGCGCTGAGCCGGCCGGCGATCTGTCGGAAGACGGCGCGCAGATCGTCCTCGGTGGGCAACTCGAAGAAGTTGCTCGGGCCCGACGCGCAAGCCTGCAGCATCGAGCGCGCGCTCGTCGGCGACTGGAAGCCTACGGTGTAGACGATCCAGCCATCGTCCTTCATCGCCTGGCAGAGATCGCGGACGTTCTGGTCGGCGCCGGCGTCATCGGTCTCGTCGTATGTCGGGTCCGTGTTATTCTCGCCGTCGGTCATGAGGACGACCGCCTTCGTGATATGGTCTGTCTCGATGCTGCGCGGCCAGCCCGCATGGCCCCAGAGACCCTGCCAGTGCTCGGAGAGGACATTCCGGCCCCATTCGGCACCCATGTCGATGCGTGTCGTGCCACCCGTCGCCAGGGCGTCGATCGCAGCGCCCACGCTGGACTTCCTGTCGGTGAGCGGCGACACGCGTGAGGTTGGGCAGGGCGGCGTGACGGTCGTGGTCGTGCAGCTCTGCCTACCCCTCCTGTTCGTCGTGCAGGTCTGGTAGGAGACCGGCACGGTCTTTGGGAACCTGCCGGAACTCGGCGGCGCATCGCTCAGCGCCAGGGAGCCGCTGCGCATCTCGACGCAGCCCTGCCAGCTCCCGGAGCCCGAGACCCAGCTGGTGCGCGACGTGCCGATGTTGACGCGCGCGCTGAAGGGCACGACGGCGATGGCGAGCTCGGCCGATGTCTCCTGGGTGCCGAAGAGGATGTTCAAGAGGTCGTGCCCAGCGGCCTTCAGCGCATCGATCTTGCTGCAGGGCTGGCACATCGACCCCGTGACGTCGAGAATGAGCGCCAGCTCCAGGGGCTTCACCTCCCGCACCGCGGCGGCGTGGGCGCCGACATTGACGTTGTCAATCGTCGCCAGGCGCATGAGGATCGTGGGCACCACGGCCTCGGCCGTCACCTCGACGCGGCCAGACGCGTCGTCGTACACGACGTTGAGTGGTCTCACGCTCGCATCCATGTAGCCGCTCGGGAAGTTGGCCTCGAAGATGCGGCGGGCATCGTCCTGAAGCGTCGTCGGGTCGGTGACCTGAGCGGCTGCAAGGGCAGCCGAATCGGCTGCCTGCGAGAGCCGCGAGCGCACGAGGAAGATGCGCGAGGCGTCAACGGCGACGCCAACGGCCAAGGTGAGGGGGACGATCACGAAGGCGGTAATGATCGCCACGGCGCCCCGACGGTCCGTCAGGATGCTCGATCCGGATCCGGTCGACCTGGTCATTGTCAGCCCTTCTCTGGACCAATGCGCGGTAGACTGGGCCGGGACCCACTAAGAACTCCTTAATGGCCTCGGCGGATGGGCGCCGGCAGAGCGCCGGGCGCGCCATCGGCTGCGCTTTCACGCCCCGCAGACCGCAGCTATGTTGCGCGCCGTCGGCGGGACGTGGTCGATCAGGGTCAGGGAGAGAAACATGTCGGACGCGGATCTGAACAGGCCGCAGCTCTTGGTGGCGATGGACCATGGGCGTGCGATGGGTGCGGTTCCGGGGCTCGAGGATCCGGGCCGTGTCATCGACACCGTCGCGGAGGCCGGCGCCGACGGGATCATGACCTCCTTCGGCGTGGTCAAGCGCTACCGGGACCGGCTGATCGGGCGAATTCCCACCTGGCTCCGGCTCGACGGTGGCCCGTCGATCCTCAAGGAGGCTTGGCTCACCAATACCGAGTGGTCGCTCCTCCACACGCTCGAGGAAGCCGAGGGGCTGGGCTGCCGGGGCGCCTGCCTGATGTACTTCATGGGAGCCGGGTGCGAGCTGGAGACGCTCGAGATTGTGGCCAGCGTCTGCAACGAGGCGATGCGAAGCGGGATGCCGGTGATGGTCGAGGCACTGCCCAGCCGTCACCCGAGCATTCCGGACACCAACGATGCCGGGATGATGGCGGATGCCTGCAGGATTGCCTTCGAGCACGGCGCTGACGTGCTCAAGACCTACTATCCGGGCACGCCCGAGGGCTTTGCCCACGTCGTCAAGAGCACGCCGGCGCCCGTGCTGATCGCCGGCGGCCCGAAGCTCGATAGTGACCGGGCGGTGCTCGACATGGTGGCGGCGACGATGGCCGAGGGCGGGCGTGGCGTCGTCTTCGGCCGCAACATCTGGCAGCACCGGCGTCCCGACCTCATGGTCAAAGCGCTGCGGGCAGTCATTCACGAGGGCGCTTCGGGCGCGGATGCCGAGGAGCTGCTGGCCGGCTGAGGCGCGTTTTGTGAGGTCCGTCCCTCTCCTGTGCGGCGTCGACGCGGGCACCGGTAGCGTCCGCGCCGTCATCGTCGAGCCGGGCCGCGGCGTGCTGGCAACCTATGGGGTGCCGACGCCGACCGTGGTCATCGGGCCAGGCCAGGGCGAGCATGAAGCCGAGGAGCTATGGCGGGCGACCGTCGAGGCCATCCGTGGCGCCCTGGCCAGGGTGGAGGCGCCGTCGCGGGTGCGGGGCCTCGCCGTCGCGAGCGTGGGAGAGGCCGGCACCCTGCTCGACCGTGCCGGCCGGCCCACTCATCCCATCATCGCCTGGTACGACAGCCGCACCACCGAGGAGCTTCGTGATCTCGTGGCGAGGATCGGCCGCGAGCGTCTGATCCGGCTCACCGGTCTATGCCCCGACCCGACCTTCTCGCTTCTCAAGCTGTTGTGGCTCAGGCGGCATCGTCCGGAAGCCTGGGCCGGAGGAGAGCGTTGGCTTCAGGTGAGCAGTTGGTTGGCGTTCCGGCTCTCGGGCGTGCCCGCATGCGACCACACGCTGGCCTCGCGCACCATGCTCCTGGATCTCGAGCGTGGGGACTGGGCTACCGGTCTCATGGGCGAGCTCGACCTGCCCTTAGGGCTGGTTCCCGAGATTCGGCCGCTTGGCCATCGGCTGGGCCGTATCACCGCCGAGGCCGCGGCCGAGACCGGCCTGCCCCCGGACTGTGCGGTCGGGGTCGGCGGGCACGATCATTTCTGCGGGGCGCTGGCCATCGGCGCCGACAGGCCCGGCATCGTGATGGACAGCATGGGCACTGCCGAGGCCTTGACGCTCATGCTCGACCGGCCGAGCGGCACGACGGCCCTCGCCGATGCGGGGCTGAACCAGGGCATGCTCTTGGTGCAGGAGCCTGTCTACTACGCCTTCGGCGGGCTCATGACCTCGGCCGCTGCCGTCGAGTGGTTTCGCGGTGTCATCGGCGGGCAGGAGCATGAGACGCTCCTGGCCGAGGCGCGGGCCGTTCCACCGGGGGGCGGTGGATTGCTGTTTCTGCCCCACCTCAGGATCGGCTCGCCGCCTTTCCCCGACCCGATCTCACGCGGCGCATTCCTCGGGCTTGGCGATACGACGGATCGAGGGGCCCTCTATCGGTCCGTGCTGGAAGGCCTCGCAGCCGATGTGGCGAACGTGCTGGAGCAGATGCTTGAGCCTCGTGGGAGCCGGAGCGCTCGAGCGTTACATCGCCATCGGCGGCAGCACGCGCAACGATCTGTTGATGAGCATCAAGGCTGGCCTTCTCGAGCGCACGCTCGAGGTCAGCGACGAGCCCGAGGCCGTGGGCATCGGCGCCGCGATGCTGGGTGGGCTGGCGGCAGGCGTGTTCGACGACCTGGCCGATGCCCGGGCACAGCTGCCGATCCGGCCGCGGCTCGTGCAGCCCGATGAGGGTTGGCCGGTCGAACATCGCCGCCATCGCCGTCGCGTCTATGCCGAGGCCTACGCCACGACACGTCGCCTTCATGCGCTTCTACTCGATGGGCCACAGGTAGCCGGCTAGCCTGCGCCCGGTCACATGACGAGCCGGCGCTGCGTCAGGCGGAGCGTCTGGACCGAGAGGCGGATGTAATAGACATTGCCCAGGATATCGCTCTCGATGTTGAGCGCTATGCCCGGAGCTTCAGGCACCGACATGTCGCGCCACACCACTTGGCGCTCGCCGCTGCCGCCCAGCGCCAGGGTCTTGCCGCGGCGCCACTCACGCGGGTACCAGCTCGGCCGCGCGAGACAGGAGTCGATCATACCGCCGATCTGCTCAAAGGGGGTCGTGAGCAGGTCGCCGTTCGTCGAGGAGACGGTCTCTCCGTGGCAGACGTAGCTCGCGGTGGGATAGCTCGAGCCTTCGACCGCGCAGCTCAGGAACCGCGCAGGAACGACCTGCCCGGCCCATCGATCAGAGCCGTCGCGCTGGTCCCGCAAGGACGCATAGCGTTGCGACTCGGCATCGACGATCCGGGCGAGAGCGTTGCAGAAGCGGTCGAGCTCAGCCTCGGGCGATTCGGGCCTCTCGACCTCAGGCTGCACCGCCGGCGCGGCAGCGGGTTGCGGCGGCGCCGGCGGCTCGGGCGTTCGCGCGCATGCCGCAAGGGCGGCCAGCGCGACCAAGCACATGGCACTGGCCCGGGTCATTCGCCGGCCGTGGCCAGGAGCTCGCGCCGTGCCGGCACCGTGAAATGGTGGGTATCTGAAAGCTGGATGATGCCTTCGCCTCTGAGCTGGGTGAACGCCCGGCTCACGGTCTCGATTGTAAGGCCAAGATAGTCGGCGATGTCCGTCCGGCTCATCGGGAGCGGTATCGGCTCAGGATCACACTTGCGGCGCCGGTCCGCTAGTCGCAGCAGGAAGCTCGCGAGGCGCTCGCGCGCGGTCTTGCGCCCGAGGAGAAGCATCTGGTCTTGAGCCTCGGCGAGCTCGCTCGAGGCCCGTGCGAGCAATTCCTTCTCGAGGTCCGGCATGCTGTCGAGCAGCTTGAGGAACCGGCTCCGGGGAAACCGGCACACAGTCACCGGCGTGACCGCCTCGGCGGAATAGATGTAGGTGTCCGAGAAGGCGAGACCGAGAAAGTCGCCCGGCACCAGAAAGCCGGTGATCTGCCGCCGCCCGTCACCCATGAGCTTGTAAAGCTTCAGCATGCCTTCTGTGAGCGAGAAGACGTCCTTGGCAGGGTCACCCTCGTAGAACAGCGTGTCGGCTGTGGCGAGGACACGCCCGGTGCCGATGGCGGCGAGCGCAGGCTGGTCAGTGGCATCAAGAGCGCCGCATATGGACAGACCCCGAACCTCGCATGCGTCACAGAGGAGCTTTCCGCCGTGCGCCGCGGCATGAATCGACCCGGATGTGCTCACCGCTTGCGCCTCATCCTCTCCTACCACCGGCAACATGACGAGCTAAGGACAGCGCTTGACTTGGGTCAATGCGGCGAGGTTGGGCGAGCGTCACCGTGTCGCGCATGCTTCCGAACGTCTTGCCGCTCACATGAGCAGCCCTTCGGGCCTCTCGTGGCGGCGCCTCGACCCTAACGAGGCGCGGCTCGTCTATCCGCTGATCGTGGCGACTGGCGGTGTGCCCGACCTTGCGGATTGGGTGGAGCTCGCCTCGTGTTGGGCCGCCGATCCGAGGAATTGGAGCGGCCGTGGCATGGTGGGGCTTCAGGGTCGTGACGGCGTGTTCGTCGCAATCTTCCTCTACGAGATCGGGCCATCTGCGACGGAGGATTTGCTCTTGCCCATGTTGCGTGCCGCCGAGATCGTCAGGTCTGACATCACGCTGAGTGCAGCACTCGGTGCGGCTTCCAATGTGGCGCGCGAAGCGGGTTGCAGCCGAGTGGTCATGGAGGTCGACGAGAGCTCGGTCGCTGGCCGTGCGCTCGCTACGAGACTGGCATCTCTCCAGCCCCACCTCGGGCTGACGCGAGAGGGTAGCTCATGGGTGATGGCTTCGCCCTGCTGAGGTGCGGATGGCCAGTCCTCAGCCCGCACACGGAAAGCCCTTCAGTCCCGGGTGCTCAGGGGCTCCATGTCTCATGTCAGGCGGAAGACGCAGGCATCGCCGATCCGTAGCAGCGCGGTCGCTGCTGGCGCCAGAAGCGGCACGGCATTCTGTCCAAACCATCCGCCGCCGGTACGCTCGTTCCGGCGGATGCGCAGCAGCGTGGCCAACGGCTCTTTGCCGGTTCTCTGTCCTGTCGCCTGATCGACGGTCGTGACCGCGCAGCGATCACAGCGCTTGACGAGACGCAGACGAATCCGCCCTTCGACG
Organism: uncultured Alphaproteobacteria bacterium; assembly: GCA_963752325.1. GTDB lineage: Bacteria > Pseudomonadota > Alphaproteobacteria > Geminicoccales > Geminicoccaceae > CAVTJL01. The sequence goes on from CAVVXU010000007.1 coordinate 40,012, forward strand.
ATCAGCTCATTGCTGTCATCCTCGGTCCGGGCAGGGAGGCCTCCGATCACGAGGTTCGGCCGGAAGCGGGTCATCGGCACCGGTGTCGCGGCCTGCTCGCCCAGGACCGCGTTCAGCTCTGCCAGCGAGGCGTCGTTGGTGATCAGTAAGGGGAAGCCGTCTGCGAAGGCTGTATGGCTGTCGCCCGGCGCGTAGCTCGGGTCGCAAGGGCGGATGCGATCGTCGGGAAAGCGGACGATGCGCACGCGACGACCGAGCCAATGCGAGACAGCCCGGTCGGCCGCTGCGTCCGGCGCCAGGGCTTCGACCTCGTCGCGCCAGACGCGAACGCTCAGGCGCTCGCCCTGATCACCGCGCGGCAGGACGACCTCATCGCTGCCGTCGAGCGAGAGACGGAGCGCGTCGGTCGTCCAGCCTCGGCACTGCAAGCGCGAGGCGCGGCTCCTCACGTTGCGTCAGGAACCGACCACGATCGTCGACGATCATCCAGCGGCGGTCGTCTTCCAGGCCGCGAGCCGCCACGCGCGAGGTCTCGAGCGGGATGCCGCGGCACCCCTTGACGGGGTAGATCCAGAGCTCGCGGACGCGGCCCGTCGGACCTTCGATCATACATGCCTCCGGGCATCGCTCGCTGTCAGGGTAGGGCAGGTCGGTGGCGCGCGACAACCGCTGCCCTTGCGGGCCTGGATACCCGTCGTCATGCTTGGCCTCGCGCGCTTGGATGACTCGATTCCTCGAGGCTGGCTCATGAATCGCCCCGTTCCACCGGTCGCGCGGCGCGTCCCGCTGCGGCATGAGCGCTTCGGCCTCAGCTGGGCCGACGACTATGCGTGGTTGCGAGATCCCGCCTATCCCGAGGTCCAGGATCCCGAGATCTTGGCCTATCTCGAGGCCGAGAACGCCTACTTCGAGCAAGTGATGGCGCCCCTCGAGCCGCTCGTCGAGACTCTCCACGCCGAGCTCAAGGCGCGCCTCAAGCCGGACGACAGCTCCGTGCCAGTGCGCGACGGCGGCTTCGAGTATCATTGGCAATTCGCGCCGGGTGCCCAGTACCGCACCTGGTTTCGCCGCGCTGTCTCCGAGCCCGAGCCGCAGGTGATCCTCGACGAGACGATGCTCGCCGAAGGACGCAGCTTCTTCAATGTCAGGGCGATCGCTCCGAGCCCCGACGGTGTGCTTCTGGCCTACACGGTCGACGAGGACGGGTCAGAGCGCTACCGGCTCGCCGTCAAGAACCTGGATACCGGTGAGGTTCTCGAGCATCGGGTCCGCGACACATCGGGTGCGGTCGCCTGGAGCGCCGCTGGCGGCACGCTCTTCTATGTCGAGCTGAACGAGAGCCTGCGTCCGTTCAGGGTCCGCGCGCATCGGCTGGGCACGGACCAGGCCGACGACAGGATCGTCTACGAGGAAGACGATCCCGCATTCTTCGTCTCGCTCGAGCCGGACCCGCGACAGGCGGCTGATCCTGATCGGGAGCGGCACGCACGTCACGCGGGAGGTCAGGCTGCTGCCGGCTCGGACCGGCCGAACGACGATCCTCGTGCTCGTGGCGCCGCGTCGCGACGGCCATCGCTATGCAGTCGATCACGCGCATGGGCGGCTTGTGGATCGTGACCAACGACCGGCACGACAACTTCCGGCTGGTGAGCGCTGTCGGCGGACGCGCCGGGAGAGGAAGGCTGGGAGGAGCTGCATTCCAGGCAGCGACGAGCGCTATCTCCTTGGCGCCAGCTGCTTCGAGCGCTTCCTCGTGGTGTCGGAGCGGATCAACGGCCTCGCGCGCATCCACGTCAGGACCTATGCGGGCGAGGAGCACGAGATCGACTTTCCCGAGGAGGTCTACACGGTGACGCTGGGAGACAACCGGGAGTTCGCCAGCGATACGATCCGGCTCGGCTACACCTCGATGATCACGCCCGCCTCGGTCTTCGACTACCGGGTGGATGCGCGCGAGCTGACCGTGCGCAAGGTCCAGGAGATCCCTTCGGGGTACGAGAAGAGCCGCTACGTGACCCGTCGGCTCATGGCTCCGGCGAAAGACGGCGCGCAGGTGCCGATCACGATCGTTCACCGGGACGACTATCCCGTCGACGGCACCGGCCGCCTCTACCTCTACGCCTACGGCGCCTACGGCCACGGCCTCGATCCTGCCTTCAACGCCCACCGGCTCTCGCTTCTGGATCGCGGCTTCGCCTGGGCGCTGGCCCATGTGCGTGGCGGGGACGAGCTGGGCTGGCGGTGGTACGAGGATGGCAAGCTCGACAAGAAGGAGAACAGCTTCGGCGACTTCATCGCCTGCGCCGAGCATCTCGTGCGCGCCGGCTACGGCCGTGCCGGCGAGATCGCCGTGCGCGGGCGGCAGCGCCGGAGGCATGCTCATCGGCGCCGTTGTAAACCAGCGCGCGGAGCTGTGGCGCTGCGCCATCGCCGAGGTGCCCTTCGTCGACGTTCTCAACACCATGCTCGACCCATCGCTTCCCCTCACGCCCATAGAGTGGCCCGAGTGGGGCAATCCGATCGAGGACCCCGAGGCGCTCGCGCCGGATTCTCGGCTACTCTCCTTGCGACAATGTTCGGGCGCAGGCCTACCCGGCCATGCTTGCTGACGGCCGGAATCAGCGATCCGCGCGTGACCTATTGGGAGCCGGCCAAGCTCGCGGCGAGGCTGCGCGCCACGAAGATGGGCGACAGCCTGCTGCTGCTGAAGACCAACATGGAGGCAGGGCATTTCGGTCGGTCGGGCCGCTTCGAGATGCTGCGCGAGGTCGCCGAGCAGTTCGCGTTCGTGCTGCATTGCTTCGGGCTGGCCGCACATGGAGAAGGCGACCCCATCCGTCCGCTTGACGCGACTCGGGCAGGGTTCCATCTTTAGAACCGTTCCAATCAGAGGAATCGCCGGCTCAAGTTGCCGCGCGGCCGCCGATTACGAGAGCCCGAGCATGATTCCGTTCACGCCGCGCGCTTATAAGCGATTCGCCGATCTTAGCGAGCGGGAGGTTCTGGCGCTCGCCATCACCCTCGAGGAGGAGGATGGCCGGATCTATCGGGACTATGCCGAGGGACTGAAGGAGAAATTTCCGGGCTCGGCCGAGGTCTTCCAGGAGATGGCCGAGGAGGAGAGCGAGCATCGGCGGCGGCTTATCGACCTCTTCGTCGAGAAGTTCGGCGAGCACATTCCCATGATCCGCCGCGAGCACGTGCGCGGCTTCATCCGCCGCAAGCCGCTCTGGCTGACCCAGAACCTCGGCGTGGACGCGGTCCGCAAACAGGCCGAGGAGATGGAGATCGAGACGACCCGATTCTACCGTCAGGCGGCCAAGCGCGCGACGCGACGCCGGCATAAGGAAGCTGCTGGGCGATCTGGCCGAGGCGGAGAGCACGCACGTCCAGCTCGCCGAGCGCCTTGAGCGCAAGCTGGTGCCGGCCAGCGTCCGGGACCAGGAGGCGGAGACGCAGCGCCGGACCTTCCTACTGCAGATCGTCCAGCCCGGGCTCGCCGGGCTCATGGACGGCTCGGTCAGCACGTTGGCCCCGGTGTTCGCCGCGGCGTTCGCCACGGGCAACAGCTGGGATGCCTTCGTCGTCGGCATCGCCGCGTCGATCGGTGCCGGCATCAGCATGGGCTTTGCCGAGGCGCTCTCGGACGACGGAAGCCTTACCGGTCGTGGGCAGCCGCTTCTGCGCGGGATCATCTGCGGGATGATGACGGCGCTTGGTGGCGTTGGCCACACGCTCCCCTACCTCATCGCGGACTTCCGGCTGGCGACGACGATCGCCGTCGGTGTGGTGGTGATCGAGCTCTGGATCATCGCCTGGGTGAGGGCGCGGTACATGGACACGCCATTCCTGTCCGCGGCCTTCCAGGTCGTCGTAGGCGGCTTTCTCGTCTTCCTGACGGGCATCCTGATGGGACATGCTTAAGGGGCCGGTGTCTGGCGTAGCCGCGACGGCCGGCTCTAGCGCTTGAGGATGGAGCCCAGGATGCCACGGATGACGGCATTTCCCACCTGCCTTCCGACCTGGCTGCCGACGCTCCGTGTGATGGACTTGGCGAGGGACTCGGCCAGCCCCTGACGGCGTCCCCCGCCGCCGGTCAGGATGTCAGAGAGAAGGCCCCCACTCGAAGGAGCAGCCGCGACGCGCCGACGAGTCGGCGGGGGAGGCGGTGCGGCCTCCTGCTGGCGTGTGCCACCGCCGCCGATGCGCCGCGCTGAGGGACGAGTCGGGCTACCCCAGGGATCGCTGCTGCTCGCAGGCGCTGGAGCCGTGCCCCAGGGCGAGCTGGGCATCGGCTCCGCGGCAACGGTGGTGGCACGACCCTGGAGAAGCTCGTAGGCGGACTCGCGATCGACGGTCTCGTCGTACTTGCCGGCGAGCGGGCTGAGATCCTGGACGTGCTTTCGCTCGTCCGGCGTGATGGCTCCCATGCGGGAGCGCGGCGGGCAAATCCTGGCCCGATCGACCATGCTCGGCGTGCCACCGGGCTCGAGCATGGACACGAGCGCCTCGCCGACGCCAAGCTCGGTGATGGCCTTCTCGGTCTTGAACTTCGGGTTGGCGCGGAAGGTCTCGGCTGCGGCCCGCACTGCCTTCTGCTCGACCGGCGTGAAGGCTCGCAGGGCATGCTGGACGCGATTGCCGAGCTGTCCCAGGATGGTAGGCGGAACGTCCATGGGGTTCTGCGTCACGAAGTAGACGCCCACACCCTTCGAGCGGATGAGGCGGACGACCTGCTCCACCTTCTCGACCAAGGCTTTCGGAGCATCCTTGAACAGCAGGTGGGCCTCGTCGAAGAAGAAGACGAGCTTCGGCTTCGGCAGGTCGCCGACCTCGGGCAGCTCCTCGAACAGCTCTGAGAGAAGCCAGAGGAGGAACGTGGCGTAGAGCCGCGGCGAGGTCATGAGCTTATCCGCGGCCAGCACGTTGACGGCACCGCGGCCCTCGGGTGTCATGAGCATCAGGTCGGCAAGCTCGAGGGCCGGCTCGCCGAAGAAGCGGTCGGCGCCTTCCTGCTCCAGGGTCAGGAGCCGGCGCTGGATGGTGCCGACCGTGGCCTTGCTGACGTTGCCGTAGGTCGTGGTGAGCTCATCGGCGCGCTCGGCCAGATGGGCCAGCATGGCCCTCAGGTCCTTCAGATCGAGGAGGAGAAGGCCTTCGGTGTCGGCGAGCGCGAAGGCGATGTTGAGCACGCCTTCCTGCGTGTCATTGAGATCGAGCAGCCGGGCGAGGAGAAGCGGGCCCATCTCCGCTACCGTTGCCCGGATCGGCTGACCCTGCTCGCCCAGGAGATCCCAGAAGATCACCGGCGCGGCCTCGTAGGCGAAATCCTGGACCCCGAGGCTTCGCGCCCGGTCCTCGATCTTGGGGTTGCTCTCGCCCGGCTGGCTGACACCGGCGAGGTCACCCTTGACGTCGGCACAGAAGACCGGAACGCCCGCTCGCGACAGGCCCTCCGCGAGGACCTGAAGCGTGATTGTCTTGCCAGTGCCCGTGGCGCCGGCGACGAGACCGTGTCGATTGGTCAGCGGCAGGTGGAGATACTGCGGGACCTCGCCTTTGCCGACCAGGAGCTTCGCAGCCTCGACCATCTCTCCGATCCTCCGCCGAGTCACGCCGTTGAGTTTCCGCGATGTTGGACGTGCACAGGAGGGCTGTCCAGGCAGCAAGCGGTGCGGGCGAGAACGGTCGGATCGGCGCCGCCGAGGATGTCACATCGCCGCGAGCGGCTCGTCTGCCGGCAGGGAGCCGCTATTGTCATCCCGCAGTTGGTATCAGAGCTCGCGTGGAAGGGCTGTTCTCCGTGTTCAGGAAGGGAGAGGTATGATCGGAGGGGACGAGGTCGCCCAAGAAGGCTTTACCCAACATCGCATCAGCCTCTCTGACGGCCGGCGCATGGTGTGCGCGGAGTACGGCAGCCGTGGCGCTCTGCCGATCGTCTATCTTCACGGTTTTCTGGGCAGCCGGCTCGAGCCTCGGGCGAGCTTGCCGGCCGGCGTCAACATCGTCGCTCCGGACCGCCCGGGCTATGGCGGCACCGCGCTGCCGACGGAGCCGAGCCTGCTGGGCTTCGGCCGGGATCTCAAGGAGCTGCTGGACGACCTGGGAATCGAGCGCTGCAGCATCGTCGGCGTCTCCGCGGGTGGCCCCTTCGCGATCGGCGCCGCCGTCGTGCTGGGTGAACGGGTGCATCGATGCATTCTTGCGGGAGCGGTGGCCAACAAGCGGATCATCCGCGAGGGAGGAGGCAGCATCCGTGCCTTCAGGCGGCTGCGCCGGCATGTGGCGGTCATCAGGGCGGTGATGCCTCGTCTCTTCCGCAATGCCCGCCACCATGGCCTCGATCTTCGCATGGTCCATATGATGCTCAGGGGCGAGGACCGATCCTTCGCACCGGAGGTCGATCGGGCGAAGGTTGCACGGGCTCTGGTTGCCTCGCTCCGCGAGGGCACGCGCGGGGGCGTCTCAGGTGCTCTCAGCGACATCATGTTGCTTACCCGGCAGTGGGATGCGAACCCGAGGGCGGTTGGCGTTCCGTCGCTCGTGCTCCATGGATCGGCCGACCGCGTCGTGCCGGCGAAGCACGCGCTCTGGTATGGCGAGCGCCTGCCGGATTGCCAGGTCGAGATTGTGCCCGCGGCAGGACACATTTCGCTGGTGGTCAACGAGGCGGAGCGAATCGTTAGGGAGGCTCTGGCATCTGCTTGACCGCCATGCCGGCCGCGCGGCAAGACGGGTCGACGATGAGGGGGGACAAGCGGCATGCCCGAGATTGATCCGGAGATGGCCGGCATTCTGGCGGACTTGGCGGAGCGTGAGCTTGGGACGATGACGCCGGCCGACGCCCGAGCCGAGGCCGAGGTCCGCAACGCCTACTGGAACGAGGATCCGCCCGCGCTCGACGACGTCCGCATGCTGACGATCGCGGGCCCTCGAGGGCCGCTTCGGCTGCGGCTATACACGCCGTCGGGCGGCGCAGGGCGTCTCCCGTGCGTGCTCTACATCCATGGCGGCGGCTGGGTGATCTGCTCGCTGGACACGCACGACGGCATCTGCCGCCGCTTGGCTCTCGCCGGTGGGTTTATGGTAGCGAGTGTCGACTACGGCCTGGCGCCGGAACATCCCTTTCCTCACGGTCTCGATGACTGTCTGGCTGCGATCAGGTGGCTGGCGGAGCATGGCGCTGCCGAAGGGGCCGACCCCACGCAGCTGGCGCTCGCCGGCGATTCGGCGGGGGCCAATCTGGCGCTCGCCGCCTGCATTGCGCTGCGCGATCACGGCGAGTCCTTGGTTCGAGCAGCCGCTCTGGTCTACGGCGTTTTCTCTGCGGACAATGACAGCCCCTCCCATGTCGCATTCGGCGATGGCCGCTATGTTCTCTCAACGGCTGCCATGGAGTGGTTCTGGGACCACTATGTGAAGGATCCGGCGAGGCGGGGCGATCCTCTCGCTGCGCCCGCTGAACGCCGACCTTCGAGGACTGCCGCCCCTCTACGTCTCGGCAGCCGAGCTCGATCCGTTGCGCGACGACAGCGAGCGCTTGGCGCGTCGCCTGGTGGACGCCGGCATCGATCACGACTTCCGGTTGTGGCGCGGTGTCACGCATGCCTGCTTTGGCATGAGCCGCCGGCTCTCGGCAGCTCGCGGGTTCATCGACGAGACTGCGGCCTTTCTGGCCCGTCGACTCCAGTAACCTCTCTCAGCAAGCCTGGCCTTCGTCCCGATCCGGGCAAGGCCTGAAGTCGAAAGGCAGGCTGACATCGCCGCGGGAGGCGTCAAAGACGCGCTTGTCCTCGCAATGGACCTTGGCCATCACAAGCGGGATGCCATGAATCTCGCGATCAATGACGTGACTGAGGAATGCCACGGTGCAGCCCAGCGTGAGCTGCGCCTGTGCCGACAGATCATCTTGCCAGCCGGGCTCCGCGCGAACGAGAGCCCCCGGAGCCAGCATCAGCGCCACAAGTGTCGATGCCATGCTGCGCCGCATGGCTTCCTCCCATTTTTTGCCCGATGTGCTCGGTAGCATCAACCTGGACCCCGCCGGCGCAGGGGTCAATGAGATGCATCTCGGCAGCGGGCCTATTCAGGTCATATTGGCCAGCCAGGCGAGCGTGCGCTTGCAAGCCAGTGCGGTTCCAGGGCCTGCTCGGTAGCAGGTCGGCATGCGGCCACGACCCGTCGCCCGTGCACATGGCCCCCGCGGCCTCTTGGCAAGTGCGGTCAGCGGGCGAGCTGCGGTATCCTTCGAGGACCAGAGCATCCTCGTCGCATGTGAGCGGTCCACCCTCGCGTGGTGGCGGCGGACGAATGAGGCGATGGCCACGGTTTCCGGAGGGATGATGAGCGGCAAGGCGATACCCACGGTTCTCATCGACAACGATCGGGTGCGTGTGACCGAGTGGCGCTTCCCGCCGGGCGCCGCCACCGGCTGGCACCGGCACGAGCTCGACTATGTGGTGGTACCGCTGACGAGCGGCCAGCTGACGATGGCGCATGGGGACGGCAGCGAGACCCAGGCGGAGCTCCAGGTTGGCGTGCCCTACTTCCGCAAGGCCGGTGTCGAGCACGATGTCATCAACCGGGACGATGTTGAGATCGCATTCGTCGAGACTGAGATCCTGTAGCGCTGATTCGCTACTGGCCTGCGGACTCTCTTTCGGCGGCCAGGATGGTTCGGAGCTTCTCGTAGATCTCGGGATTGCCGGCGAGGATCGTGCCCTCGGCCCAAACCTCGTCGTCGCCCTCAAGGCGGCCGAAGCGACCACCAGCCTCACGCACCAGCAGCATGCCGGCGGCATAGTCCCAGGGCTTGACGCCGTACTCCCAAAAGCCGTCCTGACGACCTGCCGCTATGTAGGCGAGATCGAGGGCGCAGGCGCCGAGACGACGGAGCCCGCCGGCCTGGTCGGCCACCAGCTCGAGCTGGCGGGCAAAGCCCATCGATCTAGCCTTCCAGTCCTGCACGGGAAGGCCGCAGCCGATCAGCGCCGAGGCCATGTCGGAGCGACGGGATACGCGCAGGCGTCTGTCGTTCAGGAAGGCGCCGTTGCCCTTCTCGGCCGTGAAAAGCTCCTCCTTGATGGGATCGTAGATGAGCGCGGCGGTGACCTCCCCATGCTGCTCGAGGGCGATCGAGATCGCCCACTGCGGCAGGGCATGGAGGAAGTTCGTCGTCCCATCGAGCGGATCGACGAGGAAGCGGTTGTGCGGTGAATCGCCTGCTACGATGCCGGATTCCTCGAGCAGGAGGCCGTAGCCGGGGCGCGCTCGGACAAGCTCCTCACGAATGACCTGCTCGGCACGGTGGTCAGCTGCCGACACGAAGTCGCCGGGTCCCTTGATCGAGACCTGAAGCTGCTCGACCTCGTTGAAGTCACGCACGAGAAGGCGCGCGGCCGCTCGGGCGGCCCGCACCATGACAGTGAGGTTGGCTGAATAGCGTGGCATGATCGACCAATCGACTCGCTTCGCGCCGGGCGCTGTCGCTCCGCGAGATATGCTCCAGAATGCGCCTCAGTCGCGGTCCCTGCCGCTCCCGGCCCGGCCTGCGGCCGAGACGATCTCCTGGAAGCGGCTCTCCGCCTCCTGGCCCGCCTCAAACAGGCTGCTGCCGATCGCCAGGAAATCGGCACCCGCGGCAACCAGCTTGTCCGCTGCCTCGGGGAGGGTGGAGACAAAGGCGGCGACGGGGATCACGAACAGCTCGCTCCACCAGCCAACCAGCTCCGCCAGCTCATCGACAGGATCGGCACGGTCGGGCGAGCCGAAGGTCACATAGTCGGCGCCCTCGTCACCGGCAACCATCGCCACATGCCGCGAGAGGTCGCATGCGACACCGATCAGTCGCTCGAGACCGAGGAGACGGCGCGCCGACAAGAGCATCTCGGGGGTGTCGAGATGCACCCCGTCGGTCCCACGCTCGATCACGCCGACGGGCTGGCCACGAAGCAGGAACGCCACCTGGTGATCGCGACAGAGGCCATGCAGCGTCGCCGCCAGCTCATCGGGCATGGCCTCGTCAGCGACGAAGGCCGCAACCAGGCCTGTGGTGAGCGCCGCCTTCACACGTTGGGTGACGAGGTCGGCGTCACCCTCCGCCGGGCCGAACAGAAGAAGCCGGACACCGACCTCGTCAGGCTCGACCCACGGCCCGTTCTCGTCGGTCGTCACGCGGAGGCGAGGTAGATCTTGATCACCTCGTCCAGCAGTGAGAGCGCATCCGGCTTGGCGCGCTGGAAGCTGTTGCGGCCGATGATGGAACCCGAGCCGCCCCCGTCGCGGATCTGCTTGATCTCCTCGAGAATGCCCTCTGTGCCCTTGGCCTCGCCGCCGGAGAACACCACGATCCGCTTGCCGTTGAAGGCACATTGCATGATGTGGGCGATCCGCTCCTCGAGCGTCTCGCTCGGGATCCTCGCCTTCTCGTAGGTGGGCTTGGCCGCGTCGAGGTCGATGCGATCGGTGGGCGGCTTCACCTTGATGATGGTCGCGCCCATCAGGGCCGCCATGTGCGCGGCATAGGCCACGATATCGAGGGCCGTCTCGCCGTCCTTCGAGACCTTGCCGCCCCGCGGATAGCTCCAGACCACCACGCAGAGGCCCTTGCTCTTGGCCTCGCGCGTGATCTCGCGCAGCTCCTCCATCTGATCGTAGCAGGCGTCGGCGCCCGGATACATGGTGAAGCCGACGCCGACGCAGCCCAGACGGAGCGCATCGGAGACCGAGGCGGTGACCGCTTGATCGGGCTTGCCGGCGGCCAGGCTGTTCGCGCTGTTGAGCTTGAGGATCAGTGGCACCTGGCCCGCGAAGGTGTCGGCGCCTTGCTCGAGCGGGCCGAGCGGGGCCGCATAGCCGGAGAGGCCCGCCTCCAGCGCCAACTCATAGAGGTAATGGGGGTCGTAGGCGGCCGGGTTCGGCGCGAAGCTCCGGGCAGGACCGTGCTCGTAGCCTTGATCGACCGGCAGGATGACGAGCTTGCCGCTGCCGGCGAGGCGGCCGTTCATCAGCAGCCGGACGAGGTTGGTCTTCACGCCGGGATTCTCTCCTTCGTACCAGGAAAGAATCTCCTTGACCTTGGCGGTTACCTGCATCGCCCGATCTTCTCCTCTAACTCTTTCGCAACGGACAGCCGGCGCTCGTTCTACACGGGCTCTGTCCGCGGAGATAGTCGCCGGAGCCCTACGCGCCACGTCAGCGAGCCGTTGCTGCAAGGTCCGAAGGGGCATCGCGGGGACGACGGGTATCTCCGTAACCTGCATCACCTCGCCGCCGAGCTGACCGGCGATGTCGGCGAGACGGGCATGGGCCTCAGAGTTGCCCGAGAAGAGAAGATGCCGACAGCCAACGCGTATGGCACTCAGGGCGAGACCGGCGTTCGTACCGCAGTCGACGATGATCTCCTCCCGAACGAGATCGCTCAAGGCCTGAATGAACGCCGGGCCAGCGAGAGCGGCGATGTCCGCGTCGCTGACGAGCCGGAGCCCTAGACCTAGCTCCGCCGCGGCATCCAGCGCAGCCTGCGCCTCGACGAGGCTGCGAATGACGACCGAGACCTCGCTCAGCGCGGGCGCAGCGCTGCGACGCCCGGCAGCTCCTTGCCCTCCAGCCATTCCAGGAAGGCGCCTCCGGCTGTCGAGACGTAGGAGAACGACTCGAGAACGCCCGCATGATGCAGCGCGGCCACGGTATCGCCACCGCCTGCCACTGTCGTGAGCCTTCCGGCCTTCGTGAGCTTGGCCGCGGCCTGAGCCACTGCCACCGTCCCCTTGTCGAAGGGAGGCACCTCGAAAGCGCCGAGTGGCCCATTCCAGAGCAGTGTCTTGCAGCCCTGCAGCTTGGCAATCACGTCCTCGACCGTCTTGGGGCCGACGTCGAGAATCATCTCGGCTGCGCCAACGCCTTCGATGTCGACGGTACGCGAGGCGACGTTGGCCTCGAGCTTGGACGCCACGGTCGCATCGATCGGGAGCACGAGGTCGACGTCCTTTTCGTTTGCCTTGGCGACGATCGCTCTTGCCTGTTCGGCGAGGTCTGGCTCATTCAGTGACTTGCCGACCTGAAGCCCTTCGGCATGAAGGAAGGTATTGGCCATGCCGCCGCCAATGATCAGGGCGTCGACCCGATCGAGCAGATGGCCTAGGACCTCGAGCTTGCTCGAGATCTTGGCGCCGCCGATCAGCGCGGCAGCGGGCCTGGCCGAGCCGCCAACCGCCGTCTCGAGCGCCTGCAGCTCGGCCTGCATCAGGCGGCCGGCATAGGCGGGCAGCAGCTCGGCCACGCCCACCACCGAAGCGTGGGCGCGATGCGAGCAGGAGAAGGCATCGTTCACATAGAGCTCGCCAAGGCTCGCAGAGCTCGCCGGCGAAGGCCGGATCGTTGCTCTCCTCGCCCTTGTGGAAGCGCAGGTTCTCGAGGAGGACGATCTGGCCATCGTCCAGGGCGTCGACCGCCTTTCGCGCCGGCTCGCCGATACAGTCGTCGGCGAAGGCGACCGGTGTGCCGCCCAGCACCGCCTGCAGGGCGTCGGCGATCGGGCGCAGGCTCATCGAGCTCTCGACCTTGCCCTTCGGTCGTCCGAAATGCGACAGCACGACGACCCGCGCCCCTTTGCCCGCCAGCTCCTTCAGCGTGCCGGCCGCGCGCTCGATCCGGGTCGCGTCCGTCACTCTGCCGTCCTGCATGGGCACATTGAAGTCGACCCTGACCAGCACGCGCTTGGCCTTGGGCTCGATCTCGTCGATGGTTCTGAATGATGTCATCACGCGCTCATCTCCGCCCATGCGGAACTGACTTCCGCTCGTCGGTCGCTTCCCTCCATCTCAGTGCCGCCGCCCGAGGGATGCAAGCTCCGTGGCGGACCGGGCGCGAAAAAAGGCCGATCAGGCCGACTTCGTGAACCGCAGGAGCAAGGCGTAGCCACCGAGCAGATGCTGTGTCTCAAGCCTTCCACAGCCACGATCTGCCAATGAGGCGAGCGTCGCACGGACGGCTGGACGATGATGGACACCGAACCGCGCGAGCCAAGCGCGCATGAGCCGGCGTGCCGGAGCCGACAGGCTCGCCATGTCGCCGAAGTCCACGACATGGAGGCGGCCGCTTGGCACGAGCTGGTCGAGCGCTCGGTCGATCGCGGCCACGGGATCGTCCATCATCGAGAGCGCGTAAGAGAAGACGGCATGATCGAAGCCGTCGTCGAGCGCGAAGAGGCCCCGGGCATCGAGCTCCTCGGCGAGCGCCCGCCTGAGCTCGGCGCGGCGACCGAGCCGGTCGCGCGAGAGCTCGAGCATCGCCTCGGCGGCGTCGATGCCGAAGAGCTGGACACCCGGATAGCGCCGGGCAACGAGGTCGAGGTTGCGGCCGGTACCGCATCCGACGTCGACCAGCCGGTGGCAGGGGCGGGCATCCAGACCGTCGACCAGGAGATCTCGACCGATCAGGTAGTATTTGCGCGTCAGATCGTAGATGAGCTTCTGCGGCCGATACATCCGCTCCATGCGGGCACGGGCATCGACGGACGCGGCGGCGGCCATCAGGCGCGGACGCGACGGTAGAGGTGGAACCCGCCATAGATCGCGGAGCGGTCCTGGGCGTGAAGCTCACGCGAGCGGGCTGCCTCGTAGCGCCACGGTGCCAGAAGATCGGGGGCCAGCATGGCCGGCAGAGGGGACGACTCGCCGGCAGTGCGGAAGATCACGCGTGCGCCCGGGGCAGCCGTGCGGTTGATCTGACTCCAGAGGTCGCGCAGCTGATGAGCGTTCATCCAGTCTTGCGCATCCAGGAGCACGAAGGCGTCGAGAGCGTTGGCCGGCTCCCGCGCCAGCTGGTCCGTGACCGACGCCAGGCACGGCTCGACCTTGTGAGCGCGGGCCTTGAGGGCCTGGAAGCTGGCCGGTTCCAGATAGGGGGGAAGGGAGCGCCGGGCCGGATCGTAGCCACGGCCGAACGCTTGCCAGGCAAAATAGTTGTCCTCGAAGGGGAAGTCGCATGCGAGGCGCTCGACGCGGGCTCGCACCAGCGTGGCGAGGCTACCGGAGGCGTCGACCTGAAGGGCGTCGAACTGAGCGGGCGGGATGCCCAGCCCGAAGTAGGAGACGGGCAGGCGCGCGGCCGCTCTGACCAACGGGTTGTCGAAGACGGGTGCTATGACCTCGTCGAACAGCCGCCGCTGATCCTCGATGCTCCGAGCGTCCAGCAGACGCTCCACGCGGCGCCCGTGAAGTCGGGCGACGAGATGGCCTGCCGCGATGCATCGACCGAGCAGACCGTGGCTGTAGAGGTCGTTCTGTAGGTAGGTGAAGCGCCGTCGACCCCGAAAGTTGCGGCCATCCCAATATGCCCGGGTGGTGTCATCGAGGTGGGTGCGCAGGGCGGTGTAGGTCGCGCCGTTGCGAGCGCCGCTGCCGGCGCCGAACAGGCCGAAGAAGTCCTCGTGGCCATCCAGATGGCGCGCAGCTGCGAGCTTGAGCCGAAGGAGGGCGATGTGAGCCGGGTTCAGATCGACCGCCACCACACGGGCCGGATCGGCCATCAGATAGCTCATTGCGTTGCACCCGCCCGAGGCGATCGTCAGCAGCCGCGTGGTGCTGTCGACCTCGAGCGCCGCGAGGTCGACCCGGGGATCCTCCCAGATCTGGGCGTAAACCAACCCCTCGAAGGCCTTGGCGAACAGATGCTCGAGAAGGCCTCGGCCGGAGGTGAGCCTGTGCGTCCGAGCGGCCTCCCGAACAAGCGACTTGGCCATCGAGTGCTCCTATTGGGAAGGTGGATCAGGGGCAGTGGTTGATGCGGACGCCCATCGCGTCGACCGTGAGGAAGCTCGCAGGACTGTCGACCCAGGAGCCGGCGTTGACGTAGGTCACCGCGGGACGGCCCAGGCCGGACGCCGCGAAGCGGCGCTCCAGCGGTGCGTGGGTGTGGCCGCAGACGATGACGTCGGCCCCCTGATCGGCGGCGAAGGCCACGGCGCCTTGCGCGACCTTGTCGCTCAGGTCCGTCCAGCGGTTGTGCAGGCGGTCCAGTCGCTTGGGCCATTCGCCGTCGCGCGACAGCCGATGCTGACAGAAGGCGTACAGGCAGCCTATCCAATGGCCGAGGATCTGGTGCTTCGAGATGAAGCGATCGAAGCGGTCGCCGTGGACCGCGAGATAGTGCTGGCCCATCATCGACCAGCGGAAGCTCTCACGGACCTCGATGCCGATCAGCTTGGCGACGAGTGGCGCTAGATGGCGGTCATGGTTGCCGTTCAGCCAGACCACGTCGGTCGTGCCCTGGCTCGCTAGCTGGCGGATGAAGGCCAAAAGCGCCCAGCTGTCGGAACAGAAGCGGCGCAGCCCGTCATCGTGGAAGATATCCCCCAGCAGCACGAGACGCCGGAAGCGCCAGGCGCGGAGCGTGGCCAGCAATTGTGCCGGCCTGCTCGAGCGGAGGCCCAGATGAACGTCGGAGATGATGAGGGTGTCGGTCGTGCCGGCCGGGGGCGTGAAGCTTACGGGCCGGCGCCAGCGTTCCGCGTCGCGACGACGTGAGATCATCGGACGGAGCGCCGGGGCAGGTGAGGCGAGGTCTTGGATCTGCGCTTGCATCACGAGCGGGGCTCTAGAGCCCGACCGTGACAAGCCCGCGGTAGAAGTATGACGTCCGGATTGCGGGAAAGAGTTGTTCGAGCGCGATCGCTAGGTGTGACAGCGGCGCCGCATGGTCTCAGGTCTCAGCAGGTCTGCGCTCGAGTGCGCCCGACCACTGACCGCCAGCGGCCGGGCGCGCACTCTAGGAAGCCGAAACCTGGGTCTCAGAGGCGACCCATGAGCGCTGCGGTGTCGCACATCCGGTTGCTGAAGCCCCACTCGTTGTCATACCAGGACGCAACGCGGACGAGCTTGCCTTCCAGGGCCTTGGTGGCGCTGAGATCGACAGTCGAGCTGGCCGGCTGGTGGTTGAAGTCCACCGAGACGAGCGGCTCCGTGTGGTAGGCGAGGACACCCTTCAACGGGCCGTCCGCCGCCGCCTTGATCAGGCCGTTCACCTCCTCCACGGTCGTCTCACGCTTCGGCACGAAGGTCAGATCGACGAGCGAGACGTTGGGCGTCGGCACTCGGATCGCCACCCCGTCGAGCCGGCCCTTGAGTTCCGGCAGCACGAGGCCGACAGCCTTGGCGGCGCCGGTCGAGGTCGGAATCATCGAACACGCGGCGGCCCGCGCCCTATGCAGGTCCTTGTGGAAGACATCGAGCAGATGCTGGTCATTCGTATAAGAGTGGATGGTCGTCATATGGCCCCGCTCGATGCCGAGGCCGTCGTTCAGGACCTTGGCGACCGGCGCCAGGCAGTTGGTCGTGCAGGACGCGTTCGATACGACCTTGTGCTCGGGCTTCAGGCTCGTGTGGTTCACGCCGTAGACCACCGTGAGATCGACGCCGTCGCCCGGGGCGGAGATGAGCACCTTGCCCGCGCCCGCCTCCAGATGCCTTCCGGCCGTCTCACGCTTGGTGAACACCCCCGTGCACTCGAGAACGATATCGACTCCGAGCGCGCCCCAGGGCAGCTTGGTCAGGTCCTTCTCGGCGATCACCTTGATCGGCCCGGTGCCGACGTCCATGACGTCGCCCTCGAGCTGGACCTTGCCGTGAAACCGCCCATGCACGCTGTCGTAGCGGAATAGGTGGGCGTTGGTGGCCGGCGGTGCGAGATCGTTGACGGCCACGACCCTGATATCGTCGCGCCCGCTCTCGACGATCGCCCGCAGAATGTTGCGACCGATACGTCCGAAGCCATTGATGGCGATGCTCACCGTCACCTAGGTTCTCCCTCGTCTCAGCTGGCCAGGCAGCGCTTCACCCGCTCGGCGACCGCGTCGGCGGTGATGCCGAAATGCTTGTACAGGACCTTGTCGGCACCGCTGGCACCGAAGCTCCGCATGCCGATGACGTCGTCCTCGCTCGCCACGTAGCGTGTCCACCCGAAGGGGCTGGCCGCCTCGACGGCAACGCGCGGTGCATGGCCCAGCACGCTTGCCCGATAGCTCTCGGGCTGTCGGTCGAACAGCTCGAAGCAGGGGAGCGAGACGACGGCCGTGCCGATGCCCGCATCCTGCAGCTGATCGCGCGCGGCGATGGCGACGATCACCTCCGAGCCGGTGGCCAGGATCGTGGCCTGCCGATCACCGTCCGCCTCGGCCAGCACATAGCCGCCTCGCCCGGACAGATTCTCGTCGGTATGGGTCGTCCGCACCGTAGGAAGGTTCTGCCGGCTGAGCGCCATGACAGAAGGCGCGTGGCGGCTCTCGAGCGCGGCCAGCCAGCACTCCGCCGTCTCGACCGCATCCGCCGGCCTAAACACCAGGAGGTTGGGCATGGCGCGAAGCGAGGCAAGATGCTCGACAGGCTGATGGGTTGGGCCATCCTCGCCGAGGCCGATCGAGTCGTGCGTTCCCACGAGGATCACACGTATCCCCATGAGCGCCGCGAGGCGGATCGACGGCCGGCAATAGTCTGTGAAGACAAGGAATGTGCCGCCGTAGGGGATGACCCCGCCATGCAGGGCCATACCGTTCATCGCCGCCATCATCCCGTGCTCACGCACGCCGTAGTGGACGTAGCGGCCGGCGAACGAGCCCGGCCCAACCTCGGCCATTCCTTTCGTCTTGGTGTTGTTGGAGCCCGTCAGATCGGCCGAGCCGCCCACCATCTCCGGGATCGCATCCACCAGCACCTCGAGGGCCATCTCGCTCGACTTGCGGGTCGCGACCTCGGGCTTCTCCTGCGATAGGCGCGCCTTGAGGCCGTTCACGCGCGCGACGAGATCAGAGGGCAGCTCTCCAGCCAGCGAGCTATCGAACGCCGCCCGCCGGTCGCCCGGGAGCGCCGCGAGCTGCCTTTCCCAGGCCTCGCGCAGCGGGGCGCCCCTGCTTCCAAGGCGTCGCCACTCCGCAAGGATCTCATCCGGAATGACGAAGGGCGGATAGGTCCAGCCGAGGGCCTCGCGCGCTGCAGCCACCTCGGCCGCGCCCAGAGCCGAGCCGTGCGCCGCCGCGGTGCCGCCCTTCTTGGGGGCCCCTTTGCCTATCGTGGTGCGGCATGCGATCAGCGACGGGCGGGAGGCAGCCTTGGCTCGGCCTATCGCCGCGTCGACGGCGTCAGGATCATGGCCGTCGACGCGCTCGGCCTCCCACCCATAGGCGCGGAACCGCTCGACGACGTCGTCGGAATAGGCGAGCGTTGTCGGACCATCGATCGAGACGTGGTTGTCGTCGTAGAGGACGATCAGCTTGCGCAGGCGCAGATGGCCGGCCAGCGCCGCGGCCTCGTGACTGACGCCTTCCATCATATCGCCATCCCCCGCGATGACGTAAGTATGATGGTCGACGAGCTCGGTCCCCCAGCGGGCCTCGAGGAGCTGCTCGGCCAGCGCCATGCCGACCGCGGTCGCGATGCCCTGACCTAGCGGTCCGGTCGTCGTCTCCACACCCTCGGTATGCCCATACTCGGGATGTGCAGGCGTCTTCGAGCCAAGCACACGATACTGCTCGAGCTGCTCGAGCGGCACGCCATCGTAGCCGGTGAGATAGAGAAGCGAGTAGATCAGCATCGAGCCGTGGCCGGCCGACTGTACGTAGCGATCCCGGTTAGGCCATCGGGGTGCCTTCGGGTCGAAGCGGAGATGGCGAGTGAACAGCACCGTCGCCACATCCGCCATGCCCATCGGCATTCCGGGGTGGCCTGATCCGACCTTCTCCACAGCGTCCATCGTCAGCACGCGAATCGTGTTGGCGAGGTCAAGAGGCGTGACCGCTCGGCTCATGAAATGGCCCAATTCGTTCGTCGTCATGGAACACGGAGGTCGTCGCGCGAACCTCCCCTCAACGGAGAATCGCACGGGAGACTGGCGGGAGTCCCGCAAAAATCAACTGTCTCGATCGGGTGAGACACGGCCATGCGGGAGCGGCATGGTTGACGACGTCGCCCCAGGGTGCAAGAAGGTGCGTCAATTCAACCCGCTAGCGGGACGGTTGTCTGTCGCATGTCAGGATACGAGGCAGCCGAGCGGCGGCTGACGGTGGCGCTGGACAGGTTGCAGGCGGCGACCGCTGCAAAGATCGACCGTCTTGTGGCGGATCACGCTCGTCTTCAGCAGCTTCACCAGAACTCTCGACCGGGACTGTGAGCTGTTGCGTGCCGAGTGCGATCGCCTGCAGCGGGAGCTGCAGGCGCTTCGGCAGCGCCACGACCGGCTGGCCGAGACCGCATCGACGGTCGGTGATCGCCTCGACGTTGCGATCGGTGACCTCGAGGACCTCATGGGAGCCTGAGCCATGCCCACGCTCGAGGTCGGTATAGCCGGACGCCGGCATCAGGTGCAGTGCGACGAGGGCGAGGAGCCCCGTCTCAAAAAGCTCGCCAGCTATGTCGACGACAAGGCCGGCGACATAGCTCGTCGGTCACCGCAGCTTACAGAGCCACGCATCCTCCTGTTGACGAGCCTCCTGCTCGCCGACGAGCTGTTCGACGCCTACCAGGAGATCCAACAGCTCCGATTGAAGGCCGGCAGGGAAGGCGGTGCCGGCCAGGACGATACGGCCCGGGCGGTAGAGCGAGTGGCAGAACGCTTGGAGCAGCTTGCGGCCGAGCTGGAGAAGACCTAACTACCGCAACGGCGGTTGCTGCCAGGTGCGCTTAACGTCCGTTAACGCTCTGGGCCTAATTCGTTCCAATGGGAGCTGTCCCTGCCGTGGCCCTGGTCACGGTACATGGCGCCCACCTGCAGAGCAGGCCCCAGGGATGAATTGGACGTCACCGGCCATGGTGGCACCGCCGCTTTGTGGTATTTCGCTCATGAGCTCTTATTGACCGTCGCCCTTGAGAAGGCAGCTCTGCGCCAGCATGTGCAGGGTTTGCGGCGCGCGCTGAGCGTTGAGGAGCGGGCGAGGCGGAGTGCCGCTGCGACGAGCCGGCTTCTCGGTTTGCTGCATTCACTGCCGGATGGGCCGGTGGCTTGTTTTCATTCACTCGCCGACGAGCTTGACACCGCAGGTCTCATCGCGGAGCTGGCGTGTCGTGGCCGCGCGATCCTGCTGCCGCGCGTCGTCGTGCCGAGCCAGCCTTTGGCTCTGCACTTGTGGGCTCCCGGGCAGCCGCTTGTGGCCGGCAGGTTCGGTCTGTCCGAGCCATCGCCCGATGCCCCTGTCGTCGATCCGGCACTGGTCGTTACGCCTCTTCTGGCGGTCGATGCGCGCGGTCATCGGCTGGGCTACGGGGCGGGGTTCTATGACAGGACGCTGGCTGGCCTCATCGAGCGTGGCGTCTCGTTTATGACCGTAGGTCTTGCATTCGACCTGCAGCGCGTTGAGCGTGTGCCGATAGAGACCACCGATGTGGCGCTCGACATTCTTGTGACTGAGGCCCGGGTGACGCGATTCGCGCGCGTCGGTCGGAGGGGAGACTGATCGCGTGCGCATCGCTTATGTCGGCGACATCGTGGGTCGTGCCGGCCGGACCGTGCTGCTCGAGGAGCTTGCCGGCCTGCGCCGAAGCCTCGGGCTCGACGCGCTTGTGGTGAACGTCGAGAACGCAGCCGGTGGCTACGGTGTCACGTCGCAGCTGGTGCGGGAGTTCCTCGACGCAGGCGCCGACCTTCTGACCCTTGGGAACCACGCCTGGGACCAAAAGGATCTGGTGGGCTTCATCGGCTCCGAGCCGCGGCTGATACGGCCGCTCAACATGGCGCCCGGGGTGCCCGGGAAGGGTGTGGGGGAGTTTCGGACGGCGCGCGGCAAGCGCCTGATCGTTGTCCAGGCGCTCGGGAGGCTCTTCATGGGTCTCGCGGACGATCCTTTCAGGGCGCTGGACGCCGAGCTCGCGCGGTGGATCCTGGGCGGTAATGCCGACGCCATCCTGGTCGACCTCCATGCCGAGGCGACCAGCGAGAAGATGGCGCTCGGCCATCATCTTGACGGACGTGTCTCGCTGGTGGCCGGGACCCATACGCACGTGCCGACAGCCGATGCGCAGGTTTTGATGGGCGGAACCGGCTACATCACGGACGTCGGCATGACCGGCGACTATGACAGCGTGATCGGCATGGACAAGGCACTGTCGATGCAGCGGTGGCAGACCAGCGTGCCGAGCAAGAAGCTGGAGCCCGCCATGGCCGAGGCCACACTCTGCGCCGTCTTCCTGGAGACTGACGATGCGACCGGGCTCGCTCGTCGCGTTGAGCCGATCAGGCTGCGGGGTCGGCTCGCCGAGGCCTATCCAGCCGGGTTCGAGCGGAGCTGACCCTCGGGCGCGAGCCTCCAAACACACGCTCCATCAAGGAGGCGCTCAACGGTGCGCTCGAGACGGGCCTGCTCGACGAGAACGGCGGCGAGGAAGCGCTGTCGCGCATCAGTCTCGAGATCCGGATAGTCGTGCAGGATCTCGGCGATGGATCGGATCGAGGCGAGCGGCGTGCGCAGCTCGTGCGCGAGCCCGTCATAGGACAGCGCTGTGGCCGAAGGTGGCGCCGGACCTTGCTCTCCATCGTGCATCGGGTGGTCTCTCGCGCAGGTCGGTCGGCTTCTAGAGATATGGAGCAGGCAACAGCCTCGCATCCCGCTTGGTCGCCTATGCGGCGATGCACCACACGTCGGAAGGTCCGCCAGCTCGGCCCGTGATGATGGGCTGGCGGCGGCAGGTCCCGGGCGTCGCCGTCTCGTCCCGCAGGAGTTGCCTGAAGCCCGGCAGTTGGTGCATGTGACGCGCTCACCATCGCAAGCCCGTTGCGCGTTCTCCTGCAATCGCCGACCTAGAGGGGTCGCGAGCGACGATCCCTGGAACCCAGCCATGTCCTATCCGACAATCCGCATTCTCGAGGGCCACGACCGCCGGGTCAGAGGCGGCAGCCCCTGGCTCTTCTCAAACGAGCTCCAGATGGATCGCACCGCCAAGGCGCTCGAGCCCGGCTCGACGGTCCGGCTGGCCTCCGCGGACGGTCGTGCGATGGCTCTCGCCTGGTTCAATCCGCACTCGCTGATCGCAGCGCGGCTGCTGACCAGGAGCACCGAGACCACGGTCGACCGTGCCTTCCTTGAGCGGCGGCTTGCCCGCGCGCTGGCGGTTCGCGACCGGCTGTTCGAGCAACCCTACTATCGGTTGGCTCATGCCGAGGGTGACGCGCTGCCGGGGCTTGTCGTAGACCGGTTCGGGGATGTCTGCGTCGCTCAGCTCAACAGCGCGGGCGTCGCGGCGCTCAAGGGCGAGGTGGTGGGGGCCCTCGACAACCTGCTGCGGCCGCGCGTCATTGTGCTGCGGAATGATAGCCCGGTCCGAGAGCTCGAGGGGCTGTCCCTGGAGATCGAGACTGCCAAGGGCGAGGCCCCGGGACGTCATGACGTCGAGGAGAATGGTCTCGTCTTCGCGGCTGACCTTGGGGGTGGGCAGAAGACGGGCTGGTACTTCGACCAGCGGGAAAATCGTCAATTCGCAGCGCGGCTGGCCGCCGGGCAGGACGTGCTCGACCTCTACAGCTATGGCGGCGGCTTCGGGCTGGCCGCGGCTGCGGCCGGTGCCCGCCGCGTCCTCTGCGTGGACCGTGCCGAGCCGGCGCTGGCGCTCGCCCGCGAGAGCGCCGAGCGTCAGGGTGTGCTCGATCGCTGTGATTTCGAGAGGGACGAAGCGTTCGCCGCGATCGATGGCCTGACCCAGGAGCGGCGCCGATTCGGGCTCGTGGTCGCAGACCCGCCCGCCTTCGTCCGCAGCCGCAAAGATCTGCCGACCGGGCTCAAGGGCTACCGCAAGCTCGCCCGTGGCGTGGCCGGGCTGGTGGCGGAGGCGGGGTTTCTCTGTATTGCCTGCTGCTCGCACAATGTCCCGGAGGACCAGTTCCTGGCGGAGACACATGCCGGCATCCGATCGGCCGGCCGTAGTGCCCGTCTCCTCCATCGGGCCGGTGCCGGTCCGGATCACCCGGTCCATCCTGCCCTGCCCGAGATCGGCCTACCTGAAGTTTCTCGTCTACGCCCTCGACTGACATGCCGTGCGCCGGCCGAAATCGCGTGATCGGTTGTTGAACGTCCGACTCATTTCGTCCTAAAAGGACTATCATCCCATCCATCGGTCATCGCCGCCATCCTGAGGAGCGAGCGCGATGACGATCTCCACTGTTGGCCCGAATCCTGACGACGGGCCGGACTCCGAGGGCGAGGGGCAACATCTCGTTCTTTTGGCGTTCCATCACCTCTGCGGGCTTCTCGAGCGTCCCCACAGCATGGCGGAGCTGAGGGCGGCGGCACCCGCCATCGACGGGGAGCTCGGTGTCCGCGGCCTCCTGACGATGGGCGAGCGTCTCGGGCTGAGAGGCCGCCTCGAGCGCCCGAGCCGCCGCCGGCTCGAGCAGTTGCCGGTGCCCTTCCTCCTGCTGGGCCGCAAGCCCGGCGAGGCATGGGTCGTGAGGGGACGGACCGGTCGGCATCTGGTGCTCGTCGAGCCCAAGCGCGGGCGTGGCATCCGCTCACACGGCGCGAAGTGTCGTCCGGATGGCTGGAGCGGCCCTGCTGTTCCGGCCAGCGGAACCGACCGAGCACGCCGCCCATTCCTCCTGGCGCCAGGCGCTGAGACGTCGGCTCTGGCGGCCCCTGGCCGAGGTGGCCCTCGCTTCGGCGGTCATCAATCTCCTGGCCCTCGCGACACCGCTCTTCATGATGACCGTCTATAACCGCGTCATCAGCCATGCCGCACTTCAGACCCTCGACGTTCTTGCGATCGGGATGCTCAGCCTGTTCGTGTTCGAGCTGATGCTGCGCGCGCTACGCGGTCATGTCGCCAGCCACACGGGGGCGCGCCTCGACGTGGCGATTGGTGGCGAGGTTGTGCACCGGCTCCTCCAGCCTACCCTACCGCGCCTTCGAGGGGGCGGCCAGCGGCGCCCTGGTCGAGCGGGTCCGTCAGCTCGACCAGCTCAGAAGCTTTCTCACTGGTCAGCTGCCGCTGCTTCTTGTCGACCTCGCCTTTGTCGGGCTGTTCGTCGGAGCGCTCGTCGTGCTCGCGCCGACCTGGCGTGGCTGACCGTCGCGGCCATGCCGCTCTTCGTTCTCCTCTCGGCCGTGGCGCATCGTCGCCAGCGGACCCTCGGGCGGGTGGCCGCCGGTGCCGCAACGCAGAAGGCGGCCTGTCTCGGCGAGGCCGTCGGTCAGGCGTTGACCGTCAAGGGGCTGGGCCTAGAGCCGGCTATGGAGCGGCGATTCGAGCGCCGACTCGTCGACAGCGCCTGGGCGAGCTTCAGGGCGGGCAGCCTTACCAATCTCGTTGGCTCGCTAGGGCAGGCGCTCCAGCACCTGACGGCATTGGGCGTCGTCTATCTCGGGGCCCGCCAGATCGTCGCCGGTGATCTGTCGATAGGGGCCCTCGTTGCCGCAAACATCCTCTCTGGCCGTGCGCTGGCGCCGATGCGGCAGGTCTTCTGTCGCATGGCAGCAGGTGCAGCAGGCGCGGGAAATCCTCCATCACCTCGACGCGGCGCTGGCCGCACCCACCGAGGCTCTGCGATCTCGGCGCGGACCCCCAGCGGCTGCGCGGCCGGCTCTGCTTCGAGGCCGTCACGTTCCGCTATGCCGAGGCGGGGCCACCTGCGATCGACGCCCTCTCGCTCGATATCGAGCCGGGCACGATGACGGGCATCGTCGGAGCGCCGGGCTCGGGGAAGAGCACGCTCGTGAAGCTGCTCCTCGGGCTTGAGGCCCCGAGCCAGGGACGTGTCCTCGTGGACGGCGTCGACCTCCGCCAGATTGCGCCCGCGGCTTATCGAAGCCAGATCGGCGCCGTCCCTCAGGAGGTCCAGCTCTTCGCTGGGACCATCGCCGAGAATATCGGCATCGGCGCTGCCGACCGGGCGCTGCCCCGGATCGTGGCGGCGGCGAAGTTCGCGGGCATCCACGACACGATCCAGAAGCTGCCCGATGGGCTACGACACCGTCCTCGGTCCTGGCGGCACAGGCCTTTCGATGGGCCAGCGCCAGCTCATCGCCATCGCCCGGGCCCTCCTGCGCAATCCGCGCGTCCTCGTCCTCGACGAGGCCACGAGCGCCCTCGACAGTGCCACCGAGGCCTATCTGCTCCAAAACCTCCGGCGCGCCGGCAGCGGGCGCACGCTCGTCATGGTGACGCATCGTCGGGGCGTGCTCGCAGCCTGCGATCGCGCGATCCTGCTGCAGGGCGGCCGCGTTCTTCGAGCCGGCAGCCCTGGCGAGATCGCTGGCCTCATCGAGCCGAGCCGGCGTCGAGCCGGCCTGCACGCGGTAAGCTGAGGCTAGGCCGATGCTGGCCCGGACCGACGATCATCGGTGCATTCCACGATGCCCGCTCGCTGATCGAGAGCCGCACGACACCACTGGCAGGATCCCTGATCCTCATCATCGCCACGCTTCTCGTGGCTCTGGTCGGCTGGATGGCGTGGGCCCATGTGGACGAGGTGGTGAGGGCCCCCGGGCAAGTCGAGCCGGCGGGGCGGGTCAAGGTGATCAACCACCCGCGTGGCGGCCGCGTTGCCGAGATCCTCGTGAGCGACGGTCAGCGTGTCGTCGCCGGACAGCCGCTGGTCCGCCTGGACCCGGAGATACGGCAGGACCAGTATGCCGAGCTCCAGGGGCGCCTCCAGGTCAAGCAGATGGAGGTGGCGCGTCTGAGGGCGGAGGCGGACGGCACGCCACTCCCTCTTGAGGCGGGCGTGGCCGCCGCCCGCCCAGACCTCGTCGGCTCCGAGATGCGACTGATGGCCGCGCGCGCCGAGGCCTATGCGGCCAAGCACGAGACCCTCGGGCGCGCCGTCGAGGCCCGTCGCAGCGAGTTGCGGACGGCGGGCGCCGAGCTGGGCAGGCTTCGGAATGGCTCGACATTGTTGCGCCAGCAGCTCGAGGCGGTGACCCAGCTCGCCGATCGCGGGCTTTATCCCAAGCTCAAGCTCGTCCAGCTGCAACAGCAGGTGAGCGACGCCGAGGGCGAGCTGAAGAAGACCGAGGCGGGCCTCGCAGCCGCACAGGCGGCGCTTGCCGAAAGCCAAAGCAGGCTCGCGGGGCTCGAGAAGGATTGGCACAGTCAGGTTTTGATGGAGCTGAGCGACGCGACGGCCGAGCGCGATCGACTCGAGGAGCAGAGCGAAGGCCAGCGGGGGCTGCTCGACGGGCTGGTGGTGAGAGCCCCTGTGGCGGGCGTGGTGCAGGATCTTGCGGTCGCGGCTTCCGGTCAGTCCGTCGGAGCCAACGAGCCGCTGATGAAGCTGGTGCCGACCGACGAGGGGCTGGTGGTCGAGGCTCGGGTTGCCAATGACGACATCGGCAGGATCAGGCTGGGCTTGCCCGCCACCATCAAGGTCCGGACCTTCGACTTCCTGCGCCACGGCGTGCTCGAGGGCCGCATCACCAAGATCGCAGCGGACGTCACACCAGAGCCGGGGAGGGGTTCCCCGTCCTACGTCGTCGTCATAGCGACGGAGCGCGACCACCTGGGGCCGAAGCCGGGGGACCTCGAGGTGGCGCCTGGCATGGTCGTCGACGTGGAGGTCAAGACCGGCGAGCGGACGATCCTGTCCTATCTGACGGAGCGGATCTGGCGCGTGCGGGACGCGGCCTTCCGCGACGGCTGACGGTGGTCATTTCAGGGATCGCTGCGGCCCGCTCATCCCGACGACGTCGAGGCGGCCGCCCGGGCTCTTGTTGATCACGAAGGTCCGCTGGTTCCAGCCCTGACAGCGGAAGGGCCGGATGAACACGTCCCGATCGCCGAAGTCGTCGGACTGGTACCAGTAGCGGAGATCGAGAACGAGCCGTGTCGGCGTATCCTCGACCACCTGCTGGACCGTGATGGCACCCATCTGTGGAAGGATGCAGTTGGCGCCCTGCTCCCAACCGCGGCGATCATAGTAGTTGATGATTTTGAGCTGCAGGCCAGGATAGCCGGCGACGGCCGGGCCTTGATAGCCGCAGGCGGAAAGCGCCAGCGCGCCAAGCGCCATCAACCAGATGGGTCCTGATCGGTATCTCATTCCGCTGCCACCGTGCCCGCGATTGCGCGCGAGGGGAGAATGAGCTCGAAGGTCGTTCCTCCAGGTCCCGTCTCGACGAGCCGCACATCGCCGCCATGGGCGCGCATGATCTCGCGGCAGATGGCGAGGCCAAGGCCGCTGCCTCCAGGCTTGGTGGAGCCCGAAAAGGTCGCGAACAGTTGAGGCAGGACGAGGTCCGAGATACCTGATCCGGTGTCAGATACAATCACCCGCACCTCGTCCGGGTCCTGCACCACACTCACCTGGACCGTCCCTCCGCTCTCCGCCATCGCCTCACGGCTGTTGCGGCCCAGATTGAGCAGCACGCGATAGAGCTGGTCCCGGTCAGCCGTGATCTCGAGGCCGGCCGGTCCCTCGTTCCGCCAGGTAAGCCATGGGCTGTCGGCTCTCACCGTCTCCGCCACCTCGTCCAGCAGGGGCGGCAGCGCAAAGCGGGTGAAGCTTGGCTCGCGGGGCTGCTCACGGGCGAAACCCAAGGTGTCGATACAAAGGCGGATGGCCCGGTCGAGTGAGCCGACCAATCGCGGCGCCACTTTGCGCACGGCGGGATCGGCGCTCGCCTCGAGACGATCGGATATCAGCACGGCGGAAGCCAGGATGTTCTTGAGGTCGTGGCTGAGCTTGCCCACCGCTGCGCCGAGCGCCGCCAGACGAGTCTTCTGGGCCAGCGCCTGGCGCAGGTCGCGCTGCATGTCGGCGAGCTCCCGCTCGACGATGCCGATCTCGTCCGCCCTCCCGGACGGCCTGCGGTCGGCGCTCCGATCCTCGGGCCTTTGCCTGAAGCTCGCAAGACCCTGGGTGATTGATCGAAGCGGCATGACGATCATGCGCCTCAGGCTGAGGAAGAGAAGGGTCGCCATGATGCCTGAGAGCACGAAGGAGAGCTCGACGATGCGACGGGAGTAGTCGAGCATGGCAGCCCGCAGGGGATCCTCGTCCAGCGTGATGTCGATCGTCATGTCCTTGTCCATCGGTGAGGGGCCGATGACACGGATCAGCTGCCGAGGCCGCGCCGCCAGCGTCTCGAGGCTGTCGAGGACGAGGAGCGCCGGCGTGGGGTTGCGCAGGTCGTAGACGCGATCAACCGGCATCATCTTGCCGAGCATGCGTTCGGCACGTGGAGCCCAGAGGGTGATGGAGCGGACGCCGGCGTGGCTCAGCAGCTGAGCCTCCAGATCTGCCGGCAGGGAGCCTTCATGAGGCACCTCCAGGCTGAGGGATGCGAGCCGTGCCGCAGCCAGATGCTCTTGAAGGTAGGTGAGGCGGAAGCGGGCGATCGAGGGCACATAGATCAGCACCTCGCCCAGCAGCAGGAAGGCGATCGCGAGGAGCAGAATTCGCGCCGAGAGGCCTCGGCCCGGCGCCGGACGATCGCTCGGGCCGGCCATGATGCACGTTCCCGTTCCCCGATGACCCCAAGGCGGGGCTTTTAGTCTGGCCCGGCCCGACTGGCAAATCAGTCGTCCTGGAGGTCATCGGGCGCGGTTCAGTGCCCAGTCGAACTCGAAGCCGTCGATATGACTGATCTGCTGCAGCCTCATCGCCATGTCGGGCGAGGCGTAAGCGAGGAGATGGTGGATGATACCGGCCTCGCTCCCGCCGAACTCGGCCTTGTGCCATTCGTACAGCTCGGAGACGATCAGCCGATCACCGATGATTGTGACGCCCCTTGCGCTGTTCACGTAGGCGATCGCGGCCGCATCGAGCTGGTTGTCGATGGTCGATGCGCTGTAGGGTATGGGGCGTAGGCTCGGGCAGCCTATGGCGGCGCAGCTCAGGGCATAGATGGTGCGTGAATCGCGCCAGATCGGCAGCAGAATGCCTTGCTCGATGTCGTCGAGCGACAGGGGCTTTCCCTCGACATGCGCAATCTTCTCCTTCCAGGGCCCAGAGGCTGCGCCATTGGATGCGCCGCCGATGTCGCGAATCGAATCGATCGGATAGCGCTGAAGCACCTGTCGGACGGCGAGCGCATTGTAGAGGTTGATCCAAAACGCCAGCTGCTCGGGCGCGCGAGTAGCGCGAGACGGGCGTGGCCTCCAGGCTCGTCAGGTAGCGCTGAAGCGATCGCTGGTCCGCGGGCGTCACTGCGCCGTAGGCTACGAGGCTCAGTCCATCGGCTCTGGTCCTCACATAGCGCGCGAGGAAGGCCGTCCAGGCCTCGTTGTCCACCGCCATGGTGCTGTTCGGATCGTGGGCCTGAAATCGAGCCCAGCGTGCTTCCTCCGACGCCGCGGAAGTGGCCATCGCTAGAAGGACGAGAAGGGTGACCAGAATGGCAGGGCGCCGGCACACGCTGGGGTCTCCGAGAACGTCGCAATTCGCACCGGGGCCTCTTAGACCATCGTCGCCACCGACAGAGCTCCTCAAATTCAGGTGAGCCGTGTGGACCCGCGTGTTTGACACTGGCATGGGGGGTCACTATACCGCCGTGCGACGATTTCCGCGTTTTCCGCGATTCAGAGGTGATCCAAGTGAAGCGTACCTACCAGCCGAGCCGGCTCGTGCGGAAACGCCGCCATGGCTTCAGATCCAGAATGTCGACTGTGGGAGGCCGCAAGGTGATCGCGTCCCGCCGGTCGCGCGGTCGCAAGCGGTTGTCCGCCTGACCGCCACGGCGGGTGAGCCAGCCTCCGTTGTGACACGGCTCAAGCGCCGTGCCGAGTTCGTTGCGGCTTCTCGAGGTGCGCGATGGAACTCGGCGGCGTTCGTGCTGCAGTGCGTCAGGCGGAGCGGGCCAGGTGGTGAGCGGGCGATCGGTGTGGGCTTCACGGCGACAAAGCGCCTCGGGGTGGCGGTTGTACGAAACAGGGCACGCCGTCGGCTCCGTGAGGCGGCCAGGATGGTTTTTCCTGAGATCGGACGGCCCGGCTTCGACTATGTGCTCGTCGCTCGGCCAATGGCGCTGGAATGCGATTTCCAGGATCTGAAGGCGGCGCTCCGCGAAGCTGTCAGCCGGATAGCGGATCGGGCGGGCAAGGCGCGCGTCCGGGCCTGATTGCGCGGTTGCTGCGCGGCTTGGTGTTGCTATATCGGCTGGTCATATCGCCGCTGGTTGGGCCGCGGTGCCGTTTCCTGCCAACCTGTTCCGAGTATGCGCTCGATGCGCTGGCCACACATGGTGCCGTCCGTGGTGGCTGGCTGACCCTGCGGCGGATCGGCCGCTGTCACCCCTGGGGGGGATCGGGCTATGATCCGGTGCCTCCCATGCCTTCGCGGGCCGAGAAGGGGCTCGCTCATCGTCACGCCGCCCGCCATTGAGCGCGTAGAGCGGTCAAGGAGCTCATCGCCGTCATGACGGACCAGCGCAACCTCATCCTCGCGATCGTCGTCTCGGTCGGGATAATCCTCGCCTTCCAGTTCTTCGTCGAGGCGCCGAGGATGCGGGAGGCGCAAAAGCACCAGACGTCGTCCCAGACCCAGGAGCAGAGCACGGCCGCCAGCCCGGGTGGCCAGGCGCCGACCGCTCCGGGCACAGCCGCTCAGGCGAAGCTCGAGCCTCGGGCTGAGGAGCTGGCCTCGGTGCCGAGGCTGCCGATCGATACGAGCAGCATCCACGGCTCATTGCCGCTGGTGGGCGGCCGGATCGACGATGTGAAGCTCGCCGACTACCATGTCACGGTCGATCCGAACTCGGCAGAGATCAAGCTCCTGAACCCCGCAGGCTCTCCGGACACTTACTTCGCCGAGTTCGGCTGGGTTCCGAAGGACAAGGCGACCGTCGTGCCGGGCCAGAAGACGGCATGGGAGAGCGCTTCAGATCATCCCCTGACGCCAAGCGATCCGGTCGTTCTGCGCTGGAACAACGGCGAGGGCCTGGAGTTCGGCAAGCGCATCACGATCGATGATCACTACATGATGACGGTGACGCGCAGCGTCACGAACACGACC
Source organism: uncultured Alphaproteobacteria bacterium (assembly GCA_963752325.1). GTDB lineage: Bacteria > Pseudomonadota > Alphaproteobacteria > Geminicoccales > Geminicoccaceae > CAVTJL01. Next base: position 70,933 of record CAVVXU010000007.1, read on the forward strand.
GACCAGCCAATCACGCTCTTCCCTTTCGGGCTGATCAGCCGATGGGGCACCCCGCAGACGATGGGCTACTACATCCTGCACGAGGGCCCAATCGGCGTGCTTGATGGGACGTTGCACGAGCCCAACTACAAGGACCTCGTCAAGGCCGGGACCACCGAGTATGAGAGCACGGGTGGCTGGATCGGCTTCACGGACAAGTACTGGCTGGCCGCGGTCGTTCCGGATCAGGAAGAGAAGCTGAAGGCGAGATTCCATCACGTCAGTGTGGGTGGACAGGATCGGTACCAGGTAGATTTTCTAGGCGACGCCATTGTGGTGCAGCCTGGCCAGAGTACCGATGTTACGTCGCGCCTCTTCGCTGGCGCGAAGCAGTTCAATCTTCTCAATCAGTACAAAGATCAATATCATATTCCGTTGTTTGACTATGCCATTGACTTTGGATGGTTCTTCTTTCTGACGCGCCCAATATTGATCATATTGGATTTCTTTTATCATTACATAGGAAATTATGGCCTAGCAATTCTCTTGCTTACCCTATGCGTCAAGCTTCTGTTTTTTCCGCTCGCCAATAAATCCTATCGGGCCATGAGCAAAATGAAGAAGCTCCAGCCCGAGATGCAGAAGATGCGCGAGCGGTACGGCGATGACCGAGCCAAGATGAACCAGGAGCTTATGGCGCTCTATAAGAAGGAGAAGGTGAATCCGATGGCCGGCTGTCTGCCGATTGTCGTGCAGATTCCGGTCTTCTTCTCCCTCTACAAGGTTCTCTTCGTGAACATCGAGATGCGGCATGCGCCCTTCTTCGGTTGGATTCACGATCTATCGGCTCCGGACCCGACGACCATCTTCAATCTTTTCGGCATCATTCCTTGGACCCCGCCGCATATGCTGATGATCGGCGCTTGGCCCCTGGCCATGGGTGTCACGATGTTCCTCCAGCAGAAGCTCAACCCGGCGCCGGCCGATCCGACCCAGGCTAAGGTCATGATGTTCCTGCCGGTTATCTTCACGTTCCTGTTCGCTACTTTCCCGGCCGGTCTCGTGATCTACTGGACGTGGAACAATCTTCTCTCCATCACGCAGCAGTGGGTGATCATGAGGCGGATGGGTGTAAAGATCAGCTGAAGCTTCTCGTTCCGCGCGGGCAGGGCGCCGCCGGAGCCGGTGGCGGTCGAGCCTCTAGGCGGCGCTGCGCGGAGGAGACGGGTCGAGGGATGATGGGAAGTCCGCGTAGCGAGTCAGAGGAGTCCTTGGACGTCGAGGCCGGGCGGAGGCTGTTCGCCCAGGCCTGCGCGTTCATGCGCGGTGTCGCCCGTCTCGATCAGCTTCCGGAAGGAGGTCTCCCGGAGGTCGCCTTCGCCGGCCGATCGAACGTCGGCAAGTCGAGCCTGGTGAACGCGCTCACGGGTCGCAACACGTTGGCCCGCACCTCAAACACCCCGGGACGGACCCAGGAGCTGAACTTCTTCGATCTCGGCAGCCGGCTCTGCCTCGTCGACCTGCCCGGCTATGGCTTTGCCAAGGCGCCCAAGGACAAGGTCGAGACCTGGACCGAGCTTGTCTTCGCCTATCTGCGTGGCCGGCCGACCCTGCGGCTGGTCTGCGTGCTCGTCGACGCTCGACACGGCCTGAAGAGCACCGACGAGGCCGCGATGGACCTGCTGGCCAAGGCGGCAGTGGCGTTCCTTGTGGTTCTCACCAAGGCTGATCTCGTGGGCCCGGTCCAGCTTGCCGACACCGTGGCGGCTGTGGAAGAGGTGCTGAGGCGCCGGCCGGGTGCGCTGCCGATGGTCGCTCCTACCAGCTCGCGCAAGGGCGAGGGGATCGCCGAGCTGCGGGCCATCCTCGCCACCCACGCCCTTCCACCAGCGAGCGAGCGCCAAGCATGAGCTCTGCCCCTGCAAGCCCAGAGGCCCAGACGATCGCCGGCACCTTGATCGAGGCGCTGCCCTACATGCGGCGTTACCAGGGCGCGGTGATGGTGGTGAAATATGGTGGTCACGCGATGGGCGACGAGACCGTTGCCCGCGACTTCGCGCGGGACGTCGTGCTGCTGAAGCAGGTCGGCATCAACCCGGTGGTCGTGCATGGCGGTGGGCCGCAGATCAAGGCGATGCTGGATCGGCTGAAGATCCAGTCCGCTTTCATCGACGGGCTGAGGGTTACGGACGCGGCCACGGTCGAGGTCGTCGAGATGGTTCTCGCCGGCAAGATCAACAAGGAGATCGTGACGGCGATCCAGTCCGCAGGCGGCAAGGCGGTCGGCCTCAGCGGCAAGGATGGCAACCTGATCGAGGCGAGGAAGCTCACCCGCACGCGGCGTGATCCGGGATCGAGCATCGAGCAGGTCCTCGACCTAGGCTTCGTCGGCGAGCCGTCCCGGATCAACACGGCCGTGCTCGACGTCCTCAAGGGTACCGACATCATTCCGGTGATCGCGCCGATCGGCGCGGGCGAGGACGGCCAGACGTACAACATCAACGCGGACACGGCGGCAGGTGCGCTCGGGGGCGCGCTGAGGGCCCGCAAGCTTCTCATGTTGACCGACGTGAAAGGCGTCCTGGACGCCGGCAAGCACCTTCTGCCGACGCTCACGGATCAGGAGGCCCGTGCGCTGATCGCGGCCGGGGTCATCTCAGGCGGTATGATCCCCAAGATCGAGACCTGTCTCCTCGCCGTGGAGCAGGGCGTGGACGCGGCCGTTGTCCTCGACGGCCGCGTGCCGCACGCGATTATCCTCGAGCTGTTTACCGAGCATGGCTTTGGAACCCAGATCCTGCGTAGCGCGCCGCGCTGAGACGACAGGGCTCCGGTCGCACGTCCTCAGGCGCGACCCTCGCGCCACCAGGCGATGGCGGCGGTGCCGATCAGGAGCACAAGGGCGAGCCAGGCGGGCAGCAGCGTCGTCTCGGTGGTGCCGGTCACGGTGTAGGCGCCGTTCCTCTTGAGGCCGATCCAGCCGCGGCCACTCATGCGCCGTCCTGCATCGATCTGGCGGAGATCCGGCACGCCGTCGGATGCGAGCCATCCGATAGACCCGCCACTCGCCGCGACGACCGGCTCGAGCCTGTCGGGGGTCGCGCGCATGTCGGCCAGCTCGGCGGGTGCTATGGGCCTGGGCGTGGCGTAGGCGGTGTGCTCGCCGTCGGTGATACGGTAGAGGCCATCCTCCTGAGCCTCGACCCACTTCGTTGCGACGCCGTCTGTGCCGGGTGTCAGCGTGATCTGCTGTTCCTTGCCTGACGGGCTCGTTACCGTGATCTGGACCGGATCACCCTTCAGCGAGCGCCGCTCGATCTCGATGCCGTCCCCCGAGGCCGTCGCGCCCAGTGCCTCCTCCTCGAGCTCGGGCTCCTTCATGAGCCAATGGACGAGCCTGCGCAGCAGAGCCGCCTGCGGGCCGCCGCCGTCGAACCCGCGCGCCCAGAGCCAAGCCTCGTCCGAGAGGAGCTGGGCCACCCGGCCCTTGCCCACGCGCTTGAGGATGAGCAGTGGACGGTCGGATACGCCGGTCATGAGGACCTGGGCATCGCCGGGCTCGACGTCGATCTGGCGGAACCACTCGCCCCAGCTCGGCCTCGCCGGTCAGAGGTGTAAGGCCGCGCGTTACCGGATGTCGGTCACCGAGCGTCGTGACGGTCGGACGGAAGGGCCGCTCGAAGACCTCGCCCGATGGCCGGCCGGGAAGCACGCGGGCGAGGGGCGTGCGGTAGAGGCTGGCCGGCCCCGCGAACCCTGGCCCCGCGGCTTCCAGCAACGCTCCTCCCTGCTCGACATAGCGCGCGACGTTGTCGAGGTAGCCGAGAGGCAGCAGGCCCCGGCGGCTGTACCGGTCGAAGATCACGAGGTCGAACTCGTTGAGCTTCACCTCGAACAGCTCGCGAGAGGGGAAGGCGATCAGTGCCAGCTCGCGGATCGGCGTCCCGTCCTGCTTTTCCGGGGGGCGTAGGATGGTGAAATGGACCAGGTCGACGGCAGGGTCGGCCTTGAGAAGGTTTCGCCACACTCGTAGGCCGGGATAGGGTTGGCCGGAGACGAGGAGCACCCTCAGCCGGTCGCGCACGCCGTTGATCGCCAGGACAGCGCGATTGTTGAGCCCGGTCAGCTCGCCGGCAAGCGGCGCCGCCTCGATCTCCAGGACCGTCCGCCCCGCCTTGTCGAGCGTGAAGGGCAGCGAGAGCGCAACGCCCGGCCGCGCGGCGGTGTCGTCGACGACATTGCCGTCAACCTTGAGGGTCACGCGGACCGGCGCGTCGCTGGCCGGGCCGGGTCGGTCCTCGACCCGGACGCGCACGCTCTGCGGCTCACCGACCATCGCGAAGCTCGGGGCCTCCTCGACGACGAGTGCCCGATCCGTCTCGTTCTGTCGGCCCGTCAAAAGCACATGCAGCGGCGCATCGATCGGGGAGGCGTCCTTCACCGGCGGCACGTCATGGACCTCGCCGTCGGTGAGCGCGATCACGGCCGCGAGCCGGCTCCGGTCGATCTCGGCCAGGGCTTCGTCCACGTGATGGAACAGGTCCGTGCCGTTGCTGCCGCCGGGAACGGTGACCTCATGCACCTCGATGTCGCCGAGCTCGGCCAGGCGCGCTCGCAGCGTTCTGACCGCGGCCTCCATCTCGGGCGTGCGCTGCTCGAGCTTCTGGCTCGGCGACTGGTCGAGGACGAGGAGAGCCTCATCGGGAAGCGGATCGTGCTGTTCCTGGCGAAGGACGGGATTGGCGAGCGCGCCCAGGAGAAGCACCGCAAATGCCAGCCGCCACGGCCACCCCTTGGCCCGGCGATAGGCACCCCAGGCAAGGAGCACAGCCACAGGGATGGCCAGGCCAACGAGGACCCAGACAGAAAGGTACGGCTCGAGAACAAGGCTCAGGCTGGTCACTGGCCCAACCGCTCCAGGAGGGCCGGCACATGCACCTGGTCGGTCTTGTAGTTGCCGGTGAGAGCGTACATCACGAGGTTCACTCCGAAGCGACGCGCCATCTCGCGCTGCTCCTCCCCACCCGGCACCACAGGCAGCAGCGGTCGGTGATACTGATCCTCGGCCCAGGCGCCAGCCCAGTCGTTTGCCCCGATGATGACGCTGGACACACCGTCATTCACCGACACGGGCACTTGATCGACCCAGACCGGCTGTCCGGTCCATCGACCGGGGAAGTCCTGCATGAGGTAGAAGGAGCGCGTCAGCACGTGATCCGCCGGGATACGGACGAGGGGGGGAATATCGAGCCCTGCCAACAGCTGGGCCAGCCGCTGCTCGCCCGGTCCGCTGCCTTCCTGCCCGGGCAGCAGCGTGCCGGCATCCTTCGTGTCGAAGAGGATCATCCCGCCATTGTCGATGTAGCGTTGCACGTTCTGGGACGCTGTCGCGTCCAGATTGGGCTCCTGTGGTGCCACGGGCCAGTAGAGCAGCGGGTAGACGGCAAGCTCATCCGTGCTGAGATCGACGCCCACGGGCTCTGCCGCCTCGACGGAGGTGCGGTCCTGAAGGACGCGTGTAAGACCTACGAGGCCGGCCCGGCTCAGCTCGTCGACGTCGGGTACGCCGGTAAGGACGTAGGCGAGGCGCGTCTCGTTCGCGGCGGCCATTGCGGCAGCGCCGTCTGCGGCGTGCGAGGACATGGGCGCGAGCAGGACAACGGCCGCTCCGGCTCGGCCGAGCGCCGGAAGCAGACCCCGAAAGCCATACCCGATCAGGATGTCTAAAAGGAGGATCAGCAGAGCCGCGAGCAGCAGCCAGGGCGCCAGGTCCGTCTCGGCGGTGCGGACATAGGGCAGGGGCGTCGCACCGAGATCCGCCGCCGTCAGCATGTGCAGCGCGCCGACGGCCCGTTGCAGGTTGATGGCAACCCTTGCCGCGCCCTGCTCGTCGCCGCCTTCCAGCCGACGCGCCGGTCCATAGAGGCCAGGGGGGTGCGCTGGCGATGGCATCAGCTCGGCAAGCCGGTCCGCCGGCACCGCAGCGAGCCCCGGTGGAGCCGGCCGCAGATGGCCATCCGCGTCGAGCACGGCATCAGCCTCATAGAGGCCCGTCTGAGCCCCGCCTGCCCCCGATGCGAGCGTCAGCACGCGTCTGAGCATGTCCACGAAAAGGCCCGACAGCGGCAGGTTTGTCCAAGCGGTGTTGGCCGTTGTATGCACCAGGATGAGCCAGCCCTTGCCCTCGCGACGGCCGGTGACAAGCGGGGTTCCATCGCTGAGCGATGCGAAGGTCGCGGCCTCGAGGCCGGGGCCGGGCTCGGCCAGCACTTGGCGGCTGACTACCGCGTCGGCAGCCGGTTGGAGACCCACGAACGGCCCATGGGCGTTGAACTGGCCGATCGGCAGGGGATGTGACCAGGAGAGCGCACCGCCGAGCTGACGGTCGCCCGAGCGGAGCACCACCGGCACCAGCTTGTCGCTGCCGGCAGCGGCGAGGCGCGGCCCGGCGAAGCGAAGCAGGACGCCGCCGCGATCGATCCAGCCCAGCAGTGCCTGCCGATCGGCTTCATCGATCTTGCCTGTGTCCGGCATCACGATCATCGACAGGGGTGTCTTGAGGAGCGCCTGAAGCGGGCCGGTGTGCTCCTCTGCATAGGGCGCCAGGGCGCGCTCAATGAAGAAAAGCTCAGAGAGCAGGGGCTCCTCGGAGACGTCCTGCCGCGAGCCGATCAGGCCGACAGCGCGCCGTCGCCAGCGTTCGTCCAGCAGGATGGTGCCGCCGATCCCCGCCGGAGGTGCGAGGTCGAGGCGCGCGATACGGTTCCGCAGCTCCAAAGGCAGATCGAAGGTCGCGTGGGCGTAGGTGGCACCCTCGGCGAAGCTCGCCAGCACCCGACCCAGGATCTCCCCGCTGGGACCGACCGCTCTTACCTCTCGCGATGTCGCGGGGCCGGGCGCCGGCCGGTCGACCTGCATGGTAAGGGACGCCGCCGATGAGTCGGGTGGCCGCAGGACGGGCGGGAGCGATGCGGGCTCGTCGGCCAGAACACGCAGCGGCCCGATCTCCGCAAGCTTCTGCTCCAGCTCGCGTGCGGCATCGATCGCCTGCTGGCTGTCCGCGACACGATCGGTGAGCCAGATGACGCGTGCTCCCTTCGAAACCTCGCTCAGCAGCTTGGCGGCAGCCGCCCGGTCGACCGGCCAGGGCTCCGGGTGCCAGCCGGCCAGCGCCTCGCGCGCCCGAGCGGCATCGGTCCTGGTGATCGTCATCGGACCCATCGGTGGCGGCGCCGTTCGGAGGATCATCACGCTCCGGTCCTGTCGCTCCGCTTGGGCCAGGATCTCATCGAGGCTGCCAATGCGCTCCCGCCACCTCGGCGCAGCTGCCCAGCCGTCGTCGACGACCAGCAGCAGGGGACCGCCACCGGCGAGGCGCGCTGCCGGATGCAGTACCGGACCCGCGAGGCCGAGGATGATGAGGGCCGCCAGGGCCATGCGCATCAGGAGAAGCCACAAGGGCGTTCGCGCCGGCGTCTCCTCGCGAGGCTCCAGGCGAAGCAACAGCCGGAGCGCTGGGAAGGGCAGGCGCCGAGGCGACGGCGGGGTGATACGCAGGAGGATCCAGAGCGCCGGCAAGGCCGCCAAGGCGGCCAGGAGCCAAGGTTGGGTGAAGGCGAGCAGGCCGAGGTTCAGCATGGGGATCAGCGCACCGCGTGAGGTGCCAGCAGCTGGTAGAGCATCAGGAGACCCGACTCGGCGCTGCGATCGGTGCGGTGGACGGCGAGACGCCAGTTCTGCCGTCCGGCAAGCCGATTGAGTTCATCGCAGTGCGCTGCAAAGCGCCTCCTGTAGCGCTCCCGTATCGAGCTGACATTGCCGATCAAGGCGCGCCCCTCACGCTCCATTCCCTCGAAGAGCATTCGGCCCTGATACGGTAGCTCCTCCTCCGCCGGGTCAATGATCTGGAGCAGGCAGCCCCTGCCGCCTGTCGCCACGTAGGCCTGGAACCGCGCGCGCAGGCTCTCCAGCGGCTCCAGAAAGTCCGAGACCAGCACGAGCCGCGCGTAGCGCGGCAGGCGGATGGAGGGCGGCAGTGGCGCCGCCGGATCCTCGGACTCCGTGATCTGACGCACGAGATGGCTGAGCCCCTGCCGGCCGCCTCGCGGCCGCTCGCCTGTCCCTAGCAGCGTCACACGCTCGCCCCCGCGCACGAGCAGCGATGCCAGACCGATGGTGAGAAGCAGCGCCCGGTCGACCTTGGTGGGCAGACCGCGGCCGGAGCGAAAGCGCATCGATGGCGAGAGGTCGCACCACAACCAGACGCTCTCGGCCGCCTCCCATTCCTGCTCGCGAATGAAAAGCTGCCTGCTCCGTGCCGACTGGCGCCAGTCGATGGCATGCGCATCGTCTCCCGGGCCGTAGGGGCGAAACTGCCAGAAGGTCTCGCCGACGCCGGTTCTCCTACGACCGTGCACACCTTGTGCCACCGTGGACGCGACGCGGTCGGCCTCGACGAGCAGCCCAGGCAGACGCTGGGCGAGCCGCTCGGCCCTGTCGCGGACACCGACGAGGTCGCGGGTCGACGAAGGGCCCCCTGGCTCAGGCGACATGCCGGCAGAGGCGCTCGATGATGGTGTCGACGGTGATCCCCTCGGCTCGGGCGGCGAACGTGACGGCCATGCGATGGCGGAGCACCGGCCCGGCGAGCGCCATCACGTCGTCGAGCGAGGGGGCGAAGCGCCCGTCGAGCAGCGCTCTGACGCGGACCGTGAGCATCAGCGCCTGGCTGGCACGTGGTCCGGGACCCCAGGAGACGTGATCGGCGATGTTCTCGATGAGCTGGTTCTCGGGCCGGCCGGCGCGGACCAGCTTGAGGATCGTATCGACCACCTGCTCGCCGACGGGCATGCGGCGGACGAGGGCCTGAAGCTGCAGCAGCTCTGCGCCATCCAGCACATTGCCGGCGACGGCCTCGCCTCCGGTCGTGGTGGCGACCATCATGCGCCTTTCTGCCTCGAGCGGCGGGTAGTCCACGTTGACCTGGAGCAGGAACCGGTCGAGCTGCGCCTCGGGAAGCGGGTATGTGCCCTCCTGCTCGATCGGGTTCTGGGTGGCAAGCACGTGAAACGGCTGGGGGAGGGCATGATCCTGGCCGGCGATGGTCACCCGTCGCTCTTGCATCGCCTGAAGGAGCGCCGCCTGCGTGCGCGGGCTGGCCCGGTTGATCTCGTCCGCCATCAGCAGCTGGGCGAAGATGGGACCGGGGATGAAGCGGAAGGCCTGGCGTCCGCCCGGCAACTCGTCCAGCACCTCGGAGCCCAGGATATCGGCCGGCATAAGGTCGGGTGTGAACTGCACCCGCTTCTGGGCGAGGCCGAGCACCACGCCCAGCGTCTCTGCCAGGCGTGTCTTGGCCAGGCCCGGGACGCCCACGAGCAGACAGTGGCCGCCGGCCAGGAGCGTCACCAGGGTCTCGTCGATCACGCGCTCTTGACCGAAGATGATCCGTCCCAGCGCAGTCCGGACCTGACCGAGCCTCTCGATCGCGCGCTCCGCCTCGGCAACGATGTCATGCTCATCGGTTTGCGGCTGCACCTTCGACCCCTTCCACCTACAGGTTCAATGCTGCCGGGCCTGGACCGGACATGGCAATATAATACATAGACGATGGCACGGTGTTTGGCACAGGGTTGATGCTCGGAAGGGTGAAGGCCGGGGTGCAGCGGTTCGATCCGGAGGCGACGCTCGAGGCGCTGGCCAGCGGTGTGGTCGCGGGTGCCGATCTGGACATGCTGATCGACCGGCACGGCAGATGGATCTACCGAGGCTCGCCCATCGAGCGCGTAGGCTTGGTCCGCCTGTTCGCATCCGCGTTGCACCGCGCTGCCGACGGTGCCTACTGGCTGGTGACGCCCTATGAGCGCTGGCGTGTCCAGGTCGAGGACGCTCCCTTTCTGGCTGTCGAGCTTGAGCGTCGTGGCGCATCGGCCGAGCAGCAGCTTGCGGTGCGGACGAACATCGACGCGTGGGTGTGGCTGGATCGCGACCACGTCCTCGAGCTGCGCGACCGTGGGGTTGGAGGGTCTGTTCCATACGTTCGTCTCGATCGGGGCTTGGAGGCACGCGTGACGCCTGCCGTCTTCTACGAGCTTGTCGACCTCGCCGAGCCGGACCCGGCACGGCCCACGACCCTCGGTGTCTGGAGCGCAGGCGTGTTCTTCCCTCTCGGGCATGACGTTGGAGAGGGCGATGCCTGAGGTGGCTCCGGCCGGCCCGGTATCGGACATCGATCGAGCTTGGCTGAAAGCGCGCCTTGAGGCCCCGCGGCAACGCGATGGTGGCCGCACATGGCTCGAGCGAGACGATGGCGGACCCTTGCTGCCGGATCGAGCGCCAGTGCCGGCGGCGGTGCTCGTGGGCTTCGTGGGGCGGCCGGGAGGCCCTTCCATCCTTCTGACCCAGCGGACGGCGCACCTGCGCGATCATGCGGGACAGATCAGCTTTCCCGGCGGGCGGATCGAGCCGGAAGATGCGAGCGTCGCTGCGGCTGCGCTGCGCGAGGCCGAGGAGGAGATCGGGCTTGATCCGGCGCAGGTGGAGCTCCTCGGGGCTCTCGAGCCCTACGAGACCGTGACGGGGTTCCAGATCCAGCCGGTGCTCGGCTGGATCGAGCCGCCGATCGAGCTGCGGGTGGATCCGTTCGAGGTCTCGGAGGCGTTCGAGGTACCGCTCAGCTTCATTCTCGACGTCGCCAATCACCGCAGGGACTCCTACGAGCGGGCCGGGCGACGCCGGCACTTCTATGTTCTGCCCTATGAGAACCGCTACATCTGGGGTGCCACGGCGGCCATCCTCGTCAACCTGGCCAGCCGGCTCCGCGACTGAGCCATGATGATGCGTCTCCTGCTCAGGGCCATCGTGCCCCTGCTGCTGCCGTTCATCATCTACTTCGCGGCGCGCATGCTGATGGCGCGCCGCCTGCGGCAGCCACGCGGATATCCCTGGTTCGCGCTCACGGTCGTGGGGCTCCTGCTGGCCTGCCTCAGCCTTGGCGTCCCTGGCGGTCGTGCAGGGGCCTGCATCGCTCCATCCCTATGTGGCACCCCGCCTGGAGCGCGGACCGGCGCAACCAGCGGGCTCGGAGCCCGCCGGCCGATGAGCGAGGCTCGCCCGCTGGCGGCCGCCCGCTGGCTGGCAGCACCGGAGTCGCGGCGCATCATGGCGGCGCTCGAGGGGGGCGGGCGCCGGGCGCGCTTCGTGGGCGGCTGCGTGCGGGACACGCTTGTCGATCCCACGCTGGACGAGCTGGACATCGATATCGCCACACAGGAGCCGCCGGAGCGCGACGCTGGCCCTGCTGGAGGCGGCGCGCCTCAAGGTGGTGCCGACAGGCCTCGCGCACGGCACCGTCACGGCGCATGTGGGCACGCGCAGCTTCGAGATCACCTCGCTTCGGCGTGACGTCCGCACCGACGGGCGGCGCGCCGTCGTGGTGTTCACCGACGACTTCGTCGAGGATGCGGCCCGCCGGGACTTCACCTTCAACGCCATGAGCTGCGATCTGGACGGCCGCCTCCATGATCCGTTCGGCGGCCGGGCCGACCTCCTGCGTGGGCACGTGCGCTTCGTCGGCGACCCGCGGGCCCGGATCCGCGAGGACTATCTCCGCATCCTGCGCTTTTTCCGCTTTTATGCGCGCTTCGGCGAGGGAGCGCCGGACCTGGCTGCGCTCGACGCCTGTCAGCCAGGAGCGGGCCGGCCTGGCAAGGCTGTCGGGCGAGCGCATCGCCGCGGAGCTGCGCCGCCTGCTCGTGGCACCCAAGGCGATCGAGAGCCTCCGCCTGATGCTGCAGGTGGGCGTCCTGGACGAGCTTCTCGGCGTGGCCGTGGATCCCGCCCGCCTGGCCTCGCTGCTGCATGTGGCGCCCGAAGCCGACGCCGTTCTCCGGCTCGCAGCGCTGCTCTCCGGCGCTCGCGCGCAGGAGGTCGGTCGTGTCGTCGAGCGCCTGAGGCTCTCGGGGCGCGACACCGAGCGGCTCTCGGGCCTCGTCCGGTCGCCGCTGCCGCCGCTCGACATCGACAGGCAGGGCATGCGCCGGCTCGTCTATCGCCATGGCGCGGCATTGGCGGCCGACCTGCTTCGTCTGGCCGCAGCCGCCGGCGACGCGCCGCGCCCTCGGCTCGAGGCGTTGCTCGCCGAGCTCGGGGCGAGCGAGGTGCCGGGCTTCCCGCTGTCGGGGCGCGACCTGCTCGCACGTGGAATCCCCGCCGGCCCCGAGGTCGGCCGCCTGCTCGAGGAGGTGCGCGGCTGGTGGGAGGCGGAGGACTTCCGGCCGGACCGCGCGGCCTGCCTCGAGCGCCTGGATCGGCTCGCTCCCACGCCGGGTTCGGCTCAGCCATCTTGACAAGCATGACCGCCACCTAATATCCCCACGCGGCGCCCGCCCTTGGGGGATAGTTTAACGGTAGAACTCTCGGCTCTGGACCGAGCAGTCCTGGTTCGAATCCAGGTCCCCCAGCCATCTCCGGCAAGCCGCAGGCGCCGCACGGGCCCGAGTGGCCGCTTGCGCGGTGTGGCCCGGGCCAGCTCGGGCATCGGATCAAGCTGCTTTTCTCCTTTGTCGTGCTCGAGCTGGACATGAGAGCTTGCGCCCAGCCTGGCGAGGCCGTGTCCGGGATGTGGCATGGGCCCGTCGTGGCGGGGGCAACAGCGCGACGAGGACGAGGCGAGGGGACGCGAGGACGCGCTTCTTCCGTTATCCCACGGCCATCTCCAGGGGGCAGGTGACGCGGCGCGATGGGGCAGGAGGCGCGTAGCCCCGGTCACCTGACCCGCCGGTCACGCCGTGGGGTGACAAGAATGCAGGGGCGGCGTGCACATACCTCTCCTGTCGCCCCCGACGTGATCGGGGGCCAACGGGTCGACGCCGGCCGCTTTTCCGTGTCATCCCCCGGCGTGACCGGAGGATCAGGTGACACGGCGCGACGGGACAGGAGTCGCCTGCTCCCCGCCACCTGACCGCCCGGTCGAGCCGGGCGGTGACAAGTAAAGGCGCCCTGCCCCTAGGGTGGCGTGGTCTTTTTGTCTGTCACTCTCCTTTTTTGCTCCTCCACCGCCCCGGCCCCGCTCTCTCCCAGCGCGGCGTGGCGGCTCTCGGCGTAACGCAGGACCCAGTCGGCCACGTCCGGGTTGCTCCGGGCGAAGGCGAGGAGGTCCGAGACAAGCTCGGCGGCGACGGGATTGTTCGACGCCTGGATGGCGTCGTCGGGCGCGCGCCGCTGCCGATCTCGTCCCGGCGCACAGACGTCGGGATCGCGGTCGCTCGTGCGCGTCACGAGGCGGCGCAGGCGGTTTTCCGGATGGCGGCCGCGGTTGCCCTCGTAGGCAAGGAACAAAAGAGCCTTGGTGTCGCCCATGTCGGCGAGGTGCTGGAGGCTGGCGAACGCCGTCCTGATCAGGAGCGCCTCGCGCTCGTCCTCGGGCAGCTCGGCCTCGCGCCGGTAGTAGGCGACGTGCTCCTGGAATTTCTCGTCCTCGAGGAGCGAAAGAATCTCGGCCTCGTCCGTGTCCTCGTGCCTGGCGACCTCGGCGGGCGTCATGCCGCCGGCGAGTCGCCGCGCCAGCCGCACGGTACGTGCCGCGGGCATCGAGGCGGGGGAACGCGCGGGGTAGGTAGAAGGCATTTGCGCGTTCTATAGGATCTATAGCCTACTGTCAACTGAGAGTTGAGGTGGCGATCCGTTGTTGCCTTTCGGCGGCCGCCAATACGGCGTGGCCGGGCATGGCGTTAGAGGGACTGTGCCACTTCCTCCAGCTGCTGGACCATCGTGCCCCAGCCGTCGAAGAAGCCCATCTCCTCGTGGCGCTTGCGGTCCTCGCCGTCCTTGTGCAGGCAGCGCGCCGTGTAGCGGGTGCCCGAGCCTTCCTCCTCGAGGACGAAAATGCCGGTCATGGCGAGCCAGGGGGAGGCCGGGCGCCAGCCCTCGACGAGCATCGAGGTCCAGACGATCCGCTCCATCGGCACGACCTCGAGAAAGATGCCGGGATTGTCGCTCTCGCCGCCGTCGGGGCCGCTCATGAAGGTGTGGAAGGCGCCGCCGCTGCGGAAGTCGAAGGCGCGGACCTCCGTGACCCAGGGCCGTGGGCACCACCACTGCTTGATGATCTCGGGGTCGCTCCAGGCCCGCCACACCTTTGCGCGCGGGGCGGCGACGAGACGGACGATCTCGAGATCCAGACCAGCATCACTCATCCTCGTGCTCCTCCAGCAGGGCATCCAGGCGGTCGAACCGCGCCTCCCAAAGGGCGCGCTGCCTGCCGAGCCAGCTCCGGGCGGCGTCGAGCCGATCCATCTCGACACGGCAAGTGCGCACGCGACCTCTTTTCTCGCTCCTCACGAGCCCGCTGCCCTCGAGCACCTTCAGGTGCTGGACGACGGTCGGCAGCGCCATCGGCAACGGCCTTGCCAGCTCGCTCACGCTGGCCGGCCCGCGGACGAGACGCTCCACGATGGCGCGGCGCGTCGGGTCCGAGAGGGCGGAGAAGAGCTGGTCGAGGGCCAGCGCTTGGTTAGTCATATGGCTAAGTATCATGGCGCGCGACACCAGGCAACGATAGTTTGACACTTGCCTAAGTGTTGGGCCCTCGCGCGATGACCGGGGCCGATGCCGCCATAGCCGCCGGCAGCGGGCAGGCGCAGCCCGAGGGTGCCTGCATGCCCGCTTCTCGCCGCCGATGGACCGGTGCCCGGCCCTCCGGCGATGCCTCTCAGAGTGCCGTGTGGTCCCGCACCGCGTCGCCCAGCGCGGGCTTGAGCTGAAGGAAGCGCTGGTCGAGCGCGGCGGGATCCCGCCTATTCAGCTCGATCATCTTTTCCCGCGTCTCGCCGCCGCGCAGGACGCCCAGCGCATCCGCCTCGATGCCTGCGACGATGGCCTCGGCCACGGCGGAGGCCGGCTCGCGGACGAAGCCGAGATCGGGGCCGGCCCGCGAGGTGCTCATCATCGGCGTCTCGGTGGCGCCGGGGTAGACGGTGAGGACGTGGACGCCTTCGCCCTTGAGCTCGCGGCGCAGGGCCTCGCCGAAGTGCGCGAGGCCCGCCTTGACCGCGGCGTAGGTCGTGTAGAAGGGCATGCCGATCAGCGCGATGCCGGAGGTGACGTTCACGACGAGGCCGTCGCCGCTGGCGCGCAGATGCGGCAGCGCCGAACGCGTCAGCAGGATGGGTGCGACGAGATCGACCTCGACCATCGCACGAATCTCGCTCTCGGCCGTGTCCTCGAGGCGTCCGGCCCTGACGCCGCCCGCATTGTTGACGAGGATGTCGAGGCCACCGAGCTTTGCCAGCGCAGCCTCCAAGGTGGCCGCACGCCCTTCCTCGGTCGTCACGTCAGCCGCGAGGCCATCGACGGCAGCGCCGTCCCGGCTGAGCTGCCCGATCGCCGCCGTGAGGACGTCCGGGCGTCGGCCGGTCACGAACAGTGAAGCGCCTCTGGCGATCATCACCTCCGCGGTCGCGAGCCCGATGCCGCTCGAGCCGCCGGTGACGAGGACGCGCTTGCCGCTGAGATTCATGAGCCCATGGCCCCTTGCCGTTATTGTCACGCGTGGCCCGGGCCGGCGGTCGCCCGCTGGCCCGGGCCTGCACCGTCAGGCCGCGGCGGGCGGATAGTTCGAGGGGAAGAGGGCGCGCCGCGCCTCCTCGTCCATGTCCTGCTTGAAGGCATGGTCCGTGCCCACGGCCCGCGCGCGGGCAACCGCCGGCCTCGAGTCGATCCTCGCGAACCAGCGCTGGAGATTGGGGTAGGCGGCCAGCGGCTCGTCCTCGCCCGGCAGCACTGCGGTGGCACGATCCAGCCAGCCCCAGGCCGAGATGTCGACGATGGAGTAGTCGTTGCCGACGACGTAGTCGCGGCCGGCCATGTGGTCGTCCAGGACCTTGTAGTGGCGCTCGGCCTCGCGACGATACCGGTTGATCGCGTAGGGCACCTTCTCGGGTGCCGCGCGCTGGAAATGGACGGCCTGGCCGGAGAACGGCCCGAGGCCCGAGGCGATGAAGAAGAGCCAGGAGAGGAGCTCGGGCCGGTCGGCGGGCGTGCCGACGAAGCGGCCGGTCTTCTCGCCGAGATAAAGAAGGATGGCGTTCGAGTCGAAGACGCGGGCCTCGCCGCCGCCGGGCCCCTCGGTGTCGACGATCGCCGGCAGCTTGCCGTTGGGGTTGATGGCGAGGAAGGCGGGAGTGTGCTGCTCGCCCTTGCGTGTGTCGACGGGCACCACCTCGTAGGGAAGGCCCGTCTCCTCGAGGAGAAGGGCCACCTTGGCGGGGTTGGGCGTGGGGTGGAAGTAGAAGCGGATCATGAGGGTCTCCGTTGATGGGATGGTCTAGGCAAGAGCGCGGGCAGGTGGCGGCCGGGTGGCGAGGACGACGCCGGTCGCGATGACGGCGATGGCCACGCTCTGCAGGAGGGTCGGGATCTCGCCGAGGACGGGTGCGGCAAGGGCGGTGGCGGCCACGGGAAGGAGTGCCATGATCGCGGCAGCGGCGCTCGGGCCCAGGATGGCCACGGCACGGTTGTAGGTGACGATCGCGACGGCGCTCATCAGGAAGCCCTGATACGCGATCTGGAAGAGAACCTCCTGGATCGAGGCGTCCTGCAGGCGCGAGAGGCCGAGCCCAAGATAGAAGGGCAGATAGAGGACGGCCGACCAGAAGCATATGAGCGCCGCTGCCTGGAGCGCGGTGAGCCCGCTGCCGCGGAAGCGGACGGTGTAGATCGCCCAAAGGCCGGCAGCCGCGATCAGGGCTGCGGCACCTTCGAGGCTGGATCGGCCTCCTGCGAGGGACCGGTCGGCCAGCAATGTCGCGAGACCGACGAGGATGGCGGCGTAGCCGAGAAGACGGCGCCGCCCAGGTGGCTCGCGCAGGAGAAGCCAGCCGATAAGGCCGGCGAAGACGGGCATCAGCGCGGGCGTCACCGAGGATGCCTCGGCAGCCGAGCTGAGCTGGAGGCCGAGCGCAACGAGGAGAACGAAGGGAGCGCCCCAGAGCAGCGCCAGCAGGAGGCCCGGCAGCAACGCGCCGCGGGGGAGCCGCCGCGTCGGTGCCAGCAGCATGGGCGACAGGAGGAGTGCCCCGACGCCGAAGCGTAGTGCCACGACGTCCCAGATGCGCAGCTCATGCGTGACGGTGAAGCGGGTCACGACGAACCAGCCTGCGAAGATGACGACGGAGATGGCCGCCCAAAGGAAGCCGGTCAGCATGGGGCCGACCCCGGCTTCCGCGTGGATCGATGACGGCCGGCCGGGCCCCGCGACGGCGGCGATGCCGTCACTCATTCGGCGGCGGTCTTTGTCGCCCCCACGTTGCGAAGCGTCGCGAGGATCTCCTCGGGCGCCAGCCGCGTCCGGTAGTCGACATCGACGAAGGCCAGCGCGATGCGCCGGTCCGGCCCGACCACGTAGGTGGCGGGCACCGGCAGCTCCCAGCTCTCGTCCCCGTTGATCGTGGGGAGCGCCTTGCCGTTCGCCCGCATGGCCTGGCGCAGCTCCTCGGCGAGGGAGAAGACGAGGCCGAAGGAGCGGGCGACGGCGTTGCCGGCGTCGCTCAGCACGTCGAAGGTGAGGGCGCTTTTCTCTCGGGTCGAGAGCGATTCGTCGGGAAGCTGCGGCGAGATCGCGACGAGGCGACCGCCAAGGGCGGTGATCTCGGGCAGAATTTCCTGATAGGCGCGGAGCTGGATGTTGCAGTAGGGGCACCAGCCACCCCGGTAGAAGGTCACGACCACCGGGCCGTGTCTCAGCAGGTCGGTCAGCCCGATTTCTCGGCCGTCCACCCCGGGCAAGGCGAAGTCCGGCGCCAGGTCGCCGGCGCGGAGCGCGCTGTCGAGCACGCCGCTCGCCCGCAGCTCGCCGATCTTGGCCTCGTAGAGCGCCACCCGCTCGGCCGGCGCGGTGCGCTCGAACTGTGCCCGGAAGTCGGCGAGCTCCTGCTGCATTTCCATGGGATCGCTCCTTGTGCGCGCCGCTCTTCACGCGTCGTCGGGCCCCCGAGCCCAGTGTGCGGGGAGCGACGGTTGCATTTTAGATCACTCGCTATAAAATGTCTCATCCTATACTGGATGGCAACCCTCCTTTGGGGGTCGGGACGACGGAGGAGAGAGCCGGATGGCGCGGCCGAGGGAGTTCGACGAGACGGCCGTTCTCGAGGCGGCCGCCCAGTGCTTCTGGGCGCGGGGCTACGAGGCGACCTCGGTTCGCGATCTCGCGCTCAAGATGGGGATCACCGGCGCCAGCCTCTACAACGCCTTCGGCGACAAGGGCTCCTTGTATCGGCGGGCGCTCGAGCACTATGTCGAGCAGAGCGTGGGCGATCGCCTGCGGCGGATCGAGGGGCGGCTGCCGCCCCGGGAAGCGATTGCGGCCTTCCTGCACGAGCTCATCGAGCGCTCGCTGGCCGACGGGCAGCGCAGGGGCTGCATGCTGGTGAACGCGGCGCTGGAGCTGCCCTCCCACGATCCCGAGCTCGAGGGCGTGGTGGCCGGTGTCCTCGAGCGCATCGAGGCGTTCTTCCGCCGGTCCGTGGAGGCCGGTCAGCGGGACGGCACGATCACGCGATCGCAGTCGGCGGAAGATCTGGGCCGGCTGCTGCTGGGCGTGCTGCTCGGCATTCGCGTGCTCGCCCGCACGAGGCCCGAGCGCGCCCTCCTGGAGGGGCTCGTCCGGCCGGCGCTGGCACTGCTGGACGAGCGCGGCGCGGACGAGCGGCCGGCCGTTTCCTAGCCGGCGCCCGGAGAGGTCACGCGCGGGTCATTCGACCAGCATCGTGAGCTCGTTGACGCAGCGGGCGCCGACCGCCTCCCAGTCCCAGTCGATCCCGATGCCCGGCTCCTCGGGTGGGATCGCGTAGCCGTCCTGGATCGTCACCTGGCGGAGCGTCAGATCGTCGAGCTGCGGGATGTACTCGACCCAGCGGCCGTTCGGCACGGCGGCGGCCAGCGAGACATGCAGCTCCATCAGGAAATGGGGGCAGATCGGCATGTTGAAGGCCTCGGTGACGTGCGCCGCCTTGAGCCAGGGCGTGATGCCGCCGATGCGCCCGCACTCCGCCTGCATGATCGAGCAGCCGCCCTGCTGGAGATACTCGCGGACATGGCTGAGGGCGTAGATCGATTCGCCGACCGCGATGGGGAGCGAGGTGGAGCGGCAGAGGCGGACGTGGCCGCCCAGGTCCTCGGCCGGCATCGGCTCCTCGAACCAGGCGACGTCGTAGGGCTCGAGGAGGCGTGCCCGGCGGATCGCCTCGTCCACGGTCAGCGCCTGGTTGGCGTCGGTCATGACCTCGAAGTCCGGCCCGACCGCCTCGCGCACCGCCCTGATGCGCCGCGCATCCTCCTGGCCCGTGGGCTTGCCGATCTTCACCTTGCAGCCCTTGAAGCCCCGCTCCTTGGCCGCGATGGCCTCCTCGACCAGCTCGGTCTCGGAGAGCTGCAGCCAGCCGCCCTCGGTCGAGTAGACCGGCACCATCTCCTGGGCACCACCCGCCATGACATAGAGCGGCAGGCCCGCGCGCCTGCAGCGCAGGTCCCAGAGCGCCGTGTCGACAGCGGCGAGGGCCAGCGAGGTGATGGCGCCGACCGAGGTGGCGTGGGTCTTGAAGAGAAGGGTCTTCCAGATGTCCTCGACCATGTCGGCGTCGCGGCCGATCAGCTCGGGCGCCAGATGGTCGTGGAGCAGGCGGACGATCGAGGAGCCGCCGGTGCCGATCGTGTAGCAGTAGCCGGCACCCACCGCCCCCTCGCTGTCGGTGATACGCACGATCGGCGTCTCCTGGCTGGTGAAGGCCTGGATGGCGTCGGTGCGGACGACCTTGGGCGCCAGATCCACCATCATGATCTCGACGCGCTCGATCGCGGGCATGCTCTTTTCCTCCCCGGCTTGCGACGTTGCCCGCACTCTGCGGCTGCATCCGGGCTGGCGCAACCGTGCGGACAGGGCAGATCAGGTGCGCGGCGGCGGAAGAGGCTTGGGTGCGAGCTCGTCGTAGCGGCGCCAGCGATAAACGAGCGCCGAGAGGCCCCAGCTCAGGATGAAGATGCCGATGACCAGAAAGCCGAGATTGCCGAGGTCGTCGTTGAGGTTGCTGATGACGCTCCAGACCCCGCCCTCGAGGCCCAGCTTGTCCACGAGGAGCCCGCCGGCCTCGATGCCGCCGATCAGGAGCGCCACCATGACCGAGATCGAGGTGATGGTGAGGTTGTACCAGAGCTTGCGGACCGGATTGACGAAGGCCCAGCCATAGGCGCCCACCATCATGGCGCTGTCGGTGGTGTCGACGAGCGCCATGCCCACCGTGAAGAGCAGGGGGAAGATCATGGTGGCCCAAAAGGACATGCCGCGCGCCGCCTGGGCCGCCGAGATGCCCAAAAGCCCGATCTCGGTCGCGGTGTCGAAGCCCAAGCCGAACAGGAACCCCAAGGGATACATGTGCCAGCTGCGGGTGACGACACGGAAGACGGGGCGGAAGATACGGGCCAGAAAACCGCGCTGGGCAAGAAGGATGTCGAGGTCGTCCTCGACCAGCGCGCCGCCGCGGCGTACCCGCTGGAACACCTTCCAGACGGCTTTCAGGATCACGAGATTCGCGACGCCGATCAGCAGCAGAAAGAGGGCAGAGACGGTCGTGCCGATCACGCCGCCCACCTCGTGGAACCAGTCGAACTGGGCCTGCATGGCCACGGCCGCGACGGCGATGCCGGCCGCGGCCAGGATCACGACCGTCGAGTGGCCGAGCGAGAAGAAGAGGCCGACGAAGACCGGCCTTTGCCCGTCCTGCATGAGCTTGCGGACGACATTGTCGATGGCGGCGATGTGGTCGGCGTCGACGGCGTGGCGCAGCCCGAAGACGTAGGCGAGGAAGGCCGTGCCCAGCAGCACCGGATGACCGGCGAACATCACCCAGGCGCAAAGCCAGGCGCCGACGTTCGCGCCAACGAGCATCGCGTAGAAGATCGTCATCCTGAGACGCGGCCCTGGCGCATGGTGATCGAGCAGCTGGCGAACGGACATGGGCAGCTATCCTTGCCTCACGGTCCGATGCCGGCGCACGCGCACCTCCCACTCTCTTCTCGCGCTGACGAGCGCCTCTGCCAGCCACCAGAGTGCCCGGGCGATCCGAGCCTCGTCAATGCCCAAGGCCGTGCATCTGCCGTGCCGAGGGAGCGCCCTCAGTCGCGGCCATCGAGCGTCAGATCGAAGGTCCGCACGCAGTCACCAACTTCCGGACGCTCGAAGATCTCGGGATAGCGGAGCGTGCGGACCGCATCGTTGTAGCCCGCCTCCCAGTGATCCATCATGCTCAGGCGCGAGAACTCATAGTCCTTGGCATGGTTCTCGTAGTTCTTGGAGCGATAGATGAGGTGGACGATATTGTAGACGACCTCACTCGCCATCGGCCGGAGCATTGCCGCCTCATGCGAGTCGGCAAGCTCGGGGGGCAGCTTGTCCAAGAGGGCGGCCACGGCACGGCGCGCCTGCTGCAGCGTCCTCATGAAATCGGTGTTCTGGCGCGTCCGGCTGGAGTAGCGGATCTCCTTGCCTCGCTCCTCGACCTCGAAGAGATCCCGAGGGAGATTGCCTCGGGCGCTCCAAAGGTCGACCTGGAATGCCAGCGTGTCCTGCCGGGGCGTGGCCTCCAGCACCCACTGCAGCGGCGTGTTCGAGACCATGCCTCCATCCCAATAGAGCTCCCCGTCGATCTCCACGGCTGGAAAGCCTGGAGGAAGCGCGCCGCTCGCCATCACGTGCTCGGCACGGATGTGATGGGTACGATTGTCGAAGTAGGTGAAGTTCCCGCTCCTGACGTTCACGGCCCCGACAGAAAAGCGCATAGGCGACTTGTTGATGCGGTCGAAGTCCACGAACCGCTCAAGCGTGCTCTTGAGCTCGCTCGTGTCGTAGAAGCTCGTGGCGCCGGCGCTGCCAGGGAGCTGCAGAAAGGGTGGGGGCAGCCGCGGCGCGTAGAACCCCGGCTGGCCGCGGACCATGCTCACCGTCGAGCTGAGCCCGCTGAAGAGGCTGCGCGGCAGATCGCCATCGAGCAGATGTGCCAGCTGCTCATGCGCCGTGGTGTACTTCAGGTCCGTCGTGATGGCTTCCCAAAACGCCTTCAGCCGCTCCACGCGCTTCTCGGGTGGGTTGCCGGCGATGAGGGCGCAGTTGAGCGCGCCGATCGAGATGCCCGCGATCCAGTCGGGCTCCAGCTCCGCCTCGCTCAGAGCCTGATAGACACCGGCCTGATACGAGCCGAGGGCCCCACCGCCCTGCAGTACCAGCGCCACACAGGCGAAGGGCGGGCGCTCGGTGGCCCTGTGGCTCTTCCGTTGCGGTCGGCGTGCCATGCGCGCTCCTCGGCCGTTGGATCGGTCGGCGGCTCAGACGACGGGTGTCAGAAGCGGCCTGCCAGCGAAGTGGGCAGCGAGATTGTCGACGACGAGCTGGGCCATCGCATCACGTGTCTCGACCGTTCCGCTCGCCGCGTGCGGCTGGAGGATCACATGGTCGAGCTCCAGCAGCGCTTCGGGCACGTTGGGCTCGTCGGCGAAGACATCGAGGGCGGCACCGGCGATCCGCCGCTCGACCAACGCCGTCACCAGGGCCGGCTCATCGACCACCGACCCGCGAGCGATGTTGACGAGATAGCCCTCGGGACCCAGCGCATCCAGAACCTCCGCCGTCACGATCGCCCGCGTCTCGGCGCCGCCGGGAAGGCAGAGGGCGAGCACGTCCGCATCGCGGGCCATGTCGACGAGGCTGTCATAGTAGCGATGGCTCACGTCCGACTGGGGCCGACGACCGTGATAGGTCACCTTCATGCCAAGCAGCTCGGCACGGCGCGCGAGGGCCCTGCCGATGCGACCCAGGCCGAGAATCCCCAGCGTCTTGTTCCGAGCGCAACGGGTGAGCGGCATGGTGCCTTCGCTCACCCATCGGCCATCGCGGACCCAGCGGTCCCCGGCTGGGATCTGACGCAGCAGCGACAGCATCAGCACCAGGCCCATGTCGGCGACCTCATCGGTGAGGACGTCGGGTGTGTTGGTGATCGGCACACCGTGCTCGCGGCACGCGGCGTGGTCGATCGCGTCGGTGCCGACACCGAAGCAGCTGACGATCTCGAGCGCAGGACAGCGCTCGATCAGGGCGCGCGTGGCGCCGCGCTCGCCGGTCGTCACGATCGCCCGCACCTTCGGCCCCACTTCGGCGACGAGCTTGTCGGGATCCGCAGCCGTGTAGAGGTGATGGACGGTGTAGGCCGCCTCGAGCTGGGCCATCTGGTCCGGCCGGTTCGGCCAGACGACGAGCACATCGGGCCCCATGTCCTGTTCTCCCTCAATGTCTGCTGCGCTGCATACGCGAGGAGGGAGGGTCCGGGGAAGGTGTCGGGGCCGGGAAAGTCGTCGGGCCACGCCGGTGCCTGCCCCGCCGGTCCCGGCCGCCGCTGCGAATGGCTCCACCTCAGCGCTTCGACTGGCGCTTGGTGATGGTCCACTTTGATCCAGATTGGGGCCGACAGCCACGGGGACCATGCTTCATGACCGCCTATACGCCCGGCATCCGCTCGCGCGTCCGCCGCCTCCACGAGCGGGGCAGCTACGACGTCGCCGCCATCAACGCCGTTCTCGATGCCGGCCTGATCGCGCATGTGGGCTATGTCATCGACGGCCAGCCTTTCGTGACGCCGACGGCCTATTGGCGCGAAGGCGAGCACGTCTACTGGCACGGCTCGTCGGCCAGCCGGATGCTGCGGACGGTGAGGGAAGGGGTGCCCGTCTGTCTGACCGTCACCCACCTGGACGGTCTTGTCCTCGCCCGCTCGGGATTTCACCACTCGATGAACTATCGCTCGGCGATGCTGTTCGGCCGGGCAGCGATCGTCGACGATCCGTCCGTCAAGGAGCGGGCGCTCGACGCCTTCGTCGACCGCATCCTTCCGGGCCGCAGGCCCGAGCTGCGGCCCCCGACGCCGCAGGAGCTGAAGGCAACGATGGTGGTGCGCATGACGATCGAGGAGGGCTCGGCCAAGGTCCGCGCCGGTCCGCCCAAGGATGACGAGGAGGACTATGCGCTGCCGGTCTGGGCAGGCGTGCTGCCCATCCGGCAGACCCTGGGCGCGGCCGTTGCCGATCCGCGGCTTCCCGAGGCGACGCCCGTGCCCGAGCATGTGCGAAGCTTCGTAGGGTCCGAGACTTTCGATGCCGCGTTGGCGAAGGTTGCCGCCGGGTAAGACGGCGCGCCGCCGTGCCGGTCGAGGTGCTGCTGCTCAGCCGAGCCTCGGCACGGTGGCCTCGGCGCTGGGCCGTGCTGCGAACCGGTCCAGCCAGCCCGCGACGCGCGAATGCTCGGCGAGGGCGGCGGTACCTTCCGGGGTTGCGCGGTAATAGTCGAGCACCGGCAGCAGGAAGAGATCGGCGAGGCTGACCTCGGCGCCGACGAGCCAGGGGCCTCCTTCCATGATCCGCTCGATCTCGGCGAGGCAGAGCCGGGCCTTGGGCTGGGCCTCGGCGACCGCGGCCTCGTCAGGGGTGCCGCCCATCATCGGCGTGATGACGCGCTGCACGAAGGTGATGGTGACCATCGACGCGTAGGCGTGGGAGTTGATGATGCCGATGATCTGGTCCATCCGCGCCGCGTCCCACGGATCGGACGGGGTGAGGTGCGGGCCGGGCAGGACGCGGTCGAGATAACGCACGATGGCCGTCGTCTCGTAGAGCCTGTGGCCGTCGTGCTCGATGGCCGGCACCTGGCCGAAAGGCTGACGCGCGAGATGGGCCGGCTCCTTGGTCTCGCCCTTCAGAAGGTCGACCATGATCAGCTCGTAGGGCGCCCCCTTCTCCTCGAGCGCGAGCCGGACGGTGCGAGCATAGGTGCTGTAGAACGGGCCGAAGAGCCGAATGGTCATGGACGCCCCCACGTTGCGGTTTGGCGCGATCATAACAGCTCCATCCCGCGCTGCACCGGCATAGTGGGGCGCAGAGCCCGTGGTCGCGGAGCGGTGATGGCACCGGCACCGCGGCGACGCCCGAGGGGCTTTGCAGTCGCAGCTTGAGCCAGATCAATGAACGGGCCTCCATCGGCGGGGATTGTCGGAGGCCGGCGCATGGCGGTGCGCGGACGTATCTGGCAGGTGGTGAATGAGCGAGGTCGTGGCGGTCGAGGAGGTGCGCTCGCGCACGGAGCAGCGCGAGTCGCCCCTTTATGCCGGCCGAGTCGAGGTCTATGCGAGGTCGGTCTCGGGCCGGTTCCGTACTGTCAAGTGGGCGGCGCTCGTCGGTCTCCTGGCGATCTACTATCTCGCACCCTGGATCCGCTGGGACCGCGGGCCGGGCTTGCCGAGCCAAGCTATCCTCGCCGACTTCAGCACGCGCAGGATCTATTTCTTCTGGATCGAGCTGTGGCCGCAGGAAATCTATTTCCTGACCGGCGTGCTCATCATGGCGGCCTTCGGCCTTTTCCTTGCAACCGCCCTCTTCGGCCGTCTCTGGTGCGGCTACGCCTGCCCGCAGACGGTCTGGACCGATCTCTTCATGATGGTCGAGCGCTGGCTCGAAGGCGACCGCAATCAGCGCATGCGCTTCGACAAGGCACCGTGGACGACCGACAAGATCCTTCGCCGCACGTCCAAGCACGCAATCTGGATCCTGATCGCGCTTTTCACCGGCGGCGCCTGGATCATGTATTTCAACGACGCGCCGGACCTCGTGCATGATCTCGTCACGGGTCAGGCGGGGCTTGCCGTCTACTTCTTCGTCGGCCTCTTCACCGCCACGACCTACCTTCTTGCCGGCATGGCCCGCGAGCAGGTCTGCACCTACATGTGCCCCTGGCCGAGGATCCAGGGCGCGCTGGTCGACAAGGACACGTTGGCCGTCACCTACGAGGAATGGCGCGGCGAGCCGCGCGGCAAGCACAAGTCGGGTGACAGCTGGGAGGGACGTGGCGACTGCATCGACTGCCGCCAATGCGTCGCGGTCTGCCCGACGGGCATCGACATTCGCGCCGGCTTCCAGCTCGAGTGTATCGGCTGCGGCCTGTGCATCGACGCCTGCAACACGGTCATGGACAAGGTCGGCAGGCCCCGCAACCTGATCAGCTACGACAGCGAGCAGAACCAGGTGCTGAGGGCGGCGGGCGAGCCCTCCCGCTATCGCCTGGTGCGGCCGCGCACTATCCTCTATGCGGGCGTGCTCGTCCTCGTCGCCTGCGTGATGCTGGGCCTTCTGGCGCTACGCCAGACGACGGACGTGAACATCCTGCCGGAGCGCAACCCGCTCTTCGTCCGCCTCGCCGACGGCAGCATTCGCAACGGCTACACGATCAAGATCATGAACAAGGAGCATGAGCCGCGCGTCTATCGGCTCACCGTGGCCGGCGAGCCCGGGGCGCTCTTGACCTCGATCGACGAGACCCGGCCCGAGCCCTCGCTCGAGCTCGAGGCGCCCGCCGACGACGTCGCCTCGCATCGCGTCTACCTCAAGCTGCCCGCGGCAGCGGTGACCGACGACACGATGCCTCTCACGCTCGACCTCACAGATACCGCGACCGGGAAGGTCCAGCAGTTCCGCACCGTCTTCAGGGGGCCGGAAGGATGAGCAAGACCGTGGGAACCGCGATGGGCGAGGCCGGGAGGGAGCGCTCGGGGCGCTGGATCCCCTGGATGTTCGTCCTGTTCTTCGCGGTGATCTTCGCCGTGAACGGGACCATGGTCTGGTACGCGCTCGAGAGCTGGACCGGGCTCGATGACGCCGAATACTACAATGACGGTGTCACCTACGATCGCAACATCGACGCCGAGCGTCGCGCGGAGGCGCTCGGCTGGCACGCCGATCTCAAGGCGAGCCGCGTTGATGAGGCGACGCACGAGCTCTTGCTGGGCGTCACCGACAGGGATGGCCGGCCGGTGAGCGATGCGACGATCGGGGCGAGGCTGCGCCGCCCCACCCAGGCGGCGCTCGACACGCCGCTCACCTTCCAGCCTGCGGCTCCCGGGCAGTATCGGGCCCGCGTGGCGCTGCCGGCGCCGGGTCTCTGGGAGGCTCACATCCGGGTCGTTCGCGGCAAGGCGCTCTTCGTCGTGGCGCAGCGCTTCGTCCTGAACTGACGGGCAGGCTCGTGCAAACCGCTGTCCCCGGCCTGCTTTTGGACGAGACCGGCCCGGACGCCGTGCCGAGCCAGGATCTGCTGCCTTTCGTGCGCTCCGAGCCGGAGCAGCTCAGCAGCCTTCATCTGATGCTCGAGGGTGTTCACTGCGGCGCCTGCGTTCGGCGGATCGAGAGGGCCCTGAACACCGGTGACGGCGTCGAGACCGCGCGCGTCAATCTCTCGACCCGCCGGCTGACCTTGCGCTGGCGGGGCGGGCCGGCGCGCGCCGGCGAGCTCGTCGGCCTCGTGACCGGTCTGGGCTATCGGGCGGTCCCGTTCGATCCCGAGCGCCTGAAATCGCTCGATGGTCGGACCGAGCGCCAGCTCCTGCTCGCCATGGCGGTCGCCGGCTTCGCGGCAGGCAACGTGATGCTGCTCGCGATCTCGGTCTGGGCCGGACATGGGGACGGCATGGGTGCCGCCACGCGCGGCTTCCTCCATTGGTTCGAGGCGCTTATAGCGCTGCCGGCCATCGCCTTCGCGGGGCGCCCTTTCTTTCGATCGGCGCTCAAGGCGCTCCGCGCCGGGCACACCAACATGGATGTGCCGATCTCGCTGGCGATCCTGATCGCCCCGGCGATGAGCCTCGTCGAAACGATGCGCGGCGGGCCGCATGTCTACTTCGACAGCGCCCTCACGCTGCTCTTCTTTCTGCTGATCGGGCGCTTTCTCGATGCCCGGGCTCGGGGCGCCGCCCGCGGCGCTGCGGCCCGCCTGCTGGCGCTCGGCGCCGCTTCCGTCACGGTGGTCGGGGAGGGCGGCACGACCCGCCGGATGCAGCCGGATCAGCTGGCCGTCGGTGACGAGCTGCTGGTTGCCGCCGGCGAGCGCATCGGGGCCGACGGTGCCGTCCTGAGCGGCCGTTCCGAGCTGGACACGAGCCTGATCACCGGCGAGTCGGCGCCTGCAGCCGTCGTTCCGGGCGACACCGTGTTCGCCGGCACGGTCAATGTCGCGAGCCCGCTGCGCGTCCGGGTTCGGGCGGTGGGCGAGGGGACGCTGCTCGCCGAGATCGTCCGCCTGATGGAGGCGGCGGAGCAGCGCCGGGGGCGCTTCGTCGCCATCGCCGACCGGGCTGCCCGGCTCTATGCTCCTTTCGTCCATACGCTGGCCGCGGCAACGTTCCTCGGCTGGTGGCTCGCCCTCGGGGCGCCCTGGCAGACGGCACTGCTCTATGCCGTGGCGGTGCTCATCGTGACCTGCCCCTGCGCGCTGGGCCTCGCCGTCCCGGCTGTGCAGGTGATCGCCTCCGGGCGGCTGATGCGCCGTGGGACGTTCCTCAAGTCGGCGACGGCGCTCGAGCGGTTCGCGGACGTCGACACGGTCGTCCTCGACAAGACGGGCACCCTCACCGAGGGCCGGCTGGAGCTGATCCGCGAGGGGATCGATCCGGCGGCGCTCGAGGCTGCGGCCTCGCTCGCCAAGGCCTCGCGCCACCCGCTGGCCCGCGCCATCGCGGCGACGCGGGCGGGAGCGCCGGCTCTCTCGGGCGTCGAGGAGGTGGCGGGCTGCGGGCTCAGGATCTGCCGGGCCGACGGGGAGTGGCGGCTGGGTCGGCGGGATTGGGCGACCGAGCTTCCGGACGACGAGCGCCCGGGTGCCGAGCTCTGGCTCAGCCGACCGGGCGAGGCGCCCGCGCGGTTCCAGTTCGAGGATCGCCTGCGGCCCGACGCGATCGGCGTCATTGCCGAGCTGAAGCGGCGTGGCCTCGATGTCCGCCTGCTGTCCGGGGACCGCGCGACGACCGTGCGCGAGGTCGCCCAGGCGCTGGGGATCGAGCGCTGGCAGGCGGCGGTGACCCCGAGCGGGAAGGTGCAGGCGATCGAGGCGCTGGCAGGCGAGGGGCGCCGGGTGCTGATGGTGGGCGACGGGCTGAACGACGCGCCCGCGCTCGCAGCGGCGTACGTCTCGCTGTCGCCTGCGACGGCGGCCGACGTGAGCCAGACCGCGGCCGATGCCGTGTTCCAGGGCAGGGAGCTGGCACCGGTGCTCGAGATCCTGACGGTGGCGCGGCGGGCCGAGCGCCTCGTCCTGCAGAATTTCGCGCTCTCCGCTGGCTACAACGCCGTGACGATCCCGCTGGCCGTGATGGGCCATGTGACGCCGCTGGTGGCCGCCATCTGCATGTCGTTGAGCTCGGTCGTGGTCGTCAGCAACGCGCTCCGCCTCGGCTGGCAGGGCTGGGCCCGGGCGCTCGGGCGATGAGCGGGCTCATCTATCTCATTCCGATCGCGCTCTTCTTGGGCCTGCTCGGCCTGGGTGCCTTCGTCTGGTGCCTGCGCAGCGGCCAGTTCGACGATCTCGACGGCGCGGCCGAGCGCATCCTCTTCGACGACGAGGACGAAAAAGCATAGGCATCGTGCGGGCGGCGAGGTTGCGCCGGGGCGGGCGGCGCGGCTAGGCTCAGCCGCCTTTCTTGCCCCCCGGCTGGCACGCCGTGGCGGAAGGGCTGCCAGATCCGGAGGTACGCCCCGCCCATGAGCGACGTCGTCGAGATGCGCCCGCCCTCGCTCGCCGCGATCGAGCGCACGCGAAAGCAGCTCGAGGAGCTCGTGGCGCTGACGCCGGTCCTGGACTGGCGAGGGCCGGAGATCGAGGCGCTGTTGCCGCGGGGCACGCGGCTCAACCTGAAGCTCGAGCTTTTCCAGCACACCGGCAGCTTCAAGGCGCGCGGGGCGCTGGCGGTGATGCTGGCACTCGACGCGCGCACGCTGGCACGTGGCGTCACGGCGGTGAGTGCCGGCAATCATGCGATCGCGGTCGCCTGGGCCGCCGGCATCCTCGGCACACACGCCAAGGTCGTGATGTTCAGGAGCGCCAATCCGGCGCGGATCGAGAAGGTCCGTCGCTATGGCGGCGAGGTGGTCATCGTCGACGACGTGGCGACGGCGTTCGACGAGGCCAAGCGCATCGAGGCGGAGGAGGGGCGGACCTTCGTCCACCCCTATGAGGGGCCGATGACGGCGCTGGGCACCGCCTCGCTGGGCAAGGAATGGCTGGACCAGGCGGGCGCCCTCGATGCCGTCATCGTGCCGGTGGGCGGCGGCGGCCTGATCGCGGGCATTGCCACCGCGGTCAAGCAGGCGAGCCCGTCGACGGCGGTCTACGGCGTCGAGCCCACAGGCGCCGACAGCATGTGGCGCAGCTTCCAGGCAGGCTCGCCGCAGTCGATCGAGCGCCCGAGGACCATCGCCGACAGCCTGGGAGCACCCTACGCGCTGCCCTACAGCTTCAGCCTCTGCCGGCGCTTCGTCGACGAGATCGTGCGGATCGAGGACGGCGCCATGATCGAGGCCATGCGCCTCCAGCTGGACGGCCTGAAGCTCATGGCGGAGCCGGCCGGAGCTGCGGCTGTGGCAGCGCTGCTGGGGCCGCTGCGCGAGCGCCTCGCGGGCAAGCGGGTGGGGGCCATCGTCTGCGGCTCCAACATCGACCTTGCGAGCTTCACGCGGCTGATCGAGCAGCCGGCACAAGCCGGGCGCTCAGCATAGAGAGGGAGGCCAAGGATGAGGCATCTCAACCCCGAGACGGTGGCTCCGCCGCTGTCGCGCTACAGCCATGCCGTCGAGGTCCCGGAGGGCGTGCGCACGCTGCATGTCTCGGGCCAGGTCGGGGTGACGCCGGACGGCAAGCTGGCCGAGGGCGCCGAGGCCCAGCTCGAGCAGGCCTGGCGCAACCTTCTGGCCATTCTGGCGGCGGCCGGGATGGGGCAGGAGCACATCGTCAAGGTCACGGCGTTCGTGACGCCCGGCGTGGACGTCGGCACCTATCGGACGGTGCGGGACCGCATGCTGGGCGGCGCTGCGCCCGCCTCGACCCTGCTCGTGGTGGCGGGGCTCGCGAGCCCCGCCTATCTCTGCGAGATCGAGGCGATCGCCGCGCGCGCCGACTGAGCCTTCCTCACAGCATGCTCGGCAGCACGCGGTCGGGCGGGCGGTGGCCGTCGGCGAAGGTTTTTATGTTGATGATGACCTTCTCGCCCATGTCGATGCGGCCTTCGATGGTGGCCGAGCCCATGTGCGGGAGCAGCACGACATTCTCGAGCTGGCGGAGCTTCGGGTTGATCGCCGGCTCGTGCTCGAAGACGTCGAGGCCGGCCCCGGCGACGAGCCCCTCGCGCAGGAGCCTGGTCAGCGCCGCCTCGTCGACGACCTCGCCCCGCGACGTGTTGACGATGATCGTGTGCTTCTGGAGAAGCGCCAGCCGCCGGGCGGAGAGGAGATGGAACGTCGCCGGCGTGTGCGGGCAGTTCACCGAGACGATGTCGACCCGCGCCAGCATCTGGTCGAGGCTCTCCCAGTAGGTCGCCTCGAGCTCGCTCTCGACGGTCTCGGGCAGGCGCCGGCGATTGTGGTAGTGCACCGACAGGCCGAAGCCCCGGGCCCGCCTCGCGACGGCGCTGCCGATCCGGCCCATGCCCAAGATGCCCAAACGCTTGCCGTGGATCCGGCGGCCCAGCATCGAGGTCGGGCTCCAGCCCGACCACTCGCCCGAGCGGGCGAGCCGCTCGCCCTCGACCACGCGGCGAGCGACGGCCAGGATCAGCGCCATCACCATGTCGGCCGTGTCCTCGGTGAGCACACCCGGCGTGTTCGTCACCGTGATGCCGCGCTTGTAGGCCGCCTCGACGTCGATATTGTCCACGCCCGTGCCGTAGTTGGCGATCAGCTTGAGGCGTGGGCCGGCGTGGGCGAGCGTCGCGCTGTCGATGCGGTCGGTCACCGTCGGCACCAGGACATCGGCCGCCTCGACGGCCGCAGCGAGCTCGGCCTTGGCGAGCGGCCGATCCTGCGCGTTCAGTCGCGTATCGAACAGCTCCATCATCCGCGTCTCGATGGGGTCAGGGAGCTTGCGGGTGACGATCACGAGCGGACGGTTGCGCGGCATCGCGGCTCTCCGAATGATGACCTCGCCCCAGACGTCCTTTTTGTCTTGAGCACGGCAAGCTCGATCCTATACGACTCCGCGGAAGGCTTCTAAGACCGAAAGTTGACACGACGAGTGAGCCTCGGCCGCCGATCCCTTGCCCGCGTGTCGCTGCTTTTTGTCGCGCTCGCTGCCATCCTCGTCCTCCCCGGCATCGCCTATCCCCAGGCGCCCGGCCAGGACTCGCTGCCCATCCCGCGGTTCGTGTCGCTGGGTGCCAGCCGCGTGAACGCACGCTCCGGCCCGGGGCTCGAATACCCCATCCGCTGGGTCTATGAGCGCGCCGGCCTGCCGGTGAAGATCGTCGCAGAGTTCGGTGACGCCTGGCGCAAGATCGAGGACATGGATGGCGACGAGGCCTGGGTGCGGGCCAATCTGATCTCTGGCCGGCGCACGATTATCGTCACCGGCAAGGTGCACGCTCTGCGGCGGTCCCCAGACGACAATGGCCGTGTCATCCTGACGGCTGAGCCCGGCGTGATCGGACGTCTGCTCGAGTGCCGTCCGCAATGGTGCTGGGTGGAAATCGATGACAGCCGCGGCTGGATGGCCCGAAGCGACTTCTGGGGGCTTCTCGGAACCGAATGAGGCGAGGGTTGCCTCGATCAGTTGCCCTCGCTGCGGCGCGGTATGCCGGGGACGGACGAGAGGCGCCGATGCCGCCGGCTGTCGTCGGCGTCGCGAATGCGCACGACGATGTCGATCCGGTCGATCACCTTCCCGGGCGGAGGCTCCGGGAGCTTGGTGAAGGCCATGGCGTCCTCGGGGACATCGATGACCTCGCCGGTCGACTTGTCGAAATAGTGCCAGTGCGATGTCGGGTTGGTGTCGAAATAGCTCTGCCCGGCGCCGACGACCACCTCGATCATCAACCCTGCGCTCGTGAACTGGTGGAGCGTGTTGTAGACCGTGGCCAACGAGACCGGGATCCCGGCCTGCCGCGCCTCGTGGAAGAGCTCCTCGGCGGTAACGTGGCGATGGCCGTTCTCGAGCAGCAGCTTGGCCAGGGCCAAGCGCTGGCGCGTCGGCCGCAGCCCACTTGCTTTGAGCTGGCGGAGCGCATCGGCGTAGGCTCTGCTCATCAGACTTCCATCGATCCTCGACTCATCGCTCCCCCTCGTGGGAGCCTGTCCCGTCCTGGGCGGATATAGGACGGATATGGTCCTGCTTGTCAAACCCGACAACCTCGTCGGTGCTACCTGCCGGTCAAGACCCGTTGAACAAGCTCACGCACTGTCGGCACGAAGCCGTTGGCGTAGAACGGATCCTGCTGGAACCGGTACACATTGTGGCCGGAAAACATCAGCTGATTGTTGACCGGGTCATCCTCACCGTGAGCGATCTTCTGTAACGTCTTCTGAATACAGAAGGAACGCGGATCGGCCGAGCGACCGGTCGTATGGTCGCCGCGATCCTTCCAGTTGCTGAACAGGCAGTGACTGAGACAGCCCATGCAGTCGGCCTGATCGCGACGGATCTCCCGTGCCTTCTGGGGCGTGACGAAGATCAAGGTCCGATCGGGGGTGCGCATCGGCTGGGTGAATCCGTCGGCCATCCAGCCCCGCACGCGGGTGTGGTCGGTCTCGGAGATCCAGACGCCGTTGCCCGTGCGTCCATAGGCAAAGAAGCTCGTCCGCGCCGCCACCGGGTCCTGCTCGTCGCCGAACTCGACCTCGCGGCTCGACCGGCCAATCAGCTCGTCCAGGAAGCCGTTCTTCACAGCAGAGGAGTAGAAGCCGGTCGGGCTGAAGCGGTGCAGCAGCACGTCGCCCGGCAGTAGATCGAGCAGCCGCTTCTTCCAGCTCTCCGGTATCGGGCTCTCCTGGGTCAGGAGCGGCCTCGTCCCGAACTGGAACGCGATCGGCCCCAGCTCCTTGTTGCCGATCCAGTCGCGCCAGTCACTGAGATGCCAGACGCCGCCGGCCATGACGATCGGCACCTCTCCGAGGCCCGCCGATCGCATCAGCTTCCTCAGCTCGAAGACCCGAGGGAAGGGGGGCTCGGGATGCTCGGGATCCTCGCTGTTGGAGAGCCCGTTGTGCCCGCCAGCGCGCCAGGGATCCTCGTAGACGACGGCGCCCAGCCAATCCTGGAACTTCGAGTAGGCTCGTTTCCAGAGGGCATTGAAGGCGCGCCCGGAGGAGACGATGGGATAGTAATGCACCCCATAGCGTGCGCAGATCTCGGCCAGCCGATAGGGCATGCCGGCGCCGCAGGTGACCCCGTGGATCAGGCCTTTGGCGCCTTCCAGCACGCCGTGCAGGACGCGCTCGCAGCCGGCCATCTCCCAGAGCACGTTCATATGGATGCGGCCCTCGCCCTGCCGCGTCTCATGGGCGAGCCGGGCCTGCGAGATCGCCGCCCTGATCGAGTAGTCGATCAGCTCCTCGTGCCGCTCGACGCGATCGCGTCCGCGGAAGACAAGCGGCACGTACTCACCATTGTCGTCGAGAAGGTCGGCATTGACGCCCGAGAAGGTCCCGATACCTCCCGCGGCCGCCCAGGCACCGCTCGAGCGACCGTTGCTCACGGCTACGCCCTTGCCGCCCTCGACCAGCGGCCAGACCTCGCAACCGGACAGCACGAGGGGCTGGACACAGTTCATCATATACTCTCCCACCCTCGTTGACGGCTGGGCCCCGGACCGTTCGTCACGGATCCGCCGCCTCGGCCGGCCTGAAACGAGGCCGGCCTATGCCCGGCGGCCGATGCCCAGCCCTCAAGGGATCAGCGATCCGAGTCGGCCCGAAACCGCCGCCGCCCGCCGTCACCGCGCGGCGGCGCATCGCCACGCGGAGGCATATCCCCGCGCGGCGGACGCGGCTGGACGGCCAACTCCTCGCCCGTCTCCTGGTCGACCGCCCGCATCGACAGCTTGATCTTCCCGCGATCGTCGACGGCCAGAACCTTGACCTTGACGGTATCCCCTTCGTTGATGACGTCCGTCACCTTGTTCACGCGCTCGTTGGCGAGCTCGCTGATATGGCAGAGGCCATCCTGACTACCCAGAAAGTTAATGAATGCGCCGAAATCTACAACCCTCACGACCTTGCCATTGTAGATGGCGCCGACCTCGGCTGTCGCCGTGAGCCCGCGGATCCAGTCGATGGCACGCTGGGAGGCCGCCTGATCGGCCGAGGCGACCTTGACCGTGCCGTCGTCGCTGATGTCGACCTTGGTTCCGGTGGTCTCGGTGATCTCGCGGATGACCTTGCCGCCTGGGCCGATGACGGCACCGATCTTGTCCTGAGGGATCGAGATGGTGGTGACACGTGGCACCGTGTCGCGCAGCTCGGGCCGCGCGATTCCCAGCGCCTTGGCCATCTCGCCTAGGATGTGCATGCGTCCGTCCTGCGCCTGGGCCAGGGCGACGCGCATGATCTCCTCGGTGATGCCGGCGATCTTGATGTCCATCTGCAGGGAGGTCACGCCCGCCTCGGTGCCGGCGACCTTGAAGTCCATGTCGCCCAGATGGTCCTCGTCGCCCAGGATGTCGGAGAGGACAGCGAAGCGCTCACCCTCCTTGATCAGTCCCATGGCGATGCCGGCCACGGGCCTGATGAGGGGCACGCCCGCATCCATCATCGCCAACGAGGCGCCGCACACCGTGGCCATGGACGAGCTGCCGTTGCTCTCCGTGATCTCGGAGACGACGCGGATCGTGTAGGGGAACTGCTCCTTGGGCGGGAGCAGCGGGTGCGTGGCGCGCCAAGCGAGCTTGCCGTGGCCGATCTCGCGCCGGCCCGGTGACCCCATGCGCCCCGCCTCACCCACGGAGTAGGGCGGAAAGTTGTAGTGCAGCATGTAGTGCTCGCGGATGTCGCCGCCGAGCGAGTTCGATCACCTGCTCGTCCTGGCCGGTGCCCAGCGTGGCCACGACCAGAGCCTGCGTCTCGCCTCGCGTGAAGAGCGCGCTGCCGTGCACGCGGGGCAGAACGCCGACAGACGCCGTGATCGGACGGACCGTCTTGGTGTCGCGCCCATCGATGCGCTGCCCGTTGTCGAGGATCTGGCCGCGCACGATCTCCTGCTCGAGATGCTTGAACTCGCCGGCGACCGTCTGCGTGATCTCGGGCTTGTCGGCCGCCAGCTTCTCGATCGCCTGGGCGCGTACCGCCGCCACCTTCTCGAGCCGGGCCTGCTTCACGGGCTCCTCGTAGGCCCGGCGCAGCTCGGCCTCGTAGCCCTGCTTGAGGGTGCGATAGACCTCGCTGTTGTCCACGGTAGCGAGCTGCCACGGCTCCTTGGCGCAGCTCTGCGCCAGATCGATGATGAGATCGATCACCGGCTGGAACTGCTGCTGGCCGAACATCACGGCCGCCAGCATGGTCTGCTCGGGCAGCTCCTTGGCTTCCAACTCGACCATCATCACCGCGTCGCGCGTGCCCGCGACGACGAGATCGAGGGAGCTCTCCTTGAGCTGATCGAGCGTCGGGCAGAGGATGAACTGGCCGTTCTTGTAGCCGACCCGTGCCGCGCCGATCGGGCCGAGGAAGGGAATGCCGCTCACCGTCAGCGCCGCCGAGGCGCCGATCATCGCGACGATGTCCGGATCGGTCTCGCCATCGTGGGCCAGCACGGTCGCCACGACCTGCGTCTCGTTCCTGAAGCCTTGTGGGAAGAGCGGTCGGATCGGACGATCGATCAGGCGCGAGGTCAACGTCTCCTTCTCGGCAGGACGGCCCTCACGCTTGAAGAAGCCACCGGGGATCTTGCCGGCGGCAAACGTCTTTTCCTGGTAGTTCACCGTAAGCGGGAAGAAGTCCTGCCCCGGCCTGACGCTTCTGTTCGCGACCGCCGTGCACAGCACCACGGTCTCTCCCAACGACGCGAGAACCGCCCCGTCCGCCTGTCTGGCGATGCGCCCGGACTCAAGGACGAGGGGCCTGCCGGCCCACCTCATCTCCTTGCGCGTGATCGTAAACATTCATTCTTGCCTTTCATGTGCCTGCGCCGCGACCGCCGGCAGCTTTCCGGGCGCGGCGGGCGCAGGACCCGGCCTGGCGGCGGCCTCGAAAGCTCGGCTGGACGATCTCAGCGCCGGAGCCCAAGCCGCTCGATGACCTGCTGATACCGGCCGTCGTTGCTGCGTCGCAGGTAGTCGAGGAGGCGGCGGCGCTGACCGACCATCATCAGCAGGCCTCGCCGGCTCGCAAAGTCCTTCTGGTGAGCCTTCAGATGCTCCGTCAGCGTGGTGATCCGCTCGGAGAGAATGGCCACCTGCACCTCGGGGGAGCCCGTATCACCCTCATGGGTGGCGAACTCCTTGATCAAGGACTGCTTCCGCTCTGCGGTAATCGACATCGAATTTTTACTCCCAAGCCCGGGCGGTCATGCCGCCCCCGAGGTTGAACACCCGCACCGGGCTGAGCTCCGCACCGTCGAGGCGGGCGAGGGCGACAAGCTCGCCCCCTCGCGTGACCTTGACGGTGGTGCCGTCCACCGGCTCCACCACGAACAGCCGTGGGGAGACGTGAATGGACCGGCCTGCACGAAGCCGCAGCGCTTGCGGCTCGGTGACGGCGAGCGCCGGGATGCCGGCCAGCGCCGTCGACACCGAGATCAGGACCTGGGGCAGCGCATCATCGCTGACCAGCTGCTCCAGGGCATCCAATGAGATCGCCCGATCGGCGATGAACGATCCGACCGAGGTACGGCGGAGCGCCGCCACATGGGCGAAGCAGCCGAGCTGCTCGCCGAGGTCCCTGGCCAAAGCGCGGACGTAGGCGCCCTTGCCGCAGGCCATCTCGAAATCGGCGTGATCCGCATCCGGTCGGTCCACCATGGCCAAGCGGTCGATCCGGACGAGTCTCGGCTCGAGCTCGACCTCCTCGCCGCGGCGGGCGATGTCGTAGGCCCGCTCGCCCTGCACCTTGATGGCCGCGTAGCGCGGAGGCCGCTGCTCGATCTCGCCGACAAAGCCGGCGAGGGCCGCGTGGATCTCCGCATCGCCGGGCCGCCGATCGCTCGTCGCGGTCGGCCGGCCCTCCGCATCGTCGGTATCGCGGGCCTCTCCGAACCTCACCCGAAAGCGGTAGGTCTTGGGAGCGTCCATGACATAGGCGACCGTCTTGGTCGCCTCGCCCAGGGCCAACGGAAGAACGCCCGTGGCCAGAGGATCCAGCGTGCCGCCGTGGCCGGCCTTTTGCGCCTGGGTCAGGTGCTTCACCCGCGTCACCACCTGCGTCGAGGTCATGCCTGCGGGCTTGTCGATCGCGAGCCAGCCGTGAATCGGCACGCCATTAGCCCTGCGTCGTGCCATCCCCGTCCTCGGTCGCGCGCTCGCTGTTGATTGCCTGGTGCTCCTGGTCGATCAGGCGGGCCATACGATGGGCCTCGCCGAAGGTGTCGTCGGCCACGAACTCCAGCCGCGGCGCAAACTTGAGATGCATGCGCCGCGCGAGACGGCCGCCCAGCCAGGAACCCGCATGGTCGAGCGCCGTGCGAGTCTCGTCGCTCAGGCTGCCGCCGAGCTCGGTGGCGAAGACCGTCGCCTGGCGGAGATCGCGGCTCACGCGAACCTCGGCGACGGTGACGGTCGCACCGTCCACCGGCAGGCCGTGCACCTCACCCCGCATCAGATCGGCGGCGATCAAGTGGCGCATCTCCTCGGCCACCCTGAGCTGCCGCTGCGACGGCTCGCCGCCGCCGTGGCCACGTACCATAGTCGACCTCGTGCCTCGAACAGAGGGTCCAAGGGTCGCCGCACGATGCCCGTTGCCGGGCTCAGAGCGTGCGCGCGACCTCCTCGACCTCATAGACCTCGATGACGTCGCTCTGACGGATGTCGTTGTAGCCCTCGATCGACATGCCGCACTCAAAGCCCTCGCGGACCTCGCGCACATCGTCCTTGAAGCGCTTCAGCGAGCCCAAGGCCCCGTCATAGACGACCACATTGTCGCGCAGCAGGCGGGCGCGCCCGCCCCGCTTGATGAGCCCGTCGACCACCCGACAGCCGGCAATCTTCCCGATCTTCGTGATGTTGAACACCTCGCGGATCTCGGCATGGCCGAGCACGGTCTCCCTCGACTCCGGTGCCAGCATGCCCGAGAGCAGGCCCTTCATCTCATCCAGCAGCTCGTAGATGATCGAGTAGTACCGGATGTCGATGCTCTCGCGCTTCGCCATGTCGCGCGCCTGGACGTTGGCGCGGACATTGAAGCCGACCACGATCGCGCGGGAAGCCGTGGCGAGCGTGACGTCGCTCTCGGTGATGGCGCCGACGCCCCCGTGCAGGATCCGCACGCTGACCTCGTCGGTATTCAGCCGCTCGAGCCCGGCGGTGATGGCCTCGAGCGACCCGTGCACGTCGGACTTGACGACCAAGGGCAGCTCGCTGGTGGCACCGCTCTTGAGCTGGCTGAACATCTCCTCGAGCGAGCCCTTGGCGCCGCTCGCGGCGGCCGCCTGCTGCGTGCGACGCATCCGCTGGCGGTATTCGGCGATGTCCCGAGCCTGGCGCTCGCTCTCGACCACCTGAAGCCTGTCGCCGGCGTCGGGGACGCTGTCGAGGCCGAGGATCTCGGCCGGCATCGACGGCCCCGCCGCCTCGACGTTCTGGCCTTGGTCGTTGACCAGCGCGCGCGCCCGACCCCAGTGGGCACCGGCGATCACGATGTCGCCGACCTTGAGCGTGCCGTTCTGGACGAGCACCGTCGCCACGACGCCGCGACCCCGATCGAGCTTGGCCTCGATGATGGTGCCCTGCGCAGGACGGTTGGGATTGGCCTTGAGATCGAGCAGCTCGGCCTGGAGCTGGATGGCCTCGATGAGCTTGTCGAGACCGGTCTTCTGCGTGGCGCTCACCGGGATGGCCTGCACCTCGCCACCGAACTCCTCGATGACGACCTCGTGGCTCAAGAGCTCCGTCTTGACGCGCTCGGGATTGGCCTCGGGCTTGTCGATCTTGTTGATGGCGACAATGATCGGCACATCGGCGGCCTTGGCGTGGCGGATGGCCTCGATGGTCTGAGGCATGACGCCATCGTCCGCGGCGACGACCAGGATGACGATGTCGGTCACCGAGGCACCGCGCGCACGCATCGCCGTGAAGGCGGCATGGCCCGGCGTGTCGATGAACGAGACCGGGACGCCTTGGCCCGTGTCGACCTGATAGGCACCAATATGCTGGGTGATCCCGCCCGCCTCGCCGGCGACGACGTTGGTCCGGCGCAGCGCGTCGAGCAGCGACGTCTTGCCATGGTCGACATGACCCATGACCGTGACGATCGGCGGCCGGGCGACGAGATCCTCGGGCCGATCCTCGAGGCCCTCGATGCCTTCCTCGACGTCCGCCTCGCTGACACGCTTCACACTGTGGCCGAACTCGGTGATGACGATCTCCGCTGTATCGGCATCGATGACCTGATTCACGGTCGCCATGATGCCGTTCTTCATGAGGGCCTTGATCACCTCGGCGCCGCGCACCGCCATGCGCGCCGAGAGCTCCTGAACGGTGATGGTCTCGGGCAGGACGACCTCGCGGGTCACCGACTCGGGCGCTGCAAGCTGCTGGCGGCGCTCGCGCTCGCGATGGCGTCGCATGGCAGCGAGGCTCGGGACGCGAACCTCCTCCTCGTCCTCGCCACCGAGGACCAGACGCGGCCGCTTGACATCGCGCTCGGTCGTCTTGCGTAGCGGCGAGGGACGCTTCTCGGTCTTGCCGGGACCACGCGCCTTACCGCGACGCTCGTCCTCCTCGGCCTCCGCCTCAGCTCGCGTGCCTTTCGCCGGGCGCCGCGTCTCCGTGGCACGAGGCGCCTCTGCGGCGGGGGCGGCGGCCTTGCCATCCTCGCTCGGGCCCGTGACCGTGGAGCCAGCACCGTCGCGTTGCTTTCGCTCTTCGTCGGCGAGAAGACGCGCTGCCTGCTCCTCGGCACGCCGGCGCGCCTCTTCCTCGGCCTTGCGCCGGGTCTCTTCCTCGGCCTTGCGGCGCAAGGCCGCCTCTTCCTCGGACTTGCGTCGAGCGGATTCCTCCGAGGCGCGCCGCGCATTCTCCTCGGCGCGCTTACGTGCCTCCTCCTCGCCCTTGCGCGCCTCGCTCAAGGCCTTCAGGCGAACCGCCTTCTCCTCGTCGGTCAGCGGCTTCAGCACCATCGGTCGCCGACCGCCTCGAGCGGCATCCCGCGACTGTCCCGACGGTGTGGTCTGCTGACCAGGATGAGGCGCGCCCGAACCCTCAGCACCACCCGAACGGCCTTGCGGTGCCGGGCGGGTCGGAGTCGTCGAAGGCCGAGCCCTCTTGACCTCGACGGCTACCGACTTGCTCCGGCCGTGGCTGAAGCTCTGCCGGACAACGCCGCTCTCGACGGTCTTCTTGAGCTCGATCCGCGGCCCAGAGGGGCGGGAAAGCCCTATGCGAGCATTCCTGTCCTGGCCCTTAGCGTCGCTCATGGTCCAACCTTGTCCCTTCGCGCATCCACATGAGCGGTGACCCTCTGGGCACCACCAACCTCAAGCCCTGCAAGCCGCCTGGCGTCGCGCACCAGCCGGTCGGCAAGAGCACCGGGCGCCACCGCGGCATACGTCACCTCAGGGCGCCCTACCGCTCGACCAATCTCATCGCGCCTCAGGCCGCAGACGAGGGGCAGATCGCCTGCCAGCCCCCGCAGCCGTCCGGCCTGACCCTCGGCGGCATCGGCGGCCATGACCAGCACGGCTGCCGCTTCTCGACGCAACCAGTCGACAACCTGGTCGTAGCCGACGACAAACGCACCGGCACGACGAGCCAAACCCATGGTCTCGAGACATTGTCTGCGGACCAGGGTCTCGGTCTCGTCGGCCAGCGCCGGATCGGCCACTGCCGCGGATCTGACCGCCCTCGCGAACGTCTGCTTGGCGACCGCCCGTCTTATAACATCACGATCGGCTTTGAGCCAGACGCCGCGTCCGGGCAATCGCTCGGCAACGTCGGGTACCACGCGCCCACCGGGCGCCACGACGAAGCGCACGAATCCAGCACGGGATCCAACCTCGCCGGTCAGGCCGCATCGCCGCTGCCTGCCGACCATCCAGTCCTTTTCCTCGACCAGGATCTCGCTGCTCACGCCTGGGTCGGCGCCTCCGGCGCTTGGCTCGGCTCCACAGGACCGCCCTCGGGCACCTCGATCTCGTCGTCAATATCGTCCGGCTCCGCCGGCTCATCCGCAGCGGGCTCGATCCAACCGAGCCTGACGCGCGCATCAACGATAATCTCACCGGCCTGCGTGACGTCGAGACCGGCCGCGGGAAGCAGCTCCACAAGCTCGTCACCGGCAAGGTCGGCCAGATCCTCGAGCGTCTTCACGCCGCCGCGGGCGAGTATCACGACCTGCTCGAGCTCGAGCCGGTCGTAGCTCATCAGGTCTTCGGCCACGCCGAGCTCCTGCGCCTCCTGCGACAGCGCCTCGGCCCGCTCGTCGAGCCAGCTCTGAGCGCGCTCGCGCAACGCTTCGGCTATCTCCTCGTCGAAGCCCTGGATGGCAGCAAGATCCTGAGCCTCCGCGAAGGCCACGTCCTCGACCGAGGTGAAGCCCTCCGTGACCAGCAGCTGGGCGATGACCTCGTCGACGTTCATCGCCTCGACGAACAACGCCGTGAACTCGCGGAACTCACGCTGCCGGCGCTCGCTGTCCTCGGTCTCGGAGACGATGTCGATGGCCCAGCCGGTAAGCTGGGACGCAAGCCGGACATTCTGTCCGCGCCGGCCGATCGCGATATGCTGCATGTGGTCGGGAACGATCACCTCGATGCGCTTGGCATCGGGGTCGAGCACCACCTTGCTGACCTCGGCCGGCGCCAGCGCGTTGACCACGAAGGTCGCAGGATCCTCCGCCCAGGGGATGATGTCGACCTTCTCACCGGCGAGCTCGCCCACGACCGCCTGCACGCGGGAGCCGCGCATGCCCACACAGGCGCCGACGGGGTCGATGCTCTGATCTTTGGAAATGACGGCGATCTTTGCGCGCGAGCCCGGATCGCGGGCACAGGCCTTGATCGTGATGATGCCGTCATAGATCTCCGGCACCTCCTGCTCGAACAGCTTCGCCATGAATTGGGGATGCGTCCGGGACAGGAAGATCTGGGGGCCGCGGCTCTCGTGGCGCACGTCGTAGATGTAGGCGCGGATACGATCCTTGGTGCGGAAGCTCTCGCGCGGGATGAGGTCGTCGCGGCGCACGATCGCCTCGGCGCGGCCGAGATCGACGAGCACGCCGGAATGCTCCACCCGCTTGACCTCGCCGACGATCACCTCGCCGATGCGGTCCTTGTACTCGCCATACTGCCGCTCGCGCTCCGCATCGCGGACCCGCTGAACGATGACCTGCTTGGCGCTCTGGGCCGAGATGCGGCCGAGATCGATCGGGGGGAGGGGGTCGAGGATGAGGTCGCCGACCTGGGCTGCGGGATTGCGCTCGCGCGCATCCTCGACGGCGATCTGCTTCGCGTAGTCATCCACCGCCTCGCTGACCTCGAGCTCGCGATAGAGGTGGATCTCGCCGGTTTTCCGGTCGATCTCCGCCAGGATGTCGTGCTCCTGGCCATACTTGCGACGGGCCGCGGTCTGCACCGCCTGCTCCATCGCCTCCAGCACCTCGCCCGTCGTGATGCCCTTCTCCTGGGCCACGGTCTCCGCCACCCGGAGGAGCTCGGCACGGCCGAGAGGGGC
This sequence comes from uncultured Alphaproteobacteria bacterium, assembly GCA_963752325.1. Taxonomy (GTDB): domain Bacteria; phylum Pseudomonadota; class Alphaproteobacteria; order Geminicoccales; family Geminicoccaceae; genus CAVTJL01. Next base: position 114,621 of record CAVVXU010000007.1, read on the forward strand.
GCTCATCTCCATCGAACCAACTCCTTCACCTCGACGTAGAGCCACCCCGATGCGACCGTCCTGCCGGCCCGATCAGCTCGTCGGTGAGGGCGAGCCTCGCCCGTTTGATCGTCGCGAGCGGAAGGCGCTCGGTGCTCTTCTCCATCCGTACCAAGACATCATCACCATCGGTGCCCAGCAAGGTGCCGATGAACCGGCGCCGACCGGCGACCGGCGGGTCGACCTCGATCCGTGCCCTTTGACCCGAGAACCGCACATAGTCGGTGCCTCGGACGAGTGGCCGGTCGATGCCAGGCGAGCTCACCTCCAAAACATAGGTGCCGGGGATCGGGTCCTCGACATCGAGGAGCGCCGACACGGCGTGGCTGATCTCGGCGCAATCATCCACGGTCATGACTCGGTCGTGGTCAAGCGGCTCTGCCATCACCTGCAGCGTACGTCGACTGCCACCCATCAGGCGGACCTGCACGAGCTCGAACCCCATGCTACGGAGAAGCGGCTCGATGAGCTTGTCGATCTTGTCGAACGTGGCGACCCCTGGCTAATGGACATGCTGAAGGGAGCGGGTTTCAACCCACCCCCAAGCCCTCTTGGCGAAAGTGGAGAGGAGAGAGCGCTATATGCGGCCATCACTTCTGCTGCGCAAGTCCTCTTGACGTGTCAGGTCCGGTGGAGCGGCGCAGAAAGCGCAGATAGACAGGCCGTCGGTCGGCAGCCAGCGCCTTGGCCTCGTAGCGGGTCGGCGGCCAGTCGTCCGGCCGAACCCTCCAGTCCTGCGCGCTCTCGGCTTGCCAGACGAGGCGAGGCTCGCGGATGAGCACATCCAGCATCCAGCGGGCGTAGCCCGGATGATCGGTGGCGAGGCGCAGCTCGGCGCCCGGGGCCAGCACCCGCGCGAGCTCGGAGACCGTGTCCGGTGAGACGATCCTGCGCTTGTGGTGCCGGGCTTTCGGCCATGGGTCGGGGAAGAGGACGAAGGCCCGCCCAATCGAGCCATCGGGGAGGGCCGCCAGGAGCAGCCGCGCGTCATCGACGAGGAGACGCAGATTGTCGAGCGAGTCGGCAGCGCAGGTGGCGAGCAGGCGAGCCACGCCCGACACGAACGGCTCTACGCCGATGAAGCCGATGTCCGGGTGTGCGTGCGCCTGTGCTGCCAGATGCTCCCCGCCACCGAAGCCGATCTCGAGCCAGACGGCGTGCGGCCGCTGCACGAAGAGGCCCTGAGGATCCAGCTGCCCTGCCTCGGGCAACGAGAAGGCGAGCTGCGGCAGCAGGTCGTCGAGAAGCCGACGGCGCGCCGGCCGCATGCGCGGGCCGACGCGTCGTCCGTAGATCTGCCGTTGGGGCCGATCGGCCGGCCCCTCGGCAGCGATGCCTGAAGAACTCAGTTGAACGCCCGGCGCAGCTCGTCGGCGAGGTCGGTGCGCTCCCACGAGAAGCCGCCATCCGCATCGGGCTCACGGCCGAAATGCCCGTAGGCGGCGGTCCGGGCGTAGATCGGCCGGTTGAGCGACAGCCTCTCCCGGATGCCGCGTGGGCTGAGATCGAGGTCCATGAAGATCTTGGAGAGCCGATCCTCGTCGACCTGACCGGTGCCTTGCGTGTCGACGTAGATCGACAGGGGCTTGGCGACGCCGATCGCATAGGAGAGCTGGATGAGGCAGCGCTCGGCCATGCCGGCGGCCACGACATTCTTCGCGAGGTAGCGGGCGGCATAGGCCGCCGAGCGATCGACCTTGGTGGGATCCTTGCCGGAGAAGGCGCCACCGCCATGCGGAGCTGCACCACCGTAGGTGTCGACGATGATCTTGCGCCCCGTAAGCCCGGCATCGCCATCGGGGCCGCCGATCACGAACTTGCCCGTCGGATTGACGTAGAAATCGGCCTCCGGGCACATCCAGCCCTCGGGCAGTGCCGCCAGCACATGCTCCCGCACGATCTCGCGCACGCGGCTCTGCGAGGTGGCCTCGGCATGCTGGGTCGAGACGACGATCGACGCGGCGCCGACGGGCTTGCCCTTGGCGTAGCGAAGCGTCACCTGGCTCTTGGCATCGGGGCCCAGCTCCGCGTGCAGACCGCTGTGCCGTGCTACGGCCAGGCGGCGCAGAATGTCGTGGGCATAGTGGATCGGCGCCGGCATCAGCACAGGGCGTCTCGGTGCAGGCATAGCCGAACATGATGCCCTGATCGCCGGCGCCCTCGTCCTTGCCGTCGCGCTGCGTCGACGCCCATGGCGATGTCGGCCGACTGCTCATGCAGGTAGACATCGATGTTGGCATGCCGCCAGTCGAACCCGGCCTGACGATAGCCGATCTGGCGCACGGCCTCGCGGGCGATGCAGCGAACCGTGTCGGGCGTAATCGTCTCCGGGCCCGCGAACCTCGCCGGCGATGACGATGCGGTTGGTGGTGGCGAGGGTCTCACAGGCCACGCGCGCGTGAGGAAAGGCGCCTAGATAGGCGTCCACGACCTCATCGGAGATGCGGTCGCAAACCTTGTCCGGATGTCCCTCCGCGACGGATTCGCTCGTGAACAGGTAATCGGATGCGACCATCGGCGCTGCTTCTCCCAAACACGCATGAGTCCGTGCGCCGAGGTCAACCGCTGGCGCAGGGCGCCACCTTTAAGACGATTTTAGGCTATGGTGGTCAAGCAGCGCCCTCGTCGGGCGGCACGCCGGCGTCGCCGATGGCAGCGATCGCCTTGGTGAGCTCGAAGATGCGGCGGCGAACCGACGGGTTCTCGATCCTGTTGAACGCGCGGACCAGCTCGAGGGTCTCGCGCCGATCGATGAGGGGCGGCTCGACGGACGCCGGATCACCATCCATGAGAAAGTCCGCAGGCGGTTCCGCGAGCCCGGGGCCATGAGCGATGCCGGCGCCACGCGTCGCCCCGTCCATCTCCTCGAAGAACCAAGCGACGGGGACCTCGAGCGCCCGGCTGATCGCGTAGAGCCGGCTCGATCCGATGCGGTTGGCGCCCCGCTCGTACTTCTGGATCTGCTGGAAGGTCAGGCCGAGCAGCTCGCCCAGGCGCTCCTGGCTCATGCCCATGAGAGAGCGCCGCAGCCGAAGTCGCTGGCCAACATGAACATCGACCGGGTTCGGCCGCTCTGTCATCGGCGACCACCTGCATGCGCAGGATGGCGATGGATGGCGTGCTGTGATGCGCTCATGGTCGGCCTCTAGCACGACCCTCGAGCAAGGCGCCAGCCAACGCGAGGCAGAGAACGGCGAGGCCCACGGTCAGCCAGCCATGACGTGCATAGAGGGTCTTGCCGGGCAGCGCCGCCGGTAGTGGCGCATCCAGCACCCCCATCTCATCAAGGCCGAGGCGAGCGCGAACCCGGCCCATGGCATCGGTCACGACGGAGATCGCCGTTGTTGGCGGCGCGGACCAATGGCAGGCCATCCTCGACCGATCGCATCCTGGCCATCGCCAGGTGCTGGTAGGGGCCGGAGCTGCGGCCGAACCAGGCGTCGTTGGTGACGTTGAGGATCCAGTCCGGATGCGTTCCGGGCGCGACGGCCCAGCCCGGAAAGATCGCCTCGTAGCAGACGAGCGGGCTGAAAGGCGGGACGCCCGGCAGGTGGATCGTGCGACGCCCGGGGCCCGGCACGAAATCGATCGTGCCGGCGGTCAGCTTCTCCAGCCCGAGATGCGCCAGGATGCTCCGGAACGGCAGATACTCGCCGAACGGCACGAGCTCGACCTTGTCGTATCTGGCGAGGATGTCGCCCTTGCGATCGAGGGCGAAGATGCTGTCATTGGCGGTTGGAGGCTTGGCGTCGAGGTCGTAGCGGTCGCCGCCTGTGAGCAGATAGCCGCCGACCGGTGCCGCCTTCGCGACGAAGTCGCGGACGATCGGGCTCCTGCTCGAGCGGGTAGGGCACGGCGCTCTCGGGCCAGATCACGAGATCGGGCGGCGGCGTGGCGGGGCGCTCGGAGAGCTCGACGTGCCGTCGCAGCCACAGGGCCTCCTTGTCGGCGTCCCACTTGAGGTCCTGGGGAATATCGGCCTGCACCAGACGAAGCCGAATGCCGGTGTCGGCGGGCGGCACCACCAGGGCCAGCCTGAGCGCGCCCATGGCCACGAGAAGCACGGTGCCGGCGGCCGCCAGCACCGGGCCACGCCAGCGCCGCCGCCCCTTCACGAGGAGGAGCGTGGCGGGCAGGGAGGCCAGCAGCACGGTCACGAGGCCGTATCCGTAGGTCCCGACCCAGGCGAGCGGCTGCATGGTTGCGGGCTTATCGACCAGACGATGCTGATGGGATTCCAGGGGAAGCGGAGGCCATAGGTACCGCGCAACGCCTCGGCCAGCATCCAAAGGAGCGCCCAGGCGCACGCCATCGCCTCGACGGATCGCCAGCGCCGCAGCCGCAGAGCAAGGGCCGCAGCCGCGGGGATGAGGGCGAGGCCGCCGCAGAGGAGGAGCACGGCCGGAGCGGCGAGCGGGCCGAACCGCTCGGCATCGGTGAAGAAGGCGATGCCGATCCAGTAGAGGCCGGCCAGGAACCAGCCGAGGCCGAAGCACCAGCCGCGTCGGAATGCCGCCCAAGGATCGGGAGCGTCGTGGAGGAGCGCCAGCAGGCCCGCCATCGCAAGCAGGGCGGGCACGGCATCGAGCGGCGGCAGGGCTGCCGCGGCCACGATGCCGAGGCCCAGCGCGGCGAGGTTGGGCCGACGGCGCAGGCGCGCCCGCATCCCCGACCCCGGCAACAGGGCCGTGCGATCGCTCACTTCGCGCTGTGGTCCCGCCCAGCGGGGGAGGCCTGATCCGGCCTTTTCCGCAGATGAATGCGAACGCGCTTGATCCGACGCGGATCCGCGTCGAGGATCTCGAACGACACACCGCTCGGATGCTCGACGACCTCGCCCTTCTTGGGAATGCGATCGACGAGGGCGAAGATCAGGCCCGCCAGGGTGTCCGCCTCGTCCCGCTCGTCCTCGGCGAGCAGGCGGATGCGGAGGCGCTTTTCCAGCTCCTCCAGATCGACCCGCGCATCCGCGTCGATGGCACCGTCCGGCCGCGTGGTCAGCTGCGTGCCGAGAAGCCGGTTCTGCTCCTCGCCCAGCTCGCCGACGATCTCCTCGACCAGATCTCCCATCGTGGCCAGGCCGTCCGTGCCGCCGAACTCGTCGACGACGATGGCGACGTTCATCCGCTTGTCCCGCATCTCCATGAGGAGATCGAGAACGCGCATCGAGGGCGGGACGACGAGCACGGGCGGACGACCTCGGCGAGCGCGAAGGCAGCCCCGTCGCCCCAGAAGGGGAGGAGGTCCTTGACGTGAATGATGCCCAGGACGTCATCGAGGTTTTCCCGGTAGACGAGAAGCTGAGAGTGACTCGCCTCGCGCATCGCTCTCACCACCTCGGCGATGTCGGCGGTCGCCGGAACGGCCTTGATGTCCGCCCGCGGCACCATGATGTCTCCGACGCGAAGCTCGCCGAAGGAGAGCGCGTTCAGCAGCAGCGCCCGCTGCTCGTCGGTGAAGGCGAGCTGGTTTTCCTCCTCCGCCTCCTCGATCAGATCCTCGAGCGTGTCCTGCAGCGAGCCCTCGGGCTCGCCTCGGCCCGCCAGCTCGCGCAGACGACGCAGCAGGCCCTCCAGAAGCGAGCCGGTCTCGGCATCGCGCTTGGCGATCTGCTTCATGCCGCCTCGTCGGCCCAGGGATCGGGGACACCGATCGCGGTCAGGATCGTGCTCTCCAGCGCCTCCATCAGGTTGGCCTCGGCCACCGTCTCATGATCGTGGCCGAGCAGGTGGAGCACGCCATGAACCACGAGATGCGCCAGATGATCGGCCGGTCGCTTGCGCTCGGCTATCGACTCGGCACGTACCGTCTCCAAGGCGAGGGCCACATCGCCGAGCGGCACAGGCGTTCCCGCCGGAAAGCCGGTCGGAGGCACACCCGACGGAAACGAGAGCACATTGGTGGGCTTGTCCTGGTGCCGCCAGACGCGGTTGAGCTCTCGGACCTCAGCGTCATCCGTCAGAAGAATGCCGATCTCGGGAACATGCGTCCCTGAGCATCCCTGCGTGATCGAGAGCCGCCTTTGCGGCCGAACGGCATAAGGCGTCGGGGTCGGTGGCGAGCGCGGTCCAGCCTGAAGCCGCGATCGTCACCTCGATAGAGCAACTACTGTCACTGTCCATTGTTGAAGGACGGCGCCCTGCGGGGACGCCTGAATGCCCCTTTCTACTGTTGGCCGCCCGCGGCGACGCGATCGTAAGCCTCAATGATCTCGGTCACGAGCGGATGGCGGACGATGTCGCTCCGGTCGAAATGGATCATCGCGATGTCGGCGACCTCTCCGAGCTTGCCGCAGGCGTCAACGAGGCCCGACGGTGAGCCGGGCGGCAGGTCCGTCTGCGTCGGATCACCCGTCACTACCATCCGCGAGCCCTCGCCGAGGCGCGTCAAGAACATCTTCATCTGCGCCGGGGTCGTGTTCTGCGCCTCGTCAAGGATCACGAAGGCCTTGGAAAGGGTCCGGCCGCGCATGTAGGCGAGAGGTGCGATCTCGATCTGGCCCGTCTCCATCCGGCTCGGCAGCTTGCCGTCCGGCAGCATGTCCTGAAGCGCATCGTAGAGGGGCCGCAGGTAGGGGTCGACCTTCTCCTTGAGATCCCCGGGGAGGAAGCCGAGCCGCTCGCCGGCCTCGACGGCGGGCCGCGAGAGGATCAGCCGCTCGACCCGGCGTTGCTTCAGGAACGCAACAGCCACCGCTACGGCCAGATAGGTCTTGCCCGTGCCGGCCGGACCGAGCGCGAAGACCAGCTCGAAGTTCTCGAGCGCCCGGATATAGGACGCCTGATTGGGCGAGCGCGGCGAGACCATTCGCCGCTCGGTCCGGACTTGGCCGTGATCCGTCCGCGCCTGCTCCCTCGCCGCGAGAGAGCATGCGAACGGCGGCGTCGACCTCGTCCCGATCGACCGCGACGCCACGGCGCAGCATGCCGTACAGCTCCTGGAGGACTGTCGCCGCAGCCTGAACGTCGCTCTCGCTCTCTCCTTGGATGAACACCTCGTTACCGCGCGTCACGATGCTGACCGGGAGCTTCTGCTCGATACGCGCCAGGTTCAGATGGTGCTGGCCGAACAGCAGGGCGCACGCGGCATTGTCGTCGAAGCTCACGCGATGACTTGCACCGTGGAAGTCTGCTAGCGGCGCGTTGGGTCTCAGGCTGCAATCCCCCCTGGCTCGAGCTCTCGCGGCAACCTCGCCGGAGAGGCTGTGCGGATGGAAGGTGGTGATCCGGACTGGCACCAGCTCGCCGACGGCGAGCGCGGAGCCCATCACATGCACGGGCTGGAGATAGGGCGAGCGGCCGACGCAGCTGGCCCGGGTGGCGCCCGTCCCCTTCGATGAGCACCATGAGCGTTCGGCCGACCATCTCCGCATTGAATGACTGGGCCTGAGCCTCGAGCAACGCCTGCAGCATCTGCAGGCGCTCGGCCTTCACGGCCTCTGCCACCTGCTTGCGCATGCCGGCGGCCGGCGTGCCAGGACGGGCGCTATACTTGAAGGAGAAGGCCTGAGCGAACCGGACCTCGCGCACCAGCGACATCGTCGCCTCGAACGCGGCATCCGTCTCGCCGGGGAAACCCACAATGAAGTCGGAGGAAAGCGCGATGTCGGGCCGCGCCGTCCTCAGCCGCTCGACAAGTCGGAGATAGTCTTCGACCCCATATCGGCGGTTCATCGCCTGCAAGACGTCGTCGGAGCCGGATTGTACCGGCAAGTGGAGGAAGGGCATCAGGCACGGGATCTCGCCGTGCGCCCCAATCAGCTCCTCGCTCATGTCGCTGGGATGCGACGTCGTGTAGCGGAGGCGCTCCAACCCGGGAAGCGTCGCCATCGCCGCGATCAGCCGGGCAAGGCTCCAAGGACGGCCACCAGGCCCTTCGCCGTGGTAGGCATTGACGTTCTGACCGAGCAGCGTGATCTCGCGGGCACCTGCCGCGATCAGGTCTCGCGCCTCGTCCAGGATGGCGCCTGCCGGCCTGCTCGCCTCGGCGCCACGCGTGTAGGGCACGACGCAGAAGCTGCAGAACTTGTCGCAACCTTCCTGCACCGTGAGAAAGGCAGTAGGCCGGCCTGCATGCACGCGACGCGGCAACTCGTCGAACTTGCTCTCTGTCGGGAATGCGGTGTCGATCTGGCCGCCTGCGCACCGTTCCCGACGTGCCAGAAGCTCTGGCAGACGATGGTATGCCTGCGGGCCGATGACGATGTCGAGGAAAGGGGCACGGGCGAGCATCGCATCGCCTTCTGCCTGCGCGACACAGCCGGCGACGCCGAGGAGCATGTCGGCGCCATCGCGCCGACGCTCGTCACGCAGCCTTCGCAGCCTGCCGAGCTCGGAATAGACTTTCTCGGCCGCCTTCTCACGAATGTGACAGGTGTTGAGGAGGACGAGGTCCGCCTTGTCCGGCGTGTCGACACGGCGATAGCCGTGAACGGACAGAGCCTCCGCCATCCGGTCGGAGTCGTACACGTTCATCTGGCAGCCGAAGGTCTTGATGCAGACGGTTCTGGACACGCTTTAGAGCGTCTCGCTCGATGGACGACCAACAGATAAGCGCATCCGGCGTCCCTTCAACCCGACCGCCACAAAGACACCTATCGCGACATCATGATGATACCGCGACAATGCCCGGATATCCAGGTCACTATGCAGCCGGGACGATCGAATGGCAATCGACGGGATGGGCTGTCGCGTCGACGCGACGCCCGTCCCGTCGATCACTCGTGGGCTCAACCGGCGCGGCGGCCGCGTGCGCGAGGCTTCGTGCCGAGCCCGATCTTCTTGGCCAGGCTCGAGCGCTGCTCGGCATAGGCTGGCGCCACCATCGGGTAGTCGTCAGGGAGACCCCAGCGCTTGCGGTATTCCTCGGGCGTCATGTTGTACCGCGTCTTGAGGTGACGCTTGAGCATCTTGAGCTTCTTGCCGTCCTCGAGGCAGACGATGTATTCCGGCATCACCGACTTCTTGATCGGCACTGCCGGTGTCGGCTTCTCAGGCTGCTCCTTCTGCTCCTCATGGCCCTGCACGGCCAAGCTGGTGAAGACGAGCCTGATGAGCTGCGGCAGATCGCCGACCGCGACAGTGTTGTTCGAGACGTGGGAGGACACAATCTCGGTCGTCAGCGAGAGCAGCTCGTTCTGACCTACGTTTTCCGTCATACTTGGGGTTAATCCTTTGGCGGCTAGTATACCGGCAGGCATGCGCGCACCATATTTAAGCGCGCGAAGATAGCAAGAGCTTTGTGGGTCAGATCAGGAAGAAGGAGCCTAGTAGCGTGGCGGACGGGATGGAGATGCTCGACATCACGAGCGAGGTCTGCCCGATGACCTTTGTGCGTACCAAGGTTCGACTTGAGAAGATGGCAGATGGCGCCATCCTGAGCGTGCGTCTCAGGGAAGGCGAGCCGCTCGTCAACGTCCCGCGCGCGGTGAGGGATCACGGCCACGAGATCCTGAGCCTCGATCGACGCGACGGCGAGGTCTTCGAGCTGGTGATCCGCAAGCGAGGGCGCTGAAATGCAGCCCGGGTGACCCGCGTCAGGCCGGGGCGCCAAGACCTCGCGTCGGCCCGTAACGTGCCTCGAGATCGGAGCGCATGGTGTAGGCGCTGATCCGCGTGCCATTGGCGCGCTGATAGTAGTCGGGTCGCGTGCCGACGCGATCGAAGCCGTGCTCCTCATAGAGATGCTGCGCCGATACATTGTCGATCGCGACCTCGAGGAACATGGCGCGGGCTCCCCATTCGTGGCAGCGGCGCATGCTGGCCTCGAGCAGGTTCGATCCGACGCCGCGCTGCCGGTAGCTCGGTGCTACGCCGATCGAGAGAAGCTCGCTCTCCTCGCGAATGACGCGGCAAAGCGAGAACCCGACGCCGCGCATCGCGTCGAGCCCGGCGAGGCCGCCGTCGAAGAGGCGCGCCACCAGGCCGAAGCCGCCGGGCAGAGCCAGGAGGTGGGCGAGGTCCGAGCGGCTCCATGCCTCGTCGAAGCAGCTCCGGTGCAGGCGCGAGAGGCGCCCGAGATCGAAGGGGCCGACGAGCTTGATGCCGATCGCGTTCGGTCGCGCGAGATTCAACATCGTCAGGCAGCCGCTCCCACCAGCGGACGCCCGGCTGAGAGCCGTGCGTCCGGCGCCCTGAGATAGACGGGTGTCAGGGTGTGGCCGGGTCGTGGCAGATCGCCCTGCGCCAAGCGTCTGAACGCCACCTCGGCGACCGCCACCGCATCGGGTTGCACATCCGTTCTTGTAAGTGCTTTGGAGAGATAATGCGCGAGAAGGCCGGTGCCGTCGCCGGCCAGTCGTCTGATGCTGTCCGGCAGGAGGCGCGCCACCCCTTCCGGGCTCTCGCACGACTGCCTCGCCGAGAGGCGAAAGATCGCCGTCGAAGAGCTTGCAGAAGAGCTCACCGCGGTGAGCGTCGAGGACGACAGCCAGCGGTGCCGCGGGGTCCGCCCCTGCGGCCTGGGCGACGACGTCGAGCGTGCCGACGGCCAGAACCGGGCGGTCCGCGGCGAGCGCCAGACCCCGCGCCGCGGCGACCCCGACGCGAACTGCGCTGAACCCGCCCGGCCCGACCGGCACGGCAATCGCGTCGATGTCGAAGAAATCGCCGCCCGCTGCATGGCATCGCGGCCAGCACCGCCGGCATGAGGCCGTCCGCCAGGCGGCTGCCCGGCTCTGACCGACTGGCAGGAGAGCACGTGTCCATCCTCGACGACCGCGGCCGATGCTGCTGTCGGCGACGGGTCGAGCGCGAGGATACGCACCGTTGCCTTCCGGCGTCAGCTGAGGGCGCGTACCTCGACCACCTCGGGCACATAGTATTTGAGGAGGTTCTCGATGCCGTTCTTGAGCGTCATGATCGAGCTCGGGCATCCGGAGCAGGCGCCGTGCATCTGCAGATAGACGATGCCGTGATCGTAGCCGTGAAACTTGATGTCGCCGCCGTCCCGCGCGACGGCTGGACGCACCCGGCTATCGATGAGCTCCTTGATCACGCGGACGACCGGGTCGGTCTCCTCGGTCGCGGCGGCCTCGGGCAACGCAGCTCCCGGAGTCACCGCCGGGTCGCCGGACATGAAGTGCTCCATGACGGCGCCGAGCACCGCTGGCTTCAGGATATACCAGTCCACCGTGTCAGCTTTCGTCACGCTGACGAAATCACCACCCAGATAGACGCCGCTGACGCCATCGCAGCTGAAAACACGACGGGCCAGCGGCGAAGCCTCGCGCGCGGCCTCGGAATCCGTGAACTCGGCTACACCTTCCGTCATGACCGCCCGGCCGGGAAGGAACTTCATTGTCGCCGGGTTGGGTGTAGGCTCGGTCTGGATGAACATCGATCTGCTCCCAACGCCCTCCACCCATCAACACAAACGCGAGGCGGGCAGGGGCGGGTGTCTCGAGACACTGTTCGCTTACTCTTAGCTCTGCCCACCGGGGCGGCAAGAGGAAAGCCATCGCTGGCAGATGGGTTGCATGAGCATACCTGTCCAGAGCGGGTGCCGGGGTGCCCGGGCAGGGCCCGCGCCCTCGTCCCGACCGGTGGGCTCACGGCTTCAAGAATCCCACCGTGCGGTAGGTCTCGTCCAAGACGGCCTCGGCCATCGCGGCGGCCCGCTCCGCGCCGTTGCGGAGCACGCGATCGATGTGGCCGGGATCGCCCAGCAGCCGCCTCATCTCGGAGGCGATCGGCGCAAGCCGCTCCACGGCGAGATCGGCCAGCCGCGCCTTGAAGGTGGAGAACTGCGCGGCCGCGAACTCGAGCTCGATCTCCGTGCGCGGCCGGCCCGCCAGCGCGGCATAGATCGTGAGCAGGTTCGAGGCCTCCGGCCGGGTCGAGGGATCGTAGCCGACACCCTCGATGCTGTCGGACTTCGCCTTCTTGATCTTGCTCGCGATGTCGTCTGCCGTATCGGTGAGGTTGATGCGCGACATGTCCGATGCGTCGGATTTGCTCATCTTCTTCGTGCCGTCACGAAGCGACATCACGCGGGTCGCCTCGCCGAGGATCAAGGGCTCGGGCAGTGGGAAGAAGTCGGTGTCGTAATAGCGATTGAAGGCGCCGGCGATGTCGCGGGACAGCTCGAGATGCTGCTTTTGATCCTCGCCTACCGGCACGTGCGTGGCGCGATAGACGAGAATGTCGGCCGCCATGAGCACGGGGTAGGTGTAGAGCCCGGCCATCGCCTGGTCGCGATGCTTGCCCGCCTTGTCCTTGAACTGGGTCATGCGGTTGAGCCAGCCCAGCGGCGTGTGGCAGCTGAACACCCAGGCGAGCTGGGCGTGCGCCGCCACGTTGCTCTGGACGAAGAGGATGGAGCGCTCGGCGTCGATGCCGCAGGCGAGAAGGGCCGCCGCCACCTCGCGGCTGTGCGCGCGCAGCTCGTCCGGCTTCTGCGGGATGGTGATGGCGTGCTGGTCGACGACGCAATAGATGCAGTCGTACTCGTTCTGCAGCGCCACCCAGTTGCGGATCGCCCCCAGATAGTTGCCGAGATGGAGATCGCCGGTCGGCTGGATGCCGGAGAAGATCAGACCCTTCATGCGTCGTCTTTCGAGTGAGCCCGAGGTGGGCGCTCTAGGACCACGTGTGCCGCGGCGCCGTCAAGCCCGGGGTGGCCGCAGCTCGCCTGCAAGCTCGCGCAGGTCCGTGGCTCCCAGGAGCTGGGCCGCCAGCACGAAGAGGGCGCCAGCAGCGGCGATCACGGCGGCCAGCCGCACGACCGACGGCCACGCGCCGAGCAGGCCCGGCAGCACGACCAGCGCTGCGGCCATGATGGCGGTGGCGGCGAGCATCCTCGGCAGACGGCGCAGGAGCCGCCGGTCGGGTTGAAAATAGCGGCGGCGCCACAGCAGCACGGTCAGAATGGCGGCGTTGAGCCAGTTGGCGAGCGCGGTGGCGAGGGCGATGCCGACATGGGCGAGCTGGCCGATCATGAGCAGGATCAGGAGAACGTTGAAGACCAGGCACACGGCCGCCACGATGACCGGCGTTCTCGTGTCCTCGCGCGCGAAGAAGGCCGGCGCCAGGACCTTGATGAGCACATAGGCGGGCAGGCCGATCGAGAAGGCGGCGAGAGCACCGGCGGTGGAGGCGGCCGCATGCGCGTCGAAGGCGCCGCGCTGGAACAGCACATGGATGATCGGGCCGGCGATGGTGACAAGCGCCGCCGCGGCGGGCAGCGTCAGCAAGAGGCCGAGCTCGATGGCCCTGTTCTGCCACCGTTGGGCCGCGGCCACATCGCCGTTCCTGATCTGCCGGCTCATGGCCGGGAGAAGCGCCGTGCTCGAGGGCGACGCCGATCAGGCCCAAGCGGCAGCTGGTTGAGGCGGTCGGCGTAGAAGAGGTAGGAGACCGCGCCCGGCGGCAGGTGCGAGGCGAACCACGTGTCGACGACGAGATTGATCTGGTAGACGCCCGCTCCGACGGCGCCTGGCAGGATCAGCCGGAAGAGCCGGCCCAGCCGCGGGTCCCTCGGCAGGGCGCGGAGCCGCAGGCCGAAGCCGTCGCGATAGGCGGCGCCGGCGACGAGGGCGAGCTGGACCGCTCCCGCCACCGCGACGCCCCAGGCCAGCACGTGCGCCGGTGCCTGCGAATCCCGGAACGCCAGCAGCAGTGCCGCGATCAGGACGATGTTGAGGGCGACCGGAGCCGCGGCGGCGGCGGCGAAGCGCCCCCGCGCGTTCAGCACGCCCGAGAACAAGGCGGCAAGCGAGATGAAGAGCAGATAGGGGAAGGTGATCCGCGACAGCTCGACCGCCAGCAGGAAGCGGTCGCCGCCGGGCGGGAAACCCGAGGCCAGGATGCGCACGAGCCAAGGCATGGCCATCTCGGCCGAGAGCACGACCACGAGCAGCACCGCGGTCATCCAGGAGAGCGCCGCCTCGGCGAAGCTTTTGGCGCTGGCCTCGCCCTCGCCCTCGAGCGTTCGCGCGAAGAGGGGCACGAAGCCGGCATTGAAGGCGCCCTCGGCGAACAGGCGGCGCAGCAGGTTCGCGAGCTTGAAGCTCACGAAGAACGCATCGGCGGCGCCGCTCGCCCCGAGGATCGCCGCGATCATCAGGTCGCGCACGAAGCCCAGGAGACGCGAGAGGAGCGTAAGGGACCCGACGGTCGCGGCGGCGCGGACCAGGCTCAAGAACGGCCGCCCGTCAGGTCGCTCGGAGGGCGTCGAGCAGGCCCTTTTGGACCTTCGCGAGCTTGCTCTTCTGGGCCAGCTTCAGGCCGAAGACATCCTTCACGTAGAAGACGTCGACCACGCGCTCGCCATAGGTGCTGATGTGGGCGCTGTTGATGACGAGGCCCAAGTCTTTGAGGGTTTTCGCAACGTCGAACAGCAGGCCGGCGCGATCGCGGCCATTGACCTCGATGACGCTGTGGGTGCGGCTGGCACCGTTGTCGACGAGGACGCGTGGCTCGACGCGAAAGACGTCGGTGCGATGCGCCACGGCACGGCGTCCCGCCAGCGCTCGCTCGAGCCAGACCTCACCCGCCAGGGCCTTCTCGATGTTGCGCCGGATCCGTGCCAGCCGCTCCGGATCGTCGACGGCGGAGCGCCCGCCGGCGTCCTGACAGCCGAGCACATCGAGCGCCATCCCGTCGGCCGTCGTGAAGATGTGCGCATCGACAATGTTGACACCGGAAAGGGCCAGAGCGCCCGCGACCTTCATGAAAAGGCCCGGGTGGTCGGCCGCGTAGAGAAGGATCTCGGTGCGTGCCCTGAAGGGATCGACCCTGAAGTCGAGGGTGAGCGGCGCCTGCCTTCTGTCGGCCTCGCCGATGAGGCCGGCGTGGCGCACGAGCTCCTCCGGCGGGAAGCGCAGCCAGTAGCGTTGGTCGTGGCGGGTCAGGTAGGCATCGATCGCGGGCTGGGTCCAGGGCGCCTTGCGCCGGGTGCCGAGCGCCGCCGCCACCGCCACCTTGGCCTCCTCGACGCGCGCCGTCCGCCGGCCCCCCGAGTCGCCGCCGGCCATCGTGGCCGCCGTCTCGTAGTAGAGCTCGCGCAGCAGCTGGCCCTTCCAGCCGTTCCACACATTGGGGCCGACGGCCCTGATGTCCGCCACGGTCAGCACCAGGAGCAGCCGCAGCCGCTCGGGCGACTGAACGAGGGCCACGAAGTCCTGGATCGTCTTCGGGTCCTCGCTGTCGCGCTTGAAGGCGAAGCGGCTCATGTCGAGGTGATGCTCGACCAGCCAGCCGACCGTCTCGACCGACGCCTCATCGAGCGCCAGGCGTCGGCAGAAGCGTCGCGCGATCGCGGCGCCGACGATGCTGTGATCGCCTCCGCGACCCTTGCCGATGTCGTGGAAGAAGGTGGCGAGGAACAGCTCGCGGCGCGAGAGGATCTTGGGCATGATCTCGGTCGCGAGCGGCAGCTCCGGCAGGAGCTTGCCCTGCTCGATGTGCGACAGGCCCTCGATCGCCCGGATGGTGTGCTCGTCCACCGTGAAGATGTGATAGAGATTGTGCTGCATCAACGCGACGATGCGGCGGAAGTCCGGCACGAAGCCGGCCCAGCACCCCGGCCTCGCTCATCCGGATCAAGGTGAGCGCCGGATCGTGCTTCGAGCAGAGCATCTCGAGGAACAGCCGGTTGGCCTCGGGATCGGCGCGAAGCGTGCTGTCGACGCGCCTGATGTTCTGCGTCAGCGCCGTCAGCGCGGCGGGATGGATGTCGAGGCTGCGCTCCTGGGCGATATGGAACAGCTCGAGCATGGCCAATGGCCGGCGCTCGAAGAGGTCGCGCTCGCCGAGATCCACCCGGTCGCCCTGAATGACGAACCCGTTGATCCGGCGCCGGCCGAAGCCGAACCGCCTGAGGCCGAAGCGGGGCTTGCGGCGGGCCTGGTCCTCGAGAGCGGCGCACACGATCCGTGTCAGCGCGCCTACGTCCTTGGCGGCCAGATAGTATCGCTTCATGAAGCGCTCGACGCCGAGCGAGCGCGGTCGGTCGCGATAGCCCATGCGGCGCGCGATCTCCGGCTGCAGATCGAAGGTCAGGCGCTCCTCGGCGCGGCCGGTCTGGTAGTGGAGGTGGCAGCGCACGGTCCAGAGGAAGCGACGCGATGTCTGAAAGGTCTTGAGGGCCTGGCGGCTCAGGACGCCGTGCTGCACGAGCTCGGCCGGCTCCTTCACGCCGAAGAGGAACTCGCCGATCCACAACAAGGTGTGGAGGTCGCGGAGCCCGCCTTTGCCCTCTTTGACATTCGGCTCGAGCAGGAACCGCGAGTCGCCGACCCGCTGGTGCCGCTGGTCGCGCTCCGCGAGCTTCGCCTCGATGAAGTCGGCACCACGATCCTCGACGATATCGCGTCGGTAGGTTCTCGTCAGCTCGTCGAAGAGCCGCTCGTCGCCCCAGAGGAAGCGCGCCTCCAAAAGCGCCGTGCGAACGGAGAGATCCTCCTTCGCCAGCTTGATGCACTCCTGCACCGAGCGGGCCGAGTGGCCGACCTTGAGACCGAGGTCCCAGAGGCGATAGACGAGAAACTCGGCCATCTGCTCGAGATAGGGGGTTCGCTTGTAGTTGTGCAGGAAGAGCAGATCGATGTCCGAGCCCGGTGCCAGCTCGCCTCGACCGTAGCCGCCGACCGCCGCCACCGCGATCTGCTCGCCGGTCGTCGGATTGGCGCGGTGGAAGAGCCGCCGGTCGGCATAGTCGAGCGCGCCCTGCAGGATGGCATCCATCTGCCTCGCCAGCTCGTGATGGACGACCTCGGCGTTCCCTCCGGCCTCGAAGTAACGCTGGATGGCCTCGCGCCCCTGGCTGAGGCTGCCCCGCATGTCGGCCAGCAGGCCCTGTCCCTGCTCGGGACCCATCGGGCTCTTCTCGGCCAGCCCTGCCCGCAGGGCTGGCGCGTCCACGATCTGCTCGAGGCCGGCTACGGCCATCGCCGGTCTCATCTGGCTCGTGGCGCCATCAGGGCGCCCACCGACGTGCCAGCCGGTCGCAGGACGGGTGCCTTTGTATACAGAGGGGCAGAGTGTATCATCTCCAGTGAATCGCGGATCATGTGACCCTCGGGAAGGCAGGGGTGGAGCATTTTCTGGAGATGGGAGGATACGGCGCCTATGTCTGGGCGGCGTATGGCTTCACTCTCGTCGTTCTCGGCGGCCTTATGTGGCAGAGCTGGCGGCTGGCGCGCAAGCGTGTGGCTGAGCTCGAGTTGCTGAAGGATCAGTTGCGCGTGGCTCGGCCGCTAAGGGTCCGTCCGATTGTCGCCCGCCGGGAGGGCGACATGCAGGCCGGGGGCCAGCGTGCCGGCCCGGTGAGCGGGCACCCAGAAGGCTAGGATCGGCAGCAAGAACTCCCATGCGCCTGCGCAAACGGCAACGCATCCTGCTCGTTCTGCTCGTCCTGCTTCTGTCGGGCGGGGCCACCGCCCTTGTTCTGACGGCGTTGCAGAGCAAGATCGCCTTCTTCGTCTCGCCAACCGATATAGCCGAAGGCAAGGTCGGACTCCGGCAGAGAGCTGCGGATCGGCGGGCTCGTGGCGGCCGGCAGCGTCCAGCAAGGCGCGGACGGGCGGGTCCGTTTCGTTCTGACCGACGAGAAGCATCAGGTGCCGGTGGTCTTTCACGGCATCCTGCCCGATCTCTTTCGTGAGGGGCAGGGAATCATCGCCGAGGGGACCGTCGATCGCGAAGGTGTCTTCGAGGCGAGCGAGGTTCTAGCCAAGCACGATGAGCGCTACATGCCCAAGAACGTGGCCGAGGCTTTGAAGCGCTCGGGTCGATGGAAGGAAGGGGAGGCGACGGCAGTCCAATGATCGTCGAGATCGGCCATTTCGCCCTCGTCCTCGCCTTCGGGCTCGCGATCGTCCAGGGCACGCTGCCGCTCGTCGGCGCCGCGCAGCGCGACCAGGCGCTGATCGGGCTCGCCCGTCCGGCGGCGATCGCCCAGTTCCTCTTTATCGCGATGGCCTTCCTGGCGCTGATGTACGCCTACGTGACCTCGGACTTCTCGGTCCTCAACGTCTACGACAACTCGAGCCTGTCGAAGCCGCTCATCTACAAGATCAGCGGCGTGTGGGGCAATCACGAGGGGTCTCTGCTCCTCTGGGTGCTGATCCTGGCGCTCTTCGGTGCTGCCGTCGCGATCTTCGGCCGCAACCTGCCGAGCGCCTTCCGTGCTCGGGTGCTCTCCGTGCAGGGGCTGATCGGGGTAGGCTTTCTGGCTTTCATTCTCTTCACCTCGAACCCCTTCACCCGTCTGGTGCCGGTGCCGGCGGACGGTCAGGGGCTCAATCCGCTGCTCCAGGACCCCGGCCTCGCGATGCACCCGCCGATGCTCTATCTCGGCTATGTCGGCCTCTCGACCTCCTTCTCGTTCGCGATCGCGGCCCTGATCGAGGGACGGGTCGACGCGACCTGGGCCCGCTGGGTGCGTCCGTGGACGCTCGCCGCCTGGGTGGCGCTGACCTGCGGCATCGCCCTCGGCTCCTGGTGGTCCTACTACACGCTCGGCTGGGGCGGCTTCTGGTTCTGGGATCCTGTCGAGAACGCTTCCTTCATGCCGTGGCTCGCCGCGACGGCGCTGCTCCACTCGGCGATCGTGGTCGAGAAGCGGGACACGCTGAAGAGCTGGACCGTGCTCCTGGCGATCCTTGCCTTCTCGCTCTCGCTGCTCGGAACCTTTCTCGTGCGCTCGGGTGTCCTGACGTCCGTGCACGCCTTCGCCGTCGACCCGCGTCGGGGCATCTTCGTCCTGATCCTGCTGGTCGTCGCCGTCGGCGGCTCGCTCATTCTCTACGCTTGGCGGGCGCCGGCGATGCAGGGGGGCGGCAGCTTCGCGCCGATCTCACGCGAGGGCGGATTGCTGCTGAACAATCTCCTGCTCGCGACCGCGGCCGCGACCGTCCTGCTCGGCACACTCTACCCGCTCATTCTCGACACGGTCGGAGGCCCGAAGATCTCCGTCGGGCCGCCCTTCTTCAACGCCACCTTCGTTCCGCTGATGGTACCGCTCCTCATCGCCGTGCCGGTCGGCTCGATGCTGGCCTGGAAGCGGGGTGACCTGCCGGCCGTGCTGCGCCAGCTGCGGGTCGCCATTGTCGTCGCCGTCTGCGTCCTCGCCGTCGCGCTCCTCCTCGCCGACAGGCGCTCGGCCGCGGCCTTCGCCGGGTTCGGGCTTGCGGGCTGGCTGATCGCCGGATCCTTGACCGAGCTGGCCTCGCGCGTCGGCCTGCTCGAGCTGTCTCCGAGCCGCATTCTCAGGCGCGCACGCGGCCTGCCGCGCTCCGCCTGGTCGATGGCCATCGCCCATCTCGGGCTCGGCATCCTGATCCTCGGCATGACCGCCACGGCCACCGGCCAGATCGAGCGCATCCTGGTGATGAAGGCCGGCGACACCGCGTCGCTCGGCAGCCTCGCTGTCCGCTTCGATGGCGTGACGGAGATCCCCGGCGCCGACTACAACGCACGCCGCGGGAACTTCACCATCCTCGACGATGGAAAGCCCGTGGGCAGCATCTATTCCGAGAAGCGCTTCTATCCGGTCGAGGGCATGCCGGTGACGAAGCCGGGGATCCGCACCACCGCTGCGGGCGACGTCTACGCGGTTCTGGGCGAGCCGGAGAAGACAGGTGGCTACACCGTCCGCCTCTATCGCAATCCGCTCGTCGTTTGGATGTGGGGCGGCGCCATCATCATGGCCTTCGCCGGTCTGCTGTCGCTGACCGATCGACGCTTCCGCGTGGGCGCGCCGCGACCGGCGCGAAGTCGGGTCGAGGGGGCCCTGGCCAAGGCATGAGCAGCGCCAAAGCGGCCGATACCGCCACATCCGCGCCCGCCGCTCCTCGATCGCGACGGCGCCTCCTGTTCCTGATCCCGGTCGGCCGTCTTTGCCGGCGCCGCGGTCTTCCTCGCCATCGGCCTGACGCAGGATCCCAGCAGGCTGCCATCGCCGCTGATCGACCAGCCGGCGCCGACCTTCGACCTGCCGCCCCTGCCGGGCCGGGACGATCACGGCTTCAGCTCGAAGGACCTCGGCGGCAAGGTCATGATCGTCAACTTCTTCGCGTCGTGGTGCGTGCCCTGCCGGCTGGAGGCGCCGATGATCCAGCGGCTGGCGAAGGAGCAGGGGATCACCGTCCAGGGCATCGCGTACAAGGACACGCCAGCCAACGTGCGGGCATGGCTCGACGAGCTGGGCGACCCGTTCACCCGCATCGGCCTCGACAGCAGCGGCCGCACGGCCATCGACTGGGGCGTCTACGGCGTGCCCGAGAGCTTCATCGTCGATAAGCGCGGCCGCATCGTCTACAAGCAGGTGGGCCCCTTCCTCCCGCAGGACTTCGACGACAAGATTCTGCCTGTTCTGGCGAAGCTCCGCGGATGAGATGGCTGCTTTCTGGCGCTCATGGTGGCGTTTGCCACGCTGCCGGCGCACGCCGCGGTCTCGCCCGACGAGATGCTACCCGACCCGGCAGCTCGAGGCCCGCGCCCGCGATCTCGAGAAGGGCCTTCGCTGCCTCGTCTGCCAGAACCAATCCATCGACGATTCGGACGCCGCCCTGGCCCATGACATCCGAGCGCTGGTCCGTCAGCAGATCGAGGAGGGCCGCACCGACCAGGAGATCGAGGGCTATCTCGTCTCACGCTATGGCGACTTCATCCTGCTGAAGCCGCCGGTCAACGGCGGCGACCTGGGCCTTGTGGTTCGGGCCGCTCCTGCTGCTCCTCCTGGGCAGCGGCCTTCTCATCGCCTTCGTGCGGCGCCGCAGCCCCGATGCAGAGCCCGAGCTCAGCCAATCGGAGCAGGAGCGGCTGGTCGAGCTTCTGAGCGACGAGGGGCGGGAGCGGGGCAGGTGAGCGGCCTGATCGTCGGCATCACGGCGATGATCGTCGTCGCCGTGGCGCTGCTCCTGATCCCCTTGCTGCGCGCCGCCCCGAGACGTCGGAGAGCGCGCTGTCGCTCGCCGTCTACAAGGATCAGCTGGCCGAGCTGGACCGCGACGTCGTGCGCGGGGTGGTGGCCGAGGCCGACGCCGCCGGGGCGCGCAGGGAGATCGAGCGGCGCATCCTTCGCGCCGCCGGCAGGTCCGGCGAGCGAATGTCGGCCTCCACGACGTGGGGCCGCGTCACCGCGGCCGGCGCCATCCTAGCGCTGCCTGTCTTCGCCGTCATCGTCTATGCGGGCCTGGGCTCGCCCGCCGCCCCCGACCAGCCGTTCGCCAGCCGGAGCGCGCCCTCGACCGACCCGGGTCAGCCGAACATCCAGGCGATGGTGGCCGGGCTCGAGAAGAAGCTGCAGAGCGACCCGAACGATCTGCAGGGCTGGCTGATGCTCGGCCGCTCGCGCATGGTTCTGGGCGAGCCGGACGCCGCCATCGTGGCGCTGCGTCATGCAGCGCAGATCGCTCCGAGCTCGCCCGACGTGCTGGCGGGTCTGGGTGAGGCGCTTGTCGACAAGGCGGGTGGCATCGTCACGCCCGAGGCCGAGGCGCTGTTCGCCAAGGCCCGCAGCGGTGCCCCGGAGGATCCGCGGGCCAACTACTATCTGGGCCTCGGCAGGGCTCAGGCGGGCGAGGATCGCAAGGCCATCGAGATCTGGCAGGACCTGCTCGCGAAGAGCCCCGCCGACGCGCCCTGGCGCCAGCGCGTGGCCGACGCGCTCAGGCAGTCCGCCAAGACGGCGGGACTCGATGCCGACCAGATCCTGGCCAAGGCGCCCGGCACGCAGCCGTCGACCGGGCCGAGCCAGGCCGACGTCGCCCGCTTCCAGAGCATGTCGCCGGATGAGCGGCGGACGGCGATCGAAGGCATGGTGCAGAGCCTCGAGACCCGGCTCGAGACGAGCGGTGGCGATGCGGAGAGCTGGCGCCGCCTGGGCCGTGCCAAGCTCGTGCTGGGTGATCAGGCCGGGTCGGAGAAGGCCTACGCGAAGGCGCTCGCGATGGCGCCCGACGACCCCGCCACGATCAAGGACTATGCCAGCTCGCTGGTTGGGCCGGACGACCCGAAGACCAAGCTGCCGACCGTGCCCGCGAAGGCCGCCGACCTCTTTGCCAGGGCCAAGGACCTGGTGCCGGACGATCCCGAGCCCTACTGGTATCTCGGCATCCGGGCGCTACAGACGGGCGATGTCGCCGACGCCAAGGCCGACTGGGGCAAGCTTCTGGCGCTTCTCGGGCCCGACGCATCCGGACTATGCGGCCGTCAAGGCGCGGCTGGACGCGCTCGGCAGCTGAGGTCCATCATGATTCTGTCGCCGGCCTGGTGCCTGCTCGGGCCGGATCAACCGATTGGAGTGCGCTGGTGAGCGTGGAGCGGATTGCCGGCTTCGGATTCTGCACGATCGGCGACCGGCCCGACCTCTCGGGTCTGGACCGGGCGCTCGGTCGCATCGAGGAGACCGGCGCCACCCACGTCGAGCTCTCGCTGCGCGATGCCCACCTCGTCGCGGGCGGCCGTATCATTCCCGAGATGCGTCGTCGCCTGGAGACCGGCTGCGCCCGCCGCAATCTCCGCTATACGGCGCATGGTGCCCTCACCGTGAACTTCATGGATGAGGCGAACCTGGAGCATCACAAGGCCGTCTGCCGCGCAGGCCTCGAGCTCACGGCGGCGGTGGGCGGCTCGCTCATGGTCCAGCATCCGGGCCTGATCCGGATGCGTGCAGCGAGCGAGATCGACCGGCTACACGCGGTCGAGCGGGACTGTCTTCGCGAGATGGGCGACCATGCGGCAAAGCTCGGCATCCGGATCGGCGCCGAGACCCTCTTCGTCGAGAGCGGTGAGGCCTACACGCCCGATCCCATGCGCCTCGCCTGTGAGCTGCACGCGATCGATCATCCCCATGTGGTGGGCAATCTCGACGTCAGCCACAGCTTCATCATGACGAGCTTCAAGGGTGCCCGTCTGGCCGACGCCGTCGATGCCATGGCGCCGGTGAGCGGCCACATGCATCTCCACGATTCCTTCGGCCGGCCGACCACCGTGCGGAAGTTCTACAGCGACGCCGAGCGCGTGGCCTACGGCATGGGCGACCTGCACCTGCCGCTGGGCTGGGGTGCCATCCCCTTCGAGACGCTGCTTCCCGGCAAGCCCTTCCTGCCGGGCACGGTCATGATCGTCGAGCTGCCCGCTCGCTACTGGGCCGAGATCGACGACTGCGCCGCGCGAGCCCGGCGGCTCATGGATCTGTGCAACAACGCCGCCTAAAAGCTTCTACTTACGGAAGTTTCTTGCTGTCATAGGGCGCCCACCGACAAAAGAGCCGAGCGGACCTCCTCGATCCCTGCGGGCGAGAGTGGCGGCTGCGGGGGCAGGGGGTCGCCGACCGGGTAGCCCTGGAGGATCAGGCCGCCTTTGATGCAGGCCGCGAGGTTGTGGCGCTGGAAGGCCTGGTTGAGTGCCCACAAGGGTCGTTGCAGCGCCATCGCCGCGTTCCAGTCGCCAGCCCGGCAGAGCTCGTAGAGTCGGACGCTCTGCCGCGGCACGAGGCAAGCGGGGCCGGCCATCCAGCCCTGGCCGCCGATCATCATGACCGCCGTCGGGATGTGCGAGGAGGCGGCGAAGACTGCGAGCCGGTCGCCCACACGGTTCATGATCGACAGGAGTCGGCCGGTGTTCGTCGATGCATCCTTGATGCCGACGATGTTCGGCACCTCGGCCAAGCGCTCGATCGCCTCGAGCGACAGATCGGAGCGCTGAAAGCTCGGGTTGGTGTAGAGGACGACGGGAAGATCCACCGCCTCCGCGATGGCGCGGAAGTAGGCGACGACGCCGTCGGTCGGGATGGGGAAGTACGCCTCGAGCACGGCCAGGATGCCGCTCGCGCCAATGGCCTCGAGACGTCGTGCCTGGGCGACGGCATCCGCCGTCGTCGTGGCTGCAACACCGGTCACCACCGGCACCCGCCCTGCCGACGCTTCGACCGTGACCTCCGCCACCCGAAGCTTCTGCGCCGGCGACAGGTAGGCAAACTCGCCGGTGGAACCGAGCGGCGTCAGGCCGTGCACGCCGGCCCGGATCAGATGGTCCACGAGCCGCGCCAGGACGTCGTCCATGACGCGGCCGCCGGCGTCGATCGGTGAGACCAAATAGGGAAAGACGCCCTGGAAGATGCTCACGGAGCCGCCGCCCAGCGCTCCGCCGCGGCGTCGTCGCTGGCACGGGCGTCGACCCAGCGCTCACCCTCGGGTGTCTCCTCGAGCTTCCAGAACGGCGCCTTGGTCTTCAGCCAGTCGATGAGGAACGAGCAGGCCTCGAGGGCCGCAGCGCGGTGCGCGGAGGCCGTGGCGACGAGGACGATGGGCTCGCCCGGCAGCATCCGGCCGTAGCGGTGGATGACGAGGCAATCGAGGAGCGGCCAGCGACGGCGGGCGTCGGCCTCGATCTCCTCGAGCTTCCGCTCGGTCATGCCGGGGTAGTGCTCGAGGGTCATCGCCGTGACCCGAGCACCCTCGTGCTCGTCCCGCACGAGGCCCGTGAAGCTCGCTATGCCGCCGGCCGCCGCCTGCCGGCGCGCGAAGGTGCCGAGCTCGGTGCCGACATCGAAGGGCGCCGCCTGGACACGGACCATTCAGCCCCCGGTCACCGGCGGGAAGAACGCCACCTCGTCGTCCGGCTGCAGCGGGGCGTCGTCCGGCACATAGTCCTGATTGACGGCGCAGCGCACGACGCCCTTGGCGGCCAGGGCCTCCTTGAAGGCGGGATGGCGCTCCCCCAGCCATGCCTTGAGGGCGAGGACGGAGCGGATTTCAGGCGGCGGATCGACCGTCTCCTCGGCTCTGCCGATCCTGTGCCTCAGCCAAGCGAAGTAGCGGATCCTCATGGGAAGCTCCTAGCGCGTCGGCGACGCGCCCTTCGCTCCGCGCATCGCAGCCGGTGTGGGCGTCGTCATATGGCGGAGGCCCGCCTGGAGATAGTCCCAGCCGGTGACGAGGGTGAGAATCGCAGCGATCCACAGGCCCCACCAGCCGATCCACACCACCGGTAGCCAGTCCGGCCCGGAGGTGCCGACGATCAGGAAGCCGATCGAGACCATCTGGACCGCGGTCTTCCACTTGGCGAGGCGGCTCACAGGCAGGCCGACGCTCACCTCGGCCATGTACTCGCGCAGGCCGGACACCGTGATCTCGCGGAGCAGGATGACGAGCGCCGGCAGCATCGGGGCCCGGCCGAAGCCGACCAGCATGAGGACGGCGGCGGCGACCAGCAGCTTGTCGGCCACGGGGTCGAGCCAGCGGCCGAAGGCCGATTGTTGCTGCCAGGTGCGGGCGAGATAGCCATCCAGATAGTCGGTCGTGGCGGCAACGGTGAAGATCACGCAGGCGATCCATCGCGCCCAGTCGCCCGGCACGTAGAAGACGACGATCAGCGCCGGGATCAGGGCGACCCTGATCAGCGTCACGATGTTCGGGGTGCTCAGCACCATGGCGTGCCCGCGCGCTCAGCCACTCTCGTGTCAGCCACTCTCGTGGAAATGATCGTAAATCGCCTTTGCGACAGCCCTGTTGATCCCCGGCACCTGCTCGAGATCGAGAAGCCCCGCCTGGGCAACCCCGCGCGCGGAGCCGAAATGGTCCAGCAGCGCCCGCTTTCGTTTCGACCCGATCCCGGGAACCTGGTCCAACATCGATCGGCCGATCGCCTTCGAGCGTCGGCCCCGGTGGGTCGTGATCGCAAATCGATGCGCCTCATCACGCAGCCGCTGGACAAAATACAGAACGGGGTCTCGCGGGTCCAGGGTGAAGGGCTCACGGTCCCGCATGAAGAAACGTTCCCGTCCGGCGTTGCGTTCCGGCCCCTTGGCGACCGCGAGCAGGGACAGATCGTCGATGCCCAGCTCGTTCAGAACGTCCACCGCGGCGGCGAGCTGCCCCGCGCCGCCGTCGACCACGACGAGATCGGGCCAGGCACCGGAGCGCCGCTCGGGGTCCTCCCTGACCAGGCGGCCGAGCCGGCGGCCGAGAACCTCGCGCATCATCCCATAGTCGTCCCCGGGCTCCGATTCCGTTCCCCGAATCGTGAACGTGCGATAGCTCTTCCGCTCGAATCCCTCGGAGCCGGAGACGATGAAGGACCCCACCGCGTCCCGGCCCTGGATGTGGCTGTTGTCGTAGACCTCTATCCGCGACGGTGCCTGATCGAGACCCAGCCGCTCGGCCAGATCCTCCAGCAGCGAAGCCTGCGCCGTCGTGTCCGCCAAGCGAAGCGCCAGCGCCTGCTTCGCGTTGGCGACCGCGATCTCGACCAATTGCTTCTTCTCACCCCGCTGCGGCACCGCGATCTCGACCTTGCGCTCGGCGCGCACGGTCAGCGCCTCGGCAAGCAGCGGTTGCTCGGCCAGGCGCTCGGCCAGGAGGAGCAGCGGCGCCGGCTGCCGCTCGCTATAGAACTGGGCGATGAATGCCTGCACGATCTCTGCCAGCTCGCTGTCCTTGGTGTGTGCCGGGTAGTAGGCGCGATTGCCGTAGTTCCGACCACCCCGATAGAAGAAGACCTGGACGCATACCTGCCCGCCGGCGCCATGCGCGGCGATCACGTCTGCGTCTTCCACGGCCGAGGTGTTGATTCCCTGCCGGCTCTGGATGTGGGCCAGCGCCTTGAGGCGGTCGCGGAGCGTGGCGGCCGTCTCGAAGTCGAGCCGATCCGAGGCCGCCGCCATCTGCACCTTGAGCTGCTCTTGGATCTCGCTCGACCGACCGGTCAGGAACGCCCGTACCTCAGCCACCAGCCGCGCATAGTCGGAGGGCTCGATGCGGCCGACGCAGGGCGCCGTGCAGCGCTTGATCTGGTATTGCAGGCAGGGCCGGCTTCGGCTCTCGAAGATGCTGTCGGAGCAGCTCCGCAGCGGAAAGGCGCGCAGGAGCGCGTTGAGCGTCTCGTTGACGGCGCCGGCCGAGGCGAAGGGGCCGAAATACTCCCGGCCCTCGCGCTTGGCGCCGCGCTGCTTGCCGACCATCGGCCAGGCGTGATCGTGGCGGAGAAAGAGATAGGGAAAGCTCTTGTCGTCTCTGAGGACGATATTGAAGGTCGGCCGGTGCCGCTTGATGAGGTTCGCCTCGAGAAGCAGCGCCTCGACCTCGCTGCCGGTCGTCACGAACTCCATCGACCGCGTCAGCGCCACCATCCGCAGGAGGCGCGTGGTCAGCGCCTGCGGCTTGGTATAGGCGGCGACCCGCTTCCTGAGCGACTTGGCCTTGCCGACGTAGATGATCTCGCCGCGCTCATCGAGCATGCGGTAGACGCCGGGCTCGTTCGGAAGCCGGGCGACGAGCGAGCGGATCAGCGCGGCACCCTTGCGGGGCTCGGTCTCGGCTTCGAGGGTCGCGGTTCGGTCCGACATGGCGAGGTTGTGGCGATGCGCCCGCCCAGGGTCAAGGTGGTGATCCCGAGGTGCTGCCCTCCGGGACCACCATGGCTCAGCCCGCCGCGGCGCGACCCGCCGGCTGCCCCAGGACGTAGGTGGAGCGGACGCTCCGATCGTCCCCCATCGTCATCAGGAGAAAGAGGATGTCAGCGAGCCTGCCGTCGGTGCGCTCCATTCGGAGCGCCATCGCCGGCGTCGCCGCCGGATCGAGAACGGTGATGTCGGCCTCACAACCCTGGGCAAGGCGCCCGATGCAGCCGTCGAGGCCGAGCGCTCGGGCATTGCCCAGCGTCACCATGTAGAGCGCGTCCAGCGGCGACAGGTTCTGACCCTGAAGCTGCAGCACCTTGTAGGCCTCGGCCAGCGTCTGCAGCATCGAGTAGCTGGTCCCACCGCCTACATCCGTGGCAAGGCCCACCCGCACCGGCCGGCCCGGGTCGCGCATCGCCGCGAGATCGAAGAGCCCCGAGCCTATGAAGAGGTTCGAGGTCGGGCAGAAGCAGGCGACCGAGCTGCTCTCGGCCAGCCGCTGCCGCTCCTCCTCGGCAAGATGGATGGTGTGCCCGAAGAGCGAGGTCGGCCCGAGAAGACCGAAATGGTCGTAGACGTCCGTGTAGCTTCGCGACCAGGGGAAGAGCTGCCGGACCGTCTCGATCTCCGCCAGATTCTCCGCGAGGTGGGTCTGCATCCAGCAGCCCGGATGCTCTTTCAGAAGAGTGCCTGCAACCTCGAGCTGGGCGTCGGTCGAGGTGACGGCGAAGCGGGGCGTGATCGCATAGCCGAGCCGGTCGACGCCATGCCAGCGGCCGATCAGCTCCCGGCTCTCGGCATAGCCGCGCTCAGCTGTGTCGAGCAGCCCCTCGGGAGCCCCGCGGTCCATCATCACCTTGCCGGCGATCAGCCGGACCCTGCGCGCCTGCGCTTCGGCAAAGAGCGCCTCGGCCGAGGCCGGATGGCTCGTGCAGTAGACGACCGCCGTCGTCGTGCCGTTGGCGAGGAGCTCGTCTAGGAAGAAGCGGGCATGGTGCCGCGCCAGCTCTGGATCGGAGAAGCGCAGCTCCTCGGGGAAGGTGTAGCGCTGCAGCCATTCGAGGAGCTGGGCCCCGTAGGATGCGATGACCTGCACCTGCGGATAGTGGATGTGGGTGTCGATGAGGCCCGGCACGACGAGGCATGGGCGCCAGTCGTCGATCTGCCCTTCAGGGATGAGCGCCTGCAGCGCGCTCGCCTCGCCGACGGCGGTGATCCTGCCGTCCTCGACCAGGACGATCCCGTCCTCGATGTCGCGGATCGCCGCCTCGCCCTCGTCCGCGGGATCGCCCTCGAGCCAGACGAGGCGGCCGCGAATGGCCCGGCGGGTCATTCCGCCTTGGCGCCGTCGCGCACCCAGGCGGCGAGCACCTGTCGCTCCTCGGGCGTGATGCCGGTGATGTTGCCGGGTGGCATGGCGTGGGTCAGGACGGCCTGGAGGTCGATCTGCTCGGCGTGACGGCGGATCCGATCGGGCGTGTCCAGCATGACGCCCTTGGGTGCCACCGCGAGGCCCGGCCAGGCCGGCTGGGTCGCGTGGCACATGCTGCAGCGGCCCAGGACGATGTTCTGCGCGTCGTCGAAGCTCGGATGGGCATCGTGGGCCGCCACCGTCGCCGGGGTGAAGAGGGTGAGGCAGATGACGACGATGAAGCCGACGGCGGCGACGCCCCAGGTCCACCAGGGGGCCGGCAGGCCCTTGTGATGGGCGTTGAAGAAGTGCCGGATCACGAAGCCGATCACGATGATGATCGAGAGGATGAGCCAGTTGTAGCGGCTGGCGAAGGCCAGGGGGTAGTGGTTGCTGATCATCACGAAGATGACCGGCAGGGTCAGGTAGTTGTTGTGGAGCGAGCGCTGCTTTGCCTCATAGCCCAGCTTGGGGTCCGGCGTGCGGCCGGCGATCAGCGCGTCCACCACCTTGCGCTGGTTGGGGATGATGACGTGGGCGACGCTCGCCACCATGATCGTGCCGATCAGCACGCCCACATGGATGAAGGCGCCCCGGCCGGAGAACACGCGGGTGTAGCCCCAGGCGGCGAAGACCAGGAGGACGAACCCCACGATCGCCAGCGTGCGGTCGTCCCGACCCAGCGACGATCGGCACAGAGCCTCGTAGATGACAAGTCCGGCGGCGAGCGAGCCCACGCTGATGGCGATCGCCTGCACGGGCGTCAGCGGCAGGACCGCCGGGTCGATCAGGTAGAGATCGGCCTTGGCGTAATAGAGCGCCATCATCAGCGCGGCGCCGGAAAGCCAGGTGGTGTAGGCCTCCCACTTGAACCAGGTGAGCTTCTCCGGCAGCTCGGGCGGCGCCACCATGTATTTCTGCATGCGGTAGAAGCCGCCGCCGTGGACCTGCCAGGTCTCGCCGGCGACCCCCAGCGGGGCACGCGGCGCCTTCCGGAGGCTCATGTCGAGCGCGATGAAGTAGAAGCTGGAGCCGATCCAGGCGATGCCCGCGATCACGTGCAGCCACCGGAGGCCGAAGTTCAGCCATTCGAGAAGTGTCGGATCGAGGTTCATGCCGGTCCGTGCGCATTGCCTTGGTGAGGGCATCGTGGCGGCGGATCGGCGACTGGGCAAGCCCCGGCCGCACGCCGACGTGGTCTGCTAGGGGCGACGGTCGAGCAGCGCCAGCGCCATGCCCAACATGCCCGCCAGCAGCGCCAGGTCGAACAGCAGGTCGTAGTCGGCCGTGCGGGCATAGAGAAAGCTCAGCCCGTAGGCGCCGATGGCTTGGGCTATCGCGAAGGCGATGGTGGCCAGGCCCCAGACGGCGCTGGGCTCGAGCCGGCCGCGGACGGCCTGAAGCCGACCCAGGATCAAAGGTGGGAAGCCCGGGGTCATGGCGCCCACGACAAGCGCCGAGACGACGAGCGTGGCCGTATGATGGTCGATCCTCAGGACGAGGATGCCGAGCAGCTCGATCAGGAGGCAGACCCGGATCGCCAGCTGGAAGCCGATCCGGTCGGCGAGCCTGCCGGTCACGAGCGGCCCCACCATGGCACCCAGGCCGAACAGCACCCAGAAGGCTGCGCCCGATGCGATCCCCCGCCCGAGCCCACGCGCCACGAAATCGACGAGAAAGAGCATGTGCGGCACGACACCGAGCGCGGCCAGCGCATAGATGCCGATGACGAGCAGCACGGCACCATTCGGTGGCCCGGGGCGCTCGGAGCCCGTTCTCCGCGCTGCGCCGACGTCCGGCCACCAGCGCCAGACGAGGATGGTCAGCAGGAGCGAGGTGGTGCCGAGTGCCAGCCAGGCGAGCGGCAGGCCGCCCCAGGCCAGCATGAGGGGCACCAAGGTGCCCGATGCGGCAATGCCGATGCCCACGCCCGTGAACACGAGGCCGCCATAGCGGCCGCGGCGCTCGGGCGCCACGACCGAGAGGACGGTCGAGGGTGCGCCGATCATCAGCACCGCGCCGACGACGCCTGCAAGGAAGCGCCAGGGCAGGAACCAGATAAAGCCCAGGCGCAACGAGCAGGCGAGGAAGGCGACGGCCGCCAGGGCCATGCTCGCCCGAAGCACCGGACGCGCCGGCCAGAGCCGAAGGATCGGCCGTGCCGCCAGCGCGCCGACGAGATAGCCGACGAGATTGGCGGCACCGAGATAGGCGGCATCGGGCGCGCCCAGCCAGCCTGCCTTCACCAGCGCCGGGATCAGCGGCGTGTAGGCGAAGCGGGCGAGGCCGACGCCGACAAGCAGCGCTGCAAGGCCCGTCGCGGCTGCCGCCAGCTCAGAATGGAGGCGCTGGCGGGTCGTGGCCGCGGGGTGATCGCTCATGACCGGATCCGGCGAGGTGAGGCGCGGACCCTAGTTGATCGTCGATCTCCCGACTAATGACCTCTGGCGACCCCAGCCATCCCGGGCGACGCCGACGACACCGCTTCGCATCGCGGTTGTTTGGGGCGGGCCGCGGTTAAGCTTTCGCCACTTCGGGACTTTACTCAGATCAGAGACCCAACTGGGCATCAAGAGTCCATACTAAGAATATTATCTCCTTCCGCGAGGCTCGGGCGAGGTCAATCATTCTCCTGACGATGCGTTGAGATCGCTGCTCGATCGACGATCCGCCGCAGCCGCATCCGGACGCAGGCAGTAGGGCGGTGGTCATCCGGCTGTCCCCACCAGGGACGACCGGCGAGGGCCACTGTTGGAGCAAACCGAACAGTCCGGGAGACGGCAATGGAAGACAATGCAGGTGTCGGCAAGCGCTGGGCAGCCTATCGGCCCAGCAAGGCGCTCTACAGCTGGTCGATCATCGGGGCGGTCGTGGTCACGATCGCCGTCGGGTTCACCTGGGGCGGCTGGGTTACGGGCAGCAGTGCGAAGTCGATGGCGGCCGATGCCGCGAGCAAGGCGCGCACCCAGCTCGCTGCGTCCGTCTGCGTCGGCAGGGTGATGGCCTCGCCGGACGCGCACGCGGTCATGGTCTCGGTGAAGGCCAAGGACTGGTACGACCGTAGCGCGGTCCTGGAGAAGGGCGATTGGGCGGTCATGCCCGGGCAGAAGAGCGCTGACAGCGACGTCGCCGATGCCTGCGCGCAGAAACTGGCCTCGATGACCCCGCCGCCGGCACCCGCGACGACGGCCTCGGTCAAGCCGGACCAGGCGACCGGTCCGGCGGCCCCGAAGCCGCCGACCAAGATCGAGTAGCGCAAGCAGGACGCTGTCGGCAGCGGCGGGCCCGCCCGCCGCGCCGCTCAGCCCTGAAGCGCCGGCGTGGTGCTCCGGGGCTCTTCGGCGTGAGCTGCTGCGGGCGTCGTGGCAGCAAAGGGCGGTCCCACCACCTCGCCCACGATGACGAGCGCCGGCCCGCGCAGGTCGACGGCCGCGACGAGGCCGGGCAAGCTGCTCAGTGTGCCGCGGATGACGCGCTGGCCGGGGAGCGTTCCGTTCTCGACGAGTGCTGCCGGCAGCTGGTCTGGGAGCCCATGCTCGATCAGCCGGGCGCACAGCCTGTCGAGCGCCTTGTGGCCCATGTAGAAGACGAGGGTCTGCTCGGGCGCGCAGAGGGTGTGCCAGTGGAGGTCCGGCTCGCCGTTCTTGGCGTGGCCGGTCGCGATCACCAGCGTCCGGGCGCGGTCGCGATGAGTGAGGGGGATCACCGCAGAGGCGGCGCACCCTGCAGCGGCCGTGACGCCGGGCACGATCTCGAAGGGCACGCCAGCCTCGATCAGCGCCTCGACTTCCTCGCCGCCGCGACCGAAGATCAGTGGATCGCCGCCCTTGAGGCGCACCACCCGCTGGCCCAGCTGGGCGCGTCGCACGAGAAGCGCGTTGATCTCCGTCTGGCGCATGAAGTGGCGGTCGCGCTCCTTGCCGGCATAGATGCGCTCGGCCCGCGGTCCCGCCAGCGCCAGAATGCCCTCGCCGACGAGACGGTCATGGACCACGACGTCGGCCCGCTCGAGCAGGCGCAGCGCCTTGATCGTCAGGAGCTCGGGATCGCCCGGACCGGCGCCCACGAGATGAACGATGCCCATGGCCGTCATTGCAGGGCCACCGCCGTCAGGAGAAAGGCAATCTCGACGCATTGCTGGACGGCGCCCAGCGTGTCGCCCGTGCAGCCGCCGAATCGTCGCCCCAGCGCCGCGGCGACGATGGTGCCGGCGATGGCGGCGACGATGCAGCAGCCGACGGCGGTGGCGAACGGCAGGAACGCCACCGAGAAGGCTGCCGCGATGCCGATGCCGATCAGGACACGGTCCCGCTCGGGCCGGCCGGCGCCGGCGGCGAGGCCGGAGGTCCGGGCGCTGGGCTGAGCCAGCATGACGGCCGGCATGGCGGCGCGCGAGGCGGCGGCGGCGCACACCACGATGGCGGCGAAGTGAAGGGGCTCCCAGAAGCTCGAGAGCGCGCCCAGGCGCAGCATGAGGCTCGCGAAGAGGGCGATGACACCGAACGTCCCGAGCCGGCTGTCGCGCATGACGTCGAGCGCGCGCTCGCGATCCGCACCCGCTCCGAGAGCGTCGGCGGTGTCGGCCAGCCCGTCCTCGTGCAGGGCCCCGGTCACCCCGATCATCGCCACGATCGCGAGCAGCGCCCCGGGGAACGAGGGCAGGTGCAGGAGCCCGGCGACCGCATAGGTGATGGCGCCGACCACGCCGACGAGCGCACCCACGATCGGGAAGAAGTGCACCGACGCTCGCGAGGTCGCGCAGCGCCACCTGGCCGCGCACCTCGAGGGGGAGGCGGGTGAGGAAAATGAATGCCAGCTTGAGATCGTGCAGCGCAGGTCTCCGCCTCGTCCGAAAGCGATCGTCGACAGGGGCAGGCGGCAGGGCCAGATTGGGCCTCTGTCGGAAGCACAACCCGATCGCGCAAGGCAACTCCCCCTGACATGAGCCACGCCGCTTCGCCAGCAACCCTGGCAGACCTCGCATCTCTCCTGGACGATCTGCCGCTGCCCGATCAGGCGGCCATCGACGCTGCCCGAGCGCGCGATGCCCAGCTCACCAAGCCGCCCGGCGCCTTGGGGCGGCTCGAGACGCTCGCCGCCTGGACTCGCCGGCTGGCAGGGCCGCCATCCGCCGCGTCTCGACCGGGTGACGGTCGCCGTCTTCGCCGGCTGGCACGGCGTCACGGCGCGCGGCGTCTCGGCCTTTCCGGCCGAGGTCACGGGCCAGATGGTTTTGAATTTTCGGGCGGGCGGTGCCGCCATCAACCAGCTTGCGCGGGTGGCGGGAGCCCGGCTCGAGGTGGTCGAGCTGAGCCCGGGCGAGCCCACGCAGGACTTCACCCGTGCTGCCGCCATGAGCGATGCCGAGTGCGCCGCAGCCTTCGTCACGGGCTTCACAGACCGTCGACGCCGAGGACGACCTCCTCGTGGTGGGCGAGATGGGCATCGGCAACACCACGGCCGCCGCCGCCGTCCTGGCCCTGCTCTATGACGAGCCCGGCGCCGCATGGGCCGGACCCGGCACCGGGCTCGATGCCGAGGGTGTCGCCCGCAAGGCCGCGGTCATCGAGGAGGCGCAGGCCTCCATGGTGCCGAGGCCGCCGGCCGCCCGCTCGAGGTGCTGCGGCGCGTCGGCGGCCGGGAGATCGCCGCGATGGCCGGTGCCATCCTCGCCGCGCGCCGGGCGCGCATGCCCGTGCTCCTGGACGGCTTCGTCGCGGGCGCTGCGGCAGCGGTCCTCGAGGCGGCGGCGCCCGGTGCCATCGCCCATTGCCTGGCCGGCCACCGCTCGGCCGAGCCCGGCCACCGCAAGCTGCTCCATCGCCTGGAGCTCGAGCCGCTGCTCGACCTCGGCCTCCGCCTGGGCGAGGCCTCGGGCGCCGCCTTGGCCGTGCCGATCCTCAGGGCCGCCGTCGCCTGCCATACCGGCATGGCGACCTTCGCCGAGGCGGGGGTGAGCGGCAAGGACGGCTGATCCCCGCTCCGCGCCACCCCCTCGCCGGCGCGAGCGGTCTCTTAGCCCTTCATGTAGATGTCGCGCATCTGCTGCATGCGGAGGTCGAACTTGTCGGCGTAGTAGACGGCCTTGCCGAGGAAGCTCGTGAAGCTGTCGTTGACCTTCTTGGTCATCGGCGTCCTTGGCGGCGAGCTCGGCCAGGACCTCGTGCGTGGCCTTCGCCAGGGCCTGGACGATCTCGTCGTTGAAGGTTCGGAGCTGGACGCCCTCTTCCTTCAGCAGGGGCTGGAACGCCTCGACATTGTGGTAGACGAAATCGGCATAGGTCTCGTTGGCCGTGGCCGAGGCGGCCGCCTCGACGATCGCCTGGAGGTCGGGCGAGAGCTTCTGCCAGCTGGCCTTGTTGACGATGATCTCGAGGCCCGGGCCCGGGCTCGTGGAAGGCCGGCACGTAGTAGAACTTGGCGACCTTGTAGAGGCCGAAGGCGCGGTCGTTCCAGGGGCCGATCCACTCGGCCGCGTCGATCGCACCCGAGAGCAGGGCAGGCGGGATCTCGCCGGGCGGCGTCGTCTGCGTGTCGACGCCGAGCTTCGCCATCACCGCGGCGCCGAGCCCGGCGATGCGGAACTTGAGGCCCTTGAGGTCGGCGACGCTGTTGATCTCCTTGCGGAACCAGCCGCCGGCCTGGACGCCAGACGAGCCGGCGTAGAAGGGCACGACGCCGAACTCGTCATAGACCTCGCGCCAGAGGTCGAGGCCGCCGCCGAAATACATCCAGGCGGCGAGCTCCGGTGCCGTGAAGCCGAAGGGCACGCCGGTGAAGTAGTTCAGCACCGGCGCCTTGCCGACATAGTAGTAGGGCGTGCTGTGGGCGATGTCGGCCGTGCCGCTCTGCACCGCGTCCAGCACCTCGAAGGGCGGCACCAGCTCGTTGGCGGCGAAGAGCTTGATCTGGATGCGGCCGCCCGACATGGCCTGGACCCGATCGGCGAAGCGCTGGGCGTTCACGCCGACCCCCGGCGTGTTGCGGGGCCAGGGCATGACCATGTTCCATTTGATCGCGGCCTGGGCACGGCCCGGGGTGGCCATGCCGGCCGCGACCGCCCCGGCGGCGGTGGCGGCTCCAGCAGCGGTGGCGGCAACGAAGCGACGACGATGCATCTTCCTGTCTCCCGCAGGCTCAATGCCAGGGGATTACGCGGAAGACAGCGTCCTTGCCAGCCTCAGGGTGCCCGGTCGACGAGATGGATGAACGAGCCCATGACCCGGCCGCTCCGGCTGCCCATCTGCCCCAGGTCGCGGCCGCGAGCGTCCTGGACGGCGAAGAGGGGTGCCCCGTCGTTCCTGGTCTCGCGACCGTAGTGGAACTCGTGGCCGCGGAACTGCGCCTGGACACGACCGAGCGGTGAGCCGTCCTGAACGGCGACGCGCCGGTAGCCGAGATGGAGCTGCGGCTCGGTGAAAGCTGGTCTCGACCGGCAGGAGCCCGGCCATGCCGTGCGACGCGCCCTCCTTGTCGACCAGGGCGCGTCCGAGGACCATGTAGCCACCGCACTCGCCATAGATCGCAGCCCCTCGCCCGGCCGCGGCGGCCGAGCCCGTCCATGAAGGCACGATTGGCCGCGAGGCGTGCCGCATGGAGCTCCGGATAGCCGCCGGGGAGATAGACGGCATCGGCGTCGACTGCCGGCGCCTCGTCCGCAAGCGGCGAGAAAGGTCGCGAGCTCGGCGCCCTGTCGCTGCCATCCCGCGAGCACGCTCTCATAAAAAAAAGCGAAAGCGGCGTCCTTGGCGACGGCGATGCGCTGGCCGATCGGCGGCAGCGGGCGGGCGAGCGCGCCCAATGTCGCCACGGTCGGGTGGCGGCTGATCCTGAGCAGCCGATCAAGATCGAGGCCGCGCGCGACCACGGAGGCCGCGCCCTCGATCACACCCTCGAGGTCGGGATGCTCGATCGCCTGGACGAGGCCCAGATGGCGGCTGGGCAAGGCGAGATCCTGGTGTCGTCCGATCCAACCGAGCACCGGCATCGAGGTGCGGGCGTCGCACGCCTCCTTCAGGAGCGAGGCATGCGATGGGCTCCCGACGCGGTTGAGGACGAGGCCGTCGATCTCGACATCCTCGCGGAAGCGCGCGAAGCCCTCGACCAGCGCCGCCACCGAGCCACCCATGCCGCTGGCGTCGATCGTGAGCAGGACCGGAAGGCCGAACATCGCGGCAAGATCGGCGGTCGAGCCGGCGCCGTCCGCGGCCCCGTCGAAAAGACCCATCACGCCTTCGCCGATCACGACGTCGGCGTCGCGACCGGCCTCGTCGAGGAGGGCCACCAGCGTCTCGAGCCGCATGGCCCAGCTGTCGAGGTTGAGGCAGGGCCTGCCCGCCGCCTGGCTGAGGAAAGCCGGGTCGATATAGTCCGGGCCGACCTTGAAGCAGCCCACCTTGAGGCCGCGCCGCCGCAGCGCCCGGATGATCCCGAGGGCGAGCAACGTCTTGCCGGACCCGGTCGCGGGCGCGGCGAGGATCACGGCAGGCGCGCTCATCCGCTTCGCCCGGGGCTCCCGCTCATGCTAGCCTTGGCTCATGGCCGCGGCACACTATGCCAGAATTAGGGGCGACGCACGCGCGTGACCCGAGGTGCTGCGCCGCGGCTGGACGACCGGCACCTGTGCCGCCGCGGCAACCAAGGTCGCATGGGGCCTCCTGCTCGGCGTGCCGGCGCCGGCGGCGGTGACCGTGCGGCTGCCGCGCGGCGGCGAGGCGACCCTGCCGGTGGCCGAGGCAGCACGGCACGAAGGCTGGGCCACGGCCGGGATCGTCAAGGATGCCGGCGATGATCCCGATGTGACCCATGGCTGCCTCGTGCGCGCCCGGGTCGAGCGGGCCGATGCCGGTGCCGGCATCCTCTTTCGTGCCGGCGAAGGGGTCGGCACGGTCACCCGGGCCGGGCTCACGCTGGCGGTGGGCGAGCCGGCGATCAATCCGGTGCCGCGGGCGATGATCACCGAGGCGATCGCCGAGCTTGCCGCCGAGCGCGGGGCCGGCGCCGACGCGATCGTCACGGTCTCGATTCCCGGGCGGCGAGGCGATCGCGAAGAAGACGCTCAATGCGCGGCTCGGCATCATCGGCGGGCTCTCCATCCTCGGCACGACCGGCGTGGTCGTGCCGTTCAGCTGCTCGTCCTGGATCCACAGCATCCATCGCGGCATCGACGTCGCCCGTGCCGCCGGGCTCGAGCATGTGGCGGCCGCCACCGGCTCGACCTCGGAGCGGGCCGTGCAGCAGCATTTACGGTCTGCCGGAGATGGCGCTGATCGACATGGGCGACTTCGTCGGCGCCACCCTCAAATATCTCCGCCGCCATCCGGTTCCGCGGCTGACCATGGCCGGCGGCTTCGCCAAGCTCGTGAAGCTGGCCCAGGGCCATCGCGATCTTCACAGCGCCCGCAGCCGGGTCGACCTCGAGGCGCTGGCGGATCTCCTGGGCACGCTCGGGGCGCCGCGCGAGTCGAGGTCGACGGCTGCCGGCAGGCCAACACGGCGAGCCGAGGTGCTCGGCCGCGCGCACGGAGGCCGGCCTGCCGCTCGCCGATGCGGTGGCCGAACGCGCCGGCAGGTCGTCAGCCGAGGAGGTGGGGCCGTCGGTCGCGGTCGAGGTCGTGGTCGTCGACCGCGCGGGCAGGCTCGTCGGCCGTGCCGGCGGCCGGTGAGCTGCGGCGCGTCCTGATCCTCGGCGGCACGGCCGAGGCGAGGGCGCTGGCCGAGGCGATCCTCGTCGCAGGCGTGGCGATGCCCGTGACCGCGCTCGCAGGGGTCACGGAGGCGCCGCTGCGGCCGCCGGGCGAGGTGCGCATCGGCGGCTTCGGCGGCGCCGCCGGGCTGGCAGGCTATCTCGCTTGCCGAGCGCTTTCTGGCGCTCGATCGACGCCACGCATCCCTTCGCGCTTCAGATCAGCCGGCATGCCTGCGAGGCGGCCGCGGCCGCCGGCGTTCCGAGGCTCAGGCTCGAGCGGCCGGCCTGGTCGGCCGGGCCTGCCGACGACTGGCAGCGCTGCGCCGATCTCGACGCGGCGCTGGCAACTCTTGCCGGACGCTTGCCCGACAGGTGCTTCGCGACTCTCGGCCGTCGCAGCCTGCCCCGGCTCGGCGCCTGTCCGGAGGTCGGCTTCGTCGTCCGCGGGATCGAGCCGCCGGACGACGGTTCCCGCCAACGTTCTCTGGCTGCAGGGTCGGCCTCCGTTCGATGTGGAGGACGAGACGGCGCTTCTCGAGCAGCACCGGATCGAGGCCTTGCTCGTGCGCGAGAGCGGCGGGGCGTCTGGCTGGCCGAAGCTCCTGGCGGCGCGGGCCCTGTCGCTGCCGGTCCTGATGCTGCGCCGTCCCGAGCCGGTGCCCGGGCCGACCGTTGCCCAGGCCGACGAGGCGGTGGCGTGGCTGCGCGAGCTGCTGGCCCGGCTGTGAGCGTGGCGCGTCAGGCGCCGGGCTTGCGCGGGCGCAGGACGTGGTGGTGGTCGGGAGCGTAGAGGCGGCTGTCCGGGAAGGCCTGCCCTTCGAGGGCGCGGCCGACGAGGATGAGCGCGGTGCGGGTGATCCCGGCTTTTTTCACCTTCTCGCGGATCGTGCCGAGCGTGCCGCGCAGGATCAGCTCGTCCGGCCAGCTCGCCCGGTGGACGACGACCGTAGGCATGTCCTCGCCCATGATCGGCACGAGTTCGCGGACGACCCGTGCCAGATTGTTGATCGAGAGATGGATCGCGAGCGTGGCGCCGGTGCGGGCGAAGGCCTCGAGCGTCTCGCCCTCGGGCATGGCGGAGGCGCGGACGGAGGTGCGGGTGAGAACCACCGACTGTGCCAGACCGGGAAGGGTGAGCTCGAGGCCGAGCGTCGCCGCCGCGGCGGCGAAAGCCGGCACGCCCGGCGTGATCGTCCAGGGAATCGCGAGCGCGTCGAGCCGGCGTGTCTGCTCGGCCACGGCGCCATAGATAGAAGGGTCGCCCGAGTGGACGCGGGCGACGTCTTCTCCCTCGGCGTGCGCCCGTTCCATCTCGTCCATGATCCCGTCGAGGTGCAGCGGCGCGGTGTCGACGACCCGCGCACCTTCCGGCGCCTCTGCCACCACCTCGGCCGGCACGAGCGAGCCGGCGTAGAGGCAGACGGGGCAGCGGCGGATCAGGGCGAGGCCGCGCACCGTGATGAGGTCGGGGGCACCGGGGCCGGCGCCGATGAAGTGCACGGTCATGGGGCAGACGCCGTAGCCGCGGGGCGTGTAGACGCGATCGGGGCCGGCGCCTGCTCGCGAGCCGGCGGGTGGTGGTGCTGCCGACGAGCACGAGGGTCAGCATGTCGACCTCGTCGACCGTGAGCGCGTCGAGCGTGGTGACACGGCAGTGCTCCTCGGCGCGGCCGAGGTTGCGGGCGAGGATCACCGGCGTCGAGGGCGGGCGGAAGGCCAGAAGGATCTCCTTGGCACGCTCGAGGCCTTGGCGCCTGCGGGCCGAGACAGGGTTGTAGAGGGCGAGGACGAAATCGCCCTCGGCGGCGGCCTGCAGGCGTCGCTCGATGACGGGCCAGGGCGTCATGAGGTCGGACAGCGAGACCGCGCAGAAATCGTGGCCCAGAGGGGCGCCCAGGCGCGCGGCCGCGGCCTGAAGCGCCGAGATCCCGGGGCAGACGCGGATCGCCACACGGCGCCACGCCGGCCTGTCCTCGCGGTCGAGAAGCTCGAGGACCAGCGCCGCCATGGCGTAGATGCCTGGATCGCCGGAGCTGACGAGGGCGACGCGGTGTCCGGCGGCCGCGAGGTCCAGCGCCTTGCGGCAGCGATCCTCCTCCGCCCCCAGCGGGAAGCGATGCTGCGCGGCGCCGGCCAGCAGGTCCGCGGCGAGGTCGAGATAGAGGCCGTAGCCGACGACCTCCTCCGCCTCGCGCAGGACAGCCTCGGCCTCGCGCGTGCGCCATTCGGGGGCACCCGGGCCGATCCCGACCACCGCGAGCGACCCTTGCGGCTGCCCTACCGTCGCGGGATCGATGTTGCCCGCGGCGAGGGCCACGGCGCAGGTCACGCGCTTACCCCGCCGCTTGGGCACGAGGAGGGTCCGGCTAGGCCCGGCGGCGGCCAGCGCGGCGCCCTCGGCCACGCCCCAGCAGCCGGTCTCACGAAAGACGATCTCGGAGCGGGCAGTCAGCCGATCGGTCTCCTCGAGGAGCCGGTCCGCGCCCAGAAACCGCGCCGGGACGTCGAGTGCGGCGGCCAGAGCGTGGACGGCGGGCTCGTCGGCCTTGAGGTCGATCGAGGCGACGCAGGCGACGGCTTTTTCGGCCAAGCCCGCCTCGGCGAGCGTGGTGCGGACGAGATCCACCAGCGCTTCCGGCGGCGCCCCGCGCTCCGTGCCGACACCGATGGCAAGGACCGGCGGATGCAGCACGAGACGGCCGGCATCCGCTGCGACGGCCCTATGCGTGACGAGGATCTCGAGAGCAGCCGCCGGATCGACAGGTAGCTCCCCATCGCGAAGCCAAGCGGCGTCGCCGGCCTCGACCGTGAGCCTGACGGCGGCGCCTTCGAGCATCGTCGCGGTGGAGCTCTTGGCTGCCCTGGGGTCGGCGAGGCGCCAGCCGGCCGGGGGCTCGTCCAGCGCGACACCCAACCTCAGGTCGCCGGCTGTCGTGATCGCCGCTGGAACGCCGAGCGCCGCTGCAATCGCCCGCGCCAGCGCGTTCGCGCCGTGGTGGCCGCCCAAAAGGGGCACGACCGCCGAGCCGTCCTCGG
Organism: uncultured Alphaproteobacteria bacterium; assembly: GCA_963752325.1. Lineage (GTDB taxonomy): Bacteria > Pseudomonadota > Alphaproteobacteria > Geminicoccales > Geminicoccaceae > CAVTJL01. The sequence continues at coordinate 156,143 of CAVVXU010000007.1, forward strand.
CGATGGCCAGGACCGGCGGCTCGCGGCGCTTGTCGGTGAGGAGCGGCGCGAGCGCACGGATCAGGATGCCCGAGGCGCAGATCCCCACGATCGGCCGGCCTTGCGAAAAAAGCTCGCGGAGATGGTCGGCGACCTTGGTGAAGCGGACCTCCGCCTCGCAGGCGGCACAGGCGGGGGCATGGCGCTCCGACCCCGGCAGGGCTGCCATCAGGCGCTCGGCGAGCCCCGCGCTTCGTGCGCCGAGCGTCAGGATCGCCGGGCGCTCAGCGCTGCTGCTGCGGCTCACGGCTTGCAAGCACGAGCGAGAAGTAGGGCACCGTCTCCTCGCTCACTTCCTGAAGCGGACGGATACGCTGACCGCTGGTGGTGACGTTCTCGATGAGCAGCGCGCTCTTCAGCATCCGGGCGGCACCCAGCGCCTCGCGGACCTTGGCGACATGGCGGCCGATCTTGAGGATGACCACTCGCTCGCTGTCCTTGAGCAGGGTCTCGAGCCGCAGTGGTGGCACGGTCGCCGGGATGATCGCCAAAGCTTGCTCGCGCAGGGCCAGCGCTCGCATCGTTGCTGCCGCCGCTGCGCTGGCCGAGGTGATGCCCGGCACCGCCTCGCACTCGAACCGCGTGCCCAACCGTTCCACGAGATGGGCGAAGGAGCCGTAGAGGAGGGGGTCGCCCTCGCAGAGAAAAACGACGTCCTGGCCCTGGCCCAGCTCACCGATGATCCCGGTTGCGAGCTGGGCGTAGGCGTGGGCCGTGCCGGCCGGATCGCCGCCCATCGGCATGACGGCGACCAGCTCGCGGGCGCCAGGCCGGATGTGGGCCGCCGCGATCTCGCGCGCCCGGCTCGCCCGGCCGCTGGCGCCGATGAAGGCCAACACGGGCGCCTGACCGATCACGCGCACCGCCTTGATCGTCAGAAGCTCGGGGTCGCCAGGGCCGACGCCGACGCCGATCAGCTTGCCACGACGCATGTCTTGACCACGACCAGTTGAGTGACCGGCATCAGCGGCCGCCAGCCGACGAGTCCACCGACGGACTCGGCCCGAGCTATCTGGAGCCGGGAAAGACTGCCGCCATGCGCTGCCCGGAACGCCAGCAGCGCCGCCTCGGCCTCGATGGTTACGGCATTGGCGACCAGCCGTCCACCGGGACGCAGACGCTGCCAGCAGACCTCCAGGACCTGTGGCTCCGAGACGCCGCCACCCACGAACACCGCGTCGGGCTCGGGCAGCGCTGTGAGGCAGTCCGGCGCTTTCCCTATGACGATCTCGAGCTCGGGAACGCCGAGCCGGCTTGCGTTCAGGGCAATTCGATCGGCCCTGTCGGCGCGCCGCTCGACGGCCACTGCCCGAGCATGGCCGGCGACCCGTAGCCACTCGATCGCCACCGAGCCGGCGCCTGCGCCGACATCCCAAAGAAGCTCGCCCCGGGCAGGCGCCAAGCGGGCCAGCGTGACCGCCCGGATCTCGGCCTTGGTCAGCTGCCCGTCGCTGGCAAAAAGCTCGTCGGCGAGGCCGGGGCAGGGGCTCGCGAGCGGATGACGGCGGCTCTCGACCTCGATCGCCACGACGTGCAGGGGATCGAATGGCTCTTCTGTCAGGGTCGCCGCCGTCCCGGCACGACAGCGCTCACCCGCACCGCCCAGCCGCTCTAGAACCGTGACGCGGGAGTTTCCCAACCCGGCCTCGACCAGAAGGCTGCACAATCGAGCCGGCGAGCTTTTTTCATCTGTCAGCAAGAGCAGTCGCGCGCCCGGCGCCAGATGCCGGCGCAAAGCCTCGATCGGCCGCCCGTGGCAGGAGAGGGTGACGACTTCCTCAAGCGGCCAGCCGAGCCGGGCGCAGGCGAGGCTGAAGGCGGAGGGCTGGGGCAGGACGGGGATCGTCTCGCCGGGCAGGGCCGCGCGGAGGAGCCGCGCCACGCCGAACCAGGAAGGATTGCCGCTCGCGAGGACGACGGTGGGCCGGCCGCGCCAGTGCTCGATCTCCCCAATCGTGTCCACGAGGGGCGAGCGCCAGGGGATGCGAGGGCGGGGGTCGCTGGCCAGAAAAGCGAGGTGCCGCCGTCCGCCGACGAAGGCCTCGGCGGCCGCCACGGCGGTGCGAGCCCGGCCGCCCAGCCCCTCGAGGCCGTCCTCACCGATGCCCACTATGGAGAGCCAGGGGCGGGGCATGTCGCTTACCAAAGCGTTGCAACAGGATAGCGGCGCATCTCGCTGTCACGTGTTACCAGCACCAGACCCTCGTCGATGGCCTGGGCAATCAGCATACGATCGAATGGATCCTTGTGAATTGGAGGAAGCATCCGGATCATGCGAACATGACGAGGCTCGATGGAAAGAAGCTGGAAGCTCATCTCCTGGGTCGCTTCATCGAGCTCGCGCGGCAGATGCAGCTTTCCTGCCGACTGCTTGATCGTAAGCTCCCAAAACGAAGCGAGGCTCCAAAAAACCTTGTTCGCCGGGTCGCCGATGCTCTGGACGGCGGTATGGGATAGATTCGGTGCCGCATAGGCCGCCCAGAGCAGGGCGTGGCTATCGAGCAGGAGGTTCAAACTCGTCCTCCGAATCATCCTCGCCCAACATCATGGCGAGGATGTCCTCCGGCAGCTCCGGTATCTCGCCGCCGGGAGGTAGTCCGGCCAGCCCCTTCCAGACGCCGAGCTTGCGCGGCTCCGCGCGCTTCGCCTCCGGCTCGATTTTCAAGAGCCTCGCCTTGGCCTTGCCGTGCTTGGTGATCACGATCTCCTCGCCAGCCGCAGCCTCCTCGACGAGCGCCGAGAGGTTCGTCTTCGCCTCATAAAGGCTCACGCGCTTCGACATGGGGGACCTCCTTCACGATCGCCTCCGTAGCGCAATTGACCAAGCTGGTCAAAGCTCCGGAGACGCCAGCGCGTTGACGGCGGCGGCCGCCATGGCGCTGCCGCCGCGGCGGCCGGGGAGGGTGAGGCAGGGCACGCCGGCCTTGCTTTCGAGGAGTGCTGCCTTGCTCTCGGCGGCGCCGACAAAACCCACCGGGAAGGCGAGGATCGCAGCCGGCCGCTCCGGCCACTGACGAAAGCGCTCGAGCAGATGGAAGAGGGCAGTGGGCGCGTTGCCGAAGACGACGACGGCACCGGCAAGATGCGGTCGCCACAGCTCGACCGCGGCGGCGGACCTGGTCGTGCCTTGCCTCTCGGCGAGGCCCGGCACGGCCGGATCGTCGAGCGTGCAGACGACGGCGTTGCCGGCGGGCAGGCGACGGCGCGTGATGCCTGCCGCCACCATGCGCGAATCGACAAGGATCGGTGCCCCCGACAGCAGGGCTTGGCGACCCATCGTCCAGGGCTCGCCCTGCCAGGCGAGATCGCCTGCCACCTCGACCATCCCGCAGGCGTGGACGATGCGTGCCGCCACCGGCCGGAGGCCCGGAGGCAGCCGGTCGAGCCCCGCCTCGCGCTCGATGATCGCGAACGACGCCGCGGTGATCGCCGCCGGGTCGCGGAGATGGCCGGCACCGCCCGTCTCAGTCGTGGTCGTGCGCGTGATGGTGGTGGGGCCCTTGGTGATGATGATGGTGGTCGTGCGAATGGGGATGATCGGCGCCGGTGCCGATACCCTCGACGTGGTGGTGGTGGCTTTCCTGCGGCGCGCCCTGGTCGTGCTCGTGGCCGAGGATCTGGACCCGGTACTTGCACAAGCTGCAGTTCATTGCGACGTCGGCGTCGAGGATGCCGGTGATGCGCTCGACAAAGGTGTCGACGACGCCGGGATGGTCGTTGAGGTAGCCCGCCTTGACGATCTCGACCTCGGGGTGGGCCTGGGCAGCGGCGTCGGCGGCGGCGTAGATCCGCTCCACCAGGACGCCCGTGAAGAGAAAATAGGGAAAGACGACGATCCGCCGGTAGCCGAGGCGGATGGCGCGCTCCAGCCCGACGTCGGTACGCGGATGGGCGACCCCCGAATAGGCGATCTCGGCATGGCCGAAGCCCATGCCCTCCCACAGCATCCGCGCCACCTTGGCGACGTTGCCGTTGGCGTCGCTGTCCGACGTGCCGCGGCCGACGACGAGGAGGAGCGTCTCCTCGCGCTCGACCTCCGGGCCGATCCGCTCGAGCGCGGCCTCGATCCGGTCCTGAGCGGCGACGAGGAGCCGCGCGTCGATCCCGAGGTCGCGGCCCATGCGCACGGGCACACCTGACTCCACGGCCCAGCGATTGAGCACCGAGGGCACGTCGTTCTTCACGTGTCCTGCGGCGAACAGCATGCCTGGCACCGCCAGAATCTGGCTTGCCCCCTTGGCCTTCAGCGCCTCGAGACCATCCCTGAGGATCGGCCGGGCGAACTCGAGGTAACCGTGCTCGACCGGCCAGTCCGGCAGACGCTCGGCGATCTGGCGGACGACGGCGGCGAACTCGCGGCAGGCTCCAACGTCACGACTGCCATGGCCACAGACCATGACACCCGGCCGCTCGGCTTCTCGATCCATGCTGCTCCCTTCCCGGCACACCCCGTCCGGACGGCTGTTGCGATAGTGATGGCAGGTCTCCTGGCTCGCGGGTCGCCACCTCGGCCGGCCTTCCCGGGCATCCGCCCAGTGGCACGCAAACATGGCCTCGGCTCGCCGCTCACAGTTGCGGGGGCAGCGCCGGCCTTGGCCCGCGGGCCGCACCGGCTTCCCTCTTCGTCCCCTAAGGGAGCCATCGGCGCGAAAGCGCATGACGGGCGGCGGATTGTCAAGAGATCGCCTTGTGGCGATGCTGACGGCCCCGGTGTCCCGAGACCGTTTCCGGAGCCAGCACGATGCCGAGCCAGCCGACTGAACGCCTGCGCGCCATCTGCCTCGCGCTTCCTGAAGCCTGCGAGAAGGAGACGTGGGGCAACCCGACCTTTCGGGTAAGAGAAAAGATCTTCGCGATGGAGAGGCGAGACGATGACCGCGTCTCACTCTGGTGCAAGGCGCCTGCAGGCAGCCAGACGATCCTCGTCGCGGCCGACCCGAAGCGCTTCTTCGTCCCACCCTATGTGGGCCACAAAGGCTGGGTCGGCATGCGGCTCGACGACGAGCCGGACTGGGAGGAGGTGGCCGGCCTCGTCAGGCGAAGCTACCGGCTGGTGGCGCCCAAGCGGCTGGCTGGCCTTATGGAGTAAGCATTGGCGCGCACTGCAACTGTTGGCTCGTCCGCTGGTACGGTCCGTGCATCTTGCGCCGGCCTCGTCCGCCATGCATATCGACATCATGTCGATGACCGCGCTCGATACGCATCAAGTCGTCAAGCGGCTACGCAGCGTCGGCTTCACCGACGATCAGGCCGAGGCGGTCACTGCCGTTCTCGTGGAGGCGCATGATGCCTCCCTGGCCGACGTGGCGACGAAGGCCGACCTCCGTCATCTGGAGGATCGCCTCGACGCGAGGCTCGGGAGCTCTGAGCAGCGCGTGAATACGGGAACTCGAGGGCCTGGAGCAGCGCGTGAACGCAAGGTTCGAGGGCCTGGAGCAGCGCTTCAACGCGAAGGTCGAGAGCTTGGAACAGCGGATGACGATCAAGCTAGGGGGCATGCTCGTGGTCGGGGTGGGCATCGTCACGGCCCTGATCAAGCTGCTCTGAAGCTCTTGCTCGCGTGACGGGGGGCCGCCTCTGCGGCCTGCTCAGGGCAGCTCGGCGGGCTCGCGGCTGACCGCCTCCAGGATCTCGAAGACTCGGCCGGCATAGCGGGCGAACTGCTCGCCGTCCGTCCTTTCGCGCATCTCCTTGGGGATCAAGCGATGGAAGGCGTCGACGTCGGTGGGCCGGAAACGCAGCAGCATGTCGAGCATCGGCCGCGCAGGAGGCCGCGTGCAGGGTCGGTGGCTCGGGAAGTCGATCTCGATCTCGTTCTCGCGAAGGGCCACGAGGGCAGCCCGGGCATCCTCGACCGTCGTGACCGGCGATGCCACGGTCCGGTTCGAGATTCTCGACCGTCGCCTCGACCGTCGCCTCGATCGTCCCGGCGTCCTCGACGGGCTCGGCGTCGGAGGCGGGCAGCGGCTCCCGTCGCTCGCGAAGCGTCGCCAGCCGGTCGAGCACCCGGCGGATCTCGGTCTCGGGGTCGCGGAACCAGTCCGTGGACCAGATCCTGTGCACCTCCCAGCCCAGGCCTTCGAGGATCTCCTGGCGGAGCCGGTCGCGGTCCCGGGCGGACAGGCTCGCAGTGATAGGTGGCCCCGTCGCACTCCACGGCGAGCAGGAACGCTCCAGGATCGTCGGGATCGCGCACCGCGAGGTCAATGAAGAACCCCGCCACGCCGAGCTGCGGCTCGGAGTTATAGCCGGCGCGTGCGAGCGCCTCTCTGACGGCGACCTCGAACTCGCTGCCCGCTGGCTTTCCCGTGACGACTTCCCGGGACCTGAGCTTGCCTGTCTCGGCAAAAGCAAGGAAGCGACGCAGCACCTCGACGCCGCGCCTCGGCTGCTCGTGAAGCAGAACATCCGTCGGCGCGCATCGAGCTGAATACCTCCATGCGCTCCTTGGCGCGCGTGACGAGGACGTTAAGACGACGCCAACCGGTATCCCGGTTGATCGGGCCGAAACGCTGAGGCACGCGACCGCCCGGCACCTCTGGGCCGTAGGTCATCGAGATGAGGATGATGTCGCGCTCATCGCCCTGCACGTTCTCGAGGTTCTTGACGAAGAAGGGCTCGACACCCTGGCTTACCTGCTCAAGGCGGGCCTGGAGCTCCGGCCGCTGGCTCAGTCGTTCGGCCAGCACGGCCTCGATATGCTCCGCCTGCTTGACGTTCATAGCGGCCACGCCGAGCGATCGATGCGGGTCATTGGCGAGCCAGTCGAGAATGCGATCGACGACGCGGCCTGCCTCAAGATCGTTGACACCCGTTTTCGCCACGGCTCCGACGATGTACTCAAAGGCAACGCCGAAACGCGAATCGGTCATGCGCGAGCTGTGGGAAAGACGATGAGCTCGTCATCGTAGAACTCGTGAGTTCGAGAAGGCGATTAAGGACGCGTGGCGAGATCGGTAGTGCCATCGCAGCCTTGTCGGTGCCGCGATCCGGGGGGCTGCCACCTCCATGATGCTCTGCGCCGTGCCGGCGACCGCGGTGTCGTCGTCATCCTCGTCGGATAGCACGATGCGGTCGAAGAACGAGGTCGGCGGCAGCTGCTTCGTGTCGCCGACGATGATTGCCTGGTCGGCACGCGCGAGCGCGCCGATCGCGTCCTCGGGCTCGAGCTGCGAGGCCTCGTCCATGATGACGACGTCGAACTTCTGCCCTCCGGGCGGCAGGTACTGTGCGATCGACAGAGGTCCCATCATGAAGCAGGGCTTGAGCGCCTGGAGCGCGCCGCCGGCACGCTCGACGAGCTGGCGGATCGGGATGTGCCGCTTGGCCTTGCCGATCTCGCGCTTGATGAGCGCCTCGTCGCTGAAGTCGCCGGCCCGGGCGCCCATCCTGCCTGCGGGCATCGGTCGGCTCCGGAGCTGCTGGGCCAGATCGGCGCGCCTGAGCTCCATGATCTCCTCGTCGAGCTCGCGGAAGTCCCGGGCGATGCTCTCGAGACGGGCACCCGGAGCGCCGCGGAGCGTCACGATCTCGCCAAAGGCCCGACGCGCGAGCCCATCGTGCAGCGCAAGCTCGTAGCCGAGATGGAGGAGTGCCGGTGCCAGCTCACCGGCTTCGGCCCGGGCCAGCAGGCTCGCAACGCCAGGCGGCATGGAGCCGGCGCGGATCTGGTCGTAGCGCAGCCAGTCCCGCATGGCCTCCGGAGCGGCCAATGCCCGATCGGCGCGCTCGACGACGCTGCTATCGGGGTCGGTCTCCTCGGAGGCCTGTGCCCACAGCTCGCGGTCGATGCCGCTTCTCTCGACGAAGCCGGCCTCGGCCCGCGCCGCCGTCTCGCGCTCGCAGGACAGGCCTTCGAGCCCGCTCTCGAGCGCGTCCATCGCCTCGTCGCCATCTCCCGCGATCACGCGGCGGGCCAGGTCCGGCGGCAGGAGCCTGTAGGCGAGGCCTGCAAGCAGGCTCTGCTGCTGCCCGCCGTCCGCCGGTGCCATGGCACTCAGCGCGCGAAGAGCCTCCGCCGCCTGGGAGAGGGCACCGTCGCGACGGCTTGAGAGCGCACGCAGCTGATCCGCGGGGAGCAGGGCGATGGCACGGCCCGGGATCGGCCCGACGCTTCCATGCATGCGCCCCTGGCATTCCCGCATCCACCGATGCAGCCGGCGAAGCGCCGGTACGTCCGTATCAGCACCAGCAAACCCGGGTCCGAGCCCGGCCCTTGCGGCGTCGCTCGCATCGATCCGTCGCTTGGCCTCGATGGCGGCGGCCAGCGTCTCGAGCTGGTCGGCCATGTCGGCGGCAGGTGGCGCGTCCTGCAGCCGGGTGAGGCTCAGATAGGTGGCGCGCGCCTGTCGGAAGGGGGCCCTGAGCCTGGCCAACATGCCCGCACCTTCGAGAACGCTGGCCGTCTCGCGCAGCTCGTCCGGGTCGCTCGACCAGGCGATCTCGAGGAAGCCGCGGGCGACGCGTCGGCGGACGGCATTCCATGCATCGAGGTTGCGCTCGAGCTGATCGAGCATCGCCGCCGCCGACTCCTGGAGCAACGCATCCGATCTCAGATGCAGGTCGCCCAGCGGGGCTTCCGCAGCCAGCTCGATGATTGCCGTGGCGGCCTGGAGGCTCTCGAGCGACGGCGGGAACGGCCGCTCGAGTAGGCTCGCAAGCTCCCGCAGAAGCTCCTCCCCATCGCGCAGAGGCCCGCGCAGCGCCCGAACGGCGCGCAGCCGCTGGAGCAGCGAGGTGATGTCCGCATCGCCGGCGAGAGCGAGGGCGAAGCCCTCGCGCAGGGAGGCGAGCCGGACCTGCGCCGCCGCTGCCGCATCCCGCCACGCTGCCAGCGCCTCGATCACCACGGGCGCATCCATCGGCAGGACCGTGGCGCTCGAGACGCCGGCCCAGGGGTGGCGGCGCGGGATCGGATGGTCGAGCGCCCTGATCGCCTGCTCGATCTCCCTGATGCGGGCCTGCGCGTCGAGACGGTCGGCCGGCGTCACCTCCTTCGGGTCGCCGGGCCAGGGCGGCGTCGCTCCCAGCCCGGCGCCGGCCGCCTCCGTGCGCAGCCGTCCCGCCCGCACCAGCAGGCGCCACAGGGGCTCGCCGAGAGAGCCGTAGGGCTGCAGCAGCACGCTTCCGTAGGCGCTGAGCTCGTCGCGTTGGCGGCGTAGCCGGCCGAGGCGCTCCTGCAAGCCGGTCCGCGTCGCGCCCCGCAGGCGCTTCTTCAGGCTGCGCTCGAGATCGTCGAGCAGCGCACGCTTGCGGGTCTTGTGGCTGTGCAGCTCCAGGCAGAACTCGCCCAGCCCCAGCGCATCGAGCCTGCGGCGCACGACCTCGAGGGCGGCCAGCTTCTCCGAGACGAAGAGGACGGTCTTGCCCTGCTCCAGCAGCGCCGCGATCAGGTTGGTGATGGTCTGCGACTTGCCGGTGCCGGGCGGTCCCTCGACGAGCATCGTCTCGCCCGCGAGCGCCCGCAGCAGGGCCTCCGCCTGCGAGCTGTCGGCGCGATCGACGAGCGGCAGCTCGAGGTCGATCTGCTCGGCTCTCCGCGCGGGCTCCTCGAGCGGCGTGGGCTCGATCCGCGGCTCGGCGCCGAGCAGCTGGCGCAGCAGGGGACGCTCGGCGAGAGGGGTGCCGGTCGTCCAGCGTGCGGGGTCCAGATCGAGGTAGACGAGCAGGCTCGCGAAGTTGAAGAGCGACAGGGTGGCGAAGCGGCGAACCTCCCATCCTTCACGGTCGCGGCAGAGCGCGCGGACCTCGCGCATGTAGTCTTCGGGCGAGGGGTAGCGGCCGTCCTCGTCGGCTGCGAACCCGGGCAGATCGAGGTCGAAGCGGAGCTTCAGCATGCGCTCGAGCGACAGGTTCGTCTGGAGGTCCTCGCCGGTCCAGGAAAGCTCGTAGCGCGGCGCGCCGCCGCGACTGCGGCCCCGCTCGATGCCGACCGGGACGAGGATGAGCGGCGCCAGATGGCCGCGCGCCTGCTCCTTGGGGTCGCGCCACTCAAGGAAGCCGAAAGCGACGAAGAGGAGATTGGTGCCGCTCTCCTCGAGGGCCGAGCGCGCCTCGCTGCGGAGCCGTCGGACCCGGCTCTCGAGCTGGTCCGGGTAGAGAAGGGTCTGGACCCTGTCGTCGCGGTGACGCCCCGGCCGGTCCGTCGCGTCGCTGCCGAGCGGCAGCTCGAGGTCCGTATCGATGCCCAGATGCTCGGCCCACCGTTTGGCATCGGGCCGTTGGCTCGTGTCCTCGCGGCCCTGGGCGGCCCAGTAGCGGCGCAGCTCTGCCTCGGAAGGCTCGGGCACCGGCTCGAAGATCAGGGCCCGGCCGACAAGAAGCTGGCCGAAGAGCTGGTCCGGCAGCTCGTCGGCGAACTGTAAAGCGCTCGTTCTCGTGTGGCTGAAGCTGAGCAGGCGATTGCGCGTCGACAGATCCAAGAGCTTGCGACGCAGAGCCTCGATCTGCTCGACAACGACCGACACGCTTGCCCCCGCTTGCTCGAAAGCTCAACTATGGCGGCAGTAGCGTGTCGGTCAATAGTCGTCTTGGTTGGTGAAGAGCGGGCGACGAGGCGCTCAGGCCTCCGGCTGGATCTCCTGAGAGAACAGGCTCTTGCCGTCGAGGTCCTTGAGGGTGACGGTCATGGCCTCGCTCTCGCCGTCGATGTCGACCTGGCCGAAGAACTGCATGCCGGCGGAGGGCGGCAGGTTGACCTGGCCCTTCTCCGGCGCCTTCACGTAGACGAGCTGCGGCCCGAAGGTGTCGTCGAGCGCGTTGGGGCCGAAGGTGCCGGCGTTGAGGGGACCGCTGACGAACTCCCAGAACGGCTTGAAGCTCTGAAACTTCGCCTTGCTCGGGTCGTAGTAGTGGGCCGCCGTGTAGTGCACGTCGGCGGTCAGCCACACGACGTTCTTGATGTCGTTGTCGCGGACGAAGCGCAGCAGGTCGGCCAGCTCGAGCTCGCGGCCGAGGGCAGGGCCGTCGCCGTTGGCCCAGGCCTCGAGCTGCGGCCGACCCTCGGCGTCCTTGCCGTCCGGAACGACCAGCCCGAGCGGCATGTCGGAGGCGATCACCTTCCAGGTCGCATCGGAGGCCAGCAGCCGCTGCTTCAGCCAGCGGAGCTGCGTGTCGCCGAGGAAGGCCGTGTCCGGCCCGCGCTCTTCCTGGCGGTTGTAGCTGTTGGCGCCGCGATAGGAACGCTCATCGACGCGGAAGACCTCGAGCGAGGGGCCGTAGGGAAAGTTCTGGTAGATGCGGTCCTGCTCGAAGGGGTTGCGGCGGATCGGGTAGTAGTCGAGGAAGGCACGCATGGCATGGGGCGCCAGGATCGAGACGCGCCGCTCCTTGTAGACCACCCCGGCCTTGATGTTCGCCTGGGTCGGCTCGGCGATGATCTTCTGCCAGTACCAGTTGTTCAGGACCTCGTGGTCGTCCCACTGGATGAACGAGGCGACCTCGGCATTGAACCGGCGGACGTTCTCATCCAGCAGATTGTAGGCGTGGGCGCCGCGGAACTCGGCCAGGGTCTCGGCGGGCTTGGACTTGGCCTCGGTCGTGATGTTCTTCCACATCGTGCCGTCGTCGAGCTTCACCTCGGCGCGGATGGGTCCGTCGGCGTAGATCGTATCGCCCGAATGGATGAAGAAGTCGGGCTGCACCTTGCGCATCGCCTCGTAGATGCGCATGCCGCCAATGTCGGGATTGATGCCCCAGCCCTGGCCCGAGACGTCGCCCGACCAGACGAGGCGGACGTTGCGGCGCGTGGCGGGCACCGTGGCGAAGCTGCCGGTCTCGGGCTCGCTCAGCGTCTTGAGGTCGCCCAGATCGAGGAAGCGGACGCGGTAGAAGATGCGCTGGCCCGGGGGCAGGCCGCCCACGTCGAGCCTTGCCGTATAGTCCGTGTCCTCCAGCGCCGCCGGCCCGTCGATCGTCCAGCTCTCCTTGAAGCTCTCGGTCGTCGAGAGCTCGACGATCATGCGGCCGGCGCGATCGGCGCGGCTCCAGATCATCGCCCGGTCGCCCCGGATGTCGCCCGCCTGGACTCCGTAGGGGATCTTGATGCGCTGGCTCTCGGCCGTGATCACGGCGGGGGCCTGGGCCTGCGCGAAGGCGGGTGTGGTGCGTGTGCCGAGGATCAGGGCCCCGGCGCCGGCGGCGCTGCGGCCGAGCAGGCGGCGGCGGGAGAGAGAGGATTGGCGTCTCAATGCGGACATGGCTTCACCGTTCCTGGAGGCGACGGCGTGCAACCTAGCCCGAACGCATGACAGCATCAGGGCGGCGCGCCAATCGACGCTCAGGCCTCGCCGGAGGTGCGCCCGGGCAGGACCATGGCGAGGTCGGCCCGCGTCACGAGGCCGAAGACCGGCAAGAGGGCAAGATAGACGAGCCCCAGCACCGCGAGCTCGACCAGGAGCATGAGCCCGTGCGTCGGCACGTACCAGGCGATCACCGCGACGATGGCGGTGGCGGCGACGGTGCGGACGAGCATGCCCGGCTCGATGAGGCGGCCCGTCTGGCGACCCGTCAGGAAAGCGGTGGCGAGGACGGCGCCAGAGGTGGTCAAAAGGGCGCCCAGGGCGGCGCCGATGGCACCGAGAGCGAGGACAAGGAGCGGATTGATCACCAGGGCGGCGCCGGCGGCGATGAGCGCCACCCTGGCCGATATCCGCTCCTCGCCCGTGGCGAGGAGGATGCCGCAGAGCGTGGCGAAGACCGTGTTGCAGAGGCCGTGGGCGAAGACGAGGATGGCCAGGAGCGGCGCCCCTTCCTCGAAGCTCGAGGTGAACATGAGCTGGAGGAGCGGCCCCGCCTCGACGGCCACGATCACGGCGACCGGAATAAGCGTGATCGCAAGGAAGCGCATGGCGCCCAGCACCGTGCGCGACACGAGTTCGCGATCGCCCATGCCGATGGCCCGGGCGATCGAGGGGATGAGCACTGCCTGCATGACAAAGGCCAAGACGTTCGGCATGCGGCCGAGGTTCGTGGCGGCGACGTAGAGGCCTTTGGTCGCACGCGGTACCGCCCAACCGAAGGCGTTGAGCGACCACAGATCGATGCTCATCAGGAGCTGCACGCCGAACGTCGCCACGGCCACCGGCACGGCCAGACGCAGCACCGCCCGGCTGTGGGTGAGGGTCGGCACGAAGCTATCGCGCCCGCTGGCCCAGCCCGCCCAGGTGAAGGCCATGACCGAGGAGAGGGCGTTGACGATGAGCGCCGCCGCAATGGTGGCGCCCTGAAGGAAGATGACGACGACGCCCACGACCTTGACGAGGCTGTAGAGCAGCACCGCCACGCTCTCGGGCCCGAAGGTGCGCCGTCCGTTGAGGATGTGGGCGGTGATCATGTAGCCGCCGTAGAACGGGATATCGATCGCGGCGATGCGGAACAGCCAGGTGCCGCCGGGCACGTTGAAGGCGTCTGCCAGCAGCGGTGCCGCCAGCCAGAAGGCAGCGAAGACCCCGAGATAGACGAGCGCCGTCAGCGTGACGCCGGTCGCCGCCACGCGCGGTGCCCGGTCGCCGGCCTCGGCGATCATCCGGCTGACCGCCTGCGGAATGCCGATCCGGGCGATCAGCTCGATCGTCATCAGCACCGAGTAGACGATACCGTAGACGCCATAGTCGACCGGCCCGAGGGACCGGGCGAGAAGCACTGCCACCACGTAGCCGGCGAGCGTGAGGCTCGCGTGGCCGGCGCTGAGGAAGAGGGTTCCTCGTGCCGCTTGCTTGGCGATGCTCGACATCAGGCGGCGCGGGCGAGCCCGGCCTGGGCCTCGAGCCCGGCGATGCGTGCATCGAGCGCCTCGACCGTCTCGCCCATCAGATAGAGCCGGCCCCACATCTCGAGGGTGACGAGGCCGAAGGTGCCGTATACGAAGCGGCGCCACTGGCCGAGCTGGCGCTCGATGCCGGGCCGGCTGAAGCCCACCACCGTCTCGAGAAACCCGCCTTCGAAGAAGGCCGGGTCGGCGAGCGGTGCGATATAGTCGTCGAGGGGCAGCGGAAAGCCCATCTTGGGCCGGTCGACGAGGCTCACCGGCATGTAGCGCCTGGCCACCTCCTTGAGGACCCATTTGTCGGCGCGCTTGCCGATCTTGTAGTCGAGGGGAAGGTTGCCGGCCTTGGCGGCGAGGCGTGGATCGAGGAACGGCACGCGGCACTCGACCGAGGCGCCCATGCTGGTGCGGTCGAGCCGGCGCAGGAGCGGGGTGAGGAAGTCGCCGAGGTCGGCCAGCATGCCGCCCAGCACGGCACGGTCGTTCCGATCCTCGACGAAATCGTAGGCCTGGATGCACTCCTCCTCGAGGTCACGCCGGGCGAAGCGGTCGATCAGCTCGACGGTCGGCGGCAGGAGGTCGCGGAAGCGGTGTGCGGTGACCGGCATGCCAGCCTGAGCATAGATCAGGAGCGCGATGTACTCGCGCAGCTTGGGCGGGATGCGGTCGAGCCAGGGTCGCAGGGCCGCCAGCCGCTTGCGCCGCCGGTAGGCCCAGGCATAGCCGCCGAACAGCTCGTCAGCGCCCTCGCCCGAGAGGAGGACGATGACGCCGTGCTCGCGTGCCACCTTGCTGATGAGGTGATAGGCGACCGAGTTCGGGTGGGTGAGCGGCAGATCCGAGAGCCAAGTGACACGCGCCAGCGTGCGACGGAACAGAGGCCCGTCGAGGCGCATCGGGACCAGCTCCAGCCCATGCTCCTTGCAGAGCGCCTCGGCGAAGGGCTGCTCGTCATGGCCTCCCGAGCGCCGCGACCGAGACGTGGAAGGCTTTCAGGTCCTTGCGGAACTTGCCCGAGATGGCGGTGATGAGGCTGGAATCGAGGCCGCCCGAGAGAAGCGTTCCGACCGGGACGTCGGAGACGAGCTGCTCCTGCACCACCTTGGTCAGCGCCGCGTCGATCTCGTCCACGACCGCCTCGGGCCGCATGCCCTGGAAGCGGCGATACTCCTCCGCCTTCACCGCATCGGCCGGGCGATAGTAGAAGCCGCGGTGGATGCGACCCTCGTGGATGGTCACGACCTCGCCCGGCAGCACCGAGAGGACGCCGTCGACCAGCGTCTCGGGCGAAGGCGAGTCGAGGTTGCGGTAGAGCGACCACTCGACGAGGCTCATGCGGTCGACCTTGGGGGCCGGGCTCTCGCGGACCAGGGTCTTCAGCTCCGAGCTGAAGAGGACATGCCCGTTCAGGGCCATGTAGTAGAGCGGCTTGATGCCGAAATGGTCGCGCACCAGCATGACCTCGCCGGTCGTCCGGTCCTGGAGCGCGAAGGCGAAAATCCCCATCAGCCGCGGCAGCACCGCCTTGCCCCATTGGGCCAGCGCCTTGAGCAGCACCTCGGTGTCGCCGCTCGAGCGGAAGCGGTGGCCGAGCGCCAGGAGCTCTTCCTTGAGGTCCGGCGCATTGTAGAGCTCGCCATTGTAGGCGAGGCTCCAGCGGCCGGTCTCGTCGGTCATCGGCATGTGACCGGCGGGCGAGAGGTCCTGGATCGCGAGCCGTCGCGATCCCAGGCAGACGCCGTCATGGCTGTCGATGCCGCTATCGTCGGGACCGCGGCAGGCGATGGCGTCGCACATGCGCTGCACGATGGCGATGTGGTCGACGTTGCAGCCCGGCGTGGCGCAGGCGAGGCCGGCTAGTCCGCACATCGAGGGGTCTCCGGGCAGCAGGGGCAGAAGATCACTGCGTCACGACCTCCGGCCACGCAGAGCCGTCGAGATGCGCCGGCGCATCGACGCCCAGGAGCGCCAGCACCGTCGGAGCGATGTCGAGGATGTGGCCGCGCGCCAGGCCGGTGCCTGCGGAGACGCCGGGCCCGCGCGCGGCAGCGAAGGCATAGGGGCGATGGTTGCCCGTATAGTAGGCGGGAATCTCGTAGGGCGCCTTGCCCGTGACGCGACCGGCGCTCGGGCCCTCGACCTCGTGCATCACCTTGGCGGTCTCGTCCCAGCTGATCACCACATCCGGGAGATTCCGGCGCTCGGGCCCCTCGAACACCTCGTCCATGATGTGAACACCATGGGCGCAGCGCAGACCGTTGGTCGGGTTGACGAGGCCGCCGAGCTCGCTTTTGAGCGACGCCAAAAGTTCCCGATAGCGCGCGCCTTCCGACACATTACCTCGCGGCTCACGGCCTTCGAGGTTGATGCGGAGATAGCCCTCATTGCTGTTCGGGATGCAGAAGACTTTTGTCCGCTCCCAGTCGATGTCGGCGTTCACCCATTTCATGCTGAGCTTGTATTTCATGCTGCGGGGCATGCAGCGGGTGATCGACTGGCGCACGCTCAGCGGAATCATGCCGCGGAGTGCAGCGCTCACGCTCTTCTTCGGAGCCGGCGCCGTGCCGACATCCTCGCGGCCCACCGTCGGCGCGTAGAAGAGGCCCATCTTGTGGATCAGCTCCGGCATGTGGTGGCTGCCGGAGTAGTTGGGCCCCATCCCGTCGCCGGAGGTGACGATCACCGTGGTCCGGTCCTCCGCGAGCTCGAGGAGGGAGCCGATGGCCTGGTCCACGGCGACGTAGACGTCGCGCAGCGGGCAGGGCACGCCGGGGAGCCCGCCCGGCGGGTAGAGCGGGTAGTCGGGATCGCCCGAGTGCCAGAGATAGTGGCCGGCGCCGTGCGGCTCTCCGAAGGTGACGAAGGCCATGTCCCAGGGATGCTCGCTCAGCAGCCACCGGGCCGCCCGGCCCTTCACCTCGGCCGCCTTCAAGAGCTGGTCGCGGAAGCGGAGCTGGTCGGGGATCGTCACCTGGTCGGTATGCTCAGGTGCCGGATAGGCGCCGAAGCGGCGGACGATCTCGCCCCTGAGGTTCGCGGGCTGCGACTGCGGATCGGTGAACCAGGTCCAGGTGCCGTACTCCAGGACCTGGATGCCGCGGTAGCCCTCGAGGGGGAAGCCCATGAACGGGTCCATCACGACGCAGCGCTTGCCGGCGCCGTCGAGGATCTTCCAAAAAGGGGGGCTGGCGCACCATTCGGGCAGGGTCCGATGGACGAGCTGGTCGCCGGCCCGCACCTGATAGGCGTGATACATGCCGTGCCGGCCCGGCGTGACGCCGGTGTAGATCGAGGGCCAAGCCGAGACATGCATGACCTCGGCCGTGGTGCCGATGCGGCTCCACAGGCCCTCGTCCATGAGGCTCTTGAAGGTCGGGAGGTAGCCTTCCTCGACCCATCGCTCGATCAGCAGGGCATCGGCGCTGTCGAGCCCGATGACGAGAACGCGTGGCTCCGCCACCTCCTCAACCCTGCGCCGGGGCAGGGCTGGCGCCGGTCCAGACCTCGCTGATCGGCACCTCGCGCCGCTCGCGGTCCGAGCGGCAGCCGGCCTCGACCATGGCGATCGACCAGATATTGTCCTCGCCGCGGGTCTCCGCGGGCTTCCCGCCCGTCACCGCATCGCGGAGCGCGTCGAGCAGCGCCACCGTTCCCCCCTTGGGGTAGGCGGCCTCGTCGCCTTTCGGGACTGCGATCGGCTTGACGGGCCAGTAGATGCGGCTGGCACCCTTGCGCAGGAAGACGCGCTTCCGGTCGGTCCAAAGAGCGCCCTTCTCGCCCTCGATGTAGAGCGAGAACCCGAAGCGGTGCGAGCGCATGGTGCCCATATATTGCGCCTGCACGTCGCCGAAATCGACGAAGGCCTCGGTATTGGCGGCGCCCTTGTACTCGCTCCAGGGCGCGTTCCAGCCGCGGGCGGTGATCGCCACGGGCTTGCCGAACAGCATGCGCAGCGAGTTCGAAGTGGTGGACCGCGATGGCCTGGAGCTGCGGGTGGTCGACGGAGGCAAGCCACGGGCCCTCGGTCTTGGCCGGCATGTTGCGGCGATCGATCAGATGCGCATGGTCGATGCGGCCGAGGGCACCATCCTCGAGCAGCTTCTTGAGCGTCCGCTCGGCGCGGAAGAAGCGGTACTGCTCGGCCACGATCACCTGCTTGCCGACCGCCTCGGCTCTCGCCAGCACCTCCGCCGCCTCGGCGACGGACGGCGTAAAGGGCTTTTCGATCATCACCGTGAGGCCGGCATCGAGGCAGGCCATCGCCTGGCTGGCATGCAGACGGTCCGGGCTCACGATGAGCGCCGCATCTGCCTCGATCTTGCCCAGCGCCTGGCCGAGGTCGCCCATATAGGCGCAATCGCCGCCCAGGATGGCCTTCGCCTGATCGAGGTTCTTCTGCTCGGGCTCGACCAGCCCGACGCAGGCGGCATCCGGATAGTCCTTGATGAACTGTGCCCAGTGGCGACCGCGGATGCCGGCACCGATCTGAAGGATGCGGATCGTCACGAGTGAGCCTCTCTTGTCTCTCAGGCGTGGTCGAGGATCGGCCAGGGCCGGCCGCTCATATGTCCAGGTGGCGTCACGCCCAGCCGTGCCAGGACTGTGGGCGCCAGATCGAAGATGTGGGCATTGTTGCCGAGCGAGCCTGCCGCGATGCCGGGGCCGGCGACAACCGCAAAGCCCGGGCCGGCATGCGTTCCCGGCCGTCCGTCCGGCGACACGCCGGAAACCGTGCCGAGGCGGGGCGACGCCAGGGCCGTGATGGGGGCCTCGCGCGACCAATGGACGACGAGGTCGGGCAGCCAGTCGCGGCGCTGGCCCTTGAACGCGTCATCCGCACGGATCACGCGACTTACCGCCGGCGCCCCCGTGGCCGGGTTGATCAGCTCCAGGAGCGCCGCCTCGAGCTCGCTCATCAACCGGTCGTACTCCTCGCCGGGCTCCACGATGCCCAGGGGCTCCCGGCCCTTGAGGTTCATGCGGATGCAGCCCTCGAGATCGGTGATCAGGCAGAACGCTTTCGTCCGCGACCAGTCGATCGCTGCCGTATCAACGCGCTTGGCAAGGCTGTCGCGCAGGCCCGTCGGCATCATGCGGGCGAGGCGCTTGCGGAAATCCTTGGGCAGCAGGTCGCGAACGATCTTCACGGGATCGAGCTTGGCCTTGGCGCGCGGCTGATCCGCTTGGGCGTCGGCCGGTGGCGGCGCGTCGGCGGACACGAACAGCCCGAGGCGGGTGAGGATCTCGGGCAGCAGGTGCCAGCCCGCATGATTGGGCCCGATCGCATCGCCGGAAACGACGACCACCGTCGCGTCGGGTCCCGCATGCTCGACGAGCTCCGCCAGCGCGCGGTCGAAGGCCTCCGCTACAGCCAGAAGCTCGGGCTGGTCCTTGGAGCCCGCGCGCCAGCAATAGTGGCCGGCCGGGTGAAGCTCGTCGAAGACCGTGAAGACGAGGTCAGCCGGGGCCCGGTCCATCAGCCAGCGCGAGGCGGCGCTTCGCGCGGCGATCGACCGTATGGCGCGCTCGCGCATGTCGGCGGCATCGAGCGCCATGAGGCCGATGTCGTGCGCCTCCATGCCCATCGGATGCTTGCCCACGGCCCGCTCGAGCTCGCGGACGAGGGGCTCGGGCACCGAGGTGGGCCCGAGATATTGGGCCCACGCACCCCAGTCGATCACCAGGCTGCCGCTGAAGCCCTGCTCGGGATGGGTGTAGGGCGGATCGAGCACGACGCATTTGCGCCCAGCCTCGTCCAGCAGGCGCCAGAAGGTCGGCCGGCCATAGATGCCGGTGTAGAAGCGCTGCCAGCCCTGCACGCCGGGTGCCGGCTGGAAGGTGAAGTAGACCCCATGCTCGCCCGGCCCCACGCCCGTATAGAGCGAGGGCAGGGGCGAGACGTGCAGCTCCTCGGCGGTCGTGGCGAGCGGCCCGCTGCGCCCCCGCGCGACCAGCCCACGCAGAGTGGGCAGGCGGCCCTCCTCGGCCCAGCGCAGGAGCAGCGGACCGTCGCCGAGCTCGAGCCCGACGACGAGAAGCTTCGCCCCCTGATCCGCCACTATGCCCACCCCCTGACAATCACGACCGAGGCGCCCAGGATCACGAGCGCCGCCAGCATGTTGACGTAGACCGCTATGGGCGCCCGCCGATGGCCCCACACGGCCTGATAGACGATCATCCAGAGCACGAGTAGCAGCTTGACGAGAATGGCGTGACCGTCGGGTCGGTCCAAGAAGCCCAGCGTGACGAGCTCGACGACATCCAGGCCGCGGACGTGCAGGAGATAAAGCCCGGTCGGCACCAGGACGATGAGCGCCGGCCAGCCCAACGCACCCAGGAAGAGGCTACGCTCGCGGAGCATCTCTGACGTGGCGGCGGGCTCGACCCGGCGCAGCGCCGGCCCGGCGATCAGCGACCAGACGAACATGTGGCCGAGCCACAGCATCGCCGCCAGCACATGCACGATCGTGAGAGCGGTATAGAGTGTCATCGCCGATCCTCAGCGCAGCAGCGTCATGGAAACGGCAACGATCGCGAGCGTCAGCACGAGCCCCGCGACGCATAGCGATGGCCTCGGCTGCCGCGCCAGCAGGCCGTGCACCAGAACCAGCAGCACGAAGAGAACGAGCTTCGCCCCGAAGGCTGGTGTCATCAGCACCGCGAAGCCTGGGCCGCCCGCCACGACAGCGAGCAGCGCGCCCGTCACGACGAGAAGCGCAAGGAGGATCCAGCCGATGATCGGCAAGGGCAGCCTGAGCCGCCAGGGTACCACGACGTGGGGCCAACGGGCGCCCGCGACGATCGCCAGATACCCGTCTGTCTGCGCCTCGTCGAAGCGCCGGCGCAACGCCACCGCCATCACCGCCCAGAAGAGGGCGTATCCGGTGAGGAGGACCGCGAGCACCACGTGAAGATAGGCATCGATCTGGTACCAGCCCATCCGCTCACCTCGCGTTTCGGCGCATGGCGACGGCTCGCTCACAGACCCGCAAATATCCCTCCGCCACATCGTCCCAGGTCGCGAAGCGGCCTGCGGCGGCGTTCCGGCCCATAGCCTGCAGCAGCTCGCGCGACGGCGCTCTCTCCAGGAACCGCTGCCATGCTGCGGTCGTGTTGTCGAACAGAAAGCCTGTCTCGCCCTGCTTGACGAGATCGAGCATCCGGCCGTTGGGCACCGTCGCGACCGGGCGCCCGACGCTCATATACTCCGGGACCTTGAGCGTCGAGTAGGCCAGCGTGCCGGTCGCGAAGGCGCTGGAGTCGTAGGGTGCGAGGCAGAGATCGGCCGCGGCGATCCAGCGCGGGACCTCGACGTGGGGCACGCGGCCGTGGAAAATGATCCGTGCGTGGCCGTGAGCGCTTGGAGCCTCGAGCGCGGCGCGGCGCGGGCCATCGCCCACGACGTGAAGCTCGATGCCTCGGGAGTCGGTGCGGCCCAGCGCTTCGATCACGGGTGCGAGGTTATGCGTTTCGTCGACGATGCCGACGTAGAGAAGGATGAGCGGCGCCTGCGCGAGGCCGAGCGCGTCCCGGGCCTCGGCCTGTGGGAGCGGCCGGAAAATCTCCTTGTCGAGGCCCAGCTCGACCACCCAGATGCGATCGCTGGCGACGCCCCAGACACGGGAGATGTCACGCTTGAGATGCTCGGTCTCGGCGATCACGGCTGGTGCCCGGCGCATGAAGCGGCCGGCCACCCAGCTGCCGATGGTCACCCGCATGCGCTTGGCAAGGCCCGCCTGTGCGTGGCGCTTCGGGCTCGGAACCACGTTCTCGACGGGGATGCCTATGCCGCCCAGGTCCCGGGCGACGGAGGAGAGATAGCCGGAGAGAAGCCAGCTCTTCTCGAGAAGGACGTCGCGATGGGGCATCTGTTCCCGCACGACGTCGCGCAGCCTTCGCACGTAGCGGGCGAAGTCGAGGGGGGCAATGTCGCGCGTGGCCGAGTCGTCGACCACCCTCGAGGGCCGGCTCGCCGGATCGATCTCCAGCACGGTGACGCCCGGTACCGACCGGCCGCCGGGAACGGAGCGGAAGGCAACGGTGATGTCCGCCTGCTTGGCAAGCGCCCGAGCCAGGCTCAGCACGTTGCGCGTCGGCCCGACACCATCCACCAGATGGTGACCAGGAACGAGATAGAGGATGCGGAGCCGTCCGGTCATGGCGCCGAAGGCACGCCATCGCCGATGCCGGCCGGCTGGGCGAGCGCCGTCTCGTAGATGTCCGCGATGAGCGCACGAAACGTCTCCCAGGAGAGAGCCTCGGCCGCGAAGCGCCGACCGGCCTCGCCCAGCGCGTTGGCAAGCGCTGGATTGTCGAGGAGCTCGATGATCCCATTGGCCAGCCCTTCGGCCGTCGGCGGCACGAGGCGTGCCAGATGCTCGTCGAGGATGCTGCGGTGCGTTGGGACGTCGGTCGCGACGATCGGGCGTCCCACCGCCAGATAGTCGAAGATCTTGAGCGGCAGGTTGCCGCCGTAGCGGCGCGGCGAGAGCAGGATGTCGGCAAGGCTGGTCAGTGCCGCGAGGTCCTCGCGCGGGCGCCTCGTGAGGACCCTCAGCTGTCCTGCGGCGAGCCCGGCGAGGCTGCGACAGCGCTCGGCCGTGGCTTCGTCGGGCGCGCCTACCAGCAGCAGGAGCGCCTCCGGATGGGCAGCCACGATCGAAGGCAGCGACTCGAGGAGGAGATCGACGCCCTGATAGGAGGCGAAGGAGCCTCCGTAGAGCAGGATCTTGTGGCCGTCGCCGAGCTGCAGCTCCTGGCGGAGCGCTTGACGACGGCCCTCGCTCACGATCGGCGCCGAGGCCGGAAATCTCCAGGTGCGACGGGGCGTTCCTGGTGAGACCCGCTCCACATGCGCCTCCAGGCCGGCACTGCAGATCACGCAGCCGGCCCGCCGTACCGCCTTGGCCTCGATGGCCTGGAACAGGGCGGGCAGGGGCGGGAGCCGCAGCGGACGCTTCTGGGCCAGCTGCTCCGGCAGGGAGGAGGCCATGTCATAGACAAGAGCTGGACCGTTCCGCCCGATCTGGGCCGCGAGCAGCAGGGCCCCTTCCTCGACGCCATGGACGACGTCGTAGCTGCCTTGCCGCAGCAGGCTCCGGAGGCGCACCGCCATCAGCCCGTCGAGCACGAGCTTCGGCACCGAGAAGCCGATCGGCACCTCACCGAAACCGAAGGGGTTGGCCACACGGATGATGCGGACGTTCGGGATGCTGACCTCCGCGCCGCACGGAAATGTCAGGAGATCTGCCCGCCAGCCGAGCTCGCTCAGCGCTTCCAGCACATAGCGTACGGCGATCGGTGTGCCGCGGTCGGTGTAGAAGGGCTGAGGCGCCACGACGAGCGCGCGCCGTGCGCCTCCACGTCGCACAGCTTCAGGAGGCGTGCCGCTGCCGATCGGCCGCTCGAGCGTCTCGCTCGCCATCACCACGTCTCGACCCTGCTTATCCTCGGCTATCGTTTGTGCGCCGGCGCGGTCGTGCCGCCGGCGATTTCAGAGCATGCCGCCCACCATGCGCCAATAGCCCACGGCGAAGATGTCGAACGCGCGTCGGAGCGTACGCTCGACGCTGCTGGTCGTCAGCTCCTGCCGGAACGGGACCGGACCGCCGCGAAGGAGCACCCGATCGGCCACCTTGCGGCCGCTCTGGACCCGGCGGCGCTTGTCGAGGACCTCGCTCCGGTTGCGCCATACCCAGGAGACCGCCTCGCCGTAGGGCTTCAGCCAGCCTTTCTTAACGACGATAGCCAGCTGGCAGATCTCGAATGCCAGCAGCACAGGAGACAGGGTCGCTATGGATCGGAGCGAATAATTCTTGAGCAGGAGCAGCCAGCGGTTGCGCACCAGCAGGAAGACACGGCGCGGCGCATAGGTGCCCGTCCTTCTGAGGGCCAAGCCCTCCGTGCCCTCGCCGTGGAAGCAATGCGCATCCGGCACCGACAGGATGTCGAAGCCGCGCAGGCGGACGCGCATCCCGAAATCCTGATCCTCGTAGTAGATGAAGAACGACTCGTCGAACGCGTCCTCGGTGCCCAGTCGGCCGCGGTGCACCATGAAGCATGCGGTGATGACGGAATCGTTGTGCCGCACCGGCTCGGAGGCCGCGGGCAGTGGGCAGTCCTGGTTGTAGAGAATCATCAGCCCCAGGAAATGATTGTCGACCCCGCCGTCATACTGAATCACCGAGCGGTCGTGAGCGTAGAGCACCCGGGGCGTGGCCACGGCCGCCGTCGGGCTGGCAAGGAGCGCCTCTGCCAGAAAGGCGGCGCAGCCCGGCGCAGGGCTGACATCGTTATCGGCGAAGAGGACGAGGTCGCTCACTGCCTCGCGGAGGCCGGCGTTGCGTGCCGCGCCCGGACCGTGATTGTCCGCGAGCTCGAGGATGCGGATCTCGGGGAAAGCGTTGCGAACGTAGGCGAGGCTGTCGTCGGTCGACGCATTGTCGACCAGGAGGACCTCGGCGAAATCCTGGCGCAGACCTACTATCTGCGGCAGGGACTGGCGCAGATGATGGGCACCATTGTAGTTGACGACGCAGAGGGTCGGCTTTTCGACGGACGACACGCGAGAAATCCACCTCGTTCGGCTCAGCCGCCAGGATGGAGGTCCTGCCCCCGAGCGTCAACTGGCCGGTCAAAGCCGCCGAAGGGGAACGTAGCCGGCTATGGCCCCTCGGGCCGATACCGGCGCCGTCGAAAGGCGAGCTTGTCACCGACGCCTCGAGACGGCACCAGTCGGGTCCGCACGACACAGGCTGCTGCGGTTGCACGGAGACTAGACATGAGCCTTACCCGCAAGCGGGTCCTTGTCAGCGGCGGCGCCGGCTTCCTGGGTTCGCATCTCTGCGAGCGGCTGCTCGCTCGCGGTGATGATGTGCTCTGCGTCGACAACTACTACACCGGCCGCCGCGACAACATCGCCCACCTGCTGGGCGATCCGCACTTCGAGGTCGTCCGGCACGATGTGACGTTTCCGCTCTACGTGGAGGTGGACGAGATCTACAACCTCGCCTGCCCGGCCTCGCCGATCCACTATCAGTTCGACCCGGTCCAGACGACCAAGACGAGCGTCATCGGCGCCATCAACATGCTGGGCCTGGCGAAGCGGGTGAAGGCCAGTATCCTCCAGGCCTCGACCAGCGAGGTGTATGGCGATCCCGAGGTCCACCCGCAGCCCGAGACCTACCGCGGCAACGTCAATCCGATCGGGCCGCGGGCCTGCTACGACGAGGGGAAGCGCTGCGCCGAGACGCTGTTCTTCGACTATCTCCGCCAGCATCAGCTGCGCATCAAGGTGGCGCGGATCTTCAATACCTACGGCCCACGCATGCATCCCAAGGATGGCCGCGTGGTCTCGAACTTCATCGTCCAGGCGCTGACGGGCGAGGACATCACGATCTATGGCGAGGGCCGCCAGACGCGCTCGTTCTGCTACGTGGACGATCTGATCGAGGGACTGATCCGCCTGATGGAGACGCCGGATTCGGTGTCCGGCCCGGTCAATATCGGCAATCCCGCCGAGTTCACCATTCTCGAGCTCGCGGAAAAGATCGTGGGCATGACCGGCTCACCCTCGCAGATCGTGCGACGGCCTCTGCCCGAGGACGATCCGATGCAGCGCCGCCCCGACATCAGCAAGGCCTCCGAGCTGATGGGCTGGAAGCCGACGATCGATCTGGATGCGGGCCTCGAGCGAACCATCGCGTACTTCCGCAACCTCATCGCGGACGCCTCGTCGCGCTGAGCCTTCACGCGGGCTGTCCGCCGGCGTGCCCTGGCGCCTCAAAAGCAAAACGCCCGGTTTCCCTTGCGGGAATGCCGGGCGCTGCTGCAGGTCAGATCGTATGTTGCGCAGGTCCGCGTCAACGCCGCGCGCAACGGCGTGCGGCAAGATCGATCTCGCTCCGCGACAGGCCGATGTCGGCCAAGTCGCGATCCGTCAGGCCGTCGAGCTCGGCCAGAGTCCGCTGATACCGGCGGTACTCGCGCCAGCCGTCGACGAGACGAGAGAAAACTCCGTTGCCCGACGCGCTCGAGGCGCCGGCGACAACGCCGTAAGTGTTGGCCATATTCGTAGCCATGATACCAAGCTCCAAAGACCCGAGTTTTGTTGCGACCCTGCCACACCGCTGTGGCTCAGGTCGTTTGCACGGAGCTGATATCGGCGCCCGCAACCGATTGCGGAATGCGCGATTTTGCATCGCAGCAATGCCGGCTTTCGCAATCCCTTTGTGATCTTTGGCACAGAACCGAGCGGCCGGATCCGGCATTGCGAGCCGACTGTTGGCTCCCCCTGGCGTCGAAGCATCCCCCACCGACGATCGCGGCGGCGGTCTCCACGATCGTGATCGGCCCTGTCCTTGCGCGGCCCGCCACCAGCCGAGCACTATACCCCGTCAGTCGGCTCATCGTCGGGTCGGAGCGAGAAGGATGCTGAGAGTCGAATCGCGCGTCGCTCGAATGCCGTCGCTCGGGCAGCGCGCGATGCAGCTCGTCTTCGGCCCGCCGCTGCCGGAACGGATCCCGGCACGGGTGATCGAGGCCATCCGGCGCGAGCAGGATTCGAGCGAGATCCTGGTGAGCCTCGTGCAGGTGGCGGCGATCGTCACCTTCGCCCTGCTCTACAGCCTGACGCCGAAGGCTTTCCCGCCGAGCGTGCCGTTCGAGCCGGTGCCGATCGCCCTGGCCGTCTATGGGGTGTTCACCCTGCTGCGTCTTGCGGTGGCCGTGCGCCGTCGTCTGGGCCCGACGTTTCTCGCCGTCTCGATGGTCGTCGATATCACCGTGCTGATGGTCACGATCTGGAGCTTCTATCTCCAGTACCAGGCGCCACCCGCGATCTACCTCAAGGCGCCGACGCTGATGTATGTCTTCATCCTCATCTCGCTTCGAGCGCTACGCTTCGAGCCCTGGCTCGTCATCCTCGGGGGCGTCACGGCGATCGTCGGCTGGCTCCTGCTGGTGGCCTATGCGGTGGCGTTCGACCCCGGCACGATGAAGCTCACACACAACTATGCCGTCTACGTCACCTCCTACAGCATCCTGTTGGGCGCCGAGCTCGACAAGGTCATCTCGATCGGCATGGTCACCGCGATCCTCGCCGTCACGATCTTGCGTGCCCGGAAGCTTCTCGTCCGAGCGGTCGCGGAGCAGCAGGCCTCGGCCGAGCTGTCGCGTTTCTTCGCGCCCGAGGTCGCGAGCCGGATCCGCGCCACCGAGGGCATGCTGCTGCCGGGCTACGCGGAGCAGCGCCACGCCGCGATCCTCTTCGTCGACATGCGTGGCTTCACGACGCTCGCGAGCAGGCTCCAGGCCAAGGACGTCATGACCCTCCTCGCCGACTACCAGGACCGTGTGCTGCATGTCGTCCATCGCCACGGTGGCAGCATCGACAAGTTCCTGGGCGACGGCGTCCTCGCCAGCTTCGGGGCGACGTTGCCGAGCCCGAGCTACGCGGCGGATGCGATGCGCGCCATCGAGGATCTCGTCGACGCCGGCGCCGCTTGGCGCGCCGAGCGGTCGGCGGACGGTCTGCCGGCGCCGGTCCTCAACGGTGCCCTGGCCTGCGGCACCGTGATGTTCGGCACCGTCGGCAATCAGGACCGGCTCGAGTACACCGTGATCGGCGAGCCAGTGAACTTCGCGGCCAAGCTCGAGAAGCACTGCAAGGTCGAGCGGGCGCTCGCGGTCGCCACTGGCGAGACGCTTGCGCTGGCGATCGGGCAGGGCTTTGCTCCGCGCGCAACCTGGGAGGACCGGCCGATGCGTGAGATCGAGGGGGTCAAGGAGGCCTTGGACCTGGTCGTGCTCGGGAGTGCAACTTGATGCTCGACGGATTCACGCAGCATCGCATCGGAACTGCGGGCTCGGAGATCCATCTGCGGATGGGAGGGAAGGGGCCACCTGTGCTGCTCCTGCACGGCTACCCCCAGACGCATGTGATGTGGCATCGCGTGGCGCCCGTGCTGGCGGAGCGCTTCACCGTCGTCTGCGCGGATCTGCGCGGCTACGGCGACAGCAGCCGCCCCGAGACCGATCCGGACCACCTGAGCGGCTCCAAGAGGGCCATGGCAGCGGACATGGTGGAGGTGATGACGGCGCTGGGCTTCGCGCAGTTCCAGCTTGTGGGGCATGATCGGGGCGGCCGGGTAACCCACCGTCTCTGCCTCGACCATCCAGGGCATGTCACGCGGGCGGCACTGCTCGACATCGTGCCGACGCGAACCCTCTTCATGCGCACCGACATGGCGATTGCCATGGGCTATTATCACTGGTTCTTCCTGAGCCAGCCCGAGCCGCTTCCGGAGCGTCTGATCGGCGGCGACCCGCTCTTCTATCTGCACAAGAAGCTCGGCCACTGGTCGGCCGCACGGGACACCAAGCACTTCGCGCCCGAGGCCATTCGGGAATATGAGCGCTGCTTCGTCGACCCGGCCGTCATCCATGCC
The DNA here is from genome assembly GCA_963752325.1 of uncultured Alphaproteobacteria bacterium. GTDB lineage: Bacteria > Pseudomonadota > Alphaproteobacteria > Geminicoccales > Geminicoccaceae > CAVTJL01. The sequence continues at coordinate 184,394 of CAVVXU010000007.1, forward strand.
ACCTGCGAGGACTATCGGGCCGGGGCCACGGTCGACCTCGTCCACGACGAGCAGGACCAGGACAAGCGAATCATGTGCCCGCTGCTCGTCCTGTGGGGCCGGCATGGGCTCATGCACCGCCACTTCGACGTGCTCGCCACGTGGCGCGAGAAGGCGCTCGATGTCCGGGGTGAGCCTCTGGACTGCGGCCACTTCCTGGCCGAGGAATGCCCGGCCGAGACGGCCGAGCGGCTGCTAGCCTTTCTCGGGGACTGAGGGCGTCCGGCTCACCACGAGCGACCGGCCGCACGATGGTGGTTGCTCGGCGAGCGTGACCTTGTCGCCGGCCAGGACGCCCCGCCAGTCCGTGCTGGGCCACTGCCCGGCCGGAAGCACCGTCCGCTCATAGAGGCTGAGAGCGACGACGCCGTTCTCGAAGAGCATGCCATCAACGTACCAGGCAGAGAGATTGTTCGAGAGATCGCTGCCCGTCGCGCTTGTCGGGTAGGCTCGCCCGCGGAACTCGTCGCCGTGGCGCCAGATCACGACCTTGAAGCCACCGCACAGTGGCTTGTCCATACCGGCGATCGTGCCGTTCCAGACCGGCACGCCCGCCGGCTGATGGTGGGTGAAGGCCTCGGCACACCCACCCAGTAGCAACGCGGAGATGCCAAGGGCGAGGGCGGAACGCCACCTCGAGGGCGCGGAAGCAGGCTCGAGCATCGGATCCTCACGCTTTGCACCACCCGCAAAGCCCTTAGAACCCTCGGCCGCTCGAGGCAATGACCCTGGGGCCACAGATCATCGCCCGGATGATGAGCCGGTCCGCTCCGTGCCGGCGAGCAGCCGGAAGTCGTCGCTGCGGAGCTGCCGGCAGCTTTCGTCTATCGTGTCGTCCGCCACGCCCACCTGGCGCAGCACGTGCGCGCCGAGCGTCAGGCTGAGCTCGACCGTCTCGGGAACCGCCTCGCTGACGCCGAGGCGGCGCATCCTGTCCCGTGCGGCGAGATCGCGCGCTCGGACGATGATCCGGACATCCGGGTGGAACGTGCGAATGGCCTCGACCACGCGCTCGGCCACGGCAGGATTGTCGAGCGTCACGACAACGGCTGCCGCGTGACCCAGCCCTACCGTCCGCAGCAGCCGGGGATCGCCGGCGTTGCCGTAGACGACATGACGCCCGAGCCGTCGGCCCAGCGTCACCTGCTCGGGATTGAGGTCGATCGCGACATAGGGGATGGACGCTGTCTCCAGCATCATCGCCACGGACTGGCCAACTCGCCCCATCCCGGCGAGGACGACGTGGCGCTCGGGGAGGTCCGGCCCCGGTCCCGCGCCGGGCGGCCCGGCTGCCGGCAAGCGCGCCACGAGCCAGTCGGCGAAGCGCGCGAGCGCGGGTGTCGCCGCCATCGACACGGAGATGGTGAGAATGCCGATGGCGTAGGCCTCGCCGTCGAGCAGGCCGGCCGACCGAGACGCGCCGAGCAGGACGAAGGCGAACTCGCCACCTTGCGCCAGCAGCAACGCCACCCTGAGCGAGACGTCCCAGCCATGCCCGAAGGCGCGGGCGAGGAGCAGGAGGACGGCCGTCTTGGTGGCAATCAGCAGGACGACGACGGCGATGACCGTCAGGAGGTGGCGATCGAGGGCGGCGAGGTCGATCGACATCCCCACCGCGACGAAGAAGAGGCTGAGAAGCCAGCCCTTGAGATAGCCGATCTCCGCCTCGACCTGGTGCCGGTAGCGTGAGCGCGACAGCAGCATCCCGAGAAGGAAGCCGCCCATCGCCATGGAGAGGCCAGCCCGCTGCATCGCCCAGGCCGAGGCGATGGTGCCCAGCACCGCCAACGCCGCGAAGGCCTCGCTGTTGCGCTGGCTTGCCACGAACTCGAAGGCCCGCGGCAAGGCGTGATCGCCGAGAAGGTAGATCAGGCCGATCATGAGAACGATCATCGGCACGCTGTGCCAAAGGGTCTGAAGCCCTCCGGCACCTGCGCCCGACAGGATGGTGACCAACGCCAGCAATGGCACGATCGATAGATCCTGCATGAGCAGCACGGCGAAGCTGCAGCGCCCATGTGCCGTAGCGAGCTCGCCGCGTTCCTCGACGAGCGTCATGACGAGCGCCGTCGAGGAGAGCGCGAGGCCGAACCCGGTGACGAGCGCCGCCTGCCAGCCGATGCCCGCGGCGACAGCTACGACCCCGGCGAGGAGCGGGCCGGTAAGCAGGATCTGCAGCGAGCCGAGGCCGAGGACGGCGCGCCGCATCGACCAGAGCCGGCCGGGCTCCATCTCGAGGCCGATGACGAACAGCAGGAAGACGATGCCGAGCTCGGTTATCTGAAGAAGCGTCTCGCCGCTGCCACCGAGCGCCAGGCCGAAGGGCCCGACGACGAGGCCGGTGGCCAGCAGGGCCAGCACCGAGCCGAAGCCGATGCGGCGGAAGACGACGAGTGCCAGCGTGCCGGCGGCGAGGCCGACCATGGCGGCAAAGAGCAGGTCGTCGTCGTGCAAACGCCGATCCCCTAGCTAAGGCTTGTCGGTCCGAGGCGGATGGATGCCGTGCTCGTCGGTCGGTTCGCCGACATGAAGAGGGTGGCCGTGAAGCTCGGCGCGCTGGCGGGCCTCGGCCAAAATGGTCTCCCTGAGTTGCGCGTCGCCCCCGATCAGCCGGTGGAAGTCGCCCGCGTCCAGCTCGAGAAGGCGGCAGGGGCTCAGCGTCGTCACCGTCACCTCGCGCGGCCGGCCCTCGAGCAGCGCCAGCTCGCCGAAGAAGCCGCCTGGGCCCAGCGTGATCCGTCGCTCGCCAATGCGCATCACCACCCTCCCGTGGTCGATGAAGTACATCGCCTCGGGGTGCTCGCCGCGACGGATCACGGTGTAGCGCGGCGGCAGCATGCGGGGGTGCAAGAGGCTCGTGACCTCGGCGAGCTGTGCCGGGCCCAGCCCCTTGAACATCGGCACCCGGCCGACCATGGAGGACCGCGCCACGAAATCCTGCTTCTGAAGCTCACGGGCGAAGCCCGCTCCTAGAATGGCCGTCGGCAGCGCGAGCGAGCCGATGCCGCACAGGGCGGTGAGCGCGGCGATGAGCTTGCCCGCGGCGGTGATCGGGGTGGCATCGCCATAGCCGACCGTCGTCAGCGTGATGACCGCCCACCACATCGCCGCAGGGATGGACCCGAACCGCTCGGGCTGTGCTGCGCCCTCGGCGGCATGCATGAGGCCCGCCGCGATCACCAGCACGACACCGAAGACGAGCAGCGCCGAGAAGAGGGAGCGGCGCTCATTGTAGAGCACCAGCTCGAGCGTCGCGAGGGCGGGAGAGTAGCGCGTGATCTTGAGGATGCGCAGCAGCCTGAAGAGGCGAAGGAAGATGAGGTCGATCGGGATGAGGAGGCTGAGATAGAAGGGCAGCACGGCCACGAGATCGACGATCGCCGAGGGGGTCAGCATATAGCGCAGCCGCCCCACCAGCGGGTGAGCATAGCGCCCCGCCCTGTCCTCGACGGAGACCCAGACCCGTGCCACGTACTCGAGGCTGAAGACCGCGACGCAGCCATACTCGATCACGGCGAGGAGCCGGTCCAGCGGGCCGCGGAACATCGGCTCGGTCTCGAGGATGCTGGCCACGACGCTGAGGACGATGAGCGCGACGAGCACGACCCGTACGACGCGCGCCGCGCTCGTGGTGCGCTCGTCGTCCTCGAGCAGCTCATAGAGGCGCGCCCGGAGGCTCATCCACTACCCTGTCGTTGGCCGGCCGCAATCGCCGCTATTGGCGACGCGACGGTCCGTCATCGGGAGTAGCAGCCGCCTGCCTGTCGGTCAGCCGCATTGCGAGCTGCGCGGATCGATCATAGGGGCTCCCGGGAAGGGGCGCTGCCTCTGCGGCGGCCTCCGCGGCGCGCTGGAGCGACGGTTGGGCGCGCCGTTAGACCAGGCGTGCCGGCGCCAGCGCTTCCGCCTCCACGCCGGTTTCGCGCAAAGGCGCTGGAACCGCCTCGCCCCGCACGAGCGCGGCAGTCAAGGCCGCCATCGCCGGTGCTGTCTGGATCCCGTAGCCACCCTGGCCCGCGAGCCAGAAAAAGCCTTGGGCGCGCGGGTCGAAGCCGCAGACCGTCGTCTTGTCGGCGGCGAAGGTGCGAAGGCCGGCCCACCGGTGCTCGATCCGGCGGATGCCGATCGCGAGCGCCTGCTGGATGCGGTCGACGGCGATGGCGACGTCCATCTCCTCGGGCTGGGCGTCGGTCGGCGGCGACGGCGTCTCGTCGGCGGGCGAGCAGAGGAGCTTGCCCGCATCGGGCTTGAAATAGAACTGCTCGGCGACGTCGCAGACCATGGGCCAGCGCCGGATCTCGGCGCCCGCTGGCGGATCGACGAGGAAGGCGGTCCGGCGCTTGGGCACGAGCCCGAGCGGGCAGAGCCCGGCCAAGGCCGCCAGCTCGTCCGCCCAGGCCCCGGCCGCGTTGACGATCACGGGCGCGGTCCAGCGCTGCTCTCGGGTGACGATGGCCCACACGCCTCCCTCGCGGGTGAGCGCCTGGACCTCGGCTCCGGTCACGAGCTGCCCGCCCCGCCGCCTGAAGCCCCTGAGATAGCCTCCCAGGATGGCACCCACGTCCATGTCCTGGGCATCGGGATCGAGCATGGCACCGGCTAGATAGTCGGCGCGCAGCGAGGGCACCAGCTCCAGGGTCTCCTCGACGTCGAGGCGGCGCGCCGACGGCACGAAGCGGCGAGCTTGGTCTAGCTCTGCCGTCAATAGGTCCTGCTGATCCTGCCGCGCGATGAGCATCGCGCCGCGCGGCGTGAGCATGGGCGCCTCGCTGAAGCCCTCCGGTGGGGTCGTATAGAAAGGCTCTGACGCCAGGGTGAGGGCGCGGATCTGCGCGTTTCCATAGGACTTCAGGTAGAGCGCGGCGGATCGACCCGTGGTGTGATAGCCCGGCTGATCCTCGCGCTCGACGAGCAGCACTTTTTGCGTCGCGGCCAGCTCGTAGGCGGCCGAGGCACCGGCGATGCCGGCACCGATGACGATGACGTCGGCGTCCATGGATCCTCGCTTGCTCTTTCCGACGCCGAATCTAGCGCGCGTCTTTGCTTTCGTCGAAGCATGGCCGGTCCGGTCGGCGAAGCTTGACCTGCGTCAAGGATGCCGCCTGCGTCCTGCTCTATGGAGAAAAATTAAGGAGAGTCTCCAGCCTTCGCCACTGCCATGGCGCTGTGGCCACGGCCGGTGCGACGGCTGCTCCCCAAACAGACTAGGGCGGGAGAAGCAATCATGGCGATCATTACCGGCACGGACGGTAAGGACAAGATCACGGATACCAAAGTCTCGAGCGGGGTCGTCGGCGGACCCACGACGGGCGGCGCCGATACCGTGGCGGCGATTCTTGGCAACGACTTGGTCCAGGCGGCGGGCGGTAACGACGTGATCTGGGGAGATCTCGCCGGAACGCTTCAGCCGACCGATGAGACTGCAGCACCGGTCGGCGGCAACGACCGGCTCTACGGCGACGAGGGCAACGACACCATCTCGGGCGACGCCACCGACATTCTCGGCGGTGCACATGGTGGCAAGGATCAGATCTACGGTGGCGACGGCGCCGATCGAATCTATGGCGATGCTGCCAACCAGGGGGCGGTCGGCCTGATCGATGGCGAGGGAAGCGCTGGAGGGAACGACCGCCTGGACGGTGGCAACGGCGACGACTGGATCGCCGGCGACGCCAACGTCATGCACAATGGTGCTCTGGGAGGGAACGACCGGTTCTCTGGTGGCGATGGCGCCGATGTCCTCATGGGCGACGCCGAGGACGAGATGCGCCAGAGCGTCGGCGGCAAGGACCGCCTCGACGGCGGTGACGGCAACGACATCATCGCCGGCGACTGCGGCAACGACATGGGCCAGGACAGCGTCGGCGGCAACGACCGCATCAAGGGCGGGAACGGCGATGATACGTTGGCCGGCGATTCGGGCGTGACGATGAACGCCTCGACCGGTGGCAACGACGTCATCGACGGTGGTGCTGGAAACGACATCCTGGCGGGCGACGTCTACTCGGGTCACGTCGCGGATGAGATCGGCGGATTGCAGTTCAGCCAGGGCGGCAACGACAAGCTGACCGGCGGCGATGGCAACGACGTCATGTACGGCGACTCGGATCTGGCGAGCGGGGCGCAGGGTGGCAACGACAAGCTGGACGGCGGCAACGGCGACGACCAGCTCTGGGGCGATTGGGCCAAGAGCATCACGGCGGGCGAGGGCGGCAACGACATCCTGAACGGTGGTGCCGGGAGCGATCTTCTGGCCGGCGGCGGTGGCAATGACAAGCTCACCGGCGGCAGCGATTCCGACACCTTCGCCTTCGATACCGGCAGCGGCCAGGACCGCATTACCGACTTCGAGGTCGGGACCTCGGTCAACCCCGGCGACGTGCTCGATCTCTCAGGCTACGGGCTGACTTTTGCGAGCCTGAACACCAACGGCGACGACGTGGTCGGCAAGGGCGACGACTTCGTCACGACGAAGGGCAACTCGATGAGCATCGACCTCGGTGCGGCGAGCGGCGGGGCGCCGGACATCGACACGCTCGTCATCTCCGGGACCAACCACCTCGACGCCGCCAACGTGGCCTGATGCAGGCGGGGGCGATCCACGGCGCTGTCGGGGCGGCCGCTCAGCCGCCCGCCAGCAGCTCCGCGAAGCCGAAAAACGGCACGGGATCGCCCTCCTTCACCTCGGCCACCGCCTCGTCGATCTCGACCAGCCCGTCGGCATCGGTAAGCGAGGTCAGGATGCCGGAGCCTTCGCGCATGATGCGGCGCGCGCGGAGGCCCTTTTCGCTCCGGACGAGCGCCGCCCGCAGCATCTCGGTGCGGCCGGGCTTGCGGCGCATGGCGAAGGCCGCTGGCAGCGGATAGGCGCGGGGGAGGGTCCATCCGCGGCCGGCCAGGGCCAGGAGTACCGGGCGCGCAACGATGAGAAAGCAGACCATCACGGCCACCGGGTTGCCGGGCAGGCCGATGAAGGAGGCGCCACCCAGGCGGCCCAGGGCCAGGGGCCGGCCGGGCTTCATGCGGATGCGCCAGAAGTGAAGCTGGCCGATCGCCCGGACGGAAGCCACCAAATGATCCTCGTCGCCACCCGAGGCGCCACCCGAGGTGAGGATCACGTCATGCGCCTCGGCGGCCGCGGCGAGCGCCTTGCGCACCGCCGCAGGATCGTCGGGCAGGATGCCCAGATCCGTGACGTCGGCCGGCACGCCTTGCAGCAGTGCCTTCAGCATGTGGCGGTTGGCGTCGTAGACGCGGCCCAGGGCGAGGGCCGTCCCGGGCTCGCCGATCTCGTCGCCGCTCGAGAAGAGGGCGACCTTCAGCTTTTCCATGACCTCGAGCTCGGCGAGACCGAGCTCGGCCGCAACCCCCAGATGCTGCGGCAGCAGACGGAGCCCCCGCGCGAAGAGCGCTTGGCCGCGTCGGACATCCTCGCCGGCACGGCGCCGGTTGATCCCGGGCTTCACGCCGGCCGGAACGGTGACCGCCTCGCCGGTCACGGCGCAGGCCTCCTGCATCACGACGGTGTCGGCGCCCGCCGGCATGACGGCGCCGGTCAGAACGCGGAGCGCCTCGCCACGACCGACCTGCCCGGCGAAGGGGTGGCCGGCCGCCGCGCGACCTCCCAGGAGCCGCAGGCTCGTGGCGTCGGCGGTGGCCAGATCGTCCCCCCGGCAGGCAAAGCCGTCCACCGCCACATTGTCGAAGGCCGGCACGTCGCGCGGGCTCACGAGCGGGCCGGCGAGCAGCCGGCCGGATGCCCGATCGAGCGGCACGTGCTCGGTGCCGACGACGGGCCGCACGCGAGCCTCCAGCAGGGCCAGCGCCTCGGCCAGGCCCACCATCGTGCCCCCATAGGCGAAGCAGTCGTCGCCCGACCGCCGCATCAGCCTCCTCCGACGCCGGTTCGCTCGATGACAAGCTGGGCGATCGCCTCGATGTCGTCGAGGCCCAGCACCGGGATCGCGAGATCGGGCAGCGGCTCGTCCGACGCCACGGCGATCACGCTCGGATCCTCCAGCGCGAAGAGGGGCGTCCCGCGCTCACGGCGATGCACCTCGATCTTGGGATGCGGCGAGCTCTTGAAGCCCTCGACGATGACGAGATCGACCGGCGCCATCCGTGCCAGGATGGCCTCGAGCGGCGGCTCGGGCTCGTCCCTGAGCTCATGGATGAGCGCCCAGCGCCTGGCCGTCGCCAGCACCACCTCCGCGGCCCCGGCCTCGCGGTGCCGATGGCTGTCCTTGCCTGGCTGATCGACGTCGACGCTGTGGTGGGCATGCTTGACGGTCGAGACACGCAGGCCGCGCCGGCAGAATGCCCGGACCAGCCTCTCGACGAGGGTGGTCTTGCCGTTGTTCTTCCAGCCGACGATGCCGATCACCCGGCTCGACATGAGGCTCGCCCGTCCGTTCGTGCCGTCCTAACCTCGGCAGGGGATAGCACGGGTGCGACGGGCAATGGCAGAGCGCGAGCTGGACACGAGGGGCCTTTCCTGCCCCCTGCCGGTCCTCAAGGCGAGGAAGCTGCTGCGCGGCATGCCCCCTGGCGAGCGGCTCCGCGTGCTGGCGACCGATCCCAAGGCCCCGGGCGACCTCGAGGAGCTCTGTGCCGCCACCGGCGACCGCCTGGTAGAGCAGAGCGAGGCGGAGGGCGTCTTTCGGACCCTCATCGAGAAGCGATGAGTGTGGCGGACCTACCCATCAGCGCGGCTTGCGGGCGCTCACGATGCTCCAATAGCCGAAGGCGGGGGAGGTGCTGACCTCGCCGAATCCCGCTGATGTCAGGATCTCGCCCAGCTCCCGTGCCGACCTCTGCACACCCTCGGTCCAGGCCAGCATGACGACAGTGAGTGCCGCCGCGGCGAAGGGGCCGGTCTTGTCGTCGTCGTAGAGCACCTCGTGAATCATGATCCGCCCGCCGGGCGCCAGTGCCTCGAAGCTCTTGCGGGCGAGATCGCGGCATCGCTCCGTGGGCCAGTCGTGGAAGATGTCGCCATAAAAGTGCAGGTCGCCGGCCGGCAACGGGTCACTCCACAAGTCGCCCGGGCTCACGGCGATGCGCTCGCTCAGCCCGTAGCGGGCGACAGTCTCGCGGGCGACCTCGCAGACGACCGGCATCTCGAGCACCGTGCAGGACAGGTTCGGCCAGCGAAGCGCGGCGCCGATGGCGTGCGCGCCCGAGCCGCCGCCGACGTCGACCATGTGCCTGACCTCCGCAAGATCGAGCCGGTCCGGCCAGGTCAGCGCCGACCCGATGCTGTGCCCATGCATGGCACGGGTGAAGGCACGCGCGTTCTCCTGCTGCTCCTCGTGCGCCTCGAAGAGCTTCTGCCCGCCATAGATCTGCGACCTGCTCTCCAGAATGGCCCGCCTGATGGAAGGCAGAGAGGTCAGCTCGGGCTGCGCGATCATCGCCGCCCGGATGAAGTCGCCAAGGTATGTCGGGCTTTCTGGCAGCAGATAGTCCTCGGCCCGCGGCGTCAGGGCGAAGCGCTCGTCCCGACGCTCGAGGAGGCCGAGCGAGGCGCAGAGCAGCAGGAGCGCCTCGGCGGATCGTGGGTCGAGGCCGGCTCGCTGCGCCACCGCGGCAATGCCCAGCGGCGAGGAGGCCAGCATGGGAAAGAGGCCAAGCTCGAAGGCCACCAGGAAAGCCTGGCCGCCGAAGAGCCCCATCTGCAGGTCCACGAGCCACCGGTCGTCGGCGCGCGGGCGTCGAGCCTGAGCTACTGTCCCTTTGGGCATCGGCCGTCCCTTCCCGCCCGTTCATGCGCGGTGACCCACCATACCGCAGAAACAGGCCGCGGCCGAGGCCGCGATCATGAGGGTGGGCGGAAAGGCGGGACGGCCGGTGCCCGTGCTACCGAGACAATCCGCGCGAGAAGATCAAAACGTCACGACGCTGCGGATCGACTTGCCCTCGTGCATGAGGTCGAACGCCTCATTGATCCGGTCGACGGGCATAACATGCGTGATGAGATCGTCGATGTTGATCTTCTTGTCCATGTACCAGTCGACGATCTTCGGCACCTGGGTTCTGCTCTTGGCACCGCCGAAAGCCGTGCCCTTCCACACGCGGCCGGTGACGAGCTGGAAGGGGCGGGTGGCAATCTCGGCACCCGACGGCGCCACGCCGATGATGACCGACACGCCCCAGCCCTTGTGGCAGCACTCGAGCGCCTGACGCATCACCTTGACGTTGCCGATGCACTCGAAGCTGTAGTCGGCACCGCCCTTGGTCAGCTCGACCAAGTGGGCGACGACGTCCTTGTCGCCGAGGTCCTTCGGGTTGACGAAGTGGGTCATGCCGAACTTGCGGGCGATCGCCTCGCGCCCGGGATTGAGGTCCACACCGACGATCATGTCGGCGCCCACCATCCTGGCCCCCTGGATGACGTTGAGGCCGATGCCGCCCAGGCCGAAGACCACGACGTTCGAGCCGGGCTCGACCTTGGCCGTGTTGATCACGGCACCGATGCCGGTGGTGACTCCGCAGCCGATGTAGCAGACCTTCTCGAAGGGGGCGTCCTCACGGATCTTGGCTACCGAGATCTCGGGCAGAACCGTGAAGTTGGAGAAGGTCGAGGTGCCCATATAGTGATAGACGGTCTCCTTGCCGATCCTGAAGCGGGAGGTGCCGTCGGGCATCAGGCCCTGGCCCTGGGTGACGCGGATCTTCTGGCAGAGGTTCGTCTTGGGATTGAGGCAGTACTCGCACTCCCGGCACTCGGGCGTGTAGAGCGGGATGACATGGTCGCCCTTCTTGACCGAGGTCACGCCGGGTCCGACGTCGACCACGATGCCCGCCCCCTCGTGACCGAGGATGCAGGGAAACTTGCCCTCGGAATCCTGGCCCGAGAGCGTGTAGGCGTCGGTGTGGCAGATGCCCGTGGCCTTGATCTCGACCAGCACCTCACCCGCCTTCGGGCCCTCCAGCTCGACCGTCTCGAGCGAGAGCGGCGCTCCCGCCTGGTGAGCTACCGCCGCCTTGACCTGCATGCTGTCCTCCCGCTCCGATGACTTGGCCGCAGGCGCGGTTTAGCCTAAAGCCAGCGCTCGACCAACAGCTGGCAGGCGCGGCCATGGCCGCAGGCGGAGCAGGATGAGCCCCACACTTCCGAGCCCGATCCGTCCGAGCATCGAGGCCCTCGAGCTCTCCGGCATCGGCAAGATCGCCGTCGGCGCTCTCGACGATCCCGAGGTCATCCCTCTCTGGTTCGGCGAGAGCGACATCGTCACGCCGGATTTCATCCGCGACGCGACCAAGGCGGCCCTCGACGCCGGCAAGACCTTCTATTCGTATGCGCGGGGGCAGGTGGCGCTGCGAGAGGCGCTGCTTGCGCTATCACCAGCGTCTCTACGGCATCGAGCTGCATCCGGACCGCATCACGGTGCCGGGCTCGACCATGCTCTCGGTGATGATCGCCGGCCAATGCCTGCTCGAGCCGGGCGACGAGATCGTTCTGATCTCGCCCTATTGGCCCAACATCCGCACCGTGGCCCAGGTTCTGGGCGCGCGGGGCGTCGACGTCCGGCTGCGCGAGGGGCCGGGCCGCTGGCATCTCGACCTCGACGACGTGAAGCGCGCCGTCGGGCCGCGTACCAAGGCGGTCTACGTCAACTCGCCCTCGAACCCGACGGGCTGGATCATGTCGGTCGAGGAGCAGACCGAGCTTCTGTCGTTTTGCCGTGCCCGCGGGCTCGCGATCATCGCGGACGAGGTCTACCACAGGAACGTCTTCGACCTCTCTGATCCGGCACCCTCCTTCCTGACGCTCGCGGACGAGAACGAGCCCGTCTTCGTTCTCAACGGCTTCTCCAAGGGCTGGGCGATGACCGGCTGGCGGCTGGGCTGGATGGTGGCGCCCAGGCACCTGGCCGAGCCGATGGCGGTGCTGGCCGAGGTCAACAACACGAGCGCAACGGCCTTCGTGCAGCTCGGCGGCATCGCGGCTTTGGAGGAGGGCGAGGACTTCGTCCGCGCTTTCACAGAGCGCTGCCGCGTCAATCGCGACCTCGTCATGAGAACGCTCGGCGCCCATCCGCGCGTCAGCCTGCTTAGACCGGAGGGTGCCTTCTACGCGTTCCCGCGCATCGAAGGCATGACCGACAGCCTTGCCTTTGCCAAGCGTGTCCTTTCAGAGACCAAGGTCGGCCTTGCCGCTGGCTACACCTTCGGCGAGGGAAACGAGAGCCACCTCCGGCTCTGCTTTGCGATCCGGACCGAGCGTCTCGAGGAGGCTTTGGGCCGGCTCACGGGCCTGCTCGATAGGATGAACTGAGCCGCGGCGGCAAAGGGCTGAGCGCGATTGCGCTATTGCGCCACTTTCGACCATGCTAGCCTTATCTCAAGTGCGCGGCAGGTCGTCGCAAGCAACTCGGATCGATCGACTTGAAGCCCATCTGCTCCCCGACCCAGGCCAGGTGTGTCGATTTGCGCTTGCGGATGTCCATCGAGCCGGAGAGCGTGATGCCGTCACGCCGCCATGGGCCGGAGGAGAGGGGCTCGCCCGGGCCCGAACGACGCGCGAGCACGCCTCTGCCGAGTGGGCCCGCCATCGACCCACAGCTGCTGCTGCAGGCGCTGCCAATCGCCGTCTACATGACGGATGCCGACGGTCGGATCACCTTCTTCAACGAGGCTGCAGCGGCGCTGTGGGGACATCGTCCGGAGATCGGGAAGAGCCTCTGGTGCGGGTCGTGGCGCCTTTATTGGCCTGATGGTCGACCGATGGAGCACCGGGAGTTTCCGATTGCGATGGCGCTCGGGGAAGGGCGGGCCATCAAAGGCGTGGAGGCCGTTACCGAGCGGCCGGATGGCACACGTGTCCCCTTCCTCGCCTATCCGACCCCTCTCCACGACGCGGCGGGTGCCCTGATCGGCGCTGTGAACGTGCTCGTCGACATCAGCGAGCGCAAGCGCGCGGACGAGACCGCGCAGCGGCTCGCCTCGATTGTCGAATCCTCCGATGACGCGATCGTGAGCAAGAATCTCGATGGCGTCGTCATGAGCTGGAACCGCGGCGCCGAGCGGCTCTTCGGCTATGCCGCCAAGGAGATCGTCGGCAAGCCGATCGCGATCCTCATCCCCGCGGAGCGGCACGACGAGGAGCCCAGCATCCTCGAGCGTATCGGGCGCGGCGAGCGCATCGATCATTACGAGACGATCCGCCGGCGCAAGGATGGCGGCCTCGTCGACATCTCGCTTACGGTGTCGCCCGTCAGGGATGCGGCGGGTCGCATCGTCGGGGCGTCGAAGATCGCTCGCGACATCACCGAGCGGCGGCGAGCCCAGGAGCACGAGGCGCTGCTCCTTCGGGAGATGAGCCATCGGGTAAAGAATGCGTTCGCAGTCGCGAATGCCTTGGTGAGCTTGAGCGCCCGCTCGGCCGAGACGCCCGAAAGCATGGCAGAGGCCATTCGCGGCCGTCTTGAGGCTCTGGGATTCGCCCACGAGCTCACGCTACGCGATCCGGCCGCCGCCGCGACCGAGGCCGATAGGCCTACGAGCTTGCTGGTCCTGGCCCAGGCGATCGTGGAGCCCTTTGCCGACCAGGCTGACTGCGAGGGCCAGCGGATCACCCTCGCCGGGCCCGATGTGCGTGGTAGGGCGGCCGCTCTGCGACGAGCCTTGCCCTCTTACTGCACGAGCTCGCCACGAATGCGGCCAAGCACGGGGCGCTCTCGTCGCCGAGCGGCCGTCTGCACGTCGGCTGGCATGTCGATCAGGGGTCCTTGCGCCTCTCGTGGCGGGAGCAGGGCGGGCCGCCCATCGTCGACAAGCCCAGCTGCGACGGATTCGGCAGCCGGCTCGCCCTCAGCACGGCGAGAAGCCAGCTCGGCGGCGAGATCACCCACGACTGGAGGCCGGATGGGCTGGTCGTCGACCTTGCCCTGCCTATGGACCGTCTCACGCCGTCCACCGATGCCTCTCGTTCCGGCGGAAGCGGGCGCGATGCGAGGCGCCGCATTCACCGACAGGCTGCATCCTGAGCCTGCGCCGATACGGCTGGCACGACCTCTGGCGGAACGCGTGCGTGGCGGCCCGACCCGCACGCCCGCATCCGTCGCATGCTCCGTTCAGACCAGAATGAGCAGGCCGATCAGAGCGGCCACAACCATCCAACCGCTAGCAACGTCGCGGGGGTGAGAAGAGCTGGGCGTCGCTTCGTTCGTCGACATTGGTAGTCCTCCTATCGAATGACGAAGGTTTGCTACCATGAGACCGGCCGCGCTGCTGTGTCGCTGGTCACAGCCCGGCTGTAAATCTGCGGGCCTCAGAGTTCGCCCGAGTTGGGCCGCCTCCCGTGCGAGCGCGGTGATGCGCTGCCAGTCCCCGCTCGGCCATCGCGTCCTGCGGCACGAGCCAGGAGCCCCCGACGCACAGCACGTTCTCGAGCGCCAGATAGTGGGTGGCGCGCTGCAGATCGATTCCGCCGGTCGGGCAGAAGCGAGCCTCCGGCAGGGGCGAGGCCAGCGCCTTCAGGTAGGGGACTGCCACCGGCCGGCTCGGCCGGAAAGAATTTCAGATGGCGATAGCCCCGGTCGAGAGCTCTCATCACCTCGCCAGCGGTCGCGACACCGGGGAGGAGAGGGACCGAGGTGTCGCTGGCGGCGTCGAGCAGGCGATCCGTGATGCCCGGGCTGACCGCGAAGGCGACGCCCAGCTCGGCCACGCTCCTGAGCTGCTCGGGGGAAAGAACGGTGCCGGCGCCGACGATCGCCTCGGGCACCTCGGCACGCATCGCCCGGATCGCGTCGAGCGCCGCCTCGGTGCGCAGCGTGACCTCCAAAACGCGCACGCCGCCCGCGACGAGCGCGCGAGCGAGCGGCACGGCGTGCGCGCGGTCGCGGATCACGATCACCGGGATCACGGGTCCATCCCGCATGATCGTCTCGATGCTCGATGCCTGGCTCATGCCTGAGGCTCCTGTCATGGGCGGCGCGACGCCGCCGTCTCTTCACCGATCTGCCCGAAGCTCGTCTCGCATGCTCGGCAGGGCTCAGTATAGCCTCGGATCTCATCGATGAGCGCCATGCGCGGGCGGCTCGTGGCGTCGACGGCCGCCTGCGCCCTTGGAGCGGCCGACGTCACACTCTAGCTTCGGGCTCGGACGGTGGAGGAGAGGATGATGCGGGCTGGCCGACTTTCTCTGGGCGACGAGCATGGGGGCCTGCATCTGGGCTTCACGGACTGGGGTGACCCGGAAGCATCGCGCACCGTGGTCTGCGTTCACGGGCTGACACGGAATGCCCGCGACTTCGATGCCCTGGCCGAGCGGCTTTCCGGCGGCGTGCGCGTGATCTGCGTCGACGTGCCGGGCCGTGGGCTGAGCGACTGGCTCGCGGATCCCAAGGGGTACGAGGTCGAGCGCTACGCGGCGCAGATCCTTCGGCTTCTCGAACGTCTGGGCCTCGAGAAGGTCGACTGGGTCGGCACCTCGATGGGCGGGCTCATCGGCATGGCGGTCGCGGCAACCGAAAAAAGCCCGATCGCGCGTCTCGTCCTCAATGATGTGGGCCCGCTCGTCCCGGCCGTGGCGCTGGGCTACATCCGGACCTATCTCGGGCTCGACCTGAGCTTCCCGACGATCACAGCGCTCGATCAGCATCTCCGCACGATCCATGCCGGGTTCGGCAAGCTCACGGATGCGCAGTGGCGCCATCTGGCCCTGCACAGCGCACGCCGCGACGGCAAGGTCTGGCGGCTGCACTACGATCCGCAGATCCGTGTGCCCTTCGCCGAGGCGGCCGATGCCGACATCGACATGTGGGAGCAGTGGGATCGCATCACCTGCCCGTGCCTCGTGCTGCGGGGTGCGGAGAGCCCGCTTCTGCTGAGCGAGGTGGCGAGCGCCATGGCGAGCCGGGGCCCGCGCGCGAAGGTGGAGATCGTCCCGGGCGCCGGTCATGCGCCGGCACTCATGGAAGAAGGCCAGATCGACCTTGTCCGCAGTTTCCTGGGCCTGCCGTGACGGCCCCTATTGCCGCAAGGCGATCAACGGCTCAGCGCAGGCGGCCCGCGATCGCCGTGGCCGCATAGGTGAGAACGGCGTCGGCACCGGCCCGCTTGAAGGCGAGGAGCGACTCCATCATCACCGCGTCGCCGTCGATCCAGCCCTCCTTGGCGGCGGCCTGCACCATCGCGTACTCGCCCGACACCTGATAGGCCATCGTCGGCAGGCCGAAGGCATCCTTCACCCGGCGGATGACGTCGAGATAGGGCAGGCCGGGCTTGACCATGACCATGTCGGCGGCCTCGGCCACGTCGAGCGCCACCTCGCGCAGCGCCTCGGCGCTGTTGGCCGGATCCATCTGGTAGGTCTTCTTGTCGGCCGCGCCGAGGCTGGTGGCCGATCCGCAGGCCTCGCGGAACGGCCCATAGAACGCGGACGCGTATTTGGCCGCATAGGAAAGGATCATCGTGTGGGCGAAGCCGCCCTCGTCGAGCGCCTGGCGGATGGCGCCGACACGGCCGTCCATCATGTCGGAGGGAGCCACGATGTCACAGCCGGCCGAGGCCTGGGCGAGGGCCTGGCGGACCAGGGCCGCCAGCGTCTCGTCGTTGAGCACGACACCGTCGCGCAGCAGGCCGTCCTGCCCGTGCGATGTGTAGGGGTCGAGCGCCACGTCGGCCACGACGCCTATCTTGGGGACCTCGCGCTTGATGGCGCGGATCGCGCGGCAGACGATGTTCTCCTCGTTCCAGGCCTCGCGTCCATCCTCGGTCTTCCGCTCGGAAGGTGTCACCGGGAAGAGCGCCACGGCCGGGATCCCGAGGTCCCGGGCCTTCTCGACCTCGCGCAGGAGGAGGTCGACCGAGAGCCGGTCGATCCCCGGCATCGACGCCACGGGCTCCCGCCGCCCTGTCCCGTCGAGGACGAAATAGGGCTGGATCAGGTCGCTCGCGTGAAGGCGGTGCTCGGCGACGAGCTGACGGCTCCAGGGATGCTGGCGCAGTCGGCGCGGCCGGCTGACAGGGAAGGGCGGCTGGGAGGCGAGATGGAGGGGCATGGTCACGATGGCGGTCACATGCAGTGAGTTCGCATGCAGCAAATGACTAGACCCGGCCGAGGCGAGCGGCAATCTGGAATGATGCAAGAAAGGCGGGCAGGTCTTTCTGCCGCAACGGAATAGCAGGCTGGCGCCGGCGGGCATGCCCTGGCGGTCCGGCGCATCCATATCTCGGCGTGATCGATGGATGAGGAGGATGCAGCCCATGCTGCCGCGAACCGCGATTCTCGACGACTACCAAGACGTGGCACTGGCGCTCGCCGACTGGCGGCACCTCGACGGCCGCACCGCGATCACGGTCTTCAACGATCATCTCGACGACGAGGATGCGCTGGTCCGGCGGCTGCAGGCCGTTCCAGGTCATCGCGGCGATGCGCGAGCGGACGCCGTTCCCGCGCCGGCTGCTGGAGCGCCTGCCCGAGCTCAGCCTGCTCGTCACTACGGGCATGTGGAACGCGGCGATCGACCTTGCGGCCGCGAAGGATCTCGGCATCACCGTCTGCGGCACGGGCTCGGCCGGACAGTCGACGCCGGAGCTCACCTGGGCGCTGATTCACGCTGTCACCCGCAACCTGCCGGCGGAGGTCGAGGCCGTCCGCAACGGCCGCTGGCAGGTCTCCGTGGGCGGCGATCTCTATGGGCGCACGCTCGGGATCCTCGGGCTCGGTAAGATCGGCCAGGCCGTGGCGCGGGTCGCCCGGGCCTTCGAGATGAAGGTCATCGCCTGGAGCCAGAACCTGACGTCCGACACCGCCACGGCGCATGGCGCCACGCTGGTCGACAAGGAGACGCTCTTTCGGGAGTCCGACATCCTCACCATCCACCTCAAGCTCGGCGCGCGCTCGGAGGGGCTGGTGGGTGCAGCCGAGCTCGCGCTGATGCGGCCGCATGCGCTGCTCGTCAACACCTCGCGCGGGCCGATCGTGCGCACGCCGGACCTCGTGGCGGCGCTCCGGGAGGGCCGCATCGCCGGTGCCGCGCTCGACGTGTTCGATCATGAGCCGCTGCCCGCGGACGACCCGCTGCGAACGCTGCCGAACGTGATCGTGACGCCGCATATCGGCTACGTCACGCGCGCCGCCTATGAGGTATTCTTCCGCGAGACGCTGGAGGACATCGAGCGCTGGCTCGATGGGCAGCCCGTCCGCGTGCTGAGCTGAGGGCCGCCAGGCCACCGGCGCTCTGGGCTAGCTGGACCGCCGCTCCTTGGGATCCTGCAGGCATTCGTTGAAGGTCGGCCGCCCGGTCTCGGGCAGCCCGGTCGTCTGATTGCCGCCCGCCCAGACGCCGGCCCAAGGAGCGAGAGCGAAGGCCCAGCCGGCATCTGTCCAGCGGAGGGACTTGTAGAGGCCGGTAGGCGGTGGCGTCGATGGTGCCGGTGGGGCGTCAAGAACGTCGCCCGCGAAGCGGACCTCCCAATCCAGTCGCTCGAGGGTCCGGATTGTCTCCGGACGATCTCGCAGCTGGCGTAGGTGACATCGACCCGCTGCAGCGAGCGCCCATCGTCGTTGTGCAGGAACACCGTCCCCAGGCTAGGCGAGTCGTGCGTCTCGATGCTCCAGTGGGCCGGACCGATGGCGCCGCCATTGGCGCGCTAGAAAGGCGGTGGCGGCGGCGGATCGAGGCGGAACATGTCGAGCCGATCCATGCTGCATCGTGAGGTGCGAAAGCCGACCTTCTCCTCCGGCGCGTCGTGCCAGACGAGACGCCCGTCGTAGCGCGTTGCGTTCTGGATGAAGCGGATCGTGATGTCGGAAGGGCTCAGCTTTCCTGCGGAGATTGCGACGTCGGCGCGAAGGGTGATGGCCTCGCTACCCGGGAAGCCCGCCTTGAGCCAGAGGACCGGGCCCGACCCCGGCGGGGGCTGGGGGCTCTTCAGATCGGGATTGCCGGGCGCCGAGGCGAAGGCGTTCATCACGGCTGCATCGAAGGCCGCCACCGTGACCTGCGCGCGGCAGCCGCCTGTGGTCCCGCTCTTAGGCCGCGGTGGTCCCCTGCCGCCACCGCTGCCGCCCGGGCCCGGCGTCGGCGGCGTGCCGTTGCTTGGCCCGCCGGGCGAGCCCTCGGCCTCGGTATGGCCGTAGAGACAGGTATAGGATTGCGGGTTCCTCTGGCACGCGATGCTGCCGCCGCGCGGGTGCGACGGGCCGAAGATGGTCCCGACCTGGAAGGATGGCTTGGCCGGTCCGGGCTGCCTGCCGCCCTGCTCCGGCACCTCGCCCTGCTGCTCGACGCCGCCCGTGAGCGCCGGCTCGTTCCGGGTCGTGGCGTCCGCGGAAGACGATGTAGGCTTCCTTCTGCCTGTTGCAGAAGAAGGGCGGTGCCACCTCGACAATCGGGCGCCCGTCGGTGGCGCTGTTGTTGGCGTTCATCTCGCGCGCGAAGGCCTCGTGCTCGGCATTCGACATCACGCGGATCTCGGGATCGCGATAGCCCTCTGCCGCCTCCAGGATCTCGCTCGTGTCGTAGCGTGGGTCGCATTGACCAAGCTCGCCGGCGCCCTTTATGGTTGCGAGCGTCGGATTGGCCCAAAGCGCCAGCGCCGCCAGGACGCCCGATCCCGCCGTCCGTCCGACGATCTGCAGCGCTGAGCCCCGCATCGGCCTGCCTCCCCCGAGAGCAGCCGATCATAGCCGCGGGGATCGGGTGATCGCCACCGCGCTCCGCCTTGGTGCCGCCCAGTTGTGGGTGACACCTTGAATCCCAGGCCCATTGCCGCTATGTCCCGGCCAGCGTTGGCACTCTCCTTTTGTGAGTGCTAGCAGGTTAAGCCGCACAAGCCGTCATGAGGAGGTTCCATGCAGTTCAGGCCGTTGCACGACCGTGTCGTGGTCCGTCGTCTCGAGGAGGAGGAGCGGACGAAGGGCGGGATCATCATTCCCGACACGGCGAAAGAGAAGCCGATGCAGGGCGAGATTGTGGCCGTCGGCCCCGGTGCCCGCAACGAGCAGGGCGAGATCGTGGCGCTGGACGTGAAGGCCGGCGACCGTGTGCTGTTCGGCAAGTGGTCGGGCACCGAGGTGAAGATCGACGGCGAGGAGCTGTTGATCATGAAGGAGAGCGACATCATGGGGATCATCGAGGGCGTGGCCGCCGCGAAGAAGGCCGCCTGAGGCTCTCTCCCCTGGATAGCCGATCTCTCCGAGACAGAAGCGTAAAGGACCGACCATGGCCGCCAAGGACGTGAAATTTTCGACCGACGCCCGCAACAAGATGTTGCGCGGCGTCACCATCCTCAACGACGCCGTCAAGGTGACGCTGGGCCCGAAGGGCCGCAACGTGATCCTGGACAAGAGCTTTGGTGCTCCTCGGATCACCAAGGACGGTGTCACCGTCGCCAAGGAGGTGGAGCTTTCCGACAAGTTCGAGAACATGGGCGCGCAGATGGTGCGCGAGGTGGCCTCGAAGACGAACGACATCGCCGGTGACGGCACGACGACCGCGACCATCCTTGCCGCCGCCATCGTGCGCGAGGGTGCGAAGTCGGTGGCCGCCGGCATGAACCCGATGGACCTCAAGCGCGGCGTCGACATGGCGGTCGAGGCCATCGTCGCGGACCTCGCGAAGCGCACCAAGAAGGTGACGACCTCGGAGGAGATCGCCCAGGTCGGCACGATCTCGGCCAACGGCGATGCCGAGGTCGGCAAGATGCTGGCCGAGGCGATGCAGAAGGTCGGCAACGAGGGTGTGATCACGGTCGAGGAGGCCAAGAGCCTGGAGACCGAGCTCGACATCGTCGAGGGCATGCAGTTCGACCGCGGCTACATCTCGCCCTATTTCGTCACCAACAGCGAGAAGATGCGGGTCGAGCTCGAGGATCCCTACATCCTCATCCACGAGAAGAAGCTGGGCAATCTGCAGGCGCTGCTGCCGGTGCTGGAAGCCGTGGTGCAGAGCAGCAAGCCGCTTTTGATCATCGCCGAGGACGTCGAGGGCGAGGCCCTGGCGACGCTGGTCGTGAACAAGCTGCGTGGCGGGCTCAAGGTCGCGGCGGTGAAGGCGCCGGGCTTCGGCGATCGCCGCAAGGCGATGCTCGAGGACATCGCGGTCCTGACGGCGGGCCAGGTGATCAGCGAGGATGTCGGGATCAAGCTCGAGAGCGTCACGCTCGAGATGCTGGGCCGTGCCAAGCGCGTCGTGATCGAGAAGGAGAACACGACGGTCATCGACGGCGCCGGCGCCAAGGAGGAGATCACCGGGCGCTGCAACCAGATCCGGGCGCAGATCGAGGAGACGACCTCGGACTACGACCGCGAGAAGCTGCAGGAGCGTCTGGCGAAGCTGGCGGGCGGCGTTGCGGTGATCCGCGTCGGTGGTGCCACCGAGATCGAGGTGAAGGAGCGCAAGGATCGCGTCGACGACGCGATGAACGCGACCCGTGCCGCGGTCGAGGAGGGTGTGGTCGCCGGTGGCGGTGCTGCGCTGCTCTATGGCCTGAAGGCTCTGGACGGCCTCAAGCCCGGCAACGACGACCAGCGCGTGGGCATCGAGATCGTCAGGAAGGCGATCACCGCACCGGCGCGTCAGATCGCCGAGAATGCCGGCATCGACGGCTCGATCGTCATCGGCAAGCTGCTCGAGAGCAAGGACACGAGCTGGGGCTACGACGCCCAGGCGGGCGAGTATGGCGATCTCGTGAAGAAGGGCATCATCGACCCGACCAAGGTCGTGCGCGCCGCTCTCCAGAACGCTGCCTCGGTGGCCGGTCTCCTCATCACCACGGAGGCCATGATCGCCGAGCGACCGCAGGAGAAGGAGCCCGCCATGCCGGCCGGCGGTGGCATGGGCGGGATGGGTGGCATGGGCGGTATGGGCGGCTTCTAGGTCCCGCACCCAAACCTTCAGCGCCCCGAGCGGGAGGGCCACGACGTCGTGGCCCTCCCGGCTCTCGTCGGCGCGCACCTGTTGCCGGCCCGGCGGCCCGCAGGGCGCTCAGCGGGCATGCAAAGGCTCTGCTTGCCGATTGTCGACGTGCCGACTAGAGAGGTGGCGCATTTTCGCCCCGCGGAGGGATGCCGGAGCGGTCGATCGGGGCGGTCTCGAAAACCGTTGTACCCCGCGAGGGGTACCGAGGGTTCGAATCCCTCTCCCTCCGCCAATTCACGTGGGAAACCTGCTTTAATCGAAGCGCTTAGCGTGATGCCGCGGCGATGATTACCACGATCCTTACCCCATCGGGGCTCAGGTAGGAGCGGACGGGTACGGACTAGCCCGTTCAAGGCTGGCAAAACCGACTGGTCGCTGAGAGCGGCGCGGACGGTTCGCGATCCTCGCCGTAGCCAGACGCGATCAGCGGAACGGACTTTCAGGTTTCCTCAGGGCGGCCGACGGCGCTCCAGGCTCCGCTCGGGCCCCTTGGAAAGCCGCATGATGATCATTGCCATCAGAGCGTCACGCTCGAGATGCTGGGCCGTGCCAAGCGCGTCGTGATCGAGAAGGAGAACACGACGGTCATCGACGGCGCCGGCGCCAAGGAGGAGATCACCGGGCGCTGCAACCAGATCCGGGCGCAGATCGAGGAGACGACCTCGGACTACGACCGCGAGAAGCTGCAGGAGCGTCTGGCGAAGCTGGCGGGCGGCGTTGCGGTGATCCGCGTCGGTGGTGCCACCGAGATCGAGGTGAAGGAGCGCAAGGATCGCGTCGACGACGCGATGAACGCGACCCGTGCCGCGGTCGAGGAGGGTGTGGTCGCCGGTGGCGGTGCTGCGCTGCTCTATGGCCTGAAGGCTCTGGACGGCCTCAAGCCCGGCAACGACGACCAGCGCGTGGGCATCGAGATCGTCAGGAAGGCGATCACCGCACCGGCGCGTCAGATCGCCGAGAATGCCGGCATCGACGGCTCGATCGTCATCGACCCGACCAAGGTCGTGCGCGCCGCTCTCCAGAACGCTGCCTCGGTGGCCGGTCTCCTCATCACCACGGAGGCCATGATCGCCGAGCGACCGCAGGAGAAGGAGCCCGCCATGCCGGCCGGCGCTGGCATGGGCGGGATGGGTGGCATGGGCGGAATGGGTGGCTTCTAAGTCCCGCGCATCCGAGCCGTCCGAGTGGAGCGGAAGGGCCACGCCTTGTGTCTCTTCCAGCTCTCCCCGGCTCGGGCCTGTTCCCCTCGGGCGGTCGCCAGGATACACTGCTGCACAACGCTCCGCTTGCCGAGAGGCGGCGCGCCGACTAGACAGGTCCCGCTTTTCACGCTCCGCGGAGGGATGCCGGAGCGGTCGATCGGGGCGGTTTCCAAAGCCGTTGTATCCCGCGAAGGGTACCGAAGCTTCGAATCCTTCTCGCTCAACCAGCTTCCGCCGTCGGGTCCGCTCTCCGGCCCAAGTCGGCCTTTGCTATAACCCCTTGATATCGAGGACCTTCGCGCTCGAGCGGGAACGGCCGGGACGCCCAAAGGTCTCTCTATGGGGCCGCTTTCTCCGCCGGGTGTGAACCTCGGTCATTCGGTACCCAATTGAGTAAGTGATCGAGGTTGAGAAGTCTTCCAGCATAAGCCACCGGACCGAGTTCGAACTTCGCACTGCCTGACCAGAAGCCGGCTTCGAACCTTACTCTTCGGCCGCGGTCATGAGGCGAAAGAGCGAACACCATCAACAAGAGAGGTCGAAGGATGCGGGGTGAGATAGGCTTCGCCGAGCGGCAGAGCACAGCCGCCAAGGCGAAGCAGGCCTTGCTCGAGCGGGCCAAGGCGCTAGCCAACGATACGGGGTTTGCCGAGCGCCAAGCGAAGCGTCAGGCCGCCGCCGCCGCACGCGAGGCGCGTACGACCGAGCGGCGCGCGGCGAAGGCGGCCGAGGCCGCGGAGCGGGCTGCCGCCGCGGAAGCGGCCGCGCTTGCCCGCAAGGCCGAGCAGATGGCAGAGGCGGCCCGCAGGGTGGCACTCGCGACCGAGCAGAAGGCCGCGCGCGATGCCCGCTATGCCGCCCGCAAGAAGCGCAACGGTTGAGGCGGCGGCCGCATCGGTGATCGGCCGCTCCGGCCCGCCGCTGGTGTCTCCAGTCGCCGCGTGACGCCGTCGAAATACGCGTGAGCGCCCTTTCTGGGGCCATTTTCTCCGGCGCCTTTTCGCGTGGGCTCTTGCTCACTCACTTGCGGAAAGATTTGCTAAGACGAGATTTTATTTGGATTGCCCAACATCACTTGTTTGGACCCGGATTCCCCGGATGAGTTCAAGGCTTGACGCCGCCATCGCTCCGTTTTGCTGTTTTGATCAGTGGGTAGAGACCATAGAGGGGATGCGATCGTGGCGCATCCGCTGGGTGAGGCAACAGCCGGAGCCTCTACGGGTCGATTTCGACCGGCGGATGAAGCTCGAATTCCACGGCGCCAGGATCACCTCGGACAGCGGTCTGCTCGCGTCCCGCCACGGGTCGCGCGCGAGCGAGGTAGGCCTGCTGCGCGCCGAGGGTCTCGACCTTAGGAGGCTGCGGCTGATGGTCCACCGGCTCAAGGGCAGCCACTCCGGCGCCCATCCTCCCCGGCTATGCCGGGTGTCCGGTCGAAATGGGGTTAGGCCCTCCTACCCGCTCCAGCCTCAGTCAGGACGCTTGGCTCGACGAGATCGGCCAGAAAACGCTCTGATTTTCGGCTAGCTGAGAGGCTAGATCCCGATCATGACGGATCGGAACGACGAGGAAGCCGCGGGCGCGGAGCGCCGCGCGCTTGACCGCCTCCCGCTCGTGGGGCCCGGGGAGGTCGTGCGATGGGCCGTCGACGAAACAGTCGAAAGCCTGCTCGCCATGGTCTGCGCCAGTTTCGGGATCGCAGTAGACGACGCAGAGGACGGCGCGCGCTAGATCGCGCATCGCAGCCCCTCCGCACCCAGCGCCGCCAGGAGCGGACCAGACGGCCCGGCTGGTCCAGTTCGGCGGCCACCTGCGACACCGAGCGACCGCCGCCAACCGCGGCAACTGCCTCGCGCTTGAACGCCTCCGGAAAGCTACGGCTTCGTTTCGTACCCTCGGACATCGTCACCTCCAGGCCTTTCAGCCTATCAGAGGTGACCACTCAACCGGGGCAGGCCCAAGGCTGGTTCAGGGGGCTCGCGCTGGTGGAGGCGCCTCATGCCCTGGAATACGGGCCCGGATGCCGGCGCTTATCCCATTGTCGCGCCGACTGACACCTTCTGATCAGACTATCATTTCCCATCATTTTCCACAGGCTCTTGCAGCTCGGCGGTTCCGCGCGGGAATCGGCAGCCGTTGCCGAGGCGCGTCGGGCTGACGCCGGCATGATCCCCGCTGATCCCGGGGCTGAGGATCGGACTTTCTCACAGTCTGTGGATAAATGGGGACAGCGCGTGGACGCTTCGTCGCAAGCGGTGCCATCGCTGGTATGCCAGCCGTCGGCTTGGACCAACGTCGCCGGGCTGGCGGCACGGCTCGCAAGCAAAAAAGAGGGCCCGGGGCGAACCCCGGGCCTCAATCATGGAGGAGAATACAAGGAAAGAAACGTCCCGCTTGCCCAACGGGACGCTATGCGCACCCTAGCTGCAACCAGTGGTTGAGCCGCAGGAGTCGCATTTCAGGCAGGTGCCATTCCGCACCAGCGTAAAGTTGCCGCAAGACGGGCAGGGGTCACCCACATAGCCTTTAAGGCGGGCGATCTGCACCTGCTCGGCACGGCTGTCCGTGTGGCGCGCTGTGCGGTCGGCGACGGCCGCCGACCCCATGGTCGCACCTGATCTCCATTCACCGGATGTCGTCTCGCGACCCGCACCGCCCGCGAGGAGGCGGAGATTGCCGCGAACGAACCCGGACGAGGCGAGATGGGCCACCTCTCGACCGAGATCGCCTTCCTTGGTGCCACCGCCGAGCGCATCGTGGCGCAGCTCGGCGGGCTCCACATTGGCGAGGTCGGTGCGCCCGAGATAGGAGATGGCGAGCTCGCGAAAGATGTAGTCGAGCACCGATGTGGCCATCTTGATCGTGTCGTTGCCCGTGACGACGCCCGACGGATCGAAGCGGGTGTAGGAGAAGGCCTCGACGAACTCCTCGAGCGGCACGCCATATTGCAGGCCGATCGAGATCGCGATCGCGAAGCTGTTCATCAGCGATCGGAAGGCAGCACCTTCCTTGTGCATGTCGATGAAGATCTCACCGAGCATGCCATCCTCGTACTCACCGGTCCGAAGATAGACCTTGTGGCCGCCGACCACCGCCTTTTGGGTATAGCCCTTGCGGCGGGAAGGCAGCCTGCGGCGCTCGTTGATCCACCGCTCGACGATGTGCTCGGCGACCTCGACGACCTTCTCGGTCTGCGGCCTCTCCTCCTCGTCCTCCTCGTCGTCGACGGCCGCCAGCATCGACGCCAGAGGCTGCGAGAGCTTCGAGCCGTCGCGGTAGAGGGCCAGCGCCTTGAGGCCGAGGCGCCAACCCTCGACATAGGCGTCCTCGCAGTCGCGCACGGTCGCGCGCGACGGCATGTTGATGGTCTTGCTGATGGCACCGCTGATGAAGGGCTGTGCTGCGGCCATCATCCGGATGTGCGAGGAGGCGCTGAGGAAGCGCTTGCCGGTGCGGCCACACGGATTGGCACAGTCGAAGACGGGCAGGTGCTCCACCTTGAGGTGCGGCGCGCCCTCGATCGTCATCGTGCCGCAGCAATAATTGTTCGCGGCCTCGATCTGATCCCTGGGGAACCCCAGCGCCCGCAGCATCTCGAAGCCGGGCTCGTCGAGCTGGGCCTCGCTCAGGCCCAGCACCTCCTTGCAGAAGGCCTCGCCCAGCGTGAAGCGGTTGAACGCGTACTTGATGTCGAACGCGGTCGGCAGCGCCGCCTCGAGCCGCGCCAGGGAGTCCTCGTCAAACCCGCGCGCCCGCAGGCTCTCGTGGTTGACGAAGGGGGCATCCTTGAGTGTGCCGTGACCCACCGCGTAACGGCCGATCTCCTCGATCTGCGCCTTGCTGTAGCCGAGCTTCTCGAGCGCCCTCGGGACCACGCGGTTGATGATCTTGAAGAAGCCGCCGCCGGCGAGCTTCTTGAACTTGACCAGCGCGAAATCCGGCTCGATTCCGGTGGTGTCGCAATCCATCACCAAGCCGATCGTGCCCGTCGGCGCGATCACCGAGACCTGGGCGTTGCGGATCCCGTGCGCCTCGGCGTTGGCGACCGCGTCATCCCAGGCTCGCCTTGCCGCGGCGACGATCTGGGCCTCGGGGCAGCCCTCCGCATCGAGTGGCAGGGGCAGGGTGCCCAGCCCCTCATAGCCGGCGGTCTCGCTCCAGGCGGCGCGCCGATGGTTGCGAAGCACGCGCAGCGTCGCCTCGCGGTTGTCGGCATAGCCGGGGAACGGCGCCAGCCCTTCGGCCATCTCGGCTGACACCTTGTAGGCGATGCCCGTCATCAGCGCGGTGATCGCTGCGCCGTAGGCGCGCCCGGCCTTGCTGTCGTAGCCGAGGCCCGAGCCCATGAGGAGGCCGCCCAGATTGGCGTAGCCGAGACCGAGGGTGCGGTACCGCCAGGAGAGCTCGGCGATCTTGCGGGCCGGGAACTGTGCCATCAGCACGGAGATCTCGAGCACGATCGTCCAAAGCCGCACGGCGTGCACGAAGGCATCGATCGCGAAGCCGCCGTCCTCGCTCAGGAATGCCATGAGGTTCAGCGAGGCGAGGTTGCAGGCCGTGTCGTCGAGGAACATGTACTCCGAGCACGGATTGGACGCGTTGATGCGTCCCGCGTTCGGGCAGGTGTGCCAGTCGTTGATCGTCGTGTCGTACTGCACCCCCGGATCGGCGCTGGCCCAGGCAGCGAACGCGATACGCTCCCAGAGCTGCCGCGCCTTGACCGTCTTCTTGGGCTTGCCGTCCGTGCGCCGAAAGAGTTCCCAGTCCCGGTCCTCGGCCACCGCGCGCAGGAACTCGTCGGTGACCCGCACCGTGTTGTTCGAGTTCTGCCCCGCCGCGGCGACATAGGCCTCGCTGTCCCAGTCGGTGTCGTAGACCGGGATGTCGATGCTCGTGTAGCCCTGGCTCGCGTAGAGGACGACCTGCTGGATGGCGCCGTCCGGCAGCATCGCCCGACGCGCCTCGCGCACCGCCCGACGCAGCTCGGCGTTTTGCGCCGGATCGAACCGGGCCTCGCCCGAGAGCTCGCACTCATGGCAGGCCGTCATCACTGCCTGCGCATGCTGCTTGAGCAGCTTGGAGCCGGCGACCAGCGCCGCCACCTTCTGCTCCTCGATGACCTTCCAGTCGATGAAGGCCTCGACGTCGGGGTGATCGATGTTGACGATCACCATCTTGGCCGCACGTCGTGTCGTGCCGCCCGACTTGATCGCCCCGGCGGCACGATCGCCGATCTTGAGGAAGCTCATCAGACCCGACGACCGACCGCCACCGGACAGTCGCTCGCCATCGCCCCTCAGCGCCGAGAAGTTCGTGCCCGTGCCGGATCCATACTTGAAGAGCCGTGCCTCGCGGACCCAGAGGTCCATGATCCCGCCTTCGTTGACGAGGTCGTCGGCAATGCTCTGAATGAAGCAGGCGTGGGGCTGGGGCCGCTCATAGGCCGAGGTCGAGGCCTTCACCTCTCCCGTCGCCTCGTCGACGTGGAAATGACCCTGCGCCGGGCCGTCGATGCCATAGGCCCAATGCAGGCCCGTGTTGAACCACTGGGGCGAGTTCGGCGCCGCCATCTGCTTCGCCAGCATGTAGCGAAGCTCGTCCATGAATGCGCGGGCATCCTCCTCGGAGGCGAAATAGCCGCTCTTCCAGCCCCAATAGGTCCAGGTCCCGGCCAATCGGTCGAAGACCTGCTGAGCGTCGGTCTCGCCGCCGAACCGATCCTCTTCCGGCAGCTCGGCAAGCGCCTTCTCGTCGGGCACCCGCCGCGCCAGCCATGACGGCACCCCCTTCTCGCGGACGGGGCGCAGGCGCGTCGGAACGCCAGCCTTTCGAAAATACTTTTGGGCGAGGACATCCACCGCCACCTGCGACCAGGCAGCAGGCACCTCTGCCCTCTCGAGTTGGAAGACGACCGACCCGTCGGGATTGCGAATCTCGCTGCTCGCTACACGGAACGGAATCGACGCGAAGGGTGACTCACCCTCTCGCGTGAACCTCCGCGCAATCCTGAGCGCCATCATTCTCCTCCTCGATGCAGGGTAGAATGTTCTTGAGTTGTTCGTCAACGGAAACGAGATGGGCAATGACAGGATGATTATCCTCTGCGATTCCCGATCAGGGTCACGTGAGCCTCATCCTTATCGCCCATCAGTCTAATCCCCTCCGTCGGAACCGACAACAGACCATGGCTCGGGCCCTGACGGGCATGGTGGGGCGTGGTCGCAATCATTGGTCACGGCGATCAATATATAGATGTTCTACGCGATTCCAACACTAAATGCAGCGGCGCGGCAGCGGGCCGCCGGCCGCCAGACGCCCCCGCTGGCCGCTATGGGAGCGCGGCACCCTGCTGGCGAGGTGCTGCACGGGGCTCGTGGTCAACCGCCTCGCTCGCTCCACGCGCGATTCCCTCCTGAGCTGTCGCATATGCGCATCAGTGTCAGCTGATCCGGACTCGTCCGTCAGTCCACGGTTTGTTCTTTTGTCCCCCTTATCCACTGCTTGTGGGTAAGTGTGGGATCTGGCGCTGGCTCTCGCCCGCTCGCGGCCCACCAGGTTTTCCACAGCCTATCCCCACGCCGTCACTGCGGGCGCGTGCGCAGTCCGGCACCGCTGGATTTTCGAGGCGGGCTCGGCCATAGTCCGGATCGTCAACGGCTGGCGGGCGTCCGGAGGATCATTTGCTCAAGTGGCTGCGCAACAACGCTCTCGGAACCGAGCTGCTGACCCGCCGCAAAGGCGTCCGGGTCGGTCAGGACGAGCTCGGCAATGTCTACTTCCGCGAGCGGGGTGACCGTGCCTGGCAGTCCGAGCGACGGTGGGTGATCTATGCCAGCAAGGGCGAGATCGAGGCCAGCATGGTGCCGGCGGGCTGGAATGCCTGGCTGCACCACAACAGGGAAAAGTCGCCGAGCGAGGAGCCGCTCGTCGAGCGGCGTTGGGAGAAGCCCCATCAGCCCAACCTGTCCGGCACGCTGCAGGCCTACGTCCCGCCCGGCCACGAGCGGCGTGGCGGCCATCGCGATCGGGCCACCGGCGACTACGAAGCCTGGCGGCCTTAGGGGAGGGCGATCGCGCCCCTTTGGCGTGAGCGAGCCCTCCGGTCCGGCGGCCTTCTAGGGCCGAGCATCATCGCCCGGCAGGAAGGGCCGCCTCAAGCGTTTCGATCGGGCAGCCCCCAGATCCGCGGCGTCGCCATCTCGAGGCTGTTTCCTGCCGGGTCGCGGAAATAGAACGAGCGGCCGCCGCGTGGCCAGGCCTGCTCGGCCTCGATCGCGATCCCGTGACCCTCGAGCCTCCTCTTCCATGCGTCGAGCTCCTGCCCGGGCACGGCGAAGCAGGTGTGCCCTGCGCCGTGCGTGCCGTGAGCGGGTATCGCCGTGTTGGCGCGTGACGCCTCGGGCTCGAACAGCAGCAGCATGCTGTCTCCCACGCGGAAGAAGCAGAAGAGCCCGGGCTTCCGACTGTCCACCTCCAGCCCCAGCACCTCGCTGTAGAACAGCTCCGCAGCACCGAGATCGTCGACGTAGAGAACCGTCTCGAGGATGCGGTCGATAGGGCCGATCGCCATGACCTTGCCAATCTCCAGCCTGCAGGCCGGCGCGGGGGCTGCCGGCGCATCGGGGTCAGCACGCTCTCAGGGCTCCTGAGCGGCAGCTGATACGCAGCGTGCACTACCGGTCAGACAGCCGGGAGAGCGCTCAGCGTCGGATCAGCCCATTCAGCGCCAGGCGCAGCTCGCTGCCCTCGCGCTGGAGCTCGTCCAGGACGGTGAAGTGATCGTGCTCGGCCAGCTCCAGGTAGCGGCCCTCGTGGCCTCCGCTCCGCCAAGCCTCGAGGTAGTCGCTGGATTGGCGCCTGAACTCGTCCTGCTCGCGGCCTCCGACCGCCATGACGAGCGGACATAGAGGCCACGCCGGCACGTGGAGGATCGGGCTATTCCTGAGGACCTGATCGCAGGTCAGTTGCAGCCGGGGCTGAAGAAACGTGAAGGGGAACGGGGCGAGGTCGAAGAGCCCGCTGATGGCGAGCCCGCCCTTGAGGATGTCTGTCGGGAGGTCGTAGGCTCCGGCCCAGTCGGTCGAGAGCGTCGTCCCGACGAGGTGGCCGCCGGCCGAGTGGCCGGAGATGGTGATGTGATCCGGATCCCCGCCGAACTCCGCTGCGTGGCGGTGGACCCAGGCGGCAGCGGCACGTACTTGGCGGACGATCTCGTCGATGGTGACCTCCGGGCAGAGCGCATAGTTGACGCTGACGAAGGCGATGCCCTCGGCGACGAAGCTCGGCGCCAGAAAGTCGTGCTCGCGCGCGCTGAAGCGGCGCCAGTAGCCGCCGTGCACGAACATGTGGACAGGCGCGCCGGCCCCGGCAGGAAAGATGTCGAGATGCTCCGCGCGGGTGGGTCCGTAGCGGACGTCCAGTCGGCAGGAGAGCTCGCGGCAGGCGCGCTCGCTGGCATCGGCCCAGCGCTCGAAGAAGCCGGCGCTGTCCGGTCGGATGACGGTCGGATTGTACGCGGCGTCGAGCTCTTCTTGACTCTCGAACTGGCGGTAGAGCTTCATCGGTAACCTCAAAGCAAGAGCGGCCCGGCGAGGCCGGGCCGCTCCATGTCAGCGGATGCCCTTCTCGATGAGGGGCACAAGAGCCTTGATCGTGTCGGGTGTGACGACACCGGCGCCCGTGTTCACGTAGAGGCCGGCGAAGCCGTATTTGGCGGAGAGGACGCACTGCGCCACCGGGAGGAATCCCTGCAGATAGAGCTGCTGGTCGAGGGTGACGCTGATCCAGCCCTTCTCCAGGCCGTCGATCGTCGCCGGAGCGAGGTCGATGCCGCCGACGATCACGTCGCCCGGCTTCTTGCCGGCCTGCTCGAGCGCGCGCGGGATCTGCGAGGTGACGCCGCCATGCTGCGTGCCGATCGCCTTCACGTCCGGGTTCTTGGCAAGATAGGCGGTGAGGATGGGTACGGCGAGGGAGCTGTCGGCGTTCACCTCCGGGCTGATCTCGAGATAGTCGACCTTGAGCCCGGCCTTCTCGAGCGTCTCCTTCAGGCCCTTGTCGCTGAGGCCGCGCTCGCCCTGCGAGACCAGACCATATTCGAGCGCCTTGTCACCGGCCTTCAGATGGCCGTACTCGATCATCTTCTGGGCGGTCAGCTCGCCACCGGAATAGAGATCGACGCCGGCGTAGCCGAAGCCGTCGGCCACGTACTTCTTGTAGAGCTCGGTCAGCGGCGCGTTGCCGGACGTGACCTTGATGCCCTGCTGCTCGGCCGAGGCGACGAGGTCGGCGAAGGCGCCATTTCCTGGATGGCCCATGATCCCGATGCAGGTCGGCTTGGCGGCCATCGCCTGGCGGAACTGATCGAGCATCGTCTCGGGCTGCCAGGCCGAGTATTGCTGGATGAGCTTGATGCCGAAGGCCTTGGCGGCATCAAGGGCGCCATTCTCACGCGCCCAGGTAGCCCCGTCGCCGGGATTGCCGCCCATCTGCATGTACATCGTCATGCCCTCGCCGAGCGGGCCCTTGGTGGTCTGCGCGTCGGCGCCGACCGCCAGAGAGACGAGCACCACGGCGGAGGCCGTAGCCAGGATCGACCATTTGCGCATCGAAGACACTCCCTGTCATTGCTGCTTCTGGCGCTAGGGCTCGTCGCCTCCGCGCTCAGGGTGGACGTAGCCGGAGGAGCGGCAGGCGACGGCGGATCTCGGCGAGCTTGCCCGGCTCGTCGATGGTGAGGTGGAAGATGACGGCGCTGAGGAAGACGATGCCTTCGACGGCTCGCACCCAGAAGCCCTGAATGCCGGTCGCCACGAGGCCCGCCTCGATCATCGTGATGATGAACGCGCCGAAGAAGGTTCCGACGATCGTTCCCTTGCCACCGAGGATCGAAGTGCCGCCGATGAAGACCGCGGCCAGGGCCACGAGGAGGAAGCCCTGGCCTTGCGTGTTGAAGAAGTTCTTGTTCTCGAGCGTCAGGATGCAGGCGGCGAATCCGCCGAGCACGCCCATCAGCGTGAAGAGCTTGATCTTCTCACGCTCGACCTGGATGCCGACGACCCTGGCGACGGTCGGGTTATCGCCGATGAACAAGAGATGCTCGCCGAAGCGGTGGCGGTTGAGGACGAACCAGAGGGCCACGGCGATCCCTAGGGCCCAAAGCGCCTGGACCGGCATCGAGGCGATATCACCGACCAGAATGTGCCAGATCAGGTGCTGGTCGACGGTTCTCAGCGAGTAGGAGACGCCACCGGAGATCACGGTCGTGATGCCGCCCCAGAAGAACTGTGTCGCGAGGGTGGCGATGATCGAGGGCACGCCGATGATCGCGACGATGAACCCGTTGACCCAGCCGATCAGGGCACCGCCGA
The DNA here is from genome assembly GCA_963752325.1 of uncultured Alphaproteobacteria bacterium. Classification (GTDB taxonomy): domain Bacteria; phylum Pseudomonadota; class Alphaproteobacteria; order Geminicoccales; family Geminicoccaceae; genus CAVTJL01. The sequence continues at coordinate 217,883 of CAVVXU010000007.1, forward strand.
TCAGCGCCGCCGGCACCGCCAGCCAGACCTGATCGAGATCCTTGATGCAGTAGGAGAGGAGAAAGCCGGAGAAGGCGATCACGCTCGGGAAGGAAAGGTCGATCTCGCCGGCGGTGATCACGAGCGTGAGGCCGAGGGCCAAGATGAGGATGGGCGGCACGGTCGTGAGAAACGAGCGATAGATGGGAAGGCTGAGGAAGACCTCCGGCGCCGTCGCCATGAAGAGCCCGACCAGCGCGGCGAAGACGACAATGATGGGGAGCCCCTCGAGACGGCTCATCTGCCCGGGCCGGCCGCGCAACGTGACGCGGACAGTCGACGATCCCGAACGATGTCGGACACTCGAGCCACCACGGCCTCCCTTAGTTGCACGAAAGCGTAGTAGCTGGGCTCGGCTTGATGCAAGCGGGACGTGCCTAGGCTACGCCCTCGCGCTTGGCGTGCTGCAGGTCGATCAGGTAGCGCGTGAGGTCCGACAGGGATATCTCCCCCTTGCGGAACTCGGCCACGATGGTTCCCCTGTCCAAGATCACGAGCCGGTCGGCGAGCTCGTGAACATGAGCAAGGTTGTGCTCGATATAGACGCATGCCTTGCCGCGCTGCTTGATGTCGCGGACGAAATCCAGGACCTTTTGAACCTCCTTGATCGCCAGGGCGACAGTCGGCTCGTCGAGGACGATGAGGTCTTTCTCGAAGTGCATGGCGCGGCCGATGGCAACGCCTTGGCGCTCGCCGCCCGAGAGCTTCGCGACCGGGCTGGTGGCATCGATCCCGACGCCGCGAAAGCCGATCTCCTCCTTGAGGATCTGGTTCGCGATCGCCTGCTCTCGCCGGACGTCGATGAAGCCGAAGCGGTTGGTGATCTGCCGTCCGACGAAAAAATTGCGCCACAGCGGCTGTTTCTCGCCCAGCGACTTCTCCTGATAGACGGTCTCGATGCCGAGCGCGTGGGCCCGCCTGACCGACCATTCGTCGAACGACACCTCCTCGCCTTTGATCCACAAACGGCCGCCGGTCGGCCTCAGCGCTCCGGTCATGATCTTGATCAGGGTCGACTTGCCGGCACCGTTGTCGCCGATCAGGCCCAGGATCTCATCGCGGCCGACGGCAAGGTCGATCGTCTGCAGCGCCACGACATTGCCGTAGGCCATGCGAATGCCTTCCATCCGCACAGCGTGCTCGTACTGGCCGCTCGACCGCATGGCACCTCCCGGCGTGGCCCGCGCGACGCCTCCCGTCGTCTTTGGAGCCTGTCCGGACGTAGCCTTCTCGACAGGCGGAGTCGAGCTTGTGTCGAAGGCAGGTCAGCAGCGAGAGGTAGGGGGGCTAGGAGGGGCCGGGATCGCATCGCGGCTGCGGGAAGCGCCCGGCCAAGGGGCCGTAGACCCCTCGGTGCCGAAGAAGATGGTCTGCCAGCACGCAGGCCATCATGGCCTCGCCCACCGGCACGGCCCGGATGCCGACGCAGGGGTCGTGGCGGCCCTTGGTGACGATCTCGGTCTCGCGTCCATCGCGCGTGACGGTGCGCCTTGGCGCCAGGATCGAGGAGGTGGGCTTGACGGCAAATCGGACGACGATGTCCTGCCCGGTGCTTATGCCTCCAAGGATGCCACCGGCGTGGTTGGAGAGAAAGCGCAGCCCGTCGTTCCCCATCCGGATCTCGTCGGCGTTCTCCTCCCCACGCAGGCGTGCGGCTTCCATCCCAGCGCCGATCTCGACACCCTTTACCGCATTGATGCTCATCATCGCCTTGGCGAGGTCGGCGTCGAGCTTGTCGTAGACCGGCTCGCCCAGCCCCGCTGGCACGCCCTGTGCAACCACCTCGACCACAGCGCCGACGGAGGAGCCGGCCTTGCGTACCTCCAAGAGCTGCTGTTCCCAGCGAGCGGCGGCGCCTGCGTCGGGACACCAAAAGGGGTTGCGCTCTATCTCTGCTGTATCAAACACATCAGCGATTAACGGAATCCGCACCGATTTGAACGAGATAGCCGGTAATCCTGATCTGATCTCCGAGTATCGCCCTGGCCAACGCTCCGGCGGCGACACGCGAGGCGGTCTCTCGGGCCGAGGCACGGCCGCCCCCGCGGTAATCGCGGAGGCCGTACTTCAGGTCATAGGTGAGGTCCGCATGGCCCGGCCGGTACGTGTCCTTGATCTCACCATAGTCCCGGGAACGCTGATCCTCGTTGCGAATCAAGAGGCTTACGGGAGTTCCTGTTGTCAGCCCTTCGAAGACGCCAGAGAGGATCTCGACCCGATCGGGCTCCCGTCGCTGTGTCGTGAACTTGGACGTGCCTGGCTTCCGCCTGTCCAGCCAATGCTGGATGTCGGCCTCGGTGAGCGGCAGCCGCGACGGCACGCCGTCGACGACAACGCCGATCGCCGGCCCGTGGCTCTCCCCCCAGGTGGTGAACCGAAAGAGGGTGCCGAAAGAGGATCCTGCCATGAGCTACCGCGATGACCAGATATTGCCGCCGATGCGGGAGATGGTGCCCGGAGCGGCCGTGGAAGGGCGCGATCGGGGTGCGATGGTCGCTGCTCAGTCCTTGACGACGCTGATGTCTGGCGCGTCCACGGCCTTCATGCCGACCACATGGTAGCCGGAGTCGACATGTAGCACCTCGCCGGTGGTGCCTGCTCCGAGATCGGAGAGGAGATAGACAGCGGCGCCGCCGACGTCCTCGATCGTCGTGTTGCGCTTTAGAGGCGCATTATACTCGTTCCACTTCAGGATGTAGCGGAAGTCGCCGATTCCCGAGGCGGCCAGGGTCTTGACCGGCCCCGCGGAGATCGCGTTCACCCGGATCTTCTGGCCGCCGAGATCGACGGCGAGGTAGCGCACGCTTGCCTCGAGGGCCGCCTTGGCGACGCCCATGACATTATAGTGTGGCATGACGCGCTCGGCGCCGAAGTAGGTGAGCGTGAGCATGCTGCCACCATCCGTCATCAGCGGCTCGGCACGTCGGGCCAAATCGGTGAAGGAGTGGACCGAGATGAGCATGGTCTTGGCGAACGTGTCGGCCGTCACCTCCAGATAGCGGCCGCGAAGCGCCTCCTTGTCGGTGAACCCGATCGCGTGGACGACGAAGTCGAGCTTCCCCCAGGTCTGGGCGATCTGACCAAAGAGCGCATCGAGGCTGGCACCGTCCGTCACGTCGGCCGGCAGCACGAGGCCGGCGCCGACCTGCTCCGCGAGCGGCTTCACCCGCTTCATCAGCGCTTCGCCCTGGTAGGTGACAGCGAGCTCGGCGCCTTGAGCATGAGCAGCACGGGCGATGCCCCACGCGAGGGAGCGCTCATTGGCGATGCCCATCACGAGGCCCTTCTTGCCGGCCATCAGGGGTGTTGTATCGGCCATGCGAGAAGCTCCTTGAGCGGCGCGATCGCAGCTACGGCCACGAGCATCAGCCGGATCCCGGCGTCGATCGGCTGCGGCGCAACGCGCCGTTGAATTGGGCGCCGAAGATGAAAATAGCGGCGGAGATGTAGAAGAAGAAGAGCGTCAGCACAATGCCGCTCAGGCTGCCATAGGTGAGGTTGTACCGCGTCAGCGTCTGGAGATAGGTCGAGTAGGCCCACGCCACGATGCCCCACACCACGATTGACACGATGGCGCCCGGCAGCACGTCCAAAAGACGGAGCCTCGCTGTGGGAAGCGTCAGATGGAGGAGGATCGTTACCCCCAACAGCAGGAGGAGCCCGAACGTGTAGCGGGCGACCACGTAGACGGCATGGTTGACGAGCTGGCGCTGCGCCAGCCATTCGAGCGCGTCGCGGATGAATGGCCCCCCGATGATGGCGATGATCGCGGCGAGGAGGCCGATCGCCGTGAGGATCACCAGCGCCAGGCTTTGCAGCCGCGCGACGACGAAGCTCCGGGGCTGTCGGTGGCTGTGGTACGCATTCTCGAGCGCATGCCGCACGCCTTCCAGGCCCGAAGATGCAAACCACAGCGTCAGAAGAATGCCGAATGTGGCGAGACCGGGCGTGGAGCCGGTGGTCACCTGGTGTACTGCGGGGCGCAGCACAGCGGCCACCTCGGGCGGCATGATGCTGAGCGCCAGCTCGATGGATTGCTGCGCCGCCGCCCCTTGGCCGATGAAGCCGGCGAGCGACAGCAGGAAGATGATGAAAGGGAAGATGGCGAAGAGTGCTGTGAAGGCGAGGTTGCCCGCCACGACGAGCCCGTCCCCGAAGAACAAATGCCTCGCTGCCGCAACGAGCGCGCGCGAGATTCTTGCGCCGTGGGTCGATCCGACTGCCTTCATGTCCTATCTATAAAGCGCTGCCCGCTCTGTGCGACAGCCTTGCGCGCTGGCCGGCCCCTTTCCTGGGCGCGCTGATGCAGGAAGGTGGCAGGCACATACCGCCGTGCAGCAGAGGGAACGAGAATGCGTTGAAATGCCTAAGGGGCCTGTGTTAACCAACGTGTTGTCGGTCTGTCCGAGACACTCCGGATCGGGTCGGGTTGTACCGGAGAGGTCGTAGAGGGAAGGGAAACGCATGGTAGCCGAGCGGAGCAACGACCGAGCCGCGTCCCGCCGCGCCTTTATTGAGCGATGCGGCAAGGCCGCGCTGGTCCCGCCTACGGTCGGCTTGGTGCTGGCGGCTGGCGAGAAGCCGGCGCTTGCCAAGAACGCCTACCAGCAGGCCTCGAGAGAGGCCAAGCGTGCGGCAAAGCAGGCTGCTAAAGAGGCGAAGCAGGCTGCCAAGGACTCGGGTGACGACGGCGGGAAGTCGAAGAACTGATCGGCACGCGGCCTGAAGAAGAGGGCTGCGCGACGGATCGGCTGCTTCTTGACATCACTCGATCGCACGATGGCAGGCTTCCGGAAGGGTGCCTGCCTTGTTGTCTTGAGCGATGGCTCGATGCGGAGGACAGGGCGCGGGAGCATGGGCTGGAGGTGCTTCTCGCTGGTGCTGCCGGGCACCTCCCGGCCGATGTCTTGGGCACGGGGATATCAGCCCGGCTAAGCTTGGTTGACGAAGCCAGACGTGCAAATCAGCGTCAGGCGCGCGAGCTTGGCGTGATCCTCGGCGCTTTTGGCGGATCCGGGATCCGTGCCGTCGGATTCAAGGGCGGTGTCATCGGTGCGGTTGCCTATGGGCATCTGGTGCATCGGCGCTCGTTCGATATCGATATTCTCGTCGCCGAAAGCGACGTGGAGGCGGCCGCCGGGCTCCTCGAGAAGCGTGGGTACGAGCGCCATCCAAAGGTCCACGCGGGGTCGCGAGAGATCCACTTCGTGCGACCCGCGGATCGGGCGATCGTCGATCTCCATTGGAACGTGGTCGCCGCGCGTGTGCCGTTCGCTCTCGACTTTGACGAGCTCTGGAACCGGCGGGGGCAGGCGTCGGTCGGCGGGGTCAAGGTTGCCGTGCCGTCGGTAGAATGGCTCCTCCTCCTCAACGCGCTCTACGTCTTCAAGGATCTGCCTCGCCTGCGTCTCGCCTACCTTGCGGACGCCGTGCGTTTGCTGCGGCGCCACGAGGGGGTGGACTGGTCCTATCTTCATGAGCTCTCCGGACGCACCGGCACGCTTGGGATCGTAGCCCTGACCCTGCTCCTCGCGGTCGATCCGTGCGGCGTCGAGCTTTCGGCCCGGGCGCAGGCCCTATTCCCGGCGAGCCCGTCGGTGAGGCGTGCTCGGGACCACCTGGTCCAGCATCTTGAGCCGCCGGATGGGGAAGGCGTTCCCCATCTACCCATGCTGCGGAGCGTGATGGCACAGGCGCGGCTGCGGGAGCGGTCGAGCGACCGGCTCGCGACGTATTGGGGCCTGGTGGCGCTGGCTCTGCGGCCGAGCAAGCGGGACATGGCTCTCGGTGCCTGGCTGGGCGGCGGAATGGCGCCTCTGACGCGCCTCGTTCGGCTTCCATCGACGTTCGCTTGCGCCGCCATGCGCCGCCTTCTTCGCCGCTCGCGGCGCAGCCTCGAGACGGCACGCTTGGCACGCCGCGAGCGCGTCTGGATGCTCGGCCATCGCGCGCTTCGCCCCGCGCCCGGCCTGAGCCTCCACATCCTCGACGATGAGGGCTTGCTCCTCGATTCCCGGGGTTCCCGGCTCTTCGCCCTCAGCACCACGGCGACGTTTCTATGGTGCCAGCTCGAGGACGGGCTGACCCGCCCTTCCGTGATCGCCGCCTATGCCAGGACATTCGAGGTCAGCGAGGGCACTGCGCAGGTGGCGATCGATGGTCTCGTGGGGGACTGGCGCGCCCTGGGCCTTCTCGAAGGAGCTCCGGACCCCGGCGTGGTCGAGCCCATCGGTGGCTCGCCGGTCTCGGCCGTGGCCTTCGATCAGCCGGTGGAGCTGGTGGCGACGCGCTCGCTACGGATCCTCGACACCTGCTTTCGCGTGGGCTTCTCGTCCTTCTCCCAGATCGAGAGCGCCTTGCCCGTTCTCGGCCCGTTCCTCACCGAGCGCACGGAGCCCTCATCGACCGAGGCGCTCGTCGTGCAGGATGGCTCGGAGACGCTCGTCGTGATCGACGAAGTCATTGTCGCGAGCTGCCCGGACGCTAGCGAGCTCGCCTCGACGCTGAAGGCGGAGCTGGTGGTGGCCGCACTCAACCGCTATCCGCTGGGCATCTACCTGCACGCGGCGGTGATGCGCGCGGCGCATGGCTGCCTTCTTCTGCCGGCCAGGCCAGGCAGCGGGAAGACGACGCTTGCGGCAGGTCTCGCACGCGCGGGTTTTGCGTATCACTCCGACGAGTTCGCCGTCCTAGACCGTGAGCGCCTCGCCGTTCGAGGCTTGCCCGTGTGCCTCACGCTCAAGGAAGGAGCCTGGACGACGCTGGCTCCGCTCTATCCGGAGATCGCCTCGCTTCCGGTCCACCATCGCGTCGACGGCAAGATCGTGCGCTACCTGCCGCCGCCGGCGCAGTCGGATGATCCTGCCCTGGACCGTCATTGGCCCGTGCGCTGGCTCGTCTTCCCGCGCTATCGCGCAGGCGCCCCGACACGGCTCGCGCCGGTGCGCCGCACCGAGGCGCTTCGCCGGCTGCTCGACGAGTGCCTGGCATTGCGCCTCACGCTGAACGATGAGCTGGTGGAGCGGCTCGTCGAATGGATCGCCGGCATTGCCTGCTTCGAGCTCGAGCACGGCGATCTCGACACGGCGGTCTCGGCGCTCCGCGAGCTCTGCGTGGGGCAGGTGGCCGAGCCGGTGTCGGCCGGGGACTGAACGGACCAGGACTCCGCGCATGCCGCCACAATTGTCTGGCGGCTAGCGAGGCCGACGGCCCGTCGCTATGGTGCCGCTGCTTTTCAAGAAGAATGAGGCGCAGGGCCATGGCGACCATTACCGTCTTTGACAAGTCGAAGCTGCCGAGCAGGCACTCCACCGTCGGCCCTGAGCGCGCGCCGCATCGCTCCTATTACTATGCCATGGGTCTGTCCAAGGACGACATCGAGAGGCCGTTCGTCGGGGTCGTCAGCACTTGGAACGAGGCGGCTCCCTGCAACATAGCGCTCGGGCGTCAGGCGCAGGCGGCCAAGCGCGGCGTGGCCAAGAGCGGCGGCACGCCGCGTGAGTTCACGACGATCACCGTCACCGATGGCATCGCCATGGGTCACCAGGGCATGAAGTCGTCGCTCGTCTCGCGGGAGGTCATTGCCAACTCGATCGAGATTACCGTCCGCGGCCACGGCTACGACGCCCTCGTCGGGCTTGCCGGCTGCGACAAGTCGCTGCCGGGCGTGATGATGGCGATGGTGCGCCTCAACGTCGCCTCCGTCTTCATGTATGGCGGCTCGATCCTGCCCGGCCGCTTCCGGGGCAGGGACGTCACGGTGCAGGACGTGTTCGAGGCTGTCGGCCAGCACGCGGTCGGGGCCATCTCCGATGCCGATCTCGAGGAGCTCGAGCGGGTCGCCTGCCCCTCCGCCGGCTCCTGCGGAGGCCAGTTCACCGCCAATACCATGGCCTGCGTCTCCGAGGCCATCGGCCTCGCATTACCGGGCTCGGCGGGCACCCCGGCACCCTACGAGGCACGCGACAAGTGGGCCGAGGAGTCGGGGGAGGCGGTGATGCGCCTTCTGGCAGAAGGGATCCGTGCCCGCGACATCGTCACCCGCAAGAGCCTCGAGAATGCGGCCCGCGTGGTCGCGGCATCGGGTGGCTCCACCAACGGGGCGCTGCATCTGCCGGCGATCGCGCACGAGGCGGGCATCGAGTTCGACCTGCACGACGTCGCCCAGATCTTCCGCGAGACCCCGTACATCGGCGATCTGAAGCCTGCGGGCCGCTATGTCATGAAGGATCTGGGCGACGTCGGCGGTGTACCGGTGCTGATGAAGGCCCTTCTGGACGGCGGCTACCTGCATGGCGACTGTCCGACCGTGACGGGCAGGACCATTGCGGAGAACCTCGCGGGCGTGGAATGGAACCCGGATCAGCGGGTCGTTCGACCCTGCTCCGACCCGATCACCAGCTGGGGTGGCGTCGTCGGGCTGCGGGGAACGCTCGCGGCGGAGGGGGCGATCGTCAAGGTCGCCGGCCTCAAGAACCTCAAGTTCCGTGGCCCGGCGCGCGTCTTCGATTGCGAAGAGGACGCGATGCACGCGGTTCAGGCGGGGAAGTATGAGGACGGCGAGGTGCTCGTCATCCGCTACGAGGGGCCGAAAGGCGGCCCCGGCATGCGGGAGATGCTGGGCGTCACCTCCGCGATCTACGGCCAGGGCCGGGGCGACAAGGTGGCGCTGATCACCGACGGTCGCTTTTCGGGCGCCACGCGCGGTTTCTGCGTGGGTCACGTTGGGCCGGAGGCGGCGGTCGGCGGCGCGATAGGCCTGCTCCGCGACGGCGATGTCATCGCGATTGACGCCGAGCGCGGCAGCCTCGACGTCGAGCTCTCGGCCGAGGAGCTGGAGAGCCGCCGGAAGGCGTGGCGGCCACGAGCCTCGACCTACGGCTCGGGAGCGCTCTGGAAATACGCTCAGGGGGTTGGCCCGGCGGTAAGGGGTGCCGTGACGCACCCGGGCGCGGCGGCGGAGGTTGTTCAATACCCGGATCTCTGAGAAGCTTGTCGATGCGCGACATGGCTGCTCGGAGCCCGGTCGCAACCGTGCGCTGAGCGTCTGACCCTTTTCAGGCCATGCAACTGGCCTCGGGGCCGAGTTGGATGAGAAGGCAAACCTACTTTTCGGCGAGTGCTCATGGAATGGTTCGAGGAGACCCTGCACGGCGACTGGGCGCAACGTCTCCGGGTGCGGGAGGTGCTCTACCACGCGAAGACTGAGCACCAGGACCTGATCGTCTTCGAGAGCTTCGCCTGGGGCCGTGTGCTGGCTCTCGATGGTGTCGTGCAGACGACGACAGGGGATGAGTTCGTCTACCATGAGATGCTCGTGCATACGCCCGTGTTGGCGCATGGCTCGGTGAGGGATCTTCTCATTATCGGGGGCGGTGACGGGGGCTCCCTGAGGGAGGCCCTGAAGCATCCGGCAATCCGTCAGATCACCCAGGTCGAGATCGATGCGGGTGTCGTCGATTTCTGCCGCGAGTATCTACCTACTCTCTCGGAGGGCGCGTTCGACGATCCGCGCGTTCGTCTCACGATCGCCGACGGGGCCCGCTACGTCGCCGAGACTGAGGAGCGCTACGACGTGGTCGTCGTCGACTCCACCGATCCCATCGGGCCCGGGGCGGTGCTGTTTACCGAGGATTTTTACCGGGGTTGCCGCCACGTCCTTCGTCCGGGGGGGATCCTTGTCACTCAGTCTGGAAATCCCGCCGTTCGGTCTGACGAGCTGGTCGACACGCAGCGCCGGCAGGCAGCCGCTGGGTTCAGCGATGTGAGCTACTACTTCGCGGCCGTTCCGACCTATGTGGGTGGCAGCATGGCGCTCGGTTGGGCGTCCGATGATCCGGCTCGGCGGGTGGCGAGCGCGGAGACCATCGCCGCGCGCCACGTGCCGGCAGGTCTCCGCTACTACACCCCGGAGGTGCATGCCGCTGCCTTCGCCCATCCTGTCTGGTTGATCGAGCGCGTCGGCCATTGACGACGCTGGAGAGCGGGGAAGAGGCATGGCGCGCATCGTGGTAGGCGGCCTCCATCACGAGACCAACACCTTCTCACCTGACAAGGCGACATTCGACCGCTTTGCCGAGCCAGACGGCTGGCCCGAGCTGTTGCGCGGGAACGCCCTGCTCACCCGACCTCGAGGCATCAATCTCGCCCTGTCAGGGTTCCTGGAAGCTGCCGGCCGCGCCGGTCACGAGCTCGTGCCGCTGGTCTGGGCCAACGCCGGGCCGTCGGGCTTCACCACCGAGGATGCCTATGAGCGGATCGTCGGATGGCTGCTGGATGATCTCCGGGCGGCGCTCCCCGTTGACGGCATCTTCCTCGATCTCCACGGCGCGATGGTCACCGAGCATCTCGACGATGGCGAAGGCGAGCTCCTGCGTCGCTGCCGTGCCCTCGTGGGCGAGGCCGTGCCGATCGTCGCCGCCCTGGACCTGCATGCCAACGTGTCTGCGGCCATGGTCGAGCTCGCCGACGCGCTCGTGGCCTACCGGACCTACCCTCATGTCGACATGGCGGAGACCGGCGCCCGTTGCCTTCCGCTGCTCGACCGTCGCCTGAGCGGCGAGCCGCTAGCCAAGGCTTTCCGGTGCGGCGATTTCCTCGTGCCGCTGCCCTGGCAATGCACCGATCTGGAGCCCTCGCGCAGCCTCTATGCGGAGGCGGCGAGGCTCGAGGGGGAATTGGGTGGCAGCATCTCGATCGCGATGGGGTTTCCCGCCGCCGACACACCATGCTGCGGGGCCTCGATCCTCGCCTACGGCGCGGACGCGGAGGCCGTACGCCGCGCTGCGGACAGTCTTGCCCTCGACTATGCCGAGGCCGAGCCGCGCTTTGCGGGAAAGCTGTGGAAGCCTCTCGAGGCTGTTCGGCACGCCCAGTCGGCTTGGCGCGGGCGCCCCGTCGTGCTTGCGGACACGCAGGACAACCCGGGAGGCGGGGGCACGGGCGACACCACGGGTCTGCTGGCAGCGCTCATCGAGGCCCGGGCCGAGGGGGCAGTCCTGGCGCTGCTTTGCGACCCGGGGCTCGCCGCGGCGGCGCACCGCGCGGGCGTCGGGGCCACCCTTCGCGATCACCCCGTGGGGGGACGGTCCGAGGCTGACGGCACGCTGCCGCTGGTGCTGGACCTCGACGTCGTCAGCCTTGGCGACGGGCGCTTCAAGGCGACCGGCCCCTTCTACGGCGGCAACGCGATGGATCTTGGGGCCATGGCGGCGCTGCGCGTTCGGTCGGCTCCGGGAGTCACCATTCTTGTCGCGACGCGCCGTATTCAGGCGGCGGACCAGGCGATGCTCCGTCACCTCGGCATCGAACCCGGCTCCGCACGGATTCTGGCGCTGAAGAGCTCGGTGCACTTCCGTGCTGACTTTGCCTCCTTGGCCGATCAGATCCTGATCGTGGAGGCTCCAGGCCTGGTGGTTGCCGATCCTAGATGTCTTCCGTTCCGCAAGCTCCGGGCCGGTTTGCGACTGGCACCTGCGGCTTAGGCGCTCGGACGAAGCGTCAGGTCGAGCCGCTTGGACAGCATAGCAGGGTACCAGGGGAGGTGCTTTCCCCCGGCGTCGACCGAGGGGCCGCCGCGACGCCGCTTGTGTTAGCAGCTTGTTAACGTTACCTGCGTTATCAGATGGTGGTAGCAGAGAGCTAACCCGGCCTGCGAGCGGTGGTCGAAAAGCCATGGTGCCGGAGAAGCTTGGGACCACTCGTTGACGAGTAGAGCCATGCCGAAGGGTGCATCAGCCAGAGACGCGATGATGGATCCGATCCTTCACGGGATCCGCACTGGGGACGGGGTAGACGTCAGTGGCGGTTCCGCAGAGGCGGGTCCGCTTGGCGGTGGCACGGAGCCAGCGTGGCATCGGCTCGACCTGTCGCTGAGCGATCTCATTCAGGACGCGAACGGTGAGGTCGTCGTCTTCAACGACTCCAATCTCCGCAACTTGGCATTGTCCACGGACGCCAGTGTTATCGCGGAAGGTAGTGCGAGCAGCCACGTGACGGCGGCTGGAGAGGACGTGTCGGGCTTCAAGTTTGTTACGTTCGACAATGGGATGACGCTCTATTATGAGCCGCATCTTGAAGTCACGGTACGGCACGAGCACGGCTAGCCGTCTTCGGCAACTGACCGTCGCGAGCCTGTCTGTGGGCGGTTAGGCTCATCGCCGTCTGGCGTTGGCGAGAGCAGCAGGGTTGCACCGACGCCCCACCTACCAACTGTTCCCTTCGGCGCGGGATTGTTACGGCGACCGCGACGCGGTAAGGCCTCCCTGGCCCTCGTAGGGTCAAGAGCGACGCGAGGAGAGCTCGCGGACCTGATGGGGAGGCAACGATGGGCGCAGAGCTTGCTAAGCGTGCGATCGGTCGGACCGGGCTTTCGGTGCCCGTTCTGGGGCTGGGTGGGGCGCCGCTCGGCGACCTCTATGAGCTGATTCCAAATGCGCGGGCCTATGCGACGCTCGAGGCCGCATACGACAGTGGGGCCCGTCTGTTCGATACGTCGCCCCTCTACGGTCACGGCCTGTCCGAGCACCGCTTCGGGCACGTGCTGCGGACCCATCCGCGGGACAGCTATGTCCTCTCGACCAAGGTCGGTCGACGGCTCGATCCGCGGCCGCCGGAAGCGATCGACCGTGGCCAATGGACCGGAGGCCTCAACTTCCAGACGGTCTTCGACTACTCCTACGACGGCACGATGCGGGAGATCGAACAGAGCATCCAGCGGCTCGGGATCGAGCGCATCGACATCGCTCTGATCCACGACGTCGACATCTGGACGCACGGCACGCGCGAGGCTTACGAGCAGCGATACAAGGAGGCTGTCGAGGGGGCCTTCCGGGCGCTCGCCGAGCTGCGCTCGCAGAAGGTGATCCGCGCGCTTGGCATGGGCGTCAACGAGACCGAGCCTTGCATTCGCTTCGCCACCGACTGCGATCCCGACGTCTTTCTGCTGGCCGGCCGCTACACGCTGCTCGAGCAGGCGGGTCTCGACGATCTCCTGCCGCTCGCCCAGAAGAAGGGCTTTTCCTTCCTGCTGGGCGGTCCGTTCAACTCGGGCATTCTCGCGACCGGTCCCGTGCCCGGCGCCAAGTACAACTACAAGCCGGCACCGCCTGAGATCCTGGAGCGGGTGAGGCGGATCGAGGAGGTGTGCGGTCGTCACAGGGTGCCTCTGGCTGCTGCTGCGATCCAGTTTCCGCTGGGGTTGGACACGGTCGCATCGATCATTCCGGGCGCCGTTCGGCCCGAGGAGGTCTCGAAGAACCACGAGCTCATGACGACGCGGATTCCCGTGGCGCTCTGGGACGAGCTCAAGTCGACGGGGCTCATGCATCACGATTGCCCCTTGCCGCCCTGACCATCCGCCTGCGGCTCATCAGGCATCCCTCGAGCAGAGCCTCACCGCGATCGGTCCGCCGGTTTGGCCGGGCGCCGTGGACGGCGGTCTGTCAAGGGGATTGCCAAGCTGCCAGCGTCCTGGGAAACAGAGGTCGACAATGGCGGTCCGTGGTTGGGGCCGGTAATCAGGGAGTGCACGTATGACGAGCAAAGGTGACACGTCGCCGGAGACCCGGCGCGACTTCATCAGGAAGGCCACGACATCAACGGCTGCCGCCGGCGCGCTCTTCGGCGGCCTTGGCGTCAACGCCGCCGTCGCCGCCGAGATGTCGGCGGACATGATGAAGGCCAAGAGCCCGCTGAAGGCGGCTTTCTCCAACGCCGGGCTGCAGGCCACTTGGTGCGCCCAGGGCAAGCGTGCTGCCGAGTACTGGGGCAAGCTCTTCAACGTCGAGGTCACGTGGTTCGACGGCGAGCTCAGCGCCACCAAGCAGCGCGTCGCCATCGACAACATGGCCTCGCAGAAGTGGGATTTCGTCGCGATACAGGCGTTCGGCATCGGCACGTTGACCGACCCCGTGAAGAAGATGATCGATGCCGGCATCCCGGTGATGGACATGGACACGCTGATCGCGCCGCTTGATCAGATCAATGTCCACAGCTTCATCGCCCCCGACAACGAGTTCATGGGCAGCTCGGTCACCCAGGCGCTGGTCGATGTGATTGGCGGCGAGGGCAACATCATCATGACCCAGGGTGCGCTCGGCCATACCGGTGCCCAGGGCCGCGCCCGCGGCTTCGAATCGGTGGTCAAGAAGTACCCGAACATCAAGGTGCTGGACACCCAGCCGGCCGACTGGGACGTCACCAAGGCGGCCCGCATCTGGGACTCTCTGCTGACCAAGTATCCCAAGATCGACGCGGCCTACTTTCACAACGACGACATGGCGCTTGCGGCCATCAATGTGATGAAGGCGCGCGGTCGAACGACCATCAAGGTCGGGGGCTGTGATGCGATGCCGCCGGCGATCGAGGCCGTTCTCGATGGCCGCATGTATGCCACCTGCCGCAACCCTTCGTGCCGGATCCATGGCGGGTCGATCGTGGCCGGCGTCGCCGCGGTCGTGGCGGGCGAGAAGACCGGCCCAGGCGGCATCCCGAAGAACGTCGTCGCGGATGGCCCCGTGGTCACGAAAGAGAATGGGCCGGGCATGCTCTGGATGCAGGACCACTACCTCATCTGAGGTGCAAGAGGTGGCCGGAAGCGTCCAACCGCTGCTCGAGCTGACGGGCATCGCCAAGGCGTTCGGCGGAGTCGTCGCCCTCCAGGGCGTCGACTTCGCCCTGCGCGAGGGGGAGGTGCACGGCCTCGTCGGGGAGAATGGTGCCGGCAAGAGCACGCTGATGAAGATCATCGCAGGCGTGCACGCCGAATATGAGGGCACCATGCGCCTCGACGGCCGGCCGGTGCATTTCCGCTCGGCGCGCGACGCGCGGGACGCCGGCATCGGCATGGTGCACCAGGAGCTGTCGATCTGCCCCGAGCTCACGGTCGCCGAGAACGTCTTTCTCGGCTTCCAGCCGACCAACGGCATGGGCATCGTGCGTTGGGGTGAGATGGCGCGCGTCGCCGGCGAGCATCTCAAGAGCCTCGGCATCGATGTGGACCCCGGCGCGCGCATAGGAGCCCTGCCGCTCGGCCTGCAGCAGCTGGTCGAGCTTGGCCGTGTGCTTTTCTCCGGGGCACGCATCATCATCCTCGACGAGCCCACCTCGGCGCTCTCGCCTCCGGAGATCGAGCATCTCTTTACCGTGCTTGGCCGCCTCAAGGGCACGGGCAAGAGCTTCGTCTTCATCTCCCACTTTCTCGACGACATCCTCGCCGTCTCGGACCGCGTGACGGTCTTCCGCAACGGCGAGCGCATCGACACGGCCGATGCCGCCAGCGTCGACAAGGCATGGCTGATCCAGCAGATGATCGGCCGGGGCCATCATGAGCTGGAGGAGACCTACAGCGCAGACATACGCCTGCCGCCTCGGGACGAGACGCCGATCGTCATGCAGACGAAGGGCCTCGGCCGCACCGGCATGTTCGACGATGTGTCGCTCGAGGTGCACGCTGGCGAGGTTCTCGGCATCTATGGCTTCATGGGCTCCGGCCAGCTCGAGCTTGCCAAGGCGCTCTTCGGCAAGCTTCGCTCAGACCACGGCGAGGTGCAGGTCGACGGCCGACCGATCAGGCTGACGAGCACGGCCAAGGCGAAGCGTGCGGGCGTCGCGCTCGTGCCGGAAAGTCGCCGCGCCATGCTCTTCGCCGACGTGCCGGTCTACAAGAACATCTCGATCAGCATTCTCGAGCGGATCTCGAGGCTTGTCGTGAAGCCCGCAGCCGAGCGGGCGATCGCAAAGGAGCATGTCGACCGGCTGCGGATCCGCCCCTTCTCCGTTGAGCCGGCGCTCCGGACCCTCTCCGGCGGCAACCAGCAGAAGGTGGCGCTCGCGCGCTGGCTGACGCATCTGCCACGCGTTCTGGTGCTGGCCGAGCCCACGCGAGGCATGGATGTCGGAGCCAAGGACGATGTGGTCAAGATCGTCAAGGGGCTCAAGGAGAAGGGGCTCGGCATCATCGTCGTGTCGACCGAGCCCGAGACGGTTCTGGCGCTTGCCGATCGCATCCTGGTCATGCGCAAGGGCACCATCGCGCACGAGTTTGCCAACGAGACGGTCAGCAAGGACCGACTGCTCGCTGCAGCATAAGATGAGGAATCGATGAAGGCTCAGGCCGTCGAGAAGGGGTCCTCGAAGGGGGGCTCGAGGCTGAGGGGCTGGCTCGCCGGCCGGCTTCAGGTGATCGCGCCGTTCGTCACCTTGCTGTTCCTCGTCGTCGTCTTCGCCGCGATGAGCCCGTCTTTCCTGTCGATGGGCAATCTGGCCAACATCCTGCGGCAGGTCTCGATCGCCGGCATCATCGCGACGGGCCTGACCTTCGTCATCCTCTGTGCCGAGATCGACCTCAGCGTGGCGAGCGTCGCCAATGCGACGGCCATCGTCGTCGCGTTCTTCACGCTCCAGGAATCCTACGTCAACATCGCCAATCTGCCGCTTCCCGGCTTCGCGGCGATCATCATGGCCCTCCTCGCCTGCTTTCTTCTGGGCAGCGTGAATGCCATCGGCGTTACCGTGATTGGCATTCCCTCGTTCATCATGACGTTGGCGATGCTGCAGATCGCCGCCGGTGTCGGTGCCATGCTGGTGCGCGGCCAGATCGCCTACGCGGTGCCGCCGCTGATCAAGACGCTCGGTAGTGGCAGTCTTGGCCCCGTGCCCTGGATCGTCATCATTTGCGGGCTCTTTTTGCTCGTTGGCCATCTCGTCCTGACCTACACGCGCTTCGGCCGCTATGTTTACATGGTCGGCGGCAATCGCGAGGCGGCCGAGTACTCGGGCGTGAACGTCAAAGCGATCATCGCCTCGGTCATGATCATCTGTGCCGTCTGCTCGGGCGTGGCCGGCATGCTCGGCGTCGCCTATTTCGGCAGCGCCCAGCAGAACGAGTTCGACGACTTTCTCCTGGACTTCGATCGCCGCCGTCGTCGTCGGCGGCACCAGCCTCTTCGGTGGCCGCGGCGGTATCCCCAACACCATCATCGGCCTCTTCGTGCTGGGCGTTCTCAACAACGGCCTCGATCACATCGACATCGACAGCTTCCTCAAGATCCTGATCCGTGGCCTGATCCTGCTCGCCGCGCTCGTCATCAACGTCTACGCGCAGCGTCTGCGGCCCGTTGCGGCAGCGGGCTGACCAAGCCCATTCTGGGCTGCTGATCGATGGATGGCCGACATCTGGGCAAAAAAAACCTGTGAGCCCCGTGTTAGCGGTGCTCACAGGCCTAGTTGCTCAGCCCTCAGCGAGAGGAACCTTAGCGCGGCGTTAATATTTTGGGTAGACGGAATCGGCTGCCGCAGCGGAGAAAATCGCAGGCCGCCGACGACCCGCGGCGCCGGTGTCCGTCGTGCTGCGCGCTCGCTGATGGCGGCGACGTGCTGCTCAGGTGGTGGGGATCCGCAACCTGCCCCGGGAAGTCACGGATCAGCGATGAATTCCAGAATGAGGTTCTGCTCGTCCCAGAACAGGTAGGCGATGCTGCGCCCCTTGTTCGGGCCGTTGTCGATCGCGACGACCTTGCCCATCAGCCGCCACCCCCAGCGCTCCGCCTCGGCGATGGCTGCCTCCATGTCGATCACGTCGAGGGCCACGTGCATGGCACCCGCGTCCGAGGTTCGGTAGGTCGCGCGCCCTTCGGGGCTGCTGTATGCGAGCAGCTCGAGCGTGTGACCGGGTCCATCCAGGTAGGCGATCCGCACCTCGGCCCGGCCGAGCCCCGTGATGGCGCCGATCACCGCGGGGTCGCGCGGTGCTATCGAGCGGACCGAGAAGCCAAGTGCCTCGGTGAAGAACGCGACGCAGCGGTCGAGGTCGGCGACCGAGATACCGGTATGATTGAAACCCTTGATCGCGATCATGCTCACCTTGCCCTCCCTGGCCCGCTGCGGCGGCCCCATATGACGGCCATGCCGCCCGCCCCGGTCAAGCCATCCGAGCCCGCCGATCCCGGCTTCGCGCTCTACGTCCACTGGCCCTTCTGCAAGGCCAAGTGCCCCTATTGCGACTTCAACAGCCACGTCCGCGCCGGCGTCGACCACGAGCGCTGGCGCCGCGCGCTGCTGGCCGAGCTCGACCACATGGCGGCGCTGGCCGGCCCCCGCCGTCTTTCGTCGATCTTCTTCGGCGGCGGCACCCCGTCCCTGATGGCGCCTTCCACCGCAGGCGCGGTGATCGACCGGGCCCTTCGCCTGTGGCAGGCCGCCCCCGACCTCGAGATCACGCTCGAGGCCAACCCCACCTCGGTCGAGGCCCAAAAGCTCGAGGGCTTCAGGGCGGCGGGTGTCAGCCGGGTGTCGCTGGGCGTCCAGGCGCTCGCCGACGCGGATCTGAAGGCCCTCGGCCGGGAGCACGACACGGCCGAGGCGCTGGCCGCCGTCGACCTCGCTGCCCGCCTCTTCCCCCGCTGGTCGTTCGATCTCATCTACGCGCGGCCGGGCCAATCGGTGGCCGCCTGGGAGGCGGAGCTGCGCCGAGCGCTCTGCCATGTGGGCGGCCATCTTTCGGCCTATCAGCTCACCATCGAGCCCGGCACCCGCTTCCACGCCCTGCACGCGGCCGGCGCGCTCGCCGTGCCGGACGAGGACCTGGCCGGCGAGCTTTTCGAGGCGACGCAGGCGATCCTGGGCGACGCGGGCCTTCCCGCCTACGAGATCTCGAACCATGCCCGACCGGGCGAGGAGTCGCGTCACAATCTCGTCTACTGGCGCTATGGCGACTATGCCGGCCTCGGCCCCGGCGCCCATGGCCGGGTCACCGTGGACGGCCGGAAGCTGGCGACCCACACGCTCCGCCAGCCGGAGCGCTGGCTCGCCGCCGTGGAGGCCAAGGGCCATGGCGAGGAGCCACGCGAGACCATCGCGCCCGATCAGCAGCTCACCGAGCTCATGATGATGGGCCTGAGGCTCGCTGAGGGCGTGCCGATCGCGCGGATCGAGGCGGTGGCTGGCCTACCACTTCGCCAGGCCCTGGATGCCGGAGCGCTGGACAGCCTCGCGGCTGCCGGCATGATCGAGCTTGCGGCAGGCCATCTGCGCGGCACGGAAGCGGGCCGTCAGCGCCTGGATGCGCTGCTGCGCCGCCTGCTTGCCTAGGCTTCAAGACCAAGCAGATTGCCGGCTACACCGTCGACCGAAGCAAGAAGGAAAGGCACGTGGCGAAGAAGGGCTATTGGATCGCGACCGTCGATGTGGGGAACCCCGACGGCTACAAGCACTATGTTGCCGCGAACGCGAAGCCGTTCCGCAAGTATGGCGGGCGCTTTCTCGTCCGCGGGGGGGCTGCCGAGGTCCCGGAGGGCCACTTCCGGTCGCGCACCGTGGTGATCGAGTTCCCGGACTACGCCACCGCGCTCGCATGCTACCGGTCGCCCGAGTACGCCGAGGCCATGGCGCTCAGAAAGGAGCATGCCGAGGCCGATCTGGCGATCATCGAGGGGTATGACGGCCCCCAGCCGACAGACGGCTGAGGCCGCCGCTCGCGGCAGATCGCCCGCCGACGTCACCCGCCCCGGCGTTCCCGTTGACGGCCGGCACGGCGCGCCGCAGCTTGGCGCCGGTCAGACCGCCCCGGGGGAGACCATCGTGAGCGAGCTGCATCGGATCGTCATCGTCGGCGGCGGCGCGGGCGGCCTCGTGCTCGCGACCCGGCTCGGCCAGCGCCTCGGCCGCAGGAAGCGGGCGGCCGTCACGCTGGTCGATCCCAACCTCACCCATCTCTGGAAGCCGCTGCTGCACGAGGTCACGGCGGGCACTCTCAACGCACGCGACGACACCGTCATCTATCTGGGTCAGGCCCGCACGCATGGCTTCCGCTTCGCCCAGGGGCGCATGGCGGGCATCGACCGGGCCGGGCGCCTCCTCCATCTGGCCCCGCTCGTCGACGGGGAGGGCCGCGAGATCGTCGGCGCCCGCAGTATCCCCTACGACACGCTCGTGATCGCGATCGGCAGCGTCAGCAACGACTTCGGTATCAAGGGCGTGCGCGAGCACTGCGTCTTCCTCGACAACCAGGACGAGGCGGAGCGCCTCCACCGCCACATCCTGCTGCTGTGCCTGCATGCGGCCCAGCGGCGCGAGGGCGAGCGGCCGCCGCTCGCGATGGCGATCGTCGGCGCTGGCGCCACCGGCGTCGAGCTCGCGGCCGAGCTGCACAAGGCGACCCGCCAGCTCAGCTCCTACGGTGTGCGCGAGATCGATCCCGACCGCGACATCCGCTTCACGCTCATCGAGGCAGCACCGCGGGTCCTTCCGGCCTTGCCCGAGCGCCTCTCCCGCTTTGCAGCAAGCGCGCTCGACAAGCTCGGCGTCCGCGTGCTGACCGGCGAGCAGGTGAGCGAGGCGACGGCCGAAGGTATCCATACCCGGAGCGGGCACTTCATCCCGGCCACCGTCAGCGTCTGGTGCGCCGGCATCCGCGGTGCCGACGTGCTGGCCGGCCTCGACGGCCTCGAGGTCAATCGGCTGAACCAGATCGTCGTCGACCGCACGCTGCGGACCACGCACGATCCCGACATCTTCGCCATGGGCGACTGCGCCGCCTGCCCGCAGGAGGGCTCGGATCGCAACGTCCCGCCGCGCGCCCAGGCCGCCTACCAGCAGGCTTTTGTTCTTGCCCGCACGCTCGAGGCCCGGCTAACGAGCGGTGCGCCCGTGCCCTACACCTACAGGGATCACGGGTCGCTGATCTCGCTCAGCCGTGGTGCCGTCGGCAGCCTGATGGGCAATCTCTTCGGCCAGGTGACCATCGAGGGCTGGCTCGCCCGCGTGGCCTATGTCTCGCTCTACCGCAAGCACCAGATGGCGCTGCACGGCCTGGGCTGGCTCGTCCTGTCGACGGTGGCCCGGGTGCTCCAGTACGGCACGCAGCCGCGCCTCAAGCTGCATTGAGGCTCGGCGAGCGTCAGGCGAGCTCGACCGTCCCGTCGATGGTGACGTCGAGGCCGATCTCGGCCACCCTCAGCCGCACGCTTGACTTCAGCTGCTCGTCGCCCTTCAGCTTGCCGCTCTCGAGCGCCGCGCGCACGGCCGTCTCGATCTCGCGCTGCGAGGTGATGCCCACTTTTTTCAGGAACTTCCTGAGGCTCATGTTGAGAACATCCTCGTCCACCGCACCCTCCTCCTGCTGACCCATCGCCCCTCGGGCGGGAGGGACAGGATGCTGAGCGAAGCCGGGGCATGCAACGCCCCAAGCACGACCACACTCGAGGATCGGGGAGATCAGCGATGAGCGCGACGGACCTGGCGCGGCATTCTGCGACCGAGCTGCTCAGGCTCTACCGCAGGAAGGCCGCCTCGCCGGTCGAGGCGACGAAGGCCTGCCTCGAGCGCATCACGAGGCACAATGCGGAGGTCGGCGCCTTCTGCCTCGTCGACGAGGAGCGCGCGCTGGTGTCGGCGCGCGCCTCGGAGGCACGCTGGCAGAAGGGCGAGCCGGTGGGCCTCATTGACGGCGTGCCGACGACGGTGAAAGACCTCATCCTGGCGGAGGGCTGGCCGACGCGGCGCGGCAGCCTCACGACCGGCGAGCCGCGTCCCGAGCCGGTGGACGCGCCTGCGGTCGCCCGACTGCGCGAGCAGGGGGCCGTGCTGCTGGGCAAGACGACGACGCCCGAGCTCGGCTGGAAGGCCGTGACCGACAACCCTCTGGGCGAGGTCGCGCGCAACCCGTGGGACACGCGGCGTACCGCCGGCGGATCGAGCGGCGGGGCGGCTGTGGCGGCAGCACTCGGCATGGGTGCTCTCCACATCGGCACCGACGGCGGCGGATCGATCCGCGTGCCGGCCGGCTTCTGCGGCATCGTCGGGCTCAAGCCCACTTTTGGTCGTGTCCCGGCCTGGCCGCTGAGCCCGTTCGGCACCGTAGCCCACCTCGGCCCCATGGCTCGCACCGTCGAGGACGCGGCCCTGATGCTGACGGTGATGAGCCGCCCCGACGCCCGCGACTGGCACGCCTTGCCTTATGATGGCCGGGACTATCGGATCGGCCTCGGCGAGGGCATTGCAGGCCTCAGGATCGCCCTTAGCCTCGATCTCGGTTACGTCGACGTCGCCCCCGAGATCCGGGCTTCTGTCGGTGCCGCCGCCGAGGCGCTGGCGGCTCTGGGTGCGCATGTGGAGGCCATCGATCCCGGCTTTCCCAGCCAGCGCGACCTCTTCGCCCACACTTGGTTCCCGTCGGCTGCGCGGGTCGTCGCCGGCGTTCCGGCCGACCTCCGGGCCGGCATGGACAAGGGCCTCCTCGAGATCGCGGCCGAGGGTGACAAGGTCGACCCCGCCGAGCTCTTCCAGGCCCAGCTCCGGCGCGGCGAGCTCGGCACGGCGATGCAGCTCTTCCTCGAGCGCTTTGATCTTCTCCTGACCCCAACCCTGCCGCTCACCGCCTTCGATGCCGGGCTCGAGGTCCCCGATCGCGCCCGCTACCCCCGCTGGATCGACTGGGCCTCATTCAGCTACCCCTTCAACCTGACCCAGCAGCCGGCCGCCACCGTACCCTGCGGCTTTTCCTCCGACGGCCTGCCCATCGGCCTCCAGATCGTCGGCCCCAAATACGCCGACGCCCTCGTGCTGCGCGCCGCCCGCGCCGTCGAGTTGGCACTCCCCCAGCCGATGCCCGAGGCACCTGTCGTGCGGCACAGGTGAGCTGGAAGTACGATTGGCCATGGCGATACCCGGCTTTCAGGACCTAATGCGCCCCGTGCTGGTAGAGGCATCGAAGGCGCCGGAGGTGCGCACGAGTGATCTGGTCGATCGGATGAGCGAGCAGTTCCGTCTTTCCGACGAGGAGAAGGTGCAGCTTCTCCCGAGCGGCAAGCAGGCCGTGATCGCCAATCGCACCCACTGGGCCATCGCCTATCTCTCGAAGACCAAGCTTTTGGAGCGAGTTCGGCGGGCGCACTACGCCATCACCGATCGGGGCCGGCAGGCGGTGGCAGACAGTCCCGATCGCATCGACCTGAAATATCTCGCCCGCTTTCCGGAACTCGCCGAGTTTCGAGGAGGACGAGGCCAAGGGGGAAACGAGACCGCTGTCGCCAAGACTGACGCGACTCCGGATGAGGTCATCCGCGCCACCTTCGAGGAAATAGACGCCAACCTCCGGGCTCAGCTGATCGATCGAATTCTCAGGGGGAAGCCAGACTTCTTCGAGCGGCTGGTCGTCCGACTTCTCGTCGCGATGGGGTTCGGCGGCCAGCACGGCCTCGTCGCGGAGGCCATCGGCCGGAGTGGGGATGGCGGGATAGACGGCGTGATCGACCAGGACGCGCTCGGGCTGGACCGGGTCTACGTCCAGGCCAAACGGTATGTTGCTGACAACACTGTCGGCTCGGGCGCGATCCAGGCTTTCTTCGGTAGCCTCGATGCCGTCAAGGCGGGGAAGGGGGTCTTTCTCACGACCTCGAGCTTCACGAAGGGCGCGCGCGAAATGGCCGAGCGCCTGAGCAGGCGCATCGTCCTCGTCGATGGCGAGATGCTGACATCGCTGATGATCCGCTACGACGTCGGCGTGCGCATCGAGGAGACCTACCACCTCAAGAAGATCGACGAAGACTTCTTTCTGGACGAGTAGGCGGAGGCGGCCCCTGACCGTGCTCGATCGAGGCGAGCACGCTGCCGAAAGGCGCCGACGTCGCCTGTTGGATCGCTAGAATGACGGCCTTTGTGTGTCACGCTGAAAGATCAGGCGGCAGCCGACAAGCAGAAATACCCAAGCAAAAACGCAGGCTATGGAAGGTCGCGTGACATCGAGCCCGGCGGGGCTGAGGCCGCCCGACAGGCCGAAGAACGCTTTCGCTATTACCCATGCCACGAAGGTGAGAATAAGGAGCGTGCCCGTCGCGCGCCGCATGATCTTTTGCCGGCGCTGAGCCGCGGGACCGGTGCTCGACAGGGTGCGTGCTCCGCGATGCGGCCGATGAGCCGGGATCCTTCGGATCACCGGCGTCTCAGACTAGAGTGTGCGTCGCGGCGCCACACCGGGCAAGCCTCTCGTGCCTCGAGCCTGCTCCCGAGCTCGAAGCGGCTCTCTGTCGCTACTGGAGAAAGCGCACGCCGGCGCGGTCGGCCTGGGTCCACACCACGTTCGCCGTTGTGTCGCCCACATGGTTGCTGTGGAAGGGGTAGTCGATGCCGACCTTGAGGCGGCGCACCTTCCCCAACTGGGCGCCCGACGAGGAAAGATCCTCGATCTCAACGTCCTGGCCGTCGATCCGTGCCATCGTGCCGGATGGCATGGGCTGCCTGATCTCATGCCGCTCGCGGAAGACCGGCAGGCCGCTCTCGACCGCGACGTCGAGATTGGATGGACGGCAGCGCGGCCGGAACCGCTCCAGGACCGATTCGTGAATCCGCTCGCCATAGCCGACGGAGTAGGTGCCGTCGTCGCCTAGACACTCGCCCCCCATCGGGCGGTCGTAGTTGGGCGCCGCGAGGAGGTTGGCGAGGCCGCCGAGCACCTGGAGCGGCAGGAGGCGGGCGAAGGGGAGATCGCCCACGACACGGAGCACCATGTCGGTGATCTCGCCGCTGGTGAGGCGACCGAGCCAGTCGGCCTCGGACGCATGGCGAGGCCCGAGGGCGTTGCGCTGCAGCTTCGTCAGGATGGACTCGAGATCGAGGCCCAGCCCAGCCTCCAGCGCACGGCGCAGCATCCAGTCCAGGGTGATTGTCGGGAGATCGGAAACCTCGTAGCCGCCGCCCACATCGCCGTGCGCGCCGGTGAACCACACCTGCAGCACCTTCTGCGACACCGGGCTCTCGTCCTCGGCCTTGGACTGCCCGGGCGCCCTCGACCACAAGACCGGTTTGAAGAGGCCGCGGCGCTCGCTGATGGCCATGGCCTGACAGGCATTCTGCACGTTGCCGCCCAGCGCCGTGTCGTGGAACCGGATCTTGTCGGCCAGGAGCTTGCTGTTGATGAACGGCAGGTTGGGCAGAGGCACGCCCAGCGAGCCCACGGTGTCCCAGACGCCGAGGAAGCGGACCGAGGGGAAGAGCCGTTGGTAGGACGCCAGGGCCTTGGCCTCAGGTGATTGCTCGCGCTCCCGCGGTGGCTTGCGATAGTAGGCGAAGGCCCGCTCGACCGCCTCGTTGCGCTCGGTCTCGCTCTCCAGCCCCTGTGCCAGCCCTGCCGAGCCGAGGAGGCCGCAGAACGAGCGGACGGTGAAGGCGCCCCTCGAGAATCCCAGGCAGAACAGGCGGTCTCCAGGCTGCCATCGCTCGAGCAGGAAGGAGTAGGCCTGCTTGATGTTGACCGAGAGGCCCACTGCGAAGGCACCGCCCTTGATCCTCCGGCCCTTCTCGGTGCCCACGCCCTCGTCGTAGTAGAGGAGATAGCGGCGGCCGCCCGCCGTGCCCTCCGTGATCCTTCGGTCGCCGAGGTCGGTCTCCGGCTCCCGCTCCTCGAGGGTGCTCGCGAGAAGCAGGTAGCTTCGCCAGACGTTCGTCTCGTCCTTGGGTGCGTTCCAGGTGCCGTCGCAGCACACGACGATCGTCTTGCCCTCGTTGGCTGCGGACATGTCGCTCTCCCCCATCGTCATGCCGGCCGATCAGCGATTGTAGCCGATCTTCTAGCATTCTACCGGCACGGCGGCTGTGACGGCCAGCACAACCACGCGAGCGGGCACCCTGGGCCAGTCGATCCGTTTGATAGCCGGGCACTGAAGGAGCAGCCGGCCGATGATCGACGACCTCTGGTACAAGAACGCCATCATCTACTGCGTCTCGGTCGAGACCTTCATGGACACGAACGGCGACGGCGTCGGCGACTTCCAGGGTTTGATGCGCCGACTGGACTATCTACAGGGGCTGGGCGTCACGACCTTGTGGCTGATGCCCTTTCAGCCATCGCCGCAGCGCGACGACGGCTACGACATCTCGGACTATTACGGCGTCGACCCGCGCTACGGCTCGCTCGGCGACTTCGTCGCGTTCACCCACGCATGCCGCCAGCGCGGCATGCGCGTCATCATCGACCTCGTCGTCAACCACACCTCCGATCAACACCCCTGGTTCCAGTCGGCGCGCCAACACCCCGGCTCGGCCTATCGCGACTGGTACGTCTGGAGCGAGAAGAAGCCCGCCGATGCCGATCAGGGCATGGTTTTCCCGGGCGTACAGAAGTCGACCTGGACCCGCGACGCCGAGGCCAAGGCTTGGTACTTTCATCGATTCTACGACTTTCAGCCGGACCTCGACACCGCCAACCCCGAGGTCCAGGCCGAGATCCTCAAGATCATGGGCTTTTGGCTCGAGCTCGGTGTCTCGGGCTTTCGCATGGATGCCGTGCCATTCGTCATCGCCGCGAAGGGGCCGGATGCAAAAGGGACCGTCGAGCAGTACGACATGCTGCGGATGTTCCGAGAGTTCCTTCAGTGGCGGAAGGGCGATGCCATCGTGCTGGGCGAGGCCAACGTCCTGCCGAAGAACGATCTCGACTATTTCGGCGACGACGGCGACCGGCTGCACATGATGTTCAATTTCCAGGTCAACCAGCGGCTGTTCTACGCCCTGGCGGCGGCCGACACCCGGCCGCTCGTGAAGGCGCTCGAGGAGACGCGGCCGCGGCCGGCGACGGCGCAATGGGGCACCTTCCTGCGCAACCACGACGAGCTCGATCTCGGCCGCCTGACCGAGGCCCAGCGCCAGAAGGTCTTTTCTGCTTTTGGTCCCGAGCCACGCATGCAGCTTTACGGTCGCGGCATCAGGCGCAGGCTGGCACCAATGCTGGACGGCGATCGCCGCCGGCTCGAGCTTGCCTACAGCCTCATGTTCACGCTGCCGGGCACGCCGGTCGTGCGCTACGGCGACGAGATCGGCATGGGCGACGATCTCGACCTGACCGAGCGCAACTGCGCGCGCACGCCGATGCAATGGTCGACGGAGCCGCAGGCCGGCTTCACGACCGCCGAGAAGCCGGTGCTGCCGGTGATCGACAGCGGCCCGTACGGCTACGAGCACCTCAACGTCGCCACCCAGCGCCGCGACCCCAACTCATTCCTCAACTGGACGGAGCGGATGATCCGGATGCGCAAGGAGGTGCCTGAGATCGGCTGGGGCGATTTCACCGCCCTGCCGACCGACGATCCGGCAATCCTCGCCTTACGCTACGACTGGCGGAACAACTCGGTCCTGGTGGTGCACAATCTCGACGGCAAGCCCTGCGAGGTGTCCCTCGACCCCGCGGTCGGAGAGAAGGGTAGTCGGCTCGTCAACCTGCTGTCGGAGGACCACAGCGAGGCGGACGCGCGCGGCCGGCATTGTCTGTTGATGGAGGCCTACGGCTATCGCTGGTACCGGGTGGGCGGGCTCGACTACATCCTCAACCGCTCGTCGGGCTGACCGCTCGCCCGCTCAGTGGCGGAAGTGCCGGATCCCGGTGAACAGCATCGCGATGCCGGCGGCATCGGCGGCCGCGATCACCTCCTTGTCGCGCACGCTGCCGCCCGGCTGGATGGCGGCGGTGGCACCCGCTTCCACGGCGGCCACGAGGCCGTCGGGAAAGGGAAAAAAGGCGTCGGAGGCGACGACGCAGGGACCAGCGCCTGGTCCCTTGGCCATGCGCTCGGCGGCGATCCGTACCGAGTTCGAACTCGGTTGGTCTGGCCCATGCCGATGCCGACCGTGGCTCCTTTGCAGGCGAGCACGATGGCGTTGGACTTGACGTGCCTCACGACCTGCCACGCGAACAGCAGGTCGGCCCGCTCCTCGGCCGTCGGCGCGCGGGCAGTGACCACCTCGAGCGCCGCCTCGTCGACCCGGCCCATGTCCCGCTCCTGCGCCAGGAAGCCCCCGGCGAGCGAGCGCATCACGAGGTCGCGGCCGGCAGGGTCCGGCATGGCGCCGGTCACCAGCACGCGGAGATTTTTCTTTGCCCCGAGCACCGCCCGGGCACCGTCGTCGATCGCGGGGGCGATGACCACCTCGGCGAAGAGCTTGGCGATCTCCTCGGCCGTGGCCTCGTCCAACTCGCGGTTGCAGGCGACGATGCCGCCGAAGGCGCTGACCGGATCGCAGGCGAGGGCCCGATCCCAGGCGGCACGCAGGCTCGGCGCCACGGCGACACCGCAGGGATTGGTGTGCTTGATGATGGCGATCGCGGGCTCGGTCACCTCCGAGACCAGCTCGAAGGCGGCGTCGGTATCGAGCAGGTTGTTGTAGGAAAGCTCCTTGCCCTGAAGCTGCTCCGCCGTGGCCACGCCCGGCCGCCGGTCGCCGGTGACGTAGAAGGCGGCTGCCTGATGCGGGTTCTCGCCATAGCGCAGCCGCTGGCGCAGCCGGCCCTGGATCGCCAGCCTCTCGGGGAAGAGCTCGCCTGTCTCGCGTGCCATCCAGGCGGCAATCTGGGCATCGTAGGTGGCCGTGCGGGCGAACGCCTTGGCGGCGAGACGGCGCCGCTGCTCTAGCGTCATGCCGCCGGCCTCGATGGCGTCCAGGACCATCGGATAGTCGGCCGGATCGGTGACGACGGCCACACCACCATGGTTCTTGGCGGCCGCCCGGATCATCGCAGGGCCGCCGATGTCGACCTGCTCGAGGCACGCATCGAAGTCTGCCCCCGAGGCCAGCGTCGCCTCGAAAGGATAGAGATTGGAAACAAGAAGATCGATCAGCGGGATCGCCTGCTCATCCAGCGTCGCTATGTGGCTCGGCAGATCGCGTCGGGCGAGGAGGCCGCCGTGGATCTTGGGATGCAGCGTCTTCACCCGGCCATCCAGGATCTCGGGCGCGCCTGTGACCTCGCTCACCTCGACGACGTCGAGCCCGGCCTCGCGCAGGGTTCTTGCCGTTCCGCCTGTCGAAACCAGCACCACCTCATGGGCCGCGAGCGCCCGGCCCAGCTTGACGATGCCCGTCTTGTCGTGAACCGACAGAAGAGCGCGGCGGATGGGGGAGAGGGTCATGCGATCGGTCCGGATCTGGGAGAACGACAAAAATCAGGAGCGGCGCACGCGGGCGACGAAGAAGCCGTCCATGCCGCCTTCCTCGGCGAGCTGACAGGGCAGGGTTCGCAGCTCGCCCTCGGGCGTGAGGTCGACTGGAAGGCCCAGGAGCTCGTCCCGCTCGATCGGATCGCGCACGAAACCGGCCTCGCGCTCGAGGAACGCCTTGATGCGCTCCGGCCCCTCCTCGGGCTGCAGCGAGCAGACCGCGTAGACGAGGCGGCCGCCAGGCGCCACCATGCGGCTCGCCGCCAGCAGCAGCTCGTCCTGCAGGGCCGTCAGCTTGGCTATGCCGTCGGCGGACTTGCTCCAGAGGATGTCCGGGTGGCGGCGGATGGTGCCGGTGGCGCTGCAGGGCGCATCCAGCAGCACGAGATCGAACGGTGTTTGAGGCGACCATTGGCGGGCGTCGGCCACGACCGTGTCGACGGCCTCCTGAAGATGCATGCGCGCGATGTTGGCGTGCATGACGAGCGCTCGGTCGGCATTGACTTCGACCGCCGTCACCTTGGCGCCGGCTGAGGCGAGCTGCATGGTCTTGCCGCCGGGTGCCGCGCAGAGATCCAGCACCCGCCGTCCGGCGACGTTGCCGAGCATTCGGGCGGGGAGGGCCGCAGCCAGATCCTGGACCCACCACGCACCGTCGACGAAGCCGGGAAGCTGGTCGACGGGGCCGCCGCCCTGGCAGCGAAGCGTGCCGCCCGGCAGCAGCCTGCCGTCCAGCGCCTCGATCCATGGCGCTGGATCGCCCCTGACCTGAAGATCGAGCGGCGCCTCGGCCAGGTGAGCCATGGCGATGGCGCGGGCCACCGGCTCGCCATAGGCGGCAACCCAGGAGTCAAAGAGCCAGCCCGGCGTGTCGAGCCGAGCGGCGTCGAGCTCCACCGGCGGCGCGTCAGCGATCCGCCGCAGCACCGCATTGAGCATGGGCACCATCGGCGCCTGCTGGCCTACCGCGAGGCGCACCGTCTCGTGCACCGCGGCGTGGGCCGGCGTGCCGAGGAAGCGGAGCTGGGCCGTGCCTAACCTCAGGATGTTCCGCGTCCGCAGGTCCTTGGGCTCGAAGCGCAGATGCGGGCGGGCAAGAGCGTCCAGCTCGCCCAGACGCCGGAGCACCGTGAGCACGAGCAGGCGCGCGAAGGCGCGGTCGCGGCGATCGAGATCCTCGAAGGCGGGATGGCCAAGGAGGGCCTCGTCGGCCGGCTTGGGGCGCCGGCCGAGCGCCGCGTCGAGCGTGTCCAGCGCCACCCGGCGCGGTCCCGTCCTGCTCTTGCCCAGCGGCGCAGTCACGGGCCGCCGTGGCAGCTCTGCGCCACGGCCGCCGCGGGGCCGAACCCGATCGGTGACCATCAGACGGCGCCGCTCTCGGCCAGGCGATCGAGGATCAGCTTGCGGGTCAAGGCAGGCCCGTAGATGCGCACGAAGGTGCCGAGCCGCGGGCCCTCCTCCTGGCCCAGCAGCACCTCGTAGCAGGCCCGGAACCAGTTCTTGAGGCTCTCGAAGCCATGCCGCTTGCCGATCTCGTAGAGCTCGAACTGGATCGCCTCGGCGGTGCTATCGTCGGGTGCCATGTCGAGCCACGCCGCCAGCTCCTTGAGCGCCTGGCGCTCGCGGTCGTCGGGCGCCCGGTACTTTTTCTCCGGCAGCACGAACGCGCGGTAGTAGGCGATCGCCCCCTCGACCAGCTGCATGAGCTTCGGGCTGCTGTCGGGCGTCACGCCCGGCGCGTAGCGGCTGATGAAGCCCCACAGGATGCCGGGCTCGTCGGCATTCACGACCGAGGCGAGGTTGAGGAGCATCATGAAGGAGAGGCCGGCCGGCACCCGGTCTTCGGGCGGCTGGCCGTTATGGATGTGCCAGACCGGATTGCCGATCCGCTCCTTTGTCTGCTGGCCCGCGAACGCGTCGAGGAACTGCTCGTAGTCGTCCACATTCCGCGGGATGACGTCGAAATAGAGCCGCTTTGCCGCCTTGGGGTCCCGGTACATGAAGAGCGCCAGGCTCTCCCGCGTGCCGTAGCGCAGCCATTCGTCGATCGTGAGGCCGTTGCCCTTGGACTTGCTGATCTTCTGGCCCTGCTCGTCGAGGAAGAGCTCGTAGTGGAAGCCTTCAGGCGGATGGCCGCCCAGCACGCGGCAGATGCGGCTGCCGAGCTTGACCGAGTCGATGAGATCCTTGCCCGACATCTCGTAGTCGACCTCGAGCGCGGTCCAGCGCAGGGCCCAGTCGGCCCGCCACTGCAGCTTGCAGTGGCCGTCCGTCACCGGCACCTCGGTGAGCGAGCCGTCCTCGTCCTCGAAGACGACCGTGCCGGCATCGACCCGGCACTCGACGAGCGGCACCTGCAGCACCTTCCCGGTCTTGGGCGAGATCGGCAGGATCGGGCTGTAGGTGGCGCGGCGCTCCTCGCCCAGATAGGGCATGACGACGCCCTTCACCTCCTCGTGGTGGGCAAGCACGCGCAGCAGCGTCTCGTTGAACAGGCCCGCCCGGTAGCACGCGGTGGCGCTCTTGAAGGTGTAGGGAAAGCCGAAGGCATCGAGAAAGGCCTGCAGCCGGGCATTCATGTGGTGCCCGTAGCTCTCGTGCGTGCCGAACGGGTCCGGGATCTCGGTCAGCGGCTTGCCCAGATACTGGGCCACCATGGCGGCGTTCGGGATGTTGTCCGGCACCTTGCGAAGCCCGTCCATATCGTCCGAGAAGGCATAGAGCTCGGTCGGCAGGTCGGAGAGCCGGGTGAAGATCTGACGCACCAGCGTCGTCCGGAAGACCTCGCCGAACGTGCCGATATGCGGCAGGCCCGATGGGCCATAGCCCGTCTCGAACAGGACGAAGCCTTTTTTGGGCGGCGTCCGCTCGACCCGCTTCAGGACCTTGAGCGCCTCCGTGACGGGCCAAGCCTTGCTCGTAAGGAGGATGTCGCGCTCGGAAGGCATCGCGTTCTCGGAACTGGTGGGGAGAGGGACGGGCCGCCTGCTTAAGCCAATTCGGCCGTGCCGGCCAGAGGCGCCGCTGCCACGCGGCGGTATGCCCGCCATGAGGCTGCGACGGTGCGAGAAATCCGGGGTACTATCGTCCGGTGATGCGCCATCTCAACATTCCATCGCTGCGGCGAGCAGCCGGCTGGTGCGCGGCCCTCGGCATGCTTGCGCTGGCGGCGGCCGCCTGGGCGGCACCAGGCACCAGCTCGACGGCCGTGCTCACCATCGACGGGCCGATCGGCCCAGCCACCGCCGCCTATGTCGAGCATGGGCTCGAGCAGGCGAAGCAGGAGGACGCCGGGCTCGTCGTGCTGGAGCTCGACACGCCGGGCGGCCTCGACTCGGCGATGCGGCAGATCGTCAAGGCGATCCTGGCCTCGCCCGTTCCGGTCGCGAGCTACGTGGCGCCGAGCGGTGCGAGAGCGGCGAGCGCCGGCACCTATATCCTCTATGCCTCGCACATCGCCGCCATGGCGCCCGGCACCAACCTGGGTGCCGCGACGCCGGTGCAGATCGGTGGCGGTGGCGAGCAGGGCGGTGGCGACAAGGCGAAGCCGGAGCACGCGACGATGGAGGACAAGATTACCAACGACGCGGTGGCCTATGTCCGCTCGCTTGCCGAGCTACGGGGCCGCAACGCCGACTGGGCCGAGAAGGCCGTGCGGGAGGCCGCGAGCCTGCCGGCCTCGGCGGCGCTCGAGGCGAGGGTGATCGACCTCGTGGCACCCAGCCTACCCGACCTCCTGCGTCAGGTCGACGGGCGCACCGTCAAGACCGTCGGCGGCGATGTCACGCTTCACCCCGACCCGGCGCTGATCCAAAGGCTCGAGCCCGATTGGCGCACCCGGCTCCTCGGCTTCATCACCGATCCGACGGTCGCGTACATCCTGATGCTCATCGGCATCTACGGGATCGTCTTCGAGTTCTTCTCACCCGGCCTTGTTGGCCCGGGGCTCGTCGGCGCCATTTGTCTGCTGCTGGCCCTCTACGCCTTTCAGATCCTGCCGGTGAGCTGGACGGGGCTCGCGCTCGTCGGCCTCGGCGTCGCCCTGATGACGGCCGAGGCATTCCTTCCGACCTTCGGAGCGATCGGCGTCGCGGGCATCGTCGCCTTCGTCACGGGCTCTGTCCTGCTCATGGACACGGGCGTGCCGGGCTTCCGGGTGTCGCCGCTCGCGATCGGGACGTTCGCGGCCATCACCGGCGGCCTCGTCCTCCTGACCGCGAGCCTCGCGGTGCGCAGTCAGCGCCGGCCGCTCGCGTCGGGTGCCGAGGAGCTGATGCGCGAGGCGGGCAAGGTCGTCGCCTGGGAGGGCCGCGAGGGACGTATCCGCATCCAGGGCGAGATCTGGCTCGCCAGGGGCCCGGCGGGCCTCGTGCCGGGCGATCCGGTGAAGGTCAGGGATCGCGACGGGCTCGTCCTCGAGGTCGAGCGCGAGCAGAAAAAGGGGTGAGGTGAGGCATGATCATAGTCGCCGTGGCCGTCGCGATCGTCCTGATTCTGATCGCTGCATCGCTCAAGGTGATCCGGGAGTACGAGCGCGCGGTCGTCTTCCAGCTCGGCCGCTTCTGGAAAGTGAAAGGACCGGGCCTGATCCTGATCATCCCGGTGATCCAGCAGATGGTCCGGGTCGACCTCCGCATCCGCGTCCTCGACGTGCCGAGCCAGGACGTCATCTCCAAGGACAATGTCTCGGTGAAGGTCAACGCGGTGGTCTACTATCGCGTGGTCGATCCGCAGCATTCCGTGATCCGGGTCGAGAACTTCCAGCAGGCGACGAGCCAGCTGGCCCAGACGACGCTGCGCTCGGTGCTGGGCCAGCACGAGCTGGACGAGATGCTGAGCAAGCGGGATACTCTGAACACGGCGCTGCAAAAGATCCTCGACGAGCGAACCGACGCCTGGGGCATCAAGGTCGCGAACGTCGAGCTGAAGGACGTCGACCTCGACGAGCGGATGATCCGCGCCATAGCGAAGCAAGCGGAAGCCGAGCGTCTCAGGCGTGCCAAGATCATCAACGCGGAGGGCGAGTTCCAGGCGTCCCAGAGGCTGGCCGAGGCCGGCGAGGTCCTGGCGTCCCGGCCGGAGGCGATGCAGCTCCGCTATCTGGCGACGCTCGGCGACATCGCGACCGACCGTTCCAACACCATCGTCTTTCCGTTCCCGCTGGAGCTGCGCCGTCTTCTCGAGCGGCTGGCGGACCCCGCGCCGCCGGCCGGCGGGGCGTAGTCAGCCAGCCGGCGCCGGGCCATCACGGTTTGTTACCTGGTGGCGCGACCCGCCCAGCGCGTCGCGGGTTGCATCGAGGACCTCATTCGAGAGCTCGGGATCGTCGACGGCGCGGGCCAGGATCAGAGCGCCCACCATCGCTGATAGCCGGGCCAGCGCGCGCTTTCGCCGTACCGCCTTCGAGCGTCCGGGGACGAGACCCATCAGCATCTCGACGCTCGAGCGCAGACCTTCGGTGAAGGCGCGGCGCAGCCTCGGGCTTTCCTGCCGTGCGACGTCGGCTGCCAGGGCCGCATAGATGCAGCCGCGAGAGACATCGTCCCGGTGATCGCCCGAAAGGTAGCGCTCCAGGAGGGGCCCTAGTGGATCCGCCGGGTCCTTGCTCGTCAGGTTCTGCCAGGTCCTTCGGGACCCATCGATGACGCGTTCGCAGGCTTCGGCCTCGAGCTCGCTCTTCGAGCCGAAGTGCCCGTAGAAGCCGCCATGCGTCATGCCGGCGGCCCTCATCAGGTCCGCCACGCCGATCCCGTCGAGACCACGCTCTCGGAACAGCCGCCCCGCCACCTCGAGGATCCTCTCCCGGCTCCGAGCCGCTTCCTCCCGGCTCACCCGCATTGCTCATCTCCCGCCGCGCTCACCCGACCGGCTTGTTATATGATAAGCATCATCCATATTCAACGAGCGCAACCGACGCCACACGACGCGCCTCCGCCGCCCGGGCAGCGAAGGTCGAGGAGAAAAAGGTGCGATATAAGGTCTTTGGTCGGCATACGGGCCTTCGTGTATCCGAACTCGTTCTCGGCGCGGGCACGTTCGGCACGCGCTGGGGCCACGGCGCCGAGCCCGACGAGGCAAGGCGCATTCTCGATGCCTATGCCGAGGCGGGCGGGAACTTCGTCGACACGGCGGACAGCTACCAGTTCGGCCAGTCCGAGGAGCTGCTTGGCCAGTTCCTAGAGGGCCGGCGCGAGTCCTTCGTGCTTGCCACGAAATACACACAGGGCGCCACCGCCGACCGCGGCATCCTCGTCGCGGGGAACAGCCGAAAGGCCATGGTGGCTTCGCTGGAGGAGAGCCTCCGAAGGCTCAAGACGGACCGTGTCGATCTCTACTGGGTCCACTATGCGGACGGCGTCACGCCGGCCGAGGAGATCGTGCGCGGCTTCGACGATCTCGTCCGTGCCGGCAAGATTCTCTATGCGGGCCTCTCCGATTTCCCGGCGTGGCGCGTCGCCCGTGCTGCCACCATCGCCGAGCTGCGCGGCTCGGTGCCGATCGCGGGCCTCCAGGTCGAGCACAGCCTGGTCCAGCGCACGACCGAGCAGGAGCTGCTGCTGATGGGGCACGCCCTGGGCCTGGGCATCGTCGCCTGGTCGCCGCTCGGCGGCGGCATGCTGACCGGCAAGTATCGCCGCGGCGAGAGGGGGCGTGCCGAGGGCTTCGGCGGCCGTGTGTTCCAGCCCGAGAACAGCCCGCAGCGCACCGCCGTCCTCGATACGCTCCTCGCTGTGGCCAAGGAGGTCGGCGCGTCGCCTGGGCAGGTCGCCATTGCCTGGGTGGCGGCCAAAGGCTCGCTGCCCATCATCGGCCCGCGCACGAAGGAGCAGCTGGACGACAATCTGGGCGCGGTGAGGCTGAAGCTCTCGGCCGAGCAGATGGCACGGCTCGACGAGGTCAGCGCCGTCCCACCGGTCTTCCCCTACAGCATGATCGATAGCCGGGAGAATCGGCAGCGTATCGCGGGCGGCAAGCTCGACCTGCTCGACCTGCCGACGACACCCGTTGCCTGAGCCCGAAGGAGCCTCAGCGATGTCCGCTTCCGATCCCGTCGTGATCGTCTCGGCCGCGCGCACGCCGCTAGGCCGCTTCTTGGGTGACCTTGCGCCGGTTGCCGCTCCGGCGCTGGGCGCCAGGGTCATCCTCGCCGCCCTTGAGCGAGCAAAGCTCTCGCCGGATCGCGTGGACGAGGTTCTGGTGGGCTGTGTCCTGCCCGCCGGCCAGGGTCAGGCCCCAGCGCGCCAGGCCATGCGTGGCGCCGGCCTGCCTGACACGGTCGGCGCCACGACCGTCAACAAGGTCTGCGGCTCGGGCATGAAGGCGATGATGCTGGGCCACGACCTCCTGCTCGCCGGATCGGCGGCGATCGTCGTCGCGGGCGGCATGGAATCGATGTCGAACGCGCCTTACCTGCTGGCCAAGGCGCGCAGCGGCTACCGGGCGGGCCATGACCGTATCCTCGACCACATGATGCTCGACGGTCTCGAGGATGCCTATGAGCCGGGCCGCCCGATGGGCGACTTCGGCGAGGCCGCTGCCGAGGCCTACCAGCTCTCGCGCGCCGATCAGGACGCCTACGCGATAGAGACCCTCACGCGCGCCCGCAACGCGATCGAGCAGGGCGCCTTCAAGGCCGAGATCGTGCCGGTGGCCGTGCCGGCCAAGGGCGGCCAGCGCCTCGTCGACACCGACGAGCATCCTCTCAAGGTCTCGCCCGAGAAGATCCCGACGCTGAAGCCGGCGTTCCGGGCGAATGGCACGATCACGGCCGCCAGCGCCTCGGCCAATGCCGACGGCGCGGCGGCGCTCGTGCTGACGCGTCGCTCGCTCGCCGAGCGGGAGGGACTGCCCATCCTGGCCGAGATCAAGGCGCACGCGACCCACAGCCAGGAGCCGGCCTGGTACACGACGGCGCCGATCCCCGCGATCCGCAAGCTGCTGGAAAGGACCGGCTGGAAGGTCGGCGATGTCGACCTGTTCGAGATCAACGAGGCTTTTGCGGTTGTCGCGATGGCGGCTGCCAAAGATCTGGGCATCCCGCGCGACCGCCTGAACGTCAATGGCGGCGCCTGCGCGCTCGGCCATCCGATCGGTGCCACGGGCGCCAGGATCATCGTGACCCTGCTGCACGCCTTGGAGGCTCGCGGAGCGACAAGGGGCGTGGCGGCACTTTGCATCGGTGGCGGTGAGGCCACCGCCATTGCCGTCGAGCGCGTCCACTAGCTACGGTTCACTGGCCCGATCAAAGCTTCGTCAGCCGCGGCTGCAGCTCGTCCTTCCTTGCTTCACGTCGCCTACTTCGTAAGGTAACGTAAACATTCGGTAAGAATCGAGGAGGACGACTCATGACGCAGGCTCTCGACGAGGCCCGCCGGGCCGCCTTCGAGGAGCGTTTCGTCGGCGTGCTCAATGCCGGCGCGCTTTGCCTGATGAGCTCGATCGGCCACCGCCTCGGGCCTGTTCGACCAGCTGGCCACCATGCCGCCGTCGACCAGCATGGCGCTGGCGGCGGCCGTCGACCTGCAGGAGCGCTACGTCCGGGAATGGCTGGGTGCCATGGTGACCGGCGGCGTCGTCGACTACGACCCGGCGACGCGCAGCTACAGCCTGCCGGCCGAGCATGCGGCCGTCCTGACCCGTGCCGCCAGCCCGGGCAATCTCGCCGTCTTCGCCCAGTACATGCCGCTCCTCGCAACGGTCGAGGACGACATCCTCGACTGCTTCCGCAAGGGTGGCGGCGTGCCCTACGAGCGCTATGGCCGTTTCCACGAGGTGATGGCGGAGGACAGTGGTGAGACCGTGCTGCCGGCCCTGCGCGACCACATCCTGCCGCTCGTGCCGGGTCTCGTCGACCGGCTCGAGGAGGGCATCGACGTGCTCGATGTCGGTTGCGGTCGAGGCCGGGCGCTGATGCTGATGGCGGGCTGGTTTCCGAAGAGCCGCTTCGTCGGCTACGACCTCTCGGCCGAGGCCGTGGGCTGGGCGCGCGCCGAGGCCGAGCGGCACGGCCTCACCAATCTCCGCTTCGTCGAGCGCGACCTCAGCGCGTTCGATCGCGAGGCCGAGGCCGGCCGCTTCGATCTCGTCACCACCTTCGATGCGGTTCACGACCAAGCCGACCCCGAGGCCGTCGTGCGCGGCATCAGGCGCTCGCTCCGCGACGACGGCGTCTACCTCGCGCAGGACATCAAGGGCTCGTCCGAAGTCCACAACAACCGCGACCACCCCATCGGGACCCTGCTCTACACGGTCTCCTGCCTGCATTGCATGACGGTGTCGCTCGCCCAGGGCGGCAGCGGCCTGGGCGCCATGTGGGGCCGGGAGACGGCCGAGGCGCTTTTCAAGGAAGCCGGCTTCGCCTCGGTCGAGGTGCACGAGCTCGCCCACGACGTGCAGAACTATTATTACGTCTGTCGGCCCTAGCCCGGCCTCGTGTCAGTCGTCGCTGCGCAGCGACTCGACGTAGCGCTGCCAGTTCTTGATATAGTGGGCTGTGCCCGCGCGCATGCGCTCGGCCTGCTCGGTGCGCACCTCGCCGAAGACCCGGCCGGGCATGCCCATCACGAGGGAGTTGTCCGGGATCTCCTTGCCCTCGGGAATGAGGGACTTGGCTCCGATCAGGCAGTTCCTGCCGATCTTGGCGCCATTGAGGACGACGGCGCCGATGCCGATGAGCGAGCCCTCGCCGATGGTGCAGCCATGCAGCATGGCGAGATGGCCGATCGTGACGTTGGGGCCGATGGTCAAAGGAAAGCCCGGATCGGTGTGCAGGACGCTGCCGTCCTGGACGTTGCTGCCTTCACCCACGGTAATGAGCTCGTTGTCGCCGCGCAGCACCGCACCCCACCAGACGCTGGCATCGCGCTCGAGCCGCACCTTCCCGATGACGACCGCTGTCGGGGCTATCCAATGATCGCCTGCAGTAGAGATGCTCGCGTCGCCCAGTGTGTAGCGCATCCTTGCCCTCGTCCTGTTGGAGGGCCGCACCATATCCGATGCTGGCGACATGCGACACCACAGGCGAGGCGACCATGAGCGCGAATGAGACGGACAAAAAGCCCCGGCTGGTCGGCATCAACCACGTGGCGCTCGAGGTCGGCGACATAGAGGAAGCGCTTGCCTTCTACGGCAGGTTTTTCGACTTCACCCTCCGCGGCCGGGCGCCGGGCATGGCGTTCATCGATCTGGGTGACCAGTTTCTGGCACTGAGCGAGGGCCGCAGCCAGCCACCGGACGACGACCGCCACTTCGGCATCGTGGTCGACGATCGCGAGGGCCTGCGCCAGCGGCTGGAGGCAGCCGGCGTCGAGCTGGTGAGCGAGAAGCGCCTTGACTTTCTCGATCCGTGGGGCAATCGGATCGAGGTCGTCTCCTACGCGGACATCCAGATGATCAAGGCGCGCGAGGTGCTCCGCGCCATGGATCTCGCAGGCCTGCGCAAAAGCGACGCCGCGCGCCGCGAGCTGGAAGACAAGGGCATCAAGGCCAGCGCCGACGTGTGAGCCGTCGCGGCGTGTCGATGTGGCCAATGCGATCGACCAGAGAATGACGCTTGGGCGCGATCCGCCGACGGGCGGCCTGGAGCGTCATCTGGCGTTCTCGCTGCCGTCGATATTCGATCACTGGCTCGCCGGGCGTGGGTGGCGGCTCCGAGAGCATCAGGCGCGCATGCTCGAGGTTGCGGCCGAGGGCCGAGACGCTCTCCTGATCGCACCCACCGGCGGCGGCAAGACGCTCGCGGGTTTCCTGCCGAGCCTCGTCGAGCTGAGCCGGAACGGCGGCGGCAAGGGCCTGCACACCCTCTACATCTCGCCGCTCAAGGCCCTCACGACCGACATCGGCCGCAACCTCGAGGCGCCGCTGGCCGAGATGGCGCTGCCCATCACCCATGCGACGCGCACGGGCGACACGCCGCAGAACCGTCGCGCGCGCATGCGCCGTCATCCGCCCGACATCCTGCTCACGACGCCCGAGTCGCTGGCCCTTCTGCTCTCCTACGAGGATGCCGGCACCTTCTTCGCCGGGCTTCGCACCGTCATCCTGGACGAGCTGCACGCCGTCGCCGAGAGCAAGCGAGGCGCGCTCCTGAGCCTCGGGCTGGCACGGCTGCGGGGACTGGCACCCGGTGCCCGGATCGTCGGGCTCAGCGCTACGGTGGCACATCCGCCGCGCCTGCAGCGCTTCCTCTCCCCGACACCCGAAAGCGTGGAGATCGTGCGAGGCGAGCCGGGTGCCGCGCCGGACGTCGGCATGATCGTGCCGCAGGGCTATATGCCCTGGGCCGGGCACTTGGCACTCTACGCCATTCCCGAGGTCTACCGGCTCATCAAGGCCTCGCGCACGGTCTTGGTCTTCGTCAACACGCGGGCCCAGGCCGAGCTGGTGTTCAGCGCGCTGTGGCGGGAGAACCGGGACCACCTGCCGATAGCGCTTCATCACGGGAGCCTCGCCGTCGAGCAGCGCCGCAAGGTCGAGGCCGTCATGGCACGGGGCGGCCTGCGCGCCGTCGTCTGCACCTCCTCGCTCGACCTCGGCATCGACTGGGGCGATGTCGATCTCGTGGTCCAGATCGGAGCCCCCAAGGGTGCCGCCCGCCTGCTCCAGCGCATCGGTCGCGCCAACCACCGCCTGGACGAGCCCAGCCGGGCGATCCTGATCCCGGCCAACCGCTTCGAGGTGCTGGAGTGCATCGCCGCGAAGGAGGCGCTGGACGCGGGCGACCTCGACGGCGGCGAGATCGCGCATGGCGGCCTGGACGTGCTGGCGCAGCACGTCACGGGCGTTGCCTGCAGCGGTCCCTTCGACCCGGACCAGCTCTTTGAGGAGGTGCGGACGGCAGCACCCTACGCCCAGCTCGCGCGCGCCGATTTCGATGCCGTGGTCGAGTTCGTCGCGCACGGCGGCTACGCGCTCGGGCGTGTACGAGCGCTATCGCCGGCTCGAGCGCGGCGAGGACGGCCGCTTTCGCCTGCGCGACCCGCATCTCGCGCGCCAATACCGGATGAACGTCGGGCACCATCGTCGAGGCGGCCCTGATGCGCGTGCGGCTCGGCGCGCGCGGCCGGCGGCTGGGCGAGATCGAGGAGTATTTCGTCGTCGGCCTCACCCCCGGCGACACTTTTGTCTTTGCCGGGCGCCTGCTGCGCTTCGAGGGCGTGCGCGAGAACGAGGTGATCGCGACCGTCGCCAAGGACGGCGGGGATCCGAAGGTCCCGGCCTATGCCGGCGGCAGGCTGCCGCTCACGAGCGAGCTGGCGCATCGCGTGCGGGCCCTGCTGGCCGACCCGAGGCACTGGTCGGTGCTGCCGACGCCGGTGCGGGAATGGCTGGAGCGCCAGGAGGCCCGCTCGGTCCTGGTCTCGCCCGGACGAGCTGCTGGTCGAGAGCTTCGCCCGCGGTGGCCGGCACTTTCTCGTCGCCTACTGCTTTGCCGGCCGGAACGCACACCAGACGCTGGGCATGCTGCTGACCCGGCGGCTCCAGCGCGCGGGCAAGCGGCCGCTGGGCTTCGTCGCCTCGGACTACTGCATTGCCGTCTGGGGGCTCGAGCCGGTAGACGACGTGGCCGCCCTTTTCGACGTCGACATGCTGGGCGACGATCTCGAGGAGTGGATGGCCGAGAGCAGCATGCTCAAGCGGACCTTCCGCAACTGCGCCGTCGTGGCGGGCCTGATCGAGCGCCGCTATCCGGGGCAGGAGAAGACGGGCCGGCAGGTGACCTTCAACGCGGACCTGATCTACGACGTGCTGCGGAAGTACGAGCCCGATCACGTGCTGCTCCGGGCGGCGCGCGCCGAGGCGGCCACCGGGCCTCACCGATATCCGCCGTCTTGGCGATCTCCTGAACGCCGTGCGCGGCCGCATCCGCCATGTGCGCCTGCCGCGCATCTCGCCCTTCGCGGTCGCGATCATCGCCGGCATCGGCAAGGAGCGGGTCGACGGCGCCGGCCTCGACGAGTCGCTGGACGAGGTGGTGGCCGAGCTCGTCGCCGAGGCCATGGCCGAGGAGCCGGTGCCGGTGCCGGCATGATCGAGGTCGGAGGTGGCCGGCCGAGACGCTGACCCTCGATCCCGCCGGCGTCCTCGTCTGGCAGGAGCGGCGGCTCCTGGTCGTGGCCGACCTCCATCTCGAGAAGGCCAGCGCCTTCGCCCGCCGCGGCACGCTGCTGCCGCCCTACGACACCCATGCGACGCTGGCCCGCCTCGAGACGGTCCTGCGGCGCCACCGGCCCCGGACCGTCATCAGCCTCGGCGACGGCTTTCACGACCACGCCGGTCCGGCCGGGCTGGGGACCGCCCTGACCGCGCGAGTGCGCGAACTAACGAGCGCCGTCGACTGGATCTGGGTGCAGGGAAACCACGACCGGGAGCCGCCAAGGGCCCTTGGCGGCAGGGGCGTCACCGAGCTGGAGCTGGACGGCCTCGTCCTCCGCCATGAGCCGGGGAGGGGCGCCGACGCCGAGATCGCGGCGCATCTCCACCCGAAAGCACGGGTCGCTGGGTCGCGGATAAAACTCGCCAGGCCTTGCTTCGCCGGCGACGGACGGCGGCTCATTCTGCCCGCCTTCGGCAGCTTCACCGGCGGGCTCAATGCGCTCGACCCGGCCATCCGCGGCCTCTTCCCGGGCGGCTTCGCCGCCTACCTGTTGGGCCAGGCGCGCGTTTTCCGCGTACCGCATGAGAGGCTCGTTCCCGAGCCCTTCGTGCGCAACAACGTGGAGGACGCGCCCCGTGACGAAAGCTGAGCCTGCGATCCTCTGGTTCCGCAACGACCTCCGGCTCGCCGACAACCCGGCGCTGGTCGCGGCTGCCGCAACCGGCCGGCCCGTCCTGCCGGTCTTCGTATTGGATGACGAGACGCCCGGCCGATGGCGCCTCGGCGGTGCCTCCCGCTGGTGGCTCCACCACGCGCTCGACTCGCTCGCGGCGGATCTCCGCCGCCGCGACGGCGACCTTCTGATGCGCCGCGGCGAGGCGGGCTCGCTCATCCGCCGGCTCGTCGGGGAGACGGGAGCGAAGCACGTCTTTTGGAACCGGCGCTACGAGCCGTGGGCGATCGAGCAGGACAAGGCGCTCAAGAGCGCGCTGAAGGACCACGGCATCGAGGTCGGGAGCTTCAACGGTGCTCTCTGCTTCGAGCCCTGGGAGATCACGCAAAAAGGAGGAGGGCACTACAAGGTCTTCACGCCCTACTCGCGCGCCTGGTTCGATCTCGACGGCCCACCTGAGCCCGTGGACGTCCCCAAGCCACTGCACCTCCTCAATCCGCCGCCGGACGGTGACACGCTAGACGGCTGGGACCTGCTGCCTAATGCGCCCGATTGGGCCGGGGGCATCAGAGAAGCCTGGCACCCCGGCGAGGCGAATGCCCTCGCGGAGGCCGCCGCATTCGCGGACGGGCCGGTCGACGACTATGGGGAGGCGCGCGACTTTCCCGCGCGCCCCGGCGTGTCGAGGCTCTCGCCCCACCTTCACTTCGGCGAGATCGGCGGCCGGCAGCTTTTTCATCTCGTCCGGGCGCGAGCCATGGCGCGGCGCGGCTCCTGGCAGAAGGCGCGCCCCTATCTCCGCCAGCTCGTCTGGCGCGACTTCGCCCACCACACGCTCTTCCATGCCCCGGGCCTGCCGGACGAGCCGTTGCGGCCCGAGTTCGCGGCCTTCCGCTGGTCCGACGAGGAGGGCCTGTTCCAGGCCTGGACCCGGGGCCGGACGGGCTACCCCATCGTCGATGCCGGCATGCGCGAGCTCTGGGCCACCGGCTACATGCACAACCGGCTCCGCATGGTCACGGGCTCTTTCCTGACAAAGGACCTCCTGATGCCCTGGCAGCGGGGCGAAGGCCTGGTTCTGGGATACGCTGGTCGATGCGGACCTCGCCAACAACGCGATGGGCTGGCAGTGGGTCGCCGGCTGCGGCATCGACGCAGCACCCTACTTCCGGATCTTCAACCCGGTTCTCCAG
Source organism: uncultured Alphaproteobacteria bacterium (assembly GCA_963752325.1). Lineage (GTDB taxonomy): Bacteria > Pseudomonadota > Alphaproteobacteria > Geminicoccales > Geminicoccaceae > CAVTJL01. Next base: position 261,806 of record CAVVXU010000007.1, read on the forward strand.
GGCGAGCGCTTCGATCCCGACGGCGCTTACGTTCGGCGCTGGGTGCCGGAGCTTGCTTCACTCCCAGATCGGTGGATTCACAAGCCCTTCGCGGCGCCAGCCGAGGTGTTGAGCGAGGCCGGCGTGGTCCTTGGCGAGACCTATCCCGAGCCCGTCGTCGATCACGGCAAGGCCCGCGACCTAGCGCTCGAGGCCTATCCGCGAGCTGCGGTCGGACCAGGGCTGAGGAGCCCGACCGGGACCGGGGGCGTTGGTTGATAGGGCCGGCTGAGTGGGCCCATCTCAAAGGCGGAACTCCGGGGACAGGAAGCGGCATGGCGGCGGAACGGACGATCGGCGAGGCCGAGGAGGCGCTGAAGGAAGAGTTCGCGCTCTTCGACGAGTGGCGTGACAAGATCGAGTATGTGATCGACCTGGGCCGCCATCTGCCGCCTATGCCGGACGCCGAGAAGATCGAGGTGAACAAGGTTCGGGGCTGCCAGAGCCAAGTCTGGATGGTAGCCGAGCTGGACCCGGCTGCCGGCCTCCTGCGTCTTCGCGCCGATAGCGACGCCTTCATCGTGAAAGGCCTGATCGCGATCCTGCTCCGGCTCTACGCCGATCGCACGCCCCAGGAGATCTTGGAGAATCCGCCCAAGGTGTTCGACGAGGTGGGCCTCGGCAAGCATCTGACGCCAGGTCGCTCGAACGGGCTCTGGTCGATGATCGGCCGCGTCCGCCAGCTGGCCGAAGGCTATGCCGGCGCCACGGCAACCGCCGGCTAGGCGATCTGCCGGATATAGGCGGCGATCCCCTTGTCCTGGTTCCACTGACGCGGATAGCCGAGCGAGATCTCGCGATGGAGGATACCGTCGCGGATCTGGTCCGAGCGGATGTGGAGATGGCCGTACAGGCAGGCCTTTGCGTTGTAGCGCTTCGGCCAGCCCTCCGTGCGACGCGTTCCGCACCAGGGCGCGAAGCGCGGCACGGCCGGCAGGCGGGCGAGGTCGGCCAGCAGCGGATAGTGGTTGACCAGGATCGTGGCGCTGCCGGCGGGCAGGGTGTCGAGGCGCGCCGCCGTCACGGCCACGCGCTCATGGCACCAGCTCACCCGGCTGGGATGCGGGTCGGCGCGCAGCAGACGCTCGTCGACCGGATAGATGTCTTCCTCGGCTGCCCAGGCCGTCACCTGCTCGGGGGTCATACCCGCAGGTCCGAACGAGTAGTCGTAGAGCGTGAACATCGGCGCGATCACGAGCGGCGTGCCGGCCGTGCCGCGCCAGACGGGGAAAGGGTCCTCGGGTGTCAGCACGTCCAGCCGGCGGGCGAGCGCCACCAGCGCCTCGTAACGCGGCGGGCCGCAGAGCCCATCGTCGCGGTCACCCCGGCACCAGAGCTCGTGATTGCCCGGAACCCATATGACCTTGGCGAAGCGCCGTGTAAGCTCCGTCAGGCCATGCTCGATCATCTCGAACAATTCGGCCACATCGCCCGCGACGATGAGCCAGTCGTCCGGATACGCCGGAAGCTCGGCCAGCGCGTCCCGGTTGGTCGGGTGACCCAGATGAAGATCGCTGATCGCGAGGAGGCGCATCGGTCCCGCCGGCCGCCTCAGGCCACTGCCCACAAGGCGCGGCCGAGGCACCGGCGTGCACGCGGCGTTGGCGCGTCGGGCAAACCGTGCTTGCCTGCGCGCATCGGATTCGGGATCGTTTCCTCGAAGATGGCCTGAAAGCCCCGTCTAGCTGTGTCGGCGGTCGGGGCTATGGCTAGCGGATCGGAGGCATGAGCGAAACCGCCGAGATCCATCTCTGGACGGAGGAGCCGGGACCCATGGGCGGGCTCGACTGGGAGGCTGCGCTTGCCGTCCTCGACGCGGAGGAGCGCCGCCGCGCGGAACGATTCTATTTCGATCGCGATCGTCGGATCTTCGTCGCGGCCCACGCCCTCCTGCGCAGGCTCATCTCGAGCCTTCTGCCCGCAGCGCCCGAATCCTGGTCCTTTACCGTCGGGAGCCATGGCAAGCCGAGCATCGCCGGGCCGATTGCCAGTGCCGGCCTCGAGGTGAACCTCTCCCACACCGAGGGGCTCGTTGCGGCAGTCGCGGCACGCGGCACGGTGCTGGGCGTCGATGTCGAGCGCCATACGCGTCGCGTCGATCTCGGCCTCGCCGGACGCTACTTCGCCCCCAGCGAGGTCGAGGCCTTCGAGGCGCTGCCAGAAGAGGCGCGTCGTGAGCGCTTCTTTCGCCTCTGGACGCTCAAGGAGGCCTACATCAAGGCCGTGGGCCTGGGCCTGGCGCTGCCGCTCGACAGCTTCGCCTTCACCCTCGATCCGATCAGGATCACGATCGACGGCCAGCGGGCCGGGGCCGGCGTGGCGCTTTTGGCAGTGGCAGCCGACCGGTGAGCATTGGCTCGCCCTCGCCGCGAGCGGCATGTCGGGGCGGGAGCCATCGATCCGTCATCGCCATGTCGCGAGCCGGGCCACGCGCTGAGGTGAAGGCCGGCCCCATCGGTTCTGCGAAGGCGCGATGATTGACGACCTTTAACCGGTCGGCCATTGTCCAGCCACCAGACTGCTCTGAAAAGGGAGGCTCAGCCTTGAGGAAACTGGCAGCGGTCGCCGTGGTGGCGGCCAGCATCGCATCGGCCCCGGCATGGGCCGCGGACATCACGGCACGCTATTCCGGCATCCAGCCCGCCAACCATCCTTCCACCTATACTGAGCAATATTTCGCTCAGACGGTGGGGAACATGACGGACGGCACGCTCAAGATCGAGACCTTCGCGAATGCCCAGCTCGGCGACGCGGTGGCCAATGTCCAGAGCGTCCGCAACGGGACGATCGGCTTCACGACCGTCTCGGCGGCGAACCTCAATCAGGTTCTCCCGCAGATGGACATGTTCACGCTGCCCTATCTCTTCCGCAACGAGCAGCACTTCTGGTGGTTTCTCTCGACCCCCGAGGCGGCAGCCCTGGTCAAGCCCCTCGAGGCCAAGGGCATCAAGGTGCTGGGCTACATCAATTCGGGCGCCCGCAACTTCTTCGGCGACAAGGCGATCCGCTCACCGGCCGACCTCAAGGGCGAGAAGGTGCGGGTGATGGCCTCGCCGGTCGCCGTGGGCATGATCCAGGCGATGGGCGGCACCGGCGTGCCGGTCGCATGGTCGGAACTCTACACGGCGCTGCAGACCGGCGTCGTCGACGGTGCCGAGAACAACAACCCGTCGATCCTGACCAAGAAGTTCTATGAGGTCAGCAAGTTCTACACGATCGACGAGCACGCCCGCATTCCCGACCTCATGATCATGTCGATGAAGCTCTACGATCGCCTGGACGACAAGCAGAAGGCGGCAGTCGTCGAGGCCGGCCACTTGGCGCAGGCCTACATGCGGGGCGCGTGGAAGGTCGCGGATCAGACCTCCTTCGACGAGCTGCAGAGCAAGTTCAAGGAGATCATCACGCCCGACAAGCAGCCCTTCATCGACGCGGTCCACGATCTCGTGCAGACCGAGGCGAAGCGCCTGGACGTCGAGAAGACGGTGACCTTCATTCTCGACAACGGCAAGCGCTTCGCGCAGCAATAGAGCCGAAGGGGCGGGTGGCCGGGCACGGGCGCCCGCCCTTCGTTGGCGGCAAGCCGAGAAGTGGAAACCGGGGGAAAGCATGGAGCTGTTCGATCGTGCCGTGGATCTCGTCCTCAAGCTCCTGCGGGTCTTCATCCTGGTCCTCGCAACGGCCATCTTCGTCATCATCACGATGGCCGTGTTCATGCGCTACGTGCTGGGGACGAGCTTCTCCTGGACCGAGGAGGTGCCGCGCTACCTCCTGATCTGGATCTCCTTTCTCGGTGCTGCGGTGGCCGTGCAGCGGGGCGAGCACATCGCCTTCGACCTTCTCTATAACCGGCTGCCGATGCGACTCCGGCTCGCTCTTTTCTGGCTGCTCAACCTCTTGGTCCTGGCCTTCGGCTGGATCATGCTCCGCTACGGGATCGTCTTCGTGCAGGAGTTCGGCAGCGACCTCATGGAGACCATTCCCTACACGAACTACTGGTACTACCCGGCGATGCCGATCTCGGGCGGGTTGATCATGCTGTTCGCGGTGCAGAGCCTCGCGCACAGCCTCTCCGGAGGCGATCAGGTCGGCCCGGTCGGCAAAGACCAGCTGGGCGTGGACTGACTGCCTTGATCATCGCGACCCTCGGCCTGGTCTTCCTGGCCCTTCTGATCCTGGGCATGCCGATCTCGTTCGCGATCGGCATTGCCGCCTGCACGGCCACGCTGCTGCTACCGGACGTCGACAACGCTACGATCGTCCAGCGCATGCTGATATCGATCAACACCTTCCCGCTTCTCGCTGTCATCTTCTTCGTCTTCTCGGGGCAGCTGATGGCGCGCGGCGGGGTGGCCACGCGCCTCGTCCGGCTGGCCGAGGTGCTGGTCGGCCGTCTGCCGGGCGGGCTCGCCCACATCGTCATCGTGGCCTCGATGTTCTTCGGCGGTGTTACCGGCTCGGCGGTGGCCGAGGTCTCCTCGATCGGCGGCATCATGATCCCGGCGATGGAGCGGGACGGCTACACCCGTCGCTTTGCCACCGCGATCGTTCTCTGCTCGGCCACCATGGGGCCGATCATCCCTCCCTCGATCGCCATGATCGTCTTCGCCCACGTCACCGGCACGGTCTCGATCGCGGCCCTCTTCCTCGCCGGCATCATCCCGGGCGCGCTCATCGCCCTTTCCCTCCTCGTCGGCAGCTTCGTCCACGGCCTGCTCCACCATCGGCGCGCCTTGCCCTCCCTCACCCTGAAGGAAAAGGTCGTTCGGGTGGTCGATGGGCTGGCGGGCATCTTCACGATCGTCATCATCCTGGGCGGCATCACGTCGGGCATCTTCACCGCCACAGAGGCGGGCGCCGCGGCCGCCGTCTACGCCCTGGTGCTGACGGTCTTCATCTATCGCGAGATCAAGATCCAGGATCTGCCTCAGATCCTCTGGGAGTGCTGCCTCACCAACGCCGTCGTGATGATGCTGATCGCCACGAGCTCCGTCTTTTCCTGGATCCTCACCTACGAGCAGCTGCCCCAGCTCCTGGCCCAGGCCTTCTCGGCGATCGACAGCCGGATTGTGTTTCTTCTCATTCTCAACATTTTCCTCCTGATCGTCGGCATGTTCATCGACCAGACGCCGGCGCTCATCATGCTGGTCCCCATGCTCTTGCCGCTGGCCCAGAGGTTCGGCATCGATCTCATCCATCTGGGCGTCATCATGACCGTCAATCTCTCCTTCGGCCTGATCACGCCGCCCGTCGGCACCTCGCTCTTCGTCGGCGTCAAGATCGCCCGCATCCCGATGGAGCAGGTCGTGCTGCCGCTCCTGCCGCTCCTCGGCTGCATGATCGTGGTCCTCCTGATCACGACCTATTTCCCCGAGATCTTCATGTGGGTGCCGCGGATGGCCGGCTTCGCGCCCTGATCCGCTTGCGCCCAGCGCCCGCTGGCGCTAGGCGAGCGGCATGACCATCACTGTTCGCTTCGCGCCGAGCCCGACGGGGCTGCTTCACATCGGCAACGCCCGCACGGCCATCGTCAACTGGCTGTTCGCCCGCAGCCATGGGGGGCGCTTCATCCTTCGGATCGACGACACCGACGAGGGGCGCTCGGAGGAGCGCTTCGTCGAGGCGGTCCGCCAGGATCTGCGCTGGCTCGGCCTCGTCTGGGACGAGGAGCACCGCCAGAGCGAGCGTGTCTCGGACTATGAGGCGGCCTTCGAGAAGCTGCGCGCCGCCGGCCGCCTCTACCCCTGCTACGAGACGCCCGAGGAGCTGGAGGCGAAGCGGCAGGCGCAGCGCACCAAAGGCCTGCCGCCCCGCTACGACCGCGCCGCCCTGGGCCTCGGCGATGCCGACCGCGCCCGCCTCGAGGCCGAGGGCCGAAAGCCGCACTGGCGCTTCCGCCTGGGCGACGGCCCGGCAGTGTTCACCGACCTCGTGAAAGGCCCTAGATCCATCGATCTGCAAAGCCTGAGCGATCCGGTCGTTCGGCGCGCGGATGGCGGCGTCACCTATCTCTTCGCCTCGGTGGTCGACGACGCGGCGATGGGTGTCTCCCACGTGATCCGCGGCGAGGATCATCTCTCGAACACCGCCATCCAGCTCGAGCTTCTGGGCGCGCTGGGTGAGAAAGCGCCCGCCTTCGCCCATCTGCCCCTCATCCTCGACCTCGCAGGCGGCAAGGTGAGCAAGCGCGAGGGATCCGCAAGCCTGGCGGAGCTGCGCGAGCGGGGCGTCGAGCCCCTGGCGATCCTCCAGCTCCTCGCCACGCTGGGCGCCGGCCGTCCGCCTGACCCCGCCGCCAGCCTCGACGATCTCGTGGCCCGCTTCGATCTCTCGGCGTTCGGCAGCGCCCAGCCGCGTCTCGACCTCGCCGAGCTCGACCGGCTCTCGGCCGAGGTGGTTCACCGGCTGCCGTTCGAGGCGGTGCAGGACCGGCTCGAGGCGATCGGCATCGCCAACCCCGAGGCCGCGTTCTGGGAGGCCGTGCGAGGCAATCTGGCGCGGGTGACCGACGCGCTCGACTGGTGGCGCATCGTGGCGCAGCCGATGGAGCCCAAGATCGTCGACGAGGCGCTGCTCGCCAGCGCCGCCGTCCTGCTGATGGAGAGCTTGGGCACGCCCGAGGATTCCGAGGCCTGGCTCGACGACGTGAAGGAGGTGACGGGCCGGCGCGGTAAGGCGCTCTACCTTCCGCTTCGCTTGGCCCTCACCGGCCGCGAGCATGGACCCGAGCTCAAACTCCTGCTACCGCTCATCGGCCGCGAGCGGGCCCGCCGCCGCCTGCTTGGCGAGACCGCCTGACCTTCACCTGGTTCCCAATTCATGACGCCGCAGCTCAAACTCCACAACACGCTCACGCGGGCGAAGGAAGACTTCACCCCTATCGATGACAAGAACGTGCGGATGTACGTCTGCGGCCCCACGGTCTATCAGCGCATCCACATCGGCAACGCCCGTCCGATCATCGTCTTCGATGTTCTCTTTCGGTTGCTTCGCCATCTCTATGGTGAGGACCAAGTCACCTACGTCCGCAACATCACCGACATCGACGACAAGATCATCGCCGAGGCGGAAAAGAACGGCGAGACGATCGGCAACGTCACGGAGCGGACGACCGCCCAGTTCATCGACGACACGAAGGCGCTGGGCTGCCTCGAGCCCACGCATCAACCGCGTGCGACCGAGCACATCGGCGACATGATCGCGCTCATAAAGGAGCTGATCGACCGCGACCACGCCTACGAGGCCGAGGGCCACGTTCTTTTCAACGTGCCTTCGATGCCGGCCTATGGCCGCCTTTCAGGCCGCGATCGCGAGGACGAGATCGCGGGCGCCCGCGTCGACGTCGCCCCCTACAAGAAGGACCCCGCCGACTTCGTCCTATGGAAGCCCAGCGCGCCGGATCTGCCCGGCTGGGACTCGCCCTGGGGCCGCGGCCGCCCAGGCTGGCACATCGAATGCTCCGCGATGAGCGAGGCGCTCCTCGGCCCCTTGCCGTTCGACATCCACGGCGGCGGCCTCGACCTCATCTTCCCCCACCACGAGAACGAGATCGCCCAGACTTGCGGCGCCCACAACGTCGAAAAGATGGCCAACTACTGGCTCCACAACGGCTTCGTCGACATGCGCGGCGAGAAGATGGCGAAGTCGGTCGGCAACGTGCTGCGGCTCGACGAGGCGTTGGCGCTCGTCCCAGGCGAGGCCATCCGGTTCTGGCTCCTCGGCACCCACTACCGCCAGCCGATCGACTGTTCAGAGGAGGCCCTGAAGGACGCCAAGCGGACCCTGGACCGCTTCTATCTGGCCCTGCGCAAGGTCGATCTCAGCCCTTCTGACGAGGGCGAGGTCGATGCGGACGTCATCGCGGCGATGGCGGACGACCTGAACACCCCGCAGGCGATTGCGCGGCTCCACGTGATGTTGGATCGCGTGAACACGACGCTCATTCAAGAAAAGGACGAGGTTGGCGCGCGCCGCCTAGCCGCCAGCCTTCGAGCTTCCGGAAGGGCGCTCGGCCTCTTCCAGAGTCCCGAGAATGCGTTCCTGCAGTCGTCAAGCACTCTCGAAGATCAACTGCGCACGGAGATCATCGCAAAGGTCATCGAGCGGGAGGATGCACGAAAAGGCAAAGATTACTCCAGGGCCGATGAGATCAGGCGTGACCTGTGGGAAAACTACAAGGTCGTCTTGGAGGATCGCCCTGATGGCAGCACGGAGTGGCGACGCAGGTCATGACGGGCGAGCGTATCTGGCTCTACGACACCACGCTGCGTGACGGCGCCCAGACACAGGGCGTCGACTTCTCCGTCGCCGACAAGCTGTGGATCGCGCGTGAGCTCGACCGGCTGGGCATCGACTATGTCGAGGGCGGCTGGCCCGGCGCCAATCCCACTGACGATGCCTTCTTCGAGCGCGCCGAGCCCCTTGGTCGCGCCAAGCTCTGCGCCTTCGGCATGACGCGTCGGGCCGGACGAAGCGCCGCCAACGACCCGGTGCTGGCACCGCTCTTCCGCAGCCGCGCCGACGTCATCACGCTCGTTGCGAAGACCTCGACACGGCAGGTGATCGGTGCCCTGGGTGTCGAGCTCGACGAGAACCTGCGCATGATCGAGGACTCGCTGCGCGAGGCCGGAAAGCATGCCGGCGAGCTGATGCTCGACGCCGAGCATTTCTTCGACGGCTTCAAGGCCGATCCCGACTATGCGCTGGCCTGCCTCCAGACGGCGCTTTCCGCCGGCGCCCGCTGGGTTGTCCTCTGCGACACCAATGGCGGCACGCTGCCGCACGAGGTGGAGACGATCACCGAGAAGGTTGCCGCGGTCGTGCCGTCCGAGAAGCTCGGCATCCACACCCACAACGACACCGAGAACGCCGTCGCCAACAGCCTCGCCGCCATCCGCGCCGGCGCCCGGCAGGTCCAGGGCACGCTGAACGGCCTGGGCGAGCGCTGCGGCAACGCCAATCTCGTCAGCCTGATCCCGACGCTGGCGCTCAAGCTCGGCTACGAGACCGGCGTCTCGGCCGAGGGGCTGCGCCGCCTTACCGCCCTCTCGCGCACCTTCGACGAGCGCCTGAACCGCACGCCCGACCGGCACGCCGCCTATGTCGGCGCCTCGGCCTTCGCCCACAAGGCGGGGCTGCACGCCGCCGCCATCGCGAAAGACCCGTCCTTCTACGAGCACGTCGATCCGGCGTCGGTCGGCAACAGCCGGGACGTGCTGGTGTCCGATCAGGCCGGCCGCTCCAACCTCCTGGCGCGCTTCAAGGAGATGGGCCTCAACGTCGACCCCGACCCCGACCAGACGGCCGAGCTGCTCGCCACCATCAAGGAGCGCGAGTCTCGCGGTTTTTCCTATGACGGCGCCGCCGCCTCCTTCGAGCTGCTCGTGCGCCGCGTCCTGGGCGAGTGTTCCGGATTATTTCGACCTCATGAGCTTCCGGGTAATCGACGAGCGACGCTTCAACGCCCGGGGCGAGCTCATCACGCTCTCGGAGGCCACGATCAAGATCGGCGTGGGCCAGCACCGAACCTTCACCGTGGCCGAGGGCAACGGCCCGGTGAACGCGCTCGACCACGCGCTCCGTCAGGCGCTGGCCGAGACCTATCCGGCGCTGGCCCAGATGCGGCTCGTCGACTTCAAGGTCCGCATCCTGGCGCCCGAGGCCGGCACCGCCGCCGTGACACGAGTCATCATCGAGAGCGGCGACGACGAGGGCCGCGTCTGGCAGACCGTCGGCGTCTCGGGCAACATCATCGATGCCTCCTACATGGCGCTCGAACGACGCCATCACCTGGAAGCTGCTCGCCGACCACGCCCAAGCCCCCGGGACATGAGCGCTCCATCACCACCGCGCGGCGGCATCGAGGCGCTGCCGCCGGCCCCCGTCGTCATCCTCTGCCGCCCCCAGCTCGGCGAGAACATCGGCACGACGGCGCGGGCGATGTTGAACTTCGGCCTCATCGAGCTGCGCCTGGTGCGCCCCGACTGCGGCTGGCCCAACGCCAAGGCGGTGGCTGCGGCCTCGGGCGCCACGGAGGTGCTGAACCGCCTCGAGACCTTTCCCACGCTCGAGGCGGCGACCGGCGACCTCCATCATCTTCTCGCCACCACGGCCCGGGCGCGCGAGCTGCGAAAGCCGATCATGACGGGTGAGGCTGCGGCCGCCGACCTGCGGCGGCTGGTGGGCGAGGGCAGGCGGGTCGGCCTCGTCTTCGGTCCGGAGCGCACCGGCCTCACCAACGACGAGCTTCTGCTCGCCGACGCGCTCGTCTCCGTGCCGCTCAATCCCGCCTTCTCCTCCCTCAACCTCGCTCAGGCGGTGCTGCTGCTTGGCTATGAGTGGTTCAAGGCGGCCGACACGACGCCGGCGCTGCAGCCGCCGCCCGGCGGAGATCCCACGGCCACCAAGGCGGAGGTCGACGGCGTCTTGGAACATCTTCTGGCCGAGCTCGACGCCATCGACTATTTCCGCGCCGCCGACCGCCGCATCAGCCTCGCCCGCACCATCAAGGTGATGATCGAGCGCCGCGGCTGGACCCGCCCCGAGATCCACCTGATGCGCGGCATCATCAAGGATCTGGCGCGCGGCGGCCGGGGACGTCGCCCGTCGGGCTGAGGGCTGCGGCGGAACGCGCTTCCGTGGCTGGCCGTTTCCTGCTGTCGAGGAGGAAGCATCGATGGCGGTGGATCGGGACATACAGGGGAGCGCCGCGCCGCGCCGGCTGCGCTGCCTGTGTTGCGGCTTGGCTCTCGGCGCGGCGATGGCGCTCTTCGCGGGCTGTACCTATCCGGCCAAGGTCGAGCCGAGCCCCGCCTATGGCATCGCGACCAGCTACAGGGAGCCGCTCGCGGGCCGCTACCTGCTGCTCGTCGACCCCTCACCGCTGGACGGCAGCTATCGGGTCGACGGCATCGCCTGTGGCATGCACCGTTATCCGGTCGATCTGCGTGACGCTTTCGCCCAATCGATCGCGAAGACCTTGCAGCCGCTCGTGGGCCAGGTCGAGCGGGTCGACGCCCCTTTCACCCCCGAGCAGATCCGCCTCGCCGGCTCGAGCGGCCTCGTGCGCGTGCGCGCCGACAAGCTCGCCGTCCACCTCCATCTTGTGCCGGGCCTTGTTGCCAGCCGAATGACCGCACAGGTCGCCATGGCTGCCGATGTCACGGTCGACGGTCCGCAAGGCCGCCTGCTTGGCACGACGCTTGAGGCGAGCGACATGGCGGAGGGGCCGATCGGGTGGACCTGCGGCGGTGGGACGGCGGCGATCGATGCCGCCGCCGAGGCCGCGCTGCGCGATCTCTCCCGTCAGATCGGCGAGCGCATCAGCAATGCTCCCCGGTCTGCGCGAGACGGCAGCGGCGTCCCCCACGGACTGACGCCGGGACCGCGAGCCCACCGCCGATTGACGCCGGCCCGGGCCAGGGGCTACCAGCAGCCGTTGGCGGGGAGCGGACGCTTGCCATTTGAGCTGACCGACGAGCAGCGGGCCATTCAGGGCCTCGGGCGCGACTTCGCCCAGGGCGAGCTGCTGCCTTATGCTGCCGAGTGGGACGAGGCCTGCACCTTCCCCGTCGAGGCGCTGCGCAAGGCGGCGGCCCTGGGCTTCGCCGGGCTCTATGTGCGGGAAAGCGAGGGCGGCACGGGGCTCGGCCGGCTGGATGCCGCGATCCTCTTCGAGGAGCTGGCGGCCGCCTGCCCCTCGACCGCCGCCTACATCTCGATCCACAACATGGTCGCCTGGGTGATCGACACGTTCGGCGACGAGGAGCAGCGGCGCCGCTGGCTGCCCCCGCTGCTGTCGATGGACACCTTCGCCAGCTACTGCCTGACCGAGCCCGGCTCGGGCTCCGATGCCGCGAGCCTCAGGACCCGGGCCCGCGCCGACGGCGATTCCTACGTCCTCGACGGCAGCAAGGCCTTCATCTCGGGTGCTGGCGCCGCCGGCCTCTATCTCGTGATGGCGCGCACGGGCGGGCCCGGCCCCGCGGGCATCACGAGCATCGTGGTCGAGAAGGACACGCCCGGCCTCTCCTTCGGCAAGCACGAAAAAAAGCTGGGATGGCACTCGCAGCCGACGGCGGCGGTGCAGCTCGAGAGCTGCCGGGTGCCGCAGGCGAACCGGGTCGGGCCAGGAGGGCGAGGGGTTCAAGATCGCGATGCGGGCCCTCGATGGTGGGCGGCTCAACATCGCCGCCTGCTCGCTCGGCGCGGCGCGCGCCTGCCTCGAGCGGGCCGTCGCCTACCTCAAGGAGCGGCGCCAGTTCGACCGGCCGCTGGCCGAGTTCCAGGCGCTCCAGTTCCGCATCGCCGACATGGCGACCGCGCTCGAGGCGGCGCGCCTGATGGTGTGGCAGGCGGCGAGCAAGCTCGACGCCGGCGCCCCGGACGCCACCATGGCCTGCGCGATGGCCAAGCGTCTCGCGACCGACACAGGGTTCGAGGTCGTGAACCAGGCGCTTCAGCTGCATGGTGGCTACGGCTACATCCAGGACTACGGCATCGAGCGCTATCTGCGCGACGTGCGGGTCCATCAGATCCTCGAGGGAACGAACGAGATCATGCGCACCATCATCGCCCGGCGGATCCTCGCCTGATGACGGCAGAGACGGCGACCGACATCCGCTTCTTGCGCCAGGGTGCCTTGGGTATCGTCTGCCTCGACCGGCCCCGCGCGCTCAACGCTCTGACGCGCCCGATGGTCCAGGCCATGAGCCTGCAGCTCGTGGCTTGGGCCGAGGATCCCACGGTGGCCGCGGTGCTCGTCAAGGCGGTGCCCGGGAAGGCCTTCTGCGCCGGCGGCGACATCCGCGCGGTGACGGATCAGGCCAAGCGCGACGGCGTCGACGCGGCGCTGGGCTTCTTCCACGACGAGTACCGCCTCAACTGGCGCATCCACCACTATCCCAAGCCCTACGTGGCGCTGCTGGACGGCATCACGATGGGGGGCGGGGTCGGCATCTCGGTGCACGGCGCCTATCGGGTCGTGACGGCGGCCACCATGCTCGCCATGCCCGAGACCGCGATCGGCTTCTTCCCCGACGTCGGCGGCACGCGCTTTCTTTCCCGCTGCCCCGGCGCCACGGGCACCTATCTGGGGCTCACCGGCGCCAGGCTGGGTGCGGCGGACTGTCTCTATGTAGGCGCCGGCACGCATCTCGTGGGCCAGGAGAGGCTCCAGGCCCTTGAGGCTGCGATGGCCGCCGTCTCCGTCGGCAATGCCGCCGAGGAGGTCCGGACCATTCTCGCCTCCTTCGCCGAGCCGCCCCCCGAGGCGCCGCTGGCCGCCGTGCGCGAGGCCGTCGACCGCTGCTTCGCGGCCGAGGATGTTCCGGGCGTCGTCGAGCGCCTGCGCGACGAGGGCTCGGCCTGGGCCGAGGAGCAGCTGGCGCTGCTGGCGCGGATGTCGCCGCTCAGCGTCCATGTCACGCATCGCCAGGTCCGCCTCGGCCACAGCCTCGACATGTCGGGCACCATGCGGCTCGAGTATCACTTGGTCCGGCGCTTCCTCGAGGCCAGCGACTTCTACGAGGGCGTCCGCGCGCTTCTCGTCGACAAGGATCGGCAGCCGCGCTGGCGGCATCGGGATCTTCTCGACGTCACGCCGGCCGAGGTCGATCATTGTTTCGATCCGGGCGATGCGGCCGAGCTGCCGCTCGACTGGACCGGCTTGTGACGGCGGCCGCCGAAGGAGGAGACATGGCACGGATCGGCTTCATCGGCCTCGGCAATATGGGCCTGCCGATGGCGATCAACCTCGTCAAGGCGGGCCACGCCGTCCGTGGCTTCGATCTCGCCAAGGCGGCGACCGACGCATTGCGCGGGGCCGGTGGCGAGGTTGCGGCCGACGTGGCCTCGGCCGTGAAGGATGCCGAGGTCGTCGTCACGATGCTGCCGCAGGGGCAGCACGTCCGGGCCGTCTATCTGGACGAGCCGGGTGTCCTTTCCGCAGCCCCGAAGGGTGCGCTCCTGATCGACTGCTCGACGATCGACGTCGAGACGGCGCGGGCTGTTGCCCGAAGCGCCGCCGATCGAGGCTTCCCGATGCTCGACGCGCCGGTATCGGGCGGGGTCACCGGTGCCGCGGGCGGGACCTTGACCTTCATGGTGGGCGGCGAGGAGGCCTCGTTCGCGCACGCCGAGCCTCTCCTTGCGAGCATGGGCAAGGCTGTCATCCACGCCGGCCCCAGCGGCAACGGGCAGGCGGCCAAGATCTGCAACAACCTTATTCTCGGCGTCTCGATGATCGCCGTCTCGGAAGCTTTCGCCCTCGCCAGCCGTCTTGGGCTCGATGCGCAACGTCTCTTCGACATCAGCTCGAAATCGTCCGGCCAATGCTGGTCCATGACGAGCTACTGCCCCGTGCCGGGGCCGGTGCCGGCATCGCCCGCCAACCGCGACTACCAGGCCGGCTTCACGGCTGCGATGATGCTGAAAGACCTCCGGCTCGCCCAGCAGGCCGCCCAGTCTGTGGGCGTGGCGACACCATTATCCTCAGAAGCGTGTCAACTTTACACCATATTCGCCAGAGGCGGGAACGAGGGGCTGGATTTTTCCGCAATCATCAAGATGATGGCAGGTGAGACGGGCTGAGCCTCGAGAGGTTCGGCTCACCATCATCGGGCGGCTTCCATTGGGTCCAGGACTCATTACGTCGAGGCACTAAGTGAAAGAGCCCTACCTTCAGCTCACCCGGCTTATCGAGCGCCTTCATCGACGCTTTCTCGATGTCATCAAGGCCGAGCTCGATCGCCGCGGGATCCAGGACATCAACAACGTCCAGACGCTCATCCTCTTCAACATAAGCTCCGAGCAGCTGACCGTCGGTGAGCTCACCGCGCGCGGTTACTATCTCGGCTCCAATGTCTCCTACAACGTGAAGAGGCTGGTCGAGAACGGCTACATCATCCAGGAGCGCTCGGCCCACGACAGGCGGATGACGCGGGTGCGGCTGTCCGAGAAGGGCCTCGATCTCACCGCGCGGATCGACGATCTCTACCGTCGCAACGCGGAGGAGATCGCGGGGCGGCTCATGTCGCCGGAGCAGCTCGAGAACGTGAACGCCGGCTTGATGAGCCTCGAGCGCTATTGGTCCGATCTCGTCAACTACCCGCGGTGATCACGATGGACCCGGACGACGACCGCCCGACGGATTATCCGACCGCTCGGTCGGACCAGCCGCTGAAGCTCGACCGGCGCCGCCTTCTCGGCGCTGCGAGCGTTCTGGCGCTGCTGCCGCTGGCCGACTGGGCGGATGACGCCGAGGCGGCCCAGCCCTTCCGCGGCGAGCCCTGGGACGACGGGACCTTCTGGGACGACGGAACCGGCTGGGTCGACTGACGGTCGGCCGGCCCGCTGCCACTATTTGGGCTTGGGCTCGGCGGGGCGCCCGAGATCGTTCAGCTGCTTCTGCAGCGCTTCCATCCGGTCGCGCAGCTCCCGCACCTCGTTGCCGAGCTCGGAGCCTCGTGGTGGTGCCTGACGCGGCTGCTCGAGTGCTGCGTCGGCCGAGCCCTGCGTGCTGTCCCCGGGGAAGGGGCTGAACATGTTCGCAGCACGCTGCAGCAGCGCCATGTTCTGGCGTGCCATATCCTCGAACTGGTTGAGCGGGAAGAAGCGGCCGAAGGTGTCTTCCATGTAGCCGCGCATCTGGTCCTGATGGCGCGCGAAGTTCTCCATCGACAGCTCGAGATAGCGCGGCAGAAAGGCGTGCAGGCTGTCGTCGTAGAAGCCGATCAGCTGCCGGAGGAACTTGATCGGAAGAAGATTCCGGCCCTTGCTATCCTCCTCGAGGATGATCTGGGTCAGCACCGAGCGCGTGATGTCCTCGCCGCTCTTCGCGTCGAAGACGACGAACTCCTTGCCGTCGCGGACCATCTGACAGAGCTCTTCGAGCGTGACGTAGCTGCTGCTCGCCGTGTTGTACAGTCGGCGATTGGCATATTTCTTGACCACCGCCACCTGCTCGGTGATCTCGTTGGTACCCTCGAGCTTCCGGTTCGCCATCGCCACCTCCGCGCCGCCCCGACCGGCGGCGCCGGCCCCTGGCTCCAGTTACGTCAAGCCTTCAACCATCAGCATAGGGGCGAAAGGGCCGCGCCACCAAGAGGTGTTGGCTCATCGGGGCGAGATGAGCTCCTCGATTCGCAGCGCCTCGTCCTCCTCGCTCTCCTCTTCCTCCTCGTCGGCCTCGTCGGCGGCTATGGCCGGCGCGACGCCGCTCTGGATGTCGGCCTCCTCCGCGGAACGGGCGATGTTCACCGACAGCGTGACCTCGACCTCCGGATGGAGCGCCACACGCACCTCGTGAATGCCAAGCGCCTTCAGCGGCTGCTCGAGGCGGATCTGATGCCGATCCAACGTCAGCCCCGATTCGGTGAACGCAACGGCGATGTCACGCGCCGAGACGGAGCCGTAGAGCTGGTTGCTCTCGCTCGCCTGGCGCAGGACCACGACGCTCCGGCCCTCGACCTCGCCTGCCAGCTGCTCTGCATCCTGGCGACGCTCGATATTGACCGCCTCGAGCTGACGACGGCGCTTCTCGAAGTCCTCGAGAGCACGCTCGGTCGCACGGAGCGCCTTGCCGCCTGGGATCAGGAAGTTGCGGGCGAACCCGTCCTTGACCGTGACGACCTGGCCCATCTGGCCCAGCTTCGGCACGCGCTCGAGAAGAATGACCTGCATCGACAGAGACCTCCGATATCACGCCAGGCGGCGGCGCACGCCGGCCCAGGTGTCCACGAGGCCGATCAGGACCACGAGAGGCACGAGGGGCCAGCTGAACACCGTCAGCAGCACGTAGAAAAAGATCAGGGGAACACGGTTGGGTGCACGACGGCGGCTTAAAGTGTGAACGACGGCCAGCCCTTGGAAGAGGGACGGCACGGCGAACACGAGCACCGCCGCGGCCGCCACATAGCCCAGGAAGCCGCCCAGCGCCACGACTGCCGCAAGGGCAACGATCAGCGCGGTGGCGCAGTAGCGCGGCACCTCGAGCGTGGCGATGTCCGGCATCGGCCGCCTGGCCCATCCCGCCCGCCGTGCCAGGAGCTGGGCGAAGACGGCGTTGAGGATGGTCATCATCATCCAGGACATCGCGACGATGCCCGGAACCCACCGGGCCCAGCGCACGGTGAGCGCATGCAGCTCCGCAGCGGCTACGGCGGTGGCGGCCTCCGTGGAAAGCGCCTGCGCGAAGCTGGCGAACGCGCCCTCGATGCCTCCCTCGCCCGAGGCGAGCCACACGAGGCCCACGACGACGATGCCGGCTGTCAGCAAGGTCAACTCGGCCAGGATGCGGCCTGCCGGGTACCACTCGACCACGCCGTCGCGCTCGCGCCACAGCATCGCCTGCCGCACGACGAGGACGGTGGGAGCAACCTCGATCAGGAGGAAGCCCACACCGGCCAGGAAACCGCCCAGCAGCACCGCTATCAGCGCAGCTCCGGCCGACGCGAAGGTGACCGAGGCGAGACCGAAGGCGAGGCCGCAGAAGAAGAGCGGGAACTGGACGAAATAGGCGACGAAGGGTGCCGCCTTGGCGCCGAGGACGAGCGAGAGGAAAAGGACGCCGCTAGCGGCTCCCGCCAACGCCGTGACCGCGCCGGCCCGTCCCATCCCCCACAAGTCTCCGGATCAATGCGCGACGTAGGGCAGGAGGGCCAGCTCGCGGGCCCGTTTGATCGCCTGCGCCAGCGCCCGCTGCTCCTTGGCGGTTACCGCCGTGATGCGCCGCGGGACGATCTTGCCGCGCTCGGAGACGAACCGCTGCAGCAGCTTGATGTCCTTGTAGTCGATCCGCGGCGCGTCCGCATGGGCGAACGGGCTCGACTTGCGGCGACGGAAGAACGGGCGCCGAATGGTGATGTTCGGCGGCTCGCCACCTCGGCGGCGGTCACCCGACCCGCGATCGTCGTGCGAGCTTCCGTGATTGTCGCTCATCGCCCGTCCTCTCTGCGAGGCCCATCATCTCTGCGCGGGCCGTCATCGCGATCCCTGCGCGGCCCGTCATCGCGCCGCGGCCCATCGTCCCTGCGATCGCGGCGGCCGCGATCGTCGCGGCTGGCGCGCACCTGCATCACGACCGACGGTCCCTCGTCCAGGGCGTCGACCTTGACCGAGAGGAAGCGCAACACGTCCTCGTGATAGCGCTCCGTCCGCTCAAGCTCGGACAGCACGGCCGATGGCGCCTCGATGACGAGGTGGAGATAGTGGCCCTTGCGATTCCGCTTCACGCGGTAGGCGAGGTTCCGGAGGCCCCAATACTCGCTCTTGGCGACCCGGCCGCCCTGCTCGGTGATCTGCTGACCGAACGTCTCGGCCAGCGTCTGCGCCTGCTGACCGGAAAGATCGGGTCGTGCGATCAGCGTGTGTTCATAAAGAGGCATGCAACGATCATCTCCACGCTTGCCGACTAGGGACGGCAAAAAAGGTGGCCACGATCAAGGATCGGGCCCCTTCCGCTACCCACTCGCAGCCGGCCGACGCTCCACGAGCGGGACCGGGCGAAAACAGGCGCCGGAAAATACACCATCGGCGGCGCGCTGCAACCCTGCTTGACAGACGCGCGACGCCCTATATGAGCACGCGACCATCGAGCCGCCGCCTGATCCGGCCTCGGCGGCTTCTCGGCAAGCATAACAAGCGGCAGATGACGGCAATAGCAGTTTTCCCCGGGCAGGGCGCCCAGGCCGTGGGCATGGGCAAGGCGCTCTATGACGCGGCTCCGGCGGCGCGCGCGGTGTTCGACGAGGTCGACGCGGCGCTGGGCGAGCGGCTCTCCCGCGTCGTCTTCGAGGGCCCGATCGAGACGCTGACGCTCACGCAGCACGCCCAGCCGGCGCTGATGGCGGCATCGCTCGCCGCCGTCCGTATGATCGAGCAGGCGCTCGGGCGGCCGCTCAGCACGATCGTGCGCTACGTGGCCGGCCACTCGCTGGGCGAGTACTCGGCCCTGGCGGCGGCTGGCGCGCTTCCGATCACCGAGGCCGCGCGCCTGCTCCGGCTCCGGGGCAGCGCCATGCAGCGGGCGGTGCCCGCCGGCATGGGGGCGATGGCGGCGATTCTGGGCCTTGAGATCGAGCAGGTGGAGCGCCTCGCGGCCGAGGCGTCGCAGGGCGTCCAGGTCTGCCAGGTAGCGAACGACAATTGTGCTGGCCAGGTGGTGGTGAGCGGGCATCGGAGCGCCGTGGAGCGTGCGGTCGCGCTCGGCAAGGAGCGCGGTGCACGGCGCTCGATGCTCCTGCAGGTCAGCGCGCCGTTCCACTGCTCGCTGATGGCGCCCGCGGCGGCGGAGCTGGGGGTCGAGCTCGAGCGGGCGAGCTTCTCGAAGCCCGAAGCGCCCCTGATCGCCAACGTCACGGCCGAGCTCGTGGCGACGGCGGAGCCGCTGCCGGATCTATTGACCCGTCAGGTCACCGGGCGTGTTCGCTGGCGGGAGAGCATGGCGACGATGGCCCGGCTCGGTGTCCGGACGGTCATCGAGATCGGCCCCGGCCGGGTGCTGGCCGGCCTCGCCAGGCGCGGACTCGTCGGCGCCACCGTTCTGACTGTTCAGGAGCCGGCCGACGTCGAGCCGGCCCTGCGCGCGCTCGTCGACGCGGGAGCGGCTTGAGATGATGTTCGATCTGTCGGGCAAGGTAGCGCTGATCACGGGCGCCTCGGGCGGGATCGGCGGCTCGGTCGCGCGCGCGCTGCACGCTCAGGGTGCTGTCGTGACGCTGGCGGGACGGCGGCGCGAGGCGCTCGAGGAGCTGGCGGGCTCGCTGGGCGAGCGGGCCTCGGTCGCGGTGGGCGAGATCACCGACGACGGTACCGCGGAGGCGCTGATCGGCGCTGCCGAAAGCCACGGCAAGCTCGACATCTTGATCAACAACGCTGGCATCACGCGGGACACCCTGGCGCTGCGGATGAAGGATGCCGACTGGCAGGCCGTGATCGAGACCAACCTCTCGGCCTGCTTCCGGCTCAGCCGTGCCGCGCTGCGCGGCATGATGCGCCGCCGACACGGTCGGATCATCAGCGTGACATCGATCGTCGGCGTGACGGGCAATCCTGGCCAGACTAACTATGCTGCTGCGAAGGCTGGGCTGATCGGCATGAGCAAGGCGCTGGCCGCCGAGGTTGCGAGCCGTGGAATCACGGTGAATTGCATTGCGCCGGGGTTCGTCGCGACTGCCATGACCGAGGCTTTGGACGAGCGCCAGCGTGCCGATCTTCTGGCGCGGATTCCGGTGGGCCGGATGGGCAAAGTGGAGGACGTGGCGGCCGCCGCCGTCTACCTGGCGAGCGACGAGGCCGCGTGGGTGACGGGCCAGACGCTGCATGTCAATGGCGGCATGGCCATGATCTGATCGGGTGTGACTAGGCCGGCGCGCGCCTCGGGGCGGGCGCTGGCCAACGCAATGGGCATCGTGTAAAAGCCGCCTCGTCACGACGCTCGGACGGTGCGGCGGGGCGGTTTGGCGTCGAAAGTGGAGACAGTCGGATGAGCGATATCGCCGAACGGGTGAAGAAGATCGTCGTCGAGCACCTCGGTGTCGACGAGTCGAAGGTCACGGAAAGCGCCAGCTTCGTGGACGACCTTGGCGCTGACAGTCTCGACACGGTCGAGCTCGTTATGGCGTTCGAGGAGGAGTTCGGCTGCGAGATTCCGGACGATGCGGCCGAGAAGATTCTGACTGTCAAGGACGCCATCAACTATATCAAGGAACATAGCTGATCTCGGGCTGGTCCTCCCGCCGGAGGATTGAAGTGGGATGATCGCGTGAAGCGTCGCGTCGTCGTCACCGGTCTTGGTCTGGTCACGCCGCTCGGCTGTGGCGTCGATGTCACGTGGCGTCGGCTCCTCGCCGGGGAGTCGGGCATCCGGCACATCGATCGCTTCGAGGTGGCGGACCTGCCGGCCAGGGTCGCCGGTCTCGTGCCCGGCGAAGGCGAGGGCGCCTTCAGGCCGACCGAGTTCGTCGAGCCGAAGGATCTTCGCAAGAACGATCTCTTCATCATCTACGGGATTGCCGCCGCCACCGAGGCCATCCGCAATTCCGGCTTCCCGCTCGAGACCGAGGAGCAGCGGCAGCGCGCCGGTGTGCTCATCGGCTCGGGTATCGGTGGCCTGAACGCGATCGCCGAGACCGCGATCACGCTCGAAAAGAGCGGCCCCCGACGGGTGAGCCCGTTCTTCATCACCTCGGCCCTCATCAACCTGGCGGGCGGGCAGGTCTCGATCCGCTTCGGCCTGAGGGGCCCCAATCACGCCGTCGTCACCGCGTGCTCGACCGGCGCCCATGCCATCGGCGATGCGGCCCGGATGATCATGCTGGACGATGCCGACGTCATGGTCGCCGGCGGCACCGAGGCTGCCGTCTGCCGCATCGGCGTCGCCGGCTTTTGCGCGTGTCGCGCGCTCAGCACGGGCTTCAACGATGCGCCTGCAAAGGCGTCGCGTCCTTGGGACAAGGCCCGCGACGGGTTCGTCATGGGCGAGGGCGCGGGGGTGGTCGTTCTCGAGGAGCTCGAGCACGCGCGTCGGCGTGGCGCCACGATCTATGCCGAGGTGAAGGGCTACGGCATGTCGGGCGATGCGCACCATGTGACCGCGCCGCTGCCCGACGGCGACGGCGGCTTCCGCTCGATGAAGGCCGCCCTGCGCTCGGCGGGGCTCGAGCCTGCGGACATCGACTATGTGAACGCCCACGGCACCTCGACGCCGCTCGGTGACGAGATCGAGTTCGGCGCCGTCAAGCGTCTCTTCGGCGATGCTGCAGCGGGCATCTCGATGTCGTCGACTAAGTCGGCTGTCGGTCACCTTCTTGGCGCCGCGGGCGGTGTCGAGGCCATCTTCTCGATCCTGGCGATGCGCGACCAGATCGTGCCGCCGACGCTGAACCTCGACGATCTCGAGGAGAGCTGTGTCGGCATCGACCTCGTCCCGCATGAGGCGCGGCGTCGCGAGGTGCGGGCCGCCCTCTCGAACTCCTTCGGCTTTGGCGGCACGAACGCGTCCCTCGTCTTCACCCGACCCCCGGATCCTTGACGAGCGGGCGTTTGAGTCGCGCCAAGGCTTTCCTGCTCTGGGCCTGCCTCACCGTCGTGGTGATGGCTGCCATCGGGGCCATCGGGGGGTATCTCTATATCGACCGCTGGCTAGACGAGCCGGGGCCGCTCGCCGTCGAGACCATCGTCTATATGCCGCGCGGCACCGGGCTCGGCGGCATCGCCGCCCGTCTTGCCGTGAAGCAGGTGATCGACCGCCCGCTCTTCCTCGAGATCGCGGCGCGGCTCGCGGGGCGTGATCGTCGCCTGCAGGCCGGCGAGTACCGCTTCGCGCCCCGGATGTCGCCGAACCAGGTGCTGGCCCTGCTCGAGAGCGGCAAGACGGTCGAGCACCCCATCACGATCCCCGAAGGCCTCACGACGCCCGAGATCTTCGATGCGCTCAGGGCCGCCGGCGTGCTGGCCGGCGACCTGCCGCCGATGCCGGCTGAGGGCGGCCTCCTGCCGGAGACCTATCTCGTCCCGCGTGACGAGCCGCGGATCCGGCTGGTCGAGCGCATGCAGCAGGCGATGCGGACCTCGGTTGCCGAGCTGTGGAGCGAACGGGCGCCGAACCTGCCGCTCAAGGGGCCGGAGGAGATGGTGATCCTGGCCTCGCTGATCCAGCGCGAGAGCGCCTTGCCCCGCGAGTACCCCCTGATCGCGGCCGTCTTCTACAATCGTCTGGCCAAAGGGATGCGGCTGCAGACCGATCCCACCGTGATCTTCGCCCTGACGAAGGGGAAGGGCTCCCTCGGGCGCCCCTTGACCCGTGCCGACCTCCAGGTGGACAGCCCCTACAACACGTACCAGATCAGCGGTCTGCCGCCGGGTCCGATCGATAATCCCGGCCGGGCCGCGCTCGAGGCGGCCGTGCATCCGGCGAAGGTCGACTATCTCTACTTCGTGGCCGACGGCACGGGCGGCCACGCCTTCGCCAGGACCCTGGCCGAGCACAACCGCAACGCCGCCAAGTGGCGCAGGATTCGCGATTCGGATGGCGGCGGCACCAGCGGTGGCTGAGGCGCCTGCGGACGTCCCGCGAGTCCCTTGGACGGGCTTTTTTCCGCCCGCGGGCTTGGTAGGTGGGAATCGGGCCGCTAGAAGGCGTCGGGACGACCGTGGAGAAGCGAGCCAGGAATGAGCCCGACCGACGCCCCCACCGTCCCTGCGATCAGGCGGCGTGGCCTGATGCTGGTGATGTCCTCGCCGTCGGGGGCCGGCAAGACGTCGATCTCCAGGCGCGTGCTCGCGCTGGAGCCGGATCTCAACCTCTCGATCTCGGTGACCACGCGGCCGAGGCGGCCCTCGGAGGTCGAGGGGGTCCACTATCACTTCATCGATCGGGAGAGCTTCGAGCGCATGGCGCGGGAAGGAGCCCTCCTCGAGCACGCGGTCGTCTATGGCCATGCCTACGGCACGCCGAGGGTACCGGTGGAGGAGGCCCTCGCCAGTGGCCGTGACATTCTTTTCGACATCGACTGGCAGGGCGCCCAGCAGCTTCGCGCGACGGCGGCCGAGGACGTGGTTGGCCTCTTCATCCTGCCGCCCTCTGTGCCGGAGCTGGCGCGGCGCCTGAAGACGCGCGCCCAGGACAGCGAGGGGACTGTGCGCTACCGGCTGGCCCAGGTGGCCGCGGACGTGACGCACTGGCCCGAGTACGACTATGTGCTCGTCAATCGTGACTTCGAGGCCAGTGTCGCGGCCGTGCGTGCCATCCTCTGCGCCGAGCGGCTGAAGCGACGGCGCCTGGTCGGGCTCATGGACTTCGTGGGACAATTCCGCTCCGTCGACAGCTATGCTCTCGACGATGACGCAGCGTCGTAGGCGAGGGCGAGGCGCATCAGCTCATCGAGCGACAGGGTCTCGGGGCGGCGCTGGGGGTCGATCCCCGTGGCTTCGAGCAGCCTCGCGGCATCGACGCCCAGGCTCCTCAGGCTCGACCTCAGCATCTTGCGCCTCTGGCCGAACGCCGCCTGCGTGACGGCCGATAGCCGACGCACGAGCGCGGCGGGCGGCCTGTCGGGTAGCGGTGTCAGCCTCACCAGCGCCGAGCTCACCCTGGGCGGCGGCACGAAGGCCGCCGCGGGCAGCTCGATCAGGCGCTCGACCCGGCAGAGCGTCTGCGCCAGCACGCCGAGCCGGCCCCAGTCGCTGCCGCCCGGCAACGCCGTGAGCCGCAGGGCCACCTCCTTCTGGAACATCAGCGTGAGCCGGGTGAAGCACTCCAGCCGATCGAGCCAGGCGATCAGCAGCTCCGTCCCGACATTGTAGGGAAGGTTGGCGACGACGTGGATAGGCCCCGCTCGGGCGAGGACGCCCGGGTCGAAGGCCCGCGCATCGCCCAGCACGACCTCCAGGCGTCCGTCTGCCGTAGCGGCCAGCTCCTCCAGCGCCCGCACGCAGCGTGCATCCTTCTCGATCGCGACGACACGCTCGGCGCCGGCCGCCAGGATGGCCCGGGTGAGCCCGCCTGGCCCAGGTCCCACCTCCAGCACCGTGGCCCCGTCGAGGGGCCCGGCAGCCGCCACGATGCGGCCCAGAATTCCCGGATCGAGCAGGAAGTGCTGTCCGAGCCGCTTTCGCGCATCGAGGCCATAGCGCCGGATGATCTCCCGAAGCGACGCGGGGCTCGTGGCGCCGCCCATGGACCGGGCCGGCTCCGGCTCTAGATACGCACGTCGATGAAGGCGCTGCGCCGCAGGTCCCGGAGATAGCGGGTGGCGAGGCGCTGCAGCTGCTCCTCCTCCAGCCGCTTGCGCACCTGCTCGCGCTCGGCATCGGAGATCTGCGTCACGGGCCGCTCGGGAGCCAAGCGCCGCTCGCGGACCTGAAAGACGTAAATGCCGCTCTGCGTGCGAATCGGATCGGTCACGGTGCCGGGTGGCATCGAGGCGAGGACGCCTCTCAGCTGCGGAATCAGGGTCGAGAGGCGGACCCATCCGAGATCGCCGCCTTGGCTTGCCGTCTGGGCCGCCGAAAGTTGCCGGGCGAGCGCTGCGAAATCGCCGCCGTTGCGGATCGACGCGACGAGGTTCTGCGCGTCCTTGAGCACCGAGGCTTCCTGGTCCTGCGAGTAGACCGGCAGCACGATCTCCCCGAGGCGGAGCTCCTCGTTACCCGCCGCGTCGGCCTTCAGCGCCAGATCGACCTGCTCGCGCGTCACGACGACCTTGGGCCTCAGCTCTCGCGTGACGACCTTGAGCCAGCCGATCTGCGCCTTGAGCTGGTCGCGAAGGATGCTCGGATCGAGGCCTCGGCTCTTGAGATACGAGCCAAGCTGATCGGCCGTCATATGGTTGCGCTGGGCGATCGTCGCGGTCGCACGATCTACCTCCTCGCTGGTCGCTTCGAGCTTCAGCCGTTGCGCCTCCTGCTTCTCGAGCGTCTCGTCGATGAAGCCGCGGAGCACCTGGGGTGCCAGACGCTGGCGGGTCTCGGGCGTGTTGGGCAGACCCGAGCTGACGATGGCGAGGTCGATCCGGTCGAGGAGGTCCTGTGTTGTGATGATGTTCTGGTTCACCACCGCCGCAATCCGCTCGATGAGCTGCGGTGTCTGGGTCTGGGCCTGGGCCTGGGCCTGGGCCTGGGCCGCAGGCACGGCCAGGGGCGCGCCGAGCCACAGGGCAGCGGCCCATGACGCAACAAGAAAATGGCGCAAGGCACGAGCGATCAAGGTCGTCTCCCGATCAGCCACCAAACAGGCCCCCGCCGGTCGTGTCGTTCCCCACACCGGTCAGGGTGACACGGACCAGGAACGTCGTCTCGTTTTTCAGGTCGCCGGTCTGGGTGTTCGACTGCTCGAAGCCGGCGACGATGGTGAGGCACGGGTTCGAATAGAACACCCCGATCATGCTGGACACCGGCGTGTCCTTGGTCAGGTTCTGGGTTGTCTGCATGCCGAGGGCGAGGTCGTCCAGAAGCTGGAGCCGCAACCCGCCCGTGATCTGCTTTTGCGATTCCGGCCCCAGATCGCTCTGCTGGTCGGAGAGCTGGAGATAGCCGACGTTGAACCGGGCCCAGCGCGGCCCGAAGGCGGCGTTGAGGTCGTTGCGGCGCAGCGCAAAGTCCTGCTTGTCGATCCTGAACCTGTAGCTGAGGTTGAGGAGCGAGCTCGGCCGGAAGTCGATGCGGCCCACATAGTCCGAGAAGTTGCTCGTGATGCCGGTGTTGGTGTCGAAGGCCGTCTTCAATCCGAACTGGTAGCTCTGGCCGACGACGCCGCTGATGCTGAGGCCCTGGGGCGCCACCGAGCCGAAGCGGAGCCCGTAGGCCGCGCGCGGGCCGCCGTCCACGCGGTCCAGCCCGGGAAACCGGTCGGCGGCGAAAACGTTGGTCTCGTCGAACTCGAAGTCCTGGCTGTCCTCGTTCGGGATCTGGCCCGGATTTCCGCCTGTGGGCGCGAGGTTGAGGGCCACGACGGGTGCGAGGAAATGGCTCCAGCTCCCGGTATCGGCGACGAGCGGCCAAGTCCAGTCCAGCGTGGCTCGCGGCAGGAAGCGGCCCTGGCTGTTGTAGCCACCCTCCGAGCCGAAGTTCTGGGCATCGCCGTTGGTGACATAGGCGTCGCCGCGCGCGCTCAGCCGCAGCGTGTAGAGGTCGCCGATCGACCCGACCCAGGGTCGCTCCCAGCCGCCCTCCGTCGAGAGGCGGCGCGTGTCCAGCCCGTCGGTGCGCGTGAGGGCGAGGAAGCTCGAGTCCAAGGTGAAGTGCGATCCGTCCGACAGCAGCGAGCTTCGCATATGCGTCTCGGCCAGCGGCAGGACGATCGGGATGGTTCCCTGCGTGTCGTTCTCGCGCAACGTCTGAAAAGCGTAGCTGTGCAGGCCGTAGTAGTCGAGGCCGTCCAGCTTCTGCAGATAGGCGTCGTTCTGCAGCACATCCTCGTTGGAGAAGTTGTAGCGCTTCAGATAGGTGTTGTCGGTCGTGACGAACGCGTCGAAGCCCGCCTGCACATTGTCGCCGAGATCGTAGCGGCCGCGACCTTGAAGGTCGCCGCGAAGCTCCTTTCCTTCCGCGGGGTTGTTGCTGGAGCTGTAGGCGTCGGTGTAGGCGAAGCTGCCACCCAGGGTGGTCTCGCCGATGCCGCGCAGCTCGCGATACTGACCCTGCAGCACCGTGTCCGCCTTCGTCGTGAAAAGCGGCGTGATCGTCAGGTCCTGGTTCGGCGCGATGACGTAAAAGAAGGGCGTCTCGAGCGTCAGGCCCAGCGTCGAGTTCGAGCCGAAGGTCGGCGTCAGGAGTCCCGTCTTGCGTTTGACCGTTGGGTCGGGCTGCGAGAAGTAAGGGGTCCAGGCTACTGGAACGCCTAGAAAATCGAACGTCGCATCGTGATAGGTGATCGTCTGGCTCGTCTCATCGCGAACGACCCTCTTGGCCCGGATCTGCCAGAGCGGCTGCTTGCCGGTCTTCGCGCAGACGGGGCAGGGGGAGAAGACGGCGTCATGAAGCTCCTCGACCGTGCCGCCCTGGCGCGTGCCGCTTACTGCGGCCGCCCGGCCCTGAGGGCCGAGCAGCGCGCCCAGCCGCTCAATGACCGCCTCCTTGAAGTCGCCCGAAACCTTGAGGCTGTCGCCGAAGAAGGCCTGACCGCCGGGCGCGATCAGGACGACGTTGCCGTTGGCCGTGAGCTCGTTGCTTGCTTGATCGTAGGTCATGCGATCGGCGAGCAGGCGCTCGGCGCCCCGCGTCACCTCGACATTGCCCTCTGCCATGACGCGACTCTTCGCGGTATCGAAGATCAGCATGTCGGAGGTCATCACGAGCGGTATCTGGTTGCCCTTCTGCGGCTTGGCGACGGGGTGTGTTGGGGCACTGACTGCCGGCGAGGGCTCAAGCGCCAGCAGGCCAGCCGCCACCGCAAGGGTAAGCGTGGTGGAGCGACAGAGACGGCGGGCGACGGACGGAGCTTGGGGCAAGGCGGTCGTCGAGCTGCTCTTGGTTTGGTAGACGCCGGGCGCGCCGCGAAGCCTTCTTCTAGCGGGGCGCCGGCGGAGCGTCCACGGGTGTAGGCAGATGTTGGCCCTTGCTATCAGGGCTGAGAGACGGCTGGGCCGGTCGAGTGGAGAGGGACGGGATGAGAATTGTATTCACTGAGGCAAAGCCGGCCGGGAGCGCTGTTCTGGTCGTGCTGGCCGATCAGGCCGGAACGCTGAGCGGGGCCGCGGCCGATGCCGACACGCGTACCGGAGGGCTCGTGCGTCGGGCCCTGGAGGCGGCTGGAAAGCGGCGCAAGCACGGACATGTCGTCGATCTGCCCTTTCCGGCCGGGCTCGGCGTCGACCGGCTTCTCGTGGTCGTGGCCGGCAAGGAGCGGGCCCTGACGAGGCTGGAGCTCGAGGAGCTCGGCGGCACGCTGGCGCTCAGGCTCGGCGCGGCGCATGCCAGGTCCGCCTCCGTGGCACCCTCGACCGGCCTCGCACTCGGCCTGGAGGCCCACGAGGTGGCGTACCGTCTGGCGTTGGGCGCTCAGCTCAAGAGCCATCGCTTCGAGAAGTACCATCGGCCCGCCGAGGATGACGAGCAGGACAGGCTCGAGACCTTGAGCTTCACCGTCGCCGATGCCGATGGGCTGGGCGTGCGGCTCGAGGCGCAGGCGGGTGCCGTGGCACGGGCGCGGGATCTCGTCGCCGAGCCGGCCAATGTCCTCACGCCCGAGGCATTCGCCGAGGCCTGTCACGAGCTCGAGCCGCTGGGCGTGGAGGTCGAGATCCTCGACCGCGAGAAGCTCGAGGCCCTCGGCATGCGGGCGTTGCTCGCGGTAGCCCAGGGCAGCGTGCGCCAGCCCTTCGTCGTCGTGATGCGCTGGGCCGGCGGCGGCGAGGAGGCGCCGGTCGCGCTCGTCGGCAAAGGGGTGTGCTTCGACAGCGGCGGTCTCTCTCTCAAGCCGGCAGGCGGCATGGAGGAGATGAAGTGGGACATGGGCGGTGCTGCCGCCGTCTTCGGTGCGATGCGTGCGCTCGCCGCCCGCCGGGCGAAGGCCAACGTCGTGGGCCTCATAGGGCTCGTGGAGAACATGCCGTCCGGAACGGCGCAGCGCCCCGGCGACGTGGTCCGTGCGATGTCCGGCAAGACGATCGAGGTGGTGAACACCGACGCCGAAGGCCGCCTCGTGCTGGCGGATGTCCTCTGGTATGCCTGCGACCGCTTCAAGCCCAGCGCGATCGTCGACCTCGCGACCCTGACGGGTGCCATCATCGTCGCTCTCGGCCACGAGCAGGCGGGGCTGTTCGCGAGCGACGACGGGCTCGCGGCGCAGCTCCAGGCGGCGGGCGAGACGGTGGGCGAGCGGCTCTGGCGCATGCCGCTCGGCAAGGCCTACGAAAAGCACATCCGCTCGGACATCGCCGAGATCAAGAACGTCGGCCGCGCGCGCGAGGCCGGCGCCACGGCAGGCGCCGTGTTCCTCCAGCAGTTCGTGGGCTCCGTGCCCTGGGCGCATCTCGACATCGCTGGCGTCGCCTGGTCGTCGCGCGATCTGCCGCTGGCGCGCAAGGGTGCGACCGGGTTCGGCGTGCGGCTGCTCGATCAGCTCGTCGAGGATCGGCTCGAAAGCTGAGGATAGCCGGGCGAGGGACGCGTCGGTGGCCGAGATCGGCTTTTATCATCTCACGCGGAGCACGCTCGAGGAGGCGCTGCCGCGTCTCCTCGAGAAGGTGCTGGCGAGTGGCCAGCGGGCCGTGCTCCGCGCCGCCACCAAGGAGCGCCTCGAGCTCCTCGACCGCCACCTCTGGCTCTACAGTCGGGAGTCCTTCCTGCCGCATGGCTCGGAATCGGACGGCCACGCCCCGCACCAGCCGATCTGGCTCACGACCGCCATCGAGAACCCCAACGCGTCGACCGTTCTTCTGCTCGTCGAGGGGGCGCCGATGGACGACGCCTCGAGCTTCACGAGAGTACTCGATCTCTTCGACGGGCAGGACGAGCAGGCCGTAGCCATGGCACGCGAGCGCTGGCGCAAGGCGCGTGCCCAGGGGCATCGGCTCGTCTATTGGCAGCAGAACCAGCGGGGCGGCTGGGCAGTGGCGCGCGAGGTCGAGGCCTCGGCCCCTTCCGCCGGCAGCGACCCGTCGGTATAAGGCGCCGCGATGCTGGCGGCCCGGCTGGGCCCCGCCACCGGACTTCCCAAACCGCTTGTCCCAAACCACTTTTGTCAATGAGGCACTCATGGCCGCCGAGCGCACGCTCTCGATCATCAAGCCGGACGCGACCCGACGCAACCTCACGGGCGCGATCAACGACCGCTTCGAGAAAGCGGGCCTGCGCATCGTTGCGCAAAAGCGCTTTCAGCTCACGCAGGCTCAGACCGAGGCCTTCTATGGCGTGCACCGCGAGCGGCCGTTCTTCGCCTCGCTTTGCACGTTCATGACCTCGGGGCCCATCGTCGTGCAGGTCCTGGAGGGCGAGAACGCCGTCGCCAGGAATCGCGAGGTGATGGGCGCCACCGACCCCGCGAAGGCCGCGGACGGCACGGTCCGCAAGGACTTCGCCGAGAGCATCGAGGCCAACTCGGTGCACGGCTCGGACAGCGCCGAGAACGCCAGCAACGAGATCGCCTTCTTCTTCGCCGGGGTCGAGATCGTCGGCTGAGCCCTGACCGTCAAGTCCGGGGCCGTCGGCGCGACGGGCGCTCAGGCGCTGCTCGCGGCGCCGGCCCCCGCCGGGAGGGACGGGTGCAGCACGAGCCTTGAGGCTCCGCTCCCGGGCCGCGTGACCACGCGCTCGCCCTGCACAGCGACCTCGCCCGAGGCAAAGAGCCCCAGGGCTCGCGGATAGCAGACATGCTCGAGCTCGAGCACGCGGGCAGCCAGGGTCGCTGCCGTGTCGTCCTCGTGCACCGGGGCGATGCCCTGCACGATGATCGGCCCGCTGTCGACGACCGGCCTCACGAGATGGACGGTGCAGCCCGACACACGGGCGCCTGCCACCAGAACCCGCGCATGCGTGTCGAGGCCCGCGAAGGCCGGCAGCAGGGAAGGGTGAATGTTCAAGATGCGGTTGTGCCAAGCCTCGACGAAGGGGGTCGTGAGCACGCGCATGAAGCCTGCAAGGCAGATGAGCTCGATGCCGGCATCGCGCAGGCGCAGGCCGATCTCGGCCTCGAAGAGCGCCCGCGTCGCGAAGCCCCGATGATTCACCACGGTGGTGGGAATGCCAGACCGCGTCGGCGCGGATCAGCCCGAAGGCGTCCTCGCGGTTGCTGAGAACGAGACCGATCTCGGCGGGGAAGCCCGGCTCCCGCGCCGCTTCGATCAGCGCCTCGAGATTGGTGCCCGAGCCCGAGATCAGGACCGCTACGCGCCGCGGCGCCATGCCGTCTCGATGCCGATCAGGTCCACGCGCGGGGGGCCGGGGTCGGCCACGATCTCGCCGATCGCGAAGACCGTCTCGCCCGCTTTCTCGAGGTCCGCTCGCAGCTCGGCCTCGCGGTCGGCCGGGGCGATCAGCACCATGCCGATCCCGGCATTGAAGGTCCGGCCCAGCTCCAGGGGGCTGAGGTCGCCGCTCTCCTGGAGCCAGCGGAACACACCGGGTAGCTGCCAGCTGCGCGCGTCGATCCGTGCGATGCAGCCTCTCGGAAGCACCCGAGGAATGTTCTCGACGAGGCCGCCACCCGTGATGTGCGCCATCGCCTTCACCTGCCCGGCTCGGGCCGCGGCGAGGCAGCTCCGCACATAGAGCCGGGTCGGCGTCACCAGCGCCTCGCCGAGAGAGATGCTGTCGTCGAAGGGGGCCGCAGCGCTGAGATCGGCCGCCTACCTCCTCGACGATCTTCCTGACGAGCGAGAAGCCGTTGCTGTGCACGCCGGAGGAGGCAAGGCCGAGGAGGCGGTCGCCCGGCGCGATCGTGCGCCTCGGCAGCAGGGCGTCGCGCTCGACCGCGCCCACGGCAAAGCCGGCGAGGTCGAAGTGACCGGCACCATAGAGCCCCGGCATCTCGGCCGTCTCGCCGCCGACCAGCGTGCAGCCGACCGCGGCACAGCCCTCGGCGATGCCCTCGAGCACCGCGATCGCGGTGCCGGCCTCGAGGCGCCCGGTGGCGAAAGTAGTCGAGAAAGAACAAGGGCTCGGCGCCCTGGACGACGAGATCGTTGACGCACATCGCGACGAGATCGATTCCGAGGCCTCTGACCTTGCCGGTCTCCAGAGCGATCAGCACCTTCGTGCCGACGCCGTCGGTTGTCGCCACCAGCAGCGGATCGCGAAAGCCCTCGGCGGCAAGGTCGAACACCGCGCCGAAGCCCCCGAGACCGGTGAGGGACCCGCGTCGGGCAGTCGCGCTCGGCCAGCGGCTTCAGGCGCTCGACCAGGGCATTGCCGGCGGCAATGTCGACCCCTGCCGCGCGGTACCGGTCGCCGCTCCCCTTCCCTTGTGTCATCCTCGACGCCATGGCTATTAGGCGGCGCGGCCAAAAGCGCCGCGTGCGAACTTAGGCGCCTGGGAGATCATTTCAATGCGGCAAGCGCCGCTGCTCTGGCCGGGGAGGGCGATGCTCGCCCGACTGGTCATCTTGGTCGCCACGCTCCTTGTCGGCGGCTGCCTTCGCCTCAAGCGCAGCCGACCTCTACACTGCCGCAGGCGTCAAGGTCGACGTCTCGGCCGCGAATGCGGTCGCGGCCCGCACGCAGGCGATCCAGCAGGCCGAGCGGGACGGGCTGGCACGTCTGCTCAGCCAGCTCACGGCCGCCGAGGACGCCGGCCGTCTCCCCTCCGTCGCGACGCTGCCGATGGACAGCTACGTCCAGAGCTACGAGGTCGCGTCCGAGAAGGTGGCCCCGACCCGCTATATCGCGACGATCAATGTCGCCTATCGACCGCAGGCGGTGCAGAGCCTCCTCCAGTCGGCTGGCGTCCCCTTCGTCAATCAGCAGTCGGAGCCGATCCTGATCGTCCCCGCCGTCGCCCGTGATGGATCCCTGCTCTTGTGGGCCGACAACGCGGACTGGCGCCAGGCCTGGGGCACGGCGGTTGCCGACGAGTCGGTTCTCCGCCTGGTGTTGCCGCTGGGCGACATCGACGACATTGCCTCCCTGCCGCCGGCGGCGGCCGAGCGCGGCGACGAGAGCGCCTTCGCGCAGCTGGCGCAGCGCTATCAGGTGAGCGACGTCGTGCTGGCCATCGCCACGCCCAAGCAGGCACTGCGAGCGGCACGGGCCAGCCAGCCGCGACCGATGCGCCACCCACCGGCCTTTCGGTGGCGCTCCAGAGCTTCGGCAGCGATGCGCTGATCGCACGACGCGTGACCTTTGATGTGGCGCGCCCCCGCGGATGGCAGCGATATCTGGAGCGCCGCCGCCCATGCCGCCGCCGACCGTCTGCGCTCCGCCTGGAAGGCCTCGCGCGGGATAGCCGTCGGGCCCAGCTCGACGATCTCGGTCACCGTGCCGCTTGCCGACGCTTGCCACCTGGGTCCAGATAATGCATCAGTTGGATACCATGCCTGAGGTACGCGAGGTCCGCATCGAAAGCTTTGCTCGTGATCGTGCTGAGGTGACCCTTACCTATGCGGGTGATGTCGGCCGACTACAGGATGCTTTCGGCCGACGCGGCTTGGAATTGTCCTCGGAGAGCAACCAATGGCAATTGCAACTCGCGGCCAGCCAGCCCGCTCAGCAGGGCTGATCCTAAGGTTCGCGGGAAGATCACTGGTCCAGGCCTACAGGAATCTTGCCAATCTCCTGACCATAGCCAGACTTTTCCTTGTCGTTCCGCTCGTCGTCATGCTCGAGAGCGGCAACTATGCCGCGGCGTTCTGGGTGTTCATGGCGGCGGCGCTGAGCGATGTGGCTGACGGCTTCGTCGCCAAGCGGGTTAACGGCTGCACCTCCTTCGGCGCGGCGCTCGATCCCGCCGCCGACAAGCTCCTCATCGGTGCCATGTTTCTCGTCCTTGGCTGGCAGGGCTCCCTGTCTGTGTGGCTCGTGGCGCTCGTGATCGGGCGTGATGTGCTGCTCGTGGCCGGCACGGCGCTCCTGCGCTACCGGGTCCGCTCCTTCCGGATCGAGCCGCGGGTGGTGGGGAAGATCTGCACCTTCCTTCAGCTCACCCTGGTGGGCTTCATCCTGGCCCACCTGGGCGGGATCGCGGATGCGGCCCCGGTGATCGAGATCCTCGGTCAGCTCGTGGCGATCTTCACCGCCACCTCCGCGCTCGCCTATCTCGGTGCCGGCCTGCGCCTCGATGCGGCGGCCGAGGGCAGGATGCGCTCCTGACCCCCACGGCGATCGACCGTGTGATGCGGACAGGCAGGCCCCAGCGCGAGCTCGGCGAAGGCGCGGCGCAGGCTGCCGACCATCGCCAGCTCGTGCTCGAGTTTCCCGTGAGCGAGGGCTCGGAGCTGGCCGACTTCCAGGCCGTCGCCACCAACAAGACCGCGCTGGCGGCAATTCTGGCTTGGCCACGCTGGCCCTCCGTGGCGTTGATCCTGGATGGGCCCGAAGGGTCGGGGAAGACGCATCTGGCTCGGATCTGGTCACAGCGTGCCGACGCCAAGCTCCTTTCCGCGGCGGAGATCTGGTCCATCGCTGACCCCTTGCAGCGCCTGGGCTTGTCGCGGGCAGCGGTGGTCGAGGATGCTGAGCATGTCGCCGACGAGCCCATCCTTCTTCACCTCTACAACCTCCTGGCGGAGAGGGAGGGGCATCTGCTCCTCACCTCCCGTCGGCCGTTGGCCGCATGGCCCTTCCGCCTGCCCGATCTCCGTTCCCGGCTGGCGACGGCCTGGATGGTCCATATCGAGCCGCCCGACGACGACCTTCTGGCAGCCGTGCTCGTCAAGCAGTTGACCGACAGGCAGCTTCCGGTCGAGGGTGAGGTCGTCAGGTACCTGCTGGCACGGATGGAGCGGTCATTCGCCGCCGTCCGGAGTCTGGTCGAGGCGTTGGATCGTGCGTCGCTCTGCGCGAGGCGTCCGGTTGGCCTCCATCTCGCCCGATCCGTCCTTGAGAGGATGCGGATGCGCGAGGAGGAGGCGAGGACGGCGAGGGCGGGGAGCGGGCGATCCTCTAGAGCGAACTCCGGGGAGGAGCGATAGGCATGGATCTGGGTATCGCCGGTAGCACGGCCATCGTCTGCGCTGCGAGCAAGGGGCTGGGCAAGGCCTGCGCCTTCTCGCTGGCGCGCAACGGCGTCAATCTCGTCATCAACGCTCGCGGCGCCGAGGCGCTCGAGGCCACGGCGCAGGAGATCCGTGACGCCACCGGCGTCCGGGTCCAGGTCGTCGCCCAGGACGTCACGACCGAGAGCGGGCGGGCCGCGCTGCTGGCCGCCTGCCCGGAGCCCGACATCCTCATCAACAACGCCGGCGGCCCGCCGACGGGCGACTTCCGCGAGTGGGGCGAGAAGGAATGGCTGGCCGCGGTGCGCGCCAACATGCTCACCCCCATCGAGCTGATCCGCGCCACGATCGACAAGATGGCCGCGAAAGGCTTCGGCCGCATCGTCAACATCACCTCCTCCGCGGTGAAGGCGCCGATCGCCGAGCTCGGCCTGTCGAACGGCGCACGGTCGGGTCTCACGGGCTTCGTCGCCGGCTTGGCTCGCGCGATGGCGCCCACCGGCGTCACGGTGAACGGCATCCTCCCCGGCCGCTTCGACACCGACCGGCTTCGCACAAACCTGGCCTCGGCCGCGCAGAAGCGGGGCCAGCCCCTCGATCAAGTGACCGAGGCGGCTCGGAACGCCATCCCCGTCCGTCGCTTCGGCGATCCGCACGAGTTCGGGGAGCTCTGCGCCTTCCTCTGCTCGCGGCAGGCGGGCTACATCACTGGCCAGAATATCCTGATCGACGGCGGCGCCTTTCCCGGCACGCTCTGAGCGGTCGGCGCGTCGTGGCTGTCAGACGCCTCGCCGAGGTCCGCCAGAAGCCCTCCAGGCTCGTGGCGGGCCTCATGACGGGCACCTCGATGGATGGCCTCGACGTCGTCCTCTGCCGTATCGAGAGCGCAGCACCCTGGCGCTTCGATCTCGTCGCCTCGGCGAGCGAGCCGATTCCGGCCGATCTCAGGGTCGGCCTCGCCAAGGGACCGGCCTTGACCGTGGTCGAGGCAGCCCATCTCGGGCGGCGGCTCGGCGAATGGTACGCCACCGCCACCGATGCCCTGGCGCGGCGCGAGGGGCTCGAGCTCGACCTTGTCGGCATGCACGGCCAGACGGTCTATCACGAGCACGGCCAGGTGACCGTCCAGCTGGGCGAGTCGAGCTTCCTGGCCGAGCGGTTGGGCTGCCCCGTCGTCAGCGACTTCCGCCAGGGCGACATCGCCGTCGGAGGATGCGGGGCGCCCCTCGTGCCGGTCGTCGACGGCTGGCTCCTTGGCCGGCCCGACCTGACCGTTCTCGCGCTCAACATCGGTGGCATCGCCAACCTCACCATTGTCCCGCGTGAGGCCGATCGTGCTCTGGGCCTCGTCGGCTTCGACTGCGGCCCAGGCAACATGGTGATCGATGAGCTCGTCCGTCGGCTCACCGGCGGCGCATCCTCGATGGACCGGGACGGCGCTCTCGCGGCCCAGGGGAGGGTGCGCGACGACTGGCTGAGCCGCCTGCTGGCCGATCCCTTCTTTGCCGAGCCGCCACCGCGCTCGACCGGGCGCGAGCAGTTCGGGGCGCCATTCGCCGACGAGCTTCTCGGATGGGCGGCGCCGGCCAACCGGCAGGACTGGCTCGATCTCCTCGCCACCGCCACGCAGCTCACGGTCGACGGCGTGGCCGGCTCCGTCGAGCGCTTCGTTCGGCCGACGGCACCCATCGGCGAGATCGTGGCGAGCGGCGGCGGCGCTCTCAACAAGGAGCTGATGCGCCGGCTGCAGCTCGCCTTCCCGGACGCGCGGGTGGTGACGAGCGACGATCGTGCGCTGCCGGGCGGCCTCAAGGAGGCCATCGCCTTCGCGCTCATGGCTGCGGCCAGGATCGACGAGATCCCGGCCAACGTGCCCTCCGTCACCGGCGCCCGTCGCGCCGTGCTGCTGGGGAAGATCACCGAGGTCTGAGGGCGGGATCGCCCCGTTAACGATGGAGCAAGGGAAGAGAGCTTATCTAGGCGGCTGTTGCCCAAGGGGGATGATCACGTGCCGCTCGGTAGCCTCTCCCGCATTCGGCTCGTCCTGCCCGTCGCGATGCTGGCTCTCGCTGGTTGCTACGTCGAGCTCGCTCACCCAGCTCGGCGCGCCGGTCGGCGCCGCCGCAGGCAAGGGGAGCAGCGCCGATCGCCTGATGACGATGGGCGAGGATGCCATGCGGGCCGGAGAGCCGCAGACCGCAGCGCTCCTGTTCCAGCGCGCCATGGCGAGGCTCCAAGGGCGATCCGCAGGCCGGCAACGAGGCTCGGCGACGCGTTGCTGGCGGAAGGCAAGGTCCAGGACGCCCTCGACGCCTACCGGGCGGCGCTGCGCATCGACACCTACGATCCCGACGCCACGCGCGGCTATGCGCGCGCCATGATCGCGCTCAACCGTCCCGATGCGGCAGCCGTGCAGGTCGAGGCGGTGATCGATCGCATGCCGAACGATCCGAAGCTCTTGACGACGCTGGGCGTCGTTCTCGACATGCTGGGCCGGCACGAGCAGGCGCAGCGGCGCTATCGTCAGGCACTGGCAACGGCCCCGGACGACCCGGCCACGGTCAACGACCTCGCTCTCTCCCAGGCCCTCTCCGGAGAGTTCGATGCGGCGATCGCCACGTTGAGGCCGCTCGCCGAGCGCCCCTCGGCGTCGGCCAGGTCGCGCCAGAACCTGGCCGTCATCTACGCTCTCATGGGCAACGACAGCGCAGCCGAGAGGCTCTTCAGGATCGACCTCTCGGATGCCGACGTCCGTGCCAACATGGCCTATTTCGGCCAGCTCAGAGGCCTCGGAAGCTCGGCCAAGGCGGCCCAGCTGCTGGCGCATCGGAGTGCCGTCATCGCACCCGCCGTGACGATGGGGGTGGCGCCGCCCTCGAGCCCCGAGCGGCCGGCGCTCGCTCCGCGGAAAGCCCCTCCGGTGACAGCCGAGCCCGACGCCGTGGCACCGGGGCACGACCCTGTGCCGCTGGTCCCGCCGCAGGCTGACGCGGCGCTCGAGAGCGCGGCCGATCCCGCGCCGACCCCGGGCGACAGTGATCTGGTCGCGCTCGAGGCGACCGATGTGCCGGCGCCGCCGACGGTGCCGCCGCCCTTCGGGGTGAGCGCGGCGTCTGCCGTGGCCCTCGAGGAGAGCGAGATCCGGGACGGCAGATCCCCCTTGGGCGACTGGGTTGCGGATCTGGGCAGCTTCCCGTCGCCGGTCGCGGCCGAAGCCCACTGGCAGGCTGTGCGGCAGGCCGACCCGCAGCTCGCGGCCGGGCTGCTCCATCTCGCCAGCAGCGGCGACGGTCCGCAGCCGCTTCTCGTCGGGCCCTTCGCCAGCGAGGATGTGGCCCGCTCCTTCTGCGGTATGCTCGCCGCGAAAGCGAAGGCAAGCTGCCGGCCGCTCCGCCTCTGAGCCGGCAGCGGTGGCCGGCCGGCGCCGGATGGCACCGTCTTGCCGGACGGGCTCACCGCCCCTAGACCTTGCGCGCGGTCGGCTTCCCGATCCGCGGCGAGATGTGGGCGGGGGTGTGGCGGAGCTGGACGGGCAGGCGGCGTTTCTCGGCTTTCCACCGGGCTTTCTCTGGGGCGCCGCGACGGCGGCCCATCAGGTGGAGGGCGGCAACCGACAGAACGACTGGTGGCGTCTCGAGGAGGAGGGCTTGTTGCCCCATCGCTCGGGCGAGGCCTGCCGGCACTACGAGCTCTACGAGCGCGACTTCGACCTCGCCGCCGGCATGGGCCACAACGCGCATCGCCTTTCGCTCGAGTGGAGCCGGATCGAGCCTGCTCCAGGCCAGTTCGACGAAGCGGCGATCGACCACTACAAGGCCGTGCTCGATGCCCTCCAGCGCCGCGGCCTCGAGCCGCTCCTGACGCTCCATCACTTCACCAACCCCGCCTGGCTCGCCGACCGGGGCGGCTGGCTGCAGCGAAGGAATGTCGACCATTTCGAGCGCTATGCCCGTCATGTCGTCGGGCGGCTGAAGGACCGGGTCCGCTTCTGGATCACTGTCAACGAGCCCACGGTCTACGCCAAGTACGCCTACGTCCTGGGCCACTTTCCGCCTTGTCGGACGGGGTCTTGGCTGTCGGCGCTACGGGTGACCATGAACATGTGCCGGGCCCACCGGCTGGCCTATCGGGTCATCCACGAGGCGCGCCCCGACGCCATGGTCAGCTTTGCCCACAGCGCGCCCTATGTGATGCCCTGCGCGCCGGGCCGTGCCCTTGATCGGGCCGCCTCATC
The DNA here is from genome assembly GCA_963752325.1 of uncultured Alphaproteobacteria bacterium. Lineage (GTDB taxonomy): Bacteria > Pseudomonadota > Alphaproteobacteria > Geminicoccales > Geminicoccaceae > CAVTJL01. The sequence continues at coordinate 301,166 of CAVVXU010000007.1, forward strand.
GGCCCGGGACTTCTTCCTCAACCGCCTCTGCTTCATGATGGCTTCCGAGGGCGGCCGGCCGCTTCTCGACTATGTGGCGCTCAACTACTACACGCGCATGGTCGTGCGCTGGGCGCCCAGGGGGAAGGCCGTCTTGTTCGGCGAGGACTGTCGTGAGGATCATCACGGCCAGCCGCGGCGCTACAGCGACATGGGTGCGGAGATCTACCCGGAGGGCCTGCGCCGCATGATCGCCCGACTGTCCCGCTACGGCAGGCCCATCATCGTCACAGAGAACGGCGTCGACACGCAGGACGATGCGGTCCGCGACGCCTATCTCGTCGACCATCTGCGCCAGCTCGGCCTGGCCTTGCAGGACGGGCACGACGTCCGTGGCTATCTGCACTGGAGCCTCATGGACAATTACGAATGGGCGCTCGGCACGACCGCGCGCTTCGGCCTCGCCGAGACCGATTTCGCGACGCAGGCCCGCACGCCGCGACCCGCCGCCGGGCTGTTTGCCGAGGTCTGCCGGGCGAACGGGCTGAGCCTGAGCCCCGAGAAGGCCACCGAGAGCGCCTGATCACAACGCGGGCCGGCCGGAGCGCCTTCGCCATGACCATGCTCGACGCCCTCGATCTGCCCTCCGGCTCGAGCCTCGAGACGGACATCTGCATCGTCGGTGCCGGTGCGGCCGGGATCACCCTGGCGCTCGAGCTCGAGGCCGCGGGCATCGACGTGCCTGCATCGTCGAGGCCGGCGGCCTCGAGCCGGAGCCGGAGACCCAGGCGCTGCACGACATCCTGAGCGTCGGCGACCCGGTGCGCGCGGACTACATGGCCCGCGCCCGCTGCTTCGGCGGCACCTGCAACCTCTGGGCCGGCCGCTGCATGCGGCTCGACACCCACCGACGTCGCGCCGCGGCCCTGGATCGCCGACAGCGGCTGGCCCATCGCCTATGAGGAGATAGCGCAGCACTACGAGGCAGCCGGCCGCGCCTTCGATCTGCCCGGCCCATCCTACTTCGCGACCTCCCACTATGACGGCCTGATGGGCCGGGGCGAGCGGCTTCTGCTCGAGGACGGCTCGCTCGAGCCCACGATCTCGCTCTGGGCGCGGCGGCCGATGCGCTTCGGCGCCGCGCATCGCCGACGGCTCGAGCGCTCACGGCACATCCGCGTCCTGCTGCACGCCAACGCGGTGGGCCTCGCCGTCTCGGGCGACGGGAGGCGCGTCGAGCGCCTGAGCGTCGGCACGCTCGACGGGCGGCGCCACGAGATCAAGGCCAGGACGCTTCGTGCTCGGGGCAGGGGGCCTCGAGAACGCGCGCCTGCTCCTCGCCTCGAGCGATGTGCAGGCAAAGGGGCTCGGCAATGGCGAGGACCTCGTCGGCCGCTATTTCATGGAGCATCCGCGCGCCGTCTTCGGCCGCGTGCGGCTCGGTCCGGACGCCCAGCTCCGCCTGATGCGCGGCCGTCCCTTGGCGCTCGGGCGCATGCAGCTCGGCCTAGCACCCTCACGCGAGGTCCAGGAGCGCGAGGGCCTCCTCCACCACTACCTCACTTTCGAGGACGAGCAGTCGACCTATGCCCAAAAGCAGTACGACGCGGCCGTGCAGGTGGCAAAGGTGGTGCTGCGGCGGGGCCATGCCGGCAGGCGGACCGAGCTGCGCCAGGCCCTCAAGGCGCGCATGCAGACGGCCGGGCTCATCTATCTTCTGACGCCCAAGGAGATCCTTCCCCACTGGGTCTACCGGAGCTATGCGACGCTGCGCCCGCTTCTTCACGAGAAGCGCCGGGAGCGGCGCTACGTCGTCGTCTTCTTCTGCGAGCAGCCCCCCGATCCGGCGAGCCGCGTCTATCTCGGGCGCCGAGCGCGACCGGCTGGGCGTGCCCAAGCTGGTCCTGGACTGGCGCATCGGCAGCGAGGTCACGCGCAGCATGGAGCGCCTGCGCGCGCTCCTCGGCCACGAGCTGGAGGCGCGGCAGCTGGGCACGCTCGCGGAGGAGCCGGGCGGCCCCGACTATACCGACGCCTCGCACCACATCGGCACCACGCGCATGAGCACGAGCCCCCGCACCGGCGTCGTCGATCCCGACTGCCGCGTCCACGGCATCGAGAATCTCTATGTCGCGGGAAGCTCCGTCTTCCCCACCGCCGGCCACGCCAACCCCACGCTGACGATCGTGGCGCTGGCCATCCGCCTGGCCCGGCATCTCGCCACGCGGCCCGCCTAGCCCGGCGGGCGGCGCCATCATGCCCGGCCACGCTCTGGCGCTTGCTCTCGCGGTGCTGCTCGACGCCTGGCTGGGCGAGCCGGCCTGGCTCTATCGCCGCATCGACCATCCGGTCGTCCTGATCGGCAGGCTGGCTGGTCTCCTCGAGCGCCGGCTCCTCGATCCGTCGGCATCGGCGCGCCGCCAGCGCCTCGCCGGCCTCCTTTTGCTCGTCTTGACGTGGGGGTGAGCCTGTCTGTCGGCCTTCTGCATCACGAGCCGCCTGTGCCAGGCTGCCGGGCGGCTGGGTGCTCGAGGGCGTGCTTCTGAGCAGCCTCATCGCCTGGCGGTCGCTCAGCGGACCATGTGCGGCGACGTCGCGGCGGGTCTGCGCAGCGGGCTGGCGGAAGGAAGGCGGCAGATCGCAAAAATCGTCGGTCGCGATCCCGACACCCTGGATGAGCCGGCCGTCGCCCGGGCCGCCATCGAGTCGCTGGCGGAGAACCTGTCGGACGGCGTGGTGGCGCCGCTGCTCTTCGCGGCGATCGGCGGCCTGCCCGCAGCACTCGCCTACAAGGCCGTCAACACCCTGGACAGCATGGTCGGGCACAAGAGCGAGCGCTACCGCCACTTCGGCTGGGCCAGCGCCCGCGCCGACGATCTTTTGAACCTCGTGCCGGCCCGCGTGACCGGCCTGGCGCTCGTCGGCTGGCGCCGCGCTCGCCGGCGCCGACTGGCGGGGCGCATGGCGGGCGCTGCGGCGCGACGCGAGGCACCACCGCTCTCCCAACGCCGGCTGGCCCGAGGCCGCGACGGCGGGCGCTCTGGGCCTCAGGCTCGCGGGGCCGCGGATCTATGGCGGCCTGCGCGTCGAGGACGCCTGGATGGGCGACGGCCGCACCGAGGCCGATCCCGCCGACATCGACCGCGCCCTCGACCTCGCGCGCCGCGCCTACTGGCCGCTCGCTGTTCTTGTTGTTCTGATAGTTGGGGCTCTCGGCTGAGGGCGTGACTGAGCGATCGCCAGCAGCCGGTCCATCGCGAGGTGCCGCTCGAGATGTGCGGCCAGCTCGTCGAGCGTCGCCTCGATCCGCGCCTCGTAGGCGAGCGCCGAGGCGGCACCGCTGCGCAGCCGTTCCAGAAAGGCGCTCCTGAAGCCGTCGCTCGCGAAGATGCCGTGCAGATAGCAGCCGGCGACCCGCCCATCCGCGCTCCGCGCTCCCTCCGGCCTACCCTCGACCTCGAGCAGCGGCCGTGCGGCGTCCGGCCCGTCGGTGCGGCCCAGATGGATCTCGTAGCCCGCGACGGGCAGTCCCGAAAGGACCTCGCGGCCCTGCGCCAGACGCACGCTCTTCTCGGCGAGAAGCGTTGTCCGCAGGTCGAGGAGGCCGAGGCCAGGCGCCTCGCCCGGCGCGCCCTCGAGGCCCGCCGGATCGCCGATCGTCCGCCCCAGCATCTGATAGCCGCCGCAGAGCCCCAGGACATGGCCGCCACGGCGATGATGCGCCATGATATCGATGTCCCAGCCCGTCTGGCGCAGGCAGGCGAGATCCCTGAGCGTCGCCTTGCTGCCCGGCAGCAGCACCAGATCGGCGTCGCCCGGGCAGCGCCGTTCCCGCCTCGACGATCGTGAGATCGACGCCCGGCTCCTGCGAGAGCGGATCGAGATCGTCGAAATTGGCGATCGAGGGCAGCCGCGGCACCACGATCCGCACGCCTCGGCCGGACCCATGCGACAGGCCGGCCAGGCCCAGCGTGTCTTCCTTCGGCAGATGCCTCAGGCTGTCGAGCCAGGGCACGACACCCAATGAGGTGAGCCCCGAGCGCTCCTCGACGATGCCGAGCGCCGCATCGAACAGCCGGGGATCGCCCCGGAACTTGTTCACGATATGGCCGCGCACCAGCGCCCGCTCCTCGGGCTCGAGCAGCATCGCGGTGCCAACCAGCTGGGCGATGACACCACCCCGCTCGATGTCGCCCACCAGGACGACCGGCACGCCTGCGGCACGCGCAAAGCCCATATTGGCGATGTCGCCCTCGCGGAGGTTGACCTCGGCGGGGCTGCCTGCCCCCTCGCACAGCACGAGGTCCGCTCCCCTCCGCCACCCGGGCGAAGCTATCGAGCACCGCCGGCATCAGCTCTTTTTTCAGTCGGTGATAGTCCTGTCGCCCGGTGCGAGCCGATGGCCCGGCCCTGCAGCACGAGTTGCGCCCGTGCCTCCCCCTCGGGCTTGAGGAGCACCGGGTTCATGTGGGCGCTGGGGGCGATGCCGCAGGCCCGCGCCTGCAGCGCCTGCGCCCGGCCGATCTCGTGGCCGTCGGGCGTCGCCGCCGCATTGTTGCTCATGTTCTGCGGCTTGAAGGGACGCACGCGAAAGGCCCCGGCGGGCGAAGGCGCGGCAGAGGCCGGCCACCAGCACGGACTTGCCGGCGTCCGATGCCGTTCCCTGCACCATGAGCGCTGGGACGTCGGTCATCGCGCGTCGACGAGGATGGCCCTGAAGTCGTTGACGTTGGTCAGGGTCGGGCCGGTCACGAGCTGGTCGCCCAGCGCCTCGAAAAAGCCGTGGCCGTCATTGTCGGCCAGCCGCTCGCGGGCGTTGATGCCGAGCGCCGCGGCCCGCGCCAGCGTGTCGGGTAGGACGAGGGCACCCGCCACATCCTCCGCTCCGTCGATGCCATCGGTGTCGCCGGCGATCGCGGCGATCGCGGGATGGCCCTGCAGCTCCACCGTCAGCGCCAAGCAAGAACTCGACATTGCGGCCGCCGCGTCCGCTGCCTCGGACGGTGACGGTCGTCTCGCCGCCGGAGAGCAGCACGCAGGGCGGCGGAGCCGGCTGACGATGGCGGTCGACCTGACGCGCTATCCCCGCCATCACCTTGGCGACCTCGCGCGCCTCGCCCTCGATCGCGTCGCCCAGAATCACCGGCTCGAGGCCGAGCCCCCGCGCCACAGCGGCCGCCGCCTCGAGCGAGAGCTGGGGCGTGGCCATCATGACGGTCTCGGCCTTGGCGAGCCGGAGGTCGCCCGGCTTTGGCGTCTCGTCGAGCGCCGCCTCGAGATGCGCCAGCACCGATTGCAGGCTTTGTTATGTCATACTTGCGCAGGATCTCTCGAGCATCGGCAAAGCTCGTCGCGTCGGCGACCGTGGGGCCAGAGGCGATGACCGAGGGATCGTCGCCCGGCACGTCCGAGATCAGGAGCGCCACGAGAGGCGCCGGGAAGGCGGCCGCGGCGAGGCGGCCGCCCTTGATCGCCGAGAGATGCTTTCGGACGCAGTTCATCTCGTGGATGTTGGCGCCGGAGCGGAGCAGCGCCCGGTTGATCGTCTGCTTGTCGTCGAGCGTGAGGCCGGGTGCGGGGAGCGCCAGCAGCGCCGAGCCGCCACCGGAGATCAGGGCGATGACCAGATCGTCGGGCCCGAGCCCCTGCACGCGCTCGAGAATGCGCCGGGCCGCGCGCCTCGCCGGCGGCGTCCGGGCACAGGATGTGCCGCCTCCACGATCTCGATCCGCTCGCAGGGCACGGCGTGGTCGTAGCGGGTCACGACGAGGCCTTCGAGCGGGCCGTCCCAGTGCTTCTCCAGGCACCGCGCCATGGCGGCCGAGGCCTTGCCGGCGCCGACCACGACCGTGCGTCCTTTGGGCCGCGCCGGCAGGTGGGCGGGAAGTATCCGGTCGGGCAGGGCTGCAGCGACGGCGGCGTCGAACATCGCCCTCAGGGCTTCTCGCGCCGTCTCGATCATGGTCGGAACCTCCTCGAAATCCTCGTGTCGGCCATCCCGCCGTGCGCCGGGGCCGAAGAGTGGCGTGATCCGGTGACGGATGCAATCGGGCCCGCTTGCCGCGTCGCGCGGCGGGAAGCCGGGCCATCGTGCAGGGTTCGCCGCGCTGGCACGTGTCAGGCCTAGAGTGCATGGTCCGGGCCGGGACAGGGCGCTGAGGAGGCGGGTGATGGAGATCGGCAGGCCCGGGCCGTGGCGGATCATGAGCCAGGCGCATCGATGCGTCGTGCCGGTCGGCGCCTTGCCGGCGCCGCTGCGGCTGGCGAATGAGGCTGCGAGGCCCGAGCAGGGAAGTGGCGATCGCGGCGCGAGCGAATGGTGGGTGGGGCCCTTCTCGGTCGGAGGTCGGCTTCACCTGGTTGGGGAGCTGATCTTGGATGAGCTGCCTGATTGCCATCGGCCGTTGGCCTGACCTTCCGCCCGCGACGTCGGCATGAGCGGAGACGGAGGATTCGAATGCCTCGGACGACCTGCTCATGGCGCGGGTCGCGGAGGGCAACGCCGGCGGCGTTCCGGGCGCTTCTCGGCCGTCATGCCGATCGCGCCTTCGCCGTGGCGCTCCGGATGGTGCAGAGCCGCGCCGACGCCGAGGACATCGTCCAGGACGCCTTCGTTCGTGTCTGGACCAACGCCCCGCGCTGGCGTGCCGGCGGGCCGCGCTTTTCCACTTGGCTGCATCGGGTCGTCCTCAATCTCTGCCTCGACCTGCACCGGCGCCGGAAGCACCGGCGGCACGACGATCTCGATGCAGCGGTCGAGGTGGCCGACCCGGAGCCGGGCGTGGAGACGAGGCTCGTCGACGAGGCCCAACGGCAGGGCGCTTGCGGCCGCCGTGCGTCGGCTCCCCGACCGGCAGCGCACGGCGCTGGCGCTCACCTATGCGGGTGGGCTGAGCAACGCCGAGGTGGCGGAGATCATGGATATCTCGGTGGGAGCGGTGGAATCGCTTCTCGTCAGGGCGCGCCGGGATCTCCGGACCCGCGTCGGCGGAGGCGAGGACTGAAGGATGGCGAGGATGGATGACGAGCAGCTGGAGGCGCTTCTCCGACAGGAGCTCGGGCCGGTCGAGGCATCGGTCGGGCTTCAGCGTCGGCTGGCATCGATCCCCGTCGCGCGCCCGCAGCGGGCACGCGGCCTCGCGGATCTCGTCGACAGCACGAGGCTGGCGCTGGCCGCCGGCATAGCGACGTTGGCGGTCTCGCTGCTGCTCGGCATCTGGATCGGCAGCGAGCGGGCGATGATCCCGGCCGTCGATCCCAACGGCTCGGAGATCGCCGTGATGTATCAGGGCGTTACGGCGGGGCTCGGAGACGGCTCGTGATCCTTCGCCGGTCCTGGGCGATAGCGCTTCTTGCCGCTCTCGTGCTCTCGCTCGCCGGCAATCTCTTCGTCGCGGGCCTGGTCGCCGGCGGCAGGCTCGCCGAGGACGAGCCACCCCATGGCAGCCTTATCGATCGCGCGGTCAGCCGCTTCTCGCAGAATCTTCCGCCCGACGGGCCAGCAGGCGGTGCGGGCCGCCTTCATGGCCCATCAGGCGCAGATCCTGGATCAGATCCACAAGCTTCGCGAGGCGCGCCGCACCGTCTCGAAGCTGATCCAGGCGCCCGACGATCGACAAGGCGGCGCTGGAGCAGGCCCTGGCGCATCTTCGTGACGAGACCGCCGCCACCCAGAACGTCTTTCATCAGGCCCTCGTGGACGCGACCATCGCGATGCCGGCCAGCGCCCGCGCCGGCTGGTGGCCGCCGGTGATGGGCAAGCTCTGACATGACCGACCGGGACGCCTTCGTCGCGACCAGCCGGCTGGGGCTGGGCGCGCGGCCGGGAGAGCTCGCCGCTGCGGCGGCCGATCCGCGCAGCGTTCGTGCTGCGCCAGCTGGACGGGCCCGGCTGCGTGCCGGCGCAGCTCCAGCCCTTCGGCAGCGGCGCCGAGGCCATGGCCCAGATCATGGCCGTGCGTGGGCCCGACATCGATCCCGAGACGAAGCGCCAGCGTCGCCAGGCGATGATCCGCGTCTACCGCGAGGAGGCGATCGCGCGCACGCGGGCCCTGATCGCCTCGGGCGACAGCTTCCGCGAGCGGCTTGTTCTCTTCTGGTCCAACCACTTCACGGTCTCCATTCAAAGGCCGGTGGTGATGGCGCTCGTGGGCCCCTTCGAGCGCGAGGCGATCCGGCCGCACGTCACGGGCCGCTTCCGCGACATGCTGGGCGCGGTCGTCAAGCATCCGGCGATGCTGCTCTATCTCGACAACGCGAGCTCGGTTGGGCCTGGCTCGGTCGGCGGGCGAGCGGCGCGGCAGGGGGCTCAACGAGAACCTCGGCCGCGAGCTCATGGAACTCCACACCCTGGGCGTCGGCGGCGGCTACACCCAAAAGGACGTGACCGAGCTCGCCCGCATCCTGAGCGGCTGGTCGATCGGCGAGGACGGCACCTTCCTCTTTCGTCCCCGCGCGCACGAGCCGGGCGAGAAGGTGCTCCTAGGCGTTCGCTACCCCGAGGCCGGCATGGAGGAGGGCGAGCACGCCCTCGATGCCCTGGCGCGCCACTCGGCCACGGCTCGCCACGTCGCCGTCCAGCTCGCCCGCCACATGGTGGCGGACAGCCCGCCGCCCGCGCTGGTCGACAGGCTGGCACGCGTGTTCTCGGAGACCGACGGCGATCTCGGCGCTGTGACACGCACCCTCGTCACTTCCGACGAGGTCTGGCAAGCGGACGCCTCCAAGGTGAAGTCGCCCAACGAGCTCGTCGTATCCGCGCTGCGCGCGCTCTCCTTCGATCTTCCGGATGACGCTTTGCTGGCCTCGCTCGGCCTTCTGGGACAGCGGCCCTTCGCGGCACCGTCGCCGGCCGGCTGGCCGGACACGGCCGCAGACTGGCTCGCGTCGGACGCGCTTCTGCAGCGCTCCTGGTGGGCCGTCTCGCTGGGACGGCGCGCCGGCGGCAACGTCGATGCGCGCAAGGCCCTCGAAACCACCTTCGGCCAGTCCGCTGACCCGGCCCTCGGCCAGGCCGTCGCCCGGGCGCCCTCGGCCGCGGAGGCGACCGCGATGCTGGTCGCCAGCCCTGCGTTCCAGCGGAGATGACACCATGACGAGCCGCCGCGCCCTCCTGCGGATGAGCGGTGCCTGCTGCCTGGCCGGGGCCGGCCTGATGGCGCCGCACGTGCTGCTGGCGGCGGCACCGATGAGCGAGCGCTTCGTCACCGTCATCCTGCGTGGCGCCATGGACGGGCTGGGCGCCGTGGCACCGTACGCCGACCCGGACTACCGGGAGGTCCGGGGAGGCCTCGCCCTCGCCGAGCCGGGTGCTGCAGGCGGCCTGCTCGACCTCGACGGCCGCTTCGGGCTGCATCCGTCGCTCGCCACGCTGCACGGCTGGTTCGCCTCGCAGCAGCTTCTGATCGTCCATGCCGTCGCGACGCCCTACCGCGAGCGCTCGCATTTCGACGGCCAGGATCTGCTCGAGAACGGCACGACCGCGCCCCATGAGCGTCGCGACGGCTGGCTCAACCGCGCGCTCGGCCTGATGGGCGCCGACGGCAAGCGCATCGGGCTCGCCGTCGGTCAGTCGGTTCCGCTGACCCTGCGCGGGCCGACGCCTGTGGCAAGCTGGGCGCCCGAGCTGCTACCCGACCCGGACGAGGACTTCCTGGCGCGGCTGCAGACGCTCTACGCGGCCGACGCGCAGCTGGGCCCGGTCTTTCACGAGGCCATGATCACCCGCGGCATGATCGACGGCGTGCTCGGCGACGACCTGGCCGGGATGGCCCGTCGCGAGGCCCAGGAGATCAGCACGATGGCGCGCGAGGCCGGCCGGCTCCTCGCAGCGCCCGAGGGTGCGCGCGTCGCCGTCATGGAGCTGAACGGCTGGGACACGCATGTGGGCCAGGGTGCTGCCGACGGCAGGCTGCCAAGGCAGCTCCTGACGCTCGACAAGGCGTTGGCGAGCTTGAGAGAGGGCCTGGGCGACGCCTGGGGGCAGACGGCTGTCGTCGTGGTGACGGAGTTCGGCCGCACCGTGCGGGAGAACGGCACCGGCGGCACCGACCACGGCACCGCAACCGTGGCCATGCTCGCCGGCGGCGCCGTCGAGGGCGGCCGGGTCGTCGGCCGCTGGCCCGGGCTCGCCGCCGCCAACCTCTATCAGGGCCGCGACCTGGCCCCTACGACCGATCTCCGGGCGCTGCTCAAGACCGTGCTGGTCGGGCATCTGCGGCTGCCGGCCGACGGCGTCGAGCGGCTCGTCTTCCCCGGCAGCGCGGGTGTGGCGGGCCTGCCCGAGCTCGTGCGGGCCTGAGAGCGTTCGGGCGGCAGCGGGGCTGTCATCGCCGCCCGGGCCTTTTGAGGTCGGGACGTTCCCGTTAGGATCGCCTGAGCCACGGGGAACCCGATAATGCGAATCAGCGTCCTGCAGATGAATTCGGTCAACGACATGGCCGCCAACCTCGACCAGGCGCGACGCCTCGCCGCCGACGCGGTGCGGGAGGACCGCCCCGACATCCTGGTCCTGCCCGAGATCTGGGCCTTCATGGGCGGCTCGACCGCGGACCAGCAGGCCTCAGCCGCGACGCTGCCGGACGGCGAGGCCTATAGGGCACTCCAGGACATCGCGCGCAGCCACGGTGTCTTCGTCCACGGCGGCAGCTTCTTCGAGCGCGGCCAGGGCAAGATCTACAACACCACGGTGGCGTTTGACCGCGGCGGCAACGAGATCGCCCGCTATCGAAAGATCCATCTCTTCGACGTCACCGCGCCCGATGGGCGGGAGTACCGGGAATCGGCCGTGGTCGGGCGGGGCGATCGCCTCGTCGTCTACGAGGCCGACGGCGTCAAGGTCGGCTGCACGATCTGCTACGATCTCCGCTTCGGCGAGCTCTACCGGGGCCTCGCCGCCAAGGGTGCCCAGGTGATCATGGTGCCCGCCGCCTTCACGATGCAGACCGGCAAGGACCATTGGGAGGTGCTGCTCAGATCACGCGCGATCGAGACGCAGACCTATGTCGCGGCCTCCGCCCAGTGGGGCGCCTATCCGTCGGGCAACGACGTCCGCTACAGCTTCGGCCATTCGCTCGTCGTCGATCCGTGGGGCCACATCGTGGCGCAGGCGCAGGACACGGTGGGCTTTGCCACGGCGCGTGTCGACCTCGCCTATCTCGAGAAGGTCCGTCGGCAACATTCCGGTGCACGAGCACCGCGTCCTGTCCGGCTGAGCCGTGCGGCATGGGCGCCTTGTCCGCGAAGGCGCTCATGGCTATTGGTGCGGGCCTGAATGCACGGCGACGGGGGAGGCGTCTTTATGGCTGAGCTTGGCGGCCGGCATGTCGGCTTCATCGGCCTCGGTGCGATGGGGCTGCCGATGGCCATCAACCTGGTGCGGGCCGGCCTCGCCGTCCGTGGCTACGACATCGTCGAGGCGGCGCGCGGCAAGCTCGCCGAGGGCGGTGGCGAGGCGGTGGCGACGCCGGCCGAGGCGGCGGCCGATGCCGGCCTTCTGATCCTCGTCGTCGCGACCGCGGCCCAGGCCGAGGCCGTGCTGTTCGGCGAGGGCGGCGCTGCGAGCGCGCTGCCGAAGGGCGCCACCGTCGTCCTGCACAGCACCGTCCCGCCCGCCTTCGCCCGGCAGCTGGGCGAGCGCCTCGCGGCCGAGGGCCATCCGCTGCTCGACGCGCCGATCTCGGGCGGCCGGGTCGGCGCCGAGGCGGCCAAGCTCACCGTCATGGCCTCCGGCAACGCTGCCGCGTTCGAGGCTGCGGAGAAGGCGCTGGCGGCGATGGCCGGCAAGGTCTACCGGCTGGGCGACGCGCCCGGCATCGGCTCGACCGTCAAGATGATCAACCAGCATCTGGCCGGCGTGCACATCGCGGCCGCCTGCGAGGCCATGGCGCTCGGGCGTGCGGGCCGGCGCCGATGCCGACGACGCTCTACGAGGTGATCTCGAACAGCGCCGGCAACTCCTGGATGTTCACCAACCGCGTCCCGCACATTCTGGGCCGTGACTTCACGCCGCTGTCGGCGGTCGAGATCTTCGTCAAGGATCTGGGCATCGTGCTCGATACCGGCCACGAGCTGCGCTTCCCGCTGCCCATCGCCGCGTCGGCCCATCAGCAATATCTGGCGGCGGCGGCGGCCGGCCATGGCCGCGAGGACGATTCCGCGGTCGTCAAGGTCTACGAGGAGCTGGCCGGGATCGAGGTGAAGGGCCGCCCCAAGGGTTGAGCCGCTCGGGCCCGCCGTCGCCGTCCGGGTCCAATCTACTCGAGGCATCCGTTCGAAGGGCGTCGCGCATGGGCAGGGTTGGCGATCGGATCGAGCCCATCATCGGGATCGGCGCCCTGCTCGTGCTGATCGTGGGCTGCTTTCTCGTGCTGCGGCCCTTTCTCTCGGCGCTGCTCTGGGGAACCGTCCTCGCCTACTCGACCTGGCCGCTCTATCGCGAGCTTGCCGAGGCGCTCGGTCGGCGGCGCACGCTCGCCGCCGCGCTCATGACGCTCCTTCTCGCCATGGCCTTCATCCTGCCGCTCGTGCTCGTCGGGACGAGCGCCGCCGACGGCATCGCTCGGATCATCGACATCGTCCGCAGCCTTTTGGCGATGGGCCCGCCGCGGCCGCCCGGCTGGCTCTTGGGCCTGCCGCTCGTCGGGAGCTACCTTGCCGACCTCTGGATGGAGATCGCCACCAACACGCGCAGCCTCGTCGACCTGATCCAGCCCTATGTCGCGTCCATCCGCACGGTCGCGATCCAGGCCGGGGTGGGGGTCGGCAGTGGCCTGCTCGAGGTGACGATGAGCGTTCTCGCCGCCTTCTTCTTCTACCGCGACGGCGAGAGCGTGGTGGCCCAGGCCCAGGTGATCGGCCACCGCGTCGTCGGCAACCGCATCGAGCACTTCCTCGAGATCGCCGGGGGCACGGTGAAAAGCGTCGTCTACGGCATCGTCGGCACGGCGATCGCCCAGGCGCTTCTGGCCTCCATCGGCTATTGGCTCGTCGGCCTGCAGGGCGCCTTCGTGCTGGGGTTCGTCACCTTTTTCCTGGCGCTCCTGCCGATGGGGCCGCCGCTCGTGTGGATTCCCGTCTCGGTGTGGCTTTTCGTCCAGGGCTCGATCGGATGGGCCATCTTCATGGCGCTCTGGGGCACGTTCGTCATCAGCGGCGTCGACAATTTCCTCAAGCCCTGGCTGATCAGCCGCGGCAGCGATCTCTCCTTTCTGCTCGTCTTCCTGGGCGTGGTCGGTGGCGCGCTGGCCTTTGGCTTTCTTGGTATCTTCCTGGGGCCGGTGCTGCTGGCCCTGGGTCAGGCGATCCTGCGCGAGTGGGTATTGAGCGAGCGGCCGGTCGAGCCCGCGCCTGTCGGCCCGGCGGCCGAGCCCTAGGGACGGGGGAGGCGGCCGGCGGGGAGAGTGCGCGCGGGAACGTGCCCCGCCCGCATTGTCGGCTTGCGCCGGGCAAGCCATCTGTGGGATGGCGCCGACACCGGCAGCAGATGAGCAGGAAGGTTCAGTCGCCCGATCATGGTGCGTCTTCTCAAGAGCTTCTTCAGGGCCGAGGCTGCCAATCCCTATCTGGTCGTCGGGTCGTTGGTCCTGGCCAGCATGGTCGAGGGTCTGGGCTTCGCCACGCTGCTGCCGCTCGTCGCGCTTGCGACCGACCAGGGCACCGGTAAGACGTCGGCGCTCAGCCGCTATGTCGAGGGTACCCTTCACTCGGTCGGGCTCCCGGCCACGGTCGGCACGCTCCTGATCGTCGTCATCTCCGTGCTCGTGCTGCGCTCGCTCCTGACCCTCTTCGCGATGCGCTATGTCGGCTACGCCACCGCGGACGTGACGACCAGCATCCGCCAGCGGCTGATCGACAGTTTGATCGCCGTGCGCTGGAGTTTCATGGTCCAGCAGCCCCTGGGCAGGATCGCCAATCTGGCGAGCCTCGAGGCCAACCGTGCCGGCCAGTCCTATCGCTTGGTGGCCCAGCTCGTGACGAGCGCGGCGCAGGCTGTGGTCGCGGCCATCGTAGCGCTCGCGGTGAACTGGGAAGTCGCTCTCGCGGCCTTCGTGGTGGGCGGCCTGATGGCGGCCGGTCTGAACTTCCTCGTTCGGATTGCCAGACGGGCTGGCTTTCGCCAGACGCAGCGCAGCCGCGAGCTGCTGATCTTCCTCAGCGACACGTTGGCCAACATCAAGCCGGTCAAGGCGATGGCCAAGGAGAAGGCCTTCGCCTCGCTCTTCGACGATCGGCTGGCCTCGCTGCGGCGTGCGTTGCGGAGGCAAGTGATCAGCCGAGAGACGCTGAACAACGTCCAGGACATCATCTTCGCGATCCTGCTCGGGATCGGCTTCTGGCTCGCCCACTCGGTCTGGAGCATGCCGATCGCCGAGCTCCTGGTCGTGGGCATTGTGCTCTACAGGACCGTCTCCAGCCTGGGCAACGTTCAGAAGGCCTATCAGCAGGCGGTCATGTTCGAGAGCGCGCATGCCGCGACGGAGGAGATGATCGCCGAGGCCCGCGCCGACCCGGAACCCAATCCTGGTACGCGCAAGGCCCGCTTCGAGCACGCGGTCGAGCTCAAGGACGTGCACTTCAGCCACGGCGGCCACGAGGTGCTCAAGGGCGTGTCGCTGAGCGTCAAGGCGGGCGAGCTGCTGGTCTTGACCGGCCCCTCTGGGGCCGGCAAGACGACCATCGTCGACCTCATCCTCGGCCTTTACCGCCCCCGGTCGGGCGAGGTGCTGATCGACGGTGTCTCGCTCACTGAGATCGACCTCAAGAGCTGGCGGGGCCTCGTCGGCTACGTGCCGCAGGAGCTCGTCCTCTTCCACGACACGGTTAGGGCGAACCTCACGCTGGGCGACGAGGCCGTGAACGACGAGGATCTCGAGATGGCGCTCGAGGCGGCCGGCGCCTTGGGCTTCGTCAACGACCTGCCTCAGCGTCTGGAGACGGTCGTCGGCGAGAAGGGCTCGAAGCTCTCGGGCGGGCAGCGCCAGCGCATCGCGCTCGCTCGCGCGCTCGCCCTGAAGCCGCGCCTCTTGATCCTGGACGAGGTCACGAGCGCGCTCGATCCCAAGACGGCCGCGGCCATCACGCAGAACATCCGAAGCTTCGGCCGCAACGTCACCATCCTCTCGATCACGCACAGGAGCGAGTTCCTCGACATGGCCGACCGCGTCTTCCACGTCGAGAACGGCGTGGCCGTCGAGGACAGGCGGGCCGCCGCGGCCTCGCTCCTCGGTCCGGCCGTGGCCTGAGGGTGGTGCGCGCTTCCGCCAAATTGACGCCGGCGCGGGCACTACCCTAGACAAGGCCTCAGCTGCGAAAGCCAAGTCCCGGGCCGCCCCCTATTTCCGGAACCCCGAAGCGTGTCGCAAGATCCCGAGGAGCACTGGCCGTTCTTCCGTGACAACCCGGACCGGGTGGTGCTGGCACCCCGGCCGGGCGTGACGCCCTCCGAGAAGCCGCCCGTGCGGATCTTCCTCGGTACGGAGGAGGCCCAGTATCGCGCCGAGCGGATCTTCTTCTACTCGATCGAGCAGGTGCGTGATCCCGCCCGCACCTATGAGATCTACCTGATGAAGAACGTCAGGGGCTTCGACCGCAGGCGCTGGCGCACGGGCTTCACCAACTACCGCTACGCCATCCCGGACTTCGCCGGCCGTGTCGGCAAGGCGATCTACAACGATGTCGACCAGATCTACCTAGCCGACCCGGCGCTTCTCTTCGATCTCGAGATGGGCGAGCACGGCTATCTCGCCATCTCGGCCAGCGACACCTCGGTGATGCTGATCGACTGCGAGCGGATGTGGCCGATCTGGAACCGGGAGGTGGCGGCGACCGGCAGCAAGCACGCGCTGCTCGCCAAGCCCAAGGAGACACCCGGCTTGTGGGGTGCGGTCGACCCCCAGTGGAACGCACGCGACCAGGAATATGTCGAGGGCCTCACCAAGTGCCTTCACTATACGGCCCTGCACCAGCAACCCTGGCAGCCCTTCCCGAACGACTATTCCTACCATCCCAATCCGTTGGCCTATATCTGGCACAATCTCGAGCAGCGCGCGGACGCCGAGGGCTACCGCGTCTTCACGCGCGAGCAGCCGAGCCCCGAGCTCGAGGCGAGGCTGGGCGGCAACGATCCCGGTGAGGCGGCGGCGGTCCCGCCACCTTCCGAGGGCGCTACGACGATGGCACGCGCCCTTGATGTCGGCCGCCTTCTCGTCGTCAGCGTGCTCGATCCCGACCGCATCGACGCATCAGCGCTTGGCGCAGCACGAGCGGATCGCCTTCCGGCTCCGCCCCGGCGCCGCTTGGCCCGAGGAGCCCGTCGACGCGGTTCTGGCGGCCGACCTGCTCGAGCGCGTGCCGCCGGCCGACATTCCCTGGCTGCTGGACGAGCTTTTCGCCCGGGCCCGTAAGCTCGTTCTTGTCGAGGTGCGGGCCACGGCCCCCGAGGGCCTGGGCAGCGCTGCCTGGTGGCAGCTCCGTCTCTCCGAGGCGGCCGAGCGCTTCCCCGGCGTCAGCTGGCACCTGGACGCGGTCGGTGCCGGCACCCAGCTCCAAGGCGCCGGCGTGCGGCGCGTGGCCGATCCCGGCGCTCCCGTCGTGTGGCTCCTTACCGATGCGGCTCAGCCCGACAGCGGACAGGCGATCGGTCTCGCCGAGGCCCTGGGCTGGCCCTGGGAGACCAAGCGCCTCGTCCTGAAGGGCGGCTCGCGTCTGCCGGCGCTGCTGCGCGGGGCCTCGCTCGCCGGTCTCGACCGGGCGCTGTCGAGCCCGCTCGATGCGCCCTGGCCCGGTCTCGTGATCACGAGCGACGCTGCTACCGTGCCGATCGCGCGGTGGATCCGCCAGCAGGCAGGCGGCAGTGTCCGCCTCGTTCATCTGGGACGTCCCAACGCGCCCTTCGAGGTCTTCGACCTCATCGTGGCCGGACCCGACGAGCGCCTGCCGATCCGTCCCAACGTCATTCACGTGACCGCACCGCTGGCCGGCATGGATCGCGGGGCGCTCGCGGCCGCGACCGAGGTCTGGAAGGCGCGCATAGGCGAGCAGCCGCGACCGTGGAGCGCGCTCTTTCTTGCCGATGTGCGCTTTCCCTTTGTCCTGGCCGTGGCCGAGGCGGCCGAGCTTGGCCGCCTCGTCGGGCGCGAGGCCCGAGAGGCAGGAGGCTCGCTCCTCATCCTTGCCGATCCCGGCGTCGGCGACGGCATCCTCGCTGCGGTGACGGGTGCCGCAGGCCAGGCTGCACAGGTGCTGCGGCCGGCGCAGGGCGATACCAAGGCGGCGAGGGTGGCGCTCTTGGGCCTGGCAGACCGCGCGGTCGTGACGAGCGTCGATACCGAGACGCTGGCCGAGGCCTCGCTGATGGGCCGGCCGACTGCCGTCTTCCAGCTCCGCCGCTGGCACGAGGGCAAGCCCGTGGCTGAGCCGCTGGTCAAGGCTCTCACCCTCCTCACCGGCGGCGGCACCTCCTATCGCGGTACGCCGCACCAGCAGCATGTGGTGGGCAGGCTCATCGACCAGGCGACGGCCCGCGGCCTCCTCAGCCTGCCGCGCGATCCGACGGCTCTGGTCCGCGCCCTGGTGGCGCGCGGCCTGGTCACCCGCATCGGCGACGATCACGTGATGGCGCGCCGCAAGCCGCTGGACGACCTTCGCCTCGCGGTGGAGCGGATCCGCCGGCTGATGAGCGAGCAGCCGCAGCCGGGCTAGGGCAGGGCGCAAGCCGCTGGCGATCAGCGGCGAATTGGCCCTCATGCTTGTCTGGCGCGGCGGCTGCGCCTAGCTAAAGAGCGCGCAGCAGAGCTGCGATGACAGCGTGGAGTGTTGCGGATGCTCGGGTCGATCGGCCCCTGGTCGGGGCGTGCGTACTTTCTGGACAAGATGACGCTGCGTGGTCTCGTCGTCGCGTACTTCACGCACTACTCGATCCAGACCTATCTCATTCTTGCCGCGATCTCGATCGGCCTCACCTTCTGGCTCGCCGATGGCCTGGGCGGCCCGCTCGCGGCCGTGGCGACCGTCCTCGTTCTCTATCCGCTGGTCGAGTATCTGATCCACCGCTGGCTCCTCCACTCGACCCTGCTCTACAAGTCGGCGCTGACGGCCAAGGTCTGGAAGCGCATCCACTACGACCACCACCAGAACCCGCACGACCTGTCGGTTCTCTTCGGCGCGCTCTACACGACGCTGCCGACCATCCTCATCATCACGCTGCCGCTGGGCTGGGTGATCGCAGGCCCGGCCGGCTCCACCGCCGCGCTGGCCGCCGGGCTCCTCGTGTTCGCGGGCTACGAGTTTTGCCATTGCGTGCAGCATCTGCCCTTCACGCCCGCCAACATGTGGCTCCGGAACATCAAGAAGCGCCATCTCGCCCACCACTTCCATAGCGAGCAGGGCAACTACGGCATCACCAGCAGCCTCTGGGACCGGATCTTCCAGACGATCTACGATCAGCCGCGCACCGTGCCGCGCAGCCCGACGGCCCACAATCTGGGCTACGACAGCGCCGCACGGCGTCGCTTCCCCTGGGTCGGCCAGCTGTCGGCGACCGAGGAGGAGTTCGCCGAGCGCCGTCGTCGCCGCGCCGCCTGACGGCGCCGCAACGTGGCCGACCTGCGCATTGAGCCTCTTGAGGGGTCGCGCGATCTCCAGCGGTTCCTGGAGATGCCTGCGCCGCTCTATCGGACCGACCCTCTTTGGGTCCCTCCTCTGCTCCTCGAGCGGCGGGATCACCTGAATGCCCGCAAGAACCCGTTCCTGCGGGGCATCGAGATGGCCTACTGGATGGCCTTCCGCGGGGACCGCTGCGTCGGGCGCATCAGCGCCCAGATCAACCAAAAGCATCTCGATCGGCACAAGGACCAGACGGGCCATTTCGGCTTCCTCGAGGCCGAGGACGATGCCGAGGTCTTCGCCGCTCTGATCGAGACGGCGGCGGGCTGGCTGCGCGCCAAGGGCATGCGCCGCATGGCCGGGCCCTTCAATCCCTCGATCAACGACGAGTGCGGCCTCTTGATCGAGGGGTTCGACACCGGGCCCAACATGATGATGGGCCACAATCCGCCCTACTATCCTGCGCGCGTCGAGGAGCAGGGCCTCGTCAAGGCCAAGGATCTCATCGCCTACTGGGCCGATCTTCGCGCCGGGCTTCCGCCCATGGCAGCGCGGCTGATCGAGCGTCTCAAGCGGATGGACAATGTCGGGATCCGGTCGCTCGACAAGAAGCGCTTCCGGGAGGACATCAGCATCATCTGCGACATCTTCAACGATGCGTGGGCGGACAATTGGGGCTTCATTCCGTTCGGCGAGGAGGAGGCCCAGTACATGGCGAAGAGCATTCGCCCGCTGGTGGGGCCAGACTGGTTTGCGATCGGCGAGATCGACGGCGAGCCAGCCGCGATGGTCGTGACGCTGCCCAACCTGAACTCTGCCATCAAGGACCTCAACGGCCGCCTGCTGCCCTTCGGTTGGGCGAAGCTGCTCTGGCGCCTCAAGGTGCAAGGCGTCACGGACGGCCGGATGCCGCTCATGGGGGTGCGCAAGAAATATCAGGGCACCGCCAAGGGCGCCGCGCTCGCCATGGGCGTCATCGGGCGGATCTACGACTATCATCGGGCGCAGGGCAAGACGGGGGCTGAGCTGTCCTGGGTGCTCGAGGACAACCAAGCCATGCGCGACATGATCGCCACCATCGGCGCGAAGCCCTACAAGACCTACCGCATCTACGAGAAGCAGCTCGCGTGACAGGCCCTGGACCGAGGTTCGACGCCGTCGTCCTGGCGGGGAGCCGAGGAGGCACCGATCCCGTCGCCGCCGCAGCCGGGGCCTCGCACAAATGCCTCGTCGCGGCGGGCGGCGTGCCGATGCTGGTTCGCGTCGTCGAGGCGCTGGCGGCGAGCCCCTGGATCGGCCGCATCCTCGTCGTTCTCGACCAGCCTGACCTCATCTCGACGCTGCCCCGGCTGGCGCCCCTCATCGAGGCCGATCGGTGCCAGAGCATGGCAGCGGCACCTTCCCCGAGCCTCAGCGTGCGCGCCGCGATCGAGCGGCTCGGCACCTTTCCGGTGCTGGTGACGACGGCCGACCACGCGCTCCTCTCGGGCGCCATCATCGAGGCGTTCTGCGGTGCCGCCGCGCGCAGCAATGCCGATGTCGCGGCCGGCCTCGCCAGCGCCACGGCCATCCTCGGCGCCTATCCCGAGAGTCGGCGCACCTTCTGGCATTTCCGGGGCGAGCGTTACTCCGGCGCCAACCTCTTTGCCATCATGACGCCCCGAGGCGGCAATGCGGTCGCATTCTGGCGCCGTGTCGAGCAGGACCGGAAGAAGCCGTGGCGGATCGCCAGGGCCTTCGGCTGGGGCGCCCTTCTGGCCTACCTCTCGCGCCGTCTGACGCTGGAGCAGGCGATGTCGCGCCTGTCGCGCATCCTCGACGCTGCCGCGGTCGCGGTGCCGATCGATATTGCCGAGGCCGCGATCGACGTCGACAAGCCCGAGGACCTGGCGCTCGTCGAGCGCATCCTCGCGGCGCGTCGGGCCGCCTGACGCCGTCCCGCACGCCCGACCCGCCAGCCATGGTCCGCATCGCCCACCTCACCGACATTCACTTGGCGCCGCTGCCGGCGGTGCGGGCGCGCGACCTCGCAAGCAAGCGTGCGCTGGGCTACGTGTCCTGGCAGCGCCATCGCCGCCATCGCCATCGCCTCGAGGTCCTGGACGCGGTGCTGGCCGACATCGAGGAGAGCGGCGTCGATCACATCGTGGTGACGGGCGATCTCTGCAACATATCGCTCGACGCGGAGTTCGCGGCAGCGGCGGCGTGGCTCGGGCGCCTCGGCCCGCCCGAGCGGGTGACGGCGATACCGGGCAATCACGACGCCTACGTGCCCGGCGCGGCACGTCGCGGCTGGCCGCTCTGGGCCGCCTATATGGGTTGCGAGGCGGCCGGGACGATGCCGTCCTTCCCGTTCGTCCGCGAGGTCGGACCGCTCAGCCTTGTGGCCCTGTCGACCGCCGTGCCGGTGCCCGCCGGCTACGCCACCGGGCGCCTGGGCGAGCGCCAGCTGCACGCGCTCGAGCAGGCCCTGCGCGAGGCGCACGAAAAGGGCCGTCATGCGATCGTGCTGCTGCACCACCCGCCCGTGCATGGCTGGAGCCGCAAGCGGAAGCGCCTGACCGACGCCCGCGGCTTTCGCGCCGTCCTCCAGCGGGCCGGCGCCGATCTCGTGCTGTGCGGGCATGAGCACGTGCTGAATGTCGGCGGACTGCCCGGCCCCCATCAGCAGGTGCCGGTCCTGGGCGGCCCCTCGGCCTCGCTGCTCGGCGACAGCGCCGCCACGAGCGGCGGCTACCTCCTGCTCGACATGCGCCCGAAGGAGCGCGGACAGGGGATCGTCATCGACGTCGAGGCGCGCCGCTTCGACCCCGAGGCCTTGGCAATGACGAGCGTCCTGCGTGCCACCGTAGCCGGCGCGGAGGAATCCGGTCACGTCTCGCTCGAGCCGGCCATCTAGCCAGGGCGGGGCCCGCTGCTGTATGACACTTGACGGGCTGTGCCCATTCCCGACGCTCCGGTGTCGATCTCCGTTCGCGAGCCGCTCCGAGCGATGACTGTCTATAGCCGATACATCACGAGCCAGATCGCCCGCCCGACGGTCTCGATCCTGGCGGTGGCGCTTTTCGCCCTTCTCGCTGAGCGCATGCTGCGGGTAGTGGACATCGTCGTCGGATGGCGCGGCAGCCTGCTCGTCATCTTCGAGATGATGGGCTACCTGCTGCCGCATTATCTGAGCCTTGCCGTGCCCGCGGCCTTCTTCATCGCCATCCTCCTCACGGTGAGCCGGCTGTCGCGGGATGGCGAGCTCGACGCGATGATGGCATCCGGCATCGGCCTCGACGGCGTCTTGAGGCCGCTCCTGGGCATGGCGATCGTCCTGCTCGTCATCAACGCGATCGTGCTGTCCTATCTGCAGCCCTACAGCCGCTATGCCTACAGGGCAGCGCTCTTCGCGCTCTCGAACGTCTCCTTTCAGGCGCTCCTCCACGACAAGTCGTTCGTGACGCTCGACAACACCACCTACAGCGTCGACTCGCTGGACGGCGAGCACAGCGGCTTCACGGGGCTCTTTCTCTACAGCCGCCAGGACAACGGCAGCACGATGACCGTCACGGCGGAGCGCGGCACCGTCCTGCCGGCGGAAGGCTCGAGGCCGCTGACGCTCAGCCTCGACCAGGGCGTGCAGCAGATCGTGCCCGCGCCCAGCTCCGATCAGCAGGCCGCACCCTCGAAGGGTGGGGCAAGCATCCGCTTCAAGAGCTTCCTCACCGACATGCGAGGTGCCAAGCCCGAGTCGTTCCGGCCACGCGGCGAGGACGAGCGTGAGATGACGATCCCCGAGCTCTGGGCCGCGCGCGGCAAGTCGTTCCCGGACATCCGGCCCGCGGAGATCTCGTCCGAGCTGAACGGGCGCCTCGTCCGCATCGTCTCGACCCTCGTGCTGCCGCTCATTGCGGTGCCGCTCGCCATCGCACGGCGCCGCTCGCTGCGCTCCTATGGGATCCTCGTCGGAATCTCCGTTCTGCTCATCTACAACCAGATCCTTCAGTTCGGCGAGTCGATGGCCGACGATGGCAAGATCTCGAGCCTCGTCGGGCTCTGGGTGCCGTTCTTCATCTTTCTCGCCCTGGGCCTCATGCTTTCCTGGAGCAAGGCCACCCGCGTGCCGCGCTCGGGCGGGCGCGGCCCGATCGAGGCGATTGTCGAGGCCGTCACCGAGCGGCTGTCCCGGCTCGGGCAGGCCGGAGCGTTTCGCTCGTGAGCCGGCTCACCCTCTACCTCAACATGATGTTCCTCCGGCGCTTCGTCGTCGTGCTGATCACGGCCAGCGGCTTTGCTCTCCTCTTCGATCTGCTGGACGTCGGCAGCCGGGTGCTGCGGCGCACCGACGGCACCTCGATGGCGCTTGCCCAGTACGCGGTGATCCGCCTGCCGTCCCTGCTGACCGAGGTGCTGCCCCTCGTGACGCTGGTGGCGGCGCTCTTCACCGCGATGGAGCTGATCCGCCGCAGCGAGCTCGTGGTGATCTGGGCGTCGGGCGTGTCCCGGGCCGGCATGGTCGCGCGGCTGCTGCCCATGGCGCTGCTCCTCATGGCCGGCAAGTTCGCGATCGACGACATCGGCATCCCGGCGAGCATGCCGGAGCTTCGGGCCCTTCGCGTCAGCGAGTTCAGCCAGCGCGAGCGGCCCCGGCAGCGATGGCATCTGGGCGCGCAGCGGCGACGACATCGTCCGCTTGCCGGCCGACGCCATCGCGGGGGGCCGCATCGACGATGTGCGGATCTTCCACCGCGACCAGCATGGTCTGCTGATCGAGCAGATCTTTGCCCGTCATGCCGAGGTCGTGCCGGACGGGTGGGAGCTGCAGGACGTAACCCGGCGCCCGGTCAGCACCGAGCCTCCGACCGAGGTCCCGAAGCTGTTCTGGCCGATCGTCCTTCCACTCGACAAGGTCGAGCTGATGGCCAAGCTGCCGCGTGAGCTCGGCATCCGCGACCTCATCGATATCGTGCGGCACGACGGCTACGGGGTGGGCGCCGTCGACGCCTACGAGACCTGGCTTCATGCGCGGATCGCCGACATGGCCATCCCCGCCCTCATGATGTTCCTCGTCTTCGGCCTGATACGGAAGTTCAGCCGCACGGGCATGATCATGCCGCTCTTCATGCAGAGCCTCGCCATCGGCTTCACCGCGATCATCACGAACGGCGTGCTGCTGGCGCTGGGCGAGGTCGGGCTCGTCGACCCGATCGTTGCGGCCTGGACCGCGCCCTGCCTCCTCGCCCTCGCTGTCCTGCTGCTGAGCGGTGTTCCCGAGCTGATCCTCGCGAGGTTCCGGGGCAGCGGGATGCGCGCGCGGCCGGCCTGAGCCATGCGCATCGGCGTGGTCCACAACACGCGCAGCGAGCGCAACAAGCAGGGCATGGCGCAGCTCCGCAGCGTGCTCGAGGGGGCGAGCGACGTCGTCGAGCTCGACCTCGCCGACGGCACGACGCCGGGCGGGATCCTCCGCGAGCTGGCCGGCCGCGAGACCGGTCTCGTCGTGATCAATGGCGGCGACGGCACCGTCCAGGTCCTGCTCACCGCGCTTCTCGAGGAGCGGCCCTTCGTCGAGCTGCCGCTCGTGGCGATCCTGCCGCGCGGCATGGCCAACATGACGGCCAAGGACTGTGGCCTCGGCCGCGGCGATCCCGCTACGGTCCGCCGCCTGCTCGCGGCGGCACGCGCGGGCGAGCTCGATCGGCACCTCGTCGAGCGTCGCGTCCTGCGCATCGCCGGTGCCATTGGCGTCGGCCCGCAACGGGGCATGTTCTTCGGCGCCGCCGGCATCTTCGATGCCATCACCCTCTGCAAGGACACCGTGCACACGCGCGGCCTGAAGGGCGAGTGGGCCAACGTCACGACTCTTCTGAAGCTGCTGGCCGGCTGGGCAGTCGGGAAGAGGCCGCCGGGCATGCTGGAGGGCGTGCCGGTCGAGGCGGATATCGACGGCGAGGTGAGACTGCAGCGCGAGCTGCTCCTGCTCGCGACGACGCTGGACCGGCTGGTCCTGCGCGCGAGGCCCTTCTGGAACCCGCGCGGGCGGGCGCTGCGCTACACCAGCATCGCCTACCCGCCGTCGCATCTGCTGCGCTCGTCCTGGCGCGTGCTCTATGGCGGCGACAGCCGCGCCTCGCTCCCGGCCGACTGCTATTTCAGCCGCAACGCCGATCGCGTGGCCCTTCATCTGGACGCGCCGTTCACGATCGACGGCGAGGATTTCGCGGCCAGCGCCGGCGAGCCGCTCGTTCTGACGGCCCCCGATGTCGTCCGCTTCGTCCGCCTCTGAGGCGGCCATGGCGGACGAGGCGATCGGAGCCGTCGTGGCGCGCGAGGCGGCAACGCCGGCACCCGGGGCGGTCCGGGCCCTGGCCGACGCCGCCCGGGCGAGGCACGGCGAGGCGATCGTGGCCGTCCTCTTCTACGGCAGCGCCCTGCGTGACGGCGCCGTCGAGGGCAGGCTGGTCGACCTCTACCTCGTCGCGGAGAGCTACGAGGCGCTCCACCGGAGCCCGGTCTTGAGGTGGCTCAACCGGCGAATCCCGCCCAACGTCTACTACGTCGAGACACGTCATGGCTCCGCCACGGTGCGGGCAAAGTACGCCACCGTGAGCCTGGACGCGCTCGAGCGACTGGTGGCGCCCACGACCGACAACCCCTACTTCTGGGCCCGCTTCGCCCAGCCGACCGGCATCGTCTGGGCCAGCGACGGCGCGGTGCGCAAGCGGATCTGCGGGGCGCTCGGGGCGGCGATCGTGACGCTCGCGGGCACCGTCCGGCCGCTTCTCGGTCTAGCACCCGAGCCGGCCGAGCTTTGGACCCGCGCCTTTCAGGAAACCTACCGGACCGAGCTGCGCGCCGAGAAGCCCCAGCGCGCGGGGCAGCTCTACGAGGCCAATGCAGAGCGCTACGAGCGCCTGACCCCGGCCCTGTTGGCGACCCTGCCGATCCCGGACGGCACCGCCGCGCTCGAGGCGGCGCGTGCCTGGAAAAGGCGGCGGCTGAAGGGAAAAGCCTGGTCCGTGGCGCGGCTCGTCAAGGCCTCCTTCACCTTCGACGGCGGGGCTGACTATCTCGCCTGGAAGATCGCACGCCACTCGGGCGTCGAGGTCGTCGTCACGCCCTGGCAGCGACGGCATCCGCTCCTGGGGGCGCTCGTCCAGTTCTGGCGGCTCTACCGGAAGGGTGCCTTCCGCTAGCTGCTCAGCGGGCGGTCCGGGCCTGCGCCGTCTCTCTGCGGCGGATGCCCAGCACCTCGGCCAGCTGCTCGAAGCGGTTGCCGATCTCGGCAATCTGCTCTGGCTTGTGGGCGGAGGAGACGCTGCACCGGAGCAGGCAGACCCCGCCGGGCGTGCCTGGCGGCACGGCAAGATTCACGTAGACGCCGAGCTTGAGGAGCTGGTTCCAGGCGAGGACGGCCATCTTCTCGTCCGGCAGCCGCACCGCAATGACCGGGCTCGTGGCCGAGCAGACGTCGAAGCCCAGCTCCGAGAGCCGGTCGTGCAGCTGATGCGCATTGGCCCAGATGCGGGTCCTGAGATCGTCGTCGGCGGCGATGCGATCCAGCGCCACCCGGACCGACGCGATGCTGGCGGGGCTGGGCGAGGCCGTGAACATGTAGGGCCTCGAGCAATAGCGCAGGACGTCGAACTTGGGATGGCTCGAGGCGCCGAAGCCGCCCACGGCGCCCAGGCTCTTGCTGAAGGTGCCGGCGACGAAGTCGACCTCGTCCTCCACACCCTGCGCCTCGGCCACGCCGCGCCCGTGGTCGCCGAAGACGCCGAACGAATGGGCCTCGTCCACGAGCAGATAGGCGCCGTGGCGCTTCTTCACCTCGATAAGCTCCTTCAGCGGGGCGACGTCGCCCAGCATGCTGTAGAGCCCCTCGACGATCACGAGGCGGCAGTCGCCCTCCTCCTGCCGCGTCAGGCGCTTGTCGAGGTCCTCGGGGTCGTTGTGGCGGAAGCGGACCACCTTGGCCCCCGACAGGCGGCAGCCGTCATAGATGGAGGAGTGCGAATCGGAATCGAGCAGGATCACGTCGCGCGGCCCGGCAAGGCCCACGATCATGCCGAGATTGGCCTGATAGCCGGTCGTGAAGACCATGCAGGACTGCTTTTTCAGGAATCGCGCGAGGGCCTGCTCGAGGTCGCGGTGCGCCGCATAGGTGCCGTTCGCGATGCGCGAGCCCGTGGTGCCGGTTCCCTGCTCGACCACGGCCTTCACCGCCGCATCGATGCAGGCCCGATCGAAGGTGAGCCCCAGATAGTTGTTGGTCCCGAGGAGGATGGTGTGGCGGCCGCCGATAAGTGCCTCGGTCGGCGAGATGATCTCATCCAGGCTGACGCCGAAGGGATCGACGCCGTGCTGCAGGACCTTGTCGTGGCGGCCCGCGATCAGGGCGTACTTGTCGAAGATGTCCATCGGGTCAACGGGCCTCGATCTGCTGGCGGACGAGACCGACGAGATCGCCGAGGCTCCTGAGCTCGGAGATCTGGTTCATCGGGATGTCGATCCCGTACTTGTCCTCGATCTCCATCACGAGATCCATGGCGGCCACGGAATCGATGTTCATCTCTGTCGCAAGCTCCGTCGTCGGCAGCAGCTCGGCACCGGGCGGGGCGTAGCGCACCGCGAGCCCGCAGATCTCCCGAAAGATCTGGTCGTCGGATGTCACCATTGCCGATCCACTCCGTTGCGCTCCCGGGCCCGATACAGCTTGCGCCGACGCTGGGCTCAGAGCCATCCTGCTTGCCTGTACCAAGCTAGGCTCGCCCGCAACCCGTCAGCGAACCCCACGCGCGGCGCCCAGGCGACACTCGTAGCGTAGGCACCCGCCGCCACCCAGTCGGGATGAAAGAGCTCGCCGAGCTTCTCGCGGCTGAGGAAGGGCGCGTTGCCCGTCGCTCGTGCCACGAGCTCGCAACCGACCGCGATGGGCCATATGATCGCACGTGGCACGTCGATCAAGCGCACACGCCGCCCGAGCAGCGCCTCGGCGCTCGTCGCCAGGTCCTTCCAGTGATAGCCACCGGGGGCACCGTCGTCGGGCTCGACGATGGTACCCGGCGCCGCGGGCTGCCCCACGAGGCTCGCAAGAAGATCGGCCAGATCGTCCACGAAGAGTAGCGAGAAGCGCGTGCGGTAGGCCGCCGGGACCACGAGAAGGCCGCGGGCGAGGCCGGCGAAGATGGGCAGCGTGGCACGGTCCCCGGGGCCGTAGACCGCGGGCGGTCGCACGATCGCCAGCTGGAAAGCCTCCGCATGCTCGAGCGCGATGTCCTCGCCCTCGCGCTTGCTCCGCGCGTAGGCCGACACCTCGGGCGCGCTTGCCGCAAGCGAGGAGACGAGGATCAGCCGGCCCGGGCGCTCGACACCCAACATGGCCCGCGCCACCGCCGCCGTGCCCAGAGCATTGATGCGGTGATAGTCGGCGACGTGGCTGGCGCTCACCACGCCGGCGGCATGGATTACCACCTGAGCTCCCGCAACGAGCTTGGAAAGCGCCGCCTCGTCGCCAAGGTCGCCCGCCACCGTCTCGACGCCGGGCCCCAGATGCGCCACGGCCGGTCGTCGCGCCAGGGCCCGCACGCCGATCCCTTCGCCTCGCAGGCGCTGGATCAGCCGCCGCCCGATGAAGCCCGTGCCGCCCGTGAGCGCCACGACATCGGACATGGCCGGAGAGGCTTGGCGCCGGGCGCCCGCCGCCGTCAGCTGGCGACGGCGAGCATGCCCATCTCGGCGGGCGGCGCGACGAACGCAGGCAGGCTCGCCACATCACGGATGAGGCCGCTCATATAGTTGGCCTTGGCGGCGGCACGGCTGAGCTTGCCGGAGGTCGTGAAGGTCAGCGAGCGGGTTGGTGCCAGCACGACCTCGCAGTCGACGCCCGCCGTCCGATGAACCGCGCTCTGCACCTGTCGCCGCAGGTCCTGCTGCGCCTCGGCGTCGCTGGTCCGGCACTGGACCACCACGACGACCTGCTCCCGGTCATCGTCGCCAGTCACGCTGAAGGCCGCGACGTCGCCGGCGCGCACCGCCTCGATCCGCTCGACCGCCCACTCGAGATCCTGCGGCCAGATGTTACGGCCGCTGAAGATGATGAGGTCCTTCGTGCGGCCGGTGATCACGAGCTCGCCGTTGATCATGTAGCCCATGTCGCCGGTGTCGAGCCAGCCGCCTGGCAGCCGCACGCTACGCGTCGCCTCCGTGTTGCGGAAGTAGCAGGTCATGAGGCTGGGCCCGTGGATGCAGACCCGGCCCACCACCCGATCGGGGAGGCGCCGGTTGAGATCGTCGCGGATCTCGACCTCGTAGCCGGGCATGGCACGGCCGCAGTTGACGAAGGCCCGGGTACGGCGGCCCGGCCGGTCTTCGCCGTCGGACACGGCGATCGCCCGACGGCGGCGCTCGAACGCCTCGCCCTGCTCCACCACATCGACCGTGACGCCACGACCCAACGGCGCGAAGGTCACGGCGAGCGTGGCCTCTGCAAGGCCGTAGCTCGGCAGGAACGCCTTGGCGTCGAAGCCGGCCGCGGCAAAGGTGTTGGCGAAGTCGCCAAGCGCCTTCGGCCGGATCATCTCGCCGCCGATGCCCGCCACGCGCCACGCGCTGAGGTCGAGCTCCTGGCTCACACCGCTCGCTGCACGCCTGGCGCAGAGCTCGTAGCCGAAGGTCGGGCTGAACGAGATCGTGCCGCGCTGCTCGGACATGACCTTGAGCCAGACCATCGGCCGGCGGGCGAAGCCCGTCGTCGGGATGTAGTCGACCGTGATCTGGGCCAGCACGGGCGTCAGGCAGCAGCCCACGAGGCCCATGTCGTGATAGAGCGGCAGCCAGGAGACGCAGCGGTCGCCGGGGCGCAGCTGCAAGCCATGGCGGCCGATCGCCTCGGCATTGGCGTTGATCGCGCGCTGCGTCACCAGGACGCCCCGCGGCAGGCTCGTGCTGCCCGAGGAGTACTGGATGTAGCAGGGTTCCGCCGAGGTCAGCGGCGACAGGGTCTGCTCGCTCTCGGGCAGGCTCATCAGCGCGTCGACCGTGGCGACCACGTCGACGGAGGTGCCGGCGGAGGCCGCGGTCAGCGTCGCGATCAGCTCCTGTGCCCCGATCGCGGCGCGGGCATCGGCGCTCTCGAGCATGCTGCGCAACCGCTCGATATAGGCGCTCTGACCACCGAAGTTCACGCACACCGGCAGCGGCACCGGCACCACACCCGCATACTGGCAGGCAAAGAAGACGATCAGGAAGTCGGGCGTCGTCTCGGCGATGACACCCACCCGATCGCCCCGCTGCAGGCCGGCCATGAGGAGACGCGAGGCCAGAGACCGCGCGCGCTCACGCAGCTCTCGATAGGGAAGGGCACGCTCCAGCTCGCCGCGGGTCGAGAAGAAGTTGAAACCGGTGTCGCCCTGAGCTGCATAGTCCAGCCCCTCGGACAGCGTCGCAAAGCCGCCCACCTGGAAGGGCAGGTCGCTGTTCGCGCTCGGCGTGGGTCCGCGCATGCTCATTTCGTCAGGCCTCGATCCGTTCCAGCGGAGCGCTCGCGATCCGTCCCATCGCACCGAGCGGGCAGGCGCTACTCTCTGCCCCGAGGGGAAGCGAAAGCCGCCCCTCACAACCGCTCATGCGCGTGCGACGAATGCCAGATGCTCCTCGTCCTGTGATGCACCGCCGGGTCCCGGGCAGAGGACCCCCTCCATGGTCGCGGTCACATCACGAGATGCTCTCTTTCGGTTCTGGCCTGCCGGTTCGGTGATCGACCGGGCTAGGGCTGTCTCCAGCGAGCATCTCGCATGGCAGGAACGTAGGGAGGGCTCTCGCTACTCACCACTCAACTTCTGTTGCAGAATGTTACACGGGTGCGTGCAGCGGAGAGTAGCGCTTGCGCCGCCGGGCATTGGCTGGCTCTTGAAGTAAGGGCGCGTCAATTGAACGCGGCGAGGAGTGAGCGTCCTGTCGACAAAGAATTCGCGGCCGCAGCGGGGACGATTGGTATAGAGCTGTTACTTGGACGCCACGGTGCTTGGCCTCACTGGCTGACCGGGTTGCGTCTGCTCGCGCACTGAAGCGCCCGGCCGCCGACCATCACCGTATTCACCATGCGGCAAGCCACCAGCCCGTCGCCGTCCACGAGCCAGAGCTTGTTGCCGCCGATGACGGTCGGCGTCGGTGCTGCTGCGGGCTCGGCTGCGTCCGACCCTTTCGGCCGCGACGGCTCGCCGCGGAGCACGGTCACACCCCAGACGGCCGCCGAGCCCGAGCCACGGGAGACGTCGACGCCAGCCGCCAGTCCCGCTCCTGTCGGCAAGGTCAAGAGCGCGAGCACGCCGAGAAGCGCTGTCTTGGCCATCGTGATCTCCCGCTTGTATCGGCCGCCTTTGGCCATGCACCGGTCACCGGCCCGAGCTTCGCCTGCGGCGCGCCTCTGCACATCGGGGGATGATCAGACTAAGTACCGGCCTATGCTGACGGTGTGCCCGGTGGTGTGCCAGTCATCTTCTCTTAACAAGCGAGGAGGACCGCAGTGCAACTCACATGGCTCGGTCATTCGGCCTTCCATCTCGTGACCGCGACCCAGAGCATCCTGATCGACCCGTTCTGGACCGGGAACCCGACCTTCCCGGCGGCCTACGAGGACGGGCTCGACGCCGTCGACACGATCGTCCTCACGCACGGCCACGAGGATCACATCGGCGACACGGCACGGCTCGCCAAGAAATACGGCGCCACGCTCGTGGCCCAGTACGAGATCTGCATGTGGCTGAGCGGCCAGGGCGTGGACAAGCTGCAGCCGATGAACACCGGCGGCTGCATCGAGCATCAGGGCGTGCGCTACTGCATGGTGCAGGCGTTCCACAGCTCCGCCATCATCAAGGATGGCGTGCCGGTGACGATGGGCGATCCGGCGGGCTTCGTCATCAAGGCCGACGGGACCAGCCTCTACCACGCCGGCGACACGGCCATCTTCTCCGACATGGCGCTGATCCAGCGCATCCATCAGCCCAAGGTGGGCCTGATCCCGATCGGCGACCGCTTCACGATGGGTCCCGAGACGGCGGCCATGGCCTGCAACGAGCTCTTGGACCTCGAGCTGATCGTGCCCATCCACTGGGGCACGTTCGACCTGCTCTCGGGCGACCCCAAGGAGTTTGCCGGCCTCGTCAAGCGCGGGAGCGTCAAGATCGCGACCCCAGGCGAGCCCTTCGACGTCTGAGCGGCGCGCACAAGAAAGGGGCGCCGACGGCTTGGCCGGCACCCCTTCGCTCGAGCGAGAAAAGATCAGCCGGCGAGGGCGATGATCAGCTCGTTGACCTCGGCCGCCTTCTCCATGTGCACGAGATGGCCGGCATCGTCGAAGATAGTCACCTTGACGGAGTTGGGCGCCGCCTCGGCGTGGCTGGCTGGCAGGATGCGGTCCTGCTTGCCCCAGATGATCTGCGCCGGCACCTTCAGCTCGCCCAGCCTGGGCGCCAGATCGAGCGCCTGGCTGCCGCCCGCGAAGGCCGCCGTCGCGATGGCGTTGAGCGCCTCGGTGACGCCGTCCATCCGCTTGAACTTCAGGACGTCCTCGACCATGTCGCGCGTCACGAGGGCGGGGTTGGCGACCAGCATCTCGAGGACGGGCTTGAGCTTCTTCGCCCGGCTCGTGGCAATGAAGCCGTCGATATACTCCATTGAGATGTCGGGCCCGAGGCCGGCTGGGGCCAGCATCGTGACCGATGCCACCTTCTCCGGGTGATTGAGCGCGATGTCGAGGCAGATGCCGCCGCCCAGCGAGTGGCCGACGAGATGCGCCTTCTCCGCCCCCACCGCCGCCATGAAGTCGACGACAGCGGTGGCGAGCGCGCCCACATCGGCCCCGTCGCCCACCTCCTTGGTCGAGCCGCCATGGCCCGGCAGGTCGACCGCGTAGGTGGTGTGGGTCTCGGAGAGCTTCTCCTGGTTAAAGAGCCAGTTGTTGAGATCGCCGCCGAAGCCGTGGACGAAGATGACGGGCGGCCCCTCGGCGCTCCCCAGCTTGAGGAAGCGCAGCTTGCGGCCGCCGGCCTCGATCGTCTCGGGCTCGGGGCCGCCGCCCGCCTCCGCTGCGGCTGCCGCTGCGGCGGCGAACTTCTCCTGGAACTCCGCGATGAAGCTCTCCACCTCGGCGTCCGCCACCGAGGTCGCGGCGCAGACGGCGAGGAGGGCGCCCACCAGCACCGTCTCGCCGTCCTGGACGGTCCTCCGACGGAGATGGCCGGCGATCGGGCTCTCGAAGACGTTCGCGATCTTCGAGGTCTCGATGTCGGCGATCTCCTGGCCCTTCTTGATGTCGCTGCCCTCCTCGACATGCCATTGGGCGAGCATGCCCTCCTGCATGGCGAGGCCCCACTTCGGCATGACGATGGGCTCGATATCCGCCATCAGCTGGCCTTCCCCATCACGGACCGCACCGCCGCCTCGATCTTGTCGACGCCGGGGATATAGAGATCCTCGAGCGCCGGCGAGAAGGGCACCGGAGCGTGCGGTGACGTCACGCACTTGATGGGCGCCTCGAGGTCATCGAAGCAGTTCTCACAGATCAGCGCCGAGATGTCGGCCGCCATGCTGCATCGCGGATGTGCCTCGTCGACGACGACCACTCGGCCGGTCTCGGACGCGGTCTCGAGGATCGTTTCCCTGTCGAGCGGCGAGGTGGTCCGGGGGTCGACGACGGTGCAGGAGATGCCGTCCTTCGCCACCTTGTCGGCCACTTGGTTGGCGAAGTTCACCATCCGGCCAAAGGCGATGATCGTGACGTCGTCGCCCTCGCGGGTGATGTTGGCCTCGCCGAAGGGAATGGCGTAGGCGTCGTCGGGAACCTCGACCTCCTCGTCGTACATCGCCTTGTGCTCAAAGAACATCACCGGGTCATCGTCGCGGATGGCCTGGATCAGGAGGCCCTTCGCCTCATAGGCGTTGGAGGGCAGCACCACCTTCAGGCCCGGGATGTGCGTGAACAGCGGATAGAGACACTGGCTGTGCTGCGAAGCGGCGCGGAACCCGGCGCCGTACATGGTGCGGATCACGACGGGCGTCACCGCCTTGCCGCCGAACATGTACCTGAACTTGGCCGCCTGATTGTAGATCTGGTCGAAGCACACGCCCATGAAGTCGACGAACATGAGCTCGGCCACCGGCCGCAGCCCGGTCGCTGCGGCGCCGACCGCGGCGCCGATGAAGGCGCTCTCCGTGATTGGCGTGTCGAGGACCCGATCCCGGCCGAACTGGGGCATCAGGCCCTTGGTGACGCCGAGCGGCCCGCCCCAGGCATCGTCCTCGCCCGGGGCACCCATGCCGCCGGCCACGTCCTCACCCATCACGATAACGCGGGGGTCGCGCTCCATCTCCTGACGGAGCGCCTCGTTGATCGCTTGGCGATAGCTCTTCTTGGCCATTCGAAGGCACTCCCTTAATAACGGACGTAGACGTCGGTCAGCAGATCGGCCTCGGTCGGCATCGCCGCTCCCTTGGCCTCTACCGTGACCTGATCGACCATCGACTTGATCTCGGCGTCGATCTCGTCGAGCGCCTCGCCATCGAGGAGCGCCGCCTCGGTCACGCGCTGGCGGAAGATCTTCAGCGGATCCTTGGTCGCCCGCAGCTTCGCCACCTCGTCGGGCCCGCGATAGGTCATCGCGTCGCCTTCGAAATGCCCGAAATAGCGGTTGAGCTTGGCATGGACGAGGCTCGGGCCGCCGCCTCCGCGCGCGCGCTCGATAACCTCGCGGGCCACCTCGTGCATTGCGAAGAAGTCGCTGCCGTCGACCTCGTGGGCCGGCATGCCGAAGCCCTTGGCACGGTCCGACTGGGTGCCGCTCACCGACCAGTTGGAGGCGGTGGACTCGGCGTAGCCATTGTCCTCGACCACGAAGATGGCCGGCAGGTTCCAGGCGCGGGCCAGGTTGTAGGACTCGAGCGTCGTGCCCTGGTTCGAGCCGCCGTCGCCGACGAAGGCGATGGCGACACCGCCCGTCTTGAGAGTTCTTGGCGGTCAGCGCGGCACCGCAGATCAGCGGGGGCCCGCCGCCCACGATGCCGTTGGCGCCCATCATGCCGTGGCTGAGGTCGGCGATGTGCATCGAGCCGCCCTTGCCGCCGCAGAGGCCATCCTTCCGGCCGAAGATCTCGTGCATCATGCCGCTCACATCGCAGCCCTTGGCGATGCAGTGGCCGTGCCCGCGATGGGTCGAGGCGATCCTGTCATTGTCGTTGAGGTGCATGCAAAAGCCGACGGCGGACGCCTCCTCGCCGGCGTAGAGATGCACGAATCCCGGGATGTTGCCCGCGGAGAACTCGTCGTGCACCCGCTCCTCGAAATCGCGAATCGTGCGCATCCGACGATAGGCCGTGAGCAGATCCTCGCGACTGAGCTGCATATTTCACTCCCTGATGGCTCTGCGCCGCGGGCCAAAGTCGCCGTAGCGCACTGGCTCTCCTAGAACTGGCGCAGAAGGTGCTGACCGCGGCCTGCGCTGTCAAGCGGGCGGCGCAAGGAGTAGGGGTCGTCAATCGTCGCGGCTGGTCGCAGCCGTGAATCCCACCCGCCGCGACAGCCGCTCCGCCATTTGCCCGAGACGTTCGCCGGTCGCTGCCTCGTCCAGCGGATTGCCCACGGTCTGCATATAGGGAACGGTCAGCGCGGCGACGGCGGCACCCTGGCGGTCGCGGACCGGGTAGGAGAGGTCGGTGATGCCGACCGTGGTGTCGCTGCGTGCCACCTCGTGGCCACGGGCGAGGATGGCGCCGAGACGCCCGAGCAGCAGCCGCTCGTCCGGGACGCTCCCGATCTCGCGGGCCCGGGCGATCCGCCGCTCGCGCTCGGCTGGCTCCTGGAACGCCGCCAGCACCCGCCCCGACGCCGTGTCGGCAAGCTCGAAGGCAGCGCCGAGCCTGACGGTGAAGCCCCGCGGTCGCGGGCTCTCGACTTGCGCCACGACCAGGATCCGCCCGTCATTGTAGACCGAGAGGTGGCAGGACTGCCCCGTCTCCTCGGCAAGCCCGCGCATGAGCGGCAGCGCCTCGTTCATGAGCCTGCTCATCGGCGGATGCCGGTGCGCCAGCTCGAAGAGCCTGAGCGTCAGGGCGAAGGTCCCGTCATCGCCCTTGTGGATGTAGCCGCGCTCATCGAGCGCCACGATCATCCGGAAGAGCTCCCCCATCGAGCGTCCGAGACGGGCCGCCATCTGGTTCGCCGTCAGGCCCTGCTGCTCGCCCGCCAGCAGCTCGAGCATATCGAGACCCTTCTCGAGGGCCGGGGCGCTGTACCTCCGCCTCGGCTCGCCGTCACCCGGCGGGGCGGTCGCGGATGAGGAAGGGCCCTTCATTGGCGAAATCTCTCTTGCATCACTGAAACAGAGTGCGCCATGATCGGGCCAGTCCACAAGCCGGCCGTGGAGCGGGTCGGAAAATGGGGGGCCTTCTCATGGGCAAGCGTCTCACCGACGCCGAGGTCGCGGCGTTCGAGCGCGACGGCGTGATCTTTCCGCTGCGCGTCTACCCGGAGGCCGAGGCGGCGAGCCTGCGCCAGCGGCTGGATGAGCTTGCGCGGAAGGAGGGCGGGAAGCTCTCGCGCAGCACCAACCAGAAGCCGCACATGCTCCTGCCCTGGCTCGCCGAGACGATCCGCCGAAAGGAGATCCTGGATCCCATCGAGGACATCCTGGGGCCCAACATCCTGTGTTGGGCGTCGAGCTTCTTCTGGAAGCCCGCGGGCGATCCGGGTTTCATCTCCTGGCATCAGGACTCGACCTATTGGGGCCTGTCGCACCCCGACGTCGTCACGGCCTGGGTCGCCTTCTCCCCCAGCACGCCCGAGAGCGGCTGTATGCGCGTCGTGCCGGCGACCCATCATCGCGAGCAGGTGGCGCACCGCGACACCTTCGCCGAGACGAACATGCTGAGCCGCGGCCAGGAGATCGCGGTCGAGGTCGATGAGAACGATGCGGTCGACGTGGTCCTGCAGCCGGGCGAGATGTCGATCCATCACGTCCGCCTGTTCCACGGCTCGAACCCCAACCTCGCCTCCTACCCACGTATCGGCTTCGCCGTCCGCTACATCCCGACCTACATCCGCCAGACCTCCGAGATCAGGGACAGCGCCACGCTGGTTCGCGGCGTCGACGAGGAGGGCAATTTCGATCTCGAGCCGACGCCCCGCTCGGAGTTCGACCCCGATTGCGTCGCCTTCCACGCCGAGGTGCTGGAGCGCCACAAGAAGATCCTCTATGCCGGCGCCACGCAGGTGCGGGAGTTCGCGCGGCCTGCCGCGATGTAAGAGGCTCGGCCCCTTGGGGGTCGGCTGACCATAAGAGACGATCAGGGAGAAAGCATTGATGCGCCTCATCACGGGCCTCGCCCTTGCCTTGTGCCTTGCGGCGGGAAGCGCCAGCGCCGCCGACTACACCATCAAGTTCGCGCACTCGCTCTCGTCGACCGAGCCCGCGAACCAGGCAGCCGAATATTTCGCCAAGAACGTCGCCGAGCGCACCAACGGCCGCGTCCAGATCACCGTCTTCCCGGGCGAGCAGCTGGGCTCGGGCAAGGAGGTGAACGAGATGATCCGCCAGGGCGCCAACGTGATGAACCTCACGGACCCTGGCTATCTCTCCGACTTCGTCCCCGACGTCGGCATCCTCAACGGCCCCTATCTTCTGAAGAAGCCGGAGGACTTCAAGAAGATCCTGGCTTCCGACTGGTATAAATCGATCGACGGGAAGCTGCAGAAGGCAGGCTTTCGCGTCATCTGCTTCAACGGCTTCTTTGGCGGCCGCGAGATGATCGCGGCGAAGCCGATCCGCACGCCCGAGGACATCGCCGGGCTTACCGTGCGCGTGCCGCCGAACCAGATGTGGATCGAGACCTTCAAGGCGATGGGGGCGAGGCCCACGACCGTGAACTGGTCCGAGGTCTATCAGGCCCTCTCCCAGAACGTGGTCGCCGCCGCCGAGGCGCCCCTGGGGTCGCTCTGGGGCTCGAAGCTCTACGAGGTCAGGAAGACGATCTCGATGACGAATCATTTTCTTGCCTACACGGCATTCGTCGCGAGCGAGAGCTATTTCGAATCGCTGCCCCCCGACATCCAGAAGATCCTGCTCGAGGAAGGCGCCCGTGCCGGCGACTACATGACCAAGCTCACTCTGGAAAGGCAGGACGACTACATCGAGAAGTTCAAGTCGGCGGGCGTCACCTTCGTCACGGACGTCGACCAGGACGCGTTCCGGAAAGCCACGAAGACCGTCTACTCGGCCTTTCCCAAATGGACACCCGGCCTCTACGAGAAGGTCGAGGGAATTCTCGGCTACCAGTAGCGCCACCTCACGACCGATAACGGCATGTCGATAGTCGCGATGGAGGCGGCGAAGGGCTTGGGGACGGCGCGCGGGCGATCGCTCCGCTGGGCCTGCCTGATCCTGGGCAATATCGAGGAAATCATCAGCGGCACGGCCCTTGTCGTCGTCGTCGGCTCCGTCGTCTGGGGCGTTATCACTCGCTACGTCACCCAGCAGCCGGCCCCCTGGTCCGGCGAGCTCGCGGCGATCGCGTTCGCCTGGGTCGTCTTTCTGGGCGCCGCGGCCGGCGTGAAGCGCCGCCTCCACATCAGCATCGACCTTCTGGTCGTGGCCCTGCCTCGAGCGCTCGGCCGCGCGCTGCAGACGGTCATCGACGTCGGGCTTCTCGTCTTCATGGTCTATGTCGTCCGCCTCGGCATCGGCTTCACCAACGCCAACTGGGACAACCCGACCTCGGTGCTGCGGCTGCCGCTCTCCATCGTCTACCTCTCGGTCACGGTGGGCTTCGCGATGATGGCCATCCGCCACGGCACGGCGCTCGTTCGGCGCCTGCGAGGAGGCGACGTCTGATGGCGACCTGGCTGCCGCTCATGCTGATGCTCGCCATGTTCTGCATCAACGTGCCCGTCGCCTTCGCAATGGCCATCGCCGCCTTGAGCTTTTTTATGCTGGGAGGCGCACCGCCGATCGGCATCTATGTCCAAAAGCTGGTGAGCGCCACCGACTCCTATCCCCTCCTGGCGGTGCCCTTCTTCATCCTCGCCGGCACCATCATGAACTATGCCGGCATCACCCGCCGCCTCATGGTGCTGGCCGACGCGCTGGTCGGCCATTGGGTGGGCGGGCTGGCCCAGGCGAACATCATCCTGGCGACCCTGATGGGCGGGCTCTCGGCCTCCGCCAATGCCGATGCGGCGATGCAGTCGAAGATGCTCGGTCCCGAGATGGTGAAGCGCGGTTACGCGCCGGCCTTCGTCGCCGCCGTCACCGCGTCGGCAGCCGTCATCACGCCCATCATCCCGCCCGGCATCGGCCTCATCATCTACGGCTTCCTGGCCGACGTCTCGATCGGCCGCCTCTTCATCGGCGGCGTCGTCCCGGGCATCATGCTCTGCGGGGCGCTGATGATCGCCACGGCCTTCGTCTCCCGCCGGCGTGGCTACCTGCCCAGCCGGGAGCGCTTCGTGAGCGGTGCGGAGCTCGGCCGCGCCTTCAAGGACGCGATCTGGGCGCTCACGATCCCGATCTTCATCCTCGTCGGCATCCGCTTCGGCATCTTCACGCCGACCGAGGCCGGGGCGATGACGGTGGTCTACGCGCTTCTCGTCGGCGCCATCGCCCATCGCGAGCTGGAGATTCATCCATCTCTCCGAGATCATCCTCGAGACGGTGCTCGCCACCAGCACGGTGATGCTCATCATCTGCGCCGCCTCCGCCTTCGGCTTCTACATGGCCTGGGAGCGCATCCCGCCCCAGGTGGCCGAATGGCTGGTCTCGCTGACCCACCAGCCCCTCGTCCTCCTTCTCCTGATCAACCTCCTCCTGATCGGCGTCGGCATGCTGATCGAGGGCACGGCGGCGCTGATCCTGCTGACACCGATCCTCGTCCCCGTCGTCGGCAAGCTCGGCATCGACCCGGTGCATTTCGGGCTCGTGATGGTCGTGAACCTCACGATCGGCGGCGTGACCCCGCCCGTCGGCACGCTGATGTACACGACCTCCACCATCATGGGCGTCCGCCTCGACGCCTTCGCCCGCGAGGCGCTGCCCCTTCTGGCGGCGCTCTTCGTCGTGCTGCTGCTGATCACCTTCATCCCGCAGCTCGTGCTCTTCCTGCCCAATAGGCTGATGGGCCCGGGCGCCCTATGAGGCCAGGCGGTAGACCTCGCGTCCGGCCCTGAGCATCGAGACGATCCGCGGCGGCAGCGCTCCCCGATCGTCGACGACGACGAGATCGGCACGCTTGCCTGGCTCCAGCACGCCTCGGTCGGTGAGGCCGGCAGCACGCGCCGGATGCTCCGAGACGAGCCTCCAGGCGAGGCCAAGTGAGAGAATCTCGCGCTGGGCGAGGCGGTAGGGCGCCTGCAGCAGCGCCGGATAGTAGTAGTCGGAGGCGAGGATCGTGCAGAGCCCGGCCTGCACCATCTCGGCGGCCGAGGCCCAGCCGAGATGGCTGCCGCCCCGCATCACGTTGGGAGCGCCCATCACGACGTCGTCGCCCTCGGCCCTGGCCGCCTCGGCCGTCTCCCGATTCATCGGGAACTCGCACAGCGTGGCACCCAGCTCCCTGAAGGCCGCGCGCTCGGCCGGGCTGGCGTCGTCGTGGCTCAGCATCGGCACGCCCCGCGCGGTGCAGGCTGCCGCAAGCCGGCGCACGGTGGCCGGCACGTCGTCGGCCGTCGCCGCAGCACCCAGTGCCATGTCCCGGAACGCCGGGACGCTGACGCCGCCTCTCAGCGCGTAGCTGCGGGCCTCCGCGGGGTCCACGGCCC
The DNA here is from genome assembly GCA_963752325.1 of uncultured Alphaproteobacteria bacterium. Lineage (GTDB taxonomy): Bacteria > Pseudomonadota > Alphaproteobacteria > Geminicoccales > Geminicoccaceae > CAVTJL01. Next base: position 341,538 of record CAVVXU010000007.1, read on the forward strand.
GCTCCATGATCTCGGGCGTATGGTCGTTGAAGGCGACGAGATGCAGCCGGCCGTGCTCCAGAAGGTCGAGCGCCTCATCGAGGCCGGCGTGATTGTGGGTCTCGAAGCGCAGATGCGCGCGATGCTCGACGATAAGCGCCTGGCCAAGCCGGTCCAGCGCGTCGATCATCGCCCGCCCCGTCGCGACGCTGCGCAGCCCCGGCTCCCAGGACCAGGTGATGCCGTGGAAGGTCGTCGTGATGCCGTTGCTGGCGAGCTGGCGGTCGGTGTCGAGGAGCGCCACCTCGAGGTCGATCATCACCCCCGGGCGCGGCATGAGCTGCCGCTCGAAGGCGTCGCCGTGGATGTCGACGAGGCCCGGCGCCACCAGGAGGTCGCCGACATCGAGCTGCTCCTCTCCGTCCTCGGTGTCGACCTCGACGATCATCCCGTCCTCGATGCGCAGGTTGCCCGGTCGGACAGCCCCGTCGGGAGAGACGATCCGGCGGCTTCGGATGAGCATCGATTGGCTCCTCAAGGCTCGACTGAAAGCTGGACGCGCTCGGATGCCCAGACGGCCAGCCCGAAGGCGAGGGGGCGGCCATCCGTATCCGCGTCGATCTTCTGGGTCTCGAGAACCGGCTGCGCCGTCGACTGGCGCAGCAGCCGCGCCTCCCCGGGCGTCGGCAGCCTCGCGGTGACGCGCGTTGCCCGGCGCCGATAGTCCGAGATCCCGTAGCTCTCGAAAAGTGTCGTCACCGAGGCGTCTGCGGCGAGCCGCTCCACGGCGCCCGGAAAGCGTCGGGCGGGCAGGTAGAGCGTGCCGACCACCAGCGGCGTGCCGTCGGCGAGCCCGCGCGAGCGCACCTCGGTCAGCTCGGCTCCGTCCTCGATCTCGAGGAGGTCTTGCCAGCCGCGGGGGCGCCGCCAGGATGCGGGTCGCCAGGATCTCGCGCGCCGGCGTGATCTCCTGCGCGATCAGGCTGCTGCCGAACCGCGTCCTAGGGCCCAGCGGGTAGTCGACCGCGCGCTCGGCAACGAAGGTGCCGCGCCCCCGGGAGGGCTGAACGAGGCCGCGCTCGGCCAGCGAGCGGAGCGCCTGGCGCACGGTGTGGCGGTTCACGCCGAAGCGCCGCGCCAGATCGTGCTCGCCCGGCAGCCTTTCCGGCCCATCCTCCGCCTGGCCCGCGATCTCCCTGGCCAGCAGGTCGGCCACCTGGCTCCAGAGCGGCGCGCCCCGCCCACGCGTCAGGCCCGCCGCCGGCTCTTCTCCTGTCACCACCGCGTCTCCGATTCCTCGCTAGACGCGTAGCACCGGCCCGTGCTACCGCCAAGATGTCTAGACAACTTTTGGACCGAAAGCCCGGTGTCCAGCGCAGCACTCCCGTCCGACCGCGCCCGCTGGCTGGCGATCCTGGCGAAAGCGCCGACCGCCGGGCTCGAGCGGGCCTGGTCGTCGCTGGCCTCGCCGCCCGCCATGGACATGCTGCGGCAGCCCGAGATCGGCCTCGTGATGGTGCGGGGGCGCATGGGCGGCACCGGACGCCGCTTCAATCTGGGCGAGATGACCGTCACGCGCTGCGCCGTCACCGGCGAGGGCCTCATCGGCCACGGCTATGTGCAGGGCCGGGACAAGCAGAAGGCCGAGCTCGTCGCCCGGCTCGACCTTTTGTTGCAGCTGCCCCGCTACCGCGCATGACATCGAGCGCCGGGTCCTCGATCCGCTCGCCAAGGTCGAGCGCGACCGGCGGGCGGCCGTCGCACGAAAGGCCGCCGCGACACGCGTCGACTTCTTCACGCTCGTGCGCGGCGAGGACTGACGCATGACGGTCGCCTCCTCCTTCGCCGATCCGGTCGGCGCCGCCCAGGGGCACTTCCGCCGCCTGCTCGAGGCGATGGCCGAGCCCGGCGAGGTCTTGACCCTCGACGCCGAGATCGCCCGCCCTCCGGCGCCGCTGGCACCCGCCGCCTTCGCGCTCGCCCTCTCGCTCGTCGATTTCGAGACGCCGCTCTGGCTCGATGACGCCCTCCGGTGCCCGGCCGTGCTCGAGACGCTGCGCTTCCACTGCGGCGCCCCCATCGTCGAGGTGCCCTGCAGGGGCTGCCTTCGCGCTTGCGGCCGATCGCCGCGAGCCTGCCGCCCGCTCGACGCCTTCGCGCTCGGCAGCCCTGAATACCCGGATCGCTCGACGACACTTCTCATCCAGGTGCAGGCGCTCGGGCGGGGGCAGGGGATCCGTCTCACCGGCCCCGGCATCGAGACCAGCCGGCAGCTCGCGGTCGACGGCCTCGCTCCCGGCTTCTGGTCCCAGGTCCAAGCCAACCACGCGCGCTTTCCCCAGGGCGTCGACATCGTCCTCGTCGAGGGCATCCGCATCGCGGCCCTGCCGCGCTCGACCGCCGTGGAGATCGCTCTGATGTACGTCGCGGTGAAGGGCGGCGAGCGCGCCATCGACAACGCCCATCGCTGGCTGGCCGAGGAGCGCCGGGGCGACCCCGCCGTGCCGGAGCTCGGCTACCGATCAGATCAACGAGCAGCTGGCGCTCGCCGTCGACCGCGTCATGAGCGAGGGCTCCTGCTTCGATCCCGAGCTCGCGGCGCTCGCGATCAAGCAGGCCCGGGGCGACCTCATCGAGGCGGCCTTCCTGCTGCGCGCCTACCGCACGACCCTGCCGCGCCTCGGCTACACCGAGCCGGTCGACACGGGCGCCATGCTCGTCGCAGCGCCGCATCTCGGCCACCTACAAGGATCTGCCGGGCGGGCAGGTCCTGGGGCCCACCTTCGACTACACGCACCGCCTTCTCGACTTCAAGCTGCTGGCCGATGGCGAGGCTGTCGCCTCCCGCCGCCGAGGCGCCGGCCGACCCGGACCAGCCGATGGCCCATGTGCTGGAGCATCTGGACCGGGACGGCATGATGCAGGCCGAGCCCGCAGACGATCCGGCCATGCCGGTCGGCGACCTCACCCGCGAGCCGCTCCTTTTCCCGGTCGAGCGCGACCTCTGGCTCCAGAACCTCACCCGCGCCGACGAGGGCTTTCTTCTGTCGCTCGGCTACTCGACGCAGCGCGGCTTCGGCTCGACGCATCCCTTCGTGGGCGAGCTCAGGATCGGCGAGGTGGCGGTCGAGCTGGTGCCCGAGGAGCTTGGCTTCCCGATCGAGATCGGCACGCTCACCGTCACCGAGTGCGAGATGGTGAACCAGTTCGAGGGCTCGGCCACCGAGCCGGCGCAGTTCACCCGCGGCTATGGCCTTGCCTTCGGCCATGCAGAGCGGCGTGCCATGAGCATGGCGCTGATCGACCGTGCGCTGCGCGAGGGCCAGACGACCGGCGAGGCCACGGCACCCGCCCAGGACCAGGAGTTTGTTCTTTATCACTCCGACAACGTCCAGGCCTCGGGCTTCGTCGAGCACCTGAAGCTGCCCCACTATGTCGACTTCCAGGGCGAGCTCGAGACGCTCCGCCGCCTCCGTGCCAAGGCGGCCGAGAACGAGCCCACCCGCGAGGCCGCCGAGTGAGAGGTCTACGGCATCGACTTCACGAGCAGCCCGAGCAGGCGGAAGCGCTTGGCCTGCTGCAGCTGCGTGCTCGACGGCGATCGGCTACGGCTCGAGAAGATCGACCTCTGGGAAGGCTTCTGCGAGTGGGAAGCCCTTCTTCGCTCGGACGGCCCATGGATCATGGGCTGCGACTTTCCCTTCGGCCAGCCGATCAAGCTGCTTCGCGCGCTGCATTGGCCCACGACTTGGTCAGGCTACGTGGCGACGGCCGAGAGCATGGGGCGGGAGCGCTTTGGTGAGGTGCTGACAGAGTATCGTACGCCGCGACCCAAAGGCGACAAGGAACACCGTCGCTGCGTCGACCGTCTGGCGCACTCGATCAGCCCGATGAAGCTCTATGGCGTGCCGGTGGCCAAGATGTTCTTCGAGGGCGCACGTCGGCTACTTCATGCGCCGGTGGACATTCCGCCCGTGCGCCGGATGGATAGCGATCGGATCGTCGTCGAAGCCTACCCGGGCCTGCGTGTACGGAGACTGCTGGGAGAGAAACGCATCTCGTACAAGTCAGATGCTGCGGCCGGCAGGACAACAGGACGCCAGGCGGCGCGCGATCGGATCGTGACCCGGCTGCGCGAGTCGGCGCAGCATGGCTTGGCCGTCGACTTGGCGGGCAATGAAGCCAAGCTGATCGAGGACGCCAGTGGCGACAGTCTCGATGCATTTCTTTGCGCTTGGCAGGCGGCCTGGGCCTGGACCATGCATCAGCAGGGCTACGGCGTTCCTGGGCATGCAGACCCACTGGAGGGGTGGATCGTCGATCCATATCTCTGGGAGCTGAGGGCCAAGCCATGCCCATGACGCCCATCGCGCTACGGCCCGCCGCCCCGCGCGATGACGGACGCCGAGCCGGGCCCCGTATGGAGCGAACGGCCTCGGCCGTCGTCAGGAGAGATCAGGGCTTCGGCATTCCGAACGACACCGCCGGCTGGATCGCCAGCCGCTGCCTTCATCAGCGTGCAGCGGAGCCGCAGCCTGCGCCCACCGCGGCAAGCGAAGCGCCCGCCCCACCGGCCGGCAGGATCGAACGTGCTCTCTACAGCGATCGGGCGGGCGGGGCTTGGACCTCGCGGAGCCAAAGCGACGCCGTCCTGGGAGCTGCTGCCCTTCCGGAAAGACGGATCGCAGCCCCCACGTCCTCTCGCGCACAGCAGCGTTTGGGCGTCGTGACAAAAAAGACGATCGCGCCCGCAGCGCCTGCTGGCGAGCACGATGTTGCTCAGCGCGCCGTCCTGTCGGATTGCCTGCGGACCATGGCAGGCTGGCGTTTCGAGCTCTCGACAGAGGTTGGCGAAAGCTGGATCGTCGATCCTGGATTCCTTTGGATGTACTTCGGCAAGGCATCCCCGACTTCCGCCACTGTACCGGTTTCTGGGCCGACCACCGACGGGCTTGTGACCCCCTGCGCAGGTCAGGTGTGCCGGCCACGAGCTGAGCCGGTCCGTGGCACCGGTATCTGCGAAAGGCGCCTGATGCTTCCGGGGCCGCGTCGTCGACGCGGGTCTGCGCTCGCTGGCAGGGCGGTCATGCCGATGAGGCCCGCAGCCGGAGCGCCGCCCTTCCCGAGCGCCGAAGGGCCCCATGCCGTGCTCCACGCCGCGCGGACGGTCCTCCCCCGGACCCGGCGAGCTCACGGCCTCGATGTCCCTGCAGATGCCGAGGCCGCCCCGAGCCGGGTCGCTCGCCCCGGGCTCCTACGGCCTGTGGAGCCGTGCCAATGACCGCCGCCGCTACCGAGACGGCCAGTCCCGCCACCGAGGGCTACAACTTCGCCTATCTCGACGAACAAACAAAAAGAATGATCCGCCGCGCCCTCCTGAAGGCGGTGGCGATCCCCGGCTATCAGGTGCCGTTCGCGTCCCGCGACATGCCGCTGCCCTATGGCTGGGGCACGGGCGGCATCCAGGTGACGGCCGCCTGCATCGGCCGGGACGACATCCTGAAAGTCATCGACCAGGGCGCCGACGACACGACCAACGCCGTCTCGATCCGCCGCTTCTTCGCCCGCACCGCCGGCGTACGCACCACCGAACGCACCGCGGAGGCGACGATCATCCAGACGCGCCACCGCATCCCCGAGACGCCCCTGACAAAGGGCCAGATCCTGGTCTATCAGGTGCCCACGCCCGAGCCTCTGCGCTTCCTCGAGCCGCGCGAGATCGAGACCCGGAAGCTGCACGCGCTCGCCGACTATGGCGTCATGCAGGTCCGGCTCTACGAGGACATCGCGCGCATGGGCCGCATCACCACGAGCTACAACTATCCCGTGCTCGTGAACGATCGCTACGTCATGGCGCCATCGCCGACGCCCAAGTTCGACAATCCCAAGATGCACATGAGCCCCGCCCTCCAGCTCTTCGGCGCCGGCCGCGAGAAGCGAATCTACGCGGTGCCTCCTTTCACGTCCGTTAAGAGCCTCGATTTCGAGGATCATCCCTTCGAGGTGCAGCGCTGGACCGAGAGCTGCGCGCTCTGCGGCGCAACGGGCTCCTATCTCGACGAGGTGGTGACCGACGATCAGGGCGGGCGCATGTTCTGCTGCTCCGACACCGACTATTGCGCCAGCCGTCGGACAGATGGAGAGGTGCTGTGAGCGAGGCGCCGCTCCTGAGCGTCGAGGGGCTGAGAAAAGGCTTCGGCGGGCTTCAGGCCGTCGACGGCGTCGGCTTTGATCTTTGGCCCGGCGAGGTTCTGGCCGTGGTTGGAGAATCCGGCTCCGGCAAGTCCACGCTGCTGGGCTGCCTCGCCGGCCTTCTCACGGCCGATGCGGGCAGCGTCCGCTACGCCAGCCGGCACGAGGGCACCGTCGACGTGCTGGCGCTGGGCGAGCCGCAGCGCCGCTGGCTCTTCCGCACCGAGTGGGGCTTCGTGCATCAGAACCCCCGCGACGGCCTCAGGCTCGGCATCACCGCCGGCGGCAATATCGGCGAGCGGCTGATGGCCGTGGGCGACCGCCACTATGGCCGCATCCGCGAGGCCGCGGAGGACTGGCTCGCCCGCGTCGAGATCGAGGCCGGCCGCATCGACCATCTGCCGCGCACCTTCTCGGGTGGCATGCAGCAGCGCCTGCAGATCGCCAGGAACCTGGTCTCCCGGCCGCGCCTTGTCTTCATGGACGAGCCTACCGGCGGCCTCGACGTCTCGGTGCAGGCGCGCCTGATCGATCTGTTGCGCTCGCTGGTTACGGAGCTTTCACTGTCTGTCGTTATCGTGACCCACGATCTTGCCGTGGCGCGGCTTTTGTCCCACCGCATGCTGGTGATGCAGCGGGGCCGCGTGGTCGAGACGGGGCTCACCGATCAGGTTCTGGAGGACCCCCAGCATCCCTACAGCCAGCTTCTCGTCGCCTCGATCCTGCAGGGCTGAGCCGGTGCCCCCGCTCAGCGTGCAGGGCCTGGCCAAGAGCTTCACCCTGCATCTCCAGGGCGGGCTATGCCTGCCTGTCCTGGATGCGCTGGACCTCGAGGTCGAGGCCGGCATCTGCGTGGCGCTCGTCGGCCCCTCGGGCGCCGGCAAGAGCACGGTCCTGAAGCTCCTCTACGGCACCTACCGTGCCATGGCCGGCCGCATCCTGATCGAGCACGAGGGCAGGGACGGTCGACCTCGCCCGCGCCGATCCGCGTCGAGGTCCTCGAGGTGCGGCGAAGGACCCTCGGCTATGTGAGCCAGTTCCTGCGCGTCGTGCCGCGCGTCCCGGCGCTGGACATCGTGGCCGAGCCCCTCGTGGCGCTGGGCACCGACCGCGAGGCCGCCCGCGAGCGTGCCGCAGCGCTGCTCGAGCGCCTCGACATCGCCCCCCGCCTGTGGGGCCTGCCGCCCGCCACCTTCTCGGGCGGCGAGCAGCAGCGGGTCAACATCGCCCGCGGCTTCATCCATCCCTTCCCGGTGCTTCTTCTCGACGAGCCCACGGCCTCGCTCGACGCGGCGAATCGCGACCGTGTCGTCGAGCTGATCCTCGAGGCGAAGCGTCGCGGTGCCGCCTGCCTCGGCATCTTCCACGATGCGGACGTCCGCGGCCGCGTCGCCGACCGGATGCTCGATCTCCACCCGGCACGGATCGCCGCATGAGCGCCGAGACGATCCTCACCAACGCCCGGATCGTGGCGCCGGACTTCGGTCATCGATGGGCACGCTCGTCGTGCGGGAGGGCAGGATCGCCGCGATCGAGGCGGGCCGCTCGCGCGCCCCTGCCGCCCTCGACCTCGAGGGCGACTGGCTGCTTGCCCGGCTTCGTCGAGCTGCACACCGACAATCTCGAGCGCCAGTTCCAGCCCCGGCCCGGCGTGCGCTGGCCGGCCGACGCCGCGATGCTCCAGCACGACGCCCAGATCGCCGCGGCCGGCATCACCACCGTCTGCGATGCCGTCTGCGTCGGCTTCTACGGCGGCAAGGAGGAGCGCCTCGAGCTGCTGCGGCTCTCGCTCGACGTGCTGCGGCGGGCCGGCAGCGCCGGTGCGCTCAAGGCCGACCATCACCTCCATCTGCGCCTCGAGACCACCGACCCCGGCTGCGTCTCTCTCTTCGAGCCGCTGCTGGAGGAGCCCGGTCTGGTGCTCGTCTCCTTCATGGACCACACGCCGGGCCAGCGGCAGTGGCGGGATCTGGAGAAATACCGGATCTTCCACATGGGCCGCACGGTCAAGGACGATGACGCCCTGCGGCGCATGATCGAGCAGCGCATCGCCGAGCAGCAGGCGAACGCGGCAGAAGAACCGGCTGCGGCTGCTCGAGCTTCTCGAAGGCCATCCCGCCGTGCGGGCGAGCCACGACGACACCACGCCCGAGCATGTCGAGGAGGCGCGAGGCAGCGGCGTCACGATCTCCGAGTTCCCGACCACGATCGAGGCCGCGGAGGCCGCGCACGCCGCCGGCATGGGCATCGTGATGGGGGCTCCCAATCTCGTGCTGGGCGGCTCGCACTCGGGCAACGTCTCGGCGGGCGACCTCGCGGCCCGCGGCCTGCTCGACGTCTTCTCCTCCGACTATGTGCCGGCGAGCCTCCTCCAGGCGGTCTTCCTGCTCCATCGCACCGCCGGCCTCGATCTTCCTGCCGCCGTCGCGCACCGTCACCGCGGCACCGGCCCGCCTCCTGGGCCTCCATGACCGTGGTGCCATCGAGCCGGGCCTGCGCGCCGATCTCGTCCGGGTGCGTGAGGTCGGTGCTACCCCTTGCGTGAGCACCGTCTGGCGCGAGGGCGCCCGCATCGCCTGAGCGCTCTTTTTTTCTTTCGGCATCGGCTCGCCTCGCGATGTCATGGGACCGGCTTCCACGAGGTCCGTGGGCGCTTGCCTCGACCCCGCCCGCGCCAGCCCCGACGCACTGCCACGACTAGGCCGGCCGAGGCGATCAGGATCATGCCCGAAAGGGTGGTCACGTCCGGCCTTTCTGCGAACAGAAAGAAGCCCCAGAGCGCGGCCGAGACGAGGTAGCCGTAGTCGAACACGGCCGCGATCGGTGGCGGCGTAACCTGGTAGGCCCGAGGGACGCCGAGGGAGAAGGCTGCGGAGAGCAGGCCCAGCAGGGCCATCAGGGACCAGGCCCCAGCGGACATGGCCGCCCACCCGTTGAGGAGGAACGGGTAGGCCGCGCGCACGGCTGCGGGTGGCCCTGCCAATCCGAGGCCCGGGATGGCGATCGCACCGGTCGCGATGAACGCGACGTGGAGCACCACGGCGAGCCCGATGCCGCTCTCGTCCCGGCATCGGCTCCGCGTCAGCATCATGGTGCAGGAATAGAAGGCCACCCCCAGGAGCGGCAGCAGGACGACCCAGGAGAAGGCGACGCTTCCCGGCTTGAGGATCGCCAAGACGCCGCAGAAGGGAGGGCTCCCTGCGCGCCGGTGCCCGTGCGCTCGGCATCGGCGCGCCGGCCGTCAGCCATCAGCTGAAGTTGCTGGAGAGCCGGCTCGGTGTGAGCCTGCTGGTGCGCACGACCAGGTCGCTGGAGCTCACGGAGGCGGGTCGTGCGCTGCTCGGCGGAGCGGGGCCGGCCTTCCAGGAGATCGAGGATGCCGTCGAGCGCGCCCGCGCCGGCGGGAAGTCGACCACGGGCACGCTCCGCCTGACCATGCCGTCCAGCGCCTATGCCTGGCTGCTGGCGCCGGTGCTTTGCAGCGTTCCAGGCGAAATACCCGAATATCCGCCTCGAGCTCTCGATCAATGAAGGCCTCGTCGATCTGGTGAAGGAGGGGTTTCATGCCGGCTTCCGCCTCGGCGATCTGCTCAGCCCCGGCGTGGTTGCGCTGCGCGTCACCGGGCCGGTCGAGCGGTGCTACTTTGCGGCGCCGGGCTACCTCGACGCTCATGGGAGGCCGTCCCACCCGCGCGACCTGCTCGTGCACCGATGCGTTCGCTACAAGCTCGTGACCGCCAACCGGCTGCAGGACTGGGAATTTGCGGAGGACGGGCAGACGCGGTCGCTGGAGGCGCCTGCACAGCTCGTCTTCGACGACATGGAAACGTTGAGAAGCGCGGTACGCGCCGGTCACGGCATCGGATGGTCGCTCCGCGCCATCCTCGAGGACGAGATCCGGGCAGGAACGCTCGAGACGGTTCTGGACAGCTTTGCGGTCAAGTGGCCGCCCTATTTTCTTTTCTATCCGGAGCAGAACAGGTGTGTTGAGGTCCTGCGAGTGCTCGTGAGCTTCTTGGCCGCGAAGCGCGACGCACAACTCCATGGAGGCTCGTGACCGGCAACGGCGACATGACCGTTCTCCATCCGGCTTCACACCTGCCTCGCTCCCCGAGCTGCGGCTGAGCCGGCGCACGGTCGACACGCGAGGCCAGAGCAGGGCGCCCATTCCCCACGCAACCATTGTCCGCTCGGATCGTTTGCCAGGGACAAAGGCGGCCGAGACACGCCGAAGCACCTCTGAAATCTGACGAGGAGAACCATCATGCCGAATCTCAGCGGCAAGAAGGTAGCCATCATCGCGACGCACGGCTTCGAGCAGTCCGAGCTCGAGCGCCCCTTGCAGGCCCTGAAGGACGCGGGCGCCCAGGCCGATATCGTCTCCCTGCAGCCCGGCGAGATCAAAGGCTGGGAGGGGAAGGACTGGGGACGGCCGGTCAAGGTCGACAGGACCTTCGACGAGGTGTCGCCCGACGACTACGACGCGCTCGTGATTCCGGGCGGACAGATCAACCCCGACCTCCTTCGCGTCGAGCCCAAGGTCGTCGCGTTCGTGCGGGCGATGTTCGATGCGAAGAAGCCGGTGGCGGCGATCTGCCACGGCCCCTGGCTGCTCATCGAGGCGGGCGTGATCCAGGGCCGCCAGGTGACCTCCTACAAGTCGATCAGGACGGACGTGGCGAACGCCGGCGGCCGCTGGCTCGACCAGCAGGTCGTGACCGACCAGGGCCTCATCACCAGCCGGAACCCAGGCGATCTCGACGCCTTCTGCGCCAAGCTCGTCGAGGAGATCGCCGAGGGCCGCCATCGCGAGCGCAAGGCAGCCTAGCCGCCCTTTTGACATTTTGTCGTCGTGACGACCGGCGCCGGCGTCCTCGAGGGGGCGCCGGCGCTTTCTTGATGGCGGGTACCGGCAAGGCCGCATGGCTTCGCCTGGCACCCCGAGGCTGCCCCGTCGCTCGCGCCCGAAGGGCGGACCAGCCGCCTGTGGGCCGACTGCGCGACGAGGTCGCGCCGCGGGGTCCGGGGGCGGACTTTGCCGCCGCGGCGCTCTAGGTTAACGGCTTGGCGACGCTGCAGACGCTGCGTCGCCTATGCGAGCGGCCGGCCTGCGGGCGACCGGCCGGCTCGCGAGGCGCCGAACCTGGGAGGAAGCATGAAGTCGAGCGACCATTCCGTGAGCGCGGACGAGCTTCGCCTGATGGACGCTTACTGGCGCGCCGCCAACTACCTGTCGGTCGGCCAGATCTACCTGATGGACAACCCGCTGCTGCGCGAGCCGCTGCGCCGCGAGCACGTCAAGCCCCGGCTGCTCGGGCATTGGGGCACGACGCCCGGCCTCAATTTTGTCTATGTGCACCTCAACCGCCTCATCAAGGCGCGCGATCTCGACATGATCTACGTGGCCGGGCCCGGCCACGGCGGGCCGGGCCTCGTGGCCAACACCTGGCTAGAGGGCACCTACAGCGAGATCTACCCGAACATCCCGCAGACCGAGGCGGGCATGAAGCGGCTCTTCACCCAGTTCTCGTTCCCCGGCGGCATCCCGAGCCATGTGGCGCCCGAGACGCCGGGCTCGATCCACGAGGGCGGCGAGCTCGGCTACGCGCTGCTCCACGCCTATGGCGCCGCCTTCGACAATCCGGACCTCCTCGTCTGCTGCGTGGTCGGCGACGGCGAGGCCGAGACCGGCGCCTTGGCCGCCAGCTGGCACTCCAACAAGTTCCTCAACCCCGCCACCGACGGCGCCGTTCTGCCGATCTTGCACCTCAACGGTTACAAGATCGCTAACCCCACGGTGCTGGCCCGCATCGGTGACGAGGAGCTCGAGCAGCTTCTCTCCGGCTACGGCTACAAGCCCTACGTCGTCGCCGGCGACGACCCGGAGACAATGCATCGCTTGATGGCCGAGACCTTGGAGAAGGTCCTGGACGAGATCCGGGCCATCCAGACGCAGGCGCGCGCCGAGGGCTTCAGCCGCCGGCCGCGCTGGCCGATGATCGTCCTGAAGTCGCCCAAAGGCTGGACCGGCCCGAAAGTGGTCGACGGCCGCCAGGTCGAGGGCACGTTCCGGGCGCATCAGGTGCCGATCGCGGAGGTCAGGGGCAATCCCGAGCATCTCAGGATGCTCGAGGAGTGGATGCGCGGCTACCGGCCCGAGGAGCTGTTCGACGAGGGCGGCCGGCTGGCGCCCGAGCTCGCGGCGCTCGCGCCCGAAGGCGACCGCCGCATGGGCGCCAACCCCCGCGCCAATGGCGGCCTGCTCCTGTGCGACCTGACGATGCCCGACTTCCGCGACTATGCGGTGGCCGTGCCCCAGCCCGGCACGGTGCGCGCCGAGGCGACGCGTCTCGCGGGCCAGCTCCTGCGCGACGTCATGCGCCTCAACGCCGAGTCGAGAAACTTCCGCGTGGTGGGGCCGGACGAGACGGCGTCGAATCGGCTCTCGGCGCTCTTCGATGTGACCAACCGCCTCTCGACCGCCGAGATCCTGCCGACCGATGATCACGTGGCCCCCGATGGCCGCGTCATGGAGGTCTTGAGCGAGCATCTCTGCCAGGGCTGGCTCGAGGGCTATCTGCTGACCGGCCGCCACGGCTTCTTCTCGTGCTACGAGGCCTTCATCCACATCATCAATTCGATGTTCAACCAGCACGCCAAGTGGCTGAAGACCACGCGCCACATCCGCTGGCGCAGGCCGATCGCCTCGCTCAACTACCTTCTGACGAGCCATGTCTGGCGGCAGGACCATAACGGCTTCAGCCACCAGGACCCCGGCTTCATCGATCATGTCGTCAACAAGAAGGCGGACGTCGTGCGCGTCTACCTGCCGCCGGACGCCAATTGCGCTGCTCTCGGTCGTCGACCACTGCCTGAGAAGCCGCAACTATGTGAACGTGATCGTCTCCGGCAAGCAGCCCGAGCTGCAATGGCTCGACATGGAGGCGGCCGTCCGCCACTGCACGCAGGGCCTCGGCATCTGGACCTGGGCCAGCAACGACGAGGGCACCGAGCCCGACGCCGTCATGGCCTGCGCCGGCGACGTGCCGACGCTCGAGACCATGGCCGCCGTCGACTTCCTCCGCATCCACCTGCCCGATCTGAAAATCCGCGTGGTCAACGTCGTCGACCTGATGACGCTCCAGCCCTCGACCGAGCATCCCCACGGTCTCGCGGACAGCGAGTTCAATTCGCTCTTCACCCGCGACAAGCCCGTCATTTTCGCCTTTCATGGCTATCCCTGGCTGATCCACCGCCTGACCTACCGGCGCACCAACCACAAGAACATCCACGTGCGTGGCTACAAGGAGGAGGGCACCACCACGACACCCTTCGACATGACGGTCCTGAACGACCTCGACCGCTTCCATCTCGCCGGCGACGTGATCGACCGCGTCCCCCGCCTCCAGACCATCGCCAGCCACGTCAAGCAGCGCCTGCGCGACAAGCTCGCCGAGCACCGCGACTACGTCCAACGCCACGGCGACGACATGCCGGAGGTGAAGGAGTGGCGCTGGAAGGCGTGAGGGGCGGCTGGCGTAAGTCGCGGCGCCTGAGGCTGCCCCGGCGACGACTGTATGGGGACCCGTTGAACAGCTGACGCGGTGTGGGAGGGGTTCCCGCAGCAATCGTTACCGGCTTCCCTCGTCTTCGAACGAGGCCGCCCGGCTCAAGAGCCGTCGTCATCTGATGCGCCCGGCTCGGCAGCCAGCAGAGCCGCGATGTCGCGAGCGGCATGGAGGACGCGAATGAGCTCTATTCCGTCCGGGATCGGGCGATAAAAGATCAGGTGGCGGCTGAAGCGGTCCACCGGAACCATGCGAAGCCCGGCAAGGGCAGGATTGAGGTGGTGGCGGGGCGCGCCCATCTGGGGCGTGCGGAGGAGTCTCTCAGCTGTATGACGCGTGGCTTGCAGGAAGCGATCGGCAACTGCTCGGCCGGCGTGCAGAATGTACCATGCTGTCTGGTCGGCCAGATCATTGATCGCCGCCGGGCGCCGGACGATCCGGCGGCTCATGGGTCGCGCGACGCGGCCTTTGCTCTCCGCTCGGCCTCGGCCCTGATCCCAAGCCAATCCTCATCGGTCATCGGCTCGGCCGCGCCGGAACTGACGCCCTCGAGAAGCAGTCGCTCGAGCCGCTGCCCGGCATGGCGGCGCATATCCTCGCGGATCAGCGCGCGAACGAAATCGCTCGGGTTGCTGAAGCTGCCTCCGGCAACGCGCTCCTCGACATACTCCTTGAGCGCCTCAGGCAAAGAGACGTTCATCGACGTATTGGCCATCGTGCTCCTCATTTCCGGAGGAGCCCACTATATCCATGCTGGCAGGCCCTGCCAATCTTTGCCAGAATTCTTCGAGTTGCTCACGCGCTACCTCTCCGGCAGCGGAATGCGCTCCGTCTCCTCCGGCACGGGCGCGAACCGCCCCGCCTGCCAGTCCGCCTTCGCGACCTCAATTCTGTCCTTCGAGCTCGACACGAAATTCCACCAGATATACCGCGGCCCATCCATTGGCGCCCCGCCGAGGAGCAGCAGCCGTGCTGCGCTCACGGCCGTCACCGTGATGGCGTCGCCCGGCCGGAAGATCAAAAGATGCGGGGCGGCGAAGTTGTCGCCAGCAATCTCGATCGCGCCCTGGACCACGTAGACCGCCCGCTCCTCGTGCTCGACCGGCAGCGGCAGCCTCGCCCCGGCCGCGAGCGAGGCATCGGCGTAGAACATCGAGGAAAAGGTCGGCACCGGCGAGGCCTCGCCATAGAGCGAGCCCGCAATCACCCGCACCTCCTTGCCCTCGCCGGCGACGACTGGCAGCCGGCTCTTCTCGAGATGGGCGAAGCCAGCGTCCGTCTCCTCCGCGCCTTTCGGCAGCGCCACCCAGGCCTGCAGCCCGAAGAGCTTCCCTTTTCTCAGGCGCGCCTCCTCGGGCGTGCGCTCGGAGTGGGCGATCCCGCGCCCGGCGGTCATCCAGTTGACGTCACCCGGGCGGATCGGCTGAACCGTGCCCAGGCTGTCCCGATGCAGGATCTCGCCCTCCAGGAGATAGGTCACCGTGGCGAGCCCGATATGGGGATGGGGGCGGACATCGAGCCCACCCCCGACCAGCAGCTCGGCCGGCCCCATCTGGTCGAAAAAGACAAAAGGGCCGACCATCTGGCGGCGGGCCGAGGGCAGGGCCCTTCGCACCTCGAACCCGCCGAGATCGCGCGCCCGCGGCAGGATCGCCGTCTCGACCCGGCCCGGCGGGGCTCCCTTCGGGCTTTCGGGCTCCAGGGCCGGCGGCCGGCTCATCGGCGATCCTCCCTTCAGGCCCGGAGCGGCATGGCGACCGGCCGCATCGGGGCGCCCGTGGCACCCCGGAGCTTCACGGAGGCGCCGAAGAAGGCGTACTCGTAGAGGCGCTCCCCCGCCAGCTCCTCGAGGTTGACGACCTCCATGATCGGCACGCCCGCCTCCGCCAGGAGATAGGTGTGGACCACCATCCAGTTCTCCGGATCGGCCGAGGGTATCTGCTCCAGCGTCAGCGTGTCGCCGCCGATCATGATCGCCCCGCCCTCGGCCAGGTACACCGCACCTTCACGGTTCAGGCCAGGCGGGTTGGGCATGTAGGCGTCGCGGTCGGGCCAGGCCTGCATCCGCCCCGTGCGCAGCATCACGACGTCGCCCGGCCGCAGCTCGATCCCCTGATGCTTGAGGCAGCCCTCGATGTCCTTCGCACCCACGCCGTAGCTGTCGGGCAGCATGTCCACGCCGTGCATGCCGGGCATGTCGAGCAGGATGCCGCGCGCGACGATCGGCGGAAGCTTGTCGGCACCGGCCTTGCGCCAATGACGGCTGCCGATGTGGTCGGCCGCACAGAAGTTGTTGAAGATCTTGCCGTCATAGCCCCAGTGGTTGAGGGCGTCGATGTGCGTGCCGCAGTGCGTGTACATCGAGAAGGCGTCGCCCGAGTAGGCGGCGAGCCGGTTCTGCTCGGCACCCACGCCCATCACGTCGTCCAACTCCTCTCCCTTGGGCGTGTGCGTCATCCAGATCTGGTAGGGCGGATCGCCGGCCGCGAGCCAGCTCGGCATGCCCATGAAATGATCGACGGCCATATCGATCATCTTTCCTGCATCGGCCCGGCTCATGATGGCGTCGCGCGAGGCGGCGTCGATCAGGTTGAGCATGCCGATCTCGTCCTCCGAGCCGAACGGGCTCGCCGTCACCTGCCGAAATTTTGCGCTGTAGGCGGCTATTTTCTTCTTCATCGCCTCGTCGACGATCCTCGGCGCGCACATCGTCACGTTTCCTTCCCATGGTCATTGCCGGGCGCACGGACCAAATCGCACGAGCCTGCGACCCCGGAACCTCGCGGTCCGGATCGCGGTGATGCGCCCCGGCCCACGCCTACTCTGCCTGATGAGCAAGAAACGGGCCGGCGGCTCTCTCCGTGGCGCTGGCTCACGGGCCCGTGCTGAGCACCATGCCACCCATCACGCGGAGCAGATCCGCGACACCCGGTCCCGATCACAAAGAACCCTGGTCGAGAAGCCTTCATGCTATCGCCGCAGCACGTCTCTCGGGCTTAGTCCGAACTCCGATTTGAACGCGCGGCTGAAGTGCGCCATGTCGCTGAACCCCCAGCGGAAGGCCACCTCGGTCACCGTCGTCCTCGAGCCCGCCAGAGCAAGCTCCCGGTGACAGTGCCGCAGTCTCTCCTTGCGCAGGAAGCGGCCGAAGGAGGTGCCGTTCTCCGCGAAGATGGCGTGCAGATAGCGCAGGGAGACGCCGTGCGCCTCTGCCACGGCCGACGGGGTGAGGGCGCAATCGCCCAGGTTCTCCTCGATATGCCTGCAGAATCTCGAGAAGCTGTCGCGGTGCGCCGGGGACGCCTCCATCGGCTGGCGGCGGGTCGTCAGCGTCGCCATGAGCAGGCTGAGCAGAGGCTCCATCACGGCCTCCGCCTCATGCTCCTCGATGCTCGCGAAATCGCGGGCGAGGCGGCGCAGGGCCTCGGCCGAGATGCCGTCGGTCTTGCCCGAGCCGGTGACAACCGTTCCCGCATAGCGTTCCGCGTCGCCGAGCAGCAGCCTCGCGCGCGCCTTGGGGATCAGCAGGGTCAGCTTGTGCAGGGGCTCGACGACGCGGAACTCCATCTCACGCTCGCTGTCCCACAGCACGAAGTCGCCGGCCTCCAGGATGGCCTCACGGTCGCCCTGGCGGATCACCTCGCGCCCACGCAGCTCGAACAGGATCCCGAAATAGGCCCCGTCGGTGCGCCTCAGCTCAGCGCGCCGCCGCCAGCCGGTGCAAGGGTCGCAGCGGCACTCGACGACCCGGATGCCATCGAGCGTCCGCTGGCGTATCCGCGCCACGAACGGCCTCTCGCCCGGCGGGTCGAGGCGCCAGTCGAGATGGCTTGCGCTCAGCGCATCGCGCCAGGCCTCGAAGCGCGCCGAGACCGGGTGCGTCCGCGTCGTCCAGACGTCCATGGCCATCGGCTTCCTCCCTGACGAAGGCGGCGCGCCTCTTCGGGCGCGCCCGTGCACCCATAGTCAACTGAAGGCGCGTCCGCAGGCAAGACCGGTCGTGACAGCCCAAGGATAATCCCGGGATCGATGCCTGACTGCGGGTCGGGCCGAGCAAGAGACGGGAGGAATAGGATGGCTGGACGTCTGGCGGGCAAGGTGGCGGTCGTGACCGGGGCCAGCTCCGGCTTCGGGCGCGGGATCGCTGTGGCCTTTGCGAGGGAGGGGGCGAAGGTCGTCGTGGGCGACCTCACGCCTAGGCCGAGCAAGGGCGGCTTCGAGGCGGCACCGGAGCTCACCACGGTCGGGGAGATCGAGAAGGCAGGTGGCAGCGCCGTCTTCCAGCGCTGCGACGTGACGAGGAAGGAGGAGGTGGCAGCGCTCGTCCAAAAGGCCGTCGAGACCTATGGCCGGCTCGACGTCATGATGAACAATGCCGGCATCTACCGCGGCGGCAAGCTCATGCACGAGTTCACCGAGGAGGATCTCGACGCCTGCTGGACGGTCAACCTCAAGGGTACCTGGTTCGGCGCCCAGGAGGCGATCAAGCAGTTCCTGAAGCAGGGCGATGGCGGCAACATCATCAACCTCGTCTCGACCGCCGGCCTGCAGGGCCATCCCAAGCAGTCGGTCTACAACACCTCGAAGGGTGCCCAGGCCAACCTCACCCGCTGCCTTGCGATCGAGTACGGGCACGAGGGCATCCGCGTGAACGGCATCTGCCCGACCTACGCCAAGACGGCACTGACGCGGGCACTCTTCGACGACAAGGACTTCGACACCTTCTTCAAGGAGAGCGTGCCGCTCAAGCGCTGGGGCGAGGTCGACGACATCGCGAGCCTCGCTGTTTTCCTGGCCTCGGACGAGTTCGAGCTACATTCACGGCGACCTCGTCCGCATCGACGGCGGCGAGACTCTCTGCCGCTACTCCGTCTGACGAAAAAGAACGGGACAAAGCACATGCGCAAGGACATCGAGCTCAAGACCGAGGACGGCGTCACGCTGCGCGGCTGGCACTATGTGCCGGACGGCGCGCAGGGCAGGGTGCCGACGATCGTGATGGCGCACGGCTTCTCCGCCGTGAAGGAGATGTATCTCGACCGCTTCGCGGAGGCGTTCGCCGGGGCCGGGCTCGCCTCGGTGGTGTTCGACAACCGCAATTTCGGGGCGAGCGACGGCGAGCCGCGCTACGAGATCGACCCATGGCAGCAGGTGCGCGACTATCGCGACGCCATCACCTATGCCGAGACCCTGCCCGAGACTGACGCCTCGCGGATCGGTGTCTGGGGGTCGAGCTACAGCGGCGGCCATGTGATGGTCGTGGGTGCCATTGACCGGCGGGTGCGATGCGTCGTGGCGCAGGTGCCGCTGGCGAGCGGCCACCGCAACGCCCGGCGGCTGATCCGGGCCGACTATCTGGCCGGTGTGCAGAAGATGTTCGACGATGACCGGCGGGCGCGGATGGGCGGTGCGGCACCGGCGATGATTCCGGTGGTGGCCGAGGATCCGGCGGCACCCTCGGCCCTGCCGACGTCCGATAGCTGGACCTGGTTCACCGAGACGGGGAAGACGCGGGCGCCCTCCTGGCACAACGAGGTCACGCTCCGCTCGGTCGAGATGTTCACCGAGTACGAGCCGATCAGCTATGCGCGCTACATCAGCCCGACGCCCTTCTTGATGGTGGTGGCGCTGGGCGACGTGCTGACGGTCTCCGACCTCGCCCTCGAGGCCTATGAGGAGGCCCTGGGGCCAAAGCGGCTAGTGACGCTGAGCGGCGGCCACTTCGATGCCTACGTCAAGGACTTCGCCCAGGCCTCGAAGCCCGCCGCCGACTGGTTCGCGGAGCATCTCGGCCGGTAGGGCCCGACTGGCGGTCAGCCGAGCTCGAACGTCGTGATGCCGAAGAGGCCGGCCGCGTCGGTTTCCGGAGCCGGCCCGCGGTACATGCGGGCCGTCTCGAAGCGCTGGGTGAGGCCGTAGCCCTCCGCCAGACGGATCGCCTCGGCGTTGTTGCCCGGCACGTCGAGGAGCAGCTCCTCGCCCGGCGCAAAGGCAGCGAGGCTCTCGAGCAGCCGGGCGGCGCCGGCTGCATTCGGCGCATAGAGCGGGCCCACCTTGGTGCCCTGTCGGCAGCGCCGGATCACGCCCAGCCCCACGGGCTCCCCGTCCTCGACCAGCGCCAGCGCCCGGCTGTCCTGGAGCCCAAGCCAGGCCGCGAGGAAGGTCGGCCGCGGTGCCGGAAAGAAGCGCCGGTCGAGCGCCATGAGGCGGTCGAATGGGATGCCCGCGGGATCGACGACGCCCGGATGATCGCGCGGCTCGACGACGCCGCCGTACCGGAAGTTCGGCCAAGCGTAGGTGAAGCCTGATTTCTTGTAGTTGGGCTGCTGCGCCACGACGCCGTCAAGGCCGACGGTCCGGCCCTCGAGCCGCGCCATCCCCTCGCGCCAGATGGCGATCCCGTGGCCTTGCCCGCGCCACTCGGGGCGGACGATGTAGAAGCCAAGGAAGGCGAAATCGGCCCCGTAGCGGACGACCGAGATGCCGCCCACCGGCTCGTCCTTCACGAGGCCCACGAGATAGCCCTCGGGATCGGCCGGATGGAAGGCGTCGATATCGCGCAGCCCGGGGCTCCAGCCCTCGGCCGCGGCACCGTCGATGAGACCGGCCACCTCCAGGCGGGACATCGTGCGGACGACAAGATCGGCCATCTGGGGTCCCCGGCAGCCACGCATCGGTCACGGGGAAACCTAGCCCATGGCGCTCTCCGCCCCAAGCGGAAGAGCCGTGCGTCCGGCACGGTCTGCATGAGTTGCCCTCTGCCCGCCCGGGCTGCTAGCTCCCTTGGGGCCGGGCCAGAGGGCGCCGTGGCGGGTGCCGGAAGGAGGTCGCGTGCGGCAACCATCGCAGGGCAGGGAGCGGGCGGACGCGCCGGAGATCGTGCTGGCGAACGCGACGCTCGTGTTGCCGGGCGAGGCTTTCTCCGGCGGCCTCGTGCTGAAGGGCGGCCGGATCGTCGGGATCGACCGCGGCGCCACCCGTGTGCGTGCGGGGCTGGACCTCGAGGGCGATCTGCTGATCCCGGGACTGGTCGAGCTGCACACCGACAATCTCGAGCGGCACTACACGCCGCGCGCTGGCGTGCAATGGGATCCCGTCTCGGCCGCCATGGCCCACGATACCCAGCTCGCGGGCTCCGGCATCACCACCGTCTTCAATTCGCTCGTGCTCGGAGCGGCACCCGGCTGGGATATGCGGGACGCCTACCTCAGGCCCATGCTCGACGGCCTCGCGGAGGCGCGCAGGCATGCCATGCTGCGCATCGACCACCGCCTCCATCTGCGCTGCGAGCTCACCCATCCTGATATCGCGGCGCTGCTCGAGGCCGTTCTGGACGAGGCTGGCCTGGGCTTCATGTCGCTCATGGATCATGCGCCGGGTGATCGGCAGTCGCCCGACATCGAGGCTTACAAGCGCCGCTACCGGTCGTCCGGCGCGTTGGACGAGGCAGCGGTCGAGGCGCATGTCATGGCCCTCCTCGAGGGCTCGCGACGCTACGCCGCCACGAACCGCCGCAGGCTCGCCTCCATCGCGGGCGATCGTGGGCTGCCGATGGCGTCCCACGACGACGCCTCGGCGGCCCACATCGAGGAGGCGGCGGCGCTGGGCTGCGTTCTGACCGAGTTCCCGACGACGCTCGAGGCCGCGCGGGCGGCGCGCGAGCACGGCCTCCACGTGCTGATGGGTGCTCCCAACCTGATCCGCGGCGGCTCGCACTCGGGCAACGTGGCGGCGGCGACCCTGGCGGAGGCGGGTGCTCTCGACATCCTCTCCTCCGACTACATTCCGGCGAGCCTGATCCAGGGCGCCTTCCGGCTCACCGAGGCGCCCTTTTGTCACGCGCTGCCGGAGGCCATCGCGACGGTGAGCGCCAACCCGGCCGAGGCCGCCGGCCTCACCGATCGCGGGCGCATCGAGATCGGCGCCCGCGCCGACCTCGTTCGCGTGCGGATGATCGCCGGGCGGCCTGTCGTCCGGTCAGTCTGGGTGGAGGGCCAGCGGGTTGCCTGAGCCGATGCGACGCTACGCCGTCTACGCCGCGCCAACGGACAAAAGCCCGCTCGCACGTTTTGCCGCCGCATGGCTCGGCCGCGACCCCTACGCGGGTGAGGCGGTGGCGCAGCCCGGGGTCCCGGGGGTCAGTGCCGAGCGCCTCGCCGCCATCACCGCATCGCCCCGGCTCTACGGCTTCCACGGAACGCTCAAGGCCCCCTTTCTTCCCGCAGAGGGTATCGGCGCCGAGGGGCTGCATGCGAGTGTCCGCGACCTCGCTCGCAGCCTACAGCCCGTCGAGGTCCCACTGAAGCTCAATTCGTTGGGCGGCTTCCTGGCGCTCGTGCCGGCCGAGCCGTCGCCCGCCCTGCACACGCTGGCCGACGCCTGCGTCACCGAGCTCGATCATCTGCGGGCGCCCCTGGACGAGGCCGAGTTGGCACGCCGCCGGCGCAGCGGCCTCTCGCCCGTCGAGGACGCCCACCTCGTCCGCTTCGGCTATCCCTACGTCCTCGACCGCTTCCGCTATCACATGACGCTCACCGAGCGCCTGGCCGAGCCCGAGCACGGTCAGCTGAAGGAGATCCTCACCGATCTCACCGCACCCTTCTATCGCGAGCCCTTCCGGCTCGACGCCCTCGTCATCTTCGAGCAACCCGACCGCTCGAGCCCCTTCGTCGTGACCGGCCGCCATCCCCTCGGCCCAGTGGCCGCCTGACCGAGCCTGCCGCCCAAAGCCCTCGTCACAGGCCCTCCCGTCGGGCTATCTCTCCGCCGCATGATGGAGACCCCACGCCCCATGGCCGATGCGCGCCCCGGCGCCAGCCGCAGGATCAGCCCCGATTCCGGCTTCTTCGTCGCCCTCCTCGCGGCGTTGATGACGATGACCGCCATGTCGATCGACATCAGCCTGCCCGCGGTGCCGGCGACCGCTGCCTCGCTGGGCGCCAGCCTCGCCGTGGCCCAGCTCATCGTGCCGGCCTTCTTCCTGGGCTTCGCGATCGGCCAGACCCTGTGGGGTCCGACCTCCGATCGCTTCGGACGCCGGCCCGTGCTGCTGCTGGGTATCGCCCTCTACGTCGTCGCCACGCTGGGCTGCGCCCTGAGCCCGACCATGGAGCTGCTGCTGGCCCTGCGGGTCGTGCAGGGCATCGGTGCAGGCGCCGGGTCGATCCTGAGCCGCACCATCATCCGAGATCTTTTTCAGGGTGCGGAGATGGCGCGCGTGATGTCCTTGACCCTCGCGGCCTTCATCACCGCCCCCATCGTGGCGCCAACCGTGGGCGCCCTGATCCTCACGGTGGCGCCCTGGCGCGGCATCTTCGTCTTTCTCGCCATCTATGGCGTGGCGCTCCTGGTGCTCACCTGGGTCTATCTCGAGGAGAGCCTGGCGCGCCGCAGCCCGGACGCGCTCTCGCTGGCGCGTCTGGCCGGCGGCTACCGCGCGATGCTCGGCAACCCGGACTCGCGCGCCTACGCCATCGCCGTGATGTTCGTCTTCGCCACGCTCACCACCTACCTCACCAACGCGCCCTCGGTCTTCATGCAGACCTACAAGGTCTCGCCCTCCCTGTTCGGCCTGATGTTCGCGATCGTCGCCGCCTGCTCGGCGGCGGGCAACCTCATCAACGCCCGCATCGTCCGCCGTCTGCCGCTCGCGCGCGTGATGGGCGTGGGCCTGATGGGTGCGGTCGCCTCGATGGCGCTCAACCTTGTCGTCGCGATCGTCGGCCGCGGCGGCGCCTGGGCGCTGGTCCCGGGCTTCGCCGGCTTTTTCTTCTTCTTTGGCTTCATCGCGGCGAACGGCACGACGCTTGCCCTGATGCCGCACCGGGAGAATGTGGGTGCCGCCATCTCGGCCCTTGGCGTCACCCAGACGATCGTCCCGGCCGTCATCGCCGCCTCGATCGCCGCCCTCTACGACGGCACGGCGCATCCGGCCACGATCGGCATGCTGCTCTTGATGGTGGCCAGCGCTGCCGTCTTCTTCCTGCACGGCCGTCCGGGCCGCGCTCCGGTCACGAGGTGACCCGGCCCTCGCTCCAGCGTCCCACCAGATCGACGATGCCCGGCAGCTCGGGAAAGGCCTCCAGCAGCAGCTTTCTGTAAAAGGCCTCCTCGGGCCCGCGCACGGCGTCGCCGGGCAGATCCTTGCCCAGGGGCGTCGTCAGCCGCTCCAGGAGATCGGCAAAGCCGCTGCCCTGGTCGAACTGCGACTTGTCCCGCCAGGCGATCTCCTCGGGCAGCAGGTCCGCGAAGGCTTTTCGGAGAATCCACTTCTCGATGCGCCGCTCGCCCTTGGAAAAAAGCTTCCAGCCGACGGGCAGGCGCATCGCCAGCGCCACGAGCTCGCAGTCGAGATAGGGCACGCGCGCCTCGAGCCCGTGCGCCATCGTCATCCGGTCGACCCGCTGCAGGTTCACGTCGTGCATCGCCTCGAGCGAGCGTCGCAGCTCCAGCGCCAGCTCGGAGCGGTCGGCATAGTCCCGGTGATAGCGGTAGCCGGCGAAGAGCTCGTCCGCACCCTCGCCGGTCAGGATCACCTTCACATGCCCAGCGGCGAGCCGGCTCACGAGCCAGCAGGGCACGGCGCTCCGCACGAGGTCCTGATCGAAGCTCTCGAGATGGGCGACGACCCGTGGCAGCTCCTCGAGCACGCTCTCGGGATCGACGATCAGCTCGTGATGGATGGTGCCCAGATGGTCGGCGACGCGGCGTGCCGCTTTCAGGTCCTCGCTGTCCTCGAGCCCCACCGCGAAGGTGTGCAGCTCGGGCAGATGCTGGCGCGCCACCGCGCAGACGATACTGCTGTCGAGCCCGCCTGACAAAAGACAGCCCAGCGGCACGTCGCTCCTCAGCCGCTTGACCACCGAGGCCTCGACCGTGCGCCTGCAGCGCCGCCACCGCCTCGTCCAGGTCGCGGAAGCGCGGCTCGGCCGGGGGCAGGGCGTAGTAGCGCCGGCTGCCGCCCGCCGTGTCGATCAGGCTGCCGGGCGGCACCGCGCGGATCCGGTCGGTGAAGGGTGCGAGCGCCTTGATCTCCGACGCGAAGAGAACGGCGCCCTCGTCATGGCCCATATAGAGCGGCTTGATCCCCAGCGCGTCGCGCCCGACAAGCAGGCGGTCGCCGTCCTGCATCACGAAAGCGAACATGCCGTCGAGCCCGCCCACGCCGTCGGGGCCGCGCTGCGATCATGCAGCGGAGGATGCTTTCGGAATCGCTGCCGGTGCGAAAGCCATCGGCACCGAGCTCCGCCCGCAGCGCCCGATCATTGTAGATCATGCCGTTGGCGACCAGCGACCGGTCGCCCTCTGCGAGCAGAGGCTGGATGCCGGTGGCCGGATCGATGATCGCGAGCCGCCTGTGGCCCATCACGGCGCGAACGCCGTCCGGCTCGTGGATGCCCTGGCCGTCCGGCCCGCGATGGGCCTGCGCCTCCAGCATCGCCTCGACGATGCCCCGGTCGCGCCTGCCCCAGATCACTGCAATGCCGCACATGAGAGGCTAGCTAGAAGGGCAGCGCCGCAGGCGCAACCGTCCCGGGAAACCCTGCCTCCGCCAGCGAGCGGGAAAAGGCCCGCCGCGGCACCTGCTGGGAGGATCGGCGCCGAAGTCTCGCGCCTCAGCTGCGTCTGGTGACCGACGCCGTAACTTATGGTAGAAGTCTCGAGAGGGGCTACGACCACCACGCCAAGCTGCTATCGACCCTGCCGGGCAGGGCGATGGCCGATGCGGGGGTATCGGCTCGGCGAGTGGAAAGCGAAGATATGACGGAGGTCAGATCTCTCGATCAGCTGTCCGTGGTCCTCGGATATATCGTCCCGGGCTTGATAGTCTTGTACATTCGGGCTTAATTCCTGACCGGCAGACTGCGGTCTCATCAGGACGAGATTCTAAGTTACTTTGCGATCTCAGTGATCTACCTGTCCATCGTTCAGGCAATCACGCCCGCCGTCACCGGAAGCGCGCTCCCGCTCCATGAGGAGACGCCGTACGCCCTGCCAATAATACTTATCGGCGCGGTAGGTTTTGGCGTCCTGATGGGCCTCAATGCGAGCCTCGGCGTAACTCGTCTGTTTCTTCGGAAGATCGGCATTTCCATACCCCACGTCCTGGGCTCGGCTTGGGATTTCAAATTTTCGCATTTCAGCGAATGTCTGATGACCATCACGCTCAAGGATGGAAGCCGGATCTCCGGCTGGTGCGGTACGGGTGCCTTCATCGGTTCGGAGCCCGAAAGCCGGGATATCTACCTCGAGCAAATCTATGACGTAGACGAGGAGGGGAACTGGATCCTACGCACTCCAGGAAAGAGTATCTATATCACAGGCGGAGAGGTGCGCCTCATCGAGTTCATTCCGTCAAGCGCAGGAGGATCATCGTGAGGGACGACCTCGGAAAGCGGGTTGGACAACAGGGCGGCAATGAGAGGGCAGATAGGGGCTATGTCCCTCGGCCGGCTCCGCCCAATCACGGCGTAAATAACGGCTATCAGCCTGAGACCGGCCGGAAGCCGACCTCGGCGCCGGCATCGGTTCCGAAGCAGCCGAGCAGCGTTCAGCCGCCCAAGAAGTGACACATCGGCGGGCGGCATTGTCGCCGGTTGGCCCAGCAGCATAGCCGGGCCTCCGCCTACCGGTTCCCCTCTGGGAACCCCGCCTCCGCCAGCAGCCTGAAAAAAAGCCCGCCGTCGCACCTGCTCGTGGGATCGACGCCGCCGTTCTCGGCCATGAAGGCGATCGGCTCGGGGCGCTGGCGCTTGCCCTCGATGTAGCACCCCAGCCAGCGCGACCGCTCGACCAGCGCCCGGCTCGCCGGGCTCGCGCTCCGCGGCATAGCGCTCGAGGCCTTCCTCGACCTCGCCCTCGGCCAGGGCCTCGGCCAGCGCTATCGCATCGATGCCGGCCTTGATCGCCCCCATGCCCACATGTGGCCGCGCGACGAAGGCGGCATCGCCCAGAAGGGCGATCCGCCCCTGGCACATGCGCGGCGACAGGAGGTCGCCGATCGGCTGGAACAGCGGGCTCAGCGTCGCCAGCACCATCTCCGTCCAGACCGGGTGCAGGAGCGTCTCGGCGTCGTGGCGGAGCGCCCGCATCACCTCCGGCCGGATCAGGTGCGGTGGGATCCCGCTCGCATGGACACGACCCGTCGCGTCCGTCTGCATGTCGCGGCAGCGTCCTTCGCGGCGTCGACGGGCCGGTACCAGACGAAGTTGTAGTAGCGCCGCCCCGGCGTCACGTCGTCGTTGGGGCCTGGCACCGGGTAGCCCAGGATGTGCTCGCCCTCGAGCAGGCCCCAGCCGAAGCAGCCGAAGAGCGCTGCATGCGTCTCGGGCGACAGCGCCCCCTCCTCGACCATGCCGCGCCAGGCGATGTAGCCCGCATACTCGAGCTCGACCTCGGGGAAGAGCTGGCGCCGCACGGTCGAGCGCACGCCGTCCGCCGCGACCAGCACCTCGCCCCTGACCGTCTCGCCGCTCTCGAGATGGGCCACGACGCCATCCCGGTCCTGCTCGACCCGCGTGACGCCGACGCCGCGCCGCACCCGCTCTTCGGGAAATACCTCCGATAAAAGCGTGTAGAGCCGCGACCAGGAGGTGCAGAGCTGCGGCATGCGCAGCCGGCCGGCGATGCTGCCGTCCCTGTTGAAGGCGACGCGCTCCTCGATCGGCACGCCCACGCTGCCGTCGACCCTGGCACCGGCGCCGAGCAGGCCCTGCAGCATCGGCGGATGCACCCCGAGCCCCGCGCCGCGCCCCTCGAGCCGCCGGTTGGTCCGCTCGATCACCGTGACGTCCCATCCCGAGCGGAGAAGGGTGCAGGCCGCGGACATGCCTCCCAGCGAGCCCCCGACGACGATTGCGCGCCGCATCAGGCCGCCCCCGGCATCATCGACGCGGGGGCGATGAGCTCCCGTCTGCCTATATCTAGGTGTGTATTCCTTGACTTGCGCCGCCCTGTCCGTCATAAGCTTCTCGATTTTCCTTGGCCCTCGACCGGAGCCCAGTCATGCCCGATTCTGCCCCCAGCACACCCAAAAAACGTGGCCCGAAGACCCCCGAAGGCAAGGCGCGCTCGTCCATGAACGCCCTCAAGCACGGCCTCCGCTCCAAGCGCTTTTTGTTGCTTCCCGAGGAAGACCCCGAGGACTTCGCGTCGCTCGTCGCGGACATCCGGGCCGCCTACGGCCCCGAGGACGCGGTCGAGTGCGCGCAGGTCGAGGCGATCGCGGTCGCGATGTGGCGGGAGATCCGCGCCGACCGCGTCGAGACCGAGGTGATGGCGGGGCAACCTTCCCGGCATGAAGGGCCACGGCCACGGCACCGACCTCTACGGACGCGAGGAGCGCGCCGCGCTGACCACGGCGCTGCGCTACCGCACCCACGCGCAGATGGAGACGAAGCGCGCCACCGACCTCTTCTGGTGCCACCGGAAGGCGCGTCTGGCCGAGCTGCTCGAGCCCGCGGCCGAGGTGGACGAGGATATGAAGCGCCCGCCGGCGAGGCTGCAGCGCTTTGCACGAACGAATTCCCAGCCGAGCCGGCGCCGCCGCCGAGCGCTCCTGAGCCTGCGCCCGCTGCCGCCACGGAAGCGTGCACGAACGAATTCGAGCCCGCGGCCGTCACGGCCGAGCCGTCGTGCACGAACGAATTCGAAGGCACGGAGCCGGCGGCGGCGGAGCAGTCCGCCGACAACACCGTCACCCTTCTCTCGACCTACCGGGCGCTGAAAAAGCAGTCGGCGGGGGATGCCTGGTTCTGGCTGAACCAGCTGACCCCGGAAGACATGGAAAAGATCAAGAGCGCGGTGGCGAACGAGCTCGAGCGGTCGCGTGACAGGACCGGGCAGCCCGACCTGCCGGGCGCTTCCTGAGGTCCGGATGAGATCGGGCCGTCCGGCCCGGCGCGCCCCAGCCCGGCGTGACGGTGGCGGGCCAAAGCAACGGCCTTCGGATCAGATCCCTTTACAAATCGTCCTCGGCTTCGACATACTGTGGGAGGTCACTTCAAGAAGATCGAGATGGCGATCGCGGGTCCGACATCGCAGGTCAGTGTTTCGGGAGGCCGTCCGGCCCCCGAGCTGCTGCGCGTGCTCGGCCTCGAGCTCCTGAGCCTGGATCTGGCGCTTCGACTTAGCTGCCCCTGAGCCCGCCCAAAAACAGCGCGCGTTCAGGGGTCTCGTCCTCGCCGAAGCCACATCCGGATTTTTCTTGGGAGCCTCCATCATGGCCGAATCCAAACATCCTGTAGCCGAGACCGTGGCCGCCGCCGCGGGCGGCGATCACGTGGTGATCTTCGACACGACGCTGCGCGACGGCGAGCAGGCGCCCGGCTGCTCGATGAACGTCGAGGAGAAGCTCAGGGTCGCCAAGGTCCTCGAGAACATGGGCGTCGACGTCATCGAGGCGGGCTTCCCGATCGCCTCGGACGGCGACTTCGAGGCCGTCAGCAAGATCGCCGCGCTCGTCAAGGAGAGCGTGGTCTGCGGGCTCGCCCGCGCCAACGCCGCCGACATCGACCGGGCTGGCGAGGCGGTCAAGCCCGCCGCCCGCTCGCGTATCCACACCTTCATCGGCACCTCGCCGCTGCACCGGCAGTACCAGCTCCAGCTCGACGCCGAGGCGGTCCACGAGCGCGTGGTCGACAGCGTGACGCGGGCGCGCCGCTACACCGACAATGTCGAGTGGAGCGGGATGGACGCCTCGCGCACCGAGCACGACTTTCTCTTCCGCTGCATCGAGAGCGCGATCCGCTGCGGGGCGACGACGATCAACATCCCGGACACGGTGGGCTATTCCTACCCGGAGGAGTTCGCAGACCTCATCCGCGCCATCCGCGAGAACGTGCCCAACATCGACAAGGCGGTGATCTCGGTCCACTGCCACAACGATCTGGGCCTCGCGGTCGCCAACAGCCTGCTCGCCGTCCAGGTGGGTGCACGGCAGATCGAGTGCACCATCAACGGCATCGGCGAGCGTGCCGGCAACGCCTCCCTCGAGGAGGTCGTGATGGCGATCCGGACGCGGAACGACGTCCTGCCCTACAAGACGCGGATCGTCACTCAGGACATCATGAAGGCCTCGCGGCTGGTCTCGGCCATCACCGGCTTCAACGTCCAGCCCAACAAGGCCATCGTCGGCGCCAACGCCTTCGCGCACGAGAGCGGCATCCACCAGGATGGCGTGCTCAAGAACGCCGAGACGTACGAGATCATGCGGCCGGAGGATGTGGGGCTCGTCCGCTCCAGCCTCGTCATGGGCAAGCACTCCGGCCGCCACGCCTTCAAGAAAAAGCTCGAGGAGCTGGGCTTCGCGCTGGGCGACAATGCCTTGAACGAGGCGTTCGTGCGCTTCAAGACGCTGGCCGACCGCAAGAAGGACGTGCTCGACGAGGATCTGGTGGCGCTGGTCGACGACCAGATCCAGACCGGCGAGCAGCGGATCAAGTTCGTGAGCCTCTATGTGCAGTGCGGCTCGGTGCTGCGCCCCCAGGCCGATCTCGTCCTCGACGTCGACGGCGAGCGGAAGTCGGCGCACAGCGAGGGCGACGGGCCGGTCGATGCGATCTTCCGCACGATCCGCGAGCTCTTCCCGCACGAGGCTGGCCTCGCCCTCTTCCAGATCCATGCCGTCACCGAGGGCACAGACGCCCAGGCCGTAGTTTCCGTGCGGCTCGAGGAGCATGGCAAGACGCGTCAACGGTCAGGCCGCCGACACCGACACGATGGTTGCCTCGGCACGTGCCTATATCGCGGCGCTGAATAAGCTGGTAACCAAACGCGAGAAAACCGCCCCGGCCGCTCTATCGGCCTGAGCGAGCCTAGGGTGGTTGTAGCCGACGTTAACCTTGCGGTCAGCGGGCCGGGCTAGGATACGAGCGGAGAGGTCTTGCGGCCTCTCCGTTTCGTCTGTCCGGAGCGGCTTGGAGCAGCAGCACCCTATGTTCGCACGTCTTTTCGGCATGTTCTCCGCGGACATGGCGATCGATCTCGGAACCGCGAACACCCTGGTCTACGTGAAGGGTCGCGGCATCGTCCTGAACGAGCCGTCGGTCGTCGCCATCGCCACGATCAAGGGCCGCAAGCAGGTCCTGGCGGTGGGCGAGGAGGCCAAGCAGATGGTCGGGCGCACGCCCGGCAACATCGAGGCCATCCGCCCCTTGCGCGACGGGGTCATCGCCGACTTCGAGGTCGCCGAGGAGATGATCAAGCACTTCATCCGGAAGGTGCATCCCAGACGCAGCTTCGCCACGCCGCGGGTCATCATCTGCGTACCCTCGGGCTCGACCGCGGTCGAGCGCCGCGCCATCCAGGAAAGTGCCGAGAGCGCCGGTGCCCGGCGCGTCTTCCTGATCGAGGAGCCGATGGCGGCGGCCATCGGGGCCGGGCTGCCGGTCACCGAGCCCAGCGGCAGCATGGTGGTCGACATCGGCGGCGGCACCACCGAGGTCGCCATCCTCTCCCTGGGCGGCATCGTCTATGCCCGCTCGATCCGGGTGGGCGGCAACAAGATGGACGAGTCGATCATCAGCTACGTCCGCCGCAACCACAATCTCCTGATCGGCGAGGCCACGGCCGAGAACATCAAGAAGCGGATCGGCTCGGCCTGCCTGCCGGAGGACGGCACGGGCGAGGTCATGGACATCAAGGGCCGCGATCTCATGAACGGCGTGCCGAAGGAGATCGTCATCAGCCAGCGCCAGATCGCCGAGAGCCTGGCCGAGCCCGTGACGGCCATCATCGAGGCGGTGAAGGTGGCGCTCGAGCACACAGCACCCGAGCTCTCGGCCGACATCGTCGACAAGGGCATCGTGCTCACCGGCGGCGGGGCGCTGCTGGGCAATCTCGACTTCGTGCTGCGGCACGCCACCGGCCTGCCGGTGAGCCTCGCCGACGAGCCGCTCACCTGTGTCGCTCTCGGCACAGGACGCTGTCTCGAGGAGATGCGCACATTGCGCAATGTGCTGCACACGGCCTATTAACGCTCTACCGGTGATAGTAAGACGGCGGCGTGATCGGCCGCCCCATGCTGGGCCGGGGTCGCCACGGGACATGAGCCGAGGGGTGCCCGCCTGGCGACGGCTGCGAACGAGAACCCTCGGGCCCCTGATCGGGGCTCTGGTTGGGCTGGATGTGCGGTGGTCAGGCAACGATCCGGTTCATGGCCGCGCCTCGTCCTGGCGATCCGTCACTGGATCGATCGGTACAGCTTCGCCGCGCTCCTGACCGTCTCCGTCGTCCTGCTCGTCCTGACCAAGGCCGACATCCGTGCGATAGCCTATCTCACCGACCGCGTGGATGATGCGGTGGTGCCCGTGCTGGACGCGGTGCGCCGGCCCGTGGCGGCGATGCGGAACGCGGCAGACCAGGTGGGTGCCATGATGGCGCTGCGGGACGAGAACGCCCGGCTCCGTGCCGAGACGGACCGCCTGCTGCGCTGGCAGGCCGAGGCGATCCGCCTCGAGGTCCAGAACGCGGCCCTGCGGCAGCTCCTGCGCATGCCGCGTCTCGAGCAGGCACCGATCTGGACCACCGCGCGGGTCGTGGCCGACAGCGGTGGCCCCTTCGTGCGGACGGTGCTGATCGACGCCGGCGACGACCGCGGTGTCGGGAAGGGCATGGCGGTCGCCAACGAGCGCGGCCTCGTCGGCCGGGTCATCGCGGTCGGCCGCCAGAGCGCCCGGGTCCTGCTGCTGACGGACCTCAACTCGCAGATCCCGGCCATCGTCGACCGCTCGCGCGACGCTGCCATCCTCGAGGGCACCAATGACGGCCTGCCCACGCTGCGTTTCCTGCCGCTCAGCCCCGCCTTCCGCGTCGGCGACCGTGTGCTCACCTCGGGCCGTGGCGGGGTGCTGCCTCCGGGCCTGCCGATCGGCGTGATCTCGCGCATCGACGGCAAGGACGTGGTCGTCACCCCCCTCGTCGACTGGGACCGCCTCGACTACGTGGCGGTGCTCGCATACCGGCCCATCGCGCGCCCCGAGGACGACCCGGCGGTAGCGGCGCCGCCGGTTGCTCAGGGCAGCGGCGCCGCGGCCCAGGCGGTGGCGCAACCGGCGCCTCAGCCCGTGCCGGCCGCGGCGGCGAGACGGCCATGACCGACGGCCTCGGCCAGTGGCTGGAACGGACGCTCCGCAGCCTCGTCCCGTTCCTCACCGGGCTCGTCGCGGTCCTGATCGACATCATGCCGCTGCCGGGCTCGAGCTCCCACGTGCTGGCCCCCTTCATGACCCTGGGCGTGGTCTATTTCTGGTCGCTCTATCGGCCGGACCTGATGCCGGCGGTCGCCGCCTTCGCCCTCGGGATCGTCTTCGACCTGCTGGCCGGGCTGCCGCTCGGCATGACGGCCATCGTCCTCCTCGTGACCCACCGGATCGTGCTGACGCCGCACCGGACCGCGCTCGCCGCCTCGTTCGGGGTGATGTGGGCGGGCTGTGTTGCCATCGCCGTCGTCATCGCGGTCCTGCGCTGGACGCTGGCGAGCCTTTGGTGGGCCCACGCCTTCGCGCTCCGCCCCGATCTGCTGCAGACCCTGGCCACGGCAGCGCTCTTCCCGGTGACCGCCTGGCTCCTGCTGCGTTGCCAGCCCCTCCTGCCGCCGCCGGCCCATGCACCAAGAGGCTGACCGCTTCCGCTCGTTCTCGCGCAGGGCGCTTGTGCTGGGCGGCGTGCAGGTGGGCCTGTTCGGCGCCCTTTTGGCCCGCCTCTATCGCCTGCAGATCGAGGAGAGCAGCTCCTATCGGCTCCTGGCCGAGAGCAACCGGGTCAACCAGCGCCTGCTCGTCCCACCCCGCGGGCGAATCCTCGACCGCGCCGGTAGGCCGATCGCGACGAACGTGCCGACCTACAGGGTCCGGCTGGTGCCCGAGCAGGCCGATGGCGTGAGGGGCACGCTCCTGCGCCTGGCGAGCCTGATCGCGATGCCGCCGGCCCGCATCGACGAGGTGATCGCCCAGGCCCGAGTCACGCGCTCCTTCCTGCCGCTCACCGTGCGCGAGGATCTTTCCTGGGACGAGGTGGCGGGGATTGCCGTTCATGCGCCGGACCTGCCGGGCGTGCTGCTCGATCAGGGGCTGCTCCGCGACTATCCCGACGGTGCCGCGCTCGCCCACGTCCTGGGCTATCTGGGCCCGGTGACGAAGGAGGAGCTCGAGGCCGACAGCGATCCCCTCCTGCAGCTGCCCGACTTCCGCATCGGCAAGAGCGGCGTCGAGCGCTTCTACGACAAGAAGCTGCGCGGCCGGGCCGGCCTGTCCAGGGTCGAGGTCAACGCGGTCGGGCGCGAGGTCCGCGAGCTCGACCGCGAGGACGGCAAGCCGGGCGAGGATCTGTCTTTGACGCTCGATCTCGAGCTGCAGCAGTTCTGCATGGACCGGCTGGCGAGCGGACAGGCGGCGGCAGCCGTCGTGGTCGACGTCAACACGGGCGGCGTGCTGGCCCTGGCCTCGGTGCCGAGCTACG
Source organism: uncultured Alphaproteobacteria bacterium (assembly GCA_963752325.1). Classification (GTDB taxonomy): domain Bacteria; phylum Pseudomonadota; class Alphaproteobacteria; order Geminicoccales; family Geminicoccaceae; genus CAVTJL01. Next base: position 375,734 of record CAVVXU010000007.1, read on the forward strand.
ACCCCAACCTCTTCGCGAGCCCGCTCACCCCGGCGGCCTGGGCGGCCCTGCGCGACGATCCGATGAAGCCTCTGGTCGACAAGTGCATCCGCGGCGAGTACCCGCCTGGCTCGACCTTCAAGATGATGACGGGCTTGGCGGCGCTCGAGGGCGGCATCAGCCCGAGCTTCGAGACCGTCTGCCCTGGCTACATGAAGCTCGGCAACGCCACCTTCCATTGCTGGCGGGCCTCGGGCCACGGCCGGATCGGCTTCGTTCAGGCCTACGCGCAGTCCTGCGACGTCTTTTTCTATGATCTGGCGCGGCACGTCGGCATCGATGCCATCGCCGGCATGGCGCGGCGCTTCGGGCTCGGCGAGCGGCTCGAGATGGACCTCCCGGGCGAGCGGCCGGGCCTCATCCCGACCACCGCCTGGAAGCGCAAGCGCTTCAAGGAGCCATGGCAGAAGGGCGAGACGCTCGTCTGCGGCATCGGCCAGGGCTATGTCGTGGCGACCCCGCTGCAGCTGGCGATCATGACGGCGCGTCTCTGCAACGGTGCCCGCGCCGTCAGGCCGCATCTTCTTCGGGCGCTTAACGCAGCGGCGGGGCCGGCGCCGGCGATCGAGGTCAACAAGGCCTCCCTCGATATCGTCCTGCGGGGCATGTACGAGGTGGTGAACGGCCCGCGCGGCACCGCACGGGCGGTGGCGCTGCAGATCAAGGGCGTCCAGATGGCCGGCAAGACGGGCAGTGCCCAGGTCCGCCGGATCAGCAAGTCCCAACGCGACGCGACCGGCCGTGTGCGCCACGCAGAGGTTCCCTGGGCCGAGCGCGACCACGCGCTCTTCGTCTGCTTCGCGCCGTTCGACCAGCCCCGCTACGCGATCTCGGTCGTCGTCGAGCATGGCGAGCATGGCGCCTCGGCCGCGGGCCCCCTGGCCCGGGACATTATGACGAAAGCCCTCGAGATCGATCCGGCGGCGAGACCGCCCGGCGCGGCGACGATCGCCCAGGCCAGCTGAGATGCAGGCCGTCTCCCGCTTCCGCCAGCCTGAGCTCGGTCCCCTCGACAAGCTCCGGCAGCTCCATTGGCCCCTCGTGGCGCTCCTGGTGCTGCTCGGGCTCGTGGGCTACGCGCTGCTCTACTCGGCGGGCGGCGGCAGCAACCAACCCTGGGCGTGGCGGCATCTCGTGCGTCTTGTGATGGGCCTCGCGATCATGATCGTGGTGGCCCTGGTCGACATCCGGCTTATCTTTCGGGGTGCGTATGCCATCTATGCGGCGGCCCTGACGTTGCTCGTCGCCGTCGAGGTCATCGGCGCCATCAGCAAGGGCGCCCAGCGCTGGATCGACCTCGGCGCGGTCCAGCTCCAGCCCTCCGAGATCATGAAGATCGCGCTGGTCCTGGCGCTCGCCCGCTACTTCCACGGGTCTCACCTGGACGAGGTGAGACGGCCCCTGCACCTCGTGCCGCCGACGCTGATGATCCTCGTCCCCGCGGCCCTGGTCCTGAAGCAGCCCGATCTCGGCACCGCGGTGATGCTGCTCGCCGTCGGCGGCGCCATGCTGTTCCTGGCCGGTGTCCGGCTGTGGAAGTTTCTCGTGGTGGGCCTCGCCGGGGGCGGCGCCGTGCCGGTCATCTGGTCGCGCCTGCACGACTACCAGCGTGAGCGAGTCCTGACCTTCCTCGACCCCGAGAAGGACCCGCTCGGCACCGGCTACCACATCATCCAGTCCAAGATCGCGCTGGGCTCGGGCGGCTTCTGGGGCAAGGGCTATCTCCACGGCACGCAGGCGCAGCTCAGCTTCCTGCCCGAGAAGCAGACCGACTTTGCCTTCACCATGCTGGGCGAGGAGCTGGGCTTCGTGGGCGCCGCCGTCGTCCTCGCTCTCTTCCTGGCGGTGCTGGGCCTGGCCTTCGTGATCGCCCTGCGCTCGACGAGCCAGTTCGGGCGGCTGCTGGCGATGGGCATCTCCTGCAACCTCATGCTCTACGTCGTCATCAACGTGGCGATGGTGACAGGCCTGATCCCCGTGGTGGGTGTGCCCCTGCCGATGATCTCCTATGGGGGCACCGCCATGCTCACGGTGCTGATCGGCTGCGGCCTTCTCCTCAATGTCGATGTGCACAGGGAGGTGGCCATCCCGCGCTTCTTCAACGACCTTTAGGTCCTGTCGCGCGCTCGCAGGATCCGCAGCGCGGCGCAGGCAGCGCCGAAGCCGTTGTCGATATTGACGACCATGATGCCGGGCGAGCAGCTGCCCAGGGCCGAATGCAGCGCCGCCGTCCCCCCAGCCGTGACACCGTAGCCGATCGATGTCGGCACGGCGATCACCGCACCGCCGATGAGCCCGCCCAGCACGGAGAAAAGGGCGCCCTCCATGCCGGCCGCGGCGATGACGACGGGAAAGGTGGCCAGGATCTCGCGCCGCTCCAGCAGCCGCCACAGGCCGGCCACGCCGATGTCCACGTGGCGCTGCGTAGCCTCGCCGTGGAAGGCCAGCGTGCGGGCCGCCTCGAGGGCGACCGGCAGATCGCCCGTGCCGCCGGTCACGATCGCCACCCGCTCCGGCCGCTGCGGCTCCGGCACCCGCCCAAGGAAGGCCGTGCGTGACACCGGGTCATAGTCCAGCAGCGCCCGTGTCGAGGGCTGGAGGCCCCGGTGCTGCGCCTCGTCGAGGCGGGTCAGGAGCAGCGGCGCCTCGCGGTCCGCCAGCTCGGCCACGATGGCGTCGAGCTGTGCGGTGCTCTTGCTCGCGCAGAGGATCGCCTCGGCGATGCCGATGCGGGCCGGGCGGTCGGCATCGAACAGCAGGTCAGCCGGCACCGGCACCTGCGCGCTTGAAGGCGCTTCCGCGGCGATAGGGCGCAAGCTCGACCGGCCCCGCATGGCCGAGGCGGCGCTGGAGGCGGTCGATGGCGCCTTGCAGATCCTCGCGTGCCAGGGGGTCTAGTCTGTCGAGGAGGTGAGGCTCGAGCTCGATTCGCAGGCCGGCGGGCAGCACGCGGCAACGGAGCGTGCCTGGGCCCACGGTCTGCTCGACCAGCTTCTCGGCCTCGAGCACGAGGCCCAGGCGGGCCGCGGTGACGGGGATGCCCGTCTCGATGCGGCTGGAAAGGCAGGGTGCCGCGGGCAGCTCGGCCAGATCGTCGAGGGCGAGGCTCCGGGCGAGGGCGCGGACGCGCGCTTTGTCGATTCCGCACTCGACGAAGGGGTGGCGCACGCCGTGCTGCTCTGCGGCCTTCAGGCCCGGCCTGAAGTCGCCCAGATCGTCGAGGTTGGTCCCCGACGCGATGGTGCCCTCGGTGTGGCGGCGGATCGTGCCGTAGAGGTCGCGCTTGCAGAAGAAGCAGCGGTTGACCGGGTTGGCCAGATAGTCGGGATCGTCCAGCTCGCCCGCATCGATGACCCCGAGACGCCAGCCCTCCCGCGCCGCCCAGCGCCGCACGCGGGCCGTGGCCTCTGGCGGCACGGCCGGCGAGACGGCATGGAACACCGCCATGTCGCGGCCGAGGGTGCGGCCCGCCACGACGGCGAGCGTCATGCTGTCGACGCCGCCGCTTGCCGCCACTGCAAGGCGCCCGATGTCGCGCAGCACTGCCTCGAGGGCCGCGAGATCACCGCTCACGACTCCTCCTCCAGCGCACGGGCCTCGCCGGCGCGCCGCTGCCGGGCACGGGTGGCGAACGAGCCCGCCGCTGCCTCAAGCGAGGCGAGCTCCGCTTTTGCGCTTCGCTCACCGCCTGGCCGCTGCACGGTCTTCACGTCCAAAGGCACATCCCGGATGGTGGTGGCCACGGCCCGGCGATCCAGCACGCGGCGGGCCTCGATGCCGAGGCGAAGCCCGATCGTGCTGGTCTCGGCGAGGCAGGCATCGGCGACACGCTCGAGTGCCTCAGCCTCGCAGAGCACCTGAACGGCGGCGCCCATGCGCCCGCGCTTGCCCATGGTCGGCCACTGACAGACGTCGCGCACCTCAGGGAGCGCGCGCACCCGATCGAGGCCGAGCGCCAGATCCTCGGCCGTCTGGTCGTCGATCTCGAAGCGGATGACGCCGACCCGGTCGGTGCCGATCGCCGCCGTCTCGTCGTCGGTGAGAAGCAGGGCCCGGAGCATGTTGGGCAGGCCATGGATCTCGCGGGTTCCCAGGCCATGGCCGGTCGCGACGAGCCTGAGCGGACGCCCGGACGGCCGCGGCCTTGGGGCCAGGTGCCGAACGATCGCGGCGCCCGTCGGCGTCACCCTCTCGCCGCCGATGCCGTCGTCTACGACGGGCAGACCCTCGAGCAGCAAGGCGGTGGCGGGTGCGGGCACCGGCAGGCTGCCATGAGCCGCACGCACATACCCGCCGCCCAGCGGCAAGGGGCCGACCGACCAGGAGGGCCGCCCCAGCGCCTCGATCAGCCAAGCGGCAGCGACGACATCGGCGATGGAATCCCAGTCGGCCAGCTCGTGAAAATGCACGGTCTCGACCGGCACGCCGTGGATCTGCGCCTCGGCCTCGGCGAGGAGGGTGAGGATCGCGATGGCGCGCTCGCGGACCGGCTCGTCGAGGGCGCTCGCCCGGAGCCGGTCGCGGATCGCGCTGAAGGTGCCGCTGGCGTGTCTGTGGTCACCGACCTCAACCGAGAAGCGGAGGCCCGCGATGCCTCCTCGCCGGTCCTCCGTGAACCCCGGACGTGCTGTGTCGGGCAACCCGGCGTTGCCCAGCGCGCGCAGCATGCCGGGCTCGAGATCGGGCCGGGCATGGCACAGCGCGGCCGCGAACATGTCGCCGGCGATGCCACCCACCGGATCCAGGTGGACGTGCCCTGCGGTGTCAGGGGGCATGAATGGGCACGACGTACGGGCCTTCAGGGACGACCGCCACGTCCGGGTCGCCGTGGCGCCGGATGCTATCGGCGATGGCAGCCTCGAGGGAGGGTGCCGGCTCGACGCCGGTCAGCGCCAGATTCTCGGCAGAGAGCCCGTCACTGTGCAGCCTCACCGTGCCCACCCGCATGGGCTTGAGCTGCATCTGGGTCTGCCACTCGTCGATGGCCGCATGCGGCTTGTCCTTGATGCTGCCCCAGAAGCCCTCGACGCCAAGGTCGACCAACCGGCGCTGCGCCTCGACATAGTGGCTGGAGCCCATGCCCTCGGAGCAGGCCGAGGCGATGATGAGGTCGCCGCCGGGCTCGAGGATGTCGAGCGGCCCGACCATGCCTTTGACGGTCTGATAGTAGGTCTTGTCGAGTGGATAGCCGGCGGCGCTCGTGACGACCGTCCTGAAGCGCCGCGGCACTCTCACCTCGGCGTAGTCGCGCACGAAGTCGACTGCCGCCAGATGGCTCGCCTTGATCTCGCCGAAATTCACGAAGGCCAAGCGGCGCTCTTCGTCGATCACCGTGTTGAGGGCCATGGCACCGCCGATCATGTCGACAATGGCCAGCTGTTCCTCGTGCAGAGGGTTGCCATCCAGCACGCAGTTGGCGGCGCGGGGGTGGCTCATGAAGCGGCTGTTGTGGAAGGTCGTGATCGTCTCGGCATGGGCCACGCCGGGTGCGATCACCTTCCGCCCACCGGACCAGCCGGCCATGAAGTGCGGCTCGACGAGGCCTGTCGCGATCTTGAGGTCGGCCTCCACAAAGCGTCGGTCGAGGCGGACGACGGTACCGCGCGGCGTGCGACCGAGATCGACATGCGCCGCGTCGTCTGTGGCCACGTGGTTCTCGACCGCGACCGTGTCCATCAACCACGGATCACCGATCAGCTCCTGCAGCTCCGGGCCTTCGTTCGGGCGGTGGAGGCCGGTGGCGACGACCACGCGGATGCCCTGGCGCGGCACGCCGGCGTCGAGCAGCAGCTGGACCAGTGGCCGGAGGAATAGGCCGTTTGGCACGGGACGTGTGATGTCGCAGATCAGGATGCAGACGCTCCGGCAGCCCCGGGCGCGTTCCACGAGGGGTAGCATGCCGACCGGCCGGGCGAGCGCCTGGGCAATCGCTGCACCGGGCCTCGGCAGAAGCGGCATCGGCCGCTTGCGGATGACCGACGGCCGCACGCCATCTGGCAGGTGCAGCTCGATCGTCCCCTTGCCGTAGAGAAGCTCCACACTCGTTTCGGTCATTGCTCCCTCGACCCCTACGCTTCTCCCCATATAGTCCCGACCCGCCCCATAGTTCCAGGACGGGTCTTCGCGCTGGGGTCGAGGCTGCGCAGGAAGCGCCCGGATGGTGTGAAGAGGCGCCTCAGCCGGTCAGGCGCCGATGGTGGCGGTCGGACGGTGGGACGTGGCAGCCGGCATCGCTGCGGCGAGCGTGGGCAGCTCGAACCAGAAGGTGGAGCCTTCGCCAGGGACGGAGTCCACTCCGATCTGGCCGCCCTGCCGCTCGACAAGCACTCGGGCGATGTAGAGACCGAGGCCGGAACCACCGGCACGGCGCGTCGCCTCGTCGCTCGCCCGGGAGAAGCGCTGGAACAGGCGGTCGCGAAAGTCGGTGGCTATGCCCGGTCCCTGGTCGATGACCTCGGTCCGCGCGCGATCGCCGCGCTGGCGAACCACGACGCGGACCAGCGAGCCGGGCGGCGAGTATTTCACGGCGTTGCCTACGAGGTTGGTCAGCACTTGCAGGACGCGGCCAGCATCGGCCTGCGCCTTCGGCCGATCGGGCCCGGGTATCAGCTCGAGCCTGGTGCCGGTGCGGGCGGCGTAGGGCTGATTGATCTCGAGGCTCTGCTCGGCCAGCCGGCGAAGGTCGACGGACTCGAGATGCAGCTCGACGAGGCCCGCCTCGAGCCGCTCGATCTCGAGGATGTCGTTGACGAGCGTGACGAGCCGCCCGCTGTTGCGCCGTGCTATCGCAATCAGCTGTCGTGCCTTGTCGGGCAGCGGGCCGGCGGCGCCGCTGTCGACGAGCACCAGCGACCCGTCGATGGCCGTGAGCGGCGTGCGCAGCTCGTGGCTGACGGTCGAGACAAACGCATGCTGCACTCTTTTCGAGCCGCTCGCGCTCGGCGCTGCGGCGCATGGCGGCCTCGTGGGCGGCGCGGAGGGCGCCGGTCCGCCGCAGATTGTGCAGGCTGAGCCAGGCGAAGAGGCCGAAGACCCCGAGGGCGGCGGACAGCGCCGGTGCCGTCCAGCGCCGCAGGACGGTGCCGGGCTCGCCCGGCCGCCAAGCGAGGTAGCCGACGGCCGCACCGTCCGGGCCCGACAACGGCAGAACCTCTCGGCCCGGGAGCGGCGTCTCCGTCACCTCGGGCTCGCCGATGGCGTAGCCGCTTGCGAGCGGGACAAGCAGGCGGTCGTCGATCCGGCGCGCGAGGACCAGCCGATTTGCGCCCTCGGCGCTCACCGCAGGTTGGGCATTCTCTTCGGGCAGGATCGGCGAGACCGCGACCTCGTAGGCGGCGGAGGCATGCCACAGGAACGCCTTGGCCGGCACAACGCCGTGCCGGCTGTCGCCGCTGGCGTGCTCGATGAGTATCTGCAGATCCGGGCCGAGGTCGGCGCTGGAGCTGGGCTTCCCTTCCACGCGGGCATAAAGGGTTCCGCCGTCCGGCGAGACCACGAGCGCCACGTCGATGCCGTGCAGGTCGTAGAGATAGGGGCCGATGTTGTGATCGGCCCATTCCACGTCGACCTTCGCAGCCAGTCGTCGATAGGCATCGTTCCACCACCCGAAATCGGTGACGATTCGCGCGAGGTCGGCGAGGCCGCCGTTCATCTGCGCGGTCACGATCCGCCGCTCGACGGCGCGCTGGCCCTCGTCGAGCTTCCAGCTGCCGAACCAGAGCGAGCCCCACAAGCTGGCGATGGCAACAACGACCAGCGCGGCTAGGGGCCACGCGAACGTCACCTCTCCGGATTCACCGCCCTTGCGATGCCTTTCCAGCGGCGGACCCTGTTGTATCGTCATCCCCCTCGGCACCGCGACGCAGCTCGCGCATCCGATGCGCTATTTTCTCTCAACAGTAGCAGCGGAGCCGGCAATCGTCACGCGGCGCGGCGCGGCACATCACCGCCCAGCCGCCCATCCGGGCGTCGCGGCTCCACCTCGCGGCGGCTGCGTTGCTCGCTCGACCCTACACACCACGAGTAAATCCGGCTAAGCCGCGACCGCGGTAAGGGCACTTCGGAAGGAGCGAGGCGGATGAGCGACAACCGGCGGCGCGGCGGCCATATTCTCGTCGACCAGCTTCGCATCCACGGCGTCGACCTCTGCTTCGGCGTGCCGGGCGAGAGCTATCTGGCCGTGCTCGACGCGCTCTACGACGCGTCCGAGCTTCGCTACGTCATCTGCCGTCAGGAAGGCGGCGTCGCGATGGCGGCCGAGGCCTACGGCAAGCTCACGGGGCGGCCGGGCATCGCCTTCGTGACACGCGGGCCGGGCGCCACCAACGCCAGTGCCGGCGTCCACATCGCCCAGCAGGACAGCACGCCGATGATCCTGTTCATCGGCCAGATCGATCGCGGCAGCGTCGAGCGTGACACGTTCCAGGAGGTCAATTACCGGCAGATGTTCGGCGGGATCGCCAAGTGGGTCGCTGAGATCGACAGCGCGGACCGCATTCCCGAGTTCGTCCACCGAGCCTTCATGACCGCAACCGCGGGCCGGCCCGGCCCCGTCGTGCTGTCCTTGCCCGAGGACATGCTGATGGACCGGGCGGCAGTCGAGGACGGGCGGCCCTACAGGCGGGTCGAGGCACATCCCGGTACCGAGGACCTTGCACGCCTACGGCAGATGCTGGAGCGAGCGGAGCGGCCGATGGTGATCCTGGGCGGTGGCGGCTGGAGCGGCGAGGGCGTGACAGCGATCAGGCAGCTCGCCGACACCACGGACCTCCCGATCGCCTGCGGCTTCCGGCGCCAGGATCTGCTCGACAACGAGCATCGCTGCTATGTGGGCGATATCGCGATCGGCCCGAACCCGAAGCTGGTCGAGCGCATCAAGACGGCCGACCTTTTGATCGTGGTGGGCTCCCGGCTCTCCGAGATGACCACGCAGGGCTTCTCTCTCCTGGAGATCCCGAGGCCAACGCAGCGCTTCGTCCATGTTCACAACGACCCCGAGGAGCTGGGCCGGATCTACGAGCCGGACCTGCCGATCCTCTCGGGCATGACCGCTTTCGCCAAGGCGCTGGCGGCGATGCCGGCGCTCGAGCGCCGGCCGTGGGCCGAGGGTACGGCGGCGATGCGACAGTCCTACCTCGCTTGGCGCGAGCCCAAGGCCGTGCCCGGCGACGTCCAGATGGGCGAGATCGTCAAGCATCTGCGCTCGACACTTTCGGCGGACGCCATCGTCACCAACGGCGCCGGGAACTACTGCGTCTGGGTCAACCGCTTCTACAGCTATCGCGGGTTCAAGACACAGCTCGCACCCTGCTCAGGCTCCATGGGCTACGGCATGCCGGCAGCGGTCGCAGCAGCACTCGTCCATCCCGATCGGCCCATCGTGTGCTTCGCGGGCGACGGCTGCTTCATGATGACCGGCCAGGAGATGGCGACGGCCGTCCAATATGGCCTGCGGCTCACCGTGATCGTCGTCAACAACGGCATGTACGGGACGATCCGCATGCATCAGGAGCGCGAGTTCCCGACGCGCGTTCTGGGCACCGAGATCGTCAACCCCGACTTCGCGGCGCTGGCACGGGCCTATGGCGCCTTCGGCGCGACCGTAACGCGCACGGCCGACTTCGCGGCGACCTTCGCCGAGGCGCAGGCGCAAAAGGGTCCCGCGCTGATCGAGGTTCGGGTCGATGCCGAGGCGCTCACGCCGCGCGCCTCGCTCTCGGAGATCAGGGCCGAGGCGCTGGCAGCCGGCCGTTAGGCCGCGATTCGCACCTCGATTCCCGACGGGTCGCCGAGCAACACTGCGCCGTCCTCCAATCGTGCAGTGCCCAGGGCATCGCCAGCCCGGGTCACTGCGTCCGCGTCATGGAGCAGCATCGTGTAGTGCCTGAGGCCGAGCAGGCGCTCGCCCGGGCGCCGCGGGCGGCTGCGGCCTTCCCAGATATTGGCGCCCAGGTGGTGGTGGTAGCCGCCCACGCTCATGAAGAGGGCTTGGCGCCAGTCCAGGATCAGATCGAAGCCGAGGCGGGCTACATAGAAGTCGCGGGTAGCGGGCAGGTCCTGCGTCTCCAGATGCATGTGGCCCAGAACGGTGCCGGACGCCATCGTGCTCGCTGGGCCTGAAGCCTGCCCCTCGGCGAGGATTCCCTTGAGGTCCAGAGGGGTGTTGCCCATCGCGATGCGGCCGTCATGAAGCCACGAGGCGCGGTCCCGGTCGCGATAGATCTCGATGCCGTTGCCTTCGGGGTCGTCGAGATAGGTTGCCTCGCTCACCTTGTGGTCCGCGGCACCGGTCAGGCGGACGCCGTGCCGCTCGAGCCGGAGAAGGGCCTGCCCCAGCGCAGCCCGAGTCGGGACCAGGATGGCGAGGTGATAGAGCCCGGCCACGGTGGTATCCCGCTCGGCCCGCGGGTCCGCGACCAGCTCGACGATCGCCCGGCCGTCGACGCCGAGGGTCGCTCGACCGTCTCCGCGCTCGATGACCTCGAGCCCGATCGGGCCGGCGTAGAACGCCACCTGGCGGTCCAGATCGGTCACGGTAAGGGCAACAGAGCCGAGCCGCATGTCGGAAGGAATGGGGCCGTTCATCGGATCCTCCGGGTCAGGCCCACCAGCGCGAGGCCGACGATCCTTAGATGGCGTCGGCGCACGACGGTGTGACGGTCTGACAGGCGACAGACCGTCGATCATCCGACGACAACCAGCCCGCCGATCACCCGGGCTCATGCCAATGAGGCCCAGGCGCCCGACGAGAAGCCCCGCCTTCTCTTGCACGAAGGCGGGGCCGTCCCTCAAAGGCGCGTTGGATGTGGGGCTGGGCTTCCGTTGGAGCGGGCGCCCGGGCAGAGGGCTCAAATGCTCTCCTGGACCCACTCGATGAGCTGCCGCTTCGGCAGGGCGCCGACCTTGGTCGCGGCGACCGTGCCGCTCTTGAAGAGCATCAGGGTCGGGATGCCGCGCACGCCGTACTTGGTGGGCGTCAGCGGATTGTCGTCGATGTTGACCTTCACGACCTGCACCTTGTCGCCGAGCTCCTTCTCGAGCTCCTCAAGGTGCGGGGCGATCATCTTGCAGGGGCCGCACCATTCGGCCCAGAAATCGACGATGACCGGCTTCTCGGCCTTCAGCACGTCCTTCTCGAAGGAGGTGTCGGAGGTCTTGATGATGGCCATGGGTATTCCCCGTGCTGGTCGCTGGCGGCTGCACGCCGCAAGCGTGCGTGGTGACTCTATGGGTATCGCTTTTGGGGCGTCAAGGAGCGTCCCCGGCAGCGCGCCCCTGCAATGCGGTATTGTTCTCCTGCAACGCCGCGCTGTCGATGAGCTCGTCCGGGAGCCAGGTGACCTCCCCGCTCGCCGTCCAGACCAGCCCGCAGCGTATGCCGCGATCCGGATAGAGGCTCGCAAGGAGGGCGCGGTAGGCCGCCATCTGACGGACATAGAGCCGCGGAATCTCGCGCAGCCGGGCTGGCGCCCAGCGGCCCGACTTGAAGTCGACGGCGGTCACGGTGTCGGGGCCGATCGCCAGCCGGTCGATCTGCCCGCTGATCGCGACGCCGCCCACGAGCCCCGCGATCGACTGCTCGGCGAGCGAGCCGGGGCCGAAGACGGGAGCGAGGTCGGGGCGGTCCAGCACCCCCAGCACCTGGCGCACGATGGCATCGCGCTCCTGGGGTGCCAGCGCCGACGCCGTCCTTCCGAGCCATGCCTCGGCCAGCGCCGGTCGCGCCGATGCCACGGCCTCGGGCAACAGCTCGAGGAGCTTGTGGATTAGGATCCCGATACGGGCCCGGCGCGCGGCGTCAGCGCCCGTTGCCGAGGCGGCCGGCGGCTCGTCGCCCAGCCGCGAGGGGGAGAGCGGACGTGCCGGGCTCGCCTCGGGAGCGGCCGGCGCCAGGGCCCATGAGGGCAGGGCGCCCTCGGTCTCCGGCGGTACCTTCGAGCCCATCCGGATAGGAGCCGGCGTGCCGCTCTGGAGTCGGAGCACATTGCCCGAAAGCTCGGGCCCGAGCATCCGCTGCTCGGACTCGACGCCGGGAACGCCGCCCATCGCCCGCGCGACGATCTCGTGCCAGCAGGCCTCCTTGCTCTCCCGCTTGCTCTGCCAGCCCGCCACGTAGAGGCGGTCGCGGGCGCGGGTCAGCGCCACGTAGAGAAGGCGCGAGCGCTCCTCGGCCAGGCGGTCCGCCTCGTCGCGGGCCGCCTCCTCGGTCACCGGGTCGCGCTCCGCCTTCGGGGCGCGCCAGAAGGGCAGCTCGAGCCCCTGATGCCAGAGCAGGCGCCCGGTCGGCGGCCGGCCCTGCGGCCCGGCATCGGCCAGGATGACGATCGGCGCCTCCAGCCCTTTCGCGCCATGTACCGTCATCACCCGCACGGCATCGGCCGCCTGCTCGGGATCGCGCTTGAGCTGCTGCTTGCCCAGACCGAGCCAGTGCATGAAGCCCTCGAGCGAGGAGGGATGGCCCTGCTCGTAGGCGAGAGCCTGGCTGACAAAGGCCTCGATGGGCTCGGCGGCGTCCGGGCCCAGGCGGGCGAGCAGGCGCTGACGGCCCTCCTCCTCCCCCAGCACGCGGCAGAAGAGCTCGAAAGGCGGCATGAAGTCCGCCCGACGGAGCCAGCCCTGGATGCGCTCATAGGCGGTGCCGAAGCGCTCCGGCCGCGATGCCGCAGCGGCCCGCAGGCGCTCCAGTAGGCTCGAGGATCCTCGATCCCAGGCGAGCTCGAAGAGGGCGTCCTCATCGAGACCCACGAGCGGGCTTTTCAGCAGGCAGGCGAAGGTCAGGTCGTCCTCGGGCAGCAGCATCGCCCGCCCCAGCGCCATGAGGTCCTTCACCGCGATATGGTCGGTGAGCGCCAGCCGGTCGGCGCCCGCCACGGGCACGCCCGCGCGCTTCAGCGTCCGGATCAGCAGCTCCTGCATCGCCCCGCGGCGGGACAGCAGAACGAGAACGTCGCCGGCGCGGACGGGCCGGCCGACACTCTCCAGGATCTCCGGCTCCCGCAGCCAGCCTTTGACGGAATGGGCAATGGCGGCGGCGACGCGCCTGGCCGGGTCGTCCGAGGGTCGCGGCAGGTCCGGCAGGGCCCAGGGCTCCGGCTCGGCCTCGCGCTCCGCCGGCTGGGCGAGGGGCCAGAGCTCGACGATGCCAGCCTCGTCCGACCGGCTGGTCTCGTGGTGCACGACGGCGCTCGCGTCGACGACGCCGGCCTGCGCCTCGGGCTCGGCCAGCACACCATCGACGAGCGTCAGCACCGCCGGTACCGAGCGGAACGAGACCTCGAGCGCCTCAGCCTGAAGGGATGTGCTGGCACCCTTGGCCACGGCCTCGAGACGGGCGCGGACACGCCTGAGGTTGCCGAGATCCGCACCCTGGAAGCTGTAGATAGACTGCTTCTCGTCGCCGACGATGAAGAGCGTCCGGGGCCGGTCGGCGGAGCCTTGGCCCGCGAAAAACTCGGCCGTCAGGCGCTCGACGATCTCCCACTGCTCCGGGCTCGTATCCTGGGCCTCGTCGACCAGCACATGGTCGATCCGCTGGTCGAGCTTGTAGAGGACCCATTGGGCCTGGCCGGGTGTCGCCAGCAGCCGGCGGGCGCGCTCGATGAGATCGCCATAGTCGAGGGCCGCCTCGCGTCGCTTGCGCATTTCGTAGGCCTCGACGACGGTAAGGCCCGCCGTGAGCAGCGCCCGCGTGCGGAGTGCGATCTGGAGGCGCTTCAGATCGTCCCGTACGGCCAGAAGCCGGGCCTGCTCGGCGACGAGCGCGCGCACGGCGATCGCGGGCACCTGCTTTGTGGCCAGCCGGGCGAGGCCGTCGCCATCGGCCTTGAGGAAGCAGCGGCAGTAGGTCTCGAACAGGCGGACCCGGTCACCGGGTGCCGCGTTGAGCCACGCCAGCAGGCCCCGCCCGCGATCCTGATCGGTGGCGCTACCCTGGAGGAGGTCGTTGGCGGCATCGACCAGCGCCCGTGCGTCGTAGACGCCATCGGCGCAGGCCCGCTCGACGAGCTGGTGCGGTACGGCACCCCGCGGCGTGCCGAGCGCGTCGTCGATGGCGTCCAGGAGTCCCGAAACGCCGCCATGGCGCTCGACCGCGCGCAGCAGGCGGACGCGCTGGCCCATGATCTCCGAGAGGGCGTCGACCAGGGTCGTCTCGGCGAGCGTGACGGTGAGAAGCTCGATCGCTTGGCCGAGCGGCGTCGTCGCGTCGCGGGCCGCGGCCAGCACCGCCTCCCGCGCCTCGGCCATCAGCTCGGCCGCCGTGCGCTCGTCGATGGTCTCGAAATGCGGCGCTACCTCGGCCTCGAGCGGAAAGCGACGCAGAAGCGTGCCGCAGAAGGCGTGGATCGTCATGACGCCCAGCCCGCGCGGCAGGTCGAGCACGCGGGTGAAGAGGCTGCGCGCCACCGCGACCCGCTGCCGGTCGGGTGGGACACCCGTCAGCTCCTCGATCTCGCCTGCCAAGCATTCCTCGTCGGATGTCGTGGCCCAGGCGGCAAGACGTCGCTCGATGCGGGCCACCATCTCCGTCGCGGCGGCCTTGGTGAAGGTGATGCAGAGAATGCTCTCGGGCTCCGCACCCTCGAGCAGGAGCCGCAGCACGCGGTCGGCCAGCACGCGCGTCTTGCCGGTGCCGGCATTTGCCGTGACCCAGACCGAGCGGGAGGGATCGGCCGCGCGCCGTTGCGCCGGGGTGGGGCCTGCCGGAGCCCTCTCGCCGCCGCTCATCCCTCGCCGCTCCGCCATTCGGCTACCCGCGCCAGATGCTCGTAAGGGTCGTGGGTGGCGCGATCTCAGGCCGCGGCACCGCCACATAGGCGGTCTCGGGAAAGTCAAAATGCTCGATCAGGCGCAGGAGGCCCTCGCGTGCCTGATCGAGGACGACGGCGAGATCGGCCCGGCTGCCGGCGGCGGGCCGCTCGTCGCCCGACGGGTCGCCGCCCCTGAGCTGCCAATAAAGGAGGCTCGTCGGGTCCTGGCGCCGGGATGCCGGCGAAGCCGCCGCCGGCCGCGATCAGCCCCTCGATCGGCATCTGCGGCGAGATCCCGCGCTCGACCTGGCCGGGTGGTGGCAGGTTCCCGGTCTTGTAGTCGACGATGGCGACGCTGCCGTCGCGGCCGATCTCTATCCGGTCGGCGCGGGCGCGGATACGGAAGGCGCCGCCCTGGGGGGCCAGCTCGAGGCTGCCTTCGAGCTCGGCCATGACCCGGAGCAGCCCAGCGCGCCGCTCCTGCTCCGTCCTGGCGAGCCACTCGGCGATGCGCACGAAGCGCGGCCACCAGATCGCCATGACCTGCGGGCGGTGCTCGCGGGCGTCGAAGAGGTCCCGGCCGGTCTCGAGCAGCGCCGCCAGCGGCTCGGCCGGCAGCTCGTCCGGCCATCGCTGGACGAAGGCCTGCAGCGCCGCATGGATGATCTGGCCGCGCTCGGCCGCACCCGGGTCGGCGTCGATCGGGTCGAGCTCCTTCAGCCGAAGGATCCGCCGGGCATAGACGCCGTAGGGGTTGCGCATCAGCGCCTCGACGTCCGTGGCCCAGAGCTCGCGCGGCCGGGCGGCCCGCGGCGGGCGCGGCTCCGGGGCCCGGATTGGGTGCGGCCAGCCGGGCTCACGCGGCTCGTCCAGGCGTCGGGCCCAGCCGGCCCATTCGGGCGAGGCCGCGACCGCCGTCTCGCGGCCGGCGGCGCGCAGGAGCGCCTGCAGCCGCGCCAGCCAGCGGGAGGGCGTCGTGGGCGTGCCGGCATGGTCCTTCCGCGCCCGGCTCAGCACGACCTCGCGGCGAGGCTGCGCTCGTGACGAAGTCGTGCGCGGCGATGCCGAGGCGCTGCTCGACCGGCGGCAGGCCGAGCTGTGCCCGCATGCGCCGGTTGAGCCAGGGCCCCGAATCGACCTGAGGCGGCCAGACGCCCTCATTGAGGCCGCCCAGGATGACGAGGTCGGCCTGCACGAGCCGGCTCTCGAGCTGGCCCAGGATCGCGATGCGCGGGATGGCCGGGCGCCCGCGGCCGCACGCTCTCGCGCGCCATCAGCACGGCCAGGACGGCCGGATAGGCCGAAGCCGGGCAGCGGGCCGAAGTCGCCGCGCCGCCTCGGCGAGGCGCAAGCAAGAAACGCCGCGCCGCCTCGCCGGCCTCGCTGCGCCCAGAGCTCGTCCGCCGAGCCCGCTCTCGTCGGCTGCGAGGGCTTCCGCGAAGGCAAGATGAGCCTCGAGCAGCGCTGCCAGAGGCGCCTCGCCCGCGCCGAAGACCCGCCGCGCCGGCTCCATCATCTCGCAGCAGCCGGCAGCACGAACGCTCGGAGGCCCTCGGGCTCCGTCGCGCGCGCTCGTCCAGCAGCGCTATCAGGCCCTTGATGCCGCCGGGCGGGCGTGGGCCGCGCAGGAGCGGCGCGCTCGAGGGCCCGCGCATGAGCGTCGGAAGGCGCCGCTGTCCCATGCCGCCCGCGGCCAGCGGATGCTTCAGCGCGGCGAGCAGGACCGAGGGCGAGGCGTCGTCGACGAGGAGATGGGCGGCGAGGAGCAAAAAGCTGCCGGGCGCCGTCTGGTCGAGCGGGCGGCCGGCGCTGTCGTCGGCCTGGATGCCCCAGCGGGCCAGCTCCGCCGCGACCCGGCGCGCGAGGTTGCGGTCCGGCGAGACGAGCGCCGCGCGGCGCCCCGGCGTCTCCAGCGCCTGGCGCAGCCGGAGGGCGATCAGCAGCGCCTCGGTCGCGTGATCCGGGCGCCTCGACGATCTCGAGCCCCGCCGTGGCCGCGGGCGGAAGCGCCTCGGCCAGAGGCCGCGGAGGCGCTCTCCGCCGGCCGGAGCGCCCGGCGACAGCAGCTGCGTGCGCTCGGGCGGGCTGCCGGGCGTGCCGCCGCCGGGCCATACGGCAGACCTCGCCGCGCTCGACGCCGACGAGGCCCAGGAGGCGGCGGAGCGCCCATTGCGGGTGGCTCGGCGGAGGCCCCGCCAGGCGTCCTCGTCGAGGCCGAGGTCGAGCGCCGGGAGCACGAGCCGGCCCTCGGGCAGGCGGGCGATGACCGCCAGCAGCCGCGCCACCGCCGGCACGCTGCCGACGCACCCCGGCGACCAGGACCGGCCGCGCGGGCGGCGTCCGCTGCCAGCTCAGCGCCACGCCGTCGAGGAGGGCGTTGCGATGGGAGGCGGGATCGATCCGGCACCCCTCGTCGCCAGCACCGCCGGCCAAGCGTCGCCGCAGGATGCGGAGGAAGGCCAGGGTGCGCTGCCAGTGGACTCGCCAGCTCGTCCGGGCACGAGGCCGTCGAGCCGGTCGAGCCTCGACCTCCTCGGTCTGCAGCTCGTCCAGAAAGCCGGCGAGCTCGCCGGCGAGGCGGACCGCCTGGTTGTAGAGGGCCTCGCCCTGGGTCTCGGCGGCGAGGCGGGCCGCCAGGAGCCGCGTCAGAAGGAGCTGGCGGCGGACCGCAGGCAGCGGCGGCGGGGTCGCCAGCTCGGCTCCCGGCATCGAGCGAACAGCTCGTCGGCGTCGAGGTCGCCGACCGGCGCCGAGGCGCGGCAGCAGCATCGGGCGGCCCTCGCCCAGGCGAAGGAAGGTGTCGCGCAGCGCCAGGCAGGCGCGGCGGCTGGGCAGGAGGACGAGATGGTCGGCGAGGCGCTGCGCGCCCCTCGGCTCATCAGCGCCCTCGGCAAGATCGTCGAGGAACGGCCGATGCGCGGGAATGGTGAGGACGCCAGCCATGGCGGCACTCTTAGCGGGAGACGACGGCCGTCGGGTAGGCCTGCCGACAGCCAGCGGCGCAGCCGCCCCAGGGCCGGATGCCGCGAGCGCCGACGCGGAGATGCCCCTCGACGCGGGCGATCGAGGCCCTCCGGGAAGCGCCGGCCCTGGACGCGGCCAGCCGGCCGACGACGCCCAGGATCCGCATGGCTCGGTGGGCGCCGAGGATGGCATCGCCTCGCTCGCCGCCTCGGCGTCGAGCCCGGGCCGGGCGGCGAGATAGCCGGCGACGACGGCCTCGGCGACGTCGGGAGCAGACGTCCCGGCGGGCGTCGTGGACGAGGGAGACGAGGTCATAGAGGGCGGGGCCGGCGAAGGCGTCCTGGAAGTCGATGAGGCCCAGCCGCTGGAGGCCCGCTCTCCTGCGGCAGCCAGAGCAGGTTCTCGGCGTGGTAGTCGCGATGGAGAAAGACCTCGCCGCCCATGACGGGCGCGCGGGCAGGAGCCCGGCCCAGATGTCCTCGGAACTCCCGGCGCACCGCCTCGTCGAGCGCGGGAGGTCCTCGAGATCGAGGAAAAGGTCGAGCAGCGCCGATCAGCACCGCATCCGTCATCGGCGGCAGGAAGTCTGGCGGCGGCGGCTCCTGGAAGCGCAGGATCGCAGCCAGCGCAAGCGTCGTAGAGCAGCCGCTCGTCGGCGCCCCGGCGATCGGCGCGCGCGACGAGGTCGTCGCCCAGATCCTCCAGCAGCAGCAGGCCCGCCGGCGCGTCCTCGGCCAGGATCTCCGGGCGCATGGAGGCCCTGGGCGCGCAGCCAGTCGATCGATGCGGACGAAGGCGTCCACGCGAGCCGCCGTCCGCGTCCATCAGGATCGCCGTGCGATCCTCCAGCCTCAGGCGCTCGTAGCGGCGGGTGGACCAGTCGGCGGCGAGCGGCCTGCGCAGCGGCCCGGCCCCAGCCGGCGCGGTCGCAGAAAGGCCCGAACGGCCTCCGACGCGCCTGTCACAGCCCGGCCTCGCGCGAGCCGCCGGTCCCAGCCCGGCGGTCGGGATCAGCTCGATCTCGCGGGCGCCCTGGGTCGCCGGGGAAGGGGCCGCGCAGGCGGAGCGTGAGCCGCTCGCCGGCGAAGCAGCCGGCCGCCCGCTCCGGCCACTCGACCAGGAGGGCGCCGTCCACGAGCAGCTCGTCGAGGCCCAGCTCGTCCAGGACCTCCTCCGGGCCCGCCCAGGCGGTAGAGGTCGGCGTGGGCGAGCCGGAGGTCCGGCAGCTCGTAGAGCTGGACGAGCGTGAAGGTCGGGCTCGGCACCTCGATCGGCCGGCCGGCCCGCGCCCGCACGAGGGCGCGGGCGAGCTCGGTCTTGCCGGCGCCGAGGTCGCCCTCGAGCAGGCCACGATGTCGCCCGCCCGGAGGAGCGGCGCCAGCCGTGCCGCCAGCGCGTGCGTCGCGGCGAGATCGGCGAGGCGCAGCCGCCGGACGCCCGTCACGTCCGGCTCAGTAGCGGTAGTGCTCGGGCTTGAACGGGCCCTCGGCGCCGACGCCGATATAGGTCGCCTGCTTGTTGCTGAGCCGGGTGAGCTTCACGCCGATCTTCTCGAGATGCAGCGCCGCCACCTTCTCGTCGAGCTTCTTCGGCAGCGTGTAGACCTTCGGCTCGTACTTGCCCGGGTTCGTCCAGAGCTCGATCTGGGCCAGCGTCTGGTTGGTGAACGAGGCCGACATGACGAAGCTCGGATGGCCGGTGGCGCAGCCCAGGTTCACGAGCCGCCCCTGGGCCAGCAGGATGATGCGCTTGCCGTCGGGGAACTCGACCTCGTCGACCTGCGGCTTGACCGGCAGCCACTTCATGTTCTTGAGCCCGGCCACCTGGATCTCGCTATCGAAGTGGCCGATGTTGCAGACGATCGCCCGGTCCTTCATGTGCCGCATATGGTCGACGGTGATGACGTCGACATTGCCGGTCGCGGTGACGAAGATGTCGCCGCGCGGCGCCGCGTCCTCCATCGTCGTGACCTCGTAGCCCTCCATGGCCGCCTGCAGCGCGCAGATCGGGTCGATCTCGGTCACCAGCACGCGGGCGCCGGCATTGCGGAGGCTCGCGGCCGAGCCCTTGCCGACATCGCCGAAGCCCGCGACGACGGCGATCTTGCCGGCCATCATCACGTCGGTGGCGCGGCGGATGCCGTCGACCAGGCTCTCGCGGCAGCCATAGAGATTGTCGAACTTCGACTTGGTGACGCTGTCGTTGACGTTGATCGCGGGGAACAGCAGCTCGCCGCGCTTGTGCATCTCGTAGAGGCGATGCACGCCGGTCGTCGTCTCCTCGGTGACGCCCTTGATGGCCTTGCCGAGCGAGGCGTACCAGCCCGGCCGGCTCTCGTTCGTCGCCTTGATGGCGGCGAAGAGAACCTCCTCCTCCTCGCTGGTCGGATGGTTGAGGAGCGACGGGTCCTTCTCGGCCCTGGCAGCCCAGATGGACGAGCAGCGTCGCGTCGCCGCCGTCGTCGAGGATCATGTTCGGCGTGCCGCCGTCCTTCCACTCGAAGATCTTGTGCGCGTAGTCCCAATACTCCTCGAGCGACTCGCCCTTGTAGGCGAAGACCGGGATGCCGGCGGCGGCGATGGCGGCCGCGGCATGGTCCTGGGTCGAGTAGATGTTGCAGGAGGCCCAGCGGACCTCGGCGCCCAGATGCGACGAGGGTCTCGATCAGCACGGCGGTCTGGATCGTCATGTGGAGCGAGCCCGCGATCCGGGCGCCCCGCAGCGGCTGGCTCGGGCCGTACTCCTCGCGCACCGCCATCAGGCCCGGCATCTCGGTCTCGGCGATCGCGATCTCGCGTCGGCCCCAGTCGGCGAGCTTGATGTCGGCGACGCGGTAGTCCTGGAACTCGCTCATGCTATGGGTCTCTGCCTTCTTGATGATGGGAGGCGCGGGGCAGGAGCGGCCCCTGCCGCTGTCGACGAATGCGAGCCGGCCAGCTGCGGCCGGCATAAAGCACGGGCGCCGATGCGCCGGGCAAGCCTGCGGCTCGGTCGGCGGAGCGCATCGCGTCGACACGCCGGCTCAGGTCTCATCGAAGCCGCGGCTCGACGAGCTCCACGAGCGCCTGGAGCGCCGCCTCGGCGTCGGCGCCCTCGGCCTCGAGATGGAGCGACGTGCCGGCGCCGGCGGCGAGCATCATCAGGCCCAGGATCGAGGTGCACGCCGACGGTCATGTCGTCCTTTGTCGACCTTGATGTCGGCAGCGAAGGCCTCGGCGGCCCTGACGAACTTGGCGGCCGCGCGCGCATGCAGGCCGCGCCGGTTGACGATCAGTGACATCGGCCGCGTGCCGCTCCGCCGCCACGGCCGGTCTCAGTCCTTGTCGACGACCAGCAGCTGGCTCGCGACATTGATGTATTTGCGCCCGGCCTCGCTGGCCGCCGCCACGGCGCCGCGCCAGCGGCTCCTGGTCGCGGATCGAGGCGAGCTTGATCAGCATCGGCAGGTTCACGCCGGCCACGACCTCGACGCCCGGGCGATCCATCGTCGAGATGGCGAGATTGGACGGCGTGCCGCCGAACATGTCGGTCAGGATGACCACGCCCGAGCCCGAATCGACCTCGCGCACGGCATTCACGATCTCGGCGCGCCGCTGCTCGATATCGTCCTCGGCGCCGATGCAGATCGCGCCGGATCTGGGTCTGCTGGCCCGACGACATGCTCGAGCGCCGCGATGAACTCCGCCGCGAGACGCCCATGGGTGACGAGAACGAGTCCGATCATCAGCTGCTCCGCTGGTCGTCGCTGGCTAGGGCGCGCGGCAGGTCGCGATGGATGGTCTCCGCATTCCCAGCCCCGCTGGCCTGCAGCCGCCTGCGCCAGCTCTTCCGTCACGAACACCGAGCGATGCTTGCCGCCGGTGCAGCCGACGGCGATCGTGAGGTAGCTCTTGCCCTCGGCCCGATAGCGCGGCAGCAGGGACAGCAGCAGCGCCTCGATGCGCTCGAGGACCGGCACCAGATCGGGATCGGCGCGGATATAGTCCTGCACCTCGGGATCGAGGCCCGTCTTGGGGCGAAGCGTCGTCGTCGTAGTGAGGGTTCCGCAGGAAGCGCGCGTCGAACACGAGGTCGGCCTCGCGCGGCAGGCCGTGGCGGAAGGCGAAGGAGACGAGGCTGACCGTGAGCCAGCTCCGGTCCGGCCGAACTGGCCCTTCACCCAGCGCCGCAGGTCCGGTGAGCGTGGTCAGGCTCGTGTCGTAGATGACAGGTCGGCCGCCGCCTTGAGCGGGGCCATGAACTCGCGCTCGCGCCGGATCCCCTCGCTCACCGGTCGATCGACGGCCATCGGGTGCCGCCGCCGCGTCTCCGTGAAGCGGCGGCGCAGCGTCTCGTCGTCGCATTCGAGGAAGAGCAGGCGTCACCGGGGTCGCCGCCGGCAGGCGGTGCGCGTCGAGGAGCGCACGAGCGAGACGGGCTCGAGGCCGCGCGTGCGGCTGTCCATGCCGATCGCGAGCGGCGCCTCGGGCGCGTCGTCGGCGCTGAGGAGCCGGGTCGAGCAGGCGTGACAGGCAGGTTGTCGACCGCCTCATAGCCCACATCCTCGAGCATCTTGAGGCACGAGCTGCGGCCGGCGCCCGACATGCCGGTGACGATGATGATGCTGCTCGTCGGCATCAGGCGACCCTCGCTGCCAAAGAAGGACGCGCAGGCGATCGACCGTCGAGGCGGGCCGGGGATCGATCGCCGTCGCCGGCAGCGACAGGCCAAGGATGGTCACGAGCGCGGCTCGGGCAAGCCGCTCGGTCCGGGCACGGCCGGGTCCAGGAGCAGGACATGGTCCAGCATGGCGCCGCCGGGACGGGCTCGAGCGCGAAGATGCCCAGGCCCCGCAGCTCGATCCGGCCCGGCAGCGCGACGGCCCGCGCGCGCAGGCGCTCGCCCGTCCGCTCGACCGCGACTAGGTCGTCTGCGACGAGCCGCGCGCCGGCCCCGATCAGGCGCACGGCGAGGTCGGACTTGCCGGCACCCGGACGGGCCCCTCGATAAGCAGGCCTCGCCCGCAGCCAGGAGACGCAGGTGGCGTGGCGCCGCTCGACCGCCGCCCGGCGCCGGGCCCGACGGCTCACGGCCCCGGGCCGCATTCAGGCGGCCGGGCCATCGCCGCGGCCGGTAAGAAGGGCGCACACCTCGGCCGAGGACTCGGCCGTCCGGATCTGGCGGCGCAGCTCGTGGTCGCGCAGGATCCGCGCGACCCGCGCCAGCGCCTTCAGATGGTCGGCGCCGGCTGCCTCCGGTGCCAGGAGAAGGAAGACGAGGTCGACGGGATCGCCGTCGAGCGCGTCGAAGTCGACGGGCTTGTCGAGCCGCGCGAAGAAGCCGGTGAGCTTGGCGAGCTCGGCGATCTTCGCATGGGGAATGGCGATGCCCTCGCCGAGCCCGGTCGTGCCCAGCTTCTCACGCTGGATCAGGGCTTCGAGGACCGTGGCGGCTTCGACGCCCGTAGCCTGCGCCGCCGCCTCGGCCAGCGCCTGAAGCAGCTGCCGCTTGCTGCCGCTCTGCAGGTCGAGCAGCACGCGGTCCTTGGTGACGAGGTCAGCGAGGTTGATCATCCGGCAATCTCTCGCTCGCCATGAAGGGTGCCTGCCCGACCATGGGAGAACCGTCAGGACGCGAGCCGGGATCGGCTGCCGATGCCCCTCGGTGGCTATCATAGGCAGAGAGCCTTGCTTCGGCGACGCTGAACCGACGATGGGATGCCCAGGGACTCGCGATATTTCGCCACCGTGCGTCGGGCGATCGCGACGCCACCCGACCTGAGCGCGCTCACGATCTGATCGTCGGAGAGCACGCTCTCGGCCGCCTCCGCCTTCGACCATCCGCCGGATCTGCTGGCGGATCGCCTCGGCGCTGTGCGTCTCCTCGCCGTCGGTGCCGGCGATCGCCGTGGTGAAGAAGTAGCGAAGCGGGAACGTGCCGCGCGGCGTCATCACGAACTTGTCGGCGGTGGCCCGGCTGACCGTGCTCTCGTGCAGGCCGGTCGCCTCGGCGATATCGCGCAGCACGAGCGGCCGCAGATAGGCGGCGCCGCCGGACAGAAAGCCGATCTGCCGCTCAAAGATCGCCTCGGCGACCTTGAGCATCGTGCGGGCACGCTGATCCAGCGCCTTGGCCAGCCAGCTCGCCGCCTGATAGCGCTCGACGACGAACTCGCGCTCGCTGCGGCTGAGCGAGTGGCCGGTGAGCTCCGCGTAGTAGGCCCGGTCGACCAGCACGCGGGGCAGGGTCGCCTCGTTGAGCTCGACCCGCCAGCCGAGGCCAACCCGATAGATGAGCACATCCGGGATCGCCTCGATCGGCTCGCCGGGCGCGAAGGAGCGGCCAGGCTGGGGATCCAGCCGCTTGATCTCGCCGATCATCTCCCTGATGTCGTCGAAGTCGACTCGGCAGACGCGCTGGAGACCGACGAAGTCGGCCCGTGCGACCAGCGTCAGATGTCGCAGCATCGTCTGCATCGCCGGATCGAGACGATCCCGCTCGCGCAGCTGGATCGCCAGGCATTCCGAAAGGTCACGGCCACCGATGCCGCCTGGATCGCAGCGCTGGACTGCCGATCGTGCTAGCGGCGATCAGCGTCACGGGCATACCCAGATGGCTGGCCAGGACATCATCCGCTTCGCGCAGATAGCCGTCCTCGTCGAGCCAGTCGACGAGATCGCAGGCCACCGTTCGAACCCGGCGATCCGGCTCGTTGGCGCGCAGCTGAGCCTTGAGATGCTCGCTCAGTGTCGGTTGGCGCGTCAGCTGCGTCTCGGGTGCGGCGTCGATCTCGCCGCCTGTCCTCGATGTCGTGCTGCCGACGCGCAGTCGACGATCCGAGAGCGCCCGGCGCCGGCGGCGGCGCCCAGCCGTCGTCATCGCGCGGCGCCTGCGGGCTCGAGCCTCGGAGATCCGGCCAGGGACGCCTCCCGCTCCACACGGGTCGGGCATTCGGCGCTGGTCTCCGCGACACGGCCGAGAAACGGATTCTCGCCCAGCTCCCGGTCGACGATGCTGGCGATCTCTATATTCGACAGCTGAAGCAGCTTGATCGCCTGCTGCAGCTGCGGCGTGAGAACGAGGCTCTGACTTTGTCGGACGTCGAGTCGGAGACCAAGAGACATAGCGATTCTGGTTCCGCCTCAGAGGGTGAAGCGGTCCCCGAGATAGACCCGACGCACCATCGGGTCGGCCACGATCTCGGAAGGCGCGCCCTCCTTGAGCACCTGGCCCTCGTGGAGAATGTAGGCGCGATCAATGATGTCCAGCGTATCCCGCACATTGTGGTCGGTGATCAGCACGCCGATGCCCCGCTCCTTGAGATGTGCCACGAGCGTCCTGATCTCGCCGACATTGATCGGATCGATCCCCGCCAGAGGCTCGTCAAGCAACATGTAGCGCGGTTGGGATGCGAGCGCGCGGGCGATCTCGACCCGCCGCCGCTCGCCGCCGGACAGTGACAGCGCGGGAGCCCGGCGTAGGTGGCTGATTGCGAAGTCGTCGAGCAGCTCGTCGAGACGCGCCGCGCGCCGACGCCTGTCCGGCTCGTGCAGCTCGAGGACGGCCTTGATGTTGTCCTCGACGCTCATGCCGCGGAAGATCGAGGCCTCCTGCGGAAGATAGCCGATGCCCAGCCGAGCCCGCCGATACATGGGCAGCCTCGTGATATCCCGGTCATCGAGAACCACCCTGCCGCCGTCCGCTGCCAGGAGGCCGGTGATGATGTAGAAGAAGGTCGTCTTGCCGGCGCCGTTCGGCCCGAGCAGCCCGACCGCCTCGCCGGGCCCCAGGCGCAGCGACACGTCGCGCAGCACCGTGCGACCGCGATAAACCTTGGCGACATTGTCGCGCGGTCAGAAGTGGCCCGGGTGCGCCGGCCTCGGATGCGCGCCTCGGGACCTGCCGCACAGGCAGATCGATCACCTCACCGGCGGCTGGCTCGATCGGCATCTGACCCAGTGCCACCGCCTATTGCCCCTTGGCCTGCGTCTGCTGCGGGGTGAAGAGCGCACGAACGCGCGTCGACTGGCCCTCGGCTACGGGAGGTTGTGTGATGGTCACGAGCCCGCTCGTGAGATCGTAGATCAGATGCCCGCCCCGGACGACATTGTCGGCGCGCGTGAGCACCACATTGCCGTCGAGCGTGATGGAGTCGGCGGTGACGTCGTAGATGCCGCGATCGCCAGTCGCCGTCTGATCGGGCGCCGCGATCACAACGTCCCCACGGCCTCGATGCGCTTGATGCTCTGGTTTGCTGAGAGGCCGCCGGCACCGCCGCCCTGCTCCTTCTGTCCGTCGTTCTTGCTCTTGCCACCCTTCGCCTTCTCGGCCTTGGCCTGGTCGCTCTTGGCCTGATCGGCGTAGAAGACTTTGATCTCGTTGGCCTTGAGGCTCATGTCGCCCTGCACCGCATCGACATTGCCTGAGAAGGTCGCGACCCGGTCCTGCTGGTTCACGACGAGGCGATCGGCCGTGATCTCGATCGGCTTGCCGTTGCCGCCCAGCGTCGGGGCGCTCTGCGCCATGACAGCGAGCCGGGAGAAGACCCAGCATCCCGAGGGCGAGGCAGAGGCGACACGCCCATCGACGCATGGTTGCGGTCCAAGTGCGTGGCAGCTGGTTGAGCATCATCCGCGTCCGCTCACGCAATGCCGGCACGCAGGCAGTCATGGAGATGGATCGCTCCCACGGGTCGCTGCGCCTGCGTGACGAACAGCACCGTTATGGCGCGCTCGTTCATGAGCGCCAGCGCTTCCACCGCGAGTGCCCGCGGCTCGATCGTCTGCGGACCGTGTGTCATCACCTCCTCGGCGCGACGGACCAGAAGCTCGTCGCCCATGTGCCGCCGAAGATCGCCGTCGGTCACGATGCCGATCAGAAGCCCTCCGCAGTCGATGACGCCGACGCAGCCAAGGCACTTGCGGGTCATCTCCAACATCGCCTCGCTAATGCGGCAGTCGGCCGGAACCAGCGGCAGCTGGTCATCCTTCCGCATCATCTGCTCCACCCGCAGGAGTTGGCTGCCGAGCTTGCCGCCCGGGTGAAAGACCGCATAGTCGTGCGCGGTGAAGCCTCTGCGCTCGAGCTGGGCCACGGCAAGCGCGTCGCCCAGGGCCAGCATGCAGGTCGTCGAGGTCGTGGGCGCCAGGCCCATCGGGCAGGCCTCGCCCACCGGCGGAAGGACGAGGGCCACGTCCGCTTCCTCGGCCAAGGTGCTGCCGGACCGGCCGACCATTGCGATAAGAGGGATGGCGAAGCGCCTCGTGAAGAGCGTGATGTCGCGGAGTTCCGGCGTCTCGCCCGAGTTGGAGAGGGCAAGCACCACGTCGTCGCGCGTGATCATGCCAAGGTCGCCGTGGCTCGCTTCGGCTGGATGGACAAAGAGGGCAGGGGTGCCGGTCGAGGCGAAGGTCGCCGCGATCTTGCGGGCGACGTGGCCACTCTTGCCCATGCCGGTAACGACCAGCCGACCGCCAACTCCAGCGATCAGCTCGACCGCGCGAGCGAATGGGCCGCCGAGGCTCACGGCAACGGCATCGAGCGCCCTGGCCTCGGCCTCGATCACCCGCCGCCCGGCAATCACGGCCAGGCGACCGCTCGGCGCCGCTGCAGACGCGATCTGGCTCGCTGCTGTCGCTGTCGTGTGGCGCACGATCATGCTTTCCCGACGAGGTGGCCCTGGGCGCCGACAGCCGGGAGATCGTCGTCGCGGCGCTGGCTTCGGGCTTGACCGCGAAGTATGGGTGGCCATGACGCCAGCGTCAACGCGACGCGATGGCCTTGGAGGAGGGCCGGCCGGTCTGGTGGGGCGCGCTGCTCAATGGGCGAAGATGTCCTGATCGGCCCACCCCGAGAGGTCGAGCTCGGCCCGGGTCGGAAGAAACGCGAAGCAGGACCGCGGCGAGGGCTGTCCCGGCCCTCGCGCTCAAGCATGGGTCCAGCCGCCGCCGCAGCTCGTGAAGGTGGAGCACGTCGGCAGCGGCATAGCGGAGCTGGGCGTCGCTGAGCTCGGCGGCTCCCCAATCCGAGCTCTGCTCCGTCTTGACGAGGTCGATGCCGAGAAGCTCTCGGCACAAGTCCTTCAGCCCATGACGGTCGGTATAGGTCCGTACGAGCTTCGAGGCGATCTTGGTGCAGTAGACGGGCGCGCAGCGAACGCCCAGGCTGCGCCGCAGCATGGCGACATCGAAACGCGCGAAGTGAAAGATCTTGAGCCGGCGCGGGTCAGCGAGGAGCCGCTCGCAGGTTCGGCGCGTCCAGCCTTCCGGGCGCCAGTCGCACGAGATGCGCATGGCCGTCGCCGGCGGAGAGCTGCACGAGGCACAACCGATCGCGATGGTGGTCGAGCCCCATCGTCTCCGTGTCGACGGCAATCTCCGGCCCAAGGTCGATCTCGGCCGGCAGGTCGCCCTGATGAAGGCTGTAGCCCATCGCTCACTCCGCCCATTGGCCCCGCCATGCTGGACGGCCAAGCCTAAGGCCGCGTTAATCGTTCAAGTGAGAGGACGTGGTGCCCAGGAGAGGACTCGAACCTCCACGGCCTTGCGACCGCTAGCACCTGAAGCTAGTGCGTCTACCAATTCCGCCACCTGGGCTGGGGGCCGCAGACCTTTAGGCGCTCGGTACATGGCCGTCAAGGCTGGGGCTCCGTCCTCTTGGCGAGCGATAGGCGGTTCCACAGCCTGACGGGACGGCTTAGATAGGCCGGCCGCACGGAAGAGTTTCAATAGGAGGATCGCTGCCGCCATGCGAGGGGAAGTCGTCACGGTGTTCGGCGGGACCGGCTTCATCGGCCGCCATCTGATCCGGCGACTGGCGGAGCAGGGTGCTACGATCCGTGTTGCCACGCGTCGTCCCAGCAGCGCCTTCTTCCTGAGGCCGATGGGCGATGGTGGGCCAGATCGTGCCTATCCCGATAGCGATCGAGGACGATGCGTCGATCGCCCGCGCGGTCGACGGGGCTGATCACGTCGTCAACCTCGTGGGCGTTCTGCACGAGCGCCGGGAGGGTGATTTCGAGCGCCTGCAGGCGCGCCTGCCGGGCCGGATTGCCAGCGCCGCAGCGGCGGCAGGCGTCCGCCGGATGGTGCACGATCTCGGCGATCGGCGCCGATGCGGGCTCGACCAGCGCCTATGCCAGGACCAAGGCGGCCGGCGAGAAGTCGGTGCGCGTGGCGCGCCCGGATGCCGTGATCCTGCGCCCCAGCATCATCTTCGGCCCCGAGGATTCCTTCTTCAACCGGTTCGCCGCGATGGCGCGGGTGAGCCCGGTCCTGCCGCTGATCGGCGGAGGGCGCACCCGCTTCC
This sequence comes from uncultured Alphaproteobacteria bacterium, assembly GCA_963752325.1. GTDB lineage: Bacteria > Pseudomonadota > Alphaproteobacteria > Geminicoccales > Geminicoccaceae > CAVTJL01. The sequence goes on from CAVVXU010000007.1 coordinate 404,770, forward strand.
AGCCGGTCTATGTAGGCGACGTCGCGGAGGCGATCATCGTTGGTCTGGAGCGGGCCGGGGTGGACGGCAGGACCTTCGAGCTGGGTGGCCCACGCGTCTACACATTTCGCGAGCTCATGAGCTATCTCTTGCAGGTGCTGGGGCGCCACCGCCTGCTCGTCAGCGTGCCCTTCGGCGTCGCCGCCGCGCAGGCGCGTCTGGCCGAGCTTCTGCCGGAGCCACCTCTGACCCGCGATCAGGTCGAGCTTCTGAAGCAGGACAATGTCGTTGCGGCAGAGGCGGCGGGCCTCGCCGATCTCGGCGTAGAGCCCACGCCGCTCGAGGTCATCGTGCCGCGCTATCTGACGCCCTTCGCCCGAGAGCGGCTGCGGATTCCGGTCGTCTGAAGAGATCGACCCGAATCGGGACAAAACGACCATTGCATCGGTTTCTGAACCGGCGCGGTCGGGAGGCGGAGAGGTTTTAGCAAAAAAAATCGTCCCGCTTCGAGGACGGAATGTTCCTGTTGCCCGTTTACCAAAGTTGCCGGCGCTCGATATAAGGCCGCAGGCGGCCTCGCGTCGGCATGAGTGTGCCGCACGGCCGATGACCGGCAGACACGAGGAGCAAGCGCCATGGCCGCGGGCAAGATGATGCAGTTCGTCAGCATCGAGCAGAGCATGCCCGAGAAGCGCCCGGTGCCGGAGCGAGCCTAGGACTTCGACGAGATCTATGGACGGTTCGCCCCCGATCGGGCGGCGGAGCAGGCCTCGCGCTGCGAGCAGTGCGGCATCCCGTTCTGCCAGGTCCATTGCCCGCTCCAGAACAACATCCCGGACTGGTTGAAGCTCACGGCCGAGGGGCGCCTCGAGGAGGCCTACGAGCTGTCCTCGGCCACCAACAACATGCCCGAGATCTGCGGTCGCATCTGCCCGCAGGACCGGCTGTGCGAAGGCAACTGCGTTATCGAGCAGGCCGGTCACGGCACGGTGACGATCGGTGCCGTCGAGAAGTACATCACCGACACAGCCTTCGACATGGGCTGGGTGACGCCGGCCGCGCCGCGCCGCGAGCTTGGCCGGTCGGTGGGCGTGATCGGCGCAGGCCCTGCTGGGCTCGCCTGCGCCGACCAGCTCCGTCGCAAGGGGTACGAGGTCGAGATCTACGATCGCTACGACCGTGCCGGCGGGCTGCTGATCTACGGAATCCCCGGCTTCAAGCTCGAGAAGGAGATCGTCGAGCGGCGCACCGAGCTGCTGCGCCGAGAGCGGGGTCCGCTTCCATGTCGGCTGCCCGATCGGGCCGGACGGTACGCCCTTCGAGACGCTGAGGAGCCGCCATGACGCCGATCTTCCTCGCGACCGGCGTCTACAAGGCGCGCGAGATCCAGGTGCCGGGCGTCGGCCTCGGTGGCGTCGTGCCGGCGCTGGCCTACCTGACGGCCAGCAACCGCAAGGGCTTTGGCGACGAGGTGCCCGACTTCGACAGCGGCATGCTCGATGCCCGCGGCAAGCACGTCGTCGTGGTCGGCGGTGGGGATACCGCGATGGACTGCGTGCGCACCGCGGTCCGCCAGGGCGCCAAGAGCGTGAAGTGCCTCTACCGTCGGGACCGGGCAAACATGCCGGGCTCGATGCGCGAGGTCCGTCATGCCGAGGAAGAGGGCGTCGAGTTCGTCTGGCTGTCCGTGCCCGAGGCCTTCCTGGGCGACGAGAAGGTCGAGAGCGTGCGCGCGCTCAGGATGCGCCTCGGCGCCGCCGACGCGACCGGCCGGCAGGTGCCTGAGCCGGTGCCGGGGTCGAGCTTCGACCTTGAGGCCGACCTCGTCATCAAGGCACTCGGCTTCGATCCCGAGGACGTCCAGGGCGCTGTTCGGCCAGAAGGAGCTAAAGGTCAGCCGCTGGGGCACCGATCACGATCGACTGGCGGACCATGATGACCGGCCTTGAGGGCGTGTTCGCCGGTGGCGACATCGTGCGCGGAGCCTCCCTCGTCGTCTGGGGCGTGCGCGACGGCCGCGACGCCGCTGAAGGCATCCATCGTCATCTCGATGCCCGCGCCGGGGGCCGAGCCCGCGCTCGCGCTCGCGTCTTGAGGAGCTTTCCGATGAGCCACACCGAATCCGCCGAGCGCTTCATCGCCGCCTACGAGAGGGAGGCCGCGCGCCTCAGGGATCTTGGTCTCGACGAGCGCGATCTCGGCCGTGACGCCTGCGGCGTCGGCTGCATCGTCGCGATCGATGGCAAGCCGCGGCGCGAGGTCGTCGTGAAGGGGATAGAGGCGCTCAAGGCCGTCTGGCATCGCGGCGCCGTCGACGCCGACGGCAAGACCGGCGACGGCGCGGGCATCCACATCCAGATCCCGCGCGAGTTCTTCAAGAGGCAGATCAAGGGCCGAGACGGCGAGAAGGGCATAGCCGTCGGCCAGGTGTTCCTGCCGCGCAACAGCTTCGTCCAGCAGGAGGCTTGCCGGACTCTGGTCGAGAGCGAGCTTCTGCGCTTCGGCTACTCGATCCGTGGCTGGCGACAGGTGCCCGTCGACACCTCGGTGATCGGCGAGAAGGCGGCAGCGACCCGGCCGGAGATCGAGCAGATCCTGATCGGCAACCCCAAGGGCGTGCCCGAGGACCGCTTCGAGCGGGACCTCTACATCATCAGGCGGCGCATCGAGAAGCAGGCCCTGGCCGAGAACATCACCGAGTTCTACATCTGCTCGCTGTCGTGCCGCTCGATCATCTACAAGGGCCTGTTTCTCGCCGAGCAGCTCTCGATCTTCTATCCCGACCTCCTGGACGAGCAGTTCGTCTCAAGCTTCGCCGTCTTCCACCAGCGCTACTCGACCAACACTTGGCCGTCGTGGCGGCTGGCCCAGCCGTTCCGCGCCATCGCCCACAATGGCGAGATCAACACGCTGCGCGGCAACGTCAACTGGATGCGCAGCCACGAGACCCGGATGTTCGCCGACGTCTTCGGCGACTACAACGAGGACTTGAAGCCGGTCATCCAGTCGGGCAGCTCGGACAGCGCAGCGCTCGACGCCGTCGTCGAGGTGCTGGTTCAGGCCGGTCGCAAGCTTCCGCTTGTGAAGACCCTGCTGGTGCCGCCGGCCTGGTCGAACCGGATGGCGATGCCCGAGGCGCATCGCGATCTCTTCAGCTACTGCAACTGCGTCATGGAGCCTTGGGACGGCCCGGCCGCGCTGGTCGGGACCGACTCGCGCTGGGTCATCGCCGGCATGGATCGCCACGGCCTGCGGCCGATGCGCTACTCGCGCACGCGGGACGGTCTTCTGGTGGTCGGTTCCGAGACGGGCATGGTGCCGCTCGCGGATGGAGAGGTCGTCGAGAAGGGCCGGGTCGGGCCTGGCGAGACCATTGGCGTCGACCTCGAGGCCGGGCGCTTTTATCGCGACGGCGACCTCAAGGACTATCTCGCGGGGCTCAAGCCCTACTCGAAGTGGGTTCAGAACATCACCTACCTCGAGGCGCTGGCGACCGGGCGGGCGTCGGGCCCGGTCCAGATGGATCGGGCCGAGCTGAAGCGGCGCCAAGCCGTCTACGGCCTCTCGGTCGAGGACATGGAGCTGATCCTGGCGCCGATGATCCAGGAGGCAAAGGAAGCCATCGGCTCGATGGGCGATGACGCGCCGCTCGCGGTGCTCTCGAGCCACTATCGCGGGCTCCATCACTTCTTCCGTCAGCAGTTCAGCCAGGTCACCAACCCGCCGATCGACCCGCTGCGCGAGTGGCGGGTGATGAGTCTCAAGACCCGCTTCGGCAATCTGGGCAACATCGCCTCTGAGGATCCCGAGCCAGACGCGCATCCTCCAGGTCGAGAGCCCGGTTCTGCTGAGCGACGAGCTCGAAGCGCTGGTCGCCTATTTCGGCGACGACGCTCGGACGCTGGACTGCACGTTCGACGTTCGCGAGGACGGCTCGCTCGGCGACGTCCTGCTGCGCCTTCGCCAGACGGCTGAGGAGGCAGTTCGCGGAGGCTGTCGCGATCTCGTCCTCACCGACGAGAACGTCAGCGAGGAGCGTGCGCCGATCCCGATGATCCTGGCCGCGGGTGCCGTGCACAGCCACCTCGTCAGGCAGGGCCTCAGGAGCTTCAGCTCGATCACCGTCCGCTCGGGCGAGTGCCTTGACGTCCACTATTTCGCGGTGCTGATCGGCGTCGGCGTCACGGCGATCAATCCCTACCTCACCGAGGCGGCGATCGCCGACCGCCACGCGCGCGGGCTCTTTCCGGGCTTCACGCTCGCCGAGTGCCTCGCCCGCTACAAGGAGGCGATCAATCAGGGCCTGCTCAAGATCATGTCCAAGATGGGCATCTCGATCATGAGCACCTATCGCGGCGGCTACAACTTCGAGGCCGTGGGCCTTTCTCGCTCCCTCTGCCGCGAATATCTTCCCGGGCTCGTCACCCGCATCTCCGGCATCGGGCTCACCGGCATCCGCAACAAGGTGCTGGGCACGCATCGTCGCGCCTTCGGCGATGCGGAGCCGGTTCTGTTGATCGGCGGCTTCTATCGCTATCGGCGGGGCGGCGAGGCGCACGCGCTCGAGGCGCAGATGGTCCACCAGCTCCAGCACGCCGTCGCCACGGACAGCTATCAGGCGTATCGCAAGTACGCCGAGATGATCTATGGCAACGAGCCCATCACGATCCGGGATCTCTTGGACTTCAACCGCAAGCTCCAGCCGGTGCCGGTCGATGCGGTTGAGAGCATCACCGAGATCCGCAAGCGCTTCGTCACGCCGGGCATGTCCCTGGGCGCGCTCGGTCCCGAGGCTCACGAGACGCTGACGATCGCGATGAACCGGATCGGCGCCAAGTCCGACTCCGGCGAGGGCGGCGAGGGCAAGGAGCGCTACTCGCCGCGGCCGAACGGCGACAACGCCAATTCGCCTATCAAACAGGTTGCCTCGGGCCGCTTCGGGGTCACGGCCGAGTATCTGAACGCCGCGCGCGAGCTCGAGATCAAGGTTGCCCAGGGCGCCAAGCCCGGTGAAGGTGGCCAGCTGCCGGGCTTCAAGGTCACGGTCGAGATCGCACGGCTCAGGCACTCGACGCCGGGCGTGACGCTCATCAGCCCCCCGCCGCATCACGACATCTATTCGATCGAGGATCTGGCGCAGCTCATCTACGATCTGAAGCAGATCAACCCCGACGCCAAGGTCTGCGTGAAGCTCGTCTCCGAATCGGGGATTGGCACGATCGCGGCCGGAGTGGCCAAGGCCAAGGCCGACGTGATCCTGGTCTCGGGCCATGTGGGCGGCACCGGCGCCTCGCCCCAGACCTCGATCAAGTTCGCGGGCTCGCCCTGGGAGCTGGGCCTCACCGAGACCCATCAGCTCCTGAGCCTCAACCGGCTGCGCCATCGGGTCCGGCTGCGCACCGACGGCGGCATCAAGACCGGGCGCGATGTCGTCATCGCGGCGCTCCTGGGGGCCGAGGAGTACGGTATCGGTACGGCCTCGCTCGTGGCCATGGGCTGCATCATGGTTCGGCAGTGCCACTCCAACACCTGCCCGGTCGGTGTCTGCACCCAGCGTGACGATCTGCGGCAGAAGTTCACCGGCACGCCCGAGAAGGTCGTCAACCTGATGAGCTTCATCGCGGAGGAGGTGCGCGAGATCCTCGCCTCGCTGGGACTGCGCTCGCTCGACGAGGCGATTGGCCGGACCGATCTCCTCCAGCAGGTGAGCCGCGGCAGCGCCGACCTCGACGACCTCGACCTCAATCCGATCCTGGCGGAGATCGACACGGGCGGCTTGCCGCGGCACTGCACGCTCGAGGGCCGGAACGAGGTTCCGGACACCCTTGACGCGCAGATGGTCAAGGACGCCCGGCCGATGCTGGTCGACGGCGAGAAGATGCAGCTCCAGTACAATGTGCGGAACGTGCATCGCGCCGTCGGGACGCGGCTCTCGGCCCATATCACCCGCCGCTATGGCATGGACACGCTGGAGCCGGGCCACATCACAGTCCGCCTCCGGGGCTCCGCCGGCCAGTCCCTGGGCGCATTCTCCGTGCGTGGCCTCAAGCTCGAGGTCTTCGGCGACGCCAACGACTATGTCGGCAAGGGTCTCTCGGGAGGCACCATCGTCGTGCGGCCGCTCGTCTCCTCCCCCCTCGTCGCCGCCGACAACGTCATCATCGGCAATACCTGCCTCTATGGCGCAACGGCGGGGAAGCTCTTCGCCGCGGGTCGCGCAGGCGAGCGCTTCGCCGTCAGGAACTCCGGCGCGCGGACGGTGGTCGAGGGCTGCGGCGACAACGGGTGCGAGTACATGACCGGGGGTGTGGCCATGATCCTCGGCAGCGTCGGCGACAACTTCGCCGCCGGCATGAGCGGGGGCATGGCCTATGTCTACGATGTCCACGACGTGCTGCCGCGTCGCATCAATGCGGACATGGTCCTGTTCCAACGGCTCTCGGTCGAGCACTATATCGAGGAGGTGAAGAGCCTGCTGCTCGAGCATGTGCGCGAGACGCAGAGCGAGCAGGCGGCGCGGATCCTCCGCAATCTCGATCTCGAGCTGCCGCGCTTCTGGCAGATCGTGCCCAAGGAGATCGTCGACAAGCTCGAGGTGCCGGTGACCGCCGAGGCGGCGACCCTGGTCGCCTGATCCTCCGATCGACGGCAAGGCATGCGCGTCCGGCTCAAGGGGCGGGCGCGCGCTTCTCCAGCTCGAGCCACACTACCGGGCCGCCGTGCCAGTCCTCCTCGAGGGAGCCGCCGACGATCGCGTAGCCTTGCCCTAGGTAAAAGCGGAGCCCGGCATCGTTGACCGAGAGGGCGGAGAGCCGGATCGGCAGGCCGAGGTCCGCCTCGACCGCGCCTAGCAGCAGCGTGCCGACGCCCCGTCCCTGCATCTCCGGCAGGACGAAGAGGTATTTGAGGTACCGCTCCTCGAGGGAGAACTGGGCCACCCCCACGATCTGCCCTGTCTCGGTCTCGGCCACGATCCGCCGGTAGCCTATTGGAATCGGCAGGGGCGAGCGGTCCGAGATGTAGCTCCGAGCGAACGCGATCCGGGAAGCGTAAGGGGCCGAGCCCGCCGCCCGACCAACGAGATCGCCGCAGGCCCCGTCGTCCCGGGCGCCGGAGGGCCTGAGCCTAAGGCCTCGATCGGGGGTCATCGATGGGGCCCATCCTGAGCCTGACCTCCTTGCCGTCCCCCTCGAAGAGCGCCTGCCTGATGTGCCGAAGCCTCGGCTCCTCCTCGGCGACGAAGGGCAGCGGCCGCGTGAGCTTGATCGCCTGGATGCCGAGGCGCGCGGACAGGAGAGCGTTGCCGGCACCCTGGCCAGCCCGGGCCGACAGCATCGCCGCGAGCGAGGCGCCGGCATGCTCGAGGGCGGCGTGCGTCACGACATCCGCGAGGCCGGCGAGCGCCGCGTTCCTGAGGCAGCGGCGGAGGAGGCTGAGGGTCGCCGCGGTGCCCGGCGCCACGCCGTAGAGGCGGGCCACCGCGCGCAGCATCAGCGTCGTCCGCCACAGCACCAGCACCCCATCGAGCAGGCCGAGCGGGCTCAAGGCGGTGAGCAGGCCGATGTCGCGGGCGCTCTCGACCACGATCCCGTAGGCCCGCCGGTCCACGGGGGCCAGCACGTTGCGCTCAAAGAGACGAAGCCGCTCGCCATCGTCGAGCGCGTCACTCAAGTGCCGGTCATAGGCCTGGAGCCCCTCCCGGAGGCCACGCGCAGGCCGCAGCTCGCGACGAACGGCAAGGATCAGGGGCTCGGCCTCGCCGTGCAGCTCGGAGAGCATGAGCCGCTCCGCAGCTGCCCTCAAGGTTGCACGGCGCTGCAGGTGGTGGAGATCGAAAAGCTCGCGACCGAATAGCGTCACGGCCGAGATGGCGACCATCACCGTCAGGATGGCGAGCGGCCAGCCGTAGAGCGGATCGCTCGCGATAAGGTCGTCGAGATAGCGGCTTGCCTGGAGGACGAGCACACCGAGGAGTGACAGGGCTCCCAGGCGCAAGATCCAGCGGCGAAGCGGGCTCGGCCGCTCGGGCGGCAGCTCCGCGATCAGGTCCGCTTCCTCATCGGCTGGGGAGGCCACGACCGCCTCCTCGACGAGCCGTACCGTCGTCGGATCCAGCTCGAAGGGCCTGGGCGAGGATCGGTCGCCGCTCATCGGAGCTTGTCTCCGATCAGGAACTCGATCGCCTGATCGAGTCTGATGTGCTGCGAGGGCTCGCCCGCACGCAGGCGCCTCGGCGCGAACTCGCGGAAGCGGAAGCGGCCGTCGAGCCAGTCCGATGGCTCAGGCAGCTCCGGCGGAACCTCGCCCGGGAAGAGCACGGTCTCGCGGCCGTCCTGCTTGAGCCGGCCCCGCAGGCAGGAGAGCACCTGGCCATGATGGTCGGTGCGCACCACGTCGGTGCAGCGCAGCGAGGCGATCGCCAGAACCTCGGGCTGCACGCCCTCGAGCCGGGCGCTCCGCGCCGCCGGCCGGATCATCAGCTCGAGGAGCTGCTTGAGCGCGGCGTGCTGGCTCGGTGCCACGTGGTCGGCCTTGCTCACCGCGAAGAGCAGCCTGTCGATCCGTGGCGACAGAAGCCGACCGAGCCAGCTCGAGCGGCCATAGCGGAAGCTGCCCAGGATCATGTCAAGCGCACGCTGCGTGTCGGCGAAGTGCTCCGGGCCCTGGTTGAGGCTCGAAAGCAGGTCGACCAGCACGATCTGCCGGTCGAACGTCGAGAAATGCTCCTCGTAGAAGGCCCGCACGATCTCCTCGCGATAGCGTTCGAAGCGCTCTGCCATATGGGCGCGCAGTGTGCCGCGGACGAGGCCGCCGGGTGGCATCGGGCAAAAGCGCAGCAGATCCGAGCCCGCATGCTCGCCCGGGTTGGTGAAGCGCCCGGGCTGCACAACGGAAAGGCCGAGGTCCCGCTGGCATCGCACGAGGTAGCGCGTGTAGGCGTCTGCCAGCCGATCCACGAGCACAGGCTCGACCGGCCCCATCGGGTCCGCATCCTCGATCATGCCGAGCCATTCGATCGCGAGCGCTGCGCGCGGCGGCTCCTGGGCCATCTCCAGCGCCTGCGTCGAGAAGGTCTCGAAGCTCTCCTCGAGCAGCGGCAGGTCCAGCAGCCACTCGCCGGGATAGTCGATGATCTCGACGGTCAGCTGCTGCAGCGGCTGGAGGGGCTTCAGGAGCACGTTCGTGGTGCGGAAACGGATCTCGAGCCGCAGCGTCGAGAGCCTGTCGGTCGCCTTCGGCCAATGGGGCTGGGCAGCGGTGAGGTCGGCGAGGAAGCGCTCGAACGGAAAGACGGGCTGCCGACCTTTCGGCAGCAGCCTTGCGCCCAGATAGCGGCCCTCATGCTCGGCCGCGAGGAAAGGCAGCGAGCCCCCATCCAGCAGGTGGTGAATCAGCGCCGTGACGAAGACCGTCTTGCCGCTGCGCCTGAGCCCGGTCACGGCCAGCCGCAGGTGCCGGTCCAGGGCACGATCGGTGAGCTGGCCGAGGTCGCTCCAGAGACCGCCCAGAGCGTTCCCTAGCCCGAGGTCGAGCGATGCCATGTCTTTTGTTTGCCGGGTCAGATTGACAAGGAGCCGGCCGCCAGCGCCAGAACCACGAGGAATCCCGTGAGCCTGCTCATGCGGAAGCGTGCGAGGCAGTCGTCGGGGGCGGCGAGGTCGAGGCCGCGGATCTGCCGCACGAGGCTCCAGCCGACGAGCGGCAGCACGAAATAGAAACCCCAGCCTTTGCCGGCCAGGGCCGCCGACGCGATCAGCAGGGCCAGCATGACCCCATAAAAGCCCCAGAGCCAGGGGGGTGTCGCATCGCCGAGACGGAGCGCCGTCGACTTGACCCCCACCAGCATGTCGTCCGCCTTGTCCTGATGGGCGTAGATCGTGTCGTAGCCGAGCGTCCAGAAGAAGCCCGCCGCATAGAGTGATAGCGCCGGCCAGCTCAGCCCACCGGTCGCGGCAGCATAGCCCACGAGGACGCCCCAGTTGAAGGTGATGCCGAGGAAGGCCTGAGGCCACCAGGTGATCCGCTTCATGAACGGATAGATGACGATGAGCGGGATGCTGAGCAGCGCCACCAGCGCCGCCTTCGCCGGCAGCCCGAGAAGGACGAGCAGGCCCACGAGGCACTGCGCGCCGATGAAGAGCAGCGCCTCGGCCACGCCGACGCGACCGGCGGCCATTGGCCGGTTGCGGGTTCGGGCGACCTGAGCGTCGAACTTGCGGTCGACCAGATCGTTCACGGTGCAGCCGGCACCGCGCATGGCAAAGGCGCCGACGGCGAAGAGCAGCCCCAACCACAGATTTGGCAGCCCCGGCGCCAGGGCCAGGCCCCACCAGCATGGCAGGAGCAGCAGCCAGGTGCCGATAGGCCGGTCCCAGCGCGCCAGCAGCCCATAGTCGCGTAGCCGCCGCGGCAGACGGTAGACCCAGGAGAGCTGACGGTCGGCGACCGCGCCCACGATCTCGCTTGCTTGTCCTGCCATACGCGGTCTTCTAGCTTCCCCCCTTGACCCGGTAAAGCTGAGCCCGGCATTCATGGCCGTTCCCCGTCTCCATGTCGACGAGCCTTTGAGTGAGGGCGCGCGCCTCCGCCTCGAGGGGCCACGCGCCCACTATCTGGCCCACGTGCTGCGTCTCGGGGCAGGCGCCAAGCTTCGGCTGTTCAACGCGCGGGACGGCGAGTGGTCGGCACGCATTGCAAGCCTCGGCCGGCACAGCGCGGAGATCGAGACATCGGAGCAGGCTCGCGCGCCGGCGCCCGAGCCGGGCCCGGTCCTCTGCTTTGCGCCCATCCGGCAGAGCCGGCTCGACTGGCTCGTCGAGAAGGCGGTGGAGCTGGGCGTGGCGCGCCTCGTGCCGGTCGTCACGCGCTTCACCGTCGTCAAGCTGAGCCGCCCGGATCGCCTCGCGGCTATCGCCGTCGAAGCGGCCGAGCAGTGCGGCCGGCTGACGGTCCCGCCGATCGATCCCTCCGTTCCGTTCGAGCGGTGGCTGGAAGGGCTCGCTGGTCCCGTGCCGCTTCTTTTCGCCGACGAGAGGGGCGGGCGTCCCTTCGCGGAGGCGCGTGGCGCCGGCGATGCCGGCGGCATGCTGATCGGCCCCGAGGGCGGCTTCAGCGAGGAGGAGCAAGCGGCCCTGCGCGCCCATCCGGCCGTGCTGCCGGTAAGCCTGGGCCCGCGTATCCTGCGGGCCGAGACGGCCGCTCTTGCGGCTCTTGCCTGCTGGCAGCTGATACCCGATCGGCCTGCTGAGGGCGGTTAGCGGGGCAGAGGCGTGCGAGGGGAGAGCTGCCTCTCCCCTCGCGATCGTCGATATCGGTCGCAGTAACCGGACGCGCGTCAGGCCTTGAAGTAGCGCTCGGCCCGTTTGGTCGCCTCCACCATCGCGTCCTTTGGCGAGAGCTGGCCGGCGCAGACGGCCTGGAACATGTCGACCGTCACGAAGTCGGCCTTGACCGCGGCCGCGGCCTGGCTCGGCGGCCCCTTGTAGCTCTGCGGCAGCGCGTTCCGCATGATGTCCCGATAGGGCAGCGCCTTGGGATCATCGGACCAGACGGGGCTGTTGTCATAGGCCATGAGTGGGTGGCACCAATAGCCGAGGCAGGCCATCATCCACGGGATGTACTGCTCCTCTTCCATCATGAAGCGCAGATATTCCCGGGTCGCGTTGGGATAGGGCGTGTAGTCGAAGATCATGGCGTTGATGACCAGCGCGCCCTGGCTCGGAAAGCCCACCGGTCCTATCGGGAAGCTCGCATGGTAGATGTCGTCGGCCAGCTTCTGCATGGCCGGGTCCTCGGAGGTCTTGGCAGCGTAGTAGATCGAGATGCCGTTCGTCGTGAGACCGATGTCACCGGCCAGGAAGGCCTTGTTGTTGGAGGGGTCGAGCCAGGAGAGCGTGCCCGAGATGAAGGTCTTGTAGAGGTCGTTTGCGTAGTTCAACGCTTCGATGGTGTGCGGGTTGTCGAGCATGACCTTGTTCTGCTCGTCGACCACCGCCGAGCCTTCGCCCCAGAGCACCCAGTCCGTCCAGCCGGCGTCGCCGACCGCATGGCCGAGCGCGAATCCGGCCGGGTGCTTCTTTTCCTGCAGGGCCTGGCAGAGCTTGAGGAAACCCGGGAAGTCGCCCGGCACATCATCGAACCCCGCCTCGTTCAGCCAGGACTTGCGGTAGACCATCGTGCTGCCGCTGCCGCCGAAGGGCAGGGCGATCCAGGAGCCGTTGCCGTGCTCGCGACCATAGTGCTGGGCGACGTTGAACCAGCCACCATACTTCTCGCCCAGATAGGTGGCGAGATCGTCGAGCTTGATAAGCTTGTCTGGGAAGAGATGCGGATCCTCCTGCCAGGCGAGGATCAGATCGGGACCGCTGCCGACATTGGCGGCAACCGCCGTCTTGGGCCGCAGATCCGTCCAGTTCTCACTCTCGACGGTCACCTCGACACCGGTCTGCTCGGTGAATTTCTTGGTGTTCTCGAGGAACAGGACCTCGTCGCCCTTGACGAACTTGGAGGGCCTCAGGACACGCAGCTTGGCACCCTTCTCGATGGGGTAGCTTGGCGGCTTCACGTCCTTGACGACCACGCTCTTGAAGTCGGCGGCGAGCGCCCGGCGGCCGAGCAGCGTCGCCCCGGCAATGCCGCCCAGCGCTGTGCCCAGCGTTTGACGCCTCGTGATGCTTCTCATGGTCTAGCTCCCTGCAATTCTTGCTCTCGAGCGCGCTCAAAGCTCGTGAGCCGCCTCGATCTTGGATTCGTCGAGCGCAGGGCTTACTCCGGCATATTCCGGCAGCCTGATCAACCCCTTCTCTGGCTTGAGTGGCTTGTCGAACCAGAACTGATGTACCTCGTTCCACTTCACGAGATATTCCTGGTAGGGCGTATGAAGGGGTGAGTGGAGTGCCGAGAAGACGGCATTCACGTGCGTGGAGTGACCGTGCGGGATGCAGACGAGATCGTGCGTCGAGGTCAGCGCGCCGATCTTGAGGACCTCGCTCAGGCCGCCGCACCAGTAGGGATCGGGCTGATAATAGTCGAGCGCCTGCTTCTCGATGAACTGCTGCATGCCCCAACGCGTGTAGTGATGCTCGGCGCCGGCCAGTGGAATTCTGATCTTGTCCTTGATGCGCCGGTATGTGTCGATGCGGTCGGGGAGGGCGGTCTCCTCGAGCCAGTAGGGACGATACTCCTCGATCCGCTGGGCGAGCTTGAGGAGATAGGGGTAGTCCATGCTCTGCCAGCAATCGAGCATGATGTCGTAGTCCTCGCCCAGCGTCTCCCTGAGTGTCCGAACGAGCTCGACATTCTTCGCGAGCCCCTCGTGGCCGCTCGCCGGCCCATGCCGGAAGAACCATTTCTGCGCCCGGTAGCCTTCCTCCTTCGCCATGAGCGCCCGCTCGCGAACGAGGCCGGGGTCCAGCACCTCGTAGCCCAGCATACTGGCATAGGCCGGGATCTCGGCGCGCGTGGGTCCGCCCAGGATGCGCCAGACCGGCTGCCCCAGCCACTTGCCCTTGAGGTCCCAAAGCGCGCAGTCGACGACGCTGATCGCGAACATTGCGTCGCCCTGGCGGCCGTGGACGAGGAGGCGGTGCATTACGTCCCACAGATATTCCGTCGCCAGCGGATCCTTGCCCAGCAGGACTGGGCGCAGCTGGGTCGCCACGATGTGCGCGCAGGGCTCGCGGAACGGCCCCGAGAGGCCCGAGACACCCTCATCCGTCTCGATCGTGAGGAAGCAGGCGCTGATCCGCAGATGGCGGTCGTCGATCTGCTCGCCACCCTCGACCACGCCCTGCCGGCGATATTCCGGATAGACATCGATCGGACGCAGCAGCCGCTGCTCCCAGAATAACCCATTTGTCGGCATGATGCCGGACAGATGGCGAACCCTGACGCCGGTGATCTTCATCGGCTTGCTCCCTGACTGGTGTGACGCACGGCGACGGTGCCGATCATGCTTTGCCGTGAGCGCTACCATCGGCCGGCTATACCTACAACCAACAGCCCCGGTCCTGCAGGCCAGCCCGGCTCCGGCGCCCCTGGACCAGCCTCCACGCGGCCGCTAGAAGCGCGGGGCAGCACCGGGGAGGATCCATGCCAGTCGAGATCGCCGTCATTGGCCAGCAGCGTCCGTTCGTGCTCGATCAGCTCGAGCGCGAGTTCACCGCGCACAAGGTGTGGGATGCGCCCGACAAGGCCGCCGCCCTCAAGCCCCTGGCCGACCGCATTCGCGGCGTCGTAAGCCACGGCATGGCGGGCCTGCCGACGGCGGTCATCGAGGCCCTGCCCAAGCTCGAGATCTGCGCCATCAACGGCGTCGGCCTAGAGACCACCGACTTGGCGCTTGCTAAGAGGCGCGGCATCGTCGTGACGACCGCCCCGGTGCTCTACGACGACGTCTCCGACACCGCGCTCATGCTGGGCATCGCCGCCTGCCGGCGGCTGGTCGAGGCCGACAGGTATGTGCGCTCGGGCGAATGGCTGAAGGCCCGGATGTCGCTGGGAACGAAGTTCAGCGGCAAGCGCTGCGGCATTCTTGGCCTCGGCCGCATCGGCATGGCGCTCGCCCGGCGCCTCGAGGGCTTCGGCATGCAGATCGCCTACCACGACCCACTGCCCAAGCCCGACGTCGCCTACAAGCCCTACGCGAGCGCCGTCGAACTCGCCGCGAACGTCGACATCCTCTTCCTCGCCGCGGCGGGCGGGCACGGTGTCACGAACATCGTGAACAGGGAGGTCATCGACGCGCTGGGTCCCCAAGGCGTCTTCGTCAATGTCGCCCGCGGCTGGCTCGTCGACGAGCCAGCTCTCGTGGCGGCGCTCAAGGAGAAAAGGCTGGGTGCTGCGGGTCTCGACGTCTTCGCTGACGAGCCCAAGGTGCCAGCCGAGCTGATCGCGCTCGACAATGTCGTCCTCACCCCGCACATCGCCAGCAGCACCGAGGAGACGATGCGCGACATGGGCCAGTGCGTGATCGACAACATCCGCTCCTGGTTCGCCGGCAATGGCCCTTTGACGCCCGTCACCTGAGATGGCGCGCACGGTCCTGATCACGGGTGCTGCGGGCTCGATCGGAAAAAAGCTCCGGGCGCACCTCGAGGCCAGGGGCGGCTACGAGCTTCGCCTCCTCGATCGCGTCGACGGCGGCGAAGCGGCCGTGGAGGTGGCCGACCTCGCCCTCTGGGACGAGGGCTGGGTCGACCGCCTTGAGGGCGTCGACACGGTCATCCAGCTCGCCGGCAACCCGCGCCCCGAGGCTTCCTGGGCCTCGGCCCAGCGGGACAATATCGACCTCGTGCTCAACGTCTACGAGGCGGCCGTCCGCCATGGCGTGCGACGCCTCGTCTTCGCCAGCTCCAACTGGACGATGGCCGGCCACCGCTTCGCGGAGGGCCCCTTGACGACCGACCGCGAGCCCTACCCGATCAACGCCTATGGCGTCTCGAAGCTCGTCGGCGAGCGGCTGGGGCGCTCCTACAGCGACCGCCGGGGCCTCTCGGTCATCTGCTTCAGGATCGGCTACTGCCAGCACATCCCCGGCAACCCGCCCGGCCCCACGATGAGCTTCAACGAGTGGGGCCAGCTCATGTGGATCTCGGACCGGGACATCTGCCAGGGCTTCGAGAAAGCGGTTGTGGCGCCCGATGATGTCCGGTTCGCCGTCCTCAACCTCATGTCAGACAATCCCGGCATGCGCTGGGACATCGAGACGACGCGGCAGGTCATCGGCTACGCGCCCGAGGACGGTGCCGTGCCGCAGCTCAGCGACGAGATGCGCGCCAACGAGCAGGCTGCCGCCGAGGCGCGCGCCCTCATCGAGCAGACCGAGGCCATGGAGAGAAAGCTCCGCTGGTAGGAGAGGACCATGCTCCTCGTCGGGCAGTATGACTCCCCCTTCGTCCGCCGGGTGGCGGTCTCGCTCCGCCTCCAGGGCATCTCCTATGAGCACTGCACGCTCTCGGTCTTCGCCGATGCCCAGGCGATGCGCCGGATCAACCCGCTCGGCCGCATCCCCTCGCTGCGCCTCGACGATGGTGAGACCCTGATCGAACTCGGCTGCGATCCTCGACTGGCTGGACGAGACCGCAGGTCCCGAGCGGGCTCTTCTCCCGGCGCAGGGCGCAGCGCGTCGCCGGGGGCTCCGCCAGATGGCGCTCGCCACCGGCATCGTCGACAAGGTCGGTCAGGCCACCTACGAGCGCCTGCTGCGTCCCGCCGAGCGTCAGTGGCCCGAGTGGATCGAGCGGTGCCGGCTACAGGGGATGAGCGCCCTGGATGCGCTCGAGGCCGACACGAGCGAGGGCTGGCTGTCCGGCAGCAGGATCATGCAGCCGGACATCACCGCCACCTGCATGATGACCTATATCGAGCTCGCCGATCCGGGCCTGCTCGAGGGCGGCCGCTGGGCGAAGCTGCGAGCGCTCGCCGACCGCTGCGAGGCCATGCCCGAGTTCGTCGCCACCCGCCCCGAGGAATACGTGCTGCCTGCTCCGGCCTGAGCCTCTCGCACGCGTGGGTTGCGCCCCGGAGGTCGCCGGCGCCACAATTGCGCTGGACCCTGCGACCCCGGAGCGACCGATGCCCCATCTCGCCCCCTGGCACGAGCTCGCCGCCCGCCTCGTCGACGTGGCGACCGGCCGGACTCCCGCCGACCTCGTGATCCGGGGCGGCCGCTGGGTGAACGTCCATTCGGGCGAGATCATCCCGCGCACGGACGTCGCGATCACCGGCGGGCGCATCGCCTATTGCGGTTCGGATGCGCGGCACGCCGTCGGCGAGACGACAAAAATCGTCGAGGCGGAGGGCCGCTACCTCGTGCCCGGCTTGTGCGACGCCCACATGCACGTCGAGAGCGGCATGGTAACGGTGACCGAGTTCGTCCGCGCGGTGCTGCCGCACGGCACGACCTCGATGTTCGTCGACCCGCACGAGATCGCGAACGTGCTGGGCCTCCCCGGTGTTCGGCTGATGCACGACGAGGCGGCGGCGCTCCCCGCCGCCAACGTCTTCGTCCAGATGCCATCCTGCGTGCCGAGCGCCCCGGGCCTCGAGCATGCGGGCGCCTCATTGGGCGCCGCCGAGGTGGCCGAGGCCATGGGCTGGTCCCGCATGATCGGCTTGGGCGAGGTCATGAACTTCCCCGGCGTCGCTGCGAACGATCGCACGATGGCCGAGGAGATCGCCGCCACCATGCGGGCGGGGCGCACTGTCGGCGGCCACTACGCCTCGCCGGATCTCGGCCTGCCCTTCCACGGCTATGTGGCCGGCGGCCCGGCCGACGACCACGAGGGCACCCGCATTGAGGACGCTATCGCCCGCGTGCGCCAGGGCATGAGGGCGATGCTGCGGCTGGGGTCCGCCTGGTACGACGTCGCGAGCCAGATAAAAGCCGTCACCGAGCGTGGGCTCGACCCGCGCAGCTTCATCCTCTGCACCGACGACTGCCATGCCGGCACGCTGGTCGATGACGGCCACATGGACCGCGTCGTGCGTCACGCCATCGCCCAGGGCCTCCCGCCGGTCACGGCCATCCAGATGGCCACCCTCAACACCGCCTGCCATTTCGGCCTCGAGCGCGAGCTGGGCTCGATCACGCCCGGCCGCATCGCCGACGTCATCCTCACCTCCGATCTCCCGACGCTCCCGATCGAGACCGTGATCTCGCAGGGGCAGGTGGTGGCCGAGGGCGGGCGCCTGACCATCGCGATCAACGCCTACGCCTACCCCGCCGAGGCGCGCGGCACGGTCCATCTGGGGCGGCCGCTCACGGCGGCCAGCTTCGAGGTGTCGGCGCCGAAGGGTGCCAACAAGGTACGGGCCCGCGTGATCGGGGTCGTCGAGAATCAGGCGCCGACGCGGGCGCTCGAGGCCGATCTCGGGGTCGAGGATGGCCGCGTGCAGACCGACGCGGCCCAGGACGTCTGTAGCATCGCGCTCGTCGAGCGCCACCGGGCCACGGGCGGCGTCACCAATGGCTTCGTCAAGGGCTTCGGCTACGATGTGCCCTGCGCCGTCGCCAGCACGGTGGCCCACGACAGCCATCACATGATCGTCGTCGGCACCTCGCGCGAGGACATGGCGAAGGCTGCCAATCGTCTGGCCGAGGTGGGCGGCGGCGTCACCGTCTGGCGCGAGGGCAGAGAGCTGGCGATGGTCGAGCTGCCGATCGCCGGTCTCATGTCCGACGAGCGCGCCGAGACGGTGGCGCGCAAGGCTTCCGGTGTCGTCGAGGCCATGCGCGCCTGCGGCTGCACCCTCAACAATGCCTACATGCAGCACAGCCTCCTCGCCCTCGTCGTGATCCCTGAGCTTAGGATCTCTGACATCGGCCTTGTCGATGTCACCCGCTTCGAGACGGTGCCCCTCCTCATCTGACCGGGGCCACCCGGGAACCAGGGGCCCGCCCCACGGTTCTGGCGGCATGTCCGCCGGCACCGCCGGCCTGCAAGCGGAGAAGAATCCATGCCCTGGGCCCCGAGGCTTGCCCTGCCAGCCCTCCTGGGTGTTGCTGCTCTTGCCGGATGCTCCAGCCTCAACGACGGCATCGGGAACGGCGATCGGACCAGGATCGTGAGCTATCGCTGCGACGACGGCCGTCAGTTCAACGCGGTCTACTCGCCGGACGGCGACCGTGTCGTTGTCGACACCGGCGCCGACACCTATCGGCTGAATCGTGACGGCTCGGGCTTGCTCGGCCGAAGCTACTCGGGCGCGGACGGCATGGTCCGGCTGACGGCCAGCGGCAGCAACGCCGACCTCAAGATCAGCGGCGATCCGGACTTCAAGGACTGCCAGGCGCGCAGCTGATCCCTTATCGGGCACTCGCGCTGGCGGCCTGCGGGACCGAACGATCGGCCGCCTTTTCCGGCAGCTCCTCGAGGTGGCAGGCTGCGAGGCCGTGGCCATGGGGTTCGAGCTGCGGCCGTTCTCTCCGGCAGCGCTCGAAGACGAATGGGCAGCGCGGATGGAACGGGCATCCCGAAGGCACCACCAGTGGGCTCGGCAGCTCGCCCCGAACTGCGGCGATCGTCGTACGGATCTCCGGGTCAAGGCTCGGCGCGGCGCTGAGGAGGGCCCGCGTATAGGGATGTCTTGGTCGGGCGAAGAGCGTCTCTGTCTCCGCGACCTCGACGATGTGCCCGAGATACATCACCGCGACGCGATGGGAGATGTGACGCACGAGCCGAAGATCGTGCGCAACGAACAGAATCGTCAGGCCCAGCCGCGCCTGCAGCTCGAGCAGAAGATTGACGACCTGCGCCTGGACCGAGACGTCCAGTGCCGAGACCAGCTCGTCCGCGATCAGACATTCGGGCTCGACGGCGAGCGCCCGGGCGATGCCGATCCGCTGGCGCTGCCCGCCCGAGAACGCGTGCGGGTAGCGCAGCGCCGCGTCCGCGGGCAGCCGCACAAGTTGCAAAAGCTCGGCGATCCGCCCGGGGATGGCCTCGCGCTCGCGCAGCTTGTGGACTGACAGCGCCTCGCGCAGCATCGAGCCCACGGTCTGGCGTGGATTGAGCGACCCATAGGGATCCTGGAAAACCATCTGGACCCTGCGGTGGAAGGCCCGGAGCCGGGCGCCCTTGAGCGCTCTCACATCCTCGCCGGCGAAGCGGATGCTGCCCGCCTCGGCCTCCAGCAGCCGTACGAGGCAGCGCGCCAGGGTCGACTTGCCGCAACCGGATTCGCCGACGATGCCCAGCGTCTCACCGCGCCGGACGCTCAGGCTGACCCCGTTCAGGGCACGCACGATCCGCGAGGGGCGGCGCAGCACCACCTCGCCCAGCCCGCGCTCCAGCACGAAGCTGCGGACCAGCCCTTCGACCTCGAGGAGTGGTGGAGCGACCATCTCCATCGCTCAGGTCGTGCCGACGCGGTCGTGGTGGATGCACGCCGTCAGGTGGCGGTCGGCGAGGCGGAGGATGGACGGCCGGACACGCGTGCAGGCGTCTGTGCTCAGGCTGCAGCGCGGCGCGAAGGCGCAGCCGTCCGGCAGATCGGTCAACGGCGGCGGGCTCCCCTCGATCGAGCGCAGCGGCACGCGGATGGCCCCGCCGGTCGGCACCGAGTCCATGAGGCCTCTGGTGTAGGCGTGAGCCGGTGCCCGGAAGAGAGCCCGCGCTGGCGCCACCTCCATGAGGCGCCCGGCATACATGACGGCCACTCGATCGCAGGTCTGGGCGACGACGCCTAGATCGTGGGTCACGATCACGATCGTCATGCCCAGCCGGTCGCGCAGCTCGAGCAGGAGCTTCAGGATCTGGTCCTGGATCGTGACGTCGAGGGCCGTCGTTGGCTCGTCGGCCAGGAGCAGCCGCGGCCCGCTGGCGAGCGCAATCGCGATCATCACGCGCTGGCGCATGCCGCCCGAGAACTGGTGCGGATAGTCGTCGAGCCGGCTGGTGGCAGCCGGTAGCCCCACCTGTTCCAGCAGCTCGATCGCCCGCTCCCGCCGCGCCCGCCGGCCGAGGCTGGTGTGCGCGCGCAGGTTCTCGTCGATCTGGCGATGCACGGTGAGGACGGGATTGAGCGCCGTCATCGGCTCCTGGAAGATCATGCCGATCTCGCGCCCGCGCACGGCCCGCCGAGCCGCCTCGTCCATCGCCAGAAGATCGCGGCCGAGCCAGGACGCGATGCCCTCGACGCGCCCAGGCGGTCGCACCAGCCCCATGATGGCCCGCAGCATGACGCTCTTCCCGGAGCCCGACTCGCCGACGAGGCCCAGGATCTCGCCGCCGCGCAGGTCGAGGTCGATGCCGTCCACGGCGGTCACCATGCCCTGCGACGTGTCGAAACTCGCCCGCAGGCCCCGGACCTCGAGGATGGTCCCGGCCGGGCTCACCGGCGCGCCCGGAGAAGGTCCGCCGTGCCGTCGCCCAGCAGGCTGAGGCCCAGGCCCGTCAGGACGATGGCGATGCCGGGAAAGATGGAAATCCACCAGCCTGTGGTCATGAAGTTCTTGCCGTCGGCGATCAGCACGCCCCACTCGGCCGTGGGCGGCTGGGCGCCGAGCCCGAGATAGCCGAGGCTCGAGCCCAGGAGGATCGCGAGCGCCATGTCGGTCATCCAGTAGACGATGACGGGCGTGATCGCGTTGGGCAGAAGGTGGCGGAGAATGATCCTGCGGTCCGTGTAGCCCATGACCTTGCCGGCCGCGGCATAGTCGAGCTGGCGCTGGACCCGGATCTCGGCTCGCAGCAGCCGGGCATAGAAGACCCAGCCTACGACGCCGACCGCGATGTACATATTGCGCAGGCCCGGCCCCAGCACCGCCACGATCGCGATGACGAGAACGAGGAACGGGAAGGTGACGACGGCATCGACCGTGCGTCCGAAAACGACGTCGATCCAGCCGCTATAGTATCCGACGATGGCACCGATCGTGCAGCCGATGATCAGAGCGGGCACCGTGGCGAAGACGGCGATCTGGAGATCTATCCGGTAGGCCCAGATCACGCGGGAGAGGATGTCGCGGCCGAAATTGTCTGTGCCGAAGGGGTGGGCGGTACTCGGCGCCTGAAGGAGCGCGTTGTAGTCGAAGGTCAAGGGATCGTAGGGCGCGAAGAGCGCCGGCTGCAGGGCGAGTGCCAGGCTCGCGAGGATGATGAACGCGCCCGCGATGAGGGTCCAGCGCGGCTGCGCCGGTGCGCGGCGACGGGGAGCGAGGGCGCCGATCGCCCGGCTCACCGCCTGACCCTCGGGTCGAGGGCTGCCTGCACGAGATCGGTCATGAGGAAGACGACCGAGACCAGGATCGCCAGCGCGAGCGTCAGGCCCTGCACGACCGGATAGTCGCGGCCATAGATGCTCTCGATCATGAGCCTGCCCGCACCCGGGATCGCGAACACCGTCTCGGTGATGACGGCGCCTCCCAGGAGCGTGCCGATGTTGAGGCCGAACAGGGTCACCGTGGAGATGAGCGCGTTTCGCAGCACGTGGCGCAGCAGGACGATGCGCGGCGCCAGGCCTTTTGAGCGGGCGAAGTCCACATACTCGGCCTGCAGTACCTCGATGATCGAGGCACGCAGGCTGCGCATCAGCACCGCCGACAGGCTGAGCGCCAGGGTGAGCGCCGGCAGGAAAAGGCTGTAGAGCCGCTGCCCCCAGCTGTCGCCATAGCCGCCCACCGGAAACCAGCGGAGATTGGCCGCGAAGATCGTGAGCAGCACGAGGCCCAGATAGAAGACCGGGGTCGACAGGCCGACCTGGAAGGCGCTGCGGATCACGACATCGGCCGGCCGGTCGACGCGTAGCGCTGCGATGAAGGCCAAAGGAACGGCCAGCAGGATCGAGAGCAGCGCCGCGTAGGCGGTGAGCACGAGCGTCACCGGCAGTCGCTGGGCGATGAGCTGGACCACTGGCATGTGCAGATTGATCGAGATGCCGAGATCGCCGTGGGCGAAGCGCTCGAGGAAATAGACGAACTGGACCGGGATCGGCCTGTCAAGGCCCAGCTGGGCGTTGATCCGTGCCACGTCGGCATCGGTGGCGCGGTCGCCCAGGATGGCGCTGGTCGGATCGCCCGGCAGCAGGCGGACCAGGACGAACGTCACCACCATGATGAAGAGGAAGGTGGGGATGATCTGGAGGAGACGGGTGAGGATGTAGCTCGGGCTGGGCAAGGGCGCGGGGGTCTCGGCGCTGGGCGTTGGCGAGGGACGGGAGCCGGCGCTCCCGCCCCGTTGCTGCTACTTCGCCAGGGAGGTCTTAACGAAGATGTTGTTGCCCAGCGGGATCTGGATGAAGCCGCTTACCTTCTTCGCCAGCGCCACCGGATAGGGTGTCTCGTAGATGAAGAGGATCGGCGCCGCCTTCATGTAGATCTCCTGGATCTGCTTATACTGCTCGGCCCGCTTTGCCGGGTCCATCTCCTTCTGGCTCTCCGCGAAGAGCTTGTTGGCCTCGGGGTCGTTCCAGCCCGAGTGCTGGGCCTGGATGTTGGAATAGTCGACGAAGTAGGAGGTGATCTCGCTCGGGTCGGCGAGATCGTCCGTCCAGGCGCCGAGCCGCATCTGGAAGTCGGCCTTGCGGTAGCGGTCGGTGCGGGTCGCGTTGTCGACCTGGTCGAGCGTCAGCTTGACACCGATTTGGCTCCACATCTGCTGGAGAGCCGCAGCGGTGGCCGTCTCGTCGGCATTGCCCGCGAGCACCAGCATGTGCAGCTCGAAGCCGTTGGGATAGCCGGCCTTCTGCAGCAGCTCCTTCGCCTTGGCGAGGTCGTAGGGATAGGCGGGACCGGCACTCCAGTAGAGCGGCGTGCCCGAGGACATATATGAGCCCTGGGGCTTGCCGACATCGTGTGTGACGATCTTGATGATCGCCTGCTTGTTCGCGGCATAGTTCAGTGCCTGGCGCACCTCGACCTTGGCGAGTGGGTTGTCGCTGCCGTCCGCGAGCTTCGGGCGGGCGTTGAAGTTGCCATAGAAGACCCGGGTCGACGGGTAGAGCTCCATATTGACCTTTGGGTCGGCCTGGAGCTCGGCGACGCGCGCATAGGGGATGAACTCGGCTCCGTCGAGCTCGCCCGATTGCAGCTTCAGGATCCGCGTCGCGTCGTCGGGGATGACCTCGAACTTGATGGCGTCGAGATAGGGCAGCGGCTTGCCGTCCTCGCCCTGCTGCCAATAGTGCGGGTTTTTCACGAGCATCATCGTCGAGCCGCGATCCCAGCTCTTGAAGACAAAGGGCCCCGAGCCGATCGGATGCTCGGCGAAGGCGCGGGCCTTCTCGGCGTCGGTGGCACCCTTTGCCGCCTCGAAGTCCTTCTCCGGCAGGATCGCCGTGTTGAAGGTCGCGAGCGCCGGCAGGATGCTCGGATCGGGATGCTTGAGCTTCAGGACGATGTGGCTCGCATCCTTGATCTCGACCGAGTCGATCGAACTCGACCAGGAAGTTCCAGATGCCGTTTTTGGGATCGCGCGCCCGGTCGAGCGACCACTTCACGTCCTCGGCGGTCAAGGGCTTGCCATCGGCGAACTCCACGCCCTGGCGCAGGGTGAGCGTGACCTCCTTGCCGTCGGGCGCCACCGCCCACTCTGTCGCTAGCCCGGGCTGCAGTCCCTTGCCGTCGTCCGTCGGCTGGATCAGCGTGTCGTAGAGGTTGGTGAGGATCCAGATGTCGACATTGGCGTCGTTCAGAACCGGATCGAGAAAAAGGCTGTCGGCGTAGCGGCCGAACGTCATGGTCCCGCCGCGCTCGACCGCCAAGGCGGCGTGGCCCGCCGCCACCAGGAGCGCCGCGGCTGCGGCCGTGGCCAGAAGCTTTCTCATTGCGCTGCCCTCCTCGTCCCGGCGCCCCAGTGTTCTGGTCTGTTGGGACGCGCCAGCCCTGAGCGATCATGCGGGAAGGTACTGCCAGGCGCAATCTGCAAAAGATGGGCCAGTGCGAGGCCTCGCATCCGGCTTGCCCGCGCCCCAGAGCGTGCTAGCCTATTAGAACAGACAAGGGCTCGGGGCCGAGCGTGATGAACCTCCGCATCGATCGGGACCTGCCCGTCCCGATCGGGGTGCAGCTTCGCGGGCTGATCGAGTACGGCATCGCCTGCGGCGAGCTTGCCCGCGGCAGCCGGCTGCCCTCGGTGCGCGACCTGGCGCGCCGGCTCGAGGTGGCCCCGATGACGGTGAGCCAGGTCTACAAGGAGCTCAAGGAGGCGGGTCTTCTGGCAGCGCGGTCGGGACACGGCACATTCGTTGCGGCCGCCGTTCCGAGCCGGATCGAAGGCGATCGGTTGAGCCGGCTGGAGCCTGCCATCGACCGGCTGCTTGCCGAGGCACGGGCTATCGGCGTCGGCCATCACGAGCTGAGCGGCTTCTTGAGCGCCCGCATGCTCGCGGCGAGCCGTCGGCCGTGCCCTCTCCGTCTCGTCATGCTCGGCCTTTTTGCCGACGCCACCCGCGACTACGCCCAGGCGCTCCAGGCGCGACTGCGGGAGGGCGTTCAGGTCGAGCCCGTGCTGCTCGAGGCGGTCGCGGGCACGCCGGCGACCCGGAGAAGCGTCGCCGAGGCCGATCTCGTGCTCACCTTCGCCCACCTTCGGACCAGGGTGACGGGCCTGCTGCCCGACACCCTCGTTGCCACGGTGAGCTTCATCCCGGCCGAGCGCACCCGGGCCGCGCTCGCGGCGCTAGATCCCAGCGCTCGCCTCTGCCTCGTCTCGCTCTTCCCCGCCTTCCTGCCGATCATGAAGGTGGGTGTCCGGCGTTTCGCGCCCCACGTCGCGACCATCGTGGCAGCGGCCCTCGACACGCCGGGCCTCGATCGTCTGCTCGGCGATGCCGACACGGTCGTCTACGCCACCGGTGCCGAGTCCGTTCTCGCCCGCCTGGCGCCCGGCACGCGCGTCGTCGAGTACCGTCATATGCCCGATCCGGGCGACATCGACCGCACTGTCCGGCCGCTGCTCGCGCGCCTTCGTGCCGAGCTGCCGCCGGATGCCGCCACCATCAGCGCCCGCCAGGCCCAGGAGGAGATGCCCGCATGAAGATCGCCGAGATGAGCTGGGGCCATGTGGAGGAGTATCTGAGGCGCGACGATCGCTGCGCGCTGCCCCTGGGCTCGGTTGAGCAGCACGCCCACCTCAGCCTCGCCGTCGATGCGATCCTGAGCGAGCGGGTGGCTACCGACGCGGCTGCCCCGCTGGGCATTCCCGTCTATCCCGCCATCGCCTATGGCCTCACCCCCTATTTTCTGGCCTTTCCCGGCACGGTGAGCCTACGTATCGCGACCTACGTAGCCGTCGTCCGCGACATCCTGGACAGCCTCAGGATCTCGGGCTTCAGGCGCGTGCTCATCGTCAACGGCCATGGCGGCAACCAGCCGGCCGGTGCGCTCGCCATCGAGTACATGGCCGATCACCCCGAGATGCGGATCTGCTTCCACAACTGGTGGAGCGCGCCCCGCACCATGGCCAAGGTCCAGGAGATCGATCCGGTCGCCTCCCACGCCTCATGGATGGAGAACTTCCCCTGGACCCGGCTCGCCAATGTCGTCCAGCCGGAACAAAGAAAGCCCATGATCGACCTGGCGCGGCTGCGCACCCTGCCGCCGGCCGAGGCCCGTGGCTATCTGGGCGACGGCAATTTCGGCGGCCTCTACGAGCGGCCCGACGAGGACATGCTGGCGATCTGGGAGGTGGCCGTCGAGGAGACGAGATCGCTCCTCGAGGATGGCTGGGCGTGAGCCCGCCGATCCTCGTCTGGGGTGCCGGCGCCATCGGCGGCAGCCTCGGCGCCGCCTTCGCCCGCACCGGCCACGACGTTTTGTTCGTTGACCGCGACGCCGACCATGTCAGGGCGATGCAGGAGAGCGGGCTCGAGATCACCGGGCCCATTGCACCCGGCAGGATCGCCGTCCGCGCCTGCCTGCCCAGCGAGGTCAAAGGTCTCTTCGATCTCGTCGTCCTTTGCGTGAAGGCGCAGGACACAGAAGGCGCGGCGAAGGTCCTCGCACCGCATCTCGCCCCCGAAGGTGCCGTCGTCTCGGCCCAGAACGGCCTGAACGAGCTGATCATCGCCGAGGCGGTCGGTCGCGAGCGGACGATCGGCTGCTTCGTCAATTTCGGCGCCGACTATCACGGGCCCGGCACGGTCATGTATGGGGGTCGCGGCGCCGTCGTCGTGGGCGAGCTCGACGGTAGCCGCACAGCCCGCATCGAGCGCATCCACAAGCTCTTCCAGAGCTTCGAGCCCAACGCCGTCCTCACCTCCAACATCTTCGGCTATCTCTGGAGCAAGCTCATCTACGGCGCGCTCCTGTTCGCCACGGCGCTCACCGACGATCCCATCGCCGACGTGCTGGACGACAGCACCCACCGGCCCACCTTGATCGAGCTCGGCCGGGAGATCGCCCGCGTCGCGGCCGCTGAGGGCGTGAGCCTCGAGGCGTTCAACGGCTTCGACCCGGCAGCCTTCACTAGCGCCGGCACGGCCGAGGCGCTCGAGCGCTCGTTTGCCGACATGGTGGCCTTCAATCGCCGCTCGGCCAAGAGCCACAGCGGCATCTGGCGCGACCTCGCGGTCCGCAAGCGCCGCACCGAGATCGACGCCCAGATCGCCATCGTCCTGCCCATCGCCGCCCGACACGGCATCCAGGCCCCCGTCAACGCGCGCCTCGTCGACCTGATCCACGACCTGGAGACCGGCCGTCGCGAGCGCGGCACTGCTCTTCTCGATCTTCTTGCCGAGGCCATGCCGACCTCAGGAAACGCCCGATGATCCACGACTTCAGCCAGCGCACGGCCGTGGTCACCGGCGCCGGCCACGGCTTCGGCCGCGCCATCGCCCACGCCTTCGCCGCTTCCGGCGCCGTCGTCTGGGCCATCGACATTAACGGCGCCGGCCTCGAGGAGACGGCAGGCTCCGCCACTGGCATCTGTCACGGACGAGCCGTCGACGTGACCGACCGGGCGGCGGTGCGGGCGCTGGTCGCAGAGGCCGAGAGCGATACCGGTGCCGTCGACATCCTCGTCAACGACGCCGGCGGCGTGCTGGGCCAGGTCGGGCGCCCACTGGAGGAGGTCTCCGAGGCCGACTGGCAGTCCATCATCGCCGTCAACCTCACCGGCGCCTTCACCTGTGCCCAGGCCGTCGCACCGGGCATGAAGCGCCGCCGGGCGGGGCGTATCGTCAACATCTCGAGCGGCGCCGGCCTTTCTGTCAGTCTCACCGGCATTCAGGCCTATGCGAGCGCTAAAGCCGGCCAGATCGGCCTCACCCGCCAGCTCGCCCATGAGCTCGGGCCCTGGAACATCACGGTCAACAACGTCGCCCCCGGCTTCGTCCGCTCGAACCCGACGACCGAGCGGCAATGGGAATCCATGGGCCCGGAAGGGCAGGCTGCCCTCGTCGAAGGCTTGGCACTCCGTCGCCTCGGCAGCCCCGACGACATCGCTCAGGCCGTTTTGTTCTTTGCCTCAGACGCCGCGGGCTGGATCACCGGCCAGACCTTGAGCGTCGACGGCGGACGGACCTTCCGATGAGCGTCGAGACGCGGCTCGCCGCCGGCTTCGACAGCCATGTCGAGGAGCTGCGCAGCTTCTGCAGCATCCCCAGCGTCAGCGCCGATCCGGCCTATGCCTCCGGGATCGCCGATGCCGCGGCGTGGCTCGCAGAAAGACTCCGCCGGGCCGGCCTCGAGCATGTCGAGCTGCTCCCGACGGGCGGTCATCCCGCCATCGTCGCCGACTGGCTGAATGCCCCGGGCGTCCCTACAGTCCTCGTCTACGGGCACTACGACGTGCAGCCGCCCGACCCGGTCGAGCGCTGGCGCTCGCCGCCCTTCACCCCCGAGCTGCGCGACGGCCGCCTCTATGCCCGTGGCGCCTCCGACGACAAGGGCCCGCTCCTGATCCCTATTCTCGTCGCCGAGGCCTTTCTGGCCGAGAACAAAAGCTTGCCGGTCAATCTGAAGCTTCTGATCGAGGGCGAGGAGGAGATGGGAAGCGCCCACCTCGGCGCCCTCGTCGAGGCCAACGCCGAACGGCTTGCAGCCGATGCCCTGGTGTCGGCCGACGGCGCCATGTGGCGCTACGACCTGCCGAGCGTCACGGTCGCGAGCCGCGGCATCGCCGCTCTCGAGCTGACGGTGCGGGGTGCCGCCAAGGACCTGCATTCCGGCCGCCACGGCGGCAGCGCCCCCAACCCGCTGCACGGCCTCGCCGCGATGATCGCGACGCTCCACGACGCCGATGGCCGTGTGAGCGTCCCTGGCTTCGAGGACGGCATCCGCGAGGCCGATCCGCTCCTCCGGCAGGCCATCGCGAGCCTCGATACCCACCCCGATGCCTATTACGCCGCGATAGGTGCCGGCCGACCCGCGTGGATCGCGGACGGCCCGGACCTGCTCGACCGCCAGTGGTTGCAGCCCACGCTCGACGTCAACGGCCTCTGGGGCGGCTATCAGGGCAGGGGCTCGAAGACCGTCATCCCTGCCGAGGCGCACGCAAAAATCACCTGCCGTCTCGTGCCAGGCCAGGAGCCGCGGGCGGTGCTCGCCGCGCTCGAAGCCCATCTCCGCCGCGTCTGCCCGACCGGCCTCACGGTCGAGATCCGCCCCGACACCGAGCACGCCGCCCGCGCCTACGCCGTCGACCCGAAAAGCCCTGTCTTGGCCGCCGCCGAAAGCGTCCTGACCGAGCTCTGGGGCCGCCCGCCGCTACGCGTCGCCATGGGCGCCACCCTGCCGATCGCCGAGCTTTTTCAGAGGGTGCTCGGCCTCGACACGGTCTTCTTCAGCTTCGCCACCTCCGACGAGGACTACCACGCCCCCAACGAGTTTTTCCGGCTGGACCGCTTCCGCGACGGCCTGAACGCCTGGGCCGCCCTCCTGCGCCGCCTGGGCGGGCTCGGCATCTCCCACCGTTAGCTCGGCTACTTCCACCTCCACCCGCTCCGCCTCTGCCCTACCCCCGATAGCGCAGCGCATCGACGACGAGGGAAAAGGCGGCCGAGGGCTGGCGTCTGCTGGGATAATAGAGGTGGTAGCCCGAGTAGAAGGGGCACCAGTCCTCGAGCACCCGCCGAAGCCGGCCTTTATCGATGTGCGGCTGCGCCAGATCCTCCGGCACATAGGCGAGGCCGAACCCGTCGAGCGCTGCCCTGAGCATCTGATAGGGCCCGTTGAAGGCTACCTGGCCCTCGACCCGCACCCTCAGCTCATGGCCGTCCTTCTCGAGCTCCCAGGCGTAGAGCCCGCCATAGGTCGCAAGGCGAAGGTTCACGCACCTGTGCTCTAGCAGGTCCCGCGGGCTCCGTGGTGCTGAGCGCCGGTCGAGGTAGGAAGGGGCAGCGACGACGGCCATGCGCATGTCCGGCCCGATGCGCACCGCGATCATGTCCTTCGCCACCTGCTCGCCACTCCGCACACCGGCGTCCAGACGCTCGGCCACGATGTCTGTCAGCCCATAGTCGACGATGATCTCCACCCTGATGTCCGGATAGTCGCGCAGGAGCGTCCGGAGGCTCGGCCAGAGGATCGTGTCGGCCGCATAGTCGGTGGCGGTGATGCGGATCGTGCCTGCCGGCCTGTCGCGCAGCTCGCGCAGCGCCTGCAGCTCCGCCTCGATCTCCTCGAAGCGCGGGCCCACGGTACGGATCAGCCGCTCCCCGGCCTCGGTCGGCGCCACGCTGCGCGTCGTGCGGGCAAGCAGCCTCAGCCCCAGCCGCGTCTCGAGCCCGCGGATGGTGTGGCTCAGCGCCGACGGCGAGACGCCCAGCTTCGCCGCGGCCTTGGTGAAGCTCCGTTCCCGCGCCACGGCCAGGAAGGCAAGGAGGTCGTTCAGATTGCCCTGCGGCATTCATGAGCCCCGCTCAAAAGCCCGTGCGCATTCTACGGCCTAATCGCTGCGACCGTCAGCGCCTACCTCTCCGCCATGCTCGGCGCCTTCCGGACCGGGAGGCACCCTGCGGCGATCAGCGAGGAGAGGTTCCATGGATATCAAGCAGGCCGGCTCGCAGCCCTCGGCCAAAGGGCCAGCGAACTGGTTCACCGGCAGCGTCCGTATCGACCGCCTCTTCGAGGCGCCCGATCCCGCCCGGGTGGCCGGCGCCAGCGTCACCTTCGAGCCTGGCGCCCGCACGGCCTGGCACACCCACCCGCTGGGCCAGACCCTGATCGTCACCGCCGGTCGCGGCAGGGTCCAGCGGGAGGGCGGGCCGATCGAGGAGATCCGCCCGGGCGACGTGGTCTGGTTCGCGCCCGGCGAGAAGCACTGGCACGGCGCCACGCCCACGACCGGCATGACGCACATCGCCATCCAGGAGAGGCAGGACGGCAAGGCCGTCGACTGGATGGAGCACGTCAGCAACGAGCAATACGGCGCGTGATTGCCTGCATCTCGGGAGCAGAGGAAAGATGATCATGCAAAAGCGCAGGCTGGGGCGCAGCAGCCTCGAGGTCTCCGCCATCGGGCTCGGCTGCATGGGGCTGAGCTTCGGTTACGGCCCGGCGGTCGACAGGCAGCAGGGCGTGGCATTGATCCGCGCGGCCTTCGAGCGCGGCGTCACCTTCTTCGACACGGCCGAGGCCTATGGGCCCTTCGCCAACGAGGAGCTCTTGGGCGAGGCCGTGGCACCCTTCCGCGATCAGGTCGCGCTGGCGACCAAGTTCGGCTTCAAGCACGCCAGCTCGACCGCCGGTCTGGACAGCCGCCCGGAGCGCATACGCGAGGTCGCGGACGCTGCGCTCCGGCGGCTCCAGACCGAGCGCATCGATCTCTTCTACCAGCACCGTGTCGATCCGGAGGTGCCGATCGAGGACGTCGCCGGCACCGTGAAGGAGCTGATCGAGGCCGGCAAGGTTGGGCATTTCGGCCTGTCGGAGGCGGGTGCCGAGACGATCCGGCGCGCGCACGCGGTCCAGCCGGTGACGGCGCTCCAGAGCGAGTACTCCCTGTGGTGGCGGGAGCCCGAGCAGGAGGTGCTGCCGACCCTCGAGGAGCTGGGGATCGGCTTCGTGCCGTTCAGCCCGCTGGGCAAGGGCTTTCTCACCGGCGCCATCGACGCTGGCACCACGTTCGACAGCACCGACTTCCGCAACATCGTTCCCCGCTTCACCCCCGAAGCTCGGGCCGGGAACCAGAAGCTGGTCGAGCTGCTGCGCGCGATCGCGGACCGTAGAAAGGCCACGCCGGCCCAGATCGCGCTCGCCTGGCTGCTCGCCCGGAAGCCGTGGATCGTGCCCATCCCCGGCACCACGAAGCTGCATCGCCTCGAGGAGAACATCGGGGCGGCGTCCCCTGAGCTGACGCCCGAGGATCTCCGAGGCATCGAGAGCGCTCTCGCCGAGGTCACGGTTCAGGGATCCCGCTACCCCGAGCATCTGCAACGCCTGGTAGGCCGCTGATCGGCCGCCGCGGAGAGTGGAGGTCCAGATCATGGCCAACGGAATCGAAGGAAAAGTCGTCGTCATCACCGGTGCCAGCAGCGGACTCGGCGAGGCCGCTGCGCGTCGTCTGGCCCGCGACGGCGCCAAACCGGTGCTGGGCGCGCGCCGCCTCGAAAGGCTGCGGGCGCTCGCCAGCGAGCTAGGCCTGGGCGAGGAGTCCGTCGCTCGCATCGACGTCACCCGCCGCGAGGAGGTGCAGCAGCTCGTCGACCGCGCGGTGCAGTTTCACGGTCGCGTCGACGTCCTCGTCAACAATGCGGGTCTCATGCCGCAGGCCCTGCTCGAGCGCCTCAAGGTCGACGAGTGGGACCGGATGATCGACGTGAACCTGAAGGGCGTCCTCTACGGCATCGCCGCGGCGCTGCCGCACATGCAGCGGCAGAAGGCGGGCCACATCGTCAACGTCTCGTCGGTCGCCGGCCAAAAGGTCGGTCCCGGCTCCGCCGTCTACGCGGCGACCAGGACGGCGGTGCGCGTCCTCACCGAGGGACTCAGGCAGGAGGTGAAGCCCTACAACATCCGCACCACCGTGATCTCGCCGGGCGCCGTCGCGACCGTGCTTCCCGACAGCATCACCGACCCCGAGGTCGGGGAGCGCGTGCGCGCCCTCTACGAGCGCGTGGCCATCCCAGCCGACTCGTTCGTGGCCGCGCTGGCCTTCGCCATCGGTCAGCCGGAGGAGGTCGACATCAACGAGATCCTCTTCCGTCCTACGAGCCAGGAATACTGAGCGGGCGAGCGTGATCCGGCCATGACCGCCAACATTGCCCAGCCGTCGCCGGCGCCGGCTTCCGTGATGACGGCGCTGCTGCCGATCATGGGCGCCGTTCTGATCGCCTTCCTCGTCATCGGCCTCGCCCTGCCGGTGCTTCCGCTCCACGTCCATCGGGATCTGGGCCTTGGCACCTTCGTGGTCGGCCTCGTCGCCGGGAGTCAATTCACGGCCTCGCTCCTGTCGCGCGTCTGGTCCGGTCGCTATGCCGACAGAAGCGGCGCCAAGCGCGCGGTCGTCCTGGGCCTCGTCACGGCGGCGACAGCCGGCCTGGTCTATCTTGTGTCGCTGCGCTTCGTCCCCATGCCGTGGCTGTCCGCGACGATCCTCCTGCTCGGCCGCGGACTCCTCGGCGGGGCCGAGAGCTTCATCATCACGGGTGCCCTGAGCTGGGGGCTGGCACTCGTTGGCCGGGAGAGCGCCGGAAAGGTGATCGCCTGGGTCGGCATGGCGATGTTCGCCGCCCTCGCGCTCGGCGCCCCGATCGGCACGGCGCTCTATGCGAGAGGCGGCTTTGCCGCGGTGGCGCTCGCAACCACGCTCGTCCCCCTCGCGACCCTCTTGCTCGTCGCACCGCTGCCTTCGGTCCCGCCGCATCCCGGCGCCCGGCCCGCGCTCCTCAGGGTCGCCGCCGCCGTCTGGATGCCCGGCCTCGGCGCCGCGCTCAGCAGCGTCGGCTTCGGTGCCATCCTCGCCTTCAGCTCGCTGCTCTTCGCGGAGCGCGGATGGAGCCCGATCTGGCTCCCCTTCGGCGCGTTCGCAGCCGCCCTGGTCCTGGCCCGCATGCTCTTCGGTCACATGCCCGACCGGCTGGGCGGGGCCAGGACCGCGCTCGTCTGTGTGCTGATCGAGGCAGCCGGGCTGGCGCTCATCTGGCTCGCACCCGGCCGAGCCCTTGCCGCGGCCGGGGCGGCCCTGGCCGGCTTCGGCTACTCCTTGGTCTATCCCGGCCTCGGCGTCGAGGCGGTCCGGCGCGCCCCGCCGGAGAGCCGCGGCCTGGCGATGGGCGCCTACACCTCCTTCCTCGACGTGGCGCTCGGGCTTGGCAGTCCTGCGTTGGGACTTGTCGCGGCATGGGCCGGATTGGCCTCGGTGTTCCTCGTGAGCGCCCTCATCGTGCTCTGCGCCACGGCGACCGCAATGCGGCTGCTGAGGGCGCCTGCTGTCCACTGACCATCCTGACAGGCCGACCGCGGGACTGGCGCTACCTTCGGCTCGCGGCCCCGCCTGCAGATGGCCCCCGTATCAGCCGATAGGTGAGATTGACCCGCGGCCCCACCGGCGCCGCCGTCTTCGACAGCTGGTGCAGCCAGCGGTGCTGGGTGGCACCGGCCATCACGAGGCAGGACCCGTGCGGCAGCTCGACCGCCACCTTTTGTCCTCTGTCGTCTCGATGCCTGAGCTGGAAGCGGCGCACCGCGCCGAGCGAAAAGCTCGCAATCACCGGCTCCCGCCCGAGGCTCGCCTCATTGTCGGCATGCCAGGAGACGCTGTCCCGGCCATCACGATAGAGGTTGAGCAGCACGCTGTTGAAGGGCACGCCCGCCAGCCGCTCGGCCACGGCCTTCAGCTCCAGGAGCGGCGGCGTCCAGCCCAGCGGGGGATGGCGGATGCCGCTATAGGCATAGCCGGCCTCGCCGTGCCAGGCGGTCAGCCGTGGCACCGGCAGGCGGCGCCCCATGACGAAAGCCTCCTCCTGCAGCCAGGCGATGCCCTGCAACAGGGACGCGAGCAGCCTGTCCGCATCGGCGGCGGCCAGCGCCCGGGGCACGAGAAAGACGTTGCCGTCACGCGGCAGAAGGTTGGGCGGCAGCATGCCGCCGGAGGTGTGGCCGGCCGGGCTCGCGGGCAAGGGCGGGGGTCTCTGGCCGCCCCTCTCTGACGGGAGCGCATGGCAGGGCCGCGCCCGTCGGCCTCGCATGCCTGTCCGGCGCAGCAGATGTTGCGGGCCGACAGCGATCCATCGCGGCGACCACGAAGGAGGATTCATGGCCGAGACGATCACGCAGCCGATTCAGCTGGTGGGGCTCTCCGGAAGCCTGCGGCAGGCCTCCTTCTGCACGGCGCTGCTCCGCACGCTCGAGACGGAGCTGCCGCCCGCCAGCAGCCTTACCGTCCGCACGCTGGCCGACATCCCACTCTACAACCAGGACCATGACGGCGAGGCCGCCCCAGCCTCCGTCAAGGACCTCAAGGCCGCGATCGCCGCCGCCAATGGCCTGCTCGTGGTCTCACCCGAGTACAATTACGGCATGTCGGGTGTCATGAAAAACGCGATCGACTGGGCATCGCGGCCGGCCTACCAGTCGGTCCTCAAAGGCAAGCCCACTCTCGTCATGACCGTCTCGCCCGGAACCGGTGGCGGCATGCGGGCCCAGGGACCGCTGAAGCAGACTCTGGCCGGGACGCTCGCCCGCCTCGTGCCCTATCCCGACATCGCCGTTGCCAACGCGGCCGAGCGCTTCAAGGACGGGCGGCTCGTCGATCCGGTCACGCTGCGCTTCGTGCTCGACGGCATCGCCGCGCTCGCGGCCGAGGTCAGGGCGGCGCGCTGCGTTGCGGAGGCAGCCTCCGGCAGCTGACCGGGCTCGGCACCGGCGGTCTCCCCGCGCGGCGGTCAGCCCTTGCATCGTGGCGAGTCCATCGGCCAATCTCTCCTCGACCCTGGAGGGGAGATGGTGATGTTCGTCCGCTCGGCCGGCCTCGGCGCCGTTGTCGTTGGTGTGAGCATGCTCGTGCCGCTGCTGACGTTACCCGCACCCGGCTTCGCGTCGCAAATCGCCGACGACATCCTGACAGTCGCGGTGCGCTCGCGCGGCATCCAATGTCCCGACCCGGTCACGGCCGATCCGGACAAGGCGGCTTCGCATCCCGACGAGACGGCCTGGATCGTGCACTGCAAGGAAGGCGACTTCCGCGTGATCTTCAGGGGCGATACCGGCCCGGTCGTCGAGCGCCTTGGAAGCTGAGGGGCCGGGCGTGAGGGGCACGTCGACCTTCAGTGCGATCGTCGCAGCGTTGCTCGTGGCGATCGGAGTCGCAGCCGCCGGCTGGTTCGTCGGCCAGGGCATCGTCGCACCCCGCAAAGGCGACCGCTTCGTCACCGTCAAGGGCCTGGCCGAGCGCGACGTGAAGGCCGATCTGGCACTCTGGCCCATGCGCTTCGTCACCACCGGCAACGATCTCGGGCAAGTCCGTGCGACCATCAAGGCCGACGAGGCAACCGTCCGCAAGTTCCTGACCGATGGCGGCGTCCCGGCCGACGCCGTCTCGGTCAACGCGCTCGAGGTCAACGACCTCTTCGCGCAGGTCTACCGCTCTGGGCCGGTCGAGAACCGCTACATCGTGGCCGAGACGCTGCTCGTCCGCTCCGACAATGTCGATCTCATCGCCGGCCTCGCCCAAAAGGTGGGCGATCTCGTGGCCGCCGGGGTCGTGCTCTCGAGCGAAGGCCAGCCGGTCCGCCCGGTCTTTCTGTTCACCAAGCTCAACGACGTGAAGCCCGCCATGGTGGCCGAGGCCACCGCCAACGCCCGCGCCGCCGCCGCCGAGTTCGCGAAGGACTCGGGTGCGGAGCTGGGCGGCATCCGGCAGGCGAGCCAGGGCCTCTTCCAGATCCTGTCCCGCGACGAGGCCCCTGGCATCAATGAGCCCAACGAGATCAACAAGCGCCTCCGCGTGGTCTCCACGATCGACTATTACCTCGCCCGCTAGAGGCGGCCGATCGTGCGCCTGACTTCATGACCCGCCATCTCTGCCAGGAGCGGCCCGACCTGCTCGATCTCGAGACGGAGGTCCTGGAGGCCCGGCCGGGCGCGGTCCTCCTCGCCCGCTCGCCCTTCTTCCCCGGCGGAGGCGGCCAGCTCGCCGACCGCGGCACGCTCGCCTGGGAGGGTGGCGAGGCTGCCGTCACGGGCCTCTCGGTCGACCCACACGGCCTCTGGCACGCACTGGCCCTGCCCGTCGAGCCCACCGGCCCCGTGCTCCTGCGCGTCGATCCGGCCTTCCGCGCCCTGATGTCCGAGCTGCACACCCTGGCCCACGTCCTGAACAGTCTCGTCTACGACGCCTTCGGCGGCGCGCTCCTGACTGGCGCGCAGCTCTCGGCCGACGCCACCTTCCGCGTCGATTTCGATCTCCCCGGTGCCGACAACGACCGCCTGCGCGCCCTGGAGCTGGCGATCGCCGACGTCATCCGCCGGGATCTCGCCGTCGGTGGCGACTGGATGTCCTACGACGAGGCCCAGGCCATCCCCGGCATGTTCCGCAGCAAGGCGGTCGCACCGCCGCCACAGGCCGACGGCATGGTCCGTATCGTCGAGATCGCCGGCCTGGATCGCCAAGCCTGCGGCGGCACGCACCTCACGAGCACGGGCCGCTCGCGCGGCGCCCGCATCCTCAAGATCGAGAACAAGGGCCGCCACAATCGCCGCGTGCGCGTCGGGCTCGCCTGAGCGCTTCCTCTCGGCGGGGCCTATCATGCCCTGGCGGGATGGTCCTCCTGCCCTGGTCGCGGGTTGAACCCCCGCTGCGCCTCCGCCATGATCCGGGCCCTCTGACGGGGAGGGGCCGGGCGGCATGAGCAAAGAGCAGGCGGGCGAGGAGTTCGACTACATTGTCGTAGGTGCCGGCTCGGCCGGATGCGCTGTCGCCGCCCGTCTTTCCGAAGACCCATCCGTGCGTGTCCTGCTCCTCGAGGCTGGGCCCGCCGATCGCGACTTCTGGATCCATCTGCCGATCGGCTACTACCGGACGATCTATAATCCCAAGGTCAGCTGGGGCTTCCAGACCGAGCCCGAGCCCGGGGTCAACGGCCGCTCGATCCCCTGGCCGCGCGGCAAGGTGCTGGGCGGCTGCTCCTCGATCAACGGCCTCGCCTATGTCCGGGGTCAGGCGCTCGACTACGATCATTGGCGCCAGCTCGGCAATGTCGGCTGGTCTTACGAGGATGTTCTTCCTTTCTTCCAGCAATCGGAGAGCTTTGCCGGCGGTGACGACGCCTATCGCGGACGGAGCGGGCCCCTGCACGTGACCCAGCCGCTGGCCCGGATGGAGCTGATGGACGCCTTCATCGAGGCGGCCAAGCAAGCCGGCATTCCTGAGAACCCGGACTACAACGGCGCCAGCCAGGAAGGTGTAGCCTACTTCCAGCTCACCATCCGCAATGGCCTCCGCTGCAGTGCTGCCAAGGCATATCTGGCCCCGGCCAAGCGCCGGCCCAATCTCCGGATCGAGA
Source organism: uncultured Alphaproteobacteria bacterium (assembly GCA_963752325.1). Lineage (GTDB taxonomy): Bacteria > Pseudomonadota > Alphaproteobacteria > Geminicoccales > Geminicoccaceae > CAVTJL01. Next base: position 442,636 of record CAVVXU010000007.1, read on the forward strand.
CCGAGGCGCTGACCCAGAGACTGCTGCTGGACGGCCGCAGGGTCATAGGTGTGGCCTACAAGCAGGGCGCCGCCGAGCGCGCCGCCAAGGCCAGGCGCGAGGTCATCCTGTCCGCCGGCGCCATCGGCTCACCCCAGATTCTTCTTCTCTCCGGCGTCGGCCCGGCCGAGGAGCTGAGGGCCGAGGGTATCGAGGTGGCGCACGACCTCCCGGGCGTCGGCAAGCATCTCCAGGACCACTATCAGGCGCGCATCGTCTATCGGTGCCCGCGGCCGATCACCCTGAACGACGTCAGCAACAGCCTCTGGCGACGCGGTCTCGCGGGCGCCGAGTGGGCGCTCTTCCGAAAGGGGCCGCTCACCGTCGGCGCCGGCGTCGTGGCGCTCTTCTGGAAGACACGCGAGGAGCTGGCGAGCCCCGATGTCCAGTTCCACGTCATCCCGTTCAGTGCCAAGGGAATCGGCCAGCCTCTCCACGACTTCCCGGGCTACACCATCTCGGTCTGCCAGCTTCGCCCCGAGAGCCGGGGCGAGCTCACGCTCCGCGACCGTGACCCCGCGAGCTACCCGGTGATCCGCCCGAACTACCTCGCGACCGAGGGCGACCAGCGGACCATGGTCGACGGCATGAAGCTGATCAGACAGATCATGGGCCAGCCGGCCATCCAAGCCTACATCGAGGCCGAGACGATCCCGGGCCCCGATTGCGCCGACGACGCGGCCCTGCTCGACTATGTCCGGGGCAACGGCACGACCATCTTCCACCCCACGAGCACCTGCATGATGGGGCCGTCCAGCGACGGCGGCGCCGTCGTCGATCCGCGTCTTCGCGTCCACGGGCTGGATGGGCTAAGGGTCGCCGACGCCTCGATCATGCCAACCGTCATCTCGGGCAACACCAATGCGCCCTCGATCATGATCGGCGAGAAGGCAGCCGCGATGATCGCCGAGGACGCGCGCACGCGTCTCGCCGCCTGAGAAGTCCCCCACGCCGCGCGCCCGATCACCATTGCCATGGCTCCATTCTGGAGGGATCTTCATGTCATGGCCGCGATGTCCCGCGCGCCGGACACCAGAAGGGAGGCTATCGATGTTCGATGCGCAAAAGCTGCTCGGAGCGTTCCTCGATGCCAAAGCGGCGCCCAGCGCCAGTAGCCGCGTCGAGCGCGCCGTCGGGCCGGAGGGCATGGGCGGCCAGGGCGGTCTCCTCGACCAGCTAACCGGCCTGCTCGGCGCCGGCGGGGCAGGGGGCGCGGGCGGCCTGCAGGGCCTGCTGTCCCAGGTGTCGGGCGCCGCCCAGGGCGCGGCCACGCGCACCGGCGACGCGGTGAAGCGCAACGACCCGCTGGCGGTGGGCGGGCTCGGTGCCGTCGCCGGCGCGCTCTTGGGCGGCCGTGGCGGTGCCGTGGGCGGGGGCGCACTCGCTCTCCTGGGCAGCCTCGCCTATGCAGCGCTCAACGCCTCGCAGAGCAGTCAGCAGGCTGCATCGCCCACAGTGGGTCGGCCGTCCGGCGCCGCCGCGACGCCGCCCGAGCTGCCGGTCGAGCTGCGCGGCGCCACGGGTGCCGGCGACGAGGCCGTGCTCGCCAGCCGTGCCTTGATCCTGCTGCGCGCCATGATCTCGGCCGCCAAGGCCGACGGCACGATCGACCAGGACGAAATGAACCGGATCTTCAAGAAGCTCGACGAGACGGGCGCCGACTCCGACGCCAAGGACTATGTGATCCAGGAGTTGAGGGCGCCGATCGACCTCGAAGGGCTCGTGGCTCAGGTCCAGGCACCGGATCTCGCGGTTCAGGTCTACGCCGCGTCGCTCCTCGCGATCGAGGTCGACACGGATGCCGAGCGAGCCTATCTCGCCCGGCTCGCGCAGAGCCTGGCGCTCCCTCCGGCCGCGGTCGCGCATATCCACCAGACCCTGGGCGTGCCCCAGGCCTGAGAAGCGCGCCGACCCTCTGAGCCCCGCCCGGGCGCCGAGGGTCGGGCCTCCTTTGGTCCTGTCGGGCCCCTCAGGACAGCTCGTTCGCGAACACGGTCTCCTTGATGGTCGGTAGCACTTTCTCGAGGTTCTCCTCGGTCACGACGATGATCGGCACCAGGATCTCCTTCTCGGGCGTCTTGCCGGCGAGGTGATCGAAGATCGCCTCAGCCGCGCGCTGGCCCATAAGGAAGGGCTGCTGCATGCCGGAGCCCACGATCTTGCCTTCCTTGATGAGGTCGATGAACTCCGGCACGCCGTCGAAGGCAGCGAGCAACACGCCGTCCTGGCGATGCGCTGCCTGGATGGCGCGGACGGCACCCAGCGTCGGCGTGTCGGTCTGGACGAAGATGCCGCGCATGTCGGGATGGGCGGTCAGCATGTCCTGCACATACTTGAACGTCTCGCCGGCCGTGTAGGTCTGCATCTGGCTGAGGGCGGCCTCTTCCACACCGCCCTCCTTCATTGCTTTGCGGAAGCCGGCGGTACGCAGCTTGCCGTTGTTGCGGGCGAGGGAGATCGTCACGAGGCCCACCGGCCCCTTGTTCCATCCTTTTGCCGCCAGATCCTGGACCAGCACCTTGCCGATGTCGTAGGCGCCCTTCTCGTTGTCCGAGATGATGAACGAGACGTGCTCGCCGCGCGTGGTGCCGATGTCGGCGATCACCACCGGGATCGACGCTTTCGCCGCGAGCTCGAGCACGCTCGGCGCCGTCGAGGAGTCGGTGGGTGAGATCAGGATGCCGTCGACCTTGCGGGCGATCGCGTCCTGCGCGTTCTTGAGCTGGGTCGCCGCGTCGTTGTGCAAGTCGTAGTTGGTCGAGGTGGCGCCATTCTTCTTGGCGACGTCCTCGATGCCCTTGGCGAGATAGCGCCAGAACGGCAGGTCGAGACCCGGCGTCAGATAGGCCAGCTGCTTTCCCTGCGCCCAGGCTCGCCCGAGCCCGCCGGCTCCTGTCCCAGCCAAGGTCGCCGCCGCGGCGAGAGCGCCGCCTGCCGTCTTGAGGGCCGTCCGTCTTGTCGTCATGCGTATAGCCTCCTTCTTGTCAGCCTTGATATGTGCGGCCCGATACCCGTCTGCCTCTCAGGCTCGCCTGAAGCGGCGCGCGTCGGCGCGGGAGCTCAAGAACCGCTCGAGCAGCACGGCGGCAACGATGATGGAGCCGATCGCCGTCCCCTGCCAATAGGGCGAGACGTTGAGCAGATTGAGGCCGTTGCGGATCAGAACCATGATGAAGACGCCGATGAAGGTGGCGACGACCGAGCCGCGCCCGCCGAACAGGCTGGTGCCGCCGATGACGACGGCGGCGATGGTGTCGAGCTCGAGGCCTGTGCCGGCAATGGGGTCGATCGAGAGGATTCGCGCCGAGAGGAAGACGGCGGCAAGGGCGCTCAGCACACCCGAGATCACGTAGACGAGGATATTGTAGCGGGCGACCCGGAGGCCCGCGATCCTGGCCGCCTCGGCATTTGAGCCGATGGCATAGATCGTGCGCCCGCCCTTGGTGAACCCCAGATAGGCCCAGGCCGCGATGTAGAGCGCCAGCAGGATCACGAAGTTGAGCGGGATGATCTCGAAGACCGTGGTGCTGGCCAGGAGGCCCAGGTCGAACGGGACCGAGGAGATCGAGTTGGCGCCGCTGAAGATGTAGGCGAGGCTGCGGCCGACCGAGAGCATGCCCAGCGTCACGATGAAGGGTGCTACCCGCCCGAAGGTGATGATGGCGCCGTTGACGAGGCCGAAGAGGCCGCCCGAGACGAGGCAGAGGATGATCGCCACTGGGATGTTCGCAAACGCGAAGGACAGGCCCAGCACGATGCCCGTGACACCCACGAGCGAGCCTACCGAGAGATCGATCCCCGCCACCAGGATCACGAAGGTCTGGCCGATCGCCACGATGCCCGTCACGACCGACTGGTCCATGACGTTGGCGATGTTGCTGATCGTGAGGAAATAAGGCGAGATCACGGAGAGCACGGCGCCCAGGATGATCAGGAGCGCCAGCATGCGGATCTCGAGCCGCCCGCCCAGGCTCAAGAGCCTGAACCGGACTCCTGTCTGCTCGTCCCGCGACCGCGCCGCCTCTTGCTGCATTCCGCTGGTCTCCGCCGCCCCGCTCAGATCAGATGGCTCGCCGCATGGCCGGTCATGTCCTCGACCATCATCCCGATCGGCGCCGCGTCCGGCGGCGCGTTGCCCGGCAGCGTGAGCCCGATATAGCCCAGATCGTGCCCGCGCTCGGTCTTGACCGGGAACATCACGGTAGCGAGCCGCCCATCGGGCTCGGCCACGAACCGGCCTGGCCCTCCCGTCAACGCCGTCGGGATGGCCGTCTCCTCGATCGTCGGGAAGGTCCCACCGGCGAAGCCCGGATCGGCGTGGGCGCCACCGGCCACGCTGTCGAAGCAGTAGACCCTGGCGTGCTCGAGATGGACCCAGAAGGCCGTGCCGCCGAACCGGCCGGCCAGCGCCTCCAGCGTGCGGTGCGTTGCCTCGGCCGAGGTGCGCGGAGCCGCGAACATGGTGAGCTTCTCGACGTCGAGATAGGCGCTCGGAATGTCGGTGACATCGACGCCGTCGCTCACGACCACGATGCGATCGGCGAGGCCCAGGACCTCCTCGAAGTCGGAGGAGATGACGATGACCGCGGTGCCTGCGGCGGCGATACCCCGCAGCAGGCCATAGATCGTGCTCCGCGTCCCGATGTCGACGCCCCGCGTCGGCTCGTCCAGGATCAGGAGCTTGGGCTCGAGCAGCAGCCACCGTGCCAGCACGATCTTCTGCTGCATGCCGCCGCTGAGATTGAGGATGTTGTTGTCGAGCACCTGGTCTGGCGGCAGGTCCAGCCTCTCGAGCAGCCGTCGCGCGGCGGCATCGTTCTGCCGGTAGCCCGTGCCAATGCCGTGCCGCCGCCCCATGCTGGCGAGCAGCAGATTCTCGCGCACGGAGAGATCCGGCACGAGGCCCTTGCCGCGGCGGTCCTCCGGGATAAGCCCGACGCCGGCACGGATGGCATCGATCGGCGAGCCCGGCCTGAACGGACGCCCGTCGAGGCGCAGATGCCCGGCATCGATCCTGCGCAGGCCGAAGATCGCCTCCACCGCGTCGGACCGCCCGGCGCCCACGAGACCGGCCAAGCCAAGAATCTCGCCCCGATGCACGCGGAACGAAATGTCGCGCACGAGGGGCCGCGTGGCCAGATGCTCGACCTCGAGAACCACGCTCTGCCCGCTCGCATCGAGGTGCTGTGCTGCGCCGCCGTGGGCGTAGATGTCGGTGAGCTCGCGACCGACCATCGTCCGCACGAGCTCGGTGGCGCTCATGTCCCGGGCGGGCACCGCCTCAGCCACGGTCCTGCCTTCGCGGAGCACGGTGATCCGGTCGGTGATCGCGAAGATCTCCTCCAGGCGGTGCGAGACAAAGACAACACCCTTGTCGCGGCTGGCGAGGAGGCGAATCACGTCGAACAGACGGTCGACCTCGCGTGGCGAGAAGGAAGCCGTAGGCTCGTCGAAGATGATGATCTGCGAATCGAGGGCCAGCGCCTTGGCGATCTCGATCAGCTGGCGCTGCCCGATCGTGAGGTCGCGCACCGGCATGTCGAGCGGCAGGTGGTGACTCTGGCCCAGCTCGCCGAGAATGCGGTCCGCGTCCTGCCGCAGCTTGCGCCAGGACAGCCGGCCGGGCGTGCCGAGCTCGGGCAGGCAGATGTTCTCGAGGATCGAGAGATCGGGGGCGAGGCTGGTCTCCTGCATCACAATCGCGATACCGGCGCTGAGCCCGTCGCGCGCCGATCCCAGCCGCAGCGCCTGTCCGCCCATGCGGACCTCGCCCTGGTCGGGCTGCAAGTGACCGGAGACGATCCTGGACAAGGTCGACTTGCCGGCCCCGTTGGCGCCGACCAGCGCGTGCACCTCGCCATGCCGCAGCTCGAAGCGGGCTCCGGCCAGCGCCGTCGTGCGGCCGAACGCCTTCCAGACGTTCTCCGCCCGCAGCAGCGTCTCGCCGTCTAGCGTCCGAGGCATGCCGTCAGGGGCAGACCGGTGGCGACGTCGCCACCCCGGGCGCGAGCGTGTCTGTCGCGGGCGCGGATGGAGCGCATGCCATCTCCCTGAGGGCGGCCGGCTCCTTCTTCCTTGGCGGCCGGCCAGCGCTTTCACGGCATCCTAGTTCGGCCGCGGCCGCCTGGCCAGCAGGGCCTCCGCCTCGATGAGCTCGGTCAGCGCACCGTCCTGCATGAAGGGCTCCAACGCCAAGCGGAGCTCGGCCTCGAGCTCGGGCCTTCGCTCACCGACCCGCGCGGGCGAGGTACCGGACATGGAGAAGGTCCGCCCGATGATCTCCTCGATCGTCGTGCGCCGCACCGAGCGCCGCGTCAGGCGCCGCACGTCCGAGAAGGCGGACTGGCGCAGCACCGCCTCGTGATCACCTTCGCCGCCCCGCAGCTGCCGCCTGCGGTGTGAGCCGGGATCGTCCGACCAGGCGTCCCGAACCCGCTCCCACGCCCCCTTCCAGGCATTCTCTGGTGCCTCGGGCCGCTGGTCGTGGAAGAGGGCCACGGCACCTTCCGGCTCGATCAACGTATCGAGTATCGCCAGGGTGCGCAGACGGTCCATCCAGTGGAAGGACCGGCCCATCGTGACGAGGCGGAACCGCCCAAGCTGCGGCCCCAGCGTTTCCGAGCTGCCCTCGAGGAAGGTTACAGCGACACCGGCCTCCAAAGCCTCGGCCCGCGCCGCCTCGAGCATCAGCGGCTCTGGGTCGACTCCCAGAACCTCGCCCGCCAGCGGCGTGAAGCCGATGGCGAGAAAGCCCGGCCCGCAGCCCAGATCGAGCACCCGGCTCGTCCCGTCGAGGCGCACCGACTCTGCCACCTCACGGACGAGCGCCTCCGGATAGCGGGTTCGGTAGCGGACGTAGAAGGGCACGGTGGACTTGAAGCGACGCTCGACCGCCATGGCGATCCTCCTCGAGCATGGCTGGATGGCGCTCGAGATAGCGGCCGGCGGCGCCTCGTCCATACCTATTGCGGAAAGCCCACCATCCGGTCCTGGGCGGCCTGCGGTGGCTGCGGATAGTGGAGGCCCCGCTGGCCCGAGAGGGAGCGGTCTGGCTTCGGCACATAGGGCCCCGGGTCATAGCCGGTGAGCTTGCCGTCCTTGAGCCAGCCCTGCTCGACGTCGCTGCCGTAGATCTCGGCCGCCAGCGCCTCCTCGAGGCGTCGCCGCGTCGCCGCATGGTCGGGGCTCGCCGCGAGATTGTTCAGCTCCTGCGGGTCCGCCTCGAGATCGAAGAGATGGAAAGAATTGCCGGCCGGATACCAGATGAGCTTGTGGCGACCGTCGTGGATCATGCGGCCGGCGCCGGCATTCTCGAGGCAGTCCCCGTAAAGCGTGGAGCGGCGGCGCTCGCCCACCATCGACATGCCCTCGCAGGTCTCGGGCACCGGCAGGCCGGCCAGCTCGAGGAGGGTGGGCATGACGTCCTGAAGCCCGACGAGGCGGTCGTCGACACGGTCGGTGCCGATCCGGCGATCGCCCGGCAGGCCCATCAGGATGCAGGGGATGTTGGCCGACCCCTCATAGTAGGTGCGCTTGGCGTAGAGCCCGAAATCGCCCAGCATATCGCCATGGTCCGCCGAGAAGAGGATGATCGTATTCTCGAGCAGACCCTCCTCGCGCAGCGTCCCGATCACGACCCTGAGCTGATGGTCGATGTGGGTGCAGAGCGCGTAGAAGGCGCGTCGGACCTCGGTCAGAACGTCGGGCGGCAGCTTCGGCCAGAAGTTGCGGACCATGCGCAGCGCATAGGGGAGGTCCTCGAGCCGCTCCGACCAGTCTCCGGCCAGCGCCGCCGGCGGCATGAACTGGCGGTAGAGGTCCATATAGGTCTGGAGCGGCACGAGCGGCGGGTGCGGCGGCGTGTAGGAGAGCGTCCAGAAGGAGGGTCGCGTCGGGTCGCGGCGCTTGATCACCCGGCACATCTGCATCGTCGCCCAGTTGGTGACGTGGCAGTCCTCAGGCAGGTGCCAGGGCCGGTGCATGTAGTTGTTGTTGTTCATGCCGTGCAGGAACTGCTGGCCCGGAAAGCCGCGGTCGGCGAGGTAGATGTCGTGATCGTCCGGACCGCCCAGATGCGGCCGGCCCTCCTCGCTGAGCCACACATCGTCGAAGCCGATGCGGTCGCGTGGCGGGTAGACGTGCAGCTTGCCCACGCCATAGGCTTGGTAGCCGCCATTGCGGAAGCACTGGGCCAGCGTCGGCAGATCGGGCATCGGGTTGGTCGTGCCGAAGATCCGGTCGCCGTGGCGGCGCGTCGTGGTGCCCGTCATGAGCGTCCGCCGCGCCGGGATGCAGATCGGGCATTCGGTGTAGGCGCGGTTGAAGCGGACGCCGTTCCTGGCGATCTGGTCGATCGTCGGTGTCTGGATGACGGGATGGCCGGCAGCGCCGAGCAGCTTGCCCGGCCATTGGTCGACCATCACCAGCATCACATTGGGCCGGGCCACCTCGCTGCCTGCCATCGTTCCCGCTCGCCTCCCTTTGCTCTGTGCGCTCCGCGCTAGCTGGCGCGGCGCTCGCACGCAAGGGGCAGCGGCCGCATCGGGCCTATGCGGACGGGCGACGTGCGGGCCTGGCAGCCTGGAGCCGGATGGCAGACGGCCCTGTCATCGCCTCGCGGCGATGCGCTCGGGCGGCTGGCCGTGCGGCTCGTCCTGCGCGTCGTCCGCGCCGAGAGAGGCGTGTCGGATGGCCTCGGCCTCGGCCTCGAGGCGGACGAGACGGCGATCGATCTCACCGAAGCGCCGGTCGAGCTCGTCCACATGCATGTAGTGGGGCGCCGGTGCCTCACTGAAGAACCAGCGCACGCGCGCCTCGAACTCGGGGCCGCCCTCGCGCAGCCGCTGCACCACGAGGCGCACGATCTCCTCCTGGGAAGCGGTCAGCTTCAGATTGACTTGCCGCGTGCCGTGGGAGCGGGTGGTCATGGTGCCTAACTTCCGCGGAAGACGCGCTAGACGCGAGGGTAGTCTGCTGCGCCGCCGAAGGCCAGCCACCTTCCGCCCCCCGCCGGATTTCGTCCTGCCTCTCCCGGCGGCGATCTGGACGAGATCCTAGCAAAGCGCTAGATGATCCCTAGATTATCGGGCCTGCCGACACCATGGAAGCTCGGGCACCCAGCCAAGCTTGCTACCAGTGGCCCGTGCGCGCCATGCCGGCGCGAGCACGCGACGCGGCCTCGGCAGGCCATGCCCTCCATGACGGATGCTTCGACGGAGCTACTGCGATGGCAGATGAGACGACCCAGGCCCGAGGCTCCCGCTCGCCGCTTGTCGGCCTGCTGGTCGTGGCGGAGCTGGCGGAGGGCCGCCTGGTCGGCGAGATCATGGGCACGGCGGGCGATCTGGCCATCGTCCGGGCGCTCGACGGCAGCGAGATCCGCGGCCCCGGGCTCATGCTGCTCCGGCTCGGCAGCGTCGCCTTGCCGGGAGGAAGCTGCCGGCTGTTCCGGACGCGCGAGGAGCTGGTCGAGGCGACCGCGCCCCGGACCCCGTCGCTGGTGCTCGTTGCCTTCCAGACCTGACCCGGCAGCGGCGGGCGTGGTGGCGGCCGGATCGGACGCTCGAGCCCAGGTCCGGATTCGATCCGCGGCACCGCACCGAGCGCGTGACCTGGCCGCGGAGCTTGCCCTTTTATGGGGGCGGCCGCGATAAGGAGGCCCGGACCGACCACGTCCGAGGACATGGCCTTGGCGATGCTCCCTGACCAGAATGGCCGCTGCCGCTGCTGGCGACGTAGGCAGGAGGTGCCGTGACGCCCGCGGCGCCGCACCCCTCGCCGACCATCCTTGCCGGCGGTGCTGTGCTCATGGCGCGGCTCGATGCGCTGGCGCGCTTCTCGGACAGTCCCGAGATGCTGACGCGCCTCTATCTGACGCCGGCCTACAAGGAGGCGGCGGTCCAGGTGCAGGCGTGGATGGGCGAGGCCGGCATGGAGGCGGGCATCGACGCCGTCGGCAATGTCGTCGGCCGCTACGAGGGGACCCGGCCGGGGCTGCCCGCCCTTCTCGTGGGCTCGCACATCGACACGGTGCGTGATGCCGGCCGGTATGACGGCAATCTGGGCGTCCTCGCGGCGATCGAGGCGGTGGCGAGGCTGCACGCCGGCGGCGAGCGCCTGCCCTTCGCCGTCGAGGTGGTCGCGTTCGGCGACGAGGAGGGGGCGCGCTTTCCGGTGGCGCTCACCGGATCGCGGGCGGTGGCGGGGGTGCTCGACCCGGCCTCCTTGGACGCCGAGGACAATGCCGGGGTGAGCGTGCGCGAGGCGCTGCTGCGCTTCGGCGGCGATCCCTTGGCGATCCCCGGGCTGGCGCGGGCCCGGGATCGGGTGCTGGGCTATGTCGAGCTGCATATCGAGCAGGGGCCGGTGCTGGAGGCCGAGGGGCTGCCGATCGGCATCGTCACCGCCATCGCCGGCGCCTCGCGCTTCACCGTCGAGGTGGCGGGCGAGGCCGGGCACGCCGGCACGGTGCCGATGCGCCTGCGTCGGGACGCGCTCGCCGCTGCGGCCGAGATGGTTCTTCTGATCGAGCGGACGGCCACCGAGACCGCCGATCTGGTGGCCACCGTGGGCCGCATCGAGGCGCTGCCCGGCGCTGTCAACGTCATCCCCTCGCGCGTGCGCTTCACGCTCGACATCAGGAGCCCGAGCGATCAGGTGCGGGCCGCGGCGATCGCCGGGCTCAGGCAGGGGCTCCTCGACATCGCGAAGCGCCGGGGCGTCTCGGCGCTGCTCGACAGGACGTACGACGAGGCGGCCGCCAACTGCGCCCCATGGCTGGTGGCCCAGCTCGAGGCTGCGGTCGCGCGCGCCGGCATCCGGCCCCTGCGCCTGCCGAGCGGCGCCGGGCACGACGGCCTGGCGATGGCCCAGCTGTGCCCGATCGGCATGCTCTTCCTCCGCTGCAAGGGCGGCATCAGCCACAATCCCGCCGAGAGCATCACGCCCGAGGATGCGGAGGTCGCGGTTCGCGTCCTCCTCGACTTCCTGCGCCACGTCGAGCCGCCCGGGTGACGGGTGCCCACGGTCGCGCCGAAGGAAGGGCAGGGCGACGGGAGGCCACGCCTCTTCCGTCATCCCACGGGTCTGACCGGGCGATCAGGTGCAGCGGTGCGATGGGACAGGAGTTGCGTCGTCCCCTGTCACCTGACCCGCCGGTCACGCCGTCGGGTGACGAGAATGCGGGGTCGGCGCGCACATACCTCTACCGTCGCCCCACGGCTCGACCGGGGGGCCAGCGGCTCGAGGCTGGCCACGCTGATGTCGCGTCACGGCCGCCAGTTGATCCCCCGCTCAAGGCGGGGGATGACCCGGGGGCTCGGTCCGCTCTTCTGTCACGCTCCTCTGTTGCTCCTCCAACTCGGCCCTGCTCTCTCCCAGCAGCGCCTTGGCGGCTGCTCGTTCCTGTCGCCCGCGTGCTCGACGAGACGCGAGGGCGCGCTTCTTCCGTCATCCCCCGGCTCCGACCGGGGGATCAGGTGAAACGGCGCGACGGGACAGAGTCGCATAGTCCCTGTCACCTGACCCGCCGGTCGAGCCGTCGGGTGACAAGAACAAAGACCCGCTGCCACGGCCTCTCCTTCGTCGCCCCCCGACATGATCGGGGGGCCAACGGCTCGAGGTTGGCCGCGCTGGCGTCGCGTCACGCCTCTATTGTCATCCCCCGGCTCGACCGGGGGATCAGGTGACACGGCGCGATGGGACAGGAGTCGCCTGCTCCCCGCCACCTGACCGCCCGGTCGAGCCGGGCGGTGACAAGTAAAGGCGCCCTGCCCCTAGGATGGCGTGGTCTTTTTGTCTTTCACTCTCCTTTTTTGCTCCTTCGCCGCCCCGACCCCGCTCTCTCCCAGCGTGGCGTGGCGGCTCTCGGCGTAGCGGAGGATCCAGTCGGCCACGTCCGGGTTGCTCCGGGCGAAGGCGAGGAGGTCCGAGACAAGCTCGGCGGCGACCGGAGTTTTCGACGCCGGGATGGAAGGCTCCCACGCGGGGGCGTCGTCGACAAACGCCGCACCGATCTCGTCCTCGGCGTGAAGCTCGGGATCGCGGTCGGTCTGTGCGCGTCGCGAGGCGGCGCAGGCGGTTTTCCGGATGGCGGCCGCGGTTGGCCTCGTAGGTAAGGAACAAAAGAGCTTTGGCGTCGCCCATGTCGGCGAGGTGCTGGAGGCTGGCGAACGCCGTCCTGATCAGCAGCTCTTCGCGCTCGTCCTCGGGCAGCTCGGCCTCGCGCCGGTGGTAGGCGACGTGTCTCTGGAACTTCTCGTCCGCGAGGAGCGAGAGAATCTCGGCCTCGTCCGTTCCCTCGTGCCTGGCGACCTCGGCGGGCGTCATGCCGCTGGCGAGTCGCCGCGCCAGCCGCACGGTGCGGGCCGCGGGCATCGAGGCGGGGGAACGCGAGGGGTAGACGGAAGGCATTTGCACTTCTTATAGGAGCAAACGCCTTCTGTCAACTTCGAGTTGATGAGAGGCGCCCCTCGCTCAGGCGACCGGCTCGGGGCCTGGGGCGGGCGGGGTTGGGGGGACCTCCTGGGGTGGGGGCGGGTCGATCTCCGGTGGCCCGGCGGGCGGGAGATCGGGACCGATCGGCGGCTGGGCCGGGCGCTCGGGCTCTGGTGGCAGCGGCTGGATCTCGGGCTGGGGCGGCTGCGGCGGCAGCTCGTCGGGTCTCGTGGGGTCGGCAGGGGCCACGGCTCTAGTCCTCGTGCAATGTGGACGCTCACCCCAGAACGTCGCTGACCCGCTCGCGGCTCCCTAGTCGTCCGACGGAACCTTGCCGCCCGAACAAGCGTTCGTGGTGGCGCTTGGACCACGAACCATAGGAGCAGACCATGTCCGGGACTACCGACAAGGTTAAGGGTACCGTCAAGGAGACCGTCGGCAAGGCGACCGGCGACAAGCACATGGAGGCCGAGGGCAAGACCGACAAGGCCAAGGGCCAGGTCAAGGATGCCGCCAAGGACGCCAAGGACGCCGCCAAGGGTGTCCGCGACAGCCTCAAGGACGAGTAAGCTTTTTTCAGTTGCTTGCCCGCTGAGCCGCCCGGCCCCTCGCCGGGCGGCTCGCGTGTCAAGCCGGCACGTGTCAAGCCGGCAGTGGAGAAGTGCTTCAGGGCTCGATGCCGCGCTCCCGGAGCCAAGCCTCGATCTGGGGGCGAACGGATCTTCGATTGCGCGCTGGAGAGCCAGCGAGAGAAGCGCTAGTCGTACGGCTTCTGCCTTGTCGGCTATCTCGGTCGTAGGCAAATGCCAAATTCCACAGGGCCGTGCTCTCTCCATGCCGGTCACCAATGGCACGAACGATGGAGAGAACCTGCTTGTGAAGCTCGATGCTCTCCCGAGGCTCGCCGAGGGCGAGCTTGATGAGGGCGAGAGTGCCCAATGAAGTGGCCTCGCCTCTGCTGTCGCCAATCTCGCGAGCGATGATCAGGTGTTGCTCGCAGAACTCAATGGCCCGCTCTCGTTCGCCCAAGGCGGCAAAGGCGCCACCAAGATTGCCGAGTGCGTTGCCCTCACCTCGGCGGTCGCCAGCCTCACGCGCCATGGTGCGATGCTCTTCGTGCAGCTGAATGGCCTTACGGACGCTCCCGAGAGCAGACCAAACAAGGCCAAGATTTCCAAGTGCGCCGCCCTCGGCACGGCGATCGCCGATCTCGCGGGCGATCGCCAGACTCATCTCATGATACTCTAGGGCCTTCCGAAGCTCGCCGAGCACCTTCCACGCGAGCCCGAGATTGCCAAGCACAGTTCCCTCGCCCCGACGGTCGCCGATCTCGCGAGTGATGGTAAGATATCGGTCATAGAGGTCGATGGCGCGGCGGATCTTCCCGAGAGTTGCCCAGGCGACGCCAAGATTCCCTAGCGCGGCGCCCTCACTCCGACGGTCATGCATCGCCCGAGCGATCACGAGTTGTTGTTCGTAGCATTCGATGGCCTTCCCGGGCTCGCCGAGATCCTTCCAGGCGAGTCCCAAGTTGCCCAACGCGTTGCTCTCGCCCTGACGGTCGCCAATCTGACGCGTGACCGCGAGCTGCTGCTCGTGCAGCTCTATGGCTTTGCGCGGCTCGCTTTGGGCCGCCCACGCGAGGCCGAGATTGCCCAGCGCGGCGCTCTCTCTGCGACGATCGCCGGCCGCGCGACAGCCTTCTACGGCAGCCTCGAGCCAGCGGATTCGGACCGGCGGGGCGAGGCGTAGGTCCAAAACGTAGGCACCGGCGTTCGTGAACTCGAAGCAGAGGTTGGCAGCACGAAGGCTCTGGCGGCGGTGCGAGGCCGCCCACTCTTGAGCAGCCTCGATGTTGGTGCGTTCGCTGTCGAAGAGGGCTAGTCCAGCAAGCGTGCTCGCGGCAACCTTGTACATGCCATCGATTCTCCACAGCACGTCGAGATAGTGCTGAGCGTGCCGAAGGCATGCGTTCTCCAGACTGACGGGGTCAGCGTGCTCGCGGGCGAGGTCGCATAGCAGGTCATGGAGCCGAAAGCGCCCAGTGTCTCTGTGCTGTCAGGAGGCTGTCGGCCCGATGAGAGCGTCGAGTCGGTCCGGGTGGCGGAACTGTCCTGCTGCCAGACGGCGGCCGCTGCCTCGCGGTCGAAGCCGGCGGGGAAGACCGCCAGGAGGGCCCAGGCGTCGGCGAGCTCTCGGTCTTCCTCGTTGAGCCTGGCAAAGCTGAGCCCGAGCGCGGCTTTCACATCAATCTCAGCCTCGGGCACCGCGAGCGCTTCGAGGCGGGTGCGCTCGTCCGCCAACGCTTCCAGATAGTCCTCGACGGTCCATGACGGATGCACCTGCAAGAAGCTGCCGGCGGCCCGGAGCGCGAGGGGCAGGTGGCCGCAGCGTCGGGCGATCGTGGCGAGCGTCGCGTCGTCCGCCCTCTCGACCGGCACCATGCCGCGTAGGAGTAGAAGAGCGCTCGCCGGAGGGAGGGTCCTCAGCTCCAGGCTCCGCGCGCCCTGGAGCAGGATGCGCTGCCGCGAGGTGACGAGAAGCGCCACCGGGGCCGGCGGCAGCAGCGGCGCCACCTGTCTTCTGTCCGTGGCGTTGTCGAGCAGCAGGAGCGCGCGCTTGCCGGTGAGCGCCGCCTGATAGGCTGCTTTCAGTCGTTCCGGCTCGTCCGGTGGCCTCATGCCGGGCGAAAGAGCCTCGATGATGCGGGCCATCACGTCCTCGGGCGACAGCGGCCGCTGGCCGGTGCCCAGCATGTCGACAAAAATGCGGCCGTCGGGGAAGCGATCGGCGAGGCGGTGCGGCAGCTCGTAGGCGAGCTGGCTCTTCCCATGCCGGCCATGCCGATCGATCGCCGACACCGTCGCCCGGCCGCCGTCGCCCAGGGCTGCCGTGAGCTGCGCCAGCTCGTCGTCGCGGCCGGTGAAGTCTGGAACCGGCGGCGGCACGGTAAAGGGGGCTGGGGCCGCTGGCTCGCGCGGAAGATTATAGAGCGCCTCGCGGACCCGATCGGCCAACTCCTCGGGTGTCTTGAAGGCGAGCGAGCACGTCTCGTTGGCCAGGACGCGGGCTCGAAAAGCCTCCTGGCCCTCGTGTTGCTCGGCGGTCTCTGCAGTATAGATGCTCTTCGGCGTCGGAAAGTCCTCGGGCGCCACGAACATCAGCCTCAGGATGTCGTTGTCCACGGCCGTGTCGTACTCGATCTCGGTGATCGAGCGCGTATCGTCCGGCGGGCGCGAGCCATAGCAATGGCCGAGAATGCCGATGAAGAGCTGGCAGCTTCGGACCTTCTCCTCGCACAGCACACGTGGCGGCACCGACGCCGCCGTGAAGTCTTCCATGCGGACCGTATGAAGGCCTTCGAGACGGCGCAGCGCGTTGAACACCGCCTCGCGGTGCGGCCCGAGGTCCTTGCCGGTCGAGCTCAAGAAAACCCGCTTCACGGGATATGGTCCTCCACGTCGCGTGGAGGCTAGCGCAGCCGAGAAGGCCGGTCGAGGCGAGAAGCCAAAGTCGTAGTGACACGACGACGGAGCAGGCGGCTCAGGTCGAACAAGGTTTCCCTGGCCGCGCAGACGCTCCGCAGCACAGCGCGACGGCCGGGGAGAAGAGCGGGCGGGGACGCCGGAGCGCCCGCCCGCCGCGGAGGGGTGTCAGCCTGCCTTGCGGCGGGCCTTCGCGGGCTTGGCCGAGGCCTTCTTGCCCGAATCGCCGGCCACGGCATCGCGCAGCCGCTTGCCGACCTTGAAGCGCACCGCCTTGGTGGGCGGGATGGTCAGGGCCTCGCCGGTGCGGAGGTTGCGGCCGGCGCGCTCGCCGCGCTGCTGCACCTCGAAGCGCCCGAAGCCGACAATGTTGACCTCCTCCCCCTTGGCGAGCGTGGACTTGATCCGCTCCAATGCAGCCCGGACGACCTTGTCCGTGGTCGACTTCTGCTGCTCGGTATCGTGGGCGACGGCGTCAATGAGCTCCGGCAGGATCACTTCAGGCTCCCTTTCAGTCTTCGTACGGTTTATCGCGGGAGACGATCTTCGCGCCAACAACCGCATGAAAGGCGCGTATCATCACCGGCTGCACAATGGAAGCCCCAAATCGCCTGACCTGTCACAAGAAACGGGCCATGCGGCCACTTGATGGCATGAATAGCCGGCCGACGAGCGTCAATGAGGCCCCCGACGGCGACAGAAGCCGGCCAATGGCGGAGCTGGCCTGTCCCATGTCTGCATCGCAGCACGGCCCGAGCGGCCGGGTTGTCGCCGGCGGCCATGGTCCCGATGGCCGAGGGCAAAGATGCCGGCCGGGGACCATGCCCGGCGATGCCGCCCTCCCGGATCGCCGCCGCTGCGAATACTTGTGGCGCCCTCTCGATTCGGACGTTCCATCTCGGGGCCTCCCCGATGGGCCTCGGAGGCGCATGCCGGGCAAGGACCAAGCTGTTGGCGGGATTGTGGTTTTGACGCCGGATCGGTGCCCGGACGGGCGGAAGGCAGGAAAGAAAAGCGGCTGTGGATGAGCGGCCCGGTGAGTGGCTGCACGAAACACGCCTCTCCTGCTACGATGCGCGGCACGCCGTCCTGCTTCCCTGGATACGGCCCGATCTCCGCCCGTTTTGGATGGCCGGGGTGGTGGGTGCGATCCGGGGCCGGGTGGGATGGGCGCTGGAGGTCAAGACAAACGCCGAGGCGCATGCCCCGTGAAGCGGCCACGGGGCGCGCCCGATAAGGGAGACCAGACCATGGCCATAGACCGGCACGCCACCGCGCATCTGGTCCGGCAGTCGATCGCGTTCGTGCTTGCCGGCGGGCGCGGCTCGCGGCTGATGGAGCTGACCGACAAGCGCGCCAAGCCCGCCGTCTATTTCGGCGGCAAGGCCCGCATCATCGACTTTGCCCTCTCCAATGCGCTGAACTCGGGCATCCGCCGGATCGGCGTCGCCACCCAGTACAAGGCGCACAGCCTGATCCGCCATCTGCAGCGGGGGTGGAACTTCTTCAGGCTCGAGCGCAACGAGAGCTTCGACATTCTGCCCGCCTCGCAGCGGGTGAGCGAGACGCAGTGGTACGCCGGCACGGCGGATGCGGTCTTCCAGAACATCGACATCCTGGCGAGCTACGGCGCAGAGTTCATCGTCATCCTGGCCGGCGATCACATCTACAAGATGGACTATGGCCTGATGCTGGCCCAGCACGTGGACCAGGAGGCCGACGTGACGGTGGGCTGCATCGAGGTGCCGCGTATGGAGGCCACGGCCTTCGGCGTGATGCACGTTGACACGCAGGACCGCATCATCTCGTTCCTGGAGAAGCCGAAGGACCCGCCCGGCATGCCGGACCGGCCCGACATGGCCCTGGCCAGCATGGGCATCTACGTCTTTCGCACCGAGTTTCTGTTCGATCAGCTGCGGCGGGACGCGGCCGATGCGGCCTCGGCGCATGATTTCGGCAAGGATATCATTCCGCATCTCGTCGCCAACGGCAAGGCGGTCGCGCACCGCTTCACCGCCTCCTGCGTCAAGTCCGAGAACGAGACCGAGGCCTATTGGCGCGACGTCGGCACGGTCGATGCCTACTGGGAGGCCAACATCGACCTCACCCACGTGGTGCCGTCCCTCGACCTCTACGAGCGCGACTGGCCGATCTGGACCTATGCCGAGGTGACGCCCTCGGCCAAGTTCGTCCACGACGACGAGGACCGGCGCGGCATGGCGCTCAACTCGATCGTCTCGGGCGGCTGCATCGTCTCGGGCGGGCGGCTGCGGCACGCGATGCTCTTCACGGGCGTGCGCGTCCACTCCTACGCCTCGCTCGAGAACGCGGTCGTCCTTCCCCGGGTCACGATCGGGCGCTACGCGTCCTTGAAGGACGTCGTGATCGACCGCGGCGTCGAGATCCCCGAGGGCCTGGTCGTCGGCGAGGACCCCGTGGAGGACGCGCGGCGCTTCCGGCGCAGCGAGAAGGGCGTGTGCCTGATCACCCAGCCGATGATCGACCGACTGGAGTTGTGAGGCGGCCGCCATCGAGACGCCCCGAGCCGGCGCGGGAGGCCCGGTGAGGGGCGCGCCTCATTTGGTGGTGTAGCCGCCGTTCACGAGGATGGTCTGCCCGGTCATCCACCAGCCGTCGGAGACGAGAAAGCGGATCCACGGCACGATGTCCTCGATGTCGGTGAGCCCGGTTTTCGAGAGCTTCGAGAGGGCGGCGGCGGTCTTGTGGTAGGCGACGGCGTCGGCCCCCTCGGCGGGGTAGAAGAAGGGCGTGTTCATGGGGCCCGGCCCGATCGCGGTCACCGAGATGCCGCGCGCGCCCAGCTCCTGCGCCGCGGCGCGCGTGAAATGCTCGACCGGGGCCTTCGTGCCGGCATAGGCGGCGTAGAAGGGCGTGAAGGCGCCCAGCAGCGATGTCACGAGGGTGCAGATCTTGCCGTTGTCGTGAAGGTGCCTGCCCGCCTCCTTGATGAAGAAGAAGGCGGATTTCGCGTTGACGCCGCTCATCGCGTCGAACTCCGCCTCGCTGATCTCGAGCATCGGCTTTTTGAGCACCCTGCCCACCGTGTTGACGGCGATGTGCGGCCTGCCGACGGCGGCGACGGTATCTGCGAAGAGCTTCTCGACGGCGCCTGCGGTGGTGAGGTCCCCCTGGAAGGCGACGCCCTCGGCGCCGGCCGCCTTGATCGCCGCCACGGTCTCGTCGGCCGCGAGCCTCGTCGACGCGCTGTTGTAGTGGATCGCCACGGCCGCGGCGCCCTGCGCGGCGAGATCGCGGGCCAGTAGCCCGCCCAGGTTCTTTGCCCCGCCGGCGATGATGGCGGTTTTGCCCTTGATGCTGTGATCGGTCATAGCTTGCCTCGCGCATGCTGCCGGGCACTCCCTCCGTGGGGCGCTCTCCGAGGGAAGGATATCTTCTGGAATCCCGCTACAAAGGCCGCGGCTCTGACATGACCTGTCAGAGCCAGGCGGACAATCGGCGAGACGTCCCGACATGGATCGTATCGATCTCTTCCGCATCTTCACGCGCGTCGTCGAATGCTCGAGCTTCACCCGCGCCGCCGACACGCTCGGATTGCCGCGCTCCTCGGTGTCGGCCGCGGTCATCGATCTCGAGGCGCGTCTCGGCGCCCGCCTGCTTCACCGCACCACGCGCAAGGTCGCACCGACAGAGGACGGCGCCGCCTTCTATGAGCGCTGCCTGCGGCTGCTGTCGGACGTGGAGGAGACGGAGAGCCTGTTTCGGCGCGACGTTGCCGACCCCGCCGGCAGGCTCCGCATCGACGTTCCCGGCCGCATCGGCAGGCTGATCGTGGTACCGGCGCTCCCGGACTTCCTCGAGCGCTATCCACAGGTCGACATCGAGCTCGGCATCTCCGACCGGGCCGTGAACCTCGTCGAGGATCGCGTCGATGGCGCGCTTCGCGTCGGTCCCTTGGGAGATTCCAGCCTGATCGCCCGCAGGCTGGGTCTGCTGCCGCTGATCAACGTGGCGAGCCCGGCCTATCTCGATCGGCATGGCGCTCCGCGATCACCAGACGACCTCACCCGTCACCTCGCCGTCAACTATGCCTCGCCATCGAGCGGCCGCGTCGAGGCCTGGGAGTGGATCGAGAACGGCCAACAGCGCACGCTTTCCCTCCGCGGCCGCGTGACGGTCAACAGCGCCGAGGCCTATATCGCCTGCTGCCTCGCCGGTCTGGGGCTGATCCAGATCCCGGCCTACGACGTGAAGGGCCATCTCGCGGCAGGCGAGCTCGTGGAGGTCATGCCGGAGCATCGTGCGGCGCCCCTGCCGATGACGCTGCTCTACGCGCACCGCCATCATCTGTCGCGCAGGGTCCAGGTCTTCATCGAGTGGATGGAGGCTCTTCTGCGGCGCGATCTGCTCAGCTGACCAGTAGGCGGAACACCGATGCCGTCCAGCCGGGCTCGCCGTCCTTACCCGCACATCTCCTCGAGGAAATAGCGACCTCGGCATCTGAGCGTTGACGCGGCGGAGCACGTCCATGCCACGCGATGCGGCAGGATGCCTCGACGGCAACCCCCTTTGCAGCCCCGGGCGATACCTCCGCATGCCGGACCAGCCATCAGCGGCGACGACGGCAGCCATGATCCGGGCCATCAGCTCCTTACCGTAGCCGGGCTGGGCGTAGGGCGGGTAGCCGAAGCGGACGACCACCATGTCGAGGCTGGGGATCACGACGAGGAATGTCTCCCGGTAGCCCCAGGCATAGTAGGCGTCGGACGGGACGGCCGTGCCGAGGGCCTGCTGGTTGCGATTCGTCCACCAAAGACATCCATAATAGGCCGGCGAGCTCGACTGCACGGGGAACGGCGAGCCCGTTGTCGCGGTGAACACGGTGTTGGCGAGGAAGGGCTGCCACGTGTGGAGCAGCGCGGCGTTGGCGGCGCTGATCACGTGGGCCTCGCCGGCTCCACTGCTCCATGCGCCATCCATCAGCATCAGCTACCCGATCCTCGCCAGCTCGTGCGCCGAGATCGAGGCGCCGTCCGAGGCCAGGCTGTAGGCGCCGTTCAGCCGCCAGCCGATCGGCGGGATTCCCACCGGCGCCGCGACCAGCCTGTTGAACGCGTCACCGACCGTCTGGCCCGCGATCGTCTGGATCGCGATGCTCATGAGGTCCACAGGCAAGGAGGCGTAGGCCCACTGGACCTCCGGCGGCACGATCGCCGGCTGGTTGAGGATGACGGTCAGATAGCTCGGCTGGCCGGGATCGTCGTTCGGCTGGAGGCCCGAGGTCATCGTCATGATGTTCTTGACCTTGATGGCACCAAGGGAGGCGTTGCCGGCGGCCCAGCTGGACGGCAGGTACGGGGCGATGTCGCTGTCGAACGCGACGGCCTTCGAGAGCTGTCCGGCGCTCGAGAGATCGAGGAGCTTCGCGATGACGAGGCTGGTCAGCGACTTCGAGACCGACGCCACGGGATAAGCGTCATGGCTCCCCCAGTCGAAGGCGACCCAGCCGTTGCGTATGACGAGCAGCGTCGTATTGGGCGCCGTGCTGGCGCTGAACTCGTAGGCGCTCCAGAGATCCTTCCACCGAAGGCCGGCGAGGCTGCGGACCTTCTTGATCTGCTCGCCTCCGGGCGTGGCGCCGAAGGGGACGAGGGATCGCCAGTCGCCGTGTGGCTCCGGTGGCGGAAAGTACGGCACCGCCAGCACCTTCGCCTCGGTCCACCCCTCGACTCCGCTGTCATAGCGCACATCCCACCAAGGACCCCGGCTCCCCCCCGCCGGCCCCGCCAGGACGGTCCCGAGCGCGCCGTCCCTCTCAGAGGAGAGCTTCTTCCCGGCCGGTGGAGGCGCCGACAGGATCTCTGCCTTTGCCGTGGTCAACCACCCGGTCGCCGACCGCGAGGTCGGCGGCCATCGCGCTGCTGCTTACTGCGCACACGAACGCCACGGCCGGCACCATCCGGCGCATCGTCGCCAACATTGCGGCGGGCTTTCTCTGAGGGCTCTTGGGGCGGCTCCACCCCGCCATGTTTGGCTAGATTATTGATATCGAAATCGTAGCCTCTCCCGAGGCTTATGCACCGCGCATCCGACACCGTGCCGGACATCGTTGATCCGCATGGCACTGGAGTACGCCGTGGGAGCCGCTCGCATCGAGAGTTGCGTCGGGATGGCCCCCGACAGGGCCCGGACAGCGACCGGCTCCCGGTGGGGTCCGTCCCGGTTGCCCTGCGCGCCACCGGATGACCATTTTTCGAGGGCGGCGAGCACCGGCTGCGATTGCTGGCCGTGCTCGGGCGTGCCTCCCGGCGGCGGCACCGCCTCCGCCGGCACCTCGATCGCGTCATCACTCAGCTGGGCAATGAAGCTCGACCTCCGGTCGCTCGGGGACCCTACGGGCCCCGGCCCGGCACCCGGCCGACCCGCCCGCGCAAGACCGAGGAAGCAGCCCGCGTCGAGCCCGCACCGCTCAGGGGAGCACGCGCTTTTTCTTCAGGCTGTCCAGCGCTGCCAGCAGCGAGGCCGTCGAGTCGAGGCGCTCGGTGAAACCGAAGCTGTTGATCTTGTTGACGTCCGAGATCACGTCGGTCTCGGTGTGAAAGATGAAATCGCCGAAGCCCCAGCCGACGAGACGTGCGAGGTCGGGCTCGACGAGACCGTTGCGGGTCGCGATCTCGCGCCACAGCGGGCCCTTGTCGGCCATGTGCCTCGCCAGCGTCAGAGGGACGGGGTGCGCGAGGCCGAGGCCCAGATGGCGGGCCACGTCCTCCCACATCCGCTCCCAGCGGAAGATGTCGCCGTTGGTGACGTTGAACGCCTCGCCGCCCGCTTTTTTGTCGGTTGCCGCCCAGGCGCTGGCGCGGGCCAGGAGATTGGCGTCGGTGAACTGGACCAGCTGGTCGTATGCCTTGTCGGTGCCGGGGAAGCGCAGGGGCACGGCCAGTGCCCGGGAGAGCTCGGCGAAGACGCCCACCACGAGGGCGATGTTCATCGGGTTGCCCCAGACGTCGCCCACGACGACGTCGGGCCGGAGCGCCACATAGTCCCAGCGGCTCTTCTCCGCCCGCTGGCGCAGCTGGGCCTCCTGGGCCAGGTAGATGTTGGGCGGCATGTGGGGCGGATCGCTCTCGCGCGCGGGCGTCCTGACCCTGGTGCCGAGATGGATGCCGTAGATCTTGAAGCCCTGGTAGATGACGACGCGCTCGAGTGGTGCCTTTGCCTCCTCGAGGCCATCCAGGAGATTGCCCAGCATCCGGCCGTTGCGCTCCGCCTCGACCGCGAGGTCGGGATCGGGGCTGAGGCCCGCATAGAAGAGGTGCGTCGTGTCCCGCGCCTCAACGAGCGCTGCCGCCGTCGCCCGCGCATCGGTGAGATCGGCCTCGATCGAGGGCAGCCCCTCGACCGGCCGCCGGGCGATGCCGCGCACCGTCCAGCCCTGGCCACGAAGCTCGTGCGCCACCGCATGCCCGATGATTCCGCCGGCCCCTGCCACCAGCGCCACTTTTTTCAGCTGTCCGGCCACTAGCTACGATCCTCCCTCATCTATCGTGTCTGGCCGCCTTGCAGCAGCCGGCCCGCCTTGTCAGCTGGAGCTGCGCGCCGGCTCCTGGCGCCCATAGACCGGCGTCACGGCCTCGCGCGGCGCCGCCCAGCGGACGGCGTTGCGGATCACCGCCTGCACATCGGGGTGATGGAAGGTGGGAAAGGTCTCGTGGCCCGGGCGAAAGTAGAAGATGCGGCCGCGGCCACGATGGAAGGCGCAGCCGCTGCGGAAAACCTCGCCGCCAGCGAAGGAGCTGATGAGCACGATCTCGTCCGGCTGCGGGATGTCGAAATACTCGCCGTACATCTCCTCGAGGGGCAGGCGGATGAAGGGCTTGTCCAGGCCCGCCACGACCGGATGGCCGGGCGACACGACCCAGAGCAGCTCCTCCTCGCCGTCGTCACGCCAGCGCAGGCGTCCCGAGGTGCCCATCAGCCGGCGGAAGGGCTTCGACATGTGCGCCGAGTGGAGGGGCACGAGGCCCATGCCGGCCAGGACCCGCTGCTGCACGCGGTCGACGACCGCGTCGCTGACGAGCTCGTGGAACATGTGGCCCCACCACACCAGCACATCGGTCTCGGCCAGGACCTCCTCGGTCAGGCCGTGCTCCGGATCGTCGAGCACGGCGGTCCGGACGGCCAGGTCCGGGGCCGCGAGGAAGGCGGCGATCGTCTTGTGCATGCCGTCCGGATAGATCTCCTTCACGGCCGGCATGACGCGCTCGTGGCGGAACTCGTTCCAGACGGTCACCCGCAGAGGCTGCATCGCGCTCTCCTGTCCTGGTGGCTCGCCGCTCAGGCGGCAGCGATGCCCGGCCGCTCGGGCCGCACGCGGCCGGCCGCCCTCGCTGGCCGAGCGGATCGCCGCGAGGGTCAGGGCCAGCGTGCCGATATTGTCCTCGGCGGTGCTCAGCCAGGATGGGCGCTCGCCCGTCCGGATCACCTGCGCGAAGGTCCTGAGAGCGCCTGCCGCATCCAGTGTCTCGACCGGCGGGACGGGCAGGGGCTCGGGCGCGCCGGCCCGCTGGCTCACCACCATGGTGTGCTCGGGCCGGACGGACCAGGCGTCGTGACGGCCGGACCAGGTGACCTCGGCATCGTCGAAGCCCATCGACCAGGTGCCGGTCCAGGAGGTCATGGGCGTGTGGCTGATCCAGCTGCCGCGATAGCTGACGACGACCCCGGAGCGCATGAGCATGGTGATGTAGGCGGCGGCATCGTCCTTGAACGTGCTGCTGCCCGTGCGCCAGGTCCGCGCGCTCAGCTCGAGCGGCTCGTCGCCGGTGATCATGCGCAGCAGGTCGAAATGATGGATGCTCATGTCCATCAGGAGCGGGTTGGGAAGATCGAAATGCCGATGGCCGGTGCCGTAGAGGGCGCAGCGGCGAAAGTCGATCGCGACGCTCCGGAGGGCGCCATAGCGCCCGGAGGCCACCAGCTCGGCCGCGAGGAGCGGCTCGGGGAAGTGGCGATAGTTCTGCGAGACCATGAGGAGGAGCCCGTTCCGCCCCGCCAGGGCGGCCAGCTCCGCCGCCTCCTCGGGCGTGCGGACGAAGGGCTTCTCGCAGAGCACGTGCTTGCCGGCCTCGAGGGCTGCGCGCACGACAGGGGCGTGCCCCGGCAGCGAGGTCGTCACGAGCACCGCCTCGCAGGGCACCTGCCGCAGGGCCTCGTCGAGGCTGCCGAGATGAAGCGGACCGGGTGCCAGGCTCGCCTCGGCCTGGGCCAGCATGACGGCATCGAGGTCGACCCGTGCCGTGAGGCTCACCTCGGGCACGGCAGGGATGGCCTCGCGCCCCCAATCCTGCCCGTGGAGACCCATCCCGACCTGAACCAGCTGAAGGGCCACCTCGGTCTCCTCGGTCGCGGCGGGCGCCGTGCGGCAGAGCGTCGCGCTTGGCGCGCTCGAGCCCCCATCGAAAGCCTGTGGTCGGGGCGGCGTGATTCGAACACGCGACATCCAGCTCCCAAAGCTGGCGCTCTACCAGGCTGAGCTACGCCCCGGCGGCGGAGAGGTAGCCGAAACTCGGGCGCGGAACAACGCCGCCCTCGAGCGCGCGGTCGTCGCGGCAGCCACGGGCCGGCCCTCACGCGCCACCTCGTCGACGGTCGCGACCCTCAGGGACGCCACCAGTTTCCCGAGAGCACGAGCATGTAGAGAAGGCGCAGCGTGCCGCCGTAATAGTCGCTCGGCGGGTCGACCGCGGTGGTGCTCGCCACATCGTCCCACAGCCGGTCGAGCCAGCCCTGATACCTGGCGCTCACCATGGCGCCGACGGCGACAGCGCCGGTGAAGCAGATATAGCCGAAATCGGCGAGCGGGCGGCCATCCAGGTGGTAGCCGGCGCGGATGGAGGCCGGATCACCCGCCGTGCTCTTGACGAACCAGTCCTCGATCCGCTCGACGATCGTTTGCGCCGGCCGATCCCCATCGAGCAGGAAGCCCGTCGCGATCCGCCAGGGCACGCGACAGGCGTTGTACGCGTAGGAGCCCGCGTGGGGCGTGTCGAGATAGCCGGCGGCAGCGGGCTCGGGCGTGCCCCCTTTGACGATCGCGAACTCCGGCACGAGCCCGGTCGTGGGCGCGCGGCGCAGCTGCAGCCGGTCGAGCATGGCATAGCTCGCGTCCAGCACCTTCTGCCAGCGCCGGTCGCCCGTGGCCTCGAGAAAGGCGTGGAAGTCCGCCGGCCCGATATCCGATGGTCTCACCGTATCGTAGAGGGGCTGATCGGCAGGCGGAATGCCGGCTGCCGAGCTGGGGGAGGCTCGTCGTGGGATGGATGTCGAGGCGGCCGATCGCGTCGATCATCCGGCGCGCCGCGGTGCGGTAGTCGATGGCGCCGTCGCTCCCCCATTGCCGGTCGGCGAGGAGAAGCGCGTAGGCGATGGCGAGATCGCCGTCGGTGGCCGTGCCGTCGTCGCTGCTGCTGCGGCAGCCCACGAGCTGCCGCCAGGCCATGAGATCCGGATCGTGCCGGCTCGGATGGTCGCGATAGAAGCGATAGAGCCCATCGAAGATCGTCCGCGCGTCGGGATCGAGGCCCGCCATGTGGGCGACGATCATCATGCCGTAGCCCTGGCCTTCCGAGACCACCATCGGCGTGCCCTCGGCGACGGGCTTCTGCGGGCCGAGATAGACATAGTAGCGACCTTCGCCGCAGCCGGCGCGAAGCCAGCTCTTCTTCCAGGCCGCGTAGCGCTCGGCGACGCGCCGATCGAGCTCGTCCTGAGGATGGTTGGCGGGCTTGATGGAGCCGGCGGCGTACGCGACGTGCTGCGGGAAGGGGCGGTTGGCAGCCGAGGCCGGCTCTGCGGCGATCCACGTCGAGGCGAGCAGCACCAGGCTCGCCAAGGCGCCAGCCCGAAGCCGCGATCTCATGCCGTCGCGCACCGAGGGAGCGGCCGGGCATGCCGGGCGTCAGGAGCCAACGGTCGTCTCGCGCTGGCTCTCGAGCTCGAGCCAGCGATCCTCGAGCGCGCCCAGCTCGGCCTGCTGTGCCGCCAGCGATGCGGTGAGCGCCGCGAAGCGAGCAGCGTCGCGCGAGAACAGTTGAGGATCGGAGAGCGCCGTCTCGATGCGAGCGATCTCCGCCTGAGCCCGCTCGATCCGCTGCGGCAGGCGATCGAGCTCGCGCTGCAGCTTGGCATCGAAGCCTCTCGGGCGCGGGGCGGGCCTCGCGGCCGGCGCGACGGCTCTGGCCTGGACGGCGACGGGCGTCCTTCGCGGGCGTTGCTGCTCGTAGTCGCTGTAGCCGCCCGCATATTCCCGGAGATGCCCATCACCCTCGAAGGCGATCGTGCTCGTCACGAGCCGGTCGAGGAAGTCACGGTCGTGGCTGACCAGCAGGAGCGTGCCGTCATAGTCCGCGAGCGTGTCCTCGAGCAGGTCCAGGGTGTCCATGTCGAGATCGTTCGTCGGCTCGTCCAGGACGAGGAGGTTGGCGGGCCGGGCCAGGATGAGCGCCAGAAGCAGGCGGTTGCGCTCGCCGCCGGAGAGGGATCGCACCGGTTGGCGCGCCTGCTCGTCCCGGAACAGGAAGTCGCGAAGATAGCCTACCACATGGCGACGCCGGCCCTGCACCTCGACCGTGTCGCCGCCAGCCGGGCACAGCGTCTCCCAAGGCGTGCGGTCGGGGTCGAGCTGGGCGCGGTGCTGGTCGAAGCGGGCGATCTCGAGATTGGTGCCGAGCCGCACCGTGCCCGTGTCCGGCCCGATCTCGCCGGTCAGCAGCTTCAGCAGGGTCGACTTTCCCGCACCGTTCGGGCCGATGATGCCGATGCGATCGCCTCGCAGGATGCGTGTGCCGAAGTCGCGGATGACCGGCCCGCCGCCGAAGCTCTTCGTGATGTGCTCGGCCTCGACGACCAGCCTTCCGCCGAGCTGGCCTCCGGCCGCGCGCATCCTGGCCGAGCCTTGGGGTGCGATGGTCTCGCGGCGCTGGATGCGCAGCTGCTCGAGCGCGCGAAGCCGGCCCATGTTGCGCTTTCGGCGCGCGGTGACCCCACGGTGCAACCAGTGCGTCTCGGCCTCGAGCTTCTTGTCGAGACGTGTGAGCTCGGACTCCTCGGCGTCGAGGATCGCCTGCGACCATGCCTCGAAGCCCGCGAACCCCTGCTCGGTGGCGTGCAGCCGGCCCCTGTCCAGCCACCAGGTCTTGGTCGACAGCCGGGCCAGGAAGCGCCGGTCGTGGCTGATCACGACGAACGAGCCGCCGAACGAGGCCAGCCGGTCCTCCAGCCACTCGATCGCCGGCAGATCCAGGTGATTGGTGGGCTCGTCGAGGAGAAGGACATCCGGCTCGCCCACCACGGCGGCAGCCAGCGACACGCGACGCATCTCGCCACCCGAGAGCCCCTGCGGTGGCCGCCCGGGGTCCATGCCCAGCTCCTCGAGCACGATCTGGGCGCGGACCCGGGCGACCTCGTCCTGCTCTGAGGGTGGCAGCGCATCCTGCACATGAGCGGCCAGCGTCCGTGCCGTCGGCGCCGCCGGATCCTGCACGAGATAGGCGGCGTGGGTCCGCGGCTGCTCGAAGCGCTCGCCCGAGTCGAGGTCGACCAGGCCGGCCAGGACCTTGAGCAGCGTCGACTTGCCCGAGCCGTTTCGGCCGACGAGGCAAATCCGATCGCCTCTGGCCAGGGTGGCGTCGATTCCGGCGAAGAGCTGCTGGCTGCCGATGCGTAACGAGCCATCGCGGATAGCCAGAAGAGGTGGGGCCATGGGATGCAGGGTCTCTCGCGTGGGGCCGTGGTGTTAGATGCCCTCGGCTCCTCCGGATGCAAGGACATTGGCGGGCCTCGGGCCCGCAAGCCCCGATGCACCTCTCGATCCGACGCGCGCGGCACGGCGCCGGCATCGCAGCAAGCCCTCTCGGGCGTGGGCCCGCCGGCTTGAGGTGCCCTGCCACTTTAGCTGGTTGACTGCCGCCAGGGTCCGGTTTACTCGTCAACCTCTAGTAGTTATGGCACACAGCGCAGGGCTATACACAATAGCGGGAGGGATTCGATAGAATGAACTGAAACAAATATTAGAGAGATCCAAGATTAGAGAGATTTAAGCTGCAGCAGCTTATCTCCCGGCCCCAGCTTTGACACAGTGAGGCGATTATGAACTCGCCCATCCCACGACCGTCCAGCTCGTCCGTGCGGTCACGCCTTCGTGAGATCGACCAGCAGGTCGCGTCCCGGGTCCGCACGCGGCGCGTCGTGCTGGGCCTGACGATGCAGCAGCTGGCATCGACGGTAGGCGTCACCTATCAGCAGCTTTACAAGTACGAGAGCGGTACCAACCGTATCGCAGCCGGCCGGCTCCACGCGATCGCCCGGGCGCTGGGCGTCGACGTGAGCTACTTCTTCGCGGACCTCGAGGTGGACAAGCAGGCGGTGGTGACGCCAGAGCGTCGTCAGCTCCTCGAGCTGCTACGCAACTTCATGGCAATCCGGAGCAGGCGCCAGCAGGAGGCCCTCTGCGGCGTTGCGAGGGCGATAGCAACCGCGGACCTTTCTGACGATGGCGGTCGCCCGGCATTCTCGCCCGGATCCGCCGGGCAGGCGGTCAGGCGTGCCCTGCCGGTCGGCCTGGATGAAGCGGAGAGGCTGCTGCCACCTTCGGCTGCCTAGCCGAAGCGCTCGCGCAGACGGCGCCCGAGCCCGAGGCAGGCTCGGCGCATGAGGTCATGGCTGCCGCTGACGCCCGTGAGTTCGCGCATCCGCTCGGTGCGGAGGACGAACGAGTCGTGCTCGACTGGCCGCTCGATCACGAGCGTGCCGCTGCCGAATCCCTCCATCAGCCAAAGGGCGAGGCGGCCCGTCGGCAGCGGGATGCCGGACCCGATGTTCACGGCCCCGCCCGCCGGGCGACGGAGAAGGGCCGCGATTGCCGACGCCGCGACCTCCACCGGCAGGAAGTCGCGGGCGGTGAAGGGGCTCATGTCGAAGCGGATGGCGCCTTCGTCGCGCAGGCGGGTCAGCATCAGCCCCATGAAGCTGCGACGGTCGGGCTCGAAGCCGAAGATGTTGGAAAGCCGCAGGCGCGTGAGCCGCGAGCCCGAGATGGCCACGAGCGCCTCCTCGATCTCGAGCTTCTGGCGCCCGTAGAGATCGCTTGGACCGAGCGGGGATGTCTCGGCCAGCGGCTCGTGGGCCGGGGCGTAGACCTTGCGCGTGCCGAGGCTGACGAAAGGAAGGCCGGCCTCTGCGGCGCGCCGGGCCAGCCGGGGCTCGAGATCGTCCTCGAGCCGCCAAGCCGGCGTGCCGAGGGCAGGGTGGCGCCCGGCATAGAGAACCGCCTGGACGCCCTCGAGCAGCCCCGGCTCGGCCACAGCGTGATGATCCACGAGGCGGCCATCAGAGCCCAGCGCCGCCGCCACCTCCCTGCCGATGAAGCCGCCTCCTACGACAAGGCAGCGCCCCACGGGTCAGGCCTCGATCGGCACGACCACGGGCTTGCCCTCGCGCACCGTCAGCGCCAGCCGGCCAGCTTTGAGCGCAAGCGCTTCCTCGCCGAAGATCTCACGGCGCCAGCCCCTGAGCGTCGGGAGCTCTGCGCTGTCGTTCTGGGCCAGGGCCTCTAGGTCGGCCGTGGTCGCGATCAGGCGCTGAGCCACCTCGGCCTCCTCGGAGCGGAGCTTCAAGAGCACGCGGAGCAGCTCGACCAATGGTCCGATGCCGCGCGGTACCTCCGGCGGCGGCTCGAGATGCGGCAACGTCTCCACCGGAAGCGCCAGCGCCTCCTCGATCGCGGCGACCACCTGCCGGGCACTCTCCCGATCTAGGCTGATGCGCTCCTGGCCGCGCAGCTCCTCGACCGAGCGCGGGCGATGGGCCGCGATCTCGAGCAACAGATCGTCGCGAACGACGCGATTCCTGGGCAGATCGCGCTCGCGGGCCGTCAGCTCGCGCCACGCGGCAAGTCGCTGGACGATGGCGACGAAGCGCGGATCGCGCGACCGGAACTTGAGGCGCCGCCAGGCTTCTTCCGCCGGCTGGTCGAAGATGCGGGGATCGGTCAACCCGCCGAGCTCGGCCTCGACCCATGCGAGGCGACCCGCAGCCTCGATGCGGGCCCGGAGACGCTCGTAGATGACACGGAGATGGGTGACGTCGCCGATGGCGTAGCGGATCTGCGCCTCGGAGAGCGGCCGCCTCGACCAGTCGGTGAAGCGCGAGCTCTTGTCGAGCCGGCCTTTCGCGACCTTGGCCACGAGCGTCTCGTAGGCGACCTCCTCGCCGAAGCCGCAGACCATGGCGGCGACCTGCGTGTCGAAGAGCGGCGAGGGCAGGCGTCCCATCAGCCGCCAGAAGATCTCGAGGTCCTGCCGAGCGGCATGGAGAACCTTGAGGATCCGCGTGTCGCGCATCAGCGCCAGGATGGGCTCGAGGTCGATGCCCGGAGCCAGCGGGTCGATCGCCGCTGCCTCCTCGGTGCCGCCGATCTGCAGCAGGCAGAGCTTCGGCCAGTAGGTGCGGTCGCGCATGAACTCGGTGTCGACCGTGAGGAAGCGCTCCCCCACCAGTCTCTTGCAGAACGCCTCGAGGTCGGCGGTAGTGGTGATCAGCAACATGAAGGTCGATCGGTCAGGGGGGACATTGGGCGGTCGCTTGACAGCCGGGCGGGCGCTGTGACCTTTTCCGCGCTGCTCGCCTCCGGCCGTGCCGGAGCTTCAGGGACGAGGTCGATCATGCATGTCTATCGTACGCACCGTTGCGGCGATCTCCGCGTCGCGGAGGTCGGTCAACGGGCGCGGTTGAGTGGCTGGGTGCACCGCAAGCGCGATCACGGCCAGCTCCTCTTCATCGACCTACGCGACCACACGGGCATCACGCAGATCGTATTCCATCCCGAGACGGGTGTGTTCGGGGCGGCCGAGGCGCTGCGGCTCGAGAGTGTCGTTTGCGTCACAGGCTCCGTGGTGGCGCGCTCGACCGAGACTGTCAACCCGGCCCTTCCGACGGGCGAGGTCGAGCTCGTCGCCGAGGAGCTCGAGCTGCTGTCCGCCGCCGACACCCTGCCGCTCCAGGTCAACGCCGAGCGCGAGCAGCCCGAGGAGACGCGACTCCGCTACCGGTTCCTGGATCTTCGCCGCGAGCTGATGCAGCGCAACGTCCGCCTACGCTCGTCGGTGATCGCGAGCATTCGGCGGCGCATGCAGGCGCTGGGCTTCACCGAGTTCCAGACCCCCATCCTCACCGCCTCGAGCCCCGAGGGAGCACGCGACTTCCTCGTGCCGTCCCGCCTGCATCCGGGCAAGTTCTACGCCCTCCCGCAGGCGCCGCAGCAGTACAAGCAGCTCTACATGATCTCGGGCTTCGACCGGTACTTCCAGATCGCCCCCTGCTTTCGCGACGAGGACGCGAGGGCGGACCGCAGCCCCGGCGAGTTCTACCAGCTCGACCTCGAGATGGCGTTCGTGACCCAGGAGGACGTCTTCTCCGCGGTCGAGCCCTTGATGCACGGCGTCTTCGAGGAGTTCGCGGAGGGGCGGTCGGTGACGCCGTTGCCCTTTCCCCGCATCGCCTACCGCGACGCGATGCTGAGGTATGGGACGGACAAGCCCGATCTCCGCAATCCCATCGCCATCGCCGACGTCACCGAGGTGTTCCGCGGCAGCGCCTTCAAGGTCTTCGCCGGCGCCATCGAGGGCGGCGCCGTCGTCCGGGCGATCCCGGCCCCCGGTGCGGTCGGCAGGCCGCGCAGCTTCTTCGACGGCATGGTCGGCCTACGCCCAGAGCCTGGGCGCGCCGGGCATGGGCTGGATCGCCTTCTCCGAGGAGGGTGCCAAGGGCCCGATCGTCAAGTTCCTGGACGAGGACCGCCTGGCGCAGCTCAAGGCCCTGGCGGGCATCGCCGCCGGCGACGCCGTGTTCTTCGCCTGCGACAAGGAGGATGCCGCAGCCAAGCTCGCCGGGGCGGCGCGGCTCAGGATCGGCGAGGAGCTGGGCCTGAGCGAGCAGGACGCCTTCCGCTTCTGCTGGATCGTCGACTTCCCGATGTTCGAGTGGGACGAGGAGCTGAAGCAGGTCATCTTCTCCCACAACCCGTTCTCGATGCCGCAGGGCGGCCTCGAGGCGCTCGAGTCCAAGGACCCGCTGGCGATCCTGGCCTACCAGTACGACATCGTCTGCAACGGGATCGAGCTCTCCTCGGGCGCCATCCGGAACCATCGCCCCGACATCATGGAGCGGGCCTTCGAGCATCGCCGGCTATGGCGCGGACGAGCTCGAGGCGCGGTTCGGCGGCATGCTGCGCGCGCTGCGCTATCGGGGCGCCGCCGCACGGCGGCATAGCACCCGGCATCGATCGCATCGTCATGCTGCTCGCCGGCACCTCGAACCTGCGCGAGGTCACGGCGTTTCCGCTCTCGCAACGCGCCGAGGAGCTCTCGCTCGGTGCGCCCAGCCCCGTGAGCGAGCGGCAGCTCAAGGAGCTGAACATCCAACTCACGATGGCGGCGCGGGACCGGCTGCGCGAGGAGGCCCAGCCGGGCGCCTGAGGGCGGCGCCATCTGGCGCGCTTCTGCGACGGTGACGGTTGCGCTACACCCGACCAAGGGGGCCGGCGCGCGACCGCGTCCGGCCAGTCGACTGTCGGGGAGATGATACGAATGAGGCACCGTCTGTTGCTGGCCACGGCCGGCGTCACTGGCGCTCATGGCGACCGCACAGGTGGCGTGGGCGAAGACGCTCGTCTATTGCTCGGAAGGCAGCCCCGAGGGCTTCAATCCGGCATTCTATACGGCCGGGACCACCTTCGACGCGTCGTCGCGGCCGATCTTCAACCGTCTGGTCGAGTTCATCAACGGCACGACCAAGACCGAGCCGGGCCTCGCCGAGTCCTGGACCATCTCGGACGACGGGCTGGCCTACACCTTCCATCTGCGCAAGGGCGTCAAGTTCCAGACTACCAAGTGGTTCACGCCCACCAGGGACTTCAACGCCGACGACGTCGTCTTCACCTTCGAGCGTCAGCTCGACAAGCAGAACCCGTACTATGCCGTCGGAGGCGGCTCGTACGAGTACTTCAACAGCATGAGCATGCCCGAGCTGCTTGAAGTCGGTCGAGAAGGTCGACGACTACACCGTCAAGTTTACGCTGACGCGGCCCGAGGCGCCGATGATCGCCAATCTGGCGATGGATTTCGCCTCGATCGTCAGCAAGGAGTACGCCGACGCGATGATGAAGGCGGGCACGCCCGAGCAGTTCGACCTGCAGCCCGTCGGCACCGGCCCGTTCCAGCTCCAGGCCTACCAGAAGGACGCGGTCATCCGCTACACGGCCAATCCGAGCTACTTCCGGGGCAAGGCCGCAGATCGACAATCTGATCTTCGCCATCACGCCCGACGCCTCGGTGCGGCTTCAGAAGCTCAAGGCCAACGAGTGCCAAGTGATGGCCTATCCGAACCCCGCCGACACTCGCGACGATCAAGGCCGATCCCAACCTGCAGCTCTTGGAGCAGGCTGGTCTCAATGTCGGCTATCTCGGCTTCAACACCGAGAAGAAGCCGTTCACCGACGTCCGAGTCCGTCAGGCGCTCAACATGGCGATCAACAAGAAGGCCATCATCGAGGCCGTGTTCCAGGGGGCCGGCACGGTGGCCAAGAACCCCATCCCACCGACGATGTGGGGGTACAACGACGAGGTCAAGGACTACCCCTACGACCCGGCCGAGGCGAAGAAGCTGCTGGCCGAGGCGGGCTTCCCGAACGGCTTCGACACCGACATCTGGGCGATGCCGGTGCAGCGGCCCTACATGCCGAACGCGCGCCGTACCGCCGAGATGATCCAGGCCGACTGGCAGAAGGTCGGCGTGAACGCGAAGATCGTCACCTACGAGTGGGGCGAGTATCTGAAGCGCTCGAAGAACGGCGAGCACCAGACCGTGATCCTCGGCTGGACGGGCGACAATGGCGATCCCGACAACTTCCTGGCGACCCTTCTGAGCTGCGATGCCGCCAAGGACGGCACCAACCGGGCCCGCTGGTGCTACAAGCCGTTCAACGACCTCATCATGAAGGCCAAGGAGGTCAGCGACCAGGACGCGCGCGCCAAGCTCTACGAGGAGGCCGAGGTGATCTTCAAGGAGCAGGCGCCCTGGGTCACCCTCGACCACTCGCTCGTCTACATGCCGATGCGCAAGGACGTGGTAGGCTACAAGATGAGCCCGCTCGGCCAGCACAACTTCTACGGGGTCGACATCAAGGGCTGAGAGCCTCCGAGCCGGGGCGCGCTGCGGCGGCGCGCCTCGGCCCGCTCAGAAGCCGACGCCCACGCCGACCCCGCCTCCGCTGCCGCCGCCGCCGGAGCCGACGCCCCCGAAGATCGAGACGCCGGGAAGGAGGCCGCCGCCGAAGCCGGTAGGACGTGTTGGGAAAGAGGCTCCTGGTCGTGTCATAGACGAGAGCCGTGGTCGCCTGGGCGTCGGCCTTGCGCGCGACGCCGACAGCATCGCTGACCGGGCGAGCGCCTGTCGCAGAGGATGACGTGCACGCGCGGCGGCGAGGGCGGCTGCGCCCGGATGCCGGGAGCTGGCCCGCGCAGACGGCGCCCGGCTCATTGGCCGTGGCGCCGAGGAACCGGTAGACGAGGCGCACGCCCTTGCCGCCGCCATCGCCGATCTCGGGACGGAAGGTCACGGCGGTGGCGTTGGCGGCGGCCTGGGCTGGCGAGCCGTCGCCAGCTCGGCCTCGGGGGACGATCCGCCCAGGAGAAGGGGCGGCTGGTCCACGACGAGCGGACGGGCCCGTCGGCCGCGGCGAGCAGCAGGGTGCCGCTGCGCCTCGGTGACGTTCGTGATCTGGCCCGGCGCCACGTCCACATTGCTGGAGCAGCCCGCGAGCGTCAGCGCGAGGCCGGCGAGGGCGGCGGAGAAGGCAAGGTGGGCGAACGCGGCATGTCTGGGCGCTTCCACTGTCTAAGACGGTTTACCCTGTCGCGCGGACTGGGCCTCGACTATAGCTCGACCATGCTCACTAACTCGCAACCTTATGCGCCGGCCTGCAGGCGTACGGGGCGGACCTCGCCGATGCTCCGCTTCGCTCTGAGCCGCCTCGCCCTCGTCGTCCCGACCTTCCTGGGCGTCACGCTGCTCGCCTTCGTCTTCATCCATCTCCTGCCCGGCGACCCCATCGAGCTGATGGCGGGCGAGCGCGGGGTCGATCCCGCACGGCATGCCCAGCTCATGGCCGAGTTCGGGTTCGACAAGCCGCTCTGGGAGCAATACCTCGTCTATCTCGGCAATGTGCGTGCACGGCGATCTCGGCCGGTCGATCGTCACGCGCCAGCCGGTGGTCAAGGAGTTCTTCACCCTCTTCCCGGCCACGCTCGAGCTTTCGATCTGCGCCATGCTGCTGGCGATCGTCGATCGGGCTGCCTGCCGGCATCATCGCCGGCGTCAAGCGCGGCACCGTCCTTCGACCACACCGTCATGGCCGTGACCCTCACGGGCTATTCGATGCCGATCTTCTGGTGGGGTCTGCTCCTCATCATCTTCTTCTCGGGCATCCTCGGCTGGACGCCGGTCTCCGGGCGCATCGATCTCGTCTACTATTTCGAGCCCGTCACCGGCTTCATGCTGATCGATTCCCTGCTGTCCGACCAGTCGGGCGCCTTCCGCTCGGCGGTCAGCCACCTGATCCTGCCGACCATCGTCCTGGGCACGATCCCGCTCGCCGTGATCGCCAGGCAGACGCGCTCGGCGATGATCGAGGTGCTGGGCGAGGACTATGTGCGCACCGCCCGGGCCAAGGGCCTGCCGCCATGGCGGGTCGTTGGCCTCCATGCGCTGCGCAACGCGCTGATCCCGGTGGTCACCACCATCGGCCTGCAGACCGGGCTGCTGCTCGCGGGCGCCATCCTGACCGAGACGATCTTCTCCTGGCCGGGGGTCGGCAAGTGGCTGGTCGAGGCGATCTTCCGGCGCGACTATCCCGAGGTGCAGGGCGGGCTTCTGCTGATCGCGAGCTTCGTCATGCTCGTCAATCTGCTCGTCGATCTGCTCTATGGTCTCGTCAATCCCCGCATCCGGCACAGGGGCTGAGCGATGGCGTCACGGGACGAGCTTCTGGCGAGGGCGGCGGCCGCCGAGCCGGTCGGCCCCTCGGCCGCCCGGACCGCTGGCCGAAGGCTGGCACTATTTCCGCGGGAACCGCGGCGCCGTGGCCGGGCTCGCCTTCTTCGTCCTCCTCGTCGTCGTGGCCATCGGCGCGCCGCTGATCGCCCCCCACAATCCCGACGTGCAGTTCCGCGACGCTCTCCTCGTGCCGCCGGCCTGGCAGGACGGAGGGAGCTGGCGCTTCCTGCTCGGCACCGATCCGGTGGGCCGCGATGTTCTCTCGCGCCTGATCTACGGCGCCCGCTACTCGCTGATGATCGGCCTCGTCGTCATCGTCATCTCGCTCAGCGTCGGCATCTCGCTCGGCCTCGTCGCGGGCTTCTTCCGCGGCTGGCTCGAGATCGCCGATCATGCGCCTCATGGACGTCATCCTCTCGGTGCCGAGCCTGCTCCTGGCCCTCGTCGTCGTCGCCATCCTCGGCCCCGGCCTCTTCAACGCCGTCCTGGCCGTGGCGATCGTCTACATCCCCCACTTCGTGCGCCTGACCCGCGCCTCGGCCATCCAGGAGCTCTCCAAGGACTATGTGACCGGCAGCCGCGTCGCCGGGGCGGGCATGCTTCGCCTGATGTTCCTGACGGTGCTGCCCAACTGCCTGCCGCCGCTCATCGTCCAGGCGACGCTCGGCTTCTCCAACGCCGTCCTCGACATGGCGGCGCTGGGCTTTCTCGGCATGGGTGCCCAGCCGCCGACGCCCGAGTGGGGCACGATGCTGGCCGATGCCCGCGAGTTCATCCTCAGGGCCTGGTGGGTCGTGACCTTCCCGGGCCTCGCCATCCTCGTCACGGTGCTCGCCATCAACCTGATGGGCGACGGTCTCCGCGACGTGCTCGATCCGAAGCTGAAGCGCTCATGACGCTCCTCGAGATCCGCAACCTCACGGTCGAGTTCCCGGTGGCGGGCGGGCTTCTGCGGGCCGTCGACGGCATCGACCTCGATGTCGAGCCGGGCGAGATCGTGGCCATCGTCGGCGAGTCGGGCTCGGGCAAGTCGGTCTCGATGCTGGCCGTGATGGGCCTCCTGCCGCCCACCGCGCGGATCACCGCCGAGCGCATGGCCTTCGACGGGCCGGAGCCTGATCGGCATGTCGGGTGCTTCGCGACGGAAGATCATCGGCAAGGAGATGGCGATGATCTTCCAGGAGCCGATGACCTCGCTCAATCCCTGCTTCACGGTGGGCTTCCAGATCGACGAGGCGATCCGCACCCATCTGGGCGGCAGCCGGCGGGAGCGGCGGCAGCGGGCCATCGAGCTGATGACCCAGGTCGGCATCCCGGCGCCCGAGCGCCGCCTCGGCTCGTTCCCGCACCAGATGTCGGGCGGCATGAGCCAGCGGGTGATGATCGCCATGGCGATCGCCTGCAATCCCAAGCTCCTGATCGCCGACGAGCCGACCACGGCGCTCGACGTGACGATCCAGGCCCAGATCCTCCAGCTACTGGTCGACCTGCAGCGCGATCGCGGCATGGCGCTCGTGCTGATCACCCACGCCATGGGCGTGGTCGCCGAGACGGCCGAGCGCGTCGTCGTGCAGTATGCCGGGCAGCAGGTCGAGCAGGCAGAGCGTCCAGGGCCTCTTCGCCGACCCGCACCACCCCTACACGGCGGCCCTGCTCGAGGCGCTGCCCGAGCGGGCGCAGAAAGGCGTGCGGCTCGCCTCGATCCCGGGCGTCGTGCCGGGCCTGTTCGATCGGCCCACGGGCTGCCTGTTCAATCCGCGCTGCAGCTTCGCGGTGGAGCGGTGCCGGACGGAGGTGCCGCGCGCCGGCCTCCGCGAGCCTCGGCCTGGCACGCTGCCACTTTCGCGCTCGAGCACGGCGGGCCCACAGGCCATCCCGGTGTCGCGGGCGGCCGTCCCGATGAGCGCCGCACCGACGGTTCTCGAGGCCCGCTCGCTCGTCCGCAACTACCGGGTGGGCGGCGGCATGTTCCGCGAGGGTGCCGTGCTGCGTGCCGTGGCCGGCGTCAGCTTCACGCTGGCCCGCGGGAAGCACCCTGGCCATCGTCGGCGAGTCCGGCTGCGGCAAGTCGACCCTGGCCCGCATGGTGACGATGATCGAGGAGCCGACCGCCGGCAGCCTCGTCGATCGACGGCGTCACGGTCGACGACCGCCTCGCCCCACGAGCGCCGCCAGCCTGCAGGAGCGCCGTCCAGATCGTCTTCCAGGATCCCTACGGCTCGCTCAACCCGCGCCAGAAGATCCAGACCATCCTGGCCGAGCCGCTGAGGATCAACACCAAGCTCTCGGGCCGCCGAGCGCCGCGAGGCCGTGGCCGACATGATGCGCAGGGTGGGGCTCCGGCCCGAGTACGCGCCCCGCTATCCGCACATGTTCTCGGGCGGCCAGCGGCAGCGCATCGCCGTCGCCCGCGCGCTCATGCTCCGGCCCAAGATCGTCGTCCTCGACGAGCCGGTATCGGCGCTCGACCTCTCGATCCAGGCGCAGGTCCTGAACCTCCTGGGCGACCTGCAGGAGCGAGCTGGGCCTCGCCTATCTCTTCATCAGCCACGATCTGTCGGTGGTCCGCCACATCGCCGACGACGTGATGGTCATGTATCTCGGCCGGCCGGTCGAGCAGGGCCCCGCCGAGACGATCTTCGCCGGCCCGCGCCACCCCTATTCGCGGGCGCTCCTGGCGGCGACGCCGGTCGCCGATCCGGGCACCCGGCGTCCGCGCCTCAGGATCCAGGGCGAGCTGCCCTCGCCCCTCGATCCGCCCTCGGGCTGCACCTTCCATCCGCGCTGCCCGCTCGCCGACGAGCGCTGCCGGCGCGAGGAGCCGGCGCTGCGCTGCCTATCACGGCCGCCTCGCCGCCTGCCACGCCGTCGAGGAGGGCAGGGACGCAGGCCTGAGCCGCGCTGCCGCGGTTGACGATATCGCCTTTTGGTTTAGTAATATGCATTATGTTCGCGTATTTGCTGAGCCGGATGCTCAGGCCGCGCTCGTCATGCTGGCGGTGGCGCTGCTCGCGTTCGCTGCTCTCGAGCAATCTGGGCGATCCGGTGGCGGGCCTGGTCGGCCAGGAGACGAGCCTCGCCGACCGTGCCGCGCTTCGCAGCACCTCGGCGTGGATCGGCCGCTGCCGGCGCGCTTCGCCGCGTTCGTCGTGCGCTTCGTCCATGGCGATCTCGGGACGTCCTGGCGTCTGCGCCGGCCCGGTCAGCCGATCTTCTGGCCGGAGCGGCTGCCGGCAACGCTCGAGCTCGTGCTCGTCGCCTCGGTCCTGGCCCTGTCGATCGGCATCCCGCTCGGCGTCCGCTGCGCGGTCGCCGAGGCGGATGGCTGGATCGGCGGTGCTGGCGGTCTCGCTCCTCGGTGTCAGCGTGCCCACCTTCATCGTCGGCATCCTGCTCATCCAGCTCTTCGCGGTGCAGCTCGGCTGGCTGCCGGCCGTTCGGGCGCGGCCGGGTCGTTCGGCTGGGCTTCTTGGACCACGGGCCTGCTGACCGTCGAGGGCTGGCGGGCGATCCTCCT
Organism: uncultured Alphaproteobacteria bacterium; assembly: GCA_963752325.1. GTDB lineage: Bacteria > Pseudomonadota > Alphaproteobacteria > Geminicoccales > Geminicoccaceae > CAVTJL01. Next base: position 483,202 of record CAVVXU010000007.1, read on the forward strand.
GCCGGCCACGACCCTTGCCCTCTACCAGCTCGCCCTCGATCGTGCGGCTCGTGCGGGCCGAGATGCTCGAGGTGCTCGCGAGCGAGCCTATCCGCTTCGCCCGGGCCCGGGGGCTCACCGACAGGGCGATCCACCTGGGTCATGCGCTCCGCAACGCGCTCCTGCCCGTCGTGACGATCACCGGGCTGCAGATCGGCTCGCTGATCGCCTTCTCCGTCGTCACGGAAACCGTCTTTCAATGGCCGGGCCTGGGCCTTTTGCTGATCCAGGCCGTCGGTGCTGGCCGACCTGCCGGTGTTGACCGCCTATCTCGTCCTCGTGGCTCTTCTCTTCGTCGCCATCGGCCTCGTCGTCGATCTCGTCTGTCTCGCCTTGGACCCGCGGCTGAGGCGGTCGCCCGCCTTCTCGCGGCCGGCGCTCTGAGCCGTGCCGGCCCGGCGTCGAGCCCGCCTCGGCCGGTGCGCGAGCCGGCTCGGCGCTGGCCGCCGTCGCTGCCTTCGTCCTGGCCTTCGCGGTGGCGGCAGCGCTGGCTGCACCCTGGATCGTCCCCAAGGAGAGCGCTCGATCCTGCCGGCTTCGATCTCGCAGGACGCGCTCACGCCGCCATGCTGGATGCCCACCGGTAGCCTGCGCCATCCTCTCGGCACCGACGATCAGGGGCGCGACGTCCTCGCGACCATCCTCTACGGCAGCCGGGCCTCGCTTGCGATCGGTGGCGCCTCGGTCGTTCTCGCCGCGACCCTCGGCACCGGGCTCGGCCTGTGGAGCGGCTACCGCGGGGGCCTCGGCGCAACCCTGGTCATGCGCATGGCGGACGTGCAGCTGGCGATCCCCAGCATCCTCGTGGCGCTTCTGCTCGATGGCTTCGTGCGAGCAGCCCTTCCGCCGCCGGAGCGCGACCAGCTGTCGATGGCGGTCCTCGTCGTCGCGATCGGTCTTGCCGCCTGGCCGCAGTATGCCCGCCTGGCGCGGGCCGGCGGCCGCCGTCGAGGCGGCAAGGAATACGTCCTGGCGGCGCGGCTGCTTCACCTCCTCCGCGGCGGATCATCCTCGGCCACATCCTTCCCAACGTGCTGGGCCCGCTTCTCGTCGTCGGCACCGTCGGGCTCGGCCTTGCCGTCGGAACGGAGGCGACGCTGTCCTTTCTCGGCGTGGGCCTGCCGCCGACCGAGCCGTCGCTCGGCACGCTGATCCGTACCGGCAGCGACCTTCTGCTGTCCGGAGAATGGTGGGTGGCCCTCTCGCCGGCGGCCGTCGTCATTCTGATCATGCTGGCACTGAACGTCATGGGCGACTGGCTCAGGGATGCCGTCGATCCGCGCGTCCGCTGAGCCCGGCCCTCGGCCCCGGCCGCGCTCGAGGTCGAGGGGCTCACCGTCGAGGTGGCGACAGGGCGAGGCCGCTTCAGGGCCGTCGACGGGATCTCGCTTGCAATCGCACCTGGCGAGATCGTGGGCCTCGTGGGCGAGTCCGGCGCCGGGAAGTCGCTCCTGGCCTCGGCCCTGATCGGCCTCCTGCCGCGCCGGCGCATGCATCACGGGCGGCGCCATCCGCCTCGGCGGCAGGCGGATCGATGGCCTGGCGGGAGAGGCGGCGCGGCGCGTCCGCGGCAAGGAGATCGGGAGCGTGTTCCAGGATCCGCAGGCGAGCCTCGACCCCGTCCGCTCCATCGGCCACCAGCTCGTCGAGACGATCCGCACCCATCTGGACGTCTCCCTCGCGACAGCTCGCGAGCGCGCCGTCGGTCTTCTCCGCGAGGTGGGGCTCGCCTCTCCCGAGCGGCGCATCGACGCCTATCCCCATGAGCTCTCGGGCGGGATGCGCCAGCGCGCCGTCATTGCCCTCGCGCTCTGCGCCGACCCGGCGCTGCTCGTGGCCGACGAGCCGACGAGCGCGCTCGACGTCGCCACCCAGGCGCGGCTGATCGAGCTCCTGAGGAGCCTGTGTCGTCGCCGCGGCACCGCCGTTCTCCTCATCACCCATGATCTCGGGGTCGTCGCCGATGCCGCGAGCCGGCTCGCGATCATGTATGCCGGCCGCATCGTCGAGATCCGGGCCGGTGGAGCTTCTGCACGGCGGGGCGGCGCACCCCTATGCGGCCGCCCTGATCGCCGCCCTGCCGAGGATCGACCCGCAGGCGAGCCGGCTCGACGTGATCGCCGGCAACCTGCCGGGGCTCGGGGCAACGCCCTCCGGCTGCGCTTTCCACCCGCGCTGCCCGAGGGCCACCGCCCGGTGCGGGGAGGCGGCGCCGACGCTGGCGCCGCGGGGCGGCGGGCACAGCGTGGCGTGCTGGCATGCCCGCGAGGTCGCGTCCGATGCATGAGGGACCGCTGCTCGAGACACGGGGTCTGTCGAGGTCCTTCGGTGCCACGTGGTCCCGGCCATGGGGGCTCGTCACCAGGCGCACGAGCCTGCCCGGTCCATGCCGTGGTGGATGTGAGCCTGAGGCTGCGCGGCGGCACCACGCTCGCGGTCGTGGGCGAATCGGGCTGCGGGAAGTCGACGCTCGCGCGGCTGGTGGCCGGGCTGATCCAGCCCACGGCCGGGCAGGTGCTCTACGCGGGCAGGCGGCTGCTCTGCGTCGATCGGCGGCGAAGGAGCCACGGCCTTGGGCCGCAGATGATCTTTCAGGATCCCGCGTGCGAGCCTCGACCCGCGCTGGCGGGTGCGTGCGACCCTGTGCGAGGCGTTGCGCGCCGGCGGCGTCCGCGGGAGCGGGCGTGAGCTGCGGGAGCGTGCCGATGCCCTTCTGGCCGATCTCGGCCTCGATCCCGGCCGACGCCGACCACTTCCCGCACGCGCTGTCCGGCGGGCAGCGCCAGCGCGTCTCGATCGCCCGGGCGCTTGCGGCCTCGCCGGAGCTCATCATCGCCGACGAGCCCACATCCGCCCTCGACGTCGTCGTCCAGGCGCAGATCCTGGGCCTGCTGCGAGGCCTGCAGGAGCGCCATGGCCTCGCCTATCTGCTGATCAGCCACGACCTTGCCGTCGCGGCGCAGATGGCGACCGAGGTGGCGGTCATGTATCTGGGCCGGATCGTCGAGACGGGTCCGGCCCGATCCGTTCTGTGCCGCCCGGTCCACCCCTATACGCGGGCACTCCTGGACTTCCTCGTCGAGCCTTGCCCGACCGGGCCGGGCACGGCAGGTGATGCGGGACGATCCGCCGGGCCAGCTCGGCGCGCCCCAGGGCTGCGCGTTTCACCCGCGTTGCCCGCACGCGAAGGAGCGCTGCCGCCGCGAGCTGCCGCTGCTTCGCCACGCGGGCCCGGCCCGCGCGGCCTGCCACGCCCTGGAGGAAGGTCAGCTCGCCTTTTAGGGGCGCGCCTCAGCTCGCGCGGCGCTGCGTCTCCTGGATTGCGCCGCGCAGATCGTCGGCAGCGCGCTCGAGGAAGAACAGCACCCGGGCGTCTCCATAGTCGTAGAAGACGTCGTCCGGATCGCTCACCGTCTGTGAGCGGAACCTGCCGATCGCCAGCTCGAGGACGGCCTGAATGCCATCGAGCGAGCGGGAGGGCGTGGTCAGGAGAATGTTCTCGAGCTCCTCGATCTGGCGATCGAGCGTCTCGATGTCCTGGTCGATCTGATCGAGGCCGGCCGCCTGCTCCGCCCGGTCGAGATCGACCATCGCCGAGCGGATCTCGGCGGCCGACATGCCGACGAGCTGCAAAGGGGCGAAGGTCCATTCCGGCAGGCTCCGACGGAGCTGGTCCTGGCGCTCGGAAAGTCCCTCCCTGCGCCGCTGGAGCTCTGCGATCCGACGAACGAGCAGAATGGTGTTCCTGATCACGGTCATCTCATTCTCCATCGCTCTGCTTTCTCATACTACATCGATAGAGCCGACTGATCGAGGGAAGTACCTGCGATCCGGCCACGGATGCGACGTTGGTATTGTATTTATCGAGCGTCAACATTTTTCATTTTTGTATCATTATTGTGGCTATTCACGAAAAGACCGATAAAATTCTAGCTAATTTTGATCGGCGCGGAGGCGCGACGACGTCCGGGCGCAGCCCAGGTGACATCCCCGAAGGCATTCGGTCGCGGCGCTCGCTGGACGGCCGGTGACGTGCCGCGCATAGTAACGAGCCAGAGGGCGAAGATGGCCGGGGCAGGGGCGCCGTGAAGGACGATCTGGACGACACCGACGAGGCGGTGGGCGAGAGCCGTGGCGCCGGGCGGCACGAGCCGAGGAGGCCGGGCAAGCACCGGCTGGGCGCGCGTCTGCGTGCCTATCTCCTGGCCGGCATCATCGTCACCGCGCCGATCAGCATCACCATCCTGATCGTCTGGCAGATCGTCGGACTATGTGGACAACTGGTCCGCGGCGATCATCCCGGCCCGGTACAATCCCGGCACCTATCTGCCCTTCAGCATCCCCGGGCTCGGCTTCGTCATCATGATCGGCCTCCTGATCCTGATCGGCTGGTTCGCGGCCGGCATGGTCGGCCGGACGATCATGCGGGTGGGCGAGCGGATCCTTCACCGCATGCCCGTGATCCGCAGCATCTACGGCACGCTGAAGCAGATCTTCGAGACGGTGCTCGCGAACTCGTCACGGTCCTTCCGCGAGGTCGTCCTGGTCGAGTGGCCGCAGGCGGGACATGTGGGTCCTGGCCTTCGTGACCGGCACGGCCCAGGGCGAGATCCGCGACGTCGTCGGCGACGATGCCGTGAGCCTCTTCATGCCCAGCACGCCCAATCCGACGACCGGCTTCTACATGGTCGTGCCGCGCCGCGACGTCGTGCCGCTCGCCATGTCGATCGAGGACGCGATGAAGCTCATCATCTCGGGCGGGATCGTCACGCCGCCGGCATCGACGCGTCCGAGCATCCGGGCGATCCGCCCCGACGGTCGAGCCCGAGCTAGCCCGCAGCGACTAGACCGAGCGCCTCGTCGCGCTCGAAGAGATGCAGCAGCAGGCGCAGCGCCCGACCGCGCTCGCTCTCGAGGTCCGGGTCGACGGCGAGGGCGCTGGCCGCCTCGATGCGCGCCGCCTCGAGCAGGGGCTGATCGTCCGGCAGAAGCGCGACGCGAAAGGCCGGCAGCCCGCTCTGCCGCGTGCCCAGGATCTCCCCCGGCCCCCGCAGCCTCAGATCGGCATCGGCGATGGCGAACCCGTCGGTCGTCCGTCGAAGCGTGCGCAGGCGCTCCCGGCCGGCCTCGCTCAGGCGCTGGCCATAGAGGAGAAGGCAGGCGGCGCGCTCGCTGCCGCGCCCGACCCGGCCGCGAAGCTGGTGAAGCTGGGCCAGGCCGAAGCGGTCGGCCCCCTCGACGACGATGATCGTCGCCTCCGGCACGTCGACCCCGACCTCGACCACCGTCGTGGCGACGAGGATGCGCGTTCGACCCTCGGCGAAGGCCCGCATCGCCGCCTCGCGCTCACGCGCGCGCTGCGCGCCATGCGCGATGCCGACGGCGGCGCCGAAGCGCTCGCTCAGCACGCGATGGCGCGTCTCCACGCCCGCGACGGCTTCCTCTTCCTCGCCGTCCTCCTCGATGACCGGGCAGATCCAGAAGATCCGGGCGCCGCCATCCAGCGCGCGGCCGCACGCCTCGACCACCTCGGGGAGGCGGCGCGCCGGCAGGACGCGGGTGAGGACGGGCTGCCGGCCAGCCGGCTTCTGGCGCAGCGTCGAGACCTCGATGTCGCCATGGAGCGCCATCACGAGGCTGCGCGGAATCGGCGTGGCGCTCATCAGGAGAAGGGAGGCTGCCGCCGCCTTTCTCACCAGGGCCAGGCGCTGGGCGACGCCGAAGCGGTGCTGCTCGTCCACGATGGCGAGCGCCAGATCGGCGAGCGCTGATGTCGGGGCGCAGCAGCGCGTGCGTGCCCACGGCCATGGGCATCCGGCCCTCGGCCAGGGCGGCGAGCAGCTCGGCTCGAGGCCTCGCATCGCCACCGACGACGAGGCCGACCTCGAGGCCCAGCGGAGCTGCCCAGGCGCTCAGCGTCTGATGGTGCTGGCGCGCCAGGAGCTCGGTGGGCGCCATCAGCACGGCCTGGCGCCCTGCCTCCACCGCGGTCAGCATCGCCATGAAGGCGACCAGCGTCTTGCCCGAGCCCACGTCGCCCTGCAGGAGGCGGACACACGGGCCGCCGGGTCCGCGAGATCGGCTCTGGACCTCGGCCAAGCGCCGCCGCCTGATCGGAGGTCGGCGCGAACGGCAGACGCGCCAGCAGCGCGCGCTGCAGCCGGCCGTCGCCCACCGTGGGACGGCGGGTGGCGGTCGGGCGGTGGCGCCGCACGAGGCCGAGCGCCAGATGCATCGCCAGCAGCTCGTCGAACGCCAGGCCGGCGCCGACCGTCGGCTGCGGCGACCTCGGAGCCTGTGCCATGCAGCGCCTTGATGGCGTCGGCGAAGCCCGGGAGCTGCATGGAGAGCGCCGTGGCGCCGCCCTGCCACTCGGCAGCTCGGGCAGCCGCTCGAGCGCCGCTCCGACGAGCCGGCGCAGGCGTCCTTGATGGAGACCTGCGACGACCGGATAGAGCGGCAGAGGAGGCCCGCCTGCGCGAGCAAGGGGAAGGCTCTCGGGATGCGCCATCTGCCAGCGGGTCCCGTACTGCCCGAGGCGGCCATGAACCAGGTGGCGGCGGCCGACCTGGAAGCGCCGCTCGACCGCCAGGGCCGGGAGCCCGAAGAAGACGAGCTCGACCTCCTCGCCGGCGGTGCCGGCGACAACGCGATGCGGCCGGCGCGCCGCCGCAGCCGGCTCGTGGCGGAGAATGTCGACCAGGAGCGTGACCTGACGGTCGGGCGGCGCGGCGGCGAGGTCGGCCAGCGGCTCCGTCGCGATCCATGCGCGTGGCGCATGCCAGAGCAGATCGAGACAGCGCGGGTCCTCCCGCCCGATGAGGCGGGAAAGGAGCGAAACCGTTGCAGGACCAGCGCCCGGCAGCTCCGAGGCCGGCGCGAAAAGGGGGTAGAGACGCGGTGGACGCGTGGTGTGGCGCTCGCCGGACGGCGCAGCGGTCGGTCGGCTTGGCCGGCCGGCTCATTTCAGCTACACCTCCACGCTCGTTCGTCCGCGGGCGCCCGAGGATCCAGGCGCGAGGTATCACGTTGAGCGAGCCCACCGCCATAAGGCGCAAGCGCCTCCTGCACCAAAGCCGCTATCGCGGCTTTCTCGAGAGCGACCTCGTGCTCGGTCGCTTTGCCGCAGCCCGTCTCGACGGCCTCGACGAGGGCCAGCTCGATCGCTACGAGGCGCTGCTGGGCGAGAGCGACCAGGATCTGTTCGCGTGGATCACGGGGCGGCGTCGGGCGCCGGCTCGTCACGAGAACGACGTGCTCGACATGCTGCGGCGCTTCGACCCCTCATCGGGCCACGGCGCTGCCTGAAGGGAGACCAGGGGTGGCCGAGGCCGATGCGGTCCTCGATCCGCCGGCGGCGCGTCCTGTCGCCGAGGCGCCGCGCCGAATGCTCGTCGGCGAATGCGCGCGACGGGCTCGAGGCGCGCTTCATCGCCAAGCGGCTGAGCGCGAGGAAGGGGGGCTCGCTTCTCTTCATCGCCCGCGATCAGCCCCGGCTGGCGCAGATCGCGGGGCTCGTCCGGTTCTTTGCGCCCGACGACCGACATCCTCACCTTCCCGGCGTGGGACTGCCTGCCCTACGATCGCGTGTCGCCGAACGGCCAGCTCATGGCCGAGCGGCTGCAGACGCTGGCGCGTCTGGCGGAGGGCAGGGGCAACCGGCCGCGGCTCGTGCTCACCACCGCCAATGCGGTCCTTCAGCGTGTACCCACCGCCGGCACCGTCCGCGGCGGGCATTTCCGATCCCGAGCCGGCGAGCGGCTCGATCGCGATGCGCTCGTCGACTATCTCGGGCGCAATGGCTATGCCCGCACCGGCACGGTGGTCGAGCCCGGCGAGTACGCCGTGCGCGGCGGCCTTCTCGACGTCTTCCCCACCGCCGACAAGCAGCCGCTGCGGCTCGACTTCTTCGGCAGCACGGTCGAGACGATCCGCACCTTCGACCCGCTGACGCAGCGCTCGCTCGAGCGCGTCGAGCGCCTGGAGATCGGGCCCGTCAGCGAGGTGGTGTTCGATCAGGCGGCGATCGATCGCTTCAAGGTCGGCTACCTCCAGCAGTTCGGCGCGGTCACCGGCGACCCGCTCTTCGATGCGGTCAAGGAGGGCCGGAGCTATCCCGGCATGGAGCATTGGCTGCCGCTCTTCCACGAGCAGCTGGCGACGCTCTTCGACTATCTGGACGGCGACGCCGAGGTCGCCTTCGACCATCTGGCGCGGGACGGAATCGCCGCCAGGGCCGCCCTGATCGGTGAGCATTACGAGGCCCGGCGGGCGCCGCTGCCCAGCCGGCTCGAGCTTCGGCGCGACACCGTATCGACCACTCTCGCCGCATCTTCTCTACCTGGACGAGCAGAGCCTGGCGCAGCAGGTCGAGTGCCGGACGAGCTACGAGTTCTCGATCTTCGGGCCCCCGCCGCGTGCGCCGGCCGGTGTCGGCGGTGTGGTCGACCTCGAAGGCCGGCCGTCGCGCGATTTCGCCCGCGAGCGCGCAGACCGCTCGATCAATCTCTTCGACGCCATCGTGGCCCACCTCCGATCGCTGCTCGCCGAAGGCGCACGCCCGCTCGTGACGGCCGCGAGCGAGGGCGCACTCGAGCGTCTCCGGCAGGTGCTCGAGGATCACGGCCAGGAGACCTTCACCCGGCTCCGGCACGCCCGCGAGCTGGCCGGTGCCGTCGGCGTGGCGCTCGCCGTGCTGCCGCTCGACCACGGGCTCGTGGCGCCCGGGCTCTGCGTCCTCACCGAGCAGGACCTTCTGGGCGACCGGCTGACCCGGGCCGCGCGCACGAGCCGGCGCGCGGACAAGTTCATCGCCGATCTCTCGGTGCTGAGCGAGGGCGACCTCGTCGTCCATGCCGAGCACGGCATCGGGCGCTTCGAGGGCCTCGTTACGCTCGAGATCGGCGGAGCACCCCACGACTGCCTGAAGCTGATCTATCAGGGCGGCGACAAGCTCTTCGTGCCCGTCGAGAATCTCGACATCCTGTCGCGCTACGGCCATGCCGACGATGCGGCGCAGCTCGACAAGCTGGGCGGGGTCGGCTGGCAGCACCGCAAGGCCAAGGTCAAGCAGCGGATCAAGGAGCTGGCCGAGGAGCTGATTAAGGTCGCCGCCCAGCGCGCCCTCAAGCACGGCGAGGCGATGCAGCTGGCGCCCGGCATCTACGAGGAGTTCGCGGCCCGCTTCCCCTACGAGGAGACCGACGACCAGCTCCGCGTCATCGAGGCGGTGCTCGAGGATCTGGGCTCGGGCCATCCGATGGACCGGCTCATCTGCGGCGATGTCGGCTTCGGCAAGACCGAGGTGGCGCTGAGGGCCGCGTTCGTCGTCGCGATGTCGGGCAAGCAGGTGGCGCTGCTGTGCCCGACGACGCTGCTGGCCCGGCAGCACTTTCAGGTGTTCAGCCAGCGCTTCGCGGGCCTGCCGATTCGGCGTGGCCCAGCTCTCGCGGTTCGTCACGGCCAAGGAGGCCGAGGCCGTGAAGAAGGGCCTGGCCGCAGGCGAGATCGACATCGTCATCGGAACCCACGCGCTGCTCGGGAAGAATGTGGAGCTCAAGAATCTGGGGCTGGTGATCATCGACGAGGAGCAGCATTTCGGCGTCACCCACAAGGAGAAGCTGAAGCAGCTCCGCGCCGAGGTCCACGTCCTCACCATGACCGCGACGCCGATCCCGCGCACGCTGCACATGGCGCTGGGCGGGATGAAGGACCTCTCGATCATCGCGACACCGCCCGTCGACAGGCTGGCGGTTCGCACCTTCGTGATGCCCGCCGACCCGGTCGTGCTCCGCGAGGCGATCCTGCGCGAGTATCACCGGGGCGGGCAGGTCTTCTATGTCTGTCCCCGCGTGTCCGACCAGGCCGGGCCTGCTGAAGGACCTGGCGAGCCCTCGTGCCGGAGGTGAGGGTGTCGGTCGCCAACGGCCGCATGCCCACCGCCGAGCTCGAGGCGGTGATGGGCGAGTTCTACGATCGCCGCCTCGACGTCCTCCTCGCCACCAACATCGTCGAGAGCGGGCTCGACATCCCCAATGCCAACACGCTGATCGTCCACCGCGCCGAGCTCTTCGGGCTTTCCCAGCTCTATCAGCTGCGAGGGCGCGTCGGCCGCTCGAAGGTCAGGGGCTACGCCTACTTCACCGTGCCGGCCAGCAAGGCCCTGGCGGACACGGCGGAAAAGCGCCTCTCGGTCATCCAGTCGCTCGACGGGCTGGGTGCGGGCTTCCAGCTCGCCAGCCACGATCTCGACATTCGCGGTGCCGGCAATCTTCTCGGCGACGAGCAGTCGGGCCAGATCCGCGAGGTCGGCTTCGAGCTCTACAATCACATGCTCGAGGAGGCGGTGGCGGAGCTCAAGCGTCAGGCCGCCGAGGAGCCGGCAGCGGCCGGTGCCGGCGAGTGGACGCCGCAGATCACGGTCGATGCCGCGGCCCTGATGCCCGAGAGCTATATCGGGGATCTCGACCTTCGCCTCGCCATGTACCGCCGCCTGGCGGCGCTCGAGAGCGAGGAGGAGGTCGACGGCTTCGCGGCCGAGCTGATCGATCGCTTCGGCCAGCTCCCGCCCGAGACGGACCAGCTCTTGCAGATCGTGATGATCAAGCTGCTCTGCCGCCGTGCCAACGTCCGAAAGCTCGACGCCGGCCCCAAGGGCATCGTCATCAGCTTCCACGACAACCGCTTCTCCCGGCCCGAGCGACTGGTGAGCTGGATCAGCGAGCGCCGCGGGCAGGTGAAGGTCCGCCCCGACCATCGCCTCGTCGAGCTGCGCGAGACGGCAGAGCCCGAAGGAGCGGCTGAAGGCGGCCCGCAAGCTCGTCGGCGACCTCGCCCGGCTGGCCGCCTGAGGGCTTCATCCTCGCCTTTTCGGCCTTGCATCCCCGGCCGGCCCATGGCTCACCGGTGTTCGACGACAAGGGGAGGCGCTCGTGACTGTGCTGTTCTACACGCATCCGACGGGCATCGAGCACGATGCCGGGCCGGGGCATCCTGAGGCGCCGGTCCGGCTCCAGGCGATCTTGAAGGCGGTGGAGCGGGCGGCTCTTCCCGGCCTCGAGCGACGCGAGGCGCCCCGTGCGACGATCGAGCAGATCGAGCGGGTCCATCCGGCACCCTATCCGGCATCGCTCCTCGCCCGCGTGCCGGCCGAAGGGCATGCCCGCCTCGATCCCGACACCGCGATGTCACCCGCCTCCGGCGAGGCCGCGCTCCGGGCGGCCGGGGCCGCCTGCGCTGCGGTCGATGCCGTCATCGGCGGCGAGGCCAAGGCCGCCTTCTGCGCGATGCGGCCACCCGGCCACCACGCCGAGCCCGACCGTGCCATGGGCTTTTGTCTCTTCAACAGCATCGCCATCGGAGCGCTTCAGGCTCGCCATGTCCATGGGCTGCGGCGCATCGCCGTCGTCGACTTCGACGTGCACCACGGCAACGGCACGCAGGCGGCGTTCTGGGACGATCCCGATCTTCTCTACGTCTCGACCCACCAATGGCCGCTCTATCCGGGGACGGGCGCTCCCCGAGAGACGGGTGTGGCAGGCAACATCGTCAATGTCCCGCTGGGCCCCGGCAGCGGCTCCGACGAGTTCAGGGTCGCGGTCGAGGCCAGGGTCCTGCCGGCGGTCGATCGCTTCCGCCCGGAGCTTTTGATGATCTCCGCCGGATTCGACGCCCATCGGGCCGATCCGCTGGCAAGCCTCGCCCTGACCGAGCAGGATTTCGCCTGGATCACGGACGAGCTCGGCAAGCTCGCCCGGAGCCATGCTCAGGGGCGGATCGTCTCCGTGCTCGAGGGCGGCTACGACCCTCCGGCGCTCGGACGGAGCGTCGTCGCCCATCTCGAGAGCCTCTCCCACGGTTGACAGGCCGAAGGCGAAGGGCCATCCCCGGGGCGCCTCGCGGCAGCGGGAGAAGGCGGGAGCAATGGTGGCACAGGAGCCCTTCCTCGGGGCCGCCGACAACGGAGACGCCGGGGAGCAGCCGGCGCCACTGGGCGCAGATGAGCTTCGAGCAGGCCCTGGCCGAGCTCGAGGCGATCGTCCAGAGGCTCGAGCGTGGCCAGCTGGATCTCGAGGGATCCATCAAGGCCTATGAGCGCGGCACGGAGCTGCGGCGGCATTGCGCCGCCAAGCTCAAGGAGGCCGAGCTCAGGGTCGAGAAGCTGAGCTTCGACAAGGCGGGCGCTGCGACCTTGACCCCGCTGGACGGCGAATGACCGGGCGGCCTCGCCGCAGCGATGGGCGAGGTGGCGGCCGGCGTCGAGGCCGAGCTCGGGCTTCTGCTGGCGCCGCAGCCGGATGTCCCGGACAGGCTGCTCGAGGCGATGCGCTACGCGCGCGATGGGCGCCGGCAAGCGCCTGCGCCCGTTCCTCGTCTGGGTGGTCGGGCAGGTCGGCGAGGCCGATGCGGCCGCCTTGAGGCGGGTGGGCGCCGCGATCGAGCTGATCCATGCCTACTCGCTGATCCACGACGATCTGCCGGCGATGGACGACGCCACCCTCAGGCGCGGCCGCCCGAGCTGTCATATGGCCTTCGACGAGGCGACGGCCATTCTCGCCGGCGACGCCCTCCAGGCGCTGGCCTTCGAGGCGCTCGCCCGCGAGGACTGGCCCTGCGAGGCGGCGACGCCGCCTTGCCCTGCTGGCCGGGCTGGGCCGGGCGTGCCGGCATGGCCGGCATGTGCGGCGGCCAGATGCTGGACCTCGAGGCCGAGGGCAAGAGCCTCGACGAGGAGGCGGTCGTCCGTCTTCAGCGTCTCAAGACGGGAGCCCTGATCGGCTTTGCCTGCGAGGCAGGCGCCCGTCTGGCGGATCTCGATGAGGGTGCGCGCAGTCGCAGTGGCCGCCTATGCGCGGGCCCTCGGTCTGGCGTTCCAGATCAAGGACGATCTCTTGGACGTGACGCAGTCGAGCGCCGAGACGGGAAAGGATTCGGGATTGGACGCCGCCCATGGCAAGGCCACGTTCGTCACGCTTGCGGGGATTGCCGGCGCCGAGCGCCGCCTGGTGGCTCTCCGCGGGGAGGCGGCGGCGGCGCTTGACACGCTCGGCCCAAGAGCGACTCTCATGGGCGAGCTGTTCGATTTTGTGATCAATCGGCGAGCATGACGCCCGTCGGCTCGGAAGGGGGAGTTCGTTTCAAGCCATGACCGGCACGCCGCTTCTGGACGGCATTGGGGAGCCGGCCGATCTGCGGTCGCTTCCGGCGGATCAGCTTCGCCAGCTGGCGGACGAGCTTCGTTCGGAGATGATCGATGCGGTCTCGGTGACGGGGGGGCATCTCGGGGCGGGGCTGGGGGTGGTGGAGCTGGCGGTGGCGCTGCACCGCGTGTTCGAGACGCCCTATGACCGGCTGATCTGGGATGTCGGGCACCAGGCCTACCCGCACAAGATCCTGACCGGCCGGCGGGGGCGCATCAGGACGCTCAGGCAGCCCGGGGGGCTCTCGGGCTTCACGCGGCGGTCGGAGAGCGTCTACGACCCGTTCGGCGCGGCGCACAGCTCGACCTCGATCTCGGCCGGGCTCGGCATGGCGGCGGCGGCGAGGCTCGAGGGCACGCGGCGCAACGTCGTCTGCGTCATCGGCGACGGGGCGATGAGTGCCGGCATGGCGTACGAGGCCATGAACAACGCGGCCGCGGCCGGCGGCAGGCTGATCGTCGTCCTCAACGACAACGACATGTCGATCGCCCCGCCCACGGGGGCGATGAGCGCCTATCTCTCGCGCGTCGTCTCCTCGCACGCCTATCGCAGCTTCCGCCACGTGGCCAAGCAGCTCAGCACCTACTTCCCGAGGCGCATCCAGAAGGCGGCGGAGCGGGCGGAGGAGTATGCCCGCGTCCTGCCCACGGGCGGCACGACGCTCTTCGAGGAGCTGGGCTTTTATTACCTGGGCCCGCTCGACGGGCACAATCTCGACCATCTGATCCCGGTGCTGGAGAACATCCGGGACGACGACGACCGCGGCCCCGTCCTGATCCACGTCGTCACGCAAAAAGGAAAAGGCTATCCGCCGGCCGAGGCCTCGGACGACAAATATCACGGCGTCGGCAAGTTCGACGTCGCCACCGGCGCCCAGCAAAAAGGAAAGGCCAACGCGCCCTCCTACACCTCGGTCTTTGCCAAGGCGCTGGTGCGGGAGGCCGAGGCGGACGACCGGATCGTGGCGATCACGGCGGCGATGCCGTCGGGCACCGGGCTCAATCTGATGGCCGAGCGCTTTCCGGAGCGCAGCTTCGACGTGGGCATCGCCGAGCAGCACGCGGTGACCTTCGCCGCCGGCCTCGCCGCCGAGGGCTTTCGGCCCTTCTGCGCCATCTACTCGACCTTTCTGCAGCGCGCCTACGACCAGGTGGTGCACGACGTGGCGATCCAGGGCCTGCCGGTGCGCTTTGCGATCGACCGGGCGGGTCTGGTGGGGGCCGACGGCGCCACCCACGCCGGCAGCTTCGACGTGGCCTATCTTTCTTGTCTCCCCGGCTTCGTCGTGATGGCGGCGGCCGACGAGCTCGAGCTCGTGCACATGGTGGCGACGGCGGCCGCATCACGACGAGGGCCCGATCGCCTTTCGCTACCCCCGGGGCGAGGGCGTGGGCATCGAGCTGCCCGAGCGCGGCCGGCCGCTCGAGATCGGCAAGGGCCGCATCGTCAAGGAAGGCAGCCGCGTCGCGCTTTTGTCATTCGGCGCCCGGCTGCAGGAGTGCCTGTCGGCGGCCGAGACGCTGGAGGCCGAGGGGCTTTCGACGACGGTGGCGGATGCCCGCTTCGCCAAGCCGCTGGACGAGGAGCTGATCTGCCGCCTCGCCCGCGAGCACGAGCTTCTCCTCACCATCGAGGAGGGCTCGGTGGGCGGCTTCGGCAGCCAGGTGCAGCAGCTTCTGCTCGACGAAGGCCTGCTCGACCAGGGCCGCCTCAAGCTGCGCTCGCTGACGCTGCCCGACCGCTTCATCGACCACGGCACCCCCAAGGGCCAGTACGAGGAGGCCGGCCTCGACGCGAAGAGCATCGTGGCCAGGGTCAAAGACCTGCTGGGGGTGGGGAAGGCGCAGACGGCACCGCTGGCCGCGGTCGATGGCACGCCCTAGGGGCCGCGCAGGCGAGGGCGTGCCGCCCTCGCCCCGCGTGAGATCAGCCTCCGGCGACGGAGGCAGTGATCATGCGTTCGGCCGCGCCTCGTCTTGCGTTCCATGCCGTTGCGCCATGCCGGCCAGGAGCTCCGGCAATGTCTGCCGCTCCGCCTCTTCCGCAGGCCGCGACAGGTAGAAGTCGGCATGGTAGCGGCCGCGGCTCTCGAGACCGGCCGGATCGCGCCCGAGGCTCGTCACCTGCTCGATCGCATGCCGTTTCTCCTCGGCGGAAATGAAGCGGCGCTGCGCGAAGCTGCGGCCACGCAGCTTCTCCGTCACCATGCCGCGCGAGGCCAGGGCCTCCTCGATCGGGCCGTAATCGAACATGCGCAGCACGAAGGAAGCGATCCACGGTGAAGGCCGGCTCGCCCGGTCGAGGAGGCGATGGAAGCTCCGCTCGGTCACATAGCCGACGCAGCCGGTCGAGATGACGAGATCGATCGCTTCGGGGATCTGGGTCGCCTGCGGACAGGGGTCGGCCTCGAGGTCGGCGGCCACGCCCCCGTCGAGAAGCCCGCTGGCGACGGCGTAGCGCACCGCGCTTTCTGCCACGTCGACGCCGTGAACGCGGATGTCGCCCCGTCGCTCGAGGCGGCCCAGCCACGCACGGTCCTTGGCGAGCAAGGCCTCCCGTCCGGCAGCTTCCTGCCGGGCTCGATCGTAGTGCTCATAGAGCTGCTCGATCGAGAGCCCGTATTTGAGGAGCGCTGCGCTGACACCATAGGAGCAGCCTAGATCCAGGACACCGACGGTCTTTCTGCCGCGCACCCGCCGCAGCCGCTCGATGAGGGCGGCAAACAGCGGCTTGGCATTCTGCGGGATCTCGTAGCCCGCTTCCCGCATTGTCGAGTAGTACGGAATTGGAGTCGGGCGATCGTAGATGTTGTCAAAGTTGGCCTTGTGGTTATTGGCCTCTTTATAACCACGAGTCATTCTTTTTCCTTTGTAATCCAAAGTAAACGTTAACGTAAGTCGTTGTTGTGCCGTCGCGCCCAAGCGCGAAGCGCCGACGGCAGGACCATAGATGGATTATGTGAGAATTGCACGACTGTTGTCCAACGGCAACGGTCAACGATGGAATGTCATTCACGCCTCAGGATGGTTCCGCGCATTCACATCCGACGGCTCGTCTCGACTATTGAGAGTGGAACCTGACCCCATCGAGGCTCACGACGGCGGTCGCTGCCCATAGCAGGGGTGAGGAGCCTCGCCACGCGTCGCACGATGCCATTTGACAGCCATGCCGGCAGAGGTGAAGGAGCGTGGCGCTTTGAGCATGGGAGAACAGTCACGCCCCGACGCCGCCTCGATCAGCTCCTCCTCGATCGCCGCCTCGCCGAGACGCGGGCGAAAGCCCAGGCGCTCGTGCTCGCCGGCCGTGTCTTCTCGGGCGAGCGTCGGCTCGACAAGGCCGGGGAGGCCGTGGCCGACGATCTGCCTTTGGAGGTAAGGGGCGGCGCCGACTGGGTCTCGCGCGGAGCCCTGAAGCTCCTGGCCGGGCTCGACGGTTTCGGGATCGATCCCGCGGGCGCCGTCGCGATCGACGTCGGCGCCTCGACCGGCGGCTTCTCGGAGGTCCTGCTGCGGCGTGGTGCTGCCCGGGTCTACGCCGTGGATGTCGGCCACGGCCAGCTGGCCTGGACGCTGCGCAACGATCCTCGGGTCATCGTGCTCGAGCGCACCAATGCCCGCTACCTGACGGCCGAGCAGATCCCCGAGCCCGTCGATCTCGTCGTCTGCGATGCGAGCTTCATCTCGCTCACCCTCGTCCTGCCCGCTGCCCTCGCCCTGACGAGGCCCGAGGCGCGGCTCGTCGCGCTGATCAAGCCCCAATTCGAGGTGGGGAAGGGGCAGGTGGGGCGGGGCGGCGTCGTGCGCGACCCCGCCCTTCACGAAGCCGTCTGCGCCCGGATCGAAGCGTGGCTGGGTGAGCCAGCCGGGCTGGGCCGTCCAGGGCATCGTGCCGAGCCCGGTGCTCGGCCCCGCGGGGAACCGCGAGTTCCTGATAGCCGGCATCAGGCGGCCCGAGGGCGGCTAGCCGACGGGCGGCCGCGTCATGCGGCGGCCGTCAGGCGCCGCAGACCCGCCTCGAGCTCGCGAATGAGATCGTCCGGATCCTCGAGGCCGACATGGATGCGCATGCTCTGCCCGACGGGCGCCCAGCTCGTGGCGGTGCGGATGGTCGCGGGATCGGTCGGGATCAGCAGGCTCTCGTAGCCGCCCCAGCTGGCGCCCATGCCGAAGAGCTCCATCGAATCGACCATCGCCGCCAGCTGCGTCCTCGTGCACGGCCTGAGAACGAAGCCGAAAAGCCCCGACGAACCCGAGGAAGTCGCGCTCCCAGAGGGCATGGCCCGGATCGCCCGGCAGCGCCGGATGCATGACCTGCAGCACCTCGGGCCGGGACCGCAGCCACTCGGCGACGACGAGGCCGCTTCGATGATGGCGCTCCAGCCGGGTCGCCATGGTGCGGAGCCCGCGCAGCGCGAGATAGCAGTCGTCGGGCGCTGCGGCGGTCGCGGTCTCGTAGACGCCGGCGCGCAGCCGGTCCCAGACGGCCTCGGTCCCGGTGATGATCCCCATCATGAGATCGGAATGGCCACCGATATACTTCGTCGCCGCCTGGATGCTGACGTCCACGCCATGCGCGAAGGGCTTGAAATAGAGCGGGGAGGCCCAGGTGTTGTCCATCACGACGAGAGCACCCGCGGCGTGCGCTGCCTCGGCGATGGCCGGGATGTCCTGGACCTCGAAGGTGAGCGAGCCCGGGCTTTCCGTGAAGACGATCCGGGTGTTGGGACGGATCAGCGCCCGGATGCCGGCGCCGATGCCGGGGTCGTAGTAGTCGGCCTCGACCCCATAGCGCTTGAGCATGCCGTCGGCGAATCGCCGGGTCGGGCCGTAGACGGAATCGGTGATCAGGATGTGGTCACCGGCTGCCAACAGAGCGAGCAGCGTGGCCGTGATGGCCGTCTTGCCCGAGCCCACGGCGATCGCCTTGTGGCCGCCCTCGAGCGCGGCCACCGCCTCCTCGAGGGCGAAGGTGGTGGGGGTGCCGTATCTGCCGTACTGCACGGCTTGGCCAGGCTGCCTCGTGTCGAGCGCCTCGAGGCTCGGCCGCAGCACGGTCGACGCGTGATAGACCGGCGGATTGACGATTCCGTGATTGGCGTGCGGGTCACGGCCGAGGGTCGTGACGAGGGTTGTGTCCTTCATGCTCTACCTTCGCTCTGACGCAGGCTCGATAGCACGCGGGCCGGAGCGCGCCCAGCCGGCCTGAGGCGGTAGAGGTGCTATGCTCTTTCGTCAGTGGCTCCAACTGAGATTGCCTCGCCTTCATTTCGGAGAGTAAGCTTCGGCGAGCCGGACCGGGTCCCGGCAAGCGAGAAGAATGCCTGGCGGATGCGCCGGGCTGGGAGGGGTGTGCTGGCTGGTCCGGATGTGCTGGCAGCAATCTTGCTTCCAGGTGTTGGCAGGACGATCGGCGCATGCCATGACATTTTGTACGCGTGGCCACAGCGTAGCTGCATGGCGGTGATGCGGGCCGATTGAGGATCAGACCCGACGAGGTCAGGAGGACCATTTGATGCAGTTGTCGAGCTCGTTGGCGGCCGGGGCCGCCCTGGCAGTTTTAGCGATGGCGACCAACGCTCAGGCAGGCCAGACCTTCGATGCAGTCAAGCAGAAGGGGTTTGTGCAGTGCGGCGTCAGCACCGGCCTGCCCGGCTTCTCCAATCCGAATGACAAGGGCGACTGGTCCGGCCTCGACGTCGACGTGTGCCGCGCGGTGGCCGCAGCCATGTTCGGCGACGCGACCAAGGTCAAATACACACCACTGACGTCGAAGGAGCGCTTCACCGCGCTGCAATCGGGCGAGGTCGACCTGCTCTCGCGAAACACAACCTGGACCCTGCAGCGCGACACCGCGCTCGGCCTCAATTTCACCGCCGTCAACTACTATGACGGCCAGGGCTTCATGGTGAAGAAAGAGCTCGGCGTGAAGAGCGCCCTCGAGCTCGACGGCGCCTCGATCTGCGTCCAGCCCGGCACCACGACCGAGGTCAACCTCGCCGACTATTTCCGCTCCCACAACATGAAGTACACGCCGGTCGTGTTCGAGACCGACGACCAGATCCGCGTGGCGTTCACCCAGGGCCGCTGCGACGTGTTCACGACGGACCAGTCGGGTCTCTACTCGAACCGCATAGCGCTACCCAGCCCGGACGACTACGTCGTACTGCCGGAGGTCATCTCCAAGGAGCCGCTGGGCGCGGCCGTCCGCCAGGGCGATAACGAGTGGGAGGATCTGGTCCGCTGGTCGTTCTTCGCGATGGTCGATGCCGAGGACCTCGGCGTCAACAGCAAGAACGTCGACGAGCTGCGGCAGAGCACCAAGAATCCCGAGGTCAAGCGCCTGCTCGGCACCGAGGACAACATGGGCGAGGATCTCCATGTGTCGAAGGATTGGGCTTACAACATCGTCAAGCAGGTGGGGAACTACGGCGAATCGTTCGATCGCAATGTCGGCAAGGATTCGCCGCTCAAGATCGAACGCGGGCTGAACCGGCTGTGGAAGGACGGTGGGATCATGTACGCGCCACCGGCCCACTGATCGACAATCGACGCGCGGCCGGCGGCGCCAGCCCGTTGCCGGCCGCTCCCGTCGCGGTGACACGGTGACAACAGAGCCAACCTGCCGAAAGGGGCGAGAATGGCGGTGAGCGGTCGAAGCCCAGGTGGCCTCAGTCCCACCCGTCCGGCGCTCTGGAGGGATCCCAAGGTCCGGTCGTTGGTCGTCCAGGCGGTGGTGCTCATCGCGGTCGTCCTCTTCATCGCCTACATCGTCAACAACACGGCCTCCAATCTGCAGCACCGGGGAATAGCATCCGGGTTTTGCGTTCCTCAACAAGACCGCCGGCTTCGACATCGGCTTTCAGCTGATCTCCTACACCGCCGTCTCGAGCTTCGGCCGGGCGCTGGTCGTCGGCTTTCTGAACACACTGCTGGTCTCGGCCGTCGGGATCGTGCTCGCGACGCTGCTGGGCTTCGTCGTGGGACTGATGCGCCTCTCGACCAACTGGCTGGTGAGCCGGATCGCCATCGTCTATATCGAGGTGTTGCGCAACATCCCCCTCCTGCTGCAGCTTTTCTTCTGGTACACGGCGGTGCTGAGCCCGCTGCCTGCAGCCCGCGACGCCCTGCATATCGGCGACGTCATCTTTCTCAGCAATCGCGGGCTGACCATGCCTCTGCCGATCCTCGGCGCCGGCTTCGGGCTCGTCCCCATCGCCCTCCTGGTCGGCATCGTGGCGAGCATCGTCCTGGGTCGCTGGGCGAAGGCGCGGCGCGAGCGCACGGGCCAGATCTTTCCCGTCCTTTGGACCTCGCTGGGCCTGATCATCGTGCTGCCGATCCTCACATTCCTGGTCATCGGGCGACCCCTCTCGTTCGAGCTCGCGACGCTGGGCCGCTTCCGCCTCGAAGGCGGGTTCACGCTCGTGCCCGGAGTTCATGGCGCTGCTCCTCGGCCTCGTCCTCTACACCTCCGCCTTCATCGCCGAGATCGTCCGCTCGGGGATTCAGGCGGTGAGCAAGGGGCAGTGGGAGGCATCGGGGGCGCTCGGCCTGGCGCCCGGCCAGACCATGCGGCTGGTCGTGGTACCCCAGTCGATGCGGGTGATCGTGCCGCCGCTCACGAGCGAGTTCCTCAGCCTGACCAAGAACTCGTCCCTGGCCGTGGCGATCGGCTATCCGGATCTGGTTGCCGTCGGCGGGACTGTCCTGAACCAGTCGGGCCAAGCCGTCGAGGTCGTGACGATCTGGATGGTCGTCTATGTGTCCCTGAGCCTCATCACCTCGCTCTTCATGAACTGGTACAACAGATAAAATAGCCTTGGTGGAGCGCTGATATGGCAAGGGCCAGCGTGCATTTCGTCGCCGAGGGCAGTGCCGAGAGCCTCCCGCCGCCGCTGACGAGCTCCGGCGCCATCGGATGGATTCGCGCCAATCTCCTGTCGTCGCCACTCAACATCGCGCTTGACCCTGCTCTGCGCCTATTTCGATCTGGCTGATCGTGCCGCCGGTCATCGAGTGGGCCTTCGTCAAGGCGACCTTCGTCGGCACCTCGCGAGCCGACTGCACGGCGGGCGGAGCCTGCTGGGTCTTCATCGAGGCCAGGTTCGGCCAGTTCATCTATGGCTTCTACCCCGAGGCCCAGCGCTGGCGCGTCAACCTCGCCTTCGGTCTGCTGATCCTCGCCCTGATCCCGCTGTTTCTGCCGCGCTTTCCCCAGAAGATCCCCTACGCCATCGGGCTGATCGTCATCTATCCGATCGTCGCCTTCATTCTCTTTCGCGGCGGCATGCTCGGGCTCGAGAGCGTCGAGACGGCCCGCTGGGGTGGTCTGTTCCTGACCCTGGTCATCGCCGGTGTCGGCCTCACGACCTCGTTGCCGCTGGGCATCGTCCTGGCCCTCGGCCGACGCTCGGACATGCCGGTGATCCGCACGCTCTCGGTCGTTTTCATCGAGCTGGTCCGCGGCGTTCCGCTCATCACCGTGCTCTTCATGGCGTCGGTGATGCTGCCGCTGTTCCTCCCCGAGGGCGTGGACTTCAACAAGCTGATGCGGGCGCTCGTCGGGTTCTCGATGTTCGCCGCAGCCTACATGGCGGAGACCATCCGGGGCGGCCTCCAGGCGATCCCCAAGGGCCAGTACGAGGCCGCGGACGCCCTCGGGCTCGGCTACTGGCAGGGCATGGGCTTCATCGTCCTGCCCCAGGCCCTCAAGCTCGTCATTCCCGGCATCGTCAACATCTTCATCTCCTTCTTCAAGGACACCTCGCTGGTCCTGATCATCGGCCTCTTCGATTTTCTCCAGTCGGTCCGCTCCGGGACACAGGACGCCAACTGGATCGGCCTCTCGACCGAGGGCTACGTCTTCGCGGCTGTCGTCTACTTCATCTTCTGCTTCGCGATGTCGCGCTACAGCATGTCGATCGAGCGCAGGCTCGACACCGGTCACAAGCACTGAAGGGTCAGAGCGGATGGAAGCCAACGGCGGCGACACGAGCATCGCGCTCCGGGACGTCCATAAATGGTACGGCGAGTTCCACGTCCTCAAGGCGATCAACCTCGACGTCAGCAAGGGCCAGAAGGTCGTCGTCTGCGGACCGTCGGGCTCCGGCAAGTCGACCATGATCCGCTGCATCAATCGGCTCGAGGAGCATCAGCGCGGCCAGATCATCGTCGACGGGATCGAGCTGACGAGCGACGTCAAGAATGTCGACGCCATCCGCCGCGAGGTCGGCATGGTATTCCAGCACTTCAATCTCTTCCCGCACCTGACGGTGCTCCAGAATCTGATGCTGGCGCCGATGTGGGTCCGTCGCACGCCCAAGAAGGAGGCGGAGGAGACGGCAATGCACTATCTGGAGCGGGTCCGCATCCCGGAGCAGGCCCAGAAGTTCCCGGGGCAGCTCTCGGGCGGGCAGCAGCAGCGCGTCGCGATCGCCCGAGCGCTCTGCATGAGGCCCAAGATCATGCTGTTCGACGAGCCGACCTCGGCGCTCGATCCGGAGATGGTCAAGGAGGTGCTCGACGTCATGGTGCTCCTGGCGAGCGAGGGCATGACCATGATGTGCGTGACCCACGAGATGGGCTTCGCCAAGTCCGTGGCCGACTTCGTCATCTTCATGGACCGTGGCGAGATCGTCGAGATGGCGGCGCCCGAGGAGTTCTTCGCCAATCCGCGCTCGGACCGCACCAAGCTCTTCCTCAGCCAGATCCTGTCGCACTGAGCGGAACGATTCCCGCTGACCGCCCTAGCGGGCGGCGGGATGTCAGGCCGGACTGGCTGCTGCCGCCATCTCGTCGTAGCAGGCGAGGGCCTGCGCGCCATAGACGGAGGAGGGGCCGCCGCCCATCTCGACCGTGAGCCCGATCAGGTCGACGAGCTCCTCCCGGCTGACGCCCAGGCTCAGGCAGGCCCGGGTGTGGAAGACGATGCAACCCTCGCAGCGCGTGGCGATCGCAATGGCGAGCGCCGCAAGCTCCTTCACCTTGTGACTGAGGGCGGCATCCTTGCCGCTTGCCTGCACCAGGCCGCGGAAGGCACGCATGGGCTCACCGCCCGCCTTGTGGAGGGCTTTCGCCCGCTGGCCGTAGTCGCGCTCGAGGGCGAGATAGTCCTTCATCGGAGGCTCCGTGTCGTTGTCGGGCTGTGGGGATCGGCCTGGATCCCCGCTCAGCCTTGGGGCACCGTTACGACATATGGGTACCCTGACGGCAGCGGCATCATTGCCGCAGCCGAGGCAGGCGGCGCGGCAAGGCCAGGAGCCGGCATTGGGAACCGCGTTGCCGCGTCCCGGGCTCGGCGCCGAGGCGTGCTACCGGTCGCTGGCGGGCGATTGCCCGCTGGGCTCGGCTCCCAGCCGCGGCGTGGGCTTCCACGTGCCGGCGAGCATAGCCAGCCCTCCAAACAGGAGGGCGCTCACCAGCGTGACGACATAGAAGGAGAGGGCGGTGATGACCGCGTCGCTCCATGCCACGCCGGTGTGGTTGAGCGCCGTCACCCACGCCGCCTGAGAGGCTCCGAGCCCAGCGATCCCGTTGATCGGCAAGGCAAATGCCAGATTGGACGCCGACACGCCGAACATGAGGGCGGCCGGCCGAATGCCGATGCCGACAGCACCGGCAGCCAGGGCAGCGACCAGCCCGAAGGTGAGCCAGATCACGAAGCTCAGGGCGACCGAGGCAAGCTGGGCGCGACGCCCACCGAGGGCGGCGAATAGGACCTCGAGGCTCGCCCCAAGCCGGCCACCGGCGGGCAGAAGCTTGATCAGGGATCGCGCAGATCGAGCGCCGAACATGCATGCAACCGGCAGCACCGCCAGAGCCGCCGCCATCGCCCCCAGCGAAAGCGACCATGCAGCGCTGCCCGCCAAACCGAGGACGGCGGCACAAGTGAGAAGGATGGCGCCCACCGTGCACAGGTCGACGATGCGGAGAAGGATCAGCACGCCCGCGGCGTGCAGCATCGCCTGCCCGTAGGTCCGCTTCATCATGACCGGATAGCTCAGCTCGCCGAGCCTGAACGGCAGCACGTAGTTGAAGAAATTGAGCTGGCAGGCGATGCGCACGAGCGGCCATCTCGGAAGGGCAAAGGCGCCGTTGGTCATGATCGAGAACCGCCAGGCTCTGAGCCACTGAATGCCCGCGCTGAGGACCAGCGCCAGCGTCAGGAGCTGCCAGCTCGCCGTCACTGCGACGATCCGAAGGTCTTCCACGACCTCGGGCGTCACCATGTACCATACGGCGGCAGCCATGATGGCAGCGCCAATCACGAGAGAGACGACGCGGCGGATCATCCGCGAGGGACGCGGTGCGCTACATGCTTGGCGACGAGATCACGAGCTCCCACGGGCCCTTGCGAATGGCTGACGATGAGCTCGGCCAGCATGCCGAACAAGAGAAGCAGCACGCCGACGATGAAGGCCAGCGAGCCCAGAAGAAGAAGAGGACGCTGGCCGATCTCGGCACCCGTGAGAAGCTTCAGCCCGACGAGATAGGCGATGGCGACACTGCCGATTCCGAAGAGAAGCGCTCCTATGCCTCCGAACAGGTGGCCGGGCCGATAGGCGAAGCGCGTGATCGTCAAGACCGTCAAAAGGTCGAGAAATCCCCGCACGAACCGCGTCACGCCGTATTTCGATTGGCCGAACTTGCGAGGATGATGGCGCACGGAGATCTCGGCCACGCGATAGCCGAGCGCGTTGGCGAGGACCGGGGTGTAGCGATGGAGCTCGCCATAGAGCCGGACCGTATCGAAGATCTCCCGCCGATACGCCTTGTAGCCGCAGTTGAAGTCGTGGATCTTGATGCCGCTCACCCAGGCGGTGACCCGGTTGAAGAGCCGGGAGGGCAGGGTCTTGCCCAGCGGATCGTGCCTGTGCTGCTTCCAGCCCGAGACCAGATCGGCGCCGGCCTCGATCGCCGCCAGGAACCGGGGCAGCTCCTCGGCGTCGTCCTGAAGATCGCCATCCATGGTGATGACGATGTCTGAGGGTGCCGCGACGCCCACGCCCACCATCAAGGCGGTGGCCTTGCCGAAGTTGCGCCGCAGGCGGGCGGCGGAGACCTCCGCATGCTCGTTGGCGAGCTCTTCGGCGATCGCCCAGGTCCCATCCTCGCTGCCATCGTCCACCAGAACGATGTCGACAATCCTGAGGTTTGCATCCCGTCCAACCTTCAGGATCTGACCGACGAGCGTCGCTATGGACCCTTCCTCGTCCTTCAGGGGCACGACGACGCTGATCGTCGGACCTCGGGCGGTCCCCTCCTTCACAGGCGTTGAGCTCGCGTCGGGCGTCAACGTCATAGGCGGTAGATCATTCAACGGATGTGCTCCTGCCAGCATTGGTTACCGCCCGCCGCGCGACATGGCACATTTTTCACGGCGATGAAAAGGCCTCTTGCCGCTTGAAGAGGCCCATCGATCCCGATGCCGCACAGGGGTGACGCCACCGCCGGCGTCCGCTCGGCCTTCCACGAGCGAGGCAGCGGACAGCGCTGCGGGCACTTGCTAGCCGGCCGGCGCCGGCGGCAAGCTATAGAGTTGCCAGGGGGTGCCAAAAGCATCGATCGGCGCCGCGGCGTCTATCGGCTTCGCGCTCAACATGGCCGTGAAGGGCGACCCGACGGGGGCGAAGACGTAGCCGGCCTTGAACCGCTCCCGCAGTCGGCCGAATGCCTCCGCATCGTAGGTCGGGTCGACGAAGAGGACCAGTCTGGGTCGCGCCGCGTAGCCGAACATGAGGTATCCCTTGTGGTAGGCGACGATCATCTGGCCGTCCGGCGGCACAGAGCGATCGAAAAGCGCCGTCGCCTGCGCGCGGATCTGCCGCTCAGCGGCCATCTCGCGATGCAGGAGGGCGCCCAGCGCGATGTTCGGAAGCAGGCTGACGAGCAGGACGACCGCCATTACGGGCATGGCGTGCCGCTCGAGGCGCCGCCGCAACGGGTCCCACTCGGAGAGCGCGATCGCGAGCGCTATCAACAGGCCGGGGAAGGCCGGCAGCAGGTAGCGGAACTGGTTCTGGAAAAGCACGATGGTGAGCAGGTGCACGCCCACCGGCACGAGAGCCGCGAGGAGAAGAAGCCGCTCCTCGGGACGGCGCCGGCAGCGCCACAGCATCCACAACGCGATCAGCGTCAACAGGTTGAACGACCAGTAGAAGAAGGCCTCCACCGGGTTGGCAAAGAGGAAAAACTGCTCGTCCAGATTCCTGCCAAGCTTGAGAAGAAAGATCTTGGGGTCCCAGTGCAGCGTGTCCTGCAGATTCGCCGACGACATGTCGAAGTTCAAGGACATGTTGTCGCTTACACCTGGAACGTTCGTGTAGAGGAGCCGTGTGTAGGAGTGATCGACGTTCTCGTGGCTGAACATGACATGGGCGAGCCCGTAGAGCACGATCGTCGTCACGCCCAGGACCAACCCCTGCCACAAGGCACGGCGCCAGGCATGCGGCTCGGAGCCGAGGCACAGCAGGAGGAACGCCGGCGTCGCGAGCAGGAGGACGGGCAGATAGCTCTGCCTCGAAAAGTAGAGCCCGCCCAGGGCGAGCGTCATCAGCATCCAGCCGGCCAAACTCCGGCCGGCCCTGGCGAGAAAATAGAGGGCCAGGGCCGCGAAGAAGGTGATGGATGTCTCGGCCAGAGGCTGCGCCGCCTGCCACAAGGTGAGCGGCATCACGATGTAGGCCAGCGCACAGAGATCCGCCGCCACCGGGCTCGCCACCCGCCGCGCGGCGGCGCGGATCAGAAAGGCGCTGCCGGCGGTGGCCGCGAGGTTGAGCAGCAGCCATCCCCAGGCCGATCCCACGAAGAATGTGGGCACCGCCGCAAGCCAGACGCTCAAGATGTCGTGCTTGAAATAGGGTGGCAGCACGGCCCCCGGCGAGAACAGCGTGGCGGGGAAGACGTTGTTGGAACGCAGGGAAAAGTGCCGGCCGAGAGCCTCCGCGTCGGCCGCGTACCAATACTGGTCGGTCCCGCGCACGCCTCCGGCCAGGCCCACATAGGCAAGCAGCAGCACCAGGACCAGGAGGCCCAGCCATACAATCCCCCTGGGCGTGAGCTTGCCATACACCATCAAAGCGTCTCCGTGATTGTGGGGCTCGCCGGAGCATTGCAGCCCCTCGAGCACATGTGAGGCATGTGAGCGGCATCGATGTCGAGAGCCGGCGGCAGCTCGTATCGAGATACCTCACGCTGGCGGCCGAGCGACGGTTCAATGCCCTGCCCGGTGGTGTATGAGCACGAAGCGCCCTGCCCGGTGGTGTACGAGCACGAAGCGAGCCAGCTTCCGCTTCGGCAAGCGTGCTCGATCGCGCAAGGCCGCCACCATGGCGCGGTCATGGCATAGGAGAGATCATGAGTGACGGCGATGCTCTGCAGCCCGGCGGGTTGAGGCAGGGAGATGTAGCCTTTCAGGCACAACTCTTCGAGGCACGCAACCCGACGCGCAGGTGGCTGCATACGAGCAGGCGCGACTGGGTGGTCCGGGCGATCGATGCAAACCTCCCTGGGCCGGCGGCCAAGGTGCTCGAGGTCGGCGTAGGCGCGGGTCTCTTCACCCGACACCTCTCGGAACGCTCCTGCGAGGTGCTGGCTGTCGACATCAACCGGACATTTCTGCGCGCGGTCGCTGATCTGCCCGGCGTGACCACGCGGGAGGCCGATCTTGCAACCCTCGAGGTCAGCGGCTTCGATCTCGCCTTGTGCTCCGAGGTTCTCGAGCACCTGCCGCCGGACCGCTCGCAGATGGCCTTGGATCGGCTCTTCGCCGCGCTGCGCCCGGGCGGCGTGCTCGTGCTGACCACGCCCCAGTCGTACAGCACCATGGAGCTCTTCGCGCGTATGCTGGGGAACCCGCTGGCGCTCGCCCTCGCGCGAAAGCTGTACGGCACGGTGGATGAGCTCGGCCACACCAACCGCCTGACCCGGGGCGCGCTGCGGCGGCAGCTCGACAAGGCGGGCTTCAGCGTGCTCGAGCAGCACCTGAGCGGGCTTTATCTCCCCGTCGTGGCCGAGCTTGGCGGGCGGCCGGGCCAGAAGCTCTCCGCCATGCTGGCAGCCGGGCTCGGCCATGTGCCCGTGCTGTCGGGATCGCTGTGGCATCAATGCTACGTGCTGCAGCATCCGGTCTCGTGATGGAGCAGCAGGCCGGCGTTTGCTCCATCAAGAGCCGGTGTCGAGCCCAAGATCGAGAATGGGGGCGCTGTGAGTTAGCCAGCCAGCCGAGATGACATCGACGCCGGCAGCGGCGATGGCCGGTGCCGTCTCGGCGGTGATCCTTCCGGAAGCCTCGATGACGGCCCGGCCGGCGACCAGCCGCACCGCCTCCTCGATCATGGCGGGGCTCATATTGTCGAGCATCACCGCGTCGACGCCGACCGCCATGGCCTCGCGCAGCTGATCGAGATCGTCGACCTCCACCTCGATCTTGACGAGATGGCCGACGGCATTTTTGGCGCGCTCGATCGCCGGCCGGATGCCGCCCGCAACGGCGATGTGGTTGTCCTTGATCAGGATAGCGTCGTCGAGGCCGAAGCGGTGATTGGCACCGCCGCCGGCGCGCACCGCATATTTCTCGAGCATGCGCAGGCCGGGGGTCGTCTTGCGGGTGCAGGTGATGCTGGCCTTGTGCGGCTGCACCGCCTGGACGAGCCTCGCCGTCGCGGTGGCGATGCCGGAGAGCCGGCAGAGCAGGTTGAGCGCCGTCCGCTCGCCCGTGAGGATCGCCCGTGCCGGTCCGCGCAGATGGAGGACCGCATCGCCCGGGCCCACCGCATGTCCGTCGCGCTTCGTCGTCTCGATCGTGATGGCTGGTTCGAGCATCCTGAAGGTGAGGGCGGCCACATCGATGCCGGCCACGATGCCCCGCTGCCGCGAGGAGACGATTCCGTGCATCTCCGCGGTCGAGGGCACGATCGCCGTCGTCGTGATGTCACCGGCCCGCCCGAGGTCCTCGAGAAGGGCAGCCCGTACGATCGGCTCCACGAGAATGGTCGGCAGCGGCTCAACCATGGCCATAGGCGTTTACTCCCTGTTGCTCACGCAGGACGATGTCCTGAGGGCGGACCGTCCCGGCCGGCCGAGGCGCAGACGGGGCGCTGTGAGTATCGCGGCGAAAGTGGCTGCCGATGGACTCCTCGCGGGCGAGGGCAGCCTGGGCGATCAGCCGGCACACGAGCGCCCGGCGGCGCAGGCCCGGCGACAGATCACCGTCCTCGACCAGAGGTATCAGCGTCCGGATGGCACCGGACAGCCCGTCCGCATCGCGAACCACGCCGACGGACCTGGCCATGAGGTCGCGCAAGGCCGGGATCTGACCGGCGCTCGTCGCACCGGCATCCTCGCGCCTGGGCGCCTCGCGAGGCGTCAGCCGAGGCTGCCGGAGGGCTGTGGGCTGGCCTGGGATGTCCGCTGCCACCCATCTCGCGAAGGCCAGGGCCTCGAGCAGAGAGTTGCTGGCGAGCCGGTTGGCGCCGTGCAGGCCGGTCGCGGCGACCTCGCCTACGGCCCACAGGCCCGGGACCGTCGTGCGCCCCGATCGGTCCACGGCAATCCCGCCCATGTGATAGTGCGCCGCCGGCCGGATCGGGATCGGCTGGACGGCCGGATCGATGCCCGCAGCACGACACGCCGCGTAGGCGCTCGGAAAGCGTGCGGCGAAGCGCCCGCCGATAGCGGCCCGGGCGTCGAGAAACACCTTGCGCCCCGCCAGAAGCGCGGCGCCGACATGGCGCGCCACGACGTCCCGCGCTGCCAGCTCCTGGCCCGGCACGTCGGCCATGAGCCGATCGCCCCGATCATCGATCAGGATGGCGCCCTCGCCGCGGATCGCCTCGGAAGCCAGCGGCAGCGGATCCGTGCCCAGGGCCATCGCCGTCGGGTGGAACTGGACGAACTCGAGGTTGCGGAGCTTCGCCCCGACCGAGGACGCCATGGCGAGCCCTTGCCCCACGGCTGCCAACGGGTTCGTCGTGGCGGCGAACAGGCCACCGATACCGCCGGTTGCCAGCACCACGGCGCGCGCGGTCAGCAGCTGGGTGCCCGCGCCACACAGCGCGAGGACGCCGGCGACGCCGCCGCCCTCGTCGCGGACGAGATCGATCGCCGGAGCCCTCTCGACGATCCGGATCGACGGCATCGCTCGGGCTGCCGCCACCAGGGCCGTCAGCACGGCACGACCCGTGGCGTCACCGCCGGCATGGACGATCCGGCGTCGCGAATGCGCCGCCTCCAAGCCGAGAGCGAGGCGACCGTCCGGGGCCCGGTCGAAGGCCGCACCCCACCGCTCGAGATCGAGAATGCACTGCCCGGCTGCCTGCGCGACCGCGAGCGCGATTGCCGGCTCGACCAGGCCTGCTCCCGCCTGGAGCGTGTCGGCAGCGTGCAGGGCCGGCGCGTCGTCGTCGCCCAATGCCGCGGCGATCCCGCCCTGCGCCAGGGCGGTTGCCGCCTCGCTCAGGAGCGGGCCGGCATTGAGCAGCGTCACTGGCACCGGTGCGAGATGGAGGGCGGTCGCCATGCCGGCGATCCCTCCGCCGACGATCACCACAGGGGCGTCGGCACCCGCGATGACGCCCATGTCAGCCGACGGCCAGCATGCGCTCCACCGACCGGCGAGCCCGGTCGGCCACCTCAGGATCGACGGTCACCTCGTGCGTCAGCGTCTCGAGCGCGTGGCGGATCTTCGTGAGCGTGATGCGCTTCATGTGCGGGCAGAGATTGCACGGCCGCACGAACTCCACGTCGGGGAAGCTGACGGCGACATTGTCGCTCATGGAGCATTCCGTGATGAGCGCCACCCGCTTCGGCCGCTTCGCCGCGACGAAGCGGATCATGTCGGCCGTGGACCCGGCGAAGTCCGATGCCTCGACGACGTCGCGCGGACATTCGGGGTGGGCCACGACCACGACGTCCTCATGGCCGTAGCGGATCTGCTCGATGTCGCGTGCGGTGAAGCGCTCGTGAACCTCGCAGGCACCTTCCCAGGTGATCACCTCGACGTCCGTCTCGGCCGCGACGTTCCGCGCGAGGTAGGCATCGGGAATGAAGATGACCCGCGGCACGCCGAGGCTCTCGACGACCTGCCTAGCGTTGCCCGACGTGCAGCAGATGTCGGCCTCGGCCTTCACCGCCGCCGAGGTGTTGACGTAGGTGACGACCGGCACGCCCGGATGCGCCGCGCGAAGCTTGCGGACATCGGCCGCCGTGATCAATTCGGCGAGCGAGCAGCCGGCGCGTTGATCCGGAATCAGGACCGTCCGCGTCGGGTTCAGGATCTTGGCCGTCTCGGCCATGAAATGCACGCCGGCCAGGACGATGACGCTCGCATCGACCCGCGTGGCCTCGCGCGCGAGCGCCAGGCTGTCGCCGACGATGTCGGCGACGCCGTGAAAGATCTCCGGCGTCTGATAATTGTGCGCGAGCACCACGGCGTCGCGCTCCCGCTTTAGACGCTGGATCGCGTCGATCTCCGGCGCGAAGGCCGGCCAGTCGAAGGCCGGCACGACCGACTTGACCCGCTCCCAGACCGGGGCGGTACGCGCCGCCACCTCGTCGGTGAACGCAAGAGTCCCGCTGTTGAGATCATCGGCGTAGGTCATGGCGCCCTCATCCCGTGCCTCTGTCGAGGCAACCTTATGCTGATATTGAGCATATCTATGCCCAAGAAACCCGCATCACCAGCCGCGTGGCCGAGTGCGGCGACACGCTTATGCTAGAGATGAGCATAACGGCGTCAAGCGCGGTGTGCCTCCATTGGCTCAGGGCAGGCTTGCGCGCCGCGTGGCACCGACCCGCACGCCCGGTGCCGGACGCTCGAGGACGACCTCGGGCCGGAAGCGCATCAGCCGTGCGGGGCGGCCTCCGGTATCGAGCTCGAGCCCCGGCGCCTCCTCGACCAGCCCCTCACGCTCGACGAGGCGCCGGAAATTCTGCTTGTGGAGCTGCACCCCCGAGATCGCCTCGGCGGTGCGCTGCAGCTGCAGGAGCGTGAAGGTGGGCGCCATCAGCTCGAAAAGGACCGGCCGGTATTTTATCTTGGCGCGTAGCCTGCCGATGGCGGTGGCGAGGATGCGCCGGCCGTCGGCCGCCATGCCGACCGAGGGTGGCAGCGTATCCACCGGCGCGCGCCCCTGATCCCGCCACGCCTCCATGACGAGGCCCGCCTCGTAGGCCAGCTCGTAGCGCTCGAGCACCCGCTCATTGTCCCATGATCCGCTGCCGTCGCCGAAGGTGAGCCGGATCCGCTCCTGGCGGAGGCGCGCTTCGGCAGCCGAGGGCGCAGCCTCCGCCCAGGCCTCGAGCCTGGAAACGATCGCGTCAAATGTCGCCGCACCCTTGTCGCGCCGATCCTCCCAAGGAAAATAGACGTGCCAGTCGTGCCATCTGGCGGCCGTGACGCCCGGCGCTCCCGCCTCACGGACGAGGGCCAGATAGGCGACCGTCACCGCCCGACCCGGGCTGGCCGTCGCGTCGAGGCCAATTCCGTGGCGATGGCGGTCGCCGAATGTGTAGAGCTGCTCCACATAGCCCAGCGTCTGCCGCGTCTGCTCCTCGACCCAGCTGCGCAGGCCGCGCTCGAGCGTTCGATGTTCCGGATGCAGAGGGCCCGAGGGCAGGATGTCGCTGTCGGCTCCTGACGGGTGGACGACGAGAATGTGCGGTGCCGTTTCCGTCATGGTGACGACGACGGCGCACAGATCCACGCTCGGCGGCGTTGGCCTGACGGGCGGGAGCTGCGTTCTCATCGATACGGCCACTCCTGGAGTTGACGCGGTTTGTGGTCGGCCTGCGCCGTGGAGCGTCAGCCCTCGATGCCGCGTCTCCTTTCGTAGTGGATGGGCGAGAGGTAGCCGAGGGTGGAATGCTGCCGACGCGGATTGTGCCGGCGCTCGTTGAAGGCGAGGATAGCCACTCGGAGCACGTGCTCAATGATATTATTAGTCATAAGATCTCTTATGCGTCTTTTAGATGTAGGCGCAAAGCTAGAATGTCACCTATCGGCAAAGCTGGAATGTCAGTGTCTCCCCCGGGGCGATCGGGTTGGGAGGCCGGGCTTGGGCTGGGTGACAATGAGCGAGCGGGACCTGCAGCGGGTCGAGGTTCTGTCCGAGGTGATGAGCGGCCGGCTTACGGTCGCCTCGGCTGCCGCGGTGCTGGCGCTGAGCATCAGGCAGGCCTACCGGCTGCTCAAGGCGTACCGGCACGGCGGCGGCGCGTTGGTGCATAGGGGCCGCGGCCGCCCGTCGAACAACCGGATCCAGGATGGCGTGCGCGACCATGCGCTCGAGCTCGTGCGTACGAGCTATGCCGACCTCGGGCCGACACTGGCAGCCGAGATGCTGGCCCAGAAGCACGGCTTGAGCGTGTCGCGCGAGACGGTGCGCAGCTGGATGATGGATGCCGGTCTGTGGCTCTCGCGGAAGCAGCGCCGGCGCTTTCACCAGCCGCGGCTGCGACGCGAGGCCTATGGCGAGCTGGTCCAGATCGACGGCAGCGAGCACCGCTGGCTCGAGGAGCGCGCCGACCCTTGCACGCTGCTCGTCTTCATCGACGATGCGACCGGCCGGCTGATGCAGCTGCGCTTCGTGCCGTCGGAGAGCGCGTTCTCCTACTTCGGCGCCCTCCAAGGCTATCTCGTGGCGCACGGACTGCCGGTCGCGCTCTATTCCGACAGGCACTCGGTGTTCCGCGTGGCCAAGAAGGATGCCAAAGGCGGCCAAGGCATGACGCAGTTCGGCCGGGCGCTCGCCGAGATGAACATCGAGATCCTGTGCGCCAGCTCGAGTGAGGCCAAGGGTCGGGTCGAGCGGGTCAACCGAACGCTGCAGGACCGCTTGGTCCCTCGCGGGTCTGCTGACCCGCGTCGCTCTGCGAACGGATCGGCCATCTTCTGTGGCCGATCGAGCTGCGGATGGCCAAAATCAGCGGCATCGAAGCCGGCAACGCGTACCTGCCTGGGTTCATCGAGCGCTTCAACGCCAGGTTCGCCGTCTCTCCAGCCCGCCCCAACGATCTGCACCGGCCGCTGAACCTGCCACCCGACCGCCTGCGCGACATTCTCTGCCGGCGGGAGCAACGCTATGTCGGCCGGCAGCTCACGCTGTCCTACGAGCGCAAGCGGATCATGCTGCAGCAGAGCGAAACGACGAGCGGGCTCGTCGGTCAGTATGTCGACACCTACGCCTTCGCCGACGGCCGTCTGGACGTGCGCTGGAAGGGCATCTCCCTGCCCTACACGGTCTTCGACAAGGACCAGCGCGTGACCCATGCCGCGATCGTCGAGAACAAGCGACTGGGCGAAGCCCTCGCCTTCATCAAGAGCCGCCAGGATCTCAACCTCTCCCCGCGCGTCAAAACCAGCAGCGAGAAGATGGGCTACCGGAAGACGGGACGGAAACCACCCGGCAGGAAGCGCTTCGTCGAGACAGCCATGATGGAGCCGCACGGATCAGAGCCGACGCTAACGGCGCGACACCGGAAATCCGCGGCGTGAGAGGCCCGCCTGAAAGCCCCGCCGCGCATGGCCTGACCCGCTTCGCCTCCGGCTCCGCAGGCCAGGCCATGCCAATGGGTTGACACGTCTACTTTGCTCACCCTCGGACTTTTCAACTTGGTTGCAACATCGGGCGGTCGACCAGTGGCGCCGTGGGATCCTATCCTGCCTCTCTTTGACCAAGAACCGCCGCGATGGTCGCGAACAGCTCCGTCCATGCCACAGGCTTGGTCACGACGCTGTCCATGCCTGCGGCGAGGCAGCGTTGACGCTCCATCTCCATCACATTGGCCGTCAGCGCCAGGATCGGCACGGTGCCGGCCG
Organism: uncultured Alphaproteobacteria bacterium; assembly: GCA_963752325.1. Classification (GTDB taxonomy): domain Bacteria; phylum Pseudomonadota; class Alphaproteobacteria; order Geminicoccales; family Geminicoccaceae; genus CAVTJL01. The sequence continues at coordinate 518,256 of CAVVXU010000007.1, forward strand.
GTGGCGGCAGCGCGCGGATGCGATGGGTGGCCTCGATGCCGTCCATGACCGGCATCTGCACGTCCATCAGCACCAGATCGAAGCTCGCGAGCGAGGCGAGCTCCACAGCCTCTCGACCATTCACGGCGAAGACCGTCTCATGCCCCTGCCGACCGAGCACTTCCCCAATGAGATCGCGATTTAGCGCCACGTCCTCCGCTACGAGCACCCGCAGCGGCAGGATCACGGTCCCGCCCGAGCTCGACCCACCGTCGCTCGAGGCGGTCTCGCCCAGCTCGAGCGGCAGCTCGAACCAGAAGAGGCTTCCTTGGCCCGCCTCGCTCTCCACCCCGATCTCGCCGTCCATCGCCCTGATGAGGCGGGCGCAAATCGCGAGCCCCAATCCGCTGCCGCCATAGCGCCGCGCCGTCGATCGGTCCGCCTGCATAAATGCCTGGAACAGCTCCGCCTGCCGATCGGCGGGGATGCCGATGCCGCTGTCTTGCACCTCGAAGCGGAAACGGGCCAGCCGGCCCTCGCCGTCCGGATGGCTGCCGACTCGGATGACGACGCCACCCTCATGCGTGAACTTGAGCGCGTTGCCGACCAGGTTGAGGATCATCTGCTTGAGGCGCATCGGGTCGCCCTTGACCACTGGCGGCAAGTCGTCGGCAACCTCGCAGGTGAGCTTCAGCCCGTGCTCGGTCGCCTGGGGTGTCATGAGCGAGCGCACCTCCTCGAGCAGCTGAGCGATCGTGAAATCGATGCGCTCGAGCTCGAGCCGCCCGGCCTCGATCCTGGAGAAGTCGAGAACGTCGTCGATGATGCTCAAAAGATGCCGGCCCGAGGTCCGTATCGCCTGAACATAGCTCGCCTCCTTCTCCGGCAGCGCCGCGGCCGCAAGCAGGTCGGCCATGCCGATCACGCTCGTCATGGGCGTACGGATCTCGTGGCTCATTGCTGCAAGAAACTCGGCCTTCGCCCGAGCCGCGGCCGAGGCCACGGCTTCGGCCCGGCGTCGCTCTTCCACCTCGCGCTGCGCTTCACGGTAAAGGCTGGCATTCTCGAGCGCGATCGATGCCTGTGCTGCGATGCCAGCAACCAGATCCTCCGCTGTTTCATCAAAGACGGCGGGTTCGGGGTGTCCGAACAGGATACAGCCGACAACGGAGCCCGAGCGAGCGATCACCGGCGCTGCCAGGTAGCTGAGCACCGGCAGGTGGCCCGGCGGCAGGCCGTCATACGGTCGGTTGCCTCCGTAGCGCGGGTCTTTCGTGACATCATCGCAGCGGATCACGCCCTCGCCCCTGAACGTCGGCGCGAAGAGCGCCGTCTCTCGAAGAGGTGGAAATCCGGCAAACGCGCCGGTGGGTGCCCCTGCCAAAGTGTAGAGCTTGAAATCCACGCCCTCACCCGTGGCACTGTGGAAGAAGGCGCCATAGGCGGCACCGGTGAGCTCGGTCGCGGCGTCGACGATGAGCTGGGCAAGGCGGTCCCGGTCGAGCTCTGCTGAGATGGCGGCGCTCATCCGGTTGAGACGCTCGAGCGTGCGGCCACGCTCGAGCAGCATCCGCTCGGTCGTCTTCCGGGGCGTGATGTCCCTGTCGAGCCCGATCACGCGCCGGGCATGCCCCTGCTCATCGTGCTCGATGATCTTCCCCCGGCTGCGCAGCCACCGCACCTCACCGGTCTTGGTAAGAGCTCGATACTCCTGCTCGAAGATGGCCAACGGATCGCCACCGCGAAGACGCTCGATCGCCACGGCCATCCGGGCGCGGTCTTCGGGATGGGCAACGGCGAGCCAAGCCTTCACGCCTGCCTCGACCTCGCCTGGCGCATAGCCCAGCATCGCGTACCAGCTCGGGCTCATGTCGAGCTCACCTGACGAGACGTCCCAGTCCCATAGCGCTTCACCGACGAGCTCGATCGCGAGCGCCTGGCGCTCTTCGCTGGCTGCCAGCTGTCGGTACCTTCGTTCGCGCTCGCTCGTCGCCATGACATCGAAGCCGAGCGCCAGCGAGAGCAGCAGTGGGACGGGCAGGATGAGCGCGGCATGAGGTCGAGACTGCAGGGCGGCCCAGAGCAGAAGGGCGATCGCGGCGCCCATGGCCAGGAGCTCACCGGTCTTGAGCGCAACGTGGCGCCCTCGGAGGTGGCGGGCGCGGTCCGACGGCGGCTTCGGGCTGAACGCGACCATCATGGCGCCCAGAGAAGCCTTGAGCCTCAGCGACAGCGCTCGATGCATGGTGCGCTCTTCCATAGGCATGGAGCCTATCTACTGCAGCTAGGACCGGGAACCCTGAACCGCGCCGGGTTTGACGGAGGCCGTTCGGTGTGAGTCATACCGCCAGCCTTAGTCCCCGGCTGCTTCAGGGCGGACGGCCGGGCTGGACGCACCTCACCGATCTCAGCGCTTCCTCATCCGCTCGGCGCCGCTCGGTGGGGACGCTCGGGGACGCGTCGCGGTCGATCCCGCCGGCGCGGTCTGCCGTCCGGCGATGACGACGCCGGCCAGGATCAGCGGCAGGGCCGCCAAGGCACGCCACGGCACGGGCTCCCCGAGCGCCACGACCGCGAGCGCGACGCCCCAGAACGGTATGAGATAGCTCATCAGCGACGCGAAGGACGGCCCGGCCAGGTCGATGAGGCGATAGAGCAGCAGCGTCGGCAAGGCCGTGGCGATGACGGCGAGCCCGAGCAGGCCTGCGAGCGCCGTGGCTCCCGGCATCGCTGCCGTGCTGCCCACCCAGAGCGCCACGGGAAGGCTCATCAGCGAGCCCATGAGCATGGCGCCGGCGGCCGCCATCAGGCCCGAGCAGGCCGGGCGCCGGCGCACCAGGATCGTGTTGATCGCAAAGCCCAGCGGCGCCGCGAGCACTCCGAGCTCGAACGGCAGGATGCCGGAGCCTCCGGCAATGGCGGCGCCGATGGCGGGGCCCACCAGCACGACGATGCCGACAAAGCCCACCAGAAACCCGCTGGCCCGCCTCGCCGTCAGGCGCTCGTCCGGCACGAAATAGTTCGCCAGAACCAGAACCGCGAGCGGGCCCACCGCGAAGAAGATCGTGGTGACACCGCTGGGCACGACGGTCTGGCCCAGGCTCACCAGATAATAGGGCAGCGCATTGCCGATGAGCCCCGAGAGGGCGAAGAAGATCCAGTGCGGGCCGGTCCATGCTCCGCCCCCGCTGCGTGCCAGCGCGACAGGCAGAAGGAGCAGTGTCGCCACGATGAGCCTGACGGCCGTGATGATGCTGGGGGCTATCTCCGTCACGGCGAGCTTGTTGAGCGCCGGGCCGCTGCCCCACATCACCACGAGAAGGCAGAGAAGCCCCCACGCGCGGAGCCGGCTGCTCATGGCCGGAAGCTTCGTCATGGAGCCCCTTGGCGTGGGATCGCCCCTTGCCTCGATGACATCGAGCCTCCCATAAGGGGAGCGCAAACGCAACGCTCACTCAAGGCGCACGAATGCCTGGGGAGCTTGGGGGGGCTATGGGGCAGTTCGACTATATCATCGTTGGCGCCGGCTCGGCCGGTTGTGTGCTGGCCAACCGCCTCTCGGCGGATCCGCGCAACCGCGTCCTCCTTCTGGAGGCCGGCCCACGCGACCGCAGCCCGTGGATCCACATGCCGGGCGGCTTCTATAAGCTCGTCTACCACCCCACCCTCTCCTGGAACTTCACGACCGAGCCCGAGCCGACGATGAGCGGCCGCTCGATGATCTGGCCGCGCGGCCGTGTGCTCGGCGGCTCCAGCTCCATCAACGCGATGGTCTACATTCGCGGTCAGCCACAGGACTTCGACATGTGGCGACAGCGTGGCTGCGTCGGCTGGAGCTGGTCCGACGTGCTGCCCTATTTCCGGCGTGCCGAGGATCAGGCCCGCGGCGCCGACGATTTCCACGGCGCCGGCGGCCCGCTCGGCGTCTCGGACATCCGCGACAATCATCCCCTCTCGGACGCCTTCATCGAGGCTGCGACGGAATGGGGCCTGCCGCCCAACAACGACTTCAACGGCGCGGAGCAGGAGGGCATCGGCTACTTTCAGCTCACCGTTCGCAACACCCGCCGCTGCAGCACGGCCGTGGGCTATCTGCGACCAGCGGAACGCCGGCCGAACCTCACCGTCATCACCGGCGCGTTCGTCGATCGCATCCTCCTCGAGGGCCGGCGAGCCGTCGGTGTGGCCGTCCGGATCGGCGAGCTGCCGGAGCGCGAGTTTCGGGCCGATCGGGAGGTCATTCTCGCCGCCGGCGCCATCAAGTCGCCGCACATCCTCATGCTCTCCGGCATCGGGCCCGGCGAGCAGCTGCGCGCGTTCGGCATTCCCGTCCAGCACGAGCTTCCCGGCGTCGGCCAGGATCTCCAGGATCACCTGCAGACCAAGCTCGTCTATCGGGTCGAGGGCATCCGAAGCCTGAACGAGCTCCGTCGCAACCCGCTCCGCATGGCACGGGAGGGTGCGCGCTTCGCTCTCTTCCGGCGCGGCCCCCTGGCGAGCGGGCCCTCGATGGCCGGCGGGTTCGCGCGCACCGATCCGGCGCTCGACCTGCCCGACATGCAGCTTCACTTCAACCCGCTGAGCGGCGATCGCCCGGCCCACTTCCACGATTTCCCGGGCTGCTCGCCGATCGTCTCGCAGCTCAGGCCCGAGAGCCGCGGCGAGATACGCCTGCGCTCGCCCGATCCGCGAGAGCAGCCCGCGATGCGCGCCAACTATCTGGGCACCGAGACGGACCGGCTGGTCAACATCCGCTGTGTCAGGATCGGCCGCGAGATCATGAGCCAGCCGGCCATGCAGCGCTACAATGCCACCGAGATGGCTCCCGGCGCCCGGGCACAGAGCGACGACGAGATCTTGGGCTTCGTCCGCGAGGCCGGCTATACGCAATATCACCCCACCTGCAGCTGTCGCATGGGCGTCGACGACCGGGCCGTCGTCGATCCGGAGCTGCGCGTGCGGGGGCTGGCGGGGCTCCGAGTGGTCGATGCCTCGATCATGCCGGCGGTCGTCTCCGGCAACACCAACGCCACGAGCATCATGATCGGTGAGAAGGCGGCCGATATGATCCTCGGGCGGGCTGCTGCTGCTGCGGAGGCTGCGTGATGCGGTTGAATGCCGAGGAGACTGCCATGCTGGCGGGCGAGCTGGGCGAGCCGCGCCGGTTCGCCCTGGAGCAGCAGCTGGCCGTCGGCCGTTTCTTCGACGCTCAGGACTTCGTGGAGGTCAGCCAGGCGCACGTCATGGCCGACGGCGAGGCCGTGGGCGCCGCCGGCACGGCCCTCCTGGAGCGCTTCGCGGCCGCGGCTCCGAGCGAGCGGCGGGTGCGGATCCCGACCGTCACGGATCCCAGGGGCGTGGATCCCAAGGCATGCGCCTGGCTGCGACAGCCCGAGCATGCGCCCGAGCGCGAGCGCCGCATCGTCGAGGCCCTCCGCGCGATGGGGGTCCTGCTGACCAACACCTGCATCAACTATCAGATCGTCGTCCCGCCCGTTCTGGGCGAGCATCTGGCCTTCGGCGACACGGGCTCGACGATCTATGCCAACGGCGTGCTGGGTGCCCGCAGCAACTTCGAGGGTGGCATCGCTGCCCTTTGGGCTGCCCTCACCGGCCGCGTCCCGCGCTACGGCTATCATCTCGACCGGGTGCGCCGGGGCACGCGCGCCTTTCGCGTCGAGGTGCAGCCCCGCGACTATGCCGACTGGGGCGCCCTGGGTGCCGTGGTCGGCAAGCGCATGGCCTCCTACTGGGACGTGCCGGTGCTGAGCGGCATCGAGAGCCATCCCGGCTCGGACGAGCTCAAGCATTTCGGCGCCGCGCTCGCCAGCTGGGGCAGCACGCCGATGTTCCATATCGTGGGCGTGACGCCCGAGGCACCGGACGAGAGGACGGCCTTCGGCGGAACCCCACCGGCGCAGGCCGAGCGGATCGGTGAGGAGGAGATTGCCGCGTTCTACGGCAGCTTTGCGCGCGACGACCAGCCGGTCGATGTCGTCGTCTTCGCGGCGCCGCAGCTCTCGCTGCTCGAGGTGGAGCGGCTGGCGGGGCTTCTCGAGGGCAGACGGATCGCGGCCAGGACCGCCCTGCTCGCCGCCGTGCCGCCGGCCGTCGCGTCGGAGGCCGAGCGCCTCGGCCTCAAGGCCACCATCGAGGCGGCGGGCGGCAAGCTGCTCGAGGGTGTGTGCTTCTACCAGATGTATGCGCGCGAGATGGGCCAGGCGATGGGCTGGCGGCGGCTCGTCACCAACTCCGCCAAGCTCGCCAACATCATCCAGGGCTACGGCTATGTGCCGGTGCTGCAGCCGACGGCTGCCTGCATCGAGGCGGCGGTGGCGGGGAGGCTCGCATGAGCCCGATCAAGGGGCATCCCGGGATCGGCCGGGAGAAGGTCCGCGGCATCGCGCTCGTCGCCACGGACGGATTCTCGGCCCGCTACGACCTCGACCGCGAGGCGGGCACCTTCTCGCGCCCGTCGCACAAGCTCTTCGGGCGCTCCTATGTGGGCCGCATCCTCGTGCTCGACCACGCCAAGGGCGGCGTGGCCACGGCCTGGATGATGCACGAGATGGTGGCCGCCGGCCGGGCCCCCAGGGCGCTCCTGCTCAACTTCGCAAATCCGGTGATGGCCCAGGGCATGGCACTCGCCGGCATCGCCCTCCTCGACCGCTTCGAGCGGGACATCACGACCGCCATTCCCGACGGCGCCCTGGTCGAGGTGGACCCGGCCACCGGCACCGTGACGCTCCTCGCGACCGACGACGGTGACGCGTCCCCTGATCCGCCGGGCTAATAGCCCGCAGCACCGGTGCCGCCGAGCAGGATGTCACCCTTCCCCTTCACCACAGCCTCGTGGCGCCAGGGATGGACGGGCTGCTCCTTCGGCACCACGAGGTAGCGCCAGAGGATCTCGGCATAGCCGTTGATGAGGTAGCCCCCGTTGGTGGCGAGGACGGCCTCCCGCTCGCGTCGGTAGAGGAGAGGCAGGCGATACCAGGGCTGACCCGGATGGGCGTGGTGCACGGCGTGCAGGTTGTTGTTGAGAAACAGCAGCGCCAGCGGCGCTTCCGCCTCGACGATGGCGGTGCGATGTCCGATCTCGTGCCGCGCCTGATGCTCGGCGAAGGAGCGCAGCATCATGAGCGACGTGCCCGGCAGCGCGAAAACGAGCACATAGGTCCAAAAGGGCATGCGGCAGATCAGGAGCACCCAGACCAGCAGCGGCACCATGCCCACCATGTGCCAGAGCCAGATGCGCCGTGCCGCGCCATCGCCCCGCCAGCAGGCACGGGCCTCCCGTGCCAGAAAGCCGGGCACGGTGAGAAGCGGTCCGAGCAGCAGGCGGCCGGCCAGGGTATTGAGCGTGCACCGCGCATACCGCTGCCAGGTCGGCATGCGGGCCCACGCCTCGGGGGTCACATAGTAGCTCTCGGGGTCGTCGAGGGGATCGGTGAGCCGATGGTCGGTATGGTGCGAGAGGTGGAGATCGCGATAGGCCAGCAGCGGCAGCCAGAGCGTCAGCGGAAGGCCGGCGAGCGTGAGGTTGGCGGCCTTCCATCGCGTCGGATGGCCATGGATCACCTCGTGCTGCAACGAGCTCTGCCATGTAACGGCATAGGCGCCGAGCGGCACCAGGAGCCACAGGGGCACGAGGGCATGGTAGAAGGTAAGAAGACCAAACGCCGTGTAGATCAAGATCGCAAGGCCGATCGTCGGCCACTCGATGGTGGCCGCCGCCCGCCCTACCCTGTCGTTCATCTCCGTCGCTTTCGAGAGCTTGGGCAGGGTTGTCCATGACCGGTCTCGGGCCGGCTGCCCTGCCGATGTATGACTTCCCAGAAGTGCGGGATGCCGTCAACAGCCTCTGGGACGATATTCGCGGGCGGCTCGATCGTAGCGGTATCGCCGTACCCAGCGCGCTCACCCGTGACCTGCCCATCGCCGACCTCCTGGGCAACAACGTCCTGCTGCTGGCCCAATGCTGCGGCGCCCATGTCGTGAGAAGCCCTCGCCTTCGCGTCCTCGGCGCGGCCGGTCATGGCGTGCCGGGGTGCGAGTCCGGGCGCTACCACTCCTGCATCGTGGCTCGCACCGAGGATCTCGGGCGCTGGCGTGCCGACCCCGCACGGGCGCTCGCGGATGGCCTCCTTGCCGTGAACGAGCCCTCGTCGCATTCGGGCTGCACGGCGCTGCTTCATTGGCTGGCCGAGCAGCAGGGCCTGATGGGAAAGGCCTTGCCGACCCGCCTCACCGGTGCCCATCGGGTCTCCCTCGCCGCTCTTCGGGATCGCACGGCCGACCTCGCCGGCATCGATGCCGTCTCGCTAGCCCTCATCGAGCATCATGCGCCGGACGAGGTGACCGGGCTCTCGGTGCTCGATCGCAGCGTGTCTGCGCCCGCCCTGCCCTACGTCACCGGTGCGGCCACGCCCGCCGCAACCGCCCTCGCATTGCAGCAGGCGTTGGAGGAGGCGCTCGCCGACTCGGCCACGGCGCCGGCACGAAAGGCTCTCCTCCTCGATGGCTTTCTCCGCCGCTCTCGAGAGGACTATGAGCCCATCTTGGAGATGGAGCAGCGTGTCGCTGCCGCCGGGCTCACCTTGGCCGTCGTCGCCCGGGATGACGCAGCCGGTGCCACAGCATGAGCGCCGTATCGTAGGGCATGGCCAGGCTCTCGCGGCCGACACGATAAAGAAAGCACGCGTCGAGCAACGGCCTCGGGCTGGATCTCGCGGCGACCCCTCGGCCCGGAAAGCCCCCCAACGCCATCAAGGCGCGACAGCGCGGCAGATGAAACTCGCTGCTGCAGACCAGCACCTCGCCCAGATCCGGAAGCGCCCGTAGCAGCGCCGCACAGGCGATGGCCGACTGGAAGGTGTCCTTGCTCTCGGGCTCGAGGATGAGCGCCGAGCGCGGCACGCCCGCGGCCACGAGCTCGTCCTGCATCACGAGGGCCTCGGCTCGGCGACCGCCGATCTGCCCGCCGGTCGGCATCAAGCGGGCATCGGGCCGCTCGCGCCAGGCACGCAGCGCCGCCTGGATCCGCTGGCTCAGGATGCGGCTGGGGCGGCCATCCGGTTGCACGCGCGCACCGAAGATGATGATGCAGGGACGTGGCGGGGCCATCAGGAGCCTCGATCGACGCGCCCCGGCGGATCGGAAGCCGGGCCCGCTGAGCATGGCTCCCAAGCGTGCGGCGGCACGACGGATCGGCCCGGGCGCCCTATGCTTCGCCGGGATGGGAAGCGAGGAGAGAGGCGTGAGGGACAAAGCTCCCCTGCCCTGGCAGCCACGAGATCCGTTCGGCCGGCGCTGTGCGGCTCGGCGGCGCGAGCGGGACGACGGCATTTGGCGGGGGCCGGGCGCATGAACGCCGCGGCCACGGCTCGCAGGGTGGCGCTGTGTACCTTCATGGGTGGCCTCGGCGGAGGCCTCGTCTTCCCCATCCTTCCGGCGCTCGGCCTCGAGCTCGGCATCTCGGGCGGCATGATCGGCCTCATTCTCTCCGCCAACCGCATCTCACGGCTGATCTTCGACACGCCCGCGGGCCATATCATCGACCGCGTGGGCGGCAAGCGTGCGATCGCCTTCGGACTCCTGGTCGAGGGCATCGGCGTGCTCGGCTACAGCGCCGCCCTGCATCTCGGTCATCCGACATTCTGGCTGCTGACGGGCCGCGTGGTCTTCGGCATCGGCTCGGCCTTCCTCTTCGTCGGCGCGCAGGCGATGGTGCTGGGCCTCTCGAGCCAGGCCGATCGCGGCAGGAGGACCGCCACCGTGCGCATCGCGATGAGCGCCGGCATGCCCGGCGGTCTCGTCATGGGCGGCATCATCGCCGATCGTTTCTCCGACAATGCGGCCTTCCTTGCCGGCGCATGCCTCACCTTCCTGGGTGCGCTCATAGCGATCCTTCTGATACCCCACCTCCAGGTCCGTCTTCATCCGCCTGCGGCCGACGGCCCGCATGGGTTGCGCTCCCGATTTGTGGCCCTTCTCCGCCTCCCCGAGTTCCCCATCCTGGCGAGCGCCTGGGGCTTCAACACGCTCGTCTTTTTCAGCATGCAGGGCGTGCTGCTGGCGACGCTCGTGATTCTGGTGCAGGAGCGCGGCTTTCATCTCTTCGGCATGGCGGCACAGGGCACAGCCGGCTTGGTGATGGCGGCGCTGATGGGATGCAATGCTATCACGGCGCTGGCGCTCGGCCGCGGCATCGACCGACTTCGGCTGCGCTCGAGCCTGCTCGTGCCGTCGGTCGCCGGCGTGGCTCTGGGCTTTGCCGTCATCGGTCTCGCGCACCATCTCCCCGGCATCTTCGTCGGCACCATCCTCGTCGGCATCTTCTTCAACGGAATCAACCTGCCGATGCTGGCCCTGCTTGGCGATGTCACCCGCCCCGAGCACTATGGCCGAGCCGTCGGCATGTACCAGCTCTTCGGCGACCTCGGCGGCAGCCTGGGGCCGATCCTGGGCATCGAGGCCGGCCTGCGTTTCGGGCTCAGCTGGACCTATCTGGGCGTGGCCGCCATGCTCGCGCTCTCGATCGTTGCGGCAGTCTGGGTGCGCCGCAGCGAGCGCCAGATGCGTCTGCAGCCCGGCTAGCGTCGAGGAGCACCGCCGTCCAGGCTCGGCGCTCCTCGCCCGGCCCCTGCCGGGCCAGGCTGCCACGGCTGGGTGGCTCGCTCCGACCGCCGACAGCGACGCAGCCTGTGCCCTCTCAGCTCACATGCGCGAGAAGCAGCACAATGGCGCCCCAGAACAGCATGTTGACGATCAGGATGCCGATCTGCACGGCTTCCAGGCTGTGCCCGGGCATCGACCGGACCGTCAGCGAGGCGCGCAGCTCCTTGACCGACAGCGCCATCAGATCCTCCCTTCGCTGGTGCTGACGGGAACGCGTCGCACTCTCCGCTCCCAAAGGGCGACCAGCCACGAGCGGGCGTGGGCAACATCGAGAGCAAGAGCAACGACGGCATAGATGCCGGCTCCAAAGGCGACGGTCAGGCTGAGGCCGCCGATCGATGCCGGCAGGTGGAGGAGGCCCAGGGCGCCGGCCATGGCGGCCGCCGCCACCCCGACGCGCGCCGCCTGGGCGAATGGAAAGCCGATCGGAAAGACGCGCCGGCCGATCACGACGGTCGAGCCGAGGGCCAGCGCCTGTGTCGCGAGCCCGACCTGAATGGCGCCCATGAGCCCGAGCCACGGAATGAGCAGCGGGTTCAAGAGGAGGCTGAGGCCCGCCGCGGGCCCTACCGTGTAGAGGAAGAGATCGGATCGGCAGCCGAGATGGAGCGCATGATCGAAGTAGTGGACCGTGAGCCCGCGAAGGAAGCTCAGCAGGGCGATCAACGGGATGACGGCGACGACGCCGGCGCGATACGCCGGCCCGACGAGCACCGCCGCGACCAGATCCGCCGTGCAGGCCAGGCCGACGGCGGCAGGCACGGCCAAGGCCAGCAGCGCGGTCGCATTCGCCCGCAGCTGGTCGCGCGCGGCCTCGACGCCCTGACGCTCGAGCCTGTCGATGGCGAGCGGAAAGGCCCCCAACGTCACGGCCATGAAGACGAGCGAGACGGCGCGATCGACGATGCCCACCGCGACCGCGTAGACGCCCACCGCCGAGGCGCCGGCGAGCCGCTCGAGAAAGAACCGGTCGGCATAGGCTTGTGTGGCATTGAGGGCATAGCAGGCCACCAACGGTCCGCCGAAGGCCCGCATCTCGCGCAGGATCGCCCGGTCCGGCCGGCCGATGCTGCGCGCCACGAGGCCCAGGTCCGGGAGCAGCGCGAGGGCGGCCGCCCCCAGAAGGCCCAGCACCAAGCCGGAGGCGCCGAGGCCGAAGCGGCCGACGAGAAGAAGTGCCAGGAGGAAGCCGGCCGTGCTCTGGCCGCACTCGACCAGATTGTAGCGGCCGACCCGCAGCGCACCGCGATGGGCGGCGAGATTGACCGTCACCAGCCCGCGGAGGAGAAGGGTCGGCAAGGCCAGCCAGAGCGCGCCGGCAAGGGCGGGGTCGGGCGCCAGGGCCAGAATGACGGCCGCCCCCAGCGCGCCCACCGCGATGGCACTGATCAGGTAGCAGGCGTAGGCGCTCGCCAGGAGCCGTGCCACGCCACCCGCCTTGAGATGGCGCGGATAGAAGCGGGTGACACTGACCTGGAGCCCGTAGAAGGCCAGCGCCTGGCCGATCAGGACGACGCTCTGCGCGACGGCGTAGCGACCGAGCTCGTCGGGCGGCAGCAGTCGGCTGAACACGACGATCGTCGTGATCCCGGCGAGCGCCGGGATCAGGTTCGACGGGGCGTAGCCGATGATGGAGCGTAAGAGCATGGCCTACCCGATCAGCCAGCGCGGACCAGCCGGGTCAGCCGGCGGCTGGCGACGGCGCCGTAGATCGCCCTGAGCCGCACGGTGTAGGCGTCGATCGAGAACTCGGCGGCAAACCGGGCATGCGCCCCCTCGCCCAGCCGCTTGCGCAAGGCGGGGTCGGCGATCAGCCGATGAAGGGCATCGGCCAGGCGCTGCGGATCGCGGGCCGGAACGAGGAGGCCCGTCTCGCCGTCCTTGATCGCGTCCGGAATGGCTCCTACGGGCGTCGTGACGATGGCCAGCCCATGCGCCATGGCCTCGAGCACGGCCATCGGCAGCCCTTCATTATGCGACGGAAGGACCAGCAGGTCCGCCGCGGCGAGCTGCCGTTGCGCCTCGGCCTCGTCGATCCAGCCGGTAAGCTCGATCCGATCGGCCAGGCCCAGGCCTCTCACCTGCTCGCAAAACCGCTCGACCGCACCGTCGCCGGCCAGGACGGCCCGCCATGGCAACGTCGCCAGACGGGGATCGGCGAGCGCCTGGAGCAGCTCCGGCACACCCTTCCGCTCGCCCAGCCGGCCCAGGAAGAGGATCCTGGTGGTGGCGTCGCCCACCCGGGGCCGTCCCGCCGCGGGCGCGGGAACGGCATTGTGCAGAACCTCGATCCTCTCGGGCGGGACTCCCAGCTCACCGCCGACGAAGTCGCGCCAATACCGGCCCAGCACGATGATGCGGCTGGTCCGCGCGAGCGTCGCCGTCAGCAGGAAGCGGAGCGGGGGCGAGAGCCCTTTGCACCATTCGACGAACTCGGCACCGTGACAGTGAAGCACGACCGGGATGCGAAAGAGCCACGCCAGCCAGACGAGGAGGCCTTTGCGCCAGACGCTCCCCCGCTCTGCGACGTTGAGGTGAAGCACGTCGATCCGCCTCATCATGGCCGCCAGGAGCAACCGCAAGACGGCGAGCGCGAACCAAGCCGGCATCAGGGCCTTGATGTCCGGCCCATAGCTATCGACGATGTGCAGGCGAAGCTCGGGCTCATTGGCCTGCCAGCCGCGCCTCAGATAGGCGACGACCCGCCCGATGCCGCCTCGGGCGCGCATGCCGCCGGGCGTGACGAGATAGACCTCGATCGTCATGGCTGGGCTCGATTGGCTGCGATGGGATTGGAGATCACGGGCTGCTGCCCGCGAGACAGACGGCCGCGGAGCCTCCTGGCGAAGGCGGCCGGCACGAAGCCGTGCCGCTTCGCGTCGATCAGCGTTCGGTCCCCCCAGGCCGACAGCGTGTGGAGGCCATCCGGGTAGGGCCAGTCGCGGCCGGGTGCCAGACGCGCCACCGGCTCCTCGGCGAAGGCCTCCGTGGTGAGCTCGAGAACGCGGTTGACGACGATGGCCGCGCCATAGTGGGCACCACAGTCCTGCGCAGGGCGATAGAGATAGCCGTCGCGCATGAAGGGTGTGCCACCGGGCCGGCTCGATCCCACATCGACCTTGACCGGGTTGCCCGCATGCGGCTGCCAGGGGCCATCGAGCGATGCCGCATGCAATAGGCAGAGATTGTCGTGCTCGCCGAGCGACCCGTCAGTATAGGCGATCCAGAAGCGCCCGCGCCAACCGAAGAGCACGGGGTCGAGCGCGTGGATATTCTCGGCCACGACAGTCGAAGCCTGCCATGAGCCGTCCTCGCCCCATTGCCACAAGGCGAGCTGCCGACTGGCGGCATTCTCCGGGATGCAGAGGAGCGCGTCGCCGATCCGGGCGAGATAGGGGAACGAGACGTGCCCTCGCGGCGGGAAATCGAGCGGGCCCTCCGTGTGCCGACCACGCTCCAGCCGCAGCGTCACGAGCCTGCCCAGGGCGCGATCGTGATCGAACCGCTCGCACAGGATCCGGTCCTCGCCCGGCATGCCGAACGGGTCGGCGTAGTAGGCGCCACCCGGCGCCTCGATCCACGCGACCTCGTCCAGCCCCGGCCACTCCAGGAGTGCCTCGATGGGCTTGTCGATCACGCCGACGGCCCAGGTCTCGTCGACCAGCCACGAGCGCAGACGTCCCCGCGCTCGCTCGGCGAGATCCCGGGCCAGGATCGCCCAGCCGACAGGCCGCGGCGCGCTGGACCGCAGGCTCCCATGGGCGCCGATGCCCGGCGCTGCCCTGCCCTCGAGGGGACGCCCAAGTGCCTGCTCGACGAGCCTGACAGCCCATCCGAGAGCGTAAGCCAGCGTGGCGGCGTAGGGGCCTTGCCGGGCGAGCCGGGCCTGGGCCAGCACCGTGCCGCCACCGTCCCGAAGCAGGACCTCCGGCATCTCGAGCCGACCCCCGCGACAGAAGGGAAACGGCGCTGCCAGCGGGTGCGCGTGCTGGTCTCGAAGGCTCCAGGATCCCGGCTCGGGCGCGTCCGTCAGGTCGATCGTCAACGCCTCGCCCGCGGGCGAGGCGGGCAGCGCAGGCCGCTCGGCCGGCAGCAGCATCGGGCATTGCCGCGCCACGTGGCGCCAGCTCGCCGGGCCCGGCGCCGAAGCGCGGATTGACAGGCTGAGATCCACGTCCGGCCGGCTCATGAGCGCCGTGGCGAGAGCGTGCTGCCAACGCGGGCACGGGTCGCTGAGCACCAGATGGATGGCGTGGCCCATGGAGCCCCGCGCCGCGTCAGAGGCGGTCATAGACGAATGCCGGGACATAGAGCCGGCGCTTGTTGAGGATCGTGCCGGCGACGGGCACCCCGGCGCGTCGGAGGACCTCGAGAAGACGCTCGACGATGGGCCCGCGGGTCCTCTCCGCCTCGACCACGACGAGCGTGGCGTCGGCTTGGGCCGCCAGCGCTATCCCCTGGACGCCGAGCTCGAGCGCCGGCGCGTCCAAGATGCTCAGGCGATAGCGCGCGCGGGCCGCTCGCGTGACCTCGGTCAGGCTGGACGGCGCGAGGAGCTTCGGCTCGAGCGCCATGCCCGCAGCCAGCCATGCGACGTCGACGCCGGGGGCCAGCGGCTGCACCGCGTCCTCCATCGGCCGACCGGCAAGGACCGTGTCCAGCAGGCAGCCCATGCCCCCGCGAAGAGGCGACGGCGTGGCATGCACCAGGAGCACGCTTGGGCCCCCGAGCCCCACTGCGGTCAACGCCAGCTCCCTCGCGAGCGTGGATGTGCCTTCACCGCGGCGGGCGGCGATGAGCGTGACAACTCGTGGCTCCTCCGCCTGGTGAACGAACCAGTAAGCCTGCGAGAGATGAGGAGAGGGAACGCATACGGCTCCCGCCTGGGGCCGGAATCTCGATGCCAGCATCTGTCGGGGACCCCGTCATTCCGCAATTCACACGAGACCTTATCGATCCATGTGCTTCCAACAATGACGATCCCTACCATCGAACAATATAATACAGCATTAACAAAAAAATGCATTATGATACATCAAGGTTTTATTAACTTTTGTCCTCTATATTGAACATGAATATTAATGATATCGGGCGCTCACGTGCGCGGCACGTCGGTGGTTGGTCAGGCGGAAGACGGTCCGGGAAGTGTTCGGAAGCGGCGGTGGCTCGTAACCTCGACGGCTTCCTGCTGCCTGAAGCCACGCGTGCGGGAAAAAGGGAATGAGAGCCTTGGATACCATTCATCCCCGAGCAGGCGTCACGGCTCGGTCGCTTCTGGTGCCGTTGTTCAAGGCAAAGTGGAAGCTGCTGCTCGTCTTCGCCTTGGTCCTCGGTGGCGCGGTCGGTATCGCGCGCATCATGACGCCCGAGTATACAGCCGAGGCCAAGCTCTATGTGAAGTTCGGGCGCGAATATACCTATCGGGCACAAGCCGGCGAGGCGGAGGTAGTGGCCCAGACCAACGATCGCGGTCAGATCATCAAGTCCGAGGTCGAGATTCTTCTGGCCAAGGACCTTGCCGATACCGTGATCGCGAAGCTCGGCGTCGCACGGCTCTATCCCCGCCTCGCCCAAAGGCCGCCCGCGGGACTGACGCCGATCGAGGCGGCGAGGCAGGCGTTCCTCGACAATCTCAAGGCCAAGGGCGGAGAGGACAGCAACGTCGTCACCGTGACGTTCCAGCATCCCGACGCCAAGGTTGCGGCCGCCGCGCTGGGAGCGCTGATCGACGCCTACATGCAAAAGCGCCGCCCTTTGTTCACCGACCTGCGCGCCGCCATGCTCGGGCCACAGGTGGCCGAGGCACGGCGCGCCGCCGAGAGCGCCGAGAGCCGGCTCTCGGCCTTCCGTTCGGCCAACGGGATCTCGTCCTTCGACGCGCAGCGCGGCATCCTGCTCCAGCAGCAGGGCGCGCTCGAGCGTGATCTGCAGGGCGCCCAGGACGACCTCGCCTCCGCGGTGCAGCGCGTTCAACGGCTCCGCGATGCGCTTGCCGTCGTGGAGCCCAGCATCGTCCTCTACACCGACACCTACAGCCGCGGCCCTGTCGACACGGCCAAGGACCGGCCGGGCGTGCAGGACAGCACCGTGCGCCAGGGCCGGAATCCCGTCTACGAGACCCTGACGACGCAGCTCACGACTGCCGAGTCCGAGCGCGACGCCGCATCGGCGCGAACGCAGACGATCGCCGCACAGCTGGCACAGGTGGCCGACAAGCTCCGTGCCCTTCAGGCCAACGAGCAGGTCCTGGGCGAGCTCAGCCGTGACCAGAGCCTCGCCGAGAGCGCCTACCGGATGCTGTCGCAAAAGCTTCAGGAGGCGCGCGTCCTGGACGAGGCGACCCTGCGAGACGCGACCAACGTGCGAATCGTGCAGCCCCCGATCGTATCGGCGAGACCGCAGGACCTGCGTCCTCTGGTCTTGCTGCTCGGGTTCCTGGCTGCCTTGTGCGCCACGTTGGCGACCGCCTTCGTATGCGACCTTCTGCAGGAGGGGTTCGTGACGCCGGAGCAGCTCGAGAAGGCGACAGGTCTCCCGGTGCTGGCAGCCGTCCCGCGCCATCGCCGCGGGCGCGGCACCCAATGGGGCGCCGGGCTTGCGACAACGCCGTCTTCATCGCCCGTTAAGGTCAGCCCGGCATCCTATGAGGCGTTGTCCACGGGTGGCGTGACCAACGTTCGTTGGAGGCGGGCGAATGGCGACTGGCGTGCAGGTCGACACAGTGAGGGCGTGCGCTGACTTGCATAGCAGCCGGCCGGATATCGCCATCCTGCTGCCGGACCTGCGGGTCGGCGGGGCCGAGCTCTCTCTGATGCGACTGGCAACCGGCTTCGCATCGCGTGGCCGGCTGGTCGACATCCTCACGCTTCGCCAGGAAGGCCCGCTGACGGGGATGTTGAGCGGCGGTGTCCGGGGAGTCCAGCTTCGGGGTGGCTCCACCGTGCGGATGCTGCCCTCCCTGGTGCGCTACCTGAGAACATCACGTCCGAGCGTGCTTCTCTCCGGACAGCCTCATCTCAACCTTGCGGCCGTGGTCGCCGCTCGGCTTGCCCGTTCAGGCACTCGAACGCTTCTTACGGACCACGCGCCGCCACGCCTCGAGATCGGCTTCTACGGTGGCTGGCGTTACAGGGCGCTGCGCGTCCTCGTCCCCCTGCTCTACCGGCACGCCGATCGCATCGTCGGGGTCTCGAGCGGCATCTGCGAGGAGCTCCGTCGCCTCGTGCCCGGCCGGCGGATCGAGCTCGCGCACAATCCCGTGGTCCCCGACGAGCTCTCCCTCCTGGCGGCGCAGCCGCCGGGGCATCCCTGGCTGAGCGACGACACCTCCCCCTTGGTGCTCAGTGTCGGCCGCCTCGCGCGGGAGAAGGACTTTCCCACCCTGGTGCGGGCAGTGGCGCTGATCGCCCGGCACAGGCCGGTGCGACTGATGATTCTTGGCGAGGGCCCGGACCGGGAACGCATTCAGGCCGTCGCCGAGGCCGAGGGAATTGCAGGGCAGATCGCCCTGCCCGGCCGCGTCGACAACGTCTTTCCCTACCTGTCGCGCGCCTCCGTGTTTGCGCTGGCCTCGCTCTTCGAAGGCTTCGGCAATGTGCTCGTGGAAGCCCTCGCCTGCGGCCGCCCGGTCGTGTCCACCGACTGTCCTGTGGGTCCTCGAGAGATCCTCGGCGGCGGCCGGTTCGGTCGCCTCGTGGCGCCAGGCGACGTGGTGGCTCTAGCTCGCGGAATCGAGGCCGCTCTCGATGGCACCGGTGCCCCGCCAGCGCAGGGCCAGGACATCGCGAGCTTCTCGGTAGGCGCCAGCGTGACGCGCTATCTCGACATCATCGACGAGATGCAGGTCGGGCAGGCGGCCCCCGCCCCAGCCGCGCGTCGAGCGCCGGCATGAGCGGAGGCCGGCCCGTCGGTCGAGAGGACGCTGCAGAGCGGCTTTCGGACCGTCGGGCGCGTGAGGCTCTCAGGCAAGGCATGGAGCTCCTGGCCACTTCAGCCCGAAAGGCCTGCCGCGGGCGGGCGCTGGGTCCACCAGAGCAGACGGTCGACCAGCGACCAGCGGTCCAGGCTGCCCCGGCAGACGCGAGGGAATAGCCACGCGGAGTCGCCGGCCTCGATCTTGACGCGCGGGAGGGCAAACGGCGTCATGCCGACGCGGACCGCGCCATGCTGCGATGTGAACGCACAATCATAGCCGCATGCCTCGAGGATCCGGGCGGTCTCGTCGTCGAAGTCGGCGAGTGTCCCGTAAGGGTAGGCGAAGGCCGTCACCCGGCGGCGCACCAGCGTCTCGAGCTGTAGACGGGACGCCAGAGCTTCCCTTCTCGCCTCGCGCCGGGGAATGCGCGCCATTGAGGCATGGCTCAGCGTGTGGGAGCCGATCTCGAGGCCCTGATCGGCCATGCGGCGGACCTGCGATTGCGTGAGGCGACCGTCCTCGCCGAGCTCGCCGGCGATGATGAAGGCCACCGCAGGAATCCCGTGGTGCCTCAGCCTGGGCCAGGCGTGCGCGGCGATCCCGGCGTCGCCATCATCGATGGTCACCAGCACGGAGCCGTCCCGGAGGTCGCGCTCACCGCGCAGGAACCCGCGGACGTCCGCGAGCGAGACGGCCAGCTCCTGGCGAGCCAGCCAGAGCATCTGGCGCTCGAAGCTTCCGGGATCGAGGCAGAACGGGTCCTTCCTGGCGGATCCGAAGCAATGATAGGTAAGAACGCGCACAGCGCTCGCCCGATCGCTCCGGGGAACGGGTAGCGGCGCCGGAGCAGCGGGCAGCGCCCCGACCGCCGAGCGCGCGAGCTTCTTCGCATACCAGCGACGTGTGCTGATGCTCGGCATCGCTCAACCCCTCTTGATGGCTGGGGCGGGTGTGAAGGGCTGCGCATCAGGCAGGCTCCCTGCGCGCCTCAGGTCGCTCGGCAACCAGAGGATCATGCGCGCGAGGAAGAGCGGATTGCCCAGCATGTAGCGGCGGAACTTCCAGGGGTGACGGCGCAGGACATGCACCCACTCGATGCCCGCGCGCCGCATCCAGAGGGGAGCACGATCGATCTCCTCGGCCCAATAGTTGAACAGGCCGCCGACGCCCACGCAGACCCGGGCGCGAAGCTGGCTGCGATACCGTGCGATCCACCGCTCCTGAAGAGGATTGCCCATGCCGACCAGGAGCAGGTCGACGTCCAGGCCGTTGATCGTCTCGACCACGCGGGCCGACGCCTCGGCGTCGAGGAAGCCGTGATGGGAGCCTGTCACGACGACGTTGGGGTAGACGCGCTCCAAATGGCCCGCGGCACGCTCCACAACGTCGGGACGAGTTGCCCAGCAGGTAGCAGCGAGCCCCGGCGGCCCGCTCGAGCAGCGCTGGAACAAGATCCGTCCCGTTGAGGTTCGCCTTCATCCGGACCCGACGCGCTCGGGCCGCCCACCGCACGCCCGTGCCGTCGCCGAAGACCATCTCGGCCTCGTTGAGCAGCCGTCGGTAGGCCGGATCCGTCGTGGCGACATTGAGCGTATGCGCGTTGACGAAGAACAGGGATGTCGGCCCAGGTGACGCCATGGCGGATCGTATCTGGCCAACCGCCTCGCCCATCGTCTCGTTCTTGACTGTCACGCCCAAGACGGTGACGGAGGAAGCCGAGCTCCTCGGGTCCTCGGCAGCATTCTGCCCGGAGACGGCAGACGATGGGCTCCGGCCACGCGCAACGGCAAAGAACTCAAGTGCCATGCTCAAGCTCCTGTCGTGCCTCGACGACAATTGACCGAGGCATTTCAGTCAGCCTAGCAGAGAGATATTTCTATGTAGTCAATCGTGCTCGTATAGTATCTTCTAGTACTATGAGCCGTTTACCATATTATTTGCTAATAGGTTAAGATCATTGCTTGCATCTCGATTCAATCGGTGGGTGCTGTTGAGTGGGCACGATGCGGCCGATCGGAGAAATGCTCCTTCGGCGGCGGCTCGATACGTGCCGACGATGGCGCGCTTCCGCGCCGGCGAGGCCGCGCTCACTGCGATCGAGCGCCTGGCGGGACCGCCAAGGCAGCTGCGGAGGCGGCTATTCGACGGTCACGGACTTGGCGAGATTGCGCGGCTGGTCGACATCCGTGCCCCTGCGCACGGCGGCGTGGTAGGCGAGGAGCTGGACCGGCAGAGCATAGAGGATGGGAGCCACGAACGGATCGACGCTGGGCAGCTCGACCGCCTTCCACGCATAGCAGCCGAGCTCGTCGATGCCGTGGCGATCGCTGAGAAGCACGACCCTGCCGCCGCGCGCCACGACCTCTTGAAGGTTCGAGGCCGTCTTGTCGAAGAGCGTGTCGCTGGGTGCCAGGACGATCACCGGCACCTGCTCGTCGATCAGAGCCAGGGGCCCGTGCTTGAGCTCCCCGGCCGCATAGCCCTCGGCATGGATGTAGCTGATCTCCTTGAGCTTCAGGGCACCTTCGAGAGCAATCGGGTAGAGGGAGCCGCGGCCGAGATAGAGAACGTCGCGCGCATCGGCGATGGCACGAGCAATGGCCTCGATCTCGTCGTTCCGCTCGAGCACCTGCGAGAGCCGAGCCGGCACCTCGTCGAGCGCCGCCGTGAGCTCGGCCTCACGCGCCGTGCCCAACCGTCCCCGGCCCCTCGCGGCGCCGATGGCGAGGCAGGCCAGGATCGCGAGCTGGGTCGTGAACGCCTTTGTCGAGGCCACGCCGATCTCGGGCCCGGCCAACGTGCGAAGCACGCCGCCAGCCTCGCGGGCAAGCGTGCTCTCCGCCATGTTCACGACAGCGAGCGTCGGATGTCCCATGGACCGCATGTGCCGGAGCGCCGCCAGCGTGTCCGCCGTCTCGCCGGACTGCGAGACGAAGATCCCCGCCTCCCCGACGGCCAGGGGCGTCTCGCGGTAGCGGAACTCCGAGCCGATGTCCCAGTCGACCGGCAGGCCCGCCAGCTGCTCGAACCAGTACCTTCCGACGAGGCAGGCATAGGATGCGGTGCCGCAGGCAACCGCCGCGAGCCTCGTCACCTTGGACAGGTCGAACGGCAGATCCGGCAGCACGATGCGGTGCGTCACAGGCTCGGCGAAGGCGCGGAGCGTGGCGCCGATCACGCTCGGCTGCTCGAAAATCTCCTTCTGCATGAAGTGCCGATGGTTGCCCTTTCCGGTCACGGCGTCCGACAGGGCCGTGAGCAGGATTGGACGATCGGCGAGGTTGCCCGCCTCATCGAAGATCGTGACAGCCGAGGGGCGCACGATCGCCACGTCGCCCTCCTCGAGATACTGGATCTTCCGCGTCAGCGGCGCGAGCGCGACGGCGTTCGAGCCGACGAACATCTCGCCCTCGCCGTGGCCGATGGCGAGAGGGCTGCCCTTGCGGGCCACGACGAGCATGTCCTCCATGCCCTCGAACAGCAGGACGACGCCGAAGGCGCCCTCGAGGCGCCGCAGAGCCTCCATCGCCGCCCTCTCGGCCGGCAGGCCCTGCCGCATATAGTCGTCGACCAGATGCGGCACGACCTCGGTATCGGTCTCCGTCGCGAAGGCGTGCCCCGCGGCCTCCAGCTCTTGCCGCAGCGCCTGGAAATTCTCGATGATGCCATTGTGCACGACGGCCACCCCGCCGGCGAGATGCGGATGCGCGTTCGTCTCGCTCGGCGCCCCGTGCGTCGCCCAGCGGGTATGCCCTATGCCGATGTGCCCACCGAGCGGCGCTGCCTCGAGGGCCTGCGCCAGCCGGTCGATCTTGCCGACGGCGCGGCGCCGCTCGAGGCGCCCGCCGGCGAGCGTAGCGATACCAGCGCTGTCGTAGCCGCGATATTCGAGCCGTCGCAACGCGTCGACGAGAACGCCGGCTACCTCCTTGCTGCTGACCGCACCAACAATGCCACACATGCCGAGCCCTCTCCAACTGACGAGGATCTCACTGCATTCTGCCCGCACCGGCCGCGTCCTCGAAGAGCGATCCAATATAGATCGACACCATAATAGGCATCCTGTTAACCTTTTCGGCCCCATATAGCCCGGGCTTGAGGAAGATTGTGGGAACGACTCCGTGTTTGTACACCGATGTACGTCAAATGTACTTTAACCGTAACTCTGACGGCGGCTCACTTTATTGAGGCTGTGGGACCCATGAGCCCGTCGGCTGCGATTCGTTATGGCGGTCGGCGCTGCGCGATCAAGCGGGCATGGCACGATGATTAATCCGTCACAGATCGGCGTGCTGCAGCATCGCGCTGCGTCGCCGCGCGCGCTTCCATCGACGCCACAGCCGCGTCACCTCCTCTCCTGGTTCAGGCTCGCCTTCCTTCTCGGTGACGCCGCGGCCGCGCCGCTCGGCGCCTTGGCCGCCGGTGCCATCGTCGGCCAGGGGCTCTTGCCGCCGACCGCGCCGGCTGCCGCGCTGATGGCGAGCGGTATCCTGGTCGATGACCATGGTCTTCATGGGCGCCTACGAGATCGAACGCCTGAGGTCGGTCTGGGCGCATCTCGAGCGCCTCGCCGTGATCCTGGGGCCGGTCGCCGTTCTGATCGCCACGCTGGGGGCACCGGGCGCGACGCTGCTCGGCACGACGACGAGCTGGCTCTATGCCTGGCTCGTCCTGGGAAGCCTGCTGGCCTTGGCGGCTCGGGTCGGTCTTGCCTTGCTGTGGGGCCGGGCCAGCTGCGCCGAGCGCTTCAAGCGGCGGGTGGCGCTGGTGGGCGCGGGTCCGATGGCGGCCAGCATGATGGCCAGCCTTTCCGCGTCATCGGACCAGCGGCTGACGGGCTGCGCCATCCGGCCTTTGGGCATCTTCGACGATAGCATCGCTGCCACGGGCGGGACGGCCGCCGGCGGGATGAGCCAGCTCGAGCGGCTCGTCGCCGAGGGCCACGTCGACGACGTGATCATCGCCCTGCCCTGGCAGGAGGAGGCGCGGATCGCCAGCCTGGTGGACCGCCTGCGTGCCCTGCCTGTCGATCTCTGGCTCACGGCGACGTCGCTCAGGCACGGTGTCGCCGCTGGCGGCGAGGCCCCGCACTGGATCGGTGGGGTGCGCTGCCTGCGTCTGGCCAGGCCGATCGATGGTTGGGCGCGCCTCGTCAAGGACGCCTTGGACCGGCTGATCGCTGCGGCCGCCCTCGCCTTTCTGGCGCCCCTGCTCGCCCTCATCGCGGCTGCCATCCGCCTCGACAGCAACGGGCCGGTCTTCTACCGGCAAAAGCGTCACGGCATCTATGGGAGGACGATCGAGGTCCTCAAGTTCCGCACGATGTACATCGACCGTTGCGACGACGGCAGCTCCTGCCTGACCAAGCAGGCGACGCGCCGCGATCCGAGGATCACCCGGGTCGGCCGCCTCCTGCGTCGCACGAGCCTGGACGAGCTGCCGCAACTGATCAACGTGTTGCGCGGCCAGATGAGCCTCGTGGGGCCGCGCCCGCATGCCGTCTCGCATGACGAGCACTACGCCCGACTGATCGACCACTACGCGGCACGCCAGAGCGTGAAGCCGGGCATTACCGGCTGGGCGCAGGTGAACGGCATGCGCGGCGAGACCGAGACCCTGGAGAAGATGGCAATGCGCATTCAATACGACCTCGATTACATCGGAAACTGGTCGCTCGGCCTGGATCTCACCATTCTGCTCCGCACGGTCTTCGTCGGCTTCGTGCATCCCGAGGCGAGGTAGGGCACGCTTGGTGGTCGGTGACACGACGTCGTCGGCGTCTTCCGTTCCGGTCCGCCCTGCGGTCCCGACAACACGCCGCCGGCCCGTTCCGGAGCACGAGGCGACGGGCGACCGGACGCCGGGGATGCGCGTGGTGAGGATGTCCGTGCGCCGCTCCCTGACGGGATCTCTCAACTCGGATTCCCGAGAGGCGGCGTCATGGCACGGCACGGCCGAGGGCTGGATCGGGCGATCCGGCCGCGACGCTGAGCGGCGCCTGGAGAGGGCCGTCCTCTCGGCGCTCGACGCATGCCGACGAGCTGCAAGCCGCGAGCGGCGAAACGGGGCATGATCGCGGGGCCGCCACGCGGCGCGGCAGCTTGCCGGCCCCCGTCACCTCAGCCGCTGGTCGAGCGGCTGACCTTCCTCGCCGTCCTCGTCACGATGTGCGTGTCCGCTCCCCTTCTGAGCCAGCTCGGCATTCCTTACGACGCGCCCACCGGGCTCTTTCTGCTCAAGCTCCACCCCGGCACCTGGATCACCCTCCTGGCCCTCGGGCTCTCTCTCGTGGCGCGAGGCAATCCGCTGCGCGAGCTCATAAGGTCGCTCACGGATCAGCCATTGGTTGCCGTCTATCTGGGCACGGTAGCGGCGATGCTTCTTTACTCCGCGCTCCGCTACGGTCCGTCGGGCGCCGCCTTCTTCATCGACACCTTGCTGGTGCCGGGCCTTCTGGTCCTGCTGCTCGGCCGCCTCGGTGCTGCTGGCCTGCGCTGGCTGCCCGGCCTGGTCATGACGATCCTCCTCGTCAACGAGGCGATCGGCATCACCGAGCAGCTCCTCGAGCGCCGCCTCATACCGAACACCGTTCTGGGTGGGAAGCTGCTGCACGAGGACGTCTTTCGGGCAACGGCCCTGATGGGCCATCCGCTCACCAATGCCGCGATCACCGGCTTCGGCCTTTTTTTGTTCTATCGCCTGCAGAGCCCGTGGATGCGGATGGCGACCTGCTGGCTCGGCTGCATGGCGCTGCTCTCGTTCGGCGGCCGCACGGCCTTGGGCGTCAACCTCACCCTCCTCGCCCTGCTGGCAATGGTCGACGGGCTGCGCGCCCTGCGCGCGGGCCGCCTCTCCTATCGCGCGCTCACCGCCGGCGGCGCCCTCCTCATCCTGTTGCCTGCTGCCGTCGCCGCCGCGGTCCTGCTGGGGGGCGTGGGCGAGCGGATCATCGCCAAGCTCGCCTGGGACGAGAGCGCGGAGGTCCGCACGACGAGCCTCACCATCTATCAGCACATGTCCTTGGACCAGATCCTCTTCGGCATGAGCCCGGCCGAGATCGCCGCGGCCATGCGGGCGATCGGCCTGCATCTGCCGGACGAGGCGATCGAGAACTTCTGGATAGCCCTTTCTGTCCAGGTGGGCGCCATTCTTCTCGCCTGCTTCGCGGCCGCCTTCCTGGCCTTTCTCTGGCATCTGGGGCGACGGAGCAGCTGGCCCGTGCGCTTGGCGCTGATCGGCTTCCTGTTCATCGCCTCGACCAGCAACTCGCTCTCCGCCAAGGACATCCTGCTTTTCGCCGTCGTCACCATGAGCGTCGCCGCTTCCCCCGTCTCCAGCCGTCGTCCGGTCTCGGCCATGCGAGAGGATACGCACTGGCGCATACCCTCGGGGTCCGCTCCCCAGCTCTTCACGCCCGCCGAGGCCGCGGCAGGTGAAACGGGATGCAGGAGTCCCGGGGCCATGGGCCGGCCACGGAGCTATTGAGTTAATTTGCAGAATATCTAGAGGCGCCAGCCCGTCCTGCTTCGCAGATCAGCCTCCAGGTTTTGCTATACTGGACGTGCCTCCAACCGGGCACCAAGGAACACTGAGCGATGATCTCCATGGAGACGGGCCGTGACCGGAACGCGTAACTTCGGATTCTTGCGCCTCATGCTTGCCGCGTGCGTGCTCTTCCAGCACAATCAGGCTCTCGCCTTCGGTCCGAAGGGCTCGGCTCTGCTGTCCTTCGAGATCGGCTCGCTGGCGGTGATCACCTTCTTCGTCATTTCCGGCATCATCGTCGTCGGAGCCGCCGAGCGCTTCTATGCCGGGGCGCCGGCTCGCTTTCTCTTCAATCGGTTCATGCGGATCTTTCCCGCGTACCTGGCGATCCTTGCCATCTCCTATATCGTTCTCGCACCCTTTGCCTTCACCGGCACCTTGACTACCCATGAAGGACACGCCGCTGCGGCGACCAGTCACAGTCTGGCGAACCTCATTGCGAACATTTTCTATGCTTTGCCGGTTCTCAACACGACGATCGCGCCCAGCTACGCGTTCCTCGAGATCGTGTGGGCGGTGCGGACGGAGTTTCTTTTCTATTGCGCCGTCGGCGGGGCGTTGCTCGGTGCCGTCATGCTGACGCGTGGCCCGTTGGGTCGATGGTCTCGTCCGTTCTCGGGCGGCGACCCTGCGCGCACCTTCCGCCTCGTGCTGTGCCTGGTCGGGGTGGCCGTGGTGTCGGTCTATGCCATCAACGACCTCAAGCCCTTCTTCCCGTTCGACAGCATCAAGTTCGTGCCGGCCTTCGCGCTGGGGACAACGCTCTGCTACGCGCTCAAGGGCAGCCGCCCGGCCGCGGCCCTGAGCCTCGGGTTCTTCGCGCTGACGATCCGCGAGATACTCCACCAGCCTCTCTGGCATCCTACCGCCGGCTTCATGCGCAACCTGGACGGTGAGGCTCTGATCTTCACGGGCATGATCGTGATCATGCTCCTCTTCGCCGCCCTGCCCCTGGTCTCGCATCGGCTCGACAGGATCTGCGGCGACATCTCCTATCCGGTCTATGTCGGCCACCTGCTGCCGGTCATCATCCTCTGCTCGCTGGGTGCCCTTCATCATCCGGGCCTGCTCTGGATGGCGCCGAGCCTCCTGGTCACCGGGCTGCTCGTCGCTGCTGTGAGCAGGATCGTGGAGGCGCCGACGGCCGCGCTGAGGGCGCGCATCCGCAAGGTGGACCTCGAGAAGCTGGCGCCGCGAGGCTTCGCGCCGAGCAGCCTCGCTGCCGAGGCACCGACGAACGCCGACTAGCTTTCTTGTCTTGCCGTTGGGAGGCAGGTCGGCGGTTGTCTCGCGTGGAGGCTCGCCTTCTGGATCCGCTCGCAGGCTGAAGGACGCCCCGACGCCGGCGACGGCAGGCTCAGCCAACGTCCCAATAGGGAGGCTCGCCGAACGCGCCGCGCAACCACTCGGCCAGCGCCCGCAGCTTGGCGGAAGGACGACGCCCTTCCGGATGGGCCATGTGGATGTGCTCGGTCTCAGCCTCGGCACCCACCTGGACGACACTCAGCTCGCCCCTCTCGATCGCGGCGGCGACGATGAAGGTCGGTAGAAGCGCGATGCCCAGCCCGGCCGCCGCCGCGTCTCGCATCACGTCGCCATTGTTGACACGCAGGGCGACCTGGGCCCGCACCAGGGTGGCGCCCTCCACGCCGGCGAAGCGCCAGTCGGCCACGCCGCGATTGATATAGAAAATGCCGCGATGCCCATCGAGCTCGGCAAGCGACCCCGGCATGCCGTGGCTGGCGAGGTAGCTCGGAGAGGCGACGAGGACCCGCCGGCTCGGAGCAAGCCGCCAGGCCATGAGCCGTGAGTCCGCGATCGGACCGTGCCGGACCACCGCGTCATAGCCCCCTGCCGCTGCATCGACGCGCCGGTCGTCGAGGTCGAGCGTCAGCTCGATCCGGGGATGCCTGGCGAGGAACGGGTAGAGTGCTGGACCGAGATGCATGCGCCCGAAGGTCACCGGGGCCGAGATGCGCAGCGGCCCGGCGAGAGCACCACGGCGCTCCGCCATGTCGGCCGCCGCCTCCTCGACCTCGCGCACGATGCGGGTGGCGCGCTCGAGAAACGCCAGGCCGTCCTCGGTGAGGCTGAGCTTGCGCGTCGTGCGATGGAGGAGGCTCGCGCCGAGACTCGCCTCGACCCCGGCCAGCCGCTCGCTGACCACCGACTTCGACAGGCGAAGCCGGCGCGCCGCCTCGCTGATCGAGCCCGCCTCGGCGACGGCGACGAAGGTGGCGATGCCGTCGAGCTTGAGCATCGTTCGGAAGATCCGAAAGCAAGGTCCGACGCTCGAAGCCTAATCGGAACGCGAGCGGAGGACCATAGCTAGACGAGCCCGGCGGCGTGCTCCTCCGGTCCAGGAGAAGCGGTCAGATGGTTCGTCTCACGCCTTGCGCCACGGGCTTTCTCGTCGACCGGAACGGCTGAGCCATCGCCCGGCATCGACGCCGGGCGTCACGAAGGAGGATCATCATGGGACGTCTTCAGAGCAAGGTTGCCCTCGTCACCGGCGCCAGCGCCGGCATCGGCCGCGCCACCGCCAAGCTGTTCGCGCGCGAAGGGGCGAAGCTGATCGTGGGCGCCCGTCGCGAGAGCGAGCTCGACGGGCTCGTGGCGGAGATCGAGGCCGAGGGAGGAGAGGCGGCGGCGCTCGCCGGCGACGTGCGCGACGAGCGCTATGCCAAGGCGCTGGTCGCGCTCGCCCTCGAGCGCTTCGGCAGGCTCGACATCGCCTTCAACAATGCCGGCACGCTCGGCGAGGGCGGCCCCAGCACCGGCATCTCGGAGGCCGGCTGGAACGATACCATCGCGATCAACCTGACCGGCTCGTTCCTGGGCGCCAAGCACCAGATCGCAGCGATGCTGAAGCACGGCGCAGGCTCGGTGATCTTCACCTCGACCTTCGTCGGCTACAGCTTCGCCTTTCCCGGCGTCGCCGCCTATGCGGCCAGCAAGTCGGGGCTGATCGGCCTCACCCAGGCGCTTGCCGCCGAGTTCGGCCCGCAGGGCATCCGCGTCAACGCCATCCTCCCCGGCGCGGTCGACACGGCAATGTACCGCGACATGAACAACACCGCCGAGTCGCAGGCGTTCATCACCAACCTCCACGCCCTGAAGCGCGTCGCCACGCCCGAGGAGCTGGCGCGCTCGGTGCTCTACCTCGCGTCCGACGATTCCACCTTCGTCAGCGGCACGGCCTCGCTGGTCGACGGTGGCGCCTCGATCACGCGCAGCTGAGCACCGGCCCCGCCGCGGTCAGCCGGTCGCTCAGCGGCGGCGGGCCTCGACGCCCGCCGTGCGCTCGAGCGGCTTGATCACGGCACCCTGGTCCTCGTCGCCGAAGCCCATGCCCGACGTCAGGCGGTGGATCAGGTGGGCCGCCTCGCCGAGCGCCGTCGGCACGCCCAGGTCGAGACCCATCTGCACGGCAAGCCGCAGGTCCTTCTCGGCCAGCGCCACACGGAAGCGCGGCGAGAAGTCGCCCACCAGCGTGCGGGGCTCGGTGGTGATCCTGAGGTGGCGGTTGTCGGCGGCCGTGGTCTTCATGATCTCGACCAGGACGGGCAGATCGACGCCGGCCTTGGCGGCCAGCACGAGCGCCTCGGCATTGAGGGCGCAGATGGCACAGGAGACGAGGTTGTTGACGAGCTTGGCCGCGGCCCCGCTGCCGGCCGGGCCGCAATGGTAGAGAGCGGTGCCGAGAGCGTTCAGGACGTCCCTCGCCTCCTCGATCACCGCGGCCTCGCCGCCCACCATCAAGGTGAGATCGCCCTTGGCGGCCTCGGCCGGGCCCTTGCCCACCGGGCAGTCGAGCATGCGCACGCCCTTCTCTGCCAGGCCGGCATGGAGGCGGCGCGAGGTGCCCGGATCGATCGTCGAGAGGTCGATGAAGATGCTGCCCGGCTCCAGCCCTTCCCGCAGCCCGTCGGGGCCGAGCACGGCCTCCTCGGCCACCTGGGGCGTCGGCAGGCTCGCCAGCACCACCTGGCTGCCGGCCCCGACCGCGCGCGCCGAGCCGGCGGCAACGGCGCCATCCTTTGTCGCGGCCTGAACGAGCTGGGTTACCGGGTCGAACACCTGCACGGGAAAGCCGGCGCGGATCAGGCTCTTGACCATCCCGCCGCCCATGTTGCCGAGGCCGAGAAAGCCCAGCTTACGATCGCTCATTGCGCAAAGTCCCCGATTACGTTGGTGTTGGTCAGTCCTTGAGGCCGCCCGCGGTGAGGCCGCGAACGAGATAGTTGCGGACCAGCAGCCGTGAAGATCACGACGGGCAGCATGACGAGCATGCCGGCGGCGGCGATCTTGCCCCACTCCCAGCCCTCGTACTGCATGAAGTTGACGATCGCGACCGGCGCGGTCATCGCCTGCGTCCGGGTCAGGATCAGGGCGATAGAAGAAGTCGTTCCAGGACAGGATGAAGCAGAGCACCGCGGTGGCGGCGAGGCCGGGCGCCGCCAGCGGCAGGGCGATCCGGACGAAGGCGCCCCAGACGCTGCAGCCGTCGATCCAGGCCGCCTCCTCCAGCTGCCGCGGCACGCCCTCGAAGAAGGTCTGCATCATCCAGATCACCAGGGCGAGGTTGAAGGTCAGGTAGATGATGACCAGGCCCGGGATGCGTGTCGATCAGGCCGAGCAAGCGGTAGGCGAGGAAGAACGGGATGGTGAAGGCGATCGGCGGCGCCATGCGGGTGGCGAGGATCCACAAGCGCGATCTGCTGGCGCCCGCGCAACCGCCAGCGCGAGAGCGACGTAGGCGGCCGGCACGCCGAGCAGCAGCGCGAGCGCGGTCGAGGTCGTGCTGGCGACGACGCTGTTCCAGAACGAGCCGGGAAAGTTCCCGGTCCAGAGCGCCGCGTAGTTCTCGAGCGTCGGCGTGAACAGCAGCTGATAGCCGAAGATGTCGTCGTTCGGTGCGGAACGACATCTGCAGGAGCCAGAGGAACGGGAAGAGCACGACGACCAGCAGCAGCAAGGCGCCGCGCCGCACGATGTAGCGCCTGCCGTCGGCGCGCGGCGCGCGGTCGAGATGGACCTGGGGCGCTCGCGCGGCCGACCGCGTCGAGCCGGCTGCGCAGCGCTACTCATCGAAGGCTGCCCTCGCGTCGCGCCGGCCGATGAGCCAGCTCAGCAGGAAGACGCCGGCGACCATGCATGGTCGCGATGGCGCTGGCATAGCCCCAGTAGGAGAAGTTGAAGGCCTCGACGAAGGCATAATAGTTGGTGACCTCGGTCGCCGTCCCCGGGCCGCCGTTGGTCAGCACGTAGATCAGCGGAAACGCCTTGATGCTGTCGATCAGCCGGAACAGCGCCGGCGACCACGAGCGTCGGCGCCGATGTAGGGCAGGATCACGTACCAGAAGAGCTGCAGGCGGCTGGCGCCGTCGATCCGCGCCGCCTCGATCGGCTCGTCCGGGATCATCTGCAGCGCCGCCAGCACCATCAGCATGGTGAAGGGGAACCACTCCCAGGTCTCGGCGACGGCGATCGCCCAGAGCGCGGTGTCGGCGTTGGTGATCAGCGAGTGGACCGGCAGCCCGATGGCCGTCGAGCGCCCGGTGCATCGGGCTGACGTCGGGCGTGTAGATGCACCTTCCAGATGATGGCGACGACGATCGGCGGCAGCACCATCGGGATCAGGAAGGCGGTGCGCACCGCCTCGAGGAACCGGTCGCGCGCATTGAGCAGCAGCGCGACGCCGAGCCCGATCAGAAGCTGCAGCACGACCGTCGCGATCGAGAGCTTGCACCTGGACCCAGACCGAGTTCCGGAAGCGGTCGTCCTGGAAGGCGGCGACGTAGTTGCTGGCCGGGCGCGCAGAAATCCGAGCGCAGTCGCCGGCCGGGTCAGGTCGAGCGGCGTCAGGCTGGTGACGACGAGATAGATCGGCCGGCGCCAGGGTGATCAGCGGCGAGCACCAGCAGCGCCGGCAGCAGGCCGAGGAGGAACGCCCGGCGCCGCTCGCTCCTCCCAGCTCCGTCGTGCGCGCGAAGGCCATGCCGCCGGCGCGATCCTAGAGCTTCACGCCGGCGCGCTTGAGGTCGGCGATCGAGGCCTCCTGCGCCTGCTTCATCGCGTCCTTGGCCGACATCTGCTGCGAGCCGATGTTCTGGATCGCGATGTCGATCTGCTTGTCGACCTGCGGATAGACGTCACCGTGCGGTACTTCATGTAGCCGCCTGGCCGCGAGATCGATCGTGTCGACATAGAGCTTGGCGACGTCGACGCCATTGATCGTCAGCTTCTTCTTGAACTCCGGGCGTGTCGATCACGCGAGTGGCGGGTGACCGAGCCGTAGCCCTTCTCGACCATGATCCGCTTGATCAGGTCCTTGCGACATCGCCCAGTCGATGAACTCCCAGGCCGCGTCCTTGTTCTTGGAGCCGGCGGGGATGCCCCAGCCATGCGACGGCGACGCCCGGGAAGCGGCCGGTCGGGCCCGCCGGGAACAGCGAGAAGTTGCAGGTCTTGGCGACCTTGCTGTCGGCCGCGCCCATCTGCACCAGGAAGGCCTGGTTGTTGGTGCTGTAGTTGACGCGGCCCGGCCTTCAGCGTCGCCACCACCTGATCGTAGGTGTAGGCGAGGATGCCGTCGGGGCCGTAGTCGGTCAGCAGCTTGGCATAGAAATCCGCCGCCTCGATCGCCTCGGGCGTATCCAGCACCGGCATCAGGTCGTCGGGCGGGTCGCGGAAGCACCTTGCCGCCGAAGCCCATCAGCCAGGGGATGAAGGTCCAGCCATAGTGGTTCTCGGCCGATGTAGGCCGGGATGCCGTTCTTGCTGGTTGATGGCCTTCATCGCCGGCACCACCTCGTCGAAGGTGTCCGGCATGCTTCGACGCCGGCCTGCTCGAAGATGTCGTAGCGCGAGCAGCCGGCCATGAAGCAGTCGGCGATCCAGGGGATGCCGTAGAGCTTGCCGTTCTTGTCCTTCATCGGCGCCGTGACGCCGGCGAGGAAGTCGCTGGCATCCCAGTCCGCCGGCGTCTTCTCGGGGTCGTTGATGAAGCGGCTCGAGCGGGCGTGAACCAGCCGGCGCCGATCCAGCGGCTCGGTGTAGATGAAGGTGATGTTGAGCACGTCATAGGCCGAGCCGCCGGTCGACAGCTCGAGATCGATGCGCTGGTTGTAGATCGGGAAGGACGGCGTCTCGTAGATTGACCTTGGCGCCCGTCGCCTCCTCGAACTCGGGGATGTAGTCGGCAAGCCACTTGGGATAGGGCGCGCTCCAGCAGGAGACGTTGAGCGTCGTCCCCTTGAGCGACTTGCCCGTGGTCTGCGCCGGCGCCTTGCCCGGCAGGATGAGCGTCGCGGCACCCAGGGCCGCCGAGCTCCCGAGCAGATTGCGTCGGGTGACGTAGCGTGTCGTGGTCATCCTTCGTTCCCTCCCTCTTTCTGTGGTGCGCGCATCGCGCGGGCTGCGTTGCTCTCGCTCAAAGCTTGATGCCGGCGCGCTTGATCTCGGCGATCGAAGCTTCCTGCGCCTTCTTCATGGCTTCCTTGGCCGACATCTGCTGCGAGCCGATATTTTGAATCGCGATGTCGAGCTGCTTGTCCACCTGCGGATAGACGCTGACCGTCCGGTATTTCATGTAGCCACCGGCCGCGAGGTCGATCGTGTCGATATAGAGCCTGGCCACATCGACCCCGTTGATCGTCATAGCCTTCTTGAACTCCTCCCCCTCGACGAGAGACCGGCGAGTGATCGAGCCGTAGCCCTTCTCCACCAACATGCGCCTGAGCAGGTCCTTGCTCATCGCCCAGACAATGAACTGCCAAGCGGCATCCTTGTTCTTGGAGCCGATTGGAATGCCCCAGCCGTGCGACGCCACACCCGGGAAACGGCCGGCCGGCCCCTTCGGAAAGAGCGCGAAGCCACAGGTCTCGGCGACACGGCTGCCGGGGGCTCCAAGCTGGGTGATGAAGGCCTGAGAGGTGTTGGCGTAGTTGATACGCCCCATCTTCAGCGCCTCTGTCAGCTGATTGTCGTCATAGGAGAGAACCCCGTCCGGCCCATAGCTTATCAGCAGGTTGGCGAAGAAATCCGCCGCGTGGACGGCTTCCGACGTATCGAGCATCGGCCTGAGGTCATGCGGCGGGTCGCGGAAGACCTTGCCGCCGAAGCCCATCAGCCAGGGCACGAAGCTCCACCCATAGTGGTTCGTGGATACGTAGCCGGCGACATGCTCCTTGCCACTGACGGCTTTCATCGCCGGCTCCATCGCGTCGAAGCTGTCGGGCAGCCCGATGCCGGCCTTCTCGAAAAGATCGTAGCGCGAGCAACCTGCCATGAAGGTGTCGGCGATCCAGGGAATGCCGAAGAGCTTGCCGTCGCCACCCCGCATCGGCACGGAGGCGCCCGCGAGAAAGTCGCCTGCATTCCAGTCGGCAGGTGTCTTCGCCGGATCGTCGATGAAGGGATCAAGGGGCGTCAGCCAGCCTGCCCCGATCCAACGGCTGCTGTAGATGAAGGTGACGTTCAGGACGTCGTAGGACGAACCGTGTGTCGAGAGCTCGAGATCCGCGCGCTGGTTGTAGATGGGTAGCGCCGGATTCTCATAGTTGACCCGGGCGCCCGTCTGCTCCTCGAACTCGGGAATATAGTCTGGAAGCCACCGTGTGTACGGTCCGCTCCAGGTCGAGACGTTGAGGGTAGTGCCGGCGAGTGCCTTTCCTCCAGCCGCCGCCGGCGCCTTGCCCGGCAGGGCAAGCGATGCCGCCCCCAACGCCGCCGTGCCCTGGATCAGCCGGCGGCGTGTGACATAGCTCGTGGCGGTCATCGCTCCCTGCTCTCCCTCACCGTTTCGTCAGCTTGCGGCCGTCATGCTCTCAGAGCTTGATGCCGGCCCGCTTGATGTCGGCGATCGATCCCTCCTGCGCCCG
Source organism: uncultured Alphaproteobacteria bacterium (assembly GCA_963752325.1). Lineage (GTDB taxonomy): Bacteria > Pseudomonadota > Alphaproteobacteria > Geminicoccales > Geminicoccaceae > CAVTJL01. Next base: position 553,260 of record CAVVXU010000007.1, read on the forward strand.
CTTCATGGCTTCCTTGGCCGACATCTGCTGGGTCGTGATGATCTCGATCGCCTTGTTGATCTGCTGGTCCGCCTGCGGAAACGCGGACACGGTGCGGTAGGCCATGTAGTTCTTGCTTCCCGCCAGATTGAGCACGTCCACGAACATCTTGCCGACGTCATAGCCGTTGATCGTCATGATGCTCTTGAACTCGGGCGTCTCGGTCAGGGACTTGCGCGTGATCGAGCCATAGGACTTCTCCACCAGAAGCCGCTGGAACATCTCCTTGGAGGTCGCCCACTTGATGAACGCCCAGGAGGCATCCTTGTTCTTGGCACCCGTCGGAATGCCCCAACCGTGCGAGGCCGTCCCCGGGAAGGAGCCGGCGGGTCCGGCCGGCATCATCGAGTAGGCCGTCGTCGGCGCCGCCTTGCTCGGTGGCTTGCCGACCGGTCCCAGGAACGCGATGCTGTGCGTGCAGTAGTTGGCCCTTCCCGCCTTCAAGGACTGCACCGCCTGGTCGTAGGTGTAGGAGAGGATGCCGTCGGGGCTGTAGTTGCGCAGGATCTGGGCATACCACTCGGCCGCCTCGATCGCCTCGGGCGTGTCGAGCGTCGGCATCACGTCGTCCGGCGGATTGCGGAAGACATTGCCGCCGAAGCCCTGGAGATAGGGGATCCAGGACCAGCCGTGGTGGTTCTCGTTGACGTAGCCGGCGACGCCCTGCTTGCCGTTCACGGCTTTTAGCATCGCCACCATCTCATCGAACGTCTTGGGCATGTCGATGCCGGCAGCCTCGAGGAGGTCGTGCCGTGCCGATACGGCGACGGAGGCGTCGGCCACCCAGGGGATGCCGAAGATCTGACCCTTGCCGTTCTTGAGCGGGCCGATCGCTCCCGGAATGAAGTCGTCGGGGCCCCAGTCGGCCGGTGTCTTGGCAGGGTCCTCGAGATAGGGCTCGAGCGGCACGAACCAGCCGGCGCCGATCCAGCGGCCCACATAGATGAAGGTGATGTTGAGCACGTCGAAGGCCGACCCGTGGGTCGACAGCTCGAGGTCGGCACGCTGGTTGTAGACCGGGAAGCCCGGCGTGTCGTAGTTGACCTTGGCGCCGGTCTGCTCCTCGAACTCAGGAATATACTCCGACAGCAGCTTGGGGTAGGTGCCACTCCAGCACGACACGTTGAGCGTCGTCCCCTGGAGCGGCTTGGCGCCGCCCTGGGCCGGGGCCCTGCCCGGCAGCACGAGGGCCGTGGTCCCAAGCGCCGCGCCGGCCTCGAGCAGCCTGCGGCGCGTCACATAGCGTGTTGCCACCATTGTTCGTTGCCTCCCGCTCTTGCGCCGATCCGTTCCCGAGGCCTGATCTCGGGCATCGGTCGGCATTGTCTCGAGCTGCTCGACCCTCTCATGCTCTCGGCATTCTTACAACTGCATTCCGAGAGCATCTCCATAACCGCCGTCTATGTCTCGGGCATCGCTTCTTTCGCCGCGGGCCGGGCGGCCAGCCGGCCGGTCACCGGAACTCGGCCGCCCAGTCGCGGGCCCGGTAGCCGCTCTCGATCAGCCAGTCGCGCAACGCGTCGAGCAGCGCCCGCTTGACCGGCGCGTGCGCGGGGCTCCCCCAGAGATCCCGTGTCTCCTTCGGATCCTCCTCGAGATCGAAGAGCTGGCCATAGTTCTGGCCCTTGAAATGGACGAGCTTGTGCCGGGTCGAGCGGACCATGGTGATGAGCTCCGAGCCGGTGAGGTTGACGTCGCCTGCCTGCTCGCAGAACACGAGATCGCGGGGCTCCCAGGGGCGACCCTCGAGCGCGTCGAGCAGCGATCGGGCCTCGAAGCTCTCCGGCACCTCGACGCCGGCAAGCTCCAGGATCGTCGGCCCCAGGTCGAAGAGCTGGCAGAGGCCCCCCACCTCCGTCCCCCCGGCAAATCGGCCCGGCGACCAGGCGATGACCGGGCTTCGCGTGATCTCCTCGTACATCGACCACTTCTGGATGAGCCCGTGGTCGCCCATGCAGTCCCCGTGGTCGGAGCAGAAGAAGACGACCGCGTTGTCGAGATAGCCACGGGCGCGCAGCGACTCGAGCAGCTCACCGATCTTCTCGTCGATCATCGTCACGTTGGCGCAGTAGTTCGCCCACATGCGGTGAAGCTGGTCGGGCCGCGGATCGAGGCTCCATACCACCGAATCGTGGTCGACCTCGACGTCGTGCTGCCGCTTCTCCTTCAGCGGCGGCGGCAGCGCGTCCAGCTCCTCGGCACTCGGGGATGGAACCGGCAGATCATTGCGGGCGAGATAGGGCTCCGCGTAGCGCGGGATCGGATCGTAGGGCGGATGGGGACCCGGAAAGCCCACCTGAAGGAAGAGCGGCTCGGTCACGGGGTAGGTGTCGACCCACCATTTGGCCATGTTGCCGACGAACATGTCCGAGTGGAGATGCTCGGGCAGCTCCCAGTCGAACGCCCCCAGCCGCTCCCGGTAGTCCGCCCGCTGGCGATAGAGCTCGCGCTGCTGCTTCTTCAGGCCGTGCGCCGCCAGCGCCTTGTCCCACTCGTCGAAATACCAGCGTCCCTCCATGTAGCGGTCCTTGTTCTCGACCACGTAGCGCTCATGGAAGCCGGCGTCGGCGTCATAGGGAATGGTGTGCATCTTGCCGACATTGACGCAGCGATAGCCCGCCGCCGCCAGGCTCTCGACCCAGGTCCGCCCCCAGGGCTGGCCGTTCCTCAGCACCCCCGTCGTGTGCGGATAGTAGCCCTTGAAAAGGCTCGCCCGGCACGGCACGCAGGAGGCGGCCGTGATGTGGCAGTTGGTGAGCGTCACCCCCTCCTGGACGAGCCGGTCGAGATTGGGCGTCGTCATGTAGGGAAAGCCCAGCGCGCTGATGCTGTCGTAGCGCTGCTGGTCGGTCATGATGAGGATGATGTTGGGGCGGTCGGTCATGACGTCTCCAAGGTCTCCGCAGCGCCGGCGCTCGACACCCTGCGGCTGCGGAGAAATGGCCAGGCGAGGGTGAGCAAGGAGATCAGAAGGAAGACGGTGGCGAAGGGGCGATGGAACAGGGCCAGCACGTCGCCGCCGGATGCCATCAGCGCCGACCTGAGCTGCTCCTCGGCAATCGGTGCGAGGACGAAGCCGATCACGAACGGCCCGAGCGGCACCCGCCACCATTCGAGGGCGAACCCGATGGCGCCGAAGGCGAGCATCACCCAGATGTCGAAGTACCGATTGTTGAGAGCGAAGGTGCCGATCACGCAAAAGAGCAGGATCGCGCTCAGCAGATAGGCGCGCGGCAGGTAGATGACACGGGCGATCCAGCTCACCGCGACCAGCATCATCGCCAGCATGAAGAGGTTGGCCACGAGGTAGGCGACGATGACGCCGTAGGCGACCTCCGGGTTGGTGGTGAAGAGCAGCGGGCCCGGCTGCAGATTGTGGATGATCAGCGCGCCGATGAGGATGGCGTCGGTGACGCTGCCGGGAATGCCCATGGTGATGAGCGGGATGAGGGCGCCGCCGATGGCGGCGTTGTTGGCGCTCTCGGTGGCGATGACCCCGGGCTCGTGGCCGGTGCCGAACTTCTCCGGCTCACGCGAGACATTCTTGGCGGTGGAGTAGGACAGCATCGCCGCGATGTTGCCGCCGATGCCGGGAAGCAGGCCGACCCAGGTGCCGATCACCGAGGAGCGGAGAAGATTGGCACCATGAAGTCGCAGGTCACCGAGGCTCGGCCGCACCGCTCGGCCGCTGACGGAGACGCGCGGCAACGGTCGCGAGATGGTGAGCACGTCCTTGATGATCTGGCTGATGGCGAAGGTGCCGATCAGGACGGGGAGCAGCGCCAAGCCACCGTCGAGCGCGGGCAGCCCGAATGTGAGGCGGAGCTGGCCGACGCTCGGATCGATCCCGGGCATTGCCACGAGCATGCCGAGACAGCCCGCGATCAGGCCCTTGAGCATCGAGCCCTCACTCAGGGAGGCGAGCATCATCAAGGCCATCAGGACCAGCGTGAAATACTCCCAAGGCCCGAACTTGAGCGCAAGGTTGGCAAGCGGTGGCGACAGGGCGGCGAGGAAGACCCAGGAGATGATGCCTCCCACCGCCGAGGCGGTGATGGCCAGGCTCAGCGCCCGCTCGGCTTGGCCCTTCTGGGCCATGGGATAGCCGTCGAAGGTGGTCATGATGGAGGAGGGCGTGCCGGGCATCCTGAGGAGGATCGCCGCGATCAGCCCTCCCGATACGCCGCCCACATACTCGCCGATCAACAAGGTCATCGAATTGATGTTGTTCATCGAGAAGGTCAGGGGCAGCGTCAGCGCGATCAGCATCGACGCGGTAAGTCCGGGGATGGCACCGATGACGATGCCCAGCGCCGCCCCGATCGCCAGGTAGAAGAGCGGCCAGACATGCAGCAGGCCGAAGAAGGCCTCGATCATCGCTCCCAGCTCCTACGGTAGATCGACGTAGAAGACATGGGTGAAGACGACGTCGCAGAGGCCCACGAGCAGAATGGCGAAGGCGATCGCCATCAGCGCGCCCCGGAGCGAGGGCTTGGCCAGCGTCAAGGTGACGAGGGCGACGAACAGCGTGGCGGCCCAGAGGAAGTCGAGCAGGCCGGTCTGCATGACGACGACAAAAAGCACGGTCAAGACGACGGTCGCGAGCGCCCGTCCCCAGTGGTTGGGAGCCGATCCACCGGCACGCGCATCGCTCCGAGGCGGCCGCGCCCGTCGCAGAGCCAGCGCCGCCTGGCCCGCAAGGGCCAGGGCGAGAAGCGCCATCACGGCGGCGATGCCACGGGGCACCGAAGCGGAGCCGAGCGGCTCCCACTTCGGTGGAAGCAAGCCGGCCGTGCCCCACCAGACGATGGCGCTCACGGCCAGGATCAGTAGCGCAAAGCCAAGATCGGCTTTGCGGGCGCGTGATTCCCCCATCACTTGATGGTCGCCGCGACGGCCTTCAGATCCTTCAGTGTCGCCACGGCCTCGGCCTGCGCCTCGGCGCCATCGGTCCATTGGTCATCGAGGGCATTCTTGGCGAAATAGTCCTTGATCGCCTGGCTCTCGAACGCCTTGTGCAGCGCATCGGCCAGGATCTTCTGGCGGTCGACCGGCGTGCCCTTGGGTGCGAGCCACCAGTTGGGATTGTTCCAGACCACGTCGTAGCCAAGCTCCTTGGCGGTGGGCAAATCGGGGAGCTGAGGCAGCCGTTGGGCGCCAAAATAGACGAGCGCCCGGAGCCCGGGACCGACGTCGCGGAAGCCGAGGTACTCGGAGGCGGCGAAGAGGGAGATGTCGGCATTGCCACCGGCGATCAGCTTCAGGCGATCGGCACCGCTCGGCGCCTGGACCTTGCGGGTCTCGAAGCCGGCCTTCTGCGCCAGGAGCGCACCCACGAAATGCGGAATGCTGCCGATGCCGATGGCCTCGACCATGCTGTCCGGCTTGGCCTTGAGCTTCGCGACCAGCTGCCCGAGCGTCTCGATCCCGCTGTCCTTGCGCACCGTCCAGACGGGGCTGCCGCCACCGGCGAATCCCAGCGAGACGAAATCGCCTGGACCGAACGGGACAATTCCCATGGCATTCGCGATGAGCATCTGGAAGTGCCAGTGCAGGATGGTGTAGCCGTCGGGCTCGGCAGTGAGGACGGCGCGTCCCCCGACGGCGCCGCCAGCGCCAGCCATATTGACGATGACGAGCGGCTGCGGCAGCAGCTTCTGCTCCTCGATCTGCTTGGCCAGGAGGCGCGCCACGGTGTCGGTCCGGCCGCCGGGGGCGAAAGGCACGATCACCCGGATAGGTTTTTCCGGAAAGGCGGCGTCGGCCGGTCCGGCGCTCCACATCATGACGGCGCCAACAAGAGCGAGGGCAAGGGCTCGCATTAACCACATCATCAACTCTCCCTTCGAGAATGCTCTGTCACGCCGCGCGCCGTGCTTTCCCTCTCGATCAGCTCGACCGGGAGAACGACACGCCGCGGCGGCTCACCATCGATACGCGCTAGAAGTGTCGCGGCGGCGATCCGCCCGACATCGGCGCGCGGCGGGCGAATGGTCGTGAGCGTGGGCACGACGCAGGTCGCAGCCTCGGCGTCGCCGAAGCTCACCACACCGATCTCGTCCGGCACCGTCCGGCCGCGGCGCCGCAGGCCCCGCAGCACGCCCAGCGCGATCACGTCGCCGTTGCAGACGATCCCATCGACGTCGGGCTCGCGGGCCAGCAGCTCGCCCAGAAGGCGCTCGCCGAGGTCGGGCGTGCCGCCGACCGGCGCCGTCGCCACGATAGGGTCGTGAAGGTCGCGCTCGCCCACCACCTGGGCGTAGCCGTCGCGCCGCTTCTGGGCGCGATAGTCGTGCTCGCGTGTGCTGCCCAGAAAGGCGATCCGCTGGAAGCCCCGCTCATAGAGATGCTCCGCCTGGAGGCGGCCGGTCGCCAGGTGATCCATGCCGACGGCCGAATCGATGGGGTCGGACCCGGCATCCCAGATCTCGACCACCGGCACGTCGGCGGCACGCAGCAGCTCCCGCACCCGCGGGTGGTGATCGACACCGACCAAGGCCAAAGCCGCCGGCCTCCAGCTCAGCATCGCCCGGACCAGCAGCAGCTCCTCGTCGGGGTCGTAGCGGCTGTTGCCCAGCATCAGGCTGAGCCCCGCGCCGGCCAGCCGTTCCTGCATCGCATCGATGGTGGCAGCGAACTCCGAATAGAAGAGTGAGGTCACCACGACGCCGACGACGCTGGTGCTCGAGCCCGCAAGCCCTCCGGCCAGCCGGTTGGGCACGTAGTTGAGCTCCTCGAGAACCGCCTCGATCTGCTTGCGAAGCTGCGGGCGCACCGTGTGCGGCGCGCGGAGCGCACGCGAGACGGTGTTGATGGAGACGCCGGCGCGCGCGGCCACGTCGGCGAGCCGCGGCCGGCTCCGGCCCGGCACCGATGCGCCGCTATCCATGGCCGCCCCCCTGCATTGTTGTCGCGATCCATCAAAGTGAGCGTTGCGTTAACGCGACCATCCTGTAACATGGGTCATCGATCAGGCAACAACAAACGTCCCTGCTCGGACGCCAGGGGCCCTTGGGAGGCGATCAATGGCTGCTGATCGGCACAGCTCTAGCGGAGCGACGTTCAAGGCTGCGACGCTGCATCGTCGGCGTCTGCTCGAGGGCGCGCTCTACGGCTCGGCGGCATTGGCCGTCGGCCTGCGGGCACCTGCGGTGCTCGGTCAGTCGAAGAAATTCGCCGGCGTGACGCTCAACGGATGCATGCTTCCAACATGTCTTTCAGACGTACATCAAGGACTACATCCCCGAGTTCGAGGATCAGAGCGGCATGAAGGTCAATCTCGACCTTCAGGCTTTCCCGGTCTACAACCAGCGCATGGATCTCGAGCTCTCGACCAAGGGCTCGGCCTACGACTTCTGCAACATCACCTTCATCTATACGGGTCGCTGGATCGGCGCCGGCTGGATGGCGCCGCTCGATCCCTTCATCAACGATCCCAACATGACGCCGCGCCGACTGGGACGCGAAGGATTTCGTCAGCGGCGCGCAGAGCTCGCTCGTCGACTGCCAAGGGCGCCACCTACGGCTTCGCCTGGGAGGCCGGCGCCATGATAATGGCGGCCGCGCGCGGCGACCTGCATCGACAAGGCCGGCCTCAAGATGCCGACCACCTTCGACGAGCTGATGCAGGTCTGCAAGGAGACGCACCGCAAGGAGGGCGTCGCAGCCTACGTCAACGACAAGCTGCACCACTGGGAGTGGATCCCGTTCCTCATGGGCTATGGCGGCACGGTCTTCCGCGATCCGCCGGGCGACCTGATGCCCGACCCTCGACACGCCGGAGGCCGCCAAGGCAGCCGACTACTACACGACCCTTCTCTCGAAATACGCTCCCTCGGGCGTGCTCTCCTACACCGACGACCAGGCGATGCGCGCCCAGCTGGCGGGGCGCGCCAACATCCGCACGCAGGCGATCGGCTGGCTGACGCCGCTTGCCAAGGATCCCGGAGAGCAAGGTCAAGGAGACGGTCCGCTACGCGCTGATGCCGCAGCGGGCCCGCCGGCAACTTCCCGGGCTCGAACAGCCATGGCTACGGCATCCCGGCGGGCTCCAAGCAGAAGGAGGCCGCCTGGGAGTTCATCAAGTGGGCGATGAGCAAGGAGACCCTGCGCCGCATCGCGCTCGAGAAGGGCTATTCGGCGGTGTGCCGGCGCTCGATCATCCAGGATCCCGACTACAAGAAGGCGCATGACCCTCAACGGTCAGGACGTCGCCTCGCTCTATCTCCAGGTGCTCGAGCTGGGCGGCAAGGGGGGCTACATGAAGTACCGCACGGTGCCGGTGTTCCCGCAGGTCGGCGACAAGATCAACAAGGCGATCGAGCGCATCGCCACCGGCCAGGACGATGCCCCGGCCGCGCTCAAGCTGGCCCAGCAGCAGGCGATCGAGGATCTGAAGAAGGCCGGCGTGCAAGCTCTGAGCGCGAGACCGGGCCCTCCATGAGCACGGCTCGCCCTGGGCCGGCAGGCCGGCCCGGGCTGACCGCCCGGCGCGTGTCCTTCGCCGCCGAGCGGCGCCGCTTCACCTGGCGTCTGCTGCTGCCGACCCTGGCCGTGCTCATGGTCGTCACGCTGCTGCCGACCCTCTACCTCCTCGTCACCAGCTTCACCCCGCTCAACCTGACCCGGCCCGAGACGGCCTGGGACTTCTCGACACCGCTCGCGAACTACCGTCTCCTTCTTCAGGACCAGCGTCTGCACGACTCCTTGTGGACGCAGGCGAAGCTCTCCTTCTGGACGGTCGGGCTTGCAGCTCGCCCTGGGCTTCGGCTTCGCCCTGCTGCTGAACGTGCGCGCCAAGCCTCCTGCAGGCGCTGCGCACGGTCTTCCTGATCCCGATGGTGCTGCCGCCGATCGTCGTCGCGATCATCTGGAAGGTGCTCTACACGCCCGACATCAGCCCGCTCTGGTGGCTCTTCGGCGAGCTTGGCTGGGACGTCCCCTCCCTCATCACCAGTGCCCACTGGGCGCTGACGGCGATCATCATCGCCGACACCTGGGAGTGGTTCCCCTTCACGATGCTGATGATCCTGGCGGCGCTGCAGATGATGCCCGAGGAATATGTGGACGCTGCCCGCATCGACGGCGCCAACGCGCTGCAGATGACCTGGTACGTCACCCTGCCCTACCTCAAGGGCGTGCTTCTGGTCGCCGGCCTCTTTCGGCTGATCGACAGCATCAAGGCCTTTCCGCTGATCTACATCCTGACCGACGGCGGCCCGGGCACGGTGACCGAGGTCACCAACTATTACAGCTTCATCCAGGCCTTCAACTTCAGCTATCTCGGCTACTCGAGCGCCATCACCGTGGTGCTGGTGGTCTTCACGCTCCTGCTGAGCTGGGGCATCATCCGCATGGTTGGCTGGGGGCAGCATGGCGAGTGATCCCTTCGTCCATGCGCGGTCGTGGGAGCGCCCTGCCCTTCACTCGCTCGTCGTGGTGCTGGTTCTCCTCATCCTCTTCCCGTTCCTCTGGCTCGTCGTGATGAGCTTCAAGACGGACGAGGCCATCTTCGCCTGGCCCCCCACCCTCCTCTTCACGCCGACGCTGGCCAACTACAAGGCGCTCTGGGACGACCAGTTCCGCCACGCCTTCGAGAACAGCGCCATCGCCAGCACGGTCTCGACCCTGCTGGCCCTCCTCCTGGGCGTGCCCGGCGCCTACGCCCTCTCGCGTGCGACGATGCAAAAGCGAGGGCAGCCTCTCGCTCCTGATCCTGGCCTCGCGCATGGCGCCGCCGATCGCCTTCACGATCCCCTACTTCCTCGTCTACCGCCACCTCGAGCTGCTCGACACCCTGACCGGCCTCATCATCATCTACCTCACCTTCAACCTGTCGCTCGTGGTCTGGCTGATGCGGGGCTTCTTCGACGCCTGCCCGCGCTCGCTCGAGGAGGCCGCCTGGATCGACGGCGCCTCGCTCTGGCAGGGCTTCACGAAGATCATCCTGCCCATCTCCGGGCCCGGTCTCGCCGCCACGGCGATCCTCTGCTTCCTCTATTCCTGGAACGATTTCTTCTTTGCCCTGATCCTCACCCGCACCAACGCCATGACGGCGCCGGTGGCGGTGGTGAACTTCATGAACTACGAGGGCTGGGAGTGGGGCAAGATCGCGGCGGGCGGCACCATGGTCATGCTCCCGGTGCTGATCTTCTCCGTCCTCGTCCGCAAGTTCCTGATCAGCGGCATGACCGCCGGCGCGGTGAAGGGCTAGATCCTCGCGACGTCGCGCGTCGACGTCCCGCGACGCGTCCGCTATCTCAGGCGGCGACGAACGCCCAACGGAGCAGCTGGCCGGCATGACGTCACGATCGCTCATCACCAGGGTCGGCTTCCACGAGATCGAGGTGACGCCTCGGACCGTGTGGACGATCCTTGCCCTCGAGACGTCCGACGGCTTGGTCGGCCTTGGCGAGGCCACGCTGGCCGATCAGGCTCCCGGACTACGGGAGGCGGCGGATCGGCTGGTGCCGCAGCTCCTCGCCCGTCAGCCGCAAGGCACGCCCGAGGCGCCCTGGACTGGCACGGCGCCGGTGCTGGCCGACGCCGCTATCGTGTCCGCCCTCGACACGGCGCTGCTGGACATCGAGGCTCGGCGCCAGGAGCTGCCGCTCGCAGCCCTGCTTACCGACACGCCGCTGCGGCTGATCCCGGCATACGCCAACATCAATCGCGGCACGACCGACCGGAGCCCCGAGGGATTCGCCCGCCGCGCCCGCCTGGCGATGTCGCGCGGATTCGAGGTCTTCAAGATCGCGCCCTTCGACGAGGTGCGCGACGTCCTGCCCGCATCGCCGGACTTCGCCTCACGCCTCGGCGCGGGGCTCGCCCGCATCGCGGCGGTACGCCAGGCGATCGGTCCCGAGCCGCGTCTTCGCGTCGACTGTCACTGGCGCTTCGACCCGGAAGGTGCTGCCTTGATGATCGACGCCGCGGCCGAGCACCGTCCGGACTGGATCGAGTGCCCCATCCCGGAGAGCACCGAGACCATCGTCGAGATCGCCCGCCTCCGGCAACGCGCGAATGGCCTGGGCATCCGACTTGCCGGCCTCGAGCATGGCGTCGGGGTCGAGGCATTCGCACCCTATGCCGAAGCCGGCGCCTATGACGTCGCGATGCCGGACGCCAAATATGCTGGCGGCATCGCGCCGATGCTGGCGATCGGCACGGCGCTCGACCGGTACGGCGTGGCTGTGTCCCCGCACAATCCATCGGGTCCGATCGCCCATGCCGCGAGCCTTCATCTGTCGGCTGCGCTGGCCGGCTTCGAGCGTCTCGAGCTGCAGTTCGACGAGAGCCCGCTCTTTGCCGAGCTGATCGGCGGCGCGCCCGCGGATTTTGCCGCCCCGGTCTGCGCCCTGCCCGCGGGGCCCGGGCTCGGCGTCGCCATCGATGGCCAGCGGCTCGCCAGCACGATGGTGGCGAGCTGGACCGCCGAGGGCGCCTGATCCGATGCGCGCGGCCAGCGATATGGCCACCCGAGACGCGTCGAACGCCACGTGGCGGCCCGCTGCGGTCCGTCTCGCCGCGCCGATCCTGGGCCTCGTGGCCGTGATTGGCCTGTGGCAGGTGGCTGCCCTGGCTGCGGCAAACGCGACCCTCGTGCCCCCGCCCCTGACCGTCGCCCGAGCCTGGGTGGCGCTCGCCACCTCGGAGCTGCCCGCTGACATTGCAGCCAGCCTCGTGCATCTGGCGCTAGGCTATGGCCTGGGGGTGCTCACGGGACTCCTCCTGGCACTTCTTGCCGCTCGGTTCGCCGTGCTCGAGGCCCTGGTCGACCCGCTGATGGAGTTCCTTCGGCCGATCAGCGCCATCGCCTGGATCCCGATCGCCATCCTGCTGTTCGGCGTCGGCCAGGGCGTGCCCGTGTTCCTGGTGTTCTACGCTGCCGTCTTTCCGATCTTCGTGAGCACCCTGGCCGGAATCCGCCGCGTCGACGAGAGCCTGCTGCGCGCCGCCGCGAGCCTCGGCGCCAGCCGGCGCACGGTCGTCACGCATGTCGTGCTGCCGGCGGCGCTTCCGGCCGTCATGGATGGCGCCCGTGTCTCGCTCGGCGTTGCCTGGATGGCCCTGGTCGCGGGCGAGCTCGTAGGCGGCGATGCCGGTCTCGGCTGGCGCATTCTCTGGTACCAGGAATTCTTTGCCATGGACCGGGTCATGGCGCTCATCCTCACGGTGGGCGTCGTCGGGTTCGTCGCCGACGGGCTGCTCCGCCTCCTGCAACGCCATCTTCTCGCATGGCACCCCTCGAGCACGGGGCCATTGCTGTGAGTGCCGAGCGCCGCCTTCTCATCGCGGCCCTCGGCATCGGGGCGCTCCTCGTGCTCTGGGAGGTCCTGGTCCGCGCCGCCGGCGCCACAGCGATTGCCCCCACACCGACGGGCGCCATCGAGGCCGGCGTGTCGGCGATCAGCAGTGGCCGGATCTTCCTGGCGCTCGAGGGCAGTCTCGGGCGCGTCGTCATCGGCGTCATCGTGGGCGCGGTGATCGGCATCCCCATCGGCCTTGCGATGGGCCTTCTGCAATCCGTGGATCGCGGTATCAGGCCGATCGTCGACGGGCTCCGCTCCATCGCCCCCATCGCCTGGATCCCCATGGCGATTCTCTGGCTCGGCGTGCGTGGCGACGCGGCTCTCTTTGTCGTCTCATACGCCGCTGTCTTCCCATTCGCCCTCTACACCAGCGAGGCGGCACGAAGGGTGGACCGCAGGCTCATCCTCGCGGCGCGAGGTCTGGGCGCCGGTGGTGCCCTTCTCGTCGGCTCGGTCGTCCTGCCCTCTGCGCTACCCTCGATGCTCACGGCGACGCGGATTGCGCTCGCCTTCGCCTGGGGCTCGATCATCGCTGCCGAGCTTACGATAGGAATCAAGGTGGCGGGTGGCGGAGTCGAGGTCGCCGGGATCGGCCAGCTCATGGTCGAGACGCTCTATGTGCGACGCGACGTCAATGCCCTGGTGTTCGAGATGTTCGTCATCGGCCTCGTGAGCTTCGCGATTGATGCCGGCGTGCGAAGGCTGCAGCACATCCTGGTGCCCTGGAGCGACCGATGAGCGGCGCCACCATCGAGCTTCGCTCGATCTCGATGAGCTTCGCCGCACGGCGCGGCCGGGAGACGGTCGAGGCGCTGCGGAACGTCTCCTTTGCCGTCCCGCCTGGCGAGCTGGTCGCCATCGTCGGTCCGTCGGGCTGCGGGAAATCGACCATCCTCAACCTGGTTGCCGGATTTCTGCGCCCAACGCAGGGTGAGGTCGTCTATGAGGGTCAACCCGTGAGCGGTCCCGGGCCGGAGCGTGGCGTGATGTTCCAGGACTACGCCCTGTTTCCGTGGCGGACGGTCCAGGGCAACGTCGAGTTCGGTCCCTTCGCGCGCGGCGTGCCGCGGGCCGAGCGTCGCGAGCGTGCCGAGCGCCTCGTGAAGCTCGTCGGTCTCGAGGGCTTCGAGCATCGCTATCCGCACGAGCTCTCTGGCGGAATGCGTCAGCGCTGTGCGCTCGCAAGGCTGCTGGCCAACGAGCCTCGGGCATGGCTGATGGACGAGCCGCTCGCGGCCGTCGATCAGCAGACCCGCATCATTCTCCAGGACGAGCTGTTACGGATCTGGGGCGAGGAGCGCGCCGCGGCGGAAAAGCCTGCGGTTCTCTTCGTCACCCATGCCATCGACGAGGCCGTGCATCTGGCAGATCGTATCGTCGTGCTGGCACGCCGCCCCGGCCAGATCCGCGAGATCGTCGAGGTGAACCTTCCGCGCCCCAGGGCGGCGCTCCGGAGCAGCCCGGTGGCAGGCCGGCTCATCGAGCGAGTGTGGGGCCTGATCCGCGACGACGCCGCGAGGGCGATCTCCGAGGAGACCGCCTGAGCGCGGCGAGCTGCAACACGAAAGGGAGGATCCAGGCATGCACACACCGAAGATGACAAGGCGGCCGCTGCTCGGCGCCCTCGCCGGCAGCGCGCTCTTCGCGACACCCCTGTTCCGGGCGAGCCCGGCGCTGGCCCAGGCCGTCAAGCTCACCGCCGGCGTCGGCCTGGCGCAGGAGGGGGGCGCCATCGTCCTGCGCATGCAGCAAGAGAAGCTCCTCGAGCAGGCCGCCACGGAACTCGGGCTCGAGGGCATCTCCGTCGACTATCTGAGCTTCCCGGTCCTGCTGCGGATGCTGCAGGGGCTGGCCGCTGGACAGCTCCAGGTCGGCATGCTCGGCTCGACGCCCTGCATCCGCACCCTCTCCGGACCGGACGCGGCCGTGCCGATAGCATTGGCCGGTGGCTTCAACACCTTCCCACTCCAGGTTCCGAAGGGCTCACCAATCAAGAACCTCGACGATCTTAAGGGCAAGTCCATCCTCACGATCGTCGGGTCCGACCTCCATCTCGTCCTCGTTCGGATGCTCGAGGCCCATTTCGGTCAGGGCAAGGTCAGCAGCCTCGGCATCACGGTGCGCAACATCAACGTCATCACCGAGCTCGGCCGGGCGCCGTCGGGGATCGACGCCGTGCTGAGCCTGGAGCCGATCGCCGGCACGGCCGAGGACGCGGGCGATCTCGTCACCCTCGTGCGCAACAATGGGACGACCGGGCCGGCCTATGACGGCCCCGAGGGCAAGGGCGAAGGCCACACGGTTGCGAGCTTCAAGAACACCCAGTTCGCGCCTGAAGCCTACTATCCGCACCGGATCTGGTGGGTGGCGCGCCAGGAGTTCCTGAAGTCGGACCCGAAGGCCGTGACGGCGCTTGTGACTGCGGCCGCCCGAGCCAACGTGACGCTCGCCAAGCTCGATCCCGCCGAGATCGTGAAGACCTCCTCGGAGTACTGGCCGGGCAGCAAGGCCGCTCAGGAGCGCTGGATCGCGACCGTGCTCTGGAAGGTGCGAGGCTGGCCCTGGATCACCGAGAGCGATGCCGCAACCCTGCCGGGGCTGTCGACAACGAAGGAGATCTTCCAGACGATCCTCGAGCCGGCCAAGATCCGCTCGATCCTCGAGCTGGGCGCGCCGGCTGCGGGCAAGGCCTACGAGATGGTGGGCACGCCTGACGACAGCGCGTTCGCGGCGACGCCTCATGACGTCCGCGGCCGGCCGATCTGGGAGATGGATAAATGGACGAAGCTTTGAGCGAGAGCGGGGCGCCGGCCTGCGGAGTAGGAGCCTAGTCCAGGCCCTCGCCGGCCAGATAGTAGAGCGAGCGCCTGCGCCACGCGGCGATGTCGTTCTGGCGCACCGCGTGCGCGAGGGTCTGCATGCGGTCGACACGCTCCTCGAGGGACATGGTGAGCGCTCGATGAAGGGCGCCGGCGACGTCGTAGGGATCGTAGGGGTTGACGATGAGGGCGCCGGTCAGGATCGACGCGGCTCCGGCGAAGCGCGAGATCACGAGGACGCCTGGATCCTGCTCGTCCTGCGCCGCCACATACTCCTCGGCGACGAGGTTGAGCCCGTCGCGCAGAGGGGTGACGAACCCGACCCGGGCGAGCCTGTAGAAGCCGGACAGCTGGCGGCGCGTATAGGCACGGTTGATGTAGCGCAGCGGCGTCCAGTCGGCGTCGCCGAACCGACCGTTGATGTGCCCGGAGAGCTGCTCGACGTCGGTCCTGATCTCGCGATATTCGGGCACGTCCTCGCGGCTCGGCGCCGAGATCTGGAGGAAGGTAACGTTGCGGCGATGCTCGGGGTTCTCCGTCAGGAGCACCTCGAAGGCACGCAGGCGCTCGGGAATGCCCTTGGTGTAGTCGAGCCTGTCGACGCCGAAGATCAGCGTGCGATCGTGCAGGGTCGAGCGTAGCCGCTGCCTCGCGCGCTCGGCCTCCGGCGAGGCGGCGAGGCGGCGCATCTCGTCCGCGTCGATCCCGATTGGGCAGGCCGTGCCGTGCAGGCGGCGGCCGAGCGCGCGGATCTCGCTTCCCGCATCGACGTCGCCGCTGAGCTCGCGCGCGACATAGTCCTTGAACTGCTGCAGGTCGATCGCCGTCTGAAAGCCCAGCACGTCGTAGGCGCAAAGATCGGCCGCGATCTGGCGGTGCCACGGCATGTTGATGATGACCTGCGCCGCCGGGAAGGGGATGTGGAGAAAGAACCCGATGCGGTTTTGGACGCCGAGCCGGCGGAGCTCGGTCGCCATGGGGATCAGGTGATAGTCGTGAATCCAGACGAGGTCGTCTGGGCGCAGGCGGGGCGCCAGCTCCTCCGCAAATCGCTGATTGACACGCCTGTAGGTCGCCCACCAGTCATGCTCGAACGTGGTCAGATCGAGCCGATAGTGGAACAAGGGCCAAAGCGTGCGGTTAGCGAAGCCGGCGTAGTAGCCGGCCAGCTCTTCCTGAGTAAGCCCTGTCAGGACGTAGCTGACCCTGCCGCTCTGCACGGTCCGCGGCTGGCCCAGCCTGCCATCCACGACGTCGCCGCTCCATCCGAACCAGACCCCTCCCACGTCTTCGAGGGCCGAAAGGACACCGACCGCGAGTCCCCCGGCGGACGCTGCCCGACGACCGGACAGTGGTGTCACGCGATTCGAAACGACGACAAGACGAGCTGACAGCGATCTTTCCTCGTTGCTTGGGCCAAGCTATGGCCGGCGGTCATTCCTATCCAACAGAAGTGACCCCGGTCCTTCGATACGATATCGGAGTTTTAGACTCAACGGCTCAGCCAACGACGTGTTCCCTCTTCTAGCATCTCCAGGCCGCGATGACAGCCTCGGGTTGGCCCTCTTGCCTGGAAGAGCTGGGGTCACCACGTGGCAGCGGGGTGGAGGGCGATCTGCATGAGTGTTGGCACAAGGGAACCCGATCCGTGCTTCGTCCGCCTGGGCGACCGAAGCGTGCTCGCCGTGGCGGGGCCGGACGCCGTGGGCTTTCTCCAGGGTTTGGTCAGCAGCGATGTCAGCCGGGTGGCGCCGGATCGGGCGGCCTATGCGGCGTTGCTGACCCCGCAGGGAAAATATCTGTTCGACTTCCTGCTTCTCGCCCGGGGCGATTCCATCCTCCTCGACACGGAGGCAGCGCGGCTCCCGGAGCTGACCCGCCGGCTCCACATGTACCGCCTCCGGGCCAAGGTCGAGATCGTCGACCTCAGCGCCGATTACGATGTCGTCGCCGTCGTGGGCGACACGGCGGCGGCCCGGCTCGGCCTCGCAAGCGAGGCGGGCGCCGCGCGCGCCGCGGGTGAGCTTGCCATCTGCGTCGATCCCAGGCTGGCCGAGCTCGGCTGCCGGATCGTCGGACCGGCCGAGGCCGTCGAGGCGGAGCTGAGCCGGCTCGACATCGGTGCCGGAGATTGGAGGGATCTCGACCGGTTGCGGCTGGGCCTGGGCGTGCCGGACGGCAGCCGCGACCTCGTGCCCGAGCGCTCGCTTCTCCTCGAGAGCAACTTCGAGGAGCTGCATGGCGTCGACTTCGACAAGGGGTGCTATGTCGGGCAGGAGCTCACGGCGCGGACCAAGCACCGGGCGCTGGTGCGCAAGCGTCTGATGCCGGTCCGCGTGATCGGGGCCATCCCGACCCCAGGCTCTCCCGTTCTCGCAGGCGATCGGGACGTGGGTGACATGCGCAGCGCCTGTGGCGACCGCGGTCTGGCTCTGCTTCGCCTCGATGCGCTGGTGGGCCCGGAGGGCGCGCCCACCCTGACCTGCGGCGAGGCCACGCTGATCCCCGAGCCACCTTCCTGGATGCGCCTCTGATCAAGGCCCGTCGAGGCGTCGAAGAATGGTCGTCAGGTGTCGGAACGGCGAGACGCCCGGCCGAGGCGCCACGCCGTCAGAGCCTGCAGCCGCACGCGCCAGGCCCCTTCTTCCCACCTCCAGGGCGAGCGATCGCTCGACCCAGCTGGCCGCCTGCCGCGCTCGGCGCTCTGCGAGCTCCCCGCTCTGCGCGAGCCGACGCCCATGGTCGTCGATGGCGTCCAGAAGCTCTTCCACGCCCTGCCCGGTGGTCGCGGCGATCAGATGGACGGTTGCCGCGTGCCTGCCGACCAGGCGCAGGGCGGCGCTTGCCTCACGCGCCGCCCGCTCGGCGATGACACCCAGATCGGCCTTGGTGACGACCGCGATGTCGGGGATCTCCGCGATCCCGGCTTTCAGATATTGGAGGCTGTCGCCGGACGCCGGCTGGATCGCCAAGACGACCGTGTCGGCGAGATCGCCGATGTCGGTCTCGGACTGCCCCACCCCCACGGTCTCGATCAGCACGAGATCGAAGAGCGCGCGCAGCAGGCAGGTGCCGGCAGGACAAAGGTCGGCGAGCCCGCCCAGCCGCGCTCGAGCCGCCATCGAGCGCACGAAGACGCCGTCGTCCTCGGGGTCGAGGCGAAGGCGCGTGCGGTCGCCCAGGATGGCGCCGCCCGTCCGCCTCGAGGAGGGATCGACGGTGATCACGCCGACCGTGCGGTGTCGCCGCCGCGCCGCGTCGATCAGGGCCGAGGCGAGCGTGGACTTGCCCACACCGGGCGGGCCGGTGAGCCCGACCACGGCAGCGGTCGGGCTCGCATAGGCGGCATCGAGCAGCGCCAGGGTCGCCTCGTCCTCCGGTGCTGCCTCGAGCGCCGCGAAGGCACGGGCGACTGCCGGCTTGCCGCCGGCCTTGAGCGCCTCGAGGCTCGCTGCCCCCGCGCTCAATCCCGCTCGGGCTCGGCGAGCGCCGCCTGGGCTGCGGCGAGCCGCGCGATCGGAACCCGGTAGGGCGAGCAGGAGACGTAGTCGAGGCCGACGCTCTCGCAAAAGCGGATCGTCGCCGGATCGCCGCCATGCTCTCCGCAGATGCCGAGCTTGATGTCGGGGCGGGTCGCCCGGCCGCGCTCCGCCGCGAGCTTCGCCAGCTCGCCCACTCCGTCCAGATCCAGGGTCTGGAAGGGGTCGCCCTTGAAGATCTCGGCGCGGAGATAAGGCTCGAGAAAGGTTCCGGCGTCGTCGCGCGAGATGCCCCAGGTCATCTGGGTGAGATCGTTCGTGCCGAAGCTGAAGAACTCGGCATGCGCCGCGATCTCGCCCGCACGCAGCGCCGCACGGGGCAGCTCGATCATCGTGCCGACCCGATAGTCGAGCTTCTCCGCCTGGCCACTCGCCACCTGCTCGGCCACATGATCGATCCGGGCCTTGAGGATCTCGAGCTCGCGTGCGGCCGCGACCAGCGGCACCATGACCTCGGGGATCACCGTCGACCCGGTTTTCCGCTCGACCTCGATCGCCGCCTCGAAGATCGCCTGCGCCTGCATCTCGTAGATCTCGGGAAAGAGGATGCCGAGCCGGCAGCCGCGCAGCCCCAGCATCGGGTTCGACTCGCGAAGCTCGGCCACGCGGCGGCGCACGCGGCGCACATTGACGCCGGCAGCCTTGGCGACCTCGGCGAACTCCTCCTCCTGCTGCGGCAGGAACTCGTGAAGCGGCGGATCGAGAAGGCGGATCGTCACGGGCTTGCCCGCCATGATCTCGAACAGCTCGACGAAATCGGCCCGCTGCATCGGCAGGATCTTGGCGAGCGCGCGCCGCCGCCCCTCCTCGTTCTCGGCCAGGATCATCTCGCGCATCGCGATGATGCGCTCCTGCTGGAAGAACATGTGCTCGGTGCGGCAGAGCCCGATGCCCTCGGCGCCGAACCTCACCGCGGTCCGCGCATCGAGGGGGGTCTCGGCGTTCGCCCGCACCTTCAGGCGCCGCACGGCGTCGGCCCAGGTCATCAGCGTCGCGAAGTCGCCCGAGAGCTTGGGGTCCACGGTCGGCACCTTGCCCAGCATCACGAGGCCGGCCGAGCCGTCGATCGTGATCATCTCGCCTGCGCCCACGCGATGCCCGCCGGCCGTGATGACATGCTCGTGCGGGTCGATCACAAGGTCGCTGACACCGCAGACACAGGGCTTGCCCATGCCGCGCGCGACGACGGCTGCATGGCTCGTCATGCCGCCGCGCTGAGTGACGATGCCCTTGGCGGCGTGCATGCCGTGGATGTCGTCCGGCGAGGTCTCGATCCGCACGAGGATCACGGCCTCGCCGTCGTCCGCGCGCTTTTCGGCCTCCTCGGCCGTGAACACCACCATGCCGGACACGGCGCCCGGCGAGGCCGGGAGCCCCTTGCCGAGAATCTTGCGCTCGGCCGACGGATCGAGGGTCGGGTGCAGCAGCTGGTCCAGCGTCGAGGGCTCGACCCTGGCGATGGCCTCGTTCCGGTCGATCAGCCCGTCGTTCGCCATGTCGACCGCGATCTTGAGCGCCGCCGCCGCCGTGCGCTTGCCGGTCCGCGTCTGCAGCACCCACAGCTTCCCGCGCTGCACCGTGAACTCCATGTCCTGCATGTCGCGGTAGTGCTGCTCGAGGCGCTCGAACACCTCCGCCAGCTCACGATAGCTCTGCGGCAGCCGCTCCTCCATCGAGGTTCCTGCCGGCTGCCCACCCGCCTCGGCCATGGCATGGCTCAGCGACTGCGGTGTGCGGATGCCGGCGACCACGTCCTCGCCCTGGGCGTTCACCAGATACTCGCCGTAATAGGCCTTCTCGCCGGTCGACGGGTTGCGGGTGAAGGCGACGCCCGTGGCGCAGTCGTCGCCCATGTTGCCGTACACCATGGCCTGGACGTTGACGGCCGTGCCCATGCTCGAGGAGATGTCGTTGAGGCGCCGATAGGTGATGGCACGCGGCACGTTCCACGAGCCAAAGACGGCCCCGATGGCCCCCCAGAGCTGAACTCTGGGATCCTGGGGAAAGTCCTCGCCTGTCGCGTCGCGGACAATCTTTTTGTAGGTACCAACGAGCGTCTCGAGCGCCTTCGCGTCGAGGTCCGTGTCGATCCTGGCGCCGCTCGCCCGCTTTTGATCCTCGAGCTTCTCCTCGAAGAGATAGTGATCGACGCCGAGCACGACGTCGCCATACATCTGGATGAAGCGCCGGTAGCTGTCATAGGCGAAGCGGCGATCGCCGCTGGCCTTGGCCAGGCCCTGCACGGTCTCGTCGTTAAGGCCGAGATTGAGGACCGTATCCATCATCCCCGGCATCGAGATCGGAGCACCCGATCGCACCGAGACGAGGAGGGGCGCCTCCGTGTCGCCGAAGCGCGCCCCCAGGATCTTCTCGACCTGGGCCAATGCTGCCGCGACCTCGTCGTCGAGGCCGTCCGGATAGCTCTTGTCGTTGGCGTCGAAGTAGGTGCAGACCTCGGTCGTGATGGTGAAGCCGGGCGGCACGGGCAGGCCCAGATTGCTCATCTCGGCAAGGTTGGCCCCCTTGCCGCCGAGGAGCTTCTTCATGCCGGCATTGCCCTCGGCCTTGCCGTCACCGAAGCCGTAGACCCACTTCGCCATGCAGCGTCCCCCTTCCGGCTACCCGGTCTTCACGCCCTCGTCCGGCCAAGCTCCTCGACCAGCGAGAAATCGGCAACCGTGTTGAGCGCGGAACGGATGCGACTCAGTAGCATTAAACGATTCTGCCGTCAAATTCGTTGCCGAAACATTAACCATTACCCCGTCAAAAAAGGCGTCGATCGGCCCGCGCAGGGCGGCCAACGCCGCCATGGCCAGGGCGAAGTCCTCGCCCTGCAGCGCCGCGGAGATGCGGCCCTCGGCGCGCTCGAGAGCCGCATGCAGCTCGCGCTCGGCAGGCTCGACCAGGAGATCGGGATCGGGCGCGCCCATATAGCGCCGCTTGTCCTTCTTCTCCTCGATCCCGACGATGCTCGAGGCCCGACGATAGCCGGCCAGCAGGTTCTCTGCCGTCCTCGCCCTCGAGGAACGCCTGGAGCGCCCGCACCCGGGCCACGAGCCGGACGAGATCGTCGTCGCCCCCGGCCGCGAAGGTGGCGGCGATCAGGTCGTGCCGCACGCCCTCGCCGCGCAGGTGCACTTTCAGCCGGTCTGCGAAGAAGGCCAGGAGATCATCGGCCGCCGACTCGCCTGTCGCACCAGGCCGCCAGCCGCTCTCCATAGCCATCGAGCGTCGGAGCCGAAGGCGGCACGCAGCGGCAGGCGCAGCCCGTTTTCCAGCAGCAGGCGCAGCACGCCCATGCGCGGCCCGGCGCAACGCGAACGGATCCTTCGAGCCTGTCGGCCTGTATGTCCTTGGCGAAAGAAGCCGGCCAGCGCGTCGATCTTGTCGGCCAGACGCCACGGCAAGGCTCGACCGGGGCTTTCGGGCAGGCGTCCTCCGGCCCCTTCGGCGCATAGTGCTCGGCGATCGCTTGCCGCCACCTCCTCCGCCTCGCCCTGGGCCCGGGCATAGTGCGCCGCCCATGGTCCCCTGAAGCTCGGGGAACTCGCCGACCATGCCCGTGACGAGATCGGCCTTGGCGAGAAGGGCTGCACGCTCGGCCATGGTCGCGATCCGCGCCGGGAACGAAGGGGACGAGAGCGCCCGTCAGCGCGACGAGGCGCTCGACCCGCTCGCCCTGCATGCCGAGCTCGGCGTGAAAGACCATCCGGTCGAGCTTGGGCAGGCCGCGCCTCGAGCGGCCGCTTCCTGTCCTGCTCCCAGAAGAAGCGCGCATCCCAGAGCCGTGCCCGCAGCACCCGCTCGTTGCCGGCGACGATGGCAGCCCCGCCATCGTCCGCCTCGATGTTGGCGACGAGGACGAAGCGGTCGGCGAGCTTCCCGCCCGGGGTCTCGAGCGCCAGATATTTTTGGTTCACCCGCATCGTGGTGACCAGCACCTCCGGCGGCAGCTCCATGAACGAGCGATCGATGCGGCCCAGCAGCGGCACGGGCCACTCGACGAGACCCGCGACCTCGTCGAGAAGGGCCGGATCGCTGCGCAGCCGCAGGCCTTCTCCCGACGCGAGCTCGTTGGGCCCGCGTCTCGATGAGTCGAGCGGCGCTCGGACGCGTCGAGGATGACCTTGGCGGCCCGCAGCCTCTCCCGGTAGTCGTCGTAGCCACCGACGGAAAGGCGCTCAGGCGCCATGAAGCGGTGCCCGGCCGTCGCGTTGCCGCCCTCGATAGCGCCGAGCCGGAACGGCACGACCTCGCCGTCGAGAAGGCAGAGGATCGACTGAAGCGGTCGGACCCAGCGCAGGTCGCCGTCGCCCCATCGCATCGACTTGGGCCAGGGGAAGCGCGCCAACGCCTCGGGTAGGCTCGACGCCAGGATGTCGCGCACTTGGCGGCCCGGATGCCGGATCGTCGCGATCCACACCCTGCCCTTCTTGTCGTCGCGCTGCCCGATCTCGTAGGCCGCCTCGCCGAGGCCACGAAGAAAGCCCTCATAGGCCGCGGCCGGCGCCTCGACCCGGGGCCCACGACGCTCCTCGTCCCGCGCCTCGGTGGCGATGGGGATATCGCGGGCGACGAGGCCCAGCCGGCGCGGCGTCGCGAACGTCTCGATCCTGGCGGGCGGCAGGCCCGCCTCCTTGATCACGCTTTGCAGCAACGCTGCGAGCTGCTCGCGCGCGTCGCTCTGCAGGCGCGCCGGAATCTCCTCCGAGAGAAGCTCCAGAAGAAGCTCAGCCATGGCCAGCGGCTCGACGAGCCAGGCTTCGGCGCAGGCTTTGGAAAGCGCGCGGACGCGGCCGATATAGGCCTGCCGCTCGGTCACGCTGATGGCGCCCCTGGCGTCGAGCAGATTGAAGAGGTGCGATGCCTTGAGGCACTGGTCGTAGGCCGGCAGCGCCAGGCTTGCGCTCGAGGATCTTCTGGCAGTGCGCCTCGGCGTCGGCGAAGTGCCGTGAGAGAATCTCGGTGTCGGCGATCTCGAAGTTGAAAGCCGAATATTCGCGCTCGGCCTGAAGGAAGACCTCGCCGTAGGTGACGCCCTGGCCGTTGAAGTCGAGCTCGTAGACGTTCTCGATGCCCTGGACGTACATCGCCAAGCGCTCGAGCCCGTAGGTCAGCTCGCCCGACACGGGCCGACAGTCGAAGCCGCCCACCTGCTGGAAATAGGTGAACTGCGAGACCTCCATGCCGTCGCACCACACCTCCCAGCCAAGACCCCAGGCGCCCAGCGTCGGGCTCTCCCAGTCGTCCTCGACGAAGCGCAGGTCGTGCCGGTGCGGGTCGATGCCCAGCCGGTAGAGGCTCGCGAGATAGAGCTCCTGGAGGTCCAGAGGCGACGGCTTCAGGATCACCTGGAACTGGTAATAGTGCTGCAGCCGGTTCGGGTTCTCGCCGTAGCGCCCGTCGGTCGGCCGCCGCGAGGGCTGGACATAGGCAGCTTTCCACGGCTCGGGACCAAGCGCCCTGAGCGTCGTGGCCGGGTGAAAGGTGCCGGCGCCGACCTCCATGTCATAGGGCTGAAGAATGACGCAGCCCTGCTCCGCCCAATAGGTCTGGAGACGGAGAATGAGCTCCTGGAAGCTCGGTGGTCGATTATCTGGCACGAGCGTCGCTTATTTAGTGATTTTGCTGCAGTGCGAAAACCTAGAGGCGGCACGGGCAGCGGTCAAGCCGAGCGCGCGCTCTCCTTGGGCTTGAGGACGCACTCCTCGATGCTACGGCAGATCGTGCCGTTGGGGACGTAGGTTCCGCAGCGCGGGCACTCCACGAGGTCGGTCGGCTGGGCAGCCCTGGGACCGGGACCGGGAGCCTTCGCGCGCCGCGATGAGCGTTTCGGTGGCGGCGGCTGGTTGAGATGGCCCCGGACGGAGTTGAGCAGCTTCTGGCCGCGCCACAGGACGATGATCACGAGGATCACGACGAGGATGTGGCTGAAGGAGAAGTCCTAGCATCGTGTCCCATCCTGGTGCGGAAGCATCAAAGCCCGAAGCGTTGCCACAAAGCCCGCTCCTCGAGCGCGGCCATCACATCGGCGGCGATCTCGCCGCGGCTGCCATTGAAGCCGCAAACGCCGCTGAAGCCAACCTCGCGGTTGGTTCAGCACCTTGATCCTTGCCTGCTCGCCGAACCGCTCGCGCACCACGGCCCGCGCATCGCCCAGCCCGTCCACCAGCCCCAGACCGATCGACCGCTCGCCGGTCCAGAAGCGCCCGTTGAAGAGCTCCTCGTCCGACCCCTGCAGCCGGCCACCGCGGCTCGCCCGCACGGCGGCCTTGAACTGCTCGTGCAGCTCGTCTTGGATCTCGCGCAGGACGACCACGTCCTCCGGCCGCTCCGGCTGGAACGGATCGAGGATGGCTTTCCTGCGTGCCGGCCGTGTGCATGCGGCGCTCGATGCCGAGCCGCCCGATCGCCTCGCTGAAGCCGAAGCCGGCGCTGACCACCCCGATCGAGCCCACGATCGACCCCGGCATGGCGAAGATCTCGTCGGCGGCGCAGGCAAGCCAGTAGCCGCCCGAGGCCGCCACGTCCTCGGCGAAGGCCAGCACGGGCTTGCCCTTCTCCTTCGCCAGCTGCCGGATCCGCCCGGCGATGAGCGCCGACTGCACGGGCGAGCCGCCGGGGCTGTTCAAGAGGAGCACCACCGCCGGTGCCCGCTTGATCGAGAAGGCAGCCGCGATCGCGCGCTCGAGGCCGGCGAGCGTCATGCCCCCGCCACGCAACGGGATGCTCCCGATCACGCCGGACAGCCTGATGGCCGGAACGATCGTCCTTCTCCGCCAGAAGCCGAGCCAGCGGGCACCCGCCGCACGGGCGCCGGGCGACAGCGCCTGCGTCATGGAGGTCTCAATCATCGGCGCAACGCCTGTCCTTCGCGGAGAATGGCCGCGGCCGCCTGGGTAAAGCCGCCGCCGGGCTCGTGCAAGACGAGACCGGGCACCAGTGTCAGCGGGCCGCGCGCACCCTTGCGCCCGAGGACGATCACGCGCGCGGCTGCCGCACCCACCCTGGGCCACAGCGGCACGACGCAAAGATCGCCGGCCCGGTCGCGAAGCCCGCCCAGAATGTCCTCCAGGCGGTCGGCGCGATGGACGAGCGCGATCCGCCCGCCCGGTCTCAGGCGCCGCAGGCACGCATCCAGCCACCGCTCCAAGGGCACCCCCTCAACATGGGCATTGGCGCGCTGCGTGTCATCGGGGCCGGGGCTTCGCGCCGAGGCGAGGTAGGGCGGGTTGGACATCACCACGTCGAACGCGGCTTCCCTCAGATCCGCCGGCGGATCCAGCAGGTCGCCCTCGATCACCCGTACGCGGCCCGACTTGCCGTTGAGCTCGACGCTGGCGCGCGCCAGCGTCGCCAGCTGCACGTCGCGCTCGATGCCGACCACGTTGCACCCGGCAACGCGCTCCGCGAGACAAAGAGCCGCGGCGGCCGTGCCGACGCCCGCATCGAGAACCGAATCCCCGGCATCGGCCTCGACCGCGGCGGCGAGCAGGACGGGATCGATCGCGACCCGATAGCCGCGCCTGGGCTGCAACAGCCGGACACGGCCGCCGAGCAGGCCGTCCGAGGTGGTTCCGGCGTCGTCCTCAGGGGGCACGATCGGCCGCTTCCGCCTCGACCAGAAGCCTCTGCGCCGCGTCCCGGTCCTCCGTGGCGACGACGAGGCGTCGCGGGATCGCGCCGATGCTGCCCTCGATGCTGCTCGTATGCTCATCCAGCAACAGGCAGGCGATGCCCGCCTCGTCCAGGACCGCCTGCACCCAGGACAGGTAGACGAGGTCATTGCTCCGAACTAGCTCAACCATGGCATCACCTCATATGGCTCGGCCGGAGTTTGCCTGACCCGGGCGGGCCGTGTAAGCAGGTCGCCGAGGTCAGAAGACCGGCCGCGCCCGTGTGGCCCGGCCGAGGGAGAACGCCGCTTGATCGCCCTATCCTTGTCGGAGGCTCGGGAACGCTCGAAGCTGGACGCGGCCCGCGATCTGGTCGCGACCGACCTCGAGCAGGTCAACAGGCTGGTCCTCGAGCGCCTGCAGAGCGAGGTCTCGCTGATCCCCGAGCTCGCCCGGCACCTCATCGCCGCCGGCGGCAAGCGTATACGCCCGATGCTGACCTTGGTGGCAGCGCAGCTCTGTGGCTACCCGGGCAGCGCGCATATCGCGCTCGCCACCGCCGTGGAGTTCATCCACACGGCCACGCTTCTGCACGATGACGTGATCGACGAGAGCGATCTGAGGCGCGGTGCCGCCACGGCCAACGCCGTCTGGGGCAACAAGGCACCGGTGCTGGTCGGCGACTTTCTCTTCAGCCGCGCCTTTCAGCTCATGGTCGAGGCGGGCGATCTGCGCGTCCTCGACATCCTGGCAAACGCGTCGGCCGTCATCGCCGAGGGCGAGGTGGCCCAGCTCGTCACCGCCAACGACACGGACACCAGCGAGGAGGCCTATCTGCGCGTCATCTCGGCCAAGACGGCGGCACTCTTCGAGGCCGCCTGCGAGATCAGCGCCGTGGTGGCGGGCCGGCCCGAGAGCGAGGCACGGGCGCTCGCGGTCTATGGTGCCAATCTCGGCATCGCCTTCCAGCTCGTCG
Source organism: uncultured Alphaproteobacteria bacterium (assembly GCA_963752325.1). Classification (GTDB taxonomy): domain Bacteria; phylum Pseudomonadota; class Alphaproteobacteria; order Geminicoccales; family Geminicoccaceae; genus CAVTJL01. The sequence goes on from CAVVXU010000007.1 coordinate 580,560, forward strand.
ACGACGCGCTGGACTACTCGGCGCGGCAGGCCCTCCTGGGCAAGACCGTCGGCGACGACTTCCGCGAAGGCAAGATCACGCTGCCCGTCATCCTCGCCTTCTCGCGCGGCACCACCGCGGAGCGGGCCTTCTGGCGTCGCACGCTCGAGGAGCAGGACCAGCGCCCGGAAGATCTCGAGCAAGCGCAGCAGCTGATCGACGCATCACAAAGCGATCGACGACACGCTGGCGCGGGCCACGCAGTTCGGCGACCGCGCGCGCGCCGCCCTTGCCGTCTTTCCCTACTCGCCCGCGCGCGATGCCCTTCTGGACCTCATCGACTTCTGCATCGAACGCGCCTTCTGACCGCCCGCGCCTCCCAGGCGCAATCGGTGGCACGCTCCTTGCTCGGAGTCGGTCGTGGCGGAAGCCGGCCGGCGGCACGACACCGGTCGACCTTCATACGGATGAAGGAAGAGGCGGGGCTTGCAGACACCTCACTATGAGCTGATCGTCATCGGCAGCGGCCCGGCCGGCCGACGGGCCGCGATCCAGGCAGCGAAGCTCGGGCGGTCGGTGCTGGTGGTCGAGAAGGGCCGTCGCGTCGGCGGCGTATCGGTGCACACCGGCACGATTCCGAGCAAGACTCTGCGCGAGACCGTGCTCAACCTCTCCGGCTGGCGCGAGCGCGGGTTCTACGGGCGCGCCTACCGGGTCAAGAAGGACATCGCCGCCAACGATCTGCGCAACCGCTCTTCTGATCACGCTCAACCACGAGGTCGAGGTCCTCGAGCACCAGTTCGCCCGCAATCGCGTCCAGACGCTGCAGGGCACGGCCCGCTTCGTCGACCCGCAGGCGGTCGAGGTGACGGGCGAGAGCGGGGAGGTCATGACCCTCACCGCCGACCGCTACATGCTGGCCGTCGGCACACGCCCGCACCGTCCGGCCTCGGTGCCGTTCGACGGCGAGCGTATCCTCGACAGCGACGAGGTCCTCGAGATCATCGATGTGCCGCGCACCCTGGCCGTGGTCGGCGCCGGCGTGATCGGCGTCGAGTATGCCACGATCTTCAGCGCGCTCGATGTGCCGGTGACCCTGATCGAGCCCCGCACCACCATGCTCGACTTCATCGATCGCGAGCTGATCGGCGAGTTCACCCACGACCTGCGCGATCGGGGCATGGTCATGCGCTTCGGCTCCGCGGTCGAGACGATCGAGCGCACGCCTTCCGGCGGCTGCCGGATCCAGCTCGCCGGCGGACGCTCGGTCGTGGCCGACATGGTGCTCTATGCGGCGGGCCGGGTCGGCGCCACCGACAGCCTCAACCTCGCCGCCTGCGGGCTCGAGTTCGACCATCGCGGCCGCCTCAAGGTCGACGGCAAAACCTTCCAGACCAGCGTGCCGCACATCTATGCCGCGGGCGACGTGATCGGCTTTCCGAGCCTCGCCTCGACCTCGATGGAGCAGGGCCGCATCGCCGCCTGCCACGCGTTCGGCGAGAAGCTCCAGCACGCGCCAGAGTTCTTCCCCTACGGCATCTATTCGGTGCCGGAGATCTCGACGGTGGGCCTGACCGAGGAGCAGGTGCGCGAGCGCGGCATCGGCTACGAATGCGGCATCGCCCGCTTCCGCGAGACCTCGCGCGGCCACATCATGGGTCTCAACTCCGGCATGATGAAGATGATCGTCGGGCTCGAGGACCGTCGTGTGCTGGGCGTCCACATCGTGGGCGAGGGTGCGACCGAGCTCATCCACATCGGCCAGGCGGTGGTGAACCTGAACGGCACGGTCGACTATTTCGTCGAGAACACCTTCAACTACCCGACCCTCGCCGAGGCCTACAAGATCGCCGCGCTCGACGCCTGGAACCGCATGCCGCGATAGCCCGCCGCGGCACCGCTCCGGGCTTGCTTCCCTCACCCTCCCCGCCTATAGGATCGCCTCCGCGATCGGAGTGTAGCTCAGCCTGGTAGAGCACAGCGTTCGGGACGCTGGGGTCGCGTGTTCGAATCACGCCACTCCGACCATCTTCTTTCCCGACCCCCAGTCCCCTTTCCCGCCCGAGATCTGTCGGTGCGCGCCGCGCCGGCCGGGTCGCCCATGCGAATGGCACATGAGCGCATCCCACCCCGGGGCTGGAACGCGCGGGCACCTCTGTCACTTCTGATCCCAGGAGCCGGCTCCGGAGAGCTCTCGCGGACCGCCAGGTGGCGTGTCCTCTCTCCGACCCAGCCGGCCTTTGGCGAGCAGGCGTGCCGGCCGCCTCGATGTAGACCGGCTCTTTCGCGCCTGCGCCGACACAAGCTAGTCCAGGCCGGGGCATTCAGATGGATGACGAGACGGAAGGGCCCGATCCCGACGCGAGGGAAGAGGCTCATGAAGAGGACAGTGCCAACAAGCCCGAGAAGAAGAAGAGCAAGCGCAAGCCGCTGCTGATCGGACTGAGCGTGCTCGTCGTCCTGGGCGGGCTCGGCTACGGCGCCTACTGGTATCTCTACGCCCGCTTCTACGTCAGCACCGCCGACGCCTATGTGCAGGGCAACGTCGTGATGCTGATGCCCCAGGTTTCCGGCACGGTCACGGCGATCCGGACCGAGAATACCGATCTCGTTCACGAGGGCGATCCGCTCATAGAGCTTGAGCCCTCCGACAAGCGGCTGGCGCTCGACACCGCGGAAGCCAATCTGGCCGAGACCGTGCGCGAGGTGCGCCAGCTCTACGACAACGAGGCCTCTCTCGAGGCCACTGTCACCTCACGCCAGGCGCAGCTCGACCAGGCCCTGCGCGATCTGAACCGCGATCGGCCGCTCGTCGCGCAGAAGGTCATTCCGGAGGTCCAGTTCCAGCATGCGCAGACAGCCTACGACACGGCCAACGCCGCCCTCAGCGAGGCGAAGCACCAGCTGGCCGCGACGCGCGCTGCAGTCGGCACGACACCCCTTGCCGAACACCCCAGGGTCAAGCAGGCCGAGGCGAGCCTGAGGTCGGCCTATCTGGCGCTCGCGCGCACCACGATCCGCGCGCCCGTCACCGGCTACATCGCCAACCGCACCGTTCAGCTCGGGCAGGAGGTCCAGCCCGGCATGGCGTTGCTGGCGATCGTGCCCCTCGGCCAGGTCTGGGTCGACGCGAACTTCAAGGAGACGGCGCTGAGCGATGTGCGCCTCGGCCAGCCGGTCACCGTCAAATCGGACTTCTACGGAGGCGGCACCGTCTTCCACGGCCGCGTCGCCGGCCTTGCTCCCGGCACAGGCAGCGCTTTCGAGCTGCTGCCGCCGGAGAACGCAACAGGAAACTGGATCAAGATCGTCCGCCGCGTGCCGGTGCGCATCGAGCTCGACCCGAAGGAGCTGAGCAAGGATCCGCTGCGCACGGGCCTTTCGACCGAGGTCAGCATCAACATTCACGACACCTCGGGCGCCCGCCTGGACCGCAAGGCCAACACGCGCCCCGTCTACGAGACGACCGTCTATGAGGACCAGACGAAGGGCGCGGACGTCCTGATCGACCGGATCGTTCGCGTCAATGGGGTGCAGGCCCAGATGGCTGTCGATCCGACGCCCCGACCCGACGCCGGCTCGCCGGCCGCGGCGACCGCGCCAGCGGGCTCGAAGGCCGCCGGCGCGGACGGCCATGGCAACTGACAAAAGGCCGGGGCCGGCACCCTTCGAGGGTGCCGCGCTTGCGCTCATCACCGTGTCGCTGGCGCTCGCGGTCTTCATGAACGTGCTCGACACCTCGATCGCCAACGTCTCCGTGCCGACGATCGCAGGCGACCTCGCGGTCAGCGCGGATCAGGGCACCTGGATCATCACCTCCTTCGCGGTGAGCAACGCCATCGCCGTGCCGCTCACCGGCTGGCTCGCCAAGCGCTTCGGCGAGGTCCGGCTCTTCGTCGCCTGCACGCTCCTCTTCACGCTCACCTCGTGGCTCTGCGGCCTCTCCTTCACCTTCCCGATGCTGCTCTTGATGCGGACGGCACAAGGCGCCGTCGCCGGCCCGATGATCCCGCTCTCGCAGAGCCTGCTGCTCGCCAACTACCCCAGCGAGAAGCGCGGCCTCGCCAACGGGATCTGGGGCATGACCGCGGTCGTGGGCCCGGTGGCGGGGCCCATCCTGGGCGGCTGGATCACCGACAACATCAGCTGGTCCTGGATCTTCTACATCAACCTTCCCATCGGCATCGCCGCGGCCCTGATCACCTGGATGATGCTGAAGGATCGCGAGACCAAGACGGCACGGCTGCCGATCGACGTGGTCGGCCTCGCCCTCTTGATCGTCGGCGTGAGCTGCCTGCAGATCATGCTCGACAAGGGCAACGATGCGGGCTGGTTCCAGTCGCAGTTCATCGTCGTCATGGCGGTCCTGGCCGCGATCGGCTTTGCCTTCTTCATCGCCTGGGAGCTCACCGAGGAGCAGCCGGTGGTCGACCTCTCGCTCTTCAGGCTGCGCAACTTCACGATCGCCACCACCGTGGTGACCGTGGGCTTCATGGTCTATTTCGGCGGCGTCGTGGTCTTTCCGCTCTGGCTCCAGACCCAGATGGGCTACACGGCCACCTGGGCCGGCCTCGCGACCTCGTCGCTGGGCATGGCCGGCATCATCGCCTCGCCGCTGGTGGGCCGCCTCACCGACAAGGTCGACGTGCGCATCATCGTCACCGTCGGCATGCTCATCTTCTCTGCCATCTCCTTCTACAACGCGGGGATGACCACGCAGGCGAGCTTCAGCGAGCTCTTCCTGCCGCGGCTTCCCTGGGGCATCGGGCTCGCCTGCTTCTTCATTCCCCTGATCACACTCTCGCTCTCCGAGATCCCGCCCGAGCGCGTCGCCAGCGCCTCCGGCCTCTTCAACTTCATGCGCCTGATCGCCCTGGCGCTCGGCACCTCGCTCAGCCAGATGGTCTGGGACGATCGCGAATCGCTTCACGACCACCGCCTGAGCGCCGCCCTCTCGAGCCTCGATCCGCTGACCAGACAGGCGCTGGCCCAGGCCGAGGCCATGGGCATGAGCCGGCTCGAGGCGTTGAAGAGCCTGAGCCAGACGATCACCCGTCAGGCCTATATGCTGGCCACCAACGACATTTTCTGGCTCTCGGGCTGGTTGTTCCTGGGCCTCATCGTCCTCGTCTGGTTCGCCCGCTCGTCGGCTGCAGCCCGGGCAGATGCCGAGGCGCGATGACGTCTTGCCAGGAGCGCCCTCGCCTGCGAGCCTCCGCCGCAAAGAGGCCCGACCGCGATGATCCAGCTGCTCTATTTCGCCAATCCCATGTGCTCCTGGTGCTGGGGTTTCGCGCCCGTCATGCGGCATCTGCGCGAGGCCTACCGCGACCGGGCGCAGATCACCGTCGTGCTGGGTGCCTTGGGCCGGGGCGACCGGCCGATGCGCGACGTCGACAAGGCCGAGGTGAGGCGGCATTGGGAGCATGTGGCGGAGCTCACGGGGCAGCCCTTCGATCGGACCTTCTTCGACCGGGAAGGCTTCGTCTACGACACCGAGCCGGCCTGCCGGGGCATCGCGCTGCTTCGCTCGCGCTTCCCCGACCTCGCCCTCGACATGCTCCATCGGCTTCAGGAGCGCTTCTACGCGCACAATGAGGACATCACCGATCAGGATGCCGTGGCGCAGACCTGCAGCGAGTTCGGCCTCGGCCGCGAGGATGCCCGGACGGCACTCGAGGATCCGGCGCTCGTCGACGGCGTGAGACGGGAGTTCCGGGACGTGGCAGGGCTAGGCGTCACCGGCTATCCGACGCTGCTGGCACTCACCAAGCCGAAGCCCAAGGTGGTCAGCATCGGCTGCCGGCCCTGCGAGGACGTTGTGCGGGATCTGGACCTGGCGCTGACGGAGTCTGCCTCATGAGCGTCGAGCCTTCTGTCGTCCGCTCGGTGGAGGCGCTGCGCGAGCAGGTGGGCGTGTGGCGTCGCAGCGGGCTCAAGGTCGGCCTCGTGCCGACGATGGGGGCGCTGCACGAGGGGCACCTGACGCTGGTGCGGGCAGCGCTCGCCGAGTGTGATCGCGCCGTCGTCTCGATCTTCGTCAATCCGCGGCAGTTCGCGCCCACCGAGGATTTCGCGCTCTATCCCAGGCGCGAGGCCGACGATCTGGCCCAGCTGGCGCTGGCCGGCGTGCAGCTCGTGTTCATGCCTCCCGTCGAGGTGGTCTATCCCGATGGCTTCGCCACCGCCGTCACGGTCTCGGGCAGCCTGACGCAGGGCCTGTGCGCGCCCTTCCGGCCCGGTCATTTCCAGGGCGTCGCCACGATCGTGGCCAAGCTCTTCCTCCAGTGCCTGCCGGACGCCGCCTATTTCGGCGAGAAGGACTGGCAGCAGCTGCAGGTCGTACGTCGGATGACGCGCGATCTCGACGTCCCGGTTGCCGTCGTCGGCATCCCGACGGTGCGGGAGCCGGACGGTCTGGCCCTCTCCTCGCGCAATCACTATCTGAGCCCGGCCCAGCGCGAGACGGCGTCCGTCCTCCCGCGCGCCTTGCGGGAGGGCATCGAGCGCATCGAGGCGGGCGACCCCGTCGAGGCTGCGCTGGGCGCGATGCGTGATCGGCTCGCTGCCGCGGGCTTCAGCCCGATCGACTATGTCGATCTGGTGGACGCGGCGACTCTGGAGCCGGTCGCGCAGCCTGGGCGAGCGGCCGCTGCGGCTGGCGGCAGCGGCCTGGCTCGGCCGCACGCGTCTCATCGACAATTGGCCGGTGGTCCCCGGCGCCAAGGCTCGCTGAGCGGCCCGGCAGGCGTCAGCCGGGCATCGTCCAGGTGGTTCCCCGCCTGAGAAGCGCGTTGAGGTCGGCCGTGCCCACGCGCGCCCGCTCGGCCTCTTCCTGCGCCCGGACCGCCGCGTCGTAGGTCGGCGCCGGACTGTCGAAGAGCACGCCCACCGCTACCGGCATCGGCGGCTCGAGCATCGCCAGAAGGGTGGCCAACATCGCGTTCGTCTGGTCGTGGACGAGGATCTGGCCCGCCTCCACGCCCTCCTCGTCCAGGCTCACCGCCTCGATGGCGAGCCCGCCGGCGGCGAGGCGCAGCCCCTTCCTGCGGTCCTTGCCGAACAGCAGCGGTGTCGCCATGCTCGACATGGATCTGGGCGTCCGCCTCGACGGCGCGGTCGGTGAAGCCCGCGAAGACGCCGTCATTGTAGACGATGCAGTTCTGGATGATCTCGACCAGCGCCGTGCCCTTGTGGGCGTGCGCGCGTTTGAGGATGTCAGGCAGCACCTTCTGCTGGGTGTCGATGCCGCGTGCCACGAACCGGGCACCGGCGCCCAGCGCCAGGCGCAGGGCCGAGACCGGGCGGTCGATCGAGCCGCCGGGCGTGGAGGGCGAGCGCGTGCCGATCCGCGAGGTGGGCGAGTACTGGCCCTTGGTGAGGCCGTAGATCTCGTTGTTGAAGAGCAGGATGGTGAGATCGACGTTGCGGCGCAGGGCGTGCATCAGATGGTTGCCGCCGATCGAGAGCATGTCGCCATCGCCGCCCACCACCCACACGTCGAGCTCGGGGTTGGCGAGCTTGATGCCCGTCGCCACCGCCGGCGCCCGGCCGTGGATCGTGTGGAAGCCGTAGGTCTCGATGTAATAGGGAAAGCGCGCGGCACAGCCGATGCCCGAGACGAAGACGGTGCGCGCCGGATCTGCCGCGATCTCGGCCAGCGTCCGCTGCACCGCCTTCAAGATGGCATAGTCGCCACAGCCGGGGCACCAGCGGACCTCCTGGTCCGTGGCATAGTCCTTCGGCTGGCGGGCCTTCAGCACGGGCGCGTTCATGCGGAGATCCCCAAGGCCGCCATCATCGCGTCCTCCACCTCGTGGATCGTGAAGGGCTTGCCCGTCACCTTGGAGAGCGGCTGTGCCGGCACGAGATACTCGCTCCTCAGGATCGTCACGAGCTGGCCCTTGTTCATCTCGGGCACCAGGATGTTCTCGAAGCCGCGCAGCAGGTCGCCCAGGTTGCGCGGCAGCGGCCAGAGATGGCGCAGATGGATGTGGCTTACCGACTGTCCCTTGTCGCGGAGCGTCGTCACCGCGCGCGCGATGGGCCCGTAGGTGCTGCCCCACCCCACCACGGCGAGGCGCCCGCTCTTCTCGCCCTGCTCGACCTCCTGCTCCGGGATGTCGTCGGCCACCGCCAGCACCTTGTCCCAGCGGGCCTCGGTCATGCGCTGGTGGTTCGCCGGGTCGTAGGAGATGTTGCCGCTCAGCGCGTCGCGCTCGATGCCGCCGATGCGATGCTCGAGGCCCGGCGTCCCCGGCTTGACCCAGTCCCTCACGCCGCGGCCGTCCCGGGCGAAGGGCTGGTAGCCCTCGGGCTCGGCTCGGAAGCGCACCGGAAAGGCGGGCGTCGCGTCGAGGTCCGGGATGAGCCAGGGCTCCGACGCGTTGGCGAGAAAGCCGTCGGTCAGCAGCATCACCGGCGTCATATGGTGAACGGCGAGCCGGATCGCCTCCCTGGCCATCACGAAGCAGTCGGCCGGCGTGGCCGCTGCCAGGACCACGAGCGGCGAATCGGCATTTCGGCCGAAGACCGCCTGATAGAGGTCCGACTGCTCCGTCTTCGTCGGCATGCCGGTCGACGGGCCCGCGCGCTGCGAGTTGACGACGACGAGCGGCAGCTCGGCCCCGATGGCGAGCCCGATCGTCTCCGTCTTGAGCGCGATGCCCGGGCCGGAGCTCGAGGTCACGCCGATCGAGCCCGCATAGGAGGCGCCCAGCGCCGCACAGGCGGCCGCGATCTCGTCCTCGGCCTGGAAGGTGGTGACACCGAAGGCCTTCATGCCCGCCAGATGGTGCAGAAGGGCGGAGGCCGGCGTGATCGGGTAGGAGCAGAAGACCATGCGCAGCCCGGCCTTGCGGGCGCCATCCACGAGCCCGAAGGCCAGGGCCTCGTGACCCGTCACGGTACGGTAGAGCCCGGCCTCGATCGGCGCCGGCCCGACCTTGAAGGCCGGGAGCGGCCCGAGCTCGGCCGTCTCGCCCAAAGCGTGACCGGCATTGAGGGCAAGGCTGTTGGCCTCGGCGACCTCAGGCTGCTTCGCAAAGCGCTGCCGGAGCCAGACGAGGATCGGCTCGCGCGGCCGGTCGAACATCCACAGCACGAGGCCCAGCGACCAGAAATTCTTGCAGCGCAGCTGCTCGCGCGAGCTGAGCCCGGTGCTCGCCGTCGCCTTCTTGGTCAGATCGGAGATATCGATGTCGACGACCCGATACGCAGCAAGCGTGCCGTCGTGGCGCGGATCGCCGGTGAAGCCGGCCTTCTTCAGGTCGCGCTCCTTGAAGCTGCCGCCATCGAGAATGATGGTGGCACCACGAGGCAGCTCCGCAAGGTTGACCTTGAGGGCCGCCGGATTGAGGGCGACCAGCACATCCGGCGCATCGCCGATCGTCCGGATTCGGCGCGCGCCGAAATTGATCTGAAAGGCGGAGACACCGAAGGTCGTGCCGGTGGGCGCTCGAATCTCGGCCGGAAAGTCCGGAAAGGTCGCGAGATCGCTGCCGCCGATCGCCGTGGCCAGGGTGAACCTGCCGCCGACCACCTGAATGCCGTCGCCGCTGTCGCCGGCGAAGCGCACGACGACGGACTCGAGCGACGTCCGCGACCAGGTCTCCTCTGCGATCTCCACACCTGCCCCCGCGCTCACCATGCCGATGCTCTCCCAAGCACCGCCTGGATGTAGACGGCTCGGTCCCGGCCCGAAAGGGACAGTCGGGTGCGGCCCTTCGCTGCGCCGCCCTACGAGGCCGGCATCACCCAGCGGCCGCCGCAGTTCTGGTCGACGCCGCTGCTGAGCCGGGACAGGGTCTCGTCGCGGTAGGGGCTCGTGCTGAGCGAGGTCACGGCGCTGGCGGGCCCGGCGAGCAGCGCCGTCGCGAGGCAGGTCGTGCCCTTGAAGACGACGTAGAACGGCGTGCCGATAACGTCGACGGCGGTCGCCTGCTTGCCGGTCTCCGGATTGGCGCAGCCCGCAAGGCCGGCCGCCATCAGGATCGACAGGATGAGAATGCGCATGGACACCTCCTTGTCTGGCGCCGGCCCTTGTCGCTCAGGTGGCGCTCTCGGTATGGCGGCCGCTGATGGCGAACTCCTCCTCGGGCGAGCGTACCATCCGGAACCGTGCATAGACGCCGAAGTAGACGAGCCCCGCCAGAAACCATAGCGCGCACCAGATCACGGCCGGCCGGTAGGTGTCGTTGAAGAACAGCACCACCAGCGTCACAGCCGAGATCACGAGCGCGGCCCATGCGCCGGGCAGTCCCAACGCGCTGCGATAGGGCCGCTCGAGGCTGGGCTTGTTTTTCCTCAGCAGGATGAAGGACAGCGTCTGCATGAAGTAGGCGATCACCGCGCCGAAGACGGCCATGTTGAGGACGGTAGCGCCAACGAGGTCGCCCTGGCCCGCCACATAGAGGACGATCAGCACGATGTAGCCAAGCACGGCACCAGCCACGAGGGCGACGTGCGGGGTGCGGCGCCCAGCATGGGTCACCGACAGCCACTTCGGAAAATAGCCGGCCCGTGACAGAGAAAATATGTTGCGGCCATAGGCAAAGATGATCGCGTGGAAGCTCGCCACGAGGCCCGCCACCGCGACGAGACCCAGGATCTTGGAGCCGGCACCCTCGCCGAAGATGGTGCGGAAGCCGTCCAGGAGCGGCTCGCCGGAGGTGCCGATCTTGAAGGCGCCCGGTGCGATGCCGGAGTTGAGGAAGAGGGTGAGGAAGGCGCAGACGATCAGCGTCAGGATGCCAAGCACGAGCCCCTTGGGCAGGTCACGCGCCGGCTGGTGGGCCTCCTCCGCCGCGAGCGGCAGCTGCTCGATCGCCAGATAAAACCAGATCGCGAACGGCAGGGCGTAGAGGATGCCGGGAACGCCCAGCGGCAGCCACGGCCCGCCTCCCTCCGGCAGCTCGACAAGGCTGCCGTCCGGCCCCAGACCGATGTTCAGGAGCATCCGGTTCCAGTCGAACAGCGGGAACGCCGAGACCCAGAACACCACCAGGATGCCGAGCGCGACAAGCGTGATGAAGACGGTGAAGCGGAACGAGGTCTCCACACCCGCGATGTTGAGCCCGACGAAGACGATATAGCCGAGAAGCCACCAGATCGGCTGGAACCAGTCCGGCGTGCCGAAGATGGCGCCCAGATAGCTGCCGATGAAGAAGACGATCACTGCCGGTGTGAGGACATATTCCATGTTCTCGGCGAGGCCGGTGACGAAGCCCCCGAAGGGTCCCATCGCCGAGCGGCCGAAGGAGTAGGCGCCGCCCGTGTGCGGGATCGCGGCCGTCATCTCGGCGATCGAGAAGGCGAGGCCGAGATAGAGAACGGTGATGATGACGGTGGCCCAGAAGAGGCCACCGAACCCGCCCGAGCTGATGCCGAAGTTCCACCCCGAGAAGTCACCCGAGATGACGGCGCCGACGCCCAAAGCCCAGAGCGACCAGAGGCCGGCGTAGCGCCTGAGGCCGCGCCGCTCGAAATAGTCGACCGTCACCTCGACGTACCGGACGCTCTTGAAATCGTCGGCCATAGTCGTCGTCCCCCGTCACGGGCGTGCTCGGCCGACATTCAAGGCGTCGGCGCGCCCTGTCCTGGCAGGACTATGAACCCACCGTCATCATCTTGTGAAGAGCAACTTGTGGCGGTGCAGCATCAGGTCTCTCAGGAAGCGCGCCGGCGCAGACGTCTGACGAGCCCAGGCACGCCTGCCGCCGCCAGGATCACCAGCGCGGCCAGGCCCAGCTCGGTGCCCCAGTCGACAAGCGGGTTGAGCCAGAAATAGCGGCGCGACCCACCCAGTATCCGGGCGTCCCGGGGCTCGCTCTGCGGATAGCTGATCTGCACGGTGGCCCCGGCGGCCAGGCCCGCGACCGAGCCATGATCGATCTTGTCCACGGCCTCGACGGGATCGGGCCTTCCCAGGGCCATGTAGCGCAGACGCACGAGATCGAAGGGCTGGAAGAGATCGACGGCCTGGCCCTCGTCATAGCGGCCCTGTGCCACGACATCGACGTGGACGATGCGGGCCGAGGCGACCAGCACCGGCCCGGCATCGCCCAGATGAACCCGGGGAAGCCAGGGCAGAACCGGCGCGCCGACGGGCCAGGCGAACTCGAGGATGTCGAAGGGCCGGCCCACGCGAGCGCGGGTCCGGTCGCCCGGCCTCAGATGGTCGAAGGTCATCTCGTCCAGCTTGACGCCGGTCGATCGGAGCATGCCGTCGCCGGGTGCGCCGGCGCAGCGCTCCGCCGCCAGGCGCGCCGGTCCTTCCGGCTCCTGATCCGGCCGGCCCCAGACCGGGGCGACGCCGAGCAGCGCCAACTCGGGAAGCCGGTAACACAGCTGCGCCACATAGCTATGGCTGATCGACCAGCTTCCGTAGCTCCCGCGGCTGGCGGTCGCCGCCTCGCTCTTGGCGGCGATCACGCCCTCGACCGGGCGGCCGTAGAGGTCGACCCAGGCGTGCGCACCCTCGGCAAGTGCCACGATCAGGGCGACCAGCAACACGATGCCGCCCAGAGGACCGAGCCTGCCACTCAGGCGGAGCGCGAGGCCGAGAACAAAAGCGACGGCGCAGAGGAGGAGAAGCGACGGAGCGTCGATGCCCACCTGCCTGCGCCGCCGGGCGCGCCAGCCCTCAAAGAGGAAGCGTGTAGGCCGTCTTGACGGTCGTGTAGAACTCGGCGGCATAGCTGCCCTGCTCGCGCGGGCCGTAGGAGCTGCCCTTCCGGCCGCCGAACGGCACGTGATAGTCCACGCCGGCCGTCGGCAGATTGACCATCACCATGCCGGCCTGGCTCATCCGCTTGAAGTGCGACGCGTATTTGAGCGAGCTCGTGCAGATCCCCGCCGACAGGCCGAAGGGCGTGTCGTTGGCGGCGGCAAGCGCCGCCTCGTAGCCGTCGACACGCACGACGCTCGCCACCGGCCCGAACACCTCCTCGCGATTGATCCGCATCTCGCCCGTCGTCTCGGTGAAGAGCGCCGGCTGGAGATAAAAGCCCTTGGTCTCGCGCGAGAGAAGCTCGCCGCCGAAGGCGAGCTTGCCGCCCTCCTGCTTCGCGATCTCGATATATTTGAGGTCCTGGTCGAGCTGGCTCTGGTCGACGACCGGACCGATATGCGTGCCCTGCTTCACCGCGTCGTCTACGACGATGTTCTTTAGCTCCTCCACCACAGCGTCGACAAAGCGATCATGGATGCCCTTCGTCACGATCAGGCGCGAGGAGGCGGTGCAGCGCTGCCCGGTCGAGAAGAAGGCGCCGTTGACGGCACAGGCTACAGCCGTCTTGAGGTCGGCGTCGTCCAGCACGACGAGCGGATTCTTGCCGCCCATCTCGAGCTGGAATTTCTTCATGGAGCCGGCACAGGTGGCAGCGATCCGCCTGCCGGTGTCGACCGAGCCCGTGAAGGTGACGGCGGCCACGTCCGGCGCGTTGAGGATCGTCTCACCCACGACCGACCCGCGGCCCATGACGAGATTGAGAACACCCGCAGGCAGGCCGGCCCGCTGGAGGATGTCCACGAGCGCCCAGGCGCAGCCCGGAACGAGGTCGGCCGGCTTGAAGACGACGCAGTTGCCGTAGGTGAGCGCCGGCGCGATCTTCCAGGCCGGGATGGCGATCGGAAAGTTCCAGGGCGTGATGATGCCCACGACGCCCATCGGCTCGCGGGTCATCTCGACATCGATGCCGGGGCGCGTCGACGGGATCTTCTGGCCTGCCAGCCGCAGGCACTCGCCGGCGAAGAACTTGAAGATCTGCCCAGCGCGCGCGGCCTCGCCGATGCCCTCGGGCAGCGTCTTGCCTTCCTCGCGCGAGAGGAGCCGGCCCAGCTCCTCCTTGCGGGCCAGGATCTCGGTCGCGGCCTTGTCCAGGATGTCGAAGCGCTGCTGGATCGGGCTCACCTGCCAGCTCTCGAAGGCGGCCTTGGCGGCGGCGATGGCGTCCTGCGTCTGCTGCCGATCGGCGTAGGCGTACTCGCCCACCACATCGTCGGTGTTCGACGGATTGATGTCTTTCGAGACGCTGGCCCCTTCGGCCCAAGCACCATCGATCAGGTTCTTGTGGAGCACGGCGGTGACCTCCCTCCGGGACGAGAATGGGCCTCATGGCGGAACGCGGCGGAGGTTAGCGCCGGAAGCTGGAAGGGCAAGGGTGACGCGCGCGATTCTTCCATGCTCCGATGGGCGCGTCACGCGGCCGGGAGACCGGGCCCGGTTGCTCCCCGCCGGCGGCGGGCCCTGGAGCCCCGCTCGCGGGCGCGCCGGGCTGGGCCCTTAGTCGCCCCGCTTGCCGTTGTGGGTCAGGCGCCAGATCGCGTCGTTGTCGCGGCTCGCGAGGTTGTGGAGATGCCGCTCCTGGTGGGGCGAGGCATGGCCGTCGGCCCACGCCTTCTGCTGCAGATTGTGGAGATGACGCTCGCGATGGTCGAGCCGATCGGCCTCGCCCCGCGTCAGCTCGCCGTCGCGCTCGCCCTGCCTGATGCGCGCGAGCTGGTCGTACGCCACGAGGATGCGCGTAAGGCCCATCCCCGTGATCGTCATGTCCGCGATCGCCAGGGCGATGGCCGTGCATGTAGGGCGGCGTTCCGTAGCCGTAGGGCGGATCGGCCATTCCCGGCGTGGCGGCGCCGACGAGCAGCGCCGCGCCGATGGCGAGCGCCGCAGCCAGCGTCTTGGTGGTGGTCATCAGCTGACCTCCTTGCTGAAAAGGCATCGTCTCTGACACGCGCGAGCGTCCGTTTCCCGACGGCGAGGCGAGCCGCTCGCAGAGCCTGAGACTGTCGCTCCGACGCGGATTCGCCCCGGTCCTCGTCAGCGAAACACCGCGAGGCCATACTCCATGGTGCGAGCTGCCGCCCTGCTCGTTGGCGGCGGCGACACCGGGAGGCTCGACGATGTCTGAGAACGGCACGGTGGTCGACCCACGCTTCGGCACGGCCGAGATCGGGGCGCTGGCCCACCTCTATCGAGGCGAGATGTACCGCAGCAAGATCTGGCGCACACGGTTCGACTCGACCACCAATTGGGCCGTGGTGACGACCGGCATCGCCCTCTCGGCCACCTTCAGCAGCAAGGAGGCCTCACCCCTGCCGCTGGCGCTGGTGGGCCTTCTCGTCGTCGTCTTCCTGATCTTCGAGGCGCGACGCTATCGCTACTTCGACGTCTGGCGCGTGCGCGTGCGCGTCATGGAGACGCAATTCTTCGGGCCGATCCTGCGCGGCCAGGGCCTGCGGATCGACAATGGCTGGAACGAGGCGCTGGCCGACGACTATGAGGGCCTGCGCTTCCACATCAGCTTCGCCGAGGCGGCGGGGCGCCGCCTGCGACGCAACTACAGCTGGATCCTGGCAATCCAGGCGGTGGCCTACTACGGCAAGCTCTTCATCCACCCGCTTCCGCTGCTCTCGATGACCCAGCTCTGGGAGCGAGCCGCCGTCGGGCCGATCCCGGGCCAGCTCGTGGTGCTGGCCGGCGCCGCCTTCCATGCGAGCTGGATCGTCTTCGCGATCGTCACGCTGAGAAACCAGCGGGCGACCGGCCGCGTGCTTCCGCCCGTGAGCGGCGGCGACCGGGTCTGCGAATACGCCTCCTATCACCCGTGAGGACGAGCGCTCCGCCCGCCCGCTAGGACAACGGCCGCTCGCGGCAGAGGCGGTAGCTGTCGCGCCACGGCCGGAGGCGCTCGAAGGCCGCGCTCGCCGCCAGCACGTCGCCATCCGCCCATCGGCGGCCGACGATCTGCATGCCGACCGGAAGGCGCCCGCCGGCCAGCCCGGCGGGGATCGAGGCTGCCGGGTTGCCGGTGAAGTTGAAGGGATAGGTCAGGCACCAGCCGATCAGCTCGTCCACCTTCTCGCCATTGATCTCGCTCGGGCCCACCGTGTTGCCATCGGAGGCGTTGGGCACGGCCAGGCAGCCCAGCGTCGGCGAGACCAGGAGGTCATGCTTGTCCAGCACGCCCTGGACGGCATCGTACACCTCGGAGCGCATCTCCTGGTCGGCGTAGAAGTCGGCGGCCGAGAGCTTCTCGGCCCTCGCGACCCACTCCAGATATTGCGGCGGCAGGTCGGCGCGGTGCTCACCCAAGAGGTCCGTGCCGGCCGCCTTGAGGCCCGCAAGGGCGCGAAGGTTCATCGGCATGATGAGGCGGCACCAGAGATCGCTGAGCTCGGCCTGCGAGCGCCTGAGCCCGAGCTTCACCTCCTCGACGATCGCACCCGCCTCCCGGAACGCCTGGACGGCCGCGGCCACGACCTCGGCCACCGCCGGATCGACGGGAAAGATGTCGAGATCGGGGCTCCAGGCGATCCGCATGCCGCGGATCGAGCGGCGGGTCGCCGCCACGAAGTCCTGCGGGTCGTCGATGCTGTAGGGATCGCGGGGGTCGTGGCCCGCGATCGCGGTCAGTACCAGCGCCGCGTCCTCGACCGTCCGGGCTATGGGGCCTTCGAAGGTGAAGGGGGCGTCGTGCGCGAAGGCGTTCGGGCGGATCACCTGCGGCACGCGGCCGAAGGACTGCTTGTAGCCGTAGACCCCGCACCAGGAGGACGGGATGCGGATCGAGCCGCCGCCGTCGGTGCCCTCGGCGAAGGGCACCAGGCCGTCGGCCACCGCACCGGCCGCCCCGCCGGAGGACCCGCCCGTGTTCCGGCTGGTGTCGAAGGGGTTGCGCGCAGGGCCGAAGAGATAGTTGTCGCAGGTCCCACGGAACCCCATGACCGGGCTGTTGGTCTTGCCTACGAGAATGGCGCCTGCCTTCTCGATGCGTTCGGCGAAGGTGCACCACCAGCTGGTGCGGAAGTTCTTGAGCGCGCGGATGCCGCCCAGGGTCGCAGGCCAACCGGGACGGAAGTCGAAGAGATCCTTGAGCGCGCTCGGCACGCCGTGCAGAGGGCCCAGCGCCTCGCCGGCCATCACCTTGCGCTCGGCCTCGCGCGCCCGCTCCCTGGCCCCTTCGGCGTCTACATAGACGAAGGCTGTCAGGCTCGGGTTGCGCGCCTCGATGCGCGCGAGGCAGGCGTCCACCACCTCGACCGGCGAGAGGTCCCGAGCCCGGATCCGCCGCGCCATATCCGCGGCCGACATGTAGGCTAGATCGTCCGACACCTGGCGCCTCCCTCGGTGTTCACCTTCCTGGCGCTCACGATAGCAGCCTGCGGACCAGCCTACACCAGCGCTGCCGCATGGCAGCCGCGAGACTCCGGCAGGCTCAGCCCTCCATGCCGTCAGGGGCAGGCGCAAAGATCTCGATGGGCTCCTCCAGCCCGCGAACCGGGTGGCGGCCGAGAGCTTGCGGCGACGGCGCCGTGAGCGCCGCCACCTCGCGCGACAGCAGCAGCGGCCTTCCCAGCACCTTCGTCAGCCCCTCGATCCGGAAGGCGAGATTGACGGCCGGGCCGATGACCGTGAAGTCGAGGCGGCCGGCAGCACCGACATTGCCGTAGAAAACATCGCCCAGATGAATGCCCACGCCCGCGAGCGGTGACGGCAGGCTCAGCTGTGGCCAGTCGGGGGCCATGAGGGCGAGGTCGGCCAGCGCCGTCGTCGCGGCCTTGAGGGCAGAGCGCGCGGCAACCGCCGCATCGTCGCCCACCGGAAAGACCGCCAGCACCCCGTCGCCGATGAACTTGAGGACGTCGCCCCCCTCGACCAGGATCGGCTGGCAGATCCGCTCGAAGCAGGCGTCCAGCAGCTCGATCATCGTCTCGCCGGGAAGATGATCCGAGAGCCATGTCGAGCTGCGCAGATCCACGGCCATGATGACCGCCTTCCGCCGCTCGCCGCGCCCGCGGCGGATGGCACCGGCCAGCACCTTGGGGCCTGCCTCGCGGCCGAGATAGACCTCGAGAAGGTCGCGCATGATCCGCCGCACCAGCCGCGTCTCGAAGATCGCCGACAGCGGCGGCATGACCTCCTCGAGCATCGTGACTTGCTGGTCCGTGAAGCCGCCCTGGACGTCCGTGCCCCAGACAACGAAAGGGAAGTGAGCGCTGATGGGGGTCATTGGCAGCACGAGGAGATCCGTCGTGCCGAACTCCGTCAGGCTCCGGAGAAGCACCTGGTCCCTGCCCTGGCCCGTCTCCAGCCGGAAGCGTCGCGGCACGCCATCCAGGAGGATGGCTCGGAACGGGCTTGCGAGGAAGATCTCGCTCGTCTCGGCCGCGAGGTCGATCTCGAACTCGTCGATGATCCCCGCCGCCCGCCACCACCGACAGGCCAGCGCCAAAAGCTGCGGATGCAGGGTCGGCGTCGCAGCATGCACATAGGTCAGCGGCACGCCGCCTTGGACCAACCGCCAGCAGAGGCCGTCCAGGATGTCTCCCACATCCTCGATCGGGTGGGATTGCCGAAGGAGCCAAGTGGCCGGATCGGTGACGCCCTCACTTGGTGGGCCAGCGCTTGCCCTGAGGCGTCGCCGGCGCACCGGCAGGGGCGGCGGGGGGATCGCCGCCCTTTTCTCCGAGGCTGGACCGTCGGCGCCCATCCGCCCCTAATGGATCTCAGGCTCGGGCAGCGGCTCGGTGCCGGTCAGGAAGTCGAAGTCGCAGCCCTCGTGCGCCTGGGCGATGTGCGCGGCGAACATGCGCCCGTAGCCGCGGGCCGGGGCGGGCTTGGGCTTCCAGGCGGCTCGACGGCGATCGAGCTCGTCGGCAGGCACCGCCAGATCGAGCCGACGCGCGTCGACATCGACCTCGATGATGTCGCCCGTCCGGACGAGGGCCAAAGGACCGCCCACCGCCGCCTCGGGCGAGACGTGAAGAATGCAGGCCCCATAGGAGGTGCCGGACATCCGCGCATCCGACAGCCTCAGCATGTCCCGGACACCCTCCTTGAGGAGCTTCTTGGGGATCGGCAGCATGCCCCATTCGGGCATCCCGGGCCCGCCCACCGGCCCGGCGTTCTTGAGCACGAGGATGTGGTCGGCCGTCACCTCGAGGTCGTCGCTGTCGATCCGCGCGGCCATGTCGTTGTAGTCCTCGAAGACCACCGCCGGCCCGCGATGCTTGAGAAGGCGCGGCTCGGCGGCCGAGGGCTTGATGACACAGCCGTCGGGGGCGAGGTTGCCCTTGAGGATGGCGCAGGCCTCCTTGGCGACCGGGTCGTTCAGGCCCTTGATCACGTCGTCGTTGTAGACCTTGGCGCCTTCGATGTTCTGGCCGATCGTGCGGCCGCTCACCGTCAGGCAGTCGAGGTCGAGCAGCTCGCGCAGCTGGCCCTGCAGCGCCAGGATGCCGCCCGCATAATAAAAGTCCTCCATCAGGTACTTGCCCGAGGGACGGACGTTGGCCAGCACCGGCACCTCGCGCGCCAGCTCGTCGAACCGCTCGAGATCGAGCGGGATGCCGCCGCGCCGCGCCATCGCCACCACGTGGATCATGGCGTTGGTCGACCCGCCCATGGCGAGATGCACGCGAATAGCGTTGTCCACGGCGCCTGCGGTCAGCACCTGATCGGGTGTCAGGTCCTCCCACACCATCTCGACCGCCCGCCGGCCGGTCATGGTCGCGAGCCGGGGATGGTTGGCGTCGGGCGCCGGAATGGCCGAGCCGCCCGGGAGGACAAAGCCCATCGTCTCGGCGATGGCCGTCATGGTGGAGGCCGTGCCCATCGTCATGCAGTGGCCGAAGCTGCGGGCGATGCCCTCCTCGACCTCCTGCCATTCGCGCTCGTTGATGTTGCCGGCGCGAAGCTCCGCCCAGTACTTCCAGGAGTTGGAGCCCGAGCCCAGCGGCACGCCGTGCCAGTTGCCGCGCAGCATCGGCCCCGCCGGGAAGAAGATCGCGGGCACGCCGGCCGAGAGCGCCCCCATGATCAGGCCGGGCGTGGTCTTGTCGCAGCCGCCCATCAGCACGACGCCGTCGATCGGGTGGCTGCGGATCAGCTCCTCCGCCTCCATGGCGAGGAAGTTGCGGTAGAGCATGGTCGTCGGCTTGACGAAGGGCTCGGAGAGCGAGATCGCCGGCAGCTCGAGGGGAAAGCCGCCCGCCTGCCAGATGCCGCGCTTCACCTCCTCCGCACGCGTGCGGAAATGGGCGTGGCACGGGTTGATGTCGGACCAGGTGTTGACGATCCCGATGACCGGCTTGCCCGCCCAGTCCTCGCGACCGAAGCCGATCTGCATGAGCCGCGAGCGATGGCCGAAAGCACGAAGGTCCTGAACCCCGAGCCAGCGGTGCGAGCGAAGCTCCTCGGGCTTCTTTCGTTTGGTGGTGCTCATGGCCTCCCTCTCCGCCTGCCAACGTCGCCGCGCGCGGGGACGCTAGGAGCGGCACCCCCGAGCGTCAAGCAAGGGCACCGGCGACGAGCCCTTCTCCGCCGCGGGAGCTGCGGCCCTTGCCGGTGCTACCGCCGCCCGGCTAAAGCATCGGCGCCGCCGGCGAGCCTGTCGTGCAGCCGGTCCGTCACACAGCCAGGGAGGCACCAGCGGTGACCCACGTCACGCCCGAGAATTCTCATTGCCAACCCCTACGAGGTCCTAGAGCCCGAGTTCGGCCATCTGATCAGCGGCAATGCGCGCCTCGTGCGCCTGTGGACGGGCGCCGCCTGGGCGGAGGGCCCGGTCTACTTCCGCGACGGCGACTTTCTCCTCTTCAGCGATATCCCCAACAACCGGATCATGCGCTTCGTCCCGCATGTCACTGGGCTGGGCGGCACGGTCTCGGTCTACCGCCAGCCCTGCAACAACACCAACGGCCACACGCGCGACATGAAGGGCCGGCTCGTCTCCTGCGAGCATGGCGGCCGACGCGTCAGCCGCACCGAGCTCGACGGCACGGTCACGGTCATCGCCGACAAGTACAAGGGCAAGCGCCTCAACTCGCCCAACGACGTCGTCGTCAAGTCGGACGGCACGATCTGGTTCACCGATCCGCCCTACGGCATCCTCACCGACCTCGAGGGCTGGCAGGGCGAGCTCGAGTATGGCGGCTGCCACGTCTTCTGCTTCGATCCGAAGAAGGACGAGCTCAAGGTCGTGGCCGACGATTTCGTCAAGCCCAACGGCATCGCCTTCAGCCCCGACGAGAAGACCCTCTACATCGCCGACACCGGCGCCAGCCACGACCCCGACGGGCCGCGCCACATCCGCGCCTTCGACGTCACCGACGACGGCAAGCTCAAGAAGAGCCGCGTCTTCGCCACCTGCGACATCGGCCTCTTCGACGGCTTCCGCTGCGACACCAAGGGCCGCGTCTGGTCCAGCGCCGGCGACGGCGTGCACTGCTACGCGCCCGACGGCACGCTCCTGGGCAAGATCCTCGTTCCCGAGGTCGTGGCCAATGTCTGCTTCGGTGGCGTGAAGAAGAACCGGCTCTACATCTGCGGCACGACCAGCCTCTACGCCATCCTGACCCACGTCAACGGCGCCCAGGTGCCCTAGCGGGTACCGTCAGCTTCCCGACGCCACCCTGGCGCCATCGGTTGTCGAGGTCTCGGCAGGGCGCCAGGTGCCGTCGGGCGAGCGGCAAGCAACGAGCTGGTAGCGGTCGGCCGAGCCCTTGATCGAGATCGATTCCTCGAGCTCGCGGCAATAGAGGCCGCCCGCCGTCTTGAAGGTGCGAAGCGGCATGACGGTCCCCACCACGTACCGGTCGGGATCGGACCAGGAGGTCATCGTGCCGCTGACGAGCGTCTCCAGCGCCCGCTGCATGGCCTGATCGGCCGTCGCCGCATCGGCCGCGGTCAGCTCGCTGGAGAGTGGCGCGGGCTTCGGCGCTGTCGAGCCTGCGCAGCCCGCCAGAGCGAGCCCCGGTATCGCCGCCAGCAGGATCTGCTTCAGCTTCCGACGGCGGACCATTACGGTGCCCCTCGCCAACCCTCGGCGATCAGCGCCCTCTCCTGCTGATGCGTCAGGTCCGGCCCCGCCTGCGTCGCGTCGATCCCAGGCGGCTCGGCCTTGGTTTGCACGCCGAACAGCAGGTTCAGCCTCGCCCACTCCGACCTGTCACCGTGCGTCCCCTCGTCGGGCGTGGCGGACCGCGCCGCGGCGGTATCGCCTCCATTCGATGGCGTGCCGGGTCCCGATCCCGGGCCATCCGGCGGCGTGCCGCCGACGTCCTCACCCGGGCCCGTGCCGCCTCCGGTATCGGTGCCGGTGGGCCCTGGGCCACCCGTACCTCCGCCAACCGTGCCGGTAGGTCCGGGGCCGCCTGTGTTGGTGTCGCCCGTGCCGCCCGCGGTGCGACCGCCCGGGCCGTCCGGCCCGCCGCCGCCGAGACCACCGATACCCACGCCGACGCCGACGCCGCTTGTTCCGAAGCCCCCGTGAGTTCCGGAGCCACCACCGGTCCCAAAGCCGCCGGTCGAGGGGTCAGAGCTCTTGCCCGGACCACCGCCGAATGAGCCAGTGTCCGTTCCGAAGCCCCCCTGACCGCCCGGCCCGCCGGCAACACCATGCCCGCTCGGGCCGCCGGACGGCCCGTTGCCGTGGCCCGCGCTGCCACCATTGCCGCTGCCGCGGGCTTCGGCGATGGCAATGCCCAGCGGCGGGCCGCCGCTGAAGAGCGACAGCGCCCCGAGCATGACGACGAGCGCGGCGCCGCCCAGCCCGACGGTACGGCTCAACGGCAAAGGTCGTGTCACGCTCCCCTCCCCACGGCATCCAAGCACGACGCGCGCCCCACCTTGAGCGCCGGCGGGTCGAACGAAGCTGAATTGTCAGGGTACCATGACTGCTGCGACGCAGCCATTCTCCGAAAGATTCCAACCATAGACTACAACCATTGATCAGGACATCGCTGGCGACCAATGGGCTATGCTTTCCGTCAGTGGCGGCCAATGCCGTGGGCTCTGGGGCCGCGGGACATCGAGGTCGGCATCGGCGGGACGGAAATCGGTGGGGTCGGTCTTCCAGGCTGGAGCCGGAGACCGCGGTCGATGAACGGCGCAACGGTGTGCACTGCTCCGCGTCCGACGGCCGCCTGTTGGGTAGGATCCTCGCTCCCTACGTCGTGGTCGTGAGCGCTTCGCCGACGCGGAGATGAGCGGTCTGCGTCCATGCGGCACGACGAGCCTCCATGCCATCCTGACCCACGTCAACGGCGCGCAGGTGCCCTAGCGGCGTGCGGCCGGTGCCGGTGCGCGCGCACAGGCACGGCCTGAGAAAGCGCTGCTAGCCCGCCGGATGGTGGACCGCATCCGGATGATCGACGAGATCGGCGAGGCTCGGGCCGGAGGCTTCCTCGAATGCCGACGGCCCGCCGCCACCGTGGGCGCCCTTGCCGAAAACGAACTCGCCCGCACCGAGGTCGCTCAGCCCGATCCCGGCCAGGGTCAGGACATCGGCGCCTGAGGGTCCGCCGGCGGCCGCTCCGAGGTCGATCACCACATCGGCGCCGACCTGGCTCGCGTGAGCGTCGACCTGGTCGAAGCCGCCGATTCCCTTGAAGTGCGACAGGTCGATCAGGTCCTTGTCGGTCTCGAAATCGAAGATCGTGTCGAGGTCGCTGCCCTTGGCGAAGACGAAGCGATCCGCACCGCGCGTGACGTTGGTGAGGTCGCTGTCCACGGGGCTGCAGTCACCGTAGAGCTTGTCATCGCCGGTGCCGCCGACGAGGATATCACTGCCGCACACCGCATTGCCTGATATGGCAGCTCCGTCGCCAAAGAGCGTGTCGTCGCCCGAGCCGCCCTCAAGCCGGTCGTTCCCAGCCCGCGCGTTGTCCTTGATGTAGAAGTCTTCGCCATAGAGGGAGTCGCCGTCGGCACCGCCGTAAAGCCGGTCGTCGCCGCCTTGGCTGTTATCGAACAACCAGAGCATCGCCAAACAGCCTGTCAGCTCCGGTGCCCCCTAGAAGCACATCGTTCCCGCCGCGCGCCTCGTCATGAAGCTGGTATCCGGCGTCGCCTTGAATCTGGTCGTCGCCGGCGCCGCCGTTCAGATAGTCGTTCCCTCCCTGCGCCTGCTCCGTCATGAACGACCCGAGCCCGGTGTCCCCGCTCAGAAAGTCGTTTCCATCCCCACCGTAGATATGATCGTTGCCGCCCTGGGCGTGTCCGGACATGTCGAGATACAAGTCGCCGTACAAACGATCGACGCCGGCACCACCATTGAGGTAGTCGTTGCCGCCGTGCGCATTGCCGCTCATGGTGATCGCCGGCATCGCCGATTAGATAATCGTCGCCGGTTCCGCCCCAGATCTGGTCTTTGCCGCCTCGTGCGTTCTCGGACATGCTACCGTCCGAGTCGCCGATCAGATACTGGTCGTCCCCGGCGCCCCCGACGATGACGTCGTTCCCGCCCACTGCAGTGCTCGCCATCTGCCCGGCATCACCGACGATGTTGTCGTTGCCATCGGCACCCACCAGCACGTCGTTCCCGCCATGCCCCGAAGACAGAACGCCGCCGATCTCCGGCAGGCCCTCGAAATTGCCCGTGGTGTAGGGATCGCCGAAGATGTTGTCGGTGTCGGCGGTGCCGACGATGACGTTGTTCGTCCCGAGATAGGGGGCGACACCGCCTATCAGGTTCGCCATGGATGTTCCTCCGCGCCAGGTGGTTCCACACCACCTTCGCGCGGAGGCTAGCCAGGGACCGGGCGCGGACGCGCTATCCGTTCATACAAGCCGGTCGGGATTATCTTGCACCCTGTGCGTTGGTCGGCGCCCCTGTACCTGCCGCCCGGTCAGCTTCCCGATGCCACGCTGGCGCCGTTCTCGGTCGGGGTCTCGGCCAGGCGCCAAGTGCCATCCGGCGAGCGGCAACCGACGAGCTGGTAGCGATCGACGGCACCCCTGATCGACAGCGTCTCCTCGAGCTCGCGGCAGTAGAGGCCGCTCGTCGCCTTGAAGGTGCGAAGCGGCATGACGGTCCCCACCACGTACCGGTCGGGATCGGACCAGGAGGTCATGTTGCCGCTGACGAGCGTCTCTAGCGCCCGCTGCATGGCCTCGTCGGCGGTCGCGGCATCTGCCGAGGTGAGCGTGCCGGACAAGGGCTCGGGTGCCGGCGGTGCCGTCGTGCCCGCGCAAGCCGCGAGAGCGAGCCCCGGCATCGCCGACAGGAGGAGGCGCGCCAGCCGCGCGGCGCCGGCCATCACGGCGTCCCCCGCCAGCCCTTGGCGATGAGCGCCCTCTCCTGCCGATGCGTCAGGTCCGGCCCGGCCGGCGTCGCGTCGATCCCCGGCGGCAGGGCCCCGGGCTGCTCGCCGAGCAGCTCGAACAGCCTCAGCCGGTCGGCCGCGTCCCCGTGGTCGTCCGCCGCAGGGGCGGCGGCGGTGGCAAGCGAGGACTCGGGCAGATCGGCCGGCGCCGTCGGCGTGCCGCGGGCAGACCCGTCGGGCCCGCCGCTTCCGCCGCGCCCCTCGGTCCCTCGCCCGCCGCCCCGGTCGCTCCAGCCGCCGAAGCCCCCCCGATCGCCGCGCCCACCGCCGGGGCCATCCGATCGCCCATGGTCGTTCCCATTGCCCCCGCCGTGGCCGTTCCCCGCCGCCGCCGCGGGCCTCCGCAACGGTGATGCCCGGCAGGCCCCCTTCGCCGACGGACAGGAGCGATGTCGCCAGCATGACAGCCACGGCGGCGCAACCGAGCAACGCCGTCCGGCGCGAAAGCACTGATCCTCTCACCGTCGCCCTCCCTGGCGCGTGTGGCCATGATACCAGCCGGACACCGAGCGACCGTCCACACCAGAACGTTGCAGATCCTACCGAAGGACTCGCCTTTGCTGACGGGGAGCGCTCCCAGGCCCTTGACATCGGGTGCTGCCCGGAGGAACCCCTCGGGCGCGACAAGGGCGGCCGGGAGCCTCGCGTTGATCGATCGGGACGTCATCATCGTGGGCGGTGGGCCGGCGGGCTCGAGCTGCGCCTGGCGCCTGGCGCGGCACGGCGTGAAGCCGCTCGTGCTCGACCGCGCCAGCTTTCCCGCGCCTCAAGCTCTGTGCGGGGTGGATCACGCCCGAGGTGGTCAAGGCGCTCGAGCTCGACCCCGCCACCTATCCCTTGAGCTTCCTCACCTTCGAGGCCCTGCAGATCCACATCAAGGGGGTGAGCTTCAAGCTCAAGGCGCAGCAGCACTCGATCCGCCGCATCGAATTCGACGCTTGGCTGCTCGAGCGTTCGGGTGCGGAGGTCATCAAGCACAATGTGCGCGAGATCCGCCGCGACGGCGACGCGTTCGTCATCGACGAGACTTTTCGCTGCCGCCATCTGGTCGGCGCCGGCGGCACGCGCTGCCCGGTCTACCGGATCCTCTTCCGCGATCTCCATGCGCGCGAGGAGAGCCATCAGGCGGCCGTGCTGGAGGAAGAGTTCGCCCACGACTGGCAGGACGGCGCCTGCCACCTATGGTTCTTCGACAACCGCCTGCCGGGCTATTCCTGGTACGTGCCCAAGGCGGGCGGGCACCTCAATGTCGGGATCGGTGGCATGTCGACCAAGCTTCGCGAGCGCGGGCAGGACATCAAGGACCAGTGGGCGCATCTGACCGGCGCTCTGTCGGGTGGCGGGCTCCTGCCCCAGGCGGAGCGGGCGCCCAAGGGCTACACCTACTATCTGCGCGGCACGAGCGACGCGGTCCACGACCGCAACGCCTACATCCTGGGCGATGCCGCCGGTCTCGCGACGCAGGACCTCTGCGAGGGGATCGGGCCCGCCGTCGAGAGCGGGCTCAGGGCGGCCGACGCCATCGCCGGCGGTGCTCCCTACTCGGTGCGCTCGATCCCCCGCTACTCGCTGCCGAGCGGGCTCCTGGGCCAGACCCTCGCCTTCTTCGTGGCGGGCCGACGCGTGGCGATGGCCCGTGCTTAGGTACCGCCGCATGCAACGCAGCAGGTGGCTCCTGCCGTTCCTGCTGCTGCTCGGGCTCGGCGGCTGCGGCGACGGCACCCCGCCGCCCGCGGGCGCCAATCGGCTGGTCCGCTACACCTGCGCCGACGGCAGCAAGGTCACCGCGCTGTTCGGCCTCGACCCGTCGGCGATGCAGCTCCAGATCGACGGCAAGGGGCAGAATCTGTCGCTGCAGCAGGGCACGGCCGGCACGCAGTATGGCGACAAGGGCACCGTCTTCTCCATCAACGGCGCGGAGGCCCAGCTGCAGCGGCCGGACAAGCCGCCGACGAGCTGCAAGATCGGCGTCTGACCGGCCGCCGGCCCCTCTCAGGCGGGGCCTAGGGCATCGCCGTAGAGCTGGACATAGTCCTGGGCCGTCGCCGGGCGCGGGTTGGTGGCGTTGCAGTGGTCCCGCTCGGCCTGCTCCGCCAGGATCGGGATGTCGGCCTGGGTCACGCCCATCTGGCCCAGGCTCTCCGGCAGCCCCATCCGGGCGTTGAGCCCGCGGATCCAGGCGCCCAGGTCCTCGTCCGGGTCGAGCCCCATGAGCTCGCGCAGACGCTCGTACTTCTTGCCCACATGCCCGGCGTTGAAGGCGAGCACGGTCGGCAGGAGGACGGCGTTGAGGGTGCCATGGTGGAGCGATCGGCCCGGCAGGGCACCCAGCGGATGGCTCATCGCGTGGACGGCGCCCAGGCCCTTCTGGAAGGCCATCGCACCCTCCATCGCCGCCATCATCATCTCCCAGCGCGCCGTGCGGTCGCTGCCGTCCTCGTAGGCGCGCTCGATGTGGCGCACGCCGCGGACGAGGCCGTCGAGCGCTATCGCCTCGGCCGGGGGGTTGATCGAGGGTGCCAGGAAGGTCTCGATGCAGTGGGCGATGGCGTCCATGCCGGTGCCGGCGGTGAGCGCCGGCGGCAGGCCGAGCGTCAGCTCCGGATCGCAGATCGCGACCTTGGGGATCAGATGGGGGCTCAAGAGGGCCAGCTTGCGGCCGTCCTCGAGCACGATCACCGCGCCGCGGCCGACCTCGCTGCCCGTCCCCGCGGTCGTCGGAATGGCGACCATCGGTGCCAGCCGGGCGGTGATCCGTGTGGCACCGCCCTCGATCGCGGCATAGTGGGCAAGCTCGCCCGGATGGGTCACCATGAGAGCCACCGCCTTGGCGAGGTCGATGGCCGACCCGCCGCCGAGCCCGATCAGGCCGTCGCATCCCGAGGCGGCGAAGAGGTCCGATGCGGCCCGGGCCGCCCGCTCGGTGGGGTTGGCCGGCGTCTCGTCGAAAACCGCGGCCGTCGTTCCGCTCGGCAGCCGCTCCTTGATGCGGCCCAACAGGCCCGCCGCCACGACGCCCTTGTCCGTCACCAGAAGAGGCCTGCGGACGGCCAGATGATCGAGCTGGTCTGCGAGCCGGTCGATGGCCCCGAAATCGAAGTGGATCGTCGTCAGATAGCTGATGATGGCCAAAGGCCCTCTCCCTATACGCCCCGCTCGCGCCGCCCGTTCGGACGCTAGCCGCGGGGACCGATTCTCGCTAGTAACCCCGAGCCGCCGCCTTTGGTCGCATGGGTTCCATGAGGTTTCTGCAGGCCTCGACCATCGACGCGGGGCGGCGCTCTAGGGACGCTCCGCGGCTGCGGCCGGATCGGGCACCTCGGTCAGGGGGGACGGAAAGCGTGCAGGCACTGTTGCGGATCAGCGCCGGAATCGACGCGGTCAACAGCCGGATCGGGCGATGGGCCGCCTGGCTGGTCCTGGTGGCCGTGGTGGTCTCCGCCGGGAACGCGTTGATCCGAAAGATCTTCGACATGTCGTCCAATGCCTGGCTCGAGCTGCAATGGCAGCTCTTCAGCGCCGTCTTTCTCCTCTGCGCTCCCTATACCTTCCTGCGGAACGAGCACATCCGCATCGACATCGTGAACGCGGCCTTCCCGCAAAGGCTGCGCAACTGGATCGACCTCGTCGGCCACTTCCTCTTCCTCATGCCCTTCGTGCTGCTGATGATCTATTTCGGCTGGCCCTTCTTTTGGTCGTCCTACGTGATCGGCGAGCAGTCCGGCAGCGCCGGCGGCCTGCCGCAGTGGCCGGCCAAGTTCCTCATCCCCCTCGGCTTCACTCTTCTGGCGCTGCAGGGGGTGAGCGAGATCATCAAGCGGGTCGCCGTGATGCGCGGCCTGATCCCCGATCCCCACGTGAGCGCGGCCGCCGGCCACGCCGTGGTCGAGTAGGCGAGAGGCGGGGGAAACGAGCCGATGACGCTTCTCGTCGACAACATGGCGCCGATCATGTTCGGCTGCCTCGTCGTCTTCCTGCTGCTGGGCTATCCGGTGGCTTTCGCGCTCGCCTTCAACGGGCTGCTGTTCGGCTGCGTCGGCATCTGGCTCGGGCTCTTCAGCCCCAACTTTCTCCAGGCGCTGCCCGATCGCGTCTACGGCGTGATGACCAACGACACGCTGCTCGCCATTCCGTTCTTCACCTTCATGGGGCTGATCCTCGAGCGATCGGGCATGGCCGAGGACCTGCTCGAGACCATAGGCCAGCTCTTCGGCCCGGTCAGGGGCGGCCTCGCCTTCGCCGTCATCGTGGTGGGTGCCCTGCTCGCCGCCACCACGGGCGTGGTCGCGGCCTCGGTGATCTCGATGGGCCTGATCTCGCTGCCGATCATGCTGCGCTACGGCTACGACCGGCGCTTTGCGACCGGCGTCATCGCGGCGTCCGGGACGCTGGCGCAGATCATCCCGCCCTCGCTCGTGCTGATCGTCATGGCGGACCAGCTCGGCCGCTCGGTGGGCGACATGTACGAGGGCGCCCTGATCCCGGGTCTCATCCTCTCCAGCATCTACATCCTCTATGCCGCCGGCGTGACGATGGTCTTCCCCAAGGCCGCACCGGCGCTTCCCCTCGAGGCCCGCGCGATGCGCGAGCCCAGCGGCGCCTCCGGGATCGTCTCGTTCCTGGTCCTTTTCGCCGTCACGGTCGTCATCACGATCCTGGCCGACCGCTATCTCGCGCCACGCATTCCCAAATCGGCATCGATCGTCGCGGTCTCGATCGCCGTGCTCGCGGCCTTCGTGGCGGCGCTGCTCAACCACTTCCTGAAGCTCGGCATCCTCTCGCAGCTGGCCGAGCGCGTGGTGTTCGTCCTCATTCCGCCGCTTGCGCTCATCTTCCTCGTGCTGGGCACGATCTTCCTGGGCATCGCCACGCCCACCGAGGGCGGCGCCATGGGCGCCTCGGGCGCGCTCCTGCTCGCCTTCTTCAAGCGGCGCCTGAATTTCGGCATGCTCAGCCAGGCGATCAATTCCACCGCCAAGCTCTCCTCCTTCGTCATCTTCATCCTCCTGGGTGCCCGCGTCTTCTCCCTCACCTTCTATGGCGTCAACGGCCATGTCTGGGTCGAGCACCTCCTCGTCTCGCTGCCGGGCGGCGAGGTCGGCTTCCTGCTGGTCGTCAACCTGATCGTCTTCGTGCTGGCCTTCTTCCTCGACTTCTTCGAGCTCGCCTTCATCATCATCCCGCTGCTCGGGCCCGCGGCCGAGAAGCTCGGCATCGACCTCATCTGGTTCGGCGTGATCATGGCGGTGAACATGCAGACCTCGTTCATGCACCCGCCCTTCGGCTTCGCGCTCTTCTATCTGCGCTCGGTGGCACCCAAGGAATCCTACCTCGACAAGCTCACCGGCAGGCGCATGGCGCCGGTGACGACGGGCGAGATCTATTGGGGTGCCGTGCCGTTCGTCTGCATCCAGGTCATCATGGTGCTGCTCGTCGTCTTCTTCCCGAGGATGGTAACCCACTACAAGGACAGCGACAGCACCGTGAACCCGGCCACCATCCAGCAGCTCGACATCCCGCTGCCGCAGCTGCAGCCGCCGCCTCTCGACCTCGCCCCGCCCAAGCTCCAATAGCCCCGGCCGACGCCGCGACGGCAAAGAAAAGGCCCCGGCACGCTCGCCGCGCCGGGGCCCTTCGAGAGGAGGCTGGACTCGTCTGGTCGGCTCAGCCGCGCGGCAGGGCCCGCACCATCGAGATGTCGTAGGTCAGCTCGGCCACCTGCCACCAGAAATAGCCGTTGTCGCGGAAGGCCGCCTGGTTCTCATAGATCTTCTTGAAGTCGGCACTCTGCGCGGAGAGGTCCACATAGACCTCCTTGGCGGCCTTCTGCGCCGCCTCCATCACGTCCGGCGGGAAGGCCCGGAGCTGCGCGCCGCCGGCCAGCAGCTGCTTCAAGGCGCCCGGATTGACGGCGTCGTAGCGCGCCTGCATCCAGCTGTTGGCGTAGCCGCAGGCGTTGAACAGGATCGCCTGGTAATTCTTCGGCAGCGAGGCCCACTTCTCGGTGTTGATGAAGGCGTGCAGCGTCGGCCCGCCTTCCCACCAGCCGGGATAGTAGTAATACTTCGCCACCTTGTAGAAGCCCAGCTTCTGGTCGTCATAGGGACCGACCCATTCGGCGGCGTCGATCGTGCCCTTCTCGAGCGAGGGATAGATGTCGCCGCCGGCGATGAGCTGCGGCACGACGCCGAGCTTGGCGATGACCTTGCCGCCCATGCCGCCGATACGGAACTTGAGCCCCTTCATGTCGTCGAGGCTCTTGATCTCCTTGCGGAACCAGCCGCCCATCTGGCAGCCGGTGTTGCCGCACGGAATGCCATAGATGTTATACTTCTTGTAGAACTCGTTCATGAGGTCGCTGCCGCCGCCCTCGTAGAGCCAGGCGTTCATCATGCGCGAGTTCGGGCCGAACGGCACGGCCGTGCCGAGCGCGAAGGTCGGATCCTTGCCCCAGAAGTAGTAGGACGCGGTGTGGCACATCTCGACGGTGTTGTTGGTCACCGCGTCTGCCGCCTGAAGACCCGGCACGATCTCGCCGGCCGCGAAGACCTGGATCTGGAACTTGCCGTCGGTCGCGTCGGCGACCTGCTTGGCCATCACCTCGGCGGCGCCATAGATGGTGTCGAGCGACTTCGGAAAGCTCGACGTGCAACGCCACTTGATCTCCGGCGAGGACTGCGCGATCGCCGGCTTGGGAAAGTCCGAGACGGCGACGCCGGCGGCAGCGGCGGCGGCGGCGCCCGTCACAAGGCTCCGACGTTTGACCATACTCAAATGCCTCCAATATTGTCACGCGGCTGCACAGAAGCGGCCGCGTCCTGACTTGTTGCGGATGGCCGGCACCGTAGGTTGCGCAAAGGTCGCACGCAACCCTTGCCGATCTCCATGATCGGCGCGGAATGTCGCCGATCGCGGGGGCGGACCCACCCCGGCGCTGGTCTCCTCCTGAGCGGGCCGAGCCGGCCGCAGGCGCGCCTTGCCTCACTCCGCCGCGATCGGCAGGCCATCCTGCGTGAGCGCCCGGATCCTGGCCAGCAGCCCGTCTCGCTCCCGCTCGTAGCGCTCGACGCCCTGCGCCTTGACGTGCCCGAAGCCGCGGACCCGATCGACCGACCGCGCGGCCGCAACGGCAAGATCGAGCGTCTCGGGTCGGAGCTCGCCCAGGACCTCCTCGATCATGGCCCGGTACGCGCCGATCAGCCGCCGCTCCATGCGCCGCTCGGCCGTCCGGCCGAACGGATCGAGCACCGTCCCGCGCAACACCTTGAGCGGCGCCAGCAGCCGCATCGCCCGGAGCATCCAGGGCCCGAGCGTGATCTTGGCCGGCACCTCGCTCCCTGCGCGACGCCTCGCGAGGAAGGGCGGCGCCATATGGAAGCGCACGACCGGATGGCCCTCGAAGGTGCTCTTGAGGCGCGCCTGGAACCGGCCCTCCGTGAAGAGCCGGGCCACCTCGTACTCGTCCTTGTAGGCCATCAGGCGAAAGAGGCCCTCGGCCACGGCCGTGGCCAGCCTCGGCTCGTCCGGGCCGATCGCATCCCGCTCCGCCGCCGCGACCCGGCGCACGAAGCTCTCATAGGCGGCGGCATAGGCCTCGCTCTGATAGGCGACGAGAAAGCCCCGGCGATGCGCGACCAGCGCCTCGAAGTCCGCGGGCGGCCGGCGCTCCGTGCCGAGCGCCTCGTCGACGAGCCGGGCGACGAGCACCGGGTCATGGGCCGCGAGGCGTCCCCAGGCGAAGGCCTGCTTGTTCGCCGCCACCGCCACCCCGTTCAGCTCGATCGCCCGCTCGAGAGCCGAGAGGCTCACGGGCACGAGCCCTTTCTGCCAGGCGAAGCCCAGCAGCAGCACGTTCGCCCCGATGGCATCGCCCGTGACAGCGCGCGCCAGACGATCGGCATCGACGAGGGCCACGCGGTCCTGCCCTGCCACCTGCCGAAGTCGACGCGCCAGCCGCTCCGTGTCGATTCGAAAGGACGGGTTGCGGATGAGGTCCGCCGTCGGCAGCGCGTGCGCATTGCCCACGATGTGCGCAACGCCGGGACGGATCGTGCGCAGCGCCTCGGCACCCGCGGCGACGACAAGATCGCAGGCGATGACCGCCTCGGCATCGAGGGGCTCGATGCGCGGCTGGGTCACGGTGGCGCCGATGCCGCCGATCCGCACATGGCTCAGCACTGCGCCGCCCTTCTGGGCCAGGCCCGTGAAGTCGAGCACGGTGACTCCCCGACCCTCGAGATGGGCCGCCATCCCGACCAGGGCACCCACGGTCAGCACGCCGGTCCCGCCGACGCCGGTGATCAGGAGATCGTGGACGTTCTCCGCGGGCTCCAGCGCCGGCTCCGGCAGCGCCGCGAAATGGACGGCCAGTGCCGGGTCGCTCGGATCGAGGCCCGCCGGCCGCACCAGGGCCGCGCCCTCGACCGTGACGAAGCTCGGACAAAAACCGTCGACGCAAGAGAGATCGACGTTGCAGGAGGACTGGTCGATCGCCCGCTTGGTGCCCAGCTCCGTCTCGAGGGGAGTGACGGAGAGGCAGTTCGAGGCTTTCGAGCAGTCGCCGCAGCCCTCGCAGACGAGATCGTTGATGAAGGCACGCCGCGCCGGCTGAGGGAAGGTCCCCTTCTTGCGCCGCCTGCGCTTCTCGGCAGCGCAGGTCTGGTCGTAGACGAGCACGCTGACACCGGGAAAGTCGCGAAGCTCGCGCTGGACGCGGTCCAGCTCGTGCCGATCGAAGACCTCAACTCCGGGCGCCAGATCGGCCTCGCGGCCATGCCGTGCCGGCTCGTCGCTCACGACGACGATGCGCCGGACACCCTCGTTCCACATCTGCCGCGTGATCTGTGGCACGGTGAGCTTGCCGTCGACCGGCTGGCCGCCCGTCATCGCCACCGCATCATTGTAGAGGATCTTGTAGGTGATCCGCGCCCCGGCCATGACCGCCTGGCGGATTGCCAGATGGCCCGAATGGAAATAGGTGCCGTCGCCGAGATTCTGGAAGACGTGCTGCGTCTCGACGAAGGGGGCGAGGCCCACCCAGTTGGCGCCCTCGCCGCCCATCTGGGTGATCCCGGCCGTCTGGCGCTCGGGCATCCAGGTCGCCATCACATGACAGCCGATGCCGGCCATCGCCTTCGAGCCCTCGGGCACCTTGGTCGAGCTGTTGTGTGGGCAGCCGGAGCAGAAATAAGGCGTGCGCTTGACGGGATCGCGCGCGACGGGCGTCTCTACCCGGTAGCGCCGCAGCACCGGCCCGAAATCCAGCTCGGGGTGCCGCTCGGTGATCAGCCCGGCCAGCGCCGGCAGCAGCCGATGCGGCC
The DNA here is from genome assembly GCA_963752325.1 of uncultured Alphaproteobacteria bacterium. Taxonomy (GTDB): domain Bacteria; phylum Pseudomonadota; class Alphaproteobacteria; order Geminicoccales; family Geminicoccaceae; genus CAVTJL01. Next base: position 614,969 of record CAVVXU010000007.1, read on the forward strand.
TGAGCTCGCCGGTCGCGGGCAGCAGCGGCCGGCCGGTGCGGTCCTTCTTGCCCAGCACCTCCGGCCCCTGCCCATAGAGAAGATCCTTGATCTGGAGCTCGACGAGTGGGCGCTTCTCCTCGACGACGAGGAGCGTGCGCAGCCCCCGTGCGACGCGTCGGATGCCCCGGCCGTCGAGCGGAAAGCTCTGCGCCACCTTCAAGATGCGCACGCCCAGCTGCCGGAGTGTCCGCTCGTCACCCACGCCCAGCAGGCGCAGCGCCTCCATCAGGTCGCCATGCGCCTTGCCGACGGTGACGATGCCGAGCCAAGCGTCCTCCGCCTCGACGATCAGCCGATCCGGCGTGTTGGCGCGCGCGAAAGCCTCCGCGGCCTCGAGCTTGAGCTGAAGCCGCTCCTCGATCGCGACGCTGGGCGGGTCCTGCCAGCGGAAGTGGAGACCGCCCCGAGGCGGCACGAAATCGTCCGGTGTGACGAAGCGCTGCCCCAGACCGGGCAGCTCGATGGTGGCGGCGCTCTCGACGGTCTCGGAGATCGCCTTCAGCCCCACCCAGGCGCCCGAGAAGCGCGACAGCGCCCAGCCGTAGAGGCCGAGCTCCAGATAGTCGGCCACACCGGCGGGATTGAGCACAGGAATCGACCAGGCGGCCAGCGTCTGGTCGCTCTGATGCGCCATGGTCGAGGAGACGGCGCCGTGATCGTCGCCCGCGACGAGCAGCACCCCGCCGCGCGGCGAGGTGCCGTAGGCGTTGCCGTGCTTGATCGCATCGCCGGCCCAGTCGACGCCCGGGCCCTTGCCGTACCACATGCCAAAGACACCATCGACCCTGGCCCGGCCCTCGCTCTCCACCTGCTGGGAGCCCAGAACGGCCGTGGCCGCCAGGGCCTCGTTGAGGCCCGGCTGGAAGCGGATGCCCTCCTGCTCGAGGCGGCCGCGCGCCTCCCACAGCGCCAGATCCAGTCCCGCCACCGGCGACCCGCGATAGCCCGAGACGAAGCCCGCCGTGTTGAGCCCCTGCGCGCGATCGCGTCGCCGCTGCTCCATCAGCAGCCGCACCAGCGCCTGCGTCCCGGTGATGAAGACACGTCCTTCGTCGCGATCGTAGCGATCCTGGAGAGTGTATCCCTGATCGAGGGTCGCGCTCGACGCCACCATCCGAGGCCTCCTTCCAGGCGGGCGCCGGCCCGCCACCGGCACACCCCGAGGCTAGCCCCGATGGAGGGGAATGTGCTTGCTATGTCTCCTTCCGTTGCCCGATGCTGCGGCAGAACATTCCGCTCGGGCGGGCATCAGCGAAAGAAGCTTCCGATGAGCACGGCCCACGACGACGAGGTCAAGCGTCGCATTCTCGATGTGCTGCAGCACGAAGGCAGGCTTACGAACCAGGAGCTGGCCGAGCGGATCGGCCTCTCGCCGAGCCCCTGCTGGCGCCGCGTCCGCGAGCTTGAGAAGGAAGGGGTGATCCGCCGCTACGCCGCCATCCTCGACCCCGACAAGGTGGGCGTCGGCGAGTGCGTGTTTCTCCACATCAACCTTCAAATGCACAACCGCGACTCGCTGCTCGAGTTCGAGCGCGCCATCAAGGACCAGCCCGAGATCGTCGAGTGCTACGCGGTCACGGGCGATGCCGACTTCATGCTCAAGGTCTACGTGCCGAACATCCGCGCCTATGACCGCTTCCTGAACGACGTCGTCTTCCAGATCCCGGGCGTCGTGCACGTCAAGTCGAGCTTCACGCTGCGCGAGGTGAAGAACGACACGGCCCTGCCTCTGCCCGAACGGTGAGAAGTCTGCGCCGCGGGCTCGGCGCCGACCTCGTTCCGGCGGAGGCCCTCCCGCGAATACCCTCCTATGCTCGGCACTCATCCGTCACTCGGCGGTGCGACTGTGTTGCGTCTTCACTTGCATAGACTGCGCCGAGCGGCGATTTCTCGCCGGCGGAAGCCCGCCGGATTTCGGTCCGGCCGAGAGAAGAGCAGAGGGGCGTGGTGGCGCGAGCCCGCCGGCCACAGCTCGCGAGACGCCAGCAAGGTGGGGAAATGATGGCGGAGACGACCACCAGCCAGAGCTCGGTCTGGCCGAATGACTATGCGGCGGACCTGTCCATGGCCGACACGGTCGCCTTCTCGACCGCCAGCGCCCACAAGGCGAGCCAACCCTACAACGACATCGCTGGCACCAACGGCGACGACGTCCTGAGTGGGACGAGCGGTGCGGACTACATCAACGGCCTTGGCGGCAACGACCAGATCACCGGCGGCTACGGCAGCGACAAGCTGATCGGCGGCTCCGGCGATGATCAGATCTTCGGCGACAGCGGGTTCATGGTCGTCGACAACCACAGCGCCGGCAACGACTACCTGAACGGTGGCTCCGGCAACGACATTCTGGACGGAGGCGGCGGCAACGACACGCTGATCGGCGGCTCCGGCAACGACTATCTTTTCGGCGGCCATGGCGGCAGCGACATCCTCAACGGCGGCGGCGGCGACGACCGCCTCCATGGCGGCCCGATGTCGCCCTACGACTCAGCCAGCGATCCCGGCTTCGACATCATGACGGGCGGCGGCGGCCGCGACATCTTCGAGGGCCGCATCTGGTACGATACCTTCCGCACCGGCTACAGCACCCCGGCGCTGGGCGAGCAGCCGGCGATCGTCACCGACTTCAGGCACGGTCAGGACCAGCTCGACCTCGTCTATTATCGGCATGACAGCCGCGGCTTCAGCCACACGCGCGGCCAGTTCGATCTCGTCGACACCAACCATGACGGCGTGCTCGACAACTCGGACACCTACGTCAAGATCGAGGACGCGACCTACGACGGCCACTCCAAGCTCTCGACCGTCATCGACTATGGCGACGCCTTCATCGCCGCCGGCCTGGTCAACCCCAGCCAGCTCGATTCGGCGCCGCACACGCTCACGATCTTCGGCGTCACCGGCCTCACGGCCAGCGACTTCGTGGACACCAAGACCTATTACGACGTCTACGGAACGAGCGCGGACGGCCACGCCGTGACCGGCAACTCGCGAGACAACTGGATCGTCTCGGGCAGCGGCGGCGAGATCCTCGACGGGCGCGGTGGCGATGACCTGCTCACCGGCGAGCTCAACAGCCGCGGCGGCCATGACGTCTTCAAGATGGACTATATCTCGGGGAGTCCGGGCGCCGATCAGGTGAGCGACTTCCACCCCGGCGAGGACCGGATCGATCTCTATGGCTCGAGCGGGCAGGCGCTGACCCTCGCCATCCTGGACACGAACCACAACGGCGTCATCGACAAGAAGGACGACGCCGTGCACGTCGAGAACCACGAGCTCCTGATGCCGGGCGAGGCCCCCGAGGTCGGCCAGGCGCTGGTGATCGACCTCGACGTGGCCTCCGGCACGGCCAGCCAGTGGACCGGCACGAACAGCATCCTGATCCAGGGCGTCACGAAGCTCACGGCAAGCGATCTCGTCGACCACGCTTCCAGCACCAATCACGTCGTGGCCTGAAGGTCACAGAGACGCACGGACGCTTCCCGATCAGAAGAAAGTTCGCTCGGCGCCGCTCTGGAAGTGCCCTTCGTCACCGCCCGTTAAGGAACGGGGCGCTAGCCTCGAGGACGTCATGGGGCGACTGAGCCGCCCCGGCGTCGAAGGTGACCCATGCTGTCACGAGCCGTTCTTTTCCTGGGCGCCGTGCTGCTCGGCCTGATGCTGCTGATGCAACGGCCAACGCCGATGGCCATCGCACCGAGCGGGTTGCAGCCCGACAACGCGAGCGCCAGCGCCGCCGGCTGACAGGCGGCGGCGCCCGCGCTCTTGGCCGTTGAGCCTACTGGGCCGAATCCTCGACCTTATCGCCGGCCTTCTCCAGGGCCTTGCCCGTCGCGGCCGTGTTTTGGCCGGTGTCTTCCTTGAAGCCGTTCCAGGTGTCCCCGCAGGCGGCAAGGGAAAGCCCGAAAGCCATCATGATCATGACGGACAGGATGCGTCGCATGTCGGATTGTCCTCCTTTTCTCTATCGCGGCCGATAACGGCCGAATGCCGCGCAAGGTTCCGCTTGGGAGGAGGACCACTCGGCGGAGGCGCTCAGTCTGCGCCGTGCGCGCTTAGAAACATCGCCTTCTCCAGGGCCGCGAAGAACTGCTGATAGGGCTGCGGCTCCTCGACGGGGGTGAGGTTGTATTGCGCATTGGCGCGAACCAAGGTCTGCCCCTCGCCGTGCGGCCGGACACTGACCGTCATCTTGAGGGCGTAGCCGTCGAGCTTGGTCGCGCTCACCGTGCCCAACGTCTCATCCGCGCTATCGACCACGAACCCGAGATCCTGGAGGGTCGCTATGATCGTCCGCAGCGTGTGGGCCTGGTCGGTTGTATCGAACAGCCGGCTTTGAAAGCTGCGCAATTGAACGGCTGATGATGATGTCGCGAGCGCCTGCTGTCGGCTGTCAGCCTGACAAGCCGCAAGAAATAAGCAGGTGAGCGCGACGGCAATGTACGACCTCATCGACGCACCCCCTCAGATGCCGTTCGCTTGCAGAAATACGCTCTGACCCAGCTTGTTGAAGAACGACTGATAGAGCGTAGGATCGCGCAACGCTTCGCTCTTGCTCACTTGGCCCTGCGTATTCCACACGATACGCTGAAAGGTGATACGAACACGTGTCGAGGTGCCATCGCCGACCGGCGCAGTGACGAGACTGGCTCTAATCTTCTGATTTCGGTCTGTCGGCATATAGACGCCGAACAGGACGGCCATCGCGACTGCACCGACGATCTGTCCTGTCTCGGTAGCATCCCTGTCCTTGCTCGCCACGATCAGGCCCACAGCCGTCTCGCTGTCCTCGATGGTGAAACCGAGGTCCTGAAGGACGGCAGCGCTGGCCGCGAGGAGCCCTTTCTCGTCCAGGGTGGCGAAGCGCCTGGTCTCGAGTTGCCGCTCGGCCAGCGTCTGGGGGGTGATGGCCAGCGCATCCTCGGGCACCGTTCGCTGGCAGGCGGAGAGCATCAAGGCGACCGCCAATCCGTGGAGGACGCCGGATCGAAGCCTGGACATCATCCCTCCACCGTCAAAAGCTCGACTGGCGATAGGCGACGTCCCGGACACGCTGATGCTCGTCGAACTTGATCACGATCGTCAGGGTTCGTTGAGAGGTGCTACTGGCACCGGCGGCCTGGCCGACGCTGCCACCGAGGAGCCCGCCCAGTGGACCCAGAGAGCCGACCCCTCCGCCCAGCGCCGCGCCGCCGACGCTGCCCTGGCTGCCGGAGTAGGCATGCTCGGTCGCGATCTTGTCGTGGATCCACTGCTCACGCCCCTGCTCGTCGGTGCTGACGATGTTCGGCGCGCCCAAGACACCGGCAACCTCCGCGGTCGACATGCCGGTGTGGACCTCACCCTGCACGGTCCCGACCGTGAGCCGATCAGCTCCATGATCGGCCACCGCCGCCCGATGGTCCTGAGCGCTCATACAGGCCTCGAGACAAAGCAGCATGAGGATCAGCGCCGAAGCCCTGCAGGCCTGCTCCAGTGGTCGCTTCTCGTCGCGCATTCCGGCGCCCATCGCCCTGTGATTGATTGTTGTTCTGGCTATTCACTTGAAAATCTCATTTCGCGATTATAATTGCGTTTCAACAACCAATGAGCGATCCCGCTCTCGGAGTCTCACGGGCCGACTTGACTGGATGGCGCGATCGGGGCACTCGGCTGCCAAGAGCACCAGCGGGAGAACGTCGCCGATGGCCACCAGCATCGAGGAGCAGCGCAGGGATCTCGCCTGTAGCCTGCGTTGGGCCGCGCGGCTCGGTCTGCAGGAGGGGGTGTGCAACCATTTCTCGCTCGCCGTCGCCGACGAGGACGGCGTCGCGCGGGGCGACCGCTTCCTGATCAACCCCTATGGCTGGCACTGGTCGGAGATCACCGCCTCCTCGCTCGTGCTGTGCGCCGCCGACGGCACCGTTCTCGAGGGCGAGAACACGGTGGAGCCCACCGCGTTCTTCATCCACTCGCGCGTCCATCTGGGAGCACCCCAGGCGACCTGCGTCATGCACACGCATATGCCCTATGCGACGGCGCTCACGCTCCGCGAGGGCGGCCGGCTCCGCATGTGCGAGCAGAACGCGCTGATGTTCTACGGGCGCACCTCCTATGACGACGACTATACCGGCCTCGCGCTCGACGAGACGGAGGGCGACCGGCTGGCGGCGAAGCTCGGGAATGGCAGCGCCCTCTTCCTCGCCTGCCACGGCGTCATCGTCACCGGCGCCAATGTCGGCGAGGCCTTCACCGATCTCTACTATCTCGAGCGCGCGGCCCAGGCGCAGGTGCTGGCGGAGACCGGCGGCCACAAGCTGCGCACCATCCCCGAGGACATCCAGCGTGCCGCGTCTCAGCAGCACCGGCAGGAATATGCTGGCCTGGCGGAGCGCCATTTCACGGCGCTCCGCCGCATCCTCGACAAGGAAGAGCCCGACTATCGCAGCTGAGCCTCCTGCCCGCGGCCCGGGGCGCATTGCCCATGGCCGTCGGGCGCCCCAGCTTGAGCGCTGAGGAACCGACAGCCATGAGGGCCGCGCCATGACCGCCTGCATCGTGGGTTGGAGCCACCTGCCCTTCGGCCGGCACGAGGGTCGGAGCGTCGAGGATCTCGTCGTCGAGGCCGCACGCGGCGCCGTCGCCGATGCGGGCATCGAGCCGGCGGATGTGGACGCCATCTATCTCGGGCACTTCAACGGCGGCTTCGTCCGGCAGGACTTCACCAGCTCGCTCGTCCTGCAGGCCGATCCGGCCTTCCGCTTCAAGCCCGCGACCCGCGTCGAGAACGCCTGTGCCACCGGCTCGGCCGCTGTCCACGAGGGGCTCAGGCGGATCGCTGCGCGCGAGGCCCGCCTCGTCCTCGTCGTCGGCGTCGAGAAGATGACCGAGCTGCCGGGCCCCGCCATCGGCGAGACACTTCTGAAGGCCTCCTATCTCGAGGAGGAAGGCGAGATCGAGGGCGGCTTCGCCGGCGTCTTCGGGCGCATCGCCCAGGCCTACTATCAGCGCCACGGCGACCAGTCGGACGCGCTGGCCGCCATCGCCGCCAAGAACCACAGCAACGGCTGCGCCAATCCTTATGCCCAGATCCGCAAGGACCTGGGCTTCGACTTCTGCCGCACGGTCTCCGACAAGAACCCGATCGTGGCGGGGCCGCTCAAGCGCACGGACTGCTCGCTCGTCTCCGACGGTGCCGCGGCCCTCGTCCTGGCCGATGTCGAGACCGCGCTCGCGATGCCCAAGGCCGTGGCCTTCCGCAGCCATGCCCAGGTGAGCGACTTCCTGCCGATGAGCCGCCGCGACATCGTCCTCTTCGAGGGCTGCGAGCGCGCCTGGAACGAGGCACTGGGCGCTGCCCGCCTGAACCTGGACGATCTCGACCTCGTCGAGACCCACGACTGCTTCACCATCGCCGAGCTGCTCGAGTACGAGGCGATGGGCCTGGCGCCACGCGGCCGCGGCGCCGAGGCCGCGCTCGAGGGCTGGACCCGCAAGGATGGCCGACTGCCGGTCAACGCCTCGGGCGGCCTCAAGGCCAAAGGCCACCCGATCGGCGCCACCGGCGTCTCGATGCATGTCCTCACGGCGATGCAGGTGCGTGGCGAGGCGGGCGGGATGCAGGTCGACGGCGCCAAGCTCGGCGGCGTCTACAATATGGGCGGCGCCTGCGTCGCCAGCTATGTGAGCATCCTCGAGGCGATCCGCTGACCGCAGCGGCATTGTGGCGGGAAGCCGCCGGCCCCACCTCAGGACCAGCGGATGGCCCGCAAGGGAGCGTCGGTCATGAAGGTGCTCATGCTCTTCACCGGGGGCGGGCCCCTGGTCGTGCTCACCTCCTACGCCTCGGCCACCGATCCCGGCCTCCTGCGCAAGCTCGCGGCCAAGGGGATTGTGAAGTTCATGGCCTACGAGGTGCCGCTCGAGCTCGCCAAGCAGCGCTACGGCAGCCGCTTCGGCCTCGTCGAGCAGGACCTGAGCGAGACCGGCGATCTTCGCGTCCTGGACTATGACGGCCAGCGGGCCTTTCGGCTGTTCCGCTTCTCGGAGCTCGGCACGCCCGTCGCACGCGATCCGGACGCGCCGACCGAATCATCCCCCGGCGGCGCCTGAGCAAGCCATCCGCTGGCGCCACGCCCTGATCGCCGCCGCCGCACCCAGCCGCGGGCTCGCGAGCACGGGCACATCGAGGTCGGCCAGGAGCTCGACCGCGCCCGCCATCGAGGCCTGGGCCAGCACGACGGCGTCGTAGCCTTTGGCGGCGGCACGCAGCCGCTCGGCGATGCAGCGCGCATAGCCGCCACGGTCCCCCTTCTCGAGGTGCGGCCAGGCATCCTCGACCAGGATCTCGCCGATCGTGAGGTCGACCCCTCGCGCCTTCGCCACCCGCTCGAGCAGGTCCCGCGTCGGCCCGAGTGTGCTGGGCAGGGCCGCCGCGACCGCGATGCGGCTGCCCCGCTTCAAGGCCTCCTCCATCATCGGCAGATCGACGCGCAGCACCGGGACGTCGGTCAGCTCGGCAGCGCTCTCGGCGCCGGGGCCCAGCGTCGAGCAGGTGCAGAGCACGATGCCGGGGCCGTCATCAGCCATGGCCAGGATGTCGTCCGAGACGGCGCGCCGCACGCGCGGCGTCAAGACAGGCTGCGCCGCCGCCAGCAGATCCGCCCGCACCTTGTGCGCCAGGGGAATGTCCGGTGCCAGCTCGCCCAGGATCGCAGCAAAGACAGAAACATTGCTCTCGGCGCTGTGCCAGAGCGCGAGCGGCCGGGTCATCGGCCGATCTCCCCTGCGTAGGCCCACCACGTCCATCAGGCTGTTGCACGGCCCGGGTGCGATCATCGAGACGCTCCAAGAAGCTCGAGTGCCGCCATCGCCATCACCTTGGCCGACGCCACCAGATCGTCGATCACCACGAACTCGTCCGGCTGGTGCGCCAGGTCGAGGATGCCGGGACCGTAGGCCACGCAATCCTGCAGGTGCCCGATCCGGGCGATGTGCTTCTGGTCGTAGGTGCCGGGTGAGCAGACGAAGCTGGCCTCGCGACCTAGCACCTGCCCCACCGCCCGCGCCACCGCCTGCGGCACGGGTGCGGAGGGCTGGGTCAGCACCGGCAGCACCTCCATCAGCTCGCGCATCTCGTAGCGAAAGCCCGGCCGCTCCCGCCCGAGCCTCTCCAGGATGTCCACCACCTCCTGCTTCACCGCCGCAGGATCCTCCTCGATGAGAAAGCGGCGGTCGAGCACGAGACGGCAGCTGTCCGGCACGCAGGGGCTGGGCAGGCCGGTGAACCCGTCCTCCTGCCCGCCATGGATGCTGTTGAGGTTGAGCGTCGAGGCGCGCGCTCCGTCGGGCACCACGGGCATGCCCGTCTCGCGGGCGGCGAGACTGGGCAGGAGCTCGTGCTCCACCCGGTCGAGAAAGGCCGCCATGTGGCGGATCGCGCAATCGCCGAGAAACGGCATCGAGCCGTGCGCGATCCGTCCTTTCGTCTCGACCTCGGCCCACCACACCCCGCGATGGCCGATGCACACCCGATCGACGTTGAGCGGCTCCGGGATGATCACGTGGTCCACCCGCGGCGGCGAGAAAAAGCCCTGGCGCGCCAGATGCGCGACGCCGCCGAAGCCGCCCGAACTCCTCGTCGACCGTGCCCGAGATCTCGAGCGCACCCGGCAGCTCGACGCCGCTCTCGAGCAGCGTCTCGACCGCGACGATGCTGGCGGCGAGCCCACCCTTCATGTCGCAGGTGCCGCGCCCATAGATGCGCCCGTCGCGGACCTCGCCCGCCCAGGGATCGACGGTCCATCCGTGCCCCGTCTCGACCACGTCGATATGGCTGTTGAAGTGCACGCAGGGCCCGGGCCGAGCGCCCTCGCGCCGGGCGACGACGTTCAGCCTCGGATAGCGCTCGCTGTCACCGGGAGCGCCCTCGCCCCGAACATACTGAACGTCGAATCCCCTGCGGCGCAGGCGCTCGCCCACGAGCTGGGCGCAGGGTGCGTAGGCCTCGCCCGGGGGGTTCACGGTAGGGATGCGGACGAGGTCGCGGGTGAGCCCGACCAGCGCCTCGCGCTTGTCGTCGATTTTTCTCAACAGGGCGTCGAACATGCTCCCTCCCCAGCTGTTGTGAGGCTAGAGAAGGCGAGTCGGTCCTGTCAAAGGCGCCTTGGTCGTGGAGCGGTACGGATGAAAGAAGGAGACAGCGGCAAGGCGGCGGCCTTCGTGGTCGAGGCAAGGCTTGCCGGCAAGCTTCTGGCGGCTTTGCCCGAGGATCTCGGGGTGAGCCGGCTCGAGCACGGCTATGAGATCCAGGGCCACGCCAACGTCCGCCTCGCGGCGCAACTGGGCCACCGCGTGGGCTACAAGATCGGCGGCACGACCGAGGCCATGCGCGCCTACATCCGGGTGCCGGAGCCGATCGCCGGCGAGATCTTCGAGAGCACGGTGCATCCCTCGGGCGCCAGACTGCGCCTCGCCGACTTCGTCCGCCCTGGCATCGAGACCGAGATTGCCGTCCGCCTCGCCATGCCGCTCCCCCATCGCAGCCGCCCCTACGCCATGGAGGAGGTGGCCGAGGCCGTCGGCAACGTGATGCCGGCGATCGAGCTCGTGGACAATCGCTACGAGGACTTCCGCACCATGGGGGCGCCCTTGATGATCGCCGACAACGCCTTCAACGCCGGCAGCATCCTGGGTGAGCCCGTGGCCGACTGGCGGGGCCTCCCGCTCGACGGCCTGAAGGCCCGCACCTTCATCGACGGCAAGCTCGTGGCCGAGGGCGTGAGCAGCGAGCTGATGGGCCATCCCCTGGCGGCGCTCACATGGCTCGCCAACCGCCTGTCGAGCCTGGCGCGCGGGCTCGAGGCCGGCAGCTTCGTCAGCCTCGGCTCGATCACGCCGGTGCAGTGGGTCTCCGAGCCCTGCACGGCACGGATCGAGGTCGAGAGCCTGGGCTCGGTCGAGGTGACGCTCGCCTAGGCGGCATCGGGAAGGTCGGCCTCGCTCTCGGCCAGCGGGTCCAGGATGGCGTGGGTCGCCTCGGTGAAGCGCCGGCGCATCTCGGCGCTGAAGGGGTTCTCGCGCACAATCGTGCGGAACAGCTCGTCCGAGTCGAAGCGCACCGTGTCGACCATCCGCACCAGATGCTCGAAGGTGCCGGTCGCATGGTCGAGCGGCGGCAGATCCATCGCCACGACGATGCGCGCGATGAGGTGGGTGAGCCCCTGCACATAGGCCATCTGCCGATCGTGCTCGGCCGCGGTAGCACACATGACCTCGAGCCCGAAGGCGCGCTCCAGAAAGCGGGCGACGAGCCGCGCCCGCCCGCCGCGACCGGGGCAGACGGCGATCCGCAGGCCGGCGATGCCGTCCCGCCCGCTTTGCGGGCCGAACAGCGGGTGCGTGCCCACGATGTCGACCTCGGGCGGCAGCAGCATCTCGAGCAGCCCTAGCGGCTTTGTCTTCAGCGAGCAGACGTCGAGGACCAGCGTCCCCGGCCGCAGGTGCGAGGCGATGCGCTGCGCCGTCTCGGCGAGATGGGCGAGCGGCACGGCCAGCACCACGATGTCCTGCGCCGCCGCCGTCGCCAAGCTGGCCGGCAGGGCGCCCTGCCGCTCGGCGATGGCCGGGAGATCGGCGCGGGTGTCGTGGGCATGGATCCGGAAATGCCGGCGCAGATGCGGCAGGCAGAAGGCGCCGAAGGCGCCCACTCCTATGAGGCCCATGGTCGGCTTGGGGCGTGCCGGCCGCGGCCGCGCGCTCTCGGCCTCACCTCGCCTGACGGGCGTCCCGCGCCTGCTCGGCTCTTCGTCAATCTCGGGTTCTTGCATCGGTCCCCTCCTTCGCTGCGGCTGGCCGCGCCGGGGACCGTCCAGAGACGACATGCCGCCGGCTGGCGGCATGTCTCGGTGATGAATGATCGAGTCCTGCCGCTCCTAGGGGACCGGCGGGTAATAGACGTGCTGGACGGGCGCGCTCTCGATCATGGGCGCCTTGTCGCCCCGACCGGCCGTCCGGTCAAGCCTGCCCGTGCTCAGCCCGCCGTGGCGATCTCGCTGTCCAGCGCGATCGCGCGTCCGACCAGCAGATCCGCCTCGGCCGATTGGACGGGATCCAGCGGCCGCACGCCCGCACGGCAGCGGTCGGTGGCGAACACGCCCTGGGCCACGCGATAGCGCTTCCAGAAGCGGATGCTGACCTCGATGTGCTGGTTGCTGAAGGTGATGACCGGCAGCATCCGCTCGAACAGCGCGCGCGCCGCCTCCCGCTCGCCGCGGACGAAAAGATCGAAGACGCGCACGTAGGCTGACAAAAGCCCACTCGGCACGAAGGCGTCGAGCCCCCGCGCCAGCCCGTCCAGCATCTGCATCGCGGCCCAGCCGCCGCTGAGGTGCAGACGGTCGCCGGCGATATCGCGCAGCGCCGTGTATTTGGGCCCGGCCGGCACGGTCTCGACCTTCACCGCCGCGAGCCCGGGCACGCGCTCGGCGATCCCGGCGATGACACCGGGGTCGAGACCGGCTCCCTGCCAATCGAGATCCTGCAGCATGACCCGGCCGGGCCCCGCATCCGCCAGCCGCGCCACGCCTTCCTCGATCGTCCGGGGCGACAGGCCCGCGGGCGGCTGCCACAGCACGATGGCTGCTCCCACCCCGCTCGCGGCCCGCGCTGCGGCCACGCTCGCATCGAGGCTCGCGGCGCTTGCACCGGCCACGAGCGCCAGTCGACCGGACGCGGCCTCGCCGACCACGGCCAGCAGCCGCGCCTGCTCCTCCGGCGTTAGCGAGCCCACCTCCCCGGCCACGGCCGGCGCCATCACGCCGACGCAGCCGGCAGCGGCGCAGTGATCCACTAGGCGACGCACGCTCGCCTCGTCGACCGCACCATCCTCGTCGAAGGGCGTGTGCAGGCTCGCGATGATGCCGCGCAAGGCAGCGCTCTCCGGCATGGACGCTTGCCTCCCTCGTCCGCCATTCCTCTGGATCTTCCGGAGCGCCATCGCTAGGCGGCCCCGCGCGACGTTGCAAGGCGCCCGGCGCACGACTACGATGATAGCGCTAACTCACCCGCCATTCCTGCGATCGGAGCCGTGATGAGCCTCTGGAGCGAGCCTCGCTGGGCCTGCTGTGCCACCGTGACGCCGGTCGACGATGACGGGGCCGTCGACGATGCCGCTCTTGCGGAACATCTGCGCTGGCTGATGGAGGGCGGCATCAACGGCGTCGCCCTCTTCGGCACCTGCGGCGAGGGCCCGTCCTTCAGCGCCGCCGCCCGGCTCGCCGCCACCGAGCGCCTGCTCCGCGCCGGCTTCGATCCGGGCCGCCTGATCCTCGGCATTGGCAGCGCCTCGATCGCCGAGATGGCGAGCCTCGCGCGCGCCGCGGGCGAGCTCGGCCTCGCCGCCACGCTCGCCACCCCGCCCTTCTTCTTTCGCCAGGTCGAGGAGGAGGGTGTCTTCGCCGCCTACGCGAGGCTGGTCGAGCAAAGCGGTGCCAGCGCACCCCCGCTTCTCCTCTACCACATCCCCGGCGTCGCCGGCGTGCCAGTGCCGCCGGCGCTGGCGGCACGGCTGCTCATGGCCTTTCCGGACAGGATCGCGGGCATCAAGGACAGCGGCGCCGAGTGGCCCGTGACCCAGGCCCTGCTCGAGCAGGTACCCGCCGAGAAGGTCCTGGTGGGAGCCGAGGTGCACATCGCCGACGCGGTCGCGCGCGGCGCGCGCGGCACCATCTGCGGCCTCGGCAATGTGGCGCCCCGGGTGATCGCGCGGCTGGTCGCCGGCGAGCCCGAGGCGCGCGCCGAGATCGAGACGATCGCGGCCTGGTTCGAGGACCGGCCCTTCTTCTCGACAGTAAAGGCGCTGACCGCCCGGCGTACCGGCCACGAGGGCTGGCGGCGGATGATGCCGCCGCTGGTCCCGTTGACCGGCGAGCCGCCGGCGCTGCCGTCCGAGGCTGCCTGAGCCCCAATGGCGTCGATTCGATCAGGGAGCAAAAAATCATGACCGAGCCAATGGCCGTCCGCGTTTTCTTCGAGCCAATGATCCAGGCTCACGATCCGGGCCTCTACAGCGGGCTCGTGCTCGACGATGCGGGTGTGACGCCCCCTGAGGCAGCTTCTGCCGACGCCATCGAGCGCTACCGCCGGGACGGCTTTCTCCTCGTTCGCGGCCTGCTCGGCCCTTCGGAGATCGAGGCGGCCAAGGCCGAGCTCGAGACGATGACGCGGGCCGACGATCCGGGCTGCGAGATGGTTTGGTACGAGGGCGGGCTCCGGGACCACATCCGGCTCGACTCCGCGGCCGACCGCGAGGTCGACGGCCACTCCACGGGTGCGGCCTCCTTCGCCCTGGGCCAGGAGGGCATCGGCCTTCCCCCGGTCGAGCCGTCTCTGCGCGCCGCCCACGTGCGCAAGTTCATGGGCTTCATCGACCGCCACCCGCCGCTGGCCGCGCTCGCCCGGCACGACGCCATCCTCCGCCTCGTCGAGCGCCTGATCGAAGGAGAGCCCGAGCTCTTCCAGGAGATGGCGCTGATCAAGCCGCCGAAAGGCCGCGAGAAGCCCTGGCATCAGGATCACGCCTACTTCAACCTGGCTCTCGGCACGCCGATCACGGGCGTGTGGATCCCGATGGAGGCGGTGACCCCCGAGAATGGCTGCATGTACGTGCTGCGCGGCGGCCACCGGGAGGGCCCGCGCACCCACTTCAAGCGCCGCGACTGGCAGATCTGCGATACCGACGTCGGCGGCACGACCCGCGTCGCCCTGCCCATGCAGCCCGGCGACGTTCTTGTCTTCGACGGCCTGCTCCCCCACGGCACGCCCACGAACCGCACCGACAGCTTCCGCTGGGCCGTCCAGTTCCACTACCGTCCGGCCACGGCCCAAGGCGTGGACGACGACACGCGCCTTGCCGCCTTCGGCAGCGAGGGCAAGAACGTCACCTGCTGACGGATCCGCTCCGTCCCGTCATTCGTCGGGCCGTTGCGGTGCGTCGCGGTTGAGCGCGATCCCCCGCTCGAGATGGTCGCGCATGGCCTCCCGCGCCGCCGCCGGATCGCGCGACGCCAGGGCCTCGAGGATGCGCCCGTGCTCGGCCAGCAGCGCCTGCAGATAGGCCTGCCGCTCGGCCGGCTTCCGCGGTCGGACGCGGACGAGCGGCCGCGGGATGATGAAGGGGCCGAGGAATCGCAGGAACTGCGCGATCAGCGGATTGCCGGTGGCGTCGGCCACCGCGCAGTGAAAGCCGAAATCCTCGGCCAGGCCCGGCCGTCCGGCCTCCACCTCCAGCGCCATCGCCCGGTGCGCCTCGGCCACGCGCTCCAGCGCCGCGCGGTCGGCGGCCGCGGCGGCAAGCGCTGCCGCCTCGATCTCGACGCACAGCCTCAGCTCCATCACGTGGACGATGGCGCCGTTGGTGCCCAGCGCGTCCGGATCGATGCGGAACGGCCGGCGGCTGGCGTCCTCGGCGACGAAGGCGCCGGAGCCGCGGCGGCTCACCACGAGCCCCTCGCTCTTGAGCGCGGCCGCCGCCTCGCGCACCACCGTGCGGCTGACCCCGAAGGTCGCCATCATGCGCTGCTCGGTCGGCAGCCGCTCGCCGGCCTTGAGCCGGCCGCTCAAGATGTCGTGGGTGAGCTGGGCCACCAACGGGCGCGCTCGGCTCGGCGTTGACGTGACGGGGCGCGGCCCGCCAGCGGCCTCGGAGGAGCGGGCTCGTCGTCTTTCGACCATCGGCGCTGCCCGGAGCCGCTTGTGGGGCCTCTTTGCTTGTCGTACAACTTTCCGCGCCAACGGCGCAAGGACGCCGCCTCGGGGGAGGCTCATGGAACAAGGATCCGCACGACCGGGTGCGCCGCTGCCCGATGTCCAGCTTCCGCTCGTGGGCGGCGGCGAGATCGCGCTCGGTCGCCGGCCGGATGGCTGGCAGCTCATCGTGGTCTACCGGGGCCGGCACTGCCCGCGCTGCAAGACCTATCTGGCCCAGCTCAACGAGCTGCTGCCGACCTTCGCAGAGCTCGAGACCGAGGTCGTGGCCGTCTCGGCCGACCCCGAGGAGCGGGCCGCGGCCGACGTCGTCCAGCATGGCTGGCGCTTCCAGGTGGCGTTCGACCTCACGCCGGCACAGATGCGGGCGCTCGGGCTCTACATCTCCGATCCGACCGGCCCGCAGGAGACCGATCGCCCGTTCGCCGAGCCCGGCGTCTTCGTGATCAATGCCGAAGGGCTTCTCCACATCGTCGGCGTGAGCAACGCGGCGAGCTGCCGTGCGGATTTGGCCCTCCTGGCCGATGGCATTCGCGGAGCCCGCACGCGCGGGCTGCCGATCCGCGGGCGCGCTGCCTGAGCCACGATCAGGGCTGGTCGCGAACGGCCACAGGACGTACAGCTGAAATCTCGAAGAGCCGTCACGAAGAAGAGAGCCGAGGGGAGGCTGAACAATGAAGCTTACACGTCGCCACATGACCGGCCTGATGGGCGCCAGCGCCGGCGCCGCCTTGATGGGCCCCGGAGCCGCCTGGGCCCAGACCTCGCTCAGCCAGTCGGGGCTGGTGGGCGATCTCCAGGGCCCGACGATCATCGAGGATCAGGCCCAGTGGCCGAAGGCCTTCCAGGAAGCGCCGATGCTGACCGAGATGGTCAAGGCCGGCAAGCTGCCGCCCGTGGCCGAGCGGGTCCCTCAGGAGCCCCTCGTCCTCAAGCCGCTCAACGAGGTCGGCAAGTATGGTGGCACCTGGCGCCGCGGCTTCACCGGTCCGGGTGACGTCGAGAACGGCAACCGCATCAATGCCTCCGACAAGCTTCTGTTCTGGGACTACACCGGCAGCAAGATCGTCCCGTCCGTCGCCAAGGGCTGGAAGATGGCGGACGACGGCAAGAGCTTCACGCTCTTTCTCAGGAAGGGCATGCGCTGGTCTGACGGCGAGCCCTTCACCGCAGACGACTTCCTCTTTTGGTTCGAGGATCTCTACTCGGACAAGCACATCGTCCCCACGCCGATCGCCGACATGGCGCCGCAGGGCAAGCCCGGCCGCGTCGTCAAGGTCGACGAGACAACGGTCCGCTTCGAGTTCGACGTGCCTTATTTCCTCTTCGAGGAAATGATGGCGGGCGACACGCTGATCGGCGGCGGCCAGTCGGTGCGGCAGTCGCAGAAGTTCACGTTCGGCGCCTACTCGCCCGGGCACTATCTGAAGCAGTTCCTGCCCAAATACTCCTCGGAGGACGAGGTCAACGCCAAGGCCAAGGCGGCGGGCTACGAGAACTGGGTGCAGCATCTGCACTTCAAGAAGGACTGGTCGCTCAATCCCGAGGTGCCGACGCTGGGCCCGTGGCGGACGGTCAAGCCGATCAACACCCCCATCTGGGTGCTGGAGCGCAACCCCTTCTACTACATCGTCGACACCGACGGTAACCAGCTCCCCTATATCGACCGCGTCCAGCTCACGCTCGCCGAGGACCTCGAGGTCCTCAATCTGCGCGCCATCTCGGGCGAGTATGACGAGCAGGCCCGCCACATCGACCTCGGCAAGCTGCCCGTCATTCTCGACAACCAGAAGAAGGGCAACTACACGCTGCACCTCGATCTGGCCTACAACGGTGCCGACACGGTCCTGCAGATCAACCAGAGCTTCAAGGCGGATCCCGAGATCCGCAAGTGGCTGACCAACACCGACTTCCGCCGCGCCCTCTCGCTCGGCGTCGATCGGGATCAGCTCAACCAGACCTTCTGGCTCGGCATCGGCACGCCGGGCTCGACGGTCCCTGCCGAGTCGATGCCGCAGAACCCCGGCCCGGAATGGCGCAAAAAGTGGTCGATCCACGACCCGAAGCAGGCCAACGAGATCCTGGACAAGATCGGCCTCTCGAAAAAGGACGGCGAAGGCTACCGGCTGCGCACCGACAATGGCGAGCGCCTGCGCATCCAGATCCAGGCCGTCCAGGCCTTCCTGCCCTGGCCCAAGCAGTCGGAGATGATTGCCGACCAGTGGAGGAAGATCGGCATCCAGGCCGAGGTCAAGGAGCTGGAGCGGAACCTCGCCATGACGCGGGTTCGTAACAACGAGCACCACATCATGGTCTGGACCAACGGCGGGACCGAGCTTCTCTATCTCTTCCCGCGCCACGCGATCCCGGTCGACCCGACGGAGGCCTATATGGGGCCGGAGTACGCCGTCTGGTTCGCCTCGAACGGTGCCCAGGGCACCAAGCCAGACGACCCTGAGCTCCTCAAGATCTACGACCTCTTCCGCGAGGCCAGCGGCCTGAAGCAGGAGGGCCGCAACGACAACGCGAAGGAGATCTGGAAGATCCTGGTCGAGCAGCAGTACGGCATCGGCACCGTCGGCCAGTCGCCGGCCCTGATGGGGGTGCGGATCGTCAGCAACAAGCTCGGCAACATCGCGTCCCGAGTCTGCATCGCCCAGCACTGCCGCGTGCCGGGCGGCTCGCACCCCGAGACCTGGTACTACAAGGCCTAGGCACGCGCAGCCATGCTCGCCTACATCGTCCGCCGCCTCCTCTTAGCGATCGTCACGATCTGGGCGATCACGATCGTCACGTTCGTGATCATCCAGCTTCCGCCGGGCGACTTCGTCGATGCCTATGTGGCGCAGAGTTCCGCCATGGGCACGGCGATCTCGGCCGAGGAGGCGGCGGCGATGCGCGTGGCCTACGGCCTCGATCAGCCGATCTGGGTCCAGTACGGCAAGTGGCTGAGCCTCGTGGCGCACGGCCAGTTCGGCGTGTCCTTCGAGTTCGGCCGGCCGGTGACCGAGGTCATTGGCGACCGCCTCTGGCTCACCATCCTGATCTCGATCGGCGCCATCCTCGTGACCTGGGGCATCGCCCTGCCGATCGGCATCTACTCTGCGGTGAGGCAATATTCGATCGGTGACTACGCCTTCACGTTCCTGGGCTTTATCGGCCTCGCCGTGCCCAATTTCCTGCTCGCGCTGGTCATCATGTATGCGGGCTTCAGGCTCTTCGACCTCAATGTCGGCGGCCTCTTCTCGGCCGACTATCAGCTCGCCCCCTGGTCCTTGGCCAAGGTCTGGGATCTGACGAAGCACCTGCCTCTGCCGGTGCTGATCCTGGCCCTCGCCGCCACCGCCCAGCTTGTCCGGATCATGCGCGCCAACCTTCTGGACGAGCTGCGGCGTCCCTATGTGGTCACGGCCCGGGCCCGCGGCCTGCCCGAGCGTCGCGTCATCCTCAAATATCCGGTGCGTGCGGCCCTCAATCCCTTCGCCAGCACGATCGGCTACCTGCTGCCCTTCATCGTCTCCGGCAGCATCATCGTCTCGGTCGTCATGAGCCTGCCGACGGTCGGCCCGCTCCTCCTGCGCTCGCTCGTCTCCCAGGACATGCTGCTCGCCTCGACCATCATCCTGCTCTTGGGCATCCTGACCGTCGTCGGGACGTTCCTCTCTGATCTCATGCTGATGTGGATCGACCCGCGCATCCGTCAGGGCATGCACGGGTGAGCACGCTCCTGCCGGAGGCGGCGGGGCCGGCCGGGGTAGCCCCGCTGGTCACCGCTGCGGAGGAGCGGGTCGCCGTCGCGACCCAGCGCCAGCTGATCTGGTGGCGTTTCAGGCGTCACAAGCTCGCCGTCATCAGCGGCGTCGTCGTGGTCTTGTTCTACATGATGGCCGTGCTGGCCGACTTCCTGGCCTACGCCAATCCCTTCGACACCCAGGCGAGCCGCAGCTACATCCCGCCCCAGCCGATCCATTGGCTGGACGAGGACGGCGGCTTCCGGCCCCACGTCTTCGCCCTCACCGGCCGGCGCGACCTGAAAACCTTCAAGTTGATCTACGTCCCCGACCCGAACGAGAAGCGCTACCTCACCTTCTTCGCCCGTGGCTATCCCTATCACATTTTGGGCCTCATCCCGTTCGACCGGCACCTTTTGGGCGTCAGCGAAGGCAAGCCCGGCGACTCGCTCTTCCTGCTCGGCACCGACCAGCTCGGCCGGGACTTCTGGTCGAGGCTCATGCTGGCGTCTCGGACCTCGCTCACCATCGGCCTCGTCGGCGTGGCGCTCAGCCTGGTCCTGGGCGTGCTCTTGGGCGGCGTGTCCGGCCTCTATGGGGGCTGGATCGATACCTTCATCCAGCGGGTGATCGAGGTGCTCCGCTCGATCCCGACGATCCCGCTTTGGATGGGCCTCGCCGCCGCCGTGCCCTCCTCATGGTCCGTGACCCAGGTCTACTTCTCGATCACCGTCATCATCTCGCTGATCGGCTGGACCGAGCTCGCCCGCGTCGTGCGCGGCCGGTTCCTGGCGCTGCGCGAGGAGGACTTCATCACCGCGGCCGAGCTCGCCGGAGCGTCCCGGCTGCGCATCATCTTCCGTCACATGGTGCCCTCCTTCCTCTCCCACATCATCGCCGCGATCAGCCTCGCTCTCCCGGCCATGATCATCAGCGAGACCACGCTTTCCTTCCTCGGCCTCGGCCTCCGGCCGCCGGCCATCAGCTGGGGCGTGCTGCTGCAGGACGCCCAGAACCTCCAGACCCTGGCGATCGCCCCCTGGCTGCTGGTCGCCGCCGTGCCAGTCATCGTCGTCATCCTCGCCTTCAACTTCCTGGGCGACGGGCTCAGGGACGCGGCCGACCCCTATGGGTGAGCCGATCCTCAGCGTCCGCAACCTTCTGACGTTCTTCCACCAGGACGAGGGGGTGGTGCGCGCGGTCGACGGCGCCTCGTTCGACCTCGAGGTGGGCCGCACGCTCGGCATCGTCGGCGAGTCGGGCTGCGGCAAGAGCGTCACCGCCCGCTCCATCCTTCGCATCGTCGAGCGGCCGGGCCGGATCGAGGGCGGCCAGATCCTGCTCCGACGGCGTCTGCCCGACGGCCGGGAGGAGACCGTCGACCTGGTCGGGCTGGCACCGGACGGCGCCTTGATCCGCGAGATCAGGGGCGGCGAGATCGGCCTTGTCTTCCAGGAGCCGATGAGCTCGCTCTCGGCCTTTCACACCATCGGCAACCAGCTCCTCGAAGCGATCGGGCTGCACAGCAAGCTCGCCAAGCGCGCCGCCCGCGAGCGGGCCATCGAGCTCCTGCGCATGGTGGGCATCCCACGGCCGGAGCAGCGGGTCGATTCCTACTCCTTCGAGCTGTCCGGCGGGCTCCGCCAGCGCGTCATGATGGCCCTGGCGCTGGCCGGCGAGCCCCGGATCCTGATCGCCGACGAGCCGACGACCGCGCTCGACGTCACGACGCAGGCCCAGATTCTCGACCTCATGCGGCGCCTGCGGGAGGAACGGGGCTTGGCCGTCATCCTCATCACCCACGACATGGGCGTGATCGCCGAGATGGCCGACGACGTCGTCGTCATGTATCTCGGCCGCGAGGTCGAGAAGGGTCCGGTCGACGCCATCTTCCACGAGCCCAGGCACCCCTACACCCAGTCGCTGCTGCGCTCGATCCCGAGCGTGCTCGCCAGCCCCCGCTCCCGGCTCGCCACCATCGCGGGCTCGATTCCGCATCCCTACGCGCGGCCGCCGGGCTGCCCCTTCCATCCCCGTTGCCCGTCCTTCATGCCGGGTGTCTGCGACCGGGCCTTTCCAGCCATGACCAGTCAGGGCGCGCGCCACAGCGCCGCCTGCTTCCTCTACGGCGGCGCGCCCGAGACCCCGGCCCGGGCAGCGGCCGAGTGAGCGGCCCCGTAGCACCCGCCGATGCCGACGCGCCCTCGGGACCACCCGTCCTCGAGGTGCGCGATCTCAAGAAGTTCTATCCCATCCATCGCGGCCTCCTGCGTCGCCTGGTGGGCGAGGTCCGCGCGGTCGACGAGGTGAGTTTCGGCATCCGCCGCGGCGAGACACTCTCGCTGGTCGGTGAGAGCGGCTGCGGCAAGACCACCACCTCACGCTGCATCCTCCGGGCCGTGACCCCGACCTCGGGCGAGATCCGCTTTCGGACGGAGGGCGGCAAGGAGGTCGACGTCGCCACCCTGCCGCGCAGCGAGCTGCGCCCGCTGCGTCGCCAGATGCAGATGATCTTCCAGGACCCTTTCTCCTCGCTCAACCCGCGCATGACGATCGCCGAGATCATCGGCGAGCCGCTGCTCTGCAACGGTGTCCGGAGCACGGCCGAGCGCCACCGCCGCGTCGCCGAGCTTTTGGAGCTGGTGCAGCTGCCCGCCGCCTACCTGAACCGCTTTCCGCACGCCTTCTCGGGCGGTCAGCGGCAGCGCATCGGCATCGCCCGCGCCCTGGCCCTCAACCCCGCGCTCATCGTCGCCGACGAGCCCGTCTCCGCGCTGGACGTCTCGGTCCAGGCGCAGATCGTCAACCTTCTGCTCGACCTCCAGGATCGGCTCGGCCTCGCCTATCTCTTCGTCGCCCACGACCTCTCGGTCGTGAAGCACGCGAGCCATCGCGTCGCGGTCATGTATGTGGGCAAGATCGTCGAGCTGGCACCCACCGAGGCGCTCTTCCGCACGCCCCGCCATCCCTACACCGAGGCGCTGCTTTCCGCCGTCCCGGTCCCGGATCCGCGCCAGCGGGCCAAGCGCATCGTCCTCGAGGGCGAGGTGGCCGACCCGTCGAGCCCGCCGTCGGGCTGCTACTTCCATCCCCGCTGCCGCTACGCCACCGAGCGCTGCCGGGGCGAGGCGCCGCAGCTCAGGGAGGTGGCGCCGGGTCATGCCGTCCGCTGCCACCGGGCGGACGAGCTCGACCTCGGAGGCATCGCCGCCGCCTGATCGTCACGGGGTGCGTCAGCTTGGCAGACCGGCTTGGCTGGCGCGCAGGCGGCCTCTATCTTGTCTGCTCGAAGGCGCCTGAGGCGTCACGTGGCCGTCGACGGACCTGCAGACCATGACCGACGCCTCCTCGCGCACGCTTGCCCACGAGTCTTCCGTGCCGGACGCTCCGCCGAGCGGAGCCGCCTTGCTTCGTGCCCTCGCCGTGCTCGCCCTTTGGGGGGCGGCCCTCGGTGTCGCCGGCGGCACGCTCGCCACGGCCTTCGCACGCGACAACTGGCGCTTCGACGTGCTCACCAATTTCCGCCCGCACCTCTTCGTGCTGGCCCTGGCCGTGGTGGCGCTGGCCCTCGTCCTGCGCCGCTGGCGGCCCGCCATCCTCGCGGCGGTGGCGGCCGCCATCAACGGCGTCGTCCTCCTGGCACCCGTGCATGCCGCACCGACGACCGCCGCCGGGCCGGCGTTCCGCCTCATGGCCTTCAACGTCATGCACGACAACAATCAGTACCATGCCGTGGCGCGCTTCGTGGCCGAGCAGCACCCCGACGTGCTGGTCCTCGAGGAGACCTTGCCGAATTGGCAAAAGCAGCTGGGGCTGGTTGGCGAGGCCCTGCCCTTCCAGACCGAGCTCTTGCCGAAGGGCCGGCAGGACGTCGTCATCCTCAGCCGTTGGCCCATCACCGACTTTCAGGTGCTGCGCCCGCTGGGGCCGACGGGTGAGCCTCTCCCCGACCGGATCCCGCGCGTCGAGCTGAACGCGGACGGCCGCAAGCTCGTCGTCTACGGCGTCCATCCGCCCCACCCGATGAACGTGGGCGAATGGAGCACGCGGAACGCCTACTATGCTTGGCTCGCGCGCCGGGTGGCCCAGGAGCCAAAGGACGCAGCCGTGGTGGTCGCCGGCGACTTCAATTCCGCCCTCTGGAGCCCCTTCTTCCGCGACTATCTGGATAACGCCGGCGTGATCGATGCGGCGCGCAGCAACTGGCCGGCACCGACCCGGCATCCCTACGTGCCGGACGGCTGGCGCTGGATCGGCATCCCGATCGACCATGTCACCGTGTCGCCCGCGGTCGGCATCACCCACTTCGCCGTGGGCCCGGAGCTCGGCTCTGATCACTACCCCGTCATCGCCGACCTCCGCCTCCCGAGCTAGGCTCCTAGCCGCTCCCTCGCCGCGCTGTTGTCATCCTCCCCGCGTTGGACTACCGCTTGAGATAAGCGGGCCACCCGTCCCGCTCTCGTCCATCGACAGGGAGGTTGTCCATGAGAAAGCTGCTGACAGTCCTGGCTGCGACCGTGCTCGCCGGCGTGGTGGCGACCGGTGCGTACGCACAGGACAAGATGCGCATTGTCGTCGTCACCCACGGACAGGCCTCCGACCCGTTCTG
This sequence comes from uncultured Alphaproteobacteria bacterium, assembly GCA_963752325.1. GTDB lineage: Bacteria > Pseudomonadota > Alphaproteobacteria > Geminicoccales > Geminicoccaceae > CAVTJL01. The sequence continues at coordinate 639,098 of CAVVXU010000007.1, forward strand.
GTCGGTGGTGAAGAATGGTGTCGACTATGCCGCCAAGACCTTCGACGTCACGGTCGAGTACCGGGCGCCCGACACGTTCGACATGGTGAAGATGGCGCAGCTGATCGATGCGGCCGTCGCATCGAATCCGGATGGCCTCGTCGTCTCGATCCCCGATGCCTCGGCGCTCGGCGACTCGATCAGGAACGCGGTCGCCGCCGGCATCCCGGTGATCTCGATGAACTCCGGCAGCGACGTCTATGAGAAGCTGGGTGTGCTGGTCCATGTCGGCCAGACCGAGTTCGAGGCCGGCCTCGGCGGCGGCAAGCGGATGGCCGCCGCCGGCGTGAAGAAGGCGATCTGCATCAACCAGGAGGTCGGCAACGTCGCCCTCGATGCGCGGTGCGACGGATTCAAGAAGGGCCTGGGCGGCGAGGTCGAGGTGCTGGCCGTCAGCATGGACCCGACCGCCATCGCCAACGCCGTCAAGGCCTACTTCGCGAAGAACCCGGATACCCAGGGTGTCATGGCGCTGGGCCCGACCGCGTCGGAGCCGGCGCTGCAGGCGCTCGAGGATCTGGGCCTGATCGGCCAGGTGAAGATGGGCACCTTCGATCTCTCGCCGACCGTGCTGCAGGCCATCGCCGACGGCAAGATGATGTTCGCGATCGACCAGCAGCAGTTCCTGCAGGGCTACCTGCCGATCGACTTCCTCGTGCAGTATCACAGGTTCGGCACCCTGCCCCACGGCATCGTCATGACGGGCCCGGGCTTCGTCACCAAGGACAATGCCGAGCAGGTGATCGCGCTCAGCAAGAAGGGCATCCGCTAGGGGCCAAAGCCGGCGCCGCCCGCCAACCGCGGCGCCGGCTCTGTCCTTGCCGATCCCCAAGGATCGGCGATGGAACGATCGTCGCAGGGAGGATCAAAGAATGAATACCGCTGCCATGGGCCGCGACGAGCGGGTCGCGAGCACGCCGCTCATCAAGCGCCTGATGGCGCGGCCGGAGCTGGGGGCCGTCGCCGGGACCATCCTTGTCTTCATCTTCTTCGGCATCGTTGGTGCCGGCAGCGGCATGTTCTCGGCACTGGGCATCGTCACCTTCCTCGACGTCTCGGCCCAGCTGGGCATCATCGCCGTGGCCGCCGCCACCCTCATGATCGGCGGCGAGTTCGACCTCTCGGTGGGCTCCATGATCGGCTTCGCCGGCATGGTGATGGCCATCCTGGCCGTCCAGTACGGCGTCCCCTTGTGGCTCGCCATCCTGATCGCCTTCGCCGTGGCGATGGCCTACGGGGCCCTCAACGGCTTCATCGTCGTCCGCACGGGCTTGCCCTCGTTCATCGTCACCTTGGCCGGCCTCTTCATCCTGCGCGGCCTGACGATCGGCTTCACCCGGCTCATCACCGGCCGCACCCAGGTCTCGGGCCTGAAGCCGCTGGTTGCCCAAGATCCGCTCGCCTGGCTCTTCTCGGGCAAGGTCGGAGCACCCCTCTTCCAGGCGATGGCCGATGCCCACATCATCTCGGCCCGCAACGACGGCCTGCCGCTCGTCCAGGGCCTGCCCGTCTCGATCGTCTGGTGGCTGGTCATCACCGCCGTCTGCACCTGGATCCTGCTGCGCACCAAGCTCGGCAACTGGATCTTCGCCTGCGGCGGCGATCCCAACGCGGCCAGGAACGTCGGCGTGCCGGTCAACAAGGTGAAGATCGGCCTCTTCATGTTCACCGCCTTCGCCGCTACCGTCTTCGCCTGCGTCCAGACGCTGAGCGTGGGCTCGGCCGACGTGCTGCGCGGCGATCTTCAGGAGTTCCAGGCGATCATCGCCGCGGTCATCGGCGGCTGCCTCCTGACCGGCGGCTACGGCTCGGCGATCGGCGCCGCCTTCGGTGCCCTCATCTTCGGCACGGTCCAGCAGGGCATCTTCTACACCGGCGCCAACACCGACTGGTTCAAGGTGTTCCTGGGCGTCATGCTGCTCATCGCCGTGCTCTTCAACAGCTACATTCGCAAGAAGGCGACGGAGTCACGCTGATGGCCAAGACAGCCGCTCTCATCGATGTGCAGAACATCAGCAAGCAGTTCGGCTCGGTGATCGCTCTCTCGGGCGTCTCGATGGCGGTCCAGGCGGGCGAGGTCCACTGCCTCCTTGGCGACAACGGCGCCGGCAAGTCGACCCTCATCAAGACCCTCTCCGGCGTCCACCAGCCGACCGCTGGCCAGATCCTGATCGAGGGCGAGCCCACGCTGCTGCAGAGCCCGCGCGATGCCCTCGACCGCGGCATCGCCACCGTCTTCCAGGACCTCGCGATGATTCCGCTGATGAGCATCACGCGGAACTTCTTCATGGGCCGGGAGATGGAGACCGGCTGGGGCCCGTTCCGGCGCTTCGACGTCGGCCGGGCAAACAAGATCGCGCGCGACGAGATGGGCAAGATCGGCATTCAGGTGCGCGACGCCTCCCAGGCCGTGGGCACCCTCTCGGGCGGCGAGCGGCAATGCGTGGCAATCGCCCGCGCGGTCTATTTCGGCGCCAAGGTGCTGATCCTCGACGAGCCCACCTCGGCCCTGGGCGTCAAGCAGGCCTCGGTCGTGCTGCGCTACGTGGCCCAAGCCCGCACCCGCGGCCTCGGCGTCATCTTCATCACCCACAATGTCCATCACGCCTGGGCCGTCGGCGACAAGTTCACCGTCCTCAACCGCGGCAAGACGCTGGGCACCTTCGCCAAGGACGAGATCGAGCGCGAGCAGCTCCTCAACATGATGGCCGGAGGTAAGGAGCTCGAGCAGCTCTCGGCCGAGCTCGACGAGTTCGCCCGCGCCGACGAGGCCAGGTCCAGCGGCAGCGGCAGCCAATGGGAGGCCGGTGCTGCCGCCGAGCACGCCATGCCAGCGGCCTTCAAGAAGGAGGCGGAGGAGGACCAGCAGCACATCGAGGAGGCGCGCCGCCGGCATCCTCACTAGAGCGCCGGCCTGACCGGCACCGCTCAGCCTGGAAAAGGCTGCAGGAAGGCGCCGTAGCGCTCCATCGCCTCGAGGCCGAGCGGCACGGACCGCTGGCAGGGCTCGCGGTCGACCACCGGGCCGAGCCCGAGGCGCCGTGCCGTGACGCGCTTGCCGTAGCAGATGAACTGCGGCACCGATTGCATCAGGAAGGTCACGAGCGGCAGGACTTCCTGGTAGAGCTGCTCCGCCAGCGCCTCCTCGCCGCGCTCGAAAGCCTCGAAGATCCTGACCTGCACGTCGAAGCACTCGGGTGCGGGGATCATGCCGGCGCAGCCGGCGCGCAGGATGTCCGGCAGCTCGAGCCCGGCACGGCCGTTGAAGACGGCGACCTCGCCCCCAAGCGCCTCGATCGTGGCGGCGATCTCGAGCGCTGATGCCTCGCCCTTCAGCAGCATGAAGTTGGGATGGTTGCGCCTTAAGCTGAGAAGCCCGGCATTGGACAGCCCCACCCCGATATATTGCGGGGCGTTCTGCACGGCCGCCGGGATGGGCGACGCGTCGCAGACCCGGCCGAAGAACCGCAAAAGCTCGATCTCCTCGAGCGGTCGCTGCGGCGGCGGCTGCAGGATCACCCAGGCGACGCCGAGATCGGCCGCAGCCCGGACGAAGTCGATCTGCGCCTGCGCGGTCTCGCCGAACACCGTGATCGCGATGGGGATCCGCCCGGCCACGTCGGCGGCCAGCCACTCCATCACGTCGTGCCGCTCGGCCAGCGTCAGCTTGGCGACCTCGGTCGCGAGTCCGAGCGCCGCGATCCCGTGGGCACCGCCCCTCACGCAGGCCATTGCCTGCCGCCGCATCGCCTCGCGATCGAGCCTGCCCTCGGCGTCGAAGAAGGCATAGAGAATGGGATAGATCCCGCGAAACGCGCCCTCGCCGCCCATCGTCCCTCCCCGCCACGGCTCGTCGCTGGCCGCCGCCGGGACCATAGCGAGAAGGGCCGGCAATGACCAAGAGCGCCAGCGCAGGGAAGCGACGAGAGCCTCACACGCGGCCGTCGACCCCCGCGAGCTGCTGGACGACGTCGAGCAGCACGTTGGCGCCGGCGACGAGGTCCGCTGCCTCCGTGTTCTCGCGCGGGCTGTGGCTGATTCCGCCCGTGCTGGGCACGAAGATCATGGCAGCCGGGCAGAGGCGGGCCATCATCTGCGCGTCGTGGCCGGCGCCCGACGTCATGCGCCTCGAGCGCAGGCCTCGGCGCAGAGCGGCATCCTCCACCAGCTCGACGATGCCGGCATCGAAGGTGACGGGCTCGAAACGCGCCAGACGCTGGACCGAGATCGACACGCCCTCGGCCTGCGCCAGCTCGCCGAGGTAGCGGGCGAGCGCGGCCTCGGCCGCCCGCAGCCTCGCCTCGTCCGGATCGCGGAGATCGACCGTGAGCGTGGCACGCGTGGGGATGACGTTGATGGCATCGGGCTCGAAGCGCATGCGGCCCACCGTCGCCACGGTGCCCTCGCTCGGGCCGGCGATGTGGTCGCACAGGAAGGTCACGACGCGGGCAGCCGCGAGGCCGGCATCGTGCCTCATCGCGATGGGTGTCGTGCCGGCGTGGTTCGCCACACCCTCGATCGTGACGCGCTGCCACGAGATGCCCTGGAGGCTCGCCACGGCGCCGATCGGGATGCCTTCGGAATCGAGAATTGGCCCCTGCTCGACATGGAGCTCCACATAGGCTCGTGGCCGCAGGAAGCCCGGCTCCTCGGCACCGGCATAGCCGATGCGGGCGAGCTCCTGGCCCAGCACCGTCCCATCCGTGCCCACCGTCGCCAGCGCCACCTCGGGCGCGAGGCCGCCCGCATGGACCAGCGAGCCCATCATGTCGGGCGCGTAGCGGACGCCCTCCTCGTTGGTGAAGGCCGCGACCGCGATCGGCGAGGAAGGCACGAGCCCGGCGCTTTTCAGGGCGGCCAGGACCTCGAGACCGGCCAGCACGCCGTAGCAGCCGTCGTAGACGCCGGCGTCGATGACTGTGTCGATGTGCGAGCCGATCATCACGCACGAAGGCTCACGGCTCTCCGCGGCGTGCCAGATCCCGAAGAGGTTGCCGACGCGGTCCACGGCCACCTCGAGGCCAGCAGCCTCCATCCAATCCTTGAGCAGGTCGCGTCCGGCCCTGTCGGCGTCCGACGCCGCCAGCCGCGTCAGGCTGCCACTCTCGTCGCGCCCGACCCGCCCGAGCCGCTCGATACGATCGAGCAGACGCTCGGTATCGACCGACAACGACGGCAGGGAGGACGTGCCCACATCGTGCTCCATGGTCATGCGGCGTCTTCCTCGAGCTCGGCCTCCGTGATGATGATCAGGACGCGGCTCGTGGCATCGAGCCCGAAGCTCGCAGCATCCCCCGACGCCTGCAGGCTCATGAGACCGGCAAAGCCGGCAACACCCGAAGGCGTCGAGGCCGGGCCGCCATGCTCGCGCAACAGGCGGGTCGCATCGCGAAGCGCTGCTTCCGACACCGTCACCGCGCGGGCGCCGTGCCGGCGCAGCACCGCCAGGGCGGGCGCGCTCGCAAGGCCGCAGGACAGCATCTCGGCCGAGGTCTCGAGCTCGCCCGAAAGGCGCATGGGCTGGCTTGCCGCCAGGGCGGCGGCGACGCAGGCCGTGCTGGCCGGCTCGACGACGATCACCGCTGCCGGGGGCGCCAGCCATGCCGCGAGACTGCCGGCCAGGGCTGCTGCAAGGCCACCCACGCCCGCCTGGACGAAGAGGTGCGTCGGTCGCGGCTGGCCGGTCGCCTCGACCTGCCGGCGGATCTCCGCGCCGATCACGCCGTAGCCCGCCATCACGTCGGCGACGACGGGATCGGTGGGATCGTCCGTCGTGTCGGCGATGAGGATGCCCTCCCCGGCCCGTGCCGCGTCGGCCGCCTTGTCCACCGCGTCGTCATAGGTGCCTTCCACCCACAGCGATCTCGGCACCCTCGGCCGATGATCCGCCGGGCCCGCGCCGCCGGCACCCCGGCATGCAGATAGACGCGGGCCGAGAGCGCCGGCGAGCCGTGCCGCCGGCGCCACGGCCAGGCCGTGATTGCCGTCGCTGGCGCAGATCAGGGCCGGCAGGCCGCCCGGGCGGCTGGCCGGATCGAGGAGGCGGGCGATGTCCGTGCCGGCGGCACGGGCGAGCGCGCGCAGGCCGGCATAGGTGCCGCCGAGGGACTTGAAGCTGCGCAGCATGCGCCGGCCCTCGTCCTTGGCCAGGACCTGTGCCACGCCGCACCGCGCCGCCAGGGCATGGAGGTCGAGAAGAGGGGTGGCCGCATAGGCCGGCGAAAGCCGAAGCAGTTCCGCCGCTATGCCTTCCGCGCCAAGCGCGGGATTGGGATCGTTCGTCATGCCGGCATTCTGCTCGATGACACGGGCGGTTGGCGCCCAAATCATGCTATTGCGCGCCTGTTTCCGTCGTATCTGGAGCCTCGATGCCGAATCCCGTCACCCTGGACCGGTTCGACCGCGCCCTGCTGGAGCAGGTGCAGGTCGACAACCAGGTATCCGCCCGTCTGTTGGCCGAACGTGTGGGCCTCTCGGAAAGCGCCGTGCTGCGCCGCCTGCGCCGGCTCAGGCGAGAGGGCGTCATCGTCGCCGACGTGGCCGTCGTGCACCCCTCCGCCCTCGGCCTTCCCTTGACGATGCACGTCCTCGTCTCGCTGGAGCGCGAGGGGCTGGCCGAGCTCGACGCCTTCACGCGCAAGCTCCGCGCGCGTCCCGAGGTGCGCCAGGCCTGGTACGTCACAGGCGAGGCGGACTTCGTCCTCCAGCTCCAGCTGGCCGGCATGGAAGCCTACGAAGGCTTTGCCCGGGAGGTGTTCCACGACGATCGGAACGTCCGTGCGTTTCGCACCATCATCGCGATACGGCAGGTCATCGGCGAGCCGCATCCGGCGCCGACGCCCTGGCCCTCGGGCCAGGGATAGCCAGCCTGCTGGGTTGCGGTGCTAGGCGGGCGAGACGCCGTATCGCCTGCCGGCGAACGGCAGCAGGCAGAGGCCCGGCACCAACGCGAGAAGGGCCAGCACCCGGCCCGTCAGCGCGCAGGCGAATGCCGCGGCGGGGCTGATGCCGAACACCACGAGGAGCGAGGTCAGGGCCACGTCGAAGACGCCGAGCCCGCCCAGACTGCCGGGCAAACGCGCCAGGAAGAGCGCCACGAGGAACGCGCCCGCGAAGACGAGCGGATCGATGTGCAGCCCCAGCCCCACGGCGATGACGCAGTTGGCCAGCACGACGACAACCTGGCGCAGCAGCGTCAGAGCGCTCACCGCCGAGAGCGTCTCGCCGTCCCGGGAGAGCCGTCGCAGCGTCGTCACGAACCGGCGCAGCCGGCGCCGCCGCATGACGCTGCGCAGAAGGATGCGCCGCGCAGGGGTCAGCAGCACGAGGCCCAGCAGGAGCGCACAACCCACGCCGATCGCAGCAGCTGTGCCGACGCCCAGCTTCAGCAGGCCGACGCCGAGACAGAGGGCGGCCACCGCCGAGAGCCCGACGGAGACCAGGATCCCGAGCGCCCTCTCGACCACGATCGTGGCCGCCACGGCGCTGATGCTGGAGCCGTGCCGCGCCACCCAGGCGGCCCGCAGGCCGTCCGCAGCCACGTCGAGCGGCAGGAGGTGGGCCGCCGCCTGGCTGGCCGAGTAGATGCGCCAGTTCTCCAGGAACGAGATGCGGGCCCCGATCGGCGCCAGCAGCATCTGCCATTTCCAGGACATGATCAGCCGGTCGACGACCATCAGCAGCGTGGCCACCAGGATCAGGCCTGGCGAGGCGTGCTGGAGGGTGCGGAAAAAGGTATGCCAGTCGATGACGAGCGCGAGGCCAGCGATGGCCGCGATCGTCAATGCGGGGCCGAGCACATATCGCACCCAGCCCGGGAACTTTCGGCCATGGCCGAGGGTCCGCATCCACGAAAGGAACGCTGACGCGTTCCAGCGCGTTGAGGCCGGATTCATCTCTCCTCCATCATCGCTACGGCCCGTGGGCATGCGGTCCGGCGACGCTGCGGTCTTTGCCGCTGTTAGACGTCTAGGTTGAAGACGGATAACCTTCCAATATGTTCCGATTTATTCCGCCGGGACAACCCTGTTCTCGGTGCGACGGAACGGCCGAGGCGCTACTGTCGTTCCGCGGCAACGGGAGGAAAAAGGTGAGTGGGAGCGGGAAGCGCCGGAGCACGGCCTGGTTCGGCGGGCACGACAAGGATGGCTTCATCCACCGTAGCTGGATGAAGAACCAGGGGTTTCCGGACCATCTCTTCGACGGTCGGCCGGTCGTCGGCATCTGCAACACCTTCTCCGAGCTCAACCCCTGCAACGCGCATTTCCGCGAGCTTGCCGAATGGGTGAAGCGCGGCGTCTACGAGGCGGGCGGCTTCCCGCTCGAGTTCCCGGTGTTCTCGACCGGCGAGGGCAACCTGCGGCCGACCGCCATGCTCTTTCGCAACCTCGCCTCCATGGACGTCGAGGAGGCGATCCGCGGCAACCCGGTCGACGGCGTCGTCCTGATGACCGGCTGCGACAAGACCACGCCGGCGCTGCTGATGGGGGCGGCCTCCTGCGACGTGCCGGCCATCGTGCTCTCGGGCGGGCCGATGCTGAACGGCTGGTACAAGGGCAAGCCCATCGGCTCGGGCACCGACGTCTGGCGCTTCTCGGAGGCCGTGAAGGCCGGTGAGATGTCGCTGGCCGACTTCATGGAGGCCGAGAGCTCGATGTCGCGCTCGGCCGGCCACTGCATGACCATGGGCACGGCCTCGACGATGAACAGCCTGGCCGAGACGCTGGGCATGAGCCTGCCGGGCTCCTCGGCGATCCCCGCGGTCGACAGCCGCCGCCGCCAGGTGGCCTTCCTCACCGGCCGGCGCGCCGTCCAGATGGTCCGCGAGGACCTGCGCATCTCGCGGATCCTCACCCACGCCGCCTTCGCCAACGCCATCCGCGCCAACGGTGCCCTGGGCGGCTCGACCAACGCCGTCGTCCACCTCCTGGCGCTGGCCGGCCGCGTCGGGATCGAGCTCGGCCTCGACGATTGGGATCGCCTCGGCCGCGGCATCCCGACCATCGTCGATCTCATGCCGTCCGGCCGCTACCTCATGGAGGACTTCTTCTATGCCGGCGGGCTGCCGGCGGTGCTGCGTGCCCTGGGCGAGGCGGGCCTGCTCGATCGCGACGCGCGCACCGTGAGCGGCCACACCCTTTGGGAGAACGTGCGGGACGCGCCCAACTGGAACACCGAGGTCATCCGCCCGATCGACCGCCCGCTCACGGCCGAGGGCGGCATCGCCGTCCTGCGCGGCAACCTCGCTCCCAAGGGTGCCGTCCTCAAGCCCTCGGCCGCGAGCCCCGAGCTGCTGCGCCACCGCGGCCGGGCCGTCGTCTTCGAGAGCATCGAGGACTACAAGGAGCGGATCGAGGACGAGAGCCTCGAGATCGAGGCCTCGAGCGTCATGGTGCTCAAGAACTGCGGCCCCAAGGGCTATCCGGGCATGGCCGAGGTCGGCAATATGGGGCTGCCGTCCAAGCTCCTGCGCCAGGGTGTGAAGGACATGGTGCGCATCTCGGACGCGCGCATGTCGGGCACAGCCTACGGCACCGTCGTCCTGCACGTCGCCCCCGAGGCGGCCGCGGGGGGGCCTCTGGCGCTCGTCCGCTCGGGCGACACGATCGAGCTCGACGTGGCCCTGCGCCGCCTCCACCTCGACGTGGACGAGGCCGAGCTCGCCCGGCGCCGCGCCGACTGGGCCCCGCCCCCTGCGCCGATGGCCTCGGGCTACCAGCGCCTCTATGTCGACCATGTGCTCCAGGCCGACGAGGGTGCCGATCTCGACTTCCTGCGCGGCTGCCGCGGGCACGCGGTGCCGCGGGAGAGTCACTGAGCCGCAGCCAGCACCCGCATCAGCACCATAAGCACAAGCAGCAGCAGGAGCTGCAGCGCGAGGCGTCGCCACACCCTGGGGGAGACGGGTCCGTCGGCGGCACGAGGTCGCCTGATGTGGAACGGATACGGGTTCATGACAAAGCCTTAGCAAAACGCCGGAGCGCCGCAAGGTTTCGCTTCTGATGCCCGTGTCGAGAGCCAGCGCGGGCAGGACTAGCCTCGATCATGAACAGAATCTCAAGGGCGAGAGGGGACCCTTTACGGCCGCAAGCCAGCGTGATAGCTCAAAACATGAAGGTGCGATAAGACCGGTCGGGGGGCAACGTGGCGGTTCTGGAGCTCAAGGGCATCGCCAAGCATTTCGGCGCGATCGAGGCTCTGCGCGGCGTCGATCTCACCTTGCATGCGGGCGAGGTGCTGGGGCTCATGGGTGACAACGGCGCCGGCAAGTCGACGCTGGTCAAGGTCATCGCCGGCAACTTCCCGCCCTCGCACGGCGAGATCCGCATCGACGGCGAGGCGCAGCACTTCCACAAGCCGGTCGACGCGCGCGAGAAGGGCATCGAGGTCGTCTATCAGGACCTCGCTCTCTGTAACAACCTGACGGCGGCCGAGAACGTCTTCCTCGGCCGCGAGGTCAAGCGCCGCTTCGGCTTCCTCAGCCTCATCAACTATCCCGCCATGTACGAGCGCTCGGCTGCGCTCTTCGGCGAGCTCAAGTCCGAGACCCGGCCGCGCGATCTCGTGAAGCAGATGTCGGGCGGCCAGCGTCAGGCGGTGGCCATCGCCCGCACGCGGCTCTCGGACGCCAAGTTCGTGCTGATGGACGAGCCCACCGCTGCCATCAGCGTCCGCCAGGTGGCCGAGGTCCTGGACCTCATCCGCCGCCTGAAGCACCAGGAGGTCGGTGTCATCCTGATCAGCCACCGCATGCCCGACGTGTTCGCCGTCTGCGACCGCGTCGTGGTGATGCGCCGTGGCACCAAGGTCGCCGACAAGCCCATTGCCGAGACCTCGCCCGAGGAGGTGACGGGCCTCATCACCGGCGCCATTCGGGCGGCCTGAAGGACCGAGCAGGATGAGTGACGCGACGCCCGTGACCGGTCACGCCGCCGTCGAGGAGACCCATGGCATCAAGGAGCGCACGTTCCTCGAGGCTCTGACCGCGAGCCAGCCCTTCTGGGTCACGGTCGCCGTGATCGTCATCTGCCTCGTCATGAGCTGGCTGCAGCCCGACGCCTTCCCCAGCCTCGACAACTTCTACAATATCAGCCGCAACTTCGCCTTCATCGGCATCATGGCCATGGGCATGACCGCGGTCATCCTGACGGGCGGGATCGACCTCTCCGTCGGCTCGATCATGGGCGTGGTCGGCGTCGCCACGGGCCTCGTTCTGCAGGCGGGCTACTCGGCGTGGCTGGCGATCCTGGTCGGCTTGCTCACGGGCTGCGCCGCCGGCGCCATCAACGGCGCGCTCGTCGCCTACCTCAACCTCTCCTCCTTTGTCGTCACCCTTGGCATGCTGTCGATCGCGCGCTCGGTCGCGATCGTGCTCTCCCAGAACAAGATGATCTATCAGTTCGGCCCCAGCGGCGACCTCTTCAACTATATCGGCGGCGGCCAGATCCTCGGCCTTGCCAACCCGGTGTGGATGCTGCTCGTCCTGACCGTCGTCTTCGCCTTTCTCTTCAACTTCAGCGCCTGGGGCCGCTACCTGCACGCCATCGGCGGCAACGAGAATGCGGCCCGCCTCACCGGCGTGCCGGTCGACCGGATCAAGTGCGGCGCCTACATCGTCTCCGGGCTCACCGCCGCCATCTGCTCGGTCATGCTGACCGGCTGGCAGGGCTCGGCGCTGAACAATATGGGCACCGGCTGGGAGCTGCGGGTCATCGCGGCCACCGTCATCGGCGGCGCCAACCTGATGGGCGGCGAAGGCGGTGCCTACGGCGCCTTCATCGGCGCCGCGCTGATCGAGGTAATCCGCAACAGCCTCTTGATGGCCGGCGTCGACGCCAACTGGCAGGGGACGTTCGTCGGTCTCTTCATCATTCTCGCCATCCTGCTCCAGCGCATCCGCGGGGCACGATCCGGTTGACCACCGGCACTCGAAACTACGACCAAGGGGAGGCTCGTTCCATGCGTAAGCTTTTGATGTGCGCGGCGGCAGCCGTTGCGCTGATCGCCGCAGGCAAGGTCGATCACGCCGCCGCCAAGACCTTGAACTTCGCCCTCGTGCCGAAGAACCTCAACAACCCGTTCTTCGACCAGGCCCGCGACGGCTGCATGAAGGCGGTCAAGGAACTCCAGGGCAAGATCGAGTGCACCTATATCGGCCCGCCCGAGCATGGCGGCGGCGAGGAGCAGCTCCAGATCGTCGAGGACCTCGTCGCCAAGCACGTCGACGGCATGGCCATCTCGGCCGCCAACGCCGCGGCCATGGCGGTGGCGCTGAAGAAGGCCAAAGAAGCGCACATCCCGGTCCTCACCTTCGACTCGGACGTGCTGCCCAAGGACGCCGATCTGCGCCTCGCCTATGTCGGCACGCACAATTACGACATCGGCGTCGGCCTCGCGAAGCTCGTCATGCAGATCAAGCCCAAGGGCGGCAAGATCTGCATCCAGTCGGGCGGTGCCGCGGCCGCCAACCACAATGAGCGCATCCAGGGCATCCGCGACACGCTGTCGGGCGAGAAGAGCAAGGAGTCGCCCGGTGTCCGGCTGACCGGCCAGAACGGCTGGACCGAGGTCGACGGCTGCCCGCTCTACACCAACGACGACTTCGTCCTGGCGGTCCAGCAGATGGAGGACACGCTCGGCAAGTACCCCGATCTCGACGCCTTCGTGCCGACCGGCGGCTTTCCGCAGTTCGTGCCCGAGGCCTACAAGCGGGTCGCGATGAAGTACAAGGACAAGATCGAGAGCAAGCAGCTGGCGCTCGTGGTTGCCGACACGCTGCCCGTGCAGCTCGATCTCCTGAAGCAGGGTCTCGCGGACGGCAATGTCGGCCAGCGGCCCTTCGAGATGGGCTACAAGGCCATGTACATGCTGATTGACGCCACCGAGGGCAAGAAGCTCGAGGACCCGACCTATACGGGCGTCGACACCTGCACGCCCGAGAACGTCGACACCTGCACGAAGCACTGATCCGGCACACCTGCCGGTATCGCAATGGCAGCGCCCCCGGGGATCCCGGGGGCGCTTTTTTTATTGCTACGGCGATTAAGTCTTCGACCGACCGTCCTAGGGAAAAGAAAGGGACGAACAAAAAGGCGAGGATCAGGCGATGCTCAAGGAATTCAGAGAGTTCGCGCTGCGCGGCAACGTCCTCGACATGGCGGTCGGCATCATCATCGGCGCCGCCTTCACCACCGTCGTCAAGTCGCTGGTCGACGACATCCTGATGCCACCCCTTGGCGTGCTGATGGGCGGCGTCGATTTCTCGAACTATTTCCTGCCCTTGAAAATGACGGACCAGCACTACGCGACCGTGAAGGCCGCCCAGGACGCCGGCGTGGCGGTCGTCTCCTACGGCAACTTCGTCAACGCCATCATCAGCTTCGTGATCGTGGCGTTCGCTCTGTTCCTCATCATCAGGCAGATGAACGCGCTGAAGCGGCGGATGGAGCACGGCGATCCCAAGGCCGAGGCCAAGGCGCCGCCGCCACCGCGCCAGGAGGTTCTGCTCGAGGAGATCCGCGATCTGCTCGCCCGCCGGGCAGGCTGAGGCCGCTCACGCGGCGCGGCGACGACCGGTCGGCCGAGAGCGCCCCGGTGTCCGTGCAGCGCTGCTGCTCCCTCCGCCCTCCACGACCGAGAGCGGCACCCTCGGCGGCTGAGGTCGGGGCAGCCGCCACCAAAGCAGCAGCGCCGCCACCACAAGGAGGGCGGCCGAGCCCAGGTCGATCGGTCGGTCTCCCGCCCGCAGGATCGTCGCAAGCCCACCCGCCAGGAGCGCCAAGCCCATGGCCAGGAGGGAGACGAGCGTGACGCAGACGAGCTCGGTCGGGGCTGCGCTCGTGGTCCAGGCCGGCGGCTCACGTCGCCGGTAGAGCCCCATCGCCGCCCGCAGCCCGAGCAGGAACAGGGCGAGCGGCAGGCTGGCGATCAGAAGCGGCATCGAGGCGGGCTCCAGGCCGGTCTCGTGCGCCGCGAATGGCGCGGCGCCTCAACGAGACCTCATCCCGCGCGAACCATAGCGTCGCGGTGGCGTCCGCTCCTCAGGGATCTTTTCTTAAGACCGGCCCTGGGCTCCCGCTACACCCAGCCGCCGTCCGCCACATAGGTCTGGTTGGTCATGGCGCTCGAATCGTCGGCCGCGAGAAAGAGGCAGATGCGTGCCATCTCGACCGGCTGCAGCCTGCGCTTAAGGCACTGACGAGTCATCAGCTCCTTCTCGCCCTCCGGCGTCATCCACAGCTTGAGCTGCCGCTCGGTCATGATCCAGCCGGGAGCGATCGAGTTCACCCGCACATTGAAGGGGCCCATGTCCCGGGCAAGCGACCGGGTAAGGCCCATCACCGCCGACTTGGCGGAAGTGTAGCAGGGCATGCCACCCTGCCCCACCATCCAGCTCACCGACCCGAAATTGACGATCGAGCCGCCGCCGGCTTCCTTCATCATCGTGAAGACGGCCTGCGCCGCGAAGAACTGGTGTTTGAGGTTCACCGCGATCCGCTCGTCCCAGTATTCCGGGGTCACGTCCTCCATCTTGTGACGGTCGTCGCGGGCCGCGTTGTTCACGAGCACCGTGATCGGACCGTTCGCCTGAGCGGCCTTCTCGATGGCGCCACGCAACGCCCCGATGTCTCGGACATCACAAGGAAGGAATAGCGGCGCCGGCAGGCCGGCCGCCGTCACCTCCTCGATCGTCCGCTTGCTCGCCGCCTCGTCCATGTCGACGAAGGCGACCTTCGAGCGCTGGCCCGCAAAAGCCTGAACGGTCGCCGCACCTATGCCGGAGCCTCCGCCCGAGATGAAGACGGAGCGCCCCTCGAGGCTCGGATATTTGGCCCAGTCCGACATGCTCGCTTTCCTCCCAATGCCCGCGCGTCAGACAGCCGGCGATGCAGGCTTCCGGCGCAGGGTCGATATGAGAATCCAAGACCATACGACGAGGGTGACGACGCCCAGGACGCCAGCGATCGGCCGGCTGAAGAACTCCAGGAAATTGC
Organism: uncultured Alphaproteobacteria bacterium; assembly: GCA_963752325.1. Lineage (GTDB taxonomy): Bacteria > Pseudomonadota > Alphaproteobacteria > Geminicoccales > Geminicoccaceae > CAVTJL01. Next base: position 654,130 of record CAVVXU010000007.1, read on the forward strand.
CCTGCGCCTTCATCATCGACGTCATGAAGTTCTGCTCGACCATCGGCCCGAGAACCAGGCCCAGAATGGTGGGGGCCACCGGGAAGTCGTTCTCCTCCATGATGTAGCCCAGAACCCCGAAGGCGAGCATCACGCCGACGTCGAAGACGGTGTTGTTGATCGCGAAGGAACCCACGATGCAGAACACCAAGATCAGCGGCATTAGCACCTCGCGCGGCACGTCCAGGATGTAGCGGAACAGCTTGATCGCCGTCCAGCCCAGCGGGATGAGCATGATGTTGGCGAGGAAAAAGGTCATGAACACGGCATAAAGGAGCTGCGGCTCGCGCAGCATGATCGTGGGCCCGGGATTCATGCCCTTGAGATAGAGGACGCCCACGACGATCGCGGTGATCGAATCGCCGGGAATGCCGAACACCATGGCCGGAACCCAGGCGCCGCCCAGCGAGGCGTTGTTGGCGGTGCTGGCAGCCGTGATGCCCTCGATGTGGCCGGTGCCGAACTTCTCGGGCTCCTTCGAGAACTTCTTGGACAGCGCATAGGTGATCCAGGCGGCGATATCGGCACCGGCACCGGGCAGGATGCCGATGCCCACGCCCACGAAGGCGCTCCGCACCATGCCGCCGAAATAGCGCTTCACGAGCCCCCACTGGCCGGCGAAGAGATTGCCGATCTTCTGGACCGCGATCGCCTCGACCATGCGCGAGCTGGTCACCCAGCGCAGCACCTCGCTTATCGCGAACATGCCGATCATCGCCGGGATGAAGCTCACGCCACCCATCAGCTCGACGGTGCCGAAGGTGAAGCGGGGGTGGCCGGCCGTGGGGTCGATGCCCACAGTCGCGACGAAGAGGCCGATGAGGACGGCGACGATGCCCTTGACCGGCCGCCCGGTAGAGATGAAGACGGCGCACGAGAGGCCGAAGCTCGCCAGCCAGAAATATTCGAAGCTCGAGAAGTCGAGCGCGAACTCGGCCAGGAGCGGCGCGAAGATGGCGAGCACGATCGAGCCGAAGATGCCGCCGATCACCGAGAAGACGAGGCCGGCGCCGAGGACGCGCTCGGCCTGGCCCTTCTTGGTCAGGCGATGGGCATCCTCGACATAGGCGGCCGAGGCCGGCGTGCCCGGAATGCGGACCAGGGCTCCCGGCAGGTCGCCCGCGAAGATCGCCATGGCGGTCGCCGTGACGATCGCCGCGATCGCGGGCTGTGGCGCCATGAAGAAGGTGACCGGCACGAGCAGCGCCGTCGCCATGGTGGCGGTCAGGCCCGGCATGCCGCCGACGAAAAGGCCGAAGCAGCCGGCGCACACCATCACCAGAAGGTTGTAGGGGTCGATAACCAGCCAGAAGGCTTGGACGACGGGATCCATGGCTGTGCTCCCCTCCCGCCCGGCCTACCAGTAGATGCCGGTAAGGGGGCCCATGGGCAGCGGCACCAGGAGCAGGCGTCGGAAGCTCAGATCGACGATGAAGCAGGCGACGACGGCGATGGCGATCGAGGTCGCCCACTTGCCGCCGCGAAAGCGGACGATCAGGCAGGCGGTGAAGATCGTCCCGCCGATCAGGAACCCGACGCGGTCCCAGACCAGGATCAGGACGGCAAGGCCGCCGATGACGAGCCCCACGTCGAGGATGTGCCCGCCGCTCCGCGCCCACTGGCCCAGCTCTACGAGCCCGTGGACGGCGTAGGCGCGCACGCCGGAGATGATCAGCGCGATCCCACAGAGCGCGAAGCCCACGCCGATGACGTTGGGAAAGAGGGCCGGCCCGACCGACTGGCCGGGCATGCTCGGATAGAAGCTGGTGTTGATCAGGATTGCGATCTGGACGAGGATCAGCACCACGCCGAAGACGAGATCGTTGATGCGCATTCCTGGTCTCCTGGCCGGCCCTCCCCTTTGCCCTAGTGGTCGAGGCCCAGCGCCTTCATCGTCTTGCCGAAGAAGGCGTCCCGCTTGGCCATGAAGGCCACGAACTCCGCGGGCGGCTCATAGACGATGCCGAAGCCGCGCTTGGCCATGAAGTCCTTGTACTCGGCACCGTCGTAGATCTTCTTCAGGGCCGGCACCAGAATGTCCGTCACCTCGGTGGGCATGCCCTTGGGGCCGGCGAAGCCGCGCCAGGCGCCCAGCGTGAAGTCGATGCCCGTGGCCTCCTTGAGCGTCGGCACGTCGGGGAAGACGTCGTTGCGCTTGTCGGACATGACCGCCAGGCTCTTGACCTTGCCGGCGTCGATCAGCGATTTCGCCTCGGGCAGCGAGCAGGGCACGATGTCGACGCCATGGGCGGCCAGGTCCTGCAGGCCGGGAGCCGCGCCCTGGCTCGGTATCCACTGGACCTGGTCGGGGGCGATCCCGGCGGCCAATTCCATGCCGGCAAGGGCCAGCTGCCAGATGCCGCCCTGGCCGGTGCCGGACGCCTTGAGCTCGTTCTTCTTCGACGCCCGGATCGCCTCGATGACGTCCTTGGCGCTCTTCCAGGGCGAGTCGGCGCGGACCTGAAGGCCCGCCGGGTCCTCGTTGAAGAGGCCGAGCGGCGTATAGTCCTCGTAGGTGAGCTTGGTCAGCCCCTGCCAGTGCATCATCCCGATCTCGACGGTGATGATGCCGATCGTGTAGCCGTCCGGTGCCGCCGTCGCGATCGCCGAGTGGCCGACGACGCCGCTGCCGCCGGTGCGGTTCACGACGTTGACCGGCTTGCCCAACTCCTTCTCGAGCAGGCTCCCGACGATGCGCGAGGTGGCGTCCGTGCCGCCGCCGGCCGACCATGGGCAGATCATGGTGATCGGCCGCGCCGGATAGGTGGCGGCACGACTCGTCCGAGTGGTCGCCGCGACCCCGACCGCTGCGAGACCGGCGCCCAGCGCGGTCCGTCGGTTCATCTTGGCCATGTTCTTCTCCCTGCCTTGCGTCCCAGCCGCGACGCTCGCGGCGGCTTGGTATGCCGCTTCCTAGTGCATGAGCCGGCCCAGGACCAGTGCCTTGGGCTGCGTGATTCTCAGAGCTTGGCGAGCCCGCCGCGCACCGCGTCCAGATCGTCCAGCGCCGCCTTGCGCAGCAGCGGAACGTCGCCCGCACCTGCCACCAGCTGGTAGCCATCCTTGAAGAGGCCCAGCGTGTCGCGTCTGGCGCTGGGCACCGTGCCCAACGGCTTGCCGGCCTTGCGCACCCCGGCCTCGGCCTGGCGTACCAGAACGTCGACCTCTGGCTCGTCCAGCCGCTCGAGGCGGCCCACCGTGCCGGCCAGGTCGTTGACGCCGATCAGCACCATGTCGACGCCGTCGACGCTGGCGATATCGGCAGCACGCCCCGCCGCCGCGGCGCTCTCGATCTGGGTGATGATGAGAAGCTGGTCGTTGGCGCCCGCGATGTAGTCCTCGATGCGGCCATAGCGCGAGCAGCGCATCGAGGGTGCGGCATAGCCGCGCCGGCCGGCCGGCGGATAGCGGCAGGCGGCCACCGCGGCCTTGGCCTCCTCGACCGTCTCCACCATCGGGATCATCAAGGACTGGGCGCCGACGTCGAGGATCCGCTTCAGATAGACCTGGTCGTTCCAGGGCACGCGCACGATGGCCGGGCAGCCGGCGGCGTCGCAGGCGCGCAGCATGCCGACCGCGTCGCCGAGCGAGCCGGCGCCGTGCTCCTGGTCGATCACGAGGAAGTCATAGCCCATGCACGCCAGGACCTCGGCCACGCCCGCATGGGCGAGCCCGACCCAGGCCCCGTAGAGCCGGTCGCCCGTGGCGAGCCGCTCCTTCAGCCGGTTGATCGCGTGCATGCTGCTCGTCCCCCTTCTCCTGCCCCTTGCCGCCCCGCGCGGCGGAGGGGCCATACCACCCAGGGCGGGTGGTGGACAGCGCCTTCCACACCGGCGTGCACGGGGTTCACAATGACCAATCGCCGCGCCGATGGCGGCTTGACGGCTAGGCCCCCTCACCTACACTCAATCGAGGAACTTGCGGGCAAATCGGCCACTTCGGGCGGGGTGGCGGGTGGATGGTCGGCACAGACGCGACCGGCGGGGGCGAAGGGGACGGCAGGACGGCCGTCGCCAGCTTTATCGGGCAAGCTCCGGTCCAGCGATCGCTAAAGGCCACGGGTGCCCGGTCACGCCATATCGACCTCGACAGGCGCAATCGCCTGACCCTTTCGGCTCACAAGTTCATCCATACTCTCAGACATTTTACCTTAATTACATCCATTAATGGCTTTTCAACCAATTCGGGAGATGTTCTAATATCATCGTGAGGAGCGGTAGAGCACGCTTCGCAAACAAGCCTTGTTGTTGCTGCGCTACGGGGGGAGTGCCGAGGGGTCTCACGTTGAGCGAGAGGACCGTGCATGCAGGTTGACAAGATCGACTTCGCTGCCCTGATCGAGCAGGACCGGATCGAGCGGCAGAAAGCCGAGTGGCAGGGAACCTTCCTCGAGTATCTGGAGCTCGTGAAGGAGCGTCCGGAGCTCGCGGCTCTTTCCCACAAGCGTATGTACGACATGATGGTGGCGCCGGGCGTCGGCGAGATCGACGTCGAGGCGGACCCGCGCGCCAAGCGGGTTTTCGGCGACCAGGCGGTCAAGGTCTACGGCTTCTTCAAGGACGAGTTCTTCGGCATGGAGCGCACGCTCGACAAGATCGTGCGCTACTTCCACTCCGCGGCGATGGGTGGCGAGGAGGCTCGGCAGGTTCTCTACCTCATGGGTCCCGTGGGCTCGGGCAAGAGCTCGCTCGTCGAGCGCCTGAAGCGCGGTCTCGAGGACACCGACCCCATCCACGTGATCGAGGGCTGCCCCATCTACGAGCAGCCCCTGCACCTGATCCCCCGCCATCTCAGGAAGTCCTTCCAGGACATGCTGGGCGTGCGGGTCGAGGGCGACCTCTGCCCGGTCTGCCGCCACCGCCTCCTGACCGAGTTCGACAACCGCTACGAGACCGTGCCCATCAAGACGGTGACGTTCAGCAAGCGGGCCAGGCGCGGCATCGGCGTGGTGCCGCCGGTCGACCCGAACAACCAGGACACCTCGGTGCTGATCGGCTCGGAGGACATCTCCAAGCTCGACCGCTACAGCGAGGGCGACCCGCGCGTGCTCGAGCTCAACGGCGCCTTCAACGTCGGCAACCGCGGCATGGTCGAGTTCATCGAGGTCTTCAAGAACGAGACCGAGTATCTCCACACCATGATCACCGCGACGCAGGAGAAGTTCGTGCCGGCGCCGGGCCGCCACGGCACGATCTACGTCGACACGGTCATCGTCGCCCACAGCAACGAGGCCGAGTGGCAGAAGTTCAAGGCCGACCACACCAACGAGGCCATCCTCGACCGCATCGTCGTCGTCAAGGTGCCCTACAATCTCCGCCTCTCCGAGGAGGTGAAGATCTACAAGAAGTTTCTCGAGCGCTCGAAGTTCGACATCCAGATGGCGCCGCACACGCTCGAGATCGCCTCGATGTTCGCCATCCTCTCCAGGCTCGAGCCCTCGGCCAAGTGCGACCTGATGACCAAGCTCAGGATCTACAATGGCGAGGAGGTGCTCGAGAAGGGCCGGCCCAAGAAGCTCACCGCGCACGAGCTGCGCGAGGATGCGCGGCGCGAGGGCCTCTTCGGCATCAGCACGCGCTTCATCATGAAGGCCATCGACGTGGCGCTCACGCAAAGCGACGGGTCGATCCATCCGATCAGCATCCGCGAGTCGCTGATCGGCATGGTGAAGGAGGCCGACACCGCCGACGACCTGAAAAAGCAGCATCTCGAGTTCCTGCAGGACACCCTGCACAAGGCCTATCTCGAGATGCTCGAGAAGGACATCACCAAGGCCTTCGTCTTCAGCTTCAAGGGCCAGGCCGAGACTCTCTTCCAGAACTACCTCGACCACGCCGAGGCCTACGTCACCAAGACCAAGGTCAAGGACCCGACGACCCGCGACGAGATGCAGGCCGACGAGGGCTTCCTCAAGTCGATCGAGGAGCAGATCGCCATCATCGGCCCGGCGGCCGACGGCTTCCGCCAGGAGGTCATCGCCTATCTTTGGGCCGGCATGCGCCGCGGCGAGCCCCTCTCCTACGGCTCCTACGAGCCCTTGAAGGAGGCGATCGAGAAGAAGCTGATGAACTCGGTGCGCGACATCTCGCGCATCATCACCAAGGCACGCACGCGCGACGTGGAGCAGCGCCAGAAGTACGACTCGATGGTGGAGAATCTGCTGCAACAGGGCTACAAAGAGGCCAGCATCGACACCATCCTCAAATATGCCGCCAACCACCTGTGGAAGGACTGAGCCCACGGCATACCTCAGTCTTGTGGAGAAGATGTCCGAGGCAGTGGCATGAGCACGGTCTTCAGACCCTATTCGGAGCAGGACGCGCTTCGCTCGGACCGGAGCGCGGGAGACCGCAAGCGCCATCGGGAGAAGCTGCGCCGGTCGCTCAAGGAGAACATCGCCGACATCATCGCCGAGGAAAGCATCATCGGCCGCGAGCGGGACCGCATCATCAAGGTCCCGATCCGCGGGATCCGCGAGTACCGCTTCACCTTCGGCGACAATGAAGGCGGTGTCGGCACCGGCGACGGCGCCACCCAGCCCGGCCAGATCGTCGGCCAGGCCGGCAAGAAGGGCGAGAAGGGCCAGGGCCCGGCCGGCTCCGAGCCCGGCGTCGACTATTACGAGACCGAGATCACGCTCGAGGAGCTGGTCGACATCATGTTCGAGGATCTCGAGCTCCCCGATATGGAGCGCAAGATCCTGAGAGAGGCCCTCTCCGAGCGGGTCGCCAAGCGCCAGGGCTACCGCAAGTCCGGCATCCGCGTGCATCTCGACCGCAAGCGCACCGCCAAGGCGCGCATCCGCCGGCGCATCGCGACGACAGGCGGGCCCTCGGCGCTCCAGAGCGGCGAGGTCGGGCCCGGCGACAGCGACGAGCGCTTCCCGTTCCGCAAGGAGGATCTCACCTACCGCCGGCTCGTGCAGGATGTGCGCGAGGAATCGAACGCGGTCGTCTTATGTATCATGGACACCTCGGGCTCGATGGACCGGCTGAAGAAGTATTTGGCCCGCAGCTTCTTTTTCCTTCTCTACCAGTTCGTTGCCACCAAATATGAGAATGTCGACATCGTCTTCATCGGCCACCACACCGAGGCTAGGGAGGTCACCGAGGACGAGTTCTTTCACAAGGGCGAGTCCGGCGGCACGCTGATCTCGTCCGGCTATCGCAAGGCGCTCGAGATCGTTAACGACCGCTATCACCCGGCGCATTGGAACATCTACGCATTCCACTGCTCGGACGGCGACAATTTCGATTCCGACAATGACGAGGCGATGAAGGCGGCAAAGGAGCTCTGCGAGATCTCCAACCTGTTCGGCTATGGCGAGATCAAGCCGATGGGCTCGCACTACTACGAGAGCTCGATGCTGGATCGCTTCCGGCGTCTCAAGGCGGACAATTTCCAGTCCGTGCTGATCGAGCGCCGCGAGGACATCTGGCCCTCCTTCAAGGCTTTCATGTCGCGCGACCGCGTACCCGCGGCTGCCGGCGGCGGCTGACCTCTCGGGCGGCCGGCGGGACGCCTCTTAAAGCTCCCGTCGCAGATAAAGGCTATGATGGCCGTTCGGATAGCCGTCCAGCGTGGCGAAGAGGTGGTAGCCGTAACGCTCGTAGAACGGGCGCGCCTGGAAATCGAAGGTCGCGACCAGGGCGTGGCCGCAGCCACGGGCGCGTGCCTCGGCCTCGGCGGCCAGCAGCAGCGAGCGCCCCAGCCCCTGCCCGCGCCTCGCCGCGCTGACCCACAAGAGCCCGATATTGAGCCAGCCGCGGCCCGTATGGCCGACGAGCCCGCCCAGTAGCGTCTCTCCCGCCTGCGCCAGCACGCTCAGCTCCCGATGATCGGCTGGGCCGAGAAACCTGTCGTTGAAGGCGCACAGACCCTCGTAGATCGTCCGACGCAGGGTCTCCGGTGCGGCCTCGCCGACGCGGATGCTGGTCTCGCTCATTCAACCCTCCTCCATCGGCATCTCGTCGCCGAGCCCGGCGTTTCGGGAACACACGACCGCAAGCAACCGATCCGAGCGGGGCAGCGCGGCAACGCGAGCGCCAGCCCGTCGGGAGGTCGCTCTGCGAGCTCGCAGGCTCCTCCCGTGTCGCGCCGGACGCTGAGCCTACTCTCGGGCCTGCAGCGCTCTCCAGGTAGCTCATCGATGCGTTCCACGCGATCGCCGCCGTGGCATGCGCGGAATCGTGCGACACCAGCACATGCTGCTGCGGTGCCAGGCTGGCCCAAGCTGCCAGCCGCCACAGCCAGATGAAGGTGTCGGCCGAAGCCTCCATGCCACGGGTGGCTGCGGTCTCGGCCAGATGGGTGTAGGGCCCCAGCGAGGCAAACCCCGTCCCAAGCGTCACCCCCGACGTGACCAGGTGAGCGGCGTGCGCAGCGCTGCCAATCGGTCTTGCCGAGGAATGACCGGCGCAGTCGGGAAGCTGCCGTGGACGGCCACGCCCGCTGCGGCAGCCAAGCTGATCGCCACGACAAGGCCGATAGTCCAGCGCCCGCCGAGCGGAGCCCTGGCTGGTGCCAGGTCACGCGCCATGCCGGGCAGCACCCCTGCAAGCACATCGGCGTCGAGGCCCAGCGCGAACGCGCAGAGCGTCAACGGCCACAGGCGGCGGATCACCTATCCGCCTCCGCCGCCAGCACCGCGTCGAGGAGGCTGGGAAACTTCCCGTCCGGCGCCTCGCGACGCAGGCTGATCCAGCAGCTGCGTCCTTCCGGACGGGCGCGGGTCACGCCCACCTCGCGAAGAATTCGCGTGTGATGCGTCACCGAGGACCTGGGCATGCCCGGTCCCAAGTCCAGGCTGTTGACGGCCTTGCGCTCGGCCAGAATGTGCACCTTGCGCAGCCACAGCGGATCGCTCACGGCGAAGAGGACGCGCGGTAGGCTGACGTCCTTCGGATCGGGATGGTCGTAGGAGTGGGTCATGAGGCGCCAACGGCTCGACAATCACCGCTCGATAAACGTTCGGCGATTGTCGAGCTTCCAAGCGGCCTGGGAGCCGGTGCGGGTCCCGGCGCAGCCGGCCCTCGGGTCGGCTGCGCCCGACAATGGGTCCGGACCCGAAGGCCAATGCAGAACTAGAGAGTTTCTAAGGGTGATATTCTATTATAGGTTGACAGGCGACATCCGATCCTATAGAGAGATCGCATGCCTCGTCCCTTCACCCGTTCGCCCATCAAGATGCCCGGCACCCGCCAGTGCCGGCTCGCCCGACGTCTCGCCGCCGGTCTCTCCCCGGCCGAGATCAGAAGGCTCGACACCGCGACCGAGGAGGACATCGAGGCCTTTGTCAGCGACCGCGACTTCTCCAGGCTCGTGGAGCAGTACACCGCGGTCCGTAGCCTTCCGCTGCCCGAGCGGCAGGCCCGCCTGTTCGAGACGGCCTGGCTGGAGCTCTCGAGCCTCATCGATGTCGGCGACCGCCGCGCGATGCTCTTCGTCGTCTATCAGGCGAACCGGGCGCGGCATCCGGTAAGGCATCTCGTCAAGCTCGTGGTCGACAGGCTGGACCAGGCGCGCCAACCCTACGAGCGCCGCGACACGCCTTCGCCCGCCGGCTCCTCGCCCGAGACGATGCAGGGCTACGGCCAGCACCCGCTGGGGTCGGCGCAGCAAGCCATCAACCGCCTCGTCGACTTCCTCCCCGCCCAGGCAGGCGAGGCTATTCTTGTCAGTGCCGAGCTTGAGCCTGCAGCCACCGAGGCTCCCATCGAGGAGCCGGCCGCGACACCCGAAGAAATTCTCCCCGGCGATGCTGGCGATCCCGCCTCCGTCGGTTCTTTCTCACCCCTCGCCGCCATGGCCCGGGACAACCCGGCGCTGGCGGACTGGATCATCGCCCGCATCCGAACGCGGCTGGTCAGGATCATCGACCAGCCCGTCGGCGCTAGGCCCTCGGACGACGAGAGCCTGGTCCGTCGGCGGCATGAGGGACAGCCGCGGCGGACCCGAGCACCCTGACGCAGGCCTCCGGTCTCGACGTCGTCTATCCCTTGCCCCATGATCTTCATGAGGATGCCTGGGCCCTTCGGGCTGCGGGCGCGGATGCACTGGAGGATAGCGAGGGCCGATGACCAATTGGACGCTTGCCGACCTCGAGCGCTGGGACGATCGGATCCGAGCGAAGGTCGAGGAGCTCGGGCTCGACTGCTACCCGCAGGAGTTCGAGGTCTGCGACCAGAACGCCATGCTGGGCTACATGGCCTACCACGGCATGCCGGCGCACTACCCGCACTGGTCCTACGGCAAGGCGTTCGAGCAGACCAAGACCATGTACGACTATGGCGTGCAGGGCCTGCCCTATGAGATGGTCATCAACTCGAACCCCTGCCTCGCCTACCTGATGCGCGACAACAGCCTCTGCCTGCAGGTGCTGACCATCGCGCACGTGTACGGCCACAACGACTTCTTCAAGAACAACTTCACCTTCACGTCGGCCACCGACGCCCGGGAGACGCTGGCCCAGTTCAAGACGCGCGCCGATCGCGTCCGCCGCTACATCGAGGACCCCTCGATCGGCACCGAGCAGGTCGAGCTCTTCCTCGACGCCGCGCACGCCCTCTCCTTCAACCGTCGGCGCAACCAGGCGATCAGGAAGCTCTCGCGGGAGGAGCAGCGTGAGCAGATGATCGAGCGGGCGCAGCCGCCCGCCGATCCGTTCCATCGCGTGCATCGGCCTGCCGTGGCCGCCCAGCCCGACCTCACGCGCGTGCCGCTCGAGCCCGAAGCCGACATCCTTCTCTTCATCCGCGACCACCGCCGCGATCTGGCGGACTGGCAGCGCGACGTGCTCACCATCGTCGACGAGGAGGCGCGCTACTTCCTGCCGCAGATCGAGACCAAGATCATGAACGAGGGCTGGGCCAGCCACTGGCACCATCGCCTGATGAACGCGATCGACCTGCCGCAGGAGCTGCAGCTCGAGTTCATGGTCCGCCACAACCAGGTCGTCTCGCCGCACCCGGGCGGCCTCAATCCCTACCATGTGGGCTACGTCGTCTGGCGCGACATCGAGAAGCGCTTCGGTGGGGCGGGGACGCCCGAGGGACGGCGCAAGATGATGGAGGTGCGCGAGACGGATCGCGACGTCTCCTTCCTGCGCCGCTTCCTGACCGAGGAGCTGATGCGCGAGCTCGATCTCTTCTCCTGGAAGCCGCGCGGCGAGCATCTCGTGGTCGATGCGGTCTCGGACGAGGAGCATTGGCAGGAGATCAGGAACCAGTTGCTGCGCAGCATCGGCAGCAGCAGCTTCCCGGCGATCAAGGTGAAGGACGCCGACTATCGGGCCTCGGGCGGCCTCTGCCTCGTCCACGAGCATGACGGCCGCGACCTCGACATCGGCAACGCCGAGAAGACGCTCGCCCACCTGCGCACGGTATGGGGCAACAGGGTCTATCTGGAGACCAGGCTGAAGGGCAAGCCGGCCCTCCTCTCCGAGGGCCCCGATGGCTTCGACGCCAAGCTCCTGGTCTAGCCGGCGGCGGGCGGCGCCCCGCGCGGCTCGGAGCCGAGATCGTGGCAATGTGTTGGTTCCGCAACAGAAGGCCCTGAGCTATAAAGGGTATGGAATAGGCGTGATGCTTGGCCATGGGGCGGCATGCGCGAGGAGTCCGCAGGCGATGGCACTCGCCGGCATGCCGATCAGCAGACGGAAAGCGCTCGGGGGGACGGCATCGCTCGCGACGGCGCTGTGTCGCTCGGCCTCTGTGCTGGCCAAGCCGATGGACGTGGTGAGCTCCGTCGTGGGCGTCCGCGCCAACGTCCCCGATGGCGCGCGCACCGCCGCCGAGCTGGGCCGCGTGCGCACCGGCACGGGCACCCTCCTCGACAATGGTGGCCTCGTCCTGACCCTCGGCCGCCTTATCGTCGAGGCCGATCATGTCGAGGTGCTGCCTCCCGGCGGCGCGAGCGTTCCCGCCGGGATCGTCGCCTATGACGACTGGACCGGCCTGGGCCTCGTTCGGACGACCACCCCCCTCGCCCTGCCGCCGGCGGCCCTCGGCAAGTCGGGGGCCGTCGAGCCGGACGAGCGCCTCCTCGCGATCAGCGTTGGGGCTCCCGTAGCCTATACCGAGGTCCAGATCGTCGACCGCCGGCCCTTTGCCGCCTCCTGGGAGTTTGCCCTCGACCAGGCGCTCTTCACGGCGCCGCAGCACGCCGATCTGGCCGGCGCCGCCCTGGTCGACCGCAAGGGGATGCTGATCGGTGTCGGGGCCATGGCGATCGCGGCCCAGCCGGCGACCGGCGAGAAGGGCAGCCTGCCCCCTACGGACCTCTTCATCCCGATCGACGCCCTCAAGGCGGCGCTGGGCGACCTGCTCGCCATGGGTCATCGGGACGCGCCGGCGCGTCCCTGGCTCGGTCTGCATGCCCGTGCCAGCCACGGCGAGGTGGCGGTCACATCCGTCGACGCAGGCGGCCCCGCCGAGCGCGCCGGCTTGATGCCCGCGGACGTCATTGTGGGCGTCGGAGAGAAGGACATTCACAGCCTGTTGGCGCTCTGGCACGCCGTCTGGTCGGCAGGCAGCGCCGGCGCGGTCGTGACGCTCCGCATTCGCCGGGGCGACACGCTCTCCACGATCAAGATCAACTCGGTCGACCGTCGACGCTGGCTAGGCTGGCCGCGGAGCTTCTGACTGGTCCCTGCCGACCGTCCGGACCTATATTGAAATGTGGCGCACGGGTGGTCATGGGGAGTTGAAGAGATGCCGCCAGGGAGCGGGCTCCGTCGATTGCTGGCCGCATCGCTCACCGCGGTGGCTCTGGCAGCGACGAGCCCCGGTGTCAGTGGCGCGCTGGCGGCCCAGAGCGGAGGGCCGGCAGCGACCGGCGCCGCCGACGCCTACAGGGTGGACCAGCTGGCACGGCGCTGCGCCGAGGCCCAACGGGACTTCTGCTACGGCTTCATCATAGGCACCGGCCAGCTCTACCAGCATCTCACCTACTCGGGGGTCATGCGGCGGTGGGCATGCGCGGACGAGCTGCCCTCGCTCGAGCAGATCCGGCAGGTGTTTCTCGACTGGGCGAGCGCTCACCCCGAGAAGGCGGAGGACGCGGCCGTCGACGGCTTCTGGCAGGCGATGAGCGAGCGGTGGCCCTGCAAGGCGAAATGACGGGCGCGAGGGTCGCCCGAAGCGTGCGGAGATTGGCGATGAGCAAGGTGGGCATGAGTAGGCTGGGCGCGGTCGTCGGCCTTGTGGCGATGGTCGGGCTCGCCGGTTGCGATGTCAACAAGACGACGGGCGAACGGACCCTGACCGGTGCCGGCGTGGGTGCCGCGAGCGGCGCGGCCGTGGGGCTGCTGACAGGCAACTTCCTGGGCAGCGCGGTGACCGGGGCGGCGGCCGGTGCTGCCGGCGGCTTCGTCTACGACCAGATCAAGAAGAGCCAGTAGGCGGGGTCATGGGCGGCTGCCGCCTCAGGCGCCGCCAGGACCGCTGCGGAAGGCCCAGCCGGTGAGCCGGCGCTCGACGACGGCGAAGACCGCGTACATGCCGACGCCCATGACCGCCACGACGATCAGGCCGGCGAAGACGAGCGGCACCCTGAAGCTCGAGGAGGCCTGCAGCATCAGATAGCCGATGCCCCGGTTGCCGGCAATCGTCTCGGAGATGACCGAGCCGACGAACGCCAGGGTGACCGCGACCTTGAGCGAGGCGAAGAAGTAGGGCATCGAGCGCGGCAGACCGACCTTGAGGAGGATGTCGAGCGGCCGGGCGCCCAGCGAGCGCAGCAGGTCCCTGAGCTCGGGCTCGAGCGTGGCGATGCCTGTCGCGACGTTGACGACGATCGGGAAGAACGAGATCAGGAAGGCGGTGATCACCGCCGGCACCGCGCCGATCCCGAACCAGACGACAAGCACCGGCACGACGGCCACCTTCGGAATGCTGTTGAAGCCGATCAGCAGGGGGTAGAGGGCCGCATAGGTCAGGGCCGAGGCGCCTGTGGCGATCCCCAGCGCCAGGCCGAAGGCGACGGCGATCGCGAAGCCCAAAAGTGTCACCCACAAGGTGAAGGAGGCGTTGTGCCAGATGGCGCCGCCATACTGCCAAAGGGCTGCGAGGCTGGCGCTCGGGGTCGGCAGGATGAACTCGGGGATCGCGAAGACCCGGCAGGCCAGCTCCCAGACGAGGAGGAGCGCCACGGTAGCGACCCAGGGTGCCAGCTTGAGGCGCATACGCTCGCTCACGCCGCCCTCACCTCGCTGATCGCGTCACGCAGCTCGTGGACGATGTCGATAAAGGCGCCGTCGAAGGTGCCCGCCAGCGTCCGCGGTCGAGCGACGGTGACCTCACGCGAGCGGACAATCCTGCCCGGCCGCTTGCTCACGACATGGACCCGGTCCGCGAGGAAGACGGCTTCCCTCAGGTCGTGGGTGACCAGGATCACGGTGAAGCCCTGCCGCTGCCATAGCTCCTGCAGCACACCCCAAAGCTCCTCTCGGGTGAACGCATCGAGCGCCGCGAAGGGCTCGTCCAACAGAAGCACCTCGGGCTCGTGGATGAGAGCGCGGCACAAATTGGCACGCTGCTGCATGCCGCCCGAGAGCTCATAGGGCGCACGGTCGGCGAACTCGCCGAGCCCCACCGCCCTGAGGAGCTCGGCGGCACGCCGCGTGTGCTCGGCACGCCGCCTCCGGAAGCTCCGCCTGTGGGCAGCGCTGACCTCGAGCGGCAGGAGCACGTTCTCGAGGGTCGTACGCCAGGGCAGCAGGGTGGCGTTCTGGAACGCCATGCCGATGCCCTGCTGGGTTCCGCGGATCGGCATGCCGTGCAGGCAGGCGACGCCGGTCGAGGCCGGCTGCAGGCCGGAGACGATCCGCAGGAGCGAGGACTTGCCGCAGCCGGACGGACCGACGAGCGCGACGAACTCGCCGCGCTCGACCTTCAACGTGCAGTCCTCGACCGCAAGAACCCCGTCGTCGCCACCGTAGCGAAGCGAGACACGATCGATATCGATCAACGCCACGTGCGGCGCCGCCTCAGGAGGGTGAGGCCCACACCCCGCGCCATGCGCCGCTAGAGCTTCCTGTCGGCAGCCGGCGGCAGGAAGGCGTCGGTCCAGACATCATCGGGCTTGGGCAGGCTCGCGAGCTTGAGGGCGGTGCCGAGCTGAGTGAGCGAGCTTGTGAGCCTCTTGGCATCGACGTCGCCGAAGCCATGCTCCTTCACGTAGGGTGTTAGGATATTCTTCTCGATCGCCATGTTGAGGCGCTCGACCTCGAGCTTCCGATCGATCAGCGGGTCGACCTCGGCCACCATGTCGACGGCCTTCTCGGGATTGGCCACGACATACTGCATGCCCTTGGCCACGGCGACGTTGAAGGCCCGGAGCGCGTCGGGATGCTCTTGGATGAACGCATCGGACGCGATCAGGGCGTTGCCATAAAAGTCCATGCCGTAGTCGCGGTAGAGCATGACGACGATGTCGTCGCGCTTCACGCCCTTGGCCTCGAGGTCGAGCATCGAGCTGAAATAGTGGCCGGAGATGAAGTCGACGTCGCCCCGCACCAGCATGGTCTCACGCAGCGCCGGATCCATGTTGACCCGCTTGACGCTCTCGGGGTCGATCCCCACGATGGCGCAGAAGGCCGGGAAGAGCTTGTAGGAGGCATCGAACACGGGCGCGCCCAGCGTCTTCCCCGGCAGGTCTTTCGGATCCTTGATCCCACTCTTCTTGAGAGCGTAGAGCCCGAAGGGAGGCGCGTCGTAGACCATCATGACCGCCTTGGCCGCCTGGCCGGGATGGGCCGCATCGAACTCGACCAGCGCGTTGATGTCGGCGAAGCCCATCTGGTAGGCGCCACTCGCCACACGCGTCACCGCGCCGGCCGAGCCATTGCCGCTGTCGATCGTGACGTCGAGGCCGGCCTCCTTGAAGTAGCCGAGCTTCTGGGCGGCGAAGAAGGCTGCGGTCGGGCCCTGGAACTTCCAGTCGAGCGTGAACTTGATCGAGGTCGCCGCCGAGGCCGCCGTGGCGCCCGCCATGGTGACGACGAGAGCCAGCAGGCGGAGGCCCCATCCGAGACTGCGCATCACTCTTCTCCCACGCGTCGATCGGTTTTCTATTGTCGGCCCGCGCCTCGTGCCGGCGGCCCAACGCCGCCAAGAAAGGCCGGACCCGAACGGTCATGGCAAGGAGAAATGTGAGGGCGATGCGTGCCTCCTAGAGACGACCGACGACCCCTCCCAGGACGAGATCGAAGGCGACGGAGGGCGGCCTCTCGGTAGCCGCCTCGGTAAAGGGGTCGAAGCCTCGCCTCTTGAGCCTGCGCCCGTATGAGCGTGCCGCCCGTGCCGTCAGGAGCGCCGGCAGCCATTGCCGGGGCGGCCTGCCTCGTCGCCTCACGCTCTCGAGCAATGCGTCGGCACGCTCGACGATTCGCCCCGTCACCTGACGCAGCCGCTCGGAATCCCGCAAGGTGAGCACATCCTGGCGGCTCACCCCCGCCTCGCTCAACATCTGCTCCGGCAGGTAGAGCCGGCTCTGCCGGGCGTGGAAGGAGACGGCACGAACGATTCCGACAAGCCCGACGGCCTTGCCGACCTCTCGCGCCGCGTCGAGCCAGGCCGGGTCTGCACAACCAAGGGCGCGCATGAGGAGCTCATGAAGGCGGCCCGATGTGGCGGCCGTATAGGCCTCCAAGGCCGGGAGATCCTCGGGCGGCACCGCATCGAGGTCGTGCTCACGGGCATCGATCAGCGCGATCAAGGCCGCGGCGTCGAGCCGACCATCCGCCATGGCCGGGCGCATCGCATCGAGTGTGGGATGACCGACAGGCTCGTCGCGCGACGCCGCCTCGATCCCGTCACGCCACCATTGGTAGCGGATCATGCCCGCCATCGGCTCGCGGACCAGCTCCGGAATGCGTGCGAGCTCGTGGTTGAGGAGGATGAGGGCCACCAGCACATCACGCGCGGCCACCGGCGCAAAGATTGCAGCCAACAATCTGTCCGGATCATGCCGGCGCGCCTGAGCCACGAGGGACTCGACGGCGGCTGCCGAGACAGGCGCAGGGCCGTCTCTCATTCAAGAGCACCTCCAGACAAGGCCAACTCCGCCGACATCCCTGCCGTGGAAGCCGCTGCCCGACCTTTCTTTGGTGGAGCCGAGCGCCTATGTAGCGTGTGGGCGCGGCTTGCAACCTATGACACGACGGGAAGGCGAGGAAACCATGGCATTCGAGCTACCGGATCTGCCCTACGACTACGAGGCGCTTGCCCCCTATATGTCGTCGCAGACTCTGCACCTCCACCATGACAAGCATCATCAGGCCTACGTCACCAACCTCAACAACCTCCTCGAGGGCTCTGACCTTGCTGGCAAGAGCCTCGAGGACGTGGTCAAGGCCTCTTACGGTGACCCCGCGAAGCAGGGCGTCTTCAACAACGCCGGCCAGCACTGGAACCATATCCTGTTCTGGAAGGTGATGAGGAAGGGCGGTGGCGGGAAGCCGGGTGGCGAGATCGCCAAGCGCATCGACCACGACTTCGGGTCGTTCGACAAGTTTGTCGAGCAGTTCAAGACGGCGGCCGCGACGCAGTTCGGCTCGGGCTGGGGCTGGCTCGCCGTCGACGGCGACACGCTCAAGGTGACGAAAACACCGAACGGCGAGAACCCGCTCGTCCACAACATGAAGCCCATTCTCGGCATCGATGTGTGGGAGCACTCCTACTATCTCGACTACCAGAACAAGCGGCCGGACTATATCGCGGCCTTCCTGAACAATCTGGTGAACTGGGAAGCCGTCGAGGCGGAGTTGCACAAGGCCGTGGGCTGAGGCAAAAGAGAGCGGGCCGGCCTCCGCCGGCCTCGCGTCTCAGCTCGAAGAGGACCCGCAATGCGACGCGCTCGCGTCGGTGGTGTGACCGCGGTGTTTTGCGTGGCGATGGCTCTGGGTGGTTGCGCAGCCACCTACACGGCGGTCGCCAAACGGAATCTCGACGTGCAGACCAAGATGACGCAGACGGTGTTTCTCGATCCGGTCCCTGCCGGTGATCGCACCGTCTATGTCGAGATCAAGAACACCTCAGACAAGCCGGAGCTGGATGTCGGTGCCGCGATCCGGCAGGACATCCAGGCCAGGGGCTACCGGCTCGTGGATGATCCGCGCCAGGCCCACTACATCCTGCAGGCGAACGTTCTCCAGGCCGGCAAGAATTCCGAGACGGCGACGGAGGCAGCCTACAAGGGCGGATTCGGCGGCACGCTGATAGGTGCTGCCGGCGGGGGCGCTCTCGGCTACGGGATCGGTGCCGCCGGCGGTGGCAATGATGTCCTTTTGGGTGTCGGCGGAGCGCTCGCCGGCGCCGCCCTCGAGAACATCACCGGCGCGTTCGTGCAGGATGTGACCTACAGCATCATCACCGACGTGCAGGTCTCGGAGCGGGTCAGCAACGGCGTGGTCGTCACACAGAGCGAGACGGCGAGCCTGAAGCAGGGCACCTCCGGCACGCTGACGCAGTCCTCCAGCTCGGCTACCGACCTCCAGCGCTTCCGCACCCGCATCGTGAGCTCTGCGAACAAGGCCAATCTCGAATGGCCCGAAGCGGAGCCGCAGCTCGTGGCCGGCCTCTCGCGTAGCGTCGCCGGCATCTTCTGAGCCTGGTCGGGCGCCTACGCCACCAGCGCTCGGCTGGGCCATTGCCCGTCAATCGATCGGAAGAAGGGCGGCCGCCACTCGGCGGCCCTCCGTGATCAGCAGATTGTAGGTACGACAGGCGGCCGGCGTTGCCATGGCCTCGACGGCGAGGCCCCAGCCGCGAAGCTCGCTCCGCAGCGCGGCCGGGCAAAGTCGGAATGCGCTGCCGGTGCCGATGACCAAAAGCTCGACGTCGCCCGCCTCGGCAAGCGGACGAAGCGCCACCAGCTGCTCGCTCGAGACGTCCCCGCCCCCGGCTTCGAGCGCCTGGGTGTGCGTTGACGTGATCACGAGACCGCCATGGTGGCGGACACCGCTAACCGTGAAGCCGCCGGACCAGTAGGACTGGACAATCTGGCGTCCTTCCGGAACGACCTGCGCGATCTCCATCGGCCGTGGCTCAGCTCGCGGGCTGGCGCGCCGCGTCCTTGCTTCCCGCTTCCTTGCTCGGCGCGCCACGCAGATGGAAATGGATGAGGACGGGTGCTGCGATGAAGATGGTGGAGTAGGTGCCCACGAACACGCCCCAGATCATGGCGAAGGTGAAGCCGCGGATCACCTCGCCGCCGAAAGTGAACAGCGCAAGGAGCGCCAGGAACGTCGTCATCGACGTCATGATGGTGCGCGCCAGCGTCTCGTTGATGCTGCGATCGAGAAGCTCCTCGATCGGCATACGGCGGTAGCGGCGCAGATTCTCCCGGATGCGGTCGAAGACCACGACCGTGTCGTTGAGCGAGTAGCCGATGATCGTCAGGACGGCGGCGACCGTCGAGAGATCGAACGTCATACCCGTGATGGCGAAGATGCCGATAGTGGCGGTCGTATCGTGGAGGAGCGCAAGGACGGCCCCGGCACCATACTGCCATTCGAAGCGTAACCAGAGATAGATGAGCACGCCCATGATGGCGACCACGGTCGCCAGCACACCGTCGCGCAGAAGCTCGCTACTGACCTTGGGCCCGACGAACTCGGCCCGCCGATAGTCGATGCCCTTGCCCACGAGCTTGTCCAGCGCGCTCTTGACCGTTTCGATCACGAGCGCCTGCGCCTTCGGATCCTCGCTCTGGCTCTGGACGCGGATCAGAATGTCGTTGGGCGCGCCGAAGGTCTGGAGCTGCACGTCGCCCAGCCCCAGCTGGCTCAGCGTCGAGCGCATCGGGGCGAGTTGGGCCTGATCGGCCGGCACGCTCACCTCGAGAAGGACGCCGCCTTCGAAGTCGATGCCGTAGTTCAGGCCCTTGAAGACGACGAGCAGGACCGACAGCAGGATCACCACGGCCGAGCCGATGAGCGCCATGCGCCGGAAGCGCATGAACGGTATGGCCGTATTGTCGGGTACGAGTCGTGGCAGACGACGCATGAGCGATGGCCTCAGATCGGCACGACCTTGGGGCGATAGGTCTTGTACCAGTACCAGATGAGCAGGCGTGTGAAGGTCACGGCCGTGAAGAGTGTCGTGATGATTCCGATCGTCAGCGTGACGGCGAAGCCCTTGATGGGGCCCGTGCCGAACTGGAACAGCACCACGCCAGCGATGAGCGTCGTGACGTTGGCATCGACGACCGTGCGTAGGGCTTCCCGAAAGCCGGTGTCGATGGCGGCGATGCCGGATCTTCCGTGGCGTATCTCCTCGCGGATGCGCTCGAAGATCAGGACGTTCGAAATCGACCGCCATGCCAACGGTCAAGACGATGCCGGCGATACCGGGCAAGGTCAGCGTGGCACCGAGGAGCGAGAGCGCCGCCAGGATCAGGAAGAGGTTCACGAAGAGCGCCACGTCGGCGAAGAAGCCGAACAGGCCATAGTAGAGGAGCATGAAGGCCACGACGAGGACGACGGCGAGCACGCTCGCGATCGCGCCGGCACGGATCGAATCGGCGCCGAGATCGGGCCCGACCGAGCGCTCCTCGACCACGTTCAGCGGCGCCGGCAACGCGCCCGCGCGCAGCAGGATCGCCAGATCGTTGGCCGACTGAGCCGTGAAGCTGCCCGAGATGATGCCCGAGCCGCCAAGGATGGGCTCGCGGATCCGCGGGGCGGAGATGACCTTGTCGTCGAGCACGATCGCAAACAGCTTGCCGACATTCTCCTGGGTGATGTGCCCGAACTTGCGGGCCCCGTCGGAATCAAGCCGGAAGCTCACCACGGGCTCGCCGTCTTGGAAGGTCGGCTGGGCGTCGGTCAGGTTCTCGCCGCTGAGCTCGACCCGCTTGTCGACCAGATAGTAGCTCGGGCCTGGACCGCTATTGTCGGCGCCCTGGAGGAGCTCGTCGCCGGGCGGGACGTTGCCGGCCTCGGCCGCCTGCACGCTCGCGTTCATATCGACCATATGGAAGGTCAGACGGGCCGTCTTGCCCAGCAGCCGCTTGATGTTCCCCGGGTCCTTCTCGCCCGGCACCTGGACCAGGATGCGGCTCGTTCCCTGCCGCTGGATGGTGGGCTCGCGCGTGCCGAGCTCGTCGATGCGGCGTCGCACCACCTCGAGCGACTGCGTCACCGCCGAGCGGACCAGCTCGGTGCGCGCCGAATCGTTGAGCTTGATGGTAATCTTGCCGTTGGGCGCGCTCTCGATGTCGAACTGCCGGGCGCTGGTGGCGCCGAAGCCGCCAGAGGCCATCAGTGGGTTGATGTCCTTGAGCTGCCCCAGCGCGGCATCAGACTGCTTCGGATCGGTGAGGGTGACCAACGCGGTGTCACCCTGGACGCCGAGGCCACGATACCCGATCCGCGCCTGCCGAAGCTTCGCGCGGATGTCGCCCACGAGACTGTCGAGCTTGTCCTTGACGAGGGCGTTCGTGTCGACCTCGAGCAGGAGATAGGAGCCGCCTTGCAGGTCGAGGCCCAGCGTGATCTGCCGCTTCGGCAGCCAGTCGGGCAGCTTTTCAAGGGTGGCGCGACCTATGAAGTTCGGCAGCGTGAAGACAACGCCCAGCACCGCCACCAGGAGGATGAGCGCGATCTGCCAAGTCGAGTACCGCATGCGCTAGGACGCCCCGCTCAGCGCTTGAAGAAGCGCCCGAAGAGGTCGCCCAGCCCGCCGAGACCGCCCGGCCGATTCTGGTTCGAGGCCGGCTGCGGCTTGTTGAGGACGTCGGTGATCGTGCTCCGGGCCACCTTGACCTGGACCCCCTGCGCGATCTCCACCATGGCCATGCCGTCGGCCTCGACCCGCGTCACGCGGCCGATGATCCCGCCGCCGGTCAGCACCTGGTCGCCCTTCTTGATGCTCTCGATGAGCTGGCGGTGCTGCTTCATCTTGGTCTGCTGAGGGCGGATCAGCAGGAAGTAGAAGACGACAAAAATGAGCACGAGCGGCATCAGCGAGACGAACAGGTCACCGCCCTGCCCGCCCGCCGCTTGGGCATAGGCCGGAGAGATCAGCATCATATCCTCGGGACTCTGGTTTCGACCGGTCGGCGCCGGACTATAGCTACGCCCCGCCTTATTGCAACCTGGACCGGCCGTCTCGTGGGCTTGCGGCACGGCCGGAGGCTGCTAGCCTCGCGCGCCGTCCGCGCCCCATCCCTCTTGGAGACCTCGATGAGCGACGCCGAGCTTGCCCCGGTCCTCGAGCGGATCGCCAGCGCGCTCGAGCGGCTGGCTCCGCCACCGCCGCCGACGGCCGACCTCGGGAGCGCCGAGGCCTTCGTCTTCGAGGCGGGCGGCGGAGCGCTGCGCCCGGTGCCGCAGGTGTCACGCGTCGATCTCGGCCTCCTTTGCGGGATCGATCAGGTGGCAGAGATCCTGCTCGACAATACCCGACGCTTCGCGCTGGGCCTGTCGGCCAACAACGCCCTTCTCTGGGGCGCGCGCGGCATGGGCAAGAGCTCTCTCGTCAAGGCGGCCCATGCGACCATCAACCGCGAGCGTCCGGGCGCCCTGCTCCTCGTCGAGGTCCATCGCGAGGACATCGAGAGCCTGCCGCGCCTCCTTCACCTTCTGGCGCCGAGCCGGCGGCGATGCCTGCTCTTTTGTGACGATCTCTCATTCGATGCCGGCGAGACGTCCTACAAGTCCCTCAAGGCCGTGCTCGAGGGCGGCATCGAGGGCCGGCCGGACAACGTTCTTTTCTACGCGACGTCGAACCGCCGCCACCTGATGCCGCGGCAGATGATCGAGAACGAGCGCTCCACAGCGATCCATCCGGGCGAATCGGTCGAGGAGAAGGTGTCGCTATCCGATCGCTTCGGGCTCTGGCTCGGCTTCCATCCCTGCAGCCAGGAGACCTACCTCGCAATGGTCGAGCGCTATGCCGCCCATTTCGGGCTGGACGGCGAGCCCCAGCTCGTTCGTCGCGAGGCGCTGGAGTGGGCGCAGACGCGTGGTGCCCGATCGGGCCGTGTCGCCTGGCAGTTCATCCAGGACCTGGCGGGGCGGCAGGGCAAGGCGCTCGCGCCGGGCTGAGCCGTCGAGCCCGTCAGCCACCGTCGCTCGAGGCCACGACCCGCTGTGGCGCCACAAGGTGACCCAGCGGGTTGAGGGGCTCGGTGCCCTTGCGCAGCTCGAAGTGGAGCTGCGCCGCCGTGACGGTGCCCGTGGAGCCGACCTCGGCGATCACCTGACCTCGTCGCACCTTGTCGCCGACGGTGACGTCGAGCCGCTCATTGTGGGCGTAGGTCGTGATGAAGCCGCCGGCATGGCGGAGGATCAGCATGTTGCCGAATCCGGCGATCTGATTGCCCGCATAGACGACGATGCCGCTCTCTGCGGCCCGCACCGCCGTGCCCGCCGGGGCCGCGATGTTGATGCCGTCATTGCGCTGGCCGTTGGGCTTCTCGCCGAACCGGCTGACGACCTGGCCCTTCACGGGCCAGAGAAACCCATCGCCGGAGAGGCTCGGCGGCTTGGCCTCCGACGCCACGCGCTGCGCCTCGGCAGACACGGGAGCCGGCTTCCAGGCCGGCATCGGCGAGGGTGCGGACATGCGCGCTGCGGGAGGGGCCGCGGGGGCCGCCAGCGGCTCCAGAGACGCGACGGCGACGTCTCCGGCCCTCGCGCCGGAGCCGGCTCCCGCGTTCATCGGCAAGCGAGGCGTGGGTGGAGCCACCATCGGCGGAGCGCTCGTCCCGGCTTGCGCGACCTGCACCGGACGCGCCATCGGCGCGTCCATCGGCACCGGAATGGCGACCACCTGCCCCGCATAAAGACGGTAGGGGCGCTTCAAGCCATTGGCGTCGACGATGGCGCCCGGCGTGACGGCATACTTCTTCGCAAGCCGGTAGACGCTCTCGCCGGGCATCACGACGTGTCGGGTGTTGCCCGCCCGGTCGATCTCGACGAGGCTCGTGCCGGCCCGCGCATGGACGGCTTGTGCAGCTGCCTGCACC
Source organism: uncultured Alphaproteobacteria bacterium (assembly GCA_963752325.1). Lineage (GTDB taxonomy): Bacteria > Pseudomonadota > Alphaproteobacteria > Geminicoccales > Geminicoccaceae > CAVTJL01. Next base: position 678,142 of record CAVVXU010000007.1, read on the forward strand.
CGCGCCTGAAGCCACGTCTCGTTCCCGGCCATCCGCACGGGCTGGTAGTCGGTGCAGGCGGCAAGGCCCGCGAGGGCGATCAGCGCCCCGAGCCCAGCCAATCTCGTCCCGTGGCCTGCATGCCTCATGCTCGCAATCTACCGCGCCGCCCTCGGGACGATCAAGCAGCCCCCATGCAACAGTAGCAGCATTTACTCTGGGAACGGAGGCGCTCGAAATGTCGCCCTACCAGCAACCTGTTCCGGCATCGCAGGCAGTGGCGTTCATGTGATACTTTACTTTAGATTTTCTAGTGTACCCTCTTCGGCGACATGGCGCAGAGCAGCAAAGCTCGCCTGATGGGTCATGTCCAAATGAAGCGGCGTCACAGCGATGTAGCCCTCCTCGACAGCGGCGAGGTCGGTGCCCGGCCGGATCTCGGCGTGCTCCTTTACCGCCCCGATCCAAAGGTAGGGCTCGCCACGCGGATCTTCCCGCTCGACAATCTCGTCACCGAGCTTGCGCTTTCCTTGGCGCGCGATCCGCACACCGCGAACGCTCTTCGCGACGCGGTCAGGGAAGTTGATGTTGATCAGCACATCCTCAGCCCAAGTGGTTGCCAGAATGCGCTGAATGAGCGATGGCGCGAACGCCTCGGCGGTCGACCACTTGACCTTGCTGCGGTCGCGATAGACCTGCGACAGGGCGATCGCGCGCACCTTGAAGAGAGTGGCCTCCATGGCGGCGGCAATCGTGCCGGAATAGGTGACATCCTCGCCGAGATTGCCCCCATGGTTGATCCCGGAGAGTACAAGATCGACCGTTCGATCTGGTATCAGCCGCTGCAGCCCGAGGAGCACACAATCTGTCGGCGTGCCATCGACAGCGAAGTGGCGCTCCCCGAGGCTCCGCACACGCAGAGGCCTACGTAGCGTGAGGGAGTGCCCAGCACCGCTATGGTTGCTCTCAGGCGCCACCACCCAGACGTCGTCGCTGATGCCACGGGCGATCTGCTCCAGAAGCTTGATGCCGTGGGCACCCACCCCGTCATCGTTGGTGACGAGGATGCGCAGAGGCTTGGTCCCGGTCATCGCCCAGGCACCAGCCGCTCGATGCCGTCGACATAGGGACGAAGAGCGGCGGGCAAAACCACCGAGCCGTCAGGCTCCTGGAAGTTCTCGAGGATCGCCACGAGGGTGCGGCCAACGGCCAAGCCGGAGCCGTTCAGCGTGTGCACGAACCGCGTTCCCTTGCCGCCGGCGGGACGGCAGCGAGCGTTCATCCGTCGTGCCTGGAAATCACCGCAGGTGGAGCAGGAGGAGATCTCGCGATAGGCGCCCTGCCCGGGCAGCCAGACCTCCAGATCGTGCGTCTTGCGGGCACCGAAACCCGTGTCGCCGGCGCACAGAGTGAGGACCCGATAGGGAAGCTCCAGCCGCTGGAGCACAGCCTCCGCGCAAGCCGTCATACGTGCGAGCTCGGCGTCTGACGCCTCGGGCGTGGTGATGCTGACGAGCTCGATCTTGTAAAACTGGTGGACGCGAATGATGCCCTTGGTGTCACGCCCGGCAGCACCTGCCTCGGATCGAAAGCATGGTGTCCAGGCCGTGAGCCGCAGCGGCAGCTCTCCCTCGTCGAGGATCTCGCCGCGAACGAGGTTGGTGAGCGGCACCTCCGCCGTCGGAATGAGCCAGAGACCGGAGGTAGTGCGAAAGAGATCGTCGGCGAACTTCGGAAGCTGGCCCGTGCCGAAGACCACCTCATCCCGAACGAGGCAAGGAACGTCGACCTCGGTGTAGCCGTGCTCCTTGACCTGAATGTCGAGCATCAGCTGGGCGATGCCTCGCTGGAGCCGAGCGAGCTGGCCGCGCAGGACCGCGAAGCGCGCGCCAGAGAGCTTCGCTGCGCTCTCGAGATCTAGACCGAGGCCGCGACCTACCTCCTCATGCGATAAAGGCTGGAAGGCGAAAGAACGCGGCTCACCCACGACCCGATCGACCCGGTTCATGCTCTCGTCGCGCCCGTCGGGCACGTCGTCGGCCAGGATGTTGGGATAGCCCGCGAGAAGAGCGTCTAGTCTCGCCTGTATCTCGCGGAGCCGCTCCTCGCCCTCCTGAATGCGCTCCTTGAGCGCGCTGACCCGGCCCATGAGGGTCTCGGCGCGCGCATCGTCCCTGCCTCGCTTCGCCTCGCCGATCTCCTTCGAAAGCCGGTTGCGCTCGGCCTGGTCCTCCTGGAGCGAGGTCTCGAGCGAGCGGCGCTCCTCGTCCACCGCGAGGATGCCGGCAGCCGCCGGCTCTGCGCCACGTCGAGCGAGGGCACGGTCAAGAAGGTCAGGGCTCTCGCGAACCCATCTGAGGTCGAGCACGGGAATCTATCCAGTAGCAGCGGAACGGCTCATCCGCGGTCGCGGAACGTCGGGGAAGCCCGGGGCCTTGTCAATCAGTCCTGGGCTGCATCCTCAGCGGCGGCCGCCGCTTCGGCCTCGTGCCGTCGCTTTTCGACCCGCCTCACGAGGAAGATCGAGATCTCGTAGAGCAGCAGCAGTGGAACCGCCAGCGCCGTCTGGCTGACGACGTCGGGTGGCGTGATGATCGCGGCGGCAATGAAGACGCCAACGATCGCGTAACGGCGATTTCGGGCCAGCGCATCGGCACTGAGGATTCCCACGCGTCCCAACAACGTGAGCGCAACGGGCAGCTGGAAGGCGAGGCCGAAGGCGAAGATCAGCTTCATGACGAGGTCGAGGTATTCCGCGACGCGCGGCTCGAGCTCGATGGGAAGCATGCCCGGCCCGCCATGCGTCTCGAAGCTCACGAAGAAGCGCCAAGCAAGCGGGAACACGACGTAGTAGGCGAAGGCACCGCCGATGAAGAACAGGATCGGGGTTGCGGCCAGGAACGGAAGGAGTGCCTGCTTCTCACGCCGATAGAGGCCGGGGGCGATGAAGAGCCAAAGCTGGGACGCAACGAAGGGGAACGTGATGAAGGCGCCGGCGAAGAAGGCTACGCGAACGTAGGTGAAGAACGCCTCGGTGAGGCCCGTGTAGATCATCCGCCGGCCGGTCTGGCCCTGATAGATGCGGGCCAGCGGCTCGACCAGGAACTCGAAGATGTGCGCCGAGAAGAAGTAACAGATGAGGAATCCTGCGACGATGGCGATGCAGGAGTAGACCAGCCTGTTCCGCAGCTCGAGCAGATGCTCCAGCAGCGGCATCTCGCGATCGTCAATGTCCTTGATCACGGCTCAGCTCTTTTGAACGGCGTCGACAGCGCGCTCTTCCGCCACATCACTACGGCCTGCGATGGTCGGCGACGGCTCGGGCTGCGCGGGCTCGACTTGGGTCTCGACGGCGCCGTGCTCGGGCGGCACGTGCTCGACATGGCTCTCAACGGCGCTGGGCTCTGCAGCCACCTGGATCGGCCGCGGGCCCTCTACGGACGGAGACGCCTCGGCCTCGGGCTTCGGCGCATCCAGCGGCTTGGGCGATGGGCCATCGATGTCGCTCACATCGAACGCCTTCTTGATTTCCCCGCCGGGATCGACGGTGTCTCGGATGGTCTGCGACAGGCCCCCACGCTGGACCTTCTGCAGCTCATTCTTGATGTCATCGAGCTCCGCCTCGCGCGCCATGTCCTCGAGCGACCGTTGGAACTCGCGCGCCATCGAGCGGGCCTTTCCGCTCCATTTGCCGAGCTGCCGAGCCACCTTGGGCAGGTCCTTGGGCCCGATGACGACAAGCGCCACCACAAGGATCACGGCCATCTCGGACCAGCCGATATCGAACATCCAACCCGCTCCCGACGCCCCCGGCACGATCAACGCGTTGCCGGACCATCCTTCTCGATCTTTGGCCCGGTCACGATGCCGAGCCTCCGGACGCCCAGCCCGACGACGGTCGCGCTAGCAGCGACCTCATTGCACCTGGCACCCGCCTCCCTCCTCACCGTGATGAGGATCGCGATCGCCAGGTGCCGCACGATCCGCAGGAGCCCAAAACCGGGCTGCCTCGATCCTCGCCATGTCGGCGTCACCGCTCCGAGAGGAGACCGCCAAGGCCCGTGCGGCACCCAGGCGGCCTGTGACTCTCGCAGAAACGGTAGGCCGGCGCAACGCCGCCAACCCCCCGACTCAGCCCGCGGCGGGGTACACGAAGACATGGCGCGGGTCCAGCGCGATCTCCAGCGCTTGCCCTTCCTCCGCAACACTCGGACGCACCATCGGGATACCGATGACCCTGCCATCTGCCAGCTTGATCCGGACCAGGCAGGAGCGGCCGAGGTCTCGCCGCTCGATCACCCTTGCACGCCGTGCCGGATCGGGGCCGGGCGGGCTCAGGCCTATGCCCTCCGACCGGACGACCAGCTCCACCGACGTGCCGTCGGGGATCCCTTCGGTCCCGACGATTCCGAGCGCCGTCTCCACTCGACCGCGCGCGACACGGCTGTGGAACCGGTGCACGGGACCGAAGAAGCCCGCGACGAACGCGTCGGCTGGCCTCGCATAGAGCTCGGCGGGCGTCCCGCTCTGGACGATCCGGCCGTCGCGCATGGCGTGAAGGCGATCTGCCGCCAAAGCGGCCTCTCCGGGATCGTGCGTGACGAGCAAGGTGGGCGTGCCGGTCTCCTTCAGCAGACCCAGGACCTCCTCGCCCAGCTGGCGGCGGAGCCCTGTGTCGAGGGCCGAGAAGGCCTCGTCCAGCAGCATCAGATCGGGCTCGGGAGCCAGCGCTCGGGCCAGCGCCACGCGCTGCTGCTCGCCGCCCGACAGGGTTCCCGGAAAGGCTCGGGCATGCCCGGTCATGCCCACGCGCTCCAAGAGCGCAGCGACCTTCCCTGACCGCCCGCGACCGTCGCGCCGCGCCAGGCCGAAAGCCACGTTCTCGGCGACGGTGAGATGCGGGAAAAGCGCGAAGTCCTGGAACATCAGGCCGACACGTCGGGCCTCGGGAGGCATGGCCGTCCCCGGCGCGGCGACCAGCCGCCCGCCGATCAGGATGCGGCCCTCCTGGACGCGATCCAGACCGGCGATGAGCCGAAGGGTCGTGGTCTTGCCACAGCCGGAGGGTCCCACAAGGCAGTGGATCTCGCCTGGCCGCACGGTGAGGCTCACGCCCGCGAGGACACGGTTGTCACCATAGCGATGTCCCAGGCCCTGGATCTCGAGGCCGAGCTCCCTCGCAGCGCCAGCGGCTACCGGCATCACGACGTCACCGGACCGGGCGACCGCACGCCGAGCATGGTGGTCGCCGCTAGTCCCCCTCCTCGCTCGTGAAGAGGCCCGCCGCCTCAAGCTCCTCGAGGCGCGGCAGATCCCCCAGGGACGCCATGCCGAAATGGTCGAGGAAGACCGGGGTGGTTACCCACATGACGGGCCGGCCGGGCGTATCCCGCCGCCCCCGAGGCGCCACGAACCCCGCCTCGACCAGCACATCGAGCGTGCCCTTGGCGAGGGTCACGCCCCGCACGGCCTCGATCTCGGCCCGCGTCACCGGCTGCTGATAGGCGATGATCGCCAGCGCCTCGAGCGCGGCCTTGCCCAGCCGCCGGGTCGGCCGCATGACACGCGTCAAATAGGGCGCAAGCTCGGGCGCGGTGCGCAGCGCCCAGCCCCGCGCATGCCGCTCCAGCCTGACGCCTCGCCCGGCATAGTGATGCTGCAATCGCTCGAGCACGTCCCCAGCGGCGCCGAGACCGCCCAACACCGCTTGAATTTCGGCCTCCGCGAGGGGCTCGCTCGACGCGAAGAGGAGCGCCTCGACGATGGCTTGGGGATCGGCCTCGCTCATCCGCGCCGCCTGACCATGATGGGGCCGAAGGGACCCGTCTGCTGCACGTCGATCACGCCCTGCCGCGCCAGCTCGAGGCTCGCGATCAGGCTCGCCGCGACCGCCGCCCGGTGCTCGAGCCCGGCCTCGAGGCCTGTCGGGAGAAACACCCGGAACTCACGCCAGTCGTGGCCGGTGAGCATCCGCGCGATACGCGCGATCGCCGCCTCCACTGTAAGAAGGGAGCGCTGCGGCAAGCGGATCTCGGCCGTCGTCCGCCGGGCGCGGAGGCGGCCATAGGCGGCGAGGAGCTCGGAAAGGGTCGCACGGTAGCGCGGCTCCACCTGAACCGGCAGGGGCTCCTCGGCGCCGCGTGCGAGCCGCTCGCGGCCGAGCCGGGGACGGTCCTGAAGCTGCTCCACGGCTCGTCGGATGGCCTCGAGGCGCCGCAGCCGATCGGTGAGAGCCTGGGCGATCGCCTCCGCGTCGTCGCCGACGCGATCGAGCACGGGCAACAGCAGCTGCGACTTCAGGTAGGCGAGCCATGCCGCCATCACGAGATACTCGGCGGCGATCTCGAGCCGCGCCGCGCGTGCCTCCTGAAGGTAGGCCAGGTATTGCTCGGCCAGGGCGAGGATCGAGATGCGCTTCAGATCGACCCGCTGGGCGCGGGCGAGCTCGAGGAGAAGATCGAGCGGCCCTTCAAATCCTTCGAGGTCGACGACGAAGCCATGGGCCTCCTCGGTCGCCACGCCGTCCTCACCATCCCGCCAGATGCATGAGGAAGGTGTAAGCCGCGTTGATCACGGGCAGAAGGATCTGCGCCAGGGGATTGATCGCCACGCCGAACTGGGCCGCCACCATCGGTATCAGGAAGGCGATGCCCAAAAGGATGAGAAGCCCATAGCGCTCGCTCTGCGCATAGCGCCGCGCCAGGTTGTCGGGCAGAAGCCCAGCGACCACCCGGCCGCCGTCCAGCGGCAGGATGGGCAGCATGTTGAAGGCGGCGAGCACCACATTGGCGATCACCGCGTTCTGCAGGTTGAGGGTGATCCAGTCGCCGAACGTGCCGGGCAGCTGGACCGAGAGATGAAGCAGGAACGCGGCCGCGATACCGAGCGCGATGTTCATCCCCGGGCCGGCCAACGCGACCCAGATCATGTCGCGCTTGGGGTGGCGGAGCCGGTGAAAGGCCACCGGCACGGGCTTTGCCCAGCCGAAGAGGAAAGGAGCGCCGGCGAGGAGCAGCAGGCCCGGAAGGAGAAGGGTGCCGAACGGATCAATATGGCGGATCGGATTGAAGGTGACGCGGCCGGCCATGCGGGCCGTGTTGTCGCCCAGACGCTCGGCCACCCAGCCATGCGCCGCCTCGTGCAGCGTGATGGCGAGCACTGCCGGAATGAACCAGACCGAGATGATCTGGCCGAGGGAGGAGAGCGAGGTCATGGATCAGGCTGCGGCGAGTAGCGTTTCTAGAGTGTCGGCGTCACTGAGAGGGTCGAGAGGCACGGCCGGCCTTGGCCGCTGTGCCGCGCGAAGGCTCGCCCGCACCTCCGCCGCCAGCCTCGGCACCGCCTCGAGCACGCTTCGCGTGTCTTCGATCCTTCCCGGGCAGAAGAGGGCAACATCACAGCCCGCCGCGAGCGCACGCAGCGCCCGCTCACGGGGCGGTCCGGCTAGGGCCGCCATGTCGAGGTCATCGCTCATCAGCACACCGGAGAAGCCGATCTCGCCCCGAACCGCGTCAGCGATCACGCGAGGCGAAAGCGTCGCCGGGCGTTCCGGGTCAAGCGCGGTGTACACGACGTGGGCGGTCATGGCGAGCCTCGCCGAGGCAAGGAGCCGGAAGGGCTGGAAGTCGGTAGCGCGCAGCAGCTCGAGGCCCGCGTCGACGTGCGGCAGGGCCACATGGCTGTCGACCCGTGCGCGACCGTGACCCGGCAGATGCTTGAGGACGCCGGCGACGCCAGCCTCCTCGAGAGCGACCATGAAGGCCCTGCCCAGCTCGGCGACGAGCGTTGGGTCGGCCGCGAAGGCGCGGTTGCCGATCGCCGAGGTCGTCTCGGGAAGGCCGAGGTCCAAGACGGGCACGCAGTCGATCGTGATGCCAACCTCGCCCAGGTCATGGGCGATGAGGCGAGCGACCAGCCGGGCCGCCTCGATCCCCGCCTCGCGATCTCTCAGGGCAAGGTCGCCGATAGCTCGCATCGGCGGCAGAGCACGCCACTCCGGCGGCCTGAGGCGCATCACGCGCCCACCCTCCTGATCGATCAGCACCGGCAGATCCGGATCGTCCAGCGCGGCACGGAGCGCGGCCACAAGCGCGCCCAGCTGCTGCCTGTTGCTGCAGTTGCGCCCGAAAAGAATCACACCCGCCGGCGGAAGCTCACGAAGGAGCGCGGTCTCTTCGCCGAGCAGCGTCGGGCCGGAGATGCCGACGATGGCCGCCCGTGTCGCCGCCGCTCCGCTCACCGGCCGGCGACGACGAAGCAGTCGGTTCCGGCCGCCTTGAGCCGGGCACACACACGGTCTGCCCCCGCCTGGTCGGCGAAACCGCCGGCCTGGAGTCGGAACAGGGCTCCCCCGCTGTCATCGATCACCATCTTGAGATTGCTCAGAACGGCCGGATGACGTTGGCGTATCACCTGCCACGCCGCCTCGGCCGAGGAGCGGCTGCTGACCGCGACGAGCTGGATCCGCCACGTTCCCGACCCTGGCGAGGCGGCCCTCGCCGCCGGTGCCGCGCTCGCTTCCTTGACCGCCGGCGCTCGAGCGGCGGTGGTCGGTGGAAGCGCGCGTGAACTGCTGACGGCCGCGGTGCGGGCGGGCGCGCTGGGCACGTATGACGGCGATGACGGTGACGGTGACGCCGATGAAGGCGCGGACGCTGCAGGATTCGAGGCCGGCGGCGGCACAGGCCGCGGCATAGGAACCGGCACTGTCTCGGTGGACGTCATGTTGCCGGCGGCCTCCGGCGGGCCAGCGGGAGCCGTCGCCTTCTCCAAAGCAGCAAGCTGGGGGGGATCGGGAGGGCGGGCGCCGGCGAGGCTGCCGGCTCCGGTGTCGAGGTCGGAGCGGGTGTCGTCGGCAGTGCCACGGCGGGAGGTGCATGAGCATCACCCGACGAGCTGGTCACAACCGGTGGGGTCGACGCCGCGGGCCCCTGCGTCGGGGCCGGAGGGGCGGATGGCTCGGGCGCAACGGACGGCCCCGGCAGCACGTCTGCAAGCGTCGCCGGAGCGCTGGGATCGCGCGGCTGCAACCGCTCGACCCGAGCCGGCGTGCTCTTGTCGAACAGGTCGACGACCCGGGTGTTCTGGTTGGGCACATCGAGGCCACCCGGATCCTTGGGGGTCTCCTTGATCGGGCCGGGCTCGGCACGCACCACGGGCGGCGAGGCGTCGCCACCGGCGCGATCCACATATGCGTAGTAGACAACGCCCCCGAACAGCACGAAGACGCCACCGACCACGAGTGGCACAATCACCCGCCAAGGGCTGAGTGTCGGGCGCTCGGTCTCGGCGACGATGCGGTGTCTGGGGCTGTCCATGGGCTCGAGGCCTTCCTGGCCGTGATGCACAGCGCGCATCCCGCTTCCCCTAGTGCAGCTCGTCGACTGGCGTCACCCCGATGATGCCCAGTCCAACGGCGAGAACGGTACGCGTCGCCTCGAGCATAGCAAGGCGCGCCCTCGTCAGCTCATGTTCCTCGGCGACAAGGAAGCGCAGCTCGGGCTGCTCCTTGCCGCGCGTCCAGAGCGCATGGAAGAGGCTCGCGAGGTCGTGGAGATAAAAAGCGACGCGATGCGGCTCATGCTGCTCGGCTGCCGCCTCGAGCGTCCTTGGAAAGGTCGCCACGCTTCGCACCAGCGCAAGCTCGGCCGGGTCCTCGAGCCGCTCCAGAGAAGCGCTCCGGAGATCCTCCGTCAGCCTACCCAGCCCTTCGCTCTCGGCGTTGCGGAAGACCGAGCGGATCCTCGCATGAGCATACTGGACGTAGAAGACGGGATTGTCCTTCGACTGCTCGACCACCTTCTGCAGGTCGAAGTCCAGCGGCGCGTCGTTGCGCCGGGTGAGCATGATGAAGCGGAGGACGTCCTTGCCCACCTCGTCGACGACGTCGCGAAGCCAGACGATCCGACCGGCGCGCTTCGACATCTTAAGCGGCTGACCGCCGTCCAGCAGGTTGACGAGCTGGCAAAGCCTCACATCGAAGCTCGCCCTGCCCTCGCTCAGCGCCTTAACAGCTGCCGCCATCCGCTTGACATAGCCCCCATGATCCGCACCCCAGACGTCGATCATGGTCTCGCCGCCACGCCGATACTTGTCGAGATGGTAGGCCAGATCAGCCGCAAAATAGGTCCAGGCACCGGTCGAGCGTTTGAGGGGACGGTCGCTGTCATCGCCGAAGGCGGTGGCCCGGAACAGGAGTTGCGGCGCCGGTTCCCAATCATCGCTCGGCTTGCCCTTGGGCGGCGGCAGCGTGCCCGTATAGAGCAGTCCGAGGCTGTTGAGATGCGCCAGCGCCTCGTCGATCTTCCCATCCCCGATCAGCTGGCGCTCGGACGTGAACACGTCATGATGAACGCCCAGAGCCGCGAGATCGGCCTTGATCCGCACCAGCATGGCTGCCACGCCGGCCCGGCCGAAGTGGTCGAGCCACGCCGCCTCCGGCTGGTCCGCCCAGCGATCGCCTTCCTGCTCGGCAATTGCCCGCCCCACCGGAATGAGCTCCTTGAACGGATAGAGCCCGTCCCGGATCGGCCCGGAGGACCGCCCGAGCGCCTCAAGATAGCGGTGGTGAATGGAGCGGCCGAGCGCCTCGATCTGGGCACCCCCGTCGTTGACGTAGTACTCGCGCGTGACGGCGTAGCCCACATGCGCCAGCAGATTGGCCAACGCGTCGCCATAGACGGTGCCGCGGCCATGGCCGACATGCAGCGGCCCCGTCGGGTTGGCCGAGCAGTATTCGACATTGACCGGCCTTCCCTGGCCGATGCCGGTGCGGCCATAGCCCTCGCCAGCGCCCAGCACCGTCTCGATCCGTCGAAGCCAGAAGGAGGGCTTGAGCCGCAGGTTGACGAAACCGGGCGGCGCAGCCCGGGCCTCGACCACGTGCGGATGCTCGAGAAGCGGCCCGACCAGATCCTTGGCCAGATCCATCGGCTTGCGCCGCGCCGCTTTGGCCAACACCAGGGCGGCATTGGTGGCCGCGTCGCCATGGGCGGGATCACGCGGCGGCTCGACGACGACACGCGAGAGGTCGAGATCGGCCGGAAGGCCACCTCCGGCCTGGAGGCCGGAGATCGTCGCTTGCAGCAGCTTCAGCACATCATCGAACGGGTTCATGCGCGCGAGCGGGTCAGCTTGAAGAGACGGTCATGCTCGTCGAGGGCATAGCGATCGGTCATCCCAGCAATGTAGTCGCGCACCACGCCCGCGGTCTCGGCCGAGCCGGGCGAGCCCGCCTGCTCGCGCCAGCCGTCGGGCAGGCATTCGGGCGCGCCCATGAAGACGTCGACGAGATCCTCCACGAGGCGACGCGCCTTCAGGGTCATGCGATTGACCTTGTAGTGGCGATACATGCGATCCTGCAAGAAGAGGCGTAGCGACTGGATGGTCTCGGCCATAGCGGGCGAGAAGGCGACAATGGGCTCCTGCTGGGCCCGGACCTCCTCGACACCTGTTGGCTGGGTGCGCTCGAGGCGGCGTCGGGTTTCCATCATGATGTCGCTCACCATCCGGTCGATCAGGCGCCGCTTCGTCTCGTGAATGAGCCGCGGCGGCTCGATCCCCGGATGGTGGGCCCTCACCTCGCCCATCAGATGACCGACCAGCGGCACAGCCTCCAGCTGATCGAGGGCAAGGAATCCGGCGCGCAGCCCGTCGTCGAGGTCGTGGTTGCAATAGGCGACGTCATCGGCCAGCGCCGCGATCTGGGCCTCGATCGGCGCCTGCAGACCGAGCGCCACGGCCGAAGCCAGCGGATGCACGGCAATCGAAGGAGGAGGCTCGGTCAGCGGGCCATTGTGCTTGACCACGCCCTCCAGGGTCTCGAAGCAGAGGTTGAGCCCGTCGAAGAGAGCGTAACGCCGCTCCAGCGTGGTGACGACCCGAAATGTCTGGAGGTTGTGGTCGAACCCGCCGAACGAGGCGAGCGCTCCATCGAGGGCCGCCTCGCCTGCGTGGCCGAACGGGCTGTGCCCCAGATCGTGGGCGAGCGCCACGGCCTCGGCCAGATCCTCGTCGACCTCCAGGGCACGAGCCAGCGTGCGGGCGATCTGAGCGACCTCCAGCGAGTGCGTGAGACGCGTCCGGAAGTGGTCGCCCTCGAAATTGACGAGGACCTGGGTCTTGTACTCGAGCCGGCGAAAGGCGGTCGAATGGATGATGCGGTCGCGGTCGCGCTGGAAGGGCGAGCGCAGCGCGCTCTGCTGTTCCTCGACGGCGCGGCCGAGGCTCGCGAGGACGCCGCAGGCATACGGAGCCAGCCTCATGTGGAGAGAAGAGGTCCGCAGGCGACAACACCCGCAGCGCGCGTCGTGCGCCAGTTTGACAAGGTCGGAGGGCCGCCTAAATAGAGGTTGGGTTCTCAATTACTACGATAGGTGGTTGGCATGGCGGAGATCAAGGGCCGAGGCGATGCGCTGACGGTCACGCCGAGCGCAGCCCGCCGAATAAGCGCGATCGTGGCCGGCGAGACCCGCGAGGGCATGCGCCTCCGTGTCAGCGTCTCGGGCGGCGGGTGCTCCGGCTTCCAATACGGGTTCGCACTGGACGACAAGATGGAGGAGGGGGACATCCTGATCGAGCGGGACGGTGCCGCGGTCGTGGTGGACGGGATGTCCCTGATGTACGTGCTCGGCAGTGAGCTCGACTTCGTCGAGAACCTCACCGGCTCCTATTTCCGCATGAGCAACCCGAACGCCTCCTCGGCCTGTGGGTGCGGCAGCTCGTTCGCCATCTGAGCTACGGCGTTTCGCCCAGGGCCGTGCATGTGTCTTTGCTCCTAGATAGAGATTGATTTCCTAGATCAGGTCGTGTAGTGGTGCAGGTAACAGCGCCATGCGGAGCACGGCCTTGCACCCCGACCTCCTTCACGTCGTCACCTGCATCTCCAATCCGGTCCGCTATGTCAGCCGTTGGCGCCTATACGAGCGCTTCGCCGAGCAGATGGAGCGGGCCGGCGTGCACCTCGTCACGATCGAGCTCGCCTATGGCGAGCGCCCCTTCGTGGTGACGGATGCAGGCAGGCCCGACCACATCCAGCTCCGCACCGGCTGCGAGCTGTGGCACAAGGAGAATCTTCTTAACATCGCGATTGGCAGGCTGCCGCCGGACTGGCGCTATGTGGCCTGGATCGACGCGGATGTCTCCTTCCACAATCCCGCCTGGGCGACCGAGACGGTCGAGCGGCTGCAGCTCTTCGACGTGCTCCAGCTCTTCTCAGAGGCCATCGACCTCGATCCCGAGCACAAGGCGGTGCAGAGCGCCAAGGCCGTCAAGACGGGCTTCATGTACAGCTGGTGGCACTGCCTGCCCGCCTCCAGACGCTACGATGACGGCAACTGGCACCCGGGCTATGCGTGGGCGATGCGCCGCGAGGCCTATGTGGCGCTGGGTGGGCTCCTCGACACCGCGGTGCTGGGCAGCGCCGACCGGCACATGGCGATGTCGCTCATCGGCAAGGCCGAGCTGTCCCTGCCTACAGCGCTCCATCCCTGTTATCGTGAGAGCGTGCTCGCTTGGCAGCAGCGAGCCGAGCATCACGTGCGGCGCAACGTGAACTATGTGCCCGGTCTGCTCACGCACTGGTGGCACGGCCGCAAGCGCGACAGGCACTATGGTGACCGCTGGCGGGTGCTCAGCCGCTGGCAGTACAATCCGACCACCGATCTCCGGCGCGACTGGCTACGGCATGGCCTGATCGAGCTTGCGCACAGCCACTGCCCGCGCCTCGTCGGTCTGCGCGACGACATCCGCCGCTATCTCAGAAGCCGCAACGAGGACAGCATCGACCTCGGCTGACGCGCGACCCTAAGCCCCCTCCTCCTCGTAGCCCACCAGGGCGAGCGCTCGGGCGCGGATGCCCTTTTGCGCCGCCGCGTGAACGAGCGCCTCCTCGCGGCCGTGGGTGACCCAGACCTCGGCTGCCTGAACCTCGTCCAGCGTCTGCAGGAGCTCGTCCCAGTCGGCGTGGTCGGACAGGACGAGCGGCAGCTCGACGCCGCGCTGGCGCGCCCGTTGCTTGACACGCATCCAGCCCGAGGCGAGGCAGACGACGGGATCGGGCAGGCGCCGTGCCCAGCGATCGTTGATGGCAGCAGGTGGTGCGAGGACGATCTCGCCCATGAGCTCGCCGCGCGCCTGCCCCGAGGTGCCGGCGGTGGCAGGCCGAAGCTCGCCCAGCGCGATCCCGTGCCGGGCATAGAGATCACACATCGGCATCAGGGCACCGTGCAGGTAGATCGGACGGTCCCATCCCGCCTCGCGCAGAAGCGCGATGACCCGCTGCGTCTTGCCGAGCGCATAGCAGCCGACGACATGGCAGCGCTCTGGGAAGACGGCGACGCTCTCCAGGAGCTTGCCGATCTCGCCCATCGGCTCCGGATGGCGGAAGACCGGGAGGCCAAACGTCGCCTCGGTGATGAAGAGATCGCAGGGCACGGCCTCGAAGCCCCGGCAGGTGGGATCGGCGCGGCGCTTGTAGTCGCCCGAGACGACGACGCGCACGCCAGCGTGCTCGAGCACGATCTGCGCCGATCCCAGCACGTGCCCTGCAGGCACGAGTCGTACGGCGACCGTGCCGATCTCGATCGGCTCCCCATAGGCGAGCACACGTTGCCGCAGGCCCGCCCCGTCGCCCAGACGATGCCGCATGATCTCGAGGGTCTCGGCGGTGGCGAGCACGGTGCCGTGGCCGCTACGCGCATGATCGCTGTGACCATGGCTGATCACCGCGACGTCGACCGGACGGATCGGATCGACGAAGAAGCCGCCCGGCCGGACGAAAAGCCCCTCCGGCCTCACCTCCAGCCAGCTCTCGGGATGTGGCCTCAGCAAGGTGCCTCACCTCGTGCGAACCCTCAGCTGAGATAGGCCCGGCGCAGCCGTTCGGCCATGGCCGGTGGCGGAGCGCTCAACGCACCCGCTCGGCCACGAACCGCCGAGGCGGGCTCCGCAGCCGGTCCTGGGCGGCCACGAGCTGAAGCTCCCGGTCGCCCGCGTCGCGCGTGGCCTCGACGACGGCGAACATAGCGCTCGTGGCTTGCTCCAGCGCCAGGTCCGCCCGACCCGTCTCGAGGTGGAAGGCCAGGAGGAGCGCCGTGAAGGCGTCGCCCGTGCCGTTGAGGCCCACATCCAGCCTCGGCGTGCGGACGACCCAGCTCCCAGCCGCCGTGTCGCCCAGCACGGCAAGCTCTCCCGGCCGGTCGGGCGTCTCGAGGCTGGTGCAGCAGACAAGCTCGGGCCCCATGGCACGAACCGCCGCCGCGGCCGCCAGCGCATCATCCAGCGAGGCGATCTCCCGCCCTGCGAGCCAGGCCAGCTCGAACTGATTGGGAGTCACGATGTCCGCCACGGAGAGCGCATGATCGCGGAAGAATTCGGGGATGCCAGGCCGTACGAAGAAGCCGCGGTCCGAATCGCCCATCACCGGGTCGCAGGCGTAGACGACGTTCGGGCGCTGGGAGCGGATGCGGCTCAGGGTCTCGAGGACGACATGGCCGAGGCCGACGTCGCCCAGATAGCCCGACAGCAGCGCGCGGCACGAGGGAAAGGCTCCGCGCTCCTCGATGCCCGCGACGATGTCGCGCACCTGGTCCGCCGGCACGACGAAGCCCCGCCACGCGCCATAGCCCGGGTGATTGCTGAAGAGCACGGTGCTCACCGGCCAGACCTCGAAGCCGAGGCGCTGGAGAGGAAAGACCGCCGCGCTGTTGCCGACATGGCCGTACGCGACCGCCGACTGGATCGAGAGGATGCCGTCCTGCACTGCCGCTTCTTGATCAAGGCCGAAGAAGGGCCTCCTCAAAGCCGATGTGGATGGCCCTTGCCAGTCCCACGAGGCCACCTAGGAGGGGGACCATTCGAGAGGAGACGTCCACCCATGTCCACACCCGCCGATCTTCGCCAGCACTACGATGCCGCCACCCTGCTCGAAGCGGACGCTCTGAGCGACCCGATCGCGCAGTTCGGTCGCTGGTTCGACGAGGCGGTCGGGGCGGGGCTGATCGAGCCCAATGCCATGACGCTCGCCACGGCCGACGCCGCCGGCCGGCCCGCCGCGCGCATGGTGCTGCTCAAGGAGTTCGATGGGCGCGGCTTCGTCTTCTACACGAACTATGAGAGCCGGAAGGCGACGGAGCTTGCCGAGAATGCCCGAGCGTCGCTGCTCTTCTGGTGGGACCGGCTGCATCGGCAGGTTCGCATCGAAGGCGCGGTCGAGAAGGTTGGCGTGGCCGATGCCGACGCCTACTTCGCCTCGCGTCCCTATGGTAGCCGCATCGGCGCCTGGACGTCCCCGCAAAGCCGGGTCATTGCCGGCAGGGAGCCGCTCGAGGCACGTGAGACCGAGTTCTGCGCCCGCTTCCCCACCGAGGTGCCGCGGCCGCCACACTGGGGGGGCTATCGGGTCCTGCCGGACGTGATCGAGTTCTGGCAGGGACGGCCGAGCCGGCTGCACGACCGTCTGCGCTACCGGATCGAGGCCGACGCCTGGATCGTGGAGCGGCTCGCGCCTTGAGCATCCCTTGCGGTCCCCGGCCCCGATCCTCTACCTTCGGGACGGCAGAGCATGCCTGGAGCCTTCAATGGGCACCCGAAAGACCATCTTGATCACGGGGGCGAGCCGAGGCATCGGCCACGCCACCGCGCAGTATTTCGTCCGCCAGGGATGGCGTGCCATCACGCTCTCCCGTGACCCTGTGCCGCCACAATGCCCGCGCAACGAGCGCCATGCCCATATCACGCTCGATCTTTCCGAGCCCTCGCGGCTGCCGGAGGCGATCGAGCAGTTCTACGCCGTCCTGGACGGCGAGGAGCTTCATGCGCTCGTCAACAATGCCGGCTACTCACCCAAGAGCGAGCACGGCGGGCGGCTAGGCTGTCTCGATAGCGATCTTTCCATCTGGCAGCAGGTGTTCGCGATCAACTTTTTCGCGCCCGTGTACTTCTGCCGGACACTCGCGCCGCTTCTGGAGCGAGGCAGGGGCAGCATCGTCAATATCACCTCGATCGCCGGCCATCGTGTGCACCCGTTCGCTGGCAGCGCCTACAGCACCTCCAAGGCGGCGCTGAGCGCCCTTACCCGCGAGCTGACAGCGGATCTCGCCCATCTCGGGCATCCGCGTGAACGCCGTATGTCCTGGCGAGATCAACACCGCCATCCTCTCCCCCGGCACGGACGAGCTGGTCGAGCGGATCCCGATGCGCCGCCTCGGCTCGCCCGACGAGGTGGCCGCCGTCATCCATTATCTCGTGAGCGATCAGGCCTCCTACATCACGGGTGCGGAGATCCCGGTGAACGGCGGCCAGGACGTCTACTGAGCGAACGGTCGTAGGCGCCGGCGCTCGACCAGCAGCGAGGAGTGGAACGTTGACCGAGTTGCTGTTCCGGGAGGACGCCTATCGGCGCGAGGCCTCGGCCGTCGTCGTCGAGACCCTCGAGGAGGGCCTCGTCCTCGATCGCACGCTGTTCTACGCGACGGCCGGCGGGCAGCCGTGCGACACCGGGGTGCTCGAGCTCGATGACGGCAGGCTGCTGCCCGTGGTCGATGCCAGAAAGGATGGCGACTCCATCGTCCATGTCCTCGCACCCGGGACCGACGCGCCGCCCCCCGGCTCCGAGGTCCGCATGCGAATCGACTGGGACCGGCGTCACCGGCACATGCGCACCCATACCTGCCTCCATCTTCTGTGCCGCGCCGTCGATGGCATCGTCACCGGTGGTCAGGTGGGCGAGCTGCGCGGGCGCCTCGACTTCGATATTCCGGAGCCGACGCTCGAGAAGGAGGCCTTGACGGAGCAGCTTCGCGCCTGGATCGGCGAGGATCACGCGGTCCGCGATCGCTGGATCGACGATGCCGAGCTGGATGAGCGCCCCGAGCTGGTGCGCACCATGTCCGTCCGGCCGCCGCGCGGCCAGGGCCGTATCAGGCTGGTGGAGATCGAGGAGCCTCGATCTCCAGGCCTGCGGCGGCACCCACGTTCGCGGCACGGCGGAGATCGGTGTCGTCACCATCGCCAAGATCGAGAAGAAGGGGCGTCAGAACCGGCGCGTCATCCTGACCATCGAGGCGTGAGGTCGCATCAGGCGCGACGATAGCGCCAGACGCCGTCCGATCCGGTCTCGCGCGCGAGCCTGCCGCTACGCAGCAGCAGGTTCAGGTGCGCCAGGGTCTCGGCGATCGCGAAGCCCACATGCTGCAGGTCGAGCTTTCTGTCGAACAGCCCCCTCATGACCAGGGCGCCGCTTACGGGGCTTGCGCAAAGATCGAGGGTTCGCTCGAGCCGCTCCTCATGATGCGCCTTGAAGCTCGGCGATGCGCCGATGGAGACCGCGATAGGGACGCCCGTGCGAGGGAAGGACCAGGCAGTCCTCGGGCAGGTCCGCATAGCGATCGAGAGAGCGCAGAAAGTCGCCCAGGGGATCGGAGTCCGGAGCGTGAGCCCAGACGCCGACGACCGGCGTTATCCTCGGCAGGAGCTGGTCGGCCGCGATGAGGATCCGCCGCTCGGCGGAATAGAGCGTCACCTGCTCGGGCGCGTGGCCCTCACCCACGATGACCCGCCAATGCGTGCCAGCCGCCACGAGCTCGTCCCCCGCCACGAGACGCTCGAAGCTCGCCGGCGGCGGCACCACGCTGCGGCGAAACAGATTGCCCCGCTCGCGTCGCAGCCGGACCATCTCCGCGTCGAGACCGGCGGCAGCATCGTGCCTCGCTCCCGCCTCGACGAACGCCGGAGTGTCATCAAGGGCGAGCATCCTCCCCATCAGCCACTCGGTTCGCGACATCAGGAGCGGGGCACCGCTCGCCTCGGCAAGCCAGCCCGCCAGGCCCATATGGTCGGGGTGAAAATGCGTGACCAGCAGGCGGGCCACCGGCCGACCGGCCAACAAGCCGCCCAGCAGCCCCTCCCACAGGCCTCGCGTAGCGGCATTGCCGACGCCGGCATCGATCAGCGTCCAGGCATCCCCGTCGTCCAGGATCCAGAGATTGATGTGGTCGAGAGCAAACGGCAGGCTGGTCCTCAGCCACAGGATGCCGGGGGCGATAGGCGTCGGCTCGTCGTACTGGGGATGTCGGCCGCATAGGTCACGCCTCCCGCCATGCTTGCCACCGCCATCTCCTCTCTATGCCGAACCGGTGCGCTTGATATCGGCTGCGCCGCAGATGGGGCAAGGCGGCGGGCGGCAGGGCGCTGCTGCATTGCCGCATGGCTCGACCGGCCGACGGCCGCGCGAGGCTCCAGCCCGTATCCTTGACGGCGGAAGGCGCCGTCGGCCAGGAGATGCCTGACATGACCGATGATCGCACGACCGACCACGGTGCAACCGTACGGCAGCTGATGCGTCGTCTGTCGCAGGCGGCGCTCGGCACGCTGCTCGCCGGCAGTGACGCGGCGCCCGTACGTCTCGCTCGCGATGGTGGCGCTCGATCACGATGCGACACCGCTTCTCCTGCTCTCCGACTTGGCCGACCACACACGAAACCTGAAGATTGATCCCCGCGTCTCCCTGCTCTTCGACGGTACCGGCCGAGGAGACGACGCGGCTGGCGGGCGAGCGCGCCACGATCCAGGGCCGGGCGATGCGGACGGACGACCCGCTGCACCAGGCCCGCTATCTGGCCCGCCATCCTGATGCTGCGGCCTACGTGCAGTTCCGGGACTTCAACCTCTATCGCGTGGAGATCGATCGGGCCCATCTCGTGGCCGGCTTCGGGCGAATCCACTGGCTGGATGGGCCTGCGGTCCGCCTCGAGACGACGGGTGCGGAGGAGGTTCGCGAGGCCGAGGCGGCGATCGTCGCCCACATGAACGAGGACCACGCCGACGCCGTTCAGCTCTTATGCGCAGATGCTCCTGGCCCAGGAGGGCAACGACTGGCGCTTGACCGGCGTCGATCCGGAGGGCGCGGATCTGAGACGCGCCGGCTCGGGCTCGACGGCCCGCCTGCCCTTCTCCGGATCGTTCGAACCGCAGAAGAGGTGCGCGCGGAGCTGGTGCGCCTCGTCAAGCATGCGCGCGAGACAGGCGGAGCGACCGGCGAGAGCTGATCGGCTGGTCAGCTGAGCTGCGTCTGGACGGCGAACATCACGTTATGGCTGCCTTCCCAGATCATCGTCAGCGCCACGTAGAGGATGACGAGCAGACCCGCATAGGCGAGCCACCGGTGACGGTCGATGACCCGCGCGATGAAGCCGGCTGCCACAGCCATCAGGGCCACGGACAGGACGAGGCCGAAGATCATGATGAAAACATGGTCCCGGGCAGCGCCGGCGACGGCCAGGACATTGTCCAGCGACATCGAGACGTCCGCCGCTGCCACCTGAAGGACGGCCGATCGGAAGGTCTTCCGGCCACGCCGCGAGCAGCTTGCATGGGCCTCCTCACCCGCAGGAGAGCCATTGCCGTGCAGCTCGCGCCACATCTTCCAGCCGACCCAGAGCAACAGCAGGCCGCCGGCCAGGAGAAGGCCGATGATGTCGAGGAGCTCGACAGCCACGAGGGAAAAGGCGCAGCGCGCCACGAAGGCTATAGCCGCCCCCAGCGCGATCACCTTCCGTTGCTGCTCCGGCGGCAGCCCGGAAGCAGCCGTGCCGACGACGACGGCATTGTCCCCAGCCAGGACGACGTCGATCAGGACAACGGAGCCAAAGGCCGTGAGCTCAGGTAGAAGATCAACGAGAATCGCTATCCCCTTGGTTCGGATGGGCCAACACTGCATGCAAGCTATGGTAGCAACGGGCACTGTGCTACGGCAGAGGTAGTGCCTCTCCCCGCTGCGTCCATGGCATCGGCAGCACCCTCGATACGAGCGACCCTTGACCGTGGCACAACGGTGACGAGAGTGACGGCCGCTCACCAGCCTGGAGCAGCATGCAAGATCCTCAAACAGCGCCGCGCAGGACGCTCGTTCTCGGCGGCGCCCGTTCCGGCAAGAGCGCCCTGGCGGAAGGGCTCGTGTTGGCGACAGGGCTGGAGCCCGTCTACCTGGCCACGGCGGAAGCGCTCGACGATGAGATGGCGATACGTGTGGCGGCGCACCGCGAGCGCCGGGACTCTGCCTGGCGGCTCGTCGAGGAGCCCGTGGCCCTGGCGGACACCATCCGCCGTGAGACCTCCCCGACAAGGGCCCTGCTCGTGGACTGTCTCACCGTGTGGCTCAGCAATCTGCTCTTGCGGGATGCGGATCTCGCTGCTGCGTCCAGCAGCCTGATCGAGGCATTGGGCTCCGCTGAAGGGGCCAATCGTCCTGGTCTCGAACGAGGTGGGACAGGGAATCGTTCCAATGAATGCGCTGGCCCGCCGGTTCGTTGACGAGTCCGGGCGACTTCACCAGCGCATCGCAGCCGAGGCCGAGCAGGTCATTCTCGTCGTGGCGGGCCTGCCGCTTTGGCTCAAGGGAGCGCCGCCGGCCATCGAGGGGTGCGCATGCATCTCCTGAGCGCCCGGGAGGTCGCGCTCGACGCCGGGGCCGAGCCGGTCGATCTCGGCCAGACGCCCGGCGACATCGTCCTTCTGTCGGCCGCCGACAGCGAGCTGGCCTCCCTGGCCCAGGCCCGACAGGCCCTGGGCCCCGACTTTCCCACCGTCCGGCTGGCGAGCCTCATGCGCCTTCAGCATCCGCTCTCGGTCGACATTCACGTCGAGCGCGTGGTGGCTCGGGCACGCCTCGTCGTGCTCCGTCTGCTGGGCGGCCGCGGCTACTGGAGCTATGGCCTGGAGCAGGTGGCCGACGCCTGTCGGCAGCGACGCGATCCCCCTGGCCGTGCTCCCTGGCGACGACCGACCGGACCCCGAGCTCGACGACTGGAGCACGCTCGAGCCGGAGCCCTGCCGAAGGCTCTGGCGCTACCTCGGCGAGGGCGGCATCGCCAATGCGGAACAGTGTCTGCGCTACGCGGCCTCGCTGATCGGCCACACGCTGCCGTGGCTGGAGCCGGCCCCGCTGTTGCGAGCGGGGCTCTACCGGCAGGGTTGCGGGCCCCTCACGCTCGACGACCTTCGGCCCGATGGCCGCCCCCTCGCCCTTGTCGTCTTCTACCGGGCGCTGATCCAGGCGGGCGACCTCCTGCCGATCGACGCCCTCCTGGCCGAGCTCGAGGCGCGCGGCCATAGGGCCATCGGGCTTTTTACGACCAGCCTCAAGGACCCGGGTGCCGGCGCGCTGATCGAGCGACTGGTCGCGACACTGCCACCTTCGATCATTCTCAACGTCACGGGGTTCGCGCTGGGCGCCGAGGCCGATCCCCTGCGCCTGCCGGACGTGCCGATCCTCCAGGTCGTGCTGGCGAGCGGCGGTCTCGAGGCGTGGCAGGACGGGATGACGGGCCTCGCGCCGCGTGACCTCGCGATGAGCGTGGCCCTGCCCGAGATCGACGGCCGGGTGCTCGCACGAGCGGTATCCTTCAAGTCGGTGGGCGAGCGGTGCCCGTTCACCGAGGTCGACCTCGTCCGCCATCGACCGGTTCCCGACCGGGTCGCCTTCACGGCCGATCTGGCTGCGGCCTGGACGCGCCTGCAGGCGACCCCGGTGGGCGAGCGGCGAGTCGCCGTCGTCCTGCCGAACTATCCGGCACGCGATGGCCGGCTCGCAAACGGCGTGGGCCTCGACACGCCGGCGAGCACGGTCGCGGTCCTGCGGGCGATGCGCGAGGCCGGCTACCATGTGGCGGACCTCCCCGCCGACGCGGATGCCCTGATGGCCGAGCTGTCCAAGGGCGTCACCAACGAGCTCGCTGGAAGGCAGCAGCGTCTGCAACGCGTCACGCTATCCCTCGCCCGCTACGGCGAGCTCCTACGGACCCTGCCGGCGGAGCTGCAGCGAGCTGTCGGGGAGCGGTGGGGGCAGCCCGATCAGGACCCGCACGTCCAGGACGGGCGCTTCGTCCTGGCGATCCTGCCACTCGGCCATCTGATGGTCGGGCTTCAGCCGGCGCGCGGCTACCACGTCGACCCGAAGCGCACCTACCACGCGCCGGATCTCGTGCCCCCTCACGGCTATCTGGCCTTCTATCTCTGGCTGCGTCACGAGCTCGGGCTGCATGCCGATCGTGCATCTGGGCAAGCACGGCAATCTCGAATGGCTGCCGGGCAAGGCCTTGGCTCTCTCTGCCGGGTGCTGGCCCGAGGCGGTGTTGGGGCCCCTGCCCCATCTCTACCCGTTCATCGTCAACGATCCGGGCGAAGGCACGCAGGCAAAGCGGCGGACGAGTGCCGTGATCGTGGATCACCTGACACCGCCTCTCACCCGCGCCGAGAGCTATGGCGCGCTCCGCGAGCTGGAGCAGCTTCTCGACGAGTACGCGATGGCCCAGCGCCTCGATCCGCGCCGCCTCGACCACCTGACCGGTGAGATCCTGGATCGCGCCGCCTCGCTCGGCCTCGATGCGGATCTGGGGATCGACGCGACAGCACCCTTGGCTGACCGGTTGGCCGCGCTCGACGCTCATCTCTGCGACATCAAGGAGCTGCAGATCCGAGACGGCCTGCACATCCTGGGAAGCAGCCCGACGGGTGAGCAGCTGACCGATCTCCTGGTGGCCCTCTGCCGCGTGCCGCGTGGGCCGGACGAGGGCCGCACGGCATCGCTGCAGCGCGCCCTCGCGCGGGATCTCGGGCTCGAGGGCTTCGACCCGCTCGATGCCGACCCGGCGGCAGGCTGGAGCGGGACGCAGGCCGCCGGAGCTGGCCGACGCCTCGCCGGATCTCTGGAGAACCGCCGGCGACACGATCGAGCGCCTTGAAATCCTCTCCCACCGGCTGGTGGGCGGCGAGCGAGGGCCCGACCCGGCATGGGAGCGGACGGCTGCCGTGCTGGACGAGATCGAGCAGCGGCTGCGACCGGCGATCGGCGTTTCGGGACCAGCCGAGATCCGGGCGCTGCTGAGAGGTCTGGACGGCGGGTTCATCGAGCCCGGGCCTAGCGGCGCTCCGACGCGCGGCAGGCCCGATGTCCTACCGACCGGCCGCAATTTCTACTCGCTCGACACCCGGGCGGTGCCGACGCCGGCCGCCTGGCATCTCGGGTGGCGGTCGGCAGCCCTTGTCGTCGAGCATTATCTTCAGCTGCATGGCACTTGGCCGCGCGAGGTCGCTCTCTCGGCTTGGGGAACCTCCTGCATGCGGACCGGCGGCGATGACCTCGCCCAGGCGCTGGCGCTTCTCGGCTGTCGTCCCGTCTGGGACGCGGACTCTCATCGGGTGACAGGTATCGAGGTCCTGCCGCTCGAGGTTTTGGCTCGGCCCCGCGTCGATGTGACCTTCCGGATCTCGGGCTTTTTTCGCGACGCCTTTCCGACCCAGATCGAGCTGCTCGACGATGCCGTCCGCGCGGTTGCGAGGCTGGACGAGCCGGCCGAGATGAATCCGCTCGCTGCGACGGCCGGAGAATATGCGGCGCGCCTGCGCGCCGAGGGGCAAGCCGAAGCCGAGGCCGAGCGCAGGGCGACGGCCCGCATCTTCGGCTCGATGCCCGGTGCCTACGGCGCCGGGCTGCAGGCCATGATCGACGAGGGCGGCTGGGAGGACGAGACCGATCTAGCAGCGGCCTATCGCTCGTGGGGGAGCTTCGCCTACGGTCGGGGCCTCGCCGGGTTGGGCGCCTCGGATGCCCTGGAGCGGCGGCTCTCGGCCGTCGAGCTCATCCTCCACAATCAGGACAATCGCGAGCACGATCTTCTTGACAGCGACGACTATTACCAGTTCGAGGGCGGCTTGGCGGCGGCCGTGCGCGTCGCCTCCGGCCGGCAGCCGGAGATCTTCCACAACGACCATGCCCGGCCGGAGAGCCCCCGTGTGCGGACGCTCCGCCACGAGATCGGCAGGGTCGTCCGGGGCCGTGCGGCCAATCCCAAGTGGATCGCCGGCGTGATGCGCCACGGATACAAGGGCGCCTTCGAGATCGCCGCGACGGTCGACTATCTCTTCGCCTTCGCCGCCACCGCGCGGGTGGTCGACAATCACCATTTCGACGCGCTGTTCGACGCCTACCTCGCCGACGAGAAGGTTCGCGACTTCATGCAGGCGCACAACCCCGCAGCCCTGCGCGAGACGGCCGCCCGCTTCCAGGAGGCGATAAGGCGCGATCTCTGGCGGCCACGCCGCAACAGCGCATCCGAGCTGCTGGCGGCGCTCGCCGCATAAGCGCTCGGCGGCCGTGGCCATGCCAGCCCTCGCCATGGCTTGCGTGCATTGTAGTTACCGGGGTGGACGACCTAGCCGCGCTGGATGTGACGCCCGCCAAGACAGCCGAGAACCTCATCTATGCCAACGCGGCCCAGGAGCTGGCCGTCGCCGTCCACCACGCAGACGGGCCAGCCCGTCACGCGGATCGCCTCGACCGCAAGGCGTACCGGCGCCTCGGGTGGTGCCACAAGCATGGTGTCGCACGGCGGCGGCGTCACCTCGTTGCCTTCGAGCTCACGGATCAGGCGAAGCTGCAGCCCATCCCCCACGACACGCCGAACCCCACCCCTGACGGTAAGCTCGGCGCGCAGCCGCGTGCGCCGGTCGATCCAGAGCCGCTCACCCGGGACGCCGTCCGGCTCGAGAGCCGCCGCGGGTGTAAGCACGGTCGACAGCGTCAGCACGGAAAGAGGATTCACGTGGGAGACGAAGTCGCGCACATAATCCGTGGCGGGTTGGGTCACGATCGCCTCGGGCGGTCCCGCCTGGATGATGCGGCCGCCCTCCATGATAGCGATGGTCGAGCCCAGCTTGAGCGCCTCCTCGAGGTCGTGGCTGACGAACACGATCGTCTTGCCGAGACGGTGCTGAAGCTCGACAAGCTCGTCCTGGAGCCGGACGCGAATGAGCGGATCCAGGGCCGAGAAGGGCTCGTCCATCAAGAGGATGTCGGCGTCCGTCGCAAGCGCCCGCGCCAGGCCCACCCGCTGCTGCATACCGCCGGAGAGCTCGTCGACGCGCTTTTGAGCCCAGGCGTCGAGGTGGACCAGGGCCAACCTCTCCTCGACGACTCGATCCCGCTGGCGCTTCGGCACGCCTCGGACCTCGAGGCCGAAGCCGACATTCTCGGCAACCGTCCGCCAGGGCAGAAGGCCGAACTGCTGGAAGACCATCGCGATACGGGTCGTGCGCAGGCGCCGGAGCGTCGCCCGATCGCAGCGGGTGACATCGACATCGCGGTCGCCGTCCGCGACCAGGACACGCCCGCGCGCCACCTTGTTGAGGCCGTTGACGGCCCGCAACAGCGTCGACTTGCCCGAGCCGGACAGGCCCATCAGCACACAGATATGGCCAGGCGCGATCTCGAGGCTGGCGCCGGCGACGCCGAGGATCTGGCCCGTGGCCTCGAGGATCTCCTCGCGCGAGCGTCCCTGGTCGATGAGCGGCAACGCCTGCTCGGGCCTCGAGCCGAAGACGATATCGACCGCGTCGAAGGCGACGGCTGGCCGCTCAGCCACGGCGGCCCCGCGCCTCGCGCGGCCGGCAGACACGATCGAGGATGATGGCCAAGAGCACGATCGCCAGGCCTGCCTCGAAGCCCATCCCGATGTTGACCGTGTTGAGCGCACGCACGACCGGCTTGCCGAGACCGCCCGCGCCGACGAGGGCGGCGATCACTACCATGGACAGGGACAGCATGATGCACTGGGTGAGGCCGGCCATGATGGTGGGCGCGGCATGCGGCAGCTCGATCTTGAGCAGAAGCTGGCGAGGCGTCGCTCCGAATGCCTCGCCTGCCTCGATGAGCGGGCGGGGCACCGAGGTGATGCCGAGATGGGTGAGACGGATCGGAGCGGGCAGCGCGAAGATTACCGTCGAGATCAGCCCCGGCACCATGCCGAGCCCGAAGAGAATCAGTGTTGGAATGAGATAGACGAAGGTCGGGATCGTCTGCATGAGATCGAGCATCGGCCTCAGAACGGCGAACAGCCGCGGCCGATGCGCGGCTGCGATCCCCGCCGGCACGCCGACGGCCATGCAGATCACAGTCGCGAAGAGAACGAGCGCCAGCGTCTCCATCGTCTCCGGCCAGTAGCCGAGATTGATGATCAGCAGG
Source organism: uncultured Alphaproteobacteria bacterium (assembly GCA_963752325.1). GTDB lineage: Bacteria > Pseudomonadota > Alphaproteobacteria > Geminicoccales > Geminicoccaceae > CAVTJL01. Next base: position 705,137 of record CAVVXU010000007.1, read on the forward strand.
CCTGCAGCCGCGATCAGGAGCGCGATCTTCCAGGAGCGCTGCAGGAGATAGCCCCCGGTAACGAAGGCCAGCAGCAGAAGAAGGGGCGGCACAGCGGCAAGGATCGAGACCAGCCCATCGACCACGGTGCCGATGGCGAAGGAGACGAGATCGAAGAGCCAAGCCGCATGGTCGTTGAGATAGTCGACCAGCAGCTTGATCAGGCGACCGATCGGGAGCGGATGCTCGGTGAGCCAGTCGGTCATAGGCTGGAGGGCACGCGATCAGGGCTCGTCACAGGGCCAGCGACGCCTTGACGGCCGCAAGCCCGTCCTTGCCGTCGACCGTCGTCACGCCGGCGAGCCAGCCGTCGAGCACCTGGGGATGCGCTTTCAGCCAGGCGTGGGCCGCCGCGCTCGGATCCTTTCCGTCGTCCAGGATGGCCTTCATGATCTCGTTCTCCATTTTCAGGCTGAAGACGAGATTCTGCAGGAGCTTGCCGACGTTCGGGCAGGCCTGGACGTACCCCGCTCGCACGTTGGTGTAGACCGTGGCACCCCCATAGTTCGGGCCGAACCAGTCGTCGCCGCCCGAGAGATAGGTCATGTCGAAGTTCGTGTTCATCGGGTGCGGCTCCCACCCGAGAAAGACGATCGCCGCCTTGCTGCGCACCTTGCGGGCAACCTCGGCCAGCATGCCCTGCTCCGAGCTCTCCACCAAGTCGAAGCCCTTGAGGCCGAAGGCGTTCTTGTCGATCATCTCCTGGATGAGCTTGTTGCCGTCATTGCCCGGCTCGATACCATAGATCTTGCCACCGAGCTGGTCCTTGAACTTGGCGATGTCGGCGAAGCTCTTGAGACCCTCCTTGGCCAGATAGGCCGGCACGGCCAGCGTGTACTTGGCCCCCTCGAGATTGGCGCGCACGACGTCGACCTGCTTGGCCTTCTCGTACGGCCCGATGATCGATGCCATCGTCGGCATCCAGTTGCCGAGGAAGACGTCGATATCCTCGTTCTTGAGGCTCTCGTAGGTCACCGGCACTGCCAGGATGTCGGTCTTGGTCTTGTAGCCCAAGCCATCCAGGACGAGCGAGGTCGTGGCCGTGGTCGCCGTGATGTCCGTCCAGCCGACATCCGAGAAGCGGACAGTCTCGCAGGCCGGAGGGACGGAAGCCACGGCGCTGCCTGCAGCGCCGAGAAGCACGGCTCCGAGAGCAAGCCCAGTCCAGCGCATCGACGACCTCCCCATCCATCAGTGGCGCGCACGAGCGTAGCCCCATCCGCGTCTGGGGCAAGCCTCGTCAGCGCTGGCGATGGCGCCAGCCGGGCGCCTCGTAGACTGCAACATCGGCGCTCGGCAGCGGCGGGCGACCGAGGATCAGGTCGGCCGCCTTCTCGCCAATCATGATGGTCGTCGCGTTGAGGTTGCCTGAGACGATGCTGGGCATGATGGAGGCATCGACCACCCGCAAGCCATCGACACCACGCACCCGGCAGGCAGAGTCGACCACGGCCAGGGCGTCACGCCCCATGCGACAGGTGCAGGAGGGATGGTAGGCGCTCTCGGCCTTGGCGCGGACGAAGGCGTCGATCGCCTCGTCGCTCGAGACGTCGGGCCCCGGGGCCAGCTCACGGCCGCGATAGGGCTCGAACGCCTTTTGGCCGAAGATCTCGCGGGTCAAGCGCACGCAGGCCCGCATCTCGGCCCGATCGCGCTCCTCGGCCAGATAGTTGGGCTCGATGACGGGCGCGTCGCGCGGGTCGGCCGAGCGCAGCCTCAGCCAGCCGCGGCTCGCCGGGCGCATGGGGCCGACATGGGCCTGATAGGCATGCACATCGCCCTTGGCGCGGCCATGGTCGGAGACCAGCGCCGGGAGGAAGTGGTACTGGATGTCGGGATGTGGCACGCCCGGCCCCGAGCGGATGAAGCCACCGGCCTCGAGATGCGTGCTCGCCGCAAGGCCGTCATGGAACAGGAACCAGCGAAGGCCGATCGGCACCATGTTCAGCGGCCGCATCGCCTTCAGCAGTGTAACCGGCAGCTGGCATGCCTGCTGGACGTAGAGCTCGAGGTGATCTTGGAGGTTGGCGCCGACGCCCGGCAGGTCGTGGCGGACTTCGAGACCACAGGCGCGCAGGGCGTCGGCGGGGCCGATGCCCGAGAGCATCAGCACCTGGGGTGAGTTGATGGCGCCGCCGGCTAGGATCACCTCGCGCGTCGCGCGGACCGTCTTGACGCCGTGGTTCTCGACATATTCGGCGCCGACGGCTCGGCGGCCATCGAGCAGGACGCGCGTGACCAGCGCGCGTGTCGCGATCACGAGATTGGGCCGGTGGCGGGCCGGGCGCAGATAGGCGCGCGCGGCGCTCCAGCGACGGCCGCGGTGGATGGTCATATCCATCCGTCCCACGCCTTCCTGCTGGAACCCGTTCATGTCGGCGGTGACGGGATAGCCCGCCTGCCGGCCGGCCTCGATCCATGCATCGAAGAGTGGGTTGGGCGTGGCTCCACGTGTTACCCGGAGAGGCCCCTCGCCGCCCCTGTACTCATCCGCTCCCAACGAGAAGGCTTCTGCCTTGCGGTAGTAGGGAAGGCACTGGGCATAGGCCCAGCCATCCGCTCCCTGCTCTGCCCAGCGGTCGAGATCGAGAGCATGGCCGCGGATGTAGACCATGGCGTTGAGTGAGGAGGAGCCGCCCAGGACCTTGCCGCGCGGCCAGAGCAGGCGTCGGCCGTCCATCTGCGCCTGCGGCTCTGTCCGGTAGCACCAGTCCACGCCCGGGCGACCGATATTGTAGGTCAGCGCGGCCGGCATATGGATTCTCCAGCCGCGATCCGGCGGGCCCGCCTCGAGCAGGAGCACACGGAGCGAGGGGTCGGCGCTGAGCCGGCTCGCCAGCACGCACCCCGCAGAGCCCGCGCCGACGATCACATAGTCGAACTCCCGATCGGGCCGCATGCCTTGCCCCATGCCTGTTGACCTGAACGCTTCCACCCGTGGCCGCGAGCCCGCCAGCTCGGATCCCTGTAGGCACCGGCGACAGGAGGCGGCCGGCCGCCGGCGTCCCCTAGCGCCTGAGCTCGACCTCAATCGCTCCCGCCGTCTGCGGCTCGGCCGGGGCCGGCTCGATCGTGGCGGTCACCGCGGCGCCCACACCGTAGGTGGCGGCGAGCGCATCCGATAGGGAGCGAGCATGCCGCTGGAGCAGCGCCGAGGGCTTGCCCTGATCGGCCGACGGTCGACGGAAGAGGCTCACATGGACCGCCTTCGCGCCGTAGAGGCGCGCAAGCTCGGCCAACCTCGTCAAGACCGGGCTTGAGGCCGGGGTCAGCTCGTCCGTCGCCGGGTCGAACGCGACGGTGAGAGGCACCGTAACGCGCGATCCGTCGCGCGAGACATCGGCATCGAGCATGCGCACGAGGATCCGGAGGCGTCCTTCCGGACCCGTGCGCGGCGTATCCTGAGCGACGAGCTGGGTGGGCATGGGCGGCGCGAGCGGGCTGGATGGCGCCGAGGCTGATGGGTCGGGCTCGGTTGCATCGCTTGATGGCAGGGCATCCGGCCCGGCTTCGAGCCGATCGGGCCTCGACTCCCCAGGGAGAAGCGCCTGTTCCCCTGCTGCAGCGCGGGCCTGCAACGCCCGGTTTGCGGAGGCCAGTCGGTGATTGTCCTCGAGGAGCGTGTCACGCGCCCGGCGGGCGGCGTCGAGCTCGCTTCGTAGCTGCGTGACGCTCGCCTGCAACGTCTCGACCTGCTTGCGCAAGAGCTCCTCCGCGGGACCGGTGAGCCGGACCTCGTCGGGCCGAAGCCGATTCTTGATCTCCTTGATGGCGGCGGCGAGCTGCTCATTGGAGACAGGCCGATCGACGGAGACGGCGTGATCGGCCACAGGCGGCGTCAGTGATGCTCCCGGGAGCGGCAAGTCCTGCTCTAAGGGGCCGCTCCTCGACCAGATCCACCCCGCGACCGCCACCGCGACGACGACAGCCGAGCCGCCCACAACCAATGACGGCGACCTGAAAAGGAACGCCTTCACCGAGGCGACTAGGGCATGCACGGGCTTCGACGGGCGGCAGCCAGCGGGCCTGAACGGCTCCTAGTGCCAATAGGGCCCGCTGGCCCCTATTGCCGCCGTGATGATGCCAAGGCCGAGGTTGGCGGCAACGATGAGCCTTATCTGGCTCAACGCCGCCGCCGCGGCCTTGCCGTCACCCGAGTCCAGCGCGCGACGGTAGCGACGCCACGGCACAAAGTAGAGGTGGAAGAAGAGCAGGAACATCACCCAACCGAGCAGGTGCATGATGTGAACGGCGACGCCGGCACCGGCAAACCCGCCCAGGTACCCGAACAGCATCACATAACCGCTGACCAGCAGCACCACCACGCAGCCGATCACCCAGGGAAAGAAACGCTCGAACACGGCCCGCCAGAGGGCTTGGCGGTCGGCTCCGTCCAGGCCGCTCAGGCTCGGGCGCAGAACCACATACGCGAAGAACATGCCACCGACCCACAAGATGGCGGCCAGAGCATGAAGGGCGATCATTAGGGACATGAGGAGGGAGCTCCTGGACCGTCTAGTTCGCCATGATCACGGGCATCTGGGTCTCAGCCAGGATGTGGCTCGTAGCCCCTCCGAAGATCATCTGACGCAGACGGCTTTGGGTGTAGGCGCCTTTGACCAGAAGGTCCGCGCCCAGGGTGGTGGCCTCGTCGAGAATGGCTTGACCGGCATGACGATCGCCGGCCGGGACCTCCTTCCAGTCCGTATCGATGCCGTTGCGCCGGAGATTGAGCGCGAGCTCGGCGGCGGTCGGCCCAGGAACGGCGTTCCGCTCGATCGCCAGCACCGTCACCTTGCGGGCCTGGCGTAGGAACGGCATCGCGAACGCCACCGTGCGTGCGGTCTCGGTGCTGCAGTTCCACGCTACGACCACATTCTCGCCGAGCGTTGTCGGCGGCTTGGGCGACGCCACGAGCACCGGACGGCCCGCCTCGAAGAGCGCGGCCTCCAGGCCCGCCATGCTGGGCGCTATCGAGTCCTTCAGCGGCCGCCCGACAACGATCAGATCGAACACACGGCCGAGGCTGCCGATCGCTGAGGGACCCGTCGAGAGCTCGATCCGCCAATCAGCCGAGAGGCTGGCCTTTCCCTCGCCGACGCGCGGCAGCTCGTGCCGGCGCATGAACTCCTCGAAGACGGTGCGCGCGCGCTCGGCCCGCTCCTTCGCCTCCCGCTCGAACCCGGCGACGAGGTCGGGTGCCGCAGCGACGAAGCCATCGGCCCCGGCCGCGATGACGTCCGGCTGGCCCGGGCGCATGTGCAGCCCCTCAATGTAGCTCTCGAACCGGCGCCCGACCAGATAGGAGCATTCGAGCACGCTATCCAGAAGCGGGCTGATCTCGAGATGGGCGAGAATCGTCTTCATCGTCGCACCTTCACTGGAAGTTCCGCCCGCGCCATCGCAGGGCCCGAAGCTTGCCGCACGCCTTTCCCCATCGTCAACAGCGCTCGGAGAGCGATCGGGTCGCGGCCGAGGCTCGTCGCAAAGCGAGCAGCCGCCGCTACCGATCGGCCAGTCCGCGTCCCCGGCCGGCGCCTCTATATCAGCTTGCTTCCCCAAGGCGACGGCCGTCGCCGAGCTTGAAGTGCCGCACGAGCCGGAATGCTCGTTTTACGCGATTACCTCGAGACTTGAACCCGCATGACGAGCAGTTAATGAAATGTCATCGCGTGGATAGAGAGTTGCCATATTCATGAACTAACTAATAGGCCATCGAAAGCGCGGGGTGGCAGAGGCTGTGCAACCGCGCTGCCGGACCCAGAAACGGAGTTTGCCGTCTATGAACCTTCGCCCCTCCACCCCTCCCAAGGGCCGCCGACTGCGCACAACGTTGCTAGGCATGGCCTCGGCGGTCGCAATCCTCGCGGCCGGCGGCGTGCTCGTGAACGCGGCGCAGCCCGACAACGTCACCAATGCGGCCGAACATGTCAACGCGGCCCACAACTACGACGATTCCTACTGGCCCCTCGTCAAGACCGTGCTGCCGGCGGTCGTGAACGTCTCGGTGGACAAGACCGAGAAGGTGGCCCAGACCGCCTCGCCCTTCAACGATCCTCAGATGCAGAAGTTCTTCGAGCGCTTCTTCGGCCAGCAGATGCCGATGCAGCAGGGGCCCAAGTCGGAGCGTCTGCACGGGGAAGGCTCCGGGTTCGTCGTCGATCCTGCCGGCTACATCGTGACCAACGCTCACGTGGCCGGCGGTGCCGACAAGATAATGGTGTCGCTGCAGGACGGCCAGAAGCTGCCGGCCAAGCTCGTCGGCATCGACAAGCGCACCGACCTGGCGCTCCTCAAGGTCGAGGCCAACAAGCCGCTGGCGTTCCTCGAGTGGGGCGACAGCAGCGCCGTGCACGTCGGCGACAAGGTGCTGGCGATCGGCAATCCCTTCGGCCTCGGCGGCACGGTGACCTCGGGTATCGTTTCCGCCACCAAGCGTGAGATCGGTGCCGGCCCCTACGACAACTTCCTGCAGATCGATGCCTCGATCAATCCGGGCAACTCCGGCGGTCCGACCATCGCCCTCGACGGCAAGGTCATCGGCATCGACACGATGATCTACTCGCCGTCGGGTGGCAGCGTCGGCATCGGCTTCGCCATCGCCTCGAACGAGGCCCAGCACATCATCCAGGAGCTCAAGGACAAGGGCTCCGTCGAGCGTGGCTGGCTCGGCGTCGGCATCCAGGCGATCGACCCTGACATCGCGCAGAGCATGGGCCTCAAGAGCACCGAGGGCGCCCTTGTCACGAAGGTCGAGCCGGGCAGCCCGGCCGCCGGTGCCGGCGTGCACACGGGCGACGTCATCACCAAGCTCGATGGCAATCCGATCACGACCGTCCGCGAGCTGAGCCAGAAGGTGGCCGACATCGACCCGGGCGCCAAGACGATGGTGACGGTGATACGCGACGGCAAGGAGCAGACGCTCGACGTCGCGATCGGCAAGATGCCGAGCGAGGAGAAGGTTGCGGACAACGGTGGTGGCCAGGCGGAGCAGCCGCATCTCGGCCTGAGTCTCGCTCCCCTCTCCCCCGACGAGCGCAGCCAGCTGGGCCTTCAGGACGAGAAGCGGGGCGTGCTCGTGCAGAGCGTCGTGCCGAACAGCCCGGCCGAGTCGAAAGGCCTGCAGGCGGGCGACGTGATCCTCCGCGTGGGCGACCGCGACGTCGGGTCGCCGCAGCAGGCCGTCGAGGACATCCAGGGCGCTCACAAGGACGGCCGCCAGTCGGTCCTCCTCCTGGTGTGGCGGGACGGCTCGCAGCTCTTCATGGCGGTGCCCTTCGCCGTCTCTTGAGATTTGTCGACGCCACGGCAGCATCGGCTGCCGTGGCGCTTGCCTTTACTCTGAGAGGCATACGAGAATGGAACTGTCAGTGAGCGAGCTTGGGCCGAGCGAAGCCCGATCCGGAACTCAGCAACTTATGCGCGTGCTGGTCATCGAGGACGACAAGGATGCCGCTGCCTATCTTGCCAAAGGGCTGAACGAGAGCGGGCATACGGTCGAGGTGGCGCACAACGGCAAGGACGGGCTGCTCCTTGCCGCCACCGAAGGGTTCGATGCGCTGGTCGTCGATCGCATGCTCCCGGCGCTGGACGGCCTGAGCCTCGTCAAGACCCTGCGCGCCACCGGCAACCGTACGCCGGTCCTTTTCCTCTCGGCGCTTGGCGAGGTCGACGACCGGGTGAAGGGCCTGCGCGCGGGAGGTGACGACTACCTCATCAAGCCCTATGCTTTTTCCGAGCTGCTCGCGCGTCTCGAGGCCCTGGTCCGGCGCCGCGCATCCGAGGCGAGCGACGGCCGCGAGACCGTGCTAAGGTACAGCGACCTCTCGATGGATCTGTTGTCGCGTCGCGTGGAGCGGGCGGGCCAGGAGATCGACCTCCAGCCGCGGGAGTTCAAGATCCTCGAGGTGCTGCTGCGCCATCCCGGCCAGGTGATGACGCGAACGATGTTACTTGAGAAGGTTTGGGACTACAGGTTCGATCCCCAGACCAACGTGATCGACGTTCACATCAGCCGGCTGCGCCAGAAGATCGATCGTGGCTTCGATTACCCGCTCATTCATACGGTCCGTGGCGCCGGCTACAGCCTCCGAGCGTCCGACAAGGCTGCTTAGATCGTCGACGTTCCGGCTGACGGTCGCCTATCTCCTGATCTTCAGTCTCTCGGCTCTGGCGCTTCTTGTCTTCGTGTATGTCGCGGGCGCGCGCTACATGGAGCGCCAGACGATGGAGACCATCGAGGCCGAGATCCAGGGGCTCAAGGAGCAGGCATCGCAAGGAGGACTCGTCGGGCTCATCAAGATCATCGATCATCGCTCGCAGGGCGATCCTGATCGGCTCGGCATCTACCTGCTCACGGATTGGACCGGCCACGTGCTGGCCGGGAACCTGCCCGAGTGGCCGGACGTGCCGATCGGGCCCAACAACATCCTCCGGTTCGAGGTAGAGGCCCGGAAGGCCGACGGCGGCGTCGTCGCAAGGCCCGTCGTGGCCGAGGCCTTCAGCCTGCCCGGCAAATTTCAGCTGCTGGTCGGCCGGGACATCTCCGACAAGATCCGCACGCAGCAGCTCCTGCTGAATGCCATCTTGCTTGGCGGCGCCGTCATGGTCGTCCTCGGGCTCGTGGGCGGCTTTGTCATGAGCCGCTGGACGCTCGCCCGGCTCGAGCGGGTCAATCGCACGACAGCGGCGATCATTGCCGGCCATCTCGACCAGCGCATCGAGGTCGAGGGCGGCGGTGACGAGTTCGATGAGCTTGCCGTCAACCTCAACCGGATGCTCGAGCAGATCCAGCGCCTCCTTGCAGGGATGCGCGAGGTCACGGACAACATCGCTCACGACCTCCGCACGCCCCTCAACAGGCTGCGCTCGAGGATCGAGGTCGCGTTGATGAGGCCCCTTCGCGAGGAGGATATCCGCGAGCTGCTGGAATCGACCGTCCACGACGCCGATGGCTTGATCGAGACGTTCAATGCCCTTCTCAACATCGCCAGGGCGGAGGCGGGAACCCAGCGCTCGGAGTGGGAGCCCCTCGACCTTTCGGAGCTAGCGCGCGACGTCTTCGAGCTGTACGAGCCGCTCGCCGAGGAGAAGAGCATCGCGCTCACCCTCGAGGCCAATGCCGACGTGCCGGTGATCGGCAATCGCCAGCTCATCGCCCAGGCGCTGGCCAACGTCACCGACAACGCCATCAAGTACACGCCCGTCGGCGGGCACGTGTGCGTCTCGACAGGCACCGGGCCGGGGCCCCATCTTGAGGTTGTCGATGATGGGCCGGGTATTCCCCCGGACATGCGTGCGAAGGCGCTCGAGCGGTTCGTCCGGCTGGATGCGGATCGCTCGACCCCCGGCAACGGGCTTGGGCTCAGTCTCGTCAGTGCCGTGGCACGACTGCACGACGCCGAGCTCGACCTCAGCGACAACGCCCCCGGGCTCAAGGTCAGGCTCACCTTCAGGCGGCCGCCGCTTCTCGCGAGCTGACGGCTCTGGTCCTCGGCCGTTCATCAAGCATTAAGCCTGGATCGCGCCTCCGGTATCGCCCGCGAGCCTTTGAGCCGAACTCGGGCAGCGGCCTTGGCACCTCCGGGCATCGCTCGATCATGGTGCCAGCGGCTTCTGACAGGCATCGAGCGAGCGTGGACATGACACCGTCGGCAGAGCGTTTCGTCATCCGGCCACCCGGCGAGCGGGATCTCCTGGACCTCGAGCGGTGCCGTCATGATGGATCGGGATTCCATCTCGTTGCCGTCCCGGTCTCGGGAGCAGCGGTCCTGCTGCCCTGGCCGGGAGTGGAGGCCGTCAGCCTCGCCGGCCCATTGGCTGGAGCGCAGCTCCTGTCAGGGGCTGTCGGCGTGCTCCTCGCGCCATCCTGCCCGGACACCGCAGTGAGCGGGCCCTCGTCGTCGGCTTGGCCATCGCGGCATCATTCTTCGGCACGCTCCTCCCCCAGCCGCGGAACGGCATGGCCTCCACAGCGCTCCTGGCGCGGATCCTGACGATCGCCGCGCAGCTTCCTTCAGGCCCGTGCGTGTCGGCAGATCATCGGCCGCAGAAGAGATGGCAAGCACGGCCGACGTCGTCCTCGGGCGGGCCCCCGCTCGCGGTCGTGTCGATCCGAGCGCGTCGCGGACCCTGGTCAGCCTCGTGGACCTCGCCTGGGCCGCCCCTGAGTCCGATCTCGCCGGATGTCTGCTCATCCCGAGGTCAACCGTCGGAGGCCGCGAGCTGAAGGATGTGGAAGCGAGGCTCCTCCCTGATGGTGGGGAGTGGTCGGCGCCGGACCGCGGCGCGTTGCTGCGGCTGGCCACGCGCGAAGCCCGCGCAGCGGTGCGCCGTTAGGCATCAGCTGCGGTCCGCGATCGCGGAGACGGAGCACTGCGGTATCGTCTCATGCGCTTGCGGCGATGCGATGCTGAGCCCCGCAACGAGGCCAGCCAGCGCCAAAGCGACATAGATGCCGATCTCGGCGGAGGGAAAGCAGAGCCGCGATGCCAGCGCTTCAGGCCCGAGCTCCAGCCTGGCGCCCGTTCGCAGCTCGACGACGAGAAAGCAGTCGTCGTCCCGCTGAACCACATGAACCAGCTCCACGGGCTCTCCGCCGGGAAGAAGCACCAGACGCCGCGGCCAATAGCCTGCCAGCCAGCGAACAAAACCACCCATTGTTTCCTGCATGCGAGCTCCGATCTCTGCGCGATGGCTCTAGGATCGTATTCTTAGAGGATTTCGTCAACCCCCCGCCCCGGTGACTGGTCCGTCGCGCGATCACCATATGCATCGGAGCCGCTTTATGGATCCTTAAGAGCATACGTGAGGGAGGCGCCTGACCAACATGTCCTGCGGGCTCGCTGCAAGGCGGGCACTTGCGCTCCGCTCGGTCGATTGAGCGCAGGCGGTCGCCCGGCAGGTTGGCCCCTGCCCGGCTCAGCCGGGCGGCAGCGCATCGATCAGCGCCGCCGTCTCGGCCCGGACCAGGCTCAACGGATGCTTGGCATGGTCCGGCAGAGCGCGGATGCTCGCAACGAACTCCTTCGCGTCGATCCAGCAGAGATAGAGGGTCTCGGGACCCCGCTGCGGCGGAAAGTAGCCATCCAGGCAGAGCTCGACGTGGGTGTACCCATAGCTCTCACGCGGCACCGGGCTGACATAGAGGCTGTGGCGCACGAACCCGGTGTTGAGCGCGATTGCGTAGTTGCGGAAGCTGAGCGCGCGCGTGAGACGTGCCAGGAGCATGGCGAGGCCCTGGCGACGCCACTTGGGATCGACCCAGGTCGACCCGGAGTGGCTTATCCGGCCGGAAAGGCGCCGCGGCAATGCCCGCAGCTCTATCCGGTCGGGGCCGCCCACTGCCTTGAATCCTTCCGCGTACCAGATCCTGCCGGTCGATACGAGCTCGGCAAAGTCCTCGGTCTCGATCACCCGCTCGGCGCTGCAGCCTATGCCGTGGCCCGTCGGGTTGCGAAGCTCCACCCAGAAGTCGCGCCAACCGAGCTTGCTCCTCCGCGGGTCGAAGCTTGGATTGACGAAGCTCCCTCGCGTGTCGAGGAAGGCGTTGAGCCTCGCAAAGTCCTGCTCGACGACCAGCGTGAGGCCGAGTTCCGCGACGCGCTGCATGATAAAGTCGATGCCCGACTGCACCAGGCCGAGCGCCTCCTCAGACAGATCCGCACCCATGTCCGCCTCCTCGGATGCCCATGAATTCTACTTATTGGAACTCATGTCGCGCGAAATCAACCTAATGCGCGAGAGGGTGGGCTCGTGTTTCGAGAGGTGGCGTAGGAGCGCCGAGGCGGGCCTCTTCGAGGCGGATCGGGATGGCTGAGCTCATGTGCCCGCCGCGGTTGGCGCGAGGGCGAGATCATCGCGTCGCAACGGACGCGATGGTCTCAAGGGGCCTGTAGCGGGGCCGTCGGATGGTCCATTCGTCGCTCTGCTCTCGCAGGATCGCGCCGGCGAGCGGGATCATGCGGGCTCGTCGGGAAAGATGCCGGTCACCGCGGACATGCTCTCGATCTCGCCGACGAGGCGGCCGAGGGCGGGGCTGGGGGCTCGCTGGTGCCGGCTGCGTGTCGGAAAGAACCAGCTTTCACGCCCATTGACGGCCCGGTGACCATCGATACGGTCAGCGGGCGGCCGGCGCCAGGCGCTGGTGGGGTCTGGACCGGCACGTCCGAGACCGGGCGTCGAGACGCTACCGTTCAGGTCTCCCGACGATGTCTGCCCGCATCCACGCTATCGGGCATGGATCACCGCCACAAAGCCCGTCTCGGCGCCCCTCCGGAGTTCCAGGACCGCCCGGAACGACGAGCCTTGACGGAACCTGCCGACAGCCGATCGGCTTGAGCCCGGCCGCCCGTCGAGAGGGCTCGGCCTCGATGGCCATCACGGAAGCGCAGCCGCCCGGGTGACCGCTCCCGCCGGGCGACGCCACTCGGCCTCGCGATATCCCCATCAGCAGCTGCAGCGCCGCCCTGGCAACCGTCCGCCGAACGGCGCCGTCGCCGGCTCTCTCCCTGAGCCTGGCCATCGGGCCTTCCATCCGCACGGGGCAAGGCGCCGCGGCTCCGCCCTGGCCGCCAGGCCCGACCACCACCGCACCCCGGAGGCGCTACTCCCCCGAGCGGACCGGCCGGCATCGATGTGAAAGCTCTAAGAGAACTCGGCCTGGACTCCCTACAACTGCAAGGATAACATTAATTTGTTCTGATTTCCTAGAGAACCGGCAACTCAGAAAATGCCGCGATGGGAGAGGACGAATGCGGTTACTCACCAAAAGCGTTTGTGGCCTCGGATTGGCGGGCTTGCTCGCTACGATGGATCCCGCGGCCTCGCAGGCCGCGCCAACAAAGCCCTTTCCCCAGCACGTGACCTACACGGCGGGCACCATCAAGCCCAGCAACCATACCCAGGCCGAGCTCGACCAGTCGGTGGAGAAGCTCTACACGTCCTGGAAGGCCAGTTTCCTCCGTGCCGGGTGCGGCACCGGCCGCTACTATGTCTATATGGGGCCACAGCCGGCCATCTCCGAAGGAACGCCGATCAGCGTTTCGGAGGGCCAGGGCTACGGCATGATGATCGCTGTCCTCATGGCCGGCTACGATCCCGACGCACAAACGATTTTCGACGGGCTCTATCACTTCTATCGCGACCATCCGACGCTCCACAGCCCGTACCTGATGGCATGGCGTCAGCTCGACAGCTGCCAGAGCAGCAGCGACGCCAACTCCGCCTCGGACGGCGATATCGCTATTGCCCATGCGCTTCTCCTCGCCCACCGCCAGTGGGGAAGCAACGGCAGCGTGAACTATTTCGCCGCCGCCATGAGCATTCTGTCGGCCATTCGCCAGTACGAGATCCAGCCGAGCACCAACCTGCCACAGATGGGCGACTGGGTCGATCCTTCCTATCCCAACGAGTATAACGCGGTCCGCACCTCGGACATCACTCCGCACGAGTTCCGGCAGTTCTATTGGGCCAGCAACGACTACGGATGGTGGACGACGGTCGACAAGAGCTACAAGCTGCTCAAGAAGTTGCAGACGACCTATGCCCCGGTGACGGCGTTGTTCCCGGACTTCGCAACCAACACCGACACGACGCCGCAGCCCGCGCCAACGAATTTTGTCGGCGACTATTTCGCCGGCCATTATTACTTCAACGCCTGTCGCGTCCCCTGGCACCTGGCGACCGACTACCTCTTGATGGGCGACCCCAACGCCTACAAGATCCTTACCAAAATGGAGGACTGGATATCCGGCTCTACGGGCAATAACATCTATGCGCTCTACGCCGGGTATAAGCTCGACGGCTCGCCGATCAACTATTATAACTACGTCTGTTTCACGGGTGCCTTCGGTACGGCAGCCATGATCAATGGTAAATACCAGCTCTTACTCAATAGCATCTGGAATGATCTTGCCAGTGCGACGGCGGTGGACACCGTCAGCGACTCCTACGGTTGGACGCTGCATCTCATCTATATGATCGTGATGTCCGGAAACTGGTGGGCTCCCTGAGCAGGCCATAGCCACACCTGAGGTGCAGGCCTCACCCGACACCCCGCATTTCGGCGCAGCCCGGCGGACAAGCGACGCCGGGCTGCGCTATATGGGGTCCGCTCAGGAAACGGGAGAGCAGGCATGACCGCGACGGCCAGGACGTCCCCGCAGGAGCAGGGTCCATCGGAGCTGGCCTCCTTCGACTGGCTGGACCCCTTCCTGCTGGCCGAGCAGCTCACGGAGGAGGAGCGCCTCGTCCAGAGCGCGGCGCACGAGTACGCCCAGGGCCGGCTGATGCCGCGCATCCTCGAGGCCAACCGTCACGAGACGTTCGACCGGAGCATCATCAGCGAGCTGGGGGAGCTGGGGTTCCTCGGGGCCACGATCCCGGAGACCTATGGCGGTGCCGGCGCTTCCTATGTCGTCTACGGGCTGATCGCGCGCGAGGTCGAGCGGGTCGATTCGGGCTACCGCTCGGCCATGAGCGTCCAGTCCTCGCTCGTGATGCACCCGATCTGGGCCTATGGCGACGAGGCGCAGCGGCGGAAATATCTGCCGGGGCTGGCCTCGGGCGCCTCGGTCGGCTGCTTCGGCCTGACCGAGCCCGACCACGGCTCCGATCCGGGCGGCATGCGCAGCCGCGCCCGCAAGGTCGACGGCGGCTTTCTTCTCTCCGGCAGCAAGAACTGGATCACCAACAGCCCGATCGCCGACGTGATGGTCGTGTGGGCCAAGGACGATGAGGGCGCCATCCGGGGCTTCATCCTTGAGCGTGGCATGAAGGGCGCTCGCCACACCCAAGATCGAGGGCAAGTTCGCGCTCAGGGCCTCGACCACCGGCATGATCATGATGGACGAGGTCTTCGTGCCGGAGGCCAACATGCTGCCCAACGTCAAGGGGCTGAGGGGGCCGTTCGGCTGCCTCAACCGGGCCCGCTACGGCATCGCCTGGGGTGCCATGGGGGCGGCCGAGTTCTGCTGGCACGCCGCCCGCACCTACACGCTCGAGCGGAAGCAGTTCGGCCGGCCACTCGCGGCGAACCAGCTCATTCAAAAAAAGCTCGCCGACATGCAGACCGAGATCGCGCTGGGCCTGCAGGCGGCGCTGCGCGTCGGCCGGATGATGGATGAGGGCACGGCGGCGCCGGAGGCGATCTCGCTCATCAAACGCAACGCCTGCGGCAAGGCCCTCGACATCGCCCGCGCCTCCCGCGACATGCACGGCGGCAACGGCATCAGCGACGAGTACCACGTCATCCGCCACGTGATGAACCTCGAGGCCGTCAACACCTACGAGGGCACCCACGACGTCCACGCCCTCATCCTCGGCCGCGCTCAGACGGGCATCCAGGCCTTCACGGGATGAGCGAGGCGGTCGACGCGGAGCCGGCGGGGATCGAGCGGCGCTACGCCTTCGATCCCTGCCTTCTCGACTGGTCCGGGCTTCGGCATCTGCCGGGCCTCGAGATCATGCAGCGGCTGCTGACGGGTGTGCTGCCCATGGCACCGATGGCGGCCACGCTCGATCTGCGCCTCGTCGAGGTCGGCAGCGGGCACGTCGTCTTCGAGGGCCAGCCGGCGCAGTACGCCTACAATCTCCAGGGTACCGTCCATGGTGGCTGGGCAGCGACGATGCTCGACAGCGCCATGGGCTGCTCGGTGATCAGCGCGCTTCCGGCCGGCCGCAGCCACACGACGACCGAGCTCTCGATCCGCTATGTCCGCCCGCTCACCACGGCCACGGGGGCCGTGCGCGCCGAGGCCACGGTGCTCCATGTGGGCCGCCGCCTCGCCACCGCCGAAGGCCGGCTCATCGGCGCCCTGGACGGCAAGCTCTATGCCCACGGTCAGACGAGCTGCATGGTGCTCGACGTCTGACCTCGCGCAGGGAGGTCCGATCAGCCTGGCTTGCCCTTCTCCCAGACCGCCTGGGCGTTCCACAACGGCACGGTCGAGATCGACATCTTGGCGCTCGCGAGCTTCACCTGCCGCGAGTAGGCCACGTAGATGAGGCTGTCGCTCGTCTTGTCGTAGATCCGCCGCACCGACAGGTGCTTGAAGATCAGGCTCTGGCGCTGGCTGAAGATCTCCTCGCCATCCTTGGCGAGGTCGATGTCGCCGATCTTGATGGCCCCGGTCTGACGGCAGGCGATGGAGGCGTTCGAGGGGTCCTCGAAGATGTTGCCCTGCCACAGCCGGTCGATCAGGCCGCGGCTGAAATAGGTGAGATGGCAGGTGACGCCGGCCACCTTCGGATCGGCGATGGCCTCGACGACGATGTCGTTGCCGGTCCAGTCGGTGCCGAACTCGCCGACGACCGCGGCCGAGGCGGATGCCGGCGCAGCGAGGAGAAGCAGCAGGGCAAAAAGGAGGCGGCGGAGCGGCATGGCGGGTCCTTTGTCGGCGGGGCTCGCGACGGGCGGTCTCTTCTTCCTGATCGAAGCAGGCAGAAGCGTGAGTACCGGATGTCTCGCTGCAAGGAACGTCCGGCACCGCCCAGGGTGCCGGCTCCCGACGCATGGCCGCTTCCAGCCGGGTCAGCGAGACCCGATCAGGCCGCACCGTAGAAGAGGCGGACGAGCGCCAGCGACACGAACGGCACATAGGTGCACAGCAGCAGGACGACCACCAGCACGCCGATGAAGGCGAGGTTCGTCTTGGTCGTCTCCCAGATGTCCGTCTTGGCGATCGAGCAGGCGGCGATCAGCACGCTCGCGACTGGCGGCGTCTGCTGGCCGATGGCGAGATTCAAGGTCACGACGAGGCCGAAATGGATGGGGTCGATGCCGACGGCCGTGACGAGCGGCATCACGATCGGCACGACCAGGATGATGGCCGCGGCCGAGTGCAGGAACATGCCGAGAAGGAGGAAGAAGACGTTCAGGAGCGCCAGCACGGCGAATTTGTTCGTCGTGATGGCGCTGATGGAGTGGGCAAGCTGCTGGGGAAGCTGGGCCTCGGTGAGGAAGACGCCGATCAGCGCCGAGGCGGCGACCAGGAGCATGACGACGGCTGTCTGAACGCCGCCGTCGATGCAGGCCCGCTTGAGCTTGCGAAGGTCCAGCTCGCGATAGATGACGACGCTGATGAAAAGCGCGGCCGCAACCGCGAGGCCGGCTCCCTCGGTCGCCGTGACGAGGCCGCCGAAGATGCCGCCCAGGATGATGACGGGCAGGAGGAAGGCCCAGGCGGCCTCCTTGGTGGCGTGCCAAAGGCGTGTCGGGCTGAAGGCCTGCTCGACCGGAAAGTCGCGGCGGCGGGCGATCACGTAGGCGGCGAGCGCCAGGCCGAAGGCGCCGACGACACCGGGAAGGATGCCGGCCACGAACATCTTGACGACCGACTGCTGGGCCATGACCGCGTAGAGGATCATCGGAATCGAGGGCGGGATGATGATGGCGAGGCTCGAGGACGAGGAGCAGATCGCGGCCGCATATTCGGGGGAATAGCCCTTGGAGCGCATGGCCGGGATCAGGATGGTGCCGAGCGCCGCCACGCCGGCCACGGCAGAGCCCGAGATCTCGGCGAAGAACATCGAGCTGCCGATCGTCACGATCGAGAGGCCGCCGCGGATGAAGCCCAGGAGTGCGGAGGCGAAGTCGATGAGCCGCCTGGAGATCGAGGAGGCGTTCATGATCGCACCCGCGAGGATGAAGAGCGGGATCGCGAGCAGCGGGAAATTGGTGGCACCCTCGAACATGACGAGCGCCACGTTCGGTAGCATGTCCGGGCCCTGGATGATGACGACAGCCAGCACCGCCACCACGCCCAGCGCCACCGCGACCGGCACGTTGATGAGGACGAGGGCGAAGAGGCCGACGAGCATGAGGAGGATGCTCAACGCGCTGCCCCCTGCATGGTCCGGCCATCCTCCGTTCTCTGCCGCGCGCTGTCCTCGTCTCCGACCTCGGCCAGCGCCTCCTCGATCTCGTGATCGACGAAGCCCGATCCCCTCGCCTCCTCCAGTAGCTTCGGCAGACGTAGCGCCTCGGCGACGATGAAGAGGACAGCCCCGATGGGAATCACCGACTGGGTGAGGCGCAGGGGGACCGAGGGCAGGCTGACGAGCGTGTCGCCGCCCAGCACGTCCAGCACCTGCCAGCCGGTCCAGGCGAGCACCGCGAAGAACGCGAAGACGACGGCTTCGGCGAGAAGGGTCAGGGCCACCCGAAGATTGCGCGGCAAGGCGTTGACGAGCCCGGGAAAGCCGATATGGGCGCCCTTCACCGCCGCCAGGGCCGCCCCGTAGTAGGTGAGCCAGGCGAGGCCCACCGAGGCGACCTCGTCATACCAGCTGAGCGCGTGGCCGAGGTAGCGGAAGACGAAGCCGGCGATGATGAGAAGGGTCAGCGCCACCACGAGAAGGAGGACGATCCACTCGAGCAGCGCCTCGAAGACGGAACGCAGGCGCTCGATCACCGCCGGCTGGACCCTGGCCGATCAGGAAGCGGTAGCGAGCGACTGCGCCTTGGCGATCATCGCCTTGGCTGCCGGGACCTCCTGGGCGAAGGCCTCGTAGATGCCCTGGCTCTTGTCGATGAAGGCCTGCTTGTCGACGTCGTTGACCTCCATCTTCTGCTCCTTGAGCTTGCCCAGGAGCTCGTCGTCGAGCTTGGCGCCAAGATCGAGGATGGGATCCTGGGTCTCCATGGCGGCCTCGCTCAGCGCCTTTTGCACCTTCTCATCGAAGCGGCCCCAGCTGCGCCCGGCCACGAGGTAGGCCGGCGTGTAGACGTGGCCCGACATCGAGAGATATTTCTGCACCTCGTAGAAGCGCGCGGGATAGATCTGGGCCAGCGGGTTCTCCTCGCCGTCCATGACGCCCGTCTGCAGCGCCACGAAGACCTCGGAGAAGGCCATCGGGCTCGGGTTGGCGCCGTAGGCCTGAAACATCTTGACCCGCCATACGCCTTTGGGCACCCGGAGCTTCACGCCCTCGAGGTCGCCCGGCACCTTGATCGGTCGCTTGTTGTTGGTGATCTGGCGAAAGCCGTTCTCCCACACGCCCAGCACGCGATAGCCGCGCTTGAGGGCAAGAGGAGCCAACTCCGGCAGCACGATCTGCTCGCGGATCCGGCGCATGTGGTCGCGGTCCTTGACGAGGTAGGGCATCTCGAAGAGGCCGAACTCGTCGACGACAGAGGACATCACGCTCGACGGCAGCGCCAGGTCGACCGTGCCGAGCTTGAGCTTCTTCAGCATCTCGGAATCGCTGCCGAGCTGGCTCGAGCCGTAGACGGTGACCTTGGCGGCACCGCCCAGCTTGGCGTTCGCAGCCTCTGCGAACTTCTGGCAGGACTGGTCGAAGAGCGAGCCCGGCTCGCCCACATGGCCGAGCGTGATCTCGCTCGCCGCCCTCGCGGGCAACGAGGCGGCAAGGCCAGCTGCGGCAGTCGAGCCCAGAAAAGCGCGCCGTGTGATGATCATTGTCCAGCCTCCCATTGCTGGTTTTCTCTGGTTGAGCAGCCTGCGCTACGCGGCGCGGGCGGTCTGCGAGGGCGGCATGCCCAAAAGATGCTCCATCGCTGCATCGACGCCGCCGGCCGGCATCCTTCAGCCCCGCTAGCCGGAGGCCCATCTCGACGCCGGCAAGCGTGCCCATGAGCGTGAGATCGTTGAAATCGCCCAGATGGCCGATCCGGAAGACCCGGCCCTTGAGCCTGCCCAGGCCGGTGCCGAGCGACATGTCGAAGCGCTCGAGGATGACCGTGCGAACCACATCGGCGTCGATGCCCTCGGGCGCGAGCACGGCCGTAAGCGCCGAGGAATACTCAGCCGGATTGGTCGCCAGCACCTCCAGCCCCCAGGCCCGTACCGCGCGCCGCGTCGCCTCGGCGTGCCGCGTCGTGGCGCGCGAAGACGTTCGCCAGCCCCTCCTCGAGGAGCATGTCGATCGCCTCCTTCAGGCCGTAGAGAAGGTTCGTTGCGGGCGTGTAGGGGAAGAAGCCCTGCGCGTTATTGGCGAGCATCGGGCCCCAGTCCCAGTAGGACCTGGGCATACGCGAGGTCTTCTGCGCGGCCAGCGCCTTGTCGCTGATGGCGTTGAAGCTCAGCCCCGGGGGTAGCATCAGGCCCTTCTGCGAGCCGCCCACCGTGACGTCCACGCCCCACGCCTCGTGACGATAGTCGATCGAGCCCAGCGAGCTGATCGTGTCGACCATGAGCAGCGCCGGGTGCTTCGCCCGGTCGATCGCCGCCCTCACCTCGGGGATGCGCGAGGTGACGCCGGTCGAGGTCTCGTTGTGGACGACGCATACGGCCTTGATCGCATGATCCCGATCCTCGGCCAGCGCTGCCTCGATCCGCGCTGGATCAGCACCGGTGCGCCAGTCGCCGTCCAGGAACTCCGCCGCCAGGCCCAGGCGCCGCGCCATCTCCTGCCAGAGCGACGCGAAGTGGCCGGTCTCGTACATCAGCACCCGGTCGCCGGGCGAAAGCGTGTTGACGAGCGCCGCCTCCCAGGCGCCGGTGCCGGAGGCCGGGAAGATCACGACCGGCCCGCTCGTCTGGAAGATCTTCTTGATCCCATCGAGGACGGCCAGGCCCAACTCGCGGAACTCGGGACCGCGATGATCGATGGTGGGTCGGTCGATCGCCCTGAGCACCCGGTCCGGGACATTCGTCGGCCCGGGAATTTGGAGGAAATGCCGGCCGGCTGGGCGTCCCATCCCCATCTCCTTCGATGCCGCCGTAGCGTGGCATCTTGCATGCAAAACTGACCGTAAGGCTGTGCCGGTGGGAGCCGACTGTCAAGTCCATAGGCCTGCTTCTCGGCACCGAGATTGCGGGGCTGGCCTTTTGCATGCAAGACTCAGCGACCAAGGCACAAAGGAGTCCGCTCGGCCGTGGCCACGCACAGCATCCGTCCCGCCCATTCCAGGATCGGCGACCCGGCCCTCGCCTCGAGGCTCGCCGGTGCCATCGAGGGCGAGGTTCTTTTCTCCGCCTTCGACCGCGGCCGCTACGCGACCGACGCCTCGATCTATCAGATCGAGCCCATCGGCGTGATCCAACCCCGCACGAAGGCCGACGTCGAGGTCGCGCTCGCCATCGCCCGCGAGGAGGAGATCTCGGTCATCCCGCGCGGTGGCGGCACCTCGCAGGCGGGCCAGACGGTCGGCCGCTCGCTCGTCATGGACAACAGCCGGTGGCTCACCGGGGTGAGCGAGCTGGACACGGAGGCCCGCACCGTCTGGGTCGAGCCCGGCCTGGTCCTCGACGACCTCAACCGCGCCCTCAGATCAAAAGGGCTCTTCTATCCCGTCGACGTCTCGACCAGCTCGCGGGCGACGCTGGGCGGCATGACGGCCAACAACTCCTGCGGCTCCCGCTCGCTTCGCTACGGCGTCTCGGTCGACAATGTGCTGGAGATCGAGGCCGTGCTCGCGAACGGCGAGACGGCACGCTTCGGCGAGGTCGGGGCCAACCTGGGCGAGGTGGTGGGCGGCACCTATGCCGACCTCGTGCGCACCGTGCGCGGCATCGCCGAGCGCGAGGCCGAGGAGATCGCGGCCCACGTTCCAAAAACCGCCCGTCAGGTCGGCGGCTACAATCTCGACCGCATCGTGCCCCGCGGACGGCACAACATCGCCTCGCTGCTGGTCGGCTCCGAGGGCACGCTTGCCTACTTCACTCGTATCAAGCTCAAGCTCTCTGCCCTGCCGACGCACAAGGCGATGGGTGTGTGCCACTTCCCCTCGTTCCGCGGCGCCATGGAGGCGGCCCGGCACATCGTGAAGCTCGACCCCACCTGCGTCGAGCTGGTCGATCGCTCGATCCTCGACCTCGCGCGCTCCATCCCGGCCTTCGCGAGCTCCCTGCCAGCACTTCGTGCGGGGTGCTCCCGAGTCCCTGCTCCTCGTCGAGTTCGCGGGCGAGGAGCGCGAGCCTGTTCTGGCCGATCTCCGCCGCCTGCACGACCTGATGGGCGAGCTGGGCTATCCGGGTGCCGTGGTCGACGCGCTCGATGCGGGCCTCCAGGCCCAGATCACCGAGCTCAGGACCGCCGGGCTCAACATCGCCATGTCCATGAAGGGCGACGGCAAGCCCGTCTCCTTCATCGAGGACTGCGCCGTGCCCCTGGATCATCTGGCGGACTACACCGAGGCGCTGAACGAGGTTTTTTCACGTCACGGCACGAGCGGCACTTGGTACGCGCACGCCTCCGTGGGCTGCCTCCATGTGCGTCCGATCCTCAATCTCAAGCAGGAGATGGGGGTCAAGACGATGCGAGCGATCGCCGAGGAGGCGATCGACCTCGTCCGCGGCTTCAAGGGCGCCCATTCAGGCGAGCATGGCGACGGGCTCTCGCGCTCGGAATGGCACGAGCGGGTCTTCGGCAGTCGGCTCGTGCGCGCCTTCGAGGAGGTGAAGGACGCCTTCGATCCCCAGGGCCTCTTCAACACCTCACCCTCGAAGATCGTCCGCCCGCCGCGCATGGACGACCGAACGCTACTCCGCTTCTCGCCGGGCTATGCCGCGACGCCTCTCGAGCCGGGGCTCGACTGGAGGGCCTGGGGCGGCATGCTGGGCGCGGCCGAGATGTGCAACAACAACGGCGCCTGCCGGAAGGCAACGGGTGGTGTGATGTGCCCAAGCTTCCGGGCGACGCGTGAGGAGATGCACGTCACCCGCGGCCGCGCCAACGTGCTGCGGCAGGCGCTGTCGGGCCAGCTCGGCCCCGACGCGCTGGCCTCCGACGAGATGGCGGCGGCGCTCGATCTCTGCGTCGCCTGCAAGGCCTGCAAGCGCGAATGCCCGACAGGCGTCGACATGGCGCGCATGAAGATCGAGGTCCTGCGCCAACGCCACCGGCGGCACGGGCTGTCGCCGCGGCAGCGCCTGATCGCTTATCTGCCACGCTATGCCCCGTATGCGTCGCGGCTGCGGGGGCTTCTCAACCTGCGTGACCAGGTGCCGGGGCTGCCGGCTCTAAGCCAGCGACTGACAGGCCTCAGCGCGCAGCGCAGCCTGCCGCGTTGGCAGCGGCCCTGGCGAGGCAGGTCGGGGCTGACGGGTGCCACGGGGAGCGCGGTCGTGCTGTTTGCCGATACCTTCACGACCTGGTTCGAGCCCGAGAATGCGGCAGCCGCCCACAAGGTGCTGGAGCGCATGGGCTATCGGGTCATCGATCCCACGCCTGCCGGCGAGCGCCCTCTCTGTTGCGGCCGCACCTTCCTGGCCGCTGGTCTCGTCGAGGAGGCACGGGCCGAGGCCCGGCGGACGGTGGCGGCACTTCGGCCGTTCCTCGAGGCGGACGTGCCGGTCGTCGGCCTTGAGCCCTCCTGCATCCTGACCTTCCGGGATGAGCTGGCCGCCCTGCTCCCGGCTGCGGAGGCCGGCCTCCTGCCCGAGCGCTCTTTTCTTCTGGCCGAGTTCCTGATGGCCCCCGGCGCGCCAGAGCTGCCGCTTCGAGCGCTTCCGCAGCGGCGTGCCCTCGTCCATGGCCACTGCCACGAAAAAGCCTTCGGCCTCATGGGCTCGGTCATGGCGGCGCTGAAGCTCGTGCCGGATCTCGAGGTGGCGCCCATCGAGAGCTCCTGCTGCGGCATGGCCGGCGCCTTCGGCTACGAGCCCGAGCATCAGGAGGTCTCGCGCGCGATGGCTGAGGCGAGCCTGCTGCCGGCAGTGCGGGGTGCTGCGTCCGACACGCTCGTCGTCGCCGATGGCACCAGCTGCCGCCATCAGATCGGCGACGGTACCAGCCGCGAGGCCGTCCATCTCGCCCGCGTGCTCGCGGAGGCGCTGGCATGACCACGTCCCTGACCGAGGCTGTCGACCTCCGGATCACCCGGCGCAGCCTGCACGACGAGGTCACGGCGCGGCTGCGCGATCTCGTCATCGAGGGCGACATCGAGCCCGGGCGCCGGCTGAACGAGCGTGAGCTGGCGCTAAGGCTCGACGTCTCGCGCACGCCGCTGCGCGAGGCCTTCAAGGTCCTCGCCGCGGAGGGCCTGCTCGAGCTGCTGCCGAACCGCGGGGCCATCGTCGCCCGGCTCTCGGCGGAAGAGCTCGATCAGACCGTCGAGGTCATGGCGGCGCTCGAGCGGCTGGCGGGCGGCCTCGCCGCCGAGCGGATCACCCCGGCCCAGCTCGCCCGGGTCAGCGGCTTTCATTACGAGATGCTGGCCCATCACGCCCGCGGCGAACTGCCGGGCTATTTCCGCTGCAACCAGGCCATCCACCTGGCCATCATGGACGCCACCGGCAACGCCGTTCTGGCCCGCCAGTACGAGACCCTGAACGCCCGCATCAGGCGCTATCGCTATATGGCGAACCTGTCCCAGGAGCGCTGGGACCAGTCGGTCAGGGAGCACGAGGAGATCCTGGGCCGCCTGCGGGCACGGAACGGCAGGGCGCTGGCCGACAGCCTCGTTCAGCACCTCTACAACAAGCTGGCCCACCTGCTGCGACGCCTGGGCGACTGAGCCCGGACGCCCAGGCAGGTGGGCGAGCGTCGCTCGTTCAGGCCCCGCCAGCCAGATCCGTGTCCTTGATCGGCAGCCGGCGGATACGCTTGCCGGTGGCTGCGAAGATCGCGTTGCAGATCGCGGGGGCGATGGGAGGGGTGCCGGGCTCGCCGATGCCACCCCACTTGCTGCCGCCGCTCAGCGCAAGATGAGTCTCGATCTTCGGAGAATCCGCCAGTCGCACCATCTGGTAGGTGTCGAAGTTGCCCTGCACGACAGCACCCTTCTCGATGGTGATCTGGTCATAGAGCGCTGCCGTCATGCCATAGACGACACCGCTCTCGATCTGCATCGCGACGGTGCGCGGGTTGACGACGTGTCCGCAGTCGACGGCGGCCACCACCCGCTCGACCTTGATCTCTCCTTTGGGCGAGACGGCGATCTCCACGACCTCGCCGACGATGGTGCCGAACGATTCGTGGATGGCGATGCCGCGCGCCTTGCCGGCGGGCAGCTTCTCGTCCCACCCGCTCTTCTCGGCCACCGTGTCGAGCACCTTCAGGAAATCGGGCTTGCCGGCCAGGAGCTTGCGCCGGAACCGATAAGGATCCTCGCCCGCCTCGTGCGCCAGCTCGTCGATGAAGCTTTCCATCGCAAACGCGTTCTGCGAGCTGCCGACCGAGCGCCAGAACATCACCGGCACGTGGGTGTTCTTGAGGATGCAGTCGACCTGCTGCGCGGGGACGGCGTAGGGCATGTTGACGAGGCCCTCGACCGCCGAGGGCTCCACGCCGCTCTCGACCTTGTTCCAACCCAGAGAGCGCGAGATCGAGCCGACGGCCGTGCGCGCGTGAAACGCCTGCGGCGTGCCGTCCGCCGCGAGTGACGCCTGGAAGCGGATTGCCGCCTGCGGCCGATAGCGGTCGTGGCGCATGTCCTCCTCGCGGGTCCAGACGAGCTTCACCGGCTTGCCGACGGCTTTCGCCACGGTGACCGCCTGGACCAGCTCGTCGTTCACCGCCCGCCGGCCGAAGCCGCCGCCCAGGAAGCAGTTGTGAACCTCGACGTTCTCGATCGGCACGCCTGCCGTCTGGGCCGCGAGCTTGAGGGCTGCATCGGGATTCTGCGTTCCCATCCACACCTCGACCCGGCCGCCCTGGACATGGGCCGTGCAGTTGAGCGGCTCCATCGCGGCGTGGGCCAGATGGGGAACCTCGTAGGTGGCACCGACCCGCTTGCCCTGCGCCAGCCCGGCGTCGACATCGCCCACCTTGCGCGCCGTGACCGCTGGCCCGTCCAGCGCCGCGCGATAGGCGGCATCGAATTCCTCGCTGTCGGTCTTGGCCGCAGGCCCCTCGGCCCAGGTGATGGGCAGGGCCAGCACGGCCTGCTTCGCCCGCCAGAAGCGGTCCGCCACGACCGCCAGCCCCTCGGGCACCGGAACGACGCCCACCACGCCGCGCCGACCGGCGATCGCCTTCTCGTCATAGCTCGCGACGCTGCCGCCGAAGACCGGGCAGGTCCGCACGGCCGCGTACAGCATGCCCGGCAGACGGATATCGATGCCGAAGGTTGCCTTGCCAGTGACCTTGAGCGGCGTGTCGAGCCGGGCCATCGGCTTGCCGATCAGCTGATACTGGTCGGGCGTCTTGATGGCGGGCTCGGCGGGCAGCGAGATGCCGGCTGCGTCTCCGGCGAGTTCGCCATAGGTCTGGCTTCGGCCGGTCGGCGGATGGAGCACGCTGCCCGCTTCGGCCCGGCAGTCGGATGCTGGCACGCCCCAACGCCTCGCTGCCGCCTCGATCAACCGCGCACGGGCACTGGCACCCGCCTGCTGCAGATACTCGCGCGAGCGGCGGACGGCGCTGCTGCCGCCCGTGCCCATGCGGCCATAGACCTGGTTCTCCTGCGCGTTGCGGTTGGCGGAGGCGTATTCGGCCGTGACCTTCCGCCAGTCGCACTGCAACTCCTCGGCGACGATCATCGGCAGGGAGGTGAAGATCCCCTCGCCCATCTCAGACTTGGCGACGCGGATGAGCACGGTCCCGTCCGGCTCGATGACGAGCCAAGCGTTGATCTCCTTGGCCTTCGTGTCGACCGGGTCCGTCCATGGCTCGGCTGCGACGGGCAGTCCCGCCAAGACGGCCTTCGGCATGGCAACCCCGATCGCGAGGCCGCCGGCAGCGGTGAGCGAGGCCGTCACGAAACCGCGGCGGCTGAGCTTTCTGAGATCGGAATCGATGTGGCCCATGGTCGGCTC
Source organism: uncultured Alphaproteobacteria bacterium (assembly GCA_963752325.1). Taxonomy (GTDB): domain Bacteria; phylum Pseudomonadota; class Alphaproteobacteria; order Geminicoccales; family Geminicoccaceae; genus CAVTJL01. Next base: position 731,839 of record CAVVXU010000007.1, read on the forward strand.
CCTAGGCCTTCATCAGCGCGGCGGCTTGATGGATCGCCTTGCGCAGCCGCGGATAGGTGCCGCAGCGGCAGATATTGGTGATGGCGTCGTCGATGTCGGCATCGGCGGGCTCGGGCACCATCGCCAGGAAGGCCGCAGCGGCCATGATCTGGCCGGACTGGCAATAGCCGCACTGCGGCACGTCCTCGGCCACCCACGCCCGTTGGACCGGATGGCTACCGTCCGACGACAGGCCCTCGATCGTCGTGATCTTCGAATCGCCCACGTCACCGACGGCAATCGAGCAGGACCGGATCGCCTGGCCGTCCATGTGGACGGTGCAGGCGCCGCACTGGGCAATGCCGCAGCCAAACTTGGTGCCGGTGAGCCCGATCTCGTCGCGAATGACCCAAAGAAGAGGCGTCTCGGGCTCGATGTCGAGCTCGTGACGCTGTCCGTTCACGGTCAGGTTGATCATGATATGCCCCCTGTCGGCGGTGGCGAGGCCGGCCTCGAATCATGATCTAGACTGGCCTCAGCGGGCGCCAAGTGTCGGACGCAGGCGAGCGACTGAGCCAAAGTCGCGAGGGCACTCAAGCCGTTAGCGCTGGGCTCAGATTCACTGGCCTTGGCGGCCCCCGACTATCACAAATGCTTGATCCGCGCGCAGGCCATGCATGGGTGATCGTCCACCAAGGCATTGCTTGGCGGAAGAGCTCCACGCGCGGACGCAGTCAGACTGCGGGCTGCGCGTAGAGACGGGTGATCTCGGGCTTGCGGAGATACCAGACGATGAGGGCGTTGATCGCGAGCACGATCAGCATCCAGACGACGCCGACGGTGCCGCCCAGCTGAGCCCCGAGGACGAAGAACCAGAAAAGCGTCCAGGCTATGAAGAAGCAGGCGAGGCCCAGGCCCAGCGGGCGCCCCCAGCGCTGGAACGACCAGAGCCCGTAGGCGGCGGCGATCTCGAGGATCGCAGCCACGACGCCGAGGATGCTGGCGATGACGAAGAAGCCGCCAAAACGGGGCATCTCGGGCATGTCGGCCGCGTGGCCCTGCTGCTCGCCTGCCTGCCGGGCCACTTCCATCAGCGTGTCCATGCTGCCGCCGGCAATGAGGGCGCAGGCACCTCCGAGCGCGCCGACGACGCCGAACAGGCCGAAATAGATCGAGATGAGGACGATGCCGAGCGGTCTCTCGCGTGCTGCCATCGGAAGATTCCCCTGCGTCGCTCTTGTCGTTGATCCTGAGGTGCCACCGTTCGGGCATGCGCACAAGGATCGCTGTTGGGTATGGCACGGTGCCGGGGTCTCGCTTGTGACGCGAAGCACAAGGCGGCGGTGATCTCAGCGGAAGTTCCTGCCCTCGGGCATCGCCTCGCGGAAGTCCCGGGGTTCGCGGCGGATCTCGTCGGCGTGCGACATGGCGCCGTCGAGCGTCCGGGGATCGAGGCCGTGTGCCTGGAGCCGGCGCAGCTCGCCCGTCAGGTCGTGGAGCCGCTCGCAGATCACGTGGATGACCCGTCCCTCGCGCTGCAGCTGGCCGGTGGCACCCAGCAGCCTCGCCGTCATGATGATCGAGCGGTAGCGCTCGAAGAGGTTGGGCCAGACGATGACGTTGGCAAAGCCGGTCTCGTCCTCGAGCGTGGCGAAAATGACGCCTTTGGCGCTGCCGGGCCGCTGGCGGACGAGAACGAGGCCCGCCACCGTCACCCGCCGCCCGGGCGGGATGTCCCAGAGCTGGCGGGCGGTGACGATACGCCGGGTCTGCAGCCAGTCGCGCAGCAGCGCCAGGGGATGCGCCTTCAGCGAGAGGCGCAGTCGGGCATAGTCCTCGATGACGTGCTCGCCGAGCGGCATCGGGGGCAGCTCGAGCCAGGGCTCGTCGGCGCCCTCGACGGGGCCCTGGTTCGAGCCCGGGCGCATCGCCTCCATGGCGTGATCGAAGAGCGGCAGGGCCGGGTCTTTCAGGGCGTGGACTGCCCAGAGTGTCTGGCGGCGATCCATGCCCATCGAGCGGAAGGCGTCGGCCTCGGCGAGGATCACGAGGCTCGCGCGGCGCAACCCGGCCCGCCGCTTAAGCTCCTCGACCGTGCGATAAGGCTGGAGCCGGGCCGTGACCAGCCGCTTGCCCTCCTCTTTTGCAAAGCCCTTGATCTGGCGCAGCCCGAGGCGGACCGCTGTTTTCAACGGTCCGCGCCTGAGCCGCGGCTCGAGCGTGCTGTCCCAAAAACTGTGGTTGACGTCGGGCTCCCGGACCTCGGCACCGTGGTCGATGGCATCGCGGACGAGCTGGGCCGGGGCATAGAAGCCCATCGGCTGGGCATTCAGGATGGCAGCGCAGAAGACGTCCGGATAATGGCATTTGAGCCAGGAGGAGACGTAGACCAGAAGCGCGAAGCTGGCGGCGTGGCTCTCCGGGAAGCCGTAATAGCCGAAACCCTCGATCTGCTTGAAGCAGCGCTCCGCGAACTCGCGCTCGTAGCCGCGTGCCACCATGCCCTCGACGAGCTTGGTGCGGTAGCGGTCGAGCGAGCCCAGGCGGCGGAAGGCCGCCATCGAGCGCCTGAGCCCGTCAGCCTCGGAAGGGCGTGAAGCCGGCGGCGACGATGGCGATGCGCATCGCCTGCTCCTGGAACAGCGGCACGCCCAGCGTCTTGCCCAGCACCTCCTCGAGCTCTTTGGAGGGGAACTCGACCGGCTCCTTGCCCTCGCGGCGGCGCAGATAGGGATGGACCATGTCGCCCTGGATCGGCCCGGGGCGGACGATCGCCACCTCGATGACGAGATCGTAGAACGTCCTGGGCTTGAGCCTGGGCAGCATCGACATCTGGGCCCGGCTCTCGACCTGGAAGACGCCGATCGAATCGGCCGCCTGCAGCATCTCGTAGACGGCCGGGTCCTCGGCCGGGATCCGGGCGAGGTCGAGATCGACGCCGTAGTGGTCGCGGAGCAGGTCGAAGGCGTAGCGGATGCAGGTGAGCATGCCGAGCGCCAGCACGTCGATCTTGAGCATCTTCAAGGCGTCGAGATCGTCCTTGTCCCACTCGACGACCGTGCGGTCGGCCATGGCCGCGTTCTCGATCGGCACGAGCTCGTGTAGCGGGCTGCGAGCGATGACGAAGCCGCCCACATGCTGCGAGAGATGGCGGGGGAAGTCGATCAGGGCGCGGGCCAGCTCGAGCGTCTTTTTGAGCGCCCAGTCCCCGGGATCGAGGCCCGCCTCGGCGAGGACCGACGGGCCGGGCGCCTCCCGTCCCCAGCCCCAGACGGCCTTGCCGAGCTTGTCCTGCACGTCGACCGAGAGGCCCATGACCTTGGCGACCTCGCGCACGGCGCTCTTCGCCCGATAGCGGATGACCGTGGCGGCAAGGGCCGCATGGTCGCGGCCGTAGGTCTCGTAGACGTGCTGGATCACCTCCTCGCGGCGCCCGTGCTCGAAGTCGATGTCGATGTCGGGCGGCTCGTTGCGCTCGGCCGAGACGAAGCGCTCGAACAAAAGGTCGGTGCGCGAGGGATCGACGGCGGTGATGCCGAGCACGTAGCAGACGGCCGAGTTGGCGGCCGAGCCACGGCCCTGGCAGAGAATTTTTTTCAGTCGGGCGAAGGCCACGATGTCGTGGACGGTGAGAAAATAGGGCGCATAGCGCAGCTCGCCGATCAGCTTCAGCTCATGCGCGAGCAGCCGGCGGACCTTCTCGGGCAGGAGGTCCGGATAGCGCCAGGCGGCCCCCGCCCAGGTGCGCCTTGCCAGCTCCTCGTCGGGCGTGCGGCCGTCATAGGAGTCCTGGACCGGATAGTCGTAGGCCAGCTCGTCGAGCGAGAAGCGGCAGCGCTCGACGATCTCCTGCGTGCTCTCGAGCGCCTCGGGATACCGATCGAAAAAGCCGGGCCATCTCGGCCGCGGGCTTGAGGTGGCGCTCGGCATTGGCCATGAGCCGCCCGCCCGCCAGGGCGATCGTGCAGTGCTCGCGGATGCAGGTCACGACGTCCTGCACGCGCCCGCCGCTCGGGCACGTGATAGTGCACGTCGTTGGTGGCGAGGAGCTTGACCCGGGCATGCCGGGCCAGCTCCGCCAGCCGCTCCAGGCGGCCTCTGTCATTGCCGCCATAGCGATGGCTGAGGACGAGATGGAGCCGGCCCCGCCAGTGACCGGCCAGCTCGGCCAGCCGGCGTGAAAAAGCCTCGTCCGGCTCGTCCGGCGGGATGACGGCGAAGATCTGGCCCGTGTCGTGGGCCAGGATATCGGCGAGCCCGAGCGAGCAGGATGCCTTGGCGGCGCGCCGCTTGCCGAGCGTCAGGAGCGAGCTGAGGCGGGCATAGGCCGGCCGGTCGGTCGGGCCAGCAGAGAAGCGGCGGCGCGTCCTCCGGATCGAGCCTGCAGCCGACGACGAGGCGCAGCCCGATCTCCTTGGCCCGGCAATGCGCCCGCACGATGCCGGCAAAGCTGCTGCGATCGGTGACGGCGATCGCCGTATGGCCCAAAAGGTGCGCCTGGTCGACCATCTCCTCGGGGTGCGAGGCACCCCGGAGGAAGGAAAAATTCGAGGTGACCTGGAGCTCGGCATAGGCGGGCATGGGCTCGCGGCGGAAGGAGAGTGCGTGACGGGGGAAGGATGTTCGCTTAATGTTCTCACGTCAATGGCTCGCACGGCATGACGTTCCTGGCTAAACTCCACACTCCCGTTCCCCCCGAGGCGTCCGCTGCAAAGCGGGATGGTTCCGCGATGCACGAGCTTCACCTCGAGCGCCCTCTCCTTCCGATCTCATTGCCGCCCGTCATGACGCAGCGCGTCGTCTCCTCATGATCGAGTGGCAGGATGAGGGCGTCGTCCTGACCTCCCGCGAGCATGGCGAGCGCGATGCCATCGTCTCGCTTCTGACCTTCGAGCATGGCCGCCATCTGGGGCTGGTGCGAGGCGGGGCCGGCCGCCGGCAGTCGCCGCTGCTGCAGCCCGGGAACCGGCTGCAGTGCGTCTGGAAGGCGAGGCTCGCCGACCATCTCGGCCATTTCGTGGTCGAGCCCGTGCGTCTCTACGCTGCCGTGCTGCTCGAGGATTCGCGCAGGCTCGCCGCCGTCGCCTCCGCCTCGGCCCTGCTCGAGGCCTGTCTTGCCGAGCGCGAGGCGCATCCTCGTCTCTGCGCCGGCCTCGTGGCCCTGCTCGGCCGGCTGAGCGCCGCCCCGGACTGGCCCGAGGACTATGTCCGCTTCGAGCTTTTGTTACTCGCCGATCTCGGCTTCGCCCTCGACCTCTCGACCTGCGCCGTCACGGGCACGACCGAGGATCTGGCCTTCGTCTCGCCGCGCACCGGCCGGGCGGTGAGCCGCGATGCCGCAGCACCCTATGAGAGCCGGCTTCTCCCCTTGCCGCCCTTTCTTCTCGGCCTGGGTGCAGCCGACGATCGACAGATCCGTGACGGCCTCAGGCTTGCGGCGCACTTCCTGAGACGCCATACCCTCGACCCCGCCGACCGGCCGATGCCGCTCGCCCGCGAGCGTTTCCAGGCCTTCTTCGAGTCGACGGACGAGAGCCCCGACGAGAGCACTGCATGAGCAAAGCCGCAGCCGCCTCGGGCGGCGAGATCCGCCCCATCAACCTCAAGGAGGCGCTCTCCGAGCGTTACCTCGCCTACGCGCTCTCGACCATCACCTCGCGCTCGCTGCCGGACGTGCGCGACGGGCTGAAGCCCGTCCAGCGCCGCCTGCTCCACGCCATGCGCGAGCTGCGCCTCGACCCGGCGAGCGGCTTCAAGAAATGCGCCCGCGTCGTCGGCGACGTGATCGGCAAGTTCCATCCCCACGGCGACGTCGCGGTCTACGACGCCATGGTGCGCCTCGCCCAGGACTTCGCCCAGCGCTACCCGCTCGTCGACGGCCAGGGCAATTTCGGCAACATCGACGGCGATAACGCGGCGGCCATGCGCTACACCGAGGCGCGCCTGACGGCGGTCGCGATGGCGCTCCTCGAGGGCATCGACCAGGACACGGTCGACTTCCGCCCGACCTATGACGGCAGCGAGACCGAGCCGGTCGTTCTCCCTGCCGCCTTCCCCAACCTGCTCGCCAACGGCGCCAGCGGCATCGCCGTCGGCATGGCGACCAGCATCCCGCCCCACAATGCGGGCGAGCTGTTTCGGGCGCTGGCATGGCTGCTCGAGCGTCCGGCGGGTGCGCCGGCACCCGATGCGGCCGAGCTTTGCCGCTTCGTCCAGGGCCCCGACCTGCCGACCGGCGGCATCCTGATCGAGGATCAGGCGACGATCGCCGAGGCCTACCGCACCGGCCGGGGCGCCCTTCGCCTGCGCGCGCGCTGGGAGCGTGAGGACCTGGCTCACGGGCAGTATCAGATCGTCGTCACCGAGATCCCCTGGCAGGTCCAGAAATCCCGCCTCGTCGAGCGGCTGGCGGAGCTTTTGTCGCTCAAGAAGCTGCCGCTGCTGGGCGATCTGCGCGACGAGTCCTCCGACACCGTGCGCCTCGTCCTCGTCCCCAAGGCCCGCACCGTCCCGCCCGAGCTGCTGATGGAGAGCTTGTTCCGCACCTCCGACCTCGAGGTCCGGCTCTCGCTCAACATGAACGTGCTCGATCGCACGGGTGTGCCGCGGGTCATGGGCCTGGCCGAGCTGCTGTCGTCCTTCCTCGACCACCGCATGGAGGTCCTGGTCCGCCGCTCGCGATTCAGGCTGACGAAGATCGCGGACCGGCTGGAGGTCGTCCAGGGCTACCTGAAAGCCTTCCTCGACATCGACCGCGTGATCAAGATCATCCGCGAGGAGGACGAGCCGCGCCCGGTGCTGATGGCCGCCTTCGAGCTCACCGAGCGCCAGGCCGAGGCTATCCTCAACCTCCGGCTCCGCAACCTCCGCCGCCTCGAGGAGATGGAGCTCAAGAAGGAGGAGCGCGCCCTGGGCAAGGAACAGCGCGAGCTCCAGGCGCTGCTCGCCGACCAGGGCAAGCGGCGGGCGAGGCTCAAGGAGGAGATGCTGGCAGGCGAGGCCGCCTTCGGCAGCGGGCCGCTGGGCGACCGGCGCACCACGCTCGAGGCGGCACCCACCGTCGAGCCGCAGCTCCTGGAGGTGCCGGTCGAGCGCTTTCCGGTCACCGTCCTGCTCTCGGCCAAGGGCTGGATCCGGGCTGCCCGCGGCCACCTCGAGGACAAGGCGGAGATCAAGTACAAGGAAGGCGATTCCGAGCGCTTCCTCCTCAAGGCCCAGTCCGCCGACAAGCTCCTGGTCTTCGCGAGCGACGGCCGCTGCTACGCGCTGCCCATCGACCGCCTGCCCGGCGGCCGCGGCCAGGGCGAGCCGCTTTCCCTTTCGATCGATCTCGCCAAGGGTGCGGACATTCTCTCGGTCCGCATCCACGATCCGGAAGGTCGGCTCGTTTTCGCCACGCGCGACGGCCGCGGCTTCATCGCGAGCGAGAAGGACATCGCGGCGCAGACCCGGGCCGGCAAGCAGGTCGTGAACCTCGGTCGAGGGCGACACGCTCCAGGTCATCACGCCGATGCGGGGCGACCACGTGGCCGTCGTCGGCGCCAACCGCAAGCTCTTGGTGTTCGAGGCATCCGAGCTGCCCGAGATGTCGCGCGGCCGCGGCGTCATTCTCCAGCGCTACAAGGGCGGCGGGCTCGCGGATCTGAAAACCTTCCCGGTCGAGGAGGGCCTCACCTGGACCGACGGCGAGCGTAGCCGCAGGCTGGACGACCTCACCGGCTACAAGGGCAAGCGCGCCACCGCCGGCCGGATGGTGCCCCGGGGCTTCCCGAGGAGCAACCGCTTCGGCTGAGGCGCCGGCTACAGGAGCGTTTTCACACAATTCTTGCCCCTTGCCTTCGAGCCGTCGATGCGGAGGGTTCCGCTCCCGAGCCCGATCCGGTAGCTACGAGGCCGAGGGAGCCCATGGTGAGCCGCGAGACCGGGATTGGCCGTGCGTGAGGTCCTCTTCATGTTCTCGGGTCAGGGCTCCCAATATTATCAGATGGGTGCCGAGGCCTACGCCCAGGACCGCGCCTATCGCGCGGCCATGGACGAGTGCGACCGCCTCGCCGGGCCGCTCGCGGGCCGGCCGCTCAGCCGGATCGCCCTCGAGCGGCCGATGGCGGACAGCGAGAGATTCGACAGGCTCCTCGAGACCAACCTCGCCCTCCTCGCCCAGGGCTACGCCACCGCCCGGGCGCTCGAGGCGCGGGGCATCCGGCCGGATCTTTATCTGGGCTACAGCCTTGGCGAGTTCATCGCGGCCGCAGCGAGTGGCGTGCTGTCGCTCGAGGCGACGATCGAGCTGCTGCGCGAGCAGGCGCGGCTGGTCGAGCAGGTGGCGCCCGAGGGTGCGATGATCGCCATCCTCGCCGGCCCCCGGCTGCTCGAGGAGGATGCGACGCTGGCCCGGCACTGCCATCTGGGCTGCATCAATGGCCCTGAGCACATCGTCGTGAGCGCGTCCCGCGAGGCGGTTCCGGCCATCACGGGCGCCCTCGACCGCCGTGGCATCGTGTGGTTCCGCCTGCCGCTTCGCTACGGCTTCCACTCGCCCTTTGTCGACAGCGTGAGCGAGCCGCTGGCGCGGCTGTGCTTCGGCCTCAGCACGCCCTCTCCGGCGCGGCCCGTCTGGTCGGCCACGCTCGCAGCACCCATCGAACGGCTGGATGCCCGCCACGTCTGGACCGTGCTGCGCGCGCCGGTGCGCTTCAAGGACTGCATCAGGCGCCTGAACGAGGTGCCGGGCCGCGTCTTCGTCGACTGCGGGCCCTCGGGAACGCTCGCCGGGTTCGCCCGCCTGTGCTGCGGCCCGGAGATCCGGGCCTTACCGGCGATGAACCAGTTCGGTCAGAACCTCCTTACCCTCAGTCGAGTCGAGGCCGCGCTGCAATGACCATCGTCCACCTCTTTCCGGGCCAGGGCTCCCAGTTCAAGGGCATGGGCGCCGAGCTTCTCGACCGTTTCCCCCATCTCGTCAGCGAGGCCGACGCGGTGCTCGGCTACTCGATCCGCCAACTCTGCCTCGAGGACCCCGACCGCAAGCTGGGCAACACGGCCTATACCCAGCCGGCGCTCTACGTCGTCAACGCGCTGAGCTATCGGGCCCGGCTCGAGGAGACCGGCCGGGCGCCGGACTTCGCGGCCGGCCACAGCCTCGGCGAGTACAACGCGCTCCTCGCCGCCGAGGCCTTCGACTTCCGGACCGGCCTCCGTCTCGTGCAGAAGCGCGGCGAGCTGATGGCGGCGATCCATGGTGGCGGCATGCACGCCGTGGTCGGGCTCGAGAAGGAGACGATCTCCGGCCTGATCGAGGAGGCGGGCCTCGCCTCGATCGACATCGCGAATCTCAACACGCCGACGCAGTGCGTGCTCGCCGGCCCGGTCGAGGATCTCGAGCGGCTGGAGCCGCGGCTCACCGCGGCCGGGGCGCGAGTCGTGCCCCTCAACGTGCGCACCGCCTTCCATTCGCGTTACATGAAGCCGGTGAAGGAGGCCTTCGCCTCGTTCCTGAGCGGCTTCCGCTTTCAGCCGCTGCTCGTGCCCGTTGTCGCCAACTTCACCGCCCTTCCCTATCGCGACGACGAGGTCGCCCACAATCTCGCCCAGCAGATCGACCATTCGGTGCGGTGGGTCGAGACGATCCAGTATCTCCTCCAGGAGGAGGATGCGCGCTTCGAGGAGCTTGGGCCCGGCTCCATCCTGATGCGCATGGTGGAGGAGACGCGCAAGCGCCCTCTGCCGGTCAACATCGCCCGCCGCTATTGAGCAGCGCGGCTCAGCCGTTGCGAGGACCCTCGTAGCGCAGCCGGACGCCTGTGTTGGGCGCGCTCATCGCGCCCATGCGCCGCACCACCGGAGGGCCTTCGTCCAGCAGACGGAAGCGGCCCCGCGTCAGGAGTGTCGCCAGCACGACCTTGAGCTCGAAGGTCGAGAACTGACCGCCGGGGCACATCCGCTCGCCACCGCCGAAGGGAATGTACTCGTGCGCGGCGAAGCGGCGCTCGAGGAAGCGCTCGGGCCGGAAGCGCTCGGGCTCGGAATAGAGGTCGGGATCGTAATGCACGACCGCCGTCGCCGCGGCGACGGTGGTGCGTGGCGGCAGCTCGTAGCCTCCCAGCACCATCGGCTTGGCCAGCACCCGGTTGATGTCGGTCACGACGGGCCAGAGGCGGAGCGTCTCCTTGACGACGGCATCGAGGAAGGGCAGTCGCGCATAGTCGGCCGGCGCCGCGTCGGGGCCCAGCGGCTCGAGCTCGGCCAGCAGCCGGTCGAGCTCGGCCTCGTAGCGATGTAGCCAGAAGAAGGCCCAGCAGAGCGAGACGACCGACGTCTCGTGCCCGGCGATCAGCGTCGTGATCAGATTGTCGCGCAGCGCGGGATCGGACATGCCGCTGCCGTCCTCGTAGCGCGCCGCGACCAGCCGGCCCAGGATGTCGCCACGATCCGGACCCTCGACGCGCGCCCGGTCGATCGCCTCCTGCAGAAGCGCCTCGAGCCGCGCGCGCGACGCTGCGAAGCGGCGATAGGGCGGCAGCGACTCGATCTCGATCCGCAAGATCAGCAGGATGAGAAAGAAATGATTCCCGTAGGCGTCGGTGAAGCCCTGCACCGCCTCGCGGAACCGGCCTCGCCGCTCGGGCGTGTCGGCGCCGAAGATCGTTCTCAGGATCACGTCGAGCGCGATGTCGAGGGCGAGCTCGCGCATCGTGAGGACCTGGCCAGGACTGAGGCGCCGAAATGCCTCCAGCGTCGCCTCGCGCATCATCTCGCCGAGCTTGGCCAGGATCTCCCCCTGGAAGCAGGGCACGACGATGCGCCTGTCGCGTCGCAGCTCGCGGCCTGCCAGACGGAACATGCCGTTCTCGCCCAGCACGCGGGCGGGGCCCCGCTCGGTATTGACGCCGTACTGATCGACCGGGGCGCTCAGAATCTGGCGGATCAGCTCCGGACGGCCGGTCATGACGCAGAGCCGTGCCGTGCGGACGGTGAAGACATCGCCATAGCGCTGCGCATAGTCCCGCAGCATGGTATGGGGATCGCGCATGTAGCGTATCGCCTGCACGAACCGCAGCGGCGGCCCCGGTGGAAGATGCGCCATGGATCAGGCTCTCCGACGGGCTGACTGGGCCGTCCAGCGATGCCGGCGCCCGACACGACCCGGAGCAGCGGAGCACAGATGGACGGTCAGATTGGAGGAGGTCGCAGCTCGATGAGCACAGCGTCTGCCGGAACCGAGACCAACATCGGCGTCGTCGGCCTTCTCGCTCGCCTGCTCGTGGCGCGCGGTCGCAATCGCGCGGATCTTTGCTACACCTTCGTCGGCACGCGCAGCCGCCTCGCCGAGGACTGCACCTTCCTCAACCTCGGCTATTGGCGCGACGCGGAGGGTTATCGGGCCGCCGGCGAGGCGCTGGTCGACCTTCTGGGCGAGGCCGCCGGGATCGGGTCGGGAGACGTGGTCGTCGATGCCGGCTGCGGCTTCGGCGACCAGGATCTGCGCTGGATGCAGACGAGGCATCCCGAGCGGATCGTGGCCCTCAATGTTACCGATGTGCAGCTCGACTACGCCCGTCAGCACAACGCGCATCAAGGCATCGAGTACCGCAACGGCAGCGCCACCAGCCTGCCGTTCGGGCAAGACGAGGTCGACTCCGTCGTCTCGCTCGAGGCCGCGTTCCACTTCGACAGCCGCGAGACCTTCCTTAAAGAGGCGTTCCGCGTGCTGAAGCCCGGTGGCAGGCTCGGCGTGGTCGACATGATCCCGCTCGAGCAGGATGGCCGCGTCCTCACGGGCGGCGTGCGCGGCGCCATCGAGCGCTGGGCCTACCAGGTGCCGACAGCGAACGTCTACGGTGTCACGCGATACCGGGAGATCCTGGAGAGCTGCGCCTTTGAGGCGGTGTCCATCCAGTCCATTCGCGAGCATGTCTTCCCCGGATTCCTTCGCTATCTCCGCCGGCTGCTCGCCGACCGGGAAGCGGCCAGCCGCCTGCATCCACTCATCCGGCAGGGTATCAAGCAGGTCGGCGATCATCACTTCGCGGCCTCGGACTATGTTGTGATCTCGGCACGAAAGCCACTTGCCCGATCGGGCGACTGACGCCCGGTGCCCTTCCCTGCATGATCCGCAGGCAGATCATGGCACCGCTCCCGGACGACCGGAAGTGCCGGCCCGGATTGCCGAGGCCACCTGATCGATCCAGGGCTCGCCCAGAAGGGACCAGTGGTCGCAGTCGATCTCATGGACGGCGAGCGGCCGGTCGAACAGGGCGGCCCAGCCCTCGCGATAGTCGCCGTCGATCAGGACCTCGGGGATGCTGAAACGGCTCGCATGGTTGCCTAGCCCCTGGCGGCAGCGAACGAGCACGACCTCGGGGCTGGGGACGAGCGGCGCGGCAGCATAGCTCGCCATCGCGCGGCGTGTCGCCTGGCAGATGCGGTCCATCGCTCCGAGACGCTGCCGGATCGCCGCGCGCGACAGCGGCGGTCGGGCACACTCGAAGAGATAGTCGAGCGTCCGCTCGATCTGCGCCTCCGGGTCCAGCCCCTCGAGCCTGGCGAAGTCGAGCGGCTGCGACGCGCCCCAGAGATGACCGTACCAGCTCCCGGCCAGCAGGAAGATGAAGCCCTCGACGTACGCGTTGGCGAGGCTCGTGTTGCCGGGCGCGTTGGCGTCGAGAAGCACGAGCCGCTCGGTCCGCACGCCCCTCGCCTGGAGCTGACGGGAGGTCTCTAGAGCCAGCATCCCGCCGCCCGAATAGCCTCCCAGCCAGACGGTCCCTGTGACGCCCTTCGCCAATAGACCCTCGACATAGTGAGCAGCCATCGCCTCGACCGTGTCGAGGATGGCGCCGCGGCCATCGAAGCCCGAGGCCTCGATGCCGAAGATCGGCATGTCGTTTCCCAGCGACCGGGCGAGTCGCATCACCCAGCCGACATCGCCGGAGACGCCGTGAATCCAGAAGGTGGGCGGCATGGCCCCCTCCTGCTGAATCGCGACGATCGGGTCATGCGCGTTGGCCCCTTCGGCCTCAAGTCTGTCGTCCGCCGACCCCGCTCCTGGAAAAAGCAGGTCCACTCGGACCCGAGCGCCTCCCGAGCCGGAACTCAGCGTCGCGCGGTCCGGCATGGTGCCACCGGCGAGCATGAGTAGCTCGAGCTCGTCGAGATCGCTGCCCCGAGCGGGCTCTCCGCGGCGAGTGGCGCGCCCGAGGTGAGAGGCCTCACTGCCGGCCACCCACGCACGGACGCGACGCGCGGGTGCCTTCGAGCGAGGAACCGTCTCGAGCACCAGGATGATGAGACGGTCGGCGACCGATCCACCCGCCACCGCCATCGTGCACTCGCCGAGCAGGAGCGCGCATCGGGCCCGGTGGACGGCCGGGAGGGCGCCCGCCGCGACCGTCTCGCTCGGCCCGTGGAAATCGAAGAACCAGGAGGCGCCGTCGGGGAGGTTCCCTCCGTCCGCGCCGCTCAGAAAGACACCGACGCGACTGCCCGCCACGTGGGAGCGCGCAAGACCGGCATCCGCCAGCGCCGCCTCGATGGCATCGAGCAGCAGCCAGCGGCCACTCTCCTCGGTTGGGCGGGCAGCCCGATCGCCGCGTCCCAACGGAGCTCGCGACGCCAGACCGACGAGCGCCACGCCTATTTCCGTCGCATTGTCGGCTGTGAGCTCGGCTAGCCTCGTGGCCAAGCTACTCGGGCTGCCTCAACGTCGAGCTCGCTGCCCTTAAGATATGGGCCGCGAACAGCCCTAAGATCGCGAACGACATCCATACCATATAGGATGCGTCCGGGGTTGCATCGTCGAGCCAGCGGGCGGCAGGCACGAGCGCAGCGGGCAGAAGATCGCGGTCGAACTGGCAGAACCACGCGATCACGCTGAAGATGCAAAAGCCGATCGCCACCCAGCGGAGCCGGGAGAGCACCACCGCCCAAACCCGTGAGAAAGAGCCCATCATCCCTTTGAGCTTCAGCGCCTCGCGTCGAAGGTCGGACGACAGGAGGAGGCGGGCGTCGGAGGCAATCGACATCAGCTCGCCAGCGGTGCGGCCGACATCTCGTGCGAGCTTCCGTGGATCACGGCGACGATGCTGCAGGTCGCGATAGTAGGCGGCATAGAGCCTCAGGAAGTTGGCATCGGGCACCAATGTCTGGAGCGAGGCATCGAGCGTGCCGAGCGTGCGCCCCATTCTCAGCATGACCCAGCTGGGCGGTGTATCGTACTGGCCCATCACGCGGGATGTCTCGGTCGAGATCGAGCCCATGCCACGCTCGGCATAGGCAATCCCGCGCAAGTGGCTGCGCGCCTCCCAGCCCTTCAGTGTGTAGGTCAGCGCCTGACGCAGCTCGCCGGCCCTATAGCTCGGCAGGGCGGGCGCCATGCACAGCATATAGTCCGCCGCCCTTCTGAAGTCTTTGAGCATCAGAGCCCGATTAACCTGCTTGTAAAGGCGAAGCATCTCTGGCTCGAGTGACCCAACGGATCCGAAATCAATAAGCGAAAACTTATTCTCTCTCAGAAGTATTATGTTGCCTGGATGCAGATCGCCGTGGAACAGGTTGTCCTCCAGGACCTGCCTGAACATGGTCGTGACCATCCCTTCGGCGACCTTGCGCCGATCGATCTCGTTCTCCTCCAGCCACTCCTGAGCTCGCTTCGGGTCCCCGCGCTGGACCGCGATCAGCTCCGACATCAGCACACCCGGCACGTGGTCCATGACAAGCACCCGCTTCGTGCTGATCTTGGAGAAGACGCGCGGGACGTGAACGCCGTGGTCGCGCAGGTTCTTGCGCATGCGCCTGAGGTTCGCAGCCTCGTAGCGGTAGTCGGTCTCCTCCTTGAGGATCTCCTCGATCTCGCGCAGACCCTCGTGCAGCATCAGCATCTTGCCGATGCCCAGCATCCCCATGAACCGCACCACGCGGTCGATGAGGCGCAGGTCGTCGCTGAACTGGACCTCGGCGTCTGGCCGCTGGATCTTGACGACCACGCTCCGGTTCCCCTTTCGGAGCGTCGCCTTGTGGACTTGGCAGATCGAGGCCGCAGCGAACGGCTTCGTGTCGAAGTCTGTGAAGAGGCGTCTGATGCTGTCGGGCCCGAGCTCCTCCTCGAGCACGATACGTGCCTGAGGCCAGGCGAAGCCGGATACGCGGTACTGCAGCCTCGATAGCTCACGGCACATCGCCGGCCTGAGCATATCGGTGCGCAGCGAGAGCACCTGCCCGATCTTCACCCAGATGCCGCCCAAGCTCTCCAGAAGCTCTCGGGTACGGACGGCATTCGCCTCCGGATCTTCCCACCCGAACATCTGCCCCAGCCTGATATGCAGCAAGAGCGCGAATAGCCGTCGCTGGACGTTTAAGGCGCGCCAGCGGGAACGGCGCGCCGGCTCCGCGATCTCAATGTCGTCGCTTCGGACCTGAATCCGCAAAGGCGTTGGAGTGTAGTCCGCGATCTCTAACGGAATTTCCGCCGGCCGAACTCTTGATCACCTTCACCTTGTGAAGGCCCTTGGGCCGCCGCTTGCCGAGATCGACGACGCTGAGCCTCAACCGAACGCGCCGCGGCGAGGCAGAAGCTCCTGAATGTAGCGTGACGACCTCGCCAGTCACGGGCGTCTCATGCCGACGGAGCGCTCACCCAACATCGTCGCGTTGGCATAGGAAAAACCGTGCGCGACCATCCGAAACCGGATCCGCTTTAGGCACGGGTCCACGCTCACCTCCCGCAAGGCACGGACTCAAGCTGCCCAACCATGACAGGCTCGGCGCGCAGACCTCGACGGTCCACACGCCAATATACAACCAGCATAGATACGAACAGGAGGCCGCTGCCTCGATGGATGAGAATGCCGAAGGAGGAAAAGGCGCGCCGGCGCCCTCTTCCCTGTCGACCGTCTCACTCAATCATCGTCGTCGTCGTCGTCATCCAAGAACCCCATCAGGCTCGCCTCCTCGCGAACCACGACGACGACCGTCTGGGCGTTGGCGCCGAGAACGCCCTCTTCCTGCAGGTCCTCGATGACACCTTCGACCTTGCTCATCAGCCGGCCTCGGCCACGCCTCAGGCGCTTGACCCGCTTGCGGCTATGCTCGCCTAGATCGATGACGCAGACAATACCGTCCTCTGCGGCAACCGGAGCATCTTTCTTCTCGGTTACGGGCTTCTCTGCCGTCTGAGCTACCATACTGTTGTTCCCCAAGCTGGTCAGGCGACCGTTACTGTCGGTCAAGTTACCGCGACTTCGAAGCACGGCGATAGGTCTTCACGACATTTCGACCGAAATCCTTGGCCCAGCCATTCTTCTTCCGCCGATTCGACTTGTCGTGCAGCCCGAGATAGATATTCGCCAGCCGGGCCCGGCGACGGGCGGCGCGCCTCAGCAGCTTCTCCATCGGCCGCAGGGCACGGCTCGACTTCTTCCGCTTGCGGTTGTCGTCAGCCACCCAATCGGTCGCCTTGAGGCGCCCGCTGCCGGTACGCTTCAGGATGCGTACGCGAATCTCGCCATCATCGTCATCGTCGTCGGCACTGTCGTTATAGATCTCTCGGGCCTGACCGTGAGCCCCCGATCCAGCTGGCTTGATGATGACAATGCGGTTGACGTCTGGTCCAAATCCTCTCCGCATGCGACCCCCCATTCCGTCCGGATCGGTTGAAGCCCTTCCCGAATTCCACAGCCGAAGCTACCGGACGTCAGGGCCCCGGTCAAAGAAATTGCCGGGCCAAAGCGGTGTGTTTGCATCACTTTCCTCTCGGCCCCTCACAACCTTCGAGCGATGCCCTGGACAGCGTCAACGCCCGCATGGCAGCACTTCCCGCGTGCTGATGACATGTCGGTCATCTTCAGCCCACACGGTGTCGCGACATGACCATCGACCACAAAGCCCTAGGTGACGAGCATTTCCGTCGCGACCACGGCGTCGGCATGAGCTACGTCGCGGGCGCGATGGTGAAGGGAATCGCGTCCGCCGAGATGGTGATTCGCCTGGGCCGGGCGCGGATCCTGGGCTTCTTCGGTGCCGGAGGCCTGAGCCCCGACGAGGTCGGCGCAGCGATCGACCGGATCCGCGCCGTCCTGTCGGCCGGACGAGCCGTTCGGCGTCAACTTCCTCCACAACATGCTGATCCCACGGCAGGAGGACGACCTCGTCGATCTTTTCCTCGCCCGCGGGGTGCGGCGCGTCGAGGCCGCCGCCTTCGTCCAGGTGACCCCTGCCCTTGTCCGCTACCGTCTCGCCGGCCTCGAGGCTGGCCCGGACGGCGCGCCACAGCCGACCAACCGCGTCCTCGCCAAGGTCTCACATCCACGCGTGGCCGAGCAGTTTTTCGCGCCGCCTGCGCCGGAGATCGTGGCGGGCCTCCTGGCATCCGGACGCATCAACGCCGAGGCCGCGCGCCTCGCCATGCGCCTGCCGCTCGCCGACGATGTCTGTGCCGAGGCCGACTCCGGCGGCCACACCGACCGTCGCGTCGCCCTGGCGCTGTTGCCGCAGATGCTGCGGGCGCGCGACGAGGCGCAGGCCCGGCACGGCCTGCCGCGCCGCGTCCGGGTGGGGCTCGCAGGAGGTCTGGGCGCGCCCGAGGCGCTCGCCGCCGCCTTCGTGATGGGCGCCGATTTCGTGCTGACCGGCTCGATCAATCAGTGCACCGTCGAGGCCGGCACCAGCGACGCGGTCAAGGACCTGCTCGCCCGAGCCGATGTTCAGGACACGGACATGGCGCCGGCCGGCGATCTCTTCGAGATCGGCGCCAAGGTGCAGGTGCTGAAGCGCGGGACGCTCTTCGTCGGCCGCGCCAACCGCCTCTACGACCTCTATCAGCACCATGGCGGCATCGAGGAGCTCGCACCGGAAATCCGCCGCGAGCTCGAGACCCGCTATTTCGGCCGCTCGATCGAGGCGGTGTGGGAGGAGACGGCACGGTACTACCGACGCGCAGCACCTGCCGAGCTCGCCGCGGCGGAGAGCAATCCCAAGAAGAAGATGGGCATGGTGTTCCGCTGGTACTTCGTGCACAGCAACCGGCTGGCGCAGGCCGGGCGGCGCGAGGACGCTGCGGACTTCCAGATCCATTGCGGGCCTGCGATGGGCAGTCTGAACCGCTGGCTCAAGGGGACGCCACTCGAGGACTGGCGGCAGCGCCACGCCGACGAGCTGGCCTTGCGCCTGATGCAGGGTGCCGCCGAGGTGCTCGAGCGTCGCCTCGCAGACTTGGCCCGTGGGGGCTCGGGCGTCGAGGGCGACGCTTGAACGCCTCAGCGGCCGAAGCGACCCGAGATGCGCTCCTTGATGTCCGGCTGGGCGAAGGTGAGGTCGTGCATCGCCATTTCCCGCTCGACGACGGCCGGCAACGCCGTCTTCAAGGGCGCCGTCAGCGTTTCTTTCAGGAGGCACAAGGAGAGGCGAGGCTTGTCGGCGAGATCTCGGGCGAGGCGCATCGCCGTCGGCACGACCTCCGTCCGTGGCACGACCGGGAAGCCGATGCCGCGCTCGCGCAGCGCGCCGCCATGGTAGCCGGCGGCGGAGAAGAGCATCTCCGAGGCCAGGGGCTGTCCCAGCTTCAGCGGCAGAAGATGGGTGGCACCCATGCCGGGGGTGAAGCCGTATTTCATGAAGTTGGCGCTGTAGAGGGCCTCGGCCGCCAACACGACGAGATCGGCATAGAGCCCGAAGACGAGCCCGCCGCCCAGCGCATGCCCCTGCATCGCCGCCACCACCGGAAGCGGGCAGTCCAGCAGCATCCGATAAAAGCCCGCCTCGTCGAACTTCTGCTTGCGATCGGCGATGCCGATCAGCTCCTCCTCGGTCCCGCCGGCGCAGAAAATGTGATCATAGCCCTGGATGACGACGACCTTGGCTTCCGCCGCGTCGCCGATCGCGGTGAAGGCATGCGCGAGACCGCCCACCAGATCCCGCGTGAACGTGTTGCGCCCCACCCGGTCCATCATCTCGACCAGGGCGATCGATGGCGTGGGCCAGCTCAAGCGGACGGCGTCTGCCACGGCAACACCTGATCGTTGACGAAGGCACGGATGTCGGCCGCCACCTGCGGATCGGCCATGACCTCCTTGATCCGCGAGATGGAACGTCGCTCGGTCTCGGCGCTCATGATCCAAAGATCGGCGAAATGAGCCTTGAGCGCCGCCACGGTCGGTTCGCGCACGCGCTCGATGCGGATCAAGAGACGTCGCAACGCATCCTCAGGATCGGCCGCGAGCTCGTCGACCAGGTTCATTGCCCTCGCGGTCTCGGCATCGATGCGCTGCGCCGTGAGGCCGAGGCGGAAAGCGGGCTGAAAGCCGATCCGGCGGATCAGAAAGGGCGCCACCGTCGCCGGCAAGAGGCCGAACAGCACCTCCGAGAGGCCGAAGCTCGCCGCGGAGCGGGCGATGACATAGTCGCTCGCCGCGACGAGACCCATGCCGCCGGCATTCACGCGCCCCTCGACCAAGCTCACGACGACCTTGGAGGAGCGTGTGAGCCGGGTCATCAGTCGATAGAACTCGCCGATCACATCCGGCGTGTCGGCGGC
This sequence comes from uncultured Alphaproteobacteria bacterium, assembly GCA_963752325.1. GTDB lineage: Bacteria > Pseudomonadota > Alphaproteobacteria > Geminicoccales > Geminicoccaceae > CAVTJL01. The sequence continues at coordinate 751,343 of CAVVXU010000007.1, forward strand.
TGCCGAGCCCCCGCTTGCCGCCTCGGCGAAGTCCATGCCGTCGCAGAATACCGCTCCTTTGGCAGACAGCACGACCAGGCGCAGGCCTGGATCGCCCTCGGCCTCATCGAGAGCCGCATGAAGCTCGCCGATCATGCCTGCGCTGAGAGCATTGCGCCGCTCGGGTCGGCTCAGCACCACCCTCAACAGCTTGCGCTCGCGGTTGATCTCGAGGGTGGCGGAGGTCACCATCAGCTCCAGCGATACTCGCGGTGATAGTTGGTCACGCCGTCTGTCACCAGAAGGCCCTGGCCGGCAAACTGCTCGGCATAGAGCGCGCCGAGCCCCAGATCGCCGATCTTCTGGTTGCGCTGGCCCGCGCGGATCGACGCCTGGGCCTGGAGAACGCTGTCATACTCCTCGATGCTCAGCTCCCGACGCGCCGCCAGCATGGCATCGAGCCCCGCTTCCGCCACCGCCTCGCGGGCTTCGGGGCCCGCGGTGCCGGCATAGAACTCCGAGCAGCAGCCCGAGCCGTACGAAAAAAGCCCGATCCGGCGTCGTTCGCTGAGATCGGCGTTGGCGAGAATGCCGCAGAGTGCCAGGAAGATCGTGCCCGAATAGATGTTGCCGACCTCGCGGCAGTAGCGCAGCGACGGCGCCAGGCGGCGCTGGAAGTCGGCCTCGATGGCGGGCGGCGGCAGCGCCTTGAGGCGCCGCATTATCGAGCGATGTGCGCCCCTCACCATGCCGCCGAAGGGGGTGTGGAACGCCAGGTAGTCGAAGTCCTGGGCATAGTCGACCTCGCCTCCTGCGGCCTGACGATAGGCGGCGAAGCTCTTCTCGATGCAGTCGAGATAGGAGAGCAGCGACAGATCGGCATCGCCGGTCTCGAGATCGGGCGTCGGCCGGCAGGCATCCATCACCTCGTAGCCATAGATGCCGGATGGCCCCTCGATCGAGATCAGGCGCGGGTCCGGCCCCACGAGAAGCGCCACCGCGGCAGCGCCCTGGGTAGGCTCGGCATAGGAGTGCGGTATCGGCCGCGCCGTGTCGGTGCAGATCACCAGCGCTCGCGTGGGCATGCCCGCTGCGGCCGTGCGAATGACGCCCAGCGCCATCTGCAGCGCGGCGGTGCCGCCATAGCAGGCCTGCTTGACCTCGAAGAGCCGGCAGCCGCGCGGTAGCCCCAGATGGTGATGGACGTAGGTCGCGAGAGACTTGCCGAGATCGAGCCCCAACTCGGTGGCGACGGCCACCATGCCGATGCTCTGGCGCTCGGCCTCGGACAGGCGATCGACCAGAGGCTTCGCCGCGTTGACGGCGAGCGTCACCGGGTCCTCGAACGGCAGCGCCACCGTCTTTCGGGCGATGAGGAGGTTGTCGATGCGCAACGGATCGAGGCCGCGCGCGGCAGCAAGCTTGCGGACGTCGATGAAGGTCCGGCCCGGATAGACGCCGATGCGCTCGATGCCAGCCTTCACGCCCTCGCCTCCCGACAGGCCCGCACCAGCAGGCTCGAATTGATGCCGCCGAACCCGAAGGCGTTGCTGATTGCAAGATCGGCATCCGTCTCCGTCGCCTCGGCGCCGACAAAGCGGAGGTCCGGGGCGATCGGGTCGTCGAGCCAGGGATTGCCGTGCAGGAAGCCCCGGCCCAGCTGCAGCACCACGGCAATGAGCTCGACTACACCGGCTGCGAACATGGTGTGACCCGTCAACGCCTTGGTCGCGTTGATGAAGGGGCCGCTGCCGAGCACCTGCCGGATCGCCTCGCACTCGGCAGCGTCGCCGCTCCGCGTCGAGGTCGCATGCGCGTTGACGTAGCCCACGTCGGCAGCCGCGGCCGCCCCCAGGCGGAGCACCCCTTCCATCGCCCGGACCTCGCCCGTGACGCTCGGTGCCGGATCGTCGGTGCCTTCCAGGACGAGCTCGGCCGCGAGCAGCTCGGCCTGGACCGACGCACCGCGCTGCAAAGCCGCCTCCATGTCCTCGACGACCACGGCAGCGGCACCCTCGCCAGGAACGAAGCCGCTGGCGCGGGTGTCAAACGGACGACACCAGGCCCCGGGCGGCAGCTCGTCCCACCCGGTCACGAGCGCCCCGATCCGTGCCAGCGCTTCCCATTCCACGGGCGAGAAAGTCGCCATGGCACCGACCACGAGGCAGCGCTCCACCCTGCCGGAGCGGACGGCGTCCATGGCCTGTAGGATCGCGACACCGCCGCTCGCGGCACCGGCACCCGTCGTCCAGCCGAGCCCGCGGACGGGCAGGACGGCGCTGAGCGCGCTCGGGACGGCGCTGTCGAAGAACCGATAGCCGTAGCGGGGCTGCACATAGGCGGGCTCGCGCTCATAGCGGCGCCCATTGTCGAAGACGGCCTGCTGGTCGAGATTGCTGCCGGCGACGACGATCCCGGTGCGCTCGGGCGGCGGGGCCTCCTCACCGAGCAGGCCCGCCTGCTCGGCCGCCTCGATCGTGGCGGCAGCCGTGATCCGAAGCGCACGCGACGCCGTTCTCATGACGCGGGCGCAAGCCGCACCGGTGGCTGCGTGCCTCGTCTGGAGCGCCTGCAGGCGCCGCGGCCAGTCGAAGTCGCTGACGAGCGCCGCGGCCGGCGGACCGGGATTGCGGACAGCCATGCCGGCGATGCCCGACCGACTCGCCCGAAGCGCATCCAGAAAGGCGGGAACGCTGCCGCCGACAGCACAGACGATGCCCATGCCGGTGACGACGACCTGCCGCTCACGCCGCATGCGCGTACCGACGCAGGATCTCGACGAGATCGCCCACATTGGCGACGTCGCGCATCGCGGCCGGCGGCACGACAACAGCCAGCTGCTCCATCGAGTAGGTCGCGACCTCGACCCGGTCCATCGAGTTGGCGCCAAGTTCGGCGAGGCTGCTCTCGAGCGTCACCGCCTCGGGCGGCACATCGGGCAGGATCATCCGCACCTGCTCGCGGATCACGTCCAGGATGCGCTCCGCCTCGGGGTCAGCCGTGGCCGGTGCCGTGCCTGCCGGCGCCGCCTCGGATACCTTGGGCGCCGTTGGTGTGGTGGTGCGGTCCGCGATCAGCGCAGCAACGGCCTCGAGATCGCGGCAGCCGCCAATCTCGGCCAGCTCCAGCGCCACGCCGAGTTCCGACCGCAGGCTCTCGACGATGGCGCCCGCGGCCGGCGGATCGATCGCGAACGCGTCGAGCGGTGCCCGCACGTCGATGCTCTCGGGCTCGACGGCAAGGACGCCCGCGACCTCGCGGCGCAACGCCGCCACGATCCGCCCGACCGCCGCGGGATCGGCGGTGACCGGCGCGGACGCCGGCCGGCTCAGCCGCTCCTCGATCTGCTGAGCCAGGGCCGCGACGTTCGGCTGATCGAAGATGCGTGTCGCCGGCAGGTCGGTCACGAAGCGATCGTTGATCGCCTTCGCGAGCTCGACGGCGAGGATCGAATCGAGGCCCAGCTCGGCAAAGCTGGTCCGCTCGTCGATAGCCTCCTCCGACAGATAAAGAACACGGGCGAGCGCCGCGCGCAGCCAGTCGCTAACCTCGCCGCTACTGGCTGGCGCCTGCGGCACCTCGCTCGGCTCCGGCGCTGCCGCGGCAGGCTCCTGCGTGGCGGGCTCTTCCCTATCGGCTTCACCCCCTGCCATCAGCGTGTGCAGATGGTCGGCTAGGCCGTTCAGGGTCCTGAAGTCATAAAGCCGCGTCGCGGCGAAGGAGGTGCCCAGCCGCTCGTTGAGCATCTTCACGAGCTCGACGACGAGGATCGAGTCGAAGCCGAGATCGGCCACATTGGCGTCGCGATCGATCGCGCCGACGTCCAGATAGAGGACACCTGCGGCAAGCTCCGCGACAATCTCACGGATCGCTTCACGGTCTCTGGATGGCTCTGGGACGGATGTCACGGCGGGTGGCAGGTCGGGCGCCTTCCGCTCGAGCGGCACCAATCGCACAGGCTCGGCTTGCTTCGGTGCCGATGCAGGCTCCGCGTGGAGGGTCGGCACCCAGTGTCGCGTGCGGGCGAAGGGATAGCCCGGCAGCGAGACGCGCCGACCGCGCGCGCCGCCGAGGATCCGCCAGTCGACCTCGGCACCCTTCACCCAGAGAGCGGCGATCCGATCGAGCTTGCCGCCGGCCACGAGGCTGCGGACGAAGGCGGCGCTCTCCGTGTCACTGCCCAGGATGTCCTGGCCATCCTCGGCCGTGCCGAGATGGACACCTGCCTCCCGCCCTCGCGACGCGATCGCACGCGCCGCGCTTCTCAGTCGATCGGCCAGTGCCTCACCGGGTCGGTGGACGAAGGCGGCGCGGGACGGCATGGCCATGCGGCCCACATGAAGCGTCCACGCGATATCGGCGACGCGCAGATCGGGGTGGTCGGCAACATGCACCGCCAGCCTCTCGGCCAGACGGGCAAGCGCCTCAGGGTCGCGCGCCGAGAGCACGATGAGCCGCGGCGCCTCGTCGGCTACCGCGACGGGCACCTGTTCCGGCGCCTCCTCCAGGATCACATGGGCGTTGGTCCCGCCGAAGCCGAAGGCGCTGACACCGGCGCGCCGCGCCATCTTCTCGCCAGCTTCCCCGCAAGGCCGCCCCCAGGGGCCGGTCTGGGTCGCGATGGCGAAGGGGCTGTTTTCAAGCGCCAGATGCGGGCTCAGCTGCTCCACGTGGAGCGAGGCCGGGATGGTCCCGTGCTCGAGAGCCAGCACCGTCTTGATGAGCCCGGCAATGCCGGCCGCGGGCTCGAGATGCCCGATGTTTGTCTTTACCGAGCCCAAGAGACACCAGGGCCGCCCATCGATCCCATCGCCGAACGCTGCCTTGAGGCCCGAGACCTCGACCGGATCGCCCAGCTCGGTGCCAGTGCCGTGTGCCTCGACATAGCCGATGGAGGACGCCTCGACCCCTGCACGCTTGAGCGCAGCCCGCACGAGCGCCGTCTGCGCCTGGGCATTCGGCGCCGTCAGCGAGTAGGCGTGGCCGCCATGATTGACGGCCGACCCTCGGATCACGGCACGGATGGGATCCCTGTCGCGCAGCGCTGCCGCCAGCGGCTTCAGCAGCACAGCACCCACGCCCTCGCCCTTGACGTAGCCGTTGGCCTTCGCGTCGAAGGTCCGGCAACAGCCATCGGGCGACAGCACGCCCAGCTGGCTCGTGGTGGCGAAACCCTGCGGGTCCAGCATCAGGCTGACGCCGCCGGCGATCGCCAGCTCGCACTCCTCGTCCAGAAGCGCACGCACCGCACGATGGACGGCCACGAGGGCGCCCGAGCAGGCGGTGTCGATCGCCTCGCTCGGCCCCTGCAGGTCGAACAAATAAGAAATCCGGTTGGGTAGCATGGTGGCGATGTTGCCGAGCGCTATCTGCGCCTCGGCACCCGCCTGGTCGGCCATCAGCTTGCCGTACTCGTTGACCTGCTGGGCGAAGAAGACGCCGATCGGGCGACCGGCGAGGTCGCTCATCCGCACCCCGGCATCCTCGACGCAATGCCAGGCCGTCTCGATCGCGAGGCGGTGCTGCGGGTCCATGAAGACGGCCTCGCGCGGCGCGATGTGAAAAAAGGCGGCATCGAACCGGTCAACATCGTCGATGAAGCCGCCGCGCTGCGACGCGACGCCATCTCCCTGGGACGCACGAGCCCAACGATCCCGTGGAACCTCGCTCACCAGATCGTCCCCGGCGGCGAGATGGCGCCAGAGGGCGTCGAGATCCGGCGATTGCGGCAGCCTGCCCGCCATCCCGATGATCGCCACCGCCCGCTCCGCCGCACTGGAAGCAGCGATGGCTCGCGGCCCATCGCTCGGGCTGGGCGTTGGGTCGGGCGCCCGCGGCGCTTCCGTCGTCCTCGGCTCGGGGCTCTCGACGCGCGCCACGACGGCGCCGTGCTCGGTCAGCAGATGCTGCGCGAGGGCGCCGATGGTGCCGTGGGCGAAGAACACGGCCGGCGTGACGACGACCCCGTAGGCTCGGCCGATCTCGACGGCAAAATCCTTGAGCGCAATCGAATCAAAGCCGAAGTCGCCGAAGCCCACGCCGGGCCCCAACCGCGATTGGTCGATCTTGAGAAGCCGCGAGACCATGCTCGTCAGCCGGCGCCGGATCGCCGGCAGCAGATCGTCGTCCGGCGTTGGCGGAGAGCCCGCTGGTGCCATGGCGGGAATCTCCGGTTCTATCAGACGCGGCGGTGGCACGGCGGCAGCCGTCGGCTCCGGCTCATGGGAGAGGAGTGCTTCGGCGCGCGCGGGGTCGCCCGGCATCACGACAAGCTGCGCCACGTCGGACACCAGCGCCGCATCGAAGGCCGCGAGGCCGTCCGCCGTCTCGAGGAACGGCATGCCGATCGTCTTGAGGTAGAGTTCCTCGCCGGCAGCTGAGAGCACGCGGCGTCCCTCGCGCCACAGGGGCCAGCAGAGGGCGACCGTGCGCCCGCGCCTGTCACCCTTGCGCCGCTGGGCCTCGCGCGCCTCGGCGAAGCGGCTGGCGACGATGTTGGCGGCGGCATAGGCGCACTGCCCGAAGTCGCCCAGCTCGGCGGCGAGTGATGAGAAGACGATGAAATGCTCGAGCGGCTGGGCCGCCACTGCCCGGTCCAGGGCGGCAAGGCCCAGCGCCTTGGGCGCCAGGACGCGCTCGAACTCCGGCCAGTCACCCTCCATCAGAACCGGCCCGGCGGCCACGCCGGCCGCGTGAATGACGCCGGTGATCGGCCCGAGCTCGCTCGCAACAGCCGCAACAGCCCCTGCGAGCGCATCAGGATCTGTGACGTCCGCCGTCCAATAGCGCACAGCACGGCCGAGCGAGGCGACAGTCCCGGCGGCGTCGCCCTCGAGGTGCGAGCGGCCGACGAGCGCCACGCGCGCACCATGGCGCTCGACGAGGTGGCGCGCGAGGATGAGCCCGAGAGAGCCGCCGCCACCGGTAATGAGCCACACGCCACCCGCCGGTCGCGTGTCTGTCTTGAGGGTCATCCGCTCGAAGTCGGCGGCCGTGCCGGACGCCGTCGGCGTAGCCGACCTCCTTGGCGGAGCCCGTTCCGATCGCAGCGGCCTCGACGAGCAGCATCTCCGCCAGCGCGGCCGCAGACGGCAAGGGTGTCTCCAGCCGAATGGGCACGAGCCGGAGCCGCCTGTCGAGACTGGCCAGCGACGGCGTGAAGGCGGCGGCTGCCTCGCTCATCGGCCTGCCGTCGTGAACGAAGAGGATCGGCGGCAGCACGGCCCCGCCTCGCCGCATCTCGGTCCTTACGAGGTCGTAGAGGGGCCGTAGCCCGCCTCCTGCATCGCCGAGCGCCCGCAGATCGACGGACAGATCGGGCGCTCCGGCGCCGCTCGGGCCAGCTCCTTCCTCAACGCGATGACCCGCCGCCCGGAGCCGGCCGGCCAAGCCTGGAACACGATCGGCGCCAAGAAGCCTGATGGCTCGGGGCGCCGGCGACGTGGCTCGCGGCAACGGCCGAGGATCCCAGGTGGGAGCAAAGAGGCTCACCCGCGGCGACGCCTCTGGCAGTGGCGTTATCCAGTAGCTCTGCTCCTCGAACGGGTAGGTCGGCAGGCTGCACCGTCGCGCTCCTGGATTGAGGTCCCGAAAGTCGGGTTCCGCGCCGGCCAGGTACTGCTTTGCCAGCTCCGCTAGCCTGCCCGGCGGAGCCGCATCCGTATCATCAGGCAGCACGGGCTCGGTCAGCCGAGGCAGCTCGTCACCTGGCGAGGCCAGGGCGCGGTCGAGCAGCGCCACGAGCTGCGCATGGCTGCGCACGATGGCGGCCCAGCGGTCGCCGAAATGGCTGCGGCCCCAGGCGAGGGTGTGGCTCACGTCGCCCAGCGCCGGGTCGTTCCGGTCGAGCCAGCCCCGGAGGTCCCCCAGACGCTGCCGCAGCGCGGTCGGTGTCTTGGCCGAGACAGGGATCAGCCGCCAGCTTCCCTCGTCTGCTGGCGTCTCGGGTAGGTCCGGCGCCTCGGACAGAACCATGTGCACGTTCGTGCCGCTGAAGCCGAACGAGCTGATCGCGGCCAGCCGCGCTCGCTCGCCGCGCGGCCAGGGCCGGCGCTCGGTCAGCACATGGAAGGGGCTCTCCTCGAGATGCAAATCGGGGTTGGGGGTCCTGAAGTTGAGCGACGGGTAGAGCTCGCTGTGACGGAACTGCAGGAGGACCTTGAGCAGCCCCGCAATTCCGGCCGCGTGCGCCGCATGGCCCACATTGGTCTTCACCGAGCCGATCGGGCAGAGCTGACGGCCCTCGCCATAGCGGCGGAAGGCGCGGGTCAGGCCCTCGATCTCGATCGGGTCGCCCAGCCGCGTGCCGGTGCCGTGCGCCTCGACATAGCCGATGGTGGAGGGGTCAATTCCCGCCTTCTCGTAGACCTCCAGCTCGAGTCGGGTCTGCGACTGCATGCTGGGTGCCGTGATCCCGTTGGTCCTGCCGTCCTGGTTGACGGCGGAGGCGAGGATCACCGCCTCCACATGGTCCCCGTCCTCGAGCGCCTGGGCGAGCGGCTTCAGGACGACGACGCCCGCACCCTCGCCCGGCACGAAACCGTCCGCATCGGCATCGAACGTCTTGCAGCGCCCCTCGGACGACAGCATGCCGGCCTTCGATGCCGCGGCATTGAAGCCGATCGTCGTGTTGATGAACACACCGCCCGCCATCGCCATGTCGCACTCGCCGGCGAGCAGGCTCTGGCAGGCCAGATGGACCGCCACGAGCGAGGACGAGCAGGCCGTGTCGACGGCGAGGCTCGGGCCCTTGAGGTTCAGGATGTAGGCGATGCGCGCGGCGAGGATGGAGGCGGCGTTGCCCATGAACGCGAAAGCCTCGGGCACGATGCCGACCTCGGCCATGCGGTGCGTGTAGTCGCCGCCGTGGCAGCCGATGAAGATGCCGCAGCGAGCACCGTCCAGCGCCGGCTCGCCATAGCCCGCATCCTCCAGCGCCCGCCACGCTTCCGTCAGCAGGATGCGATGCTGCGGGTCCGTCAGCTCAGCCTCCTTCCCGGATATGCGGAAGAAGAGCGGGTCGAAAAGATCGACGCGGCGCAGCCCGCCGCCCCAGCGAAGATAACGCGCATCGATCCCGCGCTCGCGCTCGACCTCGTCGAGATCGATGCCCCAGCGCGCCGACAGATCACCGATGCCGCTGCGGCCTTCGGCCAGAAGCCGGTGAAACTCGGCGAGGTTGTCGGTCGACGCGAACCGGCCGGCCATGCCGATCACGGCAATCTGCCGATCCGAGGGGGTGGCGGTGGTCGCGGGCTGCGTCCGTTTGGCTGCCGGGGCCGTCGGCAGCGAGTCCACCACCGGCAGACGGACGCCCGGCAGGGTCTTCAGGTGACGGGCGAGATCGAGAACGGTCGGGTGATCGAACAGGACGGTCGGCCGGAGGTCGGTGCCCAGCAGGCTGTTGAGGCGGCCGACGAGCTGAAGTCCGAGGATCGAATCGACGCCATAGTCCATGAACCGACCGCGCGGATCGATGGCCGCCTCGGCCATGGTCAGGATCGACGCCACCTCGCGCCGGAGCAGCGTCTCCAGGTCGCCTCCGGGTGCCGCCGGGGCCGCATCGATGGCGGCGATCGGAGCAGGCTCGGCCGCCTTCGATGGGCTCGGCGCGGGCCTGGACGCCGGCTGCGCCACGACGGCTCGCTCGGCCACGATGACCGCCTGTCCGGCCTTCTCCTCAGGCTCGCCCGGCAGCCCTAAGGCACGACAGGCACCAAAGCCCGCCTCGGTGAGGCTGCGACGCCACTCCGCCACGTCGAGCAGCGGCGCGTGGCGGAGACGGCGCTCGCCGTCCTCGAACGCCCACCAGCCCTCGGTGAGCCCGAACGTCAGGCTGGCAAAGTCCTGAAGGGCGGTGACCTCGTTGACGAGGACGAGCCCGCCCGATCGCGTCAGCGTCGCGACGCGGGCCAGCGTGGCCCCGATATCGCGGGTGGCATGCAACACGTTCGAGGCGACGACGACGTCGTAGGCGTGTTGTTCGAACCCCTGCTCGAGCGGATCGCGCTCGATGTCGAGCGTCCTGAAACCGACAAAGGGATAGTCTGCGGCAAAGCGGCTCCGTCCGAGCTGGGTGAAGCCGAGCGAGACGTCCGTGTAGTCGTAGGCGACCCTGCAGCCCGTGGCCGCAAGCGCATCGAGGATGCCCGCGGTAGCGCCACCGGTGCCGGCGCCGATCTCGAGAACCCTGAGCTCGCGGTCGGCCGGGGCGGCAGCAGCCACGGCTGCCGCCATGACGCGGTTGAAGTAGTCGGCGAGCCTGTTGCCGCGATAGACGCGCTCCACGAGGTCGAACCGGCCCTCGGGAAACAGAGCCTCCGTGCCCTTGATCTCGCCCCGAAGCACTTTCGGCAGCGCCGCGGTGGTCCGCTCCAGCAGCTCGATGAAGGGCGCCACCGCCGGCTCCTCGGCCACGAGCTTTTGTCGTTCGTCGTCGAGGTCGACAGCTGCGATCGCCAATTCGCCCGGCAGGCGCACGAGGTCGCCCTCGATGCCGACGATGCCGTCACGTGCCAGAAGATCGAGGATGGCGCTCCAGAGGCCGCGCGCCTCGTCCACCACGCCCAGATGGCGCAGCAGCGCCTCGCGCGTCATCGCGCGGCGGTCGTTCGGCAGCAGGGGGGCCAGGGCAATAGCAGCCGCCTTGCGCCCCCAGGCCTCGACCCCACCAAAGGCATGGCCCAGATCCTCGAGCCCCGCACCTGCCGTCTCCTGGATGTCCCGAACCGCCTCCGCGACGGCGGCGAGCGCGTCGGGCCGCGACGCCGGCACGGGCTGGACGCCGTAGCGCTGGCGATCGAAGCCGTGGTGCGGCAGTGGAACCCGCCGCCCGCCGAGCGATCCGATCAGCGATCGCCAGTCGATCGTCTCGCCGCGGACGAACGCGTTTGTCCTCGCCAGAAGCTCCGGGCTGCCGCCCCGGCTTTCCGGATCGGCCCGACCTTCCGCTCGGGCCAGAAGTTGCCGGACCAGCTCGTCCCTCTCCGACGCCACGAAAGCCGCCCGGTGCGGCCAGTGCGTCCGGCCGACGGTCAGCGTGTGGGCGACATCGCACAGATCGGGCTGCGGTGCTGCCGTCAGCGCCTGGGCCAGCTCGCGGCAGCGTCGCTCGAGCGCGGCCTGGCTTCGCGCCGAGACGGGAAAGACAAAAGGCCCGCTCGCCGCCGCACGCGCTGGCGTTGCCGGCGCCTCCTCGACGAGGAGGTGCGCATTGGTGCCGCTGAAGCCGAACGAGCTGACGGCGGCTCGTCGGGGCGAGTCGTCGAGGCGTGCCCAGGGACGCGGCTGGTCGGCAACGAAGAAGGGCGTGCTCGCGAAGTCGATCCGCGGGTTTGACGCGTTGAAGTGGAGCGAGGGCGGTATCCGCCCGTGCCGCAGCATCAGCAGCACTTTGATGAGGCCCGCGATGCCGGCGGCCGTGAGGGCATGGCCGATATTCGTCTTGACCGAGCCGATGCCGCAAAAGCCGTTGCGGTCGGTCCACTGCCGGAACGCCGACGTCAGCGCCTCGATCTCGATCGGATCGCCGAGCGGGGTGCCGGTGCCGTGCGCCTCGATATAGCCGATCGAGCCGGGATCGATGCCCGCTGCTTCGTAGACCTCGCGCTCCAGCGCCGTCTGCGAGGGTGCGCTGGGTGCGGTAATGCCGTTGGTACGGCCGTCCTGGTTGATGGCGCTGCCGCGGATCACCCCATAGATGTGATCGCCATCGGCTAGCGCGCGCTCGAGCGGCTTCAGGATCACCGCCCCTGCGCCCTCGCCGATGACGAAGCCGTCGGCATCGGCATCGAAGGTGTGACAAGCGGCGGAAGGCGACAGCATGCCCGCCTCGCGCATCGCCGTCAGGAAGAGCGTCGTGCTGACGACGCACACGCCGCCCGCGAGCGCCATCTCGCAGCTTCCCGAGCGCAGCGCCTCGCAAGCGAGGTGCACCGCCACGAGCGAGGAGGAGCAGGCCGTGTCGATGGCGAGGCTCGGGCCCCTGAGGTTGAGGAAATAAGAAATCCGGGCCGAGAGAATCGAGGCGACGTTGCCCATCAGGGCCTGCGGTCCGGCGCCCTGCCCCACCCCGTCGAGCTGCCGGGAATAATCCCCTGAGCCCGCACCAACAAAAACCCCGCAGCGCAGGCCCGAGAGATCGGGCTCCGCGTACCCGGCATCCTCGAACGCCGCATAGGCCTGCTCGAGGAAGATCCGCTGCTGCGGATCCATGAGCGCCGCCTCGGTGGGCGAGATCTTGAAGAACAGCGGATCGAAGAGGTCATGATCGGGCAGGAAGCCGCCGCGCTCGACGGCGCCGCCCACGCGCCGCTGCTCGGGCAGCTCGATCACACCGTCCCGGCCCTCCCTGATCATCGACCAGAAAGAAGAGAGGTCGGGAGCCTGGGCGAACCGGCCGGCCATGCCGACGACTGCGATGCCCTCCACCTTTCGCGGATGGGCGCGCTTGACGAGGTCGAGCTCCGGCACCGCCGTCTCCAGACGGCGCACCATCTCGAGCGCGCCATCGGCCGTCAGGCGCCGCTCCGCGACCATCTGAAAGAGGGCCGTCTTGAACGCCGAGCCGATCGTGTCGTCGGTCATCGCAGCTGGCCGCTCACGGGTTCATCATCACTTCGGCGACCATGGCCGAGCCCGAGAAGGACTGGCCGCCATCGGCGATCAGCGACACGCCGGTCAGCAGCGAGGCCAGCGGCGAGGCGAGAAAGGCCGTCACCGCCGCCACGTCCTCGATCGTGCCGAACCGGCCGACCGGGACGTAGTGGCGCAGCGTCTCGATGTCCTCGGAGGTCAGGAGGCGGCTCAGGCCCTCGGTCTTCTCGATCGGCCCGGGCAGAACGCTGTTGCAGCGGATGCCGTGCTTGCCCCACTCGAGCGCCAAGCCCCGCATCAGGCTGTCGATGCCGGCCTTCGCAGCACCCACGTGGCACTGGAAGGCGAACGGCATGAGCGCGTTCGTGGCCGAGACGAAGACGATGTTGCCGCGCGTGCGACGGAGCTGGTCGAAGGCGGCTCTCGCGGCATTGAACGAGCCCACGAGATCGACGCCGATCACCTTGCGGAAACCCTCGGCCGTCATCTGCTCGGCGGGTGCCGGGAAGTTGGCAGCGGCGCCGCACACCAACACGTCGCAGGGCCCGAGCCTCGCCTCGCTGGTGGCGAGCGCGGCTTCCAGCGACGAGAAATCCTGCACATCCGCCACTACTGCCAGCGCCCGGGCGCCCATCCGCTCCAGCTCGAGCGCGCAGGCCTGCAGCTTGTTCATGCTGCGCCCGGCCAGCGTCACCTGCGCCCCCAGCTCGGCCAGGCCTTTGGCGATGCCGAAGTTGATCGTGCCGGCACCGCCAGTCACGAACACCGTCTTGCCGGCGAAGAGGTCCGGGGCGAAGCCGGGTGTCATCATCCTCGGATCTCCATGTCCATCGCATCCCGCACGTTCAGCGTACCGGCCTCGAGCTGACGGAGGATGCTCTCGAGATCCTGGCCGGCCACCGGCTTCTCCGAGGCCGGGCTCGTCCCGTTGGTCCCCTCGTAGGCGGCCTCGTGGGCGAGGAAGGCCGCCTCCCGGTTCATGGCGTCGGGCGCCCGGCGGCGCTGGATGATGTCCTTCAGCCGCCGCGTGCGCTCCTTGGCCGAGGCCACGCGCTCGGCCGCCTCGTCCACCACAGCGCCCTCCACGGGCGCTCCGTCCACTGGCGGAAGCGCCTCGACCACAGCCAGCTTCGCGCCATGCTCGAGCTCGATGAAGCGGGCCAGCTCGTGGACGGTCGCGTAGTTGAAGAGTGCTGTCGTCTTGAGCTCGATGCCGAAGGTCTCGTTGATCTGCCGGACGAGATCGACGCTGATGATCGAGTCGGCACCAAAGTCCGAGAAGCTGGCGCCTGGATCGACCTCGTCGGGCTCGAGATGCAGCGCCTGAGCGACGCAGAGCTTGAGCTGCTCTTCTATCTTCCCGCTTCGGACGGCAGCCTTGGCGCCTGCATCCGCCTGCGCCGGCACCGGAGCTGCCGCGGCGGGCTTGCGCAACGTCTCGCGGACATAGCCGTCGCTCTGCGCCACGATCACATGCTGCAGGCCACCTAGGAGGCCGAAGGCCTGGGCATCGCCGAAGCCCATGAAGGACAGCCGGCGCCGCCAGCCCGCAACGTCCAGCACCGGCGCGTGCGGCAGCCGCAGATGGGCGTCCTCGAAGCGCCACCAGCCGGGCGTGAGACCGAAGGTCACCGTGTTCACGTCCTGCTGCACTGTCGCCTCGTTGATGACGAGGATCCCGCCGCGCCGCATCAGCGCCTTGAGGTTGGCGAGCGTCACGTCCAGCCGCGCCGTGGCGTGAAGGACGTTGGAGGCAATGACCACGTCGAACGAGCCCTCCTCCAGCCCCTGCTCCGAGCCCGGCTGCTCGACGTCGAAACGCCGGCAGCGGAGCTGGGACCAGGCGGCGAAGCGCTCGGTGGCTGCATCGAGGAAGGCGCGGCCGATATCGGTGAAGAGATACTCCACGCGGTCGCGGAAGGGCTCGAGCGCCTCGAGGACGAAACCGGTGGTGGCGCCCGTGCCCGCGCCGGCCTCGAGGATACGGATCTGACGGCCCGGCCGCTGCGCCACCGCCGCGGCGACGCTCGCTGCCACGAGCCTCTGGTAGTGGTCGACGATGGCGTTGCCTTTGTAGATCGCCTCGACCCTGGCGGCCGAGCCTCCCGAGAACAGCACCTCGGCCCCGTCGACCTTGCCAGTCAGCACGTCCGACAATTTCTCAACGCAGAGGTCGATCAGGTCGAGATAGGGTGCCGCCTCCGCGCTCTCGGCCAAGAGCTCGCGCCGCATCGCATCCTGCACCTCGGCCGAGAGGCCGGAAGCGAGCCTCGACCCCCTGGAGCCGTTGCCCTCCTTACGCAGGAGCAGGCCGTGACGCTCCAGCATATCGAGAAGGGCGGCCAGCAGCCGCGCATGCTTGGGTGCCACACCGGCAGCCGTGCCGGAGCCATCCAGGCGGAGACCCATGCGCTGGAGCGCGAGTGCCACGCCCTGCGCTGCGTAGCGGTTGATCGCCTCGAAGCCCGCTCCCGCATCCGCAGGCCCGACCGGTGCCTCAACCTCGGCCATGCGCACGGCGATCCCCGCCAGTGACGGCGCGTCCTCCGTCGGCTGCCACCTGCCGACGCGGTCGGGAAGGATTCCCATGGGCCCCAGGAGCTTGTCGGCGAGCCGCAGCGCCATCAGGTGCGGGGCCGGTCCGGCGATGAGGCGCTGGACAACATCGAGGCCCTCCTGCGTCGTGATCGGCAGCACACCGAGGCGGCCCAGCGCCGCCCGGTATTCGGCCGTCGCCACGCGGCCCACCTCGCCCCAAAATCCCCAGTCGACGACGCGCACGGGCAGATCGCGGGCGAGCGCCAGGCCCAGCGCATCCTCGAAGGCGCTCGCCGCCGCATAGGCGCTCTGGCCCGGATTGGCTGTGTGAGCGTTGGAGGAGGAGAAAAAAAGAAGGCTCTCGAGCGGCTCCTCGGCCAGCGCCATGACCAGGTTCTCGAGGCCCTGGACTTTCGGCGCCAGGACGGCCAGCAGGCGATCCTGGCTCAGGCTTTCGATCCGCGCATCGTCCATGGCGAGCGCCGCGTGGACGACATGCGTGACCGGCCCGAGCTGGCGGCGGACCTCCGCCACAGCGCCCGTCACCGATTGGGCATCGCCAAGATCCGCAGGCACATAGATCGCCCGCGCGCCGAGCTTCTGGAGTGCCGCGAGCTGCGCTTCGATTGTACCGTTCTGCGGACGTCGCCCCAGCAGCGCGATCCTTGCCGGGCCCGCGGTCGCGATGGCGCCTGCCAGGGCCGCGCCAAGCCCCCCAGTGCCCCCGGCGATCAGCCAGACGCCCTGGGACGGCAGCTTCGCCCCTGCCTCGGCCGGCGGCAGCTCGACCGGCTCCAGGCGCTTGACGAGGACGACACCGTCGCGGATCGCGATCTCCGCATCGGCCGGCTCCGCCACGTCGGCCAGGATGCGATCCAAAGTCGCCAGTGTCGGCGGTGCCTCGGGATCGAAGTCGACGAGCCGCAGCCTCAGTCCCGGTCGCTCATGTGACAGCGCCTTCGCAAAGGCCGTGGCCGCAGCACCGGCAGGGTCGAGCGTCTCGGTGCCGATCACCTGCTTGGCGCCGAAAGTCGCGACCGTCAGCCCCGGCGCGCTCGCGCCGTCGGTGGGCATCGCCTGGGCCAGGCGGAAAAGTGGCAGGAGTGCTGCCCCGATCTCGGCCTCGACGGCCCCGAGATAGAGGATCGCGTCGGCGCCCGAGACCACGCGCGCGTAGTCGAGCTGGTCGTCGATCTCGATCGCCTCGATGCCCTGCGCCAGCTCGCGGGCGAGCGTCGAGCCGCCATGGATCAAAGCGATCCGGCGGCCGGAGGTGGGGGCCGCTGGCTGTCGGTCTGCCTCGATCCAGGTCGTGCGCAGCAGGCGCAGCGGCGGCTCCGCCGTCACTGCCGCTCGCCGCACGACGAAGCCGCGGATCTCGACGAGCGGTCGGCCGTCCATCGTGGCGATCGTGAAGGCGGCCGCGAGCCCGTCGGGCTCCTCGCCTTCACGACGCGCCCAGACCAGCACCTCGGGTGGGAGGGTGTCGAGGAAGGCGATCTCGTCGATCCGCGCCGGCCGCAGCCCGCGCCCGTCCGCATCCCCGGCCAGCAGCGCGAAGGTGGTCTGAAAGGCGCCATCGAGCAGGACCGGCAGCGCGCGCTCCGGCTCGACGGCCTCCGGCAGTCGGAGAATAGCGAGAGCCTCACCCTCGCCCACCCGTACACCCGCGATCACCTGGTAGGCTGGCCCATAGGCGACGCCTGCAGCAGCGAGCGCCGGATAGATCGCGTCAGGCTCGACGGACCGCCCGCAACGCGCCTCGATGGCCGGCAGGTCGAGGGGCGCCGAAGCCGCACCCTCACCCGACCGGCCGCGCGCATGTTCCACGCCGCCCGCCGGTCCCTCGGATCGGACAACGAAGGCGTCTTCACCCTTCTGTAGACCCACCTCGATCGTTAGCGCCTCTGACGTGACGACCGCGGGCCGAGCCCAGACGATGTCCCGCAGCGCTGCGGGACGACCGAGGGCACGATAGGCGGCATCGAGGATCAGAGCACCCGCCAGGACGACCTGCCCCTCGACGCGATGGTCGGCGACCAGGGCGTCGTCGAGGGAGAAGCTCGTCGTCGAGGCACTCGGGACAGCGGCCACAACCGGAGCAAGGCTTTCCGTCAGGCGGACCCAGCAACGCCGCTTGGCGAAAGCATAGGTTGGCAGCGGGATGCGGCGCCGCTGTCCGTCGTGGAGCGAGCCCCAGTCCACCACGGCACCCGCCGCCCACTGACGGCCAAGCTCCTCCAGCCGCTCCCTGCCCGCACCTCCGTCGAGGCGCAGCCTCTCCGGCGCTCCAGCCCGCGACGTCGCCTCGCCGACATGCAGGCCGGCGACGGTGCGGCCCGCCGCCCAACCGTCCAGCGTCTGCACGGCTTCCTGCCAATCCCCGGCGACAAGCGCCAAGCGGAATGCCATCCCCTCGCGGCCGAGCTGAAGCGTGTAGGCGACATCGCCGAGATCGATGGCGTCGCCTCGATCCAGGAGGAACCTGGCCAGTGCGGCGGCACGTTCCTTGCGCGCAGTCTCCGTGGCGCCCGAAAGGATCAGCAGGAAAGGCCCGCCGGCGGCCAGCCGGTCACCGGTGGCAGGCGCCTCCTCGATGACGACATGAGCGTTCGCCCCGCCAGCGCCGAATGAGCTGACGCCCGCCCGTCGCAGCACATCGTCGGGGGCGACCCAGGCTGCCGCCTCGCGCTGCAACACGAAGGGCGAACCTTCCAGGGCAAGGTTCGGGTTCGCGCGCTCCACATGGAGCGTCGGCACCAGCCGACGATGCTCGAGCTGCAGCAGCACCTTGGTCACCGCGGCAACGCCGGCTGCCGATTCGAGATGGCCGATGTTGGACTTCACCGACCCGAGGCTGCAGCTTCCCGGGCCTGCGCCAGCGAACACCTGGGCAAGGCCCGCGAGCTCGATCGGGTCGCCCAAGGATGTGCCGGTGCCGTGCGCCTCGAGATAGCCGATGTCCGATGCCGCGACTCCGCTCCTGCGGAGCGCCTCGGCGACCAGCTCGCCCTGCGCCTGCGCGTTCGGGACCGTGTAGCCGTTGGTGCGGCCGCCATGGTTGACGCTACTGCCGAGGATCACGCCATACACATGGTCCCCATCGGCCAGCGCCTTTTTCAGCGGCTTGAGGAGCAGTGCTCCTATGCCCTCGCCAGGCACATAGCCGTCGCCGCCCTCGCCGAAGCTCCGGCAGCGGCCGTCGCTCGACAGCATGCCGGCCTTGCTCAGCGTCCAGTACTTGCTCGGATGCACGCTCAGATTGACACCGCCCGCGATGGCGACGCCGCAGTCGCCGGCGCGCAGGCTGGCGCAGGCCATGTGGATAGCACTGAGCGAGGACGAGCAGGCCGTGTCGATCGCCATGCTGGGCCCGCGGAAGTCCATGAGCCAGGAGACGCGGTTCGCGATGTTCCAATAGGCGGCATTGGGGCCGATGAGGCCGCCACGCGCCGCCTCCTCGGGCCCGAAGAGCTGGTAGTCGCCATACATCACGCCGACGAACACACCGGCCCGGCGTGCCGGGTCGTCGGCCAGCAGGCTCTCCCGCGTGTAGCCCGCATCCTCCACGGTGGCCCAGGCGACCTCCATGAACTTGCGCGCCTGAGGATCGATCGTCTCGGCCTCGAGCGGCGCGATCTTGAAGAAGCGCGCATCGAAGCAATCGGCGCCCTCGATGAAACCGCCCCACTTGCCGTAGCTCGTTCGCGGGTTGCTGCGGTCGGGATCATAAAAGCCCGCGAGCGGCCAGCGCTCGGGCGGGATCTCTGTGATGCAGTCCCGACCTGCTTCGAGATTGGCCCAGAAGGCATCGAGATCCGGCGCCATGGGGTAGATTCCGCTGACCCCGATGATGGCGATGCGGTCGACGGCTTCCACGGCCGGACGAACGCTCGACGCTTCCGTCGGGACCACCGCGGCGAAGGGAGGCATCGGCTCAGGTGCGCTAGCGCCAGGCGCCGCAGCGGCCAGCTGCCGGCCCAGCGCCTCGCCGTGCGTCCGGCGCAGGCGATCCGACAGCTCGGCGAGGTTGCGGTGCTCGAAGAAAAGAGTCTTCGGCAGCGGCCCCAGATCCTCCTCCATCGCGCCGGTCAGGCGCACCGCCATCATCGAATCGATGCCGAAGGAATCGAAGGTTTCCTCCGTATCGATCCGCTCGACCGGCAGCTTGCTGATTCGGTTGAGAATGCCCCGAAGATAGTCCTCGACCGAGAGCCCGCCGCCGCTCGGGACAGTAGCCGGTGTGGGCGAGGCTGCACGTCCAAGGCCGGCACCGGCAGCGACGAATGTCCTGAGCCGGCCGCAGTCGCCGTGCAAAACGGTGACCTGGGCGCACCCGAGGGAACGCGCCGCGTCGAACGCCTCGAGGCCGAGCGCCGCCGGCATGGGCCTGATGCCGGCAACGCGATCGAGCGCGTCGCGCACGGCCTCGTCGGGCGTCATTCCTCCGGCTTCCCAGAGCGGCCAATTGATCGAGAGCGAGGCGCCCCGGCGCTCCCCGCGGGCACGCGCCTCTTCCCGCCAAACGGCAAAACCGTCGAGGAAGCCGTTGGCGGCAGCGTAGGCGCCCTGGCCCGGCACGCCGAGCTCCGCGGCGGTCGAGGAAAAGAGGACGAAAAGGTCGAGATCGTCGTCGCGGGTCAGATGATCAAGGATGATGGCGCCTTTTGTCTTTGGGCGACAGACCGCGTCGAGATCGGCGGGCTCGACGGCCTGGACAAACGCATCGCGCAGCACGCCCGCCATGTGCAGCACGCCGTTGAGCGGGCCGAGCTGGCGACGCACGGTGCCCAGCGCCTGCCGCATCGCGCCGGGATCGCCGACATCGGCGCTGACGAAGAGGACCTCGGCGCCCAGCGCCTCGAGCTCGCTCAGCCGGGCGGCCGCCTCGTCGGTCGGTGCCGAGCGGCCGAGAAGGCAGAGCCTCACGCCCGGCACCGTCTCGGCGAGGTGCCGGGCGAACAGAAGGCCGAGCCCGCCGAGGCCGCCCGTCAGCAGATGGACACCACCAGGGCGCAGATCGGTGGCCGACCGCGTCGGCTCCACGGCCGCGAGGCCGGCGACGAGGCGCTGGCCGCCCTCGTGACGCACGAGCGTGCCGTCATCGAGAAGCAGCTCGACGACGACCTGCTCGGGCGTCGCCTGCACAGCCTCGACGACGCGACAGCGCAGCGCCGGCGCCTCGCTCATCAGGCTGCGGCAGAAGGCGGCGGCGGCACGGCTGGCCGGCGCCGGGCAGGCGACGGCGATGCGCGATCCGTCGCGGCCGGCCTTCGCAAGAAGCCGCGCGATCTGCGCGAGAGGGCCCAGAACCGGCCGGGGATCGAGGCTCGCCATCGCGCCGGCCAGAGTCCAGCCGTCGGCCACGGCGGCACTTCCTAGGAGCACGACGTCGACAGCCTCCTCCGGTGCAACCTCCTCCAGGAGCGTCGCATAGTCGGCCGGGTTGTCCGGATCGATGCTGAACTGGTCCGGCCCCAGGCGCTGCATGAAGCCACCGGACTCGACCTCGACGAGGCGCCGCCCGGCCAGAGCACGTCGCCAAGGCTCCGCCGCCGAGCCGTCTGCAAAGAGAAGAACAGTGCTGGCAGAACCCGGTCCGGGCGTGCCCGCCTTCGCCTCCCATCGGGTCTCGTAGAAGAGCGTGCGGCTGGCCGTCGAGGACGGCGCTGCGAGCGGTCGCGCCGTCAGGCCCTGCAGAAGCACGAGGGTCGCCCCCGAGGCGTCGCGCAGGATGATATCGAAGCGGACGACCGGATCGCCCGGCCGGGAGATCAGCGACGCGGTCGCGCGGCAGGGCCCGACGAGGGGCCTCACCAGCTCGACACGATCGAGCGAGAAGGGGACGTTGGTAGTCCCGCCCTGGGCTGTGCCGCTACCCAGCCCCGCGGCCGCCTGAAGCGCACCGTCGAGCAGCGCCGGCACGAGCCCGTATCCCAAAACCTCCGCCTCTGGCGGTAGCGCCAGATCGGCCTCCACCCCTCCAGTACCGATCTCGAGCTTCCGGACGGCCCGCAGACCGGCGCCATAGGCGAACCCGGCCTCGCCCAGCCTCGCATAGAGCTCCTCGCCGCCGAGCGTCGCCTCGACCGCCATGTCCGGCTGGCCAGCTGCAGGCAGCGCCGTCTCCGGCTCCGACATGCCCGGCAGGCGCGCGCTGGCGTGGAGCGTGCCGGAGGCGCCCTTCACCGTCACGCTGACAGCGCCGCCCTGCCCCTCTTCCTCCACGACCGTCCGCAGGCGGACCGCGTTGCCATCCTCGGCCGTCACGGGCGCCGTCCAGGTGACGTCGTGCAGGCCGCGAATCGGTCGGCCGAGCTTCAGCTCTGCCGCGGCGCGCATCAGCTCCAGCACCGCGACACCCGGCAGGATGGCCCGGCCCCGCACACGATGGTCGCGCAGCAACGGATGGCTCGTCTCGAGCACGGTCTCGAAGGCGCCGTCGACCTCGCGGTCGATCAGCGGATGCGGCCGCGACGGCGCCGAGGCGGGAGCGAAGGCCCAGTAGCGCTCGCGCTCGAAGGGATAGGTCGGAAGCCGCGTGGGCAGACGACGGCCTGGGAAGAGAGCCTCTGCATCGACCACCTCGCCGGCGAGGTAGGCGCTGGCGGCATCGCCGAGCGGGCCGCGGACGGTGGGTGCCGTGCGGCCCTCCAGCCAGTCGCGCAGCCCGCGCAGAAGCTCGGCGTGCCCACCCGCGACGAAAGCGGCGCGGTGACGGAAGTGGGTCCTGCCCAGCAGCAGCGTCCTCGCCGCCTGCTCGAGATCGGCGCCCGGATGCTCGGCCAGCCAATCCGCCAGCCCCTCGACCCGGCGCCGCAGCGCGGCTTTTGTCTTGGCGGAGAGGGCGAAGAGCCAAGGGCCCGGCACGGCCGTGCCGCTCGCCACGGCAGGCGCTTCCTCCAGCACGACATGCCCGTTGGTGCCGCTGAAGCCGAACGAGCTTACGGCCGCACGCCGCGGCCCCCGAGGCTCCCAGGGTCTTGCGTCAGTGCTCACGAAGAAGGGGCTGCCGGCAAAGTCGATGTGCCGGTTGGCCTGCGAAAAGTTGAGACTCGGCGGCAGCGTCCGCTCGCGCAGGGCGAGCGCCGCCTTGATGACCCCGGCGATCCCGGCAGCCGACATCGCGTGGCCGATATTGGTCTTTACCGAGCCAATCGCGCAGAACCCGCGCTCGTCGGTGAACTCCCTGAACGCATCGGTAAGTGCCGCGATCTCGATCGGATCGCCGAGCGGCGTGCCGGTGCCGTGGGCCTCGATCAGCGTGATCGTTCTCGGGTCAATGCCGTGGCGCCGATAGATCTCCACCTCGAGCGCGGTCTGCGAGGCGGCAGAGGGCGCCGTTAGCCCGCTCGTGCGCCCGTCCTGGTTGACGCCTGTGCCCAGGATCACGGCGTCGATCCGGTCCCCGTCGACCAGGGCATCCTCGAGCCGCTTCAGCACCAGCACGCCCACGCCCTCACCCGGCACGAAGCCGTCGGCGCCGTCGTCGAAGGTGCGGCAGCGCCCGGTGGGCGAGGCCATGCCGGAATCGCAGAGATAAAGAAAAATCTCGGGCGAGATGAGGTTGACGGAAACGCCGGCCGCCAGCGCCGTGTCGCACTCGCGCTCGATCAGGCTACGGCAGGCGAGGTGCAGAGCCACGAGCGAGGAGGAGCAGCCGGTGTCGATCGGGAACGCCGGGCCCCTGAGGTTGAGAAAATAGGAGATGCGGGCGGAGAGGATCGCCATCGAGGCCCCCAGCGTCTGCAGGCTGGGCGCCGCCGGTGCGCTGTAATTGTTGGCCGAGGCGCCGACGAAGACGCCGCAGGGCCGGCCCGACAGGCGGTCGGGCGGCAGGCCCGCATCCTCGAGCGCTCGCCACGCCTCCTCGAGCAGCACGCGCTGCTGCGGGTCCATCACCTCGGCCTCGGCCGGCGTGATGCGGAAAAAGCCCGGATCGAAGCGGTCGGCCTCGTCGAGGAAGCCTCCCCACTTGGCATAGGCCCGGCCAGGCCGGCCGCGCTCCCCATCGAACCAGGGTGCCGAGGCGAACCGGTCCACCTCGCGGATCGCGGAGCGCCCGCCCACGATGAGCTCCCAGAACGCGTCGATGTTGCCGGCACCCGGGAAGCGGCCCGACATGCCGACGATGGCGATCCGGCGATCGGTCGCGTCAACGGTCGGTGCGACCGTCGGGGCAGCGGCCGGCGCTTCCTCCCTCACCGAAGCGTTGGGCGCCGGATCGGGCGCCGCCGCCCTCGGCGCGGCACCGGGAAAGCGTTCGCGGATATGATCGAGCAGGGCCTCGAGCGTCCCGTAGTTGTAGAGGTCGGTCGAGCGTAGCTCGATGCCGAGGGCACCGTTCAGGGCCTCGGCGATCTGCGGCGCCACGAGGGAATCGACGCCGAGCTCGGCAAAGGGCCGGTCCTCCTCGATCTGCTGCGAGGAAAGCTCGAGCGCGCGAGCGATCTCCTGGCGCACCACGCCGGCGACATCGCCGGTCGAGGGTGCCGCATGCGGTGCTGCCTTGGCCGCCGGGCGCGGGGCCGGGGCCGCGGCACGGGTGGCTGCCGAGTGGGTCCCAGGCTTGGCGGTGACGAGGACGCTGTGCGGAAAGTCCTCCGGATCGTCGATGCCCGGTACGCTGACGGCACCACCGGCCTCGAGGCCGGCCCGTCGGAACGCCGCCCGCCAGGACGGCACGTCCAGGAGCGGGCCATGCTCGAGGCGCCGATCGGGATCCGTGCCGTGCCACCAGCCGTCGAGAAGACCGAAGGTGACGGTCGCGAAGTCGTCGGGCGCCGTCAGCTCGTCGAGGACGAGAAGCCCACCCGGGCGGAGCAGCTCGGCCACGTGCGCGAGCGTCCGGTCGATCTCCCGCGTGGCATGCAGGACGTTGACCGCGACGACGATGTCGGCGCTACCGGGCGCAAAACCCTGGGCGGCGGGCGGCTTCTCGATGTCGAGGACCTCGAAGTGCCGGTTCGGTCCGGCGAAGGTCGCCTTGCCGTGGCGGACGAAGCCGGGCGAGACGTCGGTGTAGTGGTACCCGACCGTGAGCCCGGCGGCCTCGATGGCGGAAAGCACCTCGCCGGTGGCCGAGCCCGTGCCGGCGCCGATCTCGACGATGACGGGTCGCTCGCGGCCCGCCTTCTCGAAGTCCTTGAGCGCCGCGACGACGGACGAGGCGACGAGGCGCCCGCAATAGGCGAGCGTCGGCTGGTTGGCATAGAGCGCCGCCACCCGCTCCATGCTGCCACCGGGAAAGAGCACGTCGGTGCCCGGGACCTCGCCGGCGAGGACACTGGACAGAGAGCCCAGGCAGGCGTCGAGCAGAGCGAGCGCGGGCGCCGCACCCGGCCGGGCCGCAAGCTGCGCCCTGGCGGCATCGAGGCTGACTCCAGCGGGCAGCTCGCGCACGACGATCCGGTCGGCCGCACGGCTGATCGTGCCGCCTCTCGCCAGGATGTCGACCAGTGCCTCGAGGAGGCGCCGATTGCGCGGCAGGACCGGCCAAGCCGAGGCCATGGCACCGAGCGTGGTGCTCTGGCGGGCCTCCGGCAGCACCCCGCGCAGTCGGAACGCGTCGGCGACACCCGCCAGGATCAGCGCGCCCACGGCCAGCTCGGCGTCGGCCGCCGCCATCGGTAGTGTCGCGGCGCGCACGGCAAGCGCGGCACCGACCGCGGCTCCAAGGGTTCCGGACCCGGCGGAAGGCGCCGTCTCGCCTATTGCCTGCCAGACCTGGGGCGCCAGGCGGGCGGCGACCACCCGCTCCCGCCCTTCGGCCAGGATCCGTTCGAGGACCGCAAGGCCCTCCAGGGCGGTGTGGGTGAGCGTGCCCTGCGCCTCGACCACTTTCAAAAGGTCGGCGCGGTAGGCATCGCTCTGCCAGAGGCCCCAGTGGATCAGCCGCACCGGCTGGCCGCGGCGCGCCATGTCCTCGGCATAGGCGGCCTCGAACGAGCAGCCCGCGCAGTAGCTGCTTTGGTTGACGTTGCCCGGAAAGTTCGCAAACGCGCCGATCGAGGAGAAGATCGCGATGAAGTCGAGGTCGAGATCGGCGGTGGCCTCGTCCAGGTTCACCAGACCTTTGGTCTTGACGGCCAGCGAGCCGGTGAGCTCGCGCTCAACCGTCTGTGCGATCGGCCCGAAGACCGGATCGACCACGGCGTGGATCACGCCGTCGATCCGGCCGAAGCGCTCTATGGCCTCGGCTAGAACCGCCTCCAGCGCCGCCTTCTCGGTCACGTCGGCCGGGCGGTAGATCGCAGCACCGTCACCCTGCTGCCACGCCCTGAGGAGCGACTCCGTCTCGGGCCGCATGGGTCGCCGGCCAACGATGACGAGGTTGGCACCGTAGCGCTCGGCCAGATGCGCGCAGATCGAGCGGCCGATCCGGCCGAGCCCGCCGACGACGAGATAGGTGCCGCCGCGCTTGAAGCTCTTGCCCCCTGCCGGCGCGCTCGGCTCCACAAGGCGGTGTTCGAGCCGCCTGTCGCCCGCGAGTGTTACAGGCTCGCCCGTCGCCGTGCCCGGCTCCGCCAGGATCCGCTCGGCCAGGCCCTGACCCTCCTGGCCGTCGAGGCTCACGAGGCGAACCCGCCATGCCGGCAACTCGCGCGACACGGCTTTCGCAAGACCCATGGTCGCCGCGGATCTGCTCCCCTGGCCGATGACCAGGAGATCGAGCGCTCTGTCAGTGGCGCCCGCCGATGCGAGCGCCTTCACGAGCCGCAGCAACGCCAGCGGCCCGCCCTCATCCTGCGAGGCAACGTCCAGAAAGCACACCCGCTCACCCGAGCCTACCTGCCCAGCCCAGGCGGCAATCGCCTTGGCATCGGCCGTTGCAAGCCGGACCACCTCATGGTCCGCAGCCTGCGCCAGCCGATCGCCGAGGCCGTCATCATGCTCCGGAGCGATGATCGTGGTCCGTCGGGTCGGGGGTAGCGAGCGACGAGGCCGCGGACGCTCGATGAGCGCTGGCACTAGAAGCCGCAAGGTCGGACGGTCCTGCCGGGCAGGCTTCGCCGCCGTGCCGGCGAGCTTCCTCAGCCGAAAGCCGTCCAGGCGGAGCCAGACGCGGCCCTCCGCGTCAGCGACCCGGATGTCGACGACCTCCTCGTGGCGTGCCGTAGGCGTTCCCGCACCACGCCGAAGCTGGATCCAGACATCGCCCGATGCCGACGCGCCCAGAAGGTCCAGCGAATCGAGCCCTACCGGCATCCGCGCCGGCGGCCGGGCGCCATCGCCCTGGGCCAGAAGCGCCACCGCCGCCTGGATCGCCGCATCGACGACCCGGGGTGGGAGGCCCGGCCGCCAGGGTTGCCCCGTCGCCGCCACCCGAGCCAACGCCTCATCCGGGCCGAGCCAGACCTCGTCGAAGCCCCGATAGGTCGGACCCAGCTCGACGCCGGGCATGGCACCGCCGAGATCGTCCCTGGACAGATGGCGCGCCGCCCGGCCGCGCAGCTCGGCGATCGGAATGTCCGCGGCGTCCTTCGGCGGCTCGGCCGTCACGACCGCCTGGGCAACCGGACCGCCGCCTCCAGCCTCGACGGCACAGGCGAGACCGTCGACCGTCACCCTGGCTGTCGTTCCCTCCTCCGGAACCTCGAGAGGACGCAGCCATCGCACTTGCCGCAGTCCGGTGACGCCGCCGCTCCGGGAAGCAGCCTCGCGGATCAGCTCGAGCAGCACCGCCGCGTGCGCCACGAGCTTGCCGCCCAGCCGATGGTCGCGAATGGCCGGGTCGTCGGCCGAGAGTAGGCGCTCCAGCGGACCCGCCTGCGCCTCGCCACGACGCGCCAGCCAATGAGAGCCCCGCTCGAACGGATAGCCCGGCAGATTGAGCGTCCGCCGGCGGCCGGGCAAAAGCCCTCGCCAGTCCGGCGCGGCTCCCTCGACATAGGCGCTCGCAAGCTCTTGGAGCGTCTCCGGATCGGCTTGACCCTCCTCATTCGCGATCAGGCGCTCCGCCGCCACGTCACGGGCCAAGTCCGTCGCGCCGCGGCCGACACGTCCCGTGACGATGATGGGATCTACCGTCTCTGATCCGAGCGCATGCAGCCTTCGCAGAAGCTCGGCGCGATCCTTGGCTACGAAGGCTGCGCGGTGGGGAAAGGCGGTGCGGCCGGCGAGCAGCGCGCAGGCGATGTCGCCGAGGTCCGGGCTCGGGTCCTCCGCCTCGATCCAGGCCGCAAGCTCCCGGGCACGCTGCGCCAGAGCCTTCGGGCTCCTGGCCGAAAGCGCGATCATGACGGGGCCGCTCCAGGCTGAGGAGGCCGCCGCCGGTGCCTCCTCCAGTACCGCGTGCGCATTCGTCCCCGCGAGGCCGAAGGCGCTGACGCCCGCCCGCCTCGGGCTCTTGTCAGTTGGCTCCCAGCGCTCGAGCCGATCGTTCACGACGAAAGCGCCGTCGCCGAAGTCGATTCGCTCGTTCGGCTTCTCGAAGTTCAGCGAGGGCGGAAGCATCTGCGCCTTGAGGCTGAGAACGGCTTTCACGAGTTCCGCGAGCCCCGCCGCCTCCGACGTATGCCCCAAGTTCGTCTTCACGGTGCCGATGCGGCAGGGCTGCGCTCCCTCCGGCCGAGGCCCGAAGGCACCGCGCAACCCGGCCAGCTCGATCGGATCGCCGAGCGGGGTCCCGTCCCGTGAGCCTCCACATAGCCGACCGACCAGGCGGGCACACCGGCGCGCGCCACGACCGTGCGGATCAGCTCCGCCTGAGCCTCGGAATTGGGCGCGGTGATGCCGTTGCTGTGGCCGTCCTGATTGGTGCCCGAGGCGAGCATGACGGCGTCGATCCGGTCGCCGTCCGCGAGCGCCTTCGCCACCGGCTTCAGGATCACGGCACCCACGGCCTCGCCCAGCACGATGCCGTCCGCCCGTGCGTCGAACGACTTGCAACGGCCGTCGGCCGCCAGCATCCCGGCCCGGCTCATGAGAAGAAAAGGCTTCTCGTCGAGGAACAGGCTGACGCCGCCCACCAGCGCCATCTCGATCTCGCCGCGCTCCAGCGCCTGGCGCGCCAGATCCACGGCCACCAGAGCGCTCGAGCAGGCGGTGTCGATCGTCAGCGCCGGCCCGCGAAGGTCGAGAAAATAGGCGATCCGCGAGGCCAGCAGCGAAGCGAGGTTGCCGGTCATCAGGTAGGCATCGGCGGCGCGGTCGGCAGCGCCGACCGTGGCCTCGTAGCCCGAGGAGGAGGCGCCCACATAGACGCCGACCTGCCGGCCTTTGAGGCTGCCCTGAGGATAGCCCGCATTCTCGAGCGCCAGCCAAGCCTGCTCGAGGAAGAGGCGCTGCTGCGGGTCCATGGCCGCAGCTTCCTTGGGCGAGATACTGAAAAAGTCGGCATCGAAACGGTCGATGCCGTCGAGGAAGGCGCCCCACTTGCTGATGGTGCGCAGCGGCTTGCCCGGCTCAGGGTCCCAGTGCTGGGCTGCCGACCAGCGCTCGGGCGGCACCTCGCGCACCAGCGAGCGACCGGCCTCGAGGGCCTGCCAGAATTCACCGACGCTCGAGGCACTGCCGAAGCGCCCGGCCATCCCGATGATCGCGATGCCCTTCCTCGGCCGCTCCTCGCTGCTCACGACGCGGAGCTCCGGTGCTGCCGCGCGCGCGGGGCCGGAGCGCTCGACGAGCGCCGCGAAGGCCGCGGGCGTGGGATTCTCGAAGAAGAACTCCACGCCCAGGCGAAGCCCAAAAGTCCGGTTGATCCTGTCGAGGAAGCGGACGCCCAAAAGCGAGGTCGTGCCGAGATCGGCGAAGGTCACGGCCGGGTCGAGCGTCGCTGCCGGCCATCCCCAGCACCGAGGCCAGGATCTCCCGGACGCGGGCCGCGATGTCCGGCTCGGCGGGCGATGCCGTCTCGAGCTGGAGCTGCTGCAGACGGCGGGCGTAGGGGATCATGTGAGGCCCACCTGTTGGCGGTTCTGCGCCAGAGCGCGCGTCGGATCGCTGGAGGGCACCGCCTCGACCAGGACGTAGTGGACGAGACCCGTGCGCAGCGCTTCGCCGAAGGCGTTCCAGGAGCGCTGTACCTTGATGGCGAGATCGATCCCCTCGTCCCGCCCGGTACGGGCGGCGGCCTGGGCCTCCCGCGCGAGCATGGCGTCGAGGCCGGGGTCGTGGAGAAAGTTAGCGATCTCCTGCGAGACGTCGATGCAGGCGGTGATCTCGAGGCCGTGGCGGGCCAGCAAGGCAGCGTAGTCCTCCTTGGGCCAGGTGAAGGAGCCGACGTCGGCCAGCGCTATCGGCGCCACGGTCGCCGCGATGGTGTCGGCCAGGACGAGCCTGCCGCCTTCTGAGAGCCCGGCCCGGATGTTGGCGAAGAGGCCATCCTTGTCCTCGACATGGTGGGCGACCTCGACTCCGATCACGAGATCGCCCTTGCGCGGCAGGGGCTCTTGCGCGCTGTCGCGGCAGTAGACCCGGACGCGCTCGGCGAGGTCGCGCCGTGCTATCCGCTGCGTGGCGGCGGCCGCCTGGGCTTCCGAGAGCGTGTAGCCGCTGGCCGAAAGATGGGGATGGCGGCGCGTCAGCACGATCAGATCGCTGCCGAGGCCGCACCCGATGTCGTGCACGTGCGCGACGCGCCCGAAGTCGACATTCGCCAGCATCACCGCGCGCATCTCGCGCTGCCGGGCCAGCATCATCGCGTGGTGCTCGGGATGCCGCTCGGGGTCCTGGATCGTGCTGGTCCAGGAGAAACCCTCGACGATCTCCGGGAAGGGCGCCAGCGTCAGATAGACCTCGTCCTGGTCCAGCTGCTCCGCCCGGGTGACGAAATTGTAGAAGGCGGCGACGGGGTTACCCGGCGCCGCAGGGTTCTCGCCTGCCCCTGCAGGATCGAGCGGGAAGCGCTGCGGCGAGAAGGCGTAGCTCGGAAGGTGGATGCGCCGCGCCCCGTGGCCGTTCATCAGCGCCATCCAATCGGGCCTGCCACCAGCGACGAAGCTCTGCGCCACCGCCCAGGCCGCCGCGTCGACAGGGTCTGACGCTGCCTCGATCTTGTCCGCCCCGTCCGCCACGACCGGGGCGGGCTTGCCGGCAAGCCACGCGTCGATGGTCGAGACCAGCTCGGCCACGCTGTGTGCGACGGTCGCCCAGCGCCGTGCCATCGCCTCGCGCCCGACCCGCAGCGTGTAGGCGACATCGGCCAGCCGAGGCACCTCGCTCCGGGCGGTAAGCGCATGCCGCAGCCGCTCGAGCCCTGACCTCAGCGACTCCATGGTCCGCGCCGAAACGACCACGACCTCGGCATGCTCTGCGGAGGAGGGAGCCGGCAAGGGCGGCGGCTCCGCCAGCACGACGTGCGCATTGACCCCGCCCAAGCCATAGGCGTGCACGGCCGCATGTCGCGGCGCGGGCCGCCCGCCCGAGCCCTCGGGCGCCGGCCAGTCGCCGGGCTCCTTGGCGAAGCGAAGCTGCGTCGCCGCGGATGGCCCCTCCTCACCCAACCCCTCGAAATTGATGAGCGGTGGCCGCTGCCGGTGACGCAGGGCCTGCACGGCCTTGACCAGCGACGCGATCCCGCCGGCGGCGTCGAGCGAGCCGATGTTAGGCTTGACCGAGCCGATGACCATGTCCGCCGTGCCGGCCTGGTCAGCCTCGGCTAGGCTCTCCAGCGCAAGCGTCCAGGCCTTGAGCTCGATCAGATCGCCCGCTGCCGTCCCTGCCCCATGCGCCTCGATATAGCCGACCTCATCCGGGCCGACGCCGGCCGACCGCCAGGCGGCGAGGATGCACTCGGCCTGCCTGCCGGCATGCGGCAGGGTCGGCGAGGCCGATCGGCCGCCGCTGTGGTTCACTGCCGTGCCCCGGATGACGGCGTGGATCGGATCGCCGTCGCGCTGCGCGTCGGCGAGCTTCTTGAGGACCACGGCCCCCACCCCCTCGCCGCGCGCCTGGCCGCTGCCGCTACCGTCGAATGCCCGGCAGCGGCCGTCGGGCGACAGCACGCCCAGCTCGCGCAGGCCCGCCGATTCCTCGTCGGCGAGCAGAAGGCTGACACCGCCGGCCACCGCCATCGTGCACTCGCCCGAGCGCAGCGCCTGGACCGCCCGATGGACCGCCACGAGCCCGCTGGAGCAGGCCGTGTCGACAAGCTCACTGGGGCCGGACCAGTCGAAAACGAAAGAAACACGGTTGGCCGTCATCGAGCGGACGCTGCCGGTGACGGCCAGCGGGTCCAGCGCCTCGGCAGACCCCGAGCCGCGCGCCGCCCAGCCATTTGCGTACATCGCGACGAAGACGCCGACCGGCTGGCCACGCGTCTGGTCCGGGGCAAGGCCGGCATCCTCGAGCGCCGAGCGGACAGCCTCGAGCATCAGCCGCTGGTGCGGGTCCATCACGGCCGCCTCGGCCGGGGCGATCCGGAAGAGCTGCGGCTCGAAAAGATCGATGCCGTCGATGAACCCACCGAGCCCCAGCGCCGCTTTTTTGTTGGTGGGCCGGCGCCCCTCGGGCGGTGGCGTCAGCGATTCGACGCCGGCGACGACGTGCTCCCAGAACACATCCGGATCGGCCGCACCGGGAAACCGGCCCGCCATGCCGATGATGGCCACCGGCTCGGCTGTCGGCGGCGCCGCGGCCGCGTGGGGGGTGGTGGACGTCCTCGGGGCCGGCGTCGCGACGCCGCGCGCCTGCGCCATCCGCGCCAGCCGCTCGACGCCCTCCAGCGCCAGCTCCTCCGGCACGCCGAAATCGACGAGACAGGCGACTTCGGTGACGCCCGCCGCCGCGACGCGGTGGAGCAGCGCCTCGCAGCTTTCCGGCCGGCCGAACAGCGCCGCCGTCTCGGTGTAGCGATGGTAGGCGAAGGCCACCATCTTCTCGCGCTCCTCGGGCGTGAGCTTGCGGCCCTCCTCGCTCGCATGGCGCTGCGAATCGAGGGCGCTGCGCACATAGTCGGTGAAGGGCTCGCGCACCGCCTCGCGCACGCGCTTCTCGTCGTCGTGGACGAGCGTGTGCAGCATGAGAGCGACGCGGCCTCCCTCCGGATCGAGGCCGGCCTCCCGCCTGCCCTCCCGGTAGAGCGCGGTGTTGCGCGCCACGTCCTCGAGCGTGCCGCCGAGCAGCATCGTGAGGACGCCGTGGCCCTGGGCGCCCGCCCAGCGGAACGTCTCGGCACTCCCCGTTGTCGCGACCCAGATCGGCGGCTCCGTCTGGACCGGCCGTGGGAATACGCCGACCGATGCCTCCTCGCCACGCCCGTCACGGAACGCCAGCGTCTCGCCCCGCCACAGCCGACGGACCTGCTCCAGCCGCTCGCGGAAAAGCGCTTTCACGTCGGCAAAGCTGTCGGGCGCCAGCACGAAATCGCGCGGGCTCCAGCCGGCGCCGACGCCCAGCTCCACCCGGCCGCCCGACAGATTGTCGACCATCGCCCACTTCTCGGCGATGCGCAGCGGGCTATCGAGCGTGACGATGACACTGCCCGACCGCAGCCTGATCCGCTGCGTCAGCGGTGCCAGCGAGGCGGCAAGGACGGCAGGATCTGGATAGGGCCCGCCGAACCGATGAAAATGCCGCTCCGGCAGCCAGATGGCATCGAGGCCGCCCTCGTCGGCGATGCGCGCGGCCTCGTGGACGAGACGATAGGAGGCGCCGCTGCCGGCCTCGGGCGCCGGGGCCGAGAAGAACATCAGGCCGAACCGCAGGCCTGCAGCAGCATCGCTTCCCGCACGCGTGGCGCTTGCCGCATGAGCGCGCCGGGCGAACTCCGCCGGCCGCATGACTCCTCCATGTCGCCGGCGCTTCCAGAGATCGAGCAGGACCTGCTCGTAGCCTTCCGCGCCGGTTCTCATGGCGAGCCTCCCGCGATCCCGGCCCCGGCATCGCGCCGAGCCCGAAGCGCGCTGGAGAGCTCCGCAAGCGTCGGATGCTCGATGAACATGGCAGGATCGACCTTCAGGCCGAGGCGCTTCTCGAGGCGGTCGGCGATGTGGAGCGCCTTGATCGAGTCGAGGCCACAATCGGTGAAGCGATCCGGCCGCACCTTCAGATACTCGGTGAAGGTATCGGCGACGGTCTCCTCGAGACCCTTGCCGTTGACCAGCGGATGGCTCGCGCCATTGACGCGTTGGCCTGCATCGGGCCGAGCCTGCGTCTCCTCCGCTGCCTGTGCCGCCTCCGGCTCACCACCCAGATAGTCGAGATAGGCGGCGCGCTCCTCGGGCGACAGGCCACGCAGCTCCTCGAGGAAAGCGGCATCATCGCTCGAGGATGGGCCGGCGAAGCCTTCAATCAGCGCGTCGATGCCGTCGTTGCTACCGTGGAGCACGGCCAGCGAGGACTCGCCGGAAGTGATCGCCCGATCCAGCGCCCGCAATCCCTCCGCCGCATCCAGCGGCGCCAAGCCCATATCCGTCAGCCTCGCCCGCTTGGCGTCGTCGAGAAACGCGTCATAGGTCCATTGCGGCCAGCAGACCGAAAGGGTCCTGCCGCCGCGCTCGCCGCGCGCCGCCTTGGTGGCACGCTCCTCCGCAAAGGCGTCCTGATAGCGGCAGGCCGCAGCATAGTCGGCGCCACCCGCAAGGCCGGCCCAGGATGCGAGCGACGAGAACAGGACGAGCCAGCTCGGCGGGTCGCCGGCGAGCGCCCGATCGAGGTTCTCCGTACCCGCGATCTTGGCCGCCAGCACCCGCTCGACCTCGTCCCGCGACTTGGCGCCGAGCGGCCCGTCGACGACGCTCCGCGCCATATGCATCACGCCGTCGATCCTCCCGAAGCGCGCGCGGATGCGGGCGATTGCGCTCTGGAGTGACCCAGCGTCGGCGACGTCCGCCGCCTCGTAGTGGACGGACTCCGGCGTGACACGAAGGATTCGATCGAGCGCCCCGCCCAGCTCTTCGAGCGGCCGCCTGCCTATGAGCGCAATGCGCGCCTGATAGAGGCCGACCAGCGCCTCAGCCAGCGCCTGCCCGACCTCGCCGAGGCCGCCGACAAGGACATATGTCCCGCCCCGACGGAACGACACCGCATCCGCCCTACCGGCTTCCGGAACCTCCACGAGCGACGGCAGGTGACGCCGCCCATCTCGGACCAGAACCTCCGGATCGCGCGCGCCGAGCTCGCGCATACAAAGGGCCAGGAGATCCGCCGCCTCGGGCTCGTCCGCGACGCTCAGGACGCGGAGATCGACATCGTCCCGCTCGAGCGCCGTCGATCGGGTCAGCGCCACCGCTCCGGCAGCATGGCCGCTCCCGGCCTGCATCACCCGAAGCACGCTGGCACCTGCCGGCAGGCGCCGCTGGAGCACGCCCAGCAGCATGGCCTGATCGACGAGCGTGCTCGATGTTGCCGCCTGCCATCCCGTGACGTCGATGATCCTCGGCACTCCCGGCGCGACCCTGAGGATGCCGGTCAGGAGCGCTTCCAAGGCGTCGTCCGAAGGTGAGCTGTCCACCGGAAACGACAGGATCGGACGATCGCTGGCACTCTCGAGCGCCGTCAGAAGGGCCTTGTCGGTGCCCAGCACGACCAGCGTATCCGCGTCCGCCGACCTGTCCGCGACCGACAGAATCCGCCTCGCGCCAGCGGCGCGCGAGCAGCCGGGTCACGGAAGCCTGTTCAGCTTCCCGCGCATCAATTTCCACCCGTGGTGGAACAGCGACGGGCTTGGCCGGGGAGAGCCAGTAGCGCTCCCGCGCGAAGGGATAGGTCGGCAGCCGCACCGGCGCTGCCGGGCTGTCACCTGCGAGCCGTTGCCACGGAATGCTCACACCCTCGCACCAGAGCCTCGCGAGCTCTCCGAGGTCCCTGCGCCGCAACAGCCCCTCGACGACGGCGCGGCCCTCGGCGCTTTCGCTCAAGATGCGCGTCGCCTCGCTTGGCTGGGCCACTCCCTGGCGCCCGCACGCTCTCAGGCTCCGTCCTTCCGCAAGCTCATCCAGCCGCACCCGCAGCTCGTCCAGCGAGGCGACGACGAACGCCACCCGGTGGTCGAGCGCTAAACGACCCACGCGCAACGTGCGCGCGACGCCCGCGAGGCCGGCCGCTACGACGTCCGGGCGGTGCAGCGCGTCTCTCAGCCGTGTGGCATAGGCTCGAAGCAGCTCCTCGTTGCGGGCAGAGAGGATGACCAGCTCAGGCTGTGCCGTCATCGGCAGAGGCGCCAGACGCACGGGCGCCTCCTCGATCACCACATGCGCGTTGGCACCGCCCGCACCGAACGAGCTGATGCCGGCGCGACGCGGCCGGCCGCCAGCCCCCCCCGCCGGCCAAGGCGCGGCCTTGGCCGGAAGCTCGAGCACGCCACCCAGATCGATCAGCGGGCTCGGCGTCGCCGCGTGGCGCGATGGCGCCAGGGTCTCATGCCGGAGCTGCAGCAGCATTTTCGTCAGCGCGGCTATGCCGGCGGCCGATTCCAGGTGCCCGATATTGGACTTCAGCGTCCCGATCATGCAGGGCTCACCTGCACGTCCGGCCAACGCCTCCCGAAGCCCCGCGATCTCGATCGGATCGCCCAGCGCCGTGCCCGTGCCATGCGCCTCGATGGCGTCGAGCGCGCCGGCGTCGAGGCCGGAGCGCCGCAGCGCCCGGCGGACCACCCCGGCCTGCGCGCCGGGGCTCGGGACGGTGTAACCCCCGGTCTTGCCGCCCGCGTTGACGGCCGTCCCGAGAATCAGCCCCTCGATCCGGTCGCCGTCCCGCTCGGCCAGCGACAGCGGCTTGAGCACGACAGCGCCCACACCCTCGCCATCGACGAAGCCATCGGCGCCCTCGCCGAAAACCCGGCACTCGTCCCCGCGCGAGACCATGCCGGCCTGGCTGAGGTTTACCAGTTGGCGGGGATGAATGATGAGGTTGACCCCGCCCACGATCGCCGCCCGGCAGTCGCCGCGTCGGATCGCCTCGCAGGCGAGATGCAGCGCCGACAGCGACGCCGAGCAGGCCGTGTCCACCACCATGCTGGGCCCCGTGAGGTCCAGGAGATAAGAAACGCGGTTGGCGATGGACCAGTAGGAGGAGGCGCCTCCACCCGTCTGGCCCGAAGCCCAGGCCTCGGCGGCCAGCCACTGATAGGCGCCGTTCATGACGCCCACGAAAACGCCGACGTCACCCGCCTCGCCGGTTTCATCGGCAGCGGAGGCCTTGAGCCGCTCCGGCGTGTAGCCGGCATCCTCGACCGCAGCCCACGCCGTCTCGAGAAACAGGCGCTCCTGCGGGTCCATGACCTCGGCCTCGAGCGGCGCCAACCGAAAGAACAAAGGATCGAACTTGTCGATGTCGCCAACGAAGCCCGCCCACTTCGTGTACGCGGCATCCTCTCCACCGCCCTCGGGGCGGAAGGTGGCCGCGACATTCCAGCGCTCCGGCGGCACCTCCGTGATGGCGCTCCTGCCCTCGACCAGGGTCTGCCAGAAGGCTTCCAGCGTCTCGCCGCCGGGATAGCGACCCGCCATGCCGATCACCGCGATCGGCTCGAGCGACGCCGACGAGACCTCCCTCTGAGGTGCCGCGGCCGCCGGCCCAGGCACAGGCGCCGCGGGAGCGGGGCCTGGCGCGATCGCAGCAGGCTCGCCCACCAGCCTCGCCACCGAGCCGGGATGCGCCTCCACCAAGTGCCGCGCGAGACGGCCCAGCGTGTTGTGCTCGAACAGCAGCGTCGCCGGCAGGCCCGGCACGTCCCGCTCGAGGCGGTCGCGGATCTCGACCGCCGAGAGCGATTCGAGACCATAGCGCTCGAAGGTCTCGTCCTGCCGCAGCTCCGCCGGATCCACCTTCAGGACGTCCGAGAACAGCGCCCGCAGGTGAGGAAGAAGGGCCTCCGCCGGCAAAGGGGCTGCCGTCCCGGCCGGCTGGCTGGCTGTCTTCGCTACACCCTGGCCGCGACGGCGCGCCACGATCACGCTCTGGGCCTCCAGGTCCCCGAGTCCGATGGCGTGGCTCCCGACGATCTCGAAGTCCGCCTCGCTCAGCAGCCTCTGCCAGGTGGCACGATCGACAAGCGGGCTGCCGGGGATCCGGTCGGCCTCGGCAGCACCCCGCCACCAGCCTTCAGTGAGGCCGAAGACGAGCGTGCCGAATGTCTGGCGGGCGGTGACCTCGTTGATGACGAGGAGGCCGCCTGGAGCGAGTGCCCTGCCCAGCCGCTCGAGTGTGCCGGCGATGCTCGTCGTGGCGTGGAGCACGTTGGTCGCGACGACGATGTCAGCTGCACCGGCGGCAAGGCCGTTCTGCGTCGGACTCGCGCTCGAGATCATAAATCTTGAACTCGATCGACGGCAGGCGGCTCTTGAAGCGCGCCTCACCCCGCCTCAGGAACACGGCCGAGACGTCGGTATAGAGGTAGCGGAGCCGCTCCCCGCTCGAGCGCGAGCGCCTCGATCAGCGGTGCCGCCCCGCTCCCGGTCCCGGCTCCGACCTCGAGCAGCGTCAGCCGCCCTTGCGGTGGCCGTCCTCGGACTTCCGCCGCGGCGACGCGCGCGGCCACCGCGTTGCAGTGGTCGGAGACGGGATTGCCGGCGTACGCCCCTTCCACGAGGTCGAGCGAGCCGCCGGGAAAGAGGACCGCCACCGGATCGGCCTTGCCCCGCAGCAGATCGGGATAGCTCGCAAGGCACCGCTCCAGGAGACGCTCGCGGTCCCGCGAGCCATGGAGCTGCCAGCGGCCTCCCGCTCGAGCTCGCGCTCCAGCTCGGCCAGCACCTGCCGAAGCTCGTCGGCATCCATGCTCCATCGACGCAGGCCGTCGCTGGTATCGACGAGCATCGCCTCGGCAAGCGCATCGATCAGGGCCTCGAAGAGAGAGACCCGCTCGGGCGCGACGCCAATCGCCCGACGCAGGGCTTCCGGTGTGAGAGGACGACCCTTCGCGATCGACGCGCTTTCCGCGAGCTGCATCGCCAGCGTCATGAGCGCCCAGCGCTCGAGCCGGCGGAGCACTCTCAGTGCCGCCACCACCGCGTCCGGCTGCCGCTCGTGCGCTACCAGCTCGGCGAGCGAGGCAGGCGCCGCCTCCGGAGAGGGCTCGCCGATAAGCTCCGCCAGCCTTTCCGGCGAGAGCTTGACGGCGGCGATCTGGGCCGAGCCCAGCGCGCCCACCATGTCCAGCGCGGCGAGGCCTTCGCGGGGGTTGATGGGCAGAATACCCTCGCGGATCAGGCGCTCCTGGTAGCGCTGCTCCTTGACGGCGCCGACCTCCCCCCAGAGGCCCCAGTTGATCGTGAGGACCGGGAACCGCGAGCGGGCGCGGAGGTGGTCGGCGAAGGCATCCATGAAGGCGGTGCCGGCCACATAGTTGCCCTGGCCGGGGGCGCCCGCGAGCACGTTGGCAGACGAGAAGAAGGCAAGGAAGTCGAGGCTCGAGCCCGATAGTGCGTCGGCGAGCGCCAAGGCGGCCGCGGCCCTCGGCGCCATGGCGCGCGCAAGGCTGCCCGGATCGAGCCTGAGGAGGCTGCGGTCGTCGAGAACCAGCGCGGCGTGGATGGCCGCGTCGACCCGCCCCCAGCGTTCCTCGATCGCGGCGACGGCAGCGCGGATGGCGACCGAGTCGGCGGCATCTGCCTGGACGTAAAGCGCCTTGCCGCTGCCGGCCCGACCAACGAGGTCGGCCACGAGGCCCGCGGGCTCGGGGCGCCGGCCCACCAGTGCGACACGCCCTTGTCGAGTGCGCATCAGATGCTCGGCCACGAGCTGGCCGATGCCGCCGGCGCCACCGACGATCAGGCACACACCGCCCTCGCGGAGCGGCAGCCCCCCCGCCGCAGGCGGTTCGACGGGCTCCAGCACGCGCACCCATCGGCGCTCACCGCGCCAGGCGACCTCGCGCGGCATCGCAGCGCCCGGCTCCTCGGCGAGGCGCCGCGCGGCCAGCTCGGGGCGCGCTGCCGCCTCCAGGTCGACCAGAGCTATTGCCAAGTGCGGGTGCTCGCGCGCCAGCACTTTTCCGAGCCCTGCGAGCGGCGCGAGGCGTGGATCGGCCGTCGCATCCGATCCCACCGACTGGGCGCCTGTCGTGCCGAAAACGAAGCATCGCGCGCTCGTCAGGAGCCCGGCACGTGCCAGCGACTGCACCGTCGAGACGAAGCGCTGCGCGGCGCGCTCGGCTGCCAGGGCCCAGTCCGCGCCTGAGCCGTCCGGGCGATCCAGATAGTAGATCGCGTCGACGGGCGAGGCCGGCGGATCGCCGCCGATCAACACGACAGAAGCTGCGCTGCCGAGGAGGTCCCGCAACGCAGCCGCCTCTGCCCCGGCGTCCTGGGCGTGGAGGATGAGCGCCGAGCCGCTTGCCTGCACCGCGCCCCTGAGCGGCCGCTCGCGCCAAGCGGGCCGCAGGAAGGTGATCCCGGAGCCGGGCCGCGCCGCCGGTCGCGTCGCGATCGCCTCCATCACCATGAGCGTGCGGCCGCTCTCGTCCAGAAGGGCAACGCTCACGGAGCCGGTGGCCTCGTCACGCACGGCCCGCACCCGCCGTGCCTGGGCGGGATCGCCCAGCCACCGCGCCCGGCCGAGCGCAAAGGGCACGAGGGTCGCATCGCTCTCGCCATCCGCCAGCCCGAGCATCGCCTGGAAGGCGCCGTCCAGCGCCGCGGCAAGGCGTGGACCTTGATCAGTCGGCAACTCGGCCAGGACCGCTACCGCCGTGCCTCGTCCCGGCCAGAGACGAGCAAGCGCCCGCATGGAGGCGCCATAGTGGATGCCCCGTCGGTCGAGCTGCTCGTAGATCGCCGCAGCGGACAGTGCCTCGACGCTCAGGTTCGCTGGAACGTCGCGGAGAGCGGGCCCCGCGTCCCGTCCTTCCACGACCGAGCCTCGAGCGACCACGGCATCGCCCACGAGAACCTCGAAGCCAACACGTTCCGCGCTCCTTTGCAGCCTGAGCCTCGCCGTCACACCCTCGTCGGGCACCACGATCGGCGCGAGCCAGACGACATCCGCAAGCTCCGGCGCCCGCATGTCGGCCGCGAGGGCGGCTGCATGCGCCATCTCGAGCTGGACGACGCCCGGCACGAGCGCGCGGCCTCCGACCTGGTGGTCGCGGATCATCGGCTCGTCCGCAGCGAAGCGCCGGACGAAGACTGCCCCATCCAACGACGGCTCGACGCTGTCTATGAACGGATGCAGCCGCGCCGTCTGTGGGGGCGTATCGGAGGTCGTCGCGAGCCAATAGCGCCGACCGAGAAACGGATGGGGCGGCAGCGACACGCGACGGCCAGCTCGCAAGATGCCGGCCCAGTCGATCCCGCCGCCTTTGACCCAGGCTTCCACCAGCGCCGGCAGATCGTGTCCGCCGACCTGCCAATCGAGCGGATCCGCCGGCTCCTCTGGCACACGACCGTGGGCGATGCCATCCAGTCTGCCCGCGGCAATGTCCTCGAGGCGCCGCGCCGTCTCCTCCCCGCTCGACGCAACAAAAGCCGTCCGCACCTCGAGCGGCTCCCTGCCCGTCGCCAGCGTGAAGGCGACATCCACCAGGTCCAGCGGGCTCGATGCGAGGAACGCGGCCAGCCTGCGTGCATAGGTGGCGAGCTGCGCATCGCTCCGGGCGGACAGAACGATCGGCACGGGTCCCTCGTGTACCGCCGCCGGCCGCGACTCACAAAAATCCTCGAGGATCACATGGGCGTTGGCGCCACCGGCCCCAAAGGAGCTGAGCGCCGCGCGGCGCCGCCCCCCGGGCGGCACCGGCCAAGGCGCCGGTGTCGTCTGGAGGACGAAGGGTGTCGCGGCAAAGTCGATGTTGGGGTTGGGCGGTGCAAAGGTAGGCAGCGGCGCCAGAGCCTCGTGACGAAACTGAAGAACGATCTTCGTGAGGCCGGCGATGCCGGCGGCCGCTTCGAGATGACCGATATTGGCCTTGACCGATCCAAGCGGGATGGAGCCAGCGGCTAGGCCCTCGCCAAAGCCCTGGACGAGGCCCGTCACCTC
This sequence comes from uncultured Alphaproteobacteria bacterium, assembly GCA_963752325.1. Classification (GTDB taxonomy): domain Bacteria; phylum Pseudomonadota; class Alphaproteobacteria; order Geminicoccales; family Geminicoccaceae; genus CAVTJL01. Next base: position 792,317 of record CAVVXU010000007.1, read on the forward strand.
GATGGGATCGCCCAGCGAGGTGCCGGTGCCGTGCGCCTCGACATAGCCGATGCTCTCGGGAGGCGTGCCGGCGCGCTCGAGGGCCTTGCGAATCAAAGCACCCTGGGCGATCGGGCTCGGGACCGTATAGCCGTTGGTCTTGCCACCATGGTTGACGGCCGTGGCGAGGATCACGGCGTGGATGTGGTCGCCGTCGGCCAAGGCGCGTGCCAGCGGCTTCAGAAGCACGACGCCCACGCCCTCGCCCGGCACATAGCCGTCGCCATCCGCTCCGAAGCTGCGGCAGTGCCCGTCGCTCGAGGCGAACCGCCCCTGGCTCAGCCCCAGAAATTTCTGGGGGTGCAGGTTGAGATTGACACCGCCGGCGAACGCGAGGCGACACTCGCCGGCAAGAAGGCTGCGGCAGGCGAGATGAAGCGCCGTGAGCGAGGCCGAGCAGGCGGTGTCGACGGCCAAGCTCGGCCCGTGCAGGTCGAGCTGATAGGAAACGCGATTGGCGATCGACCAGTAGGGTGCTGCCCCATAGACGGGGTTGCCCTTCTGGTGCTCCTCGACCGCGACGAACTGGTACTCGCCGTACATCACGCCCGCGAAGACGCCGACGTCCCGCTCGCCGTCCGGCACCAGCCGCTCGCGGCGGTAGCCCGCATCCTCCATCGCCTCGTAGGCGACCTCGAGGAACAGCCGCGACTGCGGGTCCATCGCCACCGCATCGCCGGGGGCAATGTTGAAAAAAAGCGGATCGAAGCGGTCGATCGACCGCAGGAAGCCGCCCCACTTGGCATAGGCGCGTCCGGGAACGCCCCTGCGCGGGTCGAACAGCCGGTCGTGGTCCCAGCGCTCCTTGGGGACCTCGCGGATGCAGTCCCGGCCGGCTGCCAGATTCCTCCAGAACTCCTCCAGGTCGTCGGCCTCGGGGAAGCGTCCCGCGATGCCGATGATGGCGATGCGCTCGTCCGCTGGCTCGGCAGCAGGCTGCGCTTCGACGCTTGGCTCGACCAGCGGCGGCTGCGCCACTGGCGTCTCGGAGCGAGCCGGCTGCTCCACGCCCTTACCGGTCAGCTCGAGCAGGCGGGAAGCGTGGCGGGCGGCAAAATGGTCGGCCAGCGCGCCCAGCGTCTGGTGCTCGTAGAGAAGCGTCTTCGAAAGCCGTCCGAAGTCACGCTCGAGGTCGGCATTGATCCGGCTGACCAGCATCGAATCGATGCCGTAATGCTCGAGCGGCCGCTCCGGGTCGATCCGCCGCTCCGGCATGCCCGTCGATCTCGACAGGAGGCCTTTCCAGTAGGCAAGCGCCGCTTCGTGCGCATTCCCCACTGCAGTCTCGGGCGCTGTTACCTCCTGCGGCTCGCTCGGAGCAGGCCCGGTAGGCCTCGCGTCGAGAAACCGGCCAATCCTGCCCTTCTCGCCCGCAATGACCAAAAGCACCTGACCCGGCGTCGCGAGCGCGCGCTCGAAGGCCACGACCCCTTCCTCCGCATCGATCCAGCGCAGCCCCGTCGCTTCCTGCAGCGCCCGGTCGTCGGCGTCCCGCGCCGCGAGCCCGCCGTCCTTCCAGAAGGTCCAGCCGATCGCCAGCGTCCGGCCCGGCCCTTTTCGGCTGTCGCCGAAGGTCTCCATGAAGCGGTTGGCCGCCGCATAGTCGGCCTGTCCGACGTTGCCGAAGCTCGCCGCGAGCGAGGAGAAGGCGACGAAGAAGTCGAGCGGGTCCTCTGACGTCTCGGCGTCGAGGTTGATCGTCCCCTCCACCTTGGGCCGCAGCACCTCTCGGGCGTCAGCGAGGCTCTTCTGGCGAAGAAAGCCGTCCCGCGTCGCCCCCGCCGCGTGGATCACGCCATGGAAAGGCCCGAGGCGCTCCCGTGCCTCCGCCAATGCCTGCGCCAGAGCCACCCGATCGGCCACATCCACCGGGAGATAAAGCGCCTCACCGCCCGCCGCGCGAAGCGCGGCAAGGAAGCTCTCTCCCTCACCGCTCAACCGGGACCGGCCCAACAACAGAAGCTTAGCCTGCCACTGCTTCGCCAGATGGAGGGCGACCTGGCGCCCGATCCCGCCGAGCCCGCCCGTCACGATATAGGTGCCACCGCGCCGGAGGGTGGTTCCCTCGCCACCGCCCGGATCGAGCCGGAAGGCTGGTCCCAGCCTTCGCCCATCGGCCGTGCGACGCACGTGAGCGGGCGGCCGCGCATCCCCATCTCGGCGCTGCGCCGCCATGTCGGCGAGCTCCACGGCAGCCGCGTCGAGGAGCGCCCTGTCCGTCGTCTCGACCGGAAGCTCGAGAACGCGGAGCGCGAGTGCCGGCGCCTCGAGCGAGAGGCTCCGGGCGAGACCCGCCAGCATCGCCTCTGCCGGCACTCCGCGACCGTCACTCCGCACGACACGCAGGATATCGGTGGTCGTCTCGGCGCCGGCCACGAGCGCTCCCTGCAGCAGCGCTATCTGCCGTAGGAAGCCGTCGCTCGGCGCGCTTGCCTCGGCGACCGGCCGCAGGTCCAGCACCGCTTGTGGCCAGCGGCCGACATCGCGGAGCGCGCGCCACAGCTGCTCGCTCGCCTCCGCCGACTGCGGATCAACGACGAACAGCCGCTCGGCGAGCTGCGCGAAGCCGCTGCCCGGCATCGCCAGGACCGCGCTCTCGCCCAGGGCCTGCCAGCGCTCGACGCCTTGATCCAGCAGCAGGATGGGCCCTTCGGGCCGGCCATCAGCCCGTGCCGCCGACTCGATCTCCGCCCAGACCTCGCCGCAAAGATGAACGGCCGAGGCCGACGGCGTCGTCGATGGGCCGGCCTGCATCCGAGCTAGGGATGCCCCGGTGCGCTCGCGCACCAGCACGATCAGATCGTCGATCTCGACGGCGACGCGGCCATTCTCGTCGCAGAGCCGGACGGCAAGGCGGATCACGTCCCCTGGATCGCCCGTTCGCTCAACGCGCCGGATGTGAACGAGCGCCGAGGGCCCGATCGGGCGATGAAAGCGGACGCGGCCGACGCTCGCGGGGATGACGGTCCCCTCGGGCAGGCCGCGCGGGCCGAAGCTGAGGCCGATGGCGCTCTGGATGGCGCCGTCGAGGAGGGCGGGAGCGACCCAGTGCCGGGGCGCCACGTCGGAGCCGCCGTCGCAGGCGAGACGGGCCAGCACCTCCTCGCCGTCGCTGGCGACGCTCCCGATCACCCGATAGCGCGGCCCATAGACAAAACCCAGCCGCTCGAAGAGACGATAGACTTCCCGACCCTCGACCGGCCGAGCCGAGGCGCGACAGCGACTGCGGGAATGTCCACGGACGTGGCCGGCTCATCCTCAGCCGTCCTGATCCAGTCCGCGCGCATGCGTCGTGGTGGCAGCGCCCTCGGCAGTCGAGGCGATGGTGAACTGCAGCTCGCCATTGTCGCGGCTGACGGAAAGGCGCGCCGGCGCCGCTCCGCCGGTCACGAAGAGCGGCTTCAGCCACGTCACGTCCGCAAGCTCGAACGCGCCGAGTCCGGGGTCGGCAACGGCAGCCGCGGCTCGCACGATCTCCAGCACCGCTGCCGCCGGAAGGAGCGGTGTGCCGTCGAGACGGTGATCGGCGAGATCCGGCGCCTCGGGGTCGAGTGCCAGCGTCCAACTTAGACCGTCCGAAGCTGGCGCGCTCGGCACAGGGTCCTGCGCAGGTGCGAGAGCCCGCGAGGCCGGGGCTGGCGCCGAGAAGCGCTCCCGCTCGAAAGGATAGAGCGGCAGGCCCACGACCCGACCACTCATGCCCGGCACCCTCTCCCACGCGCCATCCGCGCCAGCGAGATAGAGGTCAGCCAGCTCCTCCAGCACGGGCACAACGACGGTCCCGGCTACCTCTGCCCGATCGATCGCCTCCTCGAGCCGCTTCGTGACCTCCGGCGAAGCCGGCAATCGGGCGCAGCGTGCGATCCTGGCACCATCAGCCTCGCGTCGCTCCACCAGAGCCAGCAGCTTCGCACGCAGGTCTGTGGCGTCGCTGAAAAGAACCGCCGCGCGATGCTCGAAGTGGCCCCGGCCCGCCGCGAGCGTAAAGGCGAGATCGGACGCCCTCGGCGCCGCGACTGCCAGATCGTCGGCGAGCGCAGCCAGTCGGGCGTTCAGCGCTGCCGCGCTGTGCGCCGAGACCAGCGCCAGGTGTGGGGATGCAGGCTCCGCCACCGCGGCGACAGCCGGCGGCTCCTCGATCACGGCATGGACGTTGGTCCCGCTGAACCCGAACGAGCTGAGCACTGCCCGCCTCGGCACCTCTTCCCGCCGCGTCCAGGGCCGAAGATCGGTCGCCACGGCGAACGGGGTCGCCGCGAAGTCGATGTGCGGGTTGGGCCGCTCGAAGTTGAGGCTGGGCGGAATGGCGCCGTGCCGCAGCATCAGCAGGATTTTTATCAGTCCCGCCACGCCCGCTGCCGTGAGGGTGTGCCCGACATTCGTCTTGCACGAGCCGATGGCACAAAATCCGCGCTCGTCGGTGTGGCGACGGAAGGCCGTCGTCAGCGCATTGACCTCGATCGGATCGCCCAATGGCGTGCCGGTGCCGTGCGCCTCGACATAGGAGATGCTGCGCGGGTCGATCCCGGCGCGATCCCACACGGCGAGCTCGAGCGCTGTCTGCGACGGGCCATTAGGCGCCGTGATGCCGCTCGACTTGCCGTCCTGGTTGATGCCGATGCCTTTGATGACGCCGTGGATTCGGTCGCCATCGGCAAGCGCTCGCGCCAGCGGCTTGAGCAGCACGGCACCGACGCCTTCGCCCGGGACGAAGCCGTCGGCCGAAGCGGAAAAAGTGTGGCAGCGGCCGGTGGGCGAGGCCATGCCGCTCTCGCTCAGGAAGCGGTGCAGCCTGTCGTCGGTGAGCAGCACCGAGACGCCGCCGGCGAGCGCCATGTCGCAATCGCCGTCGCGCAGGCTGCGGCAGGCGAGATGCAGCGCCGTGAGCGAGGCCGAGCAGGCGGTGTCCACCGGCACGCTCGGCCCCTTGAGGTCGAGATGATAGGAGATCCTGGCCGCCAGGATGGCGTTGGAGTTGCCGAGCGCCGCCATGCTGTCGCCGTCATTGGCGCCATAGCTGTCGGCCGCGACGCCGACGAAGACGCCGCAGCTCCGGCCGGCCAGCCGCCGCGGCCCGTAGCCGCCATCCTCGAGCGCATGCCACGCGCACTCGAGGAACAGCCGCTGCTGCGGGCTGGTGAGCGCTGCCTCGCGATAGGCGAGATGAAAGAACTCGGCGTCGAAGAGCTCGTGATCCTCGAGGAAGGCGCCCCATTTGCTGCGGAGCTTCCCTGGACCACCGGCCGGATCGAAGGAGGATCGCCAGTCCCAGCGCTCGCTCGGCACCTCGGTGACGGCAGAGCGGCCCTCGGCGAGCAGGCGCCAGTAGGCCTCCGCGTCCGGTGCCCCCGGGAACCGGCAGGCGAGCCCGATGACGGCGATGTCGTCAGCCTCGCTCTGCACGACGGCCGGCACCGGCGTGGTGGCCGGGATGGGCGCGGCGGAGCAATGTCGACCGGGGGCTCGCGGCGACGGGGCCGCTAGCACGGGCTCGAAGGTCAGGGCGACGTGCCCGGCCAGGGCATCGACCGTCGCATGGTCGAAGACGGCCGTCGGATCGAGCCTGATGCCCAGCTCCTCGTTCAGCCGTGCGACGAGCTGCGGCGCCACGATGCTGTCGACGCCCAGCTCGGCGAACGGCCGATCCGTCGGCAGCTCGTCCGCCTCCAGGCCCAGCAGAGGACCGAGCATCGCGACGATCCGGGCCGCCAGCTCGCCTCGGCCGGCGGCCTTCGGCGCTGCCGGCGCTCTTGCGCGTGCGACGAACGGAGGTGTCGCAGCCGGGGCCGCTTGCGTCATGGCCTCCGTCTTCGCCGCCACGAAGAGGCAGGCGAAGGAGGTCGCGGGATCGTCACCCCAGCCATAGCGGGCCACGCGCCCGAAGCCCGCCTCGCCAAGGAGCCTGAGCCAGCCCTGCTGGTCGACGACCGGCCCATGGCCAGTGCTCCGGTCGCCATCCTCGAACAGCCACCAGCCGTCCAGAAGACCGAAGGTCAGCATCGCGAAGGCATCGGCCCTCACGAGCTCGTTGAGGAGCAGGAGGCCGCCCGGCCGCAGCAGGCGCGCCGCCTTCGCGAGCGAAGGCGCGATGGCTCGCGTGGCGTGCAGCACGTTGGTGGCGGTGACGACGTCGAAGCTGGCCGCGGAAAAACCCTGAGCCTCGGGCTCGCGCTCGATGTCGAGCGTGCGGAAGCTGAGGAAGTCGCGGCCCGTCGCCAAAAGCCCGCCGGCCGTGCTGGACGAAACCCGGCGACACGTCCGTGTAGGCATAGCTGACGCGCGACGCGAACGGATCGAGCGCTGCCAGCGCTGCAGCCGTCGAGCCTCCCGTCCCGGCGCCGATCTCCAGGATCCGGACGGGCTCGCACGCTCGACCGGGCGACGCCCGCGAGAGCCGATGCCATCAGCCCGTTGAAATGGTCGGTCCAACGGTTGCCCCGATAGATCGGCTCGACCAGCGCCATGCTGCCGCCGGGAAACAGGACATCGGTCGCCGCGACCGTCCCCGCCATCACCTCCGCCAGCCGGGCGACGCAGAGATCGAGCAGGCGCAGGTGGGGATCGAGGTCCGGCAGCCGCCGAAGCACGTCCTCCCGCTCTGCGCGCAGCTCCGCCTCCGCCGGCGTCGCCAGGCCCGCGCCGACGAGCCTGCCGTTCCGCCGCACCGCGAAGCCATTCGCCTCGAGAATGTGCGCGAGCGCCCCGGCCAGGCGCATGAGCTTGCGGGACCGCTCCCAAGGCACGCGCGATCGCCTCGCCGTCGCAGGCAGCGCCATCGCCCAGAACGCCCGACGGGGCGAGCGCCCGTGCGAGGCTGAGCGCCGCGTAGCGCTCGAGCGCGCGGTAGGGGTCGTCGCCGGTCACAAGGGTAACCCCATGCTCGGGCCGATAGGTCGGCTTCCATTGCCGATGTCGCCAGCGCGCCCATCGCGAGATCGAAGAGATCCGCGCGCTCCCGCCGGACGGGCGCGTCAGGCACGGCGGCCACCGGCCAGCAGCGTCGCCTGACGAACGGATAGCCCGGCAGGGTCAGCACCCGGCGAGGAGCCTTCTCGAAGTGAGCGAGAAAAGCCGCGTCCTCGCGCTCGAGATAGAGCCTTGCGAGCCGGGCTGCCTCACCACTCGCCGAGATCTTCGGGGTCGGCACGGCCTTGCCTGCCTCGGCCGCTCGGAGCTGGGCCAGCAGATCCTCCCGGTCGGCGACGATGAAAGCAGCCCGTTGGTCGAGATGCGTGCGCCGCGTCGCCAGCGTGAAAGCGAGGTCCGCGAGGTCGGCTTCCCGTCCATGCGGCTCCTCCAGCCAGCGCGCCAGATCGCCCGATCCGCCGCACGAGCGAGTATTCTGTCTTCGCCGAGAGGCAGATGACATGCGGGCCCGGCGATGGCGCCATCGGCACCGGGCGCCGGCGCCTCCTCCACGACGAGATGCGCGTTCGTCCCGCTGAAGCCGAAGCTGCTGACGGCGGCGCGGCGGGGAGCCCCGTTCCGGCTCTTCCATGGCCGCAGCGAGGTCGGCACGAAGAAGGGCCCGTCCTCGAGGTCGAGGTGCCGGTTCGGCCGGGAGAAATGGAGCGTCGGCGGGATGGCCCGATTGCGCAGGCTCAAGAGCACCTTGACGAGGCTGACCGCACCGGCTGCCGGCAGGGTGTGGCCGATGTTGGACTTCACCGACCCGATCCCGCAGAAGCCCCGGCCCTCGGAGCCGGCAAAAGCCTCGCGCAGCGCGTCGATCTCGATCGGGTCGCCCAGCTTCGTGCCGGTGCCGTGCAGCTCGACATAGCCGATCGACGCCGGATCGATCGTCGAACCTTTCGAAGACTTCCCGCACCAGCTCGGTCTGCGCCGTGGCGCTCGGGCGCCGTGATGCCGTTGCTGGTGCCATCCTGGTTCACGGCCGAGCCGCGGATCACGCCATGGATCCGGTCACCGTCCGCCAGCGCCGCTTCCAAGGGCTTCAGCACGAGCACGGCCGCCGCCTCCCCCGGCACGAAGCCGTCCGCCGCCTCGTCGAGCGTGCGGCACTGGCCGGTCGGCGAGAGCATGCCGGCATTGCCGGCGACGAGATAGAAGGCGGGCGTCGTCATCAGCGGCGACACCGCCGGCGAGCGCCACCGAGCACTCGCCCCGCCTCAGGCTCTCGCAGGCGAGATGGATCGCCACGAGCGAGGAGGAGCAGGCGGTGTCGATCGAGAGGCAGGGCCCCCTCAGATTGAGGTGGTAGGCGATGCGCGCCGCCAGCATCGATGGCGAGTTGCCCATGAAGCTCTTCGCATCCGCCAGCCGGCCCACGCTCTCGAGATAGGCCGCATAGTCGCTGGCGATCGTGCCGACGAAGATGCCGGTTTTCGAACTCGCTCAGCCGCGAGGCCGGACAGCCGGCGTCCTCGAGCGCATGCCACGCCTCCTCGAGAAAGATCCGCTGCTGCGGGTCCATGGCCACGGCATCGGCCGGCGAGAGGCCGAAGAAGGCCGGGTCGAAGGAGGCTATGTCGCCCAGAAATCCCCCGTTCGGGCAACTCGTGCGGCCGGCCACGAGCGGGTCGGGATCATAGACCGCGGCATGGTCCCAGCGCTCGCGAGGCACAGGTCCGACGCTGCATCGGCCCGCCGCGAGATTGTCCCAGAAGGCCCAGACATCGTCCGCCCCGGGGAAGCGCCCGGCCATGCCGATGACGGCGATCGGCTGGCGCGCGAAGGGTCGGCTGCTGCCGCCGGCGTTGAGCCGAGCGCCGGGTCGCTGGCGCGTCGGGCGGTCCGGCCGGGGCTACGGGCTTCGCAAGGGTAACGCCATGCCGGCTCGCCAGATGGGCGGCCAGAGCCTCGACCGTCGGGTGGCTGAAGAGGATCGTGGGCTTGAGCTCGATGCCGAATCGCCGGCCCAGCGCCTCCACGAGGGTCACGCTCAGCACCGAATCGGCGCCGTAGTCGGCGAGGCTTTTGTCGGTGCGGAGATCGGCAAGCCGCATCTCCAGGGTCTGGGCGACCAGCTCGCGAACGGCGCAGTAAGCTCGGCGGTGGCGGCCTCGCTCTTCGCCGCGGGCTCGGCAGGCTTCGGCGAGACCGGTGGCGGCGCCACCGCAGCAGCCGGCCGCAGCCGACCGCGCAGCAGAGGGTGCTCGGGCCACCTTCTCCGCGCTCGCGTCTCAGGCGCGCGCGGGGTCCCGCTTCGCGCGACGATGATGCTGTGGCGGAAGTCCGTCTCGTTCGGCGACGCCCGGCTCTGAAAAGATCTCGACCTCGCCGAAGCCGGCTGCCTTGAGCCGCTCGCGCCAGACTGCGGTCGTCAGCAGCGGCGCATGCGGCATGCGCTCGTCCTGCGCGTTCCACCAGCCGTCGAGCAGGCCGAAGGTGATCGTGACGAAGTCATGCAGCGCCGTCATCTCGTAGAGGACGAGAAAGCCGCCCGGCGCCAGCAGCTCCCGGCAGTGGGCCAGCGACTGGTCCAGGCGCGGCGTCGCGTGGATGCAGTTGCAGGCGAGAAGGACATCGAACGAGCCGGGCTCGTAGCCCTGCGCCAGCGGATCGCGGGAAATGTCGAGCGGCCGGAACTCGACAAAGGGAAAATCCTTGCCGAAGCGGCGCTGGCCGAACTGCGTGAAGCCCAGCGACACGTCGGTATAGAGGTAGCGCGTCCCCTCGCCCTCCCGCGCCAGGGCCGGCAGCACGAAGGTCGAGGCACCACCGGTCCCTGCCCCGAACTCCAGCACCCGGAACGGTTTTTTGTCACTTGCACGGCGCAGGGCGGCTACCGCGGTCGCGACCATCTCGTTGCAGAAGTCGACGAGCCGGCTGCCCTTGTACATCGGCTCGACGAGACGCATCGAGAGGTCGGGGAACATCACCTCGGTCGCTTGGCGACTGTCGGCCAGCACCTCGCCATAGGCCTCGAGGCAGACCTCCAGGAGCCGCAGATGCGGCGCGAAGGCCGGACGCGCATCGAGGAAGCGTGCCGCCTCGGCCTGGACATTTACCTGCGCGATGCCAGCGGCCGCTGCGCCGCGCCCGATCCGGCCATCCGCGATCTCGAGCACGCCGTCGCGCGCGAGCATCTCGACCAGCGCTGCAAGCTGGCGGCGATGCCGGGGATGGACACCCGCACGCTCGGCCAGCTCTTCAATTCCGAGCATTTCGTCGGCCGCTGGAACGAGACCTCGATCGGCCCACCATCGCGCGAGGAAATGGCGGGATAGCGTATCGAGATCGCTGTATTCCGCCGAGGCCCCGCTGAGATGAGAAGCCTTCCGGCGTATTTCCTCCCGGGCCGCCGCAGCCACCGCCGCCATGCCGGCAGGAATGGCGGCCGGCGCCTCTGCCACCAGACCCAGCTTCTGCAGCACCGCAGGCTCGGCCCTGAGGACGAGGGTGCGCCGGGGCGGGCCTCCCAGCAGCTGCTCGATGAAGCCGATGCCCTCCTCCGTCCCGATGGGATGAACACCGAGCCGCTCGAGGCGGCGGCGATACTCGGGCGTCGCGACACGCCCCACCTCGCCCCAAAAGCCCCAGTCGATCACGCGCACGGGCCAGGGCGCCTCGCGCGCCAGCCGCTCGGCGAAGACGTCCTTGAAGACGCAGCCTGCCACATAGTTGGACTGGCCGGCATTGGCGGCGATGCTGTTGGCGGAGGAGAAGAAAGCCAGCCAATCGAGAGCCTCGTGCTTCAGAGCAGCCGCGAGGTTGAGGCAGCCCGAGCGCTTGACGTCGAAGGCGGCCCTGAAGGTCGCATCGTCCATCCGCTCGATGACGCGATCCTCCATGACGATGGCGCTGTGGATGGCCCCGTCGATCCCGCCCAGCCGCCGCCGTGCCTCGGCGACCGCGGCCATGGTCGCCTGCGCATCGGTGATATCCGCCTGCAGATAGACGACCTCGGCACCGGCGGTTTTGAGCCTGGCGATGGTCTCGGCACGCTCGCCTGTGGCCGGCGCCCGGCCGACGAGGGCCAGCCGTGCCCGGTAGCGGCTCGCCAGATGAAGAGCCAGAGCGGTGCCGATGCCGCCCATGCCGCCCACGATCAGATAGCGTCCGTCCGCGCGAAACGCGGGCCGGACCGGGCTCGTCTCCGGCAGCCGGACCAGTGTCCTCACCAGCCGTCGGCCGCCACGCATCGCTATCTCGAGCCCGCCTGGATCGCCCGGCTCGCCCACTGCCAGCGCCGTGTCCCGGGGATGCTCGAGGTCGACGCACGCCACGTTCCAGCTCGGGCACTCGGCGCCCGCGACCCTGGCGATGCCGATCGCCGCGGCAACCCCCGGCCTGCCGGAGGCATTTTTCACTGGCCAAGCCCCGACGCTCGCGACGACAAGGCGCAGGCGGCGCGTGGCGCAGGCTGCCTTGAGCGTTCGAAGCGCTCCCAGAACCGCCATCGCCGGCGCATCGTCGTCCGGGTCGCGGCCCTCCGGGCAAAGAAGGTAGACCTCGCCGATCTCGTCGGGAATTCGTGCCGCCGCCAGATCCTGGGCCTCGACCGGACGGCCGGCAAACGCCCGCATCAGGCTGTCCCGACCAGCGCCGGGCTCCGCCAGGACAAGGGCTGCTCCCTGGGTGGCGGACTGCTCGGCAGGCGCCCGCTCCTGCCAATCCGGCGCGAAGAAACAGCTTTCATCCACTATCGACGCCGTCCGCACGCCACGCGCAGGTCGGGCCGCCACGTCGTTGAAGCGGACTGCCACCCGACCGGACGCGTCCACGAGCTCGATGTCGAAGCAGGCGATCTCCCCCGGCACCTGGCCCGCGATGAGCTGGGCCGAGGCCGTGCCGCGCGCCGGCAGCTCCGCGGCGATCTCGACGCTCTCCACCGAGAAGGGCAGCATCGCCACGGCGGGCTCCTGTCCCACCAGGACGGCCGCGGCCGTCTGCAGGCAGGCATCCAGCAGCTCGACGTCGCCGCCGCCTTCCCTCACGAGCTCGGCTGCCGCCTTTTCTTCGCCCCGGCCGAACGTGGTGACGGCCCGATAGGCGCCCGCATAGTCGAGACCCAGGCCAACCAGATGGTCATACAGCTCGGCGCCCGCCCGATCTCGCAGGAGAGCCTCAGGCCGGTCGGTCGCCCCGGCTATCTCCGATGCCGCTGCGATGAAGCCGCGCGAGAAGACCTGACCCGCGGCATCGACGATCTCAAAGGCAAGCTCGTCCCCCGCCGGCCTGAGGACGAGGTCGGCCATTGCCCGACCGTCGCTCACCACGAGCGGACGCAGCCACGCGACCTGCCGGAAGCGACAGGCACCTTCGATCCCCACCGTCCGCGCCGCCTCGCGCACGAGCTGCAGATGGCCCACCCCTGGCAAGGTCGGCCGGCCGGCCACCACATGGCCCGACAGGACTGGATGCTCGGCCGGTAGCGAGATGCGCCAGCGCGACCCCGCCGCGAGCGTCGGCACGGCTGGGCCGAGGAGCGCAGAGGTCCGCTCGACTACCTCCACCCGGGCGACATCCCGGCGTCGGGTCCAGGGCGTGTACCAGTGGCGCTCGCGCGCAAAAGGATAGGTCGGCAGGGACACCCGCCGGCGGGGCTGCGCGAAAACGCCGCCCCAATCGACGGTCTCGCCCCGACGCCACGCGCTCGCGGTCGACCCAAGCTCTCCTGACAGCGGCAGCTCGGGAGGCGCATCACCCGCAAGGAAGCGCTCGAGGCCCTGCACAAGCTCGCCGCTGCTCTCGACAACGAACAAATGCCGCTCGGGAAAGCTCTGGCGCCCCGTGGCGAGTGTAAAAGCCAGGTCCCAGAGGCCGGCACGATCCGGCAGGCCGTTCCGGCGCAGATGGGCCAGCAGCCGCGCCGCCACCTCGCGCAGGCGCTCGCGATCGCGGGCGGAGAGCGCCACCGGCACTGGGCCATGAGAAGGCTCGACAGCAGCCGCTACCTCCGGAGCCTCCTCGACGATCAGGTGGACGTTGGCGCCCCCGGCGCCGAAGCCGCTAACGCCGGCACGCCTCGGCCCCACGCCTCGCCAGGGCGCCCGCCCGGTCTGCGGGCGGAAGGGCGTGCGCTCGAAGGCGATGCGCGGGTTCGCTGGCAAGGCGCTCCGCGTCGGCGCCAACTCGCCCTGGCGAAGCTGCAGCAGCACCTTCGTGAGCGAGGCAACGCCGGCCGCCGATTCGAGATGGCCGATGTTGGACTTGACCGACCCCACCGCCACGGGGCCGCCGACGCTCCCGAAGGCATCGGCCAAGCCGTTGATCTCGATCGGATCGCCCAGCGCCGTGCCGGTGCCGTGGCACTCGACATAGCCGATGCTGGAGGCGGGAACGCCGGCCCTCCTCAGCGCCGCCGTCACGACCTCGGCCTGCGCCGTGGGACTCGGGACAGTGTAGCCGGCGGTCCGGCCATTCGCGTTCTGTGCCGATCCGACGATCAGGCCGTAGACATGATCGCCATCCGCCCGGGCCGCCGACAGCGGCTTCAGGACCAGAGCACCCACCCCCTCGCCCTGGACGAAGCCGTCGGCCCCGTCGCCGAAGGCGCGGCAGTCGGGCCCGGCCGAGAGCATGCCCATCTGGCACAGCTCGACCTGCTGCACGGGCTCGAGGATCAGGTTCACCCCGCCCACGACGGCAGCACCGCACTCCCCGCGCCGCAGGCTCTCGCAGGCGAGATGGATGGCGGCGAGCGAGCCCGAGCAGGCCGTGTCGACCGCAAGGCTCGGCCCGGTGAGGTCGAGGTGATAGGAAACGCGATTGGCGACCGACCAATGGTTGCCCTGCAGCACCAGGCCGTCGCCCGCCGCGTCGGGCGCCATCAGGCGGTAGGGATGGTTCATCACGGCGGCGAACACGCCGACATCGGCGCTCGCCGCGCGACGGGCGGCCCCTTTCAAACCCGCCGGCGTATAGCCCGCATCCTCGATCGCAGCCCAGGCGGTCTCGAGGAAGAGGCGCTGCTGGGGGTCCAGCATCTTCGCCTCGCGCGGGGCTATGCCGAAGAAGAGCGAGTTCGAACCGGTCGACCTCGTCGATGAAGCCGGCCCAGCGCGTGTAGCTTTTGTCGGGGCGCCCGTCCTGGGCGTAGACGCGCCAGTCCCAGCGCTCAGACGGCACCTCGCTGACACCGCTCCTGCCCTCCCGCAGCAGCTCCCAGAAGGCGTCGAGGTCGGGCGCGCCGGGATAGCGCCCGGCAAGCCCGACAACCGCGATCGGCCCGACATCCGCCTCGCCGGCAGGCGAAGCCGAAGGAGCGGCCACAGCCCCTTGCGCCGGCTCCAGCCCGGCCAGATGGGCGGCGAGACGGCCCAGGGTAGTTGTGCTCGAAGAGCACCGTGCTGCGCAGGCTCGGATAGGTCTCCTGCAGCCGGCCGGTCAGCGAGACGACGAGCAGGGAATCGACGCCATAGTGGTCATAGGGCTCATCGGCATCGAGCGTCGAAGCCTCGACCTTCAGCTCCTCGGCGAAGAGACGCTTCAGCCAGCCGACAACGTCACCCTTGCCAACCTCTTTGGTCGGCTCGCGCCGTGGCGCCGCGACCGGCCGATCCCCCTCCGCCTCGAAGCTCCAGTGGCGTTCCCGCTCGAAGGGGTAGGTGGGCAGCGGTATGCGCCGGCGCCCCTTGGCCTCGGCATCGCCGAGCGCAACGCTCTCGCCCGCCGCCCACCGACGACCCTTTTCATCCGCGTCATCTCCGCCCGCGGCTTCCAGCAGGCCTGCGGCCTCGCCCGGCGTCGTCGCCTCCACGCATCGCCGATGCTCGTGCGCGAGCCTGCCCACGGCCAGCGTATGGGCCACATCGGCAAGGTTGGCCTCGGGATGGCGCCGCAGCCATTGGGCCATGTCGACACTGAGCCGCTCCAGCGCCGCGGGCGTGCGGGCGCTCAGCGGCAGGATCACCGCCCTCGCGTCCGTGGCCATGACGGGCTGCGCCGGCGCCTGCTCCAGAACGAGGTGAACGTTGGTGCCGCCAAAGCCAAAAGAGCTGACGCCGGCCCGGCGCGGGCCGTCGCGATCGGGCCAGGTCGCCACCTCACGGGCCACGAAGAAGGGCGTCGAGGCGAGGTCGATCTCGGGATTCGCCTCGGCAAAATTGAGGCTCGGCGGGACGAGGCCGTGCTCGAGCGCCAGCACGGCCTTGACGAGGCCCGCGATGCCGCTCGCGACGTTGAGATGGCCGATCGACGCTTTCACCGAGCCGATCGCGCAGGAAGCGCGAGCGTCGGTGAAGTGACGAAAAGCCTGGGTGAGCGCCCGGATCTCGATGGGATCGCCCAGCGCCGTGCCGGTGCCGTGCGCCTCGACATAGCCGATCGCATCGGCCGAGAGGCCGGCCACCGTCAGCGCCTCGCCGACGACCCTGGCCTGGCCCCGGACGCTCGGTGCCAGATAGTCCGCCTTGTGCCGTCCGTCATTGTTGAGCGCCGAGCCGCGGATGACGGCATGGACGGTGTCGCCGTCGGCCAGCGCATCAGCCAAAGGCTTCAGGACGACCAGCGCGCAGCCATTGCCCGGCACAGCACCCGAGGCCGCCCGGTCGAACGGCCGGCACACGCCGTCCTGGGCCACCATGAGGCCCTCGGCCCAGCGATAGGCGCCCTGCGGCAGCGTGATCGAGCAGCCACCCGCCAGCGCCATCTCGCACTGACCCGACAGCAACGCCTCCACGGCATGGTGCACGGCGGCGAGGGAGCTCGAGCAGGCCGCCTGCACCATCACGCTCGGGCCGGTGAGGTCGAGCTTGTAGGAGACGCGGGTGGCCGCGTAGTCCTTGTCGCTCGAGGTGAGCGCGAAGAAGCCGTTGGCGATCTCGGCGCTGCTCTGCGGGCGGTAGGTGCTCTGGGCGGTTGCCAGATAGGCGCCGATCGTGCCGCCGAGCGCCTCCCCCGGATAGCCCGCATGCTCGAGCGCGGTCACCGCGCATTCGAGCAGAATTCGCTGCTGCGGATCGAGCTGCTCGGCGCGCGCCGGCGCATAGCCGAAATAGCCGGCATCGAAGCAATCGACATCGTCGAGAACACCAAAGGCCCGCACGAGCGAGGGGTCGGCCAGCGCCCGGGCGTCGAAGCCGCCACGACGCAGCTCGGCGTCGTCCAGGCTGCGGACTGCGCCCACGCCGTTGACGAGATTGTGCCAGTACGCGTCGAGGTCGCGAGCACCCGGCAGGCGTGCGGCCATGCCGATGATCGCGATGCCATCGCGCGGGAGCTCGTCGCTCCTCCCTGTCATTCCGCCCTCCCAAAAAGGGCGACGGTCAGCCGAACGTCGCTCGGAACTGACGTCGCAGGGCCCGTCGGTCGGCCCTCAGCGTTTCCATGCCCGCCATCGCCGCAATCACCGGCTCGGCCCCCGCCTCGCCGTTTTTCCTCTCACCCTGCTCGCCGATGCCGCCGCAGAGGTGGCGGGCCAGGGCGGCGATGCTGGGGTGCTCGAAAAGGTCGGTCACCGTGCAGTCGAGCTCGAGCTCGTTTCGAAAGCGCCGGTTGGCGGCGACCGCCGTCAGCGAATCGACGCCGAGCTCGAAGAAGCTCGCAGTCGGATCGACCGACGACCGGCCCAGCAGCTCCGCCAACACGCGTTGCAGCCCCTCCGCGACAGCGTCTGGCTTCCCCCGCGCCTCGGAGAGGGCCGCAGCAGGCAGCGCCACCTCGATCGGCCGCTCGCCACGCCAAGTGCCGGCCGCGAGGGCGTTGCGATCGACCTTGCCATTGCTGTTGAGGGGAAAGGCCTCGACCATCTCGATCCGGGACGGGACCATATAGGCCGGCAGCTTGGTTCGCAGCAGCTCTGCAAGCTCGGCAGGCGTGGGCTCGGCGCCGCGCCTGCTCCGGCAGAACGCGACGAGGCGGCGCTTCCCGCCACCCTCGTCGATGGCGATCGCCACGGCCTCAGCGACGCCCGGATGGCGCGCCAGCGCCGCCTCCACCTCGCCCAGCTCGATGCGGTAGCCGCCGACTTTTACTTGGCCATCCCGCCTGCCCAGGAACTCGATGATGCCATCGCGTCCGTAGCGGCCGAGATCGCCCGTGCGATAGAGGTGCTCGCCGGTCCGGGGGTAGCGGATGAAGCTCGCGGCCGTCCTCTCGGGATCGCGCCAGTAGCCCTGGGCAAGGCCGATGCCGCCGATGAAAAGCTCGCCTGGCACGCCGTCGGGGCACGGCTCCAGCGCCTCGTCCAGAATGAAAAAGCTTTGGTTGCGCATCGGATAGCCGTAGGGGACGCTGGTCCATTTGGGGTCGATACGGTCGAACGGATAGAGGATCGACCAGATCGACGCCTCGGTGGCGCCCCCCAGGCTCACGAGCTTCGCTTCGGGCGCCAGCGCCCAGAGGCGCGGCGGCAGGGTCAGCGGAATCCAGTCGCCGCTCAGCATCACGAGCCGCAGCTGCCGTACCACCTCCGCCGGCGGCTCTCCCTCGAGGAAGAGGTTGAGGAACATCGGGACCGAGTTCCACACCGTGACACCGCAACGACTGACGCATTCGGCCTGGTGCGCCGGATCGGCGACCGAGCGTGCCCGCGGCAAGACGAGCGCCCCGCCGACCGCCAGCGGCCCGAAGATGTCGTAGACCGAGAGATCGAAGCCCAGCGCGGAGAGCCCGAGCACCCGATCCTCCGGCCCTATCCCAAACCTCTCATTGATGTCGAGGACCGTGTTGAGGGCACCCCGATGATCGATCATGACCCCCTTGGGCTCGCCTGTGGAGCCTGAGGTGAAGATCACGTAGGCGAGGTCTTCCGGCCGACAGCGGCGACCTGGCATCGCCGCTACCTCGACCGGTGCGATCCCGCCTGCGTCGACGACGCGGACGCCCGACGGCCAGGAGATGCCGCTGTCGCCCTCCGTCAGCACCGTGCGGGCCTCGCCTCGTCGCAGGAGGTGATGAATGCGCTCCTGCGGCAGCGTCGGCTCGATCGGCAGATAGGCGGCACCGGCCAGATGAATGCCCAGCACGGCGGCGACCTGTAGCCAGCCCTTCTCGATGGCCACGGCCACGAGCTGGTTGGGCGCCGCGTCGTCGAGGAGCCTTGCGATACCGGCGGCCTTTTCCAGCAGCTCGCCATAGCTCACGGTGCGCTCGAGCGTGACGATCGCCGGACGCAACGGGTCGGCGAGCGCCTGCCGGACGAAAGGCTCGTGCAGAAGGTCGGGCGAGATCGGCGCCGTGGTGGCGTTACGGCGCTCCCGCCGCGCCTGCTCGGCCTCGGCGATGAGCTGCCCGGCGCTACGCTCCCAGGCCTCCGCGTCGGCAGCGAGCCGCCGGACGAGCGCGCCATAGGCCTCGATCATCAGGCCCATGAGACCCGGCTGAAATAGCCCATCGACGACGTCCCAGGTGAGGGAGAGCCCACCCTCCTCGTCCTCGATGACCTGCGCGTCCAGCGAGACGTGCGGTGTCTGCGTGGCACCATGGCTGAGGCGACCGAGCCGCGTGAGGCGTCCCTCCGTCGAGCCCAGCGCCGCGCCGTAGCCCAGCATGCTCGTGAACACCACCGGCATCGAGGGTCGCCGACCCTCTGCATCTGCCGGCAGCAGCCGCAGGACCCTGACACCGTTGAAAAGGCTGTGCTCGAGGCCGTTTGTCAGTCGCTCGGCGACGGCACGCACGCGGCCGGCGACCGTCTCCGGCTTCGCGAGGTCCAGCCCCAGCAAAAGCGTCGAGGTGAAGTCGCCCACCACCGCCTGGATGTCGGGATGGACGGGCCGCCGATCGTAGACGGTGAGATTGAGGGTGAAGCGTCGGCTCTCCGCCCAGTGCCCCAGCACCTCGGCAAACGCCGTCAGCAACAGCGCCACGGGGGTCACATCGGCCGCGCGCGCCCGCTCTCGGAGCCTCGCCCACGCCTCGGCCGGCAGGCCCACCTGATAGCGGCGCGTCGCCGCCTGCTCCTCCGCATCGGCGCGACGGCCCGCGGGCAGGACGGGTGCCGGCGGTAGCGCGGGCCCCTCCGCGGCCCAGTAGCGCTCGGCCGCCTGCCAGGCCGGGCCACCCTCTAGCGATCGCAGATAAAGAACATAGTCCCGGAAGGAGAGTGCCGGCGGTGCCGGGAGAGAGGCGGGATCGGCCAGCAGCTCGCCCCACTGGCGCAGCAGACGAAAGAGGCTCAGCACGTCAACGATCAGGAGATCGAGACTGAGGTGCAGACGCCTCACCCCGGCCTCGAGGCTGACGGCGACGGAGAAGAGCGGCCAGCGATCGGGCGCGAAGCGCTCCCCGACCAGGCGCTCGCGCAGCGCCCCCAGCTCGCGCGCGGCGCCAGCAGCGTCTAGTCCCCGCCAGTCGTGCACGGCGACACGGTAGGAAGGCGCGTCGCTCGCGCATCGCTGTTGGCCGTCCGGCAGGACCGTCATGCGCAGCATGTCGTGCTGCCGGATCAGCGCATTGAGCGCCCGCTCTACCTCGGCGGGCTCCCAGTCGCCGGGATGCCGCCTCGAACTCCCAATAGACCTGGCAGCCCTGCGCCCGGCCGGCGGAACGCGCCGACGCGCCCGATCCAGTAGCCGAGCTGGAGGTCAGTAAGAGGAAAAGGCTCGTTACGGCTCCGGGCATCGGGCTCCAGCGCTACCGAGGCGATGTTCGGAGCTGCTTCCCCTAGATTTCGCAGCCGCTCCGCAAGGTGCGGCGCCGCCTCGCGCGCCGACCAGCGTCGCCAGCGGCACGTCGAGCCCGAGCTCGTGCGACGAGCCTGTGGCGAAGCTCCACGGCGAGGATCGAGATCGAGCCCGCGCTCGAGCAGCCTGTCGAGCGACGCATCGCCGTCCTGCTCGACGCGCAGCAGCTGGGCCAGCATCTGCCGCACCCGCTGCTCGCGGGGACTGCGGAGAGGCGCCACCACAGCGGCTTTTTCGGCCGTCGGAGCCTCCTGCGCCTCGCCCCCTATCCAGTAGCGCCGACGCTCGAACGGATAGCCGGGCAGGCCATGCAGCCGGCTGCCCGCCCTCGGCCAGCGCAGCCGGCATCGCGTGCCCCTGCACGAAAAGCTCGGCTAGCGCGGTCAGGCGCTCCCGCCGCCCGTCCCCGCCGCCGGCCTCGCGCAGCCGTTCCGCCAGATCGGCAGTGACCCTGGCGAAGACGCCGGCCGTGGCACGGCTCGCCGGCCTGCCCTCGCCCAGGAGGTGACGCTCGCCGCTCCCTCGCGTCTCCCGGCAGCCTGCGATCGCCTGCTCGAGCTCCGCCGCCGTAGCGGCGATGATGGCGGCACGCCAGGGCATGTCTTCGTGGCCCAGGACGAGCGTCGCGGCGAGGTCGCGGAGCGCCGGCTTCGCCGCACCGATCCAAGCACCCAGTGCCTCGAGCCGTCGATGGAGCCCCTCCTCGGTCCGGGCCGAGACGAGGAAGAGCCTCTCGACCGAGGTGCCGAGGCTAGGCGGGCTGACAAGCGCCGCCGGCTCCTCGACGACAATAAAGCCGTTGCCACCATTGATCGCGAAGGCATTGATCGCCGCCCGTCTCGGCCGGTCGGCGTTGCGTAGCCATGGAGCCGGGCGCCGGACCAGCTCGAGGCTCGAGCGCTCGGCCTCGCCATTCTCTTCGATCGCCCCAGCGACAGGCACGAGCTCGCCGTGCGCCATCTGCAGCACGACCTTCGCGAGCGCCGTAAGACCAGCTGCCGCCAGCGTGTGCCCGGTGTTTCCTTTCACGGAGCCGATCGGCAGCGCGGAGGCACCGACCAAGCTCTCCTCGAGCGCCCTCAGCTCCGCACCGTCGCCGGCTGGCGTCCCGACCCCGTGGCCCTCGACATAGTCGATCGTAACGGGGTCGATGCGGGCACGCTCGAGCACCCCCCGCTGCAAGGAGGCCTGCGCCGTGGCGCTCGGCGCGCTCAACCCGTTGGTCGTGCCGGCCTGCGCGATGCCGACCTCCTTCACGATCGCCATCACGCTGTCGCCCCGGGCGAACGCCACGTCTGCCCGCTCAAGGACCACAGCCACCGCGGCCTCGCCCAGCAGCATGCCGTCGGCATCGGCGGCGAAGGGTCGGCAGTCGCCCGAGGACGAGAGGATCCCCGCCCGCTCCGCCATCACCGGAATCTGCGGGGTCGCCATGACGGCTACGGCCGCCACCAGCGCCACGTCGCACTCGCCCCGCCTGAGGCTCTCCACGCCCGCCTGCAGCGCCGCCACCGACGAGGCGCAGCCGAGGTCGAGCACCAGCGCCGGACCTCTGAGGTCGAACTGGTAGGAAATCCGCGCGGCGAGGGTCGAAGGCAGGTGCGCCGCCAGCGAGAAGCCGTCGGCCGGCACGCCGGCGAGCGCGCATTTCTGGGCATACTCGCCGCCGCTGGCGCCGACGAAGACGCCGATCCGGCGATCGCCCCGCTGGTGCGGAAAGCCTGCATCGGCAAGCGCATTCCAGCATTCTTCCAGGAGGAGGCGCTGCTGCGGGTCCATGCCGTGCGCCTCGCGCGGCGAGATTCCGAAATGCTCGGCGTCGAACAGCTCGGCGCCTTCCAGAAAACCGCCGAGGCGGAGCCGGCCTTCCTCGATCGGTGTCACGCCGAAGGCCCGAAGCTCGCCATCGCTCCAGCGGCCCTCGGGCACGCGCGCGAAGGCACGCTTGCCTGCGCGGAGATTGTCCCAGAACGTCCGGAGATCCTGAGCAGCGGGAAAGCGCCCCGCCATCCCGACGATCGCCACGTCCTCGGGCCTCAGCGGCCGGCATCGGACGCGCCGGAGCCGCCTCCGCCCACGCGGACTGGATCGCCGGCTCGCCCACGGTCAGCACGATCTTCCCGATATGGCGCGCGCGGGCCATGTGGACGAACGCGTCTGCAGCACGTGCCATCGGAAAGCGCGTGACGGGCAAGGCAGCTATCTCGCCCGCCGCCAGATCGTCGACGACGCGCCGCCAAAGACGCCCGACGTCGAGCGGGTCCTCCAGGACCATCCGCACGAGGTCGAACGCCGCGTAGCAAACGCCTGGATAGCGCGACGCCACGTCGGCAGCGTCGCGAATGTCGGTCTTGCCCAGCTCCACGAAGTGCCCGCCCGGGGCCACGATCGAAAGACCCGCATCGACGGCGTCACCGGCGAGGCAGTTGAGGACGAGATCGACGCCCCGGCCTTCCGTGTGCGCGCGAACCTGCAGGGCGAAGTCGAGGCTTCGCGAGTCCAAGACCAGGGGCACGCCCAGCTCGCCCAGAAAGCTCCTTTTTTCCTCGGAGCCTGCCGTTGCAAAGACCTCGGCGCCGGCTCTTCTTGCCAGCTGGATCGCTGCCAGCCCCACCCCGCCCGCGGCCGCGTGGATCAGCACCCGCTGCCCCGGACGAAGATCGGCCAGCCGCCGCAGCGCGTGATAGGCGGTGAGAAAGACGATCGGCATGCCGGCTGCCGCGGCCGGGTCCAGCCCGGTCGGCAAGGGCGCAAGAAGCGCCGCCGGTGTCACCACCTCCTCCGCGAGCCCGGCGAGCGCCACCCCGAAGACCGGCTCGCCCACCCGCAGCGAGGTCACGTCGCGACCCACCTCGACCACGGTGCCGGCGACCTCGAGCCCCGGGGGCTCGTCCGACGCGCTCTCGGGCAGCCGGCCGAGGGCCTGCATCACATCCCGAAAGTTCAGGCCGGCCGCGTCGACCCTGACCCGCACCTCGCCAGAGCCCAGGCCGGGCACCTGTACGGCAGCCGTCTCGATGCTGCCCAGAATGCCCGGCTGGCGGACGACGACCCGCCGCGTCGTCCGCACGGGTGCTGCTTGCGGAGGCGGAGGCTGAGGTGCCGGTGCTTGGCGCCCGGCCCGGCCCAGGCGCGACTGCACATGGCTCGCCAGCCGCTCGACGGTCCCGTGGTCGTTGACGATGCCGGGCGCCAGCTTGACGCCCAGGCTGTGGCGCAGCCGCTCAGTGACGTCGATCCCGAGCAACGAATCGACGCCCAGCCGATCGAGCGCGGCGTCGGCCGAAACACCGTCAGTCGCGATCCCGAGGCTGCCGGCGATCGCGGCGCGCACCGCCTCGAGCGCGTCGGGTCCGGCGGCCGTCTCGACTGGCGGCATCGCGGGCGCTTCCGGCATTCGGAGCGGCACAGGCGAGACAGGCATCGGCGCTTCCGCTCGCACCGGCAGGTGCCGAGACGGTGCGCCCGGCATAATCCGCCAGCTTCGCGACGGTCGGATGATCGTTGAGGAGGCCGGCCCTCAGCGGGCGGCCCAGAGCCTTGCCGAGCCGTGCCGCAAGCTCGGCCGACAGGATGGAGTCCACACCGAGCTCGGCGAAGGGCCGCGTGTCGTCGATCTCGGCGGGCGAGGCCCCGAGCGTCTCCGCCACCACCCGGCGAATGATCTCGCGCGCCGCGCTGGGGGCGGCCGTGCCGGGCGGGGCCACCGTCGCAGGCGGAGCTGGTTGCGCCGACGGGCGGACCTCGATCCTGTCTACAGCCGGCCGTGCTGCGGCCACAGGCTCCTCGGCGGTGATGACGCTCTGCTCCTCTCCGTCCACGAGGACCCGCTGGAACCGCGGTCCCAGCACGCTTCGCCATCCGGCCACGTCGAGCAACGGCCCGTAGCCGGCCCGCTCGTCGACCGCGGCCCACCAGCCATCCAAAAGGCCGAAGGTCAGCGTGAGATAGTCATGGGGCCGCGTCAGCTCGTTCAGGACGAGCGAGCCTCGGGGCCGAAGCCGTGCAACGAGATGATCCAGGGTGCGGGCGAGCCTGCTCGTCGCGTGGATGGCGTTGGCGGCGAGAATGATGTCGAACGCGCCCATAGCCGCGGTGGTCGCCGGGTCGGCCTCGAGATCGAAGCGCTCGAAGCGCATCCACGGCCTGCCGGCAGCGAACCGCCGCCGTCCCTGGTTCACGAAGCCGAGCGAGATGTCCGTGTAGACATACTCGATATCGGCCTGCGGACCTTCCAGCGCCGCCAGCACGGCCTCGGTCGTCATCCCGGTGCCGGCGCCGACCTCGAGAACGCGAACGGGCCCGCCGGATGCTGCCACGGCCAGCCGATCGACGGCCGCGCGAACAGCCTCGGCCGTCGCCCGGTTGCTGCGATCGGCCAGGGGGTGCCCGGCATAGTAGCCGATCACGCGATCGAGCCGTCCCTCGGGAAAAAGAACGTCCGTGCCGGGCACCTCGCCCCGCGCCACATCAAGCCATCGCGGCACGCAGGCAGCGACGAGCTCGATCGCACCGTCATACGCCGGACGATGCGCCTCGAGGCGTCGCGCCACGGCATCGAGCTCCGCCGCCAGCGCCGAGGCGCTCAAGGGGTCTCCACTCCCCGCAAGCACGCCGTGGCGCACGAGCGCCACCTCGGTCGCCGCCACCAGCCGCCGATATTTCGGGAGCGGCGCCACCGCGTCGACGAGCCCCTGATCGCCGCCCAGTATGCCACGCTCGGACAGCAGGGCAGCTAGCCGCAGCATGCCCCAGCGGTCGAGGTCGGCCCAAATCCGGCTCTCGGCCATGTTGCCCCCGGAGACCTCAAAGGGTGTCTCGACCGGCTGCAGTGCCTCCGCGAGACGGGCCCGGTGCGCCGGATCCAGCCGTGCGGCCACCAGCTCCACCTCGGGGCTCGCCAGCGCCGCCTCGAAGCAGGCGACCCCCTCAGCGTCGCTGAGCGGCAGATAGCCCTCGCGGGCGAGACGCTCCCGATACTCGGGCGTCGCCACCCGTCCGCTCTCGCCCCAATAGCCCCAGCGGATCACCTTCGCCGGCACACCGCTGGCCGCGAGATGCCGCGCATAGGCCTCCTGGAAGGCGCAGCCGGCCAGATAGTTCGCCTGCCCCGCATGGCCACGAATGGTGAGCACCGAGGAGAAGGCGATGAACGCCTCGAGCGGCTGATCGCGCGTCGCCTCGTAGAGGTTGATCGTGCCTTGTGCTTTCGGCGCGAAGGCGGCCTTGAACCGACTCTCGTCCATGCCGCCGATCGCCCGGTCGGCCAGCACCATTGCGGCGTTGGCGACGCCCGCGATGAGGCCCGAGCATGTCGACGGCGCGCGCGACAGCCTCCCGGAGCGCCCGCGCGTCCAGGATGTCGGCCTCGAGATAGCGAACGTCGCCGCCACCGACGCGCAGGGAACGGAGCGCCTCCTCCACCTCGCCGGCCGGTCGCCTCCCGAGGAGGACAATCCTCGCCTTCTCCCTGGCCATGAGGTGGGCCGCCACCGCGCCACCGACGCCGCCATGCCCGCCGGCGATGATCCAGGCTCGGCCTTCCGTCGGCACTCCGGAGACGGGCGGCGACATGGCGCGAAGCGACGCGGCGAAGTACGCGCCACTCCCTGATCGCAAGCTCGCCGAGCGGCGAGGAGGCCTCCTGCAACAAGAGCGAGGGCGCCGTGTCCGGGCCCTCGATATCGACCACGGAGAGATCGAGCCGCGGGCATTCGCGCGCCGCCGCCCGCGCCAGGCCGACCACCGGGGCCCCCACGTAGCCGTCTGAGCGATCGCCCGGCTGCACCGGCGCAAGCCCGGAGGTCACCACCCGCAGCTGGACGGGCGCGCCTGAGCCGACGAGCGCGCGGACAAGATCGAGCGCCGGAAGAACCAGCCGGTCCTCGGCGTCGGCCGCACTCCAGCCCGCCCACGCGGCTTCGGCCGGCGTCAGCAGATAGACGCGCTGCGGGGCGTGCTGCGCGGCTCGCGTCGAGCGCTGCCCGCACATCCCTCGCATGGCGCGCCCCGAGATGTGTCGCGAGCCGCGGTCCGAGCCCTTCCGCCCCGCCGATCACGAGCGCGTCGCCCATCGCCTCGGACGGTCGCGTCGCTACCCGCGACCAGCTTCGCGCATAGAGCAGCCCCTCGACGGAGCGGGGAATTGTCTCCGCGACCGCGGCAGACGTCGCGCGACGGAGCGGTATCCAGTGCCGGCTACGATCGAAGGGATAGGCGGGAAGATCGAGCCGCTCGAAGGGCTGGCACAGCGGCGTCCAGTCGATCGGGGTCCCGCTCTTCCACAGCTCGAGAAGCGCGCCGAGCAGCGCGTGGCCCGGCCGATGGGGGCCCACCACGACATGACGCGCCGTCGGGGGCGAGGTGCTGGGCGCGCCGATATCGATCGTAAGGTCGTAGTCTCTCGCGGCCGGCTTGCGCGGGCGGCCGTGGCGACCACGAACCCAGGCCTCGACATCGACGATCTCGTCGAGGCGCTGCGAGCGGGCGGCGAGGACAGGAAAGCTCTCCGCTGAGAGAGCGGCAGAAGGCTCGCCCAGCGCCTCCAGCGGAAGGCCGCCATCCAGGAGCCAGCGCGCAGCGCTCTCCGGCGTCAGAAGCTCCTCGACGACCAGCGCCGCCGCCTCCTGCCATGCTGCAGGTAGCCGGGGCGCCGGCTCGCTCAGCGACCATCTGCGGCAGAGACGGCTCCGCGACGCCGCGAGCGCCAGCACGAGAACGCGACGCTCGGCGGTCGAGCCCGTGGCCGGATCGACGAGCAGCCGATCGAGATCGACCCCGGAGCCGACGGCGCTGCGCCAGGTCTCGAAAAATCCCTGGAAGGTGCGATTGGCAGCGAGAAGCTCGCGCGCCCCTGCGAGGAGCCCGTCGACCCAGGGCCCATCGAGCACCAGCCCGCCTGCGAGCGCCTCGAGATAGATCTGATCGAGACGCCACGGCTCGATCGTGCGCTCGAGCACGGGATCATAGACCGGGAGCCGCGGGCGTCGCGGGGCGGCGACGTCCGTCGCCGTGCCGCCCGAGGCTCTGACCGCGTCGGGCAGTGGGAGCAGTCCCGACAGCGCCACCGTCACCCAGCGGCCGACACCTTCGCCGTAGAGAAGTGCCGGACTGACACCCAGAGCGAGGAGCGCCTCGCCCAGCGCATGCTGGCGAAGAAAGGCGGCGAGGCGCGGCGAGCTGCGGACCTGGCCCTCTTGCCTCGCCGCCTCGCCTCTCTCCCGGCAGGTCTCGAGGAGCGGGAGCGCGCGGACGAGCTCTGCCCACGCGGTGTCGTCGAGCCAGTCAGGCTGACCGAATCGAAGCACGACCCTGGCCGGATCGCGACGGTGCTCACCAGCCTCGAGCGGATCGGATTGCAAAATCTTCGCGAGCCCAGCCCCGTTATCGACGACCGCTCCCCAGCGATGGCCGAGCGCCGGCCGTCCTTGCATCAGCGCCTGACACAGATCCTGGAATGGCAGCGGCGCGACGTTGCCCGAGTGTGCGAGATCCCGCCATGCACGCCGTAGCGCCTCGAGACTGGCAGCGCTCCCCGCCGAAAGCAGGAAAAGCCCCGGTCCCGCAGGCTGTGACGCCTTTGCCCGTTTTCCGCGAACCGGCCGCGGTGCCTCGAGAATGACGTGAGCGTTGGCACCGCCAAACCCGAAGGAGCTCACGCCCGCCCGGCGTGGTGAGGCAGCCCACGCCTCCACCGCACGCCGGCACGAATGGGCCGGTCGTAAAATCGAGGAGCGGGTTCGGATTCTCCAGGTTGAGGGTCGGCACGATCCGCCCGTGCCGCATCATCAAGAGCACCTTGACGATCCCGGCGAGACCCGCGGCGGCCTCGAGATGCCCAATATTCGTCTTGACCGAGCCAACACGGCAAAAGCCGATGCGGTCGGTGTCCTTCCGGAACGCTCGGGTGAGCGCCTCGATCTCGATGGGATCGCCCAAAGCGGTGCCGGTGCCGTGCGCCTCCACATAGGAGACGGAATCGAGCCGGATCCCGGCCTCCGTCGCGGCTCGGCGGATGACCGCCGACTGCGAGGCGACGCTCGGCGCGGTGATGGTCCGGGAGCTGCCGACGTGGTTGACGGCAGAGCCCAGGACATGGCCGTGGATGCGGTCACCATCACGCTGCGCGTCCTCGAGGCGCCGCAGGAGGAGGACGACCACGCCCTCGCCGGGCACGTAGCCGTCGGCGTCCCGGTCGAAGGTCCGGCAGAGCCCGTTGGGGCTCAGCATGCGCGCCTGGGAGAAGGAGATCGAGCGCCAGGGGTTCAAGATGGCGTTCGCCGCCCCGACGACGGCGTAGTCGCACTCGCCGGCGAGGAGCGCCCGGCGCGCCTGATGCAGCGCCACGAGCGAGGAGGCGCAGGCGGCATCGACGGTACAGCTCGGGCCGCTCCAGCCGAAGGTGTGGGACACGCGGTTGGCGAGCAGCGCCGCATAGCTGCCGAGGCACGCATAGCCATCGGGCAGAGCGTCTGGCCCCGTCAGGTTCTGCTGATAGTCGATCGCCATCACGCCGGCGAAGACGCCGGTGACCGCACGCGCCAGCTGGGCCGCCGTCAGGCCTGCATCCTCGAGGCAGTGCCAGGTCGCCTCCAGCAGAAGTCGCTGCTGGGGATCCACGGATCTCGCCTCACGCGACGACATGCCGAAGAGACGGTGGTCGAAAAGGTCGATTCCGTCGAGAAAGCCGCCCGAGCACATGACCGTGCGCCCAGGCTCGCTCGGATCGCTGGACGATAGATCCTGGGAATTCCACCGATCCCCTGGAATTGAGCCGATCGCCGAATCACCGCGCGAGAGCAGGGTCCAAAAATCCCCGCATGTGGGCGCCTCGGCCACCCTGAGTGCCATTCCAACGATCGCGATCGGCATCGATCCGCTCGGCGATATTTCCAGGGAAATTGGACCCGCCGAATACCGTCGATTTCCTGCAGCAAGTCAATCTCTAGTTCGGGCGACACGCCAGTCATGAACGCGTTGCGTTTGAGCTCACCAGGGATCCGCGCGTGATGGTGGAGTTGAGGGCCGACACGCCTCGAGACGTCGACACCGGCGTGCCCGGGAACCTGACGCCACAGCACTTGTGGGTGACTTGCAACAAAGGCCGCCAAATCGCTGGGCCGAGGCTGGAATCTGGGGATCATGGAGGCCCTGGCGTGTAAGGAGCAATCACGACCGTAGGAACGATGCCCCGGGGGCGGGAACCAGGGGGGTGGCAGCTGGGCGCCTCTCCAAACAATCCGAAGGCGTGCTGAGAATGCGGATGCTCGCGATCGTCGCCATTCTCGCCTGCTGTCTCGGCAACGCGGGGACGGCCGCGGGCACCACGCTACGCGAGGCGCTTCTCCAGGCCTATCTCGGCAACACCGATCTCGCTGCGCAGCGCGCCGCGCTGACGGCGGTGGAGACACAGGTGGCACAGGCGCGGGCCGGCTATCTGCCCACGATCACCGGCAGCCTCCAGCAGCAATCGACCAACGGCACATCCGACAGCGCGTTCACCTTTCCGAACACGCCAGGGCAGAACCTGAGCGACTACGAGCGGTTGATCGAGTCCCAGGACGCCAACACCACCACGGCGACCCTGACGCTCAAGCAGAATCTCTACAATGGTGGCGGCACGATGGCCGCCATGGATCGCGCAAGGAACAACGTCCTCGCGGGTCGGGCCCAGCTCAGCTCCGTCGAGCAGTCCGTCCTTCTGAGAGCTGCCACAGCCTATATCAACACTTGGCGCGATCGTGCGGTGCTCGCCGAGACGATCGCGAACCTGAAGGGCCTGGAAAGCCAGCTTGCGGCGGCGCAGCGGCGCTACGAGCTGGGCAAGGTGGCAAGGACGGACGTCGTCCAGGCCGAGGGGCGTGTCGCCGGTGCCATGGCGGATGTCGACGGCGCGCGAGCGACGCTTGCGGATTCGGAGGCCGACTACGAGAAAACGATGGGCGGACCACCAGGCCCGCTCGCGCCACCGACACAGGTGGAAGGTCTCCCGGGGAGCCTCGATTCCGCGTATTCCCAGATGGCGGCAAATCCGGACACGATCAAGGCCCGCTTCGATGTGGCCTCAGCCAGGGCCCAGGTCGATGCCACCTTTGCCGACTATCTGCCGAGCCTCGACCTCCAGGGCCAGCTCAACTACCAGAACGATCCCAACCCGACGATGAACAGTATGCAGACCGCCCAGGTCGGGGTGACACTGACCGTGCCGTTGTTCCAGGGTGGAAGCGTCGCCGCTCGGGTCAGCGAGGCGCGGGCGACGGAGCGACAGCGGGCCCAAGACCTCGAGAGCCAGATGAGACAGGTCAGACGCGACGTCCGCTCGGCGTGGGATGCGCTGCGGTCGGCCCAGCGGCGTGTGGGAAGCTATCAAAGGGAGGAGCGCGCGAACAGGCAGGCGCTCAAGGGCGTCGAGCAGGAAGCCTATCTGGGCCAGCGAACGACCCTCGACATCCTGAACGCGCAGCAGGCGGTCAATCAGTCGGTCATCAACCGCGTGCGCGCCGAGGCCGACCTCTTCGGCACAGGCTATCGCCTGAAGTCCACGATCGGGCAGCTCACCGCCGCCGAGCTCGGCTTGCCGGTGCCCTCCAAGAGCGAGCGCGCCGATCGCCTGAGCCGCTTGATGGGACTCGACGCGCCAGAGAAGGCTGGCAAGTGATGCGGCTCATCGCCCGCGCATGCGCTGGTGGCCGGGGCGTCGGGAGGTTGCAACAATGCGCCATCTGGGGTTGATGCTTCATTCCTGCGATCGGCATTTCTGCCTGGATAACAGGGGAAGCTTCGTCGCAGCAGCAGCTTGCCGCTCCACAGCGGTGCGAGGCGGTCATTGATGTCGGCAGAGTCGGAGAACCCACACCCGGACGGCATGTCCCGGAGAAGGCGGATGGTTCTCCGGGTCGTCTGGCTCACGATCTGGTCCGCGCTCGTGGTGGGCGGCTATGTCTGGTTCAAGCAGCTTTATCACGTGTCGACGGTTGCCCCGCCGCCGAAGGCGATCGCGGTCAACGTCGCCGAGACGCAGGCCATCAAGTACACGACCGAGCTCGCCTTCGTCGGCAGCCTCTCGCCGGCACGCAGCGTCTGGGTGTCGCCGTTCGTCTCGGGCCACGTCGTCGCGATCGCCTTCAACGACGGGCAGAAGGTCGCGAAGGGTGATGTTCTCTACCAGCTCGACGATCGTGCGGCGCGCGCCGAGCTCGCCTCGGCCCAGTCGCAGCTCAACCTCGACCGCTCCAGGCTCGAGCGGGACACGGCTCTCCAGCGTAGCGGCCTTCTGCCGACGGAGACCCTGGAGTCGACGCAGGCGAAGGTCGGGCAGAGTGAGAATACCCTAGCGATCAAGACCCTCGATCTCGATCTGTTGACGATCAAGGCGCCCTTCTCGGGGCATCTGGGCGAGCATCAGGCAAATGTCGGCCAGTATGTGAGCCCGGGCGATCATCTTGTCCAGCTGACCGACCTCCACGAGTTCCTCGTCGATTTCAAGGTGCCCGAGCGTTATCTCGAATCGATCGTTCGGGGTGCCAACGTCTCCTTCACGAGCACGGCGCTCTCGGGCCAGGCCTTCAGCGGACAGGTCAGCTTCATCGACCCCTCGATCGAGTCCGCAACACGGACCTTTCTCGTCAAGGGGACCATAGAGAACGCGGAGAACGAGCTGCGCACAGGGCTCTTCGGCCAGGTCGTCCTGGATGTCGGGGAGCCCCATGACGTCCTGGCGGTGCCGGCGGTGGCGATCGTCCACCAGCTGACGGGTACCTACGTTTTCAAGGATGATGCCGGTGTCGCTCGTCAGACCGAGGTCGAGATCGGCGATCGGCGCGGCGACCTCATCGTGATCACGAGCGGGCTCTCCCAAGGCGATCTCGTCGTGACGTCGGGCCAGTTCCGCCTCCGCGACGGCACCCTGATCGACGGAACCCCGACGCAGCCCGCCACCTCGCAGACGCCGGCAAAGGCGGCAAAGCGGTCATGAACCTCTCGGCCGTCTGGATCAGAAGGCCGGTTCTGACGATCGTCGTGGCCCTCATTCCCGCGATTCTCGGGCTCTTCGGCATCATGCAGATCCAGGTCCGCGACCTGCCTCAGTTCGACATTCCGGTGATCCAGGTGCAGACGGTGCTCCAGGGCGCCACGCCCGAGGAGGTGGCCGGACGCCTGACGGCGCCCATCGAGCGCGCGATCGCCACCGTCGGGAACATCGACACCCTCGTCTCGACCAGCGACGACGGCGTGAGCTCCATCCAGGCCACCTTCCTCTTCGGCACGGATTCGGTGGTGGCGGCTAATCAGGTGCAGGCGGCGATCGAGCAGATCGCCGACCAGCTGCCGTCGGACGCGCTCAAGCCCGTGATCTCGCGCCTCAGCCTCGACAATCTGCCGGTCATCTATCTGTCGCTCTCGAGCGAGAAGGCCTCGCCGGTCGAGATCGGCGACGTCGCCCATCGGCTGGTCGTGCCGCAGCTCACGACCATTCCCGGCGTCGGCAGCGTCCAGATCGTCGGCGACCGTGAGCCGATCATGAAGGTGACCGTCAATCCCTTCGATCTCGCCGCCGTCAAGCTCGACCCGTCGGACGTCATCAGCGGCATCCGCAACCACAATGTCGCCACGCCTGCCGGCAACGTCCAAGGCGGCGGGTTCACCACAGGCATCGAGGTCGCCCGGGAGGTCGATCCGGTCAAGGAGGTGGCCTCGGCGCCGGTCGTCGAGCAGGGCGGCCAGAGCCTGGAGCTCCGCGACATAGGCTCGGTCGACATTGTCGGCGACACCAGCGCGACCAGCGTCACGATCAACGGCCGGCCCGCCGTCGCGATCGGCGTGCTGCGTCAGTCGACCGCCAACTCGCTCCAGCTGGTTGCGGCGATCCAAAAGGCGCTGCCCGACATCCAGGCCATCCTGCCGCCGGGCATGAAGGTGGGCGTCGCCTTCGACACCACCGTGTCGATAAGGGCATCGCTTCTCGAGGTGCGCGACACGCTCGTGCTGGCGATCGTGCTGGTCGTGGGCGTCGTCTTCGCCTTCCTCGCCTCCTTCCGCTCCTCCCTCATCACCCTCGTCACGATCCCGCTCTCGCTCCTGATCACCGTCGTTTTCATCTGGCTCGTCAACTTCAGCTTCAACACCTTCACCCTGCTCGCCTTCATCCTGGCGATCGGGCTCGTGGTCGACGACGCCATCGTCGACGTCGAGAACGTCCAGCGGCACATCGACCTCGGCCTCTCGCCGATCGACGCGGCCTTCGTGGGCAGCGCCGAGATCGGCTTTGCCATCGTCGCCACGACGCTCACCCTGGCCTCGCTCTACATGCCCATCGCGTTGGCGCCGGGCATGCTGGGGGCCCTCTTCCGCGAGTTCGGGCTCACGCTCGCCGTGGCCGTGCTGGCCTCGGGCGTCGTCTCGCGCACCCTCTCGCCGATGATGTGCTCACGGCTGCTGCGCCCGAGCCGGTCGTCCGGCTATGCGCGGCTGGTGGACAACCTCTTCGAGAGCCTGACGCGCCACTACCGCGCTGTCCTCCGCCTCCTCCTGGGCGAGCGGATGCTGATCGGCTTCGCCGCCATGTCCATCATCGCGGTGGGGATCTTCGCCGCCTCGACCCTGCAGGGCGAGATCGCGCCCAACGAGGACGAGGGCTACATCCTGCTGCGGATCGACGGCCCCACAGGCGCGACCGCGGGCTATCTCGAGAGCAGGAGCGCTGCCATCGAGCGCGTCTTCCAGACGGTGCCCGAGCGGCTGAGCAGCATGATCATCCTGGGCATGCCCAGCACGAGCCAGGGCTACGCGTTCCTGGTCCTGAAGGACTGGAGCCATCGCAAGCGACGGGTGCCGGAGATCACCCGGTCGATCATGCCGGCGATCGAGGCGATCCCGGGGATATCGACCACCAACGTGCCCCCCAACCCGCTGAGCGGCGGCCAGTCCCAGCCGATCCAGATCGTCATCAAGGCCACCACCGGCTACCGGGCCCTGATGTCTGTCGCGGACCGCGTGCTGGCCCAGCTCGCCGAGAATCCGGCCGTCCAGTCCGCCAATGTCGACCTGCAATACAACCTGCCGCGGATCCAGCTCACCGTCGACCGGGCGCTGGCGAGCGACCTCGGCGTCTCGATCGACAGCATCGCTCGCACCCTTCAGTCGCTCTTCGGCGGCTTCCAGGTGGGCCGCTTTCCCTGGCAGGGCAATCTCTACAAGATCAAGCTGGAGCTGCCGCCCGACCTCGAATCGAACCCGCGCACGATCGGGCTCGTCGGCGTGAAGACCGGCGGCGGCGACATCGTCCCGCTCGAGGCGCTCGTCGACGCCAAGGAGGTGGTGGGCGCCGACTTCCTGCCCCGCTTCAATCAGCTGCCCTCGGTCACCATCTCGGCCGATCCGGCCCCCGGCTACGGCACCACGCAGGGGCTGGCCGCGGCCCAAAAGGTGGTCGAGGACAACCTCGAGCCAGGCATGGCGATCGACTTCGCCGGCCAGTCCCGCCAGCTCAAGCAGACCAACGCCGCCAATGGCCTCGTCTTCCTGCTGGGCATCGTCTTCATCTTCCTCACGCTCGCCGCCCAGTTCGAGAGCTTTCGCGATCCCCTGATCGTCCTCCTCGTCGTCCCGCTCTCGATCTTCGGCGCTCTCATAGCGCTCGCCTTCGCCGGCGCGTCGATCAATCTCTACAGCGGCATCGGCCTCCTCACCCTCGTCGGCCTGATCGCCAAGCACGGCATCCTGATCACCGAGTTCGCCAACCAGCTGCGCGACCGCGGCCTCGACCCGATCGAGGCGGTGATCGAGGCGGCCGGCCGCCGCCTCCGGGCGATCTTGATGACCACGCTGGCGATGGTCCTCGGCACCGTGCCGCTCCTCTTGGCCGACGCCTCGGGTGCCATCAGCCGCCACGACATCGGGCTCGTCATCGTGGGCGGCCTCCTCTCGGGAACGCTCTTCTCGCTGTTCGTCGTGCCCGCCGTCTACCTGCTGCTGACCAGGCGCGAGCGCAAGCCGCTGGTGAACGTGAGCAAGGAGGCCCTGGCGCAGATCGAGGACGTCAACGCCGTTAAGAGCTGATTGATCGGGTGGCAGGCGACGCCCTCGCGGGTCCTGCCCTACGCGG
Source organism: uncultured Alphaproteobacteria bacterium (assembly GCA_963752325.1). Taxonomy (GTDB): domain Bacteria; phylum Pseudomonadota; class Alphaproteobacteria; order Geminicoccales; family Geminicoccaceae; genus CAVTJL01. The sequence continues at coordinate 826,991 of CAVVXU010000007.1, forward strand.
CAGAGACGCACCCTGCCTTCTGGTGCTCGATGGTGTGGCCGTGGAGACTGGTAGCGGAGGAGGGATTTGAACCCCCGACCAAGGGATTATGATTCCCCTGCTCTACCACTGAGCTACTCCGCCACGGGCCTCGCTCGGAAGCGAAGCGCCGCCGCATTTAGGGACAGGCCCCGGCGCTGTCAAGCCGACCGGGTGTCCCCTGCGAGCCGCGGTGCCTGCTCGATCCAGCCGCCGCCCAAAAGGCGCGTGGCGGCATAGGCGACGCAGGCCTGGCCCGGAGCCACGCCGGGTTGCGGCTCGGCGAAGCGCGCCCGCCAGCTCTGCCCCTCCTGGCGCAGCCGGGCCGGCACCGCGGCCTCGTTGTAGCGGTGCTTCACCATCACCTCGATGCCGTCGGAAGCGGGTACTGCGCCGTCCAGCCAGTTCATCTCCTCGAGCGCCATCTCGGCGCAATAGCCGGCCCGCCTGGGGCCGACGGTGACGCGCCGCTCGCCGGCATCGATGCCGACGACGTAGAGCCGCTCCTGAGCCGAGACGCCGAGGCCGCGGCGCTGTCCCACCGTGTAGGCGGCAACGCCCCTATGCGCGCCGAGGCGCCGTCCGTCGACATGAACGATGTCGCCCGGCACCGCCGCGTCCGGCCGCAGCCGCTCGACCGTGCGGGCATAGTCGCCGTTCGGCACGAAGCAGATGTCCTGGCTGTCGGGCTTGTCCGCGACCGGCAGATCGAGCCGGCGTGCCAGGTCGCGCGTCTCGGCCTTGGCGAGATCGCCCAGCGGAAAGCGCAGAAAAGAAAGCTGCTCCGGCGTCGTCCTGAACAAAAAATAGCTCTGGTCGCGGGTCTCGTCCCGGGCACGGTGAAGCTCGATGCCGGAGGGTGTCTCGACCCTTCGGGCATAGTGGCCGGTCGCGAGCGCATCGGCGCCGAGATCGCGGGCGATCTCCAGAAGATCCCGGAACTTCACGCGCTCGTTGCAGCGGACGCAGGGAATGGGCGTGCGGCCGCGCGCGTAGGAGTCGGCGAAATCCTCGATCACCGCGCGCCGGAAGCGCTCCTCGAAGTCCAGGACATAGTGAGAGATGCCCAGGCGCTCGGCCACCGCCCGGGCGTCACGGACGTCGCGGCCGGCGCAGCAGGCACCCTTCCGGCTGATGGCGGCGCCATGATCGTAGAGCTGCAACGTGATGCCCACGACCTCGTGGCCTTCTCCCTTCAGCATCGCGGCCACCACCGAGCTGTCGACCCCGCCCGACATGGCGACGACGATGCGGCGTGGCGACTCGGCCATGCCCACCATCAGACCAGCAGGCTGGAGCGCGGGACCTTCACCACGAGCCCGTCGGCCAGGGCATCGACGCGGAGCTGGCAGCCCAGGCGCGAGGTCGGGCGCCAGTCGGCGGCGAGATCGAGCATGTCCTCCTCCTCGGCAGAGGCCGGCGGGAGGCGGTCGAACCAGTCCTCCTCGACCTGAACGTGGCAGGTGGCGCAGGCCATCGAGCCGCCGCAGGCACCCTCGATGTCGATGTCGTTGAGGCGCGCCGCGTCGAGAACGCTCGTACCGTCCGAGACCTCGGCCACCCGGCGCTCCCCGCCCGGCAGCACGAAGACGATCCGCGGCACCAGGCTCAGACCGAGAAGCTTTCGCCGCAGCCGCAGCGCGCCTTCTCGTTCGGGTTCCTGAAGACGAACATGGCGCCCATCTTGTCCTCGACGAAGTCGATCTCGGTGCCGAGCACGTACATGACGGCCTTGGGATCGACCACGACCTTGACGCCATCGACCTCGACGACCTCGTCGGCGGCCTCGATGTCCTTGGCGAAGTCGAGCTGATAGCTCATGCCCGAGCAGCCGGTCGACCTCACGGCGAGGCGGATGCCATGGGCGTTGCCACCCTGGCTGGTGATCAGCCCCCGCATGCGCTCGAGCGCCGAGGGCGTAAGGGAGACGAGCTGATGTGCCATGGCCTGCAAGATGCCGTGCTGTTGGCGATTGACAAGGCTTATCTTGGCGGCCCCTGCCCACCGTGCAAGGGAGGAGACGCCTTCGCCCTGCCGATCGGTGGCGATCGTACGTCAAAGGAGCCTCGGCCGGATGGATTGGCTGCTCGCCGTGTCGCTGTTCGCCCTCGTGATGTTCATCACGCCCGGGCCCAACAATCTCATGGTCACGGCGGCGGCGGCCAATTTCGGGGTAGCTGCCACGATGCCTCATATGCTCGGCATAGCACTGGGCTTCCCGGCCATGCTGGTAGCACTGGGGCTCGTCGCCGACGCCACCTTCGTGCTCCTGCCGGCAGTCCATGCGCCCCTCAAGATCCTGGGCGCGCTCTTCATGCTCTATCTGGCCTACAAGATCGCCACCGCCTCGCCGCATGGCGGGCGCGGGACCGCCCGGCCCCTGACCCTGATCGAGGCGGCCCTCTTCCAGTGGCTGAACCCGAAGGCCTGGGTGATCGCGCTGGCGGCCCTCACCACCTATGCGACGACGGGCCACTCGCCTATGCGCGACACCCTGACGATGGCCGCTCTCTTCGTGCCGATCGGGCTCGTCTCCATCGGTGCCTGGGCCCTGGGCGGCATTGCCATCGGCCGGCTCCTGCGCACGCCCCTGCGGACGCGGATATTCAACCTGACGATGGCGGTGCTCCTGGTCGTTTCCCTCGTGCCGGTGTTTCTCGCGTGACTGGCACCGCCCTTACGGGACGAGCTCGATCTCGCTCGGCCGCCAGGCCTTGGTGAAGAACGACTCCAGCGGGCTGTAGAGGCGCAGGATCGTGAACCAGCCCTTGCCCGGCATCGTCTGGATCCAGTTGCCGCGCTTCACGCCTGCGGGCTGCGTCGGGCCGAAATAGATCGTCGTCGAGCCGTCGGCACCCGCCTCGGCGGCCGGCGACGGGTAGCTCTGGCTGCCGGCACGCGGGTAGCGCTGCGGCGTGTCGAGCATCGAGCGCGTCTGGTTGTCGTAGACCGTGAACGACCAGAAGGCGCGGGCGGGAATGTTCTTCGGCAGCGTCACCTTGTAGGTCCTGCCGCCGTCGAAGGGATTCTTGTCCGCGTCGAGGAAGCCCATCAGATACTGCGAGCCGACGTCCGGGATGCGCATGATCATGCCGGGCGAGTCGAGCGTGTAGCCGTAGTAGAACGCGGTCCGCGAATCGAGGGTCCGGGCGCCGGTCGGCGGCAGCGGCTTGAACATGCCCCATCCTCGAACAGCGGCGGCGGCGTCTCGAAGTCGGCGCCGCCCTGCCACAGCATGCTGCCCCATGACGAGCCGGGGTAGTAGGCCCAGTCGGGGTGGGCCTGGGCGTAGCGCCAGTTCAGCACGCGCCCGGCGGCGTTGCCGACGGCGGCGGCGTCGGTGAGGATCTTGCGCATCCGGGCGTCCGGCTGGAACGGCTTGCCCTTGACGATGCCGATGGCGGCGAGCTGCCCGGCGAGCTCCACGTCGTAGCTGCCGGCCGGCTCCTGCTGCACGTTCTCGTTGATCATCTCGAAGAACGAGAAATCGCTCGGCGGGATCGTGTTGAACGATTTGCCGCTGGCCTCGACGAACTTGGTCTCGGGAACGGGCGGATTGCGTCCCAGCCTGACCTTGCCCTCGAGCGCCGTGGCGATGCTGGTGCCGACGCCGCCCGGCGTGTAGGGGTAGATCTTGAGGGTCTTCTCGATCATGTCGACGGCCGGCTTCGGGTCGTTGTCGTCGAGGAAGGCACGGGCCGCGTAGAGGACCCGGGAGGTGCTGCGAGTGGGCGACGTAGAAGCCGCCCTCCGGCAGCGGGCCGTCATAGCCCGGCGGCACGATCAGGTACTTCCCGCCCTCGCCCCGATCCGGACCCGGGGAACCCGATGTCGATGATCCAGGAGAACCACATGTCGTTGATGGTGCCGAGGCCCTTCGGCGGCTGCTCGATCACCATGGGGCCCTTGGTCAGGTCCACCACGGCCAGATAGTAGACGGTGTCGGCGTTGGCCGTCAGGAACAGCGACTTCGCGTCCATCAGCTCGGGAAAGATGACGACCGTGTTGTCCTCGGCGCCGATGCTGTGGAAGCCCTTGCGGATCGCGTAGGCGGAGGCGCCGCGGAAGCTGTTGTTGAAGACGTTGAGGGCGCGGGTGAAATCGAGCGCGTCGTAGACCTTCTGGGCGGTCTCGACGCTCGGCGCGCCGTCCTTGAACTCGAGCGTGCCGATGCGACGTGTCGACGCGATCCGGCGTCACGAGCGACGGAGGGATGGCGTCGGCGGCCCGGGCAACCGCACCTCCCGGGCCGGCGAGCGAAGCCGCGCCAAGGATCATCGCCAGCGCGGAAAGCGCTGGCTGCCTGCGGTGAATGCGAAACATGATTGGTCGGCCCTCTTGATCATGGGGGGTCGGCTAGGAAAGCTCGGTTTTATTCTTATGACGGCTGATGATCTTGGTCCATGCCTCGAGGAAGCGATCGAGGTCGGCCTCGGTCGTCGCCCATCCCAGGCTGACGCGAATGGCGCAGCGTGCGTCCGCCTCGTCGACGCCCATCGCGGCCAGGACGTGGGACGGCCCGACCTTGCCGGAGGAGCAGGCCGAGCCGCTGCTCACGGCGACACCCGCCAGATCGAGCGCGATGAGCTGGATCTCGGCTGTCAGGCCGGGCGTCAGGAGGCAGCTCGTGTTGGGCAGGCGGGCGGACGCCGGCACCGACGATGCGGCGTCGCCGGATGGCGCTCCAGGACGGCGCTCTCGAGCCGGTCGCGCAAGGCTGCGCACCGCCGCCCAGTCCGTCGGGACATCGAGCGCCGCGCCGAAGCCGGCGATGCCCGGCAGGTTCTCGGTGCCGCTCCGGCGCCGCAGCTCCTGGCCGCCGCCGCGCTGGATGGGCTGCAGCGCCACACCGTCGCCGCACGATGAGCGCGCCCACGCCGGGCGGCCCGCCCAGCTTGTGCGCGGAGACCGACAGGAGATCGACGCCGAGCTCGTCCAGGCCGGACCGGCAGCTTGCCGAAGGCCTGCACGGCGTCCGTATGGACCAGCGCGCCGGCCGCGCGAGCGAGTGCTGCAGCCTCGCGCCACCGGCTGCACGACGCCGGTCTCGTTGTTGGCGAGCATGATCGAGACGAGCTTCGGTCGCTCGGCCCGGAGCAGCGCCTCGAGCGACGGCCAGGTCCAGGCGCCCGTCCGCGTCGACCGGCGCTCGCGCGCGCGTCCGGGCACCGCCTCGAGGACCGAGGGATGCTCGACGGCCGAGACCAAGCCGGGGCCCGTCCACGCCCAGCAGGGCCAGATGGTTGGCCTCGGTGCCGCCGCTGGTGAAGACGACCGAGCCCGGCTCGACCCCAAGGCATCCCGCGAGCTTGCTGCGCACCCCCTCGATCAGCGCTCGCGCCCGCCGGCCGGCGGCGTGCACGGATGAGGGATTGCCCACCTCCGCCAGGGCCTCGGCCATGGCGCGCGACGGCCTCGGGCCGCACGGGCGCTGTCGCGTTGTAGTCGAGATAGGCCCGCCGCCCCGCATCGCCGCGGGCGACCATGGGGCTTGCGTCAGTCGTCCGTGCCGGTCCGCGCGAGCTCGCGGCTGGCGCCGGCGCGCCCGCCCTGCACGCTGTCGAGTCGCGCCTCCAGCTCGGCCATCTGCACGCAGATGCGCTCGAGCGTGCGGCTCACGGGATCGGCCGCCACGCCGGGCCAGGTGCCGTAGGCCGGGAAACAGCCCGACACCTTCTCCGCCGGCTGCGGGCCGACCGGCCGGCCGGGGATGCCGACGATCGTGGCGCCCTCGGAGACCTCCTTCACGACCACGGCGTTGGAGCCGATGCGCGCACCCTTGCCGACCTTGAACGGGCCGAGAACGGCAGCACCCGCGCCCACCACCACGCCATCCTCGAGCGTGGGATGCCGCTTGCCCTTGTCCAGGCTCACGCCGCCCAGGGTCACACCCTGGTAGATCGTGACGTCGTCGCCGATCTCGGTGGTCTCGCCGATCACGATCCCCATGCCGTGATCCATGAAGAAGCGCCGGCCGATGGTGGCGCCAGGATGGATCTCGATCCCGGTGAGGAATCGGCTGATGTTGGAGGTCAGCCGCGCCGAGAGCTTCCAGCCGCGTCGCCACAGCCCGTGCGCCATCCGATGCATCATCAGCGCATGCACGCCGGGATAGCAGAGGACGACCTCGACACGCGAGCGCGCCGCCGGATCGCGCTCGAAGACGGCCTGGATATCTTCCTTGAGCGTCTTGAACATGCGCACCCGCCTGCGATATACACCGCGAACTCTCGCGGACCACGATCTCTCTAGGTGGGACACCCCCGGTCGACGACAAGAGGCCTCCTCTGCCGTCGACGCCGAGGCGTCGGGTGCCGGAACCTAAAGGCTGGTCGGCGGAGGGTCAATCGAGGTCGACGCGTTACCGAGCCGGGCGGCTGTCGCACCGACCGGCTTGCATCGTCATTTGCGGAACGAAGGGTCGAGGGCATGCCGGAGGTGATCTTCAACGGCTCGGACGGGCGTCTCGAGGGCCGCTACGTGCATGGCGAGGGACCGACCCCACCGTTGGCGCTCATCCTCCACCCTCACCCGCAGCACGGCGGGACGATGAACAATCGCCTCGTCTACAGCATGTTCCACATGTACCAGCGCCGCGGCTTCTCGGTGCTGCGCTTCAACTTCCGGGGCGTCGGCCGCTCCCAGGGCGTGTTCGACCACGGCCAGGGCGAGCTGCGTGATGCCGCCAGCGCGCTGGACTGGATGCAGCAGCACAATCCGAACAGCAGCGGCTGCTGGGTCGCCGGCTTCTCCTTCGGCGCCTGGATCGCGATGCAGCTCTTGATGCGCCGGCCCGAGATCCAGGGCTTCATGTGCGCGAGCCTGCCGGCCAACATGTACGACTTCACCTTCCTCGCCCCCTGCCCGGCCTCCGGCCTCATCGTCCATGGCGAGCAGGACACGGTGACGGGCACCGAGGCGGTCGTGAAGCTCGTCAACAAGCTGAGCCAGCAGCGCGGCATCATCATCGACTTCAACCCCGTCGAGGGTGCCGACCACTTCTTCACCGAGCACTTCGAGCAGTTCGAGGACGATCTGCGAGGCCTATCTGGACAAGCGGCTGAAGCCCGCCAACGAGCCGCTGGCGCATGGCCCGCTGAGCATGTCGTTCCGCTCGCCGTTCCTCCGCGAGCTCGAGGCGCGCGGCTTCATCCACCAATGCACCGATGCGGCGGCGCTCGACGCGCTGGCGGCCGAGCGGGCGGTCACGGCCTATATCGGCTTCGACTGCACCGCCGACAGCCTGCATATCGGCAACCTCGTCGGCATCATGATGCTGCGCGTCCTGCAGCGCACGGGCCATCGCCCGATCGCGCTGGTCGGCGGCGGCACCACCAAGGTGGGCGACCCCTCGGGCAAGGACGAGAGCCGCCAGCTCCTGACCGAGGAGCGCATCGAGGCGAACAAGGCGGGCATCCGCCGCTCGCTCGGCAAGTTCCTCGACCTGGGCGAGGGCGGCGCCGTCCTCGTCGACAACGACGAATGGCTGGGCGAGCTGCGCTACATCCCGTTCCTGCGCGACTTCGGCAGCCATTTCACCATCAACCGCATGCTCACCTTCGATTCGGTGCGGCTGCGGCTCGAGCGCGAGCAGCCGCTGACCCTGCTCGAGTTCAACTACATGGTGATGCAGGCCTACGACTTCCTCGAGCTGGCCCGCCGCTACGACTGCCGCCTGCAGATGGGCGGCTCCGACCAGTGGGGCAACATCGTCAACGGCGTCGAGCTCGGCCGGCGGATCGATGGCGTCCAGCTCTTCGGCCTGACCACGCCGCTCATCACGACCGCCTCGGGCGCCAAGATGGGCAAGACCGCGGCCGGCGCCGTCTGGCTCAACGAGGAGCGCCTGCCCGCCTTCGACTACTGGCAGTTCTGGCGCAACACCGAGGACGCCGATGTCGGGCGCTTCCTACGCCTCTTCACCGATCTGCCGCTCGACGAGATCGCGCGGCTGGAGGGGCTGGGCGGCGCCGAGATCAACGAGGCCAAGAAGGTTCTGGCCTTCGAGGCGACGAAGCTCTGCCACGGTGCCACGGCGGCGGAGGAGGCAGCGGCCGCTGCCCGCTCGATCTTCGAGGGCAAGGGCGACGGTGACGCCGGCCTGCCGGTGATCGAGCTCGATCAGACCCGGCTCGCCACCGGCCTGCCCGTCGTGGAGCTTTTTCAGCTGGCCGGGCTCGCCGCCTCCAACAGCGAGGCCCGACGCCTGATCAGGGCCGGCGCCGCACGGCTCAACGACGCGGCGGTGAGCGACGAGACCCTGGCGGTCGACGCCGCCCATCTGGCCGACGGCCGGCTCAAGCTCTCGGCCGGCAAGAAGCGCCACGTGCTCGTCCGCCCGGTCTGACCGGATCGGCTCCGATCGGTCTCAGGGCTTGGCGCGGGGCAGGTGGCGGTGACTCCGCCCGCTGTGTCGCCGAACAGATCGCGGATGAAGCCCGGCACCAGGACGGAGAGCGGGTTCACCATGACGCTCGGATTGCCCCATGGCCCCTTGACGTCGTAGGTCACGGCGAAGGCACCTACTCCATTCTCGCCGCGCAGCAGGCGGCCGAGCACGGGCACGTCGCCGAGGAGCTTGTTCACCATGTACGCCGGCACCACCGTGCCGTTGACCGCGAGCGTGCCCGCGTCGAGGTTGACCACGCCTGCCGCCGTGAGGCCCACTGACGAGCCGTGCGCCTTCCCGTCTCTGAGCGTGAGCGTGCCGCCGCTGAGCGCGAAGCTCGTCCGCACCCGGTCGAAGTAGATGCCCTTGCCCTGAAGGGTGTTGACGATGCCCGTGAACGAGGCGAGCGTCAGGAGCTTCGCCAGCAGCGGCACGCCGCGCACGGTGACGCCGCGCAAGTTGAGCTCGCCCCGGAGGCTGAGAATCGGATCCTCGGCCAGGATGTCGGTCGCCGAGCCGGAGCGTGCCACCGGGTGCCAGTGGGCCGCCCCCGGCGATCGTGCTGATGAACGAGCCCGCATCCTCCGTCCTCACCTCGAGCCGGGGCGTGCCCCCGCCGCCAGAGCCGAGCGTGGCCTGAACGGGCTTCCCGCTGGCGAGGTCGGCGGCGATGGAGCCTTGCTGCCATTGGCTGGCCGACCGCTCGACCGAGCCCTTGAGGTTGCGCAGCGAGCCGCCGGGAAGAGCGACCTCGCCGACATCGACCTTGAGCGCCAGCGCGGGCAGCGCCGAGCCGCGCCCCCCACCCGCCTGCGAGGCGCCGCCTCCGCCCGATCCCTTGCCCCCGCCGAGCCAGGGACGCAGATCGAGGCGCTCGCCACCGAGGCTCGCATCCCAGCCGCCATCCTGCTTCGATGAGACGGTGAGGCTCAGCCTGCTGCCTTGAAGGTCGAGACGGTCGAGATCGAGCCGGGACAAATGATGGTCCTGGCCGGCGGCGAGCGCCAGGCTGCCCCGCACCTCGACATCGGGCAGCGAGAGGCTGAGCGACGGCAATGTCACCGCGCCCGCCTTCCCGAAAGCGATGTCGGCCTCGACGCGACCCGGCTGGCCTGCGCTCTTGTCGATCCGCAGCGCGGGCAGCTTGATCACGGTGGGCCGCAGATCGGCGACCACATGGGCCTTGGAGGGCTCGGCGCCCGCCAGGTCGAGCGTCAGGTCGATATCGGCAGCACCGTCCAGGAAGGACGGCGGGTCAACGCCCAGCATCGAGAGCGAGATCGGCTCGAGATGCCCGCTGATCTCGGCGGTCGTCGCAGGCGGCCCCTTGCCGCTGAAGTCGACGCGCAGCTGCTTCAGGGTCAGCGGCACCGTCTGCAGCCGAGCCTTGCCGCTCGCCGTCAACGCCGAGCCCGCGACCTCGAGGCTCAGCGCGCCGTCGCTCAGATCGAGACCCGGCACGAGCCCCAGAACCACGAGATCGTCGAGCTGCGCCTGGACATTGTAGCGTACCTGATCGGCGCTGACCTTGTCGGCCAGCGGCAGCCCGAGCTTCAGGCGGATCGTCGCCTGCCCGCGCGCCTTGTCCGGCGATACGGGAAGGCTCGGCACGATGTCCTTGGGCAGGCTCCCCGCGAGGTCGAGCGCTGCGGGAACCGTCGAGGCCAGGCGCAGATCCACCGCGAGCTGCGCCGTGTCGCCGGCGAGGCCCGTGAGGCTCACCTCACCCCCGTCGACACGCACGTCCCGGCTCCTGCCCTTGGTGAGCTGAAAGGTCAGCGCGTCTTTGCTGAACCGTGCCGTGGCGCTTACGTCCTGCGCGGGCGGAGCCCCGTCGAGATAGCGGACCGTGACGCCCGTGGCCGAGAAGGTGCCGCTCAGATCCAGCGATGCCGGCTTGTTGCCCTGGGCCGGCTGCAGGCTGAGATCGGCCGCGGCCCGCCCGATCGAGCCCGCCTCGACATGCGTGCTCACCCACTGGCGGGCGTCCGATGCCACGCTTTCCGGCCAAAGCCGCACCAGCTCGTCCGCATCGACCGAGTCGATCGTCGCCTCGCCCTTGCCGCCAATACCATCGGCGCCCAGAGAAAGCTGCCCGCTGGCCGTCACGTCGCTTCCCGCCACCGAGCCGGTCGCGCGCTCGACGCGAAGGAGCTTGGCCTCGAGGTCGATGCTCCCGCCGACCTCCATCGGGCCCATCGCCACGGGTGCCGCCAGCTGGCCGGGCAGCGAGAGCATCGTCGGCCGCGACCGCAGCGAGAAGGTCGACCGGTGAGGGGTGCCCGTCGGCCGACAGGCTCCCCTGGAGAAAGCCGTCGGCGACGATGTCGACGTCACGCAGGATCGGCTGGGCAGTGGCCATCGGCAGCAGCGACGGGTTCACGTCCCTCAGGCGAACGTAGAGCTCATAGCGCTCGGGATCGGCCACGAGCCTTATCCGAGCGTCGATGTGACCGGCGCTGCCGTTGGCGCCGAGGCCGATCTGCGCGTCGATCTCGCCTGGGCCTGGCTGCCGCCGGAACTCGAGTGTGCCGCCGCCGAGCTCGATCCGGCGTTGGAGGAACTCGTCCTCGATCAGAAGCTTGGCGCCCTGCGCGCGCAGGATCTGGATTCCGGCCAGCGGATCGTCGGCAGCGGGCGGCGCCAGCACGCGTCCCAGAAAGTCCGCCGCGGCGGCCCACGGGTCGCCGTTGCCCGAGCCGCCCTGGACGAGCTGCTGGTCCAGGATGCGCAGCCCCAGGCCGCCGCCGGCCTGCCTCGTGATCGCGATCGTCGGTCCGTCCAGGACGAGCCGCTCGACACTGAGACGGCCGGTCTCGAGCGAGGTGGCGACGTTGGGGCTGACCGCGGCCTGCGCCACATGGAGCAGCTGCTTGCCGTCGCGCGCCCGGATGTCGAGGTTCTGGACGGCGAGCTCCAGCTCACGGACCTCGGGGTTCCAGCGCAGAGCCGGCGAGCCGAAGGTGATTCTGAGGTCCGGTGCCGCGTCAGCCACGATCGAGCGCAGCGTCGGCTCCAGCACCGTCAGCGGCAGCGAGCCCGTCGCCAGGATGATCGCGAGCGCGATCAATGCCGCCATCACCGCGGTCGCCAGGGAGGCCAGCACGAGGCAGACGGCGTCGAGGCAGACGCGGATCATGACCGCCGACCCGTCAGGCGGGGCAAGAGGCTTGACCGGCATCCGGGCGAACGACACCTTCCCGCCTCCGCCCAGGACAGAGGCTCGTGATCGATCTTGCCCTTCCCGACCAGCTGCCGCCGCCGCGCCCCGACGATGACGCCGCGGTGGAGCGTGGCCGCCGCCGCTGGCAGCAGCTCGCCGTCTCGGCACCCGATACCGAGATCCGCTCCTTTCTCGCGGACAGCCTGCGCGAGCCACCGGCCCGGGAGGTGCTCGAGGGCATCTTCGGCGGCAGCCCCTTCCTCACCGACTGCCTCGTCGGCGAGCCTGACATGCTCCGTGTCTTTCTCGAGCGCGGCCCGGATGCCGCCGCGACCGCGCTCCGCTGCGAGGCCGACGGGATCGAGACCGGCGAGCGGTCGCGACTCATGGCAGGCCTCAGGCGGCTCCGACGGCGGTGGGCTCTTCATGTAGCGCTCGCCGACCTCACCATGTCCTGGTCGCTCGACGGCGTCACAGCCTCGCTCACCGAGCTTGCCGACCTCGCCGTCGACAAGGCGCTTCGCCACCTGATCGACGACGCCGTCAAGCGCGGCGAGCTCGCCTCCGAGACTGGCCGGGATCCCGTTGCCAGCAGCGGCATCTTCGTCCTCGGCATGGGCAAGCACGGCGCGGCCGAGCTCAACTATTCGAGCGACATCGACCTCATCGTGCTGTTCGACGAGGAGCGGCTTCCCTACCGAGGCGCCGAGGCGCCGATGGCGCTCGCCGCTCGCCTCACGCGATCGCTCGTCTACCTGCTCGAGCAGAAGACCCGGGACGGGTACGTGTTCCGCACGGATCTGCGCCTGCGCCCGCATATCCCCGGCCATCCGCTGGCTCTCGCGACCGAAGCGGCCGAGCTCTACTATGAGCGGCACGGCCAGAACTGGGAACGCGCCGCCTTCATCAAGGCGCGGGTCGTCGCCGGCGACCGTCGTGCCGGGCTCTCCTTCCTCACGACGCTCCAGCCCTATGTGTGGCGCAAGCATCTCGACTTCGCGGCCATCCGGGACATCCATTCGATCAAGCGACAGATCAACGCGCACCGGGGCTTCGGGACTATCCGCGTCCTCGGCCACGATCTCAAGGTCGGCCGGGGTGGCATCCGCGAGATCGAGTTCTTCGTCCAGACCCAGCAGCTCATCCTGGGTGGACGCAGCCCCGAGCTGCGCGAGGCCCAGACGGTGCGGGCGCTCGAGGTCCTGGCGAGGCAAGGCTGGATCGAGGGTCGGGCAGCGGAGGATTTGACCCGCTGCTACCGGCTGCTGCGCGCTCTGGAGCACCGGCTGCAGATGGTCCAGGACCGCCAGACGCAAGCCCTGCCACGGCTCGAGAGCGAGCTCGCCCGATTCGCAGCCTTCGCCGGCCTCGCCTCGGCCGAGGCGCTGAGCGAGATGATCCTCGAGACGCTCAAGACCGTCGAGCGGCACTATGCCGACCTCTTCGAGGCGGAGGCCGACCTCGGCGTCGGCGGCAATCTCGTCTTCACCGGCACGTCGGACGACCCAGACACGCTGGAGACGCTCGCCGGCCTCGGGTTCAAGGACCCGTCCGGCATCTCGGGCCGCATCCGCGCCTGGCATCATGGCCACATCCGGGCGACGCGCAGCACCCGGGCGCGCGAGCTGCTGACCGAGCTGACGCCCAGCATCCTCGATGCCCTGCAGCGCCAGCCGGACATCGACGCGGCCTTCCGGCTGTTCGACGAGTTCGTCAGCGGCCTGCCGGCGGGCGTGCAGCTCTTCTCGCTCTTCCGTGCCAATCCGCGTCTGCTGGCGCTCGTCGCCGACCTGATGGGCGCCGCTCCCCGTCTCGCGTGCCACCTCGCTGGCAATGTCGACCTCTTCGAGGCCATGCTCCAGCCCGATTTCTTCGGGCCGCTGCCTGAGCGCCCGACGCTGGAGGCCGAGCTGGGCGGCCGCCTGGGCGACGCGCGCGACCTCCAGGACATGCTCGACCTCTGCCGTCACTGGGCACATGGCCGTCAGTTCCAGGCCGGTCTGCACGTTCTTCTCGGCCTCGCCACGGCCCAGTCCGCGGCGGCGACGCTCACCGCCGTCGCCGAGATCGTCATCGGCGCCCTCCTGCCACGGGCGCGGGCCTGGCTCGAGGCGCAGCACGGGCGGATCGCGGATGGCGCCTTCGTGGTCGTCGGGCTTGGCAAGCTCGGCTCGGCCGAGCTCACCACCGGCTCCGACCTCGACCTCGTCTTCGTCTACGACGCGCCGGAAGATGCCACATCCACCGGCGAGCGCCCGCTCGCCGCACCGGCCTGGTTCGCCCGCCTCGGCCAGCGGCTGGTGAGCGCCATCACCGCGCGCACGCCCGAGGGGCGCTTGTTCGAGATCGACATGCGCCTCAGGCCGTCCGGCAACATGGGGCCGGTGGCGACGAGCCTCGACAGCTTCGCCCGCTACCATGAGCAGACGGCCGAGGTGTGGGAGCAGCAGGCATTGACGCGCGCCCGGGTCGTGGCCGGCGACCAGGCGCTCGCAACCGAGGTTGAGGCCGTCATCGCCCGCGCGCTCACCCGTGAGCGAGGCCTGCCCGAGCTCGCGGCCGGGGTCCGCGCGATGCGCGAGCGCATCTTCCGCGAGCATGGCAGCAACGATCCCTGGAACCTGAAACATGCCCGGGGCGCCCTGGTCGAGATCGAGTTCATCGCGCAGCTCCTCGTCCTGGCCCACGCCCATGCGCATCCCGGGCTCCTGACCCAGCGCACGCTCCTGGTCCTCGACCGCGCGGGCGAGCTGGGCCTGATCGCGGCCCCGATGGCAGCCGAGCTGGCAGGAGCGCTCCGCCTCCATCACGCGCTCCAGGCTGTCTTGCGTTTGTCGACGACCGAGCGCTTCGTGCCCGCGAGTGCCCCTCGCGGGCTCGCCCGCGCCCTCGTGCGCGCCGCCGAGCTCGCCCTTCCGGACGAGCCGCCGCTCGGCGATCTGCAGGGCCTCGAGCGCCGGCTCGTTGAAAGCCAGACGGCCGTACGCCAGATCTTCGACCGACTGTGCCCGCCCATCGGCACGCCAACACAGGGAAGGACGACCATGACCATCGGGGAAGGTGATCAGGCACCGCCGTTCGATCTGCCCGCCGACAGCGGCGGCCGCATCGGCTCGTCGGCGCTCGCGGGTCGACCCTACGTCATCTACTTCTACCCCAAGGACGACACGTCGGGCTGCACCAAGGAGGCCATCGCCTTCACCGAGCACTATCCCGAGTTCAAGAAGCTCGGGGTCGAGATCGTCGGCATCTCGAAGGACAGCGTCGGGAGCCATGACAAGTTCAAGGCCAAGTACGGGCTCGGCTTCCCGCTTGCTTCCGATGAGGCGGGCGCGCTGATCGAGGCTTTCGGCTCCTGGGTCGAGAAGAGCATGTACGGCAAGAAGTACATGGGCATCGATCGCTCGACCTTCCTCGTCGGCGCCGACGGCCGGGTCGTCAAGGCATGGCGCGGGGTCAAGGTGCCGGGCCACGTCGAAAGCGTGCTCGAGGCGGCCAAGGCCGCCGCCACGGCCTGAGCGCATGAGCCAAGGCACGACCGGCCTCGAGGAGGCGCTGCAGCGCTATCTCCTCGAGGCCACCCTGCGCGAGGAGCCGGCGCAAAGGGCGTTGCGCGTCGCCACCGACGCGCTGCCCGATGCCGGCATGCGCAGCTCGCCTGAGCAGGTGCAGCTTTTGGGCCTCCTGATCGAGCTCATGGGTGCCAGCCGCGTGCTCGAGATCGGCTGCTTCACGGGCTATGGGACGCTCGGCATGGCGCTCGCCCTCCCCGAGGGCGGCAAGGTCGTGACGCTCGACGTCAACGCCGACTGGTCGGCCATCGGGCGCCGCTTCTGGCGCGAGGCCGGCGTCCTGGACCGCATCGAGATGCGCCTGGGCCTGGCGCTCGAGAGCCTCGACGGGCTCCTCGCCGAGGGTGCCGAGGCGAGTTTTGATCTCGCCTATGTCGACGCCGACAAGAAGAGCTACGACGACTACTACGAGCGGGCGCTGCGCCTCGTCCGGCCGGGTGGCCTGATCGCGCTCGACAACGTCCTCTGGCACGGCGCGGTCGCCGACCCGTCCGACAACAGCCGCCAGACCCAGACGCTGCGCGCGCTCAACGCGAAGATCCGTGAGGATGAGAGGGTCAGCATGTCGCTCGTGCCGATCGGCGACGGCGTGATGCTGGCGCGCCGCCGCTGACTCCCAAGGTGGCCCCGCTCGGACGATGAGGTGCGCTCAGGGCCTGCTCATGGGCGGTCTCCTGCTGCTCGCGGGCGCCGTTTCCTCGCATGCCCAGCCGTTGAGCGATGTCGGCCTCCGCCAGCTGACGGTGCAAGCGCCGGCGCGCGGCGCCGCGATCGAGGTCATGCTCTGGTACCCGGCCGGCGCCGGCGGCACCCCCGAGCGCTTCGGTGCCTCGAAGGTCTTCGAGGGCGTCGCGGCCCAGCGTGATGCCAGGTTCGCCGCCGGCCGGTTCCCGTTGATCGTCCTCGCCCACGGCGGGCTGCGCGCCAACCTGGCAGCGAGCGGCTGGATCGCCGCCGCCTTGGCCGCGCGCCGCTACATCGTCGCAGTAGCGCAGCCACCCCGCCTGGGCCCCGGCGACGCGCGCCGGGCCGTCCGCGAGGTGTGGCTGCGCCCGGCCGACCTCTCGGCCGCGCTGGGCGCGATCGAGGCCGATGCCGGCATCGGCCCCCACCTCGAGCGTGGCAAGGTCGGCGCCGTGGGCTTCTTCCTGGGCGGCACGTCGGTCCTCGCCCTTGCCGGCGCCCGCCTCGATGCTGCGAGCTACGGGCGATCCTGCGATCATCCGGCCCCGGGACCCGATTGCAGGTGGTTCGCCGGGAGCGGTGTGGACTTGCACCGGACGGACCTCGCACCCGCCGCCGCAGCGCACCGCGATCCGCGCATCAAGGTCGCCGTGGCGGTCGATCCGGAGCTGACCGGGAGCATGGCGCGGGCGAGCTTGCGGGCCATCGGCATCCACGTCGCCATCATCAATCTCGGCATGGCCCAGACGCTGCGTCCCCGCCTCGATGCGTCCGCCGCGGCAGCGCAGATCCCCGATGGGCGCTACGCGACGCTCCCCGACGCCACCACCTTCAGCGCCTTCGACCAATGCACGCCCCAGGGCGCCGCCATTCTCGCAGCGTGACGGGGACGACGAGCCCATCTGTCGTGACGGCGGCTTTCGCCCCCGTGAGCAGATCCACGCGCAGCTCGTGAGCATGATCGCCGGGGAGCTGGCGCAAGGCCTTCGAGCGCCACCTTGAGAACGATCTCGCCTTTCACCAACAGGAGCGACCGGCTTGGCCATCATCCGCCCCGCGCGGGCCGAGGACATCCCACGGCTGGCAGCGCTGCTGCGCGGCCTTGGCTATTTCGACGTCATCGAGGCCGAGACGCCCGATGCGACTTTTGATCGCGTCTCGCGCAGCCTGACGCCCATTCTCGAGCGGCCCGACCACCTCGTCCTCCTCGCCACCGACGAGGACGAGGCCGCGGTCGGCTATGTGGCGGTCCATTGGCTGCCCTGCCTTTTCCTCGGCGGCTCCGAGGCCTTCGTCTCCGAGCTTTTCGTGCACCCGAAGGCGCGCGGCGCCGGACTCGGCGGGCGCCTTCTGGCGGAGGCCGAGCGCCTGGCGCGGGCCGAGGGCTGCGTGCGGATGCAGCTCATCAACTTCCGCACCCGCGAGTCCTATGCCCGTGGCTTCTACGCCAAGCAGGGCTGGGTCGAGCGCCCCGAGGCCGCAAGCTTCCGCCGGCAGCTCGGCTAGCGCCCGCTTTCGGCCCTCCCGGGAGGAACATGAAGGGCCTTTCATGATCCGTCGTTCCTGTTACTGCTCGTTCATCGCCTGCGATGAATGAGAGAGGCACCCCAGCATGACGGATCGTCTGGACCACCTTCACCGTCTCACGCGACGCGGCCTGCTCGGCTCCGCAGCCGCGACCGCTGCGCTTGGACTCACAGGGGCCATGCCGGGCCGCGCCCTTGCCGCCGATGCGCCCTGGGCGGAGCGTCCGCCGGGGGAGGTCGACGAGCTCAACTTCGTCGTCTGGACCTATGGCGACATCTACACGAAGATCGCCCAGAAGTTTCAGGACGACTGGGGTGTGAAGGTCAACTCGACCATCTCGTCCTTCAACGACCACCCGACCAAGCTGATGACGATGTACGCCGGCGGCGAGACCATCGACGTCTCGCAGTCGTCGCCCTTCTCCTTCCCCAACTTCATCAGCCAGGATCTGGTCGAGCCGCTCGACGGCCTGCCGGGTGCGGCGGAGTATGCCGCGGATTTCACCGGCTTCACCAAGCAGGTGGCGATCCAGGACGGCAAGCTGATGGCCCTGCCCTACTTCTCGGCCGTCTGGGTGTGGAACTACTACACCGACCTGCTCGAGAAGACCGGCGTCGAGCCCTTCACCACCTACGACGAGCTGCTCGAGCAGTGCCGCAAGGCCAAGAAGGACGGCGTCTCGGAATACCCGATCCTCTGGGTCGCCGGCGTCGGCCTCGAGCAGCTTCCCGGCACCTGGTACTCGATGACCTGGAACCAGGGCGGCGTGTTCTTCGACAAGGAGGGCAATCACCAGCTGGGCCCGGGCTCGGTGGCCCGCGAGACCCTCAAATGGTGGGCGCAGACCTTCAAGGAGGAGCTGGCCGATCCCGAATCGCTGAAGGTGCAGTTCACCAGCTCGGCCAAGGCCTTCAGCGCCGGCAAGAACCTCTATCGGGGCCCCAACCACCACTACGGCCTCAACATCGTCAACGACCCGGCCCAGTCGCCGATCGCGGGCAAGGTCAAGGTCTGGGGCTGGCCGAACGAGGGCAACACGATCGGTGTCACCCACGTCTACTTCCTGTGCACCGCCAACCGCGACAAGGAGTGGGCGTGGAAGCTGCTCCAGTATCTCGGCGGCAAGACCAAGGACGGCCAATACACCCAGGCCGATCAACCTCGCCCGCGACGCGATGCTGGGCTCGGGCTACCAGTCCGTGATGCAGAGCGACGCCGTCCAGGAAGGCTGGAAGCCCTGGGGTGATCCCCAGGCCATCATGAAGATCTGGGACAAGGCCACCTATGTGGGCGAGGTCTGCAACTCGATCTACAAGCCCTGGCACTTCCCCTGGACGGACAGGCTCAACATCGAGGTGCAGAAGACCCTGACGGGTCAGACCACGGCCGATCAGTGCTGCGACACCCTGATCGCGGCGATCGCCGAGGTCCAGAAGGGCTGAGCGGACGCCGGATCCGTCGAGCGTGGCGCCAAGCCTGACATCCGCCGGCGCCGGGGCCTCGTCCCGGCGCCGCTCTCGCCGCGAGCTGTCGCCCGGTGTCGCTGGGCGTCGTCATGAACGTGCCGACGCTCCTCACCATGGCGCTCGTGCTGGCCTACCCGATCCTCTATGCGGCCTACCTCTCCTTCCACAAGGTGACGCCGTCACAGCTCCGGCGCGGTGTGTTCCCGTTCGTCGGCTTCGACAACTACGCCCGCATCTTCTACCGACGCCCTGTTCCGCCACGCGCTCTTCAACACCTTCGTCTTCACGGCCGTCGTGGTGACGGCCGAGATCGTGCTGGCGATCCTGATCGCCCTCTTGATCAACCAGCAAGGGCTCTGGACCTCGCGCGTCACCCGGGTCCTGATCCTTCTGCCCTATGCCGTGCCGCCCATCGCCAATGGGCTCATCTGGTCCTTCATGTACGGCTTCGACTTCGGCTTCCTGAACCGCATCCTCTTCACGCTCCACATCATCGACCGACCCGATCAACTGGGCGGGCGATCCGCGAACCGCGCTCTATGCGCTCGCCGTGCCCTATGTCTGGCGCACGCTGCCCTTCGCGATCCTCCTGGTGCATGCCGCCCTTCAGGGGCATCGGCACGGAGATCCACGAGGCGGCCGCGGTCGACGGTGCCAGCGCCTGGCAGCGCTTCTGGCACATTACCTTGCCCCTCTTGCGGCCGATCATCGTGGTGATCCTCGTGCTGCGCACCTCCTTCGCCTTCGCGGTCTTCGAGGAGGTGCTGGCGATCACCCAGGGCGGCCCCGGCGATGCGACCTGGGTCGCCGCCTGGTACAGCTACAAGAAGAGCTTCGCTCCGCCGTTCGATCTCGGCGTGGGTGCCGCCTCGGCCTATGTCCTGGCGCTCATCGTCGGCATCATGGCGATCGTCTATGTCCGTCTGATCTATCGTCGCGTGCAGTAGGGAGGCCGCCCGATGCTGAAGCCCTCGCCGCTGGCGCGCTTCTTGCTCCACATCGCCAATCTCGCGGCGATCGCCTTCTTCCTCCTGCCGCTCGTGGCGGTGACGATCGGCTCGCTGCAGTCCGAGAAGAGCCTGCAGGCGGACACGCGCTCCGTCCTGCCGCACGAATGGACGCTCGACAATTTCCGGGTCATCTTCTCGGGCGGCGAGCAGAAGGGCGCCATCTTCGAGCAGGTGACCTACCTGCCGGACAATGTGAAGAAGATCTACTACGCCTTCGCCAACAGCGTGGTCATTGCCGATCTCGGTCACCTTCCTGACACTGGCCTTCGGCTCGCTCTCGCCTTCACCGTGGCCCGGCTGCGGGCTGCGCTGGGCGGTCTGGCTGATGAACATCAACGTCCTGGCGCGCTTCGTGCCGCTGATCGTGCTGATGATCCCGCTCTACGTGGCCTTCCGCATGCTGGGCCTGCTGAACTCGCGTCCTGGGCGTGATCATCGCGCTCACGGGCTTCCTCCTGCCCTACGCGATCTTGATCCTGGCACCCTATTTCGCCTCGATCCCGAAAGAGCTCGAGGAATCGGCGCGGATCGACGGCTGCTCGCGCTTCACCGCCTTCCTGCGCATCACCCTGCCGCTCTCGACACCGGGCCTCGCATCCTGTGGCGCCATCGTCTTCATCATCTCGTGGAACGAGCTCCTGATCCCGCTGATCCTCAACAACCGGGCCGAGTTCATGACCCTGCCCGTGGTCGTGGCCAGCCTGGTCGGGGACGTCCACGTCTTCTTCAACCTGATGATGGCGATCTGCTTCGTCGCCATGCTGCCCTCCGTCATTCTGGTCTTGCTGCTTGCAGAAGTTCGTGGTACAGGGCCTTGCGATCGGGGCGGTGAAGGGTTGATTGGCGATGTACGGTTTCGACAAGGCGCGGCTCGACCTCGCGCGCGAGTTCAAGGCCGCCCCTTCGGCGAGCACAGTCCCGACCTCCAGTACCTCCTCCACCTGATGCGCAAGCCGCGGTCCGAGCCGTTCCACGTGCTGCTGATCGACCAGGCCGGCGAGCGCTGGACGCTGGCCGTGATGGAGCCGGGCGGCAAGGCCCCGCCCCGCCCCACCAACATCGTCTTCACCGACCTCGCCGAGGCCGAGTGGCACGTCTTCAAGCTCCGCTGGGCCAGCTCGCCGGCGAGGAGCTGCCGATCGACTGACCTGGCCTCAGGCCGACACGGGATTCGAGCGATGACGCGAGTGATGGGCTACAGCGACCGCTGGAGCGTCGCCCCGGGCGAGACCGTGCAGTTCATGGTGAGCTGCATCGGCGCCGAGCACCTACGAGGCCCAGATCGTCCGCCTGCGCCAGCCCGACGCCGGCCCGCTGGCTACACCCTTCGCGCCCGAGCCGGTGAGCGTCGCCGTGCAACGGCACGCATGACGGGCCGCGAGCAGACGATCCCGATCGGCTCGCTGGCCGTGGTGCCCGGTCCACGACGTATGGACGGGCCTCGAGAGCTTCACCGTCGCCTGCTACGTCTGGCCGACCACGCCCACCAAGGGCCGCCAGGCGCATCCTTGGCTCCTGGTGCGAGGCGGCCGAGACCGGCTTTGGGCTCGAGATCGATCCATCGGGAGCCCTCGTCTGCGTCTCGGTGCCGGGCCGGGTGCCGTGGCGACCTGACTCGCACCCGGCGCCGATGAGCCGGCGGCGCTGGTACCTCGTGGCCGCCGCCTTCGATGCCGGCAACGGCGTCCTGACGCCTCTGGCAGGAGCCGCTGGGCGCGCACGAGTTCCATCCGGAGCGGCCCGTCGTCGCGTCTCGACCAGGACCCAGATCCGACCCGGCCCGCAGCCGGGCCCTTGACCTTCGCCGCCTGGCAGGCCGGCGCGCTGCCGGCCCCTCGGCCTGGGGCGGCATCGCCTTCGGCTGCCACTTCAATGGCCGGATCGACCGTCCGCGTCTCGCCGGCACTGCGCTCGATCGGGCCGGCCTCGCCGCCCTGATGGCCGAGACTGTCGCCTGCGGCTCTCGCCGAGCACGCTGGTCGCGCGCCTGGGACTTCAGTCGCGACATCGGCGGCGACAAGGTCATCGACCTCGGGCCCAATCGCCTGCACGGCGTCGTCGTCAACCAGCCGACCCGGGCCGATGACCGGCCACAACTGGGACGGCACGCGTCAATGGACTGGACCCAGGCGCCCGAGCAGTACGGCGCCATCCATTTCCACGACGACGACCTCGTCGATGCCTGCTGGGAGCCCGGATTTCCGTTCACCGTCCCGGCGAAGCCTGCGCTCGGGCGTCTATGCGGCGAAGCTCGTCGGCCGACGGGTTCGACTTCTGGTGCCCGTTCTTCGTCCGCCCGCCGCGCGGCGAGGCGCGACTCGAAGAGTGGCCTTCCTTGCCTCGACCGCCACCTACACGGTCTATCTCAACAACAAAGGCCGCTTCCTCTCGATCGCGACCGAGCTCTACCAGGGCCGCATCACGGTCATGGACGCGATCGATGCCCTTCTCTTCGAGTTCCCGGAGATGGGCCTCTCGACCTATGACCGGCACTCGCGACGGCAGCGGCATCGCCTATTCCAGCCGCCACCGGCCGGTCCACAATTTCCGCCCCACCGGCCGCCACTGGAACTTCAACCTCGACCTCTTCATCATCGACTGGCTCGAGCATCTGGGCGGCGACTACGACGTGATCACCGAGGAGGACCTGCATCGCGAGGGCCTCGACCTGCTGAAGCCCTACCAGGTGGTCCTGACCGGCTCGCATCCCGAGTACGATTCGACCGAGATGCTCGACACTCTCGAGGCCTAGCTGCGCCGCGGCGGCAGGCTCATGTACATGGGCGGCAACGGCTTTTACTGGCGGATCGCCCATCACCCGGCGCGCGAAGGGGTGATCGAGGTGCGGCGCGCCGAGGGCGGCGTGCGCGCCTGGGACGCCGAGCCCGGCGAGTACTACATGAGCTTCTCGCGGCGAGTATGGCGGGCCTCTGGCGGCGCAACACCCGGGCACCGCAGCAGCCTCGTCGGCGTCGGCTTCATCAGCCAGGGCTTCGACAAGTGCAGCTACTACCGGCGCACGGAGGCCGCGCTCGAACCCGCGCGCGGCCTGGATGTTCGACGGCATCGACGATGCTGATCCTGGGCGATTTCGGCATGCTGCAGGGCGGCGCGGCCGGGCTCGAGATCGACGCGGTCGATCCCATGCTCGGCACGCCGCCGCACGCCCTCGTCGTCGCCCGCTCCGAGAACCACTCCAACAGCCTACGAGCTGGTGGCCGAGGAGGTGCTGATCCCGCACGGCGCCACGGATGCCATCATCAACGCGAGCATCCACGCCGACATCACCTTCTTCGAGACGCCGGGCGGGGGCGCCGTCTGGTCGACCGGCTCGATCGCCTATGCGGGCTCGCTGGCATGGAACGGCTTCGACAACAACATCTTCCGGCTGACGACCAACGTCCTGGAGCGCTTCAAGGACGAGACGCCCTTCGTCATGCCCGAGCGATGACGGGCGGCGGCGGATCGTCCGCGTCGCTCTGCCGCTCGGGCCGCGCGGCATCGAACGCCTCGAGGGCAAGACAGGCGGCCTCGATCCGCCGGATCCTCGGATAGGGATCGAGATCGCAGCGCCAGCGACGCGCATTGTAGACCTGCGGGACGAGGCAGACGTCGGCCAGCGTCGGTCGATTGCCGTGGCAGAAGCGTCCCGTGGCCGGGCTCCCGACCAGCAAGGCCTCGATCGCCCCGAAGCCCTCGTCGATCCAGCGCCGATACCAGCGCCGCAAGGCCTCCTCGTCGAGCCCGAGCTCGCCGGTCAGGGTGTCCTGGACACGCTGGTTGTTGAGGGGCTGGATGTCGCTGACGACGATCGCGGCCAGCGCCCGCACCCGGGCCCGTCCGGCCGCATCGCCGCGGCAGCAGCGGCGGCTCGGGAAAGCGCTCCTCGAGATGGTCGAGGATCGCCGACGACTGCAGAATCACGAGGCCGTTGTCGTCGAGCACCGGCACGAAGCCTTGCGGATTGACCGCCCGATAGGCGGGCTCCTCGACGCCGCGCAGCCGGTTGATGACGATCCGCTCGTAGGCAAGGCCCTTCAGCCCCAGGGCGATCCGGATCCGGTAGGCGGAGGAGCTGTTCCAGTGGTCGTAGAGCTTGAGCGGCACGTCTTGCCGCTCACTCCGCGGCGCGCTGCTTGTCGATGAGCTGAGCCAGCTGCGCCACCGGCACGGCACCGGGAATGAGCTCGTCGCCGACGACGAAGCTCGGCGTGCCGTTGATCCCCAGCGTCTGCGCCAAGTCCAGGTTCCGGCTCGATCACGTCCTGCACCTCGGGGCTCTCCATGTCCTTGGCGAGGCGGTCGGTATCGAGGCCGAGCGTCTTGGCGACCTGCATGACACCGGGCATCGAGAGGTCCTTGGCGCGCATCAGCGCCTCGTGCATCTCGAGATAGCGGCCCTGACGCTTGGACGCGAGCGCCGCCTTGGCCGCCGTGACCGAGTCGGGCCGAGGATCGGGAACTCCTTGAAGACGAAGCGCACCTTGCTCTCGGTGTTCATCATGCCCTCGAGCGAGGGCTGCATGGCCCGGCAATAGCCGCAGTGATAGTCGAAGAACTCCACCATCGCGACCTTGGAGGCGGGATCGCCGGCCACCGGATCGGCCGGGTCCTCGAAGATCTGCTTTGACTGGGACACGATCATCGAGCGCTGGCGGTCGGCCTCCTGGGCCGCATGCCGCTTCTGCAGCTCCTGGATCGCGTCGTAGACGACCTCCGGGTTCTTCAAAAGATAGTCATGAACGATCTTCTCGATCTCGGCGACCGGAAGCTTCGTCCCATTGTCGTCGGCCGACGCCGGGCGGGCAGCCACCACGCCCGATGCCATCAGCGCCATCAGCAGCCATCGCGAACGCACCACCTGCACCGCTCCCACCATCATCCGCCCGAACCCGATGGGCGTTAGTATCATGGATCTGCTACTGAAGACGCGCGTCGACCCGCGCCCGCTGCTCTCGGTCTGCATCTGGTCGATCGCGTTGCTCAGGTCCTGAAGACGCAGCCAGGCCTGAATCGCTCGGCTTGATGAGCTGCTTGGCCCGCGCGACGTACATGCGCGCCTCGCGCTTGTTGTCGGTCAGCAGCGACTGCTCGGCCAGCGCCATCGAGGCCAGCCCGTCATTGCCCCGCCTGCCCCTGCGCGATCCCGAGAAAGTGCCACATCCCGGGATTGTCGGGCTCGTCGACGACGGCGCGCTCGAGCTGGACCGCTGCCTCCTGGGCCGTCGCCTTGCCCGGCTGCTCGAGCAGTGCCCTTGCCAGGCCCAGCCGCAGCTGCGCCGAGCTCGGATCGAGCCGCACGGCGTCGCGATAGGGGGCCACGGCCTGGGCGCGTGCGGCCGTTCTCGAACAGCATCTGGCCCTTGAGCTCAGCGAAGTAGGGATCGTCGGGCTCGTCGGCGATCAGCCCGTCGACCAGGGAGAGGGCCTTCTGCAGCTCAGGGATCCGGTAGTAGGCGATCGCCTGGGCATAGCGGTCGTTCACGCTCTTGCCCGGATAACGCTTGAGGACATCCTGCGGGGCGGAGAGGAAGGCATCGAGCTTGATGCCGGCAGCGCTCATACTCGGCCTCGATGCCGGGCGGCAGCGTGCGGCCCTTATAGGGCGAGATCGAGTTCTGATACTCGAGGAAGCTGATGCGGTCGGCCGTCAGCGGGTGGGTGCGCAGGAAGACGCTGCCCTCGCTGTTGATCCCCATGTTCTGCTGCTCGAGAATATCGAAGAACTGGATCAGGCCCTCGGGCGGCAGCTTCTCGTCGGCAAGGAACGTCACGGCCGCGCGATCGGCCGACTCCTCCTGCATCCGCGAGAAGGCGAGGAGGGACCCCTGCGCCACGGTGGCGCCGCCGGCGATGGCGGCTATGCCGACCTGCGGAGCGCCGGCAACCGCGGCGGCGGCACCCAGCACGAGGCCGGCGACGCTGGCCACCAGGGACCGGTCGACGGCGGCGGGCCGCCGGCTCAGATGGCCGCCGGCGATATGGCCCGTCTCGTGCGCCAGCACCCCGGCCAGCTGGTCCGGGGTCTTGGCGGCCACGAGGAGTCCGGTGTTGATGAAGATGTTCTGCCCGCCCGCCACGAAGGCGTTCAGGACCGGATCGCGGATGATGTAGAGATGCACGTCGCGTGGCTCGAGGCCCGCCGCCTTGAAGATCGGGTCCACGATCTTGCGCAGGGTGGACTCGATCTCGGCGTCGCGGATGATGACCACAGCCGAGGCCTGCCGCATGCCGATGCAGAGCATGACCAGCGCGGCCGCGAGGCAGAGACCGATACGAGGGAGCCGTGACATCCTGAAAGCCCAAGCAATCGCGCCATGCCATGTAGCACGCTGGTCGTGCCGATGACAGGTCCCGCTCGCTTCTTCTGATCTCGTCGACCGTCCTTTGATGCTCCGCGGCGCATCCCGGCGCAGCGGCATAGCACCCTTCATCGTGATGGAGGTGCTGGCCGCGGCGAACCGCCAGGCCGCGCGCGGGCGCGACGTCTGCCACCTCGAGGTCGGCGAGCCCGGCGGCGGGCCGCCCGCCGCGGTCCTGGACGCGGCCAGGGCAGCACTGGACAAGGCTCTGCTCGGCTATACCGAGGCCCTGGGCCTGCCGGCGCTGCGCGACCGCCTCGCTCGCCACTACGCCGAGACCTACGGCGTCGCCGTCGGGCCGGAGCGGATCGCGCTGACGATGGGCGCATCGGGTGCCTTCATCCTGGCCTTCCTCGCCGCCTTCGATCCGGGTGCGCGCGTGGCCGTGGCCGAGCCCGGCTATCCCGCCTATCGCAACATCCTGACGGCGCTCGGCATCGAGGTCGTGCCGATCCCGGCCACCCTCGAGACGCGCTACCAACCGACGCCCGCCCTCCTCGACGGCATCGCCGGCAGGCTCGACGGTCTCGTCATTGCGAGCCCGGCCAATCCCACGGGCTCGATGCTGCAGCCCGGCCAGCTCGAGGCACTCACCCGCTACTGCCGCACGCGCGGCATCCGCCTGATTGCGGACGAGATCTACCACGGCATCACCTACGAGCGCCCGGCCACGACGGTGCTGGCGCTCGAGCCCGAGGCGGTCATCGTCAACAGCTTCTCGAAATACTTCTGCATGACCGGCTGGCGGCTGGGTTGGCTCGTGCTGCCGGAGGCGCTCCGCGGCGCGGTCGAGCGCCTGGCGCAGAACCTCTTCATCGCAGCGCCCACGATCGCCCAGCACGCAGCGCTGGGCGGCTTTGCCGCCAAGGCCGAGCTCGACGCCAGGGTCGCCGGCTACCGTCGCAACCGCGACCGTCTGGTCGGCGCGCTCCATGAGGCCGGCCTCGAGCGCATCGCTCCCGCCGACGGCGCCTTTTATCTCTACGTCGACATCTCGGCGACCGGGCTGGCCTCGCCGGCGCTGGCGGCGCAGCTCTTGAGGAGACCGGGGTCGCGGTACGCCGGGCGTCGATTTCGACCGGCCGGCGGGGAGAGCGCTTCATCCGCCTCTCCTTCGCGGGAGCGGAGGCGGCCGTCGCCACGGCGGCGGACCGCCTCCGTGCCTGGCTCGCAACCGTCTGCTGAGAGGCGCGCTCAGCGAACCCAGCGGCTCCACCAGCCCTGGCGCGCCGCCGCCGGCTCGCTCGGCCTCGCCGGCCGTGGCCAGCTCGCGCTCTGCTCCTCGGGCTGCTGCTTCTGCTCGTCCGCACCGCGCCGGCGAGGCGGCCGCGCCGGCTCGGCCGAAGCGCCGCCGGCGCGCGAGGCACGTCGGCCCTCCGGTCGGGCGCGGCACCTCCTGCGCCGGCCAGCTCGTGACGCCTGCTCGGAGCGGGCCGCCGCCGGCGGCCTCGATGGCCGCCACCGGCTCGGCCGGTGACCGGCGCGGCGGCAAGCTCGGCGCGGGTGCCGCCTGGGGCGTCGGGGCAGGCTCGGATGGCGCCGGCGCCCTGGCCGTCTCCGCCGGTGTCAGGAAGCTCGTCGGACTTCGGCCTCGCGCTTGACGCGGGGGCGGCGCTGCCTCGGCCGTCGCGGCTTGGGCGCCGGCGCCTCGGCGTCGGCAGCGGGCTCCTCGGGCGCTGCCGCAACACGGGCTCCTCTCTCGCCGCGACAACGGGCTCGGCCTCGGCGGGCGCGGCGCTCGACAAGCTCGTCGCCGCTGCCGGCGCCGCCTCGGGCACTGGCTCGCGGCTCGGGCTACGCTACGGCGGCTCCTCGGCATCGGGCAAAGCCGAAGGGCGCCTCGGCGCGGCCTGCGGCACCGGCCATGGCCTCCGCATCGGCCTCGTCGGCCTCCTGCTGCTCCTGCCCGGCCTGCTCTCGCCGGCGGCGGCCATTCGGGCGAGGCCTGCCCGGCCTCGCCACCGCGCCGCCGACGCCGACGCCGCCGCCTACGCTTGCGCCCGTCGCCTTCCTCGCCGCCCTCGGCCGGTGCGGCGCCACCGGCGCCCGCTCCGGCCGCTGCGGCGCCTCGGCCCTCACCTCTCCAGCGCCTCGTCCGGCGCCTCCTCGACGGCCGCCGACTCCGCCGGCGTCGCGGCCGCGGTCTCGGGCCTTGCGCCGGGACCGGGCGTCTCGCGCTTCTCCGTGACCTCGATCTCGATACTGGGCGGCATCAGCTCGCTCGACACGGCGACGACACGCGCATGGCGTAACGCTGCTCGAGCCGGACAAGGCCCTCCCGCTTGTGGTTCAGCAGGTAGAGGCCGACATCGACCGGCAGGCCCGACCCGGACGGCGCTGGCCTCCTGCTTGATGCCGATGTCCTGGATCATGCCGCAGCGCCTGCAGCGCGCAGCTCTCGGTCGAGCGCACCACGCCCAGGCCCGAGCAGGTCGGGCAGATCTGGGTCGACAGCTCCTGCAGGCTCGGCCGCAGCCGCTGGCGGGACAGCTCCATCAGCCCGAACTGGCTGATCTTGCCCATCTGGATGCGGGCGCGGTCGACCTTGAGGGCATCGCGCAGCCGCTTCTCGACGGCGCGCTGGTGGCGATGCTCCGCCATGTCGATGAAGTCGATCACGATCAGGCCGGCGAGGTCGCGCAAGCCGCAGCTGCCGGGCGACCTCGTCGGCCGCCTCGAGATTGGTCTTGACCGCCGTCTCGTCGATGTGCCGCTCGCGCGTCGAGCGGCCGGAATTGACGTCGATCGCGGTCAGCGCCTCGGTCGAGTGGATGACGATCGAGCCCCCGGCCGGCAGCTGCACGGTCGGGCTGTACATCTTGTCGAGCTGGTCCTCGACCCGGTGCAGGTAGAAGAGCGGCACCTCGTCGTCGTAGAGCTTCACGAGCCGGGCCCGGCTCGGCATCAGCATCTGCATCAGCCGGCGGGCGCCCTTGTAGCCCTCCTCGCCCTCGACCAGCACCTCCTCGATGTCGCGCGTGTAGAGGTCGCGCAGCGCGCGCTTGATGAGGTCGCCTTCCTCGTAGATCAGGCTCGGGGCGACGCTGTTGAGCGTGGTGTCGCGCACCTCGCTCCACAGCCGCATGAGATACTCGTAGTCGCGCTTGATCTCGGCCTTGTTGCGCTCGGCGCCGGCCGTGCGGATGATCAGGCCCATGCCCGAGTCGGCACCTCGAGATCGGCCGCGATGGCCTTCAGCCGGCGGCGATCCGCCGGGTTCGCGATCTTGCGGCTGATGCCGCCGCCGCGCGGCGTGTTGGGCATCAGCACGCAGTAGCGGCCGGCGAGCGAGAGGTAGGTCGTGAGCGCGGCACCCTTGTTGCCGCGCTCCTCCTTGACGACCTGGACCAGCAGGATCTGCCGGCGCTTGATCACCTCCTGGATCTTGTAGGAGCGCAGCAGCCGCGACCGGCGGCGCGCGAACTCGTCGACGACGTCGGCCGTCTCCTCGTCCGCGTCCTGGGTGATCTCGGCGGTCTCGCCGGCCTCCACCTCCTTCGCGTCGCGGTCGCCCTCGGCCTCGGAGGCGGCGGCGGCCTTGGAGGCGGCCTCCCGCTCGAGCTCCTCGAGCATCGCCCGATCGGCCTGCGGGATCTGGTAGTAGTCGGGGTGGATCTCGCTGAAGGCGAGGAAGCCGTGGCGGTTGCCGCCATACTCGATGAACGCCGCCTGGAGGGACGGCTCGACGCGCGTCACCTTGGCGAGGTAGATGTTGCCCTTGAGCTGCCGCTTGGTGGCGCTCTCGAAATCGAAATCAACAAGATGTCTGTCGTCCAGCACCACCACCCGCGTCTCTTCCGGGTGGGCGGCATCGATCAAGCATACGCTTCGTCATTGAAGGGGATCTCCGGGCGCCGACGGGCGCCGGCGGCGTGGCCGCCTGGGCGCATCGGCGCGTCATCATGGCGGGTCGGCGCGGATCTGCTGGCGGCGATCCGCGAAGAGGGGCGGAGCGCACCGAGGGATCGAGCCGACCTGGGGATACGGGTGACAGTTGCATGCAGGATCTCGCGTCGCCGGCAGCGGCGGGTATGCCCGCCGTGGCCGCACGTCCGAGCGGGTCCGGCTTGGGTGACGCGGAGCGAGACGCGAAGCGAATCGCGGCGGCGCATCGCGCCGACCACGCGCCTTCTTCTTGCCGTGCTCGTACCATCACGCTTGAACTATAGTGACAGTTGGCATAGCCCACAATCCACGATTCTTAGTGGAATGGTTTAGGTTCGCCGCATGACGAGCGACGGATCGTGGTGGGGTACGGGCGGGCGTTGGCGCGCCCACGGGCTCGCGACGCGGTGGCTGTGCCGCGTCGCGACATCCCTGGCCCTCTCTCTCCTCGTGCTGCTCGGCCTCGCCTGGCGCGGGCTTGCCGCCGCGGACACGCTGCCGCTGGTCTCGGGCCTCCGCTTCGGCGTGCACGGCGAGCGCACGCGCATCGTGGTCGAGCTCGACAAACCGGTCGCACTTCTCGACGATGATGCTGCCGGCACCGCCGCGCCTCGTCATCGATCTGCCCGAGGTGCGCTGGCACGTCGAGGACGGCCCCCTGACCAAGCCCCGCGGCCTCGTCACGGGGCAGCGCTACGGCAGGTTCGACGACGGACAGTCGCGGCTCGTCGTCGATCTCGCCGGGCCCTTCGCCATAGCCGACCAGTTCACGCTGCCGGCGAAGCGTGGCGATCCCTCCTTTCGCGTGGTGATCGACGTGACACCCGCCGCAAGCATGGAGGCCGGAGCGGCGCCGGTCGCTCCCTCGGTCCCAGCACCGTCGCCCGCAGCACCATCGGTAGCACCGCCACCTGCAGCGCCCACAAAGGGCGCGGGGACCGACGGATCTCGGGCCGTCGCGGCGGCCGGATCCACGGTCGCCGTGGCCATGGTGGCGCCACCCCCGCCACGGCCGGAGCAGAAGAAGGCCGTCATCGTGCTCGACCCGGGCCATGGCGGCGTCGACCCTGGCGGCATCGGGGCAAAGGGCATCGAGGAGAAGACGATCACCCTGCCGATGGCGCTCGAGGTCAAGCGCCTGCTGGAGGCGGAGGGTCGCTACAAGGTGGTCCTGACGCGGCACGACGACACCTACATCACGCTGCGCGACCGGGTCAGGATCGCGCACGATGTGGGCGCCGACCTCTTCGTCTCGATGCATGCCGACATCAGTGGCGATCGGGCGCAAGCGGGGCGCATCAGTGTACACCCTTTCCGAGAAGGCCTCGGACCGGGAGGCGGCCAGGCTCGCCGCCTCGGAGAACAAGGTCGATATCTTGGCCGGTGCCGATCTCTCGAACCAGGACCCTGTCGTGAGGAGCATCCTGATCGATCTGGCCCAGCGCGACACAAGCAACCACTCGATCACCCTCGCGGACGACCTCGTCGATCAGCTGGGCAAGGTCACCTACCTTGTGCGGCACACGCGACGTTTCGCGGGCTTCGTCGTGCTGAAGTCACCCGAGACGCCTTCCGTTCTGATCGAGCTGGGTTATCTTTCGAATGCGCAAGATGCGCGTCGGCTGGCCCAGCCCGGCTATCGCGCCAAGCTCGCGGCCGCGATCGTTCGCGCCATTGATCGCTACTTCGCCGCCGCCAGATAGGGGCTTGGGCTCGGGCCTCTCGCCCTCGGTTCCACTCCGGAGTTGCCACCCGTTGCTGCGTCGTCTTCTCGTCTGGCTCGGGCGCCTCGCGCTCACCGGTCTCGTCTGCCTGATCGCCGCGGCGGCGGTCGTGGCCTACGTCTTCCACGAGTACGGCAAGGAGCTGCCGGACTACAAGCAGCTCGCCGACTACGCGCCGCCCATGGCGACGCGCGATCTATGCCGGCGATGGCAAGCTGCTGGCCGAATATGCCCGGCAAAGTCGCGTCTTCGTGCCGATCGAGGCCATCCCCGACGGTGTAAAGGACGCGTTCATCGCCGCCGAGGACAAGAGCTTCTACGACAATATCGGGATCGATCCGGTCGGCATCGCACGCGCGACCATCGAGAACATCGCCCGCCTGGGATCGGATCGGCGGCCGCTCGGCGCCTCCACCATCACCCAGCAGGTCGCCAAGAACTTCCTTCTCTCCGACGAGCTGTCGATCACCCGGAAGATCAAGGAGGCGATCCTTGCCATCCGGATGAACAACGCCTTCACGAAGGACCACATCCTCGAGCTCTATCTCAATCAGATCTTCCTCGGTAACCGCTCCTACGGCGTCGCCGCCGCGGCGCTCAACTATTTCAACAAGTCGCTGGACGAGCTGACCATCTCCGAGGCGGCGTTCCTGGGCGGCATGCCCCAGGCGCCCTCGCGCTATGATCCCACGCGCAACATGGCGGCTGCCATAGCGCGTCGCAACTACGTCCTCCGCCGCATGGAGGAGGACGGATACATCACCCACGCGCAGGCCGAGGAAGCGCGGAGCCAGCCACTGACGCTCCGCAGCAGGGCACCCACCGAGATGGCGAGCGCGGACTTCTTCACCGAGGAGGTGCGCCGCAACCTCGTGGGCCGTTTCGGCGAGCAGGGCTTCTACGAAGGCGGCCTCGCGGTCCATGCCACCGTGTCGCCGCTGCTGCAGTCCATCGCCGACCGGGCGCTGCGCGACGGTCTCTCGGACTACGACCGCCGGCACACCTTCTGGCGCGGGCCGGTCGCCCATCTCGATCTCGACAAGACGCCCGAGTGGCGCGAGCCCCTGGCGAACGTCGATCCCGGCTTCAACCTGTTCGGCTGGCGGCTCGCCCTCGTCACGGGCACCGACGACCAGGGCGCCAGGATCGCGTTCGACGACGGCAGCGAGGGCCGGATACCGCTTCTCGGAGCTGAAATGGGCACGTCACGCCGATGCCAACGGCGACCCCGGCCCGCCGGTCCGCGCCGCGAGTCAGGTGGTCAGCCGCGGCGACGTCGTGCTCGCCGAGAGGATCGACAGCCCTGAGGGCCAGCAGCTTTACACGCTGCGCCAGCGCCCGCTCGTCGAGGGGGCCATCGTGGCGATCGATCCCCATACCGGCCGCGTGCTGGCGATGAGCGGAGGCTTCAGCTTCCGCGAGAGCAAGTTCAACCGTGCCAGCCAGGCCCAACGCCAGCCGGGGTCGGCCTTCAAGCCCTTCGTCTACATGGCCGCGCTCGAGAGCGGCTACACGCCCTCGAGCATCGTCCTCGACGCGCCGATCGCGATCGACCAGGGCCCGAACCTGCCCTTGTGGAGGCCCGAGAACTATACCCAGCGCTACTATGGCCCCAGCACGCTGCGCGTCGGCCTCGAGGACTCGCGCAATCTGATGACGGTGCGACTAGCCCAGCAGATCGGCATGGGACCGGTGCTGGACGTGGCCAAGCGCTTCAACATCGCCCGCGGGCTCGGCATGAACCTCGCCGACGCGCTGGGCTCGAACGAGGTGTCGCCGCTCGAGCTCACCACCGCCTATGCGATGATCGTCAACGGCGGCAAGCAGATCGACCCCTATCTCGTCGAGCGCATCCAGGACCGCCACGGCAAGACCGTGATGCGCGCCGACAACCGGCCCTGCCCCGACTGCCAGGTCGCTCAGTACGACGGCGGCCTGCCGCCCGACCTGCCGGACGACCGGGCGCAGGTCGAGGACCCGCGCATCGCCTATCAGATGGTCAATATGCTGGAGGGCGTCATCCAGCGCGGCACCGGCGTCGCCGCGAAGGTCCTGGACCGCCCGCTCGCCGGCAAGACCGGCACGACGAACGACAGCCAGGATGCCTGGTTCGTCGGCTTCTCGCCCGATCTCGTCTGCGGCGTCTACGTGGGCTACGACCAGCCCCAGTCGCTGGGCAAGCACGAGCAGGGCGCCTCCGTGGCGCTGCCCATCTGGATCGACTTCATGCGCGGCGCCATCGGCAACGAGCCGCCGGTGCCGTTCCGCACCCCGCCGGGCGTCCAGCTCGTCCAGGTCGACGCCCAGACCGGCCTGCTTCCCGGCCCGGCCACGACGTCGGTCATCTCCGAGGCCTTCCTTCCGGGCACGGTGCCGTCTAGAAGCGCCACGTCGGATGGCGGCCCGACGCCGGCAGGCGCCGCCGGCCCTGCCACCTCGACACCTTCCACCGGCGGCATCTACTAGTCAGCCCTGGCGCGACGACCCAAGGAGACGCGCATGCGTGCCGAGCTGCAGAACCTGGCCGACAGCATCAAGGAGGGCCTGGACCTTCTGCGGAGGCATCTTTGACTGGGATCAGCGCTCAGGTCCGCCTCGAGGAGCTGAACAGCCTCTCGGAGGACCCGAAGCTCTGGAGCGACGCCGAGAAGGCGCA
This sequence comes from uncultured Alphaproteobacteria bacterium, assembly GCA_963752325.1. Lineage (GTDB taxonomy): Bacteria > Pseudomonadota > Alphaproteobacteria > Geminicoccales > Geminicoccaceae > CAVTJL01. Next base: position 861,447 of record CAVVXU010000007.1, read on the forward strand.
GAGCCTGATGCGGGAGCGCAACGGCCTCGCCCAGGCGGTCGACAGTCAGCGCTCGCTCGAGAGCAGGCTCGCCGACGCCACCGATCTCGCCGAGCTCGCCGAGGCGGAGGGTGACGAGGCGATCCTGGGCGAGGTCGAGAAGGAGCTCCTGGCGCTCAAGGAGCAGGTGGCACGCCTGCAGCTGGAGAGCATGCTCTCGGGCGAGGCCGACGCCAACGACGCCTTCCTCGAGGTCAATGCCGGCGCCGGCGGCACCAAGTCGCAGGACTGGGCCGAGATGCTGCTGCGCATGTATCTGCGCTGGGCCGAGGAGCACGGCCACAAGGTCGAGTGGATCGAGGAGACCGCGGGCGAGGAGGCCGGCATCAAGTCGGTCACCATCAAGGTCTCCGGTCTGAATGCCTATGGCTGGCTGAAGACCGAGTCGGGGGTCCATCGCCTGGTGCGCATCTCGCCCTTCGACAGCCAGTCCCGGCGCCATACCAGCTTCGCCAGCGTCTGGGTGTTTCCGGTGATCGACGATCGCATCGAGATCGACATCAACGAGCGCGATCTCAAGATGGACACCTACCGCGCCTCGGGTGCCGGCGGCCAGCACGTCAACCGGACCAATTCGGCGGTGCGCCTCACCCACCTGCCGACCGGCATCGTCGTCGCCTGCCAGAACGACCGCAGCCAGCACCGCAACCGCGCCCAGGCCATGGACATGCTCCGTGCCCGGCTCTACGAGCGCGAGCTGCAGATCAGGCGGGCCGAGTCCGACGCCATCGAGGCGCAGAAGACCGACATCGGCTGGGGCCACCAGATCCGCAGCTACGTCCTGCACCCCTACAAGATGGTCAAGGACCTCCGGACCAACGTCGAGACCAGCAACGCCCAGGCGGTGCTGGACGGCGACCTCGACCCGTTCCTCGAGGCGTCGCTGGCCCAGGGCGTCACCAACAAGCGCGTCCAGGCGGAGGCCTGAGGCAGGGCCCGGGCCGGCTCAGTCGGCCCCGCGCCATCCGTCGGCCGCGATCCTGTCGTCCTGACGGAACGCGATCAGCACCAGCGCGCCTGCGAAGATGATGGCCGACGGGTAGAAGAGCTGGGTGAACGGGAAGTCGCTGTGCGGCGGCAGCCACAGCTTGAACGGGTCGACGATCGCGTACCAGACCATGGCCGCGGTGAAGAAGGTGAGCACCGCCAGGATCGGCAGGGTCACGCGCCGCCAGAGGCCGATCGCGACCGCAGCGCCCGAGCAGCAGCTCGAGGACGCCGAAGCCGCGCTGCAGCAGCGTCGGGTTGAAGAGGCCGTGATAGAAGGTCTGCGAGATCGTGGCGCCCAGCCCCGCCATCACGATCCGGCTCAGCCCCCACCAGACGAGAAGAAAGCCCATCGTCACGCGCAGCAGCATCAAGGCGATGCGCCGTGCCGTCAAACTCTCCGCCCACTGCATCATGTCCGCCCCGTCCCGTGATCGAGCACAGGCCTCTTCCTAGCACGGCACGATGGCGCTGGCCCACGGGGTCGGGCGCGCGGTCGGATCAGTGCTCGCGGTGCTCGGCCACGTGGTTGGCGACGAAGGCGCCGCGCTTGCCCATCGGGCGCTCCGAGCCGCTCGTCGTGTCGGCGGTGGTCTGCAGCTCCAGCTCGGCGTTCAGCTCGGCGCCGACCAGCACGACATAAGCCGAGATCCAGAGCCAGAGGAGCACGATCACCACGGCCCCGAGCGAGCCGTAGGTCACGTTGTAGGAGCCGAAGTGGCTGACATAGAGCGAGAAGCCGATCGAGGCCGCGACCCACACCAGCGCCGCCATCACCGATCCCGGCGAGATCCATCGCCATTTGGCCTCGCGCCGCGAGGGGCCGAAGCGATAGACGTGGCGAGACTGGCGATCAGGAACAGGATCAGGAGCGCGAAGCTCACGACCCGGATCAGGATCGCGGTGCCGAAGCCCAAGGAGAGCAGGCCCACCACCGCCGGCACGACGACGATCGTGGCCAGCGCCGCCATGAGCCCGACGATCCCGCCGATGGTGAAGGTGATGGCGACGAGGTTGAAGCGGATGAAGCTCCGCTTCTCGTCCTCCTCATAGGCGACGTTCAAGGTGGAGAGCAGCGCCTTGGTCCCCGCCGAGGCGCTCCAGAGCGCGATCAGGAGGCTGATGACGATCCGCCAGCTCACACCCCCGCCCGTGAGCCGCGAGAGCTCGTCGACCCGGCCGGCGATCATGCCGTAGGCGGCATCCGGCAGGTACGAGCTGCACCGCCTGCAGCTGGCTCTGCGCGGTCGCCGGGTCGGACACGAGCGCGTAGATCGAGACGAGGATCGAGAGGGCCGGGAAGAGGGCCAGGAGGCCATAGAAGGCGCAGCCCGCGGCCATCACGCCCAGATTGTCGCTGCTCGATTCGGTAGAGGACGCGCTTCAGGACCTGCCACCAGCCCTTGGCCGGGATCGACGCGCGGCGAGCGCGCGTGACGGCCGAGCGCGGCAGCGTCGTCGCGCTCCTCCTCGCTGTCCATCGCCCTCAGCGCATCCGCCCGCCTCGAGGTCCTGCCTGGCACGCTTTTCCTCCGCCGAACTCTGCGTTCCGCTCAAGGGGAAACCGCGCGGCCCGGCGCCTGGTTCCGGACCGCAGGAGATGTGGTGGGCGGATCACAATGTGTGTCAAAGCCATGGACGGGCGGCCACGAGCACTGGCCGTTCGCGTGCAGTTGGCCGAAATGCTCGAGAAGGTACTGGCCGTCAGGAGTTGCTCTGTCATGAGGCGATGGGCCGCCGCGCTCGGAGCGGCAGCGATGGGCGTTGCGCCGGCCGCGTGGGCCGTGGATCTTTCCACTCCCGCCGTGTCGACGCCTCCGCCGGACGCGGCTGCGGGCCTCCAGCTCCAGCTCGGCGCCGGGGTGGGCGTGGCACCGGATTATGAGGGCTCCGACCACTACAAGGCGGTGCCCTTGTGGGATCTCCGCGCAGACGATCTTTGGGGCCCGACCACCTACGTCCAGGTGCTACGGCCCGATCCTGCGCTCGAACCTGCTGCCCAGCGAGAACTGGCGCCTCGGCCTCGCCGGCCGCTACATCCCCAAGCGCGGCAATGTCGACGATCGTCAGGTGGACGAGCTGCAGAACGTCGATCCCTCGGTGATGCTCGGCGGCATGGTGGGCTACGATTTCATCGTGAAGCCGAACCAGCGCGCCGGCTTCGAGGCCGAGGTCGTGCAGGATGTCGCCAACGGCAACGGCTATCTGGGCACGCTGCGCTTCACCTCCGCCTACTCGCCCGCGAGCGCCTGGCATTACGGCTTCGTCGCCGAGACGAGCTATGCCAGCAGCGACTACATGGACGCCTATTTCACGGTCGATCGCGCCGACGCCAACCGCAGCGGCCTGCGCCAGTACGACGCCGATGCCGGCATCAAGGATTTCGGGTTCACCTTCTCGGCGCCTACGACATCACCGGGGCCTGAGCCTCAGCGGCCTCGCCAGCTACAAGCGGCTCGTCGGCGACGCCTCCGACAGCCCGGTCACCAAGCAGGGCAGCGCCAATCAGTGGTTCGGCGGCCTGCTGCTGAGCTACCGGTTCTGAGCGCGGCGCGGGCCGGCCGGCTAGGCTAGGCGGCCGCCCGCCCGCCCGAACCGCTCGACCGTGCGGATCAGGCTGGCCCCGTCGAGGGGCTTCGTGACGTAGCCGTTCATGCCGGCGCGGCCGGCAGCGCTCCTGGTCGCCCTGGAGCGCGTTCGCGGTCACCGCGACGATCGGCACACCGGCCCGCGTGCCGGGTCGGCGAGTCGCCCGGATCCGGCGGGTCGTCTCGAGCCCGTCCATCTCCGGCATCTGCACGTCCATGAGGACGAGGTCGAAGGGGCCCTCCGCCAAGCAGCGACAGCGCCTCGCCGCCGCTCGCCGCGTCGACCGCCTCGTGGCCGGCGCGCGTGAGGATGAGCGACGCGATGCGGCGGTTGAGGGCATTGTCGTCGACGACCAGGAGGCGGAGCGGCGGGCCCTTGGCCTCGGACATGCTGTGAACGGTGATCAGCTCGCTCCCGCTCGCCCGGGTCGCCGCCGACCGAGCCGCGTCAGGCACTCGCGCAGCGTCTCGGCGGTCATCGGCTTCGGCAGATAGGCCGCGAACCCCGCCTCGCGCGCCAGGGCCGCGTCGCCACGCAGGCCCGAAGGGGCGACCAGGGCCAGCCGCGCATGGGCGCAGCCGCGGATCCCGCCGCACGCTCAGGGCGAGCTCCGCCGGCGACGGATCGACGAGCGTGCTGTCGACGAGAACACGTCGAAGGGCATCTGGCGATCGGCCGCCTCCGCCGCCAGCGCCAGCGCCTCGCGCGCCGGACTTGGCCGACCCGCACGTCCATGCCCCAGAGGCTCGCCAGATCGCGCGCCGTCGAGCGCGTGCGCGCCTGCGGATCGACGACGAGCAGCGAGGCGCCGCGCAGGGTCGCCTCGAAGCGCGGCCTCCGCGCGCGGCCGGGCCGTCGCCCGACCGATCGTGAGCCGGCCGGTGAGGACCGTCCCCTGCCCTGGCACGCTCGCGCAGGTGAGGCCGCCGCCCATGGCGCCCAGGATGCGCCGGGCGATCACGAGGCCGAGACCGCTGCCGCCATGGGTCCGCCGCACTGTCGGCGCTGCCCTGGGCGAAGGGCTGGAAGAGGCGCGCCACCTGCTCGGCCGTCATGCCGGGACCGGTGTCGGCGACGCGGAGCACAAGGGTCACACGCTCGGCGTCGGATGCGCTCGACGGCGAGCTCCACCCGGACCTCGCCCTCCTCGGTGAAGCGCAGCGCGTTGCCCACGAGATTGACGATCGACCTGCCGGAGCCGGCCCGGGATCGCCGCGGACGATCTCGGGCACGGCCGGGATCGACCCGGACCGTCAGCGCCAGCCCACGCTGCCGGGCCCGGGCCTGAAGCATGCCCCGGACCCGATCGAGGAAGGGCCGAAGCGCCAGCTCCGTATCGAGCAGGGCAAGCTGACCAGCATCGATCCTGCCCAGGTCGAGCAGATCGTTCACGAGCGTCAGCAGCGCTTCCGCCGAGTCGAGAACGCCCGGTCAGATACTCGCTCTGCTCGCGATCGAGCGGCGTGTCCCGCAGCAGGCGCGCCATGCCGAGGATGCCGTTCAGGGGCTCGCGCAGCTCGTGGCTCACCACCGCTATCGGATCGGCCCGCAAGGCCGACGCCTCCTCGCGCGCCACGACGGCGGCGCCTGCAGCTCTGGCCCGCCGCCGAAAGCGCGTCGCACGCCCTGCGTCCAGCGCCGCAGCCCGCGACGCGCCAGCCCCGGCTTCTCCACGCCGTCCCCGCAGCATCCCGTTCCCCATGCTCTGGGATTGGCTTGCTCGGAGATGAGACCGGTTTCTACTTAAGAAAGAGCTAAGGCAGACGCAATATTACCGTTTGGATGGCGGCGGCGAGCGATGTCCCGCCGCCATCGACCCTTGGCCTCAAAGCGCGGCCAGGATCCGATCCGCCCCGCTCACCTCCATGACGCCGGGCGCCTCCTCGACGTTCAGCACCTTGACCACGCCGTCCTCGATCAGCATCGCATAGCGCTTGCTGCGCGTGCCGAGGCCGAAGCCGCTGCCGTCGAAGTCGAGGCCGATCGCCTTGGTGAAGGTGCCGTTGCCGTCGGCCAGCATCATGACCTTCCCCTCGGCGCCACCGGCCTTGCCCCAGGCGTCGAGAACGAAGGCGTCGTTGACGGCAATGCAGGCGACGGTATCGACGCCCTTGGCCTTCAGCGCATCGAAGCCCTGCACGAAGCTCGGCAGATGCTTCGCGTGGCAGGTCGGCGTGAAGGCGCCGGGCACCGCGAACAGCACCACCTTCTTGCCCTTGGTCAGCTCGGCGGTCGACAGATCCTTGAGCCCGTCGGGCGTGCGGACCTTGAACGTGGCGTCCGGCAGTTTGTCTCCCACAGCGATCGACATCGGCTCCCTCCTTCTCGGTCCTTCATTGCCCCCGGCGGCACCCGTCCTCGGGCACCCGGTGGCATGCGCGGCGCGGAAAATGGGCCGGGCCGGGCCCGATGGCAATCATCGAATGGGCCGCGGCCGGCGCCGCGTTAGACCGACCTTAACCTTCGAGCCTTAACCTCGCCCTGCAACAGTGGCTTGGCGCCCTTGGGCCAGGGAACGGATGCCCGGACTTCCATCGTGCCTCATTCCGGCCGTGGTGCTGCTGGTGACCCTCGCAACGGGCAGCGGCATGGCCGCCCCTGCCGGCGGCGCCAGCGGGCCGGCCCAGCAGTGCGCCATCGCCACGCGTCGGGCGGAGCTGAAGCTGGGCCTGCCGAGCGGCCTTCTCCAGGCGATCGCGCTGACCGAGTCCGGCCGGTGGGACGGTGCCCGACATCGCAGCTTCGCCTGGCCCTGGACCGTCACCAGCGGCGTCGACGGCGCCTATCTCGACAGCAAGGCCGAGGCGCTGGCCCGCATCGACGCGCTCCAGCGCGCCGGTCGCGACAATATCGACGTGGGCTGCATGCAGGTGAACCTGCATCATCACCCCGACGCCTTCCCCAGCCTCGAGCAGGCCCTGGATCCAGCGGAGAACGTCGCCTACGGCGCTGCCTTCCTGGCGGACCTGCGGGAGGCGACGCAGTCCTGGGACCTGGCGATCGAGCGCTACCACAGCAGCGATCCCGAGCGCGGCCGTGCCTATCGGGAGCGGGTGCTCGAGAACTGGCGGCGGATCCGTCCGGACCCACCGGCCGCGTCCTCGCCCACGCTCGCGGTGGCATCGGCGGTGCGGCCGGCATCGAGGCCAGCGACCCGAAGGCTGCAGGCCGCAAGCACCCAAATGACCCACCCGGAGGCCGCGGTCGCCAGCCAGGCCGCCGGGCGGGGCGTCTGGCATTGGCTCACGCCGGCCGGATCCTTCCCCATCGCCGCCGTCGAGAGGCCGCGGCCCCTGGTCTTCGCAGGCCCGCGAGAGGAGGGCCGTCGCTCCCTCCTCCCGGGCGTCATCCGCGTGGCCTCGCCTCCGCCCGGGTGATCGGAGCCTTGTGAGGAATGATGCCCCGATCTATCTCTTGCGCATGAGCACCGAGAAGCAGGCCGACGGGCATCTCACGGGCATGCTGCTCGTGGCGATGCCGAGCATGCCGGACGAGCGCTTCGCCCGCTCGGTCATCTATCTCTGCGCCCATTCCCCGGAAGGGGCGATGGGCCTGATCGTCAATCGCTTGGCCGACAATCTCACCTTCCCCGGCATCATCCAGCAGCTCGGCATCGAGGCCGAGATCGAGCTGGGGAACGTGCCGGTGCATGTGGGCGGCCCGGTCGAGAGCAGCCGCGGCTTCGTGCTCCACTCGGCCGATTATGTGCAGGAATCGACGCTGGTCATCGACGAGTCCTTCGCTCTCACCGCGACGATCGACATCCTCAAGGCCATCGCCGCGGGCACGGGCCCGCGCCGTCAGTTCCTGGCGCTGGGCTATGCCGGCTGGGCGCCGGGTCAGCTCGACGCCGAGATCCAGGCCAATGGATGGCTCGTGGCCCCGGCCGAGACGGACCTCGTCTTCGACACGCATGACGCAAAAAAGTGGGAGGGGGCGCTCCGCACCCTCAAGATCGACCCGGCTCTTCTCTCGACCACCGCCGGCCGCGCCTGAGCCCGCTCCTCAGGCCGAAGGCATGACCCGCGCCGCCGCCTCGGCGGCCCCATGCGCCTCCATGGCGGTCATCGCCTTCTGCAGCTTCTCGAAGGCCCGCACCTCGATCTGTCGGACGCGCTCGCGGCTTATCCCGTACTGCGAGGAGAGATCCTCGAGCGTCGTCGGCTCGTCCTTGAGCCGCCGTTCGGTCAGGATGTGACGCTCGCGGTCGTTCAGGACCTTCATGGCCTCCTCCAGCAGGCCGCGGCGATGGAGGAGCTCGTCCTCCTCGGCCAGCACCGTCTCCTGGCTGGCGCTGTCGTCCACCAGCCAGTCCTGCCACTCGGTGTCGCTCTCGGAGCGCAGCATCGCGTTCAGCGAGTGGTCCGGCCCCTCGAGCCGGCGGTTCATGTCGATCACGTCCTGCTCGGTGACCTCGAGCGTCGTCGCGATCTCGCGCACTGCCTCGGGGCTGAGATCGCCCTCCTCGATCGCCTGCATCTGGCCCTTGAGCCGGCGCAGATTGAAGAAGAGCTTTTTCTGGGCCGCCGTGGTGCCGAGCTTCACGAGCGACCAGGAATGAAGAATATACTCCTGGATCGCGGCCCGGATCCACCACATGGCGTAGGTGGCGAGCCGGAAGCCGCGCTCCGGGTCGAAGCGCTTGACCGCCTGCATCAGCCCGACATTGCCTTCCGAGATGATCTCGTTCATCGGCAGGCCGTAGCCGCGATAGCCCATCGCGATCTTGGCGACGAGGCGGAGATGCGAGGTCACCAGCCGGTGCGCCGCGTCGACGTCCTCGTGCTCGCGCCAGCGCTTGGCCAGCATGTACTCCTCCCCGACCTCCAGCATCGGGAAGCGTCGGATCTCGTCGAGGTAGCGCGCAAGCCCGCTTCCCTCCGCCGGCACCGTGGGCAGATAAGCCATCGATCGGGATCTCCCGAGAGCCTGATTCTCGAAAGGGGGTTGGCCCCTTTAGGCAACCCCCGAGGCCGCCGCCGGCTCCATGCCGGGGGACCGGGACGAGAACATCGCCGCTGGCACGATACCTTATGAGCCGAGGAGCGCAAGAAGCTCGTCGAAGAGCGGCGGGGCCGGGCAGACGAAGGCGAGCTCCTCCTTCGTGACCGGATGGACGAAGCCGAGCTCGCGGGCATGGAGCAGCAGCCGGTCCAGGCCGTGCACCGCCTCGCGGGCGGGCGCAGGCGCGGACCGCGTCCGGCGGTCGGCATAGAGCCGGTCGCCCACGATCGGGTGGCCGAGGCTCGAGAGATGGACGCGGATCTGATGCGTGCGGCCGGTCTGCAGCGCCACGTCGAGACGCGCCGCGACGAGGCCGGCGGCCGCGGTCAGCCGGTAGTCGGTCACGGCCCGCTTGCCGCCCGCCACCACCGCCATGCGGATCCGATCGCGCGGATGGCGGCCGATCGGCTTGTCGATGCGCCCCTCCGCCGGGCTCGGCACGCCCCAGACGATGGCCTCGTAGACGCGATGCACGCTGTGCACCGTGAACTGCCCGGCCAGGCCCAGATGTGCCCGGTCGTGCTTGGCCACGACCAGGATGCCGCTCACCTCCTTGTCCAGGCGATGGACGATGCCCGGGCGGCGCACCCCGCCGATGCCGGAAAGGCTGGGGCCGCAATGCGCCAGGAGCGCGTTGACGAGGGTGCCGTCCGCATGCCCCGGTGCCGGATGCACGACGATCCCGGCGGGCTTGACCAGCACGATCAGGTGCTCGTCCTCGAAGACCACCTCGAGCGGCATCGCCTGGGCGCGCGGCGTGGCCGCCGTCGGGGGCGGCACGGTGAGCACGAGCCGCTCGCCCTCTTTGACCCGGCGGGACGGCTCCGGTATGAGGCCGCCGGTCGATCCGACCCTGCCGTCACGGATCAGGGCCTGGAGCCGCGCCCGGGAAAGCTCGGGCATGCGCTCCGCGAGGAAGGCGTCGAGACGCTTGCCTGCATCGTCGGGACCGACGTCGAGCTGCGTGGCCTCACCCGACAAGGGCAGTGGAGAGCTTAAACGTGGATGCACTTCGTGGGGCCCTCAAGGCCTTCGTCATCATTGCCGGCATCGCGATCGTGCTCGGCACCGGCACGCTCATCTGGGTGATCATTCAGCGCGCCACAAGCGGCCCGGCAGCCCCTGCGCCCGCGGTCGAGATCCGCCCGACCTTCAGCGCCACCCAGCTGCAGGTGCCGGACGGCGCTCGGATCATCGACATGCGCATCAATGGCGACCGCCTCGTCCTCCACCTCGCGACGCCGGGCGAGCAGGAGTATCTCGCGATCGTCGACCTCGCAACCGGCCGCCGCCTCGGCCTGATGCAGCTCGTCCCCCAGGCCGTGCCCCAGGACGGCCAGAGCCAGCCGGCCCAGTGAGCGCCCGCCGCCGCCCGCCCGCCGAGGCGCTGCTCGACGTCGAGCGCCTGGGTGCTGCGGGCGACGGCATCGGCCATCTGGGCACCGACACCGTCTACCTGCCGCTGGGCCTGCCGGGCGAGCGCTGGCGCGTGCGGCTGGGCGAGCGCCGCGCCGGCGCGATCCACGCCACCGGCCTCGAGCGCCTGTCGGGCCCGGACCGGCGGGAGCCCGTCTGCCCGCATTTCGGCCAGTGCGGCGGCTGCGCGCTCCAGCATCTGCCGGGCGCCGACTATCGCGACCTCAAGACGCGCCGCGCCCTGGCCCCGCTCGACCGCCTGGGCCTTCGGCCCGATCTCGTGCGCCCGATCGAGGTCTCGCCGCCGGCCAGCCGCCGCCGCGTCCGCCTCGCCTGGCAGCGCCGCGGCGGCCGGGTGCGCCTCGGCTACCGCCAGCGCCGCGGCCGCGACATCGTCGCCGTCACCCGCTGCCCGATAGCACTTCCCGTCATCGAGGCGCTGCTCGAGCCGCTTGCCGCCTGCCTCGCCGGCCTCGGCCTCGCAGGTGGCGAGCTGCTCGTCACCGCCACGCCCGAAGGCCCGGACCTCCTTCTCGTCACCGGGGAGCCCCTCGATCTCGCCGACCGTGAGCGGCTCGCCGAGCTCGCCACCGCCCACGATCTGGCACGCATAGCCGTCGGCGCGCCGGGCGACGCCGAGCCGCTCATCGTCCGCCGGCAGCCCACCCTCACGCTCGGCGACACACGCGTCGATCTTCCCGCCGGCGCCTTTCTCCAGGCCACCGGGCCGGGCGAGCAGGCCCTCCAGGCCGCCATCGCCGACTGGCTGCCCGAGAACGCCGTGGTCCTCGACCTCTTCGCCGGCCTCGGCACCCTCTCCCTGCCGCTCGCCGGCGGCGCCCGCCGGATCCTCGCTTTCGAGCAGGACGCGTCCTGCGTCGTGGCACTCCAGGCGGCGGCGCGCCGCGCCCGCCTCGCCGGCGTCACCGCCGTCCGCCGCGACCTCGAGCAGGATCCCCTCCTGCCGCCGGAGCTGGCCCAGGCGGATCTCCTCATCCTCGACCCGCCCCGCGCCGGCGCCCGCGCGCAGGTCGAGGCCCTCGCGGACAGCCCACCGCGCGTGGCCTACGCCTCCTGCCATCCCGGCACCTTCGCACGCGACGCCGCGGTGCTGGCGGCCAAGGGCTGGCATCTCACCGAGCTTCGCCCCATCGACCAGTTTCTGTTCTCCGCCGAGGTCGAGCTGGTCGCTCTCTTCCGTCGCAGCGGCGCCTGCTGAACAGGCTTGATTCGCCTCCTCCCCGCCGCTACATACCGGCCCGCGCCGCTGGGTCCCCTTCGTCTAGCGGTCCAGGACGTCGCCCTCTCACGGCGAAAACAGGGGTTCGAGTCCCCTAGGGGACGCCATTCCATCCAGACGGCTCGGTCCCGCCAGCTCCCTTCGCCGAGCTGGCGGAACAGCCCGCCCGCATTCGTTCCGTCGCGACTGAGCCGAACGCCTGCTAACAACACAGGCTGAGACGAACGCCAATCGCGTGGATCAGCTCGGCTTGCTGCCTCTAGCGTCGCGAAACGCTCCGTCATGACCGCCAAGCCCGACGGCATCGAGATACGCATCCGCGGCCGGGTGCAGGGCGTGGGCTTCCGGCCTGCCGTCTGGCGCGCCGCCACAAGGCTCGGGCTGCGCGGCGAGGTGCTGAATGACGGCCAGGGCGTCCTCGTCCGCGCCGCCGGCAGCCCGCTCGCCATCGACGCCCTGGTCAGGGCGATACGGGACGAGCCGCCGCCGCTCGCCCGGATCGAGCGCATCGATCTTCGCCCCTACACAGGCGTGCTCGCCGAAGGCTTCCACATCGCCCAGAGCCTCTCCGGCCAGCCGCATACCGAGATCGCGCCCGACGCCGCCCTTTGCGCCGCCTGTGCTGCCGAGATCGCCGACCCCTCGGCCCGCCGCCACCGCTATCCCTTCGCCAACTGCACCCATTGCGGGCCACGGCTGAGCATCCTGCGCGGGGTCCCCTACGACCGCGCCACCACCACCATGGCCCCCTTCTCCATGTGCCCCGACTGTTGGGCCGAGTATGAGAGCCCGACCGATCGCCGCTTTCACGCCGAGGCCGTGGCCTGCCCCGCCTGCGGCCCGCGCGCCCGGCTGATCCGCCTCGACGGCGTCCCAATGGGCCCGGCCGTCCACCCGACGCTCGACGACATCGATGCCGCCGCCGGCCTCATCCAGGAAGGTGCGATCGTCGCGATCAAGGGCCTCGGCGGCTATCAGCTCGCCTGCGATGCGACCGATGCCGTGACCGTCGCCCGCCTCCGCCGCCTCAAGCGGCGCGATGCCAAGCCCTTTGCGCTGATGGCCCGCGACCTCGCCGTCGTCGCCCGCTACGCGGCGCTCGACTCCGCGGCCGAGCGCGTGCTGCGCTCACCGCAGGCTCCCATCCTGCTCCTCCGGGCGACGGGCCCCGACCGCCTGCCCGAGCCGGTGGCGCCCGGCCTCGCGACACTGGGCTTCATGCTGCCGACCACCCCGCTCCATCAGCTTCTCCTGCAGCGCGTCGCCCGGCCGGTGGTGATGACGAGCGGCAACCTCTCCGACGAGCCGCAGGCCATCGACGATGCGGAGGCCAGCACCCGCCTTGCCAGCATCGCCAGCCATGCCCTCGTCCACGACCGGCCGATCGCCAATCGGGTCGACGATTCGGTGGTCCGTATCATGGCCGGCCGCCCACGTGCGCTGCGCCGCGCGCGCGGCATGGCGCCCGAGCCCACGGCGCTGCCCGAGGGCTTCGCCGCGGCGCCCGACCTCCTGGCGCTGGGCGGCGAGCTCAAGGCCACCTTCTGTCTGATCAAGGACGGGGCCGCGATCCTCTCGCAGCACCAGGGCGACCTCGAGAACGCGGCCACCTTAGACGACTACCGGCACAACCTCTCGCTCTACACGCACCTCTTCGCGCATGAGCCCGCCGCCATCGCGATCGACCGCCATCCGGACTACCTCTCGGCCAAGCTCGGGCGGCAGCAGAGCCGGCTCGCCGGCCGGCCCCTCGTCGAGGTCCAGCATCACCACGCCCACATCGCCGCCTGCATGGCCGAGAACGGCCACCCGCTCACAGCACCGCCGGCCCTGGGCATCGTGCTCGACGGCCTCGGCTGGGGCGAGGACGGCACCATCTGGGGCGGCGAGCTCCTGCTCGCCGACTATGCCGGCTTTCGGCGCCTGGCGACCTTCAAGCCGGTGGCGATGCCGGGCGGCGCCCAGGCGGCGCGTGAGCCCTGGCGCAACCTCTACGCCCACCTCACGGCCGAGACGGGGTGGCCCGAGCTGGCAGAGAGCCTTGAAGGGCTGGAGATCCAGCGCTTTCTCGCGGCAAAGCCGCTCGCCACCCTCGATAGCGATGATCACGGCCGGCATCAATTCGCCCAAAGCCTCGTCCTGCGGCAGGCTCTTCGACGCCGTCGCCGCCGCTCTCGGCCTCTGCCGCGAGCGCCAGGCCTATGAGGGCGAGGCCGGGGCCCGCCTCGAGGCCATCGTCGACGAGGCCACGCTGGCCCTGGAGGACGAGACGCTCGCCTACCCGCTCGCCATCGCCCGCCTGCCCGGCTCCGATCTCCCGTGCCTCGAGCCATGGCCGATGTGGCAGGCCATCCTGCAGGACCTCGCCTGCAGCACGCCGGCGCCGGTGATGTCGGCTCGCTTCCACAAGGGCTTGGCGAAAGCCCTGGCGACAATGACCTTGGAGCTATGTGGCCGCGACCGGGAAGCCGGCCCGCGCTTCACGACGGTGGCCCTCTCCGGCGGCTGCTTCCAGAACCGCGTGCTGCTGGAGGAGACGATGCGACGGCTGGACGCTCTGGGCTTTGCGGTCTTGACCCATGAGAGGGTGCCGGCCAACGATGGCGGACTGGCGCTGGGCCAAGCTGTCGTCGCCGCGGCACGGCTGATCGACACCTAGCGCCCCGGCAGCAAGGAGGCGGCCCATGTGCCTAGGCATCCCCGGCCGGATCATCCGCATCGACGACGCCGCCTCCACGCTCGCGACCGTCGAGATTGGCGGCGTGCGCCGGCAGATCAACATCGCCTGCGTCGTCGACGAGGAGCACCCCGCAGAAGCCTGCGTCGGCGATTGGGTGCTCGTCCATGTCGGCTTCGCGATGAGCCGGATCAACGAGGCCGAGGCCGCGCTGACGCTGAAGCTTTTGTCTGAGCTGGGCGAGATGCAGGCCGAGATCGAGGCGATGCGGCAGTCGGCTGCAGGTGCCTCGCCATGAGGTATGTGGACGAGTTCCGCGACCGCGAGAAGGCGCAGGTCCTGGTCAAGGAGATCGAGAGCCTCGTCTCCTCGATCGGCGCCACGCCCAAAAAGCCGATCCAGATCATGGAGGTCTGCGGCGGCCATACCCACGCCATCTTCCGCTACGGCATCGAGGGCATGCTGCCCGAGGCGCTCGAGCTCGTGCACGGCCCCGGCTGCCCGGTCTGCGTCCTGCCGATGGGCCGCATCGACGACTGCCTCGCCATCGCCGAGCGGCCGGGCGTCATCCTCGCCACCTTCGGCGACACGATGCGCGTGCCCGGCTCCAAAAAAAGCCTGATGCAGGCCAAGGCCGACGGCGCCGACGTGCGCATGGTCTATTCGCCGATGGACGCACTGGCGCTGGCGCGTCGCCATCCCGACCGCGAGGTCGTCTTCTTCGCGATCGGCTTCGAGACCACGATGCCGTCGACGGCGCTGACCATCCTCCAGGCCGAGCGCGGAGGACACGAAAAACTTCTCGGTGTTCTGCAACCACATCACGATCGTGCCGACACTCAAGGCGATCCTGGACAGCCCCGACCTCCATCTCGACGGCTTCCTCGGCCCGGGGCACGTCTCGATGGTGATCGGCACCTCCCCCTACGCCTTCATCGCCAGCGACTATCGCCGGCCCATGGTGGTGGCCGGGTTCGAGCCTCTGGACGTGCTCCAGTCCATCTGGATGGTGCTCCGCCAGATCCGGGAGGGCCGCGCCGAGATCGAGAACCAGTATGCCCGCGTCGTGCCCGACGCCGGCAACGCCACGGCGCAGGACGCCGTCTCCCGGGTCTTCGAGCTGCGCGAGCATTTCGAGTGGCGCGGCCTGGGCTCGATCGACGAGTCCGGCGTGCGGCTCCGCCAGGCCTATGCCCGCTTCGACGCGGAAAGGCGCTTCGCCACGCCCAACCTGCACGTCGCCGATCCAAGCGCGTGCCAGTGCGGCCAGGTCCTCAAAGGCATCATCAAGCCCTGGCAGTGCCAGGTGTTCGGCACGGCCTGCACGCCCGAGACGCCGGTGGGTGCCCTCATGGTCTCCTCCGAGGGCGCATGCGCCGCCTACTTCCGGTATGGCCGGCAGGAGCGGCACGGGAGCGCCGCGTGAGCATCCTGGACCTGCCGCGACCCCATCGGCCGGGCTCGGTCAACGTCCCCACCGTGACCCTGGCGCATGGCGGCGGCGGCAAGGCCATGAAAGACCTCATCGACGACGTCTTTGTCACCACCTTCGACAACCGCCTTCTGGCCCCGCTCGAGGATCAGGCCCGGCTGGACATGGCGGGCCTCGCCGCCAGGGGCGACCGGCTCGCCTTCACCACCGACTCCTTCGTCGTCGACCCTCTTTTCTTTCCCGGTGGCGACATCGGCCGGCTCGCTGTCTGCGGCACGGTGAACGACCTCGCCGTCGGCGGCGCCATCCCCCTTCACCTCGCCGCGGCCTTCATCCTTGAGGAGGGCCTGCCGCTC
This sequence comes from uncultured Alphaproteobacteria bacterium, assembly GCA_963752325.1. Lineage (GTDB taxonomy): Bacteria > Pseudomonadota > Alphaproteobacteria > Geminicoccales > Geminicoccaceae > CAVTJL01. Next base: position 877,187 of record CAVVXU010000007.1, read on the forward strand.
GGGGTCCTGCGCCGCGTCGCCGCCTCGATGGCGGCAGCCGCGGACGAGGCCGGCGTCTCGATCGTCACCGGCGACACGAAAGTCGTGCCGAGGGGCGCTTGCGATAAGCTCTTCGTCACGACAACCGGTGTCGGCGTCGTCCCCACCGGCATCGAGCTCGGCGCCCATCTGGCCTGCCCGGGCGATGTTGTCATTGTCAGCGGCGTGCTGGGTGATCATGGCGCTGCCATCCTCTGCGCGCGTGGCGACATGGCTCTCGAGACCCCGATCGAGAGCGATTGCGCGCCGCTTGCCGGCATGATCCAGGACCTCCTGCAGGCAGCACCCGGCGTGAAAGGCATGCGTGACGCCACCCGCGGCGGCCTCGCCACCGTCCTGAACGAGATCGCCGAGGCCTCGGGCGTGGCCATCGAGATCGAGGAGGAGGCGACACCCATCCGCCCCGAGGTCCGCGGCTTCTGCGAGATTCTTGGTCTTGACCCGCTCTACCTCGCCAATGAGGGCCGCATCGCCGTCATCGTCGCGGCCGAGGCGGCAGACGCCGCTCTGGCGGCCCTCCGGGCCCATCCCCTGGGCACCGGCGCCCGCCTCATCGGCCAGGTGAAAAAAGGCGAGCCCGGGCGGGTCACCATGCGCACCGTACTCGGCGGCCGGCGCATCGTCGACATGCTGGTCGGCGAGCAGCTGCCGCGCATCTGCTGAAGTGCTGCCATGCACGAGCTCTCCATCACCCGCAGTGTCGTCGCCATCGTCATCGAGGCCGCCCATGGCCGCCGGGTGCGCCGTGTCTCGCTCGAGATCGGCGCGCTCTCGGCCATCGTCCCGGACTCGGTCCGCTTCTGCTTCGATGTCGTCGCCGCCGGCACGCCGCTCGAGGGTGCCGAGCTGGCGATCCGCACGGTGCCGGCAGCCGCCCGCTGCCGCGCCTGCGGCACCCGGTTCGAGGCTACCTCGCCCATCGCGATCTGCGCCTGCGGCTCGCGCGAGGTCACGCTCTCGGGCGGCGAGGAGCTGAAGGTCCTGTCCATCGAGGTCGCGGAGGAGATGGCGTCATGTGCGTGACCTGCGGCTGCTCGGGCGTCGGGGCGGAGCACGAGCACGTCCATCCCGACGGCACGCGCCACCGCCATAGTCACGGGCCGGCCGAGCATCACCACGGCCACACCCACGACACCGAGACCGTGCGCCTCGAGGCCGACATCCTGGCCAAGAACGACCTGCTGGCGGCGCGCAACCGCGGCTGGCTCGAGGGCCGGGAGGTCCTGGCGCTCAACCTCGTGAGCGGCCCCGGCGCCGGCAAGACGACGCTGCTCGAGCGCACCATCCGCGACCTCGAGGGCCGGCTGCGGATCGCCGTGATCGAGGGCGATCAGGCGACCGACCGCGACGCGGCCCGCATCCGCGCCACCGGCTGCGAGGTCGTGCAGATCAACACAGGTGCCGGCTGCCATCTCGAGGCGGACATGGTGGCACGGGGCCTGAGGACGCTTCAGCCCCAGCCCGGCAGCGTCTTGATGATCGAGAACGTCGGCAATCTCGTCTGCCCCGCCCTCTTCGACCTCGGCGAGCATGCCAAGGTTCTGCTCCTCTCCGTCACCGAGGGCGACGACAAGCCGGAAAAATACCCGCACATGTTCCGCGCCGCCTCGGTCTTGGTAATCACCAAGATCGACCTTTTGCCTCACGTGCCCTTCGACCTCGATCGCTGCATCGCCGAGGCCAAGGCGCTCAACCCCGGCCTCCAGGTCCTCACCCTCTCCGCCGTCTCCGGCGAGGGCCTGGACGGCTGGTACGCGTGGCTCACCGACAGCGCCCGAAGCGCTGCTGCCCCGAGCTGGGCCAACGCCGGCTGAGACCGTCAGCGGTCGTTCGGCTTCCGACCCCGCGCGACGAGGGCGAGGAGCGGCATCTCCCGACCCAGCTTCTCGGCGATCGCACGCTCCATGGCGGCAAGGACTGCCTCCGGATCGCCGCCCCTGCTCACGATCTCCTCACGCAGCGGATTGCCGAAGACGATACCGCGCGCGAAGAGCGCGGGGCTCGAGATGGCCGAGGTCAGCGCGATGCGCTCCACCGCGACCTCGGCAAACCCCGCCGCCGTCATGGCCTCCGCGATCTCATCGGGGTCGTGGTAGCTGAACGGGACACGATAGAAGCCCGGCGGATCGTGGGGAAAGAAGGCGGCACCTACCTCATGGGCAACCTCGCCGAACGGGTTCTCGGCCCAGCTGCCCCAGCTGTTGAGGACGTAGCTGCCGCCGGGCCGCAGCACGCGCAGCGCCTCGGCGTAGCCCCGCGGCTTGTCGGGGAAGAACATCACGCCGAACTGGCAGGCCACCGCATCGAAGCTCGCATCCTCGAACGGCAGCTCGGTCGCATCGGCCTGTCGCAGCTCGACAGCCTCGCCGGCTCCGAGCTTCTTCCTCGCCACCTCGAGCATGGGCGCGCTGAGGTCCGTCACCACCAGCTGCGTGCTTGCCGGCAAGAGGTCGCGGAGCCGGCGGCTGACGATACCCGTCCCAGCCGCAAGCTCGAGCACCCGGCCCGGCGCCAATGCCGCGACCCGCCGGGCGAGATCTTCCGCGAACCCCTGGAAGATATGGGGACCGAGCCCCTGGTCGTAGTTCTCGGGCACGGTCCCGACGAAACGCGTCTCGCGCTCTGTCATCTGGCGTCCTCCCTCCCGCAGAGCTCGCGGAGCGGACGGCACCCAGGCCTCGATCACGAGGCCTTGCCTGGCGGCCTGCTACGCAGGCACGCCTCGCCAGGCGAACCGGAAGATCGGCACCGCCTCGGCGAAGCCTTTCAGGCGCCGCTCGCCCAAGGGCACGAAGCTGTCGGTATCCTGGCCGCACATCTCGCGCACCAGGCCCGAGACGACCACGCCGCCCGCCTCGGCCTCGCTGCAAAGCCGCGCTGCCAGCTGCACCGTGGCACCGAAGAGGTCGTTGTGCTCGGAGACGGGCTCGCCGGCATGGATGCCGATGCGCACGTTCAGGCTCTCGGGCGCCTCTGCATTGTAGTGGGCGAAACGGCGTTGGATGTCGGCGGCGGCCGCGCACCGCCGCCGGCACCTCGTCGAAGGCCGCCATGATGCCGTCGCCCGTGTGCTTGACCTCGCGACCGCCAAAGAGACCGAGGGCGCGCCGAACCAGCGCGTCGTGGGTCCGCACCAGCTCCAGAGCACCCGCATCGCCGAGGCGCTCCGTCATCTCGGTCGAGCCTACGATGTCGGTGAACATCACCGCCCGCAGCCCAGGGTCCATCTCCGGCGTCGTGCCCGTCGCTGCCCGGGGATCGCCGATGCGGCCGAGGAAGGCCTCGACCGCCGAGAGGTCGACCGGAATGATCTCGTTCCCGATCAGGCCGTGGGCGTGGCGATGCACCTCCGCGGCTGTCGCCGCATCGGGTGCATCGACGAGGCAGAAGGCCGTGTGTCGCCGGAAGTCGTACCAGTAGGTGAGATACTTGACGCCGTAGCGTTCCTGGATCTCGAGATCCTTCTGGTGCGCGTCGGCGACATTCTCGGGTGTCGCCTCCCCCAGATCGTGGCGGTCCATGAAGATCGGCATAGCAGGCCTCCAAGGCCTCGGTCCGTCTGGCTCACGCCACCGGCTGGATGTTCTGGTTGAGCCGGAACAGGTTCGAAGGATCGTGCTTCGCCTTGATCGCCGCGAGCTTCCTCTCGTTGCCGAGATAGGCGCCCGGCACCCGGTCGGTCTCGTCCTCCGGCATGAAGTTCACATAGACGCCGCCCGTCGCGTGGGGCTTGCAGACCTCGAACAGGTTCCGCGCCCAGGCGATGCAGCGCGCATCGTCCTCGGCCTCGCGCCAGCGCGTGTGGACGTTCATCACGAACTCGGCGTCGCGATGCGGATAGGCCGTGGCATCGGCCGGCACGCGGTTGATGGCCCCGCCCAGATGCCCGATGAAGACCTCGCACTCGGGCGAGGGCAAGGTCTCGACCGCACCCAGCACGGCATCGATCGTCCCGTCGCCCAGCTCCTTGAAGTTGTGCGACTTCCAGTAGTTGCGCGCCCCCGGGGTGAGCAGCGGATCGAACGCCGCCTGCCAGCCCACGAAGGGATGCGGGCCGATGACGTCGGCAATCGGCCGCCCCAGCGCCCGCAGCGGCGCCACGGCCTTCTCCCCGGCCTCCATGTCGCCCGCATAGCAGGCGGCAAAGACCAGAACCTCGGTGCCGTGCACCTCGGGCGGCAGGAAAGGCAAGGGCGGCGCCTTGCGCATCACGACCCAGCAGGTGAGCTCCTCGGGCGCCGTCGCCACGAAGCTCCGATACTCCTTGAGCCGCGTCCGCGCCTCGGAGAAGGGATGCACGATGAGGCCCGAGAGCACCTGCGGCCCCAGCCGGTGCAGCTTCAGCTCGAAAGAGGTGACCACGCCGAAATTGCCGCCGCCGCCCCTGAGCGCCCAGAAGAGGTCGGCGTTCTCGCTCTCGCTCGCCCGCACGAGCCTGCCGTCCGCGGTGACGAGGTCGGCGCTCAGCAGATTGTCCGCGGTCAGCCCGAGCTTGCGGCTGGTCCAGCCGAAGCCGCCGCCCAGCGCCAGCCCGGCGATGCCGGTGGTCGAGTTGATGCCGGTCGGCGTCACGAGGCCGAAAGCCTGCGCCTCGCGGTCGAGCTCGCCCAGCGTGACGCCGGGCTCGACGCGCACCGTCCGCGCAACGGGTCGACGCGCACCGATTTCATCGGCGTGAGGTCCAGCATCACGCCGCCCTCGCAGACGGCGTTGCCGGCGATGTTGTGCCCGCCGCCGCGCACGGCCAGCGCTGCGCCCGTCTCACGCGCGAAATCGATCGTGGCCATCACATCTGCGGCACCGGCGCAGCGCACGATCACGCCCGGACGCCGGTCGATCATCGCGTTCCAGATGCTGCGGGCGGCGTCATAGCCTTCCTCGCCGGCAACCAGCACGGCACCCCGCACCCGCCCCTTGAGCTGCTCGACCATCGCCTCCGGAACCACCGCCACGTCGCCGGAGAGCTTCTTCAGGCTGAGACCGGTCATCGTGTTCCTCCTGATCATCATGCGTTCGCGCACACGTCTCAGCCGACACTATCCGCCCGGCCGGCCGGCACCGGCAACTTCACAAACTGAATCGGCGGGCCTACCTCATGAACGTGAGCGAAGTGATAAGAAAGAGAACGCGCATGCGGACCTTCACGCGCTACGGCCAGTTCTGCCCCGTCGCGATGGCGTCGGAGATCCTCTGCTCGCGCTGGACGATCCTCCTGCTGCGCGAGATGCTGGCCGGCTCCACCCGCTTCAACGAGCTGCGCCGCGGCCTGCCGCGCATGTCGCCGGCCCTTCTCTCCCAGCGCCTGCGCGACCTCGAGGAGGCGGGCATCGTCCTGCGCGAGGAGCCGCCTCAGGGCGGCACCGCCTACAGCCTGACCCGCGCCGGCCAGGATCTGCGCCAGGTGATGGAGACCATGGGCTTTTGGGGCCAGCGCTGGATCGACGCCGAGGTCAGCCTCAGGAACCTCGATGCCCAGCTCTTGATGTGGGACATGCGCCGCAACCTAGACCCCGCGCCCGTGCCGCAGAAAAGGGTGGTGATACGATTTCTGTACCCCGAGCAGCCGCAGGCCCGGCGACGCTGGTGGCTGATCGTCGACAAGGGCACGGTCGACCTCTGCTCCGCCGACCCTGGCTTCGACGTCGACCTCTTCGTCGAGAGCGATCTCAAGACGATGACCAAGATCTGGATGGGCCTCACCAGCGTCGCCGCCGAGGAGGCGGCCGACCGGCTGTCCCTGATCGGCGACGCGGCGCTCAAGCGCTCGATGCCCACCTGGCTGGGCCTCAGCCCCTTCGCCCGCGAGACCAAGAACGAAGACGCGAGGATCGCGCTCCGGGTCGCCTAGCAGCTGAGAGGCCTCACCAGCCGATCGGATAGAACTCGTCGCGGGGGTGGAGGTCGGTATTGACCGGGATGTCGGGCCGGGGATCGCCAGGGCTCCAGCGGCCCTGGGGTCCGTTGCGGAGATAGGCCAGGAGCGCCTCGGGGGCCACGCCGCTGCGGAGCACGACTTGGCCGGGCGGTCCCCCGAGCTCCTTGCCGATCCTGCGCCAGTCGAGATCGATCGGCCGGTCGCTGCCCAGCAGCACGCCGTCCAGGCGAAGGGCATAGGGGAAGACGCTGACGAAGGTCGCCACCGTGCGCGGAGTCGCGGCCCATTGAACGGCAAGGCCGCCGGGCTTCAGGCGGCGCCGCGCCTCCTCGAAAAACTCCTTCGAGAAGAGCAGGTTGCTGCCGGCGGTGTGCGGCGCGATCGTCTCCGCGACGATGATGTCGTAGCGCTCGGGCTCGGTGAAGAGCACATGCCGCCCATCGGCGATCACCCGCTCGATGCGGGGGTCCGCGAAAGGCTCGCGCGCGATCGGAAAGCCCGAGCTCTGGGCCACCGCCCGCATCGCCTCGATGACCGGTCGGGCGAGCTCGACGACCCGTATCCGGGCCATGGCCGGCCCGGCGCCCAGGTTGAAGACGGTGTTGCCGGCGCCATAGCCGATCAGAAGGGCCGAGCTCGCCGCCGGGTGCACCAGAGGGCCGATGGCGCCCAGGGCCTCGCTGATCGGCTCCCTCGTCTGGAGTGGCAGCGGCGGCTCGAGATGGGCCTGAAAGGCGCCGTTGACGAAGAGGATATACCCCCTCCCCGTCGGACGGAGCACCGCCACCCCGGCCTCGCCGCTCCTGACGATGGCCTCCTTGCCCCGCGGCGTGCCGTGCAGCCCGCTCCAGAGCCGCGCGTTGCCGGGCAGCGCCACCAGAAGGACCAGGAGGGCCGCGGCCAGGGCCGAGAGCGCGGGCCAGCGGGCCAGCCGGACGGCGTGGCCGAGCAACCGGACGGGGCGTCCGAGAATGCCGCCCGGGCGGCGCACGAGGACGAGCGCCAGGAGCGCCAGGCAGGCGAGCAGGCCCACCAGATGAAAGGCGCCGCTCACCCCGACATAGCGCAGGATGACGAGCCCGGTCACCACCGCGCCCGCCGTGTTCCCCATGATGTTGGCGAGCTGGACCAGGCCCAGCCGCCAGCCGATCAGGCTGCTGCGGTGCTGGATCGCCTTCTGCACGATCGGGAAGGTGGCGCCGAGCGCAATGCGCGGCCGGCGCCACGACGGCGCCGACGAGGACGGCGAAGAGAAGCAGCCGGAGAAGCTCGCGCTGCGGCGGCCCGTAGGGCGGCCCGTCGATGAAGAGCGCTGCCGCCCCGAGCCAGGTATGGGCCAGGTAGATCGCGAGCAGCGAGCCCAGGGCCCACACGCCGATCGCCACCTGGAGCCACAGGAAGAGCCGCTCGGGATCGACGACACGGCGGACATAGTAGGAGCCCAGAAGGATCCCCAGCGCGTCGGCGAGCAGGAAGATGCCCAAGACCAGCGAGAAGCTGTAGGCGCTCGAGCGCATCAGCGTGCCGAGCACGCGAAACCACAGGATCTCGAGCGAGATCGCAAGGAAGCCCGAGAGGAAGACCAGCACCATCCAGCGCAGCATAAGGGCGTGCCGCGAGCGGTCGGGCGCCGGCCTGGGCGCGAGGCGGCCGGCGGGCGGCCGGTCGTCGAGGGCACCCGAGAGGATCATGGCGCCCAGTCCCACCGCGATGTCGATCCCGCCCGCCAGGCGCACGCTGCCGCCATAGCCCAACGCGGCGATGAGAACGAAGCCCGTGAGCAGGCAGCCGATGCCGGCACCCACCGTGTTGACCCCGTAGAGCGCGCCGATCTGCATGGGCGAGAGATCGATCCGCTGCACCAGCGCTCGGGCGATGAGGGGCAGCGTCATGCCCATCAGGATGGTGGGCAAAGCGAGGGCCGCGAAGGTCACGAGGGTCGCGCCCGCGAGGCTCGCGGCAAAAGGCTCGAGGCGGTGGAAGACGATGCCATAGAGCAACCAGGGGCTGAGCACCGCGAAGATGCCCACACCCAGCTCCGCCACGCCGAAGGCCCGCAGCGCCGCGCGCGGCGAGAGCCGGTCGGCGAGCCATCCGCCGGCGAGGCTGCCGAGACCGAGCCCGAACAGGAAGGAGCCCACGATCAAGGTGGTCGCCACCGCATCGGACCCGGCGAAGAGCCCGAGCATGCGCTGCCAGGCCGTCTGGTAGGCGAGCGCGCTGAACCCCGAAAGGCCGAAGGCGACCGATGCCACGGTGAACGTCGTGCCCGCCTCGCGCTGCCCGCGCGCCATCGTTGCCAGCAGCGTCGCCATCAATGCCCGCCCTCCAATATCCATCCACAAGCTTGTGCAATCAGGCACGCGGATCCAACGCGCCTGCCTTTAAAATGCCGAGGCTGATGAAAGATCCCTGCAGTTTCGTGCGCGTCGTCAAGGAAATTTGAGAGGACAGCCATACGCAGACGTAAGGATAGACAAAAGATAGCTAAAGTCTTCACTGACGTTCGATCGGAGATCGACACGCCTCGACTGCCGAGCGACGTGGAGCCGGCCGACGTCTGCGATACGCCGGGCATGGCCGTAGGCGCTCGTGTGGTCACGGGCCAGCCGGCGCTGGCAGCCGGCTCGTCGACGAAGGCAGGGTCGGCCCCTCGTCGCGGGCCAGATGCTCGGTGGACCCGCCGCCGTCGCCGCCGAGGAAGCCACCGGTCATGTTCCCGATCGGCGATGCGGCCCTCAGGCACCCAATGCCCCTCCGGCTCGGCCTCGGCTCCTTCACCCGCGACGACGGAGAACGAGGAGGCGAGGATAGCACTGCGAGTCTGTTGGCGCGGACGCGACGCCGACCTGTGATCGGGATCACAGCACCGACCCTCGCCCGCCCTCTCGACCCGTGGTAGCGTACGCATGAAGAGGGAAGCTTCATGCGTGCGGTCTGGAAGTTCCTGTCGAAGAAGAGAAACCGCGAGATCCTGGCATGGCTCGGCGGCGGGATGGTCGTCGTCGCCGGTGGCCTCTGGACGGCAACGACCTTTTTCTTCGACAAGCCGCTCCACGCAAGATCGACTGCACCATCCAGGAGAACCAGCGGTCGTCGCCGCGTGCGGCGACCAGACGTTCAGGGTCCCGTGACCTTCGGCGGCAGCCATGGGCCAGACGAACTGACTCGCCCGCGCTGTCCTCCTCGCCGCAGCGACGCTGCTGTGCCTGCGAGCGCGCCCGACGCCGCCGAGCTCCCCTGCAGCATCGAGAGCAACAGCGGGGCTCGCCGCCTGCGGCGACCAGACCTTCAACGCGTCCAGTCACGCATCAACGACCCCCGAGCAGCTCGAAGCGCTGGTCGCACGATCGCGACCAACGCGCCTCGAGGACTCAGCGCGACCCAGCGCGACCACATCGGCATGCTCAAGGAGAAGCTCGACGCTCAACGAGCGTCAGATCCGCTCCGCCCTCGCCATCATCGGCGAGACGGGGGTCGCGCCGGAGAAGCTCGGCGCAGAAGCTGGATCGAGATAGCGCAGCGGCTACAGGGATCTACTCGCCCAGGTCCAGGCGGCCCCAGCGGAGAGCCCCGAGATCGCCGCGCTGAAGCAGCAGGCCAAGGCGGCGCTCGAAGACGGCGACCTCGACCGCGCCGACGCCCTGCTCGCCCAGGTCGCAGGCGGCGCAGGACGCCGAGGCGGACAAGGCCCAGCTCGCGGCCGCCGCCACCGCGGCCCAGCGCGGCGAGATCGCGCTCACCCGCCTGCGCTACCTCGACGCCGCCAGGCAGTTCCGCGCCGCCGCCGACCGCGTCCCGGCCTCGGCCGAGGACCAGCGCCTCGCCTATCTCGACCGCGAGGCCGATGCCCTCTATCGCCAGGGCGACGAGCTCGGCGACAATGCGGCGCTGTCCAAGGCAATCGACCGCTATCGCGCCCTGCTCGATCTGCGCCCCCGCGAGCGCGTGCCGCTCGACTGGGCCACGACCCAGAACAATCTCGGCAACGCGCTCGCGAGCGCTCGGGGAGCGGGAGAGCGGGACGGCGAGCCTCGAGGCGGCGGTCACCGCCTACCGCGCGGCGCTCGAGGAGCGGACCCGCGAGCGCGTGCCGCTCGACTGGGCCACGACCCAGAACAATCTCGGCAACGCGCTCGAGAGCGCTGGGGGAGCGGGAGAGCGGGACGGCGAGCCTCGAGGCGGCGGTCACCGCCTACCGCGCGGCGCTCGAGGAGCGGACCCGCGAGCGCGTGCCGCTCGACTGGGCCACGACCCAGAACAATCTCGGCAACGCGCTCGGGACGCTGGGGGAGCGGGAGAGCGGGACGGCGAGCCTCGAGGCGGCGGTCACCGCCTACCGCGCGGCGCTCGAGGAGCGGACCCGCGAGCGCGTGCCGCTCGACTGGGCCACGACCCAGAACAATCTCGGCAACGCGCTCGCGGCGCTGGGGGAGCGGGAGAGCGGGACGGCGAGCCTCGAGGCGGCGGTCACCGCCTACCGCGCGGCGCTCGAGGAGCGGACCCGCGAGCGCGTGCCGCTCGACTGGGCCACGACCCAGAACAATCTCGGCAACGCGCTCGCGACGCTTGGGGAGCGGGAGAGCGGGACGGCGAGCCTCGAGGCGGCGGTCACCGCCTACCGCGCGGCGCTCGAGGAGCGGACCCGCGAGCGCGTGCCGCTCGACTGGGCCACGACCCAGAACAATCTCGGCAACGCGCTCGCGACGCTGGGGGAGCGGGAGAGCGGGACGGCGAGCCTCGAGGCGGCGGTCACCGCCTACCGCGCGGCGCTCGAGGAGCGGACCCGCGAGCGCGTGCCGCTCGACTGGGCCATGACCCAGAACAATCTCGGCAACGCGCTCGAGACGCTGGGGGAGCGGGAGAGCGGGACGGCGAGCCTCGAGGCGGCGGTCACCGCCTACCGCGCGGCGCTCGAGGAGCGGACCCGCGAGCGCGTGCCGCTCGACTGGGCCATGACCCAGAACAATCTCGGCAACGCGCTCGAGACGCTGGGGGAGCGGGAGAGCGGGACGGCGAGCCTCGAGGCGGCGGTCACCGCCTACCGCGCGGCGCTCGAGGAGCGGACCCGCGAGCGCGTGCCGCTCGACTGGGCCGCGACCCAGAACAATCTCGGCAACGCGCTCGAGCGCTTGGGGAGCGGGAGAGCGGGACGGCGCGCCTCGAGGCGGCGGTCACCGCCTACCGCGCGGCGCTCGAGGAGCGGACCCGCGAGCGCGTGCCGCTCGACTGGGCCAGGACCCAGAACGATCTCGGCAACGCGCTCGCGATGCTCGGAGAGCGGGAGCGTGATCCCCAGCTCGTCGATGAGGCCATCGCGTCCACGGAGGCCTCGCGAGCCGTCTATGTCGACGAAGCCAACCTGAGCCCAATACGCCGGCGATTTCGACGACCGAGCTCTCGAAGCTCCGAAGCCTTCGCGCGTCGCTCGTCGCCTCACGGTGAGGCGAGAGCAGACCCTCGACCCGCTTCGGGCGCGCGCACAAACGAATTCCATCAACTCTCGATTGACAATCGGCGCGCATTCCTATAAATGACAGAAATGCCTTGCCCCTACCCGTCCCGTTCCCCCGCCTCGATGCCCGCGCCCGCACCGTGCGGCTGGCGCGCAGACTCGCCGGCGGCATGACGCCCGCCGAGGTCGCCAGGCACGAGGGGACGAGCGAGGACGAGATTCTTTCGCTCCTCGAGGACAAGAAGTTCCAGAAACACGTCGCCTACTACCGGCGCGAGGCCGAGCTGCCCGAGGACGAGCGCGAAGAGATCCTGATCAGGACGGCGTTCGCCAGCCTCCAGCACCTCGCCGACATGGGCGACACCAAAGCTCTTTTGTTCCTTGCCTACGAGGGCAACCGCGGCCGCCATCCGGAAAACCGCCTGCGCCGCCTCGTGACGCGCACGACCGACCGCGATCCCGAGCTGCGTGCTGGGGACGAGATCGGCGCGGCGCCGGCCGACCAACGCCGTCGCCGCCGAGCTTGTCTCGGACCTCCTCGCCTTCGCCCGGAGCAACCCGGACGTGGCCGACTGGGTCCTGCGTTACGCCGAGAGCCGCCAGGCCCTGCTGGGAGAGAGCGGGGCCGGGGCGGTGGAGGAGCAAAAAAGGAGAGCGACAGACAAAAAGACCACGCCACCCTAGGGGCAGGGCGCCTTTACTTGTCACCGCCCGGCTGACCGGGCGGTCAGGTGGCGGGGAGAGGCGATCCTGTCCCGTCGCGCCGTGTCACCTGATCCCCCGGTCGAGCCGGAGGATGACAATAGAGGCGCGACGCGACGCCAGCGTGCCCAGCCTCCGACAGTTGGCCCCCGGTCAAGCCGGGGCGCGACGAAGGGGTGTGCGTCCTCGCTCTTTCACGTCACCGCCCGGCTTGATCGGGCGGTCAGGTGGCGGGGAGCAGGCGACCCCTGTCCCATCGCGCCGTGCCACCTGATCCTCCGGTCACGCCGGAGGATGACAGGAAAGGTGCGTGTTCACGCTCTATTCTTGTCACCCTCGTGCCCCGACACGAGGGTCCATGCCCCGTCCCGGCGCGATGTCGCGAGCGTGCGCATGGATCCTCGGGTCAAGCGCCCGAGGATGACAGGAGAAGGGCCCGTCGCGCCGCGTCACCTGATCCCCCGGTCGGCGCCGGGGGATGACGGAAGAAGCGCGTCCTCGCGTCGCCTCGCCTCTTCTTTGTCACGCTCGTCCCCGGCGACACCCTCGCAAGCCTGGGCACGGGTGCGCGTGCCCGACACGAGGACGAGAGGAGAAGGGAGCGTTGTCGGCCTGTGGCACGCCCCCTTCCCCCGCCCCTACTCCGCCGCGGGCCGCTGCTCGACCAGATGCTTCGTTCCCGTCAGGTCGCGGAGGATCGGCATGACCTCGTGGGACAAGAGATGCATGTGGCGGCGCCACATCGCCTCGTCGTCCCAGTCGTGGTGGGAGCAGATAAGAGTCTCGAAGGGTGCCGTGTCCTCGCGGAAGGCGGCGAGCTTCTCGGCCACCGTCTTGGGCGAGCCCGCGATCACCATGCTGTCGATGCAGTAGCGCGGCGTCACCTCGGAATCGGGCATGTCGGGATCGCCCTTCAGCATGCCGACGAAGCCCGCCATGGCTCGTGAGCCCGATGATGTAGTTGAAATACCATTCGAGCGCGTTGCCGGGGCTGTGCAGGTAGGTTTCGGCTTCTTCGTCGGTCTCGGTCACGAGCAGCGTGCGGCCGAAGGCGAACTTGTGGGGCTCGGGCTCGAGGCCGTGCTTCTTGCGCTCGTCGCAATAGTCCCGCCAGTGGCTCTTGGCGATGTCGGCGGGGACGAAGTTGGCCGAGATCGAGTTCCAGCCCCGGCGCGCCACGAGCCTGGCGCTGGACGAGCCGCGGCTCATGCAGGGCAGCATGATGGGCGGATGCGGCTTTTGGTAGGGCTCGGTCACCTTGGCCGACGCCGAGGTCGGGCAGGACATTGTCCTTCACCACGGCCTGCCAATACTTGCCCTGGATGTCATACGGCGGGTCGGTGGTCCAGAGCTTGACGATCATGTCGATGCTCTCTTCCATCATCGCCATGCGGTCCTTGTCGACCACGCCGAACATCTCGAAGTCGGGCGGGGCGGCGCCGGGGCCGATGCCCATCATGTAGCGGCCCTTGGCCATGTGGTCGAACTGGGCCACCATGCCGGCCACCTGGCAGGGATGCCAGTCGGGCAGGCAGTGCACGCCGCTGCCGAACATGATGTGCTTGGTCTGATGGATCAGCGCTGCGAAGATCATCAGCGGCGAGGCGAAAGGCTCGGAAGGCAGACAGAAATGCTCGCCCAGCCAGACCTCGTCGAAGCCGTTGGCGTCGGCGCACTTGATGACCTCCATGTCCTCGAAGAGGAGCTTGTGATAGCCCCGCTTGAAGTCGTGGATCGGGTGCATGAACATGCCAAGACGCATCGCCTGCCTCTCCTGATTGGTCCGTTGATCGCTCTTTTGACTGTGGCCCCTGCCCTTGGCGAGCCGGCCTCTAGCGCCCCGGAATGTAGCACGGTCCCGCGATGGCCGGGTACTGGGCCAGCATCGCCTCGTCGATGTCGAGCCCCAGGCCCGGCCGGTCCGGCGCCTCGATATGGCCGTCGACCACCTCGAAGGGCGCCTTCGAGAGGTCGGTGCGGAACGGGTTTATCTTTGCCACGTCGGCCTCGAAGATCAGCCCGTTCGCAGAGCGCTGCCAGGAGATGGACGTTGGCCGCGGCCGAGATCACGCTGTGGCTGGTGTGGGGCGCCATGAGGAGGTCCCAGGCCGCCGCCATGTCGCCGATCTTCTTGACCTCGCTGATGCCCCCGGCCTTGGTGCAGTCGGCCTGGACCACAGAGACGCAGCGATGGGTGAAGAGGTCGCGAAAGGCGCGGCGCGTATAGTGGTTCTCGCCGGCCGCGAGCGGGATGCGGGTCTTCCTCGCCGTCTCGGCATAGGCGTCGAGATTGTCCGGCGTGAACGGCTCCTCGAGCCAGTAGACCCGGTTCTCCTCGCAGTAGTGGAGCACCTCGGGCATGTCGAGCGGGCTGTAGCGGGTCTGCGCGTCGACCGCGATGTCGAGGGTCGGGAAGGCCTTGCGGATGTGGGCCACGCGCTCGGCGTCGCGCTTTGGATGATCGCCCACCCGGAGCTTGATCGCGCTATAGCCCTCGCCCACCAGGCGCGAGACCTCCAGCTCCAGCGTGTCGACCGGCTGGAAGCCGAGGGACAGGCCGCCGGCATAGGCGCGGACGCGCTTGGAGCTGGCGCCGAGCAGGCGATAGACCGGCTGGCCCAGGAGCTTGCCCTTGAGATCCCAGAGCGCGATGTCGATGCCCGAGAGGCCGATGACGGAGCCGGCACCGAGCCCGTGCGTCACCACCTGCTGGTGCGCCAGGCGGGCCCAGATGCCCTCGCTGTCGAAGGGGTCGGCCCCCTGGATCAGCGTGCCGAGCCCGCGCTCGATCACCTCCACCATCGCGGTCGGGTTCTGCCCGTGATGGGCCTCGCCGTACCCGATGGTGCCGTCGTCGGCCACGATCCGGACCACCACCGTGTCGCGCTTGGTGTTGGCGCCCAGGGCGTTCCGCACGAGCTGCTGGCCCTCGAAGGGCCGCGAATGGGCGCTGGCGCGCACCTCGGCTATCTTGATCATTCTGCCTCCCCGCTCTTTCATCGAGCCGCAACTCATTGTAGAGCGCCCGGGCGGGGGATCTAGTGGGCAGCTGCGGCTGCGGGACCGTGAGGCGGCGCTCGCATGCGCGGTCGGCGCCGGGGAGGTCGAGGTGAAGGACTGGAAGACCGTCGACGCCGAGCTGTTCAAGCAAGGCATGCGGCAGCTCGTCGGCGCGGTGACGCTGATCACGACCAAGGACGCGACCCAGCGGCGCGGCATGACGGCCACCGCCGTCTGCTCGCTGAGCGCCGAGCCGCCCTCGCTGCTGGTCTGCATCAACCGCACGGCAGAGGCGCATGACGTCATCCTGAGCGGCCGCTGCTTCTGCGTGAACGTGCTGCCCTACCAGCAGCAGAGCCTGGCCGAGAGCTTCGCCGGCCGCGACGGCTCGAAGGGCGAGGCGCGCTTCGAGCGCGGCCGCTGGGGCAGCCTCGTTACCGGAGCGCCCTGTCTCGAGGACAGCCTCGCTGCCTTCGACTGCGCGCTGGCCGACACGCACGAGCTCGAGACCCACACCATCTTCATCGGCCGGGTCGTGGCGGTGCATCGCATCGGCGGCGAGCCGCTGCTCTACGAGGGCGGACACTTCAAGCGGCTCGATCCCGCGATCGGCCCGCTCGCGCGCAAGACCGAGCTCTTCGAGGGCGAGCACACCGAATCGATCATGTTCTGAGCCGGCAGGGCCGCCGGCCAGAGGCGTCAGGAGGTCCGTCGCCTTGGCGCTATAGCGGGCCCGGCCGCGCGCTCGCCGGGCGGGCCGCCGCCGACCCGCTGACGCGCCCGCTGCTGGGCCGCACCGCGCCCCGGGAGATCTCCTCGCCCGCATCGGACGGCAGGGAGAGGTAGACGACCGCCGAGAGCGCAGCGATGCCGGCCGCAGCGACGAAGGCCGGCCAGAAGTCGCCGGCCATAAGGTCCTCCCGCCCCTGGAACACCACGGTCAGATGCAGCAGGAGGGCAGCCGTGCCGACGCCGACGCTCAAGGAGAGCTGCTGCATCATGCTGGAGAAGCTCGTGGCCCGGCTCATCCGCTCGGGCGGTATCTCCGCATAGGCGATCGTGTTGACCGAGGTGAATTGCAGCGAGCGGAAGAAGCCGCCGATCAGCAGGACCACGAAGATCAGCGCTGCCGGCGTCGTCGCTCGGAAGAGCGCGCAGGCCGCGACGAACAGAGCGCTGATCAGCGCGTTGGCAATGAGGACGCGCTTGAAGCCGAATCGCTTGAGGATCGGGCCCGCCGTCATCTTCATCGTCATGGCGCCGGCGGCGGCGGCGAAGGTCAAAAGGCCCGAATGGAACGGGTTGAGGCCGAAGCCCACCTGGAGGAGCAGTGGCAGGAGGAAGGGCAGCGAGCCGATGCCGGCCCTGAACATGAAGCCGCCGATGATCGAGGCGCGGAAGGTGCGGATGCGAAGAAGGCTGAGATCGATCACCGGCGCCGCGACCCGCCTGGCATGGGCGAGGTAAAGGACGATCCCCGCCGCCCCTACGCCCAGGAGCGCCACCACAACCCCGTTGGGCAGGAGGCCGCGACCGGCCGCCTCGAACCCGAAGACGAGGCCCGAAAGCCCGACCGCGGTCATCAAAAAGCCGCGGAGGTCGAGCGAGGGCACCTTCGGCTCGCGCGTCTGCTCGATGAAGAGCGTGACGAGGATGATCCCCAGGATCCCGATCGGGACGTTGATCCAAAAGATCCAGCGCCAGTCGGCATAGGTCGTGATGAAGCCGCCGACCGGCGGCCCCAGCACCGGGCCCATCAGCGCCGGCACGGTGAGAAAGGCCATGGCGCGCACGAGGTCGGCTTTCTGCACGCTGCGCAGCAGGACGAGCCTGCCCACCGGCACCATCATGGCACCGCCCATGCCCTGGAGGATGCGGAACAGCACGAAGTTCCAAAGCGAGGTGCTGAAGCCGCAGAGGATCGAGCCGCAGGTGAAGACCACGATGGCGGCGCGGAACACGGTGCGCGCGCCGAAGCGGTCGGCGACCCAGCCGCTGATCGGGATGAAGACGGCAAGGCTCAGGAGATAGGAGGTGATGGCGAGGTTCAGGCGGAGCGGATTGACGCCGATGTCGCCGGCGATCGCCGGGATGGCGGTTGCCAGCACGGTGGAATCGAGGTTCTCCATGAACAGCCCGCAGGCCACGATCATGGGTATCAGAACCTCGCGCGGGAGCTTCGTCACCATGGGGGAGCGCTTCGCCAATCCCTGAGCTGCCTCAGTATAGGTCCATCCCCTGCGGCAGCGACACTCGGGCAGTCCGGATGGCAGCCGCCTGCCAGGAGCATGGGTGCGTGGCGCCGCCGGCCGAGCGACGTGCCAAGCGGCAACAAGCGATCCGGCAACAACCGGTCGCGGCTGGCGCGCTTGTTGCTGAGTCCCGCTCGGAGCTGTAGCCCTGAACGCGTCGCCCGGAGGTGCCCAGGCCGTTGGCCATGTGGGATGCCGCCTCGGGTGGCGTGCTGCCCAATGGCCGGGCAGGGTCGCTGCGGAGGATCGCCCGAACCATGGTGATGCACGTCGCCCTGAATCATCGCACGGAGTACCGGTACGACCGCCCGGTCAACCTCGCGCCGCAGGTCGTGCGCTTGCGGCCGGCGCCCCATGCCCGCACGCGTATTCTGAGCTACTCGCTCAAGATCGAGCCTGCCGATCATTTCATCAACTGGCAGCAGGACCCGCACGCCAACTGGCTCGCCCGCCTCGTGTTTCCCGAGCGCACGACCCGTTTCCTGATCGAGGTCGACCTCGTGGCCGAGATGGCGGTCCTCAACCCCTTCGACTTTTTCCTGGAGCCCAAGGCGGAGCTGTGGCCGTTCCCCTACGAGCCGCTGCTGCGGAAGGATCTCGAGCCCTATCTCGAGACATCGACGCCGGGCCCTCGCCTCGCCGCCTGGCTGGCGAGCATCCCCCGCGAGCCGACCAACACGATCGACTTCTTCGTCGAGCTCAACCAGCGCCTGTCGCGCGAGATCGGCTATCTCATCCGCATGGAGCCCGGCATCCAGACGCCGGAGCAGACCCTCGAGCTCGCCTCGGGCTCCTGCCGGGACAGCGGCTGGCTGCTCGTTCAGATCCTGCGTCACCTCGGCCTCGCCGCTCGCTTCGTCTCGGGCTACCTGATCCAGCTCAAGCCGGACGTGAAGGCGCTCGACGGCCCTTCCGGGACCGAGGAGGACTTCACCGACCTCCACGCATGGGCCGAGGTTTTCCTGCCCGGCGCCGGCTGGGTCGGGCTCGACGCCACCTCGGGCCTGCTTGCCGGCGAGGGCCACATACCGCTGGCGGCGACGCCCGATCCCGAGAACGCGGCCCCCGTCACCGGTGCCGTCGACCCCTGCGAGGTCACGTTCGACCACGCCATGTCGGTGCGGCGCATCTTCGAGCAGCCGCGCGTCACCAAGCCCTATACCGAGGAGCAGTGGCAGGCGATCGTCGAGACCGGGCGCGCCGTCGACCGGCGCCTCGCCTCCAACGACGTGCGCCTGACCATGGGCGGCGAGCCGACCTTCGTCGGCATCGACGAGCGCGACGCCGACGAATGGAACACCGGCGCCGTGGGCCCGACCAAGCGCGAGCGCGCCGACGAGCTCATCAAGCGCCTGCGCGACCGTTTCGCGCCGGGCGGCGTCCTCCACTACGGCCAGGGCAAGTGGTATCCGGGGGAGCAGCTGCCGCGTTGGGCCTTCTCGCTCTACTGGCGCGACGATGGGCAGCCGCTCTGGCAGAACCCGGCGCTGATCGCGGACGAGAATCCGCCGGCCGGGGCCACGGTCGAGGATGCGGAGCGAATGGCCCGGGGCTTGGCCCGCGCCCTCGGCGTCGATGAGGACTGCGCCCAGCCAGCCTTCGAGGACCCGGCGACCTTTGTCCTCAAGGAGCATACGCTTCCCGAGAACCTGGACCCGCTCGACAACCGGCTGGACGACCCGCTCGAGCGTCAGCGCCTGGCACGCGTCTTCGACCGCGGCCTCGAACCGCCCGTGGGCTACGTTCTTCCGGTGCAACGCTGGCAGGCGCGAGGGCGGCGTTCTTGGCTCAGCGAGCGCTGGACGACGCGGCGCGGCCGGCTCTTCCTCATTCCCGGGGACAGCCCGGCCGGCTTCCGTCTGCCGCTGGGCTCGCTCGCCTATCTTCCGGAGTCCGAGCGCCCGGTGTTCTATCCGCTGGATCCGTTCGCGGCCCACGCGGCCCTGCCGGCACGGGATCCGATCCTCCAGGAACGGGGGCAGCCACGGGCTTCGCGGCCTCCGCGTCCCGGGGTGGACGGCCACGATCCGCTCGACGACGAGGCGGTTCGCACGGCGATCGCGGTCGAGGCGCGCGACGGCCATCTCTGCGTCTTCCTTCCCCCGACGGAGGATGCCGAGGATTTTGCCGACCTCATCGGCGCGGTCGAGGACTCGGCCGTGGAGATCGGCCTCCCGGTCCGGATCGAGGGCTATACGCCGTCCTCGGACGCACGGCTCAACATGATCAAGGTGACGCCGGACCCTGGCGTGATCGAGGTCAACGTCCAGCCGGCCCGCACCTGGGACGAGCAGATCGCGATCACCGAGACGCTCTACGAGGAGGCCAGGCTCTCCCGCCTCGACACCTGCAAGTTCATGATCGACGGGCGCCAGGTCGGCACCGGCGGCGGCAACCACATCGTCGTGGGCGGCCCGACGCCGCCCGACAGCCCGTTCCTGCGCCGGCCCGACCTTCTGGCCTCGCTGGTCTCCTATTGGCAGCACCACCCTTCCCTCAGCTATCTCTTCTCGGGCCTCTTCATCGGGCCGACGAGCCAGGCCCCGCGCCTCGACGAGGCGCGCCACGACCAGCTCTACGAGCTCGAGATCGCGATCCGCCAGGTGCCCGACCCGCTCGAGGCGACGGGCCTCGACTGCCCGCCCTGGCTGGTCGACCGCCTCTTCCGCAACCTTTTGATCGACGTCACCGGCAACACCCACCGCGCCGAGATCTGCATCGACAAGCTCTACGACCCCGTGAGCCCGACGGGCCGCCTGGGCCTGGTCGAGTTCCGCGGCTTCGAGATGCCCCCGCACGCCCGGATGAGCTTGGCCCAGGCGTTGCTGATACGCTCCCTCATCGCCTGGTTCTGGGAGCAGCCCTATCGCCACAAGCTCGTCCGCTGGGGCACGGCGCTGCACGACAAGTTCATGCTGCCGCACTACGTCTGGCAGGACTTTCTGGGCGTGCTGGACGACCTCAAGGGGGCCGGCTTCGTGATCGACCCGGCCTGGTACGCCACCCATTTCGAGTTCCGCTTCCCGCTCTACGGCAGCGTTCAGCAGCGCGGCATCGAGCTCGAGCTGCGCGCGGCGCTCGAGCCCTGGAACGTGCTGGGCGAGGAGGCCACCGCCGGCGGCACCGCCCGCTACGTCGACAGCTCGGTCGAGCGGCTGCAGGTGAGGGTCGGCGGCCTCGACGGCGACAGATATGCCGTGACCTGCAACCGCCATGCGATCCCGCTCAGCCCCACCGACGAGCCGGCGATGCGGGTCGCGGGCGTCCGCTTCCGCGCCTGGCAGCCACCCTCCTGCCTGCATCCGCGGATCGGCATCCAAAGCCCGCTCGTCTTCGACATCGTCGACCGTTGGAACCGCCGGTCGCTCGGCGGCTGCACCTATCACGTGGTGCATCCCGGGGGCCGCTCGTTCGAGACCCTGCCGGTCAACGATTTCGAGGCCGAAGGCCGGCGCCTCGCGCGCTTCCAGTCGCTGGGCCACACGCCGGGGCCGATGACGGTCTCGCCGCCTCAGATCGACCCCGAGTTTCCCCACACGCTCGACCTGCGGCGGGTCTTCTGACGCGGGCTTCTCCGGGGTGAGGCTTGCCGAGCCGGCGGCTCAGTCGGGCGTCTCGATGCCCGGCCGATGCTCGAAGCGCTCCCCCGCCTCGTGCCCGGCCTCGTAGGCGTCACGCAGCAGATAACGTCCCCGGCCGCCGCCCCGGCTGTGGAAGCGCAGCCCGAGCTTCGCCAGCTCGGCCTCGATCACGCCCTCCTTGATCGGGACGAGGTCGCGCCCGGCGTCGGTGCGGGTCACCTCGTCGCGCTGCCGCTGCAGCTCGTCCAGCTTCCTCGCGATGCCGTGGGCGAGCCCGGTCTGGAAGGACCGGGTGGCGCTGCGCCGGTCGCGCGAGCCGTGGTCGGCATAGAGCTCGGAGCGCCGGAAGAGGTCCGTCTCGGTGGCGAACGCGCGCTCGACCAGCTCGTAGAGATAGCGCGCCCCGGCCACGTCCGCCGGCAGCCCAAAGAAGACGTAGCGGATCTCCCCGTCCGGCGCCTTCTCGCTCCAGACGCGGCAGTCGCAGAAGGCACCCACGGCCGGAATGCAGCCGTCGATCGGACCGAACTGCCGGCGGCCCGTCTCGACGCCGAAGCCCTCGCAGCTCTGCTCCTTGAGCTCGACCTCGCCCAGCGAGAGGCCGTAGCGATCGAGCAGCTCCGCCACCTTGCCGGCCGCAGCGATCGCCTCCTCCTCGGTGCAGCCGCGGTCGACCGTCTTGGCGCGGAGCGCCTGGATGCGGGCCAGGACCTTCTCGAGATCGTCGCTGGCGGGCCGACCTCGGCGCCCGAGGCCGGCGGCCCGGGCCCGCTGCACGACCGCCTCGAGGAGCGCCTCCATCCGCGGATCCGCCTCGCCGGCCCCGACCGCCCGGCGAAGCTCCTCGGCAATCGTGTCCAGCGCGGCCCGGGCACCGACGTGGCCGATGGCGGCCCGGCGCTCGATCGTCTCGATCTGGAGCGTCAGGATATGCTCATAGGCCGCCGCCAGCGCCGCGTCCTCGATCGCGCGGGCGGCGATGTAGCCGGTGAGCGCCTCGATCAGGCTCCGCTCGGCGATATGCTCCCGCACCTCCTGGACCTCGCCGGCCGGGGGCTCGGTGTCGGGCGGCGCCTCTGCCCAGGCGAAGGCCAGCTCGTGGACGGGCCCATCCTCGGGCGCATAGGGGAAATCGGAGAGCTCGTCCTCGGGGGGGCGATTGAGGCCGACGATCTGTGGCCCGCCGAAGCGCACCACGTGGCGGTAGATCGCCTCGGCGCAGCGGTTGGGGTTGGTGAGGCCCTTTCCGCCCGGCCGCATACGGGCCCTCGCCACCTCGAGCGCTGCATCGTCGAGCGGTGTGATCGGGCCGATCGTCACCGCGGCGTCGCCCTCGAGGCTGGCCACCCGTGCTGCGATCGCCAAGCCCTCGCAGCCGACCGGGAAGCTCGAGTGGAGCAAGCGGAGAGTGTCGCCGGTAGCGAGGTCGAGCAGCCGAAGGCCGCCTTGCGGATCGGGCTCCTTGACCCGCAGGATCCGGAAGGCGGCTCGCCGCAGCACCGCCAGGGCCTCGCGCTCGACCGGGCCATCCGGCCTGTGCTGGCGGGCGAAGCGGTCGATGGCCGTCGTGCCGGCGGCGGACGGCGCGAAGAGCGCCACGTCGAGGGCGAGCGGCAGGGCATCGGCGACGGCCTCCGCGGCCCACGCCTCGTCCTCGGCGATCCGCTCGCTGGCGAGCCACTGCCGGGCCGTCTCGTCGACCCTGGTCTGGGAGACGAACGGCATCGCCGCGAGGCAGAGGTCGGTCATTAGACCGATCAGGACCTCGGCACGCTCCTCGAGGCTCGCCGATCCTTCGCCCGCTGGGCCTTTCGCTGACGCTCGCGCCATCGGCGCTCCTTTCGGTTCCGGACCGCTCCACCCCCGCCGGCCCACCTATAGCCGGGCGAGGTCGGGAAGCGAGGCGACGCGCTTTCTCTTCGCCGGGGTCGACGGGGCCCCGAGGGGCGCGATCGGCGCCAGACCCGGCGGCGACAGCCTAGCACGCTGCTACGGGTGCCAGGTCGTGCGGCATCGTCCCGCGTGGACGGTGTCGGCATGGACATCGGAACCTGCTTGGGGCATCCCTAAGCGGCCGTTCGCCAGGAGCATCGAGCCCACATTGTCGCCCGCCCAGCCCGCCACGGTCGAGCCTAGCGACCTTGATCAGCTGCTTGCTGCCTATCCCGGCGCCGGCAGCGGCCACGACGAGATGCTGGGCGGCGACGGCAGGGTGCGCGGCCACTGGCTGCGCTTCATGCAGGACTTCGCGGCGCTCGGCCCCTCGGGCCGGCAGGTCGCGGGCGAGAGCACGCGGCGCCTGCTTCGTGAGAGCGGCATCGCCTTCAATGTCTATGCCGACCCCGACGACCGGGCACACGCTTGGCGGCTCGACCTCCTGCCTGTGCTGCTCCACGAGAGCGAGTGGCGAAAGCTCGAGGCCGGGCTCATCCAGCGGGCGCGGCTCCTCGATGCCACGCTCCGCGACCTCTACGGCCCGCAGCGGCTGCTCACCGAGGGCGTGCTGCCACCGGCCCTGGTTTATGGCAGCGATGCCTTCGTGCGCCCCGAGGTCGGACCGACAGCCAGCGACCATCGGCACCTTGTCTTCTATGCCTGCGACATCGCCCGCAGCGCCGACGGCTCATGGGTGGTTCTGGGCGATCAGACAGACTGTGCGATCGGCAACGGCTATGCGCTCGCCAGCCGCGTCGCCCTCAGCTACGGCCTGTCCGATCTGTTCCTCGCCTGCAACACGCGGCGACTAGCAGGCCACTATCGTGGCGTCCAGGAGAGCCTTCAGGCCCTGAGCGAGCGCGATGACGGGCGCATCGTCGTGATGAGCCCGGGACCGGAAAACCCCTGCTATTTCAGCCATGCCTATCTCGCCCGCTACCTGGGCTACACACTGGCCGAGGCCGCCGACCTCACCGTCCGCGACAACCTTCTGTTCCTGAAGACGCTGGACGGGCTGCAGCGGGTCGATCTGGTGATCCGCATGGTCCCCGGGCACAGGCTCGACCCTCTCCACCTGCCGGGCAGCGGCCTCGACGGCATCCCCGGCCTCATGGCGGCGGTCCGCAGCGGCCGCCTGCAGCTCGCCAACCGTGCGGGAGCCGGTCTGCTACAGCATCGCGCCCTCGGCGCCTTCAGCGAGGCGCTGTGCCAGCGCCTCCTCGGCGAGCAGCTCCTGCTCTCGGAAAATCGCACCCTCTGGCTCGGCGACCCTGCCATGCGGGCGGAGGCGTTGGCATCGCTACCGGAGCTGACGCTCACCCACACCCGCGCGCGGAACGATCCGGGCGAGCCCTGCACGACCATCCGCCCGGCTGGGCTCGCCATGGCCGGGCGCGACATGCTGGTGGCCGAGCTGGGTCACCAGGGCTACGACTATGTCGCCCAACGCCCGGTCGCCCTGGCGACGACGCCCAGCCTCGATGAGAGCGGCCGCCTCGTGCCCCGACCTTTTGCGCTCCGCGCCTTCGTGGCCGCCACCGCCGACGGCTTCCACGTCCTCCCGGGCGGGCTCGTCCGCCTCGCGGGCGAGGCCCGCTCGGTCGCCCTGCCGAACGGCTTCGGCAGCAAGGATCTCTGGATCACGGCAGACCGACCGGAGACGCATGCGCTGAGCCTCCTCAAGGCGACGATGCGCGAGGTGCATCTGCGCAGGACGGGACGCGACCTCCTGTCCCGCACCGCCGACAATCTCTTCTGGCTCGGCCGCTATGTGGAGCGCGCCGAGAGCACGATGCGCCTCCTCAGAAGCGTTCTCACGCGGCTTCTCGAGGATGCACGGCCGGAGGCCGATCCGCTGGTGCTGCGCTGCCTCCTCGAGCTGGGCCTGCGCGGCGAGGCGCCGCTGCCGCCGGACGACGACACCTCGCTGGAGGCCCTCGAGTCGATCGCCGGGATCTTGATGTTCGAGCCGCTGCCCTATGGCCTTAGGGAGAGCCTCGACCACGTGCATCGCACGGCGACGCTGGCGCGCGACCAGATCAGCCACGATGCCTGGCGCATGCTCAACGCGCTCCATGTCGACCGGCGGTGGCGGCATCCGCAGCAGCGCGCCATGACGCGGCAGGCGCTCGAGCTGCTCGACGACGGCATCCGCGCCTTGAGCGCCTTCAGCGGCACCGAATCGGAGAACATGACCCGCAACTTCGCCTGGCGCTTCCTCGGGATGGGGCGGCGCATCGAGCGGGCGGTCAACCTCCTGGACCTCGTCCGCGGGCTCGTGGTCGCCGGCGGCCCCGGCATCGAGACCGACGGCAGCCTCCGCCTCCTGCTCGAGCTCGGCGACAGCTTCATGACCTACCGCTCGCGCTATCTGATGACCATCCTCCTGACACCCGTCCTCGACCTGCTGCTCGTCGACGAGACCAACCCCAGGAGCGTGGCCTATCAGCTCAGCGAGCTCGACCTTCATCTGGCGCAGCTCGAGGGCGAGGCGCCGCGCCGCTCCGCCGCACAGCGGCTGGTGCTCGAGATGCTGACGGCACTGCGGCTGGCCGAGCTGACCGACCTCGCGACGGTGGATCCGGCAGGCAATCTGCCGGCGCTGTCGGCCCTGCTCGAGCGGCTCATCGACGGGCTGCCGCGGCTCTCCGACATGATCGGGCGCAGCTACTTCGCACACGCCGAGACGGCGGTCGCCACGCTCGCCATGCGGCGCAGGGCGGCATCGTGATCCTCGAGGTCCGCCATCGGACGACCTATCACTACACGCAGCCAGTCTCGATCTCGCACCATCTGCTGCGGCTGACGCCGCGCGACTCCGAGACCCAGACGCAGCGACACAGCGCCATCACCGTCGAGCCGAGCCCTCAGGTATGGAGCCCGGACGTCGACTTCTTCGGCAACCCGACACACTTTCTGACCATCCAGCAGGGCCATACGCAGCTCGTCATCGACGCCTCGAGCATCGTCGAGGTGAGCCGTCAGCGGCTGCCGGAGCCCAGCCGCACGGCGCCGTGGGAGGACGTTGTGGCGCGTCTCGCCTGCGACCGGTCGGAGGCATCGCTGATGGCGGCGCAGTACAGCTTACCCTCGCCGATCATCCCGTTCCTCACCGAGCTTCTGGCCTATGCGAGGCCGTCCTTCCCACCGGGCCGCCCGGTGCTCGAGGGTGCTCGAGAGCTCACGCACCGGATCTTCACGGATTTCGTCTATGAGCCTGGTGCAACCACCAACACCACCAGCGTCGCCGAGGCTTTCGCCCTGCGGCGCGGTGTCTGCCAGGACTTCGCCCATATCGAGATCGCCTGTCTCCGCGCGCTGGGCCTTCCCGCGCGTTATGTCAGTGGCTATCTGCTCACGCGCCCGCCCAGGGGCAAGGAGAAGCTGATTGGTGCCGACGCCTCCCACGCATGGATCGCGGTCTGGGCCGCCGAGCAGGGCTGGGTCGACCTCGACCCGACCAACGACATGATGCCCGGCGAGGAGCACATCACGCTCGCCTGGGGCCGTGACTATGGCGATGTGAGCCCCGTGAGCGGGGTCATGTTCGGCGGCGGCGAGCACACCGTCCTCGTCGCGGTGGACGTGACGCCGCTGGGCGAGGCCTCGACCATCCGATCGACCCCATGATGCTGTCAGCAGCAGCCGTCGTCGGCCTGACCGGTGTGGCTCTCGCAGGCTATGCGGGGCTGGTGGAGCCTCGCCTTTTGAGCCTGCGGCGCGTCTCGATATCGACTCCCCGCTGGCTCCCCGGCTGGCCGCCGCTGCGCATCGCCATCCTGGCGGACCTGCACGCCGCTTGGCCTCACGTGACCGCCGCCCGGCTGGCGAGCATCGCCCGGCGGATCGTCGCCGCAGGGCCCGACATCGTCGTTCTACCGGGCGACTTCGTCAGCACCCGAACGCAGGGCGTCATCCCGATCGCGATCGAGACCATCGCCCGCGCGCTGGCGCCGCTCGCCGCCGCGATCCCGAGCTTCGCCGTGCTCGGCAACCACGACTACGACCTGGGAGGCCGCCGGGTGCATGCCGCGCTCGAGGAGGTCGGTATCGAGATGCTCCAGAACCGGGCGCGCCCGGTGACCTGGGGCGGCGACGCCTTCTGGCTGGCGGGCATCGCCTGCATGCGCTCGGGCCGCGCCGACCTGCGCCGCGCCTTGCGCGATGTCCCCGCGGCCGGACCGGCGATCCTACTTTCGCACATTCCTGACATCTTCCCGAAGGTGCCGGATGCGGTGGTGCTCACCGTCTCGGGCCATACCCATGGCGGCCAGATCCGACTCCCGCTGCTTGGCCCGCTCGTGACAATGAGCCGTCTGCCGCGCAACATGACGCGCGGCCTTCACATCGACGGAGAGCGTCATCTCTACGTCAGCAGCGGCATCGGCACCTCAGGGCTGCCGTTCCGCTTCGGCGTTCGCCCCGAGGTGACGATGCTGACCATCCAAGGGACGGGCACGGCATGACCCGCCGCGCCATCAGCCCGGCGGCGCTGCACCCGCCCTTCGGCCGTTACAGCCCGGGCATGCTGATCGAGGGCGTGTCGGATCTCCTGCTGCTCTCCGGCCTGCTCGGCATCCGGCCCGACGGCTCGATCCCCGAGAGCGTCGAGGAGCAGACGGCGGTTATTCTGGAAAGCATCGACGCCAGCCTGCGCGAGGTCGGCCTCGCACGCTCGGATCTGCTTCGCCTCTCGACCTTCATCACCGAGGCCGACGACCGCCTGCCCTACATGCGGCTGCGCGACGCCTGGGTCGCCGACCCGCCACCCGCCTCGACCCTGATCGTCGTCAAGGCGCTGGCCCTCCCCGCCTTCAAGATCGAGATCGAGGCGATCGCCGGGCGCTGACGACATGCGGGTCCTCTATCTCTACTGCCATCCGCTGCCCGAAAGCTTTCACGCCGGCATACGGGCCCGGGCGCTGGCCGGTCTCGCGACGGCCGGCCATGCGGTCGACATTCTCGACCTCTACGCCGAGGGCTTCGATCCCGTGCTGGGTGCCGAGGAGCGTCGCCGCTATCACGACACGACGGCGAACCGGCGGGGTCTCGAGCGCTGGATCGCGCGGCTCGAGCAGGCAGATGGCCTTGTGGTCCAGTTCCCGACCTGGTGCTTCGGGCCGCCGGCCATGCTGAAGGGCTTCCTCGACCGCGTGCTGATCCCGGGTGTCGCCTTCGACCTCTCGGACCCGGCCCATGTGCGGCCCCTGCTCGGCCACATCCGGCGCCTTGCCGGCGTCGTCACCTATGGCCAGCCGCGGCTACGGGCTATGCTGATGAGCGACCCGCCGCGGCGCATCGTCACGCGCTATCTGCCCCGACTCATCGCCAGGGACGGCAGGTCCACCTACCATGCGCTCTACCACATGAACGTCGCCTCGCAGTCGGTTCGGCGGCGCTTCCTGGATCGGGTCGAGACGGAGATGGCCCGCTTCTGATGCGCATCCTCGTCGTCTACGCGCATCCCGTACCGGAGAGCTTCGTCGCGTCGATCTATCGTCTGACGTTGGCGACGCTGGAGGCGCAGGGCCACGAGGTACGGGGTCTCGATCTCTACGCGTCCGGCTTCGAGCCGGCGCTTTCGCGGCGCGAGCGCGAGACCTATCACGACGAGAGCGCCAACCAGCGGGGGATCGAGGAACAGATCGGGCATGTGCGCTGGGCGGAAGGCATCATCTTCGTCTACCCGACCTGGTGGTACTCGCTCCCGGCCATGCTGAAAGGCTGGCTCGATCGCATCTGGGTCCCGGGCGTCGCCTTCAAGCTTCCAAGCGATGGCGGGCCCATCAGGCCGCTGATGACCCATATCCGGCTGGTCGCCGGCATCTCCACCTACGGCTCGCCATGGTGGCTGATCCGCTGGATCGGGGATCCCGGGCGCCGCATCATCACGATGGGGCTCAAATGGCTCTGCGCGCCCGGTTGCAGGAGCTTCTGGCTGGGCCTCCACCGCATGGACAGCATCACGCCGGAGCGTCGCCGCGCCTTTCTGGCACGCGTCCGGCGTCGTCTCGATCGCCTCTAGGCCACGGCCCGACTCGGCCAGGAGCGGAATTGGGACGCCGCCACTGGACGATGGACTCCGCCCGACCGCGACGCTACACGAAGTCCGCCCGCGACTTGGGGGATTCTCCGCCGGGCTTTCTGAAAAATCGTCTCGACGGGCCCGAGCCACCGCTACCGAGCGGTATCGCAAAAGAGGCTCGCGCTAGCGGGGATAGAGGGTCGATGTCTGCACTTCAGTGGGTTTTCTACGCCATTGCCATCGCCTGCGCCGCGGCCGGTGTCGTCTATGGCATCCAAACACGCAGCCTCGTCCTGGCGCGGCCGGCGGGCTCCGAGACCATGCAGCAGATTGGCGCCGCCATCCAGGAAGGGGCGCGCGCCTACCTGAACCGGCAGTACATGACCATCGCCGCCGTCGGCGTCGTCATCTTCCTGGTGCTCACCTTCTTCCTCGGCATCCCGGTGGGCATCGGCTACCTGATCGGCGCCGTGCTCTCGGGCTGTGCCGGCTATATCGGCATGAACGTCTCCGTCCAGGCCAACATGCGCACGGCGCAGGCGGCGGCCGATGGCGGGCTCGCCGCCGGCCTCGACGTGGCCTTCAAGGCGGGCACGGTGACAGGCATGCTGGTCGTGGCCCTGGGGCTCCTGGGCGTTGCCGGCTACTATGGCGTCCTCCTGATCGGTGGAATGCCTCAGCGCTCGATCCTCGAGGCGTTGGTCGGCCTCTCTTTCGGCGCCTCGCTCATCTCGATCTTCGCCCGGCTCGGCGGCGGCATCTTCACCAAGGGCGCCGACGTCGGCGCCGATCTCGTGGGCAAGGTCGAGGCCGGCATCCCGGAGGACGATCCCCGCAACCCCGCCGTCATCGCCGACAATGTCGGC
Organism: uncultured Alphaproteobacteria bacterium; assembly: GCA_963752325.1. Taxonomy (GTDB): domain Bacteria; phylum Pseudomonadota; class Alphaproteobacteria; order Geminicoccales; family Geminicoccaceae; genus CAVTJL01. Next base: position 906,917 of record CAVVXU010000007.1, read on the forward strand.
GACAATGTCGGTGACTGCGCCGGCATGGCAGCCGACCTCTTCGAGACCTACGCGGTCACCATCGTCGCGACGATGCTTCTGGGCGCCATCTTCTTCAGCGGCGTCCAGTCGGCGACGCTGATGCTCTACCCGCTCATCGTTGGCGGCGTCTGCCTCCTCGCCTCGATAGCCGGCACCTATCTCGTCAAGCTCGGCCCGAGCAACAACATCATGGCCGCGCTCTACAAGGGCTTTTGGGGCGCCGCCGGCATCTCCCTCGTGCTCCTGATACCCGTGACGCTCCTGGTTCTCGGCACGGGAACGGTCTACGAGGCCAAGGTCGGCGACACCGTCGTCAAGAGCTTCGGCTGGCTCAACATCTACGGCTGCACCCTGGTCGGCCTGGCCGTGACCGGCCTCCTGATGTGGATCACCGAGTACTATACGGGGACCAACTTCCGCCCCGTGAAGAGCATCGCCAAGGCCTCGACCACCGGCCATGGCACCAATGTGATCCAGGGCCTCGCGGTCTCGATGGAATCGACGGCAGCGCCGGTGATCGTCATCTGCGCCGGCATTCTCGCCTCCTATCTCGCGGCCGGCCTCTACGGCATCGCCGTGGCGGCCACGACGATGCTGGCGCTCACCGGGCTCGTCGTGTCGCTCGATGCCTACGGCCCGGTCACCGACAATGCCGGCGGCATCGCCGAGATGGCAGGCCTGCCCAAGGAGGTCCGGGTCTTTACCGATGCGCTGGACGCCGTCGGCAACACCACGAAAGCGGTGACCAAGGGCTACGCGATCGGGTCGGCGGCGTTAGCGGCGATAGTTCTCTTCGCCGCCTATGTTGCAGACCTGAAGCACTACTTCCCCACCCTCTCGGTCCAGTTCTCGCTTTCGGATCCCTATGTCGTGGTCGGCCTCTTCATCGGCGGCCTCTTGCCCTATCTCTTCGGCTCGCTCGGCATGCAGGCCGTGGGGCGCGCGGCTGGCGCCATCGTCGAGGAGGTCCGCCGGCAATTCCGCGAGAACAAGGGCATCATGGAGGGCACGTCGAAGCCGGATTACGGCCGGGCGGTCGACCTGCTCACCAAGGCCGCGATCAAGGAGATGATCGCCCCGTCCCTGCTGCCCGTGCTGGCGCCGATCGTCGTCTACTTCGTGATCTCGCGGGTGTCGGGCCAGTCCGAGGCGTTCACGGCGCTGGGCGCCATGCTGCTGGGCACGATCGTCACCGGCATCTTCGTCGCGATCTCGATGACCTCGGGCGGTGGTGCCTGGGACAATGCGAAGAAGTTCATCGAGGAGGGCAACTACGGCGGCAAGGGCTCCGAGGCCCACAAGGCCGCCGTTACCGGCGACACCGTGGGCGACCCCTACAAGGATACTGCCGGCCCGGCGATCAACCCGATGATCAAGATCATCAACATCGTGGCGCTGCTGATCCTGGCGACCCTCGGCGCCATGGGCTGAGCTTGCTGTCGAGCGCCCTTCGTCGGAGCCGTTCCCGACGAAGGGCGCTCAGCCGCTTCGCCTACCCGCCGGGAACGCCGCTGCCCGGCGAGGTCGACCTGCCGCCGCCGACCGGCGGGGCCGAGGGGTTGAAGCGGCCGAGGTTGCCGAAGAACTCCTGCAGCATCGTTTGATCCGAGCCCGGTGCTGGCGTCTTGTTGGGGTCGGGCACGATGTTCTGGGCCTGCTGAAGATCGTGCTTCCTTATGTCCTTCACGATGCCCTTGTCGTCGAAGGTGATCTCGACCACGTTCTGCGACACGACGCTCTGCAGATGGTAGGTTTCCTGCTCGGTGCGCTGACTGATGTAGTACCAGCGGTCATCGTTGAAGGCCCCCATCGAGGACGGCGAGCCCATCAGGGTGGAGACCTGCTCGCGGCTGGTCACGCCCGGAACGATCTGGGCGAGCGCGGTGTCGTCCATCCGATAGCCGCGATTGGCCACAGTGGGTGAGCACGCACCGGCGAGAAGAGCCAGCGCGACGATGGCTGACATTGGAGCACGAGATCGACGGCCACGCGTCATCAGCGGCCTCCGGCAAGGGTCGTTCACGGAGGATCGGGTAGCACGGATGACGGAGACACAACAGGCTCCAGGCCTGCGTGGCTGGTGGACGAAGCGACGCGAGGCCGACCGCGCCGCGAAGCGTCGACGCAAAACCGCGCTCGACCTCTACCTGCGGATCGTCAGGCATAGCCGCCTTGCGCTATTCTATGCCGAATGGGGCGTGCCCGATACGCGCGACGGACGGTTCGAGATGATCGGCCTGCACGCAGCGCTGTTGATGCGCCGCCTGCGCGCCGAGGGTAGGGAGGGCCAGGAGCTGGCCCAGGCTCTGTTCGACGTGATGTTCGTCGACATGGATCATGCGCTGCGTGAGATCGGTGTGGGCGACCTTTCGGTCGGCAAGTATGTCAAGAGCATGGCGCAGACCTTCTTTGCTCGGGCGCATGCCCTCGACGCGCCGCTCGCCGCTGCCGACGTCGGGGCGGTTGCCGAGGTGCTGACCCGCAATGTCTATGTCACGGGCACGGAGCCCTCGAAGGCTGCCGTCCTCTCCTTGGCCCACTATCTCGTCGATCAATGGGCGACGTTGGAACGGCAGCCCGGCGAGCGCCTGCTCGCTGGCTCGCTGGATCTCGCTTTGCCCGCGGGCTCGGGCGCAACGATGGGCGTTGACCCGGACGGCCGATGAGCTCTAGCCTCCAGCGCCCTTCATCGGACCCACCGCGCCGGGACGCAGGCCGCAGCTGCTGCCCTCGCCGCCCGCCAATGCGCCTCCCCTAGCGATCAGGGGGATCAGTTGACCACGGAACCGGAATTCTCGAGACGATATGCCGTCGACCGCGTCAGCGTGGCCGGCATCCATTTCGATGTCTCCGCCGGCGCCGAGGAGCGCGCCGCGCTCCTGCAGCGTCTCGAGCTGGCGTCGCTGGGGCGGCTCGAGGCCTCCGGCATGATCGAGAGGTGTGACGACGGACTCGTGATCGCCCTCCGCTGCCACATCCGGGCCGAGCTCGAGCAGGTCTGCGTGGTGACGGCGGAGCCGGTCCCGGTGGCGCTCGACCTCGAGGTCGAGCGCCTCTTTCTTCCTGCCGGCATCAATCACGCTGCGGCTGAGGACGGGTTGCAGGAGATCGCCCTCTCGCCGGAGCTCGACGAGCCGGATCCCCTCACCTCTCCCTTCCTCGACATCGGTGAGGTCATCGCCGAGGAGATCGCGTTGGCGCTCGACCCCTACCCCCATGCGCCGGATGCGGATCGGGTCCTCGCGGAGGTGAATCGTGCGGCCGAGCCCGAGGGGCCGTTCGCCGCCCTTGCCGCGCTCCGCGGACAGGCGCATTGAGGCACGCACGGAGACGGCGGCAGCGAGGATGATGACAGGTGGAACGATAGGGCAGCGGCCCGCATCGGTCGGGGTGGCCGGTCTCCCGACGTGGGACGGACGACAATGCCGCTGGCGATAGCGCTCGACGGCATGGGTGGCGATCATGCGCCCGAGATCGTCGTCGAGGGCGCTGCGATCGCGCGCCGACGGTCGCCCGAGCTGAGCTTTCTCCTTTTCGGTGACGAGCAGCAGCTCGGTCCACTCCTGCGCCGTCAGCCAGCGCTCGAGGGCGCCGTCGAGCTGCGCCACACTCCCGAGTTCGTGTCCGGCGACGAGAAGCCCTCGCACGCGCTCCGCCATGCTCGCAACTCGAGCATGCGGCTCATGATCGACGCGGTGAAGGACGGGCAGGCCGCGGCTGCCGTCTCGGCCGGCAACACCGGCGCCCTGATGGCGATGGCGAAGGTCGTGCTGAAGACCCTTCCGGGCATCGACCGGCCAGCGATCTGCGGCATCTTCCCCTCGCGGACCAAGCCCGTGGTGGCGCTGGACCTCGGGGCGAACATCGACTGCGATGCCGAGCATCTGGTCCAGTTCGCCGTGATGGGCGAGGTCTTCGCCCGTCTGATCTTCGGGGTCGCCAAGCCCGGCGTCGGCCTGCTCAACGTCGGCACGGAGGAGCAGAAGGGCGACGAGGTGGTGCGGGAGGCCGCGGCCCTTCTGCGCGACAGCAACCTCCACATCGACTTTCGCGGCTTCGTCGAGGGCAACGACGTCATCGACGGCTCGATCGACGTCGTCGTGACCGACGGCTTCACCGGCAACGTGGCCCTCAAGATCGCCGAGGGCACGGCACGGATGATGATCGAGGCGCTGGGCCGGTCGTTCCGAAGCAGCTGGCGCGGCAAGCTCGGCTATCTGATCGCCAAGCCGGCGCTCCGCAGCCTGCGCGATCGCTTCGACCCGCGCCTGCACAACGGCGCCATGTTCCTCGGCGTGAACGGTGTCGTGGTGAAGAGCCACGGCGGCACGGATGCCATCGGCTTCGGCGCTGCCATCGGCGTCGCGGCCGACCTCGTCAAGCAGCACACGAACGACCGGATCATCGAGGAGATCCGAGCCGTCTACACCAAGCCCGCCGCTGCTGAGCGGGCGGCAGCCTCCTAGGACAGCATGATACGATCGGTTGTTCGCGGCGTCGGCGCGTATCTGCCTTCGCGCATTGTCACAAACGACGATCTGGCCGAGAGCCTGGACACGTCGGATGCATGGATCCGTGATCGCACCGGAATCCGCGAGCGACGCATCGCGGCAGAGGGCGAGCTGACCTCCGACCTCGCCGTCGCCGCCGCGCGAAGGGCCCTTGAGCGGGCGGAGGTGTCGCCGACGAGCGTCGATCTCTTGATCCTCGCCACCTCCACGCCGGACAACACGTTCCCGGCGACGGCGGCGGCTGTTCAGCGCAAGCTCGACATGCCACCCGCGATCGTCTTCGACCAGCAGGCGGTGTGCGCCGGCTTTCCCTACGCGCTGGCGACCGCCGACGCCTATCTCCGGGTCGGCCTCGCCCGCCGGGCGCTCGTCATCGGGGCGGAGACCTTCTCGCGCATCCTCGACTGGACGGACCGCTCGACCTGCGTCCTGTTCGGCGACGGCGCCGGTGCCGTCGTGCTCGATGCCGTCGAGCAGCCCGCCGGCAACGATGCCCGCGGCATCCTGGCGGTGCGCCTCGGCGCCGACGGCCGCGACTATGAGAGCCTCTATGTCGATGGAGGGCCCTCCTCGACCGGCACCGTGGGCCACGTCCGGATGAATGGGCGGGAGGTCTTCCGGCAGGCGGTGCAGCGGCTGGCGGCCAGCGGCGAGGAGGTTTTGGCCATGTGCGGCCTGAACGTCGCTGCCCTGGACTGGATGGTCCCGCACCAGGCCAATCTTCGGATCATCGACGCGGTGGGGCGACGCCTCGACATCGACCCGTCGCGGGTCGTCGTCACCGTCGATCGGCACGCCAACACCTCGGCGGCCTCGATCCCATTGGCCCTCGACGCCGCGGTTGCGGACGGCCGCCTGAAGCCTGGGCATCTCATCCTCGTCAATGCGCTGGGGGGCGGGTTCGCCTGGGGGGCAGCGCTCATCCGCTGGTAGCGCGGATGCTGGCAGTCGCCCGTAGCGTATTGACGGAAATCTTTGCATCCCTTAGCGTTTTCAGGCTTAGAGCGGCTTGAGGGGGAACTTTGTGGCCGGGCGGACCGTGACACGGGCACAGCTGGCCGAGGCGGTGTATCAAGAGGTCGGGCTATCGCGCAGCGAGTCCGCAGGGCTGGTCGACGCGATCCTTGAGGAGATCACCGACTCGCTGCTTTCGGAGGGGGCCGTGAAGATCTCCTCCTTCGGGACCTTCGCGGTTCGTGGCAAGGGCCATCGTGTCGGTCGCAACCCCAAGACCGGCGAGGAGGTGCCCATTCTCCCAAGGCGTGTCCTGGTCTTCCGCGCGTCGCAGGTCCTCAAGGATCGCATCAATCACGATGGCACGGCCGACGGATGAGCGAGGCTGCGGCAACTGCTCTTCGGCCACCCAAGTCCTCGGGCGCGTTCCGGACGATCAGCGAGGTGGCGGACGAGCTTAACGTGGCACAGCATGTTCTCCGGTTCTGGGAAAGCAAGTTCCCGCAGGTACGGCCCCTGAAGCGCGGCGGCGGGCGACGCTACTACCGGCCCGAGGATGTTGAGGTTCTACGTCAGATACGCTCCCTACTCTACGAGGAGGGCTACACGATCCGGGGTGCGCAAAGGCTCTTGCGGGCCCGCCGGGCGCGACCCGCCGAGCAGGCTGCGGCCGAGCATCCCGAAGATGAGGCCGAGTTGGAGAGGGCGGGTGCGACGCCCCCCACCGCGCGAGACCTGCAGCGACGTCTTGCAGGGCTGCATGAGGAGCTGGTCGAGCTCCGCGACCTGATCGCCCGGGCCACACACTGAACGAGCGCGGGTTGCCCTGCCTGACCCCGCTCACTATAGTCCGGCGCGTTGTCTCGACCGGTCGGAGCGTAGCGCAGCCTGGTAGCGCATCAGTCTGGGGGACTGGGGGTCCCGAGTTCAAATCTCGGCGCTCCGACCAACTAAATAAGAAGCTTATCTTTCCCCCACCCTTCTGGAAATCTGCCCGTGTTCGTGCGGCGCCCGGATCGCCGTGACGGCGCGCATGCCCCTCCGCTGGGGCGGGGGCAAGCAGCATGCCTTCGCGATGCAACACGCGATGCGCCGGTCTCTGGATGCTGCGCTGTGCTCGGGCACATCGCCTCGCAATGGCGCAGAGAGGCTCCCTCGCGCTGAAGGCTGACGATGCCCGCCCGCCCGCTCCAGACCCCAGCCTGCAACAGCCACCTTCCTCCCAGCGGCACGTTGGATCTCGGGGTGGACATTCCGGCAGAGCAGCCCGCCATCCCCGGCGCCACGACGGCGTGGTCCGTGGACACCGCCGTCGGGCATGTGTACCGTCATGTTATTGAAGTCTGCCATACGCCACGAGCGGGCCTCCACCGCTCGGGAAGGTGGCAACCGACCATCAGCATGCGCGGATGGCAGGGAAGACCTGAGAAGACACCATGAATAGGCTTGGCAGCCAATCTTCCATTGGCGGCGCAGGATGGTCGGCGATGATCCGGGGGCTTGCGTTCCTCGGCCTATGGGTGGTGCTCTTCGGTGTTCACGGCGCCGATCTTGCTGTCGGCTTGGTGACCGCGATGGCAGCAACTTGGGTAAGCCTGCGTCTCCTGCCTCCGGCCATCCGTCGCCCGCGCCCCGCCATCCTGGCTCGCCTGGCGCTACGGTTCCTTTGGCAATCTGTTGCCGCCGGCGTCGATGTCGCAAGGCGGGCTCTGGACCCACAGTTGCCCCTGCGACCCGGCTTTGTGACCATTCCGATGGGCTTGGCCCCCGGGGCGGGACGCCAGGCCTTTCGCCTTCTGTCGAGCCTGCAGCCGGGCACCCTGCCTGTCGGGCCGGACGCGAACGGCAGGCTGACGGTCCACTGCCTCGACATCGAACAACCTGTGGTAGCGACAGCTGACCGAGGAGCAGGCACTGCTGGCCCGGGCGCTCGGCCGCGATGCTGCCCATGAATGAGTTTCTGCTCGCCGCCGCCGGCTTCGTGCTGGCGATGGTGGCGCTGGGGCTCGTGCGTGTGCTGCGCGGGCCGGCCGACGCCGATCGCATGATGGCGGCGCAGCTGCTGGCCACGGGGGGCATAGCCGCATTGCTGCTGCTGGCGACCGCGATCGACCGCCCTGCGATCGTCGACGTGGCGCTGGTCTTGGCCCTGCTCGGGGCCTTTGCCTCGGTGGCGCTCGTCAAAGGCGCGCCTCCGGCGGCCGATCGGCCGAAGCCTTAGCTCCCGGCATGACCGCCGCCCTCGATATCCTCACCATCGTCGCGGTCGGGGCCGGCGCATTTTTCTTTCTCGCCGGCACCATCGGGTTGCTGCGCTTCCCCGACACGCTGTGCCGCCTGCACGCCCTGACGAAAGCCGACAATCTCGGCCTCGGACTCGTGGTCCTGGGCCTGCTGCCGCAGGTGCCCGGCCCGCTCGTGGGGCTGAAGCTCGTGCTCGTCTGGCTTTTGGTCCTCGTTGCGGGCGCCACGGTGGCCCAGCTGATCGGACAGGTGGCGCTGGGCGGCGGACGGCGGCCGTGAGCGGAGCCCTCGTCCTCGATCTGGGCCTGGCGGTCCTGATCCTCGCCGTCGCGGCCTGGGTCACCCTGACGCGTGATGTCTTCGCCGCGGTCGTGGGCTTCATCGCCTATGGCCTCCTTCTCACGCTGGCCTGGGTAAGGCTGGCGGCGGTGGACGTCGCGATGACCGAGGCTGCGATCGGCGCCGGCGTGACGGGCGTCCTCCTGCTCGGCGCGGCAGCGCGTGTGCGTGGTGCTGGCGCCTTCGCCGAGGCGGCGGGACCAGCCCAGCGCGGCGCGGCGGCCGTCCTGTCCCTGCTGGTCGCGGCCGGGATCGCCGTCGGCGTGCTGTGGCTGCCGGACAAGGCTCCGACGCTGGCGCCGCTGGCGGCGGCGGGACTGCCGGCGACCGGCCTCGGCAATCCGGTCACGGCGACCCTGATGGCCTACCGCGCTGTCGATACCTTGCTCGAGAAAGTGGTGCTCGTGCTGGCGCTCGTGGGCGTGTGGTCGCTGGCGCCGGATCGCCTCTGGGGCGGCAGCCCAGGCCCCCGCTATCGACTCGAGCGGGACGGCGTGCTGGCCTTTCTCGCCCGGCTGCTGATCCCTGTCGGGATCGTCGTGGGTGTCTATGTGCTCTGGGTCAGCGCCGACGAGCCGGGAGGCGCCTTCCAGGGCGGCACGATCCTGGCCGCCATGTGGATCCTCGGGATGATGGCTGGCCTGACCGAGGCGCCGGCGGTCAGCCGGCGTCGGCTTCGCCTCGTCCTCGTTGCGGGTGCCACCGTGTTTCTCGCCGTGGGCCTCGCGGGCTTTGTCCTGGCCGACGCCTTCCTCGCCTATCCCCCTGCATTCGCGAAGGCATTCATCCTGGCGATCGAGGTGCCGGTCACCCTCTCTATCGCCGCGACGCTCGGAATGCTGGCTGCCGGCCCGCCGGAGCGGATGCCCCGGCAATGAGCACGGCTACGCTCTTCGGCCTTCTGGGCGCGGCGCTCGTCGGCCTCGGCCTCTTCGGGCTGGCGACCGAGGCTACCCGCTCCGCAAGCTTCTGGCCTTCAACCTCATCGGCGGCGGCGCCTTTCTGCTCTTCGGCGTGGTCGCGCGGCGGGGGGCGGTGGGTGTGCTCGGCGCCGATCCGGTGCCGCACGCGATGGTCATCACCGGTATCGTCGTCGCCTTCGCGGCAACGGCCTTGGGCGTGGCCCTGATCGTGCGCCTTGGCGACGAGACGAGCGGCACGGGCCGCCCCGCCGACCAGCCGGCCCAGTCCGCTCCCGACAGGGGCGATCCGTGCTGAGCCAGGCTTCCGATCTCGCCGGCTCGGGAGACGCCGGCGGCTTTCTGCTCGTCCTGGCGCTCATGCTCCCCGCTGCCGGCGTCCTGCTGGCCATGGTGCTGGGCGGACGTCGCGCCGAGCAGATCGCCCTCGTGCTCCTGCCGGTCGGGCTCGCCCTCTCGCTCGCGATCTTCGGCCGCGTCTGGCAATCCAACGCGGCTCTGACCTACATCCTCGGCGGTTGGCAGCCTCCCCTCGGCATCACGCTCCGCGTCGACGGCCTCTCGGCGGCGATGCTCGTGATGACGGCGGTCGTCATCTGCGCCACGGGGCTCTTCGCGCGTGGCGACTACGCGACTCCGCCAGGGGTGTCCGAGGCACGGACGCCCACGGTCTTCTGGATACTTCTGCTCGGCCTCTGGGGAGCGATGAACGCCGTCTTCCTGGGCGACGATCTCTTCAATCTCTACGTCGCCCTCGAGCTCCTGACCTTCTCCGCGGTACCGCTCGTCTGCCTCGACGGCCGCGCGGAGACGATTGCCGCAGCGCTTCGCTATCTCCTGGTGGCGCTCGCCGGCTCCATCCTCTACCTCCTGGGCGTAGCGCTGCTCTACGGCGCCTACGGCACGCTCGACATCGTCCTTCTGTCCGGCCGCGTCCACGCCGATCCGGCCACATGGGCGGCGGCCGTGCTCATCACGGCCGGGCTGATGGCCAAGTCCGCGCTCTTCCCCCTCCATGTCTGGCTGCCGCCCGCCCATGCGGGCGCTCCGCCGGCGGCGAGCGCCGTGCTTTCGGCCCTGGTGGTCAAGGCATCGTTCTTCCTGATCGTCCGGCTGTGGTTCAGCGTGATGCCGGGGCTGATGACGCCGACGGCGGGGCAGCTTCTGGCGGCCCTGGGTGCCGGCGCCGTGCTCGTGGGCGGCGTGGGGGCGCTGCGCCAGGCGCGGCTCAAGCTCCTGGTCGCCTATTCCACGGTGGCACAGATCGGCTATCTGTTCCTGGTCTTCCCCCTTGCCGGCTATGGGGCGGCGGTGCCCTGGAGCGCCATCGCCTGGACCGGCGGCGTGCTCCAGCTCGTCTCCCACGCCTTCGCCAAGGCAGCCATGTTCATGGCGGCCGGCATCATCAGCGCGACGCTCGGTCATGACAGGATTGCCGGGCTCGGCGGGATCGGCCGGATACTGCCGATGACGTTGATCGCCTTTGCGCTTGCGGGACTGTCGTTGATGGGCGTGCCGTGGAGCGGCGGATTCGTGGCGAAGTGGCTTCTGCTCCGGGCATCGATCGAGAGCGGCCAATGGTGGTGGGCACTCGTCATTCTGGGCGGTGGCCTTCTTGCGGGTGGCTATGTCTTCCGTGTCCTCGCCCCGTCATTGGCCGGCACGGCGGAGCCGGTGGCGCGGCGTGCCACGGTGCCGCGCCGCAAGGAGCTGGTGGTCCTGGCGCTGGCCCTGCTCTCGGTGCTGCTGGGCCTCGTGCCGCTCGGCAAGCTCGGGGTCCTGCAGATCGGCCGTCTGCACGTCCTCGAGGCGAGCCTCCATTGAGCTCGCGCGCCAGACCCCATTGGCATGGTGGCCCATGACGTTTTCCGCCGCGCTGCTCGTGCTTACCCTCGTCCTCCCCCTGGTGATGCTCGTGGCCTGCATCGGGCGATGGCCTCGCGAGCACATGCTTTCATGGCTGTGGCTGGCGCCCGTTCCGGGGCTCGCCGCGGCATTCTTCTCGGCCGGCGCGCCGTCGCTGGTGCTGGAGCTGCCGGTTCTGAAGGTGGTGCTGGCGCTCGACCTGCCGGGCGCGATCCTGCTGGGCGCGGCCGCGCTGCTCTGGATCTGCGCCGGCGCCTATGCCGCCACCTATCTCCGCGGCAAGCCGCACGGCGGGCGCTTCGCCGAGTTCTGGCTGATGACGCTCACCGGCAGCCTCGGCGTCTTCATGGCTGCCGACCTTGCGAGCTTCTTTCTTCTCTTCACGATCGCAAGCCTCGCCGCATATGGGCTCGTGCTGCACGACGGCACGCCTCGGGCGCTGCGTGCCAGCACCATCTATCTCGAGCTCGCGATCGCGGGCGAGGTGTTCCTGCTGATGGGCTTCGTCCTCCTGGCGACGGCAGCGCCGGGAGGCGATCTGCTGATCAGCCACGTGCTGGCAGCGCTGCCCACCTCGCCCTGGCGCACGGCCACCCTTTTGTTCCTCCTCGCCGGCTTCGGCCTCAAGGCCGGGCTCGTGCCGCTTCACGTCTGGCTGCCAATCGCCCACCCTGCGGCACCCATGCCCGCCTCGGCGGTCCTCAGCGGCGCCATCATCAAGGCCGGTATCATCGGGCTGATCCGCTTCATGCCCCTGGGTGCCGTGCCCTCCGGCTGGGGCATGGTCCTCGTGACGGTGGGCCTCGTCACCACCTTCTATGCCGTCGCCATCGGGATCACCCAGGTCAATCCCAAGACGGTGCTGGCCTATTCCAGCGTCAGCCAGATGGGGCTGGTCACGACCGTGCTGGGCATGGGCCTGATTGCCGGCAGCGCGCGGCTGGACCTCGACGCCGCCTATCTCGCGGCACACCACGTGCTGGCCAAGGGCGCTCTCTTCCTGGCCGTGGGCGTCGCCGCCGCGACCCACCGGCGTCTCTGGCCCGTTCTCGTGCCGGCGGCGGTGCTGGCGCTCGGCATGGGCGGCCTGCCGCTCACGGGCGGCGCTCTGGCGAAGCTGGCAGCGAAGGCGCAGCTCGGCTACGGCCTCGTCGGCACGCTGGGCTATCTGTCGGCGGCAGGCACGACGCTGCTCATGTTGCGCTTCCTGGAGCGTCTCGTCGCCACGAGGCCCGACGAGGAGGACGCCGTGGCTCCGGCCGGCCTCACCCTGCCGTGGCTGGCTATGGCGCTTGCCGCCGTCGTGGTGCCCTGGGCCCTTTATCCGCTGGCGACAGGCGGCAGCCTCGCCGACCCGCTGAAGCCGGCAGCGCTCTGGGGAGCGCTCTGGCCGGTCCTGCTGGGCGCAGCGCTCTTTGCCGCGCTGCGGCGCTGGGGCCGCCATCTCCCGCAGGTGCCGGAAGGCGACATCGTCGTGATCGGCGAGAGCGCCTCGCGCGTGGCGGTCAGCTGTGCCGACGTCGTCGAGCGGGCGGACCGGGCGCTGCGCTCCTGGCCCAGCATGGGCCTGTCGCTCATCGCGATCACGGTCGCCCTGGGCGCTGCGCTTCTCATCGGCCGCTGATCACGCTCGCTAGAACCTCCCGGTCGATCCCGACGGGCAAATCCGCAAAGCGGGCTCACCCGTTGACCGGGGCTTCTTGTATGGGCAAGTGTTCGGCGCGGGCCCGGGGCCCGACTGAAGCAGCCTGAATGAAGGAAAACTCTATGGTGATGTCGCGCCGTGCCCTGGGTCGCGGGCTGGTCGGTTTCGGAGCGACCGCGCTCGGCGCGGCCTGCAGCACGACCGAGGAGTCGCGTGCAAATCTCGATGCCCGCGCACAGGCCGCCCTGGCCGGACTAGAGGCTCAGGTGCCGGCAGCTCGGAGCGTCGCCGAGAGCTCACGCGCCTACCTCATCTTTCCTGGCGTGACCCAGGGCAGCTTCATGTTCGGCGGGCAGTTCGGCCAGGGCGTGCTCTACCAGGGCGGCAAGCCCACTGGCTTCTACAGCCTCACCGGCGGCTCGTTCGGCCTCCAGATCGGTGCCCAGACCTTCTCCCAGGGCTACTTCTTCACCACCGACCAGGCGTTGAACACGTTCCAGACCATGAACGGCTTCCAGGTCGGCGTCGGCGTCGACTTCGCCGTGGCCACGGTTGGGGCGCGCGGCGAGATCAGCAACACGACGCTGCAGAAGCCGATCATCGTCTTCGTCTGGGGCCAGTCGGGGCTGGTCGCCGGCGTCAACGTCGCCGGCCAGACGATCACCCGATTGGCGAAGAGGAGCTGAGCCCTGGCGCCTCTCGGGTGACCGGCTGGACGCGGCGACGGGATCCCGGAGGCTAGGCCGGGTCGCGGATCAGCGGGCAGGTCATGCAGTGCCCGCCGCCGCGGCCGCGGCCGAGCTCGGCGCCGACGATCTCGATGACCTCGACGCCTTCCTTGCGCAGCGCGGTGTTGACCTCGACGTTGCGGTCATAGGCGAAGACCACGCCCGGCGAGACGGCGACGAGGTTGTTGCCGCTGTCCCACTGCTGCCGCTCGCCGGCATAGGGGTCGCCGCCGGTCGCCACGATGCGCAGCTTCTTGAGGCCCATCGCCTCTGCGACCACGTCCGTGAACGGCTTTTTCTCGAGCGTGATCTCGATGCCGGTCGGGCCGCTGCCCGGGCGCAGGGAGATCGGGTGGATGCGGTCGACGATGTCGCGGAACACCGTCACCACGTCGCGGTCGGCAAAAGTAAAGACGGTGTCGAGATGCATGGCGGCCCGAAGCTTGGGCATAGCAGCGGCGATGACCCGCGTGGCGGCGCCCTTGGCGAACAGCTCCTTCGCGACCTGGGTGATCGCCTGGCGCGAGGTCCGCTCGCTCATGCCGATCAGGACGATGCCGTTGCCGGCGATGAGCACGTCGCCGCCCTCGAGGGTCGCAGACCCGTGGTTGACGTCGGGGTCGCCCCACCAGACCTGGATGTTGGCGTCCTTGAAGCTCGGATGGAACTTGTAGATCGCCGTGGTGAGCAGCGTCTCCTCGTGCCGTGCCGGCCAGTAGAGCGGGTTCAGCGGTCACGCCACCATAGATCCAGCAGGTCGTGTCGCGCGTGTAGAGCGTGTTCGGGAGCGGCGGCAGCAGGTATTCGGCGGCGCCGGTCGCCTCGCGGACCATGGTGAGGTACTCGGACTGGTACTTGTCCGGCAGCTCGAGCGCCGAGAGACCGCCGATCATCACCTCGGCCAACTTCCGCGAATCGAGGCTGTCAAGGAAGCCCCGGGTCTCGGCGACGAGGCCCAGGCCCACCTCGTTGACCGTGATCTGCCGGTCCAGCAGCCACTTTTTCGCTTCCGGGTTGTCGAGCGTCTCGGCCAGCGCGTTGTGCATCTCGACGACGTCGACGCCGCGCTCGCGCATCTTGGTCATGAAGTCGAAATGGTCGCGCTTGGCGTTCTGCACCCACAGCACGTCGTCGAACAGCAGCGAGTCGCAATTGGAGGGCGTCAGGCGCGTGTGCGCCAGCCCCGGCGCGCAGACCAGCACCTTGTGGAGCTGGCCCGACCTCGGAATGCACGCCGTATTTGGGCTGCGTGCCAGCTTGAGCCATCGTTGAGCCTCCCTAGGATCAGATCGTGATCGTTCCGGTCGCCAGGCCGTACACGCCGACGAGGGCGGCGGCGACGACGGCCATGAAGATGATCCACTCGGTAGACGTGAACAGGGGCTGGCCCTGCTCGCGGCGTGCGATGATGAACAGGATCGATCCCGGCGCGAACAGGATGCAGGCCAGGAGCACGTATTTGAGGCCCCCGGCATAGAGCATGAACAAGGTGTAGATGGTCGCCAGCGCGCCGACGATCAGGCCCTTGCGCCGCTCCCGGGGCGAGCCCTCGTAGGTCTCGCCCTTCCAGGCCAGCTTCAGGGCGAACGCTGCTACCAGCACATAGGGGATCAGGGTCTTGGCGCTGGTCAGCGAGAGGGCGAGGTCGAAGGCCTCGCGCGCGAACAGGGTCAGGATCAGGAAGAGCTGCACGAGGCCGTTGGTGAGCCACAACGCCACGGACGGCACCTTGTTCTGGTTCTCTCCGGCCAGCCCTCTGGGGACGAGCCCGTCCTTCGCGGCCATGAAGAGAACCTCGGCGGCGAGCAGCGACCAGGCGAGGTAGGCGCCCAGCACCGAGACGAGGAGCCCGACGCTGATGAACACGCCGCCCCACGGCCCGACGCGCCGCCTCGAGCACGCCGGCCATCGAGGGCTGCCGCATGTCGGCGAGCTGGCTGCGGTCGAGCATGCCGAAGGGCAGCAGCGTCACCAGAACCAGCAGGCAGAGCACGCCCACGAAGCCGAAGATGGTGGCGAGGCCGACATCCTCGCGGCGCCGGGCATAGCGGGAATAGACGCTGGCGCCCTCGATACCGATGAACACGAAGACCGTGACGAGCATGGTGCTGCGCACCTGGGTGAACACCTCGCCCAAGCTGTAGGTGCCGCCGCCCCAGAAATTGCCGGTGAACTTGTCCGCCTTGAAGAAGACGAACATGACAATGATGAAAATGCCGATCGGCACGATCTTGGCGATCGTCACGATCTTGTTGATAGCGGCCGCTTCCTTGATGCCGCGCAGGACCATGAAATGGACGGCCCACAGGACGATCGAGGAAAGGATCACGGCGATCACGGTGTTGCCGTCGCCGAAGACCGGGAATGAATCGGCCGAGCGTCGAGTTGATCAGGATGAAATAGGTGGTGTTGCCGAGGCAGGTGCCGGCCCAGAAGCCGAAGGCGGCGGCGAAACCCAGATAGTTGCCGAAGCCAGCCTTCGCGTAGGCGAAGATGCCGGCGTCGAGGTCCGGCTTGCGCTGGGCCAGGGTCTGGAAGACGAACGCCAGCATGAGCATGCCAACGCCGGCGATGGTCCAGGCGATGAGCGCCCCGAATGGCCCCGTCGCCTGACCGAAGGAGCGCGGCAGCGAGAAGATTCCCGCTCCGACCATCGATCCGACGACCATGGCCGTCAGGGTCGGAAGCGTGAACTTCGCCGTCGACTCTGCCATTTTCAGCCCCCTGTCAGCCGATACGGCTATCGGTCGTTCTTTGCCACAATACGAGGGGAGTCTTAGCGGAATAACACAGAGGCTGGCAAGTTACATCGCGAGCGCCGTTACTTGCTGCATCGCAGTATTGTATTCACAGGATTGCTCTTGTTGCAGTTGACCCTAGCCTCGTGGCCGTCGAGCCTCCGCGTTTATGGCAGACGATGTATGGCCCCGTGACAGGAAGCCGGCTCTGCCCTTCATTCTCCAGCGGTGCTGGCGGCGCTAGCGGCCGGGGCCGCCTTCCGGCCGATCAGGACCGCGACCACGATCGCAATGACGGGGCTGAAGAGGTTGTAGAAGCAGAAGGGCAGCATGTGGAGCGTGGTGACGCCGAGCGTTGCGGCCATGAAGGCGCCGCAGCTGTTCCACGGCACCAGCGGCGCCGTCACGATGCCGCCGTCGCCGAGCGACCGCGACAGGACGTGCAGCGGGAGGCCGCGGCGGACGAACTCCTCCTTGAAGGTGCGGCCGGGCAGGACGACCGCGAGATACTGGTCGGCGGCAACGATGTTGATGCCGATCGCCGCTACCAGGACCGCGGTGACGAGGCTCACGGTGGAGCGGGCCAGACGCGCGACGGGTGCCACCACGCGGTCGAGCAGGCCGGCATGGTGCATCACCGAGCCGAACGCCAACGCCGCCATGATCAGCCAGACCGTGTTCAGCATGCTGTCCATGCCGCCGCGGGACAGCAGCACGTCGAGGTCCGCGTTGCCGCTCCGATAGACGAAGCCCGTGGCGAGCGCCTGCCACACGCCCTTGATGAAGTCCGAGCCAAACCGGCAGGTCGGGCCGGGCGGCATGCTGCAGCACGAGGCCCGGCACCAGGATCACCGCCATCACGCCACCCGCCAGGGCACCGCTCAGGATGGCGAGGAACGGCGGCACGCGCGCAACCGATGCCACGATCACGACGGCCACAGGGATGAACGCCCAGGCCGTCACCGCGAAGCGGCTGGAGATGGCGGCCTGGGTGGCCGAGGCATCGAAGTCGCCGGGGCTTCCGAGCAGCCCGAAAATCGCGAGGGAGAGGAGGAGGGCGGGCACGCCGGTGACAAGGCTGGCCCGGATGTGCTCGAGCAGCGGGACCCCGGTCGCTGCCGAGGCCAAGTTCGCCGTGTCCGAGAGCGGCGACGAGCGATCGCCGAAATAGGCGCCGGAGATCACGGCGCCGGCCGTCACATAGGGCGAGAGGTCCATCTGCTGGGCCACGCCCATCATGCCGACGCCGATCGTGGCGACCGTCGTCCAGGAGCTGCCGATGCTCGCGGAGATCAGCCCGCAGATGACGCAAGCGGAAAGGTAGAAAAAGTTCGGGCTGAGCACCCCCAGCGCATAGTAGACCATCGCCACGAGCGTGCCGCTCATGGCCCAGGTGCCGATCAGCGCTCCGACCGCGAACAGGATGAAGATCGCCGGCAGGGCCGAGGCGATGCCATCGACCACCGCCTGACGGATGTCGTTCCAGGCGTGCCCATTCTTCCAGGCGATGCCCGCGGCTGCCGTCGCGGCCAGGGTGAGCGCTATCTGCGTCGGTCCGAACGCGGCGTTGTCGCCGAACAGCACGAAGCTCGCCACGACGAGGACAACGAGGAAAAGCACTGCAACGAATGCATCCGCCGAGGACGACGGTCTCGGCTCCCGGCTCGACTGGGCCGCGCTCATGACAGGGTGTGTCCTCCCACGCCCCAACGGGCGCACTCTGAACTGTGCAGCATCGGCGCGAGTGCCGTCAATCGGGCTTCATTGCTGCAGTGCGGCATAGCGCCCACATGCCGGTTCCGTCATGGCCCTGTCGTCGCAAAGGCTTTACCCGGATAGCCTAGAGACTGGTTGTCGTCTCTGGCGGAGTAGCAGATGCGACGTGACGAGCTGTTGGTTGACTTGGCGCTCCAGGGCGGTGGGGCGCATGGCGCCTTCACCTGGGGCGTGCTGGACCGCCTCCTCGAGGAGCCGTGGCTGAAGATCGACGGCATCTCCGGGACGTCGGCCGGGGCGATGAATGCAGCGGTGCTGGCCGATGGTCATGCTGCGGGCGGGGCCGAGGGTGCCCGCGCCGCGCTTGAGCGCTTCTGGCGCAGCGTCTCCGATGCCGCCCGGTTGAGCCCCTTGCAGCGAGGCTTCCTCGACGTGCTGCTGGGGCGCTGGACGCTCGATCATTCGCCCGCGTTCGTGGCCATGGATCTCGCCTCGCGGCTGTTCTCGCCCTACGATCTGAACCCCAGCGGTTCCAACCCGCTGAGCGATATCCTGGCCGACTGCGTCGACTTCGACCGCCTCGCCAAGGCGCCGATCAAGGTCTTCGTCACCGCCACCAATGTGCGTACCGGCCGTGGCCGAGTGTTCCGCAACGCCGAGATCACGCCCGACGCGATGCTGGCCTCGGCCTGCCTGCCCACCATGTTCCAGGCGGTCGAGATCGACGGCGAGGCCTACTGGGACGGGGGCTATTCCGGCAACCCGACGATGACGCCGCTCATTCGCGAATGCCGCTCGAGGGATACCATCCTCGTCGCCATCAACCCGGTCGAGCGGCCCGGGACGCCACGTACGGCCCGCGACATCCTCAACCGGTTGAACGAGGTCTCCTTCAACGCGGTGCTGCTGAAGGAGCTGCGCATGATAGCGCTGCTCCGCCAGGTGGCCGATCCCGGCAACAGCGAGGGTGCCATGTGGGCGGGCATGCGCATCCACCTCGTCGCCAGCAGGATGATGACGGAGCTCGGCTACTCCTCCAAGCTCAACGCCGAATGGGCCTTTCTCACCATGCTGCGCGACGAGGGGCGCCGAAGCGCCGAGTCCTTCCTGGCCGGACGGGGCAAGGAGCTGGGGACGCGCTCGACCCTGCGATATCGACCAGCTCCTGGTGGGTGTCTGAGGCCGTGGGGCTCCTGGGGATACTGCTCGGCCTGGGCCTCCTCGTCTGGCTCGCCTACCGCGGCTGGAGCATCCTGCTTCTGGCCCCGGCCGCGGCGATCATCGCCTCCGTCGCGTCGCGCGAGCCGGCGCTGGCCCATTGGACGCAGACCTTCATGGGCAGCGCGTCGGGCTTCCTCGCGCAGTTCTTCCCCCTGTTTCTCCTGGGCGCGCTCTTCGGCAAGCTCATGGAGGACAGCGGCTCGGTCGGGGCGATCGCGCAATACATGACCGAACGGCTGGGGCCGAAGCGTGCGGTGCTGGCGGTGGTGCTGGCGGGCGCGCTCGTCACCTATGGCGGCGTCAGCCTCTTCGTCGCCTTCTTCGTGCTGGCGCCGATGGCCCAGGCGCTGTTCCGCGCCGCCAACATCCCGCACCGGCTGATGCCCGCGGCCATAGCGCTCGGCACCTCGACCTTCACCATGTCGGCCCTGCCCGGAACGCCGGCCATCCAGAACGCCATCCCGATGCCCTTCTTCGGCACCACGCCCTTCGCCGCACCGGGGCTCGGCATCATCGCCGCAGCCATCATGCTGGGCTTCGGCCTCTGGTGGCTGGGCCGGCGCGAGGCCGCGGCGCGCGGGGCGGGCGAGGGCTATGGCGGCGACGGTGGTCGCCCCCGATGCGGCCGCCGACGACGAGCTCGATCCGCGAGCGCGCCACCACCGCCCGCGAGTTCGATCCGGCCGAGATCCATCGCGGTCACGAAAGCGCCGCCCAGCCGCCGATCGTCCTCGCGGCACTCCCTCTGGTCGTGGTGATCGTCGTCAACTTCGTGATGGCGATGGTCGTGCTGCCGCGCATCGACGCCTCGTTCCTCGCCGAGAAGCAGCTGGGGCGCCACCTCGCTGCAGTCGGTGGGTGGCGTGTGGGCGGTCGTGGTGGCGCTGGCCGTGGCGATCCTCGTCGTGGTCCTGGTCAACTGGCGTCGCCTGCCGCGCCTGCGCTCGAGCATGGACGCCGGCGCCAACGCGGCCGTCCTGCCGGCGGTCAGCGTCGCCAGCCTCGTGGGCTTCGGCGCGGTCGTCGCGGCGCTGCCGGCCTTCGCCATGGTGCGCGAGTGGGTGCTCTCGATCGGCGGCGGGCCGCTGGTCTCGCTGGCCGTCGCGACAAACGTGCTCTCGGCCCTCACGGGCTCGGCCTCGGGCGGCCTGACGATCGCGCTCGACGCGCTGGGCAGCACCTATCTGCGCATCGCGGCCGAGACGGGCATCGATCCGGCGCTGCTGCACCGCGTGGCCGTGATGTCGGCCGGCACGCTTGACAGCCTGCCGCACAACGGTGCCGTCGTGACCATGCTGGCCGTGTGCGGCTCGACCCACGCCAAGAGCTATCTCGACATCGTCATGGTCGCGATCGTCGGCGCCATCCTGGCGCTGATCGCCGTGATCGTCCTGGGCACGCTCTTCGGATCGTTCTGAGCCAGGCCGGCCCCTGCCCCTACATGGGATAGCGCAGGATCGCCGCCAGCCGGGCGTTCCCGGGGATGTCGCTCTTGCGGACCGCCATCACCCTGGCACCACTTGTCAGCGCGCGCGCCGCGATCTCGTCGATCACCCCGTAGCTGTCGCGGCCGGGAGCCTCGGCGAAGGTGACGGCACCGCTCGTCTCGTCCACCGTTCCCGGCACCGTCTCGTCCATGTCGACCAGAAGCGCCTCGATCGCGCCGAACGTCGCAGCACGCGCCGCCTGCGCGATGTCGGTGGTCGTGCGCTGCTGCTGCGCCCGGCTCTCGAAACGGGCACGGAGCTCGGCCACGGTCTCGGCATGGAGGCGGTCGAGCCCGGCGCGTGCGGCGGCCGCGAGCTCGGCATCGGCGCTGCGGTCCGGGCTGCCGGCGAGCGTCTCCCGCGCCAGCTCGGGATGGCTGCTGACCGAGCGGTAGATCGACGCCAGCGGCTCGGTGGCGGCGAGGAACAGCGGCACGCGGCTGCCGGCCAGCACCGGCCGCAGGGCCGCCTCGACCTTGCGCGCATACTGGACGAGCCGGACCTTCTGCCCTTCCGAGCCCTGGATCCGGCCCTTCGGCGAGCGGTCGTTGATCGTCGAGCGGCCGGCGGCATCGGCGGCGTCACGGGGCAGGTCCTGGACCCTGACCTCGACCGCAGGGCCGCTCGGCGGGACCTCGATGACGCGCGCCGCCCCCTCCGAAAGGGCCAGCACGAGCGCGGCCTGCGGGAAGGTGACGGCGCGCAGCAGCGGCTTCAGGTGGAAGCGATCGGACACCTCGACCTGGGAGGGGATCTTGTTGGCGAGACGGAACGACAGGAGCTGGCTCGGCGTCGCCAGGAGGGCGAGGCTCGTCGCCTGGAAGCGCCAGAACGCCTCATCCTCGCCGAGCGCCTCCAGAGGCTCGCGGATCGCGGTGACCGTGGCCTTGTCCACCGCCGCCTCCTCGAGCTGCCGGCAGGCCTCCTTGAGGAGGTTGCCGAGCTCGATCCGCGCCGCGTCCGTGTGCTGCGAGAGCGGCGTCGTCTCGAGATAGATCGAGACGCAGGCGGCCGAGCGGGTGTGCATCAGCCGCTTGAGCTGGTCCGTGGTCGGCAGGTCGAGATAGAGCATGGCGTCGTCCCCTGATCGTGGCGGCCCCACGGGGTCGGTAGTCTAGCAGATAGCTCGGCGCGGAGGCAGGCCATGGGAGCACAGCATGCGGTTGGCCGGCGGTGGCGATGGTTGGGCCGTATTGGTTGCCCGGCGCCCGCGGCGCTCAGGGCTTGGCGGTGGCCGATCCGGCTTCCTTGATCGGCGTGGGGATCCCGGCCTCGATGCGGGCGATCGTGAAGGGATAGAACGGGTTCGACGTCATCCGCATCAGCGACTCCGGGCTGATGATGAGGGCGCCGCGCTCGCCGCGGGCGGCCAGCGCCCCGAGCTCGACGCCGAACTCGGGCTCGCCCTGGGGCTGCATCCCATAGAGCGAATCGTTCATCGGGAACGGGATCGCCAGGTGCGAGAGCGAGAAGACGCCAGCCGGATAGGAGAGGCCCAGCTCCTCCGTCTGCTCGGCGGTGGCGCCGGCCTCGGTCACGCGTGCCACGACCTGGCTCGTCCCGGGGTCGGCGTTCGTCACGATGGTGGTGCGGTAGGCGCGTGGTGCCGGTGGCAGGAGCCGGCTCGGCGTGGTGTCGAAGCTGACGCGCAGCAGGGGGCCGAACTTGACCGTCCTGTTGAGGTCGAAGAGCACGAGCTCGCTGCCGTTCGCCGGCAGACGGTTGTAGAGGGCCGTGATGATCGCCCGGGTGCTGACCGTGAAGTCGATCACCGACTGGAAGGTCAGGATCGGCGGCAGGCCGTCCAGCTTGTGCTCGTTCGCGAGCCTGTCGATCTGCGCCTGCAGGGCCACCGTCAGGCGGTGGGACTGCGTGGCCCCGTTCACCGGGAAAGAGTTGTACTTGAAGGGGATGAACTCCGGCACCACCGAGAGCCAGGCGGCCTTGGCGAAGGCCGGGAGGATCGCCGGCAGGGCGGCGAGGCCGGCGAAGCGCGCAAAGCGCGTGATGCCGATCATCGGCGAGATCAGCACGAGCCGGTCCGGGCGTGGACAGCTCCGGATTCTCGATCGCGTCCAGCGCATACTTCATCGCCAGGGCGCCGCCGTTCGAGAAGCCGACGATCTGCAGCGGCTGCGACGGGCCGATCCGCCGCCGAGCCTCGCGCACCGCGAGCCGCGTCGCCGCCGACCAGTCCTCCCATTCGACATCGGTCAGCCCCGACGGCACGGTTCCGTGGCCGGGCATCCTGATGGCGATCGCGACGAAGCCGTGGGCGCTGTAGCTCTGCGCGACGTGGCGCAGGCTGTAGGGCGAATCGGTGAGCCCGTGCAGCAGCACCACCGCTCCCGCGGGCGGACCGTCCGGCTCCAGGATGTAGGATCGGTTCCAGTCTTGCGCGAAGTGACCGGGATAGATCGGGCTGTCCGCGAAGTACCGGTTGACGGGCACCCGGTCCTTGGCGGGCAGCTTGTCCGTCACCTCGGTCCGGACCTCGTCGAAGATCTTCTGCTCGGCCGCCATGTACTGGGCCCAGTCGGCCTTATCGAGCTCCTTTGCATGCATGTCGTGGGGCACGAAGGTGTGCCAGAGCTCGAGCGGCTGGCCGCGCTGCGCGTTGTACGCCCGGACACCGAGGAGGGTCAGAGCGACGACGACCACCAGCAGTGCCAGGGTGCGCCCTATCCTGGCCACCCGGCGCAGGAACGTCGGGGGCCGCGACCGTCTGCTCACGTGGGGGCCACTGCCGCGGCGTCAGCAGTACCTTCCCTGCCCCCGAACCAAGCGAGATAGAGGGCCGGCAGGAAGATCAGCGTCAGCAGCGTGCCCACCAGCAGGCCGCCCATGATCGCGAAGGCCATCGGCCCCCAGAAGACGGTGGGTGCGATCGGGATCATGCCCAGCACGGTCGAGACCGCGGTCAGCATGATCGGCCGGAAGCGCGAGCTGCTGGCCCCGACGACCGCGTCCCACACCGACTTGCCGGCGGCCCGCTCGGCATCGATCTGGCCGATCAGGATCACCGCGTTCTTGGTGATGATCCCGATCAGCGCCAGGATGCCCAGGATGGCGACGAAGCCAAGCGGTCGGCCCGAGACGAGCAGCGCTGCCACGACGCCGATGAGGCCGAGCGGCGCCACGCAGAGCACCACGATGAGGCGCTGGAAGCTCCTGAGCTGGATCATCAGGACCGTCAGCATGATGACCAGCATCGCCGGCACGACCGCGATGACCGAGGCCTGCGACTTCTGGCTCTCCTCGACGGTGCCGCCGACGACGATGCGATAGGGCTTCTCCAGGCTGGCATCGAGCTTGGCGATGTCGGGGGCCAGCGCATCGACCACGCCTTCGGGCAGCACGCCCTGCCTGACGTCGGCCTGGACGGTCAGCGTCGGCACCCGGTCGCGACGCCACAGCAGCGGCAGCTCCTGCCCATAGTCGAACGTCGCGAACTGGCTCAGTGGGACCGTGCGCCCGTTCGGCAGCGGCACCTGCAGGGTGGAGAGCGTCTCGAGCGAGACGCGCTGCTCGTCATTGGCACGAACGAGGACATTGACCAGATAGATGCCGTCACGCACCTGCGTGACATTCGTGCCGGTGATCACCGTGTTGAGCACGCCCGCCACGGCATCGGAGCTGAGCCCAAGCAGGCGCGCCCGCTCCTGATCGATGTGGATGCGGACCTCGCGCGCCGGCTCCATCCAGTTGAAGTTGACCTCCTGGGTGTCGGGATTGCGCGCGATCTCCTGGGCCAGATCGAGCGCAATCGTCCGTACCCTTTGCGGGTCGGGGCCGCTCACCCGGTACTGGATCGGCCAGCCGACCGGCGGGCCCAGCTCGAGCGGATAGGCACGGCCCACCACGCTCGGGAACTGCTCGGCCAGCGCCTTGTCGATCTTCTGGCGCAACCGCTCCCGGGCCGCCACGTCCTTGGCCACGATGACCGCCTGGGAGAAGAAGCTGTTGGGCAGCTGCACGTTCAGCGGCAGGTAGAAGCGGATGGCGCCACGCCCGACATAGGTGCTCCACCCCACCACGTCGGGGTCGCCCTTGAGGAGCGCATCGAAGCGGGTGGCCATGTCGTCGCTGGCATAGATCGACGCGTTCTGCGGCAGCGTCAGGTCGACCAGCAGCTCTGGCCGGTCCGAGGAAGGAAAGAACTGACGCGGGATCAGTGGCATCAAAAGGATCGAGCCGACGAACAGGCCCAAGGTTATCGCGATCGTGGCCCATCTGAGGCGCAGCGCCAGAACGAGAAAGCTCCGGTACCAGCGCGTGACGAGCGGCGGCTCGTCGCTCTTGCGGGGCTTCGGGGGCTTGAGGATCGCGATGCCCATGACCGGCGCGAAGACGACGGCCACCACCCACGAGACGAGCAGCGCTATCGTCACGACGGCGAAGAGCGAGAAGGTGTACTCGCCGGCCGAGCTCTGCGCGAAGCCCACCGGCACGAAGCCGGCGATCGTGACGAAGGTGCCGGCCAGCATCGCGAAGGCATAGGTGCGGAAGGCGAACCTCGCCGCCTCCTCCTTGTCGTCGCCGGCCGCGAGACGGGTCAGCATGGCGTCCGACGTGGTCATGGCATCGTCGACGAGCAGCGCCAGCGCGATGATCAGGGCGCCCAGCGAGATCCGCTGCATGTCGATGCCGGCCGATCTGCATCAACGGGAAGACGATGGCGAGCGTGAGCGGGATCGACAGCGCCACGATGAGGCCGGGGCGGACGCCGAGGCTGATGAAGCTGATCGCCAGGATGATCGCGATCGCCTGCCACAGCGAGGTCATGAACTCGCCGATGGCATGGTCGACCGTGACCGGCTGGTCCGCCACCAGGACCGGCTGGATGCCGATCGGCAGGTTGGCGGTGATCTCCTCCATCGCCTCGTGGATGTTCTTGCCGAGCGCCAGGATGTCGCCGCCGTCGCGCATGGCGATGGCGAGCCCGATCGCCGGCTTGCCGTCGACGCGGAACATGGGCTGGGGCGGGTCGGCGAAGCCGCGCCGGACCTTGGCGATGTCGGCCAGCCTTATCATGCGGCCGCCGGCGACGAAGGTGGTGTCGAGAATGTCCTGCTCGGATTCGAACGAGCCCGAGACCCGTATGCGAGATCGTCTCGTCCCCGGTCTGGATGACGCCGGCCGGCCGGACCACGTTCTGGGTCTGCAAGGCGGCCAGCAGGGCGCTCCGGTCGATGCCGAGGCTCGCCAGCTGCCGCATCGAGAACTCGACGAAGATCACCTCGTCCTGGGCACCCAGGATCTCGATCTTCGAGACGTCGGGCACCT
Organism: uncultured Alphaproteobacteria bacterium; assembly: GCA_963752325.1. Classification (GTDB taxonomy): domain Bacteria; phylum Pseudomonadota; class Alphaproteobacteria; order Geminicoccales; family Geminicoccaceae; genus CAVTJL01. Next base: position 932,593 of record CAVVXU010000007.1, read on the forward strand.
GGAGCAGCTTCGAGCGCGCGTCCTCGACATAGTCGCGCAGCTCGCGCTGGGTGAACCCGTCGGCGGTGAAGCCGTAGATGATGCCGAATGTGTCGCCGAACCGGTCGTTGAAGAACGGCCCGACCACGCCGGCGGGCAGAGGTGGGCCGGATGTCGTTGACGTCGTTGCGGACCTGCTGCCAGATCGCCGGGATCTCGGGTGCCGTCACCGAGCCCTTCAGATCGACGAAGATCGTCGTCGAGCCCGCCCGCGTGAAGCTGCGGAGATTGTCGAGGCCGGGCAGCTCCTGCAGCTTGCGCTCGATCCGCTCGGTGACCTGCTGCTCGGTATCCTCGATCGTCGCCCCCGGCCAAGCCGCCTGCACCACCATCGTCTTGATGGTGAAGGACGGATCCTCGTTGCGGCCCAGGCTGAAGAAGGCCGCCACCCCCGCCACCACGGCGACGATCATGAAGTAGACGACGAGGGCCTTGTTCTTGAGCGCCCAGCCCGAGAGGTTGAGCTCCTTCATGAGGGCGCCTTGAGCAGGCGGACCTGCTGGCCTGGGTGGAGGGCCTGGACCCCCGCCGTGACCACGATCTCGCCGGGCTCCAAGCCCTCGGACACCACGACCGACGCCGGGTCGAAGCGCAGCACCTTGATGTTGCGGAGGGTGACCGTCGATGGCGTCCGGATCGACGATCCAGACGGCCGGCTCGCCGTCGAGCTGCGTCAGCGCGGTCGCCGGTATCTCGATGACTCAGGCCGCCGTCGACCTCCATGCGCCCGGTCACCGTGGCACCGAGCCGCATCTCCGGCGGCGGGCTCGACAGGCCCACCTTGACCTCGAAGGTCCGGGTCACCGGGTCGGCCTGCGGGGCCACCTCGCGAACGCGCCCGTCCGCCTTCACGGTCGGATCGTCGGTCAGGAAGACGGTGATCAGCGGATCGGGCGGGGCCGAGCGGATCACCTGCGCCGGCACGTCGAACACCGCATCGCGCCCGCCCTGGCGGGCCAGCTGGATGATCCGCTGGCCGGCCTGGACCACCTCGCCGGGCTCGGCGCTGACCGCGGTCACCACCCCTTCGGCATCCGCCCTGAGCTCGGTGAAGCTCACCTGGTCCTTGGCGTTCTTGAGCATCGCCGTCGGCGGCTTCCACGGCCGATTGGGCCGTCTGCTGCGCCTGCCGTGCCCGATCGAACACGGCCTGGGCGGCAAAGCCACGCTCGGACAGGTGCTGCTGGCGCCCGAACTCGGCGTTGGCCTCGGCCAGCTGGCCCTCCGCAGCCGCCAGATTGGCCTGCGCCGCTCTGCAGCGCGTTCATCTCGTTCTGCGGCTCGAGCCGCGCCACCACCTGGTCGGGCTTCACCTGATCGCCGAGATTGACCGTCCGCTCGACCATGCGCCCGGAGATGCGAAAGGCGAGCGACACCTCGTCATCTGCCTGGATCCGCCCGGTGAGCACCACGGGCACGGACGAATCGCGCTTCTCGACCGTGACGGTGCGGACGGGGCGCACCTCGGGAGGCGCCTTCTCCTCCTTCGGTTGGCAGGCCACGAGCAACAGGGCCGCAAGCAGGAAGAGCGGCCGACGTCGAGACCGGCATCGACCGTCACCCGGTGCCCTGGAGATCGACATCGCGCTTTCCTCTTTCCCGCGAAGCGGAGCTGCCCTCGGGGCCCGGCCCAGGGCAGGTGTTTCGGCTTTCGTTGACAGCTCGGGGAGTCGCCAGCAGCCGGCGCAAAGCTCTACCCGCCGCTAATGTGAGGGAACCCTTCCCCGGCCGGACCTTCTGCAGGATCCGACGGCGATGTCAAGCTGTGCCGGCGGCAGGGCACACCCTTCGGACAGTTGTCATCGGATCGACGGGCCCCCGTCGATCGCGAATGACACCTAGGGTCTTCACAGCGGCGCCCCTTCCAGCTAACGCTACGGTCACTATAAGTACTGCACTGGATCTTCATGAGTTAGGACTGTACCGTCCCACTGCATGAGGGCCGAGCCAGGAGCGCCACAAACAATGCCCGAGCGGGGTAGATGGATGGCGGCAGGGGGGTCGAGAGTGCGGATCCTGCTGCCGTCGGTATCGTTCGCCATTGCTGTGATGGCCGGCGTCGCCGGTCCGGCCGCTGCCCAGCAGCCAAGTGCCGCGGCAGATATCGAGTGTCCGTGCACGGACGAGCAGATCGCCTTCGACGCCGCCGACACGAACGGCGACGGCTATGTAAGCCTGCCGGAGCTCGCGCGGGATGCCGCCGTGGGATTCGCCACCCTCGACAAGGACGGCAGCGGCACGCTCACCCCTGAGGAGCTGGGCCCCCACGACAAGGCCCAGTTCGACCGCGTCGACACCAACCATGACGGCGTGCTCAGCTTCCAGGAGGTGATGGCCAACAAGGAGCGCGCCTTCAAGGATGGCGACAAGAACCATGACGGCGGGCTGTCCTTCGACGAGATGGTCAGCGTCGTGAAGCAGGAAGAGGGGGTTCCCTGATGGCCGAGCCACGTCGATCGGGCCGGTCCGGCCTCGGCATCATGGTGTTGGCTGGATTGGCCACCGTGGGCTTGGCCGCCTGCGACACCACGGGCGGCACGGCCCCTGCCGGCGTCGGAACGGTGGCGGGCGCCGCCGCCGGCGCTGGCGCGGGCAGAGCGCTCTTCGGCAACAGCACGACCGGCATGCTCGTCGGAGGTGCTGCCGGCGGGCTCGCTGGCAACATGATGCTGGACCGTCAGGCCGAGCAGCGCCGTCAGCAGGAAGCCGTCACCAGGGCGCAGACACAAAACCAGCTGCAGCTCGATTTCGAGCGCCAGCGCGCGCTCCAGGCCGAGCAGACCCGGATCGAGATCGAGGAGCAGCGGCTCTTCCGGGAATGGCAGCAGCAGCGGGGTGGCAGCGCCTGACCTCCGGGCCCACGCTGGCCGTCCTACAGCGCTCCTAGGCGGTCGCTCTTGAGGATCGTGGACGTGGCTCTGGGCAGGAGCGCGGCATCGTGGTTTCCGGCCTGAGGCCTCTCGTCGCAGCGGCTTGGCTCGCTCTCGTCATTCTCGTTGGCTCGGTTCTCATCGGCGGGCGGGACGTCCTCATTCCCTTCGCGCTGGCGGCGCTGATCTGGCAGCTGATCAACGCCGTCGCCGGCCGCCTGAGAAGGACTCCCGTCGTCGGTCGGTTCGGCGGCAACTGGCTGGCCCTCACCCTGGGCATCGTCGTGATCGGGCTCGCCTTGAGCCTGGTCGTCGATCTGATCGTCGTGAATGTCGGTGCCGTGTCGGCGGCTGCCCCGGCCTACGAGGCCAATCTGCTGGCCATGCTGGGACGCGTGGCGAGCCTGCTGGCGTTGCCGGAGCCGATCAGCCTCGGCCCGCTCGTCGGGCAGATCGACCTCGATGTCTGGATCCGCAGGATCTCGATCGCGCTCGCCGGGTTCGTCGGCAGCATCGGCCTCTTGGCGCTCTACGTGGCCTTCATGCTGCTCGAGCAGGCGAGCTTCGATCGCAAGATCGACGCCCTCTTCCCCGATCCCCTGAAGGCCGCCTCGACCCGACGTCTGCTGGCCCAGCTCGGGCGCCGCGTCGAGCGCTATCTTTGGGTGAAGACGATCTTCAGCATCGCAATCGCCGGCCTTTCCTGGTGCCTGCTCGCCGCCATCGGCTGCAGCCAGGCCGCGTTCTGGGCATTGATCATCTTCCTGCTCAACTACGTGCCCATCATCGGCACGTTCTTCGGCGTGGCCTTTCCGGCCCTCCTGGTTCTGCTGCAGTTCGGGACGCTCGGTCCCTTCCTCGTGGCCGTCGTCGGCCTTTCCGCCATTCAGGTCACGCTCGGCACCGTGCTCGAGCCGCGGCTCATGGGCAGCACCCTCAACCTCAGCCCGGTCGTGATCGTGGTCTCGCTCGCCGTCTGGGGCAGCCTCTGGGGCCTCGCCGGCATGTTCCTCTGTGTGCCGATCATGGTGATCATCACGATCGTCTGCGCCCATTTCACAGCCACGCGGCCCATCGCCATCCTGCTCTCGGGCACGGGCGAGCTCGACGACGAGGTCCCGATGGCCCTGGACGGGAGCCGGCCGGAGTAGCCCTGATCGCGTCGCCCGGCCGGCGAGGCAGGCGTGGGCGTGATCCCGCCTATCAGGCGGTCACCCGCTCAGCGCCGCATTTCCTAATCCCTCATCCCCGGCCCCCAGATGTCGGAGAGGGCGTGGCCGAGTGGGAAGGGGTCCGCGGGGTCGAGGGCGATCTCCTCGCGTGAGAAGATCCAGGCGCGGCCGGTGATGCGGGGGAGGATGGCGGGGCGGCCGTCGACCAGGCGGGTGACGGCGGCGATCTCGGACTCGAAGCGTGTGCCGATGGTCGAGCGGAACAGGACGCGATGCGCCCTCCTTGGCGAGGCGGCGGCGGTGCATCACGGCGAGGCGGGCCGAGGAGCCGGTGCCGCAGGGGCTGCGGTCGAGGCGGCCGGGCGGCATCACCGTAGCGTTCCGCGGGCCGTCCTCGTCCTCGCCGCACCACATCAGGTACGCGAGCCCTTCGAGACCGGGCCGCTCGGGATGCTCGGGCACCATCTGGCCGCGTGCCGCCTCGAGGATGGCCATGCCCGTGTCGACCAGGGCGCGGGCCATAGCAGGCGCGACCCTGAGGCCCACCGTCGCCGGATCGCACAGCGCGTAAAAGACGCCGCCGAACGCGATGTCGACCATCACGGGGCCCAGCCCCGGCACCTCGACCGGGACCTCGAGCGCCTGACAGAAGCTGGCCGGCATGTCGAGCGTGACGCTCTCGCATCGTCCGTCGCGGCAGGCGGCACGGGCGCGCACAAGGCCCGCCGCAGTGTCGAGTGTCACGATCGTCTCCGGCTCCTGCATCGGCACCATGCCGGTCTCGAGAAGCGCCGTCGTGACGCAGATCGCGTTGGAGCCCGACATGGCGTGGCACTGGTCGGGCTGCATGACGATGAAGGCCGCGTCCGCCGCCGCATCGCAGGGTGGCAGGAGGAGGTTCACGGAGGCGTTCGGGCCGCCCCGCGGCTCGAGCACGCAAAAGCGGCGCAGGCTGTCGCCCTCGCGGTTCATCCAGCGCAGCTTCTCGAGCATGCTGGCGCCCGGGACATCGAGCACGCCGCCCATGACGATCTTGCCGATCTCGCCTTCGGCATGGACGCCGAGGAGGCTCAGGGTCCTGCTCCAGCGCATCGGCCCCTCCTTCGCTTGCCTGGACTTGTGCCACTCCCTATATCCGCGCGAACCGTTGCCGAAGCCAGTGGCCTGCCCATGCGTCTCCTGATCGCGATCTTTTTGCCTTTTCTGCTCTTCTTCACGATCGGCAGGCCGATCGCCGGGATCATCTGCCTGATCCTGCAGATCACGCTCGTCGGCTGGATCCCGGCGGCGCTGTGGGCGGTCTACGCGCTCTCGCAGTGGAACACCGACCGCAAGATCAAGGCGATGCAGCCCTAGGGGCGGCGATGCCGAAGATCACCGCCGGCACCGTCATCAAGCTCGTCATCTGGTCGCTCGTGGTGGGCGGGCTGCTGGCGTTCTTCAACGTGACACCCCAGGAGATCCTGGGCTGGGTGACCGGCTGGGTCGGCAACGTCGCCGACAATCTGCAGCACTATACCGGCCAGGCCATGGCCTACATCCTGCTCGGTGCCTGCGTCGTCGTGCCGATCTGGCTCATCAGCTATGTTCTGAGGGCGCTGAAGGGCCGGTCCTAGGCGACGGCGTGGCTGGCGGCGTGGCGCCCGGCGATGCGGCGGGCCTGCTCGATGCGGCGGCGCTGCTCGCGGCTGAGATGGCCCGGCTCGTCGGGTTCGTTCGTGCCGGCATCGAGCGGACCGGTCGTCCCCCTCGATATCTCGATCTCCTCGGGCTCCTCCGCCTCGGCGGCGGCGCGCTGCTCGACCCGGTCGGCGAGCCAACGGAGCTGGGCCGGCGACATGTCGCCATAGTGGCGCTGGGGCCGCGCCGCCTTCAGGAGCTCGAGGGCCTCGAGGCCGCGGCGCCAGTCGCGCTCGAGACGGCCGCGATAGCGCACGAGGGTGGCGAGCGACGGCTGCCGTGCCGGCGCCTCCTCCTCGGGCGAGGCCAGCGCCGCCTCGAGCACGCGCTCCTCGAGCGCCCTGAGCCGCCGCTGGCGCCAGAGAACAAAGGCCAGCTCCAGGACGATCTCGGCCTCGGCCGCCCCCTCGGGCGCGAGACGGCCGATGAGCTCGTCCAGGAGCGGCTCGATCTCCGCACGCGCCTTCTCGGAAAGCCCCGCGGGGCTGCCGGCGCAAAGGCCGTGGCGGACGGCGTTCATGGCGCTCTTGGCCTTGCCCTCTGGCGTCACCGGACCGTGGGACGAGGCACCGTTGGCGCGGGCGGCGGCAAGGGCTGCGGGCGAGATCGACATGGCATGGCTCCTCGGCAGGTTGAGGACGCCGTAGCACATGATAGGCTCGATGTCACGCAGATGCGTATATAAACTTATAGAAGAGACAGCGCGCCTTTCCTTTAGGGAGGCGCCCCGCCTCACTGTCGGGCGGTCTCGAGGGCGCCCTGGACAAGGCGGATGATCCAGTCGAGGCCGTGGCTCGCGGCGTCGCCGAGATCGCCGCCGGGCGCCTGCTGGCGGCTGGCGACGGCGGGGGCTGGCGTCGGCACGGACACGGCGGGCGGCGTTGCCAGCATCACGTCCCGCCAGATCTGCGCCGGGAAGGAGCCGCCGGTGACGCCGCGCATCGGCCGGTCGTCGTCATTGCCGAGCCAGACACCGGCCACATAGTCGCCGCTATAGCCGACGAACCAGGCATCCCGGCTGTTCTGGGTGGTGCCGGTCTTGCCGGCGGCGGGCCTGGATCCGAGATCGGCGGCGTGACCGGTGCCGTCGTCGACCACATGGGTCAGGAGCTGCTGCATCTGGGCCGCCACGTCGGGTGCCATCACACGGATCTCGGTCGGTGTGTAGCGGTAGAGCGTGCCGCGATCCGTCTCGCGCACGTCCTTGACCGCGTAGACCGGCCGGCGGATGCCGCCGGTGGCAAAGGGAAGGTAGGCGGCGGTGAGCTCGAGCGGGGTCACCTCCGAGGTGCCGAGCGCCAGCGACGGGACGGCCTGAAGGTCGGAGCTGATGCCCAGCAGGTGGGCGGTCTTGACGACGTTCTTGGCCCCCACCTTCATGATCAGGCCGACCGAGGCGAGGTTGAGCGAGCGGGTGAGCGCGTCCTCGAGCGTCACCTTGCCGTTGGCCTTGCCGTCGAAGTTGGAGGGCGACCAGCTGCCGATGCGAAGCGGCTTGTCCTCGATGATCGTGCCCGGCCGATAGCCATCCTCCAGCGCCGTCAGGTACAAAAAGGGCTTGAAGGCGGAGCCCGGCTGGCGCTTGGCGAAAGCGGCACGATTGAAGCGGTTCTGCCGGTAGCTGTCGCCGCCAACCATCGCACGCACGGCACCCGAGCGGTCGAGAACGACGATCGCCCCCTCCTCGACGCGGCGCCGGGCGCCGGGACCCTCGACGACCTTGCGCAGCGCCGCCTCGGCCGCGAGCTGGATGTTCCGGTCGAGGGTGGTGCGCACGACAAGGTTGTGCTCGGGCTTGCCCAGGCTGGCAGTCAGGCCGTCCAGCACCCAGTCGACGAACCAGCCGGCGAGGTCGGTCTGGCTCTCGGGCGCCAGGCGCGCCGGGGCGAGCTTGGCCGCCTGAGCCTGGACTTTCGTGATGTAGCCCGCGTCGACCATGCGATCGAGAACGACTGCAGCCCGCTCGCGCGCCCGGTCGAGGTCGTTGGTCGGTGCCAGCGCCGAGGGCGCCTTCAGGAGACCGGCGATCATCGCCGCCTCGGCGAGGCTCACCTTGGCCGCGGGCTTGCCGAAATAGCGCTCGGATGCCGCCTCGACGCCATAGGTGCCGGCGCCGAGATAGACGCGGTTCAAATAGAGCGTGAGGATCTGGTCCTTTGTCAGCCGGGCTTCCAGCCACAGGGCCAGGGTCAGCTCCTCGAGCTTGCGACGCAGCGAGCGCTCGGGCGTGAGGTAGAGGTTCTTCGCGAGCTGCTGGGTGATCGTGCTGCCGCCGGCGACGACGGCGCCGGCCCGGAGATTGATGAAGGCGGCCCGCAGCATGCCGATCGGGTCGATGCCGAAATGCTGATAGAAGCGGTGGTCCTCGGTCGCGATCACGGCTTTCACGAGAAGCGGCGAGATGTCGTCGAGGCTGACGAAGCGGCGGCCCTCGGCACCACGCGTCGCCAGCACGCTGCCGTCGTCGGCGAGCAGCGTGACGGTGGCCTGCTCACTCTCCTTGAAGAGCTCGTTCGTATCCGGCAGCCTGGGTGCGACGGTGAAGAAGAGGATGACCCAGCCGACGAGCGCCAGCATCAGGAAGGCCGGGATGGCGGCCAGCAGCCTGAGGAAGAGGCTCCGGCGGGGCGGCTTGCCCGGCGGGCCTGAGCCGGACGAGCGCGGTCGGGACGGGGTGCGTTGCTTCGTGGAGCGCTGTTTGGACGGGCGGGCGGGTCGGGCCATGGAGGACGGGCGGGGCTCTCTGGGCTTTGGGGCTGACGCGTTGCAGCAGGCTCCCCGAGACATAGCTTAGCGGCACGCACCAGCGCAAACGGATCACCGCCGATGAAGGGCCCGCTTCTCCTTCCCGATCCCGACGATCCCAGGCTGACCCAGGCCGTGAGCGGCATCGACCAGGACGGCCGGCCGGTCGAGGCGGCGATCGTCTACGAGCGGCCGCTGACGCTTTTCCTCAATGGCCAGGAGATCGTCACGATGATGACGATCGGCGACCATCCGGACTATCTGGCCCTGGGCTACCTGCTCAACCAGAACATGCTGCGGCCGGACGACGTGGTGACCGCGGTCGAGCACGATCCGGACCTCGAGGTCGTGGTGGTGCGGACCGAGCGGCCGACCGACTACGAGGCGAAGCTGAAGAAGAAGGTGAGAACCTCGGGCTGTGCCCAGGGCACCGTCTTCGGCGACCTGATGGAGCGCTTCGAGACGGTCAGGCTGCCGGCCGACGCCCCCTTGCGGACCAGCTGGCTCTATGCCCTGACCAAAAGAATAAACACCCTGCCCTCGCTCTACCTCAAGGCCGGCGCCATCCACGGCTGCTGCCTCTGCGAGGGGCCGGAGGTGCTGCTCTACATGGAGGATGTCGGCCGGCACAACGCGGTCGACAAGATCGCGGGCTACATGTGGCGGCACGGCGTCGGGCCCGAGGGCAAGATTTTTTACACCACCGGGCGGCTCACCTCGGAGATGGTGATCAAGACCGTGCAGATGGGCATCCCGATCCTGATCTCGCGCTCGGGCTTCACGGCCTGGGGCGTCGAGCTCGCCCGGCAGGCGGGCCTCACGCTGATCGGCCGGGCGCGCGGCCGGCGCTTCATCGCGCTCTCGGGCGCCGAGCGCATCGTCTTCGATGCCGACCCCGAGGCGGTGGCGGAGGAGGACCGGCGCCATCGACGCAAAGGGGCCGCGGAGGGTGCGACGGCCTGAGCGGCTCGCGCAGGGAGACCTCTCGTCGCACGTGCCACCATAGCGGAACCCCGCGGCTCTTCGCGGCGTTGCCCAGTACGCTCGGGTCTTGGAACAAGGGGACGGTCCCCGGCGTCAGCATCAGCGTGAAGGGGTCTGATTGTCCGTCCTATCCTAGGTGAGAGGCATGCGCTCGAGCTCGACGATCGACGAGGCGCCGGAACAGGCGGCACCGACAGGCGGAGGGGCGATATACGCGGTCGTGGTGGGCCTTTGCCTGCTCTTCCTTGGCGTTGTCGCCGGCGCCTTCATGATGGTGCAGAACATCTATCCCGCGAAGCCGCTGAAGGAGGCGATCCGGGGCGGTGTGGCCTACTACTATAAGACGACGCAGAGCTCGGATCCTCTCGACACCGACCTCTGGCGCCCGGCCCGTACCGACGAGAAGGGTGTCGTGGCCTACGATCCGGCCCGGGCGATGAACGGCCTCACCCTCTACAGCTCCGGCGACGGGACGAAGGCCTACCTCATCGACATGAAGGGGAATGTCGTCCACGAGTGGTCGAAGCCATTCAGTAAGATCTGGGACGACACGGCAGAGGTGAAGCACCCGATGCCGGACGACCATATCTACATCGAGAAGGCGCACGTCTTCCCGAATGGTGATCTTCTGGCGCTCTACGTCGCGGTGGGCGACACGCCCTGGGGCTACGGGCTCGTCAAGCTCGGCCCCGATTCCCACGTGATCTGGAAATATCTCGCCCACACGCACCACGATTTCTCGCTGGACGCCGAGGGCAACATCTTCGTCCTCACGCAGGAGATCGCGACCCAGCCTTTGCCCGGCTTCGACTATCTCGAGCCGCCGCGCATCGACGACTTCCTGGTCAAGCTGTCGCCCGACGGGAAGGTGCTGAAGAAGGTCTGGCTGACCGGGGCTTTGGCCCAGTCGCCGGCCGGGCGCCGCTTCAACATGGTGCCCTGGTACACGCGCGAGGGCAGCGGCGACTATCTGCACACCAACTCGGTCGACATCATCGACCGGCCTATACCGGGGGTGCCGGGCAGCCATGCCGGCCAAGCGCTTCTCTCCTTCCGCGAGATCAGCACGATTGGCCTGCTCGACGTCGACAGCGGCAAGCTCATCTGGGCCACCGCGGGCCCGTGGATGCGCCAGCACGACGCGGAGCTGACCGAGGCGGGTACGCTCTTGGTCTTCGACAATGAGGGCGACTTGCGCGATGATGCGACGTCGCGCGTCCTGGAGCTTCGGCCGGACACGATGCAGATCGTCTGGAGCTATGGCGGCCGGCCCAACGAGCCACTCGAGAGCGTGGTGCGCTCGAGCGAGAGCCGGCTCGCCAACGGCAATACCCTGATCGTCGAGTTGGACGGCGGTCGGGTCCTCGAGGTTACCCCGTCGGGGGATATGGTCTGGGAGTTCGTCAACCCCGTCCGCGGCGGCCCCGATCAAGCCAAGATTCCGATCATCTTCTGGGTACAGCGGCTCGACCCTCAGAGCCTTGATGAGAGCTTCCGTAACAGCTTGGCCCGTCCCTCCTAGCGGGCAGAGGAAATGGTCATGTCACGCGTCTCGTCCCTTCTGGTCGTTGCCTTCCTCCTGACGGTGGGCGTCACCGCGCCTGCGCTGGCCTATATCGGCCCGGGCGCCGGGCTCGGCGTTCTCTCCGCCTTCTGGGCGCTTCTGGTAGCCGTGCTGAGCGCTGTCGGCTTCATCGTGCTGTGGCCCATCCGGCGCATGATGCGGCGGAGCAAGGCGCAGGGGCCAGGCAACCGGTCGCGGATGTCTTGAGCATCCTTACGGACAGACAATCATGGGCATTCTCGATCTTCCAGCACCGCTGCTGAGCTGGGCCGACGGCGAGCTGGGTCTCGTTCTCGGGCCCAGCGTCCGGCTGGCCGTCTGGGCCATCGTCGGCGCGCTCATCTCGATGACGATCTATCGTGAGCTGACGCCGCAACGGCGGCTCGCCCTGATCGAGGTCGCGACGCGGCGGATCCGCGTTCGCCTCGACCGCCACGAGGGCGAGCTTGCGGAGGCGATGCCGGTGATCTTGCGCATGCTGCGGCTGTCGCTGCTGCGGCTGCGCCTCGTGCTCCTCCCGGCGCTGGTGGGAGCCCTGCCTGTAATCTGCCTCTTCGTCTGGGCCAGCTCGACCTTCAACGCCAAGTTGCCGAGCGATCCGGTGGCCGTGGTCGCCAGGGCCAAGCCCGACACCTTCACGGCCGTCGTCACGCCGGCCCGGCCACGGGCCTTGGTCGCCGGACCCGCCGCCCCGAGCGTCGCGCCGGCACCCGCCCACCCGACCAACGCCAAGAAGGTGGCGCCCAAGCCGCATGTGGTCGCCCGCGACCCGGCGGGGCAAGTGGTAGCGAGGGTGGCCCTCAAGGCCCCCGTTGAGACGATCCAGAAGCGAACCTGGTGGAACGCCCTGATCGGCAATCCGGCCGGCTACCTGCCAGCCAACGGGCCCGTCGACCGCATCGACCTCGACCTGCCACGCATGGTCTACCTGCCCTTCGGGCCCGACTGGCTCAGAGGCTGGGAGGCGCTGTTCTTCGGCGTCATGCTGCTGAGCTCGATCGGGCTCAAGGTCGCATTCCGGATCCGGTAGGCGGAAGAGGGCCATGGCGCAGCCGGACGATCAGGGGCTCGATCGCTTCGCGGTCGATCGCTGGACGGACCTTGCCGGCGGCTTCACCAGCCGCCGGCCGCGGTTGATGCGAAGGCTCGGCAACCTCGAGACCCGGCTGCTTCGGGACGAGATCGAGGGGATCGAGATCGACCGGCCGATCTTCATCGCCGGCCTCGCCCGCTCGGGCAGCACCATCCTCCTCGAGTGCCTGGCCGAGCATCCGGACGCCGCCACGCATCGCTACCGGGACTATCCGGGCGTGATGGCGCCCATCGCCTGGAGCCGGCTCACCGACCGGCTGCTGGCGGGCCGCGAGGTCAGGGCGGAGCGCGCGCACGCGGACGGCATCGAGGTGACGCCGGAGAGCCCCGAGGCGATCGAGGAGATGATCTGGATGGCCTTCTTCGAGGGCCTCCACGACCCGTCGCGATCGAGCGTGCTGGACGAGACGACGGCCAATCCGGCCTTTGCCGCCTTCTATCGCGAGCATGTGAGGAAGCTGCTCTGGCTCAGGGCAGGTCGCCGCTACGTCTCCAAGGGCAACTACAACCTCACACGGCTCGCCTACCTGCAGCAGCTCTTCCCTGACGCGCGCTTCGTCGTGCCGGTTCGCGAGCCGCTCTGGCACGTGGCCTCGCTGATGAAGCAGCACGCGCTCTTCTGCGCCGCCGAAGAGCGCCATCCGGGCGCGCTGCGCTACATGCAGCGCGTCGGACATTTCGAGTTCGGCCTCGACCGCCGCCCGGTCAACACCGGCGATAATGCAGCCACCGCCGAGATCCACGAGCTGCTGCAGGCCGGACGCGACGTGCAGGGCCTCGCGCGCTATTGGGCCGGGCTGCACGGCTTCCTCCTCGACCAGCTCGAGAGAAGCGCCACGCTTCGAGCGGCGACGCTGATCCTTCGTTACGAGGATCTCTGCCGCGCGCCCGGGGAGACCCTCGGCAAGCTGCTCGACCACTGCCGGCTCGAGCCGGCGCCCGGGCTGATCGAGCGGCTGGCTGCACGCATTCGCTTCCCGACCTACTACGCGCCTCGTTTCGAGGAGGAGGATCGGGTGGCGATCGAGTGGCTGACGGCCGACGTCGCCCGCTGCTTTGGTTACCCAATCGCCCCGGCCGACGTGAGCGAGCCATTGCCCGAGCTGGCGCATGCCGCCGGCAGCTCGATCCCGGCCGCACCGGGCGAGGGCTGAGCGCGACCCTCGGCAGACCCTTTCGGGAACCGAACCGACCTGTGACCGGCACGCCGTGCCGGTGTCGCTGTGCGTCGCGCGTGTGGCGCGCCGCTACCGCGATTCGGCGGTGAGCATCAGGGCATCGGATTGACAGCGGGGCGCGGAAAGACGTAAGTTCCAATTCAGAAAACGATATTCCAACATATGGAACAACGATGCTTCAGGGAGTGCTGCCGGTCCTGGCGACGCCGTTCGCCGCGTCGGGCGAGGTCGATCATGGGAGCCTGCGCCGGCTCGTCCGTCTATGCAATCGAGGCGGGAGCCGATGGGGTCGTGTTCCCGGGCGTCGCCAGCGAATTCGATTTTCTGACGGCCGAGGAGCGGACGCGGGCGCTCGAGGTGGTGGCCGAGACGGTGGCGGGGCGGCTGCCCATCGTCGTGGGGGCCAGCGCCCCCACGGCCGGCGAGGCAGGTGCCCTCGCCCGCGAGGGAGCGGCGCGCGGCGCCGCGGCGGCGATGGTGATGGCGCCGGCAGCGGTCGGCAGCGAGGCGGGCGCCCTCGTGCGGTTCTTCGAGGCGGTCGTCGCCGAGGCCGGCATCCCGATCGTGCTGCAGAACGCGCCGCCGCCGGTGGGCGCCGGCCTGCCGGTCGAGACCACGCTCGAGGTCGCGGCGCGCGTGCCCGGGATCCGCTTCGTCAAGGAGGAGACGCTGCCCTGCGGCCAGCGCATCACGCGGCTGATCGAGGGAGCGCCCTCGACCCTCGAGGGCGTGATCGGCGGTGCCGGCGGACGCTACATCGTGGACGAGCTCAACCGGGGAGCCGCCGGTACCATGCCGGCGGCCGAGCTGACGGAGGCGCATGTGGCGCTTCGTTCGGGCGCACCGGGCGGGCGACCAGGGACTTGCGCGCACGATCTTCAACCGCACCCTGCCCCTCCTGAGCTTTCAGGCCGTCTTTCGGATGCGGATGACCAAGGCCGTGCTCGTCGCGCGCGGGATTTTCGAGACGGAGCTGTGCCGGGCGCCTGGACCCGATCTCGACGCCGGCGACCGCCGCGAGCTGAGCGCCATGCTGGCGGAGGTGACTGATCTGCTTACTGTCCACCCGCCGACGCCGGCAGCCGTGCTTCGGGACGCCGCCTGATGGACCCCGTGCGGAGCGTCGAGTGCTTCGTCCTCACCATCCCGCGCGACGAGCCCTATCTCGGGCGCGCGCGGGCCGGCGAGGAGGCGAACGCCAAGGGCTATCTCGTCAGGAAGGGCAACCGCACGGTCTATCCGATCTTCGACCGCTCGGTGCTCGTCCGCGTCACGAGCCAGCGACGGCGCGGTGGGCTGGGGCGAGACCTACGGCATCGTGGCCCCCGGTGCCGCCAAGGCCATCATCGAGGATCTGCTGGCCGACTTCGTGGTCGGGCGGGACCCGTTCGATGCCGCCGTGATCCACGAGGACCTCTACGACCTGATGCGCGTCAGGGGCTATACGGGCGGCTTTTACCTCGATGCGCTGGCGGCCGTGGACATCGCGCTTTGGGATCTCGCCGGACAGCAGGCGGGGCTGCCGGTGGCGAAGCTTCTGGGTGGCAGGCGGCACGAGCGCATTCCCGCCTATGTCTCCGGGCTGCCGAGGCCGACACTCGACGAGCGGGTGGCGTTCGCCCGGTCGTGGATGGAAAAAGGCTTCTCATCGGTAAAGTTCGCAGCCGCGGTGGCCGATGAGGGCAGCGTGCGCGAGCTGCAGGCGCTGCGGCGCGGCCTGGGCGAGGATGTCCGGATCGCGGTCGACCTGCACTGGCAGCTCGAGGCGGCGGAGGCGGTGCGGCTGATCGAGGCGATGGCGCCCGAGCGGCCGTGGTTCGCCGAGGCGCCGGTGAAGCCCGAGGACATCGAGGGTCAGGCCTGGGTCGCCGCGCACAGCCGGGTGCCGCAGGCGCTGGGCGAGGAGTGGCGCACGGTTTACGAGGCGCGCCCGCGGCTCGAGCGGCGGGCGCTGGCCATCCTCCAGCCCGAGATGGGCCATACCGGCATCACCCAGTTCGTGCGCATGGCGCAGCTCGCCCAGGCGCACCACTGCCAGGTGATCCCGCACGCCACGATCGGGCTCGGCGTCTTCATGGCGGCGAGCCTGCAGGCCAGCGCCTCGCTCGCGAACGTGGTATCGCACGAGTTCCAGCACTCGATCTTCGATCGCAACCGCCGCCTGCTCGAGGGCGAGATGCGCTGCGAGGCCGGCTTCTACGATGTGCCGGATCGCCCCGGCATCGGCGTCAGGCCGTCCGAGGAGGCTCTGACGATGATGGGCGCCTGACCCGGAACGGGACAGGCTCGAGAATGAAGAGACAAGGGAAGGAGGCTCTCGAATGACCGTCACGCGATCCATCAGGCGCCTTGCGCTGGCCGCAAGCGCCGTGGCCGTCCTGGCAGGCGTCACCGCCGCCAGGGTATCGGCCGAGACGACGCTGCGCTTCATCTCCTGGCAGGTGGAGGACAAGGCCTTCGGGCCGTGGTGGAAGGCGGCGATCGCCGAGTTCGAGAAGTCGCACCCGGGCGTGAAGATCGAGTTCACGAACGTGCCGCGCGACTCCTACGCGGATCAGATGACGACCCTCTTCGCCAGCGGCTCGCCGCCGGACATCGTCCACCTCGCCTCCTTCGAGTTCCAGTCCTTCGCCGACAATGGCTGGCTCGAGGACCTCGATCCCTGGATCAAGAAGTCGGGCCTCGACCTCAAGGGCTGGGCCGGCCAGAAGGTCTGCCATTTCGACGATCACGACTACTGCATCATGCTGCTCTATTTCGGCTACGTCATGGCCTACAATCAGAAGATGCTCGACGCGGCCGGCGTCAAGGTGCCGACCAACTGGGACGAGTACCTGGCGGCGGCGAAGAAGCTCACGGTCGACAAGAGCAAGAACGGCCTGACCGACCAGTACGGCGTGGGCATCTCGACCGCGGCAGGCGGCGGCCAGTATCTGAGCGAGCTTCTCTCCTACGTCCTCGACACCGGCGCCTACTGGACCAATGCCGAAGGCCAGCCGACCCTCGACACGCCGCAGATGATCGAGGCTCTCGGCCGCTGGAAGATGCTGATCAAGGACCGGCTGACCCCGGTCGACATGCCGGCGGGCGCCGTACGCCAAGCCTTCATCGAGGGCAAGATCGCGACGCGCATCGACGGGCCCTGGATCTGGGGCCTGATGCAGTCGGCGGCGCCGGCGATCCGGTCGCAGCTCAAGCTCGCGGCCCCGCCCTTCCATCCGCCCGGCGGCGGCTCCTCCAACGTCATCACCATGCCGAGCGAGCTCGATCGCGGCGCGCAAGCAGCTCGTCTGGGACTTCATCATGGAGGTGACCTCGAAGGAGTGGCAGGAGAAGTTCGCCACCGTGGCGGCCCAGCCCTCGCCACGCCCGGGCGCCGTGCCGGCCGACATCGAGCAGAAGGTGCCGGTGTTCGGGCTCATGACGAAGACGATGAACGAGGCGGCTGCTGCCGGCGTCGACCGCGTGCCCACGGGCTATGAGGTCAACTACAACGAGTTCGCCAAGATGATCACCGAGGAGTGCCAGCGGATGATCGTCGAGGACCTGACGCCGGCCGATGCGGCGGCGCGCATGCAAAAGCGCGCGCTGGCGATGAAGTGATGGCGAGCGGCACCACCAGGCCGGGGGTCGCCGCGGATTTTCCCGCCGGGCGGGATGCTACGGCGTCCGCCCGGCCCTTCTGGCACCGGCCGGGTCACTATCTGTCCCGGCCGGGCAACCAGCACAAGCTGGGCTACATCCTCCTGCTGCCCGCGCTGGTGATGATCATCCTGATCATCGCCTACCCGCTCGTGCTTTCGGTCGGGCTGAGCCTGCAGGACGTGAAGATCGCCCGCATCGGCGGCCCGCATAAGCCCTGGACGCTCATCAACTATCGCCGCCTCTTCACCTCGCCCGAGTTCTGGAGCAGCGCCTGGGTCACCGTGCGCCTCGTGACGACGGTCTCGGTCGCCTGCTTCGTCATCGGCCTCGGCACCGCGCTGCTCCTCAACGAGCCCTTCAAGGGCAGGCGGCTCGCCCGGCTCCTGGTGGCGCTGCCCTGGGCGGTGCCCGAGGTCGTGGCGGTCGTCGTCTGGTGGTGGATCTTCGACAGCTCCTTCGGCGTGCTGAACTGGTTTCTCGTCACCGCCGGCATCGCCGCCCATCCGATCGCCTGGTTCTCCTCGACCGGCGGGGCCTTCTTCGCGGTCTCGGTCGTGATGATCTGGAAGGGCTATCCCTTCGTCTCGATCATGCTCCTGGCCGGGCTGCAGGCGATCCCTGGGCGAGTATTACGAGGCGGCCAAGATGGACGGCGCCAATGCCTGGCAGCGCTTCCGCCACGTCACCCTGCCCTGTCTCGGCCCGGTCCTGGGCGTCACCATGGTGCTGGTGATGATCTGGGTCTTTCGCGACTTCTCGATCATCTGGGTGCTGACCCAGGGCGGGCCGATCGGCGCCACCGAGACGCTCGGCATCATGACCTACGAGCAGGCCTTCGGCTTCTACAAGATGGGCTATGGCGCCGCCCTGGGCGTCGTCACCCTCGTCATCTGTGCCATCGCCGCCCGCTTCATGGTGCGGCGCGTCAGCCAGCCGCTCTACTGAGGAGAAGGGACCGTGCGTCGCTCTCCTTTCCAGACCGGCCTCGTCACGATCGTCACCTTCGCCTTCTGCGCGCTGGTGATGTTCCCGATCTACTGGATGCTGATGACCTCGCTGGCGCCGGCGAGCCAGCTCCACTCCTTCCCGCCCGTGTTCCTGCCGCGGCACCCGAACTGGCAGGTCTACTGGCAGATGTTGACCGAGCAGCCGCTCCTCCTCTGGCTTTCGAACTCGATGCTGGCGGCGGCCGCAGCGGTCGCGATCTCGCTCAGCGTCAGCGTCCTCGCTGCCTACAGCCTCTCGCGGTTCCGACTGCGCGGCGGCCAGTCGCTGGGGCTCTTCATCCTGATGAGCAAGATGCTGCCGGCGACGCTGCTCGTGATCCCGCTTTTCGCGATCTTCCGCGAGATCGGCCTGATCGGCAGCCTGTGGTCGATCATCCTCGCCCACTCGACGCTCATCATCCCGTTCAGCACCTGGATGCTGAAGGGCTATTTCGACACCATCCCGACCGAGCTCGAGCAGGCCGCGATGATCGACGGCTGCTCGCCCTTGGGCGCGCTGTGGCGGGTGGTCCTGCCGGTGGCGCGGCCGGGAATCGCCGCGACCGCGCTCTATGGCGTCGTCCTCTCCTGGGCCGACTACGCCTTCGCCAGGACGTTCCTCACCAGCGAGCAGAGCGCCTGGACCGCCAATGTCGGCATCGCCACCCTCAAGGGCGAGTACATGACGAGCTGGAACGAGGTCATGGCGGCCTCGATGCTGACAGCCCTGCCCATCATCCTGATCTATCTCTTCCTCGAGCGCTTCCTCGTCGGCGGGCTCACCGCCGGGGCCGGCAAGTAGGCGCCCTCACGACCAGCCAGCAGGATCGAGAGAGCCATGTACCGGGATCCGCGTTTCGAAAGGTTCGACGTGCTGCCGCTGACCGGCGCCCTCGGGGCCGAGGTCCGCGGCATCGACCTTGCCGCCCAGCCCGACGAGCCGACCTTCAAGGACCTTTGCCGCGCCCTCGACCTCTTCCACGTGCTCGCGGTGCGCGATCAGGAGCTGGACCCCCAGAGCCTGCACCGGGTGGCTCGCCGCTTCGGCCCGTTCAGCGGCAACCCCGTGCACGTGCCGCTCGAGGGCTTCGACGACATCGTCCGCTTCGTCCGCGAGGCCGAGGACACGGGCGGCGTGATCGGCGAGAAGTGGCACATGGACCTCGCCTGGATGGAGCGGCCGCCGGGCCTCACCATGCTCTATGGCGAGGTGATCCCGCCGGTGGGCGGCGACACCTGCTTTGCCAGCCTGGAATTCGCCTACAAGGCCCTCTCGCCCGGCATGCGGGAGCTGCTCTCCGGGCTCGTCGGCGTCCACAGCGGAAAAGGCGTCTTCGCCACCAACGCTGCCCACAAGCATCTGGGCGTGCGCGAACGACAGCCGTGCGGTCGAGGACATCGAGCACGAGCATCCGCTGATCTGCGCCCATCCCGCGACGGGCACGCCCTACCTCTTCGTCAGCAGCGTGCTGCAGCGCTTCAAGGGCCTCACCGAGGCCGAGAGCAAGCCCATCGTCGACCATCTGCTGAGCGTGGCGGTGCGGCCGGAGTTCACCTGCCGCATGCGCTGGGAGCCCCGCACGCTCGGCATCTGGGCCAATCCTTTCGTCCTTCATACGGCCATCAACGACTATCCGGGCCAGCGCCGCGTCATGCTGCGGACCACCGTCGAGGGTGCCCTGCCGCGAGCCGCCGGGCCTGCCCCGGCGCCGGGCGTGGCCGCTGCGGCCTGAGGCCATGGCGCGAGCGGCATCGGTGCCGGGCTCGGAGGAGGCCGGCGCCGTTCCTGGCGCCCAGGCGCTGCTGAAAGGGCTGGCGCGTGCTGGACGCCGTGGGCGAGAGCGAGCGGCCGCTGCGCTTTCGCGACCTCGCCCAGCTCACGGGCCTGCCCAAGGGCACGCTGCACCGCATCCTGCAGGCGCTGATCGAGCGCCGCCTCGTGCGGCTCGACGAGGCGGACAGCACCTACCGGCTGGGCCATCGGCTGTTCGAGCTGGCCCACAAGGTCTGGGCCGCCTTCGACATCAGGGGAGCCGCTGCACCCGAGCTCGACCGGCTGGCCCAGGAGACGGGCGAGTCGGTGACGTTGGCCGAGCTGGACCAGGGTGCCGCCCTTTATGTCGACGAGCGCAACTCCAGCCAGCCTTTTGGGCTTCGCATCGGCGTCGGCCGACGGGCGCCGCTGCACGCGACGGCGATCGGCAAGGCGCTCCTGGCCTTCCTGCCGCCGGCCGAGCAGCAGGGCCAACTCGCCCGGCTCGGGCTGGAGCGGTTCACAGCGGCGACGATCGTCCTGCCCGAGCAGTTGGCCCAGGAGCTGGCGCTCACCCGGGCGCGCGGCTACGCGATCTCCGAGGAGGAGCATCTCGAGGGCGTCTCGGCCGTCGCTGCACCCGTGCTCGACCATCGGGGCCGGCCGATCGCGGCCATCGGCGTGCTGGGCCCGCGCTACCGCCTCACCGGCGACCGGCTGCACACGACGGGCCGCGAGCTGATGCAGGCCGCGCGGCGCATCTCGGGCAATGTCGGTGCTACGGGCCCCAGCATGGTCACGGCGCCGCGGCCGGCCGCAGCGACGCCGACCGAGGTGACCTGCGTGCTGCCGGCCAACGCCTATCTGGGCGAGGGGCCGCTCTGGTCGCCCGACGAGCGGCGGCTCTACTGGGTCGATATTCTGGCCCCTGCGGTCCACCGGCTGGACCCTGAGACCGGCCGGGACGAGGTCCGGCCGATGCCGCGCCTCGTCTCGGCCCTGGCGCTGCGCGAGGCGGGCGGGCTCGTGGCCGTCACCCAGTCGGGGCTGGAAGCCCTCGACTTCGAGGCCGGCCGGCTCGATCCCATCGTCGACCCGGAGGCCGACCTCCCGGACAACCGTTTCAACGACGCCCGATGCGACCGCGCCGGTCGGCTCTGGGCCGGCTCCATGCGGCTCGATGCCGGCGCCGGCGGCGGCGCCCTCTACCGCCTCGATGCCGACCATGGCTGGTCCCGCATGGCGGGCGGCATCCACGTGGCGAACGGGCTCGACTGGAGCCCCGACCAGCATGTTCTCTACTTCGTCGATACCGGTGAGTTGACGATCTGGGCCTATGCCTTCGACCCTGCGCAGGGGGCGATCCAAGGTCGGCGGCCTTTCGTGCGTCTCGAGCCCGGCGCGGGGCGACCGGACGGGCTCACGGTGGACGCCCTGGGCTTTGTCTGGTGCGCCATCTGGGACGGCTGGGCCATCCACCGCTATGCCCCGGACGGCAGGCTCGACCGCGTGGTGTCCCTGCCGGTCCCACGGCCGTCGAGCTGCGCCTTCGGCGGACCCGAGCTCGACACGCTCTACATCACGACGGGCCGCATCCGGCTCTCCGCTGCCCTCCTGGCCGAGGCACCGCTCTCCGGCAGCATCTTCGCCATTCGCCCGGGGGTGAAGGGTCAGGCACCGAGCCGGTATCGCGGATGAGACCGATCACCGCCCGCTACGAGAGCCTGAAGGGCCGGTCGGTGCTCGTCACCGGCGGCGCTGACGGCATCGGCGCTGCGCTGGTCGAGGCCTTCTCACGGCAGGGCGCCGTCGTGGGCTTCCTCGACATCGACGAGGAAAAGGCCATGGCGCTGGTCGAGCGGCTGGAGCGGGAGGGGCTCCCGCGACCGAGCTTCGCTGTCGCCGATGTCCGCGACGTCGATGCTCTCCTGGCTGCGATCGGGTCGCTGGAGACAAGCTGCGGCCCTTTCCGGGCGCTCGTCAACAATGCGGGCAACGACCGTCGCCATCGCCTGGACGAGATCACGCCGGACTTCTGGGACGAGCGCTTCGCCCTCAACCTTCGACCGATGGTGTTCGCGGCGCGGCGGGTGGCGTCGGGCATGGCCGCGGCCGGCGGCGGCAGCATCGTCAATCTCGGCTCCACCTCCTGGATGAAGGCGGCACCCGACCTCGTCGCCTACGGCACCGCGAAAGCGGCCGTGGCCGGGCTCACGCGGACACTCGCCCGCGAGCTGGGTCGGGACCGCATCCGGGTCACGTGCATCGCCCCCGACTGGGTCATGACGCCCCGCAGCCGTGCGACCGCCACGCCCGAGCGCCTCACCGCCGCAGCAGCCCGGCGCTGCCTGCCCGACCCGCTGGAGCCGGGGGACGTCGCCGCGCTCGTCCTTTGGCTCGCCGCCGACGACAGCCGCGGCATGACCGGACAGACCCTCATCCTCGACGCCGGCGCGCTTTGATGTCTCGCTCCGCAGAGCCCGGCCATGGGAGCAACGGCTATGCGGCCGCGCGCAGCTCGGCGACCTCCGCTTCGAGGGCGGCGATGCGCTCGTCGCGCTGAGCGAGCGCCGCCGCCACGTCGGCGGCCTCGAAACGCTGCGGGATATGCTGCGGACAGTTCGAGTCCCAGGCCAGAACCGTGAACAAAAGCACCTGCTCCGGGCGGGCCTTGTAGCCCTCGGGCATCAGCCGGGCCATCAGCGCCTCGTCGCCCTCGACGATCCGTGCCGTGCCCCAGATCTTGATGCGCCGCCGGTGTGCGTAGTCGATGAGGAAGAGATGCGCCTTCGGGTTGTCCGCGAGGTTGCCCTGGCTGATGAACTGGCGGTTGCCCGAGAAGTCAACGAAGCCGATCGTTCGCTCGTCCAGCACCCTGAGGAAGCCGGGCGGCCCGCCGCGATGCTGGATATAGGGCTGGCCGTCGCCGCTCGCGGTGGCGAGGAAGACGCTGGTCTGGGCCGCGATGAAGGCGGCGAGATCGGGCGTGATCCTGCTCTCCCAGGAGCCGCGCTCCTCCATGCGGGCATAGGCCTCGCGCGATCCCTTGCGGGTCTGCAGCGCCTTGACCGTGGGCGTGAAGGCCACGTCGCTCGAATAGGCTGCACCCGTTTCCATGACGGTGCTCCTCAAAGAAGAAGCTCGCCCAGCGACGGGTGATCGTCGGGGCGGCGGCCGAGAGGCCAGTGGAACTTTCTATCGCTCTCCCGGATCGGGAGGTCGTTGATGCTGGCGATGCGCAGGCGCATCAGGCCCTCCTCGTCGAACTCCCAGTTCTCGTTGCCGTAGCTCCGGAACCAGGTGCCGCTGTCGTCGTGCCACTCATAGGCGAAGCGCACGGCGATACGGTTCTCGTGAAATGCCCAGAGCTCCTTGATCAGGCGGTAGTCGAGCTCGCGCTCCCATTTGCGCGTGAGGAACGCGCGGATAGCGTCCCGACCCACCAGAAACTCGGCCCGGTTCCGCCACCGGCTGTCCTCGGTGTAGGCCAGCGCCACGCGGGCGGGGTCGCGGGTGTTCCAGGCGTCCTCGGCCATCCGCGCTTTCTGCGCGGCGGTCTCGGCCGTGAAGGGGGGAAGCGGGGGACGGCTCATTGGAAGTCTCTCCTCGCGGGCGCATGACAGCGGCCTCCCCCGTGACATGGACGCCTCCTTCTGCTGAAAATAGATAGCGGAACCGAGAGCAAACCTTCCGGAATCTGGAAGCGCCCATGGACCGCCTCGAGGCGATGTCGATCCTGGTCGCCGCTGTGGAAGCGGGAAGCCTTTCGGGTGCCGCGCGTCGCTTGGGCGTGCCGCTCCCCACCGTCAGCCGCAAGGTCTCGGCGCTGGAGGCGCATCTGCGAGGGAGGCTTCTAAACCGGTCCAACCGCCACCTCGCCTTGACCGAGGCCGGCGAGGCCTATGTCGCCGCCTGCCGGCGTATCCTCGAGGACGTGGGCGAGGCCGAGCGGGCCGCGTCGGGTGAATATCGGGCGCCCAGGGGCAGCCTCGTGATCACGGCGCCGATCGTTTTCGGACGTCTCCATGTCCTCCCCATCGTCACGGCGTTCCTCGACACCTTCCCCGAGGTCGACATCCGGCTGGCGCTTGCCGACGGGCTGGTCGATCTTCTGGCCGACCCCGTCGACGTCGCCGTCCGCATCGGCGCCCTGCCAGACAGCAGCCTCATGGCGATCCGGCTCGGCGAGGTCCGCCGCGTCGCCTGTCTCAGCCCCGCCTATGCCGCCAGACACGGCCGGCCGCAGGCACCAGCGGACCTGGCCGAACATAGCTGCGTCACCTTCCACGGGCTCGCCTCGTCCGAGGTCTGGAGCTTCGGAGAAGGCAGATCGGCGAGCTCGGTCCGCATCCACTCGCGCCTTACCGTCACCACCGCCGAGGCGGCGGCCGACGCCGCGATCGCCGGGCTAGGAGTCACGCGCCTGCTCTCCTACCAGGTGGCCGACGCCATGCGCCGCGGCGCGCTCGAGATCGTGCTCGAGGCGTTCGAGCCGAGCCCCTGGCCAGTCAGCCTCGTCCATAGCGGCGGCAGGCTTTTGCCACTCAAGCTGCGCGCCTTCCTCGACTTCGCGGCCCCGCGACTTAAGAGGCGCCTTGCCGAGCTGGAGACGTAGCCTGCCGTCGGGCGCTACGGCGGCGACAGCGCCACGCCGCGCGTCCGCTCCACGAGGTCGTCCAGGTCGCTCTGAAGCTGCTCGATTCTGAAGGCCGTGCCGAGGATGCGCCCGACGGCGTCAGTCGGAAGCTCGCGGGTGACGCCCTCGCGGCGCGCGCTGTCGATCGCCGCGATGAGGTCGGCCACCGCGGCGTGCCGCCCGGCCGCGTCAGGCGGCTGATGCCGTGCGGGCAGAGCAGCGCCGAGCCCACGCAGCTCTTCCGCGACAGCGAGCGCGCAGAGCGCCCATGGCTCCGCCAGCACCGACTGGACACGCTCGGGCCAGGGGACGCCGAACATCCGGTTCAGGGCCATGACGTCGTGCTGCAGCCGCCTCAGCGTGCGGAACAGTGGCTCCGGGTCAGGATGGTCGGACAGGCGGCTGCGGCGCTCCCGGGAAGCTTCCTGAGCCGCCGTGCCGAGGCGGCCCAGCGTGGCCTGCAGCCGCGTCGGAGTGGCGCCGATATCCGGTGCCCCGGCGCGTACAGCGGGCGCCAGCCCCGTCATGACCTGCGCCAGGATCAGGGCGGCCTCGGCCGCTGCCTCGCGCACCTGCTCGTGCGCCCGGGCGGGCGCTATGAGCAGGGACACCACTATGCCAACGACCGATCCGAGCATGATCTCGAGCACGCGGTCGAGCGCGTAGTCGAACGGGCCCAGCGTCGCTGAGCCCGTGCTCAGCATGACGATGATCGCCGTGATGGGCGCTATGCGGTAGCTCGGAACATAGGCAGTCAGCAGCACGAGCGGCGTCAGCGCGACAACAAGGGCGAGACCGAGCTCCACCGGCGCATGGTGCGGGATCAGGATCGCCACCACAGCACCGACCAGCGCGCCGCAGACCGAGCCGGCCAGGCGATCCATCGCCGCCTTGAGGGAGCCGCCGACGCTGTTCTGGGTGACGATGATGGTCGTGAGGACGGCCCAGTAGCCCTGCGCGAGATGGAGGCCTGCGGCCAGCGCATAGGTCAGCGTGACGGAGATCATCATCCGCGCCGCGAGCCAGAGACGGGCGCGGTGGCGAGTGAGCCAGGAATGCGCCAAGACTGCCATGTCCTCGACCGGTTGTTGCCGCCTCTCGGCCGGGCAGGAGCGTTGGCCTCACTTGGCGCCCGGGCCTGCGACGATAGCCGCAGCGAAGGGCAAGAGCCTAGCGCTCCGACGGGCACGGGCATGCCGTCCGCGGCGAAGCCGACTTGGGCCCCTTCGGCGCGGCCAGGATGGCCGTTCCATCCGTCGCTCGTTTCCTATGGAATGGCACGATGATCGCGGGTCGTTCCGCTTTGGAGATCGGGGAGCATGGCAGCGAGCAAGAAGGTCCTGGGGCTTCTCCTCGCCGGCGGGCAGGCGCGCCGGATGGGTGGCGGGGACAAAAGCCTGCGCCGGCTCGGCGGGCGAACGCTGCTCGAGCGCGTCATCGAGCGGGCGCGGCCGCAGGTGGGCGGGATCGTGCTCAACGCCAATGGCGATCCAGCACGCTTCGAGAGCCTTGGGCTGCCCGTCCTGGTCGACGGCGTTCCGGGCTTCGCGGGGCCGCTGGCCGGCGTGCTGGCCGGGCTGGAGTGGGCCGCGGCCGAGCGGCCGGAGCTGCCCTGGCTCGTCTCGATCGCGACGGACACGCCGTTCTTCCCCGCCGACCTCGTGGACCGGCTGGTGGCGGCGGCCGAGGCCGAGGGCGCGGACCTCGCCTGCGCCGCGTCGGGCGGGCGGGCGCATCCGGTCTTCGGCCTCTGGCCGGTACGGCTTCGGCACGATCTGCGCCGAGCGCTGGTCGAGGAGGAGGTGCGCAAGATCGACGCCTGGACCGCACGCTACCATCTCGCGACCGTTCCCTTCGCCACCGACCCGATCGACCCCTTT
The DNA here is from genome assembly GCA_963752325.1 of uncultured Alphaproteobacteria bacterium. Taxonomy (GTDB): domain Bacteria; phylum Pseudomonadota; class Alphaproteobacteria; order Geminicoccales; family Geminicoccaceae; genus CAVTJL01. The sequence continues at coordinate 958,817 of CAVVXU010000007.1, forward strand.
CTCAACGTCAACACGCCCGAGGATCTGGCCGAGGCCGAGCGGCTTGCGGCCGGTGGGCTCGCATGACGGCGAGGACATTGCCGGAGCGTGGCACCGACACGCCACGCGCCGGCCTCGCTGCCATGGGCGGATGCTTCCTCATCTGGGCCGCCTATCCTTTTCTGTTCAAGGCGCTGACCGAGGTGGGGCCGCTCGAGATCGTGGCGCAGCGCTCGCTCTGGTCCATCGTGGCGCTTGTGTGCTGCCTGCCCTTCGGCGGGCTGGGACGCCAGGTGCTGGCGGCGCTGGGCAACCGCCGGTCGATGGCGGTGCTGCTCGTCACGGCTGCGCTGATCATGGCGAACTGGCTCGCCTATGTGCTGGCCGTCGTGCAGAACCGCGTGCTCGAGGCCAGCCTCGGCTACTTCCTCGGGCCGATCGTCTCGGTCGCGATCGGCATGGTGTTCCTGGGCGAGCGCCTGCGCCCGGGGCAGTGGGTGGCGGTGGGGATCGCCCTTCTGGCCGTCCTCAACCTCCTTCTGCGTCAGGACCACCTGCCGCTCCTGGCCCTCTTCCTCGCCGTGAGCTTCAGCAGCTACGGGGCCATCCGCAAGCGGCTCAGGGTGGAGCCGCTCGCCGGCATGTTCGTCGAGTGCCTGATCGCCCTGCCCTTCGGCCTTGCCGTGCTCGGCTGGACGGCGGCAGAGGGCACGCTCGTCTTCGGCCCCTCCGTGCCGCTCATCGATCTTCTGCTCGTCATCGGCGGCGCCTCGACGGTGCTGGCCCTCTCGCTCTTTCATTTCGGGGCGAAGCGGCTGGACTTCACGACCGTCGGGCTCTTGGGCTACATCGTGCCGAGCTGGCTTTTCGTCGCCGGTGTCTGGATCTTCGGCGAGCCGATGGACCAGGCTCGTCTCGTCACCTTCATGCTCGTCTGGCTGGCGCTCGGCGTCTACACGGCCGAGGGCCTGCTGCGATCGGGCGCAAAGGCGGGCTGAAGGGCCAGACGCATGACGGGCCTGGCGGGCGAGCGGCGCGCCACCTCGACGAAGCCGTGATCGCCGAAGGCGCCGGCGATGCCGTGAAAGCCGCCGCTGATGCGCTGGCCGGGCGGCGGGTCGAAGGGATAGGCCTCGACGAGCGCCGCGCCCTGCCCGCGCGCGAAGCCGACGGCAGCCTCGATCAGCGGCCGCATCAGCCCACGCCGCCGCCAGCGTGGTGCCAGATAAAAACAGGTGATGGCGTGCGCCGGCGCACCGTCGACCGGGCGCATGATCCGCGAGCGCCCGATCTGGGCATGGTCGTCGCGCGGTGCCACAGCCACCCAGCCCACCGGCGCCTCGTCGGCATAGGCGAGCAGGCCCGGCGGCGGGCCGGCCTCGACGAGGTTCTTGAAGATCGTCTTGCGGCCGCCGCGGCCGGCCGCGTTCCACTCGGGCCGGCCGAGGCGAAACCACATGCACCAGCAGCCGGCACAGGCCCCGCGCTCGGGCCCGAAGAGGCGCTCGAGGTCGGGCCAGAGGTCAGCCGTGAGGGGCTTCGTCAGGAGGCCTTCCGCATCCGCCGGCATGGCCGCAGCTCCCGGTGTCTGGTTTCCTGGGAACCAAAGAAGCCCGCCGACCGTGACGGGCCCTCGATCCCTCTAGCAGCTGCATCCGCGCATGGGAATCGAGCAACGGCGCCGCCTCGCACTGCTTCGAGACGTCGCTCCTCACACCGATTTTTTCTTTTCCTTTTTTGTCGGTCAGGGGCCGAGGGGTTTTCGGCCGGCTGTTCTTCTCGGGTCGTCGGGCTCGGGCGGCTAGGGCGCCCAGCTCGGCCAGGCGCTTCTCGATGCGCCCGATGATCCAGTCCGCCAGCGCCGGGTTGGCCCGGGCCATGGCGGCGAGCGGTGAAAGGGGATCGTCGTCGGCGGAGGCGGGATCGCCAGCATCGCCGGTTGGAATTTCTTCGGTTGTCGCGACCGGCTCCTCGACGGGAGCCTCGGCCTCTGGCGCCTCGGTCTCGGCGCTGACAAGAACAGCCTCACCGGCCTGGGCGGGGAGGAAGTCGACGAGGCGGTTGATGGCCTCCTGCGCCGGGCCCAGCGGGTGCTGGCCGTAGCCCTGCATCGTCTCGGGCGAGGAGCCGGCGGGTGCCGGCGTGTCCCGCCGCTCGTAGGGCTGGCGCGCCTGGTCGAAGCTCTCGACCACGAGCTTGACGAGATGCCTTACCGGATGCCGGGCGCGGTTCGCCTGGTAGACGACGAAGAGCATCGCGCGGCGATCGCCGACATCGATGAGGCTCGAAAGCTCCAGCCACGCCGTCTCGAACAGGCGGGCCTGCCGCTCGGGCAGCGGAAAGCACGGACCGCGGCGTACTGCTCGACCAGACGAGAGAAATCGCGGTCGCTGACAAAAGCCTCGATGTCTTCCTCGGTCGCGGTGTCGAGCCTTCTGATCTCGGCCGGGGAGAGACCGGCGGCGAGACGTCGGGCGAGCCGGCACTGGCGGGTGCCGGGCATCTTGATGGGGGAACGGGTGAGCACGCGAGGCATGTGGATCTATCTATAGGACTAGATGCCTTCTGTCAACCATAAATTGATTCTTTTCTTTTGTCACTCTCGCGCCGTTGCCGGGCGGGCCGCCCTCGCCCCTGGCCCGCTCGCCGCGCTCCAGCAGCTTGCGCGGTGAGCGGGGGCCCCGAGCGCCTCGGCTACCTGCCCCATCGCGCAGTCCTCACCAACCAGCCGGGACCGAACACGCAGGCGGAAACCTAGTGGTATGATGCGATCATAAGATTCCCTTTGGTCGCGTTCTGTGCGATGATGCGGCATGCGCGAGGGGATCAGATCGAGGTGAGCGCCGCGGACCGTGACCGTCTGGAGCGGATCGTGGCGGATCGCAACAGCCGGCAGAAGCATGTCTGGCGGGCGCGGATCATCCTGGCGACGGCGGAGGGCTGCGGCACGGCCGAGATCATGCGCCGGGCCGGCGTGTCGAAGCCCGTCGGTGTGGCGCTGGCAGGAGCGGTTCATGCGCGAAGGCGTGGCCGGCCTCCTGCGCGACAAGACGAGGAAGCCCGGCCTGCCGCCCTTGCCGGCGGCGCTGGTCGACCGGGTGGTCGAGCTGACGCTCGCCGAGCCGCCCGGCGAGACGACGCACTGGACGGGCCGGGCGATGGCCGCGGCGACCGGCGTCTCCCTGCGCTCGGTGCAGCGGATCTGGGCGGCGCACGGCCTCGAGCCGCATCGGGTGCGGCGCTTCAAGCTGTCGAAGGACCCGGCCTTTGCCGCGAAGCTGCGGGACGTCGTCGGGCTCTATCTCGACCCGCCGGCCCATGCCGTCGTGCTCTCGGTCGACGAGAAGAGCCAGATCCAGGCGCTCGACCGCACCCAGCCCGGCCTGCCGATGAAGAAGGGCCGGGCCGGCACGATGACCCATGACTATATCCGGCAACGGCACGACCACGCTGTTCGCGGCCCTGAACGTGCTGGATGGCACGGTCATCGGCCAGTGCATGGCGCGCCACCGGCACCAGGAGCTCATCCGCTTCCTCAACCGGGTCGAGGCGGCCGTGCCGGCCGGCAAGCTGGTCCACGCCATCCTCGACAACTACGCCGCCCACAAGCACCCCAAGGTCCGCGCTTGGCTCGCCCGCCACCCGCGCTGGACCTTCCACTTCACGCCCACCTCCTGCTCTTGGGCCAATGCCGTCGAGACCTTCTTCGCCACGCTGACCCGCCGCCGGCTCCGGCGCGGCGTCTTCCACTCGCTCGTCGACCTCCAGGCCGCCATCAACCGCTATCTCGACGAGCACAACCAGAAGCCCAAGCCCTTCGTCTGGACCGCCGACCCCGACCGCATCATCGACAAGGTCAACCGAGGGTATCAAGCGTTGGCGTCAGACCACTAGGCGGCGCAGGGCTGCGCGGCCGGCACAGAGAGACCGAAATTGAGTTGAGCGTCACCGTAATTCCCACAGGACCGCATCATCGCCAAGGTCAACCACGGGTATCAAGCGTTGGCATCGGACTACTAGGTCCTGTTTTCAAAGCCACATGAGGATGGCGGCGAGGTGGACGAAAGCGAGGTAGGAGGTGGCGAGCTTGTCGTATCTGGTGGCGAGGTGGCGATGCTCCTTCAGCCGCCCGACCAGGCGCTCGACGGTGTTGCGCTCGCGATAGGTGCGCCAGTCCATCAGGCCGTGACCGGGTCTCGGTCGCGAGCTGCGGGATGATGGCGGTGATGCCGCGGCGCCGCAGATGCTCGCGGACCGGCCGGCCGGTGTAGCCGCGATCGGCGAGCAGCGCTTGCGGCCGGCGGCGTGGCCGGCCAGGGCCGGCGCGCTTGACCGCGCCCGCCGCCATCAGGGGCTGGAACGCAGTCTGCTCGTGGCGCTCGCCTGCGGTCAGGACGAAGGCGATCGGCCTGCCGCCCGCTCGCAGCGCAGATGGAGCTTGCTGCCGAAGCCGCCCCGCGAGCGGCCGAGCGCCTGGTTTTCCTGCCCCCTTTGGCGCCGGCGGCGTGACGATGCGCACGAATGCTGGTGCCGTCGACCATATGGACACTCCAGTCCAGCCTGCCCGCCGCGTCGCCGTCCCGCTGCAACTCGCCCAGCAGCCGCTGCCAGAGGCCGCTCCTGGTCCAGCGGTAAAAGCGCGTGGCGACCGTCTGCCACGGGCCGTAGCGCTCCGGCAGATCGCGCCAGGGCGCACCGGTCCTGGTCAGCCACAGCATGGCGTTGACCATGGTCCGATGATCGCGCGCCGGGCGCCCGACCAGCGCCCGTTGCGGCGGCAACAGCGACGCCAACCGCCGCCAAGCCGCGTCCGTCAGCTCGTGCCTGCTCATGCAGCAGGGCAATACATCAAGCCAACCCGGTTTGAAAACAGGGCCTAGGCGGCGCAGGGCTGCGCGGCCGCAAAGAGACCGAAATTGAGTTAGCGTCATGGACATTCCAGATCTGGTATAGCTCGATCACCGGGCGCCGGGCCGTCGTCGGGAGCTGTCGCGAGGCCGCACTGTATCTGAGCCGAACGGCGGGAGTTGAGCGCGCGGGCGCCACAATCCCTGCCAGGCCACTCGGAGCATTGAAGTCACTGTTCCTCAGCGTCCACTCACCCTGAACTCGGCGACACAGATAATGGCATGCCACCACCTCCCACAACGACTCTCTTGACGCGATCCTTCGAATCAGCAAGGAGGCATCGAACAGGCTTTCATGCAATGTGCCGCGACTTGTGATGTGGCCGAGCAAACAGCTGCTCCACACTCTCGGGAGGTTTGATGAGCATGTCCGATGAACAAACCTACTGCAGACCCTGCTCTGGGGCGAATTTTCTCTGTTGCACGATCGAAAGAGAATATCACACGGCTCAAAATACAGATGCAATGATAAATACAAAAAATCTCAGAATTCCTTGAAGTCTACTATGATTCAAGTAAAAATAATCGCCTCCGCCTTTGGAATCGGAGCAGTACTGGGTTGCTCCTCCTGCACTTTGTTATCCATGAATTCACCACTTACAGGAACAATATACGAATCTACACGGAAAATACACTGAAGTTCCTGAATGACGAAGTGAGCAAAACTGAGGGATGAGATAGTGAAAAACGCGACGAACAATCGGAAGCAAGAGGAGTTTACCTATTCGATATAGCATCGAAATGGTTAAAAGCATTATTTCTGACTACGTTTAGGGTAACATGAAGAATGGCTCTATATCAAAGTCTATGATATATCATTGACTGTATTCATTCCGTATATCAAAAAGCCGACGAACCTTTGACTGTCTGATGGACACATTCTACCTTGTGTAGGAGCGGTACAGTTATTTTTCTGCAAGATCGGGATTAGCTTCTGGAAATACCTACAACAGTGGGTAAAGCTTCGAAGAGTTAGGAGATTGCTGCGTTAAAGGAGTAAATCGGCGCATAGACATTCCCAAGTGAGGTCGTGTTCTGGCTGCAGGCCGCACCCGGCGCCCCATGTCGCCACAGTGGATAGAGATCGATTTCGCAATCTTTTGCTGCGACAGTGTTTGAGCCCCACCTGTACAGTGACGGCATAGACCTGACAGTGGGCATTCCTCGCGGGCTGGTTGGGTTCAGGCGGCGTGGGAGTTGGGCATTGCCTGCTGCTCCCTGGCTGGCAGACCTTCCCTAAAGGCCTGGAGGGTGTGCGTCCGTCCGGAGCCGCGCCCTTGGTGGCGCCGCGACGGTTGTAGCGCAAGAGGTAGGCATCGAGCGCCTTCTCCATCTCCTCGACCGTCTCGTGCCAGACGCTGCACCCGGCACCCGCAGGTGTTCGTCTAGCAAGGTGCCGCTCGACCTGCGAGGCCCCGGAGCGCCAGGCGCGTGGGCGCTCCGGTTCGGGCCGTAGCCCGGGTGCTCCAGAGCAAGGTCGAGGATGGCCTCCGATCTCCGGCGCCAGCCGAATTCGTGTGTGGCCCCTTGAGGCCTCTGACCTTGTCTACCAAGCCCTCGGCGCCGAAGATCTGATAGTTGCGGCGGACTTCGTAGAGTTGCTGCCGGCGGTAGCCGATCAGCTTGCACGCCTCCGACACGTTGCCGAGGTCTGCCGACCCAGGAGGTCGAGCGTAGCCGGTACTATCCTTGTGCGTCCGTGGTCATGTCCCACTCCTGGCTCAGGGCTGGCCGGTGTCCTGGCGACACCAGCGTACCCCGCCGGAGCGGCACGGCGAGGCCCGCCTCTGCAGGGCGGCGTGGCCCAATGAGTCAGGTGATTACTGAACCGAGCACAGGCGGATCAAATCAGCCGTGACAAATGAGAAGAAACTCTCACC
>CAVVXU010000008.1:0-20717 GCA_963752325.1 uncultured Alphaproteobacteria bacterium
GAGGCCGTCGAGCTCGGCGGCCTCGACCACTTCGGTCGACACCGACTGCATCCCGACAACAAGATCATCGTCACGAAGGGCGTCCACTGCCAGACGTCGACGAGGACGACCACCGGCAGTGCCCAGGTGGTGCTGACCGTCCAGTCGGCGGTCGGCAGGCCGACGCTCTGCATGAGATAGGTGAGAAGGCCGTAGGTCGGTGCGAAGATGTAGCGGAAGGTCAGCGCCATGCCGACCGGCGAACCAGCACGGGCGCGAGCAGCAGCGTCGCAGGACGCCGATGCCCATCATCTTGCGATCGAGCAGCACGGCGAGCGCGAGGCCGAGGGCACAGCTCGATCGACACGGCGAAGAAGAGAAGCACAGGGTGACCCGGAAGCTGTCCTGGAAGACGTCGGAGTCCCAGAGGTCGATGAAATTGTCCAGGCCGGCGAAGCTGACGAAGAGGTCGGGCCGGTAGATGAGAAGATAGTAGTGCAGCGACAGCCAGAGCGAGTAGAAGGTTGGGTAGACGGCCAGCACGATCAGGTAGATCAGACGCCGGAGCGAGCAGCAGCATGGCGACGGCGCGGTCTCGCCGCTGCCAGCCGATCAGCTCGGCCGTCACGGTCGCCTCGCGGCGAGCGGGCCGCCCCGTCGCCAGGTTCGGCGTCCGGCTCGGCGGTTGGCGAGGGTGCCGTCATCTCGTCTCCGCATGTCAAACTGGAGCAAGACCATCCCGCCGCTGGGGGTGGCGGGACGGCCGGTCGTGCGTAGCGGTCAGCTCTTGTAGTAACCCGACCGGGTCATGATTCGCGTCGCCTGGGACTGCATGTCATTCAGCGCCTCGGCCGGCTTCTTTTGCCGGTGATGACGGAGGCGACCTCGGTGCCGACCGTCTCGTAGAGGACGTCGACTCCGGGATCGGCAGGAAGCGGGCCGCGTGCGGCAGAGAATTTCATGATGCCGGAGAAGTACGGCCGGATGGGCGTGTATTCCTTCAAGAGCGAGGCCGGGCCGGCTCGCCAGCGTTGTAGACCCAGGCCTTGCCGATCGCCGGGTCCTGCTTGTTGCCGCTGCAGCAGAACTTGGTCCACTCCCAGGCGGCGTCCTTGTTTTTGGAGAAGCTCGGGATGATCAGGCCGAGGCCGCCCATGTGCGGCGCGAAGCGGCCCTCGGGCCGGAGCCCTTCGGCACGATGGCGACCTTCCAGAGGTCCGAGAACTTGGTGAACTTCGGATCGTTCATCGACGGCCGCCCCACTGGAACGGCGCGTAGAGCCAGGTGCCGTTCAGCATCGCGGTGTTCGCCTCGTCGTCGGAGGCGTTGAGCGAGGTCGGCTCCATGTAGGGGACGAGCTTCATCAGCACCTCGAAGGCCTGCTGGCCCTCGGGCGTGTAGAGCGTCACCTTCCAGCCGCCCTTCTCCATCTTGTCGACCAGTCGCCGCCATGGCTGCGAAGCAGGGTGATGAAGCCGGCGCCGGCCCAGAAGCCGCGCTTCAGCGTCGAGCCCATCACCTTCTTCTTGCCGTCCTCGGAGAGGACCTTGGCGATCTCGATCGCCTCGTCCCAGGTCACAGCGGAGTTCAGGCCCGCCTTCTCCAGCGCGTCGGCGCGGTAGTATTGCATCTGGCAATTGCTGTCGGGCGGCAGGCCATACAGGATGCCACCGTTCTTCGCCGGCTTGTCGCGATAGAGGTCGAGCACGTTCTGGGAATGTCGGCGAGGATGTCGGCCTTGAAGTCCGGATCCTTGTCGAGATACGGCTGGAGCGGCTCGAGCGCGCCTGGGCGATGAACTGCGGCACGAAGTTGTAGTCTTCGTGGATCACGTCGTATCGGTCGGACTTCGCCGCCATGGCGACGGCGGTCTTCGGCAGCATGTCGGCGATCGGCTCGGCGACGATCTGCACCTTGATGTCCGGGAACTCTTCTGGAACAGCGGGTAGACGCGCTTTCTGCGGGAACTCCCAGCGCTGACCGGCCGAGGCCCAGGAGACGATGTTCGTCTCTGCCATGCCTCCATCCCTCGCGACACCCCCCCCCCCCTCCTCCCTTCTCTCCTCCCTACTCTTGAAATACAAATCATCCCGGATTCCTAAATCCCATCTCTCCCTGCTCCTCCTCCTCCCTCCCCCCCCTCCTCCCCCCCTTCTCCCTCCTTCCGCCCCCCTCCCCCCCCCCTCCCCCCCCCCCTCGGCCCGCGCCGTCTCGCCGCGACCGGCCGGCTAGGCGAAGCGCATCCCTAGCGGAGCGGCGAGGACGCGCCCTGGGCGCCGTTCGCCGGCGCGCCTGCTCAGGCGGCGACCCCCTCGCCGGCCCCCCAACCCGCCCACCCCCATAGATCCCTCCTGTACCGTCCCCTGTCCCCCCTCACCCTCATATCGGCCGAACACCTCTCACGCGCCTGAGTCCCGCCGCCTGTGCATGTCGAGATTGAACTGCTGCAGAGTGCCGCTCCGCCCCGCGACGATCCATCCCCCCCCCCTTGCCGCCGCGCGATGCTAAATTTTCTCCCCTCTCCTTTCTTCCCCCTCCTGCCGGCTCCGGCCCCGTCGTTGCCCCAGCTCCTGTGCGCTCCTCCCCCTCTCCCGCCCCCCCCCCCCCACTCCCCCCCCCTCCTTCGGTGGTGGAAGCCGCCCGATCCCTGGGCCGCTCGCACGTGATCTCCCCTGGCTGCTCCCCCACTCCCCTAGTCTTCCCCTTGAGGCCTGGTCCGGCTCCGGCGTCACGTAGCCCTCGGCGATGTCCTCGGCGACGCGGTCCGGGTCGCGCTTCAGCGGATCGCCATAGCCGCCGCCGCCCGGGGTCCACAGCAGCACCCGATCGCCCGGGTCGAAGCGGACATTGGCGTATTTGCTCGACGACCTTGCCGTAGAGCTCGCGGACCGTCAGCCATTCGTCGGTGCCGGCCTTCTGGATCAGCGTGCCGCCATTGCCGCCCTCCTCGCCGCCGAACAGCGCGAAGGGCTTCACCTCGTGCCGGTCGCTGCACTGGCTGCCGGTGATCGGCACCTGGGTACATGCCAGCGTGCGGCGGTAGCCGAGGCCGCCGCGCCACTGGCCGGCACCGCCGGAATCGGCGATCAGCTCGCAGTTCTCGACCATCAACGGAAAGCGCGCCTCGAACACCTCGGTCGGGTTGAAGCGGCAATTGCCGTTGATGGCGATGACGCAATCATTGCCGTCATCGCCGAAGCGGCCGCCCCAGCCGCCCGACATCAGGTCGTAGCAGGCGAAGTACTCGTCATAGTCGGGATGGTTGCCGCCAAAGACGAAATTGGTGCCGGTGCAGCTCTCCGACGCCATGGCCCGCTCGGGCACGCAGGCCCACATGGCACCGATGGTGATGTTGGCGAGCCGGGGATGCGTCTCGGTGTTGCCGGCGACGAGCGGCCCCGGATAGTCGACATTGGTCACCTTGTCCGGCGGCGAGACGACGCGGATCGGCCGGAAGCCGCCGGAGTTCTTGGGGATGGTCGGGTCGGTGACGTGGAGGAGGCCGTTATAGACGGCGCCTGTCGCCACCCCGAGCGTGGCATTGATGGGCCCTTGGCCTGCGGCGAGCTGCGGCTGTAGTCGGCCACCACCTCGTCGCCCTGGATGTAGAGGTCGATCGCCACCGTGTAGGGCTTGGGCTCGATGCCGTCGTTCTCGATGACGTCCTCGAAGCCGTACTTGCCGTCCGGGAAGGAGGCCAGCTCGGCCCGCATCCGCCGCTCGGCATAGTCCATCAGGTCCTCGCAGGTCTCCTGGAAGACATCCTTGCCGTATTTGTTGATGATCTCCGTCGTGCGGGCGACGCCGAGATCGACCGAGGCGATCATGGCGCGCAGATCGCCATAGTTCTGGCGCGGCGTGCGGGTGTTGGCGAGCAGGAGCTTCCAGACCTCGTCGACGTCCTTGCCCGCCTTCTTGATGTGGACCGGCGGCACCCGGAGGCCCTCGTGGAAGATCTCGGTGGCCTCGCCGCAGAAGGCGCCCGGCACCATGCCGCCGATCTCGGCGATGTGGCCGATGCAGACGGCGAAGCCCATGAGCTTGCCGTCGACGAAGAAGGGCTTGAAGAAGGTGTGCTCGGGGCAGTGCAGCCCGCCGCGATAGGGGTCGTTGTGGAGGATGACGTCACCCTCCTCGAGCGTGTCGAACGGAATCTCCTGCGCGCAGGTCTTTATCAATAGAGGCATGCCGCCGATCATGGTCGGGCAGAACTCGGCGCAGGCGATCATGTCGCCCTTGGCGTCGGCCAGGGCACAGGTGAAGTCGAGGCCCTCGTTGAAGATCGTCGAGTAGGACGTCTTCATGAGCAGAATGCCCATCTCGCGGCAGATCGACACCATCGTCGAATCGAGGATGGTCATCATCACCGGGTCGAGCGGGGCCAAGCGCTCGCCGCTGCGCTTGGCCTTCTCCTCGATCGGCAGCTTCGGCTGGACGATCGGCAGGCTCACATAGCCGGGATTGGAGTCCGTGAGGCCGGCCCATTCGATGCACCAGTCCGAGCAGAAGACGGCGGGCTTGCCGCGGTGCTCGCGCGCGATGCCGGGCCCGTAGACCAGCATGCCGCAACAGGCGCATTTGACGTACTTCTCGATGTAGTAGCCGCTGCTCGCGAAGCGCATCGCTGCCTCTCCCGGCTCAGACGGTTGTATCGATGAGGAGGAGGCCGAACGCGTCGACCGTCAGGCGGTGGCCGGCGTCCACCATGGTCACCGACGCCGCCTCCTCGATCAGCGCCGGGCCGGTGATCTGGTCACCGGCGCGCAGCCGCTCGCGATCGTAGATCGGCACCTCCTGGGGGCCGCCCAGGAGCCAGACGGCTCGTCGTCCGGCGGGCTCGGGCACGCCGCCTCCCGCCTCGATGCGCGCGATCTCGGGCTTGGGCGTGCGCGCCGTCACCGTGACCGTGTAGTTGACGATCTCGATGATCTCGCCCGGGATGCTGAAGCCGAAGCGCGCCTCGTGGGCCTCGTGGAAGGCGGTCCACAGCCGCTCGCTCGTGTCCTCGTCGAAGCGCTCGAAGGTGAGGGGCAGCTCGAGCTCGTAGTTTTGGCCGAGATAGCGCATCTCGAGCCCGCGATAGATCTCGAAGCCTTCCTGCAGGCCCTGCGCCTCGAGCTCGCCCACGCTCTCGGCCACCAGCGCCTCCATCACCTCGTTGGCCCGCTTGCCGTCGAAGCCCTTCGAGGTGAGCTGGGTCGTGCGCTGGCGGTCGACCCTGGGGTTGGTCAGGATGAAGCCATACGCAGAAAACTGGCCGGGATTGAGCGGCACGATCGCCTTGGGGATACCGACCTCGCCGCAGAGCTCGCTCGCATGCAGCGGCGTGGCGCCGCCGAAGGCGCAGAGCGTGAAGTCGTGCGGGTCGAGGCCGCGCTCGATCAGCACCGAGCGCAGGGCTGCTATCATGTTGTTGTTGACGATCCGCACGATCGCCATCGCGGTCTCCTCGACGCCGATATTCGGGCCGAGGGCCTGGGCGACGCTGCCGATGGCCTCTCGCGCGGCCTCGACGTCGAGCTTCATCCGGCCGCCCAGGAAGTTGGCGGGGTTGATGCGGCCCAGCACGAGATTGGCGTCCGTCACCGTCGCGTCGGTGCCGCCCTGGCCGTAGCAGGCGGGCCCCGGCCGCGCGCCTGCGCTCTGCGGGCCGACCCGCAGGAGGCCGCCCTTGTCGATCCAGGCGATGGAGCCGCCGCCCGCACCGATGGTGCGGATGTCGATCATGGGGATCTGGATCGGCACGCCCCACTCGATCTCAAAGGCGGTGGTGAAGCTCTCCTTCCGGTCCAGGACGGTCGAGACGTCGGTGGACGTGCCGCCCATGTCGATCGTGACGAGGCGGTCGATGCCCAAAAGCTCGGCAATGTGGCGGCTGGCGATGACACCGCCGGTGGGGCCCGAAAGGACGAGGTTCACCGGGGCGGATGCCGCGGCGTCGAGCGTCATCTCGCCGCCGTTGGACTTGATCACGACGGCGCCGGCCCGGTGGCCCGCCTCGTCCAGGCGGGAGCGCATCCGCGAGAGCTGGCGCGTCACCACGGGCCGCAGATAGGCGTCCGCGATCGTCGTGGAGGCCCGCTCGTACTCCTTCCACTTGGGCAGGACCTCGTAGGACACCGAGACAGGCATGTCCTGGCCGAGCTCGGCCGCGAGGATGCGCTTCACCATCAGCTCGTGCGTCGGGTTCAGGTAGGAGAAGAGCAGGCACACGGCGACGGCCTGGATCTCCGGGCGCGCCCGGATCCGACGCGCCACCTCAACGACCTCGGCGGGGTCGAGCGGCACCAGCACCTCGCCATAGGCGTCGACGCGCTCGTTCAGCTCGAAGCAGTCACGGCGCTTCACGAGCGGCTTGGGCTTCACCCAGCTCATGTCGTAGTGCCAGCGCCGGTTGCCGCGCTGAATGAAGACGACGTCCTGGTGGCCGCGCGTCGTCACATAGGCGACGGTTGCACCCTTGCGCTCCAGCACGGCGTTGGTTGCCACCGTGGTCCCCAGGCGGATGGCCTCGACCGAGTCCTTGCCCGCAAAGCCCTCGAGCCCCGCCAGAATGCCCGACACGGGGTCGCCGGGGACGGATGGAACCTTCCAAACCTCAAGCGAGCGTCCGGAATGGTCGTACGCCACGAAGTCCGTAAAGGTCCCGCCAACATCCACGCCCAGCAATATGCTCATGGGACTCCCAAGCTTCTTCGTGAGTTGCAGTCAGCACGGCGATCGGACGACGCCCGGGGGTCTCCTCGCCACCCGTGCGGGAGACCGCCTCAATGAGGCGATCGCCGCCGACTGTGATCACATACGTGAGAAGCAGGATGCGTGCCAGCCCCTGCCCGGGTGCCGTGACGGGCAAAGAGCACGGGCTGGCCGCTGCCTCGTGCGTGTAGAACGGCATGGGCAGCGTTCCCGGCGGTGCTGCGGCGGGTAGCAGATGCGTGCTCGATGGTCACAGCCAACTGTGATCACATGCGTGAGGAGCAGGATGCGGACCGCCGGCTGCCTTATGCATGCAGCACGGCATGGCAGCGCTCTCGATGGTGCCGCGGCGGGCAGCAGATGCGCGCTTGATAGTCACAGCTGCGAGCGCCGCTGGCCCTGCGCCGCGCGCTCGAGCGCCGAGGGCGATGCCATCCGCCCCACGCCACCGGGCCGTCCACCGGGGAGGAGGTGTATCACCCTGAAGCTGTTGCGGCGGCGTGATCCCGCACGGCCGAAGCCTCTGGCATGCATCATGCACATCGGCGCATGATGACCTGCCTTCGAAAGAGGCATCACCATCCACTCCCTTGGACCGGAGGCTTTCCATGGACGACCGGACGATGCTCGTGACAGGAGGCGGCATCGGCATCGGGCGGGCCACCGCCCTTGCCTTCGCCAAGGCGGGCTATCGGGTGATCGTGACCGACGTCCTCGAGAAGGAGGGCGGGGAGGTTGTGGCGGCAATCCGCGATGGCGGCGGGCAGGCCGAGTTCCACGCGCTCGATGTGCGCAGCACGAGCCAGATCGAGGCGGTCGTCGCCACCGTCCAGGCGGCCTACGGCCCGCTCGACACCGTGATCGCCAACGCCGGCATCGCCCACAAGGTGCCGCTGGCGAAGCTGGACGACGACAAGTGGGATCACACCATCGACATCGACCTCTCGGGCGTCTTCCGGATCATCCGCGCCGCCGCCCCCGGCATGCGGGAGCGGCGCAAGGGTGCCATCGTCGCGCTCTCGTCCATCATGGGCGTCGCCTACGGGTGGGATGAGCATGTCCACTACTCGGCCGCCAAGGCGGGGGTGGTGGGCCTGGTCCGCGGCCTTGCGGTCGAGCTGGCCCGCGACGGTGTGCGCGTCAACGGCATAGCGCCGGGCTACATCCGCACCGCCCAGGCGCTCTCGGATGTGCATTCGCTGGGCGAGGCCGGCCTCCAGGCTGCCGCCTCCTTCCTGCCCATGGGCCGTGTCGGTGAGCCCGAGGATGTGGCCGACGTCACGCTCTTCCTCGCCTCCGAGGCCGCCCGCTACATCACCGGCCAGGTGATCGTCGTCGACGGCGGCCTCCTCGTCGGCCGCTACTGAGCATCGCCAGGCCTCGAAGCGGGGGCATCGCCCCCTGGTCGGCGCGGCCGAGGAAGCGCTTGCGTCGCCCGTGAGGGGATGAAATCATTCTTGTGGCCGGAAAGGCCACGGGATGAGGGAGGCGCGGCTCTTGCAGCCGGAAGCCAAGAACGAGGTGGGCGCGCGGATGGCGGGTACCATCGGGCGCGAGGCGGCGACACCCGCCGGCCGGCGTAAGGACGGCCTTGGCGGCGAGGTCGTGGCCCGCCTCCATCGGGTCGGCAAGGCGTTCGGCGGCACCCTTGCCGTGGACGATGTCTCGCTCGAGCTGCGGCGGGGCGAGGTGCTGGCGCTGCTGGGCGAGAACGGGGCCGGCAAGAGCACCTGCGTGAAGCTGCTGGCGGGCGTGCTGCGCCCGGACGAGGGCGAGGTGCTGCTCGACGGCCGGCCGGTCGAGCTGCGCACGCCGCAGGACGCGCGCCGCCACGGCATCGCCGTGATGCACCAGCATCCGGGGCTGTTTCCCGACCTCGGCGTCGCGGAGAACATCTTCGTCGGCCGCACCGAGGCCGTGGGTCGCCGCGGCGGGACGCTGATGCCGCTCGATCGGGCGGGGATGCGCCGCGAGGCGGAGCGCCTGCTGGCGCTGGTCGGTCTCTCGGCCGATCCGGAAGCGCCCCTGGGGCGGCTGCGCAGCTCCGAGCAGCAGCTGGTCGAGGTGGCCCGCGCGCTCTCGGCCGAGGCGCGGGTGCTCATCATGGACGAGCCGACCGCGGCCCTGTCGCGGCGCGAGGTGGATCGCCTCTTCGCGGTCGTCGACGGGCTGCGCGAGCATGGCGTCGCCATGATGTTCGTCGGCCACCGCATGGAGGAGGTCTACCGCGTCGCCGACCGCATCGCGGTGCTGCGCGACGGGCGGCTCGTCGCCACCGCCGCGGCTGCGGAGATGCCGCGCGACCGGGCGGTGCGGCTGATGGTGGGACGGCCGGTCGGCGACATGTACCCGCGGCCGGCGGGCAAGCCCGGCGCCGTCGTTCTCGAGGTCGAGGGGCTGGCCCGCGAGGGCGCTTTCGAGGACGCCTCCTTCACCGTCCGGGCGGGCGAGATCGTAGGCTTCGCGGGGCTCGTCGGCAGCGGGCGCACGGAGATCGCGCGCGTGCTCTTCGGCGTCGACCGGGCGAGCGCCGGGACCGTCCGCCTCGAGGGGCGCCCGGTCGCCTTCCGCTCGCCGGGTGCGGCCAAGCGGGCGGGGGTCGTCTATCTCTCCGAGGACCGGATCGGGCAGAGCCTGGTCATGGAGTTCGGCATCCTCGCCAACGCCTCGCTGCCGATCATCGGCCGCGCCGCCCGGGCGGGGATCGTGCGGCGGCCGCGCGAGCTGGCGCTGGTGCGCCCGCATCTCGAGCGGCTGCGGCTGCGTTTCAGCGGCGACTATGCGCAGCCGGTACGCACGCTCTCGGGCGGCAACCAGCAAAAGGTGGTGCTGGCCAAGTGGCTCGCGGCCGAGCCGCGCCTCTTGATCCTGGATGAGCCCACCCAGGGCGTCGACGTGCAGACCAAGGCCGAGGTCCACAAGCTCATCGCCGACCTCGCGGCGCAGGGCATGGCGATCCTCCTCATCTCCTCAGAGCTACCCGAGCTGCTCGGCATGTGCGACCGCATCCTCGTGCTGCGCGAGGGGCGCATCACGGCCGAGATGGCGCGCGAGGAGGCCACCCAGGAGCGCATCCTGCACGCCGCGATCGACGCAGCTCCCGACGCGGCCCCGGATGCCGACGCGGCAAGGACGGCCACGGCCGCAACGCCGGCACCGGCCGAGCCGTCGCGGCGGCCCTCCTGGCTCGGCAGCCTCGCCGCCAAGCGCGAGCTCGGGCTCGTGCTCGCCATGGCGGCGGTCATCCTGCCGGTGGCCGTGGTGAACCCGCGCATGCTGAGCGGCTCGAACCTCACGGCGCTCTCGCTCGACGCCGCACTCCTGACCATCGTCGCGGCCGGCCAGATGCTCGTGCTCATCACGCGCAACATCGACCTCTCGGTGGCCTCGGTCATCGGGCTCACCGCCTATGCCTCGGCGGACCTGATGCATCTCCATCCGGGGCTGGGCGTAGGGGCGGGAATCGGCATCGCGGCGGCCGTAGGCCTTGGCTGCGGCCTCATCAACGGGCTCGTCGTCACGATCGGCAGGGTGCCGGCCATCGTCGTCACGCTGGGGACTCTCTCGCTCTTTCGTGGGGCGACGAGCCTGCTCGCGGCGGGGCACCAGGTCAGCGCCGATCAGGTGCCCCAGGCCTGGCTCGACATGACGAGCCGCAGCCTCGCCGGCGTGCCCGGCATCGTGCTGATCGCGCTCGTGGTGCTCCTGGTCCTGGCCTATCTGCTGCGCGCCACGGCCATGGGCCGCGAGCTCTACGCCATCGGCTCGAACCCGGATGGCGCCCTGCTCGTGGGCATCCCGGTCCGTCGCCGGGTGCTGGGCGCCTTCTGCGCCGCGGGGCTGCTTGCCGGCCTCGACGGCGCTCTTTGGGCATCGCGCTACGCCACGATCGACGCGCGCGTCGCCACCGGCTTCGAGCTGACCGTGATCGCGGCCGTGGTGGTGGGCGGGGTCGCGATCCGCGGCGGCTCCGGCACGGTGCTGGGTGTGGTGATGGGGGCGCTGACGCTGCTCGTGATCCGCAACGGCCTCACGCTGGTGCGCGTCGATCCGCTCTGGCTCCAGGGCGTCTATGGGCTCGTGATCCTGGTGGCGGTGGCGATCGACGCGCTCGTCGGCCGCCGCTCGGCGCGCGCGGCCCTGGGCCGGCCGGGATGACCGCAGTCGCAGCAAGGCTGCTGCGGCAGGCCGGCTGGGAGGCGTTCCTTACAGCCGCGGCGCTGGCGATGGTCGTCTATGCGGTGGCCTTCGTCCCCAACTTCGCCACCGCGTTCAACATCTCGCAGGCGGCGGCCGGCGTCTCGGAGAAGGCGCTGCTGGCGCTGCCGCTCGTGCTGCTCATCATCGCGCGTGAGATCGACCTCTCGGTCGCCAGCACCCTGGCGCTGACGAGCGTCGTCCTGGGCGTGCTGGTGCGCGCGGGCGTGCCGATGCTGGCGGCCCTGCCGATCGTCTTTCTCGCAGGCGCTCTGGCCGGGGCGTTCAACGGGCTGCTCGTGACGGTTCTCGACCTGCCCTCGCTCGTCGTGACGCTCGGCACGCTCGCCCTCTTCCGGGGCGTCGGCTACATCATCCTGGGCTCGGGCTCGGTCAACATCTTCCCCGAGCTCTTCACCGATCTCGGCATCGGCACGGTGCCGGGAACACCCATTCCCTACACGCTCGTTCCCTTCCTGCTGCTGGCGCCGGTCTTCGCCGTCATCCTGCAGCGCACGCCGGTCGGCCGGCGGATCTACGCGATCGGCGGCAATCCCGACGCCGCCCTCTATGCCGGGGTCGAGGTGCGCCGCGTGCGCTTTTGGCTGTTCGTCGTCTCGGGCCTGACCTGCGCGCTGGCCGGGATCGTCTTCACGGCACGGCTCTCGAACGCGCGGGCCAACAACGCATTCGGCTTCGAGCTCGATGTGATCACAATAGCCCTTCTGGGCGGGATCAGCGTCTTCGGGGGGCGTGGCCGGCTCACCGGCGTCTTCGCCGCCCTCGTGCTGGTGGCGACGCTGCGCAACGTGCTGGGCCTCAACAATGTCGGCGGCGACGCCCAGGGCATCGCGATCGGCTTCCTGCTGATAGCTGCCCTTCTCCTCAACAGCGCCGCCGAGCGTTTCCTCGGCGGCCGGAGCGTTTCCCGTGCGGCGGCGGGGCCGGAGAGCCCGGCCGCACCCGATCTCGACGAACGACCAGAACCAGGGAGGACAATCTCATGATGAAGACGACGCGACGCTTTCTTCTGGGTGCTGCCCCGGCAGCGCTGATGCTGCCCGGCATGCTGGGTGGCGCCATGGCGGCCGAGCCCGCCTGCGCCAAGGAGCCCGTCACCGTGGGCCTCCTGCCCAAGCTCGACACCGACCCCTATTTCGGGGTCGCCCGCACCGGTGCCGAGGAGGCCCAGGGCGAGATCGGCGGCAAGGTGGTGCAGCAGGCGCCCTCGCAGGCAACGGCCGACGCCCAGATCGAGTTCATCAACAACCTCGTGTCGCAGCAGGTGGGCGTGCTCGCGATCGCCGGCAACGACGCCAATGCGGTAGCACCGGCCCTGAAGCGCGCGGCCCAGCAGGGTGTCCGCGTCATCGCCTACAATTCGGACGTGGCGAAGAGCGCCCGCACCCTCTTCATCAACCAGGCCAAGTCCGACAGTCTCGCCGAGCAGATGCTCGAGAGCATGGGCAAGCTCATCAATTACGAGGGCGAGTTCGCCATTCTTTCCTCCACGCCCACGGCGACGAACCAGAACGCCTGGGTCTCCTTCATGAAGCAGAAGCTCACCAGCGAGCCCAAATATGCGAAGATGAAGCTCGTCCAGGTGGCCTATGGCGAGGAGAGCGAGCAGGTCAATCAGCAGCAGGCCCTGGCGCTGGCCGAGGCGTTCCCGAATCTCAAGGGGATCATCGTTCCGGCAGGGATCGGCCTGCCGGCCGCCGCCCGGGCCTTCGAGCAGGCGAACCTCCTGGGCAAGATCAAGCTCACTGGCCTGGCGCCGGCGACCCTGATCAAGAAGTACATCAAGGAAGGCTCGGTCCAGGACATCTGGTGGAACGTGAAGGACCTGGGCTACCTCACCTACTACGCGGCCCAGGCGCTGGCCGAGTGCAAGATCACCGGCAAGGAGGGCGAGACCTTCAAGGCCGGGCGGCTCGGTGAGTACACGATCGGAGCGGACGGCGAGGTGGTGCTGGGCCCGGCCGTGATCGTGACGCCCGACAACGTCGACACGTTCAAGTTCTGAGCGCGGGCGAGCCTCGCGAGGATCCTCGTGGGCCGCCGGCGCGGCTCACGAGGCGCGGGGCTCAGCCTGCGTTGCCGTTTTTCACGACGTCGCTGCAGGCGTCGTCGCTCTTCGCAGGGCCGGCGATCATCGAGCCCAGGGCCGTGAAGGGGCGCAACAGGACGCCGAAGGTGGCGGCGGCGGCACCTCGGGCGAGGAGGGTGCCGGTTTCGAGGCCGATCTCTGGCTTGGCGAGCGTGCCCGTCACCTTGATGCCCGTCCGGCCGCTCGGGAGGGGCGAGCCTTTCGAGCGGGCGATCAGGGCGATATCGATCTTCTCCGTGCCCAGATCGATGGTGCCTTGGCCGCCGATGTCGGCCGGATCCGTGTCGATTACGAGCGACTGCGTGGTGAGGACGCCGTTCTTGAGCGCCAGATCCGCGAGCGTGCAGTTGAGATCGAGCTCGGCCGGGGCGCCGCCGATGAGCGAGCCCAGCATGCCCAGGAGATCGAAGCCCAGGGCCTCGACAATTCGGCGATCGATGCTCCCGCCCACCATGACGAGCGTCAGCTCGCCGTTGCCGCCGGCGAGGATGTCCTTGAGGCTGAGGCCGTGCCCCGTGATGTCCATGCCGCCGCGCGCCCGGCCGGAGAGCGTGGCGACCTTGCCCATCCCGATGTTCAGCCGCTTGAGCATCTCGCCCACGGGCAGCTGGGAGGCGGTGAGATCGAGATCGGCTGCGGCCGGGGTCTTGCGCGTGTCGAGGCCGACATGGCCCTCGACCGTGCCCCGGCCCATCTGCAGCTTCACGGGATCGACGCGGAGACGGCCATCGTCGAGGACGACCTCGAGATCGAAGCCGTCGAAGGGCAGCCGGCCGGCCACGACCTTCTCGGCCGTGAGCTTGACGTCGGCATCGAGCCTGCGCCAGCGCGCCGGGTCGAGCTTCTTGTCGGGGATGACCTCCTGCTTGCCCGCGTCCTTGCGGGCCTCGTCCTTCTGGTGCGCCGAGGCCGTCTCGCCCGGGGCGGTGGAGGGCTCGGCGCCGACGAGGCCGCCCAGATCGTCGAGGTCCAGATGGTGGGAGAGGAGGTTGCCCGTGAGCTTGGGCCTGGCACCACCGAGATCGAGCGCCATCTCGCCCGCGACGTCGCTGTCGCCGACCTTGCCGTCGAGCTTCTGGAAGCGCCAGGCAGCGCCCTGCCGCTTCAGGTGACCATCCAGCCGATAGGGCGGCAGGTTGATGGCGGGGAGATCGAAGAGCGCCATGACCGGGCCGGGATCGGGGCCCTCTATCGACAGAGCGAGGTCGGCCTGCCCGGCCGAGAGAGGCCAGCCCAGGCTGCCCTCGGCCGAGGCTTTTGTCTCACCCAGGGTGAGCGCCACGCTCAACGGATAGGCCTCCTGGCGGAGGAGGAGCGAAGGCTCGCCGCCATGGGCATCGAGCTGCAGCGGTGTGCCGCCCAGCGTTCCCTTGGCGCTGATGGTGAGCGGCCGCTCGCCCTTGTCGGCAAGCTCGGCGTTGAAGGAGAGCTGGGGCAGCCGGTCGGCGAGGCTCGGCAGATGGAGCTTCTCGACCTGGCCTTGCACCTGAGCGGTGCTCTGGCGCGCGATAGCCTCGAGATCGGTGCCGCGGAGCGTCGCCGAGAGCTTCGCCGTCAGGATGCCGCCAATTGGGGTGTCTTTCGGCATGAGCGCCCCGATGTCGACCGACCGCGCGTCCAGCACGACCTTCGCCTCGAGGGGCTGGTCGAGCGGGCCGGTGACGATGGAGCCCGAAAGGGCGCCCGGGCCCACCGCCAGCTTCAAGGGGTCGACCGTCAGGCGGCCCTCCTCGAGGGTGAGGGTCGCTGCGATATCGTGCGCCGTGCCCTTGGGCAGGCGAGCCTGCGCCACATGTATCGCGATCCGGCCGTCGAGGCTGGCCAGGGCGGAGGGCGAGGGCGGGCTTTTGGTCGATGGCTCGGCCGCAGGCTCGATGGGCTCGCCTGCCAGCGCCTGGAGGGCCGGGACGTCGAGCATCGAGGCGTCGAGCTGGCCCTCGATGCGCGGCCGGGCCGCCGTCGGGTCGTAGCGCAGGCTGCCGGTGAGGGCGCTGTCGCCGTAGGTCGCCTTCAGCTTCTCGACCGCGACAACGCCGGCGTCACGGGTCACCGTCATCTCGGCCGAGAGCGGCTGTGGCGCCGCCGTGCTGTTGCGTCCGAGCAGTGCCATGAGCTGGTCGGGGTCCTTGGCGGCGATCTGCAGCGCCAGGGTCACGCCGTCGAGCGCCAGGGGCTTTTGGGCGTTGCCCTCCAGCTCCACCTGGGCGCCCGGCACGTCAAGATGGCCCTTGATCGGGAAGGGCTGGTCGGGCCGGCCTAGCATCAGGGGCGAGCCCACCACGAGGGCGAGGTCGACCTCGTGCCCGCGCAGCTTGCCGCCGCCCTTGACCTCGAGCCTGGCGAAATTCTCCGCCCCTGCCGGGGCCGTGGTCGAGATGCCGGCCGTCATGTCGACCGGGACGGCCGGATCCCGGTAGGTGACCTTGCCGTCCTCGATCGTCAGCGCATCAATCTGCGGTGTGGGGCTGTTGTCCTGGGCCGTCTGGTCCTTGCCGGCGCCGAGACTTTCCGGCCAGGTCGTGCGGCCCTGCGCATCGCGCTCGAGGAGGAGCTGCGGCCGATCGAGGTCGATCCGGGTGAGGTGGATGGTGCGGTCGCGAAGGTAGGCCAGCAGGTCGAAGCCCACCTTCAGCCGGGCCAGCGAGAGGAGGTCGGGCGCCGAGGCCCAGCCCGGCGCCTCGACGCGGATGTTCTGGGCCTCGAGCTGGACGACCTTGCCGAGATCGAGGGCGATCGGCCCCTCGATCCGCACCGGCATGCCGACCCGGTCGCTGGCGATACGCTCGATCGGGCCCTTCAGGACCCCGGGATAGAAGGTGATCCACGCCAAGGCGCCGACGATCAGGATCGCCAGGCAGAGAACCACAGCCGCGGCGATCACTGCCACGCGTCGGAGCATTGGTGCCTCCCGATCCCTGGAAGATCGAGAGCAACCGTGACATGCCGTTCATGGTTCCCGCCGAGGGAAAAAGCTCAGCGGGGCGGAGGCTAGCGCCCTTCGGTCAGCCAAGTCAGGGACTGGCGCCACAGGCGGGCATAGCCCGGCCAGTCGGCGAAGGGCTGGGGCAGCCAGTGCGGGCCGATATCGGAGGTCCAGGCGAGCGTGCGGCCGCGGCCGAAGGTGCCGGTGGCGAGCAGCGGGTGGCCGCCCTGCGCGTCGGGCACGCGGGCCAGGAGCTGGACGCCGGGGCGGCTCTTGAGCGTCACCTCGTTGACGCCCAGGAGGACGGGCCAGGTTCCGCCCATGCCTTCGAGGATCGGGTGCTCGGGCTCGACCAGCTCAGGCTCGAAGCCTTCCGGGATCTCGACCCGGTCGTCATAGGGCAGGCAGTCGACGGGGAGCGTCTCCTCGACGGCGGTCTTGTGGTAGCGGGCACCGCCATTGATGCCCTGGAAGCTGTAGTAGCCGCCGATCATCATCAGCGCCCCGCCGCCCTCGACCCAGTCGCGCAGGAGACGCAGACGGTTGGGGACGGGCTGGCCCTTGAACCAGACGTCGGGATGGAGAAGGAGCGTGTTCGAGCCGAGGTCCGAGAGGATCACCGCAGCGTAGGCGTCGAGCTCTTCTTTCTTCAGGGGGAACTCGACCGCCGCCTCGTGGGCCTTCATGTAGTGGAGGTCGAAGGGCAAGTCCTTGAGCGCCGCCACCAGCGGCTCGGCACCCAGATGAAAGCTGACGGTCGGGAACTGGTCGAAGCCCTTGATGTGGGTGGCCGTGCTGGTCCAGAACTCGCCGGCAAGCAGGATTCTCTTCTTTGTCATCGGCTCGGAAACTCCGTCGGATCAGGCGTCGCGCCACGTCGTGCTGAAGACGCGGCGGGGATTGGTGACCATGAGGCCGGTGAGCACGGGCTCGGGCACGCCCAGCCGGCGCAGGCGCGGCAGGAAGTGGCGCAGCACGTGCGCGTAGCCGTTCCCGCCGTAGCGGGTCAGCATCATCTTCACGAAGACGTCCTGCGAGAGAAGGACGCGGTCGCCATAGCCCCAGTCGATGAGCCGCTTGATGGCGGCCGCCACCTCATGGTCGGCCGGGCACTGCACGCCCTGGTCGGCGTAGAAAAAATCCATGCCGATCATGTCGTACTCGATGAAGGCGCCGCGCCGCGCGAGGCTGGTCTGGTAGTCGAGATCATCGAGGCTGGGGTTCATGTGGCAAAGCACGGTGTGGCGGGGATCGCCGCCCTCGGCCTCGACGATGTCGAGGACCCGGTGCGCGTGGCGGAACCAGCCGGGCAGGTGGACCATGAGTGGCAGGCGGGTGCGGGCCTGGGCGCGTGCTGCACCCCGGAGCGAGCGCTCCTCGTCGGGCGTGAAGTCGCTGCTGACGCCGATCTCGCCGATGAGGCCGATGCGCACGCCCTCGATGCCCTCGACCGCTTCCATGACGATCTGATCGGCGATCGCCTCTGCGTCCATCGACGCGAGCTCGGGCGGGTGCGAGGTCTGGAGGTAGTAGCCGGCACCCATGACGATGCCGAGGCCGGTGGCCTTCGAGATGCGCTGAAGCGCCAAAGGGTTGCGGCCGATGCCGCGGCAGGTGGGATCGACGACGCTTTTGCCGCCCAGGTCCTTGAAGGGGGCAAGCTCCTCGATGACGGCCGCCTCATCGTCGAGGGCGCAATTGTGCTTGTTGACGAAGGGATCCATGCGCAGCTCGGCCAGGATCTCGGGGCGCACCGGGCCTTCGGCCAAGTATTGGCGCTCGGGCGTCGTGGGCGGGTTCCACCAGCAGCGGCAGTCGTTCAGGAGATGCTCGTGCATCAAGGTGACGCCCAGATCCTCGACCGGGATGGGGCCCAGCACGGTCATGACCCGGCCGCTGCCGACATGGGTGGGGCTGAGATCGCTCATCGGCTTCTCGCAAGGAGGGTTGTGCGGAAGACGCGGGTGTTGAGCCAGATCGCGATCAGGATGATGAGGCCTGTCACGATCTGGGTGAAGAAGGGCGAGATGTGGGCGAGGATCAGGCCGTTGCCGATGACGGCGATGGTGAGGGCGCCAAGGACCGTGCCGACGATCGTGCCGCGCCCGCCCATGAGGCTGGTGCCGCCCAGGACCACGGCCGCGATGACGGTGAGCTCGAAGCCGACGCCGGCATTCGAGGAGCCGCTGCCGAGCCGGCCCGCGATGATGAGCCCGGAAAGGGCGGCCGCCATGCCGGAGAGGACATAGGTGAGGGCGGTGACGCGCCTGACGTCCACGCCGGAGCGGCGCACCGCCTCGGCGTTGGCGCCGATGCCGGTGACGTAGCGGCCGAAGCGGGCCTGGGTCAGCGCCACCCAGCCGACGATGGAGACGAGGACGGCCAGGATGGCCGGCAGCGGGACGCCGAAGAGCCAGCCACGGCCGAGCTCGACGAAGGCGCCGGGCGCGATGGGGATCGAGTACCCCTGGGTCATGAGCAGGGCCACGCCGCGAAAGATGCTCAAGGAGGCGAGCGTCACGATGAAGGCGGGGATGCCCTCGTAGGCGGCGACGAAGCCGTTGGCGAGGCCGACCAGGGCGCCCAGCAGCAGCATCGCGACGATCACGATGGGCCAGGGTATGCCCATCTGCAGCAGGATCGCGGCAGAGGCGTTCACCAGCGCCAGCACCGAGCCCACCGAGAGATCGATGCCGCCCGTGGTGATGACGAAGGTCATCGCGATGGCGGTGATCAGCAGCGGTGCGCTCTGCCGGAGCAGATTGAGGATGTTCGTCTCGGAGAGGAAGGCCTCGGTGCCGAGGCCGAAGCCCACCGCCATCAGGACGAAGAAGGCGGCGATGCTGAGGACCGGCGCGTGCGGTGTGAGGAGGTCGGCGAGGTTGCGGCGCTCCTCCTTGGGGCGGTCGGCGACAGCGCTCACAGGGCTTCTGCCCGGGCGCGGGCCAGCCGCTCGCCCACGATGAGGCCCACCAGCTCCTCGAGATTGGTCTCCTCGATCCGGCGCTCGGCCACGTTGCGGCCCTCGTAAAGGACGGTGATGCGGTCGCAGACGCGAAAGAGGTCCTGCAGGCGGTGGGTGATGAGGATGACGCCGACGCCGCGCTCCTTGACCCGCGTGATCAGGCGCAGCACGGCCTCGACCTCGGCCACGGCGAGGGCGGAGGTGGGCTCGTCCATGATGAGCACGCTGGGCTCGAACGAGACGGCACGCGCGATCGCGACCGACTGGCGCTGGCCACCCGAGAGGCCGCCCGCGAGCGCCCGGAGGCTCGGCACACGGATATGGAGGGCGTCCAGCATGGCCCTCGCACCCTCGCGCATGCGGGCATGGTCGAGCAGCTGCAGGGGGCCGCGGCCGCGCAGGGGCTCGCGCCCGAGCCAGAGATTGCCCGCGACGTCGATCGTGTCGCACAGGGAAAGGTCCTGATAGACCATCTCGACGCGTCGGGCGCGGGCCTCGGCCGGACTCGCGAAGCGCACGGGCTCACCGTCGATCCTGATCTCGCCCGCATCGGGCTCGGTGGCACCCGCCAGGATCTTTGTCAGTGTCGACTTGCCGGCGGCGTTGTCGCCGACCAATCCAAGGACCTCGCCCGGCATCAGGCGCAGATCGACGCCTCTGAGCGCCTCGATCGAGCCGTAGCGCTTCTTGATGCCGCTCATCAGGACGCGCTCGGGGGTCGAGGCGGCGGGAGCCGCCGCCTCGTCGCCGCAATGTTGCCCGTCTCGCCGCTCACTTGAACATCGAGCGGAACTTGTCGACGTTCGCCTTGGTCACGATCGTGATCGGCACCTCGATCTGCTTGGGCACCGTCTCGCCCTTCAGCGTCTTGAGCGCGGCCTCGACGGCGGCGGCACCCATCCCCATCGGGTCCTGCTGGACGACGGCCACGACATAGCCGTCGTCGATGCCCTTGATCGCCTGCGCGGTGAGGTCCAGCCGAAGATTTTTATCTTGTCCTGGGCGCCCTGCGAGTCGACGGCGGCGATGGCGCCGATCAGCGCCGGCTCGCCGGTGGCGTAGACCATGTTGAGATCGGGGTTGCCGGTCATCAGGTTCTCGGCCGCCGTCATCGCATTGTCCTGGATGTTGCGACCGTCGACCACGCCCGCGATCGTGACGCCGGGCGCCTTCTTGACCTCGTCCTCGAAGCCCTTCTGCCGCAGATTCTGGATGAAGGAATTGAGGGCACCGACGATGCCGAGCTTGGCCTTGCCGCCATGCGCGTCGACATACTTGACGAAGTCCTTGCCGATCAGGCCGCCCGCCTTCTCGTTGTCGACGCCCACCTGGCTCTTTTGCGGGCCGGCCGGCAGGATCGCGTCGACCGCGAAGACGGGGATGCCGGCGTCGGACGCTTCCTTGACGGCCGGCATGATGCCGTTGACGTCAATGGCCTCGACAATGATGGCGCTGATCTTCTGTGCTATATAGGTCTCGATCGCGTTGTTCTGTGCTGCCGGATCATTGTTGGCGTTGAAGATCACGAGCTTGGCGCCGCCGGCGTCGGCCGCCTTCTGGGCACCCTCGTTCATCTGGTTGAAGAAGAGCGCCTGCTGATTGATCGTGACCAGGGCGATCGTCGGCTGATCCGCCGCCCGGGCGAGCCCGGGCAGGCTCGTCGCAGCCAGGGCCGCGGCGGCGAGCATCATTCTCCGTGTCATCGTCATTTTTGCGTCTCCCACCTCGTGGACCACTCAAGAACACCATCTTCGGATCGCCAGCGCCATGATCTTGGTGGCGGCGACGAGGTCGGCGATCGGGACGGACTCGTCCGGCTGATGCGCCTGCGAGGGATCGCCGGGGCC
>CAVVXU010000009.1:0-48482 GCA_963752325.1 uncultured Alphaproteobacteria bacterium
CGCGGAGCGTCGCCGTGAGCTTCGCCGTCAGGATGCCGCCGATCGGGGTGTCCTTGGGCATCAGCGCGCCGATGTCGACCGACTTCGCATCCAGCACCACCTTCGCCTCGAGCGGCTTGTCGAGCGGGCCGGTGACGATGGAGCCCGAGAGGGCACCCGGGCCCACCGCCAGCTTCAGCGGATCGACCGTCAGGTGGCCGTCCTGCAGCGTGAGGGTCGCTGCGATATCGTGCACCGTGCCCTTGGGCAGGCGGGCCTGTGCAACCTGTAGCGCGATCCGGCCGTCGACGCTGGCCAGGGCGGAGGGCGAGGGCGGGCTTTTGGTCGATGGCTCGGACGGCTTGGCCGCAGGCTCGATGGGCTCGCCTGCCAGCGCCTGGAGGGCCGGGACGTCGAGCATCGAGGCGTCGATCTGGCCCTCGATCCGCGGCCGCGCCGAGGTCGGATCGTAGCGCAGGCTGCCGGTGAGGGAGCTGTCGCCGTAGCTCGCCTTCAGCTTGTCCACCGCGACGACGCCGGCGTCACGGGTCACCGTCATCTCGGCCGAGAGCGGCTGTGGCGCCGCCGTGCTGTTGCGTCCGAGAAGCGCCATGAGCTGGTCGGGACTCTTGGCGGCGAGTTGCAGCGCCAGGGTCACGCCGTCGAGCGCCAGGGGCTTTTGGGCGTTGCCCTCCAGCTCTACCTGGGCGCCGGGCACATTGAGATGACCCTTGATCGGGAAGGGCTGGTCGGGCCGGCCCACAGCAGGGGCGAGCCCACCTCGAGGGCGAGATCGACCTCGTGCCCGCGCAGCTTGCCGCCGCCCTTGACCTCGAGCCTGGCGAAATTCTCCGCCCCTGCCGGGGCCGTGGTCGAGATGCCGGCCGTCATGTCGACCGGGACGGCCGGATCCCGGTAGGTGACCTTGCCGTCCTCGATCGTCAGCGCATCGATCTGCGAGTGGGCTGTTCTCCTGGGCCGTCTGGTCCTTGCCGGTGCCGAGACTTTCCGGCCAGGTCGTGCGGCCCTGCGCATCCCGCTCGAGGAGCAGCTGCGGTCGATCGAGGTCGATCCGGGTGAGGTGGATGGTCCGGTCGCGCAGGTAGGCCAGCAGGTCGAAGCCCACCTTCAGCCGGGCCAGCGAGAGGAGGTCGGGTGCCGAGGCCCAGCCCGGCGCCTCGACGCGGATGTCCTGGGCCTCGAGCTGGACGACCTTGCCGAGATCGAGGGCGAGCGGCCCCTCGATCCGCACCGGCATGCCGACCCGGTCGCTGGCGATACGCTCGATCGGGCCCTTCAGGACCCCGGATAAAGGTGATCCACGCCAAGGCGCCGACGATCAGGATCGCCAGGCAGAGAACCACAGCCGCGGCAATCACTGCCACACGTCGGAGCATCGATGCCTCCCGATCCCCAGAAGATCGGGTGCAACCGTGACATGCCGTTCAGGGTTCCCGGTTACGGAGAAAGCATAGCCCGGCGGAGGCTATCGCCCTTCCGTTAGCCAGCTCAGGCACTGGCGCCAGAGCCTTGCGTAGCCGGGCCAGTCGGCGAAGGGCTGGGGCAGCCAGTGCGGGCCGATGTCGGAGGTCCAGGCGAGCGTGCGGCCGCGGCCGAAGGTGCCGGTGGCGAGCAGCGGGTGGCCGCCCTGGGCGTCGGGCACGCGGGCCAGGAGCTGGACGCCGGGCCGCTCTTGAGCCTCACCTCGTTGACGCCCAGGAGCACCGGCCAGGGCCGCCCATGCCCTCGAGGATCGGGTGCTCGGGCTCGACCAGCTCGGGCGCGAAGCCTTCCGGGATCTCGACCCGGTCGTCATAGGGCAGGCAGTCACGGGGAGCGTCTCCTCGACGGCGTCCTGTGGTAGCGGGCGCCGCCATTGATGCCCTGGAAGCTGTAGTAGCCGCCGATCATCATCAGCGCCCCGCCGCCCTCGACCCAGTCGCGGAGCAGGCGCAGGCGGTTGGGGACGGGCTGGCCCTTGAACCAGACGTCGGGATGGAGAAGGAGCGTGTTCGAGCCGAGGTCGGAGAGGATCACCGCGGCATAGGCGTCCAGCCCCTCCTTCGTCAGGGGGAACTCGACCGCGGCCTCGTGCGCCTTCATGTAGTGGAGGTCGAAGGGCGAGTCCTTCAGAGCCGCGACCAGGGGCTCGGCCCCCAGATGAAAGCTCACGGTCGGGAACTGGTCGAAGCCCTTGATGTGGGTGGCCGTGCTCGTCCACGACTCGCCGGCGAGCAGGATACTCTTCTGGTCATCGGCTCGGAAACTCCGTCGGATCAGGCGTCGCGCCACTTCTGGCTGAAGACGCGGCGGGGATTGGTGACCATGAGGCCGGTGAGCACGGGCTCGGGCACGCCCAGCCGGCGCAGGCGCGGCAGGAAGTGGCGCAGCACGTGCGCGTAGCCGTTCCCGCCATAGCGGGTCAGCATCATCTTCACGAAGACGTCCTGCGACAGCAGGACGCGGTCGCCATAGCCCCAGTCGATCAGCCGCTTGATGGCGGCCGCCACCTCATGGTCGGCCGGGCACTGCACGCCCTGGTCGGCATAGAAAAAATCCATGCCGATCATGTCGTACTCGATGAAGGCGCCGCGCCTCGCGAGGCTGGTCTGGTAGTCGGGATCATCGAGGCTGGGGTTCATGTGGCAAAGCACGGTGTGGCGGGGATCGCCGCCCTCGGCCTCGACGATGTCGAGGACCCGGTGCGCGTGGCGGAACCAGCCGGGCAGGTGGACCATCAGCGGCAGGCGGGTGCGGGCCTGGGCGCGGGCGGCACCGCGAAGCGAGCGCTCCTCGTCCGGCGTGAAGTCGCTGCTGACGCCGATCTCGCCGATGAGGCCGATGCGCACGCCCTCGATGCCGTCGACCGCCTCCATGACGATCTGATCGGCGATCGCCTCGGCGTCCATCGACGCGAGCTCGGGCGGATGCGAGGTCTGGAGGTAGTAGCCGGCACCCATGACGATGCCGAGGCCGGTGGCCTTCGAGATGCGCTGAAGTGCCAAAGGGTTGCGGCCGATGCCGCGGCAGGTGGGATCGACCACGCTTTTGCCGCCCAGCGCCTTGAAGGGGGCAAGCTCCTCGATGACGGCCGCCTCGTCGTCGAGCGCGCAATTGTGCTTGTTGACGAAGGGATCCATGCGCAGCTCGGCCAGGATCTCGGGGCGCACCGGGCCTTCGGCCAGATATTGGCGCTCGGGCGTCGTGGGCGGGTTCCACCAGCAGCGGCAGTCGTTCAGGAGATGCTCGTGCATCAAGCGTGACGCCCAGATCCTCGACCGGGATGGGGCCCAGCACGGTCATGACCTGGCCGCTGCCGACATGGGTCGGGCTGAGATCGCTCATCGGCTTCTCGCAAGGAGGGTTGTGCGGAAGACGCGGGTGTTGAGCCAGATCGCGATCAGGATGATGAGGCCCGTGACGATCTGGGTGAAGAAGGGCGAGATGTGGGCGAGGATCAGGCCGTTGCCGATGACGGCGATGGTGAGCGCCCCCAGCACCGTGCCGACGATCGTGCCGCGCCCGCCCATGAGGCTGGTGCCGCCCAGGACCACGGCCGCGATGACGGTGAGCTCGAAGCCGACGCCGGCGTTGGAGGAGCCGCTGCCGAGCCGGCCCGCGATGATGAGCCCGGAAAGGGCGGCCGCCATGCCGGAGAGGACATAGGTGAGGGCGGTGACGCGCCTGACGTCCACGCCGGAGCGGCGCACCGCCTCGGCGTTGGCGCCGATGCCGGTGACGTAGCGGCCGAAGCGGGCCTGGGTCAGCGCCACCCAGCCGACGATGGAGACGAGGACGGCCAGGATCGCCGGCAGCGGGACGCCGAAGAGCCAGCCACGGCCGAGCTCGACGAAGGCGCCGGGCGCGATGGGGATCGAGTAGCCCTGGGTCATGAGCAGGGCCACGCCGCGAAAGATGCTCAAGGAGGCGAGCGTCACGATGAAGGCGGGGATGCCCTCGTAGGCGGCGACGAAGCCGTTGGCGAGGCCGACCAGGGCGCCCAGCAGCAGCATCGCGACGATCACGATGGGCCAGGGTATGCCCATCTGCAGCAGGATCGCCGCCGAGGCGTTCACCAGCGCCAGCACCGAGCCCACCGAGAGATCGATGCCGCCCGTGGTGATGACGAAGGTCATCGCGATGGCGGTGATCAGCAGCGGTGCGCTCTGCCGGAGCAGATTGAGGATGTTCGTCTCGGAGAGGAAGGCCTCGGTGCCGAGGCCGAAGCCCACCGCCATCAGGACGAAGAAGGCGGCGATGCTGAGGACGGGCGCGTGCGGTGTGAGGAGGTCGGCGAGGCTGCGGCGCTCCTCCTTGGGGCGGTCGGCGACGGCGCTCACAGGGCTTCTGCCCGGGCGCGGGCCAGCCGCTCGCCCACGATGAGGCCCACCAGCTCCTCGAGATTGGTCTCCTCGATCCGGCGCTCGGCCACGTTGCGGCCCTCGTAAAGGACGGTGATGCGGTCGCAGACGCGAAAGAGGTCCTGCAGGCGGTGGGTGATGAGGATGACGCCGACGCCGCGCTCCTTGACCCGCGTGATCAGGCGCAGCACGGCCTCGACCTCGGCCACGGCAAGGGCGGAGGTGGGCTCGTCCATGATGAGCACGCTGGGCTCGAACGAGACGGCACGCGCGATCGCGACCGACTGGCGCTGGCCGCCCGAGAGGCCGCCCGCGAGCGCCCGCAGGCTCGGCACGCGGATGTGGAGGGCGTCCAGCATGGCCCTCGCACCCTCGCGCATGCGGGCATGGTCGAGCAGCTGCAGGGGGCCGCGGCCGCGCAGGGGCTCGCGGCCGAGCCAGAGATTGCCCGCGACGTCGATCGTGTCGCAGAGGGAAAGGTCCTGATAGACCATCTCGACGCGGCGGGCGCGGGCCTCGGCCGGGCTCGTGAAGCGCACGGGCTCGCC
This sequence comes from uncultured Alphaproteobacteria bacterium, assembly GCA_963752325.1. Lineage (GTDB taxonomy): Bacteria > Pseudomonadota > Alphaproteobacteria > Geminicoccales > Geminicoccaceae > CAVTJL01. Next base: position 4,889 of record CAVVXU010000009.1, read on the forward strand.
GTCGATCCGGATCTCGCCCGCGTCGGGCTCGGTGGCGCCCGCCAGGATCTTTGTCAGTGTCGACTTGCCGGCGGCGTTGTCGCCGACGAGGCCCAGGACCTCGCCCGGCATCAGGCGCAGATCGACGCCTCTGAGGGCCTCGATCGAGCCGTAGCGCTTCCTGATGCCGCTCATCAGGACGCGCTCGGGGGTCGAGGCGGCGGCAGCCGCCGCCTCCTCGCCCGCAATGTTGCCCGTCTCGCCGCTCACTTGAACATCGAGCGGAACTTGTCGACGTTCGCCTTGGTCACGATCGTGATCGGCACCTCGATCTGCTTGGGCACCGTCTCGCCCTTCAGCGTCTTGAGCGCGGCCTCGACGGCGGCGGCACCCATGCCCATCGGGTCCTGCTGGACGACGGCCACGACATAGCCGTCGTCGATGCCCTTGATCGCCTGCGCGGTGAGGTCCCAGCCGAAGATTTTTATCTTGTCCTGGGGGCCCTGCAACTCGACGGCGGCGATGGCGCCGATCAGCGCCGGCTCGCCGGTGGCGTAGACCATGTTGAGATCGGGGTTGCCGGTCATCAGGTTCTCGGCCGCCGTCATCGCATTGTCCTGGATGTTGCGACCGTCGACCACGCCCGCGATCGTGACGCCGGGCGCCTTCTTGACCTCGTCCTCGAAGCCCTTCTGCCGCAGATTCTGGATGAAGGAATTGAGGGCACCGACGATGCCGAGCTTGGCCTTGCCGCCATGCGCGTCGACATACTTGACGAAGTCCTTGCCGATCAGGCCGCCCGCCTTCTCGTTGTCGACGCCCACCTGGCTCTTTTGCGGGCCGGCCGGCAGGATCGCGTCGACCGCGAAGACGGGGATGCCGGCGTCGGACGCTTCCTTGACGGCCGGCATGATGCCGTTGACGTCAATGGCCTCGACAATGATGGCGCTGATCTTCTGTGCGATATAGGTCTCGATCGCGTTGTTCTGCGCTGCCGGATCATTGTTGGCGTTGAAGATCACGAGCTTGGCGCCGCCGGCCTCGGCCGCCTTCTCCGCCCCCTCGTTCATCTGGTTGAAGAAGAGCGCCTGCTGGTTGATCGTGACCAGGGCGATCGTCGGCTGATCGGCCGCCCGGGCGAGCCCGGGCACGCTCGTCGCGGCCAGGGCCGCGGCGGCGATCATCATTCTTCGTGTCATCGTCATCGTTGCGTCTCCCACCTCGTGGACCACTCAAGAACACCATCTTCGGATCGCCAGCGCCATGATCTTGGTGGCGGCGACGAGGTCGGCGATCGGGACGGACTCGTTCGGCTGATGCGCCTGCGAGGGATCGCCGGGGCCGAAATTGATCGTGGGCGTGGCGCCGAGCCCGCAGGGCAGGCCCATGTCGCTGTGGGCCCCCAGGCCCCAATAGCGCGGCGGCTTGCCGCTCGCCCGCACGGCATCCTCCATGGCGCCGATGAAGGGATGCTCGAGCGGCACCTCGGCGCAGTCGGCATCGAGGATCCACTCGATGCGGGCCGGGTGGCGGCGCAGATAGGGGTCGGCGCGGCAGACCTCGGCCAGGTGCGCCTCGATCTCGCGCTTCACGGCACCGCCCAGGCCCACCTCGTCCTTCTCGGAGGGCAGGTACTGGGCGTCGATGATGATCTCGGCGGCACCGGCAAAGGAGCTGGGATGCTCGCCGGCCTTCACCTGGGTGACCAGGACCTGGTTCGGCAGGTCCATGAGCGGGTGGCGCTTTCTTCGGGTCGTTGGCCCAGCGGCGGTTCAGGATGTCGATGCCGTCCATCATCTGCCGCATCAGCCACACCGCGTCGACCGGGCCGCTGTCGTCCCAGGACTTGGGCAGAAGCTCGGCATGGCCGCCGATGCCGTCGATCAGGATGCGGCCCCAGACGATGCCGTGGCAGACGGGCGAGATGGCGAGCGCCGTGGCCTCGGGCAGGATGCCCGCATCCGCGCGGTAGCCGCGATCGACCATGGCGAGGGCACCCATGCCGCCGATCTCCTCGTCCACCACGGTGGTGAAGACGAGGTCGCCCGCGAGGGAAAGGCCCTGCTCGCGGACGAGGGCGGCCGCCATCAGCATCGAGGCGACGCCGCCCTTCATGTCGACCGCGCCGCGGCCGGCGATGCGCCCGTCGGCGACGGTGGCCTGGAAGGGGTCGGTGCGCCAGTGGGAGGCCGGGCCCGGTGGGACGACGTCGATATGGCCCGTGAGCATGAGCGAGCGGCCGCCGCCCTTGCCCGCGAGCGTGCCGGCCAGGATGGGGCGGCCCTCGAAGGTGCGGCCCTTGTGGGCGCCGGGCCGGCCCTCGTGCTTGGCGTAGAGCGCCGGGCCGTCGGGATCCCACAAGTCCGTCTTGAAGCCGAGCTCCTTCAGGCGGCCCTGGAGATAGGTCTGGCACTCGCGCTCGGCCGGGCCGGCTTTCGTGGGGTCCACCGGCACGATGCTCGGGAAGGCGATGAGGTCGGAGAGTGTGCGCGTGATGCGGTCGGCAGCCCGCTCGACCGCGTCGAGGAGCGCCTTGTCGGTCGTGTCCATCAGCCTCTTCCCTTCCATGGCCGGTCGGCGAGGACGGAGAGGATGAGGAGTGCCCCTATCCCGCCCACCTGCCAGATCGTGTTGATGTTCGCGAGCTGGAGGCCCGTCTTGAACGTGGTGAGGAACAGCACCGCCACGAGCGGGCCCAGCACGCTGCCGTGGCCGCCCTGGATCGCGATGCCGCCGAGGAGAGCTGCCGTCAGCGATTCGAGCTCGAGATTCTGGCCGATGTTGGGCCGGGCGCTCAGCAGCCAGGCATTGGCGACGACGGCCGCGAGCCCGGCCAGGCCCCCCGAGACGGCGTAGAGGACGAGGCGCAGCCGGTCGACCGGCACGCCGGTGAGCCGGGCCGCCGTCTCGTTGCCGCCGGTGGCGAGAAGCCAGCTGCCCCAGGAGGTGGCGTGGAGGAGCAGCGCCGCCACGAGAAAGAGCGGCAGCACGAAGGCCAGGAAGTGGATCGGCAAGGGCCCGATGGTGCCGCGGCCGAGGGGCGCCAGCAGGCGCGTCGATGCCGCCCACGGGCCGGCCGCCGGTGAGGGCGATGGCGAGGCCGCCATAGACGTAGAAGGTGCCGAGCGTGGCGATGAGCGGCACGAGGCGCACGCGGGTGACGAGCCAGCCGTTGAAGGCGCCGAGGAGGAGGCCCGCCACGAGGGCAGCGGCGATGCCGAGCGCCGGCCCGCCGAGCTGGCCCAGCCATGCCATGGCGAGGCCGGCCAGCGCCACCGCACCGCCGACCGAGAGGTCGATCCCGCCGCCGCCCGCCAGCACGACGAGGCTCTGGCCCAGCGTGACGAGGGCCAGGATCGTCGAGAACTGGAGCACGCTGCGCAGCGTGTCGGGGCGGAAGGCGTCGGGCACGGCCACGGCGAAGACGGCCAGCATCAGGCCCCAGAGGACGAGGAGGGCCAAAAGCTTGGTGCGGGTGGCGCTCATGCCTGACGCGGCCGGAACAGAAGGCCCGGTCGCTCGAGGCCGAGGGTGACGAGCAGGAGCGCCCCGATCACGACCTGGCCCCAGAGGCTGGGCACGCCCACGAGGACGAAGCCGTTCTGGAGGATGCGCACGAGCAGCACGCCAAGGGCGGTGCCGACGAGGCTGGCGCGGCCGCCGGTGACGCTGGCGCCGCCCAGGACGGCCGCCACGATGGCATCCAGCGCAATCGTCCCGCCGGTGGTCATCTCCACATTGCGGTACTGGGCCACGTAGAAGGTGCCGGCGAGCCCGGCCAGCGTGCCCGAGAGGACGAAGGCCGCGGCGCGCACGCGGCCCGTGGGCACGCCCGCGAGGCGGGCCGAGGGCTCGTTGCCGCCGGCGGCGAGCCACCAGACGCCGAGCGGCGTCCGCCACATCACCATCCAGGCGAGCGCATAGAGGACCAAAAGCTCGAGGGCGACGATGGGGACGCCCAGGAGCGTGGGTTTGACGAGCCAGCCCAGCGTGTCGGGCAGGCCCGAGAGCCAGCTGCCGCCCAAGAGGAGATAGATGAGCGCCCGCCAGACGCCGAAGAGGCCGAGCGTGGCGATGATGGGCGGCACCCGGCCCAGCACGACGATGGCTGCGGCGACGAGGCCAAGCACGAGCCCGCCCAGCGGCCCCAGCAGCGCCACGACCGGACCCGGCCAGCCGGCCGCGAGGGCGGTGCCCACGAGGATGGCGCTGACCCCCATGGCGGCACCGACGGCGATGTCGATGCCGCCGGCGGCGAGCACGATGGTCATGCCCAGCGCGATGACCAGGAACTCGACGCTGCTGCGGGCGATGGTGGCGAGATTGGCCGGCAGCAGGAAATAGGGCGAGGCCAGCGCGAAGACCAGCCCCGCCGCGAGGCAGGCGCAAAGCAGCAGAAGCTCACGCCGCACCTGCATGAAAGGTTGCCCGACGCTCGATCAGAAGTCGAACTTGTCGACATTCTCCTTGGTGAAGACGGCCGGTGGCCCAAGCAGCAGGACCTTCGTCTTCGCGTCGTAGCTGATCTTGTGATCCATGCCGGGGACCGTGTTCTCGGCCTCGAAGGGCTTCTTGTCGATGAGCTGCTTGCCGGCCCAGACGGTGAGGTAGCCCAGCGCCGCCGGGTCCCAGAGCACCGTGAAGCCCATGGCGCCGGACTTGATGTAGGAGCGCGCCGTGTTGGGGCTGCAGTAGCCCGTGCCGATGACCTGCCCGATCTTGCCGGCGCTCTCGATCGCCTGCGCCACGCCGGGGCAGGTGGTGGAGGCCACGCCGATCAGGCCCTTGAGGTCGGGGTTGGCGGTCATCAGGTCGGTGGCGAGCTGGCTCGCCTTCTGCGCGCTGCCGCCGGCATATTGGGGGGCCAGGAGGGTGACACCCGGATATTTCTCCTTCACGCGCTCCTGCATGAAGCCGATCCAGGCGTTGAGGTTGGTGGCCGTTGGCTCACCCGAGACGATGCCGATCTTGGCCTTGTCGCCGACGCGCTTGACGAGCTCGTCGATGATCGTGAAGCCAAGGCCCTGGTCGGAGGCCTGGGCCACATAGACGGCCCGGTCGCTGTCCGGCGCATCGCTGTCGGAGGTGAAGATGGTGGAGCCCTTGGCCTCCGCCTGCTTGATCACCGGCGCCAGCGAGGAGGCGTCGAGCACCGAGACGGCGATCGCCTGGACACCCTGATCGACCAGGTTCGAGAGGATCTGAAGCTGGTCCACGGGGTTGGTGTCGACCGGGCCCTGATAGATGAAGTCGACGCCCAGTGCCGCCCCCGCCTTCTTGCCCCCCGCCTCCATCGCGTTGAAGTAGGGGATGCCGATGAGCTGCGGGATGAAGGCCACCTTGGGCTTGTCCGCAGCCTCGGCACCGCCGGCCATCAGGGCCACCGCGCACGCGGCCGCCAGGAATCCGAGCTTCCGTCTCATCACGCGTTCTCCCTCACCCTTGCTTCATGCCGTGCTTCAGGCCGCCGCCTGCTCGAGCCCGCGCAGGCTCGGATGGGCGCCGGTGATCAGCGCCACGATTTCCTCGGGATCGGTCGCATCGCGGCTGCGCTCGGCCACCTTGCGGCCGCGGCGGAAAACGATGATGCGATCGGCCACCTCGAAGACGTCGGCGATGTTGTGGCTGATGAGCAGGACCGCCCGGCCGGCGGCCCGCAGGCTGCGGATCAGCTCCAGCACCTTTCGCGTCTCGGCCACGGCCAGGGCCGCGGTCGGCTCGTCCATGATGACGAGCTTGGCCTCGAGCTCGAGCGCCCGGGCGATCGCCACGGCCTGGCGCTGGCCGCCCGAGAGCGAGCCCACCTGGGCCTGGACGTCCGGGATGTGGGCGTCGAGATCGCGCAGGAGCTTTTGCACCTGCTCGCGCATCGCGCGGCGGCGCAGGAAGGGGATGCCCAGCATGCGGCGGGTGCGCTCGCGGCCGAGAAAGACGTTCTCGACGACCGAGAGATTCTCGGCCAGCGCCAGCTCCTGGTAGATCGTGGCGATGCCCTCGGCCGCCGCGTCCTGTGGCGAGCGCAGTGCCACCGCCTTGCCCTCGACCAGCAGCTCGCCCGAGGTCGGCTCGTAGGCACCAGACAAAATCTTGATGAAGGTGGACTTGCCGGCGCCGTTGTCGCCGACCAGCGCCGTGACCGTTCCCTGCTCGAGCGTGAGGCTCACATCCTCCAGCGCCTGAAGAGCACCGAAGCGCTTGCCGATCCCGCGGGCCTCGAGGAAGGGTGCCACGTTCCTCCAACGGCTGAGTTAAACGTTTCAATGACGATGCCCGGCCCTTTCGGCATCGTCAAGCGGCGCGATCAAGCGGCGAGGTCGGGCCCGAGCAGGGCGGCCGCGGAGAGCGTCATCTCCTGGGCGCCCGCCACCGTCACGGACCGGCTGGCGGCGTGGACGGCATGGCCCAGCGCCGTCTCCTCGGCAGCGCCGTTGAGCCAGGCGGCGAGGAAGACGCCGACGAGGCAGTCGCCGGCGCCGGTCGCGTCGACCGGCTGGACGGCCGGCGCCGCAATCCGGAGCGCCCGCCGGCGATCACGCAGCAGGACGGCGCCTTCATGGTCGAGGGTCAGGAGCAGGCAGCCGGCGAGGTTTTCGGAGCAGCGCGCGAGGGCCTCGACCAGCGCCTCGGCGGGGCCCTGGACGCCGGTGATCAGGGCCGCCGTCTCGCGGTTCATGACGACGAAGTCGAAAGCCGAGAAAAGCTTCGAGACGGGCTCGGGCCGGTGCCAGGGCTCGGGGAGGCCGGTGAGGTGGATCGAGGTGGCGAGCCCCAGCTCCCGCGCTTTCGAGGACGCCTTCCAGGAGATCGGGCGCGTGGTGGCCCTGGATGTGCAGCGCGTGGCGGCCGGGCGGGCGGGGCAGGCCGGCCAGGTGGCGGCGCAGGGCGGCGGACGGGATGGCGAGCGGCTCGTAGAGGATGGTGCGGGCACCGCTCGCCTCGACCAGGATGACGGTGCGGCCCAGCCGCTCGCCCGAGCGGGTCGCCACCGGGACCGCGGCGACCCGGCGCTCGGCCAGAAGGTTGATGGCCCAGTCGCTGTCCGCATCGTCGCCGAAATGGCCCAGCACCTCGGCCCGGACGGCCCAGGGCGCTCCCAGGCCGGCCGCCATCACGGCGACGTTGGCGGCGGGGCCGCCCAGCGTCTTCTCGATCGAGTGCGCCCGGGCGCGATCGCCGCGGTGCGGCAGCACGTCGACGCGGGCGGTGTAGTCGACGCTGACATAGCCGACGGCGGTGAGCCGGGGGGCGCCTTCGGGCATGACCGGGCCGCCGCGGCCACGGCGGCCGATCAGCGAGCGCGCGGCATGGTCCGGCCTGAAGCCCAGCTCGGCGATGGCGCGCTCGACGCGGGCCGCGGTCTCGGCGCCGACCGGGCGCTTTCCCGTCAGGACATGGCTCACCGTGCCGACCGAGACGCCGGCGCGGTGGGCCACCTCGCGGATGGTGGGCGGCCGCGTGCTCATGAGGGCCACAGCCCGGTGAGCTCGGCCGCCGTCGGCAGCGCGCCGAGGGTACCGGGGCGGGTGACGGCGAGCGAGGCCGCGCGCACCGCCCAGAGCAGCGCGGTCTCGACGGGCAGCCCCTGGACGAGGCCGGCCGCCAGCACGCCGCAGAGCGTGTCGCCGGCACCGGCCGTGTCGACCGCGCGCACGACCGGCGCCTTTATCGGCAGCTCGCCGCCGTGGTCGCGCAGGAGGGCGCCGGCAGCACCTTGCGTCGCGACGAGCTGGCCGACGCCGCCCGCGAGAAGGAGATCGGCGCCGCCCAGGGCCTGCAGCTCCGGCTGGTTGACGATGGCGAGGTCGATGAGCGGCAGGAGCGGGCGCCAGTCGAAGGCGATGGGGGCGAGGTTGGCGAGGGTGCGGGCACCGTGCCGGCGCGCGGCCTCGAGGCAGGCCCGGGTGGTGCCGGCGGAGAGGTTGCCCTGGAGGAGGAGAAAATCGGCAGGGCCGAGGTCGGCCAGGCAGGCGGGCGGCTCGAGGGCCGCGGCGGCTGCGGCGGTGCTGGCGATGGCGTTCTCGCCCTTGGCGTCGACCATGACGACCGAGAGGTCGCTCTCGCCATCGATCCGGACGAGGTCGTCGGCCGACAGGCCTTCGGCCACGATGGCGGCGCTGAGGAAGGACCCCCTGGCGTCGGTGCCGAGGGCGGCCGTGAGGCGTACGGAGGCACCGCCGCGGTGGGCGGCCACGGCCTGGTTCAGGCCCTTGCCGCCGGGCTCGCGGCGGCTGCCCGAGGCGAGGCGCGTCTCGCCCGCGACGGGGAGCCGGTCGAGAGTGAGGACGATGTCGAGGCAGGCATTGCCGACGACGAGAAGGCTCACCGCAGGCCCGCCACTGTGGCGGCGAAGGCGGCGACGCGGTCGGGGTCGACCTCGTTCCACCACACGCCGTCCCGCTTGAGCGCGCTGGCGATGATCACGCCGTCCGCGGTCTCGAGGATGTCGCCCACATTCCCGGGCGTGACGCCGCTGCCGACGAGAAGCGGCAGGCCGGTCGCCTTGCGCACCCGGTCCAGCTCGTCCAGCTTGGCGGCGTCGCCGGTGCGCTGGCCGGTGGCGATGACGGCATCCGCACCCGACCATTCGAGGTCGCGGGTCAGCTCCTCGAGGCTGCGGTCGGCCGTGATGGCGTGGGCGCCGTGCTTGACGTGGGTGTCGGCGAAGATCCGCACCTCCTTGGCGTGGAGCCAGGTGCGGTAGCGCATGGCCGCCGCGGCCTCGCCCTCGAGCAGGCCCTCGTTGGCGACATAGGCGTTGGCCCACTGGTTGACGCGCACGAAGGCGGCGCCCGCGGCCTTGGCCACCGCCAGCGCCTGCATGACCGCGTTGGCCAGCACGTTGACGCCCACCGGCAGGCCCGTGGCCTCGCGCACCTTGCCGGTCATCACGGCCATGGCGGCCGCCGTCTCGGGGCCGAGCGCCGTGGGTTTCGAGAAGGGGATGTCGCCGTGGTTCTCGACGATCAGGCCATCGAAAGCCGCCCGCGGCGTAGCGCCGGCCTTCCTCGACCGCATGGTCGTAGATGGCCTGGACGGGCTCTCCCTCATAGGCCGGCGAGCCGGGCAGCGGGCGGGCATGGATGACGCCGATCAGCACGCGCGAGCGCTTGCCGAAGATCGCCTGGAGCGCGTGCGGGCCGGTGGGAGCGACGGGTGCGGCGGTCATGCGCGCTTCCAGGGCCCAGATTGTTGAACCGTTTCAGTCGGATCGTGACAGCCGCGTCGCTCAGGGTCAAGCAGGCCGGCCCGGCAAGCAATAGCTGGAGCCGGCGCCCGGCGGAAGGCCGCCGGGCGCGCTCGAGCATCCGCTCCGATCGGACGGTCCTAGCGCTGAGCGGTCATGGCGCTGCTGGAGATCGACGGGACCGCCGTCAGGTACACATAGATGTTGTAGACGTCCCGGTCGGTCATGTTCTTGTAGGCGGGCCAGGGCATGACCTGGAGGAGCCGGGTCGAGTTGTCGGGGTCGACGCCCGTGCGGAACACGTTGAGGAACTGGGCGAAGGTCAGCCCCGCCGGCTGACCGTTCTTGTCAGGCGTGATGTTGGGCGAGATGATCGGGCCGAACGGCCGGCCACCCGCCAGATAGCCCGCGGTGTTGATCTGCTCGGGCACGGGCGCAGAGGGCGTACCCGTATAGGGATCGCCGCCGGCCGCGAAGTTGGGCCAAGTATGGCAGTCGTTGCAGCCCGCGACCGCGTTGACGAGGTAGCTGCCGAGCCCGACCGTCTTCTTATTGCGCCCCGCCAGATTAAGCGGCACGGGGGCGATCTCGAGGCCGATCTTCGCCTTTTGCCCATCGCCGCCGCCCGACGGCGCCTTGTCCTTGGCCTCCTTGGCCTGGATGGCGGCCTCGCTGGCGTTGAGATCGTTGAAGAGCGACTGCGCTCCGGCCGTAGCCGCCATCGAGGCGACGCCGATCGCCGCCACAACCACCTTTAGCCCCCACATGGACGTTTCCTTCTTGTGCCTGCGAGCGTTCGAGAGGTAGCCGTCAGGTCGGCTCGACGAGCGCTACCGCGCTTGCGCTAGCGCGGTTGCTTCGTCTTGGCGATAGGCAATAGACGAGGCCTGAACGATTTGCTGGTGACTGTCATCGGCTGGCCTCTTTTCTCCGGAGCATTTACCTATTGGACGAAATTGATGCTGACGGCTCGATACTATTGGTTGAGGCCAAATGGCGGTTGGGGCGAGCGGGTCGACAACGATGAGGTTGAGCAGGCTGGCGCGACGCCGCAAGGCGAGCATCGAGGTTCAAGATCGCCCACTGCGTGCTGCAATCAGTGCGGGCGGAACCGCTGGCGGCCTGCCTGCGACAGGGCGGAAGCATGACGAGCACGCGACAGTGCGGCCCCGCGGGCCGGGCCGGTGGATGTATCGTCCTCACGCTGCTGGCGACGGTCCTCGCGATCGCGGCGGCGTCGCTGACCGCGGCCGCCGAGCAGTCGACGCCAGCGGCGATCCGTCAGGCGCCTCTGGCCACGCCGGTCGCCGGGACGCCGCTGCCGGAGGAGGAGGCACCCGTCGGCCGGGACTCGATCGGCGTGCAGCAGGGCGGCAGCATCGACCGGCCGCGTCCCGACGGCACGACGCAGCATGTCGAGCTGGGCTGCCTTCTGATCATCGACGTGACGCGGAAGGTCAGCGCCTCGCGCTGCGCTGCCCTGGCGCCCACGCTGCCGGTGATGGTCGTGGCCTATCGGCAGGAAGACTTCGAGAGCGCCCTTGCCAACAAGGGCCAGGTCGAGACGGTCTATGTGCCGAAGCTCGTCCCGCTGCTCACCTGGGGGCTCGACCATGTGGAGGCGCTGGGGGTTCCATAGGCGCAGCTCTAATGGACGAACTCACGAGGGGTGCGGCGATGAGGGCCAGTGGCAGCCCGGCGCGTCTGCTCGGGTGAGATCGGCATGGCACTCCCGATGCGGCCACGCGCCTCCAGGTTGACGAGTGTCAGCTGTTAGCTTACATATTATCATGATACAGAGTTTTCGCAGCAAGCCGTTGGCTGACCTATGGGCGACGGGAAGAACCGCGAAGATCGATGCGAGGCTGCATCGGCGCATCCTGCTGAGGCTCGATCGGCTTGATGTTGCGTCTCGGCCGGAGGAGATGAATGTGCCGGGCTTCGACTTTCACGCTCTGAGGGGTTTCAACCCCACGCGTTACACGGTCCACGTCAAGGGCCCCTGGTGCCTCACCTTCGAGTTTGAGGAAGGCGATGCCGTTCGGGTTGATCTGGAGCAATATCACTGAAGGCAAGCGCCATGAATGAGTATCGCGCCATCCGCGATCCCGATCGCTGTCCGGCTCATCCCGGGGAGCTTCTGCGCGAGGTGATCATTCCGGCGACCGGCCGCTCGAAGAGCGAGCTGGCCCGGCTGCTCGGGATCTCGCGGCAGCACCTCTACGACATCACCGAGGGGCGCAAGCCGGTGTCGCCGGGCGTGGCCGTGCGCCTCGGCAAGCTCTTCGGCGACGGGCCTATGGTCTGGTTGCGCATGCAGGCAGCCTACGATGCATGGCACGCGATGCGCGAGGTCGATACCAGCAACATTCCCACCATAGCCGCCGCGTAGGCGGGCCGCCTGGCCTCAGGCGGCGCGGCGGGCGGGGCGCAGGGCGAGGTCGTCGCGGATGCAGGCTTTCGCGTGGCCGTCCGCCACCTCGCGCAGCGGCGGCACGGCCTCGGCGCAGGCGGGCAGGGCGTAGCGGCAGCGGGTGCGGAAGGCGCAGCCCGAGGGCGGGCGCGAGGGGCTCGGCATGTCGCCCTTGAGGATGATGCGCTGCTGCCGGACCTCGGGGTCGGGCACGGGTGCCGCCGAAAGCAGCGCCTCGGTGTAGGGATGGCGCGGATCGCCCAGGAGAGCCCGCGTCGGCGCTATCTCGACGATGCGGCCCAGATACATGACGGCGATGCGATCGGAGATGTAGCCCACCACCGCCAGATCGTGGGCGATGAAGAGGATGGTGACGCCCAGCCTGCGGCGGATCTCCATCAGGAGGTTCACGACCTGGGCCTGGACCGACACGTCGAGCGCGGAGACGGGCTCGTCGGCGACGAGGAAGGCGGGGTCGAGCATGATCGCGCGGGCGATGCCGATGCGCTGGCGCTGACCGCCCGAGAACTCGTGGGGATAGCGCTCGGCGTGGGCCGGGCTCAGGCCCACGAGCTCCAGCACCTCGCCCACGCGCGTGCGGGCCTCGGCCGCCGTGCGCACGCGATGATGGATGCGCAAGGGCGTGCTCAGGATCTCGCCCACCGTCATCTTCGGATTGAGCGAGCTGTAGGGGTCCTGGAAGACGAGCTGCATGCGCGGCCGGAACGGGCGCAGCTCGCGCCGGCCCAGCTTCGCGATCTCGGCGCCCTCGAAATTGATGCTGCCGCCGGTGGGCGGATCGCCCAGCCGGATCACGGTGCGCCCGATCGTCGACTTGCCCGAGCCCGACTCGCCCACGAGCCCCAGGATCTCGCCCCTTCTGACGTCGAACGAGACGCCGTCGACCGCGCGCACCACCGCGAGCGGCTTGCCGAGGAAGCCGCCGCCGATCGGGTACCATTTGGCGAGGTCGCGGACCTCGAGGAGGTTGTCGTGGGTGCTCATGGTGCGGCAGACCCCTCGATGTCGCGCCAGCGCAGGCAGCGGACGAGATGCTCGTCGCCCGCCAGCTCGAGCGGCGGCCTGTCGGTGTCGCAGAAGCCCTCGACGCTGTAGCCGCAGCGCGGGTTGAAGGTGCAGCCCCGGCGGCCAGTGGGCGGGATCGGGCACGGCGCCCGGGATGGCCTCGAGCGGCGGGCGGGCCTCCTCGAGGAGGTCGAGCCTCGGGACCGAGCCCAGCAGGCGCCGCGTGTAGGGCATGAGCGGGCGGGCGAAGAGGGGGCGGACGGGCGCCTGCTCGACGACGCGGCCGGCATACATCACGACGACCCGGTCGGCGATCTCGGCGACGACGCCCAGATTGTGGGTGATGAAGATCATGGCCATGCCGGTCCTGGCCTGCAGCTCCTTCAAGAGCTCCAGCACCTGGGCCTGGACGGTGACGTCGAGGGCGGTGGTGGGCTCGTCGGCGATGAGCAGCGAGGGCTCGCAGGCGAGCGCCATCGCGATCATCACGCGCTGGCGCATGCCGCCCGACATCTGATGCGGGAAGGCCAAAAGGCGCTGGCGCGGGTCGGGGATGCCCACGAGGTCCAGCAGCTCGGCCGCCCGCTCCCAGGCCGCGCGGCGGCCGATGCTGCGGTGGAAGATGATGGCCTCGGCGATCTGGTCGCCCACCCGGTGCACGGGGTTGAGCGAGGTCATCGGCTCCTGGAAGATCATCGCGATGTCGTTGCCGCGCACGGCGCGCATCTGCGCCTCGGGCAGGCCCAGCAGCTCGCGGCCGGCGAGCGTGATGCGGCCCTCGATCGTGCATTGCGGGGGCGGCGGGCAGGCAGGCGCATCAGCGCGAGCGCCGTGACGCTCTTGCCCGAGCCCGATTCACCTACGACGGCCAGCGTCTCGTGCGGCCGGACGGTCATGGCGAGGTCGTCGACGACGGTGACCTCGCCGCCCTCGGTGCGGAAGCGGACGCGCAGGCCCTCGATCTCGAGGAGGTGGGGGCTCTCAGCCATGGCGGGCCTTTCCGTCATGGGCCGGCCTCACTGGTCGAGCCTCGGGTCGAGGGCGTCGCGCAGCCCGTCGCCCACGAAGTTGAAGCTGGTGACGGCGAGCGTGATGGCGATGCCGGGGCAGAGCGCCAGCCAGGGCGCGCTCACCAGATATTGCTGGGCGTTGTTCAGCATGTTGCCCCAGCTCGGCAGCGGCGGCTGGATGCCGTAGCCCAGAAAGCTGATGTAGGATTCCATCAGGATGGCGCGGGCGACGTTGAGGGTTGCGGCGACGACGATCGGGGCCACGGCGTTGGGCAGAAGCTCGCGCAGCATGATCCGCGCGTCCGACTGCGCCGATCATCAGGGCGGCCGTCGCATAGTCGCGCTCCCGAGCGAGCGGAACTGCGCCTCGACGACGCGGGCCACCTCCATCCAGGAGGTCGCGGCGATGATGGCGGTGATGGTCCACAGGCTGGGCTGGATGAAGGCCGCGAGCGTCAGCAGAAGAAAGATGCTGGGAAAGCAGAGCATGGCGTCGACGAAGCGCATCAGGCTCGTGCCGACGAGACGGCCGTAGAAGCCGGCGACGGCGCCGATGACGGTGCCGAGCGCGGTGCTGAGGATCATCGCGGCGAAGCCGACCGCGAGCGAGATGCGGCCGGCCATCATCAGCCTTGCCAGCTGGTCGCGGCCGAGCGGGTCGGTGCCCAGGATGTGCGGGCCCATGAAGGGCGCCTGGAAGCGGTGGCGCATGTCGATGCGCAGATCGTCGAACGGGATGAGGTGCGGGCCGATGACGCGAGGCCAGCACGAGGAAGATGATGACGCCCAGGCCGATCATCGCCAGGCGGTGGCGGAGGAAGCGGCGGAGCGCGCGGTGCCGGGCGCGCGGCGGCTCGGCAGCGGACGTGCCGGCGGTGGCGGCGAGAGCGGGATCGAGCGGCCTGGGCCATGCGCGCCTCAGTCGAGCCGGATGCGCGGGTCGGCCACCGCGTAGGCGATGTCGGCCAGCGAGGTTGCCGATGAGGACGAGGACGGCCGAGAACATCAGCACACCCATCACGACGGGATAGTCACGGTAGTTGAGCGAGTCGAGGAAGAGCCGGCCCATGCCGGGCCAGGTGAAGACGGTCTCGGTGACGAGCGCGCCGCGAGAGGATCATCGGGATCTGCAGGCCGGCGATCGTGATCATCGGCAGGAGGGCGTTGCGCATGGCGTGATGGACCAGCACGACCCGCTCGGGCAGGCCCTTGGCGCGGGCCGTGCGGATGAAGTCCTGGCCCTGCACGTCCAGCATCGCCGAGCGCATGTAGCGGCTCCAGATCGCCACCGTGACGAGCGCCAGGACGAGGCAGGGGGCGATGAGGTGGTGGAGATAGTCGAGGAACGAGCCGTTGCCCACCGTGTACATGTTGCCGGCCGGCAGCCAGGCGAGCTTGACCGAGAAGATGTAGATCGTGACGAGGCCGAACCAGAAGGTGGGGATCGAGAGGCCGATCATGGCGCCTACCGTCGCCAGATAGTCGAAGAGCGAGTAGCGGCGGATGGCGCCCAGCACGCCGACCCAGGTGCCGATCAGGATGGCCAGCACGGTCGAGCTGACCATCAGCTCGAGCGTCGCCACGAGATGCGAGCCGATGATCGGAGCACGGGCTGGTTGTCGCGGTAGGAGTGGCCCCAGTCGCCGACGCAGCAGCCGACCCAGCCATTCGAGATACTGGATCGGCAGCGGCCGATCGAGGCCCATCTGATGCGCGATGCGGGCGAGGTCCGCCTGGGTCATGCCCGGCACCAGGGCGAACATCGCGAGCGGGCCGCCCGGCGCCAGATGGAGGATGAGGAAGCCGATGAGCGAGACGAGCCACAGAAGAACGAGGCTCTGTATCACGACGGGAGAGAAGATAGCGCAGCAAGGAGCGAGGCCTCGCGTGCTCGAGGAGGTTGGGCCGCCTCGGCTCCCCGGGCCGGGAGAGCCGAGGCGGCCTGCCGTGCTCAGCTGGCCCAGTACCAGTCGCGCGCGTTCCAGGCGTTCGACTGCACGTTGATGTTCGCCTCGTAGCCTAGGAGGTTCTTCTTCGTCCCCTCGATCCAGGCGTACTGGAAGAGCGGCAGGAAGGGCAGCTCGCGGCGCGTGACCACCTGCATCTGCTTGTAGGCGGCCGCACGCTTGGCGCGGTCGAGGGTGGCCGCTCCCTCGGCCAGGAGCTTGTCGACCTCGGCATTCTTGAACTGGGTGGTGTTCTGGCCGCTGCCGTCCTTGCGCGTTGATCTGCTGGCCGCCGAAATAGTCGGTGGCGTCGGGATCGGGGCCGACCATGAAGTCGATGCCGACCATGGCCGTGTCGAACTTCGACATCATCCAGTAGTCGCCCCACATGACGGCCGCGGGCAGGTTGTGGATCTCCATCTTCACGCCGACGTCCTGCCAGTTCTGCTGGAGGAGCTGCTGCGCCTGCTCGCGGAGATGGTTGCCGGCGGTGGTCGAGTTGGTGAAGGAGAGCTGGACGCCGTCCTTCTCGCGCACGCCGCCGGCGCCCGGCTTCCAGCCCGCCTTCTCCAGGATCTCCTTGGCCTTGTCGGGGCTGTACTCGTGCTTGGGCAGATCGGGGTTGAAGGCCCAGGACTCGGGCGGGAGATAGGACTCGGACGGCTTGGGCAGGCCGTAATAGACGCCGTCGATGACGCTCTGCTTGTCGATCGCGTAGTAGAGCGCCTGGCGGACGGCGAGATCCTGGAACTGCGGCTTGCCCAGGTTGAAGGCGATGTTCTCGATGAAGGCGGCCGGCACCGGCGTCACCATGCGATCGGCCAGCTTCTTCGCCTCCTCGTAATGGTCGGCGGTGATGCCCTGCAGGCCGATATAGTCGATGTCGCCCGTCTGGAACTGGGTGTAGAGCACCGTGAGGTCGGGGATGTACTTGAAGATCAGCGTCTCGGCATAGGGGCCTTCGCCGAAGATAGTCGGGGTTGGCCGCGAGCGTGATGTGGTCGCCGGCGACGCGCTCCTTCCACTTGAAGGGGCCGGTGCCGACCGGGGTGGTGTTGAGCGAGGAGGTGTTGGGATCGTCCGCCTTCTCCATGATGTGCTTGGGCACGATGAAGGTCCAGGCGAGGATCGAGGGGTAGGGCGCGTAGAGCTTTTCCATGTGCCAGACGAGCTCGGTCGGGCTCTTGATCTCGATCTTCTTGACCAGCTCATGGCCCTGGCGCTTGCCGGCCCGGAAATCGGGATTGTTCAAGAGCTCGATCGAGTATTTGACGTCGTCGGCGGTGAAGGGTGCCCCGTCGTGCCACTTGACGCCCTCGCGCAGCTTGATCGTCCAGGTGAGGCCGTCGGCGGAGACGCCGCCATTCTCGACCGTGGGCACCTCCTTCGCCAGCTGCGGGATGAAGTTGCCTTTGGGATCCACGCCCCAGAGCGGGCTGTAGAGATTCCAGTAGACGCCCTCGTCGACCTCGATGTGGACCATCAGGGGATTGAAGACCGTGGGCTCCTGCGAGATGCCGGCCACGATCTGGCCCGTGGGCTTGGCGGGCGGCGTTGCCGCCAGCGCACCCCGTTGCCAGGGCGCCGCCCAGGCGGCGAGCCCGGCGCCGGCGCCGAGCTGGAGGAGACGGCGCCGGGGAAGCAGCAGACCCGGCTTGCGGTCGCGGGACGTCATGAGGCGATCCTCCTTGTCGGTGAGCCGGTCAGAAGCCGGCCTCGGGCTTGGGATGCGAGCCATCCGAGAAACGCGAGAAGCGGAAATGATGCGGATCGACGATCGGCGTGGCGCCGGTCACGAGGTCGGCCATCAGGCGCCCGGCGCCCGGCCCGATGCCGAAGCCGTGGCCCGAGAAGCCGGTGCCGATGAAGAAGCCCGGCAGCTGGTCCACGCCCGAGATGACCGGCACGGCATCGGGCGTGACGTCGATCAGCCCGCCCCAATGCTGGGCCGCCTTCGCCTTGGCGAAGGCCGGGAAGTCGCGGGCGAGCCGGCTCAGGGCGCCATCCGAATAGTGCCGTGCCGGCTCGGGATCGAGGACGCGCACCCGCTCGAAGGGCGAGGGCTCGTCGAGCCGCCACTTCTTGGGCGTGCGCCACTCCTCGAGCAGGCGCCCGTTGACCCTGAGCCTGAAGGAATCCCACTCCGAGCGCATGGCCGGGAGGAAGTCCATGAAGAAGGCGAAGCTGTCCGGCACGATCGGGTGAATGTTGGCGTGGCCGGCGGCGATGTTGTAGCCGCCGTCGAGGCGCCGGCGGAAGGCGTAGTCCTGGCAGTAGAGCGCCGGTCCCGGGCCCGTCCTCGACCGGCTCGGTGCGCAGCACGGAGGCCAGGACCTTGAGCTGGGGCAGGCGGATGCCGAGGCTGCCGCTGAAGAGGCGTGACCAGGCACCGCCCGCCAGCACCACCGAGGAGCAGGCGATCCGCCCCTTCTCGGTGACGACGCCCGACACGCGCCCGCCCGAGGTCTCGATGCCCCTGACGGCGCAGCCGGTGAGGACCTTGCCGCCCTCGCGCCGCGTCGCCGTGGCGATGGCGGGTGCCGCCTTCTGCGGCTCGGCGCGGCCGTCGCTCGGGGTGTAGAGAGCGCCCTTGAAGCGACGCTGCGTGCCGGGCAGCAGCTTCGCCAGCTCGTCGCTGCCGAGCAGCTTCGAATCGAGCTGGTAGGGCTGGGCCAGCTCCAGCCAGGCCTCGCGCTCGGCCAGGTCCTTCTCGGTGTCGCAGGCATAGAGGATGCCGGTGCGGCGAAAGCCGGTCTCGCCCTCGACCGCCTCGTTGAGGCCCTCCCACAGGCGCAGGCTCTCGATGATGAGCGGGATCTCGCGGCTGTCGCGACCCTGCTTGCGCACCCAGCCCCAGTTGCGGCTCGATTGCTCGCCGCCGATATGGCCCTTCTCGCAGAGCGTGACGTCGACGCCGCGCTGCGCCAGCGCCCAGGCCGTGCTGGTGCCCATGATGCCGCCGCCGATGACGACGACGTCGGTGCGCTCGGGGAGCTTCGCGTCGCTCTCGACGGGGTCTACGACCGGTCCCATCAGATCAGGCGTCCTTTCGATTCGATCAGGTTCGGCCTTGCAGGCGCCTACGTCAAAAGGAGTCCTCGAGAGTCCAGTTGACGGGGATCTCTGCGATGCTGGCGGTGTTCGGCAGGTCAAGCAGAAGGCTCACGATCCGCGCGATCTCCTCGGGCTGGGTCGCCCGGCGCATGTCGATGTCGGTGAGCCCCGCCGCCATGTCGGTGGCGACGAAGCCCGGGCAGATGGCGGTGGCGCGGATCCCCGCCTCGAAGCCGGCGTGGCGCAGCCCGTGGGTGAGGGCCAATGCCGCGAACTTGCTCATGGCGTAGCTGGCCGCGCGTGCCGTCTTCACGCGCTTGCCCGAGAGCGAGACGATCGTGACGATGCGCCCCGCGCCGGTCGCTGCCAGATGCGGCCAGGCGGCGCGCGCGAGACGCAGCGGCGACTTCACATTGACCTCGAATAGGGCGTCGATCTCCTCGTCCTCGATGTCGATCACGCTCTTGGGGACCATGATCCCCGCATTGGCGACGAGGGCGTCGATGCGGCCGAAGCGCTCCATCGTCGCCTCGACCCAGCGGCGCTCGGAACTGCGGTCGGTCGCATCGAACGGCACGGTCAGGATCTCGGGCCCGGCCAGCGCCTGCGGCAGCGTCCCGGGCGAGCGCACGCCCAGGCTCAAGGACCAGCCCTCCGCGAGAAGACGGCTCGCGATCGCAAGCCCGATGCCGCGATTGGCGCCCGAGATCATCGCCGTGCGCGGAGCGCTCAAGGCCGCGCTCCGGCGAAGGAGGATTGGCTCAGGCGCCAGCGATCGGTAGGTCGGCCTCCATCGGCAACGTCGCCACGTGGGCCTCGTAGAGCTTTTTCAGCCCGTTCAGCAGGCCCGCCTGCTCCTCGCCCGTGAGGACGCCGAAGAAGCGCTCGTTCTGGCGCAGCGTGATGGCGCGCACGCGGCTCGCCAGCGCCTTGCCCTTGGCGGTAATGAAGAGCTCGTGGGCACGCCGCTCCTGCTTGGAGACGCGCTGCTCGACGAGGCCGGCCCGCACGAACTGGGCCAGGAGCCGGACCATGGCCGAGCGGTCCTTCAAGATGTAGTGCGCGATCACCGACGGGCGGATGCCCGGATTGGCCTCGATCAAAAGCAGCGTCGAGATCTTTCCGGTGCCGGTCGCGATCTGCGGCAAGGGCGACATCTGCGCGTCGAGATCGCGGTTGAGCGCCAGGATCACGGTGCGCGCGTGGAAGCTCAGGAGATCCGCGAAGATGTCGAGATCGACGCGCGAATGATCGATCGTCTTGGGCGGTGGCGGCGTGCGCTGCTCGACCACCTCCTCCGTCCGGCGGACGGCCTCCCTGGCTCTCATGCCCGGCCCTGCTCCAGCAGCGTGTTGTGGGCGGCTTCTTAGCGTTCGAAAGCGGCATCAAGAAGCTCTCCTTCGCTCAGAACGGGGGTGCCTCGACGCGATCACGCCGCAGCAGCCGTGCATCCTGGAAGCGCGACCAGGCGAGGAAGGCGCGCGGAGCGAAGCTCATGTAGAGGGGAGCCTTCTTGAGCGGCTCTGGCCTGAGCGTGAGCTCCGAAGGCGACATGCCCATGGCCCAGTCGGCGAGCACGGTGCCCATCATCGTGCCGGTGGGCACGCCGCGGCCGGAATAGCCGAGCGAGGCGACGATGCCCGGGGCCAGCTCGAAGAGCCTGGGGATCGTGCGCTGCTGCAGGTCGAGATCGCCGTACCAGTAATATTGCCAGTCGATCTCGCCCAGCTGGGGCAGGACCCACTTGAACTTCTCGGTCATCATCGCCTTGGTCCAGGCGATGTCGGTGCCGCGCCGGCCCTCGACGAAGGTCGAGGTCACGAGCCGACCATCCTTGTTGTACTTGTAGATGAAGCTGTCGCCGCGGCTGTCGACGACGGTGTTGTTCTCGGGCGCTATGGTCTTCTTGACGTTGTCCGAGAGCGGCTGGGTCGCCAGCACCGCCACCGTGATCACCTTGAAGGTCTGGTCGAGCCCGGGCCAGAAGCCCGTCGTGTAGGCGCCGGTGCCGCACACCACCTTGTCGGCGAGGACGGAGCCCTTGGGCGTCTCGACGCGCCAGCGGCTGCCCTCGGCCCGGATCCCCGTCACGGGCGACTTGGTGTGGACCGTGGCGCCCAGCGACTGGGCGGCGCGGGCGAGACCGCGGGCATAGCCCAGCGGGTTCAGATGGCCGCCCTCGGGATGGAACCATCCGCCATGGTAGCGGGGCGAGCCCGTCAGCCGCTCGACCTCGGCGCGGTCGAGGACGCGCGTGGCCTTGCCGACCGAGGCGTAGTCGCGCGCCTTCTGCTCCATCTTCTTGACCATGGCCGAGGCGTGCGCGACCTGCACATAGCCGTTCTGCACGCCCTCGCAGTCGATGGCGTAGCGGCGGATCAGGTCGAAGACGAGGTTGGCGGCGTTGGTCTGGCGCTCGATCAGGCGCGAGGCGTAGGGCTCGCCCAGCATGCGGCGGATGGTGGGGAACTCGTAGAAATGGAAGGTGGGCGTGCAGTGCCCGGCGTTCCTGCCCGACCCGCCGAAGCCCACCTCCTCGGCCTCGAGCACCACCGCCGGCACGCCCCGCTCGCCCAGATGGATGGCGGTCGAGAGGCCGGTATAGCCGGCGCCGATGACGCACACCGGCGCATCGACGGTGCCCTCGAGCGGGCGTGTGTCGGGTGACGGGGCTGCCGTCGCGTACCAGAGCGAGGGCTCGAGCGGGGCGCGTCTGACGCTCGCGACCATCGATCAGGCCGCCCCGCGGCGAAAATGAGCGGAACGCTTCGAGGACAAGGCATAACCCTTCATTGGCGGAACCCGTCCGCCGCTCCCACGATTCTGTGGCATGCCCAATGTGAATAGTGGATGGCATCAACTGTGGACGCCGTCAAGCGGCCGCTCGGAGACGGTGGCGGATCTGCCACCGCCCAGATATCGGCGCCGCCCGGGCCTGAAACCCGGCGTCTTCGAGCCTACTTGTTAACCCTGTCACCTGTAGGCCCGGAGCCATGAGCACCAGATCTCGAGCCGCGGACGGGCCTGCCTGCCCACCCCAGCATCTTGTCCACGCCACCGTGCGGCTCGGTGAGCTGATGACGGCGCCCGCTTGGCTCTGGGCGCAGGCGATGTGGTCGGCCGTGCATCTCCTCGATCGCCCGCCCGCCGGGCCTGCCGGGCCCGCGGGCAAGGCGGCCCGCGTCCACGCGGACCCATAGCTCCGGAGATCTGCAGCGCTGAGCCTCGTGGCGAACGAGGAGCGGCGCAGGCCAAAGGCCGTCCGGCTCGCGGGTCTGTAACCTGTCGCGAGGGGCGCCGAGGGCTGCGTGGTCAGCGTTCGGCGGAGTTGTCGAGGGCTCCGGGCTCGAAGGCGTCCAGGGCGGCCAGCGGATCCTCCTCGCCAGCGCTCGACTGGTTCACGATCTCCTGCTCGGCCAGGATCCAGTAGTCGAGCGCACGGCCCTCGGGGCGGCCGGCCTCCTCCCAAAGGGCATAGGCCCGCTTCTCGATGGCATCGCGCTGGCCCTCATCCAGGGCCTCGGCCCGATCCTTCAGCTCCGGCGGCAGGTCCATGCTCATCCCGCTTTCCTCCCCTGGCCCGTTCCGGGCGCGGCGCCACACCGCACCCTGACGCCAGCCATTGGAGCCGGAGAATCCGCCCAAGCGGGGCGGTGTGCAAGGGATGGCATCAGGCCGGGCCGCCTCGGGCGACGTTCGGCCAAGGGTGGCGGGGACGGGGTCAGCGACCTGGCGTGGGGCGGAACGTTGACAGCGACGGGGGCGGTCACTATCTGTCCGCCGTCCTGCGCGGGGACGTAGCTCAGTTGGTTAGAGCGCCGGCCTGTCACGCCGGAGGTCGCGGGTTCAAGTCCCGTCGTCCTCGCCATCGTCTGCCCTTCTCAAAATCTCCTGTCCAGGACGCTCCGGCGCCGTCACGCCGGGGGCCCCGACCCCTGGCGACGCGGCTTGGCTTTTGCGATGCAGCGCCCTATGTTCCGCACCGACGGCGGCCGGGCGCCCGCCGCCGCTGCACTGTCATAGAAGAGCGCGAGGACGATGGAGACCTATCTCGCCAACTATCTCCCGATCGCCGTGTTCCTCGCGATCGCGGTCGGTCTGGCGCTGGTCATCCTCGTGGCCTCGCTGCTGGTGGCGCGCCAGCGGCCGGACGCCCAGAAGCTCTCCGCCTACGAGTGCGGCTTCGAGGCCTTCGACGACAGCCGCGGGCGGTTCGACGTCCGCTTCTATCTCGTCGCCATCCTGTTCATCATCTTCGACCTCGAGGTGGCCTTCCTCTTTCCCTGGGCGGTGACGCTGGGGAAGATCGGCGTCGCCGGGTTCTGGTCGATGATGGTGTTCCTCGGAGTCCTGACGGTCGGCTTCATCTACGAGTGGAAGAAGGGAGCCCTCGAATGGGAGTGAGCACCGCGGCCGGCAGTCTGGCACCCACCGCGACGCCCGGCTCCAGCCTGTTCGAGGACGTCAATGAGGGGCTCGAGAAGCAGGGCTTTCTCGTCACCGGCCTCAACGATCTCGTCAACTGGGCGCGCTCCGGCAGCCTGTGGCCGATGACCTTCGGCCTTGCCTGCTGCGCCGTCGAGATGATGCACGCGGCGGCCGCGCGCTACGACCTCGACCGCTTCGGGCTCGTCTTCCGGCCGAGCCCCCGGCAGTCGGACGTGATGATCGTGGCCGGCACGCTGTGCAACAAGATGGCGCCGGCGCTGCGCAAGGTCTACGACCAGATGGCCGAGCCGCGCTACGTGATCTCGATGGGCTCCTGCGCCAACGGCGGCGGATACTATCACTACAGCTACTCGGTCGTCCGAGGCTGCGATCGCATCGTGCCGGTCGACATCTATGTGCCGGGCTGCCCGCCGACGGCGGAGGCCCTGGTCTACGGCATTCTGCAGCTGCAGAAGAAGATCAGGCGGACCGGCACCCTCGTCCGCTGACGAGCCGGTTGCCGCAGGAGGAGCCATGGCGGGCGATGCCGCGAAGGAGCGCGAGGAGGCGCTTCGGGATCTGTTGGGCTTTATCGAGCCGACGCTCGGCGAGGTCCTGGTCGAGAGCCGCATCGATCGCGGCGAGCTGACGATCGTCGTGCCTGGGCACGCGATCGTTCGGGTGCTCACCTACCTTCGCGACGACCCCAACATGGCGTTCAGACAGCTGGTCGAGCTGTGCGGCGCCGACTACCTGGAGCGCGAGAGCCGCTTCGACGTCGTCTACCATCTCCTCTCGCTCAAGCATAACCAGCGCATCCGCGTGAAGGTGCGCACCGACGAGGCGACGCCGGTGCCGTCCGTGGTCGGCGTCTACTCGACCGCCGGCTGGTTCGAGCGCGAGGCCTGGGACATGTACGGCATCCTCTTCAGCGACCATCCGGACCTGAGGCGGCTGCTGACCGACTACGGCTTCGACGGCCATCCGCTGAGGAAGGACTTCCCGCTTACCGGCTACGTCGAGCTTCGCTACGACGACGAGCAGAAGCGTGTGGTCTACGAGCCCGTCCAGCTGCGGCAGGACTTCCGCTCCTGGGACTTCCTCAGCCCCTGGGAGGGCGGCGGCGGTCTGCTGCCGGGCGACGAGAAGGCCGAAGCCTGACCGGTGGCTTCGGCTTGTTGGCGGAAACGGCGCCCGCAAGGGGGCAAGGTCGCGGCATTCGACGCGAGATGTGAGGCATGGCCGATATTCAGCTGAAGAGCTTCAACCTGAACTTTGGGCCGCAGCATCCGGCGGCCCACGGCGTCATGCGTCTGGTGCTCGAGATGGACGGCGAGATCGTCGAGCGGGCCGACCCGCATATCGGCCTTCTCCATCGGGGCACGGAGAAGCTGATCGAGTTCCGCCCCTATCTTCAGAACATCCCCTATTTCGATCGCCTCGATTATTGCTCGATGCTCTGCCAGGAGCACGCCTACGTGCTGGCGGTCGAGCGCCTCATGGGCGTCGAGGCGCCGATCCGGGCGCTCTATATCCGCACGCTCTTCGACGAGCTGACCCGCATCGCCAATCATCTCCTCAACATCACGACCATGGCGCTCGATATCGGCGCCATGACGCCGCTCCTTTGGATGTTCGAGGAGAGGGAGAAGCTGATGGGCTTCTACGAGGCCGTGAGCGGTGCGCGGATGCACGCCAACTACTACCGCTTCGGCGGCGTCAACCGCGACCTGCCGGCCGGGATGCCCGCGCAGATGAGGGCCTGGATGGACCAGTTCGTCCCCAAGCTCGACGATGTCGACAATCTCCTGACCGAGAACCGCATCTTCAAGCAGCGCACCGTCGACATCGGTGTGGTCACGGAGGACGAGGCGCTGGACTGGGGCTTCACGGGGCCCATGATCCGCGCCTCGGGGCTGCCCTGGGACCTCAGGAAGTCGCAGCCCTATGCGGTCTACGACCGGATGGACTTCGACATCCCCGTCGGCCGCAACGGCGACTGCTACGACCGCTATCTCGTGCGCATGGCCGAGATCCGGGAATCGCTGAAGATCATGCGGCAGTGCCTGGATCAGATGCCCGAGGGGCCGGTGCGCGTGGCCGACCAGAAGGTGACGCCACCCAAGCGCGCCGAGATGAAGCGCTCGATGGAGGCCTTGATCCACCATTTCAAGCTCTATACGGAGGGCGTGCACGTTCCCGAAGGCGAGGTGTACGCGGCGGTCGAGAGCACCAAGGGCGAGTTTGGCGTCTATCTCGTCTCGGACGGCACCAACAAGCCCTACCGCTGCAAGATCCGCTCGCCGGGCTACGTCCATCTGCAGGCCGTGGATTTCATGGGCAAGGGGCACATGCTGGCCGACATCGTCTCGATCATCGGCTCGATCGACATCGTCTTCGGCGAGATCGATCGATGAGCGGGCCGGCCGGCACCGTGACGGTGCGGGGCGCCATGGCCCCCGATTCCCCGACCTTCGCGTTCTCGCCCGAGAGTGCTGAGCGGGCGAAGGTGATCGTCGCCAAATATCCCGAGGGAAGGCAGGCGAGCGCGGTGCTGCCGCTGCTCCATCTGGCCCAGGAGCAGCACGGCGGCTGGCTGCCGCGCGCGGCGCTGGACTATGTGGCCGACTATCTGGGCATGCCGCGCATCCGCGTCTACGAGGTCGCCACCTTCTACGACATGTACAACACGGTGCCGACGGGTCGGGTCCAGGTGCGGGTGTGCACGACCACCCCCTGCTGGCTCTGCGGCTCCGACGAGGTGGTGAGGGCCTGCAGAGAGGTGCTGGGCTGCGACATGGGCGAATCGTCCGAGGACGGTCGCTTCTTCGTGCGTGAGTTCGAGTGCCTCGGCGCCTGCGCCAACGCGCCGATCCTGTGGGTCGACGATGTCTTCTACGAGGACCTCGACTATGAGGGCACGAAGCGCATCCTGGAGGCGCTGAAGCGCGGCGAGACGCCGGAGCCCGGGCCGCAGAACGGCCGGCACGGCTCGATGCCGATCGGCGGCAAGACCACGCTCAAGGATGCGGCCGCGCGCCCGCGACCGGGAGCGTGGCGGAAGGACGAGGCGGCGGACGGTCAAGGAGACGGTCAAAAGCCCGAGGGCGGGAGCGGCCATGCTCAGTGACAAGGACCGGATCTTCTGGAACCTCTACGGCGAGGAGTCGTGGGATCTCAAGGCCGCGCAAGACCGCGGCGACTGGGACGGCACCAAGGACCTGATCCTTAAGGGCAGGGACTGGATCGTCCAGGAGGTCAAGGACTCGGGTCTCCGGGGGCGCGGCGGCGCCGGCTTCCCGACCGGCCTCAAATGGTCCTTCATGCCGAAGAAGCCCGATGGGCGCGCATCCTATCTGATCGTCAACGCTGACGAGTCCGAGCCCGGGACCTGCAAGGACCGGGAGATCATGCGCAACGAGCCGCACAAGCTCGTCGAGGGCTGTCTCCTGGCCGGCGTCGCGATGGGCTGCACCGCCTGCTACATCTATATCCGGGGTGAGTTCGTCCAGGAGGCCGTGGCGCTCGATGCCGCGATCGCCGAGGCCTACGAGGCCGGGCTGATCGGCAAGGACGCCTGCGGCTCGGGCTACGACTACGACATCTATCTGCACAGGGGTGCCGGTGCGTATATCTGCGGCGAGGAGACGGGGCTCCTGCAGAGCCTCGAGGGCAAGAAGGGCCAGCCACGCCTGAAGCCGCCCTTCCCGGCCGCGGTCGGCCTCTATGGGCGCCCTTCGACCGTGAACAATGTCGAGACGATCGCGGTGGCGCCGACCATCCTGCGTCGCGGTGGCGCCTGGTTCGCGGGGCTCGGTCCGGCCAAGAACTCGGGCACCAAGATCTTCTGCATCTCGGGGCATGTGAACCGGCCATGCACGGTCGAGGACGAGATGGGCATTCCCTTGAAGGAGCTCATCGAGCGGCATGCGGGTGGCGTGCGCGGCGGGTGGAACAACCTGCTGGCGATCATCCCGGGCGGGGCCTCGGTGCCGCTGCTGCCCAAGGAGACCTGCGACACCATCCACATGGACTTCGACTCGCTCCGCGAGGTGAAGTCCGGCCTCGGCACGGCCGGCGTCATCGTCATGGACAAGTCGACGGACGTCGTTAAGGCGATCTCGCGGCTCTCGAAGTTCTACATGCACGAGAGCTGCGGCCAGTGCACGCCGTGCCGCGAGGGCACCGGCTGGCTCTGGCGCATGATGGAGCGGCTGGTGCGGGGCGATGCGCGCATTGAGGAGATCGATCTGCTCCAGGACGTGACGACCGAGATCGAGGGTCACACGATCTGCGCTCTGGGCGACGCGGCGGCTTGGCCCGTGCAGGGGCTGATCCGCCATTTCCGGCCGGAGCTCGAGCGCCGCATCAAGGAGCGGCAGGCTGCCATGCCGCTTGCGGCCGAGTGACGGCACGGTGCTGCCGAGATGGATTTGAGGTGAAGGACGGCTGATGCCCAAGCTCACGATCGACGGTCAGGAGGTGGAGGTCCCGCCGGGCTCGACCGTCCTGCAGGCCTGTGAGGCAGCCGGCCGCGAGATTCCCGTCTTCTGCTACCATCCCAGGCTCAACATCGCCGGCAACTGCCGGATGTGCCTGGTCGAGATGGAGAAGTCGCCCAAGCCCATCGCGTCCTGCGCGATGCCGGCGGCGGACGGCATGGTCATCAAGACCGACACGCCCCAGGTCCACAAGGCCAGGAAGGGGGTGCTGGAGCTGCTGCTCATCAACCACCCGCTGGACTGCCCGATCTGCGACCAGGGCGGCGAGTGCGACCTGCAGGACCTGACGCTTTTCTACGGGCCCGATCATTCGCGCTTCAAGGAGAACAAGCGCCCCGTCAGCGACAAGTATCTGGGCCCGCTGATCTCCACCCACATGACCCGCTGCATCCACTGCACGCGCTGCATCCGCTTCATGGACGAGGTGGCCGGTGTCAGCGAGCTGGGCGCCGTCGACCGCGGCGAGCACATGCAGATCACGACCTGGATCGAGGCGGCGCTCGATTCCGAGATGAGCGGCAACATCATCGATCTCTGCCCGGTCGGTGCGCTCAACTCCAAGCCCTACGAGTACCGCGCCCGGACCTGGGAGCTGAAGAAGACCGAATCGATCGACGTGCTGGACGCGGTGGGCTCGAACATCCGCGCCGACAGCCGCGGCGGCGAGGTGATGCGCGTCCTGCCGCGCCTCAACGAGGACATCAACGAGGAGTGGATCTCCGACAAGAGCCGCTTCTCCTATGACGGCCTGAAGCGGCGCCGGCTCGACGTGCCGATGGTGCGCACCGACGGCAAGCTCGGCCCCTCGGACTGGCGCAGCGCCTTCGCCGCGATCAAGGGAAGGCTCGACGGCCTCGACCCGTCGAAGGTGGCCTTCATCGTGGGCGACCTCGTCGATGCCGAGACCATGGTGATGGTCCGCGAGCTGGCGGCCGCCATCGGCACACCGCACGTCGACTGCCGGCAGGATGGCGCCCGCATCGATGCGGCCTGCCGCGCCGGCTATCTCTTCAACACGACGATCGCCGGAATCGAGCAGGCGGATGCCTGCCTTCTGGTGGGCACCAACCCGCGCTGGGAGGCGCCGCTCGTCAACGCGCGCCTCAGGAAGCGCTGGCTGCGGGGTGGCCTCAAGGTGGCGCGGATCGGCGAGCCCTTTGATCTCACCTATCCGGTGGAGGAGCTGGGGGCCGGTCCCGAGACGCTCCAGGCGCTGGCCCAGGGCGAGATCGCCTTCGCCGAGACGCTGAAGAGCGCCAAGCAGCCGGTGCTGATCGTGGGGGCCGGGGCGCTGGCACGGCCGGACGGTGCAGCGATCCTGTCGGTGGCGCGGGGCCTCGCCGAGGCCTGCGGCCTGGTTCGCGAGGACTGGAACGGCTTCAACGTGCTCCATCGCGTCGCGTCGCGTGTGGCGGGCCTGGATCTTGGCCTGCTGCCCGGCCAGGGCGGCCGGGACGTCGAGGGCATTCTCGGGGGTGCCGCCAGCGGTGCGATCGAGGTCGTCTTCCTGATCGGCGCCGACGAGATCGACATGGGCCGCCTCGAGAGCAGCTTCGTCGTCTACCTGGGCCATCACGGCGATGCCGGGGCCACGGTCGCCGACGTGATCCTGCCGGGCGCCGCCTACACCGAGAAGAACGCCACCTACGTCAACACCGAGGGCCGGCCGCAGCGCGCCAAGCTCGCGGTGTTCCCGCCGGGCGAGGCACGGGAGGACTGGAAGATCCTTCGCGCCCTCTCCGAGGTCGTCGGGCACACGGTGCCGCTCAACTCGCTGGGCGAGGTGCGGGCGCGCATGGCCGAGCTGGCGCCGCCGCTGGCGGCGATCGATCGGATCGAGCCCGCCGCCTGGGGTGCCTTCGGCACCGAGGGCAGCATCGAGAAGGAGGCGTTCAGGGGCCCGGTCGTGGACTTCTACCGCACCGACCCGATCAGCCGGGCCTCGACGGTGATGCGACAGTGCAGCGAGCTCTTCGTCGAGCGCGCGGCCCAGAGGGCGACCGGCACCCATGGTTGAGTTCTTCACCGGCATCGTCTGGCCGCTGATCATCCTGACGGTCGAGATTCTCTGTCTCGTCGTGCCGCTGCTCGTGGCGATGGCCTACCTCACCTATGCCGAGCGCAAGGTGATCGCGTCGATGCAGCTGCGCCAGGGGCCGATGACGGTGGGGCCCTACGGGCTCCTTCAGCCGCTTGCCGACGGCCTCAAGCTCTTCGTCAAAGAGACGATCATACCGACCTCGGCGAGCAAGGTGGTCTTCATCCTGGCGCCGATGCTGACCTTCGTGCTCGCGGTGATCGGCTGGGCCGTCATCCCCTTCGGCCACGGGCTCGTCTTCGCCAACATCAATGTGGGCGTGCTCTATCTCTTCGCGGTCAGCTCGCTCGGCGTTTACGGCATCATCATGGCCGGCTGGGCGTCGAACTCGCGCTATGCCTTCCTGGGTGCCCTTCGCTCCTCCGCCCAGATGGTGAGCTACGAGATCGCGATCGGGCTCATCATCCTCTCTGTGATCGTGACCGCGGGCTCGCTCAATCTCTCGGACATCGTCGCGGCCCAGGCGCGCCAGGGATGGTACGTCTTCTGGCACTTCCCGATGTTCATGATCTTCATCGTCTCGATGCTGGCCGAGACGAACCGTCACCCGTTCGACCTGCCCGAGGACGAGGCGTCGCTGGTGACGGGCTACAATGTCGAGTACAGCGCGATGACGTTCGCCCTCTTCTTCCTGGGCGAATATCTCAACATGATCTTGATGAGCGGGATTGCGGTCGTCCTCTTCCTGGGCGGCTGGCTGCCGATCCTGCCTTTCTGGCCGTTCGTGCTGATCCCGGGGCCGATCTGGTTCATCCTCAAGATCTGCGTCGTGCTCTTCATCTTCATCTGGGCCCGCGCGACGCTGCCGCGCTACCGCTATGATCAGCTCATGCGGCTCGGATGGAAGGTGTTCTTGCCGCTGTCGCTCGCCTGGCTCGTCCTCGCCTCGGGCGTGCTGGTGGCGTTCGACCTGTTGCCGAAGTGAACAAGGCCAGCACCTCGGTCCGGCGTGGCCGGGCGGGGTGGGGCCGAAGGCCGCCGGGACGGATCGCCGCCCGGCCGGCCGTGGAAGGTGGGTGACCATGCTCGCTCTAGATCGCGCGGCCCGCACCGTGCTCTGGCAGGAGCTCGTGATCGGCTTTGCGATGACCTTTCGCTACATGTTCAAGCGGAAGGCGACGCTTAACTATCCCTACGAGAAGGGCCCCCTGTCGCCCCGCTTCCGTGGCGAGCACGCGCTCAGGCGCTATCCCAACGGCGAGGAGCGCTGCATCGCCTGCAAGCTCTGCGAGGCCGTCTGCCCGGCGCAGGCGATCACGATCGAGAGCGAGCCGCGCGCCGACGGCAGCCGGCGGACGACGCGCTACGACATCGACATGACCAAGTGCATCTATTGCGGCTTTTGCGAGGAAGCCTGCCCGGTCGACGCCATCGTCGAGGGCCCGAACTACGAGTTCGCGGCGGAGACCCGTGAGGAACTCTTCTACAACAAGGAGAAGCTGCTCGCGAACGGCGAGCGGTGGGAGAGCGAGCTGGCGGCCAACCTTGCGGCCGATGCTCCCTATAGGTAGGAAGGCGCCGGGCGCCAAGGGCGGCGCGCGGCGACGGCAGGAAAGCGCCTCCTCATGACGGTCCCGCTGTTCATCTTCTATATTCTGGCCGCGGTGGCGGTGGCGTCGGCCGTCATGGTGGTCAGCTCGCGCAACCCGGTCCACTCGGTGCTGTTCCTGATCCTCTGCTTCTTCACGGCAGCCGGGCTCTTCGTGCTGATCGGCGCCGAGTTCCTGGCGATGGTGCTGGTCATCGTCTATGTCGGCGCGGTGGCGGTGCTCTTCATGTTCGTCGTCATGATGCTCGACATCAACTTCGTCCGTCTGCGCGAGGGCTTTCTCCAGTACCTGCCGGTGGGGGCCCTGATCGGCATCGTGCTCCTGGTCGAGCTCGTGCTCGTCGGCAGCACCTGGGCGCTGGGCGGCACCGGTGGCGCCGTGCCGCCCACGGCGGCGGGCGCCACCGCCCTGACCAACACCCAGGCGCTCGGCATGGTGCTCTACACCGACTATTTCTACCTGTTCCAGGCGGCCGGGCTGATCCTCCTCGTGGCGATCATCGGCGCCATCACGCTGACGCTGCGGCGGCGGCCCGACTCGCGGCGCCAGGAGATCGCCCAGCAGGTGCACAGGCGGCCCGCGCATGCGGTGGAGCTTCGCAAGGTCCGGTCGGGGAGCGGCGTCTGATGAGCAGCATCCCGCTTTCCAACTTCCTGACGCTGGCGGCGATCCTTTTCACGCTCGGTATTTTCGGGATCTTCCTCAACCGCAAGAACGTCATCGTCATCTTGATGTCGATCGAGCTGATCCTCCTTGCGGTGAACATCAACTTCGTGGCGTTCTCGACCTATCTCGGCAACCTCGCCGGGCAGGTCTTCGCGATGTTCGTCTTGACGGTGGCGGCGGGCGAGGCGGCGATCGGGCTCGCCATCGTCGTCGTCTACTTCCGCAACCGCGGCTCGATCGAGGTCGAGGACATCAACCTGATGAAGGGCTGAGCGCCTCCGCATGCTCCACGTCATCCTGGTCTTCGCGCCGGCCCTGGGGGCCATCATCGCCGGGCTGTTCGGCCGCGCGATCGGCGATCGGGCGTCTCAGATCGTCACCTGCGGGCTGATGGCGGTCACGGCGCTGCTCGCGTGGGTTGGCCTCTTCGCCTACATGGGCGCGCCCGAGTTCAAGGTGCATCTGCTGCGCTGGATCACCGTGGACGGCTTCGAGGTCGACTGGGCGCTCCGGATCGATTCGCTCTCGACGATCATGATGTTCGTCGTGGGCTTCATCAGCTTCCTGATCCACGTCTACTCCATCGGCTACATGGCTCATGACAAGAGCATCCCGCGCTTCATGAGCTACCTGTCGCTCTTCACCTTCGCGATGCTGATGCTGGTGACGTCGGACAACCTCGTTCAGCTCTACTTCGGCTGGGAGGGTGTCGGTCTCGCCTCCTACCTGCTGATCGGCTTCTGGTACACGAAGCCCTCGGCCTGCGCCGCCGCCATGAAGGCCTTCATCGTCAACCGGATCGGCGATTTCGGCTTCATGCTGGGCATCGCCGCGGCCTTCCTCGTCTTCGGCAGCCTGCAATACGACACCATCTTCGCCGCCGCGACGAAGATGGCACCGACCACGATCGTCGTGTTCGGCCACAGCTTCGCCGCGCTCGAGATCGTCACCTTCCTTCTCTTCATCGGCGCCATGGGCAAGTCGGCGCAGCTGGGCCTCCATACCTGGCTGCCGGACGCGATGGAGGGCCCGACCCCGGTCTCGGCCCTGATCCATGCCGCCACGATGGTGACGGCGGGCGTCTTCCTGGTGGCACGCATGTCGCCGCTGTTCGACCTGGCGCCGTCGACCCTGACCTTCGTCACCTTCATCGGCGCCTCCACCTGCTTCTTCGCGGCGACGATCGGGCTCACCCAGTTCGACATCAAGCGGGTGATCGCCTACTCGACCTGCTCGCAGCTGGGCTACATGTTCTTCGCCTGCGGCGTGGGCGCCTACTCGGCCGGCATCTTCCACCTGATGACCCACGCCTTCTTCAAGGCGCTGCTGTTCCTGGGCGCCGGCTCGGTGATCCACGCCATGTCCGACGAGCAGGACATGCGCAAGATGGGCGGCCTGTGGCGGCACATCAAAATCACCTACGTCGTGATGTGGGCGGGCTCGCTGGCGCTCGTCGGCTTTCCGGGCTTTGCCGGCTACTTCTCGAAGGACGCCATCATCGAGGCCGCGTACGCCTCGACCAACGCGCTGCACCTCTATGCCTTCTGGATGGGCGTGGCCGCCGCGGCGCTGACCGCCTTCTATACCGGCCGCCTGATC
This sequence comes from uncultured Alphaproteobacteria bacterium, assembly GCA_963752325.1. Classification (GTDB taxonomy): domain Bacteria; phylum Pseudomonadota; class Alphaproteobacteria; order Geminicoccales; family Geminicoccaceae; genus CAVTJL01. Next base: position 38,344 of record CAVVXU010000009.1, read on the forward strand.
TTCATGACCTTCCACGGCGAGCCGCGCGCCGACCACGAGACGATGCACCATGTGCACGAGAGCCCGCCGGTGATGACGATTCCGCTGATCGTGCTGGCGCTGGGCGCGGTCTTTGCGGGCTGGCTCGGGCACGGGCTCATAGCGCCCAACCACCATCTCTGGGGCGACGCCATCTTCACGCGTCCGGGCAACGACGTGCTCGAGACGATGGAGCATGTGCCGGGCTGGGTGAAGCTGTCGCCCTTCCTGGCGATGGCGGGTGGCCTCGCGCTCGCCTGGGTCTGCTACATCGGCCTTCCGACGCTGCCCGCCAGGATCGCCGGCTCCGTGCGCCCGCTCTACCTTTTCCTCTACAACAAGTGGTACTTCGACGAGCTCTATGACCTCGTCTTCGTGCGCACGGCCAAGGCGATCGGGCTCGGCCTCTGGCATGGTGGCGATCAGGGCATCATCGACCGCTACGGGCCGGACGGGGTCGCGGCCTCGGCGATGGCTACGGCGCGCCGGGCGGTTCGCCTGCAGACCGGCTACGTCTACCACTATGCCTTTGCCATGCTCATCGGCGTCGCGGCGCTCGTGAGCTGGTACCTCTTCATCGCGCGGGGCTGACCACCGATGAGCGACTGGCCGCTTCTCTCGCTCGTCACCTTCCTTCCGTTGGTCGGTGCGGCGTTCATCCTCTTCATCCGCGGCGACGCCGAGATCGTCGCCCGCAACAGTCGCAGCGTCGCCCTTTGGACGTCGCTCGTGACGTTCCTTCTGTCGCTGATGATCTGGGCCAACTTCGATCCCAGCCAGGCGGGCTTCCAGCTCGTCGAGAAGGCGTCGTGGCTCGAGGGAATCGGCATCAGCTACCACATGGGCGTGGATGGCATCTCGCTCTGGTTCGTGCTGCTCTCGACGCTGCTCACCGTCGTGGTTGTCATCGGCTCCTGGCATTCGGTTCATACCCGGGTGAAGGAGTACATGATCGCCTTTCTGGTGATGGACACCTTGATGGTGGGCCTGTTCTGTGCCCTCGACGTCTTTCTCTTCTACGTCTTCTTCGAGGGCATCCTGATCCCGATGTACCTAATCATCGGCGTCTGGGGCGGTCCGCGGCGCATCTACGCCTCGTTCAAGTTCTTCCTCTACACGCTGTTGGGCTCGGTCCTCTTCCTCGTCGCCATCATCGTCATGTACGTCAAGGCAGGGACGACGGACATCCCGGTCCTGATGACCCACAATTTCGACCCGAGCCTGCAGATATGGCTCTGGCTCGCCATGTTCGCGTCCTTCGCGGTCAAGGTGCCGATGTGGCCCTTCCACACCTGGCTGCCGGACGCCCACGTCGAGGCGCCGACGGCGGGGTCGGTGCTCCTTGCCGGCATCCTCCTGAAGCTCGGCGGCTACGGCTTCCTGCGCTTCTCGCTGCCGATGCTGCCCGACGCCTCGACCTACTTCGCCCCCTTCATCTTCGCGCTGGCCGTCATCGCCATCATCTACACCTCGCTCGTGGCGCTGATGCAGTCCGACATGAAGAAGCTGATCGCGTACAGCTCCGTGGCCCATATGGGCATCGTCATGATCGGCCTCTTCACGCCCAACGCGCTGGGCATCCAAGGCGGCATCCTGCAGATGCTGTCGCACGGCTTCGTCTCGGCCGCGCTCTTCATGGTCGTGGGCGTGGTCTACGACCGCATCCACAGCCGCGAGATCACCGCCTATGGCGGCCTCGCCGAGCGCATGCCGGTCTACTCGACGGTCTTCATGCTTTTCATGATGGCCTCGGTCGGCCTGCCCGGCACGTCGGGCTTCGTCGGCGAGATCCTGGTCATCGTCGGCATCTTCCAGGTCAGCTCCTGGGTGGCGTTCTTCGCCGCCACGGGCTCCATCCTCGGCGCCGCCTACATGCTCTGGCTCTATCGCAGGGTCGTCTTCGGTGCCTTGACCAAGGAGGGGCTGAAGTTGATCAAGGACATGCGCGTCAACGAGATCGTGGCCTTCGCGCCGCTCGTGGTGCTGGTCTTCGTGATGGGCATCTACCCCTCGCTCTTCCTCGATCCGATGAACGCATCCGTCGGCAGCCTGCTCGCCCGCCTCACGCATCAGGGCGCGGCGCAGACGGCGATGCTGCTACATTGAGGGCGCTTCGATGATGGCCAACGGTTTCAACCTGGCAGCCGTCGTGCCGGAGCTGCTTCTCGCGCTGGGCGGGCTGGCGCTTCTCGTGCTGGGCGTGTTCCGCGACGAGGAAGGCGGGCGCGCCGTCACCCCGCTTGCCGTGATCACCCTCGTCGTGGCCGGCATCATCGCCATGGTGCTCGACCGGTCCCGCGTCGAGGTCTTCAACGGTCACTTCATTTTCGACGGCTATGCGGGCTTCCTCAAGCTGCTGATCTATGTCGGCGCCGCGGCGGCGCTGATGCTGTCGCCCGGCTATATGCGGGACGAGCGGATCGAGCGCTTCGAATATCCCGTGCTCGCGGTCTTCAGCACGCTCGGCTTGGGAATGATGGTCTCGGCCAACAGCCTCCTGGCCCTCTATATGGCGCTGGAGCTGGCGAGCCTGCCGCTCTACGTGATGGCGGCGATCAACCGGGACTCGCTTCGCTCGACGGAGGCAGGCCTCAAATATTTCGTTCTGGGCGCCTTGGCCTCCGGCATGCTGCTCTACGGCTGCTCGCTGATCTACGGCTTCACCGGCTCGCTGATGTTCGACGGCATCGCCAGGCTGCTGGGCGGCGGCCAGGAGGCGGGCCATCTGCCGCTCGGTGCCCTCATCGGGCTGGTCTTCGTGGTCTCCGGGCTCGCCTTCAAGATGGCGGCGGTGCCATTCCATATGTGGACGCCCGACGTCTACGAGGGCTCGCCGACGCCGGTGACCGCCTTCTTCGCCCTTGGCCCCAAGATCGCGGCGATCGGGCTCACCATGCGGGTGCTGATGGAGCCCTTTGGCCACTTTGTCGTCGACTGGCAGCAGATCATCGTCGTCATGGCGATCGCCTCGATGGCGCTCGGCGCGTTCGCCGCGATCGGCCAGACCAACATCAAGCGGCTGATGGCCTATTCCAGCATCGGGCATGTGGGCTTCATGCTGGTCGGCCTCGCCGCCGGCACCGAGCAGGGCGTGCTGGGCGTGCTCGTCTATCTCGCGATCTATCTCGCGATGACGATCGGCACCTTCGCCTGCATCTTGATGATGCGGCGCCAGGGCCGCTACGTCGAGACGATCGACGATCTGGCCGGGCTCTCGCGCCAGCAGCCGCTCTTCGCTGCGGCCCTGGGCATCTTGATGTTCTCGCTGGCGGGCATCCCGCCGCTCGCCGGCTTTTTCGGCAAGCTTTACGTCTTCATGGCGGCGATCAATGCGGGTCTCGTCGGGCTTGCCGTGATCGCCGTGCTGGCCTCGGTGGTGGGCGCCTACTACTATCTGCGGGTCATCAAGGTCATGTACTTCGACGAGCCGGTCGAGCGGTTCGACGAGCTGCCCTACCCGGTCCTCACGGGCCTCGCCGCCCTGGCCTCGGCCCTGGTCCTGATCTTCATCGTCATCCCCGGGCCCATCGTCTCGGCCGCCAGCACCGCCGCCGCAGCACTCGCCAAGTGAGCCTTGCCGAGGCCGGCTTTCGCGTTCGTCAGCTCGAGACAGCGACCAGCACGAGCGACCTCGCGCGCGAGGCGGCGAGCCTGGATGAGCCCGAGGGCCTCTGGATCCTCGCGCGCGAGCAGACGAAGGGCCGCGGCCGCCACGGCCGTTCGTGGCACTCGCCGCCCGGCAACTTCTACGGCTCGCTGCTGCTACGGCCGGCCTGCAGCCTGAGCGAGGCGGCGAGCCTCTCGCTGGTGGTGGCGCTGGCCGTGGCCGAGGCGGTCCATGACGTCTCAGGTGGCCTGCTGGCTCCGCGCCTCAAATGGCCGAACGACGTGCTGGTGGGGCCGGCGAAGCTGGCCGGGATCCTGCTCGAGGGCGCGGAGGGGCCAGGCCGACGCGCCGCCTGGGTGGTGATCGGGCTGGGGGTCAATCTCCGGCATCATCCGCCGGACGCGCCCTATCCGACGACGTCGTTGGTGGCGGCGGGCGGGCCCGAGTTGACCCCTGCGGCCTTTCTCGAGGCGGTGTCGGCGCCACTGGCGAGACGGCTGGCCTTGTGGCGGGAGCAGGGCTTCGCCGCCTTGCGCGAGAGCTGGCTCGCCGCGGCCGCCGCGCGCGGTGAGCCGGTGCGCCTCAAGGTCGGCGAGACGGCGCGGAGCGGACGCTTCGTCGACGTCGACGGCGACGGGACGTTGCGCCTCGAGCTCGAGGACGGGACCCTCGCGCGCTTCGCCGCGGGTGAGCTCTTCTTCGCCTGAGAAGCGCGACAGTGTCTCGGGGCTGGTCCCGCGGCCGGTCGAAGGGTAGAAAGGCCGCCGGCTCATTGGTGTTATTTCAGGATCTGCGCGATGCTGCTCGCGATCGACGTCGGCAACACCAACACGGTGTTTGCGCTCTATAGGGAGCGCGACCTCGTGGGCCAATGGCGTCTCTCGACCAATCGCGAGCGCACCGCTGAGGAGTATGCGGCGGCGTTGATCCAGCTGATGAGCCTCAAAGGCCTGGCCCACCGTGACGTGGCCGCCGTCCTGATCTCGAGCGTGGTGCCGCAGGCGGTCATCCCGCTGCGATGGATGAGCCGCGACTTTTTCGGCCGGCGGGCGTTCGTGGTGGGCGAGGATCTCGACTATCCCATTCCCATTCGCCTCCACAACCCGCGCGAGGTGGGCGCCGACCGCGTGGTCAACGCGGTGGCCGCCGTCAAGCGCTACACGCCGCCGCTCGTGATCGTCGACTTCGGCACGGCCACCACCTTCGACGTGGTCGACGAGGAGGGTGGCTATCTGGGCGGCGCCATAGCGCCCGGCATCAATCTCTCGATCGAGGCTTTGCACCGCGCCGCTGCCAAGCTGCCGCGCATCGCCATCGAGCCGCCCGAGACGGTCATCGGGCGCTCGACGATCGCTGCCATGCAATCCGGGATCTTCTGGGGTTATGTAGGGTTGATCGAAGGTATCGTCGCACGAATCAAGGCGGAGTACGGCAAGCCCATGACGGTGATCGCGACGGGCGGCCTCGCCCCGTTGTTCGGCAAGCGCTGCCCGGTGATCGAGCGGGTCGACCGGGACCTCACGATGGCCGGGCTGCTGGAGCTCTTCGAGCTGAGCCGCGAGCGGATCCTCGACGCGTCGGGGCAGCCCTCATGAGCTCGCAGGAGCTTCGCTTCGTCCCGCTGGGCGGGGTCGGCGAGATCGGCATGAACGTCTACCTCTATGGGTTGGACGACAGCTGGCTGATGGTCGATCTCGGCCTCACCTTCGCCGACGACCGCCTGCCCGGTGCCGACCTCGTCCTCCCGGACATCCGCTTCGCCGAGCAGGAGCGGGACCGGCTCAAGGGTCTCGTGCTGACCCATGCGCACGAGGACCATCTGGGCGCCGTGCCGCATCTCTGGCCGCGCCTGCGCTGCCCGATCTGGTGCAGCCCGTTTACGGCCGCGGTGCTGCGCCGCAAGTTCGCCGAGGAAGGCATTGCCGCCCAGGGCGCGATCCACGTGCTCAAGCCGAACGAGCGCTTCACGGCCGGCCCCTTCCGCTGCCGCCTCCTGCACGTCACGCACTCGATCCCCGAGGCCGGAGCGCTCGTGCTCGAGACGGACGTGGGCACGGTGCTGCACAGCGGCGACTGGAAGCTCGATCCGGCTCCCATGCTCGGCGATCGCACCGACGACGTCGCTTTCGAGGAGCTGGGCAAGAGCCGGGTGCTGGCGCTCGTCTGCGACAGCACGAACGTTCTCACGCCAGGGATCTCGGGCTCCGAGGCGGAGGTCCGAGACAGCCTGATCAACCTCATCGCCGGCCAGCCGGAGCGGGTCGTCCTCACCACCTTCGCCTCGAACGTCGCAAGGCTCGCGACCGCGATCACCGCGGCGCACGCGGCCGGCCGCGAGGTCTGCGTCGTCGGCAGGTCGATGCGGCGGATGATCGATGCGGCGCGCGAGGTGGGTTATCTCGAGGACTTCGCCTCCGTCCTCGACGAGAAGGAGGCGGCGGCGCTGCCGCGCAAGCGCATCCTCTATCTCTGCACCGGCAGCCAGGGCGAGGCCCGCTCGGCCCTGGCGCGCGTCGCGCTCGGCCAGCATCCGCGGGTCCGCCTCGAGCCCGGCGACACGGCGATCTTCTCCTCCAAGATCATCCCGGGCAACGAGCGCACGCTCTACAATCTGCACAACCAGCTCGTGGCACGTGGCGTGGAGGTGATCACCGAGGAGGACCATTTCGTCCACGTCTCGGGCCATCCCTGCCGTGGCGAGCTCGAGCAGATGTACCGCTGGATCAAGCCCGAGATCGCCGTGCCGATCCATGGCGAGGCGCGTCATCTGGCGGCGCACATCCGTCTCGCCCGTGATCTCGGCGTGCCGCATGCGATTCTCGTCAAGAATGGCGACGTGTTGCGGCTGGCCCCCGGGGCGGCCGCGGTGGTGGGCGAGGTGCCGGTCGGCCGCCGCGTTCTCGAGAGCGACGAGCTGGTCGACGCGACCGACGATCTCTACCGCGAGCGGCGCCGGCTGATGAACCACGGCACCATCTTCGTGACCCTTGTGCTCGACGAGCTGGGAACCATCCTGGTGCCGCCCCGCCCGACCGCGCTGGGCGTTCTCGAGGGCGACCGGCTCGATCGTGTGCAGGACGCCCTTCAGGCCGCGATCACGGGTGCGGTCGAATCGATGGACGACGAGGCGGTTCTGAACGACGGGCGGATCCAGGAGGCGGTCCGCAGCGCCATCCGCCAGGCGCTCGATCTCGGGCGTGATCGCCGCCCCTTCATCGAGGTGCAGGTCGTCCGGCTGAGCGCCGATGCGCTCGACACGCTGGAGGACGAGGAGGCCGGGGCCACCTGATGATCGGCCGGCTCAACCACGTGGCGATCGCGGTGCCGGACCTCGAGGCTGCGGCGCGGACCTATCGCGAGGTCCTGGGTGCGGTCGTTTCGTCCGCGGTCGACCAGCCCGAGCACGGCGTGCGGACCGTCTTCGTCGAGCTGCCGAACACGAAGGTCGAGCTGCTGGGGGTGCTGGGCGGCGCGTCGCCCATCGCGGCATTTCTCGAGCGCAACCCGTCCGGCGGCATCCATCACCTCTGCTACGAGGTCGACGATGTCGAGGCCGCGCGGGACCGTCTCGCCGCCTCGGGAGCCCGCGTGCTGGGCGATGGGCGGCCGAGGATCGGCGCGCACGGCAAGGCCGTTCTTTTCATCCACCCCAAGGACATGCACGGAACGCTGATCGAGCTCGAGGCGGCATGAGCTGGCTGGGGATCGTCTTCACCTTCATCGTCTGCTGGTGGCTGCTGCTCTTCATGGTTCTGCCCTGGGGCGCTCGGCCCGACGAGAACCCGCTGCCGGGCAGCGTGGCGAGCGCGCCGGCGAATCCGCGGCTCCTGCTGAAGTTCCTCGTCACCACGGTCCTCGCGGCCGTTCTCACCTGTGCTGCCGTCTGGATCGCGGACACGGGCCTCATTCAGTTCCGGCCGCCGCCGGCCGGCTGACGGTATCCTGGTGCCGCATCCGGCAGTCTTCGTGCGCGGCGATTCGAGGCTATCGTCTAAAATTTTATGAAATTGATGGCGATAGTTTACGAAAACAAGTCTGCGAAAGTTCTACCCTGGCGCGATTTTTCTGTTGTCAGCTGGCGGGACCGAAGGCATACTCCTCGTCGTGTTCATGGGAATTTCCTGTGACACCCGACTTGAGGCGTTTCCTCCCTATCACTGCCGGGGCCTTGGCCCCGGCTTTTTCTTCTTAAGATTACCGCTCCTCTGTGAGGCTGATCAGCTCTTCCAGGCTGATGCAGCCGTATCCTCATGGTTGATGGTCTTTAGCGTCTCCTCCGGGTCTTTCTGCTAGGTTGTCTCCATCAGCCGGCAACGACCGGCAGATCGGAGGAAACGTCCATGGCTGAAGGCCGGCACGGTCGCGGTGTCGCTGCTCTCGTCTTGGCTGCTGCTGTCGGATCGTGGGCCGGCGCGGCATGGGCCGCATCGCCCGCCGCCTCGCGGGGAACCCTCACGGTCGGCGTGACCGTCGTGGCTCCCTGCGACGCAGGGGCGTCCAGCGGAGCTTGTGCCGGTCCGCTCGGCCAGCGCGGCCTGTCGACCGAGCCGTGCCATCACAGCATGCAGCACCCGTGGCGGTCCAGGTCGGGGCGGACCCCGAGAGCGGAGCTGGCACGCTGACCGTGGTTTACTGATCGTCGTTCAAGTGATGTCTTCACAACACGGTCATCTGCGTTAGGATTGCCGTAGTCGCATCCTGGTGTGCTGAGGACGAGATTGGTGCAGCTCGACCGTCGCCTGTTGCTCGGCGCCCTGCCGTTGGGCGTGCTGGGCCTGGCGCTGCCGGCGGTGGCCGCCGAGCCGTTCGACGTGTGGCTCGACGGCATCCGGCAGCAGGCCCTGGCCGCCGGCATCAGCCGGCGGACCGTCGATCAGGCGCTTTCGGGCCTTCAGCCGATCCCCCGGGTGATCGAGCTCGATCACCGCCAGCCCGAGGGCCGGATGACCTTCGGCGAGTACCGGGCCCGCGTGGTCAGCGACCAGCGGATCCAGCGCGGCGCGGCGTTGCTCCAGCAGAACGAGAAGCTGCTCGACCGCATGCAGGCCCGCTACGGCGTGCCGCCTACCGTGGTCGTGGCGCTGTGGGGCATCGAATTGAACTTCGGTCGGACGCAAGGCTCCTATTCGGTGGTGGGCGCGCCGAGAGGCTGGCCCACGAGGGCCGGCGGGCCAGCTTCTTTCGCGGCGAGCTGCTGAAGGCCCTGGCGATCCTCGATCACGGCGACGTCGCCGCGAGCGGCATGACGGGCTCCTGGGCCGGTGCCATGGGGCAATGCCAGTTCATGCCGTCGACCTATGTGGCCTACGCGGTCGACGCCGACGGCGACGGCCGGCGCGACATCTGGACGAGCGTCCCCGACGTCTTCGCCTCGATCAGCAACTTCCTCGCACGTTCCGGCTGGGACGCCCGCTACATCTGGGGACGGGCCGTCCGGGCGCCCGACCGGTTGGCCGACCAGGATCAGGGTCTGGATGGCAAGGTGCCGCTCGCGGCCTGGAGCCGGCGTGGCCTGCGCCGGGCCGATGGCGGGCCGCTGCCGGCAGCGCCGATCGACGCGGCGCTCCTGCGCATGGATGGCCCGGGTATTCAACCGACTTTCTCGTCTATCACAACTTCCGCACGCTGATGGTGTGGAACAGGTCGACCTATTTCGCGCTGAGCGTGGGGCTTCTGGCCGACGCGCTCGGCGCCGCCACGACCTCCTAGGGTCGGGTGGAAGGCAAAGAAGACGCGGGGGATCGAGTTGGCGATGCGGCATGGACGTTGGCTGACCGTCTGTCTGGGGCTTCTGGCGAGCGCCTGCGCCTCGCGCGGCCCCGAGACATCGCCGACCGTGGCGAGCGGCGGCCTCAAGGTCGGCCGCCCGTACCAGATCAACGGGAAATGGTACTATCCGAAGTACGATCCGAGCTACGACAAGGTCGGCGTGGCGTCCTGGTACGGCGACGATTTCAACGGTCTCGCGACGGCCGACGGCGAGCTCTTCGACAAGAACAAGATCAGCGCCGCCCATCCGACCCTGCCCATCCCTAGTCTCGTCCGGGTGACGAACCTCGAGAACGGCCGCTTCATATCGCGTGGTGCGCGTCAACGATCGCGGGCCGTTCGTCGACAGCCGGCTGATCGATCTTTCCGAGGCTGCAGCGCGGACGCTCGGCTATCAGCGCCAGGGTCTGGCCAAGGTACGGGTCACGTTCCTGGGGCCGGCGGATGGCAATGAGCCACCGCCCGTCGTGGCACCCGCACCCACGGCGCCGCCGACGACGACCCCAGCTCCGCCCGTGGCGGTCGCCCGTGCCGAGCCGCCTCAGGCGCCGGTGGTGGTCGCGCAGCTGGCGCCGCCCGCGCGAGCGCCCTTCGGATCGGGCCGCGCTCCGGGCCCGGTGCCGGCCCCCATGAAGCAGGCTGCCCCGCGGGCGCAGCTCGCGAGCGCCGAGGTCTGCATCGCAGGGCCGAAGTTCGTCCAGGTTGGCGCCTTCAGTGAGACGACGACGATAACGGCGGCGCAGGA
>CAVVXU010000010.1:0-922920 GCA_963752325.1 uncultured Alphaproteobacteria bacterium
GCCCCGAACTCGCTCGCCGCGCGCGACGTCGCCTACGCCATCCACCCTTACACCAACCTGCGCCAGCACGAGGAGCAGGGGCCGATGGTCATCACCGGCGGCGAGGGCGTATGGGTCACCGACGACGACGGCAAGCGCTACATCGAAGGGCTGGCGGGGCTGTGGTGCACCTCGCTCGGCTTCAGCGAGAAGCGGCTGGCCGAGGCGGCGCGGCGCCAGCTCGAGAAGCTGCCCTACATGCACGTCTTCGCGCATCGCTCGACCGAGCCGGTGATCGAGCTGGCCGAGCGGCTGATGGCGCTGGCCCCGCGCCGCTGGCCAAGGCCTTCTTCGTCAACTCCGGGTCCGAGGCGATCGACACGGCGATCAAGCTCACCTGGTACTACAACAACGCCCGGGCAAGCCCGAGAAGAAGCGGATCATCGGCCGCAGGCGCGCCTATCACGGCATCACGCTGGCGGCGGGACACCTGACCGGCCTGCCCTATGCGCGGGCCGGCTTTGATCTGCCGATGTCCGATCGCTTCTTCCACGTCACGACGCCCTCGCTCTACCGGGACGGGCTGCCGGCGAGACCGAGGACGAGCTCTCGACGAGGCTCGCTGCCGAGGTCGAGACGCTGATCAAGGCGCTGGGCGCCGAGACGGTGGCGGCGTTCGTTGCCGAGCCGGTGATGGGTGCGGGCGGCGTCATCGTCCCGCCCAAGGGCTATTTCGAGAAGATCCAGAAGGTCCTCAAGAAGCACGACGTGCTGATCGTGGCGGACGAGGTCATCAACGGCTTCGGTCGCACCGGCAACACGTGGGGCTGGAGACCTGCGGCATCAGCCCCGACCTCATGACCTGCGCCAAGCAGCTGTCCTCGGCCTATCTGCCGATCGCGGTCTGCTGATGAGCCAGGCCTTCTACGACGTGATCGCGGACAGAGCGCCAAGCGCGCCACGCTGGGCATGGGCTATACCTATGGCGGCCATCCGGTGGCGGCGGCCGTCGCGGTCGAGACGCTCAAGATCTACGAGAGCGACGACATTCTGGGCCATGTGCGCAAGGTCAGCACGCGCTTCATGGCGCGGCTGAACGGGCTGAACGCGCATCCGCTGGTGGGCGAGGCGCGCGGCGTGGGCCTCATCGGCGGCGTCGAGATCGTCAAGAACAAGGCGACCAAGGAACAGTACCCGGCCTCGGAGAAGGTGGCGGCGCAGGTGGCCCAGCGCTGCGTCGAGCACGGCCTGATCCTGCGCCCGCTGCCCGGCGAGGTGATCGGCATCTGCCCGCCCTTGATCATCACCGAGGGCGAGATCGACCAGCTCTTCGACCGGCTCAAGGCCGCGCTGGACGATGTGAGCGGCGTGGTCGCCAAGGCGGCCTAGGGCTCGAGCGGGCCGGCCCAGCGGAAGGCCCGCCTCAGCTCCGCTTCCGCGTTCTCCCGGTACCAGCGCCCGTGGGCGATGACGATCCGCTCCGGCGCCATCCGATCATGCGGCGCACGGCCGCGCGCACCTCCCCGCCCCTGCCGAGGAAGGTCATCCTCAGGTCGAGCGGCATCTTGCCGTCGGATGAAGAGCGCCCGTGGCGCTGCAGAGAAAGCGGAAGACGGGGCTCTTGATCCGATCGGCCTCGAAGCTCTCGATGAGGTCGGTGAGGATGAGCGTGCCCGAGGCGGTGTGAAAGAAGACGGCCTCGGTGATGTACCAGCCCCGGACCAGGAGCTGCTCGACCTGCCCCTGCCAGGCGATCGGCGGCTCCTCGCCCAGGCGGCCGTCGATGCGGACGCCATGGCGTAGCGCCCCGCTCTGGTTGTCGGGGAGGCCAGCCCAACGCCCCGGATAGCGCCGCTGCCGGCCGGCAGCCACCAATAGTGGATGCGGTTGGGCGCCACGAGGTGCCGCACCGGGCCGAGCGCGTCGACCGCCGCGGCGAGATCGGCGCCGAGCTCGATCGGCGAGTGGACCCACAGACCACCGTCGGCGAGGCGGACGATCGTCATGCGTGTCGTGAAGGGCAGCCTCAGGCCCAGCCAGCGAAAGCCGATCACGGGCCCCTCGACGATCCAGATCTCGTGACCGATAGGTTGCAGAGCGCCTTGCGGCTCGTAGGGCTCGAGCTCCTTCTCGACAGGCATGGCTCAGCACTCCCGGGCTCGCATGGACTATGCCCAAGCGGCCAGCTAGAGCATAGGGTGGGCCGGCCCGTCACCCAGAGAGCGCCGGCTTTCGCCTCATCGTGAGCAGAGCTCGGGGATCGGGCGGCCTTCGACATTGTCGAGGCACGCTCCCAGCAGGTGTGCCACCGTCGGGCCGAGGTCGGTGATCGAAGCGTGGAAGCCGGGCCGGCCGGCAGCGAACGGGCCGGCGGCGAGACAGAACCCATTGGCGAGGTGGTTGCCGGTCCGGAAGTTGGCCGACCGGGCGCGCATCGCTCCCAGCAGCGGCGAGCGGGCGGCGGCGATCGGGGCCTCGCGGTTCCAGACCACCAGGAGGTCGGGCAGAAGCTCCCGATTGTCTCCATCATAGAGCCGGGCCGTCCGCAGCACCTCCTGCACCACGGGGCCGCCGGTGCCCGGATTGACGAGCTGCAGCAGCTCCCGGGTGAGGTCGGCGAGGAGGGACTCGGCCTCATGGCCGGGCTCCACGATGCCGGCCGGCTCGCGGCCCTTGATGTTGAGGCGCACCGCACCGCTGATCTCGTTGTGCTCGAGCTGGAAGGCGCGGCGATACCGGTGGACCAGCGCCAGCCTGGGCGGCCGCCGCGTCAGCGGCCGGCGGACGCGGCGCTCGAGCGTGTAGATCGCCCCGTCGCGGAGCGCGCTCCAGGAGCGCCTGGGCCACAAGCGATCCTCGAGCGATCTCAGGACATCGTCCAGGATGTGCTCGCCGGTATAGTTCGGCCCCATGTCGAGATCGCTGAAGACGAGCAGGCTCGTCTCCGGGGACAGCCGTGCCCGCAGCCTGCCGATCGCCCCATCGAGCGCCTGGTAGACGCGCAAGAGCGGATCGGCGAGCCGCCGGGCCAGCGCCGCCCTGTAGGCCGGGTGTGCTGGATCGACCAGATGCCAGCACTGGTGGCCCGCGCAATGCGCCTCCTTGAAGACGAGCAGGAAAAGGTCCCACGCCTCCTGCTCCAGCAGCTCCATGGCCAGGCTGGTCTTCTGCTCGATGCTCTCGAGCAGGTGATCGAGAAAGGTCTCGAGCCTGTCCTCCGCGAGGCTGTCGAGGCGGCAAAGCCAGTCCTTCGTCCCCGGGCGGTCGGTCCGGTCGTCGCCGTAGCGCTCGATGACGCGCGGTGCCAGATCGGCCGGGACGCTGCGCGTGACGCCGTCCCGGCCATGAACCCGCCAGTCGGTCAGGTGCAGCCCGTTGATCTGCGGGCTCAGCGGCGCCTTGGGCACGTCGAGGACGGCCGTGCGCAGCCCCTGCCGCCCGAGCGCGTTCCAGAAGGGCTCGCGCCTCAGATGGTCGTCCTGAACGAAGGGGTACTCGTAGGACCCCGGCCGGATGGAGCGGAAGTAGAAGCGGCCGTGCGCCCCTGGTGCCGTGCACGTGGAGAACGAGGCCCAGGTGGCATCGTCGCCGAGCCCAGGCGGGCTCGTCAGCAGACCCCAGGCAGCCTGCCGGCGCAGCTCCTCGAGATGAGGCAGATGGCCCGAGGCCATCCAGCGTCGGACGAGGGTGACACTCGCCGAATCGAGACCGAGGAGGACCACTCTCGCTGGCATCGGCGGCCTATCTCGGCTCCAGCAGGATCTTGCCCTCGTGACCGCATGCGAGGACGACGTTGGCCGCGTCCAAGAGACGATCGCCGGCGGCGCACCGGGCTCGGGCGGCGCGGCTCACGGAGCAAGGGTGCCGCGTGACGCAAGGATGGTCAACCCGAGGCCGCCCGGACGGCCGAGCCGCGATTGACCGCCCTGCCGCCGGGGGGCATGGTCCTCGCAGGACGGAGGCAGACAGGGGAGAACCGGCTCAAGCCCGGCCCGCATGACCATCGCCGACAGCCTCATCAGCCTCGACGCCCTGCCCTCCCTGCTCGCTGCCTGTCTGGTGTTGCTGCTCGGCACCTACCTCAGCCAGCGCGTGCCGCTGCTGGCCCACTACAGCATCCCGAGCCCGGTCATCGGCGGCATCCTCTTCGCCATCGTAGCCGCCGTGCTGCTCCGCACGACCGGGCATCGCATCGCCCTGGCGAGCGAGGCGCGGTCCGACCTCCTGTTGCTGTTCTTTGCCTGCCTCGGGCTCACCTCCGATCTGCGACGGCTGATGCGCGGCGGCCCGCGGCTGTTGCGCTTCATCGTGGCGCTGATCCCGTTCCTGCTGGTGCAGAACGCGCTGGGCGTGCTGATGGCGTCGCTGCTCGGCCTGCATCCGTTCCTGGGCCTCGTCGCGGGCTCGATCACGCTGGTCGGCGGGCACGGCACCGGTGCCGCCTATGTCAACAGATTCGGCGAGGCCAGCGCCATTCCCGGGATCATGGCCCTGGCCATGACCTCGGCGACGCTGGGCCTCGTGCTGGGTGGGATCATCGGCGGCCCCGTGGCGGAGCGGCTGATCCGGCGGTTCGATCTTTCGCCTCGTCCTGGGCACGACCCGGACGGCGACGTGATCATGGGCCCCGCGGAGACGCCGGTGACGACCATGCCGCTGGTCGGCTCGCTGACCTTGGCGCTGATCGCGGTGCTGGTCGGTGCGTGGCTGGCCGAGCTGCTCGCCGGGGCGCCCGTCGCCGTGCCCGATTTCCTGCTGAGCCTGCTGGCCGGGCTGGTGCTGAGCAACCTCGGCGGCCTGGTCGGTCTGCGCCTGCACAATGCGGCGACGGATCTGATCGGGTCGGTTTGCCTGTCGCTGTTCCTGGCCTGGACGATGATGGCGCTCGACCTCGGCAGCGTCTTCGGCATGGCGGGGCCGCTCTTGATCATCCTCCTGGCGCAGATGGTCCTGGTGGCGCTCTGGGCGTCCCTGATCACGTTCCGCGTGGTCGGCCGGGACTATGAGAGCGCGGTGATGGCGGGAGCCTTCTGCGGCTTCGCCATGGGCGCGACGGCGACCGCCATCGCCAACATGCAGGCCCTGGCCCGCCGTCACGGCCCGGCACCCCAGTCCTTCCTCATCGTCCCGATCGTCGGCGCCTTCTTCGTCGACATCATCAACGTCGTCGTGCTGACGCTCTTTTTGTCACTTCACATCATGGGCTTCGGCTAGCGGGCGCGGCCTTCGGGCACCGCCCGTCGGCGCACGAGCGCCTCTGCGTTGCTGCGGATCAGGCCCGGACGTGCCAAGCTCGGCGGCGCCGCGGTGCCGACCCGCGGTGCCGCCGCGTCGCCGGCGTGGGCGCGCCGGCGTTTTCCAGGACCTCAGGGAGGC
The DNA here is from genome assembly GCA_963752325.1 of uncultured Alphaproteobacteria bacterium. Taxonomy (GTDB): domain Bacteria; phylum Pseudomonadota; class Alphaproteobacteria; order Geminicoccales; family Geminicoccaceae; genus CAVTJL01. The sequence goes on from CAVVXU010000010.1 coordinate 5,356, forward strand.
CTAGTCGTCTTGCAATACAGCCCCTGGTTCGAGCCGCTCTGGCGCCGCGTTCTCGTCACAGCCTTCTGCTGCCTCTGGGTGCTCTTCGAGCTTTGGTACCAGCCGCACGGCATGTGGCTGTGGGTGGCGCTGGGGCTTCTCGCCTACGGCGCCTTCGAGTTCTTTTTCTCGGGCCGCTACGGCAAGGGCGGCCCGCCCGCCACGGGCAGCGGGCCGGCCTGACCGGGCGTCAGCGGGTGCAGGAGATCACGGGCGGGTTCTCGACATCGACGGGCCGGATCACGAGCTCGTGCCGGCTGAGGCGCAGCACGTTCGATTGATGCGGGGTCATCGCCTCGCTCGAGCTGTTGACGATCGACGAGGCGAAGCTGGTGATGGCGCCCATGATGGCGTTGCCGTCGGCCGGCTTCGCCTCGGTGTGCAGGCTGGTCATGACGATATCCTCGCCCTGGACCTCCCAGTTGCCGGTCGAGGAGACGATCATCTCGCCCGTGCCCAGAGGGCTCCCCTCCGCCTGCGCCGGGGCCGTGCGGCCGTTCGAGAGCAGCGAGCCGTCGGCCTTGAACTCGATCGTCGACGTCGGGGGCTGGGGGACGCCCTCCGGCGGATTGAGCTCATGGCACTGCCAGGTGCCGATCACGAGCTTCGGGTCGACCGTGCCGACCGCGTCGGCGACGTCGACCGGCGGACGCTTGATGCTCGACGTGCCGCCGCCGGCGGCACAGGCCGCAACGAGCAGACAGGGCCAGAGAAGGACGAGGCGACCGCTTTTCATGTTCGTTCCCGTTGGGACAATTCCCGCGCCACGAGGCATGGGCGACCCGTAACGGCGGCACAAGCGGCTCGTCGGGCGCATGCGCGTTGCGCCCGTCGCCGCGATCACCCTGATGTGCCCCCGGTACCGCGAGGCGCTGCCGTCCTCGGCGCGATAGCTCAAGAATGGCTGGTGGTCAGGCGGGATCGCCGGCCGGCAGGCGGCGACAGGTCACCACCGGCGACCAGTCTTGGTTGACGTTGCGGAAGACGAGGCGCTGGCGGTCGAGATCGAGAACGTTCAGCGTGCGCGGGGCCGCCCGCAACGGCGGGCCGTCCCCGACCAGCTCGGCGAGCCGGCTGCCCAGCCCCTCGTCACTGCCCGCAACCGGGTGCAGGTCGGTCGTCTGGACATAGCCATTAATGATCTGCCATTCGCCGCCGATCCTGTCCCGAGCCCGGCTCGCCTCCAACGAGCCTTTGGGCAGAAGCCCTCGAACCAGCCCGTGATCGGCCTTCAGCTCGACCAGCCGCTCCTGGCTCGACGGTGGATCGAGGTCCTTGCAGGCCCAATTCCCGACGAGCAGGGCCGGATCGATCTCGCCCACATGGTCGGGATAGGCGCCCACCGTGGAGGGCGGCGCGGCGCAGCCGGCGACGAGCAGGCCCAGCGCCAGGACGCGGAGGGCGCGGCCTCGCATCATCCCACCTCGACGATGCACTCGATCTCGACGGTGATGTTGGAGGGCAGGCTGCCCATGCCGACGGCCGAGCGAGCATGACGGCCCTTGTCGCCGAACACCTCGACGAAGAGGTCGGAGCAGCCGTTGATGACCTTGGGCTGATCCTCGAACTCGGGCACCGCGTTGACCATGCCCAGGACCTTGACGATGCGCACGACCCGGTCGAGGTCGCCCAGCTCGTCCTTCATGACGGCGATGAGGTTGAGGCCCACGAGACGCGCGTGCTTGTAGGCCTCCTCGACGACGACGTCCCGGCCGACCTTGCCGCGGCCCGTGCCACCGTCGCCATAGGACGGCCCCTTGCCGGAAAGAAAAAGCAGATTGCCGGTGCGGACGGCGTTCACGTAGTTCGCGACCGGGCTCGAGACCGGCGGCAGCTCGATGCCCAGCTCCTCGAGATGCTTCTCGATCTGCATGGCGCGCTTCTCTCCCATCATCGCCGCCGACGCGGCCTGCCCAAGGGCCGCCTATCCCACGCGCGGCGCAGGCGATCAAGAAGGCGTGGGCCCTGGCGCGATCGGGCCGCGCTCGCTTGACAGCGAGGAAGCGGCATCCGTTCTTTTGTCCATGTGTCGGACCCTGTCCATGCCGCCAGCCAACCCGCCGAGGCGGCGGCTCCCGTGAGCGGCGCGGTGCTCGCGGCCGAGCCCTTGATCCGGCTCGGCTGCTTCGCCGGCGTGCTGGCGCTGATGGCGCTGTGGGAGATTCTGGCGCCACGGCGCCGGCAGGCGGTCGGGCGGCTGCGGCGCTGGCCCGGCAATATCGGCATCGTCATCGCCGATACCCTGATCGTCCGCCTGCTCTTTCCGACCGCGGCGGTGGGCGTGGCGCTTTTGGGCGAGGCGCGCGGCTGGGGCCTTTTGAACAATCTCCAGCTGCCGGGCTGGCTGGCGGTGCTGGCGACGATCCTCGCCCTCGACCTCGCGATCTATCTGCAGCACGTGCTGTTCCATGCCGTGCCGGCGCTGTGGCGGCTGCACCGCATGCACCATGCCGACCTCGAGATCGACGTCACGACCGGCATCCGCTTTCACCCGGTCGAGATCGTGCTCTCGATGCTCATCAAGATCGGCGCGGTTGCGGCGCTCGGGGCGCCGGCCGTGGGCGTGCTGCTGTTCGAGGTGATCCTCAACGCCACCTCGATGTTCAACCACGGCAACGTGCTGCTGCCGGCACCGCTCGACCGGGCGATCCGCCGCCTCCTGGTGACGCCCGACATGCACCGGGTGCACCATTCGATCGTGCCGGCCGAGACCAACAGCAATTTCGGCTTCAACCTCTCCTTGTGGGACAGGCTCTTCGGCACCTACCGGCCGCAGCCGGCAGCGGGTCATCTGGGCATGACGATCGGCATCGAGAGCTTTCGCGACCCCGGCGAGCTGCGCCTCGACAAGATGCTGCTGCAGCCGCTGCGCGGCGATGTCGGCCCCTACCCGATGGGGCGTCGCCACCATTTACCCTAAGAAGGTCAGGGAGAAGTCGGCCCAACCAAGGCGAGCTGTGCGACAGGTCTGTGCAGCACGTTCGGAAAGGTAAGGCCCTGGTATTCGATCCGGGCGACGGCATCGGCGAGCCGCGCAAGGCCTGCCCCTAATGGGCTGTAAACTCCATACGTTATCCCCCGCCCCTGAGCATGGCCGAGGATCAACGCGGCTTCGGACTCGGGGACGCCTGCTTGCTCGAGGGCGCCCGCGACATTTTTACGCCGGCTGTGATGATCTGTTCTCGGACGGGTCACCCCGGCCCAGCGCTTCCATCTGGTGAAAGCTCTACCGATCGTCGCAGCCGGGAGCCTTGGCGGCTCGGGCGGCAGGTGGGGCAGCAGAGGGGGATGGATGGGCACGCGCCGCTTACCGGCAGGGGTCTTCCGGTCGCTCAAGCTCAGATCGAGGTAAGGCACCGGCCCGTCCAGCACGATCGCATCGACGGTGCAGACCTCGCCGAGCCTCAGGCCGCTGTAGAGGGAGACGATAAACACAAAGGCCACCCCGGCTGGCGCCCGAGGAAGCGCGTCGGCGAGGAGCTGCAGGTCAGCCATGGTGTAGGGCTCATGGGCGGCGGGTTTGGCTTTGCAAAGCGCAGGCCGTTCCCATGGGTTCTCCTGGCACAGCCCGCGCCCGATCGCCCATTTCCACAATCCGCCGATATTGGAAATATGCCGGCGGACCGATGCTACAGCCAAGCCTCGCCCATCTCCTGCCGGGTAGGGCTCTATGAGCTTGGCCAGGGGCAGTCCGGCTGCCTTGCGATCGCGAGCATGGCTCGGGCTCGACCTCTCCGGCGCTCCCACAAACTCGCCGGCTGTCCGGCGGCTCACGTGGCCAAGCGTCGCCCGATCCGGCAACCAACCGGCCAGGAGCTGCAGACTGGTCTCGGCCTGCGCGATGGTTGTCGCGGCGAGAGAGCCGTCAGGCCTGCGAAGCTCCGCCATAGAGCGCTCTATAAGAGTGTCGAGCCGATCGGCAGCCTTCCTGCGGCGCTCTAGGGACGCAGTTGGAAATGTCCGCACCCTGGACATTTGCGGCAGCTCACCGCCGTTGTGGAGCGTCCTAGCAGCCATTGCGCGCCCCCGGCAGAGCTTGGCGCTAGGGCGTTTACGGCGTCGTCGGTCGCCTGATAGCCTGCGCGCCGGATGACCTCGGTTGCTTCGTCAGAATAGCTCATTAGGGCCTCGAGGCTCGCAGCGTGCTCGAGCGCCGGCAGATCGTCGGCAACGTCCATCAGCTTTGAAGCGAGTTCGTCGTGGTACCGGTGCGCCTCGCTAAGCGCCAGGCTATCGATCTCGGCAGCGGTGGGCGGCCTGTTCTGCCGTAGCGGAGCCCAGCGGGCATGCTCGGCCGCTATGGCTGCATGGCGTAGGCGCCGAGCCTCCGGGAGGCTATTCGTGCTATGCGTCCTGAGGTTGGCCCAGCGGAACGCAGGCTCGCCAGGATGCAGCTTCAGGACGTCCTGCGGGGTGCGCAACCTCACCCACCACGTCTGATGGCGCAATGCGAGGTGCTGAGTGTCGCCGTGTGCCTTGGCCATGCGCGGCTTATAGCCCGAAAGGATTGAGCCTAGCAGGCGTCCAAAGCGAAGAGGCGGGCCTCGACACAACCGTTGATACATGCATTTCTCTGGCGAATAGATCGCCTTACGGTCCGATCGATGGCCGGGCAGGGAGGAACCGCGGATGTTGACCTCTGTTCACGGGCCGTAAAATCGCGGCCAGACCATTGGCTAGGCGACGCCATCCCAACCAGGCCATAGAGGGCGCAGCTCAGTGTGCCGACGGCCTGGGTTGGCGGCGTTACTATAACCAGACGCGCTTGTGCCGCACCTTGAACCTGGGCTCATCAAGCCGGTTTGTGGCTTCGCTGTCGCCAGCCATCGGCCGCACCCCCAGCGTGATGCCGCACGATCCACATTACTAATATCCCATAAATATACCTGACAAATGTTTCAGCTGGTGCTATGCATGGGTCATGCAAGCGCGGGACTTTCGCGGCATCGGGCGGGCGGCGCAGGAGGCGCTGCGGCGGCGTGCGTTGTTCCTGATCGAGGAGCGGGGCCTGAGCCAGGCGCAGGCAGCCGAGGCGGTCGGTGTTCAGCGGCAGACGGTGAATATCTGGCTCCAGCGCTATCGCGCTCAGGGCGAGGCGGGCGTGCTCGACGGGCGGCGAGTGTCGCCGCGCCGGGGCAAGGGGCTGCTGACAGCGGATGAGGCGGACAGGGTCAGGGGCTGGATCGCCGACAAGATGCCCGACCAGCTGAAGCTGCCCTTTGCCTTGTGGACCAGCCGGGCGGTGCGCGACCTGATCCAGCTCAGGCTCGGCAAGCGGCTCGGCCTGTCGACGGTGCAGCTCTATCTGCAGCGCCTGTCGACTTCGTCGACATCCCGCCGGGGGATCGGGCCTCAGGCCCGATGCGCATGACGCCGCAAAAGCCACTGGCCCGGGCCAGAGAGCGCCAACCTGCGGCGATCGCGGCCTGGCTGGAGCTGGATTATCCGGCGATCGCCAAGCGGGCCAGAACCGAGCGGGCGGTGATCTATTGGGGTGACGAGACCGGCATCTCCAATCAGGACCAGATTGGGCGGTCCTACGCGCCCAAGGGCAAGACGCCGGTGGTGACGCGTACCGCCAAGCGGATCTCCCAGAGCATGATCTCGGCGGTGAGCAATCGTGGCCTGATGCGCTTCATGCTCTACGAGGCCGCGTTGAACGCCCTGCGCTTCATCGCCTTCCTGCGCCGGCTGATCAAGGATGCGGGACAGAAGGTCATCCTGATTCTCGACAACCTCAAGGTGCGCCACGCCGCGAAGGTGACCGCCTGGGTGGCTGCGCACGCCCATGAGATCGAGCTCTGCTACCTGCCGGCCTATGCCCCGGACCACAATCCCGACGAGTACCTCAACAACGACCTGAAGCAGAAGCTGCGTCAGCAGCCCCAGCCGGTATCGAAAGACGCCCTGACCAGGAGCACGCGCGCGGTGCTCCGCGCCATCCAGCGCTCACCCGCTCGGATCAAGGCCTACTTCAAACCCCAGCCCGTCCGCTATGCCGCTTGATATGTCGGGTATAGCGTTGGGATATTAGTAAGGAGGGCGTGTTCTGGGCACGGGCGACACCTTGCGCGAAAGTGACCGATGCGTCCACCCAAGCGGGGGCACTCCACTCTTGTACCGCACCCACCCTGGCGCACCGCCAAAACACTCCACCCAGCGGCCCCACACGTGCCCTCATCAATGGTTCGGGCTAGCGCCTCGGACGCACTCCAGTTGCGGCCGGCTGGCACCCGTCGCGCCAAGCCGCGCATTGCATGGAGTTTACGTGGCGTAGCGTGTCCAAGGGCGGGAGACGGTGATAGGCTAAACTGGCGGTTCCGCGCGGGAAGCACCGGTTCGAATGGAGTGCAGAATGCCGAAAGGCGCTCGGCAGCAGGCAAAAGCGGCCCGGGCGCAGCCGAGACGGCGTTCCCCGGCAGCTCACGGCTCGGCGGACTTCGCCGTGGTCGGCATAGGCGCCTCGGCCGGCGGGCTCGACGCCTGCAGGAAGCTCCTGGACGCGCTGCCGGCCGGCAGTGGGATGGCCTTCATCCTGGTCCAGCATCTCGATCCGACCCACGAGAGCATGATGGCGGACCTGCTGGCCGGGCACACCTCGATGACCGTCCGGCAGGCAACGGACGGCATGGCGGTCGAGCGCGAGCACCTCTATGTCATCCCCCCTGGAGCCTATCTGTCCGTCGCCGACGGCGCCCTCCACCTCTCAGAGCCGCTGGCGCGTCATGGCGCGCGCCTGCCTTTCGACTTCCTGCTGCGCTCGCTGGCGGAGGAATGCGGCGACCGCGCCGTCTGCGTGATCCTGTCGGGAACGGGGGCCGACGGCAGCCTCGGGCTGAAGGCCGTGAAGGAAAAGGGCGGGCTCGTCATCGCGCAGGACCCCGGCGAGGCCGGCTATGACGGCATGCCGCGTAGCGCGATCATGACCCACGCGGTGGACCTCGTGCTTCCGGTGGCGAAGATTCCGGAAGCACTCGTCAGATACGACCGGCGCATGGGCCTCACGCGCCGCCGGAGCGGCTCGCGTGCGCTGGATACGGCCCATGATCGGCTGCCCGAGATCATCGATCTCTTGCGCACGACGACCGCCCACGATTTCACCCTTTACAAGCCGGGCACGTTGCAGCGCCGGATCGAGCGCCGGATGGCGATGGCGGCGATCGAGACCCACGACATGGACCGCTATCTCGGCCTGCTGAGGAGCGACACGAGCGAGCTCGCCCTGCTCGCCAAGGACCTGCTCATCAATGTCACGAGCTTCTTCCGTGATCCGCAGGTGTTCGATCTGCTGGCGAGGAAGGTCGTTCCGGACCTGGTCCGCAGCCACCCGTCCGATCGCCCCCTGCGCATCTGGATCGCCGGATGCAGCACGGGCGAGGAGACCTATTCCCTGGCCATGCTCTTCCGCGAGGAGATGACGGCGGCGAAGCGCGACGCCAGGCTGCAGGTCTTCGCCTCCGACGTCGATGAGGACGCCGTCGCCGCCGCCCGGGCGGGCGTCTACCCGGAAACGATCGAGGCGGACGTGACACCGGCGCGCCTTGCCCGCTTTTTCACGAAGGAAGGTCACAGCTACCGGGTTTTGCCCGACCTGCGCGCCGCTGTGGTCTTCACGGTCCAGGATGTGCTGGCCGATCCGCCGTTCTCGCGCCTCGACCTCGTCTCGTGTCGGAATCTTCTGATCTATCTGCGCCCCGAGGCGCAGGCGAAGGTCGTCTCGCTGTTTCATTTCGCGCTGCGCGAGGGTGGCATTCTCCTGCTCGGCGGCTCGGAGACGGTCGGCAATGCCGACGGCCGCTTCGAGGTGGTCTCCAAGGCGGCGCGGCTCTATCGGCACATCGGTCGCAGCCGCCCGGGAGAGGTCGGCTTCTCTTTCGGCGCCGGTGACGGCGTGCGCGTCGCCGCGCGGCTCGGAACAAGGCCCGGCGCCCTCGCGCCAAGGCGCTCTGGCCGAGCTCTGCCGGCGCCTGGTGATCGAGGCCTATGCGCCGGCAGCGGTCCTGACCAACCGCAAGCACGAATGCCTCTATTCCCTCGGACCGACAGACCGCTATCTGCGCGTGGCGCCGGGGCTCCCTACGCTCGATCTGCTCGCGATGGCGCGCGAGGGCGTGCGCACCAGGCTCCGCTCGGCAATCCAGCGAGCCAGTCAGGAGAACGCGCGCATCGTCGTCAGTGGCTGCCGGACGCGCCACGACGGCCATCCGGGCTCGTTCAGCATCGCCGTCCAGCCGGTTCCGGGCGAAGGCGGGGAGCTGCTGCTGATCTGCTTCATCGACGAGCCGAAGCAGGAGCCGACCCGCCCTCGCCCCGGCACGTCAGGGGACGCCACGCGAGCGGCCGAGCTCGAGCAGGAGCTCGACGCCACGAGAACGGAGCTCCGGGACGCCGTCCGCGACCTCGAGACCTCGAACGAGGAGCAGAAGGCGGTCAACGAGGAGGCCTTGTCCGTCAACGAGGAGTTCCAATCGACGAACGAGGAGCTGCTGACCTCGAAGGAGGAGCTGCAATCGCTCAACGAGGAGCTGACCGCCCTCAACGGCCAGCTCCACGAAGCGCTGGAGCGGCAGCGCACGACATCCAATGACCTGCAGAATGTCCTCTACAGCACCGATGTCGCAACACTGTTCCTCGACACTCGACCTCAATATCCGCTTCTTCACCCCGGCCACCAAGTCGCTCTTCAGCGTCATTCCCGCCGACGTCGGACGGCCGCTCGCGGACCTCAGCTCGCTGGCCACGGATGACGCCCTTCTGAGCGATGCCCGGACGGTGCTGCGGACGCTCGCGCCGATCGAGCGGGAGATCGAAGCGCGGAGCGGAGCCTGGTACCTCCGTCGCATCCTGCCTTACCGCGCCCAGGACGGCGGGGTGGAGGGCGTCGTCATCACCTTCGCCGACATCACCGAGCGGAGGCGCACGGCGGACGCGCTGGAGGCGGCCAAGCGGCAGGCGGAGCGCGCGAACTGCCGCCAAGTCGCGCTTTCTCGCCGCCGCGAGCCATGACCTCCGCCAGCCACTTCAAACGCTTGCCCTGCTTCATGGACTGCTGGCGAAGACCGTCGAGGGGGAGAGGGCGCAGAAGCTGGTCGCACGCCTCGACGAGACGCTGGGCACCATGTCGGGCATGCTGAACGTGCTGCTCGACATCAACCAGATCGAGGCTGGCACCGTCCGCGCCGAAAGGGTCGCCTTCCCGATCAACGACCTGCTCGACCGGCTGAGGCACGAGTTCGCCTACCACGCGCAGGCGCACGGGCTCGCCCTGCGTGTGGTCCCGTGTGGCCTCTCGATAGAGAGCGATCCGCGTCTGCTCGAGCAGATGCTCCGCAACCTGCTTGTCGAACGCCTTCAAATACACCAAGCGCGGCAAGGTGCTGCTCGGGTGCCGGCGGCGCGAAGGGAATGCTGAGCATCGAGGTCTGGGACACCGGAGTCGGCATCCCCGAGGACGAGCTCGAAGCGATCTTCGACGAGTACCATCAGCTCGACAATGCCGCCCGCGAACGGAGCCGGGGCCTGGGCCTGGGCCTCTCCATCGTGCAGCGCCTGGGGAAGCTGCTGGGCCATCGGATCGGGGTCCGCTCGAAGCCCGGCAAGGGCTCGGTCTTCGCCATCGAGGTGATGCGCCCATCGGGCACGACGGCACCCCAGCTCGAGCGCCCCCGCCACGGCACGGATGACGCGAGCATTCAACCCGCTCGCCACACCGGGGCGATCCTGGTCGTCGAGGACGACCCGGAGGTGGGCGAGCTCCTCGAGCTCCTCCTCGCGGACGAGGGCCATCGCGTCACAACGGCGCCCGACGGCATCGCGGCGCTGGACCTGGTGGCGCAAGGGACGGTCCGACCCGATCTCGTCCTCGCAGACTACAATCTGCCGAACGGCATGGACGGCCTCCAGGTCATCGCGAAGCTCCAGGAAAAGCTTCTTCGCCATATCCCGGCCATTGTTCTCACCGGCGACATATCGACCCGTGCCTTGCGCGAGATCGCGCTCCAGAGACTTCGTACGGCTCAACAAGCCGGTGAAGCCGAAGGAACTGACGCAGACCATCCAGCGTCTTCTCCCGATAGCGCCCGCCGTGCCGACCGCGCATGCTCCGCACCCGGCCGAGGCGGCGACCGGCACCGGACCGCCCACCATCTTCGTCGTCGACGACGACAGCCAGGTTCGCGAGGCGATTCGCGCCGTGCTCGAGGACGATGGCCGGATCGTCAAGGACTATGCGGCCTGCGAGGCGTTTCTCGAGGCCTATCGTCCAGGCGGCGACGGATGCCTCTTGGTCGATGCCTATCTGCCGGGCATGAGCGGGCTCGAACTGCTGCAGAGGCTCCATAGCTTGGGCCATCGCCTGCCGGCCATCATGATCACCGGCAACAGCGACGTGGCGATGGCCGTTCGAGCCATGAAGGCGGGCGCCTCGGACTTCATCGAGAAGCCCATCGGCCGCATGGAGCTGCTCGCCAGCGTCGAGCGCGCTCTCGAGCAGTCGCGGGATTCGACAAGCTGCTGGCCCGGCGAGAGGATGCGGCCAGCCATATCGCCGGTCTCACGCCCGCGACAGCGCCAAGTCATGGACCTGGTGCTCGCCGGCCAGCCCAGCAAGAACATCGCCGCGGACCTGGGCATCAGCCAACGCACCGTCGAGAACCATCGCGCCTCGATCATGAGGAAAGCGGGCGTGAGATCCCTACCGGCGCTGGCCCGCCTGGCGCTTGCCGCCGTCCCGACCGATGCCGGCGAGCCAATCGCGCAACCTTGATCCCCCTTGGACGGCCGGACGGGTGTGTAGCGGGTAGGTAGTTTCCGAGCCTACCGCGTCGGCATCGCCGCTGGGTATTCTGCACCGAGGTCCGAATGAGGCGGTGCGATTCGCCCCCGGCTGACACAGACGGGTGCTGGGATCGAGCTGTCCTGCAGCTTCGCCTCAGCCGCTGGGACGAGCGTCTCTTTCTCCTGTTCTGAAGGGAACAGCACCATGTTCTTCTCGACCCTGTATATCGTCCCGATTGTCCTGGTCGTTGCCTTGGTTCTGATCATGGCGAGCGTGAAGATCCTGCGCGAATACGAGCGGGCCGTGGTCTTTACGCTGGGGCGTTTCCAGAGCGTCAAGGGGCCGGGCCTCGTGCTGATGATCCCCTTCTTCCAGGAGATGGTGCGCGTGGATCTGCGCATCCAGGTCATCGAGGTGCCGAGCCAGGACGTGATCTCCCGAGACAATGTCTCGATGAAGGTCGACGCGGTGCTCTACTTCAACGTCGTCAATCCCGAACGGGCGATCATCCAGGTCCAGCACTACCTCCCGGCCACGAACATGCTGGCGCAGACGACCCTGCGTGCCGTGCTGGGCCAGCACGAGCTCGACGAGATGCTGTCCGAGCGGAAGAAGCTCAGCACCGACGTCCAGAGCATCCTGGACACCCAGACCGAGGCCTGGGGGATCAAGGTAAGCAACGTCGAGATCAGAACCGTCGAGCTGACGGACAACATGGTGCGCGCCATCGCCAAGCAGGCGGAAGCGGAACGCGACCGGCGGGCCAAGATCATCCATGCGGACGCCGAGTTCCAGGCGTCGCAGACCCTCGTCAACGCCGCCAGGATTCTCTCGAGCATTCCGGCCGCCATGCAGCTGCGCTACCTGCAGACGCTGGCGGAGATCGGCGCCGAGCAGAACTCCACCGTCGTCTTTCCGATGCCGATCGACATCATCAAGCCGTTCCTGGAGCTTCTCGAGAAGCCGGGCAAGGCGCTCGGCACCAATGGCGATGCTCGCCTCCCGCTCATAAGCGAGGCCCCTTTGGCGGCGTGAGCAGTGAATCTCGTCACCTTCGTAAATGACCCATACCGCTGAGGCCGGCAGTGGAACCAAGCTCGCCTTAGGGAGACCAGGATGGCCGTTGAACCCTTGTCGAAGCCGGTATCATCGACGAATCCGCACGGCATCGAGTTGCTAGCTTCTCTGCGTCTTCCGGCAAGCTCTGCCGTGGCGCCACGGGAGCTTGGCCGGCTTACATGGTCGACGCGCTCCCGCGCATCATTCTCTTTCTCGAGCTGCGGCGGCGGCGTGGCAACGAGGAGATCGTGTGTCACCGCCGTCGGACGGCGTTGCCGTCCCGGAGGATGAGCTCGATGATCGTGGCGGCGTCTGCGTGGGCGTGGGACTTGCCGTCCGTCGCCAAGAGGACGGCGCCCCGATGGGCCGTGGCCGCATCCTCGAGGATCACCCTGGCCTCGGCGGCGTCGATGATCCTGTTCTCGGTCAGCGACAGCAGCATCGACTCGCAGATGGAGAGCGCCGCGAGCCCCGCCGCCTCGGATCCGTGGGGCATGGGAGCGTCCTTTCGAGGCCGGAGAGTGGAACCTGCGGCCGGAAGGGCCGAGGCTCGCCGCCAGTGCAAGGTGTGAGTGTAGCCCGTCGAGATCAGTGCAATGCTGATGCAGGATAGCGTGACGTGCGGCCGATCTTGCGCCCTGCAGCGGGCGGCAGCTACTTGGCCATGACCGCGCTCGTCTGATGTGAGGAGCTTGGCGATGGTGACGCCGGAGAGCGCGCTCGTGCGCAAACTGTCTCGGTTCGTTCCGCTGGACCGCGGCGAGCTGGCGGCGCTGGCCGATCTCGAGGCGCGGCGCCGGCCCGTCGCCCCAGGCACCGACCTGGTCCATGAGCGGCAGGCGGGGCACCAGGCCTTCATCCTGATCGAAGGCTGGGCCTGCGCCTACAAGCTGGTGCCGGACGGCGGCCGTCAGGTGATCGATTTCTCGATCCCGGGTGACGTCATGGGTCTGCGCAGCGTGCTCATGCGGACCTCCGATCACTCCTTCTCCGCCCTCACCGACGCCGTCGTCGCCGAGGTCACGGCCCGGCAGATGCTGGAGGGCTTTCAGCGCCACCCGCGACTGGCGGCGGCGATCCTGTGGGCCGCATCGCGGGACGAGGCGATGGTGGTCGAGCATCTGGTCGGCATCGGGCGCCGCAGCGCGCTCGTGCGCACCGCTCATATCCTCATCGAGCTCGGCCAGCGTCTCCAGCTCGTCGGGCTCGGCTCGGACGCCGGCTACGCCTGCCCGCTGAGCCAGTATGTCCTGGCCGACGCGCTGGGGCTGAGCGCCATCCACATCAACCGCATCCTGCGGCAGCTCCGCGAGCGCCGCCTGCTGACGTTCCGCGGCGGCCGGGTCGAGGTCCACGATCTGACCGGCCTGAAGGATCTGGCCGAATGGCACGGGGGCTATCTGGACCAGGACCAGCCGCTGCTGCCGAGCTGAGGCTCGCCGCAACGGCATCGGTGGCGAGCGGCTGATCCAGGTTAGCGCCGCTGCCCGGGCGCTCGGCCATGATGCGCCCTCGGGGTCTGCCCGGGTCCGCCTCGACGTCGGCGGCGTGGCGCATCACCGCCGCACCGTGCTCAGGCGTGTCCGGCTCGGGGGCCGCTGATCCAGATTAACGCTTAGTGGCGTGGAGCCCGATAGGTTCCGCCCACCGACAAGAAATCGTTGTCGCATCCGTCGACGGGGAGATGCCGATGACACTCGCTTCGCCAAGCAGATCCAACGGAACGTACCGCGCGAGACCACCGCCGGCCATGGCCGACGAGCCTCCGCGCCTTACGGCGAGCCGTCTCGTGGCCGACCCGATCGTCCAGCCGATCTACGGTCTGATCGCCTCGGACGAGCGGCGCGCCGGCTTTCTGGCCGTGGCGGCGATCGCCGAGCGGCTGTCCCGCACGGCCGGCTCGGCCTGCCTGGCCTTCGACGACTACCTACGAGATCTCTGCGTCGATCTCGCCGCCATGCTCGGCAGGCCCGGCGGTCCGACGCTGACCTGCAAGGCGGCCAGTGTGCTTCTCCCGGTAGGCCCTGCTCTTACGCTGGGCCTCATCGCCGAGGAGCTCGTCAACAACGCGCTCGTCCACGGTTTTGCGGGAGGACGAGGCGGTCGGATAGCGGTCAGGTTCATCGCTGGCGCGGAGGCTTGGCGGCTCACGGTGGAGGACAGTGGGATCGTCAGGCAAGCCGGACCGAGCCGACGCGGGAACAGCCTGATGATCGCGCGCCTGCTCCTCCTGCAGCTCGACGGAACGCTGGAGACGGAGAGCGGCGTGATCGGTGGCACCCGATGCGTCGTGAGCATTCCCCGACCGCAATAGCGGGGCGTGACGATGCCGGCGTGCGCCGCTGGACCAATCACGGCATCTCCAACGACTCTACCGGTCTGCAGCCGCCGAGGGGGGCGCCGGAGGCGCGGCGGGTGATCGTCGCTCGTCTCGGTGGCGGCGCCCAGTATGTGCGCCATGCTGGACGGCCGCAGCATCGAGACCACGGTGGGCTTCGCCCTCGTGTCCGGCCTGCCGATGGCGACGTGCTCGGGCGACGTGCGCCCGGGCGCGCTCTTCTACCTTCTGCGCCGCAAGCTGTTCGACGACGCCTTGCTGGAGAAGATGCCCGACGAGCGCGCAGGCCTGCTCGGCCTCTCCGGCATCAGCGGCGACATGCGGGGTACTCCAGGAGAGCAAGGATCCGCCGGCGGCCCGCCTGTCTCCGCTCCGGACAGCCGCGTGTCGGTCTGGGTCATTCCCACCAACGAGGAATTGATGATCGCCCAGCGCTGGCTGGCGATCGTCGATGGCGACGCGTAGCGCGGTCGCTGCCCAATCCGACGGGTCTATGCCGCAGCCGCGTCGGCGCTCACAGCCCGCCGCGTCCCTTCACACCGACGCCGGTGCGGGGCAAGCGCATGGCCCTTCATGAACATGACGAGCTAAGTAGTTTCCGAGCCTGCCGAGGCGACCGAGTGAGAGCTATCGTAAAAATTGTAGGCCGTGCGGCGGCAAGCTCGAGGGCAGCTCAGGTAGCCGTCGGGCCAAGTCGGTAACAAGGAGACAGATCTCATGCAACGCTCAACTCTCGCCGGCTCCGTGGCAGCATGTCTTTGCCTCGGCCTCGCCGTGCCCCTGCTCGCGGCTCAGCCACCGGCAGCCGCCACGGTCAACAGTCCGTCTCCCGGTGCGACGACTGTTGCCGCCACCAAGCCCGCGGCGAAGTGCTTGGCTGATCTGCGCGCCTTCGACAGTCAGCTAGGGAAGGATGGCTACTGGCTGGGCGGCTCGGACTACGGGTACGGCTATCCGATGGGCGGGGCAGGTTACGGATCCCGTCGTCCGATGGGCGCTCAAACGGCAGGGGCCGCGACCGGTTACCAGAACGCGCGTCCTGGCTATGAGGTCCGGATCCTCATCGCCTCCGCCAACATCCTCGCCCAACACGGCCAACAGCAGCCATGTGAGGACGTGCTCGCCACCACCCGCAGCATTTACAAGGTCTACGTGGCCGACATGCGGCGCGGCGGAATGCCGATGGCGGACATGCCGGGTTGGCGAAATCGGGAGATTGCCGACGCGCAGCCGGTGACGGGCAAGGACACCTCGTTCCGGTCCGACCAGCTGCTCGGCACCGACGTGCGCAACGCGCAGGACGAGGCTCTGGGCAGCGTCGACGATCTCATCATGAGTCCGCAGACCAACGAGATCGCCTATCTGGTGATCGGTCGAGGTGGGATCTTCGGGATCAATGAAAAATATGTCCCGGTCCCCTGGGCCGATTTCAAGGTCACCCCGAACGCCAACCTTCTCGTGCTCGACACCACGAAGGCCACCATGGATGCCGCTCCCAAGGTGAGCAAGAACGAATTCATGACTCCTACGCATTTCGCCCAGGAGAGTCAGAAGGTGGATGCCTACTGGAGTGCGCATCTTGGAGACAAGGCGAGCAACTGATCCGAGTGGCGATCCCACTTCCCGCCAAACTGTCTCGGGGCCACAAGCGCAAATAGGAGAGGAGCGTGCAATGTTGTGGAATGCATCTGCGATCAATGGCTACGCCATTGCGGCAAAGGACGGATCACTCGGCTCCGTCAGCGACTTTCTGTTCGACGACGAGAGCTGGCTGATCCGTTGGTTGATCGTCGATACGGGAAAATGGCTGTCCGGTCGCAAGGTCCTCCTGCCGCCCTCCGTCTTGGGGCACCCGGATCCGGAGAACCGCGAGTTCTCGGTGAGACTTACCAAGCAGGAGGTCAAGGACAGCCCCGATATCGCCACCGATCGGCCAGTATCGCGGCAGATGGAAGCCAAGATCTACGATCATTATGGGTGGTACCCGTATTGGGGTGGCGGACTCTACATGGGTGGCTACATGGCCGGCTATGGCTATCGGGCGGACGCCACCGCCAGGTCGGCGTCCAGCGAGTCCAGGCACCGCGAGCAGGCGATTGCCGATGCTCGTCGGGACGCCGACGACCCGCATCTCCGCAGCATCGAGACGGTCACCGGGTACCATATCCATGCCAGCGACGGCGAGATCGGTCACGTCGAGGACTTCCTCGTCGAGGATGCCGATTGGAGCATCCATTACCTCGTCGTCGATACGACGAACTGGTGGCCCGGGAAGAAGGTGCTGATCTCGCCACGCTCGGCTCGGGAGATCAACTGGAGGGACAAGCTCGTGAACCTCGATGTCGATCGTCAGAGCGTCAAGAAGAGCCCGCCATACGATCCAGCCACAGAGGTCGACCGGGCTTATGAGAGGCATTTCCACAGCTACTATGGCGAGCTCGGCTCGGGCGGTCGGCCCTGACCGAGACCCTGCTCCTCGATCGTCGGGGCCGAATGCCGTCCGGGCCTGCCTCCGCCGCCTCGCCTCAGGGCGAGCGCACTCGATGGGCGAGGCGGCGGGAGCGCCAGTCTCCACGCATCCCCCTGGCCCCGTGTCTGACCCGAAGCGTGCGGCGCAAAGGCTCATCGCCAGGCGCCGTTTCCTCCTGAAAGAGTATCAAAATGGAAAAGACCGAGACTGTCGTGGCCGTCTTCACGGACCACAATGCCGCGGAAGCTGCCGTGAAAAAGCTGAGCGCGGCCGGCATCGAGATGAAACATCTCAGCGTTGTCGGCAAAGGATATCATATCGACGAGAAAGTCACCGGCTTTTACAATGTCGGCGATCGGGTCATGTTCTGGGGCAAGCGGGGTGCTCTCTGGGGTGGTCTCTGGGGCCTGTTCCTTGGCGGCCTGTTCATGACCGTTCCCGTCGTGGGGCATGTCATCGTGCTCGGATATTTGGCCAGCATGGCCCTCTCCGCCGTCGAGAGCGCTGTCATGGTCGGCGGGATGAGCGCCCTCGGCGCGGCGCTATATAGCATCGGCATTCCGAAGGACAGTGTGATCGACTACGAGACCGCCGTGAAAGCCGACAGCTTTCTGGTGATGGCGCACGGCTCCGCGGAGGAGGTGGCCCGGGCCGAGGCCATCCTCGGCCCGGCTGGTGCCTCGCGCCTCGAGGTGCATGGGGGCGTGGAAGCGGCAGAGCCGGCGGATCATCTCGTCCACGCGGATGCCTGAACAGCGTGGCCGAGCCGAGTCGCGAGGGGCGATCGCGTAAGACAAAGGACATCGCCGTGAGGATTCTCAACGCCGCGATCGTCATCGGACCGCTCGTGCTGGCCGGCGCGCTTGCTCCTGCCGCTGGCCAGCCCTCTCTTCGAGCATCCCCGTCCAGCTGGCTGCCGGCAACCGAGAAGGCCGACCGGGAGCTGGCGGATTCCTGGGACAGGTTTCCACAGTCCTTCCGGAGCCGGAAGAGGGTGTCCGAATGATGAGCAACGCGTTGCGGCCGCTGATCGCCGGGAACTGGAAGATGCATGGGTTGGCGGCCCAGCTCCATGAGATCGAAACGATCGCCGCATCCGTTGACGCCGGGCCGCCCGCGGCGGACGTGCTGATCTGTGTCCCGGCGACCTTGCTATCCCGGGCGGTGCTGGTCGCTGCGGGCCGGATCGCTCTCGGCGGCGAGGATTGCCACGCCGAAGCCTCCGGCCCGTTCACCGGGGACGTCAGCGCCGGGATGCTGAAGGACGCGGGTGCGACGGCGGTGATCGTCGGCCACTCAGAAAGGCGGCGGCATCATGGGGAAACCGACGCGATGGTGGCCGCGAAGGCAGCGGCGGCTTGGCGGTCCGGACTGTCCACCATCGTCTGCATCGGCGAATCCGACGTCCAGCGTCGGAATGGCGATACGCTTGCCGTCTGCGGCGCCCAAGTCGCAGGGAGCCTGCCCAAAGACCTCGCCCGCTCCGGCACGGTCGCGATCGCCTATGAACCACTCTGGGCGATCGGAAGCGGACACGTGCCCACCCCCGACCAGATCGCCGAGGTGCACCGGGACGTCCGAGCCAGCCTCATGGCGCTCGCAGGTGCCGCCGGTGCGGGTATCCGCATCCTGTATGGCGGGTCGGTCACCGCGGACAATGCCAACGAGGTCCTTGGGCTGGCCGAGGTGGGTGGCGTGCTGATCGGCGGCGCGAGCCTGTTGGCGGCGGACTTCGACGCCGTGCTCCGGTGCGTGCCGGACCAGAGGTTGGCATCTGCGTAGTTTCCGAACTCTCCCCGCCATGACCGCGACTTGCCTATCCTCCGAGCAGTCCCCCTGGCCAGCGGGGAGGCCCTCGGAGAGCCAAGAGGAACAGCCACCATGGCGAAGCCCACAGCCGAACAGGCCGAGGCACCGGACCGCAAGACGGCTCCGTCTTTGGACGCCAAGGACGACCTCAAGTCACTACCTCTGCCCGAAGTCGAGAAGAAGCTCGGCTCGTCGCCGGACGGCCTCACCCAGGCCGAGGCGGACGAAGCGGCTGACCCAATACGGGCCCAACGAGATCGAGGAGAAGAAGACCAACGCTCTGCTGAAATTCCTCTCCTACTTCTGGGGCCCGATCCCATGGATGATCGAGGTCGCGGTCGTTCTCTCTGCCGTGGTCCAGCACTGGGCTGACTTCTTCATCATCCTCGTGCTGCTTTTGGCCAACGGCATTGTCGGGTTCTGGGAAGAACGCCAGGCGGGCAACGCCATCGAGGCGCTGAAGGCGAGACTGGCGATCAAGGCGCGGGTGAAGCGGGACGGGAAGTGGCTGACGCCGCCGGCGCGGGAGCTGGTGCCGGGCGACGTGATCCGCCTGCGCCTTGGCGACATCGTGCCGGCCGATGCCCGCCTGCTGGAGGGCGACGAGGTGTCGGTCGACCAATCGGCGCTGACCGGCGAGTCGCTGCCCACCACGCGCAAATCCGGCGACGCCGTGTTCTCCGGCTCGATCATCCGCCGGGGCGAGATCGGCGCGCTGGTCTATGCCACGGGCGGGAAGACCTATTTCGGCAAGACCGCCGAGCTGGTGCAGACCGCGGTCACCGTCAGCCATTTTCAGAAAGCCGTCCTGCGGATCGGCAACTATCTGATCATGCTGGCGCTGGTCATGGTGGCGCTCATCATCGCGATGGGAATCTACCGCGGCGAGCCGATCCTGACCGTGTTGCAGTTCGCCCTGGTGTTGACGGTGGCGGCGATCCCGGTGGCGATGCCGACGGTGCTGTCGGTGACGATGGCGGTCGGCGCGCGTCTGCTCGCCAAGAAGCAGGCGATCGTCAGCAAGCTGGTCGCCATCGAGGAGCTGGCCGGCGTCGACGTGCTGTGTGCCGACAAGACCGGCACCCTGACGCAGAACAAGCTGACCCTGGGCGATCCGTTCTGCCTCGACAAGATCACCGCCGACCAGCTCATCCTCGCCGGCGCCCTGGCCTCGCGAGCCGAGAACGACGACACGATCGATCTCGCCGTCCTCGGCGGCCTGAAGGACAAGCAGGCGCTCGAGCCCTATCAGGTCACCCATTTCCAGCCGTTCGATCCGGTGCACAAGCGCACCGAGGCCGCCGTCAAGGGGCCGGACGGCAAGCCGTTCAAGGTGAGCAAGGGGGCGCCGCAGGTCATCCTGGCCCTGGCGGCCAATGCCGCGGCCGTGAAGGAGGCCGTCGACAAGGCGGTCGACGACTTCGCCGCCCGCGGCTTTCGTGCGCTCGGCGTGGCACGGGCGGAGGGCGACGGGGACTGGCAGCTGCTCGGCGTGTTGCCGCTGTTCGATCCGCCGCGCGAGGACGCCAAATCCACCATCGCGACTGCGGCCCAGATGGGCGTCACGATCAAGATGGTGACGGGCGACGCGCTGGCGATCGCCAAGGAGACCGCCAAGACGCTGGGGATGGGCACCAGCATTCTGGACGGCGCCACGCTGGGTGACTCGAAGGCCAAGGAGACCGCGACGGTAGCCAAGTCCATCGAGGATGCTGACGGTTTCGCCCAGGTCTTCCCCGAGCATAAATTCCACATCGTCGACGTGTTGCAGCAACGCGGTCATATCGTCGGCATGACCGGCGACGGCGTGAACGATGCCCCGGCTCTGAAGAAGGCCGATTGCGGCTTTGCCGTTTCCGGTGCGACAGACGCGGCGCGCGCCGCCGCCGCCATCGTGCTGGTGGCGCCCGGGCTTTCGGTGATCATCGATGCGATCAAGGAAAGCCGGAAGATCTTCCAGCGCATGAACAGCTACGCGATGTACCGCATCGCCGAGACCCTGCGCGTCCTGCTGTTCATGACGCTGGCGATCGTCTTCTTCCACTTCTATCCGCTGACCGCGATCATGATCGTGATGCTGGCGCTGCTCAACGACGGCGCCATTCTGTCCATTGCCTACGACAACGTCCGCTACAGGAACCAGCCCGAAGCGTGGGACATGCGCCTGGTTCTCGGGATTGCCACGGTGCTGGGGCTGGTCGGCCCGATCGCCGCGTTCGGCCTGTTTTTCCTGGGCGACCGGGTGTTTCACCTGGGCCATCCGCAGCTTCAGACGATGATGTACCTCTTGCTGTCCGTGGCGGGGCATCTGACGATCTTCCAGACCCGCACGCGCGGCCCGTGGTGGTCCACCCGCCCGGCGTGGATTCTGCTGGCGGCGGTATGCGGGACGCAGGTCGTGGCAACGCTGGTTGCGGTGTATGGCGCCTGGCTGGTGACGCCGCTTGGCTGGAAGTATGCGGCGATCGTCTGGGGCTATGCCTTCGCCTGGTTCCTGCTGACTGACCCGGTGAAGCTGCTCGCCTACAAGATTCTCGACACTTCCAGATCCGAGGCCCAGCCCGACGCCGCCAAGCCTCGGCCTGAGGGGAAGGCCGAGCCTGACGTCGCCAAGCCGCAGCCCGAAGCGAAGGCCGAGCCGAAACCAGATGCCGCCAAGCCGCGGCCCGAGGCCAAGGCCGAGCCTGAGCCCGACGACACCGAGCCGACGCCCGAGGCGAAGACCAAGCCTCAGCCGGAATCCAATGCCGCCGTCGCAGCCCTGCTCAACACCTCGCTGGGCGAGCTCCTCGTGGCGGGGATCGCAAAGGATCCGGAGGATGCCGGGCGCATCATCGCCGCGGCGATCACCCAGGCCGAGGCGCCGATCGCAATCGCGAAGGTGCCCCAGGCGAAGGTCGAGCCCGAAGCCGGAGCCAAGACCAAGACGCCGCCCGATGCAGAGCCGCAGGCCGCCGAGTGAGCCTACCGAACGCCATGAACGATCAGGCCCGCCGCGCGAGGGTGACTTCCGCGGCAACCAACGCCACCTGGCGCCGCGAAGGGATCGAAATGAAAATCAGGTCGGAGGACTTTCGCGTACGGGAAGGCGATAAGGTCGACCTCCAGCAAGTGCCGACACATGTGAAGCCGGCGTACAAGTCGAAGAAGGAATATCGAAAGCTGCTGGAAGACCACGTCGAGCAACTGAGCACGCTGCAGCAGCTTCTCTACGCATCCAACCGGCATGCTGTCCTGCTGGTCTTTCAGGCGATGGACGCCGCCGGCAAGGACGGCGCCATCAGGCATGTGATGTCCGGCGTCAACCCGCAGGGCTGCCAGGTGTTCAGCTTCAAGCATCCGAGCGCCAACGAGCTGCTACACGACTTCCTCTGGCGTACCACCCGCGATCTCCCGGAGCGCGGGCGGATCGGCATCTTCAACCGCTCCTACTACGAAGAGGTGCTGATCGTGCGCGTGCATCCCGAGATTCTCCGCAGCGAGGGACTCCCGGATGCCTCGCTCGTCGAGACCGCGGTGTGGCAGGACCGATATCGTTCCATTGTGGATCTGGAACGGCACCTCCGCGGCAACGGCACCCGCATTATCAAGTTCTACCTCCATCTGTCGAAGGAGGAGCAGCGAAAGCGCTTCCTCGAGCGTATCGACGAGCCGGAGAAGAACTGGAAGTTCAGCCTCGCGGACATCGAGGAGCGGAAATTCTGGAACGACTACATGACGGCGTTCGAGGAATGCCTGAGCGCCACCAGCACCGATGATGTGCCGTGGTATATCGTTCCCGCCGACGACAAGGAGAACGCCAGGCTGATCGTGTCCCAGATCGTCGTCGACACCCTGGAGGGACTGGGTATGACCTATCCCAAGGTGACGGCCGAGCGCGCGGAGCAACTGAAGTCGATCCGGGCGAAGCTCAAGGCCTGAGGTCGGCCGATCTGAGTAGTTTCCGAGGCTCCTGCCTCGGCTCGTCCGGCCGCTACGATCGCGGACCAAACGGCGATGGCCCTCGTGCTCTGCCGGCCGCGCCTGTCGGCCGCCGTCGCGACAAGCCCGGGATGTCGACGATGAAAGCTCAAACGATACCTCCCGATCTGTCACCTGCAGCAGCCCCCCGCCGGCCGCACGCCGCGGCCACATCGGCACCCCTGACCGGGCAAAGCATCACGCCTTGGCTGATGGTGGTGCTCGTGGTCGTGCTCTTCTCGGGCGGCCTGTTCGGTTATGACCAGGGGGTGATCTCCGGCGCGCTGCACGGCATCAAGGCGACATTCTCGCTCAGCCCGCTGCTGGTCGAGGTGGTGACGAGCTGGGTCACTCTGGGCGCGCTTCTGGGCGCGCTCGCAGCCGGCGAGCTGGCGGACCGGCTCGGCCGCAAGCGCGCGGTGCTGATCGCGGGCGCAATGTTCACACTGGGCGCCCTCGTGCAGGCGCTGGCGCCGGGCACGGCCGTTCTGGTCGCGGGCCGCCTGATCATCGGCGCCGGGGTCGGCGTGGCCGCCGTCGCAGCACCGCTCTATGCCGCCGAGCTGGCGCCGACGAGCTGGCGCGGCCGCTTCGTCTCCGCCTACCAGCTCGCGATCACCCTCGGCATCTTCCTCGCCTATCTGGTCGATGGCTGGCTGTCCAAGAGCGATGCCTGGCGGATCATGCTGGGGGCGTCCGCCGTGCCGGGGCTGTTGCTGTTCGCGGTGGCGCTGGTGGCGCCGCAATCGCCGCGGTGGCTGATGAAGATGGGTCGCCGCACCGAGGCAGCCTCGGAACTAACCAAAATTCGCCCAGGCGTGGACTTCAAGCCGCGCCTCGACGCCATCGAGGAGGCTTTGCGCCAGGAAGGCGAGCGCGCCTCCTGGGGCGAGGTCTTCACGCGCGAATGGCGGCGTCCGCTTATGATCGGGATCGGACTCGCCGTCTTCCAGCAGATCACCGGCATCAACGCGATCATCTACTATGCCGACCAGATCTTCTCCTCGGCCGGCTTCGCCGAGCAGTCGGCGCAGACGACCGTGACCACCTGGGCGATCGGCGGCGTCAACGTGCTCGCCACATTGATCGCCATTGCCTTCATCGACCGCCTGGGGCGGCGCAAGCTGCTGCTTGCCGGGCTGATCGGCATGGGGATCAGCCTGGTCGTGGTCGGCGCCGCCTTCCGCTTCATCGTGCCGCCGGCCGCGGGCGCCGCGGCGGCGGGACCGAGCGGCGCGGGCATCGTCACCCTGCTCGCCCTGGTCGGCTTCATCATCTGCTTCGCCTTCTCGATGGGACCGGTCACGTGGACGGTGATCAACGAGGTCTTCCCAGGGCACATCCGCGGCCGGGCCGTCGCCATCGCCACGGCCGTCAACTGGGGCTCGGCTTTCCTGGTCAGCCAATTCTTCCTGACGCTGATCGGGTGGATCGGCAACTCAGCCACCTTCTGGCTGTTCGCGCTGTTCTGTGTGCTCGCCTGGGTCTGGATCTACATCCGTGTGCCGGAGACCAAGGGACAGTCGCTGGAACAGATCCAGGCGCTCTGGAAGGAGGCGACCTGATGCTGATCGCACGCGACATCGGCGCCACCACGGCCCGTCTTGCCATCGTCTCGCCACAGCCGGGCGCGCGGATTCGTTGCCGAGGCCCCGGTGTCCGCCGCCTCGGGGACCACCCGCGGGCGCTGGGCCGCGTGCCGTTCTGCGTAGTTTCCGATCCTGCCGGCGAGACCGGGCAGCGCCTACCCTCGGACCGATGGCGACGGGATCTCGTCCCGTCCTCTGCCGATTCTGGCTGGTCTTTGGGACGTCATGACCGATCCACCGCTCTATCCGTTGCGCTTCGAGCCCATCTTTCAGTACCGGCTCTGGGGCGGCCGACGTCTCGCTGAATGGATGGATACGGCCCTGCCTGGCGATGGGCCGATCGGTGAGGCCTGGCTGCTGAGCGACCGCGACGATCATCCGAGCCGCGTCGCCGAGGGACCGCTCAAAGGACGCACCATCGCGCAGTTGATGGCGCAAGCGCCCGAGCTTGTCCTGGGCCATCTGGCGCGCCAGTTCCGGCGGTTTCCCCTGCTGCTGAAATTCCTCGACGTGCAGAAGATGTTGTCGGTGCAGGTGCACCCGCGAGACGGCCAGGCGGCGCTGATCCCGGAAGGCGAGAGCGGCAAGACCGAGGCGTGGGTCGTTCTGGATGCGGGGCCGCAAGGGCGGATCTACGCCGGCCTGCAGCCGGGCACCACACAAGCCGATCTGCGCGCCCTGTCGGCACGGAGCGCGGACGACCATCTGGCGAGCTTCGCGCCCCGGCGCGGGCAGGCCGTCCTGATCGAGGCCGGTACCGTTCATGCCGTCGGCAACGGCGTCATGGTGTTCGAGGTGCAGGAGAACAGCGACGTCACCTTTCGCCTCTATGACTGGGACCACATCGACCCGACGACCGGCCAGAAGCGGCCGCTGCAGGTGGAGCAGGCGTTGGCCTGCGTCGACTTCGGCGGGGCTGCGATCGGGCCGATGACGCCGGTGGTCGAGGCACGGCAACCCGTTGAGCGCGAGCTCCTCGTCGAGTGCTCGCATTTCTGCCTGTGGCGCCTGCGAGGCAGGGCGCCCTTCATGGTCGGCGCCGTGGCGGCGCCGCGGGTCCTGGTGTGCATCGACGGCGGTGGTCACATCGAGCATGACGGGGCCGGGTTCGAGATGGCGAGAGGTACCGTGATGCTGTTGCCGCCAGCCATCGGCGTCTGCCGCTTTCGACCGAGCGGCTCCGTCGAGCTGCTGGAAATCGCCATGCCGGAGCAGCCGTGAAACGTCTCATCGTCTTCGATCTCGACGGCACGCTTGCCGAAAGCAAATCGCCGCTCGACGCCGAGATGGCAACGCTCCTCGGGCGGCTGCTCGCCGTCGTCGAGGTGGCCGTGATCTCCGGCGGGGCGTGGCCGCAGTTTCAAGAACAGATCCTGACCCACCTGGTCGACGACGAGCGGCTGAAGAATTTGTCGCTGCTGCCGACCTGCGGCACGAAATTCTATCGCCGCAAGAAAGTCTGGGAGAACCAGTACTCCGAGGACTTCAGCGCCGAGGACAGGACCAGGATCATCGACGCCCTGAACGAGGCGTTCGACAAATCCGGCTTTCGGGCCTCCCGATGCTGGGGACAGGTGATCGAGGATCGCGGCAGCCAGATCACGCTGTCCGCCCTTGGTCAAGACGCGCCGCTCGAGGCGAAGAAAGTCTGGGACCCGGACTTCAGGAAGCGTGGGAAGATCAAGGCACTTGTGGAGCCTTCGATACCCGGGTTCTCCATCAATCTGGGTGGGGCTACATCGATCGATGTCACCAGACCTGGCATCGACAAGGCCTATGGCATCCGAAAGCTCCATGAGACGCTCGGCATCGAGATCGGCGACATGGTTTTCGTCGGCGACGCCATTTTCCCTGGCGGCAACGACTATCCGGCCATGCAGGCCGGTGTGCTGTCGATCGAGGTGCGCGACCCGCACGAGACGAAACGGGTCATCGAGGCGATCGTCGCATGTCTCTAAAGCCACGACGGCCCGTGCCGGGCCTCGCGATGAAGCGGATCGGCATGATCATGGAGCCGCAGGCGGGCAATGCCCATGAGGTCGAAGGCACCCTCAACCCGGCCGCGATGCGCGGGCCGGACGGGCAGCTCTATCTGTTCCCGCGTCTGGTCGCGCGCGGCAACTATTCGCGCATCGGCATCGCGCGTGTGCTGTTCGACAGTGCCGGCGACCCGAGCGGCGTCGAGCGCATGGGGATCGTGCTGCAGCCGGAAGCCGACTACGAGCTGTCAGACACCGGCGGCGGCTGCGAGGACCCCCGGATATCCTATGTCGGCCCCCTGCAGCAGTATGTGATGACCTACACGGCGCTGTCGCGCGCCGGACCACGTATCGCGCTCGCAGTCTCGGACGACCTGCTGACCTGGCGGCGCATGGGGCTTGCGACTTTCCGGCCCTTCAACGGCATCACCTTCGATGGCGTCGACGACAAGGATGCGAGCCTGTTCCCGGCCTGGGTTCAGGACCCCTTGGGCGAGCCCTCGGTCGCGCTCGTGCACCGGCCCCTGTTCCCGGGCACGCGCCCGGAGGAGAAAGTCCGGCTATCGGCAAGCGGTGCCATGGACCTTCACCGGGAGTCGATCTGGATCTCTTATTGCCGTCTGGCCCCAGCCGGCGGCGGACACAGCCTTGGCCAGTTCGTGGCACACCATACCATTGCCTGTCCCGTGGCGAGATGGGAGCGCCTCAAGATCGGCGGCGGCCCTCCGCCGATCCTGTGTCGCCACGGGTGGCTGATGATCTATCACGGCGTGCATGGCCGTCCCGGATCTGGCCCGACCAAGCGCAAGCTGTGCTATTCGGCGGGCGCGATGGTGCTTTCGCGCGAGCAGCCGAGCTCGATCCTCTATCGTTCCGCAGAGCCGATTTTGGTTCCCGAAGGCCCGCTGGAATGCCATGGAACGGTCGACGACGTCGTCTTCCCGAGCGGCATCGATCGTCGCGACGATCTTCGGACCCCCGACCGATTCGACATTTATTACGGCATGGCGGACGATCGGATCGGCGTCGCGCGTCTGGATGTCCCGGCAACGCTGCCCCGTGACGAAGAGGACGAATAGGAAGCTGCAGCCGCTGTCATCGATGACGGCGCGCTGAGCGTTGGGCCGTCTGCGTAGTTTCCGACCCTGCCGGCGAGGCCGGGCAGCAGCTACCTTCTGGTCGATCGCCACCGGACGTCGTCCTGTGCTCCTCCGAGCTTTCCTGAGGCGGCGCGTGACAGACATGGCCGGGATAGAAGGAATGACGAGAATGGGCACGTCGACCACGACGCTGGAGCGTCCGCCTCGCAGCGGTTCGTCCATCGACCGGCATGACGCAACCGTAAAATCCGACGAGTTGCGCCGGATCGACGCCTACTGGCGCGCGGCCAACTATCTGTCGGTCGGACAGATCTACCTGTACGACAACCCGCTGCTGCGCGAGCCGCTGAAGCTTGCCCATGTCAAGCCCCTGGTGGTCGGCCACTGGGGCACGACGCCCGGCCAGAACTTCATCTATGTGCATCTGAACCGGGTCATCAAGAAATACGACCTGGACATGTTCTACATTTCAGGCCCCGGCCACGGCGGGCCGGCGTTGGTCGGCAACACCTATCTCGAGGGCAGCTACAGCGAGGTCTACCCGGACATCAGCCAGGACGAGGCCGGGATGAAGCGGCTGTTCAAGCAGTTCTCCTTCCCTGGCGGCATCTCCAGCCATGTCGCGCCGACCACGCCGGGCTCGATCCATGAAGGCGGGGAGCTCGGCTATTCGCTGAGCCATGCTTTCGGGGCCGCGTTCGACAATCCGGAGCTGATCGTCGCCTGCGTGGTCGGCGACGGCGAGGCGGAGACGGGGCCCCTGGCGACCGCTTGGCAGTCGAACAAGCTGCTCGATCCGGTCACCGATGGGGCGGTGCTGCCGATCCTGCATCTCAACGGGTTCAAGATCAGCAATCCGACCGTCTTGGCCCGGATCGAGCACGAGGAGCTCGATCAGTTCTTCCGGGGCTGCGGCTGGACGCCCTATTTCGTCGAGGGCGACGAGCCGGAAGCGATGCACCGGCTGATGGCCGAGACCATCGAGGCGGTGATCCTGGACATCAGGCAGATCCAGGAGGACGCGCGGGCCGGGAAGGACATGGCGCGGCCGCGCTGGCCCATGATCGTCCTCAGGTCCCCCAAGGGCTGGACCGGACCGAAGATGGTCGACGGACTGAAGGTCGAGGGGACCTTCCGGGCGCACCAGGTGCCGCTGCTGGTCGATGCCCAGCATCCCGAGCACGTCCAGCAGCTCGAGAGCTGGATGAGAAGCTACAAGGCCGAGGAGCTGTTCGACGCCGGCGGCCGCCTGATCCCTGAGCTCGCCGAGCTCGCGCCCAAGGGCGAGCGGCGGATGGGCGCCAACCCCCATGCCAATGGCGGCGCCCTGTTGCGCGACCTCAGGATGCCGGACTTTCGCGTCCATGCGGTGAACGTGCCGTCGCCCGGCGCCGTCGACGCCCAGGACACGCTCGTCCTCGGCAAGTTCCTGCGCGACGTCACCAAGCTGAACCAGGAGCAGCGGAACTTCCGTATCTTCGGACCCGACGAGACCCTCTCGAACCTCCTGGGGGCGGTGTTCGACGTCACCAACCGCCAGTGGGAGGCGCGGACGGTCGAGGACGACGAGTTCCTCGCCCGCAATGGCCGCGTGCTCGACTCGATGCTCAGCGAGCATCAGTGCGAGGGTTGGCTCGAGGGCTACCTGCTGACCGGTCGGCACGGGCTGTTCAACAGCTACGAGGCCTTCATCCGGATCGTCGATTCGATGTTCAGCCAGCACGCCAAGTGGCTGAAGGTGACCTCCGAGCTGCCCTGGCGGCGCAAGATCGCGTCGCTGAACTACCTGCTCGCCTCCCACGTCTGGCAGCAGGACCACAACGGCTTCACGCACCAGGACCCGGGCTTCCTCGATCACGTGATCAACAAGAAGGCCGGCATCGTGCGCGTCTACCTGCCGCCCGATGCCAACTGCCTGTTGTCGACCTTCGATCACTGCCTGCGCAGCCGCCACTATGTGAACGTGGTCGTCGCCGGCAAGCACGCCCTTCCGCAGTGGCTGACGATGGAGGAGGCTGTCGTGCATTGCACGCAGGGGCTTGGCATCTGGCAATGGGCCAGCAACGACCAGGATGGCGAGCCGGACGTGGTCATGGCCTGTTGCGGAGACACGCCGACGCTGGAGATCCTGGCGGCCGTGTCGATCCTTCGACAGCATCTGCCCGATCTGAAGATCCGGGTGGTCAACGTCGTCGATCTCATGCGGCTGCAGCCAAGCTCGGAGCATCCGCATGGGCTGAGCGACACGGATTACGACTCACTCTTCACCAAGGACAAGCACATCATCTTCGCTTTTCATGGCTACCCCTGGCTCGTCCATCGGCTGACGTACCGCCGCAACAACCGCAATCTCCATGTCCGGGGCTACAAGGAAGAGGGCACCATCACCACCGCGTTCGACATGCGGGTGCAGAATGATCTGGACCGCTTCCATCTGGTGCAGGACGTGGTGGACCGCGTGCCGAATTTGGGCGGCAAGGGGGACCACCTGAAGCAGATGGTCCGCAACAAGCTCGTCGAGCACAAGCTCTACATCGACCAGCATGGCCAGGACCTGCCGGAGATCCGCAACTGGAAGTGGAGCGCGTCGGCATGAACGAGCAGGCGCTCCTCGTGGCCATGGCGAGCACCCTGGTCGGCGGCGGCAAGGGCCTCCTCGCCATGGACGAGAGCAATCCGACCTGCAACAGACGGTTCGCTGCGGCCGGGATCCCCCAGACCGAGGAAACCCGGCGCGCCTATCGGGAATTGATTTTGACCACGCCCCGCCTCGGGGAGTGCATCAGCGGCGCCATCCTCTACGACGAGACGATCCGCCAGCACACCAAGGACGGCACCGCCTTCGTCGCCATCCTCGCCGACAGCGGCATCGTCCCGGGCATCAAGGTGGACATGGGGGCGAAGCCGCTCGCGGGCCATCCCGGCGAGAAGGTCACCGAAGGCCTCGACGGGCTGCGTGCCCGCCTCGAGGAGTATCTCCAGATGGGCGCCCGCTTCGCCAAGTGGCGAGCGGTGGTCGCCATCGGCGACGGGATCCCCAGCCGGGGCTGCATCGAGGCGAACGCGCAGGCGCTGGCGCGTTACGCCGCGCTGTGCCAGGAAGTGGGCCTGGTGCCGGTGGTCGAGCCCGAAGTGCTGATGGCCGGCGACCATACGTTGGAGCGCTGCCGCGAGGTCACCGAGGACCTGCTGCGCGCTGTCTTCGAGGCGCTGGACACCCAACGGGTGATGCTGGAGGCGATGATCCTGAAGCCGAACATGGTGCTGCCAGGCCTGGATCGGCCCCAGCAGAATTCGTTGGACGAGGTCGCCGACGCCACGCTGGGGTGCCTCCTGAGGACCGTTCCCGCCGCCGTGGCGGGGATCGCCTTCCTGTCGGGCGGTCAGTCGGGCGAGCTGGCGTCGGCCCGGCTGAATGCCATCAACCTCAGGCGCGAGCCAGCGCGCTTGCGGGCCCCTTGGCCGCTCGTGTTCTCGTTCGCGCGCGCGATACAGCAGCCGGCCCTGGAAATCTGGCACGGCGAGGAGACCCGGCGCACGGCCGCACAGCAAGCCCTCTACCATCGAGCATCCTGCAACCGCGCCGCGATCCACGGCGAGTACAGCGCGGCAATGGAGGCCGAGCCCGTGGGAGCTCTGGTGTCGTGACCAACATCGAAGCCAAACCACTCCAGATCTACCTGATCCGGCACGGCGAGACCGAGTGGTCGCTATCCGGCCAGCACACGGGCCGCACCGACATCCCGTTGACGGCGCATGGCGAGGACGAGGCGAGGGCGCTTGCGCCCTCGCTCCGGGGGATCGCATTCTCGCGGGTGCTAACCAGCCCGCTGCGGCGCGCGCGACACACAGCCGAACTGACCGGCCTCGGGGCCGCGGCCGAGATCGAGCCGGACCTCGCAGAGTGGGACTATGGCGACTACGAGGGAATTCGCTCCGTGGATATTCGAAAGGAGCGTCCGGGCTGGAACGTGTTTCAGGATGGCTGCCCGAACGGCGAGACGCCTGACCAGGTCGCCGCCCGCGCCGACCGGCTGATCCGGCATCTCTGCACGTTCGAGGGCAACATCGCCCTGTTCTCGCACGGCCAGTTCGGCTGCAGCCTCGCGGCCCGGTGGATTGGGCTCGCGGTCATCGAGGCGCAGCACTTCTCGCTCGGAACGGCGTCCCTCAGCATCCTCGGCTATGCTACCGGTCACCCCGAGCGACGGGTGATCGCGATGTGGAATACGGCCCCGCGGACACCAGCCACGGGGCCGTAACGAGCGCAACCCGGTTCTCTGGGTGCCCCCGGCCGGCCGCCTCGGAAACTACGCTCCGTCGCTCAATGGAAACACACGGGTCGTCCCGCCGACGTACTCGCAGAGCTTGCCGTCGACGCATAAGGAGATCGGCGGCACCGCAGCATCACGCCCGCGCACCGAGAGCGAGTCGCGGGTCAGCCGCAGATCGAGCGAATGCCCGCGGTAGCGGATGCGCAGATCGAGGCGCTCCAACTCCCGCGGCAATTCGGGATTGAGGCGCAGGACATCGCCCCTGACCTCGATCCCGGTCGACACGCGCTGCACGAGGTCGACGGTCCCGGCCATGGCGCCGAGGTGGATGCCCTCCGCGGTCGTGCCGTGCTGGACATCGTTCACGTCGCTCTGCAGAGCTTCGGCGAAGAAGTCCATCGCGCGCTGCCGGTCGGAACGCGCCAGCACCCAGGCACACACCACACGCGACAGCGTCGAGCCGTGCGACGAGCGGGCGATATAGTAGGCGATGTTGCGCGGGATCGTCCCGATATCGAACGGATAGCCCAGACGCTCGAACAGCTCGCCGAGCTCCTCTGCCGAAAACAGATAGAACAACATCAGCACGTCGGCCTGCTTCGAGATCTTGTAGCGGTTGGCGCTGTCGTGCTCGAGCTCGAGAATCAGATCGAGGCGCTGAATGTTGCCGTAACGCGTGCGGTAGTCCTGCCAATCGAGCTCGCGCAAGTTCTCGTAGCCGTCGAACTGGCTGATGATCCCGTCGTCATGGAACGGCACGTACATCCTGTGACTGATGTCGCTCCAGCGCGCGATCTCCTCCGAGGACAGACCGAGCCGGGTCGCGAGCTCGGCGCGCCGGACCTCCGACAGCAGCTCGAGGACCTCCTGCGCCCGGCAGAGGACCCACACGGCCATGAGGTTGGTGTAGGCGTTGTTGTCGAGGCCCGGCGTTGCCGAGTCCGGAGAGCCATCGTGAAACTCGTCGGGACCCATCACGCCCCGGATCTGGTAGCGCCCGCGCTCGTCATCGAAGCTCGCGATGCTCGACCAGAAGCGCGCGATCTCGAGGATCAGCTCGGCACCGTAGGCATGCAGGAACTCGATGTCGCGCGTGACCTGGAAGTACTGCCAGACGTTGTGAGCGATCGCGCTGCCGACGTGGCGTTGCAGGTAGGAGTTGTCGGGCACCCAGCGCTCTGAGCGCGGGCTCAGGTTGAGCGCCTGGGTCTCCTCCTGACCATCGCTGCCGCTCTGCCAGGGGAACATGGCGCCCTGGTATCCGGCGGCGGTGGCGGCGGCCCGCGCCTCGCCCAGACGCCGGTGGCGGTACATCAGAAGGGATCGGGTGATCTCGGGCATGCGATAATTGAAGAACGGGAAGATGAACAGCTCGTCCCAGAAGACATGGCCCTGATACGCTTCCCCCGTCCAGCCCCGCGCCGGCACGCCGATATCGAGGCCGATCGAGTTGGGCGAGACCGCCTGCAGCAGGTGAAGCATGTTCAGGCGCAGCAGCATCGGCACGTTCAACTTGAAGCCGGGATCGGCCGGCCGGATATGCACGTCGAAGCGACGCCACAGGTGCCGCCAGGCGAGCACATGGTCCGTCATCACGGCCTCGAAGCGACCCGCGCGCGCCACCGCCTTGCGCGCCTCCAGCATGCACTCCGAGATGGCTCGATCGCGCGAGGTATAGAAGAAAGCCAGCTTCTCCAACACCAGCGTCTGGCCCTGCTTGACGTCGATCTCGAGCTCCTGCCCGATATACCCAGGCTCCTCGATCACCCGGCGCTGGACCTCGAGCAGCCGGCCGTCGAGGAACGCCTGCGTTCGCGCCGTCTGCGCGACATGGACGTGCGACTGGCAGCTGCGCACCAGCAGGCTCAGGCCGTCGTCGCCGACGACCTCGCCGGCCAGCGGCTCCAGGTGCCGGTTGTTGAACCTGCGGTACAGCTTTGCGCCCGCGTTGACGACGCGCCCGTCGATCGCCGAGCGCACGGTGACTGCTGCCGACCAGTTGTCGGCGGTCAGCGCCAGCTCCAGTGCGCCCAGATGCATGTCGCCCATCGAGACCAGGCGTCGCTCCTCGAGCGTGCTGATCCGCCCCTGGCCGTCCTCGAAGCTGATGCTCCGCGCCAGCACGCCGCGTCGCAGATCGAGCTCCTGGCGGTACGACAGGACCTTGACGGTCCGCGCATCGAACCAGTCCTGCCCGGCGATGCGAAACGCGAGTGCCAGCCAGTTGGGGCAATTCACGAGATCCTCGTTCTCGACCACGCGGCCGGCGATTTCGCTGCACAACCGATTGTAGCCGCCGGCGAGGTAGGTCCCCGGATAGTGGACGTCATCCGCCACGGCCCCGGCGGCGGCCCCGCGGGTCGCGAGATAGCCATTGCCCAGGGTGCACAACGCCTCGCGGACACCCTCCTTCGTCGGGTCGAAGCCCTCGAACGCCAGGGACCAGGCGGAAGGCGGTTCCGCGGCGACCCGGACCTGCGCCAGATCGGTCACCACGACATCGGCGCCGGCAGCGCGCAGCTCCTTCGCGTGGTCGCGGTGGTCGACCCCGATCACGCAGCCGAAGCGGCCCGCGCGCCCGGCCTCGGCGCCGGCGGTCGCGTCCTCGACGACGACCGCCCGCGAAGGCTCGGCCCCGACGCGCCGCGCCGCCTCCAGGAAAGCATCCGGTGCCGGCTTGCCCTTGAGCCCGAGACGGGTGATATCCACGCCGTCGACGCGCGCGTCGAACAGATGCGCGATACCGGCTGCCTCGAGCACCGCCGCGCAGTTGTTGCTGGAGGACACGACCGCGGTCTTGATCTCCTGCGCCCGGACCTCGCGCACCAGCGCGATCGACGCTTCATAGGGCTCGACGCCGCACTGCTTCAGCTGCTGCAGGAAATACCGCTCCTTCAGATTGCCGAGCGCGCACACGCTCTGCACGTCGGGGCCGTCGTCGGGTTCACCCAAGGGCAAGTCGATGCCGCGTGACTCGAGGAAGGCCGCCATGCCGTCGTAACGCGGCTTGCCGTCGACGTGGCGCAGGTAGTCGGTGTCGATGTCGAAGGCGACGAACGGCTCGCCCGATTGGCTGGCACGCTGCTCGAGAAACCCGTCGAACAGCTTCTTCCAGGCCGACGCATGCACGCTCGCCGTCCGGGTCAGGACCCCGTCCAGATCGAACAGCACCGCGTCGTAGTCCCGCGGGGAGAGTGTGATGACGACGATCATCGAGCCTCCTGCCTGGCGTTCCCGTCATCCAGCGCCTTCGGACGACGGGCGTCCGATCGGCCAAACTTCGCCCTCCAGCTGGAGAGGCGGTACCGTCGATCTCCCGCTTGCGGCCGACGTCAGCCGTCGCCGCGCGGGCGCGCGCCGCATAGACCCGCAGGCCGAGACAGCGGTCCGACGAAAGGCTCGCCAATTCCGTTCATAGCTGGCGGAAGATCGGCAAGAACAGACTCGGAAACTACTCAGCGTGAAGACCTGCTCGTCTCATAACCACCAAATCGATGGCCGTTTGGAAGCTGACTGTTCAGCACGCTGCCGAGGTCGACATCGATCTGAACCGCGCCGGGTTTGCCGGAGGCACCCACCGTTGAGAGGATGGTGCAATGAGCGGCAGAAAGACGGCGGCGAGCTTCTCGCCTGAGGTCAGGAAGCGGCGCGGTGCGCTTGGTGCTGGAGCATCACGGGTCATTGGCTGGCCAGTGCAGCAGCAGGCTTGCTGAATGCGGCGTAACAACGCATGATAGACTGACGAAGGCCCGCCACCTGGAGAATCCCGGCTTGGTCATGCAAATTCAGATCAACACCGATGAAAACGTAGAAGGCGGGGAAGACCTCTCCGCCCGGGTTTCTGCCGAGATCCGCGCCCGTCTGGACCGCTACAGTCAGCATATCACCCGTCTTGAAGTGCACCTCAGCGATGGGGATGGGAGCAAATCCGGCGGTTCCGACAAGCGTTGCCTCATCGAAGCACGCCTGGAGGGTCGTCAGCCGGAAGTGGTCAGCGAACGGGCCGCCACGCTCGAGGGCGCATATTCGGGCGCCGCCAAGAAGTTGCAGCGCGCCCTGGAGACGACCCTCGGCAGGCTCAATCATGTGAAGGGCGCCGACACCATCCGGACCGGCGATCGGTAGGAGATCGCCTGCCGCCAGATACCCGAAGCAACGAACCTCGGCGGAACAAGATCATGGTTGAGAAACTACCCAAGACGCCAGCCCCGAAGAACAGTCCCAAAAGCAAGCACGATCAGGGCAAATCCGGAGACAACGCTGCGGACAGTTCGCTGGAACCCGTCGCCGTTGATCGACCCGGCTTCGATTTGGGTGGTTCAACCGGCAAGACGAGCGCGGGAACGGGTCTGGGCCTAGGCACGGATGCGGCTGAAAATCGCCGCGATCGCAGCCTGCCGGGGCGCCGAGGGAAACGCACGTAGAGCATAGCCTGCTGGCGACGCCTCTCGCTTCTTTGGCGGCCAAAGCGCGCGATCAGCCCTGTAGAGTGGCACTCGCGGCCAACCGCCTCGGCCAACTCGTCGATGGCATGAGGTTCCGTGATGGAGAGGCCGTTCAAGACGCCGAAGAGCAAGCGGCCGCTTGAGCCCGTACATCAAGATTGCAAATAGCCTTTGGCCGGGCGGCGCCAGGGCAAGTCTACCAAAGTCTAAACCAGAGTTGTGAAGGGCCCCAACGTTCAGCGAGATCCTACCGAAGGAGGTATCACCATGTCGCTCGAACTCATACTCGTCATCATCCTTGTCATCGCCTTGCTTGGCGGCTTTAGTGGTCGCTTCGGCGGCTACGGCTATGGCTTCGGTCATAGCGGTGTCGGTGTCATCGGTATCATCCTGATCATCCTCGTGGTCTTGGTTGTTATGGGTCGACTGTGACCCGGCAGGCTGATGTCGGATGAGTCGTCTTCGTCAGCGTCCGGAGAACCATTTCGTCGGCCGCATTGACCCCCGTCGTGAGGCTCGCGCCCACCTTTTGGGCAGCATTGGGCGGCTCTCGGTCGATCCAGGTTGAATGGTGGCGGCGCGCGCTCGGTGGGTAGTGCCGGCTCAAACCAAACAGCGACCGACAAACCCGGCGCGGTTCACTGGATCGTTGAGCGTCACGGCTATCGAACCCCAGCTCGGGTCTGTGCCGAGCAACTCGGTACCCTGGCCGCCTAGGCGTCAGCGCGGTGTCTCAATTCTGTGGACCGGTACAGCCGCGCGGGTGATAATCGACCCTACGTACGAAGGCAGGTCTCGCTCAGGCTCGGAAACGATCCAATGCGCATGATCCGCTCACCAAGAACGCGGGTGTCGTGGCTTGCCAGACTTGTGGTCGATCACGGTACGAGCACAGCAGCCCCGTCGAACCGGCCAGCCCGCAAATCCTCCAGCGCCTTGTTGGCCTGCTTAAGGGGGTAGGTCGTGGTCTTGACGACAATGCCGATTTTCGGGACCAGCTCGAGGAAATCGATCCCGTCCTGCCGGGTGAGGTTGGCGACCGACAGCAATTGCCGCTCTTCCCAGAGAATTCGGTAGGGAAAGCTGGGTATGTCGCTCATATGGATTCCGGCGCAGACCACGCGCCCACCTTTGCACACCGCCTTGAGCGCCTGGGGCGCCAGATCGCCCACGGTCGCGTAGATGATCGCCGCGTCGAGCGGCTCCGGGGGCATTTCATCAGAGCCGCCCGCCCAGGTAACGCCGAGACTTTGAGCGAAGATTTGTGTGCCGGTATCACCCGGCCGGGTGAAGGCGAAGACCTCTCTGCCCTGCCACCTGGCGACCTGCGCGACGATGTGGCCGGCGGAGCCGAAGCCATAGATCCCCAGCCGCTTGCCGTCGCCGGCGATCTTCAGGGAACGCCAGCCGATCAATCCCGCGCAGAGCAGAGGCGCCAGTGACACGTCGCTGCCCGTCTCGCCGAGCGGAAACGCAAAGCGCGCGTCGGCGATGACTGCGGTCGCGAAACCGCCGTCACGCGTGTAGCCGGTGAAGAGCGGAGCATCGCAGAGGTTTTCCCTATGCGCCTTGCAATAGGGGCAAACGCCGCAGGTGTGGCCGAGCCAGGGAATGCCCACCCGCTCACCGATGGCCAGCCCTGCAACGCCAGATCCGATCGCATCGATCCGGCCAACGATCTCGTGGCCCGGGATGATTGGTGATTTCGGGTCCGGCAACTCACCGTCCAGAACGTGCAGATCGGTGCGACAGACGCCGCAGGCGAGGACCTCCACCCGTACCTCCCCGGAGCCAGGCTGCCGGTCGGGCAATTCGGTCCATTCGAGCGGCCGGCCCGGGCTGTTGAGCACCATCGCCTTCATGAGCTTTTCCTTACTGGGGTTGGCCCCATGAGCGCAGGTGAAGGATCGTTGTCCTCAGTAGCCATTGGCATCCGCTTCCGCTCTGAGCTTTTGAATCACGCGAGGCAGGGCGTTTGGCAGATCCTCTGCGACAAGCCCAAGGCCGAATTCCATCGCCGCCGCGCCGTGAAGCCAGACGCCGGCCGCTGCGCCTTCGAACGGCGCCATCCCCTGGGCCATCAAGGCGGCGACAAAGCCGGTCAGGACATCGCCGCTGCCG
Source organism: uncultured Alphaproteobacteria bacterium (assembly GCA_963752325.1). Taxonomy (GTDB): domain Bacteria; phylum Pseudomonadota; class Alphaproteobacteria; order Geminicoccales; family Geminicoccaceae; genus CAVTJL01. The sequence continues at coordinate 43,316 of CAVVXU010000010.1, forward strand.
CCGGTCGCGAGCTGAGCCGGGGCGTTGGCATTGATGATCGCGCGTCCATCTGGCGCAGCGATGACGGTATCGGGCCCTTTGAGCACGACGACTGCCCCGCTCTGCTTGGCCGCGCCGCGCGTGCGTTCCAGCCTGTCGCCCTCAAAGTGAAACAGGCGCATGAATTCTCCCGCGTGCGGGGTCAGCACACAGGGGCCGTTGATTGCGCTGAACAGCTCTTCCGGCGCCTCGGCGAATGACGTCAATGCGTCGGCGTCCAGCACCGTCGCGCGTTTCGTCGCGAGCGCGTCCAGGACGCACCGGCGCGTCGATGCGCCTACGCCCGCGCCGGGACCGATCGCGATGACATTGCGACGCTTGTCGTCCAGCAATGCCTGCCATTCCGCCGTGTTCTGGAAACTGCGCACGATCGCGTTGGTCAAGGATGTGGCGTAGATGCTCCACACAGCGGCAGGCGCGGCGAGCGTCACCATGCCGGCGCCAGCGCGCGAGGCGGCGTGGACGCTCATGCGGCTTGCGCCGGTAATGGCCTCTCCGCCGAGGACCAGGACCTCGCCGCGCCTGTACTTGTAGCTTTCGGGCTCAGGCCATGGATAGCCGCCCAGCCATAGGCCGGGACCGTTCTCCCACGTGTTCGGGCCGATGGCGTCAAGCACGGACGCTGGAGTGCCGATGTCGGCCACCACGACGTGGCCGCACAGCGCTCGTCCTGGATAGAGCAGATGCCCGGGCTTCTTGCGGAAGAAGGTGACCGTCAGGTCGGCCGACGCTGCGGCGCCGCGCACGATCCCCGAGGCGCCGTCGAGGCCACTCGGGACATCGACCGCGCAGATCGGAATGCGGCGCGATTTCATGGCCTCGACGAGGATACCGGCCTCGCCATCCAATGGGCGGGAGAGTCCAGCGCCGAAAATCGCATCGACAATCACGCCAGCGCCTTCGAGGCTGTCGGGCGTGAATGGCGCGAGGTCGCCTTTCCACATGCTGGCGGCGAGAGCGGCGTCGCCGGAGAGGTTTTCGCGTGCGCCGAGCAGAGTCACTTTGACCGGCCACCCTGCCGCATCGAGGTGACGGGCGACGACAAAGCCATCGCCGCCATTGTTGCCCGGGCCGCACAGGACCGCGACTGGCCGCATCGACCAGCGCTCCCCGATGGCGACCGCGACGGCGCCGCCAGCCGCCTCCATGAGCGCCATTCCACTGGCGCCGGCCGCCTCGGCCGCGCGATCAGCCTCACCCATCTGGGCGGGCGTCAGTAGCGCGAGGTCACCATGTTCGAATGTAACTTGAGTGATCATGGCCATCCACCGGAAAGCACCACGATGGCCGCCATTGTCACCGGTGGGCAGGATCGGAATCTACTCAGCAGAAGGCGCTTCAGAAGCGCCCGTCGTCCAAGGTGACATCAGTGCAGGGGTTCCGTGCCCTGCCGTAGGTATTTTCCGAGGCTGGCGGGGCTACGCGTCTGGCGGATAGGCTCCAGCCCCAGATCGGTCTGAACCGCGCCGAGTTTCGCGATATCTGCTTATCGGCCGCAAAAGTGAAGGCCCATGATGAAAGCCCTCGTCTATCACGGCCCTGGCAAGAAGGCCTGGGAAGAGCATGCCAGGCCGACGGTGATCGACCCGACCGACGCCATCGTCCGGGTCACCAAGACCACCATCTGCGGCACTGATCTGCATATCCTCAAAGGGGACCTCGCCAGCTGCAAGCCGGGCCGCATCCTCGGCCATGAAGGCGTCGGCGTCATCGACGGCGTCGGGCCGGCGGTCACCGCCTTTAAGGCTGGCGACAAGGTGCTGATCTCCTGCGTGAGCGCCTGCGGAAAGTGCGAATACTGCCGCAGGGGAATGTTCTCGCACTGCACGACGGGCGGCTGGATCCTCGGCAACACGATAGACGGAACCCAGGCCGAGTTCGTCCGCACGCCCCACGCCGACACCAGCCTCTATCCGATCCCGGAGGGTGCCGATGAAGAGGCGCTGGTGATGCTCAGCGACATCCTCCCGACCGGCTTTGAATGCGGCGTGCTGAACGGCAAGGTCCAGCCTGGAGCGACCGTGGCCATCGTCGGCTCGGGACCGATCGGTCTGGCAGCATTGCTCACCGCCCAGTTCTATTCACCCGCCGAGATCATCATGATCGACCTCGACGACAACCGCCTGGCGGTCGCCAAGCGCTTCGGCGCGACCCGGACCATCAACAGCACCGACGGCAAGGCTGTCGAAGCCTTGATGAAGCTGACCCACGACAAGGGTGTCGATACCGCCATCGAGGCGGTCGGCATCCCGGCCACCTTCGAGATGTGCGAGCAGATCATCGCGCCTGGCGGGGTCATCGCCAACATCGGCGTGCACGGCGTGCAGGTGGCTCTCCATCTTGAGCGCCTCTGGGACCGCAATATCAGCATCACCACACGGCTGGTCGATACGACCTCGACGCCGATGCTGCTCGAGGTCCTCGGCGCTCACAAGATCGACCCGACCCTGCTGATCACGCACCGCTTCAAGTTCGGCGACATCCTCGAGGCTTACGAGACCTTCGGCAACGCCGCCAACACCAAGGCGCTGAAGGTGCTCATCGAAGCCTAGGGACGCTTCCAACCCCGTCATCGGGGGCTACCGACATTCGACAGTGAAAAGAGGGACGACACCATGACCTACCAGAGCCTCAGCCCCTTTGACGGCAAGCTGATCAAGGGTTTCGACGACATCAGCGCCGCGGAATGTGAGGCCAAGCTGGCGGCGGCCCAGACCTGCTTCGAGACCTGGCGGCACAAGACCTATGCCGAGCGGGCGGTGATCATCGCCAAGGCCGCCCAGCTGCTGCACGAGCAGGCCGATGCCTTCGCCCACACCATGACCTTGGAAATGGGCAAGCGGATCGGCGAAGCCCGTGGCGAGGTGGAGTTCAGCTCCAGAATACTCGCCTACTACGCCAAGAACGCCGAACGATTCCTGGCTCCGGTCAAGCTCAACCCGACAGTCGGCGAGGCGCATATGGAAAGCAGCCCGATCGGGGTGATCTTCGGCGTGGAGCCATGGAATTTTCCCTATTACCAGCTCGCGCGGATTGCCGGGCCTCACCTGATGGCAGGCAATACGCTGGTGGTAAAGCATGCCGGCATCGTGCCGCAATGCGCTCTGGCGTTCGAAAAGCTGTTGCTCGACGCCGGCGCGCCGATCGGCCTCTACACGAACCTGTTCATCTCCCATGAGCAGTCCGAGCAGGTCGTCGACGACCCACGCGTCAAGGGCGTCTGCCTGACCGGCAGCGTCGCAGGCGGGTCAAGGAATCGCCGCGCGCGCCGGAAGGAACGTCAAGATCTCGTCCATGGAGCTTGGCGGCAGCGATGCCTTCATCGTGCTCGAGGACGCTGACCTCGACCACACCATCCCCTGGGCAGTGTGGGGCCGGATGTACAACACCGGTCAGACCTGCTGCGCGGCCAAGCGCTTCATCGTGGTCGACTCGATCGCCGACAAGTTCCTGGAGCGGTTCCAGGCGGCGCTGACCGCTCTGAAGGCCGGCGACCCGATGGACGAGAAGACCACGCTCGGCCCGCTGTCCAGCGAGGGGGCTCTGCTGCAGCTCCTCGATCAGGTCGATGACGCCGTCGCCAAGGGTGCCAAGCTCCTGATGGGCGGCAAGCGTATCGATCGGCCCGGCTCCTATATGCAGCCCTCGATACTGACGGACATCAAGCCGGAAAACCCCGCCTTCCGGGACGAGTTCTTTGGCCCGGTCGCCCTCTTCATGCGGGTGAAGGATGAGGATGCGGCCATCGCCCTGGCCAATGATTCCGATTTCGGCCTGGGCGGCTCGGTCTGGACCAAGGACACCGCCCGGGGGCAGCACCTCGCCAGCCGCGTGGAGACCGGGATGATGTTCGTCAACAACATCGACTGGTCCGACGCCGAGCTTCCCTTCGGCGGCATCAAGAATTCCGGCTACGGCCGCGAGCTCGGCGACATGGGCATCCAGGAGTTCGTGAACAAGAAATTGGTGCGCACCGCGACCATGCACGCTCCGGCCTAAACCGGATCGGCCGCAACTCGGTCAGGCGAGGGTGTCGCTACGGCACCCTCGCTCCGCGCTACTTTCCGAGAACTGGAACCACCATGTACGTCAACGTCGCCGTCCTGAAGGAGACCCAGCCGAACGAACGGCGCGTCGCCCTTACGCCCTCGGTCGTCCCCAAGCTGATCAAGCTGGGCGCCAGGCTGCATATGCAGGCCGGCGCGGGCGAGGCGATCAAGCTCGCGGACTGCGCCTTCAAGGATGTCGCCATCCTCGATGATCGCGCCTTGATGGTGGCCGACGCCGACGTGGTGTTGGCCGTGCAGCCGCCGGCTCTGGCGGTGATCGACGCCATGAAGCCGGGCGCGATCCTGGTCTGCTTCATCTATGCGGCGAACGAGCCGGAGCTGGTGAAGCGGCTCCTGGCGAAGAAGATCACCTGCTTCGCCATGGAGCGCATCCCGCGCATCTCGCGGGCGCAGTCCATGGACGCCCTGTCGAGCCAATCGGCGCTGGCGGGCTACTACGCGGTTGCGCTCGGCATGACCCACATGGCCGGCGTCCTGCCCAAGATCACCTCAGCTGCGGGCGTCATCGGCCCGGCCAAGGTTATGGTTATGGGGTTGGGCGTTGCGGGTCTCGAAGCCATCGCGACCGCCCAGCGGCTCGGTGCGGTTGTGGAAGGCTATGACATCCGTCCGGCCACCAAGGAGCAGGCCCTGTCCCTGGGCGCCACCTTCGTCGACACCGGCGTCGACGCCACCGGCAAGGGCGGCTACGCGCGCGCCCTCACGCCCGAGGAAAAGGCCAAGGTCGATGCGGTGCTGACCGTGCATATCCAAGGCTCGGACCTGATCATCACCACGGCGGCGATTCCCGGCAAAGCGTCGCCCAAACTGATCAGCAAGGCGCAGGTGGCGGGCATGAAGGCCGGTGCCGTCATCGTCGACCTCTCCGCCGAGGGCGGCGGCAACTGCGAGGACACCCGACCTGGCGAGACCGCGCAGGTTGGCGACGTCACGATCGTTGCGCCCCTGAACGTCCCCTCGCTGCTCGGCGCCGACGCGAGCGAGCTCTACGCGAAGAACCAATTCAATCTGCTGGCGCTGATGCTCAAGGACAACATCATCACCATCGACTGGACCGATGAGGTCATCGCCAAGACCGTCCTGACCCGCGACGGCAAGCTCTGCGACACGGAAGCCGAGCCGGACGATGGCACGAAGGCCAAAGCCTCCACATCATCACCCGCGAAAGCGGCTTGAGAACGATCGGACCCCAGCGATGAATTTCGACATAGCCATGACCGGGTTTGTCGCCCTGTACATCTTCATGCTCGCCGCCTTCGCCGGCTGGGTGATCATCGGCAATGTGCCGGCGATCCTGCATACGCCGCTGATGTCCGGCTCCAACTTCGTCCACGGTATCGTGGTGGTCGGCGGCCTCTACGCCCTGTTCAACGCCACCACCCCGCTCGAGCAGGGGATCGGCTTCTTCGCCGTGCTGCTCGGGGCCGGAAACGCCGCCGGCGGATACGCCGTCACCGATCGCATGCTGGCCATGTTCAAGACCAGCGACGCCAAGCCCAAGCCCGCCCACGGTCACGCTCGGGTCCATCATCTGAAGAAGAGCTGAGGCCCGCCATGTTCACCCTCGACATCCTCACCCCCGCCATGCTCACCCTGGTTTCCCAAATCGTCATCGGCTGCACCGATCTTTGTGCGGCCTTTCTGTTCATGTTCGGCCTGAAGCGCATGTCTTCGCCGGCGACGGCGCCATCGGGCATCCGTGTCGCGGGACTGGGCATGATCGCCGCGGTGGCGGCGAGTTTCCTCTACGTGTTTACCGTCGACGCCGCGGCGCGGCCGCACATGTTGGTCAATATCGGCCTCGCCATAACCGCTTTGCTGATCGGCGGCGTGGGGGCTTGGTTTGTCGGGCGCAAGGTCGCCATGACGGCCATGCCGCAGATGGTGGCGATCTACAACGGCATGGGCGGCGGGGCCGCAGGCTCGATCGCCGCGGTCGAGCTCTTCGGCGGTCGCACCCAGGGGGCCACGCAGCTGGTCGTGACCCTGGTGGGCGGCCTGATCGGGGCAGTCTCGCTCTCCGGTTCCGTTGTCGCCTGGGCCAAGCTCGATGGCGTCATCAAAAAGCCTTTGCGCGTGAAGGGCCAGCAGTTCGCCAATGCGGCGGTCATGGCGGCGACGCTCGCCGTCGCGGGCGTGACTTTGGCGTCCGCCCTGGGCGTCGGCGGCCTGTTGCTGACCACGCCGACCTGGATCTGGATCTTCTTCGCCTGCGCCCTGGCGTTCGGGGTGCTGATGACCTTGCCGATCGGCGGCGCCGACATGCCGGTGGTGATCTCCATCTACAACGCCTTAACCGGCCTCGCCGTGGGGCTGGGGGGGTTCGTGCTTCAAAACCCGGCGCTGATGATCGCCGGCACGGTGGTGGGCGCCGCGGGCCTGCTTTTGACGGTGATCATGGCCAAGGCGATGAACCGCTCCATCGCCAATGTGCTGTTCACCAACTTCGGGACCGTGGCCAAGGCCAAGCCCGGCGCCATCCAGGGCAGCGAGCGGCCGACGAGTGCGTCAGACGCCGCCATCAAGATGCGATACGCCAGCAGTGTCATCATCGTGCCCGGCTACGGCCTTGCGGCGGCCCGCGCCCAGCAGAAGCTCTATGAATTCGTCAAGCTGCTGCTGGCGGCGAAGGTTTCCGTCAAATTCGCCATCCACCCGGTGGCCGGACGGATGCCCGGTCAGATGGACGTGCTGCTGGCCGAGGCCGGCGTGCCCTACGACATGATCTTCCAGCTCGAGGACATCAACGACGACTTCGCTACGACCGACGTCACGCTGGTCATCGGTGCCAACGACGTCGTCAACCCGGCGGCGCGCACCGACAAGTCGTCTCCCATCTTCGGCATGCCCATCCTCAACGCCGACAAGGCCGAGCAGGTCTATGTGGTCAAACGCGGCCAGGGAAAAGGCTACTCGGGCATCGTCAACGCCCTGTTCTACTCACCCAACTGCAACATGGTCTTCGGCGACGCCCAGGCCGTCTTGGTCAAGATGATCGAGGCCGTGAGGGGCCTTGGCGCCGCCGCAGCCTGATCCACGACGAGGCGAACTCGCCTGAACCCGAGCCCCGAAAGGGGGATCAATATGCCCACCAAGATGCAAGCCGCTGTCGTCACCGCGTTCAAGAAGCCGCTGGAGATTCGGGAATGGGACGTCCCGACGCCCGGCCCGGGCCAGATCCTGGTCAAGACCGAGGCCTGCGGCGTCTGCCACACCGATCTGCATGCCGCCAACGGCGACTGGCCGCTCAAGCCGACGCCGCCCTTCATTCCGGGTCACGAGGCGATTGGCATCGTCGTTGGGCTGGGCGCAGGCGTGACCATCGTCAAGGAGGGCGACCGCGTGGGCGTGCCCTGGCTCTACTCGGCCTGCGGTCACTGTGAATACTGCCTGTCGGCTTGGGAGACCGTGTGCGCCGAGGCCGAGTTTGGCGGCTACACCAAGAACGGCGGCTTCGCCGAGTACGTCCTGGCCGACCCCAACTATGTCGCGCACATCCCGAAAGGGCTCGGCCCCAAGGAAGCCGCGCCCCTGATCTGCGCCGGCATCACCACCTACAAGGGGATCAAGGAGACCGAGGCGAGACCTGGGGAATGGATCGCCATCTCCGGCTGCGGCGGTCTCGGTCACCTGGCGATCCAGTACGCCAAGGCCATGGGTCTGCTGGTCTGCGGCGTCGATATCGAGGACGGCAAGCTTGACCACGCCAAGCGGCTCGGCGCCGACCTGGTCATCAACGCCAAGACCGACGATCCAGCCGAAATCCTGAAAAAGGAAACCGGCGGCGGCGCGCACGGCGTGGTGATCACCGCGCCTTCGCTATCCGCGTTCAAGCAGGGCGTGGCGATGACGCGCAAGCACGGGATCTGCGTCCTGAACGGCCTGCCGCCCGGCGCCTTCCCCCTCGATATCTTCGACCTGGTGGCCAACTGCGTCACCGTGCGTGGCTCGTTTGTGGGCACGCGCAAGGACATGGCGGAGTGCCTCGACTTTGCGGCAAAAGGCAAGGTGAAGGCCGACATCGAGCTGCAGCCGCTTTCGTCGATCAACAAGATCTTCGAAAGGCTGGAACATGGCGACGTGCCGTCGCGCGTCGTGCTCGATTTCACGGACACGAAGAATGAAAAGGCCGCCGGTTAAAACACGGATGCGGTCAGCCCGCTTCCGGTCCCGGCCGAACCCTAGCTGTCGAATCTGGGGAGGTTGTTCAGTCGTGTGACGGGTGGCCTGCCCTCGAGGGCCGAGTGTGGGCGTTGCCGTTGTTGGTCATGACGCGCTCGACGGTGACGCCGTGGGCGGCGAAGAAGGCGAGCGCGCGCATGAGAAAGGCGGCGCTTCCTCCTTGCGCTCGCTTGTCATGACCTCGGTATAGGCGAGCCGGGATGCGTCATCGACGGCCACGTGAACGAAGTCCCATCGGCGGCCAGCAGGCCCGCCGATCCACTCCCGAAGGGACCGGGGCCAAGAGGCCCCGGCGGACCAGCACCTCTGACGCTGTCGCGCCGGTTGCCGGTGACGCGGTGGCTCGGTCTCACGACGCGGCCGAGCTTTTTGGTGTCGACATGGATTGTCTGGCGTCAGGGCCCATGAGACATTGTGGCATGGTTGAAGGATGGAGGATCTCTGGCTCATCGTAGCCGCCAAGGAGTGCAGATGAGCCAGAGATCCTCCATCCCCAGCAACCGGCGTGAGAGCGGTGCGGGCAAAGCGTCCGCCGAGCGGACCGTCCGTGACATTCGCGGCGTCACCCGCAAGCACCACTCGGCCGAGGACAAGATCCGCATCGTGCTGGAAGGGCTGCGCGGTGAGGACAGCATCGCCGCCCTGTGCCGCCGGGAGGGCATTGGCGAAAGCCTTTATTGCGCCTGGTCGAAGGAGTTCCTCGAAGCCGGGAAGCGGCGCCTGGCGGGCGATACGGCTCGAGCGGCGACGAGCGACGAGGTCAAGGCGCTGCGCGAGGAAGCCCGCACCCTTAAGGAGGTGGTCGCCGAACAGGCGCTGGAGCTGCGCCTGCTGAAAAAAGCATGATCGGGGACTGTCAGGAATTTCCGTGTGCGGGCCACGGGTTGAACATTGAGGCTCAGGCGCCCTGGAAGCGCTCTTCGAAGAGGATCGCGAACTGAGCCTTGGCCATCGCCCATTCTCTGTGGTGGCATCCTCCACTCCTTCTCGGCCAGGTTCAAGACCAGGAAGAGGAGCTTGAGCGCGCCGTCGTCGCTCGGGAAGTGACCCCTTGTCCGGACTGCCCGGCGAAGCTTGGCGTTCAGGGCCTCGATGGCATTGGTCGTGTAGATGATCCGGCGGACGTCGGTGGGGAAGGCGAAGAACGGGATCACCGCCGGCCAGTGCGCCGCCAGGACATGGCGATCGCCGGGTATTTCACCCCCCAATCGCCGTCGGCGAAGACGTCCAGGGCCGCGGCGCCGGCCGCGGCGTCGGCCGCTTTGTAGATCTCCTTCAGCGCGGCCGCGACAGCTTGCGATCCTTGTAGGAGACGAAGTCGAGCGAGTTGCGGATCAGGTGCACGATGCAGGTCTGGACTTGGGCTTGCGGGAACACGGCGGTGATCGCGTCGGGAAAGCCCTTCAGGCCGTCGACCACCGCGATGAGGACGTCCTCGACGCCGCGGTTCTTGAGTTCGGTCATGACCCGCAGCCAGAACTTGGCGCCTTCGGTCTGCTCGATCCAAAGGCCCGAGGATCTCCTTGCGGCCGTCGGCGCGGACGCCGAGCGCGACGTAGATGGCCTTGTTGCGGACCGTGCCCTCGTCGCGGATCTTCACCCGCAGGGCATCGAAGAAGACCAGGGGATAGACCGCCTCGAGCGGGCGATTCTGCCACGCCGCGATCTCGTCCAGGATGGCGTCGGTGACGGCGCTGATCAGGTCCGGCGAGACGTCGATGCCGTAGAGATCGGCCAGATGGCCTTGGATCTCGCGCACTGTCATGCCGCGGGCGTACATCGACATCGAGCTTGTCGTCGAAGCCCGGGCAGCCGCCGGCGATACTTGGCGATCAGCTGCGGGTCGAAGGTCGACAGCCGGTCGCGCGGGACCGAGATCGGCAGCTTGCCGCTGTCGGTCGAGCAGCGTCTTCTGGCCATAGCCGTTGCGGCTGTTGGGCCGGCCGTCGGCCGCCTCGCCGTCCAGATGGTGGTCCATCTCGGCGTTCAGCGCCCGTTCCGCCAGCGCCCGCTTCAACTCCTCGATGAGGCCATCCTGGCCAAGGGCAGCCTGCGGATCACGGCCGGCGAGAAGCTGGTCCAGCAGATGCGTCAGGGATAACCGGGGCTTTGCGGCGTGCCATGTGAGGGTCTCCTTCCTTCCCATCGTCATGGCCCGCACACGGAAATTCCTGACAGTCCCAATTCAGGCGTTGGATCGGACGCAGCCGGGCCTGCCGATGAAGAAGGGTCGGGCCGGCACCATGACGCATGACTATATCCGAAACGGAACGACCACGCTGTTCGCAGCATTGAACGTGCTCGACGGCACGGTCATCGGCCAGTGCATGCAACGCCATCGGCATCAGGAGCTCATCCGCTTCCTCAATCGGGTGGAGGCCGCCGTGCCAGCTGGCAAGCTCGTCCACGCCATCCTCGACAATAATGCGGCCCACAAGTACCCCAAGGTCCGGGCCTGGCTATCGCGACACCCCCGCTGGACCTTCCACTTCACCCCCACCTCCTGCTCTTGGGCCAACGCGGTGAGTCCTTCTTCGCCACGCTGACCCGACGGAGGCTGCGACGCGGCACCTTCCACTCGCTGGTCGACCTCCAGGTCGCCATCAACCGCTATCTCGACGAGCACAATCAGAGGCCCAAGCCCTTCGTCTGGACCGCCGACCCCGACCGCATCATCGCCAAGGTCAATCGAGGGTATCAAACGTTAGCTTCAGACCACTAGAATGTTTGCGAGCGGGCCGGGAGAGACGTTGGGGGCATCCCCAAAGCGCAGTAACAGACGCGCCAGTTGATACTTGAAGATGAAGGAGTGAATATCACGAGGCGACGGCAATCTACCTCGTCGATGAAGCACAACTAGCTGCGCAGCAGTTGTTTCTAACATCTCCCTCCCGCCCGAGTCCGATATTGGATCGAGCTCTTCAATCGTGTACCGCGCAAATTCTCGTACATCGCAACCCGTCAAATTTGGAAGATGAAGGCGTAGGAGAAGCAGCCTCTACATATGCTCTGAGATGACGCGTTCTCGCTCGACTATGGTACCGCCATTGCAATCTATTATGTTTTTTGAATTGTTCTGCGATCGCATCGGCTAGGATATGTTTATCCATCAGCACAAGCGCTTGAAATTCTTTACATATCTCTTCGTCCTCGACCATTAGCTTAATGGCTTCGATGAGTTCGAGGATTTCCGCTGGCGGGCAGCGGTCGAGATCATCGACGATGCGAAGGATACGGTCAGCCTGTTTCCGAGGAAACCAAAGCAGCCAAAGCAAGAAAAGTCCGCCGAGGGCCCAAAGAATAAGGGCCACCGCTGACGCAACTGCCGGCGAAGTCGGTCTGGCGAGCAAATCGCCTCCCAGGGGAATAGTGAGCCAGTCGGGCACGAGGCTACGAACCGTTATGGCGCTTTGCGCGAGTAACCAAATGGAAGCGGCCCATAGACCGGCGACGATGACGAGCGATGCGGAGAACGCTGCAAGCTTCGCCTTCTCAGCCACGGGTTGGTTCGCCGGTCGCCCTGTCCAACTGCCGACCAGCGCTCGCAGGTCGTCGCCCAAGGCGGCCTGGAGGCCTAGATGGGCCCTATGGCTCGCGATCATTCCATACCGGTCAAGGAGGACGCGGACGGTGTTGCGCCAGCGCCGACCTAGAACGACGAGGGAAAATACCGTGCCTACGCCCAGAAGAGCGAGACCTCGGAAGCCAAGCGCAAACCAGGAGGCAGGGACGGCCACGGCAGCTAAGACCGTAGCTTGATAGGCTACTAATATCCCATGGATATACCTGACATTCAGGCGGCATATCGAACGGCTGGGCGGCTTGAAGTAGGTCTGGATGCGGCGAGGTGAGCGCTGGATGGCGCGCAGCACCGCACGGGTGCTCTTGAGCAGCTCGTCTTTCGAGGCGGGCTGGGGCCGCTGGCGCAGCTTCTGCTTCAGGTCGTTGTTCAGGTACTCGTCGGGGTTGTGGTCGGGTGCGTAGGCCGGCAGGTAGAACAGCTCGATCCGTTGGCGTGCGCCGCCACCCACGCCTTGACCTGGCGGCGTGGTGCACCTTCAGCTTGTCGACGATCAGGAACACCTTCTGCCCGGCATCCCTGATCAGCCGGCGCAGGAAGGCGATGAAGCGGCGGCGTTCATCGCGCCGTCGTAGAGCATGAAGCGCATCGGCCGCGTTGCTGACCGCCGAGATCATGCTCTGCGGGACGCGCTTGGCCGTCCGGACGACGACCGGCGTCGCGCCTCTGGGCGCGTAGGACCGGCCGATCTGGTCCTGACGGAGATCCCGGTCTCGTCGCCCCAGTAGATCGCGGCCCCCTCGGCTTTGGCCCGCTTGGCGATCGCCGGGTAGTGCTGCTCCAGCCAAGCCGCGACCGCCGCCGGGTGAGCGCTCCTTCGCCCGGGCCAGGGGCTTTTGCGGTGTCATGCCCATCGGGCCTGAGGCCCGATCCCCCGGCGGGATGTCGACGAAGTCGACAGGCGCTGCAGATAGAGCTGGACCGTCGACAGCCCGAGCCGCTTGTCAAAGCGCAGCGCGATCAGGTCGCGCACCGCCCGGCTGGTCCACAAGGCAAAGGGCAGCTTCAGCTGGTCCGGGGTCCGGTCGCGGATCCAGCCCTGGACCTTGCCAGCCTCGTCCGCCGTCAGCAGCCCCTTGCCCCGGCGCGGCGACACCCGCCGCCCGTCCAGCACGCCCGCCTCGCCCTGCTCGCGATAGCGCTTAGCCAGATGTTGACCGTCTGCCGCTGCACGCCGACCACCTCGGCCGCCTGCGCCTGGCTCAGGCCCTGCTCCTCGATCAGGAACAAGGCGCGCCGCCGCAGCGCCTCCTGCGCCGCCCGCCCGATGCTGCGAAAGTCCCGCGCTTCCATGCCCAAAGCATAGCACCACACGCATCAGCTGTCATGGATATTGTTGGGATATTAGTATCTGGCAGGCCGGTGAGTTCCTGGACTTCGGGCCGGCGGAGGAATTGGATCTTTGACTCAATCCTCGGTTGGTAATTTCTCGCAGTAATACGACCCTGAGGTGATAGGCGCAACCTCCTATTCACACGAGCACAAGGTGAGAATGCCCTCACGCCTGAATTGAGTAAGTCTTATGTGCGACAGGCAAGTACGACAGGGAAGAGCCGAATAGGTGTTGAGCCTCACGGACTCTTGGCGTTTGCGCCTTAGTAGCATCCCCTACCCGATGGGGCGGCGGGAGGAACAACCTTGAGCCAGAAGCGCGGCCGCACGAGCGACGGAGCCAAGCGATGCTGAAGGCGATCTCCCACCGCTGGCCGGGGGTGCCGATGGCGCTCGCCTCCGCCGCTCTCTTCGGGGCGAGCACGCCGTTCGCCAAGCTGCTGCTGGCGCGCATCGACCCGTGGGTCCTGGCGGGCCTCCTCTATCTCAGTGCGGGTGTCGGCCTTCTGGCGCTCCGGACCGCCCGCTTCGCCGCCGGCCTCGCGGCCACCGAGGCGCCCCTGCGGCGTGGAGATCTGCCCTGGCTCGCCGGCGCGGTTCTGACGGGCGGTGTGGTGGGGCCGCTGCTCCTGATGCTCGGCCTGACGCGGACCGACGCCGCATCGGCCTCGCTGCTGCTCAACCTCGAAAGCCTCGCCACGATGGGCCTCGCCTGGCTCGTCTTCCGCGAGAACGTCGACCGCAGGCTTCTCATCGGCGCGGCCGCCATCCTCGGTGGGGCCCTGCTGCTCTCCTGGCAGGGGCGCGGGGCGATACCGGGCGTCGGCGCCCTTCTCATCGCCGGCGCCTGTCTCGCCTGGGGCGTCGACAACAACCTGACCCGCAAGCTTTCCTCGGCCGATCCCCTGCAGATCGCGATGGTCAAGGGGCTGGTCGCCGGCGGCGTCAACCTGGCGCTCGGCCTGTGGCTCCACACCGATCTGCCGGCGCTGGCCCCGATCGCCGGCGCCGCCCTCGTGGGCTTCCTCGGCTACGGGCTCAGCCTTGCCCTCTACGTGGCGGCGCTTCGCCATCTGGGCGCGGCCCGCACCGGCGCCTACTTCGCGCTCGCCCCCTTCATCGGCGCCGTGCTGGCGCTGCTGATCCTGGCCGAGCCTCTCTCGGGCCGGCTTCTCGCCGCGGGCGGGCTGATGGCCGTGGGCCTCTGGCTCCACCTTGCCGAGCGCCACGAGCACGAGCATGTCCACGAGCCCCTGAAGCACGAGCACCGGCACACGCATGACGACCCGCACCATCGCCATGCCCATCGGGCCGGCGACCCGCCGGGCGAGCCGCACAGCCACCCGCACCGGCATGAGCGGCTGGTGCATGGCCATCCGCACTATCCGGACCTGCACCACCGCCACACCCACGGGTGATCTCGGCGGCCCCGCTCAAGGACCGGTCAGCCTTCGGCGGCGCTCGTGGCCTCGTAGATCTCGGCGAGCGGAAGATGAAGACCGAGCTCGGGCAGGTCGAGCTGGAGATCGACCCCATCCACGACCTCGTCCTGCCAGACGCCATCCGCTCCGCGCGCCCGCATGTCGAGCCGCGGCTCCTCCTGTGAGACGAAGACAATGCGCTCGAGTGTGGGGATCGTCTCGCAGGCGAGACGCTTGCGGGTGAGGTCGTATTGCGCGGTGCTCTCGGAAAGGACCTCGAAGACGATCAACGGGTCCTCGCAGCTGGTCCGGTTGCCGTCGCGGGGATCGCCGCGAACGAACAGCTCCGGATACATGGAGGCGTTGGCTGTCCGCGCGACGATCCGGAGGTTGGAGGCGTGGGCGCTCCAGGGCGTCGCGCGCAATGCGGTGGCAAGAAGGCTAATCAGGCTCACGCTCAGAAGATCGAGCGCCGCGGTGCCACCCGAGAAGGGGCGGACGACGACGCCCACCAGCTCGTAACGGTCGAGCTGTCGGTCCTCCCAGGCGAGGAAAGCGTCGAGCGTGGCACCATGCGAAAGCGCGGAGCCGGTCATCGCCTGAGACCTCCGGCCCCGAATCGTAGCTCAGGCCGCAGAGGCGGTCACGCCGCGCGGAGGCGGTCGCGGCCGTGGGGGGTGTCGAGGTCGAGGATCGGGCCCTTGGGGACGATGCCGGTCGGGTTGATGGTGCCGTGGCTGCCGTAATAGTGGTGCTTGATGTGGTGGAAGCTCACCGTCTCGGCGACGCCCGGCCACTGGTAGAGCTCGCGCAGATAGCCCTGGAGGGCCGGATAGTCGGCGATGCGGCGCAGGTTGCACTTGAAGTGGCCGACATAGACCGGATCGAAGCGCACGAGCGTGGTGAAGAGCCGCCAGTCGGCCTCGGTGATTTTCTCGCCGACGAGATAGCGCTGGCGTGAGAGCCGGTCCTCGAGCCAGTCGAGGCTGTCGAACAGCGGCGTCACGGCCTCCTCGTAGGCGTCCTGGGTGGTGGCGAAGCCGGCCTTGTAGACGCCGTTGTTGACCGTGTCGTAGACGCGCGCGTTGACCGCGTCGATCTCGGCGCGCAGCGCCTGCGGGATAGATAGTCGCCGGGATGCGGCGCCGACGCCGTCGAAGGCGCCGTTCAGCATGCGGATGATCTCGGACAACTCGTTGTTGACGATCGTCTGCCGCTTCTTGTCCCAGAGCACCGGCACGGTGACGCGGCCGGTATAGTCGGGCTCGGGCGCGCGTATAGATCTCGTGCAGAAAGCTCGAGCCGAACAGGCGGTCGCCGGTGGCGCCCGCGGCCGTGCTCGAAGGTCCAGCCCTGCTCGCCCATGAGCCAGTGGACGACCGAGACGTCGATCATCCGCTCGAGCCCCTTGAGCTTGCGGAAGATCAGCGTGCGATGCGCCCAGGGGCAGGCGAGCGAGACATAGAGATGATAGCGCCCGGGCTCGGCGGCGAAGCCGCCCTCGCCCGTGGGGCCGGCGCTGCCGTCGGCCGTGACCCAGTTGCGGAACGCCGATTCCTTGCGAACGAAGCGGCCGCCGGTCGACGGTGTCGTACCAGCGGTCCTGCCATCGGCCGTCGACCAGGAGGCCCATCCTTGTCAGTTCCTCTATCTCCGGCGACCTGATCAGCCGTGAAGCTTCTTGGCGATCGTCGCGACGTGACGGCCCTGGTAGCGGGCGCCGGCGAGCTCGTTCTCGGAAGGCTGGCGGCGAGCCGTCGGCCTTGGCGAGCGTGGTGGCGCCGTAGGGCGTGCCGCCCGTGATCTCGTCCATGTTGATGAGGCCGGGGAAAGCGTAGGGCAGGCCGACGATGATGAAGCCCTGGTGGAGGAGAACGGTGTGGAAGGAGGTGATGGTCGTCTCCTGGCCGCCATGCTGGGTGGCGGTGCTGGCGAAGACGCTGCCGACCTTGCCGACCAGGGCGCCCTTCATCCAGTGGCCGCCGGTCTGGTCCAAGAAGTTCTTCATCTGCGCGGCCATGTTGCCGAAGCGGGTGGGCGTGCCGAAGATGACGGCGTCGTACTCGGAAAGCTCGTCGACCGTGGCGATCGGCGCCTTCTGGTCGAGTCTTCATGTGGGCGCCCTTGGCGACGTCCTCGGGCACCAGCTCGGGCACCCGCTTGACCGTCACCTCGACGCCGTCGACCTCCTTGACACCCTCGGCCACGGCATAGGCCATGGTCTCGATATGGCCGTAGGCGCTGTAATAGAGCACGAGAACCTTCGTCATCCCTGCTTCCCTCCGCTGCACGGCACCTGCCGCAGATGGTGAAGTAACGCGTCCGTCGACGCCACGGGAACAGGCGGTGGCCGAACAAGATTGTCTCGATGCCGGCAACAATGGCGCACGGCATCCCCGGTGGACGGGAGCGTTGCCGCTGCGGCGCGGCCTCGCTAATCCTCGCCGCGGGCAGCGATCGGAGGATGGCGGATGAACAGGCTCTCGGGTGCCGAGGCCATGGTGCGGATGCTGCAGCTCTATGGCGTCCAGCACGTGTTCGGGCTTTGCGGCGACACGAGCCTGCCGCTCTATGACGCGCTCTTCCGGCTCGACCACGGCATCCGAGCACATCCTGACGCGCGACGAGCGCCACGCCGCCTACATGGCGGACGCCTATGCCCGCGTGACCGGAAAGCCCGGCGTCTGCGAGGGGCCCTCGGGCGGCGGCGCCACCTACATCCTGCCGGGCGTGGTCGAGGCGAACGAAAGCTCGATCCCGATCCTCGCCATCACGACAGACATCTCGACGACGGGACGCGGCCGCTACGTGCTGACCGAGCTGGACCAGGAGGCGCTGTTCCGGCCGCTCGCCAAGTGGAACACGGTGATCGACCGGGCCGACCAGATCCCGCAGGTGCTGCGGCGGGCATTTCGCGAGATGACGACCGGGCGGCCGGGTGCGGTGCATCTGGGCCTGCCCTTCGACGTGCAGCGGGATCCGGTCGACGAGACCGCCATCTGGCACGATCCGGCGCACATGAGCCTTCCCGGCCATGCCGACCGCCCCCGACCCCGCCGCCGTCGAGGCTTTTGCCGAGGCGCTGCTGTCGGCGCGCAGCCCCGTCATCGTCTGCGGCGGCGGGGTCGTGATCGCCGGAGCCGAGGCCGAGCTGCAGCGGCTGGCCGAGATGACGGGTGCCGTGGTCGCGACCACGATCAGCGGCCAGGGTCCATCGCCGACGGCCATCCGCTGGCGCTGGGCGTGGTCGGCTCGAACGGCGGCACGCCCGAGACCCGGGCGGTGGTCGACGCGGGCCGATCTCGTCCTCTTCATCGGCTGCCGTGCCGGCTCGGTGACGACCGAGCGCTGGCGCCATCCCGAGCCCGGCAAGGTGCGCGTCCTCCATATCGACGTCGATCCGGCGGTGCCGGGCGCCAACTATCCGACCGAGGTCTCTCTCGTTGCCGATGCCCGTCTGGCGCTCGCCGCGGTGAATGCGGCGCTCGTCACGCGCGAGGTCGACGGCGGACGGCGGCGATCGGCGCGGCGCCGGGTCGCGGAGGCGAAGGCGCAAAAGCAGGGCTCGTTCCTGGCGCTGGCGCGCTCGGACGAGACGCCGATCCGTCCCGAGCGGCTGGTCGCGGCGCTTCAGGAGCTGCTGCCGGAGGACTCGGTGATCGTCGCCGATCCGGGCACGCCCTGCCCCTATTTCTCGGCCTACTATCATCAGGCGCAGCCGGGTCGGCGGTTCATCTCGAACCGGGCGCACGGGGCTCTCGGCTATTCGCCCTGCCCGCGGTGGTGGGGGCTGCGCATCGGCCGGCCGGGCGCCAAGTGCGTCGCGGTGATGGGCGACGGCAGCTTCGGCATGGCCTGCGGCGAGCTCGAGACGATCGTCCGGCTGCGCCTGCCGGTGACCCTCGTGGTCGTCTCGAACGGCGTCTATGGCTGGATCAAGGCGGGGCAGAAAACAGGCTTCGGCGAGCGCTATTTCTCCGTCGACTTCGGCCGCTCGCGCCATGCGGCGATCGCCCAGGCTTTCGGGCATCAAGAGCTTCGAGGTGAGCGATCCGGAGCAGCTCAAGCCCACGCTCGCCAAGGCGCTCGAGGCAGCGGAGCCGACACTGGTCGACGTGCTGTGCCAGCCGCTGCACGAGGCGCGCGCACCGGTGAGCGAGTGGGTGGCTTGAGCGACCTGCAGCTCGGGAGGAGCGCTGCCGGATGACACGCACGGCGACCGACGCATCGCGCACGGAGGCAAGGCGGTCTATGGCGCTGCCGTCGGCATCCTGATGCTCGAGGCGCGCTTTCCGCGCATCCCGGGCGATGTCGGCAATGCCGGCACCTGGCCCTTTCCGGTGCTCTACCGGGTGGTCAAGGACGCCTCGCCCGACCGCGTCGTGCGCCGCGGTGCCGAAGGGCCTGCTGCCCGCCTTCATCGAGGCGGCACGCGAGCTCGTGGCCATCGGCGCCGACGGCATCACGACCAATTGCGGTTTTTTGTCGGTCTATCAGGAGGAGATCGCGCGGGCCGTGGGGGTGCCGGTCGCGACCTCGTCGCTGATGCAGGCGCCGATGATCCAGGCGCTGCTGCCGCCGGGCCGGCGCGTCGGCATCCTCACGATCTCGAAGGCGACGCTGACGGAGGCGCATCTGGCGGCGGCCGCGCGTGCCGGAGGGCACGCCCGTCTGGGGCACCGATGGTGGCCGCGAATTCACGCGCGTCATCCTGGGCGACGAGCCGCGGCTCGACGTCGCGGCCGCCGAGGCGGATCTGATCGAGGCCGGCCGGGCGCTGGTCGCGGCTCATCCCGATGTCGGCGCGGTGCTGCTGGAGTGCACCAACATGTGCCCCTACGCGGCCGCCCTCGGCGAGCAGCTGGGCGTGCCGGTCTTCGACATGACGAGCTTTGTGCGCTGGTTCCACGAGCGGCCTCAGGCCCCATCGCTTCGGGTGACCAGGGCCGGCTCGCGGACGAGAAACCGCAGGCCGCGGGCTCCACCAGTACCTCAGCCTCGGGCGGCAAGGGCTTGGCATGGCATGGGAGACGTTCTAGGAGGTGGCCTGCCGATCATTTCCGATGCGCATCAGCCAGAATACGGAGCGGGCGATGAAGATTACGAGTCGTCGCGGGGTTCTCGCCCTCGCCGGCCTAAGCTCGTTCGCCTTGCTGCTGCCCCGCGAGCTGACCCTGGCCCAGACGCCGAACCCGACCGAGGAGCAGCTCCTCGTCGACCGGGCGAGGATCGTGGTCGAGGAGTTCCTGAACGACCCGAACTTCAAGCAGATGCACGTCTATATGCAGAACGCCTACGCCGTGGTCGTCCTGCCCGACCTTCTCAAGGCCGGCTTCCTCGTCGGGCGCGGAGTACGGCAAGGGCGTGATGCTGGCGCGTGACGTGCGCACCGGCGCCTGGGGCGAGCCCGCCTTCTTCGACCTGGTCGGCGGCAGCCTGGGCCTGCAGATCGGCGGCAAGGCGTCGGACGTGATCTTCACGATCATGAACGACGGTGCCGTGGGGAAGATCCTGAGCTCGCGCTTCAAGCTCGGCACGGATGCGAGCGTGGCCGCCGGCCCGGTCGGCGCCGGGGTGGGTGCCGCCACGACGATCCAGTTCGGCGAGGACGTCTACGTCTTCAGCAAGGGAAAGGGGCTCTATGGCGGCCTGACGCTCGACGGCTCGGTCTTCCTCGCCAAGAACGAGTGGAACAAGGCCTATTACGGCAGCGCCGTGACGCCGACGCAGATCATCCGCGACAGGGCCGTAAGCAACCCGGGCGCCGCCGGGCTTCAGGAGGCTCTCGGGCGGTTCTAGGCGGCGGCGCGACCGCCGCTCAGGGCACCTCCTCCCCGCCGCTCGCCCAGCAGCGGCGCTCCGTGGTCCTTGGCGTTGCCGAGCAGCGCCTTGCGCACCAGCGCCGAGCCGGCCGCATCGTCGCTGAGGATGCGGGCGTACATCTCCATGAACATCTCGACCGCATCCTCGACGACCCAGGGCTGCGCGGTACGGCGCATCGCATGGGTGATGACGGCGGACGCCAGATTGTCCCGGAATTGCTCGCCCACGACCGCCGGAGCCCGGCCTGATCGAAGAGGCGCGCCACCGCGCGCAGGAGCCGGCCGACCTCGAAGGCTGCCTGCGGCTCGCTCAGGCCCGGCAGGCGGCGTGTGTTGAGCACGACCGCCTCGTTCGGGCCGTGGGCGAAAGGTGCCGCGGGCCTCGGCCAGGCACTCGTGGCTGCTCCGATCGATGGGCTCCCCAAGCAGCCCGGCACGAAAGGCCGCCTGTGGATCGGCCTGCGCCATGGACGCTCCCCTTGAACACCGCCACCCGATGTCGGGCGGTCGCGAGGATAGGCGAAAGAGCCGCCGTCCGCAGCCGTCTTGCAACCCCGAGTGCCCGCGCCCGGCAGGCCGTCGCCGGAGACGCGAGGGCTGCGGCGTCAGGCCTTGAGGCGGGCCATGCCGGGATCGAGGAGCGGCTCGCCCGCGACGGTCGCCTTCAGGCGCCGCCCGAGATACTCGATCTCGACCGCGGTTCCCACCGCCGTCAGCGCCGCGGGGAGGTAGCCATAGGCGATCTGTCGGCCGACCGTGTAGCCATAGGCGGCGCTGGTGACGTAGCCCACCGGGCTCCCCTGGGCGAGGATCGGCTCCTTGCCCAGGATGACGCTGTCGGGATCGTCGAGCGTCATGCAGGCAAGGCCGCGCGACAGTCGGCTTCTCCTTCTTCTCGAGGAGCGCGTCGCGGCCGATGAAGTCGCCCTTCTTGAGCCGCACCGCCCAGCCGAGGCCGGCCTCGAAGGGATCGGTCTCGGGGTCGATGTCGGCGCCCCAGAGACGATAGCCCTTCTCGAGACGGAGGGAGTCGAAGCAGCCAGCGCCGGCGGCGATCAGTCGGTGCTTTTGCCCCGCCGCCCAGAGAATCTCCCAGAGCGCCTGGCCGAACTCGGCAGGCGCGTAGAGCTCCCACCCCAGCTCGCCCGCATAGGACAGGCGGAGCGCCAGGACGGGGATGTAGCCGAGGACGAGCCGCTTCGCGGTGTAGTAGGGAAAGGCGTCGTTGCTGACGTCGTCGCCGGTGACCGAGGCCAGGATGTCACGGGCACGAGGGCCCCAGAGGCCGAGGGTGCACCAGCGCGAGGTGGCATCCTCGATCGTCACGCTGCCGTCGGCCGGCGCCTGCCGGCGCATCCAGCCGAGATCGTGCATGCCGACGGCGCCGCCCGTGACGACGAAAAAGCGGTCCGGGCCGAGGCGGGTGACGGTGAGGTCGCACATGATGCCGCCGCGGCGGTTGAGCATCGCCGTGTAGGTGATCCGGCCCGCGGGCTTGTCGACGTCGTTGGCGGCGAGGCGCTGCAGGAAGGCGAGCGCACCCGGGCCCGACACCTCGATCTTGGTGAAGGCGGTGAGGTCGAAGAGGGCCGCGTGCTCGCGGACATGGCGATGCTCGGCCGCCTGGATCGGCGACCAGTTCATGCGCGGCCCAGTCGTCGCGCGCGGGCGTGTTGGCGCCCTCGAGCAGGCGGCGGTTGCTCTCGAACCATTGCGGCCGCTCCCAGCCGGCCGCGTCGAAGAAGACCGCGTCCTCCGCCTTCTGGAAGGTGAAGAAGGGCGAGCGCCTGAGGCAGCGCGGCTCCTCCATCTGCTGGAGCGGATGGATGACGTCGTAGACCTCGACATATTGCTGGAAGGCGCGGCGGCGGACATAGGCCGGCGTCGTCATGTGGGCGTGGAAGCGGTTGATGTCGGCCTCGTGCACGTCCCACTCGGGCTCGCCCGTGGCGATCCACTCGGCCATCGTCTTGCCGACGCCGCCGCCATGCGTGATCCAGACCGCCTCGGCGACCCAGAGGCCCGGCACCGCCGGGCTCTCGCCCATCACCGGCATGCCGTCGGGCGTGAAGCTGAACATGCCGTTGAAGGCTGATCTGACGCCGGCCTTCATGACGGGCGGCAGCAGCTCGGCGGTGGCGGCCTCGGCGGTCGCAAAATCGTCGGGACGGAAGGCGTTGATGGATGGCATCTCGGGGCCGGCGCCGAGCTTCCGGATCGCGTCCGCCTCGACGAGGCGCGGCGTGTGGCGGTAGTTGCCGATGCCGTAGCCGTCGAAATGCTGGCGGAAGTACATCGAGCGGTCCTGGTGGCGCAGGAGGACGTGGGTCGCCTCCTCCGTCGTGCCGGCCAGCTCGGGGATCGGGTTGGTGAAGGCGTACTGGTGCTCGCAGGGCATGAGCGGGATCGCGGATGCCGGCCATGCGGCCGAGTTGCGGGCCCCAGATCCCGCCCGCCAGCAGCACCATCTCGCAGGCGATGCGGCCCTGGCTGGTGAGAACCGCGGCGACGCGCCCCTGCTTCAGCTCGATCTCGGTGACCTCGACGCCGCCCTCGCAGGCGATGCCTTCTTTCACTGCGAAGCGCAGCATGGCCTCCGTGGCGCGCACGGGCTTGGCGATGCCGTCGGTGGGGGTGAGGAAGCCGCCCAGGACCGTGCGGGTGTCCATCAAGGGCGATAGCTCGCGGCAGCGCTCGGCTGACGACAAGCTCGGCCGGGATGCCCCAGGAGCAGGCGAGGCCGTAGCGCCGCTTGAGGTCGCGAGCCCGCTCCTCGGTCGTCGCCACCTCGAGCCCGCCAACGGAAAGAAAAGCAGGCTGGCCGTCGAGCTTCAGCTCGTTCAGCAGGCCCACCGTGTATTTGGCGAAGGTCGCCATCATGCGCGACGGGTTGGTCTGGAAGACGCCGCCCGGCGCGTGGCTGGTCGATCCGCCGGTCTCGGGCAGGGGGCCCTGGTCGACGACGCAGAACGTCGGTGAAGCCCTGCTTCGCCAGATGATAGGCGGTGCTGCAGCCGACGATGCCGGCGCCGACGATCACGAGGCGGGCCTCTGTCTTCATCGCGCCTTCCTCCGATCTGGGCCGGCGGGACGCCGCCGGCCTATTTTGTCACTGATGCCGATGTCGGCGAGCCCCCACATGCGGCACCGGATCAGCTGACGATCTCGTAGCCGACCTCGCGCGCGGCGTTCTCGAGATAGAGCCAGACATACTCGGCGAGCGAGCGGTTGACGTAGAGGTCGACGACCGGGCTCGCGGCGTCGCCGCCGGCGAAATGAAGAAGCACGCTGGCCTTGGCGAGGTGGCTCGCGAGGACCATGCCGGGCGCGAACGACGCGCGGGTGGAGGTCGAGCGGGCAGCCGGCGGCGAGCACGTCGCGCACCGCGGGGCCCTCGAGGCGGATCACCGTCATCCGCTCGGTGATGTCGACGACGGCGTGCGGCAGATCCGCGAGCGCCCCTCCAGGCGCTCGACGAGCGCCGCCTCGGAGCCCGGCTCGCCCGTGACGATCCAGTCGTCGGGGCCGATCCAGAAGGCCGTGCGGCCGTCTGCCGAGGCGGTGCCGCCCACGCGTCCGCGGCAGCTCGAGGCCGAGCGCCGTGCCCGCCGCCACGGCCACCGCCTCGTCGCCGCGCAGGCCCACCTTGGCCGTGTGCGGGTTCTCTTTCAGCTTCAGCGGCGCGCCTGGGGTGGACGGGCGGCGCGCCAGGTCGAGATGATCGAGGGCGCCGGTCCTATGCATCGAGGCGCTCGTTCTTCGGGATCGAGGAACACGGGCGAGGTCACCTCGACCTCGATCACGCGATCCGGCATCGGCACGCACAAGGTCTCGCCCATCCGCGCGCGCCCGCCCGCGACGAGGGCCAGGGCGATCGAGCGGTCGAGGGTGGGCGAGTGGTAGCTCGAGGTCACGTGGCCGATCATCGTGGCCGGGATCTCCGTGGGCGGCCGCTCGGTGATCTGGGCGCCCTCCTCGAGCACGGTGCGCGGGTCCCTCGTGAGCAGGCCCACGAGCTGCCGGCGGTCGGAGCGCATCATGTCGGGCCGGGTGAGCGAGCGCTTGCCCAGGAACTCCTTTGTCTTGCTGACGATCCAGTCCATGCCGAGGTCGATGGGCGTCACCGTGCCGTCGGTCTCCTGGCCGGCCACGATGTAGCCCTTCTCGGCGCGCAGCACGTGCATCGCCTCGGTGCCGTAGACGACGGCATCGAGCTTTTTCCCCGCCTCGACGACAGCCTCCCATACCGCAGGGCCGAAGCTCCAGGGCACGTTGATCTCGAAGCCCAGCTCGCCCGTGAAGCTGACGCGGAAGACGCGGCAGGGGATGCCAAGGATGGTGCCCTCGCGCACGGCCAGATGCGGAAAAGCCTCGCGGGAGAGGTCGATGCCCTCGACGAGACTGCTGAGCAGGTCGCGGGCACGCGGACCCTGGAGCGCCACCACGGCCCACTGCTCGGTGACCGAGGTGCAGTAGCAGCGAAGCTCCGGCCACTCGGTCTGGAGCCAATTCTCGAGCCAGCCCAGCACGCGCGCGGCCCCGCCCGTCGTCGTGGTCATGTGGAAGCGGTGCTGGGCCATGCGTGTCGTGACGCCGTCGTCGAAGACCATGCCGTCCTCGCCCAGCATCAGGCCGTAGCGGGCGCGGCCGACGGCGAGCTTCTGCCAGGCATTGGTGTAGATGCGATCGAGGAAGGCCGCGGCGTCCGGGCCCTGGATGTCGATTTTTCCGAGAGTGCTGGCGTCGAAGATGCCGACCGTGGCGCGGGCCTGGAGGCACTCGCGGGCGACGGCGGCGTGCATGTCCTCGCCCGGCCGTGGGAAATGACGGGCACGCTTCCAGGTGCCGACATCCTCGAAGACCGCACCCTGCGCCTCGGCCCAGGCGTGGCTGGGCGTGCGGCGGATCGGATCGAAGAGGTCGCCGCGGCTGGGGCCGGCGAAGGCGCCGAAGGTGGTGGGCGTGTAGGGCGGGCGGAAGGTGGTGGTGCCGACGGCCGAGATGCCCGTGCCCAAGGTGCCGGCGACGATGGCCAGAGCGTTGACGTTCGATGTCTTGCCCTGGTCGGTGCCCATGCCGGTGGTGGTGTAGCGCTTGACGTGCTCGATCGAGCGAAAGCCCTCGCGCACGGCGAGGCCCAGGTCCTTGGCGGTCACGTCGTTCTGGAAGTCGACGAAGGCACGGGAACGGAAGGCGGGCCGGCTGCCGAGCGCCAGCCAGGCCGGCAGGAGGGCGGCCTCGGCGGGCTCCACGACCTCGGGCGCAGCGACCGGCTCCGCGCCGAAGCCGGCAGCACGTGCCGCCTCGACGCCCGCCTCCGCTCCCTCGGCGAGGCAGCCAGCCGCCGAAAAGAGACCGCGGCAGGCGCCGGCGGAGCGCTCGGCCTGGACCGAGACGTCGGGAACGAAGGCCGCCAGCGCCTCGTCGAAGCGCAGCCGGCCGCGGCTCTGCGAGAAGAGGTGGACGGAAGGGTTCCAGCCGCCGGACATCAGCAGCGCATCGCAGGACACCGGGCGGATATCGCCGATCACGGGCTCGCCTCGCCCATCCAGGCGCACGATGCGAACCTCTGCCACACGATGGCGCCCGGCCGTGCCGATGACGGCGCGGCCGCGGTCGATCGGAATGCCCGCCTGCTCGGCCAAGGCGGGCAGCGCTCCCGGCGTCTCGTGGCGAAGGTCGACGATGGCGGCGATGTGGGCGCCGGCGGCGGCAAGATCGAGGGCGGCGGCATAGGCGCTGTCGTTGTTGGTGACGACAACGACCTCGCGGCCGACCAGCACGCCCCAGCGATTGGCGTAGGTCCGGGCGGCCGAGGCCAGCATGACCCCGGGCCGGTCGTTGTAGGGGAACACAAGCGGCCGCTCGATGGCGCCGGTGGCGAGGACGACGCGCTTTGCGCGCACCCGCCAGAGCCGCTGGCGCGGAAGGTCGGGTGGCGGTGCTGCCAGATGGTCCGTCACCCGCTCGAGGAGGCCCAGATAGTTGTGATTGTAGTAGCCGAAGCAGGTGGTGCGCGGCAGCAGCCGCACCTCGGGCATGGCTGCAAGCTCGGCCAGCGTCGCGGCGAGCCAGGCGTCGGGCGCCGCGCCGGCGATGCGGAGGCGCTCGCCGCTCTCCGCCAGGAGGCTGCCGCCGGGCTCGGCCTGATCGTCGCAAAGGATGACGCGGGCACCACTGCGGCCGGCGGCGAGCGCAGCCATGAGGCCGGCAGGGCCTGCGCCCACCACCAGCACGTCGCAATGGGCGTGGCGATGGAGGTAGCGGTCGGGATCGGGTGCCGTCGGGCTCTCACCGAGGCCGGCCGTGGCCCGGATGCGCGGCTCGTAGACCTTCTGCCACCAGGAGGCCGGCTGCTTGAAGGTCTTGTAGTAGAAGCCGGCCGGGAAGAGCGGGGCCAGGCGGTCGTTGATCGCGGTGACATCGAAGCGGAGCGAGGGCCAGCGGTTCTGGCTCGAGGCGGCCAGTCCGTCGAACAGCTCGACCTGGGTGGCACGCAGGTTGGGATCGGCCCGGCCGCCGCCCTGGTCGACTCGGACGAGGGCGTTGGGCTCCTCGGGACCGGCGGCGAGGATGCCGCGCGGGCGGTGGTACTTGAAGCTGCGGCCGAGCAGGTGGACGCCGTTGGCGAGAAGGGCCGAGGCCAGCGTGTCGCCGGGATGGCCCTCGTAGCCCTGGCCGTCGAAGGTGAAGCGGAGGGTGCGCGCGCGGTCGATACGGCCGCCGGAGGTTCGGAAGCGCTGGGTCATTTGCGCTCCGCGGTCGGGGTGCGCTCCGGGACCGGAGGCGGCGGGTCGCCGATGCGATAGACGGCCAGGATGTCGTCGCTCACCGTGTCGCGCAGCACGTGGAACCAGCGGCCGCAGCCATGCGCGTGGCGCCAGCGCTCGCGGATCGGGCCTTTTTCATTGTGGCGCATGAAGAGATAGGCGGCCCAGGGCGCGTCGTCGGTCATGGCGGGCTGCTGCGGGCGGATGATGTGCGCCTCGCCGCCATGAGCGAACTCGCTCTCGGCCCGCGGGCCGCAATAGGGGCAGGGGATCAGGAGCATGGGGGCAGTGACGGATATGGCGCCCGCTCTCGCGCACCTGATCCCCCGGTCAAGCCGGGGGATGACCCAGGAAAGGACACCGCCACGCACCCTACACTGTCATCCCCCGGCTTGACCGGGGGATCAGGTGGTCCCAGGCTCGCGCGATGCGCGAGTATCATGTCTACATTCTCGCCAGTCATAAGCGCGGCGCCATCTACGTCGGGGTAACGGGGAAGCTCGAGCAGCGAGCGGCAGAGCATCGGACGGGTGCGCAAGGCGGTTTCACGCGGCGATATGGCGCCCGCACCGTCGTTCATGTCGAGAGCTACCCCGATCCCCTGGCGGCGATCGCTCGGGAGAAGCGACTGAAAAAATGGCCGCGAGCGTGGAAGATCGCGCTGATCGAGCGGGAGAACCCGTATTGGAAGGATCTGGCGGCTCGAGGCACCTGACCCCCCGGTCAAGCCGGGGGGTGACAGCACAGCACCGGCGCCACAGTCTTTTTCCGCGTCACCCCCCGGCTTGACCGGGGGGTCAGGTGACGGGGAGAGGGCCACCTCCCCCATCAATGCGCCACCGCCGCTGCCGCCGCCTCGTCGATGAGGCGGCCGTTGATGAAGCGCTCCAGGGTGAAGGGGGCGTTGATCGGGTGGGGGGCGTCGTTGGCGATGGTGTGCGCGAAGACGTGGCCCGAGCCCGGGGTGGCCTTGAAGCCGCCCGTGCCCCAGCCGCAGTTGATGTAGAAGCCGCGGACCGGCGTTCTCGCGATGATCGGGCTTCTGTCGGGCGTCACGTCGACGATGCCGCCCCAGCTGCGGAGCATCCGCATGCGGCGGAACATCGGGAAAAGCTCGCAGATGGCCTCCAGCGTGTGCTCGATGATGTGGATGCCGCCACGCTGGCTGTAGCTGGTGTAGGCGTCGGTGCCGGCGCCGATCACGAGCTCGCCCTTGTCGGACTGGCTGATGTAGGCGTGGATCGTGTTCGACATCACGACGCAGGGCATGATGGGCTTGATCGGCTCCGAGACGAGCGCCTGCAGGGGATAGCTCTCGAGCGGCAGGCGGACGCCTGCCATCGCGGCCACGACGCTGGAGTGGCCGGCCGTCACGCAGCCGACCTTTTCGGTCTTGATCGTGCCCTTCGTCGTCTCGACGCCCGTCACCCGGCCGCGCTCGACCTTGATGCCGGTGACCTCGCAGCCCTGGATGATGTCGACGCCCAGCGCGTCGGCGGCGCGGGCATAGCCCCAGGCCACGGCGTCGTGGCGGGCGACGCCGCCGCGCCGCTGCAGGGCGGCGCCCATCACCGGGTAGCGGATGTCCTTGCCGACATTGAGCGGCGGGCAGAAGGCCTTCGCCCCCTCCGGCGTCAGCCACTCATTGTCGACGCCGTTCAGGCGGTTGGCGTGGAGATGGCGCTGCGTCGTCTGCACGTCGTGGACGGTGTGGGCCAGCATCATCACGCCGCGCTGCGAGAACATGACGTTGTAGTTCAGCGCCTGGGTCAGGCCCTCCCAGAGCTTCAGCGCGTGGTCGTAGAGGGCAGCGCTCTCGTCGTAGAGGTAATTGGAGCGGATGATGGTGGTGTTGCGGCCCGTGTTGCCGCCGCCGAGCCAGCCGCGCTCGATCACCGCCACGTTGGCGATGCCATGCTGCTTGGCCAGATAGTAGGCGGTGGCGAGGCCGTGGCCGCCGCCGCCGATGATGACGACGTCGTAGGCCGGGCGCGGCTCGGGGCTGCGCCAGTAGGCCTGCCAGTTGCGGTGGCCCGTGAGCGCGTGTCGCGCGAGCGAGAAGATCGAAAAGCGCTGCATCGGGCCTCGAGGCTCCCCCTTCGGACCCGGCTAGCGAAGGCGGGGGCGGCCGCTTCCGTGATCCCGACATCGACCTTTGCGCACCCGACAAGCGGCGTCTAGGTCGGAACCGGGTGCCGTGCTAGCCTCTTGCCTGGAAGCGACATGCTCTCTTGTGCCGGAGCGTCCTGAGGACGGTCATGGACGGTGATGCCCGAGGCGATATCCGCGACGTCGAGACCATAGCCTTCCTGCTCGTCCCCAACTTCTCGATGATCGCCTTCACGAGCGCGGTCGAGCCGCTGAGGATCGCCAACCGCCTCTCTGGCCGCACGCTCTATCGCTGGCCGCTGATCTCGAAGGACGGGGCGCCCGTGGTCGCGAGCAACGGCATCTCGGTCCAGGTCGACCTCGCAATGACCGGCCTCGAGCTCGGGCCCGGCGCCGACCGGCTCACCGTTCTGCTCTCGAGCGGCATCGGCGCCGAGCGCTACCAGGATCGCGAGGTCTTCGCCTGGCTCCGCCGCCTGGACAGTCGGGGCGTCACGCTCGGGGCGCTGTGCACCGGTGCCCATGTGCTGGCCCGCGCGGGGCTCTTGAATGGCCACCGCTGCACCATCCACTGGGAGAACCTGCCGGGCTTCGTCGAGGCTTTTCCCGACATCGAGGCCAGCGCCGACCTTTTCGAGATCGACGGCAAGCGGCTGACCTGCTCGGGCGGCACCGCAGCACTCGACCTCATGCTCTACCGGATCGCCGAGCGTCACGGCCAGCAGCTCGCGACCCGGGTGTCGGAGCAGTGCCTGATGGACCGGATCCGCGGGCCGCACGACCGCCAGCGGCTGCCGATCCGCACGCGGCTGGGGGTCCATCACCCGAAGCTCGTGATGGCGGTCGAGCTGATGGAGGCCAACATCGAGGAGCCGCTCGATCAGGAGACGCTGTCCCACTATGTGGGCGTCTCCAGGCGCCAGCTCGAGCGGCTGTTCCGCCGGCATATGCGGCGGCCGCCGGCGCAGTACTATCTGGAGCTGCGCCTCGAGCGGGCGCGCCACCTGCTCTACCAGACCGACATGCCGATCATGGACATCGCCTGCGCCTGCGGGTTCGTCTCGGCCTCGCACTTCTCGACCAGCTACCGGCAGATGTTCGGCAAAACGCCGCGCGGCGAGCGCTCCCAGGCGGCCTGAGCCCGGTGCCGCCAGCTCAGGCCTTGTGGCCCTTGTGACCTTTGCCGCCCAGCGACGGCTCGGCGTCGGGGTCGAGCGGCCAGCGCGGCCGGGTCGGGGCGTCGAGGCCGTCGACGAGCCCGCGCTCCAGGCGCTCGATCCCCGCCCAGGCCACCATGACCGCATTGTCGGTGCAAAGGGCCATCGGCGGAACGACGAGCCGGACGCCCTCCTTCCGGGCGAGCGCACCCAGGCTCTGCGCGAGCGCCCGGTTGGCGGCGACCCCGCCGGCCACGACGATCGCGGGCAGGCTTCCGTAGCGCTGGCGGAACATCACGATGGCGTGACGGGTGCGGTCGACCAGCATGTCGGCCACCGCCGCCTGGAAGCTGGCGCACAGATCGGCCGTGACCCGGAGCTCGAGCGCCTCCTCGCCGAGCTTCAGGACGGCAGTCCGCACCGCGGTCTTGAGGCCCGAGAGCGAGAGGTCGCAGCCGGGCTGGCCCAGGAGCGGACGCGGCAGGTCGAAGCGGGCGGGATCGCCGCCCTGCGCCGCCGCCTCGACCGCGGGGCCGCCCGGATAGCCCAGGCCCAGCATCTTCGCGACCTTGTCGAAGGCCTCGCCGACGGCGTCGTCGAGCGTGGTCCCGAGCCGGCGATGACGCCCGACACCCTCGACCGCGACGAGCTGGGCGTGGCCGCCCGAGACCAGCAGGAGGAGGTAGGGAAAGTCGAGCCCGTCCGTGAGGCGCGCGGTGAGCGCGTGCGCCTCGAGGTGGTTGACGGCGACCAGCGGCAGGTTGCGCACGGCCGCTATGGCTTTTGCCGTCACCAGGCCTACCATCAAGCCTCCGACGAGCCCGGGGCCGGCGGTGGCGGCGACCGCAGCCAGATCGGCGAAGCCGAGCCGGGCCTCGGCCAGGGCGGCGGCGATCAGCCGATCGAGACGAAGCACATGGGCACGGGCGGCGATCTCGGGCACCACGCCGCCATAGGGGGCATGCTCGGCGAGCTGCGAGACGACGGGAGCCGCCAGGATCCGACGGTCATCGGCGACGAGCGCCGCGGCCGTCTCGTCGCAGCTCGTCTCGATGCCGAGGACGACGCGGCCGGAAATCGCTGGAAAGGACATCGGGATGACGATAACCCTAGGATTCACCCGGCTCCATAGACGCTCCGGCCGAGCATGACCAGAACGACCCGTTTCGCCATCGGAACGCGCGGCTCACCCTTAGCGCTCGCGCAGGCCGAGATCGTACGCCAGGCATTGATCGCGGCCGACCCGAGCCTGGGCGCGCCCGACATGCTGCGCATCGAGGTCATCCGCACCACGGGCGACCGGGTGCAGGACCGCACGCTGGCCGAGATCGGCGGCAAGGGCCTGTTCACCAAGGAGATCGAGGAGGCCCTGCTGGCCGGCACGATCGATCTCGCGGTCCACTCGATGAAGGACGTGGCGACGATCCTGCCCGAGCGCCTCGTGATGGCCGCTCTGCTGCCGCGGGCGGACCCGCGCGACGTGCTGATCGCGGGGCCCGTCACGAGCATCGGGGCGCTGCCGCAGGGTGCCGTCGTCGGCACGGCCTCGCTCAGGCGTGGCGCGCAGATGCTGGCGCATCGCCCGGACCTCCGCGTCGTGCCGCTGCGCGGCAATGTGCAGACGCGTCTCGCCAAGGTCGAGCGGGGCGAGGTCGCAGCAACCCTGCTGGCCGCCGCGGGCCTTGCGCGGCTGGGGCTCGGCCTTGCCGGCGGCGTGCCGCTGTCCGCCCAGGAGATGGTGCCGGCGGTGGCGCAGGGAGCCATCGGCCTTCAGTGCAGGGCCGGCGACGGGCGCATACGCGACCTCCTCCACGCCCTGGACGACGGCCCGACCTCCACCTGCGTCGCGGCCGAGCGCTCGCTCCTGGCGACGCTGGACGGCTCGTGCCGGACACCGATCGCGGGCCACGCCCGCCTCGTCGAGGGCGAGATCGAGCTTGTTGCGCTGCTGGCCTCGCCGGACGGTCGACAGCTCGAGCGCACGACGCGACGCGGGCCGGCCGGCGAGGCCGTGGCGATCGGCGTCGATGCCGGTCGGGAGCTTCTGGGTCGGGCGGCAGCCTGGCCCCTAGCGCCACCATGACCGACGAGGCCGAAGCGACCCCCCAGCGTCTCTGTGTGCTCGTCACCCGGCCGCGCCAGCAGTCCCTGGTGACCGCGCGACGGCTCCATGCCATGGGCCACCGCGCCATCATCGATCCGCTCCTCGTGATCCGCACGATCGACGCCGGCCCCCTCGACGTGGGATCGGCGGCCGCCGTCGTGCTGACCAGCAGCAACGGCCTTCGCGGCATGGATGTGCGGCTGATGCAGCTGCCGGTCTTCACCGTGGGGCAGGCCACGGCGGCGGCAGCGCAGCGGGCAGGCTGCACCGACGTGCGCAGCGCCGATGGCGACGGCGTCGACCTCGCCAAGCTCGTCGCCCGTTGGCTGCAACCCGAGGCGGGCGAGATCCTGCATCTTGCCGGCGACGAGGTGCGCCCCGGGCTCGCGGAGGCCCTGGCTGCAGCCGGCTACGCATATCGCCAACGCACGGTCTATGCGGCGGCACCCGCAACTGGGCTTTCCGGGCGAACGCAGCGGGAGCTGATGGGAGGCCGGATCGATGCCGGCCTCTTCTACTCGCCGCGCACGGCCGAGACCTTCGCAGCCCTCGTCGAGGCGGCGGGTCTCATGCAGTCCCTGGGCACCGTCACGGCGATCTGTCTGAGCGCGGCCGTGGCGGGGCCGCTGCGCGGACTAGCCTGGGCGGATGTCCTGACCGCCGCCTCCAGGGATCAGCAAGCGCTTCTGGCCTGCCTTGAGACAATCGCCCGGAGATGCTAGCCGTCGTTCGAGCGTCGACCCTCGTGCACCTCTAGGCCGTCACCGCACAGGGGGGCTCGGCCGCCCCAGATCGTTCCGGACGCTTCAAGACGGAGATGTCGCTGCATGACGCGGAGCAGGCAGAGAAGGCAGGCTCGACCGGGCGACGCATCGGGCTCGACGACGAGCAAGTCGCCTCCCGCAACGGACACGTCGCCCGTCCCGGCGGTGCCGCCGGCTCCCGCGGCAGATCCGTCGCCTCCCTCCACGGAAGCTTCGGCGCCGCCGGCGGACGCAGAGCGCGCCACCAGGCCCGAGGCCGAGCCCACCGGGACCGAGCCCAGCACTGCCGAGCCCACGGCGCCCGAGCCGCGTGAGGAAGTCGAGGCCGCCCCGCCGGCCGCAGACGCCGGCGAGGAGCCGACGCCGGCCGCCGAGAGCGGCGCCCCGGCCGAGGAAGCCACGGCGGACGCGAAGGCGGAGCCCGCCCCGCCGGCCGACGAGCCCGGCGAGCCCGGCGAGCCGGCGGCGCGTGGACGAGCCCCGGCCCAACATTCACGCGCCCGGGCGACGAGGAGGAGCGGATGAGCGAGCCACCCAGGATGCCGCCCCCCGTGGCACCGCCCCCGGCGCGCTCGCCTTGGCCGGCCGCCCTCGGTGGTGGGATTGTCGGCGCCGTCATCGTCGGCGCCGTCGCCTACTATCTGCTGTCGGGGCCGCGCCCCGATCCGGCGCTTGCGGCTCGCGTGGCCCAGCTCGAGGACCAGACGCAGCAGATCGGCTCCGAGACCAGCAAGGTCGGGGGCCTCGCGGGCGAGGTCGGCAAGCTGCAGGAGCGCGTGGGCTCCGCCGTCGCCGATCCCACCATCATGGCCCGCCTGCAGAAGGTGGAGGGGACGACGAGCGAGGCGCAGCAGCAGGTCCAGGACCTGAGCGGCAAGCTCGCGGCCCTCGGCAAGACGGTCGACGGGCTGCCCAAGAGCCAGCCCGATCTCGGCCCCCTCAAGTCGCAGATCGCGTCGCTCGAGGACGGCCTCAAGCAGCAGCAGGCGGCGCTCAACGAGCAGGCCGGGAAGCTGGCGGCGACGATCGACGATCGGGCGAAGCAGCTCGAGAGCGAGGTCGCCGCGGCGAAGAGCGCCACGAGCGATCTCTCCAACAAGCTCGACGCGCTCGAGCAGAAGGTCGCGAACCTGCAGCTCGTCAGCGAGCGGGGCGCCAAGCTGGCCCTCGCCATCAGCGATGCGCAGCAGGCCCTGAACGATTCGGCGCCGCTCGGGCCGGCGATCGAGAAGCTGCAGGGCCTTACCGGCAACGATGCCGAGATCAAGACGGCGACCGACCACCTGGCGCAGGCCTCGAGCAAGGGGATCGTCCCGAAGGCCGAGCTGAGGCAGAAGCTCGAGGCGTTGCGCCCGCAGCTCGGCCCCGGCGCCCAGGGCAGCGGCAGCAGCGGCGACTGGGCCCAGACCGCGGTCCGGAACCTCGGCAAGCTCGTCGATGTTCAGGAGGTCGACAAGTCGACCGAGCAGCAGCGGAATGCCGTCGACAGGGCGCTCGCCGCCCTCGACAAGAATGACCTCGCCTCGGCGCGTGACGCGATAGCGCCCCTCGCCCGCTCGGGCGACGAGCAGGCCAAGGCCTGGGTCGACGCGGCCTCGACGCGCCTCGATGCGCAGGCGGCGATCGACCGTCTAAGCAACAGGCTTCAGGCGATCCTCACCGCAGCGAGCTGAGACCGGCCCGGCAACGGCGCAGAAGAGAGACGATCATGATCCGAACTCCTCGTGTTTCTCGCGGTTGCCATCGTCCTGGCACTGGTCGGCGTATGGCTCGCCGACAATCCGGGCCAGGTCGTGGTCGACTGGCTGGGCTACCGGGTCGAGACGAGCGTCGGCATCCTGACGATAGCCCTCCTCGCCTTCGCCTTCGTGGTCGTCGTTCTCTTCGAGATCCTGCGCCTTCTGCGCTTCCTGCCCCGGCGCGTCGGCCGGGGCTGGCGGCGGCGGAAGACCACGCGCGGCTATCACGAGCTGTCGGCCGGGCTGATCGCCGTGGCGGCCGGTGACGCCGCGGCGGCCAACCTGCACGGACGCCATGCGCAGCGGCTGATCCCCGACGATCCGGCCGTGATGCTCCTGAGCGCGCAGGCGGCGCAGCTGGGCGGACGCGACGACGAGGCGCGCGGCCGCTTTCGGCAGATGCTGGAGCGGCCGGAGACGGAGTTCCTCGGCCTGCGCGGCCTTCTGGCCCAGGCGGCCAAGACGGGCGATCGGGAGGAGGCGCTCGAACTCGCCAGGCGCGCCTACCAGCGCAATCGCGACACGGCCTGGCCGGTCAGCACGCTCTTCGATCTGCTGACCAAGGCGGAGCGCTGGGAGGAGGCGCTGCCGCTGCTCCAGGACCTCCAGCGGCTGGACGTCATCACCGACTCTGAGGCACGCCACGACCGCGCGGCGCTCGACTATCTGGATGGCCTGCACAAGGCCGAGATGGACGAGCCTGTGCTGGCGCTCAAGCGGGCGCGCCAGGCCCTCAAGAGCTTCTCTGTCTTCACGCCGGCCGCCGTGCTGGCCGCGCGCGTGGCCCTGAGGCTCGATCGGCCGCGACAGGCGCGACGCGTTCTCGAGAGCGCCTGGGACGCCCGACCGCACCCGGAGCTGGCGCGGGCCTATGCGGACCTGGCCCCGGAGGAGACGCAGAGCGATCGCCTCAAGCGGTTCGAGCGCCTGCGCCGCGAGAACCCGGGCCATGTCGAGACGCACCTCACCATGGCCGAGGTGGCGATCACCGCGCGTCGCTACGATGTCGCGCGCGGCCACCTCAAGCAGGCCGTCGAGCGCGGCGAGACGGCACGCACCTGTCGCCTGATGGCCGAGCTCGAGCGCGCCGACAGCGGCGACGAGGCGAAGATCCAGGAGTGGCTCTCGAAGGCGCTCCACGCGAAGCCCGATCCGGCCTGGGTCTGCGAGGACACCGGCGAGAGCTTCACCGAGTGGCGGCCCTTCGGCCCCGACGGCCGCTTCAACCGTCTCGTCTGGATGGTGCCGCCCAGGGTGCGGATGCTGGCTGCCGACGAGACTCCGACCTTCGTGCTGGCCCAGGGGCCCTCGGCGACCGAGGCGCCGCAGCCGGAGAGCGAGGCCGAGCGGCGCCCGTCGGCCGCGGCGGCGGCCGCCTGAGCCGTTCCTCCTTGCTTGCGGCGAATCCGACGCTATAAGGTCCGGCCTCGGCCGCAGTAGCTCAGCCGGTAGAGCAACGCATTCGTAATGCGTGGGTCGGGGGTTCGAATCCCTCCTGCGGCACCAGACGCCGTCCCCTTCCCTCGACGGCGGTCCCCTCGGGAGCACTTCATGCGTCATCTGCTTGTCTCTCTGGGCGCGCTCGCCCTCGTCGGCGTCGGCGCGCCCGCCGCGTCGTGGGCGGCCGACGACCCCGTCGTCGCGATCGTCAACGGCGACAAGGTGATGCGCTCGGAGGTGGAGGCGGCCCGCGAGTCGCTGCCCCAGCAGTACCGGCAGATGCCGCTCGAGGCGATCTACGATCCGCTGCTCGCGCGGGTGATCGATTCCCACCTGCTCGAGCAGCAGGCGCTCAAGGAGGACATCGAGAAGCGGCCGGACGTGCAGGAGGCGCTGGCCCAGGCCCGCCTTCAGGTGCTGGGCCAGCAGGTCATCGAGATCGCCGTCAAGGAGGGCTCGACGGACCAGCGGCTGCAGCAGGCCTATGACGCGATGAAGTCGCAGCCCGGCTTCGCCTCCCCGGAGTTGCATGCCGAGCACATCCTGCTCAAGACCAAGGAAGAGGCCGAGGCGGTCATCGCCGATCTGAGCAAGGGTGCGGACTTCGCCGCGCTCGCCAAGGAGAAGTCGATCGACCCGAGCGCCCAGCAGAACGGCGGCGATCTCGGCTATTTCTCCGAGGGCACGATGGTGAAGGAGTTCGCCGACGCCGCCTTCCAGATCCCGGTCGGCACCGTCGGCAAGGACCCCGTGCAGACGCAGTTCGGCTGGCACGTGATCAAGGTGCTGGACAAGCGCGAGCACATTCCGACCTTCCAGGAGAAGGAGCAGGAGGTTCGCCAGGAGGTGGCGAAGGAGATCGTGACGGCGCTGCTCGGCAAGGTCCGCAGCGACGCCAAGATCGAGCGCTTCAACCTCGACGGCACGCCCATCGAGGCCGCGCCGGCCGCCCCGGCGGCGCCCGCCCCGAAGGCCAACTGACCGCCATCCGTCGAGTCTTCCGATGGCCAAGAAGCCCCTGCCCCGCTCGCCCCTGGCACCCGAGCGCTTTCCGGACATGCCCCCGGTGGCGGGCGTGCGGTTCGCCAGCCTCGAGGCGGGGCTGCGCTACCGCCAGCGCCATGACCTGACGCTCATCGAGCTGGCGGAGGGGACCGCCGTCGCCGGCGTCTTCACGCGCTCGCTGACCGCCGGTCATCCGGTGCTGTGGGGCCGTGGGATTCTCCATCACGGTCGGGCCCGGGCGGTCATCGTCAATGCCGGCAACGCCAATGTCTTCCGCGGCGAGGAAGGCGATCGCGCGGTCGAGGCCGAGGCCAGGGCCGTGGCCCGTGCCCTGGGCTGCCCGGTCGAGGAGGTCTACGTGGCCTCCACAGGCGTCATCGGCGAGCGGCTGCCCGTCGAGCGGATCGCCGAGCGCGTGCCCGACCTCGTGGCGGGGCTCGGCGAGGGCGGCATCGCCCTTGCCGCGCAGGCGATCATGACCACCGACACCTATCCCAAGGGTGCCGTGGCCCGGGCGACGATCGACGGCGCCACCGTGACGGTGGCCGGCATCGCCAAGGGCTCGGGCATGATCGCACCGGCGATGGCGACCATGCTGGCCTTCGTCGTGACGGACGCCGCGGTGGCGGCCCCCGTGCTGCAGAAGCTGACGGCCGCGGGCGCCGACCGCTCGTTCAACGCGATCACGGTCGACGGCGACACCTCCACCTCCGACACGCTGCTCGTCTTCGCCACCGGCAAGGCCGGGAACGCGCCGATCGTCGAGGCGGACGACCCCCGGTTGCCGGCCTTCGAGGCGGCGCTTCTCGAGGTGCTGACCGATCTGGCCCAGCAGGTGGTGCGCGATGGCGAGGGCGCCCAAAAGCTAATCGCCGTGACGGTCGAGGGTGCGGTCTCCGACGACTCGGCGCGGCGGATCGGGCTCGCGATCGGCAACTCGCCGCTGGTCAAGACGGCGATAGCCGGCGGCGACGCCAACTGGGGCCGGATCGTCATGGCGGTCGGCAAGGCCGGCGAGCCGGTCGAGCCCTGGCGGCTCGGCGTCTCCTTCGGCGGGCATCTCGTCGCACGGGACGGCGGTGCCGTGCCCGATCTCGACGAGGCGCCGGTGGCCGCTCATCTGCGCGGCCGCGAGATCGACATTCTGGTCTCGGTCGGCGGCGGCCCGGGCCGGGCCACCATCTGGACCTGCGACCTGACGCACGGCTACATCGACATCAATGCCGACTACCGCTCGTGAGCTCGTTCTCGTCGTCGCCTGCGCGCTGATCGATCCCGACGGCCGGATCCTGATGGCGCAGCGCCCGCCCGGCAAGGCGATGGCCGGGCTCTGGGAGCTCCCGGGCGGCAAGCTGGCACCCGGCGAGACCCCGGAGGACTGCCTGCTGCGTGAGCTCGACGAGGAGCTGGGCGTCTCGACGAAAAGCGCCTGCCTCGCCCCCCTCACCTTCGCCTCGCACGCCTATCCAGACTTTCATCTGCTGATGCCGCTTTACGTCTGCCGCAAATGGCGGGGCGAGCCGGTGGGGCGCGAGGGTCAGGCGCTGCGCTGGGTGAGGGCCAAGAATCTCCGCG
The DNA here is from genome assembly GCA_963752325.1 of uncultured Alphaproteobacteria bacterium. GTDB lineage: Bacteria > Pseudomonadota > Alphaproteobacteria > Geminicoccales > Geminicoccaceae > CAVTJL01. The sequence continues at coordinate 82,425 of CAVVXU010000010.1, forward strand.
AGCTGCCCATGCCGGCCGCGGACCTGCCGCTCGTCCCGTTCCTCGAGGAGCTGCTCTAGCAGGCCGGGCCGACCGCGTGGAAACCATCCTCAACGTAGCACTGCCCTTCTTTGCCGTGATCGCGGCGGGCTATGCGGCGCTACGCTTCCGGTTCCTCGACGAGGCGTCGATCGCCGGCCTCAACACCTTCGTCTTCTACGTGGCCCTGCCGGCGCTGCTGGTGGGCAAGCTCGAGACGGCGCCGCTGGGCCAGCTCCTCGATTGGCGCCTGATCGTCGACTATTACGGGGTGACGCTCGGGCTCTACCTCGTCGTGCTCGGCGTCTCGCTGGCGACGGGTGCCGCCATCGCCACCGCCTGCCTCAGGGCGCTCTGCGCCACCTTCGCCAACTCGGGCTATATGGGGATAGCGCTCCTCCTGGCGGCGATGGGCGGGGCAGCGACCCTGCCGGCGATCCTGGCCCTCTTCCTCGACAACATCATCGCGATGCCCTTGACCATCGCCTGCCTCGAGGCGGCGCGCGGCGGCACTGGGCTCTCGGCCATCCGCCGCGTGCTGCGCAATCTCGTGCGCAATCCCTTGATGCTCTCGGTCGTCGCCGGGTTCGCGCTGGCGGCGATCGGGCTGGACCTGCCGACGCCGGTCAACGGCTTCCTCGCGATGCTGGGTGCTGCGGCCAGCCCCTGCGCGCTCTTCGCACTGGGCGCCACGCTCGTCGAGGTGCCGCTCGGCAGCGGCCACGTCGAGACGGGGCTGCTGACGGTGGTCAAGCTGGTCCTGCATCCCCTGCTCGTCGCCGTCATGGCGATGCTGGTGCTGCCGCTGCCGCACCAGCTGGCCGCCGCCGCGATCATCACCGCCGCCCTGCCGACGGCCGCCACCGTCTTCGTCGTGGCGCAGCGCTACCAGACGTTCGTGATGCGCTCCTCGACGCTCGTGCTGGTGACGCATCTGGGCTCGACCATTACCCTGACGGCGCTTTTGGCCTACCTCACCCGCTGATCGCCACCTCACCACCTGATCCAGGGAGACGAGCACGATGGTCCAGCCGATCGAGTACGAGGACGCCACGCCCGAGGTGCGCGCCGTCTACGATGACATCATGACCAGCCGAAACGTCAAGGGCGTCAACAACTTCTGGAAATACCTGGCCCACGATCCGCGCACGCTGAAGCGCACCTGGGAGAGCATCAAGGAGGTCATGGCGCCGGGCAGCCTCGACGAGCTGACGAAGGAGATGCTCTATCTCGCGGTCAGCATCTCGAACGGCTGCGAATACTGCATCGCCAGCCACGGGGCGGCCGCCCGCAAGGCCGGCATGAGCGAGGCGATGTTCGGCGAGCTCGTGGCGGTGGTGGGCATGGCCAACGAGACCAACCGCATCGTCCAGGGCTGGCGCGTGCCGGTGGACGAGCGATTCAACCGCTGAGCCCTGCCCGGCTCCGTCACCAGCGACGGTAGGGGCCGACGAAGAGGTCCCCCGTCGCCCGGCGGAGCAGGAAGGTGATGCGGCGGCGCCGGCCATGCTCCTCGCGGTCGTGGCGGAGGTGACAGCGCTGGCAGAGCGCCATCAGATTCCGGAAGCGCGAGTTCCCCGGATCGTGGTCGAGATGGGCGGTGCCGAGCGTGAAGCGCCGGTCCTGGACGGCGCAATAGTCGACGATATCCGGCCACTGGGCAGGCTTGCCGGCGTCGTCGCGCCAGATCTGCTGCTCGGGATCGAACCAGCGCCCGTCCGGCAGCTGCTTCACCGCGACGCGATGGGGTCGCCCGCAGCGCTCGCAGCGGCCCCGAGCTCGGCCAAAGCGGATGCTCCGGCTGATGATCGGCCAGTCGATCGGATAGAACCAGCGGAGATCGTCGCGGATCGGCATGGGCGTCGGCTCCGTTCGCCCGCCTTTCCTAGCGCGAAAGTGGCGCCGCGGCCACGTGCCTCTCTCGATGTTCGGGCGGCGCCTGCTCAGATAGGATGCGCTGGCAGGAGTGTCGGATGAGGCAGGCGATGCGCGGAGAATGTCGTGCGGCAGCGGCGATGCTCGTAGCGCTCGCGCTGGCCTCGTGCGCGGCCGAGCCGGAGGTCCGGTCCTCGGGCGGGCCGAGCCATGGAAGCGCGCGAAAGCTTCTGGTCGAGGCCACGAAGGTGGGCCCCGTGCCGGCGCTGATCCTGGGGGCGCCGGCGACCTTGCCGCCGGCGCGCGCTGCCCAGCTGGCGGCGCAGGGCGTCTCGGGCGTCGACGTGCGCTTCGCGCCGGTGACGGCACCCCCGCCCGGCCTCCATCTCGTGCTGATGTTCGATGCCTCGCCGGCGCTCACCGGGCAGGCCGCCTGCACGGCGACCCAGTCCGACGGTGCCATCAGCGAGCGACCCAGGCTGGCGGCAGTGTTCTGCCAAGGCACCGAGCCCGTGGCCGAGGTGCAGGGCACGGCCGCAGGCACCGACACGCGCGCCATCGAGCGGCTCGTCTGGCAGTCGACCGGCCAGCTGTTCCCGGACGACTATGCCGACACATACGGCCTCAACCTTTTCGGCTGGCGCGTCACGTTCGGCGGCTCGGTCGGCTTTTGAGCCCGCGGACCTTCGAAACGATCGAGGAACTGCGTCAGGCGTTCCTGGCTTTCCGCGAGACCTGCAACACCACGTAGCTGCTGGAGCGGCATGATATCTCTCGCCGGAGCAGTTCCGTCACAAGCAGCTTCAACCGGTCGCGAAGGCGGCGTACGGTACAATTCGGCGTCCCTGGAAACCGAGGGGCCGTAGGACGATGACCACGGGCATGCCCGATCGTCTGGCGTCGATCGCCACCAGACGCCTGCGATTTGACGGTTACGTGCTGGATCTGGATCGCCTTTGCCTGCTGCTGGATGGCGTGGAGATCGCCCTCCGACCGAAGACGTTCGCCGTACTGCACTTCCTTGCTCAAAATCCGACCCGCCTCATTTCGAAGGAGGAGCTGTTTGCCGCGGTCTGGCCGAGCCTGGCCATCACGGACGATGTGTTGGTCCAGAGCATCGGGGAGTTGCGCCGCGCACTGGGAGACAACGGTGCGCGCCTGATCAGGACCGTGCCGCGTCGTGGCTACCGCTTTGAGCCCGTCGTGATCGCGGAGGACCTGCCGGCCGACGGCGCCACCGGTTCTCCGCCACGTCCAGCGTCGCACGACGTCATTGCTTCATCGCCCGAGCAGGCCAGCGATGGGGGGCCGCCGTCCGACCCGGAGCGGAATCGTCCCGCGGCTAGAAGCATCGGTTCGGCGATCCCGTTGGTCTTGTTGGGGATTGTTGCCGCAGCCCTTTCGCTCGTTGTCGCCGCGAGATGGGAACTTCGCAATGTCCCGGCACCTGGGTTGCACGCCGGGACGGCCCGTCCAGCCCAGGAAGCCAGGCCAGTCCTAGCCGTCCTCCCGCTAGTCGACCAGGGGGATGATCCGGCGCAGGGCTATGTCGCAGACGGCTTGACGCAGGACATCATCAACGCACTGGGCCGGTTTTCCGCGATGACCGTCATATCGTGGAACGGCGTGCTGCCCTACAAGGCGAAGCCCGCGACGCCGGAACAAATCGGTGGGAATCTGGGGGTCGACTATCTGGTTGAGGGCTCCTTGGCCCGAAGCGGTGATCGGGTACGGGTGATCGCGCAGCTCGTCGATACCAGACGAGGGCGCGTTCTGTGGTCCGCGCGCCTCGACGAGGCGCTGGCAGATGTGTTCGCGCTACAGGACGACATAGCCAGCCGGATCGCCGGCGCCCTGGCTATTCATGTGGAGCGTGTCGAGCAGCGGCGTGCCTTCGCGAAGCCGACCGAAAATCTGGCGGCCTATGATGACGTGCTTCGCGCCAGAGCAGCTCTTCAACACCCGGACCGGGCAGGGATCGCTGCGGCGCGGCTTCTGCTCAAGCACGCCATCGAGCTCGACCCGGCTTACGCTGACGCCTATGCCGCGCTTGGCGAAACCTATTACATCGCCACCTCGATGGGCTGGGCCGAAGCGCCCGTCCCATTCTTGAGCCGTGCCGAGGCGCTGTCGAACAAGGCGCTGAGCCTCAGCGAGGGCCAGGTGCGCGCGCACGTCACCCTCGGCCGCATCGATATCTTCTATCACCGCTTCCATCAGGCGGAAGCGGAACTGGACCGGGCGATCGAGGTCAATCCGAACGACGCCGATGCGCTCGCCGGCCGAGGCAATGTCCTGATGTGGTCGGGGCGGACCGACGCCGCCATCATCTCGCTGGAGCAGGCGCGGCGCCTCGATCCCGACCTCGGCCCGATGGATCGCTTCGCCCTGAGCCTCGCCTACTACCTGAAAGGGCGATACGACGCGGCGATTGCCGAGGCGAGGCTGAGCCTCCGCCAGGATTCCGGGGCGAACTTCAGCCGTGTCGTGCTGGCGGCCGCCTATGGAAAGCGCGGCGACACCGATGACGCCGTCCATGCAGCGGCGGCCATCAATCGCGCCGACCCCACCTTCGATCCACGGACCTTCGGGACCAAGCTGTTGAGCGCGGCCGATCTCGAGCATCTCAGGGATGGCCTCCGTGAGGCCGGCCTCTATCGAGCGGACGTCGCGGTTCGTGCCAGTGGCGAACGCTAATGGTTTCGGATCAGCGATTCGTTCCGCGTCGCCTGGGCGATGTGCCCCCCGAGCCCCTTGCTGAATAGAGCCGGTCCGTCTGGTTTCCCGAACAGATAGAGCTTGCCGTCACTGATCATCCAGTAGGTGGGGTTGGCGACCAGAATCTCCCCCCGGGCGAGGGCCATGGCGCAAAGGTTCGCGAACTGCGGCGCGTAGCGAACCGGATCGGCCTTGAAAAGGTCCCGATGGGCAGCGCTGGAAAACCGGTAGCGGTATTCGTCCCAGTCGTAGGCGATGTCCGCATGGCCGCGCACCGGGCGGCCGTCGAGGAAATAGGCAACCGGATCATAACCCTGGATCGCGAGCGATAGCTCGTTCGCGACGCCCAAGCCGGACGCCGCGGTCAGCAGAACCAGGGCGATCATCGTTCGACGGCAGAGCCTGCGCACGGTGAAGCAGCTCCCGGTATCGCTTCCAGTTCGATGAACGATGGTCCGTACGGACCGCCGTGCGAACCCGCCGCGCCTGCGCGATACGGTCGACGCAGCCAGCCGGCAGCTTACTCGCGGGGACTGGTTCGTCAATTTCGGCGTTGTTTCGGCGTTTTCTTCGGCTTCTTTCGTTACATCACGGCGCCACCCGGCCATGTCCGCACCGACGCCAGCGCGAGCCCATCGGGCTCAGCGACGGCGATCGCGATCAAAAATCGAAGGAGAACGGCCATGCGCCCCCCTATTCGTCAGGCTAGGACCGTCGCCGTGCTGGCGTTGGCGCTGTGTCTGATCGGGCCGCTGAGCCCGCCATTGCAGGCGGCAGGACAAACCTCGGCCAAATTCGGGATCAAGGCGGTCGCCGAAAAGCCGGTGACACAACTGCCGGCCGGGCCACTATACTGGCGGGTCGAGACGCTTCCAACTCTGGCGCTGGCGCAAGCGGCCACTGGTCCCACCTCCCTGGCCGCCGAGGTCGCCGGCAAGGCGTGGCTGTTCACGCTCGGCTCCAAGGGCGGATCCACGGCAGGCGCCGACATGGTCGCGGAAATCGGGCCCGTGCCGCCGCCGGCACCTGCTCCCAAGTACTTGCTGCGGATCAACAGCGCCGGCGGGCCCCCGGGTGCGAAGACTCCGGTGCACTCGCATCCCGGCTCGGAAACCTTCTACGTGTTGACCGGCGAACTGAGCGAAAGAACGCCGCGCGACCTGTTCCGTGTCGAAAGTGGCCACTCGATGGCTGGCCGCTCTCCCGGCACGGTGATGGAAGTGTCGAGCAGTGGAACCAGCGACCTGAACGCCCTCGTCATGTTTGTGGTGGACGCCAGCAAGCCGTTCTCTTCGCCAGCAAAATCTGAATGATCCGCCCAAAGGGGGCGGGCCCGATCAGCGGCTGATGGGAATACTGGCTCCCGGCCGAGGCCACGATCACACCGCACACGACCGAGCCCGCCCCTTGCGGAGCGGGCTCGGCTCGCGCACGGAGAGACGCGCTCCCCGGCGAGGCGTTGTCGGCGCCTACTGCGCCACGGTGCCGCTCGAAGCCGTGGGCTCGAGGCTCCGGGTCGCCTGGGCGACCTCGAACTCCGGCATGTTCTCGACCTCGTTCTGCGTCACGCCGTGGGCCTTGATGCCCTCGCCCGGCGCCATCTGAACCTCGCTCATGTCGAGCGCAATCATCTTGGCGCCGAGGCCCAGGAAGCCGCCGCTCGAGATCACGAGCTTCTCGATTTTCCCGGTCGACGAGTTCGACGACCGCATCCGAGACCTCGCCAAGCGACTTGCCGTCGGACCCATAGACCTTCTGGCCGATGATGTCCTTGGCGCTCACGGGCGGCCCGGCGGGCTGCTCGGACGCCGCGGTCTGGCTGTCGGATGCCGACGTGCCGGCCGGCGCCATCGGCTGCTGGGCGGCCTGCCCCGCGCCCTGGTCGGTGGCGGGCTGCTGGGCGGTGGTGCTGCCGGTGTCCGCCGGCTGCTTCGCCATCGTCCCACTATCGGCATTGGCCGGCGGCGTGATCGTCTGCTCCGCCGAGGTGCCCGCCGATCCGGTCTCGGCGGTCGTGCCGCCGTTCGCCGTGCCCATCTTCTCCGGCGGGGCCATCGGCTTGGCCGGTGCCGGCGCCGTGGCGGCCGGCGCCTGCCCCTGCGAGGTGTCGGTGGACGTGGAATTCTGGGCCAGGGCGGTGCCGGCCAGAATCGCGAAGACCGAAGCAGCACTGAGTAGTGTTCTGCGCATGGCTAGCTCCTCCAAGAAACTCGATTGACTGCAACCTTGCGTCGGCAGCAGAACAGGTGACGCATCGACCCGGTTCCTGATTCTTCCTTTTTCGGAACCAGGAAGATCCATGGCCATTTCATCGGCTCGGGGGAGTCTGTCCTTGGAAAAGCGGACCGCCGCCTGCAGCGCTCAGATGCACTTGAAGTAGTCGAAGGGCTCGAGGCAGAGACGGCAGCGGTAGAGCGCCTTGCAGGCGGTCGACCCGAAGGCCGCCACGAGCTCCGTCTCGGTGGAGCCGCAGCGCGGGCAGGCGACATCCGGGCTGGCCCCGAGGAGCGCCCGCTTGTTGGAGGTCGTCTTCGCGGGCGGCGCTATGCCGTAGGCGTCGAGCTTCTCGCGACCGGCTTCCGTCAGCCAGTCGGATGTCCAGGCGGGGGCGAGCACGGTGTCGATCTCGACCGCGGCAAAGCCGGCGGCCCCGAGCGCCCGTCGGATGTCCTGCTCGATCACGCCCATGGCGGGACAGCCGGAATAGGTGGGCGTGATCCTGACGGTGATGCCTGCCCTCGTGACCTCGACGGCGCGGACGATGCCGAGGTCGACAACGCTGAGAACGGGGATCTCGGGGTCGATCACGGTCTCGAGCAGGTTCCAGACCCGCTGCTCGACCTCGGTCGCGTCTCCTCGCTCCGTCACCATTGCCTTGCATCCGGATAGGCACGCCGCAGGAACTGCATCTCCGCCAGCAGCCGGCCCAGATGCTCGCTGTGCATCCGGCCGTCCTTCCCGCCCCGGTGCATCCATTCGTCGGCGGGGCGCACAAGGGTGGCGTCTGCCAGGACCTTGTCGACGCAGGCGTCCCAGGCGGGACGGAGGAAGTCGAGATCGGGGCCGATGCCCCGGTGATGGATCAGGCGATCGACCTCGTCGGCGGCGAAAAGCTCGCCCGTATAGGGCCAAAGCTCATCCAGCGCCCGCTGCATCCGCTCGCGGCTCTCCTCGGTTCCGTCGCCCAGCCGAACCACCCAGTCGCCGGCGTGGCTGAGATGGTAGGCGATCTCCTTGGACGCCTTCTCGGCGATCGCCGCGAGGTGCCGATCGGCCGACGCCTTGAGCGCGTCATAGTGCTCGCGGTCGTAGGTGGCCATCAGGAAGACACGGCCGATCTGGTGCGCGAAGTCGCCGTTGGGCTGCTCGACGATCAGCGCGTTCCTGAGCTCGCCTACATCGCGGCCATAGGCCAGGTCGTCCTCAGAGCGCCCACGGCCCTCGACCTCGCCCGCATAGGTCAGCAGCAGGCGGGCACGGCCCAGGAGATCGAGCGCCACGTTGGCCAGCGCCATCTCCTCCTCGAGCTGCGGGGCGCGGCCGACGAGCTCGGTCAGCCGCTGGGCCAGGATGAGGCTGTTGTCGCCGAGACGGAGCAGATAGTCGAAGAGCGCTTCCCGCTCGTCCATCGCCGGCCTCACATGTGCGTCACGTCGTCCGGCACGCTGTAGAAGGTGGCATGGCGGTAGGCCTTGTCGTCGGCCGGAGCGAAGAGCGCCTCCTTGTCCTCCGCCTGCGAGGCGGTGACGGCAGCGGAGGGCACGACCCAGATCGACGCCGCCTCGCCGCGCCGCGTGTAGAGATCGCGTGCGGCGCCGAGCGCCATCGCGGAATCGGAGGCATGCAGGCTTCCCACATGCCGATGCGAGAGCCCGCTTCTGGGCCGGATGAAGACCTCGAAGAGGGGCCAATCGCGCTCGGTCATCCAAGCTCTCCCGATGGGTCAGGCGGCGCGGCGCGCGCGCCTGCGCTCGGCATGGGCGAGTGCCGCCTCGCGCACCCAGGCACCCTCGGCATGGGCCCGGCGCCGCTGCTCGAGGCGCTGCCGGTTGCAGGGACCCTCCCCGCCCAGCACCCGGCGGAACTCCTCCCAGTCGAGCGGGCCGAAATCATAGTGCCCTGTGGCGGCGTTCCAGCGCAACTCGGGATCGGGCACGGCGAGGCCCAGGCGCTGGGCCTGGGGCACGGTCACGTCGACGAACTTCTGGCGCAGCTCGTCATTGCCGACGCGCTTGATCTTCCAGCGCATCGACTGTGCCGAATGCACGGAGTCGCCGTCGGGCGGCCCGAACATCATGAGCGAAGGCCACCACCAGCGATCGAGCGCGCCCTGCGCCATCCGCCGCTGCGCTTGCGTGCCGGCCGCCATCGCCATCATGATCTCGTAGCCCTGGCGCTGGTGGAAGCTCTCTTCCCGGCAGATCCGCACCATGGCCCGCGCGTAGGGGCCGTAGGAGCAGCGCTGCAGCGGCACCTGGTTCATGATGGCGGCACCGTCGACCAGCCAGCCGATGGCGCCTATGTCGGCCCAGGACAGCGTCGGGTAGTTGAAGATCGAGCTGTATTTGGACCGCCCGTCGAGGAGCTGCTGCGACCAGCTCGGCGCGGCTCGTGCCGAGCGTCTCGGCGGCGCTGTAGAGATAGAGGCCATGCCCCGCCTCGTCCTGGATCTTGGCCAGAAGGATGGCCTTGCGCTGCAGGGTGGGAGCCCTGGTCAGCCAGTTGGCCTCGGGCAGCATGCCCACGATCTCAGAATGGGCGTGCTGGGCCATCTGCCGGATCAGCGTGCGCCGGTAGGCCTCCGGCATCCAGTCCTGCGGCTCGACCCGAGTCTCGGCGTCGATCCGCTCCTCGAAGCGCCGGAGCCGCGCATCCTCACCAACGCCCGCCGATGCCTCGACGACGCCCACCGATGCGCCGGGTCGCTCGCTATCCATGATCGCCCCCTCGGGGTGCTCGTCGACCTCAGCCTTGATATGACGCGCTCACGGTCGCCCTTCAACGCGATGCGTCGTCCCGGGCGCGCTGTTTGGCCTGCGCCAGCCAGTAAAGCGGGTCGGACGGATCGTCGAACCCGCGCTCGTAGACGCCCACCAGCCGGCTATCCCGCCCGGCGTCGGGCTGCCGGTAGCAGTCGATGTCGGCCAGGGTCCGGTAGCAGAAGACCATCCGCTCGACCGGCTCCGGGCCACCGCCGCATCCCGCCAGCGCCCCGGCCACAAGCAGGGCCAACGGCCACACTCGGCCACGATCGGGCATAAGCCCGGGCGCTGGTCGGTGGCTGTCGAGGGCGTAGCGCGTTAGCATGTCGGCAACTATGGCTTCATCGGCCCGCCGAGCGGGCGCCCACGGCGATGTCCACACCCTCGGGTGCTCGGATCGGCAGGACTAGGAGGGGCAAGTGAGGATTTCCCTCGCACGGCGGCGGCTGATCGGGACGGCAGCCCTGGCACCGTTGCTGCGGACGGTGCCAGCGTGGGCTGACGAACCCGTCGGCCGGGTCGACCGCCAATTGGGCAGCGTGGTCGCGATCCGCGACCGGCAGCCCCGCCCCCTGATCGTCGGCGCATCCGTCTTCGCCGACGATTCGGTGCGGACCAGCGCCGACGGGAAGGCGCGGATCGTCTTCGCGAGCGGTCTCGTGCTGGTGGTCGGCCCGGGCTCGGTCGTCGAGCTGCAGCGCTACTTCGTCGACCGCGGCAATGGCGGCATCGAGGTCCTGATGCGCCTCGTCACCGGCATCGTCCGCCTGATCGACGAGGCGGTCGCCGGGCCTGTCGAGCTGCAGGTCGAGACCAGGGAGGCGATCGCCTCGGTGCGCTCGACCGACTGGATCTGCATCCGAGGCCCTGACGGCACGGCCGTCTTCACCGCGCGCGGCACCGTCCAGGTGGCGGGCGAAGGGAGCGCCGGCGTGACGCTGACGGCCGGCCAGGGCACGGACGTGGCGCCCGGCGCGGCACCGACCGAGCCCAAGATCTGGGGTGCCGCCCGGCGCGATCAGGCGCTGGCGCTCACCACGCTTTAGGGCGGTCGTGGCAGCGCCGCGAGCCGGGCCGAGCTGGACGACGCGGATCATCGCCGGCCTCGTCGTCGGCATCGGCCTGATCGTGGCGGAGACCGTCGGCGCCGACCGGGGCGTGCTCCGCTCGCTCGAGCTGCTGACCCTGGACTGGCGGTTCGAGGCGCGCGGCCCGATAGCACCCAGCCGCGACGTGGCACTCGTGATGGTCGACGATCGCACCATCGCCCGCTTCGGCGGCTGGCCCCTGCCGCGCGACCTGCTCGCCAGCGCGGTCGACCGGCTGAGCCTGGCGGGCGCCCGCGTCATCGCCTTCAATCTTCTCCTTGCCGACTCGCCCGACACCTTGAGCGCCGAGGCGCAGGCCGCGCTCAAGGAGGCGGGAGCCCTGGCCCCGGAGGGCTCGACGGCCCTGCGCCAGCGGATCGATCGGCTGCTTGCGGATGCCGATTCGGATCACCGCCTCGCCCGGGCCCTGGCCCGCGCCGACCGCGTGGTGCTGCCCTACGCCTTCGTCGCGGACCCGCGCAGCGCCAATGTCGCCGGCATGCCGAGCTGGGTCCGCAGCGCCGCCTATCCGGTGGTCACGGTGCCGCCGGGCGCCACGATCCCGACACCGCGGCAGGCCCAGGGGCTCGTGGTGCCGGCTTCGTCGCTGGCGGCGGCTGCCAAGGGCGTCGGCCATGTGACCCTGGTCGTCGACGTCGACGGCGCCCTGCGCTTCGACCTGCCGGCCTTCGCCTATGGCGACGAGCTCTACCCGTCGCTCGCCGTGGAGGCGGTCCGCACCTATCTGGGGCTGCCGCGAAGCGCCCTTGCCGTCCGCGTCGGCGAGGGGATCGACATCGGCAGGCTGGTGCTCGAGACCGATTCGAGCCTGCGGCAGATCATCGACTATTACGGGCCTGCGGGCACCATCCCGAGCTACAGCCTGGTCGATCTGATCGACGGCAAGATCCCCTCGGACCGGCTGGCCGGCCGCATCGTCCTGATTGGCGCCAGCGCCACGGGCGTGGGCGACGCCTTCGTGACACCCTTCGCCCAGCGCCTCAGCGGCACAGAGGATCTGGCGACCGCCATCGACAACATCCTGACGGGCCGCGAGCTGATCCGCGACCGTTGGACCAAAGCCGTGAGCCTGGCCGCGACGCTGGTCCTGGCCCTCGCAGCGACCGCGCTTGCCGGCCGCCGCACCTGGAGCTGGTCGGCGGCCATGCTGCTGGCCCTGCTGGCGCTCTGGACCGGCGCCGCCTTCCTCGCCTTCTCCGAGTGGCGGCTGTGGCTGGCCCTGCCGATGCCACTCGCCGCGGCCGCCATCGGCGTCGGAACGGTGGAGGCCATGCGGCTCAGGGCGGAACAGCGCCAACGGCGGACCCTGGAGCGGGAGCGCGCCAATCTCGGCCGCTACTTCCCGCCCACCGTCGTCGACCGGCTCGCCGGCGGCCAAGGCGCCCTCGAGCGCACCCAGGATGCGGCCGTGATGTTCGTCGACATCATCGGATTCACCAAGCGCAGCCACCATCTAAGCCCCGCCGATGCGATGGCGCTCCTTCGCGCCTTCCACACCAGGGTCGAGCGGGCCGTGTTCGCGCATGGCGGCATGGTCGACAAGTTCATCGGTGATGGCGCGCTCGCCTGCTTCGGCGTGCCCGACACCCGTCCCGACGACTGCTCGGCCGCCCTCAGGGCCGCCCGTGCGCTCGATGCCGACCTCGCGGCCTGGGGAGAGGCTACCCTCGCGCAGGGCCAACAACCGCTCCAGGCCGGAATCGGCATCCACCATGGCTCGATCCTCACCGGCGATATCGGTGGCGATCAGCAGTTCCAGTTCACCGTGATCGGCGACACGGTGAACGTGGCTAGCCGGATCGAGGGGCTCACACGAACGGAGAATGCCGCGATCATCATCTCGGATGCGGTCGCCGTGCGGGCCGCGGCGGAGGATCCCGACGCCCTCCAGGGGATGGAGCGCCTGTCGCCGCGACCGCTGAGGGGTGTGGAGGAGCCGATCGGCCTCTGGCGGCTGCCGCGCCCGTCTCAGTGATCGGCGGAATGCAGGATCGCCTCGGCGACGCCGGTCTCGTAGCTCAGGCCTTCTGGCGTGATCATCGGCCCACCATCGGGGCCGGTGACGACCAGGCCCTTGCGGGAGAGGGCGCCGTAGACGGCGGGATTGGTGAGCCCGCTGGCGTCGCGCGCCGCCACCAGCGCATCGCCGACATGGAGATGATCGCCGTGGGCATGCGGCAGCGAGCGGATGCGGATGCGTCCCTCGGCGTCGGCGGGATCGGCATGATCGGCCGAGCGTGCCAGCATCTGCAGGATGCTGAGCGTCTTGAGCTGCAGGGCATTCAGCTTCAGGGGATTGGATCGTTCGGGCACCGGCCGGGTATCCTCCGCTCGGGGTTGGCCGGCGAAGCTAGGACGATGCGCGCAGAAGCGCCACTCGCGGCTGGATTTCGGCAGGGACCGCCATTAAGCTCGATCCACCCGAAGCAGCCCGAACAGCGACGCCCATGACCCTTCAGCGCACTCTCTCGCCCATCGACGGCCGGGTCGTGGTCGAGCGTCCCTTGGCGGATGCGCCGGCGATCGAGAAGGCGCTGGCCGCGGCGGACCGAGCGCGCGCGGCATGGCGCGCCACGCCGATCCACGACCGTGCAGCGGCTCTGGGCCTCGCCGTCGATCGCTTCGTCGCGGCCGGCGAGGAGACGGCACGCGAGATCACGCTCCAGATGGGCCGGCCCATCACCCACAGCCCGGGCGAGATCCGCGGCTTCGAGGAGCGGGCCCGCCACATGCTCGATCTGGCGCCCGGCGGTCCTGGGCGACCTCGAGGCGGGCCCCAAGGCGGGCTTTCATCGCTTCATCCGCCGAGAGCCCCTGGGCCTCGTCCTCACCATGGCGCCCTGGAACTACCCCTATCTGACGGCGGTCAACTCGGTGATCCCGGCGCTCGTGGCCGGCAATGTCGTGATCTTGAAGGCGAGCTCGCAGACGCCGCTCGCGGCGGAGCGCCTTCAGGCCGCGCTCGACGCCGCGGGCGTGCCGGAGGGCGTGTTCCAGCACCTGCACATGAGCCACCAGAGCGCGCTCGACCTGATCGCGCGCGGCTCCATCGATCTCGTCGTCTTCACCGGCTCCCTGCCGGGCGGTCACGCCGTCCAGACGGCGGCAGGACAGAGCTTCGCCCGGGTCGCCCTCGAGCTCGGCGGCAAGGACCCGGCCTATGTCCGCGCCGATGCCGACCTCTCGCACGCCATCGAGAGCCTGGTCGACGGGGCCTGCTTCAACGCCGGGCAGTCCTGCTGCGGCATCGAGCGCATCTATGTGCACGAGCACCTCTTCGACGCCTTCGTCGACGGCTATGTCGAGCTGGCCCGGCGCTACGTCCTGGACGACCCGCTCGATCCCGCGACGACGCTGGGGCCCATGGTGCGGCCGGCGGCGGCGGATCATGCCCGCGGCCAGGTCGAGGAGGCCGTGCGCCAGGGGGCGAGAGCCCTGATCGACACCAAGCGGTTCGAGCGCGATCGCCCCGGCTCGGCCTACATGGCACCGCAGTGCCTCGTGGACGTTACGCACGGGATGCGGGTGATGCTCGAGGAGAGCTTCGCGCCGATCGTCGGGATCATGAAGGTCGCGAGCGATGAGGAGGCCGTGGCGCTCATGAACGACAGCGCCTACGGCCTGACAGCCGCCGTCTGGACCTCGGACCCGGAGGCGGCGGTCCGCATCGGCGACCGGCTGGAGACGGGAACGGTGTTCATGAACAGGTGCGACTATCTCGACCCGGCGCTCGCCTGGGTCGGCGTGAAGGACTCGGGCCGCGGCGTCGCCCTGTCGCCGCTCGCCTATGAGCACCTGACGCGACCGAAGTCCTTTCATCTGAGGCTGCGGCCATGAGCCGCCGGCAGGACCCTCTGGCGGTCTATGGTGCCGCCATGCGGCTCTGGATGCAGATGGCCGAGACCTCTTTCTATGCTGCCTCGACCATCGCCCAGCGGACCATGATGGCCTCCACGAGCCTTATGGCGCACGGCCGCCTGCCGACCGCGGAGACGACGCGGATGGTGGCCGAGAAGGCGCAGGCGGCGATGGCGTCGGCTGCCGCCATGGCCGGAACGGCGGCACGGCAGGGCCCCGGCGCCGCCGGTGCCATCGCGGTGGCGACGGCCGGCCTCCGGCCGATGCACCGCAAGACCCGGGCGAACTCGCGGCGTCTGTCGCGCCGCAAGTCCCCCGCCTGACGGGGCGGCACCAGCGGCGGGTGTGATGAGAGATCACACCGCGCCGCCCGAACAGCGGCTATCGGGAGGGTCGCATCCGTTCGCCTCGGGGAGAGCTGCGCTGGTCCGCATTACCGCCCTTGCCCTCCTCCTGCTGCTGGGCGCCTGTGCCGAGCGGATCAGTGAGCCGGCCCCCCTCGATCCGGCGGCAATGCCGGTGAGCTTCACCGCGGCCGGCTTGAAGGACGGCGAGCGGACCTATCGCGAGATGCGGGACCCGCGGACCGGCCGGACCACCAAGCGCATGACGGTCACCGGACGCTCGACCTTCGCGATCGTCGACTTCGCGGAGATCAACCAGACCGGCGCCGGGTTCGTTCAGCGTCAGACGGACAGCGTAGCGGGCCGCATGCTCGGGCCGCACTGGACGCTCGAGCCCGGCTCGTCCGAGCGCCTGGGTGTCGGCGGCGATCCGGTGCTGATCCACAGCTTCATGGCGAGCAGCGACGAGCCGGCGCTGCGGGGCAAGAAGGTCGCCTGCGTCAGCGTGCAGCGCTTCCACGACAGGATGCTGCAGTCCGAGGGCCCGGAACCGCTCTATCAGGCGGCGGCGGTCGTGGTCTATTGCCAATTGCGTTCGATCCCGATGGATCCGGCGGTCGCCCGCGAGGTCGCGGACAAGCTCGTCATCAACTGACGTGCTGCCGCTTGCCCGGCCCCGGCGTTGGGCCTAGAACGCCGCCCGATGCCCGACGACCCTTCGCTCACCTTCGGCCAGCCGCACCTCCTCGGCATCGAGGGCCTCGAGCCTTTCGAGATCGAGGACCTATTGAACCGGGCCGACGGCTTCGTCGATCTGAACCGTCAGTCGGAGAAGAAGCTTCAGCTCCTGAAAGGGCTGACGCAGATCAATCTCTTCTTCGAGAGCTCGACCCGGACCCAGACGAGCTTCGAGCTGGCCGGCAAGCGGCTCAGCGCCGACGTCGTCAACATGTCGGTCGGCAGCTCGTCCATCAAGAAGGGCGAGACGCTGATCGACACGGCGATGACCCTGAACGCCATGCATCCGGACGTGCTGGTCGTCCGCCACCACGACAGCGGTGCCGTGGCGCTGCTCGCCCGCCACGTCAACTGCTCGGTCATCAATGCCGGCGACGGCAGCCACGAGCACCCGACGCAAGCCCTTCTGGACGCGCTCACCATCCGCCGGCGCAAGGGCCGCATCGCCGGGCTCACGGTCGCCATCTGCGGCGACATCCTCCATTCGCGGGTCGCGCGCTCCAATATTCTTCTGCTGCTGGCAATGGCTGCGAACGTAAGGGTGGTGGCGCCGCCCACGCTCGTGCCCGCCGGCGTCGACAGCTTCGGGGTCGAGGTGTTCACCGACATGCACCGGGGTCTCGAGGATGCGGACGTCGTCATGATGCTCCGCCTCCAGACCGAGCGGATGCAGGGCAGCTACGTGCCCTCGCTGCGCGAGTATTTTCACTTTTTCGGCCTGACCCACGAGAAGCTCCGGGCGGCCAAGCCGGACGCCATGATCATGCACCCGGGCCCGATGAACCGAGGGGTCGAGATCGACGGGGTGGTCGCGGACGACATCAACCGCAGCGCCATCCTCGATCAGGTCGAGATGGGCGTGGCCGTGCGCATGGCTGTGCTCGACGTGCTCACCCGCCACATCCGCAATCTCGAGCGATGAGCCGGCCGGTCCTCTTCCTCAACGCCCGGCTGCTCGATCCCGCGAGCCGCCTCGACGCGCGCGGCGGGCTTCTCGCCGTGGCCGGGCGGATCGCCGAGGTGGGCCCGGGGGTGACGGCCTCGATGGCGCCCGGCGGTGCCGAGGTGGTGGACGCGCGCGGCCTCTGCCTGGCGCCGGGGCTCGTCGACATGCGCGTGCAGCTGGGCGAGCCCGGTGCCGAGCACAAGGAGCGGATCGAGACCGCGACCGCCGCCGCCGCCGCCGGCGGGATCACGAGCCTCGCCGTGCTGCCGAACACCGCAGCCGCCGATCGACGATCCGGCGATGGTCGAGTTCGTGGCGCGGCGCGCCCGACAGGTGAAGCTCGCCAAGGTCTACCCCTACGCCACCGTGACGAAGCGCCTGGAAGGCGAGCAGCTCTCTGAGCTGGGGCTGCTGAAGGCGGCAGGTGCTGTCGCCTTCACCGACGGCGAGCGTGCCGTGGCCAACGCGCGCGTGATGCGTCGGGCCTTGAGCTACGCCAGCTCGTTCGACGCGCTTATCGTCCAGCATCCCGAGGAGCCCGAGCTCGCCTCGAACGGGGCGATGAACGAGGGCGCGCTCGCGAGCCGCCTCGGCCTGATCGGCATTCCGGCCTGCGCCGAGGCGATGATGATCGAGCGCGACATCCGCCTCGTCGAGCTGACGGGTGCCCGCTACCACGTGGCGCACGTCTCGACGGCGGCGGCGATCGAGGTGCTGCGCGGGGCCAAGGCCAAGGGCCTCAGGGTCAGCTGCGACACGACCCCGCATCATCTGGCGCTCAACGAGCTCGAGGTCGAGGGCTACCGCACCTTCGCCAAGGTCTCGCCACCGCTGCGCAGCGAGGAGGATCGCCGCGCGGTCGTGGCCGGCCTCGCCGACGGCACGATCGACGCCATCGCCTCCGACCACTGCCCGCAGGACCAGGACAGCAAGCGGCTGCCCTTCGCCCAGGCGGCCTTCGGCGTGATCGGGCTCGAGACGCTGCTGCCCGTGAGCCTGCGGCTGTGCCACGAGGCCGGGATGAGCCTCCTGGCCGTGCTGGAGAAGCTGACGCTCGGCCCGGCCCGCCTTCTCGGTCTCGAGGCCGGACGCCTCGCCCGCGGGATGCCGGCCGACCTCGTGCTGTTCGATCCCCAGGCCCCTTGGAAGGTCGTCGAGGCGCGGCTGCGCAGCCTCTCGAAGAACACGGCGTTCGAGGGGCGACTGATGGAAGGAAAGGTTGCTCGCACGCTGGTGGACGGCCGGACGATCTTCGCCGCCGAGAGCTGATCCGATCCCGGGTGCTCCTCCCGGAGCCGGCGGCAGCGTTCTCCTGAACGCGTCGTCGATAGCCTGCCGGCGGTGCGCGTCCAACCGTGCCGCAAGGGCGTCCCTTCTTGGTCTCCTCCCCAGTTCGTGTCGCTTGCAGGGGATAAGACCCAGCAACTCAGCACCTTGCGCCAAGTCGAGCCGAGGTTGATATCGGGGCCTGCGCGCGGTGGTCGAGACCGGCCGCGTGACCACCGAAGGTGGACGGCGAGCTTCGGACGGGTGTTTCCAGCGGCAGATGGGTCCCGTTCGATGCTCGATTAGTGCCTCCAGCGCGCCCGACAAGGGGCGCCCCCGGGCCATGCGTTCAAGCCTTGAGCGAGGGAAAGCAAGCCATGGTTTATCCTCTGGGAGGCCCCGCCTACTGGTGGCCCCTCGTGGCGGCGTTCCTGGTGGGCTATCTGGCAGGCTCCATTCCATTCGGCCTGCTCCTGACGCGTGCCTCCGGCGCCGGCGACATCAGGACGATCGGCTCGGGCAATATCGGTGCGACGAACGTTCTGCGCACCGGCCGCAAGGGCCTAGCCCTCGCGACGCTCGCAGCCGACATCGCCAAGGGCGCCCTGCCCGTCTGGCTGGCCTATCGATGGTTCGGCCCGGATCTCGCCGTCCTCGCGGGTGCCGGTGCCATTCTCGGCCACTGCTTTCCGGTGTGGCTGGGCTTTCGCGGCGGCAAGGGCGTCGCCACCGCGGCCGGCGTGATCCTGGGCCTCACGCCTGTCGTGCTCCTGCCGACGCTCGCCGTCTTCATCGTGATCGTCTGGGCGAGCCGCTTCGTCTCGCTGGGCTCGCTGGTGGCGGCGATCACGGCACCGCTCTGCGCCTGGCTGCTGGGCCATCCGCAGGCGGCCGAGCTCTATCTCCTCGTCGCCGCCGTCGTCTTCATCAAGCATGCCGGCAACATCCGTCGCCTTCTCGCCGGCAAGGAGAGCAGGCTCAGCTTCGGCAGCAAGAAGTCATGACGGGGGCTTGCGCAGGACGAGGTGCCAGATGTGCCAGTGCTTGGCCTCGCCCCGCGGCGTGACGCTGTCGTCCTTCTCCTCCTCGAGCATCTCGATCTCGTAGCCGGAGCAGAGCCGATCGAGCTGCGGGCGGCTGACGATGAGCGTCCTCTCCCGGCCGGCCCAGCTGTCCTCGGGCCCGATGAGCTGACCGGCGAAGCGCCCACCCTCGCGGAGCGCAGCGCCCACGCGCTCCCATAGCGCCGGAAATCGCGCGGGCTCGCAGGCGAACAGGGAAAAGCTCGCATTGACGAGATCGGCGGCCGGCAGGTCGGCGTCCTCCACACGCTCGACGCGACCCTCGAGCCCGGTCAGCCCCTCGGCCGCCGCGCGCTCGGTGAGGCCGGCGATCGCCTCGGGTGCGGAATCGATCGCGACGACGCGCCAGCCGCGGCGCAGCAGCGGCAGGGCATCGCGCCCGATGCCGCATCCCAGATCCACGGCAACCCGGCCCGCCTCGCCGCCCTCGCGCGCGAAGGCGTCGGCGGCACGGATCAGCGTCGGGCGCGGCGGACGCTCGGCAGTCTTGGCATAGTAGGCGGCCCAATCCCGCTGCCGATTAACTTTTTGTTGTGCATCACCCATATAGAGAACGCCCTGATTGAAAGGAGACCATGATCCTGAGCATGCCCGGGCTCGAGGCGGAAGAGAAGATGGCGTGCCTGCGGCTCGCGCGCTCGCCCGGTATCGGCCCGCGCGGGTTCCAGAAGCTGCTGGCGCGGTTCGGCACGGCACAGGCGGCGGTGGCTGCGATGCCCGGTCTCCTGGCGACGCGCCGCTGGACGGGCGTATCGCTCGCGGAGCGCGGCGTGGCCGAGCGCGAGATCGAGGCGGCCGAGCGGGCCGGGGCCATCCTCCTCGTCCTGCCCGAGCCGTCCTATCCTGCCTTGCTCAGGGCGATCGACGACCCGCCGGCAGTGCTCGTCCTGCGCGGCCGGACGGAGCTTCTCGCGGGTCCGGCAGTGGCCATCGTCGGCGCCCGCAATGCCAGCACGAACGGGCGCAGGCTGACGCGGGAGATGGCGGCCGAGCTGTCGGCAGGCGGTCTCGCCGTCGTCTCGGGCCTCGCCCGTGGGATCGACGCCGCCGCCCACGAGGGGGCGCTCACCGAGCGCGGCGGCACGGTCGCGGTCCTGGCCTGCGGCATCGACATCGCCTATCCGGAGGAGAATGCCGCGCTCATGGCGCAGATCGCCCTGCAGGGCCTCCTCGTCAGCGAGCGGCCGATCGGCGCCGTTCCGCGTGCCGCCGATTTCCCGCGGCGCAATCGGATCATCGCCGGCCTCGCGCTCGGCGTCGTCGTGGTCGAGGCGGCCCCGCGCTCCGGCTCGCTGATCACCGCGAGGCTCGCCGCCGAGCAGGGCCGCGAGGTCATGGCCGTGCCCGGCAGCCCCCTCGACGAGCGGCATCGCGGCACCAACCGTCTGCTGCGCGATGGCGCCCATCTCATCGAGTGCGCGGCCGATGTGCGGGCGGTCATCGAGGCGCTCGGAGGCCGCCCCGCCCCCGTCCGCGAGCGGCCGGCAGCCACGGCGAGCGCTGCTCCACCGGCCGTGGAATGCGGGACGGAGGCACCTTCCGAGCTCCGCCGGACCATCGAGCTCGGGCTGGGGCCGGAGCCCGTCGCGGTTGACGAGCTTGTGCGTCAATGCCATGCATCCGCGGCGGCTGTTCAGGTGGCGCTCTCGGACCTCGAGATGGAGGGCAGGCTGGAACGCCATCCCGGCAACCGTGTTTCCCTTCGCGCCGGGCCCCGAGGGGATCAAGCCCAAATGCCCGTCTCATCAACTTTCTGATCGACACTGCGTGTGCGCATGGACGTCGTCGTCGTCGAATCCCCCACAAAAGCCCGCTCCATCGAGAAGTATCTGGGCCCGGGCTTCAGGGTCCTTCCCTCCTACGGGCATGTCCGCGACCTGCCCGAGAAGGACGGCTCCGTCCTGCCCGAGCAGGACTTCTTGATGATCTACGAGCCTCTCGAGGAGAAGCGGCGGCGGATCGACGAGATCGCCAAGGCCGTCAAAGGGGCGAAGCGCCTCTTCCTCGCGACCGACCCCGACCGCGAGGGCGAGGCCATCTCCTGGCATCTCCTGAGCGTGCTCAAGGAGCGCAGCGGGCTCGAAGGGCTGGACGTCAAGCGGGTCGTCTTTCACGAGGTCACCAAGCGCGCCGTGCTCGAGGCGATGGAGCACCCGCGCGACCTCGATACGCACCTGATCGACGCCTACCAGGCGCGCCGGGCGCTGGACTATCTCGTGGGCTTCACGCTCTCGCCGGTGCTGTGGCGCAAGCTGCAGGGCTCGCGCTCGGCGGGCCGCGTCCAGTCGGTGGCACTGCGCCTCATCTGCGAGCGCGAGACCGCGATCGAGGCCTTCCGGTCCGACGAGTACTGGACCGTCGAGGCGCTGCTCCGCACGGGGCGGAACGAGACGTTCGCCGCGAGGCTCACCCACCTCGACGGCAAGCGGCTCGAGAAGCTGGCGCTCAAGGACGAGGCGGCGGCGAAGGCGGCCGTGGCCGCGATCGAGATGCGTGACCTCGCCGTCTCGAACGTCGAGCGCAAGCAGGTGACCCGCACGCCCGCACCACCCTTCTCGACCTCGACGATGCAGCAGGAGGCCTCCCGCAAGCTGGGCTTCTCCGCCGACCGGACGATGCGCACGGCGCAGCGCCTGTTCGAGGGCGTCGACCTCGGCGGCGAGACGGTGGGCCTGATCACCTATATGCGGACCGACAGCGTCAGCCTCTCGAGCGAGGCGCTGGCGGCCACCCGCCGGCTCGTCATCGATCGCTACGGCGAGAGCTACGCGCCGCCGCAGCCACGCCAGCACAAGACCAAATCCAAGAGCGCCCAGGAGGCCCACGAGGCCATCCGCCCGACCGACCCCTTCCGGTCGCCGCAGGACATGACCCGTCACCTCGACGACGATCAGCGCCGGCTCTACGAGCTGATCTGGAAGCGGACGGTGGCGAGCCAGATGGCGGCGGCGCTGCTCGACCGTGTCACGGCCGACATCGGCGCCGCCGACGGCGGCGTCTCTCTTCGTGCCACGGGCCAGACCGTGGCCTTCGACGGATTCTTCAAGCTCTACCAGGAAGGGCGCGACGACCGCCCGGAGAATCCCGACGAGGACGAGGACGAGAGGCGCCTCCTGCCGGCCCTGGCCGTCGGCGATCCGCTCGGCAAGGAGAAGGTGACGCCGAGCCAGCACTTCACCGAGCCGCCGCCCCGCTTCAGCGAGGCGTCACTGGTCAAGAAGCTGGAAGAGCTGGGCATCGGCCGGCCCTCGACCTATGCGAGCATCATCTCCGTCCTGCAGAACCGCAACTATGTGAGGCTCGAGAGCAAGCGCTTCGTGCCGGAGGACCGCGGCCGGCTCGTCAACGCCTTCCTCGTGAGCTTCTTCGACCGCTACGTGCAGCCGGGCTTCACCGCGGACCTCGAGGACAAGCTCGACAGCGTTGCCTCGGGCGACCTCGCCTGGAAGGCCGTGCTCCACGAGTTCTGGGATCCCTTCCGGCTGCGCGTCGACGAGGTCAAGGAGCAGCGCGTCGCCGAGGTCATCGATGCCTTGAACGAGGCGATGTCGGCCAAGCTCTTCCCCGAGCGCGCCGACGGCGGTGATCCACGCATCTGCCCGCTCTGCGGGACGGGCAATCTCTCGCTCAAGCTCGGCCGGTACGGCGCCTTCGTCGGCTGCTCGAACTATCCCGAGTGCCGCTACACGCGAAAGCTCGACGAGAGCGCCGACGACGCGGCCAGGGCCAACGACCGTCTGCTCGGCGTCGACCACGCCAACGACGAGGAGGTGTGGCTCAAGTCGGGCCGCTTCGGCCCCTACGTCCAGCGCGGCACCGGCGCCGACGCGAAGCGCTGCTCCCTGCCGCCCGGCATGACACCGGAAACGATCGACCTCGACACGGCGCTTCAGCTCCTGGCGCTGCCCCGCGAGGTCGGCATCGACCCGGACAGCGGCAAGCCGGTGACGGCCGGCATCAATCGCTACGGCCCCTTCGTCCAGCTCGACGGCAAGTTCAAGCGCCTCGATGCGGACGACGACGTTCTGGCGGTGGGCATGAACCGGGCGCTGGCGCTTCTGGCCGAGCCAGAGAAGGGCCGCCGCCAGGCCCAGGCCGTGGGCCCGCTCAAGGAGCTGGGCGAGCATCCCCGCGACGGCGGGCCGATCCGGCTCTACGCCGGCCGCTTCGGGCCCTACGTCAAGCACGGCGCCATCAACGCGAGCCTGCCCAAGTCGCTGCCGCCCGAGGAGCTGACGGTCGAGCGGGCGGTGGAGCTTCTCGATGCGCGTGCGGCGCGCGGCGGCGTGCCGGCCAAGGGCGGCCGCGGCCGCAAGGCTCCGGCCGCCAAGGCAGCGCCCGCGAAGCCGGCCAAGGCCGCGAAAGCCGCCAAGCCGGCCTCGGCCGCCGGCAAGGCGAAGAAGCCCGCGCCGAAGCGGCGGAAGGCCTCGACGTCCGCCGACTCGGGCGACTGAGGCTTGGCCCGACCGCCGACCCGGCGTTCCCAACCCGTCCCTTCGAAGGGCGAGCTTTTGGAGTTCGTCGGCGGCGCCGAGCGGCCGCCGCGCACCAATGAGATCCTCAAGGCCTTCGGGCTGGACGGCCGGGCACGCCCGGTCCTGAAGCGCATGCTGCGCGAGCTCGAGGACGAAGGCCGGCTGCCGGGCCGCCGGCGGCGTCCGAAGCACGGAGGGCGAGCGGGAGGGGCTGCCCAACGTGACGGTCGTGACCGTCGTCGACGTGGACGACGAGGGCGATCTGCTCTGCCGCGCCCAGCAGGATCCCCAGGCCCGCATCCTGCTGCCCGTCGAGGCGCAGGAGGGCAAGGCGCCGGGGCCGGGCGACCGGGTGCTGGCGCGGCTGTTCCCGCGTGCGAACGGCCGCTACGACGCCCATCTGATCAAGCTCCTGCCCCGCATGGAGCGCGCGGTGGTGGGCGTCATCGAGGCCAGCGAGGATGGCCTGCGCATCCGCCCGCTCGAGCGCTCGGCCAAGCTCGAATACCGGCTGCGCCCGGACGAGGCGGGCGGGGCCTCCGTGGGCGATCTCGTCCGCGCCGAGACGCTGGGCGGCGACCGACCGATGGCGCTGCCGCAGGCCCGCGTGACCGAGCGCGTCGGCCGCGTCGACGATCCGGGCGCCGTGAGCCTGGCGCTGGCGGTCGCAGCGGGCCTGCCGATGGCCTTCTCGGAGGCGGCACTGGCCGAGGCGGCCAAGGCCAAGCCCGTGGCGCTGGGCAAGCGGCGGGATCTGCGCGAGCTCGAGCTCGTCACGATCGACGGCGAGGACGCGCGGGACTTCGACGACGCGGTGTGGGCCCAGCCCGACGAGACCAAAGGCAATCCGGGCGGCTATCGGATCGTGGTCGCCATCGCCGACGTCGCCCACTATGTGCGGCCCGGCTCGGCCCTCGACCGCGAGGCGCGCGAGCGCGGCAACTCGGTCTACTTTCCGGACCGGGTGATCCCGATGCTGCCGGAGGCGCTCTCGAACGGGCTCTGCTCGCTGCGGCCGGACGAGGAGCGCGCCTGCTTTGCGATCCTGATGCGCATCGATGGCCAGGGCCAGCTGATCGAGAAGACCTTCCGCCGCTCCCTGATGCGCTCGCGCGCCCGGCTCACCTATACCCAGGTCCAGGCGGCGCGGGACGGGCGGCCGGACGCACTGACGGCGCCGCTGATGGAGCCGGTGATCAACCCGCTCTACGGCGCCTACGAGGTGCTGGCCGCGGCACGGCGGCGGCGGGGCGCCATCGACCTCGATCTGCCCGAGCGGCGGGCGATCATCGATGCGGAGGGCAGGCTCAGCGGCATCGGCAAGCGCGAGCGGCAGGCGAGCAACATGCTGATCGAGGAGCTGATGATCCTCGCCAACGTCGCCGCCGCGAGCCTGCTCGAGGAGAAGGCGCAGCCCGGGTCTCTACCGCGTCCACGACAAGCCCGACCCGGCCAAGCTCACCGTCCTGGCCGACTATCTCGAGCGGATCGGCGTGCCCTGGAGCCGAACGAGCAAAAAAGCCCGGCGAGTTCACCGAGCTTCTCGAGCGGCTGAAGGATCACGCGCTCAAGGAGAGCGTGGCGGCTTCGTGCTGCGCTGCCAGGCGCAGGCGGTCTACAGCCCGGCCAATATCGGCCATTTCGGCCTGAACCTGCGCCGCTACGCGCACTTCACCTCGCCGATCCGGCGCTACAGCGACCTCGTCGTGCACCGGGCGATCATCCGCATCCTCGGCGCAGGCAGCGACGGGCTCGACGAGCGGCGCGACCCTGGAGGCGCTGGGCGAGCTGGGCCGGCATCTCTCGATGACCGAGCGCCGTGCCATGGAGGCCGAGCGCGGCGCCCTCGAGCGGCTCACGGCGCTCTTTCTCGCCGGCAGCGAGGGCGCCCTTCTCAAGGGCAAGATCACGGGCGTCCAGCGGTTCGGCCTCTTCGTCACGCTGGACGAGAGCGGGGCCGAGGGGCTCGTGCCGGTCTCGACGCTGGGCGACGACGCCTTCGCGCATGACGAGCGGCACCACGCCCTGGTGGGCCAGCGCGTGCGGCGAGAGCTTCGGTCTGGGCGACACCGTGACGGTGGAGCTCGCCGAGGCCGACGCGGTCACCGGCAGCCTGATCTTCCGCATCGACGAGCACGAGCGCGCGCACGGCGCCGAGCTCGCACGCAAGGCCTGGCGCCGCACGCCGCCCAAGCAGCGCGGCCGGAGAATGGTGCGTCACGGCCGCCGCTGAGGGGCGGTCGAGCTTGACAGGCGGCGCTCGCTCCCTACATTCGCCGCCGATCGCTTCATCGAGGGATTCGCCTGCGTCATGGCCAAGTCCGCCACCACGCTCATCAAGCTCGTCAGCACGGCGGGCACGGGCTTCTTCTACACGACGAAGAAGAACAGCCGCAGCAGCACCGAGAAGCTGTCCCTCAAGAAGTACGATCCGAGGGTGCGCAAGCACGTCGAGTTCAAGGAAGCCAAGATCAAGTAGCAGGCGCCGCGCCCTCGAGGCGCGTCGCCGCTAGCCCGACGTCGAGCCCGCGCCTGCCGCGGGCTTTTGCGTCTCTGGCAGCACGTGCCCGGCCGGCCGCCGTCTCCCCCGAGCCCACTCCGGGCTTGCGTAGCCCTGCCCCTCTCCCGCACAACCGTAAGCCAATTGCGGACACGGCGCCGATTAGGGGAGGCACCGAGGTGGACTACGGCTTCTTCACGATGCCCTCGCATCCGCCGGAGCGGGGACTGAAGGCGGGCCAGGACTGGGATCTGCAGGTGCTGCGCTGGTGCGACGAGCTGGGCTTCAGCGAGGCCTGGATCGGCGAGCACCACACGGCCCCCTGGGAGCCGAATCCAGCACCCGATCTGCTCCTGGCGCAGGCGATGCTGCAGACGAGCCGGATCCGCCTGGGCCCCGGCGGCTTCCTTCTGCCCTACCATCACCCGGCCGAGCTCGCGAACCGTGTGGCGATGCTGGACCACCTCTCCGAGCGGCCGGCTGAACTTCGGCGTCGCCGCGAGCGGCCTGCCGAGCGACTGGGCGATGTTCAACGTCGACGGCATGTCCGGGCCAGAACCGCGACATGACCCGCGAGGCGCTCGACATCATCCTCAAGCTGTGGACGACCGAGGAGCCCTTCCACTACGACGGCAAGTTCTGGAAGGTGACGAAGCCGGACACGATGTTCGGCTTCCTGAAGCCGCATCTGAAGCCGCTGCAGGCCCCGCATCCGCCGATCGGCGTGGCCGGGCTCAGCAAGGGCTCGGACACCTTCAAGCTCGCCGGCGAGCGCGGCTTCATCCCGATGAGCCTCAACCTCAACCCGGCCTATGTCGGCAGCCACTGGGAATCGGTCCAGGTCGGCGCCGCGCGCAGCGGCCGCACGCCCGACCGCTCGATCTGGCGCATGGTCCGCGAGGTCTTCGTCGCCGAGACCGACGAGGAGGCGTGGCGCCTCTCGGTGGGCGGCATGATGGGCCGGATGATGGACGAGTACTTCCTGCCGCTCCTCGCCAATTTCGGGTTCCTCGACTATCTGAAGCACAGCCCCGAGGTGGCCGACTCGGACGTAACGGCGGCCTATTGCGCCAAGCACAACTGGCTCATCGGCTCGCCCGCCACCGTGGCCGAGAAGATCGAGCGCATCCACCACCAGGTCGGCGGCTTCGGCACGCTGCTCCTCTTCGGCTTCGACTATGCGAGAAGCCCGAGGCCTGGCGAACCTCGCTGGGCCTCCTCGCCGAGGAGGTCATGCCCCGGCTGCGGCATCTCACCCCGTCAGGGATCAAGGCGGCGGCATGAGCTAGCTAGATCCCGGTCGGCAGATGTGCGGCCAGCCTCTCCATGGCTGGCCGCTCGTCGCGCCTCTTGTCGCCTTACGCGAATATCTGATAAAGCGTTTCGCCAGATACGGGACGGCGGGCTTCGGCCTGCCCTATGACGCCGCCCCGGGGATCGCGCCGAGGAGCTGACCGATGTCTCTGCCGCCAGCGCATCAGGGCGCCAGTCACTGCGAGCACCGATGAGGCTCGGGCTCGCCCTCATGCTGGCGATGATCGCCGCTCTGCCGGCCTCCGCCGCCGGCGTCGACCGGCTCCTGAGCGAGCCGGCACCGCTCGTCCTGAAGGATGGCCGGATCGCCCGTGTCAGCATCTATGCGGTGCGTTTTCCGGCCGGCTCGGCGGAGCTCGATCCCGACGCCGCGCGGGCGCTGGACAAGCTGATCGGCGACGAGGCCACCGACTGCTTTCTGACGGCCCAGGCGATCGGCCATGCCGAGGCGCCGCCTGACCGATTCCGGCGACACGCTCGCCGAGCACCGCCTGGCCAGGGCCCGCGCGGACCGCGTGCGGGACGAGATGATCGACCGCGGCCTCGCCGCCTCGGCCATCGCCAGCGTCTGGGACTGGCAGTTCGTCGTGAAGGAGCCCCGCGTCACGCTTTGGGTCTTCGACCTGCCCGAAGGGCCCCGACTGCAAGGGCACGCCGCTCGGGCATCCCGGCCCCGTCGCCGCGGCCGCACCCACGACGAGCGCGGAGCCGTAGGCCGCGGAGGCCGGCCGACGCGGTGAGCGAGCCCCAGGCCGAGCCGGCGAGCCCGCCACCGGCGGCGACCGAGCAGGCCCAGGCGGGCGAGCCGCCGGCACCTGCCGCCCCGGCGACAACGCCCGAGCCCCCGACCGTGGCCTCCGTGGAGCAGGCGCCGGCGCCGTCGGCGCCGACAGCCTCAAGCGAGCCCGCCGCACCGACGATGCCGACCTCCCCGGCGTCCGAGGATGCGGCCGCGACCGGGCGACAAGGCCTCGACCGAGGCAGAGGAGCCCGCCAAAGCGCCCGACGAGAGCCCTGTCCCGGCCACCGAGGCACCTTCCCCGCCGCCGTCCGCCGCAGCGCCCGACCAAGGCCGCGGAGACGGCCGCAACCGAGGAGGCGCCGCCCGCCGCCACGGCCAGCATCCCGTTCGACGTCAACAGCAGCTTTCTCTCGAAGGCCGCGGGCCAAAAGCTGCGGGAGCTCGCGGGGCAGCTGCGCGAGGGGGACGCTTCACGGTCGAGCTCGCCGCCACCGTCGGCGGCGAGGTGAAGGACGCCTCGGGCCAGCAGGCGAGCCGCTACAACCGCTGGATGGCCGAGCGCCGTATCGGGCGGGTGACCGACTGGCTGCGGCAGAATGCGGGGAAGGCGCAGCTGGAGTTCAAGTCGGGCTTCATCGAGGAGGATGGCTCGCCGCGGGTCCAGGTGAGGCTCGAGCCCGCGGGCTAGCTCTGTCCGGGAGCCTGCGTGACCGCCCCGGCGGCTGGGGCTATAAGCGTGTCGATCGGGTGAGGCGGAGGAGGCAGGCTCATGGGCGTCGCGATCGGTGTCGATCTCGGCGGCACGAAGATCGAGGTCATCGCCCTCGACGAGAGCGGCGCGGAGCTGCTGCGCCGAAGACGTGCCACGCCCCGCGGCACCTATGAGGGCACGCTCGACGCCATCGCCGGCATGGTCGAGGAGGCGGAGCGGGAGCTCGGCTGCAGCGCCACCGTCGGGATCGGCCATCCAGGCGCCATCTCGCCGGCCACGGGCCTGATCAAGAACGCCAACTCGACCTGGCTCAACGACCGCCCGCTCGACCGGGACCTGATGGCCCGGATGGGGCGGCCGATCGCCTTTTCCAACGACGCCAACTGCCTGGGGCTGTCCGAGGCGACCGATGGCGCCGGCGCCGGCTCGCCGGTCGTCTTCGCCGTCATCCTCGGCACCGGCGTCGGCGGCGGCATCGCCGTGCACGGCAGGATCCTGACCGGCCCCAACGCCATCGCCGGCGAGTGGGGCCACAATCCGCTGCCCTGGCCGCGTGACGAGGAGCGACCGGGGCCGCCCTGCTATTGCGGCCTCGCCGGCTGCGTCGAGACGTGGCTGTCGGGCCCCGGGCTCGCCGGCGACCATGCGCGCGTCACGGGCACCAAGCTCGCAGGGCCCGCGATCGTCGCCGGCGCCGAGGCGGGCGACGCCAGCCTGCCTCGCCTCGCTCGAGCGCTACGAGGACCGTCTCGCCCGGGCGCTGGCGACGGTGATCAACCTGCTCGATCCCGACGTCGTGGTGCTGGGCGGCGGCGTCTCCAACATCCGCCGGCTCTATGATCGCGTGACCGACCTCTGGCCGCGCTACGTCTTCTCGGACACCGTCCGCACCAAGCTTCTACCGCCCGTCCATGGCGACAGCAGCGGCGTGCGCGGCGCCGCCTGGCTGGGCCGCGACCTCGCCGGCTGAGTTCCGGTCAGTCGCAGCGCGGCGCCGGCAGAATCTCGAGCTTCTCGAGGTCGGCCTTGAGGGTGAAGTCGCCGTAGTCGAGCACGACGTTGTAGATGACGCCGCCCGGTGCGAGATCGAAGGCGAGCTCGAAGTCCGGCACGGCATCCTTGCTGCCCTGCTTGAAGTAGGCGAGGCTCACCGGCCAGCGCTTCTCCGACTTCCCATCCGTCTCGACCTCGTGCGGCCTGCCGATGGCGGCGGTCACCTGGCTCAGCGCGTCGAGCCCCGAGCCGTCGAAGACGGTGGACGTCAGGAGCGGGCGACCCGCCATGGCAGCGCCGATCAGATCCCGCATCTGCCGCGATGGAAAGATCGTGTCGGATGGCAGCACGATGCTGGCGCCTTGCGGCTGGTCGAAGCGCGCCATCCCGGTGGCGCCGGCCCTGCTCAGGGCCGCGTCGCCCTTGTAGATGTCCGGTGGCTCGCTGCCGTCCGAGCTTCGCGTGGTGAAGCGAAGCTCGGTGCCGTCCCGCGATTCCCAGCTCGAGAAGCGGACATCGTAGCTGAAGCCCGGCCCCTCGTCGGTGGTGCGCGGTGAAGGCCAGGCGCTGATTGCTGATCCAGCCGTCGCAGGCCGCCCGCCATTCGATGACGAGCCCGCCGTCGACGCCGGTGACACTCGAGCCCTGCGTGCTGTCGACGACGCTGAGCCGGTAGGCGGCGCGATGCGAGGTCAGCTCCACGGCAGCGACCGACCGCCCCGGCGCCAGCGAGCCGAGCAACAAGACGGTCAGAGCCAACATGCAGATTCGCGCCATGAGCGTTCCCTTTTGCGATCGGCGCAGTATTACTGCACGCCGTAGTGGGCAGGCTATAGGGCCGCCCGCCGCCGAGGACGAAGACATCCTTGCATACGGGGGCTGAATGACGACGAGCGGCCAGCGGCCATCCATCCTCGTGACGCGCCGCCTCCCGGAGGCCGTCGAGGCGCGGCTGCAGCGGGACTTCGACGCTATTCTCAATCCCGAGGACCGCAGTCTTCCCTTGGACGAGGTGCTCGGGCTCGCCGCCGGAGCCGACGGCATCCTGACCTCCGCGATCGACCGGCTGCCGGGAGACCTGATCCGGCGGCTGCCGCCGCGCGTGCGCATCATCGCGACCTTCTCGGTGGGCTTCGATCACATCGACGTCGCCGCGGCACGCGAGCGGGGCATCGTCGTCACCAACACGCCGGACGTGCTGACCGACGCGACGGCCGACGTCGCCATGCTGCTTCTGCTGGGAGCCGCACGCCGCGCCTACGAGGCGCAGCAGCTCGTCCGACGGCAGGAATGGATCGGCTGGCGGCCGACACAGCTCATGGGGGTAGGGTTCGCCGGCAAGACGCTGGGCATCGTCGGCATGGGCCGCATCGGCTTCGCGGTGGCTCGGCGGGCCCGCGGCTTCGGCCTCCAGATCCACTACCACAACCGGACCAGGGTCGAGGGCGATCGCGAGATCGAGGCCACCTATCACCGGACCCTCGAGACGATGCTGCCGCTGTGCCACTTCCTCTCGCTCCACTGCCCGGCCACGCCCGAGACGCGTCATATGATCAACGCCAGCACGATCGAGATGCTGCCGCGTGGCGCCGTGGTCGTGAACACGGCGAGGGGTCCCCTCATCGACGACCAAGCCATGATCACGGCCCTCGAGAGCGGCCGTCTCTTCGCCGCCGGCCTCGACGTGTTCGACGGCGAGCCCAGCGTGAGCCCGGGCTATCTCGGGCTCGACAACTGCTATCTGCTGCCACACATCGGCAGCGCCACCGTCGACGCCCGCAACGCCATGGGCTTCCGCTGCCTCTACAATCTGGACTGCTTTTTCGGCGGCCGACCGGTCCCCGACGCGCTCGGCTAGTCGAAGGCCGGCCCTGCCCTCCTTCGCGGGGATGACGCTCCCTCGGCACGGGCACCGCCGAGGTGGCCGCACCAGGCGCACCGTGCTATGAACGCAGGACGAGAGAGCAGGCACGGGAACGTCGTGGCGCCAGACGCACTGTCGATGAATGCCCGGCTGCTGGGCTGCGAGAGGCTCGGCGAGCTGGGCGAGCTTCGCTCCTTCCTTCGACCGGGCCCACCCGTCCATCTCGCCTTCGAGATCCTGCAGGACGGGGACGGGCGCGCCTGGACCCTCCGGGTCCCGGCCGACCGCATGGACAGCCTGCGACGGCTGCTCGGCGCGGCCCTCAAGCAGATGTCGAGCGGCGCGCGCATCACGCTCGACGAGCAGGGCATGGCGGCGCTGGCCAGCGAGGAGCTCGGCACCGGCGACGAGGTGGTCGCCCTGGTGCTGAGCCAGGACCAGGAGCAGCGCTTCGCCCTCTGGCGGCGCGAGCTCGGGCGTCGCGGCTGGAGCTGGACCCTCGATGCGCTCTTCGTGCCCTTCGAGGAGGCAACCGAGCTGTGCCGTGTGATCGGCCGGTCGCTCGACCAGCTTGCCCATCAAGGCAGGTCTCGGCCAACGCCACACGCGAGGTAGCGCACACCCGACGCGGCGGGGCGCCCGGAAAGAGCGAGCCCGGCGGCGCTAGAGCGGCTTCGGCTGCTCGACCTTCGTCGCCGTCACGGGGGTCGCCGGTGCCACCTCGACCGGCGCCTGGGCCGCCGCCTTGGTATCGGCCGGGACCGCGATCTGTGCCGGCACATTGGCGGCCGTGGTCGCCTCCGTCGGCAGGCCCACCGGCTGGATCGCCGGATCGGCGGTGGCCTGCTTGTCACCCGGCCGCTGCACCTCGGGCAGGCCCGCGGCGCTGCCGTCGACGAGCAGGCGCATGATGTCCAAGAGCTTCGAGCTGTCGACGGACCCGACCAGCGCGAACAGCAGATGGCCGTGCCGCCAGTGCAGCGACAGCTGCCCTTCGGGCATCATCGTGAAGGCCTGCCGGGCGCTGTCGGAGGCGGCGGCGACGAAGAGGGAGATGTGGCCGCCCTTGTCGTCGGCATAGGCCAGACGGATCGCGGGCGCATTCCGCGCCGGCAGAATCCCGGCCGTCGTCAGGTGCAGACCGAGCACGCTCAGATCGGGCAGATGGAGCGTCTCGCCGGTCAGGCGCTGCGACAGCCAGTTGACGGACGCCTCGCCGTCGGTCCCGGCCGTGGCGCTCACCGGCGTGACGAAGGTGCCGCCGAACGGGAACTCGGTGTCCTCGGCCACGACCGAGGTGAGCGTGCTCTTGCCGCCGAACGGCACGTTCAGATAGCCGAAGGCGGCACCGATCGTGAGGGCTATCGCGGCGGCCAGCCCGGACACGCCCAGGAAGATCTGACGGCGGCGACGGCGACGCTCGAGCCCGTCGATCAGCTCGCGCTGCAGGTCGGGCTCGAAGCCGACCGTGTCGAAAGCGCCCAGATGGCACCGGATCTCGGCCAGCAGCTGGCGCTGCTTCTTGTAGGCCGCCACGCGCTCGCGTCGGCTCGGGTCGCTGTCGACCCAGGCCATGACCTCTGCACGCCGATGCTCCGGGAGGCAGCCGTCGACGAGAGCCTGAAGCTCCGCCTCGTCCACGGCGAGAGGGTCCGGACCCTTGGGATCTGAACTCATTTCACCACACGCAGCTTGGATGATGCACCCTGGGAGGTCAGCCGCCGCAAGGCCTCACGGCCCCGGGAAAGGCGAGACATGACCGTCCCGACCGGTATCCCAAGAACGCCCGCGGTCTCGAGATAGCTCATCCCCTCGAGACCGACGAGCAGAACGACCTCGCGCTGCTCGGAAGGAATCTTGCCGAGCGCCGCTACGAGATCGCGCACCTCGAGCCAGCGATTCTGGCTTGGGGGTGCCACGAGATCCGCCACAACCGTCTCGATCGGCACCTCGGACACACGCGCCTTGCGCCGACGATGGCCGTCGATGAAAACATTGTGCAGGGTCGTGAACATATAGGCACGGAGGTCGCGCACCGGACGCCAGCTCCGGGCCTGGGCGATCACCCGCAACAGGCATTCCTGGACAAGGTCGTCCGCATCGCTGGTGTCGCCCACGAGAACGAGCGCATAGCGACGCAGGCCCGAGATATGGGAGAGCACATCGTCGGGAGCGGGACGCACGGCACCCTCGACGGACCCCGAGACGGCCTCCTCGGCCCCCGAAGATATCGGCTCCCGGCCCAACGCCCGCCTCGCCTTGCCGTCCAAGGGTCGCAATCCCCCTCCTTGCCGGCTCGGGACCGGCCACCGGGCCTGGCATCTGGCGACGTGCTCGACGCCCCCATGGAACCGCTCGACCCCAACCAGACTGACCCGAAACGAGCAGACGCTACCTCAACGGCGTGCCGCCCGAAAGGGTTTCGCAAAACCCCGAAGCGGCGCACGACCCGACTGTCACCCCCACGCGTCACCGCAAGGCACGACAGGCTTCTACAAAAAGAAGACGCCCCATCGGGCATGCCCGATGGGGCGAGGCAGTTGGGCGGTAACTCAAGAAAGCGCGTGAAGCTGCCTCTAGCGCCGAAACGACGCGTCGTACCGTCGCCGTCAGCAGCATTCGATGGATAGACGATGCAGGGCCTCGAACTATTCCCCCATGGGGAAACCATTTTCGATGCGTGCAGAATGGCTCAGTCGACGGCGCGGCTGCGGACGAAGCGTCCGGGCGCCGGCTCGATCGGCGCGAGGCCGCCCTGCCCCGGCGGGCGCGCTCCGACCCGCCGCCCGCTCCGCCGTGCCGCCCAGGCGCACCAGTCCGGCCACCAGGATCCCTCGTGCTGGGAGGCGCTCACAAGCCACGCCTCGGGCGAGGCCGGACGCCGCGTGTTGGTGCAAAAGCCATACTTGGCCGAAGGCGGCGGATTGACGACGCCGGCGATGTGGCCCGAGCCGCCGAGGACGAAGCGCACCGGCCCGCCGAAGCGGCGGGCGCCGCGATAGGTCGCGACCCAGGGCGCTATGTGATCCTCCCTCGTGGAGAGGAAGTAGGCCGGCACGCGGATGCGCCCGAGATCCATGGGCTCGCCCAGGAGCGTGATGGCGCCCGGCTCGACCAGCAGGTTCCGCTCGTACATCTGCCGGAGGTAGAAGCGGTGCATCATGTGCGGCATGCGGGTGCCGTCGGCGTTCCAGTAGAGCAGGTCGAAGGGCGGCGGCTCGCGCCCGAGGAGGTAGTTGTTGACGGCGAAGGTCCAGATCAGGTCGTTCGCCCGGAGCAGGCTGAAGACCCGCTGCATGTAGGCGGCCTCGAGATAGCCGCGCCTCTCCATGTGCTGCTCGATCAGCGAGAGCTGCTCGTCGTCGATGAAGACGCCGAGATCGCCCGGATCGGCGAAGTCGGTCATCGTCGTGAAGAAGGTCGCTGCCTTGACGCGGCCGTCGCCCCGGGCCGCGAGCCACGCCAGGAGGCAGGCGGTGAGCGTGCCGCCGAGACAGTAGCCGATGACGGTGAGATCGCGCTCGCCCGTCGCCTGCTCGATGGCGGCCATGGCCGCCATCGGCCCTTCGGTGAGGTAGTCCTCGAAGGTCTTCTGCGCGAGCTCCGGCCCGGGATTGGCCCAGGAGATCAGGAACACGGTGAAGCCCTGACCCACCGCCCAGCGCACGAAGCTGTTCTGCGGGCGGAGATCGAGGATGTAGTACTTGTTGATCCAGGGCGGCACGATGAGCAGCGGGCGCCTGAACACCTGCTCGGTCGTCGGCTCGTATTGGATGAGCTGCATCAGCTCGTTCTCGAGGATCACGGCACCGGGGGTGGTGGCGAGATTCTTGCCCACCTCGAACAGCTCGTCCCGGCTCGAGCTGATCCTGAGATCGCCCCGCTCCAGATCGGCCACGAGATTCTCGAGCCCACGCACCAGGCTCTCGCCGTGCGTCTCGTAGGCCTCGCGCAGGACCACGGGATTGGTGTGGGGGAAGTTCGAGGGCGCCAGCGCGTCGGCGATCTGCCGGACATAGAACTCGGCCTTGGCGCGCGTATGCGGGTCAAGCCCCTTCGCGGTCCTGACGATCTCCTTCATCCATCGCGAGGAGGTGAGGTAGGACTGCTTGAGGAAGTCGAAGACGATGTCGTCGCTCCAGGCCTCGTCCTTGAAGCGGCGATCCGAGCGGTCGGGCAGGACGAGGGGCTCGACCGTCTCGCCGGCCAGACGCTGCAGCTGCCGCCGGCCGATCTCGGCCATCTGCTCGAAATAGTGAAGGTTGGCCTCGATGAGCCCGCTGGGGTCGGCGAGGAGCGCCTCGCCCACGCGGCGCATCGTGGCCGCGACCACGCCGGGATCGGGAACCTGAAGATCGCCACCCTCGGCCTGGCGCTCGAGCAGGAGCTCGAGTGCCCGCCGGTAGCGGCGGCCCAGGGCCTCGAGCCGGCTCAAAACCTCGGCCGCATCCGGCCCCGCATCGCCCGACAGATCGCCGGCTCTTCTCTCGCCCATCGACAAAGGCGCCCGATCGCCGTCGCTCAGCCCGGCCACAGCCGGGAGGTGCTGTGGCCAAGGGCACGCCGCATGATCACGGCCTCGAGACACCGCGCGGTCGCGCCGAGATCGGGTGGGGTCGGCTCGAGAAGCGCCCTGCCCTTTCGCATCCCGCGCGCCGCGGTCTCGCGGACCACCGGCAGATCTCCCTTGTCTGCCGGCCGGATAGACGATGCGGGCATCGTCTTCCACCCGCGCGGCATCGCCCTGCTAGGCGCCTTGCGGCTTCCGGTCGAGCGGCTTTCTGCTAGGGTCCGCGGCGTTCGAACGCCAGGCATCGGGAGAGAGGGATGAGCGCCGTGCTGGGGACGGAGAATCGACAGAAGCTGAAGCAGGTGAGCACGGCCACGCTGACCACCTGCCTCTTCAAGCGCGGTCTCCGCAACCTCTTCATCCAGGACGTGCATCTCATCAATCCCAAGGCGCCGCGCATGGTGGGCGAGGCCTACACGCTGCGCTACATCCCGGCGCGCGAGGACATCGACGTGCTCGCCGCCTACGAGAATTTCGAGCATCCCCAGCGCAAGGCGGTCGAATCCTGCCCCGCCGGCCATGTGCTGGTGATGGATTCGCGCAAGGACCCGCGGGGCGCCTC
The DNA here is from genome assembly GCA_963752325.1 of uncultured Alphaproteobacteria bacterium. Lineage (GTDB taxonomy): Bacteria > Pseudomonadota > Alphaproteobacteria > Geminicoccales > Geminicoccaceae > CAVTJL01. The sequence continues at coordinate 119,093 of CAVVXU010000010.1, forward strand.
GGCGGGCGACATTCTCCTCACCCGGCTGATGGTCCGAGGCGTGGCAGGAGTCGTGTCGGACGGCGGGTTCCGCGACACGCCCACCATCGCCACCCTCGATTTCCCGGTCTACCACAATCGGCCCTCCGCCCCCACCGGCCCGATCTACCACCATGCGGCCGACATCAACCTGCCGATCGCCTGTGGCGACGTGCCGGTCTATCCCGGCGACATCATTGTCGGCGATGGCGAGGGCGTCGTCGTGCTCCCGGCACACCTCGCGAACGAGATCGCCGAGGAGGCGATCGAGATGACGGCCTACGAGGACTTCGTCGAGGAGCAGGTCCGCGGCGGGCGTCGCATTTTCGGCATCTATCCCGCCACGGCCGAGAGCCGGGCCGAGTTCCAGACCTGGCGCGCGACGCGGGGTCGCTGAGGCAGCCTCAGGGGCTGGCGGGCAGCCCGGCGCTCAGCGTCGCCAGCCGCCCCGCCAGCGCGTCGGCACGTGTCCTGGTCGCCCCATCGAGTGGGCCCGAGCGCAGCGGATCGAGGAGCCCGGCGGCGACCGAGAGGTCGGAGCGCGCCTGGGCCGTGCGGCCGGCGGCAAGGCCGTCGGCGGCGCGGTCGAGCAGCAGCGAGGTCGTCCTCAGCGGGTCGATCATGCTGGGCAGCGGCTGATCGCTCCGATCGAAGCTGGAGGGCAGCCGCCTTTGCGTGACCGGCGGCGAGCCGGCGAGCGGTGCCACGCCCGTGGCGGCACCCGCCCCCTGGACCTGCTGCAGCTGCCGATCGATCCTTTGATCGGCAGGGCTCAGGGCGACGCCGCCACGCCGCGAGATCATGTCGCGGCGGACGGCTGCGGCACCGCTGGCCGCACCGGCCGGATCCGTCACCGACTGTCGCTGAAGGCCCTGCAGCTGGAACTGAAGCTGGCCGTTGAGCGGATCGAGCAGGTCGCTCGCACCCGCCGGCGCGCCAGCCAGCAACGCGACACCCAAGGCAGCGAAGCAGCTGCCGATCCTCACGATCCGGTGTATCCGAGGCACGCGTTCCTGGCCCTTGATTGACCGCTCACCATCTCTTCGGTCTAGAAGATGGTGTCGTTCAACCTGCATTCCAGCGAGGCACGCGCCCCCTTGGCCGCCAGCACCTTTGCCGTCTCGAGGACGGCCACGCACGAGATCGCGCAGGCGGCGGCAGCAGCCGCCAGGGCTCGCGGCCGCGAGCCGCGTCTCGATCTCTTCCGCGGCCTCGCGATGCTCATCATCTTCGTGGCGCACGTTCCCTGGAACCAGTGGAGCGACTGGATCCCGGCGCGATGGGGCCCGTCGGATGCCACCGAGATGTTCGTCTTCTGCTCGGGCTTCGCCGCCGCCATCGCCTTCGGCGGCACCTTCCTGCGCGCCGGCTTCTGGATGGGCACGGCACGCATCCTCTTTCGCTGCTGGCAGCTCTATTGGGCCCACCTCTGCCTGTTCTTCACGATCCTGTTCGTCACGCTCGTCGCCGACCGCTACTGGTTCGGCATCGGCACCGACTATGTGAGCGAGCTCAATCTCAACGTGGTGCTGGGCGATCCGCGCCGCGCCATCATCGGGCTCTTCACCTTCACCTGGGTCCCGAACTATTTCGACATCCTGCCCATGTATTTCGGCATCCTGCTACTCACGCCCATCGTGATGGCGCTGCAGCGGGTGGACGTGCGCCTCGCCGGGGCCTTCGTGATCGGCCTTTATCTCGTGAACCGAATCGTCGGCCTGCACCTGCCGGCCGAGCCCTGGTCGGATCGGACCTGGTTCTTCAACCCCTTCGCCTGGCAGCTCCTGTTCTTCACCGGCTTCTTCTTCGGCCGCGGCTGGCTGAAGCCGCCCCCTGTCAATCGCCGCCTCCTTCTCCTCGCCGGCTTTTGGGTGCTGCTGCTGGTCCCGATCAGCCAGTACCGGATCTACCTCGCGGTGCCCTGGATCGACACGGTGCGCGAGTACCTGCTGCCGGCCATCTCCAAGACGGATTTCTACCTGATCCGCTACGTCCACTTCCTGGCGCTGGCCTATCTGTCGCTGGCCGCGCTGCGCCGCTGGCCGCAGATCATCGAGGGGCCGTGGGCCAGCCCCGTCATCCGGGTCGGCCAGCAGGCGCTGCCCACCTTCCTCACCTCGATGGTGCTGGCCTGGATCGGCGGCATCGTGCTCGACCAGATCGGGCGCGTCGCCTCCACGCTGGCGCTGGTCAACCTCGTCGGGCTCGGCACGCTGATCGGCGTGGCCTATCTGGTCGGCTGGCTCAAGCGGGCCCCCTGGCAGCACAAAGGTCGGCACGCCTTGATGCCGACTGCGGGTCAGTGAGGCTTGCCGCCGGCCAGGGGAGACGGGCTTGTCTGGTGACCCTCTCAACCGCCCGTCTTGCCACGCGACCCTCCGTGCCAGGGCCGTGGCGGCATCCCTCCCCGCTGGATGACGGTGGTGCCCCCATCAAGGGTCACCGCATCCGGCAGCGGTCCCTGATAGGCATCGATCGTCGCGGGCGGCAGCGCGTCGGCGCAGGGCGGACGGTTGATGCCGCAATCCCAGCGATAGCCGTCGGGGAGACCTGTCATGGAGCCGCCGCGCACAAAGCCACAGGAGCACGCCCGACCTGCGACGCAGGCGAGCATGCCGACCTGCCCCGCGCCGCATGCGGGCGGCTGCTCCGCCCGGGCAGCGGTCGCGGCGATGGCGAGCGCCACCGCGAGGATGTCGATGAGAGCTCCACGAGACAACCCGCGCCCCAGCACCTCTTGCTCCTCCGCGCCGGTCATCCGGCACCGGGAGCATAGGGCAGCCGGGGCTAACGGGCGGTTAAGAGCCTCAGGCGGCCCTGCGCTGCTGCAGGCGCCCGATCTGCGCGGCCAAGCGGTCGACGCTCATGCGGAAGCTTTGGGTCTGCTCGTCCGTCAGCTCGCTACCGAGGCGGCGCAGCGTCTTCAGGCGCTCGACGGCGACGTGATGCGCGGCCTCGGCATCGGCGAGAGCCCGGTCGCCCACCTCGCCGTCATGCGCCCGCAGATCGGCGAGCGGCGCGCCCAGCTCCTCGAGCCGCTTGGCCATCCTGTCGAGAAACGTCGCATGCTCACTCATGTCCTGCTCCCTTCGTCATGGAGCCATCCCATGCGTCTCATAAACGCATGGCCGGCAGACAGGGTCCTCGGAGTATAGCTTTGCCCATGACACCTCGTGAACCCGCGATCCGCCTTCTCCTCGCCACCCTCGCGCTCGGCCTGATGATCGGCTCGGCCGATGCCGCGCAGCAGCGCACGGCACCGGCCGCCTGCGACCCGGCCCAGCGCCCGAGCGCGGTCCCCACCGGACCGATGCCGCAGGTGCATCTATGGACGCAGGCCGATCTTCCGCCGGGCTGGCAACCGCCCGCCTGCCTGCGATGGCCGGCCACGTCCAATTCGACGGTGGTCGAGACGATCGGCAACTTCGCCTCGGCCGGCGACGGCGCCGCGCTCCTCGCCCGCCTCGGCCACGTCTCGAGGCTCGCCGGCTTCAAATATTGGTCCGCGGCCGATCAGACATGGCGACCGCTCTTCACGCAGGCGGTCGCGCTGAGCCGGCCGGAGCCGGACGCCAAGCGTCCCGACTTCACGCCCGCCGAGCTTCACGAAGGCGGCACCTACTATATGCTTCAGAGCGACGGCAACCCGCTCGGGCCGATCGTTCAGGGGCTGACCATCTTCAAGGCGACGCCGGACCGGCTCATCGCCAACATCCGCAATGTCTCGACCCTGAGCTTCCTGGGTGTGTCCCTCGTCTCGAAGGATCAGCTCCAGACCTTCTTCGATCTGGAGCGCCAGCCCGACGGGACATGGTCCTACTACTCGCTGGCGAAGTTGGCGACGCACCTGCCGGCCTTCCTCGAGCCGTCACCGGCGACCCTCGAGAACAGGGCGGTGGCGATCTTCCGCTTCGTCGCCGACTACAGGGCGGACACCGAGCCGCCGATCGCCCGGAACGAGCGCCCCTAGGAAGAATCCGCCGCCGCCTCGCGGTAGCGCCGCACGAGGGACGCCAGATCGGCGGCCTCGTGCGCAGGGCCCGGGCCCGCGCACCAGATCGGCGCCGGCCAGGCAGCGTCGTCGCGCCATCGGCCCACCACGTGGACGTGCATCTGCGGCACGAGATTGCCGATGGTGGCGACGTTGATCTTGTCGGGCCCGGCGACCCGCTGAACGAGTCGCGTGGCCCGCAGGATCTCCACCGTCAACAGGCCGTAGTCGGCTGGGGCAAGGTCCGTGAGCTCGACGATACCCGGCCGGCGGGGAACGAGCAGGAGCCAGGCGAAGCGCGCATCGTCCTTGAGGAGCAGGCGCGAGAGCGGCCAGTCCGCGATCGCGGCACTGCCGCCGTCGAGCCGCGGGTCGAGGGCGAAGGCCTCCGTCATGGTGCGTCTCCCCGGCCGGCATGGCCTCAAGGCTGGTAGCCGCAGCGCCTTAGAAAGTCGACGAGCCTGCGGCCCGGCGTCTGCGGATAGCGCTCGTCCAGAACCTCCAGCCGCTCGATCCGATCGATGCGGAACGAGCGGAAATCGTCCCTCAGCTCGCACCAGGAGAGGGTCAGCCACACCGGCGGGAAGAAGGTGAGACTCAAGGGCCAGACCGTCCGCTCGGTGCGCCGCTCGGCGAGGTCGAGATAGGTGATGTCGAGCTTGCGCTGCTCGCGGACGGCGCGGCGCAGCGTTGGCACATCGATCCCTATGGGCGGTGCCCGTTGGCTGGGCGGTGCCGCGAAGGCCAGCGACATCGCGAGCGGACGCAGGCCGTCGGGCACTACCGCGGTGACCTTGGCCAGCATGCTGCCGGCAGCGCGGGCAAGCTCGGGATCGGCCCAGCTCTCGACGATCCGCGTGCCGATCAAGAGCGCCTCCAGCTCGTCGACATTGAGCATCAGTGGCGGAAGATCAAAGCCGTCGCGCAGCAGATACCCAACGCCTGCCGCTCCATCGATCGGCACGCCCCGCCCCTGAAGAGCCGCGATGTCGCGATAGACCGTGCGCGGCGTCACCTCGAGCTCGTCCGCGATCGCGGCTGCCGTCACCGCCCTGGATCGGCGCCTGAGGATCTGGATGATCGCGAACAGACGATCGGCGCGGCGCATGCGGCTCCTGACAGAATGCTGTCAGGAGCACCCTGCTAGAGAGCGCGGGTCAAGGCAATCCCGAAAGGAGCCGACCCGATGCTGACCTTGTGGCAGTTCCCGACAGCCTTCGGCCTGCCGAGCCCCAGCCCGTTCTGCATGAAGGTCGAGGCCTTCCTCCGGCTGGCCGACATCCCCTACCGCACGGCGACGATGACCGACCTGCGCGAGGCGCCCAAGGGCAAGGGGCCGTTCATCGAGGAGGACGGTGTGCGGATCGGCGATTCGGCGCTCATCATCGATCATCTCGAGCAGAAGTACGGCATCGATCTGGACCGCGGGCTGGACCCGGCAGCACGGGCGGTCGCGCACGCCTTCGGCGTGATGCTCGAGGAGCGGACCTACTTCGCGATGGTCTTCAATCGCTGGATGGAAGACCGCAACTGGCCGATCGTCCGCGACGCCTTCTTTGCCGGGCTGCCCGCCGACACGCAGGACGCGATCCGCGACCGCGTTCGCGGGCGCCTGACGGGCCAGGGCATCGCCGCTCACAAGCCCGAGGAGATCTACAGCCTCGCCCGGCGCGACATCGACGCCGTGGCCGTCTGGCTGGATGACAAGCCCTTTTTCATGGGTGACACGCCCAGCAGGATCGATGCCACCGTCGCCGCCTTCATCGCGGGCCTCACGGCAGAGCCGTTCGCGAGCCCACTTGCGGAGGCGACACGCAGCCACCCGAACCTCACCGCCTACCGCGATCGCCTGATGCCGAAGCTCTTTCCGGGCCACGCCCGCTGACGGCTCGGGCCGCCTCTCAGGCTGCGCGCGCCTCGGCGTCCAGGCGCGCCTTCACCCCGAGCAGGCGACGGACGCACTGCGCCAGCTCGTGGCAGGGCCGGGTGGCGTCCTTGGATGGCGGATAGAGATTGACGTTGAAGGGTGGCAGCGCCGGCAGGCCCGCCTCGTCGGGCACCGGGCGAATGCTCGAAGGCAGCGTCGAGGCGAGCAGCGCGGTCACCGCGATGTCGGCCTCGATGCAGGCGCGCAGCGCTCCCATGTCGGTCATGTCGCCGGTCATCCGCCACGTCCGGCCGGCCATCGCCAGCGCGTCGAGGACCGGCGCCCGGAAGGCGCAGCGCAGGCTGCCGAAGGCGATGGGCAGAGGCTCATGCAGCCAGGCCTCGCCCGCCGGCGCGCCCACCCAGACGAGAAGGTCGGGATAGAGGACCTCGCCGTCGGCCGCGCAGCCAAGCTCGGTGGCAAGGTAGAGATCGATCCGGCCCGCCTCGCGGGCGGCGCGAAGCTCCGCGGTCGGACCGCCCAGGACGCTCACCCGCACGCGCGGCCATTGCTGGCCAAAGCTCTTCAGAAGCCGTGCGAGGAAGGGATCAGACAGGTCGGAGGGCACGCCCAACCGGACCTCGCCATCCTCGTCCGGCGCGCGCATCACGTGCCAGATCTCGTCGTTGAGCGACAGGAGCCGCCGTGCGTGCGCGAGCAGCCGCTCGCCCGCGGCCGTCAGCCGGAGTCGCTTGCCCTCGCGATCGAACAGGGCCTGATCGAGGCTGTCCTCGAGCCGGCGAAGCTGCTGGCTCACCGCCGCCTGGGTGAGATGAACGCGCTCGCCCGCGCGCGTGGCGCCCCCCGTCTCCACGACGGCGACGAAGCTGCGTAGCAGGGCAAGATCGAGATGTCGCATGAGCCGACGCTATCATAAGCGTTGCTAATGTCCAGAATCATGAACATTCATTTTCATTATATAGGGAGGGGCCCCATCTCCGAGGTGTACCAACCAACCGACGGGCCGAAGGAGCCCTCCCACCATGCACGAGCACGTCATCGGAGTCCGGAACACGGTCGCGTTGAGCGGCCAGGGATCGGTGTCACAGATCATCGTCCACATGCTGGACCGGCTGCTCTTTGCGATGGAGGTAAGGCGGCAGCGCCGTGCACTTGCCGATCTCGATGCTTGCGCGCTGAAAGACGTCGGCATCACGCGCGCCACGGCAGGCGTCGAGAGCAGCCGCGGGTTCTGGGACCTGCCGCTCCAGCGCTGAGCGAAGCAAGGGCGCCGCGCCCTCACTCTCCCATTCGCCGGCGATGGCTCGGGTTAGCAGCTTGCCATCGCCGGCCTTACGCGGATTTATGCATCCTATCCCAAGGACGCTCTTTCCCAGCGCGCCTGCCGGGCCCACCCTACTCTCCTGTAGGGCCGCCAGCCGAGGGGCCGTGGTCGGCGTCGCGCCAACGTGCGCGGCGACCTGCCGACGACCTTTCAGGCTCGCGGACATGCAGGAGGGTGCCATGCAGGCTTCAGCCATTCGCGACCCCAATCGGCACGCCGGGCCGAACGGCCTCAGGCCTCCGCGCCTGGTACGGGTGGTCGCGCCGGGCGTCTGCTACATCCTGGCGCAGCCGAAGGACATCGCCCGGGTGCTGGCCGCCCGTCCGGGTGCCCGTATCCAGCCGCTGGCAGAGGGGGCCGCGTGAGGCGCGGCCGACGGCTCATCCAGCGCCCTCCTGATCTGTCGGGCGATCGGCTTCGCCTCGCCATCCGGATGATCGTCCGGACAGAGAGAAGCCGTCGGCCGATCAGGCCTCACGAAGGCCATTAGAAGAGCAGCGCGCCAATCGTCATTGCGACACCGACAGAAGACGGGCAGGCTCCAAGGCCCATTATCCGCCATGCTGGACTTACTGATCGGTAAAGTGATGATGGTAATCTGTCTCGCTACACAGGGCGCTCATGAGGCCTCGCCACCGTCGGGCTCGACAGGCCTGCCAACGGTCGTCTCCTAGGCGACCAGGTCCGGGCCACCCAATGGTCGAGCACCGAACGGGCAGCAGATGAAAATCCTCGTCGTCGAGGACGACGCCGACACGCTAGCCTTCGTCACCCGCGGCCTCCACGAGCAGGGCCACACGGTCGACACTGCTGGTGACGGACGCGAAGGCCTGTTCCTTGCGACGAGCGCCGCCTACGACGTGATCGTCGTCGACCGCATGCTGCCCGCGCTCGACGGCATGTCGCTGGTCAAGATGATCCGTGCCGGCGGGATCAAGGCGCCGGTGCTGTTCCTCACCACCATGGCCGGTATCGACGACCGGGTGGCCGGCCTCGATGCCGGCGCCGACGACTATCTGGTTAAGCCTTTTGCCTTTGCCGAGCTCAGGGCCCGCCTGGACGCGCTTGCCCGACGCCCTGCGTCCGCAGAGACGGTGACGGTGCTGCGTGTCGGTGATCTCGAGATGGACCTCATCAAGCGAGCCGTGACCCGGGCCGGCCAGCGCATCGATCTGCAGACTCGTGAGTTCCAGCTTCTGGAGTATCTGATGCGGCACACGGGCCAGGTCGTGACCCGCACCATGCTGCTGGAGAATGTCTGGGAGTTCCACTTCGACCCCCAGACGACCGTGGTGGAGACCCATGTCAGCCGCCTCAGGGCCAAGATCGATCGGGGCTTCGGAGAGGAGCTCATTCACACCGTCCGCGGCGCCGGCTACACGCTCCGTGCGTCCGATTGACCTGCTGCGCAGCACGAGCTTCCGCCTCGCCGCCTTCCATGCCTTGATCTTCGCCATCTCGGTGACCGTGCTGTTCGGCGTGGTCTATCTCTCCCTCGGCAAGGCGATCAGCGGCCAGCTCGATCAGGACATCGAGGGCCAGCTCCAGACCCTGATCAACGACAGCACCACCGACACCGCCGACGATCTGCGCCGCCTCGTGGAGGCACGGAGCGCGGCCGTCGAGGCGTCGAGCGACTACTTCCTCCTCGTCGCGCCGGACGGCACTCGCCTCGCCGGCAACATGCCAGAGGTGAACCCGGTCGTCGGCTGGTTCGAGCTGCCGCCCCGCTACGACGTCAACGACGCCCGGTACCGCGAGAAGCACCACATCGTCCGCGCCAAGGGTGTGTTTCTCCCCGACGGCAGCTATCTCGCGGTCGGGCGCGACACCCATCCCGTCTACCACATGCAGCAGCTCCTGGTCCGGGGCTTCGCGATCTGCCTCGTCCTGACCCTGGCCCTGGCGCTCGGCAGTGGCTCGCTGACCACCTTGAGCGTGCTGCGTCGGATCGAGGCGATCAATGGTGCCAGCCGCGAGGTCGAGGCAGGGGCGCTCGACCGTCGCGTCCCGGTGAGCCCGGGCCCGCGCGACGAGTTCGCCGAGCTTGCCTTCCACCTCAACCGGATGCTGGACCGCATCCAGACGCTGCTCTTGGACCTGCAGCAGGTCACGAACGACATCGCGCACGATCTGAGAACACCACTCACGCGCCTGCGCCATCGGCTGGAGCTGGCGCGACTGGGCCCCGCCGACCCCGAAGCCTATGAGCGGGCGATCGGCCGGGCGATCGAGGACACCGACGCGATCCTGGCGACCTTCGCCTCCCTGCTGCGCATCGCCCAGATCGAGGCCGGCACGCGCCGGGCCGGCTTCACCAGCGTCGATCTCTCGGACCTCGCCTCGGGCCTGCTCGAGACCTACGAGCCGGTGGCCGAGGACGCGTCACGGCTCCTGGCGGGACGGGTAGCACCCGGGATCCTCGTCCAGGGCGATCGCCAGCTCTTGACCCAGATGATCGCCAACCTGCTCGAGAATGCGCTGCAGCACACGCCAGAAGGCAGCACCATCGAGATCACGCTGGAGCGGCGTGCCGCAGGCCCGGTGCTCGAGGTCACGGACAACGGCCCCGGCATCCCCGAGGCCATGCGCGAGCAGGTCTTCAAGCCCTTCATGCGGCTCGACCGCAGCCGCTCGACCCCCGGCAGCGGCCTCGGCCTCAGCCTCGTCGCCGCCATCGCCGAGCTGCACGACATCACCATCGCCCTGGGCGACAACGAGCCGGGGCTGCGTGTCACCCTCGCCTTCCCGGCGGTGGCCGGGCAGCGCGCGGCTCCTTCCTATGCCGCCACCGCGACGAAGGCCGGTGCCGGCCGGGCATAGAGCCGAAGCTCGCCCAGATGATCCAGCCGCGCGAGACCGCCCGTCTGGGTGAGACCCTCGCGAAGAACAATCTCATGCGCCTCGGCGACCTCGGCCGGCGGGCCACGAAAGGCGAACCACTGACGGGCGACACGGAGTGCCGCCCGCAGACAGGCGGCGCGATGCTCGGGTGCCAGGTGCTGGTAGACTCCCAGCATCAAGACGACATCGAAGGTCGGCCGGGACAGGCGACGAAGCCAGCCGCAGCGAGGATCGGACAGGTCGGCGAGGTCGAAGCGGGCGGAACGGCTGCGCACGATGCGCCGCGCGGGCCCGCCGCAGGTTGACCTCCAGCCCTTGCCCGGCGACAGCACCGGCATCGAGGAAGCGCGCAAGGATCAGCCCCTCGGCGCAGCCGAGGTCGAGAACAGATCGGCCCGCGGCAACGCCGAGCAGAGGCTCCAGCCCGCGCAGGCGATGGTCGACCTGCTCCTTGCCGTCGAGCCCGAGGTCGGCGGCGCTGTAGTAGCTCTTCTTCGAGACACGAGGAGGGTGCGACACACGGATGCCCAGCATCGTCGGAAGCTCCGGCAAGGCGATCGGGACAGAGCGGCGGCGCGAGGCCGCCCGGGGAGAACGGCTCAGATGAGGTGAACGAGCATCGGCACCGCGTGGTGCAGATGCAGAAGGTCGATCAGCAGCACGGCGGCGAAGGCCATGGTGGGCCACAGCGCGTGGCGGATGCGCTCGCGGAAGAGGGCCGTGCGCACCGGGTAGTCCCGAGGCTCGCTGAGCCGGCTCCAGGCCGGCAGGAAGGCAGGCGTGGCGGCACGATAGGCCTCGAAGCGGGCGCCGTGGCGCCGCAGCAGCCGCGCCTCCTCCCGGCGGACGGTGGCCCGATAGTGCATGGCCACAGCGAGCAGGAACAGGATGGGTGCGGTGACCGTCAGCGTCGCCAGCATCACGCCCAGGCCCGCCACCACATTGGCCGTGTACATGGGGTTGCGGCAGACCGAGTAGGGGCCCTCGATAAGGAGCTCCTCGTTCTTGTGGCCGGCATGGTAGAGCGTGGCCCACAGACGCCCCGCCATGCCCAGCCCCACCAGCAGGGCGCCCAGCGGCAGCGCCAGCGCGGCCGACCAGGAGCCGAGCCCGGCGCGGCTGCCGCAAAGGAGGAGCAGCAGGCAGGCGGCGAGCGCCAGCAGCATCGAGCGATGGCGCTTCTGCTTGAGGAAGCCTTGGGCGGTGGGCCGGGCGGCGCCGACCGTGGGCCGGGACTGGATCGGTGTCATCTGTCGCTCGCGCGTTGCGCGGCCGACCGCGGGCTCGAGGCGAGCGCCGCCGGCGGTCGCGAGCCGGATCGCGGCGACCCTAGGAGCCCCCACCTTTCCCGCGGCTGGCCTGCCGCTTACGCTTGAGTAACCGCGCTCCGACGCCGCTCGGCGCCCGGATCCCGCCACAGGCCCGGCGCCAGCGTCACACCCAGGCCCGGCCCGTCGAGCGGGTAGGCCAGCCCTTCCGCGATCCGCGGCAGCGGGGTCACGAGGTCCGCGTAGAAGCCGCGGATGTAGGCGCGCACCGTCTCGAGGATCAGCGCGTTGGCCTGGCTCATCACGAGCTGCATGTTGGCGGCCAGCATCACCGGGCCCACGCAGTCGTGCGGGGCGATGCAGCGGTCGTGGGCACGGGCCAGCGCCGCCACGTCCAGCGCCTCGCTGAGGCCGCCCATCCAGCCCACGTCGAAATGCGCATAGTCGACGAGGCCGCGCGCGAAGGCCTCCTGGTACCAGTGCGCGGTGCCGTGGTTCTCGCTGCCCGCGATCGGCACGGCCACCGCCTGCTTGAGCCGCTCGAGATCGTCCAGCCTGTGCATCTCGACCGGGTCCTCGAGCCAGAAGATGTCGTGGGGCTCGAGGGCTTTCGCGATGCGCACGGCCGCCGGCAGGCGCCACATGCCGTGGCACTCGATCATGATGTCCATCTCGGCGCCCACGGCGTCGCGGATGGCCTTGACCGGCGCCATCGCGCGCTCGAGGTCGGGGGCCGAGATCTCCGAGCCGCCGCTGGCGGCGGCGAAACGGTCGAAGGGCCAGATCTTCATGGCCCTGACCCCCTCGGCCAGGAGCGAGCGGGCGAGCCCGGCCGGATCGTCGAGCTGGGCCTGGAGATCGTCCATCGCACCCTGCGGCGCCTCGCCCGGCTGCACGAGGCGGCTGACCCAGCCCACCGTGGGGGCGGTGTTGTAGGCCGGGCCGGCGCAGGTGTTGTAGACGCGGATGCTCTCGCGCGCCCGGCCGCCCAGAAGCGTCGCCACCGGCGCGCCCAGCGTCTTGCCCAGGATGTCCCACGAGCGCGAGGTCGACGGCCGCGTTGCCGCGCACCTCGATCGAGCGCGAGGGCGTGCCCATGAAGCGGTTGCCGATGCGCCGGCCGATCGCCTCGCGATGCGCGTTGATGGTGAGCGGATCCTTGCCCAGCAGCCAGGGCGCCAGCGTCTCGTGGATATAGGCCTCGGTGGCCTGGGCATTGCGGAAGGCCTCGCCGAGACCGACGATGCCCTCGTCCGTCTCGACCTTGAGCCACAGCATGTTGCCGAAGCCGGCGACCCTCAGCGTCTCGAGCGCGGTGATCCGCAAGGCTCGCTACTCCGCGGCCGCGACCTGGGGGCCGTCGAGCTCCGCCTCGGCCTCGAGGAGCGCCAGCGCCGCCTTCCCGATGGCGGCGTGCAGCTCGGGCTCGACGTTGGAGAGCATCGGCAGGATCGGCCCGGTGTCGGCGACGCCGGCCAGCCGCACCGCCTCGTGGATCACCCGGATCGGCGAGATCTTTTCGCGCAGCGCCTCGAGCGGGCGGATGGGCTCGAGCAGGCGGTCCGCCTCGTCGATGCGCCGCGCCTTCAGGGCCGCCAGCACCCGCATCGAGCGGCGGGGTGCGATGCAGACCGAGCCGGAAGTAAAGCCCTGGAGGCGGTAGGCGTCGAGATGCGGCACGGCCGGCAGCTCGCCGAAGCCCGAGGCGATGCCGCTCGCGGCCCACGGCCGCGACGAGGCTCTCGAGATAGGCATCCTTGCGGAAGTCCGGCACGGTCACGGCATACTTGATGCGCCACGATCTCGCCGCTGGCCGACCAGCTTCGCCGCCGCCTCCGGATCGACATAGTCGGCCTGCCGCACATAGAGGATCGCGGGCTTCCCGGATGCCTGGACAAAGTCCAAAAGACCGCGCAGCACGCCCGCGGGCGTGGTGTGCGCCGGCATCGGCAGCAGCATGGCACAAGGAAAGCGCGTGCCCTTCGAGCGCCTTGCGCCTCGTCCATCAGCTTGCCATAGTCGGGCCCGACCGACGGGATCACCCAGCTGCCCGCCGCCGCGGTGGCCTCGGCCATCGCCAAGAACTCGCCGTAGCGGCTGGGCGCCCAGTGCTGGAGCTGGGCATTGCCGCCCCAGAGGATGGTCGACACGCCGCCCGGCCTCGATGTGCCGCACGAGCTTTTTGTTCTGCGCCTCGGCCAGTGCCAGATCGGCCGTGAGACAAAGGGGCGGCACCGACAGGACGGAGCGCGCCAGATCCTCGGATGTCACAGGCGACGTCTTCATGGGGCTCCCTCCTCCTGCCTCGAGCACGCGCGCGACTGATAGAACAACAGCCGCCACACGGCCATAGGGCGGGCCATGCCCCCTCGAGCTGGTGCTCGAAGGGCGGAGGAGAAAGGTTTTTTTCAGTTTTTGTCGGTTAGGGGCCGAGGGGTTTTCGGCCGGCGGTTCTTCTTGGATCGTCGGGCTCGGGCGGCGTCGCCGAGCTCGATCAGGCGCTTCTCGATGCGCGCGATGATCCACTCCGCCAAGGCCGGGTTGGCCCGGGCCATGGCGGCGAGCGGTGAGAGGGGCTCGGCGGAGGCGGGATCGCCAGCATCGCCGACGGGAATTTCTTCGGTTGTCGCGGCCGGCTCCTCGATGGGAGCCTCGGCCGCTGCCGGCTCGAGCTCGGCCCTGACAAGAATAGCCTCGCCCGCCTGAGCCGGGAGGAAGTCGACGAGGCGGTTGATGGCCTCTTGCGCCGGGCCCAGCGGGTGCTGGCCGTAGCCCTGCATCGTCTCGGGCGAGGAGCCGGCGGGTGAAGGCGTGTCACGCCGCTCGTAGGGCTGGCGCGCGTTCTCGAAGCGCTCGACCACGAGCTTGACGAGGTGCCTCACCGGATGCCGGGCCCGGTTCGCCTGGTAGACGACGAAGAGCATCGCGCGTCGGTCGCCGACGTCGATGAGGCTCGAAAGCTCCAGCCACGCCGTCTCGAACAGGCGGGCCTGCCGCTCGGGCAAAGGCAAAGCACGGACCGCGGCGTACTGCTCGACCAGACGAGAAAAGTCGCGGTCAGTGACAAAAGCCTCGATGTCCTCCTCGGTCGCCGTGTCGAGCCTTCTGATCTCGGCCGGGGAGAGACCGGCGGCGAGACGTCGGGCGAGCCGGCACTGGCGGGTGCCGGGCATCTTGATGGGGGAACGGGTGAGCACGCGAGGCATGCGGGTCTATCTATAGGCATATGAACCTTCTGTCAACCTTCGATTGATGAAAATTTCACCGGCTCGCGCTCTGCGAGGAGCGCACGCCGCCGGAAGCGGCCCGGCGCCACTATACGTTGAGCGCAACCTAAGATTGATCCCACCGAAAGAGCCTCGCTTGTTGCTGCGCGGCGCGGATCCTGTGATCCGGCCAAAGGGGCAGCGCAGGCGGTCTGGAGGCAGCGATGCGGTCTGGCGTTCTCATCCTGCGGGCCCTGAGGGACCGGGAGGTCGGCGTCTGGGTCGCGATAAGCGAAGACGTGCCGGGGCTGGCGACCGAAACCGACACGATGGCGCAGCTGCTGGCGAGGCTCCAGGTGATGGTTCCGGAGCTGCTCGAGCTCAACGGGACGCCCCCGGGCGCTCGAGAGCAGCCTGCGTGAGGCGCGCTGCTACCTGGAAAGCCAGGGACGAGGCGATCACCAAGACCCCGATCTTAACCGGTCGTTGACTGTCCTTGCGGTACCTTTCCTTTCACCGTGATCAGCCGGAAGCCCGCTCAAAGGCTGTGCTAGGGGATGCTATAGGATGGAGTTTGCGAGGCGAGACGTGCATGGCAGCGAGCCCGGGCGATCTCTACGAGCGCGACTTCTATGCGTGGACCCGTGATCAGGCGCGGGCGCTGCGGTGCCTGGCCGAGACACAGCCGGACCTCCCGCTCGACCTCCTCCATCTGATCGAGGAGGTCGATGGCATTGGGAACAGCGACGCGCAATGCTGTCCGTAGCCGCCTGCGGACGATCGTCGAGCATTGCCTCAAGCTCACCCATGCCCCTGCCAACGAGCCGCGCGCGGGGTGGATGAGCACGATCGGCCGTGCCCGGGACGAGATCGAGGACAGGCTGACGCCCACCCTGCGGCGCGGTCTCAGGGCCGGCCTCCCACGGCTCTATGGTCAGGCGCGCAGGAACGCCGCCCGCGATTTTCGGCTGTTCGGCGAGGCCGGAGGCGGCGGATGCCCTGCCCGAGCGCTGCCCGTGGACGCTCGCCGAGCTGCTGCGGGAGGAGTTGTATCCCGAGAGGGAGGAATAGGCTTTGCCGAGAGGCAGGTGGTGCGCGTGAGCGCGCGCGATCGGAGTTGCGCGCGCTGCGACCGTGATCTCGACCTCCCCGACAGTTGACAAAACTACGGGTAACCCGTATCTGATGCAGGATGGCGCGTTCGAGTGGGATGCGGCCAAGGCGCGGAGCAACCTCGAGAAGCACGGGGTCAGCTTCGTCGCGGCGCGGCTTGCGTTCGCTGACGCCTTCGCCCTCGACCGGGTGGACATCGCGAGCGGTCACGGCGAGGTCCGATACATCCTCACCGGGATGGCCAACGGCGTCCTGCTGACGGTGGTCTATACGGAGCGCGGCGAGCGGACGCGCATCATTTCGGCGAGACGAGCGACACGGCATGAGCAAGGTCAATACTACGCGAGTCAGAGCGCCAGGCTGACGGAACGCTGGTCGAGGTTCTTCCGGACGGCACGCTACGACCGATTGCGGACGAGACCGACTGGCAGCGGCTGCGGGCGATGAGCGACGCCGAGGTCGAGGCGGCGGCCCTCGGTGATCCCGACGCACAACCCATCAGCGATGAGGCCACGGCGCGGATGCGGCCCGTTCCGCGCGTGAAGACGCTGCGCCGCGCGCTGGGGCTTACGCAGGAGGCGTTTGCCACACGCTACCAGATCCCGATCGGCACGCTGCGCGACTGGGAGCAGGCACGCACGGAGCCCGATCAGCCAGCGCGGGCGTATCTCAGGGCGATTGCGGGCGATCCGGAGGGCGTGCGGCGGGCGCTGCGATCGAACCAGCGACGCTAGGTCCGTAAAGAGCTGCTAACGATGGATCTGGCCCTTCTGATCTCGTAACGTCAGGTTGCAGTCGGCGTTCGCGGCGCCCGTACAAGCTGGGGCAATGCTACGGCACATCGCTATGGGAGTGGTGTAAGTTCGGCGGCGTTGCGTGCCTTGCGAGTTCGATCCTACATACCGAGCACGCGGCCCACCTGGACGAGAAGACCCACAAGTAGAACGAACCAAAGAAGTCCCGCCTCAACTCCGATCACGACGGCGAAGTAGAGTGCCCCAACACTTTGCACTCGCAGGCGTCGTCTCTGATCGGACCAGAAGCCCTCGCGCAGTAGGAACACCGAGACAGCGGTAGCAAAGCCAGCCGTCAATATGATTGCCGTAAATCCCGGAATAAATATAAACAAACCACCGCATAATACAAATGTCGCCACAAGCATAATTATCATACCCAATAGGAAATCCAGCCCACGACTTACGTGTTACCTCGCGTAGTTCACAATAAGCCACCCATACGTGCCAATCGAGGAAGAGCTCTGTTCGGTTGAGCGGAGATAGGATCGTCCGCCAGTGGCCGTCTTCGGGCCAGATCAGATACTTCTGCACCCTGTGATCCCCCCTCCAAGCCCGCCGGGTTGGACCGAAGGTTGGACGGGCGGCCTTTACGCGCTAGACAGCCCTACATGAAGCGCGGCCGACCGCAAACGTAACTGTCGAGATGAATATCAGCTCTGCCAAGCCATGAAGGCTGCTCTGAGGATCGCCGGCCTGGTGCTCGTGGTCCTCAGCCTCCCTGACATACCCGGCCAGCTAGCACATCTTAGAGACCTCATCAGCAAGCTGCTACCCTATGCCACCCCAGGTAGCATCTCAACAACTTTTGCTACCATCGGCCTAAGCCTCTTGCTCTGGACGACATTCGAGAGGCGCCTCCTCCAGGCCGTCGGCGTACTTGGGTCAATCCAAATCCGCTTCCCTCGATACGAGGCCCTCAAAGACGACCCGCCCTTAACGACCTTCGAGCCGCCCATGCGCTGGGGTGTCCGAATGATCTGTCGCGCGTGGCGAATTGAGGTCCGAAATACTGGGAGGAAGGCGATCGGCGAGCTCGGCGCCCTCATCTCGGGTCGCGGCCGGCTATCGCCTCTTCCTGTCCAGCGCAGCCGACTCGGCTTCCTGGAGTCTCCGGAGCCATATATTGCTCTCCGCCCCGGGGAAGCTGCGTCCATCGAGGTAGCGTTTGCGTTGGACTCACGGATCTCTCATTCGGGGTCCAGTAGATTTGGTGAGAATGAAGTCGGCCTTTGCTTGCTTGACCGTCAACCGCCTCTAAATCGCGCGCTAAAGACTCGATACGATGCCGTGATAGAGATAAGAAGCAGTGGAATTTCTCCTGTGACGATAGAAATCGTCATGTACCAGACTAGGAGCGGGGATCTTGTTCTGATACGCAGGCCGTCATGGCCGACATGGCTCCTCTCGAAGACCCTTCGCGACTCATTGGATAACAGACGGTAAGAGGCTGTGGTCTCCCGCCACAATCCTCGCACCGCCCTCCGCGCGGCTCCAAGTGTTGACAAGGGCGCTCCGGGCAACGGCGCCGAATGGCCCATGGCAGCGATCTCCACGGTCGCTACCAACGATTGTGGGACTAGACCGGCGCACGCGGACGTCGGCGCGGGAGCAGCGAGCCAACCACGCTTGATCGTGGAGGCGCGCATTCAGTACGGTGATGACTTTCCTCCTGCCAGCCATCCCCTCAGCCAGCCGGACGGAGACACAGTCGCAACTCAGGTCGGCCACTCAGCGATACGCAACTTTGACCCCTCGCCCCGTTCCCTGTACCAACCTGTTTCAGAACCGGTGAAAAAAGAATCGGATCTGTTACGTCATGGACGAGGCACGGCTTCTGCCGCAGCGTATTTTGGACTGTTACGAGGCGATGCCGCGGGGGGAGCGGCGGTTGGCGGATCTGCTGCTCGAGCGGCCGACGGCGATCGTCGAGCAGTCGGCGACCGAGCTGGCGCTGGGCGCCAAGGTGTCGAAGGCGACGGCGGCGCGGCTTTTTCGGCGGCTGGGCTATGCGAGCTTCAAGGCGGCGCAGCGGGCGACGCGCGAGCAGGGCGTGGAGGCGCCGCCCATCGCCTATGGGGCGAGGCTGGCGGCGCTGCCGAGCCATCGGCCGGATCTCAGCCTGCATCTGCAGGGCGACGTGCAGAACCTGGTGCGCACGGTGGAGCAGCAGCGCTCGGACGAGCTCAACAGCGCCATCCGCCTGATGGCGCGCGCCGACAAGCTCTGGGTCGTGGGCTTCGGCGACAACTATCCGCTGGCCCATCTCGCCCGGGCGCTCCTGATCCGCGTGCGCCCCGACATCCGCATGATCCCGATCAGCGGCTTCTCGGTGCCCGAGGAGTTCGCCTCGATCACCGCCACCGACGTGATGCTGGCCTTCGGCATCAGCCGGCGGACGCGGCCCTTGCGCAACATCATGCGCTCGGCCATCCGCGCCGGGACGCAGGTGGTGTTCGTGACCGACCAGGTGGCGCGCTCGGGCGTCGAGGTGGCGACCGTGACGCTGCGCTGCCGGACGCGCGGCACCGGCGTGTTCGAATCCTTCGCCGCCCCGGTGAGCCTGATGACCTATCTGTGCTCGGCGCTGGCGACGCGGCTGGGGGAGAGCGCCATGGAGCGGCTGCAGCGCATCGACAGCATCCACGAGGAATGGGCCGATCTGGTGACGACCGATCTTTGAAACGGGCGCATCGGGATTGACGATTCCGATGCCAACGGCGCGCCAGGATGGACTCTTCGTGAAATAAAACGTTTCGAAAATGAAATTCGTTTGACGCTCGGGGCGGTGCAGGGCAGCGTCGCGACGATGCTTGTCGCGCGGTCCGGCCGACCTCGGCCCCGATCCGTCTCAAAGAAGGACCGGCGCAGCAGCATCGCCATGCGGAGACGCCCCCGATGCCCCGAAAAAAGCAGCCGCTCTGCGCCCTCCTTCTCGCCACCGCGACCTTTTTCGCGACCGCGCCCGCCTGGGCCGGCGACATCGTGTGGGCGCGCTACGGCGACAGCGATTCGCTGGACCCGCACCGCACCACGACGACGCTCTCGATGCAGTCCTGGCGCCAGATCTACGACACGCTCCTGGCCTTCGACGACAATGGCCAGCCCCGGCCCGGCATGGCCAAGTCCTACACCGTGAGCGACGACGGGCTGAAGGTGACCTTCAAGCTCCATGACGGCATCAAGTGCCACGACGGCACGCCGTTCGATTCGAAGGACGTGAAGTACACCTTCGATCGGGCGCTCGACGACAAGAATCCGAGCCTGACGAAGTCGGCCTGGGGGCCGATCACCGGGGTCGAGACGCCCGATCCGCTGACCGTGGTGGTGACGTTCTCGAAGCCCTTCGGCGCCTTCATCCCGTTCATGGCCGATCCGTTCTCGAGCATGCTGTGCGACAGCGACGAGGCGCTGGGCGACGCGTTCGGCGTGAGCAAGGCCATCGGCACCGGGCCCTGGAAGCTCGTCGAGTGGGTCAAGGGCGACAAGATCGTGCTCGAGAAGAACCCGGACTACCGGAACTTCGGCCAGCCCGTGGAGAACAAGGGGCCGCCCTACGAGGACCGGCTGATCATCAAGGAGATCCCGGAGGCGCAGACGCGCCTGGCCGGCCTCAAGACGGGCGAGCTCGACATCGCCGAGCCGCCGCTCGAGGAGGTGGAATCGGTCAAGAAGGACCCGAACCTCAAGCTCTACGTGGCCGAGAAGACGGGCCAGAACGTCTTCTTCGAGTTCGCGATCTCGCGGCCGCCCTTCAACGATGTGCGGGCCCGGCTGGCGGTGGCGCATGCGCTCGATGTGGACACGGCGCTCGACATCGCCTTCGAGGGCCTGGTGCAGCGGGAGAAGTGCCCGGTGGCGCTGGGCGTGTTCGGCGCCGACGAGGATCTCTGCGCCAAGTATCTGCCGGACTACGACCCGGACAAGTCGAGTGACGCTCCTCAAGGAGCTGGGCTACGGGCCGGACAAGCCGCTCGAGGTCACGATGATGACCTGGACCGGCGGCGGCCGCGAGAAGCTGGTGCAGGTTTTCCAGAACCAGCTGCAGCAGGTCGGCATCAAGGCCAAGATCGAGGTCATGGACATCGGCACGCTCAATGCGCGCGTGAAGCAGGAGAACAACAACAAGACCGGCCAGGGCACGTTCGATCTCATGGGCTGGTCCTGGTACGACCCGGATATTCTCTATCAGCTCTGGCACTCGCCCGGCGCCTATGACGGCTACAACACGCCCGAGCTCGACAAGCTGCTCGAGGACATGCGCTTCACGACCGACAAGGACAAGCGCCTGAAGGCCGAGGACGGCGTGTTCAAGGAGCTGCTCTCGAAGGCCGTGCACGTGCCGATCTACACGCCCGGCTGGATGTGGCTCTATGCGGCGCGCTCGAGCATCGAGGGCTTCAAGATCGGGCCCTTCGACGAGCCGCTCTTCATGGACGTCAAGAAGAAGGGCTGAGGCGCCCGGGGCGGGCTCCGGCCCGCCCCTTCTCCCCTCCCGCAGGCAGCGGAGCCTTTCCTGGATGCGGCGCTATCTCGTCAAGCGGCTGGCCGCAGCGCTCCTCACCGTCTGGGTGACGACGGTGGCGGTGGCGATGCTGATCCACCTGGTGCCGGGCGATCCCGTGCAGATCATGTACGCCCAGTCGCAGGGCACGACACCCGAGCAGCTGGCCCAGATCCGCCAGCGCCTCGGCCTCGATCGAGCCGCTCTGGCAGCAATATGCGAGCTTCATGGGCCGCATCCTGCGTGGCGACTTCGGCAAGACCATCCGCGGCGAGCAGCCGGTCTTCGATCTCTTGATGGGGCGGCTGCCGAATACGCTCATTCTGGCGACGACGAGCCTGCTGATCGCCGCCGCCATCGGCCTCGGGCTCGGCTTCATCGCCGCCTACAAGCGCGGCACGCTGGTCGACACGGGCCTGATGACGCTCGCCATCGTCGGCGTCTCGATGCCCAATTTCTGGCTCGGCCTCATTCTTCTTTTCGTCTTTGCCGTGCAGCTGGCCTGGCTGCCGGTGGCGGGAACCGACTGGCGCTCGCTGATCCTGCCGGCGATCACGCTGGGCGCCGGCAACGCCGCCATCATCGCGCGCCTGACCCGCTCCTCGATGATCGACGTGTTCAATCAGGACTTCATGCGCACCGCCTGGGCGAAGGGGCTGCCCAAGGCCGTCGTGCTCTATCGCCACGCGCTGCGCGCCGGCCTCGTGCCGATCGTGACGATGCTGGGCCTGCAGTTCACCTACATGATGGGCGGCGCCATCGTCGTCGAGAACGTCTTCGCCTGGAACGGCGTCGGCCGCCTCGCGATCCAGGCCATCTTCCAGCGCGACTATCCCCTCATCCAGGGCTTTATTCTTGTCTTTGCCTTCATCGTCGTCCTCGTCTCGTTCCTCATCGATGTGCTCTATGCGTTGCTCGACCCGCGCATCAGGCTGAGCTGAGGCGATGGCCTCGGCAATCGAGCCCCGCACCGCCGCCACGTCCTCGGCCGGCAATCGCGCGCCTGCAGGGCCTTCCTGCGCAATCCCGGCGCCATGGTGGGCCTGGCGATCGTGCTTCTGCTCGTCGTCCTCGCGGCCACCGCCCACTGGTCGCGCCCTACGATCCGCTTGATGATGGGCACCGGCCGCCGCCTGCTGGGGCCGAGCGCCAAGCACCTCCTGGGCACCGACGCGTTCGGCCGCGACCTCTTCTCGCGCGTCGTCTACGGCACGCGGCTGACGCTGCTGATCGGCTTCATCGCGGTCGGCATCGCGCTTACCAGCGGCACGCTGATCGGGCTCGTCGGCGGCTACGCCGGCGGCTGGACCGAGCGGATCCTGATGCGCTCCGTCGACGTCGTTTTTTCGTTTACCGAGACGCTGATCGCGCTGGCCGCGGTGGCGGTGCTGGGCCCGTCGCTGCAGAACGCGATGATCGCCGTCGGCATCGCCAGCATGCCCTTCTACGCCCGCACCTGCTACAGCGTCGTCCTGGTCGAGAAGAACAAGCCCTATTTCGAATCGGCGGTGTCGGCGGGTGCCGGTCATCTGCGGCTCATCTTCATCCACCTTCTGCCCAACATCGTGCCGACCATGATCGTGGTGGCGACACTGGGCGTCTCGGCCGCCGTGCTGGCGGCCGCGGGCCTGAGCTTCCTCGGCCTCGGCGCGCAGCCGCCCTCGCCCGAATGGGGCTACATGCTGGCGGCCGGCCGCGACTACTTCACGCGCGACCCTGGCTGATGATCGTGCCCGGCGTGGCCATCGCCATCAGCGTCCTGGGCTTCAACCTTCTGGGCGACGGGATCCGCGAGATCATCGACCCGCACCAGCAGCGGGGCTGAGCGATGGCGGACGAGAAAGAGATCCTGCTCGACGTCCAGGGGCTCTCGGTCGCCTTCGGCACGGGCGAGCGCCGGGTCGACGCGGTGCGCGGCCTCTCCTACACGCTCAGGCGCGGCGAGACGCTGGCCATCGTCGGCGAGAGCGGCTCGGGCAAGAGCGTCTCGAGCCTGGCGCTGATGGGCCTCCTGCCCAGGCCCGGCGGCGCCGTGACGGGCGGCCGGGCGCTCTTCATGGGCGAGGATCTGCTGACGATGGACGAGGACGCGCTGCAGCGCGTCCGCGGCGATCGCATCGGCATGATCTTCCAGGAGCCGATGACCTCCTTGAATCCGGTGCTGAGCATCGGCCGGCAGATGACCGAGGGGGTGGCCGCGCATCGCGGGCTCGACCGCCGCGCCGCCGCCGCCCGTGCCGTCGAGATGCTGGGCCTCGTGGGCCTGAGCGAGCCGGCGCGGCGCCTCTCCCAATATCCGCACGAGCTGTCGGGCGGCATGCGCCAGCGGGTGATGATCGCGATGGCCATGGCGACCGACCCTGCGATTCTCATCGCCGACGAGCCGACGACCGCCCTCGACGTCACGATCCAGGCGCAGATCCTGGACCTCATGCGCGACCTCAAGCGGCGCTTCGAGGCCAGCATGATTCTCATCACCCACGACATGGGCGTGGTGGCGGAGATGGCCGACCACGTCATCGTCATGTATCGCGGGCGCAAGGTCGAGGAGGGGCCGGTCCGGGCGATCTTCGAGGCGCCGCAGGACGACTATACCCGGCGCCTGCTGGCCGCGGTGCCGCGCCTCGGCAGCGGCGCCAGGGCGCCCATGACGGCCAGCCAGCCGGGGCCGGGCAAGGCCGAGCCCGCCCCCGTCCTCCTCGAGACGGAGGGCATGACCAAGCGCTTCTCGGCGCAGGGCGGCTGGCGGCGCAAGGCGGGCCAAGGCGTGCTCGCCATGGACGAGGTGGGCTTCTCGCTGCGGCCGGGCGAGACCCTGGCGCTCGTGGGCGAGAGCGGGTCGGGCAAGTCGACCACGGGCCGCGCCGTCTTGCGCCTGCTCGAGGTGGACGAGGGCTCGATCACGCTCGAGGGCCGCGACCTGCGGCTGCTGCCGCCGCATGCGCTGCGCGCCGCACGGCGCAGGATGCAGATGATCTTCCAGGACCCCTTCGCCTCGCTCAACCCGCGCCACAGCGTCGGCCGGCTCGTGGCCGAGCCCATGACCATCCACGGCATCGCCCGCGGCAGCGAGCTCCTGGACCGCGTGGCCGAGCTGTTCCGCCGCGTCGGGCTCGAGGCCGATCACATGCGGCGCTACCCGCACGAGTTCTCGGGCGGCCAGCGGCAGCGCATCTGCGTCGCCAGGGCGCTGGGCGTCGGCCCTCGCCTCATCGTGGCGGACGAGCCGACCTCCGCCCTCGACGTCTCGGTGCAGGCGCAGATCCTGGAGCTGCTGTTGGAGCTGCAAGAGAGCCTCGGCCTCGCCTTTCTCTTCATCAGCCACGACATGGCCGTGGTGGAGCGCATCAGCCATAGGATCGCCGTCATGCACAGAGGCCGGATCGTCGAGCTGGGGCCCTGTGGCGAGGTGCTGGAAGCGCCCCGCCATCCCTACACGCGAGCGCTCCTCGCCGCGGTGCCGGTCCCGGACCCGACGCGCCAGCGCGGGCACGTGCCGCCGCTCGACATGGCGAGCCTGCCGCGCGGGCCGCTCCAGGAGGTGGCTCCCGGCCATCTGGTGGCGGCATGACGATCGGCATCGTCGTCAGCGGTCCCCGGGCGGGCCTCGCCGTCTTCAACGCGCTGCGCGCCGTCGAGCGCGTCGGCCGAGGCTCCATTGGCGGCTTCGTCAGCCTCGTCGCGATCACGACCGACAAAAAGCTGGTGCGCGCGACGACGCAGCGCGGCGGCTCCCGCACGCTTTTCACCGCCGGCGACCTCACGGGCGTCGAGCCCCCGCCGCTCTTCGCCGAGGCGACGGCGGCAGCGCTGATGTCGAGCGGCCCCGACCGGCCCGAGCCGCTGGCCCAGTTCACGCCGGGCGATCCCCTGGGCGGGCTCGTCAGCGGCCACCGCCTGCCCAACACCCCCTGCCGGTCGGGGCGCCCGCTCAATATCGAGGTGCTCGAGCGCATGAAGGCGGGCGAGCCGGCCGACCGTGCGGCACCCGACGTGCTCGACGCCAATCCCGAGATCGACGCGGGCATCATCGCGCTGGACCGCGAGGGCCGCCTTTTTGCCGGCGACACGGCGCTCGTCGAGCGCCGTACCGACCGCGGCCGCGCGGTCGAGCGCGATGCCGTGACGGGTGCGAGGGTGGCGGTGCTGCACAACGCCATCCACCCGCATCAGCCGCTGGCCGCGCTTGCCGCCGCCGTGGCCCTCGACACGATAGCGCCCGCGGACCGCATGGACCTCTGGGTCGAGGTCGGGACCTCGACGCCGGTCGAGATCGGCGAGCCCGGCCGCATCGAGGTCGACGCCTCGGGCCGGGCCCGGCGCATCGTGGTGGCGCCCGGGGCCGTCGCGCGCGCGCGACCGGACGGCACGGTCCTCACCTTCGGCATGCCGGTCATGCAGGGAAAGGAGCTGCTGGGCCGCGTGGCGCTCGAGCCCTTCACCGTGATCCAGGGCATCCGCATCGTGTCGCTGGGCGGCCAGGACGTGCTGCGCCTCGGTGTGCGCCGCCAGACCTGATCGGGATCGCCCACAGGGCGTCAGGCGCTGCGCTCGGCGCCCTGCTGCTGCAGCTTCGTCTGAGCTGCGGCCATCGCGCGGTCCGCGATGGCCATGTTGTGCATCACCGCGATCGACCAGGTTGCGCTCGAGCGGACTGCCACGAGGCTGATGAGCCCGCTGCGGCGGGGCCAGGGGCGGCCTTCGGGGTCGATGGCGCCGGTCATGTCCCAATGCACATCGACAGAAGCGATGTCGGGCCCGATCATCCGCACATGGGTAGCCGTCGGCGTCAGCGTGCTCGCACGGAACATCGTGAGGAAGATCGGAGCGTGAAACGCCTCGATCGCGGCGCGGCCTTTCGCCGTCATCCCGAAGACGTTGGTGAAATCGGCGTCCTCGGCGAAAAGTGCCGCGAAGCCCCGTGCATCGTGAGCATTCCAGGCAGCTGCCAGCCCGGCCGACAGATCCTCGGGGTTGCGCGGCATGATACGGCTCCCAGATCATATGGTTGCCATATTATTTCCACCCGGAGAGCCGGCCCGTCAAGATGAAAGAGATCCCCTACACGCAGTCCCTTCTGCTCTACGCCTACAAGGAGTTGGCCCGGGCGCTCGTCCTCGCCCTGCATGCACGCGGCCATCGGGCGATCCGGCCCAAGCACGGGGCGCTCTTTGCCAACATCGACCGCGACGGCACCCGGGCGACGATGCTGGCCGCGCGCGCCGGCCTCGGCAAGGCCGCCATGGGCGAGCTCATCGATGAGCTCGAGCGGCTGGGCTATGTGGCCCGGATCGCGGATCCCCTGGACCGGCGGGCGAAGCTCGTGACGCTGACCGAGACCGGGCGCGAGGTGCCGCGCATCGTTCACGCCTTCAACGAGCGCATGGAGAAGAATTATCGCAAGCGGCTGGGCGCGGAGGCCTACGAAACGTTCAGGCGCTCGCTGATCGCGATCGGCGGCGAGGGCGGCGGCATGCAGCCACGGATCCGCTGATCCGGGCTGGACGGGCGCCCGGCGGGGCGACATCTGGATGTGACGCAAGCCGGGAGCCTCTGTCGTGACGGGGACGTGGATCCATCGATGAGACCCGCCACACGCTTCAAACCCGGCAGGCCGACGGGATCGATGCTGGGCGTGCTGGCGCTCGCACTTCTGCTGCTCGGGGGATGCGGCGGGCCGCTTCAGCCGTTCGACAGCACCGCCCCAGGCAGCATGCTCGTGCCGCCCGACGAGGCGGGTGTGGCGGACGGGCGCGCCCGCTTCCGCGAGATTCTGTGTGCCGTAGACGCGGCACACGGGCAGTCGCTTCCCGACTATCGCCCCTGCGATGATATTCTCTGGCGCCTTCAGGACGAGCCGCCGCCCGATCATCGCCCGGTGGTGCTCGGGCCTCCCCGCGTCCCTCTGCATTTCCTGGCCGTGCCGGGCTACGGTGCCGAATGCTTCGCCCACATCGTGCGCCCGTTCGAGGATTCCGTCGCCTATCTCAGAAGCCTGGGCTGGAAGGCCGACATCCTGCCGGCCAGTGGCCTCGGCGGCACCGTCCAGACGGCCATCCAGATCGAGAGCGCCGTCAGCGCCCTGCATCTGGCGCCGGACGAGCGCCTGGTCCTCATCGGCTACTCCAAGGGTGCGGCCGACCTCATGGAGGCCCTCGGTGCGATTCCCCGATCTGGCCCGCCGGACGGCCGCATTCGTGAGCATCGCGGGCTCGGTGAACGGCTCGCCCCTGGCCCACATCATGCCGGGGATAGCGCCGCTCATCGGCGGCGTCATTCCAGGCGTGCACTGCAAGCCCGGCGACGAGCAGGGCCTGGCCGATCTCGCCCGGGCGCGACGCATCGCTTGGCTCGCCTCGCAGCAGCTGCCGAGCGGCCCCCGCTACTTCTCCCTCGTCACCTTCGAGGACCGGGCACACATCTCGCTGATCCTGCAGCCGAGCTACGGTCGTCTGGCGGAGATCGACCCGCGCAACGACGGGAACATGATCCAGTCCGACCAGATCCTCCCCCGCGCCACGCTGCTGGGCTACGTCCAGGCCGACCATTGGGCCGTGGCGATCCCGTTCCTCCGACGCTATCCGGTGCTCGCCGCCGGCATCATCGATCAGAACGCCTTCCCGCGCGAGGTGCTGCTCGAGGCCCTGGCCCGCTATCTCGAGGAGACGCTGGGCCAGGGCACGCCGGTTGCGCCGGCCGCCGGCTCTGGAGGGCCGGCGGCACCTCGGCAATGAGCGGCGGCGGCTGGACTCTGCCGCGATCGGGTCCACTCTAGAGACACCGGAGGAATCGGCCGGATCCTGGAGGCGGAGAGCTGAGCATGCACGAGCTGGTCCTGCTGCGACATGGCGAGTCGGTCTGGAACCAGGAGAACAGGTTCACCGGCTGGACGGATGTAGGGCTGACCGCGAAGGGGGTGGAGGAGGCAAGGGCCGCCGGCCGCCTGCTGCGGGAGGAGGGCTACGCGTTCGACGTGGCCTTCACCTCGGTCCTCAAGCGGGCGATCAAGACGCTGTGGCTGGCGCTCGAGGAGCTGGATCGGATGTGGCTGCCGGTCGAGCACTCCTGGCGCCTGAACGAGCGGCACTACGGCGCCCTGCAGGGCCTGAACAAGGCCGAGACGGCGGCGAAGTTCGGCGACGACCAGGTAAAAATCTGGCGGCGCTCCTACGACACGCCGCCGCCCGCGCTCGAGGAAGGCGATCCGCGCCTCGAGATCGGCAATCCGCGCTATGCGGGCCTGCCGGCGGCCGAGTTCCCGCGGACCGAGTGCCTGAAGGACACGGTGGCCCGCTTCCTGCCCTACTGGCACGAGACGATGGCGCCCGCCATCAAGAGCGGCCGGAAGGTCATCATCGTGGCCCACGGCAACAGCCTGAGAGCGCTCGTCAAGTTCCTGGACGGGATCTCGGACGAGGAGATCGTGGGGCTCAACATCCCGACCGGCCAGCCTCTGGTCTACGAGCTGGACGACGATCTGAGGCCCAAGAGCCACCGCTATCTGGGCGACCCCGAGGCCATCCGCGCCGCCATGGAGGCGGTGGCGAGCCAGGGAAAGGCCAAGCCGCCGGCCTGACCCTCCGGGGCGTGGTGCCGGCAGCCGGTGTCTTGTGCATCGGCGGCGGCATCGGTATCGCCCTTCAGACAGAGCGCCGCAGCGGGCGCGAGCCAGGGAGGCAGGACGATGGCGCCGATAGCGCGGGCAGGCGGCCGATCCCGGGTGTGCGGAGCATCCTCGGCAGGCCGGGACGCCACCGCCGCAGCGGACCCATGCCGGCGGCGGGGTTGATGGCGATGGCCCCGAACCCACTCTACCGGGCGAGGACGGGACCGGGCGGCGGCGGGCGGCCGATGCCGGCCCTCCCCCGAGGTCCGGCTCGACAGCGCGGCGCCAGCGGGCGAAGCTCCGGGGAGGAGCGGGCCCGGCGGCCATGGCGGCGTCGGATCGTAGGCGGCAGCGACAGGTGAGCGGAGGCGAAGCGATGGACCGGCTCAACGACTTGGACCCCGTAGAGACGCGCGAGTGGCGCGACGCGCTGGATTCGGTCCTGGCCTTCGAGGGCAGCGAGCGCGCGCACTATCTCCTGGCCGAGCTGATGCTCGAGGCACGCCGCAAGGGTGCGCCCGTCCCCTACTCTGCCAACACGCCCTACCTCAACACCATCCCGCCCGATCAGCAGACGCCGCATCCGGGCGACCGGGCGATCGAGCGCCGCATCCGCAGCTACATCCGCTGGAACGCGCTCGCCATCGTGCTGCGGGCGAACAAGCTCTCCTCCGAGCTGGGCGGCCACATCGCGAGCTTCCAGTCGGCGGCGACCCTCTACGAGACGGGCTTCATGCATTTCTGGCATGCCCCGCACGAGGGCCATGGCGGCGATCTGGTCTACATCCAGGGCCACAGCTCGCCCGGCATCTATGCCCGCAGCTTCCTCGAGGGCAGGCTCTCCGAGGAGCAGCTCCTGAACTTCCGCCAGGAGGTCGAGGGCAAGGGCTTGAGCTCCTATCCCCATCCCTGGCTGATGCCGGACTTCTGGCAGTTCCCGACCGTCTCGATGGGCCTGGGGCCGCTGATGGCGATCTATCAGGCGCGGTTCCTGAAGTACCTGCACCATCGGGGCCTGGCCGACACCGCCAACCGCAAGGTATGGGCGTTCCTCGGCGACGGCGAGACGGACGAGCCGGAGAGCCTGGGCGCCATCTCGCTGGGCGGGCGCGAGAAGCTCGACAACCTCATTTTCGTCGTCAACTGCAACCTGCAGCGCCTGGACGGGCCGGTGCGCGGCAACGGCAAGATCATCCAGGAGCTGGAGGGCATCTTCCGGGGTGCCGGCTGGAACGTCATCAAGGTGCTCTGGGGCACCGGCTGGGACCGGCTCATCGCCCAGGACACGAGCGGCATCCTGCTCCGGCGCATGGAGGAGGCGGTCGACGGCGAGTATCAGGACTTCAAGTCGAAGAACGGCGCTTATGTGCGCGAGCATTTCTTCGGCAAGTATCCCGAGCTCGCGGCCATGGTGGCCGACTGGACCGACGACCAGATCTGGGCCCTGACCCGCGGCGGGCACGATCCCTCGAAGGTCTATGCGGCCTACGCCCAGGCGATGCGCACCAAGGACCGGCCGACCGTCATCCTCGCCAAGACCATCAAGGGCTACGGCATGGGCGAGGCGGGCGAGGGGCAGAACATCACGCATCAGCAAAAGAAGATGGGCCAGTCCCATCTGCACGACTTCCGCACCCGCTTCGAGCTGCCCTTGACCGAGGAGCAGATCGAGAAGATCGAGTTCTTGAGCCTCGCCCCCGAGAGCACGGAGGCCAAGTATCTCAAGAAGCGGCGGGACGAGCTGGGCGGCCATCTGCCGGCCCGGCGGCGGAAATCGAAGGCGCTCGAGGTGCCGGAGCTTGGGGCGTTCGAGGCGCAGCTCAAGGGCACCGAGGGGCGCGAGATCTCGACGACGATGGCGTTCGTCAGGATCCTCAACACGATGCTCAGGGACAAGAGCATCGGCAAGCACGTGGTGCCGATCGTGCCGGACGAGAGCCGCACCTTCGGCATGGAGGGCATGTTCCGCCAGTTCGGCATCTTCAGCCAGGTGGGCCAGCTCTACCGGCCGCAGGATGCCGACCAGCTGATGTTCTACAAGGAGGACAAGAGCGGGCAGATCCTCCAGGAGGGCATCAACGAGGCCGGTGCCATGGCGTCGTGGATCGCGGCCGCGACCTCCTACGCGTCGAGCGACGTGCCGATGATCCCGGTCTATATCTATTACTCGATGTTCGGCTTCCAGCGCGTCCACGATCTCTGCTGGGCCGCGGGCGACATGCGGGCGCGGGGCTTTCTCGTCGGCGGCACGGCCGGGCGCACGACCTTGAACGGCGAGGGCCTGCAGCACGAGGACGGCCACAGCCACATCTTCTCCTCCACCATCCCCAACTGCGTCTCCTATGACCCGACCTATTCCTACGAGGTCGCCGTGATCGTCCAGGAAGGCCTCAGGCGCATGTATGCCGAGCAGGAGGACGTCTTTTATTACCTGACGGTGATGAACGAGAACTACAGCCACCCGGCGATGCCCGAGGGGGCGGCCGAGGGCATCCTCAAGGGGATGTACCTGCTGCGCCCGGCGGACGGGGCGGCGGGTGGCCCCAAGGTGCAGCTCATGGGCTCGGGCACGATCCTGCGCGAGGTGATCGCCGGGGCGGAGCTCCTGGCCCAGGACTGGGGGGTTGCGGCCGACATCTGGAGCTGTCCCAGCTTCACCGAGCTGCGTCGCGACGCGCTCGAGGCCGAGCGCTGGAACATGCTGCACCCGACCGAGACGGCGAAAAAAAGCTGGGTCGAGACCTGCCTCGAGGGGCGTGAAGGGCCGGCAATCGCGGCCACCGACTATATGCGCCTCTTCGCCGAGCAGATCCGCGCCTTCGTGCCCGGCCGCTACCGCGTGCTCGGCACCGACGGCTTCGGCCGCTCGGACTACAGGAAGCGCCTGCGGCACTTCTTCGAGGTCGACCGGCACTGGGTGGCGGTGGCGGCGCTCGAGAGCCTGGCCAAGGAAGGCAAGGTGCCGGCAAGCACGGGTCGCCGAGGCGATCGCGAAATACGGGCTCGATCCCGAGAAGCCCAATCCGGTGAAGAGCTGAGCGGGGAGGAACAGAAAAAATGGCGACGATCGAGGTCAAGGTCCCCGACATCGGCGACTTCAAGGATGTGCCGGTCATCGAGATCCAGGTGAAGCCGGGCGATCAGGTGAAGGTCGACGAGCCGCTGGTAACGCTCGAATCCGACAAGGCCACGATGGAGGTGCCCTCCCCGCAGTCAGGCACGATCAAGGAGATCAAGGTCCAGATCGGCGACAAGGTGGGCGAGGGCAGCCTTCTCCTCATGCTGGAGGCGGCCAACGGCGATGCGCCGGTCGAGCCGCCGCCCTCGGTGGTCGAGCAGCAGGAGCCGCCACATACGGAGACGCCGGCGCCCCCGGCTACTCCGGCCGCACCCGCGGCCGCGCCCGCCGCAGGCGAGCCCGCCGACTTCTCGGGCGTGCATGCGGGGCCGAGCGTGCGCCGCCTCGCCCGCGAGCTCGAGGTCGATCTCACGGCGATGAAAGGCACGGGCGAGAAGG
Source organism: uncultured Alphaproteobacteria bacterium (assembly GCA_963752325.1). Classification (GTDB taxonomy): domain Bacteria; phylum Pseudomonadota; class Alphaproteobacteria; order Geminicoccales; family Geminicoccaceae; genus CAVTJL01. The sequence goes on from CAVVXU010000010.1 coordinate 151,166, forward strand.
GGCGGATCACCAAGGAGGACGTGAAGGCCTTTCTGAAGGGCCCCGCAGCCGGTGCCGCGGCACCTGCGGGCGGCATGGGCATCCCCGAGATCCCGCCTGTGGACTTCGCGAAATTCGGGCCGATCGAGACGAAGCCGCTGGCGCGCATCAAGCGCCTCTCGGGCCCGCATCTGCACCGCTCCTGGCTCAACATCCCGCATGTCACGCAAAGCGACGAGGCGGACATCACCGACCTCGAGGCCTACCGCAAGGAGCTGGACGGCGCTGCAAAGGAAAAGGGCTATCGGGTAACGCTCCTGGCGTTCCTGATGAAGGCCTCGATCTCGGCGCTGAGGAAGTATCCGGAGCTCAACAGCTCCTTGACGCCCGAGAAGGACGCGCTGGTCTACAAGAAGTATTACAATATCGGGATCGCCGTGGACACGCCGGACGGGCTCGTCGTGCCGGTGATCAAGGATGTCGACCGCAAGGGCGTGGACGAGCTGTCGAAGGAGCTGGGTGCCGTCTCGAAAAAGGCGCGCGACGGCAAGCTCGGCCCCGCCGACATGTCGGGCGGCACCTTCACGATCTCGTCGCTGGGCGGCATCGGCGGCACGAACTTCACGCCTATCGTCAACGCGCCCGAGGTGGCGATCCTGGGCGTGGTGCGCTCGAAGATGGCGCCGGTGTGGGACGGCGAGAAATTCGTTCCCAGGCTGATGTGCCCGCTGTCGGTCTCCTACGACCATCGCGTCGTCGACGGGGCGCTCGCCGCCCGCTTCACCCGGCATCTCTGCCATGTCCTCGAGGACATCCGCCGGCTGGTCCTCTGAGCCAAGGGAGCGAGGCATGAGCATCGAGATTCGCATCCCCGACATCGGGGACTTCAAGGACGTGCCGGTCATCGAGATCCACGTCAAGCCGGGCGATACCGTCACGGTCGACGATCCCCTGGTGAGCCTGGAGAGCGACAAGGCGACCATGGACGTGCCGGCGCCGCACGCCGGCAAGGTGGGCGAGATCAAGCTCAAGGTGGGCGACAAGGTCTCCGAGGGCGACCTTGTTCTCCTGCTCGAGGGCGAGGCTGCCGCGGCCGGGGCCACGGGAGCGCCGAGCGTGCCGGCGACGCCCTCGGCACAGGCGCAGACGCAGACGCAGTCGACCGGCCAAGCCCCTGCTCCCAAGCCCGCGGCCGGCACGTCCGACCTCCATGCCGAGGTGCTGGTGCTGGGCTCGGGGCCCGGCGGCTACAGCGCTGCCTTCCGTGCTGCCGATCTGGGCAAGAAGGTGGTGCTGGTCGAGCGCTGGCCGGTGCTGGGCGGTGTCTGCCTCAATGTCGGCTGCATCCCCTCCAAGGCCCTCCTGCACGCCGCCAAGGTGATCGCCGAGACGAAGGAGATGGGCGCCCACGGCCTCGCCTTCACGGCGCCTGCGATCGACGTGGACAAGCTGCGCGGCTGGAAGGAGGGCGTGGTCAAGCGCCTGACCGGCGGGCTCTCGGGCCTGGCCAAGCAGCGCAAGGTGACCGTCGTCCAGGGCACCGGGCGGTTCAGCGCGCCCAACCAGATCGTGGTCGAGGGCGAGGGCGGCAAGAAGCAGACCGTGAGCTTCGATTTCGCGATCATCGCCGCCGGCTCGGAGGCCGTCACACTGCCCTTCATCCCGCACGACGACCCGCGGGTGATCGATTCGACGGGCGCCCTCGAGCTGGACGGCATCCCGGGGCGCCTCTTGGTGCTGGGCGGCGGGATCATCGGGCTCGAGATGGCGACGGTCTATCACGAGCTGGGCTCGAAGGTGACGGTCGTCGAGCTGATGGACCAGCTCATCCCGGGTGCGGACAAGGACATCGTGACTCCGCTGCACAGGCGGATCGGCAAGCAGTACGAGAAGATCTTTCTCAAGACCAAGGTGACAAAAGTCGAGGCCACGCCCGAAGGGCTGGTCGCGAGTTTCGAGGGCGGCGATGCGCCCGCGACCGACACCTTCGACAAGATCCTGGTGGCGGTGGGCCGACGCCCCAACGGCAAGCTTATCGGGGCCGAAAATGCGGGCGTGGCCGTCGACGAGCGCGGTTTTATCAGTGTCGACAAGCAGATGCGCACCAACGTGCCGCACATCCTGGCGATCGGCGACATCGTCGGCCAGCCCATGCTGGCGCACAAGGCGACCCACGAGGGCCACGTGGCGGCCGAGGTGGCGGCGGGGATGAAGAGCTTCTTCGACGCCAAGGTCATTCCCTCGGTCGCCTACACCGACCCCGAGGTCGCCTGGGCCGGGCTCACCGAGAACGAGGCCAAGGCCAAGGGTGTGGCCTACGGCAAGGGCGTCTTTCCCTGGGCCGCGTCCGGCCGCTCGCTGTCTCTGGGCCGCGACGAAGGCGTGACAAAGATCCTGTTCGACGAGGCGACGCATCGCATCATCGGCTGTGGGATCGTCGGCCCCAATGCCGGCGACCTCATCGCCGAGGCGGCGCTGGCGATCGAGATGGGGGCGGATGCGGCCGACATCGGCCTCACGATCCATCCGCATCCGACGCTGTCCGAGACGATCGGCATGGCCGCCGAGATGTTCGAGGGCACGATCACCGATCTCATTGCGCCGCGCAGGAAGAAGGAGTGAGATGATCGACCGCGAGCGCCGGGAGCGCTCATCCAGGGAGGGCTACCTCATGACACTGAAGAAGGACCTCGCCGAGCAGGTGCAAGGACAGATCGCGGTGTGGCAGGGGCAGATCAAGACCTACCAGGAGCGCATGGGCCAAGCTGGCACCCAGGCGAAGGCCGACTACGAGAAGTCGATCGCGACGCTTCACGAGAATACCGAGCAGGCGAACAAGCTGCTGGGCCAGATCCGCGAGGCCAACGAGAGCGCCTGGAAGGACATGCAGACCGCCTCGGAAAAGGCGCTGGCCCAGCTGCAGCAGGGCTGGGCCGACGCCCTCAAGCGTTTCCAGTAGCGGCCTCTCGGTGCCGCCCGCGGCAGGGCGCCGGATGCCCTGCCGCGCATTTTTCCTTCCCACCTGACGAGCACGAGACGAGCGCCCGGCAGCGGAGAGCTGGTCCGGCGCGTGGATACTGGTGGGCGGGCCGCAGGAGGCGTCCTCGAGCCCTCCGACGGGCGGCGCAACATTCCGCCAATGCGGACCTTCCGCCTGAATTGAACCGGGTGTATCGTTCCAACAGGGGAAGGAGAGCTGGTCGCCGTGGATCAAGCCGAGGCTCTCCGGCGAGGCGATCGCCGGACCGGTAGTCTGCCGCAGCGACCGGCGTCATGCGACAGCGTTGCGGCCTGTGACGGGCGGCACCCCGGAAGATCGGCCGGCGCCACAGTGCCGGCTCGGCAAGGCTCGTGTGCGAGCGAGGTCATCCGATAACGTTGGCTCAACCAGGAGGCCGGGGGGATGTACGCACTTCGTCGTTTGGGCTTGTCGGGCAGAGTAGGCAGCCTCGCCGTCGCGCTAGGCGCGGCGGTGTCGCTGATCGGTGCCGCGCATGGCGCCAAGGCAGCCGATGACGCGCCGCTCTCGATCTATTTCGTCGGGTGCGCTGCACCGACGGGCTTTCACGGCTATCTGGCGCGCGGTGCCGAGGAGGCAGGCAAGAATCTCGGCGTCAAGGTGACCTATATCTATCCGGACCAGCTCACGATCCCGAACCAGGTCCAGAAGATCGAGGAGGCGATTGCCGCCAAGGCCAACGGGATAGCGCTCTGCGAGTTCGCGCAGGACGATGCCTACCGCGACGTCGCGGCCCAGGCCAAGGCGGCCGGCATCGCCTTCGGCAGTGCTGCGGCACCACCCGCGGGGGCCCAGGTCCGCGACCCGAACGACATCTTTCTCTTCCGCACCGGCTCCGACGAGAAGGCGGCGGGTGCCCTGACGGCCAAGCGGCTGATCGCGATGGGTGTCAAGGGCCGCGTCGTCGTGGGCGACCAGCAGCCGGGCGACGCCACCTGCCGTGACCGTGCCGAGTCCGAGATCGCCACGCTCAAGGCCGCCGGCATCGAGGCCGACTTCCTCGAGCTCACCATGGATCCGGGCCAGCAGTCGGAATCGCTCTTCAACTATCTGCGCGTCCATCCCGACACGATGGCAGCGACCAGCGTCTGCGACGTGATCGACGGCTTTCTCTCGGCCAAGGCCGACAGCGGCCGGGACGATCTCGTCCTGACGGGCTACGACATCGTCGCCCAGTCGCTGGCCGCCATCAAGGACGGGCGGCAGGCCTTCACGATCGACCAGCAGCAGTTCTGGCGCGGCTACATGCCGGTCCTGCTGCTGACCCACTACCTCAAATATGGCCTGATCGAGGCCAACTACTTCCTGACGGGCCCGACCATCGTCGACAAGTCGAACGTCGATCGCGTCTCGGCGCTCGTGAAGCAGGGCTACCGGTAAGCGATCAACAGCCGGCGGCATCCGCAACCGGGGGACATCTGGAGTGTCCCCTGTAGGCGGGTGCCGCCGACGCCAGGGACCGATCTGCCGGCATGAGCCAAGAGACCCAACAGAGAGAAACCGCCGCGCAGCCCTCCTGGAGGATCATCCTCGGCGAGGCGGCGCGGCGGCTGATGCTGCGGCCGGAGGCGACCTCGCTCGCGGCGGTCGTCATCCTCTTCATCGTCTTCACGATCCTCAGCCCGAGCCTCTTCCCGACGAAGCTCACCTACATCAGCATCATGTCGGTGGCGGCCGAGCTGGGGATCGTCAGCATCGGCGTGACGCTTTTGATGATCGGCGGCCATTTCGACCTGTCGGTCGGCGCCGTGCTCGGGCTCACCTCCTACGTGGTCGTCGAGCTGATGCTGAACTATGGCGTGCCACCGACGCTGGCGGCGGTCGCGGCCATCCTCGTCGGTGCCGGCCTCGGCGCCATCAACGGCTTTCTCGTCGTCCGCTTCAGGATCCACTCCTTCGTCGTGACGCTCGGCACCATGCTGGTCTGGCGCGGCGTGCTGATCGCGCTGACGGGTGGGTTCCCGATGACGGTGACGATCCCGCCCGCCTTCAAGAGCGCCTTGTCCGGGCCGCTGCTGGGCGGCTTTCGGATGTCGATGCTGTGGTTCCTCGTCATCGGCATCATGGGCACGTTCCTGCTGGCGCGCACCCGCTTCGGCAACTGGGTGCAGGCGCGCGGGCAGAACGAGCAGGCGGCGCGCAATCTCGGCGTCCCCGTCGACCGGATCACGGTCATGCTCTTCATGCTGACCTCGGCGCTGGCCGCCGTGGCCGGGATCATCCAGGTGGCGCGCTTCTCCTCGGTCGACGCGCTGCGCGGCGAGGGCATGGAGCTGCAGGCGGTGGCCGTGACCGTCATCGGCGGCACGCTGCTCTCGGGCGGCTATGGCAGCGTCGTCGGCACCGTCCTGGGTGCCATCACCTTCGGCATGATCCAAGTGGGCCTCGTGCTGGCGGGGGCGCCCGGGCATTTCTTTCGCACGCTCACCGGCGTCATCGTCGTCGGTGCCGTGATCCTCAACACCTCGGTCGCCAGGCGCATGGCGAAGTCCAAGCCGCTCGGCGGCTTCCGGCGCATGAGCACCGCCGCCGATGCCGCGATTGCCGCGATATCCGGCGCCGACAAGAGTGCCCCTCCTGACGAGCAGGGGCGGCGCCCCGACCCTACCCGGGAGCCCGGACGATGAGCGACGTGCCGGGCACCGAGCCCCTTCCTGCCCAGGAGCCGCTGGCGCATGGCGGGCTGACCGATCTTCACGGCCGCCCGCGCACGATCGAGCCGGTCCCGCCGGGAGCGGTGCCGGTGATCGAGGCGGTCAACATCTCGAAAGCCTTCGGGGCGACGACGGCGCTGGTCGACGTGTCGCTGAAAGCCTATGCGGGCCGGATCCTGGCGCTGCTGGGCGACAATGGTGCGGGCAAGTCCACACTGATAAAAATCCTCTCGGGCGTGTTCCCGCCGGACGGGGGCGAGCTGCGCTTCGAGGGCGAGCGCGTGATCTTCACCAATCCCGCCCAGGCCCGCCAGCGCGGCATCGCCACGGTCTTCCAGGACCTCGCCGTCTGCGAGCTTTTGTCGGTGACGCGCAATATCGTGCTGGGCCGGGAGCCGTTGAAGGGCTTCGGGCCGTTCAAGTGGCTGGACCTCAAGCGCGCGGACGAGATGGCGCGCTCGGCGCTCTATCAGCTGGGCGTGCGCTGGGAGCGTGGGCTCGACGAGCGGGGCGTCAACATCTCCGGCGGCGAGCGGCAGTCGCTGGCGATAGCACGGGCGATGTTCTTCGGCTCCTCCCTTCTGGTCCTCGACGAGCCGACCTCGGCGCTGGCGGTGCGCCAGGCCGGGCGGGTGCTGGATCACATCGTGCAGGCCCGCGACCAGGGGCAGGCGGTCATCCTGATCACCCACAATTTCCGCCACGCGCTCTCGGTGGCGGACGATCTCACCGTGCTGGCGCAGGGGCGTGTCGCCGCCCACTTCCGCCGCGACGAGATCGAGCTGGACGAGCTCACCGACCTCGTGGCGCGGGTGGCATGATGACAGCTCACGGTATGTCGGGGGCTTGGTGATGCGGGCGGCCATCGTCGGCAGCGGCGGCATCGCCCGCGTCCATGCGACGCTGATCGAGCAGCTCGGCGGCACCGTCGTCGCGGTGTGCGGGCGGACGCTCGCGGGTGCGGCCTCGCTCGGGCGTGGGCAGGCCTATGACGACCTCACGGCGCTGCTGCGCGCCGAGCGGCCGGACGTCGTCCATGTGTGCTCGCCGAATTATCTCCATGCAGAGCACGCCATCCTGGCGCTCGAGGCCGGGGCACACACGGTGTGCGAGAAGCCGCTCGCGACGACGCGGGACGAGGCGCTCAGGATGGTCGAGGCGGCGCAGCGCTCGGGCCGGGTGGCAGCCGTGTGCTACACCTATCGCGGCTACCCGCTGATCCAGGAGCTGCGGCTGGCGGTGGCGGCGGGGCATTACGGGCGGCTGCGGCGCGTCTCGGGCGAGTATCTCTCGCAGGACCTGGCCGACGCCGAGAAATATGCGTGGCACTTCACACGCGGCATGGCGGGGCCGGCCTTCGTGCTGCTCGACTACGGCACCCATTGGCTGGACCTGGTCGAGCACGTGACCGGGCAGCGCATCGTCGAGATCGTGAGCCAGGTCTCGACGCACCAGCGGCGCCGTTTCTGGCACGGGAGGCCGGGCGAAGGGCCACGGCCGGGCCATGGCGAGGCACTGGCGGACGGACGGGTGGCGGTCGATGTCGAGCTCGAGGATCACGCGGACATTTTGCTCCGCCTCGACGGGGGTGCGGCGGGTGCCGCCTCGATCACGGCGCTCTCGATCGGCAATCCCAATCACATCGTGCTGTCGGTCGACGGCGAGAAGGGCGGCTTCGACTGGTGCCAGGAGACGGCCGACACTTTTGTCGAGCGGCGGCCGAACGAGAAGGCGCTGCGGCACCGCGATCCCGAGCGCCTGCCGCCCGAGCTGGGCTGGATCTCGAGCCTGCCGGCGGGGCATCCCGAGGGCTATCTCGATGCGTTCCGCAACGTGATCGGCTCGGCCTGGCGGGCGATGCGGGGTGAGACGGTGCTTTATCCGACCTTCGAGGACGGCTGCCGCGGCAATGCGCTGGTCGATGCCGCGATCGAGAGTGCGAAGACCCGCCGGCCGGTCGAGCCGAAAGATTGAGCAGGCGCATCGGCCATCGCGGCCAATGCCCGGACACGAGAAAGAAGCCGCCATGACGCTCGCAGATCTTGTGAAGAAAAAAAAGGTCGTCGTCATTCATGAGGACGATGTGGGCATGACGCATGGCGCCAATGTGGCCTTCACCGAGCTGTCGGCGCTGGGGACCTGCAGCTCGGGCTCGGTGATGGTGCCCTGCCCCTGGTTTCCCGAGGTGGTCGAGATGGCCAAGGCCGACGCGACGCTCGATCTCGGCGTTCACCTGACGCTGACAAGCGAGAAAAAACCGTATCGCTGGCGGCCGCTGACCGCACCCTCGCCGTCGGCCGGGCTGACGAACGAGCTGGGCTGCTTCTGGCCGGGCGTGCCGGACGTGCGGCGCCATGCGGATCCGGAGGCCGTGGAGGCGGAGCTCAGGGCGCAGATCGACATGGCGCTGGCGGTGGGGATCGACGTCACCCATCTCGACGCGCATATGGGCACGGCACTCTGCCCCGAGTTCGTCGAGATCTATGTCCGCCTCGGCAGCGACTACAAGCTTCCGATTCTTCTTGTCGAGGACTACAATACTTACAATCCCCGCAGCTATTCGGGACCGCTCACGACAGATCGGTACGAGGCGGCGCTCGCCGACGCACGGGCGCGGGGTTTTCCCATCTTCGACATCTGCCTCGAGACACCGTGGGGCCGCAAGACCGACGCCGAGACGGCCTATCGGGAGATGCTCGAGAGCCTGCCCGTCGGCCTCTCCTTCCTGTCGATGCACTTCAACGCGCCCGGCGATTTCGAGGTCGTGGAGCCCGAGCAGGCGCACATCCGCACCGAGGAATATGCGCTCTTCAAGACGGGGCACATCGCGGACTGGGTGGAGGAGCTGGGCCTCGAGGTCATCGGCCTGCGCGGCGTGCGCGACGAGCTGCGCGCCCAGTGGGCGGCCAAGGCGACATAGCGTCGGGCTGCCTTCCGCCTACCCGCCGACGGGCGGCTCTTCCAGCATGGCGTCGGCGAGCCGGCGCATGAGGCGCACCAGCTCGTCGATGTCGCGAGGCTCCCATGTCGCGAAGATGGCGCGGCCGATGCGCTCGCGCGCCGCGTCGACGCGATCGGTCATCGCCTTGCCTTCGGGGGTGATGACGGCCTCGCGCGCGCGGCGGTCGGTAGGGCTTTGGCGGCGGGTGACGAGGCCGAGGCTCTCGAGCTTGGCCACCTGACGGCTCACGGTCGTGTAGTCGCGCCCGACGCGGTCGGCCATATCGACGACGCCGATCGGCCCGAAGCGCTCGATCCCCACGAGCAGCGGGAAGAGCGCCCGATCGAGCCTGATCCCCGCCGCCCCGATCAGCACCTCGTCGCGCTGCGGCCAATTCATCACGGCGACGATGTCGAGAAGCGCGCCGTGAAGATCGCGGAGCTGGCCGCTTATATGTGTATTTTGCACTCTTTTTCTTGACACCACACCCGCCCTCCAACTATGTGCATCATGCACATATGGAGAGACGGTGACAGAGGCATTCTCAGGCGACGGGCTCATGCGGGTGCGGCGGGAGCGTCGCGATGAGCCCCGGGGCGACCTGAGCGCCGGCGATCGGTCTCGTGAACGGAACCATCTCATTGCGCAACTGGGCCACGCCGCTGACCATCGGTGCCTTCATCTTGATGGCGGCGACCGGTGTATTGATGTTCTTCGAGCTGGACCGGGGACTGACGACCGTCGTCCACCAATGGCTCTCGTGGCTTTTTCTCGCGGGTGCCGCTGGTCACATCGCCGCCAATGCGCGCCCGCTGAAACGGCATCTGGAGTCGCGCTGGGGCCAGGCGATCGTGGCCCTGTTTATGATCGTGCTCGCTGCATCGTTCTTTCCCTGGGGAACAATCACCGGTCCCCAGCTGGAGCGACCCATAGAGGAAGCGCTGGTCGATGCGCCGCTCTCGGCACTGGCGATCGTGGCCCGTACCGATCCCGATGGCCTGATCCGCCGGCTGAGGGCGCACGGTATCGAGAGCACCGGCGAGCAGTCCATCCGCCTCCTCGCCGAGAAACACAATGTCGGCGAGAACCGTCTGCTCGGGCTCGTGTTCCTGCCCGAGTGACCTGACAGGAAAAGGAAACCCACCATGAAGGCCGCGCTCGTTCGGGGCGCCGGGCAGGTGCCCGTGTACGAGGATTTCGAGGAGCCCGTGGCGGACGCGGGCGAGCACCGCATCCGAGTCTCGGCCGCCGCGATCAGCCATGTCGTGAAGAGCCGTGCCTCGGGCAGGCACTACAGCGCGTCCGGTGCCTTCCCGTTCGTCGTCGGCATCGACGGCGTGGGCCGGCTCGCGAATGGAGGCCGCGTCTACTTCGTTCTGCCGCGTGCACCCCATGGCAGCATGGCGGAGCGGACGGTTGTGCCGTCGGCGCAGTGCGTGCCCGTGCCCGATGGGCTCGACGACGTGACGGCCGCGGCGATCGCCAATCCCGGCATGTCGTCCTGGGCCGCCTACACCCTGCGCGCGAGGCTCAGAGCCGGCGAGACCGTGCTGGTCAACGGCGCCACCGGCACGGCGGGAAGGCTGGCCGTGCAGATCGCCAAGCACATGGGGGCGAGGAAGGTCATCGCGACCGGCCGCAATGCCCGGGCGCTGGGCCGGCTCGCGGCGCTCGGTGCCGACGTGACGATAGCGCTCACGCAGGAGGACGCGGCGCTCGAGGACGACCTGAAAAAAGAATTCGCCCAAGGGGTGGATGTCGTCGTCGACTATCTCTGGGGGAAGAGCGCCGAACGCATCCTGATCGCCGCCGCCAAGGCTGGGCCCGACGCCGTGCCCATCCGCTTCGTCCAGATCGGCGCCGCGAGCGGGGCGGACATCACGCTGCCCGGCGCCGTGCTGCGCTCCTCGGCGATCGAGCTGATGGGCAGCGGCATCGGCAGCATTTCCATCAGTTGCCTGGTCGGGGCGGTCGGCGAGCTGCTGCAGGCCGTGGTGCCCGGCGGCTTCAAGATCGCAGCCAAGCCCCTGCCCCTCTCGGAGGTCGAGCGGGCATGGCCCCTGGACGACAGCGCCTGCCGCACCGTCTTCACGATGGATGAGACGACGGCGCGGGATTGGCACGGGCACGGCCGTCCCGTAGCGTGAGGTGGCCGCCCGTGTGCCGCGCGGGTCGCGGCGGGCCGGCACCCTTGGAGGGGACGATGATCGAGACGCTGGAGGGTTTTCCGGAGAATGTGGTGGCGTTCTCGTGCAAGGGCCGCGTGACCCGGCACGACTACGAGACGGTCCTCGTGCCCAGGGTCGAGAAGGCCCTGCGGGAGCACGAGAAGGTTCGGCTCTACTACGAGATCGGGCCCGAGCTCAAAAGCATCGATCCAGGCGCCGTGTGGGAGGACCTCAAGGTCGGGATGGAGCATCTGCTGCGCTGGGAGCGCGCCGCCATCGTCACCGATGTCGACTGGATCCGGCAGACGATGCGGATCTTCAGCTTCATCATTCCCGGCGAGGTGAGGATCTTTCCCGACGCCGACGCGGCGCAGGCGCGTGACTGGATCGTTGCGGCCTAAAAAAGAAAGGCAGCGGCGCGCCCGGCCTGCCGGCCATGGGGCGCGCCGTCCTTTCCTGTAGCGCAGACGCCCTGCCCTGGCGTCGGCGACGCCTCTACTGTGCGGCCTCTTCGACGTTCTTGATGTCGTACTTCGAGAACGGCCCCATCAGCACGCGCAGGCCCTCCTTGCGGGTCGGGTCCTTGGTGATCGTGTAGTCGCCGAGGCGCCCGGCCTTGAAGCTCTGGCCGGCCTCGGCCTTGATGGCGCCGGTCGCCAGCGCGTAGGCCGTGTAGTAGGTGAGGTAGCCCAGATCGACGAAGCTCCAGAGCGCGAACTCGGGGGCACAGCCGTTCTTGGTGTAGGCCAGCATCTCCTTCGGCACGCCGAGCCCGCTCACCTTGATCTTATCGCACAGGCCCTCGTCCTGCATCGCCTTGGCGGCGGCGACGATGCCGACCGAGGTGGGCGCCATGATCAGCTTGATGTTCGGATATTTGTCGACCAGCGCCAACGCCTGGTTGTAGCTCGCCTCGGACTGGTCGTTGCCGTAGACGATGCCGGCCTGCTTCAGCTTGGCGTATTTCGGGTCCTTGAGCGCCTCTTCCATGGCGGCGATCCAGGAGTTCTGGTTGGCCGCGTCCGGCGATGCCGACAGGATGGCGAACTCGCCGCCCTGCGGGCCCAGGATGTCGAGCGCCATGTCGGCCATGACCTTGCCGGTCTCGGTGAAGTCGACCTGGGCGACGAAGACGTCCTCGCCCTCGGCCGAGGGGATCGGCGAATCCCAGGTCACGACCTTGATGCCCTTGGCCTGCGCCGCCTTGGCGGCCGGCACGATCTGATCGCCTGAATTGTTGGAGATCATGATGGCACCGACGCCCTGGGTCGTGGCGTTGGTGATGATCGAGATCTGGCCGGCGACGCTGTTCTCGGGCGTCGGGCCCAGATATTGCAGCTCCTCGGGGTTCTGCAGCTCTTTTTGCGCCTCGAGGGCGCCCTGATGCGCCTGGTCGAAGGGCAGGATGCCCAGGAACTTGGGCAGCAGCACCATCTTCACGGACTTGCCGGGCGCCGGCGCCTCCTGCGCCATCGCGCCCCCGGACAGCGTCGCCAGCAGGGCCAGCGCGGCCGTCGCCAACAGATATCGTCTCATGTGGACCTCCCCTTCCATCTCGCGTGGATTGTCTGCGCCATGTTCGGTAGCAGCACCGACAGGATTAGCAAGGCCCCGACGACGCTCGTCTGTGTGTTGCCTGTGATGTCGGCGAGACCCATGCCGTTGCGAAGATTGAGGATCACAAGAATAGACAGCCCGACGCCCACGAGGTTGCCCGAGCCGCCGAAGATGCTGACACCGCCCAGCAGCACGATCGTGATGATGTCGAGCTCGAAGCCCTGGGCCATGTCGCCCCGCACCGAGCCCAGCCGCGCCGCGTAGAGCAGCCCGGCCAGGGCCGCGGTGACGCTGGAGGCGACGAAGAGGGCCATCTTGACCCGGCGCGTGCGCACGCCCGAGTAGCGCGCCGCCTGAAGGCTGTTGCCCATCACATAGATGAGCCGGCCGAAGCCCGAGCCGTGCAGCACGATGGCGATCACGACGAACAGCACGAAGAAGATGACGATCGAGACGGTGAGCGGGCCGATCAGCGGCTGCTGGCCCAGCGTGTTGAACCAGTCGGGATAGCCGCCGATGGCGCGGTCCTCGATCAGGATGCGGGCGACGCCGCGGTAGCCGATGAGGCCGGCCAGCGTGACGACGAGCGAGGGCAGGCCCACATAGGCGGTCCAGAAACCGTTGATGAGCCCGGCCACGGCGCCCGCCAGCAGCGCCACGGCCATGCCGATCGGCAGCGGCACGCCGATCTTGAAGAGATAGGCCATGACGCAGGCCGAGAGCCCCATCACCGAGGCGACCGAGAGGTCGATCTCGCCGTTGATGATGACGAGCGCCATCACCAGGGCGACGATGATCTTCTCGATCTCGAGCTGGAAGAGATTAACGATGTTGCCGACGCCCAGATAGTAGGGCGAGTAGGCGATGTTGATCCCTGCGATCACCACGAGAAGCGCCAGCAGAAGCCCTTCCCAGCTGCGCAGGCGGGCGAGCACGCTCATCCTCCGCCCTCCGCCGGCGGCGCTCGGGCGATGAGCTCGAGATCGGAGCGCGCCCAGAGCGCTCGCAGCCGCTGCAGGATGACCGAGTCCGCCGCCACCGCGAGCAGGATCAAAAGACCAAGAATAGCGTCGCGCCAGAACTCGCTGATCTGCAGCCGGAAAAGGCTCTGCTCCAGCGTGCCGATCATGATGGCGCCCAGCATGGCGCCCATGACGGTGCCCGAGCCGCCGAAGATGTTCACGCCGCCCACGACGACGGCCGCCACCACCTCGAGCTCGAGGCCGCGCCCGGCCTCGACCGTGATGTTGCCGAAGCGTGCGAGCGTCATGAAGCCGGCGAGGCCGGCCAGCGTTCCGGACAGCACGAAGGCGGTGAAGACGATGCGCCGTGTGGGCAGGCCCATCAGCTCGGCAGCATCAGGGTTCGAGCCGATGGCATAGAAGCGTCGGGCGAAGTTGAGGTAGCTCGTGGCGATCTGGAAGACGATGACGATGACGATCGCCAGGGCCACCACCGCCCGGACCTCGAGCCCGCCGATGGTGAAGGCGTTGAGCCTGGGCAGGTCGACGATCCAGGCCGGCAGGCTGTCGGTCGTCACCGTCCGGGCACCCGAATAGTTGACGAGAGCGCCGCGGAAGATGGCGAGCGTGCCCAGCGTCACGATGATCGAGGGCACCCTGCCCCAGGCCACCAGGATGCCGTTGATCATGCCCATGACGGCACCCAGCGCCATCGCGATCACCACGGGCTCGATGGGCCCCATGCCCTTGTCGCGCGCTATCTGCGTGCCGGCGAAATAGGCGGTGCAGCCGACGATCGAGCCCACCGACAGATCGATGTTGCGGGTCAGCACGACCAGCGTCTGGCCCACCGCCACGACCGTGATGATGACGACGCTCGAGGCGATGCGGTTGAAGGTGCGCGACGTGTAGTAGCCGTTGATCTGCGAGCCGAAGATCAAGATCGCGGCGATAATGAGCAAAAGAAGGCTGAGCTCGCGGACCTGCTCGGGCCGGATGTGCCGCTGCAGCCAGCTCATGCGGCAGCGCTCCCGTTCTCGGCATCGAGGCTCTGGCCCATGGCGGCCGTCATGACGGCCTCCTGGGTGGCGTCGGCTCGGTCCATGATGGCCATCTGCCGCCCCTCGCGCATGATCAGCACGCGGTCGCTCATCGCCAGCACCTCGGGCAGGTCGGAGGAGATCATGATGATGCCGATGCCCTCCGCCGCCAGCTCGCCGATCATCGCGTGGACCTCGGCCTTGGCGCCGACGTCGATGCCGCGCGTCGGCTCGTCCAGGATCAGCAGCGAGGGATGCGTGTTGAGCCACTTGCTCAGCATCACCTTCTGCTGGTTGCCGCCCGAGAGCTTGCCGACGGGCAGATCGACCGAGGGGGTGCGGATCGCGAGGCGCTTGCGGAAGGCCTCGGCGGTGGCCCGCTCCGCTCCGGTCCGCACGAGGCCCAGCCGGCTCAGATAGCGACGCAGCACGGGCAGCGAGATGTTGGCGGCGATCGACATCGGCAGCGACAGGCCCAAGAGGCGCCGGTCCTCGGAGAGATAGGCGATGCCGCAGGCCATGGCCTGCCGGGGCGAGCGGATGACCTCCGCGCGGCCGTCGAGCTCGATCGTGCCCGAGGTCGCGGGCTCGATGCCGAAGAGGGCCAGCGCTATGTCGGTGCGGCCGGCGCCGATCAGGCCGGCGAACCCCAGCACCTCGCCACGATGGAGGTCGAAGCCGACGTCCTGGAACACGCCCGTGCGCCCGAGCCCCCGCACCTTGAGCAGAAGCTCGCCCTGCGGCGCCGGCGGGCGCGGCTGCAGCAGACCCATCTCGCGCCCGACCATGTCGGCGATCGCTCCCTGCGGCGTCACCTCGGCGCGGGGCTTGGTCGAGATGCGCCGCCCGTCGCGGAACACGGTGACGGCGTCCGCGATCTCGAACACCTCCTCCAGCCGGTGGCTGACGAAGAGGATGGCGACACCCTGGTCGCGCAGGCCGCGCACCAGCTTGAAGAGCCGCGCCACCTCGTGGGCGGAGAGCGACGCCGTGGGCTCGTCCATGATGAGGATGCGCACGTTGAGCGAGATGGCCTTCGCGATCTCGACCGACTGCTGGGCCGCCAGGGTCAGCCCGCGGGCCGGGCTGCGCACGTCGAGCGCCACGCCGAGGCGTCGCCAGGATCTCCTCGGCCTCGCGGAACATCTGGCCCCAGGCGGCGACGACGCCGCGGCCCTGGTGGCTGATGAAGATGTTCTCCGCCACGTTGAGATCGGGGAAGAGGAGCGGCTCCTGGTAGATGGCGGCGATGCCGTGCCAGCTGCGCCTCGGCGGCGCTGCCGATGGTGACGGGCTGTCCTGACAGAAGGATCTCGCCCTGGTCCGGCTGGTAGACGCCGGTCATGATCTTTATCAGCGTCGACTTGCCGGCGCCGTTCTCGCCCAGGAGCGCGTGGACCTCGCCCGCGCGCAGGGTGAGCGACACGTCCTCCAGCGCCTGGGTGGCACCGAAGCTTTTCGCGATGTTGCGCATCTCGAGAATGGGTGGGGCGCCGGTACCGGCGCCCGAAGGCTCCCCGTCCGCGGTCAGCGCCACCGTCGCTTCCTCGCCGTCTTGTCAGACTGGCGGCCGGGCATGCCGCCTCCCCTCGATCGTTGTTGGCTCAGCTATAGCCGTGGAGGCTTGGGAGGGCCATCCCATTCGGTGGGCCGTGCCTCAGGCGGTGACCGGGGCGTTGGCGCCCGGGCGGCGGTCGACGAGGCGGGCCGCCATCTCGCCGACCACGAGGGCCGTGAGGTTCGTGTTGTGCATGACATTGTCGGGATAGATGCTGGTGTCGGCGACGCGCAGGTTCGCAAAGCCGTGCACCAGAAGATCCGGCCCGACCACTGCCGTCGGATCGCCAGCAGGGCCCATGCGGACGGTGCCGGCCTGATGATGGGCAGGGCCCATGCTCTCGGCCAACGCCTCGGCTATCGGCTTTTTGGGATCGTCGATCCAGGTGGCGCCCTGGCGCTGGAAGGTGCCGGTCGCCAGCATCGCCGCGAAGAACGACCGGGCCTCGGCGAAGCGTCGCCGGTCCTCCTCGCGCGTGTTGTAGCGATGGTCGATCAAAGGCGGATCCGCCGGATCCGTGCTCGTGATGCGGACCTCACCCTTGGCCTCCTGGCGGGTCAGGTAGGTCCAAAAGCCGGCGACGTCCTCCTCCTCGTCGATGGGAAAAGGATGCGTCTGCCACTCCGGCTCGCCGGCGGCATTGGCTGGCCCGCGCACGTTGGCGACGAAGAGGCGGCCCGTCATCACGCCCAGCCCCTCCCCGCGGAACTGCATGCCGAAGCCCGGGTGATCGAGCAGGTTGCGGCCGACGGGCAGGTCGGCGGCGACCTCGATGCCGAGCGGGCGCAGCCATTCGGCCGGCCCAATGCCGGAGCGCTGCAGGATGGCCGGGCTGTTGTAGACGCCGGCGCTGATGACGATCTGATCGGCGAGCGCCGTTCGGCTCTCGCCGCCAGCGTCGCTGTAGACAACGCCTTCGGCCCGGTCGCCCGCCAGCAGCACCCGCTCGACCCGGCACAGGCCTTTTATCACCAGGTTCGGGCGGCGGCGGGCGGTGCGGATGTACGTTACGAGAGTGCCCTGACGCACCTCCTTGTAGCGGTTGTGGGGCATGGCCCCCACGACGCCCGTCTGGCCGTCGGGCGCGTTGAGGTCGGCCGCTTCCCGCACGCCCAGCTCGAGGCAGGCCTCGTACATGGCGCGGTTCACGGGCGCCCAGCGCTCCGGCCTGTAGCGCTGGATGGTGATCGGGCCGTCCTGCCCATGGATCGGCTGGTCGCCGAAGTCGCGGTCGTTCTCGATGGCGATGAAGAGCGGCAACAGATCGGTCCAGCCCCAGCCGACATTGCCCATGGCGGCCCAGCGGTCGAAGTCGAAGGGAGCGCCGCGGGCCGCGATCGTCGCGTTGATCATCGAGGTGCCGCCTACGAGGCGGCCGCGCGGCAGCCTGATGCTGCGGCGACGAAGCGTGCCCGAGCCGTCCGTGTTGGCGAGGTCCCAGTCGAACTCGGGGATGCCGGCGGTGCGCCAGCTATGCTCGCCGCTGACCGTGAAGAGCGGCGGCACAGCCTCCTCGCTCGGGAAGTCCGGCCCGGCCTCGAGCAGCAGGACCTTTCGGTCGGGATTTTCGGACAATCGCGCGGCGACGACACCACCGCTCGATCCTGCGCCGACAACGATGACGTCGTAGCGGTCCATCGACGTTCGCCCCCCTGTGTGGTGCTGGTTTGGGAGGCTCGCCTCCGCTGGGGAGCTTGCGCCGGAACGGGAGATGACGGAAGCGGCATGTCTCTCGACGGCCGACTGCTACCGCCGGGTCGTCACGGATTCGGAAGGCTCGGGAAGGGAATGGGATCGGTCGGCGGTGCCGCCTGGCCGAGAGGCAGACGCCACCAGCCGACATCGTGCCAGGAACCGAACTTGTAGCCGACCTCGACGTAGGTGCCGACATGGGTGAAGCCCATGCGCTCATGCAGGCCGACGCTGCCGGCGTTGGGGAGCGTGATGCCGGCAAAGGCGAGGTGGAATTTTTGTCTGTTCATGAGGTCCAGGAGCTCGGCATAGAGCGCCCGGCCGATGCCGCGCCGATGCTGCGCGCGGTCGACATAGACAGAGACGTCGGCGGACCACCGGTAGGCGGCGCGGGCGCGGTGCTCGCTGCCATAGGCGTAGCCCAGGATCTCGCCATCGGACTCGTAGACCAGATAGGGATAGCGTTGCAGGATGCGACGCATGCGGTCCGCCATCTCGTCGGCCGTCGGCGGCGTCTCCTCGAAGGAGATGACCGTCTCGCGCACATAGTGCCCGTAGATTCGCGCAAGGGCCGCGCCGTCCTGCTCCGGGCGCGCGACCCTGATTGCCGTGCCATCCATAGGACCTGCTCCAGTCCTTGACCCAGACCATCGATTCCATGATGATAGACAAATGTCTACTAAAATAGACGAGCAGGGCGTTCGGTTGGCCGAGCGAATCCGCGGCGAGCGCGAGGCGCGCGGCTGGAGCCTGGATGCGCTGGCGGAGCGGTCGGGCGTGTCGCGCGCGATGATCAGCAAGATCGAGCGCTGCGAGGCGAGCCCGACGGCAACCGTGCTGGTGAGGCTGGCGGGCGCCTTCGAGCTGACGCTGGCAGGCCTGATCGCCCGTGCAGCGGCCACCGGCGGCAGGCTCGTGCGGCTGGCGGATCAGCCCACCTGGCGCGATCCCGAGACCGGCTATCTGCGCCGCCAGATCTTCGAGCGGCCGGACCATCCACTCGAGGTCGTGCGCGTCGAGCTGCCGGCCGGTGCCCGCGTGAGCGCCGGCGCGGTCGTCTATCAGAAGACGCGGCACCTCGTCTGGGTGATCGAGGGTGCCCTCGTGATCGAGGAGAGCGGCGAGCGCCACGAGCTCACGGCCGGCGACTGCCTCAGCTTTTCCCTGCCCGCCGCGATCACCTACGCCAACGAGACCGACGAGGCCTGCACCTATCTCGTCATCGTCGTGCGCACCGAGGCGTCGCTCGCCCAGCCTTGAGGCGCGTGTGCCGTTGGTCACAGCACGCGCATCGGGCGTCGTGTACGGATCGACGGTGGCATCCGTACGCGTCGCATAAAGCCACATGAGAGGGCAGGAAGATGCGCAGCCTCGTCGGTTTCGTGCCTTTTTTCTCATGCGCCGCGCTCATAGCGGGCAGCGCCGCCCAGGCGGAGACCCTGGTCTTCAAGGGCATCTGCAATGCCTCGGCGGCGGTGGCGCTGGATGAGAACAGGATCATCGTCGGCGACGACGAGCAGCCGTGGCTCTCCGTCTACAGCGTCAAGGGCGGAGAGAGCCTGGATACCGTCGACCTGACCCGTCCGGGTGGCATGGCGGAAGGCGATAAGAAGAAGAAAAAGAAGAGAAAGAAGAGTGAGCCCGAAGCCGATATCGAGGGCGCTACCGTCTTCAATGACCGGATCGTCTGGATCTCCTCGAATGGTCGAAACAAGGATGGCGAGGTCAAGGCCGGGCGGTTCCAGCTTTTTGCGTCGCATCGTCTGGATGCAGATCGGCAGAACTGGGAGCCGGGCTTTTCGTCTTCTTTCCACGGCCTACCGGCGGCGATCGCCGGCACGAGAGACGAAGGCTATGAGCCGCTTCGTCAGTCGATCGGCGATCTGAAGCAGAAGAACAAAGACCTCGCGCCGAAAGAGCACGGGTTTAACGTCGAGGGCCTGAGCGTCAGCCGGGACGGCAAGGATCTTCTGGTCGGCCTGCGGAACCCGCAGCCGGGCGGTGAGGCCGCACTGTTCAGTATCGAGAACGCCGACGACCTCCTCGACGGCAGAACGACCGAGGCCGTGCTGGGACCCGTCGTGACGCTCGCTCTCGGTGGACGCGGCATCCGTGACATCGCCTGGTCGCCCGCGCGCCATGCCTATCTCATTGCGGCCGGGCAGGTCGACGACGAGGACGACGGCCCGGGCTTCGCGCTCTTCACCTGGGATGGCGTGGGCAGCCCGAAGGAGCTGCAATCGCTCCGGAGCGTCCTCAAGAGCAATGGTCACTTTCACCCCGAGGCGGTCGTGCCGCTTCTCGAGCGCTCGGAGGGCAAGCTCGTGCCCTCGAAGAGCTTCCTCGTCATCAGCGACGACGGAAAGAGGCCGCTGGCCGGCGACACGGCATGCGAGGATGCCGAGCAGGATCAATGGTCGTTCCGCGCCGTGGTGGTCACGGGTGAGAGGCTAGAAGGCGAATACCTCGATGAGCCTCAAAGAGTATGGCGTGCTGCGCGGTCGCGTCGTCGCGGCCGCGCGCGAGGACGATGGCGACACGCCCCACTATCAGGTGCAGGTGAAGGCGGCGGGTGTCGACTACAGGATCGCGGTCAACGTGAAGTCGCAGAGCAGCCCGTCCGAGCTTTTGTTCGTTGTCGACGAGACCTTCCGGCACCCGGTGATCGAGCGGATCGCCATGCTCGAGGAAGGGTTCACG
This sequence comes from uncultured Alphaproteobacteria bacterium, assembly GCA_963752325.1. GTDB lineage: Bacteria > Pseudomonadota > Alphaproteobacteria > Geminicoccales > Geminicoccaceae > CAVTJL01. The sequence goes on from CAVVXU010000010.1 coordinate 171,436, forward strand.
CCGCTGCCGCCGCAGCCCGGGACGGCAGCGCTCGACTTCGTCCGCGGCAATCTTTTCGATCGTCGCGACATGCGTCTCCTGCCATCGAGCCTGCCGGGGCCCGACAACGACCTGAGCGACCGGCTGGCGCATTATGTCGAGCGGGCACGGTCGGAGGACGGCGCCGTCATCCATGCGTTCGGCGATCGCTGGGGACCGGCGCCGGAGGAGCGGGACAAGGTCTTCAAGTTCCTGCCCGGCAACGGCGTCCACGACATCCACATGAACCAGGGCAACGATCCCGGCCACAGAGCCGATGACGGTGTCTGGCAGGACGGCGCCCTGATTTTTTGTTTTCCCTCGACCGAGCAGTGGGTGGCGATCTTCCTCGCCTTCCAGTCGCAGGCCTGGCACACGGACGATGTCACCGGTCATGCGCTGCCGGCGCAGCACCCCGGCGAGCCCGACTTCCGCGTGCGCATCGTCGGAGCGCTCGTGAACCCGATCGGGCCGGCGCCGGAGGCGGAGATCGTGACGCTCCTGAACGCCACGCCGGAGCCCGTCGACCTCGCCGGCTGGGGCCTGATCGACCGCGCCGAGCACAAGCGGGCCCTCGAGGGCACGATCGCCGCGGGGGCGACGCTGGCCGTGCCGATCCGCCCGCCGCTGGCGCTCGGCAACAAGGGCGGTGCCATCACGCTCGTGGACGCGGGCGGGCTCAAGGTCGACGGTGTGGCCTACACGGCCGAGGACGCGGCGGTCGAGGGCTGGACGATCGTCTTTTAGGACGTCGTCTCAGAAGCGCGGCGATGAAGGGAAAAGCCTGCAGCACCTGGCTCGCCCAGCTCGAGGCGGAGCTCGAGGCTCGGGATAAGATAGTCGCCGCCGTTCTGGCGTCGGTAGGGGATGGGCGTGGTCGTCGCCAGGGTGCGCATCCGCTCGCGCAGCCGGAGGGCCATGGCCTCGAAGCCGGCGGCGTCGAGACGGTCGACCCGGCAGGCGACGAAGGGCGGCAGCACGTCGAAGCCCGGATAGTAGAGAATGCCGTGGTTGATCGGGAACAGGAGGTCGTCGATCGGGCCGTTGATCCCGCGCGGTGAATAATGCTCCGCCCAGCCGCCCGCCGTCACGATCAGCATGGCGCGCTTGCCGGCGAGGGTGCCCTCGCCGAAGCGGTCGCCCCAGTATTTGTCGCTGTGCTCGCCCACGCCGTACGCGAAGCCGTAGGCATAGACGCGATCGACCCAGCCTTTGAGGATCGCCGGCATCGTGTACCACCAGAGCGGAAACTGGAGGATCAGCGCGTCGGCCCATAGGAGCTTTTCCTGCTCGCCCCGGACATCCTCCGTCAGGGCGCCGGCGGCGAAGCCTTCGCCGGAGGCGGCCACCACCTTCAGCCGGTCGTCCGGCCCGAGGGCCGGGAAGTCGGCGCGATCGACCTCGGACTTCCAGCCCATGGCGTAGAGGTCGGAGACCCGGACCTCGTGGCCCGCCGCCGCGAGCGCCTCGACGGCGACGTCCTTGAGCGCCCCGGCCAGCGAGCGCGGCTCGGGGTGGGCGAAAACGAGCAGAACCTTCATCGCATGGTGTCCAGTCGGTTGGAGACGACGACTGGAAGCGTAGGCGGCGAGCATCTCATCCACTATCTGTCGATAATGGATAGGACAGTGCCGAAACATGGATAAATCACAGGTCACGCTCGAGCGGATGCGCAGCTTCGTGCGCGTGGCGGAGCGCGGGAGCCTGTCGGCCGTCGCGCGCGAGCTGGGGATCGGCCAGTCGACCGTCAGCCGGCATCTGCAGGAGCTGGAAGAGGCCCTGGGCGCACCCCTGCTCAGCCGGACCACGCGCCGCGTCACGCTGACCGACGAGGGCAGCCGCTACCATGCGAGCTGCATCCAGATCCTGCGCCTCGTCGAGCAGGCGGGCGACGAGGCCCGCGGCGCGGGTGGCGCCCCGGCGGGAACGGTCCGCGTCTCCTGCACCGCGGCGCTGGGCGTCTTGCACATCGCCCGCCTGATCTTTTTGTTCCTGGACCGCCATCCCGAGATCCATGTCGACCTCGGCCTGACCGACGAGCGGATCGATCTCGTCCGCGAGGGCGTGGACATCGCGTTGCGTCTCGGGCCGCTGGCCGACAGCTCGATGAAGCTCCGGCCGCTGGGCCAGAGCCGGCGGCTGCTGGTCGCCTCGCCGGGCTATCTCGCAACCCATGGAAGACCCGCGCGGCCAGAAGAGCTTGCGGCGCACGCATCCGTCAGGATGTCGAACATCGCAGGCAGCGATCTTCTTTCACTGGAGGGGCCGGGTGGCGAGCGCCACGCCATTGCCGTGGGCGGCCAGCTCCGCGTCGATCACGGGCTTGCCGCGAGGGAAGCCTTCGTTGCCGGGCGCGGCATCGGCCCGGCACATCGCTGGCTCGTCGAGGATCTCCTCGAGGAAGGCCGGCTGGAAGTCCTGCTGCCGGACCATTCCCCGCCCAGCGTGCCGCTCAGCATGCTCATCGTCCCGGAGCGCGCGGGCATCGCGCGCGTGCGGCTGCTGATCGACTTTCTGGTCGAGGAGACGGCACGGCTGCCTGGGATCGAGCGCGCGGGTCCGGGGCGGTGAGCCGGGGGCTCAGATCGGCAGGCGGCGGAGGATGGCCTCGGGCATCAGCTTGATGATGAGCATGATCCAGCGCCAGAAGCCCGGCACGTAGACGACCGCGCTGCCTTTCTGCGCGGCGCGCCAGATCGAGCGGGCGCAGGCTTCCGGGGCCGCGGCGAAGGGTGGGGCCTCGGGGCCCCAGACCATGGCGGTATCGACGAAGCCGGGTTTTACCGTGACGACGCGCACGCCCGACTCCCAGAGCCGTGCCCGCAGGCCCGAGAGGTAGGTGTGCAGCGCGGCCTTCGTCGAGCCGTACAAAAAATTCTTGCGGCGGCCGCGGTCGCCGGCGACGGAGCCGACGACGACGATGCGCCCGCCCCGCTGCGCCTCGAGGATGGGCACCAGGTGCGCGATCACCGAGACGGCGCCCACATAGTTCGTCTCGATCATCGCCCGGGCCATGCCGACGTCGCGCTCCATCGCCTCCTGCGGCGGCATGGTGCCGAAGGCGAGGAAGAGGCTGAGCTCTCTTCCCGGCTGGCGGCAGCGCTCGGCGAAGGCCGCGTGCGTGTCGAGCGCCGCGGCGTCGAATGCGAGAGCCTCGACCTTGCGTCCGGTGCGGAGCGCGATGTCGTCGGCGGTGCGGCGGAGATCGTCGAGGTCGCGGCCGGCTAGCAGAAGATCGGCGCCCTGGCGTGCCGCCTCCTGCGCGAAGGCGCGGGCGATGGCCGAGGAGGCGCCGAGGATGAGCCAAGTCTCAGCCGCCATGGCCGACCTCGCGGATGCGCAGTCGTCGGGCGAGGTCGGAGGACAGCCTGGCCTCCGGATCGATCTCCTCGAGCACGCGCCGGAACTCGGGCAGGCGCGGGTACATACGAGAAAAACCCTCGGGCGTCAGGCAGCTGTCTTTCGCGAGATAGATGCGCCCACCATGGTCGAGCGTGATGGTCTCGAGCTGGCGCATCAGCTCGAGCGTGCCCGGCCGCTCGGGGATGTCGAGCGCCAGGGTGTAGCCGGGCATCGGGAAGGAGAGATGGCCCGGCCCCTCCTCGCCCATGGCCTTGAGGACCGCGAGGAAGGACGCGCTGCCGGCCCGGGCCGTGGTCTCGAGCAGCCGGCGCAGCGCCGCCGGTCCTTCCGTCTTTGGCACGACGCACTGGAGCTGGCGAAAGCCGCGCTTGCCGTAGATGCGGTTCCAGCCCCGCACCGCGTCGAGCGGATAGAGAAACTGGCGAAAGGCGACGGTCCGGGTCCTGCCGGCCTGCGGCACGCGGCGCCAGTAGATCTCGTTGAAGGCGCGCACGCTCCAGCTGCTGAGCGCGAAGCCGGGGAAGTCGAGCGGCACGCTGCGCTGGCGCGGCGGCTTCTCATGGATGCTCTGCGCCGCGGGCTCGGCCAGCTCGAGGATGCCGCGGCCGAGCGCGCTGCCGGTTGCAAGGGCGTCGATCCAGCCGACCGAGAAGCCGGCACGGGGGCCTTCCGTCGACAGGCGCTCGAGAAAGGCGTCGAGGCCCCCGATCCGCTCCTCGCGCAGCTCGACGGCGTTCGAGGGCACGCGCTGCAGTTGCAGGCAGATCGCGAGCACGATGCCGGTCAGCCCCATGCCGCCCAAAGTTGCGGCGAAGAGGTCCGGGCGCTCGGTGGGCGATGTGCGCACCAGCTCGCCCGAGGGTAACAAAAGGTCGAGCCAGCGGATGTGGCGGCCGAGGCTGCCGGCGCTCTCGTGGTTCTTGCCGTGCACGTCGGCCGCGACCCCGCCGCCCAGGGTGGCGAAGGCGGTGCCGGGGGTCACCGGGGCCAGGAAGCCGTGGGGCAGGAAAACGTCCAAAAGGTCGGCGAAGGTGACGCCGGGCTCGGCCACGAGCTCGCCCGTCGCCTCGTCGAAGGCCAGCAGGCGATCGAGGCGCGTGGTGAGCAGGACGCGGCCGTCGCCGTTCTGCGCGGCGTCGCCATAGCTCCGGCCGGCGCCGCGGGCGATGAGGCGCTGCCCGCCCAGGTCGGCCATGGCGCGGCCCACTTCCGCGATGCGCTCGGGCCTGGCGACCAGCGCGTCGCTCGGGCCGATCCTGCCCCAGCCCGCGAGGGTGAGAGGACGCCACGCCATCAGGCCACACCCGCCGTGGTGAGGGGCGGCTGCCCGGCGGCACGCAGGGCCAGCGGCAAGGCGAGGAAGCCCAGGCCCACGGCGAACCACAGGGTGGTGGCGCGGATGACGGCGGTGGCGGCGATGGCGATGTCGAGCTGCACGCCCAGCGCCACGAGCAGCGCTGCCATGCTGAGCTCCGTGCCACCCAGGCCGCCCGGCAGCATCGCCACGGCGCCGACCAGCATCGAGAAGGTGAAGACGAAGACGGCCTGCATCAGCGTGACATGGGCCCCGAGCACGCGCAGGAGGAGGTGGAGCGCCGCCGCCTCGGCGAGCCAGCCCAGCACCGCGAGGACGAGGCCCAGCCCGTAGACGCGCCAGGAGGCGAGCCGCGCCAGGGCACGCAGCATGGTCCTGAGCTTGGCGAAGAGCCGGGGCCAGCGGCCGACCCTGGCGTAGGTGGCGTTGACCATCCGCAAGGTCAGCCGGAGATTGAGCAGGACGAGCGTGGCGGCGACGACGAGCAGGAGGGCCACCACCGCGCCGGCGAGCCGATCCGCGAAGCTCGCGGCACCCACGACGCAAAGGAAGGCGATGCCGGCGAAGTCGCTGAGCCGGTCGGCGACGAGAAGGCTCGCCGTCCGCTCGTAGCGATAGCCGTGGCCGCGACGCAGGAGCCAGAGCCTGAGCGCCTCGCCGAGCTTGCCGGGTGTGACGGTGAGCGCGAAGCCGGCGACGAAGTAGAGCGCGTCCCGGCCCAGCGACAGCTCGACGCCGACGCGCCGGCTGAAGAGATGCCAGCGCAGCGCGCGGGCAGCGTAGTTGAGGAGCGACAGGCCGAGCAGGGCCCCGACCGATGCCGGGCCCAGCCGGCCCAGCAGGTGGAGCACGTCATGGCCGCCGCCGGAGGCGATGCCGCCCGCGACCAGGAGAGCCACGAGAAGAACGGCCGAGATGACGAGCCAGCGCCCGGCGCGCCGCATGCTGTGGGCGAGGCCCGGGCCGTCCTGCGCGCGCTGGTCGGGGCTAGCCATAGATCAGCAACGCGAAGGTGACGAGCCAGCCGAGAACGGCGCAGATGATGAAGCGATCGCGGAGCGCTATCGAGGTGGGCGATCCCGAGCGCTCCTCGACGAAGCGTGATCTGCAGGTAGCGGAGGATGCCGGCCACGACGAAGGGGGCCGTGTAGAAGAGCTGGGTGGTCCCCAGCCGCTGCATCACCGTGGTGTCGGTCGTGTAGATGAGATAGGCGACCAGCAGGCCGGCCAGGGTCATCACGACGGCCGCATCGAGAAAGGGCTTGTTGTAGCCGGCGAGGCTGGCGCGGTGGCCGGCGGCGAGGTTGCGGGTGATATCGTCGCGCCTTTTGGCGAGGGCCAGGAACAGCGCCAGGAGGCCCGTGGCGATCACGATCCAGGCGCTGGGCTCGACGCCGATGACCCGGCCCCCGCCCTGGACCCTGAGCACGAAGCCAGCGGCCACGATCATGACGTCGAGGATGGCGACGCGCTTGAGGCCCAGCGAGTAGGCGAGATTGAGGGCGAGGTACAGCGCCGCGACGATGAGGAAGCTCCAGCCGAGGACGATCGCGAGGCCGCCGCCGGCGAGGAGGAGCGCCACCAGCAGCATGAAGGCGTCGCGGACGCCGAGGGCGCCGGAGGCGAGCGGGCGATGGCGCTTCTCCGGATGGAGGCGATCCGCCTCGCGGTCGGCATAGTCGTTCAGGACATAGACGGCGCTGGCCAGCAGGCAGAAGCAGATCACCGCCAGACCCACCCGCCCGAGATTGCCCGCGCTCAGCGCCGCAGGGGTGAAGAAGAGGGGTGCCGCGACGAAGGCGTTCTTGACCCAGTGCTCGGGTCGGAGAATGGCGAGGACGGCTTGACGTGCGGCCAAAGCGATGCTCGCGTCTGTGGTGTCGCCGGGGGATACCGACGGGCTGGCCGTCAGTCGAGCCCATCGCGCGCCATCGCGATACGAGACAGGATGACGCGCCCGTTATCGGTGCCTGGCGCGTGATGATAGTGTAGCTTTTTATCCCGGTGTAACACTCTCGCCTTCACTCAGCCTTAGGCTCCGGACGCTACTGCGCGATGTCTAGAAAATGAGCAAGCTCTACGGGCAGTTGTTTTTCCCTGCGTCCCTTCTTGGACTTCTTGTCATCTATGCGCTCGGCTTCTCGCACGAGCTGAGTTACGATTCGTTAACCTATGCGCGCGAGGCGCTTGCGCCCGACCAGATATACTTCAACCCGCATCACCTCCTCTACAATCCGTTGATGCGGGGCGTCCTCCTTCTCCTTCGGATACCTCCGGGTGACGCGGCGGTCGGTCTCGTCACCATGCAGGCGGTCAATCTGGTGATCAGCCTTCTCGCCGTGGCCACCTTCTACGCGGCGTGCCGCTCGCTCAGGCTGGCCGCCGGGCCGGCCCTGGCGATGGCCGCGCTCTTCGGCATGTCACGGATCTTCCGTATCTACAGCTCACAGATCGAGGTTTACAATCTCACTGCGCTCTTTCTTCTTTTGGCACTCTTGGGCCTCGTGGGCTCCAGACCAAGACGGTGGCGCTCGGTGCTCACGCCATCCGCCTATTTCTTGGCGATGTGCTTTCATCAGACGGCGATCTTCTTCGGCGCCGCCATCCTCGCCTGGGAGCTGCTGACGCGCGACGAGCGGCCGCTGGCCTTCAGGCTGCTCGTCAATCTCGTCCTCCCCGGTGCCGCGATCGGCCTCCTCTACGTCGTGATCGCCCGGCATCTCGGCTATCACGGGCTCGGCGGCGTCAGCTACTGGATGACGCTCTACGCCCACTACGACATGGGTCTCTGGGGCCAGAGCGACCTCTCGCTCCATACCCTCGTCGCGGCGATGCTCGGGCTCGCCTCGACCTTCGCCCCGATCAGGCTGGCGCCTGCCGTGGCGCTGTTCTTGATGATCTATATCGCTGCCCGCCTCGTCGAGGCGCCGGGGCGCGTGACCGAGCGCTACAGGCTTTTCGTCGCGATGGCCGCCTGGCTCGTGCCGGCGGCCATCTTCACGGCCTGGTGGACACCCTGGAACGGCGAGTTCTGGCTCTGCCCGAGCATACCGATCATGATCACGCTGGCCGGCCTCGGCCCGAGCGAGGGCGAGCACGGCACCGTGCGGCCGACGCCACGGCGCATCGCGCGGCTGGCGCTTGCCGGCACCCTCGTCGTGATGCTGGTGGCGGCGGGCCTCCACACGCTCGCGGAGCGCAAGCCCAACGCGATGATGGCGAATGCGGCCCTGGCGGCGCAGCTGGCCCGACCCGGCGACCTCGTCCTCACCGGCCCGAGGTCCGCCGGGCTCTACTACGAGATCTACCTCGTCGGCCGGCCGATCGACGTGGTCTCCGTCGAGGATGTCGCGTTCACGCCCGACGCTCCCGGCCGCTGCGAGCACGCGCCGGCCTGCGTCGCCGACCTCGTGGCGGCGAGCGTGCAGGCGACGGCCGCCAGAGGCGGCCGGATTCTGGCCGACCGCTCGCTCCTCGACAGCGCGTTCGGCACGGCGCCGAGCCTGAAGGCCGACCCGGACAAGGAGATCTTCAAGGCCGAGCTCGGCAGGACGCTCGACCTCGGCACGACCTCCCCGATCGGCGACGGCCGCCTCGTCATGCTGATGCCGCGCCTAGCCCTGCCGGGCCCCAGCACCCGGTCGGCTTCCCCCCTCGTGCGCCCTCGCGCTTCAGCCGACAGAAGCGTCTTGACACCGCATCGGCGCGCATCGCATACATAAACAAGAATAAACTAAACTCTGCGCCGGAAGGGGCGCGGCCGATCAACGACACGGCAGGAGGCAGACGATGCGGGGATCGCGCTTGATGCAAGGTGCCGCGCTGGCGGTGGCCGTTCTTGCTTGCGCCGGCGGCAAGGCCAGCGCCCAGACCAAGGAGCTCACGCTGTGCTGGGCCGCCTGGGATCCAGCCAACGCGCTGGTGGAGCTCTCCAAGGACTTCACCGCGCAAAGCGGTATCCAGATGAAGTTCGAGTTCGTGCCCTGGACCAACTATGCCGACCGGTTCCTCAACGAGCTCAACTCCAAGGGCAAGCTCTGCGACCTCATCATCGGCGACAGCCAGTGGATCGGCGGCGCCGCCGAGAACGGCGCCTACGTCAAGCTCAACGACTTCTTCGAGAAGAACAACATCTCCATGGACGACTTCATGGAGGCGACGGTGGTCGGCTATTCCGAGTGGCCGAAGAACACGCCCAACTACTGGGCGTTGCCGGCGATGGGCGACGCCATCGGCTGGACCTACCGCAAGGACTGGTTCTCGCGCCCCGAGATCCAGGCAGACTTCAAGAAGAAGTACGGCCACGACCTCGCACCGCCCAAGACCTATGACGAGCTGAAGAAGATCGCCGAGTTCTTCCAGGGCCGGGAGATCGACGGCAAGAAGGTCTATGGTGCCTACATCTACACCGAGCGCGGCTCGGAAGGCATCACGATGGGCGTCACCAACGTGCTCTACGACTGGGGCTTCGAGTACCAGAACCCGAAGAAGCCCTATGACATGCAGGGCTTCGTGAACTCGCCGGGCGCGGTGGCCGGGCTCAAGTTCTACAAGGAGCTCTACGACTGCTGCACGGCCCCGGGCATGAGCAACGCCTACATGTCGGAAGGCCTCGACGCCTTCAAGTCGGGCCAGGTGGCGATGCAGATGAATTTCTTCGCCTTCTTCCCGGGTCTCTACAAGGACCCCAATGTCGGCGGCGACAAGATCGGCTTCTTCGTCAACCCGGCCGAGAAGGACCACTTCACGCAGCTCGGCGGCCAGGGCATCTCGGTCGTCGCCTATTCCGACCACAAGGACGACGCGCTCGAGTACATCAAGTGGTTCGCCAAGCCCGATGTGCAGAAGAAGTGGTGGGAGCTGGGTGGCTATTCCTGCGCCAAGTCGGTGCTCAACGATCCGAGCTTCCCGGCCAGCGCACCGTTCGCCGAGGACTTCCTCCAGTCGATGAAGATCGTGAAGGACTTCTGGGCCGAGCCCTCCTATGCGGAGCTGCTTTTGGCCATGCAGAAGCGGGTTCACGACTATGTCGTGGCCGGCCAGGGCACGCCGCAGGAGGCGCTCGATCTTCTGGTCAAGGACTGGACTCAGACCTTCCAGGATGAAGGCAAGCTCTGAGTAGCCGGCCCGCGACCTCCGGCGAGCAGCCGGGGTCGCGGGCCTCCTCGTTCACCCGCTTGGTTGTCATTGGTGCCGATGAACGACGCCACTAGTCTTCCTGACATCGCAGGCAACGGCCGGACAGCGGCGCCTGCCAACGGCCGCATCGGCGCTCGCGGCCTCTCCAACCGGGCGATCGCCTGGCTCTTCATCGCACCGACGATCATCCTGCTGTTGGCGCTCAACATCTTTCCGCTGATCTGGACGGTCTATCTCTCCTTCACGAATTATCGCGCCAACCGGCCCAACGCCGAGCTCTTGTGGGTCGGCACGCGCAACTACGAGCGGGTGCTGAGCGACCCCGACGTCTGGCACACCTTGCAGGTGACGGCGCGCTTCGTCTGCTGGACCATCGCGCTCGAGGTGCTGCTGGGCTTCGGCCTCGCCTACCTGATCAACAAGCGCTTCAAGGGCCACGGCTTCTGGACGACCCTGATCCTGCTGCCGATGATGCTGTCGCCCGCCGTCGTCGGCAACTTCTGGAAATTCCTCTATCAGCCGCAGATCGGCCTTTTTAACTATATCATCGCCGCCGTTTCCGGCGTCGACCCGTCCTCGTTCCAGATGATCGGCGACGTCGATCTGGCGCCCTGGTCGATCGTCATCGTCGATACATGGATGTGGACGCCCTACGTCATGCTGATATGCCTAGCCGGGCTGCGCTCCATTCCGGACTACATCTACGAGGCGGCCGAGGTCGACCGCGCCTCGCCGTGGCGCCAGTTCTGGTCGATCACCCTGCCGATGGTGCTGCCCTTCCTGATGCTCGCCGTGCTCTTCCGGGCGATCGAGAACTTCAAGATGTTCGATCTCGTCGTCGAGCTGACCTCGGGTGGGCCCGGCTCGATCACCGAGGTCGCCTCGATCAACCTCAAGCGCGAAGCGTTCGAGAAGTGGCGCACGGGCTATGCCAGCGCCTTTGCCGTCATCCTCTTCGTCACGGTCTTCGGCGCCGCCAACATCTATGTGAAGGCGCTCTCGCGGGTGAAGAACCGATGAGCGGCGAGGTCCGCTCCGTCCTCGATCCGAGCCCCGGCCAGCGCCGTCTCGCCGGGACCCTCGTGATCGCCTATGCGCTGATCACGATGATCCCGCTCGCCTGGATCCTCGTCACGGCCTTCAAGACGCCGCCCAACTCGATCGCCTATCCGCCCAAGATCCTCTTTCAGCCCTCGCTCGAGGGCTATGTGAACCTCTTCACGACCCGCACGCGGCAGACGCCCGAATTCATGGCGTCGCTGCCGCCGCCCACGACCTGGTACGAGCGGCTGGTGCGGTCGCGCAACATGGTGATCGCCGGGCCCTCGAAGTTCGGCGAGCGCTTCGTCAACTCGCTCGTCATCGGCTTCGGCTCGACCTTTTTGTCGGTGTTCCTGGGCACGCTCGCCGCCTACGGCTTCTCGCGCTTCAGGGTGCCGCTCAGCGACGACCTTCTTTTCTTCATCCTGTCGACCCGGATGATGCCGCCGGTGGCCGTGGCGATCCCGATCTTCCTCATGTACCGGACGCTCGGGCTCTCCGACACCTGGCTCGGCATGATCCTGCTCTATACGGCCGTGAACATCAGCCTCGCCGTCTGGCTCCTGAAGGGCTTCATCGACGAGATCCCGCGCGAGTACGAGGAGGCGGCGATGATCGACGGCTACACACGCCTCCAGGCCTTCATCAAGGTGGTGCTGCCGCAGGCGACGACGGGGATCGCGGCCACCGCCATCTTCTGCCTGATCTTCGCCTGGAACGAGTACGCCTTCGCGGTGCTCCTGACCTCGGGCAACGCCCAGACAGCACCGCCCTTCATCCCGACGATCATCGGCGAGGGCGGCCTCGACTGGCCGGCGGTGGCCGCCGGCACCACCATCTTCCTCGGCCCCATCCTGATCTTCACCGTGCTGCTGCGGCGCCATCTGCTGCGCGGCATCACCTTCGGCGCGGTGCGCAAATGATCCGCCGCCTCTTCCGCCGCGGCCCCTGGGAGGCGCTGGCGACGGCGCTGATCGGCATCGGCATCGTGATGCTGATGCAGCCGATAGCACTCGTCCTCTACAGCTGGAGCTTCGCCGTCATCCTCACCGGCACGGCGATGTTCGTCGTCGTCAGCCACTTCCCGGACTGAGGGCCGTGGCCGAGATCCACCTGAGCCATTTGCACAAGGCCTTCGGCGACTTCGTGGCCGTGCGCGACACCACGCTCACCATCGAGGACGGCAGCTTCTTCGTGCTGCTCGGCCCCTCGGGCTGCGGCAAGACGACGACGCTCAGGATGATCGCCGGCCTCGAGCTGCCGACCTCGGGCGAGATCCGCCTCGATGGCGAGGAGGTCTCGCAAAAGCGCGCCCGCGAGCGTGATATCGCCTTCGTCTTCCAGCTCTTCGCCCTCTACCCGCACATGAACGTGGCCCAGAACATCGGCTTTCCTCTGCGCTGCATCGGCCTGCCGCGCGCCGAGATCCGCCGACGCGTCGAGGAGGCCACCCGCCTGCTACGCATCGACCACCTCCTGACAAGCCCGGTGAGCCGGCTCGCGAGCGGCGACCGCCAGCGGGTGGCGCTCGGCCGGGCGATCGTGCGGCGCCCGAAGGCCTTCCTGATGGACGAGCCCCTGGGCACGCTCGATGCCGCCTTCCGCGAGCTGATGTGCGAGGAGCTGCGGGCGCTGCACGACCGTATCGGCGCCACCACGGTCTATGTGACCCACGACCAGATCGAGGCCTTGGCGATGGCCGACCGGATCGCCATCATGAGCGGGGGCCTGGTGCTGCAGGCGGGGCCGCCCGCCGAGATCTACCAGCGCCCGCGCAGCATGTTCGTCGCGGGCTTCATGGGCAGCCCGGCCATGAATTTTCTGTCCTGCGACGGCCGGGTGGGCGCTGGGACGGATGCCGTCACCCTCTGCGGCACGCGGGTGCCGGTGCCGCGCCTGCATGTCGATGCGCCGCAGGCGCGGCTCGTGTTCGGCGTGCGGCCCGAGCATGTCCGGCTCGACGACGCCTCGCCGATCCGAGGTGCGGTGTTCGGCGTCGAGTATATGGGTGCCCGCCAGATCATCACCGTCGACAGCGAGGCAGGGCGGTTGCGCGTGCGGGCGCCGAGCGGCATCCCCGCCCAGGTGGGCGACCAAGTGGGCCTCGGTTTCGCGCCGGAGCGCGTGATCCTCTTTGATCCCCTGAGCGAGCGCGCGCTCGCCTCCGAGCTTTTGCCCGAGGTGGCCCTCCATGGCTGAGGTCCGCCTCGAGAGGGTGGTGAAGCGCTTCGGCGACCGGGCGGCCGTGGACGGGCTCGACCTCACGATCGCCGACGGCGAGCTCGTGGTGCTCCTCGGGCCCACCGGTGCTGGCAAGACCACGACGCTGCGCCTCGTGGCGGGGCTCGAGGCGCTGGATGGCGGCAGCATCCATATCGGCGGTCGGGACGCGAGCCGGCTCGAGCCCTCGGCCCGCGACGTGGCCTTCGTCTTCCAGCAATACTCGCTCTATCCGCACTACACGGTCTTCGACAATCTGGCCTTTCCGCTGCGCTCGCCGCTGCGCCGGACCTCCGAGGAGCAGATCAGGAGCCGCGTGCGCGAGATCGCGAAGCTGCTGCGCATCGAGGAGAAGCTCGGGAACCGCGCCACCCGGCTCTCCGGCGGCGAGATGCAGCGCGTCGCCATCGGCCGGGCGCTGGTGCGCGAGCCCGCCTGCTTTTTGATGGACGAGCCCCTCTCCTCGCTCGACGCCAAGCTGCGCGAGGAGCTCAGGGTGGAGCTCAAGCGCGTCCAGCGCGACCTCGGTGCGACCATCCTCTATGTGACGCACGACCAGATCGAGGCTATGACCTTGGCCGACCGGATCGGCGTCCTCGAGGAGGGCCGGCTGCTCCAGCTCGGCACCCCGCGGGAGATCTATGCGAGCCCGGCCTCGGTGGCGGTGGCACGTCGCCTGGGCTCGCCGCCGATCAACCTCGTCGACCCAGAGGCCCTGCCCGTGGCACGTGCCCCGGCCGGGACGCGCCAGGTGGGTCTGCGACCGGAGGACGTGCTGCTGAATGGAAAGGGCATTCCGGTGAGGGTCCTGCAGGTCGAGCCGCTCGGGGCCGAGACCGTGGTCCTGCTCGACATGAGCGGCGTGCGCCTTCATGCGCTGGTCCCGGGCGAGGCCGTGCTCCGGGTGGGCGAGCAGGCCCGGATCGAGCTGGCGCCCGAGGCCTTCCTCTTCTTCGACGCCGACGGCCGGCGCCTTGCAGCCTGACGGATTTCCGATGAGCGAAGCCCTGACACGCGATCTTATCGACAGCGCCGCGGCCGCGATCGACGCCGCCGCCGACGAGCTGACCCGGCTGGACCAGGCCATCGGCGACGGCGACCACGGCAACAACATGAAGCGCGGCTTCAAGGCGATCCTGGCCCAGCGCGACGCGCTGGCAGCGCTGCCGCCGGGCGAGGCGCTGCAGAAGGCCGGCATGCTGCTCGTCACCACCGTGGGCGGCGCCGCCGGGCCGCTCTATGGCAGCCTCCTGATGTCGACCGGCAAGGCCGCGTCCGCCGGCAAGGGCTGGATCGACGCCCTGGGCGAGGGCATCGAGGCCGTGAAGCGGCGCGGCAAGTCCGATGTCGGCGCCAAGACGATGCTGGATGTGCTGGTGCCGATGCTGGCGGCCCTGCGCGAGGAGGGCGAGCCCGCAGCCCGGCTGGAGCGCGCCCGTGCCGTCGCCGATGCCAGCCGCGAGGCCACGAAGGAGATGCTGGCGACGCGCGGGCGGGCTTCTTTCCTCGGTGAGCGCTCGCGCGGCCACTACGATCCCGGCGCCACCTCCTCGCAGCTCCTGATCAGGACGGTGTGCGAGGTGCTGGAGCGCCGGGCATGAGCGGCATCGTGGCGATCGTCATCGTCTCGCACTCGCCCAAGGTGGCCGAGGGGGCGGGCGACATGGTGCGCCAGATGGTGGGCGACGAGGTTCCCTGCGCCTGGACCGGCGGCGATCCCGCGGGCGGCCTCGGCACCGACCCGGCAAAGATAAAAGAGGCCATCGAGCAGGTGTGGAGCCTGGCCGGCGTGGCGGTGATGGTCGATCTCGGCGGTGCCGAGATGAACACCGAGATGGCGATCGAGATGCTGGACCCCGACCGGGCGGCACGCGTGCGCATCTGCTCCGCCCCCGTCGTCGAGGGCGCCGTCGTCGCCGCCACCGAGGCCTCGGGCGGCAGCACGCTCGAGGACGTCTGCGCCGCGGCCGAGGAGCTGAGCCCGTGACGGCCGAGCGCGCCACCGTCACGATCACCCATCCGACCGGGCTGCATGCGCGGCCGGCGGTGAAGCTCACCAAGCTCGCTAAGACGTTCCAGGCACGGATCCGCCTGCGCCGATCGCCGGACGGCGACTGGGTCGATGCGAAAAGCATCGTCAAGGTGATGGGCCTCAAGTTCCGCACCGGAACGGTGGTCGAGCTCGAGGCCGAGGGCGACGCCGCCCAGACCGCGATCGAGGAGATTGCGGGCCTCGTGCGGCGCGACTTCGACGAGGGTCATGACTGAGCGGCTCTTGACCGGCCGCGCCGCGGCACCGGGCCTCGCCATCGGCCCTGTCGTCCGCGCCGCGCGCCGGACGGCCACGGCAACCGTGGCCGGAACCCCCGAGGAGGAGCTGACGCGGCTCGATGCGGCGCTGTCGGCGGCGAAGGCCGAGCTCGAGGCACTGGCATCCGACCAGGAGAGCATGGCGGCCGAGATTCTGGCATTTCAGATCGAGCTTTTGGACGACCCCTCGCTCACCGAGGGTATCCGCGAGGCGATCGCCCAGGGTGTGGGTGCCGCCGTCGCCTGGCGCGAGGGGCTCGGGTCGCAGGCGGCCGAGTACGAGGCCGCGGAGGACGACTATTTCCGGGCGCGCGCCAGCGACCTGCGCGATCTGATGGAGCGCGTGCTGACGCATCTGAGCGGCGGCGCCGTTACGCAGGCGCTGCCGCCCGGGGCCATCCTGCTCGACCACGATCTCACGCCTTCGCGATTCCTGGCGCTCGACTGGAAGAAGCTCGGCGGCGCCGCGCTCGAGGCCGGCAGCCCGTCCTCGCATGTGGCGATGCTGGCCCGCGCCCGCGGCGTGCCCCTGGCGACCGGCCTAGGGCCGTGCGAGGAGGCGGACGTGGCCGTGCTCGATGCCGACGAGGGTCTCTTGATCCTCGATCCGTCCAGCGTCACGCGGCAGCGCTACGAGGGCCGCCTCGCCGTGCTGCGGGCCGAGGCCGGAGAGGCGGCGGCGCTGGTGCGCGAGCCGGCCGTCACCGCGTCCGGCGAGCCGGTCGAGGTGATGGTCAATGTCGACGATCCCGAGGCCGTCGACGATGCGACGTTGGCCGCGGCCGACGGCGTCGGCCTGATGCGCACCGAGTTTTTGTTCCTCGGGCGCGACCGCCTGCCGGACGAGGCGGAGCAATACGCCGCCTATGCCCGGCTGCTGGCACGGCTGGAGGGCAAGCCGCTCATCGTCCGCACGCTCGATGTGGGCGGCGACAAGCCTTTGCCCGGCGTCAGCCTGCCAGCGGAGAGCAACCCCTTCCTCGGCCTGCGCGGGCTCCGCCTCTGCCTCGACCGGCCGGATCTTTTCAGGCCGCAGGTGCGGGCGCTGCTGCGCGCAGCGACGCTGGGGCCGCTGAAAGTGATGCTGCCGATGGTCACCATCGCGGCCGAGCTCGAGGAGGCCAGGGCGTTCTTCGAGCGCTGCATTGCCGAGCTTCGGGTAGAAGGCACCGAGGCAACGATGCCGCCCCTGGGCATCATGGTGGAGACGCCGGCCTCCGCCCTGGCGATCGAGACGCTCCCTGCCGCCTTCTTCTCGATCGGCAGCAACGATCTCACCCAGTATGTGATGGCGGCCTCCCGCGACGGTGGCGGTCGTGTGGCGGCCTTGAGCGATCCGCTGCATCCGGCCGTGCTGCGCCTCATCGGCGAGGTCGTCGTCCACGGCAAAATGACAAAACTGCCGGTGAGCCTGTGCGGCGACATGGCCTCGGACGAGAAGGCGGTGGCAGCGCTGCTGCGCCTGGGGCTGAGGCGGCTGTCGCTGGCGCCGGCGGCGCTGGCGCGGATCAAGGCCGCCGTGCGCCGCTTCGAGGGCTAGCCTTGGCGGCGGACCGACGCGCCGGCCGGGCCGATGCGGTCGCCGCCTACAAGACCCTGCTCAGGGCCTTCATCGAGCGCCGGCCCTCGGGCCTGCGCGGCCGCCTCGCCTTGGCGCTGGGCAAGCACAAGAGCTTCGTCTCGCAGATCACGAACCCGCTCTACAGCGTGCCGATCCCGGCCGCCGACCTGCCCATCATCGTCGACATCTGTCATCTCTCCGCGGCCGAGCGCGACGAGCTTCTGGCGCTCTACGAGGCGGCCCATCCCCGGCGGCAGCCGAGGCTGCCGGCACCGGGGCCGGCGCCGCACGAGCTGCGCATCGCGCTCCCGGCCTTCCGCTCCGAGGCCACGGCACGGCAGATCGAGGCGCTGATCCTCGACATGGCCGGACGCATCATCCGCATCGCGCAGGCGGCCGAGGCGAGCGAAGGCCGGGACCAGAAGGCCTCGGCCCCGATCGATCGGCCGGCGGCTGGCGCCGCTGCGATCCCCGGCGCCACGCGCACCGATCTCATTGCGCCGCGTCGGAAGAAGTAGTGTGATCCCCCGGCACGAGGCCGACGGGGAGCGCTCCGCGCCCCTGCGGGGCTCCTGCCACAGCCTGCTGTCGCCGCCTTCTCGGGGCCTGGATGCAGGCCAGCTGGCGGCTCAAGGCGAGGAGGGGACGATGTTCGAGCCTCTCGCATTGGTGATCGACGCCTTCGCCGATCGGCTGGGACGCAACTACCGCTCGGTCTTCGGCAAGACCGAGCCCGACCATGCTCCGATGATCCGTGCCGCCGCCCGTCTGGCGCTCGAGCGGATCGCCGGCACGGATGCCGTCTATCACGACGTGATGCACACGCTGTTCGTGGCCGACGTCGGCCAGGCGATCCTGCGCGGGCGGGCCATGGGCAGGGCGGTGAGCCCGAGCGACTGGCTGCATCTCACGGCCGCGACGCTGCTCCACGATATCGGCTATCTGCGCGGCATCTGCCCGGGCGACAGCCGCGGCAGCTATGTCATCGATGCCGCGGGCAACACGGTCACGGCACCCCGCGGCTCGACCGACGCGTTCCTCGCACCCTGGCATGTCGAGCGCGGCAAGATCTTCGTCCGCCACCGCTGCTCCGCCATCGGTGCCCTGGACGTGGAGCGGGTCTGCCGGGCGATCGAGCTGACCCGGTTCCCGGTTCCCGAGGATGGCGATCATGCCGAGACCGACAGCGAGGCCGGGCTGGTGCGCGCGGCCGACCTGATCGGCCAGCTCGCCGACCCGGCCTACCTGAGGAAGCTCGCAGCACTCTATTTCGAGCTCAACGAGATCGGCATCACCGAGAAGCTCGGCTGCAACGACCCGGCCGATCTGGCCGACGAGTATCCCCGCTTCTTCTGGCAGCGGGTCGAGCCCTATGTCGGCCCGGCGCTGGGCTATCTCGAGCGGACCGCCCAGGGGCGCTTGTGGGTGGCCCAGCTCTACGCCCACGTCTTCGTCGAGGAGCACGCCCGCGGCCGCCTCGGCCCCGAGCGCGGCCAGGGCCGCTGAGACCTCCCTCCCCGCCTAGCTGACGGTGAAGTTGGTCATCATGCCGGAGTCCTCGTGCTCGAGATTGTGGCAATGGGCCATGAAGGGCGCCTCCTTGGTCGCCGGGTGCTCGAAGCGCACCTGGATCTCGCATGAGCCGCCGTTCTCGATGGGGGCCACGTCCTTCCAGCCGGCCATGTAGGCGGACGGCGCCTTGCCGTTCAGCGCGAGGATGCGGAACTGGCAGCCGTGGATGTGCACGGGATGCAGCATGCGGTCCGTGCTCTCCGAGATCAGCCAGCGGAGATCCTGGTTGATCGCCGCACCGAACGGCACGACGCCCATCTCGAAGGGTGAGCCGTTCACCGTGTTGGCGGCGAGCTGCTGCTTCAGCGGCAGGGCCGCCCCCTCCGTGATGAGCTTCACGACCCGCTCCACCACGGCCGGGTCCGTCTTGCCCGACATCTCCATCTTCATCAGCCCCGCCTTCTTCATGAGGCCCATGCCCTCGGCATCGAGGCGCATGCCCATGACCAGCGCCTGGCTCACCGGCGGCAGGTCTTTTGCGAGTGGCGGCAGCCGGGCGAGCGCGTCGGGCAGACGGCCCTTCCCCTCCGCGCCGTCGGGAACGATCGTCAGCAGCGACAGCGGCTCGTCGAAGGGCGGCAGGCTCATGCCCATCTGCTTAACGGGCAGGGTCACGAGGTCGAAGGCGGTGCCGCTCCGGGCGTCCACCAGGACCTCGTAGCGCTCGCCGGAAAAAACCGGCAGCTCGGTGACCTCGACGGGCTCGGCCAGCAGGCCGCCGTCGCCCGCGACGACGAACATCGAGCGGCCATCCGAGATCCTGAGTCTGTAGGTGCGGGCGTTCGAGCCGTTGAGCAGGCGGAAGCGCAGCCAGCCGCGCGCGGTGTGCGCCTGCGGATAGGCGGCACCGTTCACCAGCATGGTGTCGCCGATATAGCCCGTGGTGACCGCCACCATGTTGAAGCGATGGAAGAAGGAGCCGTCGGGGTTGAAGCGGCGGTCCTGGAGGATCAGCGGGATGTCGTCCTGCCCCCAAACCGAGGGCAGGCCCAGCCCGTCCGCCTCGTCGTCATCGATGACAAAGAGCCCGGCCAGGCCCTTGATGACCTGCTCGGCGGTCGCCGGATAGACGTGGGGATGGAACCAGCAGGTGGCCGCCGGCTGGTCGATCGCCAGCTCGGCCTCCCAGGTGGCGCCCGGCATGATGAGAGAATAGGGGCTGCCGTCGACATAGCCCGGGATCTTCAGGCCATGCCAATGCATGGTGGTGACCTCGTCCAGCGCATTGGTCGGCCGCATGACGACCTTCTGGCCGCGACGCACCCTGACGGCGGGGCCGAGGAAGGGACCGTTGATCCCGTACGTCGGCGTGGTGACGCCGGGCAGGAAGGAGCGCCGGCCCTTCTGGGCGGTCAGCGCGATGGAGCCGCCCGCGTCGGGCCTCAGCTCCGGCGGGATGGGCAGCGCCGACCGCTCCGCGGCGCTCGCCCGCGTGGCGTGCACGCCACCGAGCGCCAGTGCCGCAAGCGACGCGCTGCCCAGGAAAAAGCCGCGCCTGGGGATTCCTGCCATAGGATTTTCTCCGGTCGCGTTGGCACTGGCAGAACGACCCGCCCCGGATCCATCCATGCATCGAATCGACCCGGCCTCAAGCGAAGTCTCAAAAACAGCTGCGCCCAATGCGACGTGACGAGGAAGCTGGAGCCGGGCTTGTGACCTCGGGCACAGCGCCAAGGTGAATCTTTGGTAATCTCCGCTCCCTGCCCTGGAGGGCCCCTTAGAGCGGAGGAATCGAGATGGCCTCGGTCTCGCCCAAGAACAGGCGTTCGGCCACCCCGTCAACGACGCGCGAGCAGCCGGATGCAGCGGTCC
Source organism: uncultured Alphaproteobacteria bacterium (assembly GCA_963752325.1). Lineage (GTDB taxonomy): Bacteria > Pseudomonadota > Alphaproteobacteria > Geminicoccales > Geminicoccaceae > CAVTJL01. Next base: position 191,787 of record CAVVXU010000010.1, read on the forward strand.
TGCCCCGGCGGACGGACGGGTCGGTCGCAGGCGTGCTGATCGATCCCTACCTGCCGCAGCCGGGCCAGCATGTCGGCCGGCGGCTCATCAAGATCGAGGACACCCCCGACACGTACTGGCTCGATGCGGCGACCTCGGCCGGCGTGCCGTGGGCGGACAAGCTCGGCCTCGAGCGCGGCGACACGGGCATCTGGGACATCCACAAGCCCGAGCTTCTGACCTCGTCCTGGTTCGAGGCTCGGGTGCGCACCCGGCCGCGAGCGCTGACGGCACCATTGCGGCGCACGGCCGTCGCCTTGACTACGCAGGCGCGCGAGATCCAGGCGACGACCGGCTCGCTGCGGACCTGGGGACAGGGGCGCTCGGGCCAGACGGCACGCAAGTCGACCACCGACGGCGAGCCGCTCCCCGGACCCGATCTGGGCGACCAGGGCGGGTCCGGCGGCACGGGTGCCACGCCGAAGGACGAGGAGGCCGATGCGGCGATCTCCTTCCAGCACGGTCTGATCAAGATCGAGGACGGGATCGTCGGTTGGCCCAGCACCACCTGGGGCGGGGCACCGACCTCGACCGATATCGATGTCGAGGCGCCGCCCGAGCCCGCCTTCTTCATCATCCAGGTGATCGGCATCAGCTCGTTCCTGGGCGCCTACGGCCTCGGTCGCACCGTCAAGACGATGACGCTTCTGCCGGGCGAGACCATGACGATGAGCATGCGCACCTGGCGCGCCTCGTCCGAGACGATCGCCCAGGGCTCCTCGATCATCGATTCCGTCGACGACAGCTCGAGCGAGCGGTTCGCCGAGACGGTCATGAGCGAGACGACCGACGCGGCCACGCGGGACAAGAGCGAGAACTGGCACGCCGAGGCCGAGGCCTCGGGCAGCATCGGGCTCGCGAGCGCCAGCGTCTCGGGCGGCGGCGGCGGCGAGTACAGCTCGTCGACCGAGGAGTTCTCGAAGGCGGTCGACGAGGCGGTGCAGGAGCACGCGGCCGAGGCCTCCTCGCACCGCGAGAACACCGTCACCTCCAGCTCCGAGCGCACCGTCTCGACCGAGGACGAGGAGGTGATCGAGCGGACAATCAAGAACATCAACGTGAAGCGCACGCTCAACTTCACCATGCGCGAGCTCAATCAGGCCTTCATCACCAAGACCCACCTCAAGGAGGTGCGCATCGCCTTCTCCAACGGCAATGCGGAGAGCTGGCGCGAGGAGCCGATCTCCGGCATGCGCCGGCTCGTGGCCGAGGTCGTGAAGCCGGAGCATGTCGACCGCCTCTGTCAGGACATCCTGAAGACGATCGCGGTGGTCCAGGATGTGAGCAGCAGCCCGGTCAACGTGCTCGAGCAGGTGCTGCTCAATAAATGCGCGACCGATTTCGCCTTCCGCGAGGCCCAGCCCGGCGACAATTGCGACTATCCGCCGCCGAGCCCCGACGGCCGCCTCTACTACCGCTTCAAGCGCGGCCCGCTGGGCCAGGCGACCGACGAGGAGCACCCGGTCGAAGGGGTTCTCCTGAAGGAGCGGCAGATCATCATGAAGACCGACAGCGTCGTCGCCGAGGCGCTGCTCGGCGCAGAGGACGCGCTCGACGCGTACTCGATCGACCTCCAGCTCGAGACGATCCGCGAGAAGACCCTCGCCTCCGACCGGGAGGCGCTGGCCCAGGAGATCGTGCGGACGGGCAACACGGCGGGGGCCGAGCTCTTCGCCCAGGTATTCGGCGTTGGAGCTGCGGCGCAGAGCGAGGAGGGGAGCTGAGCCCGATGCCGACCCCCTCCGACCCGGCGACCGGCACGGCCGCCGTCACCCTCGACGCGGTGCCCGGCGACGCCGTGGCGGCCGGCCCCGAGGCGCTGCCGCAGGCGGCCGTGAAGCCCGGGACGTCGACGGCGAGCCAGCTCTGCATCGCCGCCGACAACACGCCGGACCCGGTGCTCTATTGCCGGCAAATCTTCAACATGCCGGCAAGTCGGGTCGTCGTGGTCTCGTCCTGGAAGGAGATGATGGACGAGATCTTCAAGTACAGCCGAATCGACACGCTCGTCCTGCTGACGCACGGTGGCCTGAGCCCGGGCGAGATCAGACTGGGGGAGGCGCAGCGGACCTTGAGCCAGTGGGCGACGGGTGCCTCGAGCGAGGACAGCATCGAGCCCTTCACAGGCCTTGCCGCCTATCAGGGCTCGATCGGCACCCTGCATCTCGAGGGTTGCAGCGTCGGCGCCGATCCCGCGGCGCTCCTGAGCTTCAAGCAGCGGGTGCCGGTCGGCAGCGTCGAGGCGTGGTCGATGGGCCGCTATCTCGACACCTACGTTTACACCGCGAGTGGCAATGTTGCCGCGGTCGTCCAACAGCTCCAAACCTCGGGCGACCTCGTCCGGGCCTCGCCCTACCTTCCCAAGGGAGCGCTGGGCGCCACCTACCAGCCGAGCGAGCTCGAGAGCCTGCTCTTGAAGAACAAGCAGTTCGCCGTCTTCGCCGAGATCTACTCCGACCACAATTTCCCCTTCGGCACCCAGCCCTTCGGCGACCTCGTGGCCATGCCGAGCCCACCCTTCGTCGAGGGCACGCACTTCACGCGAGCCGAAGGCCTGCGCAACGCCACCATCGTGCGCACGCCGCAGGACGCGGCCGAGCTTCAGGCCCTCATCGACAGAGAGAGGCCCCTCCTCTATCGGGTGATCGCCCGCTAGAGCCGTGACGACTTGATCCGACCGTGCCTGGTGACGATGCTGGCTGGGTAGCCCGGGCGCTGGACCCGGGTTCGGCAGCCCGGGGATCGTCGGAGGCGGCATGACGCGCATCACGCACCTCACCAATGGCGACCACGCGGCCGACCGTCTCCGCGAGCTGGTTGCTCCGGCCGCGGTGCTCCCCTGGCGCGATATCCTACACGACGGACCGGTGCCGGCGGGGCAGGATGCGGCGCAGCTGGCCGGCGTTCGGGCGCTCTATCTGGCGGGCGTGAGCGGGGAGGATACGGCCGGGATCGAGCGGTCGCTCGTGGAGCGCGACGGGGCTTTGACAAAAGCGCTCGACGGCGAGCGGCTGACGCTCTGGTTCGAGCACGACCTCTACGACCAGCTCCAGCTGCTCCAGGTGCTGGATCGCATAGCAGAGACCCCGGGTCGCCGCTGCGAGGTGATGCTCGTCCAGGCCGACGACCATCTCTCGACCCTGAGCGCGCCGGCGCTCGAAAGAATGGGCGATCGGGCCACCCCGATCGAGGAGGAGCAGCTGGCGCTGGCGGTCGCGGCCTGGGAGGCCTTCCGGGCGCCGACGCCGGCTCCGCTTGCAGCGCTGCTCGAGCGGGACCTCGAGGCGCTGCCTTTCCTCGGGCACGCGCTTTTGCGCCTGCTCGAGGAGCTGCCGGCGCCGGAAAGCGGCCTGTCGCGCACCGAGCGCCAGATCCTCGAGCTCCTGTCCGTCGGTCCCAGCACGCCCGAACGGCTGTTCGCGGAATGCAGCCTGCGGGAGACCGCGCGCTTTCTGGGCGACCTGCCCTTCTTCCAGCGCCTGGAGCGGCTCTCCCACAACCCGCCGCTGGTGGAGGGCCTCTCGGGCCGCCACTTCGCGCCGCAGGCGGGGCGTGACGAGAATCTGCCTTTCCTCGAGGCGCCCGTTCATATCAGCGAGATCGGGCGTCTCGTGCTGGCCGGCGAGCAGGACCTCTGCGCGCTCCATCCTCCCGACCGCTGGCAGGGCGGCACGAGGCTTGGCCCGGACAATCTCTGGCGCTGGGACGCCGAGGCGCGCCGCCTGCTCTGACCGCCTCGGGTGATCGGGAGGGGGCGGTGCGGCTCAGCTCGTGGGTGCAGGGCCCGGCTGGGGCTCGGGCTGGGGCGAGCTGCTGGGCGAGACGAGGATCTCGACTCGCCGGTTGAGCTGGCGGCCGGCATCCGTCGCGTTGCTGGCGACGGGATTGACCTCGCCCATGCCTTCGGCCTTGAGCCTCTGGGCCGGCACGCCCTGGGCGACGAGGAAGTTCACCACCGCCTGGGCCCGGCGTAGCGAGAGCTGCTTGTTGTAGGCCTCGGAGCCCACCGAATCGGTGTAGCCCACGACCGTGGCATCGGACTGGTCGTATTTCTTGAGCACGCCCGCGAGCTTGGTGAGCGTCGGCTCCATGGCCGGCCTGACGTCGGCCTTGTCGAAGTCGAAGAGCACCTGGTTCTGCAGCGTGATCTTGAGAAGGTCGTCCCGGACCCGCTGGATCTGGACCTGGTTCTGCCGCTGCTCGGTCGCGAGCGATTCGTCGAAGGCCTTCTGCTGGCGGTCGAACAGGTAGCCCGTCCCGCCACCGACGGCGCCACCGGCCGCGGCGCCGATCAGAGCGCCCGTGCCCCGATGGTGCTTGTCGAGAACGGCACCGAGCAGGCCGCCCGCCACGGCGCCCACGCCGGCGCCGATGCCTGTGTTCTTGTAGGAAGAGCCTTCCTGGCCCGGCTCCGTCGATGCGCAGCCGGCCAGCATCGAGGCACCGATCAGCGAACAGACAACAACACGTCGCATGCGAGCTGCTCCACTCCATCCCGATAGCGGCAGGCAGAGATAGCCAGGGCCTCGCCGCTGTCCAGACAATTCCGCGCGACCCGCGTCGATCGTACGCCCGCGCCTCGCGGGCATGGTCGCCGAGGGACGGCCCATGGCGAGACTTTCTTCCCAAGAATCAGCGATAGGGGCCCGGACATGCCGGCTCGGGCGGCTCGCTCTCGGCGTGGAGCAAGAACGAGGAGCCCACATGGAGAGCCCTGACCCGGGAGCGCCTGGGCCATGAAGCGGGACGGTCACTTCGCGGCGACGGCTGCTTGAGCCCCCTGACGCCGCCACTCGGCCAGCAGGTCACCTGAGTCCATCACGAGGCCGAGATGGAGCGAGACCATCTTGAGCGCCGCGTCCTCCATCTCGGGGTTCGTCCCGCGCACCAGATCCTGCAGCACCACGACGCGGTAGTCGTGGTTGCTGGCATCGAAGGCGGCGTTGAGCACGCAGCAATCGGTGAAGCCCCCATTCAGGACGACCGTCCCGACCCGAAGGTTGCGCAAAAGGAAGTCGAGGTCAGTGGGGTAGAAGACGGACAGGCGCTTCTTGGTCTCGACGATGAGATCGTCGGGCTCCTGCCGGGTCACGAGGTGGGTCCAGCGGCTGCCCTCGATCGCGTGCTCGTCGGCGTTGGGGATGGCACCGACGTGGAGCGGAAAGACGAGGCGCCAGGCGGCCCTGCCGCCCCGCACATCGTCGACGCCGCCCTTGCGGAGCACGGTGCGGACATGGATGACCGGCACGCCGAGGCCCCGCGCCTCGTCGTGAAAGGCGTCGATCGGCTGGACGATCTCGCGCGCCCGCGGCGCCGGGCAGGGGCAGTCCGGCGTGTCGGCGAGATGCCCCTCGTGCATGTCGATCGAGACGATGGCGCTCCCTGCCCGATCCGCGAACGCCTCGAAGCCCTGCGGCAGCTTTTGTCTGTTGCCGTAGACATAGGCCTGCATCCAGTGCCTCCTTGGTCGTTGCGGCCGCCTGCTTGGGCCGCGGGCACGCCGAACCCCCGAATAGCACATGGAGGACCTTCAGAGCGCGGCCTCAGCCGGGCTGCTCGTCGGCGAGCCCGAAAACCGTCTCCGGCTCGGGGAAGCCCTTCAGCGACCAGCCACCCAGGGGCACGAGCCCTGGACCGGCATGCCGGGCGAAAGCGGCCGAGGTGACGAGCGGGCGCCCCAGATCGCCGGCGAGCTTCTCGAGCCGGGCGGCCTTGTTCACCACCGGCCCCATCGCCGTGAAGTCGAGGCGGTGCCCGGCGCCGATATTGCCGTAGAGCACCTCGCCCAGATGCAGCGCCACGCCATAGCCGAGCGGCGGGGTGCCGAGGCCGTCACTCTCGCCTACCGCCGTCGCGATCGCGTCGGCCGCCGCCAGCGCGGCGCCGCAGGCGGCCTCGCGCGTGCGGCCCTGGAGCGGCACGATGGCGAGAAGGCCGTCGCCCATGAACTTCAGCACCTCGCCGCCCACCGCCTCGATGGCGGGCACGCAGCAGGCGAAGAAGGCGTTGACCCGCGCGATCACCGCCTCGGGCGGCGAGGCGTTGGCAAAGGAGGTGAAGTCGCGGACGTCCAGCACCATCACGACGGCCTCGATGCGCTCGATGTCACCGCAGTGGATGGAGCCCTGGAGGATCCGCTCGCCGGAGTGATGGCCGACATAGGTGTCGAGAAGCATCGTCGCCATGCGGCGCATGGCGTCGATCTCGAGCATGCGCGCCAGGGCCGGCGAGACCGCGGCGAACGCCGCCAGATGCTCGGCCGCGAAGCCCCCGGGGTGCCGCGTGGTCCAGCTCACCGCCTTGATCTGGCCGTCGCTGAAGATGAGCGGATGGATGAGATAATCGGTGCAGCCGTCGGCGGCGAGGCCGTCCAGGATCGGATGGTCGCGGGCACAGGCGGGATCGAGAAGGCGGCGCCGGATCGTCACGCCGGTCTGGAGCACGCGCAGCGGCGGGCTGTGCCGGAAGCTGTCCTCGCTCTGTCGGGTCAGGGCCGCCAGCTCGGCCAAGACACCCTGATCGGGCGTCCAGATGAAGCTATGGCCGAAGAGGAGCGGGTGCAGCGTGCTGATGAACAGCCCTGCCCGGGCGAGCGGAACGCCCGCCAGCACCAGCCGCTCGCACAGCCCGGCGATCACCGGCTCCACGCCGCCCGTCATCGTGGCGCCGCTCAGCATCCACGCGACGATCTGCGCCGGTCGCAGGCTCCGGCTCCATCCCGCGCCTCTCCGCAAAGAGCCCCGGGCCGACAGGCCCGCTCGGCATGATGCTAGCGCCAGGCCAGGGGCCTGCGTAGTAGGTTGGCAGGGGCCGGTCGCGCCCGTGGAGGAAAGGCACGATGCCGCTTATCGACACCCGTCGCGAGCAGATGTTTCCCGTTCTGCAGCCGCTGCAGATCGAGGCGGCCAGGCGCTTCGCCAGCGGCCCGGCGCGGACGTTCGCCCCTGGCGAGACCGTCTTCGACGTCGGCGAGAGCCATGTGCCGGCCTGGTTCCTGCTCGAGGGCACGGTCGACCTCATACGGCGCGACGGCCTGCACCACGAGTTGCCGATCGTCGCCCTCGGCGCCGGCCAGTTCACGGGCGAGGTGAGCCAGCTCGGCGGGCGGGCGACCCTGGCCGCCTGCCAGGCCGGCCCCGAGGGCTGCACCGCCCTGCCCTTCGATGCCGCCCATATCCGGGCCCTGGTGATCGGCTCGGCGGACATCGGCGAGGTGCTGATGCGCGCCTTCATCCTGCGCCGGGTCGCGCTGATCGAGGCGGGCGGCGTGGGCTCGGTGCTGGTCGGCCGGCCCGGCGGCGTGGACCTCGTGCGGCTGCAGGGGTTCCTGGGCCGCAACGGCTATCCCTATACCCTCCTGGACGCCTCCGAGGATGCGGAGGGAAAGGCGCTGGTGGAGCGGCTGGGCGTGCTGCCGCACGAGCTGCCGCTGATGGTCTGCCCGAACGGCACGGTGCTGAGGCGGCCCACCGACGCCGAGGCCGGCCTCTGCCTCGGCATCACGTCCGAGCTGGACCCCGATCAGGTCTTCGACGTGGCGGTGGTGGGCGCCGGGCCCGGCCGGCCTGGCGACCGCCGTCTATGCCGCCTCCGAGGGTCTCTCGGTCCTGGTGCTCGACCAGCGGGCCTATGGCGGCCAGGCCGGCGCATCGGCACGCATCGAGAACTATCTGGGCTTCCCCACCGGCATCTCGGGCCAGGCCCTGGCCGGCCGGGCGTTCAATCAGGCGCAGAAGTTCGGCGCCGAGATCGCGATACCGCTCGAGGTGACCAAGCTGGACTGCCCGCCGGCGGGCGGGACGACGCAGGAGCCGGCCCGGCTCGAGCTCACCAACGGATCCACGGTGCGCGCGCGGACGGTGGTCATCGCCTCGGGCGTCCACTACCGGCGACCCGCGATCGAGAACCTTTCATCGTTCGAGGGGGCCAGCGTGTCCTACTGGGCCTCGCCCGTTGAGGCCAAGATCTGCGCCGGCGAGGAGGTGGCGCTCGTGGGCGGCGGCAACTCCGCCGGACAGGCAGTCGTCTATCTGGCGCCGAAAGTGAAGCGCCTGCATCTGATCGTGCGCGCGGCGGGCCTCGAAGCCTCGATGTCGCGCTATCTCATCGACCGCATCGCCGCCCTGCCGAACGTCGAGCTCCACGTCGGCAAGGAGGTCATCGCCCTCGAGGGCGATGAGGCCGGTGGCTTGAGCGCGGCGGTGTTCCGCGAGCGGGCGACGGGTGCCACGCACGTCTGCCACCCCCGCCATCTTTTTCTTTTCATCGGCGCCGACCCGCACACCGGCTGGCTGAACGGCTGCGTTGCGCTGGACGAGAAAGGCTTCGTCGTCACCGGCCTCCGATGCCCCAAGAGCGCTGCGGCCCTCGGCCGGCCGATCCTGCCGCTCGAGACCAGCCTGCCCGGCGTCTTCGCCATCGGCGACGTGCGCGCGGGCTCGACCAAGCGCGTGGCCGCAGCCGTGGGCGAGGGTGCCGCCGTCGTGGCCCAGATCCACAGCGTGCTCCAGCCGCAGCCTGCGGTCGGCTGACGCGCCGCCCTTTCCTGCCGCGTCAGAAGCCGACCGAGCGCAGATAGGCGAGGCTCGCGCGCGCGTCGTCGATCGGGCTCAGCGACACGGCGGGGTCGATATCCTGCTCGATGGTGGCCGCGCCGTCGAAGCCGGTCTCGGCGAGCGCGGCCGCGAGGCCGGGCCAGTCGACGACCCCCTTGCCCAACGGGCAGAAGATTTTCTGGGCCACCGCATCGAGGAACGGCACCGTCTCCGACAGCACGCGCCGGTGGACCGCGGGATCGATGTCCTTGAAGTGGAAGTATTTAACCCTCGACGCGATGGCGCCTGTAGAAGGCCACGGGATCGATGCCGGCATAGGCCATGTGCCCGGTGTCGATGCACAGGCCCACCTTCGCCGGATCGAGCGCGTCGGCGACCTGCTCGATCTCGTCCTCGAGCTCGATGTAGCAGCCCGCGTGCTGATGCAGGACGGGTGTCACGCCGTGCTCGAGCGCCATGTCGGCGATCCGGTCGATGAGCCCGATCATGTGTCGGAAGCGGGCCTTATCGAGCCGCTTGCGCAGGTCAGCGCGCCCGGCCGTCGCCATTCTCTCGTCCGACAGATGATCGATCGTGACGAGGTACCTGCCGCCCACCGCCGCCAGCAGCTTCACGGTGCGGGTCGCGACCTCCAGGACGGCGTCGGCCTTGGCCGGCTCGTGAAGCATCTGGAAAACGAAGCCCGCCGTCACGGTGAGTGACCGCGACTTGAACTCGTGGCGCAGGCGCTCCGGATCGGTCGGATAGTACCCGTAGGGCCCGAGCTCCGTGTAGCGGTAGCCCGCCTCGGCGATCTCGGACATCACCTTCTGCCAGGGCGGGTTCCCGGGATCGTCCTCATAGTCGACGCCCCACGACACGGGAGCGTTGGCGAGCTTGATCGTCATTCGGCGCCTCCGCGAGTCCGGCCTGCTTCGGGCCGGTGCCGGAAAGCTACACCGCCTGCCGGCCGAGCGGCCGCCTTGACATTTGCCGCCCGTCGTCCGATCAATATGTCCATTCATCATACGAAACGAACAAAGAGCAGGGACGGCTGATGCGGATCACGGGCGTCGAGAGCCGCGTCGTCAACGCGGAGATGCGCAACTGGATTTTTGTGCAGGGTCCTGACGGACCAGCCGGGGCTGTTCGGCTGGGGCGAGGCGACGCTCGAGTGGAAGACGCGGGGCGTGGTGGGCGCCATCGACGATCTGGCGCCGCTGCTGATCGGCCGCGATCCGCGCGACATCGAGCAGTGCGTGCGCGTCATGCACAAGCACGGCTTCTGGCGGATGGGCGTGGTCGGCGCCTCGGCGATCAGCGGGATCGAGGTGGCGCTGTGGGACATCCTGGGCAAGGAGCTGGGCGTCCCGGTGTGGCGGCTGCTCGGCGGCCGGACGCGCGACGTCGTGCCGGTCTATACGCATCTGGGCCTCGGCGACATGCGCGCGGTCTACGAGACCATGCAGCCCGAGGCGCTGGCCGAGCGGGCGCAGGAGGTGGTCGAGAAAGGCTACCGGGCGCTGAAGGCCGTCTTCGTGCCCTACACCCACTACACGGCGCCGGCCCGGGCCGTGGACCATGTGGGCAAGCTGATGGCGGCGCTCAGGGAGGCGGTCGGCCCCGAGATCGAGATCATGGTCGACTTCCATGGCCGGCCGGCCTCGGTGGGGGCGGCGCTGGACTATATCCGCGTGATCGCCCCGCACCGGCCGCTCTTCGTCGAGGAGCCGGTGCCGCCGGGCGATCCCCTGGCGATGAAGGCGGTGAGCGACCGGGCCGAATGCGCCATCGCCACGGGCGAGCGGCTGATCGGGCGGGCCGAGTTCGAGCCGCTTTTTCATGCCCGTGCCATTCAGATAGCGCAGCCCGACATCTGCCACACGGGTGGGCTCGCCGAGGCCCGCAAGATCGCGGCGATGGCCGAGACCGCCGGCTGCGGGATGGCGCCGCACAACCCGCTGGGGCCGATCGCCGGCGTGGCGGCGCTGCATCTCGACGTCGCCACGCCCAATTTCGTCATCCAGGAGGAGATGACCGGGGCGGTGCCCTGGTATTTCGAGGTCGTGCAGGGGCCGATCCGCATGGTGGACGGCGCCTGGCAGGTGCCGGAGGCACCGGGCCTCGGCGTCGAGGTCGACGAGAAGGCCGCGGCCGCCCACCCCTTCGACCAGGAAGTCCTGCACGCCACCAACGCCGTCCTCGCCGACGGCACCGTCGTCGACTGGTGAGCGCCCGGCCGCCCGGGCCGGGACTGCCCGCCACGAGCGCCGCGACCGCCGGCCGCGATGGCCGCCGACCGGTCGCCACCACCAAGGACGCCATCAGGGAGACCAAGAGAATGCTGCGTCAGATCATCACTGCCGGCGCCATCCTGCTCGGCACCGCCGCCGTGGCCATGGCCGCCGATGCGCCGGTCAAGCTCGGCTACATCAACAAGATGGGCGAGCACCCCTGGTTCGTCGCCGAGGTCGGCGGCGCCAAGGCCGAGGCCGACAAGCTGGGTGTCACGCTCCTCAATCAGGACGTGCAGTTCAACGCCGACCTCGCGATCACGACCTTCGACACCATGATCGGCGACGGCGTGAAGGGCATCGCCATCGTCGTGCCCGACAAGGCGCTGGGCCCCGTCGTTGCCGAGAAGGCCAAGAAGGCCGGCATCCCGCTCGTCGCCGTCGACGACGACATCTATTTCCAGGACGGCACGCAGGTGCCCTATGTCGGCATGAACTCGCGCAATATCGGCCATGCCGTCGGCGAGGAGCTGGCCAAGCTCTACAAGAGCGAGGGCTGGGACAAAGATCAGGTGATGATCGCCAGCATCGAGGACCGGCGCGCCGACACCTGCATGCAGCGCAACCAGGGCGCCGAGGAGGCCTTCCTCGCCGCCGTGCCGGGCTTCGACAAGTCGAAGATCGTGCGGGTGCCCTACGAGAACACGATGGTGAGCTCGATCGACGTGATGACGACGACCTACACGGCGCATCCCGAGGTCGACCACTGGATCTTCTACTCGTGCAACGATGACGGTGTCCTGGGTGCCGCCCGGGCGATGGAGAACCAGGGCATGAAGCCCGACCAGGGCATGGGCATCGGCATCGACGGCAGCCGCGCCTGCGACGCCTTCGGCAGCGGCAAGCCCAGCGCCTTCCGCGGCACCATGTGGCTGAACCCGGCCAAGGAGGGTGCCACGGCCGTGCAGCTCCTCTATGCGGCGGTGACAGAAAAGAAGCCTTTGCCGACCCACACCTATACCGACCCGGTCTTCATCACGGCCGCCACCTTCGACCAGTACAAGGCGAAGCTCTGCAACCACTGAGCCTGCGGCCGCCGGAGCTTTTCACGATGGGTCAGGCAGCACCCCTGGTGGCCGTCGAGGGCGTGGCCAAGCGCTTCGGCGTCGTCCAGGCGCTCAAGGGCGTCAGCCTCGAGGTCCGGGCCGGCGAGGTCCTGGCGCTGGTCGGCGAGAACGGCGCCGGCAAGTCGACGCTGATGCGGCTGCTCGAAGGCGTCTTCGAGCCGGACAGCGGCCGCATCCTCGTCGACGGGACGCCCGTGCGCTTCCGCGGCCCGGCGGAGGCGCACGCGGCCGGCATCCGCGTGATCCACCAGGAGCCCGAGATCGTCCCCGAGCTGACGGTCGCCGAGAATATCTTTCTCGGCGACATCCACGCCCGGGCCGGGCTTTTTCTCGATTGGGGCGATCTCGAGGGGCGGACGCGGGCCCTGCTCGAGGCGTTCGGCGTCGCCCGCGAGCTGCCGCCGCGCCGGTCCTGCCGCGGCCTCGGGCCGGCCCAGCGCCAGCTCATCGAGATCATGCGGGCGCTTGAAGGGCGGGGGCCGGCTCGTCGCGTTCGACGAGCCCACCTCCTCGCTGACCGCGGAGGAGGCGCGCCGGCTCTTTTCCATCATCGCCAAGCTGCGCGCCGACGGCGTGGCCGTCGTCTACATCTCGCACCGCCTGGCCGAGGTCTTTGTTCTGGCCGACCGGGTGGCGGTGCTGCGCGACGGCGAGCTCGTGGCCCTGCGCCCCAAGGAGGCGCTGGACGAGGCCGAGGTGGTCCGCCTGATGGTCGGCCGCGACCTGGGCGGGCTCTTCCGTCGCCGCACGGCCCCGGCCGGCGAGCCCGTCCTCGAGGTCGAGGACCTCTCGACGGACAAAGTGAAAAATTGCAGCATCGTGGTCCGTGCGGGCGAGGTGGTCGGGCTGGGCGGCCTGATCGGCGCCGGGCGCTCCGAGCTGGCGCGCGGCATTTTTGGCTTCGATCGGCGGCGCCGGGGAACGGTCAGCGTCGCCGGCCGCGCGGTGCGGCCCGACAGCCCGGGCGACGCGATCCTGGCCGGCATCGGCTTCGCGCCCGAGGACAGGAAGGAAGAGGCGCTGCTGCTGGCGCGCAGCGTGCTCGACAACATCACGCTGTGCGTGCCGGACAGGATCGGCCGCTTCGGGCTCGTCGATCGCGGCCGGGCGCAGGCCATCGCCGGGGCGATCGCCGATCGGCTGCGGATCCGCACCCCCAGCCTCGACCACTCGGTCGCCAAGCTCTCCGGCGGCAACCAGCAGAAGGTGGTGCTCGGCCGCTGGCTGGCACGCGGCCCCAAGGTCCTGATCCTCGACGAGCCGACCCGCGGCATCGACGTCGGCGCCAAGGCGGAAATCTACCGGCTGATCGACGAGCTGGCCGCCGCCGGCATGGCCATTCTCCTCATCTCCTCGGAGCTGCCCGAGCTTTTGGGCCTGGCCGACCGGATCATCGTCATGCGGGCCGGGCGGCATCGTCGGCGAGCTTTCGCGCGATGCGGCGAGCGAGGAGGCGATCCTCGGGCTGGCGATGCCGGGAGGCGAGACGTTGGAATCGGGGATGGCGGCATGAGCAGCCCGGCGCGCCCGCTGGCGCAGGACGAGAGGACGGGCGAGCCAGGGGGGCGACAGCTGTCGCTGCCGGGGCGCCTCGTCGCCGCCATCGGCACCCACAATCTGAGCCTCCTCATCGCGCTCGTCGTGCTCGTCCTGATCTTCGGCGGCCTCAGGCCGCACATCTTCTTTCTGCCGCGCAACCTCCTCAACATCGGCCTCGCCATCGCCATCCTGGGCGTGCTGGCGATGAGCCAGACGGTCGTCATCGTCTCGGGCGGGCTCGACATCTCGGTGGGCGCCATCGTCGGGCTCGCCACCGTCTCGACGGCCCTGGCCATCCAGGCCACGGGCAGCCCCGCGGCGGGTGTCCTTGCCGGCATCGTCGTGGGTGGCCTGGCAGGGCTCGTCAACGGCACGATCATCACGATGGGCCCCGTCAACGCCGTGATCGCCACGCTCGGCACCATGGCGGTGTTCCGAGGGATCGCCTTCATCATCTCCGACGGCCAGTCGATCAGCATCTTCAACGACGGCTTTCGGGTCATCGGCGCCGGCACCGTCCTTGGGCTGCCCGTGCCGATCCTCATCCTCCTCGTCACGGCGGCGCTGTTCCACGTCTTCCTGGCCAAGACGATCATCGGCCGGAACATCTATGCGATCGGCGGCAATCCGGTCGTCGCCCGCTTCGCCGGCCTCGGCCTCACCCGCTACCGCATCGGCATCTACATCATGAGCGGGGCGGCGGCGGGGCTGGGCGGCATTCTGCTGGCCGCGCGCACGGGCTCGGGCCAGCCCATCTCGGGCTCGGAGGGCCTCGAGCTGCAGGCCATCACCGCGGCCGTGCTGGGCGGCTGCGCGCTCCAGGGCGGCAAGGGCACCATCGCCGGCGGGCTGCTCGGCGTCATCATCCTGGGCGTGCTCAACAACGGCATGATCCTGACCAGCGTGCCCACTTTTTATCAGCTGCTGGCCAGGGGTGCGCTGCTGATCGCGGCGGTCGTGATCGCCGAGCGGCAGCTCAGCTGGCGGGGCGAATGAGCGCCGCCGGCGAGGCCGATCGGGGCTATCGGCTGCCGCAGCTCGCGCGCACGCGGGACGGGCTGCACACGATGGTCGTGCGCGACCTCTCGGGCCGGATCCTGCGCGGCGAGTTCCCGCCCGGCGCGGTGCTGCCCAACGAGGCGGTGCTGTGCGCCAGCCTCAAGGTCAGCCGCACCTCGCTGCGGGAGGCGATCCGCGTCCTGGCAGCGAAGGGGCTGGTCGAGTCGCGGCCGCGCATCGGCACGCGCGTGCTGCCGCGCGAGACCTGGAACAGGCTCGATCCCGAGCTGCTGCAATGGGGCGCCGAGCTGGCACCCGACGCCGCCTTCGTCGCCGGCCTGATCGAGGCCCGGCAGATCATCGAGCCGGCCGCGGCCGAGCTCGCGGCCAGGCGTGCCACCGCCCGCGACGTCGCCCGCATCGAGGCCGCCTTCGAGACCATGGCGGCCTCCCTGCCCCACGACATCGAGGCCTATTGCGAGGCCGACCTGCGCTTCCACGCCGGCATCCTCCAGGCCAGCGGCAATCCTGTGCTCGCCCAGCTTCTCAACGTGATCGGCGGGGCTCTCCTGAGCGGCTTCCGCTTCACGACCGAGCGCAGCCACTCCTACGCCCGCACGCTCGAGGTCCATGCCCAGGTGCTCGAGGCGATCCGCATGCGCGACGCCGCCGTGGCGCGGAGGCGGATGGAGGAGCTGATCGGCGTGGCGGCGACCGACCTCGAGCGAGCAGGCGGCCCGGCCGTCGCGGCGGTGGGAGAGCGCGCATGAGGCTGCCCGCGATCGGCGCCACCACCGCCGCCTGGCTCGCCGCCGCCGTGCTCTACCTCGTCACCGGCATCATCTCGCCGGCCATGCTGCAGGTGGACCAGGCCTTGAACATCCTGCAGGTGGCGGCCTTCCTGGGCGTCATCGCGACGGGCCAGACGGTGGTCATGCTGGCCGGCGGCATCGACCTCTCGCAGGCGGGGGTCGTGACCCTCACCAACATCGTGGCCACGACCGTCATGGCGGGGGCACCCGGCATGATCCTGCCGGCCCTGCTGGTCTGCCTTCTCCTCGCAGCGCTGATCGGCCTCCTGAACGGGCTGCTGGTCACAGTGCTCCGCATCACGCCCCTGATCGCGACGCTGGGCATGGGCTCGATCCTCTACGGTGCCGCCCTTCTCTTCACCGGCGGAGCGCCCCACGGCTCGGCGGCGCCGGGCTTCACCTTCCTGGGCCAGGGCTCCTTGGGGCCGCTGCCCTGCAGCACGCTCATCTGGCTGGCCCTGGCGCTCGCGGTCGCCTGGGCCAGCCGGGCCACGGTGCTGGGCCGCTGGCTCTACGCCACCGGCGCCAACCCGACGGCGGCACGGCTGATGGGCGTGCCGGTGCGGCGCGTGACGATCCTGGCCTATGTCGGCAGCGCGCTGCTCGCCTGCCTGGGCGGGCTCCTGCTCACCGCCTATATCGGCCAGCCCAGCCTCGGCATCGGCGACCAGTTTCTTTTCACCGCCATCGCCGCTCCGGTCGTCGGCGGGACGATGCTGGGCGGCGGCGTGGGCAGCATCGTGGGCACCATCGCCGGCACCCTTCTCGTCACCGAGCTCGGCAGCTTCACCAACATCGTCCGGGTCTCGGCCGGAACCCAGCAGGTGCTGCAGGGTGCGATCATCGCCCTCAGCGTCATCCTCTATCGCTTCGTCCAGGGCCGCCACGCCGGTGCGTGAGCGAGCCGATCAGAAAGGGAGGTTCTAGATGACGGAGACCTTCGGACAGACGGGCCTGACGCGCCGCAAGGCGCTCCTGGCGGGTGCTGCCGGCATCGCGGGTGCTGCGCTGGCCTCCCGTGCCTTCGCGGACACCATCGCCGACGCCAAGATCGTGGCCCAGGGCGGCATGGTCGACGGCGCCAAGTACAAGAAGGACGGGCCCTACCGGATCGGCTTCTCGAACGGCTTCTCGGGCAACACCTGGCGCACGGAATGCGTCGCCTCGGTGCAGAAGGAGGCCAAGGCGCACAAGGACCTGGCCGAGCTTTTCGTGGTCGACGGCCAGGGCGACATCGCCAAGCAGGTCAACGACATCGAGAACCTGATCTCGCAGCAGGTGGATGCGATCCTCTGCATCCCCAACTCGGGCACGGCCGTGGCGCCGGCGCTCAGGGAGGCGACCCGGGCTGGCATCATCGCCGTGCCCTTCAACCTGCCGGTCGAGGGCGAGGCCTGGACCACCTATTGCGGCACCGACCCGACGAACAAGGGAAAGACCTTGGGCGCCTGGCTGACCAAGGCTCTGGGCGGCAAGGGCAAGATCGTGGGCCTGGGCGGCCTGCCGGGCAACTCCTACACCGCCGCCGCCTGGAAGGGTGCGCAGGAGGCGATGAAGGGCAGCGAGATCGAGGTGCTGGCCTTCAAGGACGCCTATTGGCAGGAGGACCGGGCCAAGGTCGTGATGGCCGACCTCATCGCCGCCTACCCGCAGATCGACGGCGTGTGGTGCGACGGCTCCCAGGACGCGGCCGGTGCCATGAAGGCGCTGCTCGCCGCCAAACGGCCGCTCGTCCCGGTCACCGGCGACGACTATAACGGCCTGCTGAAGATGTTCATGGCCCTGAAGGACAAGGAGCCGAAGTTCGACATCGGCCTTCTGTCCGAGCCCACCTGGGAGAGCGTCGTGGCGCTGCGCGCGGCGCTGGCGCTCCTTCGCGGCCAGAGCGTGCCGCGCGAGCAGATCATCCAGCCGCAGCTCATCACGAAGGACAACGTCGAAAAGTTCGTGAAGCCGGACCTGCCGGACGGCGTCTTCGTCGATACCAATCTCTCCGCCGACGAGCTGAAAAAGCTGTTCGGCTGAGCGTCGTGGATCAGGGGGCCGCGCAAGGCGAAGCCCGGCTCGCGGTCGAAGGCATCGTCAAGACGTTCCCGGGTGTGCGGGCGCTGGACGATGTGGCCTTCGACTGCCGGCCGGGCGAGATCCACGGCCTCGTCGGCGAGAACGGAGCCGGCAAGTCGACCCTGATGCGGGTGCTGGCCGGCGTGCATCAGCCGGACGCCGGCAACATCCGCATCGGCGGCAAGGCCGTCGCCCTCGACGGGCCGACGGCCGCCCGCCGGCACGGCATCGCGATGGTCTACCAGGACACGCGCCTCGTGGCCGAGCTCGACGTGGCCCAGAACGTCTGGCTGGGGCACGAGCCGGGCGGGCGCCTCCTGGTCGACCGCCGGACGATGGACGCGGCCACCGGGCGGCTGCTGGCACGGCTGGGCCTCGACCTCGATCTCCGCCGCCGGGTGGCCGAGCTGACGCAGGCCGAGCGCCAGCTCGTCGAGATCGCCCGCGCGCTCGCGACCGACGCCCAGACCCTGATCCTGGACGAGCCCACCTCCTCGCTGACCCCGCGCGAGGTCGGCCGGCTCTTCGCCATCCTGCGCGATCTCAGGGCCGAGGGCCGCTCGGTCGTCTTCATCTCGCACCGCCTGCCCGAAGTGCTGGAGATCACCGACCGCGTCACGGTGATGAAGGACGGCAAGGTGGTGGCCACCCTGCCCACGGCCGGGGCCACGGCCGAGGGGCTGGTCGGGCTGATGGTCGGGCGCGAGATCGGCATGGCCTTCCCGCCCAAGGCCACCGATCCGGGCCCCGTGCGGCTCGAGGTCGAGGGGCTCTCGGGCCCCGGCTTCGGGCCGATCGACCTTTTGCTTCGTGCGGGCGAGATCGTGGGTCTGGGCGGCATCCAGGGGAACGGCCAGGAGGCGATCCTGCGGGCGCTGGCCGGGCTCACCCCGGCCTCGGGCCGGCTGCGCCTCGACGGCCGGGAGGTGGCGGCCATCGGCCCCGCCGCCGCCATCGAGGCCGGACTCGTCTACGTGCCGGGCGACCGGCGCCGCGATTCGCTTTTTCTGCAGCATCCCATCCGCGCCAACATGGCGGTGCCCCTTCTGCCGCGCTGGAGCAGGGGCGGCATCGTCGACCGGACGACCGAGCGGGAGGCCGTCGCCTCGATGATGGAGCGCCTCGAGGTGCGGGCGCGCTCGGCCGAGGAGCCGGTCGGCCGGCTCAGCGGCGGCAACCAGCAAAAGGTCGTGTTCGGCCGCTGGCTTCTCGCCGGCCCCAAGATCTTCCTCCTCGAGGAGCCGACCCAGGGCGTCGATGTCGGCACCAAGCTCGAGCTCTACCGGCTGGTGCGCGAGCTCGCAGCCGGCGGCGCCGCGGTGCTCCTCCTCTCCTCCGACGTGATCGAGCTGATCGGCCTTTGCGACCGCGTGCTGGTCGTGGCGCGCGGACGCATCGTCGACGCGGTCCCCGGCACCGAGCTCTCCGAGGAGCGGATCGTGGGTGCCGCCGTCTCGGGCGGTCCCGAGGCCGGTGGGGCGGCAGACAAGGAAAGCTCAGGGCGGCGGCGCCTCGGCCCCGCTGCCCTGGCGCTGCGCCGCTATGGCAGCGCCCTTCTCCTCGCCCTCATCATCCTCGCGATCGGCGCCTTCACCGCCAGCCGCTCGCCCTATTTCCTCACGCCGCGCAACCTCGGCAACCTGGCGCTGCAGACGACACCCCTGGCGCTGGCGGCGCTGGGCCAGACCTTCGCCATCCTGCTGGGCGGCGTGGATCTCTCGATCGGCCCGATGATGAGCCTCACCACCGCCATCGCCTCCTATCTGCTCACCGGGGACGCGATCCTCTCGCTGCTCGCGGGCACGATCGCCTGCCTGGGCGCCGGTCTTGCCGTGGGGCTGGGCAATGGCAGCCTGATCCGTTTCTTCCGGATGCCCGACCTGGTGGCGACGCTCGCCTCCTTCTCGATGGTTTTTGGCCTTGCCCTGATCGTCCGGCCGGCCCCCGGCGGCAGCGTCGCCCTGCCCTTCATGGATCTCGTGACGATGCGGCTGGGCCAGGTGCCGATCGCAGCCGTCCTCACCCTGCTCGTCTTCGCCGCGCTGGAGCTTTTGCTGCTCCGCGGCCGCCTCGGGCTGGCCCTCTACGCCACCGGGGCCGGCGAGGAGGCGGCCTACCTCGCCGGCATCCGCACCGCGCGCGTGCGCATGCTCGTCTATGTCTTCGCCGGCCTGATGGCGGCCGTGGCCGGCCTCGTCGTCGCCGCCCGCATCGGCAGCGGCGACCCCCAGGCCGGGGCCAGCTTCACCCTCGCCTCGATCACCGCCGTGGTGGTGGGCGGCGCCAGCATCTTCGGCGGCAGCGGGACGCTCATCGGCACGCTCCTGGGGGCGCTCCTGCTGATCCTCGTGCAGAACGCCCTCAACCAGCTCCACGTCTCGGCCTACTGGCAATATGTCTGGACCGGCGGCGTGCTGCTCGTGGCGGTCGCGGCCTATGCCGCCCGCGATCTGGGCGTCAGGGCGATCCTGGCCGGAGCGATCAGGGGAGAAAGAGCATGAGCGAGCCGAGACTCGTCGTGGATGCCAAGAACAAGCTGGGCGAGGTGCCGGTCTGGTGCCCGATCCAGCAGGCGCTCTACTGGGTCGACATCGAGGGCAGGCTGCTGCAGCGCCTGACGCCGGCCACGGGCCTGGTGCGGCGCTGGACGATGCCCGAGCGCATCGGCTCCTTCGCGCTGCGCGCCGGCGGCGGGCTCGTCTGCGCCTTCGCCAGCGGCTTTGCCTTCTTCGACCTCGAGACCGAGGCCGTCGAGTGGATCGCCCGGCCCGAGGCCGGCACGCCGCGCAACCGCTTCAACGACGGCAAGTGCGACCGTGCCGGCCGCTTCTGGGCCGGCACGATGGACGACCGGCTCAGCGAGCACACCGGTGCCCTCTACCGGCTCGATCCCGACCGCAGCGTGCACCGCATGGCCGAGGGCGTGGGCATCAGCAACAGCCTCGCCTGGTCGCCCGACGACCGTCTCTTTTACTTCGCCGACACGATGGACCGCGCCATCTACGCCTACGACTATGACGCCCGGAGCGGCGCCATCGCCAACCGCCGCGTCTTCGCCGATCACAAGGACCAGCCGGGCAACCCCGACGGATCGACGATCGATGCCGAGGGCTTTCTCTGGAACGCCCAGTGGGACGGCTGGCGCCTCGTCCGCTTCGCGCCGGACGGGCGGGTCGACCGGGTGGTGCCGCTGCCGGTGCAAAAGCCGACGAGCTGCATGTTCGGCGGCCCGGATCTCGGCACCCTCTACGTCACCAGCGCCATCTGGGACCTCGCGGGCGAGGCGCTGGAGCGCCAGCCCTGGGCCGGCGGCCTGCTGGCGCTCGATGTGGGCGTCCGGGGCCTGCCCGAGCCCCGCTTCGCGGGTTGACGTGAGCGCCGCAGTCCCGCGGTGGAAAGCCCCCGGACCGGGACGCGTTGCCGCTAACCTCTTGCGGTGACAGCGGCAAACGCTAGCTTCTGGGCACCCGGCTACGACCGGAATGGCTTCGTCTCGGGGATCTCATGGCCGACCTCAAGCTCGTCATCGGCAGCAAGAACTCGTCTTCCTGGTCGCTCAGGCCGTGGCTGCTCCTGAAGCAGGTGGGCCTCGAGTTCGAGGAGGCCCTGATCCCGCTCAGGCGCCCAGAGACCGCCCGGGAGATCGCGCGGCACTCGCCCTCGGGCAAGGTGCCGGTGCTGCTCGTGGACGGCGTGCCGATCTGGGACTCGCTCGCGATCTGCGAATTCGCGGCCGAGCAGATCGAGGGGCTCTGGCCCGAGGAGCCCAAGGCCCGCGCGCTCGCCCGCTCGGTCTCGGCCGAGATGCATGCGGGCTTCCCCGATCTGCGCGCCTATCTGCCGCTCGACGTGACGGCCCGCTTCGGCCCCCCCGGCCGGCTGCTTTCCGGCGTGGCGCGCGACGTCGAGCGCATCCAGACGATCTGGCGGGAATGCCGCCAGCTGTCGGCGACGCAGGGCCCGTTCCTGTTCGGCCAGTTCACGGTGGCGGACGCGATGTACGCGCCCGTGGCCTTCCGCTTCCACACCTACCAGGTGCCGCTCAACGCCGTCTCCTCGGCCTATGTGCGCACGCTCCTCGAGCTCCCGGCGATGCAGGAGTGGGCCGCCGCGGCCCAGGCCGAGGTGAGCGGCGGCGCGGGTCCCACGCTCCGCCTCGGCCCCGGGCCCGAGGGGGCGCCACCATCCCCGGGCGGGCAGGCCCGAGCGATGCCGGCGGCACCCCCGCCCGCGGCGAGCGGCCGGGCCGACGCCGGACTGCGACCTGCGGCACCGGCCCGGCCGGCACCCGACAGCAGGGCGATGGCGCACCCCGAGCCCCGGCGGCCCGAGCCCCCGCAGGCGCTGCCCCCACAGCCCGAGTCGGCAGCTCGGATGGAGATTCCGCAGCCGGAGGTCAGGGCCGCCGAGCCGGAGCCGCCTGCGGCCGTGCCACCGCCGCCGGTCGCGGCGCCGCCACCCGAACGGCACCCGACGGCGCCGAGCGCACCGATAGCCCTGCGGCGGGCAGCACCACCTACGTCTGCGCCGTCCTCGCAGCCGGCCGCGGAGCCCCCGCGCGCGCGCCAGCCGGCGGCGATCCCACCGCAGCCGGCTCCACCCGCATCGGACGAGCGCCCCCGGCCCGGCGTCGTCGCCGCGCAGCCAGGAGGGTCGCCATCCCGCGCGCCCGCGCCGCCGCCGGCAGCGGCACCACCCCCGCCGCGCGAGCCCGAGCCTCGTCCGGCCCAGCGGGGCCTCGGCTGGCTCGGCGGCCGGACGACGTCCGAGGCTCAGGGCTCGCCGGCGGCGCGCGGCGGCCTCAGGCCCCCCTCGGCCCGCGCCTGGTCGCACCCCGAGCCGGAGAAGCCGGCACCCGGAGCCCCGACCAGGTCACAGCGCGAGGCCGAGCCCGTCGAGCCGGCGCCGCGGGAGGCGGACGAGAGGCCGGGGCACGAGCCGCTGGTCAAGCCCATAGGCTCCGGAACTCTTCGACGACGCTGAGATAGACGTCGCGCTTGAACGGCACGATCAGCTCGACCAGCCGCTCGGGCTCGACCCAGCGCCAGGCGATGAACTCGGGATGCGGCCCGTCCAGGCGAATATCCGCGTCCCGGCCGGTGAAGCGGAAGCCCAGCCACTTCTGGGTCTGCCCGCGATAGCGGCCGCGCCACACCCGGCCCTGCAGCTCGGCCGGCAGGTCGTAGGAGCGCCAGACCTTGCTCTCCTGGACGAGCAGCGCCCGATCGGTGCCGATCTCCTCGCGCATCTCGCGCAGCCCCGCCGTGAGCGTGTCCTCGCCGGCATCGATGCCGCCCTGCGGCATCTGCCAGGCCTGGCGGCCGACATCGTGGCGCTGGCCGACGAAGACGTCGCCCTCCGCGTTGAGCAGGAAGATCCCCACACAAGGGCGATAGCCGGGCTTGGCGTCGGGGGTCACCTCGCAGCCGGTGGGCGTCGCCTCGGCCCGCCCCGTCCGCCCGCCTGGAGGAGCGTCACGCCGCGGCTCACGAGGCCTGCCGACCATGTCCCGATCTCCAAGAGGATCCGACGCGCCGACCCTCGGCGGCCACGGCCGCCGAGGGCGGCAGCGGGGCCTCGACCACGGGCAGGTCGCGATAGCGAAGCTCGCCACGGCCCGTGAGGGCCCAGACCAGGACGAGGCCGACCACCGTGCCCAGCGCCAGCGACAGCAGCACGGTCGGCAGCGGCCCGCGCATGGTCAGGCCCGCATCCCCGGGGCCTGGGCCCCGGGCCGGCGGTGCGCGATGGCAAGCCGGATACGTCCGCTCACGTCACTCTGCGGCGCTGCTCGACCGTCCCTCGTAGAGCGCTATGCCGCGCAGCAGATCCACCGCCCGCGCCAGCTGATAGTCCGTGACGTCGGTGGTCGGCTCGGCGTCCGCGTTGGGTGTCGACGTGGCCGGCGCCTGATCGTTGGTCAGGCGGCCGCGCAGGTCGGCCTCATGCTGCCCGCCGGTGTCGTTTTGCACCTCGACCTTGGCCTGATGGACCTCGATGTCGGGCACGATGCCACGCGCCTGGATCGAGCCGCCGGACGGCGTGTAGTAGCGCGCCGTCGTCAGGCGGATGGCCCCCTCGCCGGCGATCGGCATGATCGTCTGCACCGACCCTTTGCCGAACGACTGGGTGCCCATGACGATGGCACGGTGGTGGTCCTGCAGCGCCCCCGCCACGATCTCGGAGGCCGAGGCCGAGCCGCCATTGATCAGCACGACCATCGGCAGCCCGTTCAGGATGTCGCCCGGCCGCGCGTTGAAGCGCTGGATGCTGTCGGGCCTGCGGCCGCGGGTCGAGACGATCTCGCCCTTGTCGATGAAGGCGTCCGCCACCGCGATCGCCTGATCGAGCAGGCCGCCCGGATCGTTCCTGAGGTCGAGCACGAGGCCGCGCATGTTCTTGCCGAGCTTCTTCTTGAGCGCCGCGACGGCGTCGGTCACCGCCTGGCTCGACTGCTCGCTGAAGGAGCTGAGGCGCACATAGCCGACATCGCCCTCGGCGTGCGAGCGCACCGGCGAGATCTTGATGACGGCGCGGGTCAGCGTGACGTCGAAGGGCTGGTCCTTGCCCTTGCGCACGAGCGTCAGCTTGATCTTCGAATCGATCGGCCCGCGCATCTTCTCGACCGCGTCGCTGAGGCTCATGCCGGTGACGGCCTGGCCATCGATCTGGGTGATGAAGTCGCCGGCCTCGATGCCGGCCTTGGAGGCCGGCGTGTCGTCGATCGGCGAGACGACCTTGACGACGCCGTTCTCCATCGTGACCTCGATGCCGAGGCCGCCGAACTCGCCCCGGGTCTGCACCTGCATGTCGCGGTACTTCTCGGGGTCGAGATAGCTCGAGTGCGGGATCGAGCGAGGTCAGCATGCCGTTCAGGGCGGCCTCGATCAGGGCCTTGTCGCTGACCTGCTCGACATAGTCGGCGCGCACGCGCTCGAAGACGTCGCCGAACAGCTTGAGCGCGCGGAACGTGTCGTTGTCCTGAGTCGACTGGGCATCGACCGGCACGTTCGGGCTCAAGGTGAAGCCCACGACCGCGCCCGCGAGCGCCACCGCAGTCAGCTTAACGAACGACTTTGCCATCAACCACGAACCTTCTCATCGCGCGCCGCGAGCGAGGGCATCGGGTCGATGGGCTCACCGCTTCGCCGCAACTCCATGTAAAGCCGACTGCTTCCGCCGCCCTCTACCGTCATCAGCCCCACCGGCTGACCGCGTCGTACCACTTGCCCGACCCGGACGTCGAGCCGCGACATGCCGGAGAGCAACGTATGATATCCGTCGGCGTGCTGGATGATCAAGAGCAGCCCGAAGCTTCGGAAGGTTGCGGCGAACACCACCCGCCCGCCGCAGGGTGCCTGGACGGGCCCACTCGCGTCGACGCGGAAGGCGAGGCCCCTGCTGCGCAGGCCCCGCTCGGGATCGCCGAACCGCTCGACCAGCGCGCCGTCCACAGGAAGTGCCAGAGGCTCCCGGGCCGGTGACGAGACGGCGGCAGCGTCGTCGGCCGGTTCCATCGCGAAGGCGGCGGGCACCGCCTCGACGTCGCCCGCGGCACGGGCGCCGTCGGCCGGCTCGATCACAGCCTCGGGAGGCGGTGCCTGCTCGCGCTCCAGGGCCAGCCGCACCAGCACGCGCTCGAGGCCGAGGCCGTCGACCCCGCTCGCTCCGAGCGCTTCCCGCGCCGCGCGCGCCCGGGCCTCGAACTGCGCCGCGCGACGCAGGGCCAGCCGCCAGCGCCGGGCGAGCTGGGCCGCCATGGCCTCGGCCCGTGCCTCGCGCAGGTCGCCGCCGGCACGCTCGCGGGCGCCGGATCGTGCGACATCGAGATAGGTCAGGACGGCAGCGCCGGCGATCAGCCCGGCACGGCGCGCCACCGCGGTCGGCAGGGGCGCCCTGGCGGAGGGTGTTTGCGCCGCCGGCACCTCCGGTGCCAGCGCCGCAGCGAGGCTCATGGCCCAGGCGGCGGTGGGCGCCCTCACCATGCCGGCTACCACCATCTCGGGCGCCAGCACCGGCCCGAGCCCGGCCGGACGTTCCGCCGCCAGCGCCATGCCGGGCAGCATCGATGCCGCCAGCACCGCGGGAACAAGCCGCTGCCTCAGGGAGACCGACGCCCGTTCCCCCACCTGCATGCGCCTCACTCGGCCATGAGGGACCGGCCCGTCATCTCGGCGGGCTGCGGCACGCCGAGAAGCGCCAGCAATGTCGGCGCCACGTCGGCGAGGCGGCCGTCGCGCAGCCGCGCCCCGGGCGGGCCGCCGACCAGCATGCAGGGCACGGGGCTCAGGGTGTGCGCCGTGTGGGGGACACCGGTCGCCGGATCGCGCATGATCTCGCAATTGCCGTGGTCGGCGGTGATCAGGAGACGGCCGCCCGCGGCCAGCACCGCATCGACCACGCGGCCGAGACAGCCATCGACCGTCTCCACGGCGGCGATCGCCGCCTCGAGGCTGCCCGTGTGCCCGACCATGTCGGGATTGGCGAAGTTGATCAGCACGAAGTCGGGATGAAGGCTGCCCACGGCCTCCACCAGCCGGTCCGCCAGCGGCTCGGCCGACATCGAGGGCTGGAGATCGTAGGTGGCGACCTTGGGCGAGGGCACGAGGATCCGCTCCTCGCCCGGATATTGCCGCTCCTCGCCGCCGTTGAAGAAAAAGGTGACGTGCGGGTACTTTTCCGATTCGGCCATCCTGAGCTGGGTGAGACCCGCCTCGGCCACCACCTCGCCCATCAGCCGCGTCAGGGGCGCCGGCGGAAAGAGCGTCACGAGACGCTCGTCGAGCTCGCGCGAGTAGCTGGTCATGCCGGCGGCGAGAGCCAGACGTGGCAGCTTGCCGCGGTCGAAGCCGTCGAAGCCCGGATCGACCAGCGCCGTCATGATCTCGCGCACGCGGTCGGCGCGGAAGTTGGCGCTGAGCACCGCATCGCCGTCGGCCATGCCGGCATAGGCACCAATGACGCGTGGCTCGACGAACTCGTCGCCGGCGCCGGCCTCGTAGGACGCACGGACGGCGGCCAGGGCGTCGTCGGCGCGGGGGGCCGAGGCGCGGACGATGGCCTCCCAGGCGCGCTGGACCCGCTCCCATCGCTTGTCGCGGTCCATCGCGTAGTAGCGGCCCGTGACCGTGCCGACGACGGCCCCGCAGGCCTCCAGCGCCGGCAGGACGGTCTCGAGATAGCCCGCGGCCGAGCGCGGCGGCGTGTCGCGCCCGTCGAGGAAGGCGTGCAGCACCACCTCGAGCCCGGCCTGCCGGAGCAGCCCCGCCAGGGCCACGATGTGGGTCTGATGCGCGTGCACGCCGCCCGGCGAGACGAGGCCCAGCAGATGGACGCGGCCGCTGCCGGCTCGCGCCCCCTCCACCAGCCGGCGGAAGCCCTCGAGGCGGCCGAGATCGCCGGTCTCGACGGCGGTGTCGATCCGCGGCAGCTCCTGCATCACGACGCGGCCCGCACCGAGATTCATGTGGCCGACCTCGGAATTGCCGAACTGGCCGTCGGGCAGGCCGACCTCGTGGCCGTCCGTCCTGAGAAAGCAGCGGGGCGAGCTGGACCAGAGGCGGTCGAACACCGGCGTGCGGGCGAGTGCCGGGGCGTTGAAGTCGCGCTCCTCCCGATAGCCCCAGCCGTCGAGCACGCAGAGCACGACGGGCCGGTGCGCCGATCGGGTGGCAGCGCTCGATGGGGCAGCGGTCATCGGCTCATCCCAGTCGCATGAGGCCTGGAGCGGCGTCCCTCATGGGCGGCCACCGGAAGCCCGGAGAAGAGAGGCTCCTCCCCGCTTCTCCAGCGCCCCCGGATCCTCGCGCCATCGTCCCCAAGAAAGGGTTAACGAAGGACCTCGGCGCCCCGATGCGCGACCGGGTCGAGGCTCCGCACCGAGCCCGCCGGGATCGGGGCGGGCCCGACGTCGGGCCGGCAGAGAGGCCGGCTGGAGGCTATTTGTCGCCCGTGACCGCCTTCCAGAAGCTCGAGAAGCTCGAGTAGCTCGGCACGCCGCCGCTCGATGCCGCTCCCGGCACCGTGGCGGCCTTGGCCGCAGGTGCCGGATCCGCCACAACCGGCGCAGCCGTGCTGGTCGCGGGAGCCACGGTGGTCGTCTCCGCCGCCGGCGTCGCTGCCGGGGTGCCACCGGTCATGGCCTTCCAGAAGCTGCCGAAGCTGTCGTAGGAGGGCGCGCCGCCGCTCGGAGCAGCGGCCGGTGCCGCTGCCGGCGGGGAGGACAGCCGCGCCGTGACGGCCGCCGGCTTCTCGACCTCGGAGGACTGCTTGGGCGTGAGGCTCCTGGGCTCGTTGCCCGAGGGCACGGTCGGCGAGGTGATGACCGCGGGCTCCTTGGGGACCGGGGCCGGGATCGTGGCGTTGATCGCGGCCGGCGCGTCCGTCTGGTCTGCGGGCGGCGCTCCGGCCGAGGCACCGCGCAGCGGTTGCGGCTCGCTCAGCGGTGCCCGGATCTGCTTCGACTTCTCGTCGATGCGGGCCGGCGTCTGGACGGCGGCGGGGCTGCGGTTGACGTCGATGCTCTCGCGCGGCGCCGAGATGTCGAGCGTCGAGAGCAGTGTGCCGTCGACGCCGAGAATGCGGTAGACGGCGAAGCGCTCGGCATATTGCGCCGTGACGAAGTCGACCCGTGCCAGGAACAGCTCGTTCTCCGAATCGAGGAGGTCGAGGAGCGAGCGCTGGCCGATGTCGAACTGCGAGGCGTAGGCGTCACGCGTGCGCCGCTGCGCCTCGGCGCGGCTGCGCAGCGCCACGGTCCGGGCCTTGGCCGTCTCGTAGGAGTTCCACGAGGTCCGGGCATCCTCCTCGGCCTTTAGGCGCGCCTTCATCAGGCTGGCGCGCGACTCGTTGAGGCGATGGAAGGCCTCGCGCTCGCGGGCGATGTCGGCGCCGCCGCGGAAGAGGTTGTAGCGCAGCACGAGCAGCGCCGAGGCGCTGCTGTCGGACCCGTCCTGACCGTCGATGTTGCGGTCGCCCATCGCTGAAAGCTCGGCGTCGACCTTCGGATAGAAGCCCGAGCGCGAGCCCTTGAGCTGGGCTGCAGCGGCGTCGACGTCGCTCGCGGCGATCAGGACCGTCGGGTTGGAGACGGAGGCCGTCTGGGCCGCGCTCTCCCGGCCGTCCGGCAGCGCGCCGACCGGCGGCGGCGAGGAGCCGAGATTCGTGGGCGGCTCGCCGACCACGCGCTGGTAGGTGGCCATGGCGTCCTGATGGGTCCCCCGGGCGAGCTCGAGCGAGGCCTGGGCCTCGGCGGCGCGCGCCTCGGTCTGACGGACATCGGCGATGCTGCCGCGCCCGTTGTGCTCGAGATCGCCGACCTGCTTCAGGATGCGATTTTGCGTCCCGAGATTCTCCTCGCTCAGCCGCACGATCTCCCCGGTACGGAGCACATCCAGATGGGCCCGCACGGCATCGACCGCGACGAACTCGGACGCCTCGCCCACGCGATAGGAGGCGCTGTCCTGGCGGGCCCTCTGGCGCTCGACCTCGCTCTGGGTGGCATAGCCGTCGAAGAGCATCTGGCTCAGCTTGAGCTCGCTCTCGAAACGGGTCTGCTGAGCCGTGTTGGTGCTGCCCGGCCCGCGCTGACGGGTATTGGCGTTGTTGGTGATCTCGGGCCCGATGGCACCGCGGAAGTCGAGGGACGGCAAATAGCCTGCCTCTGCCTGACGCAGCTCCTGATCGACCGCGCGTCGATCGTCCTGCACCACGCCGACATCCGGATTGGTGGTCAGCGCAGCGCGCACGCTGTCCTCGATCGAGCCGGCCAATGCCGGCGTCCCCGCCGCCGTGAGACAGGTCGAGGCGAGCAACGATCCGATCAACCAACCGGAGAGGCGATGCCGAAAGTGATGGGTGTGCATGCGGTCTTTGCCAATTCGTTGCAAGGTCGGCAAAAAGCCTTGGAAATCAATCAAAAGCCAAAACGGTGATAGGGCCTGGGTGGAGGGGGCGTCAAATGCCGAGGCCTCGCCAGAGCCCAACCGGGAGCCTGCCTGCAACTCGGTGCAATGTCGAGAGAAACGGGTATAAACTCCGCCCCGTCGCGGGACGATTGGGGCTGCGTTCATGGGCTGGCGTTAAGGTCTCCCCCGGCTTGTGGTCCGAATACCACACCGGGGCTCGCCAGCCGGCCCGGCCTCAGCTAGCCAACGGCCCGCATTGGGAGCTTGGGGAATGAGCGAAGCGAAGGGCGGCACGGCCGACCCCACGGACGCCGCCGAGGACCGCGCGACACCAGCAGCGGAAGGGCGTGCCGTGCAGGCCACGGGCACGTCGCTGCCGTCATGGACGATACGGCGGCCCGACAACATCATCGACGACCCGCTCTTGGGCTGCCTCGTCGCCCTCACCCATCTGCTCGAGCGCCCCTGCTCGGCCCAGGCGCTGACCGCGGGCCTGCCCTTGATCGACGGCGTCCTGACCCCTGAGCTCTTTCCCCGGGCCGCGAGCCGCGCCGGGCTCAGCGCCCGGCTGCTGCGCCGCTCGCTCGGCGAGGCTCACGATCTCGTCCTGCCCTGCGTGCTGCTGCTGCGCGACCGGCGCGCCTGCGTCCTCGTGCGCCGCACGGAGGGCGGGCGCTGCATCGTCATCCTGCCCGAGACCGGGCGGGGCACGCACGAGATGGACGAGGAGGAGCTGGCCCGTCAGTACGAAGGCTACGCCTTCTTCGCCAAGCCCGAGGTCGGCTTTGCGCAGCGCGAGCGCGAGCTGAAGGACGAGCGCAGCGGCCACTGGTTCTGGTCGACCATGCTGCGCCAGTGGCCGATCTACGCCGAGGTGCTGATCGCCGCCTTCGTCATCAACTGCTTCGCGCTCGCGAGCCCGCTCTTCGTGATGAACGTCTACGATCGGGTCGTCCCCAACAACGCGACCTCGACGCTCTGGGTCCTGGCGGTGGGCGTGCTCATCGTCTTCCTCTTCGACTTCCTCCTGAAGTCGCTCAGGGGCTACTTCGTCGACAGCGCCGGCCGCATCGCCGACATCAAGCTCGCCAGCATCCTCTTCGAGCAGGTCATGGGCATCCGCATGGCGGCCCGGCCGCGCTCCGCCGGCGCCTTCGCGGCACATCTGCGCGAGTTCGAGAGCCTCCGGGACTTTTTCGCCTCCGCCACGATCACGACGCTGGTCGATCTGCCCTTCATCGCCCTGTTCATCGTGATCGTCTGGCTGATCGGCGGGCCGCTCGCGATCGTGCCGACGGCCGCCGTGCCCATCGTGATCGGCATCGGCGTGCTCTTCCAGTGGCCGCTCAACCATCTCGTGCGCCGCACCTTCAAGGAGGCGGCTCAGAAGCACGGCGTGCTGGTCGAGGCGATCAACGGCCTCGAGACGGTAAAAAGCATCGGTGCCGAGGGCCGCATGCAGCGCGCCTGGGAGGGCTTCGTCGGCGCCGCCGCGGATTCAGCCCACAAGAGCCGGCTGCTTTCCGCCGTCACCGTCAATCTCGCGGGCTCGGCCGCCAACTTCGTCTACGTCACCGTCGTGATCGTCGGCGTCTATCGGATCGGCGACGGGCTCCTGACCACGGGCGGCCTCGTCGCCTGCACGATCCTCTCGGGACGGGCGATGGCGCCGCTGGGTCAGGTGGCCTCGCTCCTCACCCGCTTCCACCAGTCCAAGATGGCGCTCGAGACCCTGGACGGCGTGATGCGCCTGCCGGTCGAGCGGCCGGCCGACAAGGCCTTCGTGCATCGGCCCGACATCAGGGGCGCCATCGAATTCAAGAGCGTCACCTTCACCTATGCGGGCCAGAAGCTGCCGGCGCTGGCCGATGTCAGCTTCCGCGTGGCGCCGGGCGAGCGGGTGGGGCTGATCGGCCGCATCGGCTCGGGCAAGACGACGGTCGAGAAGCTCGTCCTGGGCCTCTACGAGCCCGACAAGGGTGCGGTTCTGATCGACGGCACCGACGTCCGTCAGCTCGACCCCGCCGACGTCAGGCGCAACATCGGCTGCGTGCCGCAGGACGTCTTTCTGTTTCACGGCACGATGCGCGAGAACATCACGATGGGAGCGCCCTTCGCCGACGACGCGGCGGTGCTGCGCGCGGCGGCGGTGGCCGGCGTCGAGGACTTCGTCACGCGCCACCCGATGGGTTACGAGCTCAATGTCGGCGAGCGCGGCGAGGCCCTCTCGGGCGGGCAGCGGCAGGCGGTCGCGGTCGCCCGCGCCCTCCTGCTGGATCCGCCGATCCTGGTGCTCGACGAGCCCACCAGCTCGATGGACAATGGCGCCGAGGCGCGCTTCATGCAGCGGCTCGGCCGCGAGCTGGTCGGGCGCACGCTGATCCTCGTCACCCACCGCGCCTCGCTGCTGGCTCTGGTCGACCGGATCATCGTGATGGACGGCGGCAGGATCGTCGCCGACGGGCCGAAGGACAAGGTCATGAAGGCGCTGGCCGCCGGCCAGATCAGGGGCGAGGCCTGATGGGCGCCCTGGTCCGCCGCTCCTCGAGCTGGGCTGCGGCCCGCGGCACCGACCGCGAGCTCGCGGGCTTCCTCACCGGCGCTGCCGGTGCCGAGAACCTCAGGCCGCGCGGGCTCAGCCACGTCATCCTGATCGCCGTCGTCCTCTTCTTCGGCGCCTTCATCGTCTGGGCCCATCTCGCGACCCTGGACGAGGTCACGCGCGGCGAGGGCAAGGTCATCCCCTCGACGCAGGTCCAGGTCATCCAGAACCTCGAGGGCGGCATCGTCGCGGCCATGCTCGTCCACGAGGGCGAGGTGGTCGAGAAGGGCCAGCCGCTCATGCGGATCGACAACATCCGTGCCGAGAGCGACTACAGGCAGCAGCGCGCCCGCTATCTGGCGGACCTGGCCGCGGTTGCACGGCTCAACGCCGAGGTCGACGACACCGCGGTGACCTTCCCGCCCGAGGTCCTGACCGAGGCCAAGGGGCTGGCCGACAGCGAGATGCAGCTCTTCCAGTCGCGGCAGGCAGCACTCCAGGACCAGCTCGACATCCTCAAGCAGCAGGCGACCCAGCGCGAGCAGGACCTCAAGGAGCTGCAGAGCAAGATCGACATCACCCAGCGCTCCTTGCAGCTTGCGAACGAGCAGCTCGAGATCAGCAAGCCGCTCGCCGTCCAGCGGATCGTGCCCAAGACCGAGATGCTGCAGCTCGAGCGTCAGGTGAACGACCTCCAGGGCCAGCTCGATCAGGCGAAGCTCAATGTGCCGCGCGCCGAGGCGGCGCTGGAGGAGGCGCACGAGCGCATCGCCAGCACCTACAGCACCTTCCGCGCCGACGCGCTGAAGGACCTGAACGACCGTCGCGCCGAGCTCGCCGGCCTCAAGGAGGCGGTGGCCGCCGGCCAGGACCGGGTGCGCCGCACCGAGGTGCGCTCGCCGGTCCGGGGCACCATCAAGCAGATCAACGTCAACACGATCGGCGGCGTGATCCAGCCGGGCCAGAACCTGATGGAGATCGTGCCGCTCGACGACACGCTGCTGATCGAGGCGCGCGTCCGGCCGGCCGACATCGCCTTCATCCATCCGGGGCAGCAGGCCACCGTCAAGATCACCGCCTACGACTACAGCATCTATGGCGGCCTCGACGGCAAGGTCGAGGACATCAGCGCCGACACCATCACCAACGACAAGGGCGAGAGCTTCTATCGCGTGCGCGTGCGCACCGACCGCAACCATCTGGGCACCGACAAGAAGCCCTTGGCCATCATCCCGGGCATGACCGCGCAGATCGACGTGCTGACCGGCCACAAGACGGTGCTCGACTACATCCTGAAGCCGATCCTCAAGGCGCGCGACGAGGCGCTGAAGGAGCGCTAGCCCGCCGGGCGGCGCTCAAAAGCCCAGCCGGTAGCGGGCACCGATGGCGAGCCCGGGCGACGCCGAGCTGTCGTGCCCCGGCTCGCTGCGCAGCATGACCCAGGAGCCGAGCTCGCTCTGCAGGCCGAGCGGGACGATGTAGGCGAGCTGCAGGTCGAGCTCGCGGCCCGAGGGCTCGAGGCCCACCTGCTCGCTCTGCCGCTGCACATTGCCGGCGAGGTCGCGCGACACCGGCACATCCACCGTCGCCTGACCGCTCGAGACGCGCAGCGGCTGGCCGAAGATCAGGCCGATGCGGTCGCCCTCCCTGAGCGTGTCGTGCTGGACGACGCCGACCGCGAAGGCGTTCGAGGCGACGCCGCTCCACTGGTCGACGCTGCCGGAGGCGCCGCTGACATGCGTGAGCCCCATGACGGCGTGGCCGACCAGCTCGGTGCGCTCCGCGACCCAGCTGCGGCCGCCGAGGCTGAGGAAGTCGGTGGCCGCCCCCTCGCCCTGGCCGAAGGCGCCGCTGCTCGTGCTGCCCAGCACCGTGCCCTGCTCCTCGAGATGGCTCCAGCCCAGCGTCATCGATGTGGAGCCGAACTGGCGGCCGAGCGCGGCCGCGAGCAGCTGGCCCTCCGAGCTGCTCGAGCTGCCGGTCTCGATGTCGCCGGAGAAGACAGCGACGCCCAGGGTCACGCCGCCGCCGATCGGCTGGGTCAGGCCGGTGCCGTTGCCCCGGTCGAGGAGCGCCGTCTCGGGCGCCAGCAGCTCGCCGCCCTGCCAGAACAGGCCCTCCGCCTCGACGCTGTCGGCAGCGGTGGGCGTCATGGCCGACGCGGTGACGCCCAGGCCCCCGGTCACCGTCCCGCCCCAGCCTGTGTCGGCTGTGAGGCTCATGCTCGGGTTGTCGATCTGCCGGCCGCTCCCGTACGCCTCGCCCGTGAGGCCGAAAGCAGGCGCGCCCTGCGGCGTCGGGTCCTGCCAGGCGAGCTGGCCGCGGAGGCCGGCGATGCCGCCGAGCCCGGGCAGCACCGTCGCGTGGCTGGCACCTTGCGGCGCCAGCAGGCCGCTGATGTCGAGATCACGGCTCGCGGTGGACACCTGGCGCGAGAGATCGACCCGATAGGGCCGATCGTAGGCGTCCAGGGCCATGGCGTGCTTGAGCGAGGACGAGCCGGTCAGCGCGTCGCCGAAGGCGGGGCCCAGCTTGATGGTCGACGCCGTGAGGCTCTTGCGCGTGCCGTCGACGCTGGTGCTGGACGCCACAGCCAGCCCGCCCTGGGGCTGGACCGCGGCCGCGAGGTTCACGAGACCCCGGCCGTAGACGAGATCGGTGCCCGGTGCCCCCAGATCCTTGGCCGTGCTGAGCAGCAGGTCCGCGACCTGGGCCATGCTGAGCGACGGGAACAGCGACTTGAGGTCCGCGGCGGCGCCGGCCACCACGGGGGTCGCCATCGAGGTGCCGGACAGCGACTGGTAGCCGCCGTTGAGCCAGGTGCTGGTGATGTTGACGCCGGGCGCCACAAGGTAGCTCTCTGCCTGCGTCATGTTGGCGGGGCGGTCCGAGAAGCTGGCAATGGAGCCGCTACTGGTGACGGCACCGACGGCGATCAGGCGCCCGTTGACGCTGGACGATCCGGCGAGGCTCGCCGGCTGGTCCGGGCCTGACCCGTTGCGGTTGCCGGCCGCGGCGACGATCAGGACGTCCTTGCTGGTGGCGCTCTGCAGCGCGGACTGGTAGGCGGCGCTGATGGCGCCGGTCTTGCCGAGGCTGAGGTTCACGACGTTGGCACCGTGCGAGGCGGCATAGCCGATGGCGTTGGCCACATCCGCGTCGGTATAGGTGCAGACGTCGCCCGGGCAGCCATTGTGCGTGTCGCTGCGGATGACCAGGAGCTTGGTGTCGAAGGCGACGCCGACGACACCGGTGCCGTTGGCATCGGCGCCGACGATGCCCGCCACGTGCGTGCCGTGCCCGTTGGGGTCCTGGAGCGTGCTGGACGTGCCGGTGACGATGTCGGTGCTGGCCGAGGAGATCCGCCCCGCGAACTCCGGATGGCCGACGTCGATGCCCGAATCGACGATCGCGACGGTGGTGCCCTTGCCCGTGGCCCCGGCGGCGTAGGCCGCGGACGCCGTGATCGGCCGCAGGCTGCCGCTTCTCGAATACTCGGCGCTGGTCGGATAGGTGGCCTGGGTGCCGCCTCCGCCGCCGCCCCGGTCCCGCCGCCTCCGCCCACCACCGCCCGCCGCCGAGCTTCCCCCACCGCTGCCGCCGGCACAGCCGGCCAGGAGAGCCAGGCCGAGTGCCAAGGGAAGCGCGCTCGTGGCTCTGGGCGCGACCGACTTACCGGTCCGTTGCAATCGGTCCGTCACGCGTCCTGCCCTATCTCATGCTTCCTCTCACTTGCATTGCTTGTCGGCCAAGAGAGAAGGGGCGTAAAGCCCCGGCGCAGGGAAGCCATCGACGCAGGCCCACCGGCGAAGCCTTCAACCTCGAGCGGGGGCGCTGCGGCAAGGCCCTGGCGGGCTCAGCCCATGGTGAGAACGATCTTGCCCGAGCTGCGCCGGTCGCGCAGCAGCGCCAGGGCTTCGGCCGCCCGCTCCAGGGGCAGTCGATGCGACAGATGCGGCCGCAGGAGACCGTTGCTCCACCAGTCGAGCAGCTCCTCGATACCGCGCCGCAGCCGGGCCGGATCGTGCCTGCGATAGCTGCCCCAGTAGAAGCCCAGCACCGCCGCGTTCTTCACGAGCAGGATATTGGCCGGGATCGCCGGGACCTCGCCCGAGGCGAAGCCGACGATGACGATCCGCCCCTCCCAGGCGACGACCTTGAGCGACGCCGCGAGCAGCGGGCCGCCCACCGGGTCGACGATCACGTCCGCACCCTGCTCGCCGATGACCGCCCGCAGCCGCTCGACCAGAGCCGGGTCGGTCGAGTCGACGACCTCGTCCGCGCCATGGGCGCGGGCGACCTCGAGGTGCTCGGGCCCCCGTGCGGTGGCGATCACGCGGGCCCCCATGGCCTTGCCGCACTCGACCGTCATCAGGCCGACGCCGCCGGCAGCGCCGTGGACGAGCAGGGTCTCGCCGCCGTGCAGGCCGGCCCGCCAGACCAGCCCGCCATGGGCCGTGCCATAGGCGATGCCGAAGCCGGCGGCGGTCGCGAAGTCCATCTCGTCCGGGATCGGCACCACGTCGTCGACCAGGGCGATGGCATACTCGGCAAAGCCGCCATGGCCCAGGACGGCCAGCACGCGCTGGCCGACCTCGAGGCCGTGGACGGCGGCGCCCAGCGCGTCGATCTCGCCCGCGACCTCGAGACCCGGCACGAAGGGCAGGCCCGGCCGCTCCTGGTAGCGGCCGGCGATCATCAGCCCGTCGGCGAAGTTGACCCCGGCCGCACGGACGCGGATGCGCACGCAGCAGGCACCCGGCTGGGGCATCGGCAGCTCGGCCGCATGGAGGCCCTCGAGCCCGACGAGCTCACGGCACTGCACGGCGCGCATTTCCCGTCTCCTCCTTGCCCGGCCCGGGCCGGGGGCCGCCGGGCGGTCCCCGAGGAGCCCGAGACGGCGGCCTCATACCTTTTCCGGCGCCTTCCCGCACCCTAACTTCGGGGCCATGAGCGAGACCAGCACGCGCGGCTACTTCGGAATCGGTGCCGAGGGCATCAGCAAGCCGATGAATCTCGGCACGCTGATGCGCACGGCCCATGCCTTCGGCGCCAGCTTCACCTTCGTCGTGGATGCCGACTATCGGGTCAAGGAGGCGCTCTCCGACACGTCGCGCGCCGAGCATCAGGTGCCGCTCTACGAGATCGCCGCGGTGGCCGAGCTCAGCCTGCCCCGCGGATGCCGGCTGGTCGGCGTCGAGCTGGTCGACGAGGCGGTGGAGCTGCCGAGCTTCCGTCACCCGCTCAACGCCGCCTATGTCTTCGGGCCGGAGCGCGGCAGCCTCTCCTCGACGATGCTGGCGCGCTGCGACCATGTGGTGCGCGTGCCCACGCGCTTTTGCGTCAATCTGGCGGTCGCGGGGGCGGTCGTCATGTATGATAGGCTTCTCTGCCACGGGCGGTTCGCGCCCCGGCCGGTGCGTTCCGGCGGCCCCACCGAGCCGCTCGAGACGCATGTGCACGGCCGGCCGGTGCTGCGCAGGGGGAGCGGCGCGGTTGACACCGATTAGCGTTAAGCGGTTGCCCGCCGGGCGGCGCTACGTAAGCTGCGCCCCAGGTTCAACCGGCAGCCAACAAGCGAGGACGATGCATCGACATCGCAGGAACTGGCTCGCCGCCGCGCTCGTAGCGGCGACGCTGGCAGCGTCGGGGCCGGCTTTTGCCGGCTTCGTCGAGAGCTTCAAGGACTGGAATGTCTACGTGAGCGACGGTGGCAAGGGAAAGACCTGCTACATAGCGTCGGTCCCGAAGAAGATGAGCGGCACCTACAGCGCTCGCGGGGCGGCCGCCGTGCTCGTGGCCAAGCTGCCGATGGACCCGCCCAACGTTCAGGTCAGCGTCGAGCCCGGCTACCCCTATGGCAAGGGCAGCGACGTCGTCATCAAGGTCGGCAGCAAGAGCTTCAATCTCTTCACCCAGGGCGAGCATGCCTGGGCGCGCACGCCGGACGACGACGAGGCGATGATCGACGCGATGAAGGCCGGCGTGAAGATGACGGTGAGCGGCACCTCGACCAAGAGCACCACCTCGCTCGATACCTACTCGCTGCTGGGCTTCACCGACGCCTTCGACGCGATGCTGAGCAGCTGCAAGAAATGACCGTCCCGCGCCCGCTCGCCGACGACGGCAGGCCGAGCCTGATCGGGCTCGGCCCCGGCGAGCTGGCGCCCTTGATGGCCGAGCTGGGCGAGGACGAGCGGCGGGCGGCGGTCCGGGCGCGGCAGCTGGCCCATTGGCTCTACGCCCGGGGTGCGGGCGACCTCGCCTCGATGACGACCCTGCCGGCCGGGCTGCGCGGGCGGCTGGCCGAGCGCTACTCGGTCGCCCGGCCGACGATCGTGACCGAGCAGCGCTCCGCCGACGGCACCGCCAAGTGGCTTCTGCGCTTCGCCGACGGGCAGGAGGTCGAGACGGTCTTCATCCCCGAGGCCGATCGCGGTGCCTTGTGCGTCTCGACCCAGGTGGGCTGCACGCTCACCTGCCGCTTTTGCCACACCGGCACGATGCCGCTCGTGCGCAATCTCGGTGCCCCGGAGATCACGGCGCAGATCCTGGTGGCGCGCGACCGGCTGGGCGAGTGGCCGAGCAACCGCGACGGGCGGCTTCTCACCAACATCGTCGTCATGGGCATGGGCGAGCCGCTCTTCAACTACGACGCCACCGCGGCGGCGCTGCGCCTTGCGATGGACGAGACCGGCCTCGGCTTCTCACGCCGCCGGATCACGCTCTCGACCTCGGGCGTCGTGCCCAGGATCGAGCAGTGCGGGCGGGAGCTGGGCGTCGGGCTCGCGATCTCGCTGCACGCCGTCCGCGACGAGCTCAGGGACGATCTCGTGCCGATCAACAGGAAGTGGAAGATCGCCCAGCTCCTGGAAGCCTGCAGACGCTATCCCGCGCGCCGGCCGATCACCTTCGAGTATGTGATGCTGAAGGACGTCAACGACAGCGACGGCGACGCCCGCGAGCTCGTGCGCCTCCTGGCCGATATCCCCTCCAAGGTCAACCTGATCCCCTTCAATCCCTGGCCGGGCGCGCCCTTCTCCTGCTCATCCAACAACCGCATCCGCGCCTTCGCGGCGATCGTCGAGGCGGCGGGCCACGCCTCGCCGGTGCGCACGCCGCGCGGCCAGGACATCCTGGCCGCCTGCGGCCAGCTCAAGACCGCGAGCGAGCGGGCGAGGCGGCAGGTGGTGGTGGCCGCGTGAGCAACGGCGCCGCGGCGCCCAGCTCCCCGGCCGGCAGGGCCTCCCCCCCATGAGGCGCTTCCTCGTGGGCCTTCTCGCCACCCTCGGCGCGCTCGCCATTCTCCTCGTCGCCGGCGTCGGCTTTGCCGCCTGGTGGTTCCTGCACAGCGAGCGCGCCGGGCCGACCCTGCCCCCCAGGGTCGTGCTCGAGCTCGACCTGCGGCAGGATGTGCCGGAGAGCTCGCGTGGGCTCGGCGTCGCCGGCCTGTCGCTCGGGAGCACCCCTACGCTGTCACGGCTTGTCCTTGGCCTCGAGCACGCCGCAGGCGACCCGCGGGTCGCCGGGCTCGTGGCGGTGGTCGACGGCACGTCGCACGGCTTTGCGGTGGCGCAGGAGCTGAGGGACACGATCAAGGCGTTCCGCGCCAAGGGCCACTTCGCGCTCGCCTGGAGCGACAGCCTGGGCGAGCTGGCGCCGGGCGACGAGGGCTACTACCTCGCCACCGCCTTCGACGAGATCTCGGTCCAGCCGGCCGGCCTCGTCGGCGTCAGCGGGCTCCAGATCGAGACACCCTTCGTCAAGGACCTGCTGGACCGGCTGGGGGTCGGCGTCAGCGTCGCCAAGCGCGGCGTCTACAAGACGGCGCCCGAGACCTTCACCGAGAGCGCCCCCTCTCCCGCCAACCAGGCCATGCTCCAGGACCTCGTCGGGCAGACCTGGCAGGGGCTGATCGCCGGCGTCGCCGAGGGCCGGAACATGACGCCCGAAAGGGCGGAAGCGGCGCTGGGCGGCGGTCCCTACACCGCGGCCGAGGCCCACGATGCCGGGCTGGTCGACCGGCTGGCCTATCGGGACGAGATCGAGGCGCGGGCGCTGGCCCGGGCCGGCGTCGGCGCCGGCCTCGTGCCGATGAGCGAGTATCTGGACGCGGAGCGTGGCGAGCCCGGCGACGGCGCCACGAGGGTGGCCTTCGTGCGCGCCGTGGGCACCATCCAGCGCGGCTCCGAGGCTCTGGGCGGCGGGGTCGCCGCCGACGACCTGGCCCAGGCCCTCACCGAGGCCATCGACGATCCCGCGGTGCGTGCGATCGTGCTCCGGATCGCCTCCCCCGGCGGCTCGGCGGTCGCGTCCGAGACCATCGCCCATCAGGTCCGGCAGGCCGTCAAGGTCGGCAAGCCCGTCATCGTCTCGATGGGCAACGTCGCGGCCTCGGGCGGCTACTGGATCGCGATGGACGCGTCCCGCATCGTGGCCGAGCCGCTGACGCTCACAGGCTCCATCGGCGTCTTCGCGGGCAAGCCGGTCCTCGCCGGCGCATCCGAGAAGCTCGGCATCAACTGGGGACGGGCCACGGCCGGCCCCGACCTCGGCATGTGGTCCTCGATCGAGCCCTTCACGGCAGCGGGCCAGGCGCGGCTCGACGCGCTCGTGGGCGATCTCTACGACACCTTCAAGGCCGGGCGTGGCCCGCGGCCGGCATCTCGACCCGGCGGCGGTGGAGGCCCTGGCCCAGGGTCGCGTGTGGACCGGCGCCGAGGCGCTCGAGCACAAGCTCGTCGACCGGCTGGGCGGGCTCGACGTGGCCCTTGCCGAGACGCGTCAGGCGCTACGGCTGCCGGCCGACGCGCCTCTGGCGCTGGTGCCCTTCCCGCCGCCCGAGACGCCGTTTCGTCTCGTGCGACAGCTCCTGGGGCAGCGCCTGCCTTTCGTCCTGAGCCTGATCGGGCGGCTTTCCGAGGCGATGGTGCCGTCCACCGCCGTAGCGCCGACGATCGTGATCCGCTAGCGGGTCAGAGATCCTCCGACCCGGTCATAGCGAGCTTGTGGTCGAGGGAGTAGCCCTCGGCGCGGACGGTGCGCAGCAGGTCGGCCTCGCCGCCGCCGTTGAGCGCGCGGCGCAGCCGCCGGATCGTCGCGTCGACGGTCCTGACCTCGATCTCGAGATCGCCGCCCCAGACACGGTCGAGCAGCTGGGAGCGGCTGAAGACCCGGCCGGGATGCTCCAGGAAGTGACGCAGTAGCCGGAACTCGGTCGGCGAGAGATGGACCTCCCGGTCCTCACGGAAGACCCTGTGCGCCGCGAGGTCCATCTTGAGGTCGTGAAAGGTCAGGACTTGGTCGGCCAGCGCCGGCCGCACGCGGCGCAGCACGGCGCGCATCCGCGCGATCAGCTCGGCCGGCGAGAAGGGCTTGGTCACATAGTCGTCGGCACCCGTCTCGAGGCCGCGCAGCCGGTCGGGCTCCTCGCCGCGCGCGGTCAGCATGATGATCGGGATGTGCGCGGTCTCGGCGCGCCGGCGGAGCCGCCGGCAGAGCTCGAGACCCGAGAGCTGGGGCAGCATCCAGTCGAGGAGAATGAGGTCCGGCTCGCGCTCGGCGATGAGCGGTGAGGGCCTCCTCGCCGTCATAGGCGGCCGCCGTGTCGAAGCCGGCGGCCTGGAGATTGTAGGCGAGAAGCCTTTGAAGCGGAATCTCGTCCTCGACGATCAGGACCGATGCTCTCACGGCTCTTCGTGCCTCGGGCGGTTGATCTGCGCTCCGTGGATCATGTAGTGGATCTTCTCCGCGATGTTGGTCGCGTGGTCGCCGATCCTCTCCAGGTTCTTGGCGATGAACAGGAGATCGATGCAGGTGCTGATCTTGCGCGGGTCCTCGAGCATGTAGGTGATGAGCTCGCGGAACAGGCTCGTATAGTAGTCGTCGACCTCCTTGTCCCGCTCCCACACCGCCATCGCCTTGTCGACGTCGCGCTCGATATAGGCGTCGAGCACGTCCTTCAGCATCCTGAGGCAGGTGTTGGCGATGCGCGGGATGTGGATCATCGGCTCGAGCACGGGGCTGTCGGCGATGCGCCGGGCCCGCTTGGCGATGCTGACCGCATAGTCGCTCGTGCGCTCGAGGTCGTTGCTGACCTTGAGCGCCATCGCGATGACGCGGAGATCGACGGCCATCGGCTGGCGGGTCGCGAGCAGCCGCACCGCGTCCTGGTCGAGCGTCTCCTCGAGGCGGTCGACCTCCTCGTCCCGCTTGATGACGGCGTCGGCGAGGTCGACGTCCCGCTTGACCAGCGCCTCGACCGCGTCGGCCACCTGCTGCTCGGCGATGGCCCCCATGCGAACGACGATGTCGGTGAGCAGTCGAAGCTCCTCGTCGAACGACTGGACCAGATGCTTCTTGGTCGCGGTCTCCGGCGGCGTGCTCATCGGTCTCTGCCTCCTGGGCCATGGCGGCCCGCTCGAATGGTCGGTCTCGCCCCCCGGGGGCAGCCCGCCTGCCGCACGCCTGCTCGACGGCCGGCATGCGTGGCGGCGTGCCCACGGCGGGACGCCGACATGCTCCGCCGGTAGGCGCCGGTCGGCACGTCTTTTATGAGGGGACTATGACACTTCCGTGACGGGCTGGGCGCTCTCGGCGGGCGCCAGGGGCAGCAGCACGGTGAAGCGGCTGCCATGGCCGAGCTCGCTCTCGACCATCAGGTGCCCCTGATGGCGCCGGATCACGTGCTTGACGATGGCGAGCCCGAGGCCGGTGCCGCCGAGGCGCCGCGAGCGCGCGCGGTCGACCCGGTAGAAGCGCTCGGTGATCCGGGGGATGTGCTCGGCGGCGATGCCCTCGCCCTCGTCGATCACGGCGATCGAGACGCAGGGCCGGCCGCTCAGGGCGCCGGCCGAGACGCCGCCCGAGTCGAGGCGGCGAGCCTCGATGCCGCACCGTCTTGCTCGCGGCCGCCATACTTGATCGCGTTGCTGACGAGGTTGATGACGAGCTGATGGAGCTGGTCGGAATCGCCGCGCACGCTCGGGCAGGCCGGGCTCCAGGTCGAGATCGAGGCGGACCTCCTGGCGCTCGGGCATGGGGCGTCATGCGCTCCACCACCTCGCGCACCAGGGTCGCACGGGTCGACCCGGCCCGCAGGCGGGCGGTTGGCGGCGAGCTCGATCCGGGACAGCGACAGCAGGTCGTCGATCAGCCGCGCCATGCGCCGCGCTTCCTCGGCCATCGTGGCGAGAAAGGCCTCGCGCGCCGCCGGATCGTCCTTGGCCGGGCCCTGCAGCGTCTCGATGAAGCCGATCAGCGAGGCGAGCGGCGTCCTGATCTCGTGGCTCGCATTGGCGACGAAGTCGGAGCGCATGCGCTCGATCATCACCTGCTCGGTCTGCTCCCTGAGCGCCAGCAGCACGCCCGGCCGGCCGTGATCGAGGCGGATCGGCTCGATCCGCGCCGCGAACTGCTTGCTGCGGTCGCCGACCGGGCTGAAGGTGGTGGTGCTGGCCTCGCGCGTGGTGAGCGCCGCGTTGACCGCGGCCAGGACGCCCGGATCGCGCAGCGCCCGGCCGAGCGGCGTGCCGTCGCGCTCGAAGTCCAGCGCCCGACGGGCGGCGCCGTTGGCCCGCGTCACCAGCAGATCGCGGTCGATCACCAGCACCGGATCGGGCAGCGCCTCGACCAGGGTCTCGAGCAGGTGGCCGAGGTCGCCGCTCCGCTGCCGCTCCGCCTGCAGCTGGCGGCCGAGCTCGCCCAGGGGCCGCAGATAGACGCCGAGCGGGCCCGCGGTCTCGGGCGGGCGTGGCGGACCCGGCGCCCTCGCGCCACCTCGTCGGCCCATCGGGCGAGGCGGGCGGCGGCCTCGCGTCCGCCAGATGGCGAGCAGGCCGAGGCGGCACCGCCGCAGCACGAGCCCGAGCAGCATGGCCCCGCCCGAGAGGCGATCCGATGAGAAGCGAGGCCCAGCAGGGCGAGCGCGGTCGGCGTGGCCAGAAGGCCGATCTCGCCCAGGCTCAGCCGCTCGCCCTTGATCCACACCTCGGCGAGCATGCCCGCCGGCCTCAGGCCCGCAGCTCGGCCAGGCCGCGGTAGAGGTCGAGCGCCTCGGGATTGGCCAGCGCCTCGGTGTTCTTGACCGCCCGGCCATGGATCGACGTCGCGCACCGCGATCTCCGTGATCTTGCCGCTCAGCGTCCGCGGTATGTCGGCCACCTGCAGGATCCGGGCCGGCACGTGGCGGGGCGTGCAGTTGCGCGCGGATGCGCCCGCGGATGCGGTCGCTCAGCGCGTCGTCCAGGCTCGCGCCCGGGCGCAGCCGCACGAACAGCACGACCCGGACGTCGCCGTTCCATTCCTGCCCGACGCAGATCGATTCCAGCACCTCGTCGATCTGCTCGACCTGCCGGTAGATCTCGGCCGTGCCGATCCTGACCCCGCCCGGATTGAGCACGGCATCCGAGCGGCCATGGATGACGATCCCGTCATGCTCCGTGATCTCGGCATAGTCGCCATGGCACCAGACGTTCGGGAAGCGGTCGAAATAGCTCTTGCTGGTAGCGCTCGCCGTCCGGGTCGTTCCAGAAGCGCACGGGCATGCAGGGAAAGGGCTTCTGGCAGACCAGCTCGCCCTTCTGGCCGCGCACCGGCCGGCCGGTGTCGTCCATCACCTCGACCGCGAGGCCGAGGCCGCGCATCTGGATCTCGCCCCGCCACACCGGGCCCGCGGGGTTGCCCAGGACGAAGCAGGAGACGATGTCGGTGCCGCCCGAGATCGAGGCCAGCTGCAGGTCCGCCTTGATGTCGGCATAGACATAGTCGAACGATTCCGGCA
This sequence comes from uncultured Alphaproteobacteria bacterium, assembly GCA_963752325.1. Taxonomy (GTDB): domain Bacteria; phylum Pseudomonadota; class Alphaproteobacteria; order Geminicoccales; family Geminicoccaceae; genus CAVTJL01. The sequence goes on from CAVVXU010000010.1 coordinate 236,364, forward strand.
GCAGCGGCGAGCCGGTGGAGAGCACGGCCCTGAGCGCGCCCAGATCGTTGCCCGGCGCGGGGCGCCAGGCCCGCCTTCTTGATGCTGTCGATATATTTGGCGCTGGTGCCGAAGACGGCGACCCGCTCCTCCTCGGCCATCTTCCAGAGCGTCTCGGGGCCGGGATGGAAGGGCGAGCCATCGAAGAGGACGAGCGTCGCCTCGGAGGCCAGGGCCGAGGCCAGCCAGTTCCACATCATCCAGCCGCAGGTCGTGAAGTAGAAGAGCCGCTCGCCCGGGCGGATGTCGGTGTGCAGGCGGTGCTCCTTGAGGTGCTGGAGCAGCGTGCCGCCCTGGCCGTGGACGATGGCCTTGGGCTTGCCGGTCGTGCCCGAGGAGTAGAGCACGTAGAGCGGGTGGTCGAAGGGAAGCTGGGCGAAGGTGAGCGTGCCGGGGCTGGGCGGCGCGTAGTCCGCCAGCATCACGCCGCCCGGCACCGGGCCCGGGATCGGCATGCCGGATCGAGGAAGGGCACGATCACGGCCCGCACGAGGCCCGGCAGGCCCGCCACGATCTCGGCCAGCCGCTCGCGGATGTCGATGCGCTTGCCGGCATAGTGATAGCCGTCGACCGAGATCAGGACCTTGGGCTCGATCTGGCCGAAGCGGTCGAGCACGCCCGAGACGCCGAAGTCGGGCGAGCAGGACGACCAGATGGCGCCCAGCGAGGAGGTGGCCAGCATGGCGATGATCGTCTCGGGGATGTTCGGCAGATAGCCCGCCACCCGATCGCCGACGCCCACGCCGTCCGCGCGCAGCGCCGCGGCCAGGCTCTCGACGGCGGCCCAGAGCCCCGCCCAGGTCGATCTCGCGGCGCGTGCCGTCCTCGCCGCGAAAGACGATGGCCGGGCGTCGCGTCACGGCGTCGCAGCAGGTTCTCCGCGAAGTTCAGCTCCGCCCCGACCAGCCAGCGAGCACCCGGCATGCGGTCGCCGTCGACGAGCACGGCCTCCGGCGGCCGGCCCAGCCGCACCCCCATGGTCTGGACGAGCCCGCCCCAGAAGAGGTCGGGATGGGCGACCGACCAGCGCCACAGCTCGCCACGGCCGTGGGGCCGGAAAAGCCGTGACGGGCGGCGAGCTCCGGCTGATCTGGGTGCTTGCTGCACGCTCGGCTGACGGCTGCCAGATGGGCTCGTCCATGGCGCGGCTCCTTCCTCCCGAGCGTGCACCTCGCCGGGGCCGGCATATCCTAGGCCGCGTCGCCGCGGCACGGCCAAGCCGCAGCCGGCCGGGTGTGCTGTTTATCACAGCGAACCTCGGCCGTTCACGCGAGTTAGGTGGCATAGGAACCTCGTGCGACGACGGCAGCCGTGCCGCCCCGCACAGCCGCCGCTCGGGAGCACGAATGAAAGGGCATGGCGATGCCCCGCTAGGCCGGGCCGTCCGCCTGGGGCTGGACGCGGAGGTGCCTGTCCCGATGGCCGCTACGGTCGCGCCTTCGCGGATCTGCCGCCGCACGAGGCGAGCCCCGCCCAGCTCATGGCGCTGGGTGCCGCCGGTGGGCCGATGGATGCCGGCGGCGAGCCCGCCGCCACCTCGACCCAGCCGGCCGGCTTCACCTTCCTGGCCCAGCTCATCGACCACGAGCTGACGCTCGACAGCCGAGCGCTCTCGGAGCAGGAGCGGCAGCCCTCGAACGACGTCGGCACGGCGGCGCGCTCGCTCGACCTGGACTGCATCTATGGCGGCGGCCCCGACGGCGCGCCGCATCTCTACAACACCCAGCTCCGCGGCCGCTTTCTCGTCGGCTGGACCAACGACGACATGGGCCATCGCTACGAGGACCTGCCCCGCAACCAGCAGGGCCTGGCGCTGACGGGCGACCCGCGCAACGACGACAATCTCGTCCTCTCCCGGCTCCACCTCGTCCTGATCAAGGCGCACAACCATCTGGTCGCCTCCGGCCTCGGCTTCGACGCGGCGCGCCACACCCTCGTCTTCCATTTCCAGCAGCTCGTGCTGCACGATTTCCTGCCCCGCCTCGTCGGCGGGGCGCTGCGCGCGCGCGATCGAGGAGGGCGGCCGGCTTCATGTCTGCCCCGAGGGCGAGGCGCCCTTCCTGCCGCTCGAGTTCGTCGCCGCGGCCTTCCGCTACGGCCACGTCCAGCTGCGCGACTGCTACAGCCTCAACGACCGGGTGCAGCGCCAGCCGATCGGCGGCGTGGTCGGCCCGCGGCCGCTGCGCACCGAGATCGACCTCGGCTACTTCTTCGAGGTCGGCCTCAAGGTGCCGCAGGGCTGCCGGACGATCAGCCGGCGGATGGCGCCGTCGCTGATGCGGCTGCAGGGTGCCGCACCCGACCAGCCACCCTCGCTCGCCCAGCGCGACCTGCTCGGCCGGCCATGCCTGCGAGCTGCCCTCGGGCCAGGCCATCGCCCGTCGCATGGCCGCGGACGGCGCCATCGCCCTCGGATCAGGTGCTGGAGCCCGACCGGGCGGTGACGCGACCTCGGCATGGAGGACACGCCGCTCTGGTACTACGTGCTGCAGGAGGCCGAGACGCTGGGCGACGGCGGCAGGCAGCTCGGGCCGGTCGGCGGCCGCCTGGTCGGCGAGGTGCTCTTCCGCGCGATCGAGGCGAGCCCGCTTGAGCTGCCTCGATCCCGACATGCGGCCGCCGGTCGAGATCCCGCGCCAGGGCCCGATGCTTCACGATGGCCGACCTCGTCCGCTTCGCCACGCTAGGCTGAGGGCCCGGGCTCAGCCCCCGGCCTCGGCCTCGCCCTTGGCGTCCGGGCTGGGGAACAGGAACTCGCGGCCGACCTTGACGCTCTGCCGCCCCTCATAGGCGATGACGTCGGCCGTGGCGTAGGTCTCGCTCCATTGCTCGGGCAGGAAGGAGCCGGTGCCGATCACGTCGATCGGCGCCTTCACGCTCGCCATCAGCTTGCACTTCTGCGGCCCGAATCCCGAGCTCGCGATGATTTTTACTCTGCTCGAAGCCCTCGGCATCGAGCCGCTCGCGGAGATGATAGATCGCGGCGGCGCTGACGCCGGTGCCGGTGAGCCAGCGCAGCTCCTCCTCGGTGCGGTAGGTGCGGATGGCCTGCGGCACGAAGCGCTCGAGCACCGCGTAGGAGGCGGCGGTGTCGAGCCCCTCGACGAAGCGCCCGCCATGCGTGTCGAGCCCGCACGCCCAGCCGGCCGTCGCCTGGGCATGCTCGGGAAAGCGCCGGCAGACGGCCAGCGAGTTGGTGACCTCCCGGCCATAATAGTCGACCAGCACGAAGAGCGGGTCGTCCGGGAAGGTCTCATGGTAGAGCTCGGCCGCGCGCACGGTGGAGCCGGCATAGCCGATCAGCGCGTGCGGCATGGTGCCGAGGCCGTGCTCCTGGCCGAAGAAATGCGCCGTCTCGTCGGTGGCGTTGCCGACGAAGCCCTTGGCACCCGCCTCGCGCTTGGCCCGGGCCGAGCCGACGCTCGCCGCATAGGCCATCATCTCGGCCATCTCGGCCCCGGCGCAGTGCCGGGCGTCCATCGCGAGGAATCCCGCATAGGGCAGGTCGGCGCACATGATGTACGCGTTGTAGCGCGGCAACGCAGGCCGGCCCGAGCTTCTGCAGGAAGATGGTCTCGAGGTCGACCAGGTGGCGGAAGGGGCCGTGCAGGTACATCATGGGCTCGCCGGCGCCGACCCAGCCGCCCTCCTCGAACAGCAGCTCGACCTCGATCGCGGCCCGGCGCTCGACCGCCACCTCCTCGAGCCAGCCGACCGCGAGGCGCGGGCAGCACAGCACCGGGCGGCGCATGAAGACCGCGTAGGTGACCGGGCAGTCGCCGAAGCGCTCGACGATCGCCCGCGTCTTAGAGAAATACTTGTCGGTCAGACGGCCGATCGCGTCGCCATGTGGGATACATGAGGCGTTGGCCCTTGGAGCACGGGACGCAGAGCTAACGGTGCCGCCAACCGGCTGTCAATGACGGCCCGGTAACACTGGCCGTGCTCGCCGAGATGACCGGGGCCGCCCGCTCCTCGGCCGACCGGGCCGCCGGCGCTCCATATCCCCACCCGCGGTTGAACATCTCGGCTGTAGGCAACAAAGGGCCGGAGCGCGCGTTCAATAGCCAAGGAAACCATGAGGCGAGGGCGGCGCCTGCCGCGCCGGCGGTGCCCGTGCGGCATCGGGCACCGGAGCGGGTCGGGCGTGCACGCACGCGCTCGACGGCAATTCGCGACTGGAACAGGCAATGTCCCGCAGCACGACGACCACCATCGGCTATGGCGGGTGGATCATGGCGGCGGCCTCGGCCGCCGGGCTCGTCCTCTCGATAGCGAGCTATCTCCGCATCGGCAGCGGCATCGACCACACCTACGGCGCCCTCCTGGTCACCGTCTCGACGGCGCTCCTTTCGGGCGCCGCCGTGATCGTGGCCCTCCTCGGCAGCGCTGGCTGGCCGAGCCGCATCCTCCAGATCCTCATCCTGCTGGGCATCCTCGGCACCGCGCTTGCCGCCTACTTTCTCGAGGCCCACGCGCTGCTGGCGCTGATGGCGGTGGCCCTGCTCGGCTGGCTCGCTCACCTTTTCCTCGACCCGACACAGAAGGTCGGGGAACGCGGCCCGGCACGCGTGGGGGTGCCGTCATGATGAGAAGAACCTGGATCGCGCTCGCCCTCTCGTTGGTGCCCGCCGGCATCGTCTCGGCCCAGACAACCTCCACGCCGGCCTCGCCGGCCGCCCAGTCGCAGGGCCCCGCTGCCGCGTCCGAAGGCACCGACGCCGGTGCCACCGCGGTCACCCACCACGCCGACAGCTGGGCGGGCCCGGGCACCTGGTCCACCTTCAACGGCGATCTCCGGGCGCAGAAATTCTCGCCCGAGACGCAGATCACGCCCGGCAACGTGAAGAGCCTCGAGATGGCGTGGCAATATCACACCGGCGACGTCTCCGACGGCAGCGGCGACAAGCCCAAGTCGGTGTGGTCGGCCACGCCGCTCTTCGTCAACGACACGGTCTATCTGGGCACACCCTTCTACCGGATCATGGCGCTGGAGCCAGACACCGGCAAGGTCAAGTGGACCTTCGACCCGCACGCGGTCCTGAAGGCCCTGACCCAGCCCGAGCTCAAGAACCGCGGCGTCGCCTACTGGCAGGCGGAGGACCCGAAGCCGGGCGAGGCCTGCCAGAAGATGGTCTATATCGGCACGATGGACGCCAAGCTCTACGGCGTCGACGCCGACACCGGCAAGCCCTGCCCCGGCTTCGGCCAGAACGGCATGGTGGACGTGAACCAGTGGAACCCGACCCGCGACAAGTGGCCCCTGTCGCTGCTCCAGCCGCCCACCGTCTACAACGACACCCTCTTCCTCGGCTGGGCCGGCAAGGACTGGGAGTACAAGGCCAATCCGGCGGGCTCGGTCTTCGCGCTCGACGCGCACACCGGCAAGCTCAAATGGACCTTCGACGCCCTGCCCAAGGATGCCGCCAGGACCACCGGCACGTCGAACGTCTGGGCCAGCATGTCGATCGACCCCGAGACCGGGCTCCTCTACATCCCGGTGAGCTCGCCCAGCCCCAACTTCTATGGCGGTGCCCGCGAGGAAAAGCTGCCGCTCGCCACCTCGGTGACCGCGCTCGACGTCGATACCGGCAAGGTCGTCTGGAGCCGCCAGCTCGTCCATCACGACGTCTGGGATTACGATACCAACAGCCCGCCGGTGCTGGTCGACATCAAGAAGGACGGCAAGACGATCCCGGCCCTGGTGCAGTCGGGCAAGCCGGGCTTTCTGTTCGTTCTCGACCGCCGGACCGGCGAGCCCGTCTACCCGATCGAGGAGAAGCCGGCCCCCGCCTCCGACGTCCCGGGCGAGCAGGCTGCCCCGACCCAGCCCTATGTGGCGATCCCCGAGGCCACCGTTCCCGACACCTGGCCCGGCGTCTCACGGCTCGCCGACATCCTGAGCCTCGGCTACTGCAGCCGCACCGCGGCGTCGCTGCGCTATGACGGGCGGTTCACCCCGCCCAGCCTCAAGGGCACGCTCACCTACCCGGCCACTGCGGGCGGCGTCGAGTGGGGCGGCGGCGCCGTCGACCCGACCTCGCACATCTATGTCGTGAACAGCTCGAGCGTCGCGCAGATCTACCAGCTGATCGAGCGCCAGGCGTATGAGAAGGCGACCAAGGACGGCACGCCTGCCGGCTACTTCGCCCAGGAGGGCGCCCCCTACGGCATGAAGCTCACGACCTTCCTCAACCCGCTGGGCATGCCCTGCTGGAAGCCGCCCTACGGCACGATCTCGGCCTACGACCTCGATACCGGCCGCCTCCTCTGGAAGCAGCCATTCGGCGAGATCCAGAAATGGGGTTTTTACATGCCCCGCTCCTGGGGCTCGGTGACGATCGGCGGCCCGGTGATCACCAAGTCCGGCCTGATCTTCATCGGCGCCTCGATGGACTCCCGCGTCCGCGCCCTCGACCTCGAGACCGGCAAGGTGCTGTGGCAGAGCCAGGTCGACGCCCCGTCCGTCGCCATCCCGGCGGTCTACAGCTACAAGGGCCGTGAGTACGTCGTCTTCGTCGCGGGCGGCAATTCCATTCTTTCCCCGAGGGTTAGCGACCAGGTGGTCGCGTATGCATTGCCGGGGAAGGGGTAGCGGGAGCAAACGGGCTGGGCACGAAGGCGGCGCGGCTCGCCGTATCCGGCTGTGGTGGTCGGGGGCTTCCGCTGGCCAGGTCATCCCGATGTCGGCGATCTCGACGCGGCCCCACCCGGCTGGCTGACCGCGGAGCCCGGCGACGCGCCGTCAGCACCTCTGGCCGGGGCAGCCCGCGCAAGAAGGCCGTTGGTCGGCTGCAACCAAGGTCAATGCATGGCGCCAAGACCTCGACGTCGGATGACTAGAGCATGGGAAGCTGGCCGGTCTTGTGGCCGCCGCGTTTGATGATTTCGTAGCACTCGGCCGCGGCCTTGTTGAGCGCGTCTGCCGGCTTCGTCTTTCCGAGGACGCACTCGTTCAGACCCAGCGACAGGATATCGTTGAGCTGCGCTGCCTCCGGAACCACCGCATACATGCGGGCGACGCGCGAATTCGCGACCTGCGCCTTGAGGAAGCGATACTTGGGCTCGTTGGCCAGGTCGGAGTCCGCGACGTCGACGCGCACGGGCACGGCGCCGAAGCGCGTATAGTCGAGTTGATGCTCGAGCGTCCCGAACCATTTGATGAACTCGAGCGCTGCGAGCTGCCGATCCTTCGGAACGTTGCGGGCGATCGCTCCGATCCAGTGTCCCGCGCGAGCCGCGTGTTGCCCCTCCGCAGAACGCGGCATCAGTCCGGCGTCGATCTTGCCAATGACCACCGACTTGGTCGGATCCTCGAGTTGCGCCCAGGCACCAATGACGATAATCGAATGCGCCGCCTTGCCCGATGCCATAAGTCCAATCAGCGGGCCCTGCTCGACGGAGCCCGGGCTCCGGTATCCACCAGCCTTGCCGACATTGAGATAGAATTCCAGCGCCTTCAGATTCGCCGGGCTGTTCACCGTGATCGTGAAGTCCCCGTCTTTTGGATTAGCGAAGAGGCTGCCGCGAGAGCTGTACATGTAGTTGACGTAGTCAGCCCATATCGATGTACGCCCGTCGCGATGAACCAGGCCGTAGACGTGCGGCGGATCGTTGAGCGCCTCGACGTTGGCTTTCAGCTCTTCCCAGGTTTCGGGGAACTTGAGCCCCTTCGCCTCGTACAGATCCTTCCGATAGAAGAGCACGTCGACATTGCCGTTGATGGGGCACCCCATCAAGGCACCGCCCTTCGGATCGAAGGTGCGCATGTTGGCATTCCAAAAGATCGTCCCGTCATAGGTGCTGATGTTGGGATCGAGCTTGAATCCTGACCTCGAGCTCGTCGAGCGGCATGATGAATCCGCCATCGAACATCTCCACCATCCAGTTATTGTCGATGGCGAGGAGATCGTAAGTGCCTGGGGCTGCGCGCAGTGAGTTGCGGATCTTGGCCAGCGCGCCGGCGTAGGGATTGACGTCGAGCGTGATCGTGTTGCCGGTCTCCGACTGATACTTCTCGACCAGCTGCCGGAATCCGTCGAACCACGGGGACTGGTTGATCACCATGGTGATTGGCGCAACCTTCGGCACGGTCTGGCTCAGCGCCGAGCGGGATGCGGAGGCCGCCGGCCGCGGCCAGGGCGCCAACGGCAGCCGAGCGCTGCAGGACGGAACGCCTGGAAAGTCCTTCTCTCATCTTTCTGCCTCCCATGGGACGATGGCTGCTCAACCACATCGGACGGAATCATGGTGACACGCCACCGGCCTCGATTTCCTATGGTCCGACCGACGATCTGGATCCTGCCTGCAGCGCCAGCCATGCTCCGGCAGCCCAATCGCGCCCAGACGGATACCACGCCTCATCGAGGAGCTGGTCGAGAGCATAGGGGTATTCCGCCGGCAGCCCCACCGTAGCGTCCCCCTCACCATGCTGCTCCAGCGCTCTTCGTGCCACACGCGGCGCCTGGGCGTAGAGCCTCGGAAGCTGGGCCTCCGCATCGCGGAGGACGGTAGGGGTGAGGCGGTGGGATATCTCGGCGCGGGCGTGGTCGATCGTGTCGAGCCAGCCTGCGCGGGGATCGCTCGCCGGCGAATGCTGGAGCTTCAGGCAGCCTTCTCTCAGTTGGCGAAGCTGGCTTCTGGCCGCGTCGCGGCGCTCTGCGCCCAGGTCCTCCACCTCTTCGGCCAGATGCTCAAGGTCCAGCGGGCCGTTCCAGCGCTCGGCCGACAGCCGCCGCAGCGCCGCCGCCTGCTCGGGGCTCCACTGACAGAAATCCTCGTCGTAGAGCTCCCTTCTCCGCATCGCCATGGCGATCCGCCCTCCTCTGTCTCAACCTAGCAGAGAACAGGCGGCGGACGAAGAGGCAAGGGCGGAACGACCAGCCCGGGTGGGAAGGTGACAAACAAGAGAAGAGCCTTCTCCCTTCTCCTTCTTCCTCCCCTCCCCGCCCCCACACGACGAGGCTGGACGGGTCGGCCCGGCCTCTGCACAATCCTGGGCGCAAGCCTGGAGGGGAGAGAAGCGATGCGGAAGTGGCGGCTCGTCGCCGGTCTGTTGGCGGCTTTGGGGTTGGCCTGGCCCGTGCTCGCCCGGGCCGAGGTGACGCTTGCTGTTCTGGCCCGGCCCCGAGAGCGAGGCCATGCAGAAGGTCATCGACGCCTGGAACGCCGGCCCCGGCAAGGCGCCGGACGATCAGGTGAAGCAGCTTCTGTTCAGCCGCCAGGGCTATTTCGACAAGGAGATCGCCGACCTCGCGGCCGGCTCGAAGGAGTTCGACGTCGCCCTGGTCACCACCTACACGCTGGGCCGCTACGCGCCCTTCCTCGACCCGATCGGCCAGGACCTGCCGCCCGACACCAAGACGCTGTTCGCGCCCGTGGCGCTGGGCAGCCTCGCCCTCGACGGCAAGCAGTATGGCGTGCCGACCGACATCAGCCTGCATTTCACCTACTACCGCAAGGATCTGATCGACCGGCTGCTTAAGGACGATGCCTGGAAGAAGACCTACGCCGAGATTGCCAAGAAGGAGCTGGGCAAGGAGCTCGAGCCGAAAGATCCGAAGGACTGGACCTGGGACGACTTCATGGCGACGGCGCTCTTTTTCACGAAGCGCATCAATCCGGAGAGCCCGACCCGCTACGGCACGGTGCTGGAGCTGAAGAACCTCATCTTCAACATCATGATCTGGCAGGCGGCCCTGGTCTCGAACGGCGGCAACTGGCTGGACGAGAACGGCAAGGTCATCATCGACAGCGAGGCCGCCCGCCGCGGGCTCCAAATTTACAAAAAGCTGATCGACGCCGGCGCCACGCCGCCCGACAGCACCAACTACGAGTATGCCGAGGCCAACGCCGCCTTCGGCAGCGGCCAGGTGGCGACCATGCTGCAGTGGAACGCCGCCTTCAACGAGCTGAACGACAGTGAGAAGAATCCGGCGGTGGCGGGGAAGTTCTGGGTGGCGCCGATGCCGGCCGGACCCGACGGCCACAAGACCCACATCCACAGCCTGGGCATCGGCCTCAACAAGGCCTCGACCCACAAGGAGGCCGCCGGCCGCTTCCTGGCCTTCCTCGCCAGCAAGGAGGCGATGGAAATTTACGGCAAGGCCGGCGGCACGCCGCCCGTCCCGTCGGTGCTGGAGGAGCTCAAGGGCTCCCGGCCCGAGTTCCCGCTCGTGGGCGAGTATGTGGCCAAGTACGGCTTCGTCATCCGCGGCGGCACCAGTGCCGAGGCGGTGCCGGTCTACGAGATCCTGGCCCAGAACTTCACCGGCTACTGGGCCGGCCAGCTGACCCTTGATGAGGCCCTCGCCAACGCCGCCAAGGGCATGCAGGAGAAGCTCAAGTAGCGGCTACGAGCTCCCGGACGGGCGGCTTGCTCGACACGGCCCGGCGCGAGCGGTTTTTCCTTCTCGCGCCGCTCGCCCTCTTCCTCCTGGCCCTCCTGGGCCTGCCCTTCGTCCTCGACCTCGGCTACAGCTTCGCCAGCTTCAGCTTCGCCACGCTGGCTGCGCCCAGCTGGGCCGGCCTTGCCAACTACCGGGCGGCGCTGACCGACCCCGCCTTTTTTCACGCTCTGCTTTTTTCATTTCGCTTCGCGCTCGTCACCGCCATCACGGAGCTTTTGTTGGGTCTCGGCCTCGCTTTGGCGCTGCGCCCGCTGATCGAGCGCCACCGCTGGCTCATGGCTTTCCTGCTCCTGCCGATGATGGTCTCGCCGGCGCTCCTGGGCGTGATGTGGCGGCTGCTCCTGAACGAGTTTGTGGGCCTCGTCCCGGCCTATCTCGACATGCTGGGCCTCTACCCCAACCTTTTGGGCCCCGACTGGGTCACCACGACCCTCGTCCTGATAGAGATCCTGCAGTGGACGCCTTTTGCTTTTCTTCTTCTTTTCACCGGGCTGCAGGCGATCCCGGCCGAGCTCATGGAGGCGGCCCTCATCGACGGCGCCAGCGCCTTTCAGCGCCTCGCCCGCATCACCCTTCCCCTCCTCCTCCCCACCCTCGTCCTCACCGCCGCCGTGCGCTTCATCGACGGCTTTCGCGTCTTCGACCACATCTACGTGCTGACCGGCGGCGGCCCCGGCACCCTCACCACCAGCGCCAGCATCCATATCTACAAGAGCTTCTTCCAGGCGGGCGATCTCGGCCTCGCCATCGCCGAGGCCATGCTGCTGTTCGCCGCCTCCCTCGCCCTCATCCTCCTGGCCATGCGCCTCCAGCTCAAGGGTGCCGGCCCATGAGCCGCCTCGGCCACGCCGCCCGCTGGCTTCTGTTCGTTGTCGCCGCCTTCGTCTTCAACTTCCCGATCCTGGCAACGCTTCTGACCTCGCTGAAAACCACGGCCGACATCAACGCCTCCCCGCCCATCTGGCTCTTCACCCCCACGCTCGAGCATTACAGGACGGTTCTCTCGGACCCCACCGTCGATTTCCTCCACTATATCGTGAACAGCACGCTGATCGCCGCAGGCGGCACGGTGCTGGCCCTCCTTCTCTGCCTGCCCGCTGCCTACGCCGTCGTCCGCCTGAAGGCGGGCCGCCGCACCCTCGTGCCCCTGGTGCTGAGCCTCCGCGCCATCCCCCTCGTCGTCTTCGCGATCCCGATTTATTTGCTGTTCCAGGCGACGGGCCTCCTCGACACCCGCACCGGCCTTTCGTTCATTGCCTGCCTGATCGGCCTGCCCGTGGCGCTCCTCGTCCTCGCCGGCTGGCTGCGCGAGCTGCCCCTCGAGCTCGAGGAGGCCGCCCGCGTCGATGGCGCCGGCACCATGGGCGTGCTCCGCCACGTCATCCTCCCCCTCGCCCGCCCGGCCCTTCTGGCCGTCGTCGTCCTCACCTTCATCGGCGCCTGGAACGAGTTTCTGTTCGGCCTCATCCTCTCGACGAAGAACGCCGTGCCGGTCACCGTCGGCGCCACTTTTTTCATTACCTCCTGGGGCGTGAAGTGGGGCGCCACGGCGGCCGCCATGAGCATGTCGATCCTGCCGCCGCTGGTGCTCGGCTTCGTGGCGTACAGGTTCCTCGGCAAGGCCATTCTGGGGGGCGCTCTCAAGGGCTGAGGCCGGGGCCGGCGAACCCGCTGGCGCCGTACCATGTCCCTGGCGTAATGTTCTGGCCTGCCGCGGTCTCTCGCGGGAGCACGGCCGAGGTGGCGCGCCTCGTCGAGCCCCCCGGCCGACGGGCAGCCTCAGGGAGGGGCGATCATGGCTGGCAAGGCGGTTTCCGGGATGAAAGGGCTGCGCGTCTTTCCGCCGGCACCAAAGGACTTCGATGCGCTCGCCGCCAGCAAATCGGACCTCGCGCGGCACGGGCTGCCGCAGCGTCCCGACGCGCGCTCGCAGCCCGGGCTGGCAGCGCTCTGGGAGCAGCGCGCGCGCCGCTACCAGGGCTTCGAGCATCTGGAGCCGCGGCTTGTCGCCGGCGCCGAGCCGGCAGCGCCCGTGACCCCGGCCCTCGGGCTGTCGCCGATCGAGTCCTGCGGTTACGAGCTCACGAGCCTCGGCGCGCCGATCACCGTGCTGTCGGGGACCTGGACGGTGCCGAACCTCACGCCACAGCCCGGGCGCGGGGCCTCCTAACCATTTCCGCACCTTCTTCGGCCTGGGCTTTCTCGACCTGCACGTCGAGATGACCGTCGATGAGGCGCAGAGCGTCACGAGCCTGATCCGCATCCACACAGGCGCCCAGCTCGGCCTTCCGGTTGCGCCCGGTGACGTGATCAGCGCCGTCCTTTGCCTCGAGACCAACGCCGCCGGCACCGCGGCCTATTTCGTTGCGAACGAGACCAGGGGCCAGACGGTGAACCTGCAGATCGACACGGGCTTCCCGCCGGCCGTCACCATCAACGCCGGGGTCAGCCGCGGCGGCCAGACCAACGCCCCGCCCGATCCGCTGGCCCGCTTCGGCGTGGTCTATTTCGACGAGCTCGTCGCCTACTCGACCGGCGGGACGCGGCTGCTCACCGACGGCGTGCCGACGACGATGACGGGCCTCAACGGCGCCACCCTGGCGATACCGCAGAAGCTCAACGACTACGCCTTCAAGGCGATCTACCGAAGCTCCTGAGGTGCCCGGCCGAGGCTGCGTCGACGATCGGGGCGAGACGGCAGCAGCCGATGCCGCGATGTCTGGTGAACCCTTTGCGGGGAGAGAGATCATGCTGGGACTGATGCAGCAGCAGCCTCTGCTCATCTCGTCACTGCTCACCTTCGCCGCGCGTCACCATGGCGAGGCGCAGCTCGTCAGCAACACGGTCGAAGGCCACCGTCATCGGCACTCCTATCGCGACGCCGAGCGCCGTGCCCGTCGGCTGGCGCGGGCGCTGAAGGGGCTGGGCTGTGGAGCGCGGCGACCGGATCGGCACCCTCGCCTGGAACGGCTATCGCCACTACGAGCTCTACTACGCTGTCTCGGGCATGGGAGCGGTGATCCACACCATCAATCCGAGATTGTTCGAGGCGCAGATCGCCTACATCATCGATCATGCCGAGGACCGGATCCTCTTCGTCGACCTCACCTTCGTTCCCTTGGTCCTGCGCCTGGTCGACCAGGTGCGGCACCGCCCGGCCGCGGTCGTGGTGATGACCGACCCTGAGCACATGCCGGACCTGGCGCTGCCCGCCGGCGTCTCGCTCCACGCCTATGAGGACCTCGTCGAGGGCGCGGATGACGGCTTCCAATGGCCCGAGCTCGACGAGCGCGAAGCGGCGGCACTCTGCTACACCTCGGGCACGACGGGCCAGCCCAAGGGTGTCCTCTACAGCCATCGCTCAACGGTGCTGCACGCGTACGGGATCAACCAGCCGGACGTGTTCGGCCTGCGCGCGGTCGACCGGGCGCTGCCGATCGTGCCGATGTTCCACGTCAACGCCTGGGGCATCCCGCATGCCGCGACGATGGCGGGCGCCACCCTCGTGCTCGCCGGCGCCCAGACCGATCCCGCGAGCCTGCACCAGCTGATCGAGAGCGAGGGTGTCACCTTCGCCGCGGCCGTGCCCACGGTCTGGCTGGGCCTGATCGAGCATCTGCGCCGGACGGGCGGGCGCCTCGACGGCCTGGAGCGGCTCTGCGTCGGCGGGTCGGCCTGCCCGCAGCTGCTCCTCGAGACGCTGGGCGATGAGTATGGCGTGCGGGTCAGCCAAGGCTGGGGCATGACCGAAATGAGCCCGGTCGGCGCCTACAACAGCCCGAAGCGGCCGGACCGGGACCTGCGCGGACCCGCCTCCTTGGGGCTCCGCCTCAAGCAGGGCCGGCCGTTCTTCGGCGTGACGCTCGGGATCCTCGACGCGACGGGAGCCGAGGCGCCGTGGGACGGGATAACACAAGGCGAGCTCGTGGCCCGGGGCCCCTGGGTCTGCCGGTCCTACTTCCGCGAGGACGACGCTGCCGTCGATGCTGCTGGATGGCTGCGCACGGGCGACATCGCCACCATCGACTCCGATGGCTTCGTGCAGATCACTGATCGCGCCAAGGATCTTATCCGCTCGGGCGGCGAGTGGATCAGCTCACTCGAGCTCGAGAACATCGCCGTTGGCCACCCCGACGTCGCCGAGGCCGCAGTGATCGCGGCCCGGCACCCGCGCTGGGGCGAGCGGCCGTTGCTGCTGGCAGTGGCGAGGCCCGGCCGCGACCCCGACCCGGTCAGCATCCTTTCGGTCTTCTCGGGACGGGTGGCTGCCTGGACGGTGCCGGACGCTGCGGTGATCGTCCAGGAGCTGCCGCACACCGCCACCGGCAAGCTGCTCAAGACGGCCTTGCGCGAGCAGTTCGGCGACTACTACGTCCGCGACCAGTAGCGGGCCGCTGCCACAAGTTGCACTGTGCCGTTTCGATCGAGAGGCGCGAGCCGGTTACCGCACGGCGGCATGCATCGTCTCGCAATGCCGGACGATGTTCTGCCGCGAGACGAGAAAGGCCTTCAGCGGCGTCTCGATCTGATAGAAAAAAATGTTGGCGGTGAAGCCGTAGATCGCGGCGTCGATGCTGGTGGGCTCGGCACCGAACAAAAAGCCGGTCGGCTGAAGGAGGTGCGCCAGGACGCCCAGCTCGGCGACGCCGCGGGCATAGGCGGCGTCGGGCTCGTAGCGGCCGATGCCCTGGTAGTGGTAGCGCTTGAAGTTGTAGTCGCGCGCCCCCTGCAGGGCCTCGGCCGTCATGTCCGGATGGGTACGCAGCAGCGCGTCGCGAAAGAGCGGCCAGAAGCGGTCGTCCTTCCAGCGCGAGTAGGACACCACCCAACAGAGGTCGTCCAGCATCCGCCGCACGAGCAGATGCGTGAAGCGCTGCGCCGGCTTGCGGGCCTGACCCGCCCTCCCGACAAGAGCGGGCATGGTCGGCAAGCGGCGGGCGGTCGATCAGAAAGGCTCCGGGTCGGTCACCGTCGAGCTGCGCCAGGAGCGAAACGATCGGGCCGGTCACGTCTCCGCGTCGCCACGCAACTCCTCGATCACGCCGACAAGCGCATGAACAAGAGCCGCCGACTGGCGGCGTTCCGGATAGTACAGGCAGAATCCCGGGCTGACCGGCATCCAGTCGCCGAGGACCGCGACGAGGCGACCCGCGGCAAGATAGTCGCGGACCTCCGCCTCGGCGACATAGGCGAGCCCGATGCCCTCCATTGCCGCCCTCGCGATGAGGCCATGATTGTCGAGGCTGAGCGACCAGGGCACGTCGACATGGACCACCTCGCCGTCTTTCTCGAACTCCCATTCGTAGGGAGCGCCGCTCGGCCAACGGATCCGTATGCAGATGTGCTGAAGCAGCTCATCGGGGTCTCGAGGACACGCGCGCGCGCGGAAGTATTCGGGAGACCCGACGACTATATAACGGAGCTTCTGGTTCAGCGGGACAATCGTCATCTTTGGCGGGATCGTGCTTTCTTTGCGGACGCCGGCGTCGAAGCCGGCCCGAACGACGTCCACCAGCCGGCCCTCGGTCGCGACGTCGACCTTCACGCGGGGATACCGTCGAATGAGCTCACAGAGGAAGGGGACAAGAATTTGGTGCCCGCCGGCGATCGAGCAGTTGATCCGCAAGGTGCCCGTCGGTCCGCCGCGCTGACCTCGGGCGGCCTCCGTGGCCCCGTGAATCTCGGAAAGCGCCGGCGCGACGGCACGCACGAAATCGTGGCCTGCGGCGGTGAGAGCGACGCGGCGCGTTGTACGGTCGAAGAGGCGAGCCCCGAGCTCGTTCTCTAGGGCCGCCACGGCGTTGCCGATGGACGTCGGGGACAGGCTCAGATCGGCCGCCGCGGCGCGAAAGCTGCCGCGACGCGCGATCGCGACGACCGCCTCGAGCTCGAGAAGCTTCGCAGCGCGCATTATCTCACCTCCATTGATTGTCTAATGCGCTTTATCACGATTGTCCCGCCAATGCGTCGCCGATATGTACGCCTGAGCAACGGGTGTCGCGATCGGCCTGGACGGGGCGCTCATCTCCACCTCGACAATGTAGCCGGCGGGAACGGAACGATGACTTTCACGCTCGATGATATCGCTGGATCAGCGCGGCTGCGCCTGGGGCACTCCGATCTCGTTGTCCGCCCCATCGGGCTGGGCTGCATGGGGATGTCGCAGTTCTACGGCCCTGCCGACGACGAGCAGTCCGTCGGAACCATTCGCGCTGCCGTGGATCTCGGGGTCGACCTCATCGATACTGCGGACATCTACGGCGCGGCAGGTGCCATGCAGGGCGCCGAGCTGCGGGGCTTCGGGCACAATGAGCAGCTGATCGGCCGGGCGATCGCCGACTGCCGCGAGCACGTGGTCCTGGCGACGAAGTTCGCGGCCAGGCCGAGCGAGGACGGCAAGAGCATCGTCATCGACGGCCGCCCCGACTATGTCGCCGCGGCATGCGAGGCCAGCCTGCGTCGGCTGGGCGTCGAGATCATCGACCTCTATTATTGCCACCGGCTCGACCCCAAGGTTCCAGTCGAGGAGACGGTGGGCGCGATGGCCCGCCTGGTCGAGCAGGGCAAGGTGCGTGCGATCGGTCTGAGCGAGGTGTCGGCCGCGCATCTGCGCCGGGCGCATGCCGTTCATCCTTTGAGCGCCTTGCAGTCGGAATACTCGCTCTGGGAGCGCGGCGTCGAAGCCGAGATCCTGCCCACCTGCCGCGAGCTCGGCATCACGTTCGTTCCCTTCTGCCCGCTGGGGCGCTCTGCGCTGACGGGCGCGGTTCAGGCGAGCACGAGCTTCGACAACAGGGACTATCGCGCCACCGATCCCCGCTTCGCCGAGGCGAACCTCGCGACCAACCTTGCGCCCGTCGAAGCGCTCGCGGCGTTGGCCGGGGCCAAGGCCTGCCGTCCCGGACAGCTCGCGCTCGCCTGGCTCCTGGCGCAGCCCTTCGACATCGTGCCGATCCCCGGAACGAGACGCGTGGAGCATGTGCGGGAGAACGCGGCTGCCAGCGCCGTCGCGCTGAGCCAGGAAGAGATCGCCCATATCAGCATGCTGTTCGCGCCCGAGCGGATCGTCGGAGAGCGCTATGCGCCGGCCCACGCTGCGCACGCTTCTGCGAGTGCCTAGACCCACTTGCGGCGCGGCAAGCCTGAGCGGGATGCCCTCGGTCGACCCGAAAGGCCACGCCGGCGAAGGCTCGGCCGGCTGGCCGGGCCACGGGTGCCAGCCCGCGCGGCGAGCGGATCTCCTCGCCTACGGCCCCGTCACCGCACGGCGGCATGCATCGTCTCGCAATGCCGGACGATGTTCTGCTGGGAGGCGAGAAAGGCCTTCAGCGGCGTCTCGATCTCATAGAAAAAAATGTTGGCGGTGAAGCCGTAGATCGCGGCGTCGATGCTGGTGGGCTCGGCACCGAACAAAAAGCCGGTCGGCTGAAGGAGGTGCGCCAGGACGCCCAGCTCGGCGATGCCGCGGGCATAGGCGGCGTCGGGCTCGTAGCGGCCGATGCCCTGGTAGTGGTAGCGCTTGAAGTTGTAGTCGCGCGCCGTACCCTCGTGCCGCTGGCCCTCGGCCTCCGCCGATACGAAGTGTCTTGCTCCCTGGGGGACGGGCCTTCTCGACAGCACCGGTCTTTGGGGTGTTGCCGCTCTCGCCTTCATCGCCGCTTGGAACGCGCCTTCTGCCCGGCCTGACTTTCTCCACGAAAAGGGCCATCGCCATCGGTCCCGGCGCCGTCTTCTCATTGGCTCCTCGGGCGTGCGCTGACGTCGAGGAGCCGGGAATGGGAAGTGTCGATCTGAGCAGCGTCGCTTCTGCCGACGCGCCTCCCGTCGAGCCGCCCGCTGAGGGCGTCGACGCTGCGCTGATGCCTTCACGGATGTCGACACCGAGTTGACAGCGCAACTTCTATCGGATAACATGTCGAGTTGCGTGGAAGGTCGGCCGACCATGTCGCGCCTGCCATTATCCTGGGGCCGGAATGGCAACGAAACGAGCGACGACCATATTCGCTCTGGCAACCTCGCCAACGGCAATGCCGGCGTGGTCTGTCGAAGACTGTCCTGGCGGTACGTTTGCCGCCAACCGCATCCGAGCGTCTTTTGGGATTGCGCCCGAGGCGGATTTCCATTTGCACCGAGAGGAGGAAGCGGAGATGGGACGAGACAGCAACTTGACGGCTCTGCCCTGCGCAAGCCTGTTCACTGCGACGCTCTTCGTCTTGACGATGCTGGCAAGCGCAAATGCTGCCTCCGCGGAGGACAAGGCGATCTCAGTTTCCGGGAACAGTGTTCCGTCGGATTGTGGGGCTCCGAAAAAGGCCGACCTGGGCATGGAGCTGGATGGCAGCCTCGAAGGATGTTGGGCAATCTTTGTTCAGCATCTCACCTGCCGAGAGCTGAACGGCTTCGCTTTGACAACGGAGCTCGGTCGAGAGGAATTCGAAGGCAAGCTCGACGGCGAGCCGATCAAGTTCGACACCGTCTACGCCTTCACGGCAACCTGGCCGGCAGGCTCCTGCCCCCAACCAGCTCTCGAGAAAGAGATGACCGGATCATGCATCCACTACATCGCGGGTGAGAATCTCGGAGGGGTGATCAGGTTCCACGATGTGATTCCCACGGTCGGCAAGGGCGCAACCAATTTCTTCTATGAAGGCGTCTTGACGCGCAATTAGGGGACCAGGGCACGCGCCTTCTGGCGCGCCAGTCTGCGGCGCCCGGGGATTTACGCCGACGCGGACAGGGCGTAACTGAGCCGGCTTTCCTCCCTGCGAGCCGTCGGTTGCGCACCGCGCTGGGCTGGGCTGGGCTGGGCTGGTGAGACATAGCCAGGCGTGATGTCGGGGCAACCGGTGAGAACGGTTTGGCCGAGACGCGTGCCCAGCGAGCGGATCTCCTCGCCTACGGCCCCGTCATCGCACAGCGGCATGCATCGTCTCGCAATGCCGGACGATGTTCTGCTGGGAGGCGAGAAAGGCCTTCAGCGGCGTCTCGATCTCATAGAAAAAAATGTTGGCGGTGAAGCCGTAGATCGCGGCGTCGATGCTGGTGGGCTCGGCACCGAACAAAAAGCCGGTCGGCGGAAGGAGGTGCGCCAGGACGCCCAGCTCGGCGATGCCGCGGGCGTAAGCAGCGTCGGGCTCGTAGCGGCCGATGCCCTGGTGGTGGTAGCGCTTGAAGTTGTAGTCGCGCGCCGTCTGCAGGGCCTCGGCCGTCACGTCCGGATGGGTGCGCAGCAGCGCGTCGCGGAAGAGTGGCCAGAAGCGGTCGTCCTTCCAGCGCGAGAAGGACATCACCCAATAGAGATCGTCCAGCATGCGCCGGACGAGCAGATGCGTGTCGCGCTGCGCCGGGGTCAGGCCGTCGTCGATCGTGAGGCCGTAGCGGGCGGTCAGGTGCGCGATGATCGCGTCGCTGTCGCCGATGGTCCCCTCGCCGTCCACGAGAAAAGGCAGCTGGCCGCGCGGCGCCTTGGAGGCGTCCAGGATGTGCTCGTGCCGGAACGGCAGCCCGACGAGCTTGAGGAAGGCGAAAACCTTGAGGCCGAAGGGGTTGTTGTCCGCGACGCCGAAGAGGTCCGGATAGGAGTAGAGCGTCAGCATGACTCATGGCCTCCCGTGGGGCCGGACGACAAGCGTCGAGCCCTGGCGCCGATCATAGCGGTATCGGCTACCCGCGCGAAAGGCCGGCGCCGAGCGCTTGACTCTAGGCTTTTAGTCGTATATAAGGACCCGATGTTCCACCCCTACCCCTCTCGTTCCCCCGCCTCGATGCCCGGCGCCCGCAATGTGCGGCTCGCCCGAAGGCTCGCCGGCGGCATGACGCCCGCCGAGGTCGCCAGGCACGAGGGGACAAGCGAGGCCGAGCTCTTTTCACTTCTCGCCGACGAGAAGTTCCAGGAGCACGTCGCCTACTACCGGCTCGAGGCCGAGCTGCCCGAGGACGAGCGCGAAGAGATCCTGATCAGGACGGCGTTCGCCAGCCTCCAGCACCTCGCCGACATGGGCGACACCAAAGCGCTTTTGTTCCTTACCTACGAGGCCAACCGCGGGCGCACGCCGGAGAACCGGCTCCGCCACCTGGCCTCGCGCACGACCGACCGCCATCCCGAGCTTCACGCCGAGCCCTCGATCGAGACGGCGCCGGAAAAGCCCGTCGCCGCCGAGCTTGTTTCGGACCTCGTCGCCTTCGCCCGGAGCAACCCGGATGTGGCCGACTGGATCCTGCGCTACGCCGAGAGCCGACACGCCACGCTGGGAGAGAGCGGGGCCGGGGCGGAGGAGCAGGAGAGGAGAGTGATCGACAAGAAGTCCATCAAACCTTAAAAAAACCGGTCGCGAAGCGCTTCCTTTGTCACCCCCCGGCTTGACCGGGGGGTCAGGTGGCGGTGGTGACGCGACGCCAACGTAGCCAGCCTCCAACAGTTGGCCCCCCGATCACCTCGGGGGGCGACAAAAGAGAGGTGCGTCCGCGGCCCCTGTTGTCACCGCCCGACTTGATCGGGCGGTCAGGTGGTGGTGAGCTCGCGACTGCCTTCCCGCCGCGCCGCTGCACCTGATCCCCCGGTCACGCCGTGGGATGACGGAAGGAGTCCGGCCCCAAGCCTCCCCGCTCCTCCTTCCGTCGCCTCGTGCCGAGACACGAGGGTCCATGCCACATCCCGGGCATGCCCTCGCCAGCCTGGGCATGGATCCCCGTGTCCGGCACGAGGACGACAAAAAGGATCGTGCCGTGGGAGGACGGGGGGAGCGCGCCCTCTGCCGCTCCGCGCCTCACCGGGCGCCCTGCTCGGCGAGGCGGCGCTTCAGCTCGTCGAGGCCGTCCTGGACGTCCATGAGCTTCAGCAGGAACTGCTGCTGCACGACGCTCTGCTCATAGAGCATCTCGGAGGCCTGCCGGTTAATGAGCCAGAGCGAGATCAGCAGCATCGCGACGCAGGCGAGGAGGCAGCCGCAGCAGAGCGCCACCATGAGGGCGTAGGCAGGGCTGCGATCGCCGGGCTGCGGGGCCTCCTCCTGCTCGGACGCGGTCGTCGATCGGGGCCGGCTGCGGCGCCAGGGGGCGGGTGGCAGCCGGCTCATCGAGGTGCTTTCCGGCGGGACGCCCGGCTCAGGCCCAGCCCGAGGCGATGAGCGCGAACGCCACCAGGAGGACGAGCATCTGCGCCCCGTTGAGGGCGACGCTGGCCTTGTGCAGCCCCTCGAAGGTGGCGCGGGCGGTGGCATCGCCCTCCTCGGCCTTCTCGTGGCTGCGGTTGATGGCCGGCCGCAGCCAGAGCAGCCCGAAGAGGAACGCCACGCCGACGAGCGCCAGGAGCAGGCCGGCGAGGCTCCAGGCGACGGCGGCGGCGGCGAGGAGCGCCAGGACGGCGCCCGCCGCATCGTGGACCCTGAAGACGTGCCGGATCAGCTTGGCGGCCATCGCCGTGGGCAGGTTGCGGAAGGCCATCGGCGCGAGGCAGAAGGAGAAGAAGGCCATGCCGCCCAGCACCATGCCGGTCAGCAGAAGGGCCAGGAAGGCGAGCGAGACGAGGGTCATGCGTGTGGCTCCCGGTCGTCGTCTGGGCCTTGCAGCACCGAGGCGGCGCTGACGGCCTGCGAGACGCGGACAAAATGGCTCCTCGCGAGGCTGGTTCCGCCAGGAAGCTGCCGGTCCCCCGGGCCGCCGACCTCGACCCTCCCGCGTGCGAGGAACCCTATCACCGACCGATGCGCGCGGCGAGCGCCCGCGGGCGCCGGCTGGACGGCCGCGACCATCCGCGCCTACCCTTTGTCCGCCGGAGGAACGAAGCCGGCCATGATCAGGGTAAGGGAGGTGCGGATGGGCGAGGAGCTGACGCGGCGGCTGGGACGCACGACGCTCGAGGTGACGGCGCTGGGCTTCGGCGGTGCCCCCCTGGGCGAGCTCTTCGAGCCCGTGGCGGAGCCGGTGGTGGAGGCGACGCTGGACGCGGCCTGGACGGGCGGCGTCCGCTATTTCGACACGGCGCCCTGGTACGGCCATGGCCTGAGCGAGCTCCGGGAAGGCGCCTATCTGCGCCGCCGGCCCCGCGCCGACTTCGCCCTCTCGACCAAGGTCGGGCGGGTCTACCGCCGGCCGGACGACGCGGCCCGCAGGCCCACCGGCCCCTGGGTCGGCGGCCTCAACTTCGAGCTGCGCTTCGACTACAGCCGCGACGGCGTGATGCGCTCCTACGAGGACAGCCTGATGCGCCTGGGGCTGCCCAGGATCGACATGCTGGTCGTGCACGATCTGGACGAGGGCTATCACGGACCCGAGGGTGTGAAGGCGCATCTGGACCAGCTCGATCGCGGCGGCGGCCTCGCGGCCCTGCAGGAGCTGAAGCGGGCGGGCGAGATCAAGGCCATCGCCGCTGGCATCAACCGGGCGCCGATGATGGCCCGCTTCCTCGAGCGCCTCGAGCTCGACGCCTTCCTCGTGGCCATGCCCTACACGCTCCTGGACCAGAGCGTGCTGGACGGCATCTTTCCCGAGCTCGAGCGGCGCGGCATGGGCGTGGTGATCGGAGCACCCTACGCCTCGGGCATCCTCGCCATGGGCGCCGTGCCGGGTGCCCGCTACGCCTATGCCCCGGCGAGCGAGGCGGTGATGGCCAAGGTGCAGGGCATCGAGGCCGTCTGCGCCCGCCACGGGGTGCCGCTGCGCGCGGCAGCCCTCCAGTTCCCGCTGTTCCACCCCGTGGTGGCCGCCGTCATCCCGGGCGCCCAGACGCCGGAGCAGGCCAAGGACAACGTCGCGATGATAAAGACAAAAATACCGGCGGCGCTGTGGGCCGAGCTCAAGGCCCTGGGGCTGCTGCGCGCCGAGGCACCCGCCGGCTGAGCAGCCGAGCCGGCCCACCCCTTGCCGCAGCCCGCCTTCATGCTACCCTCAAAGGTGGCATGGCGGAGGTGGCGGCGATGCGACGACGCGCGGCTCTCTTCCTTTGGCTGGGCGCGCTCCTCGCCGGCGGGGCGCCCGGGCCCGCCCGGGCGGCGGGCCCGCCGGTCGACGTGGCGCTGGTGCTGGCGGTCGACGTCTCGGGCAGCGTCGACGAGGTCGAGGCCCGCGAGCAGCGCGACGGCTATGTCGAGGCCATGATCGACCCCATCGTGGTGCGCGCCATCCAGGCCAACATGCTGGGCCGCATCGTCGTCGCCTACGTCGAATGGTCGGGAGCGAGCGACCAGCGCACGCTGATCGGCTGGACCCTGATCGACGGGCCCGAGGCGGCGCACCGCTTCTCGGCAGCCCTCGCCGAGCAGCCCATCTCGAGCGGCATGTGGACCTCGATCAGCGGCGCCATCGACCATGCCTCGAGCCTCTTCGACGAGCTCGGCCACGAGGCCCTGCGCAAGGTGATCGACGTCTCGGGCGACGGCCCCAACAATCGTGGCCGCCCGGTCGAGCAGGCACGCGACGACGCCGTCGCCAAAGGCATCATCATCAACGGCGTGCCGATCTACAACGACCGCCCCCAGCCCTGGACCATCCCCACCCCCGTCCAGTTCGGCCTCGACCGCTACTACAAGGAGCACGTGATCGGCGGGCCCGGCGCCTTCACCGTGCCGGCCCGGAGCTTCGAGGACTTCAAGACCGCGATCCTCGACAAGATCGTCCGCGAGATCGCCCTCGACCCGCCCACGCACGATCGCCGCCTCGCCACCCGCTAAGGGCGAGACGTCGTCAGATCAGTTTTTTTTCTTTTTTGTCGGTCAGGGGCCGAGGGGCTTGTGGCCGGCGGCCTTCTCGGGCCGTCGGGCTCGGGCTCTTCGGCGCCGAGCTCGGCCAGGCGCTTCTCGATGCGCGCGATGATCCAGTCCGCCAAGGCCGGGTTGGCCCGGGCCAGGGCGGCGAGGGGTGAGAAAGAATCGGCGGAGGCGGGATCGCCAACGTCGCCGGGGGGAATTTCTTCGGTTGCCGCGACCGGCTCCTCGATGGGAGCCTCGGCCGCTGGCGGCTCGAGTCTCGGCGCTGACAAGAATAGCCTCGCCCGCCTGGGCGGGGAGGAAGTCGACGAGGCGGTTGATGGCGTCCTGCGCCGGGCCCAGCGGATGCTGGCCGTAGCCCTGCATCGTCTCGGGCGAGGAGCCGGCGGGTGAAGGCGTGTCGCGCCGCTCGTAGGGCTGGCGCGCCTCGTCGAAGCGCTGTCGACCACCAGCTTGACGAGGTGCCTCACCGGATGCCGGGCGCGGTTCGCCTGATAGACGACGAACAGCATCGCGCGGCGGTCGCCGACATCGATGAGGCTCGAAAGCTCCAGCCAGGCCGTCTCGAACAGACGGGCCTGCCGCTCGGCCAGGGGGAGATTGCGGACGGCGGCGTACTGGTCGACCAGGCGGGAGAGGTCCCGGTCAGTGACAAAAGCCTCGATGTCCTCCTCGGTCGCCGTGTCGAGCCTTCTGATCTCGGCCGGGGAGAGACCGGCGGCGAGACGTCGGGCGAGCCGGCACTGGCGGGTGCCGGGCATCTTGATGGGCGAGCGGGTGAGCACGCGAGGCATGTGGGTCTATGTAGAGGATGCATATACCTCCTGTCAACCCATGATTGAGCTGCCTTCACGTAATCGCGTGGTGGCGGCCGGCGATGCCCTCCGCCTCGGCGCGCCAGCCCACGGAGCATCACCGTCGTGCTGACCACCGCCCCTTAAGAGAGCACCAGTAGCAGCCACGCCGCCACGCCTGTGCCGTGGGACCGCCCCGACCGGGGACACAAGTCAACAGCATGAAAGGCTTACACCACGCAGAGCTTACGTGGTCGAAACCTGCGGCCGTTCCTATTTTTCTTTGTCCGTCCTACCCGGACCACGCTCCAGGCGCGAGAAGGTAGCCGACCTGGACTGGCTCGACCGGACTCCATGATGTATAGGGGACAATGGAGTCACCCTCGGACCGGGAGCGTGATCATGCGGGCAGCTCTGCTTGCGACCATGATGCTCGGACTGACCGGAGCGGCGCCCCTCGCCGCCGAGCCCGACATCCGCGTGGGTCGACTTCACGAGCAAGACGACGCCGCCGAGCCCGCTCGCCGTCAAGCAGGCCAAGGCCCGGGGGATCGCGCTCGAGCAGAAGCCCGGCGCACCCCTGCGGGGCCTGCTGGTGCGCCCTGAAGGCGACGGACCTTTTCCCGCGCTGGTCATGCTGCATGGCTGCGACGGCATCCAGCCCTTCCAGGAGCGATGGGCGGAGACGCTCGCGAATTCGGGCTACATCGCCCTGCTGGTCGACGACAACGGCCCGATCGGCGTCGGGAACGATTGTGCCCATTGGCCGAGGAAGGCGAACAACCGCTCCTTCGATGCCCTCGGCGCGCTCGTCTATCTCAGCGGCCTACCCGCTGTCGACACGGCTCGGATCGGTGCGCTCGGCTGGGACACGGGCGGCCTCGCCGTCATGCGGGTTCTGGGCGTAGGGGGCGAGCAACGGGCCGTCTCGGAGCGTTTCGCGGCAGGCGTGGCGCTCTATCCGGCCGGGCAGCCCGTGCCTCCGATGAGCGCGCCCCTGTTGATCCTGATCGGCGAGAAGGATGACTGCAACCCAGCAGAACGGGTTCAGCATTTCGCTCTCGAGGACGAGCCGGGCCCGCACCCCGTTCGGGTGGAGATCATCGCCGACGCCGGCCACGGCTTCGACGATCCCCGCTTCCGCGAGCCGACCCACTTCGCGGCCGAGCAGGTACAGAACTGCTACTTCAGCGGCACGACCATGGCCTACAGCCAGGCCGCGCGCGACGCGGCGGTCGAGCAGGCGCGGGCATTTCTCGAGGAGACCCTCAAGTGAGGGGCGCTGAGGCGCCAGCGGCACCCGGCCTGGCGGCCGGCTTCCTTGCGATCGCCGCGGACACGCCCAGGAGCGGGCCGGACGATGATGGCGAGATCGCGGGCGCGGCTCGACGATGAGGTCGACGCTAGGTCGGAGGGAGGTCGGCCATCCTCGGATGGCGTCTCGTCCTCGGGCATGGCCGAGGAATTGAGCGCAGCGTCACAGTAATTCCCTAGACTGGGAGCACGATCATGCGACTATCGTTGCTTGCGACCATGATGCTCGGACTGACCGGTGCTGCGGCTCTCGCCGCCGAGCCCACGTCGGCGTGGGTCGACTTCACGAGCAAGGCGACGCCGCCGAGCGCGTTCGCCATCAAGCAGGCCAAGGCCCGAGGGGTCGAGCCCGAGCAGCAGCCCGGCTCGCCGTTGCGGGGCCTGCTGGCCCGTCCCGAAGGCGACGGACCCTTCCCGGCGCTGGTCATGCTGCATGGCTGCGACGGCATCCAGCCTTTTTCAGGAGCAATGGACGAAAGAGCTCGCCTCGTGGGGCTACGTTGCCCTGCTGGTCGACAGCAACGGCGCGGTCGGCGTCGGGCGAGACTGCGACCACTGGCCCGGCAAGGCCAACAACCGGTCCTTCGATGCGTTCGGCGCGTTCGACTATCTCAGCAGCCTCCACGACGTCGACAGCGCCCGGATCGGCGTGCTCGGCTGGGACACCGGCGGCCTCGCCGTCATGCGGGTTCTGGCCACGAGAGGCGAGCAGGTCGCCGTGCCAGAGCGCTTCGCTGCCGGCGTGGCGCTCTATCCGGTCCGCGAGCCGCGACCTCCCATGAGCGCGCCCCTGCTCATCCTGATAGGCGACAAGGACGACTGCAGCCCGACCGAGCGCGTCCAACACTCCGCCCAGGAGGAGGCCGGCCCCTATCTCATCCGGATCGAGATCCTGGCCGACGTCGGCCATGGCTTCGACGATCCCCGCTTCGCGGAGCCGGCCGACTTTGCGTTCGAGGACGTGAAGAACTGTTTCAACGGCGGCACGACCATG
Organism: uncultured Alphaproteobacteria bacterium; assembly: GCA_963752325.1. Taxonomy (GTDB): domain Bacteria; phylum Pseudomonadota; class Alphaproteobacteria; order Geminicoccales; family Geminicoccaceae; genus CAVTJL01. The sequence goes on from CAVVXU010000010.1 coordinate 263,617, forward strand.
GCCTACAGCCAAGCCGCGCGCGATGTGGCGGTCGAGCAGGCGCGGGCGTTTCTCGAGGAAGCGCTCAAGTGAGGGGCGCTGCAGGCGCCCGGCACTGACGGGCGCCCTGCCTGCGATTGCCGCCGACACGCCCGAGAGCGGGCGGGATAATGATGGCGAGATCGCGGGCGTGGCTCGACGATGAGGTCGACTGCCGCACCGGCGCAAACCGGGCGCTGGCCGGCGCGTCGCTCACCGAGCGCAGCCGCGAAATTGCACCGGGTGTCATTCTGGTCTCAAGGCACTGCATCGTAATGCGACAACGCCCCTTTAGCTGACGTAATCGCCTTGATAATCTTGTAATTTCTTACGTTAAACCATAAAATGCCGAATATCATTAAGAACAAGGCCGTGCCAGATAGCGCCATAATGAGGAAAATGGCTCCAGACCGTGGGCTTGACGTTGGTATGAATTTGAACCTTTCGCCCCCAAGAAGGTCCGTTTCCTTCATTGTCTCGCCCCACGGACCCCCAGGGCCTCCTCTTTCATGTATCCCATTTAACTCTATGAGACCATCTGGCCGATACCTAACAGAGTCATACGTCTGGTATTTATTATCCCACAACGAGAAATTATCAGATCCTGTATGATAAATAGCCCAAATCGACAGACCGACGTATATCGACATAAATACGAGAATCGTGCATAAAAGAACAAATGTATATTTTTTTATTGACGACAACCAACTCACGCCGACAAGAGACCTACGTTCTATTGAGACATTCTTAATTCTACCTGCTAACGAAACATCGACGAGCGGGTCAAACTCTTCTGCCTCGGCTATAACGCCGAAGTGCAACGCCTCGTTTGCCTTCAAGAGATTAAACTTTAGAATAAATCCTGTATTTGATGGCAATATGATAAATGGGGGATCTTGAGAGAGAACCTTAACGTCGAGTAATTTTGCCCGTCGCGTGCAAGACAAAATACAAGCATCTTCGTGCACATCGTCTGTGTCAATATCAACGTTGCCGTTATTGACAATGCAATACTCGACACAGAATACTGGCCTTTCAATGCGCTTACCTTCATAGTTAATTTCCAATGACCTTGCGACGTTTGGTCTATTATCAGTAATTCTAAGGCACGACGTGGAGACGAGTGTAATGACACCATGTGATCGAAATATATAAGATGCCAAAATTCCAATAATCCCTAAAATAACACCGAGAAGTCCAGTGATTTGCCACAATGGACTTCTAAGAGAATCTAAAAGTAAGTTCATGACTTCATACCACCACTACCTACCACCTGCGAGCTACTCTTCCGCCCAGAGATCAGAATCATCTCAGAGTGCCCGATAATCCGCAAGACACCCCAACAAGATAATAGGTTTTCTTCGGATATGTTTTCTGATGGTCGAGGTCGAGCGGGCCGTTCCAGCGCTCCTTCGCTAGACGACGCAGGGCCGCGGCCTGGTCCTGGGTCCACGCATAAAAGTCCTCGGCGTAGAGGTCTTCCTGACGGGTCGCCATTGAAAAAAAGCCCTCCTCGCCGCTCAACGTAGCGGCGAACGGGGCGGGTTGGAAGGGTGCTCGGGCTCGGGCGCCGGGCGGCCGACGACGCTCCTGCCATCCTGCCTCGGGATGCGGCGCCGCGCGCGGATTGGGGGTGCGAGCGGCAACGAAAGACAGATAAAAAGCTGCCGGCGCAATCGGGGCCTTGCGGAGGAGCGATCGTGGAGATTGTGCGGGTGGCGGCGTTCGCCGACGGTGAGACGGGTGGCAATCCGGCCGGGGTCGCCTTGTGCGGCGAGCTGCCCGATGCCCCGGCGATGCAGGCGGTGGCGGCGGAGGTGGGCTATTCCGAGACGGCCTTTGCCGCACCCGCGGGCTCGGGCTGGCGGGTGCGCTACTTCGCACCCCAGGTCGAGGTGGACTTTTGCGGGCACGCCACGATCGCGCTGGGGGCGGTGCTGGCCGGGCGGCATGGGGACGGCGTCTATGCGCTGCAGCTCAACCGCGCCGAGATCACGGTGGAGGGGCGCTACGACGGGCCGGCGATGCTGGCAGCCCTGCGCTCGCCGCCGACGCGCAGCCGGCCGGCCCCGGCGCCGCTGCTGACGGACGCGCTGGCCCTGTTCGGGCTCGACGCGGCCGAGCTGGACCCGAGGATCCCGCCCGCGATCGCTCATGCCGGGGCCGACCATCTGGTGCTGGCGCTGGCCACCCGCGCGCGGCTGGCGGCGATGCGCTACGATCAGGAAAGCGGGCGCAGGCTCGCCTCGGCGCATGGCATCGTCACCTTCTCGCTGGTTCACGCCGAGGCGCCGCGGCTTTTTCATGCGCGCAACCCCTTCCCCATCGGCGGCGTGTACGAGGATCCGGCGACGGGGGCGGCGGCGGCGGCGCTGGCGGGCTATCTGCGCGAGCTGGGCTGGCCGCACGAGGGCAGCATCGAGATCGTGCAGGGGGAGGACATGGGCGCGCGCTCGCGCCTGCATGCGGCCATCGCCCCGACGCCGGGCGAGGGCATCCGCGTGAGCGGGAGCGTGCGCCCGATCGCGTAGGTCGTGACACCTTTTTTGTCAGGGGGCCCGAGCGCGCCGGGAGCGGCGACGGGCGCGGGTGCGTCGGCGCGCGCGCACCGGGAATCCTGACGGGCGGGCCGATGAGGCGCAGGGGCCCGGATCCAGGAACACGCCCCTGATGTAAACCACAGGATGATATGATATAGATATAATGCGCGGTTTACGCGATGGCAGGCGATGTGGCCGGGTCGCCCGGCCGGTGCACGGCGATTTTTTTTCACGTCGAGGCGGCAAACCTCGCCTCGACGCGAGTCCCGCGCGGAACCGTGGCGACCGGCGACGGTTTTTTTGATCGGAATCAAGGTCGTCGGGACAAGGCGCGCTAGATAGCAAGATGAGGGTGCGAGCCCTCGGGAGGTGACACGATGCGGATGGTGGCGGAGAGTGGTCGTGAGACGGCGAGCCCGGCAGCGCAGGCTCGCGTCGCTGGCGATTGCGGCATCCTGATCGTCGAGCAGGAGCGGCGCGTCGGGGCATCCATCAAGAGCACGCTCGAGCAGGCCGGCTATCGGGTGATCGGGCCCGCGGTGACGGTGCCGCAGGCGCTGGCCTGCCTCGAGCAGGCGGAGCCCGATGCCGCCATCCTGGACCTCGATCTCTCGGGCAGCCTGAGCGCGCCGGTGGCCCGGGCGCTGCGCCGTCGGGGGGTGCCCTTTCTCCTCCTCACCAACCATCCCTGCCCGGGCTTTCTGGATGCGGCCTACGAGCGGGCGCCGCGCCTCGAGAGGCCGTTGCGGCGCAACGAGCTGGTCCGCTCGCTGCAGCGCCTCATCAGCGCCGCGGCGGCGAGAAGGCGGCAGCCGCCGCTCAGGGCGGCTTCCTGATCCGCGCCCGGGGCTGGGCAACGAGTTGGTGCGCGCAATGGCAAGGCGACCGCGGTCGGCCGTCCCGGCATCGGCCCGTCAACGAAACGTTAGGAATCCCGTGGAATAAGGAGGCCGTTGCCGATCACCTCGGCGAGGGAGAGCGCGTCGCGAGCCGGCAAAGGGAGGACAGGTCGATGGTGATGCGGGCGCAATGGGTCGTCGAGCGGCGACAGGCGAACGCGCTGGTGCGCGACATCGAGGATCTGGGCGGCACGGTGCGGGCGCGGAGCGAGACCGATCCTCTGCCCGAGGACCTGGACGCCTTCGCCGACATGGAGGAGGAGCTCTTGAGCATCGTCGAGCTCGAGATCGCGGCACCGGCCCTGCTCGATCTCCTGGGCCGGGCGGTCGAGGGGCAGGACCCGCGGCATCTCCTCCTCGTCGATCTCACCCAGCCATGCCTGCAGGTGCGCCAGCTGCCGGTGCCCGCCGCCAGCCGGCTGATCGTCAAGGACGCGAGCGGCAGCCATGCCTTCGTCCGCGACGAGGCGGCCTTGGCGCGGCGCCTCGTTCGCCTGCTTCTCAGCCAGGAGGCGCCGGCCCCGCCGGCCCGGCCCGGCCGGATCGAGGAGCCTGGATCGCTTCGCATCGGACGCGCATCGGAGAGGATGGCAGGTCATGCAGCCGGGGCTTGAGCAGTTGATACGGGAGCGGGCCTACGCGCTCTGGCAGGAGGAAGGCCGCCCGGACGGCCGGGCCGAGGAGCACTGGCTGATGGCCGAGAAGGGCGGTGCGCTCGGCGAGCAGCGAGCAGGCTGCCCCGGCCACGGAAAAGAAGACCAGGCGGCAGGCGGCGCCGAAGCGGCAGCAGGCCTCGGCGCAGGCGAGCCCGGACGGCCCGCCGACGACCGCGCGCGGTCCCCGGAAGACGGCTCGCCCTGCGAGCGGGGAGGGAAAAGAGAGGGTGATGAAGGGTCCATCCTCACCCTAGAGAGCGGAGCGCGCCGACGCAGCGAAAGTGGCTGGCGCAGCGGAAGTGGTTGGATCCGAGCCAGTCCCGGAACGGCCGGGCGGTCGGCCTCCGTCCCCTTGCCGGCCCTGGGCGTGCCGTTCGCGTGCTCGGGCTCCGTTCAGGCGTCCGGCCGTCGGCGCGCGGCCGGGATCGCGGCCACCCGCGACACGCCTTCCGACCCGTCAGGGCGCGCCTACCGGCCTCGCGAAGCGCGGTCGGCGGGACCGGCCGCCGGGTCCGAGCGCTTCGCTGTGGTCGCGTTCCTCGGCCACGCCTCGACTTCTCGCCGAAGGGGCCAGGCGGCGGCACGCGCAATCGGCCCGAGGCGCCATGGCCGACCGAGAGGCAGGCCTCACGCGGCCGAGAGTGCCAGGGACTCGCGTGGCGCTCCGCGGCCGGATGCAACGCAGGAAGAGAGGCCCGAGGCCCATCAGGCATGCGGCCCAATGCCGACGCCAGCGGCAGGGGCGTCGCGACCCCTTGGCGCCCTGCCCCGATCAGAGATCCTGCGCCGACGGATCAGCGCCCTATCCGTCACCGGCGAGATGCCCGATCCCATAGTCGGGCCAAGCCGGGCTTTTGCCGCTCGACCCGCAAGTTCCCCCACGCGCGGCAAGACCGGCACGAGGCCGGTCTTGCGCACAGCACGTCGCCTCCGCAGGTCAGCCCGTTGGCAGCAGGACCGCATCGATCACATGGATGACGCCATTGGAGGTCTCGATGTCGGCGGAGATCACGTGTGCGTGGTCGACCATGACGCCGTTGGTCGCGTCCACGGAGAGCTCGCCGCCCTCCACGGTCTCGACCATCAGCTTCTTCCCGGCGATGTCGGCCGAGGCGACGTCTCCGGCTACCACGTGGTAGGTGAGGATCGCGACCAGCTTGTCCTTGTTCTCGGGCTTCAGCAGGCTCTCGACCGTGCCTTCGGGCAGCTTGGCGAAGGCCTCGTCCGTGGGCGCGAAGACCGTGAACGGGCCCTCGCCCTTCAGGGTCTCGACGAGGCCGGCGGCCTCGACCGCGGCGACGAGGGTATTGAACTGGCCTGCCGATGCGGCCGTGTCGACGATATCCATCTGCGCGGCCGAGGCCTGCCCGATCCCGGCACCGGCGGTCAGCGCAAGAGGAACGGCGAGGGCAAGTGTCCTGAGGGTGGTCATAACGGACATGCTTGAATCTCTCCTGAATTCAGTTTCAGTCATTAGACGAAGACAGCGGTGGTTTGGATCACAGCAACATGCCATTGCATCAGCCGGCGGCTCATCGCTCGTTGCACCGGCAGTCTCGAGCACGGCCTGCGACTCCATGACCTGCGTTCTTCTGTTACATCCGGACATTCTGGCCAGACGCCGATGAGCCCCGCGCCGACCCGGGCACCGAGTGGTGACGCCGTGCTGGTGGGTCTGGCGCCCATGCTCCAGCCGGAGCTGCGAGCTCTCGTCTCTCGGGCTCCTTTCCCAAGCGTGCGACCGCTCGCCGGCGGCCGGTGCTGCGCCCATCCGCGGAACGCCTGCCGGCCGATCGTGGGTGCCCTCGCGGGCTTCGCGCCGGACCTTCCCTACGACGAGCGCCTCGGCGCACTGCTCGCAGCCGGCATCGGGCGGCGAGACGTGCTGGCGGCGTTGCGCCGGCGGCGTTGTCGAGCACCGCTCGGGGCGGGCGAACGCCATCGCCGCGCCCCGGCCGCGCTTGGCCCCGTCCGACAATGAGGACAAGGGCGCGGCGGTCGCTCCTGTCGATCAGGTGCCGGAGATCGGCCGTGGCCGTCTCGATCAGGAGCGCCTCCTCGCCGTCCGGGGCGGCCCGCGAGCGACGCGAACCTCGGCCGGGCGCCGCGCAGCGAGACGGGCGTGCGTGAGCGGTAGGGCGAAGACACGTCTCCTTTGCGTGGGGCTCTGCGCCTCGCGTCAACCGAAAGCAGGGTCGCCGGGCGCCGCGCGTCCCGCAGGGATTACCCGGAGGCCCCTCGGCCGCCCGGCGAGGTCGTGCTCTCCTGGACGGCCGCCTTTTGTGGATACACATTGGGGCTTCCGTATATCCATGGGAGCAGACCATGCAGGTCTCCAAATGGGGAAACAGCTTGGCCGTCCGCCTGCCCGCCGCCGTGGTCGAGGCGCTGGAGCTGAAGGAGGGCGACGACATCGAGATCCACGTGGCCGACGCGCGCGAGCTGGCGGTCGCACGAAAGCCCGGTCGTCGGGAGCTGCTGGAGCGCCTGCGCGCCTTCCGCGGCCGCCTGCCGCCCGACTTCCGGTTCGCGCGGAGGCCCCGCGGCCGCCCGGCGAGGTGGTGTTCTCCTGGACGGGCGCCTGTTGCGGGTACACATTGGGGCGTGCGTCCATCCATGGGAGCAGGCCATGCGGGTCTTCAGATGGGGGAACAGCCTTGCCGTCCGCCTGCCCGCCGCCCTGGTCGAGGCGCTGGAGCTGAAGGACGGCGATGACATCGAGATCCACGTGGCCGATGCGCGCGAGCTGGCGGGGCGCACGGAAGCGCCCCGGTCGTCGGGAGCTGGCGGAGCGCCTACGCGGCTTCCGCGGCCGCCTGCCGCCCGACTTCCGGTTCGACCGGGACGAGGCCAATGCCCGGTAGGCTCTTCGATACCAACGTGGTGATCTATCTCGCGTCCGCCGACGCCGCCAAGGCCGACAAAGCCGAAGGGATCGTCGGCAAAGGAGGGGTCGTCGGCGACGTGCAGGTGCTCAACGAGATCACCAGAGCGTCGCGCGGCGAAAGATGCACATGACCTGGGACGAGACGCACGCCCTCCTGGGCCTGATCCGCAGCCTGCTCCCGGTGGTGCCGCTCACCGTGGGTCAATCCGTTTGTGGCTTGAGATGGCCGTCGATGATCAGGCATCGTGGCGGATGCACCGATGAAGGGTCTGAGCCCGACGTGCGGATGGCATATCTACACTGAGGAAATGCGGGTATCGGGCTGTGGAACCTTCTTTCCAGCCGGCAAGTCGTATGTGATCAGACCACGCTTCCTCATATCATTAGCAAGCCTCCTAATCTGCGTCAAGTCTCATGGGGACAGCCTCGAGAACGTTTCGATGGCAATGTCGCGGAATGTCATGAAACTCTCCTTCTTCAGGAGGTCACTCAGGCGCGCCTCCGCCTCCCGCTGGAACTTCGGACAGCCGACGCCCGCCGCGCGCTTCTGCATGTCCGCGATCTGTTCATGCGAGAACAGGCGGGCTTGATGATCGCCGGCATCGTGCAACCGGTCCCGCGTCTCGATCTCTCTGCACTCGACTTTGTCCTGGACGTCGCGGAACACCTCAAGGCCCTTGGCGGAATGCGTGCCAAGGACAATCGCATCTTCACACGCTGTTCGTGGGGCTTGAGGATCGGCAGATCGGTAGATATGTCGCCGCTCCCACATCCTTGATCTTCCTCCCTGAGCAAGTGCAGCACACGCTCCTCGTTGCTCCAATCGCGTGGAAGAGCGTCGTAATCAGCTCCCCAATCCGGATTGGCAAGGAACCGCCCAAAAGACTTTGAGACCAGCGGGTATCCGGCGTGGCGATTGACGTGCTCAGCCATGAAATTCAGCAGGAATTCACCATGCTGATCGCGCAGGAACTCCAAGACCGGCTCCAAGCGAATATCCCAGCCAGTTGGATCAATAAATGTAAACGTAAAGCCGTCTCGACAAACAGTAGCAATGGATTCCAAGTTGTCTTCAAATAAACCATGAAAGGCTTCAATGGAGAAATTCTGGTTCTTCTTTGAATATTCGCGCAAGTGAGTGAACGCATCTTTTCGTCGCTCACAGAAGCAAAATCTAATTTTTAGCCTCTCTATGCCTAATTTTTCTAGCGCTGAACGCACCTCCTCAAGCGTGCGCAGCGCTTGGTCAAATGACGTATCAGAATAGTTAGTTCCATCAGAAAAGCGCCACGGCCCGGCAAAGGCATCGACAAAATTCGAATATATTGAGCGACCTTGAAATGTTTTATACGCAGCCCTTCTGAGATATTCCGTCAGAAATATATGCTTGATGTAAGTCTGCTCTCGTCCGTGATAACTTTCCATTTCATTGGACAAATTTAAAGTCTTATCCTCGTAAGGATACTAGGATGTCATTTGGCACGATCTGCCATGGGAACCCGTTCCATTCTTCGCCTTCCAATAGCCGCCCGCCAGACTTCGGCCGTGCGCCGCCCCATTGCTTGAAGAAGAACGCGACGTCGCACGGCTCGCATGGTCACGAAGCTGGCGCGCCCATTCGTCCATCGGGCGTGCCCGCGGCCCGCTCTCGCCGCCGACGATGGCCCACGCGATGCCCTCCAGGTCGACGTCCCCGATCGGTCCGAGCAGCGGCTCGAACGAGATGAAGCGCGCGTCGGAGTTGATCTGCCTCAGATGCTCGATCCGGCACGTGTGCGCGGCGTCCTCGACTGAGACGCCAAGCCAGATGTGCCGCGGGACCGGCCCTCCACCGTAGCGCTTCCGGACGTAGTTCCGCATGAGCGAGCTCGCTTGGTCAGAACCTGATAGACGTGCCAGTCGGCGGCCTCCATCGCGTCGAAGACCGGGTCGATGAATGCGCGGTCGACGTCCTTGTGGAACAGGTCGCTCATCGAGTTCACGAAGATCATCCGCGGCTTCTTCCAGAGCAGCGGCTGCTCCAGCCTCGACGGCCAGAGCGCAGGTCGAAGCCCTGCTCGTAGGGATGTCCGTCGATGCCCCGCCAGCGTTCGGCGAACCGCTCGGCATAGCAGTTGTCGCACCCGGGCCGATCTTCGTGCAGCCCGTGACCGGGTTCCACGTCGCGTCCGTCCATTCGATTTCGGATGCCTGCCCCATGCCCCACACCTCTTCCGCTCAGGATTGTCCGGAGCCAGTCTCCCGCCTCCCGTGGCCCCTGGCCTCCCGCCACGCTTACGCAGCTACAGGATAGCCTTGAAGGTCAATCAGCAAGCGAAAACGCATTGGCAGAGAACACACCATTACCAAGAATCATAGCGTGGGCTGCTACTCACCGGTAGGTCTATGCCCCAGAGCAAGGAACGGCGCTACGACACATCACCCATGAGACTAACCCGGACCTGTGACGCCGAGATCCTCAAAGGGTTACCGCCCGTGCTGGCGCCGGGGATCTCCGTTCTCGTCCTCGGCTCCTTCCCCAGCCAGAAATCGCTCGCCTCCGGGCAGTACTATGCCCATCCGCGGAATGCGTTCTGGCCCGTCATGGGTGCCCTGCTCGGCTTCGCGCCGGGGCTTCCCTATGAGGAGCGGCTGGAACGGCTGCTCGGGGCGGGTGTCGGGCTTTGGGATGTGCTGGGGAGCTGTCGGCGGCGGGGCAGCGCCGATGGGGCGATCGAGCGGGGCTCGGAGCGGGCCAACGATCATTTTTGGGCTTTTGGCGGGTCATCCCGGCCTTCGGGCCCTGCTGCTCAACGGCGGCAAGGCGGAAGCCTGTCTCGCGCGGCACGGGCCCGGGCTGGAGGGTCGGGGCCTGATCGTCCGGCGGCTGCCCTCGACCAGCCCGGCGCATGCGCGGCCGCTCGCGGAGAAGGTGGCGGCGTGGCGGGAGGCGCTCGCTGCCGCCGGGTGCGCCCTCGCCCCTTAGGTGGATCTGGAAGCCGGGCAGGGGCAGTGCTAGCGTGCCTTCGGGGTTCGCAGGGGAGACGTGCCGTGATGCGTTGCGTCCTCTTCGCGGCCGGGGCAGCGCTTCTGCTCGCCGCTCCGGCCGAGGCCCAGAGCCTCGTGCAGCTCTGTGTAGCGGCCGGGCAGCAGCCGGCAGCCGGCCCGCCGGGCCGGGACGAGTTCTGCAAGGGGGTGTTCGCGGCCGCGGGCTACGGCCAGCCGCAGGACCGGGCGGCCGCCTGGCAGCACTATCTGAAGGCGGCGGAGCTGGGCGATGTCGATGGCGAGGCCACCGTCGGCGCCGGCTACGATCAGGGCTGGATGAGTCCGGCCGATCCGGCCGAGGCGGCCCGCTGGTACGCCAAGGCGGCGGCCCAGGGCCATGTCGGCGCCTCCTTCAATCTGGGGCTTTTGTACGCCGCCGGGCGGGGCGTGCCGAAAAACCTGGACGAGGCGCGCCGCCTCATCGGCTTCGCCGCCGACCAGGGCATGGCGCCGGCGCGAGCAAAGCTCGCGGAGCTGTCGGGGGCGTCGCCGGCCGCGGCGCCGGGCCAGGAGGCCTTCGAGGAGGGCAAGAGGCTCTATATCGCCGGCGACAAGGCGGGTGCGCTGCCGCATTTCGTCGAGGCGGCCAAGGCCGGCAGCCTCGAGGCGATGTACGAGGTGGGCTACATGAGCGAGTTCGGCGAGGGCGGGCTCGCCGAGGATCCCGGCGCGGCCGCCAAGTGGTACCTGGCGGCGTCGGAAAAAGGCCAGCGCTGGGCCGAGGACCGGCTGGGCCAGCTTTATTTCAATGGCTCGGGCGTGCCCGAGGACTGGGTGACGGCGGCCCAGTGGTACCTGAAGAGTGCCGAGCAGGGCTGGAAGGACGGCCAGTTCCACATGGGCCAGGCCTACGAGTACGGGGTCGGCGTGCCGCTGAACCAGGACCTGGCCGTTGCCTGGTATGACAAGGCGGCGGCCCAGGGCGATGGCCAGTCGGCCTATTTCGCGCAGTATATCCGGAACAATGGCGTCTTCGACCAGAGCGCCCTTTTCGACGAGGAGCAGCAGCTCATCGGCCCGGACATCATGCGCGCGTTCCCGATCCCGGCGCCGATCGGCACGGTCTTCCACACCAAGGGCGAGCGCCTCGCCTGGGCCCAGAAGGCGGGCCAGGATCTCGCCGACGCGTGGGCGCGTGCCAACTACACCATGCGCAAGGACAAATACGAGGCCTGCCGCAGCTCGGGCCGGAGCGGCTGCATGTTCTAGGGCGTGCCGCTGCCTCGGCGATCAGCCGGTCGCGGTCCCTCAGCGCCGGGAACCATCGGGCCCAGAGGCCGGCCACCAGGACCGTGCCGATGCCGCCGGCCACGACCGCGCCGACGGCGCCGACGAAGGCAGCCAGCACGCCCGATTCGAACTCGCCCAGCTCGTTGGAGGCGCCGACGAAGACGGCGTTCACGGCGGCGACCCGGCCGCGCATCAGGTCGGGCGTCTCGATCTGGACCAGGGTCTGGCGGACATAGACGCTGATCATGTCCGAGGCGCCGAGCACGAAGAGGGCTGCAAGCGAGAGCGGCAGGCTCGAGGAGAGGCCGAAGACGATGGTGGCGAGGCCGAAGAGCGCCACGGCCATCAGCATGCGGCGGCCCGAGCGGCGGCGCAGCGGGCGGTGGGCGAGGAAGATCGCCATGGCGGTGGCGCCGGCCGCCGGCATGCTGCGCAGGAGGCCCGAGGCCCCAGGGGCCGACGAACAGGATGTCGCGGGCGTAGATCGGGAGGAGCGCCGTGGCGCCGCCCAGCAGGACCGCAAAGAGGTCGAGCGAGATGGCGCCGAGGATCACCGGCCGCGAGCGAATGAAGGAGATGCCGGCGACGAGGCTGGACCAGGTGGTCTTCTCGCGGACCACCCGGGCCGCCCTGAAGCGCATCGCGACGACGAGGCCGATCGCCACCGCAAAGCAAAAAATGGCGCTGCCGAAGACGACGCCCGGCCCGAAGGCGTAGAGAATGCCGCCCAGCGCCGGGCCACCGATCGTGGCCGTCTGCCAGATCGAGGAGCTCCAGGCGATGGCGTTGGCGAGGTGCTCCTGCGGCACGAGGTTGGGGACGATGGCCTGGGCGGCGGGGTTGGCGAAGGCGCGGGCGGTGCCGAAGAGCGCCATCAGGAGATAGATCGGCCAGGCGGCCCGGCCGCCGCTCGTCGCGTAGAGCAGGAGCCCGAGGGCGGTGAGGGTCATCATGCCGAAGGTGACGAGGAGCAGGGTACGCCTGTCGATGCGGTCGGCGACGTGGCCGGTGACGAGCGCCAGGCCCACCATCGGCAGGAAGACGGCGAGCCCGACGAGGCCCAGTGACAGAGCCTCGCCGGTGAGCGCGTAGACGAGCCAGCCGACGGCGACGCTCTGCATCTGGATCGCCACCGACGACAGGAAGCGCGCGGCGCAGAAGAGGCTGAAGTCGCGATAGGTGAAGGCGATCCAGCCGGACGTCTCGGTCGGGGCGGTCATGGGCTCGGGTCCGGGTTGGCGCGCCCGTCCCTACCCTTCCCGATCGCGAGGCGCCATCGCCGGCGCACGCATGCGCGACCTCCAGGCGAGCAAGGGCGTCATTCGCGCCACACGGGGCGGCACCCTCGGCGTGGCGCGCGCCGATGCCGCCTGCGGCCGGCCTTCCTTCCGTCAGCGTCGGGCGCTCGACCACGAGGCTCCATGCTCCGGCTCGTGGCGGCGGGCCGGGACGGGGCATGGACCCTCGTGTCGAGACACGAGAGCGACAAAGGAAGGAGGCGCCGGAGCGTCCTCTTTTCCGTGTGGCTGGCTGGGTTTCTTTTCTAGGCTGCTCTCCTCAGGGGGTCCGCTCCGGCGCCGCTCTCTCCCAGCGGGGCCGGGCGGCTCAGGGTCCAGCGGCGGAGCCAGGCGGCGCGCTGCGCGGTGTCCCCGAAGGCCGACGGCTGCGAAGCGCCTTTGTCACCGACGGGGGCGATCGGAAACACCATGCAGGGCCGCGACACGGGCGTGCCAGCGACCTCGCGGCTCTCGCCCACCGCCTCGGCAGGTGACAAAAAACAGGGCGGCAGCCGGCGCAGGCGGCTCTCCACATGGCGGCCGCGAGCGTCCTCGTAGGCGAGGAACCGCTGCACCTTCACGTCGCCCCTATCGGCGAGGCGCTGGAGGCCGGCGAGCGCAGCCTCGATCAGCAGCGCCTCGCGCTCGTCCTCGGGCAGGCTCTGCTCGTCGCGGTACTTCTCGACGAGCCGGGCGAAGGCTTCGTCGTCGAGACGTTCCAGAATCGCGGACTCGTCCGCCCCCTCGATCGCCGCGACCTCGGCCGGCGTCATGCCGCCGGCGAGCCTGCGGGCCAGGCGCATGTCGCGGGCGCCGGGCATCGAGGCAGGGGAACGGGTCGGGTAGGGATTGGACATGGAGGGCTAGGTATAGGAATGTGAGCCGATTGTCAATCGGAGGTTGATTCTTTTCTTTTGTCACTCGCCATCGGAGCCAGGTCGGGGCTTCCGGCCGCGGCTCGGACGCCATTGGAACCGGCGCCTTCCTTGACCGAGCGATCACTGGCCTGGATGATCGATCCGGCCGGAGCCTCGCTGGAGGGAAAACATGAACGACAGCCTGGAGGGCGGCTGTGCCTGCGGTGCCGTCCGCTATCGCCTCCTGTCCGCGCCGATGTTCGTGCATTGCTGCCATTGCCTCGACTGCCAGCGGCAGACGGGCAGCGCCTTCGTGCTCAACGCCCTCATCGAGACCGATCGGATCGCGCTGCTCCGCGGCGAGCCGCGGCCCGTGGCGATGCCCACCGACAGCGGGCGGCCGCACGACGTCCATCGCTGCCCCGCCTGCGGCACCGCGCTGTGGAGCGACTATGGCGCGCGCCCTGCCCTGCGCTTCGTGCGCGTCGGCACGCTCGACGATCCGCGAGCACTGCCGCCCGACGTCCACATCTACACCCGCTCGAAGCTGCCCTGGATCGCCCTGCCCGAGACCACGCCCGCGTTCGAGGCCTACTACGACATGCGGGCGCTGTGGCCCGCGGAGAGCCTGGAGCGCCGGCGCGCGATCCTGGGCTGAGCGGCCGGGTGCCACGGCGGGGATGAGGCGTGGGCGGAGTTGGGGATGGCTGGCGGGCCCAGCGACCGGCGCGACCGAGGTGGGTGGAATTAATGCGCTGTTGTCACCCCAATTCGGAGCGCGGCGCAGCAGGCGCGCGCCTTCTGTCTGGGCGGGGAATAGAGTGCACTGGCACCGTGATTCCGAGAGCGCGCCGGTCTCCAGCATCGACGCGCACGAGCCCAGGCGCACGCCTTCTCGGCGTGAAGGCGAGCGCCTCGGGGTCGGTGGCGCAGGCGCCGCGCCAAAGGATGGAGCCCTCGCCGTCGACCACGCAGAGGTGCGTGGCCTTCTCGCCCACATCCAAGCCCGCATAGAGCGTCATCGATCTCCTCCCTCGTGTCCCGGCCCGCAACCTCGCGGTGTGGCGGAGGGAGGCCAGCTCAATGACGCCACGTCACCGTAATTCCGCTTCGGCGGGCAGCGCCAGCAATCGCGATCCGCGGAGAGGTTAACGATGTCACAGAGCTGCTCCGCCAGCCTCCGGTAAGGCTCCCGAGCAACGTAGCTCAGCCGGCCTCGATGGCGCAGACGAACGATCGACCACTCCGTCCGTTATAATGTCCTGGGCAAGAACGCTCCTCCTAGCTTGACGGCCGATCACCTCGGCACGCGCGACGAGTGGCATCTCGACCCCGTATCCAGGACTGACCCACTGCAGAGAAAGATCTACGTCCGCCGGCATGATAATACCCTGCCGCAGGGTATGCCCCGTACAGCAACCAGGACCCACTCAAGATTGCGATGCCAGCTACGGGTCCAGCAGGCTGTGAGCCACGGCAGACCGATTAGGACCACAAGCACCGCGACAAAGGCACCAAAACGCCAATAGACCCGCAGAAACGCCTTAACCGAGGCTCTGTCCTGCTTACACACAAACGTGAGCCCTCTCCCAGAACCTCCCACAACCTGACTGCCGCGCATCTACTGAGTTCGGCTCTGACAAGGTGTCATTGACATTCACGCAACCCAAGTCAGAAGGCTCGTCTCTCCGGGCACCGTGTGAAAGAACAATTCAAGAACTTCCGCCAGCCGACAGCTACACCGGCCGCCGGTAAGGTATGTCAGCGAAGTTTCCGTGCACGATTAGCTTGAACAGAGCATTCCACGTTTCCCGTTCCTCAGCCAGACTGGAGGGCTCGGGCAATCCAGGCTCACGCATCAGCTTCAACCTTCCGAGGTCGCAGGCTGCCCTCGTGAGCTCGCCCAAAGCTCGCATCGCACCGATGGCCAAACGGTATGCAACCCAGGTCGCCGTGATCGAACACATCAAAGCAATCAAATACAGAAGTGGATCACGCCAAAGCCACGGCAGCACGGCCAATACGAAAGACAAAGAATAATACCTAGAGAGGCAAGCGTAAGCCAGAAGTCAAGCATAAGTCGCTGTTCACCCATTCGGCTAACGATAGGTGGCGGCAACATGGTAACGAGACGCGGAAGCAGGACTGATCCTTCAATATTATAGCACACGAACGGATAATAGTCCATCGCTTCGACTCAATTCCCAAGACCGTCGGCGCTACAGCCGCCTCGTTTCCAAACTCCAGAACCTCCTAGCTCAGTCAGAACGCGTACAGAATTCGTCGCCCCCGCCCAGGCTTCGAGATTATCGCGCGCAGTAGACAAAAATCCAAGGTCCGCCCTCTCCACTCCTTGCCCCAAGTCCCTCAGCGCTTTAAGGATCGCGTTATGGTCCGCTGCACCGACTTTCGGCAATCTATCCCGGCCTGTTTCTGATAGAAGCGTACCAATCTTCTCCCTTATGTTCTCAATTAACTTCCTATCGGCAATAAAATAACACGCCTCATTTTCTACAAGCTGCAATGCGTTGTACGCGTCAATAAAGTTGTTATAAATTCTATCTCTGTTCTTCGCATCCTCCTCTCCTCTTCTTTATGGATTCGACTAGACCACCTAAGCGCTTCTCTTGTCGCTGCCGAAGAACTTTCCAAAGAGGCCGGAGCGTGGTTTCGAGTGCGTATCCACTCCAAAACGTGAGCATTATAGGACGCAGCGCTACAAGAGCATAGGCAGAGACGAGAAGCGCAAGCGTAGCTAATCCGCTCAGAACTGCGAGCCAACCCGTCGAAATGCTAGCTGCGAATTCCAGGCATCCAGCTGGGCCGGTAGCCCAGCCAAAAAGGATCAGGCACCCACTACCAACAATGAGGAGCGGCAGGACGGCGCCAACAAAAGATCCTTGTCGAGGAGCCCTCCAAGCCTCTCTGAAAGAGTATTGAGAAAAGCCGCGTTCATCTCAGCAGCCACAGGTTAGGGTGCATTATTCCACATCAAGTGCACTGTCACACCTCGAACATCCTCTTGCACAATGACCCATTCGGCATTCGATGGGTACAGCTCGTGGGCCGGTTCTGGTTCACGCGCGTACGGTGTCCAAGGGAGCAGCGTCTGGTTATGCTGGGTGCAGAGTGGACGGTGATCTTAGCTGCTTCGTTGAGGAAAAATCCGACCAACCGTCCCGCGATGTCGACCGCCGCGAAGGCGGTGGGCGCGCCCTCCATGAGGGAGGGAACGCCATCGCACAAGCCATCAAGTGGGACAACTCGTGTGCTGACCGCGATAAGTCTCAGAATCCTCCGCGACCCATAATGATTCATTGACCCTTAGGGAGAAAATCTCACCTAACGACAAGCGCAACTTGCAGGCAAGCTCCCCGTCGCCTAACTGGGCCCAGATAGCATCGACGCCAGCAGAGGAACCTAAGTCCAACCTCGTCACGCAGTGCAAGTAGATCGCATTCCATCAGCGCCATCCGCGCCAAAGCTTCCTCGGCTGTGACCTGGAAGCTTGCGCGAGCCACGTATCGGGCGCCTATGAGATCTTGAGGCTCGGAAACCGACACCGGCTGCCCTCCTTTGCAAGAGAAGACATTCGACGCCCCCCAATAACTCCGAAATGAGCCCCAACAGCCCTCCCGGAGACAGGGTGGCTCCCCCCGCGTGCAGGGTCTCTAGCACAGCGCCCTACCACCGGCAATCAGATCGCTCACTGCCGCCGATAGGCAAGGTTAGCTATGCAGTGTTGCTCCGCGGTGGTGCTTACTTGGGCCGACTATGATTTTGAACGAGTGAGGGAGCGCTTGTCCACCCGATGGAGTACGGGTTCCGAACCGGTCCAATCACTCGCTCACGCCGCGGGACAAGGAGGTTGAGAGGCCGATCCAGCTCCTCTGCATCAGCACGCCGCGCTCCGTGTCGATCACCGTGGGCGCGCCCATCAGCACCGAGCGGGCGTCGGCGTCGTGGCCGAGCGGCAGGCCGCCCAGGATGGGGGCGCCGAGGGGACCCAGGTGGTGGCGCAGGAGGGTGATGGCGTCGATCGGCGGGTTCGCGGGCGTGCCGATGATGTGGCCGATGGCGATGCCGGCCACGCCGTCCAGGTGGCCGGCGCGGACCAGCATGGTGAGGGCGCGGTCGAGCTGGCCGATCGCGAGGCCGATGGATTCGATGAGGAGGATGGCGCCGGCGAGCGGTGGGAGGGCCCAGCCGGCGGAGGTGGCGATCATGTCGAGGTTGCCGCCGATCAGCGGGCCCTGGGCCCGGCCGGCCGTCGTCAGGGCGGCGGAGGCGATGGCCGGATCGGCGCTCAGGACGATCGGGCCGTCCTCCATCAGTGCTGCGCGGAGCGAGCGCTCGGCAACCGGGCTCAGCCTGTCCTCGGCGTCGCTGGTGAGGGCGCCGTGGACGCTCGTCGTGCGGCAGCGGTGCTGGAGGATGAGCTGCAGGGCGGTGATGTCGCTGAAGCCGACGAGGGGCTTCGGGTCGCGGGCGATCGCCTCGAACGGCAGGCGGTGGGCGATGCGATAGGAGCCCTTGCCGCCGCGCGTCGCGAGGACGGCGCGCACGGCGGGGTCGAGCAGGGCGGCCGTGAGGTCGGCCAGGCGGTCGTCGTCGGTGCCGGCGAGGTAGCCCAGCTTGTCGAAGGCGTGCGGCGCCACCTCGACCGCGAGGCCCCAGCCGCGCAGGACCGCGGCGCGGCGCTCGATGCCCTCGGGGTCGGGGCGGCTGGCGGGCGAGACGAAGCGGACGAGATCGCCCGGGCGGAGAAGGGGCATGGGCGCGGCTCCATGGGGTCGTGGATGCTGCGACCCAGGGCATGCCGCGGGCGGCGCCGCCCGGCAAGGGGCCGAGCGGCGACGGCGACCCGTCGGCCGCTGCCCGAGCCCGCTGGGTTGCGGGCCCGGGCGACCGGCCGTGCCCTCAGGGTGTGAGCGCCGCGACCTCGGCCGCGGTCTCCCGCACCTTCTCGTCCGTCATCGAGGTCTTGAGTGCCAGGGCCATGATGGCGAGGCTGAAGACGACCACGGCAATCATCGCCCCGATCAGGGAGAAGGTGCCGTCACCGCCGAGCCCGGTCGGGCTGAGCGCGCTCAGGAGCCACATGCCGCCGAAATAGGGCACGAGCCACCAGGTGGTCCGCCAGCCGAAATCCTCGAGGCTGCCGCGCCGAACGACGAAGTAGTAGGCGGCGTAGATGGCGAAGATCACAAGGAGGAGAATGAAGAGGAAGTCCGCCGTGCCGAAGCCCGCCCACAGGATGATCATGTTCGAGAAGATGAACGCCACGGGCGCCACGAACCAGGCGCCCTTCAAGCGGAACGCGCGCTCCCTCTTCGGCGCCGCGATGCGCAGGCCGAGCAGCACGATCGGACCGATCCCGTAGGAGAGAACGGTGATCGAGGAGATGTAGCCCACGAGCTTCTGCCAGCTCGGGAACGGGAAGAAGAAGATGGCGCCGATGACGAAGGTCGCGATCAGTGCCACCCACGGCACGCCGTGACCGTTGATGCGGCTGACGGTGCCCGGCATGTCGCGGGTCTCGCCTGTCGCCATGATGATGCGCGAGGTCGTGGTGGTGTAGATGAAGCCGCAGGCGCCGGGCGAGACGATGGCGTCGGCATAGAGGATGACGCCCCACCATGTGGCGCCGACCAGCGTCGCCAGCGCCGCGAAGGGGCCGGTGATGTTGGTGAAATGAAGCCCGGCCCAGCCGCCGTTCTGCAGCATCTTGGGCTCGATGGCGGTGAGGAAGGCAAACTGCAAGGCGATATAGATGACGGCGCCGATGACCACGGTGCCGATGATCGCGATCGGCAGGAACTTGCCGGGGTTGGAGGTCTCGCCGGCGAGATCGATCGCCTGGCGGAACCCGAAGAGGCTGAAGAAGACGCCGGCCGTCGCGACTGCCGTGAAGATCCCCTCGATCCCGTTCTTGGGTGGTGCACTGGCGAGGTTGGCGGGGTGGTAGGAGTAGGCGATGAGGACGATGACGGTGCCGATCGGGATGGCGATCTTCCACCAGGTGGCGATGCTGTTCACCTTGAGGACAAGGCCCACCACCATGAAGTTGAAGCCCACCATCACCGCGAGCACGGCGATGGCGACCCAGAATCCCTTGGCGGTCAGAACGCTGGTCACCGGGTCCACGAGGCCAGGGATGTAGGCGTTGGCGTAGCCGATGATGGCCATGGCCTCGACGGGCGCGATGGTCACATAGGCGAGGATGAGGATCCAGCTCCAGATGCGGCCGACCAGCGGGCCGTGGCTGATATGGCTGATATGGACGAGGGCGCCGCTGCGCGGGAACATCGTCGCGAGCTCGGCGTAGACGAAGGCGAGGAAGAGGACGGCGACCGCGCCGATCACCCACGACCAGATGCTGAGCGGCCCCGCCTGCTTGGCCGCGTTCAGAGGGCCGAAGAGCCAGCCGGAGCCGATCATGCCGCCCACGCCTGCATAGAGCAGGCCTATAATACCGGCATCACGCCTGAGCTTGTTGCCGGTGGATTTGCCTGATCCCAGCCCAAGCCCTTGTGAAGCATCCGTTCCAATGCTCATGGCAATCTCCCGACGCGCAGTGAGCGAACGGCCGATATCCCCGCCCGATCACGGCAATCCAGTTCCTGGCCACGGATGCTTCTTCTTGTCGGCTCGGCGAAGCCTAGCCTCGTCTCGTCGTCTTGCAAGCCCCGGAGCCATCTCTGCGCATCGCAGATCTGCCTGATCATCGATCAGATGTGACCAAGCCAACGAAATCCCAGGATCTCATCATGATTTATTGTTCATGTTTGCGACATCTCCAGGCGTCGGCAGCGACCATGAGCACCAGCCCCACAGCCACCCCCTTCGCTATGACCTATCTATGACGGCCTGGTCGAGACGGCTGCCGAAACAGCCCGATGATCCCCCGGGACAAGGCAGTCAGGAGCGCGACCAAGTTTCAAGGAGCGCCGCGCCGCGTCCGCCCCTAAGCTCCCGGCCATCGCCGCCGCTCCAGGCTCCCCAGGAAGGTCAGCTGCCGGTCATGCCGCATCTCGTCGTCGACATCTCGGGCCACGGCTTCGGCCATGCAGGCCAGGTGGCGCCCGTGCTGAGGGCGCTCGCCGCCCGCCTGCCCGATCTGCGCCTGACGCTGCGCACGGCGGTGCCGCGGGCACATCTCCTCTCGATGCTGCCGATGCCCTTCGAGCTCATGGCGCCGCCGCCGGACGTCGGCCTCGCGATGCAGGGGCCGGTGGCGGTGGACCGGGAGGCGAGCAGCGCTGCCTATGCGGCCCTGCATCGGGACTGGCCGGCCGTGGTGGCGCGCGAGGCGGCGGCGCTGGCCCGCCTGCGGCCGGACCTGTTGCTCTCGGACGTGGGCTATGTCGGGCTGGCTGCGGCGGCCACTGAAAAAATACAGGCGCTGGCGCTGTGCTCGCTCAACTGGGCGGACGTCACGGAGGCTTTCTCGGTCGCGACGCCCGAGGCCGTGGCCGAGATGCGCCTCGCCTATCGCTCGGCCCGCCTGTTCCTTCAGGCCACACCGCACATGCCGATGACATGGCTCGAGCGGAGGCGGCCGATCGGGCCCGATCGGGCGCATCGGCACGAGGCGCCGCGCGGCCCTGCTGGAGGCGCTGGGCCTGCCCGCGGACGAGCTTTTGGTCCTCGTCTCGTTCGGCGGCATCCCGGCCGGACCGGAGGTCGCGGCGCTGCCTACCCTTCCCGGCGTCACGTGGCTCGCCGACCGCTCGCTCCAGCCCGGCATGATCCCGCTCACCGAGCTGCCTTTTTCCTTCATCGACCTCATGGCGAGCGTCGATCTCGTGGTGACGAAAACGGGCTACGGCATGCTGGTCGAGGCCGCCTGCAACGGCGTGCCTCTCTTGTTCCTCGCCCGGCCGGACTGGCCCGAATCGCCCTGGCTCGAGCGCTGGATCGTGGAGCTGGGCCTGGGCCGGCCCGCTGCCGAAAGATGCGGACGAGCTGGCGCGGATGCTGCGGGAGCGCGACCTGCCGGCGCGCCGCCCCGGCATCGCGCCCACCGGCATCGCCGAGGCCGCGGACGTGATCGAGGCCTGTCTCGGCTGACACGGGATCACGCGAAGGAGCAGAGCCGCCGGGTCAACACTCGGCGCGTCGAGGTCAGCGGCGGCTGCATGAGCCGAGCTCGGCATGGGAGAAGGAGGATCGCCACATGCTCGACCATATCTTCCTGACCGTCAGCGATCTGAAGCGCTCGGTCGCCTTCTACGAGGCGGTGCTGCCCGCGCTCGGCATCACGGCCCGCCATGACTATGACGGCAAGGACGGACCCGAAGGCCATCCGGACCTCAAGGGTTTCGGTGCCGGCGGCCGCGTCTTCTTCTGGCTCCGGCAGGGAGAGCCGGCCCCGGGGGCGGTGCATGTGGGCTTTGTCGCGCACTCCGAGGTCGAGGTAAATGCGGCCCATGCGGCAGCGCTCGCCGCCGGTGCAAGCGAGATCCACGCCCCCGGGCCGCAGCTTCACTACGACCCCCGCTACTACGCGGCGCAGGTGCGCGACCCGGATGGCTACAGCCTCGAGCTCGTCTACAAGAGCTGGCAGCACTGACATGATCGATCCGATGATCCTTGGTGCCACCGGCTCGATCCGCCGGTGTGCTCGGCGGTGGCCCTGCTGAAGCCACGGCCTTGAGCTTTACGTCAGTGGCAGCAATCCCGAGAATGGCCGGAGCGACCTCGGGCGGGGCTCGACCGGCGCGGGGCGATCAATACGAGCGTGGGGAGGCGATCATGGCGTGGAGCGATCAGGTGGCGGTGGTGACCGGCGGGTCGCGGGGCATCGGCCGCGCGATAGCGCTGCTGCTGGCCCGGCGCGGCGCTGCCGTCTGCGTCAACTACACCGCCCGGGGCGAGGCCGCGGAGGCCGTGAGGGACGAGATCACAGCAGGCGGCGGCAGGGCCGTCGCCGTGGGTGCGGACGTCTCGGAGCGCCGGGGCCGTGACCGCCATGGTCGAGCGCGCCGAGGCGGAGCTCGGGCCGGTGACGATCCTCGTCAACAATGCCGGCATCGCCAAGCAGGCGACGCTCGACAGCTATGACGCCGACGCGTTCGCGCGCATGCGCGAGGTCAATGTGAACGGCATCGTCAACACGACGCGCGCGGTGATGGGCGGCATGCGCCAGCGCCATTACGGGCGGATCGTCAACGTCACCTCGATCGCCGGGATCGGCACGGCCCTGCCGGGCAACGCCTTCTATGCCGCGACCAAGGCCGGGGCGGCGATGCTCACCCATCGCTTCGCGCTCGAGCTCGGCCGCGACGGCATCACCGTCAACGGCGTGGCGCCGGGCTTCGTCCGCACCGACATGACCCAGGGCGGTCGCGGCGCCGGCGACTGGGAGGCCGTCGAGAAGAACATCGGCGAGCGGGCGATGACCGGCCGCATCGGCGAGCCCGAGGACATCGCCAACGCCGTGGCCTTTCTGGCCGCGCCAGAGTCGGGCTGGATCACCTCCCAGGTCCTGGCGGTCGACGGCGGCCGCATGGACTATATCGCGCACGGCTGATCCTGCCGTCCTACGGTAGAGCGACCACCCACCGTGCCTGCGGCCCGGCACGGATCTCACTCGAGGAAAATCGATGATGTCACCTCCGGAACGCCTGCGCGCGCTGCTCGCCGAGCCCGCCTTCGTCGTCATGCCGGCCGTGTGGGACGGGCTCAGCGCCAAGCTCACCGCGGGCGCCGGCTTCAAGACCGCCTTTCTCTCGGGCTCCTGCGTCGCCGCGAGCCGGCTGGGCGGGCCCGACCTCGATCTCGTCTCGTTCGGCGAGATGCGGGACTCGCTCGACATGGTGCGCAACGCGGCACCGGAGCTGCTGGTCCTGGCCGACGGCGACCACGGCTACGGCAACGCCATGAACGTGCAGCGCACCGTGCGCGCCTATGGCCAGGCGGGGGCGGCTGCCGTCCTCATCGAGGACAAGGTGACCCCGCGGGCGCTCACCGCCGCGGGCAAGCCCTGCCTGCCGCGCGAGGAGGTTCGCATGAAGGTGCGCGCCGCGGTCGACGCCGCCAGGGATTCGGGCATCCTCGTCATGGCGCGCACCGACTGCCGCCCGACGCTCGGGATCGACGAGGCGGTGGCGCGGATCGAGATGTATGTGGAGGAAGGCGCGGATCTTCTTTTTCTCGATTCGCCCGCGGACGAGGCTGAGATCCGGCGCGCGGTGGCGGCTGCCGGCGGCCGGCCCTCCTTCTCCGTGCTCTCGCCCGGCCCGGGACGCGAGATACCGAGCCAGAGCCGTGCTGCCGAGCTTGGCCTCAAGATCGGCACCTACCCGACGGGGCTGCTCTCGCCCGTGGTGGCGGCGATGCAGGCCGGGCTCGCGGCGCTGGCAGCAGGTCGGGCCGAGGCGGAGACGGCCCTGGACCTCACAGTGCTGCGCGGCGTGCTGGGCTATGGCGACTATGACGAGGCGGCCAAGGCCTACATCGTCTAGGAGGACCGTCGGGGCGGAAACCATCGAGGCCCGAAAGATCTCCCGTCGAGGGGGTCAGGGGACAGACGCAAGGGAGGAATTGGATGCCCGGAAAATTCGTCATCGCCGCGGAGACCGAGATCAAGGCGGATGATCTCGGCACGTCGAGCAGGCTCAGCGATCCACCCAGCACGGGCGCAAGGCAGCTCACCGTGATCGCCGTCAGCTTCGATCCCGGCAAGGGGCACGATTTCCACAAGCACCCCGATCAGGAGGAGGTGATCCTCGTGACGGGCGGGAAGATCGAGCAGTGGATCGATCGCGAGAAGCGCGTCCTCGGCCCCGGCGATTCCGCCTTCATTCCGGCCGATGTCGTGCATGCCTCGTTCAATGACGGCGACGAGCCTGCGAAGATCGTCGCCATTCTCGGCCCCTGCGTCGGGCCCGTCGGCTACGAGGTGGTCGACGTGGCCGGCGAGGCTCCGTGGAAGACGTTGCGAGGGTAAGGTCACTGCCCCGAGAGGACGAGAAAAAGGCCGGGGCCGGCGCTGCCGCCCGCCCCGGCCTGCGCGTCAGCCCTTCATGTGGCGCTCGAACACCGCCTTGATCTTCTTGTGCGCGTCGCCGACGGCAGTGGCCGGATCGACGCCGTCGACCAGCACGCGCTGCAGCGCCTCGGGGATCATGTTGGTCGCCAGCACCTCGCCCGAGGCGGCCGAGGGCGGGGCCATGTAGCTCACCGGCACGCCGGTCTTGGCGATGTCGATGAACTCCTTGAACTGCGGCCGCGAGGTCCACCAGGTGTCGTTGAAGAGGTCGGGATAGACCGGCACGAAGCGGCCATTGCTGCTGGTGATGACCTGGTTGTAGCGTTCCGGCTGCATGAAGTACTCGGCCAGGCCGCGCGACAGCTCGGGATTGGGCGACTGCTTGAAGAGGCCGAGCGACCAGGTGTCGACGAGGTTGCGCTGCGCCACGGGCCCGGCCGGCACGCCGAAGAGCCCGGTCTTCTCCATGAGATCGGGGTCCTTGTCGGAGAGGTAGGCGTAGACGCTCGAGGGGTTGATGATGAAGGCCACCTGCTTCGACTGGTAGAGCTTGTTGTTGTAGGCCGTCTCGCCGTTGCCCACCGAGCCGCGCGGGATGATCTTCTTGACGTTGTACATCTCGTTGATGAAGGCGAAGCCCTTGACGTTGCCCTCATTGTCGAAGTCGGCCATGCCCTTCTCGTCGGTCGTGCGGCCGCCGAAGCCCCAGCAGACCTCCATGATGTTGTCCGAGGCATCGTTCGTGAGGCCGACATCCATGCCGAAGCCGTAGAAGGGCGGCTGCTGCAGCTTGAGGCAGGTCTCGACGAACTCGTCCCAGGTCTTGGGATAGTCGAGCTTGGCCTTCTCCAGAAGATCGACGCGGGCGTGCATCGGCCAGGGGTTGATCGCGAAGGGCACGCCCCAGTAACGGTCCTCGTAGGCGATGGCGCTGAGGCTCGAGTCGAAGAGGCCGCCCTTGGCCTTCTTCATCTTCTCGACGACGTCGGTAACGTCCAGGAGCTGGCCCTGGGCGCGGTAGAGCTGGACGTAGGACTTGTAGAGCCGCACGACGTCCGGCGGGCTGCCGGCCTCGAGCGCGGCGCTCAGGCGCGGCACGAGCTCGGAATTGGGGACCACGATGAAGGAGACCTCGCTCTCCTTGAGCCCGGCCTGCTTGCAGAACTCGTCGAAGAACTGGCGCGCCGCCTCGTCGGCCATCGGCGTGAAGGTCGGGATGTGCCAGTAGACGAGCTTCTTGTCGCGCGCCTGGGCCGGGCGGGATCCGAGCATCCCGCCTGCAGCCAGCGTGGCGCCCGCGGCGGCGCTCGTGCGCAGGAGATGGCGTCGGTTGAAGCGTGGGCCGGTCATCGTCGTTCTTCCTTCCCTGATGGTGGCTTGTTGACGGTCGAACTTTGCGCGAGCCGGGGCCTCAGCCCTTGACGGCACCGAGTGTCAGGCCGGTGACGAGCCAGCGTTGGAAGATCATGTAGACCAGGAGCGGCGGCAGCGTGGTGAGGAAGGTGGAGCCCATGATCGGGCCCCAGAAGAAGACGTCCTCGACAATGAAGTTGCTGAGACCCGTGGGCAGGGTCATCACGCTCTGCTCGTTGTTGAAGACGATGGCGTAGAGGAACTCGTTCCAGGCGAGCGTGAACGAGAAGAACGCCACGACCGCGAGCGCGGGCAGCGAGATCGGCAGGATGATGCGGAAGAGCACGCCCAGCCGCGTGCAGCCGTCGACCAGCGCCGATTCCTCGAGCTCGAGCGGGATGGACATGAAGAAGCCCATCAGGAGCCAGGTGCAAAAGGGGATGGTGAAGCCCAGATAGGAGAGCGTCAGCCCGGTCAGCGTGTTGGTGAGATGCACCGCCACCATGATGGTGAAGAGCGGGATGAAGAGCAGCGACTGCGGCACGAGGTAGGTGTAGATCATCGCCCGTGCCATGACTTTCCGACCCGGAAAGTCGAGGCGTGCGATGGCGTAGGCGCCGAGCGAGGCGCAGATCAGCGTCAAGGCCGTCGTCGACAGCGCCACGACGGTGCTGTTGCGGAAGAAGGTCAGGTAGTTGGTCTTGAAGAAGAGGACCCGATAGTTCTCGAGGGTGGGATGGTGCGGCCAGAGGGTGGCCGTGGTGCCGTAGATCTCGGCATGGTCCTTCAAGGATGTGTTCAGCATCCAGTAGAAGGGTGCGAGCGTCCAGATGATGAAGATCAGCAGGAAGAACGAGCCGATGAGATGCGCCGTCCGTCGCTGACCCGTGATGGTGGCGGCCACGGCGTCAGGTCCTCTCGGCCAGCATGCGCCTGCTCAAGAAGAAGATGAGCAGGACGAGGAGCGGGAAGAACACCATGTTGACGGCGGAGCCGATGCCGAGCCGGCTCGCCAGGAGCGCGTATTTGTAGGCGAGGTTGGGCAGGATCTGCGTGGCGTTGGCCGGCCCGCCATTGGTGAGGACCTGGACGATGACGAGGTTGGTCGAGGTCCAGATCGAGGACAGCATCAGCACCACGGCGAAGACGCGGCGCATCTGCGGGATGGTGATGTGGCGGAACTCCTGGAAGGCGTTGGCGCCATCGAGGCGTGCCGCCTCGTAGAGCTCCTTGGGGATGCCCTTGAGGCCGGCCAAGAAGCTCATGGTGTAGAAGGGCGTGCCGGCCCAGATCACCACGGCCACGACCGAGCCCATCGCGAGGTGCGGATCGCCCAGCCAGGAGATCACGCCCTGCATGCCGAAGATCTTGATCAGCACATTGTTCAGCATGCCGCTGAAATCGTCGTAGACCCAGCGGAAATTGAGCGCCGTGACGATCGTCGGCACGGCCCAGGGCACGAAGAGGATCGTGCGCCAGAGATAGTCGAGCCGTCGCGGCTGATTGAGGACCATCGCCATGGCGAGGCCGAGGACGAACTTGATGCAGACGGCGGAGGCCGTGTAGACGATCGTGTTCCAGATCACCTTGCGGAAGGTCGGGTCGGCGAAGAGCTCGCGATAATTGCCGAGGCCCACCCATTTGGCCGGTGCTCCGGCATATTTGTGCTCGAAGCTGAGGATGATCGCCGAGACGAACGGGTAGAGGACGACGCAGGCGAGCACGATGACCGTGGGTGCCAGGAAGATCGCCGCGACGATGCGCTGATCGTTGAGCAGCCGCGAGCTCAGTGGCACCATCGGCCGCTGGGCCGCCGCCGCGGCCGCCGTGACGGAATTGTCCCTTCCGCGCGCTCTCCCGGCGTGCACCCAATGGCCTCCCTGATTGGCCTTGGCCGGATTTGCCTGATTCCGGCTATTACCCGCCGATCATGGGTCGGCGCGCCGCATGAGGCAACCCTCCGAGTGCCCCGACGGGCCGATGGGGGCATCGCGCACCGCATTTTATGGCTTCGGGCCGGCTACGGGGCCGCAACGGCGCCACCTGCGCCAATCGAGAGCCCGCGCCCGGGCGTAGGCCGCTTTGCGCCCGGAACCCCGGATGGGGACCGAGCTAGCCGCCTGCCCTGGCAGCCATGAAGCCACCCATGAAGCTCTCGAGGTTGGAGCCGAGCTCGGGCGAGAGGTAGCCGCCCTCCTGGACGACGAGGATGGGAGATGGCCGGCGGGCGATGCGGGCGGCGGCCTCGGCGAAGGCGGGGGTCGTCACGCGCATGCCCTGCAGCGGGTCGCTCTCGTGCGCGTCGAGGCCCAGCGCCACGACGAGCGCCTCGGGCTGGAAGGCGTCGACCACCGCCAGCGCCTCGTCGAGCGCTGCCAGCCACGGGGCATCCCCGCTGCCGACGGCCAGCGGCAGGTTGAGGTTGAAGCCCAGCCCGGCGCCGGCGCCACGCTCGTGCGCGTGGCCCCAGAAGAAGGGGTAGTAGTCGGCCGGATCGGCATGGATCGAGACGGTGAGGACGTCCGGCCGCTCCCAGAAGATGCCCTGCGTGCCGTTGCCGTGATGGACGTCAATGTCGAGCACGGCGACGCGGCCGAGCCGCCGGCGCGAGATGCGCGGCCGCGATCGCGGTGTTGTTGAGGAAACAAAAGCCGCCGGCCATGTCGGCATAGGCGTGGTGGCCGGGCGGCCGGCAGAGCGCATAGGCCTGCCGCTCGCCGGCGAGAACGAGGTCGGCCGCGGTGACGGCGACGTCGGCCGATGCCATGGCCGCAGCACAGGTCGCGGGCCCGATCGGGCAGGCCGCATCGGCCATGTGCCAGCCCGCCCGGCCGACGATCGAGCGGGGATAGGTGGCATCCCGACGCTGGGGGTGGACGTTCGCCACGACCTCCGGCCCGGTGCCGGCCAGGGCCCGCCAGTCCCGCTGCGCCTGCTCGAGGAAGACGAGATAGTCGAGCGTGTGCACGGCCAGGACCGGCCCCCGGCCGTGGCTCGCCGCCTGCACGGCTGCCAGACCCGTGCGCTCCGCCGCGACCTTCAGGATGCGCGCCCGCTCGGGCTGCTCGGCGCTGTGGCGGACCTGGCCGCGGACGATGAAGAAGGCCGGGTCGTGGCCGGCATGGGCGTCGCTGAAGACGAAGCGCATGGGCGGGCTCAAGGGCCGTCCTCCTCCGAAGGGGCGATGACGGTGAGGGCCTTCGGCAGCAGGCGGTAGCGCAGCGGCCCGTGCATCCGATCGACCTCGCCGTCGCGCGCCACCGGAACGCGGCTCGCACGGGTGCGTATCTCGGCCTCCGTGCAGCGCACGAGGTCGAGGTCCTCGGATTCCCGGAGGCCCGCGAAGAAGACGCGGACGGCGAGCCAGAGAAGGCCCAGGGCGCGTTGCTGCTTGACCACGAAGATCAGCAGCTCGCCGCCATCGAGGCCGCGCGGGCGACGCACCTCGAGCCCGTCGAGGCGGTACTCGTTCACGCCCACGAACATGAGCGGCGTCCGGTAGGGTGTCGCACGGCCGGCGACATGGAGCGAGAGCCGGCGCCGCGGAAAGCGCCAGAGCATGCGCACGAACGCGATGCCCATCGCCGGCCACTTGCCGAGCCCGTGCATGCGCCGGCGCCGCTCGCGCTCGATCACCATGTAGGGATAGACGCCGATCAGCGAGTTGTTGATGAAGCGGGTACCGTTGACCTCGCCGATGTCGACGCTGCGGGGATGGCCCCGAGCGATCACGGCGGCGGCCGCCTCCATGTCGGGCGGCATGCCGAGATCGCGGGCGAAGTGGTTGAGGGTGCCGAGCGGCAGGACGCCCAGCGGCACACCGGTGCCGGTGACGAGCCCGGCGACCGAGCTCACGGTGCCGTCACCGCCGCCGACGACGATGCCGTCGATCTCGCCCGCCTGCGCCGCCGCGATCGCCGATCCCGTGAGGACCTTCAGCCCATCGCCCGAGGCGAGGATGATCTCGACATCGGCTCCTGCGGCCGCGAAGGCCGCTGCCAGCCTCGCACGGACCGTCTCGGCACCCTCCCGCCGGATCGTTCCACCGCCCTTGTTCAAGATCACCCGAAGCCGGACACGCGGCTCCGCCGATAGCAGCGCTTCGGCTTCAACGCTGGGCTGCTGGCTCGTCGCGATGGCGGATGCCTCCTCGTCGGGCGGGCTCCGGCGGGCCGGCGGAGCGTCCCCCATGATAGCCGCCGACCCACACCCGAGATAGACGCCCCGAGACCCGGCTGCTTCCATCTTTCGGTCGCCTCGGTTGCCGCACGCGTCGGCCGAGGCGCCGCCTCCTCGATGATACGGCTCACCCGCTCGACCCGACCATCGGTCCGGAGGTGTCGGGCCGGGCGAGCCGCTGCCCGATGCCGGCAGACCTTCACCGGCATCGAGAACGATCGATCGTGCTCAAGCGGGGCAGAGGATGCGAGCGAGGTGGGCCTCGAGCGCCTCGAGCGAGGGAGGCTCGGATCGGAAGCCCAAATGGCCATCCGGCCGTACCATGCAGAGGCTCGGCCGGTCGGCACCGAGACGATGGTGGAGCGCGCCGGTCGGGTCGTGGAGCAGATCGGCCGCGATACTGCCATCGGCTCGATCGCTCCGAACGACGACGTACGCTTCCACATGTGGTCGGCAACGACGGGCGGCCGCCCTCACCAGCGCGAGCCCTTCGCTGACGGCCGCGGGCTCCGTCTCTCCGAGCAGGAGGAGGAGGATGTGAGCGGGGCCGCCGATCAGCTCGTGCAGGCGGAAGCTGCGGTCCTGCCCTTCGAGCGGCGCCGCGTCACCGACACGGTACCCGACCCGCGTGCCGCTCGCCGGCGTCGGCGCTGCCGAAACAACCTCGTCGACGATGGGGCTCTGATCGTAGCCGAAGGCGAGCTCCGACTCGGCAATGGCGGCGAGCCGGCGGCCCTCCGGGGCGGCGAGAAAGGTCATCAAGGCCCGCCTGGCCGTCGGGTCGCGCCGTGCGCGCGCCTCGGCATCGTCCCCGGAAAGGTTGATCGCCTGTGCCACCGGACGGCGCTCGGCCTCGTAGGAGTCGAGCAGCGCCTCCGGTGCGGCACCGGTCGCGACCAGCGCCAGCTTCCAGCCGAGATTCTGGGAATCCTGCATGCCGGCGTTCATGCCGTGGCCCTCGAACGGGGTCGAGGCGTGGGCGGCATCACCCACGAGCAGGACGCGCCCGATCCGGAAGCGGCGCGCGACCCGACCATGCGTGCGGAACAGCGCCGGCTCGTCGGGGTCGAGCAGCGTGGCGCCGGGTGCGATCGCGCGAAGCCGCGCCTCGACGGTCCTCAATACCTCGCTGTCGGCGGCATCCGGCTGGAAGGTGAAGCGCCATCGGCCATCCTGAAGCGGGAAGGCGATCACGACCGGTGGCTCGATCTGGACGGTGGCGCGATCCGTCGGCCGCGGCCACGCCACCAGCTGCGCGTCCGCAACGCCCCACAAGGTGGGATAGTCATGGCCTTCGAATGCGTCGCCCAGGGCGCCGCGAACAGCGCTTCGCAAGCCGTCCGCGCCGACGAGCCAAGCCACGTCCAACCTACGCTCGCCGTCATCCTGCGAGCGCAGGACCACGCTGACGCCGCGCTCGCCCTGCTCGAGGCCCAGAAACTCGACACCACGCTCAATCCGGACGCCGAGGCGCTCGAGCTCGTCGGTGAGGAGACGCTCGGTCACCTCCTCGGGAAGGCAGAGATCGAAAGGAAACGGGCTGTCGAGACCTTCGAGCCCGACGGACGCGACCTTCTCCGCGCCCGAGAAGAGATCGACGCCCTTGATGATTCGACCGTGCCGCAGGAACGTCTCCGCCAGCCCGATGCCGGCCAGAAGCTCGAGCGTGCGGGATTTGAGGACGATCGCGCGATCACGGCCGAGCGGCTCGGGGCGACGATCGATGAGATGGAGCGGCACGCCGCGGCGCGCGAGCTCGATCCCGAGAACCAGCCCGGCGGGGCCGGCTCCGACGATCAGCACGGGGCTCTGCGGCATGATCTGCGACCTCCGGCGAGCGTGGACGGCGCCATCGGCTCTCCGAGAGCTGAAGATCTACTCCGCCAGACCAGGCGAAGCCTGGCTCGTCTTTGGCCGACGCCACCCGCCCAAAGACGAGCCTAGGTGGCGCTGGCCGGGGCGCCGTTGGCGGCGTCGCCGTAGCGGAGCACACGGACCTTCTCGAGGGTCACGAGCCCGCTGCCCATCATGCCGTCGAGCACCGGCAGGAAGGCCTGGATCTTTTCCTCGGCGTCGACGATCTCGACGATGATCGGCATGTCGACGGAGAGGCGCAGGATCTTGGCCGTGTGCAGGTGGCTCGAATGGCCGAAGCCCATCGGCCCCCTGAGCACGGTGGCGCCGGCGAGGCCGGCCTTCTTGGCCTCGACCACGATCACCTCGTAGAGCGGCTGATGCCCGTGACGGTCGCTCTCGCCCAGAAAGATACGCAACAGCGTCGCGGCTTCCGGAACCTGCATCCTGGGCCTCCCTAACGGTTGATCACCATGGCGATGCTGTGACCAAGCCACACCGCGACCAGGCACACCAGCACGGAAAGGACGATATTGCCGCCGGCCCAGAGCCACTCGCCGTCCTGCGCCAGCGCCATCGTCTGCAGGCTGAAGCTCGAGAAGGTGGTGAAGCCGCCGCAAAAGCCCACCAGCACGAGGACGCGCACCTCGGGCGAGACGAGAAAGCGCCCGTCGGCGGCCGTGAGCGTGCCGAAGAGCCCGATGATGAAGGAGCCGGCGACGTTCACCGTCATCGTACCCCAGGGAAAGACCTCGCCGACGCGCTCGGCGACGAGCCCCGACATCCAAAAGCGGGCCATGCCGCCCAGCGCGCTGCCGAGCGCGACCCAAAGATAGATCGTCATTCCTCGCCGGTCCTCTCGGACCCCAAGGGAAAAGCGCTGCCCGCGTGCCGCCGAAGGTCCGTGCGGCCGGCCTTAGACCCGCTGGCCCCGAGGGTCAACCAAGCCGGCCGCGACGGAGATGCGCAGGCGGTCCGAAGGGTCTAGAGAGGGCGCGCCGCGCCCCAAAAGGGCCCTCTCGGGAGACCAGCAATGAGACTGCACACCAACCCCGCCTCGCCCTTCGGGCGCAAGACCGTCGTCGTCGCGCACGAGAAGGGCCTCCTCTCCCGCATCGAGATCGCCGCCCGTGCGCTCACGCCGGTGGCGCCCAACGACGCGGTGGTCGCCGACAATCCGATCGGCAAGATCCCCTGCCTCGTGACGGACGAGGGCTTGGCGCTCTTCGATTCGCGGGTGATCGCCGAGTATCTGGACAGCATCGGCAGCGGCCCGGTGCTCTTCCCGCCGGCGGGAAGCGAGCGCTTCTCGACGCTGCAGCTGCAGGCGCTGGGCGACGGCATCCTCGACGCCGCAGTGAGCACCCGCTACGAGACCTTCCTGCGCCCCGAGGCGCTGCGCTGGGCCGACTGGGTGGCCGGGCAGAAGCTGAAAATCGCTCGAGCACTCGATCATCTCGAGGCGGATCCGAAAAGGCTGGACGGGCGCCTCGACATCGGCGCCATCACGATCGGCTGTGGCCTGGGCTATCTCGATTTCCGCATGCCGGACGAGCCCTGGCGGGACGCACGGCCGGCGCTGGCCGCCTGGTACGCGGGCTTCGCCGAGCGGCCGTCGATGCGGGCGACCATGCCCGGCTGAGCCCGCTCAGCTGTCGCGGCGGCCCCAGCCACGGCCGGGGCCGCTGCCGGGCGCGGGCTCGACGTCGAGAACCTCGTAGCGGCCCTCGAGGACGCCCGGCGCACGGCGCAGCGGCCGCTTCTGGCCGCGGCCGGCGAGGAAGCGGGCGACGAGGCCGGCGATCACGAAGATGGGGAAGAGGACGAGGAACAGGCCCGTGGCGACGATCGCCAGCGCCACGAGGACCGCCAGCGCCACCGCGATCACGACGACGCCCCGCCACCCCACCAGCCGCCAGAGGCTGACGCGGTCCTGATCGATGCGGTAGGCGCGGAACATGGACCCTCCGATTGCAAGGCGGCAGAAGACTGCCACAACTCGCATATGGTGTTCCGACGCCGGGCGTCGAGTCCGGCGCCTCCCGCGCCGGCCGGCGGTGCGCCATCGGATGGCAGACCCGGGGCGGGAAAGGAGAAAGGAAAAAAGGATGGCGGAGGAGCGGCTGCTGATCGCGCACGAGCGTGCCGATCTCTATCTCGACCTGCTGCGACGGCGCTTTCCGGGCCTGCCCATCGAGGCCTGCGCCCGGCCCGAGGCGCTGCCAGGGCTGCTCGAGCGCTTCCGCCCGACGATCGCCTATGGCTGCAAGACCGAGCGCTTCGACGGGCCCGCGCAGCGGCCGCTGATCGGCTGCCCGAGCCTCAGGTGGCTGCATGTGGGCGGCTCGGGCTTCGATCATCTCCTGGGCTGGGACGAGGAGCGGCTGCTCGTCACGAACAGCCGCGGGGTGCTCGGCCCGTACCTCGCCGAGGTGGCGGTGGGCGCCATGATCGCGCTCGCCTTCGGCCTGCCCACCTATCTGCGCCAGCAGGCCCGGCGGGTTTGGCAAAAGCAGGCGTGGCGGCCACTCGCCGGCCGGACTCTTGTTCTTGTCGGCCCCGGTGCGATCGGCCGGGAGGTGGCCCGGCTCGCCAAGGCTCACGGGATGCGCACGGTGGGCGTGGCGCGGCGGCCCGAGCCGATGCCGGAGCTCGACCGCGTGGCGCCGATGGGCGAGCTCCGGGCCATCCTGCCCGAGGCCGACGTGCTGAGCCTGCACGTCCGCCTGACGCCCGAGACAAGGCATCTGATCGACGAGGCGGCGCTGGCGCTGCTGCCGGCCAGCGCCCTCCTCGTCAACACCGCGCGGGGTCCGGTGGTCGACGAGGCGGCGCTGGCGGCAGCCCTCGCCTCCGGGCGGCTGGGCGGTGCCTATCTCGACGTCTTCGAGGTCGAGCCCCTGCCGGCGGAAAGCCCGCTCTGGGGCCTCGACAATGTGATCCTCAGCCCACATTGCGCGGATGCCGTGGCCGACTGGCAGGAACGGCTGGCCGCCTTCTTCATGGAGAACCTCGAGACCTGGCTCGCCGGCGGGACGCCGCGGCACCGGGTCGAGACGCCGGCCGCCTGACGCCCGAGCCCCCTTGCTCAGACGGTGAGCACGATCTTGCCGATGTGCGAGCTCTCCTCCATCAGCGCATGCGCCTTGGCGGCCTCGGCCAGGGGAAAGGTCGCGTGGATGAGCGGCTTGACCTTGCCGGCCTCGATCAGGGGCCAGACCTCGCGCTCGAGGGCCCTGGCGATGGCGGCCTTCGCCTCGATCGGCCGCGGCCGCAGGGTGGAGCCGGTCCAGGTCAGGCGCTTGATCATCAGCCGCGTGAAGTCGGCGGTGACTTTCGGCCCGTGCAGCCAGGCGATCTGGACGATGCGCCCCTCGACGGCGGCGGCCTCGAGGTTGCGGGCGACATAGTCGCCGCCCACCATGTCGAGAATGAGATCGGCACCCTTGCCGCCGGTCACCTCCTTGACGACGGCGACGAAGTCCTGGGCGCGGTAGTCGATGGCGCGGAACGCCCCAAGCGCCTCGCAGGCCCGCTGCTTCTCGGGCGAGCCCACCGTGGCGATGACCTTGGCGCCGCGGGCGTGGGCGAGCTGGATCGCCGTCGTGCCGATGCCCGAGGAGCCGCCATGGACGAGAAAGGTCTCGCCCGCGACGAGGCGGCCGCGGTCGAAGACGTTGGTCCAGACGGTGAAGAAGGTCTCGGGCAGGGCTGCGGCCTCGACCATCGAGAGGCCTTTCGGCACCGGCAGGACCTGCGGCTCGGGGGCGGTGCACCATTCGGCATAGCCGCCGCTCGCGACCAGGGCACAGACGGAATCGCCCACCCGGTAGCGCTCCGCCCCCTCGCCCAGCGCCGCCACCTCGCCCGCCACCTCGAGCCCCGGCACGTCGCTGGCACCCGGCGGCGGCGGATAGCCGCCCTTGCGCTGGAACACGTCCGGGCGGTTGATGCCGGCTGCCGCCACCTTGATCAGCACCTCGCCCGGGCGCGGCGTGGGCACAGACATCCGGGCGGGCTTCAGCACCTCGGGCCCGCCGAAGCCGTCGATCCGCACATAGGTCATCTCGGTCGGCATGGTGCTGCTCATCGGTGGGCCTCCGCTCGTCCAGGACCGGCCGTCGATAGCGCCTCGGGTGGACCAGGCGCTATGTCTATCTCACGGTTGGAGGTCAGCGCGCGAGAAGATGGACGAGGCAGGCGTAGGGCGTCTGCGCGACCTTGGCCGCGAGCCGCCGATCGGCGGTCACGACAACCGTGCGCTCCCGCTCAGCGAGGGCGAGGTAGAAGCAATCATAGGCCGGATGATCCAAGTCGAGGGCGATCGCCGCCGATCGTGGAGCCAAGCCCGGCAAGGGAACGAGCCGGTCGTAGGTACGGGCTATGCGGTGGGCGATCCTCCGCGCTTGCAACGCCGCCACCGCGCCGCGACGCCAGAGCTTCCAAGTCGCGTTGCAGATCTCACCCACGACGAGCTGGGGTGCGATCAGCGGCTCGGACCCCGCCAGCAACGCCGCGGCCGCCTCCGTGCCGGGCTCACTCACGAACCACTTGAGGGCGACGCTCGCATCGACGACCAGCGTCATTCGCTGTCACGAATCTCGCGAATGATGTCTTCCGCGAGGGGACGAGGCCCGGGCGGAGTCATCGCCCGGATCTCCTTCAGCTCCTCGAGGAGATCGGCCTTGCTCGGATGCGCGGCTGCCCGAAGGATCTTGCGAAGCTGCTCCTCGAGCGAGATGCCGCTCGCGCTCGCCTGGAGCTTGAGCGTGTCGATCACCTCGTCCTCGAGATTGCGGACCAGAACCTGACCCATGACCGTCTCCGCAGGTCAGCGCTATCAAACACGATAGCACGGATCACGGGTCAGCGGTCGCTGAAAAGGAAAGGGCCGCGGTTGCCCGCGGCCCTCCCTCGTGGCTCCGATCGATGGGTAGATCGATCAGAAATCCATGCCGCCCATGTCGGGGCCGCCGGCAGGCATCGCCTGCTTCTTCTCGGGCTTCTCGGCGATCATGGCCTCCGTGGTGATGAGGAGACCGGCCACCGAGGCAGCGTTCTGGAGAGCGGCGCGCACGACCTTGGTCGGGTCGATGATGCCCTTCTTCACGAGATCGCCATACTCGCCCGCCTGGGCGTCGTAGCCCCAGCTCGTGTCCTTGCTCTCGAGCAGCTTGCCGATGACGATCGAGCCGTCGATGCCGGCATTCTCGGCGATCTGACGCGCCGGTGCGGTGATCGCCTTCCTGACGATCTCGATGCCCACGCGCTGGTCGTCGTTGCCGGGCTTGAGGCCGTCCAGAGCCTTCAGGCCATAGAGCAGCGCAGCACCGCCACCGGCGACCACACCCTCCTCGACCGCGGCACGGGTCGCGTTCATCGCGTCGTCGACGCGATCCTTGCGCTCCTTCACCTCGATCTCGGTGGCACCGCCGACGCGGATCACCGCAACGCCGCCCGCCAGCTTCGCCAGACGCTCCTGCAGCTTCTCGCGGTCGTAGTCCGAGGTCGTCTCCTCGATCTGCGCCCGGATCTGGTTGCAGCGCCCGGTGATCTCCTCCTTGGCGCCGGCGCCGTCGATGACCGTCGTGTTCTCCTTCTCGATCACGACGCGCTTGGCACGGCCCAGCATCTCGAGCGTGACGCTCTCGAGCTTGATCCCGACATCCTCGCTGATCACCTGGCCCGCCGTCAGGACCGCGATGTCCTCGAGCATCGCCTTGCGGCGATCGCCGAAGCCCGGCGCCTTCACCGCCGCGACCTTGAGCCCGCCACGCAGCTTGTTCACGACCAGCGTCGCCAGGGCCTCGCCCTCGACGTCCTCGGCGATGATCAAAAGCGGCTTGCTGCTCTGCACCACGGCTTCCAGCACCGGCAGCAGCGCCTGCAGATTGCCCAGCTTCTTCTCGTGGATGAGGATGTAGGGATCCTCGAGCTCGACCCGCATCTTCTCGCTGTTGGTGACGAAATAGGGCGAGATGTAGCCGCGGTCGAACTGCATGCCCTCGACGATGTCGAGCTCGGTCTCGAGGCTCTTGGCCTCCTCGACCGTGATCACACCCTCGTTGCCGACCTTCTGCATCGCCTCGGCCAGCATCTTGCCGACCTCGCGCATCGCCGTTGGCCGAGATCGTGCCGACCTGGGCGATCTCCTCCGAGGTCGTCACCTTCTTGGTGCGCTTCGCGAGGTCCGCGACGATGGCCTCGACCGCCATGTCGACGCCGCGCTTGAGGTCCATCGGGTTCATGCCGGCGGCCACCGACTTCGCACCCTCGCGCACGATGGCGGCGGCAAGGATGGTCGCGGTCGTCGTGCCGTCACCGGCGATGTCGTTCGTCTTCGAGGCCACCTCGCGCACCATCTGCGCGCCCATGTTCTCGAACTTGTCGGAAAGCTCCACCTCCTTGGCGACGGTGACACCGTCCTTGGTGATCCGAGGAGCACCAAAGCTCTTGTCCAGGATCACGTTGCGGCCCTTCGGGCCCAGCGTCACCTTGACGGCGTCGTTGAGGATGGTGACGCCGCGCAACATCTTGTTGCGGGCGTCGGTCGAAAATTTCACGTCCTTGGCGGCCATGGTCGGTCCTTTACGCTTCTGTCTCGGAGAGATCGGCTATCCAGGGGAGAGAGCCTCAGGCGGCCTTCTTCGCGGCGGCCACGCCCTCGATGATCCCCATGATGTCGCTCTCCTTCATGATCAACAGCTCCTCGCCGTCGATCTTCACCTCGGTGCCCGACCACTTGCCGAACAGCACACGGTCGCCGGCCTTCACGTCCAGCGCCACGATCTCGCCCTGCTCGTTGCGGGCACCGGGGCCGACGGCCACAATCTCGCCCTGCATCGGCTTCTCTTTCGCCGTGTCGGGAATGATGATCCCGCCCTTCGTCCGCTCCTCCTCCTCGAGACGACGGACCACGACACGGTCGTGCAACGGCCTGAACTGCATGGAACCTCCTCATGACGGCTTGTGCGGCTTAACCTGCTAGCACTCACAAAAGGAGAGTGCCAACCGCGCCCCGTAGGTAGGCATGCCCGCCGGACGACGCAAGAGCCCCCTGCGGAAATGTCAGCACTCGCCGGCCTTGGCTGCCAACAAGCTGAAACGAAACGATTTTTTAGCGGTTGATGCTTGACGATGGCGTGACACCACGGAACTCTCGCCCGTGGGGGAGCCGAGCGGAGGTGATGCATGACGACGCAGAGCCACGGATCGCTGGAGCGCCAGCTCGAGGGCTACCGGCTGGCAACGGCCGAGATCCTCTATCACATGCCCGACCATCCGGGTCTGCTGCAGAGCTTCTTGTGGCAGCATCTCGACCTGGCGCCAGAATATCCCGAGCTGCGCCGGTTCCTCGACTTCTGGACGCGGCGCATCGACGGCAAGCTGCACTCCGTCAGCGTAGGCAGGTGCGAGCTGATCGCCCCCGGCCGGCTGGGCCACGCGAGCGGCCTCTACCGCCTGCATTGAGCCAGGGAGCGGGGCACGCCGACCGCCGGCCGCGAGGCGGGCGGCGTGCCCCGGCGCTCCGGCCGAAAATATTGTCTTTCCGAAGGGCCGCACTAGCCTGAGCCTAGCCCGACGCACGAGACGCGCGGCCCAGGATCAGGACAGTGGAGACCGAGGCTATGCGCAAGGCCCTCACCATGACGCTGGCGGCGATGGCGGCGCTCGCCGTCGCCGGCGCGGCCCACGCCCAGGACAAGAAGACCTATGGCGTGCTCCTCAAGACACTCTCCAACCCGTTCTGGGGGGCCATGGAGCAGGGCATCGAGGATGCCGCCAAGGCCCAGGGCGTCGACTACTACCTCCAGGCCGTCGAGAGCGACCAGGCGGCCGAGCCGCAGCTCAACGTCTGCAACACCATGCTCGAGCGCAAGCCCGCCGTGATGCTGGTCGCCGCCATCAACTCGACCAACCTTCTGCCCTGTCTCAAGCGCGCCAACGAGGAAGGCATCCCGGTCGTCGACCTCGACGCCAACATCGACTACGCGATCGCCCAGAAGGCGGGTGTGAAGATCGCCTTCTCGATCGGCTCGGACAATGTCGAGGCCGGCCGCAAGGGTGCCGACTATGTGGCCGCGACCCTGGGCCCGGACGCCAGGGGGCCGGTCCTGGTGATCGAGGGTCTCTCGGGCAACATCACCGGCCAGAAGCGGGCACAGGGCTTCAAGGAGGAGCTCGCCAAGGCAGCGCCAGGGCTCAAGGTGGTGGCCTCGCTGCCGGGCGACTGGGATCGCGGCAAGGCCGCCAACATCACCAACGACACGCTGACCCAGTATCCCGACCTCAGGGCGATCTTCGCCGCCAACGACGTGATGGCGCTGGGTGCTGTCGAGACCGTCTACGCCGCCGGCCAGGGCGACAGCATCATCGTGGTGGGCGTGGACGGCAACAAGGACGCGGTGAAAAGCATCGAGGAGGACCGGCTCAACGCCAGCGTGGCCCAGCTCCCCTACCTCGTCGGCAAGGAGGCGGTGGAGAAGGCGACCGACGTTCTGGACGGCAAGAAGGTGCCGCAGCTCATCGCGGTGCCGACGCTGGTGCTGACGGGCGAGGTCCTCCAGGCGGGCGCCGACCCGCTGCTCGAATACGTCAAGTAGCAAGGAGGCGCGGGAGCGGGCGCCGGATCGGGGAGCGGCCCTCGCATGGCGGCAAGGGAGGCGGCGGCGTCCAGGGCGCCTCTGTTGAGCCGGCTCTCCTTCCGGCCCGAATCGCTGGCCGTCCTGGTCCTGCTCTGCGTCGTCATGGCGCTGCTCTCGCCCTACTTCCTCTCGATCTCGAACCTCCTCAACATCCTCCTCGCTACGGCGACGATCGGCGTCCTGGCGATCGGCGCCACCTTCGTGATCAGCGCGGCCGGGCTCGATCTGTCGCTGGGCTCGGTGCTGGGCCTGAGCGGCGTCGTCGGCGCCTCGCTGATCGTCGGGCTGGGCCTGCCGGGCATCGTCGGCCTGATCGGCTGCCTGGGCGCCGGGCTCCTCGCCGGCACGGTCAACGGCCTTCTGGTCACGCGCGCCAGGGTGCCGGCCTTCATCGTCACGCTGGGCATGCTGGGGATCGCGCGCGGCCTCGCGCTGGTCATCGCCCGCGGCCAGGCCATCTACGGCCTCGACCCCGGCCTCCTCTTCCTCGGCCAGGGCCGGCCCTGGGGCATTCCGATGCCGGCCGTGATCTTCCTCTGTGTCGCCCTCGTGATGCACTGGGTCCTGGCCTACACCCGCTTCGGCCGCTACACGCTCGTCATCGGCGACAACGAGGCCGCGGCGCGCGCCACCGGCATCCCGGTCGAGCGCCACAAGGTGGCGCTCTACGCCATCTCTGGCCTGATGGCCGGCGTGGCCGGCCTGCTCTTCATGACGCGCGTCAACGCCGGCGACCCGACGGCCGGGCTGGGCTACGAGCTCACCGCCATCACGGCCGCCATCATCGGCGGCACCAACCTCTTCGGCGGCCGCGGCTCGATCCTCGGCACCCTGATCGGCGCCTTGATCATGGGCGTGCTGCAGAACGGCCTCAACCTGATGGCCGTGCAGTCCTACTACCAGCAGATGGCGATCGGCGCCGTGCTCATCCTCGCCGTCTGGCTGGACCAGACCTCGGCGCGGAGGCGCGGCGCGTGAGCCTTCTCCTGATCGAGGACGTGCGCAAGCGCTTCGCCACGATCGAGGCGCTGCAGGGTGTCAGCTTCGGCGTCGAGGCCGGCGAGGTCGTGGCGCTCGTCGGCGACAACGGCGCCGGCAAGTCGACGCTCATGAAGACCATCACGGGCATCCATCGCCCGGACGCCGGCCGCATCGCCTTCGCGGGCGAGGACCTGACCGGCCTCGGTCCGGCGGCGATCCGCCGGCGCGGCATCGAGATGATCTATCAGGACCTGGCGCTCGCCCGTCAGCAGGACGTGGCGGCCAACATCTTCCTCGGCCGCGAGCCGGTGCGGCGCGTCCTGGGCATCCTGCCCGTGATCGACCGTGCGGCCGTCGAGCGCGAGGCGCTGCGCATGATCGAGCGGCTGGGTGCCCGCATCCCCAACATCCATGTCGATGTCGGGCGCCTCTCGGGCGGGCAGCAGCAGTCGGTGGCGATCGCCCGCGCGCTGACCTTCGATCCCAGGCTCGTGATCATGGACGAGCCCACGGCGGCCTTGGCGGTGCGCGAGGTCGAGCATGTCCTCGAGCTGATCAGGGAGCTCAAGCGGCGCGGCATCGCCGTGATCCTGATCAGCCATCGCCTGACCGACGTCTTCGCCGTCTCGGACCGCATCGTGGCGCTCCGCCAGGGCCAGGTGATCGCCGACGAGCGGACCGCCGCCACGACCATGCAGGAGGTCGTGGCGCACATCGTGGGCGCGCATTGAGCGGCTGCGGCCCCTCGCCGGAGCGGCCTGTGTCCCATGGGACGCAGGCTTCGACAGGCCGCGCCGGACGATCCGGTCGACAAGCCCGCCTCGGGCCGCTAGATGGCTTTTTGCGTTCCTCTGTCCGGGAGAATCGGTTTCCATGAGACCGTCCCTGAGCCGGCGGCAGCTGCTCGGGCATGCCGCGCTCGCGCCGCTGGCGACCCAGCTTTTGAATGTGCCCGCCAACGCCCAGACCGCCGAGAAGCTGAAGCTCGGGCCGGCGCAGCCCTTCAGCTTCGAGGGGCTTATCGATCATGCGCGCGCGCTGGCGAGCCAGCCCTACGTGCCGCCGCCGCGCCCGGATCCGGAGGTCGTCGCCCAGATCGACTACGACGCCTACGGCAAGATCCGCTTCAAGCCCGAGTACGCGCTCTATGCCGACGGGCCCAGCGTCTACCCGATCACGTTCATGCTCGTCGGGATGTACTTCCCCAAGACCGTGCGGATGTACGAGGTGGGCGACGGGCAGGCGCGCGAGATCCTCTACTCGCCCGACTACTTCTCGATGCCGGCCGATCACGTCGCCCGCAAGCTGGCGCCGGAGCCCTCGGCCTTCGCCGGCTTCTGGGTGCGCGAGTCGCGCCTCGAGGGCGACTGGGCCAAGCGCGAGCCCTGGGCCACCTATGTGGGCGCCTCCTATTGGCGGGCGGTCGGCGAGCTCGGCCAGGTGGGCATGTCGTCGCGCGGCGTCGCCATCGGCACCGGCGACCCCAAGCCCGAGGAGTTCCCGGACTTCGTCGCCCACTGGTTCGAGCCGGCGGCGACCGAGAACGACCCGGTGATCGTCCACTCCCTGCTGGATGGGCCGAGCATCAGCGGCGCCTACCGCTTCGCGCTCCATCGCGGCAAGGGTGTGACGATCGACGTCGAGAACCACCTCTTCCTGCGCGCCGACGTCGAGCATCTCGGCATCGCGCCCCTGACCTCGATGTTCTGGTTCGCGCGAGTACGACAAGCGCTATCGCGAGGACTGGCGGCCCGAGGTGCACGACGCCGACGGCCTGGCGCTGTGGACCGGCTCGGGCGAGCGCATCTGGCGACCGCTCAACGATCCGCCGCGCATCATCACCTCGAGCTTCCTCGACGACAATCCGAAGGGCTTCGGCCTCTCGCAGCGCGACCGCAACTTCGAGCATTATCTCGATGGCGTGGGCTACGACAAGCGGCCCTCGGTGTGGATCGAGCCGGTGGGCGACTGGGGCAAGGGCTCGGTGCAGCTCGTCGAGATCCCGACCGACGACGAGATCTACGACAACATCAACGCCTTCTGGGTGCCGGCCGAGCCGGCCAAGGCGGGCGTCGACTTCGGCTTCAAGCTATCGTCAGCACTGGGTCGACAAGGAGCCGTTCTTCCCGGCGGATCTGGCACGGTGCGTCGCGACCCGCGTCGGCCGGGGCGGCGAGGCCGGCAAGCCCAGGCCCAAGGGGGTCGAGAAGTTCGTCGTCGAGTTCGCCGGCGGCGATCTGCCCAAGCTCGACAAGGATCAGAAGCCGGAGGCCGTGATCACGAGCTCGCGCGGCACGATCGGCGGGCTCATCATGGTCGAGCGGGTGCCGACGACGGAGCGCTGGCGCGCGATGTTCGACCTTTCCGCCGACGGGCCCGATCCGGCGGAGCTGCGGCTCTTCCTCCAGCTGGACGGGCGGCCGCTGACGGAGACCTGGCTCTATCAGTATCTGCCGGCACCCGGCGCCTGAGGCTGGTCGGCAGCGAGCCGGGCCGGATCAGTGGACCGCTGCCCGGTGCAGCGGCTCCCGCGGTCCGTCGCGCGTCGTCGTCGCCGTCACCACCCGGTTCCGGCCCTGCCGCTTCGCGGCATAGAGCGCCCGATCGCCGCTCGCCAGCAGCTCGTCCAGGTCGACACGCTCGCCACGGCTGGCGGCGACGCCGATGCTGGCGGTGAGGTCGCCCAGGTCGGGATCGATCTCGATGGCACGCCGGATGCGCTCGGCGACGAGGACGGCCTGCGCCGCATCGGCGTCCGGCAAGAGGACGGCGAACTCGTCGCCGCCCAGTCGGGCCGCGATGTCCGACTGACGGATCTCGTCACCGAGCAGGCGACCCAGCCGCTGCAGCCGGCTGTCGCCGGCGAGATGACCGGAGCGGTCGTTGACCGCCTTGAACCCGTCGAGATCGACGACCATCAGCGCCAGCCAGCGGTCGTGGCGATGGCTCACCGCGACCAGCCGGTGCGCGCTCTCGACGAAGCTGCGACGATTCGCAAGGCCCGTTAGATCGTCGCGCGCCGCGAGCTCCCGTAGCCTCAGCTCGGCCTGGGCCCGGCGGCGGATCTCGGCCTCGAGGCGATGCTGACCACGCACGAGATGCTGAATGAGCCTCAGGGTCACCGCGAGGCCCGGCATCACCACGACGAGGGAGACGACGAGCAGGATCGCCATCGTCACCAGCACGTCCTCGAGATTGAGGCCGAGGAGGGGGCCAAAGAGGATGGCGGTCGCGACCGAGGCGATGATCATCATGCCCGTGCCGATGCAGGCGAGGCCGAGCCATCCGATCCGCTCGACCGCGCCGGTCAGGTCACGCGACAAGCTGCCCCCTGTCCTGCGCGTCCGCAGGGACCTCGTCCCCATCTCCGGCGTTGCCGCCGCCCATGGCCATCTGCCTCGCGATGACGACGGGCTGTCCATGCAGGACCGCCCGCCCGGATGCGCCATCGACACGAGCCAGCGCGCTACCGCTGCTTGGCAGGGCGCCGACGACGCACGGCGGCGCCCTGGCTCAGCCCATCACGGGTGGATAAGCTCCACGCATGAGCATGACTGGCAATCATAGACGATCG
This sequence comes from uncultured Alphaproteobacteria bacterium, assembly GCA_963752325.1. GTDB lineage: Bacteria > Pseudomonadota > Alphaproteobacteria > Geminicoccales > Geminicoccaceae > CAVTJL01. Next base: position 308,590 of record CAVVXU010000010.1, read on the forward strand.
AGATCGCCAGCGTCATCCACGGCAGCGCAAGAAAATTCGCGTGGCACGAGAGCGCAAGGCCCCGGGCTCAGCCGCGCCGATAGCGCCAGATCATCGGCCGGCGGGAAGTTCCAGAGGACGTAGCGCACGATCTCGGCCTTGATGCCGAGCTTGCGTGCCGGGACCGGCGAGATCGGCGAGTAGCTGTATTGCAGCATGGTGCCGTCGGCGCCGAGCGCGGCCAGACCCTGCTCAACGATCGCCTTCTGGAAGGCGAATGGCATGCCTACCATCGGCAGGCCGGAGATCACCGTGCTGACGTCCGTGATGCCGCGATCGAGGAGGATCCGATCGAGCTTGGTGGCGTCGCCGCGCACCACGAGCGATCCCGGCAGATGCGCCGAGAGCCAGTCATAGAGCGACTCGTCGAGCTCGATGACGACCAGCTTGTCGCGCGGGATGCCGCGGGCGATGAGGCCCTGCGTGATGGCGCCGGTGCCGCCGCCGAGCTCGACCACATACTGGCCGGGCTTCCAGACGACCGCATCGGCAATGACCGTCGCAAGCGCTCGCGACGAGGGGATGACCGACCCCATCGACTTGGGCGAGCGGAGCCACTGCCGAAAGAACAGCTCACCTTCCTTGTATTTGAGGGAGGTGGTTTGTTGCATGCTCGAGACTCCGAATGGCGCCGAATGCGCAGCACGTTGATGCCAGCTCGCCTCGCCGAGACCGGCCACGCCTTGTCGACGACCACCGGATCTGCCGGTCTTCATTCCGGGCATCGAGCCGGCCGCCGGCTCATGAGCCGTGCGACATAGAACGCCGGAGCGGCCGGGGCAAGGACCCGCTTGCAACAATCCGCCGACAAACGCTGTGCTCAGCCGCCCGGAACGAGGCCGCCGAGGGCCCGCGCGGCCACGCTCAGCGCCGCGAGGTCGAGCCTCTCGACCGTCGCCAGCTCCTCCTTCAGCCGGCTTGATAGCGATCAAATCCATGGACGCCGCTCGCGAGATAGCCATCCACGCCGTTCTCCGCCTCCTCGACCGAGCCGCCGGGGACGCCCGGCGTCGAGCGCTGCCACGGCCAGCCGCCGTAGAACGGCCGAAAGCTCGTCCTCCAGGCCGGCCAGGGCCAGCCGATCCCAGCTCGAGCGCAGGCGCCACCAGCGCCAGCCGCTCGCGCAGCCAGCCGATCCCGAGCGCCCTCTCCAGTGCGAAGTAGACGCGGGCGGTGGTCAGATCGCTGTCGGCCTGCGGATCCGGATCCCCGGCCACGTTCCGTGCCACGAGGACCACGTCGCCGCTCGGCAGAAGGTAGGGCGAGGCCGCGAGCGACCGGGCCAGCGTTCCCTCGACGCCCTGCGCCACGTAGCTCGCCGCGGTCTCGGACAGGGTGGCGGCCGCCTCCGCCCCGAGCACCGTCTCGAGCTCCGCGACGATCCGGGCGATCCCCGGCCCGAAGCGGCCCACCACCTCGCGCAGCGTCAGCGACTTGCCGCCATTGGCGAGGAACCACCGGGTCCCGCGCACCAGCACACGACGCAGCTCGCGCAGCAGCTCCAGCTGCAGCTCGACCGGCACGGCGGCGGGCAACGCCTCGACCTGCCCCCAGGCGGGGAGGATCTGGTAGGCGTCCCGCGCGGCCACGTAGCCCAGCGCTATCTCGGCCAAGGTGGCGCCGGCCTCGTCCTCGAGCTCGCTCGCGATGACGTGCAGGCCGCGATTGACGAGGCTGTTGGCGAGCCAGGTGGCGACGATCTCGCGCCGCAGCCGGTGCGCCTCGATCTCCTCCGCGAAGCGGCGGCGCAGCGGACGCGGGAAGTATTTGGCGAGGTCGGCCGTGAAGTAGGGCCGGTCCGGCAGGTCGGTCGCCAGCAGGCCGTCATAGATCGTCATCTTGGCGTAGGCGAGCAGAACGGCCCGCTCGGGCCGGGTCAGCCCCTGCCCCGCCTTGCGGCGCTCCGCCAGCTCGGCGTCGCCGGGCAGCATCTCGATCGCCCGGTCGAGGCGGCCCTGGCGCTCGAGCTTGCGCATCAGCCCGATCTCGGCATCGAGCAGCTCGACGCCGAAGGACTGGGCGATGCTGAGCGCCATGTTCTGGAGGACGTTGTCGCGAAGCACGAGGGCCGCCACCTCGTCGGTCATGCCGGCCAGAAGCTCGTCGCGCTGCTTCAGCGTGAGGTCGCCCGGCGGCCATCACGCCGCCCAGCAGGATCTTGATGTTGACCTCGTGGTCGGAGCAGTCGACGCCGGCCGAGTTGTCGATGAAGTCGGTGTTGATCCGGCCGCCGATACGGGCGAAGGCGACGCGGCCATGCTGGGTGAGGCCGAGATTGCCGCCCTCGCCCACGACCTTGCAGCGCAGCTCCTCGCCGTCGACGCGGACCGCGTCGTTGGCGCGGTCATGGGCGTCGGCGTGGCTCTCGGCCGCGGCCTTGACGTAGGTGCCGATGCCGCCGTTCCACAAGCAGATCGACGGGCGCCTTCAGGATCGCCCGGATGAGCTCGGCCGGCGCCAGATGGGTGGCCTCGATGGCGAGCGCGCGACGCGCCTCGGGCGCTGATCTGGATGCTCTTGGCCGAGCGGGGGAAGACGCCGCCGCCCGCGCTGATCTTGCGCCCGGTCGTAGTCGGCCCAGCTCGACCGCGGCAGCGCGAAGAGGCGCCGGCGCTCGGCGATCGAGACGGCCGGGTCGGGATCCGGATCGAGGAAGACGTGGCGGTGATCGAAGGCCGCGACCAGGCGGATATGCTCGGAGAGGAGCATGCCGTTGCCGAAGACGTCGCCCGACATGTCGCCGATGCCGACCACCGTGAAGGGCTCGCCTCTGGATGTCGCGGCCGAGCTCGCGGAAATGGCGCTTGACCAATTCCCAGGCCCCCTTGGCGGTGATGCCCATGACCTTGTGGTCGTAGCCGGCCGAGCCGCCCGACGCGAAGGCATCGTCGAGCCAGAAGCCGTAGTCGCGGCTGATCCCGTTGGCGATGTCGGAGAAGGTGGCCGTGCCCTTGTCGGCGGCGACGACGAGGTAGGGATCGTCGTCGTCGTAGCGGACGACGGCCGGCGGGCGGCACGATCCCGCCCGTCCTTGCGGTTGTCGGTGAGATCGAGAAGGCCGGAGAGGAAGGTCCGGTAGCAGCGGATCGCCTCCTCCTGCTGGGCCGCGCGATCGCCGCCCACCGGCGGCCGCTTGACGAAGAAGCCGCCCTTGGCGCCGACCGGCACGATGACGCTGTTCTTGACCATCTGCGCCTTCATCAGGCCCAGGACCTCGGTGCGGAAATCCTCGCGCCGGTCGGACCAGCGGATGCCGCCGCGGGCGACCTTGCCGCCCCTGAGATGCACGGCCTCGACCTGCGGGGCGTAGACCCAGATCTCGTAGGCGGGCTTGGGCAGCGGCATGCCCGGCACGCGGCCGGGATCGAGCTTCAAGGAGAGATAGCTCTTGGGCTGGCCTCCGTCCTGGCGCTGATAGTGGTTCGTGCGCAGCGTCGCCTGGACGAGGCCCAGATAGGTGCGGACGATGCGGTCCTCGTCGAGGATCGCCACGCCCTCGAGGCCGTCCTGGATGGCGCGCTCGACGAGCGCCACCTCGGTCTCGCGCTGGGCGCGCTCGGGATCGAAGCGAGCCTCGAACAGGCGCACCAAGAGGGCCGCCAGGGGCGCGTTCGAGACCAGGGTCTCCTCGATGTAGCTCTGGCTGAACGGCATGCCGAGCTGCAGGACGTACTTGCAGTAGGCGCGCAGCACGACGACCTGGCGCACGTCGAGGCCGCCCGCGAGGACGAGCCGGTTGAAGCGGTCGTTCTCGACGCGCTGCGTCCAGATGCCGTGAAAGGCCTGCTGGAACTTGAGGCGGATCGTGTCGACGTCGACCTCGCCGCCGACCAGGAGCTCCATGCCGAAATCGTGGATCCAGAACTCGTGGCCGTCCCTGGCGCGGATATGGTGCGTCTCCTCGGCCAGGACGCGCAGGCCCATCCCCTCGAGGATCGGCAGCACGTCGGCGAGACGGGCCGGGGCCCGGGCGCGGATGAGCTTGAAGTGGACCAGCGAGGCCGGATCCTCGAGGCGGCGGTAGAGGCTCATCGCCAGCTCATCGCCCGAGCCCAGGCCGTCGATGTGACGGATGTCGGGCACGGCGGCCCGGGCCGGCACGCTCTCCTGATAGGAGGCCGGCAGGTCGCGGCCGTAGAGCCGGAAGAGGCGGTTGCCCTCCTCCTCGCCGACGGCGTCCTGGAGCGCGTCACGCAGCCGGTCGGTCCAGGAATGCGAGGCCTCGGCGAGCTTGCGCTCGAGATCCTCTGGGTCGAGATCGGCCGGGATGCCCTCGGGCGTGCGGATGGTGAAGAGGAGCCGGGCCAGCACCGAGTTCGGAGAGCTGGACCTGATACTCGCACTCGCGCGCGCCGACCGCCGCCACGAGGATCGCCTGCAGCCGCTCGCGCAGCGCGGTGTTGTGGCGGTCGCGCGGGACGTAGACGAGGCAGGTGAGGAAGCGGCCGAAGGGATCGGGCCGGACGAAGAGCCGGATCCGCTGGCGCTCCTGCAGATGGAGGATCTCGCTGCAGATGCGGTAGAGCATCTCGGTGTCGGTCTGGAAGAGCTCGTCGCGCGGATAGGTCTCGAGGATGTTGACGAGCGCCTTGCCGTCGTGGCTGGCGGGCGAGTGGCCGGCCCTCGTCGACGATCGCCTCGACCTTGCGGCGGAGCAGCGGGATCTCGCGCGGGCTGCGATTGTAGGCGGCCGAGGTGAAGAGGCCGAGGAAGCGATGCTCGCCCGCGACACTGCCGTCCGGCGCATACCTCTTGACGCCGATCACGTCGAGATAGGTCCCGCGATGCACGGTGCTGCGCGCGGTGCCCTTGGTGACCAGCAGCGGCGCCAGGGGATCGCGCGAGCGCTCGCGGATCGCGGCCGGCAGCGCGTCGAAGCTCCTCGACCGCTCGCCGGGGTCGTAGTCCTTGAGGATGCCGAGGCCGCTGCCCTTGACCCGACGGAGGTGAAGGCCGCCCGCATCCTCCTCGAGCCCGTACTGGGAGTAGCCGAGAAAGGTGAAATGGTTGTCGGCCAGCCAGCGCAGGAACGCCTCGACCTCGAGCAGCTCCTCGCGGGCGACGATGTCCGCGGCCGGCGCCAGCCCCGCCAGCGCCTCCTCGATCTTGGCCTGCATCGCCCGCCAGTCATTGACCCCCTGTCGGACGTCGTCGAGCACGCGCTCGAGATCCTTCTCGACCTTGTCCATGACGGCGGCGTCGCTCTGCCGGTCGACCTCGACATGCATGAAGCTCTCGCTCCGGCCGGCGGTCGGCCCGGTGCCGTCGCCGATCTCGACGAGCCTTCCCTCGTCGTCGCGCGTTACCGCGAAGACCGGGTGGACGATGAGATGGATGCCGAGCCCGTGCCGGCTCAGCTCCATGCTGGCGCTGTCGATGAGGAAGGGCATGTCGTCGTTGACGATCTCGAGGATCGTGTGCGTGGACTGCCAGCCATGCTGCTCGACGCTCGGATTGTAGAGACGGATCTTGGGGTTACCCGCGGCACGCTGCTGACCGAAGCGCAGGTGGGCCAGGGCGGCGCCGTAGAGGTCGAGCGGCTCGCGCACCGTGAGATCGGCGGGCGCCACGTCATGATAGTAGCGGCGGACGAAACGCTCGATCCGTTCCGCCTCCTCGCCCGAGAGGCGCTGGCGGACGATCTGCGCGACCCGGTCGACGAGCTCGGCCTTGAGCATCTCTGCACGGTTCGACATGGCCCGAGCCTCCCTGCAATCCCGTTGTCCTGCAAGAAAGCACATAGCGGGTGGCAGCCGAAAGACAGCCCCGTGAGAAATGACGGGCGGGCCGGAAGCGGGCCCGGATCGCGGAGAGCGCAGATGACCGCCCCGGGGCCTTGCCCTCCGGCCGAGCCCCTGACGGCCGGCCCCGTCGTGTCGGCTGGACGGTCAGGCGGGGACGATCAGCTCGCGCGGGCAGTTGGCGGTCCAGTTCTCCACGCCGTCCTCGGTGACGAGGAAGGTGTCCTCGGTGTGGTGGCGCACGCCGTCCCAGTAGTAGCTGTACTCGATGCAGATCACCGTCGGGACCTCGATCACCGTGCGGTTCACGTGGTTGAGGCGCGGCTGCTCGTGCGCGCCGAGGCCGAGGCCATGGCCGATGAACTCGCGCGGAAACTTTTCGAGATGCCTGGAGATGAGGGCGTGGCCGCGATCGAAGACCTCACCGCCCGTCATGCCCGGACGCAGCGACATGCCGACCTCGAGCTGGACCTCGTTCAGGCGCTTCCAGATTTCCTGCTGCTTGGCCGAGGCCTCGCCCACGAAGTAGGAGCGGACGAAGTCGGCGCTGTAGCCCAGCACCGTGGCGCCCATGTCGACCTTGACGAAGTGGCCGCGCTCGATGGTCGTGCCGACCGGGAAGGGCGCATGGGCGGCGAACGAGTTGCCGGGGCCGCAGCCGATGTTGACGAAGCGGTAGCCGTCAGCGCCCTCGTCGACCATCCGGCGCGTCGCCGCCTTGAAAAGATCGTAGTCGGTGTTGCCCACCCGGATCGCGTCGCGGAACGAGGCGTGGGCCATCACCGTGATCTCGGTGGCGCGTTTGAGGCGACGGATCTCCTCGGGCGTCTTGACCGTCCGCGCCAGCTCCATGAGGGCTCCGGCGTCGACCAGGCGGTTGCCCTCGAGCAGGGCCTCGAGCTTCGCCTTGTAGCCGGCAGGCAGGCTCTCGCCCTCGGTGCCGATGACGAGCGCCTTCACCTTCCGGTCGGCCAGCACCGCCTTGGCCGCGTCGAAGAAGTCGTCATAGAAGTGGGTGTCGATGTCGGTGAAGAACTCGGCCATCGCGTAGGCGCGGACATCCTCGATCCAGGTCGAGTCCATGGCGAGGTGCAGATCGACCGCCGGCACGATGAAGGCCGGCTCGACCGAGGGGTCGCGGAAGAAAAAGACGGTGAAGGGCCGGTAGGCGAGCGCGCCGCCATTGTTGAAGAACTCGCTCACATACTTCGAGTTCTCGTTGCCGCGCAGGATCAGGAGGTCGATGCCTTCCTTCTCCATCAGGCCGCGCAGGCGGGGCTCGTTGAAGATCGTCGGCTGACGCTTGGGCATAGATCTGGCCTCGCAGGGAGGGGAAGGGATCAAAAGGCGCGCTTGAAGCCTTGGACGAGGCCATTCCTGACGATGCCCTGGAGCATCGCGACGATGCCTCGCTGCACATCGAGCGGCATTCCGTCGACCTGGAGGATGTGGCGCCCGGTCGAGCCGTCGACGCCATGGGCATCGACACAGGCCCGCAGCATCCGCTCCTCGTCGTCCGGGCTATGGAGCAGCTCCGGCCGACCCGTGGCGGCGGCGGCCGCCGCCGTGATCGCGTAGGCGCCCCAGTTCGAGGTGTTGGCGGCCACCAGCACGTCGGTCGCCACGCGCGTGGCCAGCGCCTCGCCCTTGGGCTTGTGGCGCCGCACGGCGTCGATGATGAGGCCGTAGCCGAGCTCGTTGCCGTTGTCGCCGACACCGATGGTCGGCACCTTGCGCTCGCGGGCGAGGTCGATCAGATGCTCCGCCCGGGCGCGCGGGCCCGAGGTCGGCTTGCCCGAGGCGGTATGCGCGATGCCGTCCGGGTTGGGCCCGAGCTTCTCGATGCTGACCACGAGGCTGGGCTCGAACCGGTCGAGAAGGCCCGCCGCCTGGGCGGGCGCGTCCTCGCCCGGGCTGATCGGCAGGACCGCCGTCGTGAAGGCTACCTCGGCCGCCACCTCGGGGCTCCTGATACCGAGCCCGAGCGCGAGCGCGGTGGCAGCCAGGTTGTCGATGAAGTCCTTCTCGGTGAAAAGGATGGGCACGCCGCCCAGGATCGCAACGGCGCGGGCAATCGCGGCGACGCCCGGAGGGCCGTCGGTCTCGCCGGCCGGCAGATATTTCGGATCGCCGGCACCCGTCATGATGAAGACCGTCTTGCCGGGCTTGACGTTCGCGAGCAGCGAGCGGGCACCCAGGAGCGAGAGCGGCAGGCCACCCTGGGCCGCGACCGCGGCCTCGTGCAGCTTGGCGATGACGCCCCGACTGTAGTCCGAGATCCGCATCTCGACAGTGACCAGACGGTCGATGTTGCGGCAGATCAGCTCGAGCTGCGCTTCGGGCACGGTCATGTCTGCGGCCTCAGTGGGTGAGCCCGGTGGTGGTGCTCTCGAGGTTCTTGCGCACGATGCTGCCCAGGATGTGGACGCAGGCCATCGAGGTCTCGCCGTCGAGACCGTCGACGAAGAACTCCTGGGTGCAGAACATCGCCTCGAGCCCGCCCGCGTCGAGGCAGGCGCGCAGGATGCGCTCCTCGTCGGCAGCCCGGTGCATGAGCTCGGGGCGCTTCAGGAGCCACGCGAGCGCCGCCTCGATGCCGTAGCAGCCCCAGTTCGACATCATCGTCGGCAGGACGATGTCGGTGGCGATGGCGGTGCAGAGCACGTCGCCCTTGGGCATCGCCTCGACGACCGCCTCGCGGATGGCACCGAAGCCCAGCTCGTTGCCGTGATCGCCGATCCCGATGGTCAGAAGGCCCCGTTTGGTCGCCTCCGTGACCAGTGGCGAGATGTCGACCGCGTCGTGGCGAACGTGGCTGCCCTGCCCCTCGAGCGGCTGGGCCGTCGCGTTGTGGATGATGCCGTCCTGGGCCGGGCCGAGACGCTCCGTGCTCACCACCGCCTTGGGCTGCAGCTCGTCATAGATGCGGGCGACCCAGCCCTCGATCTCCGACTTGCTGGTCGGGGCCTTCTCCAGGACAGCGCCGAGCCCGCGATCCCTGGCGTCCTCGACCCGATCCTTGATCATCACGCCGGCGGCGAGGCTCGACGCCTCGATCGGGCGGGCATGGCAGGCCTCGCAGCAATAGACCGGCACGGCGCCGATACCCTTGTAGAGGATGCGCGCGAGCGAGGCCGCGCCCGGAGGTCCGTCGCTCTCGCCCTCCGGCATCGTCGGCGCGTAGCCGGCGCCGGTGAGGACGAGCACGGTGTCGCCGGGCTCCAAGGCAGCCTTGAGCCTTTCGGCGGCGACCATGCTGATCGGCCGGCCGCCCACGAGCGCGCGCGCCGCCTCGTACATCGTCGCCAGCACATTGTGCGGCATGCCGCGGTTCTTGGCCTCGATCGTGATCAAACGATCAATCGCCGCGCCGGTGATGTCTGGCATGGAGCTTGCTCCGAAGGAAAATCATCGTTGCAGATCGAGCCCGGGACCGGACGGACGGCATCGGCCGCTCGTGGCGTGCCGGCGTCGGGCTGATGGTCAGCAAAGCACGGAGGCTGAGCCCGCCAGAAGCTCAATCCTGGCGCCGATCCGATGCCGAGACGGCATCATGCCGCCTCGTGCCAGGACGCATTTTCGGCCGAGGAGATCTTCTCGATGTTCAAGTCATCCGTCCGGTATTTCGTGTCGATCGTCGAGCACGGCTCCATCCGAGCGGCGGCAGATGCGCTGCACATTGCCCAATCGGCAGTCAGCCGACAGCTTCAATCCCTGGAGCACGAGCTGGGGGCGCCCCTCGTCGAGCGACATGCGCGGGGCGTCGTCCTCACCGAGGCGGGCGAGATCCTCATCCACTATCTGCGCCGGGCGGGCTTTCACGTCCAACGCATCCGCGCGGAGATCGACGCGCTCAACGGCCTGCAGCGCGGCCATGTCAGCTTCGCTACCGTCGAGTCGCTGATAGGCGAGTTCGTCCCGCGCGTGATCAGCCGCTTTCGGGCCAGCTATCCCGGCATCACGCTCGCCGTCACGGTCGCGGGCAGCGATCGGGTGCTCCATGCCGTGCGCTACGGCGAGGCCGATCTCGGCATCGCCTTCAACCAGGAGCTACCGGCCGAGATCGAGGTGGCGAGCCGGCTGCGCGAGCGCATCTTCGCCGTGATGGCGCCCGACCATCCACTCGCCTCCTCGGGCGAGATCGCGATCACGGACTGCGTCGGCTGGCCGATCGGGCTCTCGCCGCGCTGGACGGGAACCCGACAGCTGGCCGAGCGCGTCTGCGTGGATGCAGGGGTCGCGCTCGACATCGTGCTCGAGAGCAACTCGATCGAGCTGCTGCATCGCTTCGCGCTCTCGGGTGAGGGCATCGCTTTCCTGACCGGCACAAGCTGCGCCAGCTCGGTCGCGGCCGGCAAGCTCGTGGCGGTGCCTATCCACGAGCGCGGATTCGAGGTGGCGGCCCTGGAGATTCTGCATCTTGCCGGCCGCCATCTTCCGGCCGCGGCCGACGCCTTCCTGCAGGCGCTGTGCGGCACCCTCCGCGAGCAGGACACCGTCGGAGGTGGGCCAGCGGTGATGCCGGTGCGGCATCAAAGGCGCGCCGGGAATGCGCTTCCCGCGCTCTCGGCACGATGATCTACTGCTGATGCTCAAGGCCTCGTGCCGGTCGCGGGCGGCGACCGACCCTGCAAGGGCTGCCCAGCGCGAAGGGACGGGAAAAGAGGAGAGGACGGCTCATGTCAGCTCGCATCATCGGCTCGGGCGGAGTGACGCGACGCTCGATCATCAAGGCTTCCGCGCTCGGCGCCGCCGCCATGACGACGGGTGGTCTCGCCATGCCGGCGATCGCCCAGAGCAAGCGGGACGACCTGCAAATCGGCGTGTTCGGCGGCGACTTCGGCAATCTGAGCCCGGTGAGGCGCTACGACATCCAGGGCGGGCTCGTCGTCTACAACGTGTTCGACGGCCTCGTCCGTGTCGACTTCAAGAACCGCAAGATCATTCCCTGGGTGGCCGAGGCCTGGAGCCAGCCGGATCCCCTCACCTGGCGGATCAAGCTGCGCGAAGGTGTCAAGTGGCACGGCGGCTACGGCGAGATGACCGCCCAGGACGTGGCCTATACCTGGCAGTACCATCTCGACACCAAGAGCTTCCAGGTCGGCACCGCCCTTTTCCCGATCGACTCGATCAAGACCGACGGCACCTATGTCGTCGAGGTCAAGACCAAGCGGCCGTTCGGGCCCTTCCCAGCCGTGACCATGGGCTATGCCGGCTTCATCATCTCGGAGAAGGCGCACAAGGAGCTGGGGCCTGATACCTACGGGCACAAGCCGATCGGCCAGGGCGCCTTCGAGGTCGACTCGGTCCGCGGCAACGAGGTCACGCTCAAGCGCAACGAGAACTACTGGCGTCCGGGCCTGCCCAAGCTCGACCGGCTGGTCTACCGCGCCATTCCCGATTCCACCGTGCGGCTGCAGTCGCTGGAGCGCGGCGAGCTCGACTTCATGACGCATCCCGATCCCAAGGACGTGGCGGGCGTCGAGAAGGAGGGCAAGTTCACGGTCACGAAGACGCCCGGCTGGAACTGGGACTATCAGCAGTTCAATCTCACCGTGCGGCCCGACCTTCCCTACCACAACAAGCTGGTGCGCCAGGCGATCTCCTACGCGATCGATCGCGAGGCGATCGTGAACGAGATCTACAGCGGCCAGGCGACCGTCACCGACAACCAGATCCCGGCGGGCTATCTCGGCCACCGCGAGTCGCTGATGCGCTATCCCAAGAACGGCGACCTCGCCAAGGCGCAGGAGCTCATGTCGCAGGCCGGCGTGCGCGGCTACGAGGTCGAGGTCATCACGAGCGACAAGGATTGGCTGCGGCGGGAGCTGGAGCTGGTGGCGGCAATGGTGAGCCAGATCGGCATCAACTACAAGATCCGCGACCTCGACATCGGCGGCTTCAACAATCTGTGGCTCAACAGGAAATACGAGCAGCACCTCGAGGACATCACGCTCGTCGCTCCCGACCCCGACGCCACCTCCTGGTGGTTCCTGCACAGCCACGGCAGCTCCTCCTCCTACCGCAATCCGGAGATGGACAAGCTCCTGGACGCGGCACGCGAGGAGACCGATCCCGCCAAACGCGAGCCGCTCTATTACAAGATCGTCGACATGACCGTCGACGAATGCCCGCTCATCTATCACTGCAACGTGAATTTCATTCAGGTCTTCGACAAGAAGCTCACCGGCTTCACGCCCGGCAATCAGGAATATGCCGAGTTCCACGACACGACCGCCTGGACCTGACGGCAGGCGTTTCTTTTCTCAAGGGTGAGGGGACGACCAGGGAATGTGGCGGCATCTGCTTCGCCGGATAGCTCAGGTCCCCCTCGTGCTCGTGGTGGTGACGCTGACGATCTTCCTGATCGTCCGCGCCACCCCCGGCGATCCCGTGCAGATCATGCTCGGCATGCAGACCTCGCCCGAGGCGGTGGCCGCGGTGCGCAAGGAGTTCAGGCTCGATCAGCCGGTCGCGGTCCAGTATGTGCTTTGGGTGCGCGACGTCGTGACCGGCAATCTGGGCGAGTCGATCCGGCTCGGCCGGCCGATCAAGGAGCTTCTCGCCGAGCGCTTCCCGATCAGCCTCAGGCTCGCCGCGGCGGCGATGCTGTTCGCGCTCTGCGTCTCGATCCCGCTGGGCGTGCTGGCGGCGCTCAACCGCAACACATGGCTCGACTATCTTTGCACGGGCTACACGGTGGCCGGCTTCGCCGTCCCCAACTTCGCGCTGGCGCTCATCCTCATCTACGTCTTCTCGATCAAGCTCGGCTGGTTCCCGATCACCGGCATCGGCTCGGGCGAGGTCGCGGCCAAATCCTTCCTCGACGCCGCCAAGCCCTACGTCCTGCCCGCCGTGGCGCTGGGCACCCTGCAGACGGCCGTCCTCACCCGGCTCTTGCGCTCGAGCATGATCGATGTGCTCTCCCAGGACTATATTCGCACAGCCCAGGCGAAGGGGTTGATGCCCGCCACCGTCGTCCTCGTCCACGCGCTCAAGAACGCGATGATCCCCTTCGTGACGATGGTGGCGATCCAGCTCGGCTACCTGATCGGCATCCAGGTCACGATCGAGTACATCTTCGCCATACCCGGCATGGGCTCAGCGGTGCTGACGGCCGTCATCAACCGCGACTTCCCGGTCGTGCAGGCCTTCACCCTTGTGATCGCCGCCTTCTTCCTTCTCGCCAACATCGTGGCAGACCTGCTCTACGCCGTCTTCGATCCGCGGATCCGCTACTGATGTCGATCGCCCTCGAGCGCCTCGATGCCGGCACGGCTCCCTTCGCGAGCGGCCTGCGCCTCGCTGCGCGCCAGTTCCGGCGCAATCCCGTCGCGACCCTGGGCCTCCTGATCCTGGTCCTGATGTGTCTCGCCGCCATCTTCGCGCCCTGGGTCGCCCCCTACGACCCGATCCAGATCAAGCTGTCGGCCAAGCTCCAGCCGCCGGGCGCCGCGCACTGGCTGGGCACCGACTTCTTCGGCCGCGACGTCCTCTCGCGCCTGATCTACGGCGCCCGCGTCTCCCTGTCCGTGGGCATCCTCGTCGTCACCTTCGCGATGCTTTTCGGCGTGCCGATCGGCATGACCGCGGGCCTCATGGGAGGCAAGACCGACGGCCTGCTGATGCGCCTGATGGACGCGTTCCTCACCTTCCCGCCGCTCCTTCTGGGCGTGGCCGTGGTGGGCCTGCTCGGGCCCGAAATCCAAAACGTCATGATGGCGCTGGGCGTCGTGCAGGTGCCCGTGCTCGCCCGCATCGTCCGCGCCAGCACGCTCTCGGCCCGCGAGGAGACCTACGTCATCGCCGCGAAAGCGCTCGGCGCCACGCCCTGGCGGGTTGCGGTGCGGCACGTGCTTCGCAACATCCTCTCGCCCATCGTCGTGCAGATGACGATCGGCTTCTCGGCCGCGGTGATCGCCGAGGCGTCCCTGTCCTTCCTGGGTCTCGGGACGCAGCCGCCCCAGCCCTCCTGGGGCCGCGACCTCGCCGAGGCGCGGCGCTACATGAGCGACGCGCCCTGGCTCTTCCTTGCCCCCACAGGAGCGATCATGCTTGCGGTGCTCTCGATCAATTTCGTGGGCGATGGGCTTCGCGACGCGCTCGATCCACGCTCCTGGCGCACGCGCCGCCTCGGCAACGCCGACCAGGACGAGGCGGGCTGAGCGCCATGCCGCTTCTCGAGGTCGAGAACCTCCGCACCCGCTTCGCCTCCGGCCAGGGCACCGCCCGCGCGGTCGACGGGGTCTCCTTCACGCTCGACGAGGGCGAGGTCGTGGCCCTCGTCGGCGAGAGCGGCTCGGGCAAGAGCGTCACCGCGCTGTCGATCATGCGGCTGATCCGCGAGCCGCCGGGCCGGGTCGAGGCGACGCGGCTGCGCTTCGAGGGCATCGACATCCTCCGCGCCAGCCAGCGCACGATCCGCTCGATCCGCGGGTCGCGCATGGCGATGATCTTCCAGGATCCGATGCGGTCCCTCAATCCGGTGCTCACGGTGGGCCGACAGCTCACCGAGACGCTGCGCCGTCACCTCGGTCTCGACAGGCAGGCCGCCCGACGCCGCGCCATCGAGCTCCTGGAGGAGGTCGGCATCCCGATGGCGGAGAAGCGGCTCGACGCCTATCCGCACCAGTTCTCGGGCGGCATGCGCCAGCGGGTCATGGTGGCGATCGCGATATCCTGCAACCCGCGCCTGCTCATCGCCGACGAGGCGACGACGGCGCTCGACGTGACGATCCAGGCGCAGATCGTCGATCTCGTCCGCCGCCTCGCCCGCGACCATGGCATCGCCGTCATCTGGATCAGCCACGATCTAGGCCTCGTCGCCGGCCTCTGCGACCGGGTCAACGTCATGTATGCGGGCCGCATCGTCGAGAGCGGGCCCGTGCGCGAGGTCTTCTATCGGCCGAGCCACGGCTACACGCTGGCGCTGATCGGCTGCACCCCCAGGGTGGACAAGGTCGGGTTGCCGCTCATCCCGATCGAGGGCATGCCTCCCAGCCTCAGCGAGCCGGCGAAGCTCTGTCCCTTCCTGCCGCGCTGCGCCGTGAAGGTCGATGCCTGCGCGCGGCTGCTTCCGCCCACCAAGCTCGTGAGCCCGCAGCACAGGTCCGCGTGCCACGCCGAGCTTGGCCACCTCGCCCGACGCGAGGCGGCTTTGGGCCTGACCCCGTGAGCACGGAGCCTCCCCTCCTCGCCGTCGAGGATCTCCAGGTCCACTTCCCCGTGCAGGGGACCTTCCTGCACGAGGCGCCGCCGGTGCGGGCCGTCGACGGCCTGAGCTTCTCCCTCGAGCGCGGCCGCACGCTGGGGCTCGTGGGCGAGTCGGGCTGCGGCAAGTCGACGACCGGGTTTGCGATCCTCCAGCTCATCAGGCCGACGGGCGGCCGGGTCCTGTTCCACGGGACGAACATTGCCGGCCTGTCGCCGCGGGCAATGCGCCCCTACCGGCGGCGCATGCAGATCATCTTCCAGGATGCCGCAGCCTCGCTCGACCCTCGTCTGCCGATCGCGGAGCAGATCGCCGAGCCCCTGGAGATCCACAATCTGTGGAAGGGGCGCGAGCGCCAACGGCGCGTGCGCATGTTGCTGGACCAGGTCGGGCTGCCGTCGCGGGTCGGCGAGCGCTATCCGCACGAGATCTCGGGCGGGCAGGCGCAGCGGGTGGCGATCGCCCGGGCGATCGCGGTCGAGCCCGAGCTCATCATCTGCGACGAGCCGGTCTCGGCGCTCGACGTCTCCATCCAGGCGCAGATCTTGAACCTGCTGCAGAGCCTGCAGCGCGAGCTGGGCCTGGCCTACGTCTTCATCTCCCACGACCTCGCCGTCGTGCAGCATGTCTGCGACGAGGTGGCGGTGATGTATCTCGGCAGGATCGCCGAGATGGCGCCGCGCCGGGCCATCTTCGAGACACCGTCGCACCCCTATAGCAAGGCGCTGCTCTCGGCCGTGCCGATCCCCGATCCGGACATCGAGCGGGCCCGCGAGCGGGTGATCTTGAAGGGCGATCTGCCGAGCCCGGCCGACCCGCCCTCGGGCTGCCGCTTCCGCACGCGATGCCCGATCGCGATCGAGGACTGCGCCCGCATCGAGCCGCCTGCGAGGCAGGTGGGCCCGGACCACCACGCCGCCTGCATCCGCGTCTAGCCAGAAGAGGGTCTCATGGAGATCGCTGCTGCCAACATCGACCGCGTCATGAACCTGGAGATGCGCCGGCGCGGCCTGCCGCGCGGCAAGAAGTGGCCCATGTACCTGATGGCGCAGGATCTCGTGAGCGAGCCCTTGTGCCTGGCCGCGGGGCGGCTTCTCGACCGCGCCCCCTCGCGCATCCTGATCCTGACCGGTGCTGCCGTTCCCGATCACATGCCGGTGGGCGAGAACGACGGGCCGATCGGCAGCTCGGTGCTGACGAAGGCGCTCGTGACGCTGGGCCACAAGGTCACCATCGTGAGCGACCCCGAGTGCATCGCCCCGATCGAGGGCCTGCTCGCCTATCTCGGGACCGAGGCGACCCTCGTGCCGATCGGGCTCGACGACAAGCCGCTTCAGGACGAGCTCGTCGAGAGCAACGACGTCTTCGTGGCGATCGAGAGGCTGGGCGGCAACCTCAACGGCCACCTCCACGGCGTCAACGGCGTGCGTCGCGATCATCATCGCGCCAACCTCGACCACATCGTCGATCGTGCCCGCGGCGAGGGCAAGCCGACGCTCGGAATCGGCGACGGCGGCAACGAGATCGGCTTCGGCAATCTCTACGAGCGGCTCTCGGTCGAGCTCGCCGAGCATGCCTTCAAGGAGGCCACACCCTGCGGCGGCGGCGTCTTCTCGGTCGTCAAGACCGACCTTCTCCTGGTCGCCAACAGCTCCAACATCGGCGCCTACGGCACGGTCGCGGGGCTGGCCCTGCTGACGGAGCGTCCCGATCTCTGCCACACCGGCAAGCTCGACGAGGAGCTGCACCTGATCGGCGTGGGTCTGGGCCTCGTCGACGGCGCCAACGGCGCTGCCCGCCCCTGGTGCGACGGCATCCCGCCCAACGCCAACTCGGCCGTGGTCGAGATCATGCGCAACATCGTCCAGCGCACCCTCGAGCCCGAGCACCTGCGCAAGTGGTGAGGCGGACCGGGACAGCGCGCTGATCGTGCACGAAGACAGGGGCGATCGCCCCTGCCCTCCGCTATTGGAGGCGGCGAGCCGTTGCGAGCAACCGGCAGAAGCGGATCAGGGGAGGGTTGGTGCGCGCGGCGGGACTCGAACCCACGACCTCAAGCTCCGGAGGCTCCTTTCAGGGTCCTTTAGGATCAAGGGGTTAGCGAGGATACCCGAGCGATATCAGTTACTTGGTGTTTCGTGGCGGTTCGTGGTGATGCCCCGTTTTTCGCGTTCCGTGTGCCAAATTGTGCCAAGCGGGAGCGGGAACCTGAGGCTGGAGCGGACGCAGATCGCGGGGTCGCTCAGGAGCGATTGGACACAGGCATTGCACTTGCGTGTTGCACAAACGCAACACTCACATTGAAGGGCGCAAAGTCGCCACGCAGGGCCGTCAGTGGGTGGTGCGGAGGCCGGGAGACTGGTAACCCGGCGGGGTGGTCAGGCGGGGCGGGTATGGAAGAAGACGACGACCCGGGAGAAGGCGGCTCCTCAGCGAGCTTCGGGACATGGCTGAGCCGGACCCCACCACCCAGCGGGAGTACTATCCTGTGGGCTATCGTAGGCGTCATCGTTGCCGCTCTGCTGGTCTGGAAGGCGGACAGCGCGAAAGACCTGGCCGACCTGATCCGGGCCATCGCGGCGCTGGCGTGGCCGGTGGCGGTCATTGGGGTTCTCCTCAGGTTTCACGCTGAGCTGCGTCAGCTCCTTGTTCGGTGTGAAGCGAGGAAAATTTCTCGGCTCAGAGATCGAGCTGGAGCCGCAGCTGGATGCACTGCAAGCGAAATCAGAGGCGGGCCAGAAGATCGTGGGTGTGCCTCCGACCTATCCCGGAAGGGGCGCTTCCCCGACTGAAGCGGACGGATAACGGGTCACCCGCACCCTACACGGCCATTTTCTGATCCCGAACGGGAGATTGAGGAGGTCTTGCGGGAAGCGAGCCGCTCTCCAAAGATCGGTCTTATCCTGCTGGCATCGAAGCTCGAAGGGGCGGCGCGGCGGCTGGCAAATTATTCCTGAGGAAGCCCACGCGTCCGCAAAGCACCCTACCTTACGGCATCTGGTCAGAGAGATGGAAAGCCAGGGACTTGATACCGGAGCAAACCGGGGAGGCGCTGAATATTTTTTACAGCTTACGGAACAAGCTGGTGCATGGCGATGACGCTGATAATCGGGAAATTACGAGGGCGATTGACTCCGGGATAACGCTGCTAAGGACCCTCGTAACGCGGCTTTCAGATGGGTAAGGGCCGCCGGAGATAGTATGAGACAAAGAACGAAATAATCTTGCCTCATTAAGCGGCGCGACTAACGGCGCATTCTATTATACGATTTCCCCATGATCGGCCATTCGCCGAAGATAGGTGGAGAATATGCGAGATGACGACGAAAAGTTCGCTCCGTGCGCGAACCTAGCTATGGACGAGAGACGACAGGAACTTTTGCATTTTGAGAACGGGAAACATGCGGACATTGTGCATCGGTTGCGGGGGATTGTCCGCGTCCCTATAACGGATGGATTAGGTCCGGTTGACGGGCAGTCTGACTATTTTGAGCGCGCTTTCCCAGCCTCCCGTGCTGCGAACGAGGCGGCTGACTATATCGAACGACCCCGCGCTGCCATACTTGGAACGCTGGGTGTTCCGGAGTGGCGAGATGATTGGGAGAATGCGCCTCGTGACGGTCAATTCGTCTGGCTTAAGATGCATGAAGGCACGATCCTCTGCCTCCGGTGGTCTACCCATTACGGCATTTTTGGACTGGGTGGATGCTGGACGGATGGGCTTTGCACGATGGGTGATAAGATCGACTTCTCGCATTGGGCTTATGATGCGTCGCCAGCCGCCGTGCAGTGCGGCAAGGAGAGGTAGGATGGCTCTCGCCTACCTAATCCGGCAGCCGAAAGAGGTTTGGCTTTAGGCGCCGAATTCTGGGAAAGGAACCCGCCTTCAAAGAGATCGTAGTGTACAACTTCGCCGATGAAGCGAATGAATGACATTAGGCGCGGGTCGCGCTCCGGAAATGCCTCCCTTTCGTTGCTCGATATTACCAATGCACACGGAGACTGCAGATCAAGGCACAGCAGGATACTCGAACGAATCTGCTTCCGTTGCTCTTCGGTCGTGAAGATATAACCTGAGCCCTGTGCGTGCGTATCTCTGAGGTAACGCGGCTGTGATGTCGGTCGCTGCAAAAGGAGGGTAACCTCATATCCTCGGTCGAGATAGAACCGAGGATTCTCGTTCCCTCTCCGCCATACTTCTAGCCGTCTGGTCGTGATTCGAGTCAAAATAGCCGAAAAGCAGTGGATACTCCCGATCCACAAAAACACATAATTCAAGGTGCGAGCCGGGTACCCAATTGCGCAATGTCTCCTCAGCGAAGGACAACGTATTAACAACCAGGCTCTGCCGCGCACGGTAGAGATCTTGATTTGCTTGATGGAGTTGAGCGATTTCACCACGCTCTGACGCCCAGCGATGGAGACGTTCAACAGAAGGCATGCTTGGTTTGAGGAAGATGGCTTCTATCAAGCGCTTGAACAGAAGGCCAATCCCGACAAGTACGCTCGTGTTAATGAAAGCAACAAGCATTTTTGTGAGGGTAAATGATTGATTTATGACAGCATATACAATGTATATCTCTATCGCAACGCAGAGTATTGCGAAGGAGCAGAAAAGATAGAACACTATATTGCGCTGCAGAGTGCTTAGCATGCCTATCGCCCTTTAAAGAGCCACTTAAGTGTGTCAGGGCGACATAGGGAGTTGTCTATGCGGAGAATGCTCTCAGATCTGGCGTTGATCCAGTCGGTATAGAGATCGATCTGGCGAGCAAGGTGTTGGACGATATACAGCGGATGAGTCCCCTGCGCTATGCGTTGGGTTAGCACAGCGTGGTCGGGGCACATGTGGATGATCAAATCGGGTTGAGGGAGGGTCGATTCTAGCTGACATGCTAGAGACCGGAGCTTAGCGATATCCCGTTCCTTGAGGTAGCCCGCTTCATGGTGCATTCGACAGAAGACGTTAATGTCCTCACTCACACTGCGATCAAAGACGATGTTGCTGCGCTCGGATAGGTCTCTCCACCGAGCGAGACGGGAACGCATGATTTGCTCTTGGAGTGAGGCACAGTGTGCGTATGGGTCGGAGGCGAAGGCGGCAAACCTCTCCGCAGGAATTTCCTCCCGGACTACGCCGTAGCCGCAGGGCACGAGGAACTCTGCAAGCGTGCTCTTGCCAGCACCCGTGGGACCGGAAAGCCAGATGATCATGGCCTTACCGCCAAGGCCTAGAGCATGAGGTCCGCCGCAGCGTGTCCATCACACGCTGCGTCAATGCGGCCTTTGATTTGTGTTCGGCCATGGCCGCGATATGCCATGGCCGTGATCCCTTGTCAGCCTCCGTTAGCAACCACTGTTCTTGGTCGGCGACAGGCAGCGATTGCGGCTTCCGGTCTTCTCGGCCTCGCTCCCGAATTGGTCAGGCCTATCGACGCCGTCACGGCGATCCCGTCCTTAGAGCAGGATCAGGCGGTTATCGCAGCAGTGGTCCCATAGCCATGGCTGAGGCAACAATTTTGCACTTGACACGCGACTAGCGCTTCTGAAAGCCGCGCAATTTGTGCCAAATTGTGCCAAAACGGCTAAAGCAAAAACTTAGCCGCGTCGTCTAACCCATTGAAAAGGTGGTGCGCGCGGCGGAACTCGAACCCACGACCTCAAGCTCCGGAGGCTTGCGCTCTATCCAGCTGAGCTACGCGCGCGACGGACGGGGCTATAGCGCATCCGGTCCGGCACGGGAAGGGCCGCGGGTCAGTGGTGGGTGAGGCGGACGAAGACGTCCTCGAGATCGGCCTCGCGGGTCTCGAGGTCGGCAATCGCGATGCCGGCGTCGCGCAGCCTGTCCAGCACCTCGCCCGCCTGCGTCCGCGTGGGCTTGTAACGGCACACGATGCGGCCATCCTCGGCAAGCGCGCATCCCGCCTCGACGAGCGCTGCCGGCAGCGTCGCGACCGCGGCTACCGGCGTGATGCGGATCTCCTTCTCGTCGAGCCGGCGCATCAGGGTCGTCTTGTCATCGCAGACGACGACGCTGCCGCGGTCGATGATGGCGATCCGATCGCAGAGCTCCTGGGCCTCCTCGAGATAGTGGGTGGTCAGCACGATCGTGACGCCGGCCTGGTTGAGCTCGCGCATGTAGTCCCAAAGGGAGCGCCTGAGCTCGACGTCGACGCCGGCGGTGGGCTCATCCAGGATCACCACCGGCGGGCTGTGGACGAGCGCCTTGGCGACCAGCATGCCGCCGCCGCATGCCGCCCGAGAGCGAGCGCGCATAGGCGTCGGCCTTGTCGGCGAGGCCCACGGCGTGGAGCAGCTCGGCGGTGCGCCGCTCGCGCTTGGGCACGCCGAAGAGGCCCGGCCTGGAACTCCAGCGTCTCGCGCGGCGAGAAGAAGGCGTCGAGGTTGAGCTCCTGCGGCACGACGCCGATGGCCAGCCGCGCGCGCCTGGGATGGGCGTCGATGTCGATGCCGAGGATGCGGGCGGTGCCGCCGCTCTTCACCACCAGCCCCGCCAGGATGTTGATCAGCGTCGACTTGCCGGCACCGTTGGGGCCGAGCAGGCCGAAGAACGAGCCGCGCGGCACCTCGAGATCGATTCCGTCGAGCGCCCGCTTGGCCTCCTGGCCGTGCTGGGCGGCATAGACCTTCTCCAGGCCCTTGAGTTCGATCGCCAGCGCTGGCAAGTCCTGCCTGGGTGGCGGGCCCGGGCTGGTCAGGGCGGACGCCATCAGGACCGACGTGAGCCGGCGCGCGGGCCGGACCGATAGGGGGTGATAGTCATGAGCGACGAGGCGTTCTTTCTCGTGAACGACCGCGAGGTCGTGGTCACCCCGCATATGCACGTCAAGTGTGACGGCGGCAACCGCGCGCTCGGCCATCCGATGGAGTACATGACCCTGGAGAAGGGCGGCCATGTGGTCTGCGGCTATTGCGGCCGGCGCTACGTCCATGCCGGCAGCCCCGAGGCCCTGGAGATCCAGGCCCAGGGCCAGCGCTACGCGGCCTGAGCCCGGCCCGCCCCGGGCAGGCCGGCGTCGGTCGGATCAGGCGATCCGCACGTTGCGCTGCCAGAGGCGCACCCCGCCCTTGAAGGCGTTGGCGTTGTCGCCCATGCGGCAGTCGGGCGGCAGCGACTTCAGGAGCTTCACATTGCCCCCGCCCAGGACGACATAGTCGGCGACGAGGCCCTGCCTGAGCTTGGCCGTGACGTCGCCCACGGCCTTGCGCCACTTCTTGAGCCCCAGCCGCTCGAGGCCGCGCCGCCCGACATAGTCCTCGTAGGTCATGCCGCGCTTGTAGGGCAGGTGCATGATCTCGCTGCCGATCACGACGTGGCCGGCGACGATGGCCACACCGAGCCCGGTGCCGAGCCCGAGGAACAGCATGCGCCCGCCCTCGTAGGAGCCCAGCGCCTGCATCTCGGCGTCGTTGACGAGCTTGGTGGGCTTGCCGAAGGCGGCGGCGAGATCGAAGTCGAGCCAGCCGCCGCCCAGATTGACGGGCTCGCGCACGATGCGGTTCTCGCGGACCGGCCCCGGGCAGCCGATGCTGATGTGATCATACGTCCAGCCCCCCGCGAGCTCGCTCACGGCAGAGACGAGCCGCTCGGGCGTGAGATCCGGTCCCGACGGCGTCTTGCGGCGCTCCTGGCTGCCCGAGTGATAGAGCTTGATATTGTTGCCGCCGACATCAACGACGAGAACGATCGGTGTCGCCACGGCTCCCTCCCCTGCCTTATCCCGCCTTCTTGCCGTCCCGGCCGGCCGCAGGCAAGTAGCGACTGGCGCGCCGCTTGTCCGAATCGCCGTGTGTGCCATTCTCAAGAATGATGGCTGCGGCTCCGGCCTCGGGGAGGTTTTCGTGCGCGCGCATCTGATCGCGGGTTTTTTGATGCTGGTCGCCACGCTGCGACCCGCCGCGGCCGAGCCGACGGACGTCAGCGCCGCCTATCGCGTCACCTGGCTCGGCTTTCCCGTCGCCGAGGGCACGGTCGAAGCGCGCACGGGTGCCGATCGCTACAGCGTCTCGTACAGCTTCGAGACGGCTCGGTCTTCTTCGACGTTCTGCTCGATGCGCGGACGACAGCCGAGGCGCAGGGCACGCTGAGCGGGGATCGGGCAACACCCGTGAGCTTCCTGGCCGACGGCCGCTGGCGCGATCACCAGCACCGGAGCCTGTTGGACTTCAACCCGGACGGCACGATCGCCCGGACGCAGGTCGACGCCGACGATGCGGACCGAGAGCCGGTGCCGCAAGCCTTGCGCCGCGGCCCAGATCCGCTGAGCCTCGCGGTCGAGGCGGCGCTCGGTGCGGCGGCGGGGCGGACGCTCGAGGGAACGAGCTTCGACGGCCGGCGGGCGACCGAGGCCCGCCTGAGCTGCGGCGGGCTCGAGCCCGTGTCGGACGGCACGGCGCGGCCCGAGGTCCGGGCGCTGCGTTGCACGATGACCGCAAGCCTGCTCGCGGGGGCGAGCCGGCGCTATCGCTCGCGGTCGATGAAGCTCGAGGGCCCGATCATCGTCTGGCTCGAGCCGGGGATCGTGCCCGGTGCCGCCTGGCCGGTGCGCGTCGACGCGCCGACGAGCTACGGCCACGTCATCGCGACCCTGGAGCGGCTGAGCATCTCGCCGGCGCCGGCGCCGGCGCCGCAGCCGACTCGACTGACGGGCCTGCGGCCTACTTGACGATCTGCGAGGCGGCGTAGAGCGCCACGGCCGCAGAGACGGCCAGGACCAGCAGGAAGATGCCGAAGTCGTAGAGCTTCATGGCGGAGTTCCGGGGCCAGGGGCACGGCTTTCGTAGCCAGCATCGCGCCTGTCGGCGGATTGCACAAGGCCGCCGTGCCTCGCCTCATCCCTCCGCCGGCCCGACCACGCCAGGCGCAATGCTCGACGGCAGAATGACGCATCATTTTGATGTTTCATATTGACGCTTCAACTTGACGCGCGCACTGTCCTCCGATGACCAGCATCGACCACGAGCCTGCGGACATGGAGGGGGAGGAGCTGGCGCGGGCGCGGGCTGCCTTTCGCGGCTCGCTCGAGTCGGCGCGGGCCTGGCGGGCGTTCTCGCCCAACCCGAAGCATCACGACCTCACCTACTGGAGCATGCTCTCCTCACTGTTCGCCGAGCCTGGCATGAACCGCTCGGCGCTGATCGAGCGCATCGTGACCTATGCCGGCGTGTCTCGATCGACGGCCGAGCGCGCCATCCGGGAAGGCCGGGACGAGGGCTATCTGGTCGACCGGCCGGCCGGCAAGGAAGTGCTCTACTACCTCTCACCACGACTTACCGAGCACTGCGTCGCCTATTTCCGCAATTACATGGATCAGGCGAAGCTCATGGAACACCTAGGCTACGGCCGGGGCTGACCGCCTCCGGCCCGATCCCACCCCCGACATCGCTGGAAGGAGCCTGCAGATGCGCTACGCTCGCACGCTGACCGCTGCCCTGTTGCTCGCCACCATGGTCCCGACCACGGCCTGCACCCGCAACACCGGCCGCGGCGCGGCCGTGGGTGCGGCCGCGGGTGCCGGCCTCGGCGCGCTCGGTGGTGGTGGCATCCTGAAGGGTGCCGCCACCGGCGCCGTCGTCGGGGCAGCCGGCGGCTACATCTACGACACGGTTCTGGGTGGCGACCACAACCACCACAACTGATCCTGCTGATCCTGCCGGCATCCGCGACAAATCCGCGGCTGGAGCCGTCGCGGGCGACCTCGCCGAGGGCGGGTGGCCTTGCCCGCGCGCCTCGAGCCGGACGCCGGCTTGCTGACGCGACGGCCGCGCTCTAGATGTCGTTCGCTGGACGGGCTTCGCAGTTGCAGCATGGCGCTTCGGGCTGAGGACGGTGCTCCGTCGGGCCGCTTGATGCACATCAACGTTCCGTCACGGCCCGCCCGCTAAACGAGCGCCGGAGCTTGGCATTGGAGATCTCGAGCATGAGCAAGGATACCGCAGACGCCTCGCGCCCCGAGACCCCCGCAGTGGCACCATGGGCGCCATGGGCCTCGCTCTTTCCCGGGGCCGCCTACGCCGTCGACGCGTGGCAGCGCACCATCCTCTACTGGGACGTGATGCGGGAGCGCGGCAACGAGTATCTCGAGCATGCCGCGAGCAAGACGCCGAACGTGCTGAGCTTCCCCTTCCGGATCATCCTCGACGGGCGCTCGCTGGAACGGCCGGTCAACTACTATCTGGTCCGCATCGAGCCGCCGGCCGACGTGCCTTCCGACCCGCGCAAGCGGCCGATCGTGGTGATCGACCCGCGCGCCGGCCAGGCGCCGGGGATCGGCGGCTTTCGCGCCGACAGCGAGATCGGCGTCGCGATGCGCGAGGGCCATCCCTGCTACTTCATGGGCTTCCTCGCGGAGCCCGTGCACGGACAGACGCTCGGGGACGTGATCCTGGCCGAAGGCCGCTTTCTCGAGAAGGTGATCGAGCTGCAGCCCGAGGCCGAGCAGAAGCCGCTCGTGATCGGCAACTGCCAGGCGGGATGGGCGGTGATGATGCTGGCCGCGGCGCGGCCCGACCTCTTCGGCGCGGTGCTGATCGCCGGGGCGCCGCTCTCCTACTGGAACGGCGTGCACGGCAAGAACCCGATGCGCTACACCGGCGGCCTCCTCGGCGGCAGCTGGCTGACGGCGCTGGCGGGCGACCTGGGCAACGGCAAGTTCGACGGCACGAGCCTCGTCTCGAACTTCGAGAGCCTGAACCCCGCCAACACGCTGTGGACGAAGCAGTACAACCTCTGGTCCAAGGTCGACACCGAGGCCGAGCGCTATCTCGGCTTCGAGCGGTGGTGGGGGAACCATGTCCTCCTCAACGCCGAGGAGATGCAGGTCATCGCCGACGAGCTGTTCATCGGCAACCGGCTCGCGACCGCCGAGATCGTGACCAAGGCCGGCGTGCGTCTCGACCTCAGAGAGATCAAGGCACCGATCGTCTGCTTCTGCTCCAAGGGCGACAACATCACGCCGCCCCAGCAGGCGCTGGGCTGGATCCTCGACCTCTACACAGTGTCGAGGACATCAGGGCGCAAGAGCAGACAATCGTCTACGCCATGCACGACTTCATCGGCCATCTCGGCATCTTCGTCTCGGGCAAGGTGGCGAGGAAGGAATACGCCGAGTTCACGAGCAACATCGATCTCATCGACGTCCTGCCGCCCGGTCTCTACGAGGCGGTGCTGGTGCCGAAGTCGGCCGAGGACGACAATGCCGACCTCATCTTCGGCGATTTCCTCATCCGCTTCGAGGCGCGCACCCTCGACGACATCCGGGCGCTGGGCGGCAATGACGAGGAGGACGAGCGGCGCTTCGCCGCCGTTGCCCGCGTCTCGGAGATCAATCACGGGCTCTACCGCACCTTCATGCAGCCCTGGATCCGGGCCTCGGTGAGCGAGGAGCAGGCCGACCTTCTGAGACGCTGCCATCCGCTGCGCCTGCAGTTCTCGATGTTCAGCGACGAGAATCCGCTGATGCGACCGGTGGCCCAGGCGGCCGAGTGGGTGCGCGCCAATCGTGCGCCCGCCGATCCGGGCAATCCGCTGGCCCAGGCGCAGCAGAATGTGTCTCGGAGGGGATCGTCGCGTTCCTGGACGGCTATCGCGACCTCCGCGACCGGCTCATGGAGGAGACCTTCCTCGCCGTCTACGGCAACCCGCTGCTGCAGGCGATGGTGGGGCTGCGCGCCTCGGACGCGCCGCCGCGCACGATGCCGGGCGAGGACCCGGACCACCTGCGGGAGATCGACGGCCAAGCGCGCCGAGCTGCGAGGCGCGCCTCGGGGCGGGCGGCCCGCGCGAGGCGGTCGTGCGCGCCATGCTCTATGTGCGCCTGCACGAGCGGCCTGGTCGACGAGCGCGGCTTCAACATGCTGCAACGGCTTCGCCAGGAGCACGCCCCCGATCTGCGCTTCGCCGCGTTCAAGCAGATGCTCCGCGAGCAGTTCTACATGCTGATGCTGGACGAGCCGGCCGCCGATCGATGCCCTGCCGGCGCTCCTCGCCGGCATGGGCGAGAACGCGAGGGGCGCTCTCGAGCTCGTTCGTCGCGTCGTCACCGCCAAAGGTCCGCTCGAGGGCGAGAGCGTCGAGCGCTTTGCCGAGATCGAGCGTATCTTCGAGGAGGCAGCCGAGAGCGGCTCGTCCGGGCGCCGTTCCGCTGCGCCCGGTTGTCGAATGGCGCGGCGAGCGAGAAGCCCGCTGCGAGCCGGACGGCGCCACAACGCCGTGCCACGCAGCGACGCGGCGCCGGCGGCCGGTCGAGCAGAATAGGGAGGACATCCGATGGCGAGCCCTTGATCAAGCCCGACGAGCTGAACAAGATCTCCGAGGACATCGAGATGGCCAAGGTCAAGGAGGCCTTGGCGAAGAAGCGCACGGTCGAGGACGAGCAGCGCCAGATGCGCGAGATCGTTCATGGAGCGCGACCTGCGCCCCGACGTCCGAGATCGTCTGGCGACTGTGCTGAAACGCGCAGCGGAGCAGGGCGTGCGCGAGGTCATGGTGATGCGCTTCCCGGCCTCCTTCTGCACCGACGGCGGCCGCGCCATCAACAATTTCGAGCCCGACTGGCCGGACTCGCTGCAAGGGCTGGGCGAAGCGCGCGATCGAGTTCTACAAGACCGAGCTGGAGCCGCTCGGCTATCGCGCGAAGGCTCAGATTCTCGACTATCCGGACGGGAATCTGGGCGATGTCGGCATCTACCTCAGCTGGTAGATGGAGAGCTCGATGACTCGAGTCCGGAAGAGCGGACGACCCGGCACAGATGCGCCTGCCTACGCCCGACGAGCTCCACAAGATGGCCGAGGAGATCGAGGCGGAGAGGGCGCGCGAGGCCCGCGCCCATGCCGAGGAGCACCAGCGTCACGAGCGCGAGCTGCATCGCCGGTTCGAGGAGGAGACGATCGGGCCGGACACGATCGCCTGGCTCGAGACCCATCTGCGGCGCGCCGCCTCCCTGGGCCAGACGGAGATCATGGCGCTGAAGTTCCGCGCGAGCTTTCTTTCCGACCATGGCCGCGCCATCAACAATGGCGAGCCCGACTGGCCGAGCTCGCTCGAGGGTTTTGCGCGCAGCGCGTACGACTACTATGTCCGCGAGCTGCAGCCGCGCGGCTATCGCCTGTCGGCGCGCGTCCTCGACTATCCGGACGACATGCCCGGCCATGTCGGCATGTTCCTGAGCTGGTGAGGGAGGCGGCCACCGCCAGGTGCCCCTCCCTCCGCTCGACCCGAGCCGACGACCGCGACGGAAGGACAGGAGCGCATGAGCGAGCCAGCGACGGTCGAGAACCGTACCTTCGAGGAGATCCGGGTCGGCGAGAGCGCCTCGCTCTCCAAGGCGATCAGCCGGGAGGACATCGAGCTCTATGCCGCGGTCTCGGGCGACGCCAATCCGATGCATCTGGACGAGGCCTACGCGAAGACGATGCGCTTTCACGGCGTCGTGGCACACGGCATGCTCTCCGCCGGCCTCATCTCCAACCTCCTGGGCAACAGGCTGCCCGGCGCCGGCACGATCTATCTCAGCCAGGATCTCCACTTCTCCGCACCCGTACGCGCGGGTGACACCATCAAGGTCACGGTGACCGCGCGCGAGAAGCGGCCCGAGAGGCACATCGTGCTCTTCGACTGCCTGTGCGTGAACCAGGAGGGGCACACGGTGCTCTCGGGCACGGCCGAGGTTGCGGCACCAACGGAGAAGCTGAGGGCGCCGGCCCACGAGCTTCCGCAGGTGCAGGTCCGCCATCACGAGAAATACGATCGGCTGATCGCCAGGGCCCGCTCGGGTATCGCGATCCCGACCGCGGTCGCCCATCCCTGCGACGAGACCTCGCTCAGGGGTGCCGTCGAGGCGGCGGAGGAGGCGATCATCGCACCCGTCCTCGTCGGCCCGGCGGCCAAGGTGCGCGCCTTGGCCCAGCAGCACGGCCTCGACATCAGCCGCTTCGAGCTGATCGACGTTCCGCACAGCCATGCCGCCGCGGCGCGTGCGGTGGCCCTGGTGCGCGAGGGCAAGGCCGAGCTTTTGATGAAGGGGAGCCTTCACACGGACGAGCTGCTGCACGAGGTGGCGGCGCGCGATGGCGGGCTGCGGACCGAGCGGCGGATCAGCCACGTCTTCATCATGGACGTGCCGAGCTATGCGGACCCGCTCTTCATCACCGATGCGGCCGTGAACATCTTTCCGGACCTCGAGGTGAAGCGCGACATCGTCCAGAACGCCATCGACCTGCACCACGGGCTGGGCCTCGACACACCCCGCGTCGCCATCGTCTCCGCGGTCGAGACGGTGACGCCCAAGATCCCGGGCACGATCGACGCGGCGGCGCTGTGCAAGATGGCAGATCGCGGCCAGATCAAGGGCGGCGTCCTCGACGGCCCTCTGGCACTCGACAACGCCATCAGCCCCGAGGCCGCGGCGATCAAGGGCATCGTCTCGCCGGTTGCCGGCCGGGCGCAGATCCTGGTCGTTCCCGACCTCGAGGCCGGCAACATGCTGGCCAAGAACCTGTCCTTCCTCGCCGGTGCCGATGCCGCCGGGATCGTGCTGGGTGCCCGGGTGCCGATCATCCTGACCTCGCGGGCGGACAGCGTGAGGACGCGCATGGCCTCCTGCGCGGTGGCGGCGCTCTACGCGCACCACCTGCGCTCGATCCCCAAGATGGCGGCGGAGTGAGCGCCATGCAGGGTGGCATCCTCGTCGTCAACGCCGGCTCCTCGAGCATCAAGTTCGAAGTTTTCGCCATCGGCGAGGGCGACCAGCTGACCCGCCGGCTCAAGGGCCAGCTCGAGGGCATCGGCACGCGGCCGCATCTCATCGCCGAGGACGCCGACGGCAAGGTCCTGGCCGACGAGCATCACGAGGGCGCCGAGGTCGGGGACGTCGCCGCCGCCCAGGACAAGCTCGGCACCTGGCTCACCGCCCATATGGGGGCACCACCCGTCGCCGTCGGTCATCGCGTGGTGCATGGCGGACCGAGCTACGGCGCGCCGATCGCCATCGACGAGGATGTGCTGACGACCCTCGAGGCCCTGGTGCCGCTGGCGCCGCTGCATCAGCCGAACAATCTGGCGCCGATCCGCTCGATCCGCGCCCGTCGGCCGGACCTCCTGCAGGTCGCCTGCTTCGACACGGCTTTCCACCGCAAGCATCCGGCGCTGGCGGACTGGTTCGCGATCCCAAAGGCGCTGCACGAGGAGGGCGTGCGGCGGTACGGCTTCCACGGGCTGTCCTACGAGTACATCGCCGGCCGGCTTCCTGAGGTGGCGCCGGCGATCGCGGGCGGCCGCGTGATCGTGGCGCATCTGGGCAGCGGGGCCTCGATGTGCGCGCTCGAGGGCGGCAAGAGCATCGAGAGCACGATGGGCTTCACGGCCCTGGACGGCCTGCCGATGGGCACCCGGCCGGGCCAGCTCGACGCCGGGGTCGTGCTCTACCTGCTGGCGCAGAAGGGCATGAGCCCGGCCGAGGTCGAGCATTTTCTCTACCACGACTGCGGCCTCAAGGGGATCTCGGGCGTCAGCAACGATGTGCGCGACCTACTCGCCAGCGACGATCCGCAGGCGGCCTTCGCGATCGACTTTTTTGCCTATCGCATCGCCCAGCTCACGGGCGCTCTCGCGGCCTCGCTGGGCGGCCTCGACGGCTTTGTCTTCACGGCCGGCGTCGGCGAGAACGCAGCGCCCGTGCGCGCCAAGGTGGCCCAGCGTCTCGCCTGGATGGGCCTCGAGCTCGACGCCGAGGCCAATGCGAACAATGGGCCGCTGCTCTCGACGGCGACAAGCCGCATCGCCTGCTACGTCGTGCCGACCGACGAGGAGCTGATGATCGCCCGCCACACGCTGGCCGTGCTGCGGGCCGCCTAGCCCTGGAGACCCGCGCGATGTTCGACCCTTCTTCCGTCACCCTCGCGGGCAAGCGGGGCCTCGTCACCGGTATCGCCAACGACCAGTCGATTGCCTGGGGCTGTGCCAAGGGCTTCCGGTATCTCGGCGCCGAGCTGGCCGTCACCTACCTAAACGAGAAGGCCAAGCCCCATGTGGAGCCGCTGGCGGAGGAGCTCGAGGCGAGCATCCTGATGCCGCTCGATCTGCGCAACCCGGGCGAGCTCGAGGCGGTGTTCGCCCGCATCGAGAAGGAGTGGGGCAGGATCGATTTCGTGCTGCACTCGATCGCCTTCGCGCCGCGCGACGATCTGCACGGGCGGGTCGTCGACTGCTCGCGCGAGGGCTTTCTCACCGCGATGGACATCTCCTGCCACTCCTTCATCCGCATGGCGAAGCTCGCCGAGCCGATGATGACGCAGGGCGGCGCCCTCTTCTGCATGACCTATTACGGCTCGACGATGGTGGTCGAGCACTACAACATGATGGGGCCGGTGAAGGCGGCGCTGGAGTCGGCGACACGCTACATGGCGGCCGAGCTGGGCCCCAAGGGCATCCGGGTCCACGCCATCTCGCCCGGCCCGCTCAAGACCCGTGCGGCGTCGGGCATCAACCAGTTCGACGCGCTGCTGCAGCGGGCGATGGAGAAGGCGCCCGCGCGCGCCCTGGTCTCGATCGAGGATGTGGGCTTCGCCACGGCCTATCTCGCGACCGACGCCGCCAAGCTCATGACCGGTGACACCATCTATATCGACGGCGGGTACCACATCATCGACTGAAGCGCTCCCGCTCGCGGGGGAGCGGCGCGTGGCCTCAGGGCGCCCTCACCACCTGCGGCGGCGTCCAGCTGCCGTTCAGGATGGAGGGATCGGTCTCCTTCGGCCAGTACATGCGCAGCATCGGCAGGAACGCGCCCTTCGGCGCCGGCAGCCAGTTCGCCTCCTTGTCCGCGCCCGGCGATTCGTTCTGGAAGTGGAGCGTCAGCGAGCCATCGGCATTGTATTTGAGGTCGTTGCGCGGGCTGACCGTGAACTTGTTCAGCGCGTTCGGAACGAACCACCAGCCCTGGTCGATCTCGTACATGGTGATGGACCAGAAGCCGTTGACCGGCGGCGTCCGGTCCTTGGCGAAGGTCAGCGTGTACTTGGTGGCGCCGCTCAGTGGTCGGCCCTCGCTGTCGACCTCCGTGTAGGGGTAGACCGCGTCCTGCTCGAGATTGGCCGGCCAGCCGAATGCCGCCACCACGGCACGCTTCATGTAGTCGGTGCCGTAGGCGCCCACGCCCTTGGTGATGACCCAGCCATCGACGATCTGGCCCAGGCTCGCCTTGTTCTGTCCGATCACCCTCAGCGCCTCACCGGGCAGATCGTCGAGTGCCGCCCGCACCTCCGGCGACAGCCCGTCCATCGTGAACGGCTGGCCCGGCACGATGCCGATCTGCGCCATGCGAGCGACGATCGGTGCGTCCTCCGGTGCCGGTGGCGCCGCCTCGCCCATCAGCCGCGCCATCATGTCGAAGTAGCGGGCCGTCCCCATGCCGAGGATCACCGCCTGCGGCTTGTCGGTCATCGAGAAGCCCGGGTCCGGGTTCACCGGCGGGGCCTGGAACTGGTAGTCCTTGCCGAGGGCGGAGAGCGGCCGGAGGTCGTACTGCGCCTGCAGCGCGTTGACCGCCTCGTAGTCGGCCTCGGTCCCGTCGGCGTAGGTCCGGCCGAGGATGAGCATGTAGCGGGTCGGCGACTTGATCTGCGTCATGCCGTCCGGCACGGCGCCGCTCCAGCCCGGCCCGGTGAGCAGGAAGGTCTGGGCCTGCTCACCGGTTGTCCGGCTGCCGGCGGATTCGATCACCGGCATCCACAGGCTGTACATCGGCAACAGAAAGTAGCGCTTGCCCATGTCGGGATGGGAGAAGACGGTCGGCTCCTTGCCCAGATCGAGCCACGCTACCGAATAGAGCGTGTCGGCGTTGGGTGCGGAGACGCCGCGAAAGTCGGCCGGCGGGTAGCGCTTGACGTTGATGAACTGGCCCATCGGCGCGTGCAGGCCCTCGATCTTGGTCACGTTGGTCATCTGCACCCGCGTGACCTCGGTCGTGATCAGCGAGTAGCCGTAGATGTAGGCCTCCAGCGCGATCGCCTTGACGTCCGCCGGCGTCACCTCCGCGGCGCTCCGGCCGACCCATTCGCCCACGTCGGCGCGGGCGATGCCGGTTATCGCAGTGCCGAGGAGGGTCAATCCGCCAATCGTGGCGGTGCGTCGTGTGAACGTCATGTGCGATGCGCCTCTTCGAGGTCAGGTCGAGGATCGATGGCTCGGGTGGCTCCACGGGCAATGAAGGCGCAAGCACAGGATGACATGCCCCGCCGGCACCGAGAGCCAGCGCGATCCCTTGTCTTGCCCCAGCAATTCCCGTTGAATGTGGAACTCGATCGATCCACCCGCATTCGTCTTCAGCTCGTTGCGCTCACTGAAAGGCTTGCGCTTCTTATCAACTCTCGAGCTTGGGCACCATCGGCAGGGGCTGGACGGGCACGCCCTCCTCGACGAGCTCCTTGACCTCCTCGCGGGTGGCCTCGCCGTAAATGTCCTGCTTCTCGGCCTCGCCATAGTGCATGCGCCTCGCCTCCTCGGGGAAGCGATCGCCCACGTTCTGGAAGTTGGTCTCCACATGCTCGCGGACGGCGCGCATCATCTTGAGCATCTGCGCCATCGCCTGCTTCCTGGGATCGGCGGGCGCCGCCTCGCGCGTGCGGCTGACGGCGGGCGCCATCAGGGCCTTGACGATCTCATGATCACCGCAGACGGGGCACTCGAGCACCTGGCGCTCGACCTGCAAATCGAAGCTCGCATTGTCGCGGAACCAGCCCTCGAACTCGTGCTCCTGGCTACAGCGGAGGGAAAAGCGGATCATTCGGCGGCCTTCATCGCTTCACGCGCAGAGCCGCTTCCCAGCAGGGGATCGAGCCCGCCACGCGCGTCGAGGGCGTGAATCTCGTCACAGCCACCGAGGCCGCGCCCATCGATGAAGATCTGGGGGACCGTATGCCGGCCGGCGGCACGCTCGATCATCTCGGCCCGACGTCCAGGCTCGCGCCAGATGTCGATCTCGACGTAGGAGACCCCCTTCTTGTCGAGGAGCCGCTTCGCCCTCCAGCAATAAGGACAGAGCGGCGAGGTATAGATCTCGATCTGCGCCATCTTGAATCGCCAAGCCAGAGTCGCACCAGCAAACCGCCGATCACACAGCTGCCTTCATATGGGATCGCCCGGCGCTGCCACCACCCTAGCAAGAACCAAGCCGTCCACCGATCTTGCGCCTGCGCCACGCAGCGCCGCGGCGCAGGCCTCGAGCGTGGCGCCGGTGGTCAGGACGTCGTCGACGACGACGATCCGCGCGTTCCTTACCAGCGCCTCGTGACGACGGCCCACGCGGAAGGCCGAGGCGGTGATGTTGCGCCGCCGCGCCAGCGCGCCCAGCCCGCGCTGCGTCAGGGTCGCGCGCGGCCGCTCGAGCAGGTCGACGACGAAGGTCCTGCCGTGGCTGACGGCGGCCTCCCGCCCGAGCAGGGCCGCCTGGTTGAAGCCGCGCCGCACGAGCCGCCAGCGGTGGAGCGGCACGGGACAGACGAGATCGGCGTCGCCCAGGATGTCGGCACCGGCGCGCGCCATCCAGCGCGCCATGCGGCCGACGCCCTCGAGGCGCTCGCCATGCTTGAGGTTGAGGATGAGGCGCCGGCTGCCGTCATTGTAGGACACGGCGGCACGCAGCCGGCCGAGCGAGCGTGGCAGGCCGCCGCAGCCGCGGCACGCGCCGAGGCCGAGATCCTCGACGCTGGGCAGGCCACAGGTCAGACAATGCGGCGGGCCCAGAAAGTCGAGCCCGACGAGGCAGCCCTGGCAGAGCTCCCCCTGGACCGGGACGGCACCCCCGCAGGCGAGGCAACGGGGCGGAAGGACGACATCGAGCGCTGCGACAGCTAGGTGCTGAGCCGCCATCGACCGGATCATGCACGGCCCCCCGCTGCCACCGTGGCGGGATCATAGCCATAAGGCTAGCACTGCGGGAAGATTTTCATCTCCAGGTTGCCACTCGCGCGCTCCTGGCCCTGGCCGGCGCTCGACGCGACCATCTCCTCACGACCGCTCGCGCGCCCGGGGGTCGAGCAGGACGAGGAGGCCGTCGCCCAGCATGTTGAAGCCCAGGACGGTGAGGAAGATCAGGAGGCCCGGCCAGACCGCGAGGCTTGGGGACGTCATGACGAGGTCCTGGGCGCCGGTGAGCATGTTGCCCCAGCTGGGCAGCGGCGGCTGGACGCCGAGCCCCAGGAAGCTCAGCACCGATTCTGCAAGGATGACATTCCCCACGGCGAGCGTGGTCGCGACGATGGCCGGTGCGGCGACGTTGGGCAGGATGTGCCTGGCCATGACCGCGGTCGAGCCGGCACCGAGGGCGCGCGCCGCCAGCACGTAGCTCTCGCGCGCGAGGCTCAAGGTGCGCGCCCGCACGAGGCGGGCGGCCGTCGGCCATCCGAAGAGTGCGACGACCACGACCACACGGACGGCGCTGGCCCAAGGCCCGCTCGCCAGCGCCCCGCTGAGGCCGAGCTTGCCGAGATCGAGCGCGCCCAGCACGATGAGGAGCGGCAGGATGGGCAAGGCGAGGACGGCGTCGGTAAGGCGCATCAGCAGCGCGTCCGTCCGGCCGCCCAGATACCCGGCGAGCAGCCCCACGGCCGTGCCCAGCCCGCCCGCCAGCAGGGCGCCCGCGAGACCGACGAGCAGCGAGACGCGTCCGCCATAGAGCAGCCGCACCAGCACGTCGCGGCCCAGCTCGTCGGTGCCCAGCGGATGGGCGAGGCTGGGCGGCGCCAGACGACCGAAGAGGTCGACCGCATCCGGCGTGAGGCCGAGCGCCGAGGCTACCAGGGGGGCCAGGGCCGCCAGGAGGGCGAGCAGAGCCAGGAGCAGCGCTGCCGCCATCGTCTCGCGCCGGCCGCGGCGGCGCCCGGGCGCGGCCCGCCCT
This sequence comes from uncultured Alphaproteobacteria bacterium, assembly GCA_963752325.1. Lineage (GTDB taxonomy): Bacteria > Pseudomonadota > Alphaproteobacteria > Geminicoccales > Geminicoccaceae > CAVTJL01. Next base: position 344,497 of record CAVVXU010000010.1, read on the forward strand.
CCCCGGCCTGTCCCGGGCTCAGTCGTCATAGCGCACGCGCGGGTCGAGCCAGGCGACGGCGAGATCGGCCGCGAGGTTCGCCAGGAGGATCATCAGGGTCGCCAGCATCAGCGACAGCAGGGCCAGATTGTAGTCGTTGCCGAGGATGCTGTCGTAGATGAGCTTGCCCATGCCGAGATAGGCAAAGACGGTCTCGACGACGAGGGCACCCGAGAAGAGCTGGCCCAGATGGAGCGCCAGGAGGGTCGCCAACGCCGGCAGCGCCTGCGGCAGCGCGTGGCGCATGACGATGCCCCAGCGCCCGCAGCCCTTGGCCCGCGCGGTGCGGATGAAGGGCTCGCGCAGGGCCTCCTCGACGGTGGCGCGCACGTAGCGGACCAGCGCCGCCGCCGTCACGAGGGCCAGGGTGAGGGCGGGCAGCACGAGATGGCGCAGGCGGTCGAGCACGCCCGAGGCGGCGGCTCCCTGGCTGCCGCCGGCCGGCAGCCAGCCCAGCTCGACCGCGAAGAGGATGATGAGGAGGAAGGCCAGCCAGAAGGACGGCATCGCGAGGCCGGCCGAGGCGAGGAGGCCGACCACACGATCGAGACGCCCGCCGGGCCGCGAGGCCGCGGCGATGCCGGCCGGGAAGGCCAGCGCCACCGCGACCACGAAGCTCGTGCCCATCAGCAGGAGCGTGTTCATGAGGCGCGGCCAGAGGACCTGGATGGCAGGCACGGCATAAAGCCGCGAGTAGCCGAAGTCGCCGTGGGCCATGGCGGTGAGCCAGGCGAGCCAGCGCTCGAGGAGGGGGCGGTCGAGCCCGTAGAGCGCCTTGAGGCGGGCCACGTCGGCGGCGGTGACGTGCGGATCCGCCTGCAGCATCAGATCGATCGGATCGCCGGGCATGAGGCCGATCAGGGCATAGATGGCGAGCGACATCAGGACGAGGAGGACGGCGACGCCGAGGAGGCGTCGAAGGAGATAGCCGCTCATCGAGCATGCCGCTTGTAGCGGGCCGGCGGCGCGCCAGCGCTGGAAGGGGGGGCTTGGTGGCTCGTCGAGGGCTGCCTATAGAGTCTGAGGAACCCGTGTCGTCCTCGTCGGCCAAGGGAAGGTCCAGTGGCCCGTATTGTCATCCACAAGAGCCTCGGCACGCTCGCGGACCGCGTGCCGCTCGTCGACAGCATGCTCCGCGGCGTCGAGCGCGGGTTCGTGGGCCTCATCTGGGCCACCACGCGGGCATTGCCGCTGGAAGCGGCGTCGGCGGCCGGCGGGAGGATCGGCGCCGTCGCCGGGCCGCGCCTCCGCAAGCACAAGCACGTGCTGCGCAATCTCCGCATGCTCTATCCCGATCGCGAGCCCGCCTTCATCGAGGCGACCGCGTTGGCCATCTGGCGCCAGATCGGTCGCGTTCTTGCCGAGTACCCACATCTGCCGACGATCTTCAAGGAGGGACGGGTCGAGCTCGAGACCCGCTTCGATCTCAACGAGCTGCGCCGGAGCCGCACCGGCTGGGTCTTCTGCGCGCTGCACCAGGCGAACTGGAACCTGCACGGGATGGGTGGTGCTCTCGGCGGATTTCCGTTGAGTGTCCTCTATCTGCCCGGGCACAATCCGGGCCTCGAGCGCATGATCGGGCGCTGGCGGAACGCGATGCCCTGCGGGTTCATCCCCGTGAGCCAGGCGCCGCGCCGCATGATCGAGGTGCTGCGCGAGGGGACGAGCGTCGGGCTGCACATGGACCACCGGGTCGACACCGGCGAGCTCGTGCCGTTCCTCGGCCGGCCGGCGCGCACGACCGCGATCCCCGCGCGCGTCGCGCTGAAGCTCAAGACGCCGCTCGTGCCGGTGCGGCTGGAGCGGCTCCCGGGCGTCCGCTTCCGCCTCACCCTGGACACGCCGGTGCGCCACGACGCGACGATCAGCGACGCGCGTGAGGCCGCGCTCGCCATGACGGCCGAGGTGAACGCGGCCTTCGGCCGCTACATCCTGGCCAAGCCCGAGGAGTGGTGCTGCGTCAAGCGGCGCTGGGAGAAGGATGCGGTGGCCGAGGCCCTCGATCCGGCGTCGACGGACCCCGGGCCGAGACGCGGCGCCGGCCGCATAGGGACCCGGCCGTTCGGCCTAGCCGCCGGCGCCGGTATCCCGCCAGCGCTCGATCCAGAGCGTGGTGGGGGCCATCTGCCCGGTGGGCTCGACACCCTCGAGCCAGCTGGGGCCAGACGTGGGGCTCGGCGCGGAAGTAGAGCGGCAGGGCCGGCAGGTCCTCGGCATAGAGCTGCTGCAGCTGGACCCAGAGGGCGCGGCGCTTGTCGTGGTCGAGCTCGACCTCGATCGCGTCGATGAGCCGGTCCATCTCGGGATCGCTGTAGCCGCCATAGTTCTGGCCGCTCCAGCCGTTGGCGGCGGAGGGGATCTCCTCGGAATGGAGCGTCGAGCGCGGCGGGTTCTCGGGGCTCGAGATCCAGGCGAACATCGCCATGCCGGTGAAGCGGCGATGGGTCAGGGTCTGGCCGAAGAGCACGCGGGCCGGCTGGTTCTTGATCTGCGCGTCGATGCCGAGCTGGCGCCACCCGCTCTGCAGCACCTGCTCGACCAGCTCGCGCGTGCGGTCGCCGGCGGTGGTCATGAGGTCGAGGCGCAGCACGTCGCCCGTGGCATCGCGCCTGAGACCACCCGCGCCCTTCTTCCAGCCGGCCTCGTCGAGCAGGGCGGCGGCCTTGGTGGGGTCGTAGGCGATAGTGCTGGACATCGTCGGTGTGCACCCAGTCCAGCGGATGAACGAAGGTGTCGGCGACGGGCTGGCGGCCGCCGAAGAGCCGCTGGCTGATCGCCGCCCGATCGGCACCGTAGAGCAGGGCCTGACGCACCCGCCGGTCGGCCAGGATCGGGTTCTGGAGCATGAGGTCGACATGCTCGTAGAAGAGGCCGGGCTTGAAGAGGACGCGGAAGCGGTCGCCGTGGCGCTTCTCGAAGGCGATCGCCTGATCGATCGACAGGCCGAGGGCGCCATCGGTCATGTCGATGTCGCCGGAGAGCAGGTTGGCCTCGAGCGCCGCCGTGTTCTCGATCGCCTTGACGACGATCCGCGCGAAGACGGGCGGCTGGCCCCACCAGGTGGGGTTGCGCTCGAGCACGATGGTGCTGCCCGGCACGATCCTCGCGATCCGGTAGGGGCCGAAGGCGAGCCCCGGATTGGTCGGGTCGGCATCGAAAAGGGTGCGGTTGCGGTAGGTGGCCGGGTCCGCCTCGAAGACCTTGCGCTCGAGATGTGCCGGCAGGACCCGGAAGTCGTTGATGGCGTTGTAGTCGAAGTCGAGCTTCTCGTCGTGAACGACGAAGGTCTTGTCGTCGACCGCATCGATCTTCCAGATCCGCCGATAGAGCTCGGCGTTGGTGACGCCGCTCTGCTCGTTCCGGCCGACCTCCCAGGTGAAGAGCACGTCCTTCGTCGTGACCGGGACGCCGTCGCCCCAGGTCGCCTTGGGCTGGAGCGTATAGGTGAGCGCCACGCCGACCTTGCCGTCGGGTGTCGTCTCACGGACGGCGCGCTTGTTCTCCAAGGTCGGCAGCTCGGTGCAGAGCATGCAGACGAGGTGCCAACTCTGGTCGTAGACCGTGAGCGGCCGCTGCGTCATGCCCAGCACATAGGCCTTGGCCGCCATCGAATCGATGTCGGGGTTGAGGTTGCTCGGGAACTGGGTGATGCCGATGACGAGCTGGTCGCGCGCGGCCGCAGTGCCGGCGCCGGCCAGGACGAGGAGGGCCGCGAGGAGCCAGCGCGGAGCCCGGCTCACCGGCCGGGCTCCGGCGCCAGGCACTGCATCAGCTCGAGGCGGTTGCCGAACGGGTCGGTGGCATAGCAACGGACAAAGCCCTCCAGCGGCTGGTCCTCCCTGATCCGCACGCCCGCGGCCTCGAGCCGCGCGCGCAGCGCTGCCAGATCGTCGACCAGCAGAGCAGGATGGGCCTTCTGGGCCGGGTGGAACGCCTTCTCGACGCCGAGATGGAGCCTGAGCTCGCCCTGCTCGAACCAGAGCCCGCCGCGCGCCGCCAGGGCCGGCGGCTTCGGCGTCTCGGGCAGGCCCAGAAGCTCGCCATAAAAGGCGCGCCCTGCCGCCTCCTCACCCTCCGGCATGGCGAGCTGGACGTGGTGCAGGCCCAAAAGCGTCGGGCTCATTTGGCGGCGACCGCTGCCGTCGCGGCGACGCTGCGGATCGCGTCGGCCAGACCCTTGAGGCCGCGGTCGACCTCGCCCTCGGTGATGCCGGTGTAGCCGAGCAGCAGGCCGGGCCGCGGCGCCTCGGCGACGTAGAAGCCGGAGAGCGGCGGGGCCTCGATGCCGCGCTCGCGTGCCGCCTCGCTCACCGCATGGTCGTCGGTGCCGGGCTGCAGGAAGCCCACGAGATGCATGCCGGTCTCCGAAGGTGAGAGGTCGAGGAGCGGGCCCAGGATATCTTGCGCCTTGTCGAGGAAAAGGCGCTGACGCTCGGCGTAGAGCGAGCGCATGCGGCGGATGTGCTGGGCCAGATGGCCGGCCGCCACGAACTCGGCCAGGGCCGGCTGGGCGATCATCGGCGGATGGGTGTCGGTGATCCTGCGCACCGCCATAAAGGCATCGACGAGATGCGCCGGCACGACCATGTAGCCCAGCCTCAGGCCCGGGAACATCACCTTGCTCATCGTGCCGACATAGACGACCCGGCCGTCGGCATCGAGCCCCTGCAGGGCGGCGAGCGGCCGGCCCGTGTAGCGGTACTCGCTGTCATAGTCGTCCTCGAGCACGAAGGCGTCGGCCGAGCGCGCCCATTCGAGCAGCTCGAGCCGGCGGGCGAGGCTCATCGTGACGCCCAGCGGATATTGATGCGAGGGCGAGACGCAGGCCATGCGCGCCCGGGGCGCCCGCTCGCGGCCGGCGGCGACCGAGATGCCCTCGGCGTCGACCGGGACCGGGATGAGCCGGGCGCCGCCGGCGATCAGCGCGCCGCGCAGCCCCGGATAGCCCGGATTCTCGGTCCACACGGTGTCGTCCGGATCGATAAGGACGCGCGCCGTGAGGTCGAGCGCCTGCTGGGCGCCGCTCACGATGATCACCTGCTCGGGTGCGCAGGTGACGGCCCTGGCGGCGCCGAGATAGGCGGCGATGGCCTGGCGCAGCGGCCGCCAGCCCAGCGGGTCGCTGCCGATCAGGAAGCTCGTCGGCGGCTCGCGCCAGTGCTTGGCGAGGAGCCTCGACCATTCCTCGAAGGGAAACGCCGCGAGCTCGGGCAGGCCTGGGGCGAAAGGCCGCGGCCGGCTGCCCCCTCGGCCCAGCTCCGCCAGCGCCAAGCCACGCCGCGACGGGCCGGGAGCCGGACCGCGCGCCCGCCGTTCGCCGATCGGCGCGGCGCGGGCGTGGAGCGCGTCCTCCGGCAGCTCCTCGCTGACGAAGGAGCCGGCGCCCACGCGCCCGCTGATGTAGCCCTCGGCATGGAGCTGCTCGAAGGCTGCCATGACCGTGTTGCGCGACACGGCCAGATCCTTCGCGAGCGTGCGCGAGGACGGAAGGCGTGTCCCGGGCTGGATGCGGGACCCGAGGATGGCCTCGCGGATCGCGAAGTAGAGCTGACGGTGCAGCGGCACGGCGCTCGCCGGATCGAGGGCGATGCTGGCGAGATGGATGGGGCCGAGGCGGCGGCGCGAGGTGGAGGGTGACATGACGGCACCGTGATAAATGGCCCCTGCTCATACCGCAACTCGCGGCCCTCATGCCAGCCACTTCGGTAAATTGATCGCCATGTCACGGCCTCGTCGATGACAGCCTCGGGCGATTGGTCTAATGGCACGGGCTCGCCGCAATCCGACATCGAACGGAAGGGGAGAACGATGCGGCGCAATCGCTGCGCGAAGATCGTCGCCACGCTCGGGCCGGCCAGCTCAACGAAGGAACGCATCAGTCTGCTGGTGAAGACCGGTGTGGACGTGTTCCGCTTCAACTTCAGCCACGGCACCCACGAGGACCACGCCGCCACGGTTCGCGATCGTGCGGGAGGTCGAGAAGGAGTGCGGCCGGCCCATCGGCCTCATCATGGATCTGCAGGGCCCGAAGCTGCGGGTCGGGACCTTCGCCGAGGGCAAGGTCCAGCTCGAGCGCGGCAGCCCGTTCCGCCTCGACCTCGACCCGACGCCCGGCACGGCCGAGCGGGCGCCGCTGCCGCATCCCGAGATCTTCGCCGCCATCGACGAAGGTCAGGAGCTGCTGCTCGACGACGGCAAGATTCGGCTTCGGGTCGAGCGTTGCGGGCCGGATTTCGCCGACACCGTCGTGGTGGCGGGCGGCCCGCTCTCGGATCGCAAGGGCGTCAACGTGCCGGGTGCCGTCCTGGCGATCTCGCCCCTGACGGAGAAGGACAGGCGGGATCTCAACTTCGGGCTCGAGCTGGGGTTCGACTGGGTCGCGCTGTCCTTCGTGCAGCGGGCCGACGACGTGGCCGAGGCACGCCGGCTGATCGCCGGCCGGGCGGCCATCATGTCCAAGATCGAGAAGCCCTCGGCGATCGAGTTCCTGGACGAGATCATCGATCTCTCGGACGGCATCATGATCGCGCGCGGCGATCTCGGCGTGGAGATGCCGCCCGAGGTCGTGCCCGGGCTGCAAAAGCGGATGGTGCGCAAGGCCCGCGAGGCCGGCAAGCCCGTGGTCGTCGCGACCCAGATGCTGGAGAGCATGACGCAGAGCCCGGCGCCGACCCGGGCCGAGGCGTCGGACGTGGCGACCGCGGTCTATGACGGCGCCGACGCCACCATGCTCTCGGCCGAGAGCGCGTCCGGCCAATACCCGGTCGAGGCGGTGGCGATCATGGACAAGATCATCGCCACCGTGGAGCAGGACGGGCTCTACCGCGCCTATCTCGACGCTTTCCATGCCGAGGCGCTGGGGACGTCGGCCGACGCCATCACGCTGGCCGCGGGCCAGGTGGCGCACACGCTCAAGGCAGCGGTGATCGTCACGTACACGACGTCCGGCGCCACCGCGCTACGGGCCGCCCGCGAGCGCCCCGACCGGCCGATCCTGAGCCTCATCACGCGCATGGTCACCGCCCGGAAGCTCGCGATCGCGTGGGGCATCCATGCGGTTCATTGCGAGGACGCGCACGACCTGGACGAGATGGTGCTGAAGGCCCGGCACTACGCGAAGACAGAAGGCTTCGCCCAGCCGGGAAGCTCGATCGTGATCACGGCGGGCGTGCCCTTCGGCACACCCGGCGCCACCAACATTCTCCGGGTTGCCTGGGTGACCTGAGGGCGGTCAGGCGGCCTGCCGCAGCCCCCTCAGAGCGGCAGGCCGCGCATCAGGCGCGGAAGATTGCCGACCAGGCCCATCGCGTGGCGCATGAAGAAGCCCTTGGCGGCGGGCGTGCGCTCGACCATGGCGAGGCCGAGGTTGCGTGCCAGCCTCAAGGGCAGGCTGTCGTTCGCGAAGAGGCGGTTGATGCCGTCGGTGACAGCCACGAGGGCGAGGCTGTCGAAGCGACGCCACGCCTCGTAGCGCTCGAGCGCCACAGCATCTCCGGGGTCGAGGCCCAGGCGAGCGCGGTCCACGACCGTCTCGGCGACGGCGCCGACGTCGCGCAAGCGCCAGGTTCCACCCCTGCCCGGCGATGGGATGGATGCCGCGCGCGGTATCCCCGACCAGCACGAGGCGCTGGGCTGTGTAGGCATCCGCCCAGGCGAGGCTCAAGGGGTAGGCGAAGCGCCGGCCGACGAGGGTGAGATCGCCCAGATGCTCGCCCAGGCGCACCTGGACCTCGGCCGCGAAGGCCGCGTCGTCGAGCGCCTGCAGCGACTGGGCCAGCTCCTCGGCGGCCGCCCAGACCAGGGAGGAGCGGCTTTCCGTCATCGGCAGCATGGCGAAGGGACCGTCGGGGAAGAAGCGCTCGATGGCCATGCCGCCATGCGGGAGCGGGTGCGAGAAGGTGGCGACGAGCCCGATCTGCCCGTAGCTCCAGGTGCGCACGCCGATGCCGGCGGCCTCGCGGGTCGAGGAGCGCCGCCCCTCGGCCGCGGCGACGAGCGCCGCCTGGACGGTCGTGCCATCGGCCAGCTCGACGCGTGGCCATGGACGTGCCACGCTCGAGACGGACGATCTCGCCGGGTGCCGCGACCCGGACGCTCGGCAGCTCTGCCAGCCTCGCCGTCAGCGCCTGGCGCAGCACGCGGTTCTCCACGATCCAGCCCAGCGGCTCCTCGTCGATCGCCCGGTGGTCGTAGCGCACCTTCACCGGCGAGCCGCCCTCGCCGACGACGATCTCGAGGATCGGCTCGGCCTCGCCGACGCAGCCCGGCCAGACGCCGATCCCCTCCAGGAGGAGCTTCGAGCCGCGCGCCACGGCGGTGACGCGGCCGTCCATGTGCGGCTCGATCAGCTCGGCCAGGGGCCTGCGCTCGACGAGCAGCACCGACAATCCGGCGCTGCCGAGGGCGCAGGCCAAGGCCAGACCGGTGGGCCCACCGCCCACGACGATCACCTCCATCCGTTCCGCTCGATCGCTCATCCTGTCCCACCCGCCAATGCGCAGTCCTGTGGCACGTGCCCAGCCCTTAGGCAGTGGCCGACGGATTCAGCCCCCGCGAGGCCCGCAAGCCCCGCGCGCCGGCTGTTGGCACGGAGCTTGCTGCGGTCCTCACGCGTTCAGCCGGTGACGGCCTCTAGCGGATCCGGCGGGACTTGTGGTTTGGCCCGAGCGCTGCGGCCTGTCCTTCGGGAAGGTTGCGGCAATTTCGGCCCGGAGGGCAAGGCTCTCCGGGCCGTCTCTTTTTTTGCAGGGCGGCATCCCACCTGGGCCCTTCGCCAGACGGCCCGCGTTCTGCATAAGAGCCCGGGCATTGCCGGTCGGGAGCAGACGTAGAATGAGCGACCTTGCAACCACGGGCCTCGAGTTCGTCAAGTTCGGCGTCGGTCAGCCGGTCCCGCGCAAGGAGGATCCGCGCCTCGTCCAGGGACACGGCCGTTATACCGACGATCTCGCCACGGATCAGGCACTCGTCGCCTGGGTGCGGCGATCCGATGTGGGCCATGGCATCGTCAGCCTCCTCGACGTCGAGGAGGCCCGGGGCATGCCGGGCGTCGTCGCCATCTACACCGGCGCCGATCTGAAGGCCGCGGGCTACGGCATCCTCGGCTGTGCCATGCCGCTCAAGAGCCGCGACGGCTCGCCCCTGATCGTTCCGCCGCGCCACGCCTTCGCCACCGATCGGGTCCGCCATGTGGGCGAGCCGCTTGCCATCGTGATCGCCGAGAACCTGGCCCAGGCCAAGGACGCGGCCGATGCGATCGAGGTCGACATCGACTCGCTGCCGACGATCATCGATCCCGAGGCGGCGCTGGCCGAGGGCGCGCCGCAGCTCCACGACGAGGCGCCCGGCAACATCTGTCTCGACTGGGGTGCCGGCGACAAGGCCCAGGTCGACCGCCTGTTCGCCGGCGCCGCCCATGTCACGCGCGTGCGCGCCGTCAGCAGCCGCGTCGTCGTCGCCGCGATGGAGCCGCGCGCCGCCACGGCCGAGCACGATCCGGCGACGGGCCGCTACACGCTTCACGTAGGCTGCCAGGGCGTCATGGGGCTGCGCAGCTCGCTCGCGGAGATGCATGAACGTCGCCCCCGAGGCCGTCCACGTCCTGACCTACGACGTCGGCGGCTCCTTCGGCATGAAGGCGCCGGTCTATCCCGAGTATGTCGGCATTCTCCACGCCGCCCGCGAGCTCGGCCGGCCGGTGCGCTGGAACGACGAGCGCAGCCAGAGCTTTCTTTCCGATCAGCATGGGCGGGACGCCATCTTCGATGCCGAGCTGGCGCTCGATGCCGACGGCAAGTTCCTCGCCGTTCGCGTGGATGGCATCGGCAACATGGGCGCCTGGCTGACGCATGTCGGCCCCATGATCCCCACCCTCAACATCCAGCGCAACACGCCGGGCGCCTACCGCACCGGCGCCCTCTACGTCCGTACCCGCTGCGCCTTCACGAACACGGTGCCGACCGGCGCCTACCGCGGTGCCGGCAGGCCCGAGGGCGTCTACATCATGGAGCGGCTGATCGACAGCGCCGCCCGGGAGCTCGGGATCGACCCTGCCGAGCTGCGCCGCCGCAATCTCGTGCGCAAGGACGAGCTGCCCTGGAAGGCCGCCTCGGGCCTGACCTACGACAGCGGCGACTTCCAGGCCCTGCTCGAGGCCGCGCTCGAGCGCGCCGACTATGCCGGCCTCGCGGCCCGCAAGCGCGAGAGCGCCGCCAAGGGCCTCTATCGCGGCGTCGGCGTCACCTACTATCTCGAGGTCACGGCCGGTGCCGGCAAGGAGATGGGCGGCGTCCGCTTCGAGCCGGACGGACGGGTCACGATCGTCACCGGCACGCTCGACTACGGTCAGGGCCACGCCACACCCTTCGCCCAGGTGCTGAGCCAGCGCCTCGGCATTCCCTTCGATCTCATCGACCTCCTGCAGAAGGACAGCGACCAGCTGCTGGCCGGCGGCGGTACCGGCGGGTCACGCTCGATCATGATGAGCGGTGCTGCGATCCTTCAGGCGGCGGATCAGGTCGAGGACGCAGGGCAAGGCGCTGGCCGGCCATGTCCTCGAGGCGGCGACGCAGGACATCGTCTTCGAGGCTGGCAACTTCACCGTTGCCGGCACCGACCGGTCGATCGGGATCATGGAGCTGGCCGCCAGGGTGCGCACCATGGGAGCACCGCCCGAAGGGGTGCCGGCGGGGCTGGATGCGGCCCTCGTCATCGACACGCCGCCTTCGGCCTTCCCGAACGGCTGCCATGTGGCGGAGGTCGAGGTCGATCCCGCGACCGGCATCGTCAGGATCGACCGCTACAGCGCCGTCAACGACTTCGGCACCATCGTCAACCCGCTGCTGGTCGAGGGCCAGGTGCATGGCGGGGTCGTCCAGGGCATCGGCCAGGCGCTGCTCGAGCAGACGGTCTACGACGAGGGCGGGCAGCTCCTCTCCGGCTCGTTCATGGACTACACGCTGCCCCGTGCCGGCGATCTCGGTGCCTTCGACATCGGCTTCAGGCCCGAGCCGGCGACGACCAACCCGCTCGGCGCCAAGGGCTGCGGCGAGGCCGGCTGTGCCGGCTCGCTGCCGACCATGATCAACGCCATCATCGACGCGCTGGCGCCGCTGGGCATCACCGCCCTCGACATGCCGGCGACGCCCGAGCGGGTCTGGCAGGCGATCGCCGCGGCGCAGACCGCCAAGGCGGCCGAGTAGCGGCCCGCCTGCCGGGCGCACACTCAGCGCCAGCGGACGACGCGGCGCTCGAGGAGCGAGACGAGCCAGCTGACGGCGAGGCCGAAGAGCGACAGCAGGACCACGCCCGCCATCAGCCGGTCGGTGCGCATCAGGTTGCCGGCCTGGAGGACCATGGCGCCGACGCCGTGCTCGGCGCCGATCATCTCGGCCGCGACCAGCAGCACGAGGCTGATCGAGGTCGAGATGCGCACGCCGGCCAGGATGCCCGGAAAGGCGCCGGGCAGCACGATCTTGCGGATGATGGCGAGCGGGCCGAGGCCGAAGCTCTGGGCCATGCGGACGAGCGTGCGCGGGACCGCGTCGACGCCGGCATAGGCGTTGATGGCGGTGGGGAAGAAGGCGCCGAGCGCTATCGTCGCCACCTTCGAGGGCTCGCCGATGCCGAACCAGAGGATGAAGAGCGGCAGCATCGCGATCTTGGGGACCGGGAAGAGCGCTGCGATCACGGGGATGCCGACCGACCGGGCGATGCTCGAGATGCCGATCGCGAGTCCTGCCACGATGCCGGCGGCAGCGCCCAGCGACCAGCCGATCAGGAGCCGGCGCAGGCTCGCCTGGATATCGATCAGGAGATCGCCCGAGCGCGCCAGATCGACCAAGGCGTAGGCGATCTCCAGGGGGCTCGGGAGCGTCAGGTCGCTGACGAGTCCCGCGGACGAGACCGCTTGCCAGACGGTCAAAAGCCCGATCAGGGTGAGCGGGCCCACATGCCGGAGCGTGCGAGGCGCGAAGCCCCCGCCGCGGAAGGCGACCTCCTCGCTGTCGCCGCGCGCGCTCGCCATCGCCGCCCTCCCCTAGCCCGGCCCCGGCGCCGATCTCGCGATCGGCCGCCCGCACCTCGGCCGCGATCAGCGACCAGAGGCGCTCGTGCAGCTCACGCATGGCCAGCGCATGACGCGCCAGGCCCCGCTCGGCGCGCGGCAGGGGCACGGGCAGCATCGCCTTGATGCGGGCCGGGCGACGCGAGAGGACACAGATCCGGTCTGCCAGCCGCAGCGCCTCCTCGAGATTGTGCGTGACCCAGACCGCGGTGGTGCGGGCACGCGCCCAAATGGCCGCCAGCTCCTCGATCAGCAGCTCGCGCGTCTGCGCGTCCAGGGCCGAGAGCGGCTCGTCGAGAAGCAGGACGGCCGGACGCACGGCAAGCGCCCGGGCGATGCCGACCCGCTGACGCATGCCGCCCGAGAGCTGCCGCGGGTAGGCGTGGCGAAAGTCGGCAAGGCCGATGGTGCGCAGCGCCTCCTCGATCCGCTCGCGGCGCAGGGCCGCGGGCAGCCTGCCCTCGAGCGGCAGGGCGATGTTTTCCTCGGTCGTCCGCCAGGGCAACAGGGCAAAGTCCTGGAAGACGTAGGTGAGCGGGTTGAGGCAGCCATCGGGAACCGGGCCGATCGAACGGACCGTGCCGGCGGACGGCTCGAGCAGGCCGCCCAGCACGCCCAGGAGGGTCGACTTGCCGCAACCCGAGGGCCCCAGCAGGGCCAGCGTCTCGCCGGCCTCGACCACGAGGTCGATGTCGGCCAGGACCTCGAGATCGTCATAACGATGGGTGATGCCGGCGGCCTCGAGGCGCATGCCGGACGAGGCCGGGGCCGGCGTCACTTGGGCAGGTCGTAGTGACCCGAGATGAAAGAGAGATCGAGGATGCTCGCCGGATCGACGCTCGGGTCGACCAGGCCCTCCTTCTTGAACCAGGCGATCTCGCCATAGACCGAGCCGACGTCGAGCCGGCCCATCGGGTCGATGTAGACGGCGCCGGCCTTGATCGCCGCGGGCGTGGCCTTCGTGTACTTCTGGATGATCTCGATGATGGGATCGGCGTCGGGCCCGAAGACGCGCTTGCCCGACGCGTCCCGCCTGTTCATCGCAGCGTGATAGTCGCTGGCCCCCTTCTGGTAGGCCTTCACGAAGCGCAGGACGAGGTCGCGGCGCTGCTCGACGTTGCGCGTCGAGGTGAAGAGGCCGCCAAGCTGGTAGGGCGTCTGCTGCCAGACCCAGCCGATGATGTGCGCGGCCTTCTCCTTCTCGAGGCCGAAGGCGAGGCTCGAGGGCAGGATGGTGCCGTCGACCTGGCCGCTCCTCAGGGCCGCGATCATGTTGGGCACGGCCTGGAGCGGCACGAGGTGCAGGCTGTCGAGCGCCCATCCCTGCTTGTCGGCCAGGAGCCCGGCCATGAGATGAAAGCTGGAGCCCACCTGGGTGATCGCGAAGCGGTGGCCGGGATAGTCCTTGGGCGTTGTGAGGCCGGCGTCGAACGCCTTGTTCGAGGCCAGATAGGCCGAGAAGTCGTAGCCCGGCTCCTCGCGGCTCTGGGCGCCGATGACCTTCATCGCCCCCTTGCCGGCGAGGTTGAAGAAGCCCGCGGTGAAGGCGGTGACGCCGAAATCGGCATCGCCCGAGGCGATCGCCACCGCCACCGGCTGGGCCGCGCGGAAGAACTCGAGCTCGGCGTCCAGGCCCTCCTCGGCGTAGTAGCCGCGCTCCTTGGCGATGAAGAGGGGCGAGCTCGAGACCAGCGTCAGCGCTGCGATCTTGATCTTGTCGGCGGCCAGCGCCGGAGCCGCAAGCATCGCCGCCCCGATGACGAGGCATGACAGCGACTTGAGCCGCATGGACGTTTCCCCCCTGCCGTTCGGTTGCGGCCATACTCTAGCCGCCCTGCCCGCGTCGTCCAGGCTGCCCGGCCGGCGGCCTGTCGCCGCCCCGTTCGCTGCGGCATCGTCGTTGCGAAGGGCGGGCATGGTCCCCTATGACCCGGGGCATCCTCCGGCATCGTCCGGGACGGGGCGGTGGTGGCCGGGGTCCGCAGCGCCAGGAGAGATCGAGCGTGACGGAATTCGAGGCGGGCGATCCTGCCTATGCCCAGCGGGTGCGGGCGAGCTTCGCGGCGCAGGGCATCATGGCCCATCTCGGTGCCGAGCTGCTCGAGGTGGCGCCGGGCCTGTGCACGATCGGGCTCGCCTGGCGGCCCGAGCTGACCCAGCAGGACGGCTTCTTCCATGCGGGTGCGGTGACCACCATCGCCGACAGCGCCGGCGGCTATGCCGCCTTCACCCTGATGCCGGCCGATGCGCGGGTCCTGACGGTGGAGCTCAAGATCAACCTGATGGCGCCGGGGCGCGGCGAGCGGCTGGTGGCGCGGGGTGTCGTGCAGCGCGCCGGCCGGACGCTCATCGTGGTGCAGGCCACCGTCGATGCGCTGAGCGGCTCCAGCCGCACGCCCGTTGCGATGATGCTGGCGACGGTGATGTGTCTCCAGTCGCGCGGGCCCGCAGCACCGGAAGCCTAGGCGCCGGCGCTCCGCAGCTCGGCCGGACGCTGGACGCCGGCCCGCTGGCGAGAGGGCCGGGGCGGCGTCGGGCCGGCGTCGGGAGCCTGCGCCGCCGCCTCGAGCTGGTCCATGGCCCGCTGCATCGCCTCGTCGAAGCGCTCCTGATCGTAGATGCCGACATGGGTGCTCTCGGGCACCGTCTCGACGAGCACCGGGCGGACCAGGCGCTCGACGAGCGCCTCGGAGCGCGCACGCGGCACGATGCGGTCGTTGCTCGCGAGCAGCACTGCGGTTGGAACGTCCAGGCCCTCGAGATAGTGGTCGCTGCGGAAGCGATGCTTGAGCAGACGGCTCACGGGCGCCCAGCGATAGCGCTCTGCCGCCACCGCCTCGATCGAATCGAAAGGGGTGACCAGCAGCAGCCCGTCGAGCGGCCGATGGCGCGCAAGATAGGCGGCGACGCCGGTTCCGAGGCTGAAGCCGCCGGCATAGATCCGCTTCGGCTGCAGGCTGGCGCGGTAGTGATCGAGGATCAGCTCCGCGTCGGCGAAGAGCGCCTTCTCGCTCGGCACCCCGTCGCTCGGGCTGTAGCCGCGATAGTGGAAGGCCACAACGTCGAAGTCGGGCAGGCGGTTGACGAGGAAGACGGTGAAATCGTCGACGTTCCAGGCGTTGCCCGAGAAGCCGATGAAGAGCCCACGACTGGGTCCGGCGGCAGGCACGAGGTGCCCGACGAGGTGGGCGCCATCGGGTGTCACGAGCTCCTGGCGCCGGGCACGGCCCGGCACCGGGTAGGAGGGCAAGGATGCCGCCCCGCGCGGAAAGATCAGGCTCTCCTGCAGGAGATAGAGCCCGCCAATGAGCGCCCCGTAGAGCGCGGCGCCACTCAGAACGATGTTGAGCACGGCAAAGGACCCGTCGATTCCTCGAAGCCTTCCTTATCTGTGACCCGAGGGCCGACTTGCCAAGCGGGCAAAGAGCCGCAACGGCCCGTCACGTTAACCAAGTTTTATGATGTGGCGTGTAGGTCTCAGCACAGGCAACGGCACGGCTGAACGACGTTGATGACGAGCGCAGAGAGCAGGCTCGCGGAGGTCCGGCAACTGGCGGCGAGGGCGATGGACCGGCTGGCGGGCCTGGGCGTGCCGCCGACGCCGGAGAGCTTCCAGCTGTGGTTCAGCCATCTCGCGGGCGACCATCCCGATCTTTCCCGCGCCGTGGACGCGGCGCTCAACGACGGCCGCCCCGTCGACGAGGATCGCTGCGCCGATCTCTACGAGCGCTATCTCGCCAGCGACGCCGAGGCGCGGGCGATCGTCGACACGGGTCGCAGGCTGCAGCGGCTGCTGGAATGCCTGCAGGACGAGATCGCCACGGTCGGCCGCGAGACGGCGGGCTACAATGTCACGCTGGGCCGGGCGCAGGGCCGGACGAGAGAGGCCAGCCTCACCGTCCTCCTCCAGGACCTGCTGAACGAGACGCTGCGGATGCAGCACCGGGCGCTGCAGCTGCAGGACGAGCTGTGCGCCGGCTCGACCACCTGCGCCGAGCTGCGCCGCGAGCTGCGCGCCGCCCAGCAGGTGGCGCTGACCGATCCCCTGACCGGGGTCGCGAACCGCCGGTGCTTCGACAAGGCGGCACGCTCGGCCGTGGCGCGCGCCCGTGACGGCTCGGTCGGCGCCAGCCTGCTGATCGCCGACGTCGACCATCTGGCCCGCCTCAACGCCCGCCACGGGCCCACGCTGGGCGACGACGTGCTGCGGCTCGTGGCTGCCAGCCTCAAGCGAAGCGTCGAGGAGGGCGATATCGTGGCACGGCTGGCGGGCGGCCAGTTCGGCGTGATCATGCCGGGGCGCAGCGGTGGGGAGGCGCGGGCCGCGGCGGAGCGCGCCCGCGGCGAGATGGGCGTGCGCGAGCTGCAGCTGCGGCGCACCGGTGCCCGCATCGGCCGCCTCACCCTCTCGGTCGGTGTCGCCGAGCTGGGCGACGGCGAGGGCCCGCGCGGCTGGCTCGAGCGGGGCGGCCGGGCGCTCGTCGAGGCGAAGCGCGCCGGGCGCGATCGCGTCGTGGCGCTGCCCCAAGCCGAGCCCGTAAGCTGAGCGCCGCCGCCGCCCGGGCGCTGCCGGCGCGCCCCGGCCTCAGGCGGGCCGACGGCGCGCCGCCTTCTCACGGCGCCCCGCCTTCTCGATCCAGTCCGCGCAGGCGCTGGCAGGCAGCGGTGCCAGGCCGCCAAAGGACTGCACGGCATCGCAGCCCTCCCGGCGCAGCATCGTCAGCTGCTCCTCGGTCTCGGCACCCTCTGCGACGACCCGCAGGCGGAGGTGCTTCGCCAGCCGGATGACGGCGCCGAGGAACAGCGTGGCCGGGCCGTCCTCGGGCGTGCCCTCGATGAGCTTGCGGGCGAGCTTGAGGGTGTGGATCGGGGCCTCGCGAAGGACCCGAAGCGCGCTCGTGCCGGCGCCGAAACGGTCGAGAGCCAGCCGCACCCCGAGCGCGCGAAGCGGCTCCAGCGCGGCGCCGCCCGCCTCGATCTCCTCGAGCAGCAGCCGCTCCTCGATCTCGAGCTCGAGACAGGCGCGGGGCAGCCCGTGGCGTTGGAGCCGCGTCCCGACGCGCTCGGCGAGCTCGCTCCAGCCGAGCTGCCGGCGCGACAGGATCGGCACGCTGATGTGGAACGGCCAGAGGTCGCTCCGCTGCCATTCGCGCGCCTGCACGCAGGCGGCCGACAGCATCCAGTCGGTCAGCGGCTCGACCATCCCGCTGTCCTCGGCAAGCATGCGAAAGCGGTCGGCGTCGAGGAGGCCCTGCTGCGGATGCTGCCAGCGCACCACGGCGGCCAGCGTGACCTCCGGCGAGCAGAGGGTCACCTGAGGCTGGTAGTGGAGGACGAACCGACCACTCTCGAGGGCCTGTCGCATGTCGGCCTCGAGCAGCGTTCCCCGGCTCGTGTCACCATCGAGGTGCCCGTCGTGGAACCGGCAGAGGCTGCCGCCGCCCGCCTTCGCCTCGTACATGGCGGCGTCGGCGTGGCGGAGAAGGGTCGGCGCGTCCTCGGCATCGCGTGGAAAAAGGGCGATGCCCAGGCTGAACGTCACGACGACCGGCTGGCCGTCGACCATGAGCGGCTGGCCGACCGCGTCGAGAATCTTCCGGGCGACGATCAAGGCGTCCTCGGGACACTTCAGGTTCTCGAGGACCAGCGCGAACTCATCGCCGCCGAGACGCGCCACCGTGTCGCTCTCGCGCACGCGGCCACGCAGGCGGACCGCCACGGCGCGCAACAGCTCGTCGCCCGCCCCGTGGCCCAGCTTGTCGTTCACCGCCTTGAAGCCGTTGAGGTCGGCCACGGCCACCGCGAGGCAGCTGCGGTTGCGGCGCGCGGCGCGAACGGCGCGGTCCAGCCGGTCGTCGAAGAGCGCGCGGTTGGCGAGGCCCGTCAGCGGGTCGAACTGGGCCAGATGATCCAGGCGATCGGCGGCACGCTTGCGGGCGATGGCGAAGCGGAGGCAGCGCTCGAGGCGCCCGGTATCGAGCTCCTCCTTGTCGAGATAGTCGGCGACACCTTGCTCGAGCAGCTCGGGTCGGGCTCGCCATCGAGGTCGCCGCCGAGCAGGACGACCGGCGTCTTGAAGCCCCGCCGCTCGACGGTGCGCACGACCTCGAGGCCCTCCTGGTCCGGCAGCTCGGCGTCGACCAGGCAGGCATCGTAGGGTGCAGCGGCAAGACGGCGAAGGCCGGCCTCGCCACTGCTCGCCCAGTCGATGCGAAAGCTCGCCCCTTCGGCGCCGCCGAGCAGCTGGCGAGCGAGATCGACATCGTCCTCCGAGCCGTCGATCATCAGGATGCGGATGGTGGGTCGCGGCAGCGATCCGGTCGCGGCCGGCGGCATGGGCTCGGCCTGGCGGCGCCGCGCGTCGAGCGGCACCACCGCGGCCTCGCCCGGTCGAAACGGCGCAGCCGGCCCCTCGCGCAGCTCTGCGCCGCCTGTCTCGTTGCCGCCTGTCTCTGTCTCGCCGCTCGCTGGCATTCGCTCGCTCGATGTCATGCCCGAATCCCCACGGGCAGGGCCAGATGCCCACGCGCTGCGTCCAACCAGACATAGCGAAACGATCGAGCGATGTAAACCTTTAGGAGATGAAGACGGTCACAACTTGCGCTAAGGTTGGGCCGGGCGGCTGCTCGGGCCTCACCGCGCGGCCGAGCCCGCCGCGAACGACTTGGGGGCCGGATCGACGACCGTCGGGCCGTTCGGCCCGAGCTCGAGGATCGCCAGACCATGCTCGGTGGTGCCGTCCGGGCGCAGCCGGAAGATGCCCAGATGACCCGCAAAGCCTTGTGGATCCGTCAGCGATGCCTCGCTGAAGGTGCGGTCCGTGCGGCTGATGAGCACGGCGAGCGCGGTCGCGTCGTAGGCGAGTCCGGCGAGGGCGTTCGGATCATGCCCGAACGTCGCGTGAAAGCGGGACGTGAACCCGCTCTCGAGCGCGGGGTCGATGCTGGCGATCCAGGCGCCGCGCAGGGTCGGATCGGTCAGCATGGTGGGATCCTCCTGCCACCGCCGGGTGCCGAGCAGCTGGATCGGTGTCCCATCCGCCTCGTAGAACGACAGCAGCGCCAAGATCTGCTTGAGGCGCTGGCCGCCGTCGGCGATCAGGATCGCGTCGAAGGGCGCCGGTGCCGCCGTGCCCGACGTGGGCGCGCTGGTCGTGGCCGGTGCCGAGGCCGCGGCACCAACGATGCCGTTCTGCAGGAGCGAGCGGACGATGCCCGAAGGGTCGCTGCCGTTCGCCGGATAGAAGGCCGCGACCGGCTCGCCGAGCGATCCCGGCACACTCGTCATGGTCTTGCGAAAGGCGTCGACGGCAAGGCGCCCGTAGGCGTCGTCCGGTGCCAGGACTCCGATGCGCGTCAGGCCGCGCCCGAGCGCATACTCGGTGATCCGCTTGACCTGCTCCTCGGGGCGGAAGCCCAGGATGAAGACATTGCCGCCGGCGATGCTCGAATCGTTGGAGAAGGAGAGCACCCGCAGGTTGGCGCCCTGTGCTACCGGCGCCACGGCGCTGGTCGAGGTCCCGAAGAGCGGGCCCAGCACGAGCTCGGCGCCGGCGCCGATGGCATCACGGGCGGCCGTGGCGGCGGCATCCGGCGTGCTTTTGGTGTCGCGCGGCAGCAGCACGAGATCGTTCGGTCCGACGTCGTACAGGGCGAGCTCGGCGGCGCTCATCATGTCGGCGCCGATCGCCTTGGCGTCACCGCCGAGCGGCAGCAGCATCGCCACCTTGGGGGGTCCGCTCGGCGCGGGTGGTTGCGCGGCGGTCTCCGGTTGCGGCGGGGCTACCGGCGTGGTCTGCTGCCGCGACACACAGCTGGCGAGGCCCAGGATCAGGACGAGGAGGCCGGCGAGGGCCTTCGGTGCG
Source organism: uncultured Alphaproteobacteria bacterium (assembly GCA_963752325.1). Lineage (GTDB taxonomy): Bacteria > Pseudomonadota > Alphaproteobacteria > Geminicoccales > Geminicoccaceae > CAVTJL01. The sequence goes on from CAVVXU010000010.1 coordinate 364,464, forward strand.
GGCGATCGGATCATGACTGAGGCCAGGGCTCTCGACACTCGGGGAGACGGCGGGGAGCCTAACCGCCGCGTCCCGGCAAGTAAACTCGACCCCGGCCTCTATGTGGTGGCGACCCCGATCGGCAATCTGGGCGACCTTTCGCCCAGGGCCGGCGAGGTGCTGGCGGCGGCCGACATCGTCGCCTGCGAGGACACGCGCGTCACCGGCTTCCTTCTCCACCGGCTGGGGGCGCGGCGAAGCCTCGTCGTCTACAACGACCACAATGCGCCGGAGGTGCGGCCGCGGCTGCTGGCCGAGCTGACCGCGGGGCGCAGCGTGGCCCTGGTCTCGGATGCCGGCACGCCCTGCATCGCCGATCCCGGCTTCAAGCTCGTCCGCGAGGCTGCCGCGGCCGGCCTGCCCGTTCGCGCCGTGCCTGGCCCCTCGGCGGTGATGGCCGCCCTCTCGGTGGCCGGGCTGCCGACGGACCGCTTCATGTTCGCGGGCTTCCTGCCGCCGCGCCGCGCGGCCCGACGGGCGGCGCTGACCGAGCTCGTCGCGGTGCCGGCGACGCTCGTGCTGCTCGAGGCGCCGAGCCGCCTTGCCGCCTGCCTGGCCGATGCGGCGGAGGTCCTGGGCCCGCGCGAGGCCGCGATCGCGCGCGAGCTCACCAAGCTCTTCGAGGAGGTGCGCCGCGGCGACCTCGCGACCCTGGCGGCGGCCGCGGCGGAGACGGGGCCGCCCAAGGGCGAGATCGTCCTCGTGATAGCGCCACCGGACCGGCAGGCCGCCCTGGAGGCGCTGGACGACGAGGAGGTCGACGCCGCTCTCGTCGAGGCAGCGCGCACCCAACGGCCGCGCGCCGCCGCCGCTGCCGTGGCGGCGACGACCGGGCTGCCGGTCAACCAGCTCTACGAGCGGCTCACCAGGCTGCGGGCGGCGCGTGGCGACGAGTGACCAGCGCGGCCACACGGCCGAGCTTGTGGCCGCCCTCCTGCTGCGGCTGAAGGGCTTCGAGATCCTGAGCCGGCGCTTCGCGACGCCGGTGGGCGAGATCGACATCGTCGCCCGCCGCGGCGACCTTTTGGTCTTCGTCGAGGTCAAGCGGCGGCCGACCGTCACCGCGGCCCTCGATGCGGTGACGGAAAAGCAGCGCCAGCGCGTCGCGCGTGCCGCGAGCCTCTTCCTCAAGCTCAGACCCCAGATGCGGGAGCATCGCTGCAGGTTCGACGTGGTGGCCGTCGTGCCGCGACGCTGGCCGTGCCATCTGCCGGACGCCTGGCGCCTCTGATGCTCAGGACGCCGGGCGCCCTCGTCCCCAGCATGCCGGCGTGCGCCAGAATCTTGCGGGTGAGCGTCGGCAGGGCCAGCCCGCCCAGCTCATCCGGCCTGGCCCAGAGCCCGGCCGGGGCCGGCCCGTCGAGCTCGGCCCAGCACGACCTGCAGCTCGAGCACGAAGTGGGTGAAGACGTGGCGCACCGTGCCGGGCAGGACCCGCCACGCCGCCGGGGACGGCTGATGGGCGGCCAGATCGTCGTGCGCCGCCCCCGTCTCCCAGGGCGTGGCCGGCAGGTCGATCATGCCGCCCAGAAGGCCGCTCGGCGGCCGGCGCCTGAGGAGCATGGCGCCATCGGCGCGGAGCAGGACGAAGGCCGTGCCCTTGCGCTGCGGGCGGACGGCGCGCTCGGCGCGGCGGGGCAGCTCCTCCGCACGCCCGGTCGCGGCGGCGGCGCACCAGGGACGCCACGGGCAGGCAAGGCAGGTGGGCCGGCGCGGCGTGCACACGGACGCGCCGAGATCCATCAGCGCCTGGGCGAGGTCGCCCGCGCGCTCGCCGCCGGCGAGGGCGTTCGCGAGCGCCAGCACGGTGCGGCGCGCCGCCGGCAGCGGGCTCTCGAGCGCCACGAGGCGGGCCAGCACGCGCTCGACATTGCCGTCGACCGGGACGACCGGGCGATCGAAGGCGATGGCCGCCACGGCAGCCGCCGTGTAGGCGCCGACGCCCGGCAGCGCCGCCAGTGCCGCGGGATCCGACGGAAGGGCGCCATCGTGGCGATCGACCACCGCCCGGGCACAGGCGTGAAGGGCCCTGCCCCGCCGGTAGTAGCCGAGCCCCTGCCAGGCATGAAGGACGTCGTCGAGCCCGGCGGCGGCGAGCGCTGGGAGCGTCGGAAAGCGGCGCATGAAGGCGGCGAAGCGCGGCGTCACCGTGGCCACCGTCGTCTGCTGGAGCATGACCTCGCTCACCAGCACGCCATAGGGATGGGCAGCCTCGCCAGGCTCCGCGCGCCAGGGCAGCCGGCGCCGGTGGCGGTCGTACCAGGCGAGCAGCGCGCCTCGCAGCAGGCCGGGCTCGGCCGGCAGCCGTGACCCGGCCATGGCGGGCATGCTATCGATGGCTCGGGGCTTCGCTCTGGGCATGGCCCCCGGGACATAGCGGGACCGTGGGATGACGGAAAGCGCCGGAAAGGCTTCGCCCCGGCCGCGCGGGACCTGGCGGGTCGGCGCGCTCCTGGGTGGCGTGCTGTCCCCGGCGGCGCGGGCGCGCGGCTTTGCCGAGGCCAGTGTGCTCGCCGACTGGTCGACCATCGTCGGGACGGCGATCGCCGCGCGCTGCGAGCCCATCTCCTTGAGCTTTGCCGGCGGCAGGCGTCAGGGCGGCGTGCTCGAGCTGCGCGCGGGTGGCGGCGTGGCTCTCGAGCTGCAGCATTCGGCCCCGCAGCTGCTTCAGCGGATCAACGAGTATTTCGGCTTCCGGGCGGTGGGCCGCCTGCGCGTCCTCCAGGCCCCGACGGCCGGGCGGCGTCCGCCGGCACCGCCGGCGCCCCGCCCGACGCTGGACGCGGAGGAAGAGGCGCTCGTCGCCGAGACCACCGCCCCGGTCCAGGACGAGGCGCTGCGCGCGGCGCTCTGCGCGTTGGGCCGCGAGGTGCGGCTGCGTGGGCGCGATCGCAGCGCCAAGACTGCGGAAGAGGTTGTCGCCCCACCCAGCCACCGCTAGATCCAGGCGCGCGCTGGGGCCAGACGGCCGGACCAGCCACCTACTCGGATCAGGATGAGGAGATCGTCTCGATGAGGCTCACGCGCAGAAGCTTCGCCGCCGCGATCGGCGCAGTTCCTACGGCCGCTCTCCTGGTCGGCCGGGCCGCTGCGGCCGAGGTCCACGAGGTGACCCTGGGCGACGCCAAGGCGCCCGTCACGATCATCGAGTATTTCTCGCTGACGTGCCCGCACTGCGCGCACTTTGCGACCAACACCCTGCCCGATCTCAAGAAGCAGTACATCGACACCGGCAAGGTGAAGCTGGTGCTGCGCGACTTCCCGCTCGATCAGATCGCCCTCAAGGCGGCGGTGATCGCGCACTGCGCCGGCGACGACCACTATCCCGCCTTCGTCGAGGAGATGTTCAAGACGCAAGGCAACTGGGAGCAGGCCAGCGACCCGGTAGCCTCGCTCAAGGAGCTGGGGCGGCTGGGCGGGCTGACCGACGCAGCAGGTCGACGCCTGCCTCGCGGACAAGTCGATGGAGGACGCGGTCCTGCAGTCGCGCCTCGACGCCCAGAACACCTACCAGGTCGAATCCACGCCCACCTTCATCGTGAACGGCAAGAAGTATCCGGGCGATCGCGACATCCAGGAATTCGCCACGATCATCGATCCGCTCCTCAAATAGGGCCGCCCTCGAAGCCGGGTTCCGCCGCGGCAGGACGGGTGCTATGGTCGGCTCCCGGATCAACATGTTGTGGCTCGGCGATTGCAGTTCACAAGACTTCGTGTCAGTGGCTTCAAGTCCTTCTCGGACCCTGCCGACCTGCTGATCGAGGAGGGGCTGACGGGAATCGTCGGCCCGAACGGCTGCGGCAAGTCCAACATCGTCGAGGCCCTGCGCTGGGTCATGGGCGAGAGCTCGGCCCGCGGATTGCGCGGGACCGAGATGGACGACGTCATCTTCGCGGGCTCGGCCTTCCGCGCTCCCTTCGACCTGGCCGAGGTCGTGCTGAAGCTCACCGGGCCCGTTCCCGGCCTCTCCGGCCTCGGCGACGAGGAGGAGATCGAGATCGGCCGGCGGATCGGTCGCGGCGCCGGGTCCGCCTACCGCATCAACGGCCGCGAGGCCCGCGCCCGCGACATCCAGATCCTCTTCGCCGACGCCGCCGCAGGCAGCCGCAGCGCCGCCGTCGTGAGCCAGGGGCAGATCGGCTTCATCGTGGACGCGCGCCCCGAGGACCGCCGGCGCCTGCTCGAGGAGGCGGCCGGCATCGGCGGCCTGCACGGGCGGCGTCGCGAGGCCGAGATCAAGCTCGAGCACACCGAGGCCAATCTCACCCGCGTGGTCGACCTGCTGGCCCGCCAGGACGAGCAGGTCGCGAGCCTCAGGAAGCAGGCGCGCGAGGCGGAGCGCTACAAGCGGGTCTCCGGCGACCTGCGCGCGACCGAGGCCCTGCTCCTCAAGCGGCGGCACGATCTGGCGCTCGCGGCGGCCGCAGCCGCGGCCCGGAGCGTGGCGGCAGCGGAACGCGAATCGGGCGCTGCGACGACGCGGCTGGCGGAGGCGCGGGACGCCCGCCAGAAGCTGGCCCAGGACGTCGAGCGGGCGCGGGCGGAGCAGGCGGCGGTGACCACCGAGGTCGCCCGCCTCGAGGAGCGCGCGGCCGCCGAGACGGAGGTGGCGAAGCGCCGCCTGGCCGAGCGCGACGCCATCCAGCACCGGTCCGCCGAGGCGTCCGACGAGATCGCACGGGAGACTCGGCGCGCGGCCGATCTCGAGGCCCGGCGGGACAGCTCGACCAAGGAGAGCGAGGCGCTCACCGTCGAGCGCGTGCGGCTGGCCTCGGCTCTCGAGGCCGCAGCTGGGGCCGAGGCCCGGGCGACGGCGGCGCTCGAGGGGCTCGAGCGGGCTCTGGCGGAGCATGGCCGGGCCGAGGCCGAGGTGGCGGCATGCGCCGCCGCGGCCAGGGCCCAGCTCGAGCAGCTGGTGCAGCGGCGCGACGCGGCTCAGCGGGGCCTTGCCGAGACTGCCGGGGCGATCTGCGAGCCCGGGCAAGCCGCCGCGATCGAGGAGCACGAGCGGTGCCGGGAGGCGCTGCGCGATCTCGAGGAGCGGCGTGCGGCACTGGAAGGGGAGATCGCGACGCTGCGCGACGGCGTCGAGGCGCGGCGCGGCAGGCTCGCCGAGCGCGAGACCACGCGCCAGGAGGCGGCGGAGCGCCTCCGCCGCGAGGAGACGCACCTCAAGGAGCGCCAGGCGCGCGAGCGCGAGCTCGCCGGACGCCGCGACCTCGTGGGGCGCGGCCTCGAGCGGGTGGCCTCCCGCGAGCGGGCCCTGGCGCAGATGGCGCAGGAGCTGGCATCGCGGCAGGCGTCGCTCGATCTTGCCTCCCGGACGGCCTGCCTCGAGCGGGCCCGCGTCGCCAGCGCCTCCTCGGCACGGGCGGCCGAGGAGGCGGAGCGTCTCAAGGCCGATGCGGAGGGGCGGGCCGCCGAGGCGGCGGATCGTGAGCGTGGCGCCCGCAACGAGCTCGAGCGGCTGGGCGCGGAGCGTGCGGCGCTGGCGGCACTGGCGCCTCGTCTGGAGGGGGAGCCTCTGGCCGACCGGCTGAGGATCGCCGAGACGCATGCAGCAGCGCTGGCCGCCGCGCTGGGCGACGACCTGCTCGTCAGCTGCACGGGCGACGGGCCCGCGCGGTGGCTCGACACCGAAGAGACCGGCGCCGGCGACCCTCCCCTGCCGGACGGCGTCGCGACGCTCGCCGATCATATGACCGGCCCCTCCCTGATCATGCGGCGGCTGCGCCAGATCGGCCTCGTCGAGGCTGCCGACGGCCCGCGGCTGCAGCGCGCGCTGCGCCCGGGCCAGCGTCTCGTGACGCTGGGCGGCGAGCTGTGGCGCTGGGACGGGCTCGTCCGGCACGAGGCCGCCGACGCCGCGGTCCGGCTGCAGCAGCGTCAGCGCCTGGTCGAGCTGCAACGGCTGGAGGCGGAGGCCGAGGCGGCCGCAGCCGGCCTCGCCCGGGACCGGGAGGAGGCGGACCTCCTGCGGGCGCGCTCCGCCGCCGAGGCGGCCGAGGCGGCCGAGGCGGCGCGACGCGCGCAGGGCGCCCTGACCGAGGCGCAGCATGCGCTGGAGCGGGCCGAGAGCGAGGCCGCGACGCTCGGAGAGCAGGGCCTGCGGCTGGAGACGGAAGGCACGGCGCTGGCGCAGGAGCGAGGCGAGCTCGAGAGCGAGCTGCAGGCGCTCGACGGGCAGATCGCCGCGCTTGCGGATGCCGATCGGCTGCGGGCCGATATGGCGGCGGCGCGACAGGCTCTCGAGGTGGCCGAGCGCGAGGCCGCGGGAGGTGGCCCGCGACCTGGACGAGACGGCCGCGCTGGCGCGCACCAGGGACAGCGAGCTTGCCGACGTGGCCAGGGCCGTCGAGAGGACGAGACGGCAGGTCGAGGCCGGTCGCGAGGCGATCGAGGCGGCGGCGCACGAGGCGACGCGGCGCGAGGCGGCGCTGGCGGCAGCCCGAGCCCGGCACGAGGCGGAGCTCGAGGAGATCGGGCCGGCCCTGAGCGCCGCGGAGACCTCCTGCGCCGAGCTGGAGGCCGGGCGCGGCGCCGCCAAGGGGCGCAGGGAGGAGAGTGCTGGACGGGTCGAGGCGGCCCGCAGCGCGCGACAGGAGGCCCAGGAGCGGCGGATCGGGCTCGAGTCCGAGAAGGTGCGCACCGAGGAGCGGCTGGCGGCGGCGTCGCGCTCGGGTGCAGCACTGGCCGAGCAGATCGAGGAGACGGCCGCCCGGGTCGAGGAGGCACGGGCACGCGCCGCCGAGCTCGCAGCGCAGCTGCAACGCCTGCCGGTCGAGACCGACGGCGCCGAGCGCGAGGCCCTGGAGCGCGAGCTCGCGGCCTCGGGATCACGCCGGCAGACGGTCGAGGCAAGGCTTCGATCGCTGCAGACGGCCCTGGCCGAGGCGGAGCGCGCGGCCGCCGACGCCGAGGAGCGGTCGATCGCGGGACGCGAGGCGCTGGCCCTGGCGCAGGCCGAGGCGGCGCGCGCTGAGGCCGGCCGGGTGGCCGCCATCGAGGCCGTGGCGGAGCGGCTGGGCCGGCCCGTCGAGGCGGCCCTGGCGGGCATCGAGGCGGAGGCCACGGAGGAGCTGGATCCCGCGGCGCTGGAGGCCCGGCTCGACAAGCTGAGGCTCGCGCGCGAGCGGCTCGGCGCCGTCAATCTCAGAGCCGCGCAGGAGGTTGCGGAGACCGAGCAGGCGATCGCCGAGGCCCGGGCCGAGGAAGGCGAGCTGCGCCAGGCGATCGAGCGCCTCAAGCGGGGGATCGCGACCTTGAACGGCGAGGCGCGCGAGCGGCTGAGGCGTGCCTTCGACACGGTCGAGCTGCACTTTCGCCGGCTGTTCGTCGAGCTTTTCGGCGGCGGGCGCGCCCATCTGCGGCTCACCAACCTCGAGGACCCGCTGGGCGCCGGGCTCGAGCTCGAGGCCATGCCGCCCGGCAAGCGGCTGACCCATGTCTCGCTCCTCTCGGGCGGCGAGAAGAGCCTCACCGCGCTGGCCCTGGTCTTCGCCTTCTTCCTCGCCAAGCCGGCGCCGCTCTGCGTCCTCGACGAGGTCGACGCGCCGCTCGACGACGCCAATGTGGATCGGTTCGTGAGCCTGATGTCGACGATCGCCCGCGATACCGGCACACGGTTCCTCGTCGTCACCCATCACCCGCTGACGATGGCGCGGATGGACCGCCTCTATGGCGTCACGATGGTCGAGCGGGGGGTGTCGCGGCTGGTGTCGGTGGCGCTCGGCGAGGCCGTCGAGATGCGTGCTACGGCATAGTGCCGCAAGGCCGGGGCCGGCTTGACAGTCTGTAATGTGGTTCTTAGGTTGCGCCCGCCTTGATCGAGGCGAGGCCGGACGGTTCCAGCGCGCCGATCGACGGGTCTAGAACGGATGACACGGGACGCCAGACGAGGATCGTTTCGACAAGTTTGACGCCCGCCTCGAGCGGCTTCGCGGCGAGGTAAGCTCGTCCGGAAAGAGGGGGAAAGCCGGCGCACGGCGACGATCGAAGCTCGGCGAGGGTGCTCAGGCCGGGATCGAGATCGCGGTTGGTGTGATCGGCGGCGCGCTCATCGGCCATGGGCTCGATGTGTGGTTGGGAACGCGCTGGGTGTTTCTTGTTGTCTTGTTCTTGCTCGGCGCGACAGCGGGCATGCTGAATGCGTACCGTCTGTTGCGTCGTTTTTCTGCCGAGGATCCGGATTAGCCGGACGGCAGTGGTGGAATGGACGGCCCGCTGCCAGGGCAGCGGCTGCGCCTTGGAACTAGGACAGGACGCGGAGGCGGACGGAGCCGTGGAGAGCCCTCTTCTTCAGTTCAAGATCCATCCGTTCCTGCAGATTATCGTGGGCGGGCTGGACCTCTCGATCACGAATTCCACCGTCTGGATGGCGATCGTGGTCCTCGCCGTCTACGGGCTCGTCATGGCGGGCACCCGCTCCCATGCGATGGTCCCGGGGCGCCTGCAGGCCCTCGTGGAGACGGTCTACGAGTTCGTCGCCGAGATGGTGAACGGCAATATCGGCAAGCAGGGCCTGCGCTTCTTCCCCGCGATCTTCACCCTCTTCATGTTCGTGCTTCTGGCCAACGTGCTGGCGCTGCTTCCGGGCGGCTTCTCGGTCACGGCCCAGATCATCGTGAACTTCTTCATGGCCATGTGCGTGGTGGTGGGTGCCACCATCCTGGGCTTTTGGATCCATGGGCCGGCCTTCCTCAAGTTCTTCGTGCCGGCCGGCGCTCCGGTGGCGCTGATGCCGCTCCTCGTGCCGATCGAGCTCATCTCCTACGCCTTCCGACCGATCAGCCTCTCGGTCCGGCTCTTCGCCAACATGATGGCCGGCCACGCGATGCTGCATGTGTTCGCCGCGTTCGTCGTGATGCTGGGCGTTGTCTTCGGCATCGCCCCTCTCGCGCTCACCGTCGCCCTCTACGCGCTCGAGATCCTCGTGGCGCTGCTTCAGGCGTATGTGTTCGCCATCCTCAGCTGCATCTATCTCAACGACGCCATTCACATGCATTGACCCGTTCCGGGACGCCCCAGGGCGTCCCCCTCTCCTGCAACTCAATGGAGTGAGCTTCGATGGATCTCGAGTCAGCTAAGATGATCGGCGCCGGTCTCGCGACCATCGCGCTGGCGGGCGTGGGTGCCGGCATCGGCCAGGTCTTTGCGAGCTTCATCACGACCGTGGGCCGTAACCCATCGATCCAGGGGCGCGTCTTCCCCTTCACGATGCTCGGCTTCGCGCTCGTTGAGGCGGTGGCGCTCTACGCTCTGCTGATCGCCTTCCTCATCCTCTTCCTCTGAGCAGCCGTGGTGGGGCGCCGGTCGGCGCTCGCCCGGACCTGACAGCGATGCGTGGAGAAGGAGCCCCGGTCATGCGACGGCTCGCCTTGGGATCACCCCCCGGCTGGCGTGCGCTGGTGCCGTCCGCTGCGCTTGCCGCCGTCTTTGCTCTCGCGCTGGCGGGCCCAGCCCTGGCAGCGGAGGAGGAGAGCGGCGGCGGCCTGCCGCAGTTCGACGTCACCACCTACGCGAGCCAGATCTTCTGGCTCATCGTGGCCTTCGGCACGCTCTACTACCTCCTCGTGCGGCGCGGCCTGCCGCGCATCGCCGAGATCCTGGAGGCCCGGCAGAGCCGGATCACCGCCGATCTCGACCGCGCGGCGGAGCTTCGTGCCGAGGCCGAGGAGGCGCTGAAGCGCTACGAGGACGTGGTCGCCAGCGCCCACCTCGACGCCCAGCGGGAGATCAAGCAGGCGCAGGACCGTCTGGCCGCCGATCTGGCAGCGCAGCAAGAGAAGCTCGATGGCGAGCTCGCCACCAAGGTGCGCGACGCCGAGCAACGCATTACGGAAGCCAAGCGATCGGCGCTGGCGCAGGTGACGGACGTTGCGGTCGAGGCGATTCAGGCAGCCGCCAAGCGTCTCGTCGGCATCGAGGTCAGCGAGGAAGCGGCGCGCTCGGCGGTCGGCCGGGCCCAGGGAGACATGGCATCGTGATCGAGATCATTCTCGTCATCGCCTTCCTGATCACCGTGGCTCTCCTCTGGCGCCCGGTCGGCAAGGCCGTCACGTCGATGCTCGACAGCAGGGCCGACAGCATCAGGCAGAACCTCGACGAGGCGCAGCGCCTGCACGAGGAGGCCAAGGCCATGGTGGCCAAGTACCAGCGCCAGCTGCACGAGGGCGAGGGGCTGGCCAAGGAGATCCTCGAGCGGGCGGAGAACGAGCGTCGCCGCCTCGAGGCCAAGCTGCGCGCCGACATGGTCGAGATGACCGAGCGGCGCACCCAGCAGGCGCTCGACCGGATCGCCCAGGAGGAGGCGCGTGCGCTGAGCGAGGTCAGGGCACGGGCAGCCGAGCTCGCGGTCCGCGGCACGCGGCTCGTCCTCACCGAGCAGCTCACGGGCGAGAATGCCCAACGGGTCACCCAGAGCTCGATCGAGGAAGTGGGCCGCAGGCTCGCTTCCTGAGCCCGAGCCTGAGCCTTTCGACGACAGGGCGGCCCTCCGGGCCGCCTTTCTTTTTGGCGGCACGCCCGAGGCAGCCTTCCTCACGCCGTGGATTGAGCCTGCCTCGCCGATGGGCCATTCTCGCGCGCGATCATCCCGAGAGGACGACGGTCGGACGCCGCCATGCAACATCAGGACGCCTCCCCCAGCGGCGGCACCGCCAAGCCGCCCTCCCTCGACGACATCGCGGCGATCGGCGAGGCGGTGCTGGGCGAGTTTCCGGCCGCGTTGCGCAAGCTCGTGGGCGATGTCCCGATCCGCGTCCAGGACTGGCCGGAGGATGCGCTCCTCGACGAGCTCGGCATCGACGATGCGCTCGAGCTCACCGGCCTCTATCACGGCGTCCCGATCGGCGAGCGGGGCGGGATGCAGGTCCCCCCGTCCGAGCCCGAGATGATCTTTCTCTTCCGCATGCCCATCCTCTTCGAGTGGTGCGAGCGGGGCATCGAGCTGGCCGACATCGTCTTCGACGTGCTGACGCACGAGATCGGCCATCATCTCGGGATGAGCGAGGAGGAGGTGCTGCGTATGGAGGGCAGGCTGCCCGGACGGGAGGGCTGAGCGCGTGACGATAACGAGCCTCGATCATCTCGTCCTGACGGTGGCCGAGGAGGAGCCGACCAGGCGCTTTTATGTCGACGGGCTGGGCATGACCTGGGTCGTCTTCGGGAACGGCCGGCACGCGCTGGGCTTCGGCTGTCAGAAGATCAACCTTCACTATGCCGGTCGCGAGATCGAGCCCAAGGCCGCGCGGCCCACCCCCGGCTCCGCCGATCTATGCCTGCTCTCGGACGAGCCGCTGGCGGCCGTTCAGGTGCGGATGGACGGGCTCGGCTTTCCCGTGATCGAAGGCCCGGTACGGCGTACCGGCGCCACGGGGCCCATCGATTCGCTCTACTTCAGGGATCCCGACGGCAACCTGATCGAGATCAGCCGCCCGGCCTGATCAGGCGGCCTTGCGGATCTCGAGCCGGCCCCAGACCTCGACCAGCGCCTCGACGAGGCGATCCATCAGCGCGTCGGTGTGGAGCGGCGACGGCGTGATGCGGAGCCGCTCGCTGCCCCTCGGCACGGTCGGGTAGTTGATCGGCTGGATGTAGATGCCGAACTCGTCCAGCAAGAGGTCCGAGGCGTGCTTGCAGCGCACCGGATCGCCGACGAGCACCGGGACGATGTGGGAGGGCGAGTTCATCACCGGCAGCCCCGCCCCACACAGGCGCAGCTTCAAGGTCGCGGCGCGCTCCTGATGCGCCTGCCGCTCGATGGAGCTCGTCCTCAGATGGCGCACGGAGGCCAAGGCACCGCCGACGACCGCCGGAGCGAGCGAGCTCGTGAAGATGAAGCCCGGGGCATGGCAGCGCACGGCGTCGATCAGGGCGGCCGAGCCCGCGATGTAGCCGCCCATGCAGCCATAGGCCTTGGCGAGCGTGCCCTGAATGACGGTGAGGCGATCCATGATCCCGTCGCGCTCGGCCACGCCGGCGCCATGCGCCCCGTACATGCCGACGGCGTGGACCTCGTCCAGATAGGTCATGGCGCCGTAGCGGTCGGCGAGATCGCATATCTCGCGGATCGGCCCGAAATCGCCGTCCATCGAGTAGACGCTCTCGAAGGCGACGAGCTTGGGCCGTGCTGCCGGCTGGGTGCGCAGCAGCTGCTCGAGATGATCGAGATCGTTATGGCGGAAGACCACCTTCTCGCAGCCCGAGCTGCGGATGCCGGCGATCATCGAGGCGTGGTTCAGCGCGTCCGAGAGGATCAGGCAGTCGGGCAGCAGCCGTGCCAGCGTGCTGATCGCCGTCTCGTTGGCGACGAAGCCCGACGTCATGACGAGCGCGGCCTCGGTGCCGTGAAGATCCGCCAGCTCGCGCTCGAGCAGCACGTGGAGGTGCGTGTTCCCCGAGATGTTGCGGGTTCCGCCGGCGCCGGCGCCGTACTGGCGCAGCGCCTCGACGGCACCGTCGACCACGACCGGGTGCTGGCCCATGCCCAGATAGTCGTTCGAGCACCAGACCGTGACCTCGCGGGCACCCTCGGTCGCATGGTGAAGCGCGGTCGGGAAGGCGCCGACGCGTCGGGCGAGGTCGGCGAAGACACGGTATCGGCCCTCGGCCCGCACCTTGGTCACGGCGGCCTCGAACCTCGCTTCGTACTCCACGCCCCTTCCTCCTCGACTCGGTCCGCTCTGCTTCGTGACCGCAAAGCCTACGCCGCCATCACGCCAGATCAACCCGCCAAACGCCGCAGCTTGGCCGCGACGCCAGCGCCACCCCCTGTCATCGCCGCCCCCTCGAGGAGTGGACAGACGGGTGGGCGCTCACCATAGTTCACCTCGTCATGTACACAACGACGACCCATTCGATTCGCGTCTCCGTCGAGCCCTTCTACCTGGCCGAGCAGTCGGAGCCGGAGAAGGATCGCTGGGTGTTCGGCTACAAGGTGACCATCGAGAACCAGGGCGGCGAGGCCGTGCAGCTGCTCGCGCGCCATTGGCGGATCACCGACGCCCGTGGCCGCCTCCACGAGGTCAAGGGCGACGGCGTGGTGGGCGAGCAGCCGGTGATCGAGCCGGGCCGCAAGTTCGCCTATGCCAGCGGAGCGCCGCTCGGCACGCCCTCGGGCATCATGGTGGGCAGCTATCACATGGTGTCGGGCTCGGGCGATCAGTTCGAGGTGGCGATCCCTGCCTTCTCGCTCGATGCGCCCGAGGCCAGGGGCGCCCTCAACTGAGACGGTGGCCCCAGGCTTGACCCGGCAGCCTGCCTGGCCGAGATAGGCCCTCATGCTGGACTTTTTCGAGCGCCTCCTGGGCCAGGCGAGCCAGAGCCCCGCCGGGCCACGCTTCGAGCGGCACCATATCGCGGCCGCGGCACTCCTGGTCGAGGCCGGCCTGACGGACGGCGAGTTCGGCCAGGCCGAGCGCGCCGCAGGTCCGGGGTCTGCTGGCCGATCGCTTCGGGCTCGGGGACGCCGTGGCCTCGGCCCTGCTCGAGCGTGCCGAGACCGAGGCCAGGGAGGCCGTCGAGTGGCACGGCTTCACCAATGTGCTGAAGCAGGCCTACGACGCCGAGGGCCGCATGGAGATCGTCGAGATGCTCTGGGAGGTCGTCCTCGCGGACGGCCGCATCGACGATTTCGAGGCCTCGCTGATGCGCCGCGTCGCCGGCCTCCTCTATGTGAGCGACGGCGACAGTGCCGAGGCCCGTGAGCGGGCGCGGCAGCGTCTGGCCCAACGCTCCTCCTGAGGCGGGATCGTCCGACTAGAGCGGGATCGTCTGGCCGATCGCCGGCACCAGCGCGTCGCTCTCGCCATAGCCCCCTGCCCGCGCCGCCGCGCGAAACCGCTCGGGCGGCTCGAAGGGAGGCTCGTCGGTAAGGCGGATCGTGCCCCAATGCATCGCGGCGATCCGGGGCGCCTCCAGCTCGCGGCCGATCCAGACCGCCTCCTCGGGCGTGCAGTGCGAGCCCTGCATCAGCGGACGAGGGTCGTAGGCGCCGATGGGGACGAGCGCCATATCGGGCGGCTCGTGGCGCCGGCGGATCTCGCCGAAGATATCCCCGTAGGCGGTGTCGCCGGTGAAATGGATGGCGCGCCGCCCGTCGCTGACACGAAAGCCGCACCACAGCGAGGCGTTGCGGTCCCTGAGCCCGCGCTTGCTGAAATGAATGGCCGGCATGCCGGTGATCTCGAGATCGCCTACGGTCACCTGCTGGTACCAGTCGAGCTCGTGCACCTGCCGGAAGGCACGCCGGTCGACATAGCGGCCGACACCCAGGGCCGTGACCAGCGTCGGCCAGTGGCGGGCGCTGATCGTTCGAAGACTCGGACGATCCAGATGATCGTAGTGATTGTGGGACAGGAGCACGAGGTCGATCGGCGGCAGGCGGTCGGCCCGCAGGCCCGGAGGCGCGAAGCGGCGCGGCCCGATGCCCCAGATCGGCGAGGCGTAGGTGCCAAGGAACGGGTCCGTGATCAGCGTCCGCCCGCCGAGCCTAATCAGATAGCAGGCGTGGCCGAGCCAGGTGACGCTGTCACGCCCGTCCTGCGCCGCCAGCTGCGCCAGCACCTCGCTCTCGGGCAGCACATGGCCCGCGGGGAGCTCCGGCGCCCGCTCGCTGCCCAGCACCCGGCGCCGGATGAAGGAGCGCCACTCGGCAGGCTTGCCGGCCGGAACGGGCGAGCCCGGCGGATTTCGAAAGCCGCCCTCCGGATCGAGCCACGGACGCTCGCGCAGGCCCGGATCCGGCAGGTCGACGGCATCGGGACCGCCCAGATCCAGCTGCCCGAGGCCCCCGAAAAGCCGCCGGCGGCTGAGCGTATCCGATTCCCGGTAGCCGCCTAGGCCGGCCATCGGCACTCTCCTCCTCGCATCGCTCACCCTCCTACGACCCGTCGGGCGCATCCGCCAGGGCCTGCCCGCCTCGGGACCTGTCTTGCCACGATCATACTGTTGCGCTAGCTCAACGTCGTCACCCGGAGGGGGTGGCGGGCTGCCGAGGAGAGATGCCCTTGCGGCAACCAGACTCGACGACCAGAGCAAGTACGCCATCATGATGGCGCGGCCGGACGCGAGCACACTCCCCCTCTCCGCCTGTCCGGCCCTCGTGTTGAACGCGGACTACCAGCCGCTCAGCTACTATCCCCTCTCCGTCTGGAACTGGCAGGAGACGATCAAGGCGATCTTCCTCGAGCGCGTCGCCATCGTCTCCTTCTACGATCGCGTCATCCACTCGCCGGGCCACGAGCAGCGGCTGCCGAGCGTGGTGGCGCTCAAGGAGTATATCCCCCAGTCGCGCCGGCCGCCCTTCACGCGGTTCAACCTCTTCCTGCGCGACCGCTTCGCCTGCCAGTACTGCCACGGCTCCTTCCCGACCCACGAGCTCACCTTCGACCATCTCGTTCCCCGCTCCCGTGGCGGCCGCACCTGCTGGACGAACATCGTCACCGCCTGCAACCGCTGCAACCTCAGGAAGGGCAGCAGGCTGCCCCAGGAATGCGGCATGCATCCGATGACCCGCCCCTTCACGCCGAGCTCGCATCAGCTCCGCCAGAACGGCCGCGCCTTCCCGCCCAACTATCTGCACGAGAGCTGGCGCGACTATCTCTACTGGGACATCGAGCTCGAGCACGATTGAGCCGGTCGTGCGCCGCCCGACGGCGACGACGTCACGACGGGACCGTGGTCCTGGCGCCTCGGCATTTGAAGTCCGTGCCAATCGGTTTAAAGTGATGCCCAACGACAGACGCTGATCCGAGCGGCACCAACGCCGCCGCAGGCGATCCGTCGGGCATGATCAGAAGAGGAGGCACGGACATGAGCCAGAACCACGACGATTCCCGATTCCCAGGCGCCGGGCGCGGCGCATCGGGGGCGGCGCGGTTGACCCGCCGGCAGTCGCTTGCGGCCGCAGGGGCAATGGGGCTCGGAGCCTCGCTGCCGCTCTCGTGGGTGCAGCGCGCGCTCGCGGCGGACAGCTCGCTGCTCGACAGCTCGCCCGTGGCGCCCTACGAGTCGCCGATCACGCCCGAGCGCGTCGAGTTCCTGAAGAAGAAGCCCTATCAGGGCATCACCCTCAACATGATGGTGATCCAGGCCACCGTCGGCGACGCGGTCAAGGCGCATGCCCAGCACTGGCAGGAGCAGACCGGTGCCACCGTCAACGTCGCGGCCGTGCCGATCGAGACGCTGCACCAGCAGATCTTCACCGATCTCTCGACCGGGCTCAACAGGTACGACATCTACCAGACGGGCGCCTGGTTCTACGGCGACTACTTCGTCCCCGAGACGCCTTACATCATCTCGATCGACGAGATGCTGAAGGACAAGAAATTCCCCTACTGGCAGACCAGCGAGGTCCTTCCGGCGATCGAGGGCCTCTACACCTGGGAAGGCAAGTGGTACGGCGTGCTGTTCGACGCCGACGCGCAATGCCTCTACTACCGCAGGGACGTTCTGGCCGATCCCGGCAATCAGGAGAAGTTCAAGGCGAAGCACGGCTACGACCTGCCGGCACCTCCCAAGACGATGAAGGAGATGCACGACGTCGCCGACTTCTTCACGGGTTGGGACTGGAACGGCGACGGCAAGCCCGACTGGGGCCTGGCGCTGCACGCCAAGGTCAACGAGCAGGGCTTCTTTCATTTCCTGACGCTGGCCGCCCCTTATGTCGTGTCGAAGGACAACAAGAACTTCTGGTTCGACCCGGACACGATGAAGCCCTTGATCACCTCGGACGGCCATCAGCAGGCGCTCGAAGACTATGTGAAGTTCATGAAGCAACGGCCCGCGCGAGATGCTGAGCTGGACGCTCGGGCAGGGCTGGAACCTCTTCCTTGCCGGCAACTCGGTGATGGAGCCCACCTGGGGCGACCTGCCGACCCTGGCGCAGGACCCGAAGAGCTCCAAGGTGCAGGGGCTCGTCGGTGCCGCACCGATCCCCGGCACCACCCGGGCCTACGACCCGATCAAGAAGACGTGGCAGGACTACGAGCTCAACCAGGTCGGCAACACCAACGGCGGCAGCTGGCACGGCGTCATCTCAGCCGGCTCCAAGAACCAGGAGGCCGCTTACGACTTCCTGGCCTTCATGGCGAACCGCAAGAACGAGTTCTTCGATGTCACGCATGGCTGGACCGGCGTCCAGCCCGGTGTGAAGTACGCGTTCCTGCCACCCCACGGCTCGGCCACCATCGAGCAATATGAGGCGCAGGGCTGGAACGCCGACGACGTCAAGGCCTACACCAACGCCTATTTCGAGAACCTCGACAACCCGCTGCAGCAGACCTATCTGCGCATCCCCGGCGCCGCCGAATACTGGCACGAGCTCGACGTGCGGGTGTCTGCCGTGCTCGGCGGACAGCAGAAGCCGGGCGACGCGCTCAAGGAGATCGCGGACGCCTGGGAGAAGATCACCGACCGCTACGGTCGCGATCTGCAAAAGAAGCTCTATCGCGCCTCGCTCGGGCTGAGCTGAGCCCAGGCCGGCCCGCGGGCGTCAGCGGAAGCGCCCGCGGGCCGGCCGAGCCCGTCTCCGCCGGGCGAGCGCTCCTGCTCGGCCTGCCGGTGACACCGTGCCGCCAGCGCGACGAGGAGAGCGCATGCCGCGTCAGGTCGGGATCTTCAAATATCTTCTTCTTCTGCCCGCCGTCCTCTGGGTCCTGGGCTTCACCCTCTATCCGCTGATCTCGGCGATCCGCTACAGCTTCGCGCAATATGTCATGGGGCGCGGCATCACGGCCTGGGTCGGCTTCGCCAACTATCAGGCGGTGCTGGTCTCGTACGACTTCTGGTATGCGGTGTTCATCACCGTCGTCTACACCTTCGTCGCCGGTGGCTTCGAGCTGCTGCTGGGCGTGGCGCTGGCCTGGGTCGTGCACCTCGCCATGCCCGGGCACAAGGTCTTCCGTGCCATCATCACGGCTCCCCTGTTCACGATGGGGGTCGCGATCGGCTATCTGGGCGTCACGCTCTACTCCTCCGACGGCGGCCTGATCGCGATGGCGCTCAAGTCGATCGGCATCGACATCCCCTGGCTGTCGACGGCCTCGGGCGGCCTCTCCGCGGCGATCATCCTCGACATCTGGCGCTGGACGCCGTTCATCTTCCTCATCGTCCTGGCCGGCCTTGCGGGCGTCCCGAACGAGCTCTACGAGGCGGCCCTGCTCGACACGCGCAGCCACTGGACGATCTTCTGGCACATCACGCTGCCCATCATCCGGCCGGTCGCCAGCATCGCCGTGCTGCTGCGGCTGGTCGAGGGGCTCAAGACCTTCGGCCTGCCCTACGCGCTGACGAGCGGCGGCCCGGGGACGAGCACGCAGCTCTTCAGCACCATGGACTATCTGACGACGATCCAGTTCTTCGACTTCGGCCACGGCTCGGCCATGGGCATCATCTATCTGATCCTCGTCTCCATTCTGATCGTCTTCCTGTTCCGGCAGATGCGGCGGCAGCTCGACTGACCATTCGGCGATCCGCGCAAGCAAGGGTAACGGCCTCATGGACATGCCGCTGTGGAAGACCTGCGGTCCCGTTCGCCGGGTCCTCTTCTACATCGTTCTCGCCATCGTCACCGTCTGGGTGATCACGCCCTTTCTCTGGGCGATCGGCAACTCGCTGAAGAGCCCGCTCGAGACCTTCAGCTCGAGCGCCATCATCCCGTTCGTCGACTACAAGCCCACGCTCGCCTCGTGGGCGGCCGTGCTGGGCAGCCAGAACGCCCGGCTGGCGCTGCTCAACAGCGCGCTCGTGAGCGTCGGCGCCACGCTCATGGTGCTCGTCATCGCCACGCCCGCGGCCTACTCGCTCGCCCGCTTCAGCTTCCCCATGCCGAGCAAGGACATAGCGCTCTGGTTCCTCTCGCAGCGGGTCATGCCGCCGGCGGTCGTGCTGGTGCCGTTCTTCGTCGTCATGGTCAATCTCCGGCTGATCGACACGCGCTTCGGCCTGATCCTCGTCTACACGACCTTCAATCTGCCCTTCGGCATCCTGATCATGCGCGACATCTTCCGCGACATCAGCCCCGAGATCGAGGATGCAGCACGGATCGACCGGGCCAGCGAGTGGCAGGTTTTCTGGCGCATCGCCCTGCCGATCTCGATCGGCGGGCTCGTCACCAGCGCCATCATCGTCTTCGCCTTCAGCTGGAACGAGGCGCTGTTCGCTGCCACCCTCACCTCGCGCGAGGCGGCGACGCTGCCGGTCTACATCCTGAGCTCGCGCAGCACGCGCGGCGTCGACTTCAACACGGCCGGCGTCAACACGCTCCTGGCGATCGTCCCGCCCGTGCTGCTCTCGCTGCTCGCCCAGCGCTACCTCGCCCGCGGCCTCTCCTTCGGCGCGGTCAAGGGCTGAGCCTCACCTGGCCCGCCACGGGACGAGGCGGCCCGGCGCTTTCTGCCGCAGCCCGGCATATTCTGCCGGGCGGGACACGGTGCCGCCGCCGATCCGGGCGCTCGTTCGCACGTCCCGCCAGGGAATCCGGGCACTGGCACGCGGCTTGCAGCCGACATGCTCGCCATGGCCGAGATCGCACCCGCCACCCGTTTCGGACAACCGTCCGTGTCGCTCGCGCGGCCGGAGGCCGGCGGTGCCGGCGCGTCGGGCTTCGCGGATCTTCTCCAGGCGCTGCTGGGCTCCACCGCGATGCCAGCACCTGCGCAGCCGAGCCCGACCGACGACGCCCGCGGCGACGAGCGCGCACACCGCCTTGCCGACGCCGGGCCGGCAGACAGCCGGCCGTGAGCCGGACGAGACAAAAGATCCGTACCGCGCCTCAGGGCACCGACCCGGACCCCATCACCCTCGCCATGCCGGCTGGCCTCACCCAGGCAGGCGCCGGTCCGGTCGAGGTCGTGGCAGGACAATCCGACGGCCCCGACGGCCGGAGGAGCGAGCGCCGGCCCGATCCGCCAGCGGCAGCCCATCGAGCCCGGCCCCGACCCGGCAGCGAGCGCAGCACGCACCGATATGGCCCCGTCGGACGACGGCTCGACCTCGGCGATCGCGGCCCGGAAACCGTCCGCGGGCACGAGCGACGACGCGCCGGTAGCAGCGGCGATCGAGGCGGATCCCGGCAGCTGCGAGGAGGCCGAAGCCGCTGCCGCCCCTCGGCCGGGCATTGGCTCGCCGCGACCGGCACCGACGCCATCCCCGACCGCCATCCCGCAGAGCCCACCATCCGCCGAGGGCGACGCGTGGCAAGCGCTCGGACCCGGCGACCCGCCCATCCGGGCGGCCAGGCCGGCAGACAGCCGGCTCGGGCCAGCGCCCACGGCGGCCGGGCCGTCGGCCGGCAGCGGACAATCGACGGGCACGACTGTCCCGGCCGGCAGCGCCGGCAAGGACGGATCGGCGGGCGGCCAATCCGCTGATGACGGCCCCTCTGCGGGCGGGCGTCACGTCGAAGGCGCGGAGAAGGACGAGGCCCAGGCGTCGTCCGCGCCCATCGCCCGGCGTGGCGAGCCCTCTGCCCCGGCCGATCCCTTCGATGAGGCCGCCAAGCCACCCGGCGCCCAGACCGCCTCGCCTTCTGCCGGCGCGTCCGCCGCCAGCCACACCCCGCCGGCATCGGCCAGCGCGGCGGCGGACGTCCGTACGGCCGTGGCGACATCCCCGGCACCCGTCGCGACGCAGATCGCGGTCGCGGTGGCGGGCGCCGCGCAGCAGCGCACGACGCGCCTCACCGTGGCGCTTTCCCCGCAAGAGCTGGGCGGGGTCGAGATCACGCTCGAGTTCGGGCGCGACCGGCAGCTCAAGGCGGCCATCCGCGTCGACAAGGCCGACACGCTCCAGCTCATCCGCCATGACGCCGCCAGCGTCGTCCACAGCCTCGAGAGCGCCGGCTTCGATCTCGGCAGCGCCGGCCTGCAGCTCGAGCTGCGGGATCAGGGCGGCGGGCGTCGCCAACCGGAGATCCCGGGCACCGACATCGCCGCCGCCGCGGGCCCTGCGAGCGGCGTCGGCACGAGCCTGCCGGCCGGCCCGGCGCCCGGCCTGCCGGGCACCCTCGACATGACCGTCTAGCGCCCCCTGAAGGAGCACGCCGCCCTTGACCACTACCTCAGCCACCAGCGCCGGCACGACGACCAGCGCCGCCACGGGCAAGGCCGGGACCAGCTTCGCCCAGGATTTCGACAGCTTCCTCAAGCTGCTGACGGCGCAGCTGCAGAACCAGGATCCGCTGGCGCCGATGGACGCCGACAAGTTCACCTCCCAGCTCGTCCAGTTCTCGGGCGTCGAGCAGGCGATCAACACCAACACCAAGCTCGACACGCTGATCGGCATGTCGAGCGCCGGCATGGCCGGGCGCCGGGCTCCAGTATGTGGGCGCCGTGGTCGAGGTGGACGGCAGCGAGGTGACGCTGGACGACAGCGGCGCCGACGTCCGCTACAGCCTCGCGGCACCGGCCGCCACGGTCCAGGTCAGCCTCTACGACCAGAGCGGCAAGCTCGTGAAGCAGATGACCGGGACAGGCGGCGCCGGCGACAATCAGGTGCATTGGGACGGGCTAGATCTCGCCCGCCGTGCGTGCCTCGGCCGGCACCTACCGGGCCAGCGTCACGGCCAAGGACTCCGCCGGCCAGCCCGTCGCCGCCTCCCTCGCGCAGCGCGGCACGGTCGACGCGGCCGAGGTGCGCAACGGCACGCTTCTTCTTTCGATCGGCGGGACCGAGGTCCCGGCCGACAGCGTCCGCGTGGTGGGCCGGGCCTCGAGCTGAGCCGACCGCCCGCAGCCCTCCTCCACGCTCCACCAGGAGACCCACCCATGAGCCTCTTCGGTTCCCTCTTCTCCGGCGTCTCGGGCCTCGCCGCCCAGAGCCGCTCGATGAGCGCCATCTCGGACAATGTCGCCAACGTCAACACGACCGCCTACAAGGGCGAGATCGCGCAGTTCGCGAGCCTCGTCACCGGGATGCCGGGTGCCGCGATCGAGGGCACCGGCGGTGTGCAGGCCTTCACCGGCCGGAACGATCGCGAGCCAGGGCCTGATCCAGAGCAGCGCCTCGCCGACCGACGCCGCCATCGCCGGCGCCGGCTTCTTCGTCGTCAACGCCTCGGCCGACGCCTCGGGCGAGCAGCTCTATACGCGGGCGGGATCCTTCTCGCCGGACGCGCTGGGCAACCTCCGCACCACGTCCGGTCACTATCTCCAGGGCTGGCTCCTGGACGCGAGCGGGAATCCGGTCGACCCGAACAGCATCGAGACGGTCAACGTCCGGAACGTCAACGGCATCGCCGTGGCGACGACCGAGGTGCGGGTCGGCGCCAATCTCGATGCCGACCAGGCGCCGCCGGTCGCGGCCTACGCCGCGGGCGACCTCGCGACCTACGCCCAGTCCGGCGGCGCCTCGGGCACGCAGCCCCAGTTCAGCCGCCAGATCCAGGTCTTCGACAGCCTCGGGCAGGTCGCACGACCTCACGCTCGCCTTCGTGCGCGATCCCGCGGCCAACACGCTGGAACGCCGAGCTCTACGGCGATCCGGGCGAGCTCGGGCAGCCGCCCTACGGCACCAACGGCCTGATCGCCTCCGGCACGATCGCCTTCAATGGCGACGGCAGCCTCGCCAGCGCCTCGCTGACCCCGGTCGTGGCGGGCACGGGCGCCGGCGAGATCGGCGTGCAATGGGCCGCCTCGGGCGGTGCCGCGGCGAGCAGCATCGCCCTCGATCTCGGCACGCCGGGCGGCACCGACGGGCTCTCGCAGTTCGCGAGCGCCAGCGACGTCGCCTATGTGACGCAGAACGGTGCCGAGGTGGGCCAGCTCGGCGGCGTCAGCATCGACGATCAGGGCTACGTCGTGGGCTCGTTCACGAACGGCGCCCAGCGCCGCCTCTACCGTCTGCCGATCGCCGTCTTCGCCAATCCGGGCGGGCTCGACGCGCGTTCCGGCAATGTCTTCGGCCAGACGGAGATGTCGGGCGCCTTCAACCTCAAGGTCCCGGGCAGCGGGGGTGCCGGCACCGTCACGCCCTCGGCCCTCGAGGCGGCCAATGTCGACCTCGCCGACGAGTTCACGAAGATGATCGTGACGCAGCGCGCCTACTCGGCCAACGCCAAGGTCATCACGACGGCGGACGACATGCTGAACGAGCTCATCCAGATCCGCCGCTGACGCGGCCGCCGATCCATCATGGCTAACGCCCGTTCACAATAAAACTTAGAAATCCTTAAACGGGCATGAAATAAAAGAGGTGAAATGAGGCAGGACAGCCAATCGAGCACCGTCGCCGGTCGCAGGAGATGCCCATGTCGGAACCCTTGGATGCTCGGCCGACGCCGATCGTCGGACCGAGCGGCACGCCACTGACGCTGGAGGATCTGCCCTCGCCCCAGACGCGCCGATGGGTGGCGCGGCGCAAGGCGGAGGTCGTGACCGCCGTGCGCGCGGGGCTCCTGCCGATCGAGGAGGCCTGCCGGCGCTACGGCATCTCGGTCGAGGAGTTCGCCTCCTGGGAGCGCCTGATCGACCGCCATGGGCTGAGCGGGCTGCGAGTGACCCGGCTGCAGGAGTTCCGCGCCCAGGAGCCCACGGCCGCACGAGCCCGAGCCGCAGAGCGAGCCCCGTTAACCGCCTGTTCAGCATGCGCCCGCTAGCCTTCGCCGCGTCGTGATCGCGACGTCGTGGCGAGAGGTGTGGAGGGCGATGGCGAGCGAGCTGCAGACCGTCGAGGCAGCCGGGCTGGCCGGGGCCTCGACGCCGGCCGTCCGGCGGCGCGGGCGCTTCTGGCGCTCAGGGCGCTCGGGCCGGGCCGCATCGTGGCGCTGGGCGTGGTGGCGCTGGTCCTGCTGGCGTTCTTCGCGCTTCGTCATCACGCGGACGATCGAGCCCCCTATACGCTCCTCTATGGCGAGCTGACGCCGGCCGACGCCCACGAGATCGTCGGGCGGCTCGAGGCCCTGGGCGTTCCCTACCGGCTGGGCGGCGACGGAACCGCCCTCATGGTGCCGGAGAGCCGGGCGCTCCAGCTCAGGATGGACCTCGCCGCCGACGGCCTGCCGAGCGGAGGCTCGGTCGGCTACGAGCTGCTCGACCGTCCGAGCGGGCTCGGCGCGAGCGAGGCGCTGACCGATGTCAGCCTGAAACGGGCGCTCGAGGGCGAGCTGGCACGGACCATCGGGTCGCTCCGCTCGATCCGCGGACGCGCGCGTCCTGCTCGTGATGCCGCAGACGGCGCCTGTTCGAGCGCTCGACCCGGACCAGCCCAGCGCCTCGGTCGTCCTGACCCTGGGCCTCGGCAGCCGCCTGGAGCCGCGGCAGGTCGAGGCGATCCGCATCTGGTCGCGGCCGCGGTCCCCGGGCTCGAGCCCGAACGGTGTAACCGTCGTCGACGACCAGGGCGAGCTTCTCGCCCGCGCTCCGACGGCTCTGCCGACGATCCGGCGAGCGACGAGATCGATGCGCGCCGCGCCGCCTTCGAGAGACGGGCTGCGCGAGAAGATCGTCCGGCTCCTGGAGCGCACGCTGGGCCCCGGCGAGGCCGAGGCGGTCGTCACCGCCGACCTCGATTTCGACGCCGTCTCGACCAGTGCCGAGACCTTCGATCCCGAGGGCCGGGCGGCGCGCAGCACCCAGACGATCGAGGAGACGAGCGACCGCCGCGACAGCGGCCCGGACAGCCGGCGTCTCGGTCGCGAACAACCTGCCGACCGGCAACGCCGGTGCCGACGCGCCAGCCGGCCGGGCTCCGGCGAGAAGTCCAGCGCGGACCGAGGAGACGACCAACTTCGAGGTGTCGAAGACGGTGCGCAGCCAGTCGCGCCGGGGCCCGTCGCTCCGCCGCCTGTCGGTCGCGGTCCAGGTCGACGGGAGTCTACCAGACGGCGCCGGACGGAAGCCGGACCTATGCCGACCGCAGCCCGGCGGAGCTGGCCCAGCTGAAGGCGCTGGTGCGCACCGCCGCCGGAATCGAGGACAGCCGCGGCGACGTGGTGGAGCTGGTCTCGCGCCCCTTCGTCCAGCATCGAGCCCGCGGCCGACGCCGCGGCCCCGCTGCTCGACCTCACCCGGGAGGACTATCGGCGGATCGGCGAGATGGCGGTGCTGACGGTCTGACCCTGGTCGTGCTCTTCTTCGGCGTCCGCCCGACGCTGCGCCGCATCTTCGCCGAGGCGCCCGGCGCGCCCGAGCGCGCGGCGGCGCTCGATGCCGCCGGCACATCGCCCGTGCTCGCCGCACCACAGGAGCGAGCCGCCCTCACGCAACAGGCAGCGCCGCCGGTCGGCGGCATCGGGACCGCCGGACGCGGGGCATGGCGCCGCCAGCGCGCCGACCCGCGGTCGCCGCCCTGGTCGAGGCGCGACCCGACGACGCGGCGCGCATCCTGCGCGGCTGGCTCAACGAGCCGGGACGCGCCGGATGAGCGCCGATCGGCCCGCTACGAGGCGCTGAGCGGTGCCGAGAAGGCCGCCATCCTGCTGCTCGCCGTCGGCGAGGAGCCGGCGAGCCGTCTTCTCCGATGCTCGATCTCGAGGAGGTGAAGGCGGGTGTCGCGGACGATGGCCGACCATGGGCGAGGTCGAGGGCGACCTCGTCCAGCGGCTGCTCGCCGAGTTCGGCCAGCGGCTGGCGGGCCCGGCCGAGGTGGCGGGAGGTGCGGACGCCGTCGAGCGGCTCCTCCAGAAGGCGCTCGACGACGCAGCGGGCGACGGGCGTCATCGAGGCGATCCGCGGCGCCGGCCCGGCAGAACGTCTGGGAGCGGCTGGGCGCCATGGATGCCGAGGCGTTCGCCGGCTATCTGGGCCAGGGAGCATCCACAGACCGTCGCCATCATCCTCGCCCGCCTCCAGCCGCCGCATGCGGCCCGCCTGCTCGCCCGCCTCGACGAGGCGCTCGCGGTCGAGGTGGTGACCCGCATGCTGGCGATGGAGCCGGTTCGGACGGACGTCCTGGCCGAGATCGAGCGTACCCTCGCTGGCCGATCTCGCCGAGCGCCCGGACGCGGGCGGCGCTGCCGGCCACGACGCCGCGGTGGCCGACATGCTGAGCTTCCTCGATCGCACGACCGAGCAGCGCCTGCTCGAGGGGCTGGCGAGCCGGAGCAAGGAGGCGACCGAGCACGTGCGCTCCTTGATGTTCACCTTCGACGACCTGCGCACGTCTGGACGGTGCCGCCATCCAGGCGCTGCTCAAGACGGCCGGCAACGGACCGGTGGCACTGGCGCTCAAGGGCGCCGGCCAGGAGCTGAAGGACCTCGTCTTCGCCAACATGTCCGAGCGGGCGGCAAAGATCCTCCGCGAGGAGATCGAGCAGATGGGGGCGGTGAGGCTGCGCGCCGTCGAGGAGGCGCAGCGGCTCCTCGTCAACACGGCCAAGGAGCTGGCGGCGTCGGGCGAGATCACGCTCACCGGCGCCGGGGAGGACGAGCTTGTCGGCTGATCCGGCGCGCTTCGTGGCCCTCGGGACGGCCCCGGCCGGGCGCAGGCCGGCATCCGACCCGCGCCGGCTCCACCTGGTCGACCTCACGGCCGAGCACGGCAGCGATCCTGGCCCGACCCCGCTCTCGACCGGGCACGCCGAGGTGCGCGCTCCGCTTCGACGAGGCGGACCTGGCGCGTGCCTGCGCCGCCGCCGCCCGGCGCGCCCTCGACGAGTCGGCGCGTCGCGCAGGCGGAGCTCGCGGCCGCGGCCGAGGCCAGCCTGCAGCAGGCGCTCGGCGCCGCCCTCGAGACCCTCGTGGCCGAGCGCGCGCGAGCGGCTGGCGCTGGCCGAGCGGACCGGGCGCTCGCTTGCCATGGCGGTCGTGCGCCGCTGCCTGAGCCGGCCCCGGCCCGAGCTCGACCTGGAGATCGAGCGACTGGTGGGCACGGCGCTCGAGCAGATCGACGGCCGCGCACGGCTCGACATCCATCTGGCGCCGGACGACCTCGAGCGGGTGGGTGCCCGGCTGCCGGCGCTGGCGGCCGCCGCCGGGTTCGAGGGCGACCTTAACTGCCACGCTGGACCCGTCGCTGGTGACCGGCAGCGTCCGCCTGGGCTGGGGCGACGCCTGGGCCGAGCGGGACGTCGCCGGCTGGTTGCGGCACCTCGAGGAGAGGATCGAGGCGCACCGGGGCACGGCCCCGAAGGATCGTGCCGACCGGACGAGAAGGGAGACGCTGGAATGAGCGACAAGGGCATGGATCTCGAGAGCTTCGAGGATGCGGCCGGAAAAGGCGAGGAGCGGCGGGTGGCGCCGCCCGATGCTGCACCCTTCGATCGCCTCAGCGCCGTCTACGACATCCCGGTGCAGCTCTCGGTGGTGCTCGGCCGCACCTCGATGCCGGTGAGCCAGCTGCTGCGGCTCGGCCGGGGTGCGGTGCTCGAGCTCGACCGCAAGGTCGGTGAGCCGGTCGAGATCTACGTCAACGACCGGCTCGTCGCACGCGGCGAGGTGCTGGTCCTGGACGATCGCCTCGGCATCTCGATGACCGAGATCGTGAAGGGTGCCGCGTGAGCGGGTCGCACGGGCCGGGCGGGCCGGCTGACACGGGCAGCGATCTGAGGGAGTAAGCGGGCATGCGGCTTCTCATCATCGGCGACCATGCGCGCGAGGTGGCGGAGGCGAGCCGGATCGCCGCCGGCCGTGGCGCTCTCGTCCGCCATCATCGGAGCCTCGACGCAGCGCTGGACGACCTTCGCGGGGGCAAGGGGGCCGACCTCCTGCTGCTCGACGTGGCGCTCGACACGCAGGGCGTGATCCGGACCCTTCTGGCCGAGCGCATCCATCTGCCGGTCGTGGTCTATGGGGTCGACACTGAGCCGGCGGCGGCGGCAGCGGCGATACGGGCCGGGGCCCGCGAGTTCCTGCCGCTGCCGCCCGATCCCGAGACGATCGCGGCCATCCTCGAGAGCGTGGCCGAGGAGGCGGGCGAGATCGTCTCGGCCGACCCGGCGATGCAGGACCTGCTGCGGCTGGCGGCCAGTTCGCACCTGCCGACGCGAGCGTGCTCATGACGGGCGAGAGCGGCACCGGCAAGGAGATGATCGCCCGCTATCTCCACCGCCACAGCCGCCGCGCCTCCGGCCCGTTCGTCTCGCTCAACTGCGCCGCCATCCCCGAGAACCTGCTCGAGTCCGAGCTCTTCGGCCACGAGAAGGGCGCCTTCACGGGTGCCGTGGCACGTCGCGTCGGCAAGTTCGAGGAGGCGCATGGCGGCACGCTGCTGCTCGACGAGGTCACCGAGATGGACCCGCGCCTGCAGGCCAAGCTGCTGCGCGCGATCCAGGAGCGGGAGATCGACCGGGTGGGCGGCAACCGGCCGGTCAGGATCGACATCCGGCTGGTGGCGACCAGCAACCGCGACCTCGAGAAGGCGGTGGCCGACGGCATCTTCCGCGAGGACCTTCTCTTCCGCCTCAACGTCCTCAATCTCCACATTCCGCCGCTGCGCCAGCGCCCGCGCGACATCCCGGTGCTCGCCCGGCATTTCGTGAGCCGCCACGCCGCAGCCAACGGCCTGCCGGACCGGCCGCTCGCCGAGGCCACGGTGAGGCTGCTCCTTCAGCACGGCTGGAAGGGCAATGTGCGCGAGCTCGACAACTGCATGCACCGCGCCGTCCTGATGGCGACGGGGAGGGAGATCGGGCCCGAGGCCATTCTTCTCCAGGGCGGCAGCCGTCCGGCCGAGCCGCAAGGCAGGGAGGCCCATGCCGCCCGCCCGGCGATTGGCCGCACCGTCGCCGAGGTCGAGCGCGATCTCATCCTCGACACGCTGCGCCACACGCTCGGCAACCGAACCCATGCGGCGACCGTGCTCGGGATCTCGATCCGCACGCTGAGGAACAAGCTGCGCCAGTATGGCGAGGAAGGGCTGACGGTGCCGTCGCCCGCCCTCGGCTCCCTGCGCTGAGCCGGAGGGCAGATCCTTCATGGCGACCCGCGCCCTCAGCCTTGCGGCCCTTGCTGCTGCCGCGTGCCGCCCTGCTGCTGCGCCAGACGGACATGCTTTTGGCGCTCGGCGTCATCGGCATCCTCGTCGTTCTCATCCTGCCGCTGCCGGGCCTGCTGCTCGACCTCCTGCTCGCCGTCTCGATCACCTTCTCGGTGCTGATCCTCCTGACCGCGCTCCTGATCGAGCGGCCGCTCGACTTCAACGTCTTCCCGACCGTGCTGCTGATCGCGACCATGCTCCGGCTGTCGCTCAACCTCGCCTCGACGCGCCTCATCCTGAGCGAGGGCCATCTCGGCACCGATGCCGCGGGTCACGTCATCCAGGCCTTCGGCAGCTTCATCATGCAGGGGAACTTCGTCATCGGGCTCATCGTCTTCGCGATCCTCGTGGTCGTGAACTTCGTCGTCATCACCAAGGGCTCGGGCGGATCGCCGAGGTCGCGGCACGCTTCTCGCTCGACGCGATGCCGGGCAAGCAGATGGCGATCGACGCCGACCTCTCGGCCGGGCTCATCGACGAGGCCACGGCCCGGGCACGGCGCAAGGAGCTCGAGGAGGAGAGCGCCTTCTTCGGCGCCATGGACGGTGCGGCCAAGTTCGTGCGCGGCGACGCGATCGCCGGGCTGCTCATCACCGGCATCAACCTCGTGGGCGGCCTCATCATCGGCGTCGTCCAGATGGGCGTGTCGCTCGACCAGGCGAGCCGCAGCTACACGCTGCTCACGGTCGGCGACGGCCTGGTCTCGCAGATCCCGGCGCTCGTCGTCTCGACGGCGGCGGGCCTCCTCGTCTCCAAGGCCGGCGTCACCGGGCGGGCCGACAAGGCCCTTTTCGGCCAGCTCGGTGCGCACCCCCGGGCGCTGGCCGTCACCTCGGCCGCCATGCTGGCGCTGGCCCTGCTCCCGGGCCTTCCCCTCCTGCCCTTCCTGGCGCTCGCCGGCGGCACGGGCTGGCTCGCCCGCCGGGGCTTCAGGAAGCGCGGGGAAGCAGCGGCCACGGCATCGGCCAAGCCGGCGCCCGAGAGCCGCGACCGGCGAGGAGCCCGGCAACCTCGTGCCGGCGGTCGACACGGTGCGGCTCGAGCTCGGCTACGGTCTCCTCTCGCTCATCGGCGACGGGCGCGGCGCCCGCCTGCCGGAGCAGATCAAGGCGCTGCGACGCCAGCTCGCGGGCGAGCTCGGCTTCGTTCTGCCGGCGGTCCGCATCCAGGACAACATCCAGCTGCCGGCCGACACCTACGTGATCAGGATCAAGGAGATCGAGGCGGGGCGCGGGCAGGCCCGGCCGGGCATGGTGCTGCTCATGGAGCCGCAGGGCGGAGCGATCGGCCTGCCGGGCGAGGACACCGTCGAGCCGACCTTCGGGCTGCCGGCCAAGTGGGCCGCCGAGGCGCTCGGCGAGGAGGCGAGCCTGCAGGGGCTCACGGTGGTCGACCCCGCCACCGTCGTCACGACCCAGCTCACCGAGCTGGTGAAGGAGAACCTGCCCGAGATGCTGAGCTTTGCCGAGACCCAGCGGCTGCTGCGCGGCCTGGGCGAGGACTACCAAAAGCTCATCGCCGACATCGTGCCCGGCCGGATCACGACCGGCGGGATCCAGCGCGCGCTCCAGGGGCTGCTGGCCGAGCGGGTGTCGATCCGCGATCTCGGCCTCATCGTCGAGGCCATCGCCGAGGCGGTGAGCCATAGCCAGAGCATCCTCGTCGTGATCGAGCATGTGAGAGCGCGGCTGGCGCGACAGCTCAGCCACGCCGCCACCTCGCCCGCCGGCTACATCCCGATCCTCAGCCTGAGCCCCGACTGGGAGCAGGCCTTCCAGGACGCCCTCGTCGGACCGGCCGAGGAGCGCCAGCTCGCGATGGAGCCGAGCCGGCTGCAGGCGTTCATGCGCGCGCTCAGGGACGCCTTCGAGGCCCAGGCGATGCGCGGCGAGCTGCCGGTCCTGGTGACCACGCCCGCCACGCGCCCGTTCGTGCGCTCGATCGTCGAGCGCTGCCGCCCGACGACCACCGTCCTCTCGCAGAACGAGATCCACCCGAAGGCGCGCCTTCGCACCCTCGGGCAGGTCTGAGCGATGCTGCTGCAGCCGCCGGGGCAGGGAGCGCCGGCCCCGCCTCGGCTCGCCATCGCGGCCGAGGGACCCTGCCCTCCCGAGCCCGCCATGCCCGTCCGATCCCGCCCGGAAGACCGCCTCGGCTACGCGGCCTCGGCCTGCGATCCCGCCCCGATCATCGCCATGTCGTACGGCGTCGTCTGGTACATCTCGTTGATCCAGTTGCCGAAGAGCAGGTGCGCATAGGCGCGCCAGCAGTTGCGCGGTGGCTTTTCCGGATCGTCGTCGGGATAGTAGGCGATCGGCAGGGTGACGTCGGCGCGGGCGGCCCGGTCACGCTGGTACTCGTCGTGCAGCGTGAAGGTGTCGTACTCGAGGTGATTGAACATGTAGACGGTGCGCGCCGGCACGTCCTGGAGAAGGCAGAGGCCGGCCGCGTTCGACACGGCCAGGATCTCGAGCCCGGCATCGCGCGGAATGTCGGCCTCACGCACCTCGGTGTGGCGCGAGACGGGTACCAGGAAATAGTCGTCGAAGCCGCGCAGCAGGGCCGGCCGCCGTGCGTCGCGGCGCTCGATCACGTGGTGGCTGTAGACGCCGAACCGCTTGGCCGCCAGCGTGTGCTTGGGAACCCCGTGCAGATGATAGAGCGCCGCCTGGGCGCCCCAGCAGATGTGGAAGCAGGAGTGCACGTTGGTCCTGGACCAGTCGAAGATCCCGCAGAGCTCCTCCCAGTACCGGACCTCCTCGAAGGGCATCAGCTCAACCGGCGCGCCGGTGACGATCAGGCCGTCGAACTTCCGGTCCCTCACCTCCTCCCAGGTCTTGTAGAACGACTGGAGGTGGGAGAGCGGCACCGTGTTGGGCCGGTAGGTCGAGGTCGTAAGAAGCGTCAGCTCGACCTGAAGCGGCGTGGCGCCCAGCAGGCGGGCAAGCTGCGCCTCGGTCTTCGGCTTCTCCGGCATCAGATTGAGAAGGGCTATCTGCATCGGGCGGATGTCCTGCCGCGACGCCTCGTCCTCGCCGATGAGGCCGACACCTTCGGCCCGGAGCTTCTCGAAGGCCGGGAGATTGTTCGGGATCTTGATTGGCACGATCGCCTCCGGCTAAGTCGACCGGCAAGATCGGGTCACGGAGGCCTCGACCTTTTAGCTGCTTCTTTAGCGTGGCCGCAAGCCGGTCGGCTCAAATCACCACGTACGCCGGAAACTGCAGAGCGGGCCCCCCGCTGTCAAGAGGCCGGCAGTCGAGCGGGCAGCCCAGCGACGCTTTACGAGCGCCCTTCGGAGCGACTAGGTTTGCGGCCCCTCTCGACAACCGGACGGGATGCATGCGAGTCGCCACGAGCGACCTCGACGACTTGAGGCGCGAGGTCGACCGCCTGGACAACGCCGTGATCGACCTCCTGGTCGAGCGCCTGGCGCTGGTCGATCGCATCGCCGAGCTCAAGGGCGACCGCCGGGACGGCCGCACCGCGCTGCGGCCCGGCCGCGAGGCGGTCATTCTCCGCCGGCTCGTGGCACGCGCGGGCTCCCACTTTCCTCCTGCCGTGCTGGTCCGCATGTGGCGCGAGCTGCTCGCGGCGACGACGCGGATGCAGGCGCCGCTCGCCGTCTCGGTCTACGTGCCACCGGACCAGCCGGCGCTTTGGGACATCGCCCGCGACCATTTCGGGTCGCTGACCCCGGTGCAGCGCGTGACGAGCGCGGCGCATGCGCTGGGCGAGCTCGTCGATGGCCGCGTCCAGGTCGCGGTGCTGCCGGAGCCGAGCGAGCAGGCGGTCTGGTGGCAGGCCCTGCTGGCGCCCGCGGCGAGCCCGCTCAGGGTGGTGGCGCGTCTGCCCTTCATGGAGAGGGCATCGGGCCGCGAGCCGGCCGTGGGCTTCGCCGTCGCAATGCTGGACCGGGAGCCGTCGGGCGACGACCTCACCCTCCTCGTGCTCGAGGCGGAGGACGGCATCAGCCGGGCGGGGCTCCTCGAGCCGCTGGCCCGGGCCGCGCTCGAGCCGCGCTGCCTCGCCACCCTGCGTCAGCCCGCCGCCGGCTCCGCCCTCCACCTCGTCGAGATCGAGGGCTTCATCGAGCATGGCGATTCGGATCTGGCCGATACGTTGGGCCCGCTTCGCCGGCATCTCTTGCGCGTTGCGCCCATTGGCGGCTATGCGCGTCCGCTGAGCGCGGCGAGCTGGGGCTGAGCCGCGACCCGTTCCCCTCGCGGGGCCCCCGAACAAGCGCAGCCCCAGAGCCCCGGAAAAGCGCAGCGATGAGCATCGTGGTCCCCCGCCCGAGACCGGGCATTCTCGAGATCAGCCCCTATGTCGGCGGCAAGGCCGAGGCCGGCGGCGGCGTGCCGGTGATCAAGCTCTCCTCGAACGAGAGCGCCATCGGCCCGAGCCCGAAGGCCAAGGCGGCCTATGCCGACCTCGCGGCGACGCTCCATCGCTACCCCGACGGCGGCGCCACGGCGCTGCGCCGTGCGCTGGGCCGCCGCTTCAACCTCGATCCCGAGCGCCTCGTGTGCGGCGCCGGCTCGGACGAGCTGATCGCCCTCCTGGTGCGCGGCTATGCCGGTCCGGGCGACGAGGTCCTGATGAGCGAGCACGGCTTCCTCATGTACAAGATCTCGGCCCTGGCGGCCGGGGCCAATGTCGTGATGGCGCCCGAGAAGGACCTGCGCGCCGACGTCGATGCGCTGCTTGCCCGCGTCACCAGCCGCACGCGCATCGTCTTCATCGCCAACCCGAACAACCCGACCGGCAGCTATCTGAGCGGCGAGGAGCTGGCCCGGCTGCATGCGGGGCTGCCGGCAGACGTGCTGCTCGTCATCGACGCGGCCTATGCCGAGTTCGTCTCGGCCGCCGACTACACGACCGGCCAGGAGCTTGCCCAGACGCACGCCAACGTCGTGATGACGCGCACCTTCAGCAAGCTCTTCGGCCTCGCAGCACTCCGCGTCGGCTGGATGCTGGCCGGTGCCGAGATCACCGACGTCGTCAACCGCATCCGCGGCCCCTTCAACGTCTCGCAGGCCGGCCAGGCGGCGGCCGTGGCGGCGCTGGAGGACCAGGACCACCAGACGGCCGCGAAGGCGCACAACGACCGCTGGCTGCCCTGGCTCGCACAGCAGATCGGCGCGCTGGGCTTCGTGGTCCATCCGAGCGTCGGCAACTTCCTGCTCGTCGACTTCCCGGACGAGCCCGGCCGGGACGCCGCGGCCGCCGCCGCCTTCCTCGAGAGCCGCGGCATCATCCCGCGCGCGATGGGGGCCTACGGGCTGCCGCGGAGCCTCAGGATCACCGTCGGCCTCGAGGACGAGAACCGCGAGCTCGTCGAGGGCGCTCCAGGGTCTCGTCGCGCGAGGGGCCGGCCCATGAGGCCGTTCGAGCGCGTAGCCCTCATCGGCGTCGGCCTCATCAACGGCTCGCTCGCGAAGGTGCTGCGCCGCGAGGGCCTCGCCGGCGAGATCGTGGCGACGGCGCGCCGGCCGGAGACGATGCGCCGCGCGCTGGAGCTCGGCCTCTGTGACCGGACCGAGGCCGATCCGGCAAGGGCCGTCGCGGGTGCCGATCTCGTCGTCCTGGGCGTGCCGCCGGGCGCGATGGGCGAGGCCGCGGCCGCCATGTCGGGCGGCCTCGACCGCTCAGCCATCGTCACGGACGTAGGCTCGGTCAAGGCGCAGATCGTCCACGACGTCGTGCCGCATCTGCCGGAGCCACGTCTGTTCGTGCCCGGTCATCCGGTAGCCGGCACCGAGCATTCCGGGCCCGACGCCGCCTTCGACACGCTCTTCGTGCGGCGGCGCTGCATCCTCACACCCATCGAGGACACCGACCCGGCCGCCGTCCAGCGCATCAAGAGGATGTGGGAGATCGCGGGATCCGAGGTCGACCTGATGACGCCCGAGCATCACGACCGCGTGCTCGCCATCACCTCGCACCTGCCGCACCTGATCGCCTACACGATCGTCGGCACAGTCGCCGATCTCGAGGACCAGGCGCGCACCGAGGTTTTCAAATATGCGGCCGGCGGCTTCACCGACTTCACCCGCATCGCCGCCTCCGACCCCACCATGTGGCGCGACGTCTTCCTCAACAATCGCGAGGCCGTGCTCGAGATGCTGGGCCGCTTCACCGAGGACATGGTGGCCCTGCAGCGCGCCATCCGCTGGGGCGACGGCCAGATGCTTTTTGATCTTTTCACCCGCACCCGTGCGATCCGCCGGGGTGTCGTCGAGGCCGGCCAGGCCTATGAGCGCCAGCCCGCCGAGGGCGAGAGCGACAAGGCGGGGTGAGCGGGATCGTGAGCGGCGACGGCCTCGTCTGGTTCTTCGGCTACGGCTCGCTCATGTGGAATCCGGGCTTCGCCCACGAGGCCTTCGTGCCGGCCGAGCTTTCGGGCTTTCATCGCGGGCTTTGCATCACGTCCCGCCACTATCGGGGCACGCCCGAGCGGCCGGGCCTGGTCCTGGGGCTGGCGCCCGGCGGGCGCTGCGTCGGCCGGGCCATCGGCGTCGCCAAGGCCCGGGCGCCCGAGGTGCTGGCCTATCTCGACGCACGGGAAAACGTCAGCGGCATCTATGTCTACGACCGCCGCAGCCTGCCGCTTCGTCTGCTGGGCGAGGGTCGCACGGTCGAGGGATGGTGCTATCTCGCCTGCCCGGACCATCCGGACTATGCGGGCAATCTCGACGAGGCCGCGATTCTGGAGCGCGTGCGCCACGGGGTCGGCATTGCCGGCACCAACGCCGACTATGTGAGCAGCACCGTCGCCCACCTCCGGGACATGGGCATCGTCGAGCCCACGCTCGAGGCGCTGGTCGTCAGCCTCGACGCCGAGACGGCTGCGCCCTAGCGCTCCGGCCCGGGACCGCGTGCCGGGGCCCTTGCGCCTGAGCCTTTCCTCCGATCTTCACCCTTTGTTTACGAGGTCGCGGCAAGATGGGCGAGCCGATGGCGGGCCGCCTGGGCGGAGGGCTCGAGCCCGCAGGCCAGGTCGGCTGGATCGCGTTCGGTCCGGACGCGCTCGAGCATCTGCCGCCGGAGATCCGGCGCGTGAGGAGGGCGTGTTCCGGGCATGGGCGAAAGCTTGCGTGGAGAGACTGCTGCGTCCACCCAGCCAGGGCCACTCGACCTCGATTGTCGCGGGCTATTTGACATGCCAGAGCGCAAAACGC
Organism: uncultured Alphaproteobacteria bacterium; assembly: GCA_963752325.1. Classification (GTDB taxonomy): domain Bacteria; phylum Pseudomonadota; class Alphaproteobacteria; order Geminicoccales; family Geminicoccaceae; genus CAVTJL01. The sequence goes on from CAVVXU010000010.1 coordinate 400,601, forward strand.
TGCCGGTTCGATACCCATGGTGCGGAGGCGGAACAGCCCCTTCCCGATCGGGCCAACCCCGAAGCCTTCGGCCCCCTTTCTCATGCCCTACGGCAATTCCTGCTCGATCTCCCCCTCCGCGTCGAACGTCCCGACCGAGACCTTCCCTTTCCCGAGCAGGTCGCCCGACATGAGCTGCTTGCCCGCTGCCGACACGTCTATCGGGTAGGGCGTGTAGTGACCGCTGAGCTTGTAGCCGTCCTCGGTCTTGCCCTTCACGGACAGGCTTTTGAGGTTGACCTTGCCGCTGAAGGTGACCGTCTCGCCCGACTGGAGACCATCCGTCGAGCCGGTGAACTTTCCTTTCGAGCTCATATCGAAGTCGCCGTAGCGGTAGCCCGCTCCATCAGGCAGGTCCACGAACTGCGTGATGCGCCACGGGCCCGTCTCGACGGCGACGCCCTGCTTCGCCACCTTCTTGGCAGCCTTGTCGGCCTGCCTCGCCTCCCGATCTGCCTGCTTGGCTTCCTTGGCCGCGGCCTTCTCCGCATTCCTCTCGGCTTTGGCCGAGGCCTTGTCGGCTTTGGCCGAGGCCTTGTCGGCCGTGGCCTGCTGGCCGCTGCCTTTGCTGGCCGCGCTTGAGGCGCTCGACGAGTGCCCCTTACCGCCGTGGCCCCCGTGGCCGTGCCCGTGCCCGCCGGCGAGCGCCGGGCCCGCGCCCAGAACGATGGCCAGAGCGGCTGCTGTCGTTATTTTCATGCGTTTTCTCCCAAAGCATCGGCCTAACAGGCTCGACGGCAGTTGGGGAGACATGGATCACGCAACGGCCCGATGCCCCAGCATGGCACCCGCCGCCCGTAGGGCAGCCTCGCGGTCAGCCCGTTGTCCTTGGCGAAAGGAAGAGGCGTGCCTGATCTGGACGCGCCCCATGGCCGAGTGCCTATCGGCCGGAGAGGGCTGTCGACGATGCCCGGCCGCTCTTCCGTTCCGGCTCCGGCGGCTGCGCGGGTTGCGTCGGATAGACGAGCGCCGGGCCCGCCCGAGCGATGATCCATGGCGCGTCAACCTCGTCGAACGCCTGCCCGGGCGCGTGCTTTCACAGGCGGTGCTCATGTCGACGCCGCACCCGTGACCAGCCGCTCGACGTCCCCAGACGGTCGGACCGCAGCTACCCGAACGCTTTGACCCGCGCTCGGCGATCTCCCTCTTCAGCATGCGGGCCTCAGCGCCGGGCTGGCGCCGGGCTCGGGCGGGCGTCACAGCGATGGCCTCGACCGCTGCTTCCCGCCCAGTCGCGATCAGGTCCGCAACCTCTTCGGGAGCGTTTTCATGCCGATCGGCGCTGCAGCTGATCCCGATGAGCGCCTCCTCCAGGGCCAGGGGGAGCTCATGGATGCCGTGCGGGGAAATACGAATTGCGGTGCCAGGGCACGAATTTGGCCCCCGGCCTACGGCGCCCGATCCTTCAGCGACGAAGCGCTCGGTCCCGCCTTCGAGGGGGCCGAGACATATCAGCCAATGCTCGCCACGTCGGCTCTCGCACGCGACGCCCTCTAGTCCCTCCTCGTCGCGTCAGGGCATGGCCGAAGGAGTGCACACCCGCGACGCCATGAGGGGCAAAGCCCCCTCGGGCCGCAACTGTTGCCGAAGGGCGATCAGCGCATCTCGATGCCGCTGCGGCCGGCCCTTTTTTCCCTCTCGATCATCCGCTGCTCATGCTCGGCGCCCTTCTCGTCATAGAAGAAGGTGAAGATGGCGAAGCGGCGGCCGGCGGTCACGGGCAGCGCCTCGTGCAGCATCGAGCATGAGAAGACGACAGCGCCGCCTGCCGGCGGCTCGTAGCGCTCGCGGCCGAACTCGGGAAACAGCAGCTGGCCGCCCTCGTAGGCGCCGGTGTTGAGGTTGAGCGACATCGCGAAGCTGCGGTGGGCGGTGTAGGGCGTGGCGTTGTCGCGGTGGCGGCGGAAATAGCCGCCGGCGGCCGCGTCGTAGCAGCCGATCCGCAGCGCCTCGAAGCGGGTCACGTCGAACGCAAAAGCCTTGCGGATCTCGGGGATGAGGCGGCGCCCGATGCGCGTCTTGAGGATCTCGAAGAGCTGCTTGTCCTGGACCACCACGTCGGCCCGGCGCTTGACCTTGCGGGCACCCAGATCCTGGCTCTGTTGGGAGGTGGAGACGCTGTCCGCCACCTTCTCGCCAGCCTGCCAGTAGGCGATGATGCGCTCGCAGAGCGCCGGCTCGAAGACCTCCGGCACGATCAGGGCAGGGGCCCCGGTGCGCCGGACGACCGGCTCGGTCAGCGCGTGGATCTTTTGGGCCGCCGCCAGCGCCTCTGCAAAGGCGTCGCCGGGCGCTATGAGCGCGATGCGCCAGCTCGGATCGAGCACGAGCATGCCGTCCCGGGCGAGTCCCAGCGCCGGCGCCACCCGGCTCGCAGGGTCGAGAAGCCGCCCGATCCCCGCCGCCTCCTCGCCGTCGGCCGCCCCTGCCACGACGTGAAGGAGACGGGCCTCCACGGCCTCGAACGCCTCGACGAGCGCGGCGAGACCGGCCATCCGCTCGGGCGCCGGCTCGCCTTGCGTGATCCACAACACCCGCGTCCGGCCGGCCAAGTCCTGATGCTGGAGATCGACGGGCGCGCCGTCCGGGCCAGGAAGCGCAAGCTTGACCATCGGCTCGCCCGGCCCGAGCGGCGGCAGCTTTGGGGTCGTGGGCGCCATGATCTCCCTTTCGCTCACCACGCTCGGTCGCATCGTGCCGCAGACGGCAGCCAGGGTCCAGGCCGCCCCCTGCCGCAGCCCCCGTCTCGAGCTGGACGGCCTTGCCTCGTGTCGGCCGCTGGACGATGGCGGCACCACTCTTTAGCGTGAAGGTCGTCAATCCTGGCGGCGCGATGATCATGAGCATCTGGGGCAAGCTTCTCGGCGCGGCCACGGGCCTGGCGCTCGGCGGTCCGATCGGCGCGCTGCTTGGCGGCGTCGCCGGCCACGTCTACGACCATTGGCAGGGCGAGCGCCGGGACGGGCCTGAACGGCTGCCGCCGGGGCCGGATCCGATCTTCGCGGATCCGCTCGAGACGCGGCGGGTCGCCTTTGCCACCGGTGTCATCGTGCTGGCGGCCAAGCTCGCCAAGGCCGACGGCGTCGTCACCCGCGACGAGGTCCGCGCCTTCAAGCGCACCTTCGCTGTGTCCGATGCCGATGTGGGCTCGGTGGCGCGGCTCTTCGACGAGGCCAAGCGCGATGCCGCCGGCTTCGAGCCCTTCGCCCGCCAGCTGGCCGGGCTTTTCGCCCACGACCCGGTGATCCTGGAAGAGCTGCTGGAGGCGCTCTTCGCGGTCGCTGCCGCCGATGGCCAGATCAACCCTGCCGAGCTGCGCTTCCTCCAGACCGTGGCCCACATCTTCGCGCTCGACGGGCTCACCTTCGATGCCGTGCGTGCGCGCTTCGAGGCGTATCGGGGGCCGACGCCCTCGGCGGCTCCCGCCGACCCCTACGCGGTGCTCGGGCTGCGCCGCGACGCGGCCGACGAGGAGATCCGGGCGACCTACCGGCGCCTCGTGCGTGAGCTTCACCCCGACCGGCTGATCGCCAAAGGGGTGCCGGAGGAATTCGTGCGGGAGGCCAACGCCAAGCTCGCGGCGATCAACGCCGCACACGACACCATCGAGAAGGAGCGGGCCCGGCGCTGAGCCACGTCCTTCAGTGGCCCGATCGCCTCAGTCGCCTGCGGCCCGGGATGCCGCCGAGCGAAAGCGGCCCGCCGAGATTGGCGGCGGGGCGCGTTGCGCCCTATGCTCGCTGCGGTGGTGGTCGGAATGCCGATCGCTGATATCGGCATGCGCCGGACCAACGCCGGATCGAGACGATGCTGCGGAGCGAGCAAGCGGCCACTGCCGGCCACGCACGGACACTGGCCCGCCGGTCGATCGTGACCTTGAGCGCCGCGGCCTTCTGCTCCGCGGCGACGGCACGGATCGGCGACCCGCTGGTGCCGCAGGTCGCAAGCGAGTTCGCGCGGTCCGCGGGCGATGCCGGCCTCATGGTGACGGCCTTCGCCTTCGCCTACGGGCTGTGCCAGCTGGTCTATGGCCCGCTCGGCGACCGGTTCGGAAAGTTCCGCCTCATCACCATCATGACCGTGCTGTCGGCTGCCACCGTCGGGGCCTGTGCCAGCAGCGGGTCGCTCGCGGCCCTCGCGCTCTGGCGGCTGGTGGGCGGCGCCACGGCGGCGGCCCTGATCCCCCTCTCGATGGCCTTCATCGGCGACCATGTGGCCTTCGAGGACCGGCAGTGGGTCCTGGCACGCTTCCTCTCCGGCCAGATCCTGGGCGTGATCGCCGGCCAGGTCTTCGGCGGCATCGCCGGCGACCTCGTGGGCTGGCGCATGGTCTTCGTCGTTCTGGCGGTGATCTATCTCCTGGTCGGCCTCCTGCTCCTGCTGGAGCTCAGGGGGCCCAGGCTGCCGCCGCCGGTGCTGCGGGCGAGCCTCGGGCCGACGGCGCTTCTGGCCGGCTATCTGGGGTTGCTGCAGCGGCCATGGCCGCGGACCGTGATCGTCGTGGTGTTCATCGAGGGCTGCCTCTTCTACGGCGCGCTCGCCTATGTGGGCGCCTTCCTGCGCTTCGACTACGGGCTCGACTACACGATCGTGGGCCTGTCGCTGGGCGGCTTCGGCCTTGGCGGCCTGCTCTACGCGCTCATCGCGCGGCGCCTCGTGCGCCGCCTGGGCGATCACGGCCTCGCCCGCGGCGGCGGCTGGCTCATCGGTCTCGGGCTCGTCGCCCTGCCGCTGGCGCCGACGCCGCTCCTCGCCCCGCTGCTGATCGGCATGCTCGGGCTCGGCTTCTACATGCTGCACAACACCCTGCAGACCCATGCGACGCAGATGGCCCCGGAAGCGCGCGGCCTTGCCGTGTCGGGCTTCGCCATGGCGCTGTTCATCGGCCAGGCGTTGGGCGTGTGGCTCGGCGGCAAGGTGGTCGACAATCTGAGCTTTCCCGCCCTGTTCCTCACGGCGGGTCCGGCAACGCTCGCGCTGGCCCTCGTCTTCTCGGCGCGGCTCAGGCGGCAGGCGCGCGCTGCCGCGGCCCAGGCCGCCGGTCAGGTATAGGGGTCGGCAGCGTCCCTGAGGCCATCGCCCAGGAAGTTGAAGGCGAGCACGACGATCACCACCGGCACGACGGGCAGGATCAGCCAGGGATAGAGCGCTATCACGTTGACGTTCTGCGCCTCGTTCAAGAGCACGCCCCACGACGTCATCGGCGGCCGGACCCCGAGGCCGAGAAAGGAGAGCGCCGTCTCGCCCAGGATCATGCTCGGGATCGAGAGCGTGGCCGAGGCGATCAGGTGGCTCATGAAGGAGGGGATGAGGTGCCGGCCGATGATGCGCGCGGGCTTGGCACCCATCAGCCGCGCCGCCTGAGCGAACTCCTCCTCGCGCAAGGCCAGAATCTTCGAGCGGACGGCACGGGCGAGGCCCGTCCAGTCGATCAGTCCCAAGATGAAGGTGATGCCGAAATAGACCCAGAGGGGATCCCAGCTCACCGGCATCGCGGCCGAGAGGGACATCCACAAGGGTATCGTCGGAAAGCTTCTGATGATCTCGATGAGGCGCTGGATCACCGTGTCGAGCCAGCCACCATAGTAGCCGGACATGCCCCCCAGCACGATGCCGAGGACGAAGCTCACCGAGATGCCGATCAGGCCGACGGTGAGCGAGATGCGGGCGCCATAGAGGATGCGGGAGAAGAGATCGCGGCCCAGCCGGTCGGTGCCGAGCAGGAAGAGCTCGCCGCCCTCGGCCGGGCAGACGAGGTGCAGGTCACCCGCCCAGGCGTTCCAGAATCGGTAGGGATCGCCATGGCAGAAGAAGCGCAGCGGCTCGACCTTGCTCTCGTCGGGCGCGTACTCCCGCCGGAGCGTGTCCATGTTGAGCGTGAACTTGTAGCCGTAGACGAAGGGACCGACGAAGCGGCCCTGGTCGAAGAGGTGGAGCATCTGCGGCGGCGCATAGATCGCCCGCGGGTTGCGGGTATCCTTCTGGTAGGGCGCCAGAACCTCGACGATGACGATCGCGACGTAGAAGAGAACGAGGATCCAGAGCGAGACCAGGGCGAGCTTGTGGCGCGTGAAGCGCCACCACATCAGCCGCCATTGCGACGCCGTGTAGAAGCGCTCCTGCTCCGGCGTCAGCGCCTTCTCGGCCTCGTAGGGATCGAACGGAGCGCGATCGACCCAATGCTTGCCGGACGGCAATCGAACGTCGGTCACGCAGCCCTCACCGTTCCTGTCCGGCACCGAAGCGGATGCGCGGATCGAGCAAAGCCAGCAGCAAGTCGGAGACGAGGACACCAAAAACGACGAGGAACGCCTCGAGCATCAGGAACGAGCCCGCGAGGTACATGTCCTGCACCTGAAGCGCACGGACCAGCACCGGCCCCGTGGTCGGCAGCGACAGCACCACCGAGACGAGCGCTGCACCGCTGATGAACTCGGGCAGCATGTTGCCGATGTCGGCGATGAACGGGTTGATGGCCATCCGCAGCGGGTACTTGATCAGGGCACGGGCTCGCGGCAGGCCCTTCGCCTTGGCGGTCACGACATAGGGTTTTTGAAGCTCGTCCAAAAGGTTGGCGCGAAGCCGGCGGATCATGCCTGCCGTTCCGGACGTGCCGATGATCAAGACCGGAATCCACATATGCCCCAGGACCGAGCCCAGCTTGGCCATGCTCATCGGCTGGTCGACGAAGTGCGGGTCCATGAGCCCGCCGATCGAGGTCCCGAACCACACATTGGCGAAATAGAGGAGCACGAGGGCGAGCAGGAAATTGGGCGTGGCGAGGCCGAGGAAGCCCAGGAAGGTGAGGGTGTGATCGGCCCAGCTGTATTTGTGCGTCGCGCTGTACATCCCGATCGGGAACGCGATCGCCCAGGTGAGGAGGATCGTCGAGAAGGACAGGATGAAGGTGAGGAGCACGCGATCCCCGATGACCTCCGTCACCGGGCGGTCATACTCGAACGACCAGCCGAGATTGCCGTGCAGCAGCCCCCAGGCCCAATGGAGATATTGCTGCCAGAGGGGCTGATCGAGCCCGTAGAGCTCGCGCAGATAGGCGATCTTGTCCTGGGCGACCGCGCTGCCCTCGGCCTGCATCTCGGTCAGCATGTTGGTGAGGAAATCGCCCGGCGGCAGCTGGATGATGATGAAGGTGAGGATGCTGATCGCGATCAGCGTCGGCACCATCACCATGATTCGATGAACGATGTAGCGCAGCACAGCATGCCCCCGAGCCCTGGGCGAGCATCTTAGCGGGCCTTGCGCAGGAGGTAACCCAGGACGTGTGGTAGCCAACCGCCGGCATGCGCTGCTCCCCGTTGCCGCAAGGGGCAGGGAACGCCGCGACGGCCTCCGGCCTCATGCAGCACCAGCCCGGCCACCAGGCGGGCGCGTGGGCAAGGCCGAGTATATCGCCGAGGCCTTTCTCCATCTGATGCGCGAGGGTCGCAGCACGGGGCAGGTCGTCACCGTCGACGGGGGCGCCACGCTCGTCTGCAGGCGCCGGCTGACGGCGGCGGGCCCGGGTGGTAGAGGCCAGGGATGCCGCCGGAAGCCTCCACGCCACCCGATGTCTGGCTCCTGCTCGCCGACAAGCTCGGCGACAATGCCCAGGCGCGCCTGCTGATCGACGCCACGGGGCTGCCGTATACGCTCAAGACGGTGCTGCCGCGCCCCGAATGGGTGCTGGGCAAGCCCGGCTTCCGCCCGACGCTCGACCATCTCGACGCCGAGCGCTCGGACCGCCTCGAGCCACCCTGGCCGGACGTGATCGTCACCGTCGGCCGACGCCCCACCATGGCGGCGCTGTGGGTCAAGGAGCAGTCGGGCGGCCGGACGCGGCTCGTCGTCGTCGGACGGCCCCGCAGACGGCTCGGGGACTACGAGCTCGTGGTGGCGCCGCCGCAGTACCAAGTGCCGGCCGCCCCCAATGTCGTCCATCTCGACCTACCGCTGATGCGGGCCAATCCCACCGCGGTGGAGGCCGCCGCCGGGCGCTGGCGCGAGCGCCTCGATCGCCTGCCGCGACCGCTCACCGCCGTCCTGATCGGCGGCGAGACCCAGCCCTATCGCTTCGACCGCGAGGTCGCCCTGGAGCTTCTGCGCGAGCTTGCGGCGCTCCGCGAGCGCGACGGCGGCTCGATCTACCTGACGACGAGCCGGCGAACCTCGGCCGAGGTGGTCGAGGCGCTGGCGGCCGGCCTGCCCGGCGAGGCGACGCTCCACCGCTGGCGGCCCGACGACCCCGACAATCCCTACCTGGCGCTGCTCGGGCTCGCCGACCGCTTCGTCGTCAGCGGCGACAGCGTCTCGATGATGGTCGAGGTGGCGCGCCTCGGCCGCCCGCTCTCCATCTTCCCCCTCCCCGTCCGTAGCGATGCCCGAACGCTCGTGCACCAGACGATTGGCCGCACGCTGCGCGGCGACGGCCCGCTGGGCGCCATCGGAAAAGCCGCTCGCCTGCTCGGCATGGCGACCTATGGCCGGGATCTGACGCGGCTGCACGAGCGCCTGGTCGAGCGGGGGCTGGCGGTGCGCCTCGGCGCGCCGTTCGAGGCCCCGACGGCGGAGGCGGGCGACGATCTCGCAGGCGCGGCCGCCCGGGTCCGCGCCCTGGCGCTCCAGAACGTCACGGCCTGAAGGGCGCCCGAAGAGCGCCGCGAAGAGGCATTGATTTTCTCCCTCTGCGCGATTATCAATCTAAAACTATCGTAAAGGTTGATATAACGCCAAAGACGCCGTGGCGGCTCGGGCGGACTCAGCGGGCGGAGACAGGATGCGCATCGACCTCTCGTTCTGGCGCGGCCGCCGCGTCCTTCTGACGGGGCATACCGGCTTCAAGGGTTCCTGGCTGGCGGCATGGCTCACGGAGCTGGGTGCCGAGGTCACGGGCCTGGCCCTGGCGCCGAGGCAGTCACCCTCGCTCTGGCAGCGCCTCGCCCTCGACGGGCGGCTGCGCCATATCGAGGGGGACGTGCGGGACCGGCAGCTCGTGGCCGGCGTGGTGAGCCGGGCCCAGCCGGAGATCATCCTCCATCTGGCGGGCCAAGCGATCGTCTTCGAGAGCCTGGAGCGGCCACTCGACACCTTCGACACCAATATCGGCGGCACGCTCGCCGTGCTCGAGGCGGCACGGCACGCGCCCTCGCTGCGGGCCATGGTCCTCGTGACCAGCGACAAGTGCTACGCCGACCCGAGCCGGCCCTGCGCCGAGGCCGACATTCTGGGTGGCGAGGATCCCTACAGCGCCAGCAAGGCCGCAGCCGAGCTGGTCGCCGGCGCCTATCGCGCCTGCTTCTTTCCCCCGTGGCGGGGCTGCGGCGTCGCGACGGCGCGGGCCGGCAACGTGATCGGAGGCGGCGATCTCAGCCCCCATCGCCTCGTGCCGGACCTCGTGCGCGCTGTTGCCGCCGGACACCCGGCCCAGCTTCGCCATCCCGACGCGGTGCGGCCCTGGCAGCACGTTCTGGACGCGGTGAGCGGCTATCTGCAGCTGGCCCAGGCTCTCTTCGACGAGCCGGCGCTTCACGCCCGCCCCTGGAACTTCGGGCCGGAGGCGGGTGCGGAATGGACCGTCCGGCAGGTGGCCGAGGCGCTGGTGAGAGGCCTGGGCGGCGGCAAGGTCGACGCTCCGGGCCGGGCCGGGCCACCCGAGACCCCGATCCTGCGTCTCGTCACCGAGCGCGCCCGGCGCCAGCTCGGCTGGCGTCCTCAGCTCACGACGGCCGAGGTCGTCGCCTGGACGGCCGAGGGGTACCGGGCATTCCTGGCCGACCCGGACATGGGCTGGCTCTACGAGCAGATCGAGGCCTATGGCGAACGCCTGGCGACGGTGGCCAGGCCCTGGGAGGACCTCGCCAGAGGGCACGCCGATGCGCTCCTCGCCGCTGGCTGAGATACCCGTCTTCATCCTCTGTGGCGGCCGCGGGACGCGGCTCGGCGAGGTCGCGCAGAGCCTGCCCAAGCCCATGGTGGACATCGGCGGCCGGCCGCTGCTCTTGCACGTCATGCAGTGCTACGACCGCTGCGGCTTTCGCCGCTTCGTGCTCTGCACCGGCTGGCGCGGCGACGTCATCAGCAGCTACTTCCTCAACTTCCCTGCGCTGCACCAGGACTTCACCCTCGACCTCAGGGATCGTCAGGTAAGCTACCATCAGGTCGACAGGGCCCCGGACTGGGAGGTGACGATCGCCCATACCGGCCGGGACGCGATGACGGGTGCCAGAGTAGCCCGCGCGGCGGAGCGCTATCTGGGGGAGGCCGAGCATTTCGCCGTGACCTATGGCGACGGCCTCACCGACGTCGACCTCGCGGCCGAGTTCCTGTTCCACCGCTCGCACGAGGGCCTCGGCACGATGCTGGGCGTCCATCCGCCCTCCCAGTATGGGTGCGTCGAGCTCAACGACGGCCGCGCCCTTCGCTTCGACGAGAAGCCACGGCGCGAGGAAGACTGGATCAATGCCGGCTTCTTCTTCTTCCGGCAGGGCTTCCTCGACTACCTCTCGACCGACCAGGGATGCGTTCTCGAGCAGGAGCCGCTGCGCCGGCTCGCCGCCGAGGGCGAGCTTCGCGTCTTCCGCCACGAGGGCTTCTGGTCCAGCGTCGACACGATCCGCGACCGTGACCAGATGGTGGGCCTTTGGGAGGACGGGTCCGCACCCTGGCTCGGGCAGGGCGCCCGCTGATGCAGCTCCTGGCCGAGAGCCTGCCCGGCGTGAAGCTGCTGGCGCTCGAGCCGCATCCGGATGAGCGGGGCTGCTATCTCCGCTGCCTCTGTCGCGGCGCCCTGGCCGAGCTCGGCATCGACCTGTCGGTGACGCAGGCCAACGCGTCCTTCACGACCCGGGCCGGCACGCTCCGTGGGCTCCACTACCAGCTTCCCCCGGCAGACGAGGCCAAGCTCGTGGTCTGCCTCAAGGGCGCCATCTTCGACGTCGTGCTCGACCTTCGGCCCGCGTCGCGGGACTTCGGCCGCCATGTCGGCCAGGAGCTGAGCGCCGACGCGTACCGGGCGGTCGTGGTGCCGCCACGCTGCGCACACGGCTTTCTCAGCCTCACCGACGACGTCATCGTCGCCTACTACGCCTCGAGCCCCTACGCCCCCGAGCAGGAGCGCGGCATCCGCTGGGACGATCCGACCTTCGCGCTCGGGTGGCCGTTCCCGCCGCGGCTCGTCTCTGAGCGGGATCGCCGCCATCCCGATTTCGATCCGGCCCAGCACAGCGCCCTCTGATGCATGCGCTGTTCACCGGGGTGAGCTCGTTCACCGGGTGTTGGTTCGTCGAGGCGTTGGTGGCCGAGGGCTTCGTCGTCCGAGCCACCTGCCGTCGCCAGCTCGCCGCCTATCCGCCGCCCGCGGCCCTGCGCCTCGCGCGTGCCGGCAAGGTCGCCCAGCTGATCGAGGACTGCGCCTTCGGCGACGCACGCTTCCTGGCGGCGATCGCCGCCGCCGATCCCTTCGACCTCCTTTGCCATCACGGCGCCGAGACGCGTGACCATCGCAGCCCCGGCTTTGCCGTGGAAGCTGCCGTCGCCGCCAACACGCACAGGCTCGAGGAGGTGCTGGAGGCCCTGCTGGCGCGAGGCTGCCGGACCATCCTCGTGACCGGCTCGGTCCTCGAGGCCGACGAGGGGCGCAGCACGCCGCCTACCGGCGCCGTCACCGCCTACGGCCTCGCCAAGACGCTGAGCTGGCAGATCCTCCGCTACCAGGCCGAGCGCCGGCGCATGACCGTCGGCAAGCTCACGATTCCGCACCCCTTCGGGCCGCTCGAGAAGCCAGGGCTGACGACGACCCTGGCAAAGCGGTGGCTCGCCGGGCAGGCGGCGATCGTGGAGCAGCCGCACCTCGTGCGCGACTTCGTCCATGTCGATCTGCTCGCCCTGAGCTATGCCCGCTTCGCCCGCTTCCTCGTCGGCGCCTCGGCCACCCATCGCCTGGCCCCCAGCGGCTATATCGAGTCCGTCGCGGATTTCGCCGAGCGCTTTGCCGCCGCGATGCGCGAGCGGCTGGACCGACCCTGCGCGATCGAGCTTGCGGCTGATCCGGCGCCGATCGACGAGCCGCTGGTGCGCTGCAACCGCGATCCCTTGACCGAGCAGGCGCCCGGCTGGCGCCTCGAGCGCTCCTGGGATCGCGCGGCCGGCTGGTACCTAGCGAGCATCGGCGGGCAATATTCAACTATTGATTGATTTTTCCAAATAGTTGCTCATCATGCGTGCTCGATCACCCTTCAAGCGGTGACTGCACGACGGGGGCGGTGATGAGCATCGATCGCAACATTTGCGGGGCCTCTCGATCCGCGCCGAGCGTCGGCGTCGTCATCGTCACCCATCGCGCGCGAAGCCATCTCGACCGCTGCCTGCCGCCACTCCTCGCCTCGCCGACCCGGCCGCGCGTGCTGGTCGTGAACTCGTCCTCGGACGACGGCACGATCGAGCGCGCCAGGGAGCTGGGTGCCGAGACCTTGGTGGTGGCACGCCACACCTTCAACCACGGGCTGACCCGCGAGCGGGCAAGACGTCGTCTCGGGACCGACATCGTCGTGATGATGACGCCGGATGCCTACCCGATCAGCCGGCGGTTCCTCGAGACCCTGGTCGAGCCGGTGCAGACCGGCGCTGCCGCGGTGAGCTATGCGCGCCAGGTGGCGGCCCCCGACGCGGATCCGATCGCCCGCTTCGGCCGCGCCTTCAACTACCCGGCCGAGAGCCACCGCCGTACGCTTGCCGACCGACCCCGCTTCGGCTCCTACACCCACTTCTGCTCGAACGCCTGCGCCGCCTGGTCGTGCGCCGCCCTCGACCGCATCGGCGGGTTCCGCCAGACCCTCGTCTCCGAGGAGACGATCGCCACAGCCGAGCTGCTCGAGCAGGGACTGACCATCGCCTATGTGGCCGAGGCCGTCGTGAGCCACACCCATCCGACGCGGCTCGTCCAGAGCTTCCGCCGCCAGTTCGACATCGGCTACACGCGCGAGGCCTTCCGCCATCTGCTTCTCGCCTGCGAGCGGGACGAGGCCCGCGGCCGCCGTTATGTTGCAGGACTGCTCCGCACCCTGGCGCGCGAGCAGCCGGCACTCGTCCCCTACGCGCTCCTCGATTCGGCCGCACGGCTCGCCGGCTACCGGATCGGCCGCCTCGGCGCCCGGCTGCCCGACGCGCTGGTGCGGCGACTGAGCGGGCAGGATTTCTACTGGGCCTCGACCGCCCGGCACCGCCGGCCGGTCCCCGCCGCCGCCTGACCGACCATGCGCGTCGCCCTCCTCACCAACAACGCCATGCCGCCCCGCGAGGGGATCGGCCGGCACGTGCTGGAGGTGGCGCGCCGCCTGCAGCACCGCGGCCACGACCCCTTCGTGCTGGCGCGCGGGCGGAGCTTCGACAGCTGGCGCGAGGTGGATGTCGAGGGCATCGAGGTCCACCGTGTGCCGAGCTTCCCGATCCAGCCCTTCCATCAGCGGGCGGCGCGCCTCGTGCTCGACCGCTGGCTGCAGGACGGAGCCAGGGGCGCCGACCTGCTGCATGTCCATCTGCCGCTGTTCCCGCGGCTCAGGACCGGGCTGCCGATCGTCGCCACCTTCCACAGCCCGATGCTGAGCGACACCTGCGCCATCGCGGAGCCGGGACCACGCGCCCGGGCAATCCGGCTCAACGCCCGCCTGTTCTCACGCCACCACGAGCAGTGGTATCTCGACAATGCGCGCGAGCTCATCGCCGTGTCGTCCGGCGTAGCGCGCGAGCTGGCGCAGCACTACAGGCTCGACGGCCGCATGCCGCTGGTGGTGCCGAACGGCGTCGACGCCGGCTTCTTCGACGGCACCCGGCGGCCGATGGCGCCGCCCGTGGTGCTCTATGTCGGCCGGCTCGGCTACCGCAAGGGCCTGCTTCGTCTGCTCGAGGCCTTTGCCCTCCTGTCCCAGAGGGTGGACTGCCGGCTGGCGCTGGTCGGCGAGGGGCCTCTCGAGGCAACGCTGCGCGCCAGCGCCCACCGTCTCGGCATCGCCCAGCAGATCGACCTCGCGGGCTTCGTTCCGCCCGAGGGGGTGCGGGCCTGGCTGGGCCGCGCGAGCTGCCTCGTCAATGCCGCCGACTATGAGAGCGGGCCGCTCACCCTGCTCGAGGCGATGGCGGCCGCAACGCCCGTCGTCTCCACGCGGACAGGGCTCGTCGCCGAGCTTGCCGATCCAGCACCCCTTCTCGTGGTCGAGCCGACGCCGGAGGCTCTGGCCTCGGGCATCGCCCGCGTCCTCGCCGATCCCGCGGCAGCCCAGCGCCGCGCCGCGGACGCCCAGAGCCTCGTGCGGCAGCGCTTCTCGTGGGATCGGGTCGTCGATGCGATCGAGGATGCCTATGGCTACGCCTGGAGCCTCGCGGCGTGAGCCCGGCCCCGCCAGCGCGCCGCCTCGCCGTCGTCTGCTTCGGCCTCGAGCGCGACCGCGTGCGGCGTCAGCCCTGGCACGTCGCGATCGGCCTTGCCCTGGGCCTTCGGGCGCTTGGTCACGACGTCCGCATCATCACGGATGCCGCCGATCCGCCCTGCGAGCTCGAGGTGCCCGTGATCGCGGTCGACCATCTGCTCGAGCATGGCCGGGCCAGCGTCGCTCTCCGAAACGAGATCGCGGCGTACCGGTCGGAGCGCGCCTTTCTCATCGGCGGCGCGTTGGCCGTCGCGCGTCTCCGGGAGCTTTGCCTCTCCTGCGCGACGAGCATCGTGATGGCGAGCCCGAAGCTGCACCCGGGCGAGATCCTGCGGCTCGGCCTGCCGACCCTTCTGGGCGAAGGGCGCCTCCTCTTGCTGCCGCTCGTCAACGCGCTCCTGCCGGGCTTCTTTCTGTGCCGCGGCTTCGGGCGCAGCGGTGCCGACGACATCGTCTATCTGAGTGCCGCCACGCGGCAGCGCTACGCGGCGCTGGGCCTTCCCGTGGGCAGGCTCCTCAGACCGCAGGTCGACGCCGGGCTCTGCCTGGGCCTGCCGCCGCCGTCTGGGCCGGTCACGCTCTGCTATCTGGGCCCGCCGCTCGAGCTGCGGGGCGCCGGCTTGGCGCTGCAGACCTTCGAGCGCGTCGTAGAACGGGGCCTCGATGCCCGCCTCATGATGCTGCTGCGGCCGGACGGCGGCGACCGAGCCCTTCGCCGCCTGCTGGAGCGGATCGAGCGGAGCCCGTCCCGCGAGCGCATCGAGGTCGAGACCGCGATGCTGCCGAGCGCGGAGCTGCGTCATCGGTTGGCGAGGACACATCTCTTTCTTTTGCCGTTCCAGGCGCCCGTTTCCGAGGTGCCGCTCGTCGTCGTCGAGGCGGGCCTCAGCGGGCGGCGGCTCGTCGTCCTGGATGCGCCAGGCGTGGCCGAGGTGGCACGAGCCATGGGCGGGGTCGTCGCCCCGACGCCCGAGCGCCTGCCCGACGCGGTGATCGAGGCGCTGGAGAACGCCGCTGCCGGCCCTCCGCCATCCGCCGAGGCCTGGACCCGCTGGGATCGTGCCTGCGCGGCGCTTCTGGCCGAGCAGCCCTGGCAGCTCCGCATGATCGCCGTCTGCGGCGTCGACGGCAGCGGCAAGACGGCCCTCGTCGAGGCCCTCTCCCGGCACCTCGCGGCGGCAGGCATCCCGCATCGCCATGTGTGGAGTCGATTCCGCAACTATCTCTCGAAGCCGCTCCTGGCCCTGACGCGGCTGAGCGGTCACAACCGCAAGGAGCAGCACGGCGGCTTCCGTATCGGCTACCATGACTTCGCCGCCTCGCGTCCGCTGGCCCTTTTGTTCCTTTTCCTGCAGCTGATCGACACCGCGCTCGACATCGTGGGCCGCTTCCGGCTCGGCTCCGGTGTGCCGATCCTGGCGGACCGCTGCGCCCTCGACACCCTCGTCGATCTCGCGGTCGACACCGGCCTCGACGACCTCGTCCTCGACCGGGCAGGGCCTCTCCTTCTTCGCCTCCTGCCCCAGCCGCGGCTCGCGGTCCTGATCGAGCGCAGCCCGGCGCTGATCGCCCGCCAGCGCCCCGACGCCCTGGCCGATCGCCACTTCGCCCGCCGCCGCGCGCTCTATGCGCGGCTCGCCCGAAGCCTGGGCATGCCGGTGCTCACCAATGACGGGCCGCTCGAGGTCACCCTCGAAGCGCTGCTGGCCCTCGCCTGCCCGGCCCAGCCCACTCGGGAGCGGGCCGCATGATCTACGTCTTCTACAACAACGATCCGCTGGCCCAGGACCAGGGCGGCGGCGCCGAGCACTTCCGCGGCCTGCACCGGGCGCTTCGGGGCTCCGGCCTCAGCTACCGCCTGATCGCAGCCCAGCTCCAGAATGCCGCCCGCGACCCGCGGATCACCTACATCTCCACGGGCTCGCACTTTCTGCGCTTCTACCTCGCGCTTTGGCTCTGGTTCTGGCGGCACCGCAGGAGCTTCCAGCCGGGCGACGTCTTTCATTTCCACCGCAACTACGCCGCCTGGCCGAAGCTTCTCCTGGCACGGCGCCACGGTCGGGTGGTCATCAGCTATCACAATGTCACAGGGCGCGTGCTCGAGGGCCGGCTCGGCCGTCTGGCCCAGCCACTCAGGGCATTGATGCTGCTGCTCGAGCGGCGGGTGGCGGCCCTGTCCGACGCCATCGTCTGCGTGAGCGGCCGCGATCGCCGCGCGCTGGCCGAGATCGTCCTGCCCGAGCCCTTCGCGCGCGCCGTCGTCATACCCGCGGCCTTCGACGGGCGCCTCTTCGCCCATGCCGCCGGGCCGCCGGGGCCCCACCTGGCGAGGCGGCTGCTGTTGGTCGGCCGGATCAGCCACCAGAAGAACGTCCCGCTGGCGATCGCGGTGATCGAGCGGCTCCTGGCCGACGGCGAGGCGTACGACCTCACCATCGCCGGCGACGGCGAGGACAGCCGCCAGCTCGTCCGCCGCATCGCCACCAGCCGGGTCTCGAGCCGGATCCACTGGGTCGGCCGGCTGCCGCACGAGGCGATCCCGGACCTGCTCGCCGCCCACGGCATCCTCCTCCTCACCAGCCGCTACGAGGCCTCCCCGACGGTCGTCAAGGAGGCGCTGAAAGCCCACCGACCGGTCGTCAGCACGGATGTGGGCGACGTGCCGGACTGGCTCGACGAGGACCGCACCGGCTTCGTCTGCGCGCCCGATCCGGCCTCGCTTGCCGCCGGCGTGCGGCGTGCCAGCCGGCTCATCCTCGAAGGCCGCTACGGTCAGACGACAAAAGGGCAGATGCTCGACGAGAGGGCCATCATGACCGAGGTGCTCCGCCTTTATCGCCGGCTGGAGGCGGTATGATCGGGCAGCGGCCGGCGCTGGCAGCGCAGCAGGTCCGGCCGCTCGCGGCCCTGGCCCTCCTGGGCGGCAGCCGCGGGCTCGCGGCGGTGCTCGCCTTCGCCGCGGTGGCCGTCGTGGCACGCCGCCTGACACCGGTCGATCTCGGGGTCTGGTCGCTGATCCTGGCCATCCAGGGCTACGCCCTCCATCTGGGCGAGCTCGGCCTCAGGAGCGTCGTCACCGCCGAGGGGCGACGCACGGAGGGCGGCGCCGTCGCGCTGCTGCCAACATATCTGGCGCTGCGCCTCGCTGTCAGTGGCGCCGTCGTCGCCGCGGCGGCCACCATCGCCTGGCTCTCCCTGCCCGAGCGCGCCCCGGTCGTGCTGCTGGCGATGCTGGCGCTGCTCGCCACGGCGCTGCAGCTCGACTGGCTGGCTCTCGTGGAGGACCGCCCCGCCGCGGCGGGCGCGCTCCTGCTCGTGCGCCCGGTCAGCTACGCCCTCATGGTGGGCCTGTGGCCGGGCCGGCTGGAGCTCGTGACCCTGGCCGGGCTCTTTGCGGTGAGCTGGGCGCTGGGCGCCCTCGCCTCATGGCCGCTGCTGGGGACGATGCCGGCAGCGCCCGGCGGCTCGGGCGATGCGCCGGTCCGTCCCGGCCTGATGCTGCGGCTGGGCATCCCGCTCTGCGCCGTCACCCTCCTCAACCAGGCCCAGCTCAGCCTCGATCTTCTGCTGGTCGGCGCCTGCCTCGGCGCCGCCGCCGCGGCCCACTACTACCTGGCATCGGGCATGGCGGTCGCGGCGCTCGTCCTGGCCAACGCGGCGGGCCAGCTCGCGATGGCCCGTCTCGGCCCCTTGCGGGAGACGCCCCGCGCCATGGCCACTATGCTGGCGGGCGAGGCCGGCAGGCTCGCCTGGCTGGCTCTTCTTCTGATCCTCACTATCGCGTGCCTGGCGCCGTCGGCCGTGCCGCTCGTCTTCGGCGCAAGCTACGCCTCGGCGGCACGGCTGCTGCTCTGGCTCCTTCCCTGGCTGGCGCTCCAGCACCAGACGACCCTTCTTCAGGGCGCGCTCGCGGCGCTGCGCGGCCAGCGCGAGCTGGTGCTTGGCAATCTCGTGCTGATCGGGGTGCTGCTTCCGACCCTGCTCCTGGCGCTCTGGCAGGGCAGCCTCGAGGGCTGCGCGCTCGCACGCGGCATCGCCGAGGCGGCGCGCCTCGCCTGGCTCCTCGCGGCACTGCCCGGCGAGGCCCGGCGTCAGCTCGTCGCGGCCGCGGGCGGTCCCCTGCTCGCGACCCTCGCCGCTGCCACCGCAGCGCTCGTCCTCACCTAACCGGGACTGGCAGGGTCGGGCGAGCCGGTCTAGTTGTGCGGCTCGGAACCGCCGGGGAGATGTCCATGGCCGCCGCCAGCGAGGCCTTCGCCACGACCACAGCCCGCCTTCTGCTCGAGGTCGGCGCCGTCAACTTCCGCCCCGATCCGCCCTTCATCTTCACCTCCGGATGGGCCAGCCCGGTCTATACCGACTGCCGCCGCCTGATCTCCTTCCCGCGCGTCCGCCGGCGGCTCATGGAGATGGCCGAAGCGACCCTCCTGGACGCGGTCGGCGCCGAGGCCTTCGATGCCGTGGCAGGCGGCGAGACGGCGGGCATCGCCTACGCCGCGTGGCTGGCCGAGCGACTGATGCTGCCGATGCAGTACATCCGCAAGAAGCCCAAGGGCTTTGGCCGCAATGCCCAGATCGAAGGCGAGGTGCGGGAGGGCTGGCGTACGCTGCTCGTCGAGGACCTCGCCTCCGATGGTGGCAGCAAAGTCGGGTTCGTGAAGGCGCTCCGCGATGCCGGCCAGCGCTGCGATCACACCTTCGTCCTCTTCTTCTATGGCATCTTCCCCCATGCCGAGCGGACCTTCGAGGAGCTGGGGGTCGAGCTGCACTATCTCGCAACCTGGCAGGATGTGCTCCGGGTGGCCCGCGCGCAGAAGAGCTTCGCGCCCGACGTCCTGGAGGAGGTCGAGAAGTTCCTGGCCGATCCGGTGAGCTGGTCCGCCGCGCATGGCGGGGTCGAGCGGGCGGCCGGCTGATGCGCATCGCGGTGCTGATGGCGGCCCTCGTGCTGGCAACAGCGTCGATGGGCTCCGCCTCCGCCGAGCCACGATGTGGCATGGACGCTCCCTGCCCGGTCGAAAGCGGGAGCTACAGGGTCAGCCCGCCGGCCGGCTGGGACGGCACCACGCCACTGCCCACGGCATTCTTCTTCCATGGCTATGGCGGCTCGGCGGACGGCGAGATGCAGGACCTGAGCCTGCGCAAGGCCTTCTCCGACGCCGGAATCCTTCTCGTCTTTGCGAACGGGGCCAACAAGGACTGGTCGTTTCCCGGCTCGCCCGCCCAGCGGCGCGACGACTTCGCCTATGTCGACCGGGTCCTGGCCGACCTCCGCTCCCGCTGGCCGGTCGACGCACGACGCCTGTGGGCCACCGGCTTCTCCGTGGGCGCCTCGATGGTGTGGGCCGAGGCCTGCTACCGCGGCGACAGGTTCCGCGCCTATGTGGCGGTGTCGGGTGCCTTTTGGGGCGACATCCCGGCCGACTGCCCGACGGGCCCGGTGGACCTCCTGCAGATCCACGGCCTGACCGACAACACGGTGCCGCTCGAGGGCCGGGCGATCCGCCGGGTCTATCATCAAAGCGACGTCTTCGCCTCGCTCGCCCGGCTGCGCGAGGTCGACGGCTGCCGCAGCAATCCGACGGGCTTCGCCACCTCCGGGCCTCTCGTCTGCCGAAGCTGGACCGGCTGCAGCAGCGACCGGGAGCTCGAGCTCTGCCTCCATGCCGGGGGCCACATGCTACCGCCCGGCTGGTTTCCGCTGGCATGGAGCTGGGTTCAGAAAGTCACGACCCGCTCCGGGTCGTAGGCAGGAAACGGCGACCGGATCCGACATCCCTGGAGCAGATGCCGGATCCCGTCACCTCTATCGGTCGGACCGTGCGGCTGCTAGCCCTTGGGCTGCGTCGTCGGGGCGGCAGCCGGCGTCTGCGCAGGCGTCTCCTTGGTCGCCGTGTGCTTCTTTTTCTTCTTCGTCGACGCCTGCTTCATGCACTTGTCGATGTAGGTGGTCTTCGCGTCACCGGTCAGCTTCTTCTTGGTGGCGCTCGCCTCGCAGGACTGCTGGTGCTTCGCCATGGTCGAGCTGCTGCCCGAGGTGGCGGCGGAGGCCGCGCCCGTGCCGAGCATGGCGGCGAGCAGGACGGCACCACTGACGGCGCCGATGCGTTTGAGAAGAGACGTCTTGGCCATAAGCCACGGTTCCAGCCCCGGGTGACACGCGGACGCGCCGCGCGGGGCCTCGGTCGCGTCGACGTCACTATCATCGCGGCGGCACCACAGATCAACATTCCTCCTCATTAATAATCGTTCATAGCCAAACTACTCGTCGGCTTGATACTTCCGGCCTGTCGCTGCCTCAAGAACGTTCATGTGAACTCACAAGCAACATGCTTCGATAACGACTTGGAGAAACATGCACGATGCGTCCAGCAAGGGGCAGCCGCAAAGAAGATCGCCAACCGACCGGAGATGAGCGCTCAGCAAGGCCGGTATGCCCGGGATCTGCCCCGACCCGGACTGATGCGACGGATTGGGATCGCAGCGTGATCGTCATGATCGGCACGCGCTAGTTGACTGGGGAACACTCGCGCGGCGGTTTCCAACCTTTCCCTGCATCGCCAGCGGCCCGGTCATTGTCGAGGCGGCATTGGTCCCGGCTCAGGTCGCACGCGCCCGTGCGAGACGATCGTCTCGGCCTCGTCAGGAACGACCAGCTCCAGCCGCATCTCGTCGCTGCGCAGCGGTCGGTTCGCCCGCCGGGCAGGTCGGACACTTTGGAACACTTATTGTTCTTGCTCCAATTTTGAGTAACTATAGTTAAGGATACCATCAGTATCTGTTGACTACATCATCCAACTGACGAATAGAGTTGGCGCCCCGATGGAGGAAATCAGGCGATGCAGCAGATTTATCAGGACGATGAGCGTGACGAGGACATGGTGAGCGTGGTGTCGATGCCGAGCGGATTGGTCGTTGCCCATCTCACGGCAGGCGAGCAGTTCATCCTTTGGGCCTTTCGTCACAGACAGGTCGACGATGCGCCGGGCAGCCGCTGCATCCTCCACGGGTTCCGGCTCGCCTTCGGTCTGGCCAAGGTGGAGGCCGGCCTGGCCGTGTTCGAGAGGCAGTGGAGCCTGCTGGCACGGCGGGCGATCGAGCCGCTCCGCCTGTCGCCGCTGCGCGCTTCGTCCGTGCTGCGCGACGAGCGCCGCCTTCTCGATCTCCACGCCGCGGCGCAGGTCGGCGAGGTCGCGCGCACGGCGCGTATCGCACGTAGCCTCGTCGAGGCGGAGGCCGTGCCCGAGCTTTGCGCCTATGCCGAGACCATGGCCGAGCTCCTCGCACGCCGCGATTGGCCGCTCGGCGATCACACCGCCCCGCACGAGCTGGCGCGTGCCATGCCCCGGGGTCGCATGAACTGACGCTCAGGGGCACGCCGCCGGGAGCCGGGCGCGGACTAGGGAGGGCGTCGTTGCGTCATCGGCGCCCCAGTCTTTCTCCGGGCCCGACGAGGGCGCCTCGGCCGGCTCGGACCTCGCGGAGGAGCGTGCGTCATCCATAGCCCGATCGGTCGGCCATTGCCGGGCGATCGGGCATGCCGACCAGACATCGGTCGGCCCCGGCGACTGCCCCGCCCGGCAGCGGCGCCCGTCCTGGTGGTGCCTCGGCGTCCGGGCCCCTACATTCCGCGCCCCATGCTCGGAATCCAGAGGGTCTCGTGAACGCCGACTCCGCGCTCTGCAAGCTTTACATGTCGGCGCTGCCGCCGGTGCGCGACCGGCCGATGCGGGCCATGCCGAGCGCCCTCTACGCCTATGTCTACAAGGTAAGCGCCAGGCAGCAGCTGCGGCTCTGCCTCCTCACGCTCATCATCTTCCCTCTCACGCTGGCGCCGCTGGAGCTGCAGCGCCGTATCGTGAACCATGCCGTGGCCAAGGCCGATCTGGGCCTGCTGCTCGAGCTCGGCGCGCTCTATTTCGCCGTCTACCTCACCATGGGGGTCATCAAGTACTTCCGTAATGTCTACCTCGCCCGTGTGGCCGAGGGTGTGACACGCAGGCTGCGCACGAGGATGGTCCACAGCGACGCCTTCGGCGCGGACCCCGAGGAGGGAACGAGGCAGTCCATCCTCTCCTCGGAAGCGGAGAAAGTTGGCGGCTTCGTCGCGGAGAGCCTCGCCTCTCCTTTCATGGAGGCTGGGCTGCTGCTCAGCATCACAGGCTACATGTTCTTCGTGCAGCCGGAGATCGCGGCTGCCGCCGCGGCCTTCCTGATCCCCTCGACGATCCTCGTGGCCTCGTTCCAGCCGATGCTGAACAGGCTGTCGGAGAAGAAGATCACCATCAGGCGCGAGCTCAGCCAGAGCGTGCTGCAGAACGCCGGAGACGAGGGCGGCGAGGATTCCCGCGCGAGCGAGCAGATCGAGCGGATCTACCAGCTGAGCGTCCGCTTTGCCGTCATCAAGCACCTGGTCAAGGTCCTCAACAATCTCATCAACCATATGGGACCGCTCAGCATCCTCATGCTGGGCGGCTGGCTCGTGATCCAGGGCCAGACCGAGGTCGGGACCATCGTCGCCTTCCTCTCGGGCTACCAGCGCATGACGCGCCCCGCCCGTGATCTGCTGAGCTTCTACCGCCGACTCTCCATCATGCGCGTGCAATACGGCCTGGTGCAGGGCGTGGGACAGGCAACGGAGGCTGCCGCCTGATCAGCTCGCGGCAGCGCCGCCAGAGTCCGGTCGAGGAGGGCCGGAGCCCTCAAACCTTGCCAGGTACCGGGCGGCGGGTGCGGGAGACGTCGAAGCGGGCCTCGATATACTCGACCAGCTTCGCGGTCGGGTAGCTGATGATGAAGTAGATAATCGCCACCATCGTGAAGATCTCGAAGTGCTTGTACGTCGCCGAGGCCAAAAGCTGGCCGCTGAACATCAGATCCCTCATCGTGATGACCGAGACCAGCGCTGAGTCCTTGAAGATGGAGACGAAGAAGTTGCCGATGGCCGGCAGCACGATGCGAATCGCCTGAGGCAGGATGATCCGGCGCATGAGCAGGCGCCGCGACATGCCGAGCGACATGCCGGCCTCGCGTTGGCCAGGCGGAATGGCCTGGATGCCCGAGCGGAACACCTCGGCCATGTAGGCGCTGTAGTTGATGGTGAGGCCCAGCACCCCCGAGGCGAACGGCGTCAGCACGATGCCGCCATAGGGCAGCACATAGTAGATGAAGAAGAGCTGCAGCAGCAGCGGCGTGCCGCGGATGAACTGGACATAGGCGGCGGCGAGCCAGCGGATCGGCCAGAGGCGCGACAGCCGCGCGAGGCCCAGGCCGAGCCCCACGATGAGCGCCAGCGCATAGGCGAGGAGCGAGACGGTGATGGTGACCCAGGCGCCCTGGAGGAGCGTGGGCAGGAACGAGATCATCTCAGGGATCGAGAACAAGGTCGGCTCCGCGCTCGGCTGAGGTGACGGACCGGCCCCGGCCCGCGACAAGGCGAGACTGCGCTCCGGCGCGGCGGCGCCGGCAGCCACGGTTCGCTCCAGCGACGGGGCGGGCGACGCTGAGCCGCCCGCCCTGCCCCGATCCGGCTAGTTGTTGTAGCCGCTGAGGCCCCACTGGGTGAGGATCTTCGACATCTCCTCCGAGTCCTCCATCCACTCGATGGCGCTCGAGAAGCCGAGGCGCAGCTGCACGTCGCCCTGACGGAAGGCGTAGCGACTGTAGCCCGCCGGGTTCTTCAGCTGATGCGGCTCGTAGCCACTCGCGAGCTCGATCTGCCAATCCGGATGGTCCTTGATGGTCGCTGCCACGATCGGCTGATCGTGGACGGCGCCGTCGAGCCGGCCGTTCTGAATGTCCTGGGCCATCGATTGCCAGTCCTTGTAGCCCCGGTACTCCACGCCCGGTGTCTCCTGGATCCACTGGGCGTAGTTCGTGCCGAGAAGAGCGCCGCAGCTATGCCCCTTGAGATCGGCGATCTGATGGGCGCCGAGCGGGTCGCCCTTCTTCACCACCAGCCACTCCGAGTAGTAATAGGTGGGGAAGGAGAAATCGACGACCTTGGCACGCGCTTTCGTGTAGTGGATGGAGTCGCCGATGATGTCGAAGCGGCCGTCGAGCAGCCCCGGGATCAGGCCATCGAAGGTAACAGTCTCGACCTTGACGTCCGGAATGCTCAGCATCTTGGCGGCATAGCGGATGATGTCGGCATCGAGGCCGGTAAACGCGCCGGTCTTCGGGTCTAGAAAGGAGTAGGGCCAGTCATTGGACGTGCCGACGATCAGCTGGCCCTTCTTCTGGACCTTGACCAGCGAATCGTCACAGTCGAACTTCGGCAGGGTGAAGTCCTTGAACGACGTGTCGATCTTGGGCGCGTCCGCCGCCCGCGCCACGGTGGGCGCCACCGCGGCGGCCACTGCGCCAGCGGTCGCGAGGCCGCCGGAGATAAGCAGATGGCGGCGCGAGGCCATGCCCTGGGGTTCCGGGCTCACGCTGCCGGTCACAGACTGATCGGTCATTGTCCTTCCTCCTCGACTTGTCTGTCGTTGCCGTCCCGCCGGGCCGGGTCCTCGCGGCACGGCCGGCGCTTCCCCCGCTCTCACGATCGACGGAAGGTCCTCGACCACGGCGTCCGCGCCCACCGTGCCGGCGGGCACCGGCCACTCATGGCGTGTCCTCGTCCTCCTCGTCCCGCCCCTCGCGATCGAGGATGCTCTGCAGGAACTGGCGCGTCCGGGCATGACGAGGCTCGGTGAAGATCCGGGCCGGCCGGTCCTCCTCGACGACGGCGCCGTCGGCCATGAACACGACCCGGTCGGCGACGTCCCGGGCAAAGCCCATCTCGTGGGTCACCACCACCATGGTCATGCCTTCGGCGGCGAGCCGGCGCATCACGCGCAGGACCTCGCCCACGAGCTCCGGGTCGAGGGCGCTGGTCGCCTCGTCGAACAGCATCACCTTCGGGTTCATGGCCATCGCCCGGGCGATGGCCACGCGCTGCTGCTGGCCGCCCGAGAGCTCGTGCGGATAGGCGTCGAGCTTGTGGGCCAGGCCCACCTTCTTCAGGAGCGCCTTCGCGCGCTCGCGTGCCTCCACCGGCGGCTCGCGGCGGACATAGATCGGCGCCTCGACCACATTGCCCAGCGCCGTCAGATGCGGAAAGAGATTGAACGACTGGAAGACCATGCCGATCTGCGAGCGCACCTCCTCGATGCGCCGGTCCGGATCGGTGATCGTCACCCCATCGCGAACGTAGCGATAAACTGGCCCGCCCTCGAAATAGATCGTTCCATTTTCGACTGTCTCCAAATGGTTGATGCAGCGCAGCAGGGTCGACTTCCCGGCACCCGACGGGCCGATGATGCAGACCACCTCGCCGCGCCTGACATCGAGCGTGACGTCCCGCAGGACCTGGACCTCGCCGAACGACTTCTCGATGCCCTCGAGCCTGAGGATGATGTCTGCCGACGGCGCCGAGAGGGCCTCGGACGCAACTGCTACCGACATCGAATTCCCCATGTCACCGGACGGCTCAGGCGTCACCGTCGGACTCCAGGCTCTTGCCCTGCTGCCGAGGCAAGGGACACGCCATGATCGTTTCAGACGCTCCTACTCGGCGGTGGGCAGCGTCGCCAGGGTGTCGTCGAGGGCCGCCGTGAGGCGCCGGCCGAGCTCGGCGATCTCGGCTTGCGTGATGATCAGCGGGGGTGCCATGACGATGCAGCCGGCGAGCGGACGGACGATGATCCCCTGCTCGAGGCCGGCGTCGTAGACGGCCTTGCTGAGGCCACCGACCTTGAGCGTGCCGGCAGCACCGGCACCCGATTCGCCCGGCCGGGCGATCTCAAGGGCGCCCATCAGGCCGAATTTTCTGTTCCCCCGCACCAGCGGATGCTCAAGCAGCCCGTCCAGCATACGGTTCCAGATCGGGATCATCTTTTGGACATGACCCAGTATGTCGCGCCGCTCGAAGACGTTCAGCACCTCGACGGCCACCGCGGCCGAGACGGCGTGGCCGTGATGCGTGCCGCCATGGGCGAACCAGCCCTTGTTCTCGCTGCCCATGTCGAGACGCTCGGCGAAGCCCTCGCCCATCATGATGGCGGCGATCGGCATGTAGGCGCCGGTGATGCCCTTGGCGCAGGTGATGCAGTCGGGCTCGAGCCCCATGGCCTCCGTCGCCCACATCCTGCCGGAGCGGCCAAAGCCCGTCACCACCTCGTCGATGAAGAGCTGGATGCCGTATTTTTTCAGGACTTTCGTGATTTTCGGGAAGTAGCCCGCCGGCGGCGGGAACATGCCGGATGAGACGGAGACGGGCTCGGCGATCATGGCGCCGATCGTCTCGGGCCCTGCCGCCAGGATCGCTGCCTCCAGTTCCTCGGCCAGCCGGTCGGTGAAGGCGTCCTCGTCCTCGCCGGGCTCCGCGGCCGCGGGCCAGCTCGGATGGCGCACCTGCAGCGCGAGGCCCATCGGAATACCAAAACTCTCGTGCAGCTCGCGGCTGCCGCCGAGCGAGGCCGTGGCGATCGTGCTGCCGTGGTAGCTGGCCTCGCGCGAGATCATCTTGCGGCGCTCGGGCTGGCCGGCGAATCCGTTGCCGTACCACATGAACTTGATGAGGTAGTCGTTCGCCTCGGAGCCCGTGGTCGAGAAGTAGATGCGCGGGTTCTTCAAGGGCGATATCGCGGCCAGGCGCTCCGTCAGCTCCATCACCGCCGGCACGGTGCGATGAATGGCCGAGGGATACATCGGCAGCGCCCTCAGCTGGCGGATCGCGGCCTCGATCAGCGCCTCGTCGCTGAAGCCCAGCGCTGCGCAATAGAAGGTCGAGACCGCCTCGATATAGTCCTTGCCGTTCTCATCGAACACGAAGATGCCCCGGCCCCGGCCGAACACCAGCGGGCGCTCGCTCTTGAGGCGGTTGATCTCGCTGAACCCGAGGAGCAGATGCTCGTTGTGGTAGTTGCTCTCGGCCACTCGAATGTCCAACTGAACCTCCTCTTACAGCGCCCGGCAGGCAGCGTGGGCATGCTGCGCCCCACGCACAAGTCCGTCAACGTCCGGGGCTGCAACCCCTCCGGCCGCGATGCGTACGGCTCGTACAGGCGCCCCACTCCCGTTGGCCTCTCCCACCTGCTATCAGGTCCTGGCGCCGTCACCGTCGCCAAGGGCCAGGGAGGGGGAAACGCATGCGCTATGTGCTGGGCATCGACGTCGGCGGCACCTTCACGGATTTCGTAGCCTACGATCGGGACACGAGCGCCATCGAGGTGTGGAAGGAGGCCTCGGTGCCGGCCGACCCCGTCGTCGGCATCCTCGAGGGAATCCGCCGCCACCCGGAGCCCGGCGCTATCGCCAACATCCGCCTGGGCACCACGGTGGCGACCAACGCCGTGCTCGAGCGCAAGGGTGCCGTCGTCGCCTAGGTCACGACCCCCGGCTTCAAGGACGTCCCCTTCATCCAGCTCGAAAACCGCAAGGCCCACTACGACATGAGCTGGGTCAAGCCGAAGCCGCTCGTGAAGCGCCGCCACTGCTTCGAGCTCGACGAGCGCATCGATGCCTACGGCCGGGTCGTGAAGGCGCTGGACGAGGCCGAGGTCTGCGCCGTCGCAGCCCGTATCCGCGGGACGCCGGAGATCCGTGCCGTCGCCGTCTGCCTCTTGTTCTCCTACCTCAACCCTGCTCACGAGCAGCGCGTCCTTGAGATCCTGACCCAGGAGCTGCCCGACCTGCCGGTCTCCATCTCCTACGCCGTGCTGCCCAAGTGGAAGGAGTATGAGCGCGCCTCGACGACGATCTCCGACGCGTATCTGAAGCCCGTGGTGAGCCGCCAGCTCCGGGCGATGCGTGGCCGGCTCGACGAGGCCCAGCTCAACGCCCACACCGTCGTCATCAAGTCGAACGGCGGCGAGATGACGCTCGCCGCCGCGGCCGAGGCGCCCGTCAACATGGTCGTCTCGGGCCCCACGGGCGGGGTCATCGCCAGCCGCTACGTGGCAGGCCTCGCCGGCATCGAGCATCTCGTCACGCTCGACATGGGCGGCACCTCGACCGACGTCTCGACCATCCAGAACCGCCGCGAGAGCTTCACAACCGCCTTCGAGATCGAATGGGGCGTGCCGATCCAGGTGCCGATGATCGACATCCGCACCATTGGTGCTGGCGGCGGCTCGATCGCCTGGATCGACAAGGGCGGCATGCTGAGGGTGGGCCCGCAGAGCGCCGGCGCCGCTCCCGGCCCCGCCTGCTATGGACGCGGCGGCGCCGAGGCCACCGTCACCGACGCCAATCTCGTGCTCGGCCGCCTCAGCGCCGACAACTTCCTGGGCGGCCGCATGACGCTCGATGCCGAGGCCGCGCGCCGGGCCGTCGCGAGGGTGGCCGAGGCGCTGGGCCAACCGCTCGAGGCGGCCGCCATGGCGATCGTGCGCATCGCCAACACCAACATGGTGGGAGCGCTCCGCTCGGTGCTGATCGAGCGCGGCCTCGACCCGCGCGACTTCACACTTTGCGCCTTCGGAGGCGCCGGCCCGCTGCACGCGAGCGAGCTGATCCAGGAGATGGGCATTCCCAGTGCGCTCGTGCCGAACTATCCAGGCCAGTTCTCGGCCTACGGCTTCATCATGACCAACGCCCGCGTCGACCGGCAGCGGACGACCCAGCTCACCAGCCGCCGGTTCGATCCGACCCGCGCCCGCGAGGTCATGGAGACCCTGGTCCAGGAGGGCGTGGCCGAGCTCGAGGCCCCGGGCTACACGAAAGGCATCGAGGCGATACGCGGCCTCGAGATGCGCTATCTCGGCCAGAACTACGAGCTCGAGATGCCGATCGGACCGGATTGCGCTGGACGACGACAAGGTCGAGCGGCTCTGGCAGGCCTTCCACGAGGCGCACGAAGCGCGCTTCGGCTTCAACATTCCGGGCGAGATCATCGAGCTCGTCACCTACACGGCGACCGTCGTCTCGCTGACGCCCCAGCCCGAGCTGGGCCGGCTGGCGGAGGCGGAGGGGCCGCCCGAGCCCGTCGGCCGGCGCACGGTCCACTTCGTCGAGGGCAGCCACGAGACCGCGATCTACGATCGGGCCTCCCTCCTGGCGGGCCACGCCATAGCGGGCCCGGCGATCGTCGAGGAGGCGGCGTCCGTCACGGTCGTCAATCCCGGCCAGGGCTCCAGGTCGATCCCTGGGGCCATCTCCTGATCGACGCGGCACGGCACTGAGAGGGCCCGGACGATGCGCTTTTCCGCGAACGGCTTTTACATCGAGAAGTACGTCAAGTGCCCCTGCTGCGGGATGCTGGTCTATGGGCCCGGCATCGCCGGCACGCGTCACGGCAAGCCTTGCGTCAATTGCTCGGACTGGTGCGTCGCGTGGGCGGGCCGGCGGGATGCGGGTCAGGTGGAGCCGCGCCTGCCTATCGTCCAGCCGACGATGCCGATCGAGAAGCAGCATCGCCCACTCGGGCCGCGCGCGGCACCGCCTGATCTCGTGACCATGAACATCATCGATTCGACGATGGTGTCGATCTGCCGCGAGATGGGCATCCTCCTGATGAAGACGTCCTACTCGAGGTGTTCGAGGCGCGCTTCCCGTTTCGCGTCGAGTCCTGCGAGATGATGCCGGATTCGGGTGGTGCCGGGCAGTGGCGTGGCGGGCTCGGCTATCGCCGCGTGCTGCTGGCGACGACCGTGCCGATCACCGGCAGCCAATGCAGCGACCGCCACGAGGTCCATCCGTTCGCGCTCTTCGGCGGCAAGGAGGGCGGCAATGGCGGCACGCTGGTGCGGAAGGCCGGCGCAGAAGACTGGGCCACGGTGGTGGAGCTCTACGGCAAGGTCAGCTCCAGCAAGTACGCCAACATCCGCTTCGAGCCTGGCGACCGTGTCATGCTGTGGACGCCCGGCGGCGGCGGCTACGGCGACCCGGCCGAGCGCCATCCGGCCCGCATCGCCGAAAACGTCGCCGAGGGCTACATCAGCGCCGAGGCTGCCGAAAGAGACTACGGGTGGAAAGGACCCTGAACCTAGGCGCCATGGAAGTTCCCAGAGCGGCCACGCACGGCCTCGAAGGCAAACAGGCGCCGGAAATCTGTCCCCGCGGCGCTCGGCTCGCCTGGATTTCCGGCGCAGGACAGGCTACTCTTCAGTCGAGGCAGGGAATGGCCCGACGCTCATCGCTCAGCACACAGTGTCCACCCTGCGCCAGAACGGACCCGTGGTCCCGCTTCCCGTCTGCTTCATCGGCAGCGCGGGACAGGCGGCAGAGGGGGGATTGTAGTCATGCAGAAGCCCAGTCTCTGCCTTGAGGCGAGGTGCCTTTTCGCACGCAGCGACGCCGGCGCGGGTTCCGTCCCGACGGCAGCGGCGATCCGGTTCATCGCCCGATCGGTCAGGCGCTTCGAGGTCACCGTCTGGGCCCCGGGCTCGACCCAGGGAGGCGCCATGTCGCTCAAGGAGCGCGTCTGCCAAGCCATGGTCGAGGAGTTGGGCAGGGAGCGTGGCTACGTGCTAACCGGCCTCGTCCGCTTTCTCCATGAGCCGCCGAAGACGGCCGTCCTGATCACCTCTGAGCGGCTCGAGAGGGCGGGCGGCTGGAGATCGGTCGAGATCGAGCTGGACGAGGCGCGTGCCTCCTCGGCCGCACCCATCGGCGAGGCCGGCCTCATCGGCAGCCTCGCAACCTCCCTCCTGCTCGCCTTCATCTAAGCGCCCGGGGCGCTCCCGCCAGCCCTCGCCGGTTTTTCCCCCCGGCCCTCGGCCCGTCTCAATCCCCGTCGTGGTGGTGGCGATAGTGCTCGCCCAGCAGGTCGCGTCCCCAGTCGCTCATCGGATCGCGCCAGAGCGAGTGGATGTGGTTCGCCTGGTTCTGCGTGCAGTCGAGCTCGATGAGCAGGCGCGGCCCGTGGATGCGGTAGTAGAAGGCCCTGCCCTCCTCCATGCCGCCGGCCCAGGCGAGATGGAGCCGCTCGAGGCCCGCTTCCTGGACCCGCTCGAGATAGGGCATGCCCAGGGCGTCCGCGGCATTGCCAACATAGGCCCGCACGACCCGCATCAGGAGATCCTGCTGGCCCAGGCCGAGCCCGGCGAAGGGCAGGCCCGTGGGCTCACGCAGCGCCTCGGCCCGACCGCGCTCGGTCACGATGTTGCCGAGCGAGGTGCGAGCGATTACGGCCGTCGCGCGCTGCCCGTCATCGAGGCTCTGCGCGAGCTCGAGGCCGAGCTCGTACTCCTCGCGCATGATCCGCTCGCCGGCGCGCGGGCCGGCAGGGATGCGGGCCGGGTTGGTGCCCCAGAAGGTGGGCGTCAGGGTCAGGTCTGCCGGGCCGGCCACCGTGACATTGACGATCAGGTGATGGCCCTCGATCCGCCAGCCCCAGGGAGTCTCGCCGGGAATGCCGAAGAGCGTGAAGCTGTAGTTGAAGGGATCGCGGAAGTCGAAGCGGCCGCCTTCGAGCTCCGCCAGCACCGTCTCGAGCGCCATGATGGCCCTCGCCTTGGCGGCACCCGACGGGCTCAGCACGCTCGCCAGCAGGCGGTAGGCTGCCGCCTTCTGCGGCTCGGTCATGTCGCGCAGCGCCAAGCCCTGGCGGCGGCGCGGCGCGTAGTGCCAGTTGCCACGCTCGGCGGCGCCGAACGGCCAGAGCGCCAGCCGCCGCTGCGCCGGATCGAGCCCGTCGAGCCAGGCACCTGCTGCCGCAGTCGTCGCAGCGACAAGCCTCGAGGCGGAAGCGGGCCGCTCCGGCGACGCTTCGGGGCGCGGCGCCGCGTGCAGATGCGTCATGGCTCGTCTCCGCAGTGATGCCGGCGGCCGCGGCCCGCAGCGCTCAGGCGAGCGCCCGGACCGTCGCCGCCGGGTCTATGGCCTGGCGAACGCTTCCAGATCGTGATCCAGCAGGTCCGAGATCCGCTCGATCGTGACGTCGGCCGGCCGATAGGCGGCCAGGGCCTGCGCGTCCGTGGTGTAGTGCCCCTGCCTCGGGAACACTGTCGTGACCCGGTCACCCCAGATGCTCTTGACCGCGTCCAGAATGCGCAGCTTGTCGTCGATCAGCACGTAGTGGCGCGCGGGGAAATGCGCCTCCACATCCGCCAGCTCCTGCTCCTTGTGGACGTAGATCAGCACATTGTCGCCGAACAGCGGCCAAAGGCCTGACCGCTCGACCTTGCGTGGCTGGAACACCGCGTCCCCGTCAGAGAGGATGACCGATGTTCCCACACCCTGCGCGCGTCTCACCACGTCCAGGGCACCGGGATAGATGCGCTCGGCAAACGGATAGTCGAGCAGCCAGTTGGACATGCGCAGCACCTTTGGATGATGCAGCGTCTCGAGCCGCAGGCGCTCGATCGTCCCCAGATAGTCGGTGTAGCCGAGCTCGGCGCGCAGCTCCTCGAAGATGGTCCAGTAGCGGTCGCCCGCCTCCTGCCCGTAGCTCTCGGTCAGGTGGGCGCCGAGGTCGGCCTGCACCCGGTCATTGTCGAGAAGCGTGTTGTCCACGTCGAACAGGAACACTGTGTCAGCCATCCGGGTCGTCCCTTCTGCGCCCTTACGAGGACGGGCTCTTCGCCGCCTGCTTGGCCACCTGCGGGTTGCGCCACGGCCCGTCGGGGCCGATGAGCTGGATTGCCTCTTCCGGCCCCCAGCTCCCCGGCTCGTAGGTGTAGAGCGGGGCCGCGTCGTCGAGAATGGGCTGGACGATCCGCCACTGGGCGTCGACGATGTCCTCGCGCCCGAACAGCTCGCCATTGCCGTGCAGCGCGTCGCCCAGCAGACGCTGGTAGGGCGGCCGGTACTTGGGGGCCTCAGCGGCCAGCATCAGCTCCATGTCGTTGCCGACCATCCGGTCGCCCGGCTGCTTGATGCGGATACCCATCCCGATCGCCATGTCGGGGCCGAGCCGGAAGCGCATGTGCGCCGAGCTCCCCGGCACCAGCTCGCCGAACGTCTCGCGCGGCGGACGGCGGAAGTCGATCGACACCTCGGTGGCCGTGACGGGCAGGCTCTTGCCGGCACGGATGTAGATCGGCACGCCCTCCCAGCGCCAGCTCTCGATAAAGAGCCTCGCCGCGACGTAGGTCTCGACGGTGGAGTGCGGCCGCACGCCAGGGACCTTGCGATAGCCCGCATACTGGCCGCGCACGATGTCATCCAAGGTGAGAGGCCGCACTGCCTTCAGCAGGGCCGACTTGCCGTCGCGCAGCGCCTCGCTCTCCTCGCCCGTGGGCGGATCCATCACGAGCTGGGCCAGCACCTGCAGCAGGTGGTTCTGCAGCACGTCGCGGGTGGCGCCGTTGGCGTCGTAGAACTGGCCCCGATCCTCGACGCCGAAGCTTTCCGCCATCGTGATCTGGATGCTGCGCACATGCTGGCGGTTCCAGATCGGCTCGAACATCGGGTTGGCGAAGCGGGTGTAGAGCAGGTTCTGCACCGGCTCCTTGCCCAGATAGTGGTCGATGCGGAAGATGCTCTCCTCGGGAAAGCACTTCCTCAGCATCGCATTGAGCTGTTTCGCCGATGCCCGGTCGTGGCCGAAGGGCTTCTCGATGACGAGGCGGGCATCGCGCGCGCTGCCGGCCTTCGCGAGCGCCTGCGCCACGGTGCCGAACAGCTTGGGTGGAACCGCTAGATAGTGCAGCGGCCGGGTTGCCTTCCCCAGCTCCTCGTGCAGCTTTGTGAAGGTCGCCGGATCCTCGTAGTCGCCGTCCACATAGCGAAGCAGCGAGAGCAGCTTCTTCTCGGCCGCCGCGTCGCCGACGTTGTGCTCCGCGAGGCTCTTTCTCGCCCGATCCTTCAGCTGGTCCAGCCCCCAGCCGGCCTTGGCGACGCCGACGATCGGAATGTCCAGCCCCTCCTCGGCCACGAGCCCGAGAAGCGCTGGAAAGATCTGCTTGTACGCCAGATCGCCGGTCGCCCCGAAGAAGACGAGGGCGTCCGAGGGCATCGTCGATAGAGCAGCCATCAGTCCGCCTCCGTCAGCATATCGAAAGGGGGAACAGACATCGACGATGCCCGACGCTGGAAGCTGCACGGTGCCAACCCGGCCTGCTGCCTCCAAAGCCTCGCTTGGCACCGGCTCGCCGCCACCCCGGCTTGGCCCTGCGCTCCCTGGTGGCAAGGATATGGCCGGTCATCGCGAGCTTGTCGAGGCAAGCCGGCCGCGGCGGGCACCGGCCCAAGCTCAGCCCTTGTTCCGCAGGAAGCGCTCGAACGCATCGAGCGTCGTCTCCGAGACATAGTGCTCGATGCCCTCGGCGTCGGTCTCGGCCGCTTCCAGCGGCACGCCGACCGCCACGAGCAGCTCCACCACGAGACGGTGCCGGGCACGCACGCGCTCCGCCATGGCCGAGCCTTCCTCGGTGAGGAAGACCCCGCGATAGGGACGCGACACCGCCAACCCCTCGCGTTTCAGGCGGCCGATCGCCTTGGTCGCCGTGGGATGCGTCACACCCAGCCGTCGGGCGATGTCCGTGGTCCGCGCCTCGCCGTGCTCGCGGATCAGATCCGCGATCAGCTCGGTATAGTCCTCCAGCATCGCGGCCGAGCGGGCCGAGCGCGCCTGGCTGAAGCGGAGCGCATCGGCGGGCTCGCCGCTCGCCGGCGCAGCCTCATCCGGCACCTCGTCCGCGAGCGACGCCCGCCTGGCGACCGACATCGAGACTTCCCTCCCGTCAGCATCCCACCATTTTCAAAGGCGGGCGTCATTATGCAGCCGGAGCTATATTTTGCAACGGGTTGGATCCGCCCATGCGTGGGGCGCATGGCCTCGGGCCGGTGACGCCGATTGACACGAATTTAGCCTAAGCTACATTTCGTCGTATGGGCGAAACAGGATGCGCGGCATGCAGACGGTGCTCGCAAAGGTGACTCTAAGCGACAGGACGACCGCGGGCATCCGGGACGTGCTGGCCGGGCGGCGCCGAGGGCCATTCTCCGCGATGCTGTTCGCCGGACCGGCGGTGATCGCCTCCATCGCCTATATGGACCCCGGCAACTTCGCCACGAACATCCAGGCCGGCGCCAGATACGGCTACACGCTGCTCTGGGTGGTGGTGATGGCGAACCTGATCGCCATGCTGTTCCAGGCGCTGTCGGCGAAGCTGGGCATCGTCACCGGGCGGAATCTCGCCGAGATGTGCAGGGCCCAGTTCTCGGGGCCCGTCGTCGTGGCGATGTGGGTGGTGAGCGAGATCGCCGCGATGGCGACGGACCTGGCCGAGTTCCTGGGCGGGGCCATCGGTCTCGCCCTGCTGTTCCACATGCCCCTGTTCTGGGGCATGGTCGTCACGGCCATCGTCACCTACGCCATCCTCATGCTCGAGGGGCGCGGCTTTCGGCCGATGGAGCTCTTGATCGGCGGCCTCGTGAGCCTGATCGGCCTCTGCTACCTGATCGAGATTGTGATAGCCCCGGTCGACTGGGGCTCGGTCGCGGTCCATTCGGTGCTGCCGCAGATGCCCGATGCGACGGCCCTGCTCATCTCGGTCGGCATCATCGGCGCAACCGTGATGCCGCATGCCGTCTATCTTCACTCGGGCCTGACGCAGCATCGGGCGCCTACGCGCGACGAGGGCGAGCGCCGCAAGCTCGTGCGCTTCTCGAACCGCGAGGTCATCATCGCCCTGGCGGTGGCGGGTTTCGTCAACATGGCCATGGTGATCATGGCCTCGAGCGCCTTTCATGCCGGCCACAGCGACGTCGCCGAGATCGAGACCGCCTACCACACCCTGGCCCCCCTTCTGGGCGTCGGCGCCGCCGGGGTCTTTCTCGTCTCGCTCATCGCGTCGGGCATCTCGAGCTCCGTCGTCGGCACCATGGCGGGGCAGATGATCATGCAGGGCTTCGTCGGCTTCCGCATCCCGATCTGGGTGCGGCGGCTCGTGACGATGATCCCGGCCTTCGTCGTCGTGGCGCTCGGGGTCAACGCCACCAGCGCTCTCGTGATCAGCCAGGTCATTCTCAGCATCGCCCTGCCCGTGCCGATGATCGCGCTCGTCCTCTTCACCCGCCGGCCCGACATCATGGGCAGCTTCGCCAACAGCAGGCTCACCGATATCGTGGCCATCCTCGGCACGGTCATCGTCTTGGGCCTAAACTTCGTGCTCCTGGTGCAGACGTTCGGCCTGAGCATCCCCGGGCTGCCCGCCGGCTGACGTCGGCCCGCGGGCTGCTGCCGACAGCCGTGGCCCGGCGGCGAGCCGGCTTGTCTCGCGCCTGCGGCCGATTGGTGGCATCTTACTGGTGTTCGCCTCCCAGGGGAGTGTTGCGCCATGATCCTCCACCGTAGGCTCGCCGCCAGCCTTCTCCTCCTCGGTCTGCTGCTCGCGCCGCCATCGAGCCGCGCCGCGGACGGCAACGGCCTCCTCGTCCTCGAGAGCGATTTCGGCCTGGTCGACGGCTCGGTCGCCCAGATGAAAGGCGTGGCGCTCGGCGTCGATCCCAAGCTCCAGGTCCAGGACCTGACCCACGCCATCCCGCCCTTCGACATCTGGGCCGGCGCCTATCAGCTCGCGGTGACGGCACCCTACTGGCCCAAGGGCACCGTCTTCGTCGTCGTGGTCGACCCGGGCGTCGGCACCGAGCGCCGCGCCGTCGTCCTCGAGACGAAAGCCGGGCACTATGTCGTGGCGCCGGACAATGGGCTCATGACGCTGATCGCCGAGAAGGAGGGCATCGCGGCCGTCCGCGAGATCGACGAGACCGGCAATCGCCGGCCCGGCTCGGAGGAGTCGCACACCTTCGAGGGACGGGACATCTTCGCCTATGTGGGCGCGAGGCTCGCCGCCGGCGTCATCGATTTCGAGGCGGTGGGCCCAGCGCAGGAGCCCGACGTCGTGCGGCTGCCCTACCAGCAGGCGGCGATCGAGCACGGCAAGGCTGTCGGCATCATCCCGGCGCTCGATACAAACTTCGGCAATGTCTGGACGAACATCGACCTCGCCACGTTCAAGCGGCTGGGCATCGCCAAGCAGGATCTGGCCAAGGTCACCATCCGCCATGGCGGGGCGGTCGCCTGGGAGGGCACGGTGCCCTGGGTGAACACCTATGGCGACGTCACGACCGGCGCGCCGCTCCTCTACGCCGACAGCTCGGGCGACATGGCGCTGGCCATCAACCTCGGCAGCTTCGCCGATACCTACGCGATCGGCAGCGGGCCGACCTGGGGCGTGGAGATCGCCCCGGCCGAGTAGGCCGGGCCCGGCGGCTCGGCGCCCTCGCCGCTCGTCCCCGCCTCGAGCTTCGCCTCACCGGGCCCGCGCTCGAGGATCGCGGAAAGCGCCGCGACGACGCCCTCATCGTAGCGCCTGGCGTTTGAGCTGAGGTGACGGAGAGCCTCGGCCGGCAGGATGGCATCCCGGTAGCTCCGCGGCCGGGTACGGGCGCAGAAGACGTCCGCCACCGCCAGCACACGGCCCTCCTTGCCGATGGCGGCACCTTCGAGGCCTCGGGGATAGCCCCGCCCATCGAGGCGCTCGTGCATCTGGGCGATCACCGCCACCACCGGGAGGTCGAGATCGACGCCCTCGAGCACGCGGAGGGCGTGGCCGACGTGGCGCTGCATCATCGCCTCCTCCTCGGGCGTGTGGCGCCCCGGCTTGGTCAGGAGATCGCGCGGCACGAAGAGCTTGCCGACCTGGGACAGGCTCGCGGCGAGACGCAGCGTCGCCGTCGCCTCCGCACCCAGCCCCAGCTCCTGCGCCAACCGGACGGCCAGATCGCGGACCCTGAAGGAATGGCCCAGCAGGTAGGGGTCAACGAGCTCGACGGCACGGACCAGGACCTCGACCGTCTGGGCCGTGAGACGCTCGCGCTGCCGGCGTGCCTCGGCGAGTGGGGTGACGTCGCGCGCCACCGCGACGACGCCGGCAAGCCGTCCATCGGGCTCCCTGACCGGCACCTCGACGATGTGCAGGATCCGCCGGCCGCCCTTGAGCTCGAGCTCCAGATCCTCGACCAGCACTGCGCCGATCGCCAAGGCCTCGCGATCGAGGCGATCGAGCATCGCGGCGGTTGCCGGCGGAAAGACGTCCCGGTCGGTGCGGCCTAGAAGCGCCTCTGGCGAGCAGCCCACGGCCTGGGCCAGCGCCGGGTTGGCGAAAAGGTAGCGCCGCCGCAGGTCCTTGAGGCCGATCATGTCCGGAACGGTGTCGGTGACGCTCTCGAGGAGCCGGCGCTGGCGGTCGAGCCTGCCGGCGAGGCCTTCGTGCTGGGCCGCTAGCTCCCGCTGACGGCGGCTCTCCTGGCGCCACCAGCCTGCGGCCAGCGCGGTGCCGAGGAGCAGGGCCAACGCCGTCGCCTGCAGCCGTGCCTGCCGGGCGAAGGTGCGGGCCGGTGCCGCGGCCTCCTGCGGGTCGGCCAGCGCCAGCGCGGTCCAGCCCAGGCCGGCAACCTCGCGGCCGACGGCGAGCATCGGGCCACCCGGTCCCTCGATCCGGCCGAAGGCCCGGTCGCGGCCGGCCACGATGCCCGTCGGCGCCGGGCCCAGGGCGGCCCCATCGGGACCCGAGGCGAGCACGAGCGGCCCGGACGAGCCGGGCACGACCAGCGCCCGTCGCTCACCCGGTGCGTCCAAGGG
The DNA here is from genome assembly GCA_963752325.1 of uncultured Alphaproteobacteria bacterium. Taxonomy (GTDB): domain Bacteria; phylum Pseudomonadota; class Alphaproteobacteria; order Geminicoccales; family Geminicoccaceae; genus CAVTJL01. Next base: position 439,574 of record CAVVXU010000010.1, read on the forward strand.
ACCGGGGCGCAGGGCACGGGCGAGCGCGCGCTCCGCCGGCATGCTCAACACCAGCGCGCCGACGAGCCGGGTGTCGTCCGGCAGGGCCGTCGGCGGTCCTGCGATCGGCAGGAGAAGGTCGACCACGAGATGCCCGGCCGCGACACGGGGCGGCTCCACGACGGGCACGCCCGTCCGGGCGAGCGTAGCCACGGCATCCCCGCGCGGCGCCTCGGGCGGGATCGAGCCGCCGCTGGCGCGCAGGAGAACCTCGCCCTCAGCGTCGACAAGCTGAACGCCGAGGAGCCGCTCCTGCCGCGCGAGGCCGTCGACCAGGCTCTGCAGGTAGGTCAGGTCATCCCCGAGGTAGCGCGTCCGGCCATACTCGCCGGCGGCATCCGCCTCGGCGACGAGCCGACGCAGCATGGGCGAGCCGGCAAGCCCGGCGCCGAGATGCGCCGCACCTTCCCACCAGGTCTCCACGACCTCCGCGCAACCCTGGGCCAGCGCATCGAGACGGGCCCTGAGGTGCGCCTCGAGGTCCGCCTCCCTGCGCTCGATCACGGTCTGGGCGATGCCGAGCGCGAGCGCGGCGGCGAGCGCGACGCCACCCGCCGCGACCGCGAGCGACGGCCAGCGACGCGGCGCCGGCGGGGCCGAGGGCGCCGCGTCGAGCAGAGGGATGGCCGGCGGGCTGCCGGCGGCGGCCCCGCCGCTCATCGGCCGGCGCCGCCTTGGCCGGCGGGCGGCACGATGCGGCGGTCGACCGACGAGACCGTGAGCGGCGCCACCGTGACGTGCGCCCAGCGGGTCGTCTCGTTGACCGAGTAGTAGGGGACGTACTGACTGATGCGCGTGTCGGGGAGGATGGCGTTCGTCAGATTGTCGAGGATCAGGACACGGCCACCCGTGTAGACGGCGAGCACGGCATGGGCGATGCCGCGCAGCACGTCCTGCACGACGACGAGGCGCAGCCGCTCGGGCGGGACCCCGAGCTCGCGCATCGAGACGTATTTGGCGATCGCGTAATCCTCGCAGTCGCCCGAGCGGGTCATGAACTCGATGGGCGAGGCCCAATAGTCGCTGCGCCCGTAGTTCTCGGCGTCGCTTCTGTAGCGCCATTGGTTGACGAAGCGGTTCACGGCGTGGATCTGGTGGTCGAGCGGGGCGCCGCGGAGGCCCTTCAAAAGCGCCCGCCAGGCCATGACGCCGCGGCTCGGGCAGGCCTTGGCATCGGCATCGCAGGCCCGGTAGGTCGAGCGCTCGGCGTCGATCCGCTCGAGAGCATGGTGCCATTGCGGCAAGGCGGCCAGCGAGCCCGCCCTGACCTCGACGGTCCCGAAGATCGAGGCTCCGGTGGCGGCCGACGCCGGCAGGGCCGTGCCGACCCAGAGCGTGGCGGCGACGGCGCCGAGGATTGGCCGCATGTCTCGTTCCCCCGCTTGGCGTTTCTTCCGACGCGGGCAGGATCGGCGGCTGCGGTGAACGAATGCTTTCGCGGCCCGGGCGACCGCCGCCCGGCCATACCCGGCTGCCCCGGGCTCAGCGCGACCGGCGCAGGCGGAGAATGTGGCCGCGCAATCAGAGTTCGGGCACGTCCACCGGTGTCTGGAGGAATACGCTCAATCAAGGAGTTGTACGCGTCACGTACCTCAAAGCGTCCGTTCCTATCCGCTGCTGCGCGTGGTAATTTACACTCAAATTAAGTAATAAATGTGGGCACGCCATGGTGCTTACGGCGCGCAAGGTCGAGACGGCGAAGGCAGGGCGGCACTCGGACGGCGAGGGGCTCACGCTTCTGGTCCAGCCCTCCGGCCGCAAGAGCTGGGTCCTCCGCGTCCAGGTCGGGGGCAAGCGTCGCGATCACGGCCTCGGTGCCTATCCCGCGGTATCTCTCGCTGAGGCGAGGGATAAGGCACGCGGCATGCGCAAGGCCATCAAGGCCATCAAGGCCATCAAGGCCGGCGACGATGTGCGTGCGAAGCCGGTGGAGGTCCTTGCCTTCAAGGAGGCAGCCGGGCGGCTCATCGCCCTCAAGAAGCCGGGCTGGCGCAACGCCAAGCATGCGGCCCAGTGGCCAAGTACGCTCGACGCGCACGTCTACCCGGCTCTCGGCAAGCGCGGCGTGCGGACGGTGAGCACGGAAGATGTGGTGGGGGTGCTGCCCCCAATCGGGGCGACGACGCCGGAGACGGCGCTGACGGGCGTGCTACGGCGCATGAAACGGGGCGAACTGACCGTTCACGGCTTCCGGTCCACGTTAGGCGACTGGGCCGGCGAGACGACGGCGCATCCGCGCGGAGTGATCGGAGCGGCTCTGGCGCACCAGCTCAAGGACAAGGCCGAGGCTGCCTATGCGCGCGGCGACCTCTTCGACAAGCGGCGGCGGCTGATGGAGGACTGCTGTGCCTACCTTGCCTCTGCGCCCGGTCCCATCGCTGCGTTGCCCCAGCACGATCATGGCGAGCCTTTGTTCGCGGCCGGCTGAGCCTTCCGGGTCCGCCCCAGCCAATTTTGGGAGCCCCAGCATCCGCGCATCAAGGTTTGCCTGGCGGACGGACCACGAAGGTCCGCATAATCGCCTAGCTGCTCGGACGCCCCAGCGTCCTCCAGCTCATCTCGGCGCCGAATGCGTCGTCAGGTCGGCCAAGGGCGGCCCGAAGGTGAAAGCGTATCGAAGGGCGGCAGGTCGAGGTGCAGCTCGCGAAGCAGGCCGCTGCGACCCGCGTCGGTGACGTCGACCCGCCGCGAGTTCCGGGTCACGCACGACCCAGCCGAGGTCGCGCAGCCGCTCGAGCAGCGCGCTGCCGAGCACGCCGCCCAGGTGATATTGACGCTCGGTCCAGTCATGGCACCGGAACGCGAGCTTTCGTCTGCTGTCGCCGGGATCGGTGGCGCTGACGCCGAGATGGCCGAACCAGGCCCTGCCCTCGCTCGTGACGCCATACTGCTTGGAGCTGCCGCTCGGGACGAGAAGCGCGTGGCGCTCCATGGCTTCCGCGATCTGAACGCCGACATAGCCAGCCAGATGATCGTAGCAGGTCCGGCAAAAGGCGATCGCCCTCGCCTCGGCATAGACAAACGGCTCTTTGGCACCGGGAACGAAGGCGCACAACAATTCCAGCACCTGCCGGGCCGGCTCCCCGCTGAGGCTATAAAAGCGGTTCCGTCCCTTGATCTCGACCTGCAGAAGGCCGCCCTCGACGAGCTTGTGGAGGTGGCCGCTCGCGTTGGTCGCCGACACGCCGGCGATGAAGGAGAGCTCGCGGGCGGAGCATGCCCGCCCTTCCCTCAGCAGGCCCAGGAGCATGGCTGCTCGGGCCCTGTCCCCGATCAGGCCCGCTACGATTGCGATCTTGTGCTCTGCCGCCATTGTTCACTCTCACATGAACTATGCATGTTGCGATATGATGCGAACCCGGCTACCTTGCTGCGCGTCCGTTCGTCACGCCGAAGGCTATCGACGGCAGCGCGTGAGCAGATGTGCTGACCTAGAAGCCATCGGTGTTGATAGACGTCGAGGGGGCTAATGTAAAGATGGCGACTGCCGAGAACTTCTGTCTAGCCAGCGATGGCGACCATCAGTAGCGAGCTCACGATGCAGCCATCAACTCTTGGCGCAATCGACTGCGATCTGCATCCCGCTCTTGCGGGAACAGGAGATCTGCTGCCATACCTGGACGATCATTGGCGCGAGCAGATGGTCCTGCGTGGTATCGATGGCATGGACCTGACGAGCTTCGTGCCGACCGTGCCCGCCAACGGCCGCCCCGACTGGCGTCCGAAGCACGGCAAGCCCGGCAGCGATCTCGCCATGCTGCGCGACCAGGCCCTTTCCGCCTTCGGCTCGCGCTTCGCCATCTGCAACTGCCTCTATGGCGGCACCGCGGCCCTCAACCCGCACATGGCGGCCGCCATGTGCCGGGCGACCAACGAGTGGATGGCCCACGAGTGGCTCGACCGCGAGCCTCGCCTGCGCGGGTCGATCACCGTGCCGATGCACGACATCAGCTACGCCGTCGAGGAGATCGAGCGCTGTGCTGCCGACCAGCGCTTCGTGCAGGTCCTGCTGCTTGCGATGGGCGAGACGCCGCTCGGGCGACGCCAGTACTGGCCCATCTACGAGGCGGCCCAGAGGCACCGGCTGCCCGTCTGTATCCATGCCGGCAGCGCCTATCGCTTCGCGGTGACGAGCAATGGCTGGCCCTCGCATTATCTCGAGGACTATGTGGTCAACTCGATCGGCATGCAGTCGCAGCTCCTGAGCCTGGTCTTCGAGGGCGTCTTCGCCGAGTTCCCGCAGCTCCGTGTCGTGATGGCGGAATCGGGCTTCACCTGGCTGCCGAACTTTCTTTGGCGGGTGAACAAGACCTGGCGAGGCCTGCGGGCAGAGGTGCCGTGGGTGCGCCGGCCGCCGGCCGACATCATCCGCGAGCATGTGCGCTTCACGCTGCAGCCGACCGACGCGCCCGCCGACCCGCACCAGATGCAGCGCACGATCGAGCAGATCGGCTCGGACGACGTCCTCCTGTTCTCGACCGACTACCCGCACTGGCACTTCGACGACGACAAGGCAGTGCTGCCCGACGGCCTGCCTCCCGAGCTCGTCCAGAAGATCCTCATCGACAATCCCCTGGCGACCTATCCGCGTCTGAAGGAGGCCCTGTCATGAGCGCAACAGACACGGCGACGCTTGCTGGCACGACGATGGAGCGTCGCCGACAGAGGCCCGCCCCGCTCGGCATCGTCGATTGCGACATCCATCATTCGATACGCTCGAAGGAGGACCTCTACCCCTACCTGGCGCAGCGCTGGCAGCGCTATCTCGAGAGCTACGGCTTCCTGCGCCCCGAGCCCTTCGTGGGCCAGCCGCACTATCCGAAGACGGCGCCGGCGCTCGCCCGCCGCGACGCCTGGCCGACCAACGGCGGCCCGCCCGGCTCCGATCTCGACTTCATGCGCGAGCAGCTCCTCGACCCGTTCAATGTCGAGTTCGGGATGCTGCATTACCTGTTCTTTCACGGCATGGAGGCGCGCAACATCGATCTCGGCGTGGCGCTGTGCCGGGCGGCGAACCAGTGGCAGGTGGACGCATGGACCTCGAAGGAGCCGCGGCTCAAGGCGGCGATCGTCGTCCCTGGCGAGAATGCCGCTGCCGCGGTGGCCGAGATCGAGCACTGGGCGGGCAATCCCGGCTTCGCCCAGGTCTCGCTCACCAGCCACGGCATCGAGCCCCTGGGCCGGCAGCGCTACTGGCCGATCTACGAGGCGGCCGCGGCACACGGCCTTCCCGTCGGCCTGCACGTCTCGGGCGCCAACGGCCTGCCGCCGTCGGCCGGCATCGGCTGGCCCTCCTACTATGTCGAGCGCCACCACGAGGTTGCGATCTCGCATCAGGCGATCACGATCAGCCTCGCCCTCGAAGGCGTGCTCGCGCGCTTTCCCAAGCTCAAGGTCGTGATGGTCGAGGGCGGCTTCGCCTGGGTGCCGTCCTTGTGCTGGCGGCTGGACCAGCAATGGGGCCGCATGCGGGACGAGGTGCCGGACGTCAGGCGGCCGCCGTCGGAGTATATCCGCGAGCAAATGTGGTTCACGACCCAGCCGCTGGACGAGCCCGAGCGGCCCGAGGACATCCTCGAGATCATGGACTGGATGGGCTGGGACCGCATCCTTTTCGCCAGCGACTATCCGCACTGGGACTTCGACGACCCGAAGACGGCCTTCAAGGTGCGCATGACCGAGGAGCAGCGCCGCATGCTGTTCAGCGACAACGCCCGGGCCGTCTATGGCCTGCCGCCGCGCGCCGAGACTGCCGGCGCAAGCGGGCCGGGCGCAGACGGCCGATGAGCCGACACGTTGTCGCCCGCGTCGACGAGCTGCCGGCCGGCAGCCGCAAGCTCGTCACCGTGAAGGGGCGACCGATCGTCGTCTTCAATGTCGACGGCGAGCTCTTCGCTTTGCTCAACCGCTGCCCGCATCAGGGCGGCAGCCTCTGTCACGGGGAGCTCGGTGGCCTCGTCGAGGCGGAGCGCGCCGGCGCCTATCGCTACTCGCGCAAGGGCGAGATCATCCGCTGCCCCTGGCACGGCTGGGAGTTCGACATCCGCACCGGCCAGTCCTGGTGCGAGCCGGAGCGCATCCAGGTCAAGCGCTACCCGGTCGAGGTCGAGCGCGGCGGCCAGCTCGTCGAGGGGCCCTACGTCGCGGAGACCTTCCCGGTGGCGGTCGAGGAGCAATACGTCGTCGTCGAGGTCTAGATGCGCGTCGTGGCCGACCAAACGCACATCGCCCCAATCCGTCAACCCACGCTTCCGGCAAGAGCTCGACGATGGCAGGCAACAATAGCGCAGTAGCCCGGCCGGATCTGATCCGGAAGCACGCCGCGGGCAAGCGCGATGTCGCCACGCGCCCGCATCGCCTGCCGACGCTCGACAGATACTTCACCCTCTCGGCCGTGGCCCCGACGCTGCTCATCATGCTGATCGTCTTCGGCCTGCCGCTGCTGTTCTCGGCCTATCTCAGCCTGCACGGCTGGAGCGCCAACCAGGGCATCTTCGACGGCGTTTATGTGGGCTTCGCCAACTATGACGACCTGCTCCACGATCCGAGCTTCGTCCACAGCCTCTGGATCACGCTGCTCTACACGGCGGTGGTGGTGGCGGCCGAGCTCGGCCTCGGCCTCGCCGTGGCGCTCGCCCTCAATGTCGACCTTCCGCTGATCGGTTTCTTCCGCACCGCACTCATCATTCCGATGATGCTGACGCCGATCGTGGCGGCGCTCGCCTGGCGCCTGCTCCTCGATCCGGCCCACGGCATCGTCAACTACCTCCTGGGCTCGAGGGTGGTCTGGCTCGCCGACCCGACCCTGGCCTTTCTCTCGGTGGGGGTCGTGAACGTCTGGCAGAACGTGCCGTATGTGGCGGTCATCCTGCTGGCCGGGCTGCGCTCCATTCCCTCGGAATCGCTCGAGGCGGCCTCGATCGACGGGGCCAATCGCATCCAGAAGCTCTGGCACATCGTGCTGCCGCTGCTCCAGCCCTACCTGATGGTGGCCCTGCTCATCAGGACGATCTTCGAGTTCAGGTCGTTCGACAATGTCTATGTCATGACGAACGGCGGCCCGGCCGACGCGACGATGCTCCTCTCGATCTTCACCTACATGGTCTCGTTCGTTCAGTTCGACATGAGCTATGGCGCCGCGGCGTCGTGGCTGATGCTCCTGATCTCGCTTCTCCTTTGCCTGTTCTTCGTCGAATAATCCGCCGTCGGAGGCTCGCCTGATGCGCAGCGCCCCGCGATCCGCTCCGCCCCGCGGCAGGCGCCCGACGCGTAGCCGTGTCCTCTTCGCGACTCGATCTATGCCCTGCTGACCGGCCTTCTCGTTGTCTTCCTGTTCCCGCTGGTCTGGATCTTCGGGCTCTCGCTCAAGACGCGGCTGCAGACCTTCGCATCGCCGCCGCTCTTTTTCTGGACACCCACGCTCGAGAACTATGTGCACGTGCTGAGCGGCAGCGACTTCGTGACCGCCTTCGTGAACAGCCTGGTCGTCAGCTTCGGGGCCGTCCTGCTGTCGCTCTGCGTCGGTGTGCCGACCGCCTATGCCCTGGCGAGGTTTCCCTTCCGCGGCCGCTCGCTTCTTTTCCTCTCGCTCCTGATCATGCGGATGCTGCCGCCGATCGCGGTCCTCGTGCCGATGTACGTGCTCTTCAACAAGGCCGGGCTCGTCAACACGCGGTTCAGTGTCGTCCTCGCCTACACGACCTTCAGCCTGCCGCTCGTCGTCTGGATCATGCGGGGGTTCTTCGAGGAGCTGCCGATGGAGCTCGAGGAGAGCGCCTGGATCGACGGCGCCACGCGCTGGCAGACATTCGCGAGGGTGGTCCTGCCGCTGGTGCGGCCGGAAATCGTCGCGGCGGCGATCTTGAGCCTCGTGCTTGCCTGGAACGACTTTCTCTTTGCGGCCGTGCTCACCAACAGCGCCACGCGGACACTGCCGGTGCTGATGGCGGCCTATTCGGGCGGCGACACGGGGATCGACTGGGGCTCGATGACCGCATCGGGGATGCTGGTGGTGCTCCCCGTCATCGTCTTCTCACTCTTCGCGCAGCGGCACCTCATCACGGGCCTGTCGTCCGGCGCGGTCAAAGGTTGATGGAAAGCAGGAGAGGCTCATGACCAGGAACAGGAAATCAATCGGCGGCGCGCTCGGCAGGAGACAGTTCCTGCAGGCCGGTGCCATGGCCGGGGCCGGCCTCGCCACCCTCGGCCGCGCGGCCCGCGCCCAGACGAAGCCCGAGAAGCTCGTCTTCGTAGGCGACAACGGCCCCTGGCACGGCGTGCTGGTGAACGAGGTCGGTCCCGCCTTCGAGAAGGAGACGGGCATCAAGGTCGAGTACAATCTGCTGCCCTACGATGCCCTGGGCGCCCGCCTGCGGGCCGAGCTCGAATTCCGGCTCGAGCGGCATCGACATCGTCCAGTGGACCCCGCAGATGAAGGGCTGGCTGGCCCCGCATCTCGAGGATCACGAAGCCCTGCTCGCCAAGGCGGCCGACAAGAACCCCGACTACGACTGGAGCGACTTCCTGCCGGCGGCCAAGAATCTCGCCTCCTCGGACGGCCGGCTGATCGGCATCCCCTACCGCGTTACCGTGGCGGTCATCCACTACCAGAAGTATCTTCTGGACCAGGTGGGGATCACCAAGCCCCCCGGCACCTTCGCCGAGCTGCAGGAGGCGGCCATCGCCACGACCAAGGCCGGCGCGCCCGACCGCTACGGCCTCGGCATCTGGGGACGCCAGGCCCAAGCGATCTTCAGCGGCTTCTACCCGTGGCTCCTCTCCAACGGCGGCAAGCTCTACGATCCCAAGACCTGGGACATCTACATCAACGACGAGCCGGCCGTCTCGGCGCTGCAATGGTATGGCGACCTCGTCACCAAGTACAAGGTCGTGCCGCCCGAGGCCATGACCTGGGAGTGGGACGGCATCGTCAGCGGCGGCCAGAACGACCGCTATGCCATGTCGCTGATGCACTCGTCCTACGGCACGCTCGTCAACAACGACCCCAAGAAGTCCAAGACCGCCGGCAAGTGGGCCTGGACGACGGTGCCGGGTGCGAAGTCGCCCGAGGAAGGGCGGACCTGGATCAGCGGCTGGGCCTTCTCGGTGCCGACGACCACGAAGAACAAGGACTGGGCCTTCGAGTTCATCCAGTTCGCGACCAGCAAGACCTGGCTGCAGCGCTCGATGGACAGCGGCAACTCGCCGCCGCGCGCCTCGGTGCTGAACTCACCCGAGGTGCAGAAGAAGTTCGGCTGGGCTCCGGCCTCCGCCACGGCGCTGAAGACGGCTGTCCTCGAGCCGGCGGACGCCATCTGGCCGACGCTCGAGGTCCAGCTCAGGCCCGCGCTCTCCCAGGTCCTGCTGGGACAGACCGATGCCAAGAGCGCGCTTGACGGGGTCGCGGCGGATTGGCAACGCAGCATGCGACGGGCGGGCCTGATCGCACGCTAGGCGGGTCGGCGTCGCCGGCGGTGGCAGGCTTCCGTTCTGCCCTGCCACCGCCCGCTGCGAGCCCGCCGCGATCGGCCACATCGTCGCCGGCGGGCCTCGTGGCGGCCACAACAGGATCGGGAGAGCGCATGCCGAATGACGGCTGGGTCAAGGTCATAGACGCCGCGGAGCTTGCCGAGGGTGAGATGATGGCGGTGCAGATCGGGGATCGAAGCCTCGCCCTCTATCACCTCGAGAACGGCGAGTTTCGGGCCACCGACAATATCTGCACCCACGAATATGCCGAGCTCTGCGACGGCTGGCTCGAGGGCCACGAGGTCGAGTGCCCGCTCCACGGCGGCCGCTTCGACGTCCGCACCGGCAAGGGCCTGTGCGCGCCGATCGAGAAGGACCTCAAGACCTTCGAGCTCCGTATCGAGGCCGGCGCCGTGCTGGTGAAGATCAAGGCCTGATCCGATGGCGGAGATCGCTCCTCGATGAGCGCGGGCGACCGGCATGTCATCGTCGGTGCCGGGCAGGCGGGCGGCTGGGCCGCCGTCACCATGCGCCGAGCCGGCTTCACCGGCGAGATCCTGCTGATCGGCGACGAGCCGTGGCGGCCCTATGAGCGCCCCCCTCTCTCCAAGGCGTGGCTCACCGAGACGCAGGAGCCCAAGGTCCCCTTCCTCCACGACCCGTCCCGGTACGACGGCATCGAGCTGCTCGCCGGGACCCGCGTCGAGGGCATCCTGCCCGGCGAGCAGAGGCTTGCCCTCTCGGATGGCCGGGTCGTGCCGTACGATCGTCTGCTGCTCGCGACCGGAGGGCGGGCGCGGCCACTTCGCGTGCCCGGTGGCGAGCACGCTTTCCTGCTGCGGACCATCGAGGACGCACGCGCGCTGCGCAGCCGGCTCGTCTCGAAGCCCCGGATCGTCTGCATCGGTGCCGGCGTCATCGGGCTCGAGATAGCATCCTCGGCCGTGGCGTGCGGCTGTGCCGTGACCATCCTCGAGGCAGCGCCTAGACCGATGGGGCGCTCCGTAGGGCCTGATGTGGCCGAGCGGATCACGGCGCTGCACCGCCGGTCGGGCGTCACCATCCTGTTCGGAGCGACGGTCGAGAGCATCGAGCCGCAGGGATCAGGCCATCGCATCCAATTCGGCGACGAGGCGATCGATGCCGATCTGGTCGTGGCCGGCATCGGCATGGAGCGCGACCTGGCACTCGCCCAGGCGGCCGGGATCGAGACCGATGGCGGAATCGTGGTCAATTCGGTCGGCCACACCAGCCAGGCCAACATCTACGCAGCGGGCGACGTCGCGGCCTTCCATCACCCCCTCTTCGGGCGCGCGCTGCGCCTCGAATCCTGGCGCCATGCCCAGAACCACGGCATCGCCGTCGGCAACGCCATGTCGGGCCAGCCGGATCCCTATGTCGACATCCCCTGGTTCTGGTCCGACCAGCACGGCCAAAGCCTGCAGGTCGCGGGCCTTCCCGAGCAGGGCACACGGACCATCATGCGCGAGGCGCCGGGAGGCTACACCGCGCTTCATCTCGACGACGAAGGCCGCATCGTCGCCGTTGCCGCCTTGAACAACCCCCGCGACGTCCGCGCCGGCACGAGCCTGATCAAGGCGCGGCGGCCGGTGGACAGGGCGTTGCTCGAGAAGGCGGATCTGCCCTTGCAGAAGATCGCCCAGGCGCTCTCCCAGTAGAGCATCCGCCCATTACTAATATTCCATAAATATACCGGACGAGTGAAGCGGATGGTGCTGTGCTACGGGCATGGAAGCACTGCGATGGTGCGCTCTTCTGCTGAGTGAGTCCTGAGCAAGCCGAACACCTCGGACAATTTCTCGACTTCGACCGCCTGATTAGCCTGTTGGGTGTATGCTCGTGAGATGCGGACGTACTTGCGCCATTTCCATGCCGATTTGGACCCGACTGGTCGAGAATTCTGGGGCTTCTCGAGCGAGCGGACGCGGTTCGCCCCTCGAGCCATCGCCATCGGCCCATGTTGTAGGCGATGTTGGCCATGATGATCGTCGCCTCGGCGCCCTTGAGGCCGATACTGCGGGTGGTGAGCTTCATGCGGTCCTTTTGCTGCGCAGAGCATGCCCTCGGGCTGGCAAAGCCAGCCGTGCTCGACCGTCGCACGGACCCTGGATTTCTTGGCGTTGGCCCTGGCCGTGCGCTTCGACATCGGCTTGCCGACGGTCTTCCGGCGGTGGATCTGGCTGGTCTTGCCGCGATCGGCCAGGAAGTTCTCGTTGGCCTTCGAGCGGCAGGCGGTGTCGGCCCAGACATCGGAGGCCGTGTTCGTCGGATCGATCAACCCCTCGCGCAACCGGGCACCGTCGTGGGCGGCGGATAAAGCCGTGCCGTCGGTCGATCCCGATGTGGGATTTGTAGCCGAAGGCAGGAATGGCGAGGTCGCTCTTGACGCTGCCATCAGGCTCGCGTCGACGACCTGCCCCGACATCGGCAGATAGCCGGTCAGGCACCAGATGCTCGGTCGCCTCGAAGCCCAGACCGTGCTCCGCCTGAGGATATAGCATCTTGAGTTTCAAGATCGCATCGAACGGCGGCCTGCCGCCCTTCGACCTGTCCATCCGGCCGAGGGCTTCGTCCAGAACCGGCCGGAACAGCTCGAAGTCGACGATCGCCACGAGCTTCTCCAGCGGGTCCCCCTGCTCGGAGAGCGCGCGCAGACGCTCCTCGACGCTCCAGAAGCCCGCCTGCTTCGGCAAGCCACGCCTCCCTCGCCAGGAACCCTAAGCTACTTCAAACCGGCGAAATCCGTGACGTTTCCGGAGGCTTCCAGCCGTTACCCTCGGGCTCGCGGACGAAGGCCGGCGAGCTCTCGATGCCGAGGAAGCAGATCTCACTTTGGAGGTGGTGGCTGACATACTGGCTACCATGGTCGTGGAGGAGCCGGAGGCCGGCGGCGGCAACCTTGGCGAAGGCGCCGTAGCGCTCCCGTACCGCCGCCTGCCTGACCGGCTCGAGCGCCTGGAGGCGGTCGACGGTGGGGCAGCCCTCAATATATTGGAACAGGTCAGCCCTGGCCTGGTCGCGCGTGGTAGTCGGCCCTGTCGACGAGCTCGCCTTTCAGCGCCGCGAAGAAGCTCTCCATCGGCGCGTTGTCCCGGCAGTCGCCCTTGCGGCTCATGGAGCAGAGCATGCCCTGCTGCCGCAGGCGGGCCCGATAGGCATGGGCCGCATAGTGCACGCCCCGGTCGGCATGGTGCGCCAGGCCGGTCGCGGGCCGCTGTCGCATGATGGCCATGTCGAGCGCGGCGAGGGCGAGCTCATGCCCGAGGTGGTCGGCCGTGGCCCAGCCCACCACTCGGCGCGTGTAAAGGTCGAGCACCGCGGTGAGATACAGCCAACCTTGCGCGGTGCTGATGTTAGTCAGGTTGGCAAACCAGACCTAGTCTGGCGCCTCCGCCGTGAGGTTGCGCCCCACGAGATCGGGGGCGATCGGGAAGGCATGCCTATTGTCCGTCGTCCGACGAAACCGGCGCCTTCGGCGCGCTGCCAGACCCATGCCGCGCATCGGCCGTGCGACCCGCTTGCGGCCGATCCGGCGGCCCCGGGCGCGGAGTTCGGCCTGCACGCGCGGGCTGCCGCAGCGGCCGCGACTGGCCTCGTGGGCAGCCCGAATTTCGGCGGCGAGGACGCGGTCGCGCGCAGCCCGCGCGCTTTCGGCCCGACTCGCTCAGGCATAGTAGCCGCCCCGGCTCACGCCCAACACCCCGCACATGACCTGGACGGGAAAGTCGGCGACGTGGTCGCGGATGAACATGTAGCTCGCCTTCGGTCCGCCGCCTGGCCGAAGATGAGCGCAGCTCGCTTTAAGATGTCGCGCTCAATGCGCACGCGCTCGGGCTCCTTGCGCAGCCGCGCGACCTCGGCTGCCTGGTCGGCCTGGCTCATCCCGACGCGGCGCGACGGTACCGCCTGCGCTCTTGGTGGCGTCGGCGCTGGCGCACCGCTCGCCTCTGCAGCGTGTTCCTCCGCCCGGCTCCGCTACGCTCCGCCGGCCACCCAGCTTGGCAAAGAGGCCACCCGTGCGCTAACATTCAACCTGGGTCAGTCAGAGGGGGCCGGTCACAACGTCGCCGCGGCTCCGAGCCGGCAGTCCTTCAGCAACCGCCCGTCGGGTAAGATGACCTCGCCTGGCGATGTTAGTTCTGCCGAGGTCGAAGCGGCATTTCCACTCTCGACCAGCCGCGCCCCGGACGTGGCCACGCTCGGCGAGCGGCTGGCAACCGTTCAGCTCTTGCGCGACGTGCTCTACTGCGCCTGCGAGACCTACGCCAATGGCACCATCACGCCGACGACCTATGGGCTTCTCGTTAGTCGGATCGACAAGCTGCTAGCCGCGCTGATGGCAGCGGAGGTTCGTACCGACGCGTCCAGCAGCAACGGCGCGGAAGGAACCCCAGCCGCCCCGTGAACCAACCGTCGCATGCCGGTCTCTTAGGGCCGCTGTCCGCCCCTGTTCACGGGTGACTAATGGTCGACGTGGTAAGATACATGGTAAGGGTCGCCGCGCTTGCATCCCAAGATATTTAAAAGACACGATTTTCTGGCCTGAGATGGCGGAGAATGTGGCCGATGATCTGGGCCACGGCCTGATAGTGCTCCTCCGGGATGCTCCGCCCGACCTCGACCGCGGCGTGGAGCGCCCGGGCGAGCGGTGGGTTCTCGACCAGCGGCACGCCGTGCGCGATCGCCGCCTCTCGGATCCGCTGGGCCACGAGGTCCTGGCCCTTGGCGACGACCGTGGGCGCCGTGCCGGCCCGCGCGTCGTAGCGGAGTGCTACCGCGACGTGGGTCGGGTTGGTGACGACGACGGTGGCTTTCGGCACCTCGGCCATCATGCGCCGGCGCGCCCGGCTCATGCGCAGCGCCCGGAGGCGCTGCCTGATCACGGGATCGCCCTCGGTCTCCTTGTGCTCGTCCTGCAGGTCGCGCCGCGACATGCGCATCTCGCCCATGAAGCGCTGGCGCTGGTGCAGCCAGTCGAGCAGGGCGACCGGCGCCAGCGCCACGGCGATGGCGAGCAGGAGGCGACCCGCCATCTCGTGCAGCAAGCCCAAGAGGGCGAGGGGTCCGAGCCCGACGGCATTCAGGAGCCGCGCCCGTTCCGGCCACAGCACGGCGGCGGAAGCGCCGACGACAAGAGCGAGCTTGACCAGGCTTTTCGCGAGATCGGCCAGCGCCGCGGGCCCGAAGAGCCGCCGGACCCCGGCCAGCGGCGACAGGCGCTCGATCTTGGGGCGCGGACCCTCGGCGCTCCAGACCACGGCGCGCTGAACGACGGCCGGCGCTATCGCCGCCAGCACGAAGGCCAGCGCCGGCAGCGCCAGGGCGGCGAGCGCGCCCTGGAGTGGCCCGCCGAGGAGGTGCTCCAGACCGGCATCGCCGGCACCGGGACGCGTCGCCGCCATCAGCAGGCCGCGAAGCGCCGCCAAGAGCTGCCGGCCGACCTGGCTCCCGGCCAGTGCCCAGAGCAGCGCTGCCGTCACGATGAGAAAGAGATTGTTGACCTCGCGCGAGCTGACGAGCCGGCCTTTTCCTCGGGCCTCGTCGAGCCGGCGTTGGGTGGGCTCCTCGGTGCGCTCGGCCTGATCCTTCTCCTCCGCCACGGCCTCACCCCGACCCTGCGAGCCAGGCGACACCCTGCTCGAGCGTGTCCAGGCCCAGGAGGAGCACGGTGCCGACGCCGATCGCGAGCAGCGCGAAGGCAAGCGCCAGCTGGAGCGGCAGGGCGACGAAGAAGATCTGCAGCGAGGGCACCAGCCGGTTGAGGGCGCCCAGCACGAGGTTGCCCAGCAGGCTCGCCGCCAGCACGGGCGCTGCCATCGCGAGGCCCGCGGCAAGCGCCGTGCCGGCGAGGCGCGCCATCAGGGCGCCCAGATCGCCCAGCGGCAAGGCGGCACCGAGAGGCTGGAGCGCATAGCTCTCTGCCAGCGCACGCAGCAGGAGATGATGGCCGTCGGTCGCGAACAGCAGGGTCAGTGTCGCAACGGTGAGGAAGGTCGCCGTGGGCGGGCTCTGCGTGCCGGCCGACGGATCGAAGAAAGTCGCGGCCGCGAGACCGGACTGCGTGGCGATGATCGAGCCGGCGACATGGACGGCGGCGAAGGCCAGTCGCGCCGCGGTGCCGATCGCTAGCCCGAAGACCGTCTCGCCTGCGATCAGCCCGACGAGCCGTGCCGTCTCGGGCACCGGCGGCACCGGCTGGCTCCGCGCCAGGGCCAAAAGCAGGCTCAGGGCGAGAGCGAGGCCGAGCCGCAGCCGCGGCAGCAGCTGCGGCTCGCCGAAACCGGGCATGACCATGAGCGCGGCGCCGACCCTGGCGAAGATCAGCAGCACGAGAGAGGCCCAGGCCGGGAGGGTGGCGAGGTCGAGATGGATCACGTCGACCTCCGGCTAGCGAAGCCTACGGGGGCCGGCACGCATCGGCCGGTCCGTCCTCGCGCTCACCCGGCGCCCAGCCCCGCCATGCGGGCGTAGAGCGCCTCGGTGAAGCCGCGCAGCGCGGCCAGGGCCACGGGCAGCGTGAGCGCCAGGGTCGCGAAGACGCCCAGCGCCTTCGGCACGAAGGCCAGGGTCGCCTCCTGGACCTGGGTCAGGGCCTGAAGGAGCGAGACGACGAGGCCGATGCAGAGCGCTGCCGCCAGGGCCGGGCCGCCCACCTCGATCGTCACCCACATCGCCTGCCGTGCCAGATCCAGAACCTCGTCCTGCCCCATGGCCCTCTCCGTGCCCTGCGCCGACCGCGTCAGATCGGCATCCTCATGATCTCCTGATAAGCGGCGATCACCCGATCGCGGACCGCAGTCACCTTCTGCAGGCTGAGCTCGGCCGCGGTGACCGCCTCTACGACCTGCTGGACGCTGGCCTTGCCGGTGACGCCGGCGATGGACGCCTGCTCACCGCGCCGCAGGTCGTCCACGGCGCCGCTGAGCTCGCTCTTCAAGAGAGCACCGAAGCTCGGAGCACCGGCAGCCGGGGCCGCCTCGGCCTGCCGCTCGAGAACCCTGCCCGCGGCCGCTGTAGGCCGAGAGCGCGTGGCTCGTGGTTCCGATGGCCATCGTCTCGCTCGCTCCTCAAGATGGGCCCGACGCGGACGGCTCAGCGCAGCAGGTCGAGCGTGCGCTCGATCATCTGCCGGGCCATCTGCAGCGCGCTGAGATTGGCCTCGTAGGAGCGCTGTGCCTCGCGCATGTCCATGAGCTCGATCAGCGGGTTGACGTTCGGGAAGGTGACGTAGCCGTCGGCATCCGCAGCCGGATCGCCCGGCAGGTAGCGCCGCGGCAGCTTGCTCCTGTCGACGCCCAGCCGCCCGACGTCGACAAGCTCGAGCCCGCTCTCCCGGTCGCGCATCGTGCGGAAGCTGATCGTCTTGCGCCGATAGGCCTCGGCCCCCGGAGCACCGCCGGTCGATTCCGCGTTGGCCAGGTTCTCCGAGACGACGCGCAGCCGCTCGGATTGAACCTTCATCCCCGCACCGGCGATCCGCATCGCTGCCCTGAGATCCATTCATTCCTCCTTTGGCGCCTGGAGCGGTTGCCGCTCAGCCGGCTGGCGTGCCGAGCGCCGTCTTGAGCATCGCGAGGTAACGCTTGTAGAGGTCGGTCGCGAGGCGATGGTCGACCTCGGTCGCGGCCAGCTTCTCCATCTGCTCGTCGATCACGACGCCGTTGCCGGTGGGCGTGACCTCGTAGGAGGGCACGGTCCGCTCCGGCACGGCCTGCCCGCCGGCGGGTGCCGCACCCTCGAGATGCCGCCCTTCGGTCGCCGCCAGCGCCAGGGGCGACGCGGAGGCACCGAGACCGCCCAGGGTGCGAGCGAAGGGCACGACGTCCCTGGCCTGCCAGCCTGGCGTGTCCGCGTTGGCGATGTTCCGGGCGAGCACGGCCTGGCGCGCCGCAAGCCAGCTCTGGCGTGCGGAGAGCAGATCAAGGATGAGGGGACCCGAGGCCGTCATGCCCGCTCCTTGGCATCGTCGCGGCCACCCGTCGTGCCGCGGTTGAAGCCTAAGCGCGTTAGGGTTAACAGACGCTCAACGTCCGATGGGTAAGCTCCAGGGTCAGGGCAACCGGCCAGCGGAGATCTCGATGCTCTACCTCACCCGGCGCCTCGGCGAGGCGGTCGTCATCAACAACGAGATCGAGGTCCAGGTGGTCGAGCTCCGGGGCCGGACGGTGAAGCTCGGCTTCAGCTTTCCCACCACGGCCTCGATCATGCGCAAGGAGGTCTTCGAGCAGGTGCGTGCCGAGAACGAGGCGGCTGCCAAGGGGGCGAGCGAGGCGCTGCCGGCCGAGGACCTCCAGACGATCTCAATCGATCTCGGCCCGGCGGGCACGCCGGACGGCAAGCGGCGGGGATCCGCTTGAGCACGCCGGGCGCCGCGCCCGTCGCCATCATCATGGGCAGCCAGTCCGACTGGGCGACCATGAGCCACGCCGCCACCACCCTCGATGCCCTGGGCGTCGCGCACGAGACGCTGATCGTCTCCGCCCACCGCACGCCCGAGCGTCTTTTTTCATTCGCTCGTGGCGCCGCCGGAGAGGGCTTTCGCGTCGTCATCGCGGGTGCTGGCGGGGCCGCCCATCTGCCGGGCATGGTGGCCTCGCTCACCTCGCTGCCCGTCCTGGGCGTGCCGATCGAGAGCGCCGCGCTCAAGGGCATGGACAGCCTGCTCTCGATCGTCCAGATGCCCGCCGGCGTGCCCGTCGGCACGCTCGCGATCGGACGCTCCGGTGCCGTCAACGCAGCGCTCCTGGCGGCCGCCATCCTGGCGTTGGGCGACGAGGCGCTGGCCCTGCGGCTGGCCGCATGGCGGTCGGCCCAGACCGCCGCGGTCGCAGATCGACCCTCTGACACGGGGACTTCCTCTTGAGCGTCATCCCACCGGGCTCGGTGATCGGCATTCTGGGCGGCGGCCAGCTCGGCCGCATGACAGCCATGGCGGCGGCCCGGCTCGGCTATCGCTGCCACATCCTGGCGCCGGAGGCCGAGAGCCCGGCGGGTGACGTCGCGGCCGGGCTGATCAGGGCCGACTACGAGGACGAGGACGCACTGGAGCGCTTCGCCGCCGCCGTCGACGTCGTGACCCTCGAGTTCGAGAACGTGCCGACGGGAGCGCTCCTGCGCTTGGCGGAGCGCATTCCGGTGCGGCCGGGTGCCGCCGTGCTGGAGACGACCCAGGACCGTCTTCTCGAGAAGGCGTTTCTCGCCTCGATCGGCGTTCCGGTCACCGCCCATCTGCCGGTCGACGGCCCCGAGGCGATAGCGCCGGGGCTGGCGACGCTCGGCGGCGAGGCGATCTTGAAGACCCGGCGCCTGGGCTATGACGGCAAGGGACAAATGAGGATCGGGCGTGCAGGCCCGAGCGGGACGGAGGCGTGGGCTGCCATCGGCCAGGCGCCGGCCATCCTCGAGGCCGTCGTCGACTTCACGGCCGAGCTCTCGGTCGTCACGGCGCGCGGCGTCGATGGCGCCGTGGCGAGCTTCCCGGTCGTCGAGAACCGGCACGAGCATCACATCCTCAGACGCACGATAGCACCGGCCGAGGTGACGGCAGCCATCGCTGCGGAGGCCGTGACGCTGGCCGAGCGGGTGGCACGCGAGATCGGGCTCGTGGGCCTGCTGGCGGTCGAGATGTTCCTCACGCGCGACGGACGGCTGCTCGTGAACGAGCTGGCGCCGCGTCCGCACAATTCCGGGCACTGGACCATCGATGCCTGCCCCACCAGCCAGTTCGAGCAGCTCGTGCGGGCGGTCTGCGGCCTGCCCCTGGGCGATCCCACGCCGATCTGCCCGGCGATGATGGACAATCTTTTGGGCGACGAGGCGCTGGCCTACCCCTCGATCCTGGCCGAGCCAGGTGCCCGCCTTCACCTCTACGGCAAGAGCGAGGCCCGCCCCGGCCGCAAGATGGGTCATGTGACCCGGCTCAGGGACGCCACCGGAGCCGGCTGAGCGGCTACCTTCAGGCGATGATGTCGGGGTGGCGCGTCCGCTCGAGGAAGACGATCCGGTCCTTGAGGTGAAGCTTCTGCTTTTTCAGCCGCTGGAGCTCGAGGGGGCTCGTGGCGCCATCGGCGATGAGCTGCTCGATCCGCGAGTCGAGAGCCCGATGCGCTGCGCGCAGCGAATCGAGCTGCGTATCGATCTCCCGACGTCCCGAGGTCGAGTCCATACTGGCCGAGCTTTTGGTGTGACCGCTATGATGGGACGCTAGCACAGATTGCTCGCGACCGCAGCAAACGGTGGAGGCGAGGCTCGTCATGCGCATCGGCATCCTCACCAGCGGCGGCGACTGCGCCGGTCTCAATGCGGTGATCCGGGCGGTCGTGCTGCGCGCCGTGCGCGGCTATGGCTTCGAGGTGGTGGGCATCCACGAGGCGACCCACGGGCTGCTGCAGCGCCCGATGGCGGCCGCCCCCCTGACCCTGGACAGCGTCCGTGGCATCCTGCACCAGGGCGGGACGATCCTCGGCACGACCAACCGCGGCAACCCCTTCGCCTACCCCACACCCGACGGCCGCAGGGTCGATCGCTCGGCCGAGATCATCGAGGGCTACCGCCTCTTGGGCCTCGACGCGCTGATCGGGGTCGGCGGCGATGGTAGCCTGACCATCCTCCGCCGCCTGGCGCAGGCGGGCCGCTGGAATCTCGTCGGCATCCCCAAGACCATCGACAACGATCTCGGCCACACCGAGCAGTCGGTGGGCTTCAGCACCGCCGTCGCGGTGGCGACCGAGGCCGTGGACCGCCTCCACGTCACGGCAGCGAGCCACAACCGGGTGATGGTAATCGAGGTGATGGGCAGGGACGCCGGCCACATAGCGCTCACCGCCGGCATCGCGGGGGGTGCCGACGTCATCCTGATCCCCGAGATCACTTACGACATGGCCAAGGTCTGCGCCAAGATCGAGGAACGCCGGACGAGCGGCCGCAATTTCAGCCTCGTCGTCGTCGCCGAATCGGTCCCCTCGGGCGAGGGCGAGATCAAGACCTATACCGACGCGCACGGCCAATCCCGCTATGGCGGCATCGGTCGGGTGGTGGCCGAGACGATCGCCGCGCGAACGGGTGCCGAGACACGGGTGACGGTGCTGGGCCATGTCCAACGCGGCGGCTCGCCGGTGCCGCTGGATCGGCTGCTCGGCTCGGCCTTCGGCGTCGCCGCCGTCGACCTCGTTGCCGCCGGCCGTTTCGATCGCGTCGTCGGCTGGCGCGAGCGGCGGGTGATCGACGAGCCGATCGGCGATGCTTGCGCCCATTTCCAGGCGGTCGATCCGGACGACGCGCTGGTGCGCACGGCGCGCGGCCTCGGCATCGCTTTCGGCGACTGAGGCGGGTGTCGCCCGGGAACGATCCCTGGCCCTCCTCGGCCTTTTGGGACTTCTCGCTCGAGGTCTATGGCCTGCCGGGTGTGGCCGATGCCTGCCTCGCGCTGCAGGACCGGCAGGGCGCCGACGTCAACCTCCTTCTCCTCGCCTGCTGGCTGGCGCGGCAGGAACGTCGTCTCGATCCGTCGCTGGCGGCCCGGCTTCGCGCCGCCGCCAGCGAGCATCAGGATCCGATCATCCGACCACTCCGGGGCGCGCGTCGAGCGCTCAAGGCCCGCGCCGCAACGGCCGACGGGTTCCTCGCCGAGCCGCTGGAAGCGCTGCGCCGGACGGTGGCCGCGGCCGAGCTCGAGGCGGAGCGGGTGGAGCAGCTGGCGCTCGAGCAGCTGGCCCAGGAGGCGCCGACAAGCGGCGGGGCGGCCGGCGAGCGGCTGGCCGCAATCAACCTCGAGTTGCTGACCGGGCTCGCCGTCGGCGACCATGCCGAGCTTCAGGCCCTGATCGTCGCGGCGATGGGCCAGAGCGGCACATGAGGGGTGTCGGACCCGCCGATTTCCCCTGGAAGTGGCAGCTCCGTGTCACTAGATTGTAATGTGCTCAAGGAGCAACCGGGAGGTTCTGATCGATGTCGATGCAGGAGCATGTAGACAGTCTCCGTGGCAAGCATTCGCGGCTCGAGCAGCAGATCGACGAGGAGCTGCACCGACCGCTTCCGAATCAGACCATGGTATCCCGCCTCAAGAAAGAGAAGCTCAGGATCAAGGAAGAGATCGAGCACATACGTCCGGCCGGCATGGCCGCGGAGGGGATGAGCGCAGCCCCCTCCTGAGATCGGACAGACAAAGGGGCCGGCAACACCGGCCCCTTCTCGTTCGAGCCCTCTGCAGGGCGCCGGCGTGCTCCTTCAGGCGGTCGGGCCGAGGAGGTTGCGGGCGCCCAGGTTGTGCATCAGATCGGCGATGCCGAAGTCCCAAGGGGCGATCCGGTCCGCCGTCTCGATCCGGTTGGCCAGGGCGCCCAGGCGCTCGGAGGCGATGACGACGAGGTCGCCCGGCTTGTGGGTGAAGCCCTGGCCCGGGGCAAGTCGGTCCTGTGTCGGCGCGAACATCGTGCCGCAGAAGAGCAGGAAGCCGTCCGGGTACTGATGCGTCTTGCCGATGGTGTGCGCCACCAGCTCCTCCGGGTCGCGGCTGATCTCGGCCATCGAGCTGCTGCCCTCGAGCTTGAAGCCGTCCTCGCCCAGGACGTCGAGGCGCACTTCCGCCTTGCGCACGTCCTCGATGCCGAAGCTGTCGTCGAAGAGGCGCACGAACGGGCCTATGGCGCAGGAGGCGTTGTTGTCCTTGGCCTTGCTCAGCAGCAGCGCGCTGCGACCCTCGAAGTCGCGCAGGTTGACGTCGTTGCCGAGCGTGGCGCCGACGATCCGGCCCTCGCGCGAGACGACGAGCACCACCTCGGGCTCGGGATTGTTCCAGGACGATTTCGGGTGGATGCCGGCCAAGGCGCCGTGACCCACGGCCGACATGGGCTGGGCCTTGGTGAAGACCTCGGCGTCCGGGCCGATGCCGACCTCGAGATATTGCGACCAGAGCCCCTCGGCCACGAGGTGCTCCTTGACCTTCATGGCGTCGTCGGAGCCGGGGCGGATGCTCCTGAGCGAGCCGCCGATCGCCCCCTCGATCCGCTGCCGGATGTCCTGGGCCTTGGTGAAGTCGCCCCGAGCCTGCTCCTCGATCACCCGCTCGAGCATGCTCCTCACGAAGGTAACGCCCGCGGCCTTCAGCGCCTGCAGGTCGGCCGGGGCCAGGAGCCAAGGCGTCTTCGGGTCGCGCTTGTCCCAGGCCGAATTGGCGAGGATGGGCGCGAGGTCGCCGAGGCGAGGGGCCGCGGGATCGCGGGCGAGGCCGAGCGGATCCGGGGCGCTCATCAGGAGGCTCAGCGTGGGAGCCTTGGCGGTGAGGTCGAAGATGCCCCCTTCCCGTACCGCCACCACGGCCGGGCCGGTGCCCGGCAACTGGACCCGGCCGACGAGCGTGCCCTTTGTGCCGTCGGCGGGCAAGGTGCGCTCGGTGGTCAGATAGTTCTGCATCGGAGCCTCCCGCCAGAATTGCCGGCCGCCTTCTTAGCGGGCCGCGCAGCCGTTGCCCAGCCGGCGCACGTCCCGGCAGGCCTTCCGTGGACGCAGGGCCTCATGCTAGCCAGGGCCGGATCCTTTCCGGCCCTGGGAGCACGTGCCATGACCACGCGAACCGTCGCCGAGCTCGAGGGCTCGCTCAGTCAGAACGAGCCACCGCCGGGCTTGGCACCCCTGGTCCAGGCGCTCTGGCGGGAGGCCAAGGGCGATTGGGACGCAGCCCACGTCATCGCCCAGAACCAGGACGATCGGGACGGCGCCTGGGTGCACGCCTATCTGCACCGGGTCGAGGGCGACCTCGGCAATGCCGGCTACTGGTACCGCCGCGCCGGAAGACCCGCGGCGCACGGCGACCTCAAGGCCGAGTGGCGCACGATCGTCGAGGCGCTGCTCGCCGGGAAGCCGACCGCCGCATCCTAGCCGCCGCCTCTCGGGCGCCGCCCTCGCCACGCCCTCACCGTTCGAGGATCTCCTTGAGGAAGAGCCTCGTGCGCGGCTCGCGCGGGGACGAGAAGATGGTCTCGGGCGTCCCCTCCTCGGCGATGACGCCCTGGTCCATGAAGAAGACCCGGTCGCAGACCTGCCGCGCGAAGCCCATCTCGTGGGTCACCACGACCATGGTCATGCCGCGGGCGGCCAGATCGCGCATCACGCCCAGGACCTCGCCCACGAGCTCGGGGTCGAGAGCGCTGGTCACCTCGTCGAAGAGCAGCGCCTTGGGCTCCATGGCCAGCGCCCTGGCGATCGCCACCCGCTGCTGCTGGCCGCCCGAGAGCTCCTCGGGATAGTGGTCGGCACGGTCGGCAAGGCCGACCTGGGCCAGCAGCCCCAGAGCCCGATCACGCGCCTCGGAGCGCGGCAGGCGCAGGACGTGGGCCGGCGCCTCCATGACGTTGCCCAGCGCCGTCAGGTGCGGGAAGAGGTTGAACGACTGGAAGACCATGCCGACGCGCGCGCGGACGGCGGCGATCTCGCGCGGCCGTTGCAGCCTCGGGCCGCTTGGTCCGTCGATGCGGAAGGCCGGCTGGCCGTCGATGCGGATGTGGCCCCGCTCGGGCACCTCGAGCCAGTTGATGCAGCGCAGGAAGGTCGACTTGCCCGACCCGGAGGGACCGATGATGCAGACCACCTCGCCGGTGCCGACGGTGAGGCTCACCCCTTTGATGACCTCGAGATGGCCGTAGGACTTGTGAAGGTCCCGGACCTCGATCATCGGTCGCGCATGGTCCTTCATGCGCGGGCCGGGCGCCGGCGCCGATAGCCGGCGCGGTTCCTGCGCTCGAGATGGCCGACGAGCCTCGCCGCCACGAAGCCGACGATGAAGTAGAGCACCCCCGCCACCGTGTAGAGGGTGAAGTACTGGTAGTTGCGTGCGGCCATCAGCTGGGCGGTGAAGAGCACCTCCTGAACGCTCACCACGGAGCACAGCGCCGTGTCCTTGAAGAGCGAGATCAGGAAGTTGCCGAGTGCCGGGATGACGAGGCGGATGGCCTGGGGCAGGACGATGCGGCGCAGCGCCAGCGGCCGGGTCATGCCCAGCGCCGCCGCGGCATCGCTCTGGCCCTTGGCGATGCCCTGGATGCCCGAGCGGTAGACCTCGGAGATGTAGGCCGAGTAGTTGAGCGTCAAGGCCAGCACCGAGGCCGAGAAGCTGTCGAGGCGGATGCCGATCTCGGGCAGCACGTAGTAGATGTAGATGAGCTGGAGCAGCAAGGGCGTGTCGCGCATCACCTCGACATAGGCGAGCACGATCCAGACCAGCCAGCGGGGCCCGTACATGCGCGCCAGCGCCACGAGCAGCCCGAGCCCGAGGCTCAGCACGATCGTGACGAGGGTGAGCTCGACGGTGATCAGCATGCCGCCGAGAAGCGGGCCGAGGCTGTCCACCGCGACCGCCGGGTTGAAGAGCTCCATGCCGCAGGTCCGGATGCAGGAGGCAGGCCGGGGCGGCCGGCGGGCGGCCCCGGCGGCTCACCTCAGGGGTTGAGCTTGAACCAGAAGAGGTTGCGGTCGCTGAGGCCGTATTTCTTGAGGACCGCGCTGACGAAGCCGTTGCCGCGCAGCTCGGCCAGGGCCCGGCTGTAGGCGACGCGCAGCTGGCAGTCCTCCTTGCGGATGCCGTAGCGGGCATAGCCGTAGCCGCCGCCGTAGATGATGTCGTCGGGTGTGGCGATGCTGGTCAGCGCCTCGATGTTGCTGTTCGGGTTCTCTTTCTGGAAGACCGTGAAGATCACGTCGTCCTCGACCACGTACTTGACCCGGCCCTGATCCAGGCTCTGCAGCTCCTCGACCTCGGACTTGAAGGGCTGCGCCTTGACGCCGATGCGCACCAGATAGGCCTCGGCCGCCGAGCCGCCGATGGCGGCCACGGTCTTGCCCTTGAGGTCGTCATAGGAGGCGATCTTGTCCGGGTTGCCCTTCTGGACCAGCACGATCGGCCCGTACCACCAGGCCGGGCCGGTGAAGCTGATGACCTTCACCCGCTCCGGGTTGACGTGGATGTTCTGGGCGATGACGTCGGTGCGCTTGCTCAGGAGCGCCGGGATCTGCGAGCCCCAGGGCATCCACTCGATGCGCCGCTTGGTGACGCCCAGCCAGTCCAGCACCGCGTCGTTGATCTCGACATCGATGCCGCTCGCCTTCTTGGTCTCGGCGTCGAGCATCGAGTGCGGGGCGATGCCCGACTCGCCCAGCACGATGCCCTCCTTGCGCACCCGGTCGAGCGAGCCGTCGGCGCAGCTCTGGAACTGCGGCTCGGTCTCCATGAAGAACTTCGGGTCCGCGGCGGCGGCCGGGCGGGCGACCGCCAGGGTGGCGAGACAGACCATACCAAGAGCCAGCGAGCGCATCACATTTCCCTCCTTCTTTTCCTCTTGAAGCCCGCGGCGGGCAGCGGCCCGCGGTCAGCCGCGCACGAGATAGCGCTCGATGACCTCCATGTTGGGCTCGACGCCGAGGCCCGGCTCCTCGGGCACCCGGAAATGGCCGTCCTCGAGCTTGAAGGGGTTGCGGGCCAGGGCCCGGCTGATCTCGCTGGGCTCGACGCAGTATTCGAGCACCAGCGCGTTGGGCACCGCCGCCAGGAAGTGCAGCGAGGCCGCGGTGTTGATGTCGGTCGTGAAGTTGTGGTTGGCGACCGGGATGCCGCGGCTTGCCGCGTGGGCCGCGATCTCGAGCGCCTGGGTCAGGCCGCAGCGGGTGAGGTCGATCTGGGCGAGGCCGATGCCGCCCTCGTCGATCAGCCGCGCGAAGCCCCTGACCGTGCACTCCTCCTCGCCGGCGGCGAGGCGCTGCGTGATGGCCCGGCTGACCTTGGCGTAGCCGGTGAGGTCGTCGGGGGGCAGCGGCTCCTCGATCCAGAAGAGGCCGTAGGGCTCGAACAGGCGGGCGCGCTGGATCGTCGTCGTGGCGTCCCACACCAGGCCCACGTCGAGCATCAGATCGAAGTCGTCGCCCGCGGCCTTGCGCATCGCGTCGAGGTAGCGGCAGTCGGTGCGGGCGTCCTTGCCGAAGGGCTCCCAGCCGAACTTGGCGGCCGTGTAGCCCTCGTCCCTCGCCTTCTTCACCCGGTCCGCGGTGGCCTCGGGCGTGAACTGGAACATGTTCGAGGCGTAGACCCTGAGCTTGTCGCGGTAGCGCCCGCCCGCCACCTGCCACACCGGCATCTTGAGCGCCTTGCCCTTGATGTCCCAGAGCGCCAGGTCGATGCCGGCCATCGCCTGGATCACCGCCCCCTCGCGGCCGTAATAGAGGGTGCGATCGTACATCTTGCGCCACAGGCGCTGGACGTCCATCGGGTCCTCGCCGATCAGGACCTCCTTGAGGCCCGTGACCAGCGTGTGCGACATCGGCGCCTCGACGATGGCCTTGGTGACCCAGGGGCAGCCGTCGACCTCGCCCCAGCCGATGATGCCGGCGTCCGTCGTGATGCGGATCAGGAGAGCGTCCTGGGAGCTGTCGGTGCGCGCCTTGATCTCGGGCAGACGCAGATAAAGCGCCTCGACGTTCGAGATCCGCATCCTCACCTTCCCCCTCGACGCCGGCCTGCCCTCCCGGAGCATCACCGGCTTTATGTGTTGGGGGTCATCCTATACGCCGCAAGCCTCCGTCACAACGACCTGGAACCTTCCAACCGACAAAGGCCCGGCAGCGGCCGGGCGCGGCCTATCTCTTGTCGGGGGCGATGACGGGCTTGGCGCCGAGGCGGCGCAGGGTGGCGGTGTCGAGGCGCCTCATCGTGGCCAGCGCCGATTCGACCAGCTCGAGATCGAGCCCGCCCTCATAGGGCGGCCAGTGCGGCCAGCGCAGCGAGCAGACGGCCTCGGCGAGGTCGAGCTCGTCGGCCGTCTCGGGCGCCTCCTTGGCGCAGACCGCCTGGATGCGCGCCTGCAGGCCCTTGATCGCGGCCCGGCGCTCCTCCCGCGCCTGCGTCACCCGATCCACCGGCCGCTCCGGTTTCTGCTCCTCGGAAACCGACAAGATCGGCTCGCGGGGCGGCGGCGCGCCCAGCTCTTCCGGCGTGGCGGCCGGCACGGCCTCGCCGCGCATGGCGGCCCGGGCGCGCTCGTAAAGGATGCGCTTGCGGCCGAGCGGCGGCTCGCGCCGCGGATAGGGCGCCCCCGGCAGCGCGCAATATTCCTCGTAGTCGAGGTCACAAAGAGAAGCCAAAAACTGAAGCATGGCGGTGCCGTCGCGCTCGGGCCCGCCCGTATCGCCGGCGGGCCGCTCGTTCCCGTTGGCCGCCGGCCGGTGGCCCAGCCGCACCTCGCGCACCATCCAGCCCAGCTTCAGGGCCGAGCCGGTCTCGAGCGTCAGCATCACCTCGCCGACCAGCAGCGAGCAGACGCGGCCCATCCGCTCGCCCAGGCTCTGCCGCCACTCCTCCTCGTAGAAGGCGACGAGCTCCACCAGCTCCTCGTCGCCCGCCAGCTTTTTCCTCACCTCGGCCGGCTCGATCCCCATCGCGGCGGCGATGGCATAGGGGGGAACCTTCCCGGCGCGCAGCCGCGCCGCCCGACACCAGGCGAGCGCGCCCGGATCGTAGGCGGGGGTGGGGGCGGAGGTGGAGGTGGAGCTGGCGTGCATGGATTTCCTTTCTTTTGTCACTCTGGGAGGGGGGTGGGAGGGAATGAGGTGGCGGCGCTCCCATCGTCGCCCTCCGGCAGGGCGGGGGAAAATGGATGGGGCGCTGCCACGCTGCCCGGGCGTCACCCCTGCCACCTGATCCCCCGGTCGAGCCGGGGGATGACACATAAGGGTCGCGGCGGCCTGGCTCTGCTGTCACCGCGCCGTCGCGCCGGGCACCGACAAGGGAGCGTCGGGGTCATCTCAGGACGCCCCTGAAGAAGAGCGCGGCGGCGCACACCTCTCCTGTCACCCCCCGGCTCGACCGGGGGGTCAGGTGATGGGGAGCTTCCACGCTGCCCGAGCGTCACCCCTGCCACCTGATCCCCCGGTCGAGCCGGGGGATGACATGTGGGGGCCGGGCGATGACATGCGTGGGCTCGGGCGACGACGCGATGGGCGGCGACGCGGCCGGGGCGGGCGACAACGCGGGCGCGGCTCACTCGGCCCGCGCTGCGGCCGAGCCGCCACCAGAGAGGGCGGGGACGACACACCTC
Organism: uncultured Alphaproteobacteria bacterium; assembly: GCA_963752325.1. GTDB lineage: Bacteria > Pseudomonadota > Alphaproteobacteria > Geminicoccales > Geminicoccaceae > CAVTJL01. The sequence continues at coordinate 468,178 of CAVVXU010000010.1, forward strand.
TCCTGTCACCCCCCGGCTCGACCGGGGGGTCAGGTGACGGGGAGCTTCCACGCTGCCCGAGCGTCACCCCTGCCACCTGATCCCCCGATCAAGTCGGGGGATGACATGCGTGGCGCCGGGCGATGACATGCGCGGACTGGGCGATGACATGCGAGGGCCGGGGGACGACCGGAAAGGGTGGGCCGGCTCGCCTTGGCTTCGCTGCTCTTCGCTGGGGGCCTAGGTTTTTTTGTCTGTCCGTCTCCTCGTCTCGCTCGCCCCGATCCTGCTCTCTCCCAGCAGGGCCGGGCGCTTGTCGATGGGATGGAGGAGCGACGCCGCCAGGCTCGGCTCCTCCGGGATGGATGCGGTGAGGTCGGCATGAAAAAGGCCGGCGCCGCGCCGAAGGCTCGGCCGCACCGGCGACCGCAGCCCCGCCCGCCTCGCCGACGTCGCAATCGGACGACGACTCCCGAGCCGCCTCGGCCAAGTGACAAAAAGAAGCGAGCCGGCGGAGGCGGTTCTCCGGATGCCGGCCGCGATTGCCTTCATAGGCAATGAACAGAAGAGCCTTGGTGTCGCCCATGTCGGCGAGCGACAACAGCCCGGCCCAGGCGCTCTGGATCAGCAGCCGCTCGCGCTCGTCCTCGGGCAGCTCGCGCTCCGCGCGATAGTCCTCGACGAGGCGCTGGAACCCAGGCTCCTCGAGCAGCGACAAAACCACGGAGTCGGCAATGTCCTCCAACGCCGCGACCTCGGCCACCGACGCCCCGGCCGCAAGCCGCCGCGCCACCCGCGCGCGCCAGGCGGCGGGTGCGGAGTCGGGGGAACGGGTCGGGTAGGGACAAGGCATGAAGAGCTATATAAGGATTAAGTTCCGATTGTCAATCGGAGGTTGATTCTTTTCTTTTGTCGGTTGGGTGGCGGCGCCTGCGAGCAGGGGGTCGCGCGAGTGGCCGTCAGGTCGTTGTCTCGAACAGGCCCTCGATCTCGGGGGTCGGCTCGCCCTGCTCCAGCCGCTCGGCGAGCACGCGAAGCGCCAGGGCCCGTGCCTTGGCGTGCGGCCTCCTCCGGCGTGCGGCCATAGGCCAGGGCGCCGGCGACGGCCGGGACCTCGGCCAGCCATCGGCCGTCTTCCTCGCGCTCGGTCTCGACCATCAGACTGGCCGACATAGCCATCGCATCCCCGTTCCGTTGCGTGCCCGAAGCATAGCATGGCGGCGCTGCAAAGGACGCCGCCCTCGCCTCTTTTCCTGCGGCCGTTCGCTGGTAGGTTGAGGCTGCAGGAGGGTGGATCGCCATGGCGACGCGGAAGGCGGAGCTGTACGACGAAGACTTCTATCAGTGGAGCCGCGAGCAGGCGGCGGCGCTGCGGCGGCTGTCGGCCGAGCGCTGGAACGGCCCGCTGGACCTCGAGCACCTGGCCGAGGAGGTGGAGGACTTGGGCGACGAGCGCGCAACGCTGTCAGAAGCCAGCTCCGTCGGCTGATCGAGCATTGCCTGAAGCTGGAGCACTCGCCGGCGACTGATCCGCGGGCGGGGTGGCTCGACACGATCGACCATGCGCGGGCCGAGATTGGCGATCGGCTGACGCCGTCGATCCGGCGCGATGCGGAGGAGCAGAGCGAGAGCTGTATCCCCGCTGCGTCCGCGCGGGCGCTGGAGCGGCGTGCGGAGGCAGAACGGTGACGGAGACGTCCCCCCTTCCGCTCGTTCCCGCGGAGGCAGGGACCCAGGCGGACCCGACACCGCCCTCACCCCTTTGCCTGCCGCGCGTTCGCTGGTAGGTTGAGGCGGCAGGAGGGTGGATCGCCATGGCGACGCGGAAGGCGGAGCTATACGACGAAGATTTCTATGCGTGGAGCCGCGAGCAGGCGGCGCGCTGCGGCGGCTGTCGGCCGAGCGCTGGAACGGCCCGCTGCGACCTCGAGCACCTGGCCGAGGAGGTCGAGGATTTGGGCGATCAAGCGCCGCAGACGCCGTAGAGCCAGCTCCGCCGCCTGATCGAGCATTGCCTGAAGCTGGAGCATTCGCCGGCGACCGAGCCGCGGCGGGGCTGGCTCGATCGATCGACCATGCTCGGGCGGGGATTGGCGATCGGCTGACGCCATCGATCCGGCGCGACGCGGAGGCCCAGCTTCCAGGCTCTACGGGCAGGCGCGCGCGTCGCACGCCGGGCGCTGGAGCAGCATGGGGAGCGGAGTGCTGCGGCGGCGATTGCCCGCTGAGTGCCCGTATACCCTCGACCAGCTCCTAGACGATCGTGGTACCCGGCTGACACATCCGGAGCACCTCCGGTCGCTGCTAGCACCGCTATCGACACGCAGCCGGACCCGTGCCGGCCACGCTGATGGAAGGACCTCGTATCGCTGAGCGCTACACGACCTCGATCCCATCGACCCGTCGGAGAGCACCGCCACAGATACAGCAAGCTCGCACCTCGTACCTCGCATTCGATACCTCAGCCACCATGGCCCCCTGTGCCTTCGAGGCTGGACTTGGCCCCACGCCTGCTGCCGCAATCGCCTCGGAGCCAACGTTCATTCGGATATCTACATCGCTCCTGTCATATCGGATGCCGAAACCTTCGGCCGATTCTTCGATATTGTTGGTATCCGACAGTCTCTAAAAGCGTGAAGGCCATAGACGCGCAGATTAAGCGAAACCCACTATATCGCCGGCACTATGCGGCCCACGCTCGTATAGAGCTTTCCTTCCTTTCGCTCTTACGGCGAAAGCGTAAGGGCCGACCATGGCCCAACTCATCAGACTCTCCCGAGGTATACAGGCAGAGTCCTTCGTGCACACATTTCTCCAATTCCACGATGCCATCTCCACGAGAGCCAGGGCAAGAGCTCAAAGGCCGAACAAGAGCCGCATTTGACGACTCCCCTCGACACGTGGCCTTGGGCCAATAGCGCTTGAAATCGGCACGGCAATGCAGTTATCCCATCGCGGCTGGCTTCTTCATTTGAAGGACTATGAGCATGATGCCATGGATCTCCAAGACATACGACTTTCTGGCAAGAAATGGAGACCAATACATCGAGGTAGAATGTAAATATATATCTAATAGAACAGGACAGAATTATAAGCAACTTAAGCTACTGCAGCTGTCAGACGAACTCGTGAAGAGTGAAATTCGCCTTCCCACGTCGGGCCTACGGATTATAGTACTTCGTTCGATAGAGCGATGGTCGATTTCTCAAGACCAAGTACATGAAGTAAGTCGATTTTGAATAATTCTCTGGGAGATTCTGCCGCCTCAGACTGCTCTTTGGTTTGTGATATGAAGTCCCTCACTTTCCAAGCGAACTCCTGGAAGAGGACCAACCCGCCGTAAGAAGTTCATTCTAGCGAAAACAGGGGTTGACGTTAGCCACGCGATATCGATCGCGGGTAATGTCATCGAGCAACTCTTCTCTACTCATTGGATTAACTGCAGATCATGGAGTACGTTTGTCAAGAAACTCGATCAAGAGACGACGTGAAACCAAACGAAGGGCTTCACAGCTTCACGCGGCACCCGCCCAGTGGGTCGCTGTGGGTTCAGTTCTCTGGTGTACAAAGCGGAGACACTTATAAATTTCGTCGAGGCTCGAAAGCAGCTCCATCATTATTATACGATCTCTCGCGAGCAACTATTTAGGAAGCGTCCGCATCTTGTTCGCATTGTTTACAAAGGCGCTGGTCTTGGGCCGAAAATATTCACTGAGCTGGGACTTATATCACAGCGGCATAGCATACGTAACGAGGAGCCGGCAGTCGAGTTTTGGAAATCAACCATCCCGCGCATGCCGGGCTACCACCGATAATGAGGGGATAACACTTGATTGTGGAATCTCTATCAATGAGATCGTAAGGCGATGAGATCGGAGACTCGTACATGAGCCCTGCCGATCTATTTCCTGCGAGTGACTGAAGAACTCTCGGCTCGCAGTCCTCCCATGCGCGGTCCGACCGTGGCCAGCCAGCCCTCTCAGGCATCCGCCTTCTCCGCGACGAGCGCCGATCCTCACCGCCTCGGCGAGGAAGGCGGAGCGGGACATGTTGCGGCGGTTGGCGGCGGCGTCGAGGCGGGCGACCAGGCCCTCGTCCATGGAGATGTTGACGCGCACGGCGCGGCCCGGCGTCTCGACGGGCACGAGAAGGCGCACGGGCTCCTCAGGCGCCTCGCCCTCCTCCGGGGCAAGCCAGTCGGGCAGGGGCACGTCGAAGCTCGCCGGGCTCGGGGATTCTTTCACGGGCGGCGGCCATTCCTTCGAGATGGAAGGAAAGAGCCTCGGCGGCGTTGCGGGCGGCTTCCGTCAGTGTGGCGCCGCCCGAGGTGCAGCCGGGCAGATCGGGGAAGACCACGCCATAGCTGCCGGGCTCGCCATGGATCAGGGCCGGGTCGTGCTTGATCGCCATCCTCTACACAGGGACGAGGAGGACGGCACCGACGACGCGGGCGGCGCGCTCGGCCGCGGCGTGGACATGCCGGCGTCTGGACCGGAGGTCGAGGCGAGCGACAGGTCGACGGGATGCCGGGCCCGTGGCTGGAGGCCGGGCTTGCAAAGGGCGGGGCGGCGCTCTCTACTCGTCGGGAAAGCGATGCGCGGGGGGTGTCATGAGGCCGATCGGGGTGCTCGCCGTGGGGTTGGGCCTGGCGTTGCTCGCGGGGTGCGGGCCGACGCCCGAGGAGCAGGCGGCCATGGCCGCAGCGCAGCGGGCCAGCGATCAGGAGAAGTGCACCGGCTTCGGCTTCACGCCCGGCACCGATGCCTTCGCGCGCTGCATGATGCAGATCGTGACCCAGCGCGAGGCGCAGGCTGCAGCCGACCGCCGGGCGGCCCAGGCCCAGGCCGCCGCGGATCAGCGGGCGCAGGCGGCCGCGAAGGCCGCCGCCGACGCGGCCGACCAGGACGCCTGGGACAAGCGGACAGGACAGGGCAAATATTCGTCGTCCTCTTCGGGCGCGACGGCAGCATCGCCGTTCAACGACAAGAACTACGCCGATCCGAGCCCGCAGAGCGCCACCGACGAGCAGCAGCGGGCGGCGTATCAGCAACACCAGAAGGAGCAGGAGGAGCAGGGCGACACGGGCTCCGCCGGATCGGACCCAGGCGAGACGAGCTGCACCGAGACCACGAGCTCCGCCACCGGTGCCAACAGCGGATCGCTGTCCTCCAGCACGAGCTGCCACAATTAGGGAAGACCCGGGCGAGGACGCCTCCGGGCCCTAGCCGGGGTCCGGCGCCGCCTGGCCGCGGGGCTCGAGGAGGCCCCGCATGACGAGGCGCCGAAGCGGCGGGAGGGAGCCCACGAGGCGGAGGCCGAGGCCGCGGGCCTTGACGATTGCGGGGAAGGCGGTGGCGACGGCGCGGGCGAGGCCGTCGGTGACCAGCAGGCGGGCCTGGATGTCGGGCAGGCGCTCCCGCTCGTAGCGGATGAGGGCGTCGGGCTGGGAGACGGGGCGGCCCTGGCACAGGCTTTTCGAGACGGCACGGGCGAGGGCTGCGACGTCGGCGAGCGAGGTGTTGAGCCCTTGTGCGCCCACGGGGCTCATCGCGTGCGCCGCCTCCCCCACCAGCGCCACATGCGGCCCGACGAGCCGCCCGGCGCTCATGCCCACGAGCGGGAAGCTTTTTCGCTCGCCGACGCTGTGGACCGGGCCGAGCCAGGGGCGGACGCGGGCGTCGAGCTCGGTCTCAAAAGCATCGGCGGGGAGGGCCAGGAGGCGCTCTGCGTCATGGTCGTGCTCGACCCAGACGAGGGCGGAGCGGCGGCCGGGCAGCGGCACCATGGTGAAGGCGCCGCCCGGGCGATGCAGCTCGATCGAGGTGTCGTTATGGGTTTGTTCATGCGCGAAGGCTACGGTGATCGCGGTCTGGCGGTAGGGGTGACGCGAGACCGGGATGCCGGCGGCGGCACGCACGACGGAGCCGCGCCCGTCGGCGCCGACGACGAGGTCGGCGCGGATGGAGCCCCCTGCCGCGAGGTCGAGCACGGCCTCGGGCCCGCGGAGGACGACGGATGCGACGGGCGCCCCCGTGCGGTCGTTTATGTGGTCACTCTCGAGGATGCGGGCGGCCAGCGCGTCGCGCAGGTCACTGACAGGAAGGCTCCAGCCGAATGAGGGGAGCGAAAGCTCGGCGGCGTCGAAGGTGACGTCGCCGTCGATGCGGGCCGCCATGGCCCTCGGGCAGGCTGACGATGCGCAGGCGGCGCAGCGGCTGCGCTGCGGGCTCGAGCTGCTCCCACAAGCCCAGCTGGCGCAGCAGCCGGATCGAGGGCTGGAGCAGGGCCACAGTGCGGCCGTCTTTTTTGTCATTGCTGGCGGCGAGCGGGCTAGCGTCGACGAGGGTGACATCCGCCCCGACCGAGGCAAGTGACAAAACGGACAAAAGACCGGTGGGGCCGGCGCCGACGGTGGCGATGCGGCGGCCGGTGAGGCTGGGCTGGTGCGGGGTGGAGGTCATGCCGGCCTCGCTCGGGCGTGGGGTCTGGCGACCCTACCAACTGACAAAAACTACAAAAGAACGAGGTCGTCGCGGTGGAGCATGACGTCGCGGCCGCGGTATCCCAGGATAGCCGCGATCTCCTCGGTGCGGCGGCCGGCGATGCGCCGCGCGTCCTCGGCATCGTAGGCCGAGAGGCCTTTTGCCACCACGGCGCCGTCGGGCGCGCGCACCAGGATCGGATCGCCGCGCTCGAAGCTGCCCTCGACCGCGGTGACGCCGGCGGGAAGGAGGCTGGAGCCGCGCTTCAAGGCCGCAAGCGCACCGGCGTCGATGGCGAGGCTGCCCATCGCACCCAGGGAGGCGGCGATCCATTCCTTGCGGGCGCGGCGGGGCGTGGTGGCGGCGGTGAAGGTGGTGCAGCGGCCGCCTTCGGCCAGCGCCTTCAGCGGGTGGTCGACGGCACCCCGGGCGAGGAGGACGGTGCAGCCGGCGCCGGTGGCGATGCGTGCCGCCTCGAGCTTGCTCACCATGCCGCCGGTGCCGACCCCGCTGACCGAGCCTGTGGCCATCGCCATGATCTCGGGTCCGATGGCGGAGACGGTGGGGATGTGGCGGGCCTCGGGGTGGGAGCGCGGGTCGGCGGTGTAGAGGCCGTCGACGTCGGAGAGGAGAACAAGCGTCTCGGCGCTGGCCATGACGGCGACGCGGGCGGAGAGCCGGTCATTGTCGCCGAAGCGTATTTCCGTCGTTGCGACGGTGTCGTTCTCGTTGACGATGGGGACGACGCCGAGCTCGAGGAGCTTGCCGACGGTGGCGCGCGCGTTGAGGTAGCGGCGCCGTGCCTCGGTGTCCTCGAGCGTGATGAGGATCTGGGCGGCGTCGAGCTCGTGGCGGGCGAGGCTGTCGCGCCAGGCGTGCGCCAGGATGATCTGCCCCGCTGCGGCCGCGGCCTGCTTTTCCTCGAGGCGCAGCTGGCGGCGCGGCAGGCGCAGGAGGCGGCGGCCCAGCGCGATGGCGCCCGAGGTGACGACGATGACCTCCTGCCCGCGCCGACGGCGTGCCAAAAGATCGGCGGCGAGGCTGTCGAGCCAGCTCGTGCGGATCTCGCCGTTCGCGTCGACGAGCAGGGCCGAGCCGACCTTGACCGTGAGGCGCTTCGCCTCGAGGGGGGCGCTCATGCGGTAAGGCCCCCGGCGGCGGCCTCGCGGGCGCAGGTGGCGCGGACCAGGGCAGCGGCCTCGCGCAGGGTGCGCTCGACGACGGAGCGCGCGACGCCCGAGATGCCGTGGACGGACCGGCCGGCCGCGGGCTCGAGGGCGGTCGGGAGGTCCTTCACGTGGCCAGCATCGAGGGCGTGGCACTGGTCGAGGCGGACGATGTTGTCCCTCTTCGCAACCTCGTGGCGGGCGATGCCCGAGACGGCTTGGGACGGGATGATCTGCCCCGCCGCGGCGGTCTTTTTTTCCTCGAGGCGGAGCGGGCGGCGGGCGATGGAGCCGGAGGTGACGACCATGACCTCCCGGCCGCGGCGGCGACGTGACAAAAGGTCGGAGGTGCTGCTGTGGTACCGGCTCGTGCGGATCTCGCCGTCCTGCTCGACGAGCAGAGGCCGAGCCGACCTTGACGGTGAGGCGCCTCGCCTCGAGGGGGGCTGCTCATGCGGGAAGGCCCCCGGCGGCGGTCTCGCGCAGAATGGGCGCTGTCCCCGAGCGAGCGACGCCCGGAATGACGTTGATGGGCCGGCCGCTCGCGGGCTCGAGGGGGGCGCTCATGCGGGAAGGCCCCGGGCGGCGGCCTCGGGGGCGCGGACGGTGCGAACGACGGCGGCCTCGCTCAGGACGGGCTCGATGACGTTACGAGCAGCGCCCGAGACGGCGCGGGAGGGCCGGCCGGCTGCGGGCTGGAGGGCGGCCCTGAGGCCCTTCACGTGGCCGGCATCGAGGGCGTGGCACTGGTCGAGGCGGACGCCCTCGTTCTTCTCCGCAGCCTCGTGGCACGCGAGGCTGATCTGGCCCGCGGCGGTCTTCTTTTCATCAGGACGGAGCGGGCGGCGGGCGATGGCGCCGGAGAGGGCGACGATGGTCTCCTGCGCGCGGGGGCGAGGTGACAAAAGACCGGCGGCGGGGGTGTCGGGCCGGCTCGTGCGGATCTCGCCGCTCGCGTCGACGGGGAGGGCCGAGGCCGCCTTGACGGTCAGGCGGCTCGCCTCGAGGGGGGCGCTCACGCCGGGAGGGCCAGGGCCTCGGCCTCGCGGGCACGCGCGCGAGCCTGCCTGACGAGCCCCTCCGCCTCGCGCAGCACGGTCTCGATGCCGGTGCGGGCGACGCCCGAGATGGCGTGGACGGAGCGCCCGGTCGCGGTCTCGAGCGCGGCCCTCAGCTCGGCCACGCGCTCAGGCTCGAGGGCATCGCACTTGTTCAGGCAGACGATCTCGTCCTTCTCGGCGAGGCCGTGCCCGTATGAAAAAAGCTCGGCGCGGATGGTGTGCCAGGCGGCGACCGGGTCCTCGCCCGTGCCGTCGACGAGGTGGATGAGGACGGCGCAGCGCTCGATATGGCCGAGGAAGCGGTCGCCCAGGCCCTTGCCTTCGGAGGCGCCCTCGATGAGGCCCGGGATGTCGGCCACGACGAGGGCACGGTCGTCGATCAAGAGCGTGCCCAGCCGGGGCTCGAGCGTGGTGAAGGGATAGTCCGCGATTTTTGGCTTGGCGTTGCTGACGACCGACAAGAAGGTCGATTTGCCCGCATTGGGAAGGCCCACGAGGCCGACATCGGCCAGAAGCTTGAGCTTCAGCCAGACCCAGCGCTCCTCGCCCGGCCAGCCCGGGAGGGCGCGGCGCGGCGCCCGGTTGGTCGAGGTCTTGAAGCGCATGTTGCCGAAGCCGCCATCGCCGCCCTTGGCCAGCACCACCTCCTGGCCGGGTGCGGTGAGGTCGGCCAGCACCGTCTCCTCGTCGTCGGCCAGGATCTGGGTGCCGGGCGGCAGGCGGATGACGAGGTCCTTGCCGCCGGCGCCGGTGCGCTGCTTGCCCATGCCGCCCTGCCCGCGCTGGGCCTTGAAATGCTGGCGGTAGCGGAAGTCGATCAGCGTGTTGAGGTCGGGATCGCAGCGTGCCACGACGCTGCCGCCGCGCCCGCCGTCGCCGCCGTCGGGCCCGCCGTACTCGATGAACTTCTCATGCCGGAAGCTGGACGAGCCGGAGCCGCCGTCGCCGCTCTTGATGAAGACTTTCGCCGAATCGAGAAACCGCATGACGAAAAAGGGAAGGGTCTCTCGGCCCTTCCCTCTCCTTGTGGAGCCTGGGGCGAGGCCTACTCGGCCGCGACGGCCTCCGGCACGATGCTGATATAGGAGCGCCCGTCGCGCGACGCCTTGAAGGCGACCTTGCCCGGCTGCAGCGCATAGAGCGTGAAGTCGCGCCCCATGCCGACATTGGGGCCGGGGTGGAACTTGGTGCCGCGCTGCCGGACCAGGATGTTGCCCGTGATCACGGCCTCGCCGCCATATTTCTTGACACCCAGGCGCTTGCCTTCGGTGTCGCGGCCGTTCCTGGAGCTGCCGCCCGCCTTCTTGTGTGCCATCTTCTATCTCCTCGAGAGCCGGCTCAGGCGGCGACGGCGATGTCGGTGACGCGCAGCACGGTGAGGAGCTGGCGATGGCCGTTGCGCCGCCGCGAGTTCTTCCGGCGCCGCTTCTTGAAGATGAGGACCTTGGGGCCCTTGGCCTGCTCGAGCACGGTGGCCATGACGCGGGCACCGGCGACGAGCGGCGTGCCGAGCTGCGGGGCCTCGCCGCCCACCATCAGCACCTGGTCGAGCTCGACCGTGCTGCCGGCCTCGCCCTCGATCTTCTCGACCTTGATCACATCGTTGGGGGCGACGCGGTACTGCTTACCGCCGGTCTTGATCACTGCGTACATGGGTTGGTCGACCTGGCTCTGAGCGGACAACAACAAAAACGCCGCCTGAACGTGTCGCCTTCAGACGTGGCCGCGGACTATAGCGATGGCGAGGCGTCTGTCAATGTGCGTGGCGGGCCGCGGTCACGCGGAGGGCGAGCGGGCGGCGAGGAGGCCCCTGCCCCGCTCGACGATGCGGGCGGTGTCCAGCTCCCTGATGCGGCCCTCCGCCATGTCGGCGAGCCCCTTGTCGATGTCGCCCTTCAGGACTGCCAGCTCCTGGAGCTGGCGGGCCCGCTTCGTCGTCCAGTCCCGCAGCGCCTCGCGGACCACCTCGCTGGCGGAGGCGTAGTCGCCCGTCGCCACCGCGCTCCGCACCATGTCCGCCATGTCGGACGGGAGGGTGATGGTCAGCTGCTCGGTGCCGGGCATGGACGCGCTCCAGGTGCATGCTGCTTGCATGTCATCTATACCATGCTTCGCGGGGCCCAGGCGGCAGATGGGGCTAGGGTCGCTGCGCGGGGGCAGCCTGCTTCAACCGAGGAGGCCTCCTGTCGGGCGGTTGGCGCGACTTGGCGGGTGGCTGTTCTGTCCGTCCTTGGGAGCACGATGGTGTCCGCGATCGATGTCCGTGAGGCCGAGGCCCGTCTTTCGAGTCTGCTCGAGCGCGTCGAGCGGGGCGAGGAGGTCGTCATCACGCGGCATGGAAAGGCGGTCGCGCGGCTGGTGCCTGTGGCGACGGACGATCGGGCGGAGGTGGACGCGGCGATCGAGCGGCTGAAGGAGCTGAGGGTCGGGACCAGGCTCAGGGGAGAGGCCTGGAAGGCGCTGCGCGACGCGGGACGGCGGTGAGGAGCGTTAATGAGTGGAGCGTCACCGTCACTCGAATTTTCTGGGTTAAAGATACCGAATGAGCTGTAGCTCTCGAGTTAATCCTTGACGCCGGCACCTTCGACGATCTTAAGGGACTTAGCTAAGATAATCACTAGAATGAAAGGCCAGCATATGAAATCGACAAGGAGACTACTTAAATCTGAATTTTAACAAATCCCCCCATTTGCGAAGACGAAGGCGGCGTCGAAATTACATCGATAGCAGGACCACACTCAAGCACCATCCACTTTGGCGAGGAAATCATAAAATACGGCCCTTTAAGCAAGGACTCGTCAATAAGTCGCAGTATATCGACGTGGTAAGATCGTGGGTATTACCCCGAGGTAGTTGGCTCTGGATGCGAGGTGGGTGCCCATCGCTGCCAAATCCAACCGTATCATCTTCATATACGAGTGGCAAAGCAATTATCCGGCACTGGGCCGTTTCTATCCCGACGGGTCATCGACAAGGGAAAACACATCGAGACAAAATTTGCCTATTAATAAGAAGAGGAGATCTGATCGATCTTTCGACGTACGAGAGCCTCCACAAGCTTATTACCTCGGTCTTCAACTATCAGGATTATAGTGGAACAACAACTCTCGACATTGAGGCTTAATAAGACAAATCATATAATTATTAAACGCTCCGCGATGGCAGAGGAAGTTGGACAACGCCTATACTTGGAGTCCCTCACTTCTATATGTGATAGCAGCCGTGGGTCTATGGTCGCTCGGCTGGTATTTTCTTTGTCGCTACAGCTATCTTCTTCTTCGCGCGCGGAACTACGTTACGTATTTAGGCATCGAACCGCGCAAGTGTCAAGCAATACCTGCCTAACAAATCCACCTGGTAGTGCCGCCAGCATGGCTGAGGACTATGGACGGGCACAACGGACGCATATCTGTTCGTGCGAACTTCCCTCCGGCATTCAGACGTCAGCTAAAACATCCATTAGATCTTATCGGGATGACTAAAACCACAGCATTATTATTTCGCTTACCCCCGCCATGGTGATTTCTATCTGGGGAAGGTGGAAAGAAGACCGAATGAACCCATTCGCGCTCGTGAAGCTGACTAATCGAATTTTTGGATCCAATAAATCATATTGTTATTAAGGATTTCTCTATTCCAATATCTTATTTATTCTACGGTCGATACGATTTCATGACGTTGCATAAGGACTACAATTATTACGGCTTCCCCCTATGGAAGAATAAAGAATGAAAGGTCGCAAAGTTTTGGCACTTAATAAGTGGATTGTGCTTGAAAGTGAGAATTATTGGTGACGCTCCGCTCAATAGCATTCGCAGCGCTCGCTTGATCTTCGAGTTCCTGTAGCGCCCTGCGCACCATCTCGTTGCTCGGGGCGTGGCCGCCCGTTGTCGCCGCAGCTCCCCAGTACGTCTGCCTTGTTCAGGCGCGAAGATGATGGTTCGGCCGCATGCTCCCGGCCATGGTTGCGCTTCAGGCCGCAGCCCCTCCAACCGTCATCTCGATGATGGGCGCAGCTGAGCCCGCCTCGCGTGGCGGTGCCAGCCAGTCTGCGCAGCGCTCACCCCGCCTTCTCGCCACCTCCGCTGCCGAAGCGCTTGCCGACGGATTTGGCGAGGATGCAGGTCACGAGCGTGTTGAGGCTGACGCCCTCGGATTCGGCGATCCGCTTCAGCGTGGCGTGGAGCGTGCGCGGGACGCGCTGGCGCCACTGGCCGTTCGAGGAGCCGGGCTCCGGCACCTCGCGGCCCAGCTCGGCCGCCGCCTCCTTCCAGGACTCGATGGCACCCAGGGCATTCTCGAGCGCTTCCTGCCTGGTCTCGCCGTCGGACATGCAGCCCGGAAGATCCGGGACCATGGCGAGCCAGCCTCCGCCGTCCTCGGGCGGGAGAGGCTCGACCAGCACCGCATAGTCAAAAGGACTTCTTCTGCATCCGTGGTCTCCCCTGGGATCCGATCGATCAGCGATGCCGGAGCCTTCGCAATGATACTGCAGGCGGCTCCATTTTGGGAGTAGTCCTTGCGGAAAGCAGGGGGGATCGAGGCGCCGTCGCCCGCGTCGGGTCGGGCCATCCGGTGGGGCGTTGGGCCGGGCTGGACCGCCCGCCTTCCCGATTCTATTCTATCGGCTTGCTCGCTCCACACCGGACAGGAGCTCAGCCATGGCTCAGGACGCGACGGCCACGCTGCGCAAGCTCGAAGCGATCCTCGATGCGTTCAACGCGCATGACCTCGATCGCATCATGAGCTTCTTTGCCGAGGACTGCGTGCTCGAGATGCCGCGGGGGCCCGAGGCTTGCGGGACGCGGCTGGTCGGGATCGAGGCGGTGAAAAAAGGGCTGCGCTCGCGCTTCGAGGGGCTGCCCGACGTGCACTATGGCGAGCCCGAGCATTTCGCCAGCGGGGACACCGGCATCAGCCAGTGGACGATCACGGGCACGTCGAGCGACGGCCAGCGCGTCGAGGTGCGCGGCTGCGATTTTTATACGTTCCGGGACGGCAAGGTGGTGAAGAAAAACTCGTTCTGGAAGATCCGCGAGTGACTGCGGGAAACGCGGCGACACGCCGCTCGTCAGCGTTCGCGGCGGCTGCCTCGTCTTCCGGTCACCCAGCGCTCCGCCCATCACCTCGCTGACCCAGACGTCGTCGCCTCTCTCCACCGCGGCCAGATGCTCAGCGCATATAGCCCATGTGTGGCCCACCAAAGACGATGAGGAGGAGAAGAACAATGAGCACGATAAAGAGCAGGCTGAAGCCCCTGCCTCCGTAATACTGACGACGATAGCCATAATAGCCGCCGCCGCCGAACAGCAGAAAAAGAATGATCACGACAAGAATCAACGACATGAACGTCCTCCGAACGATGCAGATCGGCCAGGCACCTGGCACATCAACGCCTCGCAACAAGCTCCGCTTCGATCGGGATCAACCCGGTCGCCAGAGCCAGCGGACCGACGAACGGCGGGTCGACCTGCGCGGTCTCATGGTGGCGGGGCCTACTGGCTCTTCTTGATCTGGTCGTAGACGAAGCCACCGGCGGCGCCGGCCGCAGCACCGGTCACGGCGCTGCCGAGGAAGTTGCCGGTCAGGAGCCCCACCGCGGCGCCGCTGGCGGCACCGACGCCGGCCCCGGTCAGCGTTCGCTCGCCCGTCGTCTTGTTGACCTCGCAGCCGGCGAGGCCGACCATCGCCACGAGTGTCAGAACCGCGCCCAGCCGACCCGCGCTCGTTGCCGTCATCGCCATTCTCCGCTTCCTCGGGGCGATCCCGTCGCCCGTCACTTGCCCTTGCACGGCCAATGCTCGCTCATCGCCTGCCAGAAGCCGTTGACGGCGGCGCCGTTCGCCATCGTCGGGTGGGCGCCGGCCCAGTCGACGAACACCTGCCGCACCTGCTCCAGGGTCGGCAGCGGATCGGCGCAGGCCCAACCGCGCACGACGCCGACGCGCGTGATCTGCTGATAGAGCTGACCGCTCCCGATGATGTAGCCGTAGCAGAAATCGGGCTCGGCCTCGGCGCAGCGTTGGGCCAGCTCGGCCACCGTGTAGTCGCCGGCGGCAGCGCCGGCCGACGCGCCGCCGCTCTGGGTGACGGACGGGCCGCCCTGGGCCAGGGCCGACGTCGCCCATGCCATGCCGAGAAGGCAAGCACCCAACAGCCGGCAAAGGCCTCGCGCTCGTGGCATACGGAACTCTCCCATCGGTATCGCGCGTCACCACCTCGGACGCGGCATCATCGCCAAAACGGCCGACCCGCACGAGAAGCTTTTGTTCCAGGCCTCGGCTAGTTCCACGTTCCCGCCGGGCAGCGACAAGTTCTCGAGACGCCGAGCTTCCCTCGGCCGTCGTATCGACCTGCCATCAGGCCGAGCCAGCCGGCGGGACGGGCGGCTAGGCTTTGCGAACCGCATCCCGGATGCTGTCCTTGAGGCCGCCGATGGCGTTCTGCACCTTGCCTTCCGCCTTGTCCTTCTTGCCGTCGGCCTTCAGCTTGGCATCGCCGGTCAGCTCGCCGACGGCCTCCTTGACGGTGCCCTTGGCCTGCTTCGCAGCACCCTCGACCCGATCCTTGTCCATAGCCGTGCTCCGTTGTGATTCGTGTCCGATCTCTTCTCCGCGCCAGCGAAGAGAGCTCGGCCCGGCTTGCCTCGCCCATCGGGCGGGGCTCCCGGCGACCGTTCCATCGTGGCTCAGCCGCCGCTCGCCGGCGCTGATGCAGATCAATCGACTGCAGAGAAAGCGGCCCGCAGCGCGCGCTCGGGGGCATTGGGCGTGCCGGGCTCAGCTCGGCAGCTCACATCGCCATGGGCTGCGGGCTCAGATCCCTTTGACGGTCTGCGGTGACACGCCGCTCGACGGCGTTCGCGGCGCCCGCTCTCGACGGAGAGGGACAAAAAATCAGTCGGGGCGCTCGTGGAAGCGGGCGGTCGGGGCGCCCTGGTCGGTCGTGAGGCTCAGGAGCGGGCCGTTGCGCTCGTAGCCGGCGGTGCGGGCGAGCGCTTCCAGCATGTCCTGCTCGAGCTTCATGCGCTCAGGTGGGCAGGCCATGCGCGTGCCGGCGATGGGCGAGGTGAAGGAGATCTTTCCTGGCGCGAGGTCGGCCTTGCCGCGGAAGCGGTTGCAGCCGCCGAACATGGAAAAGGTGCCGTCCGCGAGGAAGGCGATGGTGGGCGGATCTTTTGTCAGGAGGGCCCGGCCGGCGATCTCGGTTGCGGCCCATGGCACGCCGGCGACGCGCTGCTCGGGCGGGGATGACGGTGCCGCGGCCGGGACGGGCCCGGTCGCGAGGGCCAGCGCTGCGCCAACCGACAAAAACAGCGGAGAGCGTGTCATCGATCCTCGCCCGGATTGGCCCGGCTTTCTGCCGCGGGGGCGGATCGTGGATCGGGGGATCGCGCGAGGCAAGCCCGGCGGGATCGCCGGTTTCGCGGGTGCGGGTGCCGTGGGCACAACCGCGGCTTGTATCGGCCGATCGCGCGGGTCATAGTCGAGCGGCGCCAGGGAGGCGCTCGCAACGGGTCGCCAACAGCCGGAAAGAGCAAAAAATGCCGTCACGACGCAAGCTTCTGCTGGCCGCGGCTGCGGGCCTGGCACTCCCCGTGGCGGCGAGGGCCGGCCGGGCCGCGGGAGGCATTGCGGCGCTCGAGCTGGTCGAGCCGCTGGGCAAGCCATCCGTCATCTGGACCGCCTTCAGCCTGCTGCAGCCGGTGCTGCAGGGGATCTTGCAGTGCCCGGTCGAGGTGAGGACGGTGACCGGCGAGGACGGCCTCAAGGCGCTGCGGGCGGCGCTGGAGCCGTCGGAGGGTGCCGTGCGGCTGTTCGGCGGGCCGATCATGGCGGTGCAGTCCACGGAGAGGGGTGCCGGCTATGGCGAGGTGAGGCTGGAGAGCATGGTGCCGATCGCCAAGCTCAGCAACGGCTTCTCGGTGGCCCTCTTCACCACGCAGAAGAGCCCGCTGACGTCGTGGGGCGACGCGGTGGAGGCGGCGAAGAAGGCGCCGCTCGCCGTGAGCTGCCTGCAGCGCGCCACGGCGGCCTATCTCGCCAAGCTGATCCTGGAGCGCAAGGCCGGGCTCGCCATGGCGGTGACGCTGCGCGACACGCTGGGCGAGGTGTTCGAGGATGTGAAGAGCGGACGTGCCGCCGCGGGCATCCTGCCCACCGCCTTCATCGAGCGGGATCAAAGCGGCCTGCGCGGCCTCCTGAGCTTCGGGGCGGAGCGCAACGCGGTGCTGACCGACACGCCCACCTATGCCGAGGCGAGCGGGCAGCGCAAGCTGGCCTTCACCGAGAGCGTGGCGGCGCTGGGGGCACCCGGGCTGGACAAGTCCGTCGCGAGCCGGCTGACCGAGGCCTTCCTGACGGCGGGCCAGGATCCGACGATCCTGCAGTCGCAGGAATCCGCGCTGTTCCCGGTCGTCGTCAACGGCCCCGAGATCCTGCGCGAGACGCTGGCGCGCGACGAGCGGGTGCTGGATCGCATCCTGGGCTAGGCGGCGGCCGCCGGGCGGGCGGGCCTTGTGGCGGTTCGGCGCGCGATCTATCCATCCGGGGCGATCTCGAGGCGGTGCGCGGGCCGGCCCTGCCCGCTTCCCGCCCGCCGGCTCTCGGGACGCCGCCGGCAGCGCCGGCCGCCGACGCATCGCCTATGCCGGGAGGTTTTATGACGAGCCCATCATGGAAGGCCGATCCCCTCGTCTGGGGTCACGGCCCGCGCGTCTTCGAGCCCTTTCTCGAGCCCACCTGCCCCTATTCGTGCCGCACGCTCGGCAAGCTCGACGAGCTGCTGGCGCTGGCGGGCGAGGATCGGGTGACGATAAAAATACGGCTGCACTCGCAGCCCTGGCATTTATTCTCCGGTGTCGTGGTCCGCTGCATCGTCGCCGCGTCGACGCTCGAGGGCGGCAAGGAAACTGCCAAGAAGGTGATGCAGGCGGTGGCGGCACACCGGGAGGAGTTCGAGTTCGAGGGCCATCGCACCGGCCCCAATCTCGACGCCACGCCCAGGGACATCATCAAGCGCATCGAGGGCTATAGCGGCATCGCCCTGGCCCAGGTCTTCGAGACGCCGGGCCTCGACCGCGAGGTCAAGTGGCACACCAAATATGCCCGGCAGAACGGGATCCACGTCTCGCCCACCTTCATGATCGACGGGCTGGTGCAGGCGGACATCAGCAGCGGTGACGCCGTGGCCGACTGGGCGAAGCGGCTGGTGCCGGACGCCTGATCCGGCGCGGGGGCCCGTGCCGCGCGGGAGGGCGGGGCCGGCTGCAGCCCGTGCCCGCCCCCCGAACGGCCGCCGTGCCGCAAACCTCGGGATAGCGGGATCCGCGATCTCAAGCCATCATCTTCAACCACCAAAGACGCAGGCGGCATAAACAGCGATTGCATGGCTGCCATGCTCGATCCTACTGTTGGGTGACCTCAGACTGTCCCGAGATCACCCGGGGAATCCTCGCATGCGCCTGCGGTCCAAGCTTCTGACCGCCAACACGGCCATCGTCATCGTTGCCACCGGGGTGATGTGGGTAGCCTATGCCAGCGTGATGCGGGTGGCGTCTGCCTACCGCGAGACCGTCGCCGACAGCCTGCCCACCATCGCGGCGCTGCAGAGCCTGCGCGGCGCTGCTACCAGCATCGTCCCCGACGCCGACGAGCTGGTGATGCTGATGGTGCTGGGCCCGGCCGACCGTGGGGTGCCGGACGAGGAGGACGCCCAGCAGCGCAACCATGCGTCGGCCCTCACGGATGCGGCGGCGCGCTATCTGGGCCTGCTCAGGAACCTCGACGAGGCGGGGATCGAGGATCTGAGCAAGGAGATCACGAACGCCACCGACCTTGCCCGAGACGGCCAGGAGCTCATCCTGGCGGCCCGGGCGTTCCCGGCGCTCGCGGCCGCGACCAGGGACGCAACGCGGCTGATCGAGGCCAGGCGGCGCATCGAGGCCATGGAACAGGCGCTGGTGGAGCGCATCACCCAGGCTCTGGCGAAGGAGGAGGGTGAGCTCGCCCAATTCAGCCAGCGCACGGAGGCCGCCCTCGGGGAAGCCCATCGGCTCGTCCTCGTGGCCGGCGTGGTCGTGCTGCTGCTGCTGAGCATCAAGAGCTATCTCCTGTCGCTCATCATCGTCCGCCCCGTCCAGGCGGTCACCCGGGCCGCCCGGCGTCTGGCGGCGGGGGAGACGGTCGAGCTCGAGGCCAGCCGCTCGCGGGACGAGCTGGGCGACCTCGTCACCGCCTTCCGCACGATGGCGGCGGACCTTGCGACCTCGAGACGCGAGGCCGAGGAGGCAAGCCAGGCCAAGGAGAGGTTTCTGGCGGCGATCAGCCACGAGATCCGCACGCCGCTCACCGCCATTCTCGGCATGTCCGATCTGCTCTCGGCCGAGGGGCTCGCGGCGCGGCCGCGGCGCCATGCCGACGCCATCCGCACCGCCGGCCGTCATCTGCTCAGCCTCGTCAACGACGTTCTCGACTTCTCGCGCATCAATGCCGGCAAGCTCGAGCTCGAGGCGATCGACTTCGTCCTCGCCGACCTGCTGGAGGAGGTGCGCTCGCTGATGGCGCCCCAGGCAGCCGAGCGGGCCGTCGGGTTCGTGATGACGTCGGCGGTGCCGACCACGCTCGTCGTCAAGGGCGACCCGACGAGGCTGCGGCAGGTGCTGCTGAACCTGGTGAGCAACGGGCTGAAGTTCACCCATCAGGGCGCCGTCACGCTGCACGTGGCGAGCAGCGCGGACGGCTACAGGGTGCGGCTTCGCTTCGAGGTGCGGGACACCGGGATCGGCATCGCGAAAGACAGGCAGGAGCAGCTGTTCGGCGCCTTCACCCAGGCGGATGCCTCGATCAGCCGGACCTATGGCGGGAGCGGCCTCGGGCTCGCCATCTGCAAGCATCTGGTCGAGGCCATGGGCGGCACGATCGGGGTCGAGAGCGCGCCGGGCCAGGGCAGCACCTTCTGGTTCGAGGTCTCGCTGCCGCTCGGCGAGGCGAGCGTGGTCCGGCAGCGCGCCCCGACCGAGGCCACGAATGGCCCCCGCCTGCGGGTGCTCGTCGTCGACGACGTCGCGACGAACCGGGAGCTTCTCGAGGCGATGCTGGAGCGGCAGGGGCACACGGTGCTCCTCGCCGAGGACGGTGCTGCCGCGTTCGGGATGGTCGCGCGCGAGCCTCTCGATGTCGTGCTGATGGACGTGCAGATGCCGGTCATGGACGGCGTCGAGGCGACGCGGCGCATCCGCCGGCTGCCGCCACCCGCCGGCACGGTGCCGATCCTCGCTTTGACCGCCTCCGTGATGGCGTCCGAGCGCGAGCGCTATCTGGCCGCAGGCATGGACGGCTGCCTGAACAAGCCGGTGGTCTGGCCCGCGCTGCTCGGGGCGCTGGCAGCCATTGGCGCCCGTGCCGGGCCCGCGGCGCTCGGCCGGCCGGACGGCGAAGCCCCTGCCGCGTTGGCCGCGCCGGGAATCGAGACGGAGTCGCTGCTCGATCGCCAGAGATTGGATCGGCTGGCGAGGGAGCTACCGGACAAGGTGCTGAGGAGGCTGCTGGCCAAGGGGCTCGAGGAGGCCGCCGGGTCCTGCGGTCGGCTGGAAGCGGCACAAGAAGGAGACACGGAAAGCCTCGCCCGAGAGGCGCATCGCCTGCGCGGCACCGTTGCCACCCTCGGGCTCACACACATCGCGTCGCTCGCTACCCGCATCGAGGATCGAGCCCGTCGCGGCGAGGACGTGGCGGGCCTGGTTCTGGAGCTGAGGCCGGCGGTCGGGGCCACGCGGCAGGCGGTCGAGGAGCTTCTCGCGGCGGGCCAGACGACGCCGTGACAGGCGCGGGTCAACGGGCTCGGCCAGGCCTTGTCGGCCTGAACGGCCGCCCCTCGCTCACGCCGGACGAGGCGGTGAGCTTTCAGGTGATGACCGACGATCGGGCCCTGACCGACCGCTATTGGAACGCGATCGTCGAGCATAGCGGCAGCGAGGGCGACTGAAGCTGGTGCAAGCATCGCTGGGGCATTTCCTGGCAGATCGTGCCAAAGGTCCTGATGGCGGTGCTGAACGATCCGGATCGCGCCGCCGCGAAGCGCGCGATGGACGCCATGATGACCATGCGCTGGATCGACATCTCTAAAATTAGGGCTGCACGGGCGGGAACGGCGACGTCGTGATCGCACCGGCCCCCGGCTTCGGTCGAGAGCGGCCGCGCTGGCGCGCTGCTGCGCCGATCGGATCCCGATCCTAGGCTCCGGACCCATCAAGGGGACGGAACATGACCAGCGCGTCGACATGGCCGAGCTTCGGGTGAAAAAAGGCTTGCGGCAGGCGGCCGACGATCTCGAAGCCGAAGGATTGCCACAGCGCCACGGCGCGGCTGTTGGTGGCGACGACGAAGTTGAACTGCATGCCGCGAAAGCCGCGCTTTTGCGCATGGCTCCAGGGAATGGCTGCACATGGCGCGCGCGACGCCGCGACCGGTGGCAGCAGCGCTCGTCATGTAGCCGCAATTGCAGATGTGCCTGCCGCCGCCGGCCTGATTGGCGCGGATGTAATAGGTGCCGATGATCTGGCCATCCTCCTCGGCAACGAAGGTCTGGCGATCGTCGCCAAGCCAGTAGGCCAGCGCATCGGCCTCGCTCATGTCGGGGTCCAGCGCATAGGTCTCGCCGGCCCGGATGGTCGGGCCGATGATGCGCCAGATCGAGGGAGCGTCGCTCTCGCGGGCGGGGCGTATGTGCATGCGGGCTCTTATGGCGATCTCGAGCTGCCCAGGCCATGCCCTTCGACCCGCCGGGTTTCAGGGAAGCAGGCCCTACCCGCCGAAGAGGATGTCGTGGATGTGCCTCTTGAAGATGTCGACCTGCCGCGCGTAGCCGTCGACCGACACCTCTGTGATGATCGGGATGTCGCGGCTCGCCAGGAGGCGGCCCATCTCGATGATCCATTTGTATTCGTAGGTCAGGCTGCCCCTGGCGTCAGGGCGCAAGAACGCCTCGACCAGATAGAACTTCTCGTCGGCTTCGGCGCGCGCCTTCCGGAAGGCGTCGATGTCGTTGCCCAGGGCCGCCTCGCGGATGGAATCGAGAGCGATCATGAACGCCGCATAGGCGGCGAGCGTGGGATCCCGGTGGGCCAGGGACAGGGCCGGCTGCTCCGCGGAGGCTGCCGCGGCGGGCGCCCCGGCGGGGCCGGGCCAGGGGCGCAGCGCGAACGATCCCACGATGACGAGGAGCGCTGCGAGGAGCGTCACGCCCGGGGCGATCCAGTGCGTCCAGAGCTCGCGGCGCTGGCGTCTGCTCTCCGCGGCCCTGTCGCGCAGCCGCTCCAGGTGCTCGACGCCCCACCTCATCACGTCGAGGGAGCAGCGGGGGCTGTCCTGCTCCGCGCGGAATTGGTTGCAGAAGGCGTCGGCGCCTCGGATGCCGGCCAGGGTGGCGGCCCGGCTCTCGGGCGGGATGGCGAGATACCAGCCGGGGCTGGTGCCGGGGCCGCCGAGGTTTTGCTTCCATGCGTCGAGCCATGCCGGCGGTGCGCTGGGCCGGAAGAGCTCGGGCCGGCTCCGGACCAGCCGCCGCGCGTCGGCGTCCGCGATGCCCAGCTGGTAGGACAGCGCGTAATAGGGGATGAGGCTGCTCTCGTCGTTGCACGACATGACCCAGATGGCGGCCGTGATGGCGAGGTCGTCGTGCTCCCCGGCCACGGGCCGTCCGCTCGAGATCCCCGTTGCCGACAAAGTAAGGGTCCTCCTCGTCAGTCTGTATGAGGCCGATAGTGTGCGCCTGAGCGTCTTCGTCAAGTAATCGACGATAGGAAACGGTCTTTTATTCCATGAATAAAACTAAATCCGCCGTGCGGCCCGTCTCTCTTCTCCGGGCCTCTTGGGCTCTTGCCGCCCGAGCCTTTGTCAGTCGCGGGCGACGGCGGCGCGGGCGAGGCTGCCGGGCGTGAAGCCGTGGGCGCGCTTGAAGGCGCGGGAGAGGTGGCTCTGGTCGGCGAAGCCCGCAGCGAGCGCGGCGCCTGCGAGCGTCTCGCCGGCCCGGATCAGGCGCTCCGCCAGGCGGACGCGGTGGTCGCGGATGAAGGCCGTGGGCGTCAGGCCCGTCACCTCGCGGAAGTCGCGGATGACCTGGAAGCGGCCGACCCCCGTCGCGGCGGCGAGGCGGGCGAGGTCGTGGCGGCTGCCCGGGTCGCTCGCGACCAGCTCGCGAGCAGAGCGCGACGCGGCGCGCGGCACCGTCCGGGGCTTTTGGCTGTGTCGCAGGGCGGCCGTCGGCGTGGGCGAGGATCAGGCGGCGGAGGGCCATGAGCATCGAGGTCTCGGCGTCTTCCTCGCCCACGCTCTCGGCGTCGCGGTGGGCCTGCGCAAGATCTCGAGCCAATGCCGGGTCGGTCGCGAGGGTGCAGGGAAACAGCGGGGCGCCGGGCCTGCCGAGCTCTTCGGCCACCTCGGTCATCAGGGCCACAGAGGGATAGAAGGTGCGGTAGGACCAGCCTTCCGTGCAGCCGGCCTCGCCGTCGTGGCATTCCTCGGGGTTGACGAGGATGACGGCGCTCGCCGGGGCGACCTCGCTGCGCCGGCCGACGCGCACGCGCTCGCAGCCGCCGGTGACGAGGGCCACGACGTAGGTGGGATGGGTGTGCAGGTCGTAGCGGTGCCGCCGGAAGCGGGCTTTCAAAAGTCCAAGGTCGCGAAAGCGCGGATGGTACCAGAAGAGCGCGCGCTCACCGGATCTCGACAAGGCTTCCTGGTCAATCTCGTTCAAGACGCCATCCTCACCGTCGGCTAGCCCGCTCGCTGTCGGAGCGAAGATCGACGGTCGATCCTAGAGGACAGACGGGGCTCGGGACAGATGCTGCACAATGATCCTATCGCGGCCACCGTGAAAGACGTCGTGGCCTGGCGCCACCTGATCCACGCGCAGCCGGAGCTGGGCTTTCGCGAGCATCGGACGGCGGCGTTCGTGACGGAGCGGCTGCGGGCGTTCGGCCTCGAGGTGCACGAGGGCATCGGCGGCACGGGTGTGGTGGGCGTGCTGCGCCGTGGCACGGGTGGGCGTGCCATCGGGCTGCGTGCCGAGCTCGATGCCCTGCCAATCCAGGAAAAGGCGGAGGTGCCCTACGCCTCGACGGTGCCGGGTGTCATGCACGCCTGCGGCCACGACGGGCACACGGCGATGCTGCTGGGGGCGGCGAAGCTCCTGAGCGAGCGGGGCGATTTCGCGGGGACCGTGCATCTCATCTTTCAGCCGGCCGAGGAGAACGAGGGCGGCGGCATGCGCATGATCGAGGACAGGCTTTTCGAGCGCTTCCCGATGGAGGCGATCTATGCCGTCCACAACTGGCCGGGCCTGCCCGTGGGGCAGATCCGCACGCGGGTGGGGCCGATGATGGCGGCCGTGGACACTTTTGCGATTTTTGTCAGGGGCACCGGTGCCCACGCCGCGATGCCGCATCTGGGCGACGATCCGGTGCTGGCGGCGAGCGAGCTCGTGGTGGCGCTGCAGCGGGTGGTGAGCCGCACCGTCGATCCGCAGGCGCCGCTGGTGCTCAGCATCACCCAGATCCATGCCGGCAATGTCGGCAACATCGTGCCAGGCGAGGCTTTTCTGCAGGGCACCTGCCGGTTCCTCGACCCGGCGCTCTCCGCCCATTGCGAGCGGCGGATCGGGGAGATCGCGGCCGGGGTGGCGGCAGCGCATGGCGTCGAGCGCGACGCTCGACTACCGGCGCGGCTATCCGCCGGTGGTCAACACGGAGGACGGGGTCGCCCGCGCCGTCGAGGCGGCAGAAGCGGCGGCGGGGCAAGAGAACGTCGTCACGGCGTTCGATGCGAGCCTCGGCTGCGAGGACTTTTCGTACATGGTCCGGGCCGTGGGCGGCGCCTATGCGTGGGTGGGTGCCGGCGAGGCGGGGCCGGGCCAGGGCCTGCACGGCGAGCACTATGTCTTCAACGACGCGATCGTGCCGATCGTGCTGCGCTACTGGCTGGCGCTGGTCGAGCAGTCGCTGCCGCCCTCGGGCTGAGGCGTCCGCCGCGACATCACCGGGACGTGAACACCGTCGACCCAGGGGGCGCCGGGAATACCGACAGAATCAGGGTGCGGCAGGATGACCGGGGGGCTGGCGGGCAGGCGACCGGCCTTGCATGGTGCGCCGCACAAGACGGGCCTCCCCCGGGGCCATCCTACCCAGCTGGAGCAGATCATCTCGATGATCGACGACACCTATCTTTCCGCATACCGGCCATGGGCACTCGCGGCGCTGCGCATCGTCACGGCCCTGCTGTTCCTGGAGCACGGGCTTTCCAAGCTCACGGGCTTTCCGGTGCCAGGGCCGGCCTCGCTGCCGCCGCTCCTGCTCGTGGCGGCGCTGATCGAGACGGTGGGCAGCCTCTTTGTGCTCGTCGGCCTCTTCACCCGGCCGGCAGCGTTCATCATGTCGGGCGAGATGGCCGTCGCCTACTTCATGGCCC
The DNA here is from genome assembly GCA_963752325.1 of uncultured Alphaproteobacteria bacterium. GTDB lineage: Bacteria > Pseudomonadota > Alphaproteobacteria > Geminicoccales > Geminicoccaceae > CAVTJL01. Next base: position 493,329 of record CAVVXU010000010.1, read on the forward strand.
ACGCCTCGCAGGGCTTCTATCCCCTGGCCAATCACGGCGAGGCGGCCATTCTTTTCTGCTTCATCTTTCTGTACGTCGCGGTTGCGGGCGGTGGTGCCTGGACCGTCGACACCTATCGCAAGGCCTGACGCGCGGCCACGGCACGCCTCCGTCCAGACCCGGCTTGCCTGCGGCGCTGAAAGAGCAGAATCTTCCACCCGGCCGCGCCGCCCGTCCTGGCCGCGGCGGACGAGAAGGAGCGTGCCGGGTGGCATCGACGAGCGCGCCGGGCCATGCCCGCATCTGCCGCGGCTGCTGGGACCAGATGCACGTGCCGATCCCGATCCGCGGGCCGCTGGCGGTGCCGTTCCGCGTGGTCGGCATCACCCAGAGCAAGATGAGCCCGGACATCTGCACGATCTGCGAGCGTGCCTTCCGCCGCGTGAAGAAAAAAAGCCACATCTCGGGCGAGGGCACGATCCTCTTCGCCGACATCCGCGGCTACACGCAGCTCTCCGAGCGCATGGACCCGCTGGAGCTCAGCTCGATGGTGAGCGCGTTCCAGGACAAGTGCGCCCAGGGCATCTGGGCCAACGAGGGCATCGTCAACAAGCAGATGGGCGACGGCCTGATGGCCATCTTCAACTTCCCGATCAAGATCGAGCGCCATGCCGAGGCGGCGGTGAAGGCCGCGCTCGAGATCCAGCGCCGCTGCAAGGTGGCGCTGGCCGAGCTCGACCGGCGCCTGGGCGAGACGCTGAAGGGTGCCTTGGGCGTGGGCGTGGGCGTCCACACCGGCCCGGTGCAGATCGGCGAGTTCTCGACCAGCAAGAGCGACTTCACCGCGATCGGCGGCACCGTCAACCTCGCCGCCCGCCTCGAGGCGCAGGCCGCACCGGGCGAGATCCTCGTCTCGGCCGAGAGCGCGGCCCTGGCGCCGGCGCTGGTGGCGGGCGCCCCGACCCGCATGCTCACGCTCAAAGGCATCCAGCAGCCGGTGCAGGCGCACAGCCTGAGCCTGGCCGCCTGAGGGGCGGGCGCGCCAGCCGTCTCGTGAGCGAGCCTCGCATCCGACCCGCGACGGGTGCCGATCTGGCGCCGGTGGAGCGTGTCGTCCGGGAGGCCTATCGCGTCTACATCCCGCGCATCGGCAAGCCCCCGGGCCCGATGCTGGACGACTATGCGGCGCGCATCAGGGAGGGATCGGTCAGCGTGCTCGAGGCCGGCAATGGCGCCGTCGCCGGCATCATCATTCTCCTGCCCGAGCCCGGCTTTCTTTTTCTTCTGAACGTCGCGGTTCATCCAGACTTCCAGGGTCGAAGCTTCGGGAGCCTGCTCATGGCGTTTGCCGAACAGGAGACCAGGGAGCGCGGGCTTGGCGAGATCCGCCTCTACACCCACGCGAAGATGACGGAGAACATCGCGATGTATGCGCGGATGGGCTTCGTCGAGACGGGGCGGGCGCAAGAGGAGGGGTACGATCGAGTCTTCATGGCGAAGACCGTCGTGTAGAGGCGCGGGAAGCGGAGGGCCGTTCGGCTCGCGCTCGAGGTGTGGAGGGGAGGAATTGAACCTCCCCTGCGGCGCTTCTGGCCTGCGATTGCACAACCCGCCTCGACTCCGTCACATGCGTGGATCAGCGGCCAACCAGGCTCCACAGCGCCGCGAGCTTCACCACACACACCACGTCGACGTGTGCGACCATATTGACCTCCATTGTCAGGTCGATACCTGTCACAATGGAGCCCGAGATGGCTGCAATCCACGCGGTGACGGCAGCAGTAAGGCCAGTGCCCAATCCTACGGCCAAACCGTTCCGTCTGAGATAGGAGCAAGAGAAAGATTTACAAGCCTCAGGCTTGTCACGGGCCGTGCCCAAATCACCACCCGCTCGACCTCATCGAGGCTCATCTCGTCCTGCCGTCGATCGCAGAGCTGGGCGGTGCGGGTCGAGGCGTGGTTGGCCATGGATGACGTCTTCACGAGCGTACCGCCGTTCTTCACATAAGCCGTGATGCCGGTGGCGCGTAAGCTATGGTCGCCGATTTTGGTCGCGATGCCGGCGGCGGCTGCACGGCGACGGATCGTGGCCTAGGCGTTGGCCTTGGGAAAGCTCCTCGGCCGACACCATCCGCTCGGTCATGGCAGCCTCCTGCTCATGGCCAGAAAGCCCCGGACCATCATGATCCTCGTGCCCTCGTGCACCTTGAGGCCCAGAAGGTCGCGTTTGTCGCCGGTGATGAGAAAATCAGCGCGGCCGGCCGCGGCCATCGCCAGGAGATAGTTGTCGAAAGGGTCGGCGCAGACCGCCACGTCCGGCAGGCCCTGCACCATGATCGCGAGCTGACGCAGCTCGTTGATGAGCCGCCCGGCCAGGGCCGGCGTCAGACGCTCGCGGATCTTCGGGTAGCGGGTCACCCGCGCCAGCTCGTCCAGCTGCTCGGTTGCAGTCAGGAGATCGAAGCTGTCCTCCCGCCAGAGGACCACGAGGTGGGCGGGGGAGCGATGAGCCTAGTGGTCTGACGCCAACGCTTGATACCCCCGATGGATCTTCTCGATGATGCGGTCGGGGTCGGCGGTCCAGACGAAGGGCTTGGGCCTTTCATTGTGCTCGTCGAGATAACGGTTGATGGCGGCCTGGAGGTCGACGAGCGAGTGGAAGGTGCCGCGCCGCAGGCGGCGGCGGGTGAGCGTGGCGAAGAACGATTCCACGGCATTCGCCCATCGATCGCAGGAGGCGATCGATCCATCACCGGAGGTGCGGCCATCAGGAGATGGCCGCGGGGAGCACGAAGTGGGGGTGAAGTGGAAGGTCCAGCGGGGGTGGCGGGCGAGCCAGGCGCGGACCTTGGGGTGCTTGTGAGCCGCATAGTTATCGAGGATGGCATGGACGAGCTTGCCGGCCGGCACGGCCGCCTCGACTCGGTTAAGGAAGCGGATGAGCTCCTGATGCCGGTGCCGCGCCATACACTGGCCGATGACCGTGCCGTCCAGCACGTTCAGCGCTGCGAAGAGCGTGGTCGTTCCGTTTCGGATATAATCATGCGTCATCGTGCCGGCCCGGCCCTTCTTCATCGGCAGGCCCGGCTGCGTCCGATCCAGCGCCTGAATTTGCGACTTCTCGTCGACCGAGAGCACGACCGCGTGCGCCGGCGGGTCGAGGTAGAGGCCGACGACGTCCCGCAGCTTTGCGGCGAAGGCCGGGTCGGTCGAGAGCTTGAAGCTGCGCACCCGGTGCGGCTCGAGGCCGTGCGCCGCCCAGATCCGCTGCACCGAGCGCAGGGAGACCCCCGTCGCCGCCGCCATCGCCCGGCCTGTCCAATGCGTCGTCTCGCCCGGCGGCTCCGCGAGCGTCAGCTCGACCACCCGGTCGACCAGGGCCGGTGCCAAGGGCGGCAGGCCGGGCTTCCTCGTCTTGTCGCGCAGGAGGCCGGCCACGCCCTCACGCATGAACCGCTCCTGCCAGCGCCACACCGACGGCTTGGACACCGCGGCCCGGCGCATGATCTCGGCCGTGCCGCAGCCCTCCGCCGTCGCCAGGATGATCCGCGCCCGCCACGCGTGCTTCTGGCGGCTGTTGCGATCCGCCACGATCCGTTCCAGACGGTCACGGTCCGCGGCGCTTACCTCGATGCTGATGCCCTCGCGCATGACGCAAGATACCACAGAATGCAGCAGAAGGGAATCTTATGACCGCCTCATACCTCTAGGGTCCAGACTCAATGAGCTATGCTCGATTGCGGGAGTGCTAACGGCGCGATAGGCTGGTGGACGATCACGACAGGAAAGATTCCGATGCTCTTTATGATTGTCGAACGGTTTCGCGACAATGACATGCTTCCGATCTACAAGCGGATCCGCGATGAGGGAAGGATGTTCCCCGAAGGTCTTGAGTACGTCGAAAGCTGGGTTGAGCCGAACTTCAGCCGCTGTTTTCAGCTCATGCGTTGCGATGATCTGAAATTGCTCCAGGAATGGATTCTGAAATGGAGAGGATCAGGCACAACGTTCGAGATTGTGCCAGTCCTGACGAGCAAAGAAACTCAGGAAGTGGTCGCTCCCGTTCTCGGGACGAAATGACCGGCGGAATGACGGTTTACAGCCAGAACGCGATGGCAGCGGCGAGCGCGACGGCGGAGAAATAGTTGCACGCGAGCTTGTCATAACGGGTGGCGACGCGGCGGGAGTCCTTGAGACGGCAGAACATGGCCTCGACCAGCCAGCGGTGACGATAGCGGCGCTCATCATACTGGATGGTCCGCTTGCGGTTACGTCTCCCAGGGTTAACCGGGATCGTTCCCTGATCGCGTAGCATCTCCCGAAGGCGGTTTGCATCATATCCCCGGTCTGCGAGCATGTGAACGATACCCGAAATCACGCGGCGGTCATCAACCCGTCGCGCCCGGGTTGGTTCTTCGGCAAGTGAGGCTCGATCGCCGCCCATGCCGCATCCGATAACCAGAACAACAATCCTGCCATGCCAGAGCCCCCATCCTTCGGAGACCCCTTGAATCAACCCAATATCCCTAAATCAAGAGGCTGATTGGGTTTGGACCCTAGGAGCAGCGCGCTGATCACAACATTGGTACCGATGACCAGGCGCACGGGCTCACCCGGCCTTGGGCGCCTTTGTCTCGCGCGCCGTCGTGACCGCCTCCTCAAGCACCCTTTCCAGATCGTCCGGCGGCAGGTCTGCGAACTTGCTGCGGGCCTCGGCCAATGTCTGCTCGAACACCCGCCATCGAACGGCCTCCTCGATGAATCGCGAGAGGTCGCCCTTCTTCAGGCCGCGCCGGGCCAGGAAGCTGCGCACGGCGATATCGGTGTCCCTGGACACCGAGACGGTCCAGCGGGTGTTTCTGTCAACGGCCACAGGCCTCTCCCGAAAGCACTTAAGCGCTTATCAGTATAAGGTGTTATGCGCTTTCGTGCCGGTGGCGCCCCGAACTCTCCGGAGCCGGGAAGCTCCACGCAGCCGCAGGCCTTGCTCAGGAGGCAGGTTCACGCATTGTCGCCCCGGGGATTGATGACCGGGATCCCGCAATCGTCGAGGTCCTTGTCCAGGTGTGGAAGGCATCGCCATGGGCAAAGGCGGCCGCAGGGCGGCCATCATCCAGTCGAACTCGGCTTTGGCCGGTTGCGGCCGCATCAGGTCGAAGAGAACGCTCGACGGTCTCCCGGCGTTGCCTGGGCGAGGGTGCGCGACGCCCCTCGCCCAGTCGTCTCTATGCCGCTCGCCTTCCCGCCTCCACGACGGCAGCGCCCAGCCTCGCCAGCGCCTCGTCCAGGTCCGGGAGGGGCAAATGGCCGAAGCCGAGGCGGAAGACGCGGGGGTCCTCGCCGAACCAGGTGCCGTTGCCGACGCGGACGTCCTTCGCGCGGAGGGCCGCGTAGAAGCGATCGACCGCGGCGGCGTCGAAGCTGCGGGGGCTGAGGCGCAGGCAGCAGAGGGCGCCCGCGTCGGGTCGCACCCATTCGAGATGGCCCCGATGGCTCGAGACCAGCTGCGCCACCCGGCCGAGGCCCGCCTGCAGCAGCGCCCGCCGCGGGCCCTCGATCTCCTTGCCGCTCTTCAGGACGCGGATCGCCAGGGCCTCGTCGATCGCCGAGCTGCAGATGATCGTGTTGAACTTGCCGAGGACGAGCTGGTCGCGGAGCGCCCGGTTGGTCGTTGTCGCCCAGCCGATGCGCAGGCCCGGCGCGCCGTGACATTTGGACAGCGAGGCGCAGGTGACGATGCGGGGATGCAGGGCGGCGAAGCTCGCCTCGACGCGCTCGTCCCCGTAGGCCGCTTCCCGGTAGGTCTCGTCGATGAGCAGGGCGGCGTCGGGGCAGATCCTGTCCATGCAGCACAGCACGTCGGTGAGCTCGTCGCGGGTCAGGGCGACGCCCGAGGGGTTCTGGGGCGAGGCGAGGCAGACGAGCCGCGTTGCCGGTGTCAGCGCCGCCTGCAGCCGGCCGACATCGAGGCGGTAGCCGTCCGCGAAGTCGAGGCGGAGATGCCGCACGCGGGCGCCGACGGCCAGGAGCGCCGTCTCGGTGTTGGGGAAGACGGGCGAGCCGACGACGGCATCGCAGCCGGGCTCGCATAAGATGAAGGCCGTAAGGAAGAGAGCCTGCATGCTGCCGGTCATGACGACGACATTCTCGGCAGCAATGCCCTGGCGGGCGGCGATCAGCCGGCGCAGCTCGGGTGCCCCCGCGGTCGAGCCGTAGCCGACCGGGAGCTTGCGCAGGCTCTCGATGCCGCCTTTGTCCAGGAGGGCACCCAGGACGAGGTCGGGCCCGACGCTCTCGGCCAGGTCGTAGCGCACGGCCTGGCCGGTCAGCGAGATGATGTCGTTGTGGGCGAAACGCTCGCGGATCCGCATCGGAAAACCCTCCTTGCCTTGCCCGACGAGGCTAGCCGCTCGAGCGGAGGATAACAGAGACAGAATCCGGAAATTGCCACCATAACAGATGGGCCCTATGAGGACTGTCATGGAAGCCGCGACGCGCTGGAGGGTGGCGATGGACGAAGGAGCCGAAGGCGCTCGGCCCGGATCGGAGGCGGGGCATCTCTACGAGACGGTGGCGCTCAACGTGACGCGCATGATCGAGGCGGGGGCGCTGCCCATCGGGGCGCGGGCCCCTTCCCTGCGCGGCATGGCCGGGCGCCACGGCATCAGCCTCTCGACGGCGCTTCAGGCCTACCGGCTGCTCGAGGACCGGGGCGTGCTGGAGGCGCGCTCGAAGTCGGGCTTTTATGTGATCGGCGACGGTCAGCCGACCCGCGCCAAGCCCAGCCCCTCGGCCCCGCCCGAGCGGGCCCAGGCCGTCTCCATCCGCCACGACCTCCGGCAGATGCTGCGCCGCGCCGCCGATCCCGCCTATGTGCCGCTGGGCTGCGCGATCCCGGATGCGAAGCTTCTGGCGGCGGGCGGCCTCGACCGCTTTCTGGCACGCGCCGCCAGGGTGAGCGGGCTGCGCCACAACACCTACACGGAGCCCCTTGGGATCGCCGACCTCAGGCAGGAGATCGCACGGCGCGGTGCGCGCATCGGGCAGATCCTGGCGCCCGACGACATCGCCGTCACCTGCGGCTGCACGGAGGCGCTGTCGCTGGCGCTGCAGGCGACGACGCCGCGCGGCGGCACGGTGGCGATCGAATCGCCGGCCTATTTCGGCCTGCTGCAGATCCTGGAGACGCAAGGGCTGCGAGCGCTGGAGCTGCCCACCCATCCCGACCACGGCGTCGAGCCCGAGGCCCTGGCGCGGGCGCTGGGGACGGGCCGCGTCAGCAGCTGCGTCCTCTCCTCGAGCTTCAACAATCCGCTGGGCTGCTCGATGCCGGACGAGCGCAAGTGCCAGATCGTGGATCTCCTGACGCGACACGGCGTGCCGCTGATCGAGGACGACGTCTATGGCGACATCCATTTCGGGCCGACACGGCCCCGCCCCTTCTCCGCCCTGGCGCCCGATGCCGACATCATCGCCTGCAGCTCGTTCTCGAAGACCGTGGCACCCGGCTACCGGGTGGGCTGGGTGGCATCGCGGCGGCGCATGCCGGCGATTATCGAGGCCAAGCTGGGCTCGACCCTGTGCGGCCCGGCGCTGACGCAGCGTGCGATCGCCGACTTCCTCGTCTCGGGCGGCTACGACAATCATCTGAGGCGCATCCGCCGGGCGCTGGAGGAGAGCATCGGCCGGATGCGCCAGGCGATCGCGCGCAGCTTTCCACCCCAGACGCGGGTGAGCGCGCCCGCGGGCGGCTTCGTTCTCTGGCTGGAGCTGCCGGGCGGCGTCGACAGCTTCGCCCTCTATCGGGCGGCGATGGCCGAGCGGATCTGCTTCGCGCCCGGCCCGCTGTTCACGGCGACGGGCGGCTATGGGAGCTGCCTGCGCCTCAGCTGCGGCCAGGGCTGGGACCATCGCATCGAGCGCGGCGTCGAGCGCCTGGGCGAGCTCGTGGCCGACGCGCTGGGGCGGCGGAGGGAGCGGCCGACGGATGGCGCGCGGGCAGACTGACAAAAAATCGCGAAGCGGGAGAAGGCAAGTGACAAAAGAAGAGGCGCTGCGGGAGGCGGCGGAGCGGGCGCTGGCCTATCTGGGCTCGGTGCGCGAGCGGCCGGTGACGCCGTCGGCCGAGGCGCTGGCGCGGCTGGGCGAGCTGCGGCATCCGCTGCCGCGGACCGGGCTCGACGCGCTGGAGGTGGTGCGGCGGCTGGACGAGATCGGCTCGCCCGCGACGGTGGCGACGGCGGGCGGGCGGTATTTCGGGCTCGTCATCGGCGGGGCCCTGCCGGCCACCGTGGCGGCAGGCTGGCTCGCCACGGCGTGGGACCAGAATGCCTGCTTCCGCTGGACCTCGCCCATCGCGGCCACGCTCGAGGACGTGGCGCTGCAATGGCTGGCCGAGCTTTTTTCACTGCCGCGCGGGGTGGCGGGCGCCTTCGTCACCGGGCTCGTCGGTGGCGAACATGGTGGCGCTGGCCGCGGCCCGGCATGCGCTGCTGGCCCGGCAGGGATGGGACGTGGAGGCCAGGGGGCTCTATGGGGCGCCCGAGCTGCGCGTGGTGGTGGGCGAGGAGGCGCATGTGACGCTCCTGAAGGCGCTGGCGCTGCTGGGGCTTGGGCGCGAGCGGGTGATCCGCGTGCCGGTGGACGGCCAGGGCCGGATGCGCGCGGACGCGCTGCCGCCGCTCGATGCGGGCACGATCGTCTGCATCCAGGCGGGCAATGTGAACACGGGGGCGTTCGATCCGGCGGCGGAGGTGTGCCGGCGTGCCAGGGAGGCCGGGGCCTGGGTGCATGTGGACGGCGCCTTCGGCCTGTGGGCGCTGGCGGATCCGAGGCTTGCCGCCCTCACCCGGGGCTTTGCCGAGGCCGATTCCTGGGCCACCGACGGGCACAAATGGCTGAACGTGCCCTACGACAGCGGCGTCGTGCTGGCGCGCGACGGCGCCCAGCTGCGCGCGGCGATGTCGGCCAGCGCTGCCTATCTGGCCGAGGGGGCGGCAGGCGACCGCGAGCCCTGCCACTTCACGCCCGAGGCGTCGCGGCGGGCGCGCGGCGTCGAGATCTGGGCGGCGCTTTTGTCACTCGGGCGGGAGGGCGTGGCGGAGCTGATCGGGCGCATGCTGCGGTCATGCCCGGACCTTCGCCGGCGGCCCTGACAAAAGAAGGATTCGAGGTGCTGAACGAGGTGGTGCTGAACCAGGTGCTGGTGTCGTTCGGCGCGCCCGAGGCCACGCGCGCCGTGATCGGCCGGCTTCAGGCGGGCGGGGTGTGCTGGTGCGGCGGCACCGTGTGGCAGGGGCAGGACGGCGATGCGCATCAGCGTCTCGAGCTGGGCCACGACGGAGGAGGATGTGCGGCTGAGCGTCGAGGCGATCGTGCGGGCGGCGGCGGAGGCGGGTGCGGCGCCGTTGGGGTGAAGGGTGCTGCTCAGGGGGCGAAGACGGTGAAGACGTAGGTGGCGAGCAGGACGAGGTGGACGATGCCGGACAGGAGGTTGGTGCGGCCGGTGCCGTAGGTGATGATCGCGACCGCGAAGCCCAGCGCCATCAGGACGCTGCCGCCCTGGGAGATGCCGAGCTGCAGCGGCTGGCCGATCCAGAACGAGACCAGCGCCACCGTCGGCACGGCGAGGCCGATCGAGGCGACGCCGCTGCCGAGCGCGAGGTTGATGCTGGCCTGCAGGCGGTTGCGCGCGGCGGCCCTGACGGCGGCCGCGGTCTCGGGCAGCAGCACGATGGCGGCGACGATGACGCCCACGATGGCGATGGGGGCGCCCAGCGCCGCCACGCCGCCCTCGAGCGCCGGTGCGAGGCTCTTGGCCAGCAGGACGACGGCCAGGAGCGCCACGGCCAAGAAGGCCGAGCGACAAAAGCGCGATCCGCCCGGTCGGGCGCACATGGTCGGCCCTGTCGTCGTCGCCGGGCGGCAGGAAGTAGGCGCGGTGCCAGTTGGTCTGAATGAACAGAAAAGCGACGTAGAGGCCGAGGCAGGCGAGCGAGACGAAGGCGAGCTGGACGGGCGAGTAGTAGGGGCCCGGCACGGAGATGACGGCGTTGGGCAGCACGAGAACAAGAATCGCCATCGGGATCAGGACGGCGAGGAAGGCATTGGCACCCTCGACGCGGAACTCGGTTTCCTTCTGCCGGAAGGCGCCGACGACGATGCACAGGCCGGCGAGCCCGTGCAGCACGAGCATGACGACGGCATGGACCGAATCGCGCAGCAGCGCCGGGTTGGGCTCGCCGCCCAGCATCATCGAGACGATGAGCCCGACCTCGATGACCGTGACGGCAAGGGCGAGGACGAGGGTGCCGAAGGGCTCGCCCACCCTGAGCGCCACGACCTCGGCGTGATGCACGGCGGCGACCACGTTGCCGAGGAGGAAGGCGGCGACGAGGATGGCGAGGAGGCCGAGGCCCACCTTGCCGATGACGAGCCAAGCCAGAAGGCCCAGCACCGGGAGGACGATGGTGTGGAGCGGGATCTTGTCGGTTGGTGCGCCGGCCATGTCTTTTTTGTATGCGCAGGTCGGCGGGGGAGACAATCGTTTCGTGGTGGGAGGAGGCCGACGAAGAGCCCGGGGCTTTCAGCGCGCTACGCGTCCAGCCATGCGACCGACCGCTTGCAGCAGCCGCCAGGGCCGCCTCCTTGGACGGGTACGACACGCCGGAATAGTATCTCCACGGGCGTCCATGCCCCGGCGTCCTCCGGGCTCTCCTGCGATCTTCTTCAGCCATAGGTGTCGTCGGGGCGGACGAAAAAATCGACACAGCGGTTGCCCTCGAAGTTTTCCCGGCTGTCGAGAACGACCCAGGATTTGTCGATGCGCTTCGACATCAAGGCCCCCTGTTCGCGGCGGCTGGCGTGTAGAGCAATCATGGGACTTGGGTCAGACCCCAGCGAGCACAAGAAATCTGCCATTGCGCCCGAGAGATCAAGAACGCTGCACCGGAGCGACGTGGGTGACAAGGTGGGACGCTTTTGTCGCGGAGCGGCGACGGGGATCGCCAGCGGGCCGTTCGCGAGGAAGCCTTGCAGGAGGCCTCAGATGACACAGACAAGAGCGCCCGGCCGGGCTGAACGACGCCATCCTGGAGACGGCGGGCGACATGCGCCGGCTGGGGATCATGGATGGCGCCACTCAGGAGAAAGCCAGCCCCTTTCCCACCCTGTTCCTATGCCGACGAATCATGGGTCTCACGAATGGCTAGGCCGCGGTGCTCCCGCTGTGCCTTGCGGCCGACGGCCTCGCGGGCCGCTAAGGCGTACTCAGGTGGCACGGCGAAGAGAGAATCAGAAGACGCTCCGCCGCTCGAGCAGGATCAATCTCGCGAAGAGCCGCGGAGAGCGTGAGAGTTCCGCCACGAGGCTGAAGAAGTTGGCCTTATTCCACCACATTGACGCCGGCGGGAGCTGCATCGCGCCAACGAACTCCGCGCTCGCATTGAGAGATCCCATGACCTCCTCCCGCTCCACAAAACTGTTCTGCGTATTGATCGAGATACTGATCTTACCTTGTCATTCCTATTGAAGAACAACCAGATATGTAACACATAAGATTTAAAGTGAACATGAGCGGAATTTTTTCCGTCGAATTCAAAACTCGAAAATATTCTCGGACTGCGAATAAGAACCGGCGTAGGGGCCGTCGGCCCGCTCCACGAGCCAGTTCCAGGTCTCTTCCTCAATTCCTGGATCGCGACTGAAAGATTTGAGCCGTGAGCTCACCATCTCCGACCCCACCTTCCTCCCCAAGATCGCCTAGTTCATCGTCGTCGACAGGAACGACACGGACAATTTCACAGAGACCTGCCCGATGAGCAGAAATTCTGATGCCGAGTATTCTGACGCTATTTTTTCAATCGCAGATAGAGAATAATAGTGTACGATTAAGCCTATGGAATACCTCTTTAAGCCTCGGATCACCAGCATCAAGGTCAAAATCTATTACAGCGACTTCATATTTGAGAAAGTCTTCCTTCTCTTTTTGCGAGAGCTCGTGAAACATTTTTCCATTTATATCCAACTTCCCGGCCGTGAAATCGCGTATGGTGCTCAGTCTTTGCTGACCATCGACCACGCACTGACTGGCCTCCATTGTCTCAAGATTGATAGGGCCTCTGGCCAGGAATATTTGGGGAAATGGTAATCCTTTGAGGATCGTATCTATAAAGTCCCGCTTATGAGCGTCCCTCCAGACGAGGTTCCGCTGAAAATACGGCGAGAGCGTAAGTCGAGAAGTTCGCATTGCAGAGACAAGATCCACGATCTCTCGAGACCGGACGGTATACCTTAAATCGTTCTGCACGTCTCATTCCTTAAGCGTAGTGAGCATGCTGTCTTGCTTCCAGCAGAATGCATATTCATTCAGATAAATGGCAAGAGACACTGAGCCAAACAGATCCTGGTGGCGGCGGCTAAGCGAGCTAGAAAACTGCGTCCAGCGGCGCTTTAGATGCGATTGCGGCATAGCATCGATCCTTATCATACCGCGCCGAAGAATTCTGATCTTTTAGACGATCAATCTTTACCTTTGATGCCATTCCGAATGGCGTAGCATCAGTGAATGCACGCGTGGTCGTTATGATGTCTGTCCAAGCCTGCTGATATAACTTGTCATCGATACAAGCAGCATCTAAGTCGGAAGATCTGTGGCTGAAACAGTCGCTCGTGACGAATGCTAAGTCCGAGTTGGGCTGAGCCGCAGAAGGACACGTGTCCATATGAGATATTAAAAAAATCGGATATGTCGCGCTTGATTGCATATTCGCGCTCACGATCCTCATGGAGGGATGCAGCACGTTCCTCAATAAACAGTCGACGCGTTCGTTCGGCTCGCGACGGATATTGAGAGGCAATCTCGCGGACGCGGGTTTTGAGGCTCTCTAGTGTCACCAGCGTTCTCGCTGTGGGGAAGGATGGCGATTTGTCATACCCTACATGCCAGACATAGAGGCGGTGGAACCGATCTCGTCAGCGTGAGGGCGGAAGAGGGCGAGGCGTTGGTCACTTAACACTCCTTGCCCGGCGCTGCCCAATATCATGCGCGAGACGAACGCCAGGGTACCTATCAGCCGAGCCGGTCGGGATCAAGTTGGGCAGCGAGTGACCGAAGCACTAGCGCTTCGTCTCCGCGTCCGCTTGCGCTATATAGGGAGTTGCCCTTATTCGGCCTAGAGCTTTCGTCGCGCCGGAGCCTATGCTGGCGGATTTCGCGCGGCCGAGCTCCTACGAGGCGACGGGCCAGAGGGGCCAGTCTAGCCCGACAGCCCCCTACCCTCCTCGCCCCCTATCCCTTGATCCCGTGCCAATCCACGCCCTGCTCGAAGGCGTGCGCGGCTTTGTAGATCGTGGGCTCGTCGTAGAGCTTGCCGACCAGCATCATGCCGACGGGGAGGCCGTCGACCGTGCCGCAGGGAAGGCTCATCGCCGGGTGGTGGGCGCAGTCGAAGGGGGCCGTGTTGGGCAGGATCTCGAAGCCGCGCTCGATGATCTCGGCCCTCAGCCCGCGCCCCCTCACGCCGCCCGCGCCCGCGGCGCCGCCGCCAGCGACCGCTCCGTCTTCCCATCGAACAAAAGAACCGCATCCGGGGCCGGCGTGAGCTCGATCTTGCTGCCCGTGGGGACGACGTCGCGGTCGGGGACGAGCATGATCAGCTCGTGGGGGCCGATGCGGATCTGCATCAGGCTCTCGGCACCCATCATCTCGGTGAGCTCGACCGTGCCGGTGAGGGGTGCCGGGGCGTCGTCGGGGCGGCCGATCAGGAGGTCTTTTGGCCGGATGCCGAGGGTGACCTCCTGGCCCTGGCTGAGCGGGCCGAAGCGGGTGGGGTCGAGGGTGAGGTCGATGCCTTCGGCCGCGAGGCGGAGCGGTGCCGTGGAGGTCACGCGCATCGGCAGGAGGTTCATCGTGGGCGTGCCGATGAAGCTCGCGACGAAGAGGCTGGCGGGCGCGTAATAGACCTCGCGCGGGGTGCCGATCTGCTCGATGTGGCCGCCGCGCATGACGACGATCTTGTCGGCCAGCGTCATCGCCTCGAGCTGGTCGTGGGTGACGAAGACCGTGGTGGTCTTGAGGAGCATGTGCAGCTTTTTCACCTCGATGCGCAGCTGGTCGCGCAAGGCGGCGTCGAGGTTCGAGAGCGGCTCGTCGAACAGGAAGACTTTCGGCGTCTTGATCATGGCGCGGCCCATGGCGACGCGCTGCTGCTGCCCGCCCGACAGCTGCCGCGGCTTGCGCTGCAGATGGTCGCCAAGCGACAGAAGGCCGGCCACATGGCGCACGCGGCGGTCGAGCTCGGCCTTGGGCACGCGCAGCCGCCTGAGGCCGAAGGCCATGTTGTCGTAGACGGTCATGTGCGGGTAGAGGGCGTAGTTCTGGAAGACCATGGCGATGTCGCGGTTGCCCGCGGGCATGTCGTTCATGGGAACGCCGTCGATGCGCAGCACGCCGCCCGAGATCTCCTCGAGCCCGGCGATCATGCGCAGCATGGTGGACTTGCCGCAGCCCGAGGGGCCCAGCAGCACGACGAACTCGCCGTCGCCGATGTGCAGATTCACCTCGTGCAGGACGCGCACCGACCCGTAGTCCTTGACGAAGCCCTCGACGTCGATCTTGGCCATGACGTTTTTCTCCGGCCTCAGTGCGCGGCCCGGAAGTACCGGTTGAGAAAGCGCATGATCAGCCCGATGAACAGGAAGGGTGGCAGCGCCAGCACGATGCTCGACGCATTGATGACGCCCCACGGCACCTCCATGCCGAGTGTCGTGAAGCTCGCGGCCACAACCGGCAGCGTGACATTCTGCGAGGTGAGCGAGAGTGCGATGAGCAGCTCGTTCCACACGATCACGAAGGTGAAGAGCACCGCCCCGATCAGCGAGGGTGCCGCGATCGGCAGGGCGACGCGGAGGAAGATCTGGAGCTTGGAGTAGCCCTCGAGGCTGGCCGCCTCCTCCACCTCACGCGGCACCTGCTCGAAGGCCGGCACGCCCAGCCAGATGATGGTCGAGACCGTGGTGAGGCAGTAGGTGAGGATCAGCGCGAAGCGCGTGTCGAAGAGGCCGAGCTGGAGATAGATGGCGATGAACGGGATCGCGATCGCCACGGGCGGCATGAAGCGCAGCGACAGCACGTAGAACTGGATGTCGCCCTTGAGGCGGTCGACGTGGCGGGCGAGCGCGTAGGCGGCGGGCGTGCCGAGAGCGAAGCCTATGACGAGGGCGGATATGACGACGATCGCGCTGTTCTCGAGGCCGCGCTGCACCGAAGGCTCGGTCAGCACATGCACATAATTCTGCAACGTGGGCTGAAAGAACAGCACAGGGACCGGTGTCACGATGTCCTTCAGCGTCTTGAACGAGCCGAGCAGCGCCCAGAGGACGGGAAAGAGCGTGATGAACAGCAGGATGACGAATGTCACCGGGCCGGCAATTCCGCGTCTCATGCGGACCACCTCTGCATCCTCTTCCACAGCACCGAGAACACGACGATCGACACGATCAGGAGGAGAACGCTCATCGCCGAAGCGTAGGAGATGCGGCCGTTCAGCCCGATGCCCACCTGATAGGCATAGAGATCGAGCGTCTCCGTCGAGATACCCGGCCCGCCCGCCGTCATCGTGTAGATCAGATCGAACGACCGCAGGCTCTCCACCGCCTTGACGAAGAACATCATGACGAGAGGGCCGCGCAGCATCGGCAGGCTGACGAACCAGTGCACACCCCAGGTCGAGGCATGATCGAGCCGCGCCGCCTCGAGCGGGCTCGGCGGCAGGGTCTCGAGCAGCTTCAGCATGATCACACCGAAGAACAGGCCCCACTGCCAGATATCGACGGCGGCCACGGCATAGAGGGCTGTGTCCGGCCGGCTGAGGAACTCGATCGGCCGCAGATGCAGGGCCTGCAGCGGGTAGTTCACGATTCCCATCAGCGGCGAGTACATGAAGCGCCAGATCAGGCCGGCCGACACCCTGGGCAGCAGGATCGGCAAGATCAGCGCCAGGCAGGTGACGTCCCGCAGCCTGCCGTGAATGCGCTCGAAGATCAGGACGCCCAGGCAAACCGCGACAACCATCGTGCCGGCAAGGGTGACCACCTCCCAGATCAACGACACCTGAAGCGCGTTGACGAGGCGATGATCGCCCCACAGGCGCTCGAAGTTCTGCCAGCCGACCCAGCGGCTGTGCGACGAGCGGAGCGTGACGTTGCGGAAGGCCAGGATGAGGGCGCCGACGGTCGGCGGCAGGGACAGCACGACCAGCAGCACGAGCGCCGGTGCCACGGCGAGGACCGCGAAGTGGCGGTCCGCGAACCGCACCCTGGGCGGCGCCGGTGCTTCTGCCCGCGCGGTATCGCTTCTCTCGGCCCGTGCTGCGTTCATGCGCCTTCGCCCCAGGCGGCCGGGCGGGCAGGCCACCTCGCCTGCCCGCGCGCCATCACTTACCGTTGGCCTGATCGACGACCTCCGTGGCCTGCTCGACGGCGTCGTCCAGCGCCTGCTTGATGTCGGGCTGCGAGCCCGTGAAGACCTCCTCGAGCGTGAGGCCCAGATCGTCGCCCACCTCGGGCCACAAGGGCGACTTCCAGATCAGCAGATCCGTCTTGCTCGCCGTCTCGCGCAGCGCCTTGATGTAGTCGGGATTGACCTGCCGCTTGAAGTCCGGGTTCTCCAAGGTGCTCGACCTCGCGAAGTCGCTGAGGATGCCGGCCTTGACCTTCTGCGCCTCCATGTCCTTGCTGGTGGCCCAGGCGATGAAGGCGCCGGAGACGGCCTTCGAGCAGTCGGTGGGGTTGCCCTTCGAGGAGATGGCGAAGCCGTGCGCGAAACCGGCCGACGGCAGCGGATCGGGCGGTGGCGCGTAGCCGACCTTGCCGGCGATCTGCGACTTCGTCTTGTCCTCCGCCCAGGGGCCGAACACGTCGCTCTCGACGATCAGCGCGACGCGGCCACTCCGAAAGCCCTCGATCACCTCGCTCCAGGTGTTCGTCGTGGAGCCGGGCGGCGCATACTTGAACATGTCGAGATAGTACTGGGTAGCGTTG
Organism: uncultured Alphaproteobacteria bacterium; assembly: GCA_963752325.1. Taxonomy (GTDB): domain Bacteria; phylum Pseudomonadota; class Alphaproteobacteria; order Geminicoccales; family Geminicoccaceae; genus CAVTJL01. The sequence goes on from CAVVXU010000010.1 coordinate 510,348, forward strand.
ACGGCGGCGTCCGAGTTGAAGTCGAACTTTCCATCCTTCAGCCAGTTGCCGCCCATGCCGCGGAAGAACGGCGTCCAGCGCCACACGTTCATGCCCGAGCCGCGGCGCCCGCGGGCCGACCAGCCGTAGATGTTGGGCGGCGCGTTGAGCTCGGCCACGACCTTCTTGAGCTCGTCGAGGTTCTTCGGCGGCTTCAGGCCCTTCTCAGCCAAGATGTCCTTGCGGTACATCATGAGATCGCCGCCACCCTCGAACGGCGCAAAATAGGGCGTGTCCTGATAGGTTGCCACCGCGCGGCGTCCAGCCAGGAAATCCTCCCAGTCGAAGTCCTTGGGCATGTAGGGAAGCAGGGGGAGCACCCACTTCGAGGAGGCGAACTCGGCGACGTTCGCCTCGTCGATGTAGTAGACCTGATAGCTGCCGGCTCCCTGCGAGGCGTCGAGCCGGGACTTGGCCCGACGCTCGTTCTCGCCGAACTGCTGGATCTCGACGGAGGTTTTGTACTTCTGCTCGAACTCTTCCTTGTTCTTGTCGAGAAAGGTCGTGGTGGGTATCGGCTGGCTGATGACGCGGATAGTCGGCACCTTGCCGACGCACGCCATCGGATCGGTCGCGTGGGCCACGCCCAGGGTTGCTACGAGCGTGACGGCGGCGCCGGACAGCGCCGTTGCCCAGGATTTCCTGCCTCTCATGACGTCCTCCTTTGCTGATCTGATGCCGGGTTATGGGTTTTGTCGGGTAACCTCGTTTCGTTGCGAGCATGCGCTCTCACCGAATGCGGCCCAGGCGGGCTGGAGCGCCTGCCTGACGGCGGCATAGGTGCTGCGCTTGGCCTGGTAGATCGCGTGACGCCGGTCGTCGGGCGCGAAGCGGCGGCCGATGCGCGTCATCGCCGCCACCGCCTCCTCGAAGCCGGCATAGCGGCCGGTGGCGACCGCGGCGGTGATGGCGCAGCCCAGCGCCCCCAGCTCCGAGCCCTCCGCGATCTCGACGGGAAGGCCCAGCACGTCGGCGAAGGTCTGCGCCCAGACGGCGCTCTGCGAGGCGCCGCCCGACAGGCGCACCGTCTCGGGCCGGCACCCCGTCACGGCCAGCAGCTCCGCCACATGCTCCTGATGCTCGAAGACGACGCCCTCGTAGACGGCGCGCAGCAGCTGTGGCGGCTCGGTGTCGTGCCCGAGCCCGACGAACGAGGCCTGGGGCGAGCCGGCGCCGCCGTGGATGAACGGCAGATAGACGAGGCCGCTGTCCTCGGGCGCCAGCTCCGCCACCATCGCGTTGGCCGCCGCATAGTCGGTGCCCGGCATGACCTTGCCCAGGAGCCAGGCGAGGTTGGTGGCCGAGGTGGGGCTGCCCTCGCAGGCGATGACCCGCGATGCGTCTCGGTGCAGGGCCTGCATCAGCGGCAGCCGGCCGACGCAGGGGCGCTCGAGGATGACGACGTTGATGCTCCAGGTGCCGGCGCAGATGGCGACCTGCGAGGCGTCGACCACCCCGGAGGCCAGCGTCGTGGCGCCGAGATCCATCATGCCGGCGACGACGGGCGTGCCCTCGGCGAGGCCCGTCTGCTCGTGCGCCGCCCGCGTGACGGTGCCGCAGAGCGTCGTGTTGGAGCGGATGGGCGGCATGCGGCCAAGCCACTGCGCGACGCCCAGGGCCTCGAAGACGACGGGGTCGTAGTCGCCGGTCGTCGAGGTTGAGCAGGCCGCTGCCGGAGAGGTCGCACCGGTCGCTCTCGATTCGGCCGGTCAGGCGGTAGCGGACATAGTCCTTGCACAGCAGCGCATGCGCGGTGCGCCGGGCGAGGTCGGGCCGGTTGGCGTCGAGCCACGCGAACAGGAGGAGCGGCATGGAGATGCGGAACTGCTGGCCGAGCCGGGCGCAGATCGCCTCGATGCCGGGTCGTGCTGCGATCTCGCGGGCCAGCTGCCAGGTGCGGGTGTCCGAGGAGACGACGCCGTTCCCGACGGGCACCCCCTCCGCGTCGAGGAGATAGATGCCGTTGCCGTGCCCCGTGCAGCAGACGGCCGTGATCTCCTCGGGCGCGATGCCGCCAGCACCGAGGACCGCGCGCACCGTCTCGGCCGCCGCGTCCCACATCTGCGATGCGTCGCGCTCGGTGAAGGCGGGACGCGGGTGGAGGGCCTGGAGCGGCCGGCCGGCCGCCGCCAGCTCGCGTCCGCGATCGTCGAACAGCGCCGCCTTCGCGACGGTGCCGCCGACGTCGATGCCGAGATAGCAGGGTGTCGTCATCGGCCCTGCCCCGTCGAGGAGACGACGAGGTGGATGCGACGGCCGCGCGTGCTGTAGACGGAGTTGTAGTATTCCATGGGCGTGCCGTCGGCGAGCCAGCCGATCGATTCGATGTTGATGACCGGCGTGCCCTCGCGCAGCTGCAGGAGCCGCGCATGCTCGCGCCCGAGCGGCACGGCGTCGAGCCAGCGCTCGGAGCGGACGATCTCGATGCCGTAGCGCTCGCGCAGGGTCCGGTACATCGACCGGTTGGTCAGATCGACCGTCTCGAAGCCGGGGATCCTGCGGGCCGGCAGGGCGATGTAGCCCACCGCCATCGGCTCGTCGTCGACCAGATAGACCCGGCTCAGATGCACGACCTCGGCACCCGGCTCGAGATGCAGGAGGGCTGACTCGCGCGCGATGGGCGCGCGGCGGTGGAACGCCACCATGCGCGTCGTGACCTTGTGGCCCTTGGCCGTCATGTCGCCGAACAGGCCGATGTTCGAGGCGGCGAAGTCGAGCTCGTCCCGGGGATGGGCGACGAAGGCGCGGCGCCGCGCCTCCTTCACGACGACGCCCTCGGCCGCCAGGGCGTCGAGCGCCGCCCGGACCACCGGGCGGGACACGTCGAAGAGGTCGCAGAGCTCCATCTCCGACGGCAGGCGCGTGCCCGGCGCCAGGCAGGCGCAGGCGATCGTCGCGGCGATGCCCTGGCGCATCTGCAGCCACAGCGGGGTCGTGGCGGCGCGGTCGAGGCGGATGTGCCGCCCGAGCACGTCCGCGGCGTCGGCATCGCGGGCATGCTGTGGGCCGTCCGCGGGCAGGGTGCCGCTCATGCCGCAGCCGTCGCTGGCATGCGCCGGCGCTCCAGCTCGGCCGTGTAGTCGATGGCACTGTGCCGCCGCAGGTGTTGAACGGCGTCACGGAGCAGCACCGCCTCGTCGCTGCCGGTGACGTCGGCGATGATGCGGGCCAAGTCGCACAAGAGCGGGAAGGTCAGCCTTCCCCACATGGCGAGCGTGGTGCGGCGATGGATGACGTCGTCGATCGTGACCGCCATCTCGCTCTCGACGAGAAAGCGGATCTCGCGCTCCGTGTACTCGGGCGCATCGGCGAGCGGCCGATCGGCGTCCTCGCCGCAGAAGAGGGCCACATCCCGGGCGCGGGTGCCGTAGCGGTCCAAGAGCAGGCCGATCCGGGCGGGTGGCAGGCCCGAGATGCCCGACACCTCGTCGATCCACCGCTGCCGCTCGTCGGCGCCGTGCGGGTAGTCCCGGCCGCCGCCGATGGCCAGATCCTCGGTGCGCCGCTGCCGCGGCATGCCCAGATCGGCCAGCACCTGATCCGCGACCTGCTCGGCGAAGGCGCGGAAGGTGGTCCATTTCCCGCCGACCAGGGACAGCACCGCGAAGGGAGCATCGGCGTCGGCGGCGCGCCGCGCGATGCTATGGTCGCGGCTGATGTCGACGGTGTCGCGCGAGGTCGAGCGCGGCAGCGGGCGGACGCCGCAGAAGCGGTAGCGGATCTGGTCCCGCCGCACCTCGACCATGGGGAAGATCAGGCGGATCGCGCCCAGCAGATAGTCGACCTCCTCCTGCGTGCAGACGGCGCTGTCGGCGTCGGTGACGCGCAGGTCGGTGGAACCGAGCAGCACCATCTCGCCGATGGGATAGACGATGCACATGCGCCCCATGCCGTCGTCGAAGGAGAAGGCGCGGCCGGCGAGCGCATCGCGCAAGGCCGGACAATCGATGATGAGATGCGAGCCCTTGGTGCCGCCGATCAGGGCCGCGGCGGGGGCGATCCTCGCGTTGACCTCGTCGATCCAGGCGCCCCCGGCATTGATCACGAGACGCGGCGTCACCACGAGCTCGCGGTCGCCCTGGAGGTCACGCAGCACCACGTGGCCGGCCTCGGTGCGCTCCGCCCGGCAGTGATTGATGGCGAGACAGGCGGAATTGGCGGCGAGGCCGTCCAGGACCAGCTCGAACGCGACGCGCTCGGGTGCGATGACCTTGGCATCGTAGTAGCTGGCAGCGCCGCGGATGGCCGGGTGGAGGTGCGGCAGCTCCTGCAGGGTCGTGGCGCGCGAGGTCATGCGGTGCGACGGCATCACCTTGAGGCGCGAGCCGTAGAAGTCGTAGAGCGACAGCCCGATCTTCAGGAGGGCAAGGCCGCGCGACGGGATCGGCCGCCTGACGCCCAAGAGCTTGCCGATCGAGCGGATGAGGCCGCCCATCACCGAGAAGCAGGGAATGGTGACCTGCAGCGGGACGACGGCGTGCGGCGCGTTGCGCATCAGCCGGTTGCGCTCGCGCGTCGCCTCGACGACGAGGCGGACCTCGCCGTTCTCGAGGTAGCGCAGGCCGCCATGGGCCATGCGCGTCGAGGCGCTGCTCGCACCGGCGCCGAAATCCTCGCGATCCACAAGAAGAACGCGCACGCCCTGCAATGCGAGCTCGCGAAAGGTGGCAGCGCCATTGATTCCGCCGCCGACGATCAGGACATCTACTGCTGGCTGGTCAGCAAGGCGCACAATAGCAGTCTTGCGGTCCGATCCATGATCGGACGCCAGCTCAGATCTATTCATTGCAGACTGGGACGTCAGCTACGGCGTTGCCGCGCCGGTCTCAAACATTGTCAACGATTCACTCACGCTTCGTCATTCGCCTCCCACTGAGTATACCCAGATTGAGGCGGAGATCGACGCGAAGTCAAGGCCCCCTCGGAGCCGTCATGCAGATGGCTGCGGACGAGGCTCCGGCTGGGGCGCCCGGAGGAAGCTGGAGCCGGTGGCGAGAAAGGGCCTTCCAGGCCGGGGCGCGCGCCCTTGTGGGCAGCGCGCCCGGCCCGGACGGCGGGGGGCCCTACCCCTTGATGCCGTGCCAATCCACGCCCTGCTCGAAGGCGTGGGCGGCCTTGTAGATGGTGGGCTCGTCGTAGAGCTTGCCCACCAGCTGCATGCCGACGGGCAGGCCGTCGACGGTGCCGCAGGGGAGGCTCATGGCCGGGTGGTGGGTGCAGTCGAAGGGGGCCGTGTTGGGCAGGATCTCGAAGCCGCGCTCGATGATCTCGGCCACGGGCGCGTTCTCGTCCGGCAGCTTCGTTGCGGTGAGCGGCAGCGTCGGCATGAGGAGAAGGTCGTAGCTCTCGAGCACGGCGTCGTAGGCGGCGCGCAGGCGGCGCACCAGGTTTTGCGCTTTGGCGTAGTAATGGCCGCGATGGTGGCTCACCATGAAGTGGCCGAGCAGCATCGTATTTTTCAGTGTGTCCGAGAGCTCGTCGGCGCGGGTCGCGCCAGCCGCTGTGGAAGTCCAGAAGGCTCGTGACGTAGAGGCCCTGCCAGTTGAAGCCGAAGCCGTTGCCCAGCATCATCTGCATGGTGGCCCCCTCGGCCGCGACCGGCAGCCAGATGGCGCCACCCATCAGGTGCATCGGGATCGAGACCTCCTCGACCGTGGCGCCGAGGCCCTTGTACGCGTCCGCGGCCTTGCGGACGACGGCGTCGAGCTCGGGCATCGATTTGGGCCAGCCGAAGCCTTCTTTCACAACGGCGATGCGCATGCCCTTGGCATCCTTGCCGAGCGCCTCGGTGTAGCGGGGCGGCTTGCCGCCATACTGGCGCGGGTCGAGCCCGTCGGGGCCGGCCACGACCTCGAGCAGGAGCGCGTTGTCGGCGACGTTGGCGGTCATCGGGCCGGTGTGGTCGATCGTGAGCTCGATCGGCATGATGCCGGTGTAGGGCACGAGGCCGTGCGTCGGCTTCAGGCCGTAGATGCCGCAGAAGGAGGCCGGCATGCGGATCGAGCCGCCCTGGTCGCCGCCCAGGGCCATGTCGACCTCGCCGGCCGCGACGAGCGCGGCGCTGCCCGAGGAGCTGCCGCCGGCCGAGTAGCCGTGGCGGTGCGGGTTGTGCACCGGACCCGAGGAGCTGGTGTGGCTGCCGCCCGAAAAACAAAAATGCTCGCAGACGGCCTTGCCCATGATCGTGCCGCCGGCGTCGAGGATGCGGGTCACGACGGTGGCATCGACATCGGGCATATAGCCCTCGAGCGTCGAGGAGCCGTTCATCATCGGCACGCCGGCAAGGCAGATATTGTCCTTGAGCGCTATTTTTTTGTCTTTGAGCTTGCCGCGCGCGGCACCCTTGACGGTCGTCTTGACGTACCAGGCGCCGTATTTGTTCTCGTCGCCCATGGGCCGGTAGCCGGGGGTGCGCGGGTAGGTGACCTGGGGCACCTCGTCGGGCATGCGGTCGATGATGTTGTAGGCCGCGACGTAGCCGTGCATCGTCTCGTGATGCTGGGCGAGATCGGCCTCGCTCATGCTGAATCCCAGATCCTCGGCCACCTCCTTGAGCTGGTCGATGGTCGGGACCTTGACCGTGCCGAGCGTCATCGTTGCTTCCTCCCTCTGCTATGGGATGCCGGCCGGCGTCAGGACGCCATGCCGACGAACTCGTGGATGAGATCAGGCGTCTCGAGCGCCGCGGGCTCGAGCTCGCGGGCGATGCGGCCGCGCTGGATCAGGAAGACACGATCGGCGAGGCCGCGGATGAAGTCGAGGTTCTGCTCGACGAGCAGGAGCGTGAGGCCGCGGCTCCGGCAAAGCGACAAAAGGCGCTGGGCGATGGCCTGGACGATCGAGGGCTGGATGCCCTCGGTGGGCTCGTCGAGGAGCATGAGCCGCGGCTCGCCGCAGAGGGCGCGGGCGAGGGCCAAAAGCTGCTGCTCGCCGCCGGAGAGGGCGCCGCCCTGGCGCTCGAGCAGGCGGCGCAGCTCGGGGAAGTCGGCCAGCACCGCCTCGATCACCGAGTCCGGGCGGTTGCGGCCGACGAGGCCCATCTCGAGATTCTCCCGGACGGTGAGGCCGGGGAAGATCATGCGGCCCTGCGGGACATAGCCGATGCCGCGGCGGGCGCGGGCGTGGGGCGGCAGACGGGTGATGTCGTCGCCGGCGAGGCGGATGGTGCCGGCGGTGGCCGGCAGATGGCCCATCAGCGCCTTCAGGAGCGTCGACTTGCCCATGCCGTTGTGGCCGAGAATGCCGGTGACGCCACCCTCGGCCACGGCGAGGTCGACGCCGCCCAGGACCTGGATGCGGCCGTAGCCCGCCTCGAGCCCCTGCACCTCGAGCAGCGTTTTTGTCGGTCCGGGCTGCTCAGGCATGCGCGCGCGGCCGGGCTGGGCCGGCCTCCTTGCCGAGATAGACGTCGCGGACCATCGGATCGCTCATCACCTTCTCGACCGTGTCCTCGACCAGCACGCGGCCCTGGTGGAACACGGTGACGTTGGTGGCGATGGCGCGGATGAACTGCATGTCGTGCTCGACGACGACGATGGCGTGGCCGCGGTTGAGCTCGCGGATCAGCTCGGCCGTGCGCGCGGTCTCCTCGGCGGTCATGCCGGCGGTGGGCTCGTCCAGGATGATGAGGTCGGGCTCGGGGGCCACCACCATCGCCAGCTCGACGAGCTGGCGCGAGCCGTGGGCGAGGCGGCCCACCGTGCTCGTGGCCATGTCGGCGATGCCGAGGCGCTCCAGGACGGCCGTGGCGCGCTTGCGGGCGAGGCGCTCGCTCGCGAGGCGGCGGGCGGCGAGCACGACGCTCTCCATGACGGTGAGGCCGTCGAAGAGCGAGGGGATCTGCGTTTTTATGCCGACGCCGAGGCGGGCGATGGCGAAGCTGCCCTGGCCGGTGACGTCCTTGCCGCGCCAGAGGATGCGGCCGGCGGTCGGCTTGAGCTGGCCCGTCAGGCACTTGAAAAAGGTGCTCTTGCCGGCGCCGTTGGGGCCGATGAGGCAGCGCAGCTCGCCCTCGGCGATGGAAAGGCTCACCTGATCGACGGCGACGACGCCGCCGAAGCGCATGGTGAGGCCTTCGGTGGCAAGGAGCGCCGTCATGCGCCGCCCTCCCGGTCCCTGCCCCGGGCGCGGGCGACCAGCGCCTGGGCGGTGGGCAGGATGCCGCGCGGCAGGAGGAGGACGACGATCATCAGGATGACGCCGAGGACGAGGTTGGGGTTGATGTGGGGGAGCGTGCCGAGCCAGCTCGTCAGCATCTGCAGCAGGATGCAGCCGACGATGGGGCCCAGGAGCGTGCCGAGGCCGCCCACGATGACCCAGATGATGATCTGGGCGCTGTAGGCGAGCGAGAACATGGTCGGGCTGACGAAGACGCAGTTGGCGAAGAGCACGCCCGCGAGGCCCGCCATGGCCCCGCCGAGGGTAAAAATGCCGAGCTTGTAGAGGCGGGTGTCGTAGCCCAGGAGCTCGGCCCGGAGCTCGTTTTCCTTCACGGCCACGACGACGCGGCCGAAGCGGCTGACGAGGACGAGGCGGGCGATGGCGTAGCAGATGGCGAGCGCGACCACGGCGACGGAAAAAATCTGCTCGGGGGCGAGCGGGGTCGAGGGGTCGCCCGGCATGTTGAGCTGGGGGGTGGAGGGCATGCCGTTGAAGCCGCCCAGCGCGGCCTCGCCGATGGTCCACTGGTCGCCGGCGGTGGAGTTGAAGAACTTGAAGAGGATGAGGGTCAGCGTCAGGGTGATGACGCCCATGTAGACGTCGCTGAGGCGGCCGAAGAACATGAAGTAGCCGAGGATCGCGGCGGCGAGCGTGGGCACCAGGATCGCCAGCGGCAAAGCGGGCGTGCTGTCCAGCAGGTTGATGGCAGCCACGGCGTAGGCGTAGCCGCCCAGACCAAAAAAGGCCGCCTGGCCGAAGCAGAGGATGCCGCCGAAGCCCCAGACGAGGGCGAGGGACAGCGCCAGCACCGCCATCGAGACGTAGATGGTGGCGTTGATGAGGGTGAAGAGCTCGAGGACCTGGGGCAGCACCCAGACGGCGAGCGCTGCCGCGACCGCCGCCACGAGGATCGCGAGGACGGTGCGGCGCCCCTCCACCAGCCCCTGCGACGTGGCGTCGGCGGGGGCGGAGGAGGCCGGGGCCTCCCTGGCCACGGGCCCCGTGCTCAAAGAGCACCCTTGAAGAAGCGGCCGGTGATGCCGCGGGGCAGGAGGCGCAGGAGGACGATCGCGGCCACCAGGAGGGCCACGTCGCCCAGCACCGGTGTGGTGAGGAAGGTGCCGATCGAGCTTACCGTGCCGAGCAGGACGGCGGCGGAGAAGGTGCCGGTGAGGATGGCCGCACCGCCGGTGATGACGGTGATGAAGGCGTTGGCGATGTAGCTGGTGCCCATCGTCGGGACGACGCCGGCGATGGGGGCGATGAGGGCGCCGGCGAGGCCCGAGAGGGCGGCCCCGGCGGCGAAGGTGACGGCGTAGACCTTGCCCGGGTCGATGCCGAGCGAGGCCGCCATCTCGGGATTCTGCATGGTGCCGCGGGCGATGAGGCCGAGCTTGGTGTAGCGCAGCACGAGCCAGCCGATAACGAACAGAAGGGCGGTGAAGCCGATGAGAAAAAGCTGGTAGGCGGAGATGCGGTAGTCGCCGATGGCGACACTGCCGAGGGGGGCCGAGAGGCCGCTCACGCTGTTGCCGAAGACGACGGTGACGAGGCCGATGAGGGCAAGCGAGAGCCCCCAGGTGGCGAGCATGGTGTCGATCATGCGGCCGTAGAGGCGGCGGATCAGCAGCCTCTCGACCACGAGACCCACCACGCCCACCACCAGAGGGCGCCACCATCGAGCATGGCGAGCCAGAGGTTGAGGCCGGCATTGTACGACACGATGGCGCTGTAGCCGCCCAGCATCAGGAACTCGCCATGGGCGAGGTTGATGACGCGCATCATGCCGAAGATGACGGCGAGCCCGAGGCTGATGAGCGCCAGCGTCGCGATCACCGCCAGGGCCTGGAGCAGCGTCGCGAGCACGAGGCTCATGACAGCGCCTCCTCCGGCCGCCCGATCAGAGCTTCACGTCGACGACAAACTGCTTGTTGGTCTTCGGATTCTTCTTGAGGTCGCAGACCATGGCCGTGTCGGCCGGCGGCTGGTTCGGGTAGGTCTCGAGCACCTTGAAGCCGCGGTCCGCCGCCTCGGCGACGTAGACGTTGAGGGTGACGTGGTGCGTCGGCGGGTCGATGGTGGTGAGGCCGGCAGGGCCGTCGTAGCTGATGCCGGTCTCGAGCGCCTCGATCACCTTCAGCCGGTCGGGCGTCTTGGCTTTCTTCACGCCCTCGGCCCAGAGATGGGCGCCGTAATAGGTGCGCATCGCCAGCTCGGCCCCCAGATAGGGCGTCTGGTCGCCATACTTGGCCTTGAAGCGCTCGAGGAAGGCCTTGTTGGCGGGGGTGTCGACCTCCTGGAAGTAGCTGAAGGCACAGACGATGCCGTCGGCCTCGGCCGGCGAGAGCACGCGCGTCTCGTTGCCGCCGCCGAAGGTGGTGGACGCCATCGGGATCTCTTTTTTCATCCCGGCCGCGGCCCACTGGCGATAGAAGGCGATGTGGGCGCCGCCCACCAGCACCGACATGACCATGTCGGGCTTGGCCGCCTGGATTTTCTGGATCGTCGTGCCGAACTCGGTGACGTCGAGCGGGAAGAAGTCGACGGCCACGACCTCGCCGCCATTGTCGCGGCAGAATTTCGTCACCCACTTGGACGTGATCTGGCCGTAATTGTAGTCGGCGGCGAGGATATAGATCTTCTTGCCCCAGTTCTTCATCACGTAGGGCACGAGGCGCTGCACGTTCTGCGCCGGGGTCGAGCCGGTGCAGAAGATGTTGCGGTCGCACACACCGCCTTCGTACTGGGTGTTGTAGAAGTAGAGCGTGCGGTAGCGGTCGAGGATCGGGCGGATGGCCTCGCGCGAGGCCGAGGTGATGCCGCCCTGGACGACCGCCACGCGCTCCTTGGTGGCGGCCTCGGTGGCAAACTGGGTGTAGAGCTGGATGTTCGACTGCGGGTCGTAGTTGATGAGCTGGACCTCGCGGCCGCAGGAGCCCGCCACCCTCGTTGATCTCGCCCACCGCGAACTCGAGGGTCTTGATCATCGGCAGGCCGTAGATGTCGAGCCCGCCCGAGGCATCGTGGATGCCCGCCATCTTGATCGGGATCGGCGCCCAGCGCCGCCTGCCGCATCACGAAGGGCGCCGCCACGGTGGCCGCCGCCGCGACGCCTGCCTGCTGCATGAAACGCCGACGCTGCACGGTCATCCTCTCGTTCCTCCTCTGGGTGGGGCGCACCCGGCCAAGCGGGACCATGGGGCGATCGGGCGCAAGAACCATGCCGCCCCCGAGGCTCAGGGACGCATCCGTTGCGAGGGCGGCGGCGCCGATTTTGGGTGGGGCGGCGCGGTGTCGCAACCCCCCTGAAGGGCAGGAGGAAGGCAGGGAGCCCGGCGACGAGGCCCAGGCATAGCCGTCTCCGCCCCGGAGACGTGGACGTGAGCGCCGGCGACACGCACGCCGCATGCGACAGGGAGTCGCTGCTTGCCAAGGAACCAGCGCGGCTGGGCCACCGGAGGCGGCGTGGCTACTGATGCCTGCCGGAGCGCGCGGTGCCGCTTTCCTCGCCAACTGCACCCGATGCGTGCCGCGCCAGCACCCCGCGCCAGCCCGGCCTCGCCCGGGGCGATGACATGCCGCCCATCCGGCCGGCCGTGGCATCGAAATTGCCTGCCCGTCGCCTGAGCGGAGCCTGTCCCGCCCCTGGGCGCACGTCCGATTCCATCGGCCGTCGCGGTCAGTGAGGGGATCGCGGTCGCTGCGCTTGGACCGACAGAGCGGGGTGAAACATGAAAAGAAGATATCTCATCGGCCTTCTGGCGGCGGCCTTGCTGGGCGTGACGCATGCCACCTCCGCGATGGCGGGCGGGACGCTGCGTATCGGCATGACGGCCTCCGACATCCCGCTGACCACCGGCCAGACCGACCAGGGCGGCGAGGGCCAGCGGTTCATGGGCTACACGGTCTATGACTCGCTGATCGAGTGGGATCTCAGCAGCGCCGACAAGCCGTCGGTGCTGATCCCCGGGCTCGCGACCTCCTGGTCGGCGGATCCGAGCGACCGGACGAAGTGGACGTTCAAGCTTCGGCCGGACGTGAAATTCCATGACGGCAGCACGTTCGACGCCGAGGCCGTGGTGTGGAACCTCGACAAGCTCCTGAAGAAGGACTCGCCGCAGTTCGATCCGCGCCAGTCGGCCCAGGGGCGCTCCCGCATCCCGGCGGTCGCCAGCTACCACGTGGTCGACCCGCTCACCGTCGAGATCGACACGAAGGTGCCGGACGCGACCCTGCCCTACCAGCTGGCCTGGATCCTGATGTCCTCGCCGGCGAACTGGGAGGCGCAAGGCAAGAGCTGGGACGCAGTGGCGAAGAAGCCCTCGGGCACCGGGCCCTGGAAGCTCGTGAGCTTCGTGCCGCGCGAGCGGGCCGAGCTGGTGCCCAACGAGGCGTATTGGGACAAGGACAGGATCCCCAAGCTCGACAAGATGGTGCTGCGGCCGATGCCCGACGCCAATGCCCGCGTGGCGGCGCTGCAGGCGGGCGAGGTGGACTGGATCGAGGCCCCGGCCCCCGATGCCGTGCCAGCGCTCAAGGCCAACGGCTTCAACATCGTCACCAACATCTATCCGCACAACTGGACCTGGCACTTCTCGCGCCTGCCGGGCTCGCCCTGGAACGACGTCCGGGTGCGCCAGGCGGCCAACCTCGCGGTCGACCGCGAGGGCCTGAAGCAGCTTCTGGGCGGGCTCATGATCCCGGCCGAGGGCTTCATGCCGCCGGGCCATCCCTGGTTCGGCGATCCCACCTTCAAGGTGCGCTATGACCCGGAGGCCGCAAAGAAGCTGATGGCCGAGGCGGGGTACGGTCCCGATCACCCGATCAAGACGAAGGTCATCATCTCGCCCTCGGGCTCGGGCCAGATGCAGCCGCTGCCGATGAACGAGTACATCCAGCAGAACCTGGCCGAGATCGGCATCGACGTCGAGTTCGAGGTGGCCGACTGGAACACGGTGATCAACATCTGGCGCGCCGGTGCCAAGGACCCGAGCGCCAAGGGGGCGACCGCCATCAACTTCAGCTACTTCATCCAGGATCCGTTCACCGGCCTCATCCGCCATCTGCAGTGCAACCTCGTGCCGCCGGCCGGCACCAACTGGGGCTATTACTGCGACCCCAAGATGGACGCGCTGTTCGAGCAGGTGCGCAACACCTTCGATCCGGCCGAGCAGGAGAAGGTGCTGCAGAAGATTCACGAGAAGTACGTCAACGAGGCCCTTTTCCTCATGGTGGCCCACGACGTGAACGCCCGTGCCATGAGCCCCAAGGTAAAAGGCTTCGTGCAGGCGCAGAACTGGTTCCAGAACTTCTCGTCGATCACGATGGGCGACTGACGCCCCTGGCCGAGGCAGCGCCGGCGGGGGCCCAGCTCCCGCCGGCGCGCCACGGAGAGCGCCCATGCTGATCTACACCATCAAACGCATCGTCCACCTGATCCCGGTCGCGATCGGCGTCACCATCTTTTGTTTTATTCTTCTGCACATTGCACCCGGCGATCCGCTGGCGGCGATCATGCCGGCCGACGCCACGGCGGAGCAGCAGGCGCAGATGCGGGCGATCTACGGCTTCGACCGGCCGCTGCCCGTTCAGTACGTGCTTTGGGTGTGGCGGGCCGTGCACGGCGATCTCGGCCTCTCGATCGCGACGGGCCGGCCGGTGACGGGCGAGATCAGCCAGGCCGCCGTCAACTCCTTCATCCTGGCGGGCGTCGCGACGCTGATCGGCTTCACGCTGGGGGCGAGCCTGGGCTTTTTGGCTGGCGTCTTCCGCGGCACCTGGATCGACCGGCTCACCTCCGGCATCGCCATGCTGGGGGTGAGCGTGCCGCATTACTGGCTGGGCCTTGTGCTCGTCATCATCTTCGCGGTGGATCTGGGCTGGCTGCCGGCCACGGGCGGCGGCCCCGGCGGCTCGGCCGGGCGGGCGCTGGACTGGGCCTATCTGCGCTATCTCATTCTGCCCGCCACCACCATGGCCGTGATCCCGATGGGCATCATCGCCCGGACGATCCGCTCGCTGGTGGCCGATATCCTTTCCCAGGACTTCACCCAGGCATTGGCGGCAAAGGGGCTGATGACGCGGCAGGTGCTTCTGCACGTGGCGCGCAACGCCGCCCCCACCGCGATCTCGGTGATGGGGCTGCAGCTGGGCTACCTGCTGGGCGGCTCGATCCTGGTCGAGACGGTCTTTTCCTGGCCCGGGACCGGCTTTCTTCTCAACAACGCGATCTTCACCCGCGACCTGCCGGTGCTGCAGGGGACGATCCTGGTGCTCGCCATGTTCTTCATGCTGCTGAACCTCATCGTCGACGTGCTGCAGAGCGCCATCGACCCGCGGATCCAGAGGGGCTGAGCGATGGCAGCCGTGGCCCTCCCCCAGGCCCGCCTGGCGATCGCCCGCTCGCCCGGCTTCTGGCGCTCGGTGCTGGCGCGCCTGGGGCGCGACCCGGTGGCGCTGGCGGCGCTGGGCGTCGTCGTGGCGCTGCTGCTGACGGCGATCTTCGCCCCCTACCTGCCCCCTACGATCCGACGAAGGCCAGCATGATCCACAGGCTGAAGCCGATCGGCACGCCGGGGCATCTGCTGGGCACCGACGAGCTCGGCCGCGACATGCTCTCGCGCCTGATCTACGGCGCCCGGCTGTCGCTGCTGATGGGTGTGACACCGGTGCCGATCGCCTTCGTGATCGGCTCGGCCATCGGCATCATCGCCGGCTATGTGGGCGGCTTCGTCAACACCGCCATCATGCGCACGATCGACGTCTTTTATGCCTTCCCGTCGGTGCTGCTGGCGGTGGCGCTGTCGGGTGCTTTGGGCTCGGGCCTCACCAACGCGCTGGTCTCGCTCACCGTCGTCTTCATCCCGCAGATCGCCCGCGTGGCAGAAAGCGTGACGACCCAGGTGCGCCGCCTGGACTATGTGGACGCGGCCCGCGCCTCGGGCGCGGGCACGCCCACGATCATCGTCGTGCACATCTTCGGCAACGTGCTGGGGCCGATTTTTGTCTTTGCCACGAGCCTCATCTCGGTGGCGATGATCCTCGCCGCCGGCCTCTCCTTCCTCGGCCTCGGCGTGCGGCCGCCCGAGGCCGAGTGGGGCCTGATGCTGAACACGCTGCGCACGGCGATCTACGTCAACCCGATGGTGGCGGCGCTGCCCGGTGTCATGATCTTCGTCACCTCGATCGCCTTCAACCTCTTCTCCGACGGGCTTCGGAGCGCCATGGACGTGCGCCAGTGAGCGGCGCGCCCGCCGCCGCCCGGCACCGGCCGGACGCGCGCGACCGCGGCGGGCCAGCGCAACCGCTCGTCGCGGTGCACGGCCTCGTCAAGCACTTCCCGGTCAAGGGCGGCGGCCTGCTCGGGCCGAAGCGCGTGGTGAGCGCGGTCGACGGCGTCGACTTCACCATCAAGAAGGGCGAGACGCTGGGCGTGGTGGGCGAGAGCGGCTGCGGCAAGTCGACGACGGCGCGGCTGCTGATGCAGCTCATCAACCCGGACAAGGGCGAGATCGTCTTCGACGGCGAGCGCGTCGGCCACACGATCAGCCTCGCCGACTATCGCCGCCAGGTGCAGATGGTCTTTCAGGACAGCCACGCCTCGCTCAACCCCAGGCTGACGATCGAGGCCTCGATCAGCTTCGGCCCGCGCGTGCACGGCCTGCCGGCGCAAAAGGCGATCGCCCGCGCCCACGACCTGCTGCATCGCGTCGGCCTCGAGCCCGGGCGCTTCGCCGGCCGCTACCCGCACGAGCTCTCGGGCGGCCAGCGCCAGCGGGTCAACATCGCCAGGGCGCTGGCCCTCGAGCCGCGCCTCGTGATCCTGGACGAGGCGGTTTCCGCCCTCGACAAGTCGGTCGAGGCACAGGTCATCAACCTCCTCCTCGACCTCAAGCGCGACTTCGGCCTCACCTACCTCTTCATCTCCCACGACCTCAACGTCGTGCGCTTCATCGTCGACCGGGTGATGGTGATGTATCTGGGCAAGGTGGCCGAGATCGGCGCCCGCGACGATGTCTTCGACGACCCCCACCACCCCTACTCCGCAGCGCTTCTGGCCTCGATGCCGAAGATGGACCCGGCCCGGCGCGCCGAGGCGCCGCCGCTGACCGGCGATCCGCCCAACCCGATCGACCCGCCGCCCGGCTGCCGCTTCCACACGCGCTGCTCCATGGCCGAGGCGCCCTGCCGGACGGTGGTGCCGCCGCTTTTTCGAAATCCGGGCGGGCCATGCGGCGGCCTGCCTGATGTCGGTCCCGGACTCGGGGCACAGCCGGGCCGCCGATGCCCCGGCGGGGGGCTGAGCGATGGCCGAGACCGCGCCCGTGGCGCCCATGGTGGACATCCGCGATCTCGCGGTGACCTTCCGCGGCGCCCGCGGGCAGGTCAGGGCGGTGAACGGCGTGAGCCTCGCCGTGCAGCCGGGTGAGGTCGTGGCGCTGCTGGGCGAGTCGGGCTCAGGCAAGAGTGTGACGATGCGCTCGCTGCTGCGGTTGCATCCGCCCAAAACCCTGATCGAGGGCCGGATCCGGGTCGCGGGCGAGGACGTGATGGCGCTTTCCAGCAAGGCGCTGGGCGATCTTCGGGGCCGCATCGTCTCGATGGTGTTTCAGGAGCCCAGGCTGGCGCTCGATCCGGTCTACACGCTGGGCCACCAGATCGCCGAGACGATCCGCCGCCACGAGCCGGTGTCGCGGGCCGAGGCGCGCGCCCGGGCCCTGGCGCTGTTCGAGAAGGTGCGCATCCCCTCGCCCGAGCGGCGCCTCCAGACCTACCCGCACGAGATGTCGGGCGGCATGCTGCAACGCGCGATGATTGCGATGGCGCTCGCCTGCAACCCGAAAGTGCTGCTGGCGGACGAGCCGACGACGGCGCTCGATGCCACCGTGCAGATCCAGATTCTTCTGCTCATCCGCGAGCTGCAGCGCGAGTACGGCCTTTCGGTTATTTTTGTGACGCACGATATCGGTGTGGCGGTCGAGGTGGCGGACAGGATCGCCGTGATGTATGCGGGCCGGATCGTCGAGGAGGGCACGGTGGCCGACCTGATCCATCGGCCGCAGCACCCCTACACGCAGGGCCTCCTGGGCGCCCGCGTCGAGCTGGCGCATGGCCGCGACCGCCTCGTCACGATCCCCGGCGCCCCGCCCGACCTCTCGAGCCTGCCGCCCGGCTGCGCCTTCGCGCCGCGCTGTGGGCGCGTGTCAGACAGCTGCCGCAACGAGGTCCCGCCGCTCGTGGCGCATGCGGGGCCGGGCGTGGTCGCCTGCGTGCATCCGGGGTAGGTGGAGCAGAGATCGGCGGGCCTGGACCGAAGCCCCGATCGGCCGGTGCGTCTCCAACAGCCGGCTCACCCGAGAGGCGCTACCGCGCTATTCTCCGAGCATGAGAACCCTCTACAGAAAGACCATGCAAGCACGCGATCTCCCGACGACTTGGCGGGAAGAGGGCAAGTTCGCGCCGGACGACCTGGTCACCATGCACATCGAGCCGGCAGATCGGGAGCTCGCCGGCGCCTTGTCGCTGGAGGCCATGATGGACGTCATTGGTCGCCAGGCGCAGGAGCGCGGCCTCACCGAGGAGAAGCTGGCCGCCATCCTGGACGAGGCCTGAGCCGCGCTTCGTCGTCACCATCAACGTCATTCGCAAGCGCGCTCATCTTCCACCGATTGGCGGCACGCCGGGCATGGGGCGAGGCTGCGCCTCGTCGGGACCGCTGTCTATTGCCTGCCCTGCGGACGCCCTTTCATCGCGCCGCGACAGCTTCCAGGTAAGGATGCGCGCGGAGGATGCGTGCGCGGCTGGAGCGCGATCGAATGAAAGACAAGTCCGTTTGGAAGGTCGGTGCCTGGGTCACCGAGGCCGGGCTCATGGGCATGCCGGAGACGGCGCTCTTGAGCGGGTTCTGCGAGCGCCTGGTTGCGGCGGGCCTGCCGCTCACGCGGGCGATCGTGATCATCGACACGCTTCATCCCGTCTATGAGGGGCGGCTCTTCCGCTGGCGCCGGAAGCCGACGCCCGGTGAGGACCTCTTTACCGAGTATGGGCGCGCCGACGGGGGCAGCGAGGCCGCCGAGCGCTGGCGGCGCAGCCCCTTCCATCACCTGCTCGAGACGGAGGGGTCGGTGCTGCGGCGGTGCTTCTGCCGGGGCGATCCCACGGATTTTTCCCTGCTGGAGCAATATCGCGACGAGGGGGAGACCGACTATCTGGCGATGATCCACCGCTTCGCCGCCGAGGGCGCCATCGGCGAGATGGACTGCGTCTATTCCTCCTGGTGCTCGGATGCGTCGGAGGGCCTGAGCGACGATCAGGTCGAGGCGCTGACGAGGCTCGTGCCGAGCCTGGCGCTCGCCATCAAATGCGCCTCGCTGGCCAGGATCGCCGGCACGCTGGTCGAGACCTATCTGGGGCGCGATGCGGGGCGGCGGGTGCTGAGCGGGCGGATCGAGCGCGGCGTCGCCGACCGCATCGACGCCGTCTTGTGGTTCTCGGACCTGCAGGGCTTCACGAAGATCACCGACACCGCCACGCCCGAGCAGGTGATCCCGCTCCTCAACGACTATGCCGAGGCGATCATCTCGGCGATCCACGAGGCGGGCGGCGACGTCTTGAAACTTATCGGCGACGGCACGCTCGCGATCTTCAAGGCCGACGAGCCGGGAAAGGCCTGCCGCTGCGCGCTCGAGGCCGAGGGACTCGCCCGGCAGCGCGTCAAGGAGCTGAACCGTCGGCGCAAGGAAGAGGGCCTGCCACTGACAAAGCCCTATCTGGGCCTCCATATCGGCGAGGTTTTCTACGGCAACATCGGCAGCCAGGAGCGGCTGGACTTCACCGTGGTGGGGCCGGCGGTCAACGAGGCCAGCCGGATCGCCACGATGTGCCGCTCGGCCGAGCGCGACGTGCTCTTGTCAGCGGCCTTCGCCTCGGCGGCGGATCCGCAGGACCGGGCTCGGCTGGTCTCGATCGGTCGCTATGCGCTCCGGGGCGTGGGGCGGCCGCAGGAGCTTTTCACGCTGGAGCGGGTGGCGGGGACGTGAGCGGGTGGGCTGTCACTCAAGTGAATGGCCCTTCGCTTGCGCGCCCATCAGAGCATCACATCCGTTGGGAGCCCGACGAGGCTCGGCTTGCGTTCGGGCTTACAATGTTCGCGGCTCGATCCTAATGATACTCGAATATCAATCTTTCAAAATCCGAGCTCAGTCGCGTCGACGAAGCTTCTACCACATCTCATATCGACGATGCGAAGGAGGTGGCCGGCGAAGACAATCATCTCGCCAGCCTCGGCAGCCGAGATTATCCCGACGTGCCGGTGGCTATGTGGGTTCTTGTACGTTCCCATCGCGCCCGAGAACAGCTCGCAGAGCCCCTGCTGCTCGCCGCCGTTCGCAGACCGATCCGTGAGCGGCCCGCTACGAGGCTTGAACGCCTTCCTCATCAACTCCACCCCGAGATGTTCCTTGTCTGCGGGATAGCGACAGGCGTCCCGCACAGCTACCTCGACTTCCTTAAAGGCCTGAAAGACGGCCGTGTCATAGTCGCCCCGGAGATACAGCCCGGATACTTTATCCCGAATGTCCGGATGCAATAGCTCAACCGGCAGCATCCGAGCCTGTCTATATTCGTTTAGCCGCTCATCCGAGAGGCATCGCCGGCCCTTCGCCGTGACATACCGCTCCTGAAGCGCCTCAGGCCTCGGCGCGAGCATCCCTTCATGTTCCAACCACATCCAGGCCTCGACGACGGCTCGCCTGAAATCCTCTTCCTTCTCCGGAGGGCACCATCGCCTGTCAGCCGGGTCGGCGCCGAGATGAGAAAGCTGATGAGAGATGTCGTTCAGATAGTTGGCGAGAAGGGGCGATTGGCTCCGTCCGTCATATCGAGCTAGGTCCCGCAGTATGGAGTACCCAAACTCATGCGGGCCCAATGCGAGTAGCTCATCAACGGACGAGAAGGCATCTCGGAAGCCGGCAACACCGCGCTTCGGCCAAGGGCGCTCAGCCATCGACACGAGCCGATCGAGAGTCTTCTAGCTGTTTCTGTTCTGGCCGCTTGCCTTGCCGAGACATTAGGGCTGTCACAAGTGCTTGCCTTTGCCGGTAGGCGCCTTTGGGACCGGAGCCCGGAGCCCGCGAATTACGAAGTGCGCTGCTCTGCCAATTGAGCCAAGCGCCTACATGGCGCGCATTCTGGCGGAAGGGGAGGTGGCGTCAGGGCGGCCGGGCCGCATGCGGGCGTGGGTGGCGTCGCCTGCGCCTATCCTGAATACGCGCGGCCGAACTCTCCGTCGTTTCCGGGCGCGGACAGGAGACGAAAATCAACAGCAGTCGTGGGCGCCCATCAGGCGGTCGGCGCGGTCCTGGGCGCGGCGCAGCGCAGCGCGGATGGTCTGGGTGCGGCGGAGCATGGCGTGGATCTCCTCGCCCAGGATGGCGGTGATGGCCGCCAGCTCCGGGACGGGCGGGCGGGGCCAGAGGCGGAGCAGGCCTTGCTTCGCCATCGCGTCGACGCTGGCGATGACCGGCGAGAGTTGGCGCATCAGGTGAGAAATGCGGGTCCATGGACCGCCGCGCGCACGGCACGCCGCCGCGACACCGGCGCGGGATCCTGCGCGTTGCGGCCGCCCTTGTAATCGCGGGCGAAAAGTGCAAGCTCCTCCGGCTCATCTCAGCCCGCGTCAATATTGGCGCCAATGATCTCCATGTATATCGCGTGACGGGCGGAGATGCGCAGATGAATACAATCCGGGGTCTCTTGGGCGTTGCGGTGCTGGCTGTCTTGTGGACCGGACCGGCATGGGCGGCCGATGTCGACGGGGACAAGGCGCTGGCCCAGAATGCCATCAACTGGCTGAACCGAGCAGGCCGAGCCTGGGCGCCCGGCAAATGGGTGGATGTCACCTTGCTGGTAGAGATTCCGACCCTTGCCTGGCAGGCCTCCGAGGTGGTCTACGGCCCGCAATCGGCGCTGGGGCCACCCATGCCGACGGGCCTCGAGTCCCTGATGGGCGTGAACTGCGGTGCGCCGGGCAGCGAGCCGATCATGGCCGACATGAACTTCGCCAAGCAGGTCACCAAGATCTCCTCGACGACCGTCACCCAGGGCGTATCCGTCGCCGAGACGATCGGGTTTATGGCATCGGTCCCGAGCTGGGGCACCGGCGTCAATGAGAGCACGACGGTGACCTACTCGACCTCGACAGCCAGCACGGCGACGGACCAGGTCGCCTACACTTACAGCTTCACCGTCCGCATCAAGATCGACCCGGGCCTGAAGGTCACCGCCACGATGGTTGTGGACTTCCAGGACGCGGTGGTCCCGTGGTCGGCGAGCCTGCTCTATGTCGGCAAGGATACGGCGGCGGACGTGGCCGATTGGGCGGGCGGCTGGTTCCGTGAGCCCAACCCCACACAGTATGGCTTGCATTGGTCGAGCGATTCGACGCCGCTCGCCTCGCTTCTGACCGACGGCGAGAAGAGGTTCGCCGTGACGGGTGAGTTCAAGGGTGTCGCCGCCGGAAGTGCCCGGGTCGTTCAGGAGCCTGCTGAAATGCTGACCCCGCAGGACCGCGCCGAGTATTGCCAGCCGTCCTCGCCGAATTCCCAGGAGATCGGCACGAACGTGTTCATCGTGCCGACCTATCCCGCGCATTGACCGCGTCGCGGTCCCGACGCCCGCCCTGTTGACGGCGCGGGACGGTGTCGGACACCAATGCCCGGCACCGTCCGCCTGACGCTCCGGAGCGCCGAACTCAGCCCTCGAGCCTGCTGTCGTCGTAGCCGTCGATGGCGTTGGCACGCAGATAATCGAGCTTCATCTCGATGCCGAGGCCGGGCTTTCGGGGCAGCTTGAGGCGGCCGTTCGAGTTGTCGAGCGGGGTCTCGATGAACTGGTTGTAGCGGCTCAGGTCCCAGCGGCTGGTCTCGACACGGTAGAAGTTGGGCACCGTGATCATGACGTGGGCGCCGGCCACGACGTTGATCGGGCCGCTCGCGTCGTGCGGCGTGACCGGGACGTAGTAGGCCTCGGCCATGGTCGAGATCTTCTTGAGCTCGCTGATGCCGCCGGTCCAGGTGACGTCGGGCATGATGTAGTGGGCGAGCGAGCGCTCGAGGATGGGCACGAACTCCCAGCGCGTGTGCAGCCGCTCGCCCACCGAGATGGCGGCGCTGACGCTCTGCTTGACCTCGGCCAGGGCGTTGTAGCTCTCGACCGGCACCGGCTCCTCGAACCAGTCGATGTCGCCAGCCTCCTCGAGCGAGCGGCACAGGCGGATGGCGGTGGGCACGTCGAAGCGGCCGTGCGCGTCGATCAGGATGTCGACCTCGGGCCCGGCGGTCTCGCGGATCAGCGCCGTGAGCTCGGCCGCCTCCCGCTCGCCCTTCTTGCCGAGCTGGCCGTCGAGATAGCCGTGGCGGTGGCCGACCGTGGCCTCGTGGTCGGGGAAGGGGTCGAACTTGATGCCGGTGTGGCCCGATTCGACGATGTCCCGGATCTCGCGGACGACGCCTTCGCTTGGTCTTGAACTTCGCTCTGGTCGGGGTGGGTGTAGAGGAGGATGTCCTCGCGCACCGGGCCGCCCAGAAGCTCGTAGATCGGCAGGTCCAGAACCTTGCCGCGAATGTCCCAAAGCGCGATGTCGATGCCGCTCACCACATGCGAGGTGGCGCCGCGCGTGCCCATGTAGGTGAAGGCGCGGAAGACCTTGTGCCAGGTCTCCTCGATGCGGCTCGGATCGTCGCCCACGAGGATGTCGTTGAGCTGGCGGAGGATGCCCGCCACGGCGCGGTTGGCGATCTTGGTGGTGGTGGTGATCTCGCCCCAGCCCGAGATGCCCTCGTCGGTGCGGACCTCGACGAACAGATACTCGCCCCAGAAGCCCTCGACCTTGATGAGCCACGGCACGACCGCGGTGATTTTCATGACTGCTTTTGTCCTCGGTAGATTGGATGGCGGCAGATTAGGTGGCGATCTCGGGGCCGGGCCCTTGCCGGCCTGGCCGCCTACCAGTTGGCGATGGTGCCGTCGCGGGTGACGACGGCCTCTAGGCCCGCGATCCGCTCCTGCTCGAAGGGATGGCGCGCCGCCTCGGCCTCGTCGATCTCGACGCCGAGGCCGGGCGCCGTCGGCACCTCCCAGAAGCCGTCGACGCGCTTGATCGGCGTGCTGACGACGTCGTGGTACCAGGGGATCGAGCCCGTGACCTCCTCGAGCACGACGAAGTTCGGCACGGCCACGCCGAAATGCAGGCCCACGGCACCGGCGATCGGGCCCATCGGGTTGTGCGGGCAGACGCCGATATAGTTGGCGGCGGCGGTGGCGGCGATCTGCTTGCCCACCGTGAAGCCGCCGCAATGGCAGAGGTCGGGCTGGACGTAGGTCACGGCCTTGAGGTTGCAGAGATCCTCGAACTCCTTGTGGGTCAGCAGGCGCTCGCCCGTGGCGATGGGCACAGAGACCTTCTGGGCGATCATGCGCATGGCCTCGGGATCGCCCGGCTGCACCGGCTCCTCGACGAACATGGGCTTGGCCGGCGCCACGGCGTCGATGTAGGCGATGGCAGCCTCCATCGAGGATGGGCGGCCGTGGAAGTCGAGCATGATGTCCATGTCCTCGCCCACCGCCTCGCGCACCGCCTGGAGCAGCTCGCCCGTGTGCCGCACCTCCTTGGCCAGCGTGTCGTAGTGGGTGTAGGGGACCGGGCCGAACTTGAGCGCGGTGTAGCCCGCCTCCCTGATCTCGACCGCCGATTCGCAGTAGCTCGTGATGTCGCGGCTGTGGCGCACGATCTTCTTCGTCATGGCGCCGATGTGGGTGTAGACGCGCACCCGGTCGCGCACCTTGCCGCCCAGGAGCTGCCAGACCGGCTGGCCCAGATCCTTGGCCTTGATGTCCCAGAGCGCCTGCTCGATGGCGCTGGCGGCGGTGAGGCCGATGACACCCAGCGGCCAGAAGGCGGCCTTCGTCAGCAGCTCGAGCGCCTGGGTGACGTTCCGCGGGTCGCGGCCGAGCATGATGGGCTCGAAATCCTCGACGCAGCCGACCACGCCCCGCGTCTTCCACTCGAGCGTGCCCTCGCCCCAGCCATAGAGGCCCGGCTGGTCCGTCTCGACCTTGACGAAGACCCAGTTGCGATGGGGCGGTGCCGCCACGACCAGGCTTTTGACGCGGGTGATCTTCATGCTCGGTTCCTTCTGGGCGATGGCGGCGGGCGGGCCGTCAGGCCGCGATGAGCGCCTGCCTCGTCTTGGCATCGAAGAGGTGGAGATTGTCCTGGTCGAGCTGGAGCCAGACCTGGTCGTCGGGCGCCAGCGGGATGGCGGCCGGCACGCTCACGACCAGGACCGAGCTGCCGAGCTCGATATGGGCATAGGTGATGTCGCCGGTGGGCTCGACCGTGTAGACGCGGCCCGGGATGGTGTCGGGCCGGGGCTCGGTCGAGAGCGCTATCATGCTGTGGCGGGCGCCCAGCACGACGGCCCGGCCGCTGGCGCGCTCGGCCTTCCGCGCGTTCTCGGGCGAGAGGTGGCAGCTCCAGCCGTTCTGGCGGACGAGCGTGCCCTGCCCGTCCCGGTCGAGCTCGACCTCCATCAGGTTCATGGCCGGGCTGCCCACGAAGCCCGCGACGAAGGTGTTCACGGGCTTGGCGAAGATCCTGGCCGGCGTGTCGTACTGCTGCAGGATGCCGCCGCTCATCACGGCCATCCGGTCGGCCATCGTCATGGCCTCGAGCTGGTCGTGCGTGACGTAGATGATGGTGGCGTCGAGGTCGCGGTGGAAGCGCTTGAGCTCGGCCCGCATCTGCACGCGCAGCTTGGCGTCGAGGTTCGAGAGCGGCTCGTCCATCAGGAAAACGGCGGGATCGCGCACCAGCGCCCGGCCCAGCGCCACGCGCTGCTGCTGGCCGCCCGAGAGCTCGCGCGGGCGCCGCTCGAGCAGGTGCACGATGTCGAGCACCTTGGCCGCCTCCCTGACCTTGGCGTCGATCTCGGCCTTCGGCAGCTTGCGCATCCTGAGCGGGAAGGCGAGGTTCTTGTAGACCGTCTTGTTCGGATAGAGCGCGTAGTTCTGAAAGACCATCGCGATGTCCCGATCCTTGGGATCGAGATCGTTGACGAGGCGCTCGCCAATGTGGATCTCGCCATCGCTGATCTCGATCAGGCCGGCCACGAGATTGAGCGTCGTCGTCTTGCCGCAGCCGGACGGGCCCACCAGCGCCACGAACTCGCCATCCTCGACCGTCAGGGAGACGCTGCTGACGGCGATCACCGAGCCATAGCTCTTCACGACCTGGCGCAGCTCAACCTGGGCCATGCTGCGATCCTCCAAGGGGTGACATCGACAGGGACCGAGCCCGGGACCGTGCGGCCGTCACGACTTGACGGCACCTTCGGTCAGGGCCCGAACGAAGTATTTCTGAAGGACGAGAAACATCACGACGACCGGCACGCTCATGATGAACGAGGCCGCCATCAGGCCCGGCCAGTTGGTCGCATATTCCGAGAAGAAGCGCTGCAGGCCGACGGGCAGCGTGAGCTTGCTCTCGTCGTTGAGGAAGGTGAGCGCATAGACATACTCGTTCCAGGCGATGATGAAGGAATAGATCGCGGTGGCGATGATGCCGGGTGAGGACAGCGGCATGACGATCAGCACGAAGGCCTGGAAGCGGGTGGCGCCGTCGACGCGCGCCGCCTGCTCGAGCTGGATCGGCAGATTGTCGTAGAAGCCCTTGAGGAGCCAGATCGAGAGCGGCAGGCCGAAGGTGAGGTAGGTGAGGACCAGTGAGGTGCGCGTGTTCACGAGGTCGAGCCAGCGCATCATGATGAAGAGCGGCATCAGGAAGACGACCGCCGGAAACATGTTGCGGACCAACACGGCGAAGAAGAGAAACTTCCGGCCGGGAAAGCGGAACCGCGAGAAGGCGTAGGCGGCCGGCACGGCGATCGCCACGCCGATCACCGTCGTCGCGGCCGAGATCCCGATGCTGTTCAGCATGAAGCCCAGGAACTCGCGGCCCACGTCGTTCGTGGGAGAGAGCAGCCGCTTATACTGCTCGAGGGTGACGGTGCTCGGGATCCATTCTGGCGGGTATTGGAGCGCGCCGAACTGCGTCTTGATGGAGGTGAGGAACATCCACACCATTGGCAGCACGGCGAAGAGAAGGAGGATGACCAGAAAGATCCAGCCGAACACCGACCAGCCGTCAGCCCCCTTTCGGCGGCGTCGGGCCGGGCCGCGGACGGAAAGAGCAGCGCTCATCGCTCGTCTCCTTCCTCGCCGCGCGTCAGCGCGCGGACGTAGAAGTAGCCCATGGACATCATGACGATGAAGAGAATGACCGAGTAAGCGGACGCGATGCCGAAGCGGATCCTGCCGAAGGCCAGCTGGTAGATCTGCGTGATCCAGATGTCCGACGCGCCGGCCGGGCCGCCGCCCGTCATGATCCAGGGGATCGTGAAGGAGTTGAGGTTGGCCACGAGCATCAAGAGCACCGTCACGAGTGTGACGCCCTTCAGATGGGGCATGGTGACGTGCCAGAAGCGCTGCCACGGGCCGGCGCCGTCCACCATGGCGGCGCGATGCAGCTGGTCCGGCACCGTCTGCAGGCCGGCCAGCATCATGATCATCGCGAAGGGGAACTCCTTCCAGACGTTCACGGCGATCAGCGAGGCCAGCACGCTGTGGACATTGTCGAGGAAGTTGATGGGCTTGTCGGTGAGGCCCAGCTCCACGGCCGCGGCCCCGATGACGCCCAGATCGCTGTGGTAGATCCAGCGCCACACATAGGAGGCAGCGACCGCGCTCACGACGTAGGGCACGAGCAGGATGCCGCGCATCAGGCCGCGGCCGACGAACTCGCGGTTCAGCACGATGGCGGCACCAAGGCCGAGCACGAAGGAGAAGAAGGTCGACCCGAGCGTCCAGACGACGGTGTTGAGCGTGACGTCGCGGAAGCTTTGGCTCGCCAGGATGCGCTGGTAATTGTCGAGGCCGACGAAGATCTTGTCGGCCATGGCGAGGCTGGGCGGCGTCTTGAAGAAGGAAAGATAGACCGTGTACCAGACCGGATAGGCGATCACGAGCAGCATCACGCCCAGCGCCGGCGCCACGTAGAGATAGTCCGCCCGGTGGCGGACGATGCGGCGGAGCAGGTCCGGGCGCCAGTCCGCAGGCCGGCGCGCCGGGCTCCCGGAGGCGGCCCGGTCTGTCATGATGGCCACGTGAGGCTCTGTCCTTGGGGCTCGGGATCAGGCGAGGCTCAGGATCGGGCGGCCGGCACCGCCGGGGCGCCGGCCGCAGCACCCGCTAGATCGGGCTGATGATGTCCTGCAGCTTCTTGGCCGCGTCGGCCGCGGCGTCGTCGATCGACATCTTCTGCGTGAGCACGTTCTGCAGCATCTCGGGCACGACGATGTTCATGATCTCGGTCAATTCGGGAATGACCGGGAAGGCGATGCCGCTCGGCAGCATCGAGGTCGTGACGTTCAGGAACTTGATCTGCTCGAGCCGCTGCTTCATCCACTTGGTCCTGAAGCCGCGCAGATTGCCCGGGTTCGACTGCTCCCAGTTGAGCTTGGTCGACCATTCGGGCCCGGTCGAGAAGGCGATGAAGGCGCGCGCCGCATCGACGTCGAGCTTGCCGTCGACCACGTCGGGATGGAACATGTGCGCGTTCCAGCCGCCGAAGACCACGGCGCGGCGCGCCGGGCCTCTGGGGATCAGGCCGTAGCGCATGTTGGCCACCACCGCCTCGGCCACCTTCTTGTCGCTGCCGGTGGCGTGCTTGGCGCGGTCCACCATGTAGGCGTACTCGGTGGGGTGGCTGATCATCATCGCCAGCTGGCCGGCGACGAAGGGGTCCTCGTTCTCGGTCTGCGTGTTGGTGAGCGCCGAGACCGGCACCGACTTGTCGCGCACATACATGTCGTAGGAGACCCTGAGCGCGTCCTTGGTGCCGGCGCTGTCGATCATGATCTTCTGGTAGGTCGGATCGGGCTCGGCCTCGTCGAGGGCCCCGCCGCCATAGGCCCAGGCCTGCGGCATGAACCGGTAGGGCGTGTTGCCGGCATTGACGCGGGCCACCATGCCGTAGCCGTTCTTGCCCGTCTTCTCCTTGATCTGCTTGGAGTAGGCGACGACGTCGGCCCAGGTGGCGGGCGCCTTCTCGGGATCGAGCCCGGCCTGCTCGAAGATCTGCGCGTTCCAGATGAACGCCATGGTCTCGTTGTTGGTCGGGATGCCGTACTGCTTGCCCTGCCAGTTGGCCGAGTTCATCGCCCGCGGCCAGAAGTCGACCGACCGGTAGCCGACATCCTCGGGCTTGAGCTCGGCGAGCTGGCCCTTGGCGGCGAACTCGGCACCCCAGAGCAGCATCAGGCGGGCCACCATCGGTGCCGCCCGGCCCAGGGCCGCCGTCCTGAGCTTGGTCGGGATGTCGTTGTAGCTGATGCTCTGCTTCTCGACCGTGATGTTCGGGTAGGTCTTGGCGAAGGCCGCCCAGAACTCGTCCTCGAGCTTGTGCTGGAGCGGGGTCGAGGCCTCGTTCGGGCCGACATACCAGTAGGTCAGGTGGCCCTTGTAGTCGAGCGGCACCACCTTGGCGCACTCGGCCGCCGTGTCGACCTCGATCGTGCCGGCAATGCTGTCGACATACTCGGGCGACCATTTGCTGACGTCGATGGCGGGTGCGCCGTCATCGGCCAAGGCCCTGAGCGGGTTGCCGAGCGCCGCCGCCAGGCCGGCGCCCGCCGAGTAGCCGAGAAGCCGGCGCCTGCTCAGCGAGAATGCATCCACGCCACGGAAACTGGTCATCAGCCCATCCCTCGATCTTGGTTGGCCCGGTCTCGTGCTGCCTTGCCGCCGAAGGAGCGAGGCGGCGAGGCAGCATGGGTCCCGGCTTCCTTCGCCTGCCCCGCGCCTCCTCCAAGGCAGCACCAGCGGGCGTCTTCGGTGCGAGGGCTATCAAGATCATATATTCTTTGTCAAGGATCACATATTAAATTGATTCGACGGGCTCGGATTGCTTGGGCGCGAGTGGCGCCCGCCTGCTATGCTGCAGCGCAGGCCGGCGGCGATGGATGGAGATGAGGGATTGGGCGACAAAGCAAAAGAAACCATTCAGCCCAGTTACAATCGACTCCGCGATCTCATTCGCGCCGACGTCATCGAAGGCCGCCTCCCCTCGGGCGCGCGCCTGAAGATCGCCGATCTGGCCGCGCGCTACGCGAGCAGCGGCATTCCGGTGCGCGAGGCGCTGCAGCAGCTGCAGGGCGAGGGCATCGTGACCTTCACGCCGAACCGCGGGGCCCGCGTGCGGCAGATCGACGAGCAGTTCATCCGCAACATCCACGAGGTGCGCGCGATCGTGGAGCCTTACCTGCTGCGCTGGTTCGTCCGCCACCACAGTCCCGAGCAGCTGGCCATGCTGGAGGCCGTGCAGCGCGACTACGACCGTGCTGCCGACGAGGGCGTGTTTGCGGACTGGACGGCGCAGAACCGGCGGTTCCACAGCATCTGCTACAATGGCCACTACAATACCGAGGCGCTGGTCATGGCGGCCCGCCACGACGGGCTGATCCGCGCCATCGCGCTGCGCATCCCGGCGAGCCCGGCGCGCGCCCGCCAGGCGAGCCGGGAGCATTGGGCCATCATCGAGAAGGTGCGCGAGCATGACGAGGACGGTGCCGCCGCCATCGTCGCCCAGCATGTCCGCCATGCCGGCCAGCACATGATCGAGCGCATGCTGACGGTCGGCTGGTCGGAGCTGCGCCGGCCGCGCCCGATCGCCGAGGCGCGGCCCGCCGTCGCGGCGGCGGATGTCGCAGCCACGGCGAGCCCCACGCCGGTGCTGGCCGACGACTGAGGCAGGTTCCCGCCCGGCCGAGAGGCCGGCGCCGGAGGTCAGTAGCGGTCGTGGGCGCGCATCAGGCGGTCGACCCGCTCCTGGGCGCGGCGCAGGGCGGTGCGGATGGTCTGGGTGCGACGGAGCATGGCGTGGATCTCCTCGCCCAGAATGGTGGTGATGGCGGCGAACTCCGGCACCGGCGGACGCGGCCAGAGACGAAGCTGGCCCTTTTTTGCCATCTCGTCGACGCCGGCGATCACGGGCGAGAGCCGGCGCACCTCGACGTCGGCGGCGACGCTGAAGCGGGGCGTGCACAGCCCGCCATGCTGGACGAAGAGCTTCATCACCTCGGGCGAGGTCAGCCACTCGATGGTGCGCCAGGCGAGCGGCACGCGCTCAGGCTCGAGGTTGGCGGGGATGGCGAGGACGAAGCCGCCGATGGCCGAGACGTTGCCGCGCCGCTCGCCCTCCTGGAGCGGGCCGCCCCGGGGATGGGGCAGGAAGCCCACATTGCCGCGCGCGGGCGAGGCCGGATCGCGCTCGAAGCGGGCGGCACGGATGGCCCAGATATAGGCCAGCGCCGCGTTGCCCCGGCTCACGAGCTCGATCTGCTCGATCCACGAGGTCTCGAGCACGTCGGGCGGCGAGACCTCGAGCAGCTCGCGCATGAACTCGGCGGCCTGACGGGCGCGGGGCGTGTCGATCTGGGGACGGAACTCGTCGCCCGCGATGTGCGAGGCGTCGTAGCCGTCGGGGACGCGGCGCAGGCTCAAAAGCGGCTGGCCGAAGGCGGCGAGGAACAGCATGAAGGCGTAGCCGACCGGCAGGCCCGGGGCGCCGGCCCAGGAGACGCCGTAGATGCGCTCGGCCGGCGCGTGCAGCGCGCGCGCCACCTCGAGGAGCTCGTCGGTCGTGGCCGGCGGCTCGAGGCCGCGCGCCTCCGAGCATGTCGCGGCGGTAGATCAGGACCTCGGGTGTCGTCTGCAGCGGGATGCCGTACTGGTGGCCGCCGGCACGTCCCGCTGCCCAGCTCGCCGGATAGAAGTCGGCGCGGTTGAGGCCGCTCTGGGCGATGAGATCGTCGAGCGGCAGAAGCACGCCGTCGCCCACATACTCGCCCATCCAGGGCAGGTCGACGGCCAGGATGTCGAACTCGGAGCGATCGCGCGCGGCGTTGGCGAGCGCCCTCAGCCGCAGCTCGTCCAGCACGCACGCCCTGGAAGCGCACCTTGCCGCCCAGCAGATGGGCGATCTCGCGCCGCAGCTCCTCCCCGACAAAGAAAAAAGGGTCGTTGTAGAGGAGGAGGTTGAGGCTCTGGCCGGGCCCCAGCCCGCTCGCCGGCACCGAGGGCGGCGGGATGATGCGCGCCGAGAGATAGGAGGTGCCGAGATAGAAGGAGCTGGCGTCCTCGCGCTCGCCCAGCGCCTGGGCGATCGAGGCCTTGATGTCCCGGCCATAGGCGAAGACGCGGTCGACCAGCATGGCGCTCGGGTGGATCGAGTGCGAGAGGCCCGAGCGCGTGCGCGGCCGGCGCACGAGAAGGCCCGTGTTGAACATGTCCTCGATCCGCCGGAGCGCGGTGGTGTAGGGCACCTCGGCGGCGTGGGCGAGGCTGGTGGGCGTCACGAGCCGCCCGGTCAGGTGGCGCCGCATCAAGAACACCGTCATGTTCCAGACCGGATCGGGCTCGAACAGCTCGAGCCGGCGCTCACCCGACAGGCGCATGCGCTCGACCAGGTCCAGAAGGCTCAGCAGCTCCTCGCCGGTCACGGCCGCACCCTCAGGCTCTTGCGCCAATGAGGCGTGCGCATGCTGGATTGTTCACTTTGAACATCTCTCCACTATACGCGGGCGGCCACTTGGAGCAAGCTGTAACGAAGTGAAGGACGGCGCACAGGCGGCGGGAGATCGCCTCGGCGCCCGATCTCAGGGAGAGCGATATTGTCGAACGAAGCTGACGACTAGACATCGCGAAGGTCGATGACGCGCGTCGGGCGGCTGCGCAAGCTGTAGCGCGGATTTTAGCCTGATGATCGTTTGGAGGGCGACTTGCGGGCTGGCGGCTAGGTCTGGCCTCCGGCAGTCGTTCGCTGTCGCTCACGAGGCTTGACTGGATCAGGGGATAGCGATGCGCGAGCTGCGGATTGGCCTCGTCGGTGCCGGGTGGATGGGCAAGGTCCATTCCATGGCCTTCCACGCGGCGCGGCAGGCCTTCGGCCCCGAGCCGGCGGTGCCGGTGCTCGACGCGGTGGCGGACATCGACGCCGGCCTCGCCGAGCGCGCCGCGCGCGACTACGGCTATGCCCGCGCTGTCGCCGACTGGCGGGAGATCGTGAACGATCCCGCGATCGACATCGTCGACGTCTGCACGCCCAACGACATGCATTTCGACGTGGCGATGGCGGCGATCGCCGCCGGCAAGCACGTCTATTGCGAGAAGCCGCTCGCCAACTCGGTCGAGCTGGCCCGCCAGATGAAGGAGGCCGCGCGAAGCCAAGGGGGTCACGACCCTCGTCGGCTTCAACTTCATCCAGAATCCGGTGCATGTCCTCGCAAGAAAGGCGATCGAGCAGGGCGACATCGGCGACCTCGTCTATGCCCGGCTCTACTTCAACTCCGACTTCATGGCCGACCGCGAGCTGCAGCACACCTGGCGCAACAATCTCGAGCGCGCCGGCAGCGGCGTCGTGGGCGATCTGGGCGCGCATCTGCTGAGCTATTTTTTCTATGTGGCGGGGCTGCCGGTCGAGGAGGTGCTGCTGCACGCTCGAGACCGTGATCCCTGACCATGCGGCGCCGCTGGGCGGCGGGCAGCTTCAAGATCGGCGCGGTCGGCGACAGCAGCCGGCGCATCCCCAACACGACCGACGATATCGCCACCGTGCTGTTCCGCTTTCCGGGCGGCAGCGGGCATCTCGAGGCGAGTCGGGTGTCGAACGGCATCCGCTACGACATCGGCTACGACATCGTCGGCTCCAAGGGCACGCTGCGCTACAGCTACGACCGCATCAACGACCTCCAGCTCTACACCGAGACGGGCCCGGTCGAGCTTCGCGGCTTCAAGCACATCGAGATGGGGCCGAGCGATCCACGCTTCGCAGCGCTTCATCCGGTGACGGGCCTGGGGCTGGGCTACAACGACTACAAGGCGATCGAGGCGCGCGAGATGATCGCCGCCGTAGGTGAGGGCCGGCCGGCTTGGCCCGACTTCGCCTTCGGCTACCGGGTGCAGCGGGTGGTCGAGGCATGCCAGCGCTCGCACCGCGAGCGCGCCTGGGTGAAGGTCGGGAGCTAGGCGCGCCAGGGCGCCCGCCGCCCCCGCGATCGAGGACGGTCCAGCAACAGGGACCGCAGTCAGGGAGGATGAGAAGGATGCGACTTCTTTCGGCGATGACGGCCACAGCGGCGCTCGCGGCGCTGATGGTGACTGCCCCACCGGGCGCCCGTGCCCAGGAGGCGCGGGACGGCTACCACGGCGCCCCGCGTACCGAGCTCTGGTCGCCGGTCGAGCTGCAATACACCGACACGAGCAAGTACAAGAAGAAGCCGCCCTATGTGATCGGCTTCTCGAACGCCTCGGTCGACAATACCTGGCGCCTCGCCCAGCTGCACTCGATCGAGGCAGCAGCAGCGCGGCACAAGGACGTCATCAGCCATCTCTACATCACGGATGCCAACAACAGCCCATCCAAGCAGATCTCGGACGTGCAGGACCTGCTGGAGCGCGGGGTCGACCTGCTGCTGGTGAGCGCCTCCAAGGCCGATGCGCTGGATCCGGTGGTGAGCCGTGCGATGCGCAACGGCACGCCCGTGATCATGGTCGACCGGCGCATCACGTCCGACAATTTCGTGAGCTTCGTCACCGCGTCCGATCTCGTCCTCGGCCGCCTCTACGCGCAGTGGCTGGTCGAGAAGCTGCACGGCAAGGGCAACATCATCATGCTGCCCGGCCAGGCCGGCGCCAGCCCGGCCGAGCTCAGGATCGCCGCCGCGCGCTCGATCTTCGACCAGTATCCGGGCATCAAGATCCTCGACATGCAGTACACGGACTGGAGCGCGCCAAAAGCCAAGACGATCGTCTCGGCGATGATCCAGAAATTCGGCCACGACATCAACGGCATCTGGAACGATTCGGGCGTGCAGGGCGTGGGGGCCCTCGAGGCCTTCGTCGCCGCCGGCTGGAAGCCCGGCACGATCCCGCCCGCCACCTGCGCCGACCTCAATGGCTGCCTCAAGGTCGCGGTCGAGAACAAGATCCCGGTGCTCAACGTCGACTACCCGCCGGCCATGGGCGGGGTCGCGGTCGACCTGGCGCTCCAGGTCCTGGCCGGGGCCAAGGTGCCGAAGCTCTACATCGTCAACTCCGACATCGTCGTCTCCAAGGGCGACGAGACGCCCTCGATTCACGCCGACCGCTGGGCCGAGGACTATGTGCGCATGGACAAGCCCATGGACCTGATCCTCTCCTCGGGTCTCGGCCCGAGCTACGACCCGAACAGCTTCAAGGTCGACTATCCGCAATAGGCTCCCTGCCCTGCCGCAGCGCCCGAGCGCTGCGGCAGGGCATCTCTCCACCGGCTGAGGCAAGAGAAGGCGGCATGCTTCTGGCTCACGGCGTCTCGAAGACGTTCCCCGGCGTCAAGTCGCTGGACCGTGTCGATCTCGAGGCGCGAGCCGGTGAGATCCACGCGCTCGTGGGCGAGAACGGTGCTGGCAAGAGCACGCTCATCAAGATCTTCGCCGGCGCCTACCAGCCCGACGAGGGCGAGCTCCTGCTGGACGGCAGGAAGGTGCGCTGGGCCTCGCCGCACGAGGCGCGCGACGCCGGCATCTACGTCATCTACCAGGAGCTCGTGCTGTTCCCCGAGCTCTCCGTCGCGCGCAACATCTTCATCGGCGCCGAGCCGCGCGGCCGGCTGGGCCTGATCGACCATGGCGCCATGCGCCGCGAGGCACGTCGCCTCCTGGCCGAGCTGGGCGTCGGCCTCGATCCCGACCGCAAGGTCAAGACGCTCTCGGTCGCCGACCAGCAGATGGTCGAGATCGCCCGGGCGCTGGTCGGGCGCGCCCGTGTCCTGATCCTGGACGAGCCCACGGCCGTGATCGGCGGGCCCGAGGTGACCCTGCTCTTCAAGATGATGCGCCGCGTCGCGGCCCAGGGTGCTGCCGTGCTCTTCATCTCCCATCGCCTCGAGGAGGTGTTCGAGATCGCCGACACGGTGACCGTGCTGAAGGACGGCAAGCTCGTCGCCTCGAGGCCCACGACGAGCCTGGATCGGAACGACCTCGTCTCGATGATGGTCGGCCGCCCGCTCGCCGACATCTACCCGCCACGCCCGACGGGACCCTGTGAGGGCAAGGTGGCGCTGGCCGCCACCGACATTGCGGTCGCGGGCCGGGTGAGCGGGGTGAGTCTCGAGGTGCGGGCGGGCGAGATCGTCGGCCTCGCCGGTATGGTGGGCTCGGGCCGCAGCGAGGTGGCGCACGCCCTTTTCGGCAGCCTGCCGCTGGAGCGGGGCACCGTCCGCATCGGCGAGCGGACCTTCCAGCACATGACGCCTGCGAAGGCGATCGAGGCCGGCCTCGGCCTCCTGACCGAGGACCGCAAGAGCGAGGGCCTTTTGCTGCTGCTCGACATCGCCGCCAACATCACCGCACCGGCGCTGGATGAGGTGACGCGCGGCATCGCGATCGACCGGGCGGCCGAGCGCCGCATCGGCGAGGAGGAGATCCGCCGCTACGCCATCGCAGCGCCCAATGCGGGCTTCCCGGTCCTCAACCTCTCGGGCGGCAACCAGCAGAAGGTGCTGCTCGGGCGCTGGGTCCGGACCTCGCGGGTGGCCCTCATCCTCGACGAGCCGACGCGCGGCGTCGATGTCGGCGCCAAGGTCGAGATCTACCGCATCATCCGCGAGCTCGCCGACAGCGGCCTCGCCATCTTGATGATCAGCTCGGAGATGCCGGAGATCATCGGGCTCTGCGACCGCGTCGTCGTGATGTGCGGCGGCCGCAAGGCGGGCGAGCTCGAGCGCGAGGCCATCACCGAGGAGGCGCTCCTGCATCTCGCCATCGTCGAGGCCGAGGACGAGGCCGGCAATCGGGGGCTCGCGGCATGAAGGCCCAGGCGATCGCCGCCTCGCCCGGGCGCAGCACCGGCTGGCCCCGCTGGCTCTCGCCCTCGCTCCTCATCGTCGTGGCGCTGCTGGCGCTCCTGATGGTGGTGGGCGCCACGCTCAGCGATCGCTTCGCCACCTCGCGCAACCTCCTCAACGTGTTCGAGCAGTCGGCGAGCCTGGGCTTCGTCAGCCTGGGCCAGACCCTCGTGATCCTGACCGGCGGCATCGACCTCTCGATCGGCGCCATGATCTCGGTGACCTCGAACCTCACCTCGGGCTGGATCGACGGCCGGGCGGAGCTGGTGGCGCCCGTGGTCCTGGCCGTCCTCTTCCTGGGTGCCGCCATCGGCGCCGCCAACGGTGCGCTGACCCACTATCTCAAGGTCCACCCGCTCATCATCACGCTGGGCATGGCGGCCGTGCTGCAGGGCTCGACGCTGCTCTACGCGCTGGCCCCCGCCGGGAGCGTGCCGCCCTCCTTCGAGGAGCTGGCCTATGGCCGGGTCTTCGGCCTGTCCGTCGGCGGCCTCCTCATGCTTCTGCTTTTTTTGATCGTCGGCATCTTCCTCGCCTACAGCCGCACGGGCAGCTCCTTTTATGCCGTGGGCGGCGATCCCAAGGCGGCGCGGCTGCTGGGGCTCTCGAACCTGAAGGTGCTGCTGATCGCCTATGGCAGCTCGGGCTTCCTCGCCGCGCTCACCGGCATCTATCTCGTGAGCCGAATGGGCTCGGGCGATCCCTGGCGGGGCGACGGCTTCGACCTCGCCTCGATCACGCCGGTCGTGGTGGGCGGCACCTCGCTCGCCGGCGGGCGCGGCGGCGTGCTGGGCACGCTGCTCGGCGTCTTTCTCATCTCGCTTCTGAACAACCTGCTGAACTTCCTGGACGTCTCCACCTTCTACCAGTGGATCATCCAAGGCCTGATCATCATCATTGCCGTGGCCATCCACGTCGAGCGACGGAGGGAAGCGTGAGCGAGAGCCGTACCGATCGGCTGACGGGCACCGCCGGCACCGGCTGGCGCCTCCCCGCCGTCGGGCTCGAGGCCTACGGGCTCGTGGGCTTCCTCGTGCTGATCCTGGTGATCGCCGCCCTGCTCTCGCCGAGCTTCCTCAAGCCCGCGAACATCCGGGACGTGCTGAATCAGGCAGCACCGCTGGGCATGGTCGTCATCGGCCAGGCGATCGTGCTCCTGCTGCGCGGCTTCGATCTCTCGGTCGCCTCGGTGATGGCGACCTCGGCCGTGCTCGCCACCAGCTTCGAGACCACCAACAACGGGATGATCCCCGTCATCTTCGCCGCCTCGATCCTGCTGGGCCTCGTCGTGGGCGCGGTCAACGGCTTCCTCGTCACCAAGCGCAACGTCTCGCCCTTCCTGGCCACGCTGGCGACGATGATCGTCCTGCAGGGCATCCGCTTCGTCTACACCAAGGGCTCGTCCTCGGGCACGCTGCCCTCGGGCTTCCGCGTGATCGGCCAGGACTCCCTGCTCGGCGTGCCGATCGACCTGCTGGCGCTGCTCGTGCTGGCTGCCGTGCTGGGCTTCGTGCTCCACCGCACGCCGTTCGGTCGCAAGATCTATATCGTGGGCGGCAATCCGCGGGCCGCGACGCTGGTGGGCATCGCCGCCGACCGGGTCACGATCGCCGGCTACATGATCTGCTCGGCCATTGCCGCCACCGCCGGACTTTTCCTGGTCGGCTATGTGGGCATGGTCGATAACTGGACCGGCAAGGGCTACGAGCTCGATTCGATCGTGGCGGCGGTGATGGGCGGGGTGGCGATCAGCGGCGGCCGGGGCAGCATCTTCGGCGCGCTGCTGGGCGTGCTGATCCTGATCGCGCTCTTCAACATCGTCATCCTGCTGGGCCTGCCCGTGCAGGTGCAATACATCATCAAGGGCATCATCATCATCGTCGCATCCGCGATCCATCTGTCGCGGGCCCAGACCTGACGGCCGAGGGCAGCCGGCGACCGTCGTTCCGAGAAAGGAGACCTACGATGCAGCTTGGCTTGTTCATGATGCCGCTTCACGACCCGAAGCGGCCTTACGGGGACGTGTTGCGGGACGATCTGGACGCGATCCTGCTGGCGGAGGAGCTGGGCTATGACGAGGCCTGGGTGGGCGAGCACTATTCGTGCAGCACGGAGCCGATCCCCGATCCGCTGCAGTTCATGGCGACGCTGATCCACCAGACGAAAAAGATAAAGTTCGCCACGGGCGTCATCAACCTGCCGCAGCACCACCCGGCCCAGGTGGCGGGCAATGTGGCCTTGTTCGATCATCTCTCGGGTGGCCGCTACATCATGGGCGTGGGCCCGGGCGGGCTCGGCTCGGACTTCGAGCTCTTCAAGACGATGGACAAGAACCGCTCGGAGATGATGGTCGAGGCGATCGAGATCATCCACAAGATCTGGGCGCGCGGATCCGCCCTATCACATCCCGGGCAAGCACTGGGACATCACGATCGACGAGGCCTGCCAGCTGCAGCTGGGCATCGGCCCGATGCTGAAGCCCTTCCAGAAGCCCTACCCGCCCTTGGCGGTCTCGGCGATGAGCCCGTCCTCGAGCACCGCCCGGCTGGCCGGCGAGCGCGGCTGGGGGCTGGTCTCGGCCAACTTCATGCCGGTGGCGCATGCGAAGAGCCACTGGGAGCAGTACCGGCTGGGGGCGGAGGCTGCGGGCCGGCGGCCGGACCGCGCCAGCTGGCGGCTGGCACGCTCGATCCTGGTGACCGAGAGCGACCAGGAGGCGGCCGACTATCTCGCCAACGACGCCTCGGCCTTCGGCTGGTACTACGCCTATCTCCGGGACAATCTCGCGACCTTCAAGCTCCTCAAGATCTTCAAGCCGGACCTGAGCCTGCCCGACGAGGCGGTGACGGTGCAAAAGTGCATGGAGTGGATGGTGATCAGCGGCGGACCCAAGCGGGTGCTGGACCAGCTGGTGGCGCTGGTGGACGAGGTGGGCGGCTTCGGCACGCTGCTCATGACGCATAAGGACTGGGACCGCCCGGCGCTGCACCAGACCTCGATGCGCCTTCTGGCCGAGCAGGTCA
Organism: uncultured Alphaproteobacteria bacterium; assembly: GCA_963752325.1. Taxonomy (GTDB): domain Bacteria; phylum Pseudomonadota; class Alphaproteobacteria; order Geminicoccales; family Geminicoccaceae; genus CAVTJL01. The sequence continues at coordinate 549,567 of CAVVXU010000010.1, forward strand.
TGCCCAAGCTGCAGAGCCACCAGGCCAGCCTCAAGGCCGCCGAGTAGCCCGGCAGACCCCACCCCGGGCAAAAGCCCGGGGTGGGGTCGGGAAAGGCCGAGACGGGAGGTGTATCTCCCGGAGCACTTGACGTGCGGCCGCGGATGTTGCAGAGATCCGCCAAATTGGATCGATCCAAAAGCGTGCCTCTCGCGACTGCCGCGCATCGGCCTCGGTGCCGGGCGAGCGCTCGGGTTGAGCGCACGCTCCGGGGGCCGAGGGGCGTGAATGGCAGGGCTGGAGCAGGTACCGTGACGACGCTGGTCGACGTGGCGAGGCGCGCCGGCGTCTCGAAGTCGACCGTCTCGAACGTGATCCGCGGCTCGGCGCTCGTGGCCGAGGTGACGCGCGAGCGCGTCGAGCGCGCCATCGCCGCCACCGGCTACCAGCCCAACGCCATCGCCCGCTCGCTCAAGGCGCGCACCAGCGCCGCCATCGGCGTCGTGGTGCCGGACCTGCGCAACCCCTTCTACGCCGAGCTTGCCGTGAGCATCGAGGAGGCGGTGAACCATCTGGGCTATGCCGTGCTCGCCGCCAACACCGAATGCGCGCCCTCGGCCGAGGCCGAGGCCTGCCGCGCCCTGATCGGGCGGCGCGTCGACGGCGTCATCGTGGCCGGCATCGCGCTCGGCTCCAGCCTACCGAAGGCGTTCCTCGACCGCGATGTGCCGGTGGTGCTGGCGGCGTTCGGCGAGCTGGACGACCCTCGTCTCGGCGTGATCGACCATGACGACGAGGCGGCGATGGAGGAGGTGATCGAGCATCTGCACGGTCTGGGCCACCGCCGCATCGCCTTTTTGTCACTCCCCCATGCCGAGCATTCGGGCGAGCGCCGAAGGCTCGCCGTGGAGGCGGCGCTGAGGCGCCGGGAGCTGACGCGGACGAACGTCGAGGATGGCGCCACGGCCATCGTCGCGCACAACGACATGGAGGCCATCGCCGCGATCGACCGGCTCGAGCGGGCCGGGCGGCCTGTGCCCGAGCAGGTCTCGATCGTGGGCTTCGACGATGTGCCGCTGGCAGGGCATGTCCGGATCGGGCTCACCACGGTGCGCTCCGATGCCGCCAAGCTCGGCCGCCGCGCCGTCGATCTCGTGGTGGGCGCCGCGCGCGCCGGCCGCCATGTGGCGCATCGCGAGCTGCAGGAGAGCCCGCTCATCGTCCGCCGCACGACCGCCGGCCCGCCCTCGTGAGCGGCGCGACCGGCGGCCATGCCCCGCGCCTGCCACGAGCCCCACTGACCGCCGGAACCCCATGAGGAGCAACTGCCATGTACATCGCCGGTGAGGAAGAGATCGAGGCCATCGCCAAGGTGATCAGGGCCGGCGCCCTGTTCCGTTACGGCGTGGGCAGCGAGTGCGACCGCTTCGAGGAGCGCTACGCCAAGTATCTGGGCTGCAAGCACTTCGCGCTGGCTGCGAGCGGCAGCAACGCGCTGGCCGCCGCCATGACGGCCGTGGGCATCGGCCCGGGCGACGAGGTGCTGATCCCCGCCCACACCTACATGGCGACCGCGACCTCGGTGCTGGCGGTGGGCGCCATCCCGATCATCGTCGACATCGACGAGTCGCTGACGATCGACCCCGACGCCGTCGAGGCCGCGATCGGCCCCCGCACCCGTGCGGTGGTGCCCGTCCACATGTGGGGCACCACCTGTGACATGGACGCGATCATGGCGATCGCCAAGCGCCACAAGCTCCTCGTCATCGAGGATGCCTGCCAGGGCGTGGGCGGCGGCTACGAGGGCCGCAGGCTCGGCACGATCGGCGACATCGGCGCCTTCAGCTTCAACTACTACAAGAACATGACCGCGGGCGAGGGCGGCGGCGTCGCCGTCAACGACGATGCCACGGCCGAGCGTGCGCGCTGCGCCATCGACCCCTGCCACTTCTACTGGCAGGGCCGCCACGACGACGTGAAGCCCTTTGCGGGCAATGGTGCCCGCGCGTCCGAGCTGATGGGTGCGATGCTCAACGTCCAGCTGGACCGGCTGGAGGGCATGATCGAGACCATGCGCGCCGAGCGGAACAAGATCCTGGCCGGCACCGCCCCGCTGGGCAATCTCGGCCTCAAGCCCGCCCCCCTCAACAGCCCCGACCACGACTGCGCCACCCAGGTTTTTTACACGTTCCCCTCGGCCGAGGCGGCGACGCAATTCACGAAAATCTTTCCGAGCGTGATCGCCGGCAAGACGGGGCGTCACACCTACACCGAGTGGGACCAGGTGCTGATGACCGCGGGTGCGGCCCACCCGGCCATGAACCCCTACGCCATGCCGGCCAACGCCGAATGCCGGCGCAGCTACTCGAAGGACATGTGCAAGCGCTCCCTCGAGATCCTGGACCGCTCCGTGATGGTGGCGACGCACCCCAACCACAGCCCGGCCGAGATCGACGACATGATCCACAATATCGGCGTGGCGGCGCGGGTGGCTCTCGCCGGCATGCCCTTGGCCGAGGCCGACCTCAGGAACGTGAAAGCCATCGACGCCCAGAAGTTCGACATGAAGCTCGACGCGTAGGCTCGCCAGTGGAGGGGGTGCCCGGCACCCCTTCCCTCGCTGCGGGCAGGCTCGCAAGGGCGCGGCCGGCACGTGTCGGGGCCACGAGGGTGACAAAAGGAGACGAGGCGACGCGAGGACGCGCCCCTTCCGTCATCCCACGGCTCGGCCGGGGGATCAGGTGACACGGCGCGATGGGAAGGAGTCGCGTAGTCCCCGCAACCTGACCCGCCGGTCAAGCCGTCGGGTGACAAGAGTGCGGGGGCGGCGCGCACATACCTCTACTGTCGCCCCCCGACTTGATCGGGGGGCCAACGGCTCGAGGCTGGCCACGCTGGTGTCACGTCACGCCTCTATTGTCATCCCCCGGCGTGACCGGAGGATCAGGTGACACGGCGCGATGGGACAGGGGTCGCCTGCTCCCGCCACCTGACCGCCCGGTCGAGCGGGCGGTGACAAGTAAAGGCGCCCTGCCCCTAGGGCGGCGTGGTCTTTTTGTCTGTCACTCTCCTTTTTTGCTCCTCCACCGCCCCGGCCCCGCTCTCTCCCAGCGCGGCGTGGCGGCTCTCGGCGTAGCGCAGGATCCAGTCGGCCACGTCCGGATTGCTCCGGGCGAAGGCGAGGAGGTCCGAAACGAGCTCGGCGGTGACGGCGTTGTCGGCCGGCGTCGCGCCGATCTCGTCCCGAGCGCAGAGGTCGGGATCGCGGTCGGTCGTGCGCAGGCTGAGGCGGCGCAGGCGGTTTTCCGGATGGCGGCCGCGGTTGCCCTCGTAGGCAAGGAACAAAAGCGCTTTGGTGTCGCCCATGTCGGCGAGGTGCTGGAGGCTGGCAAATGCCGTCCTGATCAGCAGCGCCTCGCGCTCGTCCTCGGGCAGCTCGGCCTCGCGCCGGTAGTAGGCGACGTGTTTTTGAAACTTCTCGTCGGCGAGGAGCGCCAGAATCTCGTCCTCGTCTGTTCCCTCGTGCCTGGCGACCTCGGCGGGCGTCATGCCGCCGGCGAGTCGCCGCGCCAGCCGCACGGTGCGGGCCGCGGGCATCGAGGCGGGGGAACGCGAGGGGTAGGTTGAAGGCATATGGGCTCGATATAGGAATTGAGCGCCGTCTGTCAACCGATATCGCCGGAGGCCAACGGAGCCGCCAGAAGTGCTCTGTCGTCGCCGGACCATCGCCGACGGGCAAAAGACGCGACGGCTCCGGGGCGTCGGCGCGAGACAGCAGTCTCAACGGGAGCGGAGGGAGCCGATCACGCCGGCGCGGCAATTGTGTGACGAACAACACAGCGATTCCTCGTCCATCAAGTTAAAGTTAAAATCAAGAATTGCTCAAAACGGGGAACGTCCATGAGAAGCGGCCTTGCACACGGTCGCCACGTCGCGGTCGGCCTAGTGATCACGGTCGTCGCAGCCCTGGCCGGCTGCGCCGGGGTGCCTCCGGCGGAGCTTCACATCTACACTGACTCGCTCGCCCAGGCGCAGGATGCCGGCAACGCGATCTATCGCGCGATGATCCCGGCGCTCGTCGCCGGCGGCGCCAAGCAGGCGAGCGGGTATCCCGTCTCGCTTGGACCTGAGACCTACGACCGCAGCGGCTGCGATCCTGATCTCGCGGCCTTCCCGTCGCTGCAGGCGCGGTGCGCCGCGCTCGCGGCCGTGCGCAGCTTCAACCAGGCGATGCTGGACCTGCAGGCCGGTGCCAGCGTCGCCGCGGTCCAGGCCCAGCTCGGTGGGCTCGAGTCGGGTGCGGAAACGCTTGTGAAGCTCGTGGATGTGCCGGGCGTGAACGCGGTCTTTGCAACCGCTCAAACCTTGTTTCCGGCGCTCGAGACCGTGGCGCGCGAACTGGCAGTGGCGGCGGACCGAGCCGCGCTCAAGGCCCGGCTCGACGAGGCACGACCAGTCATCGACCAGCTCCTCAGGGCCCTCCAGGACGACGTGCCGGGCATCTATGGGTCGATTCGCGCCTACTATGACGGGCGACTGACCGATTTCGATCTTGCAATCGCGAAGACGCTCAGCCCGGCATTGAAGCTGGCCGACACGCGTCTCCCGCCCTCGGACGCCGCCGCCCTGACGGCTCGCCAAGCGGTTGACGCTCGGTTCGAGGTCATGTTCGCACCGGCCGAGCCGGCCCCGTCCGCATGGCTGCGCGACCTGCGCGCCACCGGAATGGACGTCCCGGTGTTCAGCACCGGAGATGCCGAGAAGATCAACGCCACCCTGAACGCTGTGGAGCCCCAGGTGGCGCAGTTCCGGGCCACGGCGCGCGAATGGCAGAGCTTTCGCCAAGCGCTCTCAGCCTATGACTTCACGTTGACCCAGGTTCGCGCTGCCTTCGCGAAGCTCGTTGCCGCGTCGCAGAACCCACTCTCGACCGGAGGCGGCACCTCGCAGCTGCTCGAGAGCGCGCTCGCCATCCGCGAGCAGGCGGCTCTCGTCCAGCAGAAGCTTGCGGCACCTCGCTGACCCACCAAGGCGGAACAGTCCGATGGCTACCGTCACCGATGTCAACAACCTGGTGAGCCTGACGCGAGCGCAGCTCACCGTGATCGCCAAGGATTTCCGGCAGCCGCAGGAGGTCCAGGATGCGGCCGCAGCAGCCGTCAAAGCGATCGTGGCCCAGGAGCTACGGGACGCCGTGGCAAGCTGGGAGGCCGCTTCGAGCAGCTTCACGACGCTGACGCAGCAGCTGGTCGCGATCACAGATCAGGCACGCAGGAACCCGGGAAGCGACGGGGTGGCGCAGCTCGTCCTGTCGATCCGCAAGCTCGGCGATCTCATCGCCGACGTAGGCGGCTTCGCCGATCACGAGCCACCGCCGGTCGCCGACGGCGACAAGTTGGGCACCGACATGATCGGTCCCGACAGCGCGCTGCCGGCCGCACCGCCTGCCGCGGCGCCCCCCGCTCCGCCTGCAGGCACGGTGCGCGCGAGCACCAAGCTCGCCGATATCGCCGACGAGTACGCAGGCATGTTCCAGGCCGCGACCGTCGATTCCGCCAGGCAGAAGACCGTCGACCACGTGTGCGACATCATCGCCGCGAACGAGGCCATCTATCGTCGTGCCACCGACGACCTCAACGTGCCCTGGCACTTCGCCGCCGTTGTCCACGCGCTCGAGGCGAACTGCAACTTCGGCTGCCACCTGCATAACGGCGATCCGCTGACTGCCCGCACCACCCACGTGCCAGCCGGCCGGCCGCAGCAGGCGGATCCACCCTTCGCCTGGTGGACCAGCGCCAACGACGCGCTGGTGAGCGAGCATCTGAATGCGCTGCACGACTGGTCGCTTTCACCCTATCTGTGGCGGCTCGAGGCCTACAATGGCTGGGGCTATCGCAAGCGGGGCCTCGTCTCGCCCTATCTCTGGAGCTTCACCGACCGCTATGTGAAGGGCAAGTACACGGCCGACAGGGTCTTCGACCCGAACGCCGTATCCAAGCAATGCGGCGGGGCGGCGCTCCTCAAGACCTTGGTCGCGCGCGGCAAGGCGCAGTTCTGAGTCGTGCGGACGGTCCCCACAAGTGGGATCGGCGTTATCCCCACCGGCTGATGAAGAAGAGCAGCCATGACAGCTCCAGGAAGCAAACCACAGCCAGACGACCCGCCACTGATCCAGTCGATCAACGACGCCCAAGTGCTGCTGTGGTACGCCACGCGCGAGGAAAAGAGGTTCTCGGACGCCATGGTGCAGACGATCGTCGAGGCGCAGTCGCTGACCGTGCCCGGAGCGAGCAACGCCGCGCTCGAAGGACAATTCTGGCTGGCGTTCCGCGATCTGGCGGCGGCGGTTCGTCCCGTCTCGGTCGATTTCATCATCGCCACCTACGGCTATCCGTTCGGGGCCATGAAGCGGCGAGGTACCGCGCTGGGCAACGCGGTGCGGACGAAGCGCCTCTACAGCATGGGCGCCGTCGTGGTGCTGGCGCTGCTGCTTGTGACGCAGATCTACTGGTACATCGGGACCGCGTTCAGGACGGACCTCGACGATCACAGGGACGAGCTTGACCGCATCTCGGGCACGCTGCGCGACCTGAGGTTCAGGGATCTCGTCCTGAGCAGCGAGATCGTGATGAAAGCCGCGCAGGCGAGAGCGGTGCAGCCAGCACTCATCCCGACGAAGCTCGCCCAGGGAGGGTCGGCCGACACGCCCGTCCTCCCAGCGCCGGCCGCCGGGCCCGCCAGCGACACGCGGCTCATCGCGCTCCTCGATTCCGACACCAATGCGCTGAGGGCGCAGCGCCATCAGATCAATATCGACTTCGTCAACAGCACGCGCCGCATCGAGCGCCTCAACCTGATCCTCTCAGGAGACCAGTGCCTGCTCGATCGCTGGGACTCGATCAATCGCGGAATCCTAGGGCTGATCGGCATGCGCGCGGACGTCCTCCGGGCAGGCGTCGCCGCCGTCGGACCCCTGCGCCGATCAGGTCGGCCAACCCAAGCTTCTGCTGGCGGGCTCTGGAGCCCGGGCGATCACGACGGAATAGACCTCCAAGGCCCTCTGGACAGCCAGGTAGGCGGCTCACCAGGAGCGCAGCCGGAGCCCTACAAGAGCGTCCTCGACCAGATCTACAAGAGCCTCGTCGGCGATCAGCAGACCATCAGGAAGGTGGAGCGTTCGCTCGAAGGCTCGAAATCGATGCTGGCGGTTCTTAACCAATACATCCTGCCGCTGCTCTACGGCGTGCTCGGGGCGCTGGCCTATACCCTGCGCGCGCTGTCGCGCGAGATCCAGAGCGTGACGTTCACGCGCGGATCCGACATCCGCTACTCGCTGCGATGGCCGCTCGGGATGCTCGCGGGCGTGACGGTAGGCCTCTTCTTCGATCCGCACGAGCTACGGGCCTCGCCGCCATCACGCCTCTCGGCCTCTCCTTCCTCGCGGGCTACGGCGTCGAATTGGTCTTCACCGGGCTCGATAAACTGGTGCGCGCGTTCGCAGGCGGCGAGGCCGACGCGATCAAGCACGGATGAGGCAGTGAGCCAGTAGGCAAGCGGGATCTTTCGGGCTCGTGCACATTGGGTCAAGTGGGGTGAGCCCAAGTGGTGAGCGGTCCCGCACCGGCACGCCACCGCGCCAACTGACAAAACCCCCTTGTACCGCGCCTAGGCGCTCGCACCTAGAGACTGACGGACGAGCCCGCAGGGTCTTGCGGGCGCTTGGAGGGAGCATTGGCGATGCGGATCGGGATCATCGGGGCGGGGAATATCGGGGGGGCGTTGGTGCGGCGGCTGCAGGCGCTGGGGCATCAGGTGTCGGTGGCGAACTCGCGGGGGCCGGAGAGCCTGGCGGATCTCGCGGCCGAGACCGGGGCCAAGGCGGTGACGACGGCCGAGGCGGCCAAGGCCGGCGAGGTCGTGGTCGTGACGATACCGATGAAAAAAATAGAAAACCTTCCTGCCGATCTTTTTGCCGGGGTGCCGGAGAGCGTCGTGGTGGTGGACACCAACAACTACTATCCGCGGCAGCGGGACGGGCGGATCGACGGGATCGAGGCCGGGATGGTGGAGAGCCGGTGGGTGGCGCAGCAGCTTCGCCGGCCGGTGATCAAGGCGTTCAACAACATCTATGCGAAGCATCTTTTGGAGAACGGCAAGCCCAAGGGGACGCCGGGGCGGATCGCCCTGCCGGTGGCGGGCGACGAGGCCTCGGCCAAGACGGCGGTGATGCGGCTCGTGGACGAGCTGGGCTTCGATCCCGTGGATGCGGGCGGCCTGGACGAGTCCTGGCGCCAGCAGCCGGGCAGCCCGGTCTATACGAAGGATTTCGACGCGGCGGGGGTCAAGAAGGCGCTGGCGGAGGCGAGCCCGGAGCGGACGCCCGACTGGCGGGCGACGCCCGACAGCCCCGGGGATTTTTCCAAGCCCGCCTGAGGCGGCGGGGGTGGCGGCCGCCCCCCTGGCGTCGCTTGCGGGCGGCGGGGGGCGGTGCTACCGCTTGCCTGCCGGGGCAGGTGCATGAAGAGTCTTCTCGCGAGGCCGCCTGGGTCCGGCGGATCGGGGAGAAGCAATCCAATGAGACGGACAATCGTCGTCCTGGCCTCGGCCATGGCGCTGGCCGGTGTTGCCGGCGCCGCGCACGCAGCAGACATGGTTTTTGCGCTCGTGCCCAAGGCCATGAACAATCCCTTCTTCGATGCGGCCCGCGACGGCTGCAAGAAGGCCGCGGCCGAGATCGGCGGCATCGAGTGCTATTATGTCGGGCCCAGCGAGCATGGCGGCGGCGACGAGCAGCTGCAGGTGGTCCAGGACCTGATCGCCAAGCATGTGAGCGGCATCGCCGTCTCGGCCGCCAACGCCGCGGCGATGGCGCAGGCGGGCAAGGCCGCGAAGGCCGCGGGCATCCCCTTCATCACCTGGGACAGCGATCTTCTGGACCAGGACAAGGCGCTGCGTGCCACCTATATCGGCACGGTGAACGAGCAGATCGGCATCGAGGTCGCCAAGCGCGTGATGGCGCTGAAGCCCGATGGCGGGAGCTACTGCATCCAGAGCGGCGGCCCGGCCGCGGTCAACCACAATGAGCGCATGAAGGGCATGGTCGAGACGCTGCCGGCCGACAAGTGGAAGCAGGTTGACGGCTGCCCGCAATACAACAACGACGATTTTCCGCTGTCGATCTCGCTGATGCAGGACACGCTGGCGAAGTATCCGAAGCTCGACGCCTATCTCAACACCGGCGGGGCGCCGGAGATGCTGCCCGAGGCCTACAAGCAGGTGACGAGCCAGTACGCGGAGCGCATCAAGAGCCACGACCTCGTTCTTGTCTTTGTCGAGACGATGGACGTGCAGATGGGCTTTCTGCGCGAGGGCCTGAGCGACGGGCAGATCGGCCAGCGGCCCTACGAGATGGGCTATCGCGCCATGTACGTGCTGAAGGACATGACCGAGGGCAAGATGCCGGCAGACCCCATTACCGTGGGCCTCGACGTCTGCACGCCGGACACGATCGACAGCTGCAAGACGAAGTGACGTGACAAGCGGCGGGAGGGCCGAGGCCCTCCCGTGACGGCGGCGGGCTGCCGTGGATCGGCATCGATGCCATGCATAACGACATTCTTCCGCTCCGGGCACGGCAGGTGTAGCATCCCCGGCCGTGATCAGGTTGTCTGGACCAAGACGCGCCTTCGAAAGTAGCGCCAAGTCAAGACAAAGATCAGGCCTCACAGGCATAAAGCTCAGGGAGAGCTAAACATGTCGTACTTCGTCACCCGCCGGGGTATCCTGGCAGGGGCTGGAGCAGCGGCGCTCGGCGCACGGCTCGTCACCTTTCCGGACCAGCCCGCCATGGCAGCGGCGCCGATCACGGACCGCAAGCTCAAGATCGCGCTGTCCAACTCGTTCATCGGGAACAAGTGGCGGCTGACGATGGAGAACCTCTTCAAGGCGGCGCTGCAGATGGAGCCCTACAAGTCCGAGGTGGAGGGCACCTGGTTCAACTCCGGCAACGACGTCAGCAAGCAGTCGCAGCAGCTCTCGAACCTGATCTCCCAGGGTGTGGATGCGATCATCCTCGATGCCGCATCGCCCACGGGCCTCAACGGCATCCTGCGCCAGGCGACCAAGCGCGGCATCGTCGTCGTCTCCTTCGACAACACGGTGACCGAGAAGTCCGGCCTCACCGTGTCGATGGACGAGCACGGCTTCGGCGTCACCTGGGCCGAGTGGCTCGTCAAGAAGCTGAACGGCAAGGGCAACGTCATCATGGTGACCGGCGTTGCCGGCACCTATGACGACGAGGAGCGCAACAAGGGCGCCGACAGCGTCTGGGCCAAGAATCCGGGCATCAAGGTGGTGGCGCGCTACACCGGCAACTGGGACACGGCGGCCTCGCAGACCAACACGGCCGCGATCCTGCCCACCCTGCCCAAGATCGACGGGATCTGGTGCCAGAGCAGCTGCGACGGCGTGCTGAAGGCGTTCGTCGCCGCCAACCGCGTGCCCCTGCCGCCCACCGCCGGCACCGGCGAGAACGGCTTTCGCAAGTTCATGATGGGCTATATGGGCCAGAAGGTGGACGGCATCTCCTTCGACGACGCGCCCTTCGAGTCGGTCGTGGCCCTCGAGCTCGCGCGCGCGGTGCTGCGCGGCACCTATCCGAGGAAGAACATCACCATCCCGACCCCGATCGTGACCAACGACACGCTCGAGGTCGGCGTCAACGTCTTCCCCGACCAGCCCGACAGCCTGAACTGCCTCTTCACCGATTCGGGCCCGAACGCGATCGTCAAGCTCTGCATCGAGGCGGCGCTCGACGGCACGCCCTGCGAGGGTAAGCTCGAGGTCAAGCTGCCCAAGCCGGCCTGACCTCCGCCACGCGACCGTGCGGCGGCGATGCCGGCTCGCCCGCCATCGCCGCCGCTTTCTTTCACGGGCGAGATGCCTAGTGCCGATCCGCCCGCCCTAGCGAGCTGCACCCGAACGGCATGACCCCAGAGCAAGCCGCTGCCACAAGCCCCGCAGCACCGATGGTCGAGGTGGCCGGGCTGCACAAATCCTTCGGCGGCGTGCGCGCACTCGTCGATGCCGCCTTCTCGGCCACGCCAGGCGAGGTGCACGCGCTCGTGGGCGAGAACGGTGCCGGCAAGAGCACGGTGATCAAGGTCCTGGGCGGCCGCCTGCGCCCGGATTCGGGCACGGTCAGCATCCGCGGCAGCAGGGTGGCGCTCTCGGGGCCGGACGACGCCCACAAGCTGGGCGTGTGGACCGTCTTCCAGGAGCTGACGCTGCTGCCCTGGATGTCGGTGGCCGAGAACCTGCTGATCGCCCGGGAGCCGCGCGGGCCGCTGGGCCTGATCGACCGGCGGCGCATGGAGGCCCAGGCCCTGGCCATGCTGGCGGGGCTCGAGATCGAGCATATCGACCCACTGGCGCTGGTCGAGGAGCTCTCCCTGGCCGAGCGCCAGATAGTCGAGATCATCCGCGCCATCAGCCACGAACCGGCCGTGCTGCTGCTGGACGAGCCCACCTCCTCGCTCGTCGAGCGCGAGGTGGTCTGGCTGTTCGAGCAGATCCGCCAGCTGCGCCAGCAGGGCACGTGCATCATCTTCACCTCGCACCGCTGGAACGAGATCACCGGCATCGCCGACCGGATCACGATCTTCCGCGGCGGCCGGCATGTGGGCACCTTCAACGAGATCCACGAGGAGGAGGCGGTCCTGCTGATGACCGGCCGCCGCGTGGAGGCGCTCTATCCGCCCCTGCCCGCGCTGCCCACCCCCGAGGCGGTGCTCGAGGTCAGGGGCCTCGCGGGCCAGCGGGTGCAGGACGTCTCGCTGACGCTGCATCTGGGCGAGGTCCTGGGCGTGGGCGGCCTCGCTGGCCATGGCCACCGCGAGCTTTTCTTCATGCTGTTCGGGGCGGAGAGCATAGCCGCGGGCGAGGTTGTGGTGAACGGCCGGCCGGTGCGCCTCAGGAGCCCGCGCGACGCGGTCAGGCGCGGCGTCGCCATGGCGCTCGTGCCAGAGGACCGCAAGACCGAGGGCCTCCTGCTCGCGATGAGCATCCGCAACAACCTGACGCTCGCCATCCTGCGGCGCATCTCCGGCGCCGGCGTGCTGCGGCCCGTGCTGGAGCGGCGCCTGGCACAGGCCGTCGCGACCCAGCTCAACGTGCGCATGTCCGGGCTCAATGCGCCCGTCAGCTCGCTCAGCGGCGGCAACCAGCAGAAGGTGCTGATCGGGCGATGGCTCCTGGCCGAGCCGCGTATCCTTCTCCTCTACGACATCACCCGCGGCGTCGACGTCGCCACCAAGCACGAGCTCTACGAACTCATCATGCAGCTCGCGACCCAGGGCCACGCCATCCTGCTCTACTCGAGCGATGCCGAGGAGCTGGCGCACCTGTCGCACCGGGTGCTGGTGATGCGCGAGGGCCGCATCGCCGCGGAGCTGACCCCGCCCGGCATCACCGCCGAGCAGATCGTCTCCGCCGCCGTCCGTGACTCCATCGAGAGCTGACCGCATGAAGACCATGACGCGCCGGCCGCGCTGGAGCCATCGCCTGGGGCAGAATGTCGGGCTGGCACTCGCCATCCTGCTGCTGGTGACGAGCCTCGTCGTCTACACCGCGATCTATTACGGCGCGCAGCAGCGGTTTCCCGGCAATTTCGAGCTGACCACCACGGTCAACAACACCATGCCCCTGGTGCTCGCCGGCTTCGCACAGGCGATCGTCATCCTGACGCGCGGCATCGACCTCTCGATCGGCGGCATCATCGACCTCACCAACGGGATCGCCGCGATCGGGCTCGGCGGCTCGGCCCTGAGCATGATCGGCTGCACGCTCCTGGTCCTGGCGGTGGGTGCGGCCTGCGGCCTCCTCAACGGCCTGCTCGTGGCCCGCGGCCGCCTGGAGCCGATCCTCGTCACGCTGGCGACGCTGGCCATCTACCAGGGCATCGCCATCCGCGTGCTGCCGGAGCCGGGCGGGCAGGTTCCGGAAGCCTATACCGACCTGCTCGCCAACACGAACCAGCCCTGGTCGCTCGTCTACGTGGTCCTGCTGATCCTCTTCTGGTCCTGCTTCCGCCGCACCTCCATCGGCGTCGGCATCTACGCGGTCGGCAATGACGCGCAGGCCGCCGAGGCCAACGGCATCAAGGTGATGCGGACCAGGATCACGGCCTATGTCCTGAGCGGCATCTTCGCCGCCCTGGCCGGGCTCTTCATGGCCGCCACCTCCACCGCGGGCGACGCCACGACCGGCAACGGCTATGTGCTGCGCTCGATCGTGGCCGTGGTCCTGGGCGGGGTGAGCCTCTTCGGCGGACGCGGCACACCGGTCGGCGCCATCTTCGGCGCCTTCATCAGCGCCATGATCGTCAACATCCTGTTCTTTGCCCAGATCGACCCTCTCTATCAGAACTTCTTCGAGGGCCTGTTCCTCATCATCGCCGTCCTTTTGACCGGCGGCATCGGCTACCTCATGCGCAGGAGGGCCTAGCCAATGGCCGTGGGCAGCCAGGACCCCGGCGAGGCGCCGGGCCGCCTCCAGGTGCTGCGCTCCCTGGTCTCGCGAGACCAGCGCCGCATCCTCTACGCCGCAGCCGCAGCCATCCTGCTCTTCGCCATCGGCGGCGCCATCCGGCCGGGCTTCGCCAGCCTCGAGGGCATCGGTGCTGTGCTGACCATCGCCTGCTTCGTCGGGCTGGTGGCGGCCGGCCAGACTTTCGTCATCCTGATCGGCGGCATCGACCTCTCCGTGCCCTGGACGCTCAACGGTGCTGCGATCCTGATGATGAGCACGGCTGCCAGCAGCGACGAGCGCATGCCGCTGGCGCTGCTGACGACGCTCGGCATGGGTGCTGTGGTGGGGCTGTGCAACGGCGTGGGCATCGCGGTCTTCGGCGTGCCGGCGGTGGTGATGACGCTCGGGATGAATGGCATGATCGAGGGCCTGACGCTGGGGCTGAGCGGGGGCCTGACCTGCCCGTCCTGCGCCGCCTACGCGCCGCCGCTCCTGCAGGCGGCAGCGCGCGGCACCATCCTGGGCATCCCGTCGATCCTCTATCTCTGGCTCGCCGTGATCGTGCTCGCCTCGTTCGTGCTGAGCTGGACCCGCTTCGGGCGCAGCACCTACGCCATCGGCAACAATGCGCGCGCGAGCTTCCTCGCCGGCATCAACGTCACGTCGACCACCATCATCCTCTATGTCCTGAGCGGCCTATTCGCGTCGCTGGCCGGGATCATGCTGCTGGGCTTCGGCTCGCAGGCCTCGCTCGGGCTGGGCGATCCCTACCTTTTCCAGTCGATCGCGGCGGCGGTGATCGGTGGCGTCTACATCACGGGCGGGCGCGGGCACTATCTGGGCACCGTCGCGGGCGCGATCAGCCTGGTGGCCCTGGTGAGCGTGCTGATGGCGATGAACATGCCGGAGTACGGGCGGAACATCACCTACGGCGTCGTGATCCTCGTTCTGCTTTTGCTCTACGGGCGCGAGGAGGGCGAGAGGTAGGAGGGCGGCGGGGCGTCCTCCGTCTCACCAGCGGGAGGGCGGCCGGGGCGGGCCATGCTACGCTCGGGTTCCCCGAGCCAGGTGCCCGCCCTTCGAGCGGACGTCAGCGCAAAGGCGGGCGCTGCCGCCTCAGTCCTCGTCCGCCTCGCCGATATGGTGCTGGGCGTAGAGCTGGAGGCCGAGCTTGCCCACGAGGTCGAGCTGGGTCTCGAGATAGTCGATGTGGTGCTCCTCATCGGTCATCAGCTTCTCGAAGAGGTCGCGCGAGGGATAGTCCTTGGCCGTGTGGCAGTAGCCGGCGGCTTCCTGGTAGAGCGCGCGGGCGTCGACCTCGGCGGCGAGATCGCTCTCCAGCACCTCCTTGACGTCCTGGCCGATGCGGAGCGGGTCCAGGACCTGGAGGTTGGGGAAGCCGTCGAGGAAGATGATGCGCTCGATCAGCTTGTCGGCGTGCTCCATCTCCTCGATCGATTCGGCCCGCCAAGTCTTGGCGAGCGCCTTGTAGCCCCAGTTGTCGAGCATACGGTAGTGCAGCCAGTACTGGCTGACGGCGGTGAGCTCGTGGCGCAGCCCGCGGTTCAGATACTCGATGACCTTGTCGTCGCCCTTCATCGTCCGGATCTCGCCTCTCTGGTCGGTGGGGGCGCGGCCGACGCGCACGCCATGCCCTCAACTAGGGCCGGGGCACCGGGCTTGGCAATGGCCGGGGGCCACGATCCGTCTGCGGCAAGGCGCCCGCCCATGGCGTGGCGGCGGGCTCAGGGGCTGCGGGCCCAGCCTGCTCAGGCGCTGCGGGCGATGGGGATGATGACCGCCTCGGGCCGGGGCTCCTCGGCGGCCTCGGCCTTGGCGGCGTTGCTGCGGTCGAGCAGGGCGCGCATGGAGCGCACGCAGCTGCCGCATTGCGGCCGGCAGCCGAGGCAGCGATAGACCTGACCCACGGTGCGCACGGGCCCCGGCGCCCGAGCCAGCGCCTCGCTGATCTGGCGGTCGGAGAGAACGTTGCAGGAGCAGACGATCATCGGCCTGTTGTCGCCTCGCAGCCAGCCTCGAGGGCACGACACGAAAGGTCAGGGCACAGCTTCTCACCCGACCACATGGTCGCTGTCAACGGCTGCTTCAAGGAAGATCAGTATCGCCGGCCGAGTGTCGCAGCGTTGCTTTCTTTTTATTTGTTCTAGAAAGCAACTTCGAGAGAAGGACCGGCGGGCGCCCGCGAGAGCGCCCGCCCGTGGGTGGCTCAGCCCTTCTTGATCATCTCGGCCTTGGCGACCAGCGCCTCGGCCTGGCGGATCGAGGCGATGTCGATCAGGCGCCCGTCGAGGGAGACGGCACCCTTGCCTTCCTTCCTGGCCTGCTCCATCGCGACCAGAACGCGCTTGGCCTTGTCGACCTCGGCGTCGGAGGGGCCCATCACCTCGTTGGCGACCGGGATCTGCTTGGGGTGGATGGCCCACTTGCCCTCGCAGCCCAGCACGGCGGCACGGTTGCAGGCGGCGACGTAGCCGTCGGGGTCCGAGAAGTCGCCGAACGGGCCGTCGATCGGCCGGAGGCCGTTGGCGCGGGCCGCGACCACCATCCGCGCGATGGCGTAATGCCACATGTCGCCCCAATGGACCTGGCGCGAGCCGTCCTCGAGCTTGTCGGTCAGGACGCTGTAGTCGGGGTTGACGCCGCCGATCTGGGTGGTGCGGGCACGGGTGCTGGCGGCGTAGTCGGCGACGCCGAAATGCAGCAACTCGTTGCGCTTCGAGGCGGCGGCGATCTCGTGGACATTGGCCATGCCGAGCGCCGTCTCGATGATGTGCTCGAAGCCGATCTTTTTCTTTCGCCCCGTGGCGGCCTCGATCTGCGTCACCAGCATGTCGACGGCGTACACGTCGGCGGCGGTGCCGACCTTGGGGACCATGATGACGTCCAGGCGCTCGCCGGTCTGCTCGAGCACGTCGACCACGTCGCGATACATGTAGTGGGTGTCGAGGCCGTTGATGCGCACCGAGAGCGTCTTGGCGCCCCAGTCGATGTCGTTGATCGCCTGGATCACGTTCTTCCTGGCCTGCTCCTTCTGGTCGGGCGCCACCGCGTCCTCGAGGTCGAGGAAGATCACGTCGGCCTCCGACGCCGCGGCCTTCTCGAACATCTGCGGGCTCGAGCCGGGCACGGCCAGCTCGGAGCGGTTGAGGCGCGGCGTGCATTGCTCGACGATCTTGAAGCTCATTCCTGGCTCTCCCTCGACTCGGACGATGATGTCATGGTGTCCCGCTCATCCATGGCCGGCGCCACGGCGAGCGGATGGTGCTGCTCGACGACCCGCGCCAGCCGCTCGGACTGAACATGGGTGTAGATCTGGGTGGTCGCAATGTCGGCATGGCCCAGCATCGCCTGCACCGCGCGCAGGTCTGCCCCATGCGCCAGCAGGTGGGTGGCGAAGGCGTGGCGCAGCACGTGCGGCGACAGGCGCTTGGGATCGAGCCCGGCGTCGAGCGCCAGCTCCTTGAGGAGCTGGCCCACCCGCTGGCGCGTCAGGTGCCCCTTGCGGCCGCGCGACGGGAAGAGCCAGCGCCCCGCCCGGCCGCCCCGCTCCCAGCCCGCACGGATGCCGAGCCAGGTCTCGAGCGCCGTCCGCGCCGGCCCGCCGATCGGCACCATGCGCTCCTTGCCGCCCTTGCCGCGCACGCGAAGGATGCTGCGGTCCGGGGCCAGCGCCGAGAGCGGCAGCGCCGCGAGCTCGCTGACGCGCAGGCCGGTGGCGTAGAGCAGCTCGAGCAGCGTCAGCAGCCGCACAGCACCTGGCCCGTCCTGCCGTGCCGCCGCCGCGACCAGCGCCTCGACCTCGGCCTCGCTCAGGAGCTTCGGCAGCGGCCGCTCGCGCTTGGGCGTGTCGACGTGGGTGGTGGGATCGTCCTTGCGGGCCCCCTCGAGGAAGAGGAAGCGATAATAATGGCGGAGCGCCGCAAGGCGCCGGGCCATGGTCGAGGCTTTGAGGCCCTCCATCGACTGCGCCTGCATGAAGCCCCGCACATCCTCCGTCCGGGCGTCCCTGGGCGTGCGGCCGCGGGCGGCGAGGAAGGTCGAGAAGCGCTCGAGGTCGCGGCGATAGGCGTCCAGCGTGTGCGGCGAGGCGCCCCGCTCGACCACCATCATCTCGAGGAAGGCGTCGATCACCCGGTGCCGCCCAGATCGGCCGCCACGGCCCAGCCGGCGGCGAGCATCACCGCCTCGCGCTGGAGCCCGGCCGCGCGAAGGCCGCGCAGCACGCCATCGGCGACGAGGGCCGCGGGCGGCCTCGCCTCCCGGCCGAGCAGCAGGAGGGCCGCCAGCGCCGCCTGCCCGGCATGATGCTCCCCTGCCGCCGTGGTGAGCGCCCGCCAGGCACCGAGGCCGGGTGCGGGTCCCTCCTTCCCGCCGGAAGGGGGACGTGCCGCGAGGGCGAGCCAGCTCGAGGCCGTGACGGGCAGCCCCATGCCATCGAGGATCGCGGTGCCGAGGAGGGACTGGCCGGCCGCATCGGCTGCCGGCGCGGCGTCGCCACCAGCCAGCGCCGCGAGGATGCCGAGCCTCGCCTGGACGCTCTTTTGTCCCTGGGCCCCCGGCAGGGCCAGCACCTGCGCCCAGCGACCCGCTTTCTGCAGGCGGCCGTCGAGCAGCAGCGCCGGGATCGCGGCCTCGGCCGCGGCCGCGACCGTCGGATCGGGCGTCAGCGCGTCCGCCGGCTCGCCCAGCGCCCTGCCCCAGACGACCCTGAGCTGGCCGCTGGTCGGCGCCCGCCAGGCCGCCAGCAGGCGGGCCTGCTGGTCCATCGGCTCGTGCGCGGCCGCAGCGGCGCGATAGAGGCGCGCGCGCTGGATCGGTGGCGCGTCGCCGTCGAGCCTGCCCGTCTCGAGATAGACTTTTCGGAGCCCTTCGACCGAGAGGCCACCGCCGGTCGCAGCCGCCTCGGCCGCAACGATCCGGGTCTCGGCGGGAAGGGTCGGGTTTGCGGCGAGCGCGGCCAGGACCTCCGGCGAGGCGCCGGCGAGGCCGGCCGGCGTGACGGTGACCCCGGCCGTGCCCAGCAGCGCCCGGACCAAGGGCGAGCTTTTGTCTTTCGGCAGCGGGGCGGCAGAGGCTTCCGAGAGTGCCTGCGCCACCGCGAGGAGCTCGGGGTCGAGACGTGCTCCGGTGTCCTGGGCCGCGCTCAGCATCACGCCCGCCTGCTCGGGGTGATCCTGGAGGAGGGCGCAGGCGATCCGGGCCTCGCTGGCGAAGGGCGAGGAGGCGTCGAGCCCCTGCACGGCATCACAGCCCGACCCCACATTGCCCGCCAGGAGCGGCGCCTCGACCGCCGCCTGCCGGAGCGCCGGCGTCATCGCGGGGCCGGGCACCCGGCCGATCAGGGCCAGGGCGTCGTGGGCATAGCCCAGCGCCAGCAGGCCCTCCACCCGGGTGGCGAGGAATTCGGCACCGCCGAGCGTCGCCGTGCCCGGCGCCAGGAGGAGCCGGGCCTGGAGCCTCAGCGGTGCGGTGAACGCATCGGGTGCCGGCATGTCGTGCAGGAGCTGCTCGACAACGGCCGGCGCCACGCCCTGCCAGCTCTCGGCGCCGATCGGGTCGTCGGACGGCAGCCCGCTGATCTCGCCCGGCCCCGGCGCCGCCAGCGGCTGGATGGCGATCTCCGGCTCGGCCTGCGACGCGGCCGCCGGTGCCGAGGGCAAGGCACCCGGAAAGAGCTGCCGCGGCGCCTCCTGCGCCATGGCTGTCGACGCCAGCGCCAGAAGGATCGCCGGTGCCACAAGGGACCGGCGGGGAATGCTCATCGCGGCAGCCGATCGTCGGGAACCTGCACCTCGATCTGCTTCGTCGGCGCCGGGATGTCCCAGGTCATGAGAAAGATCACCCCGCCGAGAGCGAGGACGAGAAGCGCCACCAGAAACGTCACGCGGACCGACATGCCTCGTCCTGTCCTACCGTCCTCCGCAGGCGGGACCACATATCGTCGAGCGTGCCCGGGTCGTGGCCCCGCAAAGGGATGAGGGTTGCCTCGCCGAAGCGGGACCGCTTTATATCGGCCTGGGCGCGGGCTTTCAATCTTCGGGGCCAAGAGGTGGGCGTGCTATGAGCGGGGGAGTGGGGACCACGGCGCAAGCCGCCTCGGCGGAGGAGCCGGTCTCCAGCCTGGATCGCTCGATCGTGCTCGTGGGCCTGATGGGTGCCGGCAAGACGTCGGTGGGCCGGCGGCTCGCGAAGCTCCTGGGGGCACCCTTCACCGATGCCGACGACGAGATCGTCGCCGCCGCGGGCATGAGCATCCCCGAGATCTTCGAGACCTACGGCGAGGGTGCCTTCCGCGACCTCGAGCGGCGTGTGATCGCCCGCCTGCTGGGCGAGCCGCCGCGCGTGCTGGCCTTCGGCGGGGGCGCCTTCGTGGACCCGGCGACGCGACAGCGGGCCAAGGAGCGTGCCGTCACGGTCTGGCTGCGTGCCGACCTCGACACGCTGGTCGCCCGCACCATACGGCGCCGCGCCAGCCGCCCGCTGCTGGCCGATGCCGATCCCAAGGAGGTGCTGGGGCATCTGATGGAGCAGCGTTACCCGGTCTATGCGGAGGCGGAGCACGTGATCGACAGCGGCAGCCTGCCGCCGGAGACCCTGGCCCAGGCGCTGGCCGATCTGCTGCAGCCCGCGGAGGAAAGCGTGGCATGACACCCGAGGTCACCACGCTGCCCGTCGCTCTGGGCGAGCGGGCCTACGACATCCTGATCGGCCAGGACCTGCTGGGCCGTGCGGACGAGCTGGTGACGCCCCGCCTGCGCGGGCGCCGCGTCGTGATCGTCACCGACGAGCATCTCGAGGCGACGGACCATCCGGGACGCCTGCGCACGGCGCTGGCGCGCTCCGACATCCGCCAGAACACGGTGACCGTGCCGGCCGGCGAAGTCCAGCAAGAGCCTCGGCCGGCTCGAGCCGCTGCTCGAGGAGGTCCTCACCTTCGGCATCGACCGGCGGGCGACGATCGTGGCGCTGGGCGGCGGCGTGGTCGGCGACCTTGCCGGCTTCGCCGCGGCGATCCTGCTGCGCGGCCTCGACTATGTGCAGATCCCGACGACGCTGCTGGCTCAGGTGGACAGCTCGGTCGGCGGCAAGACCGCCGTCAACAGCCGGCTGGGCAAGAACCTGATCGGCGCCTTCCACCAGCCGCGGCTCGTGCTGGTCGACACGGGCACGCTCGCAACGCTGCCGGAGCGCGAGCTCAAGGCCGGCTATGCCGAGCTCGTCAAGCATGCGCTGATCGAGGACGCGGACCTCTTCGCGTGGCTCGAAGGCGTGGCCGGCAGGCTGCTCGAAGGCGATGCGCCGCTGCAGCAGGAGGCGCTTCGCCGGAGCGTGGCGATCAAGGCCCGCATCGTCGGCGAGGACGAGCGCGAGACCTCCGGCCGGCGCGCGCTCTTGAACTTCGGCCATACTTTCGCACATGCCTACGAGACCCTCGCCGGCTATGGTGGCGGTCTGCTCCACGGCGAGGCGGTGGCGCTCGGCATGGCCAGGGCCTTCGACCTTTCCGTCCGCCTGGGCTTGTGCGACCCCGCCGATGCGAGGCGGGCCATGCGTCATCTCAGGTCCACGGGCCTGCCCGTCGCGGCGCGCGACGTGCGCAACGAGGGCTTCGCGCCGGAGGCCGCGATCGAGATCATGCGCCGGGACAAGAAGGTGCAGGACGACCGCCTGACCTTCGTCCTCAGCGCGGGCATCGGACGGGCGCTTCTCAGGAGCGACGTGCCCTTGGACGTGCTGCGGGAGGTTCTGGCCGCCGATGCCTGAGCCCCCCGGGGGCAACGCCGGTCCGAGATTTGCTTTCCCCTCCTGCCGAGCCGGCCTTCGCCGCCTCATGACCGCCTGACGGGTCCCATGCTCGAGATCCTGCCTTCGCTCGCCGCCATCATCGTGCTGCTTCTGCTCTCGGCAATGACGTCGGGCACCGAGACCGCGATGACCGCCGTCTCGCGTGAGCGCATCTACCATCTGGCCGACGAGGGCGACCGGCGGGCGCACCTGGTCAAGCTCCTGATCGACGACAAGGAGCGGCTGATCGGGACACTCCTGATCGGCAACAACATCGTCAATATCCTGGGCGCCTCGATCGCCACGGAGGCGCTGATCCGGCTCGCCGGCGATGCCGGCGTCGCCTATGCGACGATCCTCATGACGGTGCTCGTCGTCATCTTCGGCGAGGTGTTGCCCAAGACCTATGCGATCCGCCACGCCGAGAAGATGGCGATGGCGGTGGCGCCGGTGGCACGCCTGCTCGTGACGCTGCTGCAGCCGGTGACGCTCACCGTGCGGCTGATCGTCGACGCCGCCCTTCGCCTTTTCGGCACCTCGCTCGAGGGCGGTGCCCTCGTGCCGGTTGCGGACCGGCTGCGGGGTGCCCTCGCCGTCTACTCGGCCGAGGGCAGCATCAAGAAGCTCGAGCGCGACATGCTGGGCGCTGTCCTCGATCTCCAGGAGGTCGAGGTGGGGATGATCATGACCCATCGCTCGGGCATGGAGACGATCGATGCCGGCCGGCCGCTGACCGAGGTGCTCAGCCAGGTGCGCTCGAGCCCCTATACGCGCTTTCCGGTCTGGGCCGGAGAGCCCGACCAGATCGTGGGCTTCCTCCATGCCAAGGACCTTCTGGCCCTGGTGGGCGACGCGGGCCACCTTCCGCAGGACGTCGACCTGAGGACGCTGTTGAGCCCGCCGTGGTTCGTGCCGGACACGACCTCGCTCTACCAGCAGCTCCTGGCGTTCCGTCAGAAGCGCTCGCACCTGGCGCTCGTCGTCGACGAGTACGGCACGCTGATGGGCCTTCTCACGCTCGAGGACATCATCGAGGAGATCGTGGGCGACATCGCCGACGAGAAGGACGTCGAGGTGAGCGGCATCGAGAGCCTGGAGGACGGCTCGGCCATCGTCGACGGACGGGTGGCGGTGCGCGACGTCAACCGCCAGTTCGACTGGCGGCTGCCCGACGAGGAGGTGGCGACCATGGCCGGCCTGCTGATGCACGTGGCGCGCCGCATCCCCGACGAGGGCGAGGCCGTGTCGGTCGAGGGCTACCGCTTCGAGGTCGTGCAGCGGCGCCGGCACCATCTCGAGCGCCTCAAGATCACCCCGCCCGCGCCCGAGAAGGACCGGGCGACTGAGCCTCGCCAGGGTCAGCCGGGTGCGAGGTAGCCCGACAGATTGTCGTTGATGGACTGCCTCAGCGTCTTGTCGAGCTGGGTCAGGAGGTCGGCCTCAAGCTCGCGCGCGGCCTGGTCGCGGGCAATGACGGAGGAGCCGGCCCTGAGCGCGCGGCTGAGGGTGACGCCCGCCTCGGCGTAGCCCTTGTCGGTGCCGGCGGCATCGAGAATGGCGACGCGGACGCGAATGCTGGCGTCGAGGCTGTAGGTCTGCTCGCCGGTCACGAAGCCGGTGAAGCCGCCGGAGCGACCGGGGATGATGCGCTCGATCACGCTCGCCTGCTCGATCGTCGCCCGGGCCGACCCGCTGCCGCCCGCGGCCTGGACGCGGCCCTGCAGGAAGGTCGTCGTCTGATCGACGAGCTCCTTGGAGCGGCGCTCGTCGATGAAGTTGGCCTCCGGCAGCGGCGGGTTGCGGTTCTCCACCTCGACCACGTTCACCGTGAGTAGGACGGGCGCCTCCTTGGTATAGGCCGGCGTGGGCAGCGGCGCCTCGGTGCCGCCGCAGGCGGTGAGCAGGAAGGCGCAGCCCATGAGGCCGGCCAAAGCGGGCATGATGCGCATGTCAGTGCCGACGGCTCTCCAGCATCCCGGCGATGCGGCCGGGCTCGAAGCGATAAAGGGATGAGCAGAACTGGCAGGTGACCTCGACGCTCCCGTCCGGCAGGCGCATGTCCAGGAGGTCCTCGGCCGGGAAGCGCTCGAGCATGGCCTCGACGCGGCTCTCGTCGCAGCTGCAGCCCGGTGCCAGGCGCAGCGGCTCGAAGACCCGCACGCCGATCTCGTGGAAGAGGCGGAAGAGCACCGTGTCCGGCGGCAGCGTCGGGTCGGCCAGCTCGTCGTCGCGCGCGGTGCTCAAGAGCACCATGGCCTCCTGCCAGGCTTCCTCGGCGCTGGCGCCGTCGAGCGGCTCCTTGTCCGGCAGCGCCTGGAGGATGATGGCGCCACCCCGCCAGCCACCGGTCGCACCGTCACGCAGCAGCGCCATCCTGATCCCGGTGCGCACCTGCTCGGAGCGCAGGAAGTAGGTGCGCATCGAATCGGTGAGCGTGGAGCCCTCGAGCTCGACGATGCCCTGATAGGTGTCGCCGCCGGAGCGGCTCTGGTCGACGGTGAGCGCCAGGAGCCCGCCGCCCACGAGACTTTGCGTGTCCACCGTCTCGAGCCCGGCCATGGCCTCGGCATCGAAGCTGGCATAGCCGCGCATGGCACCGTCGTTGGTGCAGTCGGCCACCATCAGGCTCACAGGGCCCTTGCCGCGGATCTGCAGGCTGAACATGCCGTCGAACTTGAGCCCGCCCGCGAGCCCGCCCGCGAGCACCAAAAGCTCACCCAAGAGGCGGCCGACGGGATCGGGATAGGCGTGCGCATCGAGCACATAATCGATGGTATGGCCCAGCCGGACGAAGCGGCCGCGAATCTGTGAGCGCTCGAGCTGAAAGGGCCGCAGCAGGTCGCTGGGAGGGATGTAGGCGCTCATCGAGGCGAGCTTAGCCGGCGACGCACCAGGCGAGAATAGCCTTTTGCGCGTGCAGCCGGTTCTCGGCCTCGTCGAGCACCACGGAGCGCGGGCCGTCGATCACCTCGGCCGTCACCTCCTCGCCGCGGTGGGCCGGCAGGCAGTGGAGGAAGATGGCGTCCGGCCGGGCGTGGCCCATGAGCGGCTCGTCGACGCGGTAGGGCTCGAGCAGGCGATGGCGCTGCTCGATCTCGCCGTCGCCCATCGAGACCCAGGTGTCGGCGAAGACGGCATCGGCCCCGGCGACGGCGGCGGCGGGATCGCTGGTCACGCTGACCCGGCCCTGCCGCTCGGCCGCCCAGGCGAGGAGATCGGCGCGCGGCGCCAGCTGCGGCGGGCAGGCGATGTTGAGGCGGAAGTCGAAGCGCACCGCCGCATGGACGAGCGAGGCCGTCACATTGTTGGAATCGCCGATCCAGGCCACGGTGAGGTCGCGGATCGGCCCCTTGTGCTCCTCGATCGTCATGACGTCGGCCATGATCTGGCAGGGATGCGAGCCGTCGGTGAGGCCGTTGATGACCGGCACCGTCGCGTGCTCGGCGAGCTCGAGGAGCTTCCCGTGCGCGTCGGTCCTGAGCATGATGGCGTCGACATAGCGGGAGAGCACGCGGGCGGTGTCGCCGATCGTCTCGCCGCGCCCGAGCTGCATGTCGCGGGTGCTGAGCACGACCGCGTCGCCGCCGAGCTGCTTGACCGCCACCTCGAACGAGACGCGGGTGCGGGTCGAGGGCTTGTCGAAGATCATGGCCAGCGTCTTGCCGGCCATCGGCCGCTCGGGCGCCCCGCCCTTGAAGGCCTTGGCGGAATCGACGATCCGCCGGAGATCGCCGCCCTCGATCCGGTCGAGGTCCAAGAAGTGCTTCAGCATCGAGATTGCAATCGTCGGGCCGGCGCCGGTGCCGGCGTTCCCTCCAAAGGAAGCCACCTGGATAGCAGAACCTTCGCCCAGGTGAACCCCCCTCGCCCGGGTCGATCGCCCTGGACCGGGCCGGCAATCTGGCCTACGCAGGCCCAAACGGCTCTTCTTTCGCTCAGGAGGCCAATATGACCCGTCGCCCCGAGCCGCGCCTCGTCGGTATCGCGGCGGGCCTGCTTCGCCCCGCCGCCCTATGTCTGCTCCTCCTGCTGGCCCTGCACGTGGTGCCCTGTGCCGCCGCCACGGCGGACAAGCCGGTGCTGCCGACGCACGAGGCCGCCACCACCGCCCCGGCGCACGCCTCGCCCAGCTTCGATGTGCTGCTAGCGCAGCGCCTGGAGGCCCTGCGCGCCCATCGCAGGGCGATCCAGGACGCCTTGCCGCGGGCGCCGGACGAGGTCGCGACGGCGCTGGGCCGGCTCGTCCGGGAGGAGCCGCCGAGCCAGCTCATCCTGGCCTTCGTCAAGCTCGCCGCCATCCTCGCTCTCGCCTCCCTGGCCGAGCGCCTGTTCATACGCATGATGCGACGGCTGCGCCGCCGCGTCCTCGATGCCTCCGAGGCGACGGTGGCGGCACGCGTCGCCAAGGTCGGCCTCAGGCTCGTGCTCGTGGCGCTTTCCGTGCTCGTCTTCAGCGCCGTCGCCTTCGGCGGCTTTCTCGCCGTCGACTGGCCGCCCCTGATCGAGCCGGTGGTGAGCCGCTTTCTCGGCGCCACCGTGCTCCTTCGCCTGATCTCGATCGTGGTCCGCGTGCTGCTGGCGCCGACCCTGCCCCATCTGCGCCTCAGCCCCATCGACGATGCGCAGGCGCGCTTCTGGGACCGCCGCCTCTACGCCTTCACGGCGATCTTCCTGTTCGGCTACGCCACCGTCACGAGCCTCGTGACGCTCGGCATCTCGGAGCCCGTGCGCGAGATCGTGGCCCATCTGCTGGGCCTGGGCCTCGTCGTGGTGGCCATCGAGAGCGTCTGGCGGCGGCCGCGCGCGGCCGCCGCCCCGGGCGAGCCTCTGGAAGCAGCGGCTGCGGACGCCCAGGCGGCGGAAGGCGCGCCGAGCGAGGCCGAGCCCATCGTGGGCGAGCCGGCAGAGCCCGCCCGCCCGGATGGCGGCCTTCGCCATGCGCACGGCATCATGGCAGCACTCTTCGTCGTGGCGCTCTGGGTGCTGTGGGCCATCGGCGCCATGCCGGGCTTCACGATCCTGCTCGTGGCGGGCCTGCTGCCGATCCTCATCCGGGTGGCCCAGGCCTCAGTCAACCATCTGCTCAGGCCCGTGGGTGCTATCGAGCAGCCGAACGAGCCGCCGAGCGTGCTGGCGGCGGCGGTCGAGCGCGGCGTCCGCCTGAGCCTGATCATCGGCGCGGCCTTTCTCCTGGCCTGGTCCTGCGGCTTCGGGCTGCTCGACCTCTCACACGGCGAGACCGGCCTCGCGCGCCTCGCGGGCGTGCTCCTGCAGGTCGTCGTGATCGCAATGCTGGCCGAGTTCACGTGGCACGTCGCGAAGACGGCGATCGACCGCTACATCCACGTCTCGCAGAGCCTGGGCGGCGTCGATCCGGACGAGGCGCGGCGCCGGGCCCGGCTGCGCACGCTCCTGCCCATCCTCCGCAACGTGCTCTTCATCGTTCTCCTCGTCACCGCCGCGCTGATGGCGCTGGCCAGCGCCGGCGTGCAGATCGCACCCCTGATCGCCGGGGCGGGCGTCGTCGGCGTCGCCGTGGGCTTCGGCGCCCAGAGCATCGTCAAGGACATCATCGCCGGCATGTTCTTCGTGCTCGACGACGCCTTCCGCGTCGGCGAGTACATCGTGAGCGGCAGCGTCAAGGGCACGGTCAAGTCGTTCTCGCTGCGCTCGGTGAAGCTGCGCCACCAGCGCGGCCCGCTCTACACCGTGCCCTTCGGCTCGCTCGGCGCCATCGAGAACATGAGCCGCGACTGGGTGATCGACAAGCTCGTCCTCAACGTCACCTACGATACCGACGTCGAGAAGGTGAGAAAGATCGTCAAGAAGGTGAGCGCCGAGGTCATGGAGGATCCGGAGCTCGCCCAGTACGTGCTGGATCCGCTGAAATCGCAGGGCATCTTCGCCATGGGCGACTTCGGCCTGCAGCTACGCACCAAGATCACGACCCTGCCGGGTCAGCAGTTCCTCGTCCGCCGGGCGATCCTGGCCAAGATCAAGAGCGAGTTCGAGCGGAACGGCGTCCACTTCGCCCTCTCGAACGTGGCGATGCCAGCCGTCGCCCATCTGCCGCCGCCGGCCAACCCTCAAAAGCCGCCGGAGGACCCGCCCGCCGCGGCGTCCCCGCCGGCGGCTGCCGAGTAGCCCAGCGGGCGGCGGCTGGTCTGGATGCGAAGCTCGCGCGACTTGGTGTAGAGGAAGCGGACGAAGTCGTACTCGAAGGGCGAGCCGGTCTGGTAGTAGCGGAAGGGCAGCTGATGCCGGGCGTCGACGGCGTAGAGGGCCCATACTGCCGGGTTGAAGAAGACCGCGTCGTTGATCTGGGCGGCCGGAGGCACCGTGAGACCGGCCACGGTGTCGACGCCGTCGCCCGTCGCGTCACGGAGGTTCGAGGGGCCCAGAATCGGCAGGACGAGGAAGGGCCCGGGCGGCACGCCCCACCGCCCCAGCGTCAAGCCGAAATCCTCGGCCTGGGGTGCCACGCCCAGGTCACCGGCGACGTCGAAGGTGCCGAGCAGGCCCACAGTCGAGTTGACGACGAAGCGGATCACCGCCCGGCTCGCCACCTCGGGACGGGCCTGGAGCAGGCCGTTCAGCGCATTCCTCAGCTCGGCCAGATTGTTGAAGAAGTTGGAGACGCGGTGCTGGACGAAGACCGGCGTCACATACTCGTAGCCGTAGACGGCCGGCAGAAAGATCTTCCGGTCGAAGTCCGCGTTGAACCAGTAGACGTTGCGATTGAGCCGCTCCAGGGGGTCGAAAATCTCGATCGGCGAGCGGGTGATATCGGGCGTGGCAGGCATCGCGACCGGCGAGGCCGAGGCCGGGTCGGCGGAAGCCGGCACGAGGGCGGCGGCGCCATCGTCGATGGCGGGGGCGGAGACGGCCTGCGCCGAAGTCGTCGCCGGCGCGTGCGGGCCGTCGGTCGAGGCGCAGGCGGCCACCAGGGCCACGCCCAGGAGCGCCGCCAGGGAACGCAACGCCGTCACGACGCGCCTCCCGGCAGACGGCCGCCGAAGAAGCCGACGAACTCGTCGAGGAACTTCCTCTCGGCATAGTTCCCGCAGTGCCCGCCATAGGGAAAGATCACGGCGCGGTCACCGAAGAGGCCGGTCAGATAGTCGAGCTCGCCCTTGCCCAGGATGATGTCGTCGGCATTGGTGATGAGGCCCATCTGCCGGTCGGAGCGGATGAAGGACGCGATCGACTTCAGGCTCGCCTCCTGGATCGCCCGGTCGAGCGTGAGGCCCGGCTCACGCTTCTGGAAGAAGGGCAGATAGAGCCCATCCACATAGTCCTCGAAGGAGCGCTGCTGCCCCTCGAGGAAGTAGCGGGTCAGCGAGGTGGAGGGCGTGAGCTCGGTCGTCGGCGAGACGATGTAGCCCGAGCGCGTCATGACGTCGGAGACGAAGGCGAGGCTGTTCGAGGACAGCCGGAAGGAGAGCCCGATCAGCGTGCGCAGCTGCACGTCGGTGGGCTTGAGCTCGCGGTAGGCGCGGTAGAGAAAGTCGCCCGAGAGGTCGATCTCCCGGCCAGGCTCGTGAAGGCTGGCGAAGGCCTTGAAGGCGCGCTCGACGAACGCTCGGGCCCGGGCCTGATCGGCGCCGATGCTGTCGTCGTACATGGCGTCCAGGATGCGGATCGAGCTGAACAGCGAGACCGGCGGGTTGAGCAGGAGCACGCGCTTGAAGCCGAGGCGCTTCTCCCGGGCGTCGAGGTCGGCGACGAAGGCCGCGTTCATGGCGCCCAGGCTGTAGCCCGTGAGATAGAGGTCGGTGACCTGGATCCTCTGCCTCACGCTCGGCAGGATCAGCTCGAGCGCGTGGTAGATGTCGCGGGCATCGTCCTCCATCTGGCCCGGGACGGAGGTGGCCGAGGCGGTGACGATGAAGTTGGGGAAGGTCGGCGACGCGATGCCCAGCACGTTGAAGCCCGCGCCATAGAGCGCCGCGGCCAGGAGGCGCATCGTGCTCGAGTTGAAGGCGGCACCCGTGCCGGCGATCAGGACCACCAGCGGTGCCGGATGGTCCTGGTAGACGACCCCATAGTCGAGGCCCTGCTGGTTGTACCAGAGCACCGGGGGGACCGGGCGGTCGGGAAAGATCCGCAGCGAGTCGATGTAGAAATTCCGGCTCCGCTCCAGCTCCGGGAGCTTCACCCTGAGCTCGGGCGGGGTGCCGACCACGGTCGCGGCCAGCGGGTCCTTGATCGGGAAGTCGTAGGGCTCGATCCAGCGCGCGGCCGTCGCCGCGGCCGGGAAGGCGAGCACGAGAAGCAGTGCCCCCGCGATCACCAGACCGGTGCCCGAGGATCGCACCCCGGCACGACAGACCCATCGCCGCCACATTCGCGCCTCTCCCCCGCTCGCCCGTCGCGATACGTACCGCATCGAGCAGGGGATGAGGCTAATGGGGTCGCCGAAGGAAAAAAGAGCCCCCAGGCCGCAGTGACCGGGAAAAGCGCCAAGCAGGCGGAGCGGGCCGTTCCGCCGACCCCACCCGCTTTGCGGCCGCCGCGCCGGTCAGGCGGCCTTGGCGCGGCAGGCCTCGGCCAGCATGTCGCAGGCCTGGTCGATCTCGGCCTCGCTGAGGGTGAGCGGCGGCAGGAAACGGATCACGTTGTCGGCCGCCGGCACGGTGATGAGGCCGATGTCGCGCAGCGCCGCCGCGACGTCGGTGTTCGTGGCAGCCATCCTCAGGCCCATCATCAGGCCGGCGCCGCGCACCTCGAGGATCGCCTGGGGATGGCGGGCTGCCACCTCGTCGACGCGGCTGCGGAGATGCTCGCCCCGGCTCTTGACCGTCTCGAGGAAGCCGTCGGCCAGGGTGACGTCGAGGACGGCATTGGCGACGGCCGTGGCGAGCGGATTGCCGCCGAAGGTCGAGCCGTGCGTCGACTGGGCCATGCCCGAGGCGGCCCTGGCCGTGGCGACGCAGGCGCCGATCGGAAAGCCGCCGCCCAGGCCCTTGGCGAGGCCCATGATGTCGGGTGTCACCCCCATCCCCTGATGCGCGAAGAGATGGCCGGTGCGGCCGATGCCGCACTGCACCTCGTCGAAGACCAGGAGGAGGTCGTGCTCGTCGCAGAGGTCCCGGAGGCCCTGCAGGAAGCCCTCCGGCGCCGGGCGGATGCCGCCCTCGCCCTGGATCGGCTCGATCATGATGGCGGCGGTGCGCTCGGTGATGGCGCCCTGGACCGCCTCGAGATCGCCCAGGGGCACATGGTCGAAGCCCTCGAGCAGCGGCTCGAAGCCCTCGGTGAGCTTCTTGCCGCCGGCGGCCGAGATGGTGGCCATGGTGCGGCCGTGGAAGGCGCCCTCGAAGGTGATGATGCGGTTGCGCTCGGGCCTTCCGGCCGCGAACTGGAAGCGCCGCGCCATCTTGATGCAGGCCTCCATGGCCTCGGCACCCGAGTTGCAGGCGAAGACCGTCTCGGCGAAGCTGTGGGCGACCAGCCGGTCGGCCAGGCGCTCGAGCGGCTCGATGCGGAACAGGTTCGAGACGTGCCAGAGCTTGGCCGCCTGGTCCTGCAGGGTCTTCACCAGATGCGGGTGGGCGTGGCCGAGCCCGGTCACGGCGATGCCGCTGCCGAAGTCGAGATAGCGTCGGCCGGCCTTGTCGATCAGCCAGGAGCCCTCGCCGCGCTCGAAGGTGATGTCGATGCGCTTGTAGACCGGCAGCAGGGAAGGAATCTGTGTGTTTCTCATGGACCCATGGCCTCGGTTCGACAGCCTGCCCGACAAGACGCCGACGCCGCGCGAGCAGCGCGGCGTGTCAGGCTTTGAGCTTGTAGCCTATCCGCAGCAGGTGCAGCGCAAAGGTCCAAAGTGCTGCGTTCACGAGAGCCAAAGCCAGCACGCCCACGAGGACGTTGCCGTCGGTGTGGCCGGTGAAGCCGTAGCGGATGCCGTCGATCATGTAGAAGAAGGGGTTGAAGAGGGCCAGGAGGTGGAAGGGCTCGGGCAGCCGGGCGATCGAGTAGAAGGTGCCGGAGAGGAACGACAAAGGCGTGATGACGAAGTTGGTCACGGCCGCCAGCTGGTCGAACTTCTCGGCCCAGAGCGCCCCCAGGATGCCGAGAAGGGCCAGCATCAGTGAGGCCGTGAGCACGAAATAGGCGATGAGCCAGGGGTGGAGCGGCACCATCGGCACGAAAGGCAGCATGGCGACCCAGACGACGACGCCCACCAGGATGCCGCGCGTCATCCCGCCCATCGCAATGCCGAAGAGCAGCTCGCCGGCCGAGAGCGGCGGCATCAGATAGTCGACGATGTTGCCCTGAACCTTGGCGATGGCGAGCGAGGAGCTGGTGTTGGCGAAGGCGTTCTGGACGATGGTCATCATCATGAGGCCGGGGCCCAGGAACGCCAGAAAGGGCACGCCCGCGACCTCGTGCGAGGCGCCGCCCAGCGCCAGGGTGAAGATGGCGAGGAAGACGAGCGTCGTGATGACGGGTGCCAGGAGGGTCTGGGTGCCGACCTTGATGAAGCGGCGCACCTCCTTGAGGTAGAGCGTCCAGAGGCCGACCAGGTTGAGGTCCCAGGGCGTGCCGAAGGTGCTGCTGTCGCCGTCGAGCCGCCAGCGCGCCGCGAAGGCCCCGATGCGGGCCCCGGGCTCGGTCGGCCCGGTCGTCGTCGTGCGGGATGCCATGGATGCCTCTCGTTCGTGTCTCGGGCCCTGCGGGCCAGCCGCCCCGATGCCTCGGCCGTTACGCTCAGTAGTCGTGCTTCCACTGCAGGCTGACGCCGCTCTGGCCCGTCTCGGTGACGTTCGTCGAGGCCGAGATGTTGGGTGTCAGCTCGACCTCGACCGTGGCCTTGCCGCTGTCCGGCGTCATACCCTTTTGTACCTGCAGATAGACCTTGTTGGAGATGTACTTGCCGGCGCTGACGCTGGTGTCGTCGCTCGCGCCCGAGCCGTCCACGCTCAGCGTGTCCAGCCCGGCGAGGCTCCGCAGCTTGCCCAGCGCGTCGAAGCCGCCGCCCTGCAGCGTCGCCACGGCACTGGCGAGCTGGACGCCCTGCAAGGGCGTGATCGAGGCCGTGTCGCGCCTGAAGAGCAGCTCGGAGATGATCTCGTCCTGAGGCATGGAAGGCTCGCTCGAGAGCTCGATCGTGGGCTTGGTCGCCGGCCCGGTGATCTGCACCGTCGCCTTGATGTTGGGCGCCTCGGCCACCGCCTTGATGCCGAGCTCCGGCACCGGCGGCTGGGCGCCCGTGAAGCTGATCGTGCTGTCGGTCAGGACGAAGCGCCGGTCGAGGAGGTCGAGAAAGCCGCGCCGCTCGGCGATCGTGCCCACGATCACGGGTGACGCGGCCGTGCCGGAGATCCTGAGGCTGCCGCCCCACTCCGCATCGAGGCCGCGGCCGCGGATGAAGATCTGCTCCGGCATGTCGACCTTGATGTCGAGGGCGATCTTGATCGGCGCGGAGGGCGGCGGCTTGGGCGCGCTGGGCGCCATGCCGGGCGCGTAGACTTGGTGCGGATCGAGCGTCGGTGGTGCGGAGCCCAGCCTGTCGGGGATGCGGAGATCGGCCCGGTCGATCCTGAGCTTGCCGTTGACCCCGAGGGCCTGGAGCGTGCCCGCCAGGCCGACATTGCCCGAGACCGTGGCCGAGCCGTACTGGTCGTCCAAGAGGCGCGCGCGAACGAGGTCCAAGGACAAGGAGAGGCGGCCGAGGCCCAGGCCCGCGAGCTGGAACTGCCCCTTGCCGGTAAGCTTGCCGCTGGTCCGGTCCTGCGCGGTGAGCTGCTGGATGACGATCTGGTCGCCCTGGCCCACCACCTGGAGCTTGATGTTGCGCAGCATGGCGCCGCTGATGCTGTCCTCGACGAGCCCGTTGGCGATCCCCAGCGTGCCGTTGACGCGCGGGGCATCGAGCGTGCCGCCGAGGGTGAGGTCGGTCGACAGGGTGCCGGCCACGCGCTGGCCGTCCAGCTCGGCGAGGCTCGCGAGCTCGGCGAGGTCGGCATCGCCCTTGAGCCGGGCGTCGAGCGGGGCGCTCGTCGGCAGGTCGAAGGCGAAGGGCTGGAGCGACAGGCGCAGCGGCAGCGTCGCGGTGACGGTGAGCGGCCCCTTCTTGAGCTTCTGCAGCAGGACGGTGGCGGCGAGCTTGCGGCCGCCGTCGAGCTGCGCCCGCATGTCGACGGTCAGGGGCTTGGGGCCGCCGGTGGCGAAGCCCCCGGCCGGTGCCAGCCCGTCGACCGTGAGGTGCAGCTGGGCGTCGGGCGCCGACGCGGCGCCGGTGACGGTCAGCGTGCCGCTGGCCTTGCCGCCGATGGCCGGGCCGCCGAAGGCCGCGAGCGTGGAGAGCGGCGAGGGATCGAGCGTCAGATCGGCGCGCACGCGGCCGCCCTCGAGGCTGCCCTTGGCCCGGATGCCGGCGTCGCCGACCGCGAGATCGAGCGTGTCGAGGTTGACCGAGCCCTTGTCGAGCACGAGCCTGGCCGGCTGGCGGAGCTTGATGGCCTGGCTCTGAAAGCTGCCCGAGAGGGCCTGGAGCGTGACGCTCTTGCGGTCGCTCAGGACGCCGGCCTGGACCTTGGCCTGCACGTCGAAGGGCTTGCCCTCCTGGGCGCCCTTGGCCGAGGCCGTGAGCTGGAGGTCGGTGATCGGGCCGCTGACGCTGACCGAGGCCTGATCGACCGCCAGGGTCGGCTGGGCGAAGGTGTCGAGCCTGGCGTCGGCCTGCACGCTGGGCTTGCCCAGCAGATCCTTGGCCGACGCATCGAGCGTGACGCCGGCGATCGACCCGAAGCTGCCGGCGATCCTCTTCGCGTCCAGATGGACGGTCGCGTCCTGGCGGCCGCCGGGGGTGGCGAGCGTCGCCTGAAGCTGGATGGCACCCGTGAGGCCCGCCTGCTGGCTCCAGGGCTCGAGGGCGGCGAGGTCGTCGACGCTGCCCTTGAGCTGGCCGGTGGCGCCGAGCGAGGCGAGGTCGACCTTCACGTCGCCGCCGATTTTTGTCTTTGGGCCGGTGAGGGAAAGCCCGGAGAGCGTGAGCAGCTTGCCGTCGAGGGCGTAGCGGGTGGTGAGGGCGAGGCTGCCCGCGGGCTCGAGGGTGACGAGCCTCACCTCGCCGCCCAGCTTGTCCGTCGGGCCGGAGGCCGTGGCGTCAAGCGTGACCTTGTCGAACTTCCGCCCTGCAGCCTCGAGCTTGTCGAGCGCGGCCGCGAGCGTCAGGTCGGGCGAGGCGAGCGTGCCGGCAAGGGTGACGTCGGCGCCGAGGCTGCCGGCCAGCGGCTGCCCCGCCACCTTGGAGAGCGGCTCGAGGCTCGGCACGGCCACATGCACCTTGCCGCCCAGCGCCTGCTTGTCGCCCAGGCCGAGACGCGCATCGCCGGTGACGCTGGCGCCCGCCCCCTTGAGGGCGAGATTGTGGACGGTGACCGCCTCGCCCATGGCGAGGTCGACCTTGCCAGTGAGCGAGGGTTCACTGCCGGCCAGCTCGGCGGCGCCGGCCGGCAGGCCCTCGAGGCCGCTCGTCGTGAGCTCGAGGTCGGCCGTGACCTGCTTGGCCTGCTGGCCCACCGTGACGTCGGCGCCGAGCGCGACGCTGCCTGCGAGCGGCAGGCTCGGCGCCAGCGGCCCCAGGGCCTTCATGACGGCCGCGAGGTCCGGCACCTTGGCGTCGAGCCGGGCCTTGCCGGCCAGCGTCTTCTGGTCGATCTGGCCGCTCAGGGCGACGGTCGCGTTCTGGCCGTCGATCGTCAGGTGATCCAGCGTCGCCTCACCCTCCGCCGGCGCCTTGGCGGCGAGGTCGAAGGTGAGGTGATCCTCGGGCCGGAGCGGCTCGCCATTGAGCGTGACGCCGCCCACCGTGCCGTGGCCGCTCACCGTGACGCCGGCATAGCCCTGCTCCAGCGAGGCGAGCGGCAGGGCCTGGAGCGCCGTCTCGACGCTGCCCACGCCGATCTCGTTGTAGGCGATGCCCTGGCCCTTGAGCGTCAGGTCGAGCTTCGGCTGCATGAGGGCGCCCGAGGCGGTGAGCTCGGCCGTGGCCTTGCCGGCGAGCCTTGCCTTCGCCAGGGCGCCGAGCGCCGCGAGGTCGGGCACGTCCAGCCGGATCGTGCCGCTGACGGTATCGGCGCCGATGGCGGCCTTACCCGAGCCGCTGAGCCGGACGCCCTTGGCCTCGAGCGAGAGCTGCCGCAGCGCCACCTCGTCACCCGAGGTGGGCTGAAGCTGCACGGCCAGCTCTACATCGTTCCCCAGGAGGGGCTCGAGGTCCTGGGGCAGGATGCCCGGCGCGGTGATCAGGCTGCCGGTGAGCGCCAGCCGCGGCAGCTCTGCATAGCCCAGCTCGATATGGCTCTTGAGCCTGCCCAGGTTCTGCGCGTCGACGTCGAGATCGGCCTTCCAGTCGGTGAGCGGGCCCTTGCCGGTGAGGTCGAGGGCGAGATCGCCCGCCTGGGGCTGATGCGTCAGCTGCGCCAGAAGGCCACCGCTCTCCCGGCCCTTCAAGGCGACGTCCAGCGCCTCGGAGGCGAGATCGAGGCCGGCATCGAGGGTCAGCGAGGCGGTCTTCTGGTCGGTGCGCTCGAGATCGAGCCGGGCATCGAGGCGCTTGCCCGCGTCCTTCGTGGCGGCACTGCCGTCGAGCGAGAAGGTGGCGGCCTGGCCCAGGATCGGTGCCCCCAGCTCGAGCGCATGGACGTAGAGATGATCCACGGCGAGGGCAGGCAGGCTCTTGGGCAGCTCGGGCAGCTGGGGCAGCTCGAAGGGCTCGCTGGGCTGCGGCTCGGGCGCCGGCTGGCTCGGCGGCAGGCGCTCGAGCGCGACCCGGTCGGCGCCGACCTCCCCCAGGACGATGCGACCCCGGAGAAGATCGGTGAAAGAAAGGGTGAGGCGGACGCCTTCGACGTCGAGCCAAGCGCCCTTGGCGTCCGACATCCTGAAGCTGCCTAGCTTGATGTCGAAGGGCAGAAAGCCGGCCAGATCCTCGACCTTCACCTGCCGGTCGGGCGTGCTGAGCGTGCTCTCGACAAGGCCTGCGATCTGGGACTTGCCGAGCCGGGTCTGGGCATAGCCGAACGCGGCGCCGACGATGACGAGCACGGCGCCCACGAGGATCAGGAGACCGAGGGCGATCTTCCGCAGCATGCCGGTAAGGTAGGGCTTGCCCATCGCCCGGACAACGCCCCGGCCCGCGGGGGCGTTCCTACTCTCAGAACGCCTGGCCGATGCCGATGTAGAGCTGGTAGGGGTCGTCGACCTTCTTGCGGGGGTGGACCGGCACGCCGACGTCGAAGCGCAGCGGGCCGATCGGAGTCACATAGCGAAGGCCCATGCCCGTGCCGACCTCGACCGGATCGGACAGGTCGGGCAGGGTCGAGGTGTAGACGTTACCGCTGTCGACGAACGCGACCACGCCCAGGCTCTCGGTGACCCGGAGGCGCAGCTCGCTCGACGCCTCGAGGAGCGAGCGGCCACCCAGGGGATCGTTGTCGTTGTTGAGCTCTCCCGCCTTCTGGTAGGGGATGCCGCGGATCGAGCCGCCGCCGCCCGCGTAGAAGCGCGTGATGGCGGGGACCTCCCCGCGCGAGGCGCCGACGATCGACCCGGCGCTGCCACGCAGCGCCAGGATCAGCCGCGGCGAGCTCAGAAGCGGGATATAAGCGGTCTGCGTGACGGTGTTCTTGAGGAACTTCGTGCCGGAGCCGAGCGTGTCCACATAGGGTGTGGACGTGAGGTCGGTCCGCCCGCCGCGCGTGGGGTCCAGAAGGTTGTTCGAGAAATCCCAGCTCAGCGTGAGCGGCACCGAGACAAGCCCGTAGGTCTGATTGTCGCTCGTGTTGTCGTTGATGTCCGCAAAGGTGTACGCGAGCCCGCCCGAGACGATCAGCTTCTTCATCAGCTCGCGCTGCAGGCCGATGCCGGCCTCGGCCGTCTTGCTGTCATAGGCGTCCGTGTGCTCGTGGCTCAGCGAGGCGTTGCCGAGCAGGGTCTGGTTGCGCGAGAGGAAGGCCGGCTTGGAGAAGGTGGCGTTCAGGCTCTGCTCGACCTTCGAGAGGTCGAGCTCGGTACGCAGCTTCTCGCCCGCGCCGAAGAGGTTGCGATGCTCCCAAAAGAGCGTGGTGTTCGGCCCCAGGTCGGTCTGGTAGCCGACGCTGGCACCGATGCTGCGAGGCTTGCGCTCGACCAGCTTGAAGGTCACGGGCAGCCGGCCGTCGGCGTCGAGCTGCTTGGCCGTGTCGACCTGCACGGTCGAGAAGAGCTGGGTGTTCACCAGGGACTGGCGGTCGCTCGCCAGCTCGTCCGGGTTGTACTTGCTGTCCGGCCTAATCGTGACGGAGCGCCGCAGGAACCTGGGATCGACGTTGGGCGCGCCATCGAACGAGATCTCGCCATAGCGGGCGACGGGGCCCGGCGTCAGGCGCAGCGTGACGTCCATCGCCTTGGTGACATGGTTGACGGTCACCTCGCGCTTGCCCAGCTCGGCCAGCGCATGCCCCGCCTTCTTCGCGTCGTCGAGCAGCTTCTGCTCGCCGTCCAGGACCGTCTGGGCGACGGCGGGACCGCCCTTGACGAGGCCCAGCGCCTTGGCCGTCGGCGCCTTGAAGCCGCCCGTGTCGCCGGTGAGCTCTATGGTGATGTCGGCGAGCTTGTAGCGAGGCCCGGGCACCGCGGTGAAGACGAGCTTGGTCGCCGGGCCGGTGGCGAGGCTGGTGACCGCGCTCAGCGCCTGCTCGGCCCCGCCCGCCGGCGCCGGCTGCGGCGGCTGGGGGTTCTCGACCTTGTAGCTGACCTCGCCGTTGTAGTAGCCCAGCGAGTGGAGCGCGGCCACGAGCCGCGGCACGTCGTCCGCCGCTCGCCGCTGCAGAAGGAGCAGGCTCGCCGGCGGCCGGCTCTCGAGCTGCTGGCTCTGCGATGCGCTGGAGAGCGCGCTCGAGATCTCACTGTCGATGTTGCCTGCGAACACCACCTGATAGGGGAGGATCGGCCCGGGCGCCGGTGGCGGCATGCCGCCGGCATCGCTGCCCGAGCCGGCGCCCGGCAGCAGGCTGCAGGCTGGGAGCAGCAGGGTCATGAGGACGAGGAGCGCCAGGCGGCCGGCGGCCCTAGCTCTCATTCGCCCGCCGCCCGGGCCTGGGGACTGCCGTCCTGCTCCTTCTCGGCCAAGGCGCGCCGCGCCTGCTCGATGAAGACCGGCGGCGCGCTGCCGGCCTTGTCGACACCAAAATAGACGGTCTGATGCGGAAACGGGATCTCGATCCCGAGCTCGTCGAACCGCACCTTCATGCGCCGATTGAACTCGCGGCCGATACGCCACTGCTCACCCGGGCGGGTTTTGATACGCGCTTTGATCATCACAGCCGAATCCGCAAAGCGGTCGAGCCCGGCAATGTCAAGGGGCTCGAGGATGAGTCGCCGGTAGGGCCACTCCTTGCGGAGCTGACCGTCGATATCGCGCAACACCTGCATCACCTGATCGACATCCTCCCGGTAGGCGACGCCGATATCGAACACCCAAAAGGAAAAATCCTTCGTCATGTTCGTCACGGTCTCGATCGCGCTGTAGGGGATGGTGTGAACGTTGCCCTCATAGCTCCTCAGCGTGATCGCCCGCATCGACATCGCCTCGACAACGCCTGCCTTGCCTCCAAGATCCACGACATCGCCGACCCGCACCGTGTCGCCCAGGAGAATGAAGAGGCCGGTGATGATGTCCTGCACGAGCCTTTGCGAGCCGAAGCCGACGGCAAGGCCGACGACACCGGCGCCGGCCAGGAGCGGTGCCGTGTTGATGCCGAGCTCGGTGAGGATCGTCGCCCCGGCGAAGAGGGCGATCAGCGCCAGCAGCACATTGCGGGCGATGTTGGCCAGCGTGCGCGATCGGTTGCTGAACTTGATGTTGCCGCGCGAGTCGCGCGCCGTCAGGTACTCGGTGATGACGCTTCTGACGACCGCCCAGATCAGGAAGGCACCTCCGAGGATGACGGCGATGCGGAAGGCCTTCATGGCCACGGTGTGGCCGCTGTCGCTGGTCAGCCATCCGGCGATGTCCACGCCCCAGGCCTGAAGAATGACCGCGAGAGCCAGCAGCTTGACCAGCAGCCGAAGAACGCTGAAGGGCAGCGGAGCGCGTGCGGGCCCCGATTGCTCGCCGGCCAGGGCCTCGTCGCTCTCGCTCTCGCTCTCGGGCGAGCCGCTTCGCTCCTCGAGCTGCGTCAGGACGATCCCGATCGCCTGCGCCGCGAAGAACATGACGATCGTGGCGGCCGTGGCGGTCAGCAGGTAGGTGAAGCCGCCGCCGAGCCCGACGGCCCAGACGAGATAGTGCACCCAGACGAGCAGGATGAGGGTGACGTAGCCGTAGGTGGCGATCGGCTCCCATGGGACGAGCTGACGCAGGAACGAGCTGCCGACGCCGTCCGCCAGCCCGTGCAGCAGCCGCTCGATCCGCGCCCTCAATTCGATGAGGAAGACCGTCAGCATGATGGCGACGGTGAGGAAGACGACGTGGGAGAGCGCCGTGTGCAGCCCGTCGGGCAGGCCCAGGCGCTCGGCCCCGCGGAGCAGCGCCCATCCATAGACCGTGACGGTGATGATCCGGATGGTCCAGCGGGCCAAGTGGCGCGCGGCATCGTCGCCGAGCGGCAGAAGGCGCCCTTCGGTATCGTCCGGCCGCAGGAGGTGCCAGACCAGCGCCGTGAGGAGGCGGCAGAAGATGACGGCGACCAGCAGGATGGCGCCCACCGCCTTGGTGACGGCGAGGAGCGGCTGCAGCCGCAGCACGAGCGTGGCCGCGAGCGCAAATCCGAGGACCGGCATCAGCTCGAGGCCGAGCCGCAGCAGCGCCACGCCCACACGACCGGTGGCCCGGCGCGGCGGCAGCCGGATGCGGGTGAGCCAGCGCCGCGTCAGCCGCCGCAGAAGCCACCACATCAAGGCGCCGGCGCCGAACACCCAGGCGAGACCGAGAAAGACGCTCCCCCAATACCGCCGCAGCGTGTCGTTCTCGACCTGGTAGCGGACCCAGTAGAAGAGCGCCGGGGTCTGCATGAAGGTCGAGCCGATATCGTCGGCGGCGCCGACAATGTCCGACAGGCGCTCATCGATCAGGGTCGAGAGCGTGGTCAGCAGATCCTCGGGCACCGACGGCGGCGGCGCCGCCTGCTGGCCTTGCGTCGTCTGCAGCAGCCGGAGCGAGGCGATCAGCTCATCCCTGGCCTTGGGATCCTGGAGCTTCTTCACCAGGGCATCGATGTCGGCCTCGGTGGGCGCCGCGGCCTGCTGGGCAGCACCGGTGCCGGCCGTGGGCGACACCACGATCGGCTGACTGCCCGCCGCCCATACCGCCTGGCCCGCCCCGACGAGCAAGAGGACGAGCGCCAGCATAAGGGCCGGCAGCACGGGGAGCCATCCGGACGCAAGGCGGCGCGGGTCGCTTGACGACGGAGACGACATGGACGCGAGGCTCTAGCTGGGCCGGGGCTCCCTGGGGCGAGCGTCCCGGGCGCTAGGCCGCCGACGTCGCGCGCATGCCCTGCAGCTTCTGCTCCCAACGCCAGGCCGAGGCAACGATCTCGGCAAGATCGTCATGGCGCGGGGCCCAGCCGAGCAGGGTCCTGATCCGCTCGGCACCGGCGACGAGGCGCGGGGGATCGCCCTCGCGGCGCGGCCCGACGCCCGCCGGCACCGGCCGCCCGGCGGCGGCCTCCACGGCGTCCAGGACCTGGCGCACGCTGTAGCCGTGGCCATAGCCGCAATTGGCGACGAACGAGGCGCCGTCCTCGCCCCGGAGATGGCGCAGCGCCAGCACGTGGGCGCGCGCCAGGTCGTCGACATGGACATAGTCGCGGATGCAGGTGCCGTCCGGCGTGGCGTAGTCCGTGCCGTTGACCCGCATGGCCGGACGAAGGCCGATCAGGGTCTCGCAGGCGACCTTGACGAGGTGCGAGTTGTCGGGCGTGGCCTCGCCGACGCGCAGCTCGGGGTCGGCGCCCGCGACATTGAAGTAGCGCAGGATGCCGTAGCGCATCCCGTGCGCCGCCGCCGTGTCGATCAGCGCCCGCTCCGCCATCATCTTGGAGGCGCCATAGGGGTTGATCGGCTGGAGCGGCGTCGTCTCGTCGATCACCTCGGCCTCGGGCTCGCCGTAGACCGCGGCCGTCGAGGAGAAGAGGACCGCCGGCACGCCGGCGCGCGCCGCCGCCTCGAACAGGGTGAAGGCGTTGGCCGCGTTGTTCCGGTAGTACTTGCCCGGGTCGCGAACCAATTCGCCTACCCAGATATGCCCGGCGCAGTGGACGATCGCGTCGAACGGGCGCTCGGCCAGAAGGCGGTCGAGCAGCGGCCGATCCGCGAGATCGCCCTCGACCAGCTCCGCCTCCCCCACCGCCCAGCGATGGCCGGAGTAGAGATTGTCGAAGGCGACGACCTCGTCGCCCTGATCGCGCAGCTGATGGAGGATGTGGCTCCCGATATAGCCAGCACCCCCGGTGACGAGGACGCGCATGCGCCGCTTGGTCTCGGGCAAGTTCGATCTCCCCACGCAGGTCCGATGAACCGCTTAGACGGTCCGTGCCTGGGCCGTCGAGAGAAAGCGCCGCTGGGTGCCCTCGAGGACGAGCGAGGTGAGGTTGCCCGTCCAGCAGGCCCCGGTGTCGATGCCGATGCGGTTGCGCCGGACGACGGGCCGCTCGTCCACGGTGTGGCCGTGGACGACGATCTTGCCGGCATCGCCGCTCCAGCTAAGGAAAGGCTCGCGCATCCAGAGGAGGTCGCTCTCGCTCTGCTCGCCCAGCGCCACCCCCGGCCGGACCCCCGCGTGGCAGAAATAGTAGTCGCCGAGCCCGAAGGCGAGCTCGAGGCCCTCGAGGAAGGCACGGTGGGAATTCGGGCAGCTTGGCCGCCAGCGTGTCGCGGACCATGGCCAGCCGCTGCTCGTCGTGCGTCTTGAGGTCGACCTTGACGCCGTAGCTCAGCATGGTCGCGTCCCCGCCGAACTGGAGCCAGGTCGAGCTCACCTGGTCGCCGCGTGCGAAGTCGCGAAGCCAGGCGTCGTGGTTGCCGATCAGGAGGACGCGGCGGAAGCCCTGAAGCGGGTGCTGGATCAGGTGGTCAAGGACCTGCCGGCTCTCGAAGCCACGGTCCACATAGTCGCCCAGATAGACCACATGGCATTCGGCGA
This sequence comes from uncultured Alphaproteobacteria bacterium, assembly GCA_963752325.1. Lineage (GTDB taxonomy): Bacteria > Pseudomonadota > Alphaproteobacteria > Geminicoccales > Geminicoccaceae > CAVTJL01. The sequence continues at coordinate 592,015 of CAVVXU010000010.1, forward strand.
GCGCACCCTCGGCGTCGGCGGCGATCCGCGCCTCGAGATCCTTCAAGAGGTCGAGGCGACCGTGGATGTCGCCTACGACGTAGACGCGCAGGCCACGCGGCAGGCTCGGAGCATGCCCGTCGACCTGGGGCTCCTCGGCATCCTGTGACGCGGCGCGCTGGAAGAGACGCTTGAACAGGGGGCGTGGACCTCCTGACACTGGCATGGGCCGGCCCGGGCCGGCGGACCCCGGCCTTCTAGCATGTTCATCCTTGTGGCAGAAGTGCGACAGGCGGGACGTAAGGCGAGCGCCGGCTGATGTCGCCCGAGGGCGCTAGCCGGCCATTCTTGCCTCCCGCCCCGATCTTAGACTAACAACACCATGGTCGACCTCGGATGGTTGGGTCGTCTCTCGACTTCAACCGTAGGGGTAAGGCCGGACAAGGGCGCCGTAGCCGGTCGCCGGTCAATTTAGGGGGATCGATGAAGCACGTGACCGCTCTCAAGCTCGCGACGTCGCTTCTGCTGTGTGGCTCTACTCTCTCCGTCGCCGTCGACGCCTCCGCGCAGGAGGCCGCGGTGGACGTGAGCCGCAACAGCACGGTGATGAGCCGGCCCCGTCCCGCCTACGATCCGCTGGGCATCCGTGTGCGAAGCTTCTTCATCTACCCCTCGCTCTCGGTGGGGGGGCAGTATGACAGCAACATCAACGCGACGCCGAACAACACCAACAGCGACTTCGGCATCATCACCACGCCGCAGATCAACATCGTCTCGAACTGGACGCGGCATTCGCTGGGCCTGACCCTGGGCGCGCAGCAGGCGAGCTGGGTCAACTACAGCCGCAACAACTATCTCGATCTCAACGGCACGATGAACGGCACGCTCGACATCACCCGGAACGACGCGCTGAGCGGCTCACTCGGCGTCGCGCGCGGGCACGAGGCGCGCAGCTCGCCGGACGCGAGCCAGAACATGCGGGACCTCACCAAGGTGTTCACCGCCAACGGCGGGTTGAGCTACCGGCACGATTTCAACAAGATCTTCACGATCGTCGGCGCCGACGCCATTCGTACCGGCTACGACAATCCCCAGGTGAGCCAGATCTACCGCAACCGGTGGACGTACCGGACCAACGCCCGCGTCGGCTACAACATCTCGCCGCGGCTCGACGCGTTCGTCGACGGGAGCTACCACTGGATCCGCTACGACAACGTCCCGCCGGGCATCGTCGACCGCAACGCCGAGGGCTTCAAGGTCGCCGTGGGCACGGACATCGACATCACGGGCCTCGTCTTCGGCTCGGTGCAGCTCGGCTACACCAAGGAGACCTACGACGACAGCAGCCTCGACTCGGCCCAGGGCCTGGGCGGCGGCGGCACCATCACCTGGAACGTGACCCAGCTCGACACCCTGGTGTTCAACGCCAGCGGCGAGATTGTCCCGACCACGGTGACCTACCAGGGCGACACGGCGTCGTCGGACTTCCAGAAGTCGGCCACCGTCAACTGGTCGCACGAGCTGTTGCGCAACGTGCTCACCAACGCCAACGCGGGCTATGTCCGCGACGACTTCACGGGCACGTCGCGCACCGACAACACCTTCCTCGCCGGCGCCGGGGTGACCTACCTCATCAACCGAAACTTCTCCCTCGACGCCACCTACTCGTTCACCAAGCGGAACTCGGACGACAGCAACGAGGAATATACGGACAACGTCATCTTCTTCGGGCTGACCGCGAAGCTCTAGGGGCGCTGCGCGCGGTTGTGCGGCGGCCTTGGCAGGCGTTATGAGAGACGCGCTGCCGGCCCCGCGACCTCGTGTGCAGGAAAGCGCTGATGATAGATAAGCTTTTGGGCGTCAAGCTGGTCATCCTGGCCTGCCTCGGGCTTCTGCTGGCCTCGTGCAGCAGCAGCCCGCCGCCGGCAGCCGCGAACCAGGCCTTCTCTCAGGTCGCCTACACGATGGGCCCCGGCGACAAGCTCAGGGTGGTGGTCTTCCGTCACGACGATCTGTCGGGCGCCTTCACCTTGGATGGGTCGGGCAAGTTCGCGATGCCACTCATCGGCGAGATCGACGCGCTGGGGCTCACCTCGGGCGAGCTCGAGAAGCGGATCGAGAAGAAGTTCGCCAACGGCTATCTCGTCGACCCGCAGGTCAGCATCCAGGTCGAGAACTACCGGCCCTTCTACATCCTGGGCGAGGTCAACAAGCCCGGCCAGTACGAGTACGTCAACGGCATGACGATGCTGAATGCCGTGGCCCTGGCCGGCGGCTTCACCTACCGGGCGGCACAGGGCAGCGTCACCGTCAAGCGCGGCGGGGCCAACGCCAAGCCGGTCACGGTCTCGGCCGACACGCCTATCCTGCCGGGCGACATCATCGAGGTGCCGGAGCGATTCTTCTGAGCCTGGCCTTCGCCCGACGCGCGCAAGGCCCGGCCGCGGGCCGGGCCGCCTGACGCGTGCCGGGCGAGCCCGCCCGGGAAGGCTGGCTCGGCGCCGCCCGGGTCTATCTCGAGGCGCCCGTCCTCGTCGTCCTCCTCCTGGGCTTCTCCAGCGGGCTGCCCCTGGCGCTGACCGGCGCCACGCTCACCTTCCGCCTCGCCGAGGCCGGGGTGGGCAAGGGCGAGATCGGCCTCTTCGCCCTGGTCGGCATCGCCTATGGCTGGAAGTTCCTCTGGTCGCCGGTCATCGACCAAGTGCCGCTGCCGCTGCTGGGCCGCTGGCTCGGCCGGCGGCGAGGCTGGCTCCTGGCCATCCAGCTTGTCCTGGCGCTGGCGATCCTCGCCCTGGGCCTCAGCGACCCGACCCGGGACCTCGGGCTGACGGCGCTGCTGGCGGTGCTGGTGGCCTTCCTCTCGGCCAGCCAGGACATTGTGATCGACGCCTACCGCATCGAGATCCTCGAGCAGCGTCAGCAGGGAGCGGGTGCTGCCACGATCGTCGCGGGCTACCGGGTGGCGATGCTGGTCTCGGGCGCCGGCGCCCTGATCCTGGCCTCGGTGGCGGGATGGGCCGCAGCCTATGCGGCGATGGCCGCCTGCCTGCTCGTGGGCATGCTCACGGTGCTCCTCTACCGCGAGCCCACGGCAGCGCCCGCCCCGTCCGGGCCCGGCAGGAGCGCCCGCCAGCGCATCGTCGAGGCGGTCGTCGAGCCGCTCGCCGACTTCTTTCGCCGCGCCGGCGTCCGCCAGGCGGCGCTCATCCTCCTCTTCATCGCCCTCTACAAGCTCGGCGACGCCCTTCTGGGCGCCATGGCCAACCCGTTCTACGTCGATCTCGGCTTCACCAAGACCGAGGTCGCGACGATCGTGAAGCTCTACGGGCTCGTGGCCTCGCTCGCGGGCGGCTTCCTGGGCGGCATGATCATCAACTCCCGCGGCATCCTGAAGGGCCTTTGGATCTGCGGCCTGGCCCAGATGCTCTCCAATCTCGTCTTCGTCCTGCAGGCCTGGGTCGGCCACGATCTGAGCGTGCTGGCGCTCACGATCTCGCTCGAGAACCTGGCCGGCGGCATGGGCACGGCGGCGTTCGTCGCCTATCTGAGCTCGCTGTGCAACGTGAGCTACACCGCCACCCAGTACGCGCTTCTCACCTCCTTCATGGCGCAGGCGCGCACCGTGCTGGCGGCGGGCAGCGGCTTCCTCGCCGCCGCCACCGGCTGGGTCGGCTTTTTTGTCCTCACCACGGTGGCAGCCGTTCCGGGCCTTCTTCTCCTGCTCGTCCTCCAGCGCCAGCTCGGCCCGGGCGAGCCTGCGCCCGCAGTAGCACCGGCCGCCTAGCCGGCCCCGCGCGGCGGGAGTGCCCGCCCGGGGCTCATTCGGGAAGGCGGAGCAGGACCTTGAGGCCGCCGCGGGAGGAATCGCCCAGGATCATCTCGCCGCCATGCCCGAGGACGACGTCCCTGGCGATCGCCATGCCGAGGCCGAGGCCGCCCGTCTGGCGCGAGCGTGACCGGTCGAGGCGGGCGAAGGGCTGGAGGATCGCGTCGCGCCGCTCGTGCGGGATGCCCGGACCATCGTCCTCGACCGCGATCTCGACATGGTGGCCGCGATGCGTCGCGGTGATGCCGACCCAGCGGGCATAGCGGCAGGCATTGTCAACGAGGTTCGCGAGACAACGGCGGAAGGCGAGCGGCCGGAGCGGCAGGGTGATCGGCTTCTCGCTTCTGATCTCGAGCGTGACGCCGCTGCGCTCGGCGCGCTCGCGCATCGCCTCGAGGATCGGCGGCAACGGCGTCGGCTCGATCACCTCGCGGCCCTCGCCGCGGGCGAACGACAGATAGGATTCGACCAGCGCCTGCATCTCCTCGACATCCGTCCTGAGGCCGGTGACGACCTGGTCCGCGCCGCCGATCAGCTCGAGCTCGAGCTTCATGCGGGTGAGCGGGGTGCGGAGATCGTGGCTGACGGCGGCCAGCACCTCGGTGCGCTGGGAGATGTGGCGAATGATCCGCCGCCGCATCATGTTGAAGGCGACGGCGGCGCGGCGGGTCTCGGTGGCGCCGCGCGGCTCGAAATCGCCGACGTCGCGGTTCTTGCCGAAGCTCTCCATGGCCTGGGCGAGCTTGCGGATCGGGTGGACCTGCAGCCGCATGAAGTAGAGGGCGACGACAGCCAGCGCCACCGAGGCTCCGATCATCCATGCGAGCAGGAGGCCGGTCGTCGTGGCGGTCACGCGCTTGGTCGGCGACAGGACGCGCAGGAGGCCGTCGGACAGCTGGACGTAGACGGCGATGCGGCCCGGCGTCTCCGGGCGGAGATCGATCGCGAAGGGCTTGGACAGCCCCTCGGCGAACGCCTCGATGATCTTGTTGTCGATATGGGCGAGGAAGCCCGGCTCCATGTTGGTCTCGCGCATGGCCGCGTCGAGCTTGCCGCCGGGCTCGAAGGAGATCTTGAGGTCGGTGTGGCGGCGGACGAGGTCGATCGCGGCCGCCTGCTCCTGGGGCGTCGTCGCACGCTCCATCAGCTCGACGCAGATCGCGACGTCGCCGGCGACGCCGGCCGCCAGCCAGCGGGTCACCGTATCCCAGTACCGATTATAGAAAATCAGCGTCAGCACGAGCTGCAGCACGATCATCGGCAGGACGACGATAAGCAACGACCGCATGAAGAGCGATCGCGGCACGATCGTGCGGTTGAGAAGCTTGCGGACCGGATCCATGCGGGCTCAGCTTCCCGTGCGCAGGGCGTAGCCGGCGCCCCGCATGGTCAAGAGATAGCGGGGCTGCTTGGGGTCGTCCTCGATCTTGCGGCGCAGGCGCACGATCTGGACGTCGACGGCGCGGTCCGAGCCCGTGATGCGGCTCCTGGCGCCGAGCTCGGCACGGCTGATCGAGAGGCCCGGCTGGTCGGCCAGGATGCGCAGCAGCGAGGCCTCCCCGCTGGTGAGGTAGATGAGCTCCTCGCCGCGCCGCAGCTCCTGCGAGCGGGGATTGAAGGAGAAGGGCCCGAAGCGGACCAGCTCGGGCGGCTCCTGGCTCGGCTGGACGCGGCGCAGGATCGTCGCGATGCGCAAGAGCAGCTCGCGCGGCTCGAAGGGCTTCACGAGATAGTCGTCGGCGCCGACCTCGAGGCCGCGGATACGGTCCTCGGGCTCACCGCGCGCGGTCAGCAGCAGGATCGGGATCTCGGTCGTGCGCCGAAGCTCGGCCGTGAGCTCCATGCCGTCCTGGTCGGGGAGCATGACGTCGAGGACGAGGAGGTCGAAGCGGATGTGCTCGAGCGCGCTCCGCGCCTCGGTGGCGTCCATCGCGGTGGAGACGAGATAGCCGCTCTGCACGAGATAGCGGTCGAGCAGCTGGCGCAGCCGCGCATCGTCGTCGACGATGAGGATGTGCGGGCGCTCGGCGTCCATCGGGCCTCAGCCCTGCTGGCGCGCGAGCAGGCGCCGGCCGGAGGTCTCGAGCAGCGCGCCCAGGACGCGCTGGAAGCCCTCGACCGCCTCGGGCCCGGCGTCGTTGAAGGCCTGCCGCAGGCCGCGACGATGCGAGGCGCCGACCTCCGTGATCACCTCGATCGCGGCGTCGGTGGCGACGAGCGCCTTCTTGCGCCGGTCGTCCCGTACCGCCTGCTGGCGCAACAGACCCATGGCCGTCAGCCCGCGCACATGGCGCGACAGCGATTGCTTGGCCATGCCCAGCACGAGCCCAAGCTCCGGCGCGGCGATGCCGGGATGGCGATGGGCGAGATAGAGGATCTCGAAGTCGACAGCGGCCAGCCCGCGCTCGTCCAGGAGGGCCGTGCCCGACCTCAGCGCCTGGCGGGCGGCCAGCATCATCAGCTCCAGGCTCCGGTCGAGCTCGGACTCGCGGAGGAAGAGAGGGTTGCGCGACAGCATGGGGGCTCACGCCAATGGCGGGTCTTGCCTTGGAAGTTATGGGAGGCGATGATGCCGGCGGCAATCCTCGAAATGGTGAAGCAAATCGCCGGCTTAAGACCGGCTGGAATGGTTATCATGGCGCAGCTTATCCCCTACGACGATCGTGACGGCTGGATCTGGCTCAACGGCGAGTTGGTGCCGTGGCGCGAGGCCCGGGTGCACGTATTGTCGCACGGGCTGCACTATGGCAGCTGCGTCTTCGAGGGCGAGCGCTGCTATGGCGGCCGCGTCTTCAAGCTCGCCGAGCACAGCCAGCGGCTGATCGACAGCGGCAAGATCCTCGGCTTCGACGTGCCCTACACGCGCGCCGAGATCGACGCGGCGACCAATGCGGTGGTGGCCAAGAACGGGCTCAAGGACTGCTATGTCCGCCCGCTCGCCTGGCGGGGCTCCGAGCAGATGGGCGTCTCGGCCCAGAAGTCGCGGATCAACGTCGCGATCGCGGTCTGGGAATGGGGCGCGTACTACAGCGACCTCAGGCTCACGCGCGCCATCTACGACCGGCCGGCACCCAACACCGCCCCGGTGCACAGCAAGGCCGCCGGCCTCTACATGATCTGCACGATCAGCAAGCATGCGGCCGAGGCCAAGGGCTTCGGCGATGCGTTGATGCTGGACTGGCGCGGCTATCTGGCCGAGACGACCGGCGCCAACCTATTTTTCGGGATGAACGGCGAGCTCCACACCCCAACGCCGGACTGCTTCCTCAACGGCATCACGCGGCGAACCGTGATCGGCCTTGCCGAGGCGCGCGGCATCAAGGTGGTCGAGCGCCACATCAAGCCCGAGGAGCTCAAGGACGTTCAGGAGATGTTCGTCACCGGAACGGCCGCGGAGATCACCCCGGTACGCGCAATCGACGACATGTCGTTCCAGCTCGGGCCGATGACGCGCGATCTCATGGACGACTTTCACAACGTGACCCGCGGCCTCGCCGAGGCGGCGGAGTAAGGGCTCCCGCCAGGGCCCGGCGGGAGCGGCATGAGCTATCGCGTCTGCGTCTTCTGCGGCTCGAGGGTAGGGCGGCGCCCATCCTACGAGGCCGATTCCGAGGCGCTCGGCAAAGGCATCGCCGAGCGCGGCTGGACGCTCGTCTATGGCGGCGGCGAGGTGGGGCTGATGGGCGTGGTGGCCCGCGCCGCCCTCGCCGCCGGCGGCGCCGTCGTGGGCGTCATCCCGAGGCGGCTCATGGAGCGCGAGGTCGGCAAGCGCGATCTCACCGAGCTCATCGTCACCGAGACGATGTTCGAGCGCAAGGTGCAGCTGATCGGGGATGCCGATGCCTTCGTGGCGCTGCCCGGCGGCCTCGGCACGCTGGACGAGCTGCTCGAGGTCGTGACGCTGCGCCAGCTCGGCTATCATGCCGGCCCGCTGCTCCTCGTCGACACGGAAGGCTATTGGAGCCGCTACGCGGCGCTGGTCGACCAGGTCATCGCGGAGGGCTTCGCCGAGGCCTCGGCGCTCGCCCTCTACAGCATCGTGCCGAGCCCGGCCGCCGCGCTCGAGGCGCTGGCCGCACGGGCCTAGCCCCGCGCGGCCGAGCGCTCGGGCCTCGACTTGTCAGACGGTGGTGCTGCCGTTGCCGTCGCTCGCCTGCGCCGCCGCCTGCTGCTGGGCCTCCTGCATCCGCTGGCGATAGACGCTCACGAAGTCGATCGGATCGAGCATCAGCGGCGGGAAGCCGCCGTCGCGTGAGATGTCGGCCACGATCCGCCGCACGAACGGGAAGAGGAGGCGCGGGCACTCGATCAGGAGGAGCGGCTGCAGGCTGTCCTGCGGGATGTTGGCGAGCTCGAAGACGCCGCCATAGGCCAGCTCGATCAGAAACACCGTCTCGCCCGACACCTTGGCGTCGACATTGAGCTGAAGAAGCACCTCGTACCGGGCGTCCTCCAGCTGCCGCGCCTCGGCGTTCACGCCGATCTGGATGTCCGGGCGCGGCTGGCTCTGGACCAGGCCCATCGGCGCTCGCGGATTCTCGAACGAGACGTCCTTGATGTACTGGGTGATGATGGACAGGCGCGGTGCTGCCTGCTGCGCGCCGCTCTCGGGGGTCAGGGGATTGTCGCTCATCGGATGTCCTTTTGCTGTTCCGCGCGCGCCGTCTCGCCCGCCGTCTCGAAGCCGAGCCGCACGCGCCCGAGGTTGGCGACCTCCTGCCCCGTGAGGCAGCGGATGAAGCCCCAGTGGCTGACGATCGCGACCTCGTCCCGGTCCGGCCAGTCCCTCGCCATCTCGAGGAAGGAGCGGGCGCGGACGCCGAGGCTGTCGACGCTTTCCATCCCCTCACCCCACCAGAGATCGCCCAGGAGGCTGAAATCGAGGTGCGGCCAGCGCTCGGCCAGGAGCGCTGGATGGCTGCCCTCGTCGCACGAGTAGGCGCAGCGCTCGCGCACCAGCGGCTCCACGGAGACCGGCACCTCCAGGGCCTCGGCGATGATCGCCGCCGTCTCGAGAGCCCGGCGATAGGGGCTCGTCAAGAGCCGCCCGATGCCCAGCCCGCGAAGCTCCGCCACCGCAAGCCGAGCCGCGGCGGCGCCCTCAGCCGTGATCGGCGGATCGGCGATGCCCGGATCGATGCGGGTCGGGCCGAAAAGCCGGTTCCACTCCGACTCGGCGTGCCGAATGAGCAGCATGCGCCCCAGTTCCGCCCCAGATCGCGCGTGGCCGCCACGCGGCGATCCGCGGGCGGGCGGCCCGCCGGAACGGCCAGCCTCCGCGCGCCTTGTAGAGAAGGAGCCGCCCTTCCGGCAAGCGGCGCCGGCCGCCAGCGACCCTTACGGTTTCTTTTTGTGGTGGGACCCTTATATGTGGGTCGGTGCGCGTCACTTCCCGCCGAGTCGCAGCCGACGGTGGGATGCCAAGCTCAAGGACTGCTTCGCCAGCCGAGACGGCCGTGATTGATGTCTGACGGGTTCGCCTATCTCGATATCATCTTCTTTGCGATGGTCGCAGCATTCATCGCGCTGCGCCTGCGGGGCGTGCTCGGACGTCGGACCGGCAACGAGCGCCGCCGGCCGAGCCCGATCGGTCAGAGTCCGGCTGCGCAGCGTGCCGACAAGGCACCGCTGCCCGAGCAAGCGCTGCCGACGGCCGACGCGCAGCAGCAGGCGGGCATCGCCGACGTCGCCGACCCGACGATCAAGAAGGGCCTCACCGAGATCCGCCTGGCCGATCCCCACTTCGACCTCAAGGGCTTTCTCGCCGGTGCCCGGGCTGCCTTCACGATGGTCGTCGAAGCCTTCGCCAGGGGCGACAAGGATGCCCTGAGGCCGCTGCTGGCACCTGCCGTCTATGCCGGCTTCGCCGCCGCAATCGATCAGCGGACCGCGTCCGGGCAGACGATGGAGACGGAGCTCGTGGCCATCCGCGCCGCCGATATTGCGTCCGCCCAGATCGATGCCCGCCGGGCGCGCGTCACCGTGCGCTTCAAGAGCGAGCAGATGAACCTCATCAAGGACGAGCAGGGGCGCATCATCGAGGGCGATCCGGGCCAGCCCGACGAGGTCATCGACCTTTGGACCTTCGAGCGCGACACGCGCTCCTCCGACCCGAACTGGGAGCTCACCGAGACCACGGCGCCCGAGTGAGCCGTCCGCCCACTCGTGCGTTGCCGTAGCCTCGGATCCACCGCCCTTCTCCTCGGGCTTCTGCTCCTTGCCGCCTGCGCCAGGCGGCCACCCCCGCCCCCCGAGCTTGCGCTCGAGACCGCTGCCTTCGCTGAGCTGCCGGGATGGGGCGACGACCAGCCCGACGCCGCGCTGGACGCCTTCCGCCGATCCTGCTCGGCGCTGCTGAAGCGCGGGGACGATCAGGCCCTGGGCGGGTTCGCCTGGGCGGGCACGGTAGCCGACTGGCGGCCCGTCTGCGCCGCCGCCTCGAGCCTCGGCAGCGGCCCGGGCGTTGCCAAGGGCTTCTTCGAGACCAGCTTCACGCCCTGGCGGGCGACCAATCGCGGCGACGCCACCGGCCTCTTCACAGGCTACTACGAGCCGCTGCTGCAGGGGGCCACAGCGCCCGGCGGCCGGTACCAGGCGCCGCTCTATGGCCGACCGGGCGATCTCGTCGACGTCGACCTCGGGAGCTTCGATCCCGACCTCAAAGGCCATCGTGTCGCCGGTCGCGTGCAGGGCACGAGCCTCATACCCTACTACACGCGCGCCCAGATCGACGCCGGCGCCCTCGCCGACCGCGGGCTCGAGCTTTTCTGGGTCGAGGACCCGATCCGCAGCTTCTTCCTGCAGATCCAGGGCTCGGGGCAGATCGATCTGCCCGACGGCAGCCGCATGCGCGTGGGCTACGCGGCGCAGAACGGCCGGCCCTACCGGGCGATCGGCCGGGACCTCGTGGCGATGGGGGCGATCAGCAAGGAGGACGTCTCGCTGCAGTCGATCCAGGCCTGGCTCGAGGCGCATCCCGGCCAGGCCCGCGGGGTGATGGAGAAGAACCCGTCTTTTGTCTTTTTCCGCGCGCTGCCGGACCTCGCGACGGCGCCCGGGCCCCTGGGTGCCGAGGGCGTGCCGCTGACGCCCGAGCGCTCGCTCGCCGTGGATCGGCGCTTCCTGCCGCTGGGCGTGCCGCTGTGGCTCGCCACCACCGCCCCCTACCCCTCGGGCGAGAGGCCGCTGCAGCGCCTCGTGATCTCGCAGGATACGGGTGGTGCCATCCGCGGGCCGGTGCGGGGCGATCTTTTCTGGGGCTCGGGCGATGCGGCGGAGGCCGTGGCGGGGCGGATGAAGAGCCAGGGCAGCTACTGGATCCTTCTGCCGCGTGGCCTCTCCCCCGCCAGTTGACGCCTGGATGATTGCCTCGCCTTCATGGCCTCCGGTAAGAACTCGTGGCCATTCGCCAGCCGGAATCCCGCCCTCGATGACCGACCGACCGCGCGTCGCCCTTTTCGTCACCTGCCTCGTCGACCTCTTCAGGCCGAGCGTGGGCTTTGCCGCCGTGCGGCTCCTGGAGCGCGCCGGCTGCGAGGTCGAGGTGCCGCGAGCCCAGACCTGCTGCGGCCAGCCCGCCTTCAACGCGGGCGACCGCGCCACCACGCGGCGCATCGCCAAGAAGCTGATCCCGGTTCTCGAGCCCTACGACTATGTGGTCGTGCCCTCGGGCTCCTGCGGCGGCATGCTGAGCGCGCACTTCCCGGAGCTCTTCGAGGGCGAGCCCGAGTGGCAGCGCCGGGCCGAGGCGGTGGCCGTGCGCTGCCACGAGCTGATGCAGTTCCTGGTCGACGTGCGCGGCCTCGAGACGGTCGAGGCGGAGCTGCCGCTGCGGGCCACCTACCACGACAGCTGCTCCGGCCTGCGCGAGCTGAAGGTGAAGGGCCAGCCGCGCGCGCTCCTGGCCTCGGTCGAGGGGCTGGAGCTGGTCGAGATGGAGGACAGCGAGGTGTGCTGCGGCTTCGGCGGCACCTTCTGCGTGAAGTATCCCGAGATCTCGACCCATATGGTGGACGAGAAGCTGGGCCGGGCCGCCGCCACCGGCGCCGATCTTCTCCTCGCCGGCGATCTGGGCTGCCTGATGAACATGGCCGGGCGCCTGAAGCGCATGGGCTCGACCATGGAGGTGAGGCACGTGGCCGAGGTTCTGGCCGGCGATCCGATGGCACCCGCCATCGGCGAAGGCGACTGAGGAGAGCGCCCGTGCAGCCCACCTCCCTGGCCTTCGAGAAGAGCGCGCACGAGGCGCTGGAGAACCCGCAGCTCCAGTTGGCGCATGCCGGCATCAGGACCGGCTGGCAGGCCGGGCGCACGAGGGCCGCGGCGGCCCTGCCCGAGTTCGAGCAGCTGCGCGACATCGGCCGCGACATCAAGAACCACACCCTGGCCCATCTCGACCTCTATCTCGAGGCCTTCATCGAGAAGCTCGAGGCCGTGGGCGGCACCGTCCATCTCGCGCGCGACGCGGCCGAGGCGCAGGCCATCATCCTGAAGCTCTGCCAGGACGCCGGGGCCAAGACCGTCACCAAGAGCAAGAGCATGGTGGCCGAGGAGATCGGGCTCAACCCATTCCTCGAGGCGGCCGGCATCGAGGCCGTCGAGACGGACCTGGGCGAGCACATCATCCAGCTCGCAGACCAGGCGCCCAGCCACCTCGTCGGCCCCGCGGCCCACATGACGAAGGACGAGGTCTCGGACCTCTTCGAGAAGCATCACGGCGGGCCGCGCATCACGGATGCGGAGGCGCTCGTGGCGGATGCGCGCCGCGTCCTGCGCCAGCGCTATCTCGACGCCGACGTCGGCATCACCGGCGCCAACTTCCTCGTCGCCGAGACGGGCTCGATCGTCACGGTCACCAACGAGGGCAACGCCGAGCTGACGCAGGGGCTGCCCAGGACACATATCTGCCTGACGAGCCTCGAGAAGCTCGTCCCCACCATGGAGGACGCTTTTACGCTATTGCGCCTCCTGGCACGTTCGGCCACGGGGCAGGAGTTCTCGGCCTATACGAGCGTGCTGACCGGGCCGCGCCGGCCGGGCGATCTCGACGGGCCCGAGAGCCTGCACGTCGTGATCCTCGACAATGGCCGCTCGGGCATGGTGGGCGGGCCGTTCCAGGAGATGCTGCGCTGCATCCGCTGCGGTGCCTGCATGAACCACTGCCCGGTCTATCTCTCGGCCGGCGGCCATGCCTATGGCTGGGTCTATGTGGGCCCGATGGGCTCGGTGCTGACCCCGCAGTTCGTCGGCATCGAGAAGACCTACCCGCTGCCCAACGCGTCCACCTTCTGCGGCCGCTGCGAGGAGGTCTGCCCGGTCCGCATCCCGCTGCCCAAGCTGATGCGCTACTGGCGGGACGAGCAGTTCAAGAAGAAGCTGCTGCCGCCGACCGCGCGTCGCGGCCTCAAGGCCTGGGCTTTCCTGGCGACGCGGCCGAAGCTCTACCGCTTCGTCACGGGTATCGCGATCCGCACCCTGGGCGCCATGGCCGGCAAGCGCGGGCGCCTGAAAAAGCTGCCGCTCGCCGGCGGCTGGACCGGAACGCGCGACCTGCCGGCCCCGGCCGGGCGCACCTTCATGGCCGCCTGGAACGGCGGCAAGGGACGCCAGCCGTGAGCGAGGCCAAGGACGCGGTGCTGGCCCGCCTGCGCCAGTCGATCGGGCGGACGCCCGGAGGAGGACGAGCGGGCGAGGGAGCGCGTGCGCGAGCGCCTGGGCAACCCGACGCCCAACCTCGTGCCGGCGCGCGGCCAGCTCGAGCCCGAGGGGCGCGTGGCGCTCTTCATCGAGATGGCGCGCAAGGTCACGACCGACGTCGAGCGGCTGCCCGACCTCGAGGCCGTGCCGGCGGCGGCCGCAGCCTACCTCAGGCGCCACAATGTGCCCCAGAAGCTCGTGATGGCGCCGGTGCCCGTGCTCGACTCCTGCCGATGGGAGAGCCAGCCGCTGCTGCGTGTGCGCCGCGGGACGGCCGAGCCGGCCGACGCCGCGGGCCTCACGCTCGCCGCCGCCGGCATCGCCGAGACCGGCACCCTGATGCTCGTCTCGAGCCCCGAGCTGCCGACGCTTCTGGCCTTTCTGCCGGAGACCAGCATCGTCGTGCTGCCGGCCGCCTGGATCGACGGTGCCTATGAGGAGAGCTGGCAGCGCCTGAGGGAGGTGCTGGGCCAGCCGCCGCGATCGGTCAACCTCATCACCGGCCCTTCCCGCACCGGCGACATCGCCCAGAAGATCGAGCTCGGCGCGCACGGGCCCCGGCGCCTGCTCGTGCTGGTCGTCGACGAGCTGCCGCCGGAGCTCCAGGCGGCAGGATGATGCGCCGCGGGCGGCAGGCGCCGAGCCCGCAGGACCTGGCGCTCTGGCAGCATGCGATGCGCGACGTCCAGCCGCTCGGCACGCGCACGGCCGAGCCCGAGACGGCGCCGCGCACCGCCGCCCACCGCCGCCGAGGCTCCGGCCACCGCCATCCCCTCCCCCCCGCGGCGCCCACGCTTCCGCCGCCGACGCCGCCACGCCACGGCGCACGCGGCCAGGGCCTCGACCGCCGCACGCGCCAGCGGCTGCAGCGCGGCCAGTACCCGATCTCCGCCCGCCTCGACCTGCACGGCATGACCCAGGAGGCCGCCCACGCGACGCTCCTGGCCTTCGTCCAGGCCGAGCAGCGCCGCGGCTCGCGCTGCATCCTCGTGATCACCGGCCGCGGCCTGCGCTCGGGCGGCGTGCTGCGCAGCATGACGCCCGCGCTGGCTCGCCACGCCGCCGCTGGCCGACCTCGTGCTGGCGCAGAGCCCCGGCCCGGATCCCCCACGGCGGGGATGGGGCGTTCTACGTGCTGCTGCGAAGGAGCCGGTGAGAGACCAAGAAAGGTCTCTTTTCTTTTTTTGTCACTTTGGCATCCGGGCGGATTGCAGGGCGCCGCCCATCAGTCTTGGCAAGAGCCGCCATCGCCGACACTATGTCGTCGGGAGACCAGAGCCATGGCCGAAGCCGCCGCCACCGCCGCCCTCAGCCTCGCCGACTTCCTCGCCTGGGAGGAGGCACAAGAGATGCGCTACGAGCGCGTCGCCGGCGTCGTGCGCATGATGGCGGGGGGAACGCTCACGCATGATCGGATCGCGACGAACATCCTGGCGGCACTGACGGCGGGCCTGCGCGGGTCGCCCTGCTTTGCGCAGGGATCGAACCTGAAGGTCGTGTCGCCGCAGGGCGATGTGATGTATCCGGACGCCTTCGTCCTGTGCGGCCCACATGCCGGCGATCTCACCGCCGTAGAGGATCCGGTCATTGTCTTCGAGGTGCTGTCCGAGAGCACCGCCCAGCATGACCTGACGCGCAAGCGCCTCGCCTACAAGACGATCCCGTCGCTGAAGGCGATTGTCTATGTCGCCTCCGACCGCGCCCGCATCGACCTCGTCCGCCGCCAAGCTGATGGTCGCTGGGATGATGAGGATGCGCTTGAGGGGCAGGAGGCGACGCTGAAGTTAGCGGAGATCGGCGCGAATTTGCCGCTGGCCGAAATCTATGCCGGGACAGAGGTGCAGGAGGACGCAAAGCACAAAAAGCGAGGGCCGTGACCTTCGGTTGCACCCCAGCTTTTCTCATTGACCATGGAGTTCTTCCTTGTCACTCGCCCGATATCCTACATAGACGCGGAATATTCTCCCGCCCGCCCTGTCGTATTCCGTTACGTCCAGTGCCCTTTCGTCCAGTTCTATCGTAAACTCGACATCCCCCGGGAGCACGTTGATTGG
This sequence comes from uncultured Alphaproteobacteria bacterium, assembly GCA_963752325.1. Classification (GTDB taxonomy): domain Bacteria; phylum Pseudomonadota; class Alphaproteobacteria; order Geminicoccales; family Geminicoccaceae; genus CAVTJL01. The sequence continues at coordinate 607,570 of CAVVXU010000010.1, forward strand.
GAGAGGATGAGCAGCGCGATGATTGTGCACTATGCAGGTCTGGCGCTTATCGCTTGACCGAACAGTGGGGCAGGCCTCTGAGACTATGACACAGCTGATTGACGCGTATTCCAACTGCAGGAAGGCCGCCTTCGCGACTGGTACGACGCCTCTCGTCGTTTGCTTCTTAACGCTGCCCTGAACGTGCCTTCCAAGGCGCACCGGCACGGAGGGGTCACGGCTGAACGTGATAGCCTGAGCGCCAATTGGGAGGACCGCCCGAAGTGCCTTGTCGAACTCCACACCGCCGTGCAGTGATGGAGCGCCCAGATTCGACGAATTGAGGGCAATGACAAGAACGTCTTCGGATTGCACAATCCCTTCCGCCCGGTAACGTTCAAATGCCTTCCTTTTCTCCTCAAGAGCACTAGTATAACGCAGAAGAAATGCATCGTCATTGGACGGATGAGGAACCTCTATTTCTGCTTTATCCCCAGACGTCAACGCTTTCTGTTGCCAAATGACCTCCTCCCAATCTAATACCGCACTGGGACCTTGGCCACGCTCAGGTGCCGTGGCCTCAATCCAGATCGTAGTTCCGCCGTAACTTATCCGAAAATCAGGCCCGGCACCATTTGCCTTTGGAACGACCCGTAATCCACGATCAAGCAGCATGTTCCCGAGAGCGATCTCCCAATATCTTTGGTTTAGGCGAGTATCGCTGCCAGAGCAGAATTCCTCCTCGAAGTGAGGGTCGGTATTAAGTCCTGCGTCTCGGAAACGGCACCAATCCTCACACAGTACCCCGGCCAAGTTGTTTGGGGCCGCGTGGAACTTCATCTCCAAGAATCTCTCTATCCGGTCAGGCATAGGTAGCGCCGTCCCATCGCTTTCGGCCCCGATATCCGGAATCGCGATCCGTCGGGCCGGAGCGGCAAATGACAAAATCCCACCATCTGCTACATGCTAGCCCTACTGCATACCAGCATGTGGGGATACGCGGCTCCATCGTCAAATAGCTTCGTGGGCGGGGCCTCAATCTCGACTGCTACCTGCGCCGCTCCTCTCGCTCGATCCGCATTCCGGGCAAATAGCGCTGACCCTTCGCTGCCATCCACCGAATTCCCGTGTGTGGTCCGAGCTCTAACGATCCCGGATTGAACGTGAGATCGTCTCCCCCATCTCCCACCTCGAACTCGGCCACCATCGGCCCGTGTTAGGACTGTGTCGGGTTCTTGAGGGCGAGGCTGGGATCGAGCTCGTCGCCCATAGTCTCGTTGCGGATCTCAAGGTGCGCGAAAGCTGCCAGAAGCGGGTCCCAGATCAGGAAGTGGCCGAGCAGCACGCGGCGAGCCGGCAGTGTCGGGCGCCGGGCAACGACACAGGGGCGCCCAAAGGATTGTGAGGGGATATTCGCGCCTGCTCCTCATCCTCTCGGACCGTCTCAACGTAGACCTGCAAGATCGCCCGCGGACGCCTTCCCTTCAGCCGCGGCGTGCGAACCGATGCCCGTGCTCGCCGCTCCGGAGGCAGCCGGTGTCGCCCAAAGGAGCGCCTCGCCATGCCTCTTCTGCTCTTTCTCGTCCTCCTTCTTGCCCCTTCCGCTCGCAGCGCAGGAGGCGGGGTGGGAGGCGTTGCGGCAGCCGGGGGCGGTGGCGGTGATGCGGCATGCCGTGGCGCCGGGGACCGGCGATCCGTCGGGGTTCACGCTGGGCGACTGCTCGACGCAGCGGAACCTCGACGAGCGCGGGCGGCGTCAGGCGCGCCAGATCGGCGAGGCGTTCCGGGCGCAGGGGATCAGCGTCGACCGCGTGCTGACCTCCGAGTGGTGCCGCTGCCGCGAGACGGCGGAGCTGCTGGGGCTGGCGCCGGTCGAGCCCCTGCCGGCCCTGAACTCGTTCTTTGGCGACCGCTCCACGAGGGAGGCACAGACAAAGGCGACCGAGGCGTTCCTGCGTGGCCTGCCCGAGGGCCAGCGCGTCGTCCTCGTCACCCACCAGGTCAATGTGACGGCGCTCACCGGGGTCTATCCGTCGTCGGGCGAGGTCGTGGTGGGCGTCATGGGCGAGGACGGCTTCGACGTGCAGGGCCGGATTCTCGTAAGCCCCTGACGCGACCCCTCGCGCTGATGTGACCGGCGCCGTGCTGGACCGGGGCGCCGTCCTTGCCGATGGTGATGGAGACTGAGTCATCCCTGCCGGAGAGCGCCCGATGGTCATCCTCCGCCGTTCTTTTGTCACGCTCGTCGCCATGGCGGCGCTGGCCGGGCCGGCGCTCGCCCATCACGGCTGGCGCTGGACGACGGGCAAGAACATCGAGCTTACCGGGGTCATCCGCACGGCCCAGCTCGGCAATCCGCACGGCGTGCTGACGGTGGAGGCCGAGGACGAGACCTGGACCGTCGAGGTGGGGCAGCCCTGGCGCAACGAGCGGGCCGGGCTCGAGGAGGCGGACCTGGCGCCCGGCGTGGAGGCCACCTTCATCGGCGAGCCCGCGGCCGACACGTCCAAAAAGCTGATGAAGGCCGAGCGCATCAGCATCAAGGGCGTCACCTACGAGCTCTATCCCGAGCGCGACTGACCGGCACCGCCTTGGAGACGCTGTGGGCGGCGCTGGGCCAGACGCCGGTGGCGGAGATGATGCGGCTGTCGCGCTGGACCTATGCCGCCGTCAACGCCGCCCACATCCTGGGCATCGCCATGCTGGTGGGTGCCATCCTGCCGCTGGATCTTCGGCTCCTGGGCTTTTGGCGCTCGCAGCCGCTGGCGCCGCTCGCCCGCGTGCTGGTGCCGACGGCGGCGGCAGGGCTCGCCCTCGCGGCCGTGGCCGGCGCGCTTTTGTTCCTTGCGCGGCCCGCCGACTACGCCACGCGGCCCGTGTTCCTGGCCAAGCTTTTCCTCATCGCCCTGGGTGCGGCGTCGGCCGTGGCGCTGCATCTGGGCCCGGGCCTCCTGGGCGCCAGCACCGCCCGCCGCCGCCTCGCCGGTTTTTTGTCACTCGGGTGCTGGGTCCCGGCGCTGGTGCTCGGGCGGATGATCGCGTTCACCGGCCAGGATTGAGCGCGGCCGCTGCGGCGAGGCTCGGGTCGAGCCCGGTCGCCCTCCCCCGCATGCGGATTGCGCCTGTCGCCGCGGGCGTTCTGCTTGCGGACGTAGGTGATGGCGGCCTCGGGGTGGGTGGTCTTGACCTTGAGGGCGGCGATCAGCGCGTCCTCGGCCTCGACCGTCACCTGGCCGGCCTTTCTGTCGATCCTGATCCCGACCGAGTAGTGCAGGGTCATGGCCGTCGCCTCCGTGATCCGGGCCCGAACTTTAGCACAAGGATGGGCATCCGACCGCGCCGTCCCCTCAAGCCCCGCCCTCCACCTCGAACTCGGCCACCATGGGCGCGTGGTAGGATTCGGTGGGGTCCTGCAGCGCGAGGCTGGGGTCGAGCTCGTCGCCCAGGGTCTCGTTGTGGATCTCCAGATGGTCGAAAGCCGACAAAAAAGAGCGCGAGACCAGGATGTGGTCGAGCAGCACGCGGCGGCCCTGGTGGACGACGGAAAAGCGACGGTCGTGGGGGAGCGAGCGCTCGAGGGCGACGAGGGCGCGGGCGGCCAGCGCCCCGTTGCCGGTGTCGCCGGTCTCGGCCAGGAGCAGGCGCAGCGGGGTCTCGTGGTCGACGGCGTTGAGGTCGCCCAGGACGGCCACGAGGGCTGCAGGGTCCTCGTCCAGGATCGCGTCGACCAGGAGGCGCGCCTCCAGCGCCTGGGCCGTGCGCTTCAGGCCCGAGAGGAAAAAGCCCTCGGCCCAGCCGGCGGTCGTGCGCCAGGTGAAGGCGTTTGTCTTTTGGCCGGGGATGGTGGCGGCGAGCGGGGCCTTCAGGTGCATGTTGAGGACGTGGAGGCTTTTTCCGTCGCCGAGGTCGAGGCGGGCGTGGAGGATGGGGCGGTCGAATGACAAAAGCTGCGGGCCGGTGGCGGGCGGGTCGGCCGTGGTGGGGCGGTAGTCCAGCGCCGGCACGCGGGTGTTGCGGATCTCCGAGGCCTCGAGCACGGGCAGGCGCGAGAGGATGACGAGGTTGTGGATGTCGGCGGGCCAGCCTGCCGCACCGTGCGGGCCGGTGCTGCGGGTCGTGGTGCGCTCGTATTTTTCATAAGGCTGTGCCCTCGAGCAGGCGGTCGAGGGCCGGGAGGCTGCGGGCGGTGGCACCCTCGGGCCGGCGCCCGTGGACCTCCTGAAAGCACAAGACATCGGCGTGGAGGCGGAGGAGCTGGGGGCGCAGCACGGCGAGGCGCGCCTCGATCGGGGGCCCGTGGTCGGGGCGGTCGTCGAGGTTCTCGAGGTTGAAGGTGGCGAGCCGCAGGCGGTGGCCCATGGCGGCTGCGGCCTCAGCCGCTCCTGACGCGGCCGACGGCGCGGTGCCAGCCCTCGAGCCGGCGCTCGCGGGTGGGCGCTTCCATGCCGGGCTCGAAGCGCCGCTCGCAGCGCCAGGCTTTTGTCAGATGATCGAGGCCGCTCCAGACGCCGGTGGCGAGGCCGGCGAGGTAGGCGGCACCCAGCGCCGTCGTCTCGATCACCGCCGGCCGCTCGACCGGGCGGTCGAGCACATCCGACAAGAACTGACAGAGCCAGTCGTTGGCGACCATGCCGCCGTCGACGCGCAGCGTGGCCGGGCGTGATGGCACCGCCGGTGCCGGACACGTCCTCGTCCATGGCGCGCATGAGGTCGTGGGTCTGGTAGCAGACGGCTTCCAGGGCGGCGCGGACGATGTGGGCGCGGCTGCTGTCGCGGGTGAGGCCCAGGATGGCGCCGCGCGCGTCGGGGTCCCACCAGGGAGCGCCGAGGCCGGTGAAGGCGGGCACGAGATAGACGCCGCCCGTGTCGGGCGTGGCGCGGGCGATGGCCTCGGACTCGGCGGCCGACTGGATGGCGCCCAGGCCGTCCCGCACCCACTGGATGGCGGCACCGGCGACGAAGATGCTGCCCTCGATCGCGTAGGTGGTCTTTCCGCCGAGGCGGCAGGCGACGGTGGTGAGCAGGCGGTTGCGCGAGGGGACGAGCGTCTCGCCGGTGTGGAGGAGGGCAAAGCAGCCGGTGCCGTAGGTGCTCTTGATCATGCCGGGGGTGAAGCAGGCCTGGCCGAAGGTGGCGGCCTGCTGGTCGCCCGCGATGCCGGCGATGGGCAGCGCCGCCCCGAATATTTTCTCGTCGGTCGTGCCGAAGAGGCCGCTGCTGTCTTTCACTTCCGGCATCATCGAGGCCGGGATGCGGAGAGCTTTCAAAAGCTCCTCGTCCCAGCGCTGGCGGGCGATGTCGAAGAGCATGGTGCGGGACGCGTTGGTGGCGTCGGTGGCGTGCACCCTGCCGCCGGTGAGGCGCCACAGCAGCCAGCTGTCGACCGTGCCGAAGGCGAGGTCGCCCCGTTCGGCCGCATCCCGGGCACCCCGGACATTGTCGAGGATCCAGGCGATCTTGGTGCCCGAGAAATAGGCGTCGATGACGAGGCCGGTGCGCTCGCGCACGAGGTCCTCCAGGCCATCGGCCAGAAGCTGGCGGCAGAGGGGAGCGGTGCGGCGGTCCTGCCAGACGATGGCTTTATGGACCGGGTGGCCGGTGGCGCGGTTCCAGACCAGCGCCGTCTCGCGCTGGTTGGTGATGCCGATGGCGGCGATCTCGCCCGCGGCGAGACCGCTCTTCTCGAGCACCTCCTCGCAGACGGCCACCGTGTCGGCCCAGATATGCTCGGGATCGTGCTCGACCCAGCCGTCGGCGGGAAAGAACTGCTGCAGCTCGCGCTGGGCGGAGGCGAGCTGGCGGCCGTCCGCGTCGAAGACGATGGCCCGGCTGCTGGTGGTGCCCTGGTCGATCGCCAGGACCTTCTTCGTCGCCACGGATCGGCCTCCCCTGCCTCCTGCCCGCCCCGGTGACCCGGCGGCGGGACGGAAGCCGAGGTTAGCGCAAGCGCCCGGGCACGCAACCGGGGCGGAGGATCAGGCCGGCCTGGCTACTCAGGTAGGCGCGCTGCAATAGGCCTCGATGCGGTAGCCGTCGGGGTCGGTGACGAAGGCCGCGTAGTAGGTGCCGGAATATTCCGGGCGCAGACCCGGGGCGCCGTTGTCGCGGCCGCCCGCGCGGAGGGCTGCCTGATAGAAGGCGTCGACCGTGGCGCGCGTCCCGGCGCCAAAGCAGATGTGCAGGCCCGATCGCGGATCGGCCGGCACCGGATGCTCGGTGAGGCCGAGCCAGAAGGACGACCCAGCGTCACCATACCCCGCCGAGTCGTCGCTGGAGCTTTTGCAGGCATAGCCCAGCGGCTCGAGCGCCGCGTCGTAGAAGCGCCGCGCTGCCGCCATGTCGCGGACGCCGATCGAGACGTGAGCAATCACGGGAGAGCCTCCTTCTTCGGGAATCGCATATTTAACCTACATGATGGTTATAACATCGGCGACGCGGTTGTTGTCAACCGGCAACATGGTTAGGGTGCGCTACCGACAAACAAGGAGGATGGATGCCGGGCTTCGTCGCCACGCCGCGCGATGATCTCTGTCTCGATTTCGCCAACACGCTCTTCTGGCGCGGCAGCGATGCGCCGAGCGAGGAGCTGCACGGGCCGGGCGACCTCTTGGCCTGGGCGGCTGCCTCGGGCGGCGCGGACGCGGCGCTGGTGGAGCGGCTGGGTGAGCAATGGAAAAAGGCGGCGAAGGAGGCGGAGCGCGCCTTCGCCCAGGCGATCGGGGTGCGCGAGGCGCTGTGGCGGCTGATGAGCGCGGTGGCGGAGGGCACGGCGCCGGCGGCGGAGGATCTGGCGGCGCTCAATGAGGCGCTCGCCGCAGCGCCCGCGCGCCGGGAGCTGCAAGCTGCGGGCCATGGATTCGCCTGGGCCCTTGGCGCGGAAGCCTCGACCGTGCTGCTGCTGATGGCGCCGGTCTTGTGGTCGGCGGGCGATCTTCTCGTCGGTCCCCGCCGCGCGCGGGTGCGCCGCTGCGGCAACGAGCGCTGCCTGTGGCTTTTCCTCGACGACAGCAAGAGCGGCAACCGGCGTTGGTGCTCGATGCAGTCCTGCGGCAACCGCGCCAAGGCGCACCGGCACTATCTGCGGTACCGGGGCGCCTCGGGGAGCGGGAGCCAGCATTCCGAGCCCTGAGTCTATGCAGCCCATGCAATGTGGGAGCGGCGCGGATGAGAGGCCGGAGCGCCGAGCCGGGATATCCCCTGGCGGCGGGGTCGCCCGAGCGTGGGGTCGCGGCAGATTGACCCTCGTCCCGACGAGGCTCAGTATCGGCTATGTGGGGCATAGAGTTGGGATTTTCGGGCCCGAGCCTGCCCGTCCAGAGGAGGCGAGGCGATGCAATGGCAAGCGCGCGCCCTGGTTGGGGTGTTGGTCTGTCTCCCGGGTGCGGCGCCCAGCCGAGCCGACGAGCTGCACGAGGCGGTGCTGGCCGGCGATGCCGAGGCCGTTCAGGCCCTGCTGGCTGCAGGCGCCGATGTCAACGCGGGGGGCAGCCTCGGCACCCCCCTGCACGTGGCGGCGCTCACCGGCGACGCCGTCGCGGCCGGTCTCCTGATCGACGCTGGAGCGCAGATCGAGGCGGTGATGCCGCCCGAAGCCGCGCGGCCCCTGCACATCGCGGCACGCTCCGGCAAGGTGGCCGTGGCAGCCCTTTCGATCGCCCGGAAGGCCGAGCTCGGCGGGCGCGATGCGATCGGACGGACGCCGTTGATGATGGCCGTCCGAACCGATCGGGTCGGCGTCGCAGAGCTGCTGCTGGCCAGCGGTGCCAAAGTCGACGCGAAGGCGAGCATCGGCGACACGCCGCTGCTCTGGGCCGCCGTCTGCGGCCGGGCGGCCGTCATCGCCCTGCTGGTGAGGCATGGCGCCAGCCTCGCCACCCACGACGAGACTGGCCGAACACCCCTTCAGGCCGCGCTGCGCAGCAACCACTCGGACGCCTGGATGCTGCTCTACGACCTGGGCGAGAGGGAGTAGGCGGGCCCGAACCTGGTCCGAGCAGGGATCAGGTCGGCGCTACGCGGCCGGGCATGCGCATTCTTCCTGCCCGCCGAGCCGACGAGCCGCCGCGGCCTGGTCGCGCGCCGCATCAGCGTTGCCGCCGGACCGGTTGCGGGCGACGGAACTGGCCGCTCCACCCCGGCGTTTCTGTTCCAGACCAAGCGGGCCCTGCGACATCAGGCCCTGCGCCAGAAGAGGGAGAGACGCCGTGGAAGGCGACAATGTCTATCGCAAGACCGAGATCGTCGGCAGCTCGAGGACGTCCGTGAGCGACGCCATCGAGACCGCGATCAAGCGGGCCACGAAGACGATTCGGAATGTCGAGTGGTTCGAGGTGAACGACGTGCGCGGGCACGTGCGGGACGGCAAGATCGAGTACTATCAGGTATCGATGAAGCTGGGCTTCCGCGTCGAGGAGTGAGGCGCGCTGGGCGGCGGCGGTCAGGCTCGCCGCCGACCTCGATCCGCGTGCCCGGCGAACGACAATGAACGGGCGCCGCGAAGGCGCCCGTTCGCCGCGCCAGGCGCGCCTGACGGCCCGGCTACTTCCACACGGGCTTGCCGAGGTCGATCTGGTCCTTGTCGGTGGCAGCACCGGTAGCGGCACCGGCGGCACCACCCAGAACGGCGCCGCCCACCGGATGACCGATCAGCGCGCCGCCGACAGCGCCCGCGCCAGCGCCGATGGCACCACCGCTTAGCGCCCGGTCCGATGTCGAGGAGCCGCAGGCGGCAAGCCCGGCGGCCAATGCCACGACGCAAAAGAGCTTCGTCCACATGGCTCTCTCCCATCCTTTGTTGTCGGATCAACGGATGAGAGGGCGGGAGGTTTCGCCGCCGCGCGCGGGGCACCGAGGCCGGCCGATGTCGACGGCAGGAATGGGGCGAGCGAGCGGGATCGAACCGCCGACCTCCAGGGCCACAACCTGGCGCTCTAACCTACTGAGCTACGCCCGCCATAGGGGCGGTTATCTCGCGCAATCCAGCGCCCCCGTCAAGCAGCGGGCGACAAAGGGGCCGAGAGCGAGGGCAAACAGCCACCCGCCCGACATGTAGGCAGACTGCCCGCGTCCTGCCCAGCCCTGTGCGTCGCATCTGAGCAGGGAAAAAGCGCTCGCCATGCTGGACGCGTACTCACAGTCTTGGCACGCTCTCTGCATCGTCCCGTACACGTCGGGGAAACGCGGCGCGTGACGGCGCTCGCGACACAAACCGGAGACCGAGAAAGCATGAAGAAGATCGAAGCCGTCATCAAGCCCTTCAAGCTCGACGAGGTGAAGGAAGCGCTGCAGGAGGTCGGGCTCAAGGGCATGACCGTGACCGAGGTCAAGGGCTTCGGGCGGCAGAAGGGCCATACCGAGCTCTATCGCGGCGCCGAGTACGTCGTCGACTTTCTCCCCAAGGTGAAGATCGAGCTTGTCGTCGAGGACGGCATCGTCGAGCGCGCGGTCGAGGCCATCCAGCAGGCTGCCAAGACCGATCGCATCGGCGACGGCAAGATCTTCATCACCGATGTCGGCGACGCCATCCGCATCCGCACGGGCGAGCGCGGCACCGACGCGCTCTAGCCGGGCTTCGGCCCGGACGGGCCCGGCGCCTGCGACGGCCAAGCCGGCCGTCGCAGCTCGTGCCGGGGCTTCGGCCGGCTTTGCCGGCTCGACCATGCGGCGGGTCAGATCGGACCGCGGCAGGGCGAGACCGGCCTGCCGTAGGATCCGGCCGGGTAGCGTTCTGGTCTGGATCGGAATCGAAGCGCCCGCCCTGTCGAGGGGCGGGCGAGATCGACAGTTCAGCGTCGTCCGGCAGGTCGTGACCGACAGCGCGGACTCTGCGCCAAGACTGCTGTTGTGCTCGGGCTATCCGGCTGTGCCGGCGTGCCTTGCGACACGCTTGCGTCGCGTGACGTCAACCCCGGGCTCGCGCCGCATTCGGGTCCCCCGCCACTTTAAGCTCGAGGGAGCCGCCGACGACCTAGCGCGTGCGCTGCCGCTCGCGCGCGTCTTCCTCGATCGCCTCGTCATGATACCAGCTGCCGCACGCCACATGGACGGCCTGCGGTGCCGGAGTCGACGTCGGCATCACCTCCTCGCGGAGACGCTCCACGCCGGCGCGCCCGCCGACGGGAAACTGGTAGATCCTGGCGGAATCACGGTGGAGGCACGTGCTCATCATCCTTCTCTCAATCTGCTGCTGTGCGTTGGTCCGACAGCTGTCGGACGGGCATATTAGCGCTGCATTCTCTTTACGCAACATGCATCGTAAAGAATCAGCCTATGCCTATATTATAGGCATTTCTATTCGCTGCCTTCTTTACCGGCATTCTCGGGGCGCCAGCCGCCTGCTCGGATGACCCGCCGCCGCAGGCAGCGCGCCCGCTCGCTCGAAGGCGGGACATCAGAAGGGAATGGCCCGGCGAGACCCGGGAAGGCCGCGCGGGGACGTTTTGCCTCACACCCCGGCGGCGCCGCTCGGCATCGCTTGGCACAGTAAATGCTCGGCTTTGGCCAGTCGATGACGTCCGGGCACGCCGTCGGTGGTCCTTGGCCCGTTCAAGAGCGCCCCGGACCCATCAATCGCTACCGGCTGACAAGAGGCCTCCAATGACAAAGTACAAGCTCGAGTACATCTGGCTCGACGGCTACACCCCAGTACCGAACCTCCGTGGTAAGACGCAGATCAAGGAATTCGCCGACTTCCCGACGCTCGAGCAGCTTCCCCTGTGGGGCTTCGACGGCAGCTCCACCATGCAGGCCGAGGGGCGTAGCTCCGACTGCGTGCTGAAGCCGGTCGCCATCTACCCGGACGGCGCCCGCACCAACGGCGCGCTCGTGATGTGCGAGGTCATGATGCCGGATGGCGTCACGCCGCACGCCTCGAACAAGCGGGCCACCATCCTCGACGACGAGGGCGCCTGGTTCGGCTTCGAGCAGGAGTATTTCTTCTACAAGGACGGCCGTCCGCTGGGCTTCCCGGCGCAGGGCTACCCGGCACCGCAGGGCCCGTACTACACGGGCGTCGGCTACAGCAAGGTCGGCAGCGTGGCCCGTCAGATCGTCGAGGAGCATCTCGACCTCTGCCTCCACGCCGGCATCAACCACGAGGGCATCAACGCCGAGGTGGCGAAGGGCCAGTGGGAGTTCCAGATCTTCGGCAAGGGCTCGAAAAAGGCCGCCGACGAGATGTGGATGGCCCGCTACCTCATGGAGCGGCTGACCGAGAAGTACGGCATCGACATCGAGTATCACTGCAAGCCGCTGGGCGACACCGACTGGAACGGCTCCGGCATGCACTGCAACTTCTCCACCACCTACATGCGGGAGAAGGGCGGCAAGGGCTATTTCGAGGCGCTGATGGCGGCCTTCGAGGAGGCGCGCGCGGACCACATCGCCGTCTACGGGCCCGACAACCACATGCGGCTCACCGGCAAGCACGAGACGCAGTCGATCCACGCCTTCAGCTACGGCGTGGCCGACCGCGGCGCCTCGATCCGCGTGCCGCACAGCTTCGTCAAGAACGAGTACAAGGGCTATCTCGAGGATCGCCGCCCGAACTCGCAAGGCGACCCCTACCAGATCGCCTCGCAGGTCCTGAAGACGATCGCCTCCGTCCCGACCGAGGCCAAGGCGACCGCGGCCGCCTGACCGAGGCCCATCCGATCGAGGGCCTTGCCCGGCGTCGCCGGCCCGCTCGTGGCCGAGGCGCCGGGCATGACCGCCCGCTTTCCACGTGACCAGCGCCTGAATCAGACCGAGGTGCGACCAGCCCGAAGACAGGGATAGCCCACCCCATCCCCCTGGGACACCGGCCCATCGGCGGCCCGGCTCCCGCGCTCCTCATCGTCGACCGATGCGTCGCCGGCTGATCTGCCGGCGGATCCTTACCCTTGCGCACGCCCCATGATCCATGGGAATTGAGGGCGACGCCCGTCACGAGGGCAGTCGAGGGGAGGCCGTGCCGTCGGAGCGGGCACGGCCCGCTGATCAGGGAAGGTCGACTATGACACTGGGGTGCAAGACGTCGTCCGACGTCATGAAGGCGATCAAGGACAACGGCGTCGAGATGGTGGACATCCGGTTCACCGACATGCCCGGCATGTGGCAGCACACCTCCTATCCGGTGCAGTGCTTCGAGCAGGACGGCATGGACGAGGGCCTGGGCTTCGACGGCTCGTCGATCCGCGGCTTCAAGGTGATCAACGAGTCCGACATGCTCTTGATGCCGGACCCGACGACGGCCTTCATCGACCCCTTCATGGCCCACAAGACCCTGGTCATGATCGCCGACGTCAAGGACCCGGTGACCAAGGAGTTCTATCCGCGCGACCCGCGCGGCGTGGCCAAGAAGGCCGAGGCCTACCTCAAGTCCACCGGGCTCGGCGACACCGCCTTCTTCGGCCCCGAGGCCGAGTTCTTCGTCTTCGACGACGTGCGCTACGGCACCGGCCAGAACTACTCGACCTACACCGTCAACTCGGCCGAGGGCCACTGGAACACCAACCGCGAAGAGGGCCCGAACCTCGGCTACAAGATCCGGCCGAAGGAAGGCTACTTCCCGGTTCCTCCGAGCGACAGCCTCGCAGATCTGCGCGCCGAGATGGCGCTCACCATGATCAAGGTCGGCCTGACGGTGGAGTGCCAGCACCACGAGGTGGCGACCGCCGGCCAGTGCGAGATCGACATGCGCTTCGACAAGATGGTGGCGATGGCCGACCACCAGATGAAGTACAAGTACGTGGTGAAGCAGGTCGCCCACAAGAACGGCAAGACGGCCACCTTCATGCCCAAGCCGCTCTTCGGCGACAACGGCTCGGGCATGCACTGCCACCAGTCGATCTGGAAGGACGGCAAGCCCCTCTTCGCCGACAGCGCCGGCTATGCGGGCCTGTCCGACATGTGCAAGTGGTACATCGGCGGCCTCCTCAAGCACGCGCCGGCCATCCTCGCCTTCGCCGCGCCCACGACCAACAGCTACCGCCGCCTGGTGCCGGGCTACGAGGCGCCGGTCAATCTCGCCTGGTCCTTGAGGAACCGCTCTGCTGCCTGCCGCATCCCGATGTACAGCGACAGCCCCAAGGCCAAGCGGGTCGAGTTCCGCTGCCCCGATCCCTCCTGCAACCCCTATCTCGCCTTCGCGGCGATGCTGATGGCGGGCCTGGACGGCATCAGGAACAAGATCGATCCCGGCGATCCGATCGACAAGAACATCTATGACCTCCCGCCCGAGGAGGCGGCGCTCATCAGGCAGGTGCCGGGCTCGCTGCCCGATGCCCTGGTGGCGCTCGAGGAGGATCACGAGTTCCTCATCGAGGGCGACGTGTTCACGCCCGACCTCATCCACACCTACATCGACTACAAGCGCTCGGCCGAGGTCGACCCGATGCGGCTGCGCCCGCACCCCTACGAGCTTTTCCTCTACTACGACGCCTAGAGGCGTCGGGCGCCCGGCGCGTCCGGGAGCCTCTTGGCGCGGGCGGCCCCTCGGCGGGCCGCCCTTTTTCGTTGCGCCGGCGCGGCCTTGGCCAAAGCCCGCCGCAGCGACTAAAGTCCCGCCGCCCGCCGCGGCGGCGGCGGGTTTCGGGGGGTGCGGGGAGCATGACGGAAGCGGGCGCGATCCGTGAGCGGATCGAGCGGGAAGGCATCAGGATCGTCGACTTCCGCTTCACCGACCTGGTCGGGCGGTGGCGGCGGACGGCGTTCGAGGCCGAGGCGGTGGACCAGAGCCGGCTCGAGCACGGCCTCATGATCGACGGCTCGGCGGTGGCCGGCTGGCGCGACATCAGCCAGTCGGACCTCCTGCTCAGGCCCGATCTCGCTTCCGCCTTCACCGATCCCTTCAGCGCCCAGCCGACGCTCGTGATCCTGTGCGACGCGGCCGAGCCCGCCACCGGCATGGGCTACGAGCGGGATCCGCGCTCGACGGCGGCCCGCGCCGAGGCCTGGCTCGCCGGCTCCGGCATCGCCGACAGCGCCCTCGTCGGCATCGACCTCGGCTTTTTTCTCTTCGACGATGTGCGGGTCGAGCTGGGCTCCGCCGGTTGCGGCTACGAGCTCAAGGGCAGCGAGAGCGCCGCGGCCGCGTCCCAGCCCTACCGGCCGGGCAATCCCGGCCACCGCCCGCAGCCCGGCGGCGCCCAGCTGGCCCTCTCGCCCGCCGACCATCTGGGCGACATCCGGGCCGAGATCGCGACCATGCTGGCCTCGCTGGGCGTTGGCGGCCTGCAGCAGGACCATGGGGCGGCACCGCAGCAGGGACGCCTCAGCTTCGCCGCCGGCCCGCTCCTCGCCACCGCCGACCGCGTGCAGACTGGTCAAGCACGTCGTGCACCAGGTGGCCGCCTCCTACGGCAAGAGCGCCACCTTCATGGCGCGGCCCCTGGCCGGCGAGCCGGGCTCGAGCCTCGCGATCCAGCAATCGCTGTGGCACGGCACGCGGCCGCTCTTCGCCGGCCAGGGCTATGCCGACCTCAGCCCCACCTGCCTCAGCTTCATCGCCGGCATCATGCGCCACGCGCCGGCGCTCAACGCCTTCACCAACCCCACGACCAACAGCTACCGCCGCCTGCGCCCCGGGGCCGAGGAGCCCACGCTGCTCGCCTACGCCGCCCACAACCGCTCGGCCGCGATCCGCATCCCCTACGCCGCGGCCCCGGCCGGCAAGCGCATCGAGGTCCGCTTCCCCGACCCGACCGCCAACCCTTACTTGGCACTCACCGCGATCCTCATGGCCGGCATCGACGGCATCGAGCGCAAGCTCGAGCCCGGCGACGCCATGGACCGCAATCTCTATGACCTCATGCCCGAGGATCTCGAGGAGCTGCCGACGGTGGCTTTTTCGCTAGGCGCCGCCTTGGACGCCCTCGAGCACGACCAGGATTTTCTTCTGCGCGGCGAGGTGATGAGCGACGAGCTGCTGCGGGCGTATGTCGAGCTGAAGAGAAAAGAGCTGGAGCAGGTCGAGGCGACCCCGCATCCGGTGGAGATGTCGCTGTATTATGGGTTGTGAGGGCAGAATGTCGATGCGGCCTGTGCGCCGCTGTAAGCGAGCCGCGTTCGGGGCTACCACCTCAGATTCTGATCTTGCGCGCATCAGCTGAGCGCGCAGCGTTTCTCCTCTTTGCTTGCACAGCCGATGCCTTGTAGGAAGCCTGTTCGCGTCGCCGTCAGGCTGACAAGAGTGAATGGCTTCGCACGTCTACAATTTATATGATTCAGGGATTTCTCGGCGCCGGAAAGACGACTCGTTCACTGGCGCTCGCAAGACAGACGGGTACCGTACATCTCAATGCAGATGACTGATGCTTCGAGAGCTTCCCGCCTGCTGAGATCCAGGAGGCCTGGAATGCCTGCTTCCGAAGGGCCGTGGCGGCTCTCCTTGGAGAGGCGGCAAGGCTCCTTGAGAGTGAACGGGACGTTATTCTCGACATCGGCTTCTGGGTCAGATCATCGAGAGATCACATCCGTGATCTGGCCGAGAGGCTGGGGGCGCAGGTTCGTCATCATTACGTCTTCGCGCCGGATCATATCCTGCGCGAGCGCATAGCCGCACGCCACGGTGCCCTTGCCCAAAGAAACATCGAGCGGTTCGACGAGGTCAGATCGCTCTTCGAGGAGCCTGGGCCGGACGAGCCGCATAGACAGATCGATGCTTGGGACGATGCCCCAGGCGTCGGCAGACGATAGATTATCCGACCGGAACGACTTTAGCTTTATCGTTTCAAGGCGGATTCGACATGATATCGCCACCCGCTATTGTTCGAGCCCCACCGTGTTCTTTATGAGCGCGAGATGCGTCCGCCCGACCGACGATGGCGTGGGCCCGCATCCGGCGCGGGCCCACCCAAAGAAATCGATCGAAGCCGGCGACTCCTTTTCTCAATCCGTCTTCACCGGCCGCGTCAGCAGATCCGTGTAGAGCTTCCAAAAACGGTCCTGGTCGATGCTCAACACCACCTTGGCCTTCTCCGTGCCGGCCGGCGGGTTTTTCGCGTAGCCCAGGACGCGGCCATAGTCGGGGCCGAAGACCGTGTCGACGTCGAGCCAGAGATCCTGGCTCTCGGTGACGAGCGTGGGGTCGAGCAGGATGGCCGTGGCGATGGTGTCCCACACCTCGGCCTTGGCTCCGGGATCGTTCTTGAAGGTGTCGGCGTATTCGGCCTTGAAGAGCGCGCCGACGGGCGTGCCGCTGTCGCTCACCTTGTCGTAGACGTCCTTGCCGAAACGGGTCTTGTCGGTGACGTCGAGCGGGATCACGACCTTCTCGATCGGCTCGCGCATCACGATCCGCGCAGCTTCGGGATCGAACCACCAATTGAACTCGGCCGCTGGCGTCACGTTGCCCGGCACCTTCACGGCACCGCCCATGAAGACGATTCGCTTCACGAGGGGCACGATCTCGGGGTCCTCGCGGAAGGCGAGCGCCAGGTTGGTGAGCGGCCCGACCGCGAGGATCGTGACCTCGTGCGGGTTTTTCCGGATCGTCTCGATGAGGAAGTTGACGGCACCCTCCTTGTCGAGCTTCACCGTCTTCGCAAAGCCGTCGGGTGGCGCCCTCAGCTGGTCAGCCTCCGGCCGCGGATGCTTCCAGGCACCCGAATAGCCCTTGCCGAAGAGCGTCTGCTCGGCCGGCAGGCCGGCCTGGTCGTGGATCAACGGATAGACCGAGCCCGGATGGACGGCGACCTTGCCAGCCATCCCCATCCGCTCCACCGCGCGCAGCGCGTCGGCGTTCTCCTGGTCGACCCACTGGTTGCCGGAGACGGTGGTGAGCCCCAGAAGGTCGATCTTGCTGTCCCGCACCGACTGCGAGAGCATCACGAAGGCCTGCCCGTCGTCGCCCATCGTGTTGAAATCGGTGTCGAAAATGAGCTTCTCAGCCGCCAGCGCCGGCACTGCCAGCGCCAAAAATGCCGCCGCCACGAGCGGCCCGAGCCTTTTGCTCATCGAGAATCTCCCGAGCGTCTTGATTGATTTGCAGCCTCATGGGTGCCGGGCGGTGGTCCGCGCTTCTGCCCTACCCCGCCGCGCGGCCGGCCTCGGTTGCCCCGGCGATCTCGGCCAACCGTCCGGTCTTCACGTCGTAGACGTACCCATAGATCGGGACATCTTTCGGGACCAGGGGATGGGTGCGGATGCGCCGGACGTCGTCGGTGACGCTCGCCGCCTGGTCCTTGATCGTGAGCCAGCGGACATAGCGCCCGGCGGGCGACCCGCCTTCTGTCTTCTGGTTGCGCCAGCCCTGCTGTCCATAGGCGGCCGTCGCGAGGCTTTCGGCCAGCAGGTCGCCCATCACCTCATCTGAAAAAAGCTCCATGCCGCAGTCGGTGTGATGAATCACGAACCACTCCCTGGTGGCGAGGAGCTTGTGCGAGATGACGAGCGAGCGGATGGCGTCGTCGCTGGCGCGTCCGCCGGCGTTGCGCACGACATGGGCGTCGCCCTCGGCGAGGCCGGCAAAGCCGGCCGGGTCGAGCCTCGCGTCCATGCAGGTGAGGATCGCGAAGCGCCGTGCCGGCGGCATCGCCAGCTTGCCCTTGTCGCCGAAGCTGCTGGCGTAGCGCTCGTTGGCGTCGAGCACCTCCTGGTGGACCTGGGTGCGTGCGGTGTCGGGCATGTCGTTGTCCTCCCTGGATGATGTGGTGGCGCCATGCCGGTCCAGGGCCTTGTCCGGACCCGTCGCGCGGCAGTCGACACCATCGGCTCATCATAGCATCAGACCGCGGCCGTGGCGCCGCCCGGCGTCAGGGATTGGCGCGATCGGGCGAGGCCTTCGGCACAGGCCGCGGCTTGCGTTCCTCGTCGATCGCCACATACGTGAAATGGCCCTCGGTGACCTGGACCTCCTCGCCGGTGCGGCCGCGCTTGGCCCAGGTCTCGACCAGGACGGTGAGCGAGGTGTTGCCGACGCGCACGACCTCGGCGTAACAGCTCACGAGATCGCCCACGAGGACGGGGCGGTGGAACTTCATGCCCTCGATCGCGATCGTGGCGACGCGGCCGCCGGCCCGGTCATAGGCGACGATGCCGCCCGCGATGTCCATCTGGGACAGAAGCCAGCCGCCGAAGATATCGCCCGCGGGGTTGGTGTCGGCCGGCATCGCGAGGCTGCGGACGGCGGGCGCTTGACGTCGGAGGTCGGGCATGGCCTTCCATGGTGCCGTGTTGATGCCCATGATCCTGACCGGCCCACCGCGGCCGGTCAAGCTCACCCCCTCGCCCGGATCCCTTGCCGCATGACGGACCTGCTCGACCTCGCGCGCCAGCCCAACGGCTCCAACGGAAAAGACAGCTACACCGCCCTGGACATCGAGGTCCTCGAGGGGCTGGAGCCGGTGCGCCGCCGGCCCGGCATGTATATCGGCGGCACCGACGAGCGGGCGCTGCACCACCTCGTGGCCGAGCTGCTCGACAACGCGATGGACGAGGCCGTGGCCGGCCACGCCAGCCGCATCGAGCTCGAGCTGGCGGCCCCCAACCGCATCACGGTGCGGGACAATGGGCGCGGCATCCCGATCGACCCGCACCCCAAGTTCCCGAAAAAGAGCGCGCTCGAGGTCATCATGACCACGCTCCATTCGGGCGGGAAGTTCGGCGGCAAGGTGTACGAGACCTCGGGCGGCCTGCACGGCGTGGGCCTCTCGGTGGTCAACGCGCTGGCCGAGGACCTCACCGTCGAGGTGGCGCGCAACCGCGTGGTCTACGAGCAGCGCTACAAGCGGGGCGTGCCGACGACCAAGCTGCAGGAGACCGGGGCGGCGCAGAACCGGCGCGGCACCACGCTGACCTTCACGCCCGACCCCGAGATTTTCGGCCCTGCCGCCCGCTTCCGGCCGCGCGACCTGCACCGCCTCGCCCGCAGCAAAGCCTATCTCTTCAGGGGCGTGGAGATCCGCTGGCGCTGCGACGAGAAGCTGCTCGATGCCAAGGACGGCGTGCCCGCGGCCGAGACGTTTCATTTTCCGGCGGGCCTCGCCGACTTCCTGCGCTCGCTCCTCGAGGGTCGCGAGCTCGCGGTCGAGGAGACCTTCACCGGCGAGGCCGGCCAGGAGGGCGAAGGCCGGGTCGAGTGGGCGGTGGCCTGGCCCCTCGACGAGGAGGCCTATGCCGGCTGGTACTGCAACACCGTGCCGACACCTTTGGGCGGCACGCACGAGACGGGCATGCGCAACGCGCTCCTGCGCGGCATCCGCGCCCATGCCGAGCGGCTGGGCAACAAGCGCGCCGGCCAGCTCGTGGCCGACGACATCACGGGCGGGGCCTGCATGCTGCTCTCGCTCTTCATGCGCCAGCCCCAGTTCCAGGGCCAGACCAAGGAGCGCCTCGCCAGCGCCGAGGCCACCCGGCTGGTCGAGGGCGCCGTCCGCGACCGCTTCGAGCTGTGGCTGGGCGAGCACGGGCCCACCGCCCAGCGCCTGCTCGACCATCTCATCAACCGCGCCGAGGAGCGCCTGGCACGGCGCAAGGCCAAGGAGGAGGTGAGCCGCAAGTCGGCGACCCGAAAGCTCCGCCTGCCCGGCAAGCTCGCCGACTGTGCGCGGGAGGACCGCGCCGGCACCGAGATCTTCATCGTCGAGGGCGACAGCGCCGGAGGCTCGGCCAAGCAGGCCCGTAACCGCGACACCCAGGCGATCCTCCCCCTGCGCGGCAAGATCCTCAACGTGGCGGCCGCCACCGCGGACAAGCTCGCCGGCAACAAGGAGCTGGCCGACCTCGTGACGGCCCTGGGCTGCGGCGCCGGCAAGCATTTCCGCACCGACGACCTGCGCTACGAGCGCGTCATCGTGATGACCGACGCCGACGTCGACGGCGCCCATATCGCCGCCCTCCTGATGACGTTCTTCTTTCGCGAGATGCGGCCCCTGGTCGAGCGCGGCCACCTCTATCTGGCCCAGCCGCCCCTCTACCGCCTCGCGCACGGCGGCACCATCGCCTACGCCCGCAACGACGCCGACCGCGAGCGCCTGCTGAAGACGACGTTCAAGAACAAAAAGAACATCGAGATCGGGCGCTTCAAGGGCCTGGGCGAGATGAACCCGATCCAGCTCCGCGAGACCACCATGGACCCCACCCGCCGCGAGCTGCTGCGCGTGCGCATCGAGGACGTCGAAGGCAAGCCCACGAGCCAGCTCGTCGAGGAGCTGATGGGCCGCCGCCCCGAGCTGCGCCTCGCCTTCATCCAGGAGAACGCCCGCTACGTGCAGGAGCTGGACGTTTAGGGGAGAGAAGGAAGGTTTTTCTTCTCTTTTGTCGGTTGCGGTCGGGGGCTGGGCGTGAGGGCGGGCCGCACCATCTGATCCGCCAGCATGGTTCCTGGCGCTCACGAAAGCTCGATCCCCTCGCCCGCGTCGCAATAGACGACCATAGTGCGGCACGAGGGGAGCGATGAGGACATCAGACGACCGGCCACTGCCGCAGCTTGCCGTTCGCACGGCAACGGGGTACACGCTCCAATGCCCTTCAATGCGATGAGGCAAGGCATGGCACAGCTCGCGGATGAAGCGTTCGAAGTCATCTATTCCAATATAGAAAACGGCCTCCTCCGAGGCACGAGCAGCGCGAACCAAGCAACCGTCCCCAAAGGGCGGCGGCTGATCATCGAGTATGTGTCCGGCTACAAGTTCCTTCCGACATCACCAGCATTGAGCACGGTGGTGACGATGGCGAGTGACGGACCCGATTCTCGGCCTCAACGGAGCCGGCTTCCACGTCTTTCCCGCGATCAAGGTCAACACGACATCGGGGACTGACGTCTACGCCTTCTCGGCGCCGCTCAGAATGATGCTGCATCCGGAGGCCAGCTTCTACTTCGACGACGTGGCCGGCCTCGCCGTCTCGGGCTATCTGGTGAAGTTCGCCGGCGCCTGAGCATCGGGACACCTCGAGCGCTCGCTGAGCGCCCGGGTTCGGCCTTCACAGAGCGACCATCGGGCTTCGCTCCGGCCTGTCCTCTAGAAGTCGGCGGTGGCACGGAATCAGACGGAGGCAAAAAGCCGGAATAGGCGCACCCGATAGACGGCCAACCGCTTGACCTCGCCTCGCGCGGATAGTCTCCTTTCGATGGCTGGGGCGGGAGGAGGAAACGCTTGCCTGCGGAGGGGGGCGGATGGCTGCAGGACGGGCTGGATATCTTCAACAGGATGCTGCCCGTCATCGCGACCGTGACCGGCATCATGGGCGGATGGCTCGGTGCGTCGAGAGGCCTCAACGCCCGCTATCGCAACGACATGGCGGAGCCGGCCTTCCGCGCCGAGTGTGCCGAGGCGCTGAGGCCGCACCGGTGGGGCGAGCTCTATGAGCGGATGCTCGGCGGCAGCCTCGACCGCGCCGACCGCCTCTTCGGGCCGACCCGCTCCTGGCACTCGCTCGGTGTCTGTATCGTCGTCTCGTTGATCTACACCTTCCTCGGCTTCTTCGTGACATGGGGCTTCGGTGCCGAGGGAACGATCGCTACAGTCCC
Source organism: uncultured Alphaproteobacteria bacterium (assembly GCA_963752325.1). Taxonomy (GTDB): domain Bacteria; phylum Pseudomonadota; class Alphaproteobacteria; order Geminicoccales; family Geminicoccaceae; genus CAVTJL01. Next base: position 628,997 of record CAVVXU010000010.1, read on the forward strand.
GATGCTCCCGCTAGCTCGAGTCAGGCTGGGACAGGACCGCCGTCGGCCTTGCACTCGCGGGCGCTTGCCCATGGCGTGGTGGATCGGCTATCGGGTCGGGCGATTTGAGAGAGCCTTGCACTGTTACTGGTTGCAGCGTCGGCGCCAAACCCGGGGCCGCTCGCTCCGTACTGACCTTGGTTGGCAGTACCGAATTGGCTCGGCACTGGCGCGCTTCGCTTTGTCTTGCGTTGTCATTGCCATTAGCTGGGCCCTTAAACCAGCCAACGTGATCGTGGCTCCAGTGCTCTTGTTTGGGGTGTTGGCGGGCCTCAATCTGCTTGCGTTACGGCCTTGCCAGACTCCCCAGTCTGCGGCAGGCGGGTTTGATCGGTGCTCTCCTCAAGGTGGCGGTCGGAATCATAGTCACAACTGGAGCGGCTGCTGTAGTTGTGGCCGCAGGCGCAACCGTACTCATAGCCACAGGCACAGCCAAACCCTTAGTCGTAAATGGACTCATGGCCCTCGCCCTCGCGGCGGTGGCAGCTGGAACTGTAGGAGGAGCCTTCGCCGGGGCTGGAGGCCTAATTGTGGCTGGGGCCGGAAGCGCAGCCGTAGCGGCAGGCGTGGCCGCAGTGTATGTGGCGGCCGTAGCCGGTGCCCCTGCCGGCCCCGGGTCCGAGGCGGTAGCCATAGCTACGCCGCACGCCGCCTTTCTTGGGTTGCATATGGCCTGTGGCGGCGGGAGTGGCTCGATGCCTGGGCGGTGGCGGTCGGGACCACCGTGGCGTGGGCGACCGGTTTGGGCATTATTTCCCAACAACTCGATATTGCCGCCGCCCTCGATCATCTTCTTTGTCCTGTTGCCGGTCCTGAACGCGGCGGTCGATTTCATCTCCTGGCTGGTGACGCGGGAGCTTGGGAGACGGCTGCGGGGTCTGCTGCGAGCCGGCGCCGGTGTCGGCGCGCGTGCCTTCGCCCTCGTCAGCCACACCGTCGCCGACCTGGTGCTGGCCCTGACGCTGCTGCTGGCGCTGGCTTGGCTGCTGGGCTTCTTCTTCGAGGCTTACGGGCTCTCGGGATGGATGCCGGGCGTGGCGGCCGAGGACCATAGCTGGGCGCGTGGTTGGCTCGTCTCGGCGATCCAGGCGCCTTTCGGTGCCGGGCTCTGGGTCACGCTGATGCTGGCCTCGACGCTCGTTCCCACGGCCATCCATCTCGCCTTCATGAGCTTCAGCGGGCTCGCCATCCTCACGCTGCCCGACGAGCCTCGACGGGCACTGCTGGCGCGCCTGGAGGGTTGGAGCTACGCGAGCGAGGATGACCGCACGACGACCGTCCGCAAAGTCGCCAGCTACTTCGCCCGCGACCGCTTCTTCCTGTGGGCTGCCGCGATCTTCTGCAGTGGCGCCGTGCTGGGCCTGCTCGGGGCCGCCGTCGTGCTGCTGCTCCGAGGCACCGGCATCGGCTCCTTCAGCGATCTCGTGCTGTGGGCCGCGAATCTCGGCATAGAGACGGCCCACGACTTGCTGGTCCTGGTCGCACACTAGCAAAACGGTCCACCGAGCTCATCCCGTTCCGGCTCCGACGTGTATCGCCGGGGGAAGCTCAGGCAACGCTGCCAGGCCGCCTCGCGCCTCGCTATGGCGAGAGCCCTCCCAGATGCTCCACATTGCGCCGGATACGGCGGAAGGCCTTTCTGCTCGTCCTGCGCCGTCGGCGAGCCTCGATGCCGCAAGATGGCGGCCCGACAGCGGGCCGCCGATCGCCCGCCCGTCGGCTACGACCCGGAGTCCACGACCCTCAGCCGGTGGTGGCGGGTATCGACGACGACCGTGCCGTGGTTGGGGAAGGTGACGGTGACGTTCGTGCCGCTCACCGCTTCGACCTCACCTATGCCCCAGCGCGGATGGCCGGCGAGGCGCACGCGGATGCCGCGCCCCACCACCTCCGTCGGCGAAGGCAGCGGCGGTGGTGCCTGCAGGCCGGTGCCGCCGCTCCGGCAATAGCTGTGGTAGGTCGACGCGGTCGGCAGGGGCGTCTGGGTCGTGTTGTCCAGACCCTTGGACCCGGCGATCGTGATGACGATTCCGTCGCCGGGAAGGCTCTTGAACGAGACGGCATCGTCGATGGAGAAGGCGTAGGCGTTCGAGGCGAGCTTCTGGTGAACGAGGCTGACATAAGGATTGAAGACATCCTCGGGCAGCACCGCCGGCTCGAAGAAATTGTACTGCAGGTCGCAATAGGTGGCGATCGCCGAGCTGTAGCCCGCCGTGTTGACCAGGGGTGCAGCACATCCGGGAAACTGCACCCAGCCGTAGACGGTGGTCAGGAACTCAGGCGTGGCCGGCAACTGCTTGCCGGGGAAGCACTTTTGATAGTCGTTCACGAAGAAGGTGTTGACCTCCCGGATCTGCGTGCAGGTGGCGCTCTGGGTGGGCGTGGTCGAGGTGCATTTGTTCCACAGGTCCAACGTGCCCTGGGCCAGCTGACCCAGCTTGCCGATGCCGCTCGTCGTGTCCGAGGAGAGAACCGGAGGGGCGGGCGGCGGATTCCTGAACAATTCGGCATAGACGGTGTTGGTCGACGGTATCTGGGGCTCGGGATAGGCGTTGCCGCCGGCGGGCGGGGCAGGCAGCGGTATCGTCGGATCCTTGGCCGTGTAATAGGCCGGGACGTAGAACGGCCACGCCTTGCCGCCGTTGGAGAAGGCCTCGAGCGCGCTCCTGAACGGCGCCACGGCCTCGGTCGAGCCGAGATAGGCGTTGGCGGCCGAGTGGTTGCCGCGCGCCCCGATCGCGGCCGGCAGGTACACCTGGTCCACGGCCGAGATGTTGAAGTTGACGATCGCCCTGTTGATGGAGAGCTTCGGATCCAGCGGCGGGCCCTGGGCGGCCGCGAACGTGTACTCGATCAGCTGGGCCGGCACGGAGGGCGGGAAGCCGTTCACATAGGCCTTGATGACCAGGGGCTCGCAGGTGGTGTTGTCCGAGGCGCAGGACGGCAGCGCCGCGCCGGCGACCGGGTTGACGGGAATGGGCGGAATGATCTTGCCCGTTCGGTCGACACTGTAATTGTAGGCGGCATTGACCGCGTCCCGGCCATCGAACACGAAGACCCGCATCGCGTTCCACCAGTCGATGTACTGGTCCTTCACCGTGCCCAGGTTGCCGCCGCTGACCGGCAGCAGCTGCGTATAGAACGGGAGGGTGAGCGTGACCGAATGCCCGGGAGGAATGCCGCCGTCGCGGTTGACATAGATCTTGTAGAGCAGGGTCGTGTTGAAGATCTGGGTCGTCACGTCGCCGACGTTGAACTGGGCCTGCAGCCACAGGTCACGAACATCCGCGCCGCTCATGATCGGTGCCTGGATCACCGGGTAGAGCGTATGGTCCGTCGAGTTGTTGTAGAAGGTGATGGTCTTCGTGGGAACGGCCTGCGCGTTCGCAGCACCGGCGCCACCGAGAAGAAGAAGCAGGAGCGAGGCGAGGCACGTGCAAAGCCGGCCCATCTTTTTCTCTCCGCCCATCGGTCGAGAGGCGACCGTTCCTTTCGCCACACTTCGGCTTTTTTCTACGTCCCCGCAGATCCGCAATCAAGCCTGATTCCGGCGGCCAGACGAGAGCTCACGATGCCGACAAAAGCTCCTTGATCCTCTCGTCCCTCCTGTCCAGTGCCCGGCAGTTGAGGTCGTGGCGGCGGCAGATGGCGGCACAGCGCCAAGCTGTGGTCCCGGGCAGCGACGCTGGCAGCCGTGCCGAGCGCCGCCGGATCACCACCGCGGGCCCGCGTAGGCTGGCTGGCCGATGGGATCACGAATCCTGGCGTGTCAGCCCGGTGAGGGCCACCGAGAAGACGAGGAGCGCCAGCAACAGCGGCACCGGGGGCCCGGCGGTCCTGGTCAATGCGGCCCCCATGGCGGCACCCAGCATGAAGAGGCCGATCGAGGCGAGGCGGCGCTGCCAGCGCTCGTCTCGGCCGTCCACGCGCACGGAATCGGCGACCAGGGCGGTGAGCGTGAGGGTCATGACGTTGGTGGCGAGGTCAGGCACACCATGGCGGCGCATCAGGGCGTTCTGCAGGCCCATGGCGAGGGCGAGAAGCGCCAGGAGGGTATCCGTGGCGACCTCGCTCGATCCGAGCGGCAGGAGCAGGCTCAGCAGCGCCGCTGCCGCCAGGAACACCCACTCGACCGCGAAGCCGAGCCGCGTGTGCCCGTGCCGGCTGCGAACGATGTGGCCGCCGGCGACGGCCCCCACCACGAAGCTGCCGAGCGCGATCGGATAGGATGGATCCCCGAAGGCCGAGTGGCCGCTGCCCAGGTAGAACGAGAACAGGAGAAGATTTCCCGTCATCATCTCGGCAAAGACCTTGCCCAGGGAAAGAAAGCATGTCGCGTCGACAAGCCCGCAGAGATAGGTGATCAGATAAAGACCGACGACATGCGAGACCCTCGGCCCGTGTCCCCAGAACGGGACGGCCATGAGCAGGCTCGTGAGCTTCGGCGGGCGGTCGTCGCGCTGCATGTCGTCGAGCCGGAGCTCAGGTCCGTGACGGGGGCGAGACAGCGCCGACGCTCACCGGACCCGCCACTGCTGGCATTGTCGCGTCCTCATGAGGAAGCCCACGCTCGAGATCGACGCATTGTTTCATCCAGCCTCCCTGATCCGCTCGTCTCGTCGATCGAGGGCGCGGCAGTGGAGGTCGTGGAGGAGGTAGGCCAGGCGGTCGCGGGTCCAGGGCTGGCCGGAGCTCTTGTCGTAGAGGTCGGGCATGGGCCAGCCTTCGGGCAGGCCGGCCTGGAGGCCGTGGCGGCGGCAGATGGCAGCACAGCGCCAGGCATGGTCCTGGACCGCGACGATGGCGACGGTGCCGAGCGCCGCCGCGATCGCCGCCGTTGCGGGCGAGGATCTCCTCGATGACGCCGCCCGTCGACAGGTAGCGGGGCTCGTGCTGGGCGTCGCGGCCGGGGTAGATGGGCATCAGGGCTGTGGCGGGGATGCGGTCGCCCACGGCCTCGGCCACCTCCCACTGGGCATGGACAGGAGCGCTGGTGGCGACGTGCAGGCGCACCGCGATGTCGGCGAGCGCGGCGTTGACCGGGCCGGGCTCGCGGTTGCCGCTGGGCAGCATGCGGTTGCCGAAGGTGAAGCCGATGATCGTGCGCACGCCTTCGAGCGGGACCGTTGGCGCCCGCCAGGAGAGCGCATCCTCCATCAGGATTTTTGTCAGTTCGCGCCCGAGCGCCGGGTCGCCGAGCTCGGCGGTGAGATGGCTTGCTAGGATTGCCTCGATATCCTGATCGTGCTCCGCGGCCACGGCGCTCCCCTTTTTGCTCGTCGGCGGCTGCGGGACCATCTTGGCGCCCGTGACGCGTGCGGGGCAAGCCGTCCGCATGGGGTAGAAGGGAGCGAGGCCAGCTATCATGTCGCCGCTACGAAGGCCGGTCATCTCTGGTGTCACGACCTGTGCTGCAGCGAGCGGAGTGAGAGCAAATGATGTCACGGCGGGCGGCCATGGTGTTCGATCTGGACGGGACGCTGGTCGACAGCGTCTACCAGCATGTCATCGCCTGGCATCACGCGCTGCTGGCGGAGGGCATCGACCTTTCGATCTGGCGCATCCATCGGCGCATCGGGATGAGCGGCGGGCTGTTCGCGCGGGCGCTGCTGCGCGAGACCGGGCGCGAGGTCGATGCCGAGCTGAAGGCGCGGCTGCAGCAGGCGCATGGCGAGGCCTATCTCAAGATCGCGGGCGACGTGCGGCCACTGCCGGGCGCGCGCGAGCTGCTGCAGCGGCTGACCGCCATCGGCTGCCCGTGGGCCATCGCGACGAGCGGCCATCGGCGGACGGCGCAGACGGCGCTCGACATGCTGGGCGTGCCGGACGGCGTGCCGATCGTGACGCGCGATCTGGTGCGCCACGCCAAGCCCGACCCTGATCTTTTTTTGGCTGCGGTGGAGAAGCTGGGCGTGGATGTGTCCGATGTCTATGTCGTGGGCGACAGCGTGTGGGACATGCTGGCGGCACGCCGTGCCAGGGCCCTGGGCGTGGGTGTGCTCTCGGGTGGCTATGGTGCGGAGGAGCTGGAGCGCTCGGGCGCCTATCGCGTCTACGACGACCCCGCGATGCTGATGACGCACCTGGACGAGCTGGGCGTCCGCGCCGAGTAGCGCCAAAGCAAACTGATAAAAAAAGAAAAAACCTACTCCGACAGCCAGATCCTGAGCTGGGCCGTGGCGGCGTCGGGGCGCTCGAGGGTCGAGAGGTGACCGCAACGCGGCAGCACGACGAGGGTCGCGTCCGGGATGGCCGCCGCCATCTCCTCGCTGAGCGGCAGGGGTGTCAGCGCGTCCTGGCGGCCGCACAGGACGAGCGTGGGGCAGCTTATTTTTCTCAGCTCGGGACGGAGGTCGCTGCGGGTCATCAGGGCCTGCTGCTGGCGCAGGAAGGCTTTCTGGCCGATCGCCTCGGCCATCGCCATGACCGTGGCGACGAGGCCGTCGTCCTTCAGGCGGTCGGGGTGGAGGAGGAGCGGCAGGAGGCGGGGTGTGACGCCCTTGAACTCGCCCTTCTGCGAGAGCTCGATGAGGCCGCGGCGCCGCGCCGTGATCTCGGGCGTGTCGGCACGGGCCTGGGTGTCGAGCAGCGCCAGCCGGGTGACGCGCTCGGGCGCCTGGCGCATGATCTCGAGCGCCACGTAGCCGCCCATCGATAGCCCGCAGAGCGCGAAGCGCGGCGGGGCACCGGCCAGCACGCGCCGGGCCATGCCGGCGATGCCGTCGTCGTGGGTGAGGTCGGCCACCTCGATGTCGCGGCCCTGGCCGAGCGCCAGGATCTGCGAGGCGTAGAGCCGGCGGTCGCAGAGGAGGCCCGGCAGGAACAGAAGAGGCTCGGCCATCTCTTTTTCTCTCACTCGCTGTCGATCGGTGCCAGGCGGACCCGTCATTTGATGAGCCGGCTGATCTCGCGGAAGAGATCCGTGCCGGCGCGCTCCAGCCATTCGAAGAGGACCATCTCGACATCGACGATCACCACACCGGCGGCGCGCATGCGCTCGAGGCCGAGCTGCCGGCTCTCCGGGCGGCGCGAGCCCACGGCGTCGGCGACCGCGAGGACCTCGTAGCCCCTCGACAGGAAGCCGAGAGCGGACTGGAGCACACAGATATGGGTCTCCATGCCGCATACGAGGATGCGCCGCCGGCCGGCGCGGGCGACCGCGGCGGCGATGGCGGGCTCGGCCGCGGCGGAGAAGGCCGTCTTCGCAAGCACCGGCGCCTTGCCCAGGAGGGCCGCGAGCTGCGAAACGGTGGGGCCTAGTCCCTTGGGATATTGCTCGGTCACGACGATCGGGACACCGAGGCGGCCGGCCGCGCGCAGCAGGATGGAGGCGCGCTCGATGACGCGCGGGCCGTCGTCGATCGCGGGCGCCAGACGCTCCTGGACGTCGACGAGGAGCACCAGGCTCTCGGCCGCGCGGATCAGCATGCGGGCCTTCTCCTCCCCGACGGGCGGGCCGCGACGGTGGGTCGCGGCGCAGCCGGCATCACCGGCCGGACAGCAGGCCCGGCGGCAAGTTGACATTGCGCCGATCTCACCTACATGCGGGTCACCCGTAAATTCAAGCCCGACGACAGGTCATCTTGCTGACATCAGACGTGGCGGACGTAGCAGACGTGGCGGTGCCCGGCTTCGCGGATCTGGGGCTGCGACCCGAGATCATCAAGGCGATCGACGAGGCCGGCTATACGGTACCGACGCCGATCCAGGCCCAGGCGATCCCCCAGGTGCTGCAGCGCCACGACCTCATCGGGATCGCGCAGACCGGCACCGGCAAGACGGCATCCTTCGTGCTGCCGATGCTCGACATCCTGGCCTCAGGCCGCAGCCGGGCGCGCATGCCGCGCTCGCTCATCCTATCGCCCACGCGCGAGCTCGCGACCCAGACCGCGCGCAACTTCGAGGTCTACGGCAAGCATCTGAGCCTCAGCATGGCGCTGCTGATCGGCGGCGTCGGCATGGGCGATCAGGAAAAGACGCTCGAGAAGGGCGTGGATGTGGTGATCGCGACGCCGGGGCGGCTGCTCGACTGGTTCGAGCGCGGCCGGCTCATGCTGAACGGCATCGAGATCGTCGTCATCGACGAGGCCGACCGCATGCTCGACATGGGCTTCATGCCCGACGTCGAGCGCATCGTGAGCCTACTGATCAAGCGCCAGCAGACGCTGCTGTTCTCGGCGACGATGCTGCCCGAGGTGCGGCGCCTCGCCGACCGCTTCCTCAAGAATCCGATCGTCATCCAGGTCGCCGCCCGCGCCACCTCGGCCACGCTCGTCGAGGACGTGATGGTGCCGGTGACCAAGGACGACAAGCGCGAGACGCTGGTCAAGCTCATCCGCCGCGAGGGTGTGTCCAAGGCCATCGTCTTCTGCAATCGCAAGCGCGACATCGGCGGTGTCATGCGCCACCTGCAGCGCGCCGGGCTCCATGCCCGCGACCTGCACGGCGACCTCGAGCAGCATCACCGCCAGCTGACGCTCGACCAGTTCACGCGCGGCGAGATCGACTTCCTGGTCGCCACCGACGTCGCCGCCCGCGGCCTCGACATCTCCGAGATGCCGGTCGTCATCAACCATGACGTGCCGATGAACCCGGAGGACTATATCCACCGCATCGGCCGCACCGGCCGGGCCGGGCGCAAGGGCCGAGCCTTCACCCTCGTCTCCCCCACCGACGCGCGCTTCTTCAGCAATGTCGAGAAGCTGATGGGCCGCTCGATCACGCGGCTCGATCTCAACGGCAAGGTCGAGGCAGTGGCCGAGCCGGTCGCCGGGCCTGCCGTGGAGCAGGTGCCGCAGGAGGCCACGGCCACGTCGGAGCGGCCGCCGCGCGAGCGACGCCGCCGGGTGCGCCAGCCCCGCGAGGCGGTGCCCGTGGCCGACGCGATGCCCACGGCCGACGCAGCGCCCATGTCCGACGCAGCCCCGGCTGCCGCCACGCCCGCCGTGGCCGAGACGGCGCCCGCTGCCAGCGCAGCACCCCCGACCGAGAAGGCGCCGGGACGCCGGCCGCCGCGCAGGCAGGAGCGCGAGCCCGACCGTCGGCGCGAGCGCGAGCCCGACCGCAGACGGGAGCCCGAGGGGCCGGTGGTCGGCATGGGCGAGCATGTGCCGCGCTTCCTGCTGCAGACGATCCCACCCAAGCTCATGGCGCGCGCCAAGGCCGAGTGATGCAGACCATCTTCGTCCAGGTGAAGTGCGATCTGGGCAGGGCCTACGAGGTGGCCGACGAGGCCGTGCAGTCGATCGAGGAGGTCTCGGAGGTCTACTCCACCTCAGGCCAGTACGATCTGCTGCTGAAGTTCCACCTCGGCGCCGACGTCGACATCGGCCACTTCGTCACCAGCCGGGTGCAGACCCTGCCCGGCGTGAAGGACACCTTCACCCTCATCACCTTCAAGGCCTTCAGCTGAGGCCTCCGGTGCCGGGCGACCTGCCGCGGCCGGGCCGGCGGTTCGAGATTCTCGAGCGTCGCCGCCTCCACGACGGCTTCGCCGCGCTCGACATGCTGAAGCTCCGCCACGAGCGCTTCGACGGCGCCTGGAGCCCTCCTCTCAGTCGCGAGCTGTGGTGCCAGCGGCCGGCCGTCGTCATCCTGCCCTACGATCCCGTCCGCGACCGCGTCGTCCTGATCGAGCAGTTCCGCGCCGGCGCCATCGAGGCGCCCGAGGGCGCCTGGCTGATCGAGGCGCCGGCCGGCATCTGCGAGCCCGGCGAGACGCCCGAGGAGGTCGCCCGCCGCGAGCTTTTGGAAGAGTGCGGGCTCGAGGCCGGGCGGCTCGAAAAGATCTGCGTCTACCGCTCGAGCCCCGGCTCGACCACCGAGGCGGTGACGGCTTTCGTCGCCGAGGTCGAGGCCCCGGACGGCACGGCCATCCATGGCGAGGCCGCCGAGCACGAGGACATCCTGGCGCACCCGCTCGCGGCCGAGGACGCGTTTTGTCTGTTGCGCGAGGGCGGGATCACGGCCGTCACCGCGATCGTGCCGCTGCTCTATCTCGAGACCCACAGGCCGCGCCTGCGGCGGGACTGGGCGGGGATCGGGGGCTAGCGAAAGGTAGCCCGCGGACTAGGCGCTCCTCCGCCGGGTCCGTGCAGCCGAGCAGGTGACCCTGCCGGCCCAAGCGTTCCGTCCCGTCCGCCGCACCCTGCTCCGGCTCGACCACCGAAGCCCGAACGCTTCGTCGCCGGGCCGGAAAAGGCTTGCGCATCACATAAGTTTCTACTTATGTGATCGCATGATCGAGAACGACATCTTCCGGGCGCTGGCCGATCCGACACGGCGCGCGGTCTTCGAGAAGCTGGCGGCGGGCGGCATGAACGCCAGCGCCCTGCGCCGCGGCATGGCGATCAGCCAGCCCGCCATGTCCCAGCATCTGGCCGTGCTGCGGCGTGCGGGGCTGGTCCGCGAGGAGAGACAAGGGCGCTTCGTGAACTACGAGGTCGACCCGGAAGGTCTCATGATGATCGCGCAGTGGCTGGCGCGGTATCGCGCCTACTGGCCGGCCCGCATCGACGCCCTCAAGGCCCTGTTGAAGGACATGGACAGGTGAGCAACGCAAGGAACGGCGATCACACCAAGACGATCGTCCTGGAATACGAGCTCGACGAGCCACCACAAAAGGTCTGGCGCGCGGTGAGCTGCCCCGAGCTTCGCGAGGCATGGCTGCCGAAGGAGGCGCTGGCCCAACCCGAGGCGACCCATCTCGTGCCGGGGCAGGAGGTGCGCTATCGCATGCGCGACAGCGAGCCGCCCTTTTTCGAGAGTGCTGTGACGTTCCAGCTTTCGCCGACCGACAGCGGCGGCACCAGGCTCAGGATCATTCACCGGCTGGCGGACGCGAGGCTCGGCCGGCCGCCGATGGCCGCGAACGGCAACAGCCCGTCCTTGATGCTTGCGGCCTGAGGCAGCGCGCCGCCCCACCACCTCGCGGAGGTAGAGCCTCGCCTATGGGTGAAGCCATGCAACTCGTCCCGATGGTCGTCGAGCAATCGAGCAGAGGCGAACGCTCCTTCGACATCTACTCGCGTCTTCTCCGCGAGCGGATCATCTTTCTGAATGGCGAGGTGAACGACACGGTGTCCGCGCTCGTCTGCGCGCAGCTGTTGTTCCTGGAGGCCGAGAACCCCGAAAAGCCGATCAGCCTTTACATCAACTCCCCGGGCGGCGTGATCACCAGCGGCCTCGCGATGTACGACACCATGCGCTACATCCGGGCACCCGTGCACACGCTGTGCATGGGCACCGCCCGCTCGATGGGCTCGTTCCTGCTGATGGCGGGCGAGCCCGGCCAGCGCGCGGCCCTGCCCAATGCGAGCCTGCACGTGCATCAGCCGCTGGGCGGCTTCCAGGGACAGGCCTCGGACATCCTTATCCATGCCGAGGAGATCCAGCAGACCAAGCGGCGCATCACGCGCCTCTACGCCCAGCATTGCGGGCGCACCTATGAGGAGGTCGAGCGCACGCTCGATCGCGACCGCTTCATGACGGCGGATGAGGCCCTGGAATGGGGCCTCATCGATCGCATCGTGCATGTGAGGGAGGAGCGGCCGGGCGCGGGGGCGGAGGCATAGCGGCGATCTGTATCGGCGCTCCCTGGCCGTACCCACGCCGAGATCCTGCGCGGCGCGGATACGGGCGCCTCCGCCCGAGCACGCTCGATCGTCCGGGCTCCTGCAGGGGCGTCGACCGCCTCAGCACCGCTCCTTCGCGAGTACCGCTGTGGCGAGGGGGATCAGCATCGGCTGAGGCGCCGCGGCCAGGATCGCCGCCATGCCGGCCTCGACCCGATCGAGGAATGCGGCGGCGCGGGAATCATCCTGGCCGCCGTCGAGGTCGCGGGCCAGCGTCGGCAGCACGGAGGCGCGCGAGAAGGCAGCCCAGCCTTTGCCGAAGGCTGCAGCGTCGCCGTCCTTCTCGAAGCCTTCCCAGACCGGGTCCTCGCCCTGGAAGACCTCGGCATGCTCCAGCGCGAGGCCGCCGAAGCGGCCGTCGGCGAAGGGGGCCTCGATGTCAGCGAGGCTTCGGCCAACGGTGGGGATTACCATCCGGCGTAGCTCGTCCTGGCTCAGCCAACCGTCGCGGACGAGGCGCTCGAGCGTCGCGTAGATCGCCTGGACGACCGGGGTGTAGCCGAAGACCCCCTCGTCGGTGAGCGCCATCGTCAGGACGACGAGCCGTCCGCCGGGCCGCAGCTCGCGTCCACGATGGGTGAGGAAAGTGCGCCAGTCCTCTGCGGCGCGCTCGGCGAAAAGGGCGCGCGTCGGCGCGTCCCGGCTGAACGCCACCTGCACCTGATCCGGGATCGGGCCCGGGGCGGCGCTCAGCCACTGGACGGCCCAGGAGCTCCAGCCCAGCGTCACGCTCCCCGAGGGCAGAATTCTGCTCGTAGAAGGAGCGCCCCATCGCCGAGGCGAACGTTGCGGGATCGGCGCGCAGATAGCTCTTCTCGCTCGTGGCGAGGGTCCGGAACAGCGAGGAAAAATCGTTGTCCGGCAAGTCGGTGTGGACGACCGAGATCTCGTGGTCCGGCGCCGTCCGCGCCCGCAGAGCGCGGATCGCGGCGCCGATCGGTGCAAGCGAGTTGGCACCCTGGGAGGAGCCGTAGTCGGCGATGAGGATGGGCTCGGAGGCTGCGGGCAGATCGGCCGAACCGGCCGCGCGCTCGAGCAGCGCTGCCGGCCGCATCGATCCCGCCGCCTGCACGAAGGAGCTGCGATTGTAGGCGCCGTGGCCCTCCATCGGGGCCGAACCGGAATGGGCCCGCGTCTCCGACATGTCGTCTCTGTCCCTCAGGTGCCTGCGGCCGCTTCCGCAAGAGCATGCGAGGCGGCGAGGCAGGATGTCAAATGGCCCGCTCTGCGACCAGCGCCCGAGTGTCGGCTGCCACGGCCTGCCGACATCCGATCTCTTTGATCGCGGCGCGGAACGGACGCGTCCGCATCTCGTTCCCTTGCCAACGCGCGCTTGCTTGGACGGCCCGACCGACGGGATGGCGAGCAGGTTCAGCCACCATCAGGAGATCACGCATGGCCAAGGCAACGCAGGCCGATAAGCTCAAACGCGCCAGGATGGCGGACGCCGAGGTCCACCGCGGCGCCGGCGGCGAGACGCATCAGACGGCGGGCGGCGATGTGCCCGTGCTGACGACCCAGCAAGGGACGCCGGTTTCCGACGACCAGAACTCGCTGAAAGTGGGTGCGCGCGGGCCCACGCTTCTCGAGGATTTTCATTTCCGCGAGAAGATCTTTCATTTCGACCACGAGCGTATCCCGGAGCGGGTGGTGCATGCCCGCGGCTTCGGCGCGCACGGCTTCTTCGAGACCTATGAATCGTTGGCCGACATCACCTCGGCCGACATCTTCCAGCGTGCCAAGGAAAAGACAGAGGCGTTCGTGCGCTTCTCGACGGTGGCGGGCAACAAGGGCTCGGCCGACCTCGCCCGCGACGTGCGCGGCTTTGCCGTGAGGCTCTATACGCAAGAGGGCAACTGGGACATCGTCGGCAACAACATCCCGGTTTTCTTCATCCAGGATGCGATGAAGTTCCCGGATCTGATCCACGCCGCCAAAGAGGAGCCCGATCGCGGTTTCCCCCAGGCCCAGACCGCCCACGACAATTTCTGGGATTTCATCTCCTTGTCGCCCGAGGCGATCAACATGGCGCTCTGGATCATGTCCGACAGGACGATCCCGCGCTCGTTCCGCTTCATGGAGGGCTTCGGCGTCCACACCTTCCGGCTCGTCAACGCCGAGGGCAAGGCCACCTTCGTCAAGTTCCACTGGAAGCCGAAGCAGGGCCTGCAGTCGGTAGCGTGGAACGAGGCCGTGAAGCTCAACGGGGCCGATCCCGACTTCCATCGTCGCGATCTTTGGGATGCGATCCAGAAGGGCGACTATCCCGAGTGGGAGCTCGGCCTGCAGCTCTTCGACGAGGACTTCGCCGACCGCTTCGCGTTCGACATTCTTGACGCGACGAAGATCATTCCCGAGGAGGAGGTGCCGGTGCGCCGCGTGGGCCGGCTCGTGCTCGATCGGGTGGTCGACAATTTCTTCGCCGAGACCGAGCAGGTGGCCTTCCAGACCGGCAACATCGTGCCAGGCGTCGACTTCACCAACGACCCGCTGCTGCAGGGCCGCAACTTCTCCTATCTCGACACGCAGCTGAAGCGGCTGGGCAGCCCCAACTTCGCGCATCTGCCGGTCAACGCGCCGCGCTGCCCGTTCCATCATTTCCAGCAGGACGGCCACATGGCCTTCCACAACCCCAAGGGCCGCGCCAACTATGAGCCCAACTCATGGGGCGGTGCGGAAGGCGGCCCGCGCGAGGACCCGGAGAAGGGCTTCAAGAGCCATCCCGCGGAGGAGGCCGGGCGTAAGGTGCGCGAGCGCGGCGAGCTTTTTGCCGACCACTACAGCCAGGCGCGGCAGTTTTTTGTCAGTCAGACGCCGGTGGAGCAGGCGCACATCAAGAGCGCCTTTGTCTTCGAGCTGAGCAAGGTGCAGACGCCGGCAATCCGCGCCCGCGTGGTGTCGCATCTGATGAATGTCGACGCCAAGCTGGCCCAGCAGGTCGCCGACGGCCTGGGTCTCGAAAAAATGCCGGAGAAGGCAGAGCCGGCGCGCGCCGTGATCGAGGATCTGCCACCCTCGCCCGTGCTCAGCATCCTGAAGAACGGCCCCGACAGCTTCAAGGGCCGCAAGCTCGGGCTGCTGGTCACGGACGGCGTCGATGCCGGGCTCCTCGATGCGCTCATGAAGGCCGCCGAGGCCGAGGGTGCCGCGGTGGAGCTGGTGGCGCCCAAGGTGGGCGGCGTGAAGGCAAGCGACGGCACGATGCGTCCGGCGCAGCAGCAGGTGAGCGGCGGCCCCTCGGTGCTCTACGACGCCGTGGCGATCCTGGCCTCGGCCGGCGGGGTGAAAAAGCTGGTCGAGGAGCCGGCGGCCAGGGATTTCGTCGCCGACGCGTTCGCGCATGCCAAGCTCATCGCCTATGTCGAGAGTGCCAAGCCGCTTCTCGAGAAGGCGGGCGTCATGCTGGACGGCGGCTGCATCGCGCTCAAGGCGCCGGACGACGCGACGGCCTTCATCGCGCTGTGCCGCAAGCTCCGCTTCTGGGAGCGCGAGATGGCGGCGTGACCTGACGCTCTGACTTCGTGGACCCTGCGTCCCCTCATGCGGCTATTCCGAGCGTGACGGGGCAGTAGCGAAGGGGATCGGGGTCCACGAGGCTGACGGCTGCAGCGCGGCCTTGCTGGCCGGTGCGCCTTCGCCAGCGCTCCCGCTCTGGCGATGCTGGCTTGCGGCTGATAGACCGTGAGAGCTGTACCGCAGCCGCCGGGAGGGTTGCATGGGGCCGTCGATCACTCGCCGCAGCGTCGTCGTCGCTGGTGCCAGCGCTGTGGCCCTGGCTTCCGGCCTCGCGCGGCCGGCCGGGGCACAGCAGACCATCACGGTCGATCAGTTCCGTGCCCTTTCCGCACGGCTCACCGGCGCTGCCGTCTCCAATCTCGACGCGACGACGGCCGGCAAGCTTTTGAATGGCTTCTTGTCGATGGGGCGGGGAGCCGGCCTGGCGCAGCTGGCCGCCGGTCCATCGGCCGGCACCGGGAAGCTCGCCGACGACATAGTCGCCGCCTGGTATTCGGGCACCTACGACACCCCAGCAGGCCCGGCCGTGGCGGGCTTCACCGACGCGCTGTTGTGGAACGCCCTCGACTTCACCAAGCCGCCCGGCGTCTGCGGCGGCGAGACCGGATACTGGGCGGATCCGCCCTACTGACGGGCCCTTTTCCATCATGGCCGATATCGAAGCGGACGTGATCATCGTCGGATCGGGCATTGCCGGCGCGTTGCTCGCCGCAGGGCTGGCCGAGGCGGGGGTCAAGGTCGCCATCCTCGAGGCGGGCGCACCGGTCGATCGGGCCGAGGCGACGCAGCTCTTCTGGGACGCGGCGATCAAGGTGCCCGAATGCCCCTATCCGCCGAGCCCCGAGGCTGATCACCCGATCGGCAATGATCCGGGCCACTGGTACCGGCAGGTCGGGCCGGACATGTTCAAGAGCACCTCCATCAAGGTGGTGGGCGGCACGACCTGGCACTGGCTCGGCACCTGCCTGCGCCTGCTTCCGAACGACTTTCGCCTGCGCACCGCCCATGGCCGCGGCGTCGACTGGCCGATCGCCTATGCCGACCTCGAGCCCTTCTATGGTCAGGCCGAGGGCGCGATCGGCGTGTCGGGCGATTCGGCCGAGACGCTGGGCTCGCCCCGCTCCACCGACTATCCGATGGCGGCCATCCCGCCAACCTTCCTGGACAAGGCTTTCGCGGGGGCGCTCGCCGGCACCCGCTACGAGGTTCGGGCGACACCGCAGGGCCGAAACGCAACCTATCGCGATGACAGGCCCGGCTGCTGCGGCAACGCCAGCTGCATCCCCATCTGCCCTATCCAGGCCAAGTACGACGCGACGGTGCACCTGTCCCGAGCAGAGAAAAAAGGTGCGGCCATCCATGCGCAGACGACGGCCACAAGGGTCGAGGTGGGTCCCGACGAGCGCATCACCGCCATCCGCTTCAAGCGCTGGGACGGCAGCGAGGGCATCGCTTCCGGCAAGGCCTTTGTCCTGGCCGCCCACGCGATCGAGATCCCGAGGCTTCTGCTGAATTCCCGCACGGCGGCGAGACCGAGCGGCGTGGCCAACGGCTCCGACCAGGTCGGCCGCAACCTCATGGATCACCCGACGCAGCTGAGCTGGGCGCTGGCAGCGAAGCCCGTGTGGCCCTACCGCGGACCGCTGTCGACCTCCGGCATCGAGAACCTGCGCGACGGCCCGTTCCGCAAGGACCGGCCCGCCTTCCGCATCGAGATCGGCAATGACGGGTGGTCGTGGCCTACGGGCGCGCCGATGAGCACGGCGGCTGAGCTGGCGCGCCAGGGCATCCGCGGCAAGGCCCTGGACGATGCCCTGCGAACGCAGGCATCCCGCCACATCCGCCTCGCCTCGCTGGTCGAGGAGCTGCCCGACCCGGAGAACCGCGTCACCCTCGACCCGCAGGAGGTGGACGCCTACGGCGTGCCGCTGCCGCGCATCGCCTATCGCCTGGACGCCTATGTGAAGGACGGCCTTGCCGCCGCGCGCGACGCGCATGCGGACATTTTCAAAGAGCTCGGCGCCAGCGAGATCCAGCATGACGATGCCGCGCAAGGTGCCGGACACATCATCGGCACCGCCCGGATGGGCAGCGAGGCGACGAGCTCGGTGGTCGACGCCAACCTCCGCAGCCACGACCACCCCAATCTTTTCATCCTGGGCTCGGCCGTCTTCCCGACCTCGGCTGCGGCCAATCCCACGCTGACGATCGCGGCGCTGAGCCTGCGCGCCGTGGATCCGGTGAAGGCGACGCTGAGGGAGTGAGCCGTGAGAGCAGGTCGCCGAAGCGCCCCCCCTCTACGCCCCCCCCCCGGGTCCCCCGACGACCGGCTTCAACGTCCCCGGCGGATCACGTCTTCGACGACCTCGCGGATCGGCCCCAGGTCGAGGCCGGGCGACGAGTCCTCGGGCCCGAGGCTCTCGGCCAGCGGGTCCATGCCGAAGAGTGCCCGAAGCAGCCGCGGATAGAGCAGCCGGCCCAGGAGCTGCCGCGCCGCCTCGGCGGCGGCCGATGCCGAGAGGTCGAGGCGGGCCTCGAGATGGTCGCCGAGCCGTCTCTCGACCTCGGTGAACATCACGTCGACATGCCGTGCGGCCCCCTCGGGGAACCTCGCGGTCTCGGCCAGGCTCACGCGGCACATCTGGATCGAGGCTCGATAGAGCAGGGTCTCGAGATAGCGGCCGCAGAACAGCGTGAGCGCCTCGGTGGGATCGTCGGCGTAGTCGGCGGGCGTCCTGAGCCGGCTCAGGAAAAGCCCCCGCACCAGCTCGATCACCGCGAGGTACAGCTTCTCCTTGCTCTCGAAGTGCGCGTAGAGGGACCGCTTCGAGGTCTCGGCACGGGCTGCAACCACGTCCATCGACGCCCGCTCGAAACCCGTCTCGAGGAACACGTCCTTCGCCACCCAGAGGATGTGCTCGCGCAGCGCGTCGCCTCGCCTCGCCATCCCGGATCGCCGCCTATCTCAGCCAGCTTGACGGAGAAGTAAACGGTACGGTATAGTTTATCACATCGTTCCGCGGCGGATCGGATGCCATGATCGTCGTCACCACGCCCACGGGTACCATCGGCCGGCAGGTCCTCGCCCATCTCCTCGACGGCGGAGAGCCCGTCCGCGTCATCGCCCGCGACCCTTCCCGTCTTCCCTCGGAAGTGCGCGGGCGCGTCGAGGTCGTCGAGGGCTCGCACGGCGACGCCGATGTCGTCAACCGCGCCTTCGCCGGCGCCGATTCCGTGTTCTGGGTCGCGCCGCCGAACCATCGAGCGCCGAGCATGGAGTCCGTCTATCTGGATTTCGCCCGGCCTGCCTGCGCCGCGATCAGAAGCCATGGCGTGAAGCGGGTGGTGGCCGTGTCGGCCCTCGGTCGTGGCGTGACGGAGAACGCCGGGCTGGTCTCCGCCTCGCACGCGATGGACGACCTGATCGCCGGCACCGGCGTGGCCTACCGGGCGCTGGCACTGCCCTCCTTCATGGACAACATGCTCCGCCAGGTGGAGACGATCCGCAGCCAGGGTGTCTTCTTCTGGCCGGGCGCCGGTGATCGCAGACACCCCCTTTGCGCCACCCGTGACATCGCTGCCGTGGCGGCGCGGCTGCTGCTCGATCATGCCTGGAGCGGGCGGGCCGACGTCCCGCTGCTGGGCCCCGAGGATCTCTCCCTCAACGAGATGGCGGCGATCATGTCGGACGTGCCGGGTAAGCCGGTGCGCTTCCAGCAGGTCCCCGACGACGCGTTCAAGGCACAGCTGCTCGAGCGCGGCATGTCGGAGGCGATGGCGCAGGGCATGCTCGACATGATGGTGGCGAAGGAGAATGGCCTCGACGAGGCAGAGCCGCGCACGCCCGAGGCCGCGACGCCCACGAGCTTTCGCCAGTGGTGCCTGGAGGTGCTGAGGCCGGCGGTGCTGGGCCAGCCGTGAGCAGACGCGATACGTCACGTGCAAGTGCTCGACCGTTTCACCGGCGATTGGCTTGGCGGCGACGTCGCCTCCAGGCGCAGCTGGCCCCGACAACGCGGCGCTTGGCCGCCCGACGCCCCGCCGGCGCTTGCCATCCCGTCCCCTCTCGTCTAGCTGGAGGCGGCGCCGGTCGGCGCACACGTCCGTCAGCTCACGAGGTCACAGCAGGTCGATGCAGGCACGTATCTACCAGCCGGCCAAGCCGGCCGTCTCGTCGGGCCGGTTCAAGACCCGGTTCTGGATGGTCGAGTTCGAGCCGCGCTCGCCGCTGCGGGTCGACCGGCTGATCGGCTGGGCGGGCTCGGACGATACCGACCGCCAGCTCAGCCTGCGCTTCGACACCAAGGACGAGGCCATCGCCTACTGCGAGCGGCGCGGCATCGACTATGTCGTGACGGAGCCGCACAAGCGCGTCGTCCGCCCGAAGGCCTACGCCGACAACTTCACCGGGCGCGGCTGAGGCCGGCAGCAGGGACGAAGCCTTGAGCGGGCCTGCCATCGAGGCCCGGGCGCTCCACAAGCGCTACGGCGCCGCTCATGCCGTGCGCGGCATCTCCTTCGGCATCGAGGCCGCGAGCTGCGTCGGGCTGCTGGGCCCCAACGGCGCCGGCAAGACGACGACGATGCGCATGATCATGGGCCTCGCCAAGCCCTCGGAGGGCACGCTCAGCGTCTTCGGGACGGCCGTCGAGCGCCTCGGGCGCGCCGAGCGGGCGCGCATCGGCCTCGTGCCGCAGGAGGACAATCTCGACCCCGACCTCTCGGTGCGGCGCAACCTCGAGGTCTACGGCCTCTATTTCGCGCTGCCGGCAGCACTGGTGCACGAGCGCATCGACCGCCTGCTGGCCTTCGTGCAGCTGAGCGAGAAGGCGGACGCGCGCGTCAACCAGCTCTCGGGCGGCATGAAGCGCCGCCTCGTCATCGCCCGCGCGCTGATCGCCGAGCCGGAGCTCTTGATCCTCGACGAGCCCACGACCGGGCTCGACCCGCAGGCCCGCGTCGTCATCTGGCAGCTGCTGCGCACGCTCAAGAGCCAGGGCAAGACGCTGCTCCTGACGACCCACTACATGGATGAGGCGCAGCGCCTGTGCGATCGCATCGTCCTGATCGACGGCGGGCGGATCCTCGACGAGGGCACGCCCGAGGAGCTGATCGGCCGCCACGTCAAGGGCGAGGTGGTCGAGGTGAAGAAGCCCCTGCCCCCTGCCCTCGAGGATGCGACGCTGACGCGGGACGATATTGGCGATGCCGTGCTCTTCTACACGACCAGTGCTGCCCAGGTGATCGCCCACCTGCCGGAGGACACGGTCTATATCCATCGCCCGGCGAACCTCGAGGACGCGTTCCTCCGGCTCACCGGCCGTGCGCTGCGCGAGGCCTGAGCCGATGATCGAGGCACCGGTCTTCAACCGCTACACGGCGGCCATCTGGTACCGCCATTTCCTCGTCTGGCGCGAGCTCTTCTGGTCGTCGATGGCGACCAACGTCTTCAATCCCGTGCTTTTTCTCTTCGCCTTCGGCTTCGGTCTGGGTGCGGTCGTCGGCACGCTGGATGGCGTCAGCTACCTCGCCTTCGTCGTGCCCGGCATGATGGCGCAGGCGGCCATGTTCGCGCCGAGCTTCGAGGCGACGGTCAGCGTCTATTCCCGCGTCAACCTGCAGCGCACCTGGCACGCGATGCTGGCGACGCCGGTACAGCTTTCCGAGATCATCTGGGGCGAGATCGCCTGGGCCGCCTCGAAGGGCCTACTGGCGGGCCTTTGCGTGCTGGTCGTGGCCTGGCTCTGGGGCGGCGTGCTGTCGCCCGCCGGCGCCCTCTTGAGCCTGCCGGTCATCGTGCTCGCCTGCCTCGCCTTCGCGGCCTACGGCCTCTTCGCCACCTCGCTCGCCAGGCACTGGGAGTTCTTCAGCTACTTTTTCTCGTTCTGGGTGACGCCGATGTTTCTCTTCTGCGGCGTCTTCTTCGAGATCAGCCGCTTTCCCTACTATCTCCGGGCGATCGTCTGGCTCTTGCCGATGACGCACCTGATCGCGGTGATCCGCCCCTTGATGCTGGGCCACACGCTAGGCCCGGGCACCGCGGCGCTGCATATCCTCTATATCGCCATCACCGGCTGGCTCGCCGCGCACCTGGCGCAGCGCCGCTTTGCCCAGCGTCTGTTCGACTAGCCGGCCCAGCCTTGCTATAAGCGCCAGCACGGCACCCAAAGCGCCCGCTGACCCCGTAGCTCAACCGGATAGAGCACCGGCCTTCTAAGCCGGGGGTTGCAGGTTCGAGCCCTGCCGGGGTCGCCAGACGCCTTCCCGCGATGCCGCGGCGAGGAGCACGGAGCGCGCGGGCACAAGCTCATCGACCGCGGCGGCGTCGAGCAGAGCACGGGCACGTCGCAGCCCCGGGAGGTGCCGATGCCGACGTCGTATTTTCTACCCACATCCGCCTTGCTGCTCTCTCCTGATGACATGCACGGGCTATGCCAGCCGGTCGACAACAATCCGACCGGCTATTTGACAATAAACCTTGCCACGACCGGTCAACTCGTCCGGCGTCCGACGTGGATGTGGTCACGGCTTGACGGAGTGTCCTCTGTTGATCAATCGGCGCTTCGTCCGATCATGTGACCGAATAAGCTCCAATTGCGACACGCTACCGGAAGCGGCGAGCAGGATACAGCATCGCGGCCGCGGAACGTCTGACGACGCAAGAGGTTTCAGCCCGCACCAGCGGCTGTCGCGCGACAGCCGTCGACGATGCGAAGGTCGCGGCACCACGGACCGCTGTCCTCGGCAGCGTATGGGGCATGGAATACACCCGGCCGGACCGACGTCACGAGCCTGCCTCGTGCGTGGCACGATGTCTCGTCTTGACCTACGGGGCCAACGCGACGCCATCGCATCTGCACCGATGTACAACTCCGCTCGGATTTACGAATCAATAAGCCGGAAGACCTATCGTGAGCCGGTCGTAACTGGTCGAGGCCGCGAGGGCGACCCTGGCTTCGGTATCCAGTACACGAAAGACGATACCGCCGGCCCCGAGAGCATACCTGCTTCTGATCTATTCCTGGACCACGCCAGATGGGCGCCCGTTACAACAGCGAGTTCTCTTTCGACTGTTTCGAGATATCGACGCTCCGTCGTGACGACCTTCCGTGCAAGGCGACAAATCCAATCGTTGCCGCCGATGAGCGCGCACGACCAAACGCTATTTCGCGGCTGGCAAACAATTTTTCTTGGTTTTTCTTGCAATTCCCGCGTAAGAAAAATCCGAGGGCATGGCTTGGCATGGCCCACTGGCCGCACCAAGTGTGCTCGAAGGCTCGAGACAAGATCTGACCAGCGGCTCGAGCTTTCCCTTTGTTAATCAGCATCACAAGGATCCCGTATGTCCAAGATCCGCATCCACTTCGATGGCTGGATTGCCTTGCCGGCAAGAGTTCGCCAGGCCCTTCGGCTCGAGGCGGGTGACGAGCTCGACGTCGAGACGCGGGACGGCGCGCTCGTTCTCAGCCCCGCGCGCGCCGCGCCAGCCGTTCCGGCCCCGGCGCCCGCGAAGACCGCCACAAAGCCTGTTGCGAAGAAGGCCGCTGCTGCAGAGCCTGCTCCCGCACCGGTCGCGGCTGCTGAGGAGACCCAGCCGGCACCGAAGAAGCGTGGTCGCCCGAGGAAGGTCGTGGCACCCTCACCGGCGCCCGCCCCGGTGAAGGCCCGCGGTCGCCGCAAGAGCGCCTCCGGCTCCTCGACCTCAGCCAGGGCCTAAAGGGTACCGAGCCGGCGCCGACGACCGGCGTCCGGCTCTCTCCCTCCAGTCCCGGATCGAGCTTTCGCCGAGGAAGCCTGGGCGGCGTTCTATTGCCCATCCAGCACCGGGACCGGTGTTCGGCGGGCCGCTCGATTTGCCGTCGACTTGTCGTCGATGTATCCTCCGCACCGGCCCGTCGAGTCTCCGACGCCAGGAAGAGACTTGGCCAGGGGCAGCATTGAAGGCGGTCGCCCGCCGATCTGCGCAGCTGGGCGCCGCGTGCCGTCAGGAATGCGGACGTCGCCACCTACCGACAGCCGAGTAAAAGAGCAGGTGGTCGGCGCAGCTCGACCTGTCACGAGCGCTGCTCGATTTCACCGGTGCCATCGAGCATCTGATGTCTCCGCCGAGCTTGCGCCCGCCTCGGCTCCGCTCCTGCCGCAGCGGTAGCGGAGCCGAGGCGGCCCGCGCCGTTCACGACGCCGGCATTTCCGGCATCGATCCCGGAGCCCGACTTCCCGAGCTCGGCACGTCGTCGAGCCAATGCAGCCTGCCCCGGTCGGGCGCCTCTCCAAGACGGTCTACGCGGAGACGGACCGATTCGCCACGCCACACCGTCGCCGCGAGCGATCTTTCCTTTTGATCGTGACAGTCGAGGCGGGAGGTCTCAACTGGACCCGAGCAGCGCACAACGGGTCCGTAGGATCAATATTGCCCAATCATTGATGCTGGGCGATGTTCGACACGCTCCCTCGTGCACGCGCCTCAGTTCCACCAGCTGTTGCCATGACGCTTGGGCATCCGACCCGCCTCGGCACCGTCGGTCAGCGGCTCGATGTCGAGCAGAAAGCGCTGGGCGGGGCCCATCCGCTCGTAGAGCTCCTTCGTCAGATAGTCGCGCTGGTAGAGCTGTTGCGGGAGGTCGCGGCGCGTGTAGGTGAGGTGCAGGACGCGACGGCGGGCACCACTGTCGTTGCGCGTGCCGCCGTGCCAGATCGAGGAGTTGATGATGACAACCGAGCCCGCGGGCGCCGTGACCAGAGCCTCGCCAGGATAGGGTGCGGCCAGATCCGAGGGCACCCGCGCCTCCTCCTCCGGCGTGAGCGGCGTGGGCTGCCAGTCGGCGCGGTTCACGTGCGGCACGTTCATCGGCGGCCAGCGATGCGAGCCCGGCACGACACGGGTGGGGCCGTTGTCGCGCGTCATGTCGTCGAACAGGATCAGGCCATTGGTGACCCACCAGTCGTCGGCGAACTTCTTCGGCACGTCGCAATGCAGGTCCTGATGGCCGCTGCCCTTGGCAGGCTCGCGCAGGTTGGCGCCGTGCAGCTTGAACTCGCCCAGCATCCAATGCGAGGCGGCGAGCAGCTCGGCGCAGGCGAGGCAGTCATCGTAGGCGTCGGTCTTGTTGAAGATGTTGGAGACCCTGGGTGCCCCGGGCTCGACATGGACCTCGTGACCGCCGCGCTCGCCCTCGGCCGCGTGCAGGCGGTCGAACGCCTCGGCCATGCGTCGGCACGCCGCCGGTGAATAGACGCCCTCGATGATGATGAAACCGTCGCGGTCGAGCGCCTGGAGCTGCTCCGTGTCCAGGATGCCGTCGCCCATGCCCAGCTCGCGCAGGGCCTGCTTGGTGTACATGCCTCGGATTCCTCCCTGGTATGAGATCATTCTTGGCGACCCCAGGGACCCGGTCAAGCGTGTCCGGAACCGCTTGCCCGGCCCGCGGCCTGGCCCTGGGAGGAAGCCATGCTGCGCGCACGAGCCGTCGCCATGGTCAAGCGCTCCCGTCCCTCGGGGGTGCACACCGCGCGCGTAGCGCGCGGCATTTCTCCACAGCCCGCCATCCCGAACGGGCATTTCTGGTCGATACCCCTCCGGCCACGAGGAACATCGACATGGCATCGTCTTCAGACGCCAGCGACGTCCCGAACCCCATCGACTTTCACGACCCAGCCCGGGCGCGCCCATCGGCCGAGAGCACGGTCGCGCGGCGCGCCATGCTGCCTCCGCCAAGCGCCGTGGTGAACAAAAACGAAAAAAGGCCTTCCTGGCATCGCGTCGCGGCGGCGATCTACTCGTCGCGCGCCGGCCTTGTTCTTTGGGCTTTAGTCGTGGCGCGCCTGGTCTTGGCCTCGAGGCGGCGGCGGCGGGAGGCGGCGGTGGGCCGGGTCTTCTTGCGCGGCGTCGGCGGGATGGCGGCCTCGCGGATCAGGGCCACGAGGCGCTCCTGCGCGTCGGCACGGTTGCGCTCCTGGGTGCGATGGCGCTGGGCGTTGATCACGAGCACGCCCTCCTGGGTCAGCCGGTGGCCGGCGCGGCGCTCGAGGCGCTCGCGCACCGCTTCCGGCAGCGAAGGCGAGCGGCGCACGTCGAAGCGAAGCTGGACCGCCGTCGCCAGCTTGTTGACGTTCTGCCCGCCCGGGCCCGAGGCGCGCACGAAGGTCTCCTCGAGCTCGCTCTCGTCGATGGCCAAGTGGTCGGTGATTCGGATCATGGGCCCGAGCATAGCGGCCTCGGCGGCACTGGGCGAGCCGGCCTTCCAGCCCGGCCCCGGCGCGTGCTAGCATGAGACTGGCGGTTGACGACCTTGGCCAGCGGAGCAGCCGGGATGCCGACGACGCGGGAAAGGGAAGTGTCGACCGCCAGCGTGGCGCCTTCGGGCTCCGGCGCTTGGTCGGCGGTGCCGGACAGCGGCGTCCAGGAGGCGGACAGCCTGCTCGACGGCGTCAAGTGGGGCGGCGGGGTCGGCACAGGCGCCACCATCACCTACAGCTTTCCGGGTTACGGCGCCGTCTGGCCCTCTGGCTATAGTTACGACAACGAGCCCTTGCACGGCTTCTCGCCCCTGGACGCGGACCAGCAGGCGGCGGTGCGCACGGCGCTCCATGCCTGGTCCAGCCTCGCCAACATCGCCTTCGTCGAGGTCGCGGACACGAGCGGCAGCGTGGGTGCCATCCGCTTCGGCCAGAGCGACGCGGTCCCGACGGCGCAGGCCTACCCGCCTGGCGGCAGCGCCTCGTCGGGCGACGTATGGCTGGGGCCGGACATCGCGGCCAAGGGCGACTACGCGCCCGGCACCTACGACAACGCCACGCTGATGCACGAGATCGGCCACGCCCTCGGCCTCAAGCACCCGTTCGAGGACAGCGGCTCGGGCGTGGTGCTGCCCTCCTCCGAGGATTGGCTCGGCACTTCCCTCATGACCTACCGCACCTCGGAGGGCGGGCCGATCGGGGGCGCCTACAATATCGACTTCTTCCCGACGACACCAATGCAGTACGACATCCAGGCGATCCAGTATCTCTATGGCGCCAACCCGTCGATCCACGCCGGCAACACCACCTACAGCTGGAGCCCGGGCCAGCAGATCCTCGAGACCATCGTCGACAGCGGCGGCACCGACACGATCGACTGGTCGAACCAGAAGTCGGCGTCGGCGATCGACCTCGAGCCCGGCAGCTGGAGCGATCTCGGTCAGCCCTATCACTATCCCGGCGGCAGCTACAAGACGACGCTCTTCATCGAGAGCGGCACGCTGATCGAGAACGCCAAGGGCGGCAGCGGCAAGGACGTCATCCACGGCAACGACCTGGCGAACCTCATCGAGGGCGGTGCCGGCAACGACAAGCTCTTTGGCGGCGACGGTAACGACACCCTGATGCCCGGCCCCGGCAACGACAAGGTCTACGGCGAGGGCGGCAACGACACCGTCGTCTTCCACGGCGACCTCGCCGCCTTCGCGGTGATGGCGAAAAAAAGCTACGTGCAGGTGGCCGAGACGGACCATGCGCCGGGCGGCGAGGGGAAGGACAAGATCTATACGGCCGAGATCCTGCAGTTCGACGACGGCAGCATCAGGATCGGCGCCGACGCGCACGGCCGCCCGGCTCTTCTCGGTGCCGCGGCGAGCATGGCGACGGCGACCGACCTCGATCACATCGTCGCGAAGGAAACGCATGTGGGGTGAGGGGGCGAGTGAATTGCCGGGGCTTTGGATTGAGGTGGACACTGTCGGCGCGGATTCGACTTGCCTCAGATCCTCAGCTCTCTTCGGAATGAGGAGACGTCGGCGACGCTCGTAGCATCGAGCTGCCTGTCACTTTGGCTTAGAGGCTTCTGTCGCGGCACCGCTGCTGGCGAGGTCCGCAAGGGACTTTCGGTCATAGTCGCTGAGTTGGGCGAAGCCCGGACATTGGCCCTCACTAGCTCTGGCTTTTGCCGAACGTGCGAACGCGGGCCATCGGCGAGCAGGATCGCCTTCGCCGTCAGCCCGAGCGCTGAGCAGGAGACCGTGAGCGATCCAGCGATCGGAACAGAATAGAGGCACGAGCGCGTCGTTGAGCGCGGAAGCGTGGGCATCCGTGCCGATAGTGTGCGGTAGCAGATCTCGAACGGCAGCGTCGCCTCCATCGGTGAGCGCGTCTTTCCAACGAGCCTCGTCCACGACGGGAGCAACCCAGGGGTTGGGGACGGTATTGAGCCGTTCCATGAGGACGCGCTTCACGCGTTCGGCAAGCTCCGGATCGTCGATGCCGCGGACCGCCTCGTCAATCACTGCCGGGCCATCCTCGGCCGCGTCCCGCGAGGATCGGTGAGGGAAAGGTCAGTTCTGGCGGTAATCCGTGCACGCCAGAGATTCGTACGCCGTATGTCAGCGCCCTGCAGCGAGGCGCCGACGAGGCTGGCACCCTGCAACGAGGCGCGGTAGAGGCTCGCGCCCTGCAGAGAGACCCCGTCGAGGCTCGCGCCCTGCAGAGAAGCGCGGTGGAGGCTGGCGCCCTGTAGAGAAGCACCGTCAAGGCGGGCACCCTGGAGCGAGGCGCCGTCGAGGTGGGCGCCCTGTAAAGAGGCGCCGTCGAGGCGGGCGCTCTGCAGCGAGGCGCGGATGAGGCGGGCACCCTGTAGAGAGGCACCGGAAGAGGCTGGCGCCCCGCAGAGAGGCACGGAAGAGGCTGGCGCCCTGCAGCTTGGCGTCATCGAGGTTGGCGCCTTGTAGTGACGCGTAGACGAGGCGGGCGCCCTGAAGCGAGGCGCCCGACATGAACGCCTTCGCCAGGTCGGTGCCAGAGAGGTTTGACCCTTCGAGATGGGTATTACTGTCGAGCACCAGACCCGGCATCCGGGATCCCGAAAGATCGGCACGTCGCAGGTTGCGGCCGCTCAGGTTTAGCGGGTCGGCCAGGGCCTTGTCGAGGAAGGCCGCGAGCTGCGCGTCGTCTTCCTTACCTTCTTTCGCCCTCGCGAGGAACGCCGCCATAACCTGCGGCGATGGCTCGCGCTCCATGAGGACCTTGTTGGTCACGACGAGGCGGCTGTAGCAATACTCGAATGTAGAGATCAGTGTATGGCGCTCGGACTCCACTGAATGAACGGGCGGCGGCTCACATCCCGCCCAATCCGCGAAGGTGGACGGAAGGTAGACGCTGCCACTCGGAGCCTCCGCCCATCGCATCCAGGGATGACGCTGATCGAGCATCATCAGAGCGGCCAAAAGCACCACGCCGATCGTGCCGACGGCGCCGGCGAGGGTTCCGGGCAGAGATCGCGTCGGCCCATTCACTTCCGGCCATATGAACCAAATGAGCATCAGGTCGGCCGCGAGAGAGACGGCATGGAGCCCCGTGATGAAGGCATCCTGGTAGGGCAGGAAGCGAAGCTGTATCCACAGGAACAGGGCAACCGGCAGACCAACATAGATGGTCCAGTTGATTGCCGCCGAGAGAGCGCGCTCGATGACACGGCTAAGGAACCCGGCACGCCATTCAACAAACGGAAAAGCGGCTACGAGGCCACGCTGGTAGCGGCGCTCGACGCCAGGTAGGCGGTCGATCTCGCGGTTGAGGGCATCGATGCGCCGGGACAGGGAGACCATGGCTCCCATGAGCCAAGCGTGCAGCACGAGGAACAGGATCGGCGCCGCGCGGTAGAACCAGAGCAGATCGACGCCGACATTGAGGATCGGCATCTGGATCGTACCGCCGACGAGCAGCATCCTGTGCGTCGTGGTGGCGCCGGTGATGCCGATATAGAGCCCCACCGTCAGCATCAGGAAGGTGAGCTGGCGCGCCTGGCCCGCGGCCTCGTCCACGGCCTTGCGCAGCTCGCCCAGCCGCGCCGTCCTGTCGTCCGTCACTGACACGCCCGCCCCCGCAAGCGGCTTCTGCGGCGAGACTGAGCCTGGATCGGGCCGTGGTCAATCGAGCACCAGGGCGAGGCCTCCGGGCTGCCCCGCATCCGCGCCGCCCTTGACCCCGCGCCCCCGCCGCCGCATCCCTGCGGCCGGGCAGCGGGGGGACGGTCTTGGCTTACGACTACATCATCATCGGCGGCGGCAGCGCCGGCTGCGTGGCGGCCTGGCGGCTGACGTCGGCGTTCGGGGCGCGGGTGCTTTTGATCGAGGCGGGTAAGCCGGACAAAAACTGGCTGCTGCACCTGCCGGCGGGCTTCATCAAGCTCCTGGAGCACCCGCACTACATGACGCAGCACCTGACCGTGCCGCAGCCGCAGCTCGACGACCGCGTGCTGACCATCCCGCAGGGACGCGTGCTGGGCGGCGGGAGCAGCATCAACGCGCAGGCCTATATGCGCGGCCGCAAGGCCGACTATGACAGCTGGGGCGAGACCAGCGGCAGCGATCTGTGGTCCTGGAAGACGATGCTGCCGCACTTCAGGGCGCTCGAGGGCAACCAGCGCTTCAACAACGACGATCACGGCATCGACGGGCCCTTGAAGGTCGGCAGCGCCGGCTTCGTCTGCGACATGAGCCATATTTTTGTCAGGACGGCCCAAGGGTTGGGGCTGCCCTTCCGCCACGACTTCAACAATGGCGCTCCGGGCGGCGTGGGCTATCTCCAGATCACCGGCACGCCCGGCCGCCGCTGCAGCGCCGTCGACGCCTACATCCGTCCGCTGATGACCGACAAAAAGCTCGAGATCAGGACCGAGGCCAAGGTCACGCGCATCCTGGTCGAGGGCGGCCGGGCCGTGGGCGTCGAATATTCCCACCATGGTCGGATCGAGACCGTCCGCACCGACGGCGAGGTTTTATTGGCCGCGGGCGCCTTCGTGTCGCCGCAGGTTCTGATGCTGTCGGGGATCGGGCCGGCGGATCACCTGAGAGACGTCGGGGTCGAGGTGAAGGTCGACCTGCCGGGCGTGGGTGAGAACCTGCAGGACCATCCGGGCTCGCCCACGGTGGCGGCGACGCGGGGCAGCTATGGCCATTTCGGCCAGGAGCGCGGGCTGAAGCTGCTGATGAACGGGCTCGAGTACATGATGTTCGGGCGCGGCCGGATCACCTCGACCGGCATCGAGGCCTGCTCGTTCCACGTGCCCGAGGACGGCAGCGGCGATCCGGTGATGCAGATCTACTGCGTGCCGACGACGAGCTATGCGGGCGGCGTGCCCAATGTGGACGGGGTGACGCTGCACACGGTGATGCTGCGGCCGCGCGCAAAAGGCTGGGTGCGGCTGCGCTCGGCCGATCCCGGCGACCTGCCGCTCGTGAACCCCAACTATCTGGGCCATCCGGACGACATGGCGCATCACATCGCGGGCATCCGGGCGGCGCGCGAGCTGATGCATACGCGGCCCCTTGGCGGACGTGCTGACGGCGGAGCTGCTGCCGGGCCCCGATGCCACGAGCGACGAGGACATCGCGGCGCATCTGCGGCGCTCGGCGCGCACCGATTTTCATCCCGTCGGCAGCTGCCGCATGGGCCGTGCCGGGGCGCCCGACACCGTCGTGACGCCGGATCTGAAGGTGCAGGGGGTGGAGGGGCTTCGGGTGATCGACGCGTCGATCATGCCCAAGCTCGTCTCGGCCAACACCAACGCGCCCACCATGGCGCTGGCCGACCGCGCCGTCTCTATCATGCGCGGCGTGGAGGGTGTCGTCGAGATCCCGAGAAGCGGCGGCGGGGCCTAGGTCACGACGACGCCGCCCGCCCCGATGTCGCCGCCCGTCCGCGCATGTAGGCCTGGGGACTGCAGCCGACGTCGCGGCGAAACGCATAGACAAAAGCCGAGGTCGAGCCGTAGCCCAGCTCCATCGCCGTCTGCGTCACGCCGAGGCCGCCGCCCAGCAGCTCGATCGCCCTGAACAGCCGCAGGCGGCGACGCCAGGAGCGCAGGCTCATCCCCAGTTCCGCGTCGAAGCGGCGTGCCAGGGTCCGCCCCGACATGCCGAGCTCCCGGCCCCACGCCTCGGGCCCGCGCGGATCGGCAGGGTCGGTGTAGAGCGCCTCGCACAGCCGGGCCAGGCTTCCCCCGCGCGGCCAGGGGAGAGCGCCCGGGAGCGACCGCGCGCGCCGGAGCTGATCGAGAATGAGGCCGACGACGCGGCCCGCATAGCCGTCGCCGTCGTCCTGCCCCTCGATCGCCACGGCCTCGACGATCAGGGCGCGCAGCAGCGGCCTGACGCCGAAGACCGTGGGGCTCTTCGGCAGGCCGGCGCCGGCCTCGTCGGCGATCCACAGGCTGCGGAACTCAGCACCAAGCAGCGAGCCCACGCGATGCGGCTGGCCGGTCGGCAGCCACACGGCCTGCTCCGGCGAGATC
Source organism: uncultured Alphaproteobacteria bacterium (assembly GCA_963752325.1). Lineage (GTDB taxonomy): Bacteria > Pseudomonadota > Alphaproteobacteria > Geminicoccales > Geminicoccaceae > CAVTJL01. The sequence continues at coordinate 660,446 of CAVVXU010000010.1, forward strand.
ACGAGGGAGCGGCCCTCGACCGCCACCGTCAGCACCCCGGAGATCGCGTAGACGACCTGGTTCCAGCGATGCGCGTGCTCGGGGAAGTAGTGGCGCGCCGGGATGGACTGCGCACGGACGGTCATCGGCCTCGGTGGAAGCAGGCCGGGCGGTGCCGCGATCGTCTCCCAGCTCATGCTCACTCCCGGCGTTTGGCCGTTATTCTATACAGATTGTCATTCCATCGAAAGACAGCCAGCGCGGGGCAGGATAGTCTCGGCGGCGAGTGGCGACCCGACCTGTCCGGCCGACCGGGCCGGGGGGCAGCCAGCCTCCGACCTGCGTTGCCCGAGAATGAGGAGCCTCTCATGGCCCGCCTCGACCGCCGCGGCCTGCCGCTCTCGACCACGTCCGACCTCGCGGCCGAGCGCTATCGGGACGGTGTCGATCTTCTCCTCTCCGCTTGGCCGGGTGCCGCCGAAGCCCTGGAGGAGGCGGTCGCGGCCGACCCCGACTTCGCCCTCGCCCACGCGGCGCGTGCCCGCCTGCACGCCATCCGCGCCGAGCCCGCCCAGGCAAGGGCCAGGATCGCCACGGCAGAAGAGATCGTCGCCCGGCGCGGAACCGAGCGGGAGCGGAGCCATGTCGAGGTCCTCTCCCTTGCGATCAACGGCCGATCGGCCGAGGCGCTGGAGCGGGCGCTCGCCCACGCCGACGCCTGGCCGCGCGACGTCCTGATCCTCTCCTTGCCGCTGGGCGCCTTCGGGCTCTTTGCTTTCTCCGGCATGGCGGACCATGACCAGGCGCGGGTCGATCTCTGCGAGCGCCATGCCCTCCATTTCGAGGCCGACGACTGGTGGTTCCTCAACTACCGGGGCTGGTCCCACGTCGAGAACGGCGCGGTCACGCTCGGCCGCGACCTCACGCAGCGTGCCTATGACCTGCGGCGGGAGAACGCCAACGCGCTCCACGCGCTCTCGCACGCCATGTTCGAGGGCGGTGCCGGCGAGGAGGCGGGCGAGCTGATCGCCGGCTGGCTGCCGGGCTACGACCGCAGCGGCCCCCTCCACGGCCACATCGCCTGGCACGCCGCGCTGGTGGCGCTGGAGCGCGGCGATGCCGGCCGTGCGCTCGAGATCTACGCCCGGTATGTCCAGCCGTCGGCCTCGCTGGGCATGCCGATCAACGTCGTGACCGACAGCGCCTCGCTCCTGTGGCGGCTCCGCGCCTACGGCCACGCGGTGCCCGAGGGGCTGTGGGAGGATGCCTACGCCTATGCCACGCCGCACTTCGCCAAGGCCGGCCTCGCGTTCGTCGACGTCCACATGGCCCTCCTCGCCGCGGCGACGGGCGGCAAGGCCGCGGTCGAGCAGCGCCTTGCAGCGCTGACCGACCTGATCGAGGCGGGAAGCCTCGCCGCGGGGCCCGTGGCGCCCGCGATCTGCCGCGCGGCGCTCGCCTTCGCGGAGGAGGACTATGCCGCCTGCGTGCGCATCCTGGAGCCGGTCGCGGCCGAGGTCGTGCGCATCGGCGGCAGCGGCGCCCAGCGCGAGGTGGTGGAGGACACGCTCCTCCAAGCCTTGATGCGGAGCGGCGAGAGCGCCAAGGCAGGGGCACTCCTCGACCATCGTCTGCACCGCCGCCCGTCCCCCCGCGACGCGCGCTGGCGCGACCTTCTCGCCGCCTGAGGAAGCTTATGTCACACGCGACTGCCATGACCGCGACCGAGCCAGCATCCGCCGTTTCCTATAGCCACGAGCGCAGCAACGTCCTGAGGCTCGCCGCAGCACAAGCGCTGGCCGGGGCGAACTCCGTGGTCGTCTATGCGACGGCCGCCATCGTCGGCGAGATGCTCGCACCCAACAAAGCCCTGGCGACGCTGCCCATCTCCGTCTTCGTGGTGGGCATGGCCGCCTGCACCTTGCCCGCAGGCATCATCGCGCACCGCCACGGCCGCCGTGCCGCCTTCCTGGCGGGAACGGGCTGCGGGGTGCTCGTGGGGCTGCTCGCCGCGGTCGCGGTGGTGCTCGGCTCCTTCTGGCTTCTCTGCGCGGCGACCTTTTTCGGCGGAGCCTATGCCGCCGTCGTCCTCTCCTTCCGCTTTGCGGCCGCCGACTGCGCGCCGCCGGAGCGGCGCGCCCGTGCGCTGTCCGCCGTCATGGCGGGCGGGGTCCTGGCCGGGGTCGTCGGCCCACAGCTCGTCACCCACACCATGGACCTGTGGCCACCCTATTTGTTCGCCGCCACCTACCTGGCGCAGGCCGCGGTGGCCGTGGTGGCCGCTCTCATCCTGCTGGGTGTCCGGCTGCCGAAGCCGACGGCGGCCGAGCTCGCCGGTGGCCGCCCCCTCGGCGTCCTCGCGCGCCAGCCGCGCTTCATCACCGCCGTGATCTGCGGCGTCGTCTCCTACCTGCTCATGAACTTCCTCATGACGGCGGCACCCCTGGCCATGCGGATGTGCGGCCTGTCACAAGAGACATCCAATCTCGGCATCCAGTGGCACGTCATCGCCATGTTCGCGCCCAGCTTCTTCACCGGGCGGCTGATCGCCCGCTTCGGCGCGCCTCGCGTGATAGCCGCCGGACTGGCCCTGATCGCCGCATCCGCCATGGTCGGGTTGATGGGCTCGGATGCCGGGCATTTCTGGCTGACCCTGATCCTGCTCGGCCTGGGGTGGAACTTCGGCTTCGTGGGCGCCTCGGCCCTGGTGCTCCAATGTCACCGGCCCGAGGAACGGACGCGGGTGCAGTCGCTCAACGACTTCGCCGTGTTCGGGACCATGGCGTTCGGGTCCTTCCTCTCCGGGAGCCTGCTCACATCCTTCGGCTGGGACACGGTGCTCTGGCTGTCGTTCGTGCCCCTCGCGGCGACCGTCCTGGCACTCGCCGCCGCTGCGGCGCACGGATCGCGCCTCGCGGGCTCGCTCGGCATGAGCTCGACCGTCACCATGCCGGGGTGCCTTCAGATCGAGCCGGCACGGCGGCTTGGCGACGCGGACTAGGAAGCGGGCTTTCTCGAGGCGACGGAGAGGATCGCCAGCATGACGAGGGTGGCCAGGATCAAAAGCACTGTGAGGGCGGCGCCCTCGAAGACGTCGCCGCGGTCGGTGAGGGCGAAGATGCTGACGGGCATGGTCACCCAGCCCGGCGGGTAGACCATCGCGGTGGCGCCGAGCTCGCCCATCGAGAGCGCGAAGCTGAGGCTGAACGCGGCCGCGAGATAGGGCGTCAGCAGCGGCAGGGTGATTCTTCTCAGGCGATAGAAGGGCCGGGCACCCAGGCTCTCCGCCATCTGCTCGTAGTCGCGGGGGAGCTGCATCAGGCCGGCCGTGACGCTGCCATAGGTGAAGGCCGAGACGAGGACCAGGTGCGCCACCACGACGATGAGCGTGGTGCCGTTGAGGAGGATGGGCGGCCGGCTGAAGGCCACGAGCAGGCCCAGGCCCACCGAGACGGAGGGCACGGCGCTCGGCATGAAGAAGACGAGGTCGAGGATGCGGCGTGGCACGAGCGCCATGTCGCGCAGCGCCAGGGCTGCCCAGGTGCCGGCCAGCAGCGCCACGGCGCTCGCCACCATGGCGGTGACGAGGCTGGCCTTGAGCGCCTCGCCGGGCTGGCCCTGGAGCGCATGGACGTAGTTCACGAAGCCCAGATGGCTGGGCCAGACGCCGTTCCACTGCCCGGCGAGGCTGGCGAGAACGATGACGGCGAGCGGCACGACGTAGACGACGAGGATCAGCCCGCCCGCCACGCTCCAGGCAAGCGCGCGCCCGCCCCTAGACCACACCAGCACGGGCACCTCCGAGACGGCCGAGGAGCGCCCGGTAGAGCCCGTAGAGGCCGAGCGAGAGGACGAGGTTGGCGGCCGCGATGACGCAGGCGGTCGTGTAGTCGAACTCCTGGATCGCCTTGTCGTAGACGAGGAGCGGCAGGGTGATGACGCCCTTGGCGCCGATGAAAAGGACGATGCCGAACTCGTTGACGGTAAGGAGAAGGCAGAGGCTGCCGCCGGCCATCAGCGCGGGCAGCGCTGCCGGCAGGATGATGCGGCGGATGATCATGGGCGCCCGGGCACCGAGGCTGGAGGCGACCTCGAGCTGGGCCGGCTCGATCAGCGAGAAGGCGGCCATCAGCGGGCGCAGCACGAAGGGCGTGTAGACCGTCACCTCGGCCAGGATCACGCCCCAGGAGGAATAAAGAAAATCGACGGGCGGCGTCGTGGCGCCGGTGAGCCCCATCAGCCCGGCATTCAGCATGCCGGCCGAGCCGTAGACGAACGTAAAGGCCAGCGCCACGAGGAAGGTCGGCAATGCTATGAAGGTCTCGATCAGGCGGGAGGCCATCGTGCGCCCCGGAAAGGGCACAAAGGACAAAACAAGCGCCAGCGTGAAGCCCAGGAGAAGGCAGCCGGCGCTGGCGCCGAGCGAGATGCGGAGCGTGTTCGCGAGCCCATTGAGGAAGAGCCGCGAGCCCAGGACGCGCAGCGCCGGGCCGAGATCGAGCCCTTCCTTGCCGCCGGAGAGCGCCTCGCCCAGGACGAGCGCCAGCGGATAGAGAACGAGGCAGGCCGAGAGCAGGAGCGGCGGCAGCACCCAAAGCGCGGACGTGCCGCCATGGCCCATCGGTGCCGGTGCTGCGCCCGCCTCAGCCAAGGCCCTGCTCGTCGGCGAGGATCGTCGCGTCCTCGGTGGCGAAGAAAAGCTCGATGCGATCGCCGGGGCTCGGCGGCGAGGAGGAGGGCGGTGCCGCGATCCTGACCTCCGCCTCGCCCAGGGCCACGGTGATCGTCTCGACCTCGCCCTGCCAGTCGACATAGCTCACGGTGCCGGCCAGCCGGTTGGGCCGGCTCGCGTCGGGCACGAGCTTCAGGTCGTGCGGGCGGATGCAAAGGAGCGCCGGCGCATTCGGGGCCAGGGCCTCGCGCGCCAGGCCGCTCATCCGCTCCCCGGCAACCGCAATCTCGACCGTCTCGCTGCCGGGCGCGATACCAGCGACCCGGCAGGCGAGAACGTTGGCTCGTCCCAAAAACTCGGCGGCGAAGCGGCTGGGCGGGCGCCGGTAGAGGCTGCGTGCCGCCCCCAGTGCTGCGAGCCGGCCATCCTTCATGATGGCGATGCGCTCGGCCAGCGTCAGCGCCTCGCTCTGGTCGTGGGTGACGTAGAGCACGGCCAGATGCGGCAGGTCGCGGTGCAGGCGGGCCAGCTCCTCGACCATCGAGCGGCGGATCTGCGCGTCGAGCGCCGAGAGCGGCTCGTCGAGCAGCAGCACCTTCGGCCGGATGGCGAGCGCCCGGGCGATCGCGACCCGCTGCTGCTGGCCGCCCGAGAGCTGGCGCGGGTAGCGATCGCGAAAAGCGCCCATGCCCACCATGTCGAGGCTGGATGCCACCCGCTCGCTCACAACCGCCCGCTCCGCCCTGCGCGCCTTCAGCCCGAACGCCACGTTCTCGGCGACGCTCATATGCGGAAACAGCGCGTAGTTCTGCACCACCATGCCGATGCCGCGGGCATAGGGCGGCAGGGCGGTGACGTCGGTCTCGCCGATCAGGACGCGGCCCCGGCTGGGCCGTACGAAGCCCGCGACCGCGCGCAGCGCCGTGGTCTTGCCCGAGCCCGAGGGGCCGAGCAGCGCCACGATCTCGCCCGGCGCCACCCGCAGCGTGAAGTCCGAAAGAACCGTCGTGCCGCGATAGGCGACCGAGACCTCCTCGAAGCCGATGCTGTTGCCGGCCTCGGTCATCGTGCCGGCGGCGGAGGGCGCGAGTGCTGCGCCCTCCAGGCCTGCCGTCTCGGCCATCAGCTGCCGGTAGCCTCGTGCCAGCGCGACACGTCGGCCTCGAGGCTGTCGAGCACAGAGGCCCAGTCCGGCGTCCAGATGGTGACGCCCTCCATGAGCTGGTGCATGGCCTTGAAGTTGGCGTCGGTGGGCGTCACGTCGCTCCTGACCGGCAGACCCCAGGCGACCGTCGAGAGGCTCGACTGCGCCTCCTTGGAAAGGAGGAAGTCGATGAGCTTCTTGCCGTTCTCGGCATCAGGCGCGCCCTTCACGAGCCCCATATAGTAGGGCAGCGCGAAGGTCGAGCGGGTGCCGTCCGGCCCGGCCGGCCAGAACACCTGGAGGTTGGGGTTCTGGACCTTCTGCGCCATGTTCATCTGCAGATCGCCGTTGGCGACGTAGAGCTCGCCCTTGTTGACGAGCGGCGCCAGCTTGCCGGTCGAGGAGGACGGGCCGACATTGTTCTGCTGCAGCTTCTTCAAGTAATCAAAGGCGGCATCCTTGCTGCCGAAGGCGTGCACCACCTGCAGCACCACGGCCGTGCCGTCGCCGGCCTGGCCCGGCGTCGAATATTGGAGCTTGCCCTTGAACTTGGGATCGAGCAGGTCGGCGTAGGTCTTCGGCGGCGCGCTCAGCGCCTCGCTGTTATAGATGAAGTTCATGTAGTTGTTGACGAGGGCCGTGTAGTCGCCCTTGGGATCCTTCGATTCCGCAGGGATCGCCGCCGCCTCGGGCGACGTGTAGGGCTGGAGCAGGCCGTCGGCCGCGGCCTTCTGGATGAAGGGCGGCAGCGTCACGAGCACGTCCGCCTGCGGGTTCGACTGCTCCTTGGCGACACGCTGCACCACCACGCCCGAGCCGCCCTCGATATACTGGACCTTGATGCCCGTGGCCTTGGTGAAGGCGTCGAACTGGGTCTGGTACCAGTTGGGGCTGCCATCGTGCAGGCCGTCGGCGCTGTAGATGGTGACGACACCTTCGGCGAAGGCGGCGGTCGCCATGGTCGCGGTCATGACGGCGGCAGCCGCCGTCAGCAGAAGCCTTGAGCGCATTGGGCTGTCCCTCCTTGCGGGTCGGTCTCGGTCGGCCTCGTTCGCGGGAGGAGCTACTCCCGTGCCATGACGATCAGATGACAGCCCTGTGGCAGCGCCCGGCCGCGCGCCCATCCCGCAGCGCCGCCAACCCTCCAGCCCTGCCGACATGCTCTCGACCCCATGATGCCGCCTGCGCGCAGCGTTGCGTCAGGCGGCGGGCCACCAACCCTCGATCCGGATCACAAAGCAAGGACCGTGCCGCGCCATCACGGACGACGACCGTGCGCCGCCGTTCCGACCGGGGCGGGTTGCGCCGCAGGCCGAGAGGCCGCCTCAGGGCAAAGCGCCGACCGGCCGGCTGAGCAGCATGAGCGGCCAAGCGGCGAGGATGCGAAGGATCATCGCGGGCGGATAGCCGGGATGGCTGGGCAAGCCGTCCTCGGCCTTCTCTTCCGGCCGTCCGAACCGGGTGCAGATTCGCATCTGCACCGGCGGCGCACCGGTCCCGAAAGCGGCGCGGAACGCCGACACCCAGGGCCGCCGGTCGTCGAAGGCCAGATACATCGGCGTTGCGCAGCAGCCGGCGATCATCCGCCGGGTCTTCGAGGCGTCGGTCAGCCTCATCGCCCGGAGGCGGTCGCCGCCCCGCGTGCAGGCGATGCGGTCGCGGCGGAACAGCATGAATTCCGTGCCGCCGTCGGCGCCGGCCGCCGGCGCCGAGTCGGCGGATGCGGCAAGCCGTTGGGCCGCGGTCCGGCAATCGTCGCAGTAGCAGGCGTTGACGACAATGGGCTCGCCCCAGCCGCCAACCTCGACAGCACCACATCGGCAACGCGCCACGTGTGTCGGATTTTTTCTCGTCATGGGCTCCGCTCCGCGACGCTTGACCATCCCACACATCGGTTCGAAAAGACAACCATGAAGTTGGAAAAAGCTACCACAGCCGCCGGGCCGCGCCGCTACGACGACGCCTGCGGCACGGCGCACGCGCTCGAGGTCTTCGGCGATCGCTGGGCGCTCCTGATCATCCGGGAGCTCATGCTGGGCCCGCGGCGGTTCTCGCAGTTGCGCACCGACCTGCCGGGCATCAGCGCGAGCGTTCTCACGCAGCGCTTGTCCGATCTGGAACGGCGTAAGGTCCTGGTGAGGACGAAGCTGCCGCCGCCCGCCGCGACGCCGGTCTATGAGCTGACAGAATGGGGATACGAAGCCGAGCCGATCACCTCGGCAATGGGGCGCTGGGCGGCGCGTTCCCCTGGCCACGACCCCAGCCGGCGGATCAGCGGCGTCTCGCTCCTCTTGTCCTTCCGGACGATGCTCGACCTCGGGCGCTGCCGCGATCTCGACGTCTGGCTCGGATTCAGGCTTGGTGAGGACGTCTACGGTGTGCATCTGACGAGCAGTGGCCTTTCGATCGCGCAGGGCGATCCGCCAGATCCGCGCGTCCGCTTCGCCGCAACGCCGATGGCCCTCGGCGCCGCGGTGTACGGCCAGGCGCCCCTGGCGCGGCTGGAGGCCGAGGGCGTCCTCCGGATTTCCGGCGATCGCCGGCTCGCGGAGCGCTTTGTGACCCTGTTCCCGCTGCCCGAGCGGTTCGACCCCTGACCGGACCCAACGACGGCGAGAGGAGCGACGATGGCCCAGAACATCTACGACGATCCGGGTTTTTTCAGCGCCTATAGCGGCCTCGAGCGCTCGACCCACGGCCTGGGCGGTGCCGCCGAGTGGCCGTCGCTTCGCGCTCTTCTGCCGGCGATGCAGGGGCTCAGGATCCTCGATCTCGGCTGCGGCTTCGGCTGGTTCTGCCGGTGGGCGCGCGAGCAGGGCGCTGCGAGCGTGCTCGGGATCGACGTCTCCGAGCGGATGCTGGAGCGCGCCGCCCGGAGCACGCAGGACGCCACGATCACCTACCGGCGCGCCGACATGGAGACTCTCGAGCTGCCGGCGGCGGCGTTCGACCTCGCCTACAGCTCGCTTGCCTTTCACTACCTCGCAGAACCTGGAAGGACTGTTGGCCACGACGCACAGGGCGCTCGTCCCGGGTGGCCGTCTCGTCTTTTCCGTCGAGCATCCGATCTTCACCGCACCAACGCCCCAGGGCTGGTCGGAAGGTGCCGACGGCCGCAGGCGCTGGCCTGTGGACGGCTATCTCGACGAGGGTCCGCGCACCACCGACTGGTTGGCCGAGGGGGTCATCAAGCAGCACCGGACCCTCGCCACTTACATCAACCTGTTGATCCGCACGGGGTTCCGGCTGACGCACGTCGACGAGTGGGGTCCGAGCGAGGAGCAGGTGCGCGAGCGGCCCGAATGGGCGGTCGAGCGCGAGCGGCCGCCTTTTCTTCTCGTCTCGGCCCGTCGCTGACATCTCCCGCTCACGCGACCGTGCGGGTTGCGGCTTCACGGCTTGGCTTCACCACCCCTCTGCCGCGTGATAGCTACGCAGCCCTAGTCCAAGGGGGAGAAGAGGAATGACCGAGCCGAGCTTGAAAGGTCAGTGCTTCTGCGGCGCTGTGGAGATCAGTGTCACGGGCGCGCCGGAGGCGATGGGCTATTGTCACTGCAGCTCCTGCCGATCATGGGCCGCGGCGCCCGTCAACGCCTTCACCTTGTGGAAGCCTGAGAATGTCACGGTGACGAGCGGGGGCGACGTCATCGGCGCCTACAGCAAGACGGATCGTAGCGACCGGCAGTTCTGCCGCGCCTGCGGCGGCCACCTGATGACGGCGCATCCGCAGTGGAACCTGATCGACGTCTACGCGGCGACCCTGCCCGACCTCGAGTTCGTGCCGCAGATCCACGTCCACTATGGCGAGAAGGTGCTGGCGATGAAGGACGGCCTGCCGAAGATGAAGGATCTGCCCGCGGAGATGGGCGGCTCGGGCGAGACGCTGCCGGAGTAACGCCCGGTGGCGATGGGGTTGCGATGACCACGCGCCCCGCCCGGCGCGACTATCGCGTCTGGACCCTGGACAGCAGGCGCTGGGCGCACTACCGGCCGCAGCCCGGCGACATCGTGATCGCTACCTATCCAAAGTGCGGCACGACCTGGATGCAGCGGATCGCCGATCTGCTCGTCTTCCAGACGCCGGAGGCCCGCCCGGTGTTGAAGATCTCACCCTGGGTCGACCGGCGCTTTCCCGAGCCGATCGAGGCCGTGATGGCCTACATCGAGGCCCAGACCCATCGCCGCTTCCTCAAGGCGCATGTGCCGGCCGACGGCCTGACGCTCTTCGACGAGGTGCGCTACATCCACGTGGCCCGCGACGGGCGCGACGCCTGCATGTCCTACCACAATCACGGCTTCGGCCTGACGCCGGAGATGCTGGCGGGCCTCGACCAGGCCGGCCTCGGGGACGAGACGATCGCCCGCCCCTACCCGCGCATCCCCGTCGACCCCGCGGCCTACTTCCATCGCTGGATTACGGAAGGTGCCGTGCAGGGCGAGGAGGACGGCACGCCCTTCATGTCGTTCTTCACCATGGAGCGGACCTGGTGGGAGGTGCGCCACCAGCCGAACCTGCTTCTGGTTCACTATGACGACCTCAAGGCCGACCTCGCAGGCGAGATGCGGCGCGTCGCGGATTTTCTTCAGATTGCCGTAGCCCCCGATCTCTGGCCCACGCTCGTCGAGGCTGCCGGGTTCGACACCATGCGCCGAGACGGCACCGTGCTGCTGGATCGCCTGGCGGACATTTTCGATGGCGGCAGCCGGCGCTTCTTCAACAAGGGCACGAACCAGCGCTGGCGCGGCGTCTTCCACGAGGAGGACCTGGCGCTCTACGACGCCAAGATGAGAGAGACGCTTCCGCCGGACTGCGCGCGCTGGGTTGCGGGCGGCCGCGCCGGCGCCGGCGGGGACCCTCCCGCCACGGCCTGAAGAGACAGAGCTAGGGCTTGCTGCCCGGCTGCGACCACCAACGGCCCCAGCGCCCGTGCTGTGCCGACGGGTCCTGCCCGGCCTGCGCTGCTGTCGGCTGGCTCTGCTGCGTGGAGCCTTTGGGCGGAAAATCGAGCGTGCCGTCGAGCTTCATGGCCCGTCCGGGGTCGAGCGTCGGGAACTGCAGGGCGCCCTCGGCACGCCAGGCCTCGACCGCGGCCTCGGCCGCACGGGAGCGCTCCGGCTCGACGCCCTTGTCCTTCGCCAGATAGGCGGTCTGCGAGGGGAACGCGAAGCCGGTGCCGGCCGATCTCGATCTCGGTGTTCGGGATGGTCCAGCGCGAGATCCCGCCCGCCGCCACCTCCGCCGTGCCCGGGATTTTTTCAGGGGGCGGCAGCTCGACACGGCCCAGGATCTCGAGCAGGAGAAGTCTCAGCGCGGCACCGGGGTCGGCGCGATCGGCGGCCGGCAGCTGGCTCAGATCGAGGCAGCGCAGCATCCGCGCCGAGGCATCGTCGATGGCTGCCGGCGACGCGCGCGCCTTGACCCGCCTGACCAGCTCGGCGGCGCTGGTCTCGAAGCTCTGCAGCGTATCCCGGGGGGCTCGCGGTGTTGGGCGGCCGCAGCGGATAGGGGGTCGGGCGTCCCCTGCTGCGCAAGAGCCCGTTCGGACCGACGGCACATGCCACGACACCGATGAGCGCAAGCATTCTTAGGGCTCGGAAGGGGATCGGCATGGCGGCCTCAACGCCGGCGAGGTGGTCCTAAGGTCGGCTCCTCTATCGTAGCCGCAGGACGCCGCTCATGTCGGCCTGGAGGGAGCGCGGCGGGGGCGTCCGTTGTCCACGGTCGCGGGACGTCGGGCTAGCGCTCTCCCAAGGCTCGCAGCGCACGGCCGACCCAGTCCAGGTCCTCAGCCAGGGTACGCCCGCAGGAGCGCGCCTCGGGCGGCGTCCCGCAGCGGAACGCCAGAAAGCCGATCGCGCAGGCCGCGTTGGCCAGACGGATGCGGTCGCGGTCGAGATGCGATCCCGTCTCGGCCTGATAGACCTCGAGCGCGCCCTCCAACATCGCTTCCCCGCCGGCCTCAAGGAACAGGAGGTAGCGGAAGTCCTCGTGCCGGTCGGCCCAGGCCGCGCCGTCATAGTCGAACACCCCGGCCACCTCGTCGGTGCCGGGCACAAGGGCGATGTTGTGCAGGCCGAGGTCGCCGTGCACCAGCACCCGATCCCCCGTAGCCGTCTCGCTCATCGCCCGCTCGTAGCGGGAGACGACGCTTTCGGCCGCGCGCCGCAGCCTCGCATCTTCCACCACCTGGGCGAGCCCCGCCCGGAGCCGCGCGAACGGCTCGGGCCAGGGCGGCCGGTGCGGCAGCCAGTCCGCCAGGTCTTGCGGGCCCGCGCAGCGGTGCTGCAGGGCGAGGATCCCGCCGAGCGCACGGCCGATCCGCCTTGCCAGTGCCGGGTCAGCCTGGGTCCGACGGTAGAGGGGCCACGGATCGCAGGTGCCGGGGACGAGGTCGCGCAGCTGCCACCCCGTCCCGGCGTCCGCATGCACCACGCGGGGCACCCGGAACGGGCAACGGGCGGCCAGCAGGTCCAACACCCGACGCTCCCGCTCGAGCCGCCGGGCGCCCGTAGGGTTCATGGGGAACCATGCGAGCCGATCGCCGGGCAGCGGCACCGCCCAGCGATCCTCGCGTGGCTCGACGCGCACGGCCCGTGGGTCCGTCGGAAACCCAGCGTGACCGAGCATGGCGCAAGCGGCTTCCGCGTTGAAGGTGCTGGTCACGATACTCTCGACGGTTCCAGCTCGGGCTCGCTGGTCAGACGCAAGGTGTCCCCGTCCGGGCGACGTCCCTCGCCGCCATGCCGGCATGCTATGCCCGACGCCTCGTCTTTTTGACCTCCGGCTTTCCCGCGGCCGGCTTTTTGGGTGGCAGGGCTGCTGCGACAGCGACACCGCGCTGCACCCAGGCTGCCAGCGCCGCGTCGTCCCGATGGCCCTCCGGGTCGACAAAGACAAAACCGCCTGGCCGGCGGCCTGCGAGCTCCATCGGCCGCACGTGGGGCAGGGCCAGTGCTGCCGCATAGCCCTCGCGCCCGACGCGGACCAGGAGCGCGTCCCCGCTGACACCGCAGGCCATGTGGCCGCCCACCATGAAGCAGAGGCCGCCCATCATGCGGATCTCGGCGACGTCCTCGCGGCCTTCGAGAAGCCGCCGCACCCGTTCCGCCGTCCTCTCGTCATAGGCCATCTTTTGTTCCTCTCTCTCCCGGCTCGCGCCGTTCCTCGCGTCGGTGGCCGGCGCGGAAGGCGCCTGATACACCGGCCGCGCCGCGGTGGTTGCAAGGAGAGGATGCCATGCTGGAGAAGTTCGAGCGCTACCCGCTTACGTTCGGCCCGACCCCGATCGAGCCCCTGAAGCGGCTCTCGGCCCATCTGGGCGGTGGTGTGGAGATCTACGCCAAGCGCGAGGACTGCAACTCCGGCCTCGCCTTCGGCGGCAACAAGCTGCGCAAGCTCGAATACATCGTGCCGGACGCCATCAAGAGCGGTGCGGACACGCTGGTCTCGATCGGCGGGGTGCAGTCGAACCACACCCGCCTCGTTGCGGCGACCGCGGCCAAGATCGGCATGAGGTGCCGCCTCGTGCAGGAGAGCTGGGTTCCGCATGACGACGCGGTCTACGACCGGGTCGGCAACATTCTTCTCTCGCGGGTCATGGGAGCCGAGGTGGAGCTGGTCGACGAGGGCTTCGACATCGGCATCCGCGCCAGCTGGGAGGCGGCGCTCGAGGATGTGCGGGCCAAGGGCGGCAAGCCCTACGCCATCCCGGCCGGGGCCTCGGTGCACAAGCTGGGCGGGCTCGGCTATGTGGGCTTCGCCGAGGAGGTGCGAGCACAGGAGAAGGAGCTGGGCTTCCGGTTCGACCACATCGTGGTCTGCACGGTGACGGGCTCCACCCATGCCGGCATGGTCGTGGGCTTCGCGAAGGACGGGCGGCAGCGCAACGTGATCGGCATCGACGCCTCGTTCACGCCTGGCCCAGACCCGGGCCCAGGTGCTGGACATCGCGCAGAAGACATCGGCGCTGGTCGGCGGCAAGGACATCACGGAGGCGGATATCGTCCTCAACGAGGACTACGCCTACCCGGCCTATGGCGTGCCCTCGAAGGAGACCCTCGAGGCGATCCGGCTCACCGCCCGGCAGGAGGGGATGATGACCGACCCCGTCTACGAGGGCAAATCCATGCAGGGCCTGATCGATCTGGTGCGCAGGGGCTTCTTCCCGGCCGGCTCCAAGGTGCTCTATGCCCATCTGGGCGGCGTGCCGGCGATCAACGGCTACAGCTACACCTTCCGCAACGGCTGAGGGGCGCCGGCCTCCTTGCCGGGCGCATCGTCTCGCAGGCTGCCTTGGGCGGCGCCACGCTACCCCCGCGCTGTGATCACATGCCCCTGGATCTTCCCGGAAACCGGCCCTTCGCCAAAGGCTCGCGCGAGCGCCTCGGCGGCGCGGGCGGTGGCCGCTTCCAGGGCGGCGGGGTCGCGGGCCTCGATCTCGTTGCGCAAAGGCGTGCCCTGGCAGTAGGCCATGGCGACGTCGCGGGCGCTCGGGGCATCGCTTCGCAGCTCGAGCGTGACGAGCTCGATCGCGGAAAAGCCGGCGGCACGCACATCGGCCTCGATCAGCGCGATGTCGTGATAGCCGTGCGGGGTGCGGGCGAGGAAACGCGGCGGGTCGTCGGGAAAGAGCGGCCCACGGCCTCGGTCACGATATGGGCGAAGTCGTTGGTCTCGATCCGGTCCCAGACACTGAAGAAGAAAAAGCCGCCGTCTTTCAGGACGCGGCGGGCCTCCCTGTAGCCGGCGGCCCGGTCGGGAAAGAACATGGCACCGAACTGGCAGCACACGGCATCGAAGCTTTTTTCTGCGAAAGGCAGGTCCAGGGCATCCGCCTGGCGCCAGGTGATGCGCTCGTCCGCGCCCTGCCGGCCGGCCGCCCGCTCGAGCATGGGCGGGTTGAGGTCGCTGACGACGTAGCGGGCGTCCGGGCCGAGCAGGGGGGCCAGGGCGCGGGTCACGGCCCCGCTGCCGGCGGCCGTCTCCAGAACCCGGGCCGGACGCCCTGCCGCCACCCGATGCGCGAGGTCGCGCGCAAAAGGCTCGAAGATGAGCGGCACGAGCCAAGTATCGTAGAGCTCGGGTATCGATCCCGCGAAGACCTTGTCCTTGTCGGTCATCATACCTGCCCTCATGGCGGGTCGGTGTTTCCCGAGCCGCGCGCTTCTCTCACGATAGCAGGGCCGGGCGTCGCGTTCATCCGCCGGCTCTTGCCACTTGGCCGAGATGCCGGGTCCGGCCTCGGGCGGCTTGTGTTTCGTTACGGCCTCGTCATAGTCGCGCAAAGTCGCGGCGGGGGAAGAGGACCATGGCACGGGCATGGCCATCGGCGGCCGGGGAGGTGCGGCGTGCCCGCGGGGCGGCGCTATGGCCGCTGCTAGGCTGCCTCGCGCTCCTTGCCGCCTCTTGTCCGTCGGTGCCGGTGCTGGCCCAGCAGCAGGATGCGCCGGAAGGGCTGGCCGAGCGGATCGCCCCGCTCGTGGCCCAGAAGCTCGGCGCGCTCCGGGACAGGCGCGAGGCGCAGGAGCCGGGCGTGCCGTTCCTTTTGCGCTTCCCGGGCGAGGTGGGCGAGATCGAGGCCGGCACACCCGTCAGGATCCGGGGCATCCCGGTGGGCCATGTGCGGGAGGTGAGCATCACCTTCGACACCAAGGCCGGCGCATCGGCTGCCACGCTCGACGTGCCGGTGGTGATCGAGCTCGTGCCCGGGCAGCCTGACGGTGGACGGCAAGACGCCGTCGACGCCCGAGGCGACCTACGATGCCGTGGCGACGCTGGTGGCGAAGGGGCTGCGTGCCCGGATCGCCGCCGGCGGTCTCATGGGCGGGAAGCCCTTCGTGGCGCTCGACCTTGCGCCCGACGCGCCGACGGCGACGCTGGAGCGCGGTGGCGAATATCCGCTGATCCCCACATTGCCGCCGCAGCCCGATCCGCTGCGCGCGACGCTGGACAGGCTGATCCTGCAGGGTCAACGCCCTGCCCCTCGAGGACCTCGCGAGGAACGCGCAGACGACGCTCCTGGCGGCGCAGAGCCTCCTGGTCGGCCCGCAGGCGAAGGAGGCATTGGACAATCTCGTCCAGACCACCGCCGAGCTGCGGAGCGCTGCGACCAGCCTCGACCAGGTCCTGCCGGGCCTGGCGCAGAGCGCCCAGGAGACGCTCCTCGACGTGCGGGGCCTCGTCACCGGGCCGGACATCAGGCGCGCGCTCGACAATCTCGTCGCCACCACGGACGAGCTGAAGGCCGTGGCGGGCCGGCTCGACGCGCGCGCCGATCCCCTCATCGCGAGCATCACGCGGACCACGGACGCCACGCGCGAGGCGGTCCAGCAGGCGAGCCGGACGATCGCCCAGCTCAACGGCACGGTGGGCGCCCAGGCCCCCATCTGGACCCAGGTGCAGGCCCTGCTGCGCGAGCTGACGGGGGCGAGCCGGGCGGCCCGCCTGCTGACCGAGTATCTCGAGCGCCACCCCGACGCGCTCATCCGCGGCAAGTCGGAGCAGACGCCATGACGACGAGGTTTTTGCGACTTCTCGCCCTCGCCGCGGCCCTCGGGCTCGGCGCCTGCGCCGGCACCCCGCCCTCGCACTTTTTTCTGCTGGGCCCGCCTGCGGACGAGGCGGCACAGGCCCCATCGGTGGCCGCCCCGCAGCCGGCAAAGCCTGGCGCGCCGCTCCTGTTCGTCGATCCGGTGGTCGTGGCCGCCTATGCCGACCGCTCGCAGATGGTGACGCGCCAGGCCGACGGGCAGGTGGGCTTCGCCGAGTTCCAGGTGTGGGCGGAGCCGATCGGCAACCTCGTCACCACGACGCTGGTCGACGATATCGGCCTGAGGCTCGGCCCCGACCGGGTGATGGCGACCCCTGGCCGCCTCGACTTCGACGCCCCCTATCGCCTCACCGTCGACGTGCTGCGCTTCGACGTCGATGCGGACAACCAGGCCGTCGTGGACGCGCGCTGGACCCTGCTCCGCAGCCCCGACGGACGGCTCGTCACGACGCGGCGGGAGCAGGTGGCCCAGCCCGTCGCCGACCCGATGTCCTATCCCGCACGCGTGGCGGCCTTCCGCCGTGCCATCGACGCGCTTTCGGGCAGCATCGCCGGGGCGATCCAGGCCGGGGGCCCGGCCGGCAAGTGAGGGGCAGCGGCCCGCCGCGCCGCACGACGGAACGGCAGATCGGAGCCGGACAGCCTTTTTTTTTCATCTCCTCGACGGCGCCGCCGGGACCGGACGAATGGAACTCGCGCCGATCGTCGCTCGTTGGCAGGCCGAGCAGGTGGCTTGCCACGGGCCGGCTGCCGGGCTCGAGACCAGACGATCGGAGGAAAGCATATGCAAGCGACCGACAGGCGGCCGCCGATGCGCAAGAGCGACGAGGCAGACCCAAAAACCCCTCGAGATGGCGCGGGAGCAGGGCGAGGCTTTCGGGCGCACGCTCGCCTACATGACCGGCGAGGTGGCCGACGACGGCGCCGAGCAGCACGCCGGCGACTATCTCGTCGGGTTCGCCGTCGAGGAGGCCGAGGGCATGTACGATGGGCGGCGACGAGCTCGTGTGGCATGAGCCGAGCGACGAGAACGTGCATGTCGAGGTGCCGTGTGCGACGCCGCCGACGGCCGGTTCATCCCCGGCGCCGAGGTGACGTCACGCTGAGACCGGCGACGGCGAGGATGTCGGCACGCACCGCAGCCCTGCTGTGGCATCCGCTGCTCTACCACTACGGCCGCAACTGGCAGGTGCCCGGCGACGGCGAGTACAGGCTGAGCGTGCGCATCGATCCGCCGCGGTTCTGCGCCACGACAAGATCAACGGGCGCCGTTTCTCCGAGCCCGTCGAGGTCGAGTTCCCCGGGGTGAGCATCAAGACCGGCCGGAAGATCAGCTAGGGGAGCCTCTGCCGAGGGTCCCGGCTCGGGAGGTCGCCGCTGGTCTCTGCGGGATCGGCCCGAGAGGCCCGATCCGGGCCGGTGGCTGCCCGACGAGGTGCGGCGGCATCCGGCGCAAGAAAGGCTGAAAGGCGGCCACCCACACGAGCGCCGGTGCGACAAGCATCGCCTAGCCTGCCTGGGCCTCGTCGTGGAAGGTCTGGACGACCGGGCGGATGACGCGGATGGCAGGCGCTGCGCTCAAGGGCCCGTTCGCTCGCGGTCGGCGAGCGCCGCGCGCAGCACGAGGCCGGCGCGGGTGAGATTGCCGCGGCGATCGATCAGGCCGCGGCGCACATGGTAGCCGCGGTCGATGTCCATGAAGGTGTCGAGAAAAAGCCGCAGGCCCGGCCCGGGCGGCGGGATCGCGAGCAGGCGCTCGACGAGGGCGACAGGCCCGTCCGCGTCGGCCGCGTCCGCCGACATGTCCTCGGCGGCCCAGACGATGTGCAGGACCACACCGACGCCATGGGCGGCGGCGAAGCGCTCGAGCCCGGCGATCAGCACCGCGCTCACGGCCTCCGCGCGCGCCCGGAAGACGAGCCCGGGGCGGCTGACGCCTCCGGGAGATCGCCCGGGCCAGCGCCGCGGCGGCGGCCGGATCATCCACCGACTGGCCGACATCGATACGGTTCTTGCCACGCCACGCCGCGTCCGACGTGGCACCGGCCGGGCGCAGCTCGTTCAGGACGACGGCGATGCGCGCGCTCGCGGCACGGTCGGCGACGGCGGCGGCACGGTCGAGCAGGTCGCCGCGCAGGCCGATGAGCTCGAGCGTGTCGAGCGCCTCGGGTGCGGCACGCAGCGCCGCCTCGAGCCGGGCGTCGGGCGCGCTCGCCGCGAACGCCGTGAAGCGCATGCCCTGCCTGCCCAGATCCGCCATCCGCGCACGCGTCGCCGGCTCCTCCAGATCCTCGAGGGGCACCCGGACATGGCGGAGGCCGAGGTCGAGCAGCGCCTGGACCGGGTAGTCGTCGCGCACCCGCTTACGCGCGAAGGCGTCGGTCGGGGGATTGAACGGGAAGGCTACGGTCTCGGCCCAGGGATGGCGGAGATCGACCCCGAAGGGTGCCGTGGCACCCGCCGCGACATGCCCGGCACGACCACCCTGCCCGGCTGTTCGGCATAGTCGCGCAGGCGCAGGAACCGCGCGACATGGCCCTTTGCGTGCACGTCGACCAGAAAGAAGCCGAGCTTCTCGGGGTCCTCCCGGCCGTGCTCGGCGAGCGGGGCGACGCGGAACAGCTCGGCGAAGTCGCGCCGGACGAAGGCGTGCGACGGGACGCCGTAGAAGGCGGTGGGGCCGATCCGGTTGAGGAAGAGATTGTGGACGTGGCCGGTGAGCACCGCTTCGACCGCGAAGCGCTCGAGGAGCCCGAGCAGGCGACCGCGCAACGGCTCGTCGACATTGTCGTAGTGGCCCGGCTCGTCCGGGGCGGTGAGGAAGAGCGGGTAGTGGGTGGCGACCAGCAGCCGCCGCCCCTCGGCCCCGGCGAGGCTGGCCTCGAGCCATGCGAGGAGCCCGGCGTCGGCCACGGGGTCGGCATTCATGGAGGGCGAAATTCGAGCAGCACGAGCCGGCAGCCGGCGTGATCGACGACCTTGCGCGCCGGACCGGCGACCCTGGTGTAGCGCTTCAGCCAGTCGGGCCGCACCGCGGCGGCCGGCATCATCGGGTTCGGCTTGTCGCCGATGTCGTGATTGCCAGGCGTGACGTGCAGCGGGCAGCCGAGCCCCCCGAGCAGGGCCAGCGCCTCGTCCCAGGCGGCGGCGGCGCTGGCCAGCTCCGGCAGCGGGTGAACGATGTCGCCCAGATGCAGCGCGAAGGCGGGGCGGAGCGCCCGCACCGCGGCCACGGTCAGGCGCAGCCGCCTGTTCGAGCGCGGCTCGTCGGCCCGTGGCGGCTCGACATGGCTGTCGGCGATCACGGCAAAGCTGAAGAGGCGGGGACCCGGATCGTCATGATGACTTAAGGGCTGCGACGCTCCTCGGGATGGACTCCCGAGCCCTAGCAACAGCATCGCCTCCCTGGCAACCCGACCCTGGCCGAGGGCCCAGAGCTGACGGTCTGTCGCCTCGTCGTCGCCGGCGCGTGGGCCATACTCGTCACGGCGCGCCGGCAAGAGGCGCGCCTCGATCAAAGATCGGCCCCGATGGCGTCGGCGAGGCGGGCGTAGCCCTCGCGCTCGAGCAGGGCGTCGAGGTCGCGAAGGAGGCGCCGGACCAGCCCCGGCCCGTCATAGACGAAAGCCGTGTAGAGCTGGACCGCGGTGGCGCCGGCCCTGATCTTCGCCAGCACATCCTCGGCCGTGGCGATGCCGCCGGCGCCGATCAGCGGGAGGCGGCCGCCGACGTGACGGGCGAGGCTTCTCAGGCGGCCGGTCGAGGGCTCGAGGAGCGGCCGGCCGCTGAGGCCGCCGGTCTCGGCCGCGTGTGCGGAGCGCAGACCGGGTGGGCGGGCGATCGTGGTGTTGCCCATGATGAGGCCGTCGACGCCGCTCTCGACCGCCACGCCCGCGATCGCCTCGAGCTCCCCGTCCTCGAGATCGGGCGCCAGCTTCACGAGCAGCGGCTTCTTGTCGGTCGTTGCGGCCAGCCGGCGGCATTCGGCGACGAGGGCCTGCGTGAGCTCGCGCAGTCGCTCCGCCTTCTGCAAGCCTCTCAGGCCCGGCGTGTTGGGCGAGGAGATGTTGACCGTCACGTAGTCCGCAAGCGGATAGAGCCTCCTCAGCCCCAGCGCATAGTCGCCGACCGGGTCGGTGCTGTCCTTGTTGATGCCGATATTGGCGCCGACGATCGAGCCCTGCGGTCGCGGCACCGCGAGCCGCGCTGCCGCGACCTCGAGCCCGGCATTGTTGAAGCCCATGCGGTTGATCAGCGCCGCATCCTCGGTCAGACGGAACAGACGCGGCTTCTCGTTGCCCGCCTGCGGCCGGGGCGTGACGGTGCCGACCTCGACGAAGGAAAAACCGAGGCGGTGCAGGCCCTTGATCGACTGCGCGTCCTTGGAGAAGCCGGCAGCGAGGCCGATCGGGTGCGCGAGCCCGAGGCCGGCGAGGTCGACGGCCAGCCGGGGCGGGGCCTCGGGCCGCGAGAACGGATAAACGTCCAAAAAGACGTGGGCGACGCTGTGCGCCGTCTCGGGCGGCAGCAGCCGGAGCAGGCGGGCGGGCATCGCGTCGGCCTGAAGCCCCCCTGCTCTCAGGCGCCCTCGGCGACGAAGCTCGGGTTCTTGAAGGTGGGCTTGGCGTAGGTCAGGGGTGCTCCGTCCAGGAGCCGCACCCGGCCGCCTGCTGCCCGGAGCACCGCGTGGCCTGCGCCCGTGTCCCATTCCATCGTGGTGCCGAGCCTGGGATAGACGTCGGCCTTGCCCTCGGCGACGAGGCAGAACTTGAGCGAGCTGCCGGCGGAGACGGTGTCTTTGACGCCGTGCTCGCTGAGCCAGGCGTCGGTCGCGGCGTCGCGGTGCGAGCGGCTGGCGACCGCGACCGGCCCCTCGGCCGGGCGCCGGCGCACGCGGATCGCCTGGGCCTGCCCGCCCTCGCGGCGCACGGCGCCGTGGCCCATGGCACCCCACCAGGCGATGCCGCGGGCCGGTGCCGTGACGACGCCGAGGATCGGCTGGCCACCCTCGATCAGCGCGATGTTGACCGTGAACTCGCCGTTGCGCGAGATGAACTCCTTCGTCCCGTCGAGCGGGTCGACGAGCCAGAAGGGCCCCTCGCCCACCGTCGGCACCCGGCCGGCCGAGACCTCCTCCTCGGCGACGATCGGGATGGTGGGTGTGAGCTCGCGCAGCGCTTCCAGGATGACCGCTTCGGCGGCACCGTCGGCCTCGGTGACGGGCGAGCTGTCGGCCTTGGTCTTGACGGTCGTGCCGCCCTCATAGTGCTCGAGCACGACGGCGCTGGCCCGATCGGCGATCGCGACGAGCTTCGGGATCAACAGGACGGGGGTCATCATGGGCGGCTTCCTCGGCGGCAGGTCCAAAGCGTCCCAGGCTCTAGAGAAGCCTGTCAGCCGAGGCAAGCGGGCGGTCCAGAACGCGCCGGCCGCTCGCGGCCGCGCGGGTCTCGGGGAACGGTCACCCGCGCAGGCCTTTATCCAATCGGCCGTGGATGTCTTGGATGGTGGCGGCCTGCGGCGTGATGGCCCTTTGGGTCGTCAGGCTGGGAATGAATAGCCGATCTGCCGGGCAGAGGGACCGACCGAGCCCGGCAGTGCCGCAAGGAGGAGAGCCATGCCGCTCGACCGGAGCTGGATCGGCAAGATGACGGTGGTGGTCCTGGCCGGCGCCGCGGCCGGCCCGGCGGACAGCCCCATACCCGGCCTCGTGCTCGGCGCGCCTGCCGCCGACGGGCGCCTCGTCGAGGCCTATGTGCTGGGACTGCGGCGCCCCGCCAGCATCGTGCGCGGCGTGATCGTGGCGCTGGGGCAACGCACCGGCAGGACCTCAGGAACGGTCGTCGTGACGGTCGCAGGCTGGCAGCCGCCCGCTGCGTCCACCATCGTCGAGTGGCTGGCCCGGGCGGAGCTGCCGGTGGGCTCGATCATGACGACGTGAGTGGGGTCGGATCGGAGGGCGGCTGGGCAGTCCGGCGGAGGCGCTCCGGCCGATCCATGCGCCATTCAGCCCTCGGACGGCTCGTTCTGCAATGCCTCCGCCGGCAGTCCCAGAAGGTGACGCCTGTAGGCCCGGCGCCCTAGAAGCGTGACGACCAGTGGCGGCCCCAGCGTGGTCGCCAGGATGATGGCGAAGTCGGCGGCGATGAGTCCGGATGGCGACAGGTCAATATCGGTGGTCATGACCCTGGCGAGCAGAAGGACGATCATGAACCCGACGAGCGCGCCCAACACCGCAGCAACCCGTGCTGCGTGATGATACCGCTCGCGGACGAGCCAGGCAGTGCCCATCCGGCGTTCCTCCACACATTGATCGTCGACGTGGTCTTTTCGCTTGGCGCAAGCAATAATATCCAATCTCGCGGAAGGCGACGATGCTTGTCCACCTAAAAATTTCGACCCGCTCACGACGAGCATGGAGGCGTCGCGCGTCGAGCTGGGCGGCGCGATGCGTGCGTGGCGTCTCGGGAAAGGCGGTTCCTCGGGACGCGCGACGTCGAGTGGAAGGCCGATCCGCGCTCGCGCCGGCGCAACCTTCCGCAGCGCCGGATCTTGACCAGATGTCCGGGCGTCTCAGCTCCGATGAGTGGCGAGGCACGCCCCGAGGGCCCCACGCCCCCGGACACGCGCACGCCTGAGCAAGGAGGAACGGCATGAAGATCAAGAGGACAGGGTCGGCCAGCTGGAGCGGCGGGCTCAAGGACGGCCGCGGCAGCATCTCGACCGAGAGCGGGGCGCTCAAGGAGCATCCCTACGGCTTTGCCAGCCGCTTCGAGGGCCAGCGCGGCACCAATCCCGAGGAGCTGATCGGCGCTGCCCATGCCGGCTGCTTCACGATGGCGCTCTCGAACATCCTGGGCGAGGCCAAGCTCACCGCGGAGAAGATGGACACCACCGCCGCGGTGACGCTCGAGCAGGTCGAGGGCGGCTTTGCCATCACGGCCGTGCATCTGACGCTCAAGGCCAAGATTCCCGGCGCCGACCAGAAGACCTTCGAGGAGCTGACCGCCAAGGCAAAGGCGGGCTGCCCGGTCTCGAAGCTCTTCAAGGCCGAGATCACGCTGGACGCCACGCTCGTCGGCTGAGCATCCGCCCGCCCGCCGCCTGCCGTTCCGAAAGGCGCGGGCGGGCCCCGGCTCATGGGATGCTTGTGACCGGCGCCGCCGGCGGCTAGGACGCCCGGAAGCATCCATCGCAGCAAGCTGGGGGCGCATGACGCGGCGATGCCGGAGATGAGGCGGCCACCCCTCGCCGGGCGGCGCCTTTAGCATGCCCCGGCTGCTGCTCGCCGCCGTCTGGCTCGCCGCCTTCCTGGTGAGCCTCGACTACACCGCCGTCAACGTCGCCCTGCCCACCTTGGCCGCCGAGCTCGGCGTCGGCACCTCGGCCATCTCCTGGATCGCGCTCGCCTACATGCTCGTCATGGTGGCGCTCACCCTGCTGACCGGGCCCGCGATCAAGCGGCTGGGCTATGGCCGGGCGCTCACCTGCGGCCTCGCCGTGTTCGCGCTGGCGTCGCTCGCAAGCGCCCTCGCCTCGAGCCTTTGGCTCCTCGTCGCCATGCGCGCCGTCCAGGGCATCGGCGCCTCGGTCATGTTCGTCATCGGGCCCGCGCTGATCAGGACGTCGTTCCCAAAGGAGACGCAGAGCCGGGCCTTCGCGATCTTCTCCACCGGACCCACCGCCGGCCTCTGCGCCGGCCCCGCTGTCGGCGGTCAGCTGACGGCCATGTTCGGCTGGGAATCCATCTTCATCTTCAGCCTGTCGGTGGCGCTTGTGGCGATCGTGCTCCTGCGCGCCGCCGGGCGGCAGACATCGGGCCAGCAGGCGCCGGGCGGGGCCGCGGTCGCCCCGATGCCCAGCGCCGTCAACGCCGCCCTGGCGTTCGCCGGCCTCTTGATGCTGCTGCTGGCGCTCAACCAGGGCCAGGAATGGGGCTGGCGCTCGCCCGCCGTCATCCTGCTGTTCCTGGCCTCGATCGTGGCCGCCATCGTCCTCGTGCTGATGGAGCGCGGAGCAAGGACACCGCTCGTCGACCGGCGGGTGCTGGCGCCGAAGGACTTCGTGACGTCGGCCGCCGTCTTCTTCCCGCTCCTCATCGTCTTCGGCGGCAGCGTCTTCATCGTCCCCTTCTACTTCGAGTGGCTGCGCAAGACGGATCCCGACATCGTCGGGAGCGTCCTGATCGTCCAGCCGATCGCGACGATCGCCGTCTCCACCCTCGCTGGCTTTTTTCTCGCGGAGCACCAGCCGGCGCCTGCTGTGCCTCGCCGGCGTCGTGCTGATGGCGGCCGGTGCTGCCGTGCTCGCGGTGGCGGATCGGGAAGCGCTCGTGGCGGTCCCGATGGTGGCGCTCGTCTTGATGGGCGCCGGTGCCGGCCTCTATTATCCGACGCTGATCCAGCTCGGCATGGCCAATGTTCCAGGCGACCTCGCACCTTCCGCCTCCAGCCTTCAGGCCACCGTGCGTGTCCTGGCGCAGCTCATCGGCGTCGTTCTGTTCGAGACGATCTTTTCCCAGATCTTTCCGACGGCGCTGCATGTCGACCTCGCCGCCGCGGCCGAGGGGGCGACGCTCGTCTCGATGCAGTCCGCCTTTCACGCGGTCTTCGCGTGCGCCACCGTCATCGCCTTGGCGGCCCTCGTGCCGGCGATGATGCTGGGCCGGCCGCCGGGGTCGCCCGAGCTGGCGGACACGCTCGAGGAAGCCGGGGAGAGAGGCATGAGCGATCACCACAATGAGCGCGCGGTGGCGCCCAATCTCTTCGACGTGGTCGTCGACCCCGACCTCGTTTTTGTCCTTGTCCTCGCCAACCTGATGTCGCACCGGCTGTGGGATCTGCGCGAGCGGCTGATGACGCCTCCGGCCGAGGCCCAGGACCACGAGGAAACCGCCGTCGAGCGTCTTCAGCAGTCGCTCGATCGCCATTTCGAGCACGTGCCGCCCACCCGCGTCGCCGAGATGAACGGCGTCGTAGACCTCGATGTCCTGGCCCTGCGCTATGGTGCCGACACGGTCGACTATGCGCGCTCCGAGATCCTCTCGACCTTCAAGTGGCGCGTCCAGCGCGGCACGCTCGAGAAGGACGCCATCGCTCTCGATCTGATCGAGCAAAGAAAATTCCCCGCCTACACCTATGCGACGATCGACGAGGCACGGGCCAGCCGGCGGCTGCTGCAGCGGCGCAAGCACAAGCCCTACGGCCTCACCTGCTGCCTCGACGAGGCCGCGATCTTCGCAGCCCTGATCCTGCCGCTCGCCAGCGCCTCGCCGATCGACATCGCCTTCATCGGCTCGCCGGCGCACTACAGCGTCGTCGCCTGGACCACCGAGGGCGCCTGGTGGCTGCACTCCAAGCACGAGCTTCATTCGCCCGCCTCCTGGTCCAGCCTGGTGGCCGAGACCTATGCCGGCGACGCCCAGATGGCGTTCGACGACCGGCTTCCGGGCTTCGACCGGATCGTCACCAGCGCCGGCAGCCATGTCTTTGCCACGGGCGAGACCTCGATCCCCGAGCCGCAGCTCGACGAGCTCGTCGGGAGGCTCGATGCCTTCTTCGGGCTCCGCACGGCACAGCTCGACCGCGCCTTGCGGCAACAGAAGAAGCTCGTGCCGGCGCCGGGAGTAGCCCCGCTGGTCGAGGGCACGTCCACCGCTGCGGACGCCGGCGAGGTCCGCCAGCGCCTGCGCCGGGCGGCCTTCGACGACCGACAAGAGCCCGCCTTGCGTGCCCTCTACGCCTTCCGCACGCTCGACGTGCCCGATCCGTCGATCTATCTGCAGGCAGCCCGCCACTCGATCCGCATCGGCGACCTCCTGCCCCGCACCGCGACGGTCGAGGAGGCGATGGCCTACGTCGCCGCCATCCCCGGAAACGAGTCGATCTTCGACGACCCGGACCGCATCGCGATGCCGGACGAGACGGTGCGCTTCGCCACCGGCACCGACCGCGACAAGGCGCTGCTCCTCCACGTCCTGCTGGAGCACAGCGCCGGCCTCGACGAGCGGGCGCGGGCGGGTCTCGAGACGGTGCTGACGGACGAGGGGAGCTATGTGAGGAGCGGAAGCTCTGCATCGACGTTGGGCGGATGGCAAAGGTGGCAGGGGTCGAGGGTGAGGTGCTGTACCGGCTGGCGTGAGCCTCCTTCACCAGCATCCTGAGCACGGGGTCGAGCGCACGGACGGCCGACACAGCGCTTGCTCTGTGCCGTCACCACCAACTCCCTCTCAATGCCGCTTTCCCCTACTCTGGGCGGGCCCAACTCCCCGTCGCGGCAACCGGCCTGATCGTCATTGAGAGAGACCGATTTCCCTTGAGATCGCCACGCGGCGGCACGCCTTCGAAGAACTGCTCGTCGGCGCTCACCAGCTACTCACCTGATGGCGCCGACCGTTGCGTGGAGCCGTGGGTGAAGGGTTTTTGGGCATGTTTTTGGACGGAGGCGGGCGCGATGCTGAAGCCCGTCGAAGGCAAGAGCACGGATGAGGCCGATGAGTGAGCAGCTCGACATCTTATCCCAGCTAGAAGAAGGTCAGCAAAGAGATATTCTGGAGCGGCCGGCGGCGATGGACTATCGTGCCGTGCATCGCGTCGCCACACGTCCGGATCCAGAGGATCTTGCCGTGTTCGTACGGTTCCAGAGGCAGGTCCTCGGATGGAAGACAGAGACGCTGGCTTCGTTCGCCACTGTATCTTTATCCACAATAGAGCGAGTCGAACGCGGTGATAAGGTCGGTAGTGAATGCCTTGACCGAATCGCTGTCGCGCTGGGTTATAAGCAAGGGGATTTCACTGAGGCACGTGTCCCGCTCGCTAGCCAGGATGCGGCCTTGTTCCTCGATCAATGTCTCCTACCCTTCAAGGGGAAGCGTTGGATCGATGCGGCGCCCATCCGCAAGCAAGCCCAGATCATCGCGTTTGGTCGTTGTCATGGCTACCTCATTGATGGTGGGCGGCTTGAGGCCCCGATCGAGGAGGACATAGCCGGTCTACGCGAGGAGCTGGATTTCGTTGGTTTCGCCCGTGACGATACGCTCAACAATCGAAGCGAACGGGAGAGCCGACGCCTCGCTCGACGGCGGCTGTACACGGAAGTCCTGGCGCACATTCGTGAGATCGAGAATCAGAGCCATGCCCTCGCTCTCGGCGGCACGTACGAAGCTTCTACGAGCCATCCCCTTCTGCCGAGAGTCCGAGTTGCTGTGATCGGCTTCTTTCCCAAGACGACCGATCCTGGCGCAATCCGTCGTAGACAGCTTCTCGTACCAGAACGCGTATCTTTGAGCACAAAAGACATCGTGGGGGATACCGTCAGCAGGCCATCCCGTCGCACGGAGTGACATGGATCGGGGCGCTCGCGTGCTGGTCACGCAAAGGCCTATCGGTGCCCGCCAAATACGAGCGCCGATGTCGCAAGGCTATCTGTCGGCGGGTGCGTCGCGCGCGTGCCCCGTCCTACGCAAACGAGGGCGAGCGTATGCGCCTCCCCGGTCACGCGCGCCCCCTCACTCCTCGTACTTGAACGACAGCTTCACCTTCGACCGATAGAGCTTCACCTTGCCGTCCTCGAGGACGAGGTCCTGGTCGACGATCTGGGCGATGCGGAGGTCGCGGAGCGAGGACGCGGCGCGCTCGACGGCCGCGGTGGCCGCCTTCTCCCAGGACTCGGTGCTGGTGCCGACGAGCTCGACGACCTTGTAGACGCTCTCTGGCATTGTCATCCTCCCCGATCGGTTGCGCGAGCCAAGGGCCCACATCACGAGGATCGTTCAATTCGGGGCCGTAGGCAAGCCCCGTTCCCGGGTCGACGGCAGGCGAGCGCCTTCAGGAAAGCCTGGTGACAGGTTTCGGGAGCCCGTCGATGCAAGCCGGACGCGGCAGTCGAGCAGCGACGAAGCCGCCGAATGCCTGAACATCACCCTGTGATCACAGTATTGTCCATCACCCGATAGATGTCCTCCTTGCCACCGTCAACATGCCCGCGGATTGAGCACCGCCTGCCTACAACATCCATATATACAAGGAAAGACGGCCTGGCCGAGGGCCATCATGATGCGCATCCATGGCTTGTGGCATCGAAGGTTTTTGCCCGATTGACGATCATGCTAGGTATTGACGCCTCACTAATTCCACTAGACCGCGAGCACATCGACAGTCCATGTCTACCGCGTAATCAATCAGAAAGTGGGTCTTTCTTACCTTCTGATTGACGAGCCTGCCGGATCGATCTAGCCTTCGGTCAACAGTGCGGATAAAGCCCTATCCGTCGCTGATTGGAAAAGAGGCCAGCTAGAGAATAAGAAAATCATCATGAAATATAGATTCAGATGACGTTACTCATCTGTGAATATCGCTGAGCGACCGCCCATACGCACGTGTGTCGGAATCTTGTCTCGAGCCGGCCGTGCAGGCTAGTGGAACGCTTCGCTGGCCGGAGAGAGCCATGAAAGAGCGCCAAGTTCGTACGTCGTGGACCGCTCGCCGGAGATATCAGACAGCCGGACGAATGTCGTCGATCATCGGCGCCGCGATAGGGCTCGTTATTGTGGCTGCGCTCGCGCGCGAGGCCAGCATGGACGGCGGCGGGCACATGATCCCGCGCGTCGTCGTCAGCATCGGCATCATTCTCGTCTGCTCGCTTGGACCACAGCTCGTCGTGCGAAGCCTCTGGCGGCGGGCGCGTCGCCGCAACTTTTGGGAGTGGCAGTAGACGGTGACGGCGCGGTGACGGGCCGGGATCCGTGGTGGCGGCCGAAACGGCAGTCGCATGAGGCCGGCGGCCACGCCCAGTCGGCCCCCGATCGGACTGCGAGCCCGGCTCGCCAGGATGGCGGGCCGAGCATCCGACAACAGCTCGCTCGAGCGCTGCCGGCGACGCCGCTGGCAGCCGCGCCCCGGCCACCGCGGGGCGGGCGATGAGGGAGATGCGGGAGAAGCCACTCCGACAGAATTATAGCGGTATCCTGCAGTCGAGAAGCAGCCGAGGCTGCCCTTGGGGGAAACGGCTTGATCGAGCAATTGTCGCGTTCCATCCGGGCGACGAAGCTGCTTGGGTCGGTTGCTCTCGTCGCGGCCTTTGCCGCAGGCGGCTTCGCCATGGAGCGGCACCTGCACGACGCGAGCCGCACACAGCAGATGCTGGACCGAAGCTACGAGGTCGTAGAGCAGATCACGGCGCTCAGGCTCTCGATGTCGCGTCTCCACAACGCTCACGACCTTGAGTTCGAGAAGAGCCCCGCCGATCCGTCGGGCTCATATCGGGCCGCGCGGGAACAGCTAGATACGCAAGTCAACCGCTTGAGAGCGCTCGTCAGCGACGATCCCGGCCCACTGTCACGACTTGCCGATATCGTCGATGAGATGCGTCTCAGCAGGGCGACGACCGACCAGGCTCTCGAGCTCCTGCGCGAGGGGAAGCGGGAGCTGGCGCTGGCGCGGCGGGCGGAAGCGGCAGACCGGGCTCGTCCCCTTGCCGCCCGCCTGGACTTCTCGAGTCGGAGGAGAGGCGGCTCCTCCTGGATCGCCTCGAGGGCCAACGGGCTACCGACGCGCGCCTGACGAAGCTGGTGGTCGCCATCCTCCTCGGTGCCATCCTGACGAGCACGCTGGCCTTCGTCCTCCTGGTTCGGCAGCTGAATGCCCATCGCATGCGCTATGTCGAGCTGGGCCGCGCGAAGAAGGAAAGCGACGCTCTCAATCGGGCGCTGGCGAAGAGTGAGAGCCGCCTGCAGGCCATCCTCGAGAATGCGCGGGACGCGATCCTCGTCGTCGCCGACCGGGGCGGCGTTCGCTTGGCCAACGCCGCCTGCGAGAGGCTCTTCGGCGCCCCGAGCGATGGGCTTCTCGGGCGTCAGCCAGGCGAGCTCCTGCCCGGCATCGAGCTCGGCACGGGCGATGTGCGGGGCATGACGGCGCGACGCCTCGACGGCAGCGAGTTTCCGGCCGAGCTGTCGGTCGGCTCCTATGATCTCGACGGCGAGGACGGGCGTGTGCTCGTGCTGCGGGACGTGACCGAGCGGCAGAGACTCGAGCGGCTCAAGGCGGAATTCGTCTCCACGATCAGCCACGAGCTGCGGACACCGCTCACCTCGATCAGGGCCTCCTTGGGCCTGCTGACCGCCGGCGGCCTGGATCAGGCGTCCGAGAAGGTCCGAAATCTCGTCAGGATCGCCAACAAGAACAGCATACGTCTGACCGATTTGATCAATGATCTGCTCGATATTGAAAGAATAGAATCGGAGAGGTCGAAATTCGAGCACAGGCCCCTCGACCTCGCCTCGGTCGTCGGGCAGGCGATCGACGCAGGCAAGGGCCTCGCCGCCGAGCGTGATGTCGAGCTGCGGTTGGCCTCTTCACCGGACGAGGCGCTCGAAGTGCGCGGCGACGAGAGCCGGCTGGCCCAGGTTCTGGCGAACCTCATCTCGAACGCCGTCAAGTTCTCGCCTCCCGGCGGCACCGTCGAGCTGAGCCTGAGCCGCAAGGCCGAGGATGCGAAGGTCGCGGTGCGCGACTTCGGCCCCGGTATCCAGGAGGCATTCAGGCCGCACATCTTCAGCCGCTTCGCCCAGGCCGATTCCAGTGATGACCGCTGCACAGGCGGCACAGGCCTCGGCCTCAACATCTCGCAGGCGATCCTCCGGCGGCATGGGGGTCGCATCGGGTTCGAGAGCCCTCTTCCCGGGGGCGGCTCCCGGTTCTGGTTCACCCTCCCGCTCGTGTCCGACCCGCCGGCCACGGACGGCCTGGCGGCCCGGGGCCACGCGGTCGCCTCCGACGCCTCCTCGCCCGTCGGGCCCGGCGCCGCCCGCAGCGCGGATGCCATGGCCGGCGACCGATCCCGACCGCAGAGCGCCGCGGGACGGATCGGGCCGAGCGATGAGGACGGACTGCCCAGGATCCTCTATGTCGAGGACGACACGGACATGATCTCGGTCGTCGCGGCAATCCTGGACTCGACTGCCGAGATCGTGCCGGCGCATTCCTTGAGCGAGGCGCGCGCGAGGCTCGAGGATGAGCGCCTCGCCTTGGCGATCATCGATATCGAGCTTCCGGACGGATCGGGCTATGAGCTTCTCGATGCGGTCCACAGCCTGTCACCGCCTCCGCCGGTCCTCATGCTCTCGGCGAGCGAGTGCGAGGAGCCTTACGCGGGAGCGGTCTCTGCCGCGCTGGTCAAGGGCCGCTTCGATCATGAGGAGCTCTTCCACACCGTTCTCGAGCTGCTCGGGAAGAGGGCTCGCTCGCCTTTCCCGCGAGCGGACGATGACGCACAGCCCCTCCTCTTGCGGGCTCAGGGTAGCAGGTCGGCCCCGGCTGGCGAGGCACCGGCGCTTCAGGAGAGCCTGGCAAACAGCTCCTCCAGCCAGGCGATGACGGCCTGGATCCGGCCGTGGCGACGCAGCTCGTGATGCGCCAGGAGCCACACCTCGCGTGAGAGGGCGATCTCGGGTGCGAGCCGCTCGAGACGGTCGTTCCCCTCGGCGATGCAGCAGGGCAGGAGCGACCTGCCGAGGCCGGCTTCGACGGCTCCCACCAGCGCCTCGGCATCGTTGACGAGAAGCGGCGCAGGCAGACCGCCTTCGGCGGTGTCGGCGAGCCAACGCGCCTGCGGGAGATGGCGTTGCCCTTCCTCATAGCCGATCCAGGGAAGGTCCTCCGGCGCAAGGCCGCGCGGCCCGTAGGCCGCATAGCCGAGCCGGCCGATGCGCCTTGTCAGTGCGGAGCCGCCGCGCTCCGGCCGCGCCAGGCGGAGCGCCATGTCGGCCTCACGCCGGGTGAGGCTGAGATTCTTCGGCTCGGCCACGAGCTCGAGCTGGATGCGGGGATGCGCCGCCTGCAGGTGCCGCAGGGCCGGAACGAGGAGCCGGTTGACCAAGATCGGCACGGCAGTGAGCCGCACGACGCCCGCGGCCGTGGCGTCGCCATCGTCGATGCCCGCCTCGAGCGCCTTCACCTCCTCCTCGATCCGGGCAGCACGGGCGATCGCCCTCTCCCCGGCGGCAGTCGGGCGGAGCGTTCCCTCGACCCGCTCGAACAGCCGGGCGCCGAGGAAAAGCTCGGCCGCAGCCAGCCGCCGCGAGACCGTCGTCTGATCGACCCCGAGCCGCCGCGCCGCGCCCGCCAGCGTGCCGGCCCGTGCCACCGCCAGAACGAAGCGGAGATGATCCCAATCCATGCGCGCGTCCATGGGCCTGCATTCTTGCAGATCCTGTCGGCAGCTCCCCGCATTTTTCTGCGACCCTTCCGCCCTTAGCCTCCGTGCCGACGCCGGACCCGACGACCGGCCCGAACGGAGACGGACAAAAATGCTGTTCGCGGTGCTGTTTACGGACAATGAGGATCGGGGCGAGGTGCGGCAGCGCCTGATGGCGAGCCACCTCGCCTTTCTCGAGCGCCATCAGCAGGCGATCCGGGCCGCCGGGCCGCTGCGCAACCCGGCCTCGGGCGACGTGCGGGGCGGGCTCTGGCTCGTCGAGGCCAGCGACGAAAAAGCGGTCGGGCAGCTCTGCGAGGAGGACCCGTTCTGGCCCACCGGCCTGCGCAAGGAGGTGCGCGTTCTCGCCTGGGCGCAGGTCTTCGCCGAGGGAAAGCGCCTGCTCTAGCGACCCGGCCCAGCTCAGCCCGCGAAGGCCGCCTGGACGAGACAAAGGAGCGAGGAAAGGGCGATCGAGGTGAGCGTGAGCACCATGCCGAGGACGCGGGCCATGGGGCGGGGCTCGACGAAGGTGAAGGCGAAGGCATGGGACCAGCGCCCGGCGACGAGCAGAAGGCCCAGGATGTGGAGGAGCCAGGGGCTCCAGCCGCCCTGCTCCAGGATCAGGATGAGCAGGAGGCCCAACGGCGCGTACTCGGCGAGATTGGCCTGGGCGCGGACCCAGCGGGCGAGCAGCGGGTCGTCGCCATCGCCCATGCCGATGCGCATGGCACGCCGCCGGACGATCACCCGCGCGCTCAGATAGACGAGCAGAAGCGCCAGGAGCGCCGCGTAAAGGGCCGTCACCTGCAAGATGGCTCCTCCTCCGTCTCGATGACCGAGCCGCGCGTGCGGTAGGCGTTGCCGCGGAAGACGGCGACCAGGGCGCCCTGTCCGTTCCGCACCTCGACGTCGTACACGCCTGTACGGCCGCCACCCGCCTTCTGGATCGCTTCCGCCTCGAGAAGATCGCCCTCCTTGGCCGGCGCCACGAAGCTGATCTGGCAGGCCAGCGCCACGGTGACCTCGTTCCCGGCGTTGCAGGCGAAGGCGAAGGCCGAATCGGCGAGCGTGAAAAGAAAGCCGCCGTGGCAGGTGCCGTGGCCGTTCAGCATGTCGCCGCGCACGCGCATCCGCAGTCGCGCATGCCCCGGCCCTATTTTTATCAGTTCCATGCCGAGCGCCTGGGATGCGCGATCACGCGCCATCATGGCCCGGCCGACCGCCTCGGCGAGCTTTTTTTCTTTTTTGTCAGTTTCGCTCATCGGCCGGAGAAGACCGGCTGGCGCTTCTCGAGGAAGGCTTTGACACCTTCACGGTAGTCGTCGCTGCGCCCGGCCTCGCGCTGGAGGTGGCACTCGAGGTCGAGCTGGGCGTCGAGATCGTTGCCGGCCGAGGCGTCGAGCGCCTTTTTTATCAAGGCGAGGCCATGGGTCGGCTGGGCGGCGAGGTGGCGGGCGAGCGCCATCGCCTCGTCTGCCAAAAGCGCGTCGTCGACGACGCGCCAGATCAGGCCCCACGAAAAAGCCTGCTCGGCCGTGAGCTTGTCGCCCAGCATCGCCAGCCCCCGCGCCCGTGCCGCCCCGACGAGCCGGGGCAGAAAAAAGGTGCCGCCGGCGTCGGGGACGAGGCCCAGCCGGCAGAAGGCCTGGATGAAGGAGGCCGAGCGCGCGGCCAGCACGATGTCGCAGGCAAGCGCGATGTTGGCGCCCGCACCGGCCGCCACGCCGTTGACGGCGGCGACGACCGGCCGGTCGAGCGCTCTGAGCCGGCGCACCAGCGGATTGTAGAGGCGCTCCAGCGTGAGGCCGAGGTCGGGTGCCGCGTCGCCCTCGCCCATCGCCCGGTCGCCCAGGTCCTGGCCCGCCGAGAAGGCACGGCCGGCACCGGTGAGAAGAACGGCCCGCACATCCTTGTCGCCCGCCGCACCGTCCAGCGCCGCCGCCAGCTCGGCATGCATCGCCTCGTTGAAGCTGTTGAGCTTGTCCGGTCGATCGAGGGTCAGCCGGAGAACGGCACCCTCGCGCTCGACCCGTACCGTGCGCTCGCCCATGGCCCCTTTCCCCGTCGCCGTGATCGGTGCCAGGATAGGCGACCCGCCCGACGCTTGAACAGGCGGACGCTTCAACAGGTGACCTCGGGGGAGGGGATGAACGACGTGCTGGTGCGTACCGCGACACTGGACGATCTGGAGGCGCTGGCCCTGCTGCAGGTGGCATCGATGCGGGCGCTGGGTGCCGGCTACTACAGCCCGGCCGAGGTCGAGGCCGCCGTGCGCTTTGTCTGTGTGCCCGACCGCGGCCTGATCGAGGACGGCACCTACCTCGTGGCCGTGGCGGATGGCGCTCTCGTCGGCTGCGGCGGCTGGAGCCTGCGCCGGAAGGCCTATGCCGGGCCGGCCGACGGCGCGGACGATGCCGGCAGGCTCGATCCCGCAAGCGAGCCCACGCGCATCCGCGCCATGTTCACGGCCCCGGGTGCCGCCCGCCGCGGCATCGGCCGGGCCATCCTTGAGGCGGCGGAGGACGGCGCCCGTGCCGCCGGCTTTTTTCGTGCCCGCCTCGGCGCCACCATGAGCGGCGTGCCCTTCTATCGGCGCGCCGGCTATCGGGAGGTCGAGCCCGAGGAGGCGCTGCTGCCCGACGGCACGCGCCTCGCCGTGCTGCTGATGGAAAAGTCGCTGCGGTAGCGACAGGCCGCCGCCGACAGGGAGGGAGCTACGCGATGCGACTGTTTTTCCTGGTGCTGGCGACCGTGTGGGTGACGTCGCCCGCCATGGCCGCGCAGCCGAGCTTCGACTGCAGCAAGGCGAGCCACGAGATCGAGGAGCTGATCTGCAAGAGCGACGCGCTGTCGGCGCTCGACAACCAGATGGCATCCGTGTTTGCCCAGGCGGAGGCCAAGGTTAAGCCGGATGCCCAAACGACAAGATATCTGCGCACCGAGCAGCGGGGCTGGATCAAGGGCCGCAACGACTGCTGGAAGGCTACTGACAAAACCGCCTGCACCGCGGACGGCTACAAGACGCGGATCGCCGAGCTGCAGGCGGTCTACGGTCTCGTGCCGCTCTATGCGCGCGTCTTCTACGCCTGCGACGGCAACCCGGCGAACGAGGTGGTGGCACGCATCTACAAGACCGATCCCGAGGTCACCCTGGTCGAGCGCGGCGACCGCACGGTCACGACCTACCAGACCATCTCGGCCGACGGCGCCCGCTTCGAGGGCGGCAACGTCGTCTACTGGACCAAAGGAAAGAATGCGATGGTCACCTGGGATGGCAAGGAGCTGCAGTGCACCGAGCGCCAGCCGAAGTGAGTGGAAGCAAACAATGGCATTGATCCTCTACAGCCACCCTTTTTCCTCTTATTGCCAGAAGGCGCTGACGGCGCTCTACGAGAACGGCACGGCCTTCGAGCCGCGCATGGTGGGCCCCGAGACGATGCCGGAGCTCGAGGCGCTCTGGCCGCTCAGGCGCTTCCCCGTCCTCGTCGACGACGGCCGCACGGTGCTCGAGGCCAGCATCATCATCGAGCATCTCGACCTCCATCACCCCGGCCCCGTCCGCCTCGTCCCCACCGACAAAAAAACGGCGCTCGAGGTGCGGATGCTGGATCGCGTCTTCGACAACTACGTCATGACGCCGATGCAGAAGATCGTGGGCGACCGGCTCCGCGCCGAGGCCGACCGCGATCCTTTCGGTGTCGCCGAGGCACGCGCGATGCTGGACAAGATCTATCGCTGGCTCGACCAGCGCATGGCGGGCCGGACCTGGGCGGTGGAAGAAACCTTCAGCCTCGCCGACTGCGCCGCCGCCCCTTCTCTTTTCTATGCCGATTGGGCGCACGAGATCGACGCATCGCTCGACGCATCTCCACGCCTACCGCGCCCGCCTCCTCGCCCGCCCGTCCTTCGCAAGGGCCGTCGACGAGGCCCGGCCTTTTCGGTCCTATTTTCCACTGGGCGCACCCGACCGGGACTGACGTCGCGTGACAGTCAAGCCAAGCAGGAAACAGCCTGGACTGACTTGTCACGAGTCCGGGCTAGGAATAACGTTACCTTCATGGGACGGGTAGGAACAGGAACCCGATGACACGGCCGGCCGTCGCTCTCGATCAGCGAGCCGATCTCTTCCAGGGAAGGACGCGCGAGCGGGCGCTGGTGCGCGGGTTTTTCTATCCGCCGCTGCCGGAAAACCAACGGCGCGTGCTGCACTTCACGGGCCCGGGCGGGATCGGCAAGACGGCGCTGGCCCGCCGTTTCCTCGAGGAGCTGCGGGAGCTGCATCGAGCAGCCGGACGGGTGGTCCGGGCAGCCGCGGCCGGCCTTCGCCGCCGTGGACCTCGCCGAGACCTGGTCGCGCGATCCCCTTCAGGTGCTGCTGCAGTGGCGCCTTCAGCTCGGGGCCACCTTCAAGGGCAGCCGTTTTCCTATTTTTGATTTTGCCTATGCGCGCATCCACGCCGAGCGCTTTCCCGGATCGAATGTCACCAAGCTCTACGCAGCATGCTCGATCCCGACAACGTGCTGGTCGGGCTGCTCGCGGCGGCGCTGCCGATGGGCACGGGCGGCTCGCGAGCGCATCGCTCGACGGCGTGGATCTCGCTCAAGACGTTCGTCGGCCAGCTCCCGTTCGGCTCAGCCGGCCTGGGACTACGCGCACCGGATCGTCGCGCACGGCTGGGCAAGCTCGACCAGCTCACCGAGCCGACCCTGCGGAAGATAGAGCAGCTCGGCGCCGAGCATATTCTCGGCATGCTGCCGGAATGCCTCGGCCTCGACCTCCGCAACGCCGCGGCCACGAGCGATGCGCGCCCGGCCATCCTCATCCTCGGCGACACGACGGAGATGCTGCGCTCGGCCGGCGGCGTCGGCGAGGATGCGTGGCTGCGCGAGCTGGTGTGGCGCAGCCCCGGTGCCGTCTTCGTGCTGCTCGGCCGCGACCCGCTGGACTGGGCCGAGCGCGAGGATTCGCCGGCGCGCGACTGGAAGGCCATCGTCGAGGAGCACCCGCTCGACCACCTCCAGGACGACGAGGTCGAGGCCATCCTCGAAGGCTTTCCGGTGGCCGAGCCGGCCGTGCGTGAGGTCATCCGCCGGGGCTCGGCCGGCCTGCCCTTCCATGTCGGCGTCCAGCTCGACATCTATCGGGACCTCGTCGAGGCGGGCATGGAGCCCCTGCCCGAGCACTTCGCGGCGACGCCGGGCAAGGTGCTGGAGCGCTTCCGCAGCCATGTGGGCGAGCGCCTCCATAACACGCTGCGCACGCTCGCCTTCGCCCGCGGCTTCGATGCCGAGCTTTTTGCATTTCTGAAGGCCCGCCCGGGCCAGCTCGTCGGCGAGGTGCTGCTCTCCGAGGTGACCCGCTTCTCCTTTGTCGAGACCCTGGCGGACGGCCGCTATCGCCTGCACCAGCACTATCGCGACGTGGAGTGCCGCGAGACCGCCCAGCGAGATCCCGCCCACGCGCGGTCCATCCACGAGGCCCTCTTCGCGTTCTGGGACGAGCGCTGTCAGCCGGCGGATGTCCGCGAGGTCACCTCCGCGCACGAGACGGCGCTGCGCGAGGCGGCGCATCACAAGCTGCGGCAGGGCGGCGGAGCAGGCGATCGGCTGGCTGGCCGAGCGATGGCCGGTCTTCTTCGAGGCGACGCGGCTGACCCTGTGCCGCGAGCTCTGGGCGGACTGTCTCGCCGCCGCCGAGGCCGAGCTGGGCCCCGAGCATGCCCAGGTGGCGCTGACGCTGGGCAATCTCGGGATCGTGCTCGTGCGCCTGGACGCGCTGGACGAGGCGCGGGCGGCGCAGGAGCGGGCGCTGCGGATCAAGGAGAAGGTCTACGGCCCCGAGCATGCCCAGGTGGCGGTGACGCTGGGCAATCTCGGGAACGTGCTCGTGCGCCTGGACGCGCTGGCCGAGGCGCGGGAGGCGCAGGAGCGGGCGCTGCGGATCAACGAGAAGGTCTACGGCCCCGAGCATGCCGAGGTGGCGGCTGACGCTGGGCAATCTCGGGATCGTGCTCGAGCGCCTGGACGCGCTGGCCGAGGCGCGGGCGGCGCAGGAGCGGGCGCTGCGGATCAAGGAGAAGGTCTACGGCCCCGAGCATGCCGAGGTGGCGGTGACGCTGGGCAATCTCGGGAACGTGCTCGAGCGCCTGGACGCGCTGGCCGAGGCGCGGGCGGCGCAGGAGCGGGCGCTGCGGATCAAGGAGAAGGTCTACGGTCGAGCATCCGAGGTGGCGGACCTGGCAATCTCGGACGTGCTCGAGCCTGGACGGCTGCGAGCCGGGCGAGGAGCGGGCTGCGGATCAGAGAAGGTCTAGGCCGAGCATGCCAGGTGGCGGACGCTGGCAATCTCGGGATCGTGCTCGAGCGCCTGGACGCGCTGGCCGAGGCGCGGGCGGCGCAGGAGCGGGCGCTGCGGATCAAGGAGAAGGTCTACGGCCCCGAGCATGCCGAGGTGGCGGTGACGCTGGGCAATCTCGGGATCGTGCTCGAGCGCCTGGACGCGCTGGCCGAGGCGCGGGCGGCGCAGGAGCGGGCGCTGCGGATCAAGGAGAAGGTCTACGGCCCCGAGCATGCCGAGGTGGCGCTGACGCTGGCAATCTCGGGATCGTGCTCGATCGCCTGGACGCGCTGGCCGAGGCGCGGGCGGCGCAGGAGCGGGCACTGCGGATCTTCGAGCGCGTGCTGCCGGCCAAGCATGGCTACATCGTTCAGACGCTCTCCAACCTCGCCGTCACCGTCGAGCGGCTGGGCGATCATGAGCGCGCGGCGGAGCTACGCGCGGAGGCGGAGCGGCGCCGCGGCACGGGATGACCGGCGGGACAGAGCGGGTCGAACCTGCCGAGCCGTCGGCTTGCCGATCGCGGCACGCCGATGTCGATGCGACA
This sequence comes from uncultured Alphaproteobacteria bacterium, assembly GCA_963752325.1. Taxonomy (GTDB): domain Bacteria; phylum Pseudomonadota; class Alphaproteobacteria; order Geminicoccales; family Geminicoccaceae; genus CAVTJL01. The sequence continues at coordinate 699,872 of CAVVXU010000010.1, forward strand.
TCCAACGCGGACCAGTCCCCAGCCGCTCGCATTGACCCTGGCGGCGCTCGGGAGCAGCTTCCGTCGCGCCCCGGGCGGCTGCCCTTGGACGAGGCGGCGGCGAGGGGCGAGGAGGTGACAAAAAATGACGCAGATCGGAGGCTTCATCCCGCCCGCGCGGCGACCCGACGTTTTGGGCGTGCACTCGCTCGACCATTTCAGCCTCACCGTGCCCGACATGGAGAAGGCCAAGAGCTTCTATGGCGGCTTCGGGCTCGAGCGTGCGCGAGCAGGCGGGTGCGCTCCAGCTCCATCACAGCGGGCAGCGACCATCGCTGGGGCACGCTGGTCGAGGGCGCGCGCAAGAAGCTGCATCACGTGGCGTTCGGCGCCTTCGCCGACGATATCGACCGCTTCCGCCTGCGGCTGGAGCGCCTGGGCATCGAGCGGCTCGATCCGCCCGCGGGCTTCGAGAGCAACGGGCTTTGGTGCCGCGATCCGGACGGCACGCTGGTCGAGATCCGCGTGGCCGAGAAAAGCTCGCCCGACGCCAAGGCGAGCTTCGAGATGCCCTCCTCGCCGGCGGGCGTGGCCGGTGCGCCCAACCGCAGCCGTGCCCCCTTCGTGCGGCCGCGGCGCCTCGCCCACGTGCTGCTGTTCAGCAGCGACGTCGCCGCGGCAGATCCGCTTCTACGAGGAGGTTTTGGGGCTCAGGCTGTCCGACCGCTCGGGCGACGGCATCGCCTTCATGCACGGCGTCCACGGCAGCGACCATCACGTCATCGCCTTCGCCAAGTCGGACGGGCCGGGCCTGCACCACTGCAGCTGGGACGTGGCCTCCATCAACGAGATCGGCCTCGGCGCCATGCAGATGGCCGACAAGGGTTTTGTGAATGGCTGGGGCCTCGGCCGCCACGTGCTGGGCTCCAACTATTTTCACTATGTGCAGGACCCGTGGGGCAGCTTCTCCGAATATTCCTCGGACATCGACTACATCCCCTGCGATCAGGACTGGCAGGCGGGCGACCACCCGCCCCACGACGCCTTCTACATGTGGGGCCCGACCCCGCCCGAGGATTTCATCAAGAACTACGAGGCCGCGTGAGACCTGCTCGCGGCCACAGCTAGGGACATTCATGGCCCGCATCTATGCCTATGCCGGCATCCGGCCGGTGGTGCATCCCACGGCCTTCGTGCATCCCGAGGCCGTGCTGATCGGCGACGTGATCATCGGCGAGGGCGTGTTCGTCGGCCCCGGGGCGAGCCTCAGGGGCGACCTGGGGCGGCTCGTGGTCGAGCGCGGCGCCAATGTGCAGGACAATTGCGTGATGCACGGCTTTCCCGGGCAAGGACTGCGTCGTCGAGGAGGACGGCCATATCGGCCACGGCGCCATCCTCCATGGCTGCCGCATCGGAAAAAACGCGCTCATCGGCATGAACGCCGTCGTCATGGACGGGGCGGTCGTCGGCGAGAACGCGTTCGTGGGCGCCATGAGCTTCATCAAGGCCGGCTTCGAGGTGCCGCCCGGCATGCTGGCGGCGGGCCTGCCGGCCCGGATCGTGCGCGCACTCTCGCCCGAGGAGATCGCCTGGAAATCCTCGGGAACGCGAGAATATCAAGAGCTGGCACGGCGCGCCCGGGCGACGCTGGTGCCCTGCGAGCCGCTGCCCGAGCCCGAGCCGAACCGCCCCCGCTGCCCGACCCTGGGCGAGGTGCGCACCGCTCGCCGAGACGAGACGCGGCGGCAGCCGCAGCTCGGGCTGAGCCCCCGGCAGCAACCCGACAAAAATCCTCAACCTCAAGAAGGATCGAGCGATGATCTACGAGATGCGCAACTATCACTGCCTGCCGGGGCAGATGCCCAAGCTTCTGGCCCGCTTCAACGACCACACGCTCAAGATCTGGGAGAAGCACGGCATCCGCCAGGCGGGCTTCTGGACCACGCTGATCGGCAATTCCAACCACGAGCTGACCTACATGCTGGCCTGGGAGTCGCTGGCCGAGCGCGAGACCAAGTGGACGGCCTTCATGAACGACCCGGTCTGGCAGAAGGCCCGCGCCGACAGCGAGAAGGACGGCCCGATCCTGTCGCACCTGAGCAGCCAGCTCCTCACGCCCACCGCGTTCTCGTCGGTGAAGTAGCGCCCTCGGGCAAGCCAGCGGCGCCGCGCCTCGGCCTCGACGGCCGGGAAGCGGCGCCGCCCGTGCCCCCGGGGCCACGAAAGACGAGCCGATCGCTGCCGTTCCTCCTCCATGGGGAGGTCCCGCCGGCCCGGGATCTCCCGCCACACGATGGGCCGGCCGAAGGGGCGAAGAAGATGGGCGGATCGAGAAGAGGCCGGGGCATCGCCCTGGCGGCGCTCCTGATGGCCGCAGCGCCGGCGATGGCGGGCGAGGTGCCTTCCGGCGAGGTTCCCTCGGGCGAGCTGCCGTCGGGCGCGCTCTCGGCGAAGAAGCCGCCGGCGAGCACCCTGCCCGAAGCGACGCAGCAGGCGCTGAGCGGGGTCGTGACACGGGCCATGACCCAATGCGACGTGCCGGGCGCCCTCATCGGCGTCTGGACGCCCCAAGGCGATCTCGAGAGCCCGTTCGGCCTCGGCGACGTGGCAAAGGGGCGCCCCGTCCGCCTCGCCGATCACTTCGCCATCCGCAGCGTCACGAAATCCTTCACCGTCACGCTGATCCTCCAGCTCGCGGCCGAGGGCCGGCTCTCGCTCGACGACAAGATCGCGCAATATTATGAAGGCGTCCCTAACGGCGACGCGATCACGCTGCGCGAGCTCGCCGACATGACGAGCGGCGTCTTCGACTATGTGAAGGACGACGGCTTCATCCAGGCGTTCAGCGACAATCTGCTCAAGAAGTTCACCGACCCCGAGCTCATCGCCTTCGCGCTGAAGCACAAGGCCAACTTCCCGCCCGGCACCGCCTACGAATATTCGAACACCAACACGCTGCTGCTGGGCCAGGTCGTGGAGAAGGTCACGCACCGCAGCGTCGCCAAAGAGCTGCGAACGGCCATTCTCCGCCCGCTCCGCCTTCGCCAGACCTCTTATTTGTCGGGCACCCGCATCCCCGGCCCGCGCGCCCAGGGCTATCAGGGCGAGGCGAACGGCGAGCCCCAGCCGATCGACGCCAGCTTCACCTCCCTCGGCGCCGCAGGCGCCATGGCCTCCGATCTGGACGACCTCAAGGCCTGGGCGGGCGCCCTGGTCGACGGCACCCTGCTGCCCGAGAAGCTCCAGGCCGAGCGCTTCGTCACCCACCCCAGGACCAACGGGCCCGACTACGACGCTTACGGCCTCGGCGTCGGCGAGATCGACGGCTGGTGGGGCCACACCGGCATGGGCCTGGGCTTCGCCGCGGCCGTGTTCCGCCGCACCGACACCGACAGCACCATCGTGATCCTCGTCAACGCCTCGAACGTCGACGACGTCCCCGCCCGCATCCTGCGCCGCTTCATCAAGATCCTCGAGACGGGCAGCGAGGGGCCGTATGCGGGAAAGGCGATTTGTGAGTGAGGCCCGGATCGGACCGGCGCTGGAATGGGACGAGGAGCACCCGGGCGCTCCTCAAGCTGTCCCCTCCGACCTCCCCCTCGGATAGGCCGTCAGCCCATCCGCAATCACCTCCCAGCCAGCTTCTCGCTCGTCCACACATGGAGCGTGGGCGGTGCCGCTTCCGGGCGGTCGAGGCTGACGGTCATCACGTCGATGGTCTCGGGCTCGGCGTCGGTGCGATAGGTGAGCGGCGAGCCGCAGGCCCCGCAGAAGCTCCGCGTCACGGGCGGCGAGGATTTTGTCTCGATGGGCGTGCCTGAGACGATGGTGAGCGCGGCCGTGGGGACCGAGATGAAGGGCAGGCTCGGTGCCGAGGCCACCTTGCGGCAGGTGCGGCAATGGCAGATGCCGCTCACCAGGACCGGGCCGTCGATCCTGTAGCGCACGGCACCGCAGAGACATCCACCTTCGAGCATCTTCGCCTCCGTCCCCGACCGGCTCGCTGCGCCTTCAATGGCGAGCCTCCGACCCCAATTCGAGTGTAGCGCGCTCCCCATCGAGAGCCACCCCGCAAAATGGCGAGGGCTTGCCGGCATCGTCGCGCTGACCGAGGGTGCTGGCGGTCCACCCGTAGTGACGGCACACCCGTGACCGGACCGACGCGAGATCATCGCAATGCAGCGCTGGTCACGGCACGGGTGCGGACGACCCAGCCAGGCGGCGCCGGCGCGTTTCGGATCGACCGTCGCCTTCGTAGACGGCGCCGGTATCAAAGTGACTGTCGATGAGGCTCCCCAGGATGCTCCCATAGCAGGAAGGTCATCAGGTAATGACAGGCGAGACTGAAAACGTGCAGTCAAAGAAATCCTCACTGCCCCGACTGGACAATGTCGGCATCGTGGTGGAGTCGCTTGATGAGGCCATCTCTTTCTTCACCGAGCTTGGCCTCACGCTCGAAGGGCGGGCGATGATCGAGGGAGAATGGGCCGGACGCGTCACCGGACTGGACGATCAGCGTGTCGAGATCGCCATGATGGCTACGCCCGATGGCCACAGCCGTCTCGAGCTCTCGCGATTCCTCGCCCCGTCCGTGGTCGCCGATCACCGGCGAGCCCCGGTGAACGCGCTCGGTTATCTCCGCATCATGTTCGCCGTCGAGGACATCGACGAGACGCTGGACAGGCTCCGGACGCGTGGCGCCGAGCTCGTCGGCGATGTCGTACGATACAAGGACGTGTACCGGCTCTGCTACATCCGCGGCCCCGAAGGAATTCTCATCGGATTGGCCGAAGAGCTCGGCAAAAGGTAGCCATGCGCATGGCGCTCGAATATCAAATGCATCCCGCGCTCTACCCGCCCTTGACCGCCCCGGCGGCGAGGCCGCTCACGATCTCGCGCTGGACGAAGACGGTGAGGATGAGGACGGGGAGCGTCACGACGAGGGCGGCGGCGGCGAGCGGGCCCCAGGAGAGCTGCTCGAAGCTCAAGGAGTTGTAGACGGCGACCGGCAGCGTGCGCGTCTCGCGGCCGGCCAGGACCACGGCAAAGATAAAATTGTTCCAGGAGAAGATGAAGGAGAGGATGGCGCCCACGACGATGCCGGGGCGGGCGAGCGGCAGGGCCACGCGCCAGAAGGCCTGCCAGAGGTTGGCGCCGTCGATCAGCGCCGCCTCCTCGAGCTCGCCCGGCAGGTTCTCGAAGAAGCCCAGCATGACCCAGACGATGATCGGCACCGAGATGACGAGGTGGATGATGATGAGAGGGTAGAGCGTGCCGGTGAGGTGCAGGAAGCGGAACATGATGAACATCGGGATGAGGTAGCTCAGGCCCGGCGTGATGCGGGAGACGAGGACGAGGAGGCCCAGCCCCTCCGCCCGCGCCTTCGCGAGGCCATAGCCCGCCGGCACGCCCACGAGCAGGGCGACGAAGGTGGAGACGCCCGAGACGACGATGCTGTTCCAGGTATAGAGCAGGAACGGGTTCTGCTGGAAGATCTGGGCGTAGTTCTGCCAGGCGAACTCCCGGGGCCAGAAAATCGGCGGGTAGGCGGTATTGTCGATCTCGTTCTTCAAGGACAGCGACAGCATCCACAGGAAAACGAGAATGGCCGGCGAGACGATGACGAACACCGCGAGCGCGAAGAGGATTTTTCTCAGCAGCACGCGGAGGCCGAGGGCCGTCGAGTAGGCGAAGGCGCCCTTGAGCGAGGGGGTCATGTCTTGAGCGACCACTGGGTTCGCTGCCTCGACCACAGGAGGAGCAGCGTCATGGCGACGATGATGACGAAGAAGACGACGACGACGGCCGAGGCGTAGCCGATATTGTAGAAGGCGAAGGCTTGCAGATAGAGGAAAATGTTGATGGTCTCGGACGCGGTGCCGGGCCCGCCCTGGGTGATGACGAAGATGGTGTCGAACGCCTTCAAGGCGTCGATCGTGCGGATGACGACGGCCACCATCACGAAGGGCAGGACGAGCGGCCAGGTGATGTGGCGGAACATCTGCCAGGCCGAGGCGCCGTCGATCAGTGCCAACTCGTAGGGCTCGGTCGGCAGGGAGGCGAGGCCGCCCAGGACGATCAGCATCACCAAGGGCGTCCACTGCCAGATCTCGACGAGGACGAGGCTCGGGATCACCGTGTCCGGGGCGAAGACCCAGAGCTGCGGCGGGATGCCGACGAGCGAGAGGAGGTAGTTGAGCACGCCCAGCTGGGGATGGAACATCATCGTCCAGACGAGCGCTATGGCGACCGGGGTCGCCATCATCGGCATCATGAAGAGCGTGCGCAGAACGCCGCGGAACGGGAACTCGCGGTGGAAGACGACCGCCGCCGCCACCCCCAGCGCCACCGGCAGCAGCACTGCGAGAAAAGTAAAATAGAAGGTCCGCCCGATGGCGCCGATGAAGCGGCTGTCGTGAAGGAGCTGGGCGTAGTTGCCCAGCCCCACATACTGCCGCTCGCCCACGATCGGCCAGTCGTGCGTCGAGAGAAAGATGGTGAAGACCCAGGGAAACACGATGACCGCGAAGATGATGAGCAGTGCTGGCGCTGCAAACAGGAGATAGCGCCAGCGGCGCCTGTAGGGCGCCCCGGCCGGAGCGGGTCCGGCCGCCTTGCGCGCGGCGGCCGGGCCCGTGGTGACGCTGCTGCTCATCGGCAGGCCAGGGCGCTCAGGCCTTCTCGCTCTTCTCGAGGATCGGCTTGAACTGCTCGGTCGCCTTCTCGAGCTCGGGCTTGGCCTCGGCGCCGTTGATCATGTTGGTGAGCCCGATGCCGAAGATGTCGCGGAACTCGGTCACCGGGATCACCACCGGCAGGCTCGGCCGGCCGATCTTGCTGCACTCGACGATCGCCTGCACGACGTCCTTGGAGGAGGTGGTGCCGGCCAACACCTCCGGGTCCTCGTAGACACCGGTGCGCCCGGGGGCGCCATAGCCACCCTGGAGCTGGCGGGCCGCCATGGCCTTGCTCGTCGCCCACTGGCAATAGAGAAAGGCCGGCTCCTTCTTGTCGGTGAAGGCCGACACGCCCATGCCGTCGGCAAAGCTGCCCGAATGCTGGGCCACCGGCCCCTTGGGCTGCATCACATATTTGGTGCGCCCGGCGACCCTGGACTTGGTCTTGTCCTCGACCGGGACGGCGAAGCCGATGCCGTCGAGCCACATGGCGGCCCGACCCTGCATGAAGCTCGCCTGCGCCTCCATCCAGTTGAAGCCGCTGACGCCCGCCGGACCGTACTTCAGGTTCAAGGTCTTGTAGAGCTCGGCGGCGGCGACGGCCGGCTCGCCGGTCGTGTGCATCACACCCTTGTCGTCGATCGAATTCGACGTCCCAGCCGAGCAGCAGGTTGGTCCAGACCGGCACGTTGGCGTTCTTGATGCCCCGGTCGACCCAGCCGGTGACGCCGTTCGAGGGATCGTGCAGCGCCTTCGCCGCCTCGACCATCTCGTCGAACGTCGTGGGATAGGCGACACCCTTCTTCTCGAAGAGGTCCATGTTGGCGTAGACCAGATGGTAGTCGATGTTGATCGGCAGCGTGTCGACACGCCCGTCAGCCTGGGTGGCCCAGAGGAGGCCGGCCTTCGAGAAGTCGGCGAAGTCGTAGTCCGGGAAGGTGAGCTTGGGGTCCTTCAGCATCGAGCGCAGATCGACCAGCCACTTGCCCTTGGCCACGAGGCGCTTCTGCACGTGGAGCGACAGCATCAGCACGTCGAAGGAGGTCGAGCCCGAGGTGAACTCGATCACCGCCTTTTGGCGCTGCTGCTGCTCGGGCACCTGCTCGGAGCCGACGCTGATGCCGGTGAGCTCGGTGAACTCGCTTTCATATTTCTGCAGGAGATCGCCGCGCGGCCCCTTCGCCAGCAGCACCTCGATGTGCTGGCCCTTGAAGCGCATGGGATCGAACCCGCCCTCGGCCGCCCGCGCCCGGCGCATGACGAAGGGCGACGCGACCCCGCCCAGTGCCGCGGCACCCGCCGTCGTCTGCAGCAGCGCGCGGCGCGACAGCTGACCCGGCTTCCCGTCCGAATGCCTCATCTTTGCCTCCCCTTTTGGTTCTTCGCCCGGCCCGCAGCCCTTGCAGCCGGCCGGGCGGAACGGCCTCTCTTGAATCCCAAGAAGCTGCCTGAAAGCTTTCATGGCTGTAATGCTCGAGTCAAGCGCCAGCGCGCGCCGGGCCGCCAGGGCATCGCCCTCGCCGCTTGACCCCGCCTCTGCTCGCGCCTAAGACCAGCGGCACGTGGTGATTTGGGCCGGCCGGCTTGCGGGCCACGTTAAAGAATCCGCTAAAAGGTCGGGATGCACGACCGCCCCGACCCTTCAGGCCGGGGCGTTTGTGTTTCGGAGATGCCGTGATGTCGGAGCCGCAACCCTCCTGGAGCCTCGCAACCCAGCTCGTCCATGCCGGCCGCATGCGCTCGGCCTTCGGCGAGACCAGCGAGGCCCTTTTTCTCTCCTCGGGCTTTGTCTATGGCCGGGCGGAGGACGCCGAGGCGCGCTTCGCCGACCGCGATCCCGGCTACATGTACTCGCGGGTGAGCAACCCCACCGTGCGGATGTTCGAGCAGCGCATGGCGATGCTCGAGGGTGCGGAGGAGGCGACAGCCACCGCCACCGGCATGGCCGCCGTGCACGCGGCGCTGCTCTCGCTCCTCAAGGCCGGCGACCGTGTGGTGGCCTCGCGCCTGCTGTTCGGCTCCTGCCACTACATCCTGACCGAGATCCTGCCGCGCTTCGGCATCGCCATCGAGCTCGTCGACGGCCGGGACCAGGCCGCCTGGGAGCGGGCGCTGTCGACACCGGCAAGGCTCGTCTTCCTCGAGACGCCGGGCAACCCGACGCTCGAGCTGGTCGACCTCGAGGCCGTCTGCGCCCTCGCCCACAAGGCCGGCGCCCTCGTCGTCGTCGACAATGTCTTCGCCACGCCGCTTCTGCAAAAGCCGATGCAGCTCGGCGCCGACATCGTCGTCTACTCGGCCACCAAGCACATCGACGGCCAGGGCCGCTGCCTCGGCGGCGTTATTTTGTCCTCGGCCCAGCTGAAAAAGGAAAAGATACAACCCTGGTGCAAGAACACCGGGCCGGCCTTGAGCCCCTTCAACGCCTGGGTGCTCTTGAAGGGCCTGGAGACGCTGGAGCTCAGGCTCGCCCGCCACGTCGCCACGACGGACGCCCTGGCCCGCTGGCTCGAGGCCCATCCGAAGGTGACAAAGGTCCTCCATCCCGGCCTCGAGAGCCATCCCCAGCACGCGCTGGCCCGGCGCCAGATGCTGGGCGGCGGCAGCATGATCGCCTTTTATGTCGAGGGCGGCAGGAGCGTGCCTTCGCGGTGATGAACAGCCTCGGGCTCATCGCCATCTCGAACAATCTGGGCGACGCAAGAAGCCTCGTCACCCACCCCGCCACCACCACCCATTCCAAGGTGCCTCTGGAGGAGCGGCAGGCGCTGGGCATCACCGAGGGGCTGATCCGCCTCTCGGTCGGGCTCGAGGGGCTGGAGGATCTCCAGGCCGACCTCGACCAGGCGCTGCGCAGGTGACCGGGGCGACCCCGGACGGCCTCGGGGCCTGGATCGGCCGCACGGAAAGCTCGCGGTTTCGCCTCGATGCCTGGCCCGCGGCGGCCCTCACCGCCGCCCTCGATCGCGACGACCCGCCGGCCGACGGCGCTCCGCTTCCCCCATTCTGGCACCACCTCTACGGCCTGCCGGCGCCAAAAGCCTCCGCCACCGGCCCGGACGGCCACGCCGCCCGCGGCGGCTTTTTGCCACCGGTGCCGCTGCCGCGGCGCATGTGGGCCGGCGGCCGCCTTACCTGGCACCGCCCGCTGCGCATCGGCCAGACCATCGAGCGCGATCTCCACGGTCAAGAGCGATAAGTGACAAAAAAGGAAAAACCGGTTTTCTTGTTTTTGTCACTGTCGAGCATCGCTTCTCCGGCCCCGACGGCCTTTCGCTCGTCGAGGAGCACGACATCGTCTACCGCGAGGCCGCCACCTCGCCCCCGCCGGCTCCAGCCAAAGCGCCGCCGCCCGGGCGATGGCGACGCTCCTGGCTGCCCGATTCCGTTCTTTTGTTCCGCTACTCGGCGCTCACCTACAACGGCCACCGCATCCACTACGATCATCCCTACGTCACCGAGGTCGAGGGCTATCCGGGCCTCATCGTCCATGGGCCGCCCTGATCGCGACGCTGATGCTCGACCTGCTGCGCCGCGAGCGCCCGAACGCCTTCCTCAGCCGTTTCTCCTTCAGGGCCACCGCCCCGCTCTTCGCCGGCGAGCCGCTGACCGTCCACGCCGAGCCCGATCCCGACGACGCCCATCTGACAAAAACCTGGGCGGAGGGGCCGGAGGGGCGGCTCGCCATGCAGGGCGAGGCCGAGCTTGGCCGCGAAAGCTGAAGAAAGCATGAAGGAGACCGATCGATGAGCGCTGCAGGGTCCGAGACTGACAAGAACATGGCGGCCTACGAGGCCGAGCTCTCCGAGCTGCGCGCCAGCATCGACAATATCGACGCCGCCCTCATTCACATGCTGGCCGAGCGCTTCAAGCTCACCCAGCGCGTCGGCGTCATGAAGGCCCATTACGGCGCCCCGCCCGCCGACCCGGCCCGCGAAGGCCGCCAGATCGCGCGCCTGCGGGCGCTGGCCGAGACCGCCCGCCTCGACCCCGCCTTCGCCGAGAAGTTCTTGGCCTTCGTCATCGCCGAGGTGATCCGCCACCACGAGGCGGTCAGGGGGTAGGCGAGGCCCCGCCCTCGACCGGCTCCGAAAGCGAGCCCTAGGCGCTGGTGCTGGCCTCCCAGCTGGCATGGCCGATGCCGGGCTTGCCCCTGAGACGGGCGACGACCTGGTCGAGCTCCCTGGGATTGACGGCGGTGCTCACCAGGGTGGCGACGAGCTCGGCAACACCTTCGCCGCGCTCGACCACCTTGACGTCGCCCACCGGATAGCTCGCCGCCTCCAGCTGCTGCAGCAGCAGGCCGCGCGCCGCCGGCACCGAGGCGGGATCGGTGGCGAGCCGCACCTCGTAGGTCGCCTCGAGCGCCCGCTCGTTGAAGGGGATGCGGTTGATGGCGTTCACGAGCGAGCGCAGCAGGGTGTTGCCGGCGATGACGAAGAAGGTCAGCAGCGCGGCCTCGGCCACCATCTCGACCCCGGTGCAGGCGCCCACCGCCGCGGCGCACCACAAGGTCGCCGCCGTGTTGAGCCCGCGCACGTTCATGCCCTCCCTCATGATCACGCCGGCGCCGAGGAAGCCCACGCCGGAGACGACGTAGGAGATCATCCGCACGGCCTCGACGCCTCCGCCGATCCGCGCGGCGACGTCGACGAAGGCGGCAGCCCCCACCGCCACCAGGACACAGGTCCTGAGCCCGGCGGTGCGCTGGCGATATTGCCGCTCGATGCCGATCAGCGTGCCGAGCACGAACGCCGAGCCCAGGCTGACCACGCTGTCGAGGAAGGGATAGAGCTGAAAGCTCTCGATGAACCGCATGGCCTGCCCGCCGCTCCCAAAGCCCCTGGGCTTCGTCTATCACCCCAAAGTGTCGGCAGCTACGAGCCGACGGACGGGCTGTGGCCGCAGGGAGCGCCGCTGTAGCGGCGCCGCCAGCCGGCCGCCACCGGGCTCCGGCCCGTCTCTACCTCCGGCGGGACCCCTGTTGTCGTTTGTCATTGCCGAGGTCATCCGCCAACATGGGGCTGCGAGGGGACGAGGGGACCGCCGCTTCTGCTCGCGCGGCCTTGATGCCCAGAGGCCCCTTGAAGGTAACGTATACGTGACCATATCGATGATGGTGGTCCGTTGATCGTCGTCGAATATGTGCGGGAGGACGGCACCAGCCCCTATGGGCGCTGGTTCGACGGTCTTCACGCCCAGGCAGCCACAAAGGTAGCCACGGCCGTTTCGCGGATCGAGCTCGGGAATCTCTCGAGCGTGAGGTGGATCGGGACGATTGGCGAGTATCGGATCAATTGGGGACCGGGCTACCGGATCTATCTGGCCGCAGATGGAGATTCGGTGGTCATTCTGCTCGGTGGTGGAACGAAGCAGCGCCAGCAGACCGATATCGAGCAGGCGAAGCGTCTCTGGGCAGAGTACCGGACGCGGAAGGCAGCAGCGATGAAGCCGAAGCAGAAGAGGTGACCGCGATGGCGCTGACCCGGGACTTCAGGCAGACCATTGTCGAGCGAATCCGGCGTGATCCCGGCTTCGCCAGGGCGCTCCTCGACGAGGCAGCGACGCTTTTTCTCAACGGCGAGCCGGATACGGCGCGTCTCGTTCTGCGCGATCTCGTCAACGCGACAGTGGGATTCGAGACGCTGGCCGCGGAAACGGCGAAGCCCGCCAAGAGCCTGCATCGCATGCTCTCGAAGGGCGGCAATCCGACCATGGACAATCTCGCCGCCATCCTCGGCGTCGTTCGCAAGCACCTCGGCGTGGAGCTTCAGGCGCATGCCGTCGAAGCGGCATGAGAGAAGAGCCATCGCAAACACACCGATCCATTCGGGCGAGGTCCTCGCCGACGAGCCGGGCGCCTTTGGCCGCGGCACTCCAAGGCTGGCACGCCTTGTCGAGGTCGAACACGGCCGCATCAGCCAGATGGTCGCCGGCCAGCGATCGTTCAGCGCGGAGATGGCGCAGCGCGGAGGACGCCACAAGACCTAGGAGGTAGGCCTCGCCCCTCTCAGCTCGCTTGACTGCGCTCGAAACCTAACGCTAAGGATTTACCATTAATTTTTCCGCCTTGGCAAGATATGAAAGAAGATCTTTATTGAGTTCTCCCAGGCTTATCTTACCAATTTGAATCCACCTCATCAAATATTCCTGCACCTTTTCCTCGACTATTGTCTCCACCTCGTTGTTCATTGCCATCGCTAAGCCCACTGCTTCACTTATACTCGTAACGACAAGATCTCGATGATGCTGATTAAAGTCCTTCATCCGGATTAAAGTCCTTCATCAGAGAGACGCCGCGCCGCTCCGCCACGTCTATACCTAACTCTCTCACCCTCTCAATACCGACGAATCTCAGTGTCAAAGTCTCAAGTCGCTTAGTCTCAGGCGTAGCGACCAGCGCCGCCACCAACCTACCAATATCCTCATCTCCCCGCAAATCTACAAGCCAGAATGACGTTCCCCCTCTCGAGTCGTAAAGCTCCGCCAATACCCCGAGTGGGAACGCATCACTAGTTCCCCCTTCCGTCAACAAGGCCCAATCACGCGGGCGAGCAATCTTGCGGGCGAGAAATGACATCGATACTAATTGAGGCTCGCGCGCAGCACGCTAATTATGCTCGGGTTCTTCTCACCAGCTAACCACTCTCGAATCTCCTTCTTCGCATCGGGAGAGCTGTCGCGGGACAAGGCCGTGGCCGCTATGTATCTCCGTGCCGCATTGTCGGCGCGGTGATACCTCCAAATTAATGAACGTCGTTCCTTTGCTACGGCGTCATCCTTGATCCGACTGACCGCTCCGAGGATCGCTTCAAACGCGTCATCATCCTCGGAAGCCCCTTCGAGCATCTCGCTCGCTACTCTCCATGCAGGCTCCCCAACCAGCCAAATTATACGCGCAATTGCTTCCTCAAAGTCCGCCCTCGCGCCTTCCTCCGCGGCACGAAATTGGACGAGCTGAGTATCCAGAACCTGCCGTACCCGGTTCATTTGGCGCAACATCACGTCGGCAAATATCCTAAGCGGTCGACCCAGAGGTTCCCTTCGGTTACGTGGTATGGCCAATCCCGTATTTGTGTCGGACGGGAGCGAAGAGTGACGATGACAATTCGTGACCTTCGTGGGATCGACGTCGTCAAACAGAAGCTGCATGCTGTCACTCGGGAGCGATGCACTACTTAGTGACTTCGCGCGCCGGTCGGGGCCCGATTCAGAATCGATAGCACAGCCCACCACGCTCGTGGGGTACCAGATCCCCGCCGCGATGGGAAAGCTGAGGAAGCTAGAACTGACCCGCAGCCCGGGGTGAGGAGGGCGAGGCAGGAGGCAAGCACCCTCATGTTCGACTTCGTCAAGCGGAGAGTTCGCCGATTGCTGCGATGCAATCATGGTTGGTCACCATTCATTACGATTTCACCGGCAGCCTCAAAGAGTTCACTGAAGATCTGCCCGACAGCTGACTCACTCGATTTTAGGGAGAAGGAGGCAGGAGTGCTAATATCCATCTCGACCCTGGCAGCAGCGAAAGTAAGTTGAGCGGAACTCCCGGGGCCGAATTGCATCGGAAAGAACTGGAGTATAAGTGTCTGCCACTTAGCCAAACGATTTAGATCAAACTCGCCGATATTGGAGCGCCTTGGTCTGTTAATCTGCCAGAATATATCGATATCGCGATCGGGATTAAACTGAACCGAAGGAAGATATAACGCAAGCATCCGATTTGCGTCAGCCTGATTAGCCGCGTTGGCAATGACTACCGGGCTGTAGGCAAGACGCTCAATGCCTTTGACCACCTGAAGTATTCGCTGAGCGTGTTCTCCGGCCACCCTTGCAACCGCATGGAAATTGTCTATTGCATAGAATGGAGTAAAATTCGATGCGCTTGGGTTACTTACATTGCGTTGGGGGCTATCCGTAAGCAGTAGATCAAGCCGGCCGGGCTGTTTGCTGAGTGTTGTCCGATATCCGTGCAGTGTCACTGTCTCGCGGCGAGTTCCCTCAAGGGGCTTTTCGTTCACCTCCGCAGGTTGCACGCCGAGCAGGGTCGCGAACAACGGAGAATCGAGACCGGTCAGGTCGCCGAGGAACGATACTCTAATGCTTTCGGCAAGCCACTCGACGGAACTCATTCCGATCGCCCTCTGCGGAGAGACGGAGTCCGGATATGCCCGACGCGCGTCAATATGCGAAGCGAGGCACGCCCATCAGCGCACCTGATCCGATTGATGGCTGAACCTTCTGCCCCTAAGGCCGGCGTACAGGAAGACCCTCCAGTCCACGCCCCGCTCTCGACATCATTCACTTGCAGCCTTGGGGAGAGGTGCCGGCCACCGCGCCACGCCGCGCCGCTCACCGCCGCGAATCTAACCCAAGCGGATTTCGAACCCGTATACGAGCTGCTCCCATCAACCATCGCCTCTCGCTTCATCCAGGTCTTCCCGCTAGCTCTGCCGGCCAGCCTGACGCGGCCATGCTCGCGTTTCCACGGCTCCATGCCCGGAGGAAGCGCCGCAAGCCCCTGCGCCGCCGGCGCTCCGAGGCATAGCCGAGTTACGCAACAAGCCTCTGGCATCGAAGACACACTCTCACGCGGTTGCTAACCCTAGCTCGCATCTGAGATGGGCTGGATGGCTTCCCCATTTCAAGATCAATCTGCGGCACCCATAGGCGCTAGGCGCACGGCACCTACAATTCTCGCCTCGGCTTGTGCTCCCCTCTCGTAAGCTCATCACCGCACACGAGGATGCGCATCCCATTGCACGTCTCCTTAACGAAACCGCGGCACGCAAAAGATCTAGATCCTGCTGCCTCGGCTCGACCGTAATCCGCAGTCTCGTCTCCGTCGCCGTGGCAAACCTCTCGAGCGTTCGCGTCGAGGGCATCATGCGGCCACTCTCCAGACGGGCGATCACGGCCCAGATCGTCCCCATCCGCTCCGCCACCTACTCCTGGGTCAGGCACGCCTGCGCCCGGGCACAGAGAGAGAAGGCCTCCGCCAGCGTGAACTCTTCCTCCAGGGCGTCATAGGCCTCGACATAGGCCGGGTCCCGGTGCTGCTCGGCGAACACCTCGTCCACTGGGATTCTCCTACGCGTCACCGCGCCTTCGGCCGCCGCTGAGAGCCGCGCGACCGTCCCAACCGCCATGGCATTGTAGCCAATGTTGCCGTTAGCAGGAATCCCTGTTGACATGCGGTATATGTTCCTTTACATAGACCCACATGCCTCGCGTGCTCACCCGTTCGCCCATCAAGATGCCCGGCACCCGCCAGTGCCGGCTCGCCCGACGTCTCGCCGCCGGTCTCTCCCCGGCCGAGATCAGAAGGCTCGACACCGCGACGGAGGAGGACATCGAGGCTTTTGTCAGTGACCGGGACCTCTCCCGCCTGGTCGATCAGTACGCCGCCGTCCGTGCTTTGCCTTTGCCCGAGCGGCAGGCCCGCCTGTTCGAGACGGCGTGGCTGGAGCTTTCGAGCCTCATCGACGTCGGCGACCGCCGCGCGATGCTGTTCGTCGTCTACCAGGCAAACCGAGCCCGGCATCCGGTAAGGCACCTCGTCAAGCTCGTGGTCGAGCGCTTCGAGAGCGTGCGCCAGCCCTACGAGCGTCGCGACACGCCTTCGCCCGCCGGCTCCTCGCCCGAGACGATGCAGGGCTACGGCCAGCATCCGCTGGGGCCGGCGCAAGAAGCCATCAACCGCCTCGTCGACTTTCTGCCGGCTCAGGCGGGCGAGGCTGTTCTTGTCAGCGCCGAGCTCGAGCCGGCAGCGGCCGAGGCTCCCGTCGAGGAGCCGGTCGCGACAACCGAAGAAATTCCCCCCGGCGATGCTGGCGATCCCGCCTCCGCCGAGTTCTTTGTCACCGCTCGCCGCCATGGCCCGGGCCAATCCCGCGCTGGCGGACTGGATCATCGGGCGCATCGAGAAGCGCCTGATCGAGCTGGGCGAGCCGCCCGAGCCCGACGACCCGAGACGGATCGCCGGCCGAAAGCCCCTCGGCCCTTAACCGAAAAAAGACAAAAGACTGCTTTTCTCACTCACGACGCTCTGCCTGGTCGGCGCGTCGGTGCTGGCGTTGGGGTGTCGGGTCCGGTGGGGTGTGGTAGGGTTGCTGGAGCAAGCGAGAGGGGGAGCCTCATGAGCCAGTCCTATCCGCGCGACATGGTCGGTTACGGGCGCAATCCGCCGAACCCGGGCTGGCCGGGCGGGGCGCGGCTGGCGCTGCAGATGGTCATCAATTACGAGGAGGGTGGCGAGAACACCATCCTCAACGGCGATCCGGGCTCGGAGGCTTTTCTTTCGGAGATCATCGGCGCGCAGCCGCTCATGGGCGTGCGCAACATGAACATGGAGTCGATCTACGAGTATGGCAGCCGGGCCGGCTTCTGGCGGCTGTGGCGGCTGTTCAGGCGCTTCGACATGCCGATCACCGTCTATGCGGTGGGCATGGCGCTCGAGCGCAATCCCGACGCCGCCGCCGCCATGAACGAGGCCGGCTGGGAGATCGCGACGCACGGGCTCAGGTGGATCGACTATCAGTATATGGGCATCGAGGCCGAGCGGCATCATCTCGAGGAGACGATCCGCATCCACAAGGCGGTCACGGGCGAGCGGCCGCTGGGCTTCTATATCGGGCGCAACAGCCCCAACTCGCTCAAGCTCTGCGCCGAGGAGGGCGGCTTTCTTTACTGCGCCGATTCTTATGCGGACGATCTGCCCTACTGGGTGACGGTGGAGGGCAAGCGGCAGCTCATCGTGCCCTACACGCTCGATGCCAACGACATGCGCTTCGCCACCGCCCAGGGCTTCAACTCGGCCGACCAGTTTTTTGCGTATCTCCGGGACAGCTTCGACGTGCTCTACGCCGAGGGCGAGGAGGCGCCCAAGATGATGTCGGTGGGGCTGCACTGCCGCCTGACCGGGCGGCCGGGCCGCCTCAAGGGCCTCGAGCGGTTCCTCGAGCATGTGAGGAAGCACGACAAGGTCTGGATCACGCGGCGCGTCGACATAGCACGGCACTGGCATGCGCATCACGGCTGACAGGCCCGGCGCCACTCCCGCGGCCACGTGACGGAGGTCACAGATAAGCGCATAATAAGGGGTAAGAACAGGCCCCGGATCGACATGATCCAGCGTATCGGGATGCCGCCAGCGACGGCCGATACGCGACCCTCGGCTGCAGAGAGGCTGACTCAGGTGACGGACACCATCGCCTGGCCCCGCAAGACGCGGGAGATCCACAACCATCACATGGATTCGACCGTCTGGAACGATTTCGCGTTCCGGCCCGACGACATCGTGGTTGCCACCTACGCCAAGTCGGGCACCACCTGGACCCAGCAGATCGTGGGCCAGCTCGTCTTCGCCGGCCGCGAGGACGTGGATGTGGCCGGGATCTCGCCCTGGGTCGACCTGCGCGTGCCGCCCAAGGAGATCAAGCTCGCGGCCATCGAGGAGCAGCAGCACCGGCGCTTCGTGAAGACGCACCTGCCGGTGGACGCGCTGGTCTTCTCGCCCGAGGCCAAATACATCTATATCGGCCGCGACGGGCGGGACGTGGTCTGGAGCCTCTACAACCACCACGCCCGCGCCAACGAGGCTTGGTACCAGGCTCTCAACGACAGCCCTGGCCGGGTTGGCCCACCGATCCCGAAGCCGCCGGAGTCGGTCCGCCAGTACTTCGTCGAATGGCTCGAGGGCGACGGCTACCCCTTCTGGCCGTTCTGGGAGAGCGTCGCCTCCTGGTGGGGGGTCCGCGACCTCCCGAACGTGTTGATGCTCCACTTCGCGGACCTGAAGAAGGACCTGCCGGGCGAGATCCGGCCGCATCGCGGCCTTCCTCGAGATCCCGCTCGACGAGGCGACGCTCGGCCTCGTCACCGAGCATTGCACCTTCGACTACATGAAGCAGCACGCGGAGCGGTCGGCGCCGCTGGGCGGGGTCTTCTGGGAAGGGGGTGCGCAGACCTTCATCCACAAGGGCACGAACGAGCGCTGGCGCGACGTGCTGACGACCGAGGACTGTCGGCGCTACGAGAGCACGGCTCTGGAGCGGCTGGGCCCGGCCTGCGCCCGCTGGCTCGCCTCGGGCGGCCCCATCGCCTAGCGGGTCCGCGAGGGCGTCGGCCGGCGCCCTCGCGCCAGGGCTACTCGGCCGGCGTCTCGGCCGGGCGCCGCGCCGTGCGCCGCGGCCGGCGGCGGCGGCGGGGTGCCCTGCTCCGCCGGCGGGCGCCAGCCGGTCTTCTCGCGCATCCACTGGAAGACGACGTAGAGCATCGGGATCACGAAGACGCCGACGAGGGCCGCGGCAAGCATGCCGGCGAAGACGGGCGTGCCGACCGCACGCCGGCTGGCCGCACCGGCACCATTCGCGATGACCAGCGGCACGAGGCCCAGGATGAAGGCGAAGCTCGTCATCATCACCGGCCGGAAGCGCAGCCGGGCGCCCTCGATCGCGGAACTCGATCAGCCCTTTGCCGTGCATGCGCTGCTCGAGCGCGAACTCGTTGATCAGGATGGCGTTCTTGGCCGCGAGCGCGATCAGCACGATGAGGCCGATCTGGGCGTAGACGTCGAAGGCGAGACCCGTGATGTAGACGCCGAAGACCGCGCCCAGGACGCCCACGCTGACCGAGAGCAGCACCGGGATCGGCACATTCCAGCTCTCGTAGAGGGCGACGAGGAAAAGGTAGGCGAAGAGCACGGCCAGTGCCAGCACGATGCTGGTCTTGCCCGCTGCCAGCTTCTCCTGATAGGCGGTGCCAGTCCACTCGAAGCCATAGCCCGCCGGGCAGCGCCGTCTTCGAGAGGCTCTCCATGGCCGCCAGCGCGTCGCCCGTGCTGTAGCCGGGCGCATTGGAGCCGTTGATGAAGACGGCCCGATAGTTGTTGTAGCGGCTGACCGCCTGCGGACCGAGCACGAGCCGAGCCGAGGCCAGGGCGCGCATCGGCACCATCTGGCCCTGCTTGTTCTTGACGTAGATCCGGTAGATGTCGTCGACGCTTCTTGCGGTCGGCGGCCTCGGCTTGGATGTTGACCTGCCAGGTACGGCCGAAGAGGTTGAAGTCGTTGACGTAGTAGCCGCCGAGCGTGGCCTGCAGCGCGTTGAAGATGTCGCTGATGTTGACACCCAGCGCCTGTGCCTTGTCACGGTCGATGTCGAGATAGATCTGCGGCGTGTCGGCGGAGAAGGTCGAGAACATGCCAGCCAGCTGAGGCTTCTGGTTGGCCTCGACGATCACGCTGCGCATCACCCGCGCGATATCCGCAAAGGACTGGCCCTGCAGCGCCTCGAGCACATACTGGAAGCCGCCGGTGCTGCCGAGGCCGATGATGGGCGGCAGATTGAGCGGCACCGCCACGGCACCCTGGATCGAGGCGAACTCGCGCCTCAGGCGCTCGATCACGGCATCGGCGCTGAGATCGGGCGACTGCCGCTCCTCGAACGGCTTGAGCTCGGCGACGAAGAAGCCCTTGTTCGAGGAAGCGATGGCATTGATGAAGTCGTAGCCCACGACGCCCAGCACGCTCCTGACCGCCGGATCCTTCTGGATGATGCTCGTTCACCTGCTGCCACCACCTCGCCGGTGCGGTTCTGCGAGGCGCCCTCGGGAAGCTGCACGACGGCGAAGATCGCACCTTGGTCCTCGGTCGGCAGGAAGCCCGAGGGGGTGATCTTGAAGAGGCCGCCGGTCGACCACGAAGCGCGAGGGCGACGATCACGAGGGAGAAGACGGCCGATGCGCACCAGCCGGCGGACGACGGTGGCGTAGCCGGCGGTCGACCTTGTCGATGCCTGTGAGCACCCAGCCGACGGGGCCGCGCGGCCGGCCATGGCCGGGCTTGAGCAGGATCGAGCACAGCGCCGGCGAGAGGGTCAGCGCGTTGATCGCCGAGATCACCATCGACGACCGACACCGCCACCGCGAACTGGCGGAAGAGCTGGCCGCTGATGCCGGGGATGAAGGCCACCGGCACGAAGACGGACAGGAGCACGAGCGTGATGGCGATGATCGGCGCCACGATCTCGCCCATGGCCTTCTTCGTCGCCTGCTTGGGCGAGAGGTGCGGCTCCTCCTCCATCACGCGCTCGACGTTCTCGATCACGACGATGGCGTCGTCGACGACGATGCCGATCGCCAGCACGAGGGCCAGGAGCGAGACCGTGTTGGCCGAGTAGCCGATCGCCAGCAGCACCGCGAAGGTGCCGATGATCGCCACCGGCACCGCGACCAGCGGGATGATCGTCGTGCGCAGCCGGCCGAGGAAGAGAAAGACGACGAGGCCGACAAGAACAAAGGCCTCGATCAGCGTCTTGACGACCTCGTGCATCGTGTCCGTGACGAACACGGTGGTGTCGTACATGACCTGATAGTCGACATCCTGCGGGAAGCGCGCCTTGAGCTGCTCCAGAGTCTTCTTGACCCGCTCGGCCACGGCCACGGCGTTGGCGCCGGGCGACTGGTAGATGCCGATGGCGGCCGAGGGCTTGCCGTTGAAGAGCGAGTAGCGGTCGGACGACTTGGCGCCGAGCTCGACCCGTGCGACGTCGCCCACGCGCACGAAGGAGCCGTCGGGATTGGCGCGGATGATGATCTTGCGGAACTGGTCGGCCGTGGTCAGCCGGCCCTGGGTGTTGATCGTGAGCTGGAACTGCTGGTCGTTGCCGATAGGCGCAGCGCCGATGCGCCCGACCGCCGCCTGGACGTTCTGCGAGGAGATCGCGTTGATGACGTCGTTGGGCGTGAGATTGAAGTTGGTGAGCTTTTGCGGATCGAGCCAGACCCGCATCGAGTAGTCGAGCGGGCCGAAGAGGTTGGCGTCACCGACGCCGTTGATCGCGCTTGATCGCGTCGAGGACGTTGATGGTGACGTAGTTGCTGAGAAAGAGCGGATCGTAGGTGCCGTTGGGCGAGTAGAACTGGACCACCTGCAGCAGCGCCGAGGAGACCTTCTTCACGGTGAGGCCCTGCCGGGTGACCTCCTGCGGAAGCTGCGGCTCGGCGAGGCTGACACGGTTCTGCACATTGACCGTGTTGATGTCCGGATCGGTGCCGAGCGCGAAGGTCACGGTCAGCGTGTAGCTGCCGTCCGAGCCCGAGGTCGACTGCATGTAGAGCATGTTGTCGACGCCGTTGACCTGCTGCTCGATCGGCTGGGCCACGGTCTGCTCGACGACGTCGGCGCTGGCGCCGGGATAGGACCCCGAGACCTGCACCTGCGGCGGCACGATATCGGGAAACTGCGCCACCGGGATCGTCAGGAGCGCGATCAGGCCGGCCAGCGTGAGAACGATCGAGATGACGAACGCGAGCCGCGGTCGCTCGATGAAAACGTTCGAGATCATCGCTCAGGCCCCGGTCTTGCCGGCGTCGCTCGCCTCGACCGCCATGCCCGGCCGGACCTTCTGGATGCCGTCGACGATGACCCTGTCGCCCTTCTGCAGGCCCTTGGTGACGACCGTGTCGGCGCCCTCCGTGGCTCCCGATCTCGATGCGCCGCTGCTCGACCTTGCCCGCCTTGTCGACCACGAGCACGTAGGGCCCGACCTGATCGACCAGCATCGCCGCCTGCGGGATGACGAGGCTGGGCGTTGCCTTCGCGGCCTGAACGACGACGCCTACGAGCATACCGTCGACGAGCAGGCGCTTCGGATTCTGGAACGTCGCGCGGACGGTCACCGTGTCGGTCGACTGGTCCACCTGGACGTTGACGAAGTCGACCTTGCCGACCTCGGGATACATCGTCCCATCGGGCAGCTTGAGCTTGATATCGAAGCGCTCGCCGTTGGCCTGGCTCGACTGCTCCTCCTTTTGCACATCGAGGAGCTGCCGCGCGCTCACCGGGAAGGTGACGTAGATCGGATCCTGGCTAACCAGCGTGGCGAGCGTGCCGCTTGCGGGCTGGACCAGATTGCCGACGCTGTAGTTCGAGCGGCCGATCCTGCCACCGATCGGGGCGGTGATCTCGGTATAGCTGAGGTTGAGCTTGGCCTCCTCGAGGGAAGCCTGCTGGTTCATCAGGTCTGCCCTGGCCTGGGCGAGCTGATTGTTCACCTCGTCGAGGCGCTGCTGCGGCACCGCTTGGCGCTTCACCAGGTCGGCATAGCGCTTCTCCTGGATCTGGGCGAAGTCGAGGGCCGCCTGCGCCTTGGCGATGCTGGCCTGCACCTGGTCGACCTGGGCCTTGTAGGGCGCCTGCTCGATCACGAAGAGCAGTTGGCCCTTCTTGACCTCGCCGCCTTCCTCGAAATTCCGCTGCTCGAGGAAGCCTTCCACGCGGGCACGGAGGTCGACCGTGTCGATCGCCTCGACGCGTCCGGTGAAGTCGAAGCTGGAGGAGACGTCCTTCTCCGCCACGGCCACGACACCGACGGCCGGCGGGGGCGCCTGGGTGGCCGCCTGCTGCTCCTCGCCCTTGCCGCAACCGGCCAGAAGGAAGCCCGCGAGCACCAGGGCCGGAAGCACCCTGGCCAGCCGGCCGGTCTCCGGCCTGGGGCGGGTCGGGGTGGCAATCATGCTCGACTCCTTGCTGGTCTCTCGGGGCCCGAGGCGGGACGGCTCACGGTCGCTCCGGCGAGACGATAGTCAGGGCCCGGAACCATGTCGAGGGATGGCACTCTTACAATTCTCGCCAAGTGGCTCGGTCGCGCCGAGACAGGCGGCGCTCGCTCCCCTTCCTCTGCAGAGCATATCGGGCACCACCAGCGCCCCATGCAGCATCGGCCGCATCGTTCTGCCCGGGCTGCGCGCGGCAGTGCCCGGCCCCGCCCTCGCCGGCACGCCGAGTCCGGGCGTGGCGGTGCCGGATCCCGGCGTTCGGTCGTCCTGACGATGCCGCGGCTGCGCCCGAGCGACGTCGAGCTCGCCTGGCGCTGCTGAGCGGCCGATGCCGCAACCGTCACCTCCGTCGCGCGTTCAGCCCGCATCGGCGATCGGAAGCACAGCGAGGTCGACCATGACCGAGAATGCGAGGACCAATGGCGAGCGCCGCGCCGTCGTCGGCGTCTTCACCGACACGGCACGGCTCCAGGCGGCCGCGGACGAGCTTTGCCGCCAGGGATTTGCGGCCGAGGCATTGGGATTGCTGGCCCCCGCCCGAGCCGCGCTCGAAGGCGTAGGTAGCGGCAATGTCGAGCATGTCGGCCAGGGTCCCGACGGCGAGCCGCTGATGATGTCGGGTAGCGCGGTGCCGGCAGGGGTCGCTGCCGCGGCAGCCGCCCCTGAGGCCGGCGGGCTGCTGAGCGCGGTGGGCCGCGATTTGGAGCCCCCGGCCGGGCAGCTGCCCGCGCACGGCCTGCTTCTCTGGGTTCTGGTGGAGAGCGCCGACGAGGACCTCAAGGCGGCCCGGGTGCTCGAGGACGCGGGCGCGGAGCGCCTGCATCGCCACAACCCGACGGCCAGGTCTGCCGGCGACGATCCGCTTTCGGGATTTGAGCCCGACCCGCTCCTGCCAGGGGCGACCGTCTAGACAGGAGGCGGGAAGGCACCGCCGATGCGCATGCCGTCTCGAGGCCGCCCGGCGCGGGGCGAATGCCTTGGGCGCTCCAGAGGATCTGGTCGCTCCAACGCCCCAAAAGCGGCGATCTGATCGTCGCCCCCCATGGTTGACAGGCCCTGACGGGTGCTGGCTACTCCCCGCGCATGCTGAAGCTGGAGGGCCGGGGCCATGAGCAAGCGGGGTACGTTCGTCATCAGTGGTGGCGCCTCCGACATCGGAGCGGCAGTGGCGCGGCTTGCGGGCGAGCGAGGCTGGGTGCCAGCACTCCTCGATCTTGATCCACGCGTCGAGCAGGTGGCGGGTGCCCTTGCCGATGCCGGCACGCCGGCCCGGGCCTGGGTGGTCGACGTGACGGATGCGGAGCGCGTGGCCGCCGTCGCGGATGAGATCGAGACCGCAATGCCGCCGATCTCCGCTGCTTGCAGCGCGGTCGCGACCCGCGACCCCGATACACCGCTGACGCTGGAGGCGATCCCCGCCTGGCGTCGGACGATCGAGGTGACCCTCGTGAGCGCGGCGATCCTGGCGGCAGCACTGGCGCCGCGGCTCGCACGGACCAAAGGTGCCATGGTGTTCGTCGCCTCGCAGCTCGCCCATGTGGGCCAGCCGGGGCGGACCTCGTACTGCGCGGCCAAAGCCGGGCTTTTGAACCTCGCGAAGGCGCTGGCGCTCGAGCACATTGCCGACGGCGTGCGCTTCAACACCGTCTCCCCGGCAGGCGTGGAGACCGAGCGGCTGACCTGGCGCTTCGGGACCATGGAGGCGGCGCGCGAGGCCATGATCCCGGTACATCCGATGGGTCGTCTCGCCTTGCCGGAGGAAGTGGCACGCGCCGTGCTTTTCCTCGCCGGTGAGGAGGCTTCCTATGTCACCGGGACCGACCTCCTCGTCGACGGCGCCTTCACGGCACGCTGAGACCTCCGTCTGTCAGCAAGGGAAGAAATCCATGCGCAACCTGCGCGTCGCAGGGGCCCAGCTCGGCCCGATCCAGAAGGCCGAGAGCCGCGAGCAGGTGGTGAGACGGCTGCTGGCGCTGCTCGACCAGGCGGTTGCCGAGCGCTGCGATCTCATCGTCTTCCCCGAGCTGGCACTCACCACCTTCTTCCCCCGCTGGTACATGGAGGATCAGGCCGAGGTCGACGGATGGTTCGAGCGCGAGATGCCGGGCGCGGCGACGCGGCCGCTCTTCGAGCGCGCCAGGACTGCCGGCATCGGCTTCTCGATCGGCTATGCCGAGCTGACGCCCGAGGGTCGGCACTTCAACACGCAGATCCTGGTCGACAAGGGCGGCACGATCGTCGGCAAGTACCGCAAGGTCCATCTGCCGGGCCATACGGATCTCGACCCGGAGCGCGCCTTCCAGCACCTCGAGAAGCGCTATTTCGAGCCGGGCGATCTGGGCTTTCCGGCCTGGCGCACGATGGGCGGTGTCATGGGCATGATGATCTGCAACGACCGCCGCTGGCCCGAGAGCTGGCGTCTGCTCGGGCTGCAGGGCGTGGAGCTCGCCATGCTCGGCTACAACACGCCCTCGGTGAACTCGCAGAAGGCCGGGGAAGGGCCGGAGAGACGGCTCTTTCACAATCGCCTCGTCGTGCAGGCAGGTGCCTACCAGAACAGCACCTGGGCCGTCGCCGTGGCCAAGGCCGGCGTCGAGGACGGCAATCCGCTGATCGCGGGCTCGCTCATCGTCGATCCGGACGGGATGATCGTCGCCGAGGCCAAGACCGAAGCCGACGAGCTGCTCGTCGCGGACTGCGACCTCGACAAGACCCGCTTCGGCAAGGCCACCATCTTCGACTTCGCCCGCCATCGGCGCATCGAGCACTACGGACCCATCTGCGCCCAGACGGGCGCCCAGCCGCCGGCATGAGCCGCCATCCACTGCACTCCGCGATGGGCGGCCAATGAGCCAGGATGACGAGCCACTGGGGCGGCGGATGTACCAGGACTTCGCCGAGCGCTACGCCCGCTACGCGCCGACCAAGCCCTACAATGCCCTCTACGAGCGCCCCGCCTCCTTCTCGCTTCTCCCGCCGCTCGCCGGGACGAGGGTGCTCGATGCGGGCTGTGGGCCTGGCATCACGACCGAGCATCTGGCCCGCTCTGGCGCCACGGTCGTCGCCTGCGACGTGACGCCGGCGATGCTGGACCTCGCCAGCGCCCGCTGCGCCGGCCAGGGCGTCGACTTCTGCGTGGCGGACCTGGCCAAGCCCCTCGACTGGCTGGACGATGCCTCCTGCGATGGCGTGCTGTGCACGCTCGTCCTCGACTATCTCGAGGACCTCGGCGCCGTCTTCGCCGAGCTCGCCAGGGTCACGCGCCCCGAAGGCTGGCTCGTGGTCTCGCTCGACCACCCCTTCCACGCCTGGAATGTCCGCCCCGAGAGCCGCTATTTCGATATCGAGCTGGTGGGCTTCCACTGGAGCGGGTTCGGCGAGCCGCGGCCCTGGGTCGAAGGCTGGCGCCGGCCGCTCCAGGCGATCTTGAACCCGCTCCTCGACGGCGGCTGGCATCTCGAGCGCGTCCTCGAGCCGCGGCCGGCCGACCGGCTCCGCGAGGTCAACCCCGAGCTCCACGCCAAGCTCGACCGGAATCCCGGATTCCTATGCCTGCGCGCCCGACGCGCTTCCGCCCCTCCGCCAAAGGCCATGCCATGAACCACGTCCTCGCCGAGCTGGCGCCCAGGGATCGTTACAAGCTCCTGAGCTCGCTCGTGATCCCGCGGCCGATCGCCCTCGTCACGAGCCTCTCGGCCGAGGGTGGGGTGAACGCGGCACCCTACAGCTTCTTCAACGTCTTCAGCCACGAGCCGGCGCTGGTGGTGCTCGGCATCGAGCGCCGGGCTCCGGGCGTGCCGAAGGACACCGGCCACAATCTCGTCGAGCGCACGAGTTCGTCGTGAACCTCGTCGACGAGGCGCTGGCCGAGGCCATGAACGTCTGCGCCGTCGACTTCCCGCCCGAGGAAAGCGAGATCGACGCGGCCGGCCTGTCGCTGGCACCGAGCGCCAAGGTCAGGGCGCCCCGCATCGCCGAAGCGCCGGCGGCGCTCGAGTGCCGCCTCTTCATGAGCCTCGACCCCGGCCACGGCCGGCAGCTCGTCCTGGGCGAGGTGCTGGCGATCCATACGCGCGAGGGGCTGATCGATCCGGCGACGCTGCGCATCAATCTCGGCGCCTATCGGCCGGTCGGGCGCCTCTTCGCCAACCTCTACTGCCGCACCCGAGACCAGTTCGAGCTGGTGCGCCAGAGCTATGCGGAGTGGCGAGCCGACCGCGACAAGGCGGGATCGTGAGCTTGGGGCAGGAGATCTTCTCCCTCGAAGGCAGGCGGGCGCTGGTGACGGGCGCGAGCCGGGGCATCGGCCGCGCGCTCGCCGTCGGGCTTGCGGGTGCCGGTGCCTCGGTGGCGATCGCCGCCCGCGACAAGGCCGATCTCGAGGCGACGGCGGACGAGATCCGGGGCCAGGGCGGCAAAGCGATGCCCCTCGGCCTCGACGTCCGTGACATGGAGGCCATCGGCCGCACGATGGACGAGGCCGCGGCCACGCTGGGCGGGCTCGACATCCTGGTCAACAATGCCGGCATCGAGCAGGTCTCCTCCTCGCTCGACGTCGACGAGGCGGTCTGGGACAGGATCGTCGACACCAACCTCAAGGGCGCTTTCTTTTGTGCCCAGGCGGCCGGGCCGGGTGATGGCGGCTGCCGGCAGTGGCGCCATCCTCAACCTCTGCTCCCTGACCTCGGCCATCGGCATTCCGACCGCCGTGCCCTACGGCAGCTCGAAGACCGGGCTTCTCGGCATGACGCGGGCGCTGGCGGTGGAGTGGGCACCCCAGGGCGTGCGGGTCAACGCGATCGGCCCCGGCTATTTCCGCACCGCCATGACCGAGCCTTTCTTCGCGGCGGAGGGCTGGGAGGAGCGGATGACGGCCCGGGTGCCCCTGGGCCGTCTCGGCCGGCTCGAGGATCTCGTCGGTGCCACGGTCTTTCTCTGCTCGGACGCCGCGGCGTATGTGACGGGCCAGATCCTCTACGTCGACGGAGGAGTCCTCGCCTCGCTTTGAGCCCTGCGGCTTGCCAGCCGCCCGCTGCATCGCGAAAAGGGGGCGCCGACGTGGGTTGAGGGAGACGCCGATGGGCGGGACGGGGCCGATGCGGGTCAGCCGCTGGGCCGGGCTCGATGCGACCGCGCGCGAGCGGCTGCTGCGGCCGGCGAGCCGGCGGATGTTCGATGCCGACCTGCGCCGAGGGCGTGCGCGCGATCATCGAGGACGTGCGCGCCCACGGCGATGCAGCGGTGGCCCGTGCGCTCGAGCAGTTCGACGGCTGCAAGGTGGCGCCCGACCGACTCCGCGTGAGCAAGGAGGAGATCGAAGCGGCGCGTGACAAGATCCCGGCCGAGCTGGTGGAGGCGATCCGCCGCTCGATCGAGGGCGTGCGGCGCTTCAACGAGCGGCTGATGCAGCATCGCGACTGGCGGATCGAGATCTCCCCGGGCCTCGAGGTCGGCGAGAAGGCGACGCCGATCGAATTGGTCGGCCTCTTCGTGCCAAGTGGAAAAGGCTCGTTTCCTTCGGTGCTGGTGCAGATCGGCACGCCGGCCGTGGTGGCGGGCGTGCCCGAGATCGTCGTCGTGGTGCCGCCGGTGCCCGGCTCCGCAGGTGAGGTCGATCCTGCCGTGCTGGTGGCGGCCGACCTTCTCGGTATCGAGCATGTGGTGCGCGCCAATGGGCCGGCCGGCATCGCGGCGCTGGCGCTGGGCACCGCCTCGATCCCCAAGGTCGTGAAGCTCCTCGGCCCGGGCAGCCCACCGGTGGCGGCAGCCCAGATCGAGGTGCAGCAGGAGGGCTGCGTGGCGCATCTGCTGCTCGGCCCCTCGGAGAGCCTGATCCTGGCCGACGACAGCGCCGATCCCCGGCTCCTTGCGGCCGACCTCCTGAACGAGGCCGAGCACGGTCCGGATTCATTCTCGATTCTGGTGACCGACAGCGAGACGCTGGTGGCGAGCACGCAGACGGAGCTCGCGGGTCAGCTCGAGGCGCTGCCCGAGCCGCGCCGGGGCTATGCCCGGAAGGCGCTGGGCCTGAACGGCGGGGCCATCATCGTGGCCGACCTCGACGAGGGGGCCGTCATCACCAACGAGATCGCGCCCGAGCACATGCAGCTCGTGGCACGCGAGGAGGAGCGCATCCTGGGCCTCCTCAAGAATGCCGGCGAGATCCTGATCGGACAGTGGACACCCGTCTCGGCCGCCAACTATGTGATCGGCGTGCCGGCCGCGCTGCCGACCGGCCGCTTCGCGCGGGTGGCCTCGGGCGTCACGGTCGAGGCCTTCACCAAGCGCAGCTCGATCGCCAAGGCCAGCCGCGAGGCCTTCGAGGCGCTGGCGCCGACCGTGCTCACCTATGCCGAGCACGAGGGCTTTCCGGCGCACGCCGCAGCCATCCGCATCCGGCAGGGCGGCTGAGATCACCTGCCGGCAACGATAGGAGAGACGCTCATGTCGACCAGACGACAGCTCTTGGCGACGGCAGCGGCCGTGCCGCTCGTGGCGCTGGCCGCCCGCATGCCCGCCCATGCCGCGGACATCCCGGCGAAGCCCGAGCCCGGCACGTTCAAGATGGGCATCGAGCCCTGGCTGGGCTACGGCCCGTGGCGGATCGCCGAGGCCAAGGGCCTCTTCGAGAAGCAGGGCCTCGAGAAGGTCGACATCGTCAACTTCACCCAGGACGCCGACATCAACAGCGCCTTGGCGAGCGGCCAGCTGGACGGCGCCAACATCGCGACACACACGGCACTGGCGATGGCCGCGGCCGGCCTGCCGATCAAGATCGTGATGCTCGAGGACGTCAGCCTCAAGGCCGACGCCATCATCGCCGGCAAGGACGTCACGAGCATCAAGGACCTGAAGGGCAAGCAGGTCGCCTTCGAGCAGGGCACGACGAGCGACATCCTGCTCAACTATGCCCTCGCCCAGAACGGCATGACGATCGACGACATCAAGAAGGTGCCGATGCCGGCGGCCGACGCGGGCTCGGCCCTGATCGCAGGACGGGTGCCGGCAGCCGTCACCTACGAGCCCTATCTCACGCTCGCCATGAACCAGGACAAGAACGTCAAGCTGCTCTACACGGCCGGCGAGGATCCGGGCCTCGTGAGCGACGTCTTCGTGGTCCGCGAGGAGGTGATCGAAAAGAGGCCGGGGCAGGTTCTGGCCCTGATCAAGGCCTGGAATGCCGGCGTCGAGGCCTACAAGGCCGACCCCAAGGGCGGCCAGGCGATCATCTCGAAGTCGGTCGGCGCCAAGCCCGAGGAGCTCGAGACGGCTTTCGCCGGCGTCGGCTTCTACGGCCTGCCCGAGAACAAGAAGATGCTCGAGGGCGAGTTCCTGAAGACGACGATCGTCGACGTCGCCGACGCGGCCAAGAAGGCGGGGATCCTCACGAGCGACGTGGACGCGCCCAAGCTGATCGATGCGCGCTTCGTCGACGCCGCGAAGGGCTGATCCCCTTCTCGGGCGCCGTCGCCGGCGGCGCTCACGGCTGATGCAGGCGATGGATGGCCGCGCGTTCGCGGCCATCGCCGTCGCCGTGTTCGTCGGCCTGCTGCTGCTTTGGCAGCTCACGGTCGCGGCGGGGGCGGTGCGGCCGCTCTTCCTGCCCTCGCCGCTCGCCGTCTGGCGGCGCCTCGCCGAGCTGGCCGCCAGCGGCCAGCTCTGGCAGGACGCCAGCATCAGCATCTACCGGATCGTCGTGGGCTTCTTCCTCGCCTCGGCGATGGCGCTGCCGATCGGCGTGCTCATCGGCTGCTACCGGCGCTGGGAGGCGGCGGTCGAGCCGCTCGTCGACTTCGTCCGCTACATGCCGGTCGTGGCCTTCGTGCCGCTCACCATCCTCTGGGCCGGCACCGGCGACATCCAGAAGTTCCTGATCATCTGGATCGGCACCTTCTTCCAGCAGGTCCTCCTGGTCATGGACAACGTCAAGCGCGTGCCCCTGGACTTCATCGACGTCGGCCGCACGCTCGAGCTGAAGGACCGCCAGATCCTCTGGCGGATCGTGGTGCCCTGCGCCCTTCCCGGCATCTGGGACACGCTCCGGATCAGCCTGGGCTGGGCCTGGACCTGGCTCGTCCTGGCCGAGCTCGTGGCCGCGACCTCGGGCCTGGGCTACCGGATCACCGTCTCCCAGCGCTTTTTCCAGACCGACACGATCATCGGCTACATTCTCGTGCTGGGCTGCTTCGGCCTCGTCACCGACCAGGCGATGAAGGCCGTGGGGCGGCGCCTCTTCCGCTATAGCGAGGCGTCGCGTTGAGCCCGCCCAAGCTCGAGGTCCAGGGCGCTGACCAAGCGCTTCGAGGGCCGGGGCGCCGCCGTCACCGCGCTCGACCAGGTGAGCCTGTCGCTCGGCCAGAACGAGTTCGTCTCGCTGGTCGGTGCCTCGGGCTGCGGCAAGAGCACGCTGCTTGTCGATCGTGGCGGGGCTGCAGGACTTCGACGAGGGCCAGGTGCTTCTCGACGGCCAGCCGATCGATGGGCCGGGCCGCGACCGCGGCGTCGTCTTCCAGAGCTACACGCTGCTGCCGTGGCTCACGGCACTGAAAAATGTCGAGTTCGCGCTCCTGGACGAGCCGCTGCGGCCGGCCGAGCGGCGCGACGTGGCACGGGAGCATCTGCGCCTCGTCGGCCTCGAGGCCTTCGCCGACGCCTATCCGGGCCAGCTCTCGGGCGGCATGAAGCAGCGCGTCGCCATCGCCCGCGCCCTCTCCTACCGCCCGCAGATGCTCCTGATGGACGAGCCCTTCGGCGCCCTCGACGCGCTGACCCGCCGTCAGATGCAGGAGCTCTTGACCGGCATCTGGGAGCATCACCGGCTCACCGTCCTCTTCGTCACCCACGACGTCGAGGAGGCGATCTATCTCTCCGACCGCGTGCTCGTGATGACCAACCGGCCGGGCCGGATCAAGGAGGAGGTGGCCGTCGGGCTCGAGCGCCCACGCCTCGAGGCCATGACCACCGAGCCCGGCTTTCTGGCGCTGCAGCGTCAGGTGCTCAGGAGCATTCGCGAGGAGGCCGACCGGCTGCCGGGCGCAGGGCCCAGCGGCGGCTGAGCCGGCGTCAGCGCCGGACGGTCACGCGTGCCTTCGCGCGCCCCTTGAGATGGCGCCGGACGTGCCAGACGACCAGGAGCACGAGGCCCAGCACGATGACGATGTCGAGGCGGTGCATGACCGACTTCAGCATCGGGCTCGAGTCCCAGGCCTCGCCCAGCTTCATGCCCACATAGGCGAGCCCGAAGCACCACGGCCAGGAGCCGAGGAAGGTGTAGATGTGGAAGCGGACCTGCGGCATCCGCGCGATGCCGGCCGGCAGCGCTATGAAGGTCCGGATCACCGGCAGGAGCCGGGCGACGAAGACGGTGATGCTGCCGTAGCGGGCGAAGAACCGCTCGGCGCAGGTCGAGGTCGGCGTGGCTGAGCATCACCCAGGCGCCCCAGCGGTCGATCGCCGGCCGGCCGCCATAGCGCCCGACCGCGTAGGCGACGGCCGAGCCGAGATTGCAGCCGAGGGCACCGGCCGTGGCGACGAGGAAAAGATTGAAGCGGCCCGTCGAGACCAGATAGCCGGCGAAGGGCATGATGATCTCGGAGGGCAGCGGGATGCAGGCCGATTCGATGGCCATCAGCAGGACGATGCCGGCATAGCCGCCGGCGGAGATGACGGCGATGATGGCGGTGGCCAAGACGCCGATGATGCTGTCGAGCATGAAGGATCCCTGCTGGTCCGTCCTAGGTCGGCGATTGGTCTTGTAGCAGGGCATCGCCGCGCAGGGATGCCCCGTTTCGACGGCTTCAGGCTGCCCTTGGCTACGCCTGCCGAGCCTCCAGCGCCGGCTCGCCCTCGGTGCGCCGGAAGAGATGGCAGCCGGACGGGTCCACCTTGAGCGCCACGCGGTCGCGCCGGCCGACCCTGGCCTGGCCCGGCTGATGGACGGTGACGCTCTGACCCGCCGGGAAGCGGCCATAGAGATAGCTGTCGCTGCCAAGCTGCTCGACGGTGTCGACCTCGACCGTGAGGCCGTCCTCGCCGGGCTCGGCGCTCTTCAGCTGCTCCGGGCGCACGCCCAGCGTGACGGGATCGCCGACCTTGCAGCCGCCGGGCGCCGCCGCGGCGCGGACGATGGGCAGGCCCTCGATCGCGACATCGATGCCAGACGAGTCGATGCGCTCGATGCGCCCGTCCAAAAAGTTCATGCGTGGGCTGCCGATGAAGCCCGCAACGAACCGGTTGGCCGGATGATTGTAGAGATCAAGGGGGCGGCCCACCTGCTCGACCCGGCCGGCACGCAGCACGACGATCCGGTCCGCCATCGTCATGGCCTCGACCTGGTCGTGGGTGACGTAGATCATCGTGTTGCCGAGCCGGCGGTGCAGGTCGGAAAGCTCGACCCGCATCTGCACCCGCAGCTCGGCGTCGAGGTTCGAGAGCGGCTCATCGAACAGAAAGATGCCGGGCTCCCGCACGACGGCGCGGCCGATCGCCACCCGCTGGCGCTGGCCGCCCGAGAGCTGGCGCGGCCTGCGTGCTAGCAGCGGCTCGATCTGCAGCATGCGTGCCGCCTCGGCGATGCGACGCTCGATCTCGTCCTTGGGCGTGCCGATGTTCTCGAGCCCGAAGGCCAGATTGTCCCGCACCGACATGTGCGGATAGAGCGCGTAGGACTGGAAGACCATGGCGAGACCACGCTGCGCCGCCGGCAGCTCGTTGACCCGCTCGGCATCGATGCGGATCTCGCCGCCGCTGATGGCCTCGAGCCCGGCGATCATGCGAAGCAGCGTGGACTTGCCGCATCCCGAGGGCCCGACGAAGACACAGAACTCACCCTCCTCGACCCTGAGGTCGACGCCATGGATGACCTGCGCGTCGCCGTAGCGCTTCTGGACCTGATCGAGCTCGAGCGTGGCCATGAGCTCAGGTGGATCCGGTGTAGGGGTTGAGGATCTCGACCCCGGTGCGCTCGAAGTGGCGGATGTTGCGGGTTACCACGGTGAGGCCGTGTGCCAGGGCCGTTGCCGCAACAAGAACGTCGACGCTGGCGTGACCGAGCTCCGACGACAGCCTACCCCACAGCGTCGCGATCATCATGTCGACGGGCAGAATGCGCGTCCGGTACCCGCCCTCGATCGCCTTCATCCATGCCCCGAGCCGAACCGCGAATGCAGGATGGTCGCGGCGCACCCGGGCAACGCCCCGCTCGAGCTCGCCGATTGTCATCACGCTCAGATGTAGGTCATCCGAATTGGCATTCGCCAGCCACGCCTTCACCTGCGCATCGCCGTGAGACTTGAACGTCTCCGAGATCACCATCGTGTCGAGCAGGAACATCAGTCCTCAAACTCGAAGGGCGGCCGGTCGAGGAACGGCTCACGCGCGAACAGCGCGTCGACGTCCACGCCGGGCGGTGCCTTCGGCGCCGACAGCAGAAGCTCGACCAAGGTTCTGCCGGGCGCCTCCTCATGCTGCAGCAGGCGCTCGTAGTCCGCAGCCGCGACCACGTAGACCGCGGGCTTGCCACGCTTGGTCACGAGCTGCGGCTGGCCGCGCTCGGCCGCGGCGACGACGGCGCTCAGCGCGTTCTTTGCCTTCTCCAGGCTCCATGTCTTGGCCGTCATATCGATCTCCTGGCCAGCTCACCTAGCCAGCAACATATAGCTCCGCGGGACGCCGCTCGCATCACTTGATGCCCGTGCTGGCGATGCCGGTCGTGATGTGGCGCTGCAGATAGGCGAAGACACAGGTGATGGGCAGCAGCGTCAGCACCGTCATTGCGAGAAGGTTGCTCCACCTAGTCATGAGATCGCCCTGGAACGAGTTGAGCGCCAGCTGGAGCGTGAACTTGTCGTTGCTGGTCAGCACGATCAGCGGCCAGAGGAAGTCGTTCCAGCGCCACATGATGGCGAAGATGGCGAGCACGGCCAGCGCCGGGGCCGAGAGCGGCAGCACGATCCGCCAGTAGATCTTCCACTCGCTCGCATGGTCCATCCTGGCCGCGTCGATCAGCTCGTCCGGGATGGTCAGCATGTACTGCCGGAGCAGGAAGACGCCGGTCGGCGTGGCGGCGCCCGGCAGGATCACGCCCCAGAGACTGTTGATCAGGCCCAGCTTCGAGACGACCAGGAAGGTCGGCACGAGGACGATCGTGGGCGGGATCATCAAGGTCGCGATGACCAGGATCAGGACCGCGAACCGCCCACGAAAGTCGTACTTGGCCAGCGCGAAGGCCGCCATCGAGTTGATGAGCAGCATGATGGCCGTCGCGACAACCGTGATGAAAACGCTGTTCCAGAGATAGCGGCCGAAGCTGAAGAGCCTGAAGAGGTCCGTGTAGTTGCTCCAGGCGACGGCAAAGCGGCGGACGGGCACGCGGTCGCGGATGTTGACCTTGACGACGTCCTTGGGGCTCTTCGGGTCCACGAGCTGTGCCATGATGCCGATGCGCCGGATCTGCGCCATCTCTTTCCGCTGCCCGCCGGGCAGCGTCACCTCGAAGAGCGGCAGCGGCTTGTCGTAGCCTTCGACATGCATCGAGACTTGGCCATAGGGCAGAAGGCTGGGCGGGAACTCCAGGAGCTGGGTCTCGGTCTTGAACGAGGAGAAGACGACCCAGACGACCGGCCCGAACATCAGGACGACGCCGAGCAGCAGATAGGCATAAGTGAGCCAGTCGGTCCAATGCGAGCCGGCCGCGCCCGCGCCGGCGCGTGAGGAAGGCCACGACACCCGTGGGGGGCGAGGCCTCAGCCACCGGTGTAGCTCCGACGGTTGAGCCAAAGCTGGATCAGGGTCAGCACCATGAGCACCGCCGCCAGGATGATCGAGGCCGCGGCGGCGAGGCCGAAGAGGCGCGGCTGGCTGGCGAAGCCGGTGTCGTAGATGTACTGAACGATGAGAAGCGTCGCCGAGCCAGGCCCGCCGCCGGTGAGCACATAGACCTCGTCGAAAGTCTGCACGCCCTTGATCAGGGCCAGGACGAGCACGACCACCATGCTGGGCATCAAGAGCGGCAGGGTGATGCGCCGGAAGGTCCGCCAGGGGGTGGCGGCATCCATCTCCGCCGCCTCGTAGACGTCCTTCGGGATCGCCTGCAGCCCCGCCAGGAGGATCAGCGTGTAGAAGCCCATGTGTGCCCAGACGCTGACGAAGACGACCCAGAAGAACGCCCAGTGGGGACTGAGCAGCCAGTCGACCGGATCGAGGCCGGCGCTCGCGAGCCAGCCGTTCAGGACACCCTGCCGCTGGATGATCCATTTCCAGATCAGCGCCACCACCACCGGCGACAGCAGCACCGGGTAGAAGAAGACGCTGCGGAAGAAGCCGCGCGCCCGGATGTCGCGGTTGAGGACGAGGGCCGTGACGAGCGCCAGCAGCACCATGCAGCCCACCTGGAGCGCCACGAAGGCGGCCGTGTTGAAGAGCGCCCGCCAGAAAAGGTCGTTCGTGCAGCTGTTGGGGTCGAGATAGTCCTTGCAGGTGAGAAGCTGCTGGAAGTTGGCGCCGCCGACGAAGGGCCGATCGCCCAGCGGGATGCTGAGGCCGCCCGTCGTCGCATAGAAGAAGTTGAGGATGATCGGGAGGAAGGTGAACAGGCCGAAGATCAGGAGGTTGGGCGCCAGGAACACCCAGGGGAACCGCGCTGACACCGAGCCGCGCCTGCAGCCATCCCATCGGCCGCTCGACGAGACCCATGGCCATGCGAAACGGAGCGAGGAGGAGGCCCTGAAGGCCACCCCGCTCACTCCTGACGGCCCCGCCCGCCATGACCTGCGCGCCCCGCGGGAGCCTACTTCTTGGCCGCTGCCGTCGCCTCCTTGATGTCCGCCGTCAGCCGCTTCATCGCCTCGTCGAGCGTCAGCTCGCCGACGATCGCCTGGGTGAGGCGCTGCACCGTCGCGTTGAACATCGCCCGGTTGAGCGGATAGCCCTGATATTTGTAGGCGACGGGCGAGATCGTCGGCACCTGCCTCGCCCAGGCCTGGAGGGCCGCCTTACCCTGCGGCGAGACGCCCTGATAGTCGACGTCCTGGCTCGGCGACGGTCTTGTTGGCCGGCACGTTGTCGGTGAGCGCCATCAGCTTGGTGTACTGCTCGACCTGGGCGAAGTAGTCGATCACCTTGGCGACCTCGGCCGGATGCTTGGTCTGCTTGAAGCCGACCATGGCGGCACCACCCGGCATGCCGGTGCAGGCCGCGGGCCCGCAGGGCGAGCCGACCACCTCCCAGTCGAAGGCGTCACCGATGGCCTTGTCGAAGCGCCTGACCTGCCAGCTGCCGGAATAGTAGAAGACGAGCTGGCCGTTGATGAACTCCTGGGCCGCGTCCTGGTAGGCGGCGCCGCCCTTGCCGGCCCAGACGTCCTTGTCCATGGTCCCGTCCTGGTTCCACTTCACGAACATCGAGGCGAACTTCTCGAAGCCCGGATCGACGAGCGCCGGATTGCCGTCGGCGTCGAAGATCTTGGCGCCCATCGAGATGGCGGGCCCGGCGATGCGGTGGCCCGAGCGGTCCATGGCCATCGGGAACGGCGTCTCGGTCTTCTTCGCGACCTCGCGGGCGGCCTCGGCCCACTCCTCCCAGGTCGCCTTGGGGCCCGGCACCGCGACGCCCGCCTGATCGAACAGGGTCTTGTTGATGTAAGGCCCGGTGATCGTGAGCTGGGTCATCATGCCGTAGATGCCCTTGTCGTCGGGCCCGGCGCGGAACCAGTCCAGCGTGTCGCCGAAGTTCTTCTCCCAGTAGGCGCTTGATCGACGTAAGGGGCGAGATCGAGATAGTATTTGTGCAGGCCGCCCAGGTCGGTGACGCGGGCGATGTCCGGGCCGCTGCCGGCCGGCGAGCTGGACCGGCAGGCTCTCGAGGATCGCCTTGTAGGGCACCTTGTCGACGATGACCTTGATGTCGGGGTTCGCCTTCTCGAAGCCGTCCAGGATCTGTGCGGCTGACCTCGCACTCGTTGCCGTCGCCGTAGCACATGAAGTGCAGCTCGACCGCGGCATGAGCGCTGCCCGCGGCCAGAACGAGAAGACGGAGCCCCATGCGAGAAGGCGCAGGACAGCCCGCATCGCGCGTTTCCTCCCTGAGCTTTCTGCGGGCCATTCGGCCCGTCGACTTCCGGCATCCTGCCCCAACGCGCGAGAGCGCACAACTCGCCGGGCTGTCCTTGCCGGTGTTGCCTCGCGGGCCTTCCGGGGAGCATACGGAGGCACCGACCGAAGCCACCCGGGAGGCGAGCCCGCCATGCCCGAGCCGATCCGCTTCGCCGCCATCGGGCTCGATCACCGCCACATCTACCATCAGGTCGGGAGCCTCATCGAGCGCGGGCGCCGTCTGCGTCGGCTATCACGGGCTCACCGATCCGGCACATCACCGAGGGCTTCAAGAAGCGGTTCCCGGACCTGCCCGAGCTCGACGATGCCGCGCCGGGCGCTCGAAGATCCGACGGTCCAGCTCATCGTCACGGCGGCCATACCTTGCGATCGGGCGCCGCTCGGCATCGAGGCGATGCGCCACGGCAAGGACTTCATGTCCGACAAGCCCGGCTTCACGACCCTGGCACAGCTGGCCGAGGTGCGGCGCGTCCAGGCCGAGACCAAGCGCATCTACTCGATCTGCTACTCCGAGCGCTTCGAGGTGCGGTCGGCGGAGAAGGCAGGCGAGCTGGTCGCCGCCGGCGCGGTCGGCAAGGTCGTCCAGACGGTCAATCTCGCCCCGCACCGCCTCAACCGCCCGCTGCGGCCCGACTGGTTCTTCAAGCGCGAGGCTTTTGGCGGCATCCTCTGCGACATCGGCTCGCATCAGGCCGACCAGTTCCTGTTCTACACGGGCTCGACCGAGGCCGAGGTGGCTCACAGCGCGGTCGGCAACTACGCAAACCCGGGCGATCCCGAGCTCGAGGACTTCGGCGAGATGGTGCTCAGGAGCCCGCACGCCAACGGCTATGTCCGGCTCGACTGGTACACGCCGGACGGCCTTCCCACCTGGGGCGACGGACGACTCACGATCCTCGGCACCGAGGGCTATATCGAGGCCCGCAAGTATGTCGACATCGGCGGCCACCCCGGCGAGGACCATCTTTTCCTCGTCGATGGGAAGGGAGTGAAGCGCATCGACTGCGGAGACGTCGAGCTTCCCTATGCCAAGCGGCTGCTCGCCGACGTCCGGGACCGCACGGAGACGGCGATGGGCCAGGCACATTGCTTCCTCGCCTCGCAGCTGGCGCTCGAGGCTCAGGCGAAGGCGGTGAGGCTGACGCCGGGTCGTGGCTGAGATGCGGCGCTATCGCGTCGGCCTCGTGGGCCTCAACATCGGCCAGAAGCATCTCGATGCCCTGGCCCAGCTTCCCGAGCGCTACGAGATCACCGCCCTCTGCGGGCTCGAGCAGGACCGGCTCGAGGCGCTGGGCGCCCGCTTCGGGGCGAAGATGCTCACATCGTCGCTCGAGACGATGATCGCCCGGGACGACATCGACATCATCGACGTCTGCACCCCACCGCACCTCCATCTGCCGATGTGCGAGGCGGCGCTGCGTGCGGGCAAGCATGTGATCGCCGAGAAGCCCCTGGTGACCTCCCTCGCCGAGATGGATCGGCTCAAGGTCTGCCTGGCAGAGAGTGGCCGGGCGCTCTTGCCCGTCTTCCAGTATCGCTTCGCGCCCGGCATCGAGCGCCTGAGGCGGCTGATCGATCGGGGCCTCGCCGGGCGGCCCTATGTGCTCTCCGCCGAGGTGCACTGGAACCGCAAGGCCGCCTACTACGCGCTGCCCTGGCGCGGCACCTGGGCCGGGGAGCGCGGTGGATGCCTCCTGGGCCACGCCATTCACATCCACGATCTGCTGACCTGGCTGCTCGGGCCCATCCGCTCGCCTCAACGCCATGACCGCGACGAGCGTCAATCGGATCGAGACGGAGGATTGCGCCGCGCTCGCCATGATCGTTCGAGAGCGGCGCGCTCGGCACCTCCTCGGTGACCCTGGGCTCCGCCGACGAGATCTCTCGCCTGCGCTTCTGCTTCGAGCATCTGACGGCCGAGAACGAAGGACGCGAGCCCTATGCCCCCGGCCTCGGCCCCTGGCGCTTCGTCGCGCGCGAGCCGGACCGGCAGGCCGAGATCGACGCCGCGGTTGCCGAGCCAGTGGCGGCCAGCGAGGGCTACGCTCGGATGCTCGAGCTGTTCCACGAGCATCTGGAGGGGCGGGAGCCGGTCGCTCCGGTGACGCTGGAGGATGCCCGCACTTCGCTCGAGCTCGTCACCGCGGCCTATCATGCCGCCCGCTCCGGCGAGACGGTGACGCTGCCCCTCTCCCCAACCCACCCGCTCTATGGCTCGTGGCTGCCGGCTGCCCCGTCGGTGCCGTCATGAAAGCACGAACGGGCGGCGTGTCGCCGGCTCGGCGGCCCGGCCATCGAGGCCCTCGTGGCGCCGCTTGGCACGAGGCACCCCCGTTCGTAGTGTACGATAAGGTAATAA
The DNA here is from genome assembly GCA_963752325.1 of uncultured Alphaproteobacteria bacterium. GTDB lineage: Bacteria > Pseudomonadota > Alphaproteobacteria > Geminicoccales > Geminicoccaceae > CAVTJL01. The sequence goes on from CAVVXU010000010.1 coordinate 740,555, forward strand.
TGTGGCCCTCTGGTGGTTCTTCTAGAATTCGGCCTATCTCGATAACCTTCCGCAGGCACGTCAGGCCTGACGGTCATGGTTTCGAGCTTGGAGGCCTTCATGGCCCGCTTCTACCTTGCTGGGCGGATGCAGAAGGCGCTGCCCACCTGGGCGGGGATCGACGGCTTGCTGCTGTGGGCCGAGGCTGCCGTGCCTCGGCTCGCTTGGCGGCTGGCGCGCTGGCTGCCGACCGACCAGGCGAGCGGGCTCGGTGCCGCGCTCGGCCGGACGGTCGGGCCGCATCTCAAGAAGCACAGGGTAATCCTGAGGAATCTCGAGATTGCGATCCCCGATCTCGATGAGCGCCGACGCGAGGCGGTCGCCCGCGAGATCTGGGCCGAGGCCGGGCGCGTGATGGTCGAGTTTGCGCTCCTGGATCGGATCTGCGGCAGCGAGCGCGCCGAGCGCCTCCAGTTCGTGCTGCATCACGATCCGACCCGCGCCCGCGACGGCAGCCGGCCCGCCATGTATTTCACCGCGCACTTGGCCAACTTCGAGCTCGGCGCAGCCACCGCTACCCTCAACGGCGTGCCGCTCAGCATCGTCTCGACCCCCCAGGGCAACCCGCTGGTCCAGGCGGCGCTGGACGGCTATCGCGAGGTCGTGGGCTGCCGCTTCATTCCAAGCAAGGGTGGGCTTCGCCAGCTGATCCGCGAGGTGCAGGAAGGCCGCAGCCTGGGGTGGATCACCGACCAGCGCCACGACCGGGGCGACCTTGTGCCGTTCTTCGGCATCGAAACGCCCACGGCGGTGATGCCTGCGATGCTGGCGCTCAGGCTCGACTGCGACCTCGTGCCGGTCCGCGTCGAGCGTCTCAAGGGATCGCGGTTCCGGGTGACCGCCTTCGAGCCCTTGAGCACCGTGGGCCTCGAGCAGCTCCCGCAGGCCGAGGCGGCGCGGGAGCTGACGCGCCGGATGAACCTTCTCTTCGAGAGCTGGATCCGGGAGCGCCCCGGCCAATGGCTGTGCTTCAAGCGCCGTTGGCCGCAGGGTCACGAGCCACCGGTCGCCTGAGATGGGTGCCACGCTGACGAGCGAGCGGCCGAGCGCCCGGGCCGACGCTTCCGCCTTCTTCCACCCCTGCCCGACCGACCCGAGCTGCCCCTATTGCGGCACGACGTCGTCCGACGCCGATGCCGACTGGTCTTTCCTCGACCGGGTCTACTGCATCTCGCTGCAGAGCCGCGAGGATCGGGCCCAGGCGGCAGCGCAAGAGCTGCATCGCGCCGGCCTGTGCCGCCAGACGCTGTTCTACCGCCCCATCAAGCATCCGACGCGCCCGGTCGCCGGCATATGGGAGTCGCACCGGGCGGTGGCGCTGCACGCACGTGCCGACGACTGCTCCCAGGTGCTGGTGCTCGAGGACGACGCGCACTTCCTGGGCAGGGTCGATGGCGGCACGACCAGGCGCGTCGCGCGCGCGCTTGCCTCGCTGCCACCCGACTGGACCATCTTCTATCTGGGCGAGATGACCCGCTGGGCCTATCCGGTGGGATGGAGCGTGCTGCGAATCTCGGCCACGGCCGCCCACGCCTACATAGCGAGCACCCGCCTGCTCGACTGGCTCGCGGAGCATCCCTACGGATCCCCGGGCGTGAGGCGAGTGAAAGTCGCCGGCAAGGGCATCGATTCCGCCTTTGCGCTACTGCCGCAGACCTACGCCCTCTTCCCGATGATCGCGGTCCAAAGCGCGAGCCCCAGCGACCACTTCGCGGACGGCAAGCAGAAGACCGAGGTCCGCAAGCTCAAGCATCTGTTCTCGCACAGCCGCCACCGCGAGCGCCTGCTCGCCCTCGTCATGCGACCGATGCAGGTGGTGATGCTGGCGTTCTTTCCGGTGACGCTGGTCTGGCTCGGCATCGACGCGCTGGTGGCGCGCCTGCGCAGGCGCTGAGCGGCCACCGCCAGCTGATGCCGCACCGGCTTGGCCCGAGCGCTACTCCGCCGCCTGCGCGATGGCCGGCTCCACCCGGGCCGCGCAGAACTTGAACTCCGGGATCTTCCCGTAAGGGTCGAGCTGCGGGTTGGTCAAAAGGTTGGCCGCCGCCTCGCGATAGCAAAAGGGAATGAAGAGAACGCCCTCGGGCACGGCGTTGTCCTGGCGCGCCATCAGCTCGATCGCACCGCGTCGGGTGGCGACCTTGACGGCGCCGCCCGCGGCCACGCCCAGCTGGCGAAGATCCTTGGAGTTCATCGCGACGAACGCCTCGGGCTCGAGCGCATCCAGATAGGCGGCGCGGCGCGTCATGGCGCCGGTGTGCCAATGCTCGAGCGTGCGCCCTGTCGTGAGGATCATCGGATAGGCCGCATCCGGCCGCTCGGCCGGCGGGATGATCGAGGCCGGCACCATGGTGGCCTTGCCGCTCGCGGTCGGAAAGCCGTCGCCGAAGACCACACCCTGTCCCGGCTGGTCGGGCGCCTCGCAGGGATAGGTCACCGAGCTCTCGCGCTCGAGACGCTCCCAGGTGATGTTGTCGAGCGACGGCATGGCCTCCGTCATCTCGGCGAAAACGTCCGCCGGGCCGGCATAATGCCACTCGAGGCCGAGGCGAAGCGCCATCTCCTGGACGATCCACCAGTCGGGCCTGGCCTCGCCCGGCAGCGGCAGCGCCGGGCGGCCCATCTGCACCTGCCGGTTCGTGTTGGTGACGGTGCCGGCCTTCTCGGGCCAGGCCGAGGCCGGCAGCACCACATCGGCATACATGGCGGTCTCGGTGAGGAAGATGTCCTGAACCACCAGATGCTCGAGCCTGGCCAGCGCCTGGCGGGCATGGTGGGCGTCCGGGTCCGACATCGCCGGGTTCTCGCCCATGATGTACATGCCGCGGATCTGGTCGGCGTGGACCGCGTCCATGATCTCGACGACGGTGAGGCCGGGCTCCGGATCGAGCGTTGCCCCCCACAGCGCCTCGAGCTTGCCTCGATAGGCGTCGTCGCCCGTGTTGTGGTAGTCGGGAAAGACCATGGGGATCAGGCCGGCATCCGAGGCGCCCTGCACGTTGTTCTGCCCACGCAGCGGATGCAGGCCGGTGCCGGGCCGGCCGACATGGCCGCACATCAGCGCCAGCGAGATCAGGCAGCGCGCATTGTCGGTGCCGTGGATGTGCTGGCTGACCCCCATACCCCAGAAGATGATCGCCCGCTCGGCCCTGGCGTAGGCACGCGCCACCTCGCGCAGCGTGGCCGCGTCGATGCCGCAGATCTCGGCCATCCTCTCGGGCGGGAAGGCCGCCAGATGCTCCTTCAGGCGATCGAAGCCCTCCGTGTGGGCCTGGATGTACTGCCTGTCGTAGAGCCCCTCCTCGACGATCACGTGCATCAGCGCGTTCAGCATCGAGACGTCGCCGCCGGGGCGGAACTGCAGCATCCAGGTGGCGTGCTTGCGCAGCGCCTGGCCGCGCGGGTCCATGACGACGAGCCTCGCACCCTTCTTCGTGGCCTGCTTGAAAAAGGTGGCGGCGACCGGGTGGTTCTCGGTGGGGTTGGCACCGATGACAATGATCAGGTCGGCCTTGAGCGCGTCGTTGAAGGGTGCGGTGACGGCACCGGAGCCGATGCCCTCCATGAGCGCCGCCACCGAGGAGGCGTGGCAGAGCCGCGTGCAGTGGTCGACATTGTTCGAGCCGAAGCCGGTGCGGACCAGCTTCTGGAACAGATAGGCCTCCTCGTTCGAGCATTTGGCCGAGCCGAAGCCCGCCAGCGCCCGGCCGCCGCCCGCCTCGCGAACCCTGCGCAGCCCGGCGGCCGCCACCTCCAGCGCCTCCTCCCAGGAGGCCTCGCGAAAATGCGTCGGAGGGCTCGGCGGGGTCGATCGGATCGTCGACGAGCTTGGGCACGCCCTCCTTGCGGATCAGCGGCCGGGTCAGCCGCTGCGGATGACGGACATAGTCGAAGCCGAACCGACCCTTGACGCACAGGCGAGTTTCGTTCGAGGGCCCGTTCCTGCCGGTGACATAGGCGATGGCGTCGTCGCGGACGTGATAGGTGATCTGGCAGCCGACCCCGCAATAGGGGCAGACGCTGTCGATGCTGCGATCGACCCGCCGATCGCCGCGGCCCGTGGCCGGGATCGACCAGCGTCGAAGGCATCAAGGCACCCGTCGGGCAGGCCTGCACGCACTCGCCGCAGGCGACGCAGGTCGAGAGCCCCATCGGGTCGTCCTGGTCGAAGACGATCTTGGCCCCGTGGCCGCGATAGGCGAGGCCGATGACGTCGTTGACCTGCACCTCGCGGCAGGCGCGCACGCAGAGATTGCACTGGATGCAGGCGTCGAGATTCACCGCCATCGCCGGGTGGGAGCTGTCGGGCGCCCATTGCTCGCGCATCGGGAAGCGGCTCACCTCGATCTCCTGGCGCTCCGCCCACTGCCAGAGGACGGCTGCCATGGTCATGGGCGTCGGCGCGCGGCGGCTGGTCGGCGAGCAGCAGCTCCATCACCATGCGCCGCGCGGTGCGGGCGCGCTCGCTGCCGGTGTGCGCCTTCATCCCGGCCGCGGGCTTCCTGATGCAGGAGGCGGCCAGCACGCGCTCGCCCTCGATCTCGACCATGCAGGCCCGGCAGTTGCCGTCGGCCCGGTAGCCGGGCTCGGGCAGCCAGCAGAGATGCGGGATATCGATCCCGTGGCGGGCGGCGACCTGCCAGAGCGTCTCGCCGGCCCCGGCCTCGACCTCGCGGCCGTCGAGGGTGAAGCGCGTCGCCTCGGTCATGGCATCATGCCTCCAACGGCGGCAGGATCAGGTCGACCAGCTCGCGGTTCTCGGGCCTGAAAGGGTTGATGAAACGCACGCCTTCGAGGTCCCTGCCGTCCTGCATGTCCTCGCTCAGCATGGCACGGCACCCGGCTGCCCTAGCGGTAGCCCACATGAGCGCATCCCAGAAAGAGATCTGGTGCTCGCGCACGACCCGCATCGCGTCGTCCAGATGCGGCTGATCGGCTGCAACGATCCGAAAGCGCGCCTTCAGTCGCTCCACCAAACCGATCGCCTCGACTTCTTGGACATGGAACTTGCGGGTGATCACGTGAAAGCTCTCGCAAAGGCTCTGCAGCGTCTGAACGCAGTCGCCGCGAGCCGCCCGAACGACGATCTCGCTCGCCACCGCATGCTTCTCGTCCCGGCGATTCAGGGCATAGACGAGGACGTTGGTGTCGAGCGTAACTCTCATCACTCAGGGGGCGATTCCACAGGCCTCGTCATAGATCTCATCGCGCGTCCATCGTACGGGCGCCCCGAGGTCGACGCCCTCGCGAATCCAATCGATAAACTCCCGAAGCTCGCGCTCCCGCTCCGCGTCGCTTCGTGATTCCTGGATCGGCATGAGCTTCGCTACAGGCTTTCCACGCCGCGTGATGGTGATCTCCTCGCCACCAACCGCGGCGTCCAGGATTGCCGAGAACTGCTGATTGGCCTCACGTGCCGATACGGTACGCATGTCGAGCACCCCTGTAGGTACATACCTACATTAGACCTCGGAAGCGCTCTCGCCAAGGTCGAGCTCCTCGGGGAAGTATTTGATGAGGCAGCGCAGCGGGTTGCTCGCCGCCTGGCCGAGACCGCAGATCGAGGCATCGGCCATGCCCCGCGAAAGCTCGCCCATCAGGCCCGCGTCCCAGACGTCGCGCTCCATGAGCTTCACGGCCTTCTCGGTGCCAACCCGGCAGGGCGTGCACTGGCCGCAGAACTCGTCCTCGAAGAAGCGCATCAGGTTGAGCGCGGCCGCCTTGAGATCGTCCTGGTCGGACAGGATGACGACGGCATGGCTTCCGACGAAGCAGCCATGCTGCTCGAGCCTGCCGAAGTCGAGGGGGATGTCGGCCATCGCGGCCGGGAGGATGCCGCCCGAGGCGCCGCCTGGCAGATAGGCGCGAAAGAGGTGGCCGGGGGCCATGCCACCGCAGAGCTCCTCGATCAGCTCCCGGCAGGTGATGCCCGCGGGCGCCACCTTGACGCCCGGCTCCCTCACCCGGCCGCTGACGGAAAAGCTCCTCAAGCCCTTCGAGCCGCTCCGCCCCTGCGAGGCGAACCAGGCGGGGCCTTTCTCGGCGATGTCGCGGATCCAGAACAGGGTCTCGACATTGTTGACGAGGGTGGGGCGGCCGAAGATGCCGACCTCGGCCACATAGGGCGGCCGGTGCCTGGGCAGCCCGCGCTTGCCCTCGATGCTCTCGAGCATCGCGGACTCCTCGCCGCAGATGTAGGCGCCGGCACCCCGGCGCAGCTCGAGATAGCCGGGAGGTGCGAGCCCGCTGGCCTCGATGGCGGCGATCTCGCGCTCGAGGATCTGGCGAATGTGCGGGTACTCGTCGCGGAGGTAGATGTAAGCGCGGTCCGCGTCGATCGACCAGGCGGCGATCAAGGCACCCTCGAGGAAGCGGTGAGGATCGCGCTCGAGATGAAAGCGGTCCTTGAATGTGCCGGGCTCGCCCTCGTCGGCGTTGACGGCGAGGTAGTGTGGCTTCGGCTGCTCGCGCACGAGCTTCCATTTGCGGAAGGTCGGAAAGCCGGCCCCTCCGAGCCCGCGTAGGCCCGAGCCCTCGAGCGCATCGATGAGCTCCTCGAAGGAGGTCTTGGGATGGAGGTGCTCGGGCGCATGACCGCGGAGCTGCCGAAGGAGCCCGTAGCCGCCGCTCTCGAGGTAGGCGTCGAGTGCCACGTAGGCCGGGAGCTCGGGCTCGATCCGCCGCTGGGCCAGGGCGTCGCGGACCGCATCGACCGAGGCGGGTGCGATGTCGTGATGACCGACCGCGCAGGCCGGCGCCTCGGCGCAGCGGCCCATGCAGGGCGCACGCACCACCCGCACCTGCGCCGGGATCGAGAGCGTCCAGGAGGTCGGCAAGAAGCCGCTCGCCGCCGAGCATGGCGCAGGTGAGGCTGTCGCAGACGCGGACGGTGACGGGCGGGGGCGCCGCCTCGCCTTCCTTCACGACGTCGAAATGGGCGTAGAAGGTGGCCGTCTCGAAAACCTCGGCCTGCGGCAGGCGCAGCTCCTCGGCCAGCGCCCGGATGTGGGCGGCCGAGAGGTGGCCGAACGCCTCCTGGAGGCGATGGAGATGCTCGATCAGAAGATCACGACGACGCGGCATCGTGCCGAGCACGGCCTGGACCTCCTCGAGCGCCTGGGGATCGAGCTGGCGCCCCTTGGGCACCGACCGGCCCCGTCGCCCCTTTCCCCGGCCCTGCGTCGAGCCGTCCTTGGGCATCGCCATTGCAAAACGTCCGCCTGATCTACCCTCTCCACCTAGTACGGACGATGGCTCACGGAAAGCGGCGAGGGCCGGAAGGCCGAGGTGCTTGGCCTTTGCGGCTCGCGCTCTATTCTCTCGCCCGAGCACGGAGGAGAGGCCCGGGCCCGTGACGAGGCGGCGGGCGCGCAGGGAGGGGGAAGAGTGAGCAGGGCCTACGTCGTTGGCACGTTCGACACCAAAGGTGAGGAGCTCCGCTACATCGCCGAGCGGCTGGCAGCGGCCGGCGTGCCGGTGCTGACCGTGGATGTCGGCACGAAAGGCGACGGCACCGGCGTGGATGTTCCCCCGGCCGAAGTGGCGGCGTGCCATCCGGACGGCGCAGATGCCGTTCTCGGGCTCGACGATCGCGGCAAGGCCGTTGGCGCCATGGCCGTGGCGCTCGAGCGCTTCGTGCGCGCGCGCGACGATATCGGCGGGATGATCGGTGCCGGCGGCTCGGGCAACACGGCGCTCGTGGCTCCGGCGATGCGGGCGCTGCCGATCGGCACGCCCAAGGTGCTCGTCTCGACCGTCGCCAGCAGCAATGTCGCCCCCTATGTCGGCCCGTCCGACATCGCGATGATGTACTCGGTGACCGACGTCCAGGGGCTGAACCGCATCTCCCGCCGGGTGCTGGGGAACGCCGCGCACGCGCTGGCGGGCATGATGCTGAACGCCATTCCGGCACCGGCCACGGCCGACAAGCCGGCGCTGGGCCTCACCATGTTCGGCGTGACCACGCCCTGCTTGCAGATGGTCACGGCCGAGCTGTCGTCGAGCTACGACTGCCTCGTCTTCCACGCCACCGGCACCGGCGGCCAGTCGATGGAGAAGCTCGTCGACAGCGGGCTCGTCGCGGGCGTGCTCGACATCACGACGACCGAGATCTGCGATCTCCTGATGGGCGGGGTCTTTCCCTGCACCGAGGATCGCTTCGGCGCGGTGATCCGCACGCGCGTTCCCTATGTGGGCTCCGTGGGCGCCCTCGACATGGTGAACTTCGGGGCGATGGACACGGTGCCCGAGCGGTTCCGTGGCCGTAACCTCTACGTCCACAATCCGCAGGTCACGCTGATGCGCACGACGCCCGAGGAGAATGTGCGCATGGCCGAGTGGATCGCCGACCGGCTCAACCGGATGGAGGGGCCGGTGCGCTTCCTCCTGCCCGAGGCCGGCGTCTCGCTGATCGACGTCCCGGGCCAGCCGTTCCACGATCCGGTGGCGGACAAGGCGCTCTTCGACACGCTCACGGCACGCTTCCTGCCGACGCCGAGCCGGCAGCTGGTCCGCCTGCCCCATGCCATCAACGACCCGGCCTTCGTCGCGGCGCTGGTGGACAATTTCCGCGACGTTGCGGCCTAGGAGACAAGGGATGCCCCGTTTCGAGCGCAAGGCGCTGCTGGAGAAGTTCCAGGGCATGGTGGCACGCCGCGAGCCGATCGTCGGCGGCGGAGCCGGCACCGGGCTCTCCGCCAAGTGCGAGGAGGCGGGCGGAATCGACCTCATCGTCATTTACAATTCCGGCCGCTATCGGATGGCGGGACGTGGCTCGCTGGCCGGGCTCATGGCCTATGGCAACGCCAACGAGATCGTTGTCGAGATGGCGCACGAGGTGCTGCCGGTCGTGAAGAAGACGCCGGTGCTGGCCGGCGTCAATGGCACCGACCCGTTCATGCTCCGCGATCACTTCCTGCAGCAGCTCAAGGACATGGGCTTTGCCGGCGTGCAGAACTTTCCGACCGTGGGCCTCTTCGACGGCACGATCAGGAAGCAGCTCGAGGAGACCGGCATGGGCTACGGCCTCGAGGTCGACATGATCCGGGCCGCGCACGAGCAGGACCTGCTGACCACACCCTACGTCTTCTCGGCCGAGGAGGCGGTAGCGATGACCGAGGCCGGTGCCGACATCCTGGTGCCGCACATGGGCCTCACCACGGGCGGCGCCATCGGCGCCGAGACCGCGTTCAAGCTCGAGGATTGCCCGGCGCTGATCGACGCGTGGGCCGAGGCCGCGATGCGCGTCCGGAAGGACATCATCGTCCTTTGCCATGGCGGCCCGATCTCGATGCCGGAGGATGCCTCCTACGTCCTCCAGCACACCGCGCACTGCCACGGCTTCTACGGCGCGTCCTCGATGGAGCGCCTCCCGACCGAGAAGGCGCTGACCGCCCAGACCGCAGCCTTCAAGGCCCTCAGCTTCTGACGGGCAGCCCCTTCCGAGAAGGGGCTGCCGCGTCGCCCGCCATCTGTCGCGGTCGAGATGGCTGCTTGCGGCGCCAAGCTCTCTTTGACTCGACCGTGAAATCGGAATAGCGTTCCGAAAACGGAGTCTATTCTCGAATGGCAGTGGTCACGCGGTGTCTCGAGGCCGTCGAGATCCTGGCCTCGTATCCCGATGGGCTGGCGCTGGGCGAGCTGGCCGAGCGGATGCGGGTGCCGAAGAGCGCCGGACACCGGCTGCTGACGGCGCTCGTCGAGCGGGGCTGGGTGGTGCAGGATCCCGTGACCCGGCACTACCGCCTGACCATGCGGCTGACGAGCCTTGGCCTGACCTTTCTCTCCAGCACCCATCTCCCCGACGTGGCGCAGCCGGTGCTCGACCGGCTCGCTTCCACGACGGGTGAGCTCGCACGGATGACCGTCGCCGAGGACGGCCGGCTGATCTGGGTGGCGAAGGCACAAGGCGCACGTTGGGGCCTGCGCTACGACGTCGAGACCGGCGGCGAGCCGCGCCTCTGGTGCACCGCAACGGGCCACGCCTGGCTGGCGACGCACGGCGACGATCGGGCGCTCTCCCTCGCCAAACGGCAGGGATGGCCCGAGCCTGGCGCGGATCAGCCGGGAGCGCCGCGCAGCGACATCGAGCTGCTGGCCCGGATGGCGCTGGCACGACAGAACGGCTGGTCGGCCGTCGCCGACAGCGGCGTGCTCGGCATGGCGGCGGTGGCCGTGGCCATCCCTTCCCCCGATGGGGCCGAGCCCGCGGTGGGGACGGTGAGCATCGCCGGGCCATCCGTCCGCTTCACGCAGGCACGTGTGACGGAGCTCGCGGCGATGCTCCTGGGCGCCGCCGGCGAGCTTGGTGCCATCTGGCCGATCCGCTCGTACCAGCAGCGCCTCACGGGGGCACCGACGCTCGCCGCCGCGGGTTTGGGCCGATGAGGGCGGTCCAGACGCGGATGGTCGCGCCGACGCTGCCCGGCCGCATCGGTCGGCTCGCGACCCGGGTGCGAGGGCCGGTCATCACCGCTCTGATCGTCCTGCTGCTGTGGGAGGGCCTGACGCGGCTTTTCGGCGTCGCCTCCTATCTCCTTCCACCACCCAGCGAGGTCTTCGCCCAATACGCCACGCGCTGGCCCCGCATCCTCGAGGGGCTGCGCTATACCGGCGTCGAGATCGTGCTGGGCTATGCGATCGCCGTCGTGACGAGCCTCGCCCTGGCCGTCGCGATCGCCTATTCGAGCTTCATCGAGCGGCACATCTATCCGGTCATCGTGACCTTCACGATCATCCCCAAGATCGCGATAGCGCCGCTGTTCATCATCTGGTTCGGCTTCGGGCTCATGCCGAAGCTGCTCCTTGTCTTCCTGCTCTCCTTCTTTCCCATGCTCGTCAACGACATCGCCGGGTTCCGCTCGGTCAACCCCGAGATCATGGACTTCGCCCGCTCGACCGGGGCGTCGGGCTTCAAGCTCTTCAGGAAGATCCGCCTTCCGCAGGCTTTGCCCTCGATCTTCACGGGCGCCCGGGTCGGCGCCATCAATGCCACCACCGGCGCTGTCGTCGGCGAGTTCGTCGCCTCCGACAAGGGGCTCGGCTACCTGCTGCTCGAGTACAACGGCAACCTCGATACGGCGGCCATGTTCGCCACCATCCTCGTCCTCTGCGCGATCGGCGTCGCCCTCTACTACGCGGTCGAGTGGCTCGAGCGTGTGACGATTCCCTGGCACGTCTCGCAACGCCGGGACGAGCTGACGGCCAATAGCTGAAGATACAGGAACGAAGGCTAAACCAAGCAAGAACGGAGGCTAAAAAATGCAAAGACGTCAGATCCTGACGACCGGTGCCGCAGCCCTGGCACTGGGCTCCCTGCCCCGGCGGCCGGCATTGGCAGCCGACAAGGTAAGCTTCCGCCTCAACTGGTACCTCGGCGGCAGCCATGCGGCGTTCGTCCTCGGCCGCGATCGTGGCTACTACAAGGACGAGGGAATAGACATCGAGATCCAGGAAGGGCGCGGCTCCGCCCGTTCGGTCCAGCTCGTCAGCGCAGGTTCCGACGACCTCGCCATGGCCGACGCCGGCAGCCTGATGACGGGCGTCACCAAGGGGCTGGACGCCCTGGCCGTCATGTCGCTCATCAACGTCTCGACCTTCTGCGTCGCGGCGCTCGCGAAGAGCGGAATCAAGACGATCAATGACGTCGAGGGCCGCTCGCTGGCCGTGACGGCCGGTGACGCGCTCACACAGCTCTGGCCGGCCGTGGTCGCCGCGAACAAGCTCGACGCCAGCAAGATCAAGCTCGTCATGATGGACGCGGCGGCAAAGCCGGTGGCCGTCATGGAGGGCCGCGTGGATGCGCTTTTGGGGGGCATCTCCGACCAACCCAACCTGATGCGCGCCAAGGGCTTCGAGGTCTTGGTGATCCCCTTCGCCGAGGTCGGGGTCAACACCATCGGCATGACGATCGTGGGCCGCCCCGACAAGGTGAAGGCCAACCCCGATCTCGTGCGCCGCTTCGTCAAGGCAACCGGCCAGTCGGTCCAGGCAGCGCTGGACGATCCCGACGCTGCGGCGGCCGCCGTCCAGAAGATGAAGCCGGACCTCGACCTCGAGACGCTGAAAAAACAGGTGCTCGGGACCAACGCCAGCACCAAGGAAGGCTTGGTGGCGGGCAAGCCGATCGGCTGGGGGCCGCCGGAGGTCTGGGCCCAGACACTGGACCTCATGAAGACCTATCAGGGGCTCAAGACGGAGAAGCCCGCGACGACGTTCTACACGAACGAGCTCGTGACCTGATGGCGCCAGCCTTGCTGGCCCTGCAGGATGCCGAGGCGGTCGGGATGGCCGCCTCGGCCATCGAGATCGCCGGCGTCGGCAAGACGTTCGTGCGCGACGGCCTGGAGACCGAGGCGCTGGCCCACATCGACCTCACGGTCGGCGAGGGCGAGTTTGTCTCGATCGTCGGTCCCTCCGGCTGCGGCAAGAGCACGCTTCTGCGCATCGTGGCCGGCCTGCTGCCGCCCTCGACCGGCTCGGCCGAGGTGCTCGGCCGGCGGGTCAGCGGCCCGGTGACCCGCCTCGGCATCGTCTTTCAGGCGCCCGTGCTGCTCGACTGGCGGACGGTGCTCGGCAACGTCATGGTGCAGCTCGAGCTGCGCGGCCTCGATCCCGATGCCTACCGCGAGCGGGCCCGCTCGCTTCTTCATGCCGTCGGGCTGGGCGAGTTCGAGGATCGCTATCCGCATGAGCTTTCGGGGGGGATGCGGCAGCGCGCTGCGATCGTTCGGGCGCTCGTCCACGATCCGCCGATGCTGCTCATGGACGAGCCTTTCGGCGCGCTCGATGCGCTGACGCGCGAGCAGATGCGGATCGATCTCGAGCAGCTGTGGCTGGCGGGGCGCAAGACCGTGCTGTTCATCACCCACAGCATCGACGAGGCGATCCTCCTCTCGGACCGGGTCGTCGTCATGAGCCCGCGGCCCGGCCGCATCGACCGGGTCGTCGAGATCGACATGCCGAGGCCGCGTGGCATCGACGGGCGCCAGCTCCCGGCCTTCGCCGAGGCCAACGAGCTGATCACCGGGATCTTTCTTGCCCGGGGCGTGCTGTCCCGCCGCTCGGCGCTGGCCGGCACGGCCGGAACAGGAGAGATGCGGTGAGCAGGGCTGCGATCGGCGGCATCATCGCCGCACCGCCTTTGCCTATGCGGGCCGATGCCAGCGTCGATTGGAGCGGGCTCGAGCGTTACATGGCCGAGGTCGCGGCGGCAGCGCCCGCCGCGATCGCGATGAACATGGACGCCAGCGAGGGCCCTTCGCTCGATCCCCACGAGCGGCTGGAGGTCGTGCGGGTCGCGAGGTCGGCTATCGGCGGCCGCTGCCCGCTTTTTTCGGGGCTCAGCGCCGACGGGACGGCCATCGCCGTGGCGCATGGTCGGGAGCTCGTGGCGGCGGGTGCCGAGGGGCTGATCGTCTTCCCGCCCTTCCCGAGCTTCCTCGGCACGCCGCTCCCGGCAGCGATGGTCCATGGGCACCATGCGGCAATCGCCGCCGCCACCGGCGTCCCGCTGATCGCCTTCCGCATGCGCTGGGTGGCGCCCTACGATAGCGAGACCTACGCCCGCCTCGCCGATATTCCCGAGCTGATCGGCGTCAAGGACGCGATGCGCGACACGGGCGAGATGCTGCGGACCATCGCCATCCTCGACGCCCTGCCGAGGCGGATCGCCTTCCTCACCGGCAACGATCCCGTGATCCTCGAGAGCCTGCTCGTGGGCGGAGACGGCGCGCTGATCGGCTTCGCCGGCATCGCCACGGAATGGCTGGTCGCCCTCGAGCAGGCGGCGCGCCGGCGCGATGTGGCGCAGGCGCTGGCCATCTGGCGGCCGCTCGCCCCGCTCGCCCGCTTCTGCTGGCGGGACCCGGTCCGCGACTATCGCCCGCGCATGAAGGAGCTGCTCGTCATGCAGGGACGCTTCGCCAGCGCCGCGGTGCGGGCACCGCAGCGCCCGGTCGACGAGGCCGAGCGAGCGGCTCTTCGCCGGCTCGCCACGAGCGCCGGGCTGCTCGACCAGCCGGGCACGGCCACGGCCGCCGAATGAGATGCCAAACGGAGTGAGCATCATGTCGTATCCCGCGCTCAAGGGCATCTGTGCCGCGCCCTTCCTGCCGATGCACGACGACCACACGGTCGACTGGACGACGCTCGAGAGCTACCTCGACTGGATCGCCGGTCAGGGCCCTGCCGCCATCGCCATGAACATGGACGCGAGCGAGGGCACCTCGCTCACGCGCGACGAGCAGCTCGAGGTGGTGCGAGTCAGCCGGCGCGCCATACGCGGGCGCTGCCCGTTCTTCTCGGGCCTCTTGAGCAACAGCACGATGGACGCCGCAACCTTCGGCAAGGAGCTCGTGGCCGAAGGCGCTCAGGGGCTGGTCATCTTTCCGCCCGTCCCGGTCTTCTTGAGCAAGCCGGTCGAGACCGAGATGATCGTCGACTTCCATGCCGCGATCGCCGACGCGACGGGCGTGCCTATCGTCGGCTTCCAGTTCCCGATCGGCATGGGCCCGGACTTCACGCCGCCCGTCCTCGAGGCGATGAGCAGGATCCCGGGAGTCGTGGGCCTCAAGGAAGCGTCCTTCGACCTCCTCCACACCCGAGAGACGATAGCGGCGGTTGCCGGGCTGGAGCGCCCGTTCGGTGTCCTCACAGGCTCCGACACCTTCATCTACGAGGCCTTCCTGATGGGCTGCGACGGCGCGCTGATCGGCTTTGCCGGCACCGCCACGGCCGAGATCGTCGCCATGCAGAAGGCCGCGGCCGACGGCGACTACGCGGCCGGCTGGGCCATCTGGGATCGGCTGGGGCCGCTCGCGCGCTTCTGCTGGCGGCCTCCGATCCGCGACTACCGGCCGCGCATGAAGGAGGTGCTGGTGCTGCAGGGCCTCTTCCCGTCCGCTGCCGTCCGCCCACCGCAGCTGCCGGTGGACGACGCCGAGCGGGCCGAGCTGCGACGCCTTGCCCTCGCCGCCGGCCTCGTCGACGGCGCCCACAGCCGCGCCGCCGAATGACGCCGACCGCCCTGCCCGAGGAGATCCGCTCATGACCCGTCCGGCGCTCAAAGGCATCGTCGCCGCTCCGCTGCTGCCGATGCTGCCCGACCAGTCGATCGACTGGGAATGCCTGCCCCGCTACATGGCCTGGGTGGCCGACCAGCGGCCGGCGGCCATCGCCATGAACATGGACGCCAGCGAGGGAACTGCGCTGACCCTGGCCGAGCAGCTCGAGGTGATGCGCGTCGCCCGGCGCGCCATCGCGGGCAAGGTGCCGCTCTACTCAGGCCTCATCGCGCGCTTCACGGCCGAGGCCGTCGATCTCGCGACGCAGCTCAAGTCGGCCGGAGCCCAGGGCCTGGCGGTCTTTGCACCGCTGCCGATCAGCCTCGGCAAGCCGATCCCGACCGAGATGATCTATGGCTACCACAAGGCCATCGCGGAGGCGGCTGACCTGCCGATCATCGCCTTCCAGCAGCCCATCGAGCGGGCTCCCGACTACACGCCCGAGGTGATCCATGCCTTTTGCGGCATCCCCCAGCTCGTGGCGCTCAAGGAGGCCTCGTTCGACACCGGCCACACGCTGCAGTCGATCGAGGCGGCACGCACCGCCCCGCGCGAGATCGGCATCCTCACCGGCTCGGACACGATCATCCTCGAGGCCTGCCTGATCGGCTGCCACGGTGCTCTCATCGGCTTCGCCGGCACCGCCACGGCCGAGCTCGTCGCGATGCAGGAGGCCGCAGCCACCCGCGACGTGAGAACGGCCTACGCCATCTGGAACCGCCTGGGGCCACTCGCCCGCTACTGCTGGCGGGCACCCCTTCGCAATTACCGGCCACGAATGAAGGAGGTGCTGGTGGCACAGGGCCTGTTCAGCCATGCCACGGTTCGGCGGCCTCAGCTCGGCGTGAGCGACCAGGAACGCACGACGCTTCGCCGCCTTGCCGGCGAGGCCGGGCTGCTCGGCAAGCACGCTGCGGCGGTCGCGGCGGAGTAGCGGCTCCCGCCGCACCGGTGGCCGCTCCTCGATTGGGCGTCGGCGGCCCCCCTCGAATCAGGCGGCGCGGCCGTCGGCCCGGTCGAGGGTGATCTCCTGGGCGCCGTAGTTGTCGAGCACCTCCTCGACTGCCTTTCTGGTGGCCTCGTCGCTGGTGGTGACCGCCACAAGAAGCGAGCCCTTCTCGAGCTGGTCCTTGTAGCGCTCGAGGTTGTAGTCGCTCGCGACCTTGGTGAGTAGGCCGCCCACCACGCCGCCGCCGGCGAGGCCGGCTATCGCGAGCGGCACGAAGCCGACGCCGGTGACCACCGCGGCTGCAAGGCCCAGCGTTGCGCCCAGATAGGCCACGCCACCCACGATGCCGCCCGCGGCCGTGCCGAGATTGTCCTGACCGTGCGCCCCCTGCTCGGGGTCACGGATACGCTTCGCCAGCTCGGACTCGGGCGGCAATACGTCCCCGTAGGCGCGCTTCAGGCCGTCATAGGAGCTGAGGATGTTGATCTCGCTGCGCGCCACGCCGACCTTGGCCAGCTCCTCGGCCGCACCTGTGAAGCTCGCGGCATCGGTGAAGAGCGCGACCAGAAGATAGCCGCTCTTCTGGTCCGGGCCATTCTCGCCCTGCCGCTCATCGAGCTGATGGAGGGCCCTGTCGACGCGGCCCAGCATCGGCTCCTCGCCGCCTTCCATATGCTCGGCCGTCGCGTCCGACAGCTGCTGCTCGTCATATCGCCACTGCTCGAGGATCCGACGCTTCTCCGCCAGCGTCAGGTCGGCTCTCTCCAACACGGCTTCCGGGGTTCCGAAGGCAAGACGAGGATCCTGACCGGTGCCAGGCTTCGGCGTGTCATCTGCCATGGGTAGAGATCTCCGCTCGTTGGCGTCGTCCAAGCCAACGAGCGGAGGGGCGAGAGGGTTCCCAGGCAGATCACCGGCGTCGGCTGGGAGCGATCCACTCGGCCGCCACGCCGGCCGCTACCGCGACGAGCAAGGTTGCCATGGGATAGCGCCTGATCAACCCGAACATCGAGCTTGCCTCGCCGACGCCCAGAGAGGCGAGCGGTGACGGGGCCGGCCGCGGCGGTCGGCGCAGCGCCGCGATGAGCAGCAAAAGCGCGGCGAGCAGAAGAAAGCCGCCGCCCATGACGGCGGCAGGCCAGGGTGGCGGCAGATAGAGACTCAGGACCCACCACGCGACGCCCAGGAGGAATCCGCAACCAACCAGCGCGAACCCAAGGGCGATGAGACGCAGCACGATGCCTTTGATGCACCAGCGGATTCCTGCGACGTCGAGCAAGGATGAGAGCATGAGTGGCCCGGCGCCCTAGCGCCGCCCGAGGAAGAGCCGGCTGAGGATCATGCCCAGGCCGAAGGCGATCGTGACGCTCGTGATCGGCCGGTCTTGGATATGCCGCTCCAGGCCCACCATCGCATCTCGACCATGCCCCTGCAGGTCGCCGCTAAGGCGCTCCAGCTCCTCGCGCAGCTCGCCGATCCGCTGCTCGGCGGCAACGCGTACCTCGTCGGTCCGCTGCTTCACACCTTCACTCAGATGATCGCGCAGATTCATGAGATCCTCTTTCAGCTTGGCGATGTCGTGCTGCAGGGTCGCGACATCGATGTTCCCGGGGTCGTCCATGGTCATCGCCCATCCTCCCTCGACGGCTGGCAGACCGAAGCGCACGGCGCACGACCCAAGAGATCGCACGTCATGGCCAAAAGTGAAACGTCGGATCGGAAGCCCGGTTCCCCGGTGTGGAACCCGCTGGCTGCCTGGCGGTTTGATCCGACATCGATCGCCGGGCCGCCTAGCAGCGCGAAGCTTCCGCGATCAGACCAAAGACGATGAGCTCGTCCACACGCCATGTGAGAGGTATCCGACCATGCTGTACTGGGCCTTGATATTCTTCGTCGTCGCCATCATCGCCGCCTTCTTCGGCTTCGGCGGGGTGGCGTCGGCATCCGCCGGGATCGCCCAGATCCTCTTCTTCGTGTTCCTCGTGCTTCTGGTGGTGAGCCTGGTGGTCCACGTCATGCGCGGTCGCCGAACCACGCTATGAACCTTCGACGATCCCGGGGAGCCTTCGGCGGCCCCGGACGTTTTGGATCCGTCCTCCCTGTCGGTTGGACCTTCGAGGCTCCCCGCCCCCGCGGGGAGCCTCTCTTTTCGCCCTCATGCCAGACGCTTGAGGAACCACTGGGCAAGCCGCCTCCAGACCTCGTCGCCTTCGGCCTTGGCTTCCACCTCCACGTTGAGGTTAGGATTGTCGTTGACCTCGATCACGAAGACGCCGCGGTCGTTCTGCTTGATGTCCACGCCGTAGAGGCTGCGGCCGATCAGCCGCGCGGCCTTGACGCCGACCTGGACGATGGCTGCCGGCGCCTCGGCGAGCGGGACCGTGAGAAACCCGCCCTCGACGGTTCGCCCACCCTCCTTGTGGTGCACGATCTGCCAGTGGTTGCGGGCCATCTTGTACTGCGTCACGAAGAGCGGCTCGCCGTCCAGCACGCCGACGCGCCAGTCATAGTCGGTGGGCATGAACTCCTGGGCTAGAATAAGATCCGAATCCTCGAGCATGCCGCGCACGCTGCGCTCGAGTTCCGCCCGGCTTCCCACCCGGCTGACGCCGCGCGAGAAGGACCCGTCGGGTATCTTGAGGACCATCGGATAGCTCAGCTGCCGCTCGAGCTCCTCGCGCTCGCGCACGCTCGAGATGATCACGGTCTTGGGCGTGGCCACATCGTTGGCTGCCATCAGCTCGGCCAGATAGACCTTGTTGGAGCAGCGGACGATCGAGGTTGGATCGTCGATCACCGGCATCCTTTCCTGCTCGGCGCGCTTGGCGAAGCGGAAGGTGTGATGGTCGATGTTGGTGGTCTCGCGGATCCAAAGCGCGTCGTACTCCGGGAGGCGGTCCAGGTCCTTGCGCGTGATCAGCTCGACGCCGAGGCCCAGCCGCTCGGCGACGCGTCCGAAGTGGCGCAGGGTCGGCGGCTCGCTGGGCGGAAGCTTGTCCTTCCCGTCAAAAAGGATGGCCAGGGTGTAGCGGGGCAGCACCTTCGCCTTGGGATCGCGCCACGGGCTCTTGACCTGAGAGCGGATGGCCTGGGCCAGCAAGGTCTTGCCGTCCAGGCCCAGCTCGTTGATGCTGACCGGCGCAATGCGCTTGATGCGCCACCACTCGCCCGCCTGGACGAAGACCTCGAGAATGGGACAGCGCAGCCAGTCGAAGAGCTGACGGCCGAAGCGGGCGAGGCGCGCATCGTCGGGCTGACCGAGGCAGACGAGGAGGCGAAACGAGGTCTGAGGCGGCTCGGCCAGCCGACGGAGCGTGCGGTTGAGCAGCTCCTCGAGGTCGGGCAGGGCATAGGCGTAGAAGTTGCGCCGCCTGAGCTCCAGCATCGTCGTGACGCTGGGCACGATCTTGTGGCCGCGCGCCTCCGCCAGGAGCGAGCAGAAATAGCCCAGTGTCTGGTAGCCGTAGTCGCGCGAGAAGTTGAGCACCTTGGGCGGCTGCCGCCCGGCGGCGCGCGGACGCTGGATGTAGTCGCGGGTCGTCATGACCGGCAGACCCTCCAGCGACGGCGGCAAATCGGTGAGCCTGTCGACGACGATCAGCCAGCCGGACATGCGTCCTCTTTCCCGAGCTTCTTGGCCATGCGGAGCGCGTCCGCGCCGTCCTCGTAGTAGCGGGCCCGTCGACCTGTCATCCGATAGCCACTGCTCTCGTAAAGATGCAAGGCGCTGGCGTTGTCCGGGCGGACCTCGAGATGGAGCCCCGAGGCTCCTCTCGTGGCCGCAGCCCGCTCCGCCGCCGCCAGCAGCGTCCGGCCGGTGCCGTGCGGTGCCGTCGCGGCGTCCCGCGCGATCGAGTAGAGCCGCGCCGTCGAGCTGCCCTGCCGGAAGAGGACCAGGGCGTAGCCGACGAGCCGCCCCTCGCTCTCCGCGACGATGACATGGGCGCTCGGTCGGCCGAGAAGCCGGCGAAGGCTGCGTCGGCTCAGCCGATCGCCCGCGAAGGCGCGCATCTCGAGATCGAGAAGCGCCTCGAGGTCGGCGAGCGCGCCCCGACGCAGGGCGAGCCCACCGCAGGATGCCGGGCCCACGCCCTCGGCTCCGCCGTCAGAACGCCAGCCGGTGACCGACGTGCGCCCCGGGGCCTTGGCCCGCCGGCCGGATCGTGCGAGATCTGCGGCACCGTGGCTGGACACTTGGAGATTGGCTGCATGGCATGGCGACGGTCATCTCCGGACGCGGCTCCGACGATCGGCGCCCGGCATCTCGGGCTCCCGCCTCGTATGCCCTCTTCGTCGCAGGCGAGACGAGCGTCAAGCATCCGGGCGCGATGGAGCGCGCCGTCGGCAGACCGGCTCGCCGCCGGGCTTCCTCGCCCTTGCGCCTTCCGCCGGCAGCGCCCGCCCGGCGGGCCAGCCGGGCCCAACCGATGAGGAAAAGATGCAGCCCGATCTGATCATTCGCCGCGCCAACCTGCCCTCGGGCGAGCGCGGCGTGGACATCCTCATCGCGGACGGCCTGATCGCCGAGGTGGCCCCCGGGATCGAGGCGACGGCCCGCGAGGAGATCGACGCCACCGGCCGCCTGGTGACGCCACCCTTCATCGACTGCCATTTCCACATGGACGCGACCCTGTCGCTGGGCCTGCCACGCCTCAACCGCTCGGGCACGCTGCTCGAGGGCATCGGCCTCTGGGGCGAGCTGAAGCCGCTCTTGACGGTCGAGGCCGTGGCGGAGCGTGCGCTCGCCTATTGCGACATGGCGGTGGCCCAGGGCATCGGCGCCATCCGCAGCCATGTCGACGTCTGCGACGACCGGCTGATCGGCGCCGAGGCGCTGCTCGAGGTGCAGCGGCGCGTGAAGCCCTATCTCGACCTGCAGCTCGTGGCCTTCCCGCAGGACGGCCTCTACCGGTCGCCGGGTGCCCGGGCCAACCTGCTGCGCGCCCTCGACATGGGCGTCGACATCGTGGGCGGCATCCCGCACTTCGAGCGCACGATGGAGGATGGCCGGCGCTCGGTGACCGAGCTTTGCGAGATAGCGGCAGAGCGCGGGCTCATGGTCGACCTGCACTGCGACGAGACCGACGACCCGCTCTCCCGCCACATCGAGAGCCTGGCTTACGAGACCCAGCGCCTCGGGCTCGGCGGGCGGGTCACCGGCTCGCACCTCACCTCCATGCACAGCATGGACAACTACTATGTCTCGAAGCTCCTGCCACTGATCGCCGAGGCCCGCGTGGCGGCGATCGCGAACCCGCTCATCAACATCACGCTGCAGGGCCGCCACGACACCTACCCGAGGCGGCGCGGCATGACCCGGGTGCCGGAGATGCTGGCGCACGGCATCGAGGTCGCCTTCGGCCACGACTGCGTCATGGACCCCTGGTACTCGCTGGGCTCGGGCGACATGCTCGAGGTCGCGCACATGGCGGTGCACGTGGCGCAGATGACGAGCCTCGACGGCATGGCCGCCTGCTTCGACGCGGTGACGCGGCGTCCTGCGCAGATCCTCGGCCTGGACGGCTACGGGCTCGAGCCCGGCTGCCGTGCCGATCTCGTCATTCTGGAAGCGGCCGATCCGATCGAGGCCATCCGTCTCAAGGCGGCACGCCTGCAGGTGATGCGCGGCGGCCGCACCATCGCCTCCAGCCCGCCACGCACGGCGCGCCTGGACCTGCCCGGGCGCCCGACCGAGGTGGTGTTGACGCGCCGCACGCAGACAGGTGCCGCCAGCGCCGGCTAGACCCGGCTCATCCGCTGCTGCTCACCCATGCGGCGAACCGAGCTCGCCTGCGGGCCCATCGGCCCGTCCTGCACGGCGCGCGTGCAGACCACGTCCATGCCGACCGTAAGCTCCTCGAAGACGAGCCCCTGGAGCGCGCCCGGCGTGAAGTGCAGGGCGGGACTGCCGCCAACCTCGACGAACCCGTACCCCTGGTCGTGAAAGAGGCGGACAATGCGACCCGACTCGAGCTGATCCGCGCTGCGGGCCTTGGTCTCGCCACGCCGCCGCTGCGCATAGTCCTCGAGCTGTCGCTCGAGCGCATCGAACACCTCGACCACGACATGGCTGATCCCGTCCTTGGCCTCGCGCGGCATCTGCTCGCGACGGCTGACGAGCTTCTGGCCAGGCACATCGAGCTCCACGGCGAGCGAGAGCGCGTTCTTGCCGCTTCCGGCGCTCTTGTGCGGGATCGCGACGACGACTCGACAGGCCATGATGTCTCGGCAGAGTCGCTCGAGTCGACCGGCATGGTCGCGCACCCGCGCCTCCAGCGCGTCCGACCTCGCGATATTCTGGAAGGTGATCTGCAAGGGGATCATCGAGCCTGCCTCCGCAATCGGTGAGCCGGTCGGCTCGGCTCCCAGGCGTCGCATCCCCGGCCGCCTCCCATCGTCCGACCGGAGCGGCGCTAGGGCCAGCTCCGGCATCGCGGCCGGCGAGGCACGACGAAGCCCAGCCAAAAGATATCTTGGGGCTAGCGACGGCCGGCGCCAGATGGAGAGCCGCACGATCGGGCTCTTTCCGGCGGGCTGGGAGGCACGCCGCCTGGGCGCATCGGCCTGCTCGGGAATTGCCGAGCGAATAACATGGAGAGAAGGTAATTTCGCGCGTTTCGGGTGAGCAGCTGCCACGGCTCCGCCTGTCACCCGGATAGAGGCATGACAACGCTCACACCCGACAGCGGCACAGCCTTGCGCCAGGTGCATACCAGGTGACCGCGATACACTATGCGCGCGAAATCCGGCCTGTCGGACAATAAGCGCACTTGGCTCGAAACGGCGGATATGCGAGCATCCACAGCTGGCGGTTTTCGATTACGAAAATCTAAGAACAACTGATTTCTGTGTCTGGACCCGATGCTACCGTTCAATCGATCCGATCTTGAGCGCCTCTTCCCCGAGCAGATCTGGCGGAAGGGCGAAGAGCTCGCGTCGGCGGGCGCAGTCATCGATGTGGAGGTCGAGCGAGACGGTCGCTCGGTGACGGGACGCGTGAGGGGCGAGCGCCGCGCGCCCTATCTCACTCGCGTCAAGATCGCGAACGGGCGCGGCGGGCGCGTGCGTCTCACCAGCACGTGCACCTGTCTCGTCTATTCCGAGTGCGAGCATGCGGCAGCAACGCTGGTCGGCGTCCTCGACCGCTCGTCGGCTCCCGACCCCGACGAGGCGGCGGCCGCCGTCGACGGCGAGCTCGAGAGCTGGATCGGCGCGGTCAACAGCGCTGCCAAGGTCGTTGCGATGAACGGCGCCGCCGACGGTGGCGAATGCGTTCTCTATCTCCTCGAGCCGAGCCAGCGCTCCTGGCGCGACACGGGCGTGGCGCAACCGATTGCGGTATCGACCGTCCGGGCTCGCCAGCTGCAGGGTGGCGCCTATGGTCGCGAGCAGCCGATCGCGATCGGCACCCTGACCAGCGACGAGGCGCCGAGCTTTCTTCGTCTCGAGGACCAGATCATCGGGCGCCTGCTCTCGACCGGCGCTGGCCCGCACCGTCGGCTCGGTGGCCCCGCCGATGCCGAGACCTTGCGGCGCATGCTCGAGACCGGCCGCTGTCACTGGCGCAACGGCAGGAGCATGGCGCTCACCGTCGGAGAGCCCAGGCGCGGCACCTTCGGCTGGCGGTTCGACGTCGACGGGCAACAGCACGTCATCTGCGAGCTCGAGGAGCAGCGCGGCGACGTGGTCATCCTGGCCCTTGGTGCGCCTTGGTACATCGACCTCGAGCAGCACACATGCGGCGCGATCCGCACAGAGGTGCCCGACCAGGTCTCGGCCGTGCTGCTCCGAGCGCCAGCCGTACCGGCCACCGCCGCCACCCTGGTCCGGCAGCGCCTGCAGCCGATCGGAGATCTCGTCCCGCTGCCGGAGTCCTTGAGGCGGCGCGATCGCGTCGAGGTCAAGCCCATTCCGGTTCTCCACCTGCACTGCCCGCGTGTCACCGTGAGCCGCGGCCTCGGCTGGAAGCGCGAGGAGCAGGAGGTCGACCTGCCACTCGCCCGCGTGACCTTCGACTATGCCGGCTTCGAGATCGGCTGGCAGGACGGCCGCAGCGAGATCAATCACGTGGCCGACAATCGGCTGATGGTGATGGCGCGCGACACGGTTCTCGAGGTCCAGAGCGTCGAGAGGCTCAACCAGCTCGGTCTGCAGCCCCTGGGCCCCACGGGTCTCGGCCGCTTCGCGCCGGAGGCCTCGCGGCAGGACTTCACCTTCGAGGAGGACGAGGACGACGATGTCAGCCTGAGGTGGGTCGAGTTCAATCACGGCGACCTGCCGCGGCTGGCCGTGGAAGGCTGGCGGATCACCTACGATCCCGACTACCCATACAAGGTCGTCCGGCCAGACGATCGCTGGAACGTCGAGATCAACGACAGCGGCATCGACTGGTTCGAGGTCAATGTCGGCATCGAGGTCGATGGCGAGCGTGTCGCGCTCTTGCCCGTGCTGCTCGACCTCTTCCGGCGCGCGCCCGAGGAGATGACGCCGCAGGCGCTGGCGGAGTTCGGCGACGAGCCCATCTACGGCACCTTGCCGGATGGCCGTCTCATCCCGATCGCCGCCTCGCGCCTCAAGGCCGTCGTCGAATTCGCTCTACGAGCTCTTCGCGAGCCACCGCATCGACGAGACGGGCACGCTGCGCCTCGACCGCATGGAAGCGACCCGCCTGGCCGCGCTCGAGCGCGGCATGCCGCGAGGCGGGCTCTCCTGGAAGGGTGGCGAGCAGCTGATGGCAATGGCCCGGCGCCTCGGCGAGGTGAGCGAGGTCCCGCTCGTCCCGCAGCCGGCCGGCCTCAAGGCGCAGCTTCGCGGCTACCAGCAGCAGGGCCTGTCCTGGCTGCAGTTCCTCTCGAGCTTCGGCCTCTCGGGCGTGCTCGCGGACGACATGGGCCTGGGCAAGACCCTCCAGGCGCTGGCCCACATCCTGACCGAGAAGAGCCTGGGCAGGCTCGACCGGCCCTGCCTCGTCGTCGTCCCGACCAGCCTCATCCCGACCTGGCGGAACGAGATCGCGCGCTTCGCGCCGAGCCTCAACCTGCTGACCCTGCACGGCAACGAGCGGCGCGAGCTGTTCGACGAGATCGACCAGCACGACGTCGTGCTGACGAGCTACGCGCTTCTCGTCCGCGACCGCGAGCTGCTCATCGCGCAAGACTATCGTCTCGTCATCCTCGACGAGGCGCAGGCCATCAAGAACCCGACGACCAAGCTCGCCCGGACCGCGGGCCAGCTCCGCGCCGAGCACCGCCTGGCGCTCACCGGCACGCCCATGGAGAACCACCTGGGCGAGCTCTGGTCGGTGTTCAACTTCCTGATGCCCGGCTTCCTCGGCGAGCGCGAGCAGTTCCGACGGATCTTCCGCAATCCCATCGAGAAGGATGGCGACACCGAGCGCCAGGCGCTGCTCGCCGCCCGCGTGCGCCCTTCATGCTGCGGCGGGCCAAGGCCCAGGTGGCGGCCGAGCTGCCGCCGAAGACGGAGGTGCTGAACGAGGTCGATCTCGGCGAGGCGCAGCGCGATCTCTACGAGAGCGTCCGGCTGGCGATGCATGAGCGGGTGCGCGCCGAGATCAAGGCCAGGGGCCTGGGCCAGAGCAACATCGCCATCCTCGAGGCGCTCCTGAAGCTCCGCCAGGTCTGCTGCGACCCGCGACTCCTCAAGAACGGCAATGGAAGCGCCGCCACCGGCTCCGCCAAGTTCGAGCTGCTCATGGAGATGCTGCCGAGCATGGTCGAGACCGGCCGGCGGATCATCGTCTTCTCGCAGTTCGTCGAGATGCTGGACCTGATCGACGAGGCGCTGACCGCCGAGGGCCTGACGTTCGTCAAGCTCACCGGGCGCACCCGCGACCGCGAGACGCCGGTGAAGCGCTTCCAGGCGGGCGAGGTGCCTATCTTCCTCATCAGCCTCAAGGCAGGCGGCGTGGGCCTGACGCTGACGGCCGCGGATACCGTCGTCCACTACGATCCCTGGTGGAACCCGGCCGTCGAGGCCCAGGCCACCGACCGCGCGCACCGCATCGGCCAGGACAAGACGGTCTTCGTCTACAAGCTGATCGCGAGCGGCACGGTCGAGGACAAGATGGTCGAGCTGCAGGCGCGCAAGAAGGCCCTCTATGAGGGCCTGCTCGGCGGCAACACCGGATCGCTCGCCTTCAGCGAGGACGACGTCGAGGCCCTCTTCGCGCCCCTGCCGAGCTGAGCGCGATCGCCAGCGGCAGAAGCGGCAGAGCGGCCAGCACGAGGCCGGTGACGCCGGCGAGCCGGCGGTCGCCGCTCACCGCCAGGGCCAGGGTCTCGGTCGCGAGCGTCCGGAACCGACCGGCGCCGATCAGCAGCGTCGGCAGATATTGGGCCACGCTGACGCTGAACCCGATCGCGAAGGCGACCAGGATGGGCGTCCTCAGCAGCGGCAGCTTGACGCGGGCCCACACGGCGCCCTGCCCTCGCCCGAGCGTTCTGCCCACCGCCACGAGACGGCGGTCGAGGCGCCGATAGGGGTCGCCCAGCATCAAGAAGGTGTAGGGCAGCACGAAGACGAGATGCGACCAGACGAGCGCCGGCCAGCTCGCGTCGATGCCGAGATCGAGAAAGAGGATCTCGAGCCCGAACAGAAACGACACCTGAGGAACGAGCAGCGGCAGATAGACGAGCCATAGCGCGCGCGGCGCGCGGCCATGCGCTCGCCCTTCGGTCTCGTGCTCGAGACACCCGAGGCTTGCGGCCAGCGCCACGACGGCGCTCGCGAGCGCGATCCCGATGGTGGTGCCGAGCGGGCCGGCCAGGGCGGGCAGCTGGCCCGTCACGGTGCGCAGATCGAGCCCTTGCGGCAGCAGCCGCGGGAAGGGCCATGGCCCGGCGATCGACCAGGCGGCCAGCGCCAGGATCGAGAGGATGCCCGCGCCGAGCATCAGGGCCACGGCAGCGCCACCGACCCACCGATAGATCACCTCCGCACGCGGGCCCGATGCCGAGGCCGCCCACGCACGGCCCCAGCGACGCGCCAACGCCTCGAGGCCCGCCAGCACGAGAGCGGTGACGGCCACGAGGACGAGCAGGAGAAGGGCACCGGCGCTCGCCTCGAGCCGCCGGTCCAGATCGACGGCCTGGAACCAGTCGAGGAGGAGGACGGCGAAGGTCGGGGGCGCGTTCGGGCCCAGGACGATGGCGACGTCGACGACCGAGAGCCCGAAGACGAGCACGGCCAGCGTCGGCAGGCGGACGAGCGGCCAGATCGCCGGCAGCGCCACCTTGAGCCAGGCGCCTGCCGGGCCGCAGCCCAGCGTGCGGGCTGCCGCCAGAGGATGCTCCAGGCCCCGCTGCTCCTGGGCTGCGAGGATGGCCAGGAGGAGAAACGGCGCCTCGCGGAGCCCGAGGCCGATCGCGAGCGCCACGCCCCAGGGGTCCTGCAGCGTGGGAAGGTCGGGCGGCTGATGCAGGCCGGTGGCCCAGGGCGAGAGCAGTCGGAAGAACAGCCCCGACGGTGCGACGAGGAACACGAAGCCTGTTGCCGCGGCAAGATGCGGAACGGCAAGCAGCGGTGCGAGGAGCGGCCGGACCCAGCGGAGCGCCGCCCGACCATGCAGGGTCGCGGCAGCGGCAATCGCGAGCAGAAGCGCCAGCAGCGTCGCGGCCACGCCGGAAAAGAGGCTGAGCGCCAGCGCGAGGCCGAGCCCCGGCTCGGCCGCCAGCGCGCCGCCACGGCGCCAGGCTCAGCGTCGTATGGCCGAGAGCCGGCAGCCAGCCGAACGCGGGGAGGACGGTGGCGAAAAGCCCGGCTGCGACAGGGCCCAGGAAGAGCGCCAGCGTCAGGGCGGGCACGAGGCGCAGCAAGGGGGCGCCGCCGGAAGCCCTCAGCTCGCGAATCGCGCCCGCCAGGCTTTCTGGAGCAGCACCATCCAGGAGGGATGCGGCTCGGGCAGAACCGGCACCAGCTTCTCCGGGGAAAGTGTCGCCGGCCCGAGGTCGAGACCTGCGAACAGCTTTCGTTCCGAAGCCGTGAGCTTCTCCAGGTCCAGCACCGTCGGATCCCCCCAGAATCTCGGGTCCTCCTTCCGCGCCTGCGCCTCGGGAGAGAGGAGAAAGTCGGCCGTCACCATGGCGCCCTCCTTATGCGCCGCGTTGAACGGGATCGCCACGAAGTGGGTGTTGCCGATGCTGCCCTTGGCAAAGATCGCCGTGCGGATGCTCTCGGGCAGGCGACCTGCGAGGATCAGGCTCGACGCCTCGGCCGGGTTGAAGCTCATCGAGAAGTCGAGCTCGCCGTCGGCCAGGAGCTGGTGCTGGGCCTCATAGGAGCTGGGATAGGTCCTGCCCGCGTGCCAGAGATGAGGGTTGAGCGCCTCGAGCCAGGCGAAGAGGGCGGCCGACTGCGGCCCGATCTCGACCTCGGTGACCGGCCCCTCGAGCCGTGCCGGGTCGGCGATCGTCTCGTAGAGGATCTGCTTGAGGAAGGTGGCGCCCACGAAATCCGGCGGCGCCGGGTAGGTGAAGCGCCCCGGATGGTCACGGCACCAGGCGAGCAGAGCTCTCGGCGCTGCGCGGCGGCTCGGGCACGCGCTCCTGATCGTAGAGCAGGACGAGCTGCGCCATGCCCCAGGGGCTCTCATAGCCCTCGGTCGGGATCGTGAAGTCGACGAGGGTCGTGGGCTTCCCCACCGTGTCGACCAGGGAGAAATTCGGCAGATCGCGCGCGAACGGCCCGAAGAGCAGGCCTTTTTCCTTCATCGCCGCGAAGTTCTGGCCGTTGATCCAAACGAGGTCGACGGCACCCCCGCTGTCGCGGCCCGCCTCCTTCTCGGCCAGCACGCGGCTCACCGCCTGCGCCGTGTCCGTCAGCTTGACCTGAACGAGCCGGACGCCGAAGCGGGCGAGAAGCACACCGCCTGCCCAGCCGATATAGTCGTTGATCTGCGGCGAGCCGCCCCAGGCATAGAAATAGACTGTCTGGCCGTGCGCCCGCTCGCGCACGGCGGCAAAGTCGCGAGCCTGGGCCGCGCGTGCGGCCACGAGAAGCGAGGCCGACCCGAGAAGCAGGCTGCGGCGGCTGAAAACCATGGTGGCTCCGGAGGCGTGAAGGACGGAGCCGATGCTAGCGCGGGCGGAAGCGGCGTCATGGGCTTGCGCCATAACAAGGGCGTGATGCCGGCCTCACGCGCGCTCGAAATAGCGCACGAGCTCCCAGTCGGTGACGGCCGAGTCGTACTGCGCCTGCTCCCAGCGCGCGGCATGCACATAGTGCTCGATCACATCGTCTCCGAAGGCGGCGCGCATGGCCTCGGAGCCGTCGAGGAGCGCTACGGCATCGTGCAGGGTGTGCGGCACCGACGGCACGGCGGATGACTTGTAGGCGTCGCCGGAGAAGGCCGGCTCGGGCTCGAGCCGCTCCTCGATGCCGTGCAGCCCGGCGGCCAGAAGGGCCGCGAAGGCGAGATAGGGGTTCACATCGGCACCCGGGATGCGGCACTCGACCCGTGTCCCGGGCCCGTGGCCGATGACGCGGAAACCCGCTGTGCGGTTGTCGCGGCTCCAGACGACGTTGGTGGGCGCGAACGAGCCCGCCTGGAAGCGCTTGTAGGAGTTCACGTAAGGCGCAAGGAAATAGGTCAGCTCGCGCGCCACCGCGAGCTGGCCCGCCAGGAACTGGCGGAAAAGCGGGGTGACGCCGTCCGATGCCGCCTGGTCCGCGAAGGCCGGCGTGTCGTCCTGGGCGTGCCACAGCGAGCTGTGGATGTGGCTGCTGTTGCCGGCCAGCTCCTTTTTCCACTTCGCCATGAAGCTCACCGCCCGGCCCTGCTGCCAGGCGATCTCCTTGACGCCGTTCTTGTAGATCGACGTGGCGGTCCGCCATCTCGAGCGCCTCGGCATAGACGAGGTTCAGCTCCTGCTGGCCCGGCCCCCATTCGCCCTTGCTCTCCTGGACGGGAATCCCCGCCCCCTCCATGCCGTTGCGGATGGCGCGCAGCAGCGGCTCGACCTTGGTGGTCTGAAGGACGTGATAGTCCTCGATGTACCAGCCCGAGGTGCGCAGATCCTGATAGCGCTTGTCGCGGCAGCCGCGGAAATCCTCGTCAAAGAGATAGAACTCGAGCTCGGAGGCCATCTTGGCGCGCCAGGCCGCGCTCGGCCAGGCGTGCCAGCTGCCGCTTGAGGATGGCTCTCGGGCTGATCGCCAGCTCCTCGCCGTGATGGTCCAGCACGTCGCTCAGGACGAGCACGGTGCCGTCGAGCCAGGGGATGCGGCGCATAGTCCCGAGGTCGGGCCGGAGCAGGAAGTCGCCATAGCCCTTGTCCCAGGACGCGGCCTTGAAGCCCGGCACCGGCTCCATCTCCATGTCGACCGTCAGCAGATAGTCGCAGGCGTGCCACTCGTCCTTCACGGTCTCGAGGAAGTGGCGGCCCGTGACCCGCTTGCCGATGAGACGGCCCTGCATGTCGGTGAACGCCGCCACCACCGTGTCGATCTCGCCGCAGGCGACGAGCTCGCCGAGCGCCTCGATGTCGATCTTGCCGAGCATGGGGTCCTTCCGTCGTTGCAGGCCGAGCCGCGTCCATGAAGCACCCTTGGCCCCCTGCCGCAACGGCGAGCCCTGTGCTAGGCAGCGGGCCGCACACGGATCACCGGCGTCGAGCGAGCACATGCCATGTTCGTCCTGAGCAAGCTCCTCGGCTGGCTCCTTACGCCCAGCAACCTCCTGGTCGTTCTGGTCTTCCTCGCCTGCCTGAGGCGGCAGCGGCGTGGTCGGCGCAACATGCTGGCGCTGTCGCTCGCTGCGATCCTGCTCGTCGTGGGCGTCCTTCCGGTGGACGAGATCCTGATCCGCCCGCTGGAGGACCGCTTCCCACGGCCGGCCGAGCCACCGCCCCACGTCGATGGAATCATCATCCTGGGCGGCGCCGTCAATCCCGACATCACCGCCTTCCGCCACGCGATCACGGTCAACGAGCATGCCGAGCGGCTCATGGCCGCGGTGACGCTGGCACGGCGCTACCCCGAAGCCGAGCTCGTTCACACCGGCGGCTCCTCGGAGATCCTGCCGGATGGCGCCACCGAGGCGCAGGTCGCCGATCGATGGTTCACCGAGGCGGGCATCGCCCCAGGCCGGATCGTCCTTGAGGACCGCTCGCGCAACACCCGGGAGAACGCCGTCTTCAGCAAGGCGCTCGTGAAGCCGACACCGGGGCAGGTCTGGCTGCTCGTCACCTCGGCCGCGCACATGCCACGATCGGTCGGCATCTTCCGCCGCGTCGGCTGGACCGTGGTGCCGTGGCCCGTCGACTACGAGACCGGACCGCACCTCGAGATGCAGCTCAGCCGGTCGGTCGCCGATCGACTGGCCGTGATCGACGACGCGGCCCACGAGTGGGTCGGCCTCGTCTACTACTACCTCAGAGGCTGGACGCCGAGCCTGTTCCCAGGCCCCTGACCGGCCCCAAGCGCCTCACTTCGGCGGATAGGCTGGTGGCCCGATGGATCAGGCCGAAGATCATGGCCACCCCGAACAGGAACAGTAGAAGGCCGGCCACGTACATCATCGAGTTCGTGCGCCCCGCTCGCGAGCAGCAGCCCCACGATGCTGAGGATCCCCATGATCGCCCCGAACACGCAGCTCGCCATCGAATCGTTCCCCCAGAAGAAGCTGTCCGTGTCCGTGGAAAGAGCGCCGGCGCGCAGTGCCGTCAAGCCTCTGGGAACGCGACAAGGTCGCGATAGGCGTGCCAGGTGGCGTGGCCGATCAGCGGCAGCGTCAGGACGAGACCCACATAGAGCGTGGCAATGCCCGCCGCCGTAAAGACGACGATGAGCGCCCCCCAAAACAGCATCGGCACGAGATTGACCTGCACGGCGCGGAAGCTCGTGGCCATGGCCTCGACGACGTTGGCGTCCTCACGATCGAGCAGCAGGGGGATGCTGATGGCGCTGATCGAGAAGGCGATGAAGGCGAGCACGGCGCCGACCACCGTGCCGATGACGAGAAAGGGCAGCCCGGCGCCGGTGAGGAACGTCTGCACGATCAGGTGCTCGAACGACGGCGGCTCGAGGCCGTAATAGAGCAGGAACAGCAGCGCCGCGAGGCGGGCCCACGCGAACATCAAGAGAAGCAGCGCCATGCCCATGAGGGCGATCTGGCTGCCATTGCGCCGGTAGGCCGCGAGCGCGTCGGCAAGCGTGGTCCTTTGGCCCGCCTGGCCGCGCCGGCTCGCCTCGTAGAGACCGACCGTCAGGATGGGACCGATGATCAGGAAGCCCGCCGCCAGGGGCAGGATCAGATAGATCATCCCGCCCAGATAGAGGCCGAGCGTCAGCAGATAGCCGCTCACCGCGGCGAGCAGGCCGTAGCCCAGGCTGATCAAAGGCGTCGCCCGAACGTCGCGTAGCCCCGCCTCGAGCCATCGCCACGGGCGATCGAGCTCGATCCGACGGATCGTCGGCATCGGGCGGGCGAGCACCTGAACGGATTCGGCCACGGCTTCCATCCCCCAACAGATCCACCACAAGGGCGCAGAGTCAGGCCCTTAGCGTGAAGCATCGTCCATCAACCTTGACTTAGATCAATGTCGCACCAGCAGCGCCAGCCCCATAGCTCCAGCGCGCTGGGGAGCGGTCCGTCGCACGGCCGCTGCTCCAGCATCTGGCCGGGTGGGGGAAGGAGAGATCATGGCAGCCGCAGGCTCCGCGCTCACAACCGCGGAAGCGACGCCCTACAACGAGGACGTCATCCGCTGGTTCACCGTGGCAACGATGTTCTGGGGTATCGTTGGCTTTTCCGTGGGCGTGTGGATCGCCTTCGAGCTGGCCTTTCCGGTCCTCAATCTCGGTCTCGAATGGACCAGCTTCGGACGGCTGCGCCCCGTTCACACCTCGGCCGTGATCTTCGCCTTCGGCGGCAACGCGCTGCTCGGGACCTCGCTCTACGTCGTGCAGCGGACCTGCCGCGCCCCCCTCTTCGGTGGGCGGCATCTGGCGACCTTCCTCTTCTGGGGTTACCAGCTCTTCATCGTCCTGGCCGCGATCGGCTACGTCACCGGCGTGACCGAATCCAGAGAATATGCCGAGCCGGAATGGTACACCGATATCTGGCTCACCATCGTCTGGGTCGTCTATCTCGTCGTCTTCTTCGGGACGATCCTGAAGCGCAAGGAGCCACACATCTACGTGGCGAACTGGTTCTACCTCGCCTTCATCGTCACGATCGCGATGCTTCACATCGTCAACAATCTCTCGATTCCGGTCTCGATCTTCGGCACCAAGAGCTACTCGCTCTTCTCCGGCGTCCAGGATGCGCTGACGCAGTGGTGGTACGGCCACAACGCGGTGGGCTTCTTCCTCACTGCCGGCTTCCTCGGCATGATGTACTACTTCGTGCCCAAGCAGGCCGAGCGGCCGATCTACTCATACCGCCTCTCGATCATCCACTTCTGGGCTCTTATCTTTCTCTACATCTGGGCCGGGCCCTCACCACCTCCACTATACGGCGCTGCCCGATTGGGCGCAGGTGCTGGGCATGACCTTCTCGGTCATGCTGTGGATGCCCTCATGGGGCGGCATGATCAACGGCCTGATGACCCTCTCGGGCGCCTGGGACAAGCTGCGCACCGATCCGGTCCTGCGCTTCCTCGTGGTGTCGGTGGCCTTCTACGGCATGAGCACCTTCGAGGGCCCGCTGATGTCGATCCGCCAGGTCAACGCGCTCTCGCACTACACCGACTGGACGATCGGTCACGTCCATTCGGGGGCGCTCGGCTGGGTCGCCTTCATCAGCTTCGGCGCGGTCTACTTCCTCGTGCCGCGCCTGTGGAAGCGCGAGCGCCTCTACTCGCTGGCGCTGGTCGAGTGGCACTTCTGGATCGCGACCCTGGGCATCGTTCTCTACATCACCGCGATGTGGGTCTCGGGCATCATGCAGGGCCTGATGTGGCGCTCCTACGACAGCATGGGCTTCCTGCAATACTCGTTCATCGAGACGGTCGCGGCGATGCACCCCTTCTACGTCATCCGCGCCCTGGGCGGCGTGCTGTTCCTCACAGGCGCCCTCATCATGGTCTACAATCTCTGGCGGACGGCTGCGGGAGACATCAGGACGGAAGAGGCGCTGGGCGCCACCGTCCGTCCGCGCGTCGCTCCTGCCACCTGAGCGGGAGCAGCACCCCATGTCCTTGATGAGGCATCACGAGAAGATCGAGACGCACGGTCTCCTCCTTCTCGTCCTGACCCTGATCACCGTGTCGATCGGCGGCATCGTCGAGATAGCGCCGCTCTTCACGATCGAGACCACGATCGAGAAGGTGCAGGGCATGCGCCCCTACAGCCCGCTCGAGGTGGCCGGCCGCAACATCTACATCCGGGAAGGCTGCTACAACTGCCACAGCCAGATGATCCGGCCCTTCCGCGACGAGGTCGAGCGCTACGGCCACTACAGCCTCGCCGCCGAGAGCATGTACGATCACCCGTTCCAGTGGGGCAGCAAGCGGACGGGTCCCGACCTCGCTCGCGTCGGCGGCAAGTACTCGAACGAATGGCAGGTGGCCCACCTGATCGACCCGCGCAGCGTGGTGCCCCAGAGCATCATGCCCACCTACGCCTTCCTGCGCGAGCGTGACCTCGACTTCAGTGACGTGGCGGCAAATCTGCAGACGCTGAACGAGGTTGGCGTTCCCTACTCGGACGACATGATCAAGAGCGGCGAGGACGATCTCGCCAACCAGGCCAGCAACGACGCCGACCACGAGGCCCTGCTCAAGCGCTATCCGAAGGCGGCCGTGGGCGACTTCGACGGGCAGCCGGGCCGGCTGACCGAGATGGACGCGCTCGTGGCCTATCTGCAGATCCTCGGTCGGATGGTCGATTTCACCGACATCCGGACCGATGATCTCCAGCAGTAGAGGAACCGGTCATGCAGATCCTCAACCTGCTCCACCAGCTCTGGATCCTCTGGGCCTTCCTTCTCTTCTCCGGAATCGTGATCTGGGCCATGTGGCCGTCGCGCGGCAAGGAGATGGAGCACTGCGCCCGTATCCCACTCGACGACGAGGAGGCGGGCCATGCCCACCATGATTGAGAAGGATGCCGTCACCGGCGTCGAGACCACCGGCCACGAGTGGGACGGCATCAAGGAGCTGAACAACCCTCTCCCCCGCTGGTGGCTGCTCGTCTTCTATGCCTGCATCGCCTTCGCCGTCGTCTGGTGGGTGCTCTATCCCTCCTGGCCCTGGGTGCACGGCTACTGGCACGGGCTTCTCGGCTACAATCAGCGGACCGATCTCGATCGGCGGATGGCGGAGGCCGAGAAGGCCCGGGGCGTCTGGCTGAGCAAGATCCAGGCCGCCAATGTCGAGACGATCGCCAAGGATCCCGAGCTGCGGGCCTTCGCGATCGCGGGCGGCGGGGTCGCCTTCAAGGACAATTGCGCGCCCTGCCACGGCCTGGGCGGCGCCGGCCAGAAGGGCTATCCGACGCTCGCGGACGACAGCTGGCTCTGGGGCGGCACGCTGCAGGACATCGTGTTCACCATCCGTCACGGCATCCGCAACGGCCAGGATCCGCAGGCACGTGACAATGCCATGCCGGCCTTCGGCGCCACCGGCATCCTGACGTCTGCGCAGATAGGGGACGTCACGCAGTACGTGCTGTCGCTGACCAAGCGCGCCACCGATCAGGCGGCAGCCGACAAGGGCGCCAAGCTGTTCGAGGACAACTGTGTCGTCTGCCACGGCAAGGGCGGGGTGGGGAACCCCCAGCTCGGCGCGCCCGCGCTCGACAGCGCGGTCTGGCTCTACGGGGGCACACCCGATGCCATCGCCGCTCAGATCTACCAGCCGAAGCTCGGCGTGATGCCGACCTGGCAGGGACGGCTGGACGATGCGACGATCAAGATGCTCGCCGTCTATGTCCACTCTCTCGGCGGCGGCCAGTAGGGCCCGGTCGAGAGGCGCCTGAAGCAGAGAGGCCGGCTGGGGCTGGCTGGGCTGATGGCCCCCGATCGGGAGCTTGTCGGAGGAGGCCTACTTCCGAGCGCCGGCCTGCGGCGTCGAGGGGTCATCGATGCCGAAGAGCCTGTTGCGGTTCTGCTTGTAGTAGGCATCCGGACTATAGGGCTTGACGGGCAGGTGGACCCCGGTCGCGGTGAGCTGGCCCACAGCCGATTTGAGGGTGTAGCTCGCCGTGACCTCCGTGGCCTGTGCCGTCACGAGGTTCACCTGCGACTGAAAGAGCGTCTGCTCGGCGTCCAGCACGTCGAGAACCGTGCGCGAGCCGACGAGCGCTTCCTCCTGCACGCCCTGGAGCGCTATCCGGTTGGCACGCACCTCGGACTGCAGCGACTGGATGGTCGCCGTCGCCGCGAGCAGCCGGTCCCAGCTCGAGCTCACGGTCTCCGCCACCGTACGGTGCGAGTTCTCGAGCACGTTACGCTGCTGCTGCACCGTCTGCCTGTTCTGCCGAACCTGGGAATACTCGGCACCGCCCTGATAGAGAGGGATCGTGAGCGTCACGCCGATGCTCGCCGTGCGCTGCCAGGGCACGCTGGGCGATGGCTGGTCGATCGCTGCCACCTGGGCCTGCGCCTGCAGGCTGGGCAGCAGCTGGGCGAACGCGACGTCGACATCGTTGCGCGCCGCCGCGAGGCTGAAGCTGGCCTGGATGATGTCGGGGTTGGCCGTAGCGAGCGCCTGCGCGTCGTCGATCGTCTTCGGCAGGTCGGTGTATGGCTTAGGCTGGGCGAGGTTCTTGGGCGGGTGGCCGACGACACGCAGGTAGGTCGCGTTCGCAGAGGACAGATTGGACTTTGCCACCTCGACGTCGGCGTGTGCCCCGGCGAGCGAGGCCTCGGCCTGTGCCACGTCCGTGCGCGCGACCTCACCGACCTGGAAGCGGTCCCGGGTGGCCTGGAGCTGGCGTCTCAGACGCTCCTCGTTGTTGAGCGCGAGATCGAGGGTGGCGTTAGTCCGCCAAGCCTCCGTATAGGCAGTGACGGCGTTCAACAGCACCTGCTGCTCAAGGGAGATCAGGCTCGCCCTCTGGGCACGCACGAGATTCTCGGCACGGCTGGTCGAGGCGACCGTGCCGCCGCCATTGTAGAGATTCTGCTGGACCGTCAGGCTGGCGCTCTGCTCGGTCTGTCTGATGTCGGTGTCTTGCCCGCCATTGCCGGTGCCGGCTTGGCCCTGCGTGCGGTCGACACCCAAGCTGCCGAAGACCTGCGGGCGATACCCCGACAGGGCCTGAGGCACGAGCTCGTCGGTCGCACGAAGCTGGGCACGGCCGGCCTGCAGCTGCGGATTGCCGAGATAGGCCTGCACGAGAGCCTCGGTTACCGTATCGGCTCGCGCCGCGCCCAGTGGCATCAAGCCTATGAGCGCGACACCCATCGCCCACCGGCGAGCCAGCCTCGCTATCCGACTGTTGCTCACCGCGTCCTCCGCCGCCATTTCCGCATCAACACCAAGATAGACCAAGGGTAGGTTCCTGCCACGGATGCACGCAACCTTTTCCGGACGAGCCGCCGAGCGGGGCAGCCTCGCATTCGTGCGACCGTTGATTTCCGGCCACAGATTGCGCGCCCGCGGCGCGTGCCACGGTGGGCAGATGCGCAAAATCGTGCACATAGACATGGACGCCTTCTACGCCGCGATCGAGCAGCGCGACGATGCGACGCTGCGCGGACGTCCGGTCGCCGTCGGAAGCGCCGGTGGGCGTGGCGTGGTCATGACGGCGAGCTACGAGGCGCGGACCTTCGGCGTCCGCTCGGCGATGCCCTCGGCCGTGGCGCGGCGGCTCTGCCCCAATCTCCTGTTCGTCCCGGCCCGCTTCAGCGCCTACAAGGCGGCGAGCGCCTCGATCCGCGCCATCTTCGAGCGCTACACGCCGCTCGTCGAGCCGCTCTCGCTCGATGAGGCCTATCTCGACGTGACCGATCCGCTGCCGGGCCCCATGCCGGCCGTCGCGATCGCCAGGCGCCTGAAGGATGAGATCCGCGAGACGACCAACCTCACCGCCTCCGCCGGGGTGTCGTTCAACAAGTTCCTGGCGAAGCTCGCCTCCGACCTGAAGAAGCCGGACGGGCTGGCGGTCATCCGGCCGGACATGGCGAAGGCGTTTCTGGCCGGGCTGCCGATCGAGCGCTTTCACGGCATCGGGCCCCGTACGGCGGCGCGCCTTCACACGCTCGGGATCCGGACGGGCGCGGACCTCCAGGCGATGGACGAGGCCTCCCTCGTCGCCCGGATCGGCCGCCTGGGGGCCCACTTCTGGCACCTCGCGCATGCCCGGGATGACCGGCCCGTCGAGCCGGATAGGCCCCGCCGATCGCTCAGCGTCGAGACCACCTTCGCCGTGGATCTGATCGACCCGCGGCGGCTGGCCGAGGAGCTCGACGCCCTCGCGATCGAGCTCGTCCCGCGACTTGCCCGCGCCGGCTTCCGGGCGCGAACGCTGACCTTGAAAATAAAATACGAGGACTTCCGCATCCAGACGCGTCGAACCACGCGGCCCGGAGCCTTCGACAGCCTCGATGCGATCAAGGCGACCGCCTCGGGCCTGCTCCACCGGCCGACGCTCCCTGAGCGCCCTGTGAGGCTGCTCGGCCTGGGCGTCGCCAACCCGATCGAGGAAAGCTCCAGCCTCCAGCTCAGCCTCCTGGGCGAGCCTTAGGGATAGGCACAGACCTGGACCGACAGATCGAGCACCCCGCGGCGTTGGCCCGCCTTGGCGGCGAGGGCGTACTCATGCGACGCCTGAACGATCGCGTGCTTGAGCGGCAGCAGGCCCGAGGCGCCGACGGTCGCACCGTCGCTCGTCCTGATCTCGAGCTCCACCGGCTGGGCCGGGTCGAACCATGCCTCGGGCAGCCCTGCGGCGTCGCGCACCGAGACACCCTTGCCCGAGACGGTGAGCCGACCGCCGGCGAAGGCGGCACTGGTTGCATCCCGCGACACCGGGGTCCCGAGCACGATGCGGTGTGTCTCGACCGCGGGATCGCACCGCCGCTCGCGTGTCACACCCTCGATCGCAACGCCGAGACGAGCGGGCTCCACCCCATCGGCGAGCTTGCTGCGGATGAGCGCCATGAGACCGGCCGTCGGCGTCGCCTCGACCGGATCGACCGGCGTCGGCTGCGACGCGGCTGCGCGGCTGGCCTCGGCCCAGCGCTGCTGGAGATCGGCGAGCCTCGCGTCGAGCTGCCGGTTCAGCTCGCGTTGGTTTTGAAGGTCCTCGAGAAGCCGGGCAGCCTCGGTATCCGATTGCGAGCGCCCCGCCTCGTAGGCCGCCCCGAGGCTCAGCACGATGATGCCCAGGACGACAGCGAGCCGAAGCGAGCGCCAAAGCCAGCGGCGGCCGTGTCGGCGACGGGACCGACCGAGTGTCGTCGCGATCATCCTGCTCCGAGCGCCTGCTCTCGCATCCCCGAGCTGCCGGCCCTTGCGGGACCACACGGGCCCGCAAACACCACTGCGGCGACGTAGAATAGCGAGGACGACCTTGCAGGGCAAGCCTGGCGCGCGGCTCGGCACCGCGTTGCGCCATCACCAGGGCACATCGATGCGCCGGCAGCCGCTCTCAGCTCGCGACGGCCCTGATCGCCTCGATCAGCGCCCTCCCGAGCAGCGGCTTCTCGATCACCGGCACCTGCGCTGCCCGCGCGCGATGCGTCAGCGCCGCCTGTAGACGGCCGGTAATCAGCACGGCGGGCGTGCTGACGCCGTCCCTTCGCAGCCGCTCGATGAGATCGAGGCCGTTGCCGTCCGGCATGAAGTAATCGATGACCAGGCACGCCGCGTGGGCCGGCACCCCGGACGCCAGAAGAGCATCCGCCGTCGCGTGGGCGAGGACGATGTAGCCCTCCACCTCGAGCATGAACCGGGTCGAGACGAGAACAGCAGGATCATCGTCGACGAGGACGATGAGCGACGGCTGCTCAGGCGACTCCGCGACCATGCTCCCCGACACCTCTCTCCTTTGGCCCCCGCGGGCAGAACAAGCCCAGGTTGAGTCAACGCAGCTCGCTGGGCCTTGACCTGGATCAAGCATTCAAAAAGAGGGAGTTCCCGGCTAGCCGCCGCCCGAGCCGGCGAGGAGCGCGAGCCGCACGAGCTGGGACAGGCTCGACGCCTGCATCTTCGTCATGACATTGGCGCGGTAGACCTCGACAGTGCGGGGGCTGATGCCGAGGTCGAAAGCGATGGCCTTGTTGGAGCTGCCCGCGACCAGGCCCTCAAGAACCTGGCGCTCGCGCGCGGAGAGCGCCGCGAGGCGAGCTAGGGCCTGGGCCCGTTGCTCATCCACCTCACCTGCCGCATGAGGCCGACCGAGCGCCGCGCGAACCGCGGCGATGAGGCGGTCGTCGTCGCACGGCTTCTCGATGAAATCGGCCGCGCCCTTCTTCATCGCCTCGACCGCCAGGGCAATGTCGCCATGACCCGTGATCACGATGACCGGGACATCCGACCGGCTGGACGTGGCCAGCTGGTCGAGCAGGTCGATCCCGCTCATGCCGGGCATCCGCACATCGGTGACGACGCAGCCACGGCGGCCCTGCCGCGATCCCGCGAGGAAGTCCTTCGCCGACGCGAAGGCCTCGACGCTCATGCCTTCGGCCGTCAGCAGGAAGGCGAGCGAGTCGCGGACGGCGTCGTCGTCGTCGATGATCCATACCATCCCTTCATCGCCCATCGGAGGGCTCCCGCGAGGCGCAAGGAAGCGTGAACCGGAAGACGGTCCCGCCCCCGGGATTGGGCTCGGCCCGGATCTGGCCGCCATGAGCCTCGATGATCGTTCGCGAGATCGATAGGCCCACGCCCATGCCGTGATGCTTGGTCGTCGTGAAGGGATGGAAGAGCTGGGCGGCGATCTCCTCGGCAATGCCGGCGCCGGTGTCCAGGACCGCGATCTCCGTCATGCCGCCTTCCTCCAGACGGCTCCTCACCACGAGCTCCTTTTGCTCGGAGTTCCGCCATCGCCTCGAGCGCGTTGCGCAGCAGGTTGAGCAGAACCTGCTGCACCTGCACCCTGTCGGCCAGCACGAGGTCCGCCTCCCGATCGAGCTGAAGCCGCACGTGGACACCCAGCTCCCGGGCGCCGACCAATGCAAGCGCGCTCGCCTCCTCGACCATCTTGCTGACGCTCTCCACACGCGGCTCGTTCTCGCCCCGCGCCACGAACTGGCGCATCCGGCCGATGATCTCGCCCGCGCGGAGGGCCTGGTCGGCGGCCCGATCGACGGCCTCCCGGGCAAGCACCAGCCCTGGATGGTCGATCCGATCCAGCACGCGCCGGCCGCCACGAAGATAGTTGGTGATGGCGGCCAGAGGCTGATTGAGCTCGTGCGCCAGCGTGGTGGCCATCTCGCCCACGGCCGTGAACCTCGAGATGTGGACAAGCTCCGCCTGGATCTCCTGCAGTCGCTGCTCCGTCTGTTGACGCTCCGTCAGGTCACGGACGAAGCCGGTGAAGAAGCGGCCCTTGGCCGAGCGCATCTCGCCCACCGACAGCTCCATGGGGAAGGTCGAGCCGTCCTTGCGCTCGCCGACCACGACCCGGCCGATGCCGATGATGTGCCGATCTCCCGTGGTCTTATAGCGGGCGAGGTAGCCGTCATGCTCCCCGCGATAGGGCGAGGGCATGAGGCATCTCACGTTGCGGCCGACGACCTCGTCCGCCCCATGGCCGAACTGCCGCTCGGCGGCGGCGCTGAAGGATTGGATGACGCCCTGCTCGTCGATCACGATCATGGCGTCGGGCACGGTGTCGAGGATCGAGCGCAGATGCGCCTCGCGCCCCAGGAGCTCGCGGGTTCCTTCCGCGAGGAGCCGGCGGCCGCGATGGAGACGCCCGCCGAACCAGGCGATGCCGAGGCCGACAAGGGCGAAGACGCCCAAGTTCACGGCTCCGCCGAGCGACATGAGGTCGGTGCCCTCGATGAAAAGGCTCCCAGCGACGAGGCTGAGCAGCGTGGCCGTCAGGCCCGGCCCGAAGCCGCCGACCACACTCGCCGCCAGCACGGCCGGCACGAAGATCACGAAGAGCGGGCTATGGTCGAGAAGCGCCTCGAGCAGCCTGCGGGCGAGGGTAGCCAGAACGACCGCGAGAACGGCGATCGCATAGCATGTGGGCGCGCTGAGGCTGCCTCGGCCGTTCGCAGATTCCTCCATCCTCGTGGCTTCAGCGCCTGTACTTCGTCTCGATGCCGCCATCGACAAGCCCGCCGGATCAGCCGCCTCCGAGGACGACGGCTGTCGCTGACCGTCCGAGCCTCCGGGACTGTACGTAGGGGGATTACCGGAATTTCCCGAGCGACGCTAATGGGGCTAACGGATGGCTGACGATAGGACGGGGAGGCGATCCGATGCTGTCTCAGGGAATGACCGAGAGCTCCGTCGGGGCGCTGCGGGCGCTGGCGATGGACGGTCCCACCTCCCGACCGGTGCCCGCCGAGGCCTGCCATCTCGACCTCTTGGGCACCACGCTCGACTATCGGCCGAACGCCGAGATCTACCCGGAGGAGGCGCCGACACGGTTCATCTATGAGGTCCAGAAGGGGGCGGTGCGTACGTCGAAGCTCCTGAGCGACGGCCGGCGTCAGGTCTGCAGCTTTCACTTCCCGGGCGGCATCTTCGGCCTCGAGGCCGGGCAGCTCCACCGCTTCTCGGCCGAGGCCGTGAGCGCCAGCGCGATCCGCGTCCTCGACCGGCGCATGGTCATGACCGCCTCCGAGCGGGACGGCGATCTCCGCGCCCGGCTCCTGTCGATGACGGTGCGCGAGCTCGGCCACGCCCACGACCACATGCTGCTGCTCGGCCGCAAGAGCGCCACCGAGCGGGTCGTGGCGTTCCTCCTCGAGATGGCGGCTCGGCAGCGGCGCGGGGCCGTCATCGACCTGCCGATGTCGCGCTGCGACATCGCCGACTATCTGGGCCTGACGGTCGAGACCATCAGCCGGACACTTTCGGAGCTGGAAGGCGCCGGCAGCATCAGCCGCAGCACCTCGCGACGCATCATCCTCCGCGACAGGGCTGCCCTCGAGCGCCTGGAGATCTGAGCAGGGGCGGATCGGACCGAAGCCGCCGCCAGCCAATCGCCGAT
This sequence comes from uncultured Alphaproteobacteria bacterium, assembly GCA_963752325.1. GTDB lineage: Bacteria > Pseudomonadota > Alphaproteobacteria > Geminicoccales > Geminicoccaceae > CAVTJL01. The sequence goes on from CAVVXU010000010.1 coordinate 783,683, forward strand.
CGACGCCCTCGCTCGCCCGAGAGTGGCGTCAGCCGTCGGCCGGACGGCGAAGGTAGGCGGGAAGCCGGCGGACGAGGCCCAGGATGGCCACCGCGTCCTCGCGCTGGGGCAGGAGGATCTCGGCCGTCCTGAAGCCGAAGCGCGACCTGTATGCGAGAACGATGATCAGGGCCACCACACCCTGGGCCAGGATGTAGGCGATGCCGGCGCCGGCCAAGCCCAGGCGCGGGACGAGGCTCCAGCAGGCGAGCGCGGCCACGGCGATCCCCACCGCGAAGGCGACGGTGCCGACGCGCGCCAGCCCCTGCGAGGAGAGGCAGGGGAACAGCATGGTCGTGAAGCAGTTCGCGAGCGTGCCGATCATGATGAGGCGGAAGGCCAGCGCCTCGGCGGCGAACTCGGGACCGAGCGTGAGCCTGAGCAGCGGCTCCGCCGCGATGATGCAGCACAGGCCGCCGACCGCCATCAGCGCGGTGACGAGCCGTGCTATGCGGATCGCGTCGCCGGCAGACTCGCGGATGTCGGGGGCACGGACGCCATGGCTGAAGATGACGACGCCCACGGCCGTCGCCACCTCGACCAGGATCTCGCCCAGGCGCTGCACGCCGAAATAGCGGCCGAGCGCAGCGGGACCCATAAGGTCGCTCACGAGCCAGATGCCGACCCGGCCGAGCGCGATCATCAGGATCGTGGCGCTGGCAAAGACAAAACCGTGGGTCAGCATGCGCCGCACGAGCGCGGGATCGAGCAGGGTGCGAAGGCTGATCTCGCGCCACACCTGGGCCAGGAGGTAGAGCGAGGCCAGGGCGTGGGCTACGAGAAGCGTCCAGATCGCGGTCGCCACGTCGAGGTGGCCGCCGGCCCAGAGGCCGAGCGAGCCCAGCACCATCACCGCGCGCGAGATCAGCTCGGACTGGTTCAGCGCCTTGAGGTTTCCCCGGCCGAGAAAGATGCCCTGCCCCATGCGCAGCAGCAGCATGGGCGCCGTGTTGGCTGCGCCAACGATCGCGAGCGTGCCGAAATCGGTCGTGTAGCCGCCGGAGCCGAGCATCAGCCAGCATACGAGGACGGAAGTGGCGGCGAGAATGCACCAGAGGAGGAGGAGGTGGGTCGAGACGGCGGCCGCGTTCTCGGGCTCGTGGCCCACGAAGAAGGCCGTCGACTGGCGCAGCCCGAGATCGAAGGCCACCGAGAGGACGAGCGCCGTCGACATCACGTAGCCGTAGAAGCCGAACTCGCCCGCCGTGAGCACCCGGGCGAGCAGGATGAAGACGACGAAGTTGGCGCCACGCATGACGAGCCGGGTGCCGAGCACCCAAAGCGAGTCCTTCAGGAGCGCCGTCTGCATGGCGTCGGGCGCTCCCCGGGCGGTCTAGAGGCCGGTTCCCTCGAGGCAGTGGCGATAGAGGCGGCGCATGTCGCCCAGGGTGAGCGGCACGGGATTGCCGGCGGCCGTCGGATCCTCGAGCGCCATGGCCGCTAGCTCCTCGAGACGGTCGTCGGGCACGCCCAGCGCCGCCAGCGTCGGCGGCACGCCGAGCCTCTCCCGGAAGGCCAGAACCCAGTCGAGAAAGCCCGGAAAGCCCCCCTCGACGCCCAGCCAGGCGGCAAGGCGAATGACGCGGTCCTCGATCACCGGGCGATTGTTGGCCAGGACGTAGGGCATGACCACGGCATTGGTCATGCCGTGATGGGTGTCGTAGAGGGCGCCCACGGGGTGCGAGAGGCTGTGGATGGCGCCCAGGCCCTTCTGGAAGGCCACCGCCCCCATGGCCGAGGCCGCGAGCATCTTGCCACGCGCCGCAAGATCGCTCCCGCCCTGCGCCGCCGACGGCAGCGCCTCCTTCACCAGGCGAATGCCCTCGACGGCGATGCCCTCGGCCATCGGATGGAAGCCCGGGGCGCAGTAGGCCTCGAGACAGTGGGCCAGCGCATCCATGCCGGTGCCGACGGTGAGGACCGCCGGCAGGCCGACCGTGACGGCAGCGTCCAGGATGGCGGTCTTGGGCAGCATCGTCGGGTGAAAGATGATCCGCTTGCGGTGCGTGCCCGGGTCGGTGATGACAGCGCCGCGGCCGACCTCGCTGCCCGTGCCGGCGGTGGTCGGAATGGCGACGACGGGCAGCACGCCCGCCGGATCGGCGCGCTTCCAATTGTCGCCCAGGTCCTCGAAATCCCACAGCGGCCGGCTCTGGCCCGCCATAAAGGCGACGGTCTTGCCCGTGTCGAGGGCGCTGCCGCCACCCAACGCCACGACGCCGTCATGGCCCCCGGCCCGCAGCGCCGCGAGGCCGGCCTCGACATTGGCGGCCGTCGGGTTGGAGCGGACGTCGCTGAAGAGCACGGGCTCCAGCCCCGCCTCGCGCAGGACGTCCATGAGCTGCGTGGTCACCGGCAGCGCTGCGACGCCCGGATCGGTGACCAGCAACGGGCGCCGCATGCCCGCCCGCGCCGCGGCCCTGCCGGCCCGGCTCAGCGAGCCGGCGCCGAAGAGCACGGTGGTCGGATAGTTCCAGGTCGTAGCGAAGGTGGCGAGATCGGGCATGTCGGGCGCTCGGGCATGGTGGGCAAGCGCTCTCACTAGCCGAGCGCCCGGGCGCCGTCATCTGCGGCCGTCGCCGCATCCAGCCGCCAGGGCTCAACCGCGCAGGAGAACGAAGCCGATGCCCAGGATGACCGCGACGATGCCCCACAGCTCGCCCTTGTGAACCCGCTCCTTGAACCAGAGGCGCGTCAGGGCATAGGTGAAGATCAGCTCGACCAGGCCCAGCGTGCGGACATAGGCCACGAGCTGGACGGTCATCGCCGTGAACCAGCAGGCCGAGCCCAGGATGCTGGTGAGGCCGACGAGCCCTGCAGTGCGCCAGCTGCGGAACGACGCCACGAGCTGCGCAGGCTCGCGCCAGGCGAGGAAGGCCCCCATCGTCACCGTCTGCACCACAGTGGCCCAGGCCAGCGTATAGGCTGCGGCCAGCACGACGTTCGAGAGACCGAGCGCCAGGGCGGCGCCGCGGAAGCCCACGGCAGCCACGGCAAAGCCCGTCCCCGCACCGAGGCCCACCAGCACCGACCGCTCGCGCAACGCCGTGACGAGCCCGTGGAAGCCCATCTTGCTTCGCGCCACCGACATCAGCATGACGCCAAGGGTGGCGATGACGATGCCGATGGTGGCGCCCGGCGTCGGTGGCTCGCCCAGCAGCACGAGGCCGACGATCGCCGCCTGAATCACCTCCGTCTTGGAATAGGCCACCCCCACAGCGAAGCTGCGCATGCCGATCGCGGCAACGAGCAGCGCCGTCGCCACGCTCTGACCGATCGAGCCGACCAGCACCCAGATGAGAAAGGTCGCATCGACCGGCGGCAGCCCGTGCCCGCCGATCAGCAGCACGATCATAAGGTAGAGAAGCGCGAACGGCAGTCCGTAGAGAAAGCGGGTGAAGGCCGAGGCGTTCGTGCTCAGCGACAGGGCAAGCTGCTTCTGCAGGCCCGTTCGGAGGGCCTGAAAGACTGCAGCCACGATGGTGATGGGTATCCATATGCCGGTCATCATGAAAGCGGCCTAGCACGGCGCGCCGGCGCCGCACCAATCGGAAATGCTGGCAGCATTCATAAGGCTGGCTTATCTGTCTGGCGATGTTGCCGCCGCTTTCCAGCCTCAGGGCCTTCGAGGCCGTGGCCCGCCATGGCGGGGTCGGCCGGGCCGCGGGCGAGCTCGGCGTCAGCCAACCGGCGGTGAGCCAGCAGCTGAGGCGGCTCGAGGCTGCGCTGGGCGTCCGGCTGATCCGCAGAAGCGGGCGTCAGGTCGTCCTGACGCCGGAGGGCCAAGCCTACGCACTGGCGCTGGCCCGCGCCTTCGACGAGCTGCGCATGGCCACCGAGCGCTGCCGCGCGCGCCGGGGTGCGGGCGTGCTCACCGTGGCCCTGCTGCCGACGCTGGCCACCCGCTGGCTGATCCCGCGTCTGCCGGACTTCCAGGCGCGCCACCCGGCGATCGCCGTCCGCATCGCCACGACGCCGAGCCCGGCCGTGGCACTCGCCGACGATGTCGATCTCGCGATCCGCACCGGCGATGGCGCCTGGGCGGGCTGCGAGACGCTGGCTCTCATGCAGGACAGCCTGGCGCCCGTGGCGAGCCCGGCGCTGCTGGCGCGCCAACCGCTGCAGAGCCCGACCGATCTGGCGCGCCACACCCTGCTGGTCGTGGCGACGGCGCCGCGCGACCGGGACTGGCCGCGCTGGCTCGAGGCCGCCGGGCTGCCGGCCACGATCGGCGCCCATCGTCTTGCGCTCAACAGCTCGAGCGAAGCGCTCGAGGCGGCGAAGGCGGGCCTCGGCATAGCCCTGGCGCATCGGCCCTTCGCCGACGACGACCTCGCGGCCGGGCGGCTCGTCCGGCCCCTTGCGCTGACGATCGAAGGTGACGGCGCCTATTGGGCGGTCTGGCGGCGGGAGGACGCGACGGACCCGCGGATCGGCGCCTTCCGCGCCTGGCTGAAGCAGCAGGCGGCCGCCTCGGGCTCGCCTCAGCCGCCCGCGTCAGCGCCTCCCGTGTAGGTGACGCGCCAGATCGTGCCGTTGGCGTCCTCGCTGAAGAGGAGGGAGCCATCCTTGGCTGTGGCGATCCCGACGGGACGACCCCAGACCTCGTCGTCGCTGGCGACGAAGCCGGTCACGAAGTCCTCGAAGATGCCCGTAGGCCTGCCATCCTGGATCGGAACACGCACGATCTTGTAGCCGGTACGCCCGGCGCGGTTCCAGGAGCCGTGCAGGGCGACAAAGGCGTCGTCCCGCATCGCTGGCGGGAACTGGTCACCATGATAGAAAGTCATCTGCAGCGCCGCGGAATGGGCCTGCAGCAGCACGTCGGGCACCAGGACGGACGCCTTGAGGTCCGGCCTTTCATCCTCGTGGCGCGGATCCTGATTGTCGCCGATATAGTACCAGGGCCAGCCGTAGAAGCCGCCCTCCTGCAGCCGTGTCACATAGTCGGGCACCAGATTGTCGCCGAGCCCGTCGCGCTCGTTCGTGGAGCACCAGACGGTGCCTGTCGAGGGCTGCACGGCGAGGCCGCCGCCGCAGTTGCGGATGCCGGTGGCGTAGACGCGGCGGTCCGAGCCGTCCGGAGCATAGGAGAGCACGTTCGCCCGACCGGCCTCGCGTCCCCAGAGCGCGCCCTTGCCCTCGCGCCGCTCCAGATCGGCCAGCCGAGCCGCGGCTGGGGTCCGCGCGCCCTCGAAATCGTTGCTGCCGGAGCCCACGGCCAGATAGAGCCTGCTGCCGTCCGGCGAGAAGGCGATGTCGCGGGTCCAGTGGCTTCCGCCCTCGGGCAGGCCGCCGACCACCAGCTGCGCCGCGCCCTCGGCCTTGAGCTCGCCCGGGCGGTAGGCGAAGCGCACGACCTCGCCGATGGTGGCGACATAAACCCAACGCGGGTCGGGCCCTGGCGGGTAGAAGGCGATCCCGTAGGGCCGGTCGAGCCCCGAGGCGAAGGTCTCGGAGCTGGCGACGCCCGATCCGTCTGCCTTGGGCCGCAGGACACGGATCCGGCTGCCTCGGCTCTCGGCCACGAAGACGTCGCCGTTGGGCGCCACCTGGAGCTTGCGCGGACCCTCAAGCCCGTCGGCGAAAAGCGACACGCTGAACCCCGGCAGCGTACGCAGGGAAGCGCCCGCGGGACGGGCCACGATTCGCGCAGAGTTGCCCGCCGAGGGCGAGGCATAGGGCGGCGGCAGGTCCGAGGGCGGGATCAGCCGCCGTACGCCTGGCGCATCGTCGCGCCAGCTGCCGAAGGCATCCTGGCCGGCCCTCAGCGCGTTGCCGTCGGTAGCGGCACCGGCCGGCGGAGACAGCGATATCGCGGCGAGCGAGGCGACGGCCGCGACGACGATGGCACGCATCCCAAGTCTCCCAGGCAACTGAGCCTCCCTGCCGGCGCCGACGCGCAGCCGCGCCGGCATTGCAGCGAGCCTAACCTAGTTGCCGTGAGCGCCGAGAACATAGGGCCGCGCGATTGACCCTGGGCTCAGGGGCTTCCCGGCCGTGGGCCGCCGCTCTAGGGTCGGTGGCACCGTCGCGAAGCCCGCGGCCAGGGAGCGACAGACACGCAATGAGCCGCAAGGGTAGCTTGCGCGGGCCCTGGGGGCTTCAGCTCGTGGTGGCCACCATCTTCGTCGCCATCGTGTTGGCGATCGCCGGTGAGCTCGTCTGGTACAACCATCGCGAGGCCACACGACTCGTCCGAAAGGACGCCGAGGCCCGCTTCGCGAACATGGGCCAGCAGATCCGCGACGAGATCCGGGACCGCGTGAACCTCGCGACGGCTGTGCTCGACACGGCATCGCTGACCGTGCCGCAGGATCTCCCACCGGAGGCTCTGCGGCAGATCCTGGCGCGTATGCTGGGCGACCTCGATCGGGTCCTCCCAGCGACCACCGCCCTCTATCTCGGCCGACGCGACGGCAGCCTCGTCCTGGCCCGTCGATTGCCCCACCGGCCTGAAGGACCGTCCGAGCCGGCGGGCCCCGACGCCGCCTACGAGGTCGAGCTGATCACGCGGGACCCGGGCGGCGCTACCGCCCGCTGGGAGGTGACGGACTCCGTCGGACACCCGCTCGAGAGCGGCAGGCCGGAGCCGACGGATTTCGATCCTCGGGCGCGGCCCTGGTACAAGGCGGCGCTGGCCAGCCCGAACGCCGTGACGACCCCGCCCTACCTCTTCGCCGATGTGCCCGAGACGGGGCTGACCCTGGCGCGCCGCTCGCGCACCGAGCAGGGCGCCGTCTTCGGCGTCGACGTGACCCTGGCCGCGCTCGACCGGTTCCTTGCAGAGCTCAGAAGCTCGCCAGACCAGCAGCTCGTCATATTCCAGCATGACGGCACCCTCGTCGCCGCGCCGGATGGCGCCGCCCTGCGAACCTCGGCCACTGCCGGACGTGTCGACGGCCGAGCTCGCCTCGCCGAGCTGGACAACCCGGTTCTCGTCGGCCTCTACCGCGCCTTCCATGCCGATCCCGAGAGCAGGACAGTTGCGCTGACGATCGGCGGCGAGGAGTACCTCGCTCGGTTCGAGACCCTGGACTCCCCGCCTCGAGCCTCGCCATCGGCATCGCGCTCCCCTTGGACAACGTGGTGGATCCGGCGGACCGCATCGGCATCGTCTCGCTCGGGATCAGCCTTGTCGCGATCACGGTGGCGGTGCTGATCGTCCTGGTCGCCGCGCGAGGCATCAGCCGCCCGCTCCGCCTCGTCACCGGCCAGATCGGCCATGTGATGCGCTTCGAGCCGGACGATGTCCGGCCGCCCTCCTCGCGCATTCGCGAGATCGAGGCGCTGGGCGCAGCATTGACCGTTCTCGACCTCACGCTCAAGAACTTCGTCACCTACGTGCCCGGCCAGATCGTCAGGCGGATCGTCGCGCACAAGCAGCTCCCCGCCCTCGGCGGCAGGCGCCAGCCGCTGACGGTCCTGTTCTCCGACGTCGCCGGTTTCACCAGCCTCGCGGAAGGAATGGATCCGGAGGCTTTGATGGTCACGACCTCGCGCTACTTCAGCGCCGTGGCCGAGGAGCTGATCGCCACGGGCGCCACGATCGACAAGTATATCGGCGACAGCGTCATGGCCTTCTGGAACGCGCCCGAGCCCCAGGAGGACCATGTGCGCCGCGCCTGCCTCGGCGCGCTAGCCGCCGCCGCTCGGGTAGACCGGCTGAACGCCCAGCTCGTTGCCGAGGGCCGCCCGCCGATGCGGACGCGCTTCGGCGTCCACACCGGCGAGGCCGTGGTCGGCAATATCGGCTCGATCGACCGGATGAACTACACCGCCCTGGGACACACGGTGAACGTGGCCGCGCGCTTCGAGGCGCTCAACAAGGTGCACGGCACGACCATCCTGGTGAGCGAGCCGGTGCGCAGCGCCGTCGGCGACGCGTTCCGCTTCCGCTTCATCGCCGAGATTGTTCCTCGCGGCGCCAGCGGGTCGCTCGCGGCCTACGAGCTTTTGGGACCGGCCGAGGAGCAACCGGGGAATGCGGCGAGCACGTGATCCAGGCGCCTCGGCGCGGGCGCCCTCATCCGTTGCCCCCGCTCGCACCATCGACACGGGGATCGATCCGCGCGAGCGCCGGGCTGGTCGCCGGCAGGTTGACGAAGTCGGTGCGCTCCTCCAGCGGGACAGGCCGCCGCCGCGTCATCCGCCAGATCGAGAAGAGCGAGACCGCGAGCGCGATGGCCGTGGTGTAGGCGAAAAGGCCGCCCGGGCCGCCCACGGCCATCACCGGTGCCGCAAGACTAGGGCCCAGCATCGAGCCCACCGCCCAGGCGAAGAGCGCGCCGCTGCTGACACCCACCATCTGGTCGGGCTCGGCGAAGTCGCCGGCATGGGCGACGCAGACGCCGTAGACCGAGTAGGAGCTGGCGCCCCAGAGCAGGAAGAGGACGCCCAGGCTCGGGGCGTGGCGCGGCGCCATCAGCAGGATGACGAGCGAGACGAGGGCGATGAAGCTGGTGCAGCCGATGATGACGAGGCGCCTGTCGATGCGGTCGGAGAGCCAGCCCAGTGGCCACTGGACGAGGAGGCTGCCGATCTGCGGCAGGGAGAGAAGGATCACGATCACGGCGACCGAGAGCCCGCGATCGGCGCCGTAGACGGGCGTCATGCTCTGGAACGCGCTGTTGAGGAGGCCCGAGCCGATGCAGCCGACGATGGCTGCCGGCGCCAACCGATAGAGCTCGCGAAAGCCCATGAGAACGAGGCGGGGTGGCGGCGGCTCGTGCGTGCTGGTCATCGCGATCGGCACGAGCGACAGCGAGAAGGCGGCCGAGGCCACCATGAGGAAGGTGGCACCGCCGGTACCGCCCTGAGCCAGCGCCAGCTGGCCCAGCACGATCGCGAGCTTGGTGGAGACGAGGTAGAATGCGATGACGCGACCGCGCTCGGTCCGGGGCGTCGCCGCGTTGAGCCATCCCTCGGCAACGATGAAGAGCCCGGCCACGCAAAAGCCGAAGGCGAAGCGGAGCGCGAACCACAGGCGGGGGTCCGGGCCGATCGAGAGTGCCAGGCTGATGATGGCGCAGATGGCGGCGAGAGCGGCGAAGGCGCGGATGTGGCCCACCGACCGGATCAGCGACTGGGCACGAAAGCAGCCGACGAGGAAGCCCAGCCCATAGCTCGAGGCGACGAGACCGACGACCACGGCCGACACGCCAGCGAGATTGAGCTGGAGCGGAATGAGGACGGCCAGGAGGGTGTTACCGAGCTGGAGGACGCTGGCGCCGCCGACGATCGCTCCGACGGCGACATACTGCTTCAGCATGACCTCCCCCGCGCCGACTGCGGCGAGGCGAGGCTTAGCGCACGAGCTTCACCCTGAGCAAGCCAACGGGAAGGCAAATGCCCGGCTCATGTCTCGGGCGCCGACAGGCGTGGCCGGCTGGTCCTTGCCGCCGCCTGCCGACGCGCTACGCTCGGGCATGCTCGGTGACCCCTTTCCACCCTTCGAGACGGCGCGGCTGCTGCTGCGCTGCGTCGATCCGGACGATGCGGCGGCCACGTCCGCGCTGATGACGCCGGAGGTCAGCCGTTGGCTTGCCTCTTGGCCCTTGCCCTTCACCCCCGAGATGGCCACCGCTCGCATCGAGAGCCTGCGACAGCGGGCTTTCGAGCGGAGCGCCCTGCCCCTCGCCATCGTCGGGAAGGCCAGCAGCGCCTTGGCAGGCTGGGTCGTGATTGAGCGCTACGGGGAGCCAGGGAATCGAGGCGCCCTTGGCTACTGGCTGGGCGAGGCGTACCAGCGCAGAGGGTACGTGCGCGAGGCCATGGCCGCGGCCCTGCCCACCGCACTCGCGAGGCTCGATCTGGACGTGATCGAGGCCGGAGCCCAGCTCGCCAACGTCGGATCGTTTGCCATCATGCGGGCCTGCGGCATAAGGCCCGCGGGCCAGCGCATGGTCTATGCCCCGGCGCGCGACCGGGAAGGGCTTTGCCAGTTCTACAAGATCGAGCGCCGGCGCCAGGGCCCGGAGGTCCCGGCCTTCCCTCCCTAGGGCTTGGTCGAGCCCGGATGCCGGCAACCTTGCGTGCCCGACCCACGACGCTAGATTGTTATGGCGGGTAAAGGGCATTCGAGCAGCGCACCGGAAGGCCAGACAATGCTGAACGCACGATCGGTTGGCGGTTTTCTTCTCCTTGCGACCGTGCTGGCCGTCTTGTGGCTTCGTGCGACGTGGAGCTGGATCATCTAGGCAGGCCATAGGGGAGCATCCAGGCAATGGCCGAGACGAGCCAGCACTCGCGCCGGATCGGCTCCGCGGCCGCGGGGTCGGGCCGGCCCGACCGGCCGTCCGGCATGCCGGATCTGTCGGGCTCCTTTCGCGGAGCGTCGGTGTGGCTGCTGCGCCTGATGGCGCTCACCTTCGTCCTGCCGCTGATCCTGCATCTTCTGCGCGGCGCTGGCACGGACGCGCTCTCGCTGATCGTCGGCATCGCTCTTTTCCTCGTGGCCAGCAGCATCATCCGGTCGGGCCTGGATATCGAGGCCGACTTCGCGGAGCGCCGGATCGCCCGCCCGCCGCGCGTGCCTCGGAAGCTCGCGGGCGCCGTCGTCGCCGGGCTCGGCGCCGCGGTGATCGGCCTGGGGGCCGCCGAGTGCGGGGTCCTCGCCACGCTGCTCTTCGCCTGCCTCACAGGCTTCGCCTGCTTTCTCACCTACGGCAACGATCCGAAGGTGGACGACAGCGCGCTCGAGGTGGCGGCCAGGCGGGCCGGCGTGGCACCGCAGGAGGTGCGCAACACGATCGACGAGGCCAGCCGCAAGATCCGCGAGATCGACGCGGCCGCGGCCCAGCTCAACTCACGCGAGCTCAAGGGCTGGATGCAGCGGATCACGGATCAGGCGCGGGTCGTCGTGGGTGAGCTCGAGAAGGACCCGAAGGACCTGCCCCGTGCCCGCCGCTTTCTCGTCACCTATCTGGACGGCACGCGGGACGTGGTCACGAAGTACGCGGCGCAGCAGCATGACCTCGCCGACTCGCCTCTGGCCGACAACTTCCGGCGCGTGCTGACCACCATCGAGCAGGTGTTCAAGGAGCAGGAAGAGGTCCTGAAGCAGGACGACAAGACGGATCTCGAGGTCCAGATCGAGGTGCTCGAGACCCAACTCAAGCGCGAAGGCGTCCACTGAGACAGCGGCAGCGCCGCCCGAACGAGAATGTGGGAGAGCGAACGATGACCGCCGACAGCACCCCGAGCGCGCCGACGCCGGCCGCCACCACCTCACCCGACGGGCTCGACGTCAAGCTCGCCTCGTTCGGGCAGGAGCTGGTCCAGGACCTGCAGATCAAGCTCGACGGCCCCGCGGAGCAGCAGGTGGGCCAGGTCCTCAAAGAGCTCGACATGAGCGACACCAACTCGATCATCTTCTTCGGCTCGAAGGCGCAGCAGCAGCTCTCGACGATCTCCGAGCAGATGCTGGGCAAGGTCCGCACCAAGGACGTGGGCCCGGCGGGCGATCTCCTGAACACGATGGTCCAGCGGCTCCGGGATCTCGACGTCCCCGACGTGAAGCCGGGCGAGAAGCCGGGCATCATCTCGCGCCTCTTCGGCGTGAAGAGCGAGATCGAGAAGTTCCTCGACCGCTACGACGACGTGAAGGGCCAGATCGAGGGCATCACCGACGATCTCGAGCGGCACAAGACCAAGCTGCTCACCGACATCGTCAGCCTGGACAAGCTCTACGACGCCAACCTCGACTATTTCCGCACGCTCGAGGTCTACATCGCCGCCGGTCGCGCCAAGCTCAAGGAGCTGGACGAGCAGATCATCCCCAAGCTCGCCCAGGAGACCGAGAAGGCCGACGACGTCATCGACGCCCAAAAGCTCCGCGACATGAGGGCCGCCCGGGACGATCTCGAGCGGCGGGTGCACGACCTCCTCCTGACCCGGCAGGTCACGATGCAGGGCCTGCCCTCGATCCGCCTCGTCCAGGAGAATGACAAGTCGCTCGTCACCAAGATCAACTCGACGATCGCCAACACCGTGCCCTTGTGGAAGCAGCAGCTGGCCCAGGCGGTGACGATCTTCCGCTCCGGCAAGGCGGCGAACGCGGTCAAGGCTGCCTCCGACCTCACGAACGAGCTCTTGAAGAGCAATGCGGAGAATCTGAGGACCGCGAATCAGGAGGTCAGGGAGCAGATGGAGCGCGGCGTCTTCGACATCGAGACGGTGAAGGCCGCGAACCAGAACCTGATCGCCACCATCGAGGACAGCCTCCGCATCGCCGACGAGGGCAAGCGCAAGCGGGCCGAGGCCGAGGGCGAGCTGCAAAAGTGCGAGGCCGACCTGAGGAAGGTCCTTTCCGCCGCCTCGGCGCGCGCCGCCGGCGCCCCGCCCCCGACACCGCCCGCGGCCTAGTCCCCGGCACGACATCACGCCCTCGGATCATCGCCCGACGAGGCTTCTGATCGAGGGCGAGGTTCGCTAGTGTCCGGCCCGCCGGGCCGGAGCCCGTTTTGACCATGAGACGGAGGCTGCCTTGATCTGGAACAAGCTGATGGGCGAGTTCGTCGACGTCATCACGTGGCTCGACGACTCGCCGGACACGATGGTCTGGCGCTTCGAGCGTCAGGGCAACGAGATCAAGCACGGCGCCAAGCTCACCGTGCGCGAGGCGCAGATGGCGGTCTTCGTCAACGAGGGCGAGATCGCCGACGTGTTCGGCCCCGGCATGTACGAGCTCTACACCCAGAACCTGCCGATCCTCTCGACCCTGCAGGCCTGGCCGCACGGCTTTGAGAGCCCCTTCAAGGCCGAGGTCTATTTCTGCAGCACGCGGATCTTCACCGATCTCAAATGGGGCACGAAAAACCCGGTCATCGTGCGCGATTCCGAGTTCGGGGCGGTGCGGCTGCGCGCCTTCGGCACCTACGCCATCCGCATCAAGGATCCGGCCGTGTTCATCCGCGAGGTCGTCGGCACGGACGGCCACTTCACCGTGGACGAGATCAGCGACCAGCTCAGGAACACCATCGTCTCGCGCTTCTCGAACATCGTGGCGGGTGCCGGCATCCCGATCCTCGACCTCGCCGCCAACTACGAGAAGCTGGGCGACTTCGTGAACGGCCGCATCGCGCCCGAGTTCGCCAATCTCGGCCTCGATCTCTCCAAGCTCTATATCGAGAACGTCTCGCTGCCACCCGAGGTCGAGAAGGCGATGGACCGCCGCACCTCGATGGGCGTGGTGGGCGATCTCGGCCGCTACGCCCAGTTCCAGGCAGCCGAGGCGATGCGCGCCGCGGCCGAGAATCCGGGTGCTGCCGGCTCCGGCGTCGGCATGATGGTGGGCATGGGGCTGGGCCAGCAGGCCGGCCCATGGGGCGCTCCTCCGGCGACCGCCCCCGTGGCAGCGCCGGCAGCCCAGCCCGCCGCGGCACCGCCGAGCCCGCCGCCCTTGCCCAAGGAGACGCTCTACCACGTGGCGTCGAACGGTAAGCCCGCGGGACCCTTTGCGGTGGCAGCGCTGCGCGATCAGGCCCAGGCGGGCTCGCTGCAGCGCGAGACGCTGGTCTGGACCGAAGGGATGGCCGGCTGGCAGAAGGCCGGTGAGGTGGCCGAGCTGGCACCGCTCTTCGCCTTGGTGCCGCCACCCCTGCCCGGCGCCGCCTGACCCGCATGCCGCCCAGATCCGGCCCCTGGGGGGCCAGCCCGGCCGCCGCCTCGGCGGCGACCGCCGCGGGCGCTGCCACCGTGTCCACCGCCATGCCCCGCAACTTCGCCTGCGAGAGCTGCGGTGCGGTCCTGAGCTACAGCCCTGGCACGACCGAGCTGGTCTGCACCTATTGCGGCCACAGCAACCACATCGTCGAGCGCCCGGTCGAGGTCACCGAGACCGACCTCACGCCGGTGCTCCAGGATCTCGCCGGCGAGCAGCTCAAGAGCGACCCGATCGCCACCAAGTGCCAGAGCTGCGGCGCCGACTTCAGCTTTGCGCCGAACATCCATGCGGGTGCCTGCCCCTTCTGCAACATGGCCGTGGTGGCGGACCCCACACCCTATCGCCGCATCCATCCGCAGGGCCTCTTGCCCTTCGTAATCGGCGAGCAGGAGGCCCGCCGTCTGGTCCGCGACTGGCTGAAGGGCCTCTGGTTCGCGCCCTCGAGCGTGAGCAAGGACGCCCGGCATGCGAGCAGGCTCAAGGGCCTCTACGTGCCCTACTGGACCTTCGATGCGGAGACCACGACCGACTATGTGGGCCAGCGCGGCGACGTCTACTACGAGACCCAGTTCGTCACCGAGGTCGTGAACGGCCGCCAAGTGCAGCGCGCCGTCCAGGTGCCGCGCATCGCCTGGACACCCGTGAGCGGCCGGGTCCAGCGGTCGTTCGACGATGTGCTCGTCGTGGCGGGCGAGACGCTGCCGCGGAATCTCGTCGAGCGGCTCGACCCCTGGGACCTCGACGCGATGAAGCCCTACGCGCCGGACTTCCTCTCCGGCTTCGAGAGCGAGCTCTATCAGGTCCCGCTGGAGGACGGCCTCGGGCGCGCCAAGGAGATCATGCAGGGCGTGGTCACGATGGACGTGCGCGCCGACATCGGCGGCGACCAGCAGCAGATAGCGCAGATGGACATCGCCTACGACAACCAGACCTTCAAGCACGTGCTCCTGCCGGTCTGGATCGCGGCCTTTCAGTTCCTGAGCAAGCCCTACCGCTTCGTCGTCAACGGCCGCACCGGTGAGGTCCATGGCGAGCGGCCCTGGAGCGTCTGGAAGATCGCCGGCGCCGTTCTCGCGGCTCTCCTGCTCCTGGCGCTACTGCTCTGGCTCGGCCACGAGGGCCAGGTGTTCCAGCAGGCCACCGGCTACTGAGCCGGCGGCGGGCCGCCCGCCTCAGCTCTTCACCACGAGCTCGAGCGGCAGCTTCGAGAGAGGCTCCGCACCGCCCTCGCCCACGATCGAGGTGCGCCCCAGCGTCATGGCATGACCCGTCTCGGAGTTGGCGAGGATCATGTGGAGAAAGAAGACCATGCCGGGGGCGATCCGCGCGGGGTTGCCCTCGTAGAACATGGGCCAGTCCATCCAGGAGGGCGCGTAGACGGCGCCCAGCGAATAACCGCAGGCGTTGAGGCGGTGCGCGCCCAGGCCGTGACCGTCGAAAACGCGCGCATGGGCCGCGAAGACCTCGCCCATCGTGGCACCCGGTTGCAGCGCCTGCTCGCAGGCGAGAAGCGCCTCCCGCGCCGCGTCGAACAGCCGGCGATGCTCGTCGTCGGCCCAACCGGTGAGAAGGGTCCGCATCAGGCAGGCATGGTACTGCCGCCAGACGCCGCCGAACTCGAGCGT
Source organism: uncultured Alphaproteobacteria bacterium (assembly GCA_963752325.1). Taxonomy (GTDB): domain Bacteria; phylum Pseudomonadota; class Alphaproteobacteria; order Geminicoccales; family Geminicoccaceae; genus CAVTJL01. Next base: position 799,013 of record CAVVXU010000010.1, read on the forward strand.
GAGCTGGTCCGGCGCCTCCAGCCTGCGGCGCCCCGACTGGTAGCGGCAGAGCAGCGCCTGCGGGCCCGAGCCGATGATGAAGGGATTGGCCGGATAGTCGCCGCCGCCCTCGAAGATCGCATCGTGCATGCGGGCCAGGATGACGCCCTCCTCGGCACCCGGCCGCGTCTCCTGGATGGCGGCCTCGAGCGCGGCGTCGGCCAGCTCGGCGGCGCGGCGCACGAAGGCCAGCTCGGCCGCCGACTTGACGAGACGGAGGCCCGAGACGAGCAGCGAGGCCTCGAGCATCGTCGCAAAGCCGTCGAGCGTTACGGCCAGGCGCATGCCGGCAGCGGCGGGAAGGCCGTGGCTGTCCCACTCGACCCCGAGACGCCTGCCGGCGAGCCCCTTGGCCGCCAGGAGGTCCTTCAGCTCCTGCGCGGGATTCGCCCCGTCGCGATCGACCCAGATGCGAATGTCCTCAAGGATCGAGGTCTGCTGCGCCTGCCTCAGATCCGGGGCGCGGGTCAGGAGCGTCATGCGCACCGTCGGCCCGGACCAGCGAGGCACTGAAAAAAGCAGAAGCCGAAGCTGTCGTAGCCGGTGAGCCAGTACATGCTCTCCTGCTTGAAGCAGAGCAGCGCATCGAGGCCCGCCTCGGCCATGGCGGCCAGCGTCCTGTCCCGGCGGGCATCGAGCTCCTCGCGTGCGACGTGCAGCGGCATCGTCGGTCTCCCCTGGCTTCAGACGTCCGGGCCCATTAGAGCAGGCTCGAGCGTCCGCGCTGCTCCCCTCGATCTCCACAGAGATCCCTAACATCCCGGCGCCGGTCAGTCAGGCAAACCTGCTCGTTGGTCCCGCTCCTCTGTGCGAGCAACCTCTGATCTACAGAGGAAAGCGCCCGCATCCGGCAGCAATATGATGGTATACCGACGGCTTTCTTAACCATAACCTAAATGACCGACAACGATACTCCTTCCGGGCGCGGCAAGACCCTGCCTTCCAGCGCGTAGCGCCAGTCCGTTGCGGCCTCGGCCGGCACGGCCTCGCAGCCTCGCTCGACCAGGGTCGGCCGTGGGGGCGGTCCATCGGAGGGAGAACGGCATGAAGTCGCCAAGCCGGCCGCGTCGCTGGCCCGGCACAGCGCTGGAGCGACGCCTGCGGCGGGATGCTTCAGGGTCGCCGACGGCGCTGCGAGGAGCCGGCGCGGTGGCGGGCGCTGAGAGCGGCGATGCCAGCCCTGGGCCACGAGCCATGGGCCGGCGCCGCCTCGTGCTCGGCACCATCGCCACGGGACTGGCGGGCTGCGTGCTCGACCCGGATCCGGACGCCGGCGCGTACGACACGGTGCCCTCGGGGAACACGCAGGCGATATCGGCGCCGGGGATGAAGCGCGGCGTCAATCTCAGCTGGTGGATGAACCTGACCCGTCGTCTCGCGCCCAGCGACGCCGAGCTGGCCACGCTCCGTCGCGTCGGCTTCAGCCATGTGCGCCTGCCGGTCGATCCGGCCCTGCTGGGTTGGTCGCCGGCCAGCGACGGCACCCTGCCGCCACGACTGGCGCCGCTGGATGCGGCGGTCTCTAGGATTCTGGCGAGCGACCTCAATCTCATCCTCGATGTCCACCCGGGTGATCGGCTGGTGGGTCAGCTCAGCCGAGACGATGCGGCAGCGGCGCTGGCCCGGCTGTGGACGGGCTTTGCCACGCGGTACGGGACCTATCCGGTCGACCGCATCGTCTTCGAGATCGCGAACGAGCCTCACCGCTTCATCCGTGGGCGGCGGCGGCTGGCGCACCTCAATCTCACGGTCCTCGCGGCCATCCGGAAGGTCCGCCCGTCGCATCGGGTGCTGATCAACGGCCTCTTCGACGAGAAGCTGTCGCTGCGCACGATCACGCCACTCCCGGACCCCAACATCATCTACGGATTCCAGTTCTACGACCCCTTCGTGGTCACGCATCAGGGTGCCGACTGGGATCCGTCCGACCCCACGGGCCTCGCCACCATCCGGGGCATCCCCTATCCCGCCAGCCGCCCTGGCAACTGGGGAGGGGGCGTCGGCTGGTCGTGGCTGCATCCATCAGCCGCCCGCGCAGTGGCCGACTATCGCCGCCAGAACTGGAACGCTGCGCGCGTCGACGGCATGGTCGAGCGTGCCGCCCTTTGGTCCGTTCGGCACAACGCCGCCCTGCTCTGCACCGAGTTCGGGGTGATGCGCACCTACATCGATCCTTCCTCGCGTCTGGCGTGGCTGCACGATGCCAGGGTCGCGCTCGAGCACCACAACATCCCCTGGACCGTCTGGGAGTATGCCGGGCTGTTCGGCATCACGGCGGGCTGTGTCGACGAGCCGCGGTCGTTCTCCTGCGGCCCGCTCCAGGACGCCACGCTGATCGCTCTCGGCCTTACCCCCCCGACGGCTCGAGCGCCGCGAGAAGGATGAAGGAATGCTGCGAGCCCTGCTGCTCTGCCTCGCCACGGTCCTGACGCCCGCATCCGCATCGGCGCTGGGAATCAAGGGCGTGAACCTGACCTCCTGGGGTCATGACAACTATGGCGGCACCGGCGCAAAGGCGACGATAGATTGGGCAAGATGCCTGGGGGCCACGGACGTCGCGATCACGACGGAAAATCTGGTCACCCCCGACACGGACGAGATCCATTCCCCGGACGATCTGGCCGGGCCCAACGACAATCTGTTGGCCATCATCCGCTACGCCCGCTCGGCGGGACTCCGCGTGACGGTCAAGCCGCATTTCGTAAGCGCATCGAGCGGCGACAATCTGCAATATCCGGTCTACAGCCCGCGCTCGGTGGCGAGGTTCTTCGGCGCCTATACGAGAAGCATTCTCCGCTACGCCGCGATCGCCGCCGAGGGCGGTGCCGATCGGCTCGTGATCGGCACGGAGATGGGCGGGCAGATCACGGGCGCAGCGAACTATGACCACTGGGCCGACCTGATCGGCAGGCTCAGACGCGTCTTCCCCGGCAGGCTGACCTACGCTGCCGGCGTCAGTGCCACTTGGCCGGACTCGCCCAGCGCGAACGAGGCTGCCTTCGTCTCGTTCTGGCCTCTTCTCGACGAGGCCGGCTTCAACCTCTATCCGAAGCTGACGGCCAAGGACGATCTCGGCACGGCCGAGCTGCGCAGGCGCTTCCACAAGAACGATCTGGGTAGGGACATCGTGGGACAGCTTCGCAAGCTGGGCCGCTCTGCCGGCGTTCCCGTCCTGCTGACCGAGACGGGCTTCCGCAGCAAGGATGGGGCGCTGGACGATCAGGGCGACTGGAGCACACGAGGAGCGCCCGACCAGGCTGTTCAGGCCAACGCCCTGGGCGCCGAGCTCGCCGTCCTCACCCAGTCGGGCCAGGGATGGCTCGAGGGGCTCTTTCTCTGGAGCGCTCCGGTCAGTGGCATCGCGTCGAGCACAGGCTTCGATTTCAGGAGCAAGGAGGCCGAGAAGGTCGTCCGCCGCTCGTTCGGGGGCCGCCCGCCGGCAGCGTGCCGCTAGCTCCTGTCCCAGCCTCCCGGGCCGTGTGGAAGACCGGCTGACCACCGCCTCGCCACTTTCCCGGGGCCCGCCGCCAGGGCAACAAAAGGCATGAACCGAGAGGCACGCCCACATCGACCCGAGAGCCGCACGCGTGGGTCCATCCACCCGGCGCGCGAGCGACGGTGCTTGCCCGGATGTCGCCGCACCGGCAGTGTCGTCGGCTGGATACTCGAGCGCTTCGCCAATCAAGAAGACCGCGGCGCGCATTGACGGCGCCGGCTGCACGGGGAGCGAGATGTGATGGGTGATCACCCGAGACGCGGCGGCCCGCTTCGCCTGCTGCTCGCCCTTGCGCTCGTCCTCCTCGCGGCGGCGACGGCTCGGGCCGATCCCGCGCCCCCTGCCCAGACAGCTGCGTCCGCGACACCCGGGAGCGACAGCCCGCTGGCACCGCCCGACACAGCGAGCCCCCGCGATACGCTCGAGAGCTTCCTCGACAACTTCCACGAGGCCGTCGTCCGTTGGGAGAAGGGTGCCCCGATCGACGAGGTCGAGGTACCGCTCATTCGGGCGCTCCGCTGCCTCGATCTCGGCGACGTGCCGGAGGCCTCGTACCAGGAGCGCACGGTCGAGCTGGGCTTCCTGCTCAAGGGTGTGCTCCAGCGGATCGCAGCTGCCGCCGCCGGATCAGGTGCCAGGCAAGGAGGCAGTCGCGGCGCATCCGCTCCAGAGCTGGCGCATTCCCGACACGGAGATCGTGATCGGCCGCCAGGAGAACGGCCCGCGCGCTGGCGAGTATCTCTTCACCCGGGAGACCGTCGCCCGGCTCCCGAAGTTCTTCGAGCTCGTCCAGCACCTGCCGATCAGGGCGGGCCCGACCGCCACGCCCGATGCGTTCGACGCCTATCGCCTCGGCCCCGGGCGGGGCATGCCGCACGCGCTCGCCGCCTGGATCCAGCGCCTTCCCGGCGCCGCCTATGCCACCTTCCTCGATCAGCCGGCCTGGAAGTGGGCCGGCCTCGCCATTCTGGCGCTCCTTGCCATCGGCATCGTCACGACTGCCGCCTGGCTCGGCAAGCGCCTCGATCGCCGCCTCGAGGATCTCCCGGTCCTCCTCAGGCTCGGACAGCCCATGGCGGCGATCGTCACGATCATGCTCACCTTCGTCCTGAGGCCCGTGGCTCTCTACGCGATCAGGGTCACGGGCGGCGTGGGTGCGTTTGTCTCGTCGGTCATCGATGCCTTGCTCTATGCCGGGATCGCCTGGCTCGCGGCCGTGGTAGTCAACCGGATCGGGGAGGCCATCGTCCGCAGCCAGGGCATGCGCCCGGCCAGCCTCGACACGCAGCTGGTCCGCCTCCTGTTCCGGCTCCTCAGCATCCTCGCCGTCCTCTATGTGGCGATCCACGCGGCGACGCAGCTCGGGGTGCCGGTCGGGCCGTTGCTGGCCGGCGTGGGCGTCGGCGGCCTCGCCATAGCGCTTGCCGTGCGGCCCCTGCTCGAGAACATCATCGGCGGCTTCGTCCTCTTCGCCGACAAGCCGATCCGCGTGGGCGACTTCTGCGTCTTCGGCGACAAGAAGGGCACGGTCGAGCAGATCGGGCTGCGCTCGACCAGGATCCGCGGAGTAGACCGGACCGTGATCATCGGTCCCCAACGCGGAGTTCTCGCAGCTCCAGATCGTCAACTTCACGCGCCGCGACCGCATGCTCTTCCATTCCGTGATCGGGCTCCGCTACGAGACCACGACCGAGCAGCTGCGCTACGTGCTGGCGCGGATCCGCGAGATGCTGATCCGGCATGTGCGGGTCGAGCCCCGACCCGGCCCGCGTCCGCTTCCTCGACTACGGCGCATCCTCGCTCGACATCGAGATCTTTGCCTACGTGAGCTCGGCCGACTACAATGAGTATCTGGGCATCCGCGAGGACCTCAACTTCCGCATCAAGGACATCGTCGAGGAGGCCGGCACCGGCTTCGCCTTTCCCTCGCGGACCATCTATATGGCGACGCGATCAGGGCCCGACCGCCGAGCGGGCGGCGGCGGTGGCGACCGAGGTCGGGGCTTGGCGTGCGGAGCATCGGCTGCCCTTTCCCGAGTTCGAGGCAGAGGAGCGGGCAAGGCTGGCGGACACGCTGGCCTTCCCGCCCGAGGGCTCGCCCCACCACCAGCCGGCAAAGGCGGAACCCCAAGGCGCCCCGAAGCAGCAGGGAGGCGGCCGGCGGCGCTGGCAGCTCGGCGGCCTCCGCGGCAACCATCCTCCCGGGACCTAGGCCGGCGATCGCCCTGCGGAAACGAAGGCGCATGCCGGCTACCGCGTCGCTTCTCTGGCCGCCGTCGGTCGGCTAGGGTCGATCCGCTGCATCGCCCTTCATCGAGGAGCCCCGCATGGCCTGCTGGCTCATGAAGACCGAGCCCGGGGACTACAGTTGGGACCGGCTCGTCGCCGACGGCGAGACCGAGTGGACTGGCGTGCGCAACTTCCAGGCCGCCGCCAACATGCGGGCGATGCAGAAGGGCGATCGAGGTCTTCTTCTATCGCTCGGTGGTCGACCCCGCGATCGTGGGGGTGATGCGCGTCTCGGCCACCGCCTATGCCGACCCGAGCGATCCGAAGGGCAAGTTCGTGCTGGTCAAGGTGCAAGCCCGACCGCCCGGTGGCCCACGAGGTGAGCCTCAAGGCCATCAAGGCCGACCCGCGCCTCGCCGATCTCGCCCTCGTCCGCCAGTCGCGCCTCTCGGTCGATGCCCGTCGGCGACGAGCATTGGCGTCTCCTCGCCGACGATGGCGGGCATCGAGCCCTGAGGGTCGGGCTCCCGGCGCTCGCCGATCTCCGCACGGCGACGCGCGCGGCGCTTGCGCCGGCCAAGATCCGGGCGCTCCTGACGGCGCTGGTCGTCGCGGGAGCGGGCGGCGCCTTTTTCACCTGGCTCGGCCTGCCGCTCGCCTGGATGCTGGGTGCCATGCTGGCAACGACGGTGGCGGGCCTCGCCCGGCTCACGGTCGATGTGCCCGCCTGGCTCAGGAGCCCCGTCATCGCGGTGCTGGGTGTGCTGCTGGGAAGCGGCTTCGACGAGCAGAACCTTCTCGGCCTCTGGCGCTGGCTGCCCAGCCTCGGGCTGATGATCGTCTATACCGGCGTCACGACCGTGTTCTCGATCATCTATCTGCGTCGCGTCGCCCGTCTCGACGCGCAGACGGCCTTTTTCTGCGCCACGCCGGGCGGGCTCGGCATCATGGTGATCCTGGGCGATCGCATGGGCGGCGACCTCCTCACCATCACGCTCGTCCACGCCGTCAGGGTGCTGCTCGTCGTCTTCACAATCCCCCTGGCGCTCAGCGTCTTCGAGGGCCTGCACGTGCCGCCGATCGCCGACGCGGTCCAGGCGACGAGCAGCTACGAGATCGGCTTGATGGTCGTCTCGGCCATCTTGGGAAGCGTGCTCGGCGTCGTGCTTCATCTGCCGGCGCCGACGATGCTGGGACCGATGCTGACGACCGCCGCGGGCCATGTGGCCGGGCTCATGCACGGCGCGCCGCCGCCATCTGCCGTCGCCATCACCCAGGTCATCGTCGGCGCCTATGTCGGCTGCCGGTTCCGTGGGGTCGATCCGGTGCGCCTCGTCATCGTGGTCGTGCAGAGTATCGGGCTGACGCTGGCGATGCTGCTCGTGGCCCTCTTGTTCGTCATCGGCCTCACCTGGCTGACGGGGCTGCCGCCCGTGCAGCTCATGCTGGCCTTCGTGCCGGGCGGCGTCGCCGAGATGGGCCTGATGGCCCTGGCGCTTCATGTCGACGCGACCTTCGTCGCGACGCACCACATCGTCCGCCTGACGCTGGTGACGGCCTTGGCCGCTCCCCTTTACGAGATCTATGCGAGGCGCGTTCTCCGCCGCGAGCCTCGGCCGGAAGACGGCTGAGGCGCCGGACCGGTCGGCCGACGCCTCAGAACGAGCCCCGAGGTGGGGAGGAAGGAGTGCCGCGCCGGCCCCCTCAGGTGCCGGGCAGCGGCGTCGGCTCGACGCCGGGAGAGCCCGAATCGCCGCCTGTCGGGCGCGTGGTCGGGACGGAGGCCCGCTTGCCCGGCTGCGAGGTCGGGCCGGAAGAGTCGGCCGCTTTCTTCGTCGGAAGCGGGTCGCCCCGCATGAGGGCCCCGATCTCCTCGCCGCTCAGGGTCTCGCGCTCGAGGAGTGCCGAGGCCAGCGCATGCAGCAGGTCGAGCCGCGAGGTGAGGATCTCGCGCGCCTTCGTGTAGCCGTCGACGATCAGCCGTCGGATCTCCTCGTCGACCTTCTGGGCGGTGGCCTCGGAGATGTTCTTGGACTGGGTGATCGAGTGGCCGAGGAACACCTCCTGCGTGTTCTCGTCGTAGCCGACCGGGCCCAGCTCGTCGCTCATGCCCCACTGCGTGACCATGTAGCGGGCGATCTTGGTCGCCTGCTGGATGTCGGAGGCGGCACCGTTCGTGACCCGCTCGTGACCGAAGACCAGCTCCTCGGCGACCCGGCCCGCCATCGCCACGGCGATGCGGCTCGTGAGCCACTCGCGCGTGTGCGAGTGGTGGTCGCGCTCGGGCAGCTGCTGGACGAGGCCCAGCGCGCGGCCACGCGGGATGATGGTGGCCTTGTGGATCGGATCCGAGGACGGCGAGCAGTAGGCGAGCACCGCGTGACCGGCCTCGTGGTAGGCCGTCAGGCGCTTCTCCTCCTCGGTCATCACCATCGAGCGCCGCTCGGCGCCCATCATCACCTTGTCCTTGGCCGCCTCGAAGTCGACCATGGTGACGAGGCGCTTGCCCTGGCGAGCCGCCAGCAGCGCCGCCTCGTTGACGATGTTGGCGAGATCGGCGCCGGAGAAGCCGGGCGTGCCACGCGCGATCACCCGCGTGTCGACGTCGGGCCCGACCCGCACCTTCTTGATGTGGACGTTCAAGATCTTCTCGCGGCCGATGACGTCGGGGTTCGGGACGACGACCTGACGATCGAAGCGGCCGGGGCGCAGCAGCGCCGGATCGAGCACGTCAGGACGGTTCGTGGCGGCGATCAGGATCACGCCCTCGTTGGCCTCGAAGCCGTCCATCTCGACCAGCAGCTGGTTCAGCGTCTGCTCGCGCTCATCGTTGCCGCCGCCCAGCCCGGCGCCGCGATGGCGGCCGACGGCGTCGATCTCGTCGATGAAGACGATGCAAGGCGCATGCTTCTTCGCCTGCTCGAACATGTCGCGGACGCGCGAGGCTCCCACACCCACGAACATCTCGACGAAGTCGGAGCCCGAGATGGTGAAGAAGGGCACGTTGGCCTCGCCGGCGATGGCGCGGGCGAGCAGCGTCTTGCCGGTGCCGGGAGGCCCGACCAGGAGACAGCCCTTGGGAATCCGGCCGCCGACCTGCTGGAACTTCTGAGGATTCTTCAGGAAGTCGACGAGCTCCTGCAGCTCCTCCTTGGCCTCGTCGATGCCGGCGACGTCGGAGAAGGTGACGCGCCCGTGCTTCTCGGTCAGGAGACGGGCTCGCGATTTCCCGAAGCCCATGGCCTTGCCGCCCCCCGACTGCATCTGGCGCATGAAGAAGATCCACACGCCGATCAGCAGCAGCATCGGGAACCAGGAGACGAGCACGCCCAGGAGTGAAGGCATGTTGTCATCGACGGGCATGGCGGTGATCCGCACACCGTTCCCGGTCAGCTTGTCGACGAGCCCCGGGTCCGTCGGGGCGTAGGTCGAGAACGGGCGACCGTCGGAAAAATGCCCGGAAATGTTGTTGCCCTGGATCGTGACGTCGCTGACGCGACCGGCGCCGACCTCGGACAGGAAGTCCGAGAAAGCAAGGCTCGTCTGCGGGCCATGCGACGACGGACTCTGGAACAGGTTGAAAAGGGCGATCAGGAGAAGCCCGATGATCACCCAGAGAGCCAAGTTCTTGCTGAAGTTGTTCACGTTCCCGTCCCGTCCGATGTCGCGGCGAGCCGCGGGGCCGACTTGGCGGGGCACAAGCCTCCTCGCGAACGCCAAGCGACCTCCATGGATAGCTTAGATAAAGCTCGCGTAGCTTTAAACAACATTCAGCCGCCCGAAGGGTGCCACCGCGAGAGGGTGGTGGGGTGACGGGCGCACCACCACCTCGATGCCGGCGGCGCTCAACCCATGGTTCCGTAGCGGCGGACAGTCCAGCAGCTCTTCTCCTCGCCAGAGGGCTGGCAGCGATTCCACGGCAGCAGCCGGCACATTCGTCATTCGAAGCGCATCGCGCAACCCCGGCGGCAAACGAAGTCGGCCGCCGAGGCCCAGCCGCCGCACTTCGACCGCGCCGCCACAGCGAACCAGCATAACCTCGAACCGACCATCCCATAGCAGGCGATCGCCCGGTCGCAATACTCGGATATCCCGCGCAGCCGCGGGCTCCCGGCACAGCGTGATCCGATCCGCACGCATGGCGAGGATGCACCCGGCCAGGGTCCGCCGACGCGTCAACGGGTCGCCCCTCTCCTCGAGCAGGGCGCCCACGGCGTCGCGCCGGGGCGCGAAGGTGGCGCCCCCGATGGATCGCAGCACGGCCGCCAGAAGAGCCTGGCGCAACGCGCCGTCGGCCATATCGAGCGGCTCTCGAGCCAGCGTCACCCAGCCCAGAGCATGCGGGGTCGCGCAACGCGCGAGAAGGCGGGCCACGGCCGCCTCCTCGCAGCGACGTCGGGTCGCGGCGGCCTCGACGACCGTGGGATCGGCCGGAAGGTGGCGGCCCGAGGCACGAAGCCTGGCCCGCTCGAAACGGGGATGGCGGTTGCTGGGATCCTCGACCCAGGGCTGGCCGATCCGGCGCAAGGTCGCCTCGAGCCGCGCCTTCGGCACGCCCAGGAGCGGCCGCAGGAGACGCACGCCCTCGAGCTCGCGCACCGCCGCCATGCCGGCGAGCCCGGCGGGCCCGCTTGCGTGAGCGGCCCGCATCGCCACCGTCTCGGCCTGGTCCTCGAGCTGATGGGCGGTCAGGAGATGAAGGATGCCGGCCGCCGCGGCAGCCTCGGCGAGCAGGCGGTAGCGAGCCTCACGCGCCGCGGCCTGGATGCCGGTCCGGGGCTTGGCGCCTCTCCAGGCGAGGATCCGCGAGGGCAGCCCACGGGCGCCGAGCCAGCCGGCCACCTTCACCGCCTCCTCTGCCAACTCCGCCCTGAGGCCGTGATCCACGATCAGGGCGAGGACCGTGCCGCCACGCGCCTTGGCCCAGGCGTCGGCCAGGATCGCCAGGGCCATGCTGTCCGCGCCGCCCGAGACACCGACGGCGAGCGCCGGGCTGGCCTCGAACGGGCCGAGCGTCGCCATGGCCGCCGCGAGCTCCGCAGGCTCCAGCGGCAGAGCCGGGTCAGCAGCCGGCGGCGGCGCGTTCCCGGACCAGGGCCTGACGGATCGCGATGCTGGCATTCGGATGGCGCTTCTGCAGCTCGCTATAGGTCTCGCAGGCCTTCTGCTTGTCGCCCAGGGCCGCGAGCGACATGCCGAGCTTCAAGAGATCGTCGGCCGACTTGGGCGCATCCGGCCCGTAGGTCCGGTAGTTGCGCGCGAAGGTGGCCGCAGCGTTGGCGTAGTCCTTGCGCACATAATAGGTCTCGCCCAGCCAATAGGCGGCGTTGGGCGCCAGCGAGCTCTTCGGGTACGCCCCGAGGAAGCCCTCGAAGGCCTGCTGCGCGCGATCCCAGTTGGCCGACTGAAGCATGCCCATCGCGGCGTCGTAGCTCTGCTGCTCGGTGCCGCCCGCCGCCGGGGGAGGTGGCGCCGCGGCCTCCTGGCTGCCCGGCGAGGGCAGGTTGAGCAGCGCTGCCCTCGGCACCGTGCCGAGGACGTTGCCCGTGCGCGCGTTAGGGTCGGGGCTGGGCGAGCCGTTCCGCGCCGAGGGTGCTATCGTCGCCCCCGGGCTGGCCGACAGCCGGGCCGGCATCTGCTGCGCCGGCGCGGGCGCCGATCCGCTGGTGGCGGAAGGAGCTGCCGCCGCGGCAGCCGGCTGCGAGGCGAGCTGCGTCTCGAGCGCGCCGATCCGCGCCTCGTCGGTAGCGCGGGCATGCTCGAGCTCCTCGATCCGCCCGCGCAGCTGGCGCAGCTCCTCTTGGAGCTGGTCGAGCTCGGCCATGGCGCCGGCCAGGCGGTCGCTGTCGCTCGCCTGCGCTACCTGCACAGGCTGCTGTGCCGCGGCGGGGTTCAGCGCCGCGGCGCAGGCAAGGGCGAGGACCGCGACGGCAGCAACCTCGCCCGCCGCGCGGATGCGGCGCCCGAAGAAAGAGAGTGGGCCCATCAGCTCGAGACGTTGACGACAGTCACGGCGCGGCGGTTCAGGGCCCACGCGGTCTCATTGTGGCCAGGATCCGCGGGTCGCTCCGACCCATAGGAGATGGTGACGACGCGGCTCACCGGCACGCCTTTCGCCACGAGATAGCTCTTCACCGCATCGGCACGGCGCTCGCCCAGAGCCAGATTGTACTCACGCGTGCCGCGCTCGTCGGTGTTGCCCTCGACCGTCACCGTGAGCGACGGGAATTGGATCAGCCAGGCCGCCTGGTGATCGAGGGTCTCCTGCGCCTTGGCATCGAGCGAGGAGCTATCGAAGGCGAAGAACACGCGGTCACCCACATTGACCTCGAGGTCCTTCTGGCTGCCCGGCGCGACGCTGCCGGCCTCGCCAGCGCCAGCGCCCAGCGCGGAGGAGCTTATTCCGGCCTCGCCACCGGCACCGGCGGCGCCCGACCCGCCGGTGGTCGTGCCCTTGGTGGTTTCCGGGCTCGAGCTGCAGGCGGCGAGCAGCACGAGGGCCGCGCCCATGATGACCAGCTTCAGTCGCATCCGCTTCATTCCTCGGCTTGGCGAAGAGTGTGTCTGGCAAGGAGACAGGCTGCGAGCGCTCGGCCCGACGCCGTGCACCATGCGGCCTCACTGCAGAAGAGGTGACCAGTCGGGATCGGAGGCATCCTGCGGCGTTGGCAGCTCACGTAGATTGTAGCCGGTAATATCGATCGTGAACAACCGTGCCCTATCGGTCGCCTCGTCCTTGTGGCCGAAAACGATGACGCGCCCATTGGGAGCCCAGTTCGGGCCCTGATCGAGAAAGCTCTTGGTGAGTGTCCGCTCGTCGCTGCCATCCGGGCGCATGATCCCGACCATCAGCGAGCCCCTGAGGATCTTGGTGAAAGCGATGAGATCGCCACGCGGCGACCATTCGGGGCTGCCATAGCTGCCGTCGCCGAAGCTGATCCGTTTCGCCCCGCCGCCGGACGCCGGCATGACATAGAGCTGCGGCGTGCCACCGCGATCCGAGTTGAAGACGATCTGGCTGCCGTCCGGCGCGTAGCTGGGCGAGGTGTCGATGGCGCCGCTGTTCGTCAGACGCGTCGTTCGGCCACTCGCGCGGTCGAAGGCGAAAAGGCTGGAGTTGCCGCCGGATGACATGCTGATGAGCATGGTGCGCCCGTCCGGGGAGAACCGCGGGCTGAAGGTCATGCCCTGGAAAGCGCCCAGGACGGTATCCCGCCCGCTCGCGAGATCGCGCACGTAGACACGGGCCGAGTGCCCGCGAAATGCAAGATAGGCGATCTGCCGGGCATCGGGCGAGAAGCGCGGCGTCAGCACGAGGTCGCGCCCGTCGGTCAGGAAGCTGTTGTTGGCGCCGTCCTGATCCATGAGCGCCAGCCGCTTCACCCGCCGCGTGGCCGGGCCGCTCTCGGCGACATAGGCGATGCGCGTGTCGAAGTAGCCACCCTCGCCGGTGAGCCGCTCATAGACCGAATCGGCGATCTTGTGGGCGACCCTGCGCCACTGCGCGCTCGATGTCTGCAGGCGAAGCCCGGTGAGCTGGGTCCCTGAGAAAATGTCCCAGAGCCGATACTCCACCGAGAGCGACACACCGTCGCTGCGCGCTACGCCCGTCAGCAGCGCCTGGGCGTTGATCTGGCGCCAGTCGGCGAAGCGCGGCGTCGAGCGCAGATCGTCCGGCGACTGGATATAGGCGCGCCGGTCGATGGTCCGGAAGAGGCCGGATCCGTCGAGATCGTTGCTCACGACGTCGGCGATGCTCGTGCCGACCTGGGCACCCTGCGGGCCATCGCCGGCGAGCGGGCTGATCGCGATGGGCAGGGGCTGGACGGTGCCGCGATTGACGTCGACCCGGAGCTGCGCGCTGGCGCTTCCCGGCAACGCCGCCAGCGCCAGGCTCGCGGCTGAGGCGCCGAGCAGGGCGCGGCGCGTGCAGACAGGCTCTCTCATCCGGTTACCGCCGTCTTGGGGTCGAAGCTGAAGGTGATGCTGCGCCAGATACCATAGCTGTCGCCCGGAAGGGTAAGCCTGCAGCTCCAGGCGGCCCGCTGCGCGCTCTCGGCCACCACCCGGAACAGGGGGTCGCTCGTGAGGCGGGCCTTGTCGACGATGTCGACCCGGGCCGCCGTGCCGTCCGGATTGAACTCCACATTGACGTCGAAGGGCTCGATCTTGTCGAGCCCCGGCAGGCCCGCCTGTATCTTCCAGCAGTCCGCCATCTGGCGGCTGGCCTGGACGACGATCGCATTCACCGCCGCCGGCGACAGGCCGGTGCTGCGCGACGAGCCTGACGCCGTGCCCGGCGCCTCGGCCGAGCCCTTGCCGGAGCGCGTCGTCGGGCTCTGCACCCGCTTGTTCAGCTGCTCGACGCTCTTCAGGAGCGCGGCGAAGGAGTCCTCGGGCTGAGCCGGCTTCTTCGCCTCCTGGACCTTGGCCTCGACCTTGGGCGGCGCCTTCTTCGGCTCGATCTTCTGCGCTGTCTCGGTTCGCCGTGCCTCGGGCGGCTTGGGCGAAGGCGGCGGTGCCGCGATCTGCGGTGCGGCTTCCCTCGCCTGCTCCACCTTGGGCGGCTCGCTCTTGGCCGGCTCCGGCGGCTTCGCCTTCATGGCCGGCGCCGGCTTGGGCGGCTCGGCCGCCGCCTGCTCGACCGGCTTGGGCTGCTCCGGCTTCGCGGCCGGGGCCTCGAGCGGCGTGGGCAGCGCCTCGGCGACCTTCGGCGTCGCGGCGGGTGCCGGCGGCGGTGGTGGCGGCGGCTCGGCAACCTTTGCCGGCGCCGGCGCGGGCGGCGGAGCCTGCGGCGGCGCCGGAGGGGCTGAGAGCTGCTGCGGTATGGGTGGGGGCGGAGCTGGCGTGGGTGCCGGCTTCGGCGGCTCGGCCTCGGCCGACTGGGTCTTCGGCTGGGCAGGCTTGGATGGCTCGGGCTTGACCGGGGGCGCCGGCCGCGGCGTCGGGCTTGCCGCCTCGCGCTTGGGCAGAGGCGCCGACTCAGCCGCCTCCGGTGCCGGCGCCTTCGCGAGCGGCGTCGGCTCGGTCACGATGTCGACGCTGATCGCCGATTCGCTCGGCAGATCGGCCGGCCGACTGGGCAGGCCCATCAGAATCGTCGTCAGGACGACGACGTGGAAGGCGCCCGAAATCAGCATCGCGCGGCGCATGGCGTCGCCCGTTCCCTTCCTACGCCACCCGCGGCCGTCCCGAGGGCATCGTCAGGGCGTGCCGCTCGGCGCCGCCGCTGTCCGCCGCGGCCGCGGCGGCTCGGTCAGCAGGGCCACCTTCTTGAAGCCGGCCTGATTGATGGCGCTCACCACCGCCATCATCGTGCCGTAGTCGATCGCCTTGTCGCCGCGAACGAAGATCCTGGCATCGGGGTTGCGCTGGGTGATCGCCAGGAGCCGCGGTCCGAGCTGGTCGAGCTCGATTGCCGTGTCCTGAACGTAGATCTTGCCGCTCGCGGAGACGGTCACGGCCAGCGGCTCGTCCTGGCCCGGCAAGGACGAGCTCGAGGCCTGGGGCAGATCGACGGCGACGCCCGTCGTCAGCAACGGAGCGGTCACCATGAAGACGATGAGCAGCACGAGCATCACGTCGACGAGCGGCGTGACGTTGATCTCGGACATCTGACGGCGCCGCCTCGAGCGACGGCCGCGCCTCGATCGCCCGCCCCCGACTATGCCCGCAGCCATCGCTCAGTCGACCCGGCCGCCATCGAGCTCGCGGGAGACGACGACGGCGAACTCGTCGGCGAAGCTCTGCAGCCGGTCCGCGTAGCGGTCGAGATCGACCGAGAGCTTGTTGTACGCGATGACCGCCGGGATGGCGGCGAGCAGGCCCAGGGCGGTGGCGAAGAGGGCCTCGGCGATGCCCGGTGCCACGACGGCGAGCGTCGTGTTCTTGGTCGCCGCGATCGAGGTGAAGCTGTTCATGATGCCCCAGACGGTGCCGAAGAGGCCGACGAAGGGCGCCGTGGCCCCGATCGTCGCCAGCGAGGGCAGATGGTGCTCGAGGGCAAGGATCTCGCGATCGAGGGTCACGCCCATGACCCGGCCCACGCGCTCGACCAGGCCACGCCGCGCCCTCGGCCTCGGTGACGCGCCCCGCCTCGCGCCACTCGTCCATGGCGGTCGCGAACATCAGCGCCATCGGGTGGTCCGCCCGCTTGCCGAGCCGACGGTAGAGCTCGTCCAGCGGCGCGCCGGACCAGAAGGAGCGCTCGAAGGCGCCGGTCTTGTGCTTCAGGCGGGCGAGGCGGAAGCCCTTGTCGAAGATCACCGCCCAGCACCAGATCGAGGCCAGGACCAGAAGGAACATCACCGACCTTGACGATGATATCCGCTTCGAGAAACAGCCCGATGATGCTCGGCCCGGCCTTCGACCCGGCGATGCCGACCGCGGTGATGGCGTTCTGGTCCATGGTCTGGAATCTCAATGCGCGACCGGGAGGCCGCGGGCAAGTGCGGCCGCTTGCTGGTCGATTGGCTGTTGGCGGGCCACCATCGTCGTGCTCGGGCGACGGGGCATTCTCCCATCCTGCCCATCCGAGCCAGGATGGGCATAGGAGACGTGCCGGAGCGCGACCGCAGGACGCCGCGAAGATTGCTGATATCCGGATTGCGCATCGCATCTCAAGAGAGCTGTCGCGTATCGGCGCGGGCGATCAGCCACCGAGGCCCCCTGGAAGGCGCCGCGGCCTCAGGCGCTCGTCCAGGAACGCCAGCGTCACCTCGACCTCGACCAGCACCTCCTCGCCACGGCAGATCGCGCTGGTCGAGCTCGAGCCGGGCGCCCGTGGCGCGGCGCACGCTGGTCTCGACCACAAGGAGATCATCGAGCCTGCGCCGGCCTGCGAAAGACGAGGGCGCAGCGCTGCACGGCGAAGAGGCCGCCATGCTCGCGCCGCAGCGTCTGATGATCGAAGCCCAGCGCGCGCAGCATCTCGGTACGGCCGCGCTCGGCGAAGCGGAGATAGCTGGCATGGTAGACGATGCCGCCGGCATCGGTGTCCTCGTAGTAGACCCGGACCTCGTGCCGGTGCGGCGCGGCTCACGGCTGCTCGGGCCCGTCGAAGAGCCAGGGCTGCGGCGATGCGTCGCGTGGCGGCTCGAGATCGAGATGGCGCCAGGCCAGCCGCGTCAGGAGACGCCCGCGCGGCGTGCGCTGCAGCAGGCCCTGCTGAAGGAGGAAGGGCTCGATCGTCTCCTCGAGCGTGTCGCGCTGCTCGGAGAGCGCCGCCGAGATGGTCTCGATCCCGACCGGGCCGCCGCCATAGCCCGTGGCGATCACCTCGAGATAGCGCCGGTCGAGCCGGTCGAGGCCCAGCCCGTCGACCTCGAGGCGGCGGAGCGCCCGGTCGGCCAGGGTCGCATCGACCGGCACCCTGGCCGTCGACCGTCGCGAAGTCGCGCACGCGGCGCAGCAGGCGGGTGGCGACCCGGGGCGTGCCCCGGGCACGGCGGGCGATCTCGCCGGCACCGTCCTCGGCGAGATCGAAGCGCAGCAGGTGCGGCGCCCCGCCGGACGATCGCCAGCAGCTCCTCGACGGCATAGAAGTCGAGCCGGGCATGGATGCCGAAGCGGTCGCGCAGCGGCGTCGTCAGGAGGCCGGTCCGGGTGGTGGCGCCGATCAGGGTGAAGGGCGGCAGGTCGATCCGTGACCGAGCGGGCGGCCGGTCCCTCGCCGATCATCAGATCGAGCTGGAAATCCTCCATCGCCGGATAGAGGACCTCCTCGATCACGGGCGAGAGGCGGTGGATCTCGTCGATGAAGAGGACGTCGCGCGGCTGGAGGTTGGTCAGGATCGCGGCGAGATCGCCGGCACGGGCGATGATCGGGCCCGAGGTCATGCGGAACCCGACGCCGAGCTCGGCGGCGACGATCTGGGCCAGCGTCGTCTTGCCGAGCCCGGGCGGCCCGGCGAAGAGGAGATGGTCGAGCGCCTCGTTCCGGCCCCGGGCGGCCTCGATGAAGACGGCGAGATTCTCCCGGAGCTGGGCCTGGCCGATGAACTCGGCGAGCCGCCGCGGGCGAAGGCCCGTATCGAGATCGTCCGGCGCCGCCTCGGCGCCGACCAGCCGGGCGCTCATGTCGAAAGCTCCTTCAGGCTGTCACGGACCAGCGCCTCGACCGTCGCCGGCCCGCCCGGCCGGGCCTGGACGCGCCCCAGCGCCAGGACCGCCTCGCTCCGGCCGAAGCCGAGCTTCAGGAGCGCCAGCAGCGCGTCGGCCGCCGGGCCGCCGGCGTCCGTCTCGGCCACGGGCCGGAGAGCGACGCCCGGGCCAGCCGGGATGTCGCCCATCCGCTCCTTGAGCTCGGCCACGATGCGGCCGGCCAGTCGGTGCCCGATGCCCGGCGCGCGGCTCAGCGCCGCCTTGTCCTGGGCCATGCACCGCCGTCGCCAGCGCGTCGGGGCCGAGCGCGCCCAGAAGCGAGAGGGCGACGCGGCTGCCCACCCCCTGCACCGTCAGCAGCAGGCGGAACCAGGCGCGCTCGCCGTCGTCGGCAAAGCCGAAGAGGACGATGCTGTCGTCGCGGACCTGGGTCTCGACCAGAAGCTCAACGACCTCGCTGCCGCCGGGCAGGCGGCTCAGGGTGCGCGCCGAGGCGCTGCACGAGATAGCCCACCCCGTTGACGTCGATCACGGCCTGGCCGTCGCCCTGCCTCGCCACCCGGCCGCGCAGCAGGGCGATCACCGGGCGCCGCCCATGGCCACCGCGATGCGGGCCATCGTGCTCGCGCACATGCGCATGGCAGATCGCGACGGCCAGCGCGTCGGTGGCGTCGCGCGAGCCCTCCGTCGCGCCCGGCAGCAGGGTGCGGACCATCATCGCGACCTGGTCCTTGGTCGCCGCGCCGGTGCCGGTGAGCGAGCGCTTGACCCGCTTGGATGCATACTCGCTGACGGCGAGGCCCGCCCGGGCCGCCGCCAGGACGACCACGCCGCGCGCATGGCCGAGCTTCAGCGAGGAGCTGCGCATTCACGTTGACGACCGTCTCCTCGACCGCGGCCTCGAGCGGCGCGAAGCGCTCGATGACCGTTCCGAGCCCATCATAGAGCGTCACCAGCCGGGTCGCGAGGTCGTCGGCGCTGGCGCTGTCGACGGCGCCGCAGGCGACGAAGCGCAGCCTGGTCCCCAGGACCTCGATCACGCCCCAGCCGGTGTGGCGGAGGCCGGGATCGAGGCCGAGGAGGCGCATCAGCCGCCCAGACGCTCGAGCGCCGCCTCCGACACCTCGAAATTGGCGACGACGCGCTGAACGTCGTCGCTGTCGTCGAGCGTCTCGAGCAGCTTGAAGAGCGTCTCGGCGCGGTCGTCCTCGACCGGCACCGTGGTCTGCGGCCGCCAGCCGAGCAGCGCCTGATCGGGCGGGCCGAACCGCGCCTCGAGGCTGTCGCGCACGGTGGCGAGGTCGTCCGGGCCGCAGGTGATCTCGTGGCTATCGTCGTCGCTGGTGCAGTCCTCGGCTCCGGCCTCGATCGCGGCCTCGATCATCTCGTCGGCCGTGGCGACGGATGCCGGGTAGCGGATCTGACCGACGCGATCGAACTGGAAGCTGACGCTGTTCGTCTCGCCGAGGCTGCCGCCGAACCGCGTGAAGGCGGCGCGGACGTCGCTGGCGGTGCGATTGCGGTTGTCGGTCAGCGCCTCGACGATCATCGCGACGCCACCCGGGCCGTAGCCCTCGTAGCGGACCTCTTGATAGTCCTCGCCGTCGGCGCCCTGGCCGCGCTTGATCGCCCGCTCGATATTGTCCTTGGGCACGTTCTCGGCCCGCGCCGCCTGGATGGCGGAGCGCAGGCGCGGATTGTGCGTAGGATCGGGCATCCCGCTTCGCGACGCGACCTGAACCTCGCGGACGAGGCGAGTGAACTTGCTCGCACGAGCCGCGTCCTGGCGGCTCTTGCGGTGCATGATGTTCTTGAACTGTGAGTGACCGGCCATGATTGTCGTTCGAGGAGGGAGAGGGTAGGAGCCGGCGATATAGCAGACCGGGGCCCGCTGCGGCCAGAAGCAGATCCCGCGCAGCCCAAGCATCCCGGTTCGGCCGCGCCGAGCCGCGCAGGCCCACGCCTGAGCCGACTTCGGGCGTGTAAAAACCTCTTAACACATACCCTTAAGTGGTTTAAGTTAGAATTCGCCTCAGCATTTGATGGTGGATTCTTCCTCCGATCGATTGCGCGCGGCGCCGGTCTGCCGGCGCGTCGCGCCGTAGCAGGCGGCTCTCAGCACGAATTTAAGTAAAATGCATTGTGTCGTCTAAGCTGCTGCGACGACGCGCTGAAATCACGCTTGCTTTGCGGCATGCCGAACGACGCCCTGAAATTCCCTAAAGTTGAAGCTAAAATAGGCTCACAAGCCGGCAAAGCTCCCAGCCGAAAATCTCGGTCCAATCATCACTAGATGAACATTTTCGTCTTGATCAGACTGCCGGTCTGCTGTATTCGTCGTGGTGTCAAGTCAGACGGTGCCTCCCTCCCTTACTCGGCCCCCGACCAGCGATGGCTCGGGGGCTCCTTTTTTGGAGGGGCCGCGAGTCCCGCGGCCTCCGGCATCAGTGAGGACACAGCGATGACCCGTGCCGCGTTCCTGCGATCGGCCGACACCGCCAAGCTGCCGCAGCCCGCCAACACCAGCGACGTCGACAGCCTCCTCGCGCGGCTGCGCGAGGAGATCCAGGAGACGGAGCCGGTGGTCACGGCCGCGGTGCTGACCTGCTGCGCCTTCAGGATGCGCGACGAGGCCGGCCTCGTGGAGGCCCTGCGCGCGCTCTCGCAGGCTGTGGACGCCCTGGAGCGGGCACGGGCCGTGGGCTGAGGCGCGGCCGCCGCCGGGAGCCGGAGCGGCTTGACCGGCCAGACGCCAGCGCCCACATCCTCCGCGTCGTCGCGGCCGCTCGCCGCGGCCTTCCCGCCGACGCGGAGGCGCCTTGGAAAGCCCGAACATCCCGACCTGGCACGGGACGACCATCCTCTCGGTCCGCAAGGGCCGCCAGGTGGTCCTCGCGGGCGACGGTCAGGTCAGCCTCAACCAGACCATCATCAAGGGTAACGCCCGCAAGATCCGCCGGATCGGCGGGGGCAAGATCCTGGCCGGCTTCGCCGGCAGCACGGCCGACGCGCTGACGCTCCTCGAGCGGCTCGAGAGCAAGCTCGAGCGCCATCCGGGCCAGCTGACGCGTGCCTGCGTCGAGCTCGCCAAGGACTGGCGCACCGACCGCTATCTGCGCCGGCTCGAGGCCATGATGGCCGTGGCGGACGCCGAGGTCTCGCTCGTGCTGACGGGTGTGGGCGACGTCCTCGAGCCCGAACGTGGGCTCATCGGCATCGGCTCGGGTGGCAACTACGCGCTTGCCGCCGCGCGGGCGCTGCTCGACGTCGAGGGCCTCACGGCCGAGGCGATCGCGCGCAGGGCCATGGCGATCGCCGCCGAGATCTGCGTCTACACCAACACCGAGGTAACGCTCGAGACGATCGAGGCATCATGACAGCTCTTACGCCGCGCGAGATCGTCTCCGAGCTCGACCGGTTCATCGTCGGCCAGGGAGCCGCCAAGCGCGCCGTCGCGATCGCGCTCAGGAACCGCTGGCGCCGTCAGCAGCTGGACGAGCAGCTCCGCGAGGAGGTGCTGCCCAAGAACATCTTGATGATCGGGCCCACCGGCTGCGGCAAGACAGAGATCGCAAGGCGCCTCGCACGCCTGGCCCAGGCACCCTTCATCAAGGTCGAGGCCACCAAGTTCACCGAGGTCGGCTATGTCGGCCGCGACGTCGAGAGCATCGTGCGCGATCTCGTCGAGGTCGCGATGAAGATGACGCGCGAGCGCCTGCGCCGCGAGGTCCAGGCCAAGGCCGAGCGCAATGCCGAGGACCGCGTCCTCGACGCGCTCGTCGGCACCACGGCGAGCAGCGACACGCGCGAGAAGTTCCGCCGCAACCTGCGCGACGGCTCGCTCGCCGATCGCGAGATCGAGGTCGAGGTCCAGGATACCGGCTCCGCCTCGCTGCCCACCTTCGACGTCCCGGGCATGCCGGGCGCCCAGATGGGCATGCTCAATCTGGGCGACGTGCTGGGCAAGGCATTCGGCGGCCGCACCAAGCGGCGCAAGATGAAGATCGCCAATTCCTACCCCATCCTGATGGCCGAGGAGAGCGACAAGCTGCTCGACCAGGAGCAGGTGATGCGCGAGGCGATCCGGAGCGCCGAGCAGAACGGCATCGTCTTCCTCGACGAGATCGACAAGATCGCCGGCCGCGAGGGCAGGATGGGCGGCGACGTCAGCCGCGAGGGCGTGCAGCGCGACCTGCTGCCGCTCGTCGAGGGCACCAGCGTCACGACCAAGCACGGCATCGTGCGCACCGATCACATCCTCTTCATCGCCTCGGGCGCCTTCCATCTGTCCAAGCCCGCCGACCTCCTGCCCGAGCTGCAGGGGCGCCTGCCGATCCGGGTCGAGCTCGACCCGCTCGGGCGCGGGGATCTCAGGCGCATCCTGGTCGAGCCGGAGGCGAGCCTGCTCAAGCAGTACGTGGCGCTGCTCAAGACGGAGGGGGTCGAGCTCGCCTTCTCCGAGGAGGCGATCGACGAGATCGCGACGCTGGCCTCCGACATCAACGAGCGGGTCGAGAACATCGGTGCCAGGCGCCTGCAGACGGTGATGGAGAAGCTGGTCGAGGAGGTGAGCTTCACCGCCTCCGACCGCAACGGCGAGACCGTGACGGTTGACAAGGCCTACGTCAGCCAGCAGGTGGGCGACCTCGTCGCCGGCGCCGACCTCTCGAGGTTCATCCTCTAGGAAGCCCGCCGCGTCCACATCGTCACGGCGGTCAGGCCACGAGAATGCAGGTTGGTCTTGTCGGGTGAATCGACGATTCACCCCACAAAGACAATCTCTCCTCTCGCCGGCTGCGCCTACGCCATCTTGGCGCGGATGCCCTCCTCGACCTTCCCCAGGAACTTGAAGGTGTTGAGCCAGGGCTGGTCGGGGCCGATCAGGATCGCCAGATCCTTCGTCATGAAGCCGCTCTCGACCGCCTCGACGCAGGCGGCCTCGAGCTTGTGGGCGAAGGCCTCGAGCTCGGGCGAGCCGTCGATCCTGGCCCGGTAGGTGAGGCCCCGGGTCCAGGCGAAGATCGAGGCGATCGGGTTGGTCGAGGTCTCCTTGCCCTTCTGGTGCTCGCGATAGTGGCGCGTCACCGTGCCGTGCGCCGCCTCGGCCTCGACCGTCTTGCCGTCCGGCGTCATCAGCACCGAGGTCATCAGGCCCAGCGAGCCGAAGCCCTGGGCCACCGTGTCGGACTGCACGTCGCCGTCATAGTTCTTGCAGGCCCAGATGAAGGCGCCGGACCATTTCAAGGCCGAGGCCACCATGTCGTCGATGAGGCGGTGCTCGTAGGTGATGCCCTTGGCGGCGAACTGGTCCTTGAACTCGGCCTCGAAGACCTCCTCGAAGAGGTCCTTGAAGCGGCCGTCATAGGCCTTGAGGATGGTGTTCTTGGTCGAGAGGTAGAGCGGCCAGCCGCGCATCAAGGCGTAGTTCATCGACGCCTTGGCGAACTCGCGGATCGATTCGTCGAGATTGTACATGGCCATCGCGACGCCGCTGCCCGGCGACTTGAAGACCTCGTACTCGACGGGCTCGCCGCCGCCCTCGGGCTCGAACTTGATGGTCAGCCGGCCCTTGCCCGGGAACAGAAAGTCGGTGGCGCGGTACTGGTCGCCGAAGGCGTGACGGCCGATCACGATGGGCTGCGTCCAGCCGGGCACGAGGCGCGGCACGTTCCTGCAGACGATGGGCTCGCGGAAGATCGTGCCGCCCAGGATGTTGCGGATCGTGCCGTTCGGCGACCGCCACATCTTCTTCAGGCCGAACTCCTTCACCCGGGCCTCGTCGGGGGTGATCGTGGCGCACTTGACGCCGACATTGTGCTCCTTGATCGCGTTCGCCGCGTCGACCGTCACCTGGTCGTCGGTGGCGTCGCGATGCTCGATGCCGAGATCGAAATAGAGAAGATCGACGTCGAGAAAGGGCAGGATGAGCTGGTCCTTGATCATCTTCCAGATGATCCGGGTCATCTCGTCGCCGTCGAGCTCGACGATCGGCTTTGCCACCTTGATCTTCTGCATCAGGAGACTCCCATTGCGGTATCGCGCCCGCGGATCAGCACGCGCCGCCGATCGCGAACCGACGGTGGCGCGCGCCTTCTAGCCGAGACCACGAAAGAGTGCCAAGCGGCCGGGCGTCGCAACCCTAGGCCTGCCATAGAGGATCGGTGAGCTCGGCCAGGAAGGCGGCGTGGGCCTCGAGCTCCGCCGACGAGGCGGCATGCGGACGCGGCGGGCGGGCCGTGCGCGCCACCATGCCCTGGCCGGCCTCGCGGCGACCGGGCAGAGCCAGGCCCAGATGCGTCTGCCGGCCGCCCAGGAGGTGGAGATAGACCTCGGCCAGAAGCTCGCTGTCGAGAAGGGCGCCGTGCTTGGTCCGGGCCGATGCGTCGATCCCGAAGCGCTTGCAGAGCGCGTCCAGGCTGGCGGGCGAGCCCGGAAAGCGGCGCTGGGCCAGATAGAGCGTGTCGATCGCCCGCTCGGCGGGCCACAGATCGCGATCGAGGCGCTTCAGCTCGGCATTGATGAACTTGAGGTCGAAGCCGGCATTGTGGATGACGACCTTGCTGTCGCCGACGAACTCGAGAAAGGCGTCGACGACCTCGGCGAAGACGGGATAGCCGGCGAGGAAGTCGGCCTTGAGCCCATGCACGCGGAACGCCTCCTCGGGCATGTCGCGCTCGGGGTTGATGTAGCTGTGAAAGGTCTGGCCGCTGGGCAGGTGGTTGAGCAGCTCGACGGCACCCAGCTCGACGAGCCGATGACCCGAATCCGGGTCGAGCCCTGTCGTCTCGGTGTCCATCACGATCTCGCGGATCATCCAGCTCCCCGCTCAGCCATGGCGCAGCCAGAGGCCGGGCCAGGCCCGCCCCGGCTCGCCGGAGAGACGCTGGATCAGCCCGGCCACCGCCGCCGCCGAGGCCCCCCGGTCGTAGCCCGAGGGGATGACGAAGTCGGCGCGGCGGCGCTTTCGGGCGTCCGGCATCTGCTTGGCCAGGATGGCGGAGAGGCGGGCCGGTGTCATCCCCGGCCGACGCAGGGCACGGTCGCGCTGAAGCGCCGCCGGCGCGCTCACCACGGCCACCCGGTCGACGCGCCGCTCGCCCCCGGTCTCGAGCAGAAGCGGGATGTCGAGGACGACGAGCGGCCGCCGGTCGCGGCACTGGCGTTCCAGGAAGCGCCGCTCGGCCGCGCGCACCAGCGGATGCACGATCGCCTCGAGCCGGCGCAGCGCCGGCTCCTCGCCCATGACCTCGGCACCGAGCCTGCGGCGGTCGATGCCGCCCGCCTCGTCGCCGACGCCCGGAAACGCCTCGAGCACCGGCGCCACCGCGAGCACCGCCCGGACGAAAGAGGGCGTGGACGGCCGCGTCGGCATCGAACACCGGCACGCCATAGGCGCGGAACAGGCGCACCACATGGCTCTTGCCCATCGCGATCGAGCCGGTGAGCCCCAGGAGCAGCATGGGCGTCAGCGGAGCAGCGCGCCCTGCTCGCGCAGGAAGGCGAGCAGGGGCAGGAGCGGAAGGCCCTGAGACGGTGAAGTGATCGCCCTGGACGCGGCTCACGAGCTGGCCGCCCAGGCCTTCGAGCTGGTAGGCGCCGACGCTGGCGTGCGCCGCCTCGCCCATGGCGTCGAGATAGGCGTCGAGGAACGTCTCGCTGAAAGGACGTATCCAGACCTTGGCGCTGTCGACGGCGTGCCAGACGCGCACGCCGTCGCGGACGGCCACTGCCGCCGAGACGAGGCTGTGCGCGCTGCCGCGCAGCTGGAGAAGCTGGGCTCTGGCAGCTGCACGGTCGGACGGCTTCTCGAGCCAGTCGCCATCGAGATCGAGGAGCTGGTCGCCGCCGATGACGATCGCATCGGGAGGCTGTCCGGCAGCCCCACGCAGCGCCTTCATCTCGGCCAGCGCCGTGGCCGCATCCTCGACCGGGACATCCTCGGCGCGCAACGCCTCGCGGATCGCGGCCTCGTCGACCACGGGCCGAACGACGGAGAAAGAGACCCCTGCGGCCTTGAGCAGAGCCGCGCGCGTGACACTGCCCGACGCGAGCACCACCGGCGGCGCGCCGGCCGGCAAGACGATGGCCCTCCGGCGGTCCGAGGCCGGCGTTCGTCAGAGGCCGGCCATGCCGACCACGCCGCTCGATGCAGATGCCCGCTCCTCGCCATGCCGGCACGACCGACAACCGGACCGCGCCCGACGGGGCTCAGGAGCTTAGCTACCGATGCGCCTGCATCAAGCCGCCGGGACGAGCGAGCGGGCCCGCTGCCGGGGCCCGCCCATCGATCGAGGTCAGGAGAGCCTGCGCTCCCACTCGCGGATCTGCTTGTCCGCCTCGTCCTTGCCGATGCCGTAGCGCTCCTGGAGCCGGCCGCGCAGCTCGTCGACGTTGCCGTCGATCCGGGTCACGTCGTCGTCGGTGAGCTTGCCCCACTCCTGCTTCACGCGACCCTGGACCTGCTTCCAGTTGCCCTTGATGATGTCCCAGTTCATGGTTCTTCTCCCTGGATTTGCCGATCGCCGCCGTCGCCTGGGGCGACGGCGGCATCGATGGAACAGGGCCGCGAAGGCGCATTGTTCCCGGGAAGCTCCGGGCATGACCCGAGCGCGGGTAACGAAAGGGAGGCAGAAAATGGGAGCGACGCCCGTGGAAGCGCCGGTCCGCTTCGGGCTGATCGGTGCTGGCGCCATCATGCGGCTCAGCCACGCGCCCACCATCGGCCGCTCGGCCGATGCCGAGCTCATGGCCGTCTTCGACCAGGATGCCGAGCGGGCGCCAGCCTCGCCGAGGCGTTCGGCGCCACCGCCTGCACCGAGCTCGACCGGCTGCTCGAGCGGCGGGACATCGACGCCGTCGTCGTGGCCACGCCCAACCGCTACCATCCCGAGGCCGTGATCGCGGCCGCGGCCGCCGGCAAGCACGTGCTGTGCGAGAAGCCGCTCGCGATCGACATCCAGGCGGCGCGACGCATGGTCGATGCCTGCGCTGCTGCCGGCGTCGTGCTGCAGGTGGGCTTCAACCAGCGCTACTGGAACCAGGTCCGCATCGCCAAGGCGCTGATCGGGCAGGGTGTCATCGGCAAGGTGCACGGCTTCCGCTCGATCTACGCCGAGCGTTGGAACGTCTATCCGGCGGCCACCCGCTACCGCTACGACCTCGCTCTCTCGGGCGGTGCCACGATCATCGACCTCACGATCCACCGCATCGACCTCGTCCGCCACCTGCTGGGCGAGTTTCGCTCGGTGATGGCCGAGCTGGCCCACAGCGTCGTGCCCGACCCGATCGACGACAATGTCTGGCTCCTGGCCCGCCTCGAGAGCGGCGCCCGAGGCTGCCTCTCCTCCGACCGGTACTCGCCCGCCATCGGCGACGGCACCGACATCTACGGCTCGGAAGGCACGATCCATCTGGCGACCGAGACGCTCAACCCGTTCCACGCCGTTCCGCTCGCCGTCCATACCGAGCGCAAGGCGGCCGACCTGCCGGACGTGCTGCGCGAGGCGCACTATCCCGAGGCCTGGTGGAAGGGCTTCGAGGGCGGCTGGATCACCCTCAAGCCGCCGCGCGCCAACCCCTACGACGCGCAGCTCCGCGCCTTCTGCCATAGCGTGCGGACCGGTGCGGCCCCCTTCGTCTCCGGCGAGGATGGGCTCAAGGCGCAGGAGGTCGTCCAGGCCGCCTATCTGGCGATGCGCGAGGGCCGCTGGGTCGACCTGCCGCTGCCGCCCGACGCGCCCTTCCTGCTGCCCGACTATGCCTGCGGCCCGCTGAGACGGCGGGCCTGGGCCGGCGAGGTGCGCGTCTAGAGTGCCAGTGGCACCGCCTCGGCCGCCGTGCCGTCTCCCGCGAAGGGCCGAGCGTCTCCCTCTGCTTCACCGGCCCGGCGATGGCGGCGCTTCTCGAACGCCTCACCGCGTCCTCGAGCTGCTCGAAGATCATGCCCTGGCCGATCCGCCCGAGCGGCCCCCCGCTCGAGAACTGCCGCGGCAAGGTCTGCAGCGCCGCGATGGCGAACCTCATTCGCGCCGATGCAGCTCGTCCCGCACCTCCGACAGCATGTCCGCGGCGGTCACGTCCAGCATGTTCACCGCAGCGGCATCGAGGACGAGCCAGCCGCCTGCGCCCGGCTGCCGGTCGGCGATCCAGAGGACCCGGCGCCGCACATAGTCGGCGTTGAAGAAGAGGACCGAGCCTTCGACGGCGTAGAGCAGCAGGCCCGGGATCGCCGCCGCCTCGGGATGGCGGTGAAGCTTGAAGAGCCCCTCGCGACCGGGAATCCGGCCGAGAAGCGCGTCGCGCGGCCGTGACGCCTTGCGCAGCAGATGGAAGAAGGTGACGCCGATGGCGATGATCACGCCCTGGAGCACGCCCACCACCAGCACCCCGGCCGCGGCAATGAGCGCGAACAGAAGCTCGGCGCGGCTCACCATCCAGAGGCGCCGGAGCTCCCGGATATCGAGAAGGTCGAGCGCCGCCGAGACCAGGACGGCGCCCAGCGCCGCCAGCGGCAGGCTCGCCAGCGCGTCCGCGAGGAACACGAGGGAGAGGGTCAGCGCCACCGCCGCCACCACCCCCACCATCTGGGTGCGCCCGCCCATGGCATCGTTCACGGCCGTGCGCGAGTCGGCGCCGGTGACGGCGAACCCGCCGAAGAGGCCGGAGACGAGGTTGGCGGCGCCGAAGCCCCGCAGCTCGCGGTCGGCATCGACGCGATAGCCGTTCCGGGCGCCGAAGCTGCGTGCGGTCACGATGCCGCTGCCGAAGCTGACCAGGAGGATCGCCAGCGCCTCGAGAGGAGCTGGCCGAGCGGCAGGCCGGCGGGCAGCGGCAGCGACGGCCGCGGCAGCGCGGCGCTGATCCTGCCGACACCGCGACGCCACGATGCTCGAGCCCGAGGCCGGCCGAGAGCGCGATCGCCAGGGCCAGCGCGATCAGCGGCCCCGGCAGCCGGGGCCACGCCCGGCGGAGAATCGCAAGAGGATGACGAGGCCGAGCCCGACCGCCACGTCGGAAGATGGGTCTGGCCGAGCTTGCCCAGGAGCTCCCAGACGGCGCCGAGCAGAGCTTTGTGGGCGATGGCCACGCCCGTCAGCTTGCCGAGCTGACCGCCCAGAAGGGCCAGCGCCACGCCCGCCAGGTAGCCGGTGAGGATCGGGCGGGAAAGGAAATTCGCGATGGCGCCCAGCCGCAGCAGGCCCGCGACGATGCAGAGCAGCCCGACCAGCATCGCCAGCGCCGCCGCCACGGCGATCCGGTCACCGGACGCGGTGACGCCGAGCTGGAGAAGCGCCGCGGCCACGACGGTGCAGGTCGCGGTGTCGGGCCCGACGATGAGCTGCGGCGACGAGCCGAAGAGGGCGTAGCCGAGGAGCGGCAGGATGCTCGCATAGAGCCCGACCTCCGGCGGCAGGCCGACGATCGCCGCATAGGCGATGCCGATCGGCAGGGCCACCGCGGCGACCGACAGTCCCGCCAGCGCATCGCGGCCGGCTGTCGTCGCATCGTAGCCGCGAAGCTGGGCGAGGCCCGGCAGGATCAGGGCAAGCCGGACGCCCCAGTCTCGATCGCCCTCGAGCATCTTGTCTCTCCGCGGGGCCGAAGCGGCCGGCTCGACCGGCGAGACTAGCGGTCCGGCGGGCCGGCGCCCACAGCTCGCGGAAGGGCGCTAGGCGGGGCTGGAGAGCGCGTCGAGCAGCGGCTCGATGCGGCTGCGCGGCACGTCGCGGGTGATGAAGACGAGGCGCGTGTCGTGATCCTCGGAGGGCCAGGCGTCGAGGCGCACGGGCTCGTGGACGACGTGCTGCACCGCCTGGATCACGAGCGGGCCGCTCCGGCGTCTCGGCGATCTTGAGGATACCCTTCATCCTGCAGCAGATCGGGGCCCGTCTGGCCGATCAGCAGCTCGAGGAAGAGGCTGGCGGCGGTCTCGGAGATCGGCGCCGTGCGGCGGATGCAGAAGGCACGGATGCGGTCGTCGTGCCGGTTCACGTCGTGCTCGTGATGATGGTGCTCGTGCGCGTCGAACGCCGCCTCGTCGAGCCAGCGCAGCACGTCCGGGCGGCGGCTGGCGGGATCATAGGGACCGGCATCGAAGAGACGCCCCGGATCGACCTGCCCCCTTGCCGCCTCGATGATCGGCGCGGAGGGATTGAGCGTCCCTCAGCCGCTCGCGCAGCGCCGCGACGTTGCCTCGGGCGCGGCGAGGTCGGCCTTGGTCAGGACGAGGCGGTCGGCCACCGCCGCCTGCTTGATCGCCTCGGGCTGGGCGTCGAGGGTCGGCCATGCCGTTCACGGCATCGACCAGCGTGATCGACGCCCTCGAGCCGGAAATCGTGCTCGATGATGGGGTCGGTCAGGAGCGTCTGGAGAATGGGCGCGGGGTCGGCGAGGCCCGTCGTCTCGATCACGAGGCGCCGGAAATCCGGCACCTCGCCCTTGATGCGGCGCAGGTTGAGGCCGCGGATGGCGCGCGAGAGATCGCCGCGGATGGTGCAGCAAAGACAGCCGCCGCGCATCTCGACCACGTCCTCGCTCGCCTTCTCGACCAGGTCGTGATCGAGGCCGATCTCGCCGAACTCGTTGATGATGACGGCCGTGCGCTGGAAGCGCGGATGACGCAGCAGGCGGTTCAGCAAGGTCGTCTTGCCTGAGCCCAGAAAGCCCGTGATCACCGAGACGGGCAGGCGCGCGTCGCTCACGGGTTCAGTGCGCCGGGGCCGCGGGCCCGCCGGCCTTCGGCTTCTGCAGCAGGAAGACGAACGGGATCAGCACGGCGAAGATCACGGCGAGCATCTTGAAGTCGTCGAGGATAGGCCAGCATCTGCGCCTGCTTCAGCATGGTCTGGTAGAGCACCGCCTGGGCGTGATGAAGAGCCTCGGCCATCGTGTAGCCCTTGTCGAGGAACATGTGCGTCAGGCTCTCGACCTGCTCGCGATAGGCGGGTGCGGTCGGCGTGATGTGCGCGCCGAGATAGCTCTGGTGGCGCTGCCCGGCGCGGGCGAGCTCCGTCGTGACGAGCGAGATGCCGAAGGCGCCGCCGATGTTCCGGGAAAGGTTGATGAGGGCCGAGGCGCTGCTGGTCTTGGTGCGCGGCAGGCCGACGAAGGCCACGGTGTTGATCGGGATGAAGAGGAAAGCCAGGCCCGAGGCCTGGTAGACGCGCGCCCAGGCGAAGGTCGCGTAGTCGGCGTCGAGCGACAGGCCGCCCATGTGCCAGAGCGCCGCCGCCGAGACGGCCAGGCCGAAGGTGATCATGAGCCGCACGTCGACGACGCCGACCAGCCGGCCGATGATCGGCATCAGCGCCATCACGGCGAACCCGCCGGGCGAGATGACGAAGCCGGCGTCGGTCGCGGTGTAGCCGAAGAGCTGCTGGACCAGCTCCGGGATCAGGACCGTGCTGCCGAGCAGGATGAAGCCCAGCATCACCATCAAGACGTTGGCGAGCGCGAAGTTGCGGCTCTTGAGCAGATGGAGGTCGACGATCGGGTCGTCGTGGCCCCATTCCCAGATCACGAAGGTCACGAGCGCCAGCAGCGACAGCGCCGACAGCGCGAGAATGAAGCCCGAGGAGAACCAGTCGTCCTGCTGGCCGCGGTCGAGGACGACCTGAAGGGCACCCAGCCCCAGCGCCAGGAGGGAGAAGCCGATATAGTCGATCCGGACGCCGCGCCTCGAGCCGGCGCTTGCGCTCCGCGATCAGCTCGGGCGGGTCCTGCACGATGGCCTGGACGGCGAAGGCCAGCAGGATGCCTACCGGGACATTGATGAGAAAGACCCAGCGCCAGCTCGCATTGTCGGTGATCCAGCCGCCCAGCGTCGGCCCGATCGCCGGCGCGAAGACCACCGCCATGCCGTAGAGCGCGAAGGCCATGCCGCGCTTCTCGGGCGGTGCCTCGTCGTTCAGGATCGCCTGGGCGCTCGGCTGCAGGCCGCCGCCGGTCAGGCCCTGGATCGCGCGGAACAGGATCAGCCCGCCGAGGTTGGGGGCGAGGCCGCAGAGCAGCGAGCTGGCGCTGAAGCCGATGATGCAGGCGATGAAAAAGCGCTTGCGGCCGAGCACGGTCGAGAGCCAGCCGCTGGCCGGCAGGATGATGGCGTTGGTGACGAGGTAGGAGGTCAGGACCCAGGTCGATTCGTCGAGGCTGGCCGAGAGGTCGCCGGCGATGTGCTGGAGCGCCACGTTGGCGATGGAGATGTCCAGCACCTCCATGAACGCCGCCAGGGCCACCAGCGGTGCGATCACCCAGAAGCTGGCGCGCTCTCGCGGCGGCCTTCCGGCCGCCGGTGCGCCCGCGGGCCGTCGGCGGCGGGCAGCCGGCTGCTCACTGTGCGCCCGTGTCCTTTGGTGGCGGTCGTGCGCCGCGGGGCTCGGAGCCGCCGCCACGTCGACGGTGGGGACGACCGACATGCCGAGCGCCAGGAAGTCGCTCGATCGCCCGGCGGGTCGTCGAAGACGATCTTCACCGGCACGCGCTGCACCACCTTCACATAGTTGCCGGTGGCGTTCTCGGCCGGCAGCAGGCTGAACCGGCTGCCGGTGCCGGCCTGGATGCTGTCGACGCGGCCCTTGAGCTTCTGGCCCGGATAGGTGTCGATCTCGATCGTCACGGGCTGGCCCGGCCGCATCCGCGTCAGCTCGGTCTCCTTGAAGTTGGCGGTGACCCAGGGCTCGCCCACGACCATGCTGGTCAGGGTCTCGTTGGCCTGCACGACGTCGCCCACATCGACCGCGCGCTTGGTGATGCGGCCCGCCTGGGGTGCTCGGATCTGCGTGTAGGAGAGGTTGAGCTGGGCCGTGCTCAGCTCCGCCTGAGCCTGCTCGACCTGCGCCTTGGCGGTCTCGACGGCCGCCTGCTTGACCGCCAGCTGCTGGGGTGCGGTCCGCGCCTGCACCAGCCGCGCCTGGGCCTCGGCCACCTGCGACTGCGCCATGCGCCACGCCCTTGAGGGCGGACTGGTAACGCGCCTCGTTGCCCTGTGCTGTCGCCTGGGCATCGTCGAGCTGCTGCTGGGAGTCGAACTTGCGCCGAACCAGGTCCTGCACGCGCCTGAGGGTGGACTTGGCCAGGTCGGCGTCGGCGGAAGCCGCCTCGACCTGCGACTGGTCCTGCGCCACCGCATGCTGCGCCGCCTCGAGCGAGGCCTGCGCCAGCTGGATGTCGGCCTCGGTGGTGGCCTTGGTGAGCGCGAGATTGGCCTCGGCGGCCCCCTGGCTCGCGATTGCCGCATCGACATTGGCCTGTGCGCGCTCGAGCGCGGCCTGGTAGTCGCGCGGGTCGATCTCGATCAGGAGGGCGCCTTTCGGCATCTCCTCATTGTCGGTGAAGTGGAGCGCCATGACCTGGCCCGAAACCTGCGGGCGTATCTGCACGATGTTGCCGTCGACGAAGGCGTCGTCGGTCAATTCCTCGTTGCGATGAAGCCACCAGTAGGTGCCGCCGAGGATGGCGCCGATCAGGACCAGGGCACCCAGGATGATGAAGGGCTTCTTCTTGCGCCCCTTGGCCCCGTCCTTCGCAGGTGCGCCTTCGCCCCCGCTCCCGGGGCTGCCATTGCTGGCGCGGCGTGTCTCTGCGGCTGCCATGGCCTCGCTCCCGCCGGCATGCCCGGCCTGTCGATGATCGGCTCCGCTCGGGCCATACGGGTCGGTGAACTGAACGGTTCAGTTCAGACTTGGCGCTTCACTTGGACCCTGGGCACGGCAGTGGCAAGAGGGAGCCTCCGAGGCGCGTGTGGCAGGAGGTCGCGGCTCGCGGCGGCAGCGCCCGCATGCGTTATGGCTGCGCACGACTGCCCTGCGGGCATAGAATCGTTCCGGCGGCGGTGAAAGCGGAGAGACGAGGATGACGGAGCCGGCATTGGCATCCCCGGTCTCGGCCAAGGCGGGCACGGGCCGATTCTTCGAGGATTTTCGCCTCGGCGAGACGATCCGGCACGCGACGCCGCGCACCCTCACCGAAGGCGACCGGGCCCTCTATCTGGCCCTCACCGGCTCGCGCTTCGCCCTCCACTGCAGCGACCCCCTGGCGCGCAGCCTCGGCCTCGCCGGCGCCCCGTTGGACGATCTCCTCGTCTTCCACACCGTCTTCGGCAAGTCGGTCCCCGACGTCTCGCTCAACGCCGTGGCCAATCTCGGCTACGCCGAGGGGCGCTTCCTGGGCTCGGTCCGGCCCGGCGACACGCTGAGTGCCGTCTCGACCGTGATCGGGCTCAAGGAGACCTCGTCGCGCGAGACCGGCATCGTCTGGGTGCGGACCGAAGGCTCCCTCGCCGACGGCCCGCCGGTGCTGGAATTCGTCCGCTGGGTGCTCGTGCGCAAGCGCGACCCGGAACAGCGCTGCACCGCCGGCCACCGTTCCCGAGCTGGCGTCGGCGGTGCCGGCCGAGCGCCTGGTCGTGCCCAAAGGCTTCAGCGCCTGGAGCATCGACCCGGTGGCCACCGGATCGCCCCATCTCTTCGAGGACTTCGCCGTCGGCGAGCGCATCGACCATGTCGATGGCATGGCCGTGATGGAAAGCGAGCACCGCCTCGCCACCCGCCTCTACCAGAACACCGCCCGCGTCCACTTCAACGACCATGTCGAGCGCCGGGGCCGCCTCGGCGCCTGCATCGTCTATGGCGGCGTCGTGATCTCGATCGCCCGCGCCCTCTCGGCCAACGGCCTCGCCAACGCGCTTTTGATCCTCGGCATCAACGCCGGCACGCACGCCAACCCCTGCATCGCCGGCGACACGATCTACACCTGGTCCGAGGTTCTGGGCAAAGCCGAGCTCCCGGGCCGCGCCGACGCCGGCGCCCTCCGCCTCCGCCTCGTCGCCACGAAGAACCGGCCCTGCGCCGACTTCCCGCTGCGTGGGCCGGACGGCCGCTACCTGCCCGAGGTCCTGCTCGACCTCGACTACTGGGCTCTGATGCCGCTGCGCACCGGCACGATGGCCGCCCGCGCCGACACGCCCACGGCGTAGGCCGGCGGCACAACCCCAACCGGTCCTCTTGACTAACTATCTAACTAATATGATAGATAGCTTGTTCCTTGCCTGGAGGGGACTGATGGCCATGACGAGATACGCGGGCGAACACCGTGGTCACCGGCTTGTTGAGAAGCCGAGTCCTCGAGGGAACACGACCTACCGACTCCCCGAGCGATATGCAGCGTCCCAGATCAGCGACTGTATCCGCGCGCTCAGCTCGGAGGGCTGGGCACGAGCCGAGATCAGCAAGGTTACAGGCATTCTTTATCAGCACGTCCGCAACGTGCTCGAAAGCTCCGATCGAGGTCCGGTGGCGGGATCACGGCCGCCCGACATGGCCGCTTCGCCCGGCGCCGACGCGACAGCCATCGAGGAAAGCGCGGTAGGCAGCGCGATCGCCTTCGGCACGCTCGTGGCGCGGGTCGAGCAGGGGCAGGAGATCACGGTGATGCGCCATGGCGAGGCGGTGGCGAGGCTCGTGACGGCCAGATCCGCACACGAGCCGGACGCCGTCGAGGCAGCCATGCGCCGGATCGCCGAGCGGCGCGGATCGATGAGCCTCAAGGGCTTGAAGATCAAGGATCTGATCGACGAGGGGCGGAAATATTGAGCCTCGTCGTCGACGCCTCGGTGACCTTGGCGTGGATCATGGAGGACGAGGCGACGGAGCACGCAGCGGCGGTCTTTGATCGGGTCGCTCAGGCCGGGGCGATCGTGCCCGGTCACTGGCGCCTCGAGGTCGCGAACGCCCTGCTGATGGCCGAGCGCCGCGGCCGGGCCTCGCGACAGGACAGGCTGGACTCACTGCGCGACCTCGCCGTGCTTCCCATCGAGGCCGACGCGGAGACCTGGGGTCGCGCGTGGAGCGACACCTCGTTCCTGGCCGAGACCCACAAGCTCACCACCTACGACGCAGCCTATCTCGAGCTGGCCTTGCGCCGCGGCCTGCCGCTCGCGACGCTCGACGCTGAGCTCCGAGCGGCCGCGACGGCGGCCGACGTCGGGCGGCTCTGAACGTCGCGGGCGCCCCTCACCCGGTCGGGATGGTGATCAGCGGCCCCTGGCCGCCGCGGCTCTTCTCGGCGATGGCAAGCAGCAGCTGGACGAAGCTGAACACCACCTTCGAGCGGTAGTCCTCGCCGTCGATCCAGTACCAGGAGGCGTTGTAGCGCACGGCGACGTAGGCGGTGGAAGGCGCGCTGGGGCCGCTGCGCACGGTCAGGAGCGGCGAGACGTCGGCCACGTCGCTCTCGATCACGGTGGCCGAGGTGCGGCCCGCCGCCACGTCCTCGATCGGCACGGTGATGAGCGAGCTCAGCTCGTTCAGGATCTCGAGCGCCGAGCGCGTCAGGACGGCGATGGTGTCGTCGTCGGCCCGCACCCGGCCATAGACGATCTCGAACTCGTCACGCTTCCGGTCGAGGCCGAGGAGCTTCTTCACCTGCAGGATCGTGGCGCCCAGGGAGGCGTCCAACTCCTCCCCGAGCAGCGTGAGGAAGGCGCGCCGCTGGCCGTTCGATTGGTCGATGCGCAGGCCGAGGGCTCCGGCGTTCTGGATCTCGCGCAGGCGGTCGATCAGCTCGTAGAAGCTCGGCGCCGCCATGGACGAGCCTGAGATCGTGCTGCTCCAGTTCCGAAGGCCGTTGATCGACTGGACCCCGACCCGCAGCACGAGGTCGACCGGCACGCCGCTCTGGATGAGGAAGAAGAGATCGCTGGGCGGGATGGCCGTGAGGTAGGATTCGGCGAGCTGCTCGCCCGTCACCGGCGTGAAGGTGATGGTCGGTCGGTCGGTGTAGTTGAGGCCCCCGCCCAGCGCGACGTCGCCGGACAGCTCGCGGAAGTCGGGCAGCACGTTGAAGCCCGTGGTGACCGAGCCCTCGAGGGTGTAGCCGCTCACGATCTGCGAGACGCTGACGAAGGTCGGCACGTCGGCGTAGCGCAGGCGCACCATGTTGAGGAGCGTCTGCTGCTTGATCGACGTGGCCAGCGCCGTGCCGTAGTTGAGCCTGTCGCGGCCCACGGTCACGCTGCCTATGCTGGCGCAGCCCGGCAGAAGGGCAAGCGGGCCGAGCAGCAGCGACCGCCGGCGGATGAGCATGCCGATTCCTTCTCTTTAATGCGGACCGGCTCGATCAATTCCCTCTAGAATGACGCATCGCACCTATGCTGCCATCCCCCGGCCCGGCGCGCCCTTCGGTCGCGCTGCGCCCCTAGGCGTCGGGGCGTAATTGATCTATCTCGCAGCTGCGGCACCTTTCGCTACGAGCGGGTGGTGATCAGGAGGAAGAAAAATGGCGACCTCGGGCCGGCCTCTGTCCCCCCATCTCCAGGTCTACCGTTGGTACTTCACGATGGCTCTGTCCATCGCCCACAGGGTGAGCGGGGTGGCGCTGGCGGTCGGTCTCTTGCTCCTCGCGTGGTGGCTGATGGCCCTGGCCGGCGGACCCGACTCGTTCGCCACCTTCCAGGCCGTCACCGACAACCTCCTGGGCGGCCTCATCCTCTTCGGCCTCACCTTCGTGCTGTTCTTCCACCTGCTGAACGGCATCCGCCATCTCGCCTGGGACATGGGCTACGGGTTCGATCTGGCGACGGCACAGCTCACCGGTGGCCTCGTCATCGCCGCCGCAGGAGCGCTCACGATCCTCGCCTGGATCGCCGCCCTGATCGTCCGCTGAGGGAGAAGACGCGATGGCAGCCCGCACCGAAGCCGTCCGGTTCAAGGCCCAGGGCTCGGCCCGCAAGGGTCTGGCGCACTGGAAGATGCAGCGCCTCACGGCCATCGCCACGGCGATCCTGGCCTTGTGGTTCGTCTGGAGCTGCCTGTCGCTCTCGGGCGCCGGCTATGCCGAGGTGAAGGCCTGGCTCGCCCGCCCGTTCGACACGACGATGATGATCCTCCTCGTCGTCTCGGCCTTCTGGCATGCCCAGCTGGGCCTTCAGGAGGTCATCGAGGACTATGTGCATCACGAGGGCGCCAAGCTCGCGTCGCTCATCGTCCTCGCCTTCGTGATCGTGGCGCTGGGCCTGGGCTCCATCGTCGCGATCCTCAAAGTGTCACTCGGGAGCTGAGCCGATGGCCGCGGCCTATCCGATCACCGATCACTATTTCGACTGCATCGTCGTCGGCGCTGGTGGCTCCGGCCTGCGCGCCGCGGTCGGCATGGTCGAGGCCGGCCTCAACGTCGCCTGCGTCACCAAGGTCTACCCGACGCGCTCGCACACCGTGGCGGCACAGGGCGGCATCAACGCCGCGCTCGGCAACATGAACGCCGACGACTGGCGCTTCCACATGTACGACACCGTCAAGGGGTCGGACTGGCTGGGCGACCAGGACGCCATCGAATACATGACCAAGAGCGCCCCATCCGCGGTCTACGAGCTGGACCATTACGGCGTGCCCTTCTCCCGCACGCCCGAGGGCAAGATCTACCAGCGCGCCTTCGGCGGCCAGTCGGTCGGCTTCGGCAAGGGGCAGGCCTACCGCACCTGCGCTGCCGCCGACCGCACCGGCCACGTCCTCCTCCACTCGCTCTTCCAGCAGGCGCTCAAGAACAAGGTCCAGTTCTTCAACGAGTATTTCGCCCTCGACCTGCTGATGGACGAGGCCGGCTCCTGCGTCGGCGTGATTGCGATCTGCATCGAGGACGGCTCGCTGCACCGGTTCCGCGCGCATCAGACCTGCCTGGCGACCGGTGGCTATGGCCGCGCCTACTTCTCGTGCACCTCGGCCCATACCTGCACCGGCGACGGCAACGCCATGGTGCTGCGCGCCGGCCTGCCGCTGCAGGACATGGAGTTCGTGCAGTTCCACCCCACCGGCATCTACGGCGCCGGCTGCCTGATCACCGAGGGCTCGCGCGGCGAGGGCGGCTATCTCACCAACGCCGAGGGCGAGCGCTTCATGGAGCGCTACGCGCCGACCGCCAAGGATCTGGCCTCGCGCGATGTCGTCAGCCGGGCGATGACGATCGAGATCAACGAGGGCCGGGGCTGCGGCCCCTTGAAGGACCACATCCACCTGCATCTCGAGCATCTCGAGCCCAAGCTGCTGCACGAGCGGCTGCCCGGGATCTCGGAGACGGCGAGGATCTTCGCCGGCGTGGACGTCACCAAGGAGCCGATCCCCGTCGTGCCGACCTGCCACTACAATATGGGCGGCATTCCCACGAGCTATCTGACCGAGGTCGTGGGGCCGAGGAATGGCGATCCGGATCATCCGGTCCACGGCCTCATGGCGGTCGGCGAGGCGTCCTGCCCGTCGGTGCATGGCGCCAACCGGCTCGGCGGCAACTCGCTGACCGACCTCGTCGTCTTCGGCCGCGCCGCGGCGCACCGGGCAGCCGAGCTCGTGACCGCCGGCAGCGCCCACAAGTCCTTGGCCAAGGACGCGGGCGACGAGGCGGTCGCACGGGTCGACCGGTTGCTGCACAGCAAGGGCGACCTCTCGACCGGCGAGATCCGGCTCAACATGCAGCGCACGATGCAAAAGCATGCGAGCGTCTTTCGCGACGGCCCGACGCTCGACGAGGGCTGCCGCAAGATCGGCGAGGTCGCCTCGAGCCTGGCCGAGATCCGGGTGAGCGATCGCTCGCGCGTCTGGAACAGCGACCTCGTTGAGGCGCTCGAGCTGCAGAATCTGATGCTGCAGGCGGTGGCCACGATGAGCTCGGCCGCCTACCGGACCGAGAGCCGGGGTGCCCATGCCCGCGAGGACTTCCCCGACCGCGACGACGAGAGCTGGATGAAGCACACGCTCGTCTGGGTCGACGGGACGCACGCACCGCAGCTCGATGTGCGGCCGGTGCACGCGCACACCTTGACGAACGAGGTTGAGCCCGTGCCGCCGGCCAAGCGGGTCTATTGATCGAGGCCCAAGGGCCGAGGAGGACAGCTATCGATGGTCGAGTTCGCGCTCCCCAAGAACTCCAGACCCGTGCCGGGCAAGCGCTACGCGCATCAGGGCGGCGCGAAGAAGCTCAAGGAGATCAAGGTCTACCGGTACGAGCCGGAGGACCAGCAGAACCCGCGGGTCGACACCTATGAGATCGACCTCGCCGAGTGCGGCCCGATGGTCCTGGACGCGCTCATCAAGATCAAGACCGAGGTCGATTCGACGCTGACCTTCCGCCGCTCGTGCCGCGAGGGGATCTGTGGCTCCTGCGCCATGAACGTCGACGGCCACAACACCCTGGCCTGCACGCGCGCGATCGCCGACTCGCCCGGGCCGGTCGCGATCTACCCGCTGCCGCACATGGCGGTCGTGAAGGACCTCGTCGTCGACTTCACCGCGTTCTGGGATCAGTACGAGTGGATCGAGCCCTGGCTGCAGACCAAGGGCCCGCATCCGGAGAAGGAGCGCCTGCAGAGCCCCGAGCAGCGTGAGAGGCTGGACGGCCTCTACGAGTGCGTGCTCTGCGCCTGCTGCTCGACCGCCTGCCCGTCCTACTGGTGGAACAGCGACCGCTTCCTCGGCCCGGCGGCACTCCTCCAGTCCTACCGCTGGCTGGCCGACAGCCGTGACGAGGGCACCGGCGAGCGGCTCGAGGCGCTCGAGGATCCGTTCAAGCTCTATCGCTGCCACACCATCATGAACTGCACCAACACCTGCCCGAAGGGCCTCAACCCGGCGAAGGCCATCGGCAGGATTAAACAACTTATAGTAGAGAGAAAGCTCTAAGGGTTCGCTAAAATGTGGGCTTGGCGGAACGCCGCCCAGTGTCTAAACCTTTCCTCATAACGAGGCGCAAGCCCATACACGCAGGTCCGATCTGAGAAGGAGGCTTAGGCCTCCTTATTTTTTTGTCCTCTTGTCGGCCGGCCGCCACGGACAATTGGACAGCTCTAAGGTGCGCTCTGCGCATGGCTGGGGCCGACGCCCACCAGGGCCTCGAGCCGTGTGCGACCATGCTCCTTGAGATCGACCATCACGCCCACGGTGATCGCGGTGACGAAGGCGGTCGCGGCGAAGGCGAAGAGACCGATCAGGAGCACCCGGTTCCTGCTCTCCCAGCGAGGCCGAAGGGGCACGCCAGGGGCTCCCGCGTCCGACACGGGCGAGCCTCCGCTCCCGACGGCAACGAGCTTCCCGTCCATCACCCCGCCCCTTCCCGGGCGCGGAGCGGCGCGCGGCTTGCGCGGAGAGCCGGTTTTGGGGATCGAGGCCGGGCGCCGGCGCTGTCGCTTCTTCTTCATGGCCCACTTCTCCCCCGCAACGGCGTCGTCATGCCGGGACCTGTGCGAGGAGCTAGGGCGCCGAGCCCGCGCAGGAAGGCGACAATAGCCCGCAGGCGAGCCGCCTCAGCTTCCGACGCGGCGGCGCGACTGGCCGCGCTTGCGGGCTTCCGCCATCCGTCGCTTCTCCTCCCGCAGGTTCTTCTTCTGGGGCGGCGTGAAGCCGCGCGGGGCGCCGGGCGCGGGGCCCGCCGGCAGGCCCAGCTCGCCCTCCTCGAGGCGGCGGATCTCGTCGCGGAGGCGGGCCGCCTCCTCGAACTCGAGGTCGGCTGCGGCCTCGCGCATGCGCTTCTCGAGGTCGGCGATGTAGCCCTTGAGATCCATGCCCGTGAGGTGGGCCGGCGCCCCCTCGCCGATATCCACCGTGACGTAGTCACGCTCGGCCACCGACTTCAGGATGTCGTTGATCTGCCGCTTGATGCTCTGCGGCGTGATGCCGTGCGCCTCGTTGTAGGCGGTCTGCTTGGCCCGGCGCCGATCGGTCTCGTCGATCGCGGCCTTCAGGGACTTCGTCATCGTGTCGGCATAGAGGATGACGCGGCCCTCGATGTTGCGCGCGGCCCTGCCGATCGTCTGGATCAGCGAGGTCTCGGAGCGCAGATAGCCCTCCTTGTCGGCGTCGAGGATCGCGACGAGGCCGCATTCGGGGATGTCCAGGCCCTCGCGCAGGAGGTTGATGCCGACCAGCACGTCGAACTTGCCGAGCCGGAGATCGCGGATGATCTCGATGCGCTCGAGCGTGTCGATGTCGGAATGCAGGTAGCGGACCTTGACCCCCTGCTCGTGCAGATACTCGGAAAGATCCTCGGCCATGCGCTTGGTGAGCGTGGTGACCAGCACGCGCAGGCCCTTCTCGCGCGCGGTCCGGCACTCGGCCAGGAGGTCGTCCACCTGGTGCTCGACCGGCCGGACGATCACGTCCGGATCGACGAGGCCCGTGGGCCGAATCACCTGCTCGACGAAGACGCCGCCGGTGCGATCCAGCTCCCACGGGCCGGGCGTCGCCGAGACGAACACCGTCTCGGGCCGCATCGCCTCCCACTCCTCGAACTTGAGCGGCCGGTTGTCGGTGCAGGAGGGCAGCCGGAAGCCGAACTCGGCCAAGGTCGACTTGCGCTGCCAGTCGCCCTTGAACATGCCGCCCAGCTGCGGCACCGCCACGTGGCTCTCGTCGACGAAGAGGATCGCCCGCTCGGGGATGTACTCGAACAGGGTCGGCGGCGGCTCGCCCGGCTGGCGGCCGGTGAGAAAGCGCGAGTAGTTCTCGATGCCCGGGCAGGAGCCTGTCGTCACGATCATCTCGAGATCGGCCATCGTCCGCTGCTCGATCCGCTCGGCCTCGAGCAGCTTGCCGGTGCTGCGAAAGAACTCCAGGCGCTCGGCCAGCTCCACCTTGATCTTCTCGCAGGCCTGCTGGAGCGTGGGCTTGGGCGTCACGTAGTGGCTGTTGGGATAGAGCCGCGCCTGATCGAGCTTGCCCATTTTCTCGCCGGTCAGCGGATCGAACTCGTGGATCGCCTCGACGACGTCGCCGAAGAGCGAGACCCGCCAGCCGCGGTCCTCGAGGTGGGCCGGGAAGATCTCGATGACGTCGCCCTTGGCGCGGAAGCTGCCGCGCGCGAACTCCATCTCGTTGCGCTTGTACTGAAGCTCGATCAGCGCCCGGAGGAGCCGGCCGCGCTCGACCGTCTGGCCCGGACGGAGCGTCAGCGTCATGCGCGCGTACACCTCGGGCGAGCCGATGCCGTAGATGCACGAGACCGAGGCCACGATGATGACGTCGTCACGCTCGAAGAGCGCGCGCGTCGCGCTGTGGCGCATGCGGTCGATCTGCTCGTTGATCGCCGACGTCTTCTCTATGTAGGTATCGGAGCGGGCTACATAGGCTTCGGGCTGATAGTAGTCATAGTAGCTGACAAAGTACTCAACAGCGTTCTCGGGGAAGAACGACCTCATCTCGCCATAGAGCTGGGCGGCCAGGATCTTGTTGGGCGCCAGGATGAGCGTCGGGCGCTGCAGCGTGTTGATCACCTGCGCCATCGTGAACGTCTTGCCGGAGCCCGTGACGCCCAGAAGCACCTGATCCTTCTCGGCCCGGCTCAGCCCGTCGATCAGCTCGGCGATGGCCTGCGGCTGGTCGCCCGCCGGCTGGAACTCCGAGACCAGCTCGAACGGCCGCCCGGCCTCCGGCCGCTCGATCAGACCCGGCTGCTGCGACAGCCCTTTGAGAAGGTCCAAGGCGTTGAGCGCGTCCGTCTGGTCCATGGTCGCCACCGGTCCGGTCGAGGAAAGCTGTTCCAGAAGATGGGCTCGCCCACTCGCCCGTTCGAGGGCGGCAATGCGATCCATCGCGCGGGAGCCGACCGCACCCACTGTGCATCCTATGGCCGCCGCTGGCGACACCGATCGCCGCGCATCCGTACGGCGCGCGGCGATCGAGGTCGGGACAGGTGGAGGAAGGCTAGCCGCCGGCGTCGGCGGGCCGACTGCGCGTGCCGGGGAGTGGCATGGATGCGCCGCCGCTCGACGGGACGAGGCCGGCCACGAGGTCGTCCACCCGCTGTCGCTCCTCGGGCGTCAGATAGTCCCGGTAGCCGCCCATCTTGCCGCGACGCACCTTGAAGGCGTCGTCGTCGGCGGAATCGGCGGTGCGCAGCTTGTCGCTCGCGAAAAACCCCTCGCGCTCCTTGCGTCTGAGCGCCTCGAAGTCGGCGAACGCGATCGCCGCCTCGAGCACATCGTCGGTCGCGGGCGTGCCGAGAAATGCCATCAGCTCGCGCAGATGCTCGAGGGGCTGCCGGCGCATCGCCTCGTAGCGCAGGGCGAGACCGCGCGGCAGGTCGGAGACCCGGCTCTCCCAGCGGCGATTGTAAAGAGCGATCGCGCGCGCCCCGAAGCGGTCGCTCATCATGAAGTCCGCCACGGACATCGCCTCGAGATCCGCCGGCATCCCAAGGCGCCGGCGCGTGCGCGGCCCGGAGCGCTTCGTATGATGAAAATAGCAGGAGGTCGCGACGTCGCGCGGATCGCGTGCCAGGAACACCACGGGCTTCGAGCGCATCTGCCGGCTGATGCGCCAGCGCAGGCTCCAGGGCTCGTTGATCCAGTGCGTGAAGTAGATGCTCGGAAGGCGCGGGTCGATGGCCCGGAAATTGTCGCCCTCGACGAGATCGTCCTCGGGCACCCCGTAAAGGCGATGCCGGATATTCCGGCAGGCACAGACAGGCACATCCCGAGGCTGTTCGTGGGCGCTTCACGGCAGCACAGATAGCCGACGGCCAGGTCGACCCGAGCGACACCCGGCCTGTCGACGATGAAGCGGCGCGGAGAGGCCAGCTCGGTGGAGCCACGGTCTTGGGCGTCTGCCGCCTCGCCATCCATACCACGCCTTGCATCCTTGCCGTCAGCCGGCGTCAGCGGCCCAGGATGGGCGCATCCTGGGCGAGCTGGCTGGGCACCTCATGGCCTGGGTCCTGCTCACGCG
The DNA here is from genome assembly GCA_963752325.1 of uncultured Alphaproteobacteria bacterium. Classification (GTDB taxonomy): domain Bacteria; phylum Pseudomonadota; class Alphaproteobacteria; order Geminicoccales; family Geminicoccaceae; genus CAVTJL01. The sequence continues at coordinate 843,578 of CAVVXU010000010.1, forward strand.
GTGCTCGGGCTCCTCGCCTGCGCACGCCAGGCCGTCGGACAGCAGGTGCTGTCGCTTGAGCTGGGCCAGATAAGCCTCGCTGAAGCGTGCCTTGAGGGGCGGGAAGACGTGGTCGGGCGCGTTGCCCGCCGCGCTGAGCGGCATGCAGAAGGGAGTGCCAGCCAGGACGATGAGCCCGGCGGCGCGGATCCGGGTATCGACCGCCTCGAGATAGGGACCGAGCGTGCTGCAGGCCGGGTCGACGTAGGGTCCATGGGCATAGACGCAGGTCAGTCCGGCGCGCCGGCAGAGTTTGCCGATCGCGTCGAGATAGAAGGTCTTCTCAGGGCGGATCATGGCCGGTGTGAGGCGCTTCTCCTCCCGCTGCACCTGCGCCGGGTCTTGAGGGGTCTGGGGGACGTAGTCGACCGAGCGAAGAGCCTCGTCGATGGCTTCGGGAGCGAGCAGCGTCTCCAGCATTCCCATTGGGATGTCGAGGTTGGCGAGCGGAAGGGGCAGCCGCCAGACCGGCATACCGCCCAGGTCCGCCAAGGTCCTGGCCGAGTAGAGCAGGCCGTCGTAGGAGATGTTGCGGCTCATCATCTCGACCGTCTGAAAGATCAGGACGAGCCTCGGATGGAGACCGCGCCGCAGCGCCCGGCGCAGCATGTTGAGCGAGCCCGCATAGCCCCAGCCCCCCGTCAGGGCGAGCGAAGTCACCTTCAGACCTGTGGCCCGGCTCCAGGCGCGCGCGTCGATGGCGTTGCCGAGCGAGCTATCGCCGAGCAGGAGAATGTCGACCTGCGGCGTCGCCTCGAGCTTGGCGACCTGGTAGCGCAACAGCTTCGTGTCCTTCCAGGCGACGAGGTTATCCTCTATGCCCCAGAGGGAGAGCGCACAGACACCGATGACGGCGAGCAGCGCCGCCGCCGCGAGCAGCCCCAGGTAACGCAGCGCTTCAGAACTGGAAATAAATGAACTCGGAGACATCGTTCAGCTTCAATAGGCAGACCGCGAAGAGCACACCGAGGACGAGCGCGTGGCGAGGTCTCGGTCGCCATTCCCTCCTGGCCGATGTGCGGGGCTCGATGCCGCTCGGGTAGCCGTCGCTGGCGAGCCCCGGCTCGACCCTCGCCATCAGCGTCTGGGTGTTGGTTGCCGCGAGCGCCAGGGCGAGACCGAGGCCGACGGCCAGCATGCCGAGAACGAGAACTCCAGTCGACCGTGGCCCAGACGCCGGTCGTCAGGCGCGCATCGAGGATGCGGCCCAGCGTCGGTGCCACGGCTGGCACGTCCCCGAGCCAGCCGCCGGCACCTACGAGCCCCACGGCCATGCGTCCGGTGGTCGGCAGATCGGCGGCGCGAAACGGCACCCAGGCGAGCATCACCGCAAGGAACGTCAAGGCCCAGGTGAGGGGCCCGGGAAGCCGCGGGAGCCGGCGCTCCCGCCAGACATGGTTCAGGACGATCAGAACTCCGTGGACGGCACCCCACAACGCGAACGTCCAGCCGGCACCATGCCAGACACCGCCCAGCAGCATGGTCACGAAGATGTTGACGAGCCGGCGCGCCGGGCCGCGCCGGTTTCCGCCCAGGGGAATGTAGAGATAGGCCTTGAGGAAGCGCGACAGCGTGATGTGCCAGCGTCGCCAGAACTCGATGATGGAGCGGGACTTGTAGGGTGAGGCGAAGTTGATCGGTAGGACGATCCCGAACATCCGGCCGAGGCCGATCGCCATGTCGGAATAGGCCGAGAAGTCGAAGTAGATCTGCAGCCCGTAGGCGAGCGCGGCGAGCCAGGCGGCGGCGAGGCCCGGCACGGCGCCACCGGCGGCGGCGTTGAACACGGGCGAGGCGAGGAGCGCGAAGCTGTCAGCCAGCAGGACCTTCTTGGCGAGCCCGATCGCGAAGATCGAGAGGCCGACGGCCAGATCGGGAGCGAAGGGCTTCTCGTTCAGTCGACCGAGCTGTGGCGTGATCTCACCGTGGTGGACTATTGGTCCGGCGATGAGCTGGGGAAAGAAGCTGACGAAGAGCGCGTATCGGAGAAAATTCCTCTCCACCGCGACGCCCCGCCAAACGTCGATCAGATAGGCGACCTGCTGGAAGGTATAGAACGAGATGCCAATCGGCAGCGCGATACGGACGAGATCCGCGTGCCAGCCGGTCGCGGCGGCGAGCGCGCCGGCGGTCGAGTTCCGCATACTTGAAGACAAAGAGCGCGCCGAGGTTGAGCACAAGCCCCACGATCAGCCAGAGGCGCCGGCGAGGTCTCGTGCTGACACGCTGGAGCAAGGCGCCGATCGCGTAATTGGCCAGGATCGAGCCCATCAGGATCGGGAGGAAGCGCCAGTTCCAGTAGCCGTAGAAGGCAAGGGAGAGCAGCAGGAGCCAGCCGACCACCTCGCGCTCGCCGCCGCGCCACAAGAGCAGGCGGAATCCGACGAGGCTGACAGGCAGGAAGACGAGGATGAAGGGGGCCGAGTTGAAGAGCATTATCGTCCCTGTGACAAGCACCCACGCTGATTATCGAGGCCACCCCGCCGCACAACATACCGTTCAGTAAGGTGGCGCGAGATATTCTTAGTCGGGGTGCCCCCGGACGGCGCTCTTTGCACGCCGCACAGTGCTCAGGCGAGGGTCGACGGTTAAGTTGTCTAGCTCGCACTCCCTATCGTCTGTGGCGGCCGCCGTCGTTCGCCGGTCGGGATTGTCAACGCCTGCCCCGAACCACATCGCTTCGCCCGTCGCGGCTACTCTAGTCAACCCGCGACCGGTTCGGGCTCCCGTCGGCGGGGTGATGCGCCGGCGCGGTCGGCGAGCTCGGACAGCGCGTGGCGGCAGAGCAGCGCCTCCGGCGCGCCGGCGCTCTTGCAGCGGATCTCCGCCTCCTGCAGGACGGCCAGCGCCCCGGCGAGCCGGGCGGCCGGCCATGCGCCGAGCGCCCCGACATACTGGGGCTTGGCACGAAAGAAGACGGGCGGCCTGGCGCCGTCGACGGCCGCCTGCGGCGAGCTCCCCCGCTCAACCTCCGCCTGCAGGCGAAGAAGCCGCACGACGAGGCTCGCCGAGGCGCGAATGATCGCGATCGGCGCCATCCCCTCGCCGAGCAGGCGATCGAGATTGCGCTCGAGCCGCACCCGGTCGCCACCGATCCAGCCGAAGGTGACGTCGTCCATGGCGAGCGCCGCGCTGTCGCCGACCACGGCGGCGGCGTCGCCCAGCCTCACCCGCTTCCCGCCCGGGCCGACATAAAGGGCGAGCTTCTCGAGCTCGCGACGCGTCACCTCCCGGTCGGCGCCGAGGTGCCCCTCCAGATAGGCGAGCGCGTCGGGCTCGGGCTCGAGGCCCGCCTCGCCCAGGAGGGCACGAATGCTCCGGCCGAGATCGCGGCCTTCCTCGCGATAGCAGGCGATCACCGCCACCGCGGGCGACCGCTCGGCCAGCTTGCGCAGGCTCGAGCTCGTGCCCAGCTCGTCGGCCTCCAGAACGACCAGAGCCTCGATCGTCTCGTGGCTCAGCAGCAGCTCGAGGGCACGGGTGGCGAGATCGGCCATGCGCCGGACGCGCACGAGCCGCCGGCCCCCGAGAAGGCAAAGGCTCTGGGCCTCGAGGGCCAGCCGCTCGGGCTCGGTCTGGAGCTGCTCGCCGCCCAGCTCGCTGACCCGGAACGGATCCTCGAGATCGTCGACCACGCTCCGGCCGAGCCGGGTCGCCCGCTCGGCGACGAGCCCGGCGTCCGGGCCGTAGAGGAGGATGACGGATCGGTCCGGCGCGCGGAGAAGGCGCTCCACGTCGCGCGCCTGGACCTTCATGTCTTCCGGCTCGCGAAGTGGATGGCCAGACGGTCGCGGATCTCCTGGCTCATCTCCACGAGCGCGCGCTGGGCCGCATCCTGCTTCGCGACGAGCGTCGCGTAGGGCGCCTTGACGACATTGTAGCTCGCGACGCGGCGCGTGGCCGAGCGCAGCAGCACCGTCCCGTCGTCACGCTGACGGAGCTGGTAGGTCGCGATCAGCGTAAGGTTGTAGCGCGTGATGTTGTCGTTGAGCTGGATGGCGAGCACGGTCGACTGCTGGTCGAGCTGGACGTCGAGATTGTAGCGCTCGGGCTCGGCGATGCCGGCCGGATTGAGCGCATCGACCAGCGCCACCTTGAACTGCTGCCCGAGCTGGTTGTTCGGCGTCCGGATGGCGATCGATGCCAGCGCCGGATTGACCTCCCGGCCAGCGGCTCCGCCATAGAGGGGGTGCAGCCCGCAGGCCGCGAGCAGCGCCGGCGTCGCGAGGACGGCCGCGGCAGCCAGCAGGCGGCGCCGGCTCGGCCGCTCAGACGACGACATTGACGATCTTGTCCGGGACGACGATCACGCGCCGCGCCGGCCGCCCCTCCATCGCCCGCTGCACGTTGGGCTCCGCCAGCGCGGCCTGCTCCAGCGCCTCCTTGGCGCTGCCCTTGGGCAGACGCACCTCGCCGCGACGCTTGCCGTTGACCTGCACGGCCACCGACACCTCGTCCTCGCCGAGGAACGAGGGGTCGGCCACGGGCCAAGCGTGCGTGGCGAGCAGGACCTCGTGGCCCAGGCGCGACCACAGCTCCTCGGCCAGGTGCGGCGTCATCGGCTCGATCAGATGGGTCAGGGTCTCGCAGGCTTCGCGCAGCAGGGCCCCATTGCTGCCGGCATAGGCCTCGATGCCGTTGCTGAACGCGCGCACCAGGGCCACCGCCTTGTTGAAGTGGAAGCGGTCGAGCGCGTCCGACACGTCGGCGATGCTGCGATGGATCAGGCGCTTGAGCGCCAGGTCGTCGCCCTCGAGCCCTGCCGTCGGTGCTGCCGTGCCGGTGGGCGGCAGCCGCTCCAGCGCCTCGTCGAGCAGGCGCCAGACGCGATTGATGTAGCGCCAGGCGCCGTCGATCCCGCCCTCGGTCCATTCGAGATCGCGGTCGGGCGGGCTGTCGGAGAGCATGAAGAGGCGCGCCGTATCCGCGCCATAAGCCTCGATGATCTCGGTGGGGTCGATCGTGTTGAGCTTCGATTTGCTCATCTTCTCGACCCGGCCCGGAAACACCGGCTGGCGGTCCGCGACCGTGACCCAGCCGCCCGCCTCGTCCTTCGTCACCTGGGAGGGCTCGAGCCACTGGCCCTTCTCGTCCTTGAAGGTCAGATGGTTGATCATGCCCTGGGTGAAGAGGCCGGCGAAGGGCTCGGCGAGGTCCATGAGCCCGCAGGCCGACATCGCGCGCGTGTAGAAGCGCGCGTAGAGAAGGTGCAGCACGGCGTGCTCGACGCCGCCGATATACTGGTCGACCGGCAGCCAGTAGTCGACGTCCGCGCGCTCGAACGGCCGGTCCTGGACGTGGGGCGAGCAGAAGCGGGCGAAATACCAGGAGCTCTCGACGAAGGTGTCGAACGTGTCGGTCTCGCGCTCCGCCTCGCCGCCGCAGCCCGGGCAGCGGACATGCTTCCAGGTCGGATGGCGGTCGAGCGGGTTGCCGACACCGGTGATGTCGACGTCCTCGGGCAGGGTCACCGGCAGCTCGCTGCGCGGCACCGGCACGGTGCCGCAGCGCGGGCAGTGGATCATCGGCACCGGGCAGCCCCAATAGCGCTGGCGCGACACGCCCCAGTCGCGCAGCCGATAGCTCACCCGGCCCTCGCCGACGCCAAGGCGCTCGAGCTCCTCGATCGCCCGCGCCTTGCCCGCCTCGACGTCGAGGCCGTCGAGAAAGCCGGAGTTGAAGAGGAGCCCGTCGCCCACATAGGCCTCGCCCGCGATCTCGAAGCTGGCCGGATCCTGCCCCGGCGGCAGCACCACCGGCAGCACGGGACGGCCATAGCGTCGGGCGAAGTCGAGATCCCGCTGGTCGTGCGCAGGGCAGCCGAAGATGGCGCCCGTGCCGTACTCCGACAGGACGAAGTTCGCGACGTAGACCGGCAGCTCAACGCCATCGAGGAAGGGATGCCGGCAGCGCAGGCCGGTGTCGTAGCCGCGCTTCTCGGCCGTCTCGAGCGCCGCCTCGCTGGTGCCGCCCTGCAGGCACTCGGCGGCGAACGCGGCGAGCGCAGGGTCGCCGGCGGCAAGCTCGGTCGTCAGCGGATGGTCGGGGGCGATCGCCATGAAGGCGGCGCCGAACAGCGTATCGGGTCGGGTCGTGAAGACCTCGAGCGGCGCCTCGCGGCCGACGATCGCAAAGGACACCCTGGCCCCCTGCGAGCGGCCGATCCAGTGGCGCTGCATCAGCCGCACCTTCTCGGGCCAGCGCTCGAGACCGTCCAGCGCGGCCAGCAGCTCGTCCGCATAGGCGGTGATCTTGAAGAACCACTGGCTCAGCTTGCGGCGCTCGACCGGGGCGCCGGAGCGCCAGCCTCGCCCGTCGATCACCTGCTCGTTGGCGAGCACCGTCTGGTCGACCGGATCCCAGTTGACCCAGCCTTCCTTCTTGTAGGCGAGCCCCCTCTCGTACATGTCGAGGAACATTGCCTGCTCGTGCCGATAGTACTCGGGATCGCAGGTGGCGATCTCGCGCGTCCAGTCGAGGGACAGGCCCATCGTCCGGATCTGGTCGCGCATCTCCTTGATGTTGCCGTAGGTCCAGGTCTTGGGATGGATCCCACGCCGCACGGCGGCACCCTCGGCCGGCAGGCCGAACGCGTCCCAGCCCATCGGGTGGAGCACGTTGAAGCCCTGGGCGCGCTTCAGCCGGGCCACCACGTCGCCCAGCGTGTAGTTGCGCACATGGCCCATATGGATGCGCCCCGAAGGATAGGGGAACATCTCGAGCACAAAGTATTTGGGTCGCGACCGGTCGATCTCGGCGCGGAAGACCTGGCGCTCCTCCCAGATCCTCTGCCATTTGCTCTCGGTCGCACGAAAGGGATAGCGGGACATGCCTCGTCTCGTCAGGAGCTGGCTGTCGGCACGCAGCCGACGGAAGATCGGATGGCCGGCAGCCGGAGGCGGCCGGCGCAGCGCGGCTCGATCGAAAGCCTCAGCTCGCGGCCTGTAGGCTCGAGATGCGCAGCTGTCGGGCCCGGGTCAGGATCTTGTCCTCGAGCTCGACCGATGTCTTGGGGTCGACCGGCGCGTCCAGCCAGTGCCCAGCGTCATCCTCGGTCTGCCGGAATACCCTCACCTTGACGCCATCGGCGCGAAGCACCGTGTCGCGTATCTGGACCTGGACCTTGAGGCGCTCCTTCGGCGCCGAGGTCGGCTGATACCAGTCGGTAATGATCAGCCCACCGAACGGATCGGCCGAGGCGAGCGGCATGAAATCGATCGTGTCGAGCGCGCCGCGCCAGAGATAGGCGTTGACCCCGATGCCCCCGCTGCCGCCGGTGTCGGCATTGTCCCGCTTGCCGCCCCCACCGAACAGCGAGAAGCCGTCCGAGCCCTCGATCGTGCCGTATTGGTCCCGTTGGCGCTGATCCCGGGGATCGCGCGTGCTCATATCAGGCGTCTGCATGTACTGGCAGCCGGCGAGGAGAGCGATCAGGAGCAGAGCACCGAGCCTGGGCAAAGGCGGCTTTCGCGACATCATGAGAAGGCAGCACCAACCGAGCGGCTGCTCGCTCGAAGCGAGCGGGCCGGACCATAGCACAGGACCCGACAAATGCCAGAGCCGGCGCGCGCTGCTCTAGAAGCGCAGGCGGACACCCAGCCGCCCCATCGTCGCAGGCTCTGCGTCAGGGGTGGACTGCACGGCGAGATCACCCTCGAGGGAGAGCCAGGGCAACGCCAGCAGATCGGTGCTGAACATCCAGAAGTCACGATTGGGCGCGCCGCTGCGCGGCTGCTCGCCGTAGGAGAGACGGGCGGACAGGGCACCATAGCCGACCGTGGCGCCCATCATGTCGGTCTCGGCACCCATCAGGTTGGTCCGCGAGAGCGCGCCCCCGATCGAGAAGCTCGACCATTCGAGAGCACCACCCAACGCCAGCGTGCCTGCCTCGCTCGAGGGGGCACCCGGTGCGGAGGCGACCTCGCGCCCGCCCGAGAGCAGGCCAAGCCCGCTGGGCTCGCCTGACGAGCCCGAGATGTTGAGACGCAGCCGGGGCATGTCCAGTCCGCTCAGCCCGAGATCGTCGAGCAGAACGCTGCCACCGCCGCGCGGGGTGAAGTCGATCAGAAAGCCTGGATTGTCGTTGCTGAGCGAGAAGCTGCTGCTCGAGAGCTCATCCGGCCCAGCTCCCTCGGTCGCCGGCGACGACGAGCCGCTCATGTAGCCGCCACGCACGAGCTGCGCAGCGCTCACCTGCGACGCCCCGGCCAGCGCGAAGCCCAGCATCGAGATCAACAGGGCGGAAAGGCGACGATGACGCCGCATCACGACACATCCAGTAGAGCAACCATATGGCGGCTTCTATAGCACGCCGGGATCACACCGTGCAGTGTCGCCGGGTGACAGTGCCGGAAATCCGCGAACTCGGACCCGAGGATGCGACCACGCGCCGCGGAGGCGGCTGCGATCGGCTGTCCCAGCCGATCGAAAGGTAAGGGGCCGCCCTTTCGGGCGGCCCCTGTCGACGATGACTGCGCAGGGCGTGGATCAGAACGTGAACTGAAGCCGGCTGATATAGAGCCAGCCACTGTCGTTGCTGCCCTGGTCGAGGTCGAAGTGCGATGCCTCGCCGCTCAGGAAGACACCGGGGACCAGCCCGATCTGAGCACCGAGGACAACCGCGTTCGACTTGTCGCTGCCGTCCGGCAGACCGACGGGGTTGTTCTGCTGATACTCGTTGTTCGTGTCGATCACCTGGCCCCAGTTGATCGACAGCGCCACCGGCCCGAGCGTGGTCGCGGCACCGACGTTGTAGAACTGGTGCCTCGCCCCCAGCGTCTCGTCCCAACCGTAAGCGCCGCCGATGCTGAAGCCGCCGAACGACACCACCACGCCCGGCTGAATGCCCTTGGTGTCGCCGCCACCACTCTGCTGCTTGCGGCCGACATCGCCGACCACCGAGGCCTTGACGTCAATCGCACCGAAGCTGCCGGCGTAGGTGACGCCGCCTTCGACCAGGTCCTGAACGCTGTCGACGTTCGTGACGGCGAAGTCGTTGCCGTTGCTGTCGGTGTGCGGCGTGTAGCTCACGCCGGCCTGGAAGCCGGCGATCGTCGGCGAGTAGTAGATGATCTTCGTGGCGTCACCGGTGTTGCCGACGAATGTGGTCGACTCCATGTCGACCAGCGTACCGTCGAGGCCACCCGTGCCGACGGCGATCGACCAGGCACCCAGGGCCATGTTGTGGGTGATGCCGTCCTCTTCGCCGAAGCGGACCTCACCGAACGAGCCCCGCATCCAGGTCCACGCCTCGTCGGTGTTCGTGCCACCGTTGTTCGAGTTCGTGTTCACCCGGATCTGGAAGCCGTACTCGATGCCGGTCGACTCGTCCTGAGCCCGACCGTTGATCTCGAGCCGGTAGTTGGTCCGGAAATCCCAGCTCGAGTTCTTGTCGCTCGTGTATTGGCGGTCGCCGACGGAGCCGCCAAAAGCCTCGAAACGACCGTAGCCACCAGATCGTCAGATCGAACGGGGAAGCCGTCGTCACCGTGCCTGCGGAAGCCGGGCTGACGCCCGCCATCATGCCGGCGCCGAGCAGAGCGGTGGTGCCTAGCAGTACCCTCTTGAGTGCCATCGCTTCGTTCTCCTCCTCACCCCCGCGCCGAGGGTGCTAGCCGCAGCTCGCAACACACACGGCAACGGACGTCGCCCTGTGCCTCGAGAGCAGGCGCCTCGCACAGCGGCACGCCTCGCTCCCAACCAGGGTTGGTTATTCTTACTGTCCGTACACGAAGCAAGGATGGCTCGGGCGCCGCCCGGCCTTTGCGCAACCACTGTGACGGGGTTGCAACAAGGGCGCGGGCGGCGCCGCGAAAGAGGCGCGGTCAGAACGTGAACTGAAGCCGGCTGATGTAGAGCCAGCCGTTGTCGCTGCCACCCGAGTCGAGGTCGAAGTGCGATGCCTCGCCGCTCAGCCAGACGCCGGGGACCAGCCCGACCTGGGCGCCGAGGATGACGGCGTTCGACTTGTCGCTGCCGCCGGCAGGCCGTCGGGTTGGTTGTTCCGATAGCTGTTGTTCGTGTCGAGCACCTGGCCCCAGTTGATCGAGAGCGCCACCGGCCCGATCGGGTACGCGGCGCCGACGTTGTAGAACGAGTGCCTGGCGTCGTTGGTCTCGTCCCAGCCATAGGCGCCGGCGACGCTGAGCTTGCCGAACGACAGAACCACGCCCGGCTGGATACCCTTGGTGTTGCCGCTGCCCGACTGGGCGCGGCCGACATCGCCGACCACCGAGGCCTTCACGTCCATCGCCCCGAAGCTGCCGGCATAGGTCACGCCAGCGTCGACCATGTCCTGGACGTCGTTGATGCCGTTGGCGTTGGTGACGGCGAAATCGTTGCCGTTGCTGCTCGTGTGCGGCGTGTAGCTCACGCCGAGCTGGAAGCCGGCGATCGTCGGCGAGTAGTAGATGATCTTCGTGGAGTCGCCGGTGTTGCCGACGAACGTCGTCGATTCGAGGTCGACCAGCGTGCCGTCGAGGCCGCCCGTGCCGACCGCGATCGACCAGGCACCCAGCGACATGTTGTGGGTGATGCCGTCCTCGTCGCCGAAGCGGAACTCGCCGAACGAGCCCCGCATCCAGGTCCAGGCCTCGTCGGTGTTCGTGCCGCCACTGTCCGAGTTGGTGTTCACCCGGATCTGGAAGCCGTACTGGATACCGGTCGACTCGTCCTTGGCCTGGCCGTCGATCTCGAGCCGGTAGTCCGTCCGGAAATCCCAGCTCGAGTTCTTGTCGCTCGTATACTGGCGGTCGCCGATGGCGCCGCCGACCGCGTCGAACCGAGCATACCCGCCAATCGTCAGATCGAACGGGGAAGCAGTCGTCACCGTGCCTGCGGACGCAGGACTGACACCGGCCATAATGCCGGCGCCGAGCAGAGCGGTGGTGCCCAGCAGTACCTTCTTCAATGCCATCGCTTTTGTTCTCCTGCAAACCCCCGCGCCGAGGGTGATTGCCGCAGCCCCAAACCTCGAAACGAAGAAAGCCGCGCCTAACCAGTCGCCTCGGCTCTTCGCGTTAACCACGTGACGGTCCGATAGCGCCGATTGTCGAACAGCGCCCACATTAATATTTCTTGTCGGAATCCGCATGATCATTACTTGGCTGTCATAGAAATCGTAGTCATGCCGCCTTCGAAATAGGCAGGCATGCAGGCCGGCATCAGGACGTGCCCGTCCTTCCGGCCCGCTATGCGCGAGCCGGGGCGCCTCGGCCGAAAGGGGTGGTCAGTTGAGGACGGGGGTCCGGGGTGCGTAGAGCGGAGCTGCGACGCTCAGCGGATTCCGCACCACGATGCCCGGGATTGGGGTAGTAGTCGACGAAGAGGTTGACGCGGGAACGCCTGCCCTTGTTGCGCACGGAATGGCGCACGCGGTTGTTGAAGTCGTAGGCGTGCCCCATCAGCATCGTGAACCGGCGGCCACCGATCTTGTACTCGACCGAGGGGGTCGAGCTCAGCGAGACGTGGATGCGGTGTGCTTTCTCGGCCATAGCATGGCCGTCGACATGCGGGGCGATGTGTGCGCCCGCCTGGAGCCGGACCAGGGCCAGCCGCGTGACGACCCCGCCCGGCCGCTTGATCGGCGCTATCGCCTGCTCGACCACCGGCGCCAGGACGTCCCTGAAGCGCTCGAAATCGGGCATGGTGAAGACCGGCCAGAGATCGGTGTCCTCACGGGCGACCGGCAGATAGCTGCTCAGGGTCGAGGCCCCGCTCCTTGGCCCAGACATAGACGAGATCCTCGAAATGCTGGATCCCAGTGGTGCTGGCCGAGGCGTGCCACTCCGTCTTGAGGAGGATGTTGTCCGTGACCGCATGGGCGCTCGCGGCCAGCGCGTCGCGGCGGAACGTGTTGGCCGTCCAGTCCTCCTCGGTCAGCGCGCCGACCATCTCGATCAGCCGGCTGACGTCGACGGCGCCGAGATCACGAAGCGGGACGCCGATGTCCATCGTGGGAGCCTCCAGGATACCATGATCGACAGGAGACTAGCACCCGCCCGCGGCACCCGAGAAGCGCCAGACGCTCAAAGGGCGGGCGTTATCACCTGCATGCGCTGCATGTCGGCGACGAAGCGGTCGAGCCGGGCGGCGGGCTCGCGGGCGAAGGCGCTGTCCAGCTCGCCGCGCGCGAACCCTTCCCGCGCCAGGACCCAGGCGACGAGGTCGCGAACCGCGGCAGGCACCTCGACCGCCTCGCGCGAGCCCTCCTTGACGAGGCCGCAGCGGCCTCCCTGCTCGATGAGGCGCAGGCCCCGCCTGACGGTGAAGCGCTCCTCGGCATTCTCGATGAGACCCGGCAGGTCGTAGGTCTCGCGGGAATACTGGTAGCTCCGCATGGAGGCAGCGATCTGCGCGATCGCCTCCGGCGTGCCCAGGATCTCCGCGACGCGCGAGCCCAGGGCACCCAGCCGCTCGCCGAGCGCGGCGCCGCCGCCGCTCGGCAGGTTCGCCCGCGCCAGCGGCTCCTGGATCATGCGCTCGAAGAGCCAGGTCATCACGTCGAGGCCGATCGGATACGTGACGCCGAAGGCGATGTGGACGCAAGGGCCGTCGTCGGCCAGGGCATAGTGGTACTGGCCGCGGGGCAGATAGAGCAGATCGCCCGGCTTGAGCCGGACCTCCTTCCAGAGGTTGCCCTTGGCCTTGTCGTGATGCTCCTGGGGCTGGCTCTTGAAGGCGGGATGGGCGATCGGGTTCTCGGCCCTGCCCTCGAACACCATCCAGGTCTTCTCGCCCATGCAGTGGAGGGCGAAGACGTCGTGCGTGTCGTAATGGACGCGGAAGCCCTGCTTGCGCTTCGAGGAGAGATAGAGATTGGCCTGAACCTTCCCGTGCAGCGCCTCCTCGAGCGCGCGCGAGCAGGCCGAGAGCTCGGGCGTCAGCTGGTCGATGTCGTTGGCGACCAGCGTGGCGCCCCGCTTGAGCAGGGCCTGCACCCGGGCGGGGTCGGGGCGGAGGACCTGCCCGCCGTCGCGTCCGACCGCTGCAGCGGCATAGGCCGAGGGTGGAATGGGCTCCTTGTCCAGCACCATCGGCAGGGACTGGACCGACCAGATGCTCGTCATGCCGAGCAGCCGGTTGAGAATGGGCCAGCTCATCACCGAGGCGAGCTTCTCGGGCGTGCCCTCGAGATGGATCGGGCGCTGGCCGAGATGCTCGGCCAGGAAACGCTCGGCGCCGAGCGGCGCCACGATGTCCTCGAACGTCGTCATGGCTTGACTCCCGACGGCGTGTCCTCACCCTCTCGGGCGTCGCCAGGGGAGCATACATGGCCGCAACCGAGGGACAAGGCGAGGGGCCGGTCGATGTCGCCGCCAATCTCGCCGAGGTACGGCGACGGATCGCCGCGGCGGCGAAGGCCGCCGAGCGCGACCCCGCCGAGGTCACGCTGATCGCCGTCTCGAAGACACAGCCGATCGAGCGCATCGAGGCGGCGCTCGCCGCCGGGCATCGCGTGTTCGGCGAGAACTACGTCCAGGAGGCCGCCGGCCGCTGGCCAGCGCTGCGCGAGCGATTCCCCGGCGTCGAGCTGCACATGATCGGCGCGCTGCAGTCCAACAAGGCGGCCGAGGCGGTGGCGCTCTTCGACGTCATCCAGACGGTGGACCGGCCGAGGCTCGCGGCGGCGCTGGCCAGGGAGATGGCGCGGCAGGGTCGCCGCCCGCGTCTGCTCGTCGAGGTGAACAGCGGCGAGGAGCCCCAAAAGGCCGGCATCGTGCCGGCCGAGCTCGAGGGCTTCCTCCGGCACTGCCGGAACGAGCTCGGCCTCGAGATCGCTGGCCTGATGGCGATCCCGCCGGCCGACGAGGACGTGGCCCTGCACGCGGCCCTGCTGGCCAAGCTCGCGGCCCGCCACGGCCTGGACGTGCTCAGCATCGGAATGAGCGCCGACTACGAGGCCGCCATCTGCTTCGGCGCCACCCATGTCCGGGTCGGCACGGCGATCTTCGGCGCCCGCCCCCCGCGCGTCGCCGGCTGAGGCACGAAGCGCCTTCGCCAGGTCACCGCCGCAGGACGCGATAGGCGATCAGAAGGATGACGGATCCCAGCACGGCCACGATGAAGCTGCGGATGTCGAAGCCGCTGACGCTGCCGAGCCCGATCGCGTTGCCGATGAAGCCGCCGACGACGGCACCCACGATGCCCAAGAGGATGGTGACGATGAACCCGCCCGGGTCGCGGCCCGGCATCAAGAGCTTGGCGATGGCGCCGGCGATCAGGCCGAAGACGATCCAGGCGAGAATGCCCATGCGGTTCCCCCTTCAATCTCGTTCAGGTCACTCGGGGCACTAACGTCCGGTAGCGTCAGGCGTGCCCGTGAGGTCGCGTTTCTCGTCCCGAGGCTCAGGCGGCATCCTTGCGCCGGCGGATCTCGCCGAACACCTCGGCGTCGCTGGCCTCCTCCATGCCGAGGTGCCGCCGGATGTCCGCGTTGCCGGCGCGAAGGAAGGGATTGGTCGCCTTCTCCCGGCCGATGGTCGTGGGGATCGTCGGCTCGTTGCGGCCGCGCGCGGACTGGATCTGCGCCACCCGCTGGCTCAGCGCCAGATTGTCCGGATCGACGGTGCGGGCGAAGCGGGCGTTGGAGAGGGTGTACTCGTGCCCGCAATAGACCTTCGTGTCGTCGGGCAGGACCATGAGCTTCGAGAGGGACGACCACATGGTGGGCGCATCGCCCTCGAGCAGGCGGCCGCAGCCGACCGCGAAGAGGGTGTCGCCGCAAAAGAGGGCCTTGGCCTCCTCGAACCAGTAGCTGATGTGGCCACGCGTGTGGCCCGGCGTGTCGAAAACCTTGGCCACCGCCTTGCCCAGCTCGAAGGTGTCGCCCTCGCCGACCTCGACGTCGATGCCGGGAATGCGGTCACGGTCGGCGCGCGGCCCGACGATCCTGCAGCCGAAGCGCTCCTTGAGCTCGAGATTGCCGCCCACATGGTCGCTGTGATGGTGGGTGGTGATGATCCAATCGAGCCCGCGACCGCTCGCCTTGAGGCTTGCCAGGACAGGTCCCGCCTCGGCCGGATCGACCACGCCGCTCGCGCCGCTCTCCGGCTCGAAGACCATGAAGACGTAGTTGTCGCTCAGCGCCGGAACGACCTCGATCTCGAGCTTGCCCGCCATGTCCCCACCCCCACTCAAAGCGCCTGTTGATGCAGATAGCGCCCAAATGGGTTATCTTGAAGGCAGGTCATGCGCTTTTCTGACGGGAGCCGGCGTGCGGGATGCGCCCTGACATCGACGATCTCGCGGCGTTCTACGCGAGCCGGCAGGGACAGCTGGCGCGGCGCCTCTTCAACAACCAGATCCGTGCGCTCTGGCCCGATGTGGCCGGCCAGAGCGTGCTCGGCATCGGCTATCCGGCGCCGTTCCTGGCCGCGCTCGATCGCGCCGAGCGGACGATCGGCCTGATGCCGGCGACCCAGGGGGCGGTCCGCTGGGCGCCGGAGGGGCGCAACCGGGTGGTCCTGGCGCGCGAGGACGAGCTGCCGCTGCCGGACGGCAGCTTCGACCGCGTGCTTTTGGTGCACGCGCTGGAATGCGCGCAGCACCTCAGCCGGCTGCTGCGCGAGGTCTGGCGGGTCTGCGCCGACGGCGGCCGCATCCTCGCCGTCGTCCCGAACCGCCGCGGCCTCTGGTGCTGGAGCGACCGCACGCCATTCGGCTACGGGCAGCCCTACAGCTTCGCCCAGCTGCAGAAGACGCTGGAGCGCCATCTCTTCGCCCCGATGCAGCAGGGCCGCGCTCTCTATTTGCCGCCCACGACCTCGACGCTGCTCCTGCGGGCGGCGATCCCCGCCGAGCGGATCGGCCTTCGCCTGATGCCGCAGGGTGCGGGTGTCATCATGATCGAGGCCGAGAAGCGCATCTATGTCGGCCGGCTGGAGCCGGCAAGGCGGCGCTCGCCGCGACGGCGCTACGTGTCCGTGCCGCAGGGGGCCATGGCGCGTCGGACGCATGGCCGGGATCTCGTCCTGACACGCGACTCCAGTCTCGACGAAGCGTCCTGACCGGCTGGTCGGACAAGGCACGGGGCCAGGCGCCGTGGCCGCCTGTCGCGGTCGCACGCCGTCCGCCCGAGGATCGGGCCGCGGGGGTGCGGCCATCACGAGGAGGAGTGGATTGATGCCGAGGCTCGACGAAGGGGCGCGTGGCGTCTTCATCATCGCCGCCACGCCGTTCGACGAGCGGGGTGCTCTCGACCTCGACAGCACGGACCGCCTCGTCGACTTCTACCTCGAGCGCGGCGTTCACGGGATGACGGTGCTGGGCATGATGGGCGAGGCGCAAAAGCTCACCCAGGACGAGGCGCTGACCTTCGCGCGGCGCGTGCTGAGCCGCGTCCAAGGGCGGGTGCCGGTGGTGGTGGGCGTGTCGAGCCCGGGCTTTGCCACGATGCAGGCGCTGGGCCAGGCCGTGATGGATGCCGGTGCCGCGGGCCTGATGGTGGCACCGCCCGGAACGCTCAAAGGGGACGAGGCCGTTCTCGGCTATGCGCGCGAGGTGAGCCGCACGCTTCGCGACGCTCCATGGGTGCTCCAGGACTTCCCATTGTCGGGCAGCCCGCCGATGAGCCCGGCGCTGATCCGCCGCATCGCCGACGCCAGCCCTTCCTGCGTGATGCTGAAGCACGAGGATTGGCCCGGGCTCGACAAGATCACGGCGCTGCGCGCGATGGAGGCTGAAGAGGGGCGGCGGCTCAGCATCCTGGTGGGCAATGGCGGCCTCTTCCTGCCCTTCGAGCTCGAGCGCGGGGCCGATGGCGCCATGACCGGCTTCGCCTTCCCCGAGATGCTGGTCGGCGTCTGCGCCCTCGCGGCGGCCGGCCGGCGCGAGGAGGCCATGGACCTCTTCGACGCCTATCTGCCGCTCGTCCGCTACGAGCAGCAGCCGGGCATGGGGCTCGTGGTGCGCAAGCACGTGCTGCAGCAACGGGGCGCCATCGCCTCGGCGACGCTCCGAGCACCAGCACCCGGGCTGAGCGCCGAGACGCGGGCGGAGGTCGGCAGGCTGCTCGCCCGCCTCGAGCGGCTGCGGGCGAGCCACTGCCTGCCCTCGGCATGAGCTCTTACGCGCCGCCCGATGGCGATACGCCCGCCGCGCGCCACGGCGGGCGATCTGGACATAGGATGGGATGGAGGTCTGAAGCCCGATGAAACTGGTGGCCCAGGCGATATCGGAGAGCCTGTTCGCGCCCTACGGCCGTCTCGTCGAGCGGCCGCGCGGGCCCGAGCGGCCGTCTCTCGACGCGCTGATCGAGCAGCGTGACGAGGAAGCGCGGCTGAAGGTGCTCCTCACCATGCGCGAGCCGCTGAGCCTGCCGCTCGAGGCACCCCGTATGGAGCGGCACCGCCGCTCCGTGCAGCTTTTCGTGCCCATCGCGGCGGCGAGCTACCTGGCCGTCGTCGCGACCGGCGCGGACGCGCCCGATCCGGCGACGCTCCACGCCTTCATCGTTCCGGGCGACCTCGGAATCGCCTATGCGATCGACACTTGGCACCTGCCGATGGCGACCCTCGACGACCCCGGCACCTTCGTCGTGCTCATGGCGATGACCGGCGATCCGGCGCGCGACGAGGAGTGGTTCGACCTGCCGGACCCGCTCGTCGTCGCCGCCTGACACGCAGCCAAGCGGCACCCCATCCGTTGATCCTCGTCAACGCGGCGTCACGGCTGCGGATCTAGATGCGAGGATCTCGGATCGGCTCGGCCGGCCGGTGAGCTCGGGTCGATCCGCCTTTTCACGGGCGTCGTTCGCTCGACAGCAGGCAACGCGAAGGAGAATGGCATGCCGGAGCTGCAGATCGCCCTGGACAAGGTCTGCTTCCTGATCGTCGAGGCCCGGGAGTTCGACGTCCAGGAGCCCGTGGTCGACGAGGACGACGATTCGAACGCGATCGACGACGGTTTCCGCAGCGTCCTTGAGGCCCATGGCGACGATCCGACGTTCCAGCAGCTGAAAGGCGTCATCGACGACCTCAATGACGACGAGCAGGCCGACCTCGTGGCGCTCACCTGGCTCGGGCGGGGCGACTTCTCGATCGACGAGTGGGACGAGGGCCGGCGCACCGCGCGCAGCCGCAAGACCGGTCCCACCTCGCTCTACCTCCTCGGCATCCCGGTGCTATCCGACTATCTCGAGGAAGGCTTGGCGGCGTTCGGGCTTTCCTGCTCGGACTGAGTGGCAGTCGCGCTGCCGACCACCCCTTTGCCGAGGCACGGGCCGCCAGACTTTCTGGGAGACCACGATGGATGAGGACAGGAGCGTTCGCGCCCTCCGGTTCGAAGACGACGGCCGCATTCCGAACAGCCGTCTGCCGCTGCTGCTCTATCCGGGCGCGCTTGCCGGGGAGACGGGTGACCTCGCGGGCTCGCTCGAGCGACGCTTCGCCGAGAACGGCTGGGGCGGCGGCTGGCGCAACGGGATTTTTCCGTTTCACCACTATCACAGCACCAGCCACGAGGTGCTGGGCATCGCCCGTGGCAGCGCCCGCGTGCGCTTCGGCGGGGAGAAGGGCCAGACGGTGGAGGTCTCGGCCGGCGACGTCGTCGTGATCCCGGCCGGCGTGGGTCACAAGAACGAAGGCAGCTCGCCCGACCTTCTCGTCATCGGCGCCTATCCCGAGGGCCGCGACTACGATCTTTGCCGGGGCGAGCCCGGGGAGCGGCCGCGCGTGCTCGAGAGCATCGCGGCCGTGCCGCTGCCGGCGAGCGATCCCGTCCACGGCTCCGATGGTCCCCTCCTGGAGCAATGGGCCAAAGCGATGCGCTGAGCCGCCCGAAGCGCGCAAGGCGCGAGTCTCTGGGCGGCGAGATCAATTATTGGTTGACAGATCAGGTTTCCCTGGCGATTGTTGGTTGGGTAGGTCTCCAAGGAAATCAGCGATGCCTGTCGGCAAGCTCTGTGCCGCGGGTGCTGCCTTCATCCTCCTCGTCGCGGCACCGGTGGCCGGCGAGACCCTTCGGTTCTCGGCCCGCGGCGACATCGGCAGCCTCGATCCCTACGGCCTGAACGAGACCTTCACGCTCGGCTATCTGGGCAACATCTACGAGGGTCTGGTGGCTCGCGGTCCCGATCTCGCCCTTGTCCCGGGCCTTGCCGAGCGCTGGGAGATCGTCGAGCCGACGCGCTGGCGCTTCCATCTGCGCAAGGGCGTCAAGTTCCAGAACGGCGACGCGTTCGATGCGGACGACGTGCTGTTCTCGGCGACGCGGGCCCGCGAGGCGGGCTCGGACCTGAAAGCCCGCCTCGCGGGCGTCGTGCAGGTCGTCAAGGTCGACGACAGCACCGTCGACTTCGTCACGGAGACGCCCAACCCGATCCTCAATGCCGAGTGGGACACCTGGTACATCATGGATCGGGAGTGGGCCCTCGCGCACGGGGCGCAGCATCCGACGCGGACCGGCGATCCGACGGGTACCTATGCCGACATGCACGCCAACGGCACGGGCCCCTTCGCCGTCACCGGCCGCGAGGTCGACGTCAGGACGACCGCCCGGCGCTTCGATGGCTGGTGGGGCGAGCGCACCGACAATCTGGACGAGGTCGTCTTCGAGCCGATCAAGACCAACTCGACCCGGGTGGCCGCCCTCCTCTCGGGCGAGCTCGACGTCATCCTCTCGGTGCCCGTCCAGGACGTGCGGCGGATCGAGAGCAACCCCGGAACCCACGTCCTCAGCGGACCCGAGCTGCGCACCATCTTCCTCGGGCTCGACCAGTCGCGCGATGAGCTTCTCTACGCGACGGTCAAGGGCAAGAACCCCTTCAAGGACCGGCGCGTGCGCCTCGCCTTCTATCAGGCGATCGACATCGAGGCCATCAAGGCCAAGATTATGCGCGGCCAGTCGACGCCGACCGCCGCCATGGTGGCGCCCGGCGTCGAGGGCTATCCCAAGGATCTCCAGCGCTATCCCTACGACCCGGCCGCGTCCCGGCGGCTCCTCGCCGAGGCCGGCTATCCGGACGGCTTCGGCGTCACCCTCGACTGCCCGACCGACCGCTATGTCAACGACGAGTCCATCTGCGTCGCCATCGTCGGCATGCTCGCCCGCATCGGCATCAAGGTGCGCCTCGAGGCCAAGCCGAAGGCGCTCTACTTCGGCAAGGTCCTGGCCCAGGGCGGTTACGACACGAGCTTTTATCTGCTCGGCTGGACACCGACCAGCAACGACAGCTGGAGCACGCTCTTCAACATCGTCCAGACACGCGATCCGGCGTCCGGTGCCGGCGCCTTCAATCTCGGCGGCTACTCGAGCCCGGCGATCGACGCGCTGTCGGGCCGGATCATGGGCGAGACCGACCTGGCCGAGCGTCGGGCGCTGATCGACCAGGCCTGGCAGCTGCTGCACGACGATGTCGGCTATCTTCCCCTGCACCAGCAGGCGCTCGCCTGGGGCGTGCGCGACGGCGTCACGCTCGTCCAGCGACCCGACGATCAGTTCCTTTGGCGCTGGGTCCGGATCGAGCGCTGAGCGTGCGGCCGGGCCACATTCCAGCACCCTGAGCGGCCTTCGCCTTCCCGAAGCTGGACCTCGACCGGGCGACCGGGGCACACTGACTGCTCCGCGACCGCCCGAAGCCGAGGTCATGAGCGATCAGAAGTCCGAGACGGGGCTGCAGCAGCCGGTGGTGGCCTGCCATGATTGTGGGACCATCCACCATGTGGTTCCGCTGCCCGCCGGCGAGAAGGCGCGCTGCATCCGTTGCGGCGCCACGCTCTATCGAAGCGTCCGGGACAGCATAGGCCGCGCGCTCGGCCTCTCGCTCGCCGCTCTTTTCCTGTTCGTGATCGCCCAGACCTTTCCGTTCCTGACCTTCGAGATGAAGGGGCTGGGCGACACCTCCACGCTCCTCTCGGGTGCCCGCGGCCTCTATCAGCAGGGTGTATGGCCGCTGGCCATTCTCGTCTTCATGGTCGCCACCATCATTCCCCTCACGAAGCTTCTGGCCTCGGTCTACGTGCTCCTGCCGCTCCACCTCGGTCGCCGGGCGCGCTTCGGCGCCCAGGTCTTCCGACTCGTCGAGCTCTGCAGTCCCTGGGCGATGATGGAGGTCTATCTGCTGGGCGTGATCGTGGCCTACGTGAAGCTCAGCGACTTCGCGACCCTGAGGCTCGACATAGCGCTCTTCGCCTTCGTCGCCCTCATCGTGCTGATGATCGCCGCCGAGGCGACGCTCGAGCCCCATGCCGTGTGGGAACGGTTCGGCCGGCAGAGCGACGCCGAGATCGTCCGGCGCAACCGGCCCCAGGCCCTGGTGAGCTGCCACGCATGCAGCCAGCTCGTGGCCATGCCGCGCGGCTTCCACGGCCGCGGCCTGTGCCCGCGCTGCGAGGCGCCGCTGCACCACCGCAAGCCCGACAGCCTCGCCAGGACCTGGGCGCTGGTCGCCGCCGCGGCCATCCTCTACATCCCCGCCAACCTCCTGCCGGTGATGCGCGTCACGAGCCTCGGCCAGGGCGAGGCCGATACCATCCTGAGCGGCGTGCGCGTGCTGATCGCAAGCGGCATGTGGCCGGTGGCGCTTCTCGTCTTCTTCGCCAGCATCACGGTGCCGGTCCTCAAGCTCATCGGCCTCACGAGCCTCCTGGTGAGCGTTCACCGGGGCTCCGCCTGGCGGACCCGCGAGAGGACCAAGATCTTCCGGATCATCGAGGGCGTCGGCCGGTGGTCCATGGTCGACATCTTCATGATCTCGATCCTGGTGGCGCTCGTGAACCTGGGCGCGCTGGCGACGATCGAGCCCGGGCCGGGCGCGATCTGCTTTGCTGCCGTGGTGGTGATCACGATGTTCGCGTCGATGAGCTTCGATCCCCGCCTCATGTGGGACGTCCAGAAGGAGGATGCTGATGGATCCGGGCTCGTCCGCGTCTGATCAGCCGCTGCGCCCGCGAGCGCAGGGGGACAATGGCGTGACGATCGCCGAGGTCGACGTCAGGAAGCGACGGGGCGTCTCGCTGGTGTGGATCATCCCGATCGTCGCGGCCGTCGTGGCCGGGTGGATCGCCGTCACGACCTATCTGAACCAGGGCCCGGTGATCACCATCAGCTTCGAGACCGGCGACGGCCTCGAGGCCGGCAAGACCAAGATCAAGTACAAGGACGTCGACATCGGCGTCGTCAAGTCGGTCAAGATCAGCGACGATCTGCAACGGGTCACGGCGACGGCCGAGATGAACCAGGGCACGTCCCGCTTCCTGACGAGCGACGCGCGCTTTTGGATCGTGCGGCCGCGCATCGGGGCAGGCGGCGTCTCGGGTCTCGGCACGCTGCTGTCCGGCGCCTATGTCGAGGTCGACCCCGGCGCGGCCAAGGGCAGCGCCGAGCGCGCCTTCACCGGCCTCGAGGTCCCGCCGCTCATCCACTCGAACGTGCCGGGCCGTACCTATACCCTGATGGCGCCGTCGCTCGGCTCGATCTCGCGTGGGGCATCGATCTACTATCGCGGCATCGATGTAGGCCAGATCCTGGGCTACGAGCTCGCCAAGGACGACAAGAGCCTCATCATCCACATCTTCGTGCGAGACCCGTACGACAAGCTGGTGCGGACCGACAGCCGCTTCTGGAACGTGAGCGGCCTGAGCCTGACCACCGGTGCCAACGGCGTCTCCGTCCACATGGCCTCCGTGCAGTCGCTTCTGGTGGGCGGCGTCGAGTTCGACACGCCGACCCGTCTCGAGACCGGCACGGTCGCGGATGCGGACGCCTCGTTCCAGCTGTTCGACACCCGCGAGGCGGTGGACGAGAATGCGTACACGGAGAGAATGCCCTTCATGGTGCGCTTCGATGGGTCGCTGCGCGGCCTCAAGGTCGGCGCGCCGGTGGAGTTCCGCGGGCTCAAGATCGGATCGGTTACCGACATCCGGCTTGAGTACAACCCCAAGACGAACGCCGTGAGCGTGCCCGTTCTGATGGAGATCGAGCCGCAGCGTCTTCAGCTGTCTGGGCCGTTGGGAGCCATGAAGCCCTACGAAGGCATGACCCGCTTGGTCGAGAAGGGGTTGCGCGCGCAGCTCGTGACGGGAAGCCTGCTCACCGGCGACCTGCTCGTATCGCTCGACTTCCATCCCGAGGCGCCGCCTGCGAAGCTCGAGATGACCGAGCCCTATCCCACCATTCCCTCGGTTCCGACCCAGCTCGAGGCATTGACCACGTCGCTCACCGGGATCCTCCAGCAGCTCTCCTCGATGCCGCTGCCGCAGCTCATCGCGGATCTCCGCAAGACCGTGAACTCGATCAACGACACCATCAGCTCTCCTGCGGTCCAGCAGACGGCGGTTCGGCTGAACGAGGTCCTGGGCTCGGTCGACGCCGTCACGAAGCAGCTCCAGACCAACACGGGCCCCTTGATGCAGACCCTTCGCGACGCCGCCAACAACGCCGACCAGGCGCTGAGCCAGATGAAGGTGACCATGGCCTCAGCCAACGACATGCTCGGCCCGAACTCTCAGATCCGTTACAACATGACCAATCTGATCAGCGAGCTCACCACGGCGGCCCGATCCATCCGCGTGTTCGCGGACTACCTCGATCGCCATCCGGAGGCCCTGATACGCGGCAAGACCGGATCTGGAGCCTACGGCCAATGACAAGCAAGCCCACACCCGCCCCGATGGTGTCCTGGTCCCGGCGCGCGGTCGGGCTCGGCGCCCTCACGCTGCTCGCCGGCTGCCTGGCGCCCACCACCCCCACCAGGTTCTACGTGCTCGATACGGAGCCTCCGCCGGAAGGCGCCGCAGCCCCGGCATCGAAGCTCGCGGTGGGCATCGCCCCCATTGACCTGCCGGACTATCTCGACCGCCCGGAGATGGTCATCCGCCAGGGCGCCAACCGGCTCGTGCTGAGCGAGTTCGACAAGTGGGGCGAGCGCCTCGATCAGCTCTTCGGGCGCACGCTGGCCGAGGATCTCGCGAGCCGGCTCGACACCCCCAACATCTTCCAGCTGCCGCTGCAGCGCGACCAGCATCTGGACTATCTCGTCATCCTCGACATCTATCGCTTCGAGGGCACCGAGAATGACGAGGCGATCCTCGACGCCCGCTGGCGCATCTACGACCGGGACGGCTCGCGCCTCAGGGTCACCGACCGCAAGACCTTCGCGCAGAAGCTCGCGGACGCCGGCTATCCCGCCCTGGCGACGGCCTTGAGCAAGACCGTGGGCGATCTCAGCGACGCGCTGACCGCGGCGATCCGCGGTCTCGTCGGGCACTGACCGGGCGCAGCCGCCGCTACCCGGGCATGGCCACGCTTCTCGTTCTCGGCTCGAAGCCCCTGCCGGTCCTGCCGCCCCGGCATCTGATCGATGCCGTAGCCTGCGCCAACGCATCCGGCTATTCGGCGCGGCAGCAGGGCCTGCCCGATCCGGACTTCACCGTGATGACGGCCGTCCTGACCTCGGGCAAGGGATCGGACGAGCATTCGCTGCTGCGCCTGAAGGGCCTCCGCACCCATCGCCTCTACCATCTGCCGCGCCCCAAGGCGGAGGCGGCGACCGGCCTCAAGGCATGGAAGCTCTTCTGGCGCATGCGCCATCTCACGCCCCGCCACATGCGCCGCCGGCTCCGGGAGCTCGGCTACCACTATGACGAGATGACCGTCTGGCCCGCCAGCCGCTACCATGCGCTGGTGCGCCGCCTCTGCCAGGACGATCCGGCCATCGACCATCTGATCGGCACGAAGCAGCCTTCGACCGGCCTGATCACGGTGGCCCTCGGCATCGACGACCCGCGCTTCGAGCGGGTCGTCATGAGCGGCTTCGACTTCACCCTGACCCATGCCTACGGCGCCAACCCGCTCATCGCCGAGCGCGGTAACGCGCTGAGCAAGCACGCCGACACGGACGTCGCCATCCTCCGCCGCCTGGCCGAGACCGCACCCCGCCTGGTGACGACCGAGCCCACGGTGCACGAGCGGGCCGGCGTGCCGCTCTGGCCGGCTGTCGAGCCCTAGCGGGAGGCCCATGAGCATCCGCGTGACCCGCCTCGTCGATGGCCCGATCATCGGGCCCGACCTCGATCCGAGCATCGGCGTCAACATCCAGGGCCCGTCGCTGATCCGCGTGCCCGAGTGGATCGAGGACCGTCTCGGCGCCTACTACCTCTATTTCGCCGACCACAAGGGCAGCTACATACGCCTCGCCTACGCCGACGACCTGAAGGGACCATGGCGCGTGCATGCGCCGGGCAGCCTGCATCTCGAGAGCTCGGGCTTCCTCACCGCCCCTCCCGCCGTCTCGCCGGAGGAGCTGGCGCGGTTCGAGGCCGGGTACCGCGCCCGCGGCGCCATCTCGCACGACGTGCTGGCCGAGATCACCACGCCGCACATCGCCTCCCCCGACGTCCATGTCGACCCGGCGCGGCGCCGGATCGTGATGTACTTCCACGGCCTGGACGGCGTCGGGCATCAGGTCTCGCGCGTGGCGCTCTCCGAGAACGGCATCGACTTCACCGCCCGGCCCGAGGTGATCGGCCGCTCCTACATGCGCATCTTTCATCACGACGGCATGACCTATGCGCTCGCCATGCCGGGCATCCTGTCGCGCTCGGCCGACGGGCTCGGCGGCTTCGAGACGGGACCGACGCTCTTCAATCCGAACATGCGCCACGCCGCTCTCCTGAAGCGCGGCCGCACGCTGCTCGTCTTCTGGACCCAGGTCGGCGACGTGCCCGAGCGCATCCTGCTGAGCCGCATCGCGCTCGACGGCGACTGGCATGGCTGGCGGGACGAGCCTCCCGTCGATGTGCTGCGCCCGGAGCATCATTGGGAAGGGGCGGACGCTCCCCTCCTGCCCTCGGTCCGCAGCACGGCCTATGGCATCGTGAACCAGCTCCGCGACCCGGCCATCCACGAGGAAGCGGGCGAGATCTTCTTGTTCTATGCCGTCGGCGGCGAGAGCGGCATCGCGATCGCGCGCGTGGCGATCACGCCCGAAGAGGGCTGACTATTTCTGCAGGATGGTGTTGCCGCCCGGCCCGGGGGTGAGGTCGATCACCAGCAGCTTCGTCTCGGTCGTCCCGGGATTGACCGCGTGGTGCCATTGATCGACGGCCTCGACGATGAAGTCGCCGGCCTTGAAGGTCACTTCCTTGCCCGCCGAGCTGTTCGTGATGGCGATCGATCCCGAGAGCACATAGGCGTAGCGCGGAAATGGATGCTCGTGCTCGGGAAGGACGGCCCCGCCGGGGATGTCGTAGGTCGTGGCCGTCACGGTCGCGTCGCCCTGGGGCAGGTGAATGGGCTGGCCGGTCCAGGTCCGGTCCGTCGTCGTCACCGGCTCGACGATGACCTTCGGATCCGCCGCGTAGGCCAGCGACACGGCAGAGATCCCGAGCGCCACGGCGCAAGCTAGACTTCTCATCCGGCCCCCCTATCTCTTCCAGCTCATGCTGTGATTGGAGACGCCCGTCCCAACCGCGGCGGCCCGTCCGATTGCGCTCGGCTGCCTCGAGGTCGATAGCACGCCGTTGGCGGCGAGAGCAGCATGGGGACGGCCCGCCCGGGAACCTCCCTTGCCGAGACGAGGGTAGTTACCGGACTGACCGATTGCTAGTCTGGAGCTAGCATTTTCCTAGAACACCGAAACGATACCTGGTGCCCATGGAGATCCTCCGCCCCTGGCTTGATGAGCGACGCCGCGTTCGCAAGCGCCGCCCGCAGCTCGAAGCCGCCGACGTCGTCTTCCTCTCGCATGCCAAGAGCGGCCGGACTTGGCTTCGCGTGCTGATGTCGCACGTCTGGCACCGAGTTCACGGAACGCCCGTGGACGAGATCGTGCACCTCGACAATCTGCGTCGGCACCACGCCAACATCCCGTCCATCTACTTCACGCACGAGCACAACGAGCCGCGGGTGATCCGCCGGCGCCTGCCGCGTCTCGTCGAGGGCCGCCCGCTCGTGCTCATGGTGCGCGACCCCCGCGACGTCGTCGTCTCGTTCTATTTCGAGCACAGCAGGCGCTCGACGGCGCGGGTGCGCGAGCGCATGGGCCTTCCGGCCGATATCGAGCGCACCTCCATGTCTGCCTTTGTGCTCGACAGGCGCTACGGCCTTCCCGCCTGCATCGAGTTCCTCAATCGCTGGGAGCGGCTCGCCTCGCAGCACGGCAACGCCTTGGTTCTGCGCTACGAGGATCTGCGCGCCGAGCCTGCCGCCTGGCTCCATCGGGTGATGCGCTTCCTCGGCACCGAGGCGGGCCGCGCGGACCTCGAGGCCGCGATCGCCTTCGCCGGGTTCGACGCCCTCCGGGAGAAGGAACGGCAGGACTTCTTCCACTCGGAGAAGATCCGGGCGGGCAATCCGGCCGACCCCGACTCCTTCAAGGTGCGGCGCGGCAAGATCGGCGGCTATCGCGACTATTTCGACGAGAGGGTCCTGCAGCGGATCGACGCGCTCGTCGCGCAGCGGCTCTCGCCCCGGCTCGGCTACGCCGCCGCCAACCTCCGTCTGGGCTAGCGTCGGTCGGCCGCTCAGGCGTCTTTCTGTGCCACGACCATGCAGGCCTTGAGGAAGGTCTCCTGGGGGAAGTCGTCCAGCGCCAGGATCGGCTTCAGGCCATAGCGGCCAAGCTCGTCGATCGAGCCCCGGAAATAGTCGCGCCGGTAGACGTTGAGGCGGCTCCACAGATTGCGGTTCACGTCCCGGAAGGGCTCGATCATCAGCACGTGGCGGCGCGCCACCCTCGCGATCTCGGCCAGCGCCTTGGCACGGATGCGCTCCATCTGCTCGACCGCGAGCACGGTGATCACGAGATCGAAGGCGCCGTCCGCGAAGGGCAGCTCGGCAGCGCTGCCCTGCACGAAGCTCACGTTCCTGAAGGCGTCGGGATCGACTACCGGCAGCGGGGCATAGTCGAGAAGCACCTGTGGCAGTGCCGGCTGGGCCTGGAACGCCAGTGCCGCCCGGTGGCCCGCATCCGTCAGCTCGATGCCCGTGAGTCTCACCTCGGGCAGGCAGCCCGCCAGGGTGAGAAAATTGATCCCGTTGCCGCAGCCCACCTCGAGCACGTTGGCGGGGTGGAGCTGCTGAATCGCCCGGCCGACGAGAAGAAGCCGGAATCGCGCGCCGCCCACCTCCGGCACCAGTGCTCGATGCGACCGCCATTGCCACGGCACACCCTCGTCCGTGCAATGGCCGGGCAGGTAGCTCTGGACGTCGAGACGCGACCAGGCCTGGTCGTACTCGCGGCGGACCGTGTCCGCGTCGCGAACGTGATGGCCCCGGAACAGCCCGCGCACCACCTTGCGGACGAGCTTGCGCCGGCGAGCGCGCAGCTCGCGTCGCCAGGGAGCATCAAGCTCGACCTCTCTTTGTAAGACGAAAGGACTGATGGCTGCCCAAAGTTCCTCGGCCGAGATGCCGAGCCCGCTTGTCTCAAGCGTCGAGATCTTCATCACCGACACTCCAACCTCTGGCGGATCCGCTCCGTGGCGGCCCGAAACTATGAGGATGCAAGCATAGGTGTCATATACACTTTACGGCATGAAGACAACTTAAATCATCAAGACCAAAATCATTGCCGTGGTCGAATCGATACGCTTTGGCGATAACTTGAGCTAAATATTCGTCTTCTGCGGTAAACACAGGGTCCATCCGCGCGGAACCGACCCAGGCAGGCCTGGTTGATCGCGATGCCGAGAACCGGGCCGGCCGCCATGGAGACCGATGCCGACACGTGGCGGATGGGCTCGACGAGGATGGCGTGGCGAATCGCATGCTGGGCGGGATCGAGCGCCGGCAACGGCGCCTGTCCGGACGGGCCGGGAGCAGCAGCGCCGGGGCCGGGCCGGGCGGCGTCGAGCGGGGCGCATGGGAGACGCCTCGAGACGGTGGTGGGCAGAAGAGGGCTCCCCCGCCGGCGGCGCGGATCGGATGGGACGGGCAGACCTTGGCCTAGCCTTCCGCGGACGGGCGAGGGGCGGGACAGGCCCGCCCGTGGCTCGCCGGCGCGGCATCACCATCGCCGCAGCGGCGCCGGGCCGCGGCCGCCCGCTCGCGCCCGCCGCTCAGGCGCTTTTCTGCGCGACGACCATGCAGGCCTTGAGGAAGGTCTCCTGGGGAAAGTCGTCGAGCGCGAAGAGCGGCTTCAGGCCGTACTGGCGAAGCTCGTCGATCGAGCCCCGGAAATAGTCGCGTCGGTAGACGTTGAGGCGGCTCCACAGATTGCGGTTCACGTCCCGGAAGGGCTCGATCATCAGCACGTGACGGCGCGCCACCCGTGCCAGCTCGGCCAGCGCGTTGGCGCGGATGCGCTCCATCTGCTCGACCGCGAGCACCGTGATGACGAGATCGAAGGCGCCGTCCGCGAAGGGCAGCTCGGCAGCGCTGCCCTGAACGAAGCTTACCCTCCTGAAGGCGTCGGGATCGGCCACCGGCACCGGCGCATAGTTGTGGATCACCTGCGGCAGCGTCGGCTGGCCCTGGAACGCCAGTGCCGCCCGGTGGCCCGCATCCGTCAGCTCGATGCCCGTGAGCCTCACCTCGGGCAGGCAGCCCGCCAGGGTGAGAAGATTGATGCCGTTGCCACAGCCCACCTCGAGCAGGTTGGCGGGGCAGAGCTGCTGGATCGCACGGTCGACGAGAAGAAGCCGGAAGCGCGCGCCGCCCACCTCCGGCGCCAGCACGCGACGCGACCGCCACTGCCAAGGCACGCTGTCCTTGTCGGTCGCATGACCCGGCAGATAGCTCTCGATATTGAGCCGGGCCCAGGCCCGGTCGTACTCCTCCCTGATGGCCTCGACGTCGCGGGGGCGGCGGCCGTGCAGCATCCCCCGCGCTGCCTTGCGCAGGAGCGCCAGCCGCCGTCTGGGCAGCTCGCGTCGCCAGAGCGCTTCGAGCCCGGCGCTGGCGGGACGGATGAAGGGCGCGAAGGTCGCCCAGAGCTCGTTGGGGGAGATGCCGAGGCCGCTGGCCTCGAGGCTCGAGATCTGCATGGCCGAGGTTTCCGACCCGCGGTGGATCAGCTCGCTCGCCGCGCAGGTCAGCGGCCGATCGAACAGGAAGCATTATCCTCCCGCCGCCGTCGGCAACAAAATAAAATAGCGGTCAGAAAGCGATCACTTCATCGAAGCTCCGAATAACTTTACGAAAACTTCAATAAAACGCCCGCCTTCTTGGTGGGCCCTCGGGATGCCCAGGTGCGGAACCGGCTGAGCGGGGTCCGGCCGATGCCGAGGCCCGTGCCGGCGGTCTCGCCGGCCCGCTCCCACTCGACAAAGCCCCCGTCGAGCCCAGTGCTCGACGGGGCATGGATCTACGGGCCAAGCCTTGCCTCTGCGATCAACGCGAGCGGACCTGCGTCACATCCCGCACGGCACCGCGCGCGGCGTTGGACGTGAGCGCGGCATAGGCCTGGAGGGCCGCCGAGACGACCCGCTCCCGGTGCGCCGGCTTCCAGGCGCCCTTGCCCTTGGCCTCCATCGCCGCGCGCCGCGCCGCCAGGATCTCGTCGCTGAGCTCGAGACGGATTTCGCGGCTGGGAATGTCGATCCTGATCGTGTCGCCGGTCTCGATCAGGCCGATGAGCCCGCCCTCGGCCGCTTCCGGCGAGACATGGCCGATGGAGAGCCCCGAGCTTCCGCCGGAGAAGCGTCCGTCCGTCACGAGGGCGCAGGATTTGCCCAGCCCCTTCGATTTGAGATAGCTCGTCGGGTAGAGCATCTCCTGCATGCCGGGACCGCCTTTCGGGCCCTCATAGCGGACGACGACCACGTCGCCCGCGGCAACCTTGTTGCCGAGAATGCCGGCTACTGCCTCCTCCTGGCTCTCGAAGACGATGGCCTTGCCCTCGAAGACGAGCATCGAGGGATCCACGCCCGCCGTCTTCACGATGCACCCTTCGGGCGCCAGAGGGCCGAAGAGGACGGCGAGACCGCCGTCCTTGCTGAAGGCCTGGTCGGCGGCTCTGATCGCCCCCTTCTCCCGATCGGTGTCGAGCTCGTCCCAGCGCGCGGCCTGGCTGAAGGCCGTCTGCGAGGGCACGTTGCCGGGAGCGGCGCTGTAGAGGCGGCGGACCGTCTCGTCGCCGGTCCGCATGATGTCCCACCGCTCGAGGGCGGCACCCAGCGTCGGCGCATGGACGGTGGGCAGGCTCGTGTCGATCAGGCCGGCCCGGTCGAGCTCGCCCATGATGGCCATGATGCCGCCCGCGCGATGCACATCCTCGACGTGCACGTCGGCGACCGCCGGTGCCACCTTGCACAGGCAGGGCACCCGGCGGGACAGCCGATCGATGTCGGCCATGGTGAAATCCACCTCACCTTCCTGCGCCGCCGCCAGCAGATGCAGGACCGTGTTGGTGGAGCCGCCCATGGCGATGTCGAGGCTCATGGCGTTCTCGAAGGCCGCGCGCGTCGCGATGCCGCGCGGCAGTGCGGTGGCATCGTCCTGCTCGTACCAGCGCTGCGCCAGATCGACGATCAGGCGACCGGCCTCGCGAAAGAGCAGCTCGCGATCGGCATGGGTGGCCACGATCGTGCCGTTGCCCGGCAGGGCCAGCCCCAGGGCCTCGGTCAGGCAGTTCATCGAGTTGGCGGTGAACATGCCCGAGCACGACCCGCAGGTCGGGCAGGCCGACCGCTCGACCGCCGCGACCTCGGCGTCGCTGTAGCGATCGTCGGCCGCCACCACCATGGCGTCGATCAGGTCGACGGCGTGCTTCTTGCCCTTCACCACGGCCTTGCCGGCCTCCATCGGGCCGCCCGAGACGAAGACGACGGGAACGTTGAGGCGCATCGCCGCCATCAGCATGCCGGGCGTGATCTTGTCGCAGTTCGAGATGCAGACCAGCGCGTCGGCGCAATGGGCGTTGACCATGTACTCGACCGCATCGGCGATCAGCTCGCGCGAGGGCAGCGAGTAGAGCATGCCGCCATGGCCCATGGCGATGCCGTCGTCGACCGCGATGGTGTTGAACTCCTTGGCGACGCCCCCTGCCGCCTCGACCTCGCCGGCGACGAGCTGGCCCAGATCCTTCAGATGCACATGGCCCGGGACGAACTGCGTGAAGCTGTTGGCGATGGCGATGATCGGCTTGCCGAAGTCACCGTCCTTCATGCCAGTCGCCCGCCAGAGGCTGCGGGCGCCCGCCATGTTGCGGCCGTGCGTGCTGGTTCTGGAACGATAGGCCGGCATGATCCCTCCCGAGCGTCTTGGATGGGCGGAGGCTAGCCCTCTCGCAACTTCGCGTGAAATATATTATTGAGCGATGATTAGGTCGCTCGAGGTATGAGACGTGGACACCCGGCAGCTCAGGCATTTCGTGGCCGTGGCCGAGACGCTGCATTTCGGCAAGGCGGCCCAGCGGCTCGGCATGACGCAGCCGCCCTTGAGCCAATCCATCAGGGCGCTCGAGCGCGAGCTGGGCGCGGCCCTCTTCGAGCGGACCAAGCGCAGCGTGGCGCTCACCCCGTTCGGCCAGCAGTGGCTCCATCACGTCCGCGCTGCGCTGGGCGGCGTGGATGCGCTCGCCGACACCGCACGGCGCATCCGCGAGGGCGATGCGGGCCGGCTCGAGCTCTCCTTCGTCAGCACCGCCGACTACAACATCCTGCCGACGCTGGTGCACCGCTTCCGGCAGCTCTATCCGGAGGTCGAGCTGGCGCTGACCGAGGCCACCAGCGACGTGCAGATCGCCTCCTTGCTGGACGGGCTGCTGGAAGGCAGGAGCCATGTGGGGATCATCATTCCCCAGGGCGAGGCGGCCCTTCCGCCGCCGCTCGCCTATCGCAGACTGGTGTCCGAGCCGCTGATCGCGAGCGTCCCGGAAAGCTGGATCGCGGAAGGGCGCCTCGCTCCCATCGAGGGCCGGCTGCCCTCCGCCGCCGTCCTCTCCTCGCCGCTCATCGTCTTTCCCCGGCGCGCGGCCCCCTCCTTCTACGACCTCGTCACCGGCTACTACGCGGCGTTCGGCGGCCAGGCCCACATCGCCCAATACGCGATCCAGATGCAGACCATCATCAGCCTCGTCTCGGCGGGCATGGGGATCGCCCTCGTCCCCGCCTCGCTGCGCCATCTGGCGCGATCCGGCGTGCGCTATCTGGAGCTGGAAGGCGACGCGCCGCAGCTCGAGACCGGGATCGTCTGGCGGCGCGACGACAGGACGCCGACGCTGGGCAACTTCCTGCGCATGCTCGACGCCGAGGCCATCGCCTGATGGCGTGCCGAGCCTGGTCGCTCAGGCCGACGGCGAACCGCTCGAGACAGGCGCGGTCGATCTCGATGCCGAGGCCGGGGCCGGTCGGCACGGTCACCCAGCCCTGCTCGTGCCGGATGGGCTCCACGAGCAGGGCATCGCGGATCGCATGCTCGGTGCGATCGAGCTCCAGCACCGGCTCCAGCGGCTCGTTCCGGGGCGGCGTGCGCGGCAGCACGGCCAGCAGCTGCAGCGCTGCCGCCAGCGCCACGCCGGTGCCCCAGACATGCGGCACGTAGCGCACGCCGAACGCCATCGCCATGTCGGCGATCTTCTTGCACTCGCTGAGGCCCCCGGCGGCGCAGGTGTCGGGCTGGGCGATGTCGAGCGCGCGGCGCGTGAAAAGCGCCTTGAAATCATGGCGGGTGAAGGCGCACTCGCCGCCGGCCACCGGGATGGGCTGAAGCTGGCGCAGCTCGGCATAGCCTTCCATGTCCTCCGGGATGATCGGCTCCTCGAGCCAGCCGATCTCCAAGGGCTCGAGCCGGCGACCGAGCTTGATGGCCTCCGTCACGCTGTAGCCGTGGTTGGCGTCGACCATCAGCTCGACGTCCGGGCCGATCGCCCGGCGCACGGCCTTGGCGTTCCGCAGATCCTCCTCGAGGCCGAAGCCGATCTTGAGCTTGACCGCGGAAAAACCCTCCGCCGCGTAGCCCTCGGCCTCCTCGGCCAGATAGGCCTCGGGCCGGCCCTCGGGGCGGCGGTAGAGGCCCGTGGCGTAGGCGCGGATGCGCTCGCGCAGGGGCCCACCCATCAGGCGGTGGATCGGCTGGCCCAACAGCTTGCCCTTGAGGTCCCAGAGGGCGATGTCGATGCCCGAGAGCGCCTGGACGACGAGGCCGCGCTGGCCGTGGTCGCGGAATTGGTCGTAGAGCCGCTCCCAGATCGCCTCGGTCGCCATCGGGTCCCGGCCCAGCAGCAGCGGGCGCATCGCCGCCACCACCGCCGCATTCGCCCGCGCCGGCCCGTAGCACTCGCCGAAGCCGACCACACCCTCGTCGCTCACGATCTCGACGATCAGCGCCGTGCGCCGGTCGGTGCCCGAGAAAGACCAGGAGAAGGGCCGCGAGAGCGGCGCCTCCAGCACGTGCGTCGCGACGTCCCTGATCTTCATTCCGCACTCCTCCCCTCGGCTGACCGGGGCAGAGCATGCCGCCCCCGGTGCCGCATGAGAAGACCCGCCGGCCCAGGCGTCGATGCCGGTGGAACGTCCACTCCGACCCGGGTAACAGAGCCCGTCTCAAGCCCGGGCCACCGCCTGGGCTCCAGGAGCTTCCCCGTGACGACGATCCTCCTCATCAATCCGAACACGTCGGCCCGGTCGACCGAGATGATGCTCTCGGTGGCGCGACCGCTCCTCCCGCCCGGCATCATCCTCCGGAGCATGACGGCCGCCACGGGGCCGGCGATGATTCTGGACGAGGCCGCGCTCGCGGGCTCCGCGGAGGAGGTCGTCCGGATCGGGGTCGCGGAAGCAGCGCAGGTGGATGCGATCATCGTATCGGCGTTCGGCAACCCGGGAGCGGAGCGGCTGCGGACGCTCCTGCCTATTCCGGTCATCGGCATCGGCGAGGCGGCGATCCTCGAGGCTGCCGCCGATGGATCCCGCTTCGGGATCGCCACGACGACGCCCGATCTCGTGCGCGCCATCGAGGCCTGCATCCGCGACCTCGGCCTTCAGGGGCAGTTCAGCGGCGTCCGCGTGCCGGACGCCGATCCCCTGGCGCTCGCGGCGGACCCCGAGGCGCAGGAAGAGGCGCTGGCCGCGGCGGCGATCGCCTGCATCGAGCAGGACGGTGCCCGGACCGTGGTCATCGGCGGCGGCCCGCTCAGCGACACCGCCGCAAGGCTGCGCCGGCGCTTTCCCACTTCAATCGTCGAGCCCGTCCCGGCGGCGGTCCGGCTCCTCTTGGAACGGATCGCCTCGGGCAGGAGCGGCTGACGCGCCTCTAGTGCGCGCTCTCGATGTTGATCGTCAGGGTGCGGCGCATGGCCTTCGAGCCCTGGCCGCGCATCGGTCGCACGCAGTGCCAGGAATTGAAGGTCTTGACGAACAGGACGCACTGGTTGGGCTCGAACTCGAAGGTGTCGAGCGCCTCCATGTCCTCGAACTCGGCCTTGCCGTTCATCCGGTTGAAGCTGAGCTCGGGCGCCTTGTGGCGGTCGACCTCGGTGCCGCCGCCGAAGGCCGGGTCCCACTCGCCCTCCTCGGCCATCGAGACGACGATGGTCACGATCTTGTCCGGATTGTCGGTGTGCGGCGTCACCGAGCCGCCGTCGGCCGGCAGCATCGAGTACTCGAAGCGGGCCGAGAGCCGCTCGGGCGACTTCCACCACTTGCCCTCGGAGAGCGCCTTCAGCTGCTTGCTGATGCGCTTTTGCGTCGAGATCGGCTTGAACCCGAGATCGACGTGGCGCGCCTGCAGCGCCTCCATCACCTCCCAGATGAAGCGGTCGCCCTTCACCCAGGCGTGAAAGTCCTTCCAGCCCGGATGGCTCTTGACCCAGTCCTGGTACTTCTCGCCGTTGTACTTCTCCGACAGGCAGTACTTGTGACCGACCTTGGGGATGTACTCGAACAGCTCCTGCGGCGGGTAGGTGCGAAGGAACTCGCGGTACGTCTCGTCGGGCATGATCGGCTTCGCGAGCCCGATCGGAAAGGGCTCGTAGCGAAGCTTCAGGTTCTCCAGCGAGAAGTGCATCGTCTCTTACTCCGCGGGGGCCCACCGACGGCGACGGGCCCGCCCACCACGTCTGATCGTCCTGACGTGCCCTCAGGTAGTGACGGTGCCTGCGCTTGGCAAAGGGG
Source organism: uncultured Alphaproteobacteria bacterium (assembly GCA_963752325.1). Classification (GTDB taxonomy): domain Bacteria; phylum Pseudomonadota; class Alphaproteobacteria; order Geminicoccales; family Geminicoccaceae; genus CAVTJL01. The sequence goes on from CAVVXU010000010.1 coordinate 879,610, forward strand.
TCGAGGGTCGCAGGTGCCGGCAACGGTGCCACCGTGGCATCGCCGCAGCGCCGGCCGGCCGGCGAAAGAGCTTGGCGCCGGCCGCCGGCGCGCTATATGCCGGGCGTTGAGATGGCCATGCCTTCACAAAATCATCCGCCGCGAGGCCCGGGGCCGTCGAGCCTCCTCGCCCGGCTGAAGGCTTGGCGGCGCGAGAGGCGTCTCGCCCGCGAGCGCGTGGCATTGTTCACGGGCGCCCAGCTGCTCGTCGTGTCGCACACCAAGAGCGGCCGCACCTGGCTTACGGGTGATGCTCTCCCATGTGTTCCATCAGCAGCACGGCATCGCGAGCGACCTCTTGATCGGCGGCGCCAACTTCCAGCGTCTCGTGCCGGAGGTGCCGCGCGTCTTCTTCACCCGCGACACCGTGTGGCCGGCCGAGAGCGGCCCACGGGCGATCGCCAGGGTGGCGCCCGGCCAGCGCGTCCTCTTCCTCGTCCGCGACCCGCGCGACGTCGCCGTCTCCTTCTATTTCCACGTGCTCAAGCGCGCGAGCCCGCACGAGCTGGCGCGCAAGGGCCTCCCGGCCGAGGCCAGGGACCTGCCGCTCGAGCGGTTCCTCGAGGACGAGCGGCTGGGTGTGCCGCGCGTGATCGGCTTCCTCAATCGCTGGGCGGAGGAGCTGCCGGGCATGCCGCACGCCATGTGCCTGCGCTACGAGGACCTGCGCGCCGAGCCGGAGCGAGAGCTCGGCCGGCTGCTCGAGTTCATGGGGGTGGCGGCGACACCCGCCGAGATCGGCGAGGCCGTCGCCTTCGCATCCTTCGATCGGATGAAGGAAAAGGAGCGGGACGGCTTCTTCAAGTCGCGCCGGCTCGCTTCGACCGATGCCCTGGAATCCGAGAGGTGCAGGGGCCGCGAGGGCTTGGTCGGTGGCTATGGCCGGCACGGGAAGCCGGCGCAGGCTGCGATCCTCGAGGCATTCGTGCAAATTCGCCTCACACCTGTCTATAGCTATGTGGAAGATATCGCGTGAGCATCTCCAGCAACCCAGTAGTAATTCACCCCGGCCTCGTCAAGACGGCGACCTCTACTCTGCAGAAGCACGTCTTCCGACGCCATCCGGGCATCAACTACCTGGGCCAGCCCTCGCCTACGCCCGAGCTCGCATGGGCGCTGCGTCACGTCTGTCAGGCGGACTCGATCGACTATGAGCCGGAGCGCCTGAAGGGCACCCTTCACGAGGCTGTCGCACGAGCCGATCCGGGCCTGACCTCGCTCCTGTCCTACGAGAACTTCGCCCTGCACGAATCCAAGGACAAGGGGATGGTGGCCGAGCGCCTGAACGCCCTTTTTCCGCAGGCGCGGATCGTCTTCACCATTCGTCGCCAAGAGGACCTCGTCGTCTCCTTCTACCTTCAGAGGCTCCGCACGCTCATCAAGCGCAAGGCCTACGTGCCCTTCGAGGAGTGGTACTGGGTCAGCGGGCGCGAGCCGCACAGGACCATCCTCGACGACCTCCGCTACAGCCGCATGATCGGCTATTATGTTCGGCTGTTCGGCCGGGAGCGCGTCCATGTGCTGCTCTTCGAGCACCTGCGCCGCGACCCCGACGCCTACGCGAAAGCCTTCGCCAACATCATCGGCGTCGATGCTGCCATGTTCCGTCAGCTCATGGCGGGCAAGCGCGAGAACCCCGCGATGTCGCAGCGCCACTTGGCCTTCTGGCGCCGGTTCGGCCATCTGCTGCCGCGCAAGCTGGTGCGGGACTGGTCCAGGAGCGACGCACTGCGACGGGGCGCACCGGCGCGCATCGATGTGCCTGAGAGTATCCGCCAGCACATCCGCGAGCTTTGCGCCGAGGACAATGCCGAGCTCGCCCGGACCTTCGGGCTCGATCTCGCCGGGAGCGCCTACACGCTGCCCGGCGAGCCGACGCCGTCCCAGCGCTGACAGGGTGGCCTCCATCGCGACGCCGAGGCAGCGGCCGTCGCCGCGCTCGGTCAGGCCAGCGCCTCGATGACGATCGTTAAAGTCTTCCGCAGGACGTCGGAATTGTTGCCCGTCATGGGCCTCACCGAGTGCCATGAGTTGAACGTCTTCACGAAGACGATCGCTTGGTTCGGCGTGTACTCGAACGTGTGAAGGACCTCCACATCGTCGAAGCCCACCAGATGATTGACGAAGTTGAAGCTCTTGCTGGGGTCTTTGTGCCGACACATGTCGGTGCCGCCGCCCAGCGCCGGATTCCATTCGCCTTCTCGGCACATGGAGACGATGAGCGTAACGATCTTCGACGGCGAGTCGGTGTGCGGCACCAGAGATCCGCCATCGGCAGGCAGGGCCGAGAACTCAAATCTTGCACTGAGCGGCGCATAGGGCGAGCCACGCTTCCCGCGCAGCAGCGCGCGGGCGAACTCGAAACTCTGCCAGCCCGATTTGGCGCGTTGATAGCCAAGGTCGATGTTGTGCCCGGTCAGAGCGTCCAGAATCTGGTAACAAAAATCATCGCTCTTGACCCATTTGTAAAAGTCCATCCACAGCGGGCTTGAATTTATGAAGGACAGGTATTTTCCCTTGTCCTCACGCTCTGACAGAGTAAACTTGCGGCCTTTCTTCCCCATTTCTTCAAAGCTGTTGAAGATGTCGATCGGTGGGAAGTTATCCACCAAGCGCGCGTACAGCTCTTCCGATACCACCGGCTTGGCGAGACCTATGGGAAAGGGCTCGTACCGGAACTTGAGATTGTCGAACTGTAGGAAGTCCATCGGGCCCCTCGTCTGGCGGCCGACGCCGCGATCAATGATAGCCGAGGCGAGGCGACAGCCTCGTCCGGACGAACTCGTCCATTGCAGCAGCCTGCTCCGGCGTGAAGTCGTCGCGATAGCCGCCCACCTTGCCACGCCGCACCTTGAAGGAATCCGGATTGCTCGGTTCTGTAGGGCGGAGCCGCTCCGTGGCGAAAAAGGCCGCGCCTTCCCGCCGCTTAAGGCTCTGGAACGACGCAAACGCTACTGCCGCAGCCAGCTCGTCATCGTCGCACTCGGCGCCCAGGAATGCCATGACCCGTTTGAGCTCAACTAGGGGCCGAGCATGAAGGTCCTCGTAGCGGACGAAAAGAGTATGCTCGAGCAACTCCAGCTCCCGAGCCCACCGGTTCATGCGTGCCACGATCGCGGGCAGCCCGACCTGCTCATGCATCGCGAAAGCATAAAGCGACAGGTCAGTGATGCCTTCGCTGATTCCCTTGTGCGCCCGTTCCTTGGGTGTCGACCGGTGCCTAAGGTGGAAGTAGTACGACACCACCACGTCCCTCGGATCGCGAAATAGGAAAATATAGCGCTTACTTGGACTGAGACCCCAACAGCTGCCGCTTTCGTCAGGATGAACGAGGTTGTCGTACCAAGTGCTGGTGATCCGAGGAATCTGTGGGTTAATCATGTGGAAATTGTCATCGTTGACAATCTCATTCGCCGGGGTGCCGAACCTCAAATGGTAGACGTGCGATACCATCACCAGAAGCCAGGTGCGGCCACTCTTGGTATGCGTCACCATGACCACGTCGGATGCATGGAGATGCCGCAGTTTCTTCTGGCGTCGCTGTCGGGCTACGAGCCGGGTGCGAAGCTTGCCGACCATTGACAGCATGGAAACCATCCGCGAGGCGGGCGCGGTCCTGGCCACGGGGGCGCTGGGCCGGGCACGTTTAGAGGCGTCAGCGCGAGGGCCTGTCCGCTGGGCGAAAGAGCAGGTTGTAGACATAGTCCTCCGGGCTCTGGTCGAGACGAATGCGCTTCAGGCCCGACTTCGTGTGATGTCTCTCGGCTTCCTCGTAGCCTAGTTGTTGCATGAACGACAGGACATCAGCCTCCCGAAGGCGGTCAAGCTCGACCTGAACGGAACGGGGCTTGCGCTCGGAGCAGAGGAGGCGCCGCATGCCGCGCAGAATCAGCGGCTCGTTTCCATCGACATCGAGCTTGATGTGGTGAGGGATGGGAAAGCCATACAACTCGATCAGCCGGTCGACCGACGCGGCGAACTTCATCTCGCTGATGGGCGAGGACGCAGGGGAGCCCGATCCATCGGCACCGTTGCGTAGGTGGCTGTTGGCAGTTCCCGCCTCCACCGACCCGTAGCTGAACTCGAGAACGCCGTCCTGGTCGTGCAGGGCGAAGCTGCAGGCCGTCACCACCCTCTCCAGCCGGTTGGCGAGGATGTTGTCCAGCAGTCGGGCGAAGTTGGCGCAGTGGGGCTCGAACGCCACCACCTTCCCGGTTGCTCCGACACGATGGCCGGCCAGCACGCTATAGACGCCGACATTGGCACCGATGTCATAAAACACCTCGCCTTCAGCCACATAGTTGGCGATCCATGCGCAGGTTCCGGGCTCCTTGGTGAACAAGCCCATGCTTCGGCTGAGCTCGAGGAGACTGTCGCAGCGGAACCGATAGACCCCGGAATCACCGCGCACTTCCACCTCGCGCGCCAGCCACTGGCGCGCCTGATCCCAGAGCTTGAAGCGGCGGCGCTGCAGCCCCCGGGGGGGCCACGACCTGCCGTCGGAGACGGTTCTGAGCATCGTCCACTACCCCCTCGATCTCCCGATTGCCCGCGGCCGCCGGGCGACACCCGCCGGCGGCCGGTCATTCCTGCGGTGCTGCTGCGGCTGACGGATGGCCCATGAGCTAGTTGCGGAACACAACCTGTGTGCGCTCATGGCGGCGAATGCGCCCGAGCGAGCGGCGGCTGGCTAGCGTCATCCCGCTGACCTTCACCAGCGCGGCGAGCAAGGCCTCGATGTCCGTCCAGTGCAGCGCTTCGTAGTCGGCATACCGGCGGCGCGCCAGCCCGCCTTCCTTCTGCCAGCGCTCGGACGCAAATTCGCGAGCGCACACCTCAATCTTGATCCTGCGCTTGCGCGCCTTGGCTCCCTCGCCACGCAGGTGTCTGATGCCTGTCCTGATGAGTTCCAGCAAACTCACGCCTGACCATCCCCAGATGTCGGCGCTCCGTATCAGCTTTCCGGCGCGACGTCGAGCAGCTTGGCCGAGCCGGTGGCGCCGCCGGAGCGGCCGGCTGATCGAGCGGCCGCCGACGGCTATCGGCGCACCCTCACCACCACTATCGACACGATGCGCTGGCGAGCGGGCCCTATGCGCCGGAAGCCCAGGCGGCCGAACCGCCGGCGCCCGCCCCGTCCGCGGCCCGATCGGCACTGACCATCTCGAGCGCGCGGCTGTGGGTCTCGCCTGCGAGCCGGTCGATCTCCGCTAGAGTCTCGGCCGGGAGGACCTGCCTGAACCGGCTTCCCGCCCCAGGGTCGACAAGGGTCGCGGTCTCGTACTGGCTGCTCGAGACCGTCGCCATGCCATTGAAGGTGGGTCGGCTCAGCGTCTCGTCCCAGGCCAGCGCGGCGCGCGCGCAGAGGCGCCGCATCAAGGGCCCAGGATCGGCCACGATGTCCTCGAAGCTGTCCACGATCATACGCCGGCCGAGTCGGGCCTTCGCATCCAGGATGGTGCGGGTGGATCGCAGCCAGAGGTCGAGGACCGCCGCCAGAGAGCCGTAGCGCTCCTCATACTTGTGCCGGATCGCCGAGGCGTACCAGCCGGCTGGGTGGCGCACCGAGGAGAGCACGAGGCCGTCTGGATATTGCCGGTCGAAGCGCTCGACGCTCAGGGGCTCCATCAGCACGCGAGGCGTGAAGGCGCTGACGAAGCGCTTGTCGCCACCGCGATAGAGGTTCTGGTAGTCGTACCAAGCGTTGAACAGCGAAGTCAGGTAGTGGTCGAGCACGCCCCGCGGGCTCGACGGCGGCCGCTCCTGCATGAGCTGCTGGAAGAGATCGCGCTGCAGCGGGTAGTCGAATATGAAGGGATGGATCGTCACCCGGCGCTTCTCACCCTTCTTGTAGTAGGCGCGACGCGACAGCCGGATGACCCAGTCCTGGGTCAGCTGGGCGAAGAGGTCGCGCGGTCGGGCTCCCGGGTCGGGGTCCGGCCAATGCCATTTCTCCGGACGTCCCCAGCTGAGCTCGTAGGGGTGAGCCAAGATCTGGGGATGATCGTCGAGGAGACGCGACAGCATCGTCCCACCGGACCGCTGGATTTGGCTGATCAGGATGATCGGCTGGTTGACCAGGACGGGATGCTCGAGCCGGTAGCGGCCGAGACGCCGATCCATAGTGAGCTTGAGCATAGGGGCAATTCCGGGTTGGAGCCACAATGAGCGTAGCGGCTGACCGGTCGCCGCAACAAGCGCGTCGGCTTGCCGCTCATGGCCCCTTCTGGTATCGGGCTTCGTCAGCCGCGTCGCTTGCGAGGAACCGCCCAGGTGAAACTCGGGGTCTTCATCCACACCAACGAGCGCCAGTATCTGGGTGCCCTCGTCTCCGCCCACTCGATGCGCCGCAACAGCCGGCACGCGGATGAGCTCGATATCCGCATCGTCCACGTCAAGGATCATCCCTTCCTCGCCGCCAAGGAGGGCCAGCTCTTCCTGCGTGGCGGGCTCAAGCGGCCATGGCGCATGGACGACCTCCAGTCCTTCACGCCGCTCCGCTTCATGCCGCCCGAGCTGATGGGCTACGAGGGCCGCGCCGTGCTCGTTGACCCCGACATCTTCGCGGTGGGTGACATCCACGAGCTCCTGACCCGCGACATGGGCGGCAAGGCCATCATGTGCCGCCAGAAGCAGGGCAAGACGCGGCCCGAGGACGGCTACGCCACCTCCTGCATGCTCCTCGACTGCGCTAGGCTCACCCACTGGAAGTGCGAGCAGCAGTTCGAGAGCCTTTTCCGTTTCGAGCTCGACTATGTCGACTGGATCGAGCTCAGGACGGAGCCGGCGGGAAGCATCGGTCTCTTCGAGCCCGAGTGGAACGACTTCGATCACCTCGACGAGAAGACGAAGCTCATCCACAACACCAAGCGCCACACGCAGCCCTGGAAGTCGGGGCTCCCGGTCGACTTCGTCGAGGCCGACAAGTTCCGCTGGTTTCCTCCGCGCGGCTGGGTGCAGCGGGCGCGGCGCCAGTTCCTCGGCGACTACGGCACCTCGGGCACCTACAAGCAGCACCCCGATCGCAACCAGGAGGCGCTCTTCTTCGGCCTGCTGAAGGACGCGATGGAGCATGGCGTCGTCAGCCGCGAGATGCTCGAGGCGGAGATGAAGAAGGATCACATCCGCCACGATGCTCTCGAGGTCATGGCGCGCGTGACGCCGCTCGACCAGCAGCGCTACGGCCGCCTTCCCATCGCCGCCTGACCCGCCGTACGCCCGCCCTCACATCGACGATGCGCTCTTGCCGCACCGGGAACATTAACGTATTTGAATAATCCTGGCGCGGCAGTTCGCGCGTGGAGTGGACCTCATACGGTCGACATGGAAGGCCAGCGCCGCGGACGGGCGCCGGCGGTCGGGCGAATGGTCAGCAGCTCTGTCTCCCCGGCGGTCGACATAAACCGCGCTCTGATCGGCGACCTCGTCTCCCGCCAGCCTTTGCTCGCCCTGATCAATGCCACGATCGGCACGGCATTCGCCCTGACGTATCTGCCGGCTCGGCCGCCCGGCCTGATCGCCGGCTGGATCGCGGCCATGCTCGTGGCCCAGGCCGCGCGCCTCGTGCTCTGGCGCGACTGCCAGCGGCGGCTCGCGCTCGGCCTCCTGGCCGGCCTGAGCGCCAAGCTCACCGTGGGCTCCCTGATGTCGGGCTGCCTCTGGGGCTTCGCGGGCTGGGCGATGTTCGTGCCCGACCCGCCCTACAACGCCGTCATCCCTTTCACGCTCGCAGGCATGGTGGCGGGCGCGGTCCTCACCCTGCCTGCCCACCCGGCCGCCTTCTACACCTTCTACGTCCCGGCGCTCCTGCCCTACGCGCTGCGGCTGATGCTGGAGCCGAGCGCTGCCCGCCAGCTCATGGCGGCAATCACCCTCATCTTCTGCGTTGCGATCGGCCTGATAGGCTACCAGCAGCGTCGCGGTCTGGTTCGGGTCGCCCGGCTCAGTCGCCAGAACGCCGACCTCGTCGCGCAGCTCCGCGAGGCCGGCGGCGAGCTGGAGCAACGGGTGGTGGAGCGGACGGCCGAGCTTCGCGTCGTCAACGCCCGGCTCGCCGCCGAGGTTCTCGAGCGCGAGCGCTCTGAGGAGCGCATCCGCCATCTCCTCGATCACGACCCTCTGACCGGCCTCCCCAACAGGCGGCTGCTGATGGACCGGATCGAGCAGGCGCTGGCCCGCGCCAGGCGCGAGGGCGGTGGCGTCGCGGTCATGATGATCGATCTCGACGACTTCAAGAGCGTCAACGACCGCTTCGGCCATCCCGCAGGGGACGAGCTGTTGCGGCTCGTGGCCCGGCGGCTCCGTGAGGCGCTGCGCGACACGGACACGGTGGCCCGGATGGGCGGTGACGAGTTCGCGGTCGTCGCGGCGGGCCTGAACGCGACAGGCGATGCCCTCGTCCTTGCCCGCAAGCTGCATGCTCGGGCCACTGCGCCGGCACGGCTCGAGGCCGGCGAGACGGTGGTCGGCATCGGCATCGGGGTCGCCCTTTTCCCGGCGGACGGTGCCACGGCGGTCGATCTCCTGAAACGTGCCGACCTCGCCCTCTATGCCGTCAAGCGTCGGCAGCGTGGCGGCGTGGCCTTCTACGACGAGAACCTTGACCGTGCGGCAAGCGACCGCCGGCGGCTGGAGGGGGAGCTGGCCGCCGGGCTGGAGGCTCGGCAGTTTGTCCTCGTCTACCAGCCACGGCTCAGGCTCGACGACGGCGCCCTCGTGGGCGTGGAGGCGCTGCTGCGGTGGAACCACCCGGAACGTGGGCAGCTCCCCGCCGAGGCCTTTGTCGGCGCGGCCGAGGCGAGCGGCCTCATCCGACCGCTCGGTGCCTGGGCAATCGAGCAGGCCTGCCACGATCTCGCGGGCCTGGGCATCGAGGCCGGCGAGCTCGGGCTCGCCGTGAACCTTTCCGGAGCCGAGCTTCGGGATACGGCGCTTCCGGGGCTGCTGGAACGCATCCTCGAGACGACGATGCTCCCGGGACGCCGCCTCGAGCTCGAGATTGGCGAGAGCGCCTGCGCCCAGCATGGCGCGGAGACGGTGCAGAGCCTGCTCCAGGGCATTCGGCCGCTGGGCGTGCTGGTCGCCCTCGATCACTTCGGCACCGGCATGCTTCCGCTGACACAGATGGCCCGGCTGGCCGTCGACAGGATCAAGATCGATCGCCGCGTGGTCGCCAACGTCGACACGGATGCCGGTGACCGCGGCGTGGTGGCCGCGGCGGTGGCGCTGGCCCGCGCCGCCGGCAATCCCGCCGTCGCGATGGGCGTCGAGCGCGCAGGGCCAGCTCGCGGCCCTGCGCGCGCTCGGCTGCGACGAGGCCCAGGGATTCCTGCTCGGGCCGCCGGTCGAGCGCGCGGCGCTGACCTCGCTGGTCGAAGATGCCCGTCGATAGAGGCGATCTGCCGTATTTTCTAGGCACTGGATGCCCGCCCCGCGACTCCGGGCCGTCCCTTTCCAAAGGCCCCTGGTCCTGGCACAACCCTTGCTCGACCCCATGCCAACAAGGGTCATGAGGATCGGACATGAGCACAGGGGCTGCCGTCGAGCTTGCCGGCGTCGTCAAGCGCTATGGTCCGACCGTCGCCGTCGACGGTGTCAGCCTCAAGATCGGGGCAGGCTCCTATTGCTGCCTGCTCGGTCCGTCCGGCTGCGGCAAGACCTCGACCTTGAGGATGATCGCGGGCCATGAGTGGGTCAGCAGACGGCGACATCATGATCGCCGGCACGATCGTCAACGACCTGCCGCCGGGCAAGCGCGCCACCGCGATGATGTTCCAGAGCTACGCGCTCTTCCCGCATCTGACCTGCCTCGACAACGTCGCCTTCAGCCTACGGATGCAGGGGGTCGAGAAGGAGATGCGGCACAAGCGGGCCGCGGCGATGCTCGAGCTGGTCCATATGAGCGACTATGCGCAGCGGCTGCCGGCACAGCTCTCGGGCGGCCAGCAGCAGCGCGTGGCGCTGGCACGGGCGCTCATCACCAACCCCCAGGTCCTGCTTCTGGACGAGCCGCTGTCGGCGCTCGATCCCTTCCTCCGCATCAAGGTGCGGGAGGAGCTGAAGCGGCTGCAGACCGACCTTGGCCTCACCTTCATCCACGTCACCCACAGCCAGGACGAGGCGCTGGCGCTGGCCGACCTCGTCGTCGTGATGAACGACGGCCGGATCGCCCAGGCCGGCACGCCGCGCGCCGTCTTCAACCGCCCGGCCGACCCCTTCGTGGCGCGTTTCATGGGCGGGCACAACGTGCTGCCCGGCGACATCGTCGGCCGCCCCGACACCGCGGTCGCGATCCGCAGCGATCGCATCCGCATCGGCGCGCCCGAGGCCGGCGAGTGCGCGGTGCCCGGCACCGTGCGCCTCGTCGAGTATCAAGGCGGCTCCATCCAGCTCCGGCTCGACACGATGGGCCAGGAGATGCTCGTGAGCCTGCCCGAGGAGGCGTTCGATGCGGCGCCGGTGCAGGTGGGCCAGCAGGTCACGGCCTGCCTGCCGCGCGACGACCTCCAGCCGCTCCACTGACCCTTCCAAAGCCTTCAGACAACAGACGGGAGACACCTCGATGACCGGCACCCGCTATCGCCTATTGGATCGGACGGGCGGCCTGTCGCGACGCGACCTGTTGCGCGGCACCGCGCTCGCGGCAGGTGGCGTGGCGCTCAGCAGCTTTCCGGCACCCTTCGTCCATGCGGGCGACCCGATCACGCTGCGCTATGCGGGCACCGGCGTCAACGCGTTCAAGGAGATCGCGGACAAGGTCAAGGCCGACACCGGCATCACGATCCAGTACACGACCTTGACCTCGGACGACGTCGTCAAGCGGGCGATCACCCAGCCCACGAGCTTCGACATGCTCGACGCCGAGTACTGGATGATCAAGAAGATCATCCCCGCCGGCACGGTGCACGGGATCGAGACCAAGAAGGTCAAGCTCTACGACCAGATCGTCCCGATCTTCACCAAGGGCGCGCTGCCCGACGGCACCAAGGTGTCGACCCAGGGCACCGCCCCCTTCACCGTCCAGTACATGACCGGCGTCACGAGCAAGAAGTTCTCGAAGGAGCCGACCGAGTTCGCGACGCTCATCCCGACCGTCTACAACGCCGACACGCTGGGCATCCGGCCGGACCTGATCAAGCGCCCGATCGAGCACTGGTACGAGCTCTTGAACCCCGAGTTCAAGGGCCGGGCCGCCATCCTCAACGTGCCCTCGATCGGCATCATGGACGCCGCCATGGCCTGCGAGTCCAAGGGCCTGATCAAGTACAAGGACAAGGGCAACATGACGAAGGCGGAGATCGACAAGACGATCGCCGTCCTGATCGAGGCCAAGAAGGCCGGCCAGTTCCGCGCGCTGTGGAAGGACTTCAACGAGAGCGTGAACCTGATGTCCTCGGGCGAGGTCGTCATCCAGTCCATGTGGTCGCCGGCCGTCACCAAGGTGCGCCAGATGGGCATCCCTTGCGTCTTCCAGCCCCTGAAGGAGGGCTACCGCGCCTGGGCCTCGGGCCTCGGCATCCCCTCCCACCTCAAGGGCAAGACGCTCGATGCCGCCTACGAGTTCATCAACTGGTACCTCTCGGGCTGGGCCGGCGCCTTCCTCAACCGCCAGGGCTACTACACGGCCGTGCTCGAGACGGCCAAGAAGGACATGACGCCCAACGAGTGGGGCTACTGGATGGAGGGCAAGCCCGCCACCGATCCCATCAAGAGCCCCACGGGCGATGTCATCGCCAAGGCCGGCGAGACCCGCGACGGCGGCTCGTTCATCGAGCGCATGAGCCACATCGCCTGCTGGAACGCGGTCATGGACGAGGACAAGTACATGGTCCGCAAGTGGAACGAGTTCGTCGCGGCCTGATTCGATGAGCACACGGCTCGGCTCGACCGCAGACGTGGAGATTGCAGGCCGCGCGGGCACCGTCCCGCGCGGCCGCAGCCGCGCCGAAGGGCGCCGCGGGGGGTGGGTGCCCTACCTTTTGATCTCGCCCCTGGCGCTCGTCTTCCTCGCCTTCTTCATCGTGCCGATGGCGCTCGTCGTCGCCGTCAGCTTCTTCGACTACGAGACCTACCAGGTCATCATCCCGACCTTCACGGTGCAAAGCTACATCGACGTCTTCACCTCCAGCATCACCTGGATCACCTTCTACAAGACGCTCGAGTTCTGCCTCATCGTCTGGGCGATCACCCTCGTCCTGGGCTTCTCCCTCGCCTATTTCTTCGCCTTCTACATCCGCTCCCTGCCCGTCTTGATGGGGCTCTTCCTCCTCACCACCATTCCCTTTTGGACCTCCAACGTCATCCGCATGATCTCCTGGATCCCGCTGCTCGGCCGCTACGGGGTCATCAACGATTTCCTGATGAGCCTGGGCGTCATCCACCAGCCCCAGGAATGGCTGCTCTACTCGGACTTCTCGGTCATCGTCGGCTTCGTCCACCTCAACGCCATCTTCATGATCGTGCCGATCTTCAATTCCATGGTGCGCATCGACAAGTCGCTGATCGAGGCCGCGGTCGATTCGGGTGCTTCCGAGTGGCAGGTCATCCGCCACGTCATCATGCCGCTCACCAAGCCCGGCATCGCCATCGGCTCGATCTTCGTCATCACCATGGTGATGGGCGACTTCGTCACCGTCAGCGTGCTGGGCGGCGGCAAGGTCGCGAGCGTCGGCAAGATCATCTGGACCGACCTCAACGACCTCCAGTTCCCGCCCGCCGCCGCCACCGCCATGGTGCTGCTGGGCGCGGTCATCTTGATGATCGTGGCGCTGACCCGCATCATCGACATCCGAAAGGAGCTCTGAGCCCATGCTGCGCGAGGCCCATCCGCGCACCTTCGTGGCGCTCGCCATCCTCTTCACGATCTTCGTTCTTTTTCTCTATGGCCCGACGATCACCATCGCCGTCCTCTCCTTCCAGGGGCCGGACGGCGGCCTGATGTTCCCGATCAACGGCTTCTCGCTTCCACTGGTTCGCCGAGGTCTTCCTCCCCCAGTCGGTGGGCGACATCCACGGCAGCTTCCAGCGCTCGCTGATGCTGGGCCTCCTGCGTCTGCATCACGACCGTCGTCTTGTCGTTCCTCGCCGGCCTAGCCTTCCGTCGGCGCTTCTTGGGCAGCGGGCTCGTCTTCTACATCGTCGTCGCCAGCCTCATCATGCCCTCGATCATCGTCTCCTTGGGCATCGGCTCGCTGTTCGAGCTCCTGGGCCTGCCGCGCGCCTGGTACAGCTCGGGCTTCGGCGCGCACCTCACCTGGACGCTGCCCTTCGGCCTCCTCATCATGCTCTCCGTCTTCAACCGCTTCGACAAGAGGCTCGACGAGGCGGCCCGCGACCTCGGCGCCTCGGGCCTCCAGACCGTCCTCTACGTCATCCTGCCCATCATCGCCCCGGCGCTGGTCGGCGTCGCCCTCTTCGGCTTCACCCTCTCCTACGACGAGCTCGCCCGCAGCTCGCAGTCGATGGGCGCCCTCAACACCCTGCCCCTCGAGCTGCAGGCCATGCAGACCAACGCCACCACACCCGTCATCTACGCGCTGGGCACGCTGACCACCGCCTTCTCCCTCGTCGTCATCACGACGGCGCTGGGCACCGTCCGCTGGCTCGCCGCCCGCAAGGCCCGCCTGATCTCCGACGCCGGCAAGGGCATGGTGTGAGCAAATGACGAAGATTCTCTTAATCAACCCCAACACCACCCTCTCGATGACGGCCACCATCGAGGAGGCCGCCAGGAGCGTCGCCGCCCCCGGCACCACCGTCAGCGCGGTCTCGCCCGCCATGGGCCCGGTCAGCATCGAGGGCGCCTACGACGAGGCGTTCTGCGTGCCCGGCCTGCTCGAGGAGATCGCCAAGGGCGCGGCCCAGGGCGTCGACGGCTTCGTCATCGCCTGCTTCGACGATCCGGGCCTCGCCGCCGCCCGCGAGCTCGTCCGCCAGCCCGTCGTCGGCATCGCCGAGGCCGCCATGCACACGGCCTCGATGGTGGCCCGCCACTTCACCATCATCACCACGCTCGCCCGCTCCGCCCCGATCATGGAGGAGCTGGCGCTGCGCTACGGCTTCGAGCGCCACTGCCGCCGCGTCCGCAACGTCGACCTCCCCGTCCTGGCCCTCGAGGACCCGGCCTCCGGCGCCCGCGACCGCCTCGCCGCCGAGATCGAGCGCGCCATCAAGGAGGACGGTGCCGAGGCCATCCTCCTCGGCTGCGCCGGCATGGCCGACCTCGCCCGCGACCTCTCGGCCGCCTTCCGCATGCCCGTCATCGACGGCGTCGCCGCCGCCACCAAGCTCGTCGAAGCCCTGGTCGGCCTCGGCGTGACGACCAGCAAGATCTGCGGCTACGCCCCGCCGCTGGCCAAGACGTACACGGGCGAGTTCGGTCGGTTCGCCCCGCGCAGGTAATCTCTTTTTTCTGTCAGTGGCTGGTTGCCGGCCGAGCGGCTGCGTCTCTCCACGAGCGTCGCGCGAGGGGCGCCAGTCCGTCAGGCGGCCGGTGTAAGCGCCAGATCCTCGTCGAGCTTCGCCCGCTCATAGGCGCGCCGCACCTCGCCGCCGAGCTGGTCCGACGGCTTCGTGCCGATGGCGTAGGCGGCGATCCGCACGCGCACCCGCCCCCCAGCCGTCAGAATCTCCTGCAGAAAGCGGTTCATCACAGGCGTGGAGTTCGAGCTCGTCGACGAGGAAGTAAAAGATGTCGAGCCACAGCTCCTCGCCGCTGAGCCCGACATAGTCGACGTCCGTCTTCTCTTTGCCCTGCATGACCGCCCGGCGCACATGGCGCGCCGCCAGGAACTTGCCGATCAGCTCATGGCGAAAGCCGATCACCGGGGTCTGCTTTCCGAGCACATTGCGCTCTGTCTCGGGTCGGAAAAGCCGGCTCGCTTGCATGGCCTGCACAACGTCGGCGACAGCATCGCCACCACCGGGCTCGGCCGCGATCCAGTCGCGAAGCTGGTCGTCCCGCAACACGCGCCGCTCCATCACCATGCGAAACGCCAGGGCATAGACAACGGCGAGACGCGGATCGCCTGCTGCCACCCAGTCCTTGAGGGCCCCGTCCCGGTCCAGCATCTCGCGATAGAGCTCGGCACGGTGCGTCGGCACGCGCGTCGGATCGAGCGCTTGTGCAACCTCGGCCAGCAGCGCCAGGTCCTGCGGATTGCGGGCGAGCGCCTGCGCCTCCGCCGGCAGCTCGGCATAGGCGCCCTCGCGTCCGACGACGCGGTCGAGATATGCCGCCGCCTGTTCGGGCGTCACATCGGCGAGGTTGAGGATGCGAAGATCGTCACGACGGATAAGATCCACCTGACTCGCGATCAGGACGTAATTGGCCGCATCCTGATTGAAGAAAGTGTGGAAGCGCTGAGCATCGGCCGGATCAGGCAGCTCGTTCAGGGAATCGACAAGGATAAGAAAGCCGCCTTTGCGGATCAGGAAGTCGAGATCGCCATCAGCCAGCTCTACGCCGGCACCTCGCAGCGCGTCGCGCACTAGATCATGCACAGCTCGGCCGCTCAGGACATGCGTGCGCAGATCGATCAGCACGAGGTACCGGCACGCGCTCGCCGCGCAGGAATTTCTCGGCCACCTGTCGCCGCAGATATCGTAGCAGCACGCTCTTCCCGGTCCCGCTTCGTGCGATCACCAGCGCCCGGCGCCGCTCGGAGAGCAATGCCTTCAGGCTCTCGCTGCCGCCATCGAGCGGCAATGCGTGAGCCGTTCGGTCCCGCGCCGCAAACACGCTCTGCGGCACGTAGGGATCGGGCAACTCAGGATCTTCGAGCGTCTCTGCCGCGAGCTGATGGAAGAGGCAGCGGCGCGCCCAGCGCGTATCGAGGATCGCTTTGTGCGCCAACGGGAATTTCGTAAGGAGGCCGCTGTTCATGGCCGTGCGCGCCCAAGAGAAGCGCGGATATAGTGGTACGAGGGGGAACATCAGTAAGAGATAGAGAGCGCCCGTCGAAATGAGGGCCGCTCCTGCCTTGAATAGTGTTTCTCGCAACGGGTCTGGCTTCGGCAGGCTTACATGGAAATCAATGTCGCGCGGGAGGCTGCGGAATCCGTAACGATCAACGGCGGCCACGCGGAGGCTGTAGACGCCGTCGTGAGGAAAGGATGCCCGATACACCGGCGACCTCGTCCTCAGCTCGGGACCGGGACGGTGACCGTCCTCCGTAAGCTGCCAGACATAATGGAACATCCAGGACCGGGTGAGATAGCTGGGATCAGAGGCGACAACGGCGACGGTCTGCTCCCTCTGCAGCACCTCGGTAGTGTCACCAATGACATCAACGATCCTTGGCTTCGGGAAAGCGCGGACGTCGGCAAGCCGCGCCAGACCGCCGCCAAGGTGCCGATCCAGAGCCCGCCGTCCGGGCCCGGCGCCAGCGCCCAGATGCGATCGTCCGGCAGGCCGCCCTGGGTGCTGGCCTTGGTGAAGGTCTGCCAGCTTCCGTCCTTGTCGAGCCGCGCCAGACCGCCGCCATAGGTGCCGATCCAGAGCGCGCCGTCCGGGCCCGGCGCCAGCGCCAAGATGCTATCGTCCGGCAGGCCGCCCTGGGTGCTGGCCTTGGTGAAGGTCTGCCAGCTTCCGTCCTTGTCGAGCCGCGCCAGACCGCCGGTGCCGATCCAGAGCCGCCGTCCGGGCCCGGCGCCAGCGCCAGATGCGATCGTCCGGCAGGCCGCCCTGGGTGCTGGCCTTGGTGAAGGTCTGCCAGCTCCGTCCTTGTCGAGCCGCGCCAGACCGCCGAGTGCCGATCCAGAGCGCGCCGTCCGGCCCGGCGCCAGCGCCCGATGCGTCCGGCAGGCCGCCCTGGGTGCTGGCCTTGGTGAAGGTCTGCCAGCTTCCGTCCTTGTCGAGCCGCGCCAGACCGCCGCCATAGGTGCCGATCCAGAGCGCGCCGTCCGGGCCCGGCGCCAGCGCCCAGATGCTATCGTCCGGCAGGCCGCCCTGGGTGCTGGCCTTGGTGAAGGTCTGCCAGCTTCCGTCCTTGTCGAGCCGCGCCAGACCGCCGCCATCGGTGCCGATCCAGAGCGCGCCGTCCGGGCCCGGCGCCAGCGCCCCGATGCGATCGTCCGGCAGGCCGCCCTGGGTGCTGGCCTTGGTGAAGGTCTGCCAGCTTCCGTCCTTGTCGAGCCGCGCCAGACCGCCGCCATCGGTGCCGATCCAGAGCCCGCCGTCCGGGCCCGGCGCCAGCGCCAAGATGCTATCGTCCGGCAGGCCGCCCTGGGTGCTGGCCTTGGTGAAGGTCTGCCAGCTTCCGTCCTTGTCGAGCCGCGCCAGACCGCCGCCATAGGTGCCGATCCAGAGCGCGCCGTCCGGGCCCGGCGCCAGCGCCCAGATGCTATCGTCCGGCAGGCCGCCCTGGGTGCTGGCCTTGGTGAAGGTCTGCCAGCTTCCGTCCTTGTCGAGCCGCGCCAGACCGCCGCCAAAGGTGCCGATCCAGAGCCCGCCGTCCGGGCCCGGCGCCAGCGCCCAGATGCTATCGTCCGGCAGGCCGCCCTGGGTGCTGGCCTTGGTGAAGGTCTGCCAGCTTCCGTCCTTGTCGAGCCGCGCCAGACCGCCGCCATAGGTGCCGATCCAGAGCGCGCCGTCCGGTGTGAACAGCAGCCTGGCCACCGAGCTACTCGGAAGATCGCTATTTTCCGGAGTGAAAGTCGCCCAGATCGGCACGGGCTCCGACAATGCTGGCGAAGGGTAGATGGCCCAAACCATCATCCATGCGAGGAGCAGCATCCAGACCTGGAGAACAGCGCGACATCGGCACGTCCTCAGCAGCGCTAGAGACGACATGGCATCGCGCCCACGATCTTGGTCTTAGCGGCGTGCGATCATTGGCAACCTTGCAGCCCCGCGCGCGCACCGTCAAACGCAATCCCGTCGGGGCTCGCCTTGCCGCTTGCGGCGCCCAACCCTCGATCGAGCCACGGAGCGCGCTCATTTTGGTTGACGAAGGGCTCTTAATCCTATAAACGATATCAATGCCTTCCACCTACCCCTCGCGTTCCCCCGCCTCGATGCCCGCGGCCCGCACCGTGCGGCTGGCGCGGCGACTCGCCGGCGGCATGACGCCCGCCGAGGTCGCCAGGCACGAGGGAACGGACGAGGCCGAGATTTTGTCACTCCTCGAGGACGAGAAGTTCCAGAAACACGTCGCCTACTACCGGCGCGAGGCCGAGCTGCCCGAGGACGAGCGCGAAGAGATCCTGATCAGGACGGCGTTCGCCAGCCTCCAGCACCTCGCCGACATGGGCGACACCAAGGCTCTTTTGTTCCTTGCCTACGAGGGCAACCGCGGCCGCCATCCCGAAAACCGCCTGCGCCGCCTCGTGACGCGCACGACCGACCACCATCCCGAGCTGCGTGCTGGGGACGAGATCGGTGCGGCGCCGGACGAGATTGTCCCGGCGTCCGAGCCTTCCATCCAGGCGCCGAAAAATCCCGTCGCCGCCGAGCTTGTCTCGGACCTCGCTCGCCTTCGCCCGGAGCAACCCGGACGTGGCCGACTGGATCCTGCGCTACGCCGAGAGCCGCCACGCCACGCTGGGAGAGAGCGGGGCCGGGGCGGAGGAGGCGCAAAAGAGGAGCATGAAAGAAGAGAAGATCAGCAAAGGATAGCGAAGGAAGGGCAAGGCCCCCCCCACCGCCACGGGTCATCCCCCGCCTCGAGCGGGGGATCAACGGGCAGGGTCGACGCGACAGTAGCATGGCCAGCCTCGGGCAGTTGGCCCCCGGTCGAGCCGTGGGGCGACGGGAGAGTTGTGTCGGCAGGCCTTTCTTATTGTCACCCGACGGCTTGACCGGCGGGTCAGGTGACAGGGACTATACGACTCCTGTCCCGTCGTGCCGCGCCACCTGATCCTCCGGTCAAGCCGGAGGATGACGGAAGAGGTGCGTGCTCGCCTCGCCTCGTCTACTTCCTGTCCCCCTCGTGCCCCGACACGAGGGTCCATGTCCGATCCCGGTGCAGCATCGCGAGCCCGGGCACGGCCCCTCATGTCGAGCCCGCGAACGACAGAAAAAGGCAGCGCTCCGAGGCCTGGCCGGCGGCGGAGCCCACCCGGCGGGCGTGCGGCCGCGGCCTGGACCGAGCCCGGCCGATCGGCTAAGCCTGCCCCGCCCTGTCAGCTGGGAGGCGAGGATGACCGAGCGGACCTACGGTTTCGAGACTCTTGCAATTCATGCCGGCGCATCGCCCGATCCCACCACCGGTGCGCGCGCCACGCCGATCTACCAGACCACCTCCTACGTGTTCGACGACGTCGACCATGCGGCAGCGCTCTTCAACCTGCAGAAGTTCGGCAACATCTACTCGCGCCTCACCAACCCCACGGTGTCGGTGCTGGAGGAGCGGCTGGCGGCGCTCGAGGGCGGCACCGCCGCCTGCTGCACCGCCTCGGGCCACAGCGCCCAGTTCCTGGCTTTTCTCAACCTGATGCAGCCCGGCGACAACCTCGTGGCCTCGACCAAGCTCTATGGCGGGTCGATCAGCCAGATGAAGCAGACCTTTCCCCAGTTCAGCTGGGGCGTGAAGTATGTCGATCCGCGCGATCCTCAGAACTTCGCCAAGGCGATCGACGACCGCACCCGGGCGCTGTTCATCGAGAGCGCCTCGAACCCCGACGGGATCGTCGCCGACATCGAGGCGATCGCCAAGATCGCCCACGCCCACGGCATCCCGCTCGTCGTCGACAACACCATTCCCACGCCCTATTTCTGCAAGCCCATCGCCTGGGGTGCCGACATCGTCGTGCACTCGCTGACCAAATATCTGGGCGGGCAGGGCAACTCGATCGGCGGCGCCATCGTCGAGGGCGGCCAGTTCAACTGGAGCAACGGCAAGTTCCCGCTCCTGGCCGAGCCCTGCGAGGCCTATCACGGCCTGCGCTTTCACGAGACCTTCGGCAACCTGGCACTCACCGTCCGGAACAAGGCGATCGGGCTGCGCGACATGGGGCCCTGCCTCTCGCCCTTCAACGCCTTCCTGATCCTCCAGGGTGTCGAGACCCTGCCGCTGCGGATGGACCGCCACGTTGCCAACGCCGACAAGGTGGCAGGCTTCCTCAATGACCACCCGCAGGTCGCCTGGGTGTCCTACGCCCGCCTGCCGCAGAACCGCACGGCCCAGCTGGAAAAATACTGCCCGCGCGGCCTGGGCGCTCTTTTCACCTTCGGCGTCAAGGGCGGCTACGAGGCGGGGGTGAAGGTCGTCAACGCCTGCGAGCTCTTGAGCCATGTGGCCAATATCGGCGACACGCGCTCCTTGATCATCCATCCCTCCTCGACCACGCATCGCCAGCTCAGCGAGGAGCAGCAGGTGGCGGCCGGCGCCGGGCCGGACGTCGTCCGCCTCTCGGTCGGCATCGAGAGTGTCGAGGACATCATCGCCGACCTCGACCAGGCGCTGAAGGCCGCCGCCTGAGACGACGCCGCCCGGCCTCGCTCAGACGCGATGGTCGGGCGGCGGTGGCGGCATGGCGCCGCGATAGAGGATGGCGTTGCGCATCGTGAGATAGGTGCGGTGCGCCCTGCAGGCCGCGGGATCGAGGTCGGCCGCCGGTCGCGGCTCGGGCTCGAAGTGCCCGTATGTGTCCGTCCCCCGGGCGAGGACGGCGCTGTCCGGCCCTACTCGCGGCCGCACGCTCGGGGCGACGTAGGTGATGACGTAGTTGACGCGCGGCCGGTCGCTGCCGTTGGGCCCCGAGCCGTGCGGCGTGTGGAGATGGTGGAACGAGACCTCGCCGGCATCGATCAGCACCGGCACCGTCTCAGCCTCGTCGATCGCAAGATCGATCGTCTCGCCGCGCGAGAGAAGCTCGCCCTGGGCCTTGAGGTCGCGATGGGGGATCTGGCCCAGCCCCTGGCGGCCGGGCAGGAAGCGCATCGTGCCGTTCTCGAGCGTCGCCGGTGTGAGCGCCACCCACGCCCGCACCACGCCGTCGGCACCCTCGAGCTCGAAGTTGGTCGAGTCCTGATGCCAGGACACGTAGCTGCCCGAGTGGGGCGCCTTCCAGAAGACACCCGAGGACCAGACCATGATGTCGGGCCCGATCAAGCTCTCCACCGCATCGAGCAGCCCCGGCCCATGGCAGATCTCGTCGGCCCAGCGGAACAGCAGATGCGCCTTGAGGAGATAGAGCTGGTTCTGCGGGTCGGGGTAGCGACCCGCCGTCTCGCCCTGGGTGAAGCGGACGAAGTCCCGGCCCACGGCCAGCGCCCGCTCGCGCGGCAGCGCCCGATGGGGGAAGAAAAACCCGTTCTCGCGGTAGCTGCGAACGGCCTCGGCAGACAGCGATCCCGGCATTTTTTTCCGTTCCCCTGGCGGCTCAGGAACCCGTGAAGCGCGGCTCGGGCAGCCCCGCCACGCCCGCATCGACGGCGAAGATCGCCCCCGCCTGGGGCTCGGCCTTCAGCTCCTCGGGGCTCATGCCCTCGCTCGCTGTCGTGATGTAGAGGGTGCGGAGGTCCGAGCCGCCGAAGGCACACATCGTGACCCGGCTGACCGGCAGGCGGATCTCACGGTCGATGGTGCCGTCGGGCCGGAAGCGGATGACCCGGCCGCCCATGAACCGGGCGCTCCAGTAGCAGCCCTCGCTGTCGACCGCCGCGCCGTCGGGTCGGCCGATGCTGTCGTCCGTCTCGAGCCAGAGCCGTTGGTTGGAGGGTGTCCCCGTCTTGATGTCGTAGTCGAACTGGAAGACGAGGCCCCGCCTGCTGTCCGACCAGTACATGATCCGGTCGTCCGGGCTCCAGGCGAGGCCATTGGCGACGAGCACATCGTGCGCCATCTCCTTGGCCGACCCGCCCGGCTCGAGCCGCCAGAGCTTGCCCGAGCGGCGCGCCCGTGGCTCGTTCATCGTGCCGGCGAAGAAGCGTCCGCGGCGATCGCAGCGGCCATCGTTGAGCCGGTTCTGCGGGTCCTCGCCCTCGAGCTTCGCCAGGGTCTCGAGCGCGCCGCTCGCCGGATCGAGGCTGCAGAAGCGACGCTCCGCCGCCACCACGAGCCCGCCCGAGCGGGTGAGCGCGAGGCACCCCACACGGTCCGAGACCGCCGTCGCCTGGTTGTTGCCGTCCGCCGGATCGAATCGGTTGACCGTGCGGGCCGGGATGTCGGTCCACCACAGGACGCCCGCCTCCTGGTCCCACACCGGCGACTCGCCGCACATGGCGCCCGCATCGAGCACAAGATCCGCCGTCGAGGTCATCGTGCAAAAGCCCTTCTGCAGACAGGGCGGCGATGGTCCATCAAAGCTTCACGCCCGCCTTGGCGAGATCCTCGATGGCCTGTCGCTGCGCCTCCTTCATGGCGGTCGCCGCATCGGCCTGGCCGGTCGCGATGCGCTCGATCGCCTTGTTGATCTTGTCGCCCACCTGGGGAAACACCGGCACTGTGCGGTAGAGCATGTAGTCCGAGCTGCCGGCGGTCTCGAGCACCTGGAGGTAGAGCGAGGCCACGTCCTGGCCGTTCAGCGTCATCTGCTTGCGGTAGGCAGGATCGTCGATCACCGAGCGGCGGCAGACCGCCGTATAGCCCTTCTCTAACGCCATCCGCCGCACCGTGTCCTTGCTCACCGCCCACGTGATGAACGCCCACGCGGCTTCCTTGTTTCTCGAGCCCTTGGGGATGCCGAAGCCGTGGCTGTTGAGGCCGGGAAAGAAGCCCTTCGGGCCCTTCGGCATCGGCGCATAGAGCACGGTCTTCTTGACCTTGCTCTCGGGGCTCACCGCCAGCGCCGCGACCTGGGAGGAATCAGGCGTGCGCATGTCCGCCCGGCCCGCGAGCTGGGTGCGCAGGGCCTGATCGTCGCTGAAGGAGAGGACGCCCGAAGGCGTGTAGCTCGAGAGCAGCTGGGCATACCATTCCGCCGCCTGGGCCGCCTCCGGCGTGTCGAGCATCGGGTATAGATCATCGGGCGGATGACGGAACACCGTGCCGCCGAAGCCCATCAGATAGGGAATCCAGTTCCAGTGATGCAGGCGGTCCGCCACGAACGCCGCGACACCCTCCTTCTTGTGGGTCGCCTTGCAGGTGGCAATCAGCTCGTCGAAGGTCCCAGGCGGCTTCAGCCCCGCCGCGCTCAGGATGTCGCCGCGTGAGGCACCCATGATCATGGCACCCGCCAGATAGGCGAAGCCGTAGGTCCGGCCCGTCGAGTCCTGCATGGCCTTCTGGGAGCCGGCGACGAAGTCCTTGGCATCCCAGCTTGCAGGCGTGAGCTTCGGATCGGCGACGAAGTCGTCGAGTGGCGTCAGCCAGCCCGCCCCAATCCAGCGACCCGAGTAGATGAAGGTGATATTGCAGAAGTCATAGGCCGAGCCGCCAGTCGACAGCTCGAGATCCATCCTTTGATTGTAGACCGGGAAGGCCTGCAGGTCGAAATTGACCTTCATGCCGGTGGCCTGCTCGAACTCCGGCAGCAGATCCTTGATGTTCTGCGTCGACACATGCTGGAAGCCGGCGCCGTTGATGGTCACACCCGAGAATGGCTTGGCCTGACCGCGCGCCGCCGGAGCGCCCACGCCGATCGCGAGCGCCGCCGAGCCACCCAAGGCGGCCCGCAGAACAGCCCGACGATGCAGCGCCGCCGCGCGCCAGGTCGCGTCGCCCGCCAGTGGACGGCCATGCGTCTTCCGGTCCTTCATGACGTCGCACCCTTGATCGCTCGGTTCTGTCATGACCGATGGGTCGGGCTCTGGGCCCGCCCTTTGAGATCGACCCTACGCCCGAAAGCAACGCTGACGCAACGCTCACTTGCCGGCGCATGGCAAGGCCCCACGCTCATCCCGGCCAGGAATGGAGGCGTGGCGCGATGGTCGCGGAGAAGGCTCGAAGGTGACGCCTTGGCGGCCGAGGGCCCCGCCGGGCCCGACGGGGGCCTGGCAACCCGGCGACGGATCAGCTCGGCGTTCGCGCCCGCTCGACCAGAGGCGCCAATGGATGAGCGGCGCGCGCGCCATATTCGGCAATGATGTCGGCCGCGCACATGGAGCCCAGGCGACCGCAGGCGGCGAGATCGAGTCCCGCGGTCAGCCCGCGCAGAAAGCCCGCGGCGTAAAGATCGCCGGCCCCCGTCGTGTCGAGCACCTCGCGAGGCCGCGCCGCGTCGATGACATGCACCTCGTCGCCGCGAACGACGACCGAGCCCTTGGGCCCGCGCGTCAGCGCGGCGAAGTGCACCTCGCGCCGCACCTGCTGCAGGGCGTCGTCGAAGTCCCTCGCCTGGTAGAGCGAGGTGATCTCGCCCTCGTTGGCGAAGAGAATGTCGACGTCCTGCTCGACCAGCTCACGGAACTCGGCGCGCCAGCGGTCGACGCAGAACGGATCGGAAAGCGTCAGTGCCAGCCGCCCGCCGTTGCGATGGCAGATCTCCGCGGCCTTGCGGCATGCGGCTTTCGCCTCGGGCCGGTCCCAAAGATAGCCCTCGAGGTAGGTGATGTCCGCGCGGGCGACGAGCTCCTCGTCCACATTCTCTGGGCCCAGCTCGACGCAGGCGCCGAGATAGGTCTGCATGGTGCGCTGGGCGTCGGGCGTGACGAAGACGAGGCAGCGCGCGGTGGCCGGCCCCTCGGGTGCCGACCCGCTCTCGAAAACGACGCCGGCGGCGCGGATGTCGTGCCTGAAGACGCGGCCGAGCGCGTCATCCTTGACCCGGCCGACATAGGCCGCCGAGCCGCCCAGGGAAGCGAGCGCCGCCATCGTGTTGGCGCAGGACCCGCCCGAGACCTCGCGGGCCGGCCCCATCCTGCGGTAGAGGAACTCGATGCGCTCCTCGTCGACCAGCGTCATCGTCCCACGCGCGAGGTCGAGCTCGTCGATGAGCGCGTCTTCGGCATAGGCCACCACATCGACAATGGCATTGCCAAGGCCGAGCACGTCGATGCGGCCCGTCTGCCGCTCCACCTCCTGCATGCACCGTCACTCCGGGGGTTGTACGGGGCCGAGTATAGGTGGCCTGGACGGCCTGTCCACCGAGCGGAACGGCCCCCGGATACAACCGAAGGGTATTCTTTGGTTTGACTTACTTCACGTCACTGACTAATGCTGTGCCCCTCCATTCCCTCCACCGCACTCAGCACCGGGAGGCCAGCTGCCCGGTGCCAAGCACAAGGGTGATGTCCTCATGTTTCGTAAAAAGGACAACGAGCCAACGCGCCCATCGTCGCCGGCGGAGAGGATGCCAGAGCCCCCCATCGCCCGAACGGAGCCCAAGGTGCAGCCGGAAATCCCGCGCCGACAGGTCGATTTGCCCTCCGCGCCGCCCAGCGCCGCGGCCGAGAAGCCCGCTCCCAAGCCCGAGCCCGAGCCGAAGCGGTTGATTGTCGGCACCGGCATCAGCCTCGCCGGCGAGATCACCGCCTGCGACCGTCTCGTGGTCGAGGGCAGCGTGCAGGTCACGCTCAACCAGACCCGGGCGATCGAGATCACCCAGACCGGCCGCTTCACCGAAGGCAAGGCCGAGGTCGAGGAGGCCGAGATCAGCGGCGTCTACGAGGGCGATCTCACCGTCCACAAGCGGCTGTTGATCCGCAGCACGGGACGCGTGAAGGGTACCGTCCGCTATGGCGAGCTCGAGATCGAGCGCGGCGGCAAGCTCACCGGCTCCGTCTCGATGCTCGACGAGACCACCTAGCCTCGAGAGCCCCGTCGACCAACGAACAGTCCCTGGCCGGGCGCTGGTCGCCCAACTCTCCATGGAGCAACGCATGAGGGCTGCGGGCGGCAGGGGTGCCGTGTTGTGGCCTCGGCCCGGAAATGGTCGAAGCTCGGTCGTGCTGATTGCAGCGCTCCTCGGTGCCTGCGCGGCGACCGAGCCGCCTCCTGCCAAGCTTGCTGCCGCGGCACCGCCTCCGCCCCCGAAGCCCTTGTCCCTGGTCGGCATGGATGCCCAGGCGGTGACCGCCGCGCTGGGCGAGCCGACGTTGGAGCGCCAGGACCGCCACGCCCAGTACTGGCTCTACAACGAGCATGGCTGCAGGCTGGCGATCTTCCTCTATCTCGATCCCGACACCGGGAAGAGCAGGGTCACCTACTACGAGCTACGCCGCCCGGACCGGGTGCAGCCGGTGGCGGACACGTGCAACCCCGTCCTGGCAAGGCTGCCACCGATGACACCCGCCAGGAACGACCTGCCGCAGGTCGCAGCGCCCTGAGCAGGCGCCCTCAATCGCGTCCGGCGCGGCCCTCGAGGACATCGAGCGGCACGCCCAACGCCTTCGCCAGATCGATAGCGCCGCTGCCGCGCCGCAATGGCCGCGGCTGGCTCTCGTGCGGCTTCCACCCGATAAGAAAGAGGATGTCGAAGGTGGCCGGCACGGTCCCGTCGCCGTCGCCGAAACGCTCGCGGTAGAGGTCCAGGGCGCGGGCGAGCACGACTGGCCGGAGCGGCCGTGCCCGGCCCTCGACGAGCAGGCTCGCCTCGCCCATGGCCCTGAGGTCGCTCACCAGCCGCAACGGGTCGCGGTAGCGCACGGTCAGGCGGTCTGTGTCGGCCACGGGCAGCGCCAGGTCGGCGCGCTGCAGCAGCATGCCGGCGTCGCGGATGTCGACGAAGGGCGAGACCCTGGGTGCTGCCCCGCCCGTCAGCTCGAGCTCCGCCTGGGTCAGCGCCCAGCGCAGCTCGTGCAGCGTCTCGCCACCGGGCAGCCCGGCCAGCAGAAGGCCATCGGGCTTCAAGGCGTAGCGCATCTGCGCCAGCGCGCCCGGCAGGTCATTCACGTTGTGAAGCGCCATGACGCTCAGGACCGCGTCGAAACGGTCGGCGCCGAAAGGCAGCAGCTCGGCGTCGCCGACGATGCCGGGGCGATCCGGGCCGAACTGGCCGGCGGCGAGGTCCATCTCGACGAGCGTCGTGGGCATCCGTCCCGCTGCCGCCAGCGCCGCAGCGAGCTCGCCTGCCCCGGCTCCGACCTCGAGCACGGTCGGGAACGCCGTCTTGATGTCCGCCAGCCGGTCGACGAGACGGTCGACGATCTCCGTCCTTAGGAAGCCGGCGTCGCCCGGCCGATGCGCCAGGCGCTCGCGGCGCAGCCTCAGGGCCTGCCGATCGAAGATGCGCGGTGGGGAGGACATGGCTTCTCCAGATGGTCGAGTCGGCAAGACGCCGCCAAGGCCGCGAGGCTGCCGCGGCTCAACCCGGGCGCAGCACCATGTGGGCGGGAAGCCAGGTCGCGAGCTCGCGGGAAGAGCACGAGGATGAGCGACCATCACCATCATCAGGAGGAAGAACGGGATGGCGCTGCGGGCGATGAAGTTGATCTCGTGGCCGGTCATGCCCTGGAGGACGAAGAGGTTGAAGCCGATGGGCGGCGTGATCTGGGCCATCTCGACCACCACGACGATGAAGATGCCGAACCAGATGAGGTCGATGCCGGCGCGGCGGATCATCGGCTCGATCACCGCCATGGTGAGCACGACGCAGCTGATGCCGTCGAGAAAGCAGCCCAGCACGATGTAGAAGAGCATGAGCGCGCCGATCAGCGCCACCGGCGAGAGGTTGAGCGAGGCGATGTACTCGGCGAGGCCGGTGGGCAGGCCGGTGAAGCCCATGGCGAGCGACAGGAAAGAAGCGCCCATCAGGATGAGCGCTATCATGGCCGAGGTGCGCATGGCGCCCATGAGGCTCGTGCGGAAGCTCTCGAGCGTGAGCGCGCCCTGCACCAGCGCGAGGGCGAGGGCGCCTACGACGCCCAGCGCCGCGGCCTCGGTGGCCGTGGCGATGCCGGCATAGATCGAGCCCAGGACCGCCACGATCAGCAGCATGACGGGAATGAGCGAGCGGCTGGCGCGCAGGCGGTCGGCCAGGCTCTGCGGCGGCTCGGGCGGCACCAGATCCGGCTGGAGGATGCCACGGATCGCCAGATAGCCCATGAACAG
Source organism: uncultured Alphaproteobacteria bacterium (assembly GCA_963752325.1). Lineage (GTDB taxonomy): Bacteria > Pseudomonadota > Alphaproteobacteria > Geminicoccales > Geminicoccaceae > CAVTJL01. The sequence goes on from CAVVXU010000010.1 coordinate 907,521, forward strand.
AAGGGCCAGCACGATGCCGGGAAAGACCCCGGCCATGAAGAGCTGGGCGATCAATTCGTTCACCGCCACGCCGTAGACTATCATGGTGAGCGACGGCGGGATCATGAGGCCCAGCGTGCCGGCACCGGCGAGCGAGCCGATGATGAGAGGCTCGGGATAGCCGCGGCTCCTGAGCTCGGGGATCGTCATCTTGCCGATGGTGACGCAGGTGGCGGCCGATGAGCCGCTGATCGCGGCGAAGATGGCGCAGCCCACGACGTTGGTGTGGAGGAGGCGGCCCGGCAGCCCGGTCATCCAGGGCGAGAGGCCCTTGAACATGTCCTCCGAGAGCCGCGTCCTGAACAGGATCTCGCCCATCCAGATGAAGAGCGGCAGCGCCGTCAGCGTCCAGCTCGAGGACGAGGTCCAGACGGTCGTGATCATCGCGTCGCCGGCGGGACGCGTGGTGAAGAGATCCATCGCGAAGAGCGCCACGCCCATCAGCGAGAGCCCGATCCACACCCCGCCGCCCAGAAGAAGAAAGAGCACGAAGAGCAGAAGCCCCGTCAGGTAGATCTGCTCCATGCCTTTCTCCTCATCGTCTCGAGGTACGGCACAACGTGCGAGGCTAGCGGCGCCTGCGACGAGCGGCGTCTCGAGGCGTGGAATCAATCCTGCTGCAGCAAGGTCTCCACGGGGCGCTTCAGCGAGGCGCCCAGCAGGACGGAGAAGAGGCGGTCGGTCATGGCGATGGCGAAGATGAGCGTGCCGGCGGCCATGGCGAGTTGGGGGATCCAGAGCGGGGTGGCGTCCTGGCCCTGGCTGATGTCGTGGATCAGCCGCGAGACGCGCACCGCCTTGATCGCATAGAGACAAAAGAACCAGGCAAGGCCGGAGGCGATGAGCAGGGCAACGACCTCGGCGATGCGGCGGCGGGCGCCCGAGAAGCCCTGCAGGATCAGCTCGACGCGGATGTGGCCGCCGCGGCGGAAGGTGTGGGCGAGGCCGAGGAAGGAGGCGGCCGCCATGCAGTAGCCGGCATAATCCGTGGCGCCGGGCAGGGCGATGTCCAGGAGACGGAACACGATCTGGGCCACGACGATCACAAGGATGAGGGCGAGGAACACGGCCGCCAGCACTCCAGCGCCGTCATAGAGAAGGTCGAGGCCGCGCCTGAGACGGGACGCGGCCGCACCCGTTGTTGCAGCGCCTGGGCTCACTGGCTCTTCTTGTAGGCGGCGACGATGGCCTCGCCGTCGGGACCGGCCTTCTTCAGCCACTCGGCGGTCATGGTCTGCCCGATCTTGGCGAGATCGGCCTTGAGCTCGGGGCTCGGCTTCTCGACCTTCATGCCGTTCTTGGCGAGCTGCTCGAGATACCAGCCGGCCAGCTCCTGCGACTTCTTCGTGCCGGCGGCCTCGGCCTTGGCGCCGCAGTCGTCGACCACCTTGCGGGTCGCGTCGTCCAGCCCGTCCCAGGACTGCTTGTTGGCGAAGACGGAGTTGCGCGGCAGCCAGGCATTCACGTCGTAGAAGTAGCCCAGCTGCTCCCAGACCTTGCTGTCATAGCCGGTGGAGCCCGAGCTGATGAAGCTGTCGGCGACGCCGGTGGCGAGCGCCTGGCTCAGCTCCGCCGCCTCGATCTGCACCGGGACGGCGCCCAGAAGCTCGGCCAGGCGCGCGGTGGCGGCGTTGTAGGCGCGGAACTTCACACCCTTCATGTCGGCGCCGCTCATGAGCGGCTTTTTCGTGTAGATGCCCTGGGGCGGCCAGGGGACCGAGTAGATGAGCACGAGGTTCTGGCTGTCCAGAAGCTTCGTCAGCGCCGGTCGCGCGGCCTTCCAGAGCGCTGCCGACTCCTCGTAGGAGGTGGCGAGGAAGGGCACCGAGTCGAAGCCGAAAAGCGCGTTCTCGTTCTCGTGGGCCGAGAGGAGGCGCTCGCCGATCGGGGCCTGCCCGGTCTGCACCGCGCGCTTGATCTCGTTGCCCTTGAAGAGCGAGCCGTTGCTGTGGACGACGATGTCCAGGGCGCCCTTGGTGCCGTCCTTGACGCAGGCGGCGAAGGCCTTGCCGGTCTCGGTGTGGAAATTGGTCTCGGGATAGGCCATCGGCATATCCCAGGTCTCGGCACGGGCCGCACCCGTGGCGAGCGCCACGGCGAGGGCCGCGCCCAGGACGGTCTTCTTCATGATGCCTCCGTCGTTGCGGCGGTTCTCGGGCGGCGGACCCGCCCTTCTGCGATGGTTGGCACGCGCGGCGGAAGGGGTCAACTGCCCCGGTCCCGGCGGACGCTGCCCTCAGGCGGCGAGGCGATCCAACCGCTGGCGGGCGCGCTCGCGATGCTCGGGCCGGAGATGGCGGCCCAGCGCCGACAGGGCCAGCGCCAGCACGGTGCCGTCGTCGACAAAGCCCAGCCCCGCGATGAAGTCAGGGATGGCGTCGGTCGGGAGAACAAAATAGGCGAGCGCGCCGAAGAGGATCATTCGCACGCGGGCCGGCGTCGTCGGATCGGCCGCGCAGAACCACGCGGCCACGAGATCCTCGGCGAAGGGGATGCGCGCGCCAACGCGGGCGAGCTTCTTCCAGAAGGTCCGCTCGTCGGGTGCCCGGTCGGCGACGGGCAGGCGAGTGAGATCGTGCACCATGAGAAAAGAGATGTCGCGCGCACCTCGACCGTGCAAGGGGCGCCGTCGTCCTGACGGCGGAGCGGCTTCCATGCTAGTCTTGCTCTCGGAGGTGAGCGATGGCGAAAGCAGCTCTCGATCTCGTCACCGTCGACGCGTTTCTGAAGTGGGACGATCGCTCGGACCGGCGCTATCAGCTGATCCGCGGCGCCATCGTCATCATGGCGCCGCCAGCGCCGCGACATGGCGCGCTGGCGGCTCGGGTGATTCGCTCACTGGGCGGACGATTGCAGTCGACATGCGAGACGCTCAGCGAGGCCGGAATTCTCCTGCCACAGAGCGCTCAGGACTTCTATGTCGCCGACATCGCCGTTACCTGCGTGCCACTCGGGACCAGCGCTTGGTGCCCGGATCCCATCCTCATCGTCGAGATCCTCTCGCCGTCGACCGAGGGAGAGGTCAGGCACGAGAAGCTGCCCAACTATCGGCTCCTGCCCTCGCTGCGCCACATCCTCCTCGTCTCGAGCGAGGCCGTGCTCGTCGAGCATTGGCGTCGCGCCGGCGTGGCGTGGAGCAACGAGACGCTCCGCGAAGGTGGCGCGCTCAGGCTCGACGCGCTCGGTATCGAGCTGCCCGTCGACGAGATCTATGCGGGTCTGGATCTGGCGCCCGGGACGAGCTGAGCCGCGCGAGCGCTGCGTCCGGCCTCCCGTCCTCGGCCTTTACCGTCGCGCCTGCTGCCAATACACGTGGGACGAGGCTGCAAGACACGGAAACCCGCCATCAGCATGAGCGGAGAGCCACCAATGTCCGCGTCCAGCTCGTTCGACGTCGCCTCTCTCGCCATCGCCGTGCTGCTGGGCGGCCTGCTCGGCATGGTCGGTCAAGACGTGCGGGTGATCGTGGGTCTCAAGAAGCAGCAGGACGAGGCCGCGGCAAAAGGCAAAACGTTTGCCGACGGCTTTCAGCCGAGCCGGCTCGTCTTGAGCCTGGTGATCGGCTTCATCGCGGGCGCGCTCGGCATCCTCACCGTAATCAATGGCGATGCGCAGAAAATCATGATGAATCAGGTCCTGACGGTCATCGCCATCGGCTATGCCGGCACCGACTTCATCGAGGGCTGCATGGCCCGCTACCTTCCCGGCTCGCCCGCCCGGGCGTCGGCCGGCCCGCAGGGCACCACCGTGCCGTCGACGGGTGGCGGCGCCTCGTAGCAATTAGAAGGGCCCCTCGCCGGCGGGCTGGACCTCGCGCGGCTCAGAGGTTTGGCAGCGCCGCGCGGCCGGCGAACCTCGCACGACCGCCCAGGGCTTCCTCGATCCGAAGGCCCTCGTTCCACTTGGCCATGCGCTCGGAGCGGCTGAAGGAGCCGACCTTGAGCTCGGGCACGCCCCAGCCGACGGCGAGATGAACGATCGTGACGTCCTCGCTCTCGCCAGAGCGCGCGGAGACGATGCCGCCCATGCCAACCTCCTGCGCCGCATCCCAGGCCGCTCTGGTCTCGGTGAGCGTGCCGCACTGGTTGGGCTTCAAGAGCACGGTCGTGCAGGCCTTGGCCGCGGCCGCCCGGCGCACCCGCTCGGCGCTGGTGACGAGAAAGTCGTCGCCCACCACTTGGCAACGGCCGCCCACTGCCGCCGTAAAGCGAGCAAAACCCTCCGCATTGTCCTCGGCCACCGGGTCCTCGATCGAGACGATCGGATAGCGGTCGAGCCAGCCCAGCAGCATCGCGATCATGCCGTCGGTGTCGAGCTCGCGGCGCTCCAGCCCGAGCCGGTAGCGCCCGGCCGATCCGAACGATGAGGCGGCGATGTCGAGAGCGATCGCCACCTGCTCCAGCGGGCGGAATCCTGCCCGCTCGATCGCCCGCGTCAGCATCCCGAGCGCATCCTCGTTGCTCTCGAACTCGGGCCAGTAGCCGCCCTCGTCGGCAACACCCTTGAGGCGGCCAGCCTCCGCCATCAGCTCCCCGGCCGCCCTGTAGACCTCGGCCGTCCAGACCAACGCCTCGGCGAAGGTCGCTGCCCCCGGGCAGACGATCAAAAAGTCCTGGATGTCGACGCGGCCCTGGGCGTGCTTTCCGCCGCCGAAGATCTGGATCTCGGGAAGCGGCAGGGCGACATCGCGACCCTCTGCCAGATAGGCCCACAGCGGCAGCCCGCTGGCAGCGGCCGCCGCGTGGACCAGGGCCATCGAGACCGCGATCGTCGCATTGCCACCGAGCCGCATCTTCTGCGGGGTGCCGTCGAGCGCGATCATGCGGGCATCGGCCGCCGCCTGATCGTCGCCTGCCATCCCCACCAGCGCCGGGGCTATCGTGTCGTTGACGCTGGCGATGGCGCCCGCGACGTCCATGCCGCCCAGGTGCGGGCCGCCGTCGCGCCGGTCGAGGGCCTCGCCCGACCCGGTCGAGGCACCGGCGGGTGCGATGGCCCGGCCCATGGCGCCGCCCGCGAGCGACACCTCGGCCTCGACGGTGGGCCTCCCGCGGCTGTCCCAGACGCGCCGGGCGCGCACCGCCTCGATCGTCGCTCGTGTCATGCCCCGACCTCCTCCCCCCAGGCGTCCCTGATCTGCGCCAGGGTCCGTGGTGGCTGCTGCAGCAGCTCGCGCGCCACCTTGCGGACCATGTCGCGCTGCGCTGCCCCGGTCAGGTACTCGACCGGCGACTTGCCGTCGATCCGAGCGAGGAAGAGCCCCGGCAGGAGTGCCGCCGCCCGGGCCTCCAGCCTGCGGCGCGGCTCCCAGATGGCACCCTCGAGATAGCTCTCGGCCAGCGCGTCGAAGCAGCCGAGAAAGCGGGAGGCGGACGCCGGCGTCCACAGGCACTTCAGCAGCAGATGATTGAGGCAGAAGGCGAGGTCGAAAGCCGGATCGCCGTACCAGGCGCATTCCGCATCGAGAAAGACCGGGCCCTCGGGCCCGATCAGGATGTTTTTCGGGCTCACATCGCCGTGCACCAGCGCGAGCTTGGTCATCGCGGTGCGCCGGGCAAGGCGGCGAAGGGTCGGCTCGAGGTCCGGATGCACCTGGGCCGTGGCGAGGAGATAGGGCTCGAGGCGGATCGCCTGGAAGATCTTGTCCGTCGGAAACTGCGCGGCCACGCCCGCATCATGGGCGGTGGCCCGATGAATGGCGGCCAGCCGGGTGCCGACGGCGGCCGCGTCCGCCACCTCCGCCTCGCCGTCGCGCAGCATCGTCTTCCACAGGCGGAACCGGTCGGGATCGAGATAGCGCATGACGAGGGCACCCGCCGCCCGGTCGAGGTGGAGAAGCTCGGGCACGGCCGTGGGCTCGACCTTGGCCGCCGTCGCCATCCACAGAGCCTCGTAGGCATTGCGCTCGATGGGTGCCCGCCAGTCGGCCGCAACCTTGAGCCTCGCCAGCGCCCGCTTCACGCAGACGGGGCCGTCCGGCAGGTCGACCCGCCAGATGTCGGAGGAGACGCCGCCCGTGAGCGGTGCGAGCGTCGGACGATCCTCCGCCGCGACGAGCCCGCCGCGACGGAGCACTGCCAGGATCTCGGTCGGCTCGGACGCCATGGGCGGGCAGCGGCTCCTCTTCTCGGGCTGGCAGGCCGGACCGACGGGCGCTAGGGTCGGCGCCGCAACCTGCTTCAGGTGCAACGGCAATGCAACGTGTGGTCTTCCATCATGAGGCCGGGCCGGCGCTACGGGGCCGGCTGGCCGCCCTGGGCGAGCAGGGCCTCCAGGTGAGCGTGGCCCCGGACGACCCCGAAGGCATGCGGACGGCGATGGCCGACGCGGAGATCCTCTGGCACGTGCTGATCCCCGCCACCGCGGCGATCATCGAGGCGGCACCGCGTCTGCGGCTGATCCAGAAGATCGGCGTGGGCGTCAACACCATCGACCTCGAGGCGGCCGCCGCACGCGGCATCGCCGTCTGCAACATGCCCGGTACCAACACCGCCGCCGTGGCCGAGATGACGCTGGCCCTGATGCTCGCCTGCCTCCGGCGCCTGCCCCAGCTCGACAGCGCTACCCGCGCTGGCCGCGGCTGGGCGCTGCCGGCCGAGGAGCAGGATCGCTACGGCGAGCTCGGCGGCCGCATCGTCGGGCTCGTGGGCATGGGTGCGGTGCCGCGCCGCCTGGCGCCCGTGCTGGACACCCTGGGTGCCGAGGTGGTCTACGCCAACCGCACCGAGCATCCGGAGCTGCCCTGGCGCCAGCTGCCGCTCGACCGGCTCCTGGGTGCCGCCGACATCGTCTCCCTGCATCTGCCGCTGGTGCCCGAGACCGCCGGCATGATCGACGCGGCGGCCCTGGCCCTGATGCGGCCCGGGGCCATCCTGATCAACACGGCGCGCGGCGGCCTCGTCGACGAGCAGGCGCTCGTCGCCGCACTGGCAACCGGCAGGCTCGCCGCAGCCGGCCTCGATGTCTTCGCCGAGGAGCCCGTCGATGAGAGAAACCCGCTGCTCGCGCTTGGACCCGGTCGTCGTGGCGCCGCATCGCGCCTGGCTGACCCAGGAGACGCTCGGACGATCGATCGAGGTGGCCGTGGAGAACTGCCGGCGCCTGCGCGACGGGACACCGCTTCTGCACCGGGTCGCCTGAGGGCCCGCATGCCTTTCTGGATCGGCGTCGCCTCGCGGGACCATGTCCTGACCGGTGTGTCGGGCGGCTTCTGCCAGCTCGGCCACGGCGCCGCCGCCGGCCTTCGCCGGCTCGGGCCCGGCAACTGGCTGGTCTACTACTCACCACGCAGCGCGCTCGAGGGAGGCACGCCCCTGCAGGCTTTCACGGCGCTCGGGCGGATCAAGAACGGGCCACCCTATCAGGTGACGCTCCCCTCCGGCCTGTCGCCCTGGCGTAGGGCCGTCGATTTTCTTCCAGCTCGCGAGGCCTCGATCAGGCCGCTTCTCGACCGGCTGGGCCTCACGGCGGGCAATCCCCGCTGGGGCATCCACTTCCGCCGCAGCCTGCTGGCCGTCACCGAGCCGGACTTTCTCATCATCGCCGATGCCATGGGCGTCGGCGATGCGGTACGCTCCGCTTGAGGCGGGTCAGCCGGCCTCGCCCAGCCCGACGAGAAGAGAAGCCGTGGATCTGACGCTGGTACCCGGCGCCTTCGTGCGCCTCGACGCCGAGCCCGACTGGGGCATCGGCCAGGTGCAGTCCGTCATCGGCACACGGGTGACGGTCAACTTCACCGAGCGCGGCAAGGTCGTGATCGACGTCCGCCACGCCACGCTGAGCATCGTGCGGCCCGACCCGCCCGGAGAGCGCGGCACCCGCTAGGCCCACAAGTGCGGGCCGCCGTCCTGCTCAGGAAAGAAAGTCGCGGAGCGCCGGGGCCACCCGTCGGGCGAAGAGCGGGCCGACGAAAAGATCCTGGTGCTCGGCACCCTCCACGGTCAGGCGCAGGCTGTCCGCCGTGCCGAGCAGGTCCTGGGCGGCATGGGTCTGGCCCGGTCCCACGAGGCTGTCGGCCGCCGCCTCGACGGTGACGAGGCGCGTCGCCGGCTGCAGCGCCGCGAGGAGCGGCCCCGTCTCGGACCAGGGTGCCCCGCCGAGCTCGAGGTCGCGGCCCTTGTGGAGCGCCACCAGATCGGTGAAGAGCTCGCCCGGCACGTCGATGAGAGCGTGCAGGTCGCGATGCTGCGCGCGATAGCCGCGATCGAGCCAGCCCAGATGCTCGAGCAGCGTGCCGAGCTGGACCTCGGCATAGGTCGACGGTGCGGAGGACGCGACGGCGGCGAGCTGGATCAGCGAGGGAAAGACCGACCGCCCGGCACCGGGCTGGGTTCCTGGTACCGTCGTCAGCAGCCCGCTCAGCTCCAAAGGCTCGGGCAATGCCGCCACCATCTGCTGCAGCGGCACGGGCCGATGGAGCGGATCGATCGGCGAGCCCAGGAGCACGACGCTCCGCGGCGTCACCTCGGGTGCCGCGGCGGCGACCGTTCGCAGCGCCGCGACGGCGGCCCAGCCGCTCTGCGACACGGCGACGAGATCGGCCCCGAGGCCCGCGTGACGCAGCGCCGCCAGCGCCACGGCATGCTGCTGCTCCAGGCCGAACGGCCCTGCCTCGACGGGCACGAGCCGGGCATCTATCCAGTCCGTGACGATCACCTCGCCGAGCTCGAGAAGGACCATCACGAGATCGGTCAGCACGCTGGTCGCATAGCCCGAGTGCGGAACCAGAAGAACGATGCGCCGCCCGAGCGCCCCGGCGCCGAGATGCAGCAGGCGGACGAAGGGCGTCTCGGCGACGAGCTCGTGGCGCAGCCGCCGCCCCAATCGAGCCGCCACCGCCTCCTCGATGGGCTGGCCCCCGATGTCGCCGGTCCGCAGTCCCTGGACCATCCAGGAAGCAAGCCCTGGCCAGGGTGCGGGCGTGCCGCCCGCGGCCCAGCCTTCGAGCGTGCCGCGCAAAGGCCGCAGCATCTGGCGCTGCAGCTCGATCAGCTCATAAAGGAACATCAAGCTGCTGCCGCGCCCTCTTGCTCAGGCACCAAGAGCGCCCTCGATCGCCGCCAGCGCGGCGCCCGCGCGGGCACCGTCGGGACCGCCACCCTGGGCGAAATCGGGGCGCCCCCCACCGCCGCTGCCGCCCACGGCGGCAACGCCCTGGCGGACCAGCTCGACGGCGTCGATCCGACCCTTCAGATCCTCCGTCACGCTCACCACGACCGCGGCCTTGCCGTCGTTGACGCTGACCAGCGCCACGACGCCCGAGCCCAGCTCCTTCTTGAGCGCGTCGGCGGTGCCGCGCAGCTCCTTGGCCGGCACCCCCTCGAGCACCCGCGCCGCCAGCCGGACGGCGCCGACGCTCTTGAAGCGCTCGGCGGCCCCGCCCTCGCCGGTCACGAGCTTGCGGCGCGCCTCGGCGAGCTCGCGCTCGAGGCGGCGGCGCTCCTCGACCAGGTCCTGGACACGGCGGGAGACCTCGCCCACGGGCACCTTGAGCTGGTCGGCGATGCCACCCAGAAGCTCCCGCCCGTGCAAATGATCCTCGAGCGCCGCCTCGCCGGTCAGCGCCTCGATCCGCCGGATGCCGCGGCCACGCCGCTCTCGCCCGTGATCTCGAAAAGCGCGATGTCGCCGGTGCGCGGGGCGTGGGTGCCGCCGCAAAGCTCGACCGAGTAGGGCGTCTTGTCCTCCTTGTGCCCCATCGTGACGACGCGCACCTCGTCGCCATACTTCTCGCCGAAGAGGGCCATGGCGCCGGCTCCGATGGCGTCGTCCCGCGCCATCAGGCGGATGGTCACCGCATCGTTCTGGCGGAGGTAAAAATTGACCTCGCGCTCGACCAGCGCGAGCTCCTCCGCGGTCATCGGCTTGGGGTGGCTGAAGTCGAAGCGCAGCCGGTCGGGGGCCACGAGCGAGCCCTTCTGGGTCACGTGCGTGCCGAGATGGCGCCTCAGCGCCGCGTGCAGAAGGTGCGTCGCCGAGTGGGCGCGGCGAAGCTGGCGGCGGCGCGCGTCGTCGACCCGCATGTCGAGAACCTGGCCGACCCTGACCTCGCCCCCCCTGACCTCGCAGACATGGACGAAGAGGTCGCCCAGATATTTCTGCGTGTCGGTCACCGTGAGCGTGGCGTCGCCCGCCTCGATGATGCCGGTGTCGCCGATCTGGCCGCCGGACTCGCCGTAGAAGGGCGTCTGGTTCGCGACCAGCATGACCGTCTCGCCGTCGCCGGCCCGCTCGACGCTCTGCCCGTCCTTGACCAGGGCCACAGCCTTGCCCTCGGCGCGCACGGTCTCGTAGCCGAGGAACTCGGTGGCGCCGACTCTGCTCGCGGATCTCGAACCAGATCGGGCTCGATCGCGTGCGCGCCCGAGCCGCGCCAGCTCTTGCGCGCCTCCTCGCGCTGCCGCTCCATCGCCGTCTCGAAGCCCTCGAGGTCGACGGTACGGCCCTGGGCGCGCAGCGCATCCTGCGTGAGATCGAGCGGAAAGCCAAACGTGTCGTAGAGCTTGAAGGCGGCCTCGCCGGGCAGGGCGGCGCCGGGCGGCAGGCGGGCCGTCTCCTCCTCGAGCAGCCCCAGCCCGCGCTCGAGCGTGCGCCGGAAGTTCGTCTCCTCGAGCTTCAGCACCTCGGTGATCAGCGCCTCGGCCCGGCCGAGCTCGGGGAAGGCCTTGCCCATCTCCGCGACCAGCGTCGGCACCATGCGCCACAGCAGCGGCTCGGCAGCGCCCAGCAGGTGCGCGTGGCGCATGCCGCGGCGCATGATCCGCCGCAGCACGTAGCCTCGCCCCTCGTTGGCCGGCATCACGCCGTCGGCGACGAGGAAGGCCGAGGCGCGGAGATGGTCGGCCACGACCTTGTGGGAGGGCGCCTTGGCACCGGCGAAGGCCGTGCCGGTCAGCTCGACGCTTTTCCGGATGAGCCGCTGGAAGAGATCGATCTCGTAATTGTCGTGCTTGCCCTGCAGCACGGCCGCGATGCGCTCGAGGCCCATGCCGGTGTCGATCGAGGGCCGGGGCAGGTCGACGCGCCGATCGGGCGTCACCTGCTCGTACTGCATGAAGACGAGGTTCCAGATCTCGATGAAGCGGTCGCCGTCGTCATCGGGGCTGCCCGGCGGCCCGCCCGGAATCCCCGGCCCATGATCGAAAAAGATCTCGGAGCAGGGGCCGCAGGGGCCGGTATCGCCCATCGCCCAGAAATTGTCGGAGGTCGGGATGCGGATGACCCGCTCGTCCGGCAGCCCCGCGATCTTCTTCCAGAGATCGAAAGCCTGGTCGTCCTCGGCATAGACGGTGGCGAGCAGCCGGTCCTTCGGCAGCCCGTATTCCTTGGTCACGAGGTTCCAGGCGAGCTCGATCGCGACGTCCTTGAAATAGTCGCCGAACGAGAAATTGCCCAGCATCTCGAAGAAGGTGTGGTGCCGGGCGGTGTAGCCGACATTGTCGAGATCGTTGTGCTTGCCGCCGGCGCGCACGCATTTCTGCGAGGTGGTGGCGCGCTTGTAGGGGCGCTGCTCGACGCCGGTGAAGACGTTCTTGAACTGCACCATGCCGGCGTTGGTGAAGAGCAGCGTCGGGTCGTTGATCGGCACGAGCGGGCTCGACGCCACGATCTCGTGCCCGTGGCGCTTGAAATAGTCGAGGAAGGTCGTGCGGATCTCGTTGACGGTCTGCATGCTCAGGGCTCACGAACGGAAAATGGGCCAGACGCAGCTGACCGCTCGCGGCCCTTATAGGGAGCCCCGCCACCGCCCGCCAGTATGACGGCGCCGCGGCGACGTCTCACCCGCCGGCCCCGACCGTGAGGGCGCTGTGCCGCCCCGCCGGGCCCTGCTGGACAGACGCTTGGCTGTCGGGACTGAGGCAGCCGCCTGGCGCTCACTCCTCGACCGCGGGCTCCTCCTCCAGCAGGTCGAGGCCGGCGCCGCCGTTGCCGACGCCGGCGTGGCTGCGGATCGCCTTCTCGAGCTCGGCCGCGGCCTCGGGGTGGTCCCTGAGGTAGGTCTTCGCGTTCTCGCGGCCCTGGCCGATGCGCTGGCCGGCATAGGAGAACCAGGAGCCCGACTTCTCGACGAGGCTGGCGCGGACGCCGAGGTCGATCAGCTCGCCGGTCTTGGAGATGCCCTCGCCGTACATGATGTCGAACTCGACGATGCGGAACGGCGGCGCCACCTTGTTCTTGACGACCTTGACCCGGGTCTGGTTGCCGATGGCCTCGTCCTTCTCCTTGACGCTGCCGATGCGGCGCACGTCGAGCCGAACCGAGGCATAGAACTTCAGGGCGTTGCCGCCGGTCGTGGTCTCCGGGCTGCCGAACATCACGCCGATCTTGCTGCGGATCTGGTTGGTGAAGACCAGCATGCACTTCGAGCGGCTGATCGAGGCCGTGAGCTTTCTCAAGGCCTGGCTCATCAGGCGCGCCTGGAGGCCCACATGGCTGTCGCCCATCTCGCCCTCGAGCTCGGCCTTGGGCACCAGCGCCGCCACGCTGTCGACGACGATGACGTCGATGGCGCCGGAGCGGACCAGCGTGTCGGCGATCTCGAGCGCCTGCTCGCCGGTGTCGGGCTGCGAGATCAGGAGCTCGTCGAGGTTGACGCCGAGCTTGCGGGCATAGCCCGGATCGAGGGCGTGCTCGGCGTCGATGAAGGCGCAGGTGCCGCCCTGCTTCTGGGCCTCGGCGATGACATGGAGGGTCAGCGTCGTCTTGCCCGAGCTCTCGGGGCCGTAGATCTCGACGATCCGGCCGCGCGGCAGGCCGCCGACGCCGAGGGCGATGTCGAGGCCCAGGGATCCGGTCGAGACGGTCTCGATCTCGACCAGCCGGTCGGAGGCGCCGAGACGCATCACCGAGCCCTTGCCGAAGGCACGCTCGATCTGGGTGATCGCGGCATCGAGGGCGCGCTGGCGCTCGTCGCCGGCGCGGCGGCTCACCACCGTTTCTGCCATGGTCCTCTCTCTATGCGCGAATTTCTGCCGAGGTGTATAAAGCTACGGCACCGGCCGGGAAGCGATCTTCGCACGCCGGCGCCTCCGAGGGAACGTCCGACGGCGCCGATCGTCACGCCCGCGCACGGCGCGGCAGCAGAACGAGCGAGAGGGCGACCAGGACGAGCAGCAACGAGAGCACCTCCCTGATGCCGACCGGCTCGTCGAGCATCCAGGCCGAGGAGGCGACCCCGACGACCGGGATCGCGAGCGTGCTGATCGCCGCCACCGTGGCCGGCAGCCGGCGGACCAGCCAGATGAACGAGGTGAAGCAGAAGACCAGCGCCACGAAGACGGTGTAGCCCATGGCCAGCAGCGCCGACGTGCTGAAGCTGCCGAAGTCGGGCCAGGGCTCGACGAGCGGGCGCATCAGGAGGATCGGCAGGCCGCCGACCAGGAGCTGCCAGGCCGCCAGCGCCTTGGTGCCGATGCCCCAGTCGAAGGCCTTGACGCCGACCGTGCCGGCTCCCCAGCAGAAGGCGGCGCCCAGCACCAGGAGCGAGCCGAGGGGCGCCTGGCCGATGGCCACGATGTCGGGCCCGAGCAGGAGCGCCATGCCGAGCATGCCGAGGCCGAGGCCGATGAGGTGCCGCCGCTCGAGGCGCTCGCCCAGGACGCCGGCGCTCAGCATCGCCGCCCAGATCGGCATGGTGTAGGCGATGATGGCCGCCCGCCCGCCGCCGACCATCCGCAGCCCGTAGGCGGTCAGCATGTGCCAGCCCGTGACGCTGAAGAGGGCGACGAGGATCAGCGGCAGCAGGTGGCGACGCGCCAGGAGGATCCGCTCGCCGGTTAGAAGGGCCAGGAGCAGAAGGGTCACTCCGGCGCCGTAGACGCAGACGACCCGGTAGCTCCAAGGCGGGATCTCGGCCAGGGCGATCTTCATGACCGGCCAGTTGAGGCCCCAGAGGAGCGTCACGGCGGCAACGAGGGTCACGAGGCCCGCGGCGCCGGTGCCGGCTCCCGCCTCCCCCGGTCGTCCGGCGGCGATGCGTCTCATCATGATCCCCGGGCGGGTCGGGGCCCGCCGGCCGGCGCCGCTCAGAAGTCGCTGCAGCGGCCGCCCGTTTCCCAGTCGCCGTAGCGGGTCGGCTCCGGGCCCTGGGCCCGTCGACCTCGCCCGGCGGCTGGGCCGGGCCGGAGGGCGCGGGCGATGCGGCCGGCGCCGCGGCCGCCTCGACGTCCGCCTCCTGGCGCTGCTCCGCCATGGGCTGCGCCTATTCCTTCATCACCTGCTCGCGGGCGATCTTGAAAAACTCGGCCAGATGCTTGTGCAGCAGATGGTCGCTCACGCTCTTGCCGGCCTTCTCGAGGTCGGCCCGTACCTTGCCCAGCATGTCCTCGTCGCCGGGCAGGTCGAAATCGGCCATGACCACATCCTTGGCGTAGGCGGTCGCGGCCTCGCCGGCGAGGCCCAGATAGTCCTCGGCGATCCAGAGGCCGAAGAGCTTGTTGCGACGGTTCCGGGCGCGAAAGGCCAGCTCCTCGTCACGGCTGAACTTCTGCTCGGCCATCCGCTCGCGCTCGTCGAAGGTCGTCATGAGGCCCGTTCCCGTGGTGGAGAGCTGACAAGGATTTATATAGGGCGCAGTGACGGCGGCGCCACCGACCCGCCGGCGGAGTGACGATCCCTTGTGCACGCTCGTCCTGCTGCGCCGCCCCGGCCACCCATGGCCGCTGGTCGCGGCCGCCAACCGCGACGAGCTGGCCTCGCGGCCGAGCGCCCCGCCGGCGCGGCACTGGCCCGACCGCGCCGATGTCGTGGCCGGCCTCGACGTGCTGGCCGGCGGCTCCTGGATGGGCGTCAACGACCATGGGCTGATGGCGGCGGTGCTCAACCGGCCGGGAACGCTCGGGCCGGAGGCCGGCAAGCGCTCGCGCGGCGAGCTCGTGCTCGAGGCGCTCGACCATGCCGAGGCGCCCGAGGCCGCGGCCGCCCTGGCGACCCTCGATCCCGAGGCCTACCGGCCGTTCAATCTCGTCGTCGCGAGCGCCGAGGCGGCCATCTGGGTACGCCATGCCGGCGACGGCCAAATCGACGGCCCAGGAGGTCCCCTCGGGCCTCTCGATGCTCACCGCGCACGATCTGGACGACCCGGCCTCGGCCCGCATCCGCCGCTATCGCCCGCTGTTCGCGGCGGCCGGCGAGCCAGATGTCGAGGCCGGCGACTGGTCCGACTGGCAGCTGCTGCTGGGGTCGCGCGCCAGCGAGACGGGCGATCCCGCGCGACGCGATGTGCATCCACACCGGCGGCGACTACGGCACCCGCAGCAGCAGCCTCCTGGCGCTCCCGGCCCTGCCGCCGGCCCGGCCGGTCTGGCTCTATGCCGACGGCCCGCCCGACCGGACGGCCTTCGAGCCCGTCGCCTTCTGACGT
>CAVVXU010000011.1:0-297534 GCA_963752325.1 uncultured Alphaproteobacteria bacterium
GAGGAGACCCGTGCATGAACAAGTTTTCATCTCCGGCGCTAGAACCCTTCGGGCCTCAATCGCTTCTATAGGCGACCGCCCGCTGCGCACGCGAAGAGCGGCCAATGGAGCACGTGACGTGACCGCATTGGCGAGCACCCGCGCGGGGCCCATCGACTCGCGTAGCGCGGCCCCGCCTGTCTCGAGCGGGCCGTTGATCTCTTTGGCTTCCTGCGGGTCGCGGAGCGGCCAGGCCGCCGGCAAGTCGTTCAGCCCGAGATAGAGGGAGGCTCATGAGCAAGATCGCTGTTATCACCGGTGCCGGAGCGGGGGTTGGTCGGGCGACGGCTCTGGAATTCGCGCGCAACGGCTTCGACGTGGCGCTGCTGTCGCGCGACCCCGATCGGCTCGAAGCGCGTGGCCCGACTCATCCGGGCGACTGGGGCGACGGGCTCTTGCCGATCCCGACCGACGTCGCCAATGCCGGAGAGGTCGAGGCGGCGGCCATCTCGGGTCGAGGGCGAGCTCGGGCCGATCGATACCTGGGTCAACGTCGCGATGGCGACGGTCTTCGCGCCGGTCTCCGAGCTGACGCCGGAGGAGGTCCTGCGCGCCACCGAGGTGACCTATCTCGGCCAGGTGCACGGCATGATGGCCGCGCTCAAGCGCATGCGGATCCGCAATCGCGGCACCATCGTCAATGTCGGCTCCGCGCTCGCCTACCGCTCGGTGCCGCTGCAGGCGGTCTATTGCGGGGCCAAGGCGGCGATCCGCGGCTTCACCGACTCGCTGCGCTCGGAGATCATCCATGACGGCCTCGACATCCAACTGACCATGGTCCATCTGCCGGCGGTGAATACGCCGCAGTTCGACTGGGCGCTGAACAAGATGAAAAAGAAGGCCCAGCCCGTGCCGCCGATCTTCGAGCCGGAGGTCGCCGCGAGGGCGATCTATTTCGGCGCCACGCACAACGCGACGTGAAGTCTGGGTCGGCTTTCTCGACGGTGAAGGCGATCGTCGGCAATCGTTTCGTGCCCGGGCTTCTCGACCGATTTCTGGCAAAGAAGGGCTATAGCGGACAGCTCTCGGATACGCCGCTTGCCGGACGACGCGCCGGCCAACCTGTTCCATCCGGTGCCGGGTCATCGCGACCGCGCACGGCCGCTTCGACGACCGGGCGAGATCGACAAGCTGGGAGATGTTCACCGACCGTCACCGCGAGGCGGTGTCGCCGGTGTCGCGGTCGCAGGGCTGCTCTGGTCTGCGGTCGCTGCTATCGCGGCGACGGCGCTGACATGAAGCCGCATCAGATGTCACGCCGAGCCCGGACCGAAGCGCAATGACCACGCCGCTCGAAGAGTACGCCATGATCGGCGATGGCGAGACCGTCGCCCTGGTCTCCCGTGCGGGCTCGATCGACTGGCTCTGCCTGCCGCGCTTCGATTCCCCGCGTGTTGCGCGGCGCTGCTCGGGAACAGCCGAGCATGGCCGCTGGACTGATCGCGCCCGATGGGACGCGATCGAAGCGATCGGAGCATCGATACCAGCCGGACACGCTGATCCTCGAGACCGATCTCACCACGGCGAGGGCACGATCCGCCTCACCGACTTCATGCCGATCCGCTCCGGCGATCCCGTCCTCGTTCGCATGGTGACCGGGCGTTTCGGGAGCGTGCCGACGTGTTTCGAGGCCGCCTTTCGCTTCGACTACGGCAACATGCCGCCTTGGGTGACCAGAACCGCCGATGGCGGCGGTCATGCATGTCGGGCCGGACCATGTGGTCCTGCGGGGCCTGGAAGATCTCGAGATCGACGGACAACTCCGTTATTTCGCGCTTTCGTGGTCGAGGAAGGCAGCCGGCACGCTTTCGTCCTCACCTACGGCAACGCTCACGAACGCGCTCGCCCGACCGTCGATCCGGACGCAGGCGCTCGCCGAGACCCAAGCCTTCTGGCGGGACTGGATCGGCGCTTCGACCGCCCGTCCGCCTACGCCGAGGCCGTGCGACGCTCGCTGCTTGACTCTCAAGGCCCTGATTCACCGGCCGACAGGCGGCCTCGTCGCCGCGCCGACAACCTCGCTGCCCGAGCAGCCGGGCGGTCCGATGAACTGGGACTACCGCTACTGCTGGCTGCGGGATGCGACCTTCACGTTGACGGCCCTCGTCGATTGCGGCTTTCTGGAAGAGGCGACAGCCTGGCGAGACTGGATGCTGCGCGCGGTCGCCGGCGAGCCCGACAAGATGCAGATCATGTATCGCGTCGACGGTTCGCGGCGCCTGGACGAAGCCGAGCTGCCCTGGCTGCCGGGATACCGGTTCGCGCGCCCGGTCCGCATCGGCAACGCCGCCGCGGGCAGTTCCAGCTCGACGTCTATGGCGAATTGATCCGGACCCTGCATGCCTCCGAGCAGGCCGGCATGGAGCGTACCGAGCAGGGTCGCCATCTCGAACATGCCATCATCGAACACGTGGAGCGGGTCTGGGTCGAGCCGGATCAGGGCCTGTGGGAGAGCCGCGGCGAGCCCCGTCACTACACCTACTCCAAGGTCATGGCGTGGGTGGCGCTGCACCGCTTTCTCGACGGGCAGGGCGGCGAGGAGATCGTCCGACGACGAACGCAAGCGCCTGGAACGCTGCGCGACCACATGCACGACATGATCTGCCGAGAGGGGTTCGACGCGGGGCTAGGCTCTTTCACCTCCTATTTCGGCGGCCAGAAGGTCGACGCGTCTCTTCTGCTGCTGCCCAAGGTCGGGTTCCTTCCGGCCGACGACGAGCGCATGGCCGGCACGATCGCGCCGCATTGAGAAGGAACTGGTCGTCGACGGCCTCGTCCGGCGGCATCTCATGAGCGATCTCGTTCCGGAAGGCGCGTTTCTCGCCTGCTCCTTCTGGCTCGCCGAATGCCAGCTCGGGCAGGGGCGCGCGATCGGACGCCGTGGAGACCATCGAAAAGGGCGCTGGCGGTGCGCAGCGAGCTCGGCCTGCTGTCGGAGGAATACGACGTCGCCAGCAACGCCTGGCCGGAAACTATCCGCAGGCGCTCAGTCACCTCGCACTGATCCATGCGCTGCTTGCACTGGAAAAATTCGACCGGAGCCAACATGAGGAGTGATGGCGCGCCGAGCAAAATCGCGACTATTCGCGGACGCCGGTCCGCTTCATCGACGTGCATTCCGTTTCTCGCGTCGGTCTCGCCGGCTGCACGGCCGCCAACTCATCCTTCCTGCATCCCTACGGACCGGTAGCGACAGCCAGCGGCGCATGTTCTTCGAGTCATCGTCTGGATGATGATCGTCGTTCTGCCGGTGCTTCGTCCTCGTTCCGCTGTTCGCCTGGCGCTATCGCCGCACGCAACGCGTCGGCCCGATACCGGCCGAAATGGGAGTTTTCCTGGCCGCTCGAGATCGCCATCTGGGGCGTTCCGATCGCCGTTGTCGGCGTTCTCGCGTTTCTGGTCATGGTCGAGGACGATGCGCTGGACCCCTATGCGCCGCTGCCGTCGGACCAAGCCGCCGCTTCGAGGTCCAGGTCGTCGGCCTCGACTGGAAATGGCTGTTCATCTATCCCGAGCAGCACATCGCCACCGTCGGCAATGTGGCCTTTCCGGCCGACCGGCCGCGTGCCGCTTCAGACTGACCAGCGACACCGTGATGCAGTCGTTCTTCATTCCGGCGCTGGGCAGCCAGATCTATGCCATGGCCGGCATGGTGACCCAGCTCAATCTCAAGGCCGACCGTGCCGGGACAGCTCAGCGGCGAAAACACGCAATACAACGGCGAGGGCTTCCAGGAGCAGAAGTTCACGGCCGCGGCGATGGCGCCCGCAGGACTTCGCGGCACTGGGTCGCGAAGGTCCGCCCAACCGGCATGCCGCTGGATCGACGGCGACCTATCGCGTGCTTGTCGCGCAGCGACAGCGACAGCGAGACGCGCGCCGCGCTGGCTCGGCACGGCCGGCATGCCGGCCGGCGTCATCTACTTCTCCGACATGTCGGCCCGGTTTCTTCGACGACATCGTCGGCAAGTATCCCGCGCATACGCCCGTGTCGATGACAGCCATGCAGAGCCAGTAGCCGAAGTCGAAGGGCGCCATGACCGGAATCGACTGGTGGTATCGTCTTCTTCGGCAAGCTGTCCTACGATGCGCTGCCGTTCTACAGCGCCATCGCGACCGGCTGCGGCGTCGATCGTCGTGATCGGCGCGGTCGCCACGCCGGTCCTGATCACCTGGCTCGGCAAGTGGCGCTATCTCTGGTCCGAATGGCTGACCAGCGTCGATCACAAGCGGATCGGCATCATGTATGTCGTGCTGGCCTTGGTGATGCTCGCGCGCGCGGTGATCGAGGCGGTCATGATGCGCACGCAGCAGGCGGTCGGCGCTCGACGCGCCGGCTTATCTGCCGCCGGACCATTTCGCGCCAGCTGTTCACCACCCACGGCACGATCATGATCTTCTTCATGGCGATGCCGTTCCTGACCGGCCTGATCAACTACGTCATGCCGCTGCAGATCGGCGCGCGCGACGTCTCCTTCCCGTTGATGAACTCGATCAGCCTCGTGGCTGACCGCCGCCGGCGCCGGCGCTGATGATGGTCTCGCTGGTGATCGGCAAATTCTCGACCGGCGGCTGGAGCGGCTATCCGCCCTATACCGAAATGGCCTTCAACCCCGGCGTCGGGCCGGATTACTGGATCTGGGCGGTGACGCTCAGTCTCGATCGGCTCGACGATGACCGGGCATCAACTTCGCGGTGACGATCTACAAGAAGCGCGCGCCGGGCATGCACCTGTTCCGCATGCCGCTGTTCTGCTGGACGGCGCTGTGCACCAGCATCCTGATGATCTTCGCCATGCCGCCGCTGACCGTCGCGACCGCGATGCTGGCGCTCGACCGCTATCTCGGCTTCCACTTCTTCACCAACGACCTCGGCGGCAACATGATGAACTATGCCAACCTGTTCTGGCTGTTCGGCCACCCCGAGGTCTACATCCTGATCCTGCCGGCCTTCGGCGTCTACTCCGAAGTCATCTCCACATTCTCCGCCAAGACGCTCTACGGCTACACCTCGCTGGTCTACGCGACGATGGCGATCGCCGTGCTCTCCTTCACCGTCTGGCTGCATCATTTCTTCACCATGGGCCAGAGCGCCGAACATCAACGCCGCCTTCGGCATCGCGACGATGCTGATCGGCATTCCGACCGGCGTGAAGATCTACGACTGGATGCTGACGATGTTCCGCGGGCGCGTCCGCTTCACCGTGCCGATGCTCTACGCCCTCGCCTTCCTGATGCTGTTCGTCATCGGCGGGCTGACGGGCATCATGCTGGCCAACCCGGCCATCGACTATCAGGTTCACAACACGCTGTTCCTGGTCGCGCATTTCCACAACATGCTGATCCCCGGCCTGCTGTTCGGCATGCTCGCCGGCTATCACTTCTGGTTTCCCAAGGCCTTCGGCTTCCGGCTCGACGAGCGATGGGGCCGGATCGCCTTCGCCTGCTGGGCTGGTCGGCTTCATGCTCGCCTTCATGCCGCTCTATGCGCTCGGCCTGCTGGGCATGCCGCGGCGCACCGTCGAGCTTTTTCGAGCCGGCCTACCTGCCCTACACGATCGTCGCCGGCTGTCGGCGCGGTGCTGATCCTGCTGCGGCGCTCGCCAGCCTCGTTCGTCCAGCTGTGGGTCAGCATCCGCGAGCGGCACGAGAACCGCGTGTTCGCCGGCGATCCCTGGGACGGGCGCACGCTGGAATGGGCGACCTCCGGCGCCGCCGCCGGAATACAATTTCGCCGGTCCTGCCGACCGTGTCAGCGACCGCGACGCCTTCACGCGGCATGAAGGAGCGCGGCGAGGCCTATCAGCCCGCCGGACGACTACGAGGACATCGAGATGCCCGCGCAACAGCGCCGGTCGGGCATGGTGATCGGCGTTGCCGGCGCGGCGGTCGGCCTTCGGCCTGGTCTGGCACATCTGGTGGCTGGCGATCGTCGGCGCTTCGTCGGCGTCTGGGCGCGGTCATCGCGCGCAGCTTCGTGCGCGCGACGACCACGCGATCATTCCGGCCGGCGAGGTGCGACGGACCGCACCGAGCGCTGGCTGCGAGCCGTATCGCGCGACGCCGGTCGGTCTCGCGCGACTACGAGACCGCGCCGGCCAACCGAGGGCTGGCGGAGGCATCGGCGGCATGAGCGCGCGACGCGACCGAAGCATCCCGGGCATCAATCTCGGCGCCACCGATCCGCGAGACGCACGACGGCGGCCGAGGAGCGTCGGTGTTCGGCTTCTGGGTCTTCCTGATGAGCGACCTGGTGCTCTTCGCGCTGCTGTTCGCGACCTATGCGACGATGATCGGAGCGACCGCCGGCGGCCCGGGCGCCGAAGGACCTGTTCGACATCAAGAGCGCCGTCATCGAGACCGCTGTGCTGCTCGCCAGCAGCTTCACCTTCGGCATGGCGTCGCTGGCGATGAAATACGAGCGACAGTCGCGCCAGTCTGCTGTTCTGGCTCGCCGTGACCCTGGTGCTCGGCCTGACTTTCCTCGGCTTCGAGATGCACGATTTCCATGACCATGTTCGGCGAAGGGCGGCGGGCCCAGCCGCAGCGGCTTCCTGTCGGCCTTCTTCGCGCTGGTGCCGACCCACGGCCTGCACGTCGCCGCCGGCTGCATCTGGATCGTCGTCATGATGGTGCAGGTCGTCGTCTTCGGCATCGACGCGCGACGTCAAGATCCGCATCCTGCGGCTCGGCCTGTTCTGGCACTTCCTCGACATCGTCTGGATCGGCGATCTTTTCCGTCGTCTATCTGCAGGGGCTGGCCTGATGAGCGACGCGCCGAATACCGCCGGGAGCTGCGCTCCTACCTGATCGGCTCTTGCTGGCGCTGCCATCCTGCTGACCGCCTCGCCTTCGCCTCGTCGCCTGGGCGGCCTGTCGCGCAGCGACGCTCTTTGGATCATCGTGTCGGCGCGCTCGTCCAGATCATCGTCCATTTCCGTTTCTTCCTGCACATCGATCTGTCGCGATCGAAGCGGGACGACCTGCAGCTCGATCCTGTTCTCCACCCTGATCGTCGCGCTCATGGTCGGCGGAACATCTGGATCCTCTTCAACCTGCAGATGCGGATGATGTGATCGCGGTGTCCCCGGCCGGAGCGAGGCGCATGCTCCTGCGGGATGCCCCGGCGCGGGCATGCGCGAGGGCGCGGCGCCGCCCAGGCGTGAAGGCCGGCGCATCCCCCTTCTCCCGAGCCCGGTCCGCGCCTAAATATCCCTCATGAACGCTCTTCCAATTCTCCTTCTGCTCGCCATGGGCGCCACGCTGGCCGTGCTGCTGGTCGGCATCGGCGGTTTCGTGCAGGGCGGCAGCTTCAACGAGCGCTACGGCAACAAGCTGATGCAGGCCCGCGTCGGGCTGCAGCTGGTCGCCGTTCATCCTTCTGGGGCTGATGATCCTCTCGCACGGCTGACGCGGGCGAGGGGAGGGCTGCGATCTTCCCGCCATGGTCATCCTGAGCCGCATCTACACCAAGGGCGGTGACACGGGCCGCACCTCGCTGGGGGACGGCACCCGGGTCGCCAAGCACGCCGTCCGCGTCGCCGCCTACGGGACGGTCGACGAGGCCAATGCGGCGATCGGCATTGCTCGCCTCCATGCCGCGGACGAGGCGGACGCGATGTTGGCGCGCATCCAGAACGATCTTTTCGACCTCGGCGCCGATCTGTGTCGGCCCGGCAGCGATCCCGCCGAGGCGGGAGCGCTGCGGGTCCAGGAGAGCCAGGTTCTGCGCCTCGAGGCCGAGATCGACCTGATGAACGCGGGGCTGCGGCCGCTCGACTCCTTCGTCCTGCCCGGGCGGCACGCCGGCCGCGGCGCATCTCCATCTGGCCCGCACGGTCACCCGGCGGGCGGAGCGGCTGGTCGACGGCCCTGGTCGAGGCGGAGCCCATCAATCCGGTGGTGCTGCGCTATCTCAACCGCCTGTCGGACCATCTCTTCGTTCTGTCGCGCTGGCTCAACGACGGGGGTGCCGGCGACGTGCTGTGGGTGCCCGGCGGCCAATCGCTGAGCGCCGAACAACGGTGCGGCAAGTGTCCGACCCGTCGGTGCCCGCCTGATTGACAACGAGGTGACGGTTGCCTATCGCTCCTTGCTGCAACGCAAAAAATCGAGCCGGGCCGGCCGTGGCCTGGACTCTCGGGCCATCAGAAGGTTACGGCGATGAAGATCCTGGTGCCCGTCAAGCGGGTCGTCGACTACAACGTCAAGATCCGCGTCAAGGCCGACCAGAGCGGCGTCGATATCGCCAACGTCAAGATGTCGATGAACCCGTTCGACGAGATCGCCAACGAGGAGGCCATCCGCCTCAAGGAGAAGGGGCATGGCCCAGGAGGTGATCGCCGTCTCCCTGGGCGAGGCGCAGCTGCCAGGAGACGCTGCGCACGGCGCTCGCCATGGGTGCCGACCGGGCGATCCACGTGCAGACGCGACGTTCCGCTCCAGCCGCTGGCCGTCGCCAAGCTGCTCCAGGCCATCGTCGAGCCGCGAGCAGCCGGGCCTCGTCATCCTGGGCAAGCAGGCGATCGACGACGACAGCAACCAGACCGGCCAGATGCTGGCGGCCCTGCTGGGCTGGCCCCAGGCGACCTTCGCCTCGAAGCTCACGCTCGAGGAGGGCCACGCGCTCGTCGCGCGCGAGGTCGACGAGGGCACCGAGACCGATCCGGGTCAAGCTGCCGGCCATCGTCACCACCGACCTCCGCCTCAACGAGCCCCGCTACGCCTCGCTGCCCAACATCATGAAGGCGAAAAAGAAGCAGATCGAGACGGTGACGCCCGAGGATCTGGGCGTCGATCCGGCGCCGCGGCTCCGCTACGTCAAGGTCGAGGAGCCGCCCAGGCGGCAGGCCGGCGTCAAGCTCGGCTCGGTGGCCGAGCTCGTGGCCAAGCTCAGGCAGGAGGCGGGAGTCGATCTGATGGCTGTCCTCGTTCTCGCCCAGCACGACAACAAGACGCTCGACAAGACGACGCTGCACGCCGTCACCGCGGCCGCCGCGATCGGCGGCGACATCCATCTCCTGGTCGCCGGGCAAGGATGCCCGGCCGGTCGCCGAGGCCGCCGCCCAGGTGGCCGGCGTGGCCAAGGTGCTGCTGGTCGAGCACGCGGCCTATGCCGATCCGCTGGCCGAGGATGTGGCGGCGCTGCTGGTGAGCCTGGCGCCCGGCTACGACCACCTGCTCGCCGCCTCGACCACGCACGGCAAGAACGTCATGCCGCGCGTCGCGGCCCTCCTCGACACGGCCCAGATCAGCGACATCGTGGCCGTCGTCGGGCCCGGCACCTTCAAGCGCTACATCTATGCCGGCAATGCGCTGGCGACGGTCGAGAGCGCCGACGCGCGGCGGGTCGTCACCGTGCGCACCACCGCCTTCGAGCCCGCCGCGGCCGAGGGCGGCAGCGCCGAGATCGCGACCGTCGCTGCCGTCGAGCCCACCGACCTCGCCAGCCTTCGTCGGCCGCGAGGTCAGCCGCAGCGAGCGGCCGGACCTGGGCTCGGCCCGGATCGTCGTCTCGGGCGGCCGCGGCATGGGCAGCGGCGAGAACTTCCGCATCATCGAGGAGCTGGCCGATGTGCTGGGCGCCGCGGTCGGGGCGTCGCGCGCCGCCGTCGACGCCGGCTTCGTGCCCAACGACTACCAGGTCGGCCAGACCGGCAAGATCGTGGCGCCCGAGCTCTACGTCGCGGTCGGCATCTGCGGCGCCATCCAGCATCTGGCCGGCATGAAGGACAGCAAGATCATCGTCGCCATCAACAAGGACGAGGAGGCGCCGATCTTCCAGGTCGCCGACTACGGCCTGGTCGGCGACCTCTTCAAGATCGTGCCGGAGCTCACCGCAAGCCCTCAGACAGGCCAAGGCCTGAGCGTCACGGAGAGCAGGATGGTCGCTGCCTACGAGCGCAAGGACTACCCGCCGATCCCGGAGATCCGGCGGATCGGCGTGATCGGCGCGGGGCAGATGGGCGGCGGCATCGCCCAGGTCGCGGCCGTGGCCGGCCTCGACGTGCGGCTCGATCGACGTCGGCCGCAGCAGCAGCTCGAGGCGACGCTGGCGCGGATCGACGGCCTGCTCGACCGGCAGGTCCGCAAGGGCGCCACCGACGAGGCGGCCAAGCGGGCGGCGCTCGCCCGGATCGCCACCGGCACCGACATGGCGGCTGCTCGGCGACTGCGACCTCGTGATCGAGGCGGCGACCGAGAACGAGGCGCTGAAGCACAAGATCTTCAAGGAGCTGGTGCCGCACCTCAAGGCCGACGCGCTGGTGGCCTCCAACACCAGCTCGATCTCGATCACCCGCCTCGCCGCCCAGACCGACCGGCCCGAGCGCTTCATCGGCATGCACTTCATGAACCCGGTGCCGGTCATGAAGCTGGTCGAGCTGATCCGCGGCATCGCCACCGAGGAGGACACCTACCAGGCGGTCAAGGCGCTCTGCCGAGAAGCTCGGCAAGACCTCCGTCACGGCCGAGGACTTTCCGGCCTTCATCGTCAACCGCATCCTGCTGCCGATGATCAACGAGGCGGTCTACACGCTCTACGAGGGCGTGGGCACGGTCGAGAGCATCGACACCGCCATGAAGCTCGGCGCCAACCACCCGATGGGCCCCCTGGAGCTCGCCGACTTCATCGGCCTCGACACCTGCCTCGCCGTCATGCAGGTGCTCTATGACGGCCTCGCCGACAGCAAGTACCGCCCCTGTCCCCTGCTGGTGAAATATGTCGAGGCCGGCTGGCTCGGCCGCAAGACCAAGCGCGGCTTCTACGACTACCGCGGCGAGCACCCCGTCCCGACCCGATGACCGCAGAACGGCCGGGCAGCGCGGCGAGGCTGGCCGTCCCGCGCGTCCCCGCGCTGGCGGAGAACCCGAGGCCGCGCGTCGAAGGCTGGCAGGACTTCTCCGTCGAATCTTTTGCCACGGAGAATCCGGTGGCATCGCGCCCGACCTCTTGATGCCGTGAGAAGACGGGCGAGCGACAGGGCAACCGCCCGCTACTCCTCGCGAAACGTCCGCTCGCGGCGCTCATGGCGCTCCTGCGCCTCGATGCTGAGCGTCGCGATCGGCCTCGCCTCGAGCCGCTTCAGCCCGATCGGCTCCTGCGTCTCCTCGCAATAGCCGTAGGAGCCGTCCTCGATCCGCCGCAGCGCCGCGTCGATCTTCGAGAGCAGCTTTCTTTCGCGGTCGCGCGTCCGAAGCTCGAAGGCCCGCTGGATCTCGGCCGAGGCCCCGTCGCTCAGATCCGGGAGGCGCGTGTCCTCCTCCTTGAGCTGCTTCAGCGTCTCGCCCGAGCCCCGCAGGATCTCGTCCCGCCAGTGCAGCAGCTTGTGGCGGAAATACTCGGCCTGGCGCAGGATTCATGTAGGGCTCGTCGTCCGAGGGCCGATAATCCTTGCCGATGAGATCAGCCATGGACTCCTCCAAGGGCCCGGGGACAGGCTCCCGGGCAGCGGACCGTCCGCCGGCTGCCCCGGCGCGTCCGCCTCGCTCCCGCCACGCGGGCGCTCCCTTAGCGCAAGGCATGGCGCCCGCGCAACTCCCTCGTTGCCCGGAGCGCAGGCCTAAGCCCCTCTAGATGAGGCAGATTTCAGGGGCGCTCGGCCTCGGCCGGCGGCAGCCGTCCGACAGTCGTATGCATCCCGATGCGCATTCGGCCCGCCGCGCCACCCGCACCCGGTCGATCCGCGCCGCCAGCGCGTCATAGAGAAGAAGAATGCCCGACAGCGAGCCCTCCTCGAGGCCGAGGATCTCCTTCACCACCTCCACCGCCTGCAGGCAGCCCATCACGCCCGCGGCCGGCCCCAGCACCCCGCCCTGGGCGCAGGAGGGCAGCGCATCCGCCGCCGGCTCCTCCGGGAAAAGGCAGCGCAGGCAGGGATGCGGCGGCCCCCGGTGCGCCTTGAACACGGAAAGCTGCCCGTCCAGCCCCTGCACCGAGGCGCTCACCAGCGTCTTGCCCAGCCTGAGGCAGGCGTCCTGCACCGCCGCCCGCGTCGAAAAGCTGTCGCTGCCGTCGGCCACGATGTCGTAGCCCAGGATCACCGCCAGGGCGTTCTCCGGCCCCAGCCGCAGATCGTGCCGCACCACCCGGATCGCCGGGTCCAGCCCCTGATCCGATCGCTCGGCGCTTTTCGTCTTCTCCCGCCCGACGTCGGCCATGCCGTGGATCACCTGCCGCTGCAGGTTGCTCGCATCCACCCGGTCGTCGTCCACGACCCCGAGCGTGCCCACGCCGGCCGCCGCCAGATAGAGAAGGAGAGGGGACCCGAGCCCGCCGGCCCCCACCACCAGCACCCGCGCCTCGAGCAGCCGCTCCTGGCCGAGGCCGCCCACCTCCGGCAGCACGATGTGCCGCGCATAGCGGCGCATCTGCGCGTCGCTCAGATCCATGGGCTCGGCTCCATGCCGCGGGCTCCATAGGCACCCTGCGCTCGGCCCACCCGGCCGGTCGCTCGTTAACCCCGCCTTTACCACACCGGACGCAGCCTGCTGCGGCCGGCAACGGCAAAGCGGACGCAGCCTGCTGCGGCCGGCAGCAGCCCGGATCGACGGAGCGCATCGCATGGACCCCGAGAAAGCCGCCATCGCCATCCGCTACGACCCGGCCACGGGCCGGCTCCCCCACGTCACCGCCCGCGGCCGCGGCGCCGTCGCCGCCCGGATCCTGGAGATCGCCCGCGCCAGCGGCGTCCCCGTCCGCGAGGATGCCGCTCCTGGCCCAGATCCTGAAGGCGCTCGAGCCGGGCATGGCCGTCCCGCCCGCCGCCTTCGCCGCCCTGGCCGCCATCCTGGCCCATCTCTACCGGGTCGACCGCCGGCTCGCCGCCGCGGGGGGCAGGGCCCCATGAGCCCGCCCCCCGCCATGACCAGCCACTCACCCCGCCCGTCTCCGAGGCCGGCCCGCCGACGCCCTCCGCCGCATCGCGCCCCGCCCCGAGCCTCGCCTCCGAGCGCCAGGGCGGCGGCCGACGCCCTCCGCCGCATCGCGGCGGACCTCGCCGCCACCGCCCGCCGGCTCGACCGGGACGGCCCCGCCGCCCAGGCCGCCCTCGCCGGCTGCGCCGCCCGCCTCGGCGACGCCCTGGCCGCCCTCCCTGCCGGCAGCCCGCCCGAGGCCCGCCTCGCCCTCCTGGTCCTCCTGGCCGAGCTGCAGGAGCTGACCCAGGGCCTCGCCGCGCCGCAGCGCCGCCCTGGCCCGCCGCCTGGGCGACGTCGCCCTCGGCCGCGCCGTCGCCGCCGCCTACCGCCGCACCCGCCGGCTCTGAGAAACCGAGAAAATGGAGCCGATCGAGCCCGCCGCGCGCCTCGCCGCCCTCCTTTTCGTCTTTGGGCTGCTGGCCGCGGCCGCCTGGCTGGTCCGCCGCCTGGGCCTCGCCGCCCGCCTCGGCGCCGGCCGGGCCCCGGCACCGCCCGCCTCGCCCTCGTCGAGAGCCGCTGGCTCGACAGCCGCACCCGCCTCCTCCTCCTCCGCTGCGACGACCGGGAGCATCTTCTGTTCGTTACGGGCTCTGCTGCGCTGCACCTGGAAAAGCGCGACGCATCGTCGCAGGCGCCGCCTTCATGAGCCCGTTCCCGCCTTTCGCACTCCTTTCGAGACAGGGCTCGCGGTCCTGCCGCTGGTCCTCGCCGCCGGCCCCGCCGCCGCCCAGTCGGTCAGCATCGACCTCGGCCCCGGCGGCGGCATCAGCGCCGAGATCGTCCGCCTCGTCCTCCTCCTCACCGTCCTCGGCATCGCCCCCGGCATCCTGGTGATGGTCACCTCCTTCACCCGGATCGTCGTCGTCCTCTCCTTCCTCCGCACCGCCATCGGCCTCCAGCAGAGCCCCCCCAACGCCGTCCTCGTCGGCCTCGCCCTCTTCCTCACCGGCTTCGTCATGGCCCCCACCTTCGAGCGGGCCTGGACCGAGGGCCTGGCCCCCCTCGTCGACCACCGCATCGACGAGAGCCAGGCCCTCGCCCGCGCCGCCGCACCCTTCCAGGCCTTCATGCAGCGCCAGGTCCGCGACAAGGACCTTCTCCTCTTTCTCGACATGGCCCACCTGCCGC
The DNA here is from genome assembly GCA_963752325.1 of uncultured Alphaproteobacteria bacterium. Classification (GTDB taxonomy): domain Bacteria; phylum Pseudomonadota; class Alphaproteobacteria; order Geminicoccales; family Geminicoccaceae; genus CAVTJL01. The sequence goes on from CAVVXU010000011.1 coordinate 14,084, forward strand.
CGCCCGAGGGCCCCGAGGCCGTGCCGCTCCAGGTGCTCGTCCCGGCCTTCGCCATCGGCGAGCTCCGCAAAGCCTTCGCCATCGGCTTTCTGGTCTTTCTCCCCTTCCTCGTGATCGACCTCGTGGTCAGCGCCGTCCTCATGGCCATGGGCATGATGATGCTCCCCCCGGTCATGGTCTCGCTGCCCTTCAAGCTGATCTTCTTCGTCCTCGTCGACGGCTGGTACCTCGTCACCGCCGGCCTCCTGCAAGGCTTTACGCCCCCCGAAGCTTGACCCCTGGAGGGGCCATCGCCTCGCTCCTCCCGGAGCCAAGCCTGCCCTCCCGAGCCGCACCGGAGGCCCGCGGGCCCGGGGGAATCCACCCGCCTCCTCTCCCGCTCAGTCCGCCGCGAAAGCGGGGACCCAGGCTCCTCATCCCCGCGAAAGCGGGGACCCATACCGGCTCCCTGGAGCCTGCCCTCGCGGCCTGGCCTGCCCTCGGGCCCGCCTGCGGGACCCGCTGGAGCCTGCTCCGGCCGGGCTCATCCCCGCGCAGAGCCGGTGTCCCGGGCCTCTCCCGCTCGATCCCCGCGGGCAGGGACCCATGCTCATGCCGCCTGTCACCGGGGCGTTCACCGTCCCCCGGCCTTCCATGCGGCGACGCATGGCGCTACCGCAAATTTCCTGCTGCGTCGCAAAAAAAGCCTCTGGAGTGAATGATGAGAAACCTCTAAGCTCGCGGCGTCGTGATGATAAGACACTGGCTGAGCAGATGATCTGCCGGGGGAACCTATTGCTATCCGCGCGAAGTCATCTGGTCATTGTTCAACCCCAGGTTTCTATTGCCGTCAGAACACGCCTACTGTGCTCGGCCCTCAGCGCTCGACCTCTGAGGACTAACCGGATTGTCATCCGCCAGCGACGACGGGAGAGCTGCGCCGTCTTGAGGCCCTTCCCGCCCCCTCGCTCGCTGAGCCTATTGTTCGATGGAGCATGGGATGCAGGCTGATATTCGCTTCCCGGAGGGCGCCCTTCCCGGTCGGCCGAGCCTTCTGGGCCGCCTCCGCTCGCGCGTCGTTCTCGACGGCCTCGTCCGCCTGGGCGACGTGCTCGTCATCGCCGCCACCGGCGCCGCCGCCACCTGGTGGCGCTTCCTCGAGAAGGACGTCCCGACCGCAGCACTGGCAGCGCTCATGTTCGCCGTCCTCCTCGCGGCCCTGGTGTTCCCGAAGTGCGGCCTCTACGCCTTCGAGCGCCTCGGCCGCCTCAGCCACCAGCTTCCCCGCCTCCTCCTGGGCTGGTCCGCCACCCTCGCCGGCGTTCTGGTCTTCCTCTACGCCCTGAAAAGCTCGGCCGACGTCTCTCGCCTCTGGCTGGGCGTCTGGTGGCTGGGCGGCAGCCTCGGCCTGATCGTGTGGCGCGTCGCCCTCAGATCGCAGATTCGGGCTGCGCACCGGGATGGCAGCCTCTCCCGCAATCTCCTCGTCATCGGCCGCACCGATCTCGTCCGCGACGTCACCGAGCGGCTCGAATCGGCGGACGACAGCCTGAGGGTCGCGGGCGCCGTGTGCGTCGCCGGCGCCGGCGAGGCGGTCCTCCCGGCGCTCGGCCGCCTCGGCACCGACGAGCTCCTGCCCGAGCTGATCCGCCGCCAGGTCGACGAGGTCGTCCTGGCCATCCCCTGGTCCGAGAAGGCCGCCATCCACGCCGCCCTCGCCACCCTTCGCCACCTGCCCATCGAGGTCTCTCTCTATCCCGAGATCCTGGGCCGCGAGCTGCCCCTCCTGGGCGCCGTCCAGGTCGGCGACGCCCCCCTCCTTCGCCTCCTCGAGAAGCCCCTGGGCGACTGGCGCTACGTCATGAAGGGCGTGGAAGACCGGGTCCTCGGTCTCCTCCTCCTCGTCCTCACGGCCCCGCTCCTCGCCGCCATCGCCCTCGCGGTCAGGCTGTCCTCGCCGGGCCCGGTGTTCTTCCGCCAGCTCCGCCACGGCTTCAACCGCCACCCGATCCTCGTCTGGAAGTTCCGCACCATGTACGTCGATCGCTGCGACGCGCCCGACGCGGGCGAGGTGCGGCAGGCGACGCGCGACGATCCCCGCATCACCCCCCTCGGCCGCTTCCTCCGGCGCACCAGCCTCGACGAGCTGCCCCAGCTCTTCAACGTCCTCCTGGGCGAGATGTCGATCGTCGGCCCGCGCCCCCACGCCGTCGCGCACGACAGCTTTTACGGCCGCCAGATCGACGGCTATCTCGCCCGCCACCGCGTCAAGCCCGGCATCACCGGCTGGGCCCAGGTCAACGGCTTTCGGGGCGAGACAGGACGGTCGAGCAGATGCGGCGGCGTATCGAGCTCGATCTCGAATATATCGACAACTGGTCTTTGACCTTCGATCTCCGGATTCTCCTGCGCACCATGTTTGTCGGCGTTCATCAGCCCGAAAGCCTATTAGGAGTGGGATCGATCCGAAAATGAACGGACCTTCGTGGGAGGAGCGTATACTTGTCACCGGCGGCGCGGGGTTCCTCGGGTCGCCACCTCTGTGAGCGGCTCCTGCGACAGGCGGAGCAGATGTTCTCTGCGTCGACAACTTCTACACCGGCGCTCGCGAAAACGTAGCACGACTGCTTTCCAATCCGAGGTTCGAGCTGTTACGGCATGACATACCTTCCCCTCTACGTGGAAGTTGATGCCATCTATAACCTAGCCTGCCCGGCCGAGCCCGATACACTATCAGTTTGACCCCGTCCAAACGACGAAGAATGAGTGTGCTCGGCGCAATCAACATGCTTGGGCTCGCCAAACGCAGCAAGGCAAAGATCCTCCAGGCTTCGACCAGTGAGGTCTACGGTGATCCCGACGATCCATCCTCAGCAGGAGAGTACCGTGGCAATGTCAATCCTATAGGTCCTCGGGCATGCTACGACGAAGGCAAAAGGTGCGCGGAGACCCTTTTCTTCGATTACCGCCGCAGCACAACCTCCGCATCAAGGTTGCTAGGATATTCAACACCTATGGCCCCAGAATGCACCCAGACGATGGCCGGGTTGTCTCGAACTTCATCGTACAGGCTCTCCTCGGCCGAGATATCACTGTCTATGGCGATGGAACACAGACGCGTTCATTCTGCTACGTGGATGACTTGGTGGAGGGCCTGATTCGGCTGATGGACAGTGGCGACGGTGTGACGGACCGCTTAAACATAGGAAACCCCGAGGAGTATACGATCCTCGGGCTCGCGGAGAAGGTAGTGGCTATGACTGGCTCAAAGTCGCGGATCAGCCTTCAGCCGCTGCCAGAGGATGACCCGATGCAGCGTCAGCCGGATATCGGGCGAGCGCGAAGGCAGCTCGGCTGGGAGCCCGTAACTCCACTGCGCGATGGACTTCCTCGTACAATGGACTGTCGCGACGCTATTGAACAGAACGGGGCAGCCGTAAGGCGGTCACGCCTATGAGGAGGAGGCACTCTCAGCATGAAGATCCTCGTCACTGGATGCGGGGGATTGATTGGCTCCTCTGTGGCGGCCGAGTTTGCAAGCGAGGGCCACCGGGTCGTCGGCATCGACAACAACAGCGGGCCGACTTCTTCGGGCCCGCAGGGCGACACGCGCTGGAACCAGCGCCGGCTGGCCGCAAGCCTGGCCGACCTTCGCGCACCATGAACTCGACATCCGCGATCGGCCGGCCGTGCTGTCGACCTGTTCAGAACGTCGAGCCGTCCGACGCGATCGTTCACGCCGCCGCCCAGCCCAGCCACGACCTCGCCGCGGCCAGTCCGTTCGACGATTTCGACGTCAACGCCGTCGGCACGCTCAATCTGCTCGAGGCCAGCCGCCGGTCGTGCCCCGAGGCGCCGTTCGTTCACATGAGCACGAACAAGGTCTATGGCGACGCGCCCAACGAGATCGCGCTGACGCGAGCTTGACGACGCGATGGGACTACGCCGATCCGGCCTAGCAACGGCATCGCCGAGAGACGTGCGCATCGACCAGTCCAAGCACTCGCTTTTCGGCGCGTCGAAGGTCGCCGCCGACGTGATGGTGCAGGAGTACGGCCGATACTTCGGCATGCCCACCTGCTGCCTGCGCGGCGGATGCCTGACCGGCCCCAATCACAGCGGCGTCGAGCTGCACGGCTTCCTGAGCTATCTCGTCCGATGCAACCTCGAGGGCGCGAATACACGGATCTTCGGCTACAAGGGCAAGCAGGTCCGCGACAACATCCACTCTGCCGACGTGGCGTTCTTCATCAAGGCGTTCATCGAAGCGCCGCGCAGCGCTGAGGTCTATAACATCGGCGGCGGGAAGGGCAATACTGTCTCAGTTGTTGAGGCGGCGATATAATTGAAGGACTAACGGGGAAGAAGATGCGCTGGCAGTACTCCGAGAAAGCGCGGGAGGGCGACCACATATGCTATTACTCTGACCTTCGGCGGATCATGGCGGACTATCCCGGATGGAGCGTGAAGAAGGGTGTGACGGAAACTCTTGAGGAGATTGTGCGCGCTTGGTCCGAGAGGCTCGCGGTAGCTTGAGGGGAGCGGATGCGTATTTGTTGCCTTGTTAATAACTTTGATCCCGTCATGGCCGGTGGCGGCGCGCGTCTATTCGGACATGATATATGAGCTGGCGCGGCGCGGTCATGATGTGACAGTGTTAGCGCCAGTAGCCTTCTTCCCGGAGTTTCGTGATATTGAGGGAAAGAACGGTGTCAAGGTGCTGTGCGAGCGGAAGGGCGAGGTCTCCGTCTACCGCCACGGGCTCTTCATCCCCCGGAATCCGCGGTCGATGGCCCAACGAATGCTGCTGGAGGGATCGCTGCTTGCGTCGATGATGCGGTCGCTCTGGCGAATCAGAGAGCATGACGTTCTGATCGTGTTCTATCCTTGGTTCGCGCAACTGGTTGTTGGTGCGATCGGGAGAAGGCTGTTTGGCACGCCGGCTTGGCTGAACGTCAGGACATCATGTCGGAGGCGGCGGAGTCCACGGGCTATGCGCAAGGGCGAGGAGTACTCACATGGCTGCGCGGCCTGGAGACTTTCTTCGGTCCTTCGACGTATGGAGCAGTATCGCCCCTAAAATGGTCGAGCGGCTGGCGTCGCGGAATGAGCGGGGGAGACCGCTTGCGTTAATTCCGAACTGGCCGGATGCGCGGTTCACGCGGGCGCTGAGTGAGGCGGGCGGGGAGGGGAGGCGGAAGGGGTCAGGCCGCTTAGACTGCTGTATGCGGGTAACATCAGCGGGAAGCAGGATCTTCTTCCGTTTTGCCGTGCGCTCTCAAAGATGAGCTGCAAGTTTGAGTTTGACATTCACGGCGACGGTGGTGCCGCGGAGGAAGTGTCGGCATTCGTCAGAGAATTCGGAAATCCGATTCCGCTTTGGGCCCCTCCTGCCGCTCGAGAAGTTCGCAGTGGCGCTTCGCCGTGCGAAATCTTATGTGATCGTGGAAAAGGCGGGGGTGGGTGGCTCGTTCTTTCCGAGCAAGCTCATGTCGAGCCTCATGGCGGGTACGCCCGTCCTTACGGTGTCGGACCCGGACTCGCCCCGCTGGGAGAGGAGGTGCTCGGGGCCCAGATCGGCCGCACTTTACGTGGTGGACGCTGGACACGTTGGAGGTCCTACTGGCCGATTTGCAGAGGACCGTGCACAGCTCGGCATGTGGTCCCGCAACGCACTCCGTCGCGCCGAGAGATATTCTCGGGACAAGGTGATGGACGAGGTCGTAGCCTTGTTGAGGGCGTTGGACGCACGGGACCTGTCACGGCTGGGAAAAGCACATCGACCGTTGCACCGCGCGGCGCAACGGAGCGCGAGGCGACTGGGTGATGGGCGAGACTGCCTGGCGCCTGTTTTTGGCTGCTCCGCCTGCAAATCAATAGTGACGCTAGGGGAAGTAGGTGTCCTGGCGGCCTATGGGAAGGGGGGGGGCAGGTCCGTGAGGGTGCCGCTTTAGACTGGCGATAGGAGTTAGGCTGCAACAGCTGTCGCTGAGCGCGGCAGAGACTGTTTGTTCTCCTTAGAGAGGCCGCAACGTGCTAGAGGAAGGGCGTAGCAAGATGTTCTTCCATCCTAAGATGGGGATGGGCCCACGGTTGATCGAAGTGAGCCATGGTCAGCCTATATAGGCGGAAATTCCTACCACATGGCTTCGCGCTCCGACTTTGCGCGTACATGGTGATCCTTGTAGCCCTCTGTATGGGCGCTGCCGAACCAGAGCATCAAGCCTTCTCCCTGGGGGAGCGCGGGGCGGACACATTCGGTATTTTCCAGGGTGTCCGGGAGGGCATGTTCGTATTGGTGCTAATCGACTTTCTAGCGACCATTGTTGTTGCCGGAGTCAAGCTTGAGATCGGATTTCTTATCGTATGTCTATCAACTCTCGCGTACTCGTCTTGCCTAGTTCTGAGGAACATAGCCGCAGGTGTTCCGAGCTTCGTGACGGTTAGCGGTCTTCGGTTACTGATTATCCTATCGTTCGTGGCGTATGGATACCTTCTCGCTCCAAAAGGCCGCGTAGCTGTACTAAGTGTCACCCGTCGTGTTGCTATGGTGTACGTGACGATAAGCCTCGGCCTGGCGCTCTGGCAGACGCAACACGAGGCCGGGTATTTCGGCGCTACGATCTTCGGAGCGAGGGCGTACGGCTTCTCCTTCAATCCGATCGGCTTCTCGCAGGCGATGGCTGCACTCCTGTTGGCGATCACCGTAGCTTCCGAGAAAAGAGCACTCTTGTGGATAGGTGCTGCGAGTGCCGCCGCCGTGGTTAGCGGAGGGAGATCGGGCATGCTGGGCTGCTTGGCCGTCGGGATGCTCTTGGCGATGCGGAGGTTTAGGGCGATAAAGGGGGCTGTACACCTTTCTTTTGGCTGTGGGGGCCTTAGCGTTCGCTGGGGCCTATTTGGTCGTCGCAAATCCCAGTATCTCTGGGCGGCGCGATCTTGGAACGCTTCTTTCTGAGGGAAGATGTCGACGTGGGGTAACTTAATAGGAGAGTACTTGTCGCAGGATCCCGCGAGCGTCATCTTCGGGGCGGGGTTGGGATACGGGACGAACGCAGCGTATTCGATCGCTATCAAAGGTGGAGATACGGGGGATCAAATCTCCTTCGGCGGCGTTGCAAACTCGGGCTATCTGACAATGCTCCTCAGCTTCGGAATCCTGGGGCTCGGAGCATTCGTTGCTCTGATCTGGTCCGGGTTACGACGTGGGATAGGAAGCCAGTCGTTTTCGTGCGCTTTCCTGATTGGCTGGATCGCGGTGGCGCAGGACGTTGTAGAGCAACTCCGGCTAATATAGTCCTGTTCGTCCTACTGGGAATCTTTCTTGCCAGCGAGGGGGGCGACAGATGTCGGCTTAACGAAGTGGAAGCACCGCGAGCGGCGGTGATCCAACTCGCAGCTCGGGTGGACGGCGGCACCAAGGGGGGCAGGGAGACAGTCCGGGCGCTAACTGGAGAATGAGATGCGCGTCGTGACTTGATGAGGCTAGGGTGCACGGCAACGGCGCTCTCGCGGCCGGAAGTGGCCGAGGGGCAGACAATGACGGTTGGTTGCTCGTGCTTGACGGATGGGGAGATGTTTGGGATTGAGCCACGAGCGGGGTGGGATAACTATCCGGGACTTCAGCGGGCACATGGACCGGTGCATGACTCCGGCCTATCTCTGCAGCTTGGGCCGGGAACCTACGAGATTAGCGCCCCTCTAAAGTTCATTGCGCCTGTAGATGGCGCGAATCCCGAGAAGACTAAGATCGTGCCCGGGAAGAAGTTCGATGGGATGATGCTGCTCGACTTTGGGCAGCACTCGACCTACCTCTCACTCTGGTGCCGTAACATAGGCTTTGATAGTCGGCAGCGCGATATCTCGCACTTTGGGAGCACGTCAGCGGGCGGCGGCGGGGGAAACAGTGGGGCACTGATCGGAATGTCCACTTCGTGAACTCGGGTCCTAGCGCCTACTCCGTGCAAGCACAGAGCCATGCGAATGAAGCGGGAATGCTGACGGGCGCTGTCTTCCTGAAGTGTGCGTGGTACGGGCAATTTCACGCGGTGAATTGCGGTCAAAATCAGGATGACGTAACCTTCATCGCACCGCGATTTTTTATTCCGCCACTGCCTGGTGGTCGTAGCGGTCAGCCTCCGTGTCTCTAGGTTGGTCAAACATCAAATTTATGAGTTCCTTTATATACCTTCACGGAATAACTGCGAGTGCCGTCGTAGATACGGAATCGGAAATTGTATCGATCGAGCACATGTTCGTCGAAGGCGGGGGAGATGTGCGCTCGGTCGTGCGGTGTGCTACGCCACATCATCAGCTCGGATCAGCGGCGTCCGGCTGAATTTTGATGTGTTGGGGTGCTCGGTCGAGGACTGCGCTATAGTCCAGGTATCAGCCTGCGGTCCCGGAGGGCCTCCGATGTACCGCAAGTCTGTGGAGGTAGATGGTGTTCAGAGAGTTTCCGAACCGCCCGGCATTCGCCGGATTATGTTGTCCGTGTCTTGCAGGCTGGCAAAATGAGGGATTGGTGCAGCGTGCTTCTCAAGGGCTGCGATGAGTTCGAGCGTGATGAGCTGGTACGCTGGAGAGGAGAGCAGGGGGTGCCGGCGGAAGTTAGACTACAGGCAATGTATCGAGGGACCTATATTGAGGAGAGAGTGGACGTCTAGAGACTCTGTAAGCCGCTGGCTGATCCAGAAGGAGGCAGCTAGCGTGTGTCGGCAAAGTATTTGGATAGTGGCGTGTGTCCCTGACAACGGGGTCCTCAGTTGGTGCCAGTCCTATGAACGATAGGCGGACAGTGGATTCCGCGACGGCCCGGGAGCATCTCCATGGTAGGGGGCAAGAGTCGGTTAGCCGAAGTTGTTCGGTTGGGTTGAGTGCTTGCGGAACTGCGGGTTTCAGGACTTCAAGCAGCTCTGAGCGGGGGTTGGGAAGAACCGCAGGAGCCTACTTGTTAGGGGGCACCCTGCCCCGGAAAGGTGTTCGCCGACGTGGCGAGGGGTTGGATCCAACCACACTAGGCTTAGTCTCGCAGCGCCGGCAGTCTGCACGTCCGCGTGCGACGAGGCAAAGGCTAGGGCACGGAGAGTGCGGTGCGCGTCTTGCACTATGTTAGTCCGCTCACGCGGAGTTCCGGTGGCCTCTTCTATTCGGTGTCTGGGCTCGCATGCGCCCGACAGCAAATGGGATCCGTCAGCGTTCTCGGCGGGGCCGACCGGCATTTCAGCGTAGATCGTGGGCAGTGGGGAGACGTCCCCCTCATCGTGGTGGATGGAGCGTCGCGCTAGGCCTCAGTGCAGCTCCGAGCGACCGCGATCGCGCAGGCGCAACCTGACGTGATGCACGTTCATGGTGTATGGAGCGCGAGTAGCCTATATGCACTCTACGCGTTATGGCGGGGCGCGAAGGTTGTAGTCTCGCCGAGAGGGATGTTGGATGGTTGGATTGTAAGGCAAGCCGCTGGTGAAGCGACTTCATGCTTCGATTTTCGAGCACCCGTTACTGAGGAGGGCGTTCGTGCACGCACTTAACGACGCGGAACGGACATGCGTCGTTGAGTTTGCCCCTGCTGCGGCGGATAGGACGTTCGTAATACCGAACGGGATTGCTGTACCGGATGTTCCGCCGGCGCTCGAAGAGAAGTCCGGGGCATTGTACCTGGGGCGACTGCATCCGAAGAAGCAGGTCTTGGAGCTGGTGAATGCCTGGCAGGCTGGTCACTTCGGTTGCCGGCTGACCATTGCAGGATGGGGGGATCGAGGCTACGTACAGCGGGTTGAACGAGCGGTGGCGCAATCATCGAACGTGGAGTTTGTGGGCCCGGCGTATGGCGAGCTAAAGAGCCGTCTGTTAGTCGCAGCGCGGTTCCTTCTGCTGCCCTCGCTCAGTGAAGGACTGCCTATGGCTGTTTTGGAAGGGCTCAGCCAAGGATGCATTCCCGTGATCACCCGCGAGTGTAACCTACCCGAGCTATTGGAGAGCGGCGTCGCGTTGCCGATTGAAAGCGACTTCTCCGACTTCTCCAGCGCGATACGGTGTATCTTGGCGACCGGCGAACAGCGGCTTCACAGCCTGTCGCGGGCCGCATTGTCCGCGTCGGCGAAATATTCGTGGGAGCACATCGCGGCAGAAATGCTGCAGAGGTACATGGAGATTGCCCCCAAGGCGCCAACAGGGTGGTGAGTGGCGAGGTCTACGGCCAGGAAGCAGGAGAGTGTGTGCGCACTCATCGGCAGGCCCGAGTAGGTGGAGCGCGTATCGGGGCAATTCAAAGGGCGCGCTAGAAAGCGCGAGAACTCCACGGGGTGGGCACCGACCATTCCCTCGTGACAGAACTCCAGCCGAGCGCCAGGGCCCTCATCCGTGGGGTCGTATTCGGGGCGGGCTGAAGAAGGTGCCGGAAAAAGAAACTAAGCTGATATTAGACGGGGGACAAGCCACGCCAAATGGGTAATGCTAAATGAGCAATTCTCAGACAAAATTGCGCTATATCGGAGCGGCCGGGGCGGGTTTTCACGCCCGACGTGAAGTACCAGACCGATCTATAATGTGGATCGCGAGAGACCGCGCCAAGAAGCTTCAGCCTTTCATTCGATCCACCGACGTGGTCTTAGAACACGGGTGCGGGAGTGGGTGGAATTTAGCGGCTCTCAACTGCTCGGAGAAACTCGCACACGATATCGCACCTTCGGTTCGGCCGCACCTGGACCGCCTTGGTCTGAAATTCGTGGCTAACACCGGGGAGATCCCCGACGGGAGTGTTGACGCAGTTATCTCGCATCATTGCTTGGAGCATGTCCCGGATCCGTCTGCGGTATTGGCGGAGTGCCGTCGTCTTCTTAAGCCAGATGGCCGGCTGCTGCTGACCGTGCCTTATGAGTTCGATCGTAAATCGCGCATATATCGCGGACCCGATGATTGGCATCACATTTTCAGCTGGACCGGGCAGACTTTGGGAAATCTCGTTTCCGACCATGGATTTACGGTCCAGAGCATGACTATCAACAGGCGAGGTAACGACACTTGGGCGGCGGTTCATTCAGCCCGGTTTGGCGAATGGGTCTATATCGTCTTGTTGAAAATGCGTCACTATCTGACGCCTGGCTGGGAAATACGCCTGATCGCTTTGGCCCAATAGCAAGCGCCGCCCGAAGCGTGTTAGCGCTAGCTCTCTGGTCTACGTTGGATCGCGGTCCCTATGGGATTTAATAGCTAGCCCCGTCGGTGCCGGATTGCGCGACGAGATCGGCTCGTGCCGTTAAACTCCTTGGACGGATAGTGGCGTCATAGCGGATTCCTCGTCACCGCTTCGGCATTGAAGGAAGCGAATCTGCAGTGAGCAACGACTATGGGCGCTAGCGAGATAGGCGACGGTAGGGCCAAGGGTACCCGCGCGCTCGGGAAGTGCTGTAACCTCGTGTGGGACAGCGGCGACCGCCGATCCGTTCGCGCTCGCCGGGACCGGCGGCGATGCTGAACAACCTGATTCTCACGAGCCTGACCCCTTGCCTCGGCGCAGGGCGCATTATTTCTTCTTCAAACCTATCTTATAACTGGCCATGACTATGAGAGCGTCCTGGCCATCACTACATTTGTGGGATTATACTCTCTTTCTTTCTTTGTCTTCGATGGAAATAGTGGCTTAGTGTTTTCCATAGGTAGGCGAAGTCTTAATGACAGGCGACTGCGGAACGGGTTCATTGAATTCCGGCGCTATTTCCTTTTTATGATGATGCTTCTCGCCGGATTCGTGATGGGTAACCAGATCGGCTCCCAATATGCATTCCGCTACGGGCATCGTGGTCTGCTTCGTCTCCGTTCCCATCGGCTTGGATGGCCAACTCGATAGGGAAGAAGGAAATCAGCAAATATGCTGTCTTGATCGCAGAATTTTTGGATTTTCACTACCTGCTTGTGCGCCGCGATTGCGGGGCATGTAACGGGTCGCGTCGTTATCGAGGGGGCGGTGTTACAGGGTCTATTCTATATCATGTTGCATGGGCGGTGCTAAGCCGCCGGAAGCGGTTTGATACCCCTGGCTACGCGGATTTCTTTAGAACCGACCGGGAGGCGGTGGGCTTAATCGTTAAGTATATGGGCCTGTACGGCGTCGGTCAGATCTACGGGCGCTTTGGGATGTTCGCTATTGGTGCGCTGTTCTCCGGCCCTTTGGCAGCATTCGTGGTCTATTCGAAGCAGGTCTTCAATGCGCTTGGGTTGGTCGGCGGCATAACGCGGCGCGTGGAGCTGACGCACGCCGAGGGGTTCTTCGGGGAGGCGTTTTCTCTCCAGCTCGTCCGCGCGAGTATTTTCATTCAGGCTTCCGGCATTTGGAGCGTTCAGCCTCGCCATCATCTATGCGGCTTCGAAGAACAACGTTGGCTTGGATGTGATGTTACTGGTGTTAGTATGGCAAGTTGCGGAAAAGTCGTCAAAGAAGCAATGTCGGCTACTTTTTTCAGCTCATGGGCATGCATCGGGTGGCCTACGTCAGGAGCGACTGCGATCATCCTGATCGGACTGATCGGACTGGGCCTAGCGTGGGAGGCGGGTAGTCTTCTGATATATGTTCTGCTCGAGACGGTGGCCTACCTAGCCTATCTGGGCTTTTGGTGGCGACTATACGAAGGATATACCCGATCTGGCCCGAAACCATGTGTTCCAAATAGTTACCCGAAGCCTGGGTGAGACACGGCAGGAGGCGCATGAATGGAATTTGACATTCTCGACGCGCGGGGGAGTAGGCCCTCGCGGGGCGGTCCGAGCTTCTCGTTAGGAAATCGGATTCGGCGCCTCGCGTGGGACGTCGTATGGACGGTGTTGGGCACCTGGACCCCTGCGCCATTTCATTCGTGGCGGGATTCCTGTTGTCCTGCTTCGGGGGAAAGCGCAAGGTCGGCCATGATCTATCCGGGCGTGAAGGTGTGGCTTCCATCCAATCTGGAATTGCGGGAGAACGCATGCCTTGGGCGGGGCGTGAACTGCTATTGCATGGACGTCGTCGTGATTGGTCCGGGCGCGATTGTTTCACAGAACGCCAGCCTTTGTTGCGGGAGCCACGAAATTGACGATCCTTATTTTCAGTTGTTCACCCGTCCAATCCACGTCGGCGCCGGGCATGGATTGCCGCGGAAGCGTTTGTTGGCCCGGGCGTGTCGGTCGGCGAAGGGGCGGTCTTGGGTGCGCGAGGCGTGGCGATGAGCAACTTGCATCCCTGGAGTGTCTATGTGGGCAATCCCGCTAGGTTCCTCAAACACCGGCGACAAGCGCGGCAAGGTCAGGCGCCCGGGGCGGAGCATCAGGGAGGAGGGATGTGATCTCGGTCGTGATCCTGACTTTCAATTCGGCGAATCCATTGAGAGAACGCTGTGCTCGGTGGCTTCAATCTCAGACGACGTCCATGTAGTTTCAATTCCTTCAGCCGCGACGATACAGTCGGGATCTGTCGAAGCTTAGGATGCCGCGTGGTCCAGCAGAAGTTTGCGCATTACTCGGATCAGCGCAACTGGGCAATCCGAGAACTTGCATTTCGTCACTTATGGCAAATGCATCTTGATGCGGACGAAGAATTGTCGCCCCCGCTCATCGCGGCGATCAGGGCTATTGATTTTGGGACCACAATCTACGACGGGTTTATCATAGGTCGGAAGCTCGTGTTCTTGGGTAAGGTGCTCAGGCATGGGGGGATTGCCAAGACGTGGCATTGCCGTATTTTTCGAAACGGGTTTGGCGAATGTGAGGATAGGCTCTATGATCAACACTTTCTTTGTCGAGGAAGGGTCGGGAAAATCAGTGCGTTCATGCTTGATCACCAGGATGCTTCATTGTCCGAGTGGACCTTGAGGCATAATAAGTGGTCCGATTTGGAAGTCAAGGAGCCTCGCCAACATGTTCCCGAAGAAGAACACAGTCCGTGCGAGCCTATTGGGCAATGTTATTGAGAGGAAGCGTTGTCTGAAGGCCGGATATTATGGTGCGCCGCCATTCGTTCAGAGTGTTCGGCCTACTTTATTTTCCGATACTTCCTGCGTCTTGGCTTTCTGGACGGAACCAGAGGTCTAATTTATCATGTTCTGCAGGCGCTCTGGTTTCGGTTCCTTATAGACGCCAAGCTCTATGAGCGGTCTCTGACAGAGAGAGAGAGTGGGGAGGGGAGCGTCCGGAGATACCGTGTGGCGCTCCACGGTGGCGGGGCCGGCGGAGATGATGCGGGCGCGGTAGTGTATCCTGGGAGACAAAGGCACCCAGTATCCGGTCGCAGAGGGACGGTTAAATTCCCGGCCCGAGCAGTCGCTGGGGCCTCAGAAAGTCAATGGCTTGCCGCAATTGCGACAGTGTTGAAGGCGCACCGATCTACGGGACGCATGTCTGCAGCGTCGTACAGTAAATAGCCGGCAGCAGAAAGTATGTCGGGAGACTTCCTCGCTATTGCGCGAGCTAACTTTGAGGACAAGAGTACAGACGCTGGCGGCCTCGCCGGAGGGCCTCCCCGCAAGACGCGTGTCTCGGCCCCCTCCACGTCTATCTTGATGACATCGGGGACGAACGTGGCGGAGAGGATCTGATCCAGCGTCACTCCGCCAACTGTCAAGCTGGTGCGCACACCTCCCGACTGGGAATTGCCAAAGCCCACGACGAAGTTTGATGCTCGACCACGACTGGCGATATTAAAGGTTAGCGGTCCGGATGATGCCGAACGCCGCAGGCGGCAATGTGCGTTTCGGCGTATCCGTGGCCGTTGAGCTTGCGGGCAGACCGTTGGAGTAAGGAACAGAGGAAAGGATCCGCTTCGACCATGAGGACACGTCCGTGTTCGCCGGCTAGCCATGCTGCGGTGAAGCCGGAAGAACTCCCAAGTTAGCGCCCACGTCCCAAACCTTCATTTCGGGTTTGATTAGACGTCGAACGATCGCGAACAGCATCGGGTCTGCGGCTTCCAGGGATGGTCCGGCCACGCGCAGCATCGCGTCCGGGGTAACGTAAATCCGTCCCCGGTCCAAAATCCAGGCGGGAGCCGACGTGGCATCACAATATGTCGCGCCATACGTTCCGCGGCACGGCGTAGCATCATGCAGCTCTCCTGTGTGACTGAGGAGGCTGTTGTATGTCATGCGGGCAGATTGGACAAGACGTCTGGGACCTTGACGTCCTTCGGGAGGGCAATCCCCGGCGGATGAAGTGCCCGGTGGAATGGGCCTTCCCATTTGGAGTTGAGGCTGATTTCGCTTTAATCTCCGCCCTTCCGCCGTGCCGCTGTCGGTGCATAGGCTTCACGACGTGGAACGGCTGCCGGATGTGTGGCGGAGGGCGACGTAGCCTAAGGCCAGCACCGCTGTTGGTAGTGCACTGCAGTCGACCACCCCAGCGTGGCTGCCCCCGTGCTGTGTCTGCCGTTGACGGCTAAGGCGCGTCGGTCACCGCCAATCATCACTGCTTGACATCAAGGAATAAATACCCTATCCTGCCTCGTGACCCAGGACTCCACCCCTTCACCCACCCCTCTCGCCTGGGCCCGCGCCGCGCGGGTCATCGCCCGTGGCACGCCGCTCTTCGACGTGGCGGCGGCCCTGGGCGTCTCGATCGAGGAGGTCGAGACGAAGATCGCGGAGGACCGGCACTATGCCGAGCTGATCGCCTTCCGGAAGGAGAGGCGCCAGGCGCCGCTCGAGAAGCGGCTGGACAATATCCGCGAAGGCCTGGTCGACGAGCTCGAGCATGCGCTGGACACAGGCTCCGCCCGCGGCCTCGGCTGGATGCTGCGCGAGATCCGCCTCGGCCTCCAGCTCACCGGCCTGACGGGGAAGGTGGCGCAGGCGGCCCGGGGCGGTGCTGCCGTCTTCGACTGGGACAAGACGCAGCCGGACGACGAGCCGGGTGGTCCCGGCCGCAACGGCACGCACATGGAGCGCTTCCTCGCCTCGCTCTGCGATGCCGACTACGACGACTGGCTGGCGACGGGCAAAAGCCCCTATCCGGCGCGCAAGCCGCCTCTCCCCAACAACGCCGTGCGCTGGGCGCGCGCCCGGGCCGCCATGCGCGGCGAGGCCGTGCCCGCCGCCACGCCCGAGGAGCTGGCCGGCCCCGACTATCGCCCCGTGCGCATCCTCGACGAGCTCGAGGAAGCCATCTCCCGCGGCGAGGAGGCCGGCATGGCCTCCTCGGAGGGCATGCGCCTGCAGTCGGACGTCATCGGCGGGGGTAGCAAAGCGAAGACTCCTGGGTCCCCGCCGCCGCGGGGACGATCGGAAGACGAGCCATCCCTCGTCTCGGAGCCCGCTCCGACCCACGCAGCTACATCCCCACGCAGGTGGGGACCCAGTCCTCCATTCCTCCGACTCATCCCCGCGCAGAGCTGGCCCTCCCGCAAGGCCGGAGGGCCACCCTCGGGGCCGCGACGCGGAACCCGGGGGCCCAAGCATCCCTCGGGGCGGCACCGCCGAACCCGGGGAGGGACCCAGTCATCCCGCCTGCCCAGCCCGCCGCACCTCTATCCTACAAGGAAAGGATGGCGCGGCTGCGCGAGCGGCTGAGGGCCCTTCTCGCCGATCCCGTGGTGCGAACCCAGGAGGATCTGGAGCTGGCCGAGGCGGTGTGCTCGCTGCGCTGGCCCAACTGGCCGCCCTACGAGGGCCCCCTCGACATCTTCGAGGTCCACGACGCCCTGGCGAAGCTGCCGCCCGTCCACATCGACACCATCCACCGCCTCGCCGCCCAGCCCGACTACGGCCCCGGCATGTCCCGCTTCCGCCATCCGATCCGGGCCCAAGGCCCGTGAGAGCGGGCGGTTGCGGGCTACCGCATCCGGCGCTGGCCGGGCAGGGGCGCCATCGGATCGTTCGGCGGCCCCGCCGGTGGCGTCAGCGCCATGGGCTCCGGCCCCGGATCGTACGGCCCGCCGAAATCCATCGCGAGCCGCGTCTGCACGCCCTTCTCGTCGTTCGCCGTCACCATCAGGAGCGCGCGCCGGCTCTCGCCGACCATCGGGTTCAGCGGCCCGACCCACTTGGGCTCGGTGCCCACCAGGATCATGTCGCCCACCCGCAGGGACCAGTTGGCGCTCGTGAAATAGCCGGGCTTCAGCACCTCGGCCAGCACGTCGTGCGTGCCGTACGTCCAAAGATTGAACCGCCAGTCGCCCTGCGACTCGATCCCCTCCCGCAACGTGCTCATCGTGACAGGCATGCTTCTCTCCTCTCCAAAGCCAC
Source organism: uncultured Alphaproteobacteria bacterium (assembly GCA_963752325.1). Taxonomy (GTDB): domain Bacteria; phylum Pseudomonadota; class Alphaproteobacteria; order Geminicoccales; family Geminicoccaceae; genus CAVTJL01. The sequence continues at coordinate 31,267 of CAVVXU010000011.1, forward strand.
CCCACCCGATAAGCAAACAATCGCACCCACGTCAAATAAAGGCATTTTAGATGCTTTTGTTCTCTTTTCTATCGATCCGATTTCTTCCGATTGACTTCGCAAGAGGCCCGGCCGGTGGTGTATAGTGTCACCCCACGGCTTGACCGGGGGGTCAGGTGCCCAGGAAAGAGCCCGAGCCCAGTGAGCCATCCGCCGACGCACCTCCGCCCACACCACCCAAGCATGTCGTCCCACGGAGAGCCTGCTCGAGCCTGTCTGGAGCCTGTCCTCGGGCCCGCGAGCGGGACCCGGGGAACTTGACCGGGGGAACCGGGGGACCAACTGCCCCACGCAAGAGCCCAAGCCCATGCCCCGCCGCCGTCGCAGTGTGTCATCCCCCCGAAAGCAGGGATCCATGAGCCGCCAGAGGCGGCGGCCGGGACCCGCGTGCGGTCTGCTACGTCGTTCGGCCGACGAGTCCTGCCTGCCGGCGCCGTGCGCGCTCGAGGAAACGATCGCGCATCACCTTGAACAGGACCGGCGGCAGGAATCCGTAGGCCACGCTGTCCGGCCCCTTGCCAGGCACGAGGCGCAGGTCCGGCCCGGGCCACGTGAACACGTTGGCCTCGTCGACGATGATCCAGGAGGGGGCCTCATCCAGCCCGAGCCGCCGCTTCACGAGCAAAGGAAGCTCGACCGCGCCCGTATCCGCGGCCGGCGGCGAATGCGTGATGGGCAGGACGTAGACGCGCGTCTCACCTTCGTCGTCCCGGCGCGCGAGCACGACCGCGCACGGCCGGTCCTTGGCTCCCTCTTCCTTGCCGGCGAGAGCCTCACGCCGCCAGAGATAGGCATATCGAATGACGAGGCCGGGCTCGGGGGCCGGCCAGCTCACGGCTGCCAGTCGGCCAGCTCGGCATCGAGATGAGCATGCTCGGCCGGCACTTCCGCCCGCGCGATCAGCTCCAGCTCGGCTTCGCTGAGCTCCTCTGCGGCGATCGCCCGACGGTCCCGGCGCTTCAGTCGACTGTACTCGTCAGCCGACAGCAGCACGAGCCGGTCCCGGCCGTTCTTGGTGATGGTCACCGGCTCGTTGAGCGCCCGGTCGGCGAGCGAGCCGTAGCGTCTGATGAACTCCGCCGTGCTCACCCGCATGGCGCTCTCCCGAGGACACACACTGCTTGCATTATATGTATGACCCCCCCGCCCTTCAAGCAGGCCTCGTCACACCGTTTCTCTGTCATCCTCGGGCAGAGCCTGCCCTCGGGGCCGTGTTACGGAACCCGGGGGACCCGAGGATCCATGCCGACGCTTGCGACCTCGCACCGACAGCCAGACCGTGTGGCCGGATACCAACCCGTCATCCGCCCCCTGGCCACCCCCCGCCATTGCCGCTAGAACGCGCCTTGGACATTTCTAATCCGGACGGAGCCTGATGCCCGCGAAGAAGAAGCAGTCGCTCGACCTCTGGCACCGGATTCCCTTCTATCTCCTCCTCGCGGTGCTGGTCCTGGCACCCCTGCCGTTCGGCGCCGCCCGCCCCTGGGCCTGGTCGCTCCTGGCCGTCCTGATGGGCCTCGTCCTCGCCATCCTCGCTCTGGCCCAGCTCGTGGTTCCCGCCCGCACCCGCGTGCCCTGGCAGGTGGCGGTCGCCTGCTCTGACGACCCTCCTCGTCTGGGCCTGGGTCCTCGTCCAGGCCTGGCCCGGCGCCGTCGGCTTGGCGCCCTGGCTCACGGCTCACCCCGTCTGGCACATGGGTGCCGAGGACGGCATCGCCGGCGTGCCCACCGTCGCCGCCGATCCCTGGGCCGCCCTCGAGCGCGCTGATGCGCCTCGTCGCCTACGGCGGCACCTTCTGGGCCGCCTTTCTCCTCGCCCAGCGAAGCGGGCGCGCCCGTCTTCTCCTGACGGTCCTCCTGGGCGCCATCGCCGTCTACGCGGTCTACGGCCTCGTCGTGCTGTTCCTCCACCTCAACACGATCCTCTGGATGGACAAGTGGGCCTACCGCAACGTCGTCACCTCCACCTTCGTCAACCGCAACAGCTTCGCCACCTACGCCAATCTCGGCATCCTCATCGCCTTGGGCCTGATCGCCGAGACCTTCCTCTCCGTCCGCAGCATCAACGACTTCCGCCGCGTCGGCATCGAGCTGATGAAGAAGCTCCTCGGTCCCCGCGGTATGCTCATCTTCGCCTTCCTGCTGCTGATCACCGCCATGCTGCTCACCGGCTCGCGCGGTGGCCTGCTGAGCCTCCTCGGCGCCGCTGGCGTTCATGCTGTTCGCTCGTCTTCCTCGTCATGCGCCCGAAGCTCAAGACCGCGTTGACGACGCTCGCCGTGGTCGTCGTCGTTGCTGGTGGTCTCCTGGCCCTGAGCGGCAACCTCACCTTGAGCCGCCTCGATGCCGTCGATTCCGGCTCGGACACCGACATCTCGTCGGCCGGGCCGCTTCTCCATCTGGCAGGTGGCGTTCGACATGATCGGCCAGCGGCCCTGGCTCGGCCACGGCTACGGCAGCTTCCTCGACATGTTCTATCTGAACCGCGACGACCGCTTCGACCGTCATCTTCGACATGGCCCACGACACCTATATCGAGCATCTGGTCGAGCTCGGCATTCCCGCCACCATCCTGCTCTACACGGGTCCCGTGCTGCTGTTCGGCATGTGCGTGCGGGGCGTCTTCAACCGGCGGCGGGATCAGGTGGTGCCGCTCGTCGCGTCCAGCGCCACCGTCCTGGTCGGCCTCCACAGCCTCGTCGACTTCAGCCTGCAGATCCCCGCCGTCGCCGTCACCTACGCCGCCATCCTGGGTGCCGGCTGCGCCCAGGCCATGCGCTCCGAGCCCACCGTCCAGGCCAGCCGCTCGCGCGCCGTCCCGCTCCCCGCCCCGGAGCCTCCCCCAGCCGTCCTGCCGCCCTCCGCCGCCCCACCCCGCCCGGCAGCACTCCCACCCGGCCCCGCCGGCATCCCCCAGCCCACCGAAGCCTGACCCCGATGAGCCCGCATCCCCACGAACATCCCAGCCGGTCCTATCTCGGCCGAGCCATCCTCGGGGCCGCTGCGCGGAACCCGGGCCGAGCATTCGATCACACCTTTCCCCTCCATGGGCAGCCCGCTTTTGTCTGTCTATGATGCCCCGGCCGGGCGGCCGCTGATGGTGGGCTCGTCGCGGCTCGGGCAGGTGGAGCGGACAGGGAAGGGCCGATGAACAGGATCGATCTCGAGGGCCGGCGGGCGGTCGTCACCGGCGGGGCGCAGGGCATCGGCCGCGCCATCGCCGAGCGGTTTCTGGCCTCGGGTGCCGCCGTCAGCCTCTGGGACCAGGACGCGGACCTCCTGGGCGCCACGGCCCGTCAGCTCGAAGGCAAAGGCAAAAAGGTCGCCACCGCACCGGTCGACGTCACCCATTGGGACGATGTCCTGGGTGCCACGCGCGAGACCGAGAAGGTGCTGGGCGGCATCGACATCCTGGTCTGCAACGCCGGCATCGCCGGGGCCAACGCCAGGCTCTGGGACTATCCGCTCGAGGAGTGGCGGCGCGTCATCGACATCGACCTCACCGGCATCTTCCACTGCCTGAAGGCCGTGACACCCTTGATGATCGCCCAGCAATACGGGCGCATCGTCAACACCGCCTCGATCGCCGGCAAGGAGGGCAACCCCAACGCCTCGGCCTACAGCGCCGCCAAGGCCGGCGTCGTCGCCCTGACGAAATCGCTGGGCAAGGAGCTCGCGGGCTGGGACATCGCCGTCAACTGCATCACGCCCGCCGCCGCCCGGACCCGCATCTTCGACCAGATGAGCCAGGAGCATATCGACTACATGCTGCAGAAGATCCCGCGCGGGCGCTTCGTCGAGACGGCCGAGATCGCCTCCATGGTGGCCTGGCTCTGCTCGAAGGAGAATTCTTTCACCACGGGTGCGGTCTTCGATCTCTCGGGCGGCCGTGCCACCTACTGAGGCCTTCACCCACGGGGACCCGACGTGGCGGAGATAGCCCTCACCGCCTTCGTCACCTTCTTCGTCACGATCGATCCGGTCGGCCTGGCGCCGATCTTCATCGCCCTCACCCAGGGCGCCGACGCCGGCCTCCGCGGTCGGGTGGCCCGTCAGGGTGTCCTGGTCGGCGGCGCCGTGCTGCTCGTCTTCGCCGTTCTGGGCAACTCGGTGCTGCAGGTCATCGGCATCGGCCTCCCGGCCTTCCGCATCGCCGGCGGCCTGATGCTTTTGCTGCTCGCCCTCGAGATGGTGTTCGAGCGCCGCCTGCAGCGCCGCGGCGACACCGCCGAGCACGCGCGGGACGAGCGCCAGGCCGAGAGCATCGGCGTCTTCCCGCTCGGCATCCCGCTCATCGCCGGCCCGGCCGCGATCACCGCGGTGCTCCTGCAGTCGAGCGCGCTCGCCGGCCGGCCCGGCGCCCGCCTGGTCACCATCCTGGCCATGCTGGCCGTGCTCGCCATCGTCTATCTGAGCCTGCTTCTCGCCGGCCGCCTCGAGCGCGTCCTGGGCCCCACCTTGATCATCGTCCTCTCCCGCGTCCTGGGCATCCTCCTGGCCGCGCTGGCCGTCCAGTTCGTGATCGACGGCGTGCGGCTGGCCATCCAGGCATGACCCACCCCCCGCTCATCCCCGCGAAAGCGGGGACCCATGCCGTTCCGCTCGTCCTCGCGCATGCGGGGACCCATGCCTCTCCAATCATCCGGGACCGAACACGAAAGTGGGGATCCATCTCCCACCCGTGCCCGCTCATCCCCACCTCCCATCGGCACCATGGGATGGCCTCTTGACGACAGACTCTGGTAGGAATATAGAGTTTATATAAGGCGTAAATTCTGCGCCATTCTTCTGACGCTCATCGAGGTCGCGAACGCCCGAAGACGGGTTCCCGCTGGAACGGCTCTGCTCACGCCCAACATAGAGGAGATGACGGGAAAAGATCTGAAGAGCGGGGCAGGGGAGGTCGAGGCCTTCCTCGAGGCCGTGCGTCGCACGCCGCCGGCACAGGCGGGCGGCAAGCGCGGGCGGCTCATTTTTGCCATGGACGCCACCGCCTCGCGCCAGCCCAGCTGGGACCGGGCGGCCGAGGTCCAGGCCCAGATGTTTCTGGAGGCGGACCGGCTGGGCGGGCTCGATGTCCAGCTCGTCTACTACAGGGGCTTCGGCGAGTGTCGGGCCAGCCGCTGGGTTGCCGATGCCGCGGGCCTCGTGCGGCTGATGACGGGCGTCGCCTGTCGCGCCGGCCACACCCAGATCGGCCGGGTGCTGCGCCACGCCGCCAAGGAGGCCCGCCTGCGCCCGGTCCAGGCGCTCGTCCTCATCGGCGACGCGCTCGAGGAAAGCCCGGACGAGCTGGGCCACCTCGCGGGCGAGCTGGGCCTTCTGGGCGTCAAGGCCTTCATGTTCCAGGAGGGCCGGGACCCCGCGGTCGAGCGGACCTTCCGCGAGATCGCCCGCCTTACCGGCGGCGCTTTTTGTCGGTTCGATGCCGGTGCCGCAGCCGAGCTCCGGGCGCTGCTGGGTGCCGTTGCCGCCTACGCCGCGGGCGGCCGTGACGCGCTCGCAGGCGTTGGAGCGGCGCGTCCGGCCCGGCCGTCCGGCTGCTCAGCCGCCAGCTGCGATGACCGATGCCCGTCTTCCTCCTCCTCGGCGCCGCCGTGCTCGTCGTCGGCTTTCTCGGGCTCCGCTGGTTCTCCAGCGCCCGGCCTTCCGATCTCGCCTATGCGATCCGCACCTTCATCGCCGTCTTCGGCGCCATCGCCGCCACCGGCCTCATCTTCGTCCACCGCTATGCTCTGGCCGGCGCCGCGCTCATCGCGCTCGTCATGGCGATCCGCTCGGTCCGGGCCGCGCGCCGCGGCGCCGACCCCATGGGCGATGCCGACGTCGACGCCGGCACCGGCCAGACGACCGAGACGGTGACGGCGCTGCTCGAGATGCGTCTCGACCATGCGAGCGGCGAGATCACCGGCCGCGTCCGGACAGGCCGCTTCGCCGGGCGGATGCTGGCCGAGCTCGGCCTGGTCGACCTCCTGGCGCTGCTGGACGACGCCCGCCGCGACGACCCGCCCTCGGCCGCCCTGCTCGAGGCCTATCTCGACCGCCGCGAGCCCGACTGGCGCGCCGCCTCCGCGGGCGGCGAGGCTCACGAGGCGACCGGCGGCGCCGTCATGGACGAGCCGACCGCGCTGGCCGTGCTGGGCCTCGCCGCCGGCGCCACCGCCGCCGAGATCAAGGCAGCGCACCGCAGGCTGATGGCCGGGCTTCATCCCGACCATGGCGGCAGCACCTACCTCGCGAGCCAGATCAACCGCGCCCGCGACGTCCTCCTCCACCGCGGCGGCTGAGCTGGCGCCGGCGGTTTCTACTCGACAAGGCAATCTGCAGGCTGGCCCCGTCGAACGGCATCATCTTGACCTGCGAGGGGTCAATGGCGTCCTCGCGATGATGGTTGATCGCCGCCATCGCCTCGCCGTCGACACCTTCGGCGAACGGCGCGCAGCCGCAGGTGTTGCAGAGCCGGCTGAGCAAGCTCGAAGCCTGGGGAAGCGAGCCGTCAGCCGGTCATCACCAGTCGAGGACGGCCCCGTCTCCGTCCACCGCCTCGCTCGCGGGAATGATCTCCTGCTCGAACGGATGCTTCGCCGCGGCCGCCTCGTTGAGCTCGACGCCGAGGCCCGGACCGGTCGGGACCTGCCAATAGCCGTCCTTCATGACCATCGGGTGCTGCATCACCTCGTCATACCAAGGAACGATGCTGGTCGCCTCCTCCTGGATGACGAAGTTCGGGGTGGCCACGTCGAAGTGGAGCGCCACCGCCCCGCAGACGGGTCCGAGCGGGTTGTGCGGTGCCACGCCCATGTGGCCCACCTCGGCGATGGCCGCGATCTTCTTGCCCATGAACAGCCCGCCGCAATGGCAGAGGTCCGGCTGGACGATGCTGACCGCCTTGAGCGCCGCGAGATCGAAGAACTCCTTGGGCGTGAACAGCCGCTCGCCGGTCGCGAGCGGCACCCGCGCCTTGTCGGCGATCTTGGCCATGGCCACCGGATCGCCCGGCTGGATGGGCTCCTCCACGAAGAAGGGGCGGTGCGGCGCCAGCGCGTCGATATAGGCGATGGCCGAGCTGACCGACCCGCACCGGCCGTGGAAGTCGAACATCAGCTCGACCTCGTCGCCCACGGCCTCGCGCAGCATGCCCATCAGCCTCTCGACATGCTTCACGGCTGGGATCGGCGCGTCGTAGTGGGTATAGGGCACGACGCCGAGCTTGACCGCGCGGTAGCCCATCTCGACCGTCTCGACGACGCCGGCCACATAGGCCTCGGGATCCTTGGGGCTCACCTGCGCGCCGATCCGGGCCCGCCTGTAATGCGTGTAGACCCGGACCTTGTCACGGCACTGGCCGCCCAGGAGGCGCCAGACCGGCACGCCCAGGTCCTTGCCGTTGATGTCCCACAGGGCCTGCTCGATGCCGGAGACGGCGCTGAGGCCGATGACGCCCAGGGGCCAGAAGCTGTGCCGCGTCATGGTGCGGACGAGATGCTCGATCCGCCGCGGGTCCTGGCCGATCAGCAGCGGCGCCAGATCGTCGATGGCGCCCACGACCGCGCGCGTCTTCCATTCGAGCGTCGCCTCGCCCCAGCCGTGCAGGCCCGGCTGGTCGGTCAGCACCTTGACGAAGATCCAGTTGCGATGGATGGCGTTGACGAGCCGCGTCTCGATGGCGGTGATCTTCATCGGTCGATTCCACTCAGTGATGACGCATCAGGGCAGGGAGCCAGGTCGAAAGGGCGGGGAAGAGGGTGAGCAGGAGGATCGCCCCAAGCTCGGCCAGGAGGAACGGCACGAGCGCTTTGAGCAGCGGCCACATCCGCATGTTGCCCACGCGCATGACGACGAAGAGGACGACGCCCACAGGCGGCGTGATCAGCCCGACGGCGAGCGTCAGGATGATCACCATCGCCGCCTGGATCGGGTCGATGTGCAGCCCCGTCACCGCCGGCATCAGCAGCGGCACGAAGATGACGATGGCGGCGCCGATGTCGAGAAAGGTGCCCAGCACCAGCATCAGCCCCATGATCGCGAGCAGGAAGAGCCACGAATGCCCCTGGAACAACGGCACGGCCGCGGTGATCCAGTTGGCGATGCCCAGAAGGTTCAGTGCATAGGAGAGGATCGAGGCGCCGGCGACGAGGAGGTAGATCGTGGCCGAGACCCGCGCCGAGGAGACGAACGCCTGCCACAGGCCCTGGAGGCCGAGGTCGCGAAAGACGAAGACGCCCAGCACGGTCGCCGCCGCCACGGCGATCCCGCCGCCTTCGGTCGCCGTGAACACGCCCAGCACCATGCCGCCCACGATGATGACCGGCAGCACGCCCACGAGGAGCGCCTCGAGCAGCAGCTTGGGCACCTCCGCGCGGCTGATCGAGATGGTCGATTTCGGCAGGCCACCCCGCAGCGAATCGAGGAAGACGATGACGGCACAGGCTCCGCCCAGCATGAGGCCGGGGATGACGCCTGCGATGAAGAGGTCGACGACCGAGAGGCCGGTGACCGCCGCCATGATGATGGCGAGCCCGGAAGGCGGGATGATCGGGCCGATGATGGCCGAGGCCACCGTCACGGCACCCGCATAGTCCTTGCGGTAGCCTTCCTTGGGCATGACCTCGAGGAAGAACTTGCCCAGTGCTGCGGCGTCGGCCACGGCCGAGCCCGAGATGCCGGCGAACAGCACCGAGGTGCCGATGTTGGTGTAGGCCGTGCCGCCCGCGAAGCGGCCGGTGACCAGCGAGACCAGCCGGATGAGCCGCATCGTGATGCCGCTCCGGTTCATGATCTCGGCCGCCAGGATGTAGAACGGCACGGCCAGGAAGATGAAGCTGTCCACGCCGGCGAAGAAGCGGGTGATGATCACCCGCTCGGGGATGCCGGTGAGCCAGACGCCGAGCGCGCCGCCGAGGCCGAGGACGAAGGCGATCGGCACGCCGACGAGGAGCAGGGCGAACGAGACGAGGGCGACCCAGATCATGGCTGGTCCCGGCTGATGGAGTTCGGGAGTTCGGGCGGGGAAGGGGCGGAGGGACCCTCAGTAGGGCTCCTCGGTAGGCTCGGCCGGCTCGTAGCCGGCGAGCCAGCACAGCACGATCTCGACGATGATCAGGGTGCCGCCGATCGGGATCGCCATGTAGGGAATGCTCATGCGGATGCCCGAGGCGGCGGCGAACTGCATGTTGTTGGCCAAGGCCGCGTGCCAGCCATAGATCACGAGCAGCAGGCAGAAGAGGCCGCCGATGCTGTAGAGCAGGCTCCGCATATGCTGGCGCCACCGCTCCGGCACCGACTGGATGACGCTGTCGATCGCCATGTGCTCGGCGCGGTAGATGCAGGCGACGCTGCCCAGCATCATCAGCCACATCATCACGTAGCGCATGATCTCCTCGGCCCAGGGGATCGAGGTGCCGATGAAGTAGCGCCCGACCACCTGGGCGAGGTTGATGCAGGTGACGGCGATGAGGATCAGGGCGGCGATGACCTCGCAGCCGACGGCGAGGCCGCGGGCCGCCGAGCGCACGGTGGGTCGCATGGGGCCTCCTGGTATGCCGGAGGCGTCCAGGACACCCCCGGCGGTTGCGGCGGACGGGCCTCTACTTGGTGCCGTAGAGGGTCTGCTCGGCCTTGTTGACGGCGACGGTCAGGCTCTGGACGAGCTCGGCGCCGACCTGGTCGCGGATATAGGCCTCGACGGGGGCCTGCGTCGCCTTCTTGAACAAGTCCTTCTCCTCGGGCGTCGAGACATGGATCTTCATGCCCTTCTCCTTTTGCAGGAGTTCGACATACTTCCAGTCGCCCTCGGTCTTCTGGAGGTTCTCGGTCCAGGCCATCAGATTGGCGCCGTCGGTGATGATGCGCCGCTGGCCGGGCGGAAGGCTCTTGAACCAGGCAGCGTTCGCGACGATGAGGTGCAGCCCCAGCACATGCTCGTTGAGCGTGTAGTATTTCTGCACGTCGCCCATGCCGCCGGTATAGACGACGGAGGGCGGATTCTCCTCCCCGTCGACCACGCCCTGCTTGATCGCCATGACCGCCTCGGAGCCGGCGATCGGCGTCGGCGAGGCGCCCAGCGCCTCCACCATCTTCATGTAGACCGGGCTCTCCATGGTGCGGATCTTGAGCCCCTTCATGTCGGCCGGGGTCTTGATCTCGCGGACATTGTTCGTGAACGAGCGGAAGCCGTTCTCGGAGAAGGCGAAGACGTGGATGCCGGTCTTGGCCTCGATGTCCGCTTTCATGGCCGTGGCGAAGTCGCTGTTCATCACCGCCCACGCCACCGGCGCCGAGGTGAAGAGATAGGGAATCGACCAGACCTCGATCGGCTTATAGAAGCCGGCGAATGATCCGTCCGAGGGGAAGGTCATCTCGAGCGTGCCCTGCTGGACCATCTCGGTCGTGTCGCGGGCGCTCCCCATCTGATTGCCTGGGAACAGGCGGACCGTGATCTCGCCGTTGCTGCGAAACTCGACATATTTCTTGAATCGCATCAGGGCGTTGTATTCGGGATTGTCACCCTGGAACATCTCGATCGCGAACTTGATCTCGGTGGCGGCGGCGGGCTTGCCGACGGCGGCGACGAGGGCAAGAGCTGCGGCAGCCGCGACGGCGAGCCGGCGGGTCTTCACCATGGGTTTTGCCTCCCCAAGCAGGTGACTCTCTACATCCGATCTAGAGGAGACGTAGCGCGCCGCACCTCTTTGCGCCACAGTAAAAATGCATGACCGATCAACCCCTCCCGCTTCCTCCAGGCACCGTCCTGGACCCTGGGCCGTCCACGCTCCCCACGGGCCGCGTCAAGAACGCCGTCTGCGCGCTCGGCCGCGCGATCCTGGGCGGGCGCTTCCCTTCGGGCAGCACCCTGCCCGTGGAGGCCGATCTCTGCGCTGAGCTCGGCTTGACCCGGACGACGCTCCGCGAGGCGATCAAGGTTCTGGCGGGCAAGGGGCTGGTGCGCACCGCCCGCCGCTACGGCACCAAGGTCTGCGGGCATGCGGAGTGGAACCTGCTCGACGCCGACGTCGTGGGCTGGTTGCCGGCCGACGATCCGCTGACGCGCTGGTTCATGTTCGATCTGACCGAGCTGCGGCGGGTCGTCGAGCCCGAGGCCGCCGCGCGCGCCGCCGAGCGCGCGACGGAGGCCGAGGTAGCGGAGCTGCAGCGCCTCGCGCTGGCGATCGACGCGCCCGACACGGCCGACGTGCTTCGGGCCGATGTCGCCTTTCACGGCTGCCTCTTGCGGGCCTCGCACAACATCATCATTGCCCAGCTCGCCCGCCCCTGGACGGCATTGCTGACCGGCTACTTCAAGATTGGCACCGAGCAGATCGGCGACTACACGAACAACCCCGCCCAGCACCAGCGCATCGCGGCGCTGATCGCGGCCCGCGACCCGGCGGGCGCGGCGGCCGAGACGCTGGCGCTGCTCGAGAGCAACCGTCAGCAGGCGCTCCTCCTGACGGCTGGCTGGGGCCCCCATCCCTGACGCCCCGGGCCTCGGCCCTCGGGCGCAGGTGCGCGGCAGCCTGTTCGGCCGGTTTGCGCCGCCCTATAGATCGTGTCACAGCACGGTGTGGCGCGCTTATCGGTCTCCCGGCGCAGGCGTGCCGCCGTCGCAGGAGCCGCCATGGACTATGCAGATCTTCGCGTGCTCGAGGCCGTCGCCAGGCAGGGCAGCATGAACCGGGCTGCCGCCGAGCTGCACACCGTCCAGTCCAACGTCACGACGCGGATCCGCGCGCTCGAGGAGCAGCTCGGCACCACGCTCTTCGAGCGCAGCAGCCGCGGCGTCGCCCTGACCGCCGCCGGCGAGCGGCTTTTGCCTTATGCAGCCCGGCTCGCTGCCCTCCTGGAGGAGGCGCGGGAGGCGGCCCGGGACGACGGCAAGCCTCAAGGAAATCTCCGCATCGGCTCCCTCGAGACGACGGCGGCGGTCAGGCTGCCGCCGATCCTCCAGGCCTACGCGCGGGCCCATCCAGCGGTCGGCCTCATGGTGACGACGGGCACGACCGCCGGGCTGATCGCAGACGTGCTCGAGCATCGCCTGGACGGCGCCTTTGTCGCCGGCCCGGTCAGCCACGCCGATCTGGTCGCGGACGCGATCATCCGCGAGGAGCTGATGCTCGTCACAGGCCCGACCATGAGGCATCTCGCCGACCTCGACCGCCGGCGCGAGCTCAAGATCATCGTCTTCCGGCGCGGCTGCTCCTATCGCCACCGGCTCGAGGACCTGCTCGCCCGGCGCGGCATCCAGACGGCGCAGCCGCTCGAGTTCGGCGCGCTCGAGGCCATTCTCGGCTGTGTCGCGGCCGGGATCGGCGTCACCCTGCTGCCCAGGGCCCTCATCATCGGCTCGTCCTGGGAAGGGCGGGTCGCCGCCCACGAGCTGCCGCCCGAGCAGGCGCGGGTCGACACCGTCTTCGTCCGTCGCCGCGAGAGGCGCCTGTCGAGCGCGCTCGCCGCCTTTCTCGAGATCGCGCGCCCGGCGCCGCTCAGGCTCGTCGCGGGCGAATGATCGGTTATCTGAATAACAGATAACTGATAGCTGAAAGAACCGTTACCGACGATAGCAGCGTGCGCCTACCTGTTCCGCCGGGCAATGATGGCGGAGCGAGCCATGCAACGGTCGCATACGGTCGAAGCGGCGCAACGCGAGCGGACGGACAAGAGCGGCTGGCGGGCGATCCTGTCGGCGGCCTGCGCCAGCCTCGTCGGCATCGGGCTGTCGCGCTTCGCCTACACGCCCCTCCTGCCGGCCATCATCGAGGCCCACTGGTTCACGGCCTCGGCCGCCGCCTATCTGGGCGCCGCCAACCTCGCGGGCTACCTCGCCGGCGCGCTCATGGGCCGCCCGCTCGCGGCGAGGCTCCCGGCACCCGCGCTCCTGCGCGGCCTCATGCTCCTTGCGACCGCCGCCTTCTTCGCCAGCGCCGCCCCGGTCTCGCTCGGCTGGTTCTTCATCTGGCGCCTGCTCTCCGGGATCTGCGGCGGTGGCCTGATGGTGCTGGCGGCACCGACCGTGCTGCCGCACGTGCCGCATCGGCGGCGCGGCATCGCCAGCGGCGCCATCTTCGCAGGCGTCGGTCTCGGCATCGCCGCCTCGGGCACGCTCGTGCCGCTGCTTTTGCGAGGCGGCTTGGCCGAGACGTGGTGCGGCCTGGGCATTCTTTCCCTTCTGCTCACCACTGTCGCCTGGTCCGGCTGGCCACCCGACAGGCGGCGGCACCGCCGGCAGCCACCCTCCGCCACGAGTGGCGCCATCCGACCCGCCGGCTGCGCGCCCTCTATGTGGAGTATGCGCTGAACGCGGCGGGCCTCGTGCCGCACATGCTCTTCCTCGTCGACTTCGTCGCGCGCGGGCTCGGCCAGGGTCTCGACAGCGGTGCCCGGTACTGGGTCCTGTTCGGCCTCGGCGCCATCATGGGCCCTGTGCTGACCGGCCACCTCGCCGACCGCATCGGCTTCGGCGCCGCGTTACGGCTGGCCTTTGTCATCCAGGCCGTGGCCGTCCTGATCCCAGCCCTTGGAAGCAGCACGGCCGGGCTCATAGTCTCGAGCGTCGTCGTCGGCGCCTTCACCCCCGGCATCGTGCCTCTGGTCCTCGGCCGCATCCACGAGCTGATGCCCCACGACATGGCCGGCCAGAAAACGGCCTGGAGCAGGGCCACGACGGCCTTCGCCCTGCTGCAGGCGGCCGCCGCCTACGGCCTGACCTGGGTCCTGACGGCAGCCGGCGGCGATTATCGTCTTCTGTTCGTCATCGGTACCGCCGCCCTTGCGGTGGCCCTTGCGATCGACCTCGCGATGGGGATGCCGGTGTTGCGGCGGAAAGCAGCGTGATGCGCTCACCGGCAACGGCGCTCTTGCCCGCCGGAAGCCGCTTGCTCAGTCGTCTGCTGAACGAGTTCGCTCATGGAGCGAGCGATAGCGGGCCGCATGGGTGATCCGCTTGGCGAGGAGCGCCTCAGCCTGTGATGCGGCCCAGCGCTTCCTCGACGCTTGCGGCCGTCGCTGCCTGCAACCGCCCTAGAGCATCGCAACGTGTCGCCTCGACGGTCGCTATCTTCACGGGACGGATTACCGACGGCTTGCTGAGGCCTGCCGAGGTGAGATCAGCGATCGCTATGTCCTCGGGCCAGGGTGGATTGTCTGCGCTCGTGATCATCACCACCCAGGCAAGCCCGTGGCTCCGAGCTAGCTCCTCGCCGGATACGATAACGGCAGGGCGGCGTCTTCGGGCTTCCCGCTCAACATAGGGGAATGGCACCGTCACGACCGAGAAGCGCTCAAAGATCGGCATAGGCCCGCTCGTCGGCCTCGCTCGCCCACTCGGTAAAGAGAGCGAACGGGTCCTCGATCATCTCCCGGGGCGCGGGACGAATGACCACCTCTCCTTCGCGCTCGATCAGCAGAACGCGGTCGCCCGGCCGGATTCCCAGTCGGTCACGGAGCCGTTTCGGAATGACGAGCTGCGCCTTCGTAGACAGCCGAGCGCTCATGATACGAGACATGGCTATGCCCTTCAGACGGACCCACCTCTTACTTTCTTACAGTAGGTTCGACCTGGACGTCAAAGGCTCATGCACGCCGAGCCATGCGATGGCCAGTCAGATGGAGCCTCGGGCTTTCCGAAGCTCACCTCTCTCTCGTCATCCTGTACGCCACCAGCACGGGCACGATCGTCAGCGCCATCACGACCAGCACGACGACGTTGACCTCGGGCAGCTTCTGGCCGAGGCGGATGGCACCGAAGATCCAAAGCGGCAGCGTGTTCTGGGCGCCGGCCGTGAAGGTCGTGACGATCACCTCGTCGAAGGAAAGCGCGAAGGCGAGGAGAGCACCCGCGATCAGCGCCGTCCTTGCCAAGGGGAGGGTGACCTTGCGGAAGGTGCGCCAGGGCCCGGCACCGAGATCGCCCGAGGCCTCCTCGAGCGAGGCCGGGATGCGGCGCAGGCGGGCCAGCACATTGTTATAGACGATGACGACGCAGAAGGTCGCGTGGCCCACGACGATCGTCCAGAAGGAAAGCCCGGTCCCCAGCGTCGTGAAAAAGGAGTTGAGCGCCATGCCGGTGATGATGCCGGGGAGCGCGATCGGCAGCACGACGAGGAAGGAGATCGTCTCGCGGCCGAAGAAGCGGTAGCGGTGCACGGCAAGAGCCGCCATCGAGCCGAGCACGAGGGCCATGGCGGTCGCCAGCAGGCCCGCCCTCACGGACAGCCACAAGGCCGTGCGGATCTCGCCATTGGCGAAGGCCGAGCCGAACCAGCGCAGGGAAAGGCCGGGAAGCGGCCAGCTCTGGATGTTCGAGGGATTGAAGGCGTAGGCGACGATCAGGGCTATCGGCGCAAAGAGAAAAAGCAGCACGGCCAGGGACCAGAGCCCGAGAAGAACGCGCGCGAGCGGGGTCTCCATGATCGCGCCTCACATCACGTCGAAGGCGCCGGTCCGGCGCGCCAGCGCCAGATAGATCGCCATCACGATGAGCGGGATGGTGGCGTAGGCCGCCGCGAACGGCACATTGTTGGCGATGCCGACATTGGCGTAGACGACGTTGCCAATGAAGTCCGAGCCGGGGCCGCCCACCAGGACCGGCGTGATGTAGTCGCCCAGCGTCAGCGAGAACGAGAAAATGGAGCCGGCGACGATACCAGGCAGCGCCAGCGGGAAAACGACCCTTCTGAGCGTGCGCAGGGCGCCGGCGCCCAGATCCTGCGAGGCCTCGAACAGCGCCGGCGGGATGCGCTCGAGCGCGGCATAGATGGGCGTGATCATGAAGGGCAGCCAGATATAGGAAAAAACGATCCACATGGCCCAGTTCGAGTAGCCGATGTGGGCCGAGGGCAGCCCCATTTTTGTCAATGCCCAGTTGAGGGCGCCATCATGGGCCAGGATCAGGCGCCACGCATAGACGCGCACGAGATAGCTGGACCACAAGGGCAGGAGGACGAGGGCGAACATCAGGCCCCGCAGCCGCGGGCCCGCCACGCGCACCATGAAGTAGGCCACCGGGAAGGCCAGCACGATGTCGGTCGCCGACACCACGGCCGCCATGCCGATCGTCCTGAGCGCGATCCGCCGGTAGACCGGCTCGCTCAGCAGCACCGCGAAGTTGTGCAGCGTCCAGGTGCGGTCGAGCTCGCCCGTGAAGTCGTCGACGGTCCAAAAGGCGGAGATGAAAAGTGCCGCCAGCGCCGCCAGATAGACCAGGACCAGCCAGGCGAGCGGCGGCGTCAGGAGAAAAAAAGCTCCCGCCGCCGACCGCCAGGACCGGGGCGCTCGCCCCTCGCTACCTGACTTGGCCGAGACGGCCGCCATGGACGGCCGCTAGCCCTTGATCTCCTGCCACTTGCGCTGCCAGGCGGTGTAGGTCGTGCAGTCGTTGCTGCCGTTGCCGCATGCCTTCTGCGGCGTCTTCCAGAAGTGGATCTTCTGGAAGTAGGAGGAGGGCGCGTCGAGGTGGTACTTGGTGCAGGAGCCGGCCTCGATCTCGTTCATCAGCGGGCAGGCTTTCGGATTGGCCGGCGTCTCGCCGAAGGACACGGCCTGCTGCGCCTGGACCTTCGGGGTCGAGACATAGGCCATCCATTTGTAGGCGCAGTTCACATGCTGTGACTTCGTCGCCAGCATCCAGCTGTCCGCCCAGCCCGTCGCCCCCTCCTCGGGAACGGTGTCCTCGACCGGCACCTTGGCGTCCTTGAGAGCGCCCGTCTGATAGGGCCAGGCGGCGCCGATGATCGCATCGCCGTTCGTGAAAAGCTCGATCTCATCCGAGGCGAGCGCCCAGTACTTCTTGATCAGCGGCCGCTGCTCCTTCAGCAGCGCCACCGCGGCGTCGAGCTGCTTCTCGGTCAGCTCGTAAGGGTCCTTTATTTTCAGCTCGGGCTTCTTGGCCATCAGATAGAGGGCCGCATCGGCGATCTGGATCGGGTTGTCCGGAACCGTGATCTGGCCCTTGTAGGCCTTATCGTAGATAGCGGCCCAGCTCGTCGGCGCCTTTTTTATCTTTTCAGTGTTCCACAACAGCACGTTGGGGCCCCACTCGTAGGAGAGCCCGTAATGCACGCCGTGCAGCGTGTTGTACGGGCGGCGCCTTCAGCTCCTCGACGAAATCCTTCCAGTCCGGGATCAGCTTCACGTCGATCGGCTGAACGTCTCCGCCGTAGATGAGGCGCAGGCTCGCATCGCCCGAGGCCGAGACGAGATCGTACTCCGCGCCGCCGCCCTGGCGCATCAGCGCCACCATCTCGTCCGAGGAGCCAGCATATTTGCGGTTGACCTTGCAGCCCGTGCTCTCCTCGAAGGGCTTTACCCACGAATCGTCGGCATAGCCCTCCCAGGCGACGATGTTGAGGGCACCCTCGCCGTCGCCGATCGATTTCGGATAGTCGGGCTTGGCCGGTGCGGCGAGCGCGGCTCCGGCGAAGGGCGAGGAGAGGAGCGCGATGATGCCGGCGCATTGCGCGCCTCGCTTGAAGGCCGACTGTCATGGGAAGGGTTCCTCCGCTGGGATCGGTCTTGGGTCGAGCGCCACGACGTCCCGTTCCTGCCAGCCGACCTTGAGCCGTCGGCCCGGCTCGAGCGCCGCCTCCGCCGTCAGGTTCTGTCGCACCGCCAGGAGCCTGGCACCGTCCGCGAGCTCCAGCTCCATCCTCGTGAACGGGCCCAGATAGATGACCTCGCGCAGCACGGCGTCCTCGCACATGGAGGCCGGCCTCGGCGGGGGCGTCCTCTTCCAGGACCCGCACCTTCTCCGGCCGGATCACGAGCCTTTTGCCACCCCGCTCGAGAAAGGTGGCGGTGCCGACGAAGCTCGCGACGAAGGCGTTGGCCGGCCGCTCATAGACCTCGGCCGGTGCTCCCACCTGCTCGATCCGGCCGCGGTTGAACACGGCCATCCGGTCGCTCATCGCGAGCGCCTCCTCCTGGTCGTGCGTGACATAGAGAAAAGTAATGCCGATCTCGCGCTGCAGGCGCTTGAGCTCGGACTGCATCTCCTGGCGCAGCTTGAGGTCGAGGGCGCCCAGGGGCTCGTCCAGCAGCAGCACACGCGGGCGGTTGACGATGGCGCGCGCAAGCGCGACGCGCTGGCGCTGCCCGCCCGAAAGCTCGGCCGGCCTGCGCCCGCCCAGGCCCTCGAGCCGGACCATGCGCAGCGCCTCCTCGCCGCGGCGCCACGCGCTCCGCCCGCGCCACGCCCTTGGCCTCGAGGCCGTAGGCGATGTTCTCGGCCACCGTCATGTGCGGGAACAGCGCATAGTCCTGGAACACGGTGTTGACGTCGCGGGCGTGCGGCGGCAGGCGCGTCACGTCCCGCCCGCCCAGCTCGACGAAGCCCCGGTCCGGCCGCTCGAAGCCTGCGATCAGCCTGAGGCTCGTCGTCTTGCCCGAGCCCGAGGGCCCGAGCATCGTGAAGAACTCGCCGGCCCGCACCTCGATGTCGACATGCTCGACCGCGACCGCGCTCCCGTAGCGCTTGTGGACGCCGGCGAGGCGGACGATCGCTGGCGCCTCCGCCGGCGCAGCGGCGGCAGCCGGCGCTGTCCGCTGGTCGAGATTGCTGGCGAGGGCTGCGCTCAACGGCTCACCTTGGGATGATGCACGCAGGCCTAGCTCTTGAGCAGGGGAGGTCAGCCGTCAAGCTCGGCGTCGTCGGCGCCCACCGCCTCGTCGGGCGAGGCGGTTAGCCATGCCCGATCTGCGCCGCCCCGGCGCTCATCTCATCCACCTCCTGCAAATATCGAGGGAGCCAATGCAGCCCCGATGCGTTGCCCCGCTGAGTGGATGCCAGCCGCTCGCGCTACCCGGAGGACTGCACGGGGCGGATGAGAGCGATGCGACACAGGAGATCGACATGCGAGACGCGAGAGCACGGACCGCTCGACATGAGCCGGCGCGGGCTAGTGACGGTGATCGGCTGCTCGGCAGCCGCAGCCATGTCGGCTCCTGAGCTGGCACGGGCCGGTTCGGCTCCCGGCGGTGCCGCCGACACGGCACCGTCGCCGTTCCGGGTCTCGTTCGTGGTCAACGGCGAGCGCCGCGAGCTCGATCTCGACACGCGGACCACGCTGCTCGACGCGCTGCGCGAGCATCTGCACCTCACTGGCACCAAGAAGGGCTGCGACCACGGCCAGTGCGGCGCCTGCACGGTGCTGGTGGACGGGCGCCGGATCAATTCCTGCCTGACCCTCGCCGTCATGCATGAGGGCGACAGCATCACGACGATCGAGGGGCTCGGAACGCAGGGCGCGCTGCATCCGATGCAGATGGCCTTCATCGAGCATGACGGGTTCCAGTGCGGCTACTGCACGCCGGGCCAGATCTGCTCGGCCGTGGCCGTGCTGGACGAGATCGCTGCCGGCACCCCGAGCCACGTCACGGCCGACCTGACCGCGCGGCCCGAGCCCACCAACATCGAGATGCGCGAGCGCATGAGCGGCAACATCTGCCGATGCGGCGCCTACTCCAACATCGCCCAGGCCATGGCCGAGGTGGCGGGGAGAAAAGCATGAAGGCGTTCACCTACGAGCGTGCCACGTCCCCGGCCCATGCCGCGGCGGCCGCGTCGCGCGCGTCCGGCGCCAAGTTCATCGCCGGCGGCACCAACCTTCTGGATCTGATGAAGCTGCAGATCGAGACGCCGCAGCACCTGATCGACATCAACGGGCTGGTGCTCGACACGATCGAGCCCACGCCCGACGGCGGCTTGCGGATCGGTGCGCTCGTCCGCAACACGGATCTCGCCGCCGATCCGCGGGTCCGCCGCGACTACCCCCTGCTGTCGCGCGCCCTGCTGGCCGGCGCCTCCGGGCAGTTGCGCAACAAGGCCACCACGGGCGGCAACCTGCTCCAGCGGACGCGCTGCCCCTATTTCTACGACGCCAACATGCCCTGCAACAAACGCCTGCCGGGCAGCGGCTGCGCTGCGATCGGCGGCTTCAGCAGGCCCTTGGCCGTCATCGGCAGCAGCAAGGCCTGCATAGCGACGCATCCGAGCGACATGGCCGTCGCCATGCGCGCCCTCGACGCCGTGGTCGAGACCGTGAGCCCCGACGGGGCCGAGCGGGCGATCCCCATCGCCGACTTCCATCGCCTGCCCGGCGAGACGCCGCACATCGAGACGGTGCTCGAGCCGGGCGAGCTGATCACGGCCGTCACCTTGCCCAGGCCCATCGGCGGCGTGCAGGCCTACCGCAAGGTCCGCGATCGTGCCTCCTACGCCTTCGCGCTGGTGTCGGTCGCGGCCGTCGTCCAGCCCGACGGCTCGGGCCGCGTGGCCCTGGGTGGCGTCGCCGCCAAGCCCTGGCGGATCGAGCGGGCGGAATCGGCGATGCCTCGCGGCGCCAAGGCCGTCGCCTCCGAGCTGCTGGCAGGGGCCAACCCGACGCCGGACAACGCCTTCAAGCTGCGCCTCGCCGAGCGCACGCTGGGCGCCATCCTCGACGAGGCGAGGGGTTGAGCCATGAAGTTCGACACGCCCGCCACGACCAACCCGATCGACCGCATGAAGGTGGTCGGCAAGGCCACCGATCGTATCGACGGTCCCCTGAAGGTCACGGGCACCGCTCCTTACGCCTATGAGCATCACGAGGCGGTGCGCGAATCCCGCCTACGGCTTCGTGCTCGGCGCCGGGATCGCGAAGGGGCGCATCCGCGCGATGCATCTGGATGAAGCCCGCGCAGCGCCCGGCGTGCTCGACATCGTCACGGCAGAGACGGCGGGCCCGCTCGACAAGGGCAAGTACAACACGGCTTCCCTTCTGGGCGGTCCAGAGATCGAGCACTACCATCAGGCGATCGCCGTCGTGGTCGCGGAGAGCTTCGAGCAGGCCCGGGCGGCGGCAGGGCTGGTGCGCGTCGACTATGACCGTGAGGCCGGCGCTTTCGACCTCGCCGCGGCGCGGGACACGGCCATCAAGCCCGAGACGACCCTCGGCAACCCGTCCGACAGCGAGGTGGGTGATTTCGACCGCGCCTTCGCGTCGGCGCGGGTCACGATCGACCAGCGCTACACCACGCCCGACCAGTCCCATGCGATGATGGAGCCACACGCCTCGATCGCACGGTGGGAGGGCGACGAGCTCACGCTCTGGACGTCCAACCAGATGATCGCCTGGGGTGCCGGCGACGTCGCGAAGACGTTGCGCATGCCGGAGGAGAAGGTCCACCTCCTCTCGCCCTTCGTCGGCGGCGGCTTCGGCGGCAAGCTCTTCGTGCGCGCGGACGCCGTCCTCGCCGCGCTGGCTGCGCGTGCGGTCGGCCGGCCCGTCAAGGTCGGCCTCACGCGGCCGCTGATCTTCAACAACACGACGCACCGCCCGGCCACGATCCAGCGCATCCGCCTCGGGGCAGAGCCGGACGGCAGGATCACCGCCATCGCGCACGAGAGCTGGTCCGGCGACCTGTCCGGGGGCGGGCCCGAGCTGGCCGTCAGCCAGACGCGCCTGCTCTATGCCGGCGCCAACCGCACGACGGCGATGCGCCTTGCGGTGCTCGACCTGCCCGAGGGCAACGCCATGCGGGCCCCGGGCGAGGCGCCCGGCATGATGGCGCTCGAGATCGCAATGGACGAGCTGGCGGAGAAGCTTGGCGTCGACCCGGTCGAGCTACGCGTCCGGAACGACACGCAGGTCGACCCGGAGGAACTCGAGCCGGCCTTTCTCGCAGCGCCAGCTCGTCCAGTGCTTCCGCACCGGCGCCGAGCGCTTCGGCTGGAGCAGGCGCAATCCGCGGCCCGGCCAGGTGCGCGACGGGCAATGGCTCGTGGGCCTCGGCATAGCCGCAGCCTTTCGCAACAATCTCCTCGTCAAGTCAGGCGCCCGCGTCCGCCTCGACCGGGAGGGCCGGATCGTTGTCGAGACCGACATGACCGACATCGGCACCGGCAGCTACACGATCATCGCCCAGACCGCCGCCGAGATGATGGGGGTGCCGCTCGAGCAGGTGACGGTCCGGCTCGGTGATTCGCGCTTTCCCGTCTCCGCAGGCTCGGGCGGGCAATTCGGCGCCAACAACTCCACGGCCGGTGTCTACGCCGCCTGCGTGAAGCTGCGCGAGGCGGTCACGGCGAAGCTGGGCTTCAACTCCGCCGATGCTGTCTTCTCGGATGGCGCGGTGCAGGCGGGCAACCGCAACGTTCCGCTCGAGGACGCTGCGGCGGACGGCGAGCTCGTCGGCGAGGATGCGATCGAATATGGCGATCTCGCCGACCGCTATCAGCAATCGACCTTCGGTGCCCACTTCGTCGAGGTCGGGGTGGACCGGGCCACGGCCGAGATCCGGGTCCGGCGCATGCTGGCGGTCTGCGCCGCGGGCCGCATCCTCAACCCGAAATCGGCCCGCAGCCAAGTCATCGGCGCCATGACCATGGGCGTCGGTGCGGCCTTGATGGAGGAGCTGACGGTCGACAAGCGCCTGGGCTTCTTCGTCAACCACGACCTCGCCAGCTACGAGGTGCCGGTGCACGCCGACATCCCGCACCAGGAGGTCGTCTTCCTCGACGAGGCCGATCCGATCTCGTCGCCCATGAAGGCCAAGGGCGTCGGCGAGCTCGGGCTCACGGGGGTCGCCGCGGCGATCGCCAATGCAGTCTACAACGCCACCGGCGTGCGGGTGCGCGACTACCCCATCACGCTCGACAAGCTGCTGGAGAGGATGCCGGACGCAGCCTGATCGCGTCCCGATATGCGGCGGGCCGTCCGGGCGTCCCAAGGACTCCGTCCGCGGGCATCGGACCGCCGCCAGCCGCCTGCGCCTCGTCCTACTCGCCGGGTCGCGGCGCCGCCTGTCTTCCCGGCAGCCGGGCCTGCACGAAGGGCAGCACGAGGAGCGTCAGCGAGACGAGAAGGAAAAGGAGCGGCAGCGGCCGCGTGACGAGCGGCAGGAGGCTGCCGTCCGAGGCCATCATGCCGGACCTGAGCTGCTGCTCGGCGATCGGCGCCAGGACGAAGCCGATCACGAACGGCCCGAGAGGCACGCTGGCGCGCTCCATCGTGAAGCCCGCGAGGCCGAAGGCAAGTGCCACCCAGACATCGAAGAGCTGTCCGTCGAAGGCGAGCGCGCCCACGACGGTGGCGCAGAGGATCGCCGGCAGGATGTAGCCGCGCGGCACCACGACGATGCGCGCGATCGTCCCGACGGCGCCGGTCATCAGCCCGAACATCAGGAACGTGGCTATGAAGAACGTCGCCACCATGAGCCAGGCCGTGTCGGGATGGTTGACGAAGAGGAGCGGCCCCGGCTCCAGGCCGTGGATCACGAGGGCGCCGATCAGGATCGCGTCGACCGTGCTGCCGGGAATGCCCATCGCCAACAATGGGATCAGCGCACCTCCGACCGTGGCGTTGTTGGCGGCCTCCGATGCCACGACGCCCTCCTCGCAGCCGGTGCCGAAGCGCTCCGGCGTGCGGGAGAACGTCCTGGCCACGGTATAGGCGATCATCGAGCCGACGCTGGCACCGATGCCCGGCAGGAGGCCGATCCAGGTGCCGATCAGCGAGGAGCGGACGAGATTGACGCCATGCCGCCGGTAGTCGCGCAGCCGCATCATCGGGAAGCGCTCGTCGAGCTCGATCCGCACGGGCGTCAGGTTTATCTCCAGCGCGCTCTTGAGGATCGTGCTGACCACGAAGATGCCCAAGAGCACCGGCAGGAGCTTCAGCCCGTCGTTCAGATGCTCGAAGCCGAAAGTGAGGCGCGGCCGTCCGTCCGAGGGATCGAGCCCCGGCATGGCCGCGAGCATGCCGAGAAAGCCGGAGAAGAGGCCCTTGGCGAGCGAGCCCTTGCTGAGGGCGGCGATCAGCACCAGCGCCATCAGCACCATCGTGAAATATTCCCAGGGCCCGAAGTAGGCGGCGAAGCGGGCGAGCGGCGGCGCCAGCACGATGAGGAAGGCGCCGGACACGAGGCTGCCGAAGAAGGAGGAGCCGATCCCGAGCGCCAGCGCCCTGCCTGGGCGTCCGGCCGCCGCCATCGGATAGCCGTCGAACGTCGTCATCACCGATGCGGGCGAGCCCGGCATGCGCAGCAGGATGGCCGAGATCAGCCCGCCCGTGACCGAGCCCACATACATGGCGACGAACATCGCCAGCGCGTCGCCGCTCGCCATGCGGAAGCTGAGCGGCAGCGAGAGCGCGATCAGCATGGTGCCGGTGAGGCCGGGTATGGCGCCGACCACGATGCCCAGCACCACGCCCATCAGCACGAACCCGAAGGTCTGGAGCTGCAGGACCGCGAGGAAGCCGTCGAGAAGGTTCATGGTGGAGGCTCAGGGCTCAGGGCAGAGAGACGTAGAGAACGCCGGTCAGAAGGGCGTAGACGCCGAAGCTCAGCACGATCGCGATGGCTCCGGTGATGGCCAGCGCCTTGGGCGAGCGGTCGGACAGCATGATCCCGAGGACCAGCAGGAAGGCCAGGGTGGCAGGCCGGAAGCCGAGGAGGCCGAACGTCAAGGCCGCGACATAGGCGACAGCGATCAGATAGACCGCGATCACGATCGGCCACGCTTCCGGAACGTCTGCGGCGTGCCGCTCGCGGCGAAGGCCGGCCACGAGGATGCCGGCGGCGAAGAGGCCGATCAGGATCGCAAGCGCCCGAGGAAAGGCCCAGGGACCGAGCGGCTCATAGACGGCCGGCCGCCCACCTATGGTGGCGGCCATGACCGTCCCGGCAAGGAGGACGCCGGCACAGCCGACCATCATCTCCGCGTTCGGCAGGCGGATCATCGGCAGCTTGCTCCTCTGGCGCCTACTTCGTCACTTTCGCCTGCTCCGCGGCGATCGCCTCGACCTTCTCCTCGGTCGCCTTCAGCGAGGACGCGACCTGGTCGCCGTCGACGTAGAAGATCTGCGCGTCGGGGAGCTTCTTCTGCAGCTCGGGATCCAACGTCGCGGCCTTCAGCGCCGTCCTCAGCGTCTGCAGCGCCGGCTCGGGCGTGCCCTTGGGCGCAAGCCAGAGATCGACGTCATCGAAGGCCACGTCGTAGCCCAGCTCGTTCGCGGTCGGGACGTCCGGCAGGCTCGGGTCGCGCTTGGCTTCGAGAGGATCGCCAGCGCGCGCAGGCCGCCGGGCTCGAACTCCTTGAAGGCCGACACGGCGAAGATCGCGATATCGGCATGGTGGCCCATCAGGGACTGCACCCGCTTGGCGCCGCCGCCGACCTGGACCGGCCGGAAGGTGACGCCCGCCGCCTGCGCCAGCATCTGCGTGGCGAAGAAGGGCTGGGTGCCGATATTGGTCGCATCGAGCACGGTGCGGGGATGCGCCTTCGCATAGTCGATCAGCGACTTGAGGTCGGTAAAGCGGCTGTCCTTCTGGGTGGCCAGCACCACCGAGGCCACGCCCGTCTGGGCGATCACGTCGAAGGCATCGATGCCGAAATCGGCGAGCCCCATCGCTTTCGCGGTCAGGACCCCGGCGTTCCAGAACGCCACGGTGTAGCCGTCGGCGGGCGCTGTCATGACCTGCCGCGTGCCGATGGCCCCGCCTGAGCCCGTGACGTTGTGGACCACCATCGGCACGGGGAGCAGCTTCTTGTCCTGGATGATGCTGGCGAAGAGTCGTGCCGTGACGTCGACGCGGCCGCCTGGGTTCGTCGGCACCACAACCGTGATGGGCTTGTCGGGATAGCCTTCCGCCCAAGATGCCGATGCGCCGGCCAACATCAAAACGGCGATGGGGAGAGTAGCCAACAGTCTGCGTCGCATCTTCTGTTCGTCCCTGATCTTGTCGTTGTCTGTCCCGAGTGCGGCGGCAGCTAACCCAGGCTCGACGTGAGCCTGTCGGCCAGCATCACCCCGAGCTCGTCGTCGACCGCCGCCGCCTCGCGGCGCAGCGCGGCCGCGAGCTCGCGCTTGACCGGCGCGTTGTCGCTGAAGTGGCGATACTGGTCGTGGATGTCCTCGCGCGGCGCGTCGAAGAGGTCCAGCTCCTCCTCCGGATCGTTCCTGAGATCGAAGAGCGAGCTTGCGCCCTCGACCGACAGGATCAGCTTCCATTCGTTGCTGCGGTAGCAGCGCTGGGTGCGCTTCGTGTCGTGCGTGACGTTCTCGATATAGGCACCCTGCCTGGCCCACGGGGCATCCGGATCGGCGAGGAGCGGCGCGAGCGAGCGGCCGTGCTGCGCATAGGGCAATGTGGCCCCGGCAAGCTCGAGCAGCGTCGGCGTCAGATCCTGCAGGCCGACGGGCGCTGCCGTGCGGCTGCCCGGCCTTGTCCGCCCCGGCCAGCGGGCGATCAGCGGCACGCGGATCGATTCGTCGAAGCAGATGAACTTGTGCTTCGAGTTCCTCTCGGTAGTTGAAGGTCTCGCCGTGATCGCTGAGAAAGATCACGAGCGTGTCGTCCGCGAGCCCGGTCTCGTCCAGCGTGTCGAGGATACGGCCGGTCAGCTCGTCCAGCGCGCTGACGGCGGCGTAGTAGCCGGCGAACGGCACCCCCCGATCGCGATAGTACTGATAGTAGCGCTCGGGTGCGGTGAAAGGATTATGCGGCGGGTAGTAGCCCTGCACCATGATGAAGGGCTGGTCGCCGCCTTCGGCCCGCCGCGCGCCCTGCGCCTTCAGGAACTCGATGCAGCGGTCGGTCTGCACCTCCGGCCGCCAGGTGCCCCCTTGGGATGCCTGGAAGCCGTCCTGCCAATGGCCACCGCGGCTGTTGAAGGCGTCCCAGACGTCGAAACAGCCGGGGTTGTCCTCGCCCAGATGCCACTTGCCGAAATATGCGGTCGTATAGCCAACTGCCTGCAGCGCCTGAAAGATCGTCTCCTTCACCCGGCCCTCGGCGCTGAAGAGGTCGGGAACACCGTAGCGGTTCTCGATCAGCCCGTGCGCGTGCGGGTAGAGGCCGGTCCACAGACTCGCCCGGGCAGGCGTGCAGACGGGAAAGGGGGTCGTCGCGAGGTCGAAGACCAGCCCCTCGGAGGCGAAGCGGTCGAGGTGCGGCGTGTGCGTGAAGACGTTGCCGTAGCAGCCCAGCGTGTCACGTCGCTGCTGGTCGGTGAAGATGATGACGACGTTGGGCCGCTGCTGCATTCCCTGCCTCCCTTATTCTCGCGAGGATGGACGAGGCTGAGGACCCGAACAATAATCGGATTGGCCTTTATCCATGCCGCTACGGAATATCGGGAATGGACACACGACAGCTGCGGCTCTTCATCGCCATCGCCGATCGGGGCTCGGTCACCGCGGCTGCCGAGGCGCTCGATGCGGCACAGCCGACCCTGACCAAGCGGCTGCGCGAGCTCGAGAGTGAGCTTGGCGCCTCGCTTTTCGAGCGCCGGCCGAGGGGCATGCGACTGACGGCATTCGGCGCGGCGATCGAGCCCCACCTCCGGGCGGCGCTGCGCGAGATCGACAATGCCGGGGCCGAGATCGTCGGCATGCGCGAGGGTCAGCGTGGGCGCGTGCGGGTCAGCGCTGGCGCCACATGGTGCTCGGAGCTCCTGCCGCGCGCGGTGGCGCGCCTCATCGCCCGCCATGCGGGCGTCGACGTGGTCGTCAGCGCGCGCTCGCGGCCGGACTCGATGCTGGCGCTCTGCCGTGGCGAGGTCGATCTGGCGCTGGGGCCGATCGATGCCAGCGATCCGCCACCGCCGGAGATCCGCCAGGAGAAGCTGACCGACGACGAGATGGTGGTGGTCGGTCGCCTGGGCCATCCCCTGGCGCGACGCGCGCCGCTCGAGCTCTCCCATCTGCTGGCGGCGGACTGGGCGCTGCCGGACAACTCCTTCGCGCGCATGCGCTGGAGCCATCTCTTCCAGCGCATCGAGAGCGAGCTGCCGCGTCCGCGCATCGAGACCAGCTCGGTCGAGCTCCTGCTGCGGCTGGTGGCCCAGACCGATGTCCTGACGCTGCTGCCGACGGTGCGGCTGAGGACGCCCTCGGCCGCTGGCCTGATGATCCTCCCCAGCGTCCTGCCTCCGCTGCGCCGCGACGCCGGCCTCTTCCTCCGCCGCCGCGGCACGCCGTCGCCGGCAGCACGCCTCCTCATCCGAGAGATACGCGAGGTGGCGGCCGAGGTGGCTCACATGGTCCAGCCGACCGCCCGCGACCCCGTGGGCCGGGCGTAGCGCCACGCGACGGCGACGCCGGCCCGCCTTCCTCAGCCGCGGTCGGGCGGCACCGGCTCGGGGCGGCGGCCGGCGCCCTGCCGCTCGAGCATCCAGCCCGGATACTCGGGCGGCAGCGCGCTCACCTCGTCGAGGCGCGCCAGCTCCTCGGGCGTGAGGGAAAGGCTCGCTCGCCGCGATGTTGTCGTCCAGCTGCTCGACCGTCTTGGCGCCGATGATGACGCTCGTGACGACGGGGCGGTGCAGCAGCCAAGCCAGCGCCACCCGGGCCACCGAGACACCGTGCGCCTCGGCGATGGGGCGCATCGCGTCGATGCAGGCGAAGGCGCGCTCCTTGTCGACGGGCGGGAAGTCGAAGCTGGCGCGCCGCGATCCCACCGGGCCCTCGCCCTCGCGGCCGTACTTGCCGCTCAAGAGCCCGCCGGCGAGCGGGCTCCAGACCATCAGCCCCACCGCCTGGTCCTGCAACAGCGGCACGATCTCGCGCTCGAGGTCGCGGCCGGCGATGGTGTAGTAGGCCTGGAGGGAGGCGATCCGCGACCAGCCGAAGCGCTCGGCGAGACCCAGGCCCTTCATGATCTGCCAGGCCGGCCAGTTCGAGACGCCGATATAGCGGATCAGGCCCCGGCGGACGAGGTCCTCGAGCGCTCTGACCGTCTCCTCGATCGGGGTGACGCTGTCGAGGCCGTGGATCTGATAGAGGTCGATATGGTCGAGGCCCAGCCGCTCGAGGCTTGCCTCGACGCTGTCCATGATGTGGCCGCGCGACGAGCCGCGATCGTTGGGGCGCGGGCCCATGCGGCCATGCACCTTGGTCGCGATCACCACGTCCGAGCGCTTGACGCCCAGGCGCCGCAGCGCCTCGCCGGTGAGCTGCTCGGCGCGGCCCTCGGAATAGACGTCGGCGGTGTCGATGAAGTTGATGCCGGCCTCGAGCGAGCGGCCGACGATGCGGTCGACCTCCTCCTGGCCCAGCTGGCCGATCGACTGCCACATGCCCGACTGCCCGCCGAAGGTCATCGTGCCGAGGCACAGCTCCGAGACGAACAGCCCGCTGCGACCGAGCTCGTTGTAACGCATATTCTCACTCCCCGCGTGGCGGATGGCTCTCTGCCCGACACATAGGGCGAAGGCAGGCCCGCTGTAGGGCGCATGAGGACAGGCTGCGTCCCCTCAAACGGATGGGGGCGCCTGACGGCCATGGTCGTGATCCTCGGCGCGGGAAGCCGAGGCCCTCAGCCCGCAGGGGCGCCGCGGGCCCCGGCGGTGACGGCTGGGCAGGGCATGGGCTCGATGCGACCAGGCTTGGCCCCGGGCGGCGCGTCCGCGCAGGCGAGCCTGGTCGGCATCAGATCCTGCTGCTCGAGCTGGGCCAGATAGGCTTCGCTGAAGCGTGCCTCGAAGGCCGGGAACACGTGGTCGGGGGCGTCGCCGGACTCGTCCAGCGGCATGCAGAAGGGCGTGCCCTGCAGCACCCGGAGCCCTGCCGCGCGGACCCGCGCGTCGACCGCCTCGATGTAGGGGCCGAGCGTGCTGCAGGCGGGATCGACATAGGGCCCGTGGGCGTAGACGCAGGTCAGCCCGGCGCTCCGGCAGAGCCTGCCGATCGCATCGAGATAGAAAACCTTGCCGGGCCGGATCATGGCCGGCGTGAGCCGCATCTCGACCCGCTGCACCTTGTCCGGGTTCTGGTGCTTTTGGGGAATGTAGTCGCGGGAGTGGAGCACGTCCTCGATCGGCTCGGGCGCCAGCAGCGCCTGCAGCATGCTCATCGAGATGTCGAGGTTGGCGAGCGGCAGGGGCAGGCGCCACAGCGGCATGCCGCGCAGGTCGGCCAGGCTCTCCGCCGAGTAGAGCAGGCCGTCATAGGCGACCGGTCGGCTCATCATCTCGGCCGTCTGGAAGATCACGACGAGCCTCGGATGGAGGCCGCGGCGGAGGACCCGGCGCAGCATGTTGAGCGAGCCCGCGTAGCCGAAATTGCCGCTGAGCGCGAGCGAGACGACCTGCTGTCCGGTAGCCCGGCTCCAGGCGCGTGTGTCGATGGCATTGCCGAGCGAGCTGTCGCCGAGGAGCAGGACGTCGATCCGCCGGGCGGTGTCGAGCTTTGCCACCTCGAAGCGCAGCAGCTTCGTGTCGGGCCACGCGGCGAGATTGTCCTCCACCCCCCAAAGGGAGAGGAGGCAGACGCCGGCAACCGTCAGCAGCGCCACGACGGCGAGGAGCGCGAGGTAGCGCCGGGCCTCAGAACTGGAAATAGATGAAGGCGGAGACATCGTTCAGCTTCAAGAGACAGATTGCGAACAGCAGGCCCACCGCGAAGGCGTGTCGCGGCGCCGGGCGCCAACGCGCCTTCACCACGGCACGCGGCTCGATCCCGCTCGGATAGCCGTCGCTCACCAGCCCAGGATCCGCCGCCGCCATCAGCGTCTGGGTGTTCGGGCCCGCGAGCGCGATGGCGAGGCCGAGGCCGATGGCGGCCACGGCGAGCGCGAGGCCCCAGTCGACCGATGCCCACGGGCCGGCCGCGAGCCGCGCATCCAGGATGCGCTGGAGCGTCGGCGCCACGGCCGGCACGTCGCCGAGGGGGCCGCCCGCTCCCACGAGCCCCATGGCCATGCGCCAGGTGGTCGGCAGGTCGGCGGCGCGAAAGGGGATCCAGGCCAGCATCACGGCAAGGAACGTCAGGGCCCAGACGAGGGGCTGGGGCAGTCGCGGGAGCCGGCGATCGCGCCAGGCATGGTTCACGACGATCAGGAGGCCGTGCACGGCGCCCCAAAGGGCGAAGGTCCAGCCTGCGCCGTGCCAGATGCCGCCCAGCAGCATGGTGATGAAGATGTTGACGAGCCTGCGCGCCGCGCCCCGGCGGTTGCCGCCCAGGGCGATGTAGAGATAGGCCTTGAGGAAGCGCGAGAGCGTGATGTGCCAGCGCCGCCAGAACTCGATGATCGAGCGGGATTTGTAGGGCGAGGCGAAGTTGATCGGCAAGACGATCCCGAACATCCGGCCGAGGCCGATCGCCATGTCGGAATAGGCCGAGAAGTCGAAATAGATCTGGAGCCCGTAGGCGATCACGCCCAGCCATGCCGCGGCGAGGCCCGGCGTGGTTCCCCCTGCTGCACCGTCGAACACCGGCGAGGCGAGCAGCGCGAAGCTGTCGGCCAGCAGGATCTTCTTGGCGAGCCCGATCGCGAAGATCGAGATGCCGACGGTCAGGTCCGGAGCGAAGGACCGCTCGCGCAGATGCCCGAGCTGCGGCGTGATCTCGCCGTGATGAACGATCGGTCCGGCGATGAGCTGCGGGAAGAAGCTGACGAAGAGGGCGTAGCGCAGGAAGTCGCGCTCCACCGCGACGCCGCGCCAGACGTCGACCACATAGGCGACCTGCTGGAAGGTGTAGAACGAGATGCCGATCGGCAGCGCTATCCGGACGAGATGGGCCTGCCAGCCGGTGGCGCCGGCGAGCGCTGCCGCGGCGAAGTCGGCGTATTTGAAGACGAAGAGCGCCCCGAGGTTCAAGGCGAGGCCGGCGACCAGCCAGGCATTGCGGCGGGCGGCGGAGCCGGCACCCTGGATCATGGCGCCGATCGCATAGTTCGCCAGGATCGAGGCGAGGAGAATAGGGAGGAAGCGCCAGTTCCAATAGCCGTAGAAGATGAGCGAGAGCAGCAGGAGCCAGCCGGTCACCCAACGGCCGCCGGCGCACCAGAGCAGCAGGCGGAACCCGACCAGGGCAATCGGCAGGAAGAGCAGGATGAACGGGGCCGAGTTGAAGAGCATGGGCGCCTCGATGCCAAGCGCCGATGTTATTCGCGAGAGCTGCCCGAAGAGGCAACATAGCGTTGGGTAAGGTGGCCGTCGGCGCCCTTACCGGGCCGAAAGTCTGGAACGGCTGCGCCGGGCGGGCGGGTCCCGCTAGCCCCCGGCGCGGCGCACCGTCTCGCGATGGAGGATGTGGAGGCCGCTCGCGATGACGACGGCGGCGCCGACCAGCATCGTGGGCTCGGGCTTGGTCCCGCAGAGAACGTAGCCGGAGACCAGCGCTAAGGGCATCGGGGCAAATTGGCGGGGAGGGGGCGACGGGGCCACGGTCACGTGCCGCGCTGGCCCGCTGTGCGCTGCAGCATCATTTCGGGGGGCGCCACGGGCAGTCGCCCCCCTCCCCGGCGCCCCGGCCCCGCTGACGAGACCCAACGTCGGCAATCGCGGCGATGCCAAGCGGAGAGCAGCATGTGAAGCCTGCGGCTTCCGTCAGCATCCGCATCGTGCATCTCTCTCTGGCGCACCGATCAGATGTATGACCTTGTGGAGGGAATCTGTGTCGAATGCTGCGATGCCGCAGGACCTGAACGAAGCGTGAGACGTTGCTTGTCAGCTGCCTCCGGCGAAAGGTCCATTCCATTGAGAAACGACATTCGCAAGATCGCCTTTGTCGGCGATTATGCGCCCCGTCGCTGTGGCATAGCCACATTCACACATGATCTTCATGCCGCTCTCGCCGGAGTCTACCCGGGCTGTGATGCCGGCGTCGTCGCGGTCACCGACCGGGCGACCGGCTACGCCTATCCGGACGAGGTGCGCTTCGACCTGCTCGAGGGCGACCGCGACGGCTACGCCCGGGCCGCCGATTTCGTCAACCTGTCCGGGGCCGAGGTCGTCTGCGTTCAGCACGAGTACGGCATCTACGGCGGCGACGCCGGGGAGATGCTGCTCGACTTCCTGGCCCGGGTGGAGGCCCCCGTGGTGACGACGCTGCATACGGTGCTGGAGCGCCCCGACGCGCAGCAGCGCCGGGTCCTGGACGAGGTCGTGCGGCGGTCGAGCGCGGTCGTGACCATGACGGCCAAGGGCCGCTCGCTGCTGGACAAGGTGTTCCGCGTGCCGGGCGAGAAGATCGAGATCATTCCCCACGGCATCCCGGACTCGCCGTTCGTCGATTCGAGCTACTACAAGGACCAGTTCGGCATCGAAGGCCGCACGCTCGTCCTGACCTTCGGGCTGCTCTCGCCCAACAAGGGCATCGAGACGATGATCGAGGCCCTGCCCGAGGTCATCTCGCGTCATCCCAACGTGGTCTATGGCGTCGTCGGGGTGACTTACCCCCATCTGCTGCGCGAGGAGGGTGAGGCCTATCGTGCCGGCCTCCAGGCCTTGGCCAAGACGCTGGGGGTGGGCGATCATGTGATCTTCTTCAATCGCTTCGTGGCCCCCGAGGAGCTCCAGGCGTTCATCGCCGCCGCCGACGTCTACGTGACCCCCTATCGCAACGAGGCTCAGATCACCTCCGGCACGCTCGCCTACAGCTTCGGCATGGGCAAGGCGGTGATCTCCACGCCCTACTGGCATGCGACGGAGCTCCTGGCCGATGGCCGGGGCCTGCTCGTGCCGTTCGACGATCCGGGCGCCCTGGGCGACACGCTGAGCCGTCTCCTCGCCGACGAGGTCGGGCGCAACGCCATGCGCAAGCGCGGCTATCAGCTCGGACGGGCGATGATCTGGCCGCGTTGCGCCGAGCGCTACATGACCGTGTTCAAGGAGGCTCGCCGGGCACGTCCGACGCACAACGTCACGAATCTCGTCCGCCTGCCGAGGCCGCTTATGTATCAGCTGCCCGAGCCGCGTTTCGAGCACCTCGAGGCGATGACCGACTCGACCGGCATGCTGCAGCACGCCGCCTACGCCGTCGCCGACCGCGATCACGGCTACTGCATCGACGACAACGCCCGCGCCCTGATCGTGACGACCCTGGCCGAGGCCATTCCCGGTTGTGCCGACGTGGCGACGCGCCTTGCTCCTCGTTATGCCGCCTTCGTCCACCACGCCTGGAACGACGAGACGAAGCGCTTTCGCAACTTCATGAGCTATGACCGGCGCTGGCTCGAGGATGCCGGCTCCGAGGACAGCCACTGCCGCGGCTTGTGGGCGCTCGGCACCTGCGTCGGGCGCTCGACGCGCGGCGAGAGGCGCCGCTGGGCGGCGGAGCTCTTCGGGCGGGCGCTGGGCGCCTGCGAGGCGATGACCTCGCCCAGGGCCTGGGCCTTCACCCTGCTCGGCATCAACGGCTATCTCTCGGCGCTGGGCGGCGACCGGGCGGCCGCCCGCCTACGGGATGTCCTGGTGGAAAGGCTTCTGTCGCTCTACCGGGCGCAGAAGGGAGACGACTGGCTCTGGTTCGAGGACGTGCTCTGCTACGACAATGCCCGGCTGCCCCAGGCCCTGCTCACGGCCGCGCGGGCGACCGGGCAGGCCGAGGCGCGCGACGTCGGTCTCGAGTCTCTCGACTGGCTGATGCGCCAGCAGCAGGCCGAGGACGGCCATTTCCGGCCGATCGGCTCGCAGGGCTTCTATCGCCGCGGCACCCGTCCGGCTCCCTTCGATCAGCAGCCGATCGAGGCGTACGCCACGGTCGACGCCTGCCTCGAGGCCTACCGCCTGACCGACAAGGCGGTCTGGTTCGGTCACGCGAGCCGTGCCTTCGAGTGGTTCCTCGGCAACAACGATCTGGGCGAGCCGCTCTTCGACCCCAAGACGGGAGCCTGCCGCGACGGGCTGCACCCCGACCGGGTCAACGAGAACCAGGGGGCGGAATTGACCCTGGCGTTCGTCGCGACGCTGATCGAGCTGAGACTGGCCTCCGCGACGATGGACAAGCCCAAGCCCCTGGTACCGTCGACGCTGCTCCCGGTCGGCGCCTAGCCGGTGGAGCCGCTGCTCTGCCTGACGCGCCTCCCGGTGACCCTCAGCCCCGATCCGGGCCGGGTCATCCTGCGCCCTTTCGCGCCGGCGTCCGAGCCGCGTGCCCACCATCCGGTGGACCTGCCGCGGGTGGCCCGGATCATCGCCCGCGTGCTGGCCTTGCCGGAGGACAGCTGCGTCGAGCTGGCGGCAGCACTCGGTGCCGACTTCGCCAGCCGGCATCGCGATCTTACCGGGAAGCTCCTTGCGCGCTACGAGGCGATCGCCGCCTAGGAGCCCCGTCCAGCCCGCCGACCGGCCGCTGTCGGAGGCGCGTCGGCTGCTGATCGGCGGCTACTTCAGCCACGAGTACGCCTTCGAGGCGGCAGCGCTGTTCAACCCCAGCATCGTTCCCCATCCCGACCAGGACGGCGTGGCCGACGGCGACCTGCGCTTCGTGATGAGCCTGCGTGCCACCGGCGAGGGCCACATCTCGTCGCTGACCTTCCGCTCCGGGCTGCTGACGGCGCAGCATGAGCTGCGGCTCGACGACAGGCCGGCTTTTGCCACCCTGCCGAGCCGGCTCGAGCGGGTGGAGGCGTAGGGCGCCGCCGGCATCGAGGTGGCTTTCGAGCGGTCCGGGGCGCTCAACGAGCGGGTCATCTTCCCGGTCTCGCCGAGCCAGGCCAACGGCCTCGAGGACGCGCGGTTCACCCTCTTCGAGGACGGCGGGGAGCAGCGCTACATCGCCACCTACGTCGCCTATGACGGCCGCCAGGTGCACCCCGAGCTCGTGGTCACCACCGACTTCCTGCGGTTCCGTTTCATGCCGTTGTCGGGCCGGGCGATCCAGAACAAGGGCTTCGCCCTGTTCCCGCGCCGCGTCGGCGGCCGCAATGCCATGCTCTCGCGCCAGGATGGCGAGAACATCTTCCTGATGACCTCCGACGAGCTGCTGCGCTGGGACGAGGCCCGGGTGATCTGTCGCCCGCGCGAGCCCTGGGAGTTCGTCCAGCTCGGCAATTGCGGCTCGCCGATCCTCACCGAGGCCGGCTGGCTCGTCCTCTCGCACGGCGTGGGCGCCATGCGCCGCTACTGCCTCGGCGCCTTCCTGCTCGATCGCGACGACCCATCCCGGCTGATCGGGCGCCTGCGCGAGCCGCTGGTGGCCCCACCGCCGGACGAGCGCGACGGCTATGTGCCCAACGTCGTCTATGCCTGCGGCGCCCTCCTGCACGGGGACCATCTGCTGCTGCCCTACGGCATTGCCGACAGCTGCATTGCCTTTGCCACGCTTCCCATTGCTGCGTTGCTGGAAGCCCTGCAGGCGAGCTGACGGGCGCAGCCTCCTCGGGCGGGGATGAGCCTGCGCCGCCCTTTAGAGCCCGGCGCGCCCTTCCAGCCGGAGTCTTTTCAGGAGGCCGCTTGCGGCCGGCCCCGGGCCAGGAGCCGGATCGCCTCCCGGTCGGGCTTTCCCTGCTCGGTGAGCGGCACCCGGTCGAGAGGCAGCACGATCACCTCGATGCCGTGCCGGGCCGCAATCGCCTCGCCGCAGGCCGCTGGGTCGATGGCTGCAGCCGGCCACGGCACGACGGCGGCGATCCACCGGCCGGTCTCCTGATCCGCGACGACCACCGCGTAGCGCACGGCGGGAAGCCGGCAGAGCGTGTCCTCGACGAGGGTAGGAGTGACCAGGGTCCCGTCGATCCAGGCGGCATCGCCGGCACGGCCCAGGATGTGAAGGTAGCCCTCGGCGTCGAGACGGCCGAGATCGCCGCTCCGGTACCAGCCATCCTGGAAGGCCACCGCCTGCAGCTCCGGGCGGTTGTGGTAGCCGGCGGCCATCGCCGGCGAGCGCACCTCGATGCTGCCGATCCCGCCGGCGTCGGCGAGCGCGCCGTCCTGACGGCGGAACCGGACCTCGACTCCGGGCCGGACGCGGCCGGCCGTTGAAAAAAGCTCCGGCCGGGCGAGGTCGTGCTCGGCTGGAGCCAGCACGCTGACGAGGCCCATCTCGCTCGCCCCATATGTGTGGGCGACGACGCCGCCCAGGCGCAGGCGGGCCCGCAGCCTCAGCGTCGGCGGCGCCGACGCCCCGATGTGGGTCACCGCACGCAGCGAGGCGAGGTCGCGTCGGGTCGCGTCGGGATGATCCATGACCTCGAAGAGCTGCGGCTCGACGAGGAAGAGATCGGTGATGCGCAGGGCCTCGATCGTCTCGAGCGTGCGGGCCGGGTCGTACCCCTCCTCGAGGACGACCAGGCCGCCGCCCAGGAGCGTCGTGTCGACCAGCACCTGGGAGAGATAGGCGAGGCGCCCGTTGACGAGCTGGCGCCGGTCCGCAGGGCTCGGGACATGGGCCATGGCGGTGTAGGCGGCGAAGCTTCGCCAGC
This sequence comes from uncultured Alphaproteobacteria bacterium, assembly GCA_963752325.1. Lineage (GTDB taxonomy): Bacteria > Pseudomonadota > Alphaproteobacteria > Geminicoccales > Geminicoccaceae > CAVTJL01. The sequence continues at coordinate 68,431 of CAVVXU010000011.1, forward strand.
TGCCCTTGGGCACGCCCGTGGTGCCCCCGGAGGTGACGATGACGGCCGGATCCTCGGGGCGGGCCCGGCAGGCGATCGGATCGTCCGGCTGCGCCGAGGCGATCTCGTCGAGACGAAGCGGCGCGCCCGGGAGGCCCGAGCCGACCACGGCCACCGGCCCGTTGCCCGCGGCGCCGAGCAGCGCTGCCGTCTCCGTGAACAGGACGAGCAGGCTCGGGGCCGTCACGGCCACCATCTCCCGGCGGCGCTCCTCGGAGGGCGGCACCGGAAGAAAAGTCGCTGCGGCACCCAGAAGATGCGTCGCGTAGCGAACGGCCAGCGGCCTCGGGCCTGTTGGGTGCGAAGAGCGCCACGAGGCTGCCGCGACCGATGCCGAGCCCTCCCAGCGCCCGCGCGTAGCGGAAGATCGCACCCAGCAGCTCGGAGGCCCTGATGTCCCGGCCCGCCTGACGCAGGACGGGTGTCTCACCCGACGCCGCGAGCCGGTCGAGCAGCGACGCGATGTAGGTCGGGCCGTTGCCTTCCATGTTCTGCTCCTTCGCGTCTGGGGGCGGCTGTACCGCCCCCAGGCGATGCTTCCCACGCTCAGAAGCGGTAGTTGACGCGCAAGGCGCCGCTGTTGGCGGTATAGCCCGAGGCGACGTCGAGGCCGTACTGCAGCGTGACGTCGACGGCGCCCACCGTGGCCATGTCGATGCCGATGCCCAGATGGCCGATCAGGTTGGGGTTCCGGGACTCGATCTGGTAGCCGTTGCCGCCGCCCTCGCCCGTGAAGCGGGCATCGGGCTTCCAGTTGTTGGCGCTGGCGGCGGTGAAGCCGAGATCGAGGTGGGGCCGCAGCGTCGAGCCGTTGGCGAGGTCGACCCGGGCGCCCAGCTCGACGGTCGGGGTGGCGCTGAAGATCACATTGTCCTCGGACGAGACGTCGAGGTTGAACGGCGAGGCGCCGTGCTCGTCGAAGCTGTCGGTGCGCACATAGTCGCCGCCCACGTCGAGCGAGGGCCTGACGTACCAGCGATCGAACGGCACCTCGTAGGCCGCGCGCGCGTGCAGGCCGACATTGCCCGCCTTGGGCGAGGCTTTGGCCTGCTCCGTCCCGGTCGCGAGGTCGATGTCGCGCTTGCTGTCGTACCAGCCATAGCCGGCGTCGACGGCGGCCGAGAGCAGGAGCGGGCCGGTCTGGCGCTTGAGGATGGCGCCGGCCATGACACCGTTGCCGTCGATGCTGGTGAGGTCGTGGTCGCTGTCGAGAGCGGAGAGGTCGTAGGCGAGCGAGCCGCCGAGGAACCAGCCGTCGGCGATCTCCTTCTGGGCGCCCATCTGCGTCGTCAGGGCCTTGACGTCGTAGCCCATGTCGGTGCCCGAGCCGTTCTGGTCGGTATAGCCGCCCGTGATCCGGCCCCAGGCGCAGTCCCACTCCTGCATGAGCGTGCCCTTGCCCTCGAAGGTGGGGCAGCTGTTGAGGCCGGCGAGGAAGCTGCTGCTCGCCTGCATCTGCAGCCCGCCCAGGGCCGCCAGGGTCTGGCCGCTGACGCTGTCGAGGCGCTCCTCGTAGCGGCCGGCCTTGTCGTCACCGGCGAGCGCCGCCAGGCCCTCGGCGAAGCCCGGCGCCTCGCTGTCGTAGAGCTGCTGCAGATGGCCCGCCACCGCCTGGCGGTTGCCCTCGAGCGCGCCGCGCGGGCCGAGGAAGTCCGCCTGCTGCGTCACCTGCAGCGTGTTGCCGACGATGCTGGGCGCGTAGCTCAGCACGTGGCTGCCGCTCGCGAGGAAGCTCGGGTCGAGTGTGAGCGAGCCGCCCGCCTGCAGCACGGTCAGGGGCGTCCTGCTCAGCGTCGGCGAGACCACCTTGATGGTGCCTGCCACGTCGGCGTTGCCGGTGACCTTGAGGAGATCGGCGCTGCCCTGTGAGGGGTCGCCGTCGACCTGCAGCACGCCCGACGGGCCCTGAACATAGTTGCCCATGAGCGTCGTCGCGCCGATGTGGCCGTCGCCGCCGATGCTGAGCTTGCCATTGTTGGTGAGCGTGCCGGCGCCCAGGCTGATCTCGGTGCCGGAGTTGATCACGCCGCCGCTCTCGTTGATGACCTGGCCGTAGGTGAAGTCATTGCCCTGCTGGGTGCCTAAGTGGATCTGGCCGTTGATCGTGCCGAAGTTGGTCACATAGGTGTAGCCGCCCGTGCCATAGATGGCCGTGCCCTTGTAGTCGCCGGTGCTCGGATCGTTCTCGTGCGAGTCGATCGTGCCGTAGTTGACGAGGCTGTTGGCGGAGCTCTGCGCGGTCTCGATGCTGCCATGGTCGATGTAGACGGCGGCCGCATCGTCGTCGAAGCCGTTGCCGCCAATGACGCTGGCGCTCTTGTTGTCGGCGCTGCCGATCGTGATCGTTATCGCCGAGCCGCCACCGCCACCGCCATTCGAGCTGCCGCCAACCGACTGGGCGAAGATGCCGGCCGAGGCCGGCCCCTGGGCGTCGATCGAGCCCTGGATGTCGACGCTGACGGGGCTGCCGTTGCCGACGCCGCCGGCCGAGCCGATATAGGCGCCGCCCTTGTTGGCGAACCAGCCGCCACCGCCGCCGATCGACTGCGCGATGATGCCCGGCGCGTTGTCCGAGGCCGTGGTGATCGAGGCGCCCTGGTCCGCCGTGATGTTGATGTCGCCGCCATTGCCGACATGGTTGCCGTCGCGGCCCATCGTGGTCTTCTGCATCGTCCAGCCAATGTCGCCCGAGATGCCGCCGCCGCCGCCGATCGACTGCGCGAACACGCCCACGCCGCCCTTGCCGGCGGTCGTGATCGCGTCGCCCACCTCGACATGCACGCCCTGATTGTCGTCGGGATCGGGGCTGTCGCCGAGATTGACGTTGCCCAACATCGTGCCGGACCCGAAGAAGTCGCTGGCGGAGCTGCCGATAGGCTTGCCGCCGAGCGCCACGCCGCCGCCGCCCGCGATCGACTGTGCCAGGATGCCGTACCTGTCGTCGCCGCTCGTGGCGATCGTGCCGCCCTTCTGGGTGGTGACGGCGACGAAGCCGCTGACGCCGCTCGCGCTGGGCGCGCTGTTGCCGATCTTGATGTTGGCCGCGAAGTCCTTGCTGGAGGCGGCGGCCGAGCCGCCCTCGTTGTCGAGGTCGGTGGCCAGCGTCTTGACGACGCCGCCGCCGCCCGCGATCGACTGGGCGATGATGCCGATCGAGTCGTGCCCGCGCGTCTCGATCAGGCCCGAGCTCGTGACCTGCGAAGGGAAGCTGTCGCTGCCGCTCCCGCCGCCACCGCCCACCGAGACATTGAGCGTGACTGAGCGGTCGTTCTCGCTCGTGCCGGATGTGGCGGACGAGCTGCCGCCGCTGCCGCCGCCGCCCGCGATCGACTGCGCCAGGATGCCGGTGGAGAGCGCTCCCATCGTATAGACCCGCCCCGAGTTGGTGACCGTGGCCCGGCCGCCATTGTTGGCATTGGCGCTGTTCGACCCGCCGCCGGAGCCGCCGACCGCGATGTTGCCGGAGATGTCGGCGCTGCTGGCGGTCGAGGCGGCACCGCCCTTGCCGCCGCCACCGCCGATGGCCTGGGCGACGATGCCGTCCGCCATCTTGCCCATCGTCGCCACCGTGCCGGTATTCGTCACGGTGATGTCGCCCGCGGCACCCCCCGAGCCGCCTTTGCCGCCGATCGAGACATTGACGTTGATGCTCTTGGCCTCGTTGTCGTCCTAGGTCTCGCCGCCACTGCCCGCCGTGTCCTCGAGGCCGTCGCCGATGTCGTCGTCGCCGATGCCGGTCAGGCTGCTGTTCCCGAGCATGCTGTTGGCCGTGGCCAGGGCCGACTGGATGGTGTTGTAGTCGTTGACCGCCTCACTGCCCTTCTGGGCGAAGTCCTTGGCGACGTTGGCGATGGTGTCGCTGCCCTCGCCATTGGCGCCGGCATTGCCGCCGTCGCCCGTCGACTTGCTGTCGCCCAGGCTGGTGGCGGCCTTGCCGCCATCGCCGCCGCCGCCGCCGATCGATTGGGCCAGGATGCCCGTCGCGTCGGCACCGAAGGTCAGGATGGTGCCCGAGTTGCCCACGCCCGAGCCCGAGCCGTTGTAGTAGGTGTCGCCGCCTTTGCCGCCCGTGCCGCCGACCGACACGGTGGTCGTGATCTCGCCCTTGTTGGAGGAGGCGGCACCCCCGGCGCGGCCGCCGCCGCCGCCGATCGTCTGCACCTCGATGCCCTTGGCACCATCACCCAGGGTGATGACGGTACCGGTGTTGGTGGCGACGGCGTTGTAGCCCTCGCCGCCACCGCCGCCGGAGCCGCCCATGCTCACCGAGACGGACAGGTTCTTGTCGGCGTCGGCGTCGGACTTGGCATCGCCGGAGCCGCCCCCGCCGCCGCCGCCGCCGATCGACTGCACCAGCAGGCCGTCGGCCGATTCGCCGGTCGTGATCACCACGCCGTGATTCACGCCGGTCACGTCGCCGCCATGGCCGCCGTCGCCGCCGCTCCCGCCGTGGGCGATCGAGGCCGACAGGCCGTAGTTGCCGCGCTGGCGCTTGATTCGGCCGAGGCGTCGCCGCCCGTGCCCCCACCACCGCCGACCGCCTGGCCAAGAATGCCGTTGGCCCCGGCACCCTGCGTGGCGATCAGGCCCGAGCTTTGAAGGTAGACGCCGCCGGCGCTGCCGCCGTTGCCGCCCTTGCCGCCGCTCGCCATGCTGAGCGACATGGTGGGATACTCGTCGTTCCCCTTGACGATGCTCTTGGCGGTGGAGGCACCGCCGTTGCCGCCGCCGCCGCCGATCGACTGGCCGAGGATGCCGAAGCTGTCGGAGCCGCTGGTCAGGATCCGGCCGCTGTTGTTCTCGCCCTGGGCGCCGTTGACCGTGCCGCCGTCGCCGCCGCTGCCGCCCGTGCCACCGACCGCGACCGATGCGCCGAATTGCAGCGAGTAGGTGGAGGCGTAGGCGGCACCGCCGTCACCGCCGCCGCCGCCCACCGCCTGAATCTCCAGCCCCGGCGAGTGCTGCCCGGTCGTGGTGACGGCCCCGTTGCCGCCGTTCACCACGTTGGCGTCGGCGCCTGCGCCACCACCACCGCCCGTGCCGCCGATCGTCATGTTGACCACGGTGCCGCTGCCGCTCGCGTCCCCGCCCTTGCCGCCGCCACCGCCGATCGACTGCGCCTGCATGCCGGCCGAGTTGTCGCCATAGGAGGTGACCTGTGAATCGCTGAGGTCGATGCTGACCTTGTTGCCCGCGGCACCATCGCCGCCGCCGCCGCCGACGGCGAACCAGCCGGTGGAATCCGGCCCGATGCCGCCGTTGCCGCCGATCGACTGGGCCAAGATGCCGGGTGACACGCTGCTGCTCGAGTCGCCATCCTTGCCGGCGCTGATCGTGGCACCCGAGCCGGTCACCGTTACCGTGCTGGCGGTGCCGCCATTGTTGCCGTCGCCGCTCGTGGGGTTGAACGACCAGTCGGCCGCGTGGCCGCCACCGCCGCCGACGCTGCCCAGGGACTGGGCCAGAACGCCGGGCGCGCCCAGGCCTCCGGCCGCCGTCACCGAGCCAAAGAGATTCACCGTGACCGAGCCGGCATTGCCGCCCTGGCCGCCCTTGCCGCCGATCTCGCCCCCGCCGCCGCTGCCACCGCTGCCGCCCAGCGACTGGACCCACAGGCCGGCACCGGGGCTGCCGCCATAGCCCACGATCTGGGCGCCCCGGGGCCACGGTCACAGTGACATCGTCACCGTTGCCGCCCGTGCCGCCATTGCCACCCTGGCCGCTGAAGGCGCTGTCGCCCTGGCCCCCGTCACCACCGGTGCCGCCATAGGAGTGGATGTGGGCACCGCTCGTGCTGCCCTGCAGGTAGCCCTCGAGCGTAACGTCGGCGATCGGCCCTCCATTCCCGCCAGGGCCGCCGTCCACGCCGAACTTGTTCAGATCGCCGTCATCGTCGGCGCCTTTGCCGCCCGTGCCACCGCCGCTCCAGATGTCGGCACCCTTGCCGGCCGAGGAGACGAAGCTGCCGCCCAGCGTGACGTTGACCGTGCCGCCGTCGCCGCCGTTCCCCGTGGTGCCGGGAGCACCACCATTCGGCGCGCCGAGTGCGCTTCTGCCGCCCGTGCCGCCGTAGGAGGCGACGGTCACGCCACTCGAGACGCCACTCGAGATGCCGGTGATGGTCACGCCGCTACCTGTGCCGGGCGAGTTGACGACGAGGGTGGTGTCCCCGCCATCGCCACCCCTGCCGCCGCTGCCGCCCGTGCCGTCGCTGCTCGAGGCGCCGTCCGCGCCCGTGCCGCCTTTGGAGGTGACGTTGACCGGCGAGGTCAGGGTGGCAGCGTTGTCCGTGTAGGTGGCCGGATCGTTCAGGGTGCTGGACAGCGCCGTCCCCGTGCCGCCCGGCCCGCCAGTGCCGCCGTCACCCGTGCCGGGGGTACCCGGGCCGCCGGTCGACGAGATCGAGCAGGCGGACCCGACCATCACGCAGGGATTGCCTGTGTTTTCGGCCGAGGCGCCGACGGCGAGCCCCGCCACCGCGATCAGCGCCGTGCTCGCCAGCAGGGCCGGTCGGAGCCGGCGGCGCGGCTCGCCGACCCGTCCCTCGCTCGCCGCACGGCCATGCGCCGGGCGATCGCCCTTCTACTGAAGAGTGCGGTCCATTTGAGGTCGTCCTTTCCCCCGAGGAGATCCAGGTAATTGAGGCGGCTTGCAGGCGTGCGTCAGCATCCGGTCGCCGGCTCCTCGCCAGCGACCGCCAGTCTTCATCTCGACTTCTTCTAGGCTGAAGCCCGCCCTTTACTTGCGATCCCACACCGTCTGCAGGACGGCCTCGAACAGGCTCTCCTCGTCCTCGTCGGGAAAGCCCTGAAGAAAGTAGTTCCAACGCCCATCGATCAGCATCATGGCGAACCCGTGCATGAGCGACAGATGCGCCGCCATCTGCGTGGTCAGCAGCCATGGCTGCTCAGCCGCCTCGGGCGCCCGTGTCAGCGCAGTCTCACGGAGCATCTGCGTAGCGCCGTCGCCCGCCCCGCGCAGGTCCGGACGCCCCAGGTCCAGCCGTTCGCCGCGATACATCAGCAGGAACATCCCCTTGTGGCGCCGCGCTAAGTCGACATAGGCGCGGTCCGTGGCCTTGCCGCGCCCTCTATGCCTTCCTGCGCCAGGATCATCTCGGCCTTCTCGAGAAGCGCCGCCCGCAAGTTGCCATGGTGATACGGGCACTTTGGCGCCCCTGCCGTTCCGTGCTCCTTCGTCACGTCGCATCTTTGCAGTGCAAGGATACCGGCGTGCCATGCACATTTGGATGGGCTGGGTTGCATCAACAGCCCCCCGGGAGGGCGCAGAGGGTTAGCCGAAACGCGGGCCGGCTCAGCCGGCGGCGCGGCGCACCGTCTCGCGATGGAGGATGTAGAGCCCGCTCGCGATCACGACGGCGGCGCCGAGCAGCATCACGGGCTCCGGCCGGTTGTTGAAGAGCAGGTAGCCCGCGACCAGGGCGAAGGGCATCTGGGCGTATTGGAAGGGCGCCACGAGCGCCGCCGGTGCCCGCTTGTAGGCATGGGCAAGCAGGAGAAAGGCGGTGCCGCCCAACGTGCCGCCCAGGGCGCTGATCGCGAGGTCGCCCGGCGCCGGCAGGATCAGCACGAAGGGCAGCGCCAGCGCCATCACGAGAAAGATGGTGAGGTTGCCGTAGAAGGCGGCGGCCTCGGGGTTGTCGGTGGCCCCCAGCCGGCGGAGGATCAGCATGGCGCAGGCGTTCATGAAGGCGCCGGACAGGGCCGCGATGGTGCCGATCCCGAAGAGCCCGCTGCCCGGCCGCAGCACGATCAGCACGCCGATGAACCCCACCACGACGGCGCCCCAGCGCCGGGCGCCCACGGGCTCGCGCAGCAGCGGCACCGAGAGGGCCGTGATGATGAGCGGCATCGTGAAGAGCAGCGCATAGGCGTCCGCGAGCGGCATCAGGCTGTAGGCGAAGAAGGTGAGCGGCACGCCGGATGCCTGGCAGAGGCCGCGCAGGAGCTGCAGGGGCAGTCGCCGCGTGCGCAGGCGGTGCAGCCCGCCGCCCCACATCGCCGCGGCCACCAGCGGCAGGAGCGCGAAGAGCGCATTGAGACACGAGATCTGCACCGTGTGGTAGCGCCCGCTCACGAGCTTGATGCAGGTGTCCATGCCGGTGAACAGCATGAAGGCCATGAGCGTCAGCAGGATGGCACCGCCGTGGCGCGATGCCGCCTGGGCGGTGAGCGTGGAGGGGGCTGCCATGGGCGGCGGTGAGCCGTGCCTGCGCGTTAGAAGGTGGATGAGTCTCCTCCAGCGCGTCCAGGGCCACAAGCGACACCCACGCAGGTCTGCCCGTCAGCCCTGATGACCGCGCCCAGCTGGGCTGCCCGTCAGCCGTGATGACCGCGGATGAGCCAGAGCCCGCTCAGGATGATGATGCCCGAGCCGATCACGACCGGCAGGCCCGGAACGTCGCCGAAGACGAGGACGCCCAGCAGCACCGCCCACACCATGGCGCTGTAGTCGAGTGGCGCCAGTGTGGCCGCGGGTGCCTGGCGGTAGGCGGCCGACATGGCGAGGCCGCCCACCGCACCCAGCAGGCCCACCGCGGCCAGGAGCGGCAGGTCGCCCGCCGTCGGCGCCTGCCAGACGAGCGCTGCCGCCGGCAGCGTCATGAAGCCGACCACGAGCGATCCCCAGATCGTCGTGGCGGTAGCGCCGTCCGAATGGCCGAGCCGGCGCAGCGCGAGGGCGTGAAGGGCGTAGAAGAGGGCGGCGCCGGTGGCGTAGCCGGCGCCGGCACCGAGCCCTCCCAGGCCCGGCCGCACCACGACGAGCACGCCCGCAAAGCCCACCAGGATGACGCCCCAGCCGCGCGCGCTAACCTGCTCGCCGAGGAGCGGTCGCGAGAGCAGCGCCACGAACAGGGGAGCGGAGAACGACACCGCGAGCGTGTCCGCCAGCGGCAGCTCGGCCAGGGCCTTGAAGTAGCAGAGCGCGGTCATGAAGCCGAGGGCGCCGCGCAGCAGCTGCAGGCCGGGCCGGACCCGGACGAGGCTGGTGAGCCCGCCGTCCCGCGGCAGGGCCAGGAGCAGCACGGGCACCGCCAGGAAGCAACGGAAGGCCATGATCAGCAGCACGGGATAGCGTGCCGTCAGCGCCTTCACCACGGCATCCATCAAGGTGAGCAGGAACACCGACGAGACCATCAGCGTCACGGCTCGGACGCGGGTCTGGCGTGGCGTGGGGCGAGCGAGCTCGATGGACATGGGACGGGCTCCGGGCGTGCCTCCTCTTAGGCCTCGAGCGTGAGTTCTGCCAGACGGGCGCTGCCGGCCGAAGCTGCCCTCGGCCCCAAGGGCCAGCATTGCATTCGGCGCAAGGAGGCCCGTCGTTTTTTGACACCCAGGAGGGTAGTGGCTATCGTCTGGGCCGACCGGAGGCGACGGGCGGCGGGAATGGGCCGTCCGCCGCGTATTTTCACGCCAAGTCGGTGCCGGATCTTGCGAGGTCTTGGTTGTCTGGTGAGACAGGACCCGGAAGCAGGTCCGGACACAAGGAGGAAAGCCACCGTGGATCGGCAAAAGCGCATGCACCCGCTCGTGGACGTGGCGGAGCGGCAGCTTCGCGAGGGCAAGAGCGACCGCCGCGACTTCCTGAGAACGGTAACGCTCCTGGGCGTTGGCTCAGCGGCCGCCTACACCATGGCGGGCAGGATCCTGGGCGAGGATCTCGTCGAGCCGGGCTATGCCGAGGACGGCAAGCCGGTGATGGGCGGCATTCTGCGCTGCTCGATGGGCGTGCAGGCGATGGCCGACCCGGCCACGTTCGACTGGACCGAGAAGAGCAATCAGGCCCGGCACATCGTCGAGTATCTGACCTGCACCGGCGCCGACAACGTGACGCGGCCCTACCTCGCCGAGAAATGGGAAGCGTCCGACGATCTCAAGACGTGGACCTTCTACCTGCAGCAGAAGGCCAAGTGGCACAATGGCGACCAGTTCGGCGCCGACGACGTCATCTACAACTTCAAGCGCTGGCTCGACCCCAAGACCGGCTCCTCCAACATCGGCCTGTTCGACGGCCTGACCGAGGACTACGACACCGGCCAGAAGGACGACAAGGGCCAGCCCAAGATGGGCAAGCGCGAGCGTCCGGGCGCCATCGAGAAGGTCGACGACTTCACGGTGCGCCTGAACTTCAACAAGGCGATCCTGGCGGTTCCCGAGAACCTCTTCAACTATCCGACCGCCATCGTCCATCGCGACTTCGACAAGCACGGGTCCGATCTGTCCAAATGGCCGATGGGCACCGGGCCCTACACGCTGGCGGAGCTGCAGGTCGGCCAGCGCTGCATCCTCAAGCGCACCGGTCAGCCCTATTGGGGCGAGTCCATCGATCAGCCCTATATCGGCGGCCCGGTCTATCTGGACGAGATCCACTATTACGACCAGGGCTCGGCCTCGACGGCGCAGCTCGCGGCCTTCGCCTCGGGCCAGGTCGACATGATCTACGAGTTCGACGTCGCCTCCTACGACATGGCGGCTTCGATCCCGAACGCGACGATCTATCAGGCGCGCACCGCCCAGACGGGCGCATTGCGCATGCAGGTCGACAAGAAGCCCTTCGACGACAGGCGCGTGCGCCGCGCCATCCAGCTCTGCTGCGAGCCGCCCCGCTACAACGAGCTGATCTATCGCGGCAAGGGCGACGTCGGCTACCACTACCACGTCTCGCCGATCCATCCCGAGTACTTCCCGCTACCGCCTCTCAATCAGAATATCGAGGAGGCGAAGAAGCTCCTGGTCGAGGCCGGTCACAAGGACGGGCTCGAGGTCCAGATCGACTGCGGCAACACCAACGGCCCGTGGCAGCAGCAGGTCTGCGAGCTCTTCCAGCAGCAGCTCGCCCCGGCTGGCATCAAGCTCAACATCAACATCATGCCGGCCGAGCAGTATTGGGACATCTGGACGACGACGCCCTTCGGCATCACCGCCTGGACCCACCGTCCGCTCGGCACCATGGTCTTGAGCCTCGGCTACCGCTGCGGCGTGCCGTGGAACGAGTCGCACTACTGCAATCCGGAGTTCGACAAGGCGCTCGACCACGCCGAATCGCTCGTCGATGTCGAGAAGCGCAAGGCCGCCATGGAGAAGGTCGAGCAGATCCTCCAGGACGACGCCGTGATCGTGCAGCCCTTGTGGCAGCCGAAATTCTTCTCGGCGTCGGACAAGGTGCACAACATGAACGCCCATCCCACCCAGTACCACCTGTTCCAAAGGGTGTGGATGTCGGCGTGACGGAGCGCGCCGGATCGGCCGGGCCTCTGGCCCGGCCAGCTCCGCGCAGCGGGGGTGAGCGGCCATGATGCGGCTCGTGGCGCGGCGGATCGCGACCATGGTGCTCATCATGCTGGTCGTGTCGTTCACCCTCTTCGCGATCTTCGAGAGCGACAAGCTCGGCGTCGCGGGCAAGGTGCTGGGCCCCTACTCGAGCCCGCAGCAGCGCGAGCTCTGGCTCGAGGATCACGGCTACAACCGGCCCTTCCTCGCTGCGCTACGGCGAGTGGGTCGGCAATGCCCTGCACGGCGACTTCGGCCAGTCGATCCGCTTCAAGACGCCGGTCTCGGAGCTGCTCTGGAGCCGGCTCGCCAACACCGGCATCCTCGCCGCCTGCGTCTTCGCCCTGATGATCCCGATCTCGCTCTGCCTGGGCGTGCTCGCCGGCATGCGCGAGGGCTCGCTCTTGGACCGGACCATCTCGCTCCTATCGATCGTCACGACCTCGGTGCCCGAGTTCGCCTCGGCGACCCTTCTCGTCGCCCTCTTCGTCTTCAAGCTGCGCTGGCTGCCCGGCACCTCGTCGATGACCTCGGGCTTCAGCTGGAACGAGATGATTCTGCCCGTGGGCGTGCTCGTGCTCTACGATTTCGGCTATGTGGCGCGGATGACCCGCGCCTCGATGGCCGAGGTGATGACCGCGCAATACATCAGAACGGCCGTCCTCAAGGGCCTGCCGCGGCGGCGCGTCATCGTGAGCCACGCGCTCCGCAACGCGCTCATCGCCCCCTTCACGGTCATCGTGCTGCAGCTCAACTGGCTCTTGTCGGGCGTCATCGTGGTCGAGGTCTTCTTCGCCTACAAAGGCTTCGGCAAGCTCCTCTACGACGCCGCGACCTACGGCGACATCTACCTCATCGAGGCCTGCACCATGGTCGCCGTCTTCGTGGCGGTCCTCTCCCAGTTCATCTCGGATATCGGCTACATGCTCCTCAATCCGCGCATCCGGTTCGGGTAGGCGCCCATGGCGACCACCGTCGAGACGACCGGTCGGGGAGCGCCGCGGGCGCCCTCGCGCCTGGGCGAGCGTGCTCCACGCCATCGGCCTTCTGCGCGAGAGCCCGATCGCGATGATCGGGCTCGTGCTCATCCTCTTCTGGGTCGTGTTGGCGGCGCTGGCGCCGGTGCTCCCGCTCCTCGACCCCAACCTGCCGATAGCGCCCTTCAAGGGCATCGGCGCCGTGGGGCCGCACGGGGAGCATTTCTGGCTCGGCACCGACCACAAGGGCCGCGACATCCTCTCGCGCCTGATCTGGGGCTCGCAACGGGTCCTGATCTGGGCCACCTTCGCCACCGCCGTGGCCTACGCGGTCGGCATGATGATGGGCGTGGCGGCGGGCTATCTCGGCGGCTGGTGGGACGAGGCGATCTCCTTCGTCGCCAACGTCCTGCTCTCGTTTCCGGTCATGGTGCTCTACATCGTCATCATCAGCCGGCTCGGCGCCTCCGGGGCCAACATCGTGTTGGCCGTCACCTTCGCCTCGGCGCCGGGCATCATGCGCATCGTCCGCGGCATCATCCTCGACCTCAAGACGCGCGACTATGTCTTCGCCGCCCAGACGCGCGGCGAGTCGCCCTTCTACATCATGATGGTCGAGCTCCTGCCCAACGCCCGCGGGCCTTTGATCGTCGATGCCTGCCTCAGGCTCGGCTACACCGTCATCACCATCGCGATGCTGGGCTTTTTGGGCCTCGGCCTGCCGCCGCCGGACCCCGACTGGGGGCAGATGATCGCCGAGGCGGTCCCGGTCGGCGTCTTTGCCGCCCATGCCATGATCATCCCGGCGCTCGCCGTCTCCTCGCTCGTCCTCGGCTTCAATCTCCTGGCCGACGGGCTGCGCGAGATCTCGCTCAGGGACTAGCCCGATGCCCCAGCCGACGCCCATTCTCGACTGCCGGGACCTCTCGATCTCCTACTCCACGCGATCGGGCGACATCCCGGCCGTCATCGACTTCAACCTCCAGGTCATGCCGGGTGAGGCCGTGGGCATCGTCGGCGAGTCGGGCTGCGGCAAGTCGACGGTGGCCTTGGCCATCATGCGCTATCTCGGCACGAACGGCCGCATCACCGGCGGCTCGATCCACTTCAAGGGTCGGGACATGACGAGCATGGGCGAGGACGAGCTGCGCTCGCTGCGCGGCTCCGAGATCGCCATGGTCTATCAGGAGCCGATGGCCTCGCTCAATCCGTCGATGCGCATCGGCCGCCAGCTCACCGAGGTGCCGCTCACCCACGAGAAGGTGTCGCACAAGGAGGCGCACGACCGCGCGCTCCAGATGCTGGCCGACGTCAACCTGCCCGATCCCGCCCGGATCATGGAGAGCTACCCGCACCAGATCTCGGGCGGTCAGCAGCAGCGCGTCGTCATCGCGATGGCGCTGCTCTCGAGCCCGTCGCTGCTTCTCCTCGACGAGCCGACGACCGCCCTCGACGTCACGGTCGAGGCCGGCATCGTCGACCTGGTGCGCGACCTCGGCACCCGCTTCGGCACCTCGATGATCTACATCAGCCACAATCTCGGGCTGATCCTCGAGACCTGCGACCGCATCACCGTCATGTACTCGGGCGAGGCGATCGAGGTCGGGCGCGTCAAGGACGTGTTCGACGAGATGCGCCATCCCTATACGCGCGGCCTCTTCAGCTCGATCCCGCTGCCCGGGGCGGACAAGAACGCGCGGCCGCTCATGCCCATCCGCGGCCAGCTGCCGCTGCCGCACGAGCGGCCGCCGGGCTGCAATTTCGGGCCGCGCTGCGACTATTTCCGCGAAGGCGTGTGCGATCACGGCGAGATCGCCATGGAGCTGGTCGAGGGAACCGACGGCCAGCGCGTGCGCTGCCGGCGCTTCCGCGAGATCGACTGGGACGCGGCAAGGCCGAGGCGGCGGCAGGCCGATGCCCAGCCCCTGGGCGACGTCGTGCTCGAGATCGACAATCTGAAGAAATATTACGAGATGGACGCTGCCCTGCTCTCGGGCGGCGAGGCCCGGGTGGTCAAGGCCAACGAGCAGCTCGACTTCGTGGCGCGCGAGGCCGAGACCGTGGCCATCGTCGGCGAATCGGGCTGCGGCAAGTCGACCTTCGCCAAGGTCCTGATGGGGCTCGAGACGGCGACCGACGGCGAGGCCAGGCTCAACGGCAAGAACATCGCCAACACGCCCGTGCAGAAAAGGCGCCCGCAGACGGTGGGCTATCTGCAGATGGTCTTCCAGAACCCCTTCGACACGCTGAACCCCAGCCACAGCGTCGGCGGCCAGATCTCGCGCGTGATCAGGAAGTTCGGCGTCGAGAAGGACCCGGGCAAGATCCGCGAGCGCGTCTTCCAGCTCCTGGACACGGTCAAGCTGCCGCGCGAGTTCTACTGGAGGAAGCCGCGCCAGCTCTCGGGCGGCCAGAAGCAGCGTGTGGGCATCGCCCGCGCCTTCGCCGGCGAGCCCAAGGTCGTCGTGGCCGACGAGCCCGTCTCGGCGCTCGACGTCTCGGTCCAGGCCGCCGTGACCCAGCTCCTGATGGACATCCAGAGCCGCAACCGCACGACGCTTTTGTTCATCAGCCACGACCTCTCGCTCGTCCGTTATTTGGCCGATCGCGTGGTCGTCATGTATCTGGGCCACATCGTCGAGCAGGGCACCACCGCCGAGGTTTTTTCACCCCCCTACCACCCCTATACCGAGGCGCTCCTGTCGGCCGTCCCCATCGCCGACACCTCGATCAAAAAGAAAAGAATCGTGCTCCAGGGCGACATCCCCTCGGCCATGAACCCGCCTTCGGGCTGCCCCTTCCACACCCGCTGCCCGCGTTTTTTGGGTGATATCTGCGTCAACGAGTTCCCGCCCAACCGCGACTTCGGCAACGGCCACCGCATCCGCTGCCACATCGAGCCCGAGCAGCTCCTGGCCGTCGAGCCGGTGATCCAGTCGGCGGAGCCGGTCGCGGCGGCGTAGCACCCACCGAAAGTCGCGCCGGCCTATGCCGGCTGAAAGAGTCGTGCCAGCTCGGCGGAATCGCACAGATTCGCGTATTTCTGGCCGATGTCGAAGAGGTTGGCCTGATGCGGCTCGGGTGCCCGGTCGCCGAGGCAGTCGGTGACCGCGACCGGCCGGAAGTTGCAGCTGATCGCGTCGATGATCGAGGCGCGCACGCAGCCGCTCGTCGTTGCGCCCGTGACGACGATGGTGTCGACGCCGCGATAGCGCAGGATCGATGCGAGGCCGGTCTCGAAGAACGCCGATGGCTGGGTCTTGCGGATGATGACGTCTCCCCGGCGCGGCGCCAGAAAGTCGACCACGTGGCTGGCGGGGGCGCTCTCCGTGAGCTCGCGCAGGCCCGGCACCTTCTCGCACCACACGCCGGCGTTCGAGCCATCCTCCTCGTAGACAATCCGCGTGAAGACGATGGGTGCCCCATGCCGGCGAAAAAGCTCGATGACGGGCTTCGTCCGCTCCGCCGCCTCGAGAATATTGCCCCCGCCGAAGATCGCCGGATCGACGAACCCGTTGACGAGATCGACCACCAGAAGGGCGGGTGATCTTCCCAGCGCGATCCGCCCGCCGAAGCCTTGTTTCTTGTAGATCTCGGTTTCTGTCATGGGGGCGCCTCCCTGGGTGCCGGTTGCTTCTCAGCATCGCCCGGGCGGCTCGTCGTGCAAAGGACGAAAGCCGTCTCAGGAGTTCTTCGTTTCCACCTTGGCCAGCGTCGCCAATATTGGCTCAAGCAGCGAGGTGTCCGGCTCGCTGCCGGATGCCTCGCAAGCTCCGGCGTACGACCGGGCCAGCGCGCCCATCAGCGGCGCGACCGCCTCCGGCAGGCGGAGAAAGGCGGGGCTCAGCCATCGGATGCCTTCTCCGAATGCATCGCTTGCCTCCGCGGCACGCCCGTCAGCCACCAACATCGAGCCGTAGGCGCCCAGACTCATTGCGAGGTCGGGGAGGAAGGCGTCGGGTCGGTCGGCGGCGAGCTTGCGGTAGTGCCCTGCTGCCTCCGCTGCCGCCTCGATGGCCGGCTCGTGGCGGCCGAGAGCGGACAGCCTGATGCGGAGATTGTTGAGCGCGCGCGCAAGCTCGGGGAGAAAGGCGTCGGTCCGGTCAGCGGCGAGCTCTTTATAAAGGTCGACAGCCTCCTGGGTGGCATCGAGCGCGGGCTTATGCAGAGAGAGTGCGGCGAGGTCGCAACCGAGATTGTCAAGCCCCAGGGCGAGGTCGGGGCGGAAGGCGTCGGGCCGCGCGGTTGCGAGCCTGCGGAAGATGCCCAGTGCCTCTTGGGTGGCAGTTAGGGCTTCCTCGTGGCAATCGAGGGAGGACAGCGCCGCTCCGAGATTGATAAGCGCGCCGCCGAGATGGGGCGAGGCATTAGGTGGGTCAGGGACGAGATTCCTATGCACTTCCACCGCCTCTCGGGCGGCGGCGACTGAGCGCTCACCGCGACCGACATCGGGCTCGCGACGGGCGACGGCCGATTCCACCCCTGCTGAAGTGTTGAGCGCCATGGCGAGGAGAGGAAGGAAGTCTTCGGGGCGGTCGGCTGTGAGCTTTCGTACGATGTCCACCGCCTCCTGGATCACTTCAAGGGCCCTTTCGCGATGGCCGAGAGCGGATAGTCTGATGGCTAGATCGTTGAGGGCACCGGCCAGCTCGGCAAGGAAGGCGTCAGGCCGGTCGGCGGAAAGCTTCCTGTAGATCTCCACGGCCTCCTGAGCGGGTGCGAGCGCGGGCGCATCGCGGCCCACAGCCGAGAGCATCCCGCTCAGTCTGTTGAGTGCATTGGCGAGAGCGTTCCTCGCGGTTTCTGTACCGTCCTGGGTCTGTCTGCGACGCTCGCTAACGACTAGCTCCAGGACGGCGACAGCCACGGAACGCGCCGCCGTCGTTGGGTAGGGCAGATGCGGCTCGAGAGCCAGGGCGATCCGGAGCCGCAGGGGCTCATCGCAAGCGTCGGCGACCATGTGCTCAAGCTGGACAAGGACCGGCGTGCCGAGCTCCAGCCCGACCGTGATGGCCGCCTTTGCCAGTTCCTCGGGAAACTCGGCCACGGCACGCTCGAACAGATCCCCGCGTGCCGGAGACCGCATGGCAATACGACCCAGCACGGTCAGCGCATGTTTCTGCTGCTCCTCGGTCGTGCGCGCTCCGAGCGACGCGTGGAGAAGGCCCGTATGGCGAGGAAGCTCCTGCGCCACGAGCTGCTCACCAAGGAGATCGGGGCCGAGCGCGCCGAGGCTCTCGGGCTCGGGATAGAGCCGTGCCACCAGTCCGGCGATGGCTCGACGGCGTATGGCAGGCTGATCGTAGGCCAGCGGTGCCCGCTCCACCACCGCCTCGACCATGCCCCTGTCCGTAGCGTTGCCGGCGAGCGTCGCCAGCGTCACCGCCTGGGCCACGAGCGGCTCATACTCGTCCGGAGCGAGATGGATGGCTTCGAGGCCCTGATTCCAGGCGCGACGCTCGCGCTTGATGACCTCGTCGAGGAGATCCTCCGCCGCCTCGATCGTTTGGCCACGCGCCGCCGCGAGCGCTGCCAGGTGAACGAAGAGGGGTGTAGCGAACTGTGCGAGGGCCAGATCGGGCGGATCGGCGATAGGCCCCTGCAGCTCGAGCTTCTCCTGGAAGCGCATGGCAGCCGCGTCGAACAACGCGACGCCGCTGGCCCGGCGTCGTTCTCCAACGGGGGCAGAAGGATAGGTGTCACCATGGCCTACGAGCAGCTCCTGCGCGTCGGCGCTTGCCCGCCCTAGCCGCTCCCACCATTCGGCTGCTGCTCGCGCCAGGAGCAGCACACGGAGCCTTGGTGCCGTGCCTCCGCGCGCGTGGCGGAGCAGCTCCACCAGCTCCTCGCGGCGGGTCTCGGCATAGTCCACAATGACGAGCAGAGCCTCCTTGCCGTCGCAGAGCCGCTGCAACGCCTCTGGCGGAGCGCCGCTCGCCATCCGGTCGAGGAACCCGGCGTGCCACCCTTTTGTCGTGAGCCGCCGCGCCAGCTCCATCGCCAGCCTGGTCTTGCCTGCACCGCCCCGCTCATGGAGGAGGCGGACGGCGCGACGCCTGTCGTCGTCCTCGCACCAGCTGATCAGCTTCTCGACCTCTGGCTCCCGTGCAGGATGAAAAGGCACGACCGCATAGTCCGGCCTCAGCAGCCAATAGTCCTGGCCGGGCGGCCCATCGAGCAATCGACGCCCGTCACGAAGAAGAAGCCGCGAGCGCAGCTCGACCAGCACCTCCGCTCATACGCTCCGGCAGTCGTGCCAGCTCCTCGCGCATCTCGAGGAGTGCCGACAGCGCATCCGGCAGCAGCCGATCGAGCACATCCCGCTCGCGGACATAGGCGCCGTAGGTGTGGACGAGCAGCGTGCGGACGCGCGAGCGCTCGTCCGCGCCGAGCCCGCCGAGCAATCCGGCGCCATCCCGCATGATCTCGTCGGCGATCGATTTTCCGTCGAGATTGAGGTCGACCACGCGCCGCAGCGTGGGTCCATGTAGATCGAGAAGAGGCTCGACGGTGGCAGCAAGCCACTCGCCCTCGATGTCGCCGAGCTCCCGTCCGAGCGCCTCCTCGACGCGGCGTGCCGTCTGCCGCAGCGTCAGCGGCCCGCTCGCTCCGAAGAGCTTCAGCCCCGCATCGACCAGATCGGCCAGCGGCAGCCCCGTCTTGATGCCGAGCAGCTTGGCACCGACCAGCGCGACGACCCGGGCTCGCCCTTCTATCATTCCTCAACCGCCCCGTTCGTTCGGAGCAGCTTGCGCCTCGCCGCCTGCCAGGGTCAACGCCAGCGGCGACCGAGCCGCCTTCAGCCTCGCGCCCCCTCCACCCCATACGCCCTGAGAAACGTCCTCACCGCCCCCTCGGCCCTTCGGTCGATCTCCGCCTGCCCCGGCAGCCGCTCGAACGCAAAAAGCGCCTTCAGATGCAGCTCGGCCCGGATCAGGCTCACCAGCTCCACCGCCGCGATCTCGGGCTCCGGCACGTTCAGCATGCCGCGCTCGCCCATGCGGCGCAGATAGGCGGCAAGGCGTGCCTGCAGCCGCGCCGGCCCGGCCTCGTAAAAAGCCCGGCCCAGCTCGGGCGTGCGGGCGCTCTCGGCCGCCACGACCCGGTAGATGGCGATGCTGTCGGGCTCGAGGAGGAATCGCAACAGCGCCCGGGCCAGCTCCGCGAGCGTGCCCGCCACGTCGTCCCCGCCTGTGTCCAGCGCCTCCACGGCGGAGGCGTGGCGCCGGCACTGGGCCACCACCACCGCCTCGAACAGCGCCTCCTTGCTCGGGAAGTGGCCGTAGAGCGTGGCCTTGGAGACGCCCGCCTCGCGCGCGATCGCATCGACGCTGGCTGCCGCATAGCCGTCCTCGAGAAAGCGCGCGCGCGCCGCCTCGAGCAGGGCCAGCAGCTTGGGGCGGGGGGCCGTGCCCTCGGGCTCCGTCGAACAGGCGGCCGAGGCGCGCATCGATGCTCCGGAAGCGGTGAACTGTACCGTTCAGTTCACCCTTGACGTAGGCCCCGGCAGGGCCCCCCGCAACGGTCCCGCAGGCCCCGCCACCCCGCAGCGATGTCGCAGGCCCCGCCGGGTGCGCTCAGGGCTTCTCGGGCGGGCCCAGCAGCGGCATCTGCACCGGCGTCGCCAGCCCCACGAACACCACGACGCCATAGCCGCCGGGATTGCTCGGGAAGGGGATCTGCTTCCAGTTGTTGGCGAGCCAGACATTGCCCGAGCCGTCGATCGTGACACTCGTGACGCGCACCAGAGCGTCGCTGCCATAGCCCGATCCTCGGCGAGATGCCCTGGCCCGTCCTGAAGCCCGGCGGGCAGGTCTCGGGCCGGGCGCCGCACAGCTCGACCACGCGCTGGCCGTTGAAGTTGGCGACCCACACATGATCGCCGCCGTCGACCGCGATGCCCCAGGGCAGATCGATCCCGCCGCCCTTGTAGGGCGAGCCTTTCAGCGGCTTGCCGTCCGGGCCCAGCGCCACCACCGAGGGCTTGCCGTGCCGGTGCCCGCGCTCGTTCAGCGCGTCGATGATCTCCTGGGGCCCGATGTTGCCCCGGGCGCAGATCGGGATCGTCGCATTGTTGGCGAGCCAGACATTGCCCAGGCTGTCGAGCGCGATGCCGAAAGGAAAGCTGATGCTCTTGTCGGTGAAGGGCGAGCCCGGCAGCGGCGTGCCGTCCGGCCCCACCGCCGCCACATTGTTGCTGATATTGCCCGCCACCCAGGCATTGCCCTTGGCGTCGACGGCGATGCCGAACGGCCCCTTGATGCCCAGATCGTCGAAGTGGTTCGCCTTGTAGGCGTTGCCGTCCGGGATCATCGTCACGCTGTCGCTGCCGCAATTGGCGATCCAGACATTGCCGTTATTGTCGGAGGCCATGCCCTGCGGCCCGCTGATGTCGCCATAGGTCCAGCCCGTGCCGGCCGGCGAGCGCGGCGTCCCGTCGGGCTTGAATTCCGAGACGCTGTTGGCGGGGATGTCCTTCGTGCAGTTCGAGCCCTGAAACGCGAAATTGCCGATCCAGGCATTGCCGCTCTTGGCGATCACGGCGCCGAACCCGGCCCCATAGACGCCCGCCGCCCTCGAAGGGCGCGCCCGGCGCGTCATGGCCGTCCGGCGTCAGCTTGATCACCTGCTCGCCGCCGCACACCACCGCGTCCGGCCCCACCTCCTTGCTGTAGACATAATTGTTGGCGACCCAGGCATTGCCCTCCTCATCGAAGGTCACATAGCCCGCACCGTTCAGCTCGTGCCCGTTGCCCACATAGATGAGCGCCAGCGTCCAGGCGTCGGGGGCTGCGTCCAGCACCGGCTGATAGGTCGAGGCCTGCTGCGAGAGCTTGAAGAGCTGCTTCACATGCTGCCAGGGATAGTGCGCGATGTTGATCGCGGCCGTCAGCGTGTCGGCGGGCGGGCTGCCGCCCGGCGCCTTGGCCGCCTTGAAGAGCTTGTTGCACGCGCTGGCCTTGCTCGACTCGACGCAGGCCGCCAGCATGTTGGCCATCGTGTTGAACGTCTTCATCGTCGAGGTCAAAAGCCCGTTGGGCGGCGTGCCCAGAAGCGAGGCCACCTCGCCCGACCCGACGTCCACGATGTTGCGCAGCGTCAGCGCCGCGTTCTGCAGCCCGGGGGAGGGGCCGGCGATCGTCGTCCCCTCGATGAACTGCGCCATCGCCACGGCCGTCGCCACCGTCGAGCGCTCGTTGATCACCACCTGGTTCGTCACCGGCGCCGTGCCCAGCACGGTCGCCAGGCGCACCGCCCCCGGCGCACGCCCCGCCGCGCTGGTGAACGCATTGTCGGCAACGAGATAGAGCACGGCATCCGAGGCACCGGGCGCGGTGTAGTGAATGGAAAAAGCCCCGTCCTCGCCCGCCTGCGTCTGCCCCAGCGACGTGGCCGAGCCCCCGGCACCCCCGGCCCGATAAAGCGTCACGGTGGGATAGGGAACGGCCGCATCGCCGCTCATCACCGTGCCCGCCACCTCGGCCGCCTGCGCCGCCATGGCCGGGCCCGACACCAGCGCCGCAAGCCCGAGAGCCCTGATCATTCTTCCGATGCTGCCCATGAGTTTCTTCCTCTTTTTTGTCAGCTTCGGTTGGGCCATCGCTCGCGCTCGCCGCCACAGGATGGCCGTCCGCCCGTCGCCATTGTCGGTCTCCTGGCGGGCCATGGCAACCCGGAACATGGGACGGCGTGCGTGATCCCTGCATTTGTCCGGGGGTCGAAGGAATGTGATCGGATGCCACCTGCATCCGGCGGCGGCCGCCAGGGCTCTCTTGAGGCGGGCACAGAGCGGCCCCCGACCAAAAGAGCCTTCCGTCAGGCGACCATTCGCCATTACGTTGAGTGCCGAGGAGGACTCTCACCATGGCGACGCGCCAGGAAGACATTTACGCCGAGGATTTATACTGCTGGACACAAGACCAGGCGGCAGCGCTGCGCCGTCTCGCGGAAACCCGTTGGAACAGCCCGCTCGATCTCGAGCATCTGGCCGAGGAGGTGGAGGATCTGGGCCGATCCACCCGCACCACCGTCCGCAGCCAGCTCCAGCGCATCATCGAGCATTGCCTGAAGCTCGAGCATGTGACCCTCGCCGACCCCCGATCGGGCTGGATGCGTGCCGCCGTCGACGCTCGCGCCGAAATGGTCGACCGCCTTACGCGAACGCTCCGCCCCGACGTCGAGGCCAACCTGCAGCGCCTCTACACCCCGGTCCGCCGCATGGCCGCCCTCGCCCTCATTGGGCACGGTGAGCCGCAAGCCGCTGACGCCTTGCCCGAAGAGTGCCCCTACGGTCTCGACCAGCTCTCGAATGGAGAGCGGCTCCCGGAGGACGGGCAGAGGTCCTCGCATCATGCCTAGCGCACTGTTGCCATGCCCGATCGAAAGGCTTGATCCCTGGCGGGGCGCAATCAGACCAAAGCGAACAGGATTGAATGCACGGCCACCGGCATCGCCAACATGGTTGAGGGCCAATAGGCCGAGAGCATCCGGCGCCGGGACCAGCGTCGGGAGAATAACGAGGATCGGGGGTCATGATGAGCCTTGGAGCGGCAACAGGATGCCATTGAGCGCCAGCGATCTCGCGAAGGTTCGCGGCGAGGGCAAAGGCGCCGCCACAGGCGGGGATCTGGGTGATGACCTAGGCCGCGCCGATGGTGTCGATGCCGCAGGTGAGCTTGTCACCTATCTCTCTGCCGAAGGCCTTGGGCCTGAGCAAATCCGCACCCGCGCCACATTCGAATTCCCAGCGCTGCAAGGCAACTCCTACTTCGCCGTCGATATTGACGAATCCCGCTTATCGGCAAAGGCGGCTGCGCGCGAGGACGCGGAGTTGGTCGCAGAGCTGGAAACGGCTGCTAGGGCCGAGCGCGTGTCGCTCCTCCGGTTGTGGCCGATCTACGACGAGGCATTTGATGCGGCCTACGATCGTGCCTTCCTCGAGAGCTTCTTCCACGCCTTTGAGACTGCTTTCGAGAGCGAGCTTGGCCATGCGCTCGAAATGGCTAAAGATGCCGGCTGAATTCTGACAGTACGGCGCTATCGGTCATCCTCGCGTTCGGCGTGCTTGACCAGCGACCCCGGTGCGGGCAGAAGGAGGGCTACCCGAACTGCACCATGTCACCGTAACCCAGCGCGCAGAGCCCGGCGAGGCTTCCCGATCGGATAGTCTGCCGGATGAGCTGCCATTGATTGAGCGCCTCGACGACTTTCGGGCACTGCTCCGCTCCGGGCAGAAGGCTCTTACATCCCACGGTAGATATCTTTCAGGCGCTCTTCGTCCTGCTCTATCCACTGCCTGATGCGCTCGATCAACTCGAGAATGCTGTCCCGCTTTGCCTCTGCCTCAGATAGCCATTCACCGTAGATCTGGACCCACTTTTCGCTCGTCGTTTCCGAAATCTTATCTTCTATTTCGGCGATCCGCGTAGTGACACGCTCAAGAGCACCCGCTGCACTCGTCAGTGTGCTCTTATTCTTATAAATGTTAGCATTGATATTTTCTGCCCTTTCACTACGTCGGTTCTCCCATTCTTGTTTGCGACGCGCTCTAGTTTCCCGAAGTCGATCCCAAAAGATGTCATGCGTTTCCTGAATTTCCTGTATCGTTGCAAAGCATTGGTCCTTATGCTCCTTTAGCATTTTCATCTTGTTCTCGCTCAGCATGTGCCGCGCTGCGTTGAAGTCGTCGCCCCTTGGCTTTCATGTCTTCAATATTCGTCGGATCAAATATAAATACAATATCGACAAGGGGATCATATCGAGAGGCCAGGGCGTCTCTGGTGATTTCATCACGATAGTAGCTAGACATCTCGTGGAAGTCGACACGCTCGGCATTTGCGGCGGCCGAAGCCTCGTTGCGAACTGTGTTGAACTTCAACCATGCTTGTTCCCGCTCGGAACGTGTCGGATACCGTACGCCGCTATTGAACATGGACTGGATCTCGCGCTGAAGTTCCCATACCGGCCGCCAGTCGTGGCGCACCACGTTGCCGAGTTTCGTTGGCGATGTGAAAGTCTGTGCGCCATATAATGAAAGTAACCCAGTCCGTTCCTTAATCAAATCCTTGAGCTGATCGATCATCTGATCCAGTTCGGCGAAATCCATCACAAGGCCTCTCGGGAATTATGATGACATTGCAGCCAGTTGACGTCCTAGACGCTTGGGGCGGCCTTGAAGCCGTGCGTCGTGGGTAGGCTCACTCCGGTTTTGCCAGCCGGAATTACGGTGACATGGCGTAATTGAGTTAGCCTCCCCTCCACCTACCGCGCAGTCGCGGTCCGGGCGCTCCAGGGAGGATGACCGATGACGATATATGCGGGATTGGATGTGGGTGACAAGGCCACGCATCTCTGCGTGGTGGACGGCGAAGGCGTGATCTTATGGCGCGGTGCCTGTGCCACCGACCCCGAGGCGCTCGCCTACGACGCTCGAGAAGCATGCGCCGGGGCTGGTGCGCGCGGTGCTGGAGACGGGCCCGCTGTCGGCATTCCTCTATCACGGGCTGATCGAGCGCGGTGTGCCGGCGGTGTGCATCTGCGCGCGGCACGCCAAGGGCGTGCTGAGGGTGCGCGGCAACAAGAGCGACGCGCACGATGCCGAGGGGTTGGCGCAGCTGGCGCGCACGGGTTGGTTCAAGGAGGTCCATATCAAGGAGAGCGCGACGCATCTCGACCGGGCGCGGCTCAAGGTGCGCGAGCAGCTGATCCGCGCGCATCGGCGATGGCGAACCAGCTGCGCGGGCTGCTGAAGCTGTTCGGTCTGCGCATGGGCAAGGTCGACCACGCCCGCCAAGCGGGCCGAGCGGCTGGCGGCGCTGCTGGGCCAGCAGCCGGCCTTGCGGCCGATCCTGGCGCCGCTCGTGGCCGCGCTGGCGGCGCTGGAAGAGCAGATCAGGGCCTCGTCGCGCGGCCTCAAGGCCCGGGCCGAGGCCGATCCGGTGGCGGCCCGCCTGATGAGCGTGCCCAGTGTCGGCCCGATCACCGCGCTGACCTTCAAGAGCAGCATCGAGGATCCCGGCCGCTTCGCGCGCTCGGCGGACGCCGGCGCCTATGCCGGGCTCGTTCCGCGGCGCAGCCAGTCGGGCGAGCGCGACAATAAGGGGCACATCTCCAAGGCCGGCGATCCGATGTTGCGCTCGGCGCTCTACGAGGCCGCCAACAACCTGCTCGCCCGGGTCAAGCGGCCCTGCGCCCTGCAGCGCTGGGGCAAGGCGCTGGCCCAGGCCAAGGGCGCCAAGCGCGCCCGCGTCGCCGTCGCCCGCAAGCTCGCCATCCTGCTGCACCGTCTTTGGCTGTCCGACACCAGCTTCCGATGGACGTAGAGGCCGCCCATGGGCTGACCGGACGCCAAAGGGGCGACCTCGCTTGTACTGTAGGGCCTCGAGCCCGCCGGTGACACGGAGGCGCCCGACTCCCTACCGCTGGCCGCGATCATGACGGCACCGGCACAACAGCGCTCCACAGCCTGCCGATGACCTCGAAGACAACCATAGATCCCGGTCGCCAATACTGCCTCGACTTTGCAAACAAAGGGTGAAGATCAATTAGACAACAACAGTGCACTCAATTGACCTCCAAAGCGCACGCGGTGGTCTTTGAAGCTGGCCTCACGGCGAGGCTGACGCGCAGCCCGGGCTTGCCAGCCGCTGGAGCCACTCCGGCGGCGTCACGCATCGTGTGATAGCCCATGCCGGCTGATCGGATACCACGCCTCGTCGAGGAGCCGCTCGATGGCGTAGGGGCATTCCTCGGGCAGCGCATCGGCGGCCTCGGCCTCACCGGTCCTGACCAGCGCCTTGCGTGCCCGGCGGAGCGCCCGCGCATAGGCGTCCGGCAGATGGTCCTCGAGGTCCTTGCGGATGGTGGCCGTGAGCCGCTCGGCGATCTCGTCGCGGGCGTCGTCGATCGTGTCGATCCAGCCGGCGCGTGGCTCGGATGCGGGCGAGTATTCGAGCTTCAGGGCATGCTCTATCAGCCGGCGGAGGTGGCTCCGCGCGGCGTTTCGCACGTCCGAGCCCAACTCTTCGACCTCCTCCGCCAGATGCTCGAGGTCGAGCGGGCCGTTCCAGCGCTCGGCCGACAGCCGCCGCAGCGCCGCCGCCTGCTCGCGGCTCCACGCATAGAAGTCGTCCTCGTAGAGCTCTGTCTTGCGCGTCGCCATGGCGATCCGGCCTCCTCACGCCTCAACCTACCAGGGAACGCGGGGCAGGCGAAGAGGCGAGGGCGGTGACGAACGACAAGACACCTCCGTCCCGCCTGCCCGGCCGGCCCGCGCTCGTCCGGGATCTCGTCGCGGATGAGGCTGCCCGGACGGACGCCGTGCGTGCCTGCTGCAACAGGCGTGACGCAGACGGTGCCCGAGCTGCCGACGCCACCCTCGCCGCTCATCCCCCCGAAGGCGGCGACGAGCGGAGAGATGCGCGAGAGCCAAGAAAGATTTTCATCCTGATTGACAAGGGCTCTCATTCCTATACGAAGCCCACATGCCTTCCACCTACCCCTCGCGTTCCCCCGCCTCGATGCCCGCGGCCCGCACCGTGCGGCTGGCGCGGCGACTCGCCGGCGGCATGACGCCCGCCGAGGTCGCCAGGCACGAGGACACGGACGAGGCCGAGATTTTGTCGCTCCTCGAGGACGAGAAATTCCAGGAGCACGTCGCCTACTACCGGCACGAGGCCGAGCTGCCCGAGGACGAGCGCGAAGAGATCCTGATCAGGACGGCGTTCGCCAGCCTCCAGCACCTCGCCGACATGGGCGACACCAAAGCTCTTCTGTTCCTTACCTACGAGGGCAACCGCGGCCGCCATCCGGAAAACCGCCTGCGCCGCCTCGTGACGCGCACGAGCGACCGCGATCCCGAGCTGCTGTGCCGGGGACGAGATCGGCGCGGAGCTGGTCGACGACGCCCCCGCGTCGGAGCCTTCCATCCAGGCGTCGAAAAATCCCGTCGCCGCCGAGCTTGTCTCGGACCTCCTCGCCTTCGCCCGGAGCAACCCGGACGTGGCCGACTGGGTCCTGCGCTACGCCGAGAGCCGCGAGGCCCCGCTGGGAGAGAGCGGGGCCGAGGCGGTGGAGCAGAACGGGAGAGTGAAAGAAGAAAAGATCAGCAAAGGATAGCGAAAGAAGGGCGAGCCGATCCACCCTCACGGGTCATCCCCCGCCTTGAGCGGGGGATCAACTGGTGGTCGTGATCCGGCAGTAGTGTGGCCAATCTCGAACAGTTGGCCCCCCGATCAAGTCGTGGGGCGACGAGGGAAAGGCGCGCCGCCACGGCCTTTATTGTCACCGCCCGACTTGATCGGGCGGTCAGGTGGCGGAGACTGCGCGACTCCCTTCCCGTCGCACCGCGTTACCTGTTCCCCCGGTCCGGCCGTGGGACGACGGAAGAAGCGCGTCCTCGCGTCGCCTCGCCTCTTCTGTGCCCTCGCGCTGCCTCGTCTTTCTTTGTCACCTTCGTGTCGAGCACGAGGGCTACAGGAACGACCAGCCGACCGGGCCCTGTTGGACGAGAGCGGGGCCGAGGTCCACGAGCAAAGGAGACCGCCGGAAAAGCAGCTCACCGGCCCCCAGCCGGACCCCGACGACAAATGACAAAAAAGAACCTGCGCGTGCTTTCGGGAGACCCCTGGTCGGGCCTCGGGAAGGCCCTCGACCGCGAGTGATACTTAGCACTGCGCAGGCGGCGGACAGGATGCTATAGTAAGATCGTCTGCATCCGTTCGCGAGGGGCGTGCCATGACGAGCGCGCTGCGTCGGTTGGGCTTGAGCCTGCTGGTCGGCATCGGTGGGATGCTGTTCGCGGTCTCGGAGCCCGGCTTCTCGCTCGAGGAGCAGGTGGGTCTCGATCTGCTGTTCGGCGCGAGGGGCGTGAGGTCGCCGCCTGACGATGCGGTGATCGTGCGGGTCGACCGTGACGCGATCCAGCGGCTGCGCGGGCTGCCCGACGATCCCGAAGCCTGGCCCGAGCCCCTGCGCGGCTGCGGGCGGCGGGTGCCGGGGCTGGCCGCGCTGTCGAGCGTCACGGCGCCGGAGGACCTGCCGCGCGGCCTTTATGCCTGTCTCGTGGGCGAGCTGGCGAGGCGCGGTGCCGGCCCCATCGTCTTCGACATCCTCTTCGCCGAGAGCGCGCGGCGCGAGGTGGGGGTGGCCGAGCTGGCGGTGGCGCTGAGGAGGCATGGGCGGGCGGTGCTGCTGGCGGGCGCCGTGCGCGCCTGGCTGGCGCCGGCCGAGGGCATGGGCCCGGCGCCGCTGCAGGCGGACATCGTCCAGCTGCCGGATCGGCGCCTGAGGGCCGCGGCCGCGGCCTCGGCCACCTTTGTCCTGCCGCACGCGGCCTCGCGGGTGAACCAGTTCTGGGCCTACAGCCCGGCCGTGCCGGACCCCGCCCAGCTGCCGGTCCGGGCGCTGGAGCTGGCGAGCGGCGACGCGCTGATGCGTTTCGCGGTGCAGCCCGCCGCCGCCGCTCTCGGCCCCGACGCGCCTGCGCCCGCCAGCCAGGCCCTGGGGCGCCTTCGCGTCCCATCCACTGCCCCCGGCCCGGCCGAACCGGCGCGGGCCCAGCGGGACCGCCGCATCCTTGAGGCCCTCGCCCGGGTGCGGCGCGGCCCCGCCTACTACTATGCCTCCTTTTATGGTCCCCCCGGCACGCTGCCCTCCTACTCGATCGTGGACCTGCTGATCGAGCCTGCCGAGCTGCCGGCGGTCGCCGGGCGCACCGTCTTCGTGGGCCAGCAGGAGCTGCGCATCGCCCAGTCGGCGGACAGCTTCCCCACCGTCTTCAGGAGCGAGCTCGGCATCCTGATGAGCGGGGTCGAGATCGCCGCCACGGCCTACGACAACCTCATCCACGACGAGACGCTGCGGCCCATGCCCGAGGGCATCCGCGCCCTGATCGTCCTCGCGATGGGCACGGCCCTGACCTTTCTCAGCTGCAGCGGGGGCCTGTGGCGCGGGCTTGCGCTCGCCGGCGCTGCCGCTGTCACCTACGCCCTGGGCGTCACGGCGCTCTTCATCGGCTACCGGATCTGGCTGCCGCTCGTGGTGCCGGTGGGCGTGCTGCTGCCGGTGGCTGTGCTGGTCGGGCAGACGGCCCACTATGTGGGGGCTGCGCGCTGGCTCGGCATCTATGCGCCGCGCCTCCTGACCCGCCGCCTGCTGAGCGGCGACGAGCGCTACACCACGGCCGCGCGCACGGGCGAGGCCACCGTGATGATCACGGACATCGTGGGCTCGACGACGCTCTTCGAGCACCTCCCGCCCGAGACCGCGGCGCGCCTGGTCAACGAGCATTTCACGACGCTCACCGCCATCATCGAAGGGGAGGGCGGCACGGTCGGCGACTTCGCCGGCGACGGCCTCCTGGCCTTCTGGGGCGCCCCCGAACCGCTGGCCGACCACGCCGCCCGCGCCTGCCGCGCCGCCCTGGCGATCGCCGCGGCCCTGGAGGCGGACGGCCAAAAGCCGTCGCCGGGCGGCATGCCGCCGATCCGCGTGCGCATCGGCATCAACACCGGCCCCGTCTCGATGGGCAATGTCGGATCGCCCCGTCGCAGCACCTATGGGCTCGTCGGCGACACGGTCAACGCGACCCAGCGCATCGAGCAGCTCGGCAAGAGGCTGTGCCCCGACCGGCCGCCTGCCGCCATCCTGATCAGCGCCAGAACGGCCGCCGAGGCGGGCCGAGCCTTCGCGACGATGGACATGGGCCGGCACGAGGTGGCGGGCAGGTCGGATCCGATCGGCGTTCTGCGGCTCTGCGGTGGCGCCGGCACAGGCCCATCGGCGCGCCCGGCGGCGCCTGCGCCGTGGGTCGACCACGCCCATTCAACGCCCTGAAGGAGGCGCCGGCGCCACGAGCCACACGAGCAGGCATCCATTCGACCCCTCAACCTCAGGCCTTCGGTGGAGCCGGAGAATCGAAGCGAGCATCCAGGAGAAAGCCCCAGAAGGAGCAAAACCGTGACCCTGGCGCGGGACAGTCTCGTAACGGCGGTACTTCTTACATTCTCATGCTGTGTCCCGGATGCGGAGGCACAGGAAGAGGCCGCCTGCCCGCAGGAAGCCGGCCGCGGCAGCGTTGTCGGCGAGCTCGTCTCGAGCACCGGCACGGTGCTGATCGGCTCGCGCGTCTTCGAGAGTGGCGGCGGCGCGGCCTCGATCTGTGAGGGCGACGTCATCAGCGTCGGCCCGAGCAGCCGTGCCGCCGTCTACCTCATCGAGGCCTCGACCGTGCTGCGCCTCGACGAGAACTCGGCGCTGCGCATCGAGGCGCCCGAGACGCCCGGAAGCGGGATAGTGCAGCTGCTGCAGGGCGCGCTCTATCTCCTGAGCCAAGTCCGCCGCACGCTCACCGTGCGCACACCCTATGTGAACGCCGGCATCAAGGGCACCGAGATCTATGCCCGGACCGCAGCACCCTCCGCTCACGGGCCGTCGGCCGAGATCGTCGTCTTCGAAGGGGTCGTGGCGGTCGAGAAGAGCCGGGATGGGGCAGCAATCGGCCCACCCCTGCGGTCCGGCGAGGCGCTGCGTGTCAGCGCGGATGGGCAGGCGTCCAGGGAGCGCCTGGCCGCGGCCGGCACACCCTATGAGGTGCTGCGCCGCGCTGCCGCCGGCCGTCTCGCCTGGACCCTCTACTACCCAGAGCTCCCGGTCTCCGACACAGGCGTCTCGGACCCTCGTCTCACCAAGGCGGCCCGGCTTCTCCAGGCCGGTCAGGCCCTTCGCGCGGAAGCGCTTCTACGACAGGTAGAGGGTCGCGGACCTGTCGGCGGACTCCGCGACGCGCTCCTCGCGTCGATCGCGGTCGCGCGCGGCGACGGCGCGGAGGCCAGCCGGCTTGCCGAGGCGGCCGTGGGCGAGGCACCCGGCCTCGTAGCCGCGCGGCTGGCACAGAGCTATGCGCGCCAGCTGGTGCTCGACCTGGACGGGGCGCTTGTCGCGGCCGAGGCAGCGTCCGACATCGCGCCGCGCGATCCCCTCGTCTGGGGCAGGCTCGCCGAGCTGCGCATGATGCAGGGCAGGATCCGGATGGCGCGGTCCGCAGCTGCTCGCTCCGTCGAGCTGGGCGGTGCCGCGCCGGCCGACATCGCTCTCGGGTTCGCCGCGCTCGCCGCCTACGACGCCCGCGCGGCCGAGGCCGCCTTCGAGCGGGCGCTCGTGCGGGACAGCCAGAACCCGACGGCACAGCTCGGCCTCGGGCTCGCGCTCATTCGCCAGAACCAGTTGGCCGAGGGCGGACGGCACATCGCGATGGCGGTCGCCTTGGACCCCACGAGCTCGCTGCTGCGCAGCTATCTCGGCCGGGTCCTCACCGAGCAGTACCGGGGTGCCAAGGCCGGCGCCCAGCTCGACATGGCCAAGACGCTCGACCCTGCCGATCCGACGCCCTGGTACTTCGATGCCAGCCGACTTCTGCTCGAGAACCGGCCCGTCGAGGCGCTCGAGGCGCTGGAGCAGAGCATCGAGCGCAACGACAACCGTGCGCCCTACCGTTCGCGCCTGCTCCTCGACCAGGACCGTGCCGGCCGCGGCGCCAACCTCGCCAGCATCTACGACAGTCTGGGCTTCCATCAGCTGGGCGTGAACGAGGCGGCCAAGGCGCTCGAGGCGGCGCCCGACAGCGCCGCCGTCCGGCGCTACGTCGCGGACACGGCCGGCCGCGCGCCCGATCAGGAGCTGATCCGGGTCAGCGAGACCTTCAAGGCGCAGCTTCTCGAGCCACCGAGCGGCTGGCCCATCTCGCCCCGCGCGCCATACCAGGATTTCTCGCTGGGTCTGGGCCTGCCCTTGCCACCCGGCTTCAACGAGTACGAGACGGCCTTCATCCATGACGGCCTGCGCGCCTCGATCTCGGGCACCGCCGGCTCCTTCTCGACCTTCGGCCAGGAGAGCATCGTCTCCGCCCTGCACGGTCCCCTGTCGCTGGGTGCTGGCGCGCTCACCACGACCTCGGACGGGTTCCGCCGCAACGCCGATATCGAGAACACGCTCTACGACGCCTACGGCAAGCTTGCCATTACGGAAGATGTCGCCGTCCAGATCGCGTACCATCACCGCGACACGAACTTCGGCGACATCACCCTCAACGGCAACCCCGGCAGTTATGATCCCAATGTAAAATCCGCTATCACGGAGTCGGATGTCGCCGCGGGCTTATCCTGGCGCCTGGCGCCAGGGTCAACTGTCCTGGGATCAGTAATTGTAGGGGAGTATAAGAACAGAGACGAGGGGGTTTTCTTCCCTGGACGAACCACTCTGTCAGGAAGCCAGTACGAACTGCAGCATATCCTGTCTGCCGGCGGCTTCGACTTCCTGTATGGCGGAGGGTTCGCGCTAATTTCCCAGAGCGATCACGATGATACAAGTCGATCGGACGAAAGGAGTTCCAGAAACTCTCAGATCCTCTATGGGCAAATCAGCCGACAGCTCAGCCCAGCCCTCTATGTCACCGGGGGCCTGGAGGCGATCCGTTACGATCTACACCGGCGTGACAAGGCGACGCTGGGCCCGCTGCTTGGCGCGCGCTACAGGTTCAACGACAAGGTAAGCGTCAGAGCCGCACTGTCACGAACGGTCAAGCAAGTCCTGGTCACCGAGCAGACGCTTGAGCCGGACACACTGATGGGATTCCCGCTACTTTTCGACGACTTTGGCGGATCAATCTCGAACGCCGCGCATATCGGCATCGACACGGAGGTCACGGATCGGCTGCGGATTGGCGCGGCAGGCAGCATTCGCAAGATCGAGCTGGCATCCGGCGGCTCCACGCGAGCTGCGAACTGGGAGATCTACGACGCCTCAGCCTACGCCTACCTGATCGTCAACGATCGGGTCACGCTGTTCGCCGAGCCGCAGTTCGACGAGTTTCAGAACGGCGACCCGCGGATTGATCCGCGGCGCGTGATCTCTTTCGTGGCACCTGTGGGCGCTACCTATTTCGTGCCGAGCGGCTGGTTCGCGCGCGGCGCCATCCTGCCAATCTGGCAATCGCGCCGTTACAATGGCGAGGACCCCCAAAGTTGGTTCTCGACATCTGTTGATCTTCAGCTAGGCTATCAATTCCCGGACAATCGAGGGCAGATATCCTTTGAAGCAACCAATATCTTTGATGCGGATATCTGGTATCAGGACGAGAATTACAGAACAAATGAGACACGCGTCAGCGGAATATCTCCGGAGCGCGCGTTTATCCTCCGAGTTCTTCTTCGTTTCTAGAAAAGGGAGAATGCTATGTTGTGCAAGCAGCCATCATCGGTTAAGTCGTCGATTAGCGCCATGCCCGACGTGGCGATGCGAGCGGCGCCCGTCGGCGCCACGCTGGCGGTGATATTCGGCCTCCTGGTCGCCGGGCAAAGCCGCGCTCAGGAGCCGGTGATGCCCCCGACTGCCCCGATGCCGAAGGAGGTGGCGGATATCATCACCAAGCTGGGCTTCGGCAATATTGACAAGATCGTAGTTGTGCCCGAATCCGGACCTCCGATGATCTGGTATACGCATCCTCTCGATCTCGAGCATCCCATCGACATCGACACGGATGTTCTTATCCAAGGAGTTCTCGACGAGAAGGATTATACCAACTCGCCTGCTTACTACTACCAAAAGAGACTTTGCGTTAAGAGAGGTAAGCAGTGCGTCTTCTGAGCGGAGAGCCTCGCGCAGTGCTGCATCGGTGTTCTGTGGTGGGAGGCCGACGTAGGCACGGCGGTAGGCCTCATCGGACGTTCGTGCTCAAGTAGGTGAGATCCGGACCAGAAGGAGATCGTGCCAACTGCGTGCGCGGCGATCGGCATCCAACTTTCTTCTCGAAGCCCTTCATCGAGTTCAGGTAAAGGAGAAAGCCAGAATGAAGCTGCAGTCCTCTCCGATATGCTCGTCGACGCGCACGAGCGCTTTGGGATCGAAACGCTTGGCCCCTGCTGGCGTCGCGCTTGCACTGGTGGTGGCCCTTTCGACACTTGGCCCGAGTCGCGCCGACGACCTCGTGAAGCCTGAGACCGCTCCGCTGCCGCCGAATATCTCGGACGCTCTGGGTAAGGAGGGCTTGACGAATATCGACAAGGTCGTCATCGTTCACCAGTCTGGGCCACCGACGATCTGGTACACCAGTCCTGTCGACTATGATCATCCGATGGATGTCGATCCGCTCGATCTGGCGGAGGGCGTCTATAGCCTTGAGAACGTCACGGACACACCCTTCTATTTCTTGAAGGGGAAGGGCTGCGTCAAGTGCGGCAAGCAATGCTGCTTCTGAGCGGCCTGGCTCTCGCGGCCTGAAGCTGGCTCCTCGCCGGACAGCCACCCGAGCGAGGGGCCAGCGGTCGGGTCGCTACACCACGCCCACCAGCCGCAGCCCGATGAAGATGCCTGCGCCGGCGGCGAGGAGAATGAGCGGGCTCATGCGGCTCGCCATCAGGACGGCCGTGGAGGCGAAGGCGATGGCCTGCGCCAGCCACCCGCCATCCAGCGCCTGGAGCAGGACATAGACCGCGGCCAGGATCATGCCGGCCGCGACCGGGCGCAGGCCGGTCTCGAGCACGATCTGCCAGCGGGCACCCTTGTAGCGGGTCCAGAGATGGGCCACGCCGTAGATGAGAAAGGCGGTGGGCCCGAAGATCGAGGCCGTGGCGACGATCGCACCCCAAAAGCCCGCCACCTGCCAGCCGATCAGGGTCACGAGCAGCGAGCCGGGGCCGGGCGCCATGCGCGAGATCGCGAAGGTGTTCACGAATTGGGCGTCGGTCATCCAGTGGTGCACGCTCACCACCTGCCGCTGGATGTCGGCCACCACCGCCTGCCCGCCGCCGATCGTGACGAGGGAGAGCGGCGCGAAGACGGTGAAAAGGTCCCAGAGCTGCTTCATCATGCGCCGGTGTTTCCGGACAGGCCCAGCGACGCCGCGGCAATGCTGATCGAGCCTGCCGCCAGCACGACCCAGACGAGGGGCCAGTGCAGGATGCCGATGGCGACGAAGGTGGCCGCCATCACGAGCATCGGCACCACCCGCCGCGGCACCCGGCGCGCCGCCGTGATGCCCATCGAGAGGGAGAGCCCGATCGCCGCGGCGGCAGCGCCCGCGAGCGCCACATGGGTGAGCCTGAACTGGGAGAGCGAGGCGAAGAGGACGCCCAGCAGCACGATCAGGATGCCGGGTGGCACGATGATGCCGCAAAAGCCCGCCACGGCACCCCAGCGGCCGAGCAGGCGGTAGCCGATCCAGATGGCCATGTTCTTGACGTTGACCCCGGGCAGCGCCTGCGAGATGGCGAGGCCGTTCAGGAACTCCTCCTCGGTCATCCAGTCGCGGTCCTGGACGAACTCCCGGAGCAGCCAGCCGCTGAGGCCCCCACCGAAGCTGGTGAGCCCGATGCGGCTGAAAATGAGAAAAAGCTGGAGTGCGGTGGGCTTGGCGGTGGTTGGCATAGGGGGCTCCGACGCTCGGTCGGCGTCACCATGCGAGCGCCGGCAGTCCGCGCCAAGAGGCCGGAGGGCAGGGGAGCGATGCGGAGGCCGGGCCGTGAGTAGCCGGGCCCTCTCCGGCTATGCCGCGCCCGGCACCGTGACCCAGCGGCCCTCCCTGGTCGAGGCGAGGCAGGCCTCGATGAAGGCCAGGCCATCCGCCCCATCGTCGGCAGTCGGAAAGTGGAGGCAGAGCGGATCGGGCGTGGTGCCGGCGAGGCGGGCCGCGACGGCCTCGGCGAAGTCGGCGTAGAGGTTGGCGAAGGCCTCGTGGAAGCCCTCCGGGTGGCCGGGCGGCACCCGGGCGGCGCGGCGCGCCAGCGGATGGAGGCCGGGCAGGCCGCGGGTCAGCAGGCGGGCCGCCTCGCCGTTGCGCATGTGGCGCAGCTGATTGAGAGAGGCCTGCTCCCAGAAGAGGCCACCTTCCTCGCCATAGACCTCGATGGCTCAGCGCGTTCTCGGCCCCGGTCGCGGCCTTGCTGGCGAGCAGCACGCCCTTGGCCCCGCCGCCAGCTCGAGGAGCGCCATGCCGGTGTCGTGCGCCGTCCGGCCGGGCAGCACGGCACCCACCTCGGCCATGACCCGAGCGACCGGCTGGCCGGTGACGAATGACAAGAGCTGGTGGGCATGGGTGCCGATGTCGCCCATGACGTGGCTGGCCCCGCCCTTGGCCGGGTCGAGGCGCCAGCGCAGGCGGGCCGGCATCGCATCGGGCGTGTCCTCGACGCGGCTGCCGAGGCTGCCCTGGATGTAGGTCACATGGACGAGGCGCAGCGGCCCGAGCTCGCCCGCCGCCACCATGGCCCGCGCCTGGCGGACCATCGGATAGCCCGAATAGTTGTGGGTGAGGCAGAAGACGAGGCCGCTCTCGCGGGCCCGGCGGGCCAGCGCCCGGGCGCTCGCGAGGTCGTTCGTCAGGGGCTTGTCGCAGATCACGTCGAGCCCGGCCGCCAGCGCCTGCCCGGCGATGGCCTCGTGGCTGTCGTTGGGCGTGGCGATCGCGACGGCGTCGATCCCATCGGGGCGGCTCCCGCTCGCCCGCGATCATGGCGGCCACGTCGCCATAGCCCCGCTCGATGCCCAGCGCCTTGGCCTGGGCCAGCGAGCGCTCGGGGTCGGAGGAGAGCACGCCGGCCTTGATCTCGATCAGGTCGTCGAGGCGTGCCGCAGCGCGGTGGACGGGGCCGATGAGGCCGATGCCGCCACCGCCCACCATGCCCAGACGCAGGCGGCGGCCGAGGCGGGCGATCACGGGGTTGTCCGTCACGGCGCAGCTCCGATGCCGAGGATCCTGCGGTTGCGGGCGCGGTCGGCGCCGGCCTGCATGCCGGCATCGAAGGCCCGGCCCTGGACCTGGATGATGTGATCCCGGATGAAGGCCGCACCCTCGGCGGCACCGACCTCGGGGTCCTTCAGGCAGCACTCCCACTCGAGCACGGCCCAGCCGTCATAGTCCTGCTGGGCGAGCCGGCTGAAGATGCCGCCGAAGTCGACGTCGCCGTCGCCCGGCGAGCGGAAGCGGCCGGCACGGCCGAGCCAGCCCTGATAGCCGCCATAGGTGCCGACGCGCGGGCTCGTGTTCCACTCGGCGTCCTTGACGTGGACGACCTTGATGCGCTCGCGATAGAGCTCGAGGAAGCCCAGATAGTCGATGTGCTGCAGGAAGAGGTGGGAGGGGTCGTAGAGCAGGTTGACGCGCGGGTGCTGGTCCATCGCGTCGAGGAACAGCTCGAACGAGGCGCCGTCGTGGATGTCCTCGCCCGGATGGACCTCGAAGCAGAGGTCGACCCCGGCCGCATCGAACGCCTCGACGATCGGCCGCCAGCGCCGCGCCAGCTCGGCGAAGCCCTCCTCGACGAGGCCCGTCGGCCGCGGCGGGTAGAGATAAAGAAAAGGCCAGAGCAGCGAGCCCGGAAAGCTCACATGGCGGTCGAGGCCGAGGCGGCGGCTGGCGCGCGCGGCCTTGACGAGCTGGTCGATGGCCCAGGCGCGTCGGGCGGACGGATTCCCGCGCAGCCGCTCGGGCGCGAAGATGTCGACCGTCTGGTCGTAGGCCGGGTGGATCGCCACCAGATGGCCCTGGCGGTGGGTCGAGAGCTCGCTGATCTCGAGGCCGTGCAGGGCGAGCTGCCCTTTCACCTCGTCGCAATAGGCGTCGCTCTCGGCCGCCTTGTCGAGGTCGAGGACCTCGGGGTTGAAGGTCGGCACCTGCACGCCCCGGAAGCCCTTCCCGCCGGCCCAGCGGGCGAGCCCGGGGAGGCTGTCGAACGGCGGCTCGGGTGCCATGAACTGGGCCAGAAACACGGCCGGGCCCTTGATCGTCCGCATCGAGCGCCTCCCCTTGGCGTCTTCAGCTCTTCACGAGATTGGCCTCGATATAGTCGAGATCGATGTCCTGGCCCAGGCCGGGCTGTGTCCTTGAGGTGGACATAGCCGTCCTCGTCCATCTCGTCGTCGATGCGCGTCAGGTAGGCCGGCGGCTTCTCGTAGTCGACGAAGGGATGGAGCAGGCCGCGCTCGTAGAAGGTGGTGTTCATGATGGTGGCGCAGACGGCGAGGTTGCCGGCACCCGTGCCGTGGATCTCACAGCTCATGCCGAAGCCCTCGGCGATGTGGGCCACCTTGAGCGAGGGGCCGATGCCGCCCACGTCCCACACACCGGTGCGCAGCATGTCGCAGGCACCCTTGGACGCCCACTCGGCACGGGTGTGGAACTTGCCGGCCATGCTCTCGGGCCCGAGGATGTTGAGCCGGGTGTTGGCGCTGAGCCACTGGTAGGAGCTCAAGGAGGCCTCCTCCATCGGCTCCTCCATCCAGAGATAGCCCAGCTCGTGGAGCCGGTCGGCGAGCCACAGCGCGTCGGCGCGGCTGTACCAGTGGTTGGGATCGAGCATCAGCGGGATGTCGGGCCCCACGGCCTCGCGCACGGCGGCGCAGGCGGCGTAGTCGAGCTTGACGTTGGGGGCGCCTGGGATCGGGGGCATCCAGGTGTGGAGCTTGACGGCCTTGTAACCCCGCTCCTTGACCATCCACTGGGCGAAGCGGCCATAGTCCTCGGGCGTCTTGAGGCCGCCCTCGAGGTCGTCGCCGCACATCGTGCTGCCGTAGGCCAGGATCTTGTCCTGATAGCCGCCGATGAGCTTGTAGACCGGCAGGCCGAGCTTGCGGCCGGCGAGGTCCCACAGGCCGAGCTCGACGGCGCAGAGCACGCGGTCGGTCAGCCGGGCGGCGCTGCCGCGCTGCCACTTGTACATGGCCTGCCAGAGCCTCTCGCGGTCCATCGGGTCGGCGCCGACGAGGACGGGGCGTACGAACGCGTTGAGGAGGCTCTCGTCGAGGGCGGTCGGCGGTGCGGTCACATAACCGGTGGTGCCATCGTCGCAGACGATGCTCAAGAGGCCGTGGCGGGCGTCGCGCCACGGGCCCGGATGGGTGTGGCCGTCGCTGTCGTTGAGCTTGTTCGTCTGGTAGTTGAAGATCCTGGTGCTGACCTCGACGATCCGCATGGCGTATCCCTGGCTTTTTGGCCTCGACGCCGGAGCTGGGCCGGTCCCGGCCGCCCTCAGCTCCGGCTGCAGCGTCTGCCGCGCTGGCCGCTTGTACGATAACAGGATAGGGTGATGGGCGGCCCATCGACAACGGATTACAGCGGGAGGGGGCAATGTTGGCGACGCAGCGCGAGCTCGGGCCGGTCGAGCCGCCCATGAGCCTGACGGCGACGGTAATCCGGCAGCTCACCATCGAGATCGAGCAGGGTCGCTGGAATCCGGGGGATCGCCTGCCGGCCGAGAGCAGCATGGCGGCGACCTTCGGCGTCAGCCGCACCGTGGTCCGCGAGGCTGTGGCAGCGCTCAAGGCAGCGGGGCTCGTCTCGTCGCGCCAGGGGCGCGGCATCTTCGTGGTCGAGCCGCCGTCGCGCGAGCCCTTCCTCGGAATCGCGAGCGACCCGGCCTCGCTCGAGGACGCGCTGGCGCTTCTCGAGCTTCGCCTCGCGCTTGAGACCGAGATGAGCGCGCTCGCGGCCGAGCGCCGGACGCGCGAGGAGCTCAGCGCCATCGAGGACGAGCTCGAGGAGCTCGATCGCCTGATCGCGGCCGGCGACGACGCGGTCGACGCCGACTTCAGCTTTCACCGCTGTGTCGCTCAGGCGAGCGGCAATCCGTATTTCGAGCGGCTGCTGGCCTTCCTCGGCACCATCATCATCCCGCGACAGCGCATCCGCTACGGCCTCGTCGAGCCGGCCACGCGCCGGGCCTATCTCGAGGAGATCCAGCGCGAGCACCGGCGCATCTATGCCGCCATCGCGGCCGGCGACACGGCGGCGGCGCGGCGGCAGGCCCGCTCGCACATGGAGCGCAGCCGGGCCCGCTACGGCCAGCTGATGCGCCTCGGCGCTAGCCCGGACCAGCCCTGAGGAAGGCCAGCTGCGCGTCGATCTGCAGCTCGGCCATCGGCCGACCGCCCACCACCTTGCAGCCCTTCGCCCGAGCCGCGTCCATGATCTCGGTATCGCGTACCGCGATGATGTCGATGAACGCGGTGGGTGCCGAGAGAGTAGCGGGGTCGAGCGGCATCGCATCGCCCGCATGGAGGCCGAGCGAGGTGCAGTTCACGACAAGGTCGAAGCCCGTCGCGTCGGCGGGAACGGCACGGGCGGGCGCCTCGGGCAGCACCCTCTTGATGTCGCGCACCAGCGCCTCGGCCCGCTCTGGCGACCGGTTGGTGATCGCGAGGTCGGCCACACCTTCGGCCGCCATGGCAAAGGCGATCGCCCGCCCGGCGCCGCCCGCACCTAGAAGCAGCACGCGCTTGCCCTTGGGCTCGATATCGGCCGAGCGCGCCGCCGCGAGCAGGCCCACGCCGTCGAACATCTCGCCTACCAGCCGCGCGCCCGGATCGAAGCGCACCGTGTTGACCGCCCCCATGTTCTTCCCATTGGGGCCCAGCTCGTGACACAGCCGGGCGATCGCCTCCTTGTGAGGGATCGTCACGATGAGCCCGCCCAGGTTGCGGATCCTCGCGAGCTCGGGAACCACGCTCGCCAGGTCGGCCGGCGGCACGTCGAGGGCGAGGAGCAGGGCATCCATGCCCTTGCGCTCGAACACCGGGTTGAAGAACTCCGGAGCCCGCACGTGCGAGGTCGGATGGGCGATGATCGCATAGAGACGGGTCTTGCCGGAGATCGATTGCATGATGGCGTGCCTCCCCTCGAACGCAGGCGGAGACTGGCAGAGGACCACGGGCTTGTCATTGTCCCCGGGACATGAGGGCCATGCCCACAGCCACGCTGTCGCGCCGTCTTGCCATCATGTAAGAATAGTCTATCGCCCGGGTAACGGTCGCATCGACGGGCGGCCGATCCCTACGCGGCTCAGGGCCTTGCATTCTGCTGCGTCGATCCAGGCGCGAGGAGGTGGCATGCTACGAGGTGGCTCGAGCCGGTCTGCGCGGATTGATGGTCGCGCTTGGGCACGCCCTCTGTGGAGCGGTGGGCTGCTCGCCGTGCTGGCGGTGTTGCTCGCTGCGTGCGGCAAGGGCGACGACGGGTCGGCGCATGCGGAGAAGACGACGCCACCGCCAGCGGTGACCGTCGCGCAGCCTCTTGTCCAGCAGCTCACGGAATATGACGAGTTCACCGGCCGGTTCGAGCCGTTCAAGCGCGTGGACGTGCGCGCAAGGGTGTCCGGTTACCTGCAGTCCATCAACTTCACGGACGGCCAGATCGTCGAGGCCGGGCAGCTGCTGTTCGTCGTCGACCCCAAGCCCTATCAGGTCGCCGTCGAGCAGGCGCAGGCGGCGATCGACAGCGCCAAGGCGCGGGCGCAGCTGGCCGAGCTCCAGCTCAACCGGGCGAGCACGCTCGTGAACACCTCGGCACTGTCGCGTGCCACGCTCGATCAACGGCTGGCCGAGAAGCGGCAGGCCGACGCCGATCTCGCGGCGGCGGTGGCGCATCTCGACCAGACCAAGCTCGACCTCGGCTACACGGAGGTTCGGGCACCCATCAAAGGGCGCATCTCGGACCGGCGCGTCGATGTCGGCAACCTCGTCACCGGCGATCCGAGCGCCACGCTCCTCACGACCATCGTCGCCCTCGATCCGATCTACTTCGTCTTCGACATGAGCGAGACCGATTTCCTAGGCTATCAGCGAGCCGTGCTCGCCGGCAAGCTTCCCTCGACGCGTGACCATCGCACGCCGATCGCGGTGCGCCTCACCGACGAGGATGACTGGCCGCACCAGGGGACCATGGACTTCGTCGACAACGAGGTCGACCAGGGCACCGGCACGCTGCGAGCGCGGGCGGTCGTCGCCAATCCCGACTACTTCATCACCCCCGGCCAGTTCGGTCGGCTACGCCTGCCGGGCTCGCCGCTCTACCCGGCGATCCTCATCCCCGAGAGCGCCATCCTCACCGACCAGTCGCGCAAGGTCGTGATGATCGTGGGACCCGATGGGGTCGTGGCGTCACGCGTCATCCGACCCGGACCACACGAGCTCGGGCTCAGGATCGTTCGCTCGGGCCTGAAGCCCGGCGACCGCATCGTCATCGACGGGCTCACGCGGGCGCGGCCGGGTGCCAAGGTGACGCCGGAGCCCGGCAGGATCGTGCCGGTCACGCAGCCGGACGCCGGCTGAGCCGGCCGGGGACGCGGCACGATGCGCCTCTCCCACTTCTTCATCGACCGGCCGATCTTCGCGACGGTCGTGGCGATCCTCATCACCCTCGTCGGTGCCATCACCTATCTGGCGCTGCCCGTGGCCCAATATCCGGAGGTGGCGCCGCCCACGGTGGTGGTGACCGCGTCCTACCCGGGCGCTTCCGCGGATGTCGTCGCCGAGACCGTGGCGACCCCGCTCGAGCAGGAGATCAACGGCGTCGACGGCATGCTCTACATGGCATCCCAGTCGACCGGTGACGGCAACGTCTCGATCACCATCACCTTCAAGCTCGGCACGGATCTCGACGCAGCCCAGGTGCTCGTCCAGAACCGGGTCGCGGTGGCCGAGCCGA
Organism: uncultured Alphaproteobacteria bacterium; assembly: GCA_963752325.1. Classification (GTDB taxonomy): domain Bacteria; phylum Pseudomonadota; class Alphaproteobacteria; order Geminicoccales; family Geminicoccaceae; genus CAVTJL01. Next base: position 111,210 of record CAVVXU010000011.1, read on the forward strand.
AGCTGCCCGAGGAGGTGCGGCGGCTGGGCATTACGACCAAGAAGAGCTCGCCCGACCTCATGATGGTGGTCCATCTGCGCTCGCCGGACCACTCCTTGGACCAGCTCTACATCTCGAACTACGCGACGCTGCAGATCAAGGACGTGCTGGCCCGCCTCGACGGCGTGGGCGAGGTCAGGCTTTTCGGCGCCCGCGACTATTCGATGCGTGTCTGGCTCGATCCGGAGCGGATCGCCGAGCTGAACCTCACGGCCGGCGACGTGGTGAGCGCGATCCAGGGGCAGAACGTCCAGGTCGCCTCGGGTACGCTCAACCAGGAGCCGATGCCCAATCCCGGCGCCTACCAGCTCAGCGTGACGACCCTCGGCCGCCTGCAGGACGTCAAGCAGTTCGAGAACATCGTCGTGAAGCGGGAGCCGGACGGCCGCGTCACCCGCGTGAGGGACGTGGCGCGGGTCGAGCTCGGCGCCCAGGACTATCTCACCAACTCCTACCTCGATGCCGATACGGCCGTGGCCATCCTGATCTTTCAGCGGCCAGGCTCGAACGCGCTCGCGACCGCCCACCAGGTGCTCGGCACCATGAGCGAGCTCAGCCGCGACTTCCCGAAGGGCCTGGCGTACGAGGTCGTCTACAACCCCACCGAGTTCATCGCCGAGTCGGTGCACGAGGTGCAAAAGACGATCTACGAGGCCATCCTGCTCGTGGTCATCGTCGTCATCCTCTTTCTCCAGACATGGCGGGCCGCGGTCATCCCGATCGTGGCGATCCCGGTGTCCCTCATCGGCACCTTCGCCGTGATGGGCGCCTTCGGCTTCTCCCTCAATAACCTCTCCCTCTTCGGCCTCGTGCTCGCCGTCGGCATCGTGGTCGACGATGCGATCGTCGTGGTCGAGAACGTCGAGCGCAACCTGCACGAAGGGATGACGCCCCGCGAGGCGGCCCATCGTACCATGGACGAGGTGGGCGGCGCCCTGGTCGCGATCGCCTTGGTGCTCGCCGCCGTCTTCGTGCCGACCGCCTTCATCACCGGCATCTCGGGCCAGTTCTATCGGCAGTTCGCGATCACCATCGCCTCCGCCACCGCCATCTCCTGCATCGTGTCGCTCACGCTCTCGCCGGCCCTGGCAGCACTGCTGCTGCGGGCCAGAGACAAGGAGGCGCGCAAGCCGCCGCTGATCCTCCGACCCATCAGCCTCTTCTTCCGCGGCTTCAATGTCGCCTTCGACCGGCTCTCGCACGGCTATGGCCTCCTCACCGGCCGGCTGGTGCGCATGAGCGTGCTGATGCTCGTGGTCTATGTGGGCCTGATCCTCCTCACGGGCTACCAGTTCTCGCGCACGCCCGCGGGCTTCATCCCGGAGCAGGACCAGGGCTACTTCATCACCGTCGTCCAGCTGCCGCCCGGCTCCTCCCTGGCGCGGACGGACGCCGTCGTGCGCAAGGCCGCCCAGATCATCCGCGGGGTGAACGGCGTCTCCCACACCGTGGCCTTCGCCGGCTTCGACGGTGCCACCTTCACGAACGCGCCCAATGCGGGCGCGATCTTCGTGCCGCTCGAGCCCTTTGCGCAGCGCATCGCCAAAGGCCTCACGACCGAGGGCCTGCTGACGACGCTGCGGCAGAAGATGGCGGGCATCCAGGAGGGCCTGGTCTTCGTCATCTCGCCGCCGCCGGTGCACGGGATCGGGACGAGCGGCGGCTTCAAGATGATGGTCGAGGATCGCCGCGGCCGCGGCCTCGACGCTTTGGCCGAGGCCGTGAGCACCTTGGCGGGGGCCGCCAACAAGACGCCGGGGCTGACCTCGGTCTTCACCCTCTTCAACACCAACACGCCCAAGATCTACGCCGACATCGACCGGGTGAAGGCGGAGATGCTGGGTGTGGCGGTGGAGGATGTGTTCAGCACGCTCGAGATCTATCTGGGCTCCGCCTACGTCAACGACTTCAACATCCTCGGCCGGACCTACCGGGTGACGGCGCAGGCAGATGCGCCCTTCCGCCGCGAGGCCGAGGACATCGGCAAGCTCAAGATGCGCAACGACCGGGGGCAGATGGTGCCGATCGGCTCGGTCGCGACCTTCACCGACGTCACCGGGCCCTACCGCGTTCCCCACTACAATCTCTATCCGGCGGGCGAGGTGCAGGGCTCGACGATACCCGGCTTCTCGACCGGCCAGGGGATCGCCGCCATGGAGGGGCTCGCGGCCGAGGTGCTGCCCTCGGGCTTCAGCTACGAGTGGACGGACCTCGCCTATCAGGAGAAGGCCGCCGGCAGCACGGCGCTCTACGTCTTCGCCGCCTCGGTGGTCTTCGTCTTCCTCGTCCTGGCCGCCCAGTACGAGAGCTGGCTCCTGCCGCTCGCGGTCGTGCTGATCGTGCCGATGTGCCTCCTTGCCGCCATCTCGGGCGTCCTCTTCCGCGGCATGGACAACAACATCCTGACCCAGATCGGCCTCGTCGTCCTGGTCGGGCTCGCCGCCAAGAACGCCATCCTGATCGTCGAGTTCGCGCGTCAGGCCGAGGATGAGGGAAAAAGCCGCTTCGAGGCGGCGGTCCAGGCGGCGCGCACGCGGCTCCGTCCGATCCTGATGACCTCCTTCGCCTTCATCTTGGGGGTCGTGCCGCTCGCCACGGCGCTGGGAGCGGGCGCCGAGATGCGTCAGGCGCTGGGCACGGCCGTCTTCTTCGGCATGCTGGGCGTGACCGGCTTTGGCCTTCTTTTCACGCCTGTCTTCTACGTCGTCTGCCGCTGGATCGCTGGGCTCGGCCGGCGTGCGCCTGTCTCGCGGCCGCCGGCGCCCCACCCCGCCGAATAGCGACCTCGCGGATCTGTCCAGGCCTGCACGCGCCTGTGCTAGGCGTCCCTCGTTCCGAAAGGCCGATGGAGACACCGTGAGCGGCAGGGTGAGCCTCGTCATCTTCGACGTCGACGGCACGCTGGTCGACAGCCAGGCGACCATCGTCGCCTGCGCGCGGCAGGCCTTCGCGGCCGAGGGGCTGCGTCCGCCGCCGGCCGAGGCCGTCCGCCGCATCGTCGGCCTGTCGCTCACCGAGGCGATGGCCGTGCTGCTGGGGCGCGAGGATCCCGTCCTGGCAACGCGGATCGCGCAGAGCTACCGCGACGCCTTCCTCGAATATCGCCTGACGCCTGCCTTCCAGGAGCCGATGTTTCCGGGTGCCCGCGCCATCCTCGAGCGCCTGCGCGAGCTGGACGTGCCCATGGGCGTCGCGACCGGCAAGGCGATGCGCGGCCTCCACCAGGTGATCGAGCGGCACGGCCTCGAGGGCTTTTTTCTCACCATGCAAACGGCGGACCTCCACCCTAGTAAGCCGCACCCAGCGATGGTCCAGGCGGCCATGGCCGAGGCCGGGGCAGCGCCCGGTGCCACCGTAATGGTGGGCGACACGACCTTCGACATCCTGATGGCGCGCGCGGCCGGGGCCGAGGGCATCGGCGTCCGCTGGGGCAACCACCCGCCGGACGAGCTCGCGGCCGCGGGAGCGCTGACGGTCCTCGAGAGCTTCGCCGACCTCGAGCCCTTGGCGCTCGGCCTGGTGACGCCGTGAAGCGCTTCTACAAGGAGGTCCTGGTCCGCGAGGAAGGGCAGGGGCATCTGGCGCTCCTCGACGGGCGGCCGATGCTGACCCCGGGCCGCCGCCCGCTCCTCATGCCGAGCCCGGCTGTGGCCCAGCTGGTGGCCGAGGAGTGGGATTCCCAAGGCGAGGAGGTGCTGCCGGACGCGATGCCGGCGACGCGTCTTGCGACGACCGTGGTCGACCTGATGCCCGCTCGACGTCAGGACGCGATCGAGGAGCTCATCGGCTACGCACAGACCGACCTCCTGTGCTACCGCGCCGCGAGGCCCGGTGAGCTGGTGGCGCGCGAGGAGGCGGCCTGGCAGCCCTGGCTCGACTGGGCCGAACGGGAGCTCGACGCGCGGCTCGAGGTCGCCCACGCGATCGAGCCCCTGGCCCAGAGCGAGGCGTCGTTGCGGGCGCTACGCCTGGCGGTGGAGGGGCTGGACGACTGGCGCCTTGTGGGCGTTCACGCCGCGACCACCTTGATGGGATCGCTCGTTCTCAGCTTGGCGATGGCCCGCGGCCGGCTCGACGCTAGGACCGGCTTCGAGGTGGCGCTGCTCGACGAGCTGTTCGAGATCGAGCAGTGGGGCGAGGAGGTCGAGCAGCAGCGACGGCACGCCTGCCTGCGCCGCGACCTCGAGATGGCGGAGCGTTTCTTGCGTTGCCTTGCCGTCTGAGCGTTGCCGACGGGGGAACGGCGCTGCGGCCATCGCGTTGACAGCCGGGCGGTACGTGCGACGCTGCACGCCGGGCCGGCAGGAAAGGCGGGCTGGATGGATCAGGAGCCGGAGTTGATGCCGGTGGCGCATGTCGACCGCGACCCCGCGTTCGTGGGCTTTGTGCGTCGCGTCGGCGTCGTGGTCGCCGTGGTGGTCGTCGTGCTGGCGCTCTGGCGGGCCCAGCAGGTGTTGCTCATCTTCTTTTTCGGCTGTCTCTTGGCCGTGGCCCTGCATCGGGGCGGCGTCATCGTCGCGCGTCTGACGCGGGTGCCGCGACGCCTCGCCACCGTCCTCACCTTCGTCCTGGCGCTGATCGCGATCGTCGGCGGCAGCGTCCTGTTCGGCAACCAGATCGCCGACCAGATCCAGCAGCTGACGGCACGCCTGCCGGCGGCACGCGACGCGCTCACAGGCTTCCTTGCCCGGTTCGGCATCCGGGATGTCGGCATCAGCTCGGTGCTCAGCACCTTCGGCTCGAGCGCCACCGAGATGCTGGGTGGGGCCACCTCCATCGTCTCCGGCGGCGTCTCCTATGCCCTGAACGTGATCTTCATCCTCTTCGTCTGCCTCTTCCTGGCGCTCGATCCCGAGCGGTATCGGGATGGGCTCGTCCGGCTGGTGCCACCTGGCGGGCGTCACCGCTTCCGCCATGTGCTCGACGAGGCCGGCTCGCTGCTCGGCACCTGGCTCGTCGGCCAGCTGGTGCTGATGGTGATGATCGGCGCTGCGGCGATGCTGGGACTGGGCCTTTTGGGCCTGCCGCTGTTCGTGGCGCTTGGCGTGATTGCCGGTGTGCTCGAGTTCGTGCCGGTGATCGGCCCCATCGTCGCGGCCCTCCCGGCCATCCTCATCGCCTTCACGGTGACTCCCATGACGGCGCTCTACGTCGTCCTCCTCTACCTCGCCATCAACCAGCTCGAGGGCAATGTCCTCCTGCCGCTCATCCAGCAGCGTGAGATCGAGCTGCCGCCACTCCTCACCATGTCGGCCGTGATCGCGTTCGGCGCCATCTTCGGCTTCATGGGCCTCGTCATCGCCGTGCCGCTGCTCGTCGTCCTCAAGGTCTTCATCGAGCGCCTCTACATCGAGGACGTGCTGGAGAAGCGGCCCGCCGACGACGGTTGAGCGTCGGCTCCTTGGTCGTCGAGCGCTCGTCCTCCGTCGAGGAGCTTGGCCGCGGCGCGGTTGGGGAGCGCGTGGCATGAGTGACGTCACGACCATCGATGCCGACGGCCGGAGCGTCGAGATCGGTCACCCCGACAAGCTGCTGTTCGCGAAGGACGGCATCAGCAAGGCCGACCTCGCCCGCTACATGGTCAAGATTGCCCCTGTGATGCTGCCCCACATCGACGGCCGGCCGCTCTCCTATCAGCGCTTCCCTGACGGCATCGAGGCCAGCGGATTCTTTCAAAAGCACGCGGGCGAGCACTTTCCGGACTGGGTGCGCCGCGCGTCCCTCCCGAAGGAGGGCGGCACGGTCGACTATGTGGTGGCGGACAGCGCCGCGACGCTCGCCTACCTCGCCGACCAAGCGGCGATCGTGCTCCATGTGGGGCTGGCCCGGGTCGACAGGCCCGACCACCCCGACCGGCTCATCATCGACCTCGATCCGCCGGAGGACGACTTCGCGAAGGTCGTGGCGGCGGCGCACCGGGTGAAGGCTCTGCTGGATCGCCTCGAGCTCTCGAGCTTCCTGATGACGACCGGCTCGCGCGGGCTGCACGTGGTGCTGCCGCTCGACAGGAAGGTGGCATTCGACCCCGTTCGTGAGGTCGCGCATGACTTGGCTGCTCGGCTCGCGCAGGCCCACCCCGACGCGCTGACGGTCGAGCAGCGGAAGGCAAAGCGAGGCGACCGCGTCTTCCTCGACGTCGGCCGCAACGCCTACGGCCAGACCGCCGTCGCCCCCTACTCGCCCAGGGCGCGGCAGGGAGCGCCCGTGGCGACACCCGTCGACTGGCGCGAGATCGACGCGAACGGCATGACGGCGCGCCACTGGACGATGGCAAACATCGCCCGGCGGCTGGGCCAGCGGGACGATCCCTGGAAGGAGATCGACCGCTCGCCCCACAGCGCCGCCGCGATCAGCGAGGCGCTGGCCCGGCTGGGCTAGTTGCAGCGTCTGGGACGGCGCTCCCGACTTGGAGCGCCGCCTGTTGCCTAGCCTCCGATCAGCGCCTCGATGACGATGGGAAAGCGCCGCACGCGGACCCCCGTCGCATGCCATACCGCATTGGCGATCGCCCCCGCCGTGCCGGTGATGCCGATCTCGCCTACCCCCTTGATGCCCAGCGCGTTCACATGGGGATCGTGCTCGTCGACCAAAATCGCCTCAAGCGAAGGCACGTCGGCGTTTACCGGCACGTGGTACTCGGCGAGGTTGGCGTTCATGATCCGGCCGGTGCGCGGATCGTGCAGCGCCTGCTCGTGCAGCGCGAAGGAGACGCCCCAGATCATCCCGCCATAGTACTGGCTGCGCACCAGGCGCGGGTTGATGACCGTGCCGGCCGCGAAGGCGCCGACCAGGCGCGTGGCGCGGATCTGGCCGAGCTCGGGGTCGACCTTCACCTCGGCGAAGACGGCGCCATGCGCATACATGGCATAGGCGCTCTGCGCGTCCGGATTGCCGGCGCTGCTGCCCCGACCCTCGATCTCGGCCAGGCCGGCGCGGGCGAGGATGTCGCCATAGCTCTCGCCCCGGCTCTCGTCGTCGCGTCGCAGCAGCCGGCCATCGCGCGCCACGACGCCGACATTGTCGGCTCCGAACAGCGGCGAGCGCTCGTCGCGCATGGCAAGCTCCGCGAGCTTGGCGATCACGTCGGCCGCCGGCCGCATGGATGGCCATGCCGGCGGTCGCCGTATGGGCCGACCCGCCGGCGATGCCCGCGTCCGGCAGGCGCGAATCGCCCGCCAGGAGCTCCAGCCGATCGGCTGCGATGCCGAGGCTGTCGGCCGCGATCTGCGCCAGCGCCGTCCACGCGCCCTGGCCCATGTCCTCCGCACCGATCTCGACCCGACCGCTTCCATCCTGCCGCAGGACCGCGCGCGCGTGGCCCTCGAACATGAGGGCCGGGAAGGTCGCGGTGCCGAGGCCCCAGCCGACCAGCAGCCCGTTCTCGTCGCGCATCTGGCGCGGCGCCTTCGGGCGTCCCTCCCAGCCGAAGCGGGCGGCAGCCTGCGCATAGCACTCCCTGAGCGCCTTCGAGGAGAAGGGCTTGCCTGAGAGCGGCTCCACCTCGGCATAGTTCCTCAGGCGGAACGCGAGCGGGTCCATGTCCGCCGCCAGCGCCATCTCGTCGATGGCGCTCTCGAGCGCGATGCTGCCGGTCGCCTCGCCGGGCGCCCGCATGAAAAGGGGCGTGCCCGTGTCGAGCCGGACGGCGTCGGTCGTCGTGGCGATGGCCGGGCTCGCATAGAGCGTGTGGCTCGCCTGGGCGGCAGGCTCGAGGAAATCGTCGAACGTGCTCGTGGCCACGCGCGCGTGGTGCTGGATCGCCGTCAGGGCGCCGCGCTTGTCGGTGCCCAGGCGGAGCGTCTGGCGGGTCGGCGAGCGATGGCCGACAGGCCCGTACATCTGCTCGCGGCGCAGCACGAGCTTGACCGGCCGCTCGACCAGGCGCGCGGCGAGAATGCCCAGGACCTGCGGCCCCGACATCAGCCCCTTCGAGCCGAACCCGCCGCCCAGGAAGGGGCTGCGGATATGGATGTCCTCGCGCGGGATGCCGAACAGGCCGGCGATCCGGTCCTGGGCCCAGGCGAGGCCCTGGCTCGGCGTGTCGATCGAGAGCCGGTCGCCGTCCCATGCCGCGACGATGGCGTGCGGCTCCATCGCATTGTGGTACTGCGCCGGCGTCTCGTAGGTCGCCTCGATCCGGTGCGCGGCCGCGGCGAGGCCGGCCTCGACATCGCCGTGCCGGACCTCCGAGGCGTGCCGACGCCGACCGCCGGCGGCACGAAGGGCTCGTTGCCGTCGAGCCCCATCCGTACCGGCTCCGCCTCGTAGCGCGGCGCCAGCAGCGCTGCACCTTCCGTCGCGGCCTCCAGCGTCTCGGCGATCACCACGGCGATCGGCTGGCCGGCGTAGCGCACCCGGTCGTTCTGCAGCACGTCGAGGCGGAACATGAAGGGGCTGAGCTTGGCGTCCGGATCGAGGGCCAGCGGCGGGCGGTTCTCGGGCGTCATCACCTCGACGACGCCCGCATGCGCCTTGGCCGCCGCCTCGTCGAGGGAAAGGACCCGGCCGCGGGCGATGCTGCTGGCCACAAGGACGGCATGGAGCATGCCCGGCGGGTGGTTGTCGGCCGCGTAGCGCGCCTGGCCGGTGACCTTGAGGAAGCCGTCGCGGCGGGTGATGGGCTGGCCGATGCTGGCGCCGTGGCGGCGCTGCGGGGCGAGCCCTGCTTCGGTGTTCTCAGCCATGGAGCACGCCTTCCGGAACGGGGGCGAAGGGAGAGGCCGGGCAGGGCCGGCACGCGTTCGGGCGTCCCGGCCGCGGCCAGGGTCAGCGCGCGCGTCACGATCCGCCGCGCCAGCTCGATCTTGAAGCGCGTTGTCGCCGGAGGGCCGTGCCTCCGCCAGCGCGGCCTCCGCCGCAGCGCGAAAGTGCAGGGCGCTCGGGCTCGCGCCGACCAGCGCCGCCTCCGCTTCCCGCGAGCGCCAGGGCTTCGCCGCGACGCCGCCCAGCGCCAGCCGCGCCTCGGCGACGGTCCCGTCCTCGATCCGCAGGCAGGCGGCGGCGCGACGACCACGGCGAAGGCATAGGAGGTCCGCTCGCGCACCTTCACGTAGCGGGCATGGGCGGCGAGCCAGGCGGCTTCCGCCGGCAGGCGCACCGCCACGACGAGCTCCCCGGGCGCCAGCACGCTCTCACGCTGCGGCGTGTCGCCGGGCAGCAGATGAAAGTCCTCGAGCGGCACCTCGCGTCGGCCGGCCTCTCCCTCGATCTCGACCACGGCGTCCAGCGCCACCAGCGGCACGCAGAAGTCGGAGGGGTGGGTGGCGATGCAGGCGTCGCTCCAGCCCAGCACGGCGTGGAGCCGGTTCTCGCCGCCGCGCGCGTCGCAGCCGGCACCGGGCTGCCGCTTGTTGCAGGCGCTCGCCGGGTCGTAGAAATAGGCGCAGCGCGTGCGCTGCAGCAGGTTGCCGCCGACCGTGGCGGCGTTGCGCAGCTGGCCGGAGGCACCGGAGAGCAGCGCCTCGGCCACCGCGGGAAAGCGGCGGCTGAAGGACGGGTCGTGGGCGAGGTCGGCGTTGCGCACGCTGCGCGCCGATGCGCACCGCCGCCATCCGGCAGCGCCTCGATCGCGATCGAGCCCCGGAAGGCGGTTCACGTCGACCAGCCGCGCCGGGCTGACGATGCCGACCTTCATGAGGTCGAGCAGGTTGGTGCCGGCCGCCAGATAGGCGCTGCCGGGAACCACGGCGGCGGCCACGGCGTCCTGCCACGGTGTGCGGCCGGACATAGTCGAAGCGGTTCATGCGGCCTCCGTGTGCCGGGCCTGGTCCATGCGTCCGTTTCGCCTCGAGGACGGCCTCGGTGATGCCGCGATAGGCGCCGCAGCGGCAGAGATTGCCGCTCATGCCCTCGCGCACCCGCTCGGGATCGTCGCCGGTCTGGCCCTCCTCGATCAGGCCCACGGCGCTCATGATCTGGCCCGGCGTGCAGAAGCCGCACTGGAAGGCGTCGTGGGCGATGAAGGCTGCCTGCACCGGATGGCAGGTCTCGCCTTCTGCAAGGCCCTCGATGGTCAGCACCTCGGCGCCATCGTGGCTGATCGCCAGCGCCAGGCAGGAATTGATGCGGCGTCCGTCGAGCAGGACGGTGCAGGCGCCGCACTGGCCCCGATCGCAGCCCTTCTTGGTGCCGGTCAGGTCCAGGCGCTCGCGCAGCAGGTCGAGCAGGGTGACCCGCGGGTCGTCCAGCTCGACGGTTCGTCGCCGGCCGTTGATGGTGAGCGTGATGGGCAGACTCATGCGGCGCTCCGACGAGAATTGTTTCGGTATGTCCGCCTGCGCGACTATCCTCGGCCCGGGAGCAGCGCGGCCTGAATGCCGACCGGGTTGCGGGATTCAATCGCCAGCACGGCGTCTGCGAGTTGGGGCGGGGACGTGCGTGACCGCCTTGCCCCCTGCCTTGGCAATCAAAATATGGAGGCATGCCTCCGCTTACAAGGGGCAGGGGCGGATTGGATGTTGGATCAGCCGGCCAAAAGAGCACGAAAGCCGCGGGCGGATGCGATCCGCAATCGCGAGCGTGTGCTGGAGGCGGCGAAGGCGGTGTTCAGCCAGGGCGGCCCGGAGGCGAGCCTCGAGGCCGTGGCGAGGCGCGCCGGCGTCGGGATCGGCACGCTCTACCGGCATTTCCCGACCAGGGAGGCCCTCTACGAGGCGGTCTATCGGCGTGAGGTGGATCAGCTCGTCGAGCTCGCCCGGCATCTCGAGGCGCAGGAGGCGAGCCCGATCGAGGCGTTGCGCCGCTGGATGCGGGCGAACGTGGAGTTCATCGCGACCAAGAAGGGCATGGCGGCGGCGCTTGCCATCACCGCCCACGGCTCCTCGGATCTCGCGGCCTACTCGCTGGATCGGCTGACGAAGGCCGTGGGCGAGCTGCTGCAGCGCTGCCGTGGCGGCGGGAGAGATCCGCGCCGACATCGGTCCGGAGGACCTGCTGCGGACCATCGTTGGCATGTGCTACGCGCTGGACAGGCCGGACTGGCAGGCCAAGGTGCTGCGCCTGGTCGATGTCTTCATCGCCGGCCTGCGGCAGGGAGCCGACGGGGGCGCGCGGCAGGGGCCCGCCGACATTCCCCGAGACCCGCGGCGCTGACGTCGGGAGCCGTGATCCTCGCGCCTGTGGCGGTCCACATCGCGCTGCAAGAAGCCGCGACCAGCCATCATTCCACTGCCCGCTCTTCCTATTGCGCGCGACCGGACCCGCGGGCCGACGCCGACAGGGGCACCACTGGCCCAGGGTCGGCGCGCATGCTAACGAGCCCGCTACGATCGGCGGCAGGAGGCGGAGCCCGCGCAAGACGAGGCATCGGGCCGGCCTGGCGCGATGCAAGAACGACCAAGCGGGACGGAACGGTGCAGCACATCCTGGCGAAGCTCGAGGCGAAGCGTGAGGGGGCCCGCCTCGGCGGCGGCGAGCGGCGCGTCGCGGCCCAGCACAAGCGCGGCAAGCTCGCGGCGCGCGAGCGCCTGGAGCTGCTCCTCGACCCGGGCTCCTTCGAGGAGACCGACATGTTCGTCGAGCACCGCTGCATCGACTTCGGCATGGAGGATCAGCGTATCCCCGGCGACGGCGTGGTCACCGGCCACGGCACCATCAATGGCCGCCTCGTCTTCGTCTTCAGCCAGGACTTCACCGTCTTCGGCGGCTCGCTTTCCGAGAGCCACGCCGAGAAGATCTGCAAGGTCATGGACCGTGCGATGAAGGTCGGGGCACCCGTCATCGGCCTCAACGATTCGGGCGGCGCCCGCATCCAGGAAGGGGTGGCGAGCCTCGCGGGCTACGCCGACGTCTTCCAGCGCAACGTGCTGGCCTCGGGCGTGGTGCCGCAGATCTCGCTCGTCATGGGCCCCTGCGCCGGCGGCGCCGTCTACTCGCCTGCCATGACCGACTTCATCATGATGGTCCGGGACAGCTCCTACATGTTCGTCACCGGCCCGGACGTCGTGAAGACCGTCACGAACGAGGTGGTGACGGCCGAGGAGCTGGGCGGGGCCGGGACCCACACGCAGCGCTCGGGTGTCGCCGACCTCGCCTTCGACAACGACGTCCAGGCCCTGCACGAGGTGCGCCGGCTCGTGGACTTTCTTCCCGCGAGCAACCGCGCCGAGCTCCCGACCAGGCCGACCGAGGACCCGCCGCTGCGCGACGAGCCGTCGCTCGACACGCTCGTCCCCGCCAATCCCAACAAGCCGTACGACATGATGGAGCTGATCGCGAAGGTCGTCGACGAGGGCGACTTCTTCGAGATCCAGCCGGATTTCGCCAAGAACATCATCACCGGCTTCGGCCGTCTCGAGGGGGCCACGGTCGGCATCGTCGCCAACCAGCCGATGGTGCTGGCCGGCTGCCTCGACATCGACAGCTCGCGCAAGGCCGCCCGCTTCGTGCGTTTCTGCGACTGCTTCAACATCCCGATCGTGACCTTCGTCGACGTGCCGGGCTTCCTGCCGGGCACCGGCCAGGAATTTGGCGGCATCATCAAGCACGGCGCCAAGCTGCTCTTCGCCTTCGCCGAGGCGACGGTGCCGAAAGTCACGGTCATCACGCGCAAGGCCTATGGCGGCGCCTACGACGTCATGTCGAGCAAGCATCTCCGTGGCGATGTCAACTATGCCTGGCCCACGGCCGAGATCGCCGTCATGGGCCCGAAGGGTGCGGTCGAGATCATCTTTCGCGGCGACATCGGCGACGCCGCCAAGATCGAGGCGCGCACCGAGGAGTATCGCGAGCGCTTCGCCAATCCCTTCATCGCCGCGCGGCGCGGCTTCATCGACGACGTCATCATGCCCCACGGCACGCGCCGTCGCGTGATCCAGTCGCTGCGCTGGCTGAAAGACAAAAAGCTCGAGAACCCCTGGAAGAAGCACGACAACATCCCGCTCTGAGCGGGCGCCGGGCTAGAGCCCCAGGCGGGCCAGCGTGCGCTCGATCGGCGGCAGGTAGCCCGCCCCGAAGAGGGTCGCGTGCACCAGCAGCGGATAGAGGTTGTAGAGGTCGCGGCGCAGCCGGAGGAATGCCGGATCGACCGGCGCATGCTCCGCATAGGCCTCGAAGAAGACGGGGCCGACGCTGGAAAAGAGGGTCAGGAAGGCGAGCTCGGCCTCGGGATGACCCCAATAGAGCGCCGGATCGAGCAGGGCCACGACTTGGCTGGCGCGGCCCAGGATGTTGCCGTGCCACAAATCGCCATGCAGCAGGGCCGGGTGGTCCGGCTCGGGCAGATGCTGGTCGAGCTGGGGGGCGAGACGGTCGATCCGGGTGCGAAGCTCGTCCGGCAGCTCGCCGCAGGCGTGGGCCAGATCGGCCATGTGCAAAAGGCGATGCTCGGCAAAGAACGGCACCCATCGCTCGGCCCTCGGGTTCGGCTGGGGCAGGGGGCCGATGAGCGTGTCATAGGCGTAGCCGAACGCCGGACGCGGGCGGGCATGGAGCCCGCCGATCAGGGCGCCCAGCTGGCGCTCGGCCGCCTCGTCCAGGCCGCCGGCATCGTGCTCGACATGCTCGAGGAGCAGGAGATCCTCGTCGCTATGGAGGACCGCCGGCACCGGCAGACCGTCCTCGGCCCGAAGATCGTCCAGCATCCTCGCCTCGAGGTCGAGCGAGGGCTGGCCCGGGTGGCGGCACTTGGCGACGACCCTTCCGCCGTCGGCCAGCTGGACGAGAAGCACCTCGGCGACAGCAGCCGCCGGCCATGGGCTCCAGCCCGGCCACAGGCGCGCCCAGCGCTGCGGCGATCGTGGCCTCGAGCGTGCCCTCAGCCGCCATGGCGAGCGGCACCCTGCAGGAGATCCTGGATCAGCCCGTCCACGCCCGCCTCGATGAGGTCGAGGGCGTGCTCGAAATCGGGGAGGTCGCCCATCCAGGGGTCGGGAACGTCGGCAGCACCCAGGCCGGGCGCATACTCCATCAGCCGTCGCAGCGTCGCCGCCGAGCCGGACGGGGCGCGGCGCCGCAGGATCAGCTCGTGCTGCCGCGTCATGGCGAGCACGAGGTCGAACCGCGCGAAGTCTGCGGGCACGACCTGACGGGCGCGATGGTCGGGGAGGGCATAGCCGCGGCGCTTGGCGACCAGCGCGGCCCTGCGGTCGGGTGGCCGGCCACGCTCCTCGTCGCTGGTGCCGGCGCTGTCGACCTCGACCGGCAGGCCGGCTGCGGCCGCCCGGGCGAAGAAGCACGCCCTCGGCCATCGGCGAGCGGCAGATGTTGCCCGTGCAGACGAAGAGGACGCGGGTGACCATGGGCGAGGGCTCCATGCGAGCGGGCGATCGCAGCTTTCGAGAGCCATAGGCAGGCACAGCCCGCGCAACAAGGCGTGAGGTCGGACGGCTCGGCTGGCAGGCTGCCGGTGAGTAGGCTAACTCTTCGATCTGGGGACCCTTCCGAGGAGAGATCATGATCGGGCCTCGTCGCGTGGCGCCGGCGCTGCTGGCTGTGCTTGTCTGGTGCGTGGCGTGGGCGTGCCCGGCCTGGTCGCAGGACCAGGCGGCGATGGCGCTGGAGCATCGGCTGGCCACGGCCGAGACCCTGGATCGGGCTGATGACGGGCGGGTCCGTGAGGATCTCCTCGTGGCCGAGCAATTCTATGGCGCGCGTCGTCTTCGCGCCGATCTGGACGGGCTCGCCGGCGGCGGAGGCGCGCGGCCGACTTCTGGCCGACACGTTGATCCACGCCGATCTCGCAGGGCCTCGATCCCGGTGCCTACGGCGCGGCCCAGCTGTCGGCGCTGGCCGGCCGGTCGGATGCCGCGGCGGCGACCGAGCTGCGAGTTTCTCCTCACCCTCAATCTGCTCCGCTACGCGGAGGATGTCCGGGTCGGACGGGTCGAGCCCGACCGGTTCGGCGACGAGGTCCGCCTGACGCGCAAGCGCATCGACAAGCCGGCGCTGCTGGCTGCCGCCGCGACGACGCCGGACATGGCGGCATGGCTCGCGACGCTGCCGCCCCAGTCCGATCGCTATCGCCGTCTCAGGGATCTTCTGGCGAGCCTGCGGGAGGTGGCGTCGCGCGGTGGCTGGACGCGCGTGCCCGATGATCAGCCGATCAAGCCCGGCGCCGTGCTCCCGGCGGTTACCAAGCTCAGGGCGCGGCTGATCGAGGCGGGCGATCTTGCGCCCACGGCAGCCGCGGGCGAGACCTATGACGAGACGCGTGCAGGCGGCGATGCGCCGCTTCCAGACGCGCCACGGCCTCGATCCGGATGGCGTCGTCGGCAGGAACAGCTTCTTGGAGCTCAACGCGCCCGTGGCGCGCCGGATCCAGCAGGTGATCCTCAATCTCGAGCGGCGACGCTACTTCCCGGACTATCTCGGCAACCGCTACGTCTTCGTCAACATCGCCGACTTCGCGCTCAAGGTCGTCGACACCGACCCGACGACGCGCGAGGAGAAGACGCTGTTCAACTCGAGAGTCGTCGTGGGAGCACCCTATCACCAGACGCCGATCTTCAGCGCCGACATGACCTATGTCGAGGTCAACCCCTACTGGAACGTGCCGCCCAGCATCGCCGTCAAGGAGATGCTCCCCAAGCTGCGCCAGGATCCGGCTATCTCGCGAAGAACCACCTCGTCCTGCTCTCCGGCTGGACCGCCGAGGCGAAGCCCGTCGATCCCCGCTCGATCGATTGGAAGACGGTCAGCGCTAAGCGCTTTCCCTGGCGCATCCGCCAGGAGCCGGGCGACGATAACGCGCTGGGCCACATCAAGTTCATGCTGCCCAACTCGTTCGACGTCTATCTGCACGACACGCCGGCAAAGAGCCTTTTCGACCGCAGCAGCCGGGCCTTCAGCCACGGCTGCATCCGGGTCGGCTCGCCCTTCGACCTGGGTGGGGTGCTGCTCGGCCCGGCGGGCTACACGCGGGCCAAGCTCGAGGCGATCAAGGCGACGAACAAGCGGACCATCATCCGCCTCAAGACGCCCGTGCCGGTCTATCTCACCTACCTGACCGCCTGGGTCGACAAGGACGGCACGGTCCAGTACCGGAACGACGTCTACGGGCGGGACCTGCTCCTGGCGGCGCTGCTGAGCAAGGAGGAGCCGAGGTCCGCCGTCCAGGCGGCGCGATAGTGGCGGACGAGCCGCGTTCCGATCGTCAACGCGCCTCCGACACGACCGCCTTCAGCCGATAGCCGGCGCGAGGTAGGCTGCTGGCCCTGTCTCAGCAGCTGAAGAGGCGAGAGATGCTCGAAGGCTCCTGTCTCTGCGGCCGGGTCCGCTGGCGTTTTGATCGCGTGCCGGACGGGGCGACCGCCTGCAACTGCACGGCCTGCCGTCGCTATGGCGTGCTCTGGATCTATGGTCACGAGGGCGAGGACGTCGAGGTCTCCGGCCACACCACAGCCTATACGCGCGGGGCGAACCGCCCGCTGGCGTTCCATTTCTGTCCGAGCTGCGGTTGCGTGACCCACTGGCGAGGCTTGCGGCTCGACGCGGACGGACGGCGGCGTCTGGCGGTGAACCTCCGGCTCGTGTCGGATCCCGAGCAGGTTGCGTCGATCCCCGTCGACCATTTCGACGGGCTCACGAGCTTCGAGGATCTGCCGCGCGACGGGCGCTGCGTCGGCGACATCTGGTTTTAGAGGCGCCCGCTAGTGCCAGGCGAGCCAGCCGACGCCGCCGAGGGTCAGCGGCGGGACGAGGTAGGCCGCGGCCGCGGGATGCCCGCTTTGGATCAGCGCCACCTCGACCGCCAGGATGATGGCCACGACCGTGATGTTGTGGGCATCGCCGAAGAGGGTCTTCACGAAGGCCTTCATGATGCCCTCACCGTAGAGGTGCGGCTGCGGAACAGGCCGGAGAGAGCCAGGCCGCCCAGCCCGTAGAACGCGACGAGGACCAGGAACTCCAGTCGCCGAGGGGCCAGACGCCGGGCCCACCCAGCGCCTCGATCGTCCAGAAGGTGCCGAACGAGACGATCATGGCGCCGACCACGAACTTGAGCGCGTTCTCGGGCACGCGCCTTCAGGGGTGCCCTGATGGCGAGCCCGGCCGCCGTGACGACGACGAGCGCCGCCAGCGCCGCGCCGGCGCTGCTCAGCCAGGCGCCGTGGTGCACGCTCAGCGCCACGACGATCAGCCAGACCTCGAGGCCCTCGAGGAGCACGCCTTTGAAGGCGATGATCCAGGCGGCATGCCGGTCGCCCTTGGCGAGCTCGGCGCGGGTCTCCTCGAACTCCTCCTCCTCGTCGTGCAGCGCCTTGAGGCCGGCTCGGCGCGCCACCGCTTTGGCGAGCCAGCGCACGCCGAAGAGCAGGAGAAAAATGCCGATGACGAGCTGGAGCCAGCTCACGGCTGCGCCGAGCTGCAGGACGCCGCCGGTCACGATGGTCATCAGCGCCAGCACACCAAGTGCTGCTGCCGCGGCACCGGACGCAGCAGCCCAGCCGATGCTGAGGCTCACGGCCAGCACGATGGTGAAGGCCTCGACCCACTCGACCGAGGCGGCGAGGAAGGTCGGGAGAGCGATGGTCCAGTCGAGCATCGTCCGGCTCCTGCCAAATCGTTACGGCTTGTCCGATCGGCGCGATGTAGCATACGCTGCGAGAATGTGAAGAAGGTAGTATGTGCTACGCCAGCGCATCGAGAGGGAGCAGAGCCTGATTTCCGCCGGCACGACCAGCTCAGCACGTCATGACGCTGACCCGTTGGGAGAGCGGCTGCGCCGGCATGCCAAGTCGCTCTCGCCTGCCGCGCGTCGGGTCCTCGAGCTCATCGACCGGAACCGCGCTACGGCGCTGGCCAGCTCGGCCGCCGAGCTCGCCGCCATGGCCGGGACCTCGGACGCAACCGTCGTCCGCGCCGTCCAGGCCCTGGGCTTCTCGGGCCTGCCCGACCTCAAGCAGGCGCTCGCAGCGACGCTCGATGCGCGAGCGACACCGGCCGACGCCATGCGGCATACGCTGGAGGAGGTTGGCCCGCGCGCCGAGCACGCGGTCGAGCTCGTGCTCGAGACGCATCGCGAGGCGATGCGCACGCTGGAGATGCCGGCGGTGCGCGAGCGCATCTCGGCCGCCGTGGCGGCGCTCCATGCGGCCGCGCGCATCCTCGTCTTCGGTATCGGCCCGTCGGCCGAGCTCGCCCGCTATACGGCACTCCTGCTCGCCCGCAGCGGCCGCCAGGCGCGGGCTCTCGACGCGACGGGCATCGCGATGGCCGACCAGCTCCTCGATCTGCGTGCCGGCGATGCGCTCCTCGTCCTGGCCTATGGTCGCTCCTACCGCGAGGTCGTCGCCGTCTTCGCCGAGGCGTCACGCCTGGGCCTGCCCATCGTCCTCGTCACCGACTCGCTGGAGGAGAGGCTGAGGCGGCAGGCGAGGGTGGTGATCCCGGTGCAGCGCGGCCGCGCCGAGCGCATAGCGCTCCACGGCGCCACGCTCGTCCTGCTCGAGGCGCTGGTGCTGGCTCTGGCCGCATCCGACCGCGAGCAGGCGCTTGGGACCCTCGAGCGCCTGAACGGGCTTCGGGCAGCGGTCAGCGGCGCCAGGCTCGATCTCGGGTGATGCCACTGAGGGCAGCCGCTTACCCGAGGCTCAGCCTGTTGCGGGGACGGTGACGCGGCCGAGCGCCGCCTCGTCGACGGCGATGCCGAGCCCCGGCCGGTCGGGCAGCCGAAAACAGCCAGCCTCTAAGCGCCAGTCGGAGGCCACGGCGCCATCGAGCCGTCCGGCGAGGCCCGCCTGGTTCTCGGTGAGAAGCTCCGGATCGCCGAGCGCTGCGGCGACATGCAAGGTCGCGGCCTGGAAGATGTCGAGCCCCGAGCCCATGTGCGGCGTCAGCCTCACGCCATCCGCTCGCGCCAGCTCGGCCTGGTGGAGGAGGCCCGAGATGCCGGTGCGACCGACGTCGGGCTGCAGGATGTCGACCGCGTGGCCCTCGAGCCAGGGTGCCGCCTCGAGGTGGGTGTGCAGGTGCTCGCCGAGCGCGATGGGAGCACCTGGGCGGGCGTGCAGGGCCCGGTGCCCCGCCAGATCCTCCGGCGTCAGCGGGCACTCGAGCCAGTCGACGCCGAGCGCGCCATAGGCGGCCTTGGCCGCGCTCGCGGCATCGAGGTCGGGGAGGCTCCAGAGGACGTCGACCATCCAGCGGCCGATCCCCGGGGCGCCCTGCCGCAGCGCCTCGAGCTCGGCGACCCCACCGGCGGTGTCGGCGTCGTGGAAGATCTTGATGCCGGCCAGCCCCTGGTCGGCCCAGCGCCGGGCTGCCTCGATCCGCTCGGGCCGGCTGCCCTGACGCAGGCCCGAGAGGTAGGCGGGCACCGAGCAGCGCGGCGTGGAGGTGAGCAAAGCCGCAAGCGGCAGCCCGGCGCGCTGCGCCAGCGCGTCCCAGACAGCGATATCGATCATTGCCAGGGCATCGAGGTGGAAGCCCGAAAGATGGCCCCGGCCGCGCTGGATGTCGTAGCCAAGCTCCCAGAGCGACGCCGGGTGGTCGAAGTCTCGTCCCTGCAGCACGGGGGCCAGCAGGCTGCGCGCGACGAGGCAGGTGACCTCGGGCGCAATGGGCGCGTTGGCCTCGCCCCAGCCGACCCAGCCATCGTCGAGCTCGACCCGGACGATCGCGGTCTCGACCCGCGCCGCATAGACGGTGCGCCAGCCCGGCCTGAAGAGATAGCGGCCGGCCTCGCCGCCGACGAAGCCTTCCCAGTAGCTGCTGCCGCCGGGCACCACGTGGCGTGCCTCGATGCGGCGGATGCGAAAGCCCAGCGCGTCGCCCGCCATGTGCGGATGCTCCTCCCTGTTCTTGGTGAGCCTCGAAGGCCACTGCTAGGAATGGGCATAAGCCGTCCGCAGCACGCGGCCAAGGCACAGGGGGAGGCAGGTCATGCAGAGCCGAACGGGCTTCTTCGGCATCTATCCGATGCTCTATGCGCTTTTCGGTGTGGACGAGCGCCTGGACGCGTCGGCGATGCGGCGGCAGGTCGAAGGCTGCATCGCCGCCGGCGTGCACGGCATCGCCTGCCTCGGTATCGCCAGCGAGATGAACAAGCTCTCGAGCGGCGAGCGGCGGACGTTTCTCGAGATCACGGCGGAGGCGGTGGCCGGGCGGGTGCCGCTGGCGGTGACGGTGCCCGAGCCCAACGTGCCGGACCAGATCGCGTTCGCCCGCGCCGCCGAATCCCTGGGCGCTTCCTGGCTGATCCTCCAGCCGCCGCCCGTCAAGGGCGTGCCCGAGCGGGAGATGCTGCGCTTCTTCGGGCGCGTCGCTGATGCCTGCACGCGGCCGGTGGCGATCCAGAACAACCCCGTCAACATGGACGTCTTCCTGAGCGACGCCGGCCTCGCCGCGCTGGCGCGTAACCACGCCAACATCCGGCTCCTCAAGGGCGAGGGGCCGGCGCTCGGCACGCGGCGGATGATCGAGGCGACCGAGGGTAGGCTCGACTGCTTCGGCGGCCTCGCAGGCAAGGAGATCACGAGCCTGCTCCGGGCCGGCTGCGTCGGCTGCATCCCGGCCCCGGACTGCGTCGACCTGCACGTGCGCATCTTCGAGGCCATGGAGGCGGGCGACGAGGCTCTGGCGGAGCGCCTCTATCGGGACATCCTGCCGCTCGTCACCTTCGTCAACAGCAGCGTCGAGGGCTATCTCTGCTACGGCAAGCGGCTGGTGGCGCATCGCCTCGGCATCGGCGACGTCCACCCGCGCTGCCCAGCGATCGAGCCCGAGCCGCCGGGCACCGCAATCGTCGAGCGCTACGCGGCGGCGCTGGGACCGCTCGGGCGCTGACGCGGCCCCTCCGCCTCAGCGCTCGATCTCGGCGGTCTCGCCCGGAGGCGGAGTGAAGACGAGGGAGCCCTCGGCCCCCACCGCCTCGCGCCCACCCCATTTTTCTGCCATTGCGCGCTGATCCGCCTTGGCGCGGGCATCCACCGCCTCGGGATCGCAGATCTTTCTCAGTTGCCGCTCGAGCCTCGCCGCCTCGGCGAGGCCGCTGCGGTCCGCCACCAGATCGCGCGCCTCCTCGGGATCGGCCTCGAGGTCGAAGAGCTGGCTCGGCATGCCGACATAGTAGATGAGCTTCTTGGAGTTCTCGCGAAGCATGAAGGTGCCGCTGGCGGAGCCCGTCGCGTGATACTCGGCGAAGCCCCGGCGTTCCGCGTCGGGCGGGGCCAGGAGCGAGCGACCGGGCAGATCGGCGTCCTCGGGCGCCAGCTCGGCGCCGACGGCCTCGCAGACGGTCGGAAAGAGGTCGACGTGGCTCACGATGTCGTCCCGCACCTGGCCGGTCGGCACGTCTTCGCCCGTCAGCAGGAGCGGCACGCCGATCGAGCCCTCGTACATGCAGCTTTTGCCGAAGAGGCCGTGCTGCCCGTAGAGGTCGCCGTGGTCGCTCGTGTAGAGGACGCGGGTGCTCTCGCTGAGGCCGCAGGCCTCGAGCTCGCGGAGCACGAGGCCTATCTGCTCGTCCAGGTGGGCCACGAGACCGAGATAGCCGGCGGCGACCCGGCGCAGTGCCCCCTCGTCGGTGATCTCGCCGGTGCCCATGATCCGCCGCAGATGCGCGATCGCGGGATGCTCCGAGCGCTCGCCCGGCGCGTAATGCCGTGGCAGCGTCACCGACGCCTCGTCCTGAAGTCGGAAAAGACGCTCCGGCACGCTGAAGGGCGGATGTGGGCTTGGATAGGAGACGAACAGCACCCAGGGCTTTTTTGTCTTCGCCCGATGGCGGCGCAGCCAGTCGATGGCGGTCTCGGTGATCCGGCGATCGAAGCCCTGGTAGGGCGCGGTGCCGATGCCCGAGCGCTCCAGGTAGAGCTCCCACTGGCCGCGGTTGACGTGCTCGTCGTCGTAGCCGCGCAGCAGCATGTGCACGCCGCCCTTGCCGCCCAGGATGTGCATGGGCAGCAGCTCCTCGGAGAAGCCGTTGTCGTCCTCGGTCGCGCGGAAGTGCAGCTTGCCGATCGAGACGACCTCGTGCCCCTGGTCGCGGATGCGCCGCATCCAGGACGGCACCCGGCCGTCATAGACGATGGCGTTGTCCCAGTAGCCCGTCTGGTGGGGAAAACGGCCGGTAGCGAGCGCGGCCCGCGCGGGGCAGCAGAGCGGGCTCGCCGAGTAGGCGCTCGTCCAGCGCGTGCCCGTGGCTGCCAGCCGGTCCAGGTTGGGCGTCGTCGCCTGCGGATTCCCGTAGCAGCCGGCAACGGCCCGGTTGTGATTGTCGGAGAGCAGGATCAGCAGGTTCTTCGGCTCGGCCACGTTGCGCTCCCTGATCTGCGGCATCGGCTCCCGAGGCGCTACGGGGAGATGAGGGCACGGGTCAAGGACAGGATCAGGCCGGCGTCCTCGCGATTGACGTGCGTCAAGGCGCCGGCTCAAAGCTGTGATAGGAGCCGGGCAGACGACAAGGTCGGGGGAGCGGCGGGCATGGATGACATCGAGGCGGGCCTAGGCGCGGTCGGGCGCGGCCGGAGAGCGGGAATGAGGCGTCTTGTTCGGGCCGCCGGCGGGCTGGTCCTCCTGGTCGCCCTGGGGGCATGCGCGTCGACCAAGGTCACCTCGACCCAGGCCTATACGGGCCCGACGCTGCCGCGGCCCGACCGCATTCTCGTCGACGACTTCGGCGCCACGCCGGGCGAGGTCCCGCCCAACTCGGGCCTCGCGCTCCACGCCGCCGGCAACGTGTCGCAGACGCCCGAGGAGATCGCGATGGGCCGCAAGCTGGGCGCGGAGGTGGCGAGGCAGCTGGTCCTGGATCTCCAGAACATGGGCCTGCCCGCCGTGCAGGCGGCGGGCCAGCCCCCGCCGCAACCGAACGACATCGTCATCAAGGGCAACTTCTACTCGGTTGATGAGGGCAACGCCGCGGAGCGCATCCTGATCGGGTTCAACGCCGGCGCCGACAATCTCGGGGCGGCGGTCGAGGCCTATCAGATGACGCCAGAGGGCCTACGCCGTCTGGGCGGCGGCGAGACCGACGCCACAGGCAACGAGACCCCAGGCGTGGTGGCGCCAGCCGTCGTTTTCGCCGCGACGCATAACCCGATCGGGCTCATCGTCGTGGGTGCGATCAAGCTGCACGGCCAGGAGTTCGGGCTCGAACACGGTCGAAGGCGACGCCAAGCGCACCGCCGACGAGATCGCAGCACGCTTCAAGGTGGCGGCCGAGAGGCAAGGCTGGATTTAGGGGCGGGAGCGGGCACGCAGGGCCCGTGCCCGCTCGTCTACGGCATCGGCAGGTCTAGTCGCGCATAGGCCTCCGGCGGGGCGTCGTGGGCCTGCATCTCGGCCAGCATCCCGCTGATCAGGCGCTGCTCGACCTCCGGCGCTGAGATCGGCCGGAGCTGGCCCGGATCGCTCTCCGTGTCGTAAAGCACGGTCGTCGTCTCAGCGAAGCCGCCGCCTTGCATCGGCGGCCGCTTGGCGTCGCGCCGGGCCGGCAGCCGCAGCATCGGCAGGCCCTTGGTGAAGTCGAACGGATCGACCAGGGTCGCCCCCTCGAACTCGCTGGCCGCGAAGAAGTCGTGCATGTGCACGGGCATCAGCGTGTACTCGAAGATCTCCTGGGCCTGGAGGTCCGCGGGATAGCGGAAATAGGTATAGCGGCCGTCGGTGACGTTGGTGGCGCCGCCGAAGATGCCGTAGAGGCCCACCTCGCGAATGCGCCCGTCGGCCGCAAGCAGCGACAGGATCGAGCGGCCGCGCGCCTCGGCGGGTGGTGCCACGCCGAAGATGTCGAGGAAGGTCGGCATGAGATCGACCGTCTGGGTCAGCGCCTGGCGCCGGTCGCCCACGGCGCCGGCGCAGTCGGGGTGCCAGGCCAGGAGCGGGATGCGGCTGATCTCGTCATAGAAGGGCATCCTGTTCTTGCCCCACCAGTCGTGCTCGGACAGCATGAAGCCGTGGTCGGTGGACAGAACGAGGGCCGTGTCCCGCCACAGATCGTGCGCGTCCATGTAGTCGAGCAGCCGACCGAGCTGCTCGTCGCAGAGTGCCACCAGGGCCGCATAGTTGGCACGGAGCTCGGCGATCTCGTCGGGGCTCTCCTGGGCCTCGCGATAGCGCGGCCAGTCCAGGATCGGGCCGCCATAGTTGGTGGGATAGGCCTCGCGAAAGCGCGCCGGCGCCGTGAACGGCTCGTGCGGGTCAAAGGTCTCGACCTGCAGGAGCCAGTTGTCGGCGGTGCGATTGATCTCCAGGAACTCAAGCGCCCGGGCGAAGCACTGGACAACGGGGAACTCGAACTCGTCCCGAATGAACTCGCGATTGACGAGGTTCTGGTAGCGGAAGCCCTCGGGATCGGTCTCGACCTGGATCGGGTGGTAGGTCTCGCGCAGCCGCTCGAGCGGCGGGCGGACCATGGCCTTCCACTTGTCGGCCTCCTGGCCGCGGATGAAGTCCCAGGTGCTGTAGCGGCCGTGATAGGTGGCCCCGCCGTCCTCGAAGTAGTGATAGTGGTCCGAGATCAGGTGGCTGTGGATGCCGTGCCGGCGGAGCAGGGCGGGAAAGCTGTTGTCGAAAGGCTCGAGGGGCCCCCAGCTCCGGTGCAGGAAGTTGAGACGTCCGGTGTGCAGGTCGCGTCGCGCCGGCATGCAGGGCATCGAGCCCACGACGTGGTGGTCGAAGCGCACGGACCGCGCCGCGAGGCGATCGAAGTTCGGGGTCTTGACCGTGGTGCCGCCATAGCAGCCGAGGGCCCGACGGTTGAGCGAGTCGAATAGGACGAAGATCGCGCGCATGGGAACCCTGCCACTCCTGATTTATGAATGACAGCGTCACCATAGGGGACGGGTCGGCCGGCGGGAAGCACGGCACCAAGCCCTGTCGATCGTGACATTGCGGTCGGCCTCAGGGAAATTTGGGGGGTCACGCGGGTCCATTCGGTTGGTATAGGATGAGAAGCTGTCCGTCGGAAAAATAAGATCAGGGAGATCTGCCATGCGTATTGCTCGCGGCATCGGGCTCGCCATGACTCTCGCTCTCGGCACTGCCGCCATGGGTGGCGCGGTGGAGGCAGCGTATCCCGATCATGCGCTCCGGCTGATCGTGCCCTATCTGCCGGGCGGCTCCTCCGACGTCGTCTGCCGCATCCTGGCCCAGCATCTCGAGAAGGAGCTGGGTCAGACGGTGGCGATCGTCAATGTCGATGGCGGCGGCGGTGCGGTCGGCTGGCAGCAGGTCATGATGGCTCGTCCGGACGGCTACACCATCACCATGTACACGGACGGGATGCCGGTGATGGAAGTCACCGGTGCCGTGTCGTTCACCCACAAGGACTTCGCGCCGGTCGCGATGTGGGGGACCATGGACCTCACGGTCTTCGCCAAGGCCGGCGGCGAGCTCAAGGGTCTGGCCGACCTCAAGGCGGCGGCCGAGAAGCGCCCGGGCGAGGTCACGCTGGCCATGGGCTACGGCACGCCCTCCCAGTTCGTCGCCCAGATCGTCGAGGACGCGATCGGGGCCGATCTCAACCTCGTCAATGTGGGCTCGGGGGCCAAGAAGAAGGCGGCGGTGCTGGGCGGCCACGTGGATGCCGGCATCGAGCCGGTGCCGGGGCTCACGAGCGACATCAAGAGCGGTCAGTTCACCGTGCTGGCGGTGCTCGGCACCGAGCCACCGATCGGCCTGCCGGAGATCAGGACCGCCAAGGACCAGGGCTTCGACGCGGTCGCCTACAACACCTATGGTGTCATCGCGCCCAAGGGCACGCCCGCGGACCGGGTCGCGCGTCTCTCGGCAGCCCTGGCCGAGGTCGCCAAGGATCCGGCCTTCATCGAGGCGAACGAGAAGGTGAGCTTCCGCGTCCACTACGAGGACACAGCCGCAACGGCCGCCGCGATGGACGCGATCAGCGCGCGGATGACGGAGGTCGGCAAGAAGCTCGGCTTCTGAGCGGTCGATGAGGTTGGTCATGCCGGCCAAGCCCGATCGCTGGGTCGGGCTTGTCTGTCTTGCTCTCGGCGTGGCCCTCTACGCCGAGACCTTCAGCTTCCATCGGGTCGACTGGGACCCGCTGGGCCTGCCCTTCTGGCCGCGCGTCGTCATCGGCCTGCTTGCGGTGGCGAGCCTCTGGCTCGTCGCCAAGGGCCGGCTCGGCACCAGCCCGCCCGAGGCGCTGGCGCCGGCCGCTTTCGCCGCCCTGGCCGGCATGGTCGGCTATGCGGCGCTGATCCCCGAGCTCGGCTTCTATGTCGCCACCCCGCTCTTCCTCTTCCTCTTCCAGGTGGCGATCGGCGGGCTGGCCCGCCGCCGCCTGGTCGAGGCCGTGGTGGTGGCGGCGGTGGGCACGCTCGCGGTGTGGGTGGTCTTCACGGCGCTTCTCGAGGTGCAGTTCCCCCTGGGCCCGCTTGAGGGATTTGGCAATTGAGCGGCTTCAGCCTCCATCCGGCGATCATGCTGGCGGCCCTCGATTCGGTGATGGCACCGGGACCCCTGCTGGCCATCGTGGCGGGCGTGCTGGCTGGCCTGATCATCGGCGTCATCCCCGGCCTCGGGGTCGTGATGGCATTCGCGCTCCTCATCCCCTTTACCTTCAGCATGCCGCCCGAGATGGGCATGAGCGTGTTGATCGCCGTCTATGTGGGCGGCGTGTCGGGGGGCTGTGTCACCGCGATCCTGGTGCGGATGCCGGGCACGCCCGCCTCGGTGGCAACCGTGCTCGACGGCTTTCCAATGGCGCAGAGCGGGCGGGCCGGCTCCGCCATCGCCAATGCCGTCGTCGCCTCCTTCATCGGCACGGTGATCAGCGGCATCTGCCTCGTGCTCGTGGCACCCCTGCTCGCTGCCTTCGCGCTGCGCTTCCACTTTCCCGAATATGTGGCGGTCTCGATCTTCGCCATCACCGCCGTGGCCGCCCTGACCGGGGAGACCATCACCCGCGGCCTCGTCACAGCACTGATCGGCATGCTGGCCGCCACCTTCGGCATCTCCGAGGAGGACGGGATGCCGCGCTTCGACTTCGGCAACCCGTCGCTGATGGGCGGGGTGGGCCTGGTGCCGGCCCTGGTCGGCCTCTTTGCCATCTCGCAGATGATGCACGACGTGGCGTCGCCCGCAGCGGCAACCGTCTTGCGCTCACGCCTCGAGCGCGTGCTGCCCAGCCTGCGCGACATCCGGGACAATATCCGCAACTATGGCCGCTCGGCCGTGCTCGGCACCGTCATCGGCATCATTCCGGCCGTGGGCGGCAGTGCTGCGGGCCTGATCTCCTATGCGCAGGCCAAGAACGCCTCCCGCACGCCCGAGCGCTTCGGCACCGGCCATCTGCCGGGGGTCATCGCCTCCGAGACCGCGAACAACGCCACCATCGGCGGTGCCCTCATCGTGATGCTGACGCTGGGCATTCCGGGCGACGCCGCGACCGCCGTGCTGATCGGCGGCCTGATGATCCACGGGCTTGCGCCCGGCCCCGAGCTCTTCCTGAACAACGCCAAGATCGTCTACGCGATCTATTTCTCTGTGTTCTTCAGCGCTCTCGTGATGATGGTGCTGATGCTGCTGCTGATGCGGCCGCTCGCCCGGGTGGTCGAGATCCCCAAGCGCGTCTTGATGCCGATCCTGGTGGTGCTGGCCACGGCCGGCGTCTATGCCGCCAACAACAATCTCGTCGACGTCTTCGTCATGCTGATCTTCGGCGCTATCGGCTATGTGCTCGACCGCTTCCGCTACCCGCTGGCGCCCATGGTCCTCGGGCTCGTGCTGGGCCCGCTGATCGAAGGCAATTTCCGCAAGATGCTGGGCCAGTATCACAGCGCCCTGCCGCTCGTGACGCAGCCGATCGCGCTGACCTTCCTGCTGCTGGCCGCCGCCTCGCTCGTCTACTCGCTCTGGCGTCGCCGCGGCACGGCCGCGGCGTGAGCCGCCGCGCCGGCGTCTTGTGGGGTGGCGATCAGTACTGGATGCTGTACCGGTACGCGACCGCCTTCAGGATCCGCCGCAGCACGGCGTTCGCGACGAAGCCCATGACACCCAGCGTCAGAATTCCGGCGAAAACATAGTCGGTCTGGGCGAAGAGCCGGCTGCTGAAAATCAAAAAGCCGATGCCGCTCTGGGCGGCCACGAACTCGGCGGCGATCACGGTCATGAAGGCGTTGCCGAGCGCCATGCGGATGCCGGTGATGGCCGCCGGCACGCTGGCGGGCACGATGACGTGCCAGAAAACCTGGGCCGGCTTCGCCCCCAGGCACTGCGCCGCCCGTACCTTTTCCTTCTCGACCGCCATGGCGCCGGCCATGGTGGAAAGGAAAGTGACAAAGAAAGAAGTATAGACGATCAGGAGGATTTTCGAGAGCTCGCCCAGGCCGAACCAGATGAGGAAGAGCGTGATGAAGGCGATCGGCGGGATATAGCGGAAGAACTCGATATAGGGCTCGGTGAGGGTGCGCAGGATGGCGCTGCGGCCGGTCAGCATGCCGAGCGGCACCGCCACGGCGCAGCCCAGGAGCCAGCCGGAGATGATCCGAAAATAGCTGATGCCGATGTCCCGGAGCAGCGAGCCGTCGGCGATCGAGATGGCGATGGCGCTGAAGACGTCGAGTGGCGGCGGGAAGAGGATCGGGATCGTGTTCCAGGCGATGATCTGCCAGATCGCCAGCGTGGCGACCGCGAGCCCGCCATAGAGGGCGAGGGGGCGCCAGCGCAGCCGGGCGGTCAGCCGGCCCAGCCCCTGGGGGCGCGTGCTCCCGACGGGAAGACGCTCGCTACGCAGCATGGGCGGTCCCGCTGGCCTCGGGGTGAAGGAGCGCGTTCAGCTCGTTGTAGAGCTCGCCGAACTCGGCGGTCATGGCGCCGCGCGGGCGTGGAAGGGTGATCGGGCGGGTGGCGATCACGCGCGCCCCCGGGCCGTGCGACATCACCGCCACGCGGTCGGCAAGCCAGATCGCCTCGTTGATGTCGTGGGTGATGAAGACCACCGTCTTGCGGCTCTGCATCCAGATCTGGCTGAGCTCCTCCTGCATCCGCCGCCGGGTCTGGGCGTCGAGGGCGCCGAACGGCTCGTCCATCAGGAGGATGTGGGGGTTGTTGGCGAGCACACGGGCGATCTGCACGCGCTGCTTCATGCCGCCCGACAGCTCGCGCGGGAATTTTTTTCGATGGTCCGCGAGGCCGACCAGGGCGAGGTTCTTCTCGATGGTGGCCTGACGCTCCGCCGGGGCGACGCCACGCATCTTGAGGCCGAAGGCCACATTCTCTTCGACCGTGAGCCACGAGAAGAGCGCGATCTCGCTTTGGAACACGACGCCCCTGTCCTCCGACGGGCCGGTGACGTCCTTGCCGAAGACGCGAATGCGGCCGGCGCTCGGGGCCTCGAAGCCGGCGATCAGGTTGAGCACCGTCGACTTCCCGCAGCCCGTGGGCCCGAGAAGGCAAAGGAACTCGCCGTCGCCGACCTCGAGGTCGACGCCCTCGAGGACGGCGACGCCCCCATCCGTCTCGTCGGAGCGGGAGAAGCGCTTGGCGACGCCGGCAAGCTCGATCGCTCGCTCCATCGGACCGGCCTTGCCGGCCTAGAGGCCGCGGACGAGGCCGGGATCGATGGCGCGCAGATATTGCGGCGCGAAGACTTTCGACATGTCGGGCGCGTCGCCTTTGAGCTTGCCGTTGGCCTTCATCCACTCGCCGACCGGGGTGAAGGCGTCGAGCGCCGCCTTGTCGAGATAGACGCTCCAGTCGAAATTGATCCGCTTGAGCTGTGCCGCCACGTCGGAAGCGGACTTGAGGTTGAGCTTCTTGGCCGTGATCTTGGCCGTCTCCTCGGGATTGGCCTTGATGAACTCGTTGGCCTCGATCATCGCGCGCAGCAGCGAGGTGGTGGCGTCGGGGTGCGCGTCGCACCAGGCCCGGTTCATCTCGAGATAGGTCCGGGTGAGGTAGGCCACATCGATGTTGGGCTCGAGCAGGTGCGCCCGACCCTTCATGATCTCGAGGCCGCGGCTGATCATCGGCTCGAGCCAGACATAGCCGTCGATGTCGCCCTTGGCGAAGAGCGCCACCTGCTCCGACGCGGCGACGTTGATGAGCGTCACCTTGTCCTTGGACACGCTCTCGTGGGCCAGATAGCGGTCGAAGGCGTAGTCGGCGCTCGACCCGTAGATCAGGCCGATCTTCTTGCCTGCGAGGTCCGCCGGCTTCTCGATTGTCGAGAGGCAGACGATGCGCAGGTCGTGGACGGTGATGAAGACCGCCGGCACGACGAGGTCGGCGCCCTTCGACGACCAGCGCCATGAGCGGGAACTCGACCGTGCCCGCCGTCTCGGCCTGACCGGCCACCACGGCCTGGGTGCCGAGAAAGCCCACGTCGAACAGCAGCACCGAGCCGTCGATGCCGTGCTTCTTGAAGAGCCCCGTCGCCTCGGCGACGTAGAGGTCCGCGTAGCCGATATTGGCGCCGGCCGTGAGGCGGATCGTCACCGGATCCGCTGCCCGCGCCGACCTGCTGCCCAGCCGGATCACCAGCGGCGCCGCGGCCATGCCTGCCAGGGCCCCACGTCGCGTCACGCGTCCAATCATCGTGCCATCCCCCATCGCCCTTCGGGCTTGTTCTGTCCTGCTCCGCTGGTCGGTGGTGGAAGCGGGCCTCGGCGAGCCTGCCATGCGACCGGGAGCGGCGCCTCCACCGGGCACTATGATAACGTTGCCATAGACGCGCTGTCAAAGCGCTAGGGCCCCAGGAGCGGCCCGCCCCTCAGGCGTGTCGCAAGCGGTGCTCGAAGAGCGCGAAGACGCGCTCCCAAGCGCGCTCGGCCGATGGCTTGTGGTAGCAGTAGCGCTCCGGGAAGGTGAAGCCGTGGTCGGCGCCCGGATAGGTCTCGAGCCGGTGTGTGACGCCCGCACGCGTCAACGCCTCGTCGATCACCCGCTGATGCTCGGGTGGCGAGAGCGGGTCCCCGTCGGCGAAGCCGAAATAGCAAGCACCCTTGATGCGATCGGCCAGCAGATGCGGCGAGTTGGGCTTGTCGGTAACCTGGAAGCCGCCGTGCAGGGAGACCATCGCCTGCACCCTGTCCGGGAAGGTGCCGGCCGCGGCGAAGGCGTGGCGCCCGCCCATGCAGTAGCCGACGACGCCCACCGGATCGGCGGCCTCGAGGTCGGCCCGCGCGAAATCGAGCTGGGCCTTGGTATCGGCCAGGCAGAGCGCGTGGGTGAGCCCGAAGTTCAGCTTCTGCATCTCGGGATCGGGGCCGTTCGTCGGCAGCAGCTTCGGATCGAAGGACGGGCCGCCGTCCCGGTAGTAGAGGTTGGCCAGCATCACATAGTAGCCGACGGTGCCGATCCGCCGCGCCATGTCGCGCAGCTCCTCGCGGATGCCCAGCGCGTCCATGAAGAAGATCACGGTCGGGAAGGGTCCGCCCTCCTCGGGGTGGGTGATGAAGGTCGGCATCGTCCCATCCGGGGTCTCGATCTGGATCTCTCGCTCGCGCACCTGCTGCTCCTCCCTCGGCGATGCGGCTCCTCGGCCGCTGATCTGGTTATTCGCGACGCTGCCTCGCTCAGGCCCCCGGCTTGCGGGTGCTGTCCCGCGGCAGGACCTCGAAGCCGAGGTCGCACCTGCGATCCGCTGGCGTCCTCGCCCGAGAGCCGCGCCAGCAGCATCGCCGCCGCCTGCCGGCCGATCTCGTAGCGGGGCACGCGCACCGTCGTGAGCGTCGGCACCGTCTCGCCACTCAGCGCAAGCCCGAGGAAACCGGCGATACCCAGCCGATCCGGCACCTGCCAGCCGCGTCGCTGACACTCGAAAAGCGCGCCCACGGCGAAGGCGTCGCTCGAGCAGAAGAGGCAGTCGATGTCCGGCCAGCGCTCCATCAGCTCGCCAGCGCCCCGTCCGGCGCTGCCGATCGCGGCCGGCTGCGCCAGGGTGACGATGCGGTCGGCAGGGCGGCCATGCCGGCGCATCGCCCGGCGGAACCCTTCGCGGCGCCGATGGGCCCGCTCATTGTCGTTGAGCGGCCCGCAGATGAAGCCGATCCGCTCGTAGCCGGCGGCGATCAGGTGATCGACCATGGCCGCGGCCGCCGCCTCCTCCGCGTATCCCACGTTCATGTCGATCGGCCGCTTGGCGAGCGTGCCGGTCTCGACCACGGGGATGCCCGAGCGCCTCAGCGTCTCGTGTGCCGCTGCCCGGTGCGCCACGCCGGACACGAGGATGCCCTCGGGGCGGCGGCCGACGAAGGCGCGCAGCAGCTCGGCCTCGCGGTCGAGCGAGTAGCCGCTGACCCCCACCATGAGCTCGATGCCACGGGTGTGCAGCTCGTCCGAGACGCCCTGCAGCATCTCAGCATACTGCGAGTTGTCGAGGCTCGGGACGATGGCGGCGACGAGGCCGCTGCGGCTCGAGCGGAAGCTGCGGGCGACGAGGTCGGGCACGTAGCCCAGCTGCTCGACGGCGGAGGCGATCCGCAGCCGCGTCCCTTCCGCGACCAGCTCCGGCCGCTGCAGCGCGCGCGAGACGGTGATCGGAGCCACCCGAGCCAGCTGGGCTACGTCATGCAGGGTCGCCCGCGGCTCGGTTGACGAAAGGGGGTATCCGGGGGTCTCGCGCGCTCGCATCTCGATGTATGACTTGTCTCTATGACAACGTTAGCATTTTTCTTCGCTTCGCGACAACCTTGGCATCGCCACGCCCAAAGCTGCCGAGGCCGCCTTGAGGGTGGCAGCGCGCCTGTCTGGAGGGTACGCCGCCGCTCCACCATGCCCTCAAGGGCTTGCGCTAGAACTACTCGCGCATCAAGAGCATTACCGATGATCGGCTGTGCAAGATTGTCGCCAACGACTTCCATATGGTCGCGCTGACGGAGCGCAATGTCCACCGGATGATGGCGGAGACGAATCCCCTCGGCCTCGACGAGAGCGTCTCCCGTCATCTACGCAGAAGATCGTGGCGATTGGCTGGACGACTGCGACCTGGCGCTGGAGAGGTTGACGGCCTGCAAGGGATTCTCGACGGCGGGCTGCCCGGCAGACAGGCCACATGGCGGCCGAGGATGCTTTCGTCCGGGCCTCTGCCGTCAGCGGGCTGCGCCGGTGGGGCGCGGAAGCCTAAGCGGGCGGCACGCCCAGCTCGTCCCTGATCCAGTCCAGCACCGATCCGTGCCTCGGCGTCCAGCCCAGCTCGCGCCGGGCCCGGTCGGCGCGGACGCGGCTGTTCGAGGCGAGCGAGAAGGCCGCGCGCTCGAAGCCCAGCGTCGCCACGGCATCGTCGAAGTCCCAGCTCTCTGCCGGTCCGAGCCCCAGCCTCGCGGCGATCGTCTGGACCATCTCGCGGAAGGAGCTCTCGCCGTTCTCGACATAATAGAATGAGCCCGGCTGAGCCCGATCGAGCGCCTTCAGATAGACGTCGGCCATGTCCTCCACATGGACGTGCGACCAGACATTGAGGCCAGGGCCGACATGACGCGCGACGCCTGCGCGGCGCGCCTGCTGCGCCAGCGTCGGGATCTGCGCGCTGTCCTTGTGCAGGCCGAGACCGTGGCCATAGATCAGCGTGTTGCACAGCACGACCGAGCGGATGCCTTGTGCTGCGGCCTCCCGCACCCTGCGGTCGAGGGCGACACGCGCCGCCTTCTCCGGTGCCGGCATGATCGGCGTGTCCTCGTCGAAGATCTCATCGCTCCGCTCGCCACGCGTGTCTTGCGCCACGATGCTCGATCCGCTGGTGTGCAGCAGGGGCTTTCCGGAGCCCGCCAGAGCCCGGATCAAGACCTCGACCGCGGTCCGGTGATCCGAGCTCGCCGCATTGACCACCGCATCGGCGTCTTGCGCCGCAGCCATCAGAACGGGAGCATCGTCGAGCGAGCCCAGGACCGGCTCGATGCCGATCGCCGCGAGCCGCTGACCCTTGGCCTCCGAACGAGCGAGACCGACGACACCGTGGCCGGCCTCGATAAGCCGGGCGGCGATCGAGCCGCCTATGTAGCCGGAAGCACCCGTGACGAAGACCCTCATGCCAATCTCCCTTCCTGCCTCCGGGCTGGCCGGGTTGGCCCCGAGGCTCCATGTCGATCACGTAGATGGTGGACATTTCCCTGCCGCACACCTTTGTTCCGGCTGGGCAGGGAAGGAGACGGGCCGTCGAGCCGGGGCCTTCCCGCGCGAGCCAGGGCGGCACGAGGAGAAAGAGCGATGACGAGCACGGCGACGATGACCTACCGGCGCCTGGGACGAAGCGGCCTCACCGTGTCGCGCCTCGTTCTGGGCACGATGATGTTCGGCGGCCGCACGGACGAGGACGAGTCGCGCCGCATCATCGACGCCGCGGCCGAGATCGGCGTCAACTTCATCGACACCGCCGACACCTATGCCGGCGGCCGCTCCGAGGAGATCGTCGGCCGGGCGATCAAGGCCGACCGCCATCGCTGGGTGCTGGCGACCAAGCTCGCCAACCCCAACGGCGAAGGCCCCAACCGCCGCGGCCTGTCGCGCAAGTGGATCATGGAGGAGCTGCACACCAGCCTGCGCCGCCTCGACACCGACTTCATCGACATCCTCTACCTGCACAAGGAGGACAAGCTGACGCCGCCCGAGGAGACGGTGCGGGCGCTGGCCGACCTGCAGCGCTCGGGCGTCATCCGCTATTTCGGCATCTCGAACTTCAAGGCCTGGCGCATCGCCCGCATCTGCGCCGCCTGCGACGCCCACGGCATCGACCGCCCGGTCGTCAGCCAGCCCCGCTACAACATCATCAACCGCTCAGTCGAGGTCGAGGAGCTGCCGGTCTGCGGCGCCTTCGGCATCGGCGTGGCCCCCTACAGCCCGACGGCGCGCGGTGTGCTCACCGGCAAGTACGCGCTCGACGCGCCGCCGCCGGCCGACAGCCGGGCCGCAGAGCAGGGCCGTCGGATGGCCGAGACCGACTATCAGCCTGCTGCGCTGAGGGTGGCCGCAACCCTTGCCGACCACGCGCGCGAGCGCGGCATCGATCCAGCGGCCTTCGCCACCGCCTGGATCCTCGCCAATCCCCTCGTCACGGCTGCCATCGCCGGACCCCGGACGATGGCACAGTGGCAGACCTATGTGGCGGCGCTGGATGTCGAGGTGACCGAGAAGGACGAGCGGCTGGTGGACAGTCTCGTTCCGGCCGGCACGACCGCCGTGCCGCAGTTCATCGACCCTTCCTATCCCGTCGAGGGCCGCCCGTCGGAGTTGGTGTCCTTCGGCACTTGATCGCCTGACAAATGTCGTCATCTGTCATTCCGAGGGCGCCGTCATGGAGGCGGCTTCCCGCGGGAGAGACGCATGCGCACACGCAAGCTCGGCAAGGACGGTCCCGAGGTCTCGGCGATCGGCCTCGGCTGCATGGGGATGTCGGACGTCTATGGGCCTGCGGACAGGACCGAGAGCATCGCAACAATCAACGCGGCCCTCGATGCCGGCATCACGGTCCTCGACACCGGCGACTTCTACGGCATGGGCCACAACGAGCTTCTGGTCCGGGAAGCCCTGGCCGGCCGGCGGGGCGAGGTCTTCCTGCAGGTGAAGTTCGGCGCGCAGCGCGGACCCGACGGCAGCTTCATCGGCTTCGATGCCAGGCCGGCCGCCGTCAAGACCGCCTGCGCCTACAGCCTGAAGCGCCTCGGCACGGACTGGATCGACCTCTACATGCCGGCCCGCGTCGACCCGGCCGTGCCGATCGAGGAGACGGTGGGCGCCATCCAGGACCTCGTGCAGGCGGGCTATGTCCGCCATATCGGGCTTTCCGAGGCGGGAGCCGCGACGATCCGCCGGGCCAGCGCCGTGGCGCCCATCGCCGGCCTCCAGATCGAGTACTCCTTGATGTGCAGGGGCATCGAGGCCGAGATCCTGCCCACCCTGCGCGAGCTGGGGATCGGCGTCACCGCCTACGGCGTGCTGGCGCGCGGTCTTCTCGGCGGGCGCGTCGGCCCCGAAGGCTTCTCGGCTCCGGGCGACTTCCGGGCCCACACGCCGCGCTCCCAGGGCGAGGCGCTGCGCCAGAATCTTCTCCTCGTCGAGGCGCTGAAGAAGGTGGCGGCCGGATCTCGGCGCCACGCCGGCCCAGGTCGCGATCGCCTGGGCGCTCAGCCGCGGCGACGACATCCTCCCGCTGGTCGGCGCCCGTCGTCGGGATCAGCTGACCGAAGCGCTGACAGCCCTCGATCTCGAGCTCGACGCGGCCGCGCTGAGGGCTCTCGAGGAGGCCGTGCCGGCCGAGGCGGTCCAGGGCACGCGCTATCGCGGCGGCGCAGATGCGCATGCTCGACAGCGAGCGACCCGACGGGGCACTGAGAAGGCATGAGCTCGGCCGACGACACACGTGAGCGCATCCTGGAGGCGGCTGAGGACATCCTCCGCCGCCACGGGCCCACGAAGACGAACGTCGTCGACATCGCCCGGGCGCTCGGCATGAGCCACGCCAACGTCTATCGCTTCGTGCCCAGCAAGGCCGCGCTCATGGATGCGGTGGCGGCGCGCTGGCTGGACCGGGTCTCGGCACCACTCGAGATCATCGCCATGAGCGACGCGCCTGCCGCCGACCGACTGGCGCTGTGGCTCCGCACGCTTGGCCTCGACCAAACGAAAAAAGGTCCTGGAGGACCCCGAGATGTTCGCCACGTGGCACGCGCTGGCCGAGGCCGCGCGCGGCGTCATCGACGAGCATCTGGCAACCCTCCAGGGACAGCTTCGGCGCATCGTCGAGGACGGCATCCGCCGGGGCGAGTTCCGGGTCACCGATCCCGGGGCCGCGGCGCGCGCCATCTTCGAGGCGACGCTGCGCTTCCACCACCCGCACCATCTGCGCACGAACGGCGCCGGCAGCGACGCCGGTCTCGACGCCGTGACAAGGCTCCTCGTCGCAGGGCTGCGTGCCGGGGTCCTCTGAGCGGCGCGCCGGCACTCCGCTGCCTCATCAATCCGTGAAGCGGTCGGCCGCCCGTCTCACCGGCCCGTGAGCGTGGCCCGATCGCTGCTCGTGCGACAAGCGTATCCGGGCCTCAAGCACCCGTACGGTTCAACGGAGGACCTCATGTCCCTGCGCAGCAGAATAGCCGCCCCGCTCTTTGCCGCTCTTTTGTTCCTTGTTCCGGCCCTCGCCCAGGCGGGCACGGTCAACGCGCGCGATGGCGTCGCCGTCGGCGGCTACGATCCCGTGGCCTACTTCACGATGAGCAAGCCCACGCCCGGCAATCCGGCCATCACCGCGACCTACCAGGGGGCCACCTACCTCTTTGCCTCGACCGCCGACCGGGATCTCTTCGTGGCGAGCCCCGAGAAATACATCCCGCAATATGGCGGCTTCTGCGCCTACGGCACCGCGCTCGGCCACAAGGCGCCCATCGACCCCGAGGCCTTCACCATCATCGATGGCCTACTCTATCTCAACTACGACAAGAGCATCTGGGCCACGTTCAACGAGGATCCGGTCGGCTACATCGGCAAGGCCAATACCAACTGGCCCACGGTCCAGTACCAGCCCGATCCTTGATGGGGAGCATGGCCCTCACGCCCGCAGCGAGTCGGCCACCAGCGCCTGGTGCAGCGACACGCCGGCGGTGACGCCATCGGCCGACGCCAGGGTCGCATTGTTGTGGGCCGGGCGGATGATGTCGCCGGCCGCGTAGACGCCCGGCACCGTCGTCATGCCCGTCTCATCGATCCGTATGACCCGCCCGAAGGGCCCGTCCTCGAGGGCGCAGCCGAGCTGCTCGGCGATCGGGCTGTTGAGGCGCGTCCCACTCAGGAGATAGAGCGCGCTCAGGGGCACGGACCTGCCATCGGCAAGCGCAACGCCGGTGAGTCCCGGAGCGTCGCCCTCCAGCGCCGCGATGCGGGCCGGCTCGATCGCGACGCTGCGCTGGGCCAGCTGGCCCAGCGCCGCCTCGTCGAGCTCGCCCTGACCGTTCAGAAAGAAGGTCACCGGTCCCCAATCGGCGACGACGACAGCCTGATAGGAGGAGATCGGCCCGACCGCGAGAACGCCCTGCCTCTCGCCGCGAAACTCGTAGCCATGGCAGTAGGGGCAGAAGAGGACACTTTTCCCCCAGCGCTCGGCCAGTCCCGGCATGTCCGGCAGGACATCGGAGACCCCGAACGCCAGCACGAGCTTGTTGGCCGACAACGCCTCGCCGGACTCGAGCCGCACGCTAAATCCGCCGCTCGGCTCGGCCCGTGCGCTCGTCGCGACGCCGTCGACGAGGGTGACCGAGGGATAGGCGAGAAGTCGCTCCCGCGCCTCGCGCGCCACCTCGGCCGGTTCGGTACCATCCCAGCCGAGAAAGCCATGCAGCGCCGACGCGAAGCGATTGCGCGGCAGCCCGGCGTCGACGACGCGACGCTCCGGCAGGCGCGCGCAAGCTGCATAGCGGCTGAAAGCCCGGCAAAGCTGCCGCCGATGACGATTGCGTCGAGCTGCATCACCGTTCTCTACGCCGGCGCCGACCCCATCTCGAGGGTCTTCAGACGAACGCCTGGTCATCCGAGGCCAAGCCGGCGAGCGAGAGCCGGATCGTCGAGCGTCGCCACGAGCGGGGCGAGTGGCGTACCTTCGATCTTGCGAGCCAGACGGCTGTCGGCCGTGACGAGGATGGCGTCGGACTCTTCGGCACAGGCGAGATAGATCGCATCATAGGCTGGATGGCCGAGGGACAGCGCCATCGCAACCGCCGCTCGGCGTAGTCCTCTTTCACGGCGAGGCTCGCGTCGACGACGATCCTCGTCAACGACGGCTGTCGCGAAGCTCACGCAGAATGTCGGCGCTGTCGGTCTGGGGTACCCCGGGAGTCAGCGCGGCTACTCTGTCGGCCAGCGCCAGCAGCTCCTCGACGGTGGGCCGACGGCTGTCCTCGCCACGAGCCTCCCGTCGTAGGATCGCGCGGACCTCCGCCTCCAGCGAGCGATCGTGCGTCTTGGCTAACGCCTTCAGCTCGTCGAGCACCTCGCTCTCGATATTGCGCACGGTGAGCGTCGCCATGG
Organism: uncultured Alphaproteobacteria bacterium; assembly: GCA_963752325.1. GTDB lineage: Bacteria > Pseudomonadota > Alphaproteobacteria > Geminicoccales > Geminicoccaceae > CAVTJL01. The sequence goes on from CAVVXU010000011.1 coordinate 150,105, forward strand.
GCATGTCCCGCGGAGAGAAATCGGAGCATCAGATGACTGCAAAATGCATGCAGCGTCAACTCCGAGTCCCGACACCCCGTCGACGGGGCTGTCTCGCTCGTGAGCCGCGAAAGGGTAGTGCTTCGTAGGGGCACCGTTGGCTGCGGGACCATGCCTCGAGACTAGCACCGGCCGGGTGACTGCAGGCCTGTTCGGCCATCAGAACGCCGTGCGCCGTCTTCCGAGCTGACGCTCCGCCAGCGCGCCGAAGAGCAGGCCGATCACCGCCCACATGATCACCTGCATGCCGATCGAGACCGTCCTGAAGCGCCAGAGCACGGCCGCCGGGAAGTCCGTCCGGCACCTCGTTGATCGTGGGGAGCAGCAGCTGGATCACCGCGATGACGACGATGAAGAAGGCGCCGCCGACTAGGACGCGCATTCCACGTCCCGACGCGCGCGACGAGCCGCCGTCCGAGCGTCGAGGGCGGCAACGAACACCACGAGCGAGCAGAGGATCATCAGGAAGAAAAGACCGGTGCGCTGGCCGATGGTCTCGGCCATGCCGACCGCCGGCGGGTTGGGCGGATATTTGATCGTCGGAACGAGGAAGATCACGAGGAAGGCGGCGCCGGCCAGAAGGGCGGCGGTGGCGCGCGCGCCGAACGGGCCGATGCGGCCGTAGGCGGCGGCGAAGACCAGCGCGAAGAGGCCGCCCACGGCAGCGCCATAGACGACGACGCCGGTGGCGAGCCCGATCGTGCTCTGGACCTCGCGGCTGACCAGCTCGCGCATGGCCGGCGTGGGCTTCCATGCGGCGGTGGCCGCGTGGGCATGGGTGTGGGCCTCGCCGGCCGAGTCCATCTGCTCCTCGAAAGCGATGGAACGGTCGACCAGGGGCTCGCCGACGATCTTGGCGAAGACGAAGGTGAGCAGGCCCGCGACGACGCCGACGAGCATGCCCCTGATCAGGAGCGTCCTGACCATGGCGGGGATGTCCTGCCTAGTGGCAGGGGAAGCCCAGGAGGTGCCGTCCGTCGTGCAGGAACTCGTGCACATACATGCCGGGAACGATCGAGGTGGCCCCCTCCTCGACGCCCACGAAATAGAGTGCTGCCAGCAGCACGGCCGCGAAGACCAGCCACGGCAGCACCTCGCGCAGCGGGATGGGCCTCACGGCGGCGGGGGAGAGAACGGCTTGGGTCATGATCGCATCTCCGGGGATTCCGCGTCCCATCAGGCTGTCTGTTCCGCCGCGGAGGAAGGTCTGACTTCCAACTGCCCGACCATGGAGCGGGGCAGCGGTTACAGTGGCGCGACCGTGCCGGGCTTGCACCGGCTTCCTCGCACCGCGACCATGTCGAGAAGCCAGGAAGATGAAGACCTGTCAATGGTCGCTCCTTCCAGGGCGACGGCCCGGCTTCCGCCTGATAGAGACGGCCAATGACCCTGCGCCTCATCCTGGTCTGCCATGCCGGCACGGCGGCGATGCGCGCCGGCGCCTTCCCCGCCGACGAGCCAATCGACGAGGCCGGTGCGACGAAGGCTGCGGCCTTCGCACGCCGCCTGCCGCGGGCCGATCGCGCCTGGACCAGCCCGGCGCTGCGGGCCCGCCAAACGGCGGCAGCGCTCGGTCTCGACGCCGCCGTCGAGCCCGCCCTCTGCGACCTCGATTTCGGTCGCTGGGCAGGGCCGGACGCTCGCCGAGGTCGAGGCGGCGGAGCCGCGGGCACTGGCTGCCTGGCTCGCCGACCCGGCGACGGCCCCCGATGGCGGCGAGGATTTTTCTTCGCTGAGGGCTCGGGTGGGCGCCTGGCTCGACCAGCGTCAGTGAGCGAGACGGACCGTCTCGTCACCGTCACCCATGCGGCCGTGATTCGCGCCGCCATCATCCACGCCATCGAGGCGCCACGCCGCGATCCTTCGGCCATATCGACGTGGCACCGCTGTCGCTCACCGAGCTCACCGGCACCGCCGGCCGTTGGCGGCTCCGTGCGCTCGACCGGCGGCTCTGATCCGTGGGCGGTCGAAAGCGACCAACCGGGGAATATCCGCTAGATGGTGGTCCAGGGCCGCCGCTCACGGGCACCGGAGAATGCAGTGATGGCGCGCTTGCTTTCGGTCAACGTCGGCCTGCCGCGGGACGTCGCATGGCAAGGACGGACCGTCCACACCGCCGTCTGGAAAGCGCCCGTTCAAGGCCGGCGAATGGTGCGGCGGCTCAACATCGATGGCGATGGCCAGGGAGATCTGGCGGGGCACGGCGGCGAGCACCGGGCCGTCTTCGTCTATCAGATCGACTCCTATCGCTATTGGGAAAGCCATCTCGGCCGACGCGACCTCGCCTATGGGCAGTTCGGGGAGAATTTCACCGTCGACGGCCTGTCCGATGACGAGGTCTGCATCGGCGATCGCTACCGGATCGGGAGCGCCCTTTTCGAGGTGACCCAACCGCGCGTCACTTGCTACCGGGTCGGCATCCGGATGAACGAGCCGCAGATGGCAGCGCTCCTCGTCGCCCATGGCAGGCCCGGCTTCTACTTCCGCGTCCTGGAGGAGGGAGAGGTCGAAGCCGGCGACGAGATCGTGAAGGTCGCCACCGGCCCCGAGCGCATGACCGTCTCGGAGATCGACGCCTTGCTGTACAAGCCCGGCCATCCGAAGAGCCGGCTGGAGCAGGCCTTGCGCATCCCGGCCCTGAGCCTCGGCTGGCGCAGCTCCTTCGAGGCCCTGCTCGAGCGGGAGCGGGAAGGCGCGGCGACGACTGGTAATCCGGCTCTCGCACCGGCGGCCGGCCCGCCTCCTGCGTGGGCCGGGTTCCGCCCGCTGCAAGTAACGCAGAAGACGCGCGAAAGCGGCAGCGTGACCTCGCTGATCCTCGAGCCGACCGACGGGCGCCCCCTGGCGCCGGGCCTCCCCGGTCAGTTCATAGCGCTGCGGCTGAGGCCGGAGCCGGACTTGCCCGCCCTGCTCCGGAGCTACTCGCTGTCGGGCGAGCCGAGCGAGGATCGCTATCGTGTGAGCGTCAGGCGGGAAGCGCATGGCGCGGCCGGGGCCTACATCGAGGCGGAGGTCCGGGTTGGTGACATGGTCGAGGTGAGCGCGCCGCGGGGCAGCTTCACGCTGAAACCGGGCGACGGACCCGTCGTCCTCCTGAGCGCCGGTGTCGGCGCGACGCCTGTGCTCGCGATGCTCCATGCGTTGGCTGCCGGGGCATCGCCGAGAGAGATCTGGTGGGTCCACGGTGCCCGCAGCGGCGACGAGCATCCGTTCGCCGCGGAGACGCGCGCGCTTCTCGAGGCCTTGCCGCATGGCCACAGCCATGTCCGCTACAGCGCGCCAGATCTCGCCGACCGGTTGGGTATCGATTTCGACGCACCCGGCCGTTTGGACGCGCGCGTGCTCCAGGAGCTGGGCCTGCCCCCTGGTGCCGACTTTTATCTGTGCGGTCCGCCCGCCTTCATGAGCGATCTCACGGTGGCCCTGGCTGCCTGGGGTATCGCTGCCAACCGCGTTCACACCGAGCTCTTCGGGTCGGGGCCGGCCATGACGCCGGGCATTGCCGAAGCGCCGCGCCACGCGCCGCATTCGCCGCCCGGGCCTACCGGCGAGGGGCCGGTGATATCGTTTGCGCGGAGCGGCCTCAGCGTGCGCTGGGATTCGAGGTTTCATGACCTCCTCGAGCTTGCCGAGGCGTGCGACGTTCCCGTGCGATGGTCGTGCCGCACCGGGGTCTGCCACACCTGCGAGACCGGGCTCATCGTCGGCGCGGTCAATTACCAGCCCGATCCGGTCGAGCCACCTGCCGACGGCAATGTGCTGATCTGCTGCAGCCAGCCGCAGGACGACATCGTGATCGATCTCTGACCGGTTCGCAGGGGAGCATGTGCCCGGTCCGTAAGGTGAGAGCCATGCACCGCAGATCGACGAGGCGTGCCAAAGGGGACCGGGTCCGAGTGCCTGCCGCAATGATCGACGGTGAGCGCACCAAGTCCTGATTGGCGCTGCTATCGGGGGCTCATCCCGCCGCTCAGTGAAAAACGCCCTGAACACGCCACACCGGCGGCTCGGTGTCACCAAAAGCGCCTTCGCGATGGACCCAGAGGCGTCGGCCGTCGGCCAGGGTCAGACGATAAAAATCGCGTAGACAAAAGCCCTCGTCCTCGGGGCGCCACCATTCGGGGAGGATGCGCTCGGGCCCCTCGGCATGCAGCACGGGTGCCGGGCCGTCCCGCCAGGCGAGGCGGATCGGCGGGCCGTCGGGGATGCGGGCCAGGGCCTCGGCGGGCAGAGGCTTTTGCCAGACGCGGAGCGGCCGCGGCTCCTTCGCGAGCCAGGGTCCGCTGCTCGGGAGCGCGGTCGCCGGCAGCAGCCGGACGGCGCGCTCGGGCACATGGCTCTGGGCCGGCTCGAGGCGGAGGACGCGCTCGGGGCCGAGGCGGGCCGCCAGCTGATCGACGAGCTGGGCCAGTGCCGTCTCGTCGGCGGCGTCGCCGAGGCCGGTCTGGCGGGCGCCCAGGGGGGCCGTCTCGACCGCCTCGAGGATCATGATCTCGATGCCGAAGCCGACATCGAGGCCGTCGAGGTCGAGCGCGAGAAGGCGCTCGAGATGGGCCGGGTCGCGCACCGGCCAGCCGGTGCTGGCCTCGATCCGCGCCACCTCGCCGTCGACCCGATACAGGCCGAGAACGACGCGGCGCGCCCCTTCCTGCGCCCGCTCGAGATCCCGGCAGACGGACTGGAGCAGTCGGCGCAGGGCCGCCGCGATGTCCTCGGTCCGGCCGATCGGCTCGGGCCAGACGAGACGGGCCTGGAAGCGGGCCGGCTCGGCCATGGGCGCGAAAGGCTCCTCGCCCTCGCCCCAGAAGCGGTCGAGGCGGGTCGCGAGATCGGCGCCGAAGCGGATCATGAGGGCGGCGCGCGGCAGGCGGACGAGCTGCCCGATCGTGCGCAGGCCGACCCGGCCCAGCGCCGTCACGGTCTCGGGTGCCAGGCCCAGCGCCCGCACCGGCAGGTCGGCCAGGCGCTCCTCCTGGCCCTCGGCGGGGAGAATGCCGGCCGTGCCGAAGCGGGCCCAGGCCCAGGCCCGGCTCATCCGCCCGGCGATCGCCGCCCGGACGGTGAGGCTCTGGCGGGCGAAAGCCCGCTCCACGGCCGAGAGCAGGCCCGCCTCGCCGCCGAAAAGATGCGCGCAGCCGGTGATGTCGAGCATGATCCCGTCGGCGCCGTCGACGGCGAGGCGCGGGCTCCAGCGCCCGCACCACAGGCCCAGCGCCCCCAGCGTTTTTTTGTCATTTTCAGGCTCGGCATCACGGACCAGGAGCGTCGGCAGCGCGGCTCGGGCGTCGGCCAGCGCCAATCCCGGCCGCAGCCCGGCCTGCCGTGCCGCCGGGGTCAGGGCGGTGAGCCGCGGCACGCCATGATCGGGTGCTGTCAGCGCCAACGGCTGGTCGACTGATAAAAAATCACCCCGTCGTCTGGCGGCGAGCGCCATCCGCTCGATCGGCCAGGCCGGCAGCCAGAGCGAAAGCCAGCGTCTGCTCATCCCACGTCACCTCCCATGAGCCGGCCGCCCCGCCCTTGATCCGCCAGAGCTCGAGCCGGAGGTGGAGACCGTCGTCCATGCCCGGGGCAGGGGCCGCCAGCCAGCGGGTCAGGGCGGCGTTGGGTGCCGGATCGGGGGGGCCGTGGCGGAGCGCCAGGCCGGTGCCGCCGCCGGTCTCGGCGGCAAGCTGGAGGCGCCGGCTCGTCAGAAGGTCGAGCCGCCCGATCTCGGCCACGGCGCAGGCCACGGCCGGCGAGCGCAGCGCCTCCTCGAAGGCCCACAAGGCCTGCCGCTCGCCCGGCGCCCGGACGATCAGGAGCCGTGCGGGGTCGATGCCGTAAGGCCGCAGCCCCGGCCCGTAGAGCTCGCCATGGAGGGTTCCCAGCCGATCGCTCCGGCACCAGAGAAGGGCGCCCGGCCGCTCGAGGCAGCGCCGCGCGAAGGCGATGGCGGCAGCGCTCGCCGCCGGCCCGCCGATCTCGTGCAGCGCCGCCGCCGGCAGGCCGCCCCAGGGCAGACCCCCGTCGAGCGCTGGGCCGAGCCTGGCGACCTCGCGCCCGAGCGCCGTGCCGCCGCCCTCGATGGCACGGATCCTGGCGCGCAGCCCGGCGAGATCGGAAGGCATCGGCAAGCACCAGCCCCAAGAAATGTTCTTCTTTTGTTCTAATTTTGACCGAGGCTGTGGTCAAGCCCGGGGAGCGGTCATTCGGTCAGCGGCCGGGTGGTATCCGCCCCGTCCTCGGCGGTCGCCTCGAGCTCGGGTGCCACCTGGGCGTGGTTCAGCAGCGCCACCAGCGACACCCCGCCCACGATGTTGCCCAGAAGGGTCGGCAGCAGAAATCGCAAAAAATAGGCATGCCAGGGTGCGACTCCACTCAGCACCGCGAAGGCGGCCTCGCTCGAGCCGGCGATCACGTGCGCCAGATGGCCCAGCGCCACGAGATAGGTCAGCAGCAGGATGATCCAGACGCGGGCGACGCCCGCCACCGGCAGCAGCCAGACCATCAGCGCGATCAGCCAGCCCGCGAAGATCGCCTTGACGAAGGTGGTGCCAGGATCGCCCTCCAGCACCGTCAGGCCGAGCTCGACGAAGGCCCGGCCGGCCGGCTCCCCGAACACCCCGCTGGTCGCCACGACGAGCGCGAAGACCAGCGTGCCCACGAGATTGGCGGCCAGCACCACCCCCCAGAGCTCGGCCACCCGCCTGAAGGTGGCGAGATCACGCCGATAGAGCAGCGGCAGCATGGCGGTGAGCGTGCTCTCGGTGAACAGCTGCTGGCGGCCCAGGACCACGATGACGAAGCCCATCCCGTAGCCCAGGCTCGAGACCAGCGGCCGCCAGGGCTCGTCCGGCAGCGCGGCATCGATCAGCCCCTGCGCCACCATTGAAAAGCCCATCGAGAGGCCGGCGGCGAGGCCCGACCAGACCAGCGCCCACAGCGGGCGGGACAGCTCGACCTCGCCCTCGGCGCGGATGATCTCGTGCACGATCACCGCGCGCGGCGCCGCCTCCTCGGCGACGCGGTGCCGCTCGCGCGGGCTCAACGCCCGATCGGCCGGACTCTCCTGCGAGGGTCCATCTTGCATCGCGGTGGACTTTCAGCTGTGGGTGCGACGGCGCCGGGCCGAGGCCCGATACCCCAGAACCGCATCGACAGGACGTCGGTTCCACTGGACGACGCATGGACATCGACCGACCCGCTGCTCACCTCAAGGGTGCATGCATCTCATGGAGCCGCCTGATGGATCAGCTCGAGATCTCGATCGTGATGCCGCCGGAGACCCTCGGGGCGCTTCGAGCGAGCGGCGCCTCGCTCATCGTGCTGCACGCCCTCAGCTGCTCCGACAATTCGGGTCAGCCGCTGGCTTGGCTGAGCACCGACCAGTTCCTGGCGACGACCGAGATCTCCTGGCGAAGCGCGTTCGGCGCCTACCTGAAGCCGCTCGCCGGCTCGACCGGCGAGCGGACGAGCTGGCCGATGACGCTCGGTCAGCAGCTCGTGCTGCCGATCTTCGGCGATCCGGATGTCCGGCCGAGCGGCGACCCGGAGCGGATATCGGTGGTCAACCAAAGTGCCGAGATCCGGACCACAGGCCCCACCGTGGACACGAGGCCCATCGCTGCCTTCACCCTGCGGGGCAACACCGCGCTCTTCATGCGGCCGACCCTCGAGGTCTTCCTGACCTTCTCCGTGGAGCCGGTGCCGGCATCGGGCATCGTCACCCACTCCACCGGGGCCGGGGTGCTGGTCGATCTTCGGGGCGGTCCATCCGCGCGCGTCGGCTTCGAGATTGACCGAGGCTGGAGCTGGCAGCGGCCGACCCGAGCGCTGGCGATCCCCCCCGGAAGCCCGCTGCAGTCGATCCTCGTCGGAAGGCGCAATAATCCACCCGACGACGAGACTTTGTGGGAGCGCTACGGCCCCGGGCCCAAAGGCCCTGTCCGCTAGTGGCGCCTGCCCCGCTTCTCCGCTAGGGTCCGCGCCAACGACGCTCGGGGAGGATCCCATGCCGAAGGCCTATGCCAGCACCGTCATCGATGCGCCCGCCGCACGCGTCTGGGCCGTCATTCGCGACTTCAACACCCTGCCCGTCTGGCACAGCGGGCTCGTCTCGAAGAGCGAGATCGAGGAGGGCAAAGGCGGCGACCAGGTGGGCGCCGTGCGCAGCTTCTATCTCGCCGACGGCGCTCACCTCCGCGAGCAGCTGCTGAGCCATTCCGACGCCGAGCGGAGCTATTCCTACAACTTCCAGAAAACGCCGTTCGACGTCCAGAACTACCACGCCACCATCCGCGTCACGTCCGTCACCGACGGCGACAAGGCCTTCGTCGAGTGGTGGACCACCTTCGACTGCGACGTCGCGAAGAGCGCCGACTGGATCAGGGTCTTCGCCAAGGACGTGTTCCAGGGCGGCCTGGATGCCCTCAAGATGCACATGAAGAAAGGCTGAGCGCGCATGCTGATCGGCATCGATCCCCTCCTCTCCGGCGAGGCGCTCTCCGTGCTCCGCGACATGGGGCACGGCGACACCATCGCCATCACTGACGCCAACTTCCCCTCCCACTTCCTGGGCCCGCCGGTGATCCGCATGGACGTCGACGCGACCCGCGCCGGCCGCGCCATTCTCTCGGTCATGCCGCTCGACAGCTTCGTCGAGCATGCCGTGCAGCGCATGGAGATCGACGGCAAGCCGCGCGAGCTCAACGACGGGCACAAGGACTTCGAGGGCATGGTCGACGAGGTCGCGGGCGCCGGCTGGGGCAAGGGCTCGATGGAGCGCTTCCGCTTCTATGAGCAGACCCGCGAATGCGTCGCCGTCTTCGCCACGCTCGAGCGCCGGCCCTACGTCAACTACATCCTCTGGAAGGGCGTGCTCGACCCGAACGGTGCCGTCTGGCGCGTCGAGCGGTCGGTCACCCCACCCAAGGGAGGGGGAGGGCGGCGCCGCTAGGAGCCACCCGAAAGCCGGATCATCAGGCGAGGCGACTGACAAAAAAAGGAACGGCGATGAAGGTGGGCTTCAACCTCTTCCTCTGGACCGCCCACGTCACCGAGGAGCATTTTCCGCTGTTCGGGGAGCTCAAGCGCACGGGCTATGACGGGCTCGAGATCCCGGTCTTCGAGGGCGACCCCGAGCATTTCCACAAGGTCGGCAAGGTGCTGTCCGACAACGGCCTCGGCGCCACGGCCGTCACCGTGATGCCGGAGGGGGCCGACTGCACCGCAGCCGACGAGCCCACACGCGCAGCCGGCCATCGCCACATCACCTGGGCGCTCGACTGCTGCGAGGCCATGGGCGCCACGCTCCTGGGCGGCCCACTCCACCAGACCCTCGGCCGCTTCTCCGGCGACGGCCCCACCGCCGACGAGAAGGCCCGCTGCATCGCCGCCCACAAGAGCCTGGCCGACCACGCGAAGAAGACCGGCGTGCTTCTGTCGATCGAGCCCCTCAACCGCTTCGAGTGCTATTTTCTCAATACCGTCGCCGAACTCCGTGGCCCACGTCGAGGCGGTGGGGCGGCCCGAGGTCGGGCTCCTCTACGACACCTTCCACGCCAACATCGAGGAAAAGGACCCGGTGGGCTGCATCGCGCCTGCGATCAAGGCCATCAACCACGTCCACATCTCGGCCAACGACCGCGGCACGCCCGGCAAGGACCACGTCCCCTGGGCGGCCACCTTCGCGGCCCTCAAAAAAGCCGGCTATGACGACTGGCTGACGATCGAATCCTTCGGCCGCGCTCTCCCGGCCCTGGCCGCCGCCACCCGCGTCTGGCGCGACCTCTTCCCCGCCCGCGAGGAAGTCTATCGATTCGGCCACGACTTCATCCGCGAGCAATGGGCGAAGGCGTAGGGAGGGGCGGCCAAGATCTCTCTAGCTGGGCGCGTGAAGAGACCCACGGCAGGAAGTAAAGCATATCAGTCGTTCAAAGGCAATACGCTCACAAGACGCGCAGTGCTAGCACAATTGTCCTGTGAGCTGTCTCTAGCTGCTATTTGTATTTCAACCATCCCGACCTTGCTAATGGGGTCGACAGGGTCATTTCTTACATGGTAGTGTTATGTAGCCAGTGTCTTAATAAGCAAGGGGCTGGGCGCCTTGGTGTGGTTGATCAAGCTGATACCGGATGCGGATGTTCTCTGTGCTCTCGAGCCAGATGAGCTGGGGCTGCGTATGCTTCCGGTGCTCGTAAACTGGCAGCCAAACAACCAATTGAGCGTCGAAGACTTTATCAGACAGACTGTTCGAAAGGGAGCTGCGCAAAGTCAGCCGAGCCAATATCCGTCCGAGCGGGGCGCTGATCTCGAGCTTGCGATACGAGAGGCATGGGCTTGGTTGGAAGGCTCTGCCCTGCTGGTCGAGGACCTGCGGTGGATCCCACCCCACCGTTTTCGGAGGCTCAGTCGTCGGGCGCAGCAACTTGCCAAAGAGCCAGACGCACGAAAGGTCTTCGCCGCTAGACGCATTCCCAAGGAGGCTCTGCATCCGAAGATCCGCGAGGACGTCTGGGCTCTCTATCATCGCGGAAAGTATGACACGGCGGTGTTTGAGGCGATGAAGGCGGTGGAGGTAGCTGTCCGGATGGCGGCCCGACTGACGCAGGCTGATATCGGCGTTAATCTGATGCGCAAGGCGTTCGACGTAGACAAGGGGCCGCTTACTGACGTTGCGGCAGAGCGCGCGGAGCGACAAGCACGCAGCGACCTGTTTGCCGGTTCTATCGGCTCGTACAAGAATCCTCATTCACATCGTAACGTCGCGTTGGACGATCCTGACGAGGCCGCCGACATCATCATGCTCGCCAATCACCTGTTGCGAATCGTTGATGCCCGTGGTGGAGGCAGCGCGCCATGACCGAGAGGCCGTCCCGCGGGCGGCCGTGGTGGACCTCGCTGGCGCTGTCATCGCGCGCTGTGGCTATTGCGCTTCGGCGCTATCGACAGGGAGAGAAACGCGAAGGCCAAAGCGCTCTCCAGACGTAATCGTCTTCGGCTGATCAGATTGGGCGAGAGGATATCCACCCTGGACGGTGGAGGAAGCCCCGTGCATGCTCCTCATTGGCTGGCGGGGGCCGGCCGCCGCGGGGGAGGCGTCATCATGTGGCAGAGCAAGCATCGGCTTGCCCGTGGTAGAAGAGCCGCCGGGTGGGTGGCTCTGCCGCCGGCGATGGTCCTGCGCTTTCCGGCAGAAGCCGCGAAGGATCTGCAGGACTCGATCCAGGGCACCGTCGTGTTGCCGGGCGACGCCGACTATCACGAGGCGCGTCAGGCCTTCGTCGTCAACTTTCAGGCCTTTCCGCAGATCATCGTCTATTGCGAGGTGCCGGCCGACGTGGCGGCAGCGCTGGCCTTCGCGCGTCGCTGGGGACTGCAGCCCGTCTGCCGGGCCGGCGCCCACAGCACCGCCGGCTACTCCATCAACAATGGCATGGTGCTCGACGTCAGCCGCATCAGCTACGTCGTCGTCGACCCGCAGGCCAAGCGCGCGGTCGTCGGTGCCGGCACCACCTTCGCGCGGCTCAACGCCACCCTCGACAGCTTCGGGCTGCATGTGCCGGGCGGCGGCTGCGACGATGTTGCGGTCGCCGGCTACATGCAGGGCGGCGGCTACGGCTTCACCTCGATGCTCTTCGGCATGCAGTGCGACAGCATGGTGGCGGCCCTCGTCATGCTGGCCGACGGCTCGCTCGTCGAGGCCACGCCCGACCGCAATGCCGATCTCTTCTGGGCCCTGCGTGGCGGTGGCGGGGGCAATTTCGGCGTGCTGCTGCAGGTGACCTTCAAGCTCCATGAGCTGGGCACGCTCTGGGGCTTCGGGCTCACCTGGAAGCTCGGCCGCGATGCCAAAGGGGCCAAGCGGGTGGCCGAGGCGATGGACATCCTGCAGCGCGGCTTCACCGGCCCCGGAGCGCCCGCCGGGCTCGGTCACCAGAGCACGCTCAACTATGTGGGCAAGGAGCCCGTTCTGCTCCTGCGCGGCGTCTATACGGGCACGGCCAAGGCCGGCCGGGACATCCTGGCGCCGCTCCTCGCCACCAAGGGGGTACGCAAGGACATCGACCGGACGGGCGGCTACACCGAGCTCAACGATTATCTGAACGACCACCCGGACGTGCCGCTGATCGCCCCGCACACGCGCACGCTCGCCGATGCGCGCTATGTCGGCCGTGATCTCGGCTGCGACGGATGGCGCAAGCTCCTCACCTGGTTCCAGGGCTCGCCCAACCAGGCCAACTTCGTCGGCATCGAGGGCTATGGCGGGGCCATCGGCGCGCTCGCCCCCGACGCCACGGCCTTCCTGCACCGCAAGGCCAGCTTCGACGTCTATATCTGGATCTTCTGGCAGGACGAGGAAGAAAAGGCCGCCTCGCAGGCCTTCCTCGACGGCTTCCGCGAGGTGATGGGCACGCTCGGCAACGGCCACGCCTACCAGAACTATCCGAACCGCGAGAACGCCGACTATCGCTCGATGTTCTGGGGCGAGAATTTCACCAGGCTGCTGAAGGTCAAAGGCAAATACGACCCGAAGGGTCTCTTCGACTACGGCCAGTCGATCACCCCGGTGCCCGCCGACGCCGGCCCCGAGGTGACCCGCCCGGAGGGGAAACCGGGGCCCGCCACCAGCGGCAAGATCGAGCGGCTGATGCCTGCGCCTGACTGACGAGACCCGGGGAGGGACCATGCCGCGGATCCGCCGCCTTTTTTTCTGCCCGCCCCTGGCAATTGCCCGGGTGGGCCCGAGCCCGGTGCCGCTCGAGGCCTTCGAATGGGCGACCGACCTCGATATTCACGGCGCGCACCGCACGGTGCTGAAGCCGACGCCCACCCTCGAGGTGTTGAGTGATGGCTCGCTGCGGCCCTACCTGCCGGCCGCGATCCGCTTCAAGGATGCCGGTCTCCTGCGTCCGGTAGCACCCTTCTTCGAGCTCTGGGCCTGCGTGGAGGACGATCAGGGGGAGGCGAGCGAGCGACCCCTCAACCTGGCGCTCCTGCGTGCGGTCGGCGCCTCGCCGGCCGGCCTCGACCTCGAGGTGACGGTCGCCAACCGCAAGGCCCAGCGTCGCACCATGTCGGCCGCCTGCGCCTACATCGCCCGGGTCACGGCGCACGGCAACCAGCACGAGCCGCAGCCGCTCCTCGCCTGGAGCCCGCACAATCCGGGCGAGACGCCGCTCGTCCCGCGCGAGCGGCCGATCCCGCTCGGCAGCTTCCAGGTGCTCCGCCCGGTGCCGCGGGTGGCGCTGGGCGTCGACCTCTCGATCATCCGCGTGCGCTTCACCCCCGCCAAGGGCGAGGTCTACGGGCCGCCCACGGCGATCAGCGGCCCGGCCTCGCCGCTGCCGCCGGGCGAGGCGCTGCCCGGACCGACGCTCGGCGGCCGCATGCACCAGATCGTGCCGCCGGCCAACCGCATCCTCAACGAGGGCACGCCCTGGTCGAGCTACGTCATGGATGCGGACGACCAGCAGGACCCGCAGCCCTCCGACAGCTATGACGGAGCCAATGTCGGCGACAACGTCTCCTGGGGCGTCGTCGACGACACCTGTGATGGTGTCATCGGCGCGTCACTGGTGGTTGACGGCGTCCGCCACACCGCCGTCACCCGCGTCTTCTCGAGCTGCCCCGACTTCAGCCCCGACCGCCGACCGTTTTATTCTTTGGTGGACGATCTGAACGACCGCGACCTGCCGCCCGTGGAGGTCGACGCGGCGAGCCTCGAGGCGGTCGAGGATGAGGCAGGCGAGCTCTTCCGCCGTGTCCTGGATACCATGTCCCAGATGAACGTCGACGCCACCCGTGCCCACGGCATCGACGAGAACTCCGAGCATTTCGCGCTCGGCAAGGATTTCCCCAAGCTGCCCAAGATCGACCAGCGCAGCATGACGGCCGAGGACAAGCCCTATGCCGACAAGATCCCGGACCTGATCCCGCCCGGGCCGCCGCGCGAGGACAGCCCGGCCGTGCGTGCCGAGGAGCTGCCCTATACCGAGGCGGCGCGGCAGATCCATGGCCCCTTGAGCGACATCGAGACCCTGCTCGACTTCCTGCGCTCGCGTGGCGACCATGTGCGCATGCTGCTGCGCCCGCCCTTCGGGCGCCTGCGCCAGCTGGCCGAGAAGCCGGGGCCGCGGCCCAACCCGAGCTTCCGCGACCCGCGCGTTGAGCGCGACACGCTGCAGGACATGCGCATGCCGCCCTACATGCGCGACTCCGACGAGACCCCGCTCTCGCTCAGCTGGCGGCAGTACGACATGCTGCTGAAGCTGATCGACCATCTGGCGAAGCAGCCGGGCCAGCCGCCCGGGCCTACCGCCCGCCGCGTCGCCCGGCATGCTGCGCGGCGCGGGGCCGCCGGCGGCCGGGGAGACCGCACATGACAACCGACAAGAAAGGGCTGAGGCCGCGCAATCTCACGGCCCGCTCGTCCTATGCGGTCGCCGGCAACCCGGCCACGGCCTATCCCGAGGACGCGGTCGCCAACTGCTATCCCGGCCTCGAGCTCGACATCCGCAACTTCGATCGCCGCTTCTTCCCCGGCCTCGTCTTCGAGTTCGTGGCGCGCGACGATGTCGACGCGGCCTACAGCCTGCCGCATCGCTACGGCGCCAGGCTCTCCTATGTCGAGACGGACCAGGACCCGGAGCTGCAGCTACCCGACGCGGCAAAGCTGCTGGCCGATCTGACCGGCGATGCCGGCAGCCGGCTGGGCGACGGCGTGTGGTACCTCGAATGGCTGGAGCAGGACGGCCGTCGCATCTCGATGCGCTGGCGCCGCGACGGCGCCCTGATGCCCATGGACGGGCTCTGGGTGTGGCGGCTGGTGCGCGGGCTCGAGCCGCTGCCCAAGCCCCTCCGCATCGGCCTGCGCCAGCGCCCCGAAAGCGAGCCCGGTGCTGCCGAGGCAGCGAAGCGCGGCAAGCCCGACGAGGTCGTGCTCGAGGGCTTCAGGCGCACCTTCCAGGATCCCACGAGCGGCGTCATCAGCACCGTCTACCAGCCGGGCGAGCTGCTGCAGAGCCTCTGCTCCCCCTGGCAGCACGACTTCCGCGACTGCGCCTGCCACTACTGGGCCTCGAACCACCCGGACGTCGTGCTGGGCGAGGTCCTGCCGGGCGAGCCGACGCTCCCCGGCGATCTGCCCAAGGACTCGGAGCGCGCGCAGGTCCTGCTCGACTGGCTGCGCGCCGACCGTCGCCGCGCGGTCGCCGCCTCGGCCCTCGACACGATCGGGAAGAACCGCCCCTTCCAGCTCGACGCCTTCCAGATCAACCACGCCTGGCACGAGCTGGCTGTCGTCCTGAACGATACCGAATCGGACGGCCTCTACGTCCCCGACGCGCTTGCCTCAGCAAATCCCTTCGCGAGCCCTGCCGAGCTGGCGAAGGAGCTGCGCGAGCGGCTGGCCCCGCTCGAGATGACGCTGGCGATCGAGTATCTCTACGCCCGCTTCTCCATCATCGACCCGAAGCAGGCGCCGAAGGGTCGCTGGCCCGGCCTCGCCGACGATGTCGGCTTCGTGCGCGACTATCTGATGCTCGTCTCGGTCAGCGAGATGACCCACATGCGCTGGGCCAACCAGCTCCTCTGGGAGCTCTACGAGCATGGCCTCGTGCCGAGCTACGAGCCGGTACTCGAGCCGGCCCTCGAGGTCCCCACCAGCCCGGGCGAGACGCGCGACCGGGCGCTCAGGCGCCTCGAGCCCCTGGTGCTCGACGATTTCATCGCGGTCGAGCGTCCCAGCAACTTCATCGACGGCGCCTATGCCCGCGTGATCGTGACGCTGCGCCAGAAAGAATATCCGCCGCACATGGTGCAGCTGGCCGAGCGCATCGCCAGCGACGGCATGCAGCACGAGAGCCGCTTCCGCTACATCAAGCACGTCCTCAACGCCTACAAGGCGGCCGCACCCGACTTCCCCTATCTCCGCCCGCTGACGCCGGCGGCCCCTGATGATCCGGCCGTCGAGGACGCGCTCCGTCTCTACGAGATCATCCGCAAGGGTCTGGATGCCGCCTACCGCGAGGCCGCGCGCGGCGACTTCGCCCAGTCCGGCGAGGGCGTCGTGGACGCCCGGACGGCGATGAACCAGCTGCGCGACCTCGGCGAGGAGCTGGCCGCGAAAGGCATCGGGATACCCTTCTGGCCGCCGCCGTGAGCGGCTCGGCCGCGGTCGAGGCGGCCTCCGCCGACGCGGCGCCGCGCTTCCCCGACATCCATCTCTTCGACACCGACCTCGGCCATCACCTTCTCCTGGTCGACGGCTCCCGCGTCTTCGACATCGACGCCGATCTTCGTGCCGCGGTGGAGGCGGTCGCCTCCCGGGGGCGCGGTGCCGTGGCCGGACTCCTGGCGGCCCACGGGCTCGAGGATCGGCCCTTCATCGGCGACAGCCCGCTGAAGGAGCCGCCGCTGAGGGCCCTCTCGCTGGCGATCGCGCAGAAGTGCAATCTCGCCTGCACCTATTGCTACGCGCAGGAAGGCAGCTTCGGCGGTCCGCCCACCGACATGACGGCCGAGGTGGGCAGGGCCGCGGTCCGCCGCCTGATGGCCGACGCCAAGCCCGGCGAGCGCGTGAGCCTGGCCTTCCTCGGCGGCGAGCCGCTGACGCGCCGCCCGCTCCTGAAGGAGCTGACCGAGCTTGCGGCCGGCCTCGCAGCCGAGCGCGGGCTTTCTGTCGGCTTCTCGATCACGACCAACGGCACGCTGCTACGGCCCGAGGACGCCGACTTCTTCGAGCGCTACCGCTTCACCGTGACCGTCAGCATCGACGGCATCGGAAAAGCCCATGACCGGCAGCGGCCCGCCAAGGGCGGTGCCGGCAGCTACGAGCGCATCCTCGCCCGCCTGGGCCCGCTGCTCGCGCGTGGGCCGCGTCTGCCGGTTCACGCCCGGGTGACGGTGACGCCGCGCAACCTCGACTTGCAGGAGACGCTGGGCGGGCTTTTGGCGTTGGGCTTCACGAGCGTCGGCTTCAGCCCCGTGCTCAGCGCGCCCTCGGGCCGGGACACGCTGGCGCAGTCCGACTTCCAGCTCTTCCTCGAGCAGATGATCCGCTGCGGCGCCGAGTTCGAGCGGCGCGCCCGCCGTGGACTGTCCTACGGCTTTTCCAACATGACGACCGCCCTGACCGAGATCCACAGGGGCACCCACCGGCCCTATCCCTGCGGTGCCGGCGCCGGCTATCTCGGCGTAGCGGCTGACGGCAGGCTCTATGCCTGCCACCGCTTCGTCGACGAGCCGGAGGCCGCGATGGGCAGCGTCGACGGCGGCATCGACCGCGAGGTCCAGGCGCGCTGGCTCGAGGAGCGCGCGGTCGACCGCCAGAGCCCCTGCAGCACCTGCTGGGCCCGCTATCTCTGCGGCGGCGGCTGCCACCACGACGTCATCCATCGCGGCCGGGCCAGCTGCGACTACATCCGCGGCTGGCTGCATTACACGCTGGGCGCCTATGTCCGGCTGGCAGGCATGATGCCGGACCTCCTCCGCGACCGTCCCGCCTGACGAGGATGGCGCACCCGGCACCCCGGCGGGTCGATGTCTGCGTCCTGGGCGGCGGCCCGGCCGGCTGCGCCTGCGCCCTTCGCCTCGTGAAGCTCGGCCACAGCGTCGTCCTGCTCGACCGGCCGGCCCCGCGGCGAGGCAGTGTGGCCGAGCAGCTCCCGGCCTCGGCGCCCGCGGTTCTGGCCGGCCTCGGGCTCGCCGGCCTTCTCGAGCAGGCCGCCTTCGGCCACGTGCCGGAGGCGCTTTTGCTCTGGCGCCGAGGCCCCGAGGAGACCCGCCCCGGCGGCGGCGTCCTCGTCGACCGACACCTGCTCGCCGCGGGGCTGCGCGACGCCACCGCTCGTGCCGGCGCCCAGCTGCTGAAGGCGAGTCGGGTCGCCCGGCCGCTCCATCCGGCCCCCGGGCGCTGGCAGGTGCCAGTGGAGACCGACGCCGGATCCCAAACGATCGAAAGCCTCTTCCTCGTCGACGCCCGTGGCCGCGCCGGGCGCGTCGCGGGTCGCGCGCAGCGCCGGGGGGCGGCGACCCTGGCGCTCACCGGCAGCTGGCGGGGAGCCGCCATCGGCGGCCGGGCCACCCGCATCGAGGCCGGCGAGGGTTGCTGGTACTGGGGCTCCCCCGAGCCGGGCGGCGGCTTCGGCGCCAGCGTCTTCACGAGCCCCGAGCGCGTCGCAGAGGGCCTTCGAACGTCGGGAAGCCTGGCTGGCCTCTACCGGGCGCTGCTCGCCCGCTCGCTCCTGCTGCGCGGCTGCCTCGCCGGCGAGCTTCTTTCACGCGCTGCGCACCTGCGATGCCTCCGCCTCCCTCCACCTGACCCCGCTGGGCCCGGACCACGCCCATGTGGGCGAGGCAGCCCTGGCGCTCGATCCCCTGTCCTCGCAGGGCCTGCTGACGGCGCTCGTCGGCGCCACCCAGACCGCCATCGGGGTCCACACGATCCTCGTCGATCCGGACGCCACGGAGAGCGCCGTCGCCTTCGTCACCGAGGGCCAGGCCCGCACGCTGGCGCGGTCCATGGCCAGGGTCGGCGTGATCTATGGCGAGCAGGACCGCTATCCGAGCGGGCCGTTCTGGCGAGCGCGCGCCGGCGCCCCACAGCCGGCTCCGGCAAGGCCCATCGTCGAGCCGGGACCCACGCCGACGATGCGCGTCCAACTCGCCCATACGGCACGCCTCATCGAGCAGCCGATCCTGACCGAGGATCGAATCCGCCCGGGCCTGGCGCTCCAGCATCCGGCGCTCGCCGAGCCCGTCGCCCGGCTCGGCAGCGTGGCGCTTCCACCGCTCCTCGCCGACCTCGGGACACCGCTCGCCGTGGAAGAGCTGCTGAAGCGCTGGGAGCGCCGTCTGCCCCCGGCCGCCGGCCGAAGCACGCTCGCCTGGCTCTGGCAGCACGGCGTCGTCACCGCCGGCTGAGATCCCCGGGCCCATCGCCACGGACAAGAGAGCCGGGATCACGCCAGCGCCAAGGCTGCGTCGAGCGGTGGTGCGAGCGGTAATGCTGCAGGTTCTCGCGTGTCGCCAGGGTGAGGCGCTGGCCGGCACGGAAGAGGGCCGTCGGGCAGGCGAGGGGGATCAGCCACCTGAAGGGCACGTCGCCCCAGAATAGGGTCACCGGGCCATCGTCATCCTGCTCCACGAGCGTGATCTCGACCATCACGCCGCCGACACAGAATGCGCGCTTGTGGGCGAACCGCTTGAGCGTCACCTCGCGCAAGGCTCCCGCCTGACCGGCGAGGAGCCGGTCGATCGCAGCGAAGGAAGCCGCCTGCAGTAGAAGATCGACGTCCGAGTGCGGCCGAGGCCGGGCAGCACCCAGCAGCTCCTCCGCCCAGCCCCCGAAAACAAGAACGGACGCCCCCGCCGCTTCGAGGCGTGCCACGACGGAAGAGAGCAGCGCTAGGTCATTGGGTCCCGCGGAGCCCTTGCTCAGGCCCCGGATTGGGAGGAGCTCTCGTCCGCTGCCGCAAGCCGCAGTGCCGTCAGGTCCTCCGCGATGCGCCACCCCCATCCCGCCGCCTCCTGCGCCTTGGCGATCGCCGCCGCCTTCTTGAGGGCGAGGCACGCCTCCGCGACGAGCCCTTCCGCGGCGAGGAGCGCGGCCCGGCGTCGGCCGATCTCGGCCTCGGCCCAGCGCTCGCCGGTGCGCATCATGACCCGGTCCGCCTCGTCGACGAGCTCGAGCCCAAGCCGCGTCTTGCCGAGCCGGCCCTGCACCTCGGCGGCGAGGCACAGCAGGAACGGCCGCAGCGCGTGCGGCGCTATCTTGTGCAGCTGGTCGATCGCCCGCGTCATGGTCGCGGCCTTCTTCACCGTCGGTGCGGCGAGCGCCTTGGCCACCGCGAGCGTGCAATGGCCGAACACCTCCATCAGCCTGAGGCCGTGCTCCGCGCTGACCTCGAGCGCGCTTCGCGCATCCTCCTGGACGCGGTCCAGATCGGCGTCCAGGCAGAACAGGAAGGCCCGATAGGCATAGGCCTGCGCCAGGCTGTGCGCGTGGCCGATCGAGCGGGCGTGCTCGATCGCCCAGGACTGGAGCGCGATCGCCGCCTCCCGCTCGCCCAGCACCCAGCGCGAAAGCGACAGGAAGCAGGCGCAGGTCTCGGCATGATCCGCGCCATAGAGGGTGGCGAGGTGGGCGTGACGCTCGCGATCGTAGAGGTCGAGGGCGCGCTGCAGGCTCTCGGCGGCCTTGCGCGGCTGGCCGAGATGAAAGGCGACGGCGCCGACGGCACGGCGGCCGATCATCGTGTAGGTCGGCTCGCCCGCCCTTATCGCCACCTCGAGCAGGCTCTTTGCCGCCTCGCCGGCGAGCGCGTACTCGGAGCGGACCAGGTGGAAGGAGTAGAGCCCGTTGAGCGCCTGGAGCTGGCTCGTGTCGTGGCCCAGCTCCTGCGCCAGCTCGAGGGCCTGGCGGCAGACGCGGCCGATCTCGGCCGCGGCGTAGCCGCGCGTGGCCCGGAGCGCGCCGGCCAGCCTCGCCAGGGCATCGAGCTCCAGCTCGCGATCGCGCTGGGCCGGTGCCACCTGCCCGAGCATGGCGAGCGTCCGCTCGAAATGCGAGGCCGCCTCCTTGTTGGCCGAGCGCTCGGCCGCCATGGTCCCCGCCCGATGCCACTGCGCCGCGGCCTCGGCGAAGCGCTCGGCGCGCGAGAGGTGGTGGGCCATGACGTCCGGCTGGGTCTCGACGAGCTGCGGAAAGCTCGCCGCGAGCACATCCGCGACGCGCCCGTGGAGCTGTCGGCGGCGGCTGTGCAGCAGGCTCTCGTAGGCTGCGTCCTGCACCAGAGCGTGACGGAAGCTGTAGACCGCTTCCGGCAGCCGCCCCCGACCGACCAAGAGGTCCGCCTCGACCAGGGCCGTGAGCGCGTCGTCGAGCTGGGAGGCGGGCGTGCCGGCCACGCTGGCCAGCAGCTCGTAGGGGAAGGACCGGCCGAGCGTGGCGCCGAGCTGGGCCACCTCCTTGGCGGCCGGGATCTGGTCCAGCCGCGCCATCAGCGAGTCCTGAAGCGTCGTCGGGATCGCCAGCGCCGGCAGGTCGGCGCTCAGCACGAAATCGCTCTCCCGCTCCTCGATCAGCGGCGAGCGGAGCACCGTGCGCGACAGCTCCTCGATGAACAGCGGCACACCCTCGGTGTGCGCCATGATCCGCTGCAGGAGTTCCTCGGGCAGCGTCTTGCCGGCCGTCAGTCCGCTGACCAGGTCGCGGCAGAACGTCTGCTCGAGCGGCCCGAGCAGGATCTGCTCGGCACCCGGAAAGGCCGGTGCCGATGCTCCCGCGGGAGGCCGCGTGGTGACGAGCAGCATCACCGGCAGCTTGCCGATGCGCTGGGCCGCGAGCTCCAGCAGCTCCTGGGTCGTGGGGTCGATCCAGTGCGCGTCCTCGACGATGGCCAGGACCGGACGCACCAGGGCCAGCGCCACCAGCCGATCGAGAAGGGCACCCAGCGTCCGTGCCTTGCGCTCCTCGGCCGAGAGGGCGAGCGGCGGGTAGCGCCCTGCGGTCGGCAGCGCCAGCAGGTCGGCCAGGAGCGGCATCAGCGCCGTGCTGTCGCCGGCCCCTCGGGCCATCAGCGCCTCGAGCTTGGCGAGCTTCTCCTCGGGCGGGTCGCGCAGCGCGATGCGCGCCGCATGCTCGAGCTGGGACAGCACGGGATGGAGGGCGCTGCCCGAGCGATGCGCGGCGCACTGATAGACGAGGGTGGTGCATCCCTCCCTGGCGACATGGTCGCGCAGCGTGTGGGCGAGCCGTGACTTGCCGATGCCGGCCTCGCCGACGAGCGCCACGACCCGCCCGGCCCCGGCACGGGCCGCCTGCCAGGCCTCGACCAGCCGCTTGCGCTCGGGCGCGCGGTCAACCAGCGATGGCTCGCCACCATGGGTCCGGGCGGCGAACCGGCTCTCGACGCGGCGCTCGCCCAGCACCTGCCAGGCGCGCACCGGCCGGCCGACGCCCTTGAGCTCGTGCAGGCCGAGGTCGCGACACTCGAACGCCTCGCCGAGCAGCGCCTTGGTCTCCTCGCTGACCACCATGCCGCCGGGTGGCGCTACGCCCTGGAGGCGTGCGGCGAGATTGGGCGTTGCCCCCATGATGGCATCCGTCTCCGTGCCGCCTTTGGCGACGACGTCGCCGACCACGACGAGGCCGGTGGCAGCGGCAACGCGGACCTGGAGCTTGGCGGCACCGCTGGCGAGGCGGCGCTCGACGGTTTCGGCGATGGCGAGGCCGGCGCGGCAGGCCCGTGCCGCATCGTCCTCGTGCGCGCGCGGGTAGCCGAAATAGGCGACGATGCCGTCGCCGGCGAACCCGCCCACCATACCTTCGCCCTCGCGGATCAGGCCCGAGCAGATCTCGCGGTAGCTGCGTATGAGCTCGCCATAGTCTTCGGGGTCGAGGCTCTGCGAGAGGCTCGTCGATCCGACCAGGTCGCAGAACATGATGGTGAGATGGCGTCGCTCGGCGGCGACGACCGGCGCTGGCGGCGGATCCGGAACGCTCTCATCGAGACGCGCTCCGCAAGCGCTGCAGAAGCGCGCGCCCGGCGCGTGCGTGCTGCCACACGCGGGGCATTGCCCTGGCTGTTGCTGCGGCACCCCGACCATTGTTTTCCGAAGAGGCGAAGGCTGCGTCGATCGGGCGGCCGCCCGTCATGCTCAACGTCGACTGCCCTGATCACGTTATCACAGCCGCGGCCGTCTGCCAGCCTTGATGCGGCTGGAGGATCGGCGGGAGCGTTGGCCAGCCCGGCGGGAAGGGGACGGCTCGACACCGGCGGGCGGGGCGCTTCGGGCATGGAAAAGGCCGCCCCTTTCGGGGCGGCCTTCGAATGCAGCGTCGGTGCTGCGGCGGTCGTCTTTCGACGATTCTCGCCGGATCAGCGACAGCCCCGCCGGAACGTGATCCCTGTCCCGGGCACGACTGCGGCATCCCGCACCTGAGCGCTAGACATTGGATCACCTCCTTTCACGTTGTTGAAGCCTGGGAAGAGTTCGCCACGGCAAGGGCAACCTGTCAACGGCGTGGCGACACGTTCAATAAAATGGTTATTTTATCGACGGTCAATCAACTTTCGCGAGAGAAGGCGGTCTCGAACGACGGCCTCAGGCGACGCGGCGGCGGCCGCCCCGCGTCTCCTCGCTGTCAAACAGGGAGGAGAGCTCGCCCAGCATGGCGCCGCCCAGCTGCTCGGGATCGGAGATGGTGACGGCGCGGCGGTAGTAGCGGGTCACGTCGTGGCCGATGCCGATGGCCAGCAGCTCGACCGACGAGCGGGTCTCGACCCACTCGATGACCTCGCGCAGATGCTTCTCGAGATAGTTGCCGGGATTGGCCGAGAGCGTGCTGTCGTCGACCGGGGCACCGTCCGAGATGACCATCAGGATGCGGCGCTGCTCGGTGCGCGCCTGCAGCCGGCTGTGGGCCCACAGCACGGCCTCGCCGTCGATGTTCTCCTTCAGCAGCCCCTCGCGCAGCATCAGGCCCAGATTGGCGCGAGCCCGCCGCCAGGGCGCGTCCGCGGGCTTGTAGACGATATGGCGCAGGTCGTTGAGGCGGCCGGGGCCGGGAGGCTTGCCCGCCCTGAGCCAAGCCTCGCGCGACTGGCCCCCCTTCCAGGCCCGCGTGGTGAAGCCCAGGATCTCGACCTTCACGCCGCAGCGCTCGAGGGTACGGGCCAGGATGTCCGCGCTCATCGCGGCCACGGCGATCGGCCGCCCGCGCATCGAGCCCGAATTGTCGATCAGGAGCGCCACGCAGGTGTCGCGGAACTGGGTCTCCTTCTCCATCTTGAAGGAGAGCGGCAGGGCCGGGTTGATCACGACGCGCGACAGCCGCGCGCTGTCGAGGATGCCCTCGTCGAGGTCGAAGTCCCAGGAGCGCTGCTGCTGGGCCATCAGCTTCCTGAGCAGGCGGTTGGCCATGCGCCCGATCATGCTCTCGAAGCGCATCAGCGACTGGTCGAGCTGGGCGCGAAGCCGCGTCAGCTCGGCCTGGCCGCAGAGCTCGCCCACCGTCACGACCTCGTCGAAGGCGGTGCTGAAGACCTTGTAGGCTAGGCCCTCGCCGCCGGGCGGGATGAAGTTGGGCCGGCTCTCCGGGTTGTCCCCTTCCTGATCCTCGCCGCCGGGCTCGGCATCGAGATTGTCGGTGGCCTCCTCGGCCGCGCTCTCCTGGGCGTTCTCGTCTGCGGCGGCCTCGCTCGCCGCCTCGGAGCGCGACTCCTCTGCACCCTCGCTGTCCGCCTCGCCACGCGCAGGCTCGCTCGGGCCCTCGGAGCTCTCCTGCTGCTCCTGGTCCTGCTCCTCGGGGTTGCCCTCGTCGGGATCCTCGGCGAGCTCCTCGCTGAGGCCGAGATGGCTCAGCATCTCCCGCACGCGCCGCGCGAAGACGGCCTGGTCGGCGACGCAATCGCTGAGCCCCGGCAGCTCGTCGGCGACACGGC
The DNA here is from genome assembly GCA_963752325.1 of uncultured Alphaproteobacteria bacterium. Taxonomy (GTDB): domain Bacteria; phylum Pseudomonadota; class Alphaproteobacteria; order Geminicoccales; family Geminicoccaceae; genus CAVTJL01. The sequence continues at coordinate 174,575 of CAVVXU010000011.1, forward strand.
TGTCGAGCCACTCGCGCCAGGACTGCATCAAGGTCCGCTGCGCTCCGCTCGGCTCGAAGCCCAGGAGGCGCTCGCGCGCATAGAGGTCGACGATCTCGGCGAGCGTGGTGTCGGTACCCTGGTCACCCTGCTGCGGGGCCGGCCCGCTGCGCGCGCGATGCACGGCGGCGAGATTGGCCCGCACCCCGTCCATATGCTCGGCACCGACGGCCTCGACCCTCAGCTGCTCGAGCCGGTCGTAGAGCAGCGCCGCCAGCTCGCCGCTGGGCGCCAGACGCTTGTGGACCTGCAGATCGTGGTAGCGCTCGCGGAGCGCTGCCCCGTCCGCCTCCCCGCGAACCCGGGAGAGCTCGTCGGGCGTGGGCTCGCCGCGCGGCAGGGAGACCCGGATCATCGGGTGAGGGGGGGCGGCGGCAGCGCTGCCGCCCGTCGCGCGTCGGCGATCGCCCGCCCTGAAGCTCACCTCGAGAGTCGGGCAGCCGGCCACGGCGCGCGCGGTCGACGCCAGGGCGCGCTGCAGCTCCTCGAATGCCTGCGCCTGCGCTTCCTTGGATGCCACGCTTGCGACCCGTCTCCGCTCAGGCGTAGGCGAGGTTGGCCGCCAATTCCGGCAGCTCGACCCCGAAGCAGCGCTGATAGTATTCCGCGATCACGTGGCGCTCGGTCTCGTCGCACTTGTTGAGGAAGGTGACCCGGAAGGCGAAGCCCAGATCCCCGAAGATCACGGTATTCTCGGCCCAGGTGATCACCGTTCGGGGCGACATCACGGTCGAGATGTCGCCCGCCATGAAGCCGCTGCGGGTGAGGCCTGCGAGGCTCACCATCGCATGGAGCCGCTTGCGGCCCTCGGGCGTGTCGAGCTCGGGGCATTTGGAGACGACGATGCGACACTCGTCCTCGTGCGGCAGGTAGTTCAGCTGGGTCACGATCGACCAGCGGTCCATCTGGCCCTGATTGATCTGCTGCGTGCCGTGATAGAGGCCCGACGTGTCGCCCAGGCCCACCGTGTTGGCCGTGGCGAAAAGCCGGAACGACGGGTGCGGGCGGATCACCTTGTTCTGGTCCAGGAGGGTCATGCGGCCCTGGGCCTCGAGGATGCGCTGGATCACGAACATCACGTCGGGGCGCCCGGCGTCGTACTCGTCGAACACCAGGGCCACCGGTCGCTGCAGCGACCAGGGCAGGAGCCCCTCGCGGTACTCGGTGATCTGCTTGCCGTCCCGCAGCACGATCGCATCCTTGCCGATCAGGTCGATCCGGCTGATGTGGCTGTCGAGATTGATGCGGATGCAGGGCCAGTTGAGCCGTGCCGCCACCTGCTCGATATGGGTCGACTTGCCCGTGCCGTGATAGCCCTGGATCAGGACGCGGCGGTTGTGCGCGAAGCCCGCCAGGATCGCCAGCGTCGTGTCGTGGTCGAACTGGTAGGTGGGATCGACATCGGGGACGTAGGCGTTGCGGCTGGTGAAGGCCGGCACCTCGAGCTTCGAACTCGATGCCGAAGGTCTCTGCCACGGGAAGCCTCGCGTCGGGCCTCTCCGGCAGCTCCAACAGGTCGTCGAACTCGTTCTGCACGGCCTCGGAAACCACGATCGCAACTCCAGGAATGAGCGTCTCGACGAGCCCGGGTTATGCCCCCGTGCCAGCCCTTGCGACAAGGTCGATACTGTAATCGGTGACCGTTAGGCCCGCCAGCTGGACGGCCGCGGCGGGATGCCGCCGTGGTCGACCGCTCAGGCGTACAGCTCGTTGTCGATCAGATACCTATAGGCCTCGTTGATGCGCTTCAAGCGCTCCTCTTCGTCCTTGTCGCCACCATGCAGGTCCGGATGGTGGCGCTTGGCCAGAACCTTGTACTGCTTCTTGAGGTCGGCCAGCGTGTAGCCGGGCTCGAGCTCCATCACGCAGATCATGCTCTGGGCCTTGGAGTTGGGCGGCGGCGTGGCCGGCCGCTGCGGCCCGTCCTCCGCGAAGAAGCCGAACGCGTCATGGATGCCATGGGTTCCCGCCCAGCCGTGCAGGCCGAACCGCCAGCTCGGCCGGTGCCAGGTCGTGTCCTTCCGGCGATGCGCCTCGATCTCGTCCGCGCTCATCCCGGAGAAGTAGTCCCAGGACTGGTTGTAGAGGCGCACATGCTCGAGACAGAACCAGACGAACTCGCGCAGATCGGTGCGCGAGCGCGGCGCTCGAAACGCGGCCTCCTCGGCACAGCCGGGCCAGGCGCAGCAACGCCGCCCCATCTCCGCCTCCGCACAAGGACGGTGGAGATGGGCATCGATCGGCGAGCGTCGCGCTTGGCTCATGCCCGGACTATGGCGAGCGCCGAAAGCCGCTGCAAGAGTGGGCGGCGGGTCCGTCAGGCGACCCCGTTCGCGGCGAGCCAGGCGAGGCAGCGCTGCCATCCGTCCTTGGCCGGCTCCTCGCGGTAGCTCGGCCGATAGTCGGCGCTGAAGGCATGCGGCGTGTCGGGATAGACGATGATCTCGAAGGTTTTTCCGGCCTTGGCCAGCGCCGCCTTCATCTGCTCGACCGTCTCGACCGGGATGCCCTGATCGGCGCCGCCGTAGAGCCCCAGGACCGGGCATCGGATCTCGGCCGCGACGTCGACCGGGTGCCTCGGCTGGTTCTGGCTGGGCTGCCCGGCCACGCGGCCGTACCAGGCGATACCGGCCTTGAGCGCGCTGCTGTGGGCGGCATAGAGCCAGACGATCCGTCCGCCCCAGCAGAAGCCCGTGATGCCGAGCCGGCTGACGTCGGCCTTTCCGGTGCTGCGCGCCCACGCGACGGTGGCGTCGAGGTCAGCCATCACCTGAGCGTCGGGAACCTCGCTCACCACCTGCCGGATCTGATCGATCTCGGTCAGCTCGGAGACGTCGCCCTGGCGTGCATAGAGCTCGGTCGCCACCGCGACGTAGCCGCGCTTGGCGAAGCGCCGGCAGACGTCCTTGATGTGCTCATGGACGCCGAAGATCTCCTGGACGACCAGAACCGTAGGATAGGGACCCTCGCCGTCGGGGCGTGCAGCATAGGCCGGCAACGTGCCGTCGGCGACCGGCACGGTCGTCTCGCCGGCGACCAGCCCCACCGTGTCGGTGGTGATGGTGGTCGCCGAGGCCACCGGCCGCACCGCCCGGGCGAACCCCGTGGTCAGGTGCGCGGCGCCGCCCAGGCCCTCTCCGGGCTCGCTCGTGTCCTCGGGCTTCGGATCGAAGGTCAGCATCGACGATGTCCTCCCGCTGCCATGGTGACCGGCTGTGGGGAGATTAGGGCATCCGGCGCCCTCTTCGAGCCGTGCCGAGCCACAGAGCCTGTCTTCGAGCCATGCGAGCGCCGCTGGGATGCCCTGCACGAACGATCTGCGACAAGCGCCTGCTGTGGCAGGGGCGCGCCGCTCAGGCGGCCACGGCCGAGCGCCGCCCGTTCGGCTCGGTCGGCGGTGCCGGCGAGGTCGACGCGACCCCCGTCTTGAGCGCGCCCAGGATGCCCGGCAGGTAGCCCGGCCAGTGCAGCCAGGCCTGCAGGTGGAGGCGCTCCATGAGCTCCGGATCCTCGAGGATCACGCGCCGCTCGGCCTTGGACAGGCTGGACGGGCCCAGATAGACGGCCTTGCGCTCCGTCAGCCAGCGGTCCTCGCCGATGGGGCCGGGCTGCGGCCCCTGGAGCGCGCGGAGAAGCTGGACGTGCAGCCCGTTGGCCTGCGGCTCGAGGACGGCACGGGTCAGCCGATCCGTGCTGCTGGCGGCAGGGTGCGGCGCCGAGCCGTGATCGAGCTCCCACATGATCGCCGGCGGCAGCGCCTCCTCCGCGATGACGAGAAGGCCCAGCCGCTGGAGGCGGTCGCCGAGGGCGGCGCTGGCGCCCGCCACCGCGAGGGGCACGGCGAGCACGAGGCCGGCCGTGACCGGCAGGAGCCAGAAGAAAAGGTGCGGCGTGAAGATCCAGGTGCCGATCGTGGCGGCGAGCCCGAGCAGCGTCGGCCAGAGAAAGGCGCGGAGCGCGACGTCGAGCCGGCCGGCCGTCGCATCCCGCCGTTGCGGCTTCCATTCGATGGCACCGCCCAGCAGGATCGAGGTCACGAAGCTCGTGTGCAGCAGCATCGAGATCGGCGCGATGAGGCCGGAGTAGAGCGTCTCGAGGAGGGCGCTGCCGACGACCCTCAGGCCGCCGCCCAGCGCGCGGCGCCGGGGAGGGTCGATCAGCGCCAGGGCCAGCCCCATCAGCTTCGGCATGAACAGGAGGCCCAGGGTGATGACGAGGAGCAGCGTGGCCTCGGCGCTGACCGAGACGGGCAGCACCGGGAACGGCCAGCCATCCGTGAAGTAGAGCGGCTGGTCGTGGGCCAGCTCCCAGGCCTGCATGGCCGAGAGCGCCAGGAACACGAGCCACAGCGGCGAGGTCAGGTACGACATGATGCCGATGCCGAGATGCAGCCGGCTCACCCAGTGCAGCCGTCGCGCGAACAGCACGCGGATATGCTGAAGATTGCCCTGGCACCAGCGGCGGTCGCGGACGGCGAAGTCCTCGATGGTGGGCGGCGGCTCCTCGTAGCTGCCGCCGAGATCGTCAGCGATCCAGACCTGCCAGCCACCCCGTCGCATCAGCGCGGCCTCGACGAAGTCGTGGCTCAGGATCGGGCCACCGAAAGGAGCCGGCCCGGAGAGATGGGGCAGCCCGCACAGCTCCATGAACGGGCGCACCCGGATGATCGCGTTGTGGCCCCAGTAGTTGCCCTCGCCGCGGGCCCAAAAGCCGGTGCCGGCGGCGGCCAGGGGACCGTAGAGCTCACCCGAGAACTGAAGGACGCGGGCGAAGAGCGAGCGGCCGCGCACCAGCTTCGGCGGCACCTGGATGAGCCCGACGCTCGGGTTCTCGTCCATGCGCCGGGCAAGCTCGAGCATCGTCCGCCCGGTCATCAGGCTATCGGCGTCGAGCACCAGCATGTAGGCGTAGTTCCCGCCGAAGCTGGTCAGAAAGTCCTCGATGTTGCCCGTCTTGCGGCCGACATTGCGGGTGCGGCGGCGATAGAAGATGCGCCCCTCGTCGCCCACCTCGTGGCGCAGACGCCGCCAAGCCTCGATCTCCGCGAGCCAGATGTCCGGATCGGTCGTGTCGCTGAGCACGAGAAGGTCGAAACGGCGGTCGTCGGGCGCAGCACGCCTGAGGTCGAGCCACATGGCCTTCAGGCCCGCGAAGACGCGCTCGGTCTCCTCGTTGTAGACCGGCATGACCAGCGCTACTCGGCCGGCCAAGTCGGCGGCGTCCGGTCGTGCCGTGCTCGCCGGCTTGGCGCGGAGCAGGCGCGCCAGCACCACCCCTGCGCCGGCCGTCAGGGTCCAGAACGACTGCGCCAGCCACAGGATCAGCACCGAGAACACGGCCAAATGGACGATGTCGAGGACACTGAGGCCGTTGGTCGCCAGGACCTCGGCGAAGGTGCTGACCGCCCAGGCCGCCGTCACGAGAATGAGCAGAATGAAGGCGGTGCGGCGCTGCCCGCCAAGGATGTCCAGCATGGAATAGGGCGGACGCGCGGCCTCGCCGGTATCGCGGCTCTCACCCAGGATCAGCACCGGCCGGGGCAGCCAGCGACCCCGGCGCCAGCGCAGCGCGGGAAGCAACGATTGACGGCGGATGGCCTGCGGCGTCGGCGAGGGCGCGAGCGGGCCCAGCTGGCCAGTGCCGGCTCCTGCTCCCCTCTCGAGCTCGTCGCGGACGGTCCTGAGAGCTAGAAGGACGGCATCATCGCCGCTGGCGGCAGGCTGCAAGGCGGCCAGACGGGCGACCAGCAGGCCGGCCTCCGCGTCGGCCGCGTCCCGCGTCAGTCCGGCAGCGACGAGATAGTCGGCCGCACGCTGCCGCGCCTCGCCCCATCGGCCGCCATGCTCGCCGGCTGGAGGCATGCTGGTGTCCATGCCTGTCGTCGCCATCGATCCGCTCCTCTCCCGGCAGCCTGTCGCCGGCTTCAGCTCTTGTCCAGACGGTAGAGCCAGGTCTCAGAGATCCGGCGGTCGCCTATCTTCAGATAGCACCGCAGCTCGACCGGGCCGTCCGTCGCCGGCTGGACCACGAAGGAGAGGCGCCAGCCATCGATCAGTGGATCTTCTCTAAGGACGATCTGATCCACCTTCGAATTCCCAGCCGACACCGAAGGTTCCACGGCACCGGTGTCGCGGGGCCGGTCGCCGCTGGGTCGCTCGAAGTCGATGACCACGAGCCGTGGGCCATTGTCTGTTCCCACATGGCCGTCCGGCGTCCCGATGCGTGTGTCTTGAACCTTGGCGAGGCCGGTATCGAGAGGTCCGCCCAGCGACCAGATCAGGCCGTAGGCCGCCCTGACCTCGCTCGCGGCGTCCACCTTGGCGTCGGGCGTCCAGAAGGCCACGATATTGTCGTGGCTCTGGTCCGGCGTCGGGATCTCGATCAGGCGCACCGAGCCCTTGCCCCAGGTGCCGCGCGGCTCGACCCAGAGGTTTGGGCGCAGGTCGAAGCGGGCCTCGAGATCCTCGTAGGCGGCGAACTGACGCTCGCGCTGCAGCAGGCCGAAGCCTCGCGGGTTCTCGTCGCCGAAGACGCTGAGGCGAAGCTCTGAGGGATTGACCACCGGCCGCCACAGGACATCGCCCGAGCTCGTCCACATGGCCAGGCCATCGGAGTTGTGGACGGCGTTCCGATAGTCCTCGATCCCGCGACGATCGTTCGGGCCGAAGGAGAACATGCTGGTCAGCGGCGCCAGCCCCACCTGATCGACTGCGGCGCGGAAGAAGAGGTTGCAGTCGATGTCGAAGCGGGTGTGCTCGCGGGCAATGATGTCGAAGCGGAAGGCGCCGGCGACACTCGGGCTGTCCAAGAGCGCGTAGATCGTGAGTGGATCGGTGGGCTGGCTCGGGCGCTGTACCCAGAACTCGCGAAACAGCGGGAACTCCTCGGGCTTGCCGAGGCCGGTGTTGAGGGCGAGGCCGCGGGCCGAGAGCCCGTAGCGGGTGCCGCGGCCGATGGCCCGGAAGTAGCTGGCGCCGAGGAAGGCCAAAAGCTCCTGGAAAATGTTGGGCTGCTCCAGCGGATAGTGAACGCTGAAGCCGGCGAAGCCCAGATCGTCGGGAAAGCTTTGCGGGCTCTGGAGGGCACCCAGGTCGAACATGCCCGGGGAGAAGCGCACCTCGCGTGCCGTTCCGCCGTCGACGACATAGACGCGCACCGGATTTTTGTAGAACGACCCGGGAAAGAAGAACTGCAGCCGGTAGGAGGGCGAGTCCGCCCAGACCGCCTGCTCCGGCCTGAAGGTGATCTTCCGCCAGACATCGTAAGGGATGGCGGTCAGCCAATCGGGGACTGCGGGCGGCAGCACGTAGGCCTGGCCGGCGAGCTGCTTGGTGCGCTCGATCAGGCGCTCGAAAGAGAAAGGCTGCGCATCGCCAAGGCTGTCGGCCATGGCGGGCGACGATGCGCCGGCGGCGGACCAGGCCGCGACAAGCGCGCCGATCCGCGAGAAGCCGCGCCGTGTGAGACGGAGCTCGCTCATCGCTGCGGTCGACCTATGATGCCCTCTGGCCGCTAACCGGAGCGGCCGATGCCCTAACCGTGAGACTGCTACACCCGCCGGTGACGAGCCCGCGGATGGTGCGCTGAGATGATATAGCCTCCCGGAGGCATAACCACATAGCATATGACGTTGTCAGGGTGCTCCCGTCAGTGCGACATAGACGACGACCGAACGCTCGCCCCGGCCGACCGTCCCCCGTAAGATGGAATAGGTCGGGATGGATGGTCGAGACAAGGCACACAACGGCGAGGGAGCGAGCGTGTTCCAATCGGCGGCGCTGGAGCACAAGCTGGACAAGGCGACCTTCAAGCGCGAGCTGCCGGCGCTCAGGACGGAGCTGCTCGAGGCTCAAGAGGAGATCGCCAGGCGCGGCGACTTCCCGGTCGTCATCCTCGTCACCGGCTCGGATGGTGCCGGCAAGGGCGAGGTGATCCAGCGACTCTACGAGTGGCTCGACCCGCACTATCTGCGCACCAGCGCGTACGATCGGCCGACCGAGGACGAGCGTCTAAGGCCCCGAATGTGGCGCTTCTGGCGCGACCTCCCGCCCAAGGGCGAGGTCGGTGTCGTGTTCGGCTCATGGTATACCATGCCGCTCGTCGAGCGCACGGAGGGACGCCTCGGCCACGGTGCCTTCGAGCGCGACCTCCAGCGTATCGTCCGCTTCGAGACGATGCTCACCAACGAGGGCGTGCTGCTCCTGAAGTTTCTGCTCTTCCTCTCACAGGAGGAGCAGGCGAAGAGGCTGAGGAAGCTGGCCAAGACGCCCTATCCGAGCCGCCATATCCTCGAGGAGTGGGCGAATGTGCGGAATCGGGCTCATGCGCTCCCTGTCGCCGAGGAGGCAGTCGAGCGAACGAGCACAGCCGTCGCTCCCTGGATCGTCGTGCCCAGCGCCGATCCCGAATATCGTGACCTGATGTTCGGCAAGGCGATCCTGCAGGCGATGCGCCACCGGCTGGACACGCCGGCGGGCGGCGCGCCCGCCACCGCCCCGCCGCTCGTGCACCAGCTCGACCGGCGCACCGTCCTGGATGGCCTCGACCTCAGCCAGAAGCTCGAGGACGATGACTATAAGGAGCGGCTGGCCAAGGCCCAGGCGCGCCTTGCTGTCCTGACCGATGGCAAGGCCTTCATGAAGAAGCGCGCGGTCGTCCTTGCGTTCGAGGGCAACGACGCGGCCGGCAAGGGCGGTGCCATCCGCCGCGTCACGGCGGCGCTCGATCCGCGCCGCTTCCGTGTCCATTCGATCGCAGCGCCCACCGACGAGGAGAAGGCCCAGCCCTATCTCTGGCGCTTCTGGCGGAAGATGCCCCGGATCGGTCATACCGCGATCTTCGACCGCACCTGGTACGGCCGCGTTCTGGTCGAGCGGGTCGAGGGCTTCTGCTCCGACGCCGAATGGCTCCGCGCCTATGGCGAGATCAACGAGTTCGAGGAGGAGCTGACCGACCACGGCACGATCGTCGTCAAGTTCTGGCTCTCGATCTCGAGCGAGGAGCAGCTCAGGCGCTTCCAGGCGCGGGAGAAGGTCGACTTCAAGCAATACAAGATCACGGCCGAGGACTGGCGGAACCGTCAGAAGTGGGACGTCTACGCGATGGCGGTGGGCGACATGATCGACCGCACCGGCACGCGGCATGCCCCTTGGACGCTGGTGGAGGCGGAGGACAAGCATTTCGCCCGGGTGAAGGTCCTGGAGACCCTCTGCGAGCGGATCGAGGCCTCGCTCTAGGGACGGCCATGGCTGGGGATCGTCCCTGGCTCATCTCGAATGCCGGGTTCGCTTCTCCTGCATCGACAGGAGCCCCGCTGCTATGCCCTCTTCGATCCGAGACCGGGCAGAGGCTCCTCGACTTCGAGGTCGTCGGCGACCCTATCCAGTATCAGACCGGGATCGCGATCGGCACCTCCCACTGCGAAAGCAGGCTGGGCCCTCCCGACGAGGACCAGTTCGAGTGCTGAAAGGGCGCCGGCGCTGCGCGCCGGCTCTCCGGCTAGGCCTTCTCGGCCGTCTGGCGGAGCGCGCCGGCCGCCGGTGCCAAGTCGTAGCCGGCCTCGGCGGCGGCGGCGATGATATAGTCGATCGGCAGCTCGCGCACCGCGGTGAACGCCCAGAGATGGCAGGAGCGGGTGCCCGAGCGGCAATAGGCGAGGAACGGCCCCTCGTGCGCGTCCACGGCCTTGCGGAAGGCCGTCACATGGTCGGCCGACATACCGCCGGTCGGAACGGGCACGTAGGCATAGGCAAGGCCGGCCGCCTCGGCCGCCACCTTGGCCTCCGCATCGTGCAGCTGGTCCGCCGCCTCGCCGTCGGGCCGGTTGTTGATCACCGTCTTGATGCCGAGCTCCTTGGCGGCGGGGAAATCCTCCAGCCGAAGCTGGGGCGCCACATAGAAATCGTCGGCGAGCTTCTTGAAGTGAGCCACGCTAGTCTCCTCAGACCATGGGCCGACAGCGCAGCGCCTCGATGGCGGCAGCATAGTCGGTGGAGCCGAAAATGGCGGAGCCCGCCACCAGCGCATCGGCGCCGGCCGCGACGACGTCGCGCGCGGTCTCCGCGTTGATGCCGCCATCGACCTCGATGTGCAGCGGGCGGCCCGCCGCCATCGCCCGCAGGCGCCTGATCTTCTCCAGGACGGCCGGGATGAAGCGCTGGCCGCCGAAGCCGGGATTGACCGTCATCACGAGGACGAGATCGACCCGGTCCAGGACCCATTCGACCGCCTCGGGCGGGGTCGCCGGGTTGAGGCACACGCCGGCCTTCTTGCCGAGGCCCTGGATCGCCTGCAGCGTCCGGTCGAGATGCGGCCCCGCCTCGGCATGAACGATCAGCCGGTCGGCGCCGGCCTCGGCGAAGGGTGCGAGATAGGCGTCGACCGGCGCCACCATCAGGTGGACGTCGAATAGCTTCTTCGTGGCCGGCCGGATCGCCCGCACCACGCCCGGGCCAAAGGTGATGTTCGGGACGAAGTGGCCGTCCATGACATCGAGATGGATCCAGTCGGCGCCGGCGGCGTCGACGGCGCGCACCTCCTCGCCCAGCCGCGCGAAGTCGGCGGCGAGGATCGACGGCGAGATGATAACCGGCTCCATCATGGTGCCTCCGCTTAGCGAACCCGGCGCCCGACGTCGAGCGTCGGCCCGCCTTCCCGGGTGAACTTCGGCAACTATATAGGATCCACCCCGACCGTGACGGAGAGTTAACGCATGCTCGAGCTGCTCGTGGACCCGCAGGCCTGGGCGAGCCTCTTGACTCTCACCGCGCTCGAGATCGTGCTCGGCATCGACAACATCATCTTCCTCTCGATCGTCTCGAGCAGGCTGCCCGCCGACCAGCAGCCGAGCGCGCGGCGCATCGGGCTGGGCCTCGCGCTGATCATGCGCATCGGCCTCCTGATGAGCATCAGCTGGATCATGAGCCTCACCCAGCCGGCCTTCAGCATCCTCGAGCATACCGTCTCCTGGCGCGACATCGTGCTGGGCGGCGGTGGGCTCTTCCTCATCGTCAAGGGGACGCTGGAGATGCACGCCATGGCCGAGGGGCACGACGAGACGACGGCCGGTGGGACGTCCAGCTTCGCCTCGGCGATCGTCCAGATCGTTCTCCTCGACATCGTCTTCTCCCTCGACTCGGTCATCACCGCGGTCGGCATGGCGCAGCATCTCCCGGTCATGATCACCGCGGTGGTCATCGCCATCCTCGTCATGCTGGTGGCCTCCGGACCGGTCAGCGCCTTCGTCAACCGCCACCCGACGGTGAAAATGCTGGCGCTCGCCTTCCTGCTGCTCGTCGGCGTGGCGCTCGTCGCCGACGCCCTCCACTTCCACATTCCCCGCGGCTATCTCTACTTCGCGATCGCCTTCTCGGCCGGGGTCGAGGGGCTGAACCTGCTGGCTTCCGCCGCCCGGCGTCGTCGGAGCGCCGTGACGGCTGACGCTCCTGACGGTCATACGTAAGGTAAGTTATGACTTACGAAAAAACGCTGGCCGCGCTGGCGGACCCCACGCGCCGCATCGTGCTCGAGCGGGTGATCGAGCGGGCCCGGTCGGTCGGCGAGCTCGCCGCCGACCTGCCGGTCAGCCGCCCCGCGGTCTCGCAGCATCTGAAGGTGCTGAAGGTGGCCGGCCTCGTCCACGAGGAGCGGATGGGCGCGCGAAGGATTTACCGCGCCGAGCCGGCGGCCCTGGGCGAGCTCAGCGCCTATGTCGACGAGATGTGGCGGGCCGCGCTCGCGCGCTCGGGCGAGGCGAGTGAGCAGGCCCGGGTGGGCGAGGCGTGAGCGCCAAGACATGAGCTGCGTCCATGTCCTCGAGACCAGCGTCGGCCAGTCCTCCGCTCAGGGGTGAAGAATCGGCGCCCGCCCCTGGCAGCCTTTTTGCAGAAGAGACGACGGCGCCGGCCGGCACGGCGTGGGCGGTGATTCCTGCACGAAGCGTGGGCAATTGCCGACGCTCGCGGCAGGGCGCATAGGTCGTTGTCGAGCAGACGCGGTCGCGCCAGCCCTCGTTGCCGGCCCGCGTCGAAGCGGGAGAAAGAAGAATGTCGTCAGCCTGGAAATGGGGCCTTCTCGGCCTCGCTGGACTCTCGGCGGCCGGGGCCGCGCAAGCCGAGCCCTTGAGGATCGCGCACTCGACCTGGGTCGGCTACGGCCCGCTCTACATCGCCCGCGACAAGGGCTTCTTCAAGGAGGAGGGGCTCGACGTCGAGCTCATCGTCATCGAGGACACGAAGCTCCGCTTCCCGGCCCTGGCGGCCGGCCGGATCGACGGCCTCGTCACCACGGTCGACACCGTCCTCAACTTCCTCTCGGCGGACCAGAGCTACCGCTATCTCTTCGCGCTCGACGACAGCAAGGGCGGGGACGGCATCGTCGCCAAGAACAGCATCAAGACGATCGCCGATCTCAAGGGCAAGACCGTGGCCTACCTGCAGGGCTCGCCCTCGCAGCTCATGCTGGGCGTGCTCCTCCAGGAGGCCGGCCTCGGCTTCAAGGATGTGCAAAGCCAGAACATGACGGCCGGCGATGCCGGTGCCGCCTTCGTCGCCGGCCGGGTCGATGCGGCGGTGACATGGGAGCCCTGGCTCACCCGGGGCAAGATGGCGCCCGACAGCCACCTCCTGATCGACAGCTCGAAGACGCCGGGCCTCATCACCGACGTCGCCGTGACCACGCCCAAGGAGCTGGAGGCGCGCAAGGGCGACTTCGAGAAGCTCTACAAGGCCTGGATCAAGGCTGTCGAGTTCCAGAAGGAACATCCCGACGAGGCCGACGCCATCATGGCCAAGGGCGTGGGCGGCTGGCTCGATGATCCGAAGACCTTCGCCGAGACCCGCGCCGGCATCGTCTACTACGACCAGCCGATGAACGAGGCCTATTTTGGCACGTCCGCGAAGCCCGGCGGCATCATGAAGACGATCGAGAACTCGGCCGCCATCGGCAATGCCACCGGTCAGTTCAAGGTCAGCGTCGACCCCAAGACCCTCATCGACTTCGACATCGTCGGCGCCAAGTAGGGGCTGCCGGCTTGCGCCATCTTCTGGCGCCCAAGGAGGAGATCCCGGGGGCGCTCTCCCTGGCGCTCGGCATCTGCGCCCTCGGACTGATCCTCGGGCTCTGGTCCTGGCTCAGCTATGGCGGGCTCGTGCGGCCGGACTTCCTGGCCCCGCCGCACGCGGTCCTCCTGGCCGGCCTGAAGGGCCTGCGGACCGGCACCCTGCTGGTCAACGTCTGGGCCAGCCTCGAGGTCATCCTTTCGGGCTTCGTGCTCGCCTCGATCGTCTCCGTGCCCTTGGGCATCCTGATGGGCAGCTTTCGTGTCGTCGGCGCCTTCTTCGAGCCGATCACCGGCTTCATGCGCTATCTGCCGGTCAGTGCCATGATCCCCCTCCTTATTCTCTGGGTCGGCATCGGCATCGGCGAGAAGATCACCGTGATCTTCCTCGGCACCTTCTTCCAGCAGCTGATCCTGATCGCCGACGTCTCGGCCCGGGTCTCGAAGGACCTGATCGACTGCTCCTACACGCTGGGCGCATCGCGCCGGCAGGTCGTGACCCGCGTCCTCTTCCCGGCCTGCATGCCGGGTGTGATGGATACGCTTCGCGTCACCATGGGCTGGGCCTGGACCTATCTCGTCGTGGCCGAGCTCGTGGCCGCCAATTCCGGCCTCGGCTACATGATCCTCAACGCCATGCGCGGCCTTTTCACCGACGTTATTTTGCTTGGCATCCTCACGATCGGCGTGCTGGGCCTCATCACCGACATGATCTTCAAGCTGCTGCGCCGCTGGCTCGTCCCCTGGTCGGCGAGCTTTTGAGACATGCGTCGCTCAGGCCACCGCTGCCATGACCTCCGCCCCGAGCTCGCGGGCGAGATGCTCGGCCAGCCGCGCCGCCGGCGCCACGATTCCAGGCGTCCGATGGAGCGTGATGTCGGCGTCGGGCAGGGGGGGAAGGCCCATGGCCGGGCCCAGGCGCCGCAGCGATCCATCGGCCGTGCCGGCCTTGCCGACCCCGACCGCGAGGCCAGCCGCCACCGCAGCCTCGAGGGCGCCCAGGCTCTGGCTCTCATAGACGATGCGCCAGCGTCGGCCGGCGCCGTCGAGCGCCGCCAGCGCCCAGGCGCGATGCAGGCAGCCGGGCGGCGCCAGGGCGAGGGGCAGGACCGGCTGGCGCCAGGGCTCGGCCTCTGTCGGGCCGATCCACAAGCTTGCCTCCTGCCTCAGGACCAAGCCCCGCCCCAGGCCTGCCGGATGCATCGCCAGCACGAGGTCGAGGCTCCGGCCGAGGCGCTCGAGCAGCAGGCTCGTGAGCCCTGTTTGCACCTCCAGCCGCACGGCCGGCTCGCGCGCGGCGAACGCCGCCAGGAGCGGCGGCAGGATGCGCGTCGCGTAGTCGTCCATGACACCCAGGCGGACCGTGCCCGTAGCGCTGCCGGTCTCGAGCGTCGCCAGCGCCTCATCGTTGAGCGCCAGCATGCGCCGCGCGTAGCCGATAAAAACCTCGCCCGCCGCGGTGAGCCGCATCTCGCGCCCGGCGCGGGCGAGAAGCGGCCGGCCTGTCCGTTCCTCCAGCCGTCGCACCTGCATGCTTACCGCCGACTGGGTCCGGCCCAGCGCCCGTGCCGCGCTCGTGAAGCCATCATGGTCGACGACCGCCAGGAACGCCCGCAGAAGGTCGGTGTCGATATCGGTCGGCATGGCTCCCATCACGGTCTGCGATGTGATCCATCATCACTATTCCGTTCCGTGATGGAGCGGAAGGCCATAGCTTCCTGGTCGGAGCAGGCCTTGCAGGGAAAGAGCCCGATCGATGTCGCGGGAGGAGATGAAGGGTGTCCTGGCGGCGCTGCTGTCGGCCGCCATCGGCGGGACGGCGGTGGTCGCCACGCGCTACCTGGCGGGCAGCATCGATCCCGTGACCCTGGGCTTCCTGCGCTACGGCATCGGGGGGCTCTGCCTCGCCGCCATCTTCGCCGGGCGGCGGACCGGTCTCGCGGCATCGAGGGACCGGCTGCCCGTGATCCTTCTGGGCGCTCTGTTCTTCGCGGTCTTTCCGATCCTCTTCAACACCGCCCTGGGGCTGACGACCGCCGCGCGCGGCGCGCTGGCGCTCTCGACCATGCCGCTCCTCACGCTCGTCATCGCCGCGCTGCTCGGTGCCGAGCCGCTGACCCGGCCCAAGCTCCTGGGTGTCATGGTCGCGATCCTGGGCGTGGCGAGCGCGCTGTCGGGCAGCCTTGCCACCGCACCCGCGGGAGCATGGCGGGGCGACCTCGTGATGGTGGGCACCGCCCTTTGCGGCGCCCTCTACAACGTGCTCTCGCTGCCCTACATCCGGCGTTACGACGCGTTGGCCTTCACGGTTCAGGCGATGCTCGCCGGCACCCTGCTGCTGGGGCTCGGCGCCGCTCTCACAGGCTCCCTGCCCACGCTTGCGCTGGTGCCCGGGACGGGCTGGATCGCCGTCCTCTATCTGGGCGTGCTCGGCGGCGCCGGCGCCCTCTTCCTGTGGAGCTACGCCCTGGGCCACACCACGCCGACGCGGGTCGCCGTGGCCGTTGCCATCAATCCGGTCGTGGCCCTGCTACTCGGCGCGTTCCTCCTGGGCGAGCCAGCCTCGCCCTCGCTCATCATCGGCCTCGTGGCCGTTCTGGCGGGCATCCTCCTGACCACGCGGGAGTCCAGGCGGCCGGCCGTCTCCACCTCCTAGGCGCGGGATCCGCCCGATGAGCAAGCTTCAGATCGAGGGGGTCGGCGTCCGCTTCACCTCGCGCAAGGGTCAGGACGTCACCGCCCTCGAGAGCATCTCGCTCGGCATCGCCGACCGCGAGCTCTCCGTCATCGTCGGGCCCTCGGGCTGCGGCAAGTCCACGCTCCTGCGCCTCGTGGCCGGCCTGATGCGCCCCACCTCGGGCCGCATCACGCTCGACGGCCGACCCGTCACCGGCCCCTCGGCCGAGCGCGGCATGGTCTTTCAAAGCTACACGCTCTTCCCCTGGCTCACCGTGCGAAAGAACATCGAGTTCGGCCTCGACATCCGAGGCGTGGCCACGGCCGAGCGGCGGGGCATCACCTCGTCCTTCATCGAGCAGGTGGGCCTCCAGGGCTTCGAGGACGCCTGGCCGGACCAGCTCTCGGGCGGCATGCGCCAGCGCGTGGCGCTGGCACGGGCGCTCGCCAACGACCCCGAGATTCTTCTCATGGACGAGCCCTTCGGCGCCCTCGACAGCCAGACCCGTCAGCTCATGCAGGAGCTGCTGCTGGGCATCTGGGAGCGCTCGCACAAGACGGTGCTCTTCATCACCCACGACATCGACGAGGCCATCCTCCTGGCCGACCGGCTCTACGTGATGACGGCGCGGCCTGGCCGCATCAAGCGGGCGCTCGACGTGCCGCTCGCCCGCCCGCGCTCGCTCGACGCGCTCACCAGCCCCGAGTTCATGGCGCTCAAGCGCGAGGTCCTGGGCCTCATGCACGCCGAGGCGGTGCAGGCGGCGCTGGAGCGCTAGCGCCTCGATGGCTCAGTGCGCAGACGAGGCTGGTGCCTCGTCCCGCAGCGCCCGCGCTATGCGCTCGAGCTTGTCGGGGTTACGGGTGATGTAGATGCCGGTGATGCGGCCGTCCTCGACGGCCAGCGCGGTCGTCTGCAGATGCCCGTCCCGTTCCTCGGAGACATAGCCCGGCAGGCCGTCGATCCAGGTCGGCGTGATCAGCCGGGCCGGCTGGGCGCGGAGCTTGCGGCGCAGCCCTTCATAGAGACGCAGCACCCGCTCCAGCCCCACGATCGGGTTGAGGAAGGCCAGCACCTTGCCGCCGCCGTCCGCGCGCAGCACCACGGTCTCGGCCAGCATGCCGCGCAACGCCGCCGTGTCGCCGCTGGCCGAGGCCGCGAAGAAGGCGCGCGCTATCCGCTCGCCCTCCTCGCGCTCGACGGGAAAGCGCGGGCGCGCCTCCCGCACGTGCCGGCGCGCCCTGACCGCGAGCTGCCGGACCGCCGCGGCGTCACGATCCAGGGCTGTCGCCACCTCGCCCAGCGGCAGCTCGAACACGTCGTGTAGCAAAAAGGCCGCCCGCTCCAGCGGCGACAGGCGCTCCAGCGCCAGCATCAGGGTGAGCGTCAGATCGTCGAGCCTGAGGCCCTCCGCCTCCGGCTCGATGATCGGCTCGGGCAGCCAGCTGCCGACATAGGTCTCCCGCCGTGCCCGCGCCGATCCCAGCGCATCGAGGCACAGGCGGGTGACGGTCCGGGTGAGGAACGCCGCCGGCTCGCGAACCTCGGCCACCGCCACGCGCCGCCAGCGGAGCCACGCCTCCTGGACGACGTCCTCCGCCTCGGCGGTGGAGCCCAGCATCCGGTAGGCGAGGCGCAGCAGCCGCGGCCGGTGCGCCTCGAAGACGGTGGTGGCCTCGTCAGGCGGCGTCACGCTTCCGGTCCACGGGATGCGCCGCGCGCAGACCCACCTGCAGCCGGTTCCAGAGATTGATGGCGCCGATCTGCAGGGTCAGGTTGACGATCTCGTGCTCGCTGAATTGGCCTTTGAGCACCTCATAGACCTCGTCCGGCGCCTCGGTCTCGGCGACCAGCGTGACGGCCTCCGTCCAGGCCAGCGCCGCGCGCTCCCGCTCGCTGTAGAGCGAGGACTTCGCGCCACGCATTCAGCATGTAGAGGCGCATCTCCGTCTCGCCATGCCCCCTGGCACTGGTTGCATGCATGTGGATGCAGAAGGCGCAGTGGTTGATCTGCGACGCGCGCATCCTCACCAGCTCGAGCAGGCTCTCCTCGAGGCCGCTCTCCCTGATGCTGGCCTCCACGGCCAGCATCGCCTTGTACCCGTCGGGGGCATGCTGAATGGCGTTCTTCACACGCGGGCTCATTGCTCTCTCCATCGTGCACCATGCACGCACGCCCTCATGACGAGGCGGAGCATCGCATTGTGACACGGACGGCGTATTTTTCTGCTCGGCCCCGCGCCACTGGGCCCTCGTCGTCGTCCCGCCCAAGGAGTGCCCTATGTCCGATGAGCTCGTCTTTTACACCCACCCGCAGTCGCGCGGCCGGCTCGTGCGCTGGATGCTCGAGGAGGTCGGCCGGCCCTACCGTACCGAGCTGCTGGACTACGGCACGACGATGAAGGCGCCCGCCTATCTCGCGATCAACCCGATGGGCAAGGTGCCGGCCATCCGCCACGGCGACACGGTCGTGACCGAGTGCGCCGCGATCTGCGCCTATCTTGCCGATGCATTCCCCGAGGCCGGGCTGGCCCCGCGGTCGGGGGACCGGCTCCGCGGCCCCTACTATCGCTGGCTCTTCTTCGCCGCCGGGCCGGTCGAGGCGGCGGCGAGCAACAAGGCCATGGGCTTGGAGGTGCCGGCGGGCCGGGAGAGGATGATGGGCTACGGCAGCTACGCCGACGTGTTGAGCACCCTCGATCAGCTCCTCGGCGGGCAGGACTATGTCCTTGGCGACCGCTTCAGCGCCGTCGACGTCCAGCTCGGCTCGCAGCTCGGCTGGGGCATGGCCTTCGGCACGATCGAGCGGCGCCCCGCCTTCGAGGCCTATTGGCAGCGGATCAGCCGGCGGCCCGCAGCCCTCCTGGCAAAGGAGATCGACGACGCGCTCGCGGCCGATCTGCAGGCGGCGGCTCCCGCCAGCTAGCGGGGTCTCGCCAGCCTCGAGCGCTAGACCTCGCTCGAGGCGGCGACGCGCTCTGGCGCCGTATAAAGCCCGTCGATGTCCTTGGCGTAGTCTTTGTAGATGAGGTTCCGCCGGAGCTTGAGGGTGGGCGTCATCAGGCCGTTCTCGACCGTGAAGGGCTCGGGCACGATCTTGAAGCGGCGGACCCGCTCGATGCCGGAGAGGTGGCCGTTGGCGCGTCGCAGCGCCTGGTCGATGCGCTGCCTCACCGGCTCGCTCGCGGCGAGACCCGGGTCGTCCTCCTTCATCCCGGTCGCCCGCGACGCCTCCTTGAGCAGGGCCGGCGAGGGGACGATCAGCGCCACCAGATGCGGCCGCCGATCGCCGAAGACGAGGGCCTGGGCGATGTCCGGCTCCAGCGCCAGCACGCCCTCGACCCGCTGCGGCGAGACATTGTCGCCGCCGGAGTTGACGATCAGGTCCTTCTTGCGGTCGGTGATCTTGAGGTAGCCGTCGGTGTCGATCTCGCCGATGTCGCCGGTGTGCAGCCAGCCGTCGCGGAGCACCTGCGCCGTCGCCTCCTCGTCCTTCCAGTAGCCCTTCATCACGATGTCGCCCTTGACGAGGATCTCGCCGTCCTCGGCGATCCTCACCTCCACGTCGTGGAGCGGCGGCCCCACCGTGTCGATCTTCGAGGCCCAGGGCGGGTTGACGCTGATCACGGGCGAGGACTCGGTCTGGCCATAGCCCTGCGCCACCGGCAGGCCCAGCGCCACGAAGAAAATCCCGACCTCGTAGTTGAGCGGTGCCCCGCCCGAGGCCATGGCGACCAGCCGGCCGCCGAAGCGCTCGTGCACCTTGCGCCGCACCAGACGGTCGAGCGCCAGATTGGCGATGCGCTCGTGGAGAGGAAGGCGACCCTGCTCGTAGGCCTTGGTGCCGAGCGCCAGGGCGGCGTGGAAGAGCCTGGCCTTGATGCCGCCCTCGCGCTCGACCGCGGCCGAGATGCGCTGGCGCAGCACCTCGTAGAGCCGCGGCACGCAGGGCAGGATGCCGGGCCGCGCCTCGACGAGATTGGCCGAGAGATGCTCCACGCCGTCGGCATAGTAGATCTGCCCGTCGATCGCGATCGGCAGGAACTGGCCCACCGTGTGCTCGTAGGAATGGGACAGCGGCAGGAACGAGAGGAAGATGCGTTCCTCGGGCTTCAGCCGCTGGAACAGGTCCCAGGTGCCCCTGACATTGGCCATAATGTTCCGATGCGTCGTCATCACGCCCTTGGGCCGGCCGCCCGTGCCCGAGGTGTAGATCAGGCAGGCGATGTCGTCCGGCGCGCGGCCGAGCCCCGCCTCCACCGCCGGCTCGCGCTCGCCCCGCGCCAGGGCCTCTGCGTAGGTGGTCGACGGAACGGGCCCGTCCTCCTCCCCCGAGCCGTCGATCACCAGCATGGCCTTGACGGAGGGGGTCCGGGCCACGGCCGGCAGCAGGCGCTTTGCCACCGAGGCGCCCGAGTAGATGACCAGCCGCGCCTCGCTGTGACCCAGCACATAGGAGTAATCGTCCGTCGTGTAGGTCGTGTAGGAGGGCACCGTGATGCCGCCCGCCGCCATCACGGCCAGATCGGCGATGCACCATTCCGGGCGGTTCTCGGCGACGATCGCGACCCGGTCGCCGGGCTCGATGCCCATCGCCACGAGCGTGCGCGCCAAGAGCTGCGCCTCGCGGCCCACGCGTGCCCAGCTCCAGGGCACATAGCGGCCGTCGCTCTTGGCCCACAGAAAGGGTGCCTCGCCATTGCGGGCGACGGCGCGCTCGGCCATCTGGGCGAGGTTGGCCCCGAGCTCGGAAAGTGTCATCGTTGGTTCGTCACCCACGTCTCGGACCGACCGGGTCCACAAGCCTCACCCGTCGCCGCCACCCTTTGCAGGTGGAAGCCTAGGCTGCGGACCATATATCTCGTGTCGGAAAGCGAAAGGGCTCAGGAGCATGCAGCAGCTATTGGCCACGGCCACCGCACGCGCGGCGGGCCCGGACGAGCAGGGTGGGGCACCGGTCTGGGACCTGGGCGATCTGTTTGCCGGGCGTGACGATCCCGGCATCGAGGCGCTGCTCGCCGAGGCCGATCGGGAGGCCGGCGTCCTGGCGGAGGCCTATCGCGGCAAGCTCGGCCAGACGGGTGGCGACGGGCTGGTCAAGCTGATCGAAGGCTACGAGGCCTGCGAGGAAAAGCTCGGGCGGGTCATGAGCTTCGCCTCGTTGCTCCATGCGGCCCAGCGCGACGATGTCGAGGTCGGCCGCTTCTTCCAGGGCATCCAGGAGCGGGTCAACGGCATCGAGACGAAGCTTCTGTTCGTCACGCTCGAGCTCAACAGGATCGAGGACGACGCCTTGGAGGCGCGCCTCGCGGAGTCCGAGCAGCTCCGGGCCTACCGGCCCTGGCTGCGCGACGTCCGGAGCTATCGCCCGCACCAGCTCGACGACGAGATCGAGCGCGTCCTGCACGAGAAGCACATCACCGGCCGTTCCGCCTGGGTCAGGCTCTTCGACGAGACGCTGGCCGGGCTGCGCTTTCCGATGCGCGGCAAGGAGCTGAGCGCCCAGGAGATCTTCGATCTTCTCTCCAGCAAGGACCGTGAGGCGCGCAAGGACGCGGCCGAGTCGCTCGCGGGCGTGCTCGAGCGCAACAAGGGTCTCTTTGCCAGGATCACCAACACCCTCGCCAAGGACAAGCAGATCGAGAACGGCTGGCGCCACTTCGCGCGGCCGATCTCCTCGCGCAACCTCGCGAACCAGGTCGAGGACGAGGTCGTGGACGCGCTGATCGCGGCCGTCCAGGACGCCTATCCCCGGATCTCGCACCGCTACTACGCGCTCAAGGCCAAGTGGATGGGCCTCGAGAAGCTCGAATATTGGGACCGCAACGCGCCCCTGCCCGAGGATGCCGACATCCGGCGCTCCTGGGCCGATGCCAAGGTCACCGTGCTCGATGCCTACCGGCGCTTCTCGCCCAGGCTCGCGGGCATTCTGGACGATTTCTTCACCCGGAGCTGGATCGATGCCGAGGTTCGTCCCGGCAAGGACAGCGGCGCTTTCTGCCACCCCACCGTCCCCTCGGCGCATCCCTATGTGCTGATGAACTACCAGGGCAAGGCCAGGGACGTCATGACGCTGGCCCACGAGCTTGGCCACGGCGTGCACCAGACGCTGGCGGCGGAGCAGGGCTATCTCATGTCCGGCACGCCCCTGACGCTGGCCGAGACGGCCTCGGTGTTCGGCGAGCAGCTCACCTTCGAGTCCCTGCTGGCCCAGGAGAAGGACGCCTCGCGGCGCCGCGTTCTGCTCGCCTCCAAGATCGAGGACAAGATCAACACGGTCGTCCGCCAGATCGCCTTTTGCGAGTTCGAGCGCCGCGTCCATGACGCCCGGGCCAAGGCCGAGCTGACGCCGGACGAGCTCTGCGACATCTGGATGAAGGTCCAGGAGGAGAGCCTCGGCCCGGCCTTCGTCTTCCGCGACTCCTACCGAACCTTTTGGAGCTACATCCCGCACTTCATCCACGCGCCCTTCTACGTCTATGCCTATGCCTTCGGCGACTGCCTCGTGAGCTCGCTCTATGCCGTCTACGAGCAGGCGCCCGAGGGCTTCGAGGCGCGCTATCTCACCATGCTCAGGGCCGGCGGCACGCTGCGCCACAAGGAGCTGCTCGAGCCCTTCGGTCTCGACGCCACCGACCCGACCTTCTGGTCCAAGGGCCTCGGTCTGTTGGAGCGCCTGATCGACCGTCTCGAGAGCGAGCTCGGGAGCCGCGCTTGAGCAACGGTGGCTCCGGCCGGCCGGAGCAGCGGAGCGAGAACTCGCTCGGCCGCCGGATGCGCCGCTATGCCCAGGTCTCGGGGACGATGGCCGGCCAGGCGGCCGGCATCGCCGGCCGGCGCATTTTCGGCCTCGGTCTCGACCGTGGCCAGAACGCCCACGAGCTGCGGGAGGCGCTGGGTGGGCTGAAAGGCCCGCTCATGAAGGTCGCCCAGATGATGGCGACCATCCCCGACGCGCTGCCGGCGGAGTACGCGGCCGAGCTGGCCCAGCTGCAAAGCCAGGCGCCGCCCATGGGCAAGCCCTTCGTCCGCCGGCGCATGGCGGCCGAGCTCGGCCCCGACTGGCAAAAGCGCTTCAGGGACTTTCCGCTCGACGCCGCGGCGGCGGCCTCTCTGGGCCAGGTCCACAAGGCCGTGCTCGAGGATGGCCGGACAGTCGCCTGCAAGCTGCAGTATTCCAACATCGAGGCGGCCGTGGAGGCCGACCTGAAGCAGCTGCGCTGGATCTTCGCGCTCTACAAGCGCTACGACTCCTCGATCAAGCCCGACCTCATCTACGAGGAGATCTCGGCCCGGCTCAGGGAAGAGCTCGACTATGCCCGCGAGGCCCGCCACATCGGCGTCTACGGGCACATGCTGGCCGGCGAGCCGGCTGTGCACGTGCCCGATGTGGTGCCCGAGCTCTCGACCGGCCGGCTCCTGACGATGAGCTGGCTCGAGGGCGAGCCGCTCCTCAGCTTCAAGACTGCCGACCAGGAGACGCGCAATCGCCTGGCCCTCAACATGTTCCGCGCCTGGTATCTGCCCTTCTATGAGTACGGCATCATTCACGGCGATCCGCATCTGGGCAACTACACGGTCCGGCCCGACGCCGACATCAATCTCCTCGACTTCGGCTGCATCCGCATCTTCAAGCCGTCCTTCGTAGGTGCCGTGATCGACCTCTACTGGGCGCTCGTGCGGGGCGACCGCGACCTCGCCGTCTCCGCCTACGAGACCTGGGGCTTCAAGAGCCTCTCGAGCGAGATGATCGAGACCCTGAACCTCTGGGCCGCCTTCCTCTACGGGCCGCTGATGGAGGACCGGCCGCGCCTGATCCAGGAGACCAACAGCGGCAGCTACGGGCGCGAGGTGGCGGGAGAGGTCCACAAGCGCCTGCGCGAGGCCGGCGGGGTGACGCCGCCCCGTGAGTTCGTCTTCATGGATCGGGCGGCGATCGGCCTGGGCTCGGTCTTCATGCACCTCGACGCCGAGGTGAACTGGTACAAGCTCTTCATGGCGCTGGTTCAGGATTTCGGCGTGGACAAGCTCGCGGCGCGCCAGGCGGCAGCGCTGTCACAGTTCGACCTCGACGACGAGATCTGAGCACCGGGCTGCGACCAGCCGCATCGCCCAGGGTTCAAGGGCGGCACCCGGGGTGGTAAGCACGCGCCACCCGGAGTGCCCGACGGCCTGCGTCTTGCAGGGACTGGCGGCGTCTCGGCGAGCTTGCTCATGTTCAACATCCTCCAGCGGTCGACCTCCCGGGCCGGTGCCGAGCGAGCCGTCCGGCGTCGCCTGCATCGCCTGTGGCTGCTCCGCCGCTATGTCTATCGCCTGCTCGACCGGCGCCATCTCCGCGACAGCGAGATCGGCCTCGCGCTGATCGGCGTCAGCCTCGGCGTTGTCGTGGGTGCGGGCGTGGGCCTGCTGCGCGAGCTCGTCTCGCTTTTCCACTGGCTCGTCTTCTCGGTCCCGTTCGGTGGCCATCTGAGCGTCGGGCTCGACATCCCGCGCTGGCAGATCCTCCTCGCCACCGCCGGCGGCGGCGTCGTCATCGGGCTCGGCGGCATCCTCCTCAGGCGCGGCCGCGGCGGCCGCGAGATCGTCGACCCGATCGAGGCCAACGCCCTCTACGGCGGCAGGATGTCGATGCTGGACAGCCTGCGCCTCGTCGCCGCTACCGTGCTCTCGAACGCCTTTGGTGGCTCCGTCGGCATGGAGGCGGGCTACACCCAGACCGGCTCCGGCTTCGCCTCGATGATGGGCCAGGCCCTGCAGCTGCGACGCGCCGACCTCCGCGTGATCGTCGGCTGCGGCGCCTCGGCCGCCATCGCCGCCGCCTTCAACGCGCCGCTCACCGGCGCCTTCTACGCCTTCGAGCTCGTCATCGGCAGCTACACACTGGGTGCCCTCGTGCCGGTCATGGCGGCAGCGATCGTGGCCACGGCCCTGACACGCGCCACCGCCGGCATCGACCCGATCTTCGCGATCACGGACGGCACCAGCCTCGACCCGATCGACTACGGGGTCTTCGTGCTGCTCGGCTTCGCCTCTGGCTGGTTCGGCATCTGGACCATGCAGGCGGTGACGATCATCGAGCGCCTGTTCCGGCGGCTGCCGGGCCCGGGCTGGACGCGGCAGGCCTATGGCGGCCTGGCGCTGGGGCTCATAGCGCTCCTTTTCCCCGAGGTGCTGGGCAGCGGACACGGTGCGATCGAGTTCACCATCACCGAGGGCTTCCCGGCCGTCTATCTCACCGGCCTGCTGATCGCCAAGGCGCTCGCCTCGGCGATCTCGCTCGGTGCCGGCTATCGCGGCGGCCTGTTCAGCTCCTCGCTCTTCATCGGCAGCCTCCTGGGCGGCGTCGCCGCGATCCTGGGGCATGCCCTCCTGCCGGGCCTGCAGATCCCTTCCGTCGCGTACATGCTGGTGGGTATGGGCTCGGTCGCGGCGGCGATCATCGGCGCGCCCATCACGATGGTCATGCTGGTTCTCGAATCGACCGGCGACTTCCCGGTGACGGTGGGCGTGCTCACCGGTGTCGCGATCGCGACGATCGTCGTCCGAACCTGCTTCGGCTACTCCTTCGCGACCTGGCGCTTTCACCTCAAGGGCGTGCCCATCCGCGGCGCCCACGACATCGGCTGGATCGAGAGCCTGACCGTGCTTCGCGTCATGCGCCGCGACGCCCGGCGCGTGTCCGCCACCATGTCGGTGGCGGGCCTCAGGCGCGTCCACCCGCTCGGCAGCACCAAGACCGTCTACGCTGTCGACGATGCCGGCGCCTATGTAGGCCTCATCGACATGTCGGCGGTCCACGCCCCGGAGCTGGACGAGACGGCCGAGACCACGCTCGTGAGCGCGCTGGCGCAGCAGCCGGAAAGCTATCTCCTGCCCAGCCAGAACGTGCGCGCGGCGCTGAGCCGCTTCACCGAGACGGCGACCGAGCAGCTGCCCGTGCTCGAGGACGAGAACGGCCGGCGCGTCATCGGCTATCTCAGCGAGGCCTACGCGCTGCGTCGCTACAGTCAGGAGCTGGAGCGCCAGCGCGGCGACGAGCTGGGCGTGCCCAACATCTATGGCGGCCGCCTCTGAGGCCTCAGCCGGCGTCCTGTCGCTCGCCCGGGCCGCCAGGCAGGGCCAGCCCCATGCGCCGCCCGGCCTCGACGAACTGACGCATCATCCGCACGTCGTGGGTGCGCACGAGCACGGCGCCGCGGGTCACCGCCACGAGCGCCGCGAGCTGCGAGAGCGGATCGCGCTCGGCCTGGGGCACGCCGAGAAAGCCCTTGCGCGAGCAGGCGATCATGACGGGGAAGGGGCGCAGGCGCTCGACCAGCCGGGCGAAGCCGTCGAGCAGCCGCCAGGAATCCTCGGGCTCGAGGCTCAGGAAGGAGCCCATGCCGGGATCGAGCACGATGCGCGTCTCGGCGAGGCCGCTGCCGAGCGCCACCTCGGCACGGCGCAGCAGGAAATCGCCCACCTCGGCCACGAGGTCGCTGAAGCGGCTCGGCCGGTCCGTCACGTGCGGCATCGGGCCGTCCTTGGCGTGCATCAGGACGAGGACCGCGTCGTGGCCGCGGACGACGCGCACCATGTCCGGATCGGCGCGCAGGGCCGAGACGTCGTTGACGATGCGCGCGCCCAGCGCGAGGCAGCGGTCGGCCGTCGAGGAATGGTAGGTGTCGATCGAGAGGGGGGCCTCGCGGGCCAGGGCACGCACCACCGGCTCGATGCGCTCGAGCTCGCCGGCGGCCCCCAGGGGCTGGCGGCCGGGCCCGGTCGATTCGCCCCCGATGTCGAGGATGTGCGCGCCCTCGGCCACGAGCTGCCGGCCGTGCGCCAGGGCTGCAGCCGGGTCCAGATAGAGGCTGCCGTCGCTGAACGAATCGGGCGTCACGTTGAGCACGCCCATGATCCAGGGGGCGGGGCCGTCCGCGATGGTGCCGATAAGGGGCTGGCTCGTGATGCCGACATCTCCGAGGTGTGGCCGCGACGCCCCGGGAGTGCTGGAGCTAGTCGTCGGCTTGGCTGGCGGCGAGATAGAGCCCGTAGAGATGCGCCGATCCGATCGCCAGCGCCAGGACCACGACGAAGACGATCGCCACGATCACCACCGCCCTGAGGAGGCTGCTGATGGGCCGGCCCGGCTGGCACAGCGGCACGAGGTTGAAGATCAGCCCATCGAACACGATGAGCCCGAGGCCGATCGCCGAGAGGAGCTTGCTGAAGGGCTGGAAGATCATGAGCAGGGTCGCGACGCACAATCCGATGATGCACCGCTCGATCAGCCTCGCCGTCGCCGCCGACATGCCGCGCGACCTCGCCAGGGCAGCCTCGCTCATGCGCTGATCCTCGCTCCGCTCTCGTCGAACAGATGAACGCGGCCGGGCTTCGGACGCAGGTGCATCCGCTGCCCCACGATCACCTTGCGCCCGTGGTCCACCACCACCCGCAGGTCGTGGCTGCCCTCCACCCCGTGGATGAGGGTCTCGGCCCCCATGGGCTCGATCAGGTCGGCGTCGGCCGCGAGCGTGCCGGCGTCGGCCTCGTCCACAAGATCGAAGGAGCGCGGGCGGACACCCAGCGTCACCTTCGCCCCCGCCTGAAGGCTCTGGGCCGCGCCGTTGAGCGGCACGGTGATCTGCTGCTCGCCGACCTTGAAGCGGGCCCCGGCCGCTCCCGTCTCGACCAGCCGGGCCTCGACGAGGTTCATGGCCGGCGTGCCGATGAAGCCCGCGACGAAGAGGTTGGCGGGGTGGGCGAAGATGTCGTGCGGGCTCGCCACCTGCTCGATGCGGCCGCGGCGCATCACGGCGATCCGGTCCGCCATGGTGAGCGCCT
Source organism: uncultured Alphaproteobacteria bacterium (assembly GCA_963752325.1). Classification (GTDB taxonomy): domain Bacteria; phylum Pseudomonadota; class Alphaproteobacteria; order Geminicoccales; family Geminicoccaceae; genus CAVTJL01. The sequence goes on from CAVVXU010000011.1 coordinate 202,174, forward strand.
CGAGCTGGTCGTGGGTCACGATGATCGTGGCCTTGGAGAGGCCCGTCAGCACCTCCTTGATCTTGCCGCGCATCTGCTGGCGCAGCTCGACGTCGAGCCTGGAGAGCGGCTCGTCGAAGAGAAAGCAGGTGGGATCGCGGATGATCGCCCGGCCGACCGCGACCCGCTGCTTCTCGCCTTCGGCGAGCCTGCCCGGGATCCGCTCCAGCACATGGCCGAGATCGAGGATCCTCGCCACCTCCGCCACGCGACGGTCGACCTCGGCCTGGGCGATGCGCTCGGCCATCAGCGGGAAGGCCAGGTTCTCGCGCACGCTGAGGCTCGGATAGAGCGCATAGAACTGGAAGACCATCGCGATGTTGCGTTGCGAGGGCGACAGCTCGTTGACCCGACGGCCGCCGACCAGGATCTCGCCCGCGCTCGCGGACTCGAGGCCGGCCACCATCCGGAGCGTCGTGGTCTTGCCGCAGCCCGACGGGCCCAGAAGGCAGACCACCTCGCCCTCGCCCACGGTGAGGTCGACCTCGTCGACCGCCTTGAGCGAGCCGAACGCTTTGCTGACTTGGCGAAGCTCGATCGTCGACATGCGATGCTCAGCGCTTGATCGTGCCGAAGGTCACGCCACGCAGAAGATGGTTCTGCAGGACGAAGACCACGATGATGACCGGGATCAGGAACAGCGTCTCGATCGCCGCCAGCAGGCCCCAGCGCACGCCGATGTCGCCGCCCATGGTCTGGGCCATCGCGACCGGGATGGTGCGCGTCTCGAGCCCGGTCAGCAGGAGCGCGAAGAGAAACTCGTTCCAGGTGAGGATCAGGCCGAAGACGGCGGTGGCGGCGATGCCCGCCAGCACCTGGGGCAGGCAGATCTTGAAGAAGACCTTGATCTCCGAGCTGCCGTCCATGCGCGCCGCGTCCTCGACGTCCGGGGAGAGCTCGTCGAAGAAGCTCTTCATCATCCAGATCGTGAAGGGCAGGTTGAAGGCGGTGTAGAGCAGGATGATGCCCGTGTAGGTGCCGGCGAGGTTCGTCACCCGGAACATCTGGAAGATCGGGATGATGACGACGATGGCCGGCATCATGCGGGTGGTGAGGATGATGAAGAGGTAGGTGTCGTTGCCCTTGAGCGGGAAGCGCGAGAAGCCGTAGGCGGCGATCGTGCCGATGACCACGGCGATCACCACGCTGAGGCCGGCCACATAGATCGAGTTGAAGAAGAACAGGCTGAAGCCGGTGTCCACCGCCGCCGAGCCCGCCGAGTAGGAGCGGAAGAACACCTCGACGAAATTGGCGAGCGTGGGCGTGAAGATCCACTTGGGCGGCACCGCCAGCGTGTCGTTGTAGGACTTGAAGGCGGTCAGGATGATCCACAAGACGGGCAGAAAGTAGATGATGCTGATGACGGCGGTGCCGAGGCTCCAGCCCCAGCCCGCCTCGCCGATCGGTCGCCTGGCCGCGGCCATCGCTCAGGTCTCCCGCGCGCGCTGGGTGACGAAGTAGAGATAGAGGTTGGTCAGCACGACCACGATGAACAGCACGATGTAGGCGAGCGCCGCGCTGTCGCTGGTGCGGAAATACTGGAAGGCCACCCGGTAGAGATAGACGGCGATCGTCTCGGTCGAGGTGCCGGGCCCGCCCTGCGTCAGCAGGAAGGGCAGGTCGAACATCTTGAAGGCCTCGATGGTGCGGAACAGCAGGGCGAGCAGCAGCAGGCCGCGGATGTAGGGGAAGGTGATCGTCCGAAAGCGGCGCCACCAGGAGGCGCGGTCGATCTCCGCCGCCTCGTAGAGATATTTGGGCACCGAGACGAGACCGGCCAGCACCAGCAGCATGACGAACGGAGACCACATCCAGGCGTCGGCGAAGATCACGGCCGCCATGGCGCCGGCCGATGTGTCCATGATGATCAGCGGATGGCCGGAGAAGATGCGGTAGGTCTGGCTGACCAGGCCGAAGGTGGGCTCGTAATAGTAGCGGAAGAAGGCGCCGACCGCGACGAAGGACAGCATCATCGGCGTGAGCACGAGGATCAGCAGGAAGCGGCGGCCGGGGAACTGGCGCTCGAACAGCATCGCCAGCAGGAAGCCCACGATCATCTGCGCCGCGACGGTGAGGATGACCATGAGCGCCGTGGTCTGCAGCCGGTCCCAGACCACCGGGTCGGCCAGGATGCCCTTGTAGTTGGACAGGCCCACCCAGCGCGGCAGCGCCAGCCGGTTGGCGCGGTAGGCGAAGAAGCTGAGCCCGAACGACCAGAGCAGCGGGAAGATGTTCATCACGAAGAGAAGGGCGATCGCCGGCGCCACCAGCAGACCGCCGACGTGGCGGCCCCAGGCGAACCGCACGCAGGCCAGGGCCGCCACGGCCACGGCCGCGAGCGACGCCCAATAGGCCGCACGCGGAGGCAGCCAGAGGACGGAGCCCACGATCACGAGGACGGCGAGGACAAGCACGATGAATAGCGCGCGTCCGGTGACCAGCGGCAGGCCGCGGCGCGGCTCGGGGAGGTGTGATGTGACTGCTGCGCTCATCGTCTTCAGTATCGGTCAGCTCGTAACGGCAGGGTCATGATGCGTCCCGGGAAAGAGAGGGCGGCGCCGGCCTTCGCTGACGCCGCCCTTCTCTGACGACCTCCTGATCGAAGAGCCTACTGGATCAGGCCATCCTTGGTGAGCAGGTTCTGCTGGAACTTGGCGATGTTATCCATCGTCGTCTTGGCATCCTGCTCGCCCGTGATCGCCTTGCTGTACTCCTCCTGGGAGTTGACCAGCAGCTCGTAGAAATCTGGCACGTGCCAGACGTCCTTCTGCCAATCCAGGCTCGGCGCCCACGCCCGGTTCCATGGCCGGTAGCTGAGGTACTCGGGCAGGGTGTAGACGCTCTTCAACGCACTCTGGCCGCCGCGGCTGGCGAACTCCTTCTGCGTGTCGGTCGAGAGCCACCACTTGCAGAAGTCGAGCGCTTCCTGGGTGACCTCGTCGCTGTTCCAGGTGGTCAGCACGAAGGGCTGGCCACCTATATTGTTCCAGCGGACCAGCTTGCCGTCCTTGTCCCGCAGGCCCGGCGACTGGGCGAACGCCACCTTGTCGGCAACCTTCGAGGTCTTGGGGTTGATGGTGCTCTCGGCGAAGCCCACCCACTCGATCTCGTAGGCGACCTTGCCGGCGCGGAACAGCTCGTCGATCTGCGAGATGCCCATCGTCGCGGTCTTGGCGACCGGCGGCATGTACTGCAGCAGGGAGAGATAGTGCTCGAGGGCCTTCACGGCCTCGGGCGAGTTGACGACACCCTCGGCCTGGCCTTCCGGTGCCTTGGTCTCGTCCCAGATGTTGCCGCCATACTGCCAGATGAAGCCGTTGACCTGCATGATCTCGGAGTTGTAGTCCTTGCCGGCTTGGTACTCGATTCCGTAGAAGTCGTCGTCGAGCTTCTGGCCTGCCAGCATGTCGCCCTTCTGGCGCCGGAAGAACTCGCCGAAGGTCTTCACCTGATCCCAGTCGACGTTATCCATCTCCTCGCCGGTGCACGGCAGCTTCTTGCCGTACTTGGCCTCGTAGTTCTTCTGCTCGGTGGGATCGCAGAACACGTCCTTGCGGTAATAGACGATCAGCACGTCGGGCATCTGCGGGAAGCCGTAGTGCTTGTCCGACTTGTAGGGATAGGTGGAGTAGGCCCAGACCACGTTCTGGTTGAGATCCTTGAAGATCTTCTGCCAGTCGGGATCGTCCTTGATGAACTTGTCGATCCGCAGATAGTAGCCACCCTCGACGAAGGCGCCGAGCCACTGGCTGTCGGACACCACCATCTGGTACTTCTTCTCGCCGGAGGTCAGCGAGGCGGCAAGCCGCTCATAATACACTGGCCACGGGATGAAGTCGGCCTCGAGCTTCACGTTGTTGCCCGAAGCCGCCTTGTACTTCTCGTTGGCGAGGTCCTGCATGATGCGCGTGGGCGGCCAGTCCGGCACGGCCATGTGCAGGACGATGTCCTTGGCGCTGGCGGCGCCCGGTGCACCCGCGGCAATGAGGCCGGCGAACGCGCCGACCGCCGCGAGGCATGACAAACGGTGCATGCGACCCATCTCGTTCAGCCTCCTCGGATCCCTGTTCATCCTGGCCGCTTTTCGGACGCGGCAGTCTTTCAGCCACGCAACGCTGCGACCATGGTGACTAGAGCGTTAGCCAATCAGGCCACGTCTGTCCATGGAGAACGCGCCATTCTTAACATTAACACTCGCAACAATCTCCGGGAGCGGATCGAGCCGGCATCGGCGGCAGGCACGTTGTTGCGAGCCGGCGCTCAGCGTATCGCCGTGCCCGTCTCCGTCGCGAAGAGGTGGCTGCTCGCGATATCCAGCTCCACGTCGAGCTCGTCGCCCGCGGCGTAGCCGAGGGCGCGCTCCTCGGGCAGCACCATGCGGAAGGGCGTATCCCCGACCACGAGGTCGAGCACCGTCACGTCGCCGAGCGGCTCGGTGAGATGCACGGTGGCGCGAAAGCGCGGCCCGCGCGGCGTCGTGTCGGCCGGCGTCACGTGGTGGGGCCGGAAGCCGAACAAAGCGGGCGTGCCGACCGGGAAGCGCCTGAGCGCGTCCGACCACGGCCCGCCCCCGACCTCGGCGAAGGGCAGGCGTACCCGGTCGCCGTCGCCGGCGCTCGTGGCCGGCACGAGGTTCATCTTGGGCGAGCCCACATGCGCGGCCACGAAGGTGTCGATCGGCCGGTCGAACAGCTCGTCCGGGGCACCCGTCTGGACGATCTGGCCCTCGCGCAGAACCGCGATGCGCTGCCCCATGCTCAACGCCTCGAGCTCGTCGGGCGTGGCATAGATCATCGTCATGCCGAGCTCGCGGTGCAGCCGCTTGAACTCGGCCCGCGTGTCGTGGCGCAGCTTGGCGTCGAGGTTCGTCAGGGGCTCGTCGAGAAGCAGCAGCCGCGGTCGCCGGATCAGGGCGCGGCCGATCGCGATGCGCTGCTGCTCGCCGCCGCTCGCCGTCGCCGGCTTGCGGTCGAGAACGTGGCCGATGCGCAGCATCTCGGCCACCTCGGAGACGCGCCGGTCGACCTCCCGCCGCTCGACGCCCGCCTCGCGCAGCGGGTAGGCGAGGTTGCTGCGCACGGAGAGGTGAGGGTAGAGGGCGAAGGTCTGGAAGATCATCGCCATGCCGCGGCCCTGGACGGGTGCCTTGGTCACATCTTGGCCGGCGAACGCCACCGTGCCCTGATCGGGCCGCTCGAGCCCGGCTATGGTCCTGAGCGTCGTCGTCTTGCCGGCAGCGCTGGGGCCGAGGATGCAGAAGAACTCGCCGGCATCGACGGCGAAGGACAGGCCGTCGAGCGCGGTGATGCGGCCGTACCGCTTCACGAGATCCGTCACCCGGAGATCGGACAACCCAAAGCCTCCCTCATGCGGACGCCCGCCGATGGCGGGCGCCTCGTTCCATACGGCCGGGCCGCGTTGCCGCGGTGCTCCCGGCCTGCCGAGCCGCGTGGCTCAGCTGTGCTTGATCTCCGTGCCCAGCACCTCGAGGCACGCGCGGATGAAGGCGGCGAGGCCGGGCCAGCCCTTGGCCGAGACGAGCTTGCCGTCGACGCAGGCGCCGGTGGGCTCGACGTCGACATAGGTGCCGCCGGCGAGCCGTACCTCGGGCTCACAGTACTGAAGCGCTGCCACCCGCTTGCCCTTCACGACACCGTCGACCGCGATCAGCACCTGCACGCCGTGGCAGATGGTGAAGATCGGCTTCTCGGCCTCGTGGAAGTGGCGGACGATCCGCTGCACCCGGGGATCGATGCGGATATATTCAGGCCCGCGCCCGCCCGCCACGTAGACGGCGTCGTAGTCGGCCGGGTCGGCGTCCGAGAAGGTCTTGTTGAGCCCGTAGAGGTGGCCCGGCTTCTCGGTGTAGGTCTGATCGCCCTCGAAGTCGTGCAGCGAGGTCTTGATCAGCTCGCCGGCCTTCTTGTCGGGGCAGACCACGTGCACGGTATGGCCCACGGCGTGCATGGCCTGCTCAAAGACAAAAATCTCGTATTCCTCGCTGAACTCGCCCACCAGCATGAGAATCTTCTTGCCGGGCATCTGGCCTCTCCTGACGCACATTCATGATCTCGGTTGGGATCGAGTTCATACACGCGCCGGGGCCGTGCTCCAAGATCCTGGCTCAGCTATCGGGGATCTGAAGGGCGGCCGTCTCCTTCAGCTCCTCCATCACGACCAGGGTGCGCGAGTTCCGGACACCCGGAAGCCGCCGCAGCAGCTCGCCCAGGAGCTCGCGGTAGGCGGCCATGTCGGGGATGCGCACCTTGAGCAGATAGTCGAACTCGCCCGACACGAGATGGCACTCCAGCACCTGCGGCAGCTTGCCGACGGCGCGCTTGAACTCCTCGAAGATGTCGGGCTGCGTGTAGGTCAGGCTGAGCTCGACGAAGACCAGGAGGCCGGCGCCCAGCGGTGCCGGCGCCAGGACGGCGCTGTAGCCCCGGATCAGGCCGTCCCGCTCGAGACGCCGCACCCGCTCCAGGCAGGGCGACGTCGTCAGGCCCACGCGCGGCGCCAGCTCGACGAAGGGAATGCGCCCGTTCGCCTGCAGCTCGCGCAGAATGCGCCGGTCGATGCGGTCGAGCTTGCGGCCGGTCCCTGACTCCATTGCCCAGAATCCCCTGCGAAAGTGCCCTATCGCAGTAAAAGATCCGGTTGGACCCAGAACTTCGCAACCTTTTTCTGGCCATTCTCGCCATACTCGGGATCATCAGCTGGCCGGCACGGCGCAGGCGGAAGGATCGCCTGCCTTCCGCCCGGCGTGGAGGGCGCGTCCATGCGGATCCTCGTGCTCGGCAGCGGTGTCATCGGCACGACCACCGCCTACTATCTGGCGAAGGACGGGCACGAGGTGACGGTCCTCGACCGCCAGCCCGCCCCGGCCATGGAGACGAGCTTCGCCAATGCGGGCGAGATCTCGCCCGGCTACTCCTCTCCCTGGGCCGCCCCCGGCATTCCGCTGAAGGCGCTCAAGTGGCTCTTCATGCGCCACCGCCCCCTCGTCATCTGGCCCAAGCCCGACCCGGCCATGATCCTGTGGGGCCTCCGGATGCTGCGCAACTGCACGGCCGCCCGCTACGAGCTGAACAAGGGCCGGATGGTGCCGATCGCCGAGTACAGCCGCGACCTCCTGCGCGAGCTGCGCGCCGCCACCGGGATCGCCTATGACGGGCGCGCGCAAGGCTTGCTCCAGCTCTTCCGCACCCAAAAGATGCTGGACGGCACCGCCAAGGACACGGCCATCCTCGACCGCTTCGGCGTTCCCCACGAGCTCCTGGACGTCCAGGGCTGCATCCAGGCCGAGCCGGCGCTCGCCCGGGTCCGGGAAAAAATCGCCGGCGGCCTGCGCCTGCCCGGCGACGAGACCGGCGACTGCTTTTTGTTCACTCAGGCGCTTGCTCGTCTGTGCGCCGAGGCCGGCGTCCGCTTCCGCCACGGCGCGACGATCCAGGGCCTCGAGCAGGCGGGCGACCGCATCGCCTCCGTCCAGCTGGACGATGAAAAAATCACGGCCGACGCCTATGTCGTGGCGCTCGGCAGCTACGCCCCACTGCTGCTGCGCAAGGTCGGCATCGGCCTGCCCGTCTATCCGGTGAAGGGCTACTCGATCACCGTGCCGATGACCGATCCCTCGGGCGCGCCGGAATCGACCGTGATGGACGAGACCCACAAGGTGGCCATCACCCGCCTGGGCGATCGCATCCGCGTCGGCGGCACGGCCGAGCTCGTGGGCTACAACACCACGCTGCGTGAGGGCAGGCGCCGCACGCTCGAGCATGTGGTGACCGACCTCTACCCCGCCGGCGGCGACGTCTCGCGCGCCACCTTCTGGTGCGGGCTCAGGCCCATGACGCCCGACGGCCCCCCGGTCATCGGCCCCACCCGCTACAAGAACCTCTATCTCAACGCCGGTCACGGCACGCTGGGCTGGACGATGAGCTGCGGCTCCGGCCGCCTGCTCGCCGACCTCCTTGCCGGCAGAAAGCCCGCGATCGACGCCGGCGAGCTTTCCCTCGCGCGCTACGCCGGCAGCTTCTGAGCGGAGAGCTGACAACAATGCGGCCCGCCACCGCCACCATCGACCTCGCCGCCCTCCGGCATAACCTGGCCCAGGCCCGCCGCCTCGCCGGCCGGAGCCGCATCGTCGCCGTGATAAAAGCGAACGGCTACGGCCATGGCGCCGTCCGCCTCCTCCCGGCCCTGGGTGACGCCGACATGCTGGGCGTCGCCTGCATCGAGGAGGCTCTCGTCATCCGCGAGGCCGGCGCGACGCAGCCGATTCTTCTGCTCGAGGGCGTCTTCGAGGCCTCGGAGCTTCCGCTCTGCGCCCGCCACGGCTTCGAGATCGCGGTGCACGAGCCGGGCCAGATCCGCATGCTCGAGACGGCCCGCCTCGACCGGCCGCTCACCGCCTGGCTGAAGGTCGACACCGGCATGGGACGCCTCGGCTTCCGGCCCGAGGCCGCACCCGCCGCCTACGCGCGCCTCGCCGACTGCCCCGCCGTCGGCCGGATCCGCTTGATGAGCCACCTCGCCAGCGCCGACGCGCACGCCCACCCGATGACCGGCGATCCCAGCTCGACAGGTTCAGGCGCTCGTGACAGAAACGGTGCCCGGAGAGCGCTCATTCGCCAACTCCGCCGGGCTTTTGTCGGCTCCCGAGGCGCATGGGCAATGGGTGCGTCCCGGCATCATGCTCTACGGCGTCTCGCCGCTCGAGGGCCGCACCGGCGCCGACGAGGGCCTGCGCCCCGTCATGACGCTCACCACCCGCCTCATCGCCGTGAAGGAAGATGCAGGCGGGCGAGACCGTGGGCTACGCCGCCACCTGGCGGGCCGAGCGCCCGACGCGGATCGGCATTGCCGCCATGGGCTATGGCGACGGCTATCCCCGCCACGCCCCCTCGGGCACGCCCGTCCTCGTCGGCGGCCACGCCGCCCGCCTCGCCGGCCGCGTCTCGATGGACATGATCGCCCTCGACCTCACGGGCATCCCCGACGCCGAGACCGGCACCCCCGTCACCCTCTGGGGCTCTTCTATTCCCGTCGAGACCATCGCGACGGCCGCCGGCACGATCGCCTACGAGCTCCTCTGCGGCATCACCGGCCGTGTGCACGTCGAGGTCACCGACACGGCGCCCGCCTGATCATCCGCCGGGACGCCGGCCCAGGAGCCAGGGCCACTTCGGTGTCGCCTCGGCCCACCGGCGCCAGGTCTCGCCGTGGCGCGCTGCCAGCACCTCCTCCTCCAGCCCGGCCTCGCGCATCAGCGTGACCGTCCCGACAAGGAGGCACAAAAGAGTAAAAACGCTCGGGACGGCGAGAAAAAGGCCGAGCTGACCCAGGAGGACGAGCGAGAACATCGGGTGGCGCACGAGGTGGAACGGCCCTTGCGTCCAAAGCCGCACCGGCCCCGCCGGCTCGATGCCCGAGCGCCAGGCGGCCCCCATCCAGATGTGAAAGGCCAGGACCATCGCGAAGGACAGGGCGAGGAGAAAATCGCCCGCGAGCATCACCCCCGGCCGGGCGAGCGGGCCAATCAGCAGCAGCCACGCGTCGAGCGGCGGCCACAGCCAGCGCCCCACCATGGCCACCAGGATCAGCGCGCGAAAAACACGAAACGTATCGGCCACCCGCCGTGCTGGCGTGCCCGGCTCCCCCCAGGTCACGGGCGAGCGTCCGAGCCGCCGCCGCAGCCAGAGGATGCGCACGGTGTAGAACAGCGCCACGGCAACGAAAAAAAGCCCGGGAAATGCCCGGGTCGTCGTCTCGACCACCGCGGCGCCCCCCTCGTCGATAGTCGCCCATCCTACACCACCCACCCGCCGCCTGTATGGCCCCGCCGTCACGGCATGCCGACCGATCCCGGCCGTCGCCCCCGCCATTGCGGTGGGCACCCCTGCAGCGGACGCGGGTTGTTGTGCATCGCAACAAGACCGGGAACCGCGCTATTCTAGGGCCGTGCGGACCCGATACCGACCCGACCCTGCGGGTCGTGCCGGCGAGCGCACCTTCCGCCGCCAGAACGACGCCGACCGGGATCGGCAGCAACGGGATCCTGCGATCGTGCGCATTCCGCCTTCCTCCACGGCCTTCACGCTGCTCTTGAGCCTGCTCGTCGCCCTGCCGTCCTTCGGCATCGACATGAGCCTGCCCTCCTTCGCCGCCACCGGTGCAGCACTGGGCGCCGCACCGGAGCAGGTCGGGCAGATGATGAGCCTCTTCATGATCGGCTTCGGCCTGGCGCCGCTCCTCTACGGCCCCGTCTCCGACCGCTTCGGCCGCAAGCCCGTCATCCTCTTCGCCTGCATGCTGTTCTCGATCGCCGGCATCGGCTGCGCGCTGGCCCAGTCGCTCAACGCACTCCTCGCCTGGCGCGCCGTCCAGGGTGCGGGGGCCGGCGCCAGCCTGACGATAGGGCTGGCGATCATCCGCGACCTTTTCGAGGGCCAGGCCGCCCGCACCAAGCTCTCCTACGTCACCATCGCCATGATGGTCGTGCCGATGCTGGCGCCCACCGCCGGTGCCGCCATCCTCGAGCTCGCCGGCTGGCGCGCCATCCACGCGACGCTCGCGGGCGTGGGCCTCCTTCTGCTCCTTGCGATAGCCTTCGGCCTCGACGAGAGCGCCAGGCGCGACCCGCGCAACCGGCTCGTTCCCTCCGTCATGGCCCGCAACTACGCCCGTGTCCTGACCCAGCCCGTGTGCCTCGGCCACATCCTGCTCAACGCGGCCGCCTTCGGCTCGCTCTTCGCCTATGTCAGCGGCTCGCCCCTCTTCTTCATCGACGTCGTAGGCCTCGGGCCGGGCCAGTACGGCCTGATCTTCGCCGCCACCTCGCTCGGCATCATGGGCGGCTCGTTCGTCAACGGCCGCCTCAGCGCGCGCGGCGTCTCGCCCGACCGTCCGCTCACGATCGGCCTCGCCCTGGGCTCGGCCACCGCCGTCTCGCTCCTCTTGATGGCGCTCGCCGGCTGGACGCCGCTTTTTGTCTTTCTCCCCGTCCTGGTGCTGGCCACCCTGTCCTTCGGCCTCGTCGCACCCAACGCCATGCAGGCCGCCATGCAGCCGCTGCCCGAGATCGCCGGTGCCGTCGGCGCCACCGCCGGCTGCATCCAGATGATCGTGGGCGCCGTCTCGAGCGGCCTCGTCGCCGCCCTCTACGACGGCCGCTCCGCCCTCTCGATGACCGCCCTCATGGCAGCAGGCTCCCTCCTCGCCTTGGCCTTTTATCTCCTCCTCGCCCGCCCGGCGGAGCGCCTCGTCCTCCAGCGCTGAGGGGAGGGCGCCAGCCGGCCGATTGCGACCATCGCGCCGACGCGCATAGTCGCGTGGGCGGCGCGCCCGGCAGGTGTCCCGCCCGCCGGGCGACAGGGGAGGGACGGACGTCATGACGGAGACGCCATCCTGGCAGGGTGCCGTTGGCAGCCTCGCCCGCGAGAAGGAGCTGGCCGAGACCGCGGCGGGCTTGCTCAAGGCCTATGCGGCGCGCGACGCCGCGGCGATGATCGAGGGCCAGAAGCTCTATGGCGAGGCGAAGGCCGCCTTCGACGAGCTGATCGCCATGATCATGACGGGTCTGGCCGAGAACGCCGGCGCCGTCCCGGCCGACGCCCTCGAGCCGATGCTGCGTGCGGCGATCGAGAAACGAAAAGCCTTCTGCGACCGCGTCGACGCAGCGCTGCCCAAGGTCGAGGGCGCCAAGGAAGGATTGTCTTCAAGGACCTGCTCGGCATCGGCGAGACGATCAAGAACCTAATCGAGATCTGAAGCTTGTGCATGATGCGGTCACCGACCTTCGGGTCGCTTGTCGGACGTCTCGACTTGCTTTTGTCACGCGCAGGATCAGGCGTGTTGGGCGTGCTTGATCTTGGCGGGCGCCATGTTGTGGCAGAAGCGACCCGTTCGTAGATGGACTTTCGAGGGCAGCGGAATGTCGCTAGCGATCGCCGGAGACGGTAGCACGTGTGGGCTTCGGCTACGACAGCCCGAGCGCGAACAGATGGCTACCTTTGACTTGACCAGCACTGGCTCGTGTAAGGTCGATTCTCGAAATCGGACTTGCTACTGCGCAGTACCGAATCGTTATGCCTGGATGGTCGATTGGACAAGACGGATGCAGATCGCCGCGAAGCTGGCAACCCACTAGCTGCTGCGAGCACCGACGAGATCTCGTTTAGCCTTGCAATTGCCCCGGATCATCTGAGCGCTTTCTTCTTGGTACTGAGTGGTCGCTCCGTCTTTTTGAATCGATAATGGGCACGGAGCTGTGGCAGCAGCAGCTGGTGCCCGACATCTGTCTGGGCCGTAACGATGACATCCGACGCTCGCTTCGCCCTTGCAGCCTACGGTGACGGCACAATCCGCTGGCATCGCATGAGCGACGGCGAGGAGCTTCTGGCCTTCTTCCCCCACGCCGACCGGGAGCGTTGGGTCGTCTGGACGCCCGCCGGCTACTACATGGCCTCACCCGGCGGTGAGGACCTGATCGGCTGGCAGGTCAATCGCGGTTTCGACGATGACGCCGGAATGGTACACCGCTTCCCGCTTCCGCGACCGCTTCTACCGCGCCGACGTGATCGACCTCGTCCTTGAGACGCTAGATGTTGATGAGGCGTTGGCCCGAGCGGACGCAGCGCGCCGAGTGTCCAGCGACCCCGAGCTGCTTTGATTGAGCGCGACAGGAACGACGGAGCTCCATGCGGAGAGCTTCATCCGCATCGCCTACAGATGGCAGGAGTTCGGCGCCGTGCGGCAGTGCGCGTCGACCTCGGACGGAGGTCATTCGAGCGAGCCGGCCGCCGCTGGTGATGATCATTGAGCCGGCGCAAGAGGCCGAGATTGACGATGGTGACCTCGACTTTCGCTATCGGATCGACACGCCGGCCGACAGCCCTGCCGACCTGCTGAAAGCTCTGCTCGACGGCGACAAGGTGCTTGAGCTCGTCCTGCCGCCGACCGTACCGACGCGCGAAGGAAGGAACTTCCTGCCGCTCACGCCAGCCGCCTCGCAGCTCATGCTGCTCGCCCGCAACGCGCATGGATGGAGCGACGCCGCTACCGTCCGCTTCCGCCGTCGGAGCGCAGCACCGGCTCCCGCGCCGGCCAAGCCGGTGCTCCATGTCCTGGCGGCCGGTGTCAGCCACTACCGCCATCACGCCGATCTCGAGCTCGCGTTCTCAGCCAAGGACGCCGAAGCGTTCGTCGAAGCCTGGGAGACGCAGAGCCGGCACCTCTACCGCGAGGTCAAGGTTCAGCCTCTCGTCGACGAGGATGCGACTCGCGAGGTCATTCTCCGCGGCCTGCAGGCGATCGAGAAGCAGATGGGCAAGGACGACGTCGCTGTCGTGCTCTTCTCCGGGCACGGCCGCTGCGACCGGTATGGCAAGCTCTGCCTCCTCGCCCACGATGTCGATGGCTCCGAGGACCTGCGTCTGCGCGACACGGCCGTGCGCTTCGCCGACGTCGAGGACTCCCTGGGAGTGCTGGCCGGACGCGGCACGGTTCTGTTCTTCATCGATGCGTGCCACTCGGGCGCCGCGCTGCCGGGGGCCGGTGCCCAGCCCTTCGACATCGACCTCGCCGCCAACCGCCTGACCGATCCCGAGCGCGGCGTTTTCGTCTTTGCCGCCTGCACTGGAAAGCAGGTGGCGCTGGAAAGGCCAGGCTGGCGACACGGCGCCTTCACGACCGCTCTACTCGAAGCCTTCAGCGGCGCCGCGGACACCGACCCGGAAGGCTGCATCCGTGTCACTCACCTCGAGAGCTATGTGAAGCATCGGGTGAGTGAGCTCACCGATGGTCAGCAGACCCCGCGGTCCTGACCCCAGGGAACGCACCACCAACCCGGCAATCTTCAAGCTGGCTGAGCCCCGTCGCCTCCCACCGTCCACTCCCCGCCGACCTCAGCACCGCCTCGCAAACCCGCTGCGTCTCCAGCGCCGCCGAAAAATCCGGCTGCGCCGGCACCCCCGTCTCCAGGCCCTTCAAGAAATCGGCCAGCGCATGAACAAAACTGTGCTCGTAGCCGATCGTCAGGCCGGGCACCCACCAGTGGCTCATATAGGGATGCTCGCCATTGGTGACGTGGATGCGCCGCCACCCCGCCAGATGGCTTTTTGTCTTCTCTCCGCTCTCCGGGCTCCGATACTCGAAAAAGTCGAGATACTCGCTCTCGTGCAGGTCGAAGCGCAAGGAGCCGTCGGCCCCGTTCAGCTCGAACTCTTTTGCTGCCTTCTGCCCACGAGCATAGCGCGTGCTCTCGAAGACGCCCATCGACCCGTTGGCGAACCGACAAAGAAAAGAGCAAGCATCGTCGATGCGCACCGGCTCCGGCTTTCCGGTCTCCTGATGCATCCGCTCCTTGATAAAAATCTCGGTGTCGGCGGTCACGCGCGTGATCGGCCCGTTCAGCCACATCGCCGTGTCGATGCAGTGCGCCAGAAGATCGCCCGTGACGCCCGAGCCCGCAGCGCTGGCGTCCAGCCGCCACAGCGCCGCCCCGCCCTGCGGCACCTCGGGCGCCATCGTCCAGTCCTGCAGGAACTGCGCGCGGTAATGAAAAGGCCGCCCGATCCGCCCTTCTTCCACCAGCTGCCGCGCCAGGCTCACCGCCGGCACGCGCCGATAATTGTACCAGACCATGGTCGGCACGCCGGCCTTTTTCACCGCCGCCACCATGGCCTCACCCTCGGCCACGTCCATCGCCAGCGGCTTCTCGCAGAGGATCATCTTGCCCGCCTCTGCCGCCCCGATCGCGATCTCCTTGTGGAGATTGTTCGGCACGCAGATATCGACCGCATCGATGTCCTCCCGGCTCACGAGCTTCCGCCAGTCGGTCTCGACGCTTGCAAAGCCCCAGACATCGGCAAAGGCGGAAACCTTGGCGGCATCGCGCGCGCACGCCGCCTGCAGCACGGGCCGATGCACGACCTCGGGAAAGAAATCCCCGACCCGCTTGTAGGCGTTGGCATGCGCCCGCCCCATGAACCCGCACCCGATCACCCCGACCCTGAGCGACTTCCTCAATGTCTTTTCCTTTCCTTGCGGCCGCCGCCGTGACCTTCCGATGGAGCCTCGCGCAACACAGGAACCGAGCGGGACGAGCCCGGTTTGGATTCATGCAAGCCCAGGCGCTCGCGTGTCCCGCCCGGGCGAGATGCTTTCGTGCATGAGCTGGAGATGACACATGAGACATCATCTGCCCAGCGGCCCCGCCGGGCTTTTGTCAGTTGCAGCGCTGCTCGCCCTGGGCGGGTGCGCGGGCTCCGGCACGCCGCCCAACGCCCAGCTCGCCCGCGCCGATCTGGCCGTGCAGCAGGCGGTGGCGGCCCAGGCCGCGCAATATGCCGGCACCGATCTGAGCCAGGCGCAGACCGACTTGGCCGCCGCCCATCAGGCCGCCAACGATGGAAGATTCGCCGAGGCCCGGCGCAAGGCCGATCTCGCCGAATCGGAGGCCCAGCTCGCCCAGGCGCGCACCGGGGCCGCCCAGGCGCGACAGGCCTCCTCGCAGATGACGACCACGGTCAACGAGCTGAAGCAGGAGGCGGTCAAGCCCGCGTCGCCTGCCGCCGGGACGACGGCTGTCCAGCCGGGCGCACCGGTCGTCGTCACACCGACAACGCAACCCTAGGCGGAGGGCCTGACCCATGACGTCGCTACGTTCCTCCGGCGGAATATCCAGGTCGGCGGCAAGGGCATCCGGCGTGATGGCGCTGTTGTCCATGGCCCTGCTCGCGGGATGCGCCGCCAAGCCGGCCAACCTGGACCAGGCGGCAACCGCCATCCAGTCCGCCCGCGCCGACCCGCAGATCACGCAATACGCCCCGGCCGAGCTCGACAAGGCGCAGACCGAGCTCGACAGCGCCAACAATGCCTGGGAGACGGGCAAGGGCCGGGATGACGCGACCAACGGCGCCACCATCGCCATGCAGCAGGTCGAGATCGCCCGTGCCATGGCCGAGCAGCGCAAAGCCCAGGCCCAGGTGAGCCAGCTCGGCGACACGCGCGAGAAGGTGCTCCGCCAATCGGCCGAGCAGGAGGTGGCGACGCTGCGCCAGCAGCTGGCCTCCCTGCAGGCCAAGCAGACCGACCGCGGCATCGTGCTCACCATGGGCGACGTTCTCTTCGACGTCGATCAGGCGACCCTGAAGCCCGGCGCGGTCGAGCAGATGAGCCGGCTCGCCCAGTTCCTCCAGCAGCACCCGGACCAGAGCCTGCGCATCGAGGGCTACACCGAACTCGACCGGCACCGCCGAGCACAATCAGAGCCTGTCGCAGCGCCGCGCCGACGCCGTGCGCAACGCCCTCATCGCCGACGGCGTCCTCCCCCAGCGCATCGTCGCCGTCGGCCTCGGCGAGGACTACCCCGTCGCCACCAACGGCACCGCCGCGGGTCGCCAGCAGAACCGCCGCGTCAACATCGTCATCGCCAACCCACCGGCGGCGTAGGGCTCATCGAGCGAGGGCTGCGGGGCGCCGCCCCATTGTTGGCGGCGATCCGCGCCCTCGCTTTCAGACGGCCCCTCGGCACGGCGATCCCGGCGAAGGAAGTCCGTGGCCGCGGGCAGGCAGGACCAAGGACCCGTCAGCCATTTGTCGGCTTCGCCGGGAACCAGTCCTGATCGAGGATCTGCTCCAGCGCATAGGGGCACTGGAGGGGCAGCGCTGCTGCCGCATCCTGCTCGCCGCGCGCACGGAGCGCTGCCGCAGCCGAGCGCCGCGCGAGCTGGTAGAGCTCGTCGAGTTGCTGCTCGAGGTCACCCCGCAGCGTGGGCGTCAGCGTGTCCGCGATCTGTGCTCGAGCCTCGATGAGCGTCCGCTCCCAGCCGGCGCGCGGGCACTCCGCCGGCGAGGTCTGCAACATCAGGAGATGCTCGATGACGCGCCGCGTCTGGCTGCGGACGCCGCGGCGCTGCGCGATGCCCGAATCCTCCACCTCCAGGGCGAGATGGGCCAGATCGAGCTCGCTGTTGATCCGAGCCTCGGCCATGCGTCGCAACGCTGCCGCCTGCGCCTGCGTCCAGGCGAAGAAGTCATGCTCGTAAAGCTCGTTCGCCAGCACGCCCACACCCTCGCGTCACCACAAACCCGACAAGAACTCTACAGGCGGATACCCTTCGAACAAAGCGGCTCCCTCCCGGTTTGCGCACCCGGCGCTGCCCGATCCGGCTTCCTCGTCTCAGGATTAGAGGTCGCAACTTAAGGAAGAATGAAAAGACCAGGCGACAGCGTGAGGGCGAGCGCGTGCGTCTGAGCAAGCTCCATGCCGACGACCACAGTCATCTGCCTGTCGTTTCCACGGCGCGCTGCGAGCAGGATCCTCCCGACGACAGGGAGAGCGAAGCCGACCTTCAAGCAGCTGTCCGGCGGTCTGGCGCGTCCATCAACGGGCGGCGAAGCCTAACGCTCCACCGCCACCCACTTCCCATCCGCCTTGCTCGACTCCACCACCGCCGCGATGAACGCCACCCCGTCGACACCATCCTGCACCGTCGGCACGGCCGTCGCCGCCTTGTCCGGCTCGCGGCCTTCCATCCTTGCCCGGATCAGCTCCGCCGCATCGCTGTAGATCGTCGCAAACCCCTCGAGATAGCCCTCCGGATGGCCCGGCGGGATGCGCGTCACGCGCCCGGCCACCGGTCCCGAGCCGGCACCGCCGCGGGTGATGAGCCGCGGCGGCTCGCCGAACGGCGCAAAGTGCAGATAATTCGGGTCCTCCTGGGCCCAGGAGAGGCCGCCCTTCTCGCCATAGACGCGGAGGCGCAGCGCGTTCTCGTTGCCGGGCGCCACCTGGGAGGCCCACAGCATGCCTTTGGCCCCGCCCTCGAGGCGCAGCATCACATGCGTGTTGTCGTCGAGCACGCGGCCCGGAACGAAGCTCGTGAGGTCGGCCGAGAGCTGTCTCGGGCCTGAGGCCCGGTCACGAAGCGAGGCGAGGTTCATGGCGTGCGTGGCGATGTCGCCCGTGCAGCCCGCCGGCCCCGACTGCTTGGGGTCCGTGCGCCAGGCGGCCTGTTTTTGTCCGGTGTCCTCGAGCTTGGTCGTGAGCCAGTCCTGGGCGTACTCCGCCTGCACCACCCGGATCTTTCCCAAGAGCCCGTCCGCCACCATCTGGCGCGCCTGCCGCACCATCGGGTAGCCCGTATAGTTGTGGGTAAGAACAAAAACGCAGCCCGAGCGCTTCACCAGCTCCGCCAGCTTCCTGGCATCCTCGAGCGTCGTCGTCATCGGCTTGTCGCAGATGACGTGGATGCCGGCTTCGAGAAAAGCCGCGGCGGCCGGGAAGTGGACATGGTTGGGCGTCACGATCGAGACCACGTCGATGCCGTCGTCCCGCGCCTTCTCGGCCTTCGCCATCTCGGCAAAGCTCGCATAGGCCCGCTCGGGCGCCACGCCCAGCTCCGCGGCCGAAGCCCTCGACCGCTCTGCGGTCGAGGAAAAGCAACCAGAAACAAGCTCGTAATGGTCGTCGAGCCGGGCCGCGATGCGGTGGACACCGCCGATGAAGGCGCCCTGGCCACCGCCCACCATCCCCAGCCGCAGCCGCCTTTTTGTCTTTCGCTCGGTGCTCCCGCTCACCATGGCCCGGCCCTCAGCGGTCGAGGCCGAGGGCGCGGCGGTTGGCCGCCTCGTCCACAGCCGCCGGCGGCGAAATCGTCGAAGGCGTGCTCGGTCACCCGGATGATGTGGGCCTGGATGAAGGGTGCGCCCTCGGCCGCGCCGTCCTCGGGATGCTTCAGGCAGCACTCCCACTCGAGCACCGCCCAGCTGTCGTAGCCGTAGGCCTGTGAGCTTGCTGAAGATGCCGGCGAAGTCGACCTGGCCGTCGCCCAGCGAGCGGAACCGCCCGGCGCGCTGCACCCAGTCCTGGAAGCCTGAGTAGACGCCCTGGCGGCCGTCAGGATTCAGCTCGGCGTCCTTCACGTGGAAGGCCTTGATGCGCTCGTGATAGATGTCGATGAAGGCCAGATAGTCGAGAGCCTGAAGACAAAAATGCGAGGGATCGTAGTTGATGCAGCAGCGCTGCGTGGTCGCCGACCTGATCGAGGAAAAGCTCGAAGCTGGCGCCGTCCATCAGGTCCTCGCCCGGATGGATCTCGTAGCAGACGTCGACGCCCGCCTCGTCATAGGCATCGAGGATCGGCCGCCAGCGCTTGCCGAGCTCGGTGAAGGCCGCCTCGATCAGCCCCTTCGGGCGCGGCGGCCAGGGATAGAGATAGGGGAAGGCCAGGGCGCCCGAGAAGGTCACCATCGCACCCAGCCCGAGATTGGCCGAGGCTTTGGCCGCCATCGTCACCTGCTCCACCGCCCATGCCTGGCGCGCCTTCGGGTTGCCGCGCACCTCGGGGGCGGCGAAGGCATCGAAGCCCTCGTCATAGGCCGGATGCACCGCCACGAGCTGGCCCTGGAGGTGCGTCGAGAGCTCGGTGATGGCGAGCCCGTGTTTTTCGGCCGTGCCCTTCACCTCGTCGCAATAGGTCTTGCTCGTCGCCGCCTTCTTGAGGTCGAAGAGCCGGCCGTCCCAGGAGGGGATCTGCACCCCCTTGTAGCCGAGCTTGGCGGCCCAGGCGCAGATGGCGTCCAGGCTGTTGAACGGCGCCTTGTCGCCCGCGAACTGGGCGAGGAAGATGGCGGGTCCCTTGATCGTTTTCATCCGAGCCTTGCTCCCCGATTGCCGGCATCCTGCGGCCTGCCCGGAGCCTAGCCGCTTCGGCGCCGCGCCGGCTACCGGCCGCCCCGGAAGCCAAGGCGTCCCTTCCACCCTTCGTGCAGCCCTCCCATACCGACGATGCTGCACCGCAACATCACCAACCTCCATCTAACCAACTGATAAAAATCAAAAACAGTTCTGTGTTCGTTCCTGCATTGCTGCGTTGCATTAGCGCCACTGGTGTGTGCGGCCTGCCATGCCCTTGTTGAGCCCCAGGACCGCACAGTCGGTCCGCCTGGATCGGGGAGGGGATGACCGCTCGAAGGCGGTCGATGGCAACCTCCCGGCTTTCCCGGGTCGAATGACCCCCGAGGCCGGTCGTATGGAGACCGGTATCATGGACCTGATCAAGCGCATCCAGCTGTTTCGGATCAGGCAGCGCGAGTATCGCCGCGTCCGCGCCGAGCTCGAGACCTATTCGCCGCGCGAGCTGATGGGCGATCTGCGGATCAGCCCGTCGGACATTTACGACATCGCCCGCGAGGCCGCGGACGAGCAGGTGGAGCTCTTCGTCCGCAACAATCCCGAGTACCGCGCGGCGCAGGGCTGGGGCGGCGGGAAGCCGGCCTGGGCTCGATCTTCGGCTGACATCGATGGCCCGGCGACGGCGCGGCGTGTCGCCGCTCAGGGGCCCAGCGGCAGGCGGAACCAGAACCGGCTGCCGCCTTCCGGGGCGGGGCTGTCCAAGCCGATGGTGCCGCCGTGGGCCTCGACGATCGCCTTGGCGATGCTGAGGCCGAGGCCGGTGCTCAGGCCACGCCGCGGCTGGCTTTGGCCCGCGCGGGCGAACCGCTCGAAAAGGCGTGCGCGCAGCGCCTCCGGCACGCCGGGACCGTGGTCTCGGACGGACACCAGCGCCCAGCTCGGCCCGCCCTCGAGGGCGATCTCGACCTCGGCGCCGGGCGGCGAGTAGTTTGCCGCGTTCGAGATGAGATTGCCCAGGACCTGCATCAGCCGGTCGGGGTCGGCGCGCAGCGTGACCGGCCGGTCCGGCGGCACCTCGAGGCGCAGCGTCACGCCGTAGGTCGTGGCATAGGGGCGATTGGCCTCGACGGCGGCGGCCAGCAGGCTGCCGAGATCGACGGCGCTGCGCTCGAGCGCGGGCCCGGCCAACGCCAGGCGCTGCGCGTCGAGCAGGTCGTTGACGAGGGCCAGGAGACGGCGCGCATTGCGATCGGCGATGTCGATAAGGTGTCTCGTCGCCGGCGGGAGCGGGCCGTCGCGGCCTTTGCCCGCCATCGCGAGCGAGCCCAGGATCGCCGTGAGCGGCGTGCGCAGCTCGTGGCTCACGGTCGCCACGAACTCCTCCTCGGCGCGCGAGGCCTTCTTGAGCGCCGTGACGTCGTAGTGCGCGGCGACCACCCAGGGCCGGCCGTCCAGGGCGAAGCGGGCGGCGCGCAGCGTGAACCAGCGCTCCTCCGTCCGGCTGTGGCAGGGATAGTCGAGCGTCAGCTCGAGCCCGTCCTCCAGCGTGCGCCTGAGGCCGTCGCCCGCCGCCCGCGCCGTCGCGTTCGTGCGAGCAGCACGGTCGCACACCTTGAGATAGCTGGTGCCGACGCAGGCGCGGGGGTGGGTCAGCCCGTTGGCGGCGCCGAAGCGGCGCCAGGCCCGGTTGACGAGGAGGATTCGGCCGCGCTCGTCGAGGAGCGCCGTATGCGCCGGAAAGGTGTCGAGCAGCCGCCGCGAGAGGAGGCGTGAGCCGGGCAAAGACGAGCCGCGACGCTTGATCTGCTGCATGGAAGACACCTTACGGTGGACCGCGCGGCAATGCAGCCTCGATTTCTCGGCGACCCCGCGACCGCGGCGCCCGCCCGCGGTGGCTTCTCCAGGCGACCCCCGCTGCGCTATAGGACGGGGCCGCAGCCGAAGGGAGAGCCGCCATGACCACCGTCCGCCCGCGCCGCAGCGCCCTCTACATGCCGGGCTCGAACCCCCGCGCGCTCGACAAGGGCAAGACGCTTGCCGCCGACGCCTTGATCCTCGACCTCGAGGACGCGGTGGCACCCGACGCCAAGGCCGACGGCCGGGCGGCGATCCAAAAGGCGCTCGAGGACAAGGCGGCCTACGGCCGGCGCGAGCTCGTCGTGCGCGTCAACGGCCTCGACAGCCCCTGGGGCCAGGCCGACCTCGCGGCGATGGCCAGGAGCGGTGCGGACGCCATCCTCCTGCCCAAGGTCGAGAGCGCCGATGCGGTGCGCCGCGCCACCGCCGTGCTCGACGCCAACGGCGCGCCTTCCGACCTTCCCATCTGGTGCATGATGGAGACGCCGCGCGGCATCCTCCATGCCGAGGAGATCGCCGACGCGCCGCGCGTCGCTTGCCTCGTCATGGGCACCTCCGACCTCACCAAGGACCTCCAGGCCCGGCACACCGCCCTGCGCCTGCCGATGCTGCCCTCCCTGGCGCTCTGCCTTCTCGCCGCCCGCGCCGCGCGCATCGCCATTCTGGACGGCGTGCATCTCGACCTCGGCGACGAGGAGGGCTTCCGTGCTGCCTGCGAGCAGGGCAGGGAGCTGGGCTTCGACGGCAAGACCCTCATTCACCCCAAGCAGCTCGAGGCCGCCAACGCCGTCTTCGGCCCCACCCCCGAGGCCGTCGCGGAGGCGAAAAAAATCATCGCCGCTTTCGCCGCCGCCCAGGCCGAGGGCAAGGGTGTCGTCCTCGTCGACGGCAAGCTGGTCGAGAACCTGCACGTCGCCGAGGCGCAGCGCCTCGTGGCGCTGGCCGAGGCCATCGGCGCCTAGCCGGCTGCCGACGTCGACCTCAGGCTTCGGATGAGGCCAAAACGTCACGCTCCTTGTTTTTGCGCGGTTTTTCGGATCGCCCCCGTGGGTGGCGCGTTGACGGGGAAAGCGGCCGCTGTACATCCCTCCATGAGCAAAGCTGCCCCCGAGGCTGAGGGGCGGCGTGTGGACGAGCGTCAGGCCGGGATCGGGCCCCGGCCGGCCACGACGGATGGAGAGGGTCTGATGGTGTCACGGCTCGCGATCGGCACGGCAGCGCTGGCACTGAGTGCCATGGCCACGGCGGCCTGGGCCCAGGAGGCAGCGGATGTGCCGGTCCCGACGACGACCCAGGAGGCGGCGAGCGGTGGGCTGAAGCTTACCCTGGGTGCCGGCGTGGGCGTGGCCCCGGACTATGAGGGCTCGGACCACTATGTGGCGGTGCCGCTGTGGAACATCCGCGCGCAGAATCTCTACGGGCCCACGACCTATGCGCAGATCCTGGGGCCGATCCTGCGCTCGAACCTGCTGCCCAGCCAGAACTGGCGTCTCGGCCTCGCCGGCCGCTACATCAGCAAGCGCGGCAGCGTCGACGACAACCAGGTCGACGCCATGAGCAACGTCGACCCGTCGGTGATGCTCGGCCCGCTGCTGGGCTACGACTTCATCGCCGAGCCCGGCAGGCTGCTGGGCGTCGAGGGCGAGTTCGTCCAGGACGTCGCGAACGGCAATGGCGGTCTCGGCACGGTGCGGCTGCACGGCGCCTACGCCCTCTCGCCGTCCCTCACCCTGAGCGGCCAGGTCTCCTCGAGCTACGCCACGAGCGACTATATGGACGCCTACTTCCGCGTCGGGCCCGGCGACTCCCGGCGCAGTGGCCTCAGGCAGTACAGCGCCGATGCCGGCATCGAGGATGTCGGCTTCGCGCTCGCGGGCGACTACCGCTTCGCCGGCAACTGGAGCCTCACCGGCATCGGCTCCTACAAGCGCCTCCTGAACGACGCCGCCGACAGCCCCGTCACCAAGCAGGGCAGCGAGAACCAGTGGTTCACCGGGCTCTTGCTGAACTACCGCTTCTGAGCCGGCCCCACGGCCGGAAGATCCGAGCCCGGGTCCTCCGGCTCGGTCTGATGTCCGATGAAGCTCTGGCCCGGTCTCCCCGTCGCTGCCGGCGGGGTCCGGCCCACCTGCCGACCCTTGCAGCCTTGCCCGGCGCTGCTGAAGGGAGCGAGGCCCGAGCCTTGAACGTGCTGTCAGGGAAGCTCAGCCCCCACGTGCCTTGCCTCTTCCCATGCGATCGTGGCGGCGCAGGATGAGAGGGATCGGCGCCGCAGCAGGGGTGACAGAGCCATGGCACGCATCGCGCTTCCCGCCGACGATGAACTGGACGACCGGGCACTGGCCCTGCTTCGATCCCTGCCCAAGCTCAATGTGGCACGCATGCTGGCGCGTACCGGTGTCGCGCCCGAGTTCTATGCGGCCCTCGCCAAGCTGTTCGAGCCGGGCTTCTTGCCGCCCGACGACCGGGAGGTGATCCTGTTCCGGGTCTGCCGCAACCACGGCTCGACCTACGAGATCGCCCAGCACAGAGCTTTTTCAGGTTTCCCGGACGCGATGATCGCCGGCATCCTCGAGGACCGCCTCGATCCCGCTCGATCCCTGGCACCGCAGCCTTTGCCTCATGTGCGACGAGATCTGCAAGGACGGGCGGCTGTCGGAAGAATCGGTCGCATCGCTCGCGGCACGCTACGACGGGCCGAACGGCGCGTGCCGCGCGATCTTCGTGATGTCCTGGTTCAACATGCTGACCCGCTATGTCAATTCGACGGGCGTGCCGCCGGAGACCGGCGACGATCCCTACGGCGGCATGGCCGGCCCCGCTGCCGGCAGCACCCCTTGATCGATCGCCGCTGAGACCATGTCACGGGATCATTCCTGCATGGAGACCGGCTGTGGCCCAGCGCGTCGTGCGGCAGCTGGAGGAAGAGGTTGCGCTTCGCCTGAGGCGACGAGCGATGCGGCAGGGGCTCAGCATGGAGGAGGAGGTCCGCGCCATTCTCCGCCAGGCTGTGCAAGAAGAGGCGGAGGGTACGGGCAAGGCTCTAGGCTCGCGCATCGTCGCCCGGTTCGCCGGTGCCGGGCTCGGGGAGGAGATTCCGGAGATTGCGACCGGGCCGATCCGGCCCGGTCGCTTCGAGCTGTGATCGGTCCTTGCCCGGATGCTTCCTGAGACGGTCCCAAGCGAGGAGACAAATATGGGCGCGGAAGGATACGCAGGCGAAGCACCTGCCGCGGTGGTTCCTCCCACGCCCATCGTGGTCGTTGCGACGAGCCCCTTCACGATCATCGGGTTCAACGAGGACGACAGATTGGATGCGACATTTGAGCAAGTAAATCACAATAGCTATGATTATGTTAAGTTTTGTAGAACAACTATGGCATTGGACGCGGAGTTTGAAAATCCTATACCTGCTGTCCTGAGTTATACGTCGTGCTTTATATTTCCTGCCGTGCACGGAGCGACAAAGCAAACTTGTGTCGATGCGACAAATCGGATATTATTCCGTCTTTTTTTCGCGGGAATTCTCTTCGATGCGGCGAAACCCAACGATGTGGGCCGTGGCTACCTCAATCACACCGGATATTTCCGGTTTACTGAAGGTGGCGCTGGCGAAAGCGCTAGTTTCATCAGCGCCCTTCAGAATAGGATGACAGGCCAGGATCGGAATATTCGTCTTCTTACCCCGAGATTCTTCACTAAATCCGAGATAACGAACGCCTACTGGCTAGGACGAAGAAATACGACCAAGGTTGCACCAATAAGTCAGTCTCTTTTCATGAATAGTATTTCAACATTTCAATCACATGAATATGAATTTCATCTATCGTATTTGCATGGACGTTTGTTGAGCAGCTCATCGATATAATTTGGCAATCTGAAGTTATTTCGAAGGCAGAGCTCGTGTTTAACCGGCACTCCTTTCTGGGAAGCAGGGCATGGGGAGCAGCAGCACGGGCTGAGGTTCTCTTCCAGAAGGGACTTATAGATCGAGCCCTCTACGAGGACCTGAGCTTGGCCCGCGATGATAGAAATCGACTTATACATGAAGGACGGCGGCCGAAGTTCTCTACATGTCGACGTATAATATCAGCATGTATTGAACTTGTCTCGCTCGTCCAGAGTAATTATGATCGCAAAGATATGTTTCCGAGAACGATGAAGATAGTGAATGGGCACTCGGAGCTTGAGACGCCGCCGCCTAAAGTGCTGAACGAAAGGGATCTCGTTGCATGGAGGGAGATGCTTCATATCCCTGGTGACAAGGAATGGGGTGACAAGCCCTATGCGAGACACCAGCGCATTGAGCTTCAACCAATGGCGGCTGTGCTACGGAAGGGTGTCGCTGCAGGCGCAACGCGTAAGGGGAGGAAGCCAGCGAGCCGGCCTACGAGCGGCGCGGGAGAGGGCGGCGATAGCGATGGATGAGTTTGGGATTGTTTGGCACTATTGCCGTGGATAGCTATGTAGGCCTCAACCCCTTCCGGCCGCTATCGCCCTCCCCATAGCGGCGTAGACCCGCGGGTCGCTCATCTGCGCCACATTGAACCTGAGAAAAGAAGCGGCCGACTGGGAGACGCTGAAGACATTGCCGGGTGCAAGAACCACCTTCTCCGCCATGCAGCGCCGCGCGATCGCCGTTGAATCCTGACCGTCCGGCAGGCGGCACCACAGATAAAAACCGCCGCGCGGCATGATCCAGGGCACGATGCCCAGGGGCGCCAGCCGATCGGCGGCCTCCTTCCTGCGCGCGCGTCAGGCGCTGGC
Source organism: uncultured Alphaproteobacteria bacterium (assembly GCA_963752325.1). Taxonomy (GTDB): domain Bacteria; phylum Pseudomonadota; class Alphaproteobacteria; order Geminicoccales; family Geminicoccaceae; genus CAVTJL01. Next base: position 228,479 of record CAVVXU010000011.1, read on the forward strand.
GCAGCTCGTCCATGTGCTTGCGGTAGCCGCCGCCCGCGAGGACGCCGGCGATCAGCTCGCTCGCGACCGGGCTCGGCCCGCCGAAGCTCGTGGCGACCTGGAGATCGACCAGCCCCTCGATCCAGTCGGCCCGGGCGGCGATATGGCCGCAGCGCAGGGAGGCGGAGAGCGTCTTCGAGAAGCTGCCGATCCTGATGACGCGATCGAGGCCGTCGAGAACGGCGAGGCGCGGCGAGGGCGTGGGCTCGAAATCCGCGAAGATGTCGTCCTCGACGATCGTCAGGCCGTGCGCCGTGGCCAGGCTGAGCACGCGATGCGCGGTCTGCGGCGAGAGGCTGGCGCCGGTCGGATTGTGCAGGGCCGAGTTCGTGATGTAGAGCCGCGGGCCCTCGTGGGTCAGCGCCTGCTCGAAGGCGGCGGTGTCGGGGCCTGCGGGCGTGAAGGGAACGCCCACGAGCCGCACCTGATGGGCGCGCAGCAGCGCCTGGAAGTTGAAGTAGCAGGGATCGTCGACCAGCACCGTGTCGCCCGGCCGCAGGAGGAAGCGGCACAGGAGGTCGATCGCCTGCGTTCCCGAGGAGGTCAGCATGATCTGGTCCGCCGACGCCGCGATGCCCTCCTCTGCCAGCCGGGCGAGCAGCAGGCGGCGCAGGCCGGGCGAGCCGCGCGTGCCTGCCATAGTCCGACAGAAGCGCGTCGTCGGCCCGGGCGAGCGCCCGCAAGCCGCGTCGCAGCGCGGCGCTGGGCATCCAGTCCGCCGGCAGCCAGCCGCAGCCGGGCTTGAGCACCGACGCATCGGCATCGAGCGACTGCCGGGAGACCCAGAAGGGGTCGACATCACGCTCGCGGGGCGGCCCCATCTCCGCCAGCGCCATGGGCGGCAGGCCGGCACCGGTCACGTAGAAGCCGGAGCCGCGCCGCGCGCGGATGATGCCCTCCGCCTCGAGCCGGTCGTAGGCCTCGACCACGGTCGACGGCGAGACGCCCATGGTCAGGGCGAAGCGGCGGACCGATGGCAGGCGGTCCCCGGGCGCCAGCGCCCTTCGGGCGATCCTGGCGCGGACGGCGCTCATCAGCGCCTCTGTCCGTGTCGTCTCTCCTGCGCCCACCATCGCTTCCAGTCTATTGTATGGATCGGCTTATCCATACAGTTCTCTCAGATTGTACCGATCCGTTCCTGGACGCGCCAGCCCTCTGCCGCTACGGCAGGGCTCCAGGAAAGCGAGGGCGCATGGAACGGACATCGGCGGGCTGGGGCAGTGGCCTCGTGGGCATCGTCATCTTCAGCGGCTCGCTGCCGGCCACGCGCGTCGCGGTCACGGGCTTCTCGCCGATCTTCCTGACCTCGGCGCGCGCGGTGATCGCAGCCCTGCTGGGTGGCGTATTTCTGCTGGCGCTGCGCCAGACGCGCCCCGCGCGCGGCGACATGCTCCCGCTGGCCGTCGTGGCGCTCGGCGTGGTCGTGGGCTTCCCGCTGCTGACGGCGCTGGCGCTGCAGCACATCACCGCCGCGCGCTCGATCGTGTTCATCGGCCTGCTGCCGCTCGCGACGGCGAGCTTCGGCGTCCTGCGCGGCGGCGAGCGCCCCAGGCCTGCCTTCTGGCTGTTCTCGATCCTGGGGGCGGCACGGTCGCCGCCTTCGCGCTCTCGGGCAGCGGCGGCGGTTCGCTGGCGGGTGATCTCCTGATGATCGCCGCCATCCTGCTCTGCGGGCTCGGCTATGCCGAGGGTGCTGCGCTCTCGCGCCGGCTCGGCGGCTGGCAGGTGATCTCCTGGGCCCTGCTTTTGTCGCTGCCGATGATGGCGCTGATCGCGCTCCTCGCCCTGCCGGGTGGCTGGGCCGGCATTCCTGCGCCGGCCTGGATCGGCCTCGGCTATGTCTCGGTCTTCAGCATGCTGGTCGGTTTTGTCTTCTGGTATCGCGGGCTCGCCCTGGGCGGCATCGCGGGCGTGGGCCAGCTCCAGCTCCTGCAGCCCTTCCTCGGCCTGCTCCTGGCGGCCCTGTTTCTGCACGAACGAATTGCCTGGACCATGATCGCCGCGGCCCTCGTCGTCGTCCTCTGCGTCGCCGGCGCCAAGCGCTTCGCCTGAGCCGAGCTCTCCCGCTCCGAAAGTGACAAAAGAAAAGAATCAACTTCCGATTGACGTACGGCTCTCATTCCTATATCGAGCCCATATGCCTTCCACCTACCCCTCGCGTTCCCCCGCCTCGATGCCCGCCGCCCGCACCGTGCGGCTGGCCCGAAGGCTCGCCAGCGGCATGACGCCGGCCGAGGTCGCCAAGCACGAGGGAACGGACGAGGCCGAGATTTTGTCACTGCTCGCGGACGAGAGGTTCCAGGAGCACGTCGCGTACTACCGGCTCGAGGCCGAGCTGCCCGAGGACGAGCGCGAGGCGCTGCTGATCAGGACGGCGTTCGCCAGCCTCCAGCACCTCGCCGACATGGGCGACACCAAAGCTCTTCTATTCCTTACCTACGAGGGCAACCGCGGCCGCCATCCCGAAAACCGCCTGCGCCGCCTCGTGACGCGCACGACCGCCGCGACCCCGAGCTGCACGCCGGGGACGAGATCGGCGCGGCGCCGGCCGAGCCCGTCGCCGCCGAGCTTGTCTCGGACCTCCTCGCCTTCGCCCGGAGCAACCCGGACGTGGCCGACTGGGTCCTGCGTTACGCCGAAAGCCGCCAGGCCACGCTGGGAGAGAGCGGGGCCGGGGCGGTGGAGGAGCAAAAAAGGAGAGTGACAGACAAAAAGACCACGCCACCCTAGGGGCAGGGTGCGTTTACTTGTCACCGCCCGGCTCGACCGGGCGGTCAGGTGGCGGGGAGGAGGCGACCTGTCCCGTCGCGCCGTGTCACCTGACCCCCGGTCAGCCGGAGGATGACAGAGGCGTGACGCGACAGCCGCGTGGCCCGGTCGAGCCGTGGGGCGACGAGTGTGGCCGGAGCCTTGTTCACCGCCCGATTTAATCGGGCGGTCAGGTGGCGGAGACTACGCGACTCCTTCCCGTCGCGCCGTGTCACCTGATCCCCCGGTCTGGGCCGTGGGATGACGGAAGAAACGCGTCCTCGCGTCGTGTCGTCTCTCTTTTGTCACCCTTGTGCGCCGACACAAGGGTCCATGCCACATCTTGGCACGCCGTTGCGAGCGTGGGCATGGATCCTCGGGTCAAGCGCCCGAGGATGACAGGAGAAGGGTCCGGAGGCGTGACCTCGCACCTGCTCTGTCCCCCTCATGCGCCCACACGAGGGTCCATGACCCGTCCCGACCGCGCCCTCACGAGACCGGGCATCCGCCTTTCGCGGCGCGCGCGCGGCTGCCGCCTTGAACCGCGTGCTCCCAAGGCCGAGTCTTTGGGCAGGTGAGGGACGAGCGCGGCCGGCGTCGGCCGAGGAGGAACGCATGAAGGCCATCACACCCCGTGCCCCGGGCGGGCTCGATCATCTTTCCCTTGTCGACCTGCCCGATCCCGGCAAGCCGGGGCCGGGCGAGCTGCGCGTGCGGATCCGCGCCAGCTCCTTGAACTATCACGACTATCGGGTGGCGGGCAGCACCGATGCCGCCGTCTTCGGCCGCATCCTGATGGCCGACGGTGCGGGCGAGGTCGAGGCGGTGGGCGAGGGGGTCACGGGCTTCGCCGCGGGCGATCATGTCGTCTCGACCTTTTTTCCCACCTGGCAGGACGGCCCGGCCGAGCTGCCCGATTTCTCGACCGTGCCGGGCGACGGGGTCGACGGCTATGCGCGGGACGTCGTGGTGCGACCCGCCACCTGGTTCACGAGGGCACCCCGCGGCTACAGCCACGCCGAGGCCGCGACGCTCACCACGGCCGGCCTCACCGCCTGGCGGGCGCTCGTCGGCGACGGCGGCCTGAAAGCGGGCGACACGGTGCTCTGCCTCGGCACCGGCGGCGTCGCGATCTTCGGGCTGCAGATCGCGAAAGCCATGGGCGCCACGGTCATCCTCACCTCCTCCTCCGACGAGAAGCTGGAGAAGGGGCGGGCGCTCGGCGCCGATCACGTCATCAACTACCGCGCGGTGACCGAGTGGGGTTCCCGCGTGCGCGAGCTCACGGACGGCCGCGGCGTCGACCATGTGCTCGAGCTTGGCGGCCCGGGCACACTGGCGCAGTCCATCACCGCGACCCGGGTCGGCGGCCACATCTCGCTGATCGGTGTCCTCACCGGCATCGCGGGCGAGGTCCCGACGGCCACCCTGATGCGCAAGCAGATCCGCCTGCAGGGCCTGATCGTCGGCAGCCGCCGCCAGCAGCAGGAGTTTGTCAGGGCCCTCGAGACCACGGGTATCAAGCCCGTGATCGACAAGACCTTCCCGCTCGAGCGGCTGGCCGACGCCTTCCGCCACGAGGAGAGCGGCCGGCACTTCGGCAAGATCGGTGTCGAGATCTGAGGCGTTCCCGGCGCCTCTCGGATCCCGGTGCTTCTCAGATCGTGGCGCCGCGGGCGATGGCACCCAGCATGCCGCTGACGGCGGTCTTGAAGCCTCCGCCCACCGTCGGCACGCTGCTGTCCGGCCCCTGCCAGTTCAGCGTGAAGCAGAAAGTCACCCGCTGATCGCCCACCACCATCTGGCCGGTGCCGCAGAAGGCATGGAAGTCCTGCCAGTCGATGCTGCCGCCCTTGGCGTAGGCAGCGATGCCCGGCGGCACGACGGCGGCGATGAGGTCGGCCATCGCCTGGATGCGGCGGAACTCGGTGAGCGAGGCCACCTCCTTAAGGTAGTTGCCGCGCAGGGCGCGCCGATAATAGGTCACGAAGTCCGCGGCCGAGCCCTGCATTGTCTCGACCGGATTGAGCGGCGAGCGCGGTGTGCCGAAGAGCTGGTCCGCCATGATCTTCTTCATGCCGGCCCAACCAACGTCGACGCCCTCGGCGGCACCGCCGATGTAGGAGAAGAGGCGGCGGGTCGAGTCGGGGACGGCGATCGTCTCGAGCCCGGTCGAGGCGATGAAGGCGCGCACCTTGTCCACCCCCACCCGGCGCAGGGCGACGTCGGTCGCGGTGTTGTCGCTGTGGGTGATCATCGCCTCGAGTGCTGTGCGCGCCGAGGCGGTGCCGGTGAGGTTGGCGAAGACCGGGCTGACCAGCGAGCGGATGCCGTCGTCGATCGGCAGCTGCTCGTCGAGGCTGAGGCGACCCGCCTCGACCTCGCGCAGATAGGTGGTGAGGATGAAGGTCTTGATGGCGCTGCCGACGAACAGCGGCGCCTTGTCGTCGTGCGCGTCCCGCAAGGACGGCCCGCCGCCGTCGATCTGGATGGCGAGGCTCTTGTCACCCTTGAGGGCAAGGAAGCTCGTGCGCGCCCTCTGGTAACGGGCGTCTGCCCCGGTCGGCGCCTCGGCCTCGGCCGTCGCGATGGGCGTGGAGAGACCGGCGGTGATCGCTGGCCCAGCAAGGCTCAGCAGCCCCCTCCGTCGCATCCTTGCCTCTCCCTTGCTCGACGATCCGACCCGAAGCCTAGGCGCTCGCACCCGCCGCGACAATCTCGCGAGGGAGGTCCGACGGCTCTGGCGATGGGGCGCCCGCTGGGGCATGTCTCGGGATGCGTGGCCATGGGGAGACCTGCTGCGATGCTCCGGCTCTACGACTATCTGCCCTCGGGCAACGGCTACAAGGTGCGCCTCCTGCTGCGCCGCCTCGGCCTGCCCTACGAGCTGGTCGAGCTCGACGTCATGAAGGGCGAGACCCGCACGCCCGAGTTCCTGGCCCTGAACCCCAACGGGCGGATACCGGCGCTCCGGCTGGAGGACGGCCCGGTGCTGGCCGAGTCGAACGCCATCCTCTTCTATCTCGCGGAAGGGACACCCTTCCTGCCCTCGAGCCGGCTCGGGCGGGCGCAGGCGCTGCAGTGGATGTTCTTCGAGCAGTACAGCCACGAGCCCTTCATCGCCGTGGCCCGCTTCATCCGCCATTTGCTGCCGCCCGGCCACCCGCGCGAGGCCGAGCTGCCGCGCCTGCTCGAGCGCGGCAACGCCGCCCTGGCGGTGATGGAGGGCCAGCTCGCCAGCCGCTCTTTCCTCGTCGGCGAGAGCTGCTCGATCGCCGACCTGGCGCTCTACGCCTACACCCACGTCGCCGACGAGGGCGGCTTTGATCTCTCACCCTATCCGGCGGTACGGGCCTGGCTGGCACGCGTCGCCGCCGAGCCGGGCCACGTGCCGATCACGACGGGCTAGGCGACCTTCTGCAGCTCAGCCGCCGCCACCGGCCATCGCGGCGGCACGGCGCTCCAGCTCGTCCGGCGGGACGTCCTCCACATGGGTCGAGACATGCCAGACATGGCCGAACGGGTCCTCGATGCTGCCCATCCGGTCGCCATAGAACTTGTCCTCGACCGGCCGCTGCAGCTTGGCACCCGCCGCCACCGCAGCCGCGGCCACGGTATCGACGTCGGGCACATAGAGATGGAGGGTCACGGGCGTGCCGCCGATCGAGCGCGGGCCGCGGGCACCCATCTCGGGATACTCGTCGGCCAGCATGACCCTGGACGTGCCGATCTGCAGCTCGGCATGCCCGATCTTCCCGCCGGGCCCATCCAGCCGCATGAGCAGCCGGGCGCCAAACACCTTCTCGTAGAAGGCCAGCGCCTCCCCGGCGCCGTCGACGACGAGATAGGGGGTGACGCTGTGATAGCCTTCGGGGATCGGCTTGACGCTCATCTTGTCCTCCCTCGGGAACCAGCCGCCGCCCCGGACAGGGGGCGACGGCCTCCGCGGTGGGGCTAGCCCGTCACGGGCACGCGGCCCTCGATCGGGTAGGCGGGGTCGTTGTAGCCGGGCGTCGAGGGATGGCCGGTGGTGACCAGGCTGTCGACCAGGGCCTCGTCCTCCTTCGTGAAGCTGTAGGCGAAGGTCCCCAGATAGTCCTTCATCTGCTCCTCGGTCCGTGGCCCTGTGATGGGCGAGGTGACGAGCTTGTTGTTGAGGACCCAGGCCACCGCGAACTGGGCAGGCGTGATGCCGCGCTCGGCCGCGTGCTTCTTGAGCGTCTGGGCGATCACCAGGCTCTCGCGGCGCCATTCGGTCTGCATCATGCGCCGGTCCTGGCGGGCAGCACGGGTGCCCTCGGGCGGCGGCGCGTCGGGATCGTACTTGCCCGAGAGCACGCCGCGCGCGAGCGGGCTGTAGGGCGCCACGCCGATGCCGAAATGATGGCAGGCCGGCAGGAGCTCGACCTCCGGCTGGCGGGTCATGATGTTGTAGTAGGGCTGAAGCACGGCCGGCCGGTCGATGCCCGCCTCGCGCATCAGCCGTGCCATCTCGGCGATACGCCAGGCACGGAAGTTGGACAGCCCTACATAGCGGATCTTGCCGGCGCGCACGAGATCGGCCAAGGCACCCACCGTCTCCTCGAGCGGCGTGCTGTGATCCTCCTTGTGCAGGTAGTAGACGTCGATGCGGTCGGTGCCGAGGCGGCGCAGGCTGTTGTCGCAGGCGCGCAGGAGCCAGGAGCGCGACAGGCCCCGCTCGTTCGGCCCCTTGCCCATCGGGTTGCAGACTTTGGTCGCCAGCACCCACCAGTCGCGGTCGGCCTTGATAGCGCGGCCGACGACCTCCTCCGACCCACCCTCATTGTAGACGTCGGCCGTGTCGATGAAGTTGAGGCCGGCCTCGCGGCACATGCCGATGATCCGGCCCGAGGCCGCCTCGTCGGTCGGGCCGCCGAACATCATCGTGCCGAGGCAGAGCGGCGAGACCTTCAGGCCCGAGCGGCCGAGGCTGCGATAGTCCATGGAATGTATCCTCCCAAGAAAGGGCGGCCGTGCCGCCCGTATCGAAATCGCATGGATCGCGGGCGACCCGTCTTGGAGCCCGCCTTAGAGAATGTCGTCCGGATGGACGAACCCGCCGACCCGCGGCAGCGGCGGTGCAGAGCGCTCTTCCTCGAGGGCGGCCGCCTGCTCGAGCATCACCGCCTGGGCCAGAAGCGGTACCGCCGCCTCGAGCTGCACGGCGTCGTCGAGAAGCCAGGGTGCCCGCGGCCCGGGCAGGGCATTGCCCAGGCCCAGCGCAGCCCTGGCCTCCTCGAGGGAGATGGGCTGGGGGCAGGCCTCGACAAGCTGCAGCGCCTCGCTCGCCGCCTGGGCCGCGGCGGTCCGCAGCGCGTCCCGCAGCATCAGGGCATAGTGGGCGACTCCCGCCTCGCCCAGACGGGCTGCCCGGCCGGGCGCCGCCAGACGCGCGAGGGCGGGCAGCGCCAGCTCCACGCCGCGCTGGTCGCCGGCGGCCAGCAGCGAGGGGGCCTCCGTCGTGCCCAGCTCGGCCACGTCCACATAGAAGAGCGAGCGGTGACGCATGCGCCGGAAGCGGCGAAGGGTGTCGCACCAATAGCTGCCGGAGGCGTCGATCACGACGTCGCCCGGCTCGAGATGGAGGTAGGCCCGGTCGATTACCGTATCGACGATGGTGCCGAGCGGCAGGTCGAGAAGGATCAGGCGCGGATCCTCGAGCGCTTCCCGAAGCTGGGCATAGTCCTCGAGGCAGCGGACGCCGGCCGGCACCTCGTCACGATCGGCGCCCAGCGGATGGAGCAGCGTCTCGAGGCCGGCGGCATGCGCCCGGCCCGCGAGGCCGGCCTCGGTCCCGATCACGGCGAGCCGCATCCTGCCTCCTTCCGATCGTTTGCGGGGCGGACCTTAGAGGCCTCGGGCGCCAAACAAAAGGGGCCGGTCACCCGGCCCCAGCGATCGAGTGTAAGGCTGGAAGATCAGCCCTTGACGTCCTTGTCGCCCTGCGCCGGACGGCTCTGCGGGCCGCTCGGCGTCTGCTGGGAGCTCTGCGAGGCCAGGATCTGATCCTTGCTCGCCGTATGATAGCTGCAGGCCGCGGCCATACCGGCCGATCCCAACAGGAAGCCTGCGGCAAGAGCGAATGCCAGGAAGCGCATGGCGTCTCTCCTTTGCGTGGCCATCGTCAAGGAAGATTACCCATCCGTCAGAAAAAGCAAGCGGGAGGGTGTCCCGCTCTTCCGTCCATCGCCGCGGGACGCCATGATTGGTGCCGAAGCGAGGAAACGACCGCAGGGGGCCCCACCATGAATCTCTTCGACCTCACCGGCCGTGTCGCCATCGTGACCGGCGGCAATGGCGGCATCGGCCTTGGCATGGCCAAGGGCCTCGCAGGGGCGGGCGCCAAGGTCCTGGTCGTCGGCAGGAACGCCGAGAAGAACAAGGACGCGGTAGCCGAGCTGCGGCAGCTGGGGAGCGAGGCGCAAAGCCACGAGGCCGATCTCACCAAGGAGGCCGATTGCCACGCGATGGTCCAGGCCGCCGCCGATGCCTTTGGCCGGGTCGACATCCTCGTCAACAATGCCGGGACCAACGTGCGCAAGCGGCCCGAGGAGTACTCGCTGGCCGAGTGGCATCACGTCATCGACACCAACCTCACCTCGGCCTTCGTCGCGAGCCAGGCAGTCTATCCGGCCATGAAGAAGGCAGGCGGCGGCAAGGTCATCAACATTGGCTCGATGATGTCGATCTTCGGCGCCTCGTTCACGGCACCCTACGCCGCCACCAAGGGCGGCATCGTGCAGATGACGAAGGCCATGGCCTGCGCCTGGGCGGCCGACAACATCCAGGTCAACGCGGTTCTGCCCGGCTGGATCGACACGGCGCTGACGCGGCGGGCACGCCAGGACATCCAGGGCCTCCACGATGGCATCCAGAAGCGCACGCCGGCCGGCCGCTGGGGCGTGCCCGACGACTTCGGCGGCATCGCCGTGTTCCTGGCGGCCCCGGGCTCCGATTTCCTGACCGGCACGGCGATCCCCGTGGACGGCGGCTACTCCGTGCAGGGCGCCGTGTAACGCAAAGGGGGTCCGGCGCGAGACGCATTGAAGTTGGGGTAGCGTTCGGGTTAGGGTTCCTTCACCTTCCCTGGGAAGGTGGTAGGGAAACGTTCGATCAGCCGGGAGAGGCAGTGCGCCTATGCGCCCCGTAGTCAGGAAGTGGCTCGAGCGGGCGCGGCTGCTTCTTCTTGCGGCTGGGGCGGGGCATGCGGCCCACGCGGCGGCACCCGCCAATCAGAGTGCCGTGCGGATCACCGAGGCGCAGGTCTGGCAGGCGGCGCGCGAGATCGGCACCGCTGAGGCCTACCAGCGCTATCTCCAGCTCTTTCCCGTGGGCTCCTATGCCGAGGATGCGTTCCGGTGCATCGTCGAGCAGTCAGTCGGCCTCAACAGCTGCGCCATCGAGCCGGCCGGGGGTGCCGCCGGCGTGAGCGCGGCTGCGGTCGCCGGCACGCTGTTGGCGCTCTACTGAATGACGGTCTTGCGGGCTGAGGCAACGAGGGTGAGCCAGGCGCGGGTCGTGATGGCCGTGCTCGCTCTTGCCCTGCTCGCCGGCTGCAATGGGAGCCGCGTTCGCGTCAGCGGTATCGGCGGGCCACGGCTTGAGTATCAGCCGCCCGGGGCGACGCCGGCAGGGCCGGTCAGCGTGGATCTCTCGGAGTCCCCGAGGGACGCGCTGGCGGCGGTCGAGGAGGCGATGCGGGCCAACGGCCTTCACGTCACGTCGGTCGACCCGCGAGCCTCGCTGGTGGTCGCGATCTACGAGGGCGATCCGCAGCCCTATGTCGACTGTGGAGCCATCGAGATTCTGCCCGGCGCCAAGGCATCCGAGCCGGCAAGCCGGTTTCCGGCGGCGGTCCCGCAAGCCCGGCTGCCGCGGACCATCGGCAGCACGCGCACCCAGGTCGTGCGCAGCATGCGCCTCGACGGCCGTGTCGTCGTGACAGCGATGCCTTCCGACGCCGGCACCCGCTCACGAGCCGCGCCTACTATGTGGTCACGCTGAGCTTCGCGCTGACGGGCGAGCTCGCCGACACCAATGTCGGGCCGCGCGTCGAGGTGATGAGCTTCACCTCCGACAGCTCGGGAAGCCTGCCCGCGGGCACGACCTGCGTCCCCACCGGCCGGCTCGAGCGCTTGGCCCTGCCGCCGTCCGCGCCACAGATCCTGATCCCACAGGCGCCGCCCTCGAGCTGAGAGAGACGTCGAGGCTGACCCGTCTGGACGAGCCTGGATGGGAGTCGCTCCTCGAGAGCGGCCAGCGTCCGGCTCGGGCGCCACGGTCTCGCAGCCCGTAGTCCGACCGCTCCCGGACTTCGGGCTCAGCTCCGCTTCCTGATCGAGGCCGACGGCCTGAAGACCGCGTGATCCGAGGCAGCCGGATCGCCGACGGATCGCGGCGCGAGAACAGCGCCGAGCACTCCTGGCATCTGGCGCTGTTCGCGATCGTGCTGTCGGAGTGGGCCATCGAGCCGGCCGACGTGCTTCGCACCGTGACGATGCTCGTCGTGCACGACCTCGTCGAGATCCTATGCGGGGACACGCCGCTGTTCGACACCGTGGGCGCGGCGAGCCAGGCCGAGCGCGAGGCGGCGGCCGCGGCCAAGCCGTTCGGCCTGCTTCCCGACGATCAGGGTGCAGCACTCCACCGTCTTTGGGAGGAGCTCGAGGCGGCCCAGAAGGCGGACGCCTGCTTCGCCAAGGCGCTGGATCGGCTGCAGCCCATCCTGCTCAATCATCTGGTCGGGGGCGGCACCTGGACCGACTACGACGTCGACGAGGATCGCGAGCGGGCCATGACGCGCCGCATCGCCGAGGGCTCGCCCAAACTCTGGGCTGCGGCCGAGGCCGTGTTCCGGGAAGCCGTTCGGGAAGGGTGGCTAAGACCCGCGCCATTTCCTCCCGCCTCCTGAGAACGGCTCAGCGCAGCCGGTCGGCGCGGGCCATATGGGCGAGCTCGCCGACGAAGCGGGCGGCCTCGACGGCGCCGTTGGTCGGATCGAGGCCGCCATCCGCCGGCACATCCTCGCCCGGACGGTCGGGGTCGAGCAGCTCCTCCAGCCGTTCCTCGAGCCGGTAGACGTCGCCCACGCGATGGGCGATGGCGAAGCCGCGCCGCTCGGCGTGCTCGGCGCGCGCCAGCTGATCGTCCATGATCGGGTTCTCGTTGGGCACGAGAAGGCTCGGGACGTGGGCGTGCAGCAGCTCGTGAAAGGCGTTGTAGCCGACGGCGCTGACGACGATGTCGAAGGCCCGGTAGTAGCGGCTGGCGGGGAAAAGCTCGAGCCAGGCGGACCCCGGCCGGCAGCTCCAGCGGCTGATCGCCGATCGGCGATCCCAGGATCAGAACCTCGACGCCCGGCCGGGCGGCCAGGAACGCCGCGGCGGTGCGACGGACCTCGTCATAGGCGAAGTTGTTGCCGCTGCCGAGCTGGACGAGGACGCAGACGGCCGCGTCGTCGAGCCCCAGCTCCTGCCGCGCCGCCTCCCGGGACAAAAGCTCGTCCGCATCGAGGAGGCGAAGCGGCGCCACCTGGTGGGCCCTGTCCTGCAGCGCCACGGTCGGGCCCTGGTCCAGCGCCTCGGCGATGTCGCCGGGCTCGATGACCGCGTCGAACCCGTCCTGGCGGCCCAGCGCGGTGGCATCGGCGGTGGCCCGCCACATGGCGCGCCGGATCCAGACGGACAGCGTCTCCGGCCGGTGCGCCAGGGCGTTCAGCAGGCCCTGGTAGGGCATGTTGCCGTCGAAGACCAAGGCGGCCGGGGCGTAGAAGCGCAGCATCTCGCCCAGCTCGTGGGCGAGCGCGCGGTTCCAGGCCCCGGTCTCGACCCCGAGATGGGTCCGAAACGGCAGATACTCGGTCAGGATGCCCATGGACTCGGCCAGGTGCGCGCCCTGCGAGAGGGTGACGACCACGGGCTCGAGCCCGGGGCCCAGCCGTCGGGCGATGGCGAGCGCGCGGGTGAGGTGGCCCAGGCCCACGCCGTTCGAGGTGAAGAAGAGGACGCGCCGCGGCGTGCGGCTCGGCCTCGCCGCCGGTCGGTGCCGGGGGGCCGATCAGGGCCCGCAGGCGCTGGGCGTGGCGGCCCGGCGAGAAGCGGTCGCCCACGAGCTGCACCGCGCGGCGGCGGAGCCGGGCGCAGGCCCCGGGATCGGCGTGGAGCTGGCGGACGAGCGAGGCCGCCCCGGCCGGTGCCGCGTAGACGGCCGCATCCTCGAAGAGGTCGACGAAGGGCGGCGGCAGCACGGCCACGCGCCCGGCGGCCAGCGCCTCGAGCACGGCGCGGCCGAAGGCCTCGACGAAGCGGCGGTGATGGTAGTAGACGAAGAAGTCCAGGGTGCCGAGGAAGTCCCGTGGCGGCATGGCGTTGAAGGGGACGACCCGCCAGTTGGCGGGCAGGCCGCCCAAAAGCTCCACGAGGCCCGGAGGCAGGCCCAGGATGCGGACGCGCATGTCCGGGGTGGCCGGGTAGATCTCGAGGATCTGCGCCGCGGTCTCGGGCCATTTGAGGAGATCGGGCCGGCTGTGGCGGCCGATGACCGGCAGCGCGCCCACCGGGCCCGGCCTCGGGCAGCGCCCAGGCGGCGGGGTCGAGGATGCTGTGCCAGTCCTGCTCCGTGCAGCGGCGGCGGGTCCGGCAGCGCCACGAGCTGCTCGCGCACCCGGGGCCCACCGGTGCCCAGGCCGGCGGCCGGCCGAGCAGGGCCTCCGCGTTGCGATGCACCTCGGCCCAGTCATAGAAAGGGGCGCCGTCGCCGTCGAAGGGCGGGTGGTGGACGATCACCAGATGCTGCTCCGCCTCGAGGCGGAGGCGGGCCCGGGGCATGAAGCTCAGGACCTGCGGGTGGTGGACGAGGAGGAGGGGTGCGGCCAGGGGCTGGGTCGGATCGACGAGATCGCAGAAGCCGGCGTCGAGCGCCGCCCGGATGCGCCGGGTGGAAGGGATGCGAGCGCTTCAGCACCGGGCCTTTGAGGGCCACGAGCGCCGTGCGATAGCCGGCTCGCGCCTGGGCCTCGATCTCGCTCGCGAGCGCGGTCGAGGTGCCGCCCGGGAAGCGCGGGTCGGCGAGGATGATGATGTCGTAGCGGGTGGCCATGCCTCGGCGTGCGCTGCCTGCGTCCCTGCGACTGCGCTAGGCTGCGTCGGGAAAGGTAGACGAGGCGCGTAACAGGTCGAGCGCCCGAGGTCGAGCGGGGCGCCGATGGAGAGGGCGATGGCGGCGGCGGGATCGCGAGGCGATCGCGGGCCTCGAGCGGGAGGTCGAGCGGCTGGGCGACGACGACGCGGCGGCCGCGGGAGGTGCCGGGCGCTCCAGGCCGAGGCTCGAGGGCGCCCTGGGCGGCCTTCTCGGGCGCCGGGCCGCGCGCCCGGCGGAGGAGAAGCCGGGCCGCGGCGCTCGCCGCCGGCGCCGATCCTCGCGGGCTCGCCGCTGGCCGAGCGCCGGCCGATCCTGACCGTGCTCTGGGGGCTGGGCGACGACAGCCGGCTCGTCGTGGTCGACCGCATCATGGCAGCAACCCCGCCCGACGTGCTGCCCGTCTTCGTGCTGGACACCACCGAGTTCGAGCCACTCCGCCACCGCCGCGCGCTCTTCGAGCATCTGCCGCCCGCGGCCCAGCGCGCCGCCCGCTGGCCCGGCCTCGACTGGGAGCTCTACACCGCGCGCCGCTTCACCCTGCTGTGCTGGAAGTGGCAGCCGCTGCGTGTCGTGGGCTTCGGGCCCGTCGCGCACGCCCAGCTGGCAGCCTGGCGCAGCTCCCCGCTGCTGCCGCCCGAGGTCCGCGCCATCGTCGCCGCCGAGCCCGACGCGGCACCCGGCACCGAGGCCTAGCGGGCCCCGGCGCCGCCACGCTCAGAGCCAGGGGCTGGCGCTGCCGTCGACGGCACGCTCGCTGTCCGGCTGGCGCGGCTCCCAGACGGCGGCCAGCGTCCGCAGCCGGGTCACCTCGGACGGCGGCAGGCCGGCCACGAGGGCATCGCGGCTCTGCGTCAGGGCCTGGCGCTCCGAGCCGGGCGGGCTCAGCCGCAGGGCGATCTCGAGCCACAGCGCCGCCTGGGCACGGTCGGCCGCGTCGCCGTCCGCGAGCAGCCGGGCGAGCGCCGCCTGCGCCGGCACGTGGCCCTGGTCCGCCGCCCGGGTCAAGAGCCGCTCGGCCGCGACCGGATCGGGACCCAGCGTCTCGCCGCTCTCGCGCAGCAGCCCGGCCCGGTACGCCGCCTCGGCGTCGTCCGCCTGTGCCGCGGTAAGGAGCCAGCCCAGCGCCTGGGCCTCGTCGCGCGGCACGCCCCGGCCCTCCAGATAAAGAAGGCCGAGCTGGCGCTGTGCCGGCGGATAGCCGCGCTTCGCGGCCTGCAGATAAGCCGCCGTGGCGGCAGCCGGATCGGCCGGTGTGCCCTGGCCCAGCTCCAGCAGGCGGCCCACCATGAACCCCGCCTCGAGATCGCCCTGGGCCGCCGCACGCCGGAACCAGACGAGCGCCTGGGCTGGATCCGGGGCGAGGCCGCCCAGCCCGCCCAGCCACGCATAGGCGAGCTGCGCCTGGGCCGGCGCGTAGCCCTGATCCGCCGCGGCCCGCAGCCAGCGTACCGCCGTCGCCCGGTCGGCCGGCACGCCCCAGCCCTTGGCATAGAGCCGGGCCAGCGCGAACTGGCTGGGCGCATGGCCCCGGCCGGCGGCGAGCTGCAGCATGCGCACCGCGGTGCCGACATCGGCCTCGGGCGGGCCCGGCGCCAGCTCGCGCATCGCCTGGTCATAGAGGCGGTCGAGCGCCTTACCCTGCAGCTGCGCCTGCGCGGCCTGCGCGGGCGGCTGCTTCGGCGGCGGGGCATCGGCAGCGCAGCCGGCGAGCGCCAAGGTCAGCACGAGGCCGACGGCCCGGCAGGCCCTCAGCCCTGTCGATCGCCCGGGCAGGCACATCCGGGACGCTCCTTCCCTCAATGGCCCGAAAGAATGCCCCAGCCCGCCACGCCCGATCAAGCGCCGACGGGCCGCCCACAGCGCAGCGAGCCCCGGGATATGATCGAGGCGAAAGGAATTTCGGATTTTTTTCTTCTTTTTGTCGGTCAGGGGCCGAGGGGTTTTCGGCTGGCGGCTCTTCTTGGGTCGTCGGGCTCGGGCGGCTCGCCCAGCTCGATGAGGCGCTTCTCGATGCGCTTGATGATCCAGTCCGCCAAAGCCGGGTTGGCCCGGGCCAGGGCGGCGAGCGGTGAAAGCGGCTCGTCGTCGGCGGAGGCGGGATCGCCAGCATCGCCGACGGGAATTTCTTCGGTTGCCGCAACCGGCTCCTCGACGGGAGGCTCGGCCGCTGCCGGCTCGAGCTCGGCCCTGACAAGAACAGCCTCCCCAACCTGCTTGGGGAGGAAGTCGACGAGCCGGTTGATGGCCTCCTGCGCGGGTCCCAAGGGATGCTGGCCGTAGCCCTGCATGGTCTCGGGTGAGGAGCCGGCGGGCGAAGGCGTGTCACGCCGCTCGTAGGGCTGGCGCACGTTCTCGAAGCGCTCGACCACGAGCTTGACGAGGTGCCGCACCGGATGCCGTGCGCGGTTCGCCTGATAGACGACAAAGAGCATGGCCCTTCGATCGCCCACGTCGATGAGGCTCGAGAGCTCCAGCCACGCCGTCTCGAACAGGCGGGCTTGACGCTCGGCCAGGGGAAGATCGCGAAGGGCGGCATACTGCTCGACCAGGCGGGAGAGGTCCCGGTCAGTGACAAAAGCCTCGATGTCTTCCTCGGTCGCGGTGTCGAGCCTTTTGATCTCGGCCGGGGAGAGACCGGCGGCGAGACGTCGGGCGAGCCGGCACTGGCGGGTGCCGGGCATCTTGATCGGGGAACGGGTAAGTAGGCGAGGCATAAGGATCTATGTATAGGATCGAATGCCATCCGTCAACCGGAGATTGATTCTTTTATTTTGTCACGCGCGCGCTGCCGCCGGATGGATCGCGTCGGCCAGTCTCGTCACCGCATCCACGATCTCGTCCTCGGCCAGCTCGAAGGCGGCGCCGCGCACCGTGATCTCGAACATGGAAAGGCCCTGGATGGGGCAGTCCTCGAGCTGGTCGAAGAGCCAGATGCCCGTTGTCTCGGCCACCGTCAGAGCGGCCTCGCGCGCTGCCAGGGGATCGCCCTCGAGCGTGACGAGGAAGGCATTGGCGTGGGGTGGGTCGGGGGTGACGCGCAGGCCGGGGATCGCTCGAAGGGCGGCCGCGATCGCCCGTGCCTTTGCATGAAAGCAGCCCATCTGCGGCAGCCGCTCGTCGAGGGCCTTCAGAGCAGAAAGCAAAAAAGGAAAGCTTCTGAGCGCGCGGCCGCCGGCCCGGCGCTGCCAGATGCGCACCTCGTCGAGAACGTCGCCGGGACCGGCAAGCGCCGCTCCGGCGAGCCCGCCCAGCCCCTTGTCGAAGGCCACGTAGATGGTATCGAACAGGCTCGCGATCTCGGCCAGCGGCCGGTCGTAGAAGGGCTGGCTTTCCCACAGCCGGGCGCCGTCGAGGTGGAGCGGGATGCCGCGCGAGCGGGCGCGGCGCGTGATGGCCACGAGATCCTCCCAGGGGTGGAGGAGGCAGCCGAGGCGGCGCAGCGGCATCTCGATCGTGAGGGCGCCCAGCTGCTCGGCGATGCGGTCGAGGTCGGCCGGGGTTGGCAGCCGGTCGTAGCCGCCGAGCGAGGCCGCTGTCATGCCCCACAGCTCCTGATAGGCGCGAGCCTCGTATTCCTCGAGATGGGCGCGGGGATGCATGGCGACGCGCCGGCAGCCGGCCCGGCCGGTGAGGACGCGCAGCGCCGCCATCTGGGCGAGCTTGCCGCTGGGAAGAAAAAGAGCGCGCTCCTTGCCGAGCAGGGCCGCGACGCGTCCCTCCAGCCGGTCGAACAGCTCGCCCCGCTGGTAGGTGTCGGCCTCGGCCTCGCCGGCATAGGCGGCAAGCTCGGCCAGCGCCGCGGCGGGGCTGGGCGCGTGGTCGCGCGACAGCCGGCGGGGGCAGCGGTTGCGAATGTGCGCTGCGCGATCGTCCTCGTTCATGGACGGCACCGTGGCGCCGAGCGTGCGGGCAAGCAAGCGCGTCGTGGTGTTTGCACGCCTCGTGGGGCAGGGGCACCAATCGGGGGCAGCGGGAGAGTGGCGGATCTGGCATCAGGAGGAGGCGGGCCGATCGGCGCGGCGGATCGGGCCCTGAAAAAACCTGCCAGCGAGGGAGCCATGAAACGAATACGAGCGATCGCCATCCTGCTCGTCCTGACCTCACCGGCTGCGCGCGCGGACGAATGCCTCGACAAGGCGGACACCCAGGTGGAGATGAACGACTGCGCCGGAAAGGCCTTGAAGGCGGCGGATGCCGCGTTGAACAAAGCCTATCAGGAGATCCTGAAGCGGCTGGGTGACGATGCCGACGCGAAGAAGCTGCTCGTGGGGGCCGAGAAGGCGTGGCTGGCTTTTCGTGACGCGGAATGCGCCTTCTCGTCGTCCTCCAGCGTCGGCGGCAGCATCCATCCGATGATTTTTGCGGAGTGCCTGACCGTGATGACCGAGAGGCGCGTGGCGGACCTCACGGCCTACCTGCACTGCGAGGAGGGCGATCTGAGCTGCCCGGTGCCGGCTGGGCCGTGAGGGCCGTGAGGACGGGGAGGCCGCGGGGCCGGTGCCACGCTTCGCCAGACGACTCCATCCCGCCTCGGTGAGACGCCATCGAGGAGGTTACGCCGATGTACAGCTTCCAGATCATCGCGACGGTGCTGTCCATGGTGCTCGGCCTGTCGGTAACGCGCCTTCTGCTCGGTCTTGTTACCGTCTTTCGTATCCGCGATACCGCACCGATTGACTGGGTTCCGCTGGCGTGGAGCGGAATCCTGTTCCTGTTTCAGCTGGAATTCTGGTGGGCCATCAATCAGCTTCCATCGCTGAAACAAGGCTTCGACTTCGGTGAGTTCGTGTTCCTGGTCTTGCTGACCTTGATGCTCTTCCTGTCGGCTGCGCTTTTGCTGCCGAGCCGAAGCGAGGATGAGAAGGACGGCTTGAGGCTGTATTTCGAGAAGGACGGCCGCTATGCCCTCATGTCGCTTGCCGTTTTTCTCATTCTCGCTGCCATCGTCAATATCATGTTCTACAAAGAGCCGGCATTGGGAGAGGCGTCCATCCTCGATATTCCAATGATCATTCTGCCAATCGTCGCATTCCTGTCAAGAGAGCGCAAGATTTACGCCGGAATCACCGCCCTATACCTGCCATTGGCTGTCTTGGACACTTGGGTATCACTGATGTCTTGACTGGCGCTACCGATGTGTCGCCTTCCTCCGTCTCCCACATGAAGAGCGCCTCGCGGTCCCGCCGCTCCGGGTGCCGGAGCGGCTCGCCAGAGAGAAGAACGAGGCTCCGCCGGTTCGTTACCCAACTTTGACGCTGGCCATCCTCGCCGGGCATTCGTAAACGACGGGTGAGGCGCCGGGCGTCGCCCGTCGCCTCCGGTCATTCGCAGCGATGATGTCAGAACGATGATTGGGGAGAAGTCGATGAGAGAGCCTGAAAGAGCATGCCGTGAGTCGGCGTCCGGGCGGCCCGTGTGGGCTGCGAGGTATCTGGGCACCGTAGCTTTTGCGCTTGTCGCGGCAAGCCTGAGCCTGCCGGCGAGCGCGCAGCCGGGGGCCGAGCCCTATGTGCCCACATGGGCGGCGAGCCCGCAGGCGATCTGGGCGCCGGATTTCTTCGCGCCGGTCGGCATCCCGCGCTCGCTGTTCGACCAGACGATCCGCCAGTATGGGCGCGTGAGCGTGGGCGGCCAGAAGGTGCGGGTGCGGTTCTCGAACCTCTATGGCACGGCGCCGCTGACGATCGATGCGGCGCATGTGGCCTTGGGCGGCGAAGGCGGCTCGATCAAGGAGGGCACGGACAGGCCACTCACCTTCGGCGGGGAGCCCTCCGTCACGATCCCGCCCGGGGCGCCGGCGCTCAGCGATCCCGTGGAGCTCGACGTGCCGGCATTGGGCACGATCGCCGTCTCGGCGTTTTTCGCCGAGATCTCGCCCACGACCACCTGGCACAATGACGGCAAGCAGAAAGCCTATATCGCGAGCGGCAATGTGGTGGGCGAGACCAAGATCGAGCCCACGCAGGCCGTGACCTCGCGCATTTTCCTGAGCGAGATTCTGGTCGATGCGGCGCCGGACAGCCGGGCCGTGGTGCTGTTCGGCGATTCGATCACCGACGGCGACGGCTCGACGGTGGACGCCAACCATCGCTGGCCCGATTTCCTGGCGGACCGCCTGCAGAAGATGGGCGGCGAGGCGGCCAAGGTGGCGGTGGTCAACGAGGGCATCTCGGGCGACCGCGTCCTGACCGATCGCATGGGCGACAATGCGCTGGCCCGCTTCGATCGCGACGTTCTGAGCCAGCCGCGCGCCGACACCGTGGTCTTGATGATGGGCATCAACGACATCGGCTGGCCCGGCACGCTCTTGTCACCGAAGAACGAGCTGGCACCGAGCGCAGACGACATCATCGCCGGCTACAAGCAGCTCATCGCACGGGCGCACGACCACGGGCTGAAAATCATCGGCGCCACGCTGACCCCCTTCGAGGACACGTTCAGCGGCACGCCGCTCTTCGGCTACTACAGCGAGGAGAAGGAGGCCAAGCGCGAGGCGGTCAACGCCTTCATCCGCAGCGGCGCCTTCGACGGCGTGATCGACTTCGACGCCCTGGTGCGCGATCCGGCTAATCCGAAGCACATCCTGGCCCAGTACGACCACGGCGACCATCTGCATCCCAACGACGCGGGCTACAAGGCGATGGCGGAGTCGATCGACCTGAAGCTGCTCGGGATCCAGTAGCGGAGCTGCCCAGCGCCCGGAGCGGGCTCTTGTCCGCTCCGGGCGATCCGGCGGCTTGCGCTGCCGGGTGTCACGAGGTGCCTGGAAGGATGATGCAGAGGGGGACCGGAACCGTGGATCCCGGCGTATCCGGATCGTCCGGCCAGCAGGCGTGGGCGCCGCCGTCCGGAGAGACGATCGGCAGGACACGGTCCCATGGGATCGGCATGCACCGGCCGTCCACCAGGAGGCATTGCTGTCCGGCGCGGCAGCGGCAGAAGGCGACCGGTCGACAGTCCTGAGCGTTGCAGCACGGATTGCCCGCCCAGTCGCGGAGCGGCGTGTACCAATCGTGCGCCGCGACCGGGCTGACCAGGATGCCGAGCAGAAAGGCCAACAGTCCAGCTGTGCGCATGGCGAGCCTCCGGTCGGCCGGCAGGCAAGATCCGCGGGCCGAGACTGTCCAAGGGCCTAGGCTCGGCGGGTCTCAGAAGTCCGGAAAGCCGGACGAAGGTTTGCCGAAAGATGGGCGACACCGTATGATCCGCTGTCCAGCGGAGGTTCGGCATTGCCCGCCTCATTGCCGCTCTTGCTCGGGTTCGCGGGTTTCACGCTCGATCCCGGGCGCGGCTGCCTCCGGCGCGGGGCGGACGAGGTCCCGCTGCGTCCCAAGAGCTACGATGTTCTTCGTTATCTGGCCCAGAACGCCGACAGGCTCGTCACCAAGGACGAGCTCTTGGCGGCCGTCTGGCCGAACGTCATCGTGACCGACGACTCGGTCGTGCGCTGCGTCGCGGAGGTGCGCCAGGCGCTCGGGGATACCGACCAGCGAATCGTCCGGACCCTGCCGCGCCGCGGCTATCGTCTCGTCGCGCCGGTCAGTGTGCTGGCCGACGAGCTCCAGCCGATGTCGCCGGTCGAGCCCATCGGGACTCCGATGCCGGCACCACCGCCAGCGCGCCCCGAGACCGGGAGGAGGTCCCGGCGCGTGTCAGGGCGCGCCCTGGTCGCGCTGCTCCTGATGCTCATCATCGCCGCGGCCGGTGCCTCGTGGCTGGTCGTCCGACATCGCAGCGCACCGTCTACCAGCCTGCCCTCGATCGCCGTGCTGCCGTTCGATGACTTCGGGGGCGACGCCAGGCAAAAGCGCCTGGCAGAGGCCTTCACGGACGAGCTGATCACCGAGCTCGCACGGAGCCGGGACCTGCTCGTCATCGCTCGCAGCTCCAGCTTCCGGTACAGGGACAGGGCCATCGACCTCCGCCAGGTCCGGCGGGAGCTCGGTGTCCGCTACGTCATCGAGGGGAGCCTCGAGGTCGACCCGGCACGTCTTCGCGTGACCGTGCAGCTGGTCGATGCGGCGGCGGGGACGACCTTGTGGTCCGAGCGCTACGACCAGCCGGCCAGGGATCTCTTCGCGGTGCACGACGACGTCGTCCGTCGCATTGTCGGGACGCTCATCGGCTTTAGGGGCCCGCTCGCGAGCGCGGGGCTCGAGGCCGCACGAGCCAAGTCGCCGGGGAGCCTCGAGGCCTATGACTACTATCTTCTCTCGAAGACGCCCTACATCCGCCACGACGCGCAAGGCATGGTCGAGGCGCGGAAGCTCCTGCAGAAGGCCATCGAGCTCGATCCCAACCTGATCCGTGCGTGGGAGGTTCTGGCCTGGACCTATTGGCGCGACGCCTTCTACGGCTTCTCGTCCGACCCTGCGCGATCCTGGGAGTTGTTCCACGAGACCGCGCGCAGGGCTGCCGAGCTCGACCCGATGGATGGCGGGGCCCAGAACGTCGCCGGCATGTCCTACTTCTACGCGGGCGAGCCCGATCGCGGGCTGGCGCACTGGCGGCGCGCTCTGATGCTGAGCCCGAACGATGCCAATGTCCTCCGCCCGATCGGCGCGCAGCTCGCCACCGCTACCGGGGTGGAGAACGCGGCCGAAGGCGTCGAGCTGGTCGATCGAGCCATGCGCCTCGATCCGTTGCATCCGCCCAACACGGCCAGTGCCCTGGGCTTCGCCTGCTACTTCGCCGGGTGCTGGGAGCGGGGCATCGTCGCGTTCCACGAGCGTGACAGCATGACGGTGGAGCACCGTATCTACCTCGCCATGAGCTACGCGCAGCTCGGGCAGTCACAGGCGGCGGCCGGCGAGGTCGCGCTGGTACGGCAAGAAGACCCTTCCTTCACTGCCGAGGCATGGGTCGATCACGACTTTTTTCAGCCGGGCGGAAGCTCGGCGGCGCTGTTCTTCGATGGTGCGAGAAAGGCCGGTCTCCCGCTTTGTGCCCAGCCCGAGGATGCCGTCAGGCTCGATCCGAGCAACCGGCTGGCCGAGTGCGACCTGCTGCGTGCCCGAGCGGCGTCGTTGAAGGACTAAGCGGCTCCGGCGGGATTGGGGCGCAAGGGCCGGTCAGGGCGGTGCCGCGAGCCCGGCGGCAGCGCCGCGGCCGAGGTAGAGCTCCTGGACGAGGCGGGCGTCCTTGAGCTCCTCGATCGTGCCGGAGGCGGCGATGCTGCCGTTGTGCATCAGGTAGCCACGCTGGGCCACGGCGAGGGCGAGGCCGGCGTTCTGCTCGACGAGGAGCACAGCGGCGCCGAAGCGGTCGCGGACGTCGTGGATGACGCGGCGCACGTCCTTGACGAGAAGGGGAGAAAGGCCGAGCGAGGGCTCGTCGAGGAGGAGGAGGCGGGGGCGGGCCATCAGGCCGCGGGCGATCGCCAGCATCTGCTGCTGGCCGCCGCTGAGCTCGCGTCCCTTGGCCTGGCGCTTCTGGGCGAGGATCGGGAAATAGGCCTCCATGCGGGCGATGTCGGCCTCGACCTCGTCCCGGTCACGGCGCGCATAGCCGCCGAGGCGGAGATTCTCCTGCACGGTCAAGGGCGCGAAGATGCGGCGCGCCTCGGGCACCATGACGATGCCGCGGTTGGCGACGATGTCGGCCGGCTGGCCGGCGATGTCGTCACCATCGAGGCGGATCGTGCCGCCGGTGGGCCGCAGCAGGCCGGAGATGGCCTTCAGGAGCGTCGACTTGCCGGCACCGTTGGGGCCGAGGATCGTGACGATCTCGCCCTCGCCCACCGTGATCGAGACGCCGCGGTTGACGCGGATGGGGCCGTAGGCCGTGTGCAGGTCGTCGACCGAGAGCAGCATCAAAGATCGGCCCCCAGATAGACCTCGAGGACTTTCGGGTCATTGAGCACCGCCGCGGGCGGGCCTTCCGCGATCTTGGTGCCGAAGTCGAGCACGATGAGGCGCTCGCAAAGGGCGCTGATCATGTTCATGTCGTGGTCGATGACGCAGACGCCGATCTGCATGCCCGCCAGCTGTCGGATCATGACCACGAGCTCCTCGGTCTCGGTGTCGTTGAGCCCGGCCGCGGGCTCGTCGAGGAGCAAAAGGCGAGGGTGGGTGGCGAGCGAGATCGCGATGCCGAGGCGGCGCAGGTTGCCGAAGGGCAGGGTGCCGGCGATAGCGTCGCCGAGGCTGCCGAGCCCGACGAAGGACAAAAGCTCCTCGGGCGAGTGCCAGCGACGCTCGTGCCGGCGGTGACGGCCGCCATGCTCCCAGGCGGTCTGGACGTTCTCGAGCACGCTGACGCCGGCGAAGGTCATGGCCTGCTGGAAGCTGCGGGCGATGCCCTGCCGCGCGATCTCGGCCGCCGACTTGCCGGTGATGTCGTGGCCCTGCCAGGTGATGCGCCCGGCCGTGGGCGGCAGCGTGCCGGTGACGATGTTGAAGAGCGTGGTCTTGCCCGAGCCGTTGGGCCCGACGATGCCCAGGACCTCATCAAGCCGGACGTCGACATCGACGCCGGCCAGCGCCACGACGCCGCCGAACTTTTTTTCGAGGCCGCGGATCTCGAGCGCCATCAGGATGCCCCTCGCGCCCGCCGGCCTCGACCCGAGACGAGCCAGCGATAGGCGTCGATGAGGCCGGCGATCACGCCGCCCGGGAGCAGCATGATGACGGCCACGAGCGCCACGCCGTAGGCGATGCGCGAGTCGACCGGGTCGAGGTGCATGACCTCGGGCAGGAAGTTCACGATGATGGCTCCGGCGAGGGGCCCGTAGAGCATGCGCGGGCCGCCCAGCATCACCATGAGGGCCAGGTAGACGCTGGGGAAGGTGTCGTAGAGCGTGGGCGAGATGTGCTGAAGAAAGTAGGCCTGAAGCACGCCGGCGAGACCGGCGAAGAGGCCGCTCAGCATGAAGGCCGCCACCTTGTGGAAGCCCGTGTGGATGCCGATCGAGCGCGCCAGCACCTCGTTCTCGCGCAGTGCCCGCAGCGTTCGGCCGTAGCGCGAGACGCTGACGAGCCAGGTGACGAGAATGCACAGAACAACCAAGAAAACCGTCAAGTAATAAAAATTGAGAATCTTGTCGAGATTGATGCCGAGGAGATAGCCGACGGGGCCGACGTCGAGGCCGGCGGCTGCACCCGTGAAGGAGCCGCCGTTGGTCATGGCGATGCTGAAGAGCGCGCCGAAGGCGAAGGTGATGATGATGAAGTGGTGCCCCGCGACGCGCAGCGAGGGCAGGCCCAGGATGCCGGCCACGAGGGCTGTCGTCACCATGGCGAAGGGGATCGAGGACCAGAAGCCGAGGCCGAACGAGCCCGCGAGGATGGCGGCCGTGTATGCCCCCACACCCATCAGCGCCGCATGGGCGATCGAGAGCATGCCGGCCTGGCCGAAGAGGATGCCCAGGCCATAGAGCGTGATGGCCGAGATGCCGGTCGAGATCGCGATCGAGAGGAAGCGGTAGCTGTGGTCGATGAAGGGTGCCGCGATGAGCGTCGCCACGACCAGCAGCGCGATGATGCCCGCCTCGTAGGAGCGGGGGCGGCGGGCTGCCCGCGCGCTCGGGGCGCCGGCGGGGGCGGGCACCGCACCTTCCATGTTGGCGGCCTCAGACACTGCGCGGGCCCTCTGTGCCACCGAGCAGGCCCTGCGGCCTGATCAGCAGGATGATGATCATGAGCGCGAAGGAGTAGGCGTCGGTCCATTGCGGCAGGCCGTAGCCGGCGCTGAGCCCGTCGACGAGCCCCAGGATGATGCCGGCGATGACGGCACCCGTGACGTTGCCGAGCCCGCCGATCAGCGCCACGGCGAAGCCCTTCACGACCACCTGGCTGCCGATGAAGGGCGTGATCGGGAAGAGCGCTATCAGGAGGGCGCCGCCGAGGCCGGCGAGGAAGCTGCCGTAGACGAAGACGGCGGTGACGTAGCGCCGGACCGGGATGCCCATCAGCGCTGCCGTCTCCTGGTCCGAGACGCTCGCGCGGAGTGCAAGGCCGTAGCGGCTGCGCGAGATCGTGAGGAAGGTGATGGCCACGACGAGGACGGTGACCGCCACGACTACGGCCCGCATCGCGACGATCCGCACCTCGCCCACCTGCCAGATGGTGCCGATCGGGTCGACGATGCTCTTCTGGTCGGAGTTCCAGATGCGGATGACGATGTGCTGCAGCAGCACGATGAGCCCGAGCGAGACGATGAACCCGTTCATCGGTCGCGCGAGCGTAAATCGAAAGAGGCCTCGCTCGAGCACGAAGCCCAGGAGCGCCACGACGATGCCGCTCAGCACGAGGGCGAGGAAGAAGTTGACGCCGTTGCTGACGAGCGCCCAGGTCACCATGCCGCCCACCATCAGGAACTCGCCGTGGGCGAAGTTGATGATGCCGGTCAGGCCGAAGATGATCGTGATGCCGATGCCGATGAGGATGATGACGCTGGCGACGGAGAGGCTGTTGACGATCTGCTGGATGAAGATGTCCATCGCGTGACCCGTGCCATGGTGCGTCGAGGCGGCAGGGCAGGCTGACGATCGGCCTGCTCCTGCCCTGCGTCGATCATGGGAAGGGCGGGCGAAGCCCTTCGGTCGCGGCGGAGCTGGTTTCCAACCCGTCGCGACCTCGCCTCGCCCGCCCCCGCAAAGAAAGAGCCGGCGTCAGCCCCAGACGTCGCCCTTGGGCGGCTGGGCAGGCGGCTGCTCGACGGCGCAGCTGAACTTGTCCGAGGAGTTGGTCTCGACGAGACAGACCTCGGTCGCGATGTTGACGACCTGATGGGTCTTGTAGAACTTCAGCGGAACGGCCGAGAGAACGCCGTCATAGGTGGAATTCTCGAGATACTTCACGACGGCGTCGGGATCGTCGACCTTGCCGACCGCCTCGAGCGCCTTCGCATACCAGTGCACATAGTCGTAGTAGAGCAGCGACACCGAGGCCTGCGGCCCCTCCTGGGCGCCGAGCGCGAAGTAGCGCTTGAAGTAGTCAGCGACCTTCTCCGACGGCGGCTGGCCCCAGCAGAGCGCAATGCAGCTGATCGCGACCGGCTGGGCCGCCTTGAGCTGGCGGGCCTTCCACACACCCGGATCGACGCCCATCACGAAGTAGGAGCGGGCGACGTTCAGCTGGATCGCCTGGGGCAGGGCCACCAACGTCTCATCGGGGTTGTACCAGATGTGCAGAATATCCGGATGCATGCCCTTGATCCGGGTAAGCAGCGGCGTGAAGTCTTTCGTGTCCGGCGGGTAGAAGACGCGCTCGACCGTCTGGCCGTTGGCCTCGAGCGCCTTGATGTAGTGGGCGGTCAGATACTGGCCACCCAGATCGTTGGCGACCAGGATAACCGACTTCTTGGGTGCCGGCTTCAGCGCCTCGTTCATCAGCTTGATGACGCCGTTGGCGGTGCTGCCGCTGCGCTGGAACTCGGGCGGCTCGGTCTGGAAGGCGTAGTGCAGCGGGCCGCCCGGGGCCACCGACTTCTCGTTCAGGATGCCGCCGAGCGAGCTGTTGCCGGTGAACTGGATGACCTTGGCGGGCCCGGTGATCTTGGTCATCGCCACCGAGAAGTCGTGCGACTCGGTGCCCCAGATCGCCTGCACGCCGATGTCGTTCACGAGCTCGCGGGCATTGGCGATGGCCGTGTTGATGTCGGTGCGGTCGTCCCGATAGGTGACCTCGAACTTGTAGGTCTTGCCGCCGACCTTGATGCCGCCCGCGTCGTTGATCTCCTTGACGGCGAGCTTGACGGCGGCCGGGATCGTGTTCCCGGCCGAGACGAACGCCCCCAATTCGGCGGCGTCGACGCCGATCTTGATGACGTCCTCGGCGTGCGCCGCGGATACGCAAAGGCCGACCGAGGCCGTGGCCATCGCCAGCCCATAGGCAAGCACCTTCATCGAAGCGAGCCTCCCATGCTCATGTCGTCGTTTTGTCAGGTTGTCATACTACTAGGCCGATCCGGCCGCAAGCGCGTCGAAGAGCCGGAAGGCCATGAGTGGCACGGGCTCTGGCGGGCATCCGCCCGGCATGGCACAACGCAACCGGCCAACTAGGGATGTCGTGTGACCGAAGCCGCCCCAGTGCCCGGCGTCCCTCCGAGCGAGGGCGTGCCATCCTCCGTTCCGGCCCTGGACGGGCTCGCGCTGGTGACGGGTGCGACCGGGTTCGTGGGGGCTGCCGTCGCCGCCGAGGTGGCGGCGGCCGGTGCTTCAGTGCGCGTGCTGGCCAGGCCCGGCAGCGATCGGCGCAATCTCGCGGGGCTGCCGGTCGCGGTGGCCGAAGGCGACCTCGGCGATCCGGCCTCGCTCGAGCGGGCGCTCGCCGGCTGTCGCTTTCTTTTTCATGTGGCCGCCGACTATCGGCTCTGGGTGCAGGACGAGCGGCCGATGCTACGGGCCAATGTCGAGGGCACGCGCAGCCTCATGGAGCTGGCGCTGGCGGCCGGCGTCGAGCGCATCGTCTATACCAGCAGCGTCGCCGTGCTGGGCCATCCGGCCGACGGGACGCCGGCCGACGAGACCACGGCCTCGACGCTGGCCGACATGGTCGGGCCCTACAAACGATCGAAATTCCTGGCCGAGGCGGAGGTGCGGCGGCTGGTGGCGGAGCGGGGGCTGCCGGCGGTGATCGCCAGCCCCGCGGCCCCCGTGGGCCCTGGCGATCTGAAGCCGACGCCGACCGGGCGCATGATCCTTGCGGCCGCGTCGGGCCGGGCGCCGGGCTATGTCGATACGCGGCCTCAACATCGTCCATGTCGAGGATGTGGCGAGGGGCCATCTGCTGGCGCTGGCCCACGGGCGGATCGGCGAGCGCTACGTCCTCGGCGGCGACAATCTCAGCCTGCGCGATGTCTTGTCGGCTGTGGCCTGGCGGCCGGCCGGCGGCCGCCCCGCCTTCGGCTGCCGATCGGCGGGCTGATGCCGGTGGCGGCCGTGGCCGAGGCCCTTGCCGGCATCACCGGTGGGACACCATTTGTCACCCGGGACGAGCTGCGCATGGCCAGGCACCGCATGTTTTTTTCTTCCGCCAAGGCCGAGCGTGAGCTGGGCTATACCCATCGCCCGGCGCGCGAGGCAATTGTCGACGCCGTGGCCTGGTATCGCGCCAACGGGTTCCTCGGGTGACCACTGGATGACGGCACTCCTGCTCGTCCTGGCCGCCATGGCCCTCGTGGCATGGCTCTATCTGCTGCTCGCCCGCGGCGGCTTCTGGCGCGTGAGGATCGAGGCACCCGAGCCGCCAGCAGTGACAAAAAACCGGCGGTGGTGGCGGTGGTGCCGGCGCGCGACGAGGCGGAGCTGGTGGGCGTGGCGGTGGGCTCGCTGCTGCGCCAGGACTATCCGGGGCCGTTTTGCGTCGTCCTCGTCGACGACGGCAGCACGGATGGCACGGCCGAGCGTGCGCTGGAGGCGGCCCGGGCGCTCGGGCCCGAGGCGGCGGATCGGCTCTCGGTCGTGCGTGTGACCGCGACGCCGGCCGGCTGGGCCGGCAAGGTGTGGGCGATGGCGGAGGGAGTCCGCCGTGCCGAGGAGGCGATGCCCGATGCCGCCTACATTCTTTTCACTGACGCCGACATCCTGCACCCGCCGGACGGGCTCGGGCGTCTGGTGGCGCGGGCCGAGTCAAAAGAGCTGGACCTCGCGTCGCTCATGGTGCGGTTGTCCTGCGCCAGCCTCGCGGAGCGCGCCCTGATCCCTGCTTTTGTCTTTTTCTTTGCGATGCTCTTTCCGTTCGCGCGCGTTGCCGACCCGGGGCGCCGGACGGCGGCAGCAGCGGGCGGGTGCATGCTGGTGCGGCGCTCGGCGCTGGCGCGGATCGGCGGGCTTGGTGCCATCCGGGGGGCCATCATCGACGACTGCGCGCTCGCCGCCGCGATCAAGCCGGGCGGGCTCATCTGGCTCGGTCATGCGCGAGGCGCTACGCGCAGCCTGCGCCGCTACGAGGGGCCGGGCCCGATCTG
Organism: uncultured Alphaproteobacteria bacterium; assembly: GCA_963752325.1. Taxonomy (GTDB): domain Bacteria; phylum Pseudomonadota; class Alphaproteobacteria; order Geminicoccales; family Geminicoccaceae; genus CAVTJL01. The sequence goes on from CAVVXU010000011.1 coordinate 258,335, forward strand.
GCGGATGATCGCCCGCACGGCCTACACGCAGCTCGGGCATTCGCCGGCGCTGCTGGTGGCGACGGTGGTGGGGATGCTGCTGGTCTATCTGGCGCCGCCGGCCCTGGCCCTGCTGGCCCATGGGCCTGCGGCGGCTGTCGGCGCGGTGGCGTGGCTGCTGATGGCGCTGGCCTATCTGCCGATGCTTCGGCTCTATGGCCTGGCACCGCTGTGGGCGCTGGCCCTGCCGCTCGTGGCACTGTTCTATGTGGGTGCCACGATCAATTCGGCGCGACGCTTCTACGGCGGGCGCGGCGGCGAGTGGAAGGGCCGCACTCTGGGCTCGATGGAGGCTGCACCGTGACGGGGGCCGAGGAGACGGCGTCGGGCAAATCGGCCGAGACCGAGAACTTTCCGGTGGGCTCGTTTCTCATCCGGCCCGACCTCAGGGCGCATGTCCACACCTTCTATCGCTTCGCCAGGACCGCGGACGACGTGGCGGACAGCCCCGTCCTGACGGCCGCGGAGAAGCTGCGCCGCCTGGATCGCATGGCCGAGGCGCTGCTCGGCTACGCGACGGAGGAGGCGGCCGAGGTGCCGGCGGCGCAGGCGATGCGCGCGAGCCTCGCCGCCACCGGCGTCGAGGCCGATCACTGCCTGGATCTGCTGGAGGCGTTCCGCCGCGACGCGACGAAGCTGCGCTATGCCGACTGGGACGAGCTGATGGGCTATTGCCGGCTCTCGGCGATGCCGGTCGGCCGCCACGTGCTGGACCTTCATCGCGAGCCGCGCACGACCTGGGCCGGCTCGGACGCGCTCTGTGCTGCGCTCCAGGTGCTGAACCATCTCCAGGACTGCGCCGAGGATCGCCGGCTCCTGGATCGCGTCTACCTGCCGCAGGACATCCTGGGCGAGGCCGGAGCCTCGCTGGACGATCTCGCCAGTCCCGGTCTCACCCCCGGCCTCAGGCTGGCGCTGGACCGGCTGCTCGACCTCACGGCGGCACTGAACGTCGAGGCCCGTGGCCTGCCGCGCGCGGTGCGGGACTGGCGGCTGCGCTGCGAGACCGGCGTCATCGTCGCGATCTCCGTGCGGCTGACGCGAAGCCTCAGGCGGCGCGACCCGCTGGCCGAGCGGGTCAAGCTCGGGCGCCAGGAGCTGGTGCTCGCCGCGGCCCGGGGCCTCGCTTCCGGGCTTGCCGGCAGGCTGGCCGCCTGATGCTCGCCCAGGGCACGAGCGATGGTGCTGCCGTCGCGGCCGCCGCCTCCGGCAGCACCTTCTTCTGGGCCATGCGCCTTCTGCCGGCGACGCAGCGGCAGGCCATGTTCGCCATCTACGCCTTCTGCCGCGAGGTTGACGACATCGCCGACGGCGAGGCACCGCATCGCGAGCGGCTCGAGGCGCTGACCGCCTGGCGCCTGGAGATCGACAGGCTCTATGCCGGCGCGCCAGGGCGGCCGGTGGCGCGGGCGCTCGCCGGCCCGGTGCAGGGCTTCGGCCTCCGTCGCCAGGATTTCCTGCACGTCATCGAGGGCATGGAGATGGATGCCCGCGAGGACATCCGCGCACCCTCGATGGAGGCGCTCGATCTCTACTGCGACCGCGTCGCCTCGGCCGTGGGGCGGCTTTCCGTGCGCGTGTTCGGGCTGGACGACGCCCAGGGCCCGCCGCTGGCCCACAGCTTGGGGCGGGCGCTGCAGCTCACCAACATCCTGCGCGATCTGGCCGAGGACGCCGAGCGCGGGCGGCTCTATTTGCCCGCCGAGCTGCTGGCCCGCCATGGCGTCGAGGCGGACCGGCCGGAGCCCCTGGCGGTGCTGGCCCATCCCCATCTGCCGGAGGTCTGCCGTGACCTCGCCGATGTCGCGCAAGGCCATTTCGCCGAGGCGGAGCGCTGGCTGCGGCGCTGCCCTCATCATGCGGTGCGGCCGGCGGCGGTGATGGGTGCCGTCTACCACCGGCTGCTCGATCGGCTGATCGAGGCCGCGTGGCAGGACCCGAGCCGCCGCGTGCGGGTGCCGACCGCCGCGAAGCTCTGGCTGGCGGTGCGGCACGGCCTGCTCTGATGGCGTCCGAGGGCCTGGTTCACGTGGTCGGCGTCGGCCTCGCCGGCCTTGCGGCGGCCGTGAGCCTGACCGAGGCGGGCCGCAGCGTCGTCCTGCACGAGGCCACGGGCGCGGCGGGCGGGCGTTGCCGCTCCTATCTCGACCAGGAGCTCGGCTGCCGGGTCGACAACGGCAACCATCTGCTCCTCTCCGGCAACGAGGCGGCGCTCGGCTATCTCCGCAGGATCGGGTCGCAGGGAATGCTGGATGAGGCGCCGGAGCCCGCCTTTCCCTTCGTCGACCTCGCGAGCGGCGAGCGCTGGACCCTGCGGCCGGGGCCTGGACGGCTGCCGCTCTGGACCTTCGACCGCTGCCGGCGCGTGCCCGGAAGCGGGCCCATGGACTATCTGGGCGTGCTGCGCCTGGCGCGGGCCGGCCGCGAGGCCACGGTGGCGGAGGTGCTGGATACAAGCCATCCGCTGTTCCGCCGCCTGTGGGGGCCGCTCGCCGTGGCGGCGCTCAACACGGAGCCCGAGGCCGCCTCGGCGCGCTGCCTGTGGAGCGTGCTCGTCGGGACGTTCGGCAGGGGAGGTGCCGCCTGCCGGCCGATCGTGGCCCGCCACGGGCTTTCCGAGACTTTTATCGGTCCAGCGCTGACTTGGCTGCGCAGCCGAGGGGTGGAGATCGCCTTGGGCAGCCGAGCTCGCCGCCTGGACTTCAAGGGCGACCGGGTGACCGGGCTCGAGCTGACCGACAAAGAAGTGGTGCTGGGGCCGGCGGATCGGCTCGTGCTGGCGACGCCGGCGCCGGTTGCCGCCTCGCTCGTGCCGGGGCTGCAGGCGCCCGACGCGTTTCGCGCCATCTTGAACCTGCACTTCCGCCTGGGCGATGATGCCGCGGCAGCGCGGGTGGCCGCACCGGGCTTTCTGGGCCTGGTCGGCGCCGGCCTCGCCGAGTGGATCTTCGTGCGCCCGCCCATCGTCTCGGTCACCGTCAGCGCTGCCGATCGCCATCTGGACCGGGCGCCGCTTGAGCTTGCGACCGTGGTCTGGCAGGACGTGACGCGCGCCCTGGATCTTCCCGCCGGGCCCCTGCCGCCCTGGCGGATCGTCAAGGAGCGTCGCGCCACCTTCGCCGCGACGCCCGTCCAGCTGACGCGGCGGCCGGGGCCGGAGACCCGGTGGAAAAACCTTCTGCTCGCCGGTGACTGGACGGATACCGGCCTGCCGGCCACCATCGAGGGCGCCGTTCGCTCGGGACAGCGGGCGGCGCGGCTTGCGATGGCCTGATGTGGGAGACGCCATGAGGCTTCGCGACAGCCATGCGGCCTGGCCGGGGGCCGTGGCGGACGACGCCGCGCTCGACCGGGCGATCGAGCGGGGCGGCGCGCATCTTCTGGAGCAACAGCGCGCCGACGGTCATTGGGTGTTCGAGCTCGAGGCGGACGCCACGATCCCGGCCGAGTATGTGCTGCTCGGGCATTATCTGGGCGAGATCGACGCCGGCCTCGAGCGCCGCATCGCCGTCTATCTCCGCGAGGGGCAGACGGCCGAGGGCGGCTGGCCGCTCTTCCACGGCGGCGACCTCAATATCAGCGCGAGCGTCAAAGCCTATTTCGCGCTGAAGGCCATCGGCGACGACCAGGAAGCGCCGCACATGCGGCGCGCCCGCGAGGCCATCCTGGCCCATGGCGGGGCCGAGCGGAGCAACGTCTTCACCCGCACGCTGCTGGCGCTCTTCGGCCAGGTGCCGTGGCGGGCGGTGCCGGTGATGCCGGTCGAGATCATGGAGCTGCCCCGCTGGTTTCCTTTTCACCTGGAGAAGATCTCGTACTGGTCGCGCACGGTCGTGGTGCCGCTGCTCGTGCTGATGGCGCTGCGCCCCCGGGCCCGCAACCCGAAGGGCGTCGGCGTCGCCGAGCTTTTCGCGACACCGCCCGAGGCGGTGCGGGACTGGCTGCAAAAGCCGTCCGATTCCCCCTGGGCGAGCTTTTTTCTCGGCCTCGACCGGGTGCTGCGGCCGCTGGAGCCGCACGTCCCGAAGGGGCTGCGCGCGCGGGCGATCCGCCATGCGGTGGCCTGGGTCGAGGAGCGCCTCAACGGCGAGGACGGGCTTGGCGCCATCTACCCGGCGATGGCGAACGCGGTGATGATGATGGACGCGCTTGGCTATCCCCGCGACCACCCACAGCTCGTCACGGCGCGCCGGGCGATCGACCGGCTGCTGATCGTGGGCGACGAGCGGGGCTATTGCCAGCCCTGCGTCTCGCCGGTCTGGGACACGGCGCTGGTGAGCCACGCGCTGCTCGAGATCGGCGACGCGCCGGCGCGCGCGGCGGCGACGCGCGGTCTCGACTGGCTGGTCGGGCGGCAGGTGCTGGATCACATAGGCGACTGGTCGGCGCGCCGGCCTGACGTCCGGCCGGGCGGCTGGGCCTTTCAATATGCCAATCCCCACTATCCCGATCTCGACGACACGGCTGCCGTCGTAATGGCCATGCACCGCGCCGACCCGGAGCGCTACGCCCCGGCCATCGCGCGCGCCTCGGCCTGGACGCAGGCGCTGCAGAGCCGCAACGGCGGCTGGGGCGCCTACGACGCCGACAACACTTTTTTCTATCTCAACAACATCCCGTTCGCCGATCACGGGGCGCTGCTCGACCCACCGACGGCCGACGTCACCGCGCGCTGCCTCGGCATGCTGGCCCAGCTCGGGCGCGGGCGGGACGATGCGGCCGTGGCCGCGGCGCTGGCCTTCCTCGGGCGCGAGCAGGAGCCGGAAGGCTGCTGGTTCGGCCGCTGGGGCACCAATTTTCTCTATGGCACCTGGTCGGTGCTCGTGGCACTGGCGGCGGCCGGCGTGCCGCCCGAGGCGCCCGAGATCCGTCGCGCCGTCGAGTGGCTCGAGGCGCGGCAGCGCCCGGACGGCGGCTGGGGCGAGGATGGCCGCTCCTACTGGCCCGGCACGCCCAAAGGCGAGGGTGAGGTGAGCACGGCCTCGCAGACCGCCTGGGCGCTCCTGGGCCTGATGGCGGCGGGCGAGGCCCGGAGCGACGCCGTGGCGCGCGGCATCCGCCATCTCGTCCTGACGCAGGCCGAGACAGGCGGTTGGGACGAAGAGAGCTACACCGCGGTCGGCTTTCCCCGCGTCTTTTATCTGCGCTACCACGGCTATCCGCGCTTCTTCCCGGTCTGGGCGATGGCGCGCTATCGCAACCTCGTCCGCGGCAACGACCCGGCCTCACAAAACCTCGGGATGTGATGGCATTGCCGGTGGTGGGCTGCGTCACGGGGCTCGCGATCGAGGCCCGGATCGCGCGGCGCGCCGGCCTCCTTGCCGAGGCTGCCGGCGGGGCCGGGGCGGGTGCCGGCGAGCGCGCGGCCGAGGCGCTGGTGGCACGCGGTGCCACCGCGCTCGTGAGCTTCGGGATCGCCGGCGGGCTCGATCCGGCGCTGCGGGCAGGCGCCGTCGTCGTCGGCAGCGCCGTCGTCGGGGAGGGCTGGCGCTCGGAGACCCAGGAAGGCTGGATGGCGGCTCTCGCTTCCCGGCTCCCGGGAGCGGTTCTGGGGCCGATCCTGGGCGTCGACGAGTCGCTGGCGCTCGCCGCGCAGAAGGCACGGGCTCACGAGACCTGGAGCGCCGTGGCGGTCGACATGGAGAGCATCGCCGCGGCCAGGATCGCGAGCGGGCAGGGCCTGCCGCTCGCGGTCGTGCGCGTCATCGTCGATCCGGCTTGGACCGACCTGCCCACGGCCGCGCGCTATGACGAGAGCGGGGTCAGGCCGGGCGCGGTGCTGAAAGCGCTGGCAGGGCGCCCCGGCGAGATCCCGGCACTCCTGACGCTGGCCGGCCGGGCGGCGGTGGCGCTATGGGCGCTCGCCCGCTGTGCGGGGATCCTCGCCGCGACGCCGCCGACCTAGGCCGCGCGCTCCTCCAGCCGTGCCATCGCGTCGGCCACGTGCTTCGCATAGGGATGCTCGGCCGCGCGCTGGCCCTCGAGCGGGATCTCGGGTGCCATCGCACCCTCGGTGCGCGGGCCCTTGAGACCGGCCCGAAGCGTCTTCAGCGGGTGGCGCACGGAGTCGGCGACGGCGGTGGCCTCGTAGCCGCTGTGCACCATGCAGTCGGCGCATTTCTCGTAGTTGCCGGTGCCGTAGGCGTCCCAGTCGGTCGTCGCCATCAGCTCGCGGAAGCTCTTGGCGTAGCCTTCGCCCAACAGATAACAGGGGCGCTGCCAGCCGAAGACGTTGCGGGTGGGGTTGCCCCAGGGCGTGCAGTGGTAGGGCTGGTTGCCGGCGAGGAAGTCGAGGAAGAGCGGCGACTGGCTGAAGCTCCAGCGCTTGGCGCCCTGCTTGCGGAAGATGGCGCGGAACAGCTCCTTCGTCGTCCGCCTATTCAAAAAATGCTCCTGGTCTGGGGCGCGCTCATAGGCGTAGCCGGGCGAGACGCTGATCGCATCGACGCCCAGCGCCATCGCCTCGTCGAAGAAGGCGGCGACCTTGTCGGGCTCGGCATTGTTGAAGAGCGTGCAGTTGATGTTGACGCGAAAGCCCCGCTCCTTGGCCTTGCGGATCGCCGCGACGGCGCGCTCGTGCACGCCCTCCTGGCACACCGAGCGGTCATGCTCCTCGCGACTGCCGTCGAGGTGCACCGACCAGACGAAGAAGGGCGAGGGCTCGTACTGGTCGAGGCGCTTGTCCATCAGGAGCGCGTTGGTGCAGAGATAGACGAACTTTTTTCTGTTCAGGATGCCCCGGACGATGGCCGCCATCTCCTTGTGGAGCAGCGGCTCGCCGCCGGCGATCGAGACCACGGGGGCGCCGCACTCGTCGACGGCGGCAAGGCAATCCTCGGGCGAGAGGCGCTGGCCCAGGATGGGGCCCGGATAGTCGATCTTGCCGCAGCCGGCGCAGGCGAGGTTGCAGCGAAAGAGCGGCTCCAGCATCAGCACCAGCGGGTAGTGCCGGTTGCCGCGAAGATGCTGCTTCAGGACGTAGGCACCGACACGCGCCTGCTGGCCAAGCGGTATCCCCATCTCAGCCCTCGCTCAGGCGTGTGGCCGGCTCGCGGCCGTCGACGGCCGCACCTGCGGCAGCCCTGCCTGGACGCCCGCGCTCGGCCAGCTCGGCCGGGAGGCGGAAGCGGACATTCTCGGCGATGCCCGGCAGGGTCGAGAGCTCGACCTCGCCCAGCTCGCGCAGCGCTGCGATCAGCGCGTGCACGAGCCTGTCCGGGGCAGAGGCGCCGGCGGTGACGCCGACCACCTCCTTGCCCGCGAGCCAGGCCGGGTCGAGCGCGGAGGCGTCCTCGATGAGATAGCTCGGCACGCCGAGCTCCGTGCCGATCTCGCGCAGGCGGTTGGAGTTCGAGCTGTTGGCGGCGCCCAGCACGAGCAGGACGTCGACGACCGCCGCGAGGTCGCGGACCGCCTTCTGGCGGTTCTGCGTGGCGTAGCAGATGTCCCGGGTGCTCGGCCCGACGATCGCCGGGAAGCGCGCCTTCAAGGTGTCGATCACGGCCCGCGTGTCGTCGACGCTCAAGGTGGTCTGGGTGACGTAGGCGACCTTCTCCGGGTCCGGGACCTCGACGGTCAGGGCGTCCTCGACGGTGGAGATGAGCCGCACGAGCCCCGGCACCTGGCCCATCGTGCCCTCGACCTCGGCGTGGCCGGCATGACCGATCAGGATGACGGTGCGGTCCTGGGCGGCATAGCGCCGGCCCTCGAGATGCACCCTGGAGACCAGCGGGCAGGTGGCGTCGATCACCTCGAGGCCTCGCTCGCGCGCGGCACCCTCCACCGCCTTCGAGACGCCGTGCGCGCTGAAGATGGTGAGGCCGCCCGTCGGCACCTCGTCGAGCTCATCCACGAATCTGGCACCCCGAGCCTTCAGGCTCTCGACGACATGGCGGTTGTGCACGATCTCGTGGCGGACATAGACGGGCGGGCCGAAGACCTCGAGGGCGCGCTCGACGATCTCGATCGCCCGCTCGACGCCGGCGCAGAAGCCGCGGGGCTGGGCCAGCACGACTCGCATGGGGAGGCTCCTCCGCTACCAGGTCCGCGCGCATTCGAGGGGAAACCAATGTCGTGGCACGCGGCTCCCTTCCCCATAGGCTTCGCGTCGCAGGCCAGCTATCTAATGGCCGGAAGGATCTCGGCAAGCATACAGATGGTTAAATGGTCCCAATTCCATCGGATGGCTAGGCTTGCTGCGGCATGGGGAGCAGTCCGCCCGGCTCTCTCGGCTCGGTCCGCGGCAGTGAGTCTTCCGTGAGTGGGAGGTAGCAATGACCGGCACACCGCTTCTGGACGGGATTGCAGAGCCGGCCGATCTGCGGTCGCTTCCGGCGGATCAGCTTCGCCAGCTGGCGGACGAGCTTCGCTCGGAGATGATCGATGCGGTCTCGGTGACGGGGGGGCATCTGGGGGCGGGTCTGGGGGTGGTGGAGCTGGCGGTGGCGCTGCACCGCGTGTTCGAGACGCCCTATGACCGGCTGATCTGGGATGTCGGGCACCAGGCCTACCCGCACAAGATCCTCACCGGCCGGCGGGGGCGCATCAGGACGCTCAGGCAGCCCGGGGGCCTCTCGGGCTTCACGCGGCGGTCGGAGAGCGTCTACGACCCGTTCGGCGCGGCGCACAGCTCGACCTCGATCTCGGCCGGGCTGGGCATGGCGGCGGCGGCGAGGCTCGAGGGCACGCGGCGCAACGTCGTCTGCGTCATCGGCGACGGGGCGATGAGTGCCGGCATGGCGTACGAGGCCATGAACAACGCGGCCGTGGCCGGCGGCAGGCTGGTCGTCGTCCTCAACGACAACGACATGTCGATCGCCCCGCCCACGGGTGCGATGAGCGCCTATCTCTCGCGCGTCGTCTCCTCGCACGCCTATCGCAGCTTCCGCCACGTGGCCAAGCAGCTCAGCACCTACTTCCCAAGGCGCATCCAGAAGGCGGCGGAGCGGGCGGAGGAGTATGCCCGCGTCCTGCCCACGGGCGGCACGACGCTCTTCGAGGAGCTGGGCTTTTATTACCTGGGTCCCCTCGACGGGCACAATCTCGACCATCTGATCCCGGTGCTGGAGAACATCCGGGACGACGACGACCGCGGCCCCGTCCTGATCCACGTCGTGACACAAAAAGGAAAAGGCTATCCGCCGGCCGAGGCCTCGGACGACAAATATCACGGCGTCGGCAAGTTCGACGTCGCCACCGGCGCCCAGCAAAAAGGAAAGGCCAACGCGCCGTCCTACACCTCGGTCTTTGCCAAGGCGCTGGTGCGGGAGGCCGAGGCGGACGACCGGATCGTGGCGATCACGGCGGCGATGCCGTCGGGCACCGGGCTCAATTTGATGGCCGAGCGCTTCCCGGAGCGCAGCTTCGACGTGGGCATCGCCGAGCAGCATGCGGTGACCTTCGCGGCCGGGCTCGCGGCCGAGGGCTTTCGGCCCTTCTGCGCCATCTACTCGACCTTTTTGCAGCGCGCCTACGACCAGGTGGTGCACGACGTGGCGATCCAGGGCCTGCCGGTGCGCTTTGCGATCGACCGGGCGGGTCTGGTGGGGGCCGACGGCGCCACCCACGCCGGCAGCTTCGACGTGGCCTATCTTTCTTGTCTCCCCGGCTTCGTCGTGATGGCGGCCGCCGACGAGCTCGAGCTCGTGCACATGGTGGCGACGGCGGCGCATCACGACGAGGGCCCGATCGCCTTTCGCTACCCCCGGGGCGAGGGTGTGGGCATCGAGCTGCCCGAGCGCGGCCGGCCGCTCGAGATCGGCAAGGGCCGCATCGTCAAGGAAGGCAGCCGCGTGGCGCTTTTGTCGTTCGGTGCCCGGCTGCAGGAATGCCTCTCGGCGGCCGAGACGCTGGAGGCCCAGGGTCTTTCGACGACGGTGGCCGATGCCCGCTTCGCCAAGCCGCTGGACCGGGATCTGATCTGCGGCCTCGCCCGCGAGCACGAGCTTCTCCTCACCATCGAGGAGGGCGCGGTGGGCGGCTTCGGCAGCCAGGTGCAGCAGCTTCTGCTCGACGAGGGCCTGCTCGACCAGGGCCGCCTCAAGCTGCGCTCGCTGACGCTGCCCGACCGCTTCATCGACCACGGCACCCCCAAGGGCCAGTACGAGGAGGCCGGCCTCGATGCGACGAGCATCGTGGCGAAGGTGAGGGAGGTGCTGGGAGTGGAGAAGGTGGAGACGGCCAGGCTCAGGGCGACCAGAGCCGCGGAATAGCTCCTTCTTGCTGCGATGGGCCTGCCGGGCCTTTCCGCCCGACGCGGATGGCGGCGCAGCGATACTACCGTCCTTTCGGCGAGCACGGCCGGCAGCCGCCTCCGCCCCACTTGGATCGCCGGGCCTTCGATCGTAGATTTGTGCGTGAATGCCGAGTGGCGAGCGGAGGGGCGGCCATGGTGGGGCTGGTGGATGAGGGGGCGCTCGACGAGGGGCTGGCGCGGCTCGAGGCGGCGCGGGCCTGGAGCCCGCGCGTGGTGTCGCGGCTCGAGACGCTGATCCGCACCGGCGATGACGCGGCGCTCTTTCGCGTCAATCCCTTCTCGTTCGCGGCGGAGCGGGGGATCGAGCGCGGCGAGGCGGTCGATCTTTTTCTGCATGCCACGGCCGAGGGCCTCCTCGGCATGGATTGGCTGCTCATCTGCCCCACCTGCGCCTGTGCGGTGGCGAGCTTCGTCCGCCTTCGCAACATCGAGCGCAACTTCCACTGCCCGATCTGCCATGGCGACTACGATGTCGCGATCGACGACCTCGTCGCGGTCTATTTCAGCGTCTCGCCCAAGGTCCGCAGCATCCGCTACCATCACCCCGAGGCGCTCGACGCCTTCGAGCAGGTGTTCGTCGTCAAGCATGTGCGCGAGGGACGGTCGCCGACCGGCGAGCCCTTCGTCGACTGGATGAAGGAGGCGCTGCTGGGCCTCAGCTTTCTCGAGGCCGGATCCACAACCAGCTTTGCCTTCACCGCGGGGGCCGGGGCGGTGATGGGCTTCAGCACCGAGACGGACGCGGGCTTCGTTCTGCCGGTAACGGAGAGCGTGGCCGCGGAGCCGCAACGCGTCAGGCTGACCCACACCGGCACCGGCTATGAGCCCGGCGGGCAGACGCTGGCCCAGGGTCCGGTCGAGCTCGAGGTCCTCAGCCCGGGATCGCGGAGCGAGATCCTGGCCATCGTCCAGCTTCCCCCCGCCTTCGAGGACGCGCCGCTGCCCTTCGATCCCTACCTGACGGGCAAGCATCTCCTGACCAGCCAGACCTTCCGCAGCCTCTTCCGCTCCGAGGTGGTGGGCGGGGCCGAGGGGCTGGCGATCCGCGACATCGCGCTTCTCTTCACCGACATCAAGGGATCGACGGCGCTCTACCAGCGGATCGGCGACCTCAACGCCTTCCAGCTGGTCCAGCAGCATTTCGACCAGCTCCGCCAGGCGACGGTGCACCATGGCGGGGCCATCGTGAAGACGATCGGCGATGCGGTGATGGCGGCCTATCCGGACGCGGCCAGCGCTGTGGCCGCTGCGCTCGACATGCGGGCGGCGATCGAGCGCTTCAATGCGGGCCAGCCGGACGCGCCGGTGCTGCTCAAGATCGGCATCCATCATGGTGCAGCGATCGCGGTGACGCTCAATGACGGGCTCGACTATTTCGGCCAGACGGTGAACATCGCCTCGCGCGTGCAGGAGATGGCGGGCGCGGCCGAGATCTGGATCACGGGCGAGGTGTGGGCCTATCCGGGCGTCCAGGCGCTGCTGGCGGGCCATCCGGTCGAGCAGCGCACGGCCGAGCTTCAGGGCGTCACGGGGCCGACCACGGTCGTGAGGATCGGCGCACGGGGCGAGGCCAAGGCTGCCTGACGGCTCCCGCCTGTCACCGCGTCGGCCGGCCGGGAGCCTGTGCTCAGCGCCGGACGAGGATGATCCCGCCCGCCTCGCTCTCGCGCAGGACCTTGTAGCGGTTGCGGAAGTGCTCGTTCACCTCGGGCGGCAGGTTGAACGAGCTCATGAGGTCGGTGCGGGGCCCACGCCAGGGCGCCACCTCGATCTGGATGACGTCGAAATAGCCCTCGTCCAGCAGGTCCGTCAGCCGCTTGGCCGGCACGATGCCCTTGCGGATCTTGTAGCCGAGCGACCAGCTGTCGATGTCTTGCGGCTTGCCGGCCCAGTAGCAGAGCGCCAGCGTGTCGCAGAAGACAGGGCCGGGTGCTGCGCGCAGGAAGGCGACCTCGCGGTCCGCATCGGCGATCTGCTGCCGGAGCGTCGCGTGGAACGCCCGGCGCTCGGGCCAGGCTCGGGCGAAGGCGGCGCCGGGTGTCCAGGAGAGCAGCAGGAGCGCCATGACGGAGGTCGTGGCCCCCTTGCGCAGGTCGAGGCGTGTGAGGAGGAGCCCGACCGTCAGGGCCAGCGCTATGGCGGGCTCGAAATAGACGCTAGCGCTCGTCCCGTTGCCGCCGCCGAAGAAGATCGCGGGCGGCCATGCGGCCGCCGCATAAAGGAGGACGAGAACAACCCGCCTGTCGCGCCAGCCGAGCGCCAGCAGCAGGACGGCACCCGCCAGCGCCGGTGCGAAGAGCCAGAGGTGGGTGAGGAGCTGCGCCACCATCTTGGGCGGCGAGAAGGTCCGCGCCTGCTCGAGGCTGACGATGGACCAGACCATCGGCATGCCGACGGTGAGCAGGCAGGCGAGCACGGCCACGCCGCCGACGACGAGGCCGGTCACGATCCAGCGCGGAAGGGTGCGGGGCGCATAGAGAAGAACGTGGGCGGCGATCGCCGCCGGGATCGCCAGATAGATGATCTTCACCATCCCCGCGGCGGCCGCGAGCCCGACCACGCCGAGCCGGCGCGAGGGGGTGGCCTCGCCGCTCACATAGACGAGGAGCGCCGCCACCGAGAAGGCGTGCCCCAGCCACTGCGGGTCGGCCGCGCCGATATAGGCGGTGCCGAGCGCCGCCTCGGTGGCGAGGAACCAGCCGCCGGCGAGGAGCGCGGCCGGCAGCGAGGCGCCGAGCTTGCGCAGGATCAGCGGCACCGCGCCGGTGACGAAGGCGAAGCCCACGACCGTGAGGATGCGCCCCGCCAGCATCTCGCTGCCGACGAGCTTGCCCAGCGTGGCCGAAAGAAGGAAGGAGAGCGGCGGGTAGTTGTTGGAGAACATCGAATCGGGCGGGGGATAGAGCGGCCCGGGGCCGAAGACACGGGCCGCGTTAACCGCGTCCCACCCCTCGGTGGAGTTCATCATCACGTGCGCGCCGATCGATGTCGGCAGGTCGCGCAGGATAAGGAGCGCCGCGATCGCGAAGATCGCAGCCGCCGCGAGCTCGAGGCGCTCGCTCGCCCTCATCGCAGCGCCGCCGGAAAGCTCGGCACGGCGAGCCAGCTCCATAGTCAAGCGGTCCAGGTCCTTCGGTCGACAGCGGTTGCAACGTGCAGCTGGACGTCGCGACGCCTCTCCAACGCCCTAGGAGGCATGTAGGCGTCGGACAGGCCGGGGCGCCCCAGGCTGCACGAGCGTATGCCGTGTCGGGCGGGAGATGCACGCAACCGCGGGGAATGTCCATCGACGATGGTCGCCCGGCCGCACCCGGCGCCGCAGACAGGTCGGGGCGGAGCGGGAAGATCGCGCCCGCTCAGGCGAAGAGCGACTCGATCTGCACGATGATCCCTGGCGGATCGAGATGCAGCGCGCCACCCGTGAGGATCCTGGTGGCGATCTCGCCGGTGCGGTCCCGCTCGTGATGGATGACCGTCCTGGCCCCGGTCTTGAGGATGAGATAGTGGCGCACCGAGGCGAGGGAGAAATAGTCGGCGAGCTTGGCGCCGGCATCCAAGGCCTTGGTCGAGGGCGAGAGCACCTCGACCAGGATGAGCGGGTCCTTGATGCGCACCGTGTCGGGCGGCAGCTCGGGGCCGCAGCGCACGAGGGCGTCGGGCTCGTAGACGGTGGTCTCGTCGATCTCCACCGAGACGCCGTCGGGCAGCGCCTCGCAGGGCAGGCCTGCGGCGCGGATGGCGTCGCGAAGCGCTACGAAGGCCGCACCCTTCACGCGGGCGTGTGCCAGCCGCTCGGGCGCCATGCCGACGATCTGGCCCCGCTCCAGCTCGTAGCGCTCGCCCTCGGGCTGCTCCATCGCCCAGGCGATGAACTCGTCGGCGGTCATGGGCTGGCGAACGGACGCTGGCGGCATGATCCCCTCCTCGTCGAGCGTCAGTCTAGCGCAGCCGGCCGGGGCGGTCACGCGATCGCAGGTCCTTGGCATCGCGCCCCCTCGTCCTGGGGCCATGGCGCTGCTATCTCCCCTTCCATGCTGCACGCTCTGGCCAACCCGCTGCGCTTTCAAAAGCTCACCGACCCGATGCTGCCCTGGCTGCTGGCCGGGCTCGCCGTCCTGCTGCCCGTCGGGCTCGTCTGGGGCTTGTGGATAGCGCCGCCCGACTATCAGCAGGGCGATTCCTACCGCATCATGTTCGTCCATGTGCCGGCCGCCTGGATGGCGATGCAGACCTACGCGCTGATCGCCATCGCCAGCGCTGCAGCACTCATCTGGCGGCATCCGCTGGCCGAGGTGGCGGCGCGGGCCGCGGCCCCGATCGGCGCCTGCTTCACGGCGGTGGCCCTCTTTACGGGCTCGGTCTGGGGCAAGCCCACATGGGGCACCTACTGGGTCTGGGACGCGCGCCTCACCTCCTTTCTCATCCTTTTGTTCCTCTATCTCGGCTACATGGCGCTGCAGGACGCGTTCGAGGATGCGACCAGGGGTGCCCGTGCCGCCGCCATCCTGGCGCTGGTCGGTGCCGTGAACCTGCCGATCATCAAATACTCGGTCGACTGGTGGAACACGCTCCATCAGGGCGAGAGCATCTTCCGCGCCGGCGGCCCCACCATCGCCTGGAGCATGCTCTGGCCGCTCTTCATCATGCTCGCCGTCTTCTTTCTGTTCTTTCTCGCCGTCTGGATCGTCCGCATCCGGGGCGAGCTCGCGGCGCGGCGCCTCATGAGCCTGAGGCTCGGCATGGCGGATGCGGCCGGCGACTGACGGGAAGGTGGCGGCCGCCGGGCACGACGACCGGATCGGCCTCGTCCAGATCGTGGCGATCGGCATCGGCGGCATGGTCGGCGGCGGCATCTTCGCCGTGCTGGGCCTGGCGCTCGCCACGGCCGGGCATGCGGTGGCGCTGGCCTTCGCGCTGGGCGGCGGGGTGGCACTGCTGACGGGGCTTTCCTATGCCCGCCTCGGCCTCGCCTTCAGGGGCGACGGCGGCAGCTTCACCTATATCGAGCACGCCTTCGCCTCGCCTGCCGTGGCCGGCGTTGCCGGCTGGCTGCTGGTCGCAGGCTATGTCGGCACGCTCGCCCTCTACGCCTCGACCTTCGGCGCCTATGGGGCGGCGATGCTGCTGGGCCACGACAGCGGGCTTTGGGCGGACGGCCTGGCGCTCGCCGTGCTGCTCGCCTTCCTCCTCGTCAACCTCGCCGGTGCCCGCACCTCGGGCGGCCTCGAGACCCTGATCGTCGGGATCAAGCTCGCCATCCTCCTCGTCTTCGCCGTTGCCGGTGCCGCCTCGCTCGAGGCGGGCAGGCTGGTGCCGGCGCTCGACCAGGGCGCTGTCGCACCCTTCCTCGCCGCGGCGCTGATCTTCGTCGCCTATGAGGGCTTCGAGCTGATCCCCAACGCCATCGACGAGATGCGTCGCCCCGAGCGCGACCTCGGGCGCGGCCTCGTCATCGCCATCCTCGTCACCACCGCCGTCTACATCGCGGTCGCCGCCATCGCCGGCGCCACCCTCACGCCCGAGCAGGTGCAGCGCCAGGGCGACTACGCCCTTGCCGTCGCCGCCCGTCCGGCGCTGGGCCAGGCGGGCTTTTTTCTCATCGGCCTCGCCGCCCTGCTCTCGACGGCCTCGGCCATCAACGCCACGCTTTTCGGCGCCGCCCGTCTCGCCATGGTGATGGCATGCGATCACGCGCTGCCGCGCGTCTTCTCGCTGCGCGAGCGCAGCCGGCCGGTGCCGTGGGTGGCGCTGGTGGCCCTGACCCTGGCCACCGGCGCCATGAGCCTCGGCGCCGGTCTCGGCTTCATCGCGAGCTTTGCCAGCGCCACCTTTCTTTTGATCTTCGCGGCCGTCAACCTCGCCGCCTGGCGGCTGGCGCGGCGGATCGGCATCGCCCGCTGGATCCCGGGGCTGGGGGCCCTGCTCACCTCGGCCTGCCTTCTGGGCCTGCTTCTGCAGACCTGGAAAACCTCGCCCGGAAGCCTCGCTTTGATCGGCGGGGCCTATGCGGCCGCCATCCTGGGCGAGGCAGCGCTCTCGCTGGCCCGCGGCCGCCGCCGGCCACCCATCCCTCCGCCGCCTGCCCACCCGGATGCGACACGGGGTGCCATTTGAGCCCTTGCCGGGTGTCGCCCATCATCATCCCCTGATTCTGGGAGGCCGCGGCGCTGACTTCGCGGCGCGGCTCTCGTGCAGGCCCGGAGCCGACGCCCCAACCAGAGGCGGGCAGCGTCGGCGCGCCTGAAGCGCGTCTCCGACGTCGACTTTAAATAATGGTATGTTGATGTTCCTGCTGCCCGCATGGACAATTCTACAAGTGATCCCGTTACACCTCTTCTGACGCATCTCGTCCGATCCTCGGGATCGGAGTGAACGCGCGCGGATCTTGGCGACATGCACCTCCTCGCTGGCAACGCCCAAGCGCCGATTGGGGGGCTACTGCTCGATCTGGCCATGGTGGAGCGTCGTGTCGGGCTTCGGGCCGGCTGCGGAGGGCGCGATGCCGCCGGCGTTTGAGCGCGTGCCTTCAGCCCTCGGGCGGCGTGTGCTGATCCATCCGGGCATGGTCAAGACGGCGACGACGACGCTGCAACGTCACGTCTTCGCCCGGATGCCGGGCATCGACTATCTCGGCCTGCCGGCGCCGACGCCGGCGCTCGAGTGGGCCATCCGTCACATCTGCCAGGCCGACTCGATCCATGTCGAGCCGGCGCGGGTTCGCGACATCTTCGACGCCCATCTCGCCGCGGCTCCTGCCTCGGGGGCCGTTCTCATCTCTCACGAGAACATCGCCCTCTACAAGTCGAAGGACAAGGGTCTCATCGCCGAGAGGCTGTATCAGCTCTTTCCTGACGCGAGTATCGTCTTTACCATCCGAAGGCAGGAAGATCTTATCATCTCTCGGTATTTCAATGATCTGCGGAAGAGCCTGAAGGATGGCCAGTTTCTGTCTTTCAAGGCATGGTATTGGTCGGCTGCGCATGAGCCGTACCGCTCGATACACGACGACATCAGGTTCGGCGCGCTGATCGACTATTATGCGTCCCTGTTCGGTCGTGACAATGTGCACATCCTTCTCTTCGAGGAGCTCAAGGAGAGCCAGGTGCTTTTCGCCCAGCGGTTCGCCCAGCTGCTCGGCGTCGATGCCGAGGGCTTTCTGAGGCTCATGAAGGGCAACCATGAGAATGCCTCACTCTCACGACGCGCCTTTTGGCTGTGGCGCCTGTTCGGCGGTCTGCTTCCGCGGCGTGTCGCGCGCCAGCTCGCGGTGCGGCGGCCGCGAAGGCCGGGCCCGGCACCACGGATCGATCTGCCGAGTGACGTGGGAGCCCACCTCGCCCAGCTGTGCGCAGCCGACAACATGCGCCTCATGCGGACCTATGGCGTGAACCTCGCCCGCCATGGCTACACGCTCTCCCCACCGTCACGCCGCGAGCAGGACGAGGGCCAGAGCGTCGCCGCGAGCGCGGTCGCCGGAGCGTATCGATGAGGCTCTTTCGGCCCTTCGACTCCCAGCGGCTGGTGGATCCCGTGCGCGTCGAGCAGCCTTTGATCCTCGTCAGCCAGATCCAGCGGTCGGGCGGCACGCTCCTGTCCCAGCTGCTCGACGGGCATCCGAACATTCTGGCCCATCCCTACGAGCTCAAGTGGGGGCGGCCGGAGAAGTGGGACTGGCCGGAGCCGAACCCGGCGGAGCGCCCGGCCGCGCTGTTCCGCCAGCTCACGCAGCGGTGGGTGCACGACTACGCTTCGCGTGGATTCTACACCAAAGGTCCGTCGGAGGATGCCAAGCGCTACCCCTTCAGCTTCGATGTGGGTCAGCAAAAGGCCATCTTCATCGAGCTGGCAAAGCGGGAAAAGCCGCAAACCGCACGGTCGGTTCTGAACCACTACATGACGTCGTTCTTCAACGCCTGGCACGACTATCAGGGCTTCGACAGCGGCTCCAAGAAATACATCTCGGCCTTCACGCCGCGGGTCCTGATGGTTCCCGAAAGCGTCGAGCGGCTCGAGCGCACCTACCCGGACGGGTTCGTGATCTCGTCCGTCCGGCATCCGGCCGGCTGGTATGCGTCGGCGATCAAGCAGCAATACGGGAAGCTTTCCGACCGCCTCGACGACGTCATGGGCTTCTGGATCCGCTCCACGCAGGCGACGATGGCGGCGAAGCGCCGGCTCGGCGATCGGCTGCTGCTGTGCTCCTTCGAGGAGCTGGTGACCAATCCGGTGGGCGTCACGCGGTTCATCTGCGCACGCTTGAGCCTTCCATGGGACGGCATCCTCGCCCGGCCGACGTTCAACGAGATGGCGGCGGAATCGAACAGCCATTACGCGGCCACGAGCCACGTGGACGCGGCCGCCGCGTCGCGCTTCACCCAGATTATCCCGGCGGGTGTGCTGGCGCACATCGGTCGGCTCTGCGGCGAGACGCACGCACGGGCGCTCGAGATGATCGAGCAGGAGACGGACGCGACGGCGTGCGCGGTGGCGTCGTGACCCTGGATGCCGGCGCGCCACGTTCCGCGGGCCATGTCGATGATCGAGGTGCGAGCCTTCTGGTCGAGCCGCAGCTGCAAGAGCGCCTGCGCTGGTCGCTGCGCAGCTGGAAACGGCGGCTGAGGCTGGCGCGCGCGGATGTCGTGATCGTCTCGCATGCCAAGAGCGGGCGCACCTGGCTCTGCGCGCTGATCTCGCACGTCTATCACCAGCGCTACGGCATCGACGAGCGGCTCCTGGTCAACTTCGACAACTTCCAACGGCTGCAGCCGGCGGTTCCACGAATCCTCTTCACCCACGACAGCCGCAAGGTTCCGGCAGGCGCGCCGCTGGCACCGCTGCGCAGCTACCGCGGCAAGCGGGTCATCCTGTTGGTTCGCGATCCGCGGGACGTCGCCGTCTCGGCCTACTTCCAAAAACGCCGCCACGCGAGCAGGCTTCGCACGCCGCCCAAGGAGGGCGGCGAGGTCGACGGCGCCGAGCTTCTTCATTTCGTGCGTGGCAAGCTGCCGCTCGTCCTCCGCTTCCTGCGCCGCTGGCACGAGCGGGCCGGTCAGCTCGAGAACGTCCTCCTGCTGCGTTACGAGGACCTCCGTGCCAGACCCGACTGGGAGCTTGCTCGCGTCATGGCGTTCATCGGCGAGCCGTGCTCTCCCGAGGAGCTTCGGCGGGCCGTGGCGTTCGCGTCTTTCGAGCGGCTCCGCTCCAGGGAGGCGAGCGGCTTCTTCGCGAGCGACATCCTCAGGCCGGGCGATCCGGCCGACGGGCATTCGTTCAAGGTGAGGCGCGGCAAGGTCGGCGGCTACCGCGACTACTTTACGCCCGATGAGCTGCGCGAGATCGACGCTGCCGTCGCCGACGATGCCATGGCGCAGCTCGGCTACGAGACGGCTTGCGGGTCGCTCCAGGCCGACGCCGGCCTTCCTGCGCGGTGCTAGCCTCGCCCTGAAAGGCCGTGCCGGCTTTCGCCGCCGATGCAGGTCGGGGGCGCCGGGAGCGCGGCAATCTCCCCATGAGCTCCCTGCGCATGCGGCGCGTGCAGGGCCGGCGGAGAGCCGCCATGCCGGATGCGACAGCGGGTGCCGTTTGAACCCTGGCGGCAGCGAGCCTATAACCACTTTATAGAACCGCGAGACCGGGGCGCTCCCCGCCGCGCGGCGCCCTGACCTGATCCCAGGAGGATGCCTCGTGTCCGTCACCGGTCATGACAGTCTGCAGCTCCGCCGCTCGCTTGAGCGTCGGCGACCTCTCCTACGACTATTTCAGCCTGCCCGAGGCCGCCAAGCGCCTGGGCAACATCGACCGGCTGCCCTTCTCGATGAAGGTGCTGCTCGAGAACCTGCTGCGCTTCGAGGACGGCCGCACCGTCACGGTCGAGCATGTGGACGCGATGGCGGGCTGGCTCGCCAAGCGCACCTCGGACACCGAGATCGCCTACCGCCCGGCCCGCGTGCTGATGCAGGACTTCACCGGCGTGCCGGCCGTGGTCGACCTCGCCGCGATGCGCGAGGCGATGCTCGAGCTGGGCGGCGATGCGAAGAAAATAAACCCGCTCGTCCCGGTCGACCTCGTGATCGACCACTCGGTGCAGGTGGACGCCTTCGGCAGCCAGGCCGCCTTCGCCCGCAACGTCGAACTCGAGTATGAGCGCAACGGCGAGCGCTACGCCTTCCTGCGCTGGGGGGCCGGGGCGTTCCAGAACTTCCGCGTCGTGCCGCCGGGCACCGGCATCTGCCACCAGGTCAACCTCGAATATCTCTCGCAGGTCGTCTGGACCGGCCGGGACGGCAACAAGGAGGTGGCCTATCCGGACACGCTGGTCGGCACCGACAGCCACACCACGATGGTCAACGGCCTGGCCGTGCTGGGCTGGGGCGTGGGCGGCATCGAGGCCGAGGCGGCGATGCTGGGCCAGCCCGTCTCGATGGTGATCCCCGAGGTCGTGGGCTTCAGGCTCACCGGCAAGCTGCCCGAGGGCACCACCGCCACCGACCTCGTGCTGACCGTCACGCAGATGCTGCGCCGCAAGGGCGTCGTCGGCAAGTTCGTCGAGTTCTTCGGGCCCGGCCTCACCGGCCTGCCGCTCGCCGACCGCGCCACCATCGGCAACATGGCGCCCGAATACGGGGCCACCTGCGGCTTCTTCCCGATCGACAAGGTGACGCTCGACTATCTCAGGCTCACCGGCCGCGACCCGAAGCGCATCGCCCTGGTCGAGGCCTACGCCAAGGCGCAGGGCATGTGGCACGACGAGGGTGCCGAGGACCCCGCCTTCACCGACATGCTGGAGCTCGACCTCGCCTCGGTGGAGCCCAGCATCGCCGGCCCCAAGCGCCCGCAGGACCGCGTGCCGCTCAAGGGTGCCAAGGCCGGCTTCGCCGACGGCCTGAAGGCGCTGGCCGGCGACAGCCCGGCCGACAGGGAGCAGCCGGTGGCGGGTGCCGACTATGCCCTCGCAGCACGGCGACGTCGTGATCGCGGCGATCACGAGCTGCACCAACACCTCCAATCCGGGCGTGATGCTGGCCGCGGGCCTCGTCGCCAAGAAGGCGGCGGAGAAGGGCATAGCGCCCAAGCCCTGGGTGAAGACCTCGCTGGCGCCGGGCTCGAAGGTCGTGACCGACTATCTCGACAAGGCCGGCCTCACCCGATATCTGGACCAGATCGGCTTCAACCTCGTGGGCTATGGCTGCACCACCTGCATCGGCAACTCGGGCCCGCTGCCCGAGCCCATCGCCGAGGCGGTGACCGACGGCAAGCTCGTGGTGGCGGCCGTGCTCTCGGGCAACCGCAACTTCGAGGGCCGCGTGCATCCGCAGGTGAAGGCCAACTATCTGGCCTCGCCGCCGCTCGTGGTGGCCTATGCGCTCGCGGGCTCGATGCTCAAGGACATCACGACCGAGCCGCTCGGCACCGGCTCCGACGGCAAGCCCGTCTATCTGAAGGACGTCTGGCCGACGCCGCACGAGGTCGACAAGGTGGTCCGCGAGGCGGTCGACCAGGCCATGTTCAAGAGCTCCTATGCCGACGTCTTCTCGGGCGACGAGCGCTGGCGGGCCATCGCCGCGTCGGAGGCGGGCCTCACCTACGACTGGGACGAGGGCAGCACCTATGTGCGGCTGCCGCCCTATTTCGAGGGCATGCCCAAGGAGGCACCCGCGACCGTCAGCGACATCGAGGGTGCGCGCATCCTGGCGCTCCTGGGCGATTCGATCACCACCGACCACATCTCGCCCGCCGGCTCGATCGCGCGCACCAGCCCGGCGGCCGAGTATCTCCAGGGCTATCAGATCCGGCCGCAGGACTTCAATTCCTACGGCTCGCGCCGCGGCAACCACGAGGTCATGATGCGGGGCACCTTCGCCAACATCCGCATCAAGAACGAGATGCTGGCCGGCAAGGAGGGCGGCTTTACCATTCTCCAGCCCGACGGCACGGAGATGTCGATCTATGACGCGGCCATGGAGTACGCGAGGCGCAACGTGCCGCTCGTGGTCGTGGCCGGCCAGGAATACGGCACCGGCTCGTCGCGCGACTGGGCGGCCAAGGGTACGCTTCTTCTGGGCGTGAAGGCGGTGATCGCCGAGAGCTTCGAGCGCATCCATCGCTCGAACCTCGTCGGCATGGGCGTGCTGCCGCTGACCTTCAAGGACGGCATGACGCGCAAGAGCCTCGACGCTCGACGGCAGCGAGGTGCTCGACATCGAGGGCCTCGAGGCCGGCCTCAAGCCGCGCATGGACGCGAACGTCACCATCACCCGCAAGGACGGCACGAAGGAACAGATAAAGCTTCTGTGCCGCCTCGATACGCTGGACGAGGTCGAGTACTACCGCCATGGCGGCATCCTGCAGTTCGTGCTGCGGATGCTGCTGGCGCAGAGCGGCACCGCCGGCAGCGCCTGAAAGATTGGGCACGGCCTCAGGGGGTTCCACTCCCCGAGGCCGGCGCTCCGGATCATCCTGACGGCTCGATCCGTCATCTCCCTGAAGCGTTCCAGCGAGCCCGGTCGGCGCATTCGAGCGACGCGGCTTTGGGCCGTCGCCGCGAGGGCGACAGCCAGATCCGGGTGACGAGGGGTTGCGGCGCCCGGCACGCGTGGTGAGAAGAGGAGCGGCGACGGGTCAGACCGTGGAGGATCGCCAGAGGTCACCGCAGCAACGACAAGACACTCGGGCGGGGGTGCCGGCTAACGCGGCGGGGCTTGGGCGCGCCAGGGGCGGCCACTGGGGGCACGGGGGCGGTGAGCATCGACGTCCCGGGTGTGCGCGTCGGTGCCGAGCGCCATGCCGGAGGCGCTGCCGACGAGCTCGCGACGGAGCAGCGCCGCGGCGGAGAAGGGACGGGATCGGCGCGGCCGGTCGCGGTGGGCGCTGCTGGAGCCTGGGGCTCGACCTGCGGTGTCTTCGGCTGCCTGGTCCGGGGCTGCCTGACCGGGGCGTCTGGTCCGGGGGGAGGGGTGCGGCGGCGAGGTCGCCCAGCATCGCGTCGGCGATGCGGCCGGCGCCCTCGGCGCACCAGCGGGGGCCCTCGTCGGGGTTGGGAGCGTGGCCCGACTCCGCCGGGCCGTGGGGCAGGAGGTGGTTGCCGGCAGGGCGCCATGCGGGCCTCGAGCGCGTCGGCCAGCGTCTCGGCCGGGCAGCGGCGCAGCCGGTCTTCCTTCAGCAGAAAGCAGCAGACCTTGATGTCGCCGTCGAGCGCTGCCGCCTCGAGCTCGCAGAAGGCGATCGCGACGAGACGCTCCCGGCGCTCGGCGGCCGGCAGGTCCATGAAGCGGCGATAGCCCTCGACGAGGCCCTGGAACTCGGCATCGTCGAGCAGGGCGTCGGCCTCGACCTCGCTCAGCCGCTCGGCCATCGCCGCGGGCTTCAGGGGCAGCCCCGCCGCCACGCGCATGCCGACGCGGCGGCGGATGGAGACCATCGACCGGCGACGACGCGGATGGGGAGGGGGAGAGACATGAGAAGGACTATAGTCTCTCAACTGTAATTGGTCAAGAGGGTGGAAACTGGATCCCCGTTTCCTCGGGGATGAGCGGGAGAGGGAGCCCACGCCGCCGGGTGGAGGAGGGCTGCAGCCAGCCTGGGTCCCCACCTCCGTGGGGACGAACGGGGGGAGTGGGTCCCCGCCTCCGCGGGGATGAGCGGAGGGAGTGGGTCCATCGCCTTCATGGGGAAGAGGCCCCTGCCTTCGCGAGGACGGGCGGGATGGCCGTTGCCGCCCACCGCTCATTCCCGCGCAGGCGGGAATCCATCGGCGTGCAGGTGCACGCGGGCCTGGCCGCCAGGGCGGTGGCGCTCGACCTCGAGGAGCTGCTATCCTCCGACAGAATCCCCGATCGAGGCGGCCCTTCGAGGCTCGCCGGGAAGAGGGCCGGATGGACACCAACGAACCCAGGATCACCCTCGATCCGGCCGTGCTGGCCGGCAAGCCGATCATTCGCGGCACGCGGATCCCTGTGGAGCTGGTCTTCGGCCTGCTGGCCGAGGGCTGGACCGAGGCCGCTATTCTCGACAGCCATCCGCACCTGACCCGGGCCGATATCCAGGCCTGCCTCGCCTATGCGCGGTTGTGCAAGGAACAGCCGAGGCGAGGCGAGAAGCCGCTCAATCGTGCGGCGATCGATGCGCTGATCAGGCGCTTCGCCGCCTTGCCGGACCTCGACTACCGCAGCCCGGACGAGATCGTCGGCTACGACGAAGCGGGCTTGTGGCGCTGAATGGTGGTCGGCGCCTCGGCGCTGGTCGCTGTCCTGCCGGGCGCCGCGCTGCTTGCCGGCGCTCAGGCGTCGCGCCAGCTCGAGAACGTCGCGGCCTGGCCGCGCCTGACGCCGTCCACGGTCCAAAAGCTCCCAGACGATGCCGTCCTCGATCCAGAAGCGGCGGCCCGTGGACGCGATGCGCAGGCCGCGATAGCCGGTCGTGAAGCCGTTGCGTGCGACGGCATCCAGGAGCGCCTGCCGCTCGGCCCGGTCGGGCGCCTCGGCCGAGAGGCGGGAGGGCAGGGAGGTGAAGGTGGGCCAGTCGTAGCCGAAGCAGGCCTGGGCTGCCCGGTTGGCGTAGACGAAGCGGGGGTCGAGAGCCGCCTCGGCAGCGACAGCGTCGCCACCTCCATCGCGACTTTACCCTAGTGCATCGCCGTGCTCCTCGCCCGCCAGCTCGATCACTGCTCTTCCTGCGGACGATGAAGCACCAATCCACGAACCTGAGACGGTTGCTGACGCAGTGAGGTTAGGTGGTTAGCGCGCCGGACTTCCATCCCGCCTGCTCAGCGCGAGCGCGGATCTCGAGCAGGCACCGTGCCTGCGCCTCTGTCGGCGCCTTCATCGGGCTCTGCACGACCGGAAAGAATTGGCGGTCCTCATCTGACACCAAGATCCGTTGACCCTGACAGAACTGCCGCAGGTGCTGCCAGTCGGAGCTGCCCATACGCATGACCTCGATGACCGACGCGAGGCCTTCATCAATGCGCCCGGTCCGCTTCGCCTCGCGTCGGTCAGATTGCGCGACATCGGGGTATATGACCCACCGCTCGAAGCCTTCAATCTGCTCGACCTTGGACTCGAGCGCATTCTTACGGCAGGCCGGCTGCTTCGCCCATTCGCCGACATCCTGGCCGGCGGTGGGCGGATGTAGAATTACCGTGGCCATGACCTCGCCGACGCGCCCTAGCCTGAAATCATTCACGGGCCTTTTGTTTCGGTTGGCTTTGGATTGGCTGGGGTCGCGCTTGTTGGTGGCGCCAGCAGCGCGCTGAAGGCGGAGTTTGGGGTTGCGGGGGACGGGCTCGGGATGGGGCACGCCGCCCCAGCGGTCAGGGCGGCAGCTTGGCGGCGCGGGCGGTCAGCAGCATCAGGCTGTCCTGGTAGGGATAGCTGGACGGCAGGGCCACCTTGATGCGGGTGGCCAGCTCGGTGACCCGCGCGGCGATCTTGACGAAGGCTAGGCGCAGCGTGTCGAACTGGGCGTCGCGCCAGTACGAGGCCTTGGGTGCCAAGGCGCGCAGGCTGTGAAGGAGCCAGTAGGCGGCGGTGTGAACCAGCAGGCGGAACTGGTTGGCTGTGGCCTTGGAGCATGATCGACAGCGCTGCTGTCGATCGGTCGGAGGCGAGGTGGAGCTTGTGCGCCTTGATCAGGTTTTCGGCCTGGCCTCGGGCGCAATAGACGTCCTCGTACAACCAGCGCGGCGCGCCCTTGAGGTTGGTGACGACAAAGCGGCTGTCGCTGCCTTGCGCCGAGGCTTCGACGCGAGCGATCACGCGCCGCTCGACCATCCAGGTCCTGGCGGCATAAGGGAACTCGCCATAGCGGCGGACCTTGCCGTCCTCATCCTCGACCCGCGCCATCGCGGCGTCCTCGGCGAGGGGCCTGACCCTGGCGAGCAGGACCGCATTGCCGCCGAGGCCGAAGATGTGGCCGACCCGGTTCCGCTCCAGCCAGTCCAGCGCCTCGGGCCGGCTGTAGTGGCTGTCGCCGCGGATAAGGATCTCGATCCTGGGCCAGCGGGCGCGGATCGCCCGCACCACCTGGCGCAGCACCCGCGCCACCTCGGCACCGTCCGGCGTCTTGCCCGGCCGCAGGATCACCGCCACCGGCTTGCCGCTGCCGGCCTCGTAGATGTGGATCGGCAGAAAGCAGCGGCTGTCGTAGTGGGCATGGAACAGTGAGAGCTGCTGCTGACCGTGAACGCGGTCCTCGGTGTCATCGATGTCGAGCACGATCCGGCGCGGCACGTCGTCGAAGCTGTCGCAGAACAGGTCCACCATGGCCGCCATCATCCTCTTGAGCGCGGTCGCCGTTGGCAGGTTCTCGAGCCGACACATCGTCGGCTGCGAGCACAGGTTCTCGCCGCTCGCAGGCAGCCGGCCGATAGCCAGCTTGAACGCCGGGTCGGCGCGCAGCGCATCGCAATCGTTGGCGTCGGCCTAGCCGGCGGCGATCATCAGCGCGCGAAAGCGGATCATCTCGGCCAAGCCATGACGCACCCGATCAGCCGCCCGCGGGTCCTCGATGCAACGGGCCAGTCGCTCGGCCAGGCCGAGCCGCCGCTCGATCTCCGCCAGCACCAGGACCCCGGCGTCCGAGGTCAGCCGCCCGCCATCGAAGGCGACGTGAACGGCCTTGCCGCCGGCTGGTGACAGGCCGGGTAGAACCGGGGCATTCTCCGCCATGGCGGGCGCAAACTCCGTTGAGCGTGATGAGACTGCTTCAGCACCAAAATCATACACGATCTCAACGCGTTGGTAGCGCCCGCCAGCCGTTCCAGCCGGCTTGGTGAATTTTTCGGGTTAGTGACGCTTCGGTTCGGCGTAAAGGGCCGCCATTCGCGCGTGGGTTATCGTTGTAAATCGCGAAAGATCGCCCCATGCTCCGTTCGGGCGGCGGGAGGGAGTTGGCAGCCGCGGTGAAGCCAGACCATAGCGAGGGACAGGAAGCGGCGGATACCGACGGCCGGGGCCTCGGTGAGATGGGCGTTGCTTATCTTCCCGAGGACCTGCATGCGGCAGACAGGGATGACGCCATCAGGGCCGCCGCCTTCGCATGCGTCGAAGCGATGGTTGTGAAGCTCGGTACGACCGTGCCGTGGAGCGTTATCGACCGAGGATTCAGTTTCGCCGGCGAGAAGATCTGTCTCGCCTCACAGGCCGAGGGAATCTTTAAGCCGCGCCAGATGAGTTCTGTTCTAAGTATCAAGACCACAATCCCCCGCGCGGGCCGCGCGTCGCGATATGAGGACCAGTCATATGGAGGCGGAGTTGTTCTCGACGCCACTGGTATTATATACGACTTCAAGGGAGAAAATCCGCTTGATCGACAGAATAAACTCCTGCACGAGGCAGGCGCGCGAAAAATTCCTCTCATATATTTCTTTGGTATCAAACCAAGCATTTATGAGATAGTGGCTCCAGTGTTCGTCGAGGAGTGGGATGGGCAACTCCGCAAGGTCCGCCTGACATCGGGGGTAAGAGGCCTGCATCCGACCTCGATCCTATTCCCCGAGTCTCTGGATGAGCGGAGATATGGGTCACGGCTCGTGAGCCAGCGACTCCACCAAAAGCTGTTCCGCGAACGTGTCCTTGATGCCTATCGCGCTCGCTGCGCACTCTCACGGCTACGGCTGCCTCAGCTGGTCGACGCCGCGCACATAATCCGTGATAGCGACGAGACTCTCGGCCAACCCATCGTCCAGAACGGTATCTGTATGTCGAAGCTTCACCATACGGCGTTCGATCAGGGGCTTATCGCGATTGATCAGGACTACCGAGCGCACATCGCAGAATGCGTCGCCAGCGTCGACGACGGCCCGCTCATTGAGCACTTGCGCGCCATCGACGGTCGTAAGATCTGCCTTCCGCGCGAGCGCAGTCTGTGGCCGGACCCGGATCGCTTGAAGCAAAGGTACCTCGACACGGTGAGGAAGTGGTGAGAGGTAATTTGACCGAGTTCCGTGCAAGCCATGCACGTTCTGGTAAGCGGACCCCAAGAGGACGACGCCAGGGGCTGTAATGACAGGCGTTTCGCCTCACCCTGTGAGGTCAGTTGTCGGTGGCGTGATTTCACGGACGAGCGTAACGGGCCCGCGCTCTTTGGCCATGTTGGCCAAGTGGATCTGCTTCTGGCTTCGCCTGAGTGCACCAGCCACTCGATCGCCCGCGGGCGCCGTGAGGTCGACCTGGCGAGCCTCCGCTCTGGGCTGTTCGTGCTGCCGTTTCTGGACGCCTGGCAACCAAGATTCCTGGTTCTTGAGAATGTTGCGCGGATACGGTGCTGGGAGGGCTGGCGCGACTTCCTGGCGGCTCTCGGCGCCCGGGGCTACCGCCATACGATCGAGATCCTGGATGCTCAATTTTTCGGAGTCCCTCAGGCACGGCGACGGATGTTCCTGCTCGGTACGCGAGATGGCGTTCCGACGCCTGTGATGGGAGCCCAGCGGAGAGCGTCCCGTTCGGCTACCTCCATCCTCGATCCTGACGGCGTGCACCCCGCCGGACCGATCCACGGCCGGGCGCGCCCACTCGCCGCGGCCACGCTTGAACGGATCGCGCGCGCGGACCGCTCTCCCAGACGCGGGGCACATCATCGTGGTCTACTACGGCTCTGACGCCGCCGGCGGTTGGCAGTCTGTTGACCGGCCACTGCGGACCGTGACGACGCTCGATCGAATTCGCCCTCGTCTCCGGCGACGGGCCGGCCGCCACCATCCGGATGCTGCAGGTACCCGAGCTCCAGCGCGCCATGGGCTTCCCCGAAGACTATCGCCTCGAGCGCGGTACGAGACGGGATCGGATCCGCTTGCTCGGCAATGCGGTCTGCCCGCCGGTGATGCAGGCGATCGCGACCCACCTACTGGCCGGCTACTCGAGTGAGCCAGCACAAATCTGCGATGCCGCGTGAGAATCCTATCTCCCCGAAGGTCCTCCTCCAGGACCAGCCCGACGACTTCCTTCAGGCTCGTCAACAGCTCATCGAGCGCCGCACGCTGGGCGTGCGCACCGGGCAGCCCGGGAACCGTTCCGACTTAGAGGCCGGTCACCGGGTCCTGCCCGCGGCGGCTGGGGACGCGTCCGGCTTAGACCCTTCTCGCGCCGCTCCCGCTGCTCAGACGACGGTGCCCAGCAGCTTGCCGATGCCGGCGGTGAGGGCCATCGCCAGGGCGCCCCAGAACGTCACGCGGGCGGTGGCGCGCAGAACGTCGGCACCGCCGGCCTTCGCCCCGATAGCGCCCAGAAGGGCCAGGAAGCCCAGGGACGCGGCGGACACGATGGGGACGAGGGCGGCGGCGGGCGAGACGACGACCATGAGCAGCGGCATGGCGGCGCCCACGGAAAAGGTGGCGGCCGATGTGAGCGCGGCCTGCACGGGACGTGCCGTGGTGATCTCGGAGATCCCGAGCTCGTCGCGCGCGTGGGCGCCCAGGGCATCCTTCGCCATCAGCTGCCGCGCGACCTGCCGCGCCAGGGCCGGATCGACACCGCGCCTGGCGTAGATCCCGGCAAGCTCGTCGAGCTCGGCCGCGGGGCTCTGGGCCAGCTCAGAGCGCTCGCGCGCGAGGTCCGCCTGCTCGGTGTCGGACTGCGAGCTGACCGACACATACTCGCCGGCGGCCATCGACATGGCGCCGGCCACCAGTCCCGCGGCACCGGCGATCAGGACATCGCCCTGGGTCGCTGCCGCCGCGGCGACGCCGACGATCAGGCTGGCGGTCGAGACGATGCCGTCGTTGGCGCCGAGCACGGCCGCCCTCAGCCACCCGATGCGGTCGACGAGGTGGCTCTCGGTGTGCCGGCGAAGACGGCTCATGTGGCCCTTCCTGTCGGGCGCTCGCGCCCCGTCGCGGCCGCCGCGGTGCGCGAGGCCGTCCCGATCGTTCGACCATACTGATCCCGTTTCCTCCCATCCGTCTTGCGCGAGATCAGCCGGTCGGTCCGGGTTTCGGGCGATGCTGCCGTGCTCGGGCGGCGTCGGGTCGAGGTGGGACGGGCTGTGCTGAAGGCCCACGATGATCGGCCGCTTCCGTCGCGCATCGACGACGCCGAGGGGGCCGCTCGCGGTCCTTCTCGCACGCGCGAGGCGCTGCCGACCGGGGAATCCCGGAGGCCTGGCCACGGCCTGCATGCGCCTTGCGGACTGGTGCCAAACGCGACATCCCGACATGCCGAAGGCGGGGGCTTCATCGGGCCTGGCGACAGGGCCCATGATCGGCAACATCGATCATCCGGTCCCGCGGGGGCGGAAGCCGCGATGCGGGGCCGGAGGGGCAATCGCGTCCGGCACCGCCCGCGGAGCCGCGCTGCGAGGTGTCCCGACCCGTCCTGCCAGTGGCAAGGGAGGCGCGACCAGGGCCAGCGCCGAGTCGGTCCGCGTGGCGGCGTCGGCCCGCCTAACGGTCGAGCAGACCCCAGAGCCGACCGGTTCCGCTCAAGTCCTCGTCGGGTGGGCTCCGAGACACCAGGGCAGTTGCAAGCGGCTTCCATGCTCCGGCATTGCATGCCATAGTGACGGGGTCCGCGCATCGGAAGGCGCCCTGCTCTCGAGGGCCAATGAAGGGGAGGCATCCATGAGGCACATAGTCATGTGCTCGGTGGCGATTGCTGCGCTCGTCGGTGCCGGCGGCATCGCCAGGAGCGACGACAACATGTCGAAGCTCGAGAACATGCAGGCGACCGGCACGGGCTCGGGCGCGTTCGGCTACGTGCCGCAGGCCGGTGAGTTCGCCGATCAGCTCCGCAAGAACCTGGAGCAGATCAAGCTGCCGCCGGGCTTCAAGATCAATCTCTACGCGGTCGTTCCCGACGCCCGGCACATGGCCGTCGGGCCGCAGGGGGTGGTCACCTTCGTGGGGACGCGAAAGGATGCGGTCTGGGCGGTGACCGACCGCAACAAGGACGGGACGGCGGACGAGGTGAAGCGCTTCGCACCCTCGCTTCAGTTCGTGATCCCGAACGGCGTCTGCTTCTCCAGGGACGGGTTTCTCTACGTGGCCGAGCGCAACCGCGTGCGCGTCTTCCCGGCGGCCGAGTTCTTCTACGAGAGCCCCGACGTGGCGGTGGGCGAGGTCGTGAAGGAAGGGGAGCTGATCCCCGGCGCCGACGAATCCTACAATCATACGGCTCGCGTGTGCGTGGTCGGGCCCGACAGCAAGCTCTACGTCCAGCTGGGCCAGCCCTTCAACGTGCCGCCCAAGGACAAGGTCGAGCCGTTCAAGAAGCTCGGCGTCGGCGGCATCATCCGCATGGACCAGAACGGGGCGAACCGGGAGGTCTATGCGACCGGCCTCAGGAACCCGGTCGGGTTCGACTTCAATCCCACGACCCACGAGCTGTGGACCAACGACAACCAGGTCGACGGCATGGGCGACGACATCCCGCCGGGCGAGCTCAACCGCATCACCGGACCCGGCCAGGAGTTCGGCTTTCCCTGGTATGGCGGCGGCCATGTCCGCACCAACGAGTTCAAGGACAGCGAGCCGCCTGCCGACGCGGTCTTCCCGGTGGTCGAGACCATCGCGCACGCCGCCGATCTCGGCATGGTGTTCTACACCGGCAAGAAGTTCCCCGAGCGCTACAAGAAGGGCGTCTTCACCGCCCAGCACGGCTCGTGGAACCGTACCGTTCCCGTCGGCGCCCGCGTGCTGTTCACGCCGCTCAACGATGACGGCACGGCTGGGGAGCAGGAGGTGTTCGCCTCGGGCTGGTTGACCGAGGATGGCGAGTATATCGGCAGGCCGGTAGCACTGGCGCAGCTGCGCGACGGCTCGCTGCTGGTCTCCGACGATTTCGCCGGAGCCGTCTATCGCATCTCGTACGGCGACTGATCGGGCTCGGGCCGCGGCCCTGGTCGCGGCCCTCCTCTGCATGCGAGTTCTCTCACGATGAAGTTCCTGTCGTCGTCGTCGGCTGCCTGCTGGCAGCCGTGGCCCTCGCGCCGAGCACGGCCGCCGCCGATCAGGCGGCGGCCGTGGCGGCGGGCAAGAAGAAGGCCGTCATGTGCGCGGTCTGTCACGGGCTCAACGGGCTCAGCAAGAACCCGGAGGCGCCCAATCTCGCCGGGGACAATCCGAACTACATCATCAAGCAGCTCAAGGCCTTCCAGAGCGGGGCGCGCAAGAACGAGCAGATGTCGATCATCGTCCAGAGCCTGAGCGAGGACGACGTGGCCAACCTGGCCGCCTGGTACTCTGCTATCAAGGTCACTGTCGAGATGCCGAACTAGGGGCCCGGCGCGCCCCCATGGTCCGGCCGAGGAGATCCGAGACGGGCTGCAGCGGATCTCGCGCGACGGGGAGGCATCGTGCCGGCAAGGCTAATGCGAACTGAAGCGCTTGGGCTCGGCCTGGCAGCCGCGCGCCCAAGGAGAGCGGGAGCAAGGACATGAATGACAAGAAGAAGACGAGCACGGCGCGCCGGGGATTTCTGAAGAGCACGGCCTTGGCCGGCACGGCGGGCGCGGCCGCGGCCGCGACCATCGCCGCCCCGTGGGTGAGACGGGCCGGCGCCGCCGACACGACGACGTGGAAGGTGCAGACCTCGTGGCCCGCGGGCGTGGGTCTCGAGACGTTCCAGGCCTGGTGCGGCACGATCAAGGAAAAGACCGGCGGCCAGCTCGAGTTCGTGCCGTTCAAGGCGAAGGACATCGTCGGCGATTTCGAGCTTCTCGACGGCGTCAAGAACGGCGTGCTCGAGGCGATGAACTCCTTCACGCTCTATTGGGCGGGCAAGCTGCCCTCGACCGCGTTCCTCAGCTCCTACACGCTGGGCCTGCGCTACCCGCACGAATGGGACATTTTCTTCTATTCGAAGGGCGGCCTGCAGGCGGCGCGCGACATCTTCGCCAAGCAGGGCATCTACTACGTCAATCGCATCCACCATGGCCCCAACATCATCCACTCGAAGACGCCCATCCGCTCGTTCGACGACTTCAGCGGCCTCAAGCTGCGGGTCCCGGGCGGGATGATCGCCGAGACCTTCGCCAAGGCAGGGGCAAAGACGACCCTGCTGCCGGGTGGCGAGGTCTTCTCGGCGCTGGAGAAGGGCACCATCGACGCGGCCGACTATACCGGCCCGGCGGTCAACTGGGCGCTCGGATTCCAGCAGGTGACCAAGTACATCTCGATGGGACCGCCCGGCCTCGAGTCCGTCTACCAGCCGGTCGATCTGATGGACTTCTGCGTCAACATGGAGGTCTGGAACAAGCTGCCGGACAACATGAAGCAGTTCGTCAACGACGAGGTCCAGGTCTATTCCAACATCCACTTCGGCGCCATCCAGAAGGCCGACATGGAGACGTGGCCGAAGTTCATCGAGCAGAACCCGCGCGCGCTGGCCGGCGTGCTGCGCAGGCTGCGCACCGAGCTGCGCAAGGGCCGGGTGACGAGGCTTCCACCCAGGCCTTGCTGGACCACCTGCCGCCCGAAGGCGCCGGTGTGCAGCTGGCGCAGCTGCGCGGCGCCGACGAAGCCCGGCTGCAGCAGCTATTGGGCGAGGTCAGTGGCGGGCTGCGCCACAGTGGCCTGGCGCTCGCCGACGAGTTGGGTCACCGCTTCTTCGCTCACGCGTCGACCGGCGACGCGCTGCAGCGGGTGTGACCGTGGCCATGACGGTGCTCGAAGTCAACCACCAGACGCGCTACCGCTACGCCGCGCCGGTGGCGCAGGCGCAGCATGTGGCCTATCTGGCGCCGATCGACTCAGCGCCCAGCAGCTGCTGGCGCACGAGCTGCACATCGATCCGCCGCCGGCGCAGCTGACGCACGAGATCGACGCCTACGGCAACCGCTGCGTCCATTTCGGCCTGACGCAGCCGCATCAGGCGCTGACGGTACGGGCCTTCAGCCGCGTTGCGCTGGACGACGCCGTCGCAGCGCTGCGGCCGGACCAGGGCCCGCCATGGCAGGCGGTGGCCGCCGCGCTGCGCTACGAAGCCGGTGCGCGCTATGACGCCGCGGTGGAATTCGTGCAGCCCTCGCCCTACGTGCCGCGGCTGGCGCCGCTGCGCGACTACGCCGCGGCCAGCTTTCCGGCGGGCCTGCCGGTGGCGCAGGGTGGGCTCGACCTGATGCGGCGGCTGCACGAGGACTTCGCCTTTCACAGCGCCAGCACCGAGGTCGATACGCCGCTGCTGCAGGCTTTCGAGCAGCGCAGCGGCGTGTGCCAGGATTTCGCGCACCTGCTGATCGCGCATGCTGCGCGCTGGGCCTGCCGGCGCGCTATGTCAGCGGCTATCTGCTGACGAAGCCACCCGCGGGCCAGCCCGCGCTGCAGGGCGCCGACGCCTCGCACGCCTGGCTGCAGCTGTATTGCCCGGGCACGCCCGGCGCCGCCGAGGGCTGGCTCGACCTGGACCCGACCAACAATCGGGTGCCCGCGGCCAGCCATGTGCGCCTGGCGCGGGGCCGCGACT
The DNA here is from genome assembly GCA_963752325.1 of uncultured Alphaproteobacteria bacterium. Classification (GTDB taxonomy): domain Bacteria; phylum Pseudomonadota; class Alphaproteobacteria; order Geminicoccales; family Geminicoccaceae; genus CAVTJL01. The sequence goes on from CAVVXU010000011.1 coordinate 293,021, forward strand.
ATGGCGACGTGACGCCGCTGCGCGGCGTGATCCGCGGCGGCGGCGAGCATGTGCTGGAGGTCAGCGTGGACACGCGGCGCGTCGAAGACGCGCCGTCTGCCTTGGCCTGATCGGGCAACCGCGCCGCGCCTATCGATAGCCGCCCGCCTGCGCCGGCCCGCGGTGGCTGTCCAGCAACTGCAGCGCCGCCTCGTCGAGCCGCGTGCTACGCCCGTCGTCGATCTGCACGATGCGCGGAAAGGCGATCAGCAGCGCCATGACCACCACCTGCACCGCGATGAAGGGCAGCACGCCGACATAGATCTCGCCGGTGCTGAGGCCCGCAGCCTCCCGCCTGTCGCGGCGTCGATGCGGTCTTCGGCCGGCGCGACGCCGCGCAGGAAGAACAGCGCGTAGCCGAACGGCGGCGTCAGGAACGAGGTCTGCAGGTTGACGCCCAGCAGTACGCCGAACCAGACCAGGTCGATGCCGAGCGCTTCGGCGACCGGCGCGAGCAGCGGCACCAGGATGAAGGCGATCTCGAAGAAGTCGAGAAAGAAGCCGAGCACGAAGACCAGCGCGGTGACGACCACCAGCAGGCCGGTGGCGCCACCGGGCAGCTCGCGAAACAGCTGGCGATCCAGCGCGTGCCGTCCAGGCTGTTGAAGGTGTGGGTGAAGACCGTCGAGCCGATCAGGATGAAGATGACGAAGCAGCTCAGCTTCAGCGTGGTCAGCGCGGCCTCGAGCAGCAGCGCGCGGCTGCAGGCGGCCGCGCGCCGCCGCCATCGCCAGCGCGCCGAGCGCGCCCAGCGCGCCGCCTTCGGTGGGCGTGGCCACGCCGAGGTAGATCGTGCCCAGCACGAGGAAGATCAGAATCAGCGGCGGCACCAGCACGAAGGCGACGCGCCGCGCCAGCGCCGACAGCCAGCCCAGGCGCAGCACGCGGTCGACCAGCGCGAGCACGAAGGCGAAGCACACGCCGCCGCCAGGCCGACGATCACGCGTTCGTCGGTGGGCGGCGGCGCGGCGGTGCGGCCGAGGCGCACAGCAGGCCGGGATAGGCCTGCATGAACACCGCGCTCGCCGCGGCGCTCGAGCGGCCAGCACGGCCAGCGAACGCAGCCCGCTCGCGCCGCCGGCCTCGCGCGCGGCGCGCGCCTGCGCGGCAGCGCCGGCATCGCGTCCGGCCAGCGCCACGCCCACCCGCCACGAGCAGCAGGTAGCCGCCGATGACCAGCGCCGCCGGCACCAGCGCGGCGGCATACATGTCGCCGACGCTGCGGTTCAGCTGGTCGGCCAGCACGATCAGCACCAGCGACGGCGGCACGATCTGGGTCAGGCTGCCCGACGCGGCGATCACGCCGGCCGCGAAGCGCGGGTCGTAGCCGTGGCGCAGCATCAGCGGCAGCGAGAACAGGCCCATCGAGATCACCGAGGCGGCGATGACGCCGGTGGTGGCGGCGAGCAGCGCGCCGACCAGCACGACCGCGACCGCCAGGCCGCCGCGCAGCGGGCCGAACACCTGGCCGATGGTTTCGAGCAGGTCGCGCGCCAGGCCGCAGCGGTCGAGCACCAGGCCCATCAGCGTGAAGAACGGAATCGCCAGCAGCATGTCGTTGCCCATGATGCCGATGAGGCGCAGCGGCAGCGCCTGCAGCAGCGCCGCCGGCATCACGCCGAATTCGATGCCGAGCACGCGCGAAAGCCGAGGCCGCAGGCCGCCAGCCCGAACACCACCGGCACGCCGCACATCAGCACGGCACCAGCGCCACGAACATCAGCGGCGCCAGATGGGCCGCGAGCCAGACGTCATCGGGCTCCGCGCGGGCGGACCGGCGAACGGCGGCAGGTCGGCTTCGGTCAGCGTGGGCTTGGCCATCTCGCCGCGCAGGAAGGCGATGCGGCGGACCAGCTCGCTGATCGCCTGCAGGCCCGAGCAGCGCCATGCCGAGCGGCATGCACAGGTAGATCGGCCAGACGATCAGGCCGCCGGCGTTGAACGAGGCCTCGCCGGTGTGGCAGGCCTGCACGAACAGCGCCCAGCCGAAGATGACGAACAGCGCGCGTCATCGGCAGCGCCACCAACGCCAGCACGACGGCATCGACCGCGGCCCGCAGTGCGCGGCGACCAGCGGCGCGACAGCGCGTCGACGCGCACGTGTTCGTCGACCAGCAGCACGTAGCCGGCGCAGCCGAGAAAGGCGACGGCGAACAGGTGCCACTGGATCTCGATCCAGGCGTTCGAGCTGAGGCTGAAGAGCTTGCGCGAAAGCGCGTTGCCGGCGCTGACGAGGACCGAGCCCAGCAAGGGCCAGACCATCGCGCGCCCGACGAAGCGGTTGATGCGGTCGACGATCGCGCGAGGCGCAGCAGTGCGTGCATGGCCGGCCGATGGTAGGGCGTCGCGCCAGCTGAAGGCCGGCACGACCTCGCTTCGGACCGCGCGCTACAGTCGCGCACATGCCCTATGAACTGCACTACTGGCCGACGATCCAGGGTCGCGGCGAATTCGTGCGCCTGGCACTGGAAGCGGCCGGCGCCGCGTACGTCGATGTCGCTCGCGACGCAGCGGACGGCGCTGAGGGGTGAATCGGCGTTTGCTGCGAAGGATGCGCGACGAGACACTCGCCCAACCGCCGTTTGCGCCGCCGTTTCTGCGGCACGGTGCGGTGTTGGTGGCCCAGACAGCGTTGATCCTGCAGTACCTCGCGCCAGCTGCTCGGGCTCGTGGCGCGGGATGCGCCAGCGCGCGTCTGGACGCAGCAGATCCAGCTCACCATCGCCGACATGGTGGCCGAGGCGCACGACACGCATCACCCGGTGGGCGCCGGCCTCTACTACGAAGAGCAGAAGCCCGAGGCGCTGCGCCGTGCCAAGGAATTCTGCAGCACTCGCATGCCGAAGTACCTGCAGTTGGTTCGAGCGCATCGGTCGTGCACAACCCGGCGGGACCGCGGCACCTCGTGGGCGACCGCTTGAGCTATGTGCCGATCTCTCGCTGTTCCAGCTGGTCGAGGGCCTGCGCTATGCGTTTCCAAGGGCGGCGGCCAGGAGCTTGGCGACGACGCCAGCGGTCGTGGCGCTGCACGAGCGCGTTGCCGGCGGGACCAAGATGGCTGCCTACCTGCGCAGTCGACGGCGCGTGCCGTTCAACGAGCAAGGCCTGTTCCGCCGCTACCCCGAGCTCGACCTTGAGTAGGGCACACGGGCTCAGGGCTGCAGCGCCACCGTGAAGAAACCCAGGACCGCCGCGTTGAACTCGCGGTGAAAGGCCGCCCTGTCGAAGCCGGGCTGACTGATGCACAACGGCGGCGCTGTCGCGGCAAAACGCGGCGTGCAGGGCGCCAGGAAGTCGAAATGTCCCGCCTCGGGCACCTCTGGGGTCGTCCAGCGGACCGGGCAGCGCCGCGCGCACGGCTTCGGCATACCACGGGTGCGGCAGCACCAGGTCATCTGCCGCGCGCGCCAGAGCTGGATGGGCACGGAGACGGCCGCGAGCGACGCCTCGGTGAAGCTGAACCCAAGCACCGGCGCCACCACCACGGCCGCGCGCACACGTGCGTCACGGCCGGCCACGACCGCTGCGGTCCCCACGCTTGCGTTGTCGGTGGAGTGCCGCGCAATCAACTGGCAGGCGTAGTCACCAGGGTGTCGCTGGCAATGAGGGGCAACACGTCCCAGATCGGCGACACCACCTGCCAACACCAATGCGGTGAAGCCACCCGATGAGAAGCCGAACACGCCGATGCGTGCAGCATCGATGTGGTCTGGGCCGGGCCACTTCGTCAGCATGTGGTCGATCACGCGGCTGATATGGCGCGGGCGATCCGTCATCGAAGCCTCTCGGCCGTGGTCGGCGTGGTTGTCGCCGGTGTGCGTGACCGCAGCCACGACAAAACCCGCCTGAGCCAAGGCAACCGCGGTGTCGTGGTGCCCGAGAGAAGAGCCGCCGTTGCCGTGCGACATCACGATCAGCGGCAGTCCCCGGCCCGCGATGGCGCCGCCACGGGCAATGCGGAGCGTGAAGGGCCCGAGATCGACCTCCTGGGCCACCGCCTCGGTGGGATGCCCGGACCCGTCACCTGCAGCGGTGTTTCCGTGCCGTCGGCGGCCTGCAGGCTCTCGAAGCCAGCAGCTAGGGGCTCCCGCCGCCAGCACCGACGACAGCAAACCGGTGGCAAACCAGAGCATGGCCGAACCGGTCAGCCGATAGACGAAACGGAGGGTCATGCAGGGCTTCCATCGGCAGCTCCTCAAGGTCATTGCGTCACCGCGCGCGGCAACGAGCGTAGTGCGTCGGCCCGCGGGGCGGAAGGCGCATGATTTGCATTCGGTTCATGCATGGCGCGCCATGTCGGGACCGCCAAGCTTGAAGCGACCTCATGTCCAGACTCGATCTCAACCTGCTGTTCACCCTCGACGTGCTGCTCGCCGAAGGCAACGTCGCGCGCGCCGCACGGCGGTTGCGCCTGAGCCGTCGGCGATGAGTCGCGCCTTGGCGCGATTGCGCGAGGCGACCGGCGATCCGCTGCT
>CAVVXU010000012.1:0-8520 GCA_963752325.1 uncultured Alphaproteobacteria bacterium
CACGGGGGTAGGGGTGCCTCCGCCGGTCCCTTGACCGGCGGGCTCCGGTCGGACCCGCTGCGGTGGGCGGTGGGAGCTGTCGACTATCGATTTCGTCCGGCTTGGTACATGCGGCGAGACTGACGCACGGAGCGGAACAACGCTGCGCCTGCCGTTGCCGGAGGCGCCAAGCCGCTCCGTCGGAGAGAGACGGCGTCATCGAGATCGACCTGCTGGGCGGGGCACCCTGCACTGGGACGGGTCAGTCCTGTTCGTGCCTAGCAAGCGACTGGTGGGTTGCAGATTTGTCCGGTCGCCGATCGACGGCGGACCCGATCCTCACCCCAGCACAGCTGGCGATCCTGAGAAGGCATCGACCGGCGTCTCCCACGGAGGCATCATTGTCGCCCCGCGTTCGTCGGAGACTGCCTTGACCGCGATGCCGGATGTGGTGACGCACAATTACGATCCGCGAGGAGTTCTTCTCGGCAGCCTATGCGATTTGCATCCTGTCGAAGCTGATCGCGTTCTTGATCGCATCAGGATCTCCGGTCGCCGGCAGATCAAGCAGAACTATCTACGTAGGCGTCTCGAGACGGAGGCCTGGCTGATCACGGAGCGCCGCCGCCTGCTCGGGAGCACGCGTAGGGAAAGGCCGATCTACTTTTTCCTTGGGAACTTCGCGGACGGCAAGGACCCTTCGCGGCCCTGTTCCCTCGTAATGCCGCTACAAGCGCTGCCGAAGGACGTCGTTACTTTCACATATCCAGATAGCATGGCGAGTCTGCCGATCGGGACGCTCGACGGGCATCGAGATGAGCGACGGCCCTACCATGGCCGGGTGTTCTTGTTTGATGAGATCAAGGAGGTGATCGCGAAATTCGGAATGCCGGATGCAAGCTGGGCAGAGGATCGCCGCAGACGGTTCGATCGCTTTGTTGAAGTGCAGGTCTGGGATGAGCGGCCGATCATCGATTTTCTGCAGGGGCTATGCTGAGCTTGCTGCAATGCGCTCATCGGGCGTGCCGTCGACTCCAGGCGGCCGCTGTCGTCGGACGTCGCTATCGCTTGATGATCATCTTTCGGGCCGCGGTATCGAGAACGATCATCGAACCGATTGAGACCAACAGTGGGTCTCTTCCATGGCCCCATGGCAGGCCGGCCGGGTCCCCACCTTTGCGGAGCAACGTTAGCTCTCTTCATTTGGCCGAGATACATCTCAACCGCCTCGATCAGGGGGATCGCCTCGCCCAGATCGGGCAACGCTCCGCCGGCGGTGGTTGCGATCCCGTCGAGATCCCCTCCGATCAAGCGCCCCAAGCGATGGAGATCGAGTCGGAAGGGCATCCTTCGGCGCGGGGCGGCAAGCTGCTGGAGCCACCATGACAAAGAACCTCGTCGCGGCCTTGGGCCTGATCGCCGCCCTTGCCTTTCTGGGCTGCGCGCCCGAGGCCGGCGCTCGCCGACGATGGCCACGTCCAGGTCTCCCGGGAGCGGATCCTCGGACAGAGCAAGATCCCGGTCTACGGCTACAAGGTGATCAAAACCCTTCCGCACGACACCAGCTCCTACACCGAGGGGCTGGTCATGAAGGACGGCCGCCTCTTCGAGGGCACCGGCCTCTACGGCCACTCGACCGTGCGGGAGAACGACCTCGCGACCGGGAAAGCGATCCGCGAGGTCAGGCCCGACTCGATCTACTTCGGCGAGGGCATCACCATCCTCGGCAACACCCTCTACGAGCTCACCTATCTCTCCAACACCGGCTTCCGCTACGACCTCGAGACCTTCGCTCCCGGAAAGCCCTTTCATTATGAGACGCAGGGCTGGGGGCTGACGAGCGACGGCAACAGCCTCGTGATGAGCGACGGCTCCTCGGCCATCATGTTCCTCGATCCCGACACGCTCGCCGTCGAAAGAAAAATATTCGTCCACGACGAGGTGGGCCCGGTGGGCTTCCTCAACGAGCTCGAGCTGGCGGATGGCAAGCTCTACGCGAATGTGTGGCAGACCGACTTCATCGCCATCATCGACCCCGCCACCGGCGAGGTCACCGGCTGGATCGACCTCGAGGGCCTCAATCCCGAGCCTGAGAAGCTCAAATACCCCTATGTCCTCAACGGCATCGCCTACGACAAAAAAACAAAAAACTGCTCGTCACGGGCAAGTGCTGGCCCGGCCTCTACATGATCGACCTGGTGAAGCGCTCCGGCTGAGCTTCCCCTCAGGGCTTGGGCGCCGGTGCCGGCCGGTCCGGCTGCCAGGCGGTGAGGAACGCCATCACGGTCGCGGCGGAATTGTCGGCCGCGATCTGAAAAAAGGTCGGCAGCTCGTTCTCGCCGGGCCCGCCGCCGGCGAGGTCGGAGAGGCTGCGGAAGGCGATGAAGGGCACGCGGTTGCGCCAGGCCACCGCCGCCACCGCAGCGCTCTCCATATCGAGCACCTCGGCCTTGAAGGTCGCGAACGTCCATGTCCGGAAGGCCGCGTTGTCGACGAAGGCCGCGCCCGAGACGCCGTTGCCGCCGACCGCGAGCCTGGGCCTCGGATCGAGGCACGAGCCGGGCGCCGTGCAGCCCTTGAGCTTCAGGCTCTTGTCGATGCTCCTTGCAGCCTCGAGCATCGCCGGATCGACCTCGAACCAGAAGCGCGTGTCGGGCCTCGCCCTGCCCCGCGCGCCGCACCGTGACGGGCTGCGGGAAGATCATGCCGTAGTGGCCGTGCTCGGCCTTTTTGCGCTCCGGCAGCCGGAATCCGTCCGGCGTCTCGCGGGCGAAGACCAATTCCAGATACTGGCCCCAGCGCTCGGGCACCACCACGTCGCCCACATGGAGTGCCGGATCGACGCCGCCCGCGATGCCGCTGAAGACGATGCCCGAGGGCGAGAAACGGTCGATCGCGAGCTGCGCCGTCATCGCCGCGTTGACCATGCTGACGCCGCTGAGGAACAAAACAACCTCGTGGCCCTCGAGCCGGCCCAGCGTGAAGGTGACCCCCGCGGCCTCCACGGTGCGCTCCACCGTCGTGTGCGCCAGCAGCACTTTTATCTCCGGCGCGAAGGCCGACATCACGGCGAGCCGCTCGGCCGGTGCCGCACGCGCGACGCCACCGCCGATCAGGCAGGCGGTGACAAAAAAGGCGGCGAGCCAGCGGCCGGCGAGGCCCCGCCTCACGGCTTTGCTCCCTGGCCGAGCGCCAGCCGATAAAAGCTCGCGGCGTTGCGACAGAAAAAAGAATCCTGCTCGTCCGCCGAGAAGCCTTTTAAAATATCCATCATGCCCTCGACGATCGTGCGGTAGCTGGCGCGCAGCCCGGCCACCGGGAAGTTGGAGGCGAACATGCAGCGCTCGATCCCGAAGATCTCGATCGCGTCCAGCACCACGCGACGGTTCTCCTCGAGGTCCCAGGGCTTTTCCTTCAGTCCGAACTCCGAGACTTTCAGCCACACCTGCGGTGCCTGGGCGATGACGCGCATGGCCTTGCGCCACGCCGCCAGCCCCGCCTCGCTGCGGTCCCAGGGGAAGCCCGTATAATTCAGCACCATCGGCGTCTCCGGGAAGAGGGACGCGATCTCGGCCGCCTCCTCGAGATGCCAGTAGGGCACGCGCAGGTCATAGGTCATGCCGAAGCGCTGAAGCATCGCAAACCCGCGGCGCCAGGCCGGGTCCTGCATCGTCCAGGGCGCGTTTTTTTCAATTTTGTCCGGTGCCAGCGCGGTCCGGGGCTTCGAGCGCACGCCGCGAAACATCGGGAACTGCGCGTGGCCCTCGAGCACGCGCTCGCAGTCGTCCCGCGCCAGCCACACATGCCCGACGATCGCGTTGGGCATCCCATGCCGCTCGGCGACCCCGGAGAGCCAGCGCGTCTCGCCCACCTGGTCCTCGCGGTCCCACTCGGCCTCGCAGTGCACCGTCGCCACCACGTCGAAGCCCTGGGCATCGCGACGATAATCGTCGGGCAGGTAGTTCCTTTTGATCGCGCTGTAATCGCCGAGAAAAAAATGCTCCTCGGGCCGGTCGCTCAGCCAGGGATAATAGCTCTTGTCGAGATCCCAAAGATGGTGGTGCGCATCGACGATCCTGGGCCCTGCCATGCGTCGCTCTCCTCCCTTTTCTGCGAGTCTCGGCCGGTTGCTGCCGGAGCAGTCTTAGGCCCAACGGCAGGGCTGGCGCCAGGGCCGGCGCGCATGGCAGAAGATCGCCCATGCCGATGCCACCAAGACAACCCCGCCTCGTGCCGCCCAGCCGCGCCCTGCTCGCCGGCTATGCCGACGCGCTCGCCCGCGGCTGGTCGCCCAACACCGAGCAGGACGTGAGCCGCCAGGAGCTGGCCCGCCTGCGCCGCGACCCCGAGGCCTTCCTCGCCGACCTCGTGAGCCAGGAGGGCCGTATCGCCGTCGGCGACGGCCGCATCGTGCCGCGCCTGCCTTTTTGTCTGCTCTGGATCACCGACGGCAGCTTTTCGGGCTCGATCAACCTGCGCTACCAGCCCGGCAGCGAGGCGCTGCCCGACTACTGCTCGGGCCATATCGGCTATGCCGTGGTGCCCTGGAAGCGCGGCCGCGGCTACGCCACCTGGGCGCTGGGCGCCATCCTCGGCATGGCGCCCGAGGTCGGGCTGCGCTGGGTCACCATCACCTGCAACGAGGACAACGACGCCTCGCGCCGCGTGATCGAGGCCAACGGCGGCAGGCTCATGGGCCTGGCCCCCGCCCCCTCGGCCACCGGCAACCGCAAGCTCGTCTTTCGCATCATGCTCGAGGGCGCCTGAGGCCGCGTCGGCCGCGCCGCGAGGAACGGAGGAGCATCGCCATGGAGACGCCGATGAGCTGGCCGGATCTGCCCTGGCAAGGCGGCTGCCGCTGCGGGCAGGTGCGCCTCCAGGTCACGGCCCCGCCCCTTTTGACCATGGCCTGCCACTGCACGGGCTGCCAGCGCATGACCGCCAGCGCCTTTTCCCTCAGCATAGCGCTGCCGGCGGAGGGCTTGGCCGTCACCCGGGGCGAGCCGGTCATCGGCGGCCTCCACGGCTCGCCCCGCCATTTTTCTGTCCCCATTGCATGAGCTGGCTCTTCAGCCGGCCCGACCGCATGACCTGGCTCGTGCTGCTGCGCGCCACCATGCTCGACGAGCCCGGCTGGTTCACGCCCTTCATCGAGAGCTGGACGAGCGAGAAACTGCCCTGGGCCACCACCCCCGCCCGCCACAGCTTCGAGGGGTTCCCGGCCCTCGAGGACTATGAGGGGCTGACGAAGGATTTTGCGGCGTGGGCGGGGCGGAAGGCGGGCTGACGGGCCATCCAGCACCCTGCCGGCCCCGCCTCTTCGCGCAACCGAGCAGCCCTGCAGGTGAGCATCCGCCCCATCCTCGCGACGGCGAGAAGCGCTACTGCGGGGCTTCTGCCGGTTGGGCAAGGCTCGCCTGGTCCGTGCCCACCCTCAGGATCGTCAGCGTGTTGTTGTTGTTCGATGCGCCAGCGCTGGTGTTGGCCTGAACCGCCAAGGGCACGCCGAGCGGAAAGCTCGATGGATTGTTGGGCACGGTCACGACGATCTGGGTATCGGAGGTGTTGGTGACATTGGCGGCGGGCAGCGCATTGCCCCCGAGCAGCACGTTCGCGAACAGCCCTGGGTAGAGCCCCTGACCGCTGATCGTGACCTGCCCGGCCCGCGGCACCGCGTTCGGGGTGACGGTGGCGATGCTCGGCGGGAGGATCGTCTTCGTCGGGAACGGCTGATCCACCAGGTTTTCGATATGAGCGGAGAAGTCGTTATAGACCCACTCCCTGGCATGAAGAAACCCGGCCCGCATTCTGGCAGTGCTCTCGAAGACGAAGTCCTCCTGCTCCGACGTGTAGGCCGCGAGGGGCACCGCCCAGATCCAGGAATCCTGGAGCAGGATGGTGTTGGCACCGGAGTTCGTGTTCTCCGTGATGATCCAGTGACTCTCGGCCTGGGGCAGGCTGGGCCGATAGATGAGGTTGAGCGGCGGGACAGTCGTCGACGATGAGTTCGTGTATGAGAGGCTCGACGAGACATTGGCGCCCGCCCCCGGGCCCGCGAAATAGCCTGTGTTGCCGCCGATGCTGAAATTGACCCCCGTCGTGTAGGTGGTCGTCTTGAGGGTGGTCTCCGGCGAAGGCCGGAGGAGCATCGTGTTGCGGGAGGCGCCCGGGCGGGTCGGGAGATTGGCCGAGTAGGATTGCAGCAGAGCCATCGACCCCTTGTGGACCTTTGCGAACTGGATCTCCTGATCGACGTAGTAGAGATCCTCGTTGTTCAAGAACGAGCGCGCGCCGTAGATGAAATTGTCGAGCTGGACGGAGTCTTCGTTTTGGGTTCTCAGGACCGAGGTGTGCTTGGCCTGGACCAGATCGATCAGATCGTTGGATGACGGGGCATCCGCCGGCACGGCCTCGGCAGGCGAGGCCACGGCCTTGCGGATGGGCGTGGGCGGATCGCGACCGATCAGCCTCTCCAGCCATGCGAGCTCGGTCTCGCCGAGCTCCGCGGCTCCGATCCAGCCCCGGCTGCGGCGATGGCGCGGATGGGCGTCATTGGGCGCATCGGAGAGCAGCACGAACGCCGTCGGATAGGTCCGGCCGTCACCGGCGAGAGCCTCGCGCACCCCATAGAGGCGCGCATCCTCCTTTCTGCCCCATCTGGCACCCCTGATGCCCGCGACCCGGTCCAGACGCTGAGCATCCGCGGGGGCCGGGTCGGTCACGACCACGGCCCCGCCGCGGCCGACGACCGCGTGGATCAGCTGGTCGTAGCCCCTGGTCACGAGGTCCCCGTGACCGAGAATCAGGGCTACCGCCTGCTCGGCACCGAGGCGATCGATGGTGGAGAAGGCCTCTCCGGCCAGGACCTCGAGCGGCAGGAAATCGGTGCTCTTCTCCCAGCTCGTGAGCGGGTCGGCGTGCGGCCCGAGGATCACGATCCCTTCCTCGGCGCAGATCGCCGGAGGAAGCGTGCAGTCCTCGGCCTTTGCGTGAGCGCTCCACCCGCCCGAGATGGTCAGCGCCAGGGCGAGCGCCGACGCGCCCCCCAAGAACCTCCTCATGCGCATTCAGGCTTCCCCCTGATTGACCTGCAATTCCCCCTGCGATGGCTTTCGCCGGTCAGTCATGGCCCGTTCCGGCGCCCCGGGCAAGCCAATGAAGGCCGAAACCCTGCCGCCGCCCACCTTCTGCTTGCTCGGCGCGCCCGGCTGGCTCACGCCCTTCATCGAGAGCTGGACGAGCGAGAAGCTCCCCTGGGCCACCACGCGCGGGGTCCACGGCTTCGAGAGGTTTGCGGCCTTCGAGGACTATGAGGGGCTGCCGAAGGACTTTACGGTGTGGGCTGAGCAGAAGGAGGATTGGGCGATGGCCGGGCGCTCAGTCGGACAAACACGAGGCGGCTTCCGTTCCGCGACGCTCGCCGCTACGTTGAGCGGTGAGGAGGGCTCTCGCCATGGCGACCCGCCGGGAAGATCTCTACGAGCAGCATGCTCCGCCTAGCCGATGATAAACGCAGTTCTCTATAGCGACCAGGTCATTGCGGCGAATGATAGGATTGATACCCGACTGGCAGAGCTGATGGCGGGAGGCGGTCGTCGGATTGGATATGTTCCGTCCGGGCCGGACCCTGACGTCGGTTCTATAGAGAAAAGCAGGCCTACTATGCCCGATGGAAGTCTTCACCCTTGACGTCTTTTATGACCTGGATTGCGCCCCACGCTTGTGCCGAGGTGGAGGACCTGCTCGCTTGCGATGCCATTCATCTTCGGGCGGAAATACCGCAGCCTTCCTTGGCCGGCTCAGGCGCAGCGGCATGCTGGAGAGGCTGCGCAGCTGGGCACAGGGCGGCGGTCTTCTGATCGGCACAAGCGCTGGTGCCATCTTGATGACCCCGACGATCGCAGTGGACGCATTGTTCGGCAACGGACGCCCCGAAGACGTCAGAGCCGGATCGGCACTCGACCTGGTATCGTTCGAGTTCTTTCCTCATGTGCAGGCAAAGGCGAGCTACCTTCGCGACCTTCTTGCCTATAGCACAACAAGATCCAACCCCATCGTTGCCTGCAAGGATGGTGATGGAATCGTCATCGAGAACGGTGTCATTGAGTGTATCGGCGAGCTTCTCTGGATCTCCAATGGGTCCGTCGATCACGCGCCAAAGTACAACAACATCGCGTTATTGAGGTAGCCCTCCGGGCGCAGGCCGAACAGTCGTGAGCTGGGCGCATGGGGGACGCATGGCGGATGATGCTCCATACGGAGGCGTGCGTCGGTGACGAGACCATGTCTCCCCGCCGACGACGCCGACCGTGGCTGCCGTGGGGAACGTCGGAGACACCTGGGTTGCGGGATCAAAAGCCGCGTGACAGGGCTCGGAGAAGGTGAGGCGCGCAGCCTTCGCCCTCTGATCCCGTGTAGGAAATTGCCATCGGCCGCCTTGCCGCCTCATCTGTCACCTGCCTAACAATGGACCCGCCCGCACAGATCCCGAAGGATCGCTTGACCGCCGACAAACGTCCGGCGCCTCGCGACGCACCGATC
>CAVVXU010000013.1:0-87147 GCA_963752325.1 uncultured Alphaproteobacteria bacterium
TCGTCGTCGGACGAGTAGAACGGCAGCGGCTCGTAGTCGGGGGCTTCGGTCGTGATGTCGCGGTAACGGCATGCCCGTACCGGCCGGGATCAACTTGCCGATGATCACGTTCTCCTTCAGGCCTTCCAGCCCGTCGGAGCGACCCTCGATCGCAGCTTCGGTGAGCACACGAGTCGTTTCCTGGAACGATGCCGCCGACAACCACGAGTCGGTCGCGAGCGACGCCTTCGTGATCTCCATGAGCTCGGGTCGGCCTTCGGCCGGCTGCTTGCCTTCCTCGACGAGGCGACGGTTGTCCTCGGCGTAACGGCGGGCATCGACCTTCTCACCCGGCAGGAAGGGGCTGTCGCCGGTTCCGAAACCGCGAGGCGTCGCAGCATCTGGCGGACGATGACCTCGACGTGCTTGTCGTGGATCGACACACCCTGTTCCCGGTAGACCCTCTGCACTTCGTCGGCGAGGTACAGCTGGGTTTCCCGGATCCCTCGCACCTCGAGCAGCTTCTTCGGGTCGAGCGGCGTCTTTTCGTCGCCGACCAACCGGTCTCCGGCCCGAACCTCTTGGCCGTCACTCACGCTGATGTCCGCCCGGCGCGACACCGCGTATTCCGATTTCGGTGCCGTCGTCGGCGACGATCGTGATCGTGCGCTCGCCCTTCTCGTTCTCACCGATGCGCACGACACCGCTCATTTCGGCGATGCAGCGCCGCACCCTTCGGTGTACGAGCCTCGAAGAGGCGACCACCGGGCAGACCGTGGGTGATGTCTTCACCGGCGACACCACCGGTGTGGAAGGTACGCATCGTGAGCTGCGTGCCCGGCTCACCGATCGACTGGGCCGCGATGATGCCGATCGCTTCGCCGAGGTCGGCGGGCTTGCCGGTGGCGAGGATCCGCCCGTAACACTTCGAGCACACGCCGACGATGGTGTCGCACGTGAGGACCGAGCGCACCCGCACGCGGGTGATGTTGGGGTCTTCGGCGAGAAGGCCGGATGGTCGTCGTCGAGTTCGATGTTGCGGGGCAGAACCGTCCCGTCGGACAGGGTGAGGTCCTCGGCGAGGCAGCGCCCGAGCAGGCTGGTTTCCAGGAGCCGAAGGTCTTCGATCGGCTCCACCCAGATGCCACGGGTGCTCTCGCAGTCCCATTCCTTCACGATGAGCTCTTGCGCCACGTCGACCAGACGACGGGTGAGGTAACCCGAGTCGGCGGTGCGGAGCGCGGTGTCGGCGAGGCCCTTGCGAGCACCGTGCGTCGAGATGAAGTACTCGAGCACGGACAGGCCTTCACGGAAGTTGGCCTTGATCGGGCGGGATGATCTCACCACGCGGGTTGGCCACCAGACCACGCATACCGGCGATCTGGCGCACCTGCATCACGTTGCCTCGAGCACCTGACCCGACCATCATGTCGATCGGGTTGAACGGCTCGGTGAGCAGTTCTTCCTGCATGGCCTTCGTGACCTGGTGGTCGCGTCGGTCCAGATCTCGATCTCCTGCTGGCGGCGCTCGTCGTCGGTGATGATCCCTCGCTCGTACTGGTTCTCGACCTTCGAGGCTTCACCCTCGAACTTCTCGAGCAACCCAGCCTTCGCCGGCGGCGTCTTCACGTCGGCGATGGAGATGGTGAGCCCGGCACGCGTCGACCACTCGTAACCGAGGGTCTTCAACTCGTCGAGGCTGTCGGCGACGATCGCCTTGTCGTAGAGCTCCACGAGCTCGCCGACGACCCGATGATGTCGCGCTTCCTCATCCGCGTCGGCGAAGGGGAAGTCGTCGGGGAACGCCGAGTTCAGGATCAACCGTCCGAGCGACGTCTCGACCAAGACCTCACTGGAGCCGTTGGTGCCGTACTCGCGCAGCACGAGGCTCTGCGGCGTTCCGTCGCTCGAGCGGGCGCGGGTAACGATCCTCCGGGAAATTCACCGCCGGCATCCGGACCCGGATCGGCTCGTGCAACAAGATCGCGTCGTCGCTCCCGGCCGAAAGCCGGTCGTCGAACGCGAAGATCGCCCCGTCGAGCGACGGGAACACGCGGCGGTCGACCCTCCCGCAACGGGATCTGCTTGGTGAGGTAGTAGTGCCCGATGATCATGTCCTGGCTCGGACCGCGATCGGGCGGCCCGACGCCGGCGACAGGATGTTGTGCGCCGAGAGCATCAACAGGCGCGCTTCGGCCTGCGCCTCCGACGACAGCGGAAGGTGCACGGCCATCTGGTCGCCGTCGAAGTCGGCGTTGAACGCCGCGCAGACGAGCGGGTGGATCTGGATGGCCTTGCCCTCGACAACACCGGCTCGAACGCCTGGATACCGAGACGGTGAAGTGTCGGGGCGCGGTTCAGGAACACCGGGTGCTCCTTGATCACCTCTTCGAGCACGTCCCAGACCTGCGGGCGGCGCGTTCCACCATCCGCTTGGCGGACTTGATGTTCTGCGCGTACTCGAGGTCGACGAGCCGCTTCATGACGAAGGGCTTGAACAGCTCGAGCGCCATCTGCTTCGGCAGGCCGCACTGGCGCAGGCGCAGCTGCGGACCGACGACGATGACCGAACGACCCGAGTAGTCGACACGCTTGCCGAGCAGGTTCTGACGGAACCGGCCCTGCTTGCCCTTCAGCATGTCGGAGAGCGACTTGACGCGCGGTTGCCGGACGTGACCGGACGGCCGCGGCGACCGTTGTCGAACATGCGTCGACGGCCTCCTGAAGCATCCGCTTCTCGTTGTTGATGATGATCTCGGGCGCGCCGATGTCGAGGAGCCGCTTCAACGGTTGTTGCGGTTGATCACGCGGCGGTAGAGGTCGTTGAGGTCGGAGGTCGCGAAGCGACCACCGTCGAGCTGCACCATCGGGCGCAGGTCGGGCGGGATCACCGGCACGACGTCAGGATCATCCCCATCGGCGAGTTGATCGTAGCGGCCGCTTCGTCCGCCGGTTGAACGCGGAAACGACCTTCAAGCGCTGATGGCTTTCGCCTTGCGCTGGCCCTTGGCGGTCGGATCGTCTCCTTCAGGTCGGCTTCGACCACGGCGAGGTCGAGCCGGACACGAGGTCCTTGACGGCTTCGGCTCCCATGCCGCCGGCGAAGTAGTCTGGTAGCGGTCTGAGAGCTCTCACCACGCGCGCTCGTCGTCGACGAAGTCCTTCCGGCTTCAGGGTCCGCAACGTGTCCCAGACGAGTTGCAGCTCCGCGATCTCCTGCCTCGTAGCGGCCGCGGATCTCCTGGGAGTCCTGCTTGTTCTTCGCCTTCTCGGTTGGCGCTCGAGCTCGTTCTTCTTCGCGCCGCGGCCTTCGAGGTCTTCGAGCTCCTTGATGTACTCCTCGTCACGCGACCGGATCTTGCAGCTCGGCCTCGTTGCGGATCTCGTCGATCTCGGCCGCGCACGTCGGCCTCGAGCTTCGGCAGGTCCTTGTGCAGGCGCTCGGTGTCGACCCACGTGATCAGGTGCGCCGCGAAGTAGATGACCTTCTCGAGGCTCTTCGGCGCGATGTCGAGCAGGTAACCCAGCCGGCTCGGGACACCCTTGAAGTACCAGATGTGCGTGACGGGCGCGGCGAGCTCGATGTGGCCCATGCGCTCGCGCCGCACCTTGCGCGCGCGTGACCTCGACGCCGCAGCGCTCGCAGATGATCCCCTTGAAGCGCACGCGCTTGTACTTGCCGCAGTAGCACTCCCAGTCCTTGGTCGGGACCGAAGATCTTCTCGCAGAACAAGCCGTCCTTCTCGGGCTTGAGCGTGCGGTAGTTGATCGTCTCCGGCTTCTTCACCTCGCCGTTCGACCACGTGCGGATCTGGTCCGCGGTCGCGAGGCTGATGGAGAGCTGTGCGCTGTCGTTGACGTCGAGCACTGTGTGTCTCGCCTCCCTGATGGGCGTGTGCTGGGTGGCCGTGCTGACTGTTGCTGAGCTCGAGAGCCGGGCGGTCTCGCGCGCGGCGTCTTCCTCGTCGGTGCCCCGTTCGGGCCTCGAGAGGTCGATGCCGAGGGACTCGGTCGTGCGGAACGCGTCCTCGTCGAGCTCGCGGATCTCGACCTCTTCGCCGTCCTCGTTGATCACGCGGACGTTGAGGCAGAGCGCCTGCATCTCCTTGATGAGCACCTTGAAGCTCTCGGGGATGCCCGGTTCGGGGATGTTCTCGCCCTTGACGATGGCCTCGTAGACCTTCACGCGGCCGAGCACGTCGTCGGACTTGATGGTGAGGATCTCCTGCAGCGCGTACGCGGCGCCGTAGGCCTCGAGCGCCCACACCTCCATCTCACCGAAGCGCTGGCCACCGAACTGCGCCTTCCCACCCAGCGGCTGCTGGGTGATCATCGAGTACGGGCCCGTCGAACGGGCGTGGATCTTGTCGTCGACGAGGTGCGAGAGCTTCAGGATGTACATGTAGCCGACGGTGACCTGGCGGTCGTACGGCGTGCCGGTGCGGCCGTCGTAGAGCTGCGTCTTGCCGTCGGAGCCGATCAGCTTCATGCCGTTGGCACCGTCGGCGTGGAGCTCGCCGAGCAGGTTCTGGATCGTGCCCTGCGAGCCGGCCTGGTCGGCCTCGTCCCAGTGCGCGCCGTCGAACACCGGCGTCGAGATCCAGACCGCGGGCTCGGTGATCGTGCTCGTCTTGTTCGGCGAGCGCGACGGTCGACGGGTTCTCGCCCCAACCGTGCCGCGCCGCGTAACCGAGGTGCGCTTCGAGCACCTGACCGACGTTCATCCGGCTCGGCACACCGAGCGGGTTGAGCACGATGTCGACCGGGGTGCCGTCGGCGAGGTACGGCATGTCTTCGACGGGGAGGATCTTGGAGATCACACCCTTGTTGCCGTGGCGGCCGGCGAGCTTGTCGCCCTCGGAGATCTTGCGCTTCTGGGCGACGTAGACCCGCACGAGCTGGTTCGACGCCGGGCGGCAGCTCGTGACCGTCGTCGCGTGAGAACACGCGAACGTCGATCACCTTGCCGGTCTCGCCGTGCGGCACCTTGAGGCTCGTGTCGCGCACCTCGCGTGCCTTCTCACCGAAGATCGCGCGCAGGAGGCGCTCCTCCGGCGTCAGCTCGGTCTCACCCTTGGGCGTGACCTTGCCGACGAGGATGTCGCCCGGGCCGACCTCGGCGCCGATGCGGATGATGCCGCGCTCGTCGAGGTCCTTGAGGATGTCCTCGGAGAGGTTCGGGATGTCACGGGTGATCTCCTCGGCACCGAGCTTGGTGTCGCGGGCGTCGATCTCGTGCTCCTCGATGTGGATCGAGGTGAGCACGTCGTCGCTGCACGAGCCGCTCGCGACAGCACGATCGCGTCCTCGAAGTTGTGGCCCTTCCACGGCATGAACGCGACGAGCAGGTTCTTGCCCGAGCGCGAGCTCACCCTGGTGCGTCGACGGGCCGTCGGCGAGCACGTCGCCCTTCTTCACGATGTCGCCTTCGGTGACGATCGGCTTCTGGTTGATGCAGGTGCCCTGGTTCGAGCGGCGGAACTTCGAGCAGCCGGTACGACTTCTTGCCGAGCGTCTTGTAGTCGACGCTCACGGTGTCGCCGGCGACGTCGACGACCGTGCCGCCGTCCTCGGCGAGCACGCACGTCGCCCGCGTCGCGAGCGGCGCGCGCCTCGATGCCGGTGCCGATGAACGGCGCGGTCGTCGGCTCCCGCTCCGCGCCCTGTGCCGCGAGCGAGCGCCGATCGGTCCTGGCCTCGTGGCCGGCGCGCTCGAGCGCCCGGTTGGCCGAGCTCCATCGCTCCCTGATCCATTCGACGTCGTTCACCGTGCGTGCCGGCCTTCCATTGCAAAGGAAGGGCGATGAATGAGCTATCCTGACCGCGGAGAAGGAGCGGCTCGAGGAGGTGCGGATGGATGACGGGGTGGCGGCAGCGCGTCGGAGCTTTGCCGAGGAGCTACGCTACACGGCCCGGGTGGGCTCGGCGGCGGTGGTCGAGGCTTTCGCGACCGTGCCGCGCGAGCGCTTTGCCGGGCCCGGCCCCTGGCAGCTCCTGAGCCCGATGCGCATGGACAGCTACTGGTCGACCGGCGATGCCGACCCGCGCCACCTCTACCACGATGTCCTGATCGCCCTCGACCCGGCGCGCCGGCTCAACAACGGGCAGCCCAGCCTGTGGGCCGCTCGCTACGACCAGCTCGAGCTGCCTCCCGGCGGCCATGTGGTCCATGTCGGCGCCGGTACCGGCTACTACAGCGCCATCCTTGCCGAGATCGTCGGCAGCACAGGCCACGTGACGGCCCTCGAGGTGGATGCACCCCTCGCCGCGCGAGCCGAGGCAAACCTCGCCCCCTGGCCTCAGGTGGCCGTGCTTGCCGACAACGGCTTCACCTACCAGCCCGAAGCGCCGGTCGACGCGATCATCGTCAATGCCGGCATCGCAACACTATCACCGCTCTGGCTCGATGCGCTGAAGCCGACAGGCCGACTGCTCGTGCCGCTGACCGATAGCCGTGGCTCCGGCGGCTTCCTGCTGGTCGCCCGTTCGCCCGCGACGCCGCAACACGATGCTGCGCGCTTCGTCGGCCGTACCAGGATCTTTCCCTGCGCCGACGGTCGCCCATCCGAGGCCGAGGCTCGGCTGGAAGCCGCGCTGCGAGGCAAGGGACTTGCCGCGGTACGCTCGCTGCATCGAGGCCCGTGTCCCCCCGATGCGAGCTGCTGGCTTGCCGGCGAGGGCTGGTGGCTGTCAGCGAAGCCGGTGCCAGACGCTGCCGTGGCGGTTGGGTGTTGACCTGCGGCAGATGGTGGTAGCCCTACATCGGCGTCATCGGATGCCTCATGCCGCGCGAGTCGTGTCCCCAGGCGTGGTGTAACTGACGGCTCAACCACCACGGGTTCCGGCTTGGGCCGGATTGGTCAGATGGCCACGGCGGGCAACCCAACGACGGCATCATCGCTCAATGTCGCCATGGTTTCTAGCGTCATGTAGCGCGCACGCTGGACGGCCCATTCGTCGTTCTGTTCGAGCAGGATCGCGCCGACGAGCCGGACGATAGCTTCGTCGTTGGGAAAGATGCCGACGACCTCGGTGCGGCGTTTGATCTCGCCGTTGAGCCGTTCAAGCCCGTTGGTGGAGTGAATCTTCGGCCAGTGCTCGGCGGGGAAACCCATGTAGGCGAGCACGTCGTTTTCGGCCTCGTCCATGAATTCGGCGAGGTTGCGCAGCTTGGGCCGCAATTGATCGGCGACCTTGCGCCATTGCGTCTTGGCGGCGTCTGCGCTGTCCTGCGCGAACGCCGTGGCGATGAAGGCGGAGACGACGCGCCGGCTGCTCTTGCCGGCATGGGCGAGCGCGTTGCGCATGGTGTGGACGCGGCAGCGCTGCCAGGTGGCGTTCATCAGCTTGGCGACAGCCGCCTTGATGCCCTCATGGGCGTCGGAGACGATGAGCTTTGCGCCGCGCAGGCCGCGGCGGCGCAGCTTGCGAAGGAACTCGGTCCAGAAGGTCTCGGCCTCCGAAGGGCCGATGTCCATGCCGAGCACCTCGCGTCGCCCGTCCGTGTTGACGCCGACGGCGACGATCACGGCGACAGACACGATGCGGTGGTTGCGGCGAACCTTCACATAGGTCGCGTCGAGCCAGACGTAGGGCCAGTCGCCTTCGAGCGGGCGGTCGAGGAAAGCCTTCACGCGCGCGTCGATCTCCTCGCACAGCCGGCTGACCTGGCTTTTCGAGACTCCGCTCGCGCCCATCGCCTTGACCAGATCGTCGACCGAGCGCGTCGAGACGCCCTGGACGTAAGCCTCCTGAATGACCGCGGTCAGCGCCTTCTCCGCCATGCGTCGCGGTTCCAGAAAGCTCGGGAAGTATGAGCCTTTGCGCAATTTGGGGATGCGCAGCTCGACTGTCCCGGCCCGTGTTTCCCAGTCACGGTCGCGATAGCCGTTGCGCTGCGCGAGGCGGTCGGCGGATCGCTCGCCATGCGCCGCGCCGGTCTTGGCGCCGACTTCCATTTCCATCAGCCGCTCGGCGGCGAAGGCGATCATATCGCGCAGAATATCGGCGTCGGGGGTCTTCTCCACCAGCGCACGAAGGTTCATCCACCGCTGCATCCGTTGGCAATAAGCCGGGCACGGGGCGCCGTAGAGCTGCGAGCTCGGGCGAGGGGGCAAGCTGAGGCTCCGCTGTACGCAAGCCTCCGCTTCCAGAAGCACAGTCGGGTGGAGCCTAACTCTGCTGCTGAGGCATGCCGAAGCCGAGCGTCTCGAGCTTGCGCGTGGCAGCTGGAAGCATCTCCGCGACAAGGTGCCGGAGCGCCGCGCGGGACAGCAGGATCTGATCGTCGCGCTCGGGCCGTCGGGCGAGCTGCACCGCGTCGCCGGCACGCAGAGCGACGAGCTCCGCGCCATCGGCGAGCGGCTCTACGGCGATGACCGCGCGATCGCCGATCGTGTCCCAGGCTGCATCGAGCACCCGCTTGCATAGGCTGGCGAGCGCTCTCACCTCGACCGCCTCGGCCACGATCTCGAGCGCCCGAGGGTGCTCTGTCGTGCCAGCAGCATCATCCTGGCGCCACCAGGCAAGCTCGATGGTGCCCCGGTCCGGCAGGTGGCGCATCATCAGCAGCCGCTCGTCCAGCCTGGCCGTGGCCAGGACAACCGCATCCTCGTTCGTGCTGGCCATCGTCGTTCCTCCGAGCGTCATCCCGATCCGCACTGGCGCATTAACGCCGCAGCAGGACGGTCCGCTCCCGGCATGGAAGGTGGCGCTGCCGCCGCACGCTAGGCAGCCTCGTCCTGCCCGCCGCCCGAAGGTCCCTGCCGTGCTTCCTCCATCGCCTCGGCGGGTGAGGGCGCCTCAGCTGTGACGCTGCCCGTCTCGAGCAGCTCGGCAAACAGCTTGCGGTCGCGCTCCTCCTGCAGGAAGCCCGGCAGCTCGCGCCGCACATAGGCCCGCAGCTGCTCGTCCCGCTCGAGATGCTCCATGAGGAAGCTGCCCAGGAGATAGCGCCGCCGCTCCTGCCTTTTGCGCTCGGCTGCCGTCTGCCGGGCCTCGAGCCGCTGCTTGGCCCGCCGCAGCGCCTCGATCCGCTGCTGCATCTCCGCCATGCGTTCCTCGATCGAGCGCTGCGCCATGCCGTTCATCTCCTCCGGACAAGCCGCGCCGACCATGCCATCGCCTTTCCGGGATGGTCCACCCGCAGGGGCGGGCAGGGGGGTGTCGGGGGGCGCAAGCCCCGCAGAGCGAACCGACAGCCTGGGGGGTGGCGCTTCAGCGCCAGGGGACCACGGCAGAGGTCCCCTCAGGCTGCCGGGCCGGCAGGTCCGGTGGCCGGGGGAAGAGACGAATAAAAGAGGTTGCGGCAGCAACCTATAAGCACGCTTTCCTGGACCCTCCGCCTGCCAGGCCTATGTCCCTTGACCAGGAGGCACCAGAGCCGGAGCCCGACACCCCCTTGCCCATCTACCGCCTCTCCGTCTCCATCCTCTCCCGCTCGAGCGGCGGCTCCACCCTGGCCGCTGCCGCCTACCGCACCGCCAGCCGTCTCACCGAGCTCGGCCAGACCGCCTTCGATGCCGTCGCCGCCGCAGCCTACCGTTCCGGCCAGAGCCTGGAAGGGCAGGGGACCACCCACGACTATGGCCGCAAGAGCGACGTCCGCCACAGCGAGATTCTTCTGCCCGAGGGCGCCGCCCCCTGGCTCGCCGACCGCAGCCGCTTGTGGAACGCCGTCGAGGCCAGCGAGCGCCGCAAAGACTCCCAGCTCGCCCGCGAGATTCTTGTCACCCTGCCGCGCGAGCTGGCGCCCGAGGACCGGCTGGCCCTGGTCCGCGGGTTTCGCGCAAGAGCAGCTCACCGCCCGCGGCATGGTCGTCGATCTCGCCATCCACGACGGCCGCGCCCGCGACGGCGGCCGCCACCCCCACGCCCATCTCCTCCTCACCATGCGCCGCCTCGATCCAACGAGCAGAACCGGCTTCGGGAAGAAGGAGACCGCCTGGAACAGCCGGGCCCTGTTGCAGACCTGGCGCCAGGCCTGGGCCGGGCATGTCAACCAGGCGCTCGAGCGCGCCGCCATCCCCGAGCGGGTCGACCACCGCACCCTCGAGGCCCAGCGCCAGGACGCCCTGGCCCGAGGCGACTGGGACCAGGCCGCGGCCCTCGACCGCGAGCCCGAGCCCAAGCTCGGCCGCGCCGCCGCCGCCCTCGAGCGCCAGGGGCAGCGCACCGAGCGCGGCGATCTCCTGCGCGAGGTCCATGCCCGCAACGCCCTGCGCCGCGAGGCCTATGCGCTCGTCGCCGCCTTCGGCGAGCGCGCCAAGGCCACCTTCCTCGAGCTGCGCGAGCGCACCGGCGACGCGCTCACCGCGTTTTCCAGCTGGGCGCGCGAGCGCCAGGCCGCCCTCCTCGACACCGGCCGCGACCTTCTCGCCCGCCTGCGCGATGCCATCACCCCAGGACGGCCGGCGCCCGGCACGGCAGAGCCGGCCGTGGGCCAGCCGGCACCGGAGGCCGCGCTCGACCGGCTGCGCCGCCAGCTCGGGCCGGAGCGATCGGCCGAGGCGTCACCCCAGGCACCGGCGCCCGAGGACTCGCTCAGCCGCCTGCAGCGCGGCTTCGAGCCCGAGGGCAGGGGCAGCCCACCCGAGCTCCCGGCTCGCACGCAGGATGCGGTCGACCGGGTCGCGGCACGCCTGGCCGCCGAGCGCCGAGCAGCAGGCCGGAGCCAGAGCTCGATCCGGCAGGGCAGGGCGGGACGAGCCCGCCCGAGCTTTCTGCCCGGACCAAGGACGCCGTCGACCGGCTGGCAGAGCGCATGGCGGCCGAGCGCCGGGAACGACGACCCGAGCCGGAGCCGCGAGGGCGCACCCGCGAGCGGACCCGCGATCCCGGCCGGGATCGCTGAGCAGCCATTCACCAGCCGCCCTGGTCCGAAGCGCAGCGCGGATGGCAGGATCGCCCGCCAGTCGACCCCCGACGATAAGGAGCCGCACCGATCATGGCCTGGCGCCCTGCCTCCTCTCGGCCCTTGGCACCGCCCCGGCCGCGTGTCGGGCGCGGCCTGCGCATCGTCCTCCGGACCCTGGGCTTCGCGCCCTTGGGGCTTTTGCTCGTCCTCACCCTGGCCGCCTACCTTGTGGTCGGCGCCATCGCCGGTGCCGCGCTCGGGGCCGTCGTTCTCATTTTCACCGGCACCTACGATACGCTGCAGGGACTGGCCTGGCTCCCGGCCCTCGGCGGGGCCGCGCTGGGCGGGCTCGTCTGGTACGGCCGCCTCCAGCCATCCGGCGAGGACAGCCACGGCTCGGCCCGCTTTGCCGACACCGCGCGAGACCGCCGATCTGCGCGCCGGCAAGGGACTTCTGATCGGCCGCGACCGGC
Organism: uncultured Alphaproteobacteria bacterium; assembly: GCA_963752325.1. Classification (GTDB taxonomy): domain Bacteria; phylum Pseudomonadota; class Alphaproteobacteria; order Geminicoccales; family Geminicoccaceae; genus CAVTJL01. Next base: position 11,308 of record CAVVXU010000013.1, read on the forward strand.
AGGGGAGGGGCCTCTTGCGCTATGCCGGTGCCGCCCACCTCCTCACCCTGGCTCCCACCCGCTCCGGCAAGGGCGTCGGCGCCATCCTGCCCAATCTGCTCACCGCCGACCGCTCGGTGATCGTCGTCGATCCCAAGGGCGAGAACGCCCGCATCGCCGGCCCCGCCCGAGCGAGACGCGGCCGCCTCCTCGTCCTCGATCCCTTCGCCCTCACCGACCAACCCAGCGCCGCCTACAACCCGCTCCACGCCCTCGAGCCCGACAGCCTCGATCTTGCCGAGGACGCCGCCACGCTTGCCGACGCCCTGGTCGTCGACCCGCCCGGCCAGGTCCAGGAGGCCCACTGGAACGAGGAGGCCAAGGCGCTGATCGCCGGCCTCATCCTCCTCATCGTCTGTCACGAGGAGCCCGAAGAGCGCCATCTCGGCACCCTGCGCGAGCATCTGACCCTGCCGCTCGGATCGCTTCGCCGAGCTCCTGGCCCTCATGCAGCGCTCGAGCGCAGCCCACGGCCTCGTCGCCCGCGCCGCCAACCGCCATCTCGCCAAGTCCGAGCGCGAGGCCGCGGGCGTGCTCTCCTCGCGCCCAGCGGCATACGCATTTCCTGGACAGCCCGCGCCTGCGCCAGCTGCTCGTGCGCTCGGATTTTCGTTTCGCCGAGCTCAAGCACGAGCTCGTCTCGGTCTTCCTCGTCCTGCCGCCCGATCGCCTCGACACCTACAGCCGCTGGCTGCGCCTCCTCCTCGCCCAGGCCATCCAGGAGATCGCCCGCGATCCCACCGTCCCGCCGGCCCCGGTCCTGTTCCTGCTCGACGAGTTCGCCGCCCTCGGCCATCTCACCGTCATCGAGCGCGCCATGAGCCTGATGGCCGGCTACGGCCTCCAGCTCTGGCCCATCCTCCAGGACCTCAGCCAGCTCGAGGCCCTCTACGGCCGCAAGGCCGCCACCTTCCTCGCCAATGCCGGCGTGCTCCAGGCCTTCAACGTCAACGACCTCGCCACCGCCCGCTGGCTCTCCGAGCTCATCGGCGCCTCGACCATCGCCTACGGCACCGAGAGCACGCACCGCCCAGGGCTGGCGGACCCCCTCCCGCACCACCGCCGAGCATCTCACCGCCCGCCGCCTGCTCCTGCCCGACGAGATCCTCCGCCTCCACCCCGATCTCATGCTGCTCAAGCTCCAGGGCCGCCGGCCCGTCCTCGCCAGAAAGCTGCGCTACTATGCCGATCCCGAGTTCGCGGGCCTGTTCGAGCCGGGGGTCCGCTGATCCCGATCGAGCGCGGCGATCGCAGCCCGCAGGATCTGCTGGAGATTAAAACCGAGGTTCTTGGTCATCGCCTCGAGGTGCCCATGAACCTCGGGCGAGACCAGGTAGCTCCGCTTGATGATCGTCTCCTCGGTCGGGACGATCGTCAGGCCCTTACGGCCTCCATCGGTTTCCTCGATCAGCTGTCGCAAGGCCTCGTCCAGGACGGCTGAGAGGGACGACAGGTCCCGCCGCACCTTCTCGCGCTCGAGGATCGCGATGTCGGTCGGGGTCAGGCGGGCGTGCAGCGGCAGGTTGCCGGTGTAGGGACGGGGCATCAGGAACTCACGACCTCCTGCTGGTGCGTCGAGACAAGGAGCCGCCGGTCGGTGCCGGCCGGTGGCTCGGTCACAGAGGCCAGATAGGCCTCGATCCGCCAAATGCCGAGGTTTGAAGGCACGCGCCCGAGCAGGGGCAGCTTGTGGAATGCAAGGCCATGCCACAGCTACCCCAGAGGGTGCAGCTCAGCGCAGGGAGAGCAAGGTGGCCGGCAAGAAGGAGAAAGGGCCCGGGAAGCTGGTCGAGCCGGTCTCGCTGCTGGGCGCCATGCTGCTCGAGCTCATGGGCGCGGATGAGGGAGCGCCGCAGCCGGCAAGCACGGTCCCGGCGTCATCCGAGCCATCGGCAGGGTATATGCTGCAGCTCCGCATGCCGGACGGGCGAATCGAGCGCGAGCCGCTGTTGGGTGGGTTCTGGCGCGTTGACCGCAGCTGGTGAGCTCACTCTTCCGAAGATCGTGACCCGGCACGCGGGTTCGGTGCGCGTCCACAAGCTGTATCGGATCGCGGGCGGAAAGGCGCTCTATGCCGGTACGCTCAAGGCCACCGGCGCCCGTGCCTTCGACCAGGCAGGGCCTAGCGAGGCGTTCCGCTACCGCAACGTCTCGCTGCGCAGGATGACGCCGCAAGAGCTCGCGGCAACCGTCGATCTCGATGCGATCTACGAGTACGATCTGCTCGGCAACGAGCGATAGGGCCCGACGGCTGGCTGATCTCAGCAGTCTTCGCTGTGCCTGCGGGGTTCGAGCCTTGGCGGCGCCCGCTCCCCTATGGTCCGCGCCAGCGCCGGCCGAGGAGGCAGGCGGGCATCCTTGCCGGCACCGCCACCCAGAAGCAGCACTAGGATGCCGATGGGGAAGTCGCGGGCTTGTTCGGCCCAGGGGGCGTCGGATCACGATCAAGAGCGGCAATCGCAGCCCGCAGGATCTGTTGCAGGTTGAAACCGGCATGCTCGGTCATCGCCTCGAGGCGCTCGAGAAGGCCTGGCGGGAGAAAGTACTTGCGTGAGGTGATGCCCTTGCCTGTCGGGAGGATCAGGATGCCTCTCCGGCCGGAATCGGTTTCCTCGAGTAGGCCTTCCAGGGCGTCTTCCAGGACGGCCGAGAGGGATGGCAGGTCCCGCCGCACGTTCTCACGCTCGAGGATCGCGATGCCGGTCGGCGTCAGGCGGGCGTGCAGCGGCAGATTGCCGGTGTAGGGACGGGGCATCGTATGTTCATGACCTCCTGGCGATGCGGCGGAACGAGGAACCGACGCTAGCCATCCGCTCGATCACAAAGGCCAGATAGCGCCCGGGCCGGCGAATGCCGGCCCTTTATCGGGAAAGGGGGCCCGGCCACAAGATCGCCAGGACTCGCCTCAAGGGGATGCATGCCATAGATGGATCTCGAGCTGCCGGAGATTCCCCATGCTGAAGCTCCCCGAGCTGCGACCGGCATCATGAGTTCCGGTCGTGGTCCCGGCCGGCCGCCGGCCGACGATCCGTGGCAAGTGGTCAACCTCCGCCTGCCGGAAAGCTGGATCCTACGGCTCGATGCGATCCTGCCCAGCCGCAAGGACCGGCCGGATTTCCTGCGCGGCGCCATCCGCGCCGCCATCGAGCGGGCCGAGGCCGGCGCTCACGACATCCATGAGATCCGCGATCGGCCAGCGGAACGCGGCTCCCGCAAACGCCGGGGCGCCCGGATCGCAGGCCGCAGAGATATGAGCATGGCAGGGCCCTCTTAGCCCGGCAGCCGGGAAAGCCGCACGGGATGGATCACCTGGATCGCTACAGGGCCGCGCTGACAAGCTTCAACCTGGAGCTGCGGGAGGCGCTGGCGCGGGTGCGGCCGGACGTGGCCGAGAGCCCGATCGGGGCGACGCTGCTGACAACGGCGCTTATCGAGGAAGCGGCCTGCTTGCTGCGCGGCCAGTTCGAGGAGGCCGAAGCGCGCGCGATGATCGAGGGGCTGGTGCAGGCGCAGTTTCCGGACGGCAAAGGCCCCTTGCAGCGGTAGGGCGTGAACTCGGCACGCCGATCACGGCGGACTCGTCATCAATGGCGCTGCTTGCCAAGGTGAGGTCTGGCTCACTCAATTCTTGCCGCCCCTGCCGCCTAAGGCTTACCTTGCCGTCGTTCGCCTTCCCGCAGCCGCGAGGCCATCCTATTACGCCCATGGCGTGCCGTGGCCAGAATGTTGGTGAGCTCGGCGCGGAGCTGCCCGGTGAAGGGACGGAAGCCGTAAAGCTCCTGGAGCGCCGAGGAGTGCAGATAGCAGGTCGCGGCCCGCACCGCGTATCCGCCAGGCGCTTCCTCTTCGAGGCCGAGCTGCCGACCGATGAAGGCCACGACCCGTTCCGGGATGATCTCGCCATGGCGCAGGAGCCGGCCCGGATGGCGCAGGACGTAGAGCTGCAACGCGAAGCCGAGCCGGTTGGCCTCCCCGCCGGCGCCGGCGGATGATCCCGAGATCCTCCTCGCTCACCGTGTAGTGGCAGGCAAGATCGGGGTCGTGTTGCGGCAACGCGAGCAGTGCCTCCCGCTGGGCGGGAGTAAGGACGGTGCGACGGGGCATGGCGGAGCGCTCCGGGACGGCGGCCCCACGGGAATCACATGATTCCCGTCTGCCATCGCGGAGAAAGCGTCACTGGTTGAGTGGCGGCCATCGGCTTGCCGAAAATGGCGGCCGCGTGGTTCTTCGCCCGTTTCTGCCAACGGAACCGATGCACTGCCGCGCACCTTTGCGCATGACAGGGCAGGAGACACCGCCCGACGATCCGATCATTGCCGAGTGCCTGGAATTCTATAGGCGGGCCCGGGAGGGGCTGAAGGCGGTCGAGGTCGACCTCCAGCATGCCGAGACGCTCGGGGAGCCACCGCCGGCGTTCCGCGCCGAGCTCGAGCGCTACAAGGAGACCCCCGGCAAGCTCCAGAAGGGGATAATCCGGCAGCTGAATGACCGGCTCCGGACGACGGGGCAGGGCGGACGGCTGCCCATCACCCGTGGGGTGATGGATCGAGGCGAGGCGTTCGTTGCCAAGGCGCGGAGGCGGTGCGGGCGTTCGCAGCCTTCACGCACGGGGATGACCCCTATGAGGAGCACGACTTCGGCGCGCTATCGGTCGAGGCCGTGCGCCTGTTCTTCAAGGTCGACAGCTACGACACGGACGAGCGCCAGGGCTCGCCCGATCCGGCCGATCCGGATCTCACCTGCCGTGTCCTCACCATCCTCCTTCCCGAGGAGTGGTAGACGTGCCGCGCCGCCGTACCCAACCGACGGCGCTTTTGCGTGCCCGAATCAAGCAGCCAAAAGTTTTGGGTGAATTCGCCCGGCCAACTTGCGCGCATAGCGCTATGGCTGCTAGCGGGAGGTGACAAAGCCACGGGAAGATAGAAGCGTGGAGGAACGCCGGATGAGCAACGCCTGGCTCGTCCGCGAGCGGTATCGCCATGCGGCTCAGGTTGCTGCGCTGCTTGGTGGGCTCGTCGGTTTCGTGATCGTGCTGCTACTCGCCTGGAGTGGGGACGCGGGGAGTGGCGCTTCATCATTTGATGTTGTCCTGGTGGACATCGCCATCATCCTTGTGGCCACACTCGGGCCGCCGCTGGTCGTCATGCTTCTCTGGCGGCGAGCTCGTAAGCGGTGATTTCAGAGGACGGGGATAGAGGACCTGTCGAAGGGAGGAGCCGGGAGCTGAATGACACGGTGGATCATGCGGAGCGCTACCGGGCGGCTCTGGCGCCCTTCCTCAGAGAGCTTCGGGAGGCCTTGAGCCGTGTGCCTCCCGACGTCGCCGAGACAGGGTTTGGGGCGACGGTATTGGCCAGCGCCCTCATCGACGAGGCCTGTCGCCTGGTGCGCGGCCAGATCGGGGAGGCGGAGGCACAGAAGATGCTCGAGGAGCTTGTCCGGGCGCACCTCAGAGACGACGTGGGCTCCTGAGCTGGTGCGCGTGCGCCCGTCCCGAGGGCGTGGTAGAGTAGGGGCCATGAAGCGAGCCGAGCAGATCACCACCGCCGAGTACACCTACACCGTCCACTTCCGGCCTGAGCCGGAGGGTGGCTACACGGTGCTTTGCCCAGCCCTGCCGGGCCTGGTGAGCTATGGCGAGACCCTCGAGGAAGCGCGCGCGATGGCTGCCGATGCGATCGCCGGCCACCTTGAATGCCTGCGCGAGGACGGTGAGCCGATCCCATCGAGCGATGCGGCGGCGAGCGAGCATGTCGAGCCGGTGAAGGTCAAGCTGCAGACCGTATGAGCCGAAAGCTCCCGGCGCTGACATCCGCGGCCGTCATCAAAGCGCTCCGAAGAGCCGGCTTCTCGGTCGAGCGGATCAAGGGAAGCCATCATCATCTTCGCAACCCCGAGAAGCCCGAGGCGCGCGTGGTCGTCCCGATGCATCGGGGCGATCTGCCGCTCGGCACGCTCCGCGCGATCATCAAGCAGGCAGGGCTGACCGAAGAGACGTTCCTCGAGCTCCTGTAGACGGCACGATCCAGAGATGCGTCGAGCATGGCGCCCTGCCGCGCCGCCGAACCCAACCGGCGGCGCTTTTGCGTTCACGACCTCGGATCACGGTGCTCCATAGAAAAGCGGGCCGCCCCCAATGGGGCGACCCCGATGCTGAAGGTTCTTACTAATATCCCAACAATATCCATGACAGCTGATGCGTGTGGTGCTATGCTTTGGGCATGGAAGCGCGGGACTTTCGCAGCATCGGCCGGGCGGCGCAGGAGGCGCTGCGACGGCGCGCCTTGTTCCTGATCGAGGAGCAGGGCCTGAGCCAGGCGCAGGCGGCCGAGGTGGTCGGCGTGCAGCGGCAGACGGTCAACATCTGGCTCAAGCGCTATCGCGAGCAGGGCGAGGCGGGCGTGCTGGACGGGCGGCGGGTGTCGCCGCGCCGGGGCAAGGGGCTGCTGACGGCGGACGAGGCTGGCAAGGTCCAGGGCTGGATCCGCGACCGGAGACCCCGGACCAGCTGAAGCTGCCCTTTGCCTTGTGGACCAGCCGGGCGGTGCGCGACCTGATCGCGCTGCGCTTTGACAAGCGGCTCGGGCTGTCGACGGTCCAGCTCTACCTGCAGCGCCTGTCGACTTCGTCGACATCCCGCCGGGGGATCGGGCCTCAGGCCCGATGGGCATGACACCGCAGAAACCCCTGGCCCGGGCGAAGGAGCGCTCCCCGGCGGCGGTCGCGGCTTGGCTGGAGCAGCACTACCCGGCGATCGCCAAACGGGCCAAATCCGAGGGTGCCGCGATCTACTGGGGCGACGAGACCGGGATCTCCAATCAGGACCAGATCGGCCGGTCCTACGCGCCCAGAGGCGCGACGCCGGTGGTCGTCCGGACGGCGAAGCGCGTCACGCAGAGCATGATCTCGGCGGTCAGCAATCGCGGCCTGATGCGCTTCATGCTCTACGAGGGTGCCTTGAACGCCGACCACTTCATCGGCTTCCTCCGCCGCCTGATCAGGGATGCCGGGCAGAAGGTGTTCTTGATCGTCGATAACCTGAAGGTGCACCACGCCGCCAAGGTGACGGCTTGGGCGGCTGCGCACGCCCACGAGATCGAGCTGTTCTACCTCCCTGCCTACGCGCCCGACCACAACCCCGACGAATACCTGAACAACGACCTCAAGCAGAAGCTGCGCCAACGGCCCCAGCCCGCCTCGAAAGACGAGCTGCTCAAGAGCACCCGTGCGGTGCTGCCCGCCATCCAGCGCTCACCTCGCCGCATCCAGACCTACTTCAAGCCGCAGCCTGTGCAATATGCGGCTTGATTTGTCCGGTATAATGTTGGGATATTAGTATTCAGCGGCGTTCTCGATCTCGTCCGCTGCTGTGGCGAGGGTGGCAGGCGGGGTGCGCAGCACCTCAGGCAGCCATCCCTTGCCGGCAAGGAGCCGCTCGGCCTACTCGGCCATGGCGTCTTTCTTGAGCCCATCGATGCTCTCTGCGTCCTTCTCGGAGACGCCCTCTTTGACCGCCTCGAGGATGCGCGCCTTGGGTACCCGGGCGAGATAGGTCTCGCGCGTGGCCTCCCACCAGACGGTCATGTCGAGGCCAATGGCCTCTGCCAGCTGGTCGGCATGACGAAGCGCCCGACCCCGGCTCGGCCGGGCTACCGCATCGACCGTCCGGGCAACGCAGCAGGCAAGGAGCGAGAGCCGCGTCTCCGGCTCCTGTGCCAGGAGCCAGTCCCAAAGGACTTCCGGCTCAGGGAGCTTTTGGGCCCAGTCCTCGTGCCGGCGGGCCATGACCTCGGCGGCCTTGGTTCCATCGATGCCCGGTGCCGGGCCTTCGAGACGCGGTACCTCGAGGGTGATCCCGAGACAGCTCTCCGGATTCCAGCGATCACCACCGAAGGTGCGGAGCACCATGGCATGGGTGAGCGCCAGAAGCGCCACGTCCGGCTTGCCCGCAAGACAGGCCTGAAGCGCTGCCGTGCGCTGCGCCGTGAGATCGGCGAGAAGCGCCTCCGACAGCGGCCGAGGGCCGTTCCCCTCGGATGAGGGGCCCGGCTCCTCGGCAGCCGCCCCGTTCCCGCGTGGGCGGGCAGGGGACGTCTCTTCCGCCTTCGGCTGATCCTCCGGCCTCACGAGCCCCCGCTCGATGCGGGGCACACCGTCCGTGCCGAGCGAGACGATGACGCCGGAGCGGGCGACATCCTCAGGGTCGTAGGCGGCCTCGCGTTGCCGGAGGGTGCCGATCTCCGTGTCGAGCGCTGCGATCTCGGCCTGGGCCTCCTCGGGCGGCTCATCGCCATGGGTCGCGACGAGAGCATCGTAGCGGTCGGTGAGCGCATCGAGCCGTGCCTGGTCGTCGCAAGAAAGCGGGACGGGCTGCGGATAGACACGCTGGCAGGCGGCAGCCTGGGCGTGCGGATAGTCGAGATGGGCCTCGACCCATTTCCAGCCTTCCTGGGGTCACGACACGAAAGTGCTCTGGCTGTCCGGCAGGCCCAAAGTGTCCAGAAATCGGTGGTTTAGCGGACCCGCTGACCCCGTCCGCCGAGCCCCGGAGGACGGCGGCGAGCCGGGCATGATGATTGCCGGACGGGAAGCCGGACAACTGGTCCCGCTTCGTTCTGGCGAACCGGACGATGAGCGCACTTTCGTGTCTTCACCTCGATAAGGTTACGGCCCCAGGCGGGCGCGCTCTGGTCCGGGACATCGCCGCGACCAAGGGCGAGATCGTTGCCGCCTTCGCCTCCGACCTCTTGCAGGGCGATCGTCGCCAACCGGCCATCATGATTGTCGCTGAACACTCTAGCTTGGCGAAGCTGGCGGCTATCTAGGATGTTTCGGATGATCCGAGCACCCAACGAACCTTTCGGGTTGGCTATCCGCCTTGCCGTAGCAGGCGCCCTCTCGCTGCTGCTGTTATCACCTACGGTCGACGCCAAAGGCGCCCTATCCGATTCCCAGATCCGGCAGCTTCTTATCCAACAGTCGATCGCCAGCTATCCCGGAAATTGCCCCTGTCCATACAATGCGGCGCGGAATGGTAGCAGCTGCGGCCGGCGCAGCGCCTACAGCCGCGCTCGCGGCTACCAACCTTTGTGCTACTCGCGAGATATTTCACAACGCATGGTGGATGACTACCGTCAGCATAATGGTATTCCGAATAAATAGGGAAGGAATGTAGAATACGCACGCTAGCTATTGCTGGGCTTGCCCTTCTTGCTTGGACCTCAGTGGGCCATTCCGACGAGTACGTCAGAGGCTATACGACTAAGAACGGCACCTGTGTTGCCACCTACTACCAGAGTTCGAACGGAACGACGCTCGACAACTACAGAAGTGGACCCCGTTTTTGGGACCAGCGGTCTGATTGGCGGGCGGTTGGCTCCGTCGTGCTAGACGGAGCGGACGATGAGCAAACCGAGACGCAAGATTGACGCGGCGCTGAAGGCGAGGATCGCTTTGGAGGCGCTGCGGGAGCAGTCGACGGTGGCGGAGCTGGCTGCCCGCCATCAGGTCCACCCGAACCAGATCTACGCCTGGAAGAAGCAGCTCCTGGAGAACGCGGCGCGCGCGTTCGACCCGGGCGTCGGCACGGAGGCGGACGAACGGGTCCGGCGCGAGCTCGCCGAGCTCTATGCCAAGATCGGGCAGCTGACGGTGGAGCGTGATTTTTTGTCCAGGAGGTCCGGGTGATGAGCAAGCCGGACCGTGAGGCGATGCTCGACCGCGGCCATCCGGGGCTGTCGATCCGGCGGCAGTGTGCCCTGCTCTCACTTGCACGCTCCGGGGTCTACCGGCCGAAGCGGCCCGCCAACGACGACGACCTGGCGCTGATGCGTCGGCTTGACGAGCTGTTCCTCGCTCATCCGTTCCTGGGCTCGCGCCGGATGGCGGCGATGCTGCGGGCCGAGGGTAGGCCGATCAACCGCAAGCGGGTGCAGCGCCTGATGCGCCTGATGGGGATCGCGGCGATCGGCCCGAAGCCGCGGACCTCGAAGCCGGCGCCAGGGCACAAGGTCTACCCGTACCTGTTGCGGGACATGGTGATCGACCGGCCCAACCAGGTCTGGGCTGCCGACATCACCTACCTGCCGATGGCGCGCGGGTTTCTCTACCTGGTCGCGATCATCGACTGGGCGAGCCGGGCCGTGCTGGCGTGGCGACTGTCGAACAGCCTGGACGTCTCCTTCTGCCTCGAGGCGCTCGACGAGGCGCTCGCGCGCTTCGGAAAGCCCGAGATCTTCAACACCGACCCCTTCGCGGCCTGCTGGCCGCACCCGCTCCGCGGATCGGATCGATGGTCTCCTGACCATCGATGGCAGCCAATTCACCAGCGCGGCCTTCACAGGCCGGCTCCAGGCTGCCGGTGTCCGCATCTCGATGGACGGGCGTGGTCGCTGGCTCGACAACGTCTTCGTCGAGCGGCTGTGGCGCTCGCTCAAGTACGAGGAGGTGCACCTCAAGGCCTACGCCGATGGCCGCGAAGCCAGAGCTGGCATCGCCGCCTGGGTGACCTTCTACAACATGCAGAGGCCCCATCAGGCGTTGGGCAATCGTGTTCCGATGGCCGTATGGCGGGCCGGCCTCACCGGCCCCCTGCCGGGCAACACTGTGGACATGACGCTGCGCTTGGACGACGCTGGCGCGTCGCCCACATGCCCACAGCGACAGCAGCAGCCGATTCTCGTGGCGTAAGGAACAAGACGGAGCCAGGCGTTTCCAATCAGGCTGGCAGTGTCTGTGGTCCCGGGGACGGGGTCCAGCTCACTACAGCACCAGAGGCAACATCAATCCATACACCGGCCAACCGGGTTACAAGGATCCCTACGGAACGCCGAGCTACGATCCGTTCAAGCCGCGATCGGGCGGTGATCCGTGGGGTAACTGAGGGGCGCGATCCTGACCCGAGTGCCGGAACGGGCGGCTGCAGAGAGACGCGATGGATCATTCGGAACGCTACAGGAGCGCGCAAGGGCGTTTCCTTTCTGAGCTTCGGGAGAGCCTGGCACGCGTACCACCCGAGGTCTTCGAAAGCTCCCTCGGGGCGGCACTGCTCGCCGCTGCGCTCATTGAAGAAGCCGGCCGGTTGGTGCGCGGCCATCTCGCCGACCAGGAAGCGAGGATGATGCTCGAGGAGCTTGTGCGCACGCAATTCCGAGCCAATGCCACGAGCCCTTGATGGCGAGACAATGAGGGCGCCTCAAGCTGGCAAGCAGAGAGGCTGCCCCCGCGGGCCTGTAGGCCCGGCACGATTGCGCTGCTACCTTTGCCCAGCGACTTCATCTCCGCGGGAGGAAATCGATGCGCGTGCTCATGATCACACTGTGCCTCGGCGTCGGCCTGACAGTGCTAGGCCCGGCTCCCGGCCAGGGCGCGGAGACCAAGCAGCTCACAGCGCAGCAGCAGCGCATGCAGACCTGCAATGCCGAGGTCAAGACCAAGAAGCTCACTGGCGATGCCCGCCAGAGCTTCATGAGCCAATGCCTCTCGGGCAAGACCACGACCGCAAGCGGCATGACCCCTCAGCAACAGAAGATGAAAACCTGCAACCAGGAGGCCTCTGCCAAGAAGCTGACTGGCGATGCGCGGCAGAGCTTTATGAGCACTTGCCTCAAGGGCAGCTGAGGCCCGGTCTTGCTTCTCGAGGATGAGGCCGCTCGAGTTCCAGCATGGAACGAAACAAGAACATCGGGCCGCGCTACGCGATCCGGCTCCGTGACCTGCGCGGATGGCACATCGTCACCGCGGTCTGCGGCCAGTGTCGCCGCATCACCAACCTCAATCGCTCGCTAGTGGTCCGATGCGATCACAAGATTCCCTTTGGTCGGGTTTTGTGGCATGATGCCTCATGCGCGAGGGCATCAGCATCGAGGTAAGCGCCGCGGACCGTGACCGTCTGGAACGGATCGTGGCGGATCGCAACAGCCGCCAGAAGCATGCGTGGCGGGCGCGGATCATCCTGGCGACGGCGGAGGGCTGCGGTACGGCCGAGATCATGCGCCGGGCCGGCGTGTCGAAGCCCTCGGTGTGGCGCTGGCAGGAGCGGTTCATGCGCGAGGGCGTGGCCGGTCTCCTGCGCGACAAGACGAGGAAGCCCGGCCTGCCGCCCCTGGCACCAGCCCTGGTCGACCAGGTGGTCGAGCTGACGCTCGCGGAGCCGCCCGGCGAGACGACGCATTGGACAGGCCGGGCGATGGCGGCAGCGACGGGGGTCTCCCTGCGCTCGGTGCAGCGGATCTGGGCGGCGCACGGCCTCGAGCCGCACCGGGTGCGCAGCTTCAAGCTCTCGACCGACCCGGCCTTCGCCGCAAAGCTGCGGGACGTCGTCGGCCTCTACCTCGACCCGCCGGCGCACGCGGTCGTGCTCTCGGTCGATGAGAAGAGCCAGATCCAAGCCCTGGACCGCACCCAGCCGGGCCTGCCGATGAAGAAGGGCCGGGCCGGCACGATGACGCATGATTATATCCGAAACGGAACGACCACGCTCTTCGCAGCGCTGAACGTGCTGGACGGCACGGTCATCGGCCAGTGTATGGCGCGGCACCGGCATCAGGAGCTCATCCGCTTCCTTAACCGAGTCGAGGCGGCCGTGCCGGCCGGCAAGCTCGTCCATGCCATCCTCGATAACTATGCGGCTCACAAGCACCCCAAGGTCCGCGCCTGGCTCGCCCGCACCCCCGCTGGACCTTCCACTTCACCCCCACCTCCTGTTCCCCGCGGCCATCTCCTGATGGCCGCACCTCCGGTGATGGATCGATCGCCTCCTGCGATCGATGGGCCGAACGCGGTCGAAATCGCTTCTTCGCCACGCTGACCCGTCGCCGGCTTGCGTCGCGGCGCCTTCCACTCACTCGTCGACCTCCAGGCCGCCATCAATCGCTATCTCGACGAGCACAATGAAAGGCCCAAGCCCTTCGTCTGGACCGCCGATCCCGACCGCATCATCGCCAAGGTCAATCGCGGGTATCAAACGTTGGCATCAGACCACTAGCTCCGTCTCCGTGAAAAATAAGCCCTTTTAATTGATGTGCCGCCCGCCCCGCCATCAACCGGGCGGGCGCCGTTCACCCCTGGCACGCCGGTCGGAACGCGGCGTGCAAGAATGTCGATGACGATTTAACATATACACAATGTGGTTTATTTGTCGTGCCGGCCAGCATGGCTTTACTTCATAAATCGTTAAGGCTACAATGCCGCTCCTTGAGGCTTAAGAAAGCAATCGGGCGAAATCAAGGACGTCGCTGACATTTTCGTGATCGCCATTGTGCTGAGAAATCGGCTGGGCCCACGGCTCGTGCTAGGAAGCGCTGTGGGGGTGGGGAGAGCTGTCGCGCATCCTGGCTGATGCTGAACTGAGCATGATGGGTGCGACGTTGCACGGCCCGTTCGAAGGGGCGAGGTGACGAAAAATGAAAGAGCGGACGCGAGAAAGGCGTCGCCCAAATCAATACCTTGTGGTCGACCCTCAGCCCCTGCGATCGGTGGGAGCGGTGGCTCTTCTTAGGATGTTGGATCGAACGGCCGCCGTGAGGGCGATTGGGACAGTCGGGGATCTCTGCACCGAGCCGGCCCCCGCTTCCTATCGGCTGGTGATCCTCAACCTGGGCAGCGCGCCTTGCGCCGGCCCAACAATCGAGCCGCAGATCGCCACGCTCCGTGAGCGCCTGCCGGGCACGCCTCTTGTAGTCATGGCGGATGGCGAGGGCCTCGACGATGTCAGAGGCGCCCTCCACGTTGGCGCCGAAGCGTTCATATCAACCCTCATGTCACCGCGCGTGGCGGTGGGGGCCCTCCAGCTTGTCCTGGTCGGAGGCACGTATTTCCCCTCTACCGCCGTCGAGATGGCGCCCGTGGGCATGCCCCACAAACTGGCCCCGTCGCCAGTCTCTGCGCCGTTGTCCTGGACGGAGCGTGAGTGGGAGGTGGCCAAGCATCTGCGCCACGGCCAACCAAACAAGGTGATCGCCGGAGAGCTGAAGATCGAGCTTTCTACGGTGAAGCTTTACGTGCGTCGGGTGATAAATAAGCTCGCCGTCAGCAACCGTACCGAAGCGGCGGTGCGACTGGCTCAGATCGCCGGAATGAAAGTGATGAACGGTCAACCCTCTCTCTCCACCATCTCGGGCTCGCACGACTTTCGGATGGTAGCCTAGCTGCTCGGCTGTAAAGCCTGCGGGCCGCGCTCAGCGCTCAGCGCTCAGCGCGGCATGTGTGATCTATATCAATGCGTGCCATCTTGGTCCGATGCAGGAGTATGATGACCGGGCATAGCTGCCGCGCCTCAGCCGCCGGTGCGGCCTATGAAAGGAGCTAGGGCATGGTGACGCTGACAGCTGGTGCTCCGCCTCTCGACATGAGCCTCTACGCCAGCTTCGGTCAGGCAAATGGGCTGCTTACGGCTGAACCTGATCTAGTCGCCGTGCAGACGACGACGGGCTATCTCATCGACTTTCATGGGCAGTTCGACTTCACGAGCACGGCTACACTGAGCCTTTCAGTGGTCACAGGATTCGACATCAGCACGGATGTCCAGCGAACCGACCTCATCGCCTCGATCACCGACCTCGATACAACCTTTGGCGGATTCCAAAGCCCGGACTTTCCCATCCTGCTCAAGGGCAACGATCACCTGATCGGCTCGACCGGCGAGGACACGCTGCAGGGGTTCGCTGGCAATGATCTGATCGACGGCGGTCCCGGCGCGGACCATATGGAGGGCGGCCGCGGCAACGACACCTATGTTGTCGACACCCCGGGCGACACGATCGCGGAACTCCCCAAAGGCGGTGTCGACACCGTCCTCAGCGCCTTCTCCTTCACCCTGCCGAATCAGGTGGAGAATCTGACGCTCAGCGGCACGGGCGCGGCTGACGGTACCGGCAACGAGCTTGCCAATATCCTCGTCGGCAACGACGCCGCCAACCGATTGGACGGTGGCGCCGGCAAGAATCGGCTCGAAGGCAACGGGGGCGACGACGTCCTTCTGGGCGGCACGGGCAAGGACCTCCTCCTCGGCGGTGCCGGCAATGACCATCTCGAGAGTGGGGGTGGCAAGGACAAGCTCGATGGCGGCGCCGGCGACGACGAGCTGTTCGCTGGCAGTCGATCTTCGTTGACGGGCGGCGCAGACGCGGACAGCTTCGTGCTTGGCCCCGACTTCACCAAGGTGAAGGTCACGGACTTCACGAGCTCCGACGGGGACGTGCTCACCCTTCGAGATGTCCTCAAGGGTTATGATCCCGCAACCAGCGACATCGCCGACTTTGTGCAACTCACAGGCAAGGGATCGACCGTTCAGGTCGCCGTGGACCCTGAGGGCGACGGCACAAGCTACGCCAAGATCGCAACCGTCCGGGGCGACCTCGGAACTGATCTGCACGCGCTCCTCGACGCCGGCCACATCGTAGTCGAGACTACCCCGGTCAGCTGATCCGACTGTTCCTCATGCAGCAGCTATGGGCCTGTTGAACCGCGCCGAGTTTGCCGGAGGCTGGTCGTTCGCCGTGTCATTGCGATGGTCGATCAGGCATCACGCGATTTCGTTGGACCCGATCTGCGATGCAGATGGGAGGCGGGGTCGTCGCTGGTGAGCTTGAAGCCGCAGGCGTGGCGGAGCATGTGCGGGTGGGCGGGGAAGGGGAGATCGGCGGCCTGGCCGATCCTCGAGACGAGCTGGACCCCATGCATGGGACCACTGACACCGTCAGCCTGATTGGAGACGCCCGCCTCCGTCCTGTTCCTCATGCCACGAGGATGAGTTGCTGTTGTCGTTGCGGGCATGTGGGCGACGTGCTCGCTCGCTCAGGTTGGTGCCCGGCGCTTAGCGCGAATCCGTGCCCCCACCGTGCGTTCCCCCCGACGAGGACGGCCCGCCGATCCCCGGAGCTCACATGGCGTGAGGTCAGGGCTCTGCGGATCATCTCCGGGCTCTTGTTCCAGGAGAGCTGCTCGAAGGCCGCCTCCTGGGCTGCATGGTCGTCGGTGATGGCAAAGGCCATCAGCTGGTCGAGGCCGAGCTCGCCAGCCCGATACCTCGCCATGAGGGCAGAGCTCACCGCGGCGAGCCTCAGCCTCTGGCGAACGACGCTCGGGCTGATCCCGAAGCGGGCGGCGATGTCCTCGAGCCCCAGGCCTTGCTCCTGGTGGAGCCGGGCAAAGGCCTCGACCTGGTCGGCCGGGTGCATCGTAAGCCTGACGCTGTTCTCGGCCAGGCTCAGCTCCGCCGGCTCACCGTCCGCCCGCACCAGGCAGGCGATCGGCTCGCTCTTGCGCAGCTTTTTGTCTTTCACGAGCCGAAGCAGCGCCTTGCGGCGGCGCTCACCGGCGGTGACACTGAAAAAACCGGTCTCCTGGCCTTCGCCGTCGAGCTCAGGCGTCACCACCGGCATCTGCAGGAGCCCGTGCGCGGCGATCGATGCCGCCAGCTCCTCGATGCCGAGGCCCGTGTCGGTGCGCCTGGCATTGGCGGCCGACGCCTTGAGCCTGCTGAGCGGGATCTCCTTGATGAGACCCGTCCTGGTCGTGCTCATGATCCTCTCCTCTCGCACTGCGCCGGAGTCGAGCCATTCGGCTCCGGCCGATGCGGAGGAGGGGCAAAGAAGAACCTTTTTTCCGTCTGCGGACATTATCGCATGGCCTTGCGCCTCGCGCGAGGCGAGGGCGGTGCCATAGGAGCGTCACCGAACCCCAACGCAAACCTATCCTTTTTGTCATCATCCACCGCCGCATCCGCAGATCCGTCCCCCGGAACTGTGGACAAGTCCGCGCGGCTCTTGGGCTCAGGCGATGCTTGAATAGGGCAGGGGAGGCCTCGGGCGCTCCCCGGCGTCGGCCAGTCCCGCAATGGTGCGGGGCTGGCGCAGCGCCGGGAGAGAGAGGTGAGTGCCAGGCTCCATGAGGAGATCACGGAAAGGATCGTTGCCGAGCTCGAGCGGGGTGTGGCCCCGTGGACAAAGCCCTGGCAGAGCGGCCTCGCCGAGGGCGGGGTGAGCTGCCTGCCGCGGAACGCCGCCACGGGCTACGTCTACAGAGGGGCGAATATCCTGACCTTGTGGGCGGCCGCTGCGGCACGGGGCTATCCCTTGCCGCGCTGGCTGACCTTCCGCCAGACGAAGGAGCTTGGTGGTTTCGTGCGCAAGGGCGAGAAGGCCACGGCCATCGTGCTCCTCAAGCGCATCACGGTAACGGGTGAGGGAGAGGAAGCCGACAAGGACGAGGACGGCGACGGGCGTCGGGAGGTCAGCTTCCTGCGCTCCTTCGCGGTCTTCAACGTCGCCCAGACCGAGGGGCTGCCGGAGCGGCTTCATGCGCCGGAGACCCCGCGGCCGGAAGGGGAGCGGCACGCCGCGGCAGAAGCCTTCCTCGAGGCGCTTGGCGCGGACGTCCGCCATGGTGGCGATCGCGCCTGCTACGTGCCCTCGCTCGACTGCATCATGCTGCCGCCCTTCGCGGCCTTCTCAGGCCCCGAGCACTACTACGCCAGCAGCCTGCATGAGCATGCTCATTGGTCGGCCGCTCCGGGCCGGCTCGATCGCGACCTCTCGGGCCGTTTCGGCTCGGAGGCCTACATGGCCGAGGAGCTGGTGGCCGAGCTCACCGCTGCCTTTCTCTGTGCCGAGCTCGGCATTGAAGGAAAGCTCCGCCATGCCGAGTACATCAACGACTGGCTCAGGCTCCTGAAGGCCGACGTCAGGGCCGTGGTCACCGCGGCGAGCAAGGCCAGCCTTGCTGCCGACTATCTCCGTTCCTTCTCGAGGCCGGTCGAGCCGACCGGCGATACCGAGGCCTGAAGCCTCAAGAGCGCCCACACGAACCAGTGGGCGCTCTTTTCTGGTGGGTGCTGGCGCTACCTATCTCGTCCGCAGTGGGGCGGAACTCTATTCTCACTCTCGCGCCGGTCAGGGAGGCAGGCAGGCATACCTGCCGGCGCACCGTCGAACCCGACCAGCGGCGTCTTTGCTGCTGCGCCATCTTCGCGAGCATTCTCGCCTTGAAGGCAGACGATTACAAAAGACTTGCGCGCCTTGGTAACTCGGTGCACCATCAACACTTATCAGATGCGAACGAAGGCAGGCGGGCGCATCGTCATGCAAAGGTTAACGCTCATACATCAACTCATCGCCTGCAGGCGCCTCAGCATCAGTGAGACCATCGTTCAGCCGATGGCTTATCCGAGAGATCTAGCAACTGGTCAAGGCTGCGTCTTCTGTTGCCATCCACCGCAGGGTCATGGACCTCTAAGCCTGCGGCCGCCTTCGATCTCCGGTGAAGACTGTCTTTCGGTCTGGCTTGGCGAAGCCGGCGGCTATCCAGCGATGTATCGGATGATCCGAGCACGCAACGAAGCTTTCCGGTTGGCTATCCGCCTTGCCGTGGCAGGCACCGTCTCGCTGCTGCTGTTATCACCCACGGTCGATGGCAAAGATTCCCTATCCGACGCCAAGATCCGGAACGGGCGGTTGCAGAGAGATGCGATAAATCATTCGGAGCGTTACAGGAGCGCCCAAGCACAGTTCCTTTCTGAGCTTCGTGAGAGCTTGGCATGCGTGCCGACCGAGGTCTTCGAAAGCTCACTCGGAGCGGCACTGCTCGCCGCTGCGCTCATTGAAGAAGCTGGCCGGTTGGTGCGCGGTCAGCTCTCCGAACAGGAAGCAAGGATAATGCTCGAGGAGCTTGTGCACGCGCAATTCCGAGCCAGTGCCACGAACCCTTGATGGCGGGACAACGAGGGCGCCTCAAGCCGGTAGGTCCATCATGCAGCAAATGAAGCGCGGCTGCTGCTGCCTGCCACCCTCACCTTTGCTGCCGGGGCGGCTGCTCGACAGCTTCCCGGCGCACACGGCGCTGTTAGGCGACAATGGTCGGATCGTCCTCGTCAACCGGGCCTGGCGCCAGTTCGGCGCTGCCAATGGGCTGACCCATCCGTGCGCCTGCGTCGGTGCAAGCTATCTCGAGGTGTGCGACCGCGGGGCCCGTTCCGATGCGACGGCGCGGGCGGCAGGCGACGGCCTCAGGGAGACGCTTGCGGGGGGAGCCGACCTGACGCTCGACTATCCCTGCCACAGCCCGACGGAGGAAAGCTGGTTCACGCTGCGCGCCACGCGGTTCGTCCTCGAAGGCCGGCCCTGGCTGGTGGCCGCCCACTACGACGTCACGGCCCTCGAGAGGGCCACGCGAGCCGAGGAGGAGTTCGTGGCGACCGTGAGCCACGAGCTGCGCACGCCGCTCACGGCGATCCTAGCCTCGCTCGCGATGGCGAGCGCGGGCCGCAACGGCCCGCTCTCTCCTGCAACGAGCAAATTTCTCGATATCGCCGGCCGCAACGCCCGCCGTCTCCTGGCGCTCGTGAACGATCTGCTCGACACGCAGCGGCTGGCGCTGGCCGGCGGGCCCACGCTCGAGCGGAGGGCCATCGACCTCGGCCTGCTGCTCGAGACCGCCGCCGAGGCGAACCGGTCCTATGCCGTCTCCTTGGGCGTGACGCTACGCCTCGAGGTGCCGCCGGACCGGCCGGTACCGCTGCGCGCCGACCCCGACCGGCTGATGCAGGTCCTGGGCAACCTCATCTCGAACGCCGCCAAGCACTCGCCGGCGGGCGCCACCGTCGAGATCACCTTGGAGGCAGAGCCCGCCTCGGCGCTGGTCTCGGTCCGCGACCACGGCCCCGGGGTGCCCGAGGCGCTGCGCTCCCGGCTCTTCGAGCGGTTCGCCCGCGGCGGCAGCAGCGAGCCGCAGCGTGGCGAGAGCACGGGTCTCGGCCTCAGCATCGCCAAGGCGATCGTCGAAGCCCATGGCGGCACCATCGGCTTCGACAGCCCCGCCCCGGGCGGCGGCAGCCGGTTCTGGTTCCGCCTGCCGTTGGGCCCTTGAGCGGCGATACGCCCCAGCGCCGCCGCTCGACCATCAATGTCAGCCGAAGATCGAGCCCAGGCCACCGTCGGGCTGACGCCAGCCCTGGGCCGTGCGGAACTCGGGCTGCTCGCGGACGAAGAGCTCGACATGCTGGTCCGCGGCCTCGCAGGCGAGGGCGGGGGCACCACAAAGCCTGGGAGATTCAGGCTGCTGAGGCAGGTGTTGCGCCATCCTCGTCATTGGCCGAGAGGTCCGGCTACCGGGCCACCCCACGGTTTGTGGTGCTCTCCCAATTGAAGAGGCGCGGGGAAGTATTTCTGCGTTCCGCCTCGCCGGCTTGATGATTGCATTCAGAAAGTTTCATCTCAAGTCGCTCGAGCGAAGCGCAAATCGACGAAAACTGGAGTATAAATGGTTCCCGGGCTTAGCTGCAGTTAATGGATTCTATGCCTACGGAAGAGCACAGCATGTGTCGGGCGGTGCTACTGAGATTCAAGGCTTCTCTGGGCGCCATGATGGTCGCGTTCAGCCCGAAGCCGCCGTCGGACCGCGCCCGCCACCTCCGAGGGCGCCACGTTGCGCTCAAGACCGGTGAGCTCCTGGCCATGGGCGCCGCGATCGCCCTTCTGCTCTGGGCCGCCCTGCAGTCTCGACCTCATGCCGCGCTCATCCTGCCCGTCCCACTGCTGCTCTCGCTGGCGCTCGGCTTCGATGTCATGGCGACGAGCGAGCGCGAACGAAGGTACCGACAGCTGGCAGCCAGCGAAGAGCGCCAGGCGCTCGCGATCGAGCTCGTCGGTGAAGCGCTATGGGACTGGGACGTCTCGTCAGGTGAGCTCGACATGAGCCCGAGCTGGTACGCGATGCTGGGCTATGCGCCAGGCGAGGTCGAGGCAGGCGTGAAGGCTTGGCTCGCCGTTGCCCATCCCGAAGACCGCGCCCGGATGGCCGTGGCGATCGAGCGTCTTCGCGGTGGCGATCCGTTGGCCATCTTCGAGCAGGAGTATCGAGCTCTTACCAAGACCGGTGAGGTGCGGTGGCTGCGCAGCCGGGGGAAGATCATCGAGCACGATGAGCAGGGGCATGCCCGGCGCGTGATCGGGCTCGACAGGGACATCACGCCCCGGAAGACGACCGAGCGGATGCTGCTCGAGCGTGGCCGCACGCTCGAGCGTCTCAACCGGATGAGCGCCGCCATCTCAGCAGAGCTCGACCGGGACCGCCTTGCCCAGCTCATCGTCGACGCCGCGACCGAGCTCACCGGTGCCGCCTATGGCGCCTTCTTCCACAGTGCCACGGGTGAGGGCGTGGATTTCAAGCTCTACACTTTGGCAGGGGCACCCACCGGCGCGTTTGCCGGATTTCCACCTCTTCGAGAGACGGCGCTCTTCGCGCCGACGTTCAGGGGCGAGGGCGTGATCCGCTGCGATGATGTCACGAAAGACCCGCGCTACGGAGGCAACCGACCGTATGACGGCCTGCCGCCGGGCCACCTGCCGGTGCTCAGCTACCTGGCAGCGCCGGTGATCGCTCGCTCGGGCTCCGTTGTCGGCTGTATCCTGTTCGGACACCCCGAACCCGCCGTCTTTGATGAAACAGCGGAGGATCTGGTTGCTGGCATCGCAGCACAGGCATCGATCGCGCTCGAGAATGCCAGCCTTTACCGTGAAGCGCAGCGCGAGGTGGAAGAGCGACGCCGGGCCGAAGCCGTGGCCTCGGCCGCGGCTCGGGCGAAGGCCGAGTTTCTTGCAGCAATGAGCCACGAGATCCGTACGCCCATGACGAGCGTGATCGGCATGGCCGACCTGCTTGCGGCCGCGGCGCTGCCGGAGAAGGAGGCGAGCTATGTTCGGCGATACGGACCTCGGGCCGGCATCTTTTGAGCATCATCGACGACGTTCTCGACTTCTCCAGGATCGAGGCCGGGCGGCTCGAGCTCGAGCGCATCGATTTCACGATCGCTCAGCTGCTCGAGGAGGTGCGCTCGCTCATGACACCCCAGGCGACCGAGCACGGGCTGAAGCTCACCTGCGAGGTTGCCGACGACTTGCCGCCAGTGGTCAAGGGCGACCCGATGCGCCTCAAGCAGATGATCCTCAACCTGGTCGGCAACGCGCTCAAGTTCACGCATGAGGGTGGCGTCGTCATCCGAGTCGGCAGCCATCCGGACGGCGAGGGCCGGCTGGCCCGTTTCCGCTTCGAGGTGCAAGACAGCGGCATCGGCATCCCCGCCGATCGGCAGGCGGAGCTGTTCCAGGCATTTATGCAGGCGGACCGATCGACGGCGCGGCGCTATGGCGGCAGCGGATTGGGGCTCGCGATTTGCGCCCGCCTCATCAGGGCGATGGACGGCGAGATCGGGGTGGAGAGCGAGGCGGGCCAAGGAAGCCTCTTCTGGTTCGAGCTGCCGCTCGAGCTGGGCGAGACCGCCTCGAGCGACGGTGGGTCGAGCTCGGGCGGGACCGTGATCCTGCCGCTGCGGGTGCTCGTAGCGGAGGACGTGGCGCTAAATCGCGATCTCATTGGGGAAGTGCTCGGTCGGCAGGGGCATGAGACGGTCTTCGCCGTGAATGGTCGAGAGGCTGTGGAGCTCGCCTCGCTCGCGAGCTTCGATCTGGTGCTGATGGACGTGCAGATGCCGGTCATGGACGGCATCGAGGCCACCCATCGCATCCGCGCGCTGCCGCCACCGGCCGGCACCGTGCCGATCCTGGCGCTGACCGCCAACGTGATGGAGACAGAGCGACAGCGCTGCCTCGCCGCAGGTATGGCCCGAGTCGTGACCAAGCCCGTGGCATGGACGGAGCTGTTTGCTGCGATGGCGGCTGCCCTTCGTCAGAAGGATGCGGGATTGGCGCCTACGATGGTCGATCGCCCGACGCTGGACAAGCGCATAGCGTCGGTTGGTCGCCAGACAACGCAATAGGTGAACGTACCGCTCATGCTACCCACCGGGCGCGCCCGAGGTTGAGCGGCCGGCGCCTGCCCGCGGTGGCGTCAGCGCGGTCCCAAAGGAAGTCGCCGGAGAAGCCGATATGCTTCCAAATCAGCGGCGAGGTGTGAGCGAGCAGCGCGTCCGGCACCGTCCCGCCTTCGGCGCGCATGTGCGCGACGGCGTCGGCGATGTAGGTCGAGCTCCAGTAGACGATGGCGGCACGGTGATGCTGGGGCTGCAGAACGAGCGCGAGTGGGCGGTGTTCTGGTGGCAGCTGGGGGAGCCCACGACCTTAATCCTCCCTCTCCCAGAAGCTCTTGAACCTCTTGGCCGTGAGCTCGGTGTAGCGGGTGGTGTGCTGGATGTTCTGATGCCCGAGCCATTCCTGGATGGCGCGGGTGTCGTGTCCGTCGTTGGCGAGCTTGAAGCCGCAGGCGTGGCGAAGCATGTGCGGGTGGACGGGGAAGGGAAGCTCGGCGGCCTGGCCGATCCTCGAGACGAGCTTCTGGAAGCCGGCGACGGTGAATGGCGTGCGGCGCTCGGTGGTGAAGAGGTAGGGTGAGGGCGGCGTCTGCTCGCGCTGGAGCCGACGCAGGGCGCGAAGCTCGGTGCCGCGCAGCGTATGCACGCTCGGCCGCCCGCTCTTCAGCCGCCGGACATGAAAAAGACCCTGGCGGAAATCGCACTGATCCCAGCGTGCGCCGACGAGCTCGCCGGCGCGGAGCCCGTGCCGGTAGGCGAGAAGGATCATGGTGGCATCGCGGTGGCCGTATCTGCCGACGCGTGAGCGGGCAGCCGACAACAACTCCTCCACCTCGTCGGGGGTGAGATACTCGCGCGGACGGACGGCGGCGTTGGTCGGCCGCCGCGGTACTGTCCGTTTTACGATGGTCGGGGCTTCCGTCTCCGTCACCCGTTCGCCCTTGTCCTGCATTGGCCCATGCTAGCACACTGTCCGCTTTATGAACAAAAAACGGACAGTTTATCCGAGCTCTGCACGCGACCTCCTCTTGCCCCAGGCTCCTCCGCGCGCAGCCAGCGGATCAGGTCGTAGTCGGCGAGATGGGCATAGACATAGTGCAGCACGAGTCGGGTCTTGCCGACGCCGCCGAGCCCGGTGATCGCTTGGGGCTGGTTGATCGCCGTCCATCCCCAACCACCATGGCATCCTCACTCGGCTTACTACCAACCCGCATTTCCCGGATAAGTCGGCAAATTGGTGACTTTCGGGGCGGAGCCGGGTAGATATTTCAGAGCGATAGAGACGGCGGAGCGAGCCCAGAATGGCGGACGCGATGGGCGAAGGCAAAGAGTCGCCGCTCAGGCTCGCCTTCGACCGTCGGATCAAGTTTGAATTCCATGGCGCTCGGATCACCTCGGACGGTGGGCTGCTCGCCTATCGCGAGCTGGATGACACCGTCGGTCTGACCGCGATAGCGGCGTTGAGACTTGCCGAGGGTCGGCGCGGGAAGAACATTCGGCACCGGCTGCTCGGCTTGCTGCGCCCTGTTCGCCGGCATCCTGCGCCGGATCGATGGGCTGCGGCCGCGGTCGCCACCCCTCCCGGCATGAGGATCGGGAGCGATGAACGCGGACAACCCAGGGGGTGAGGTGCGCCCATGATCGACCGAGAGCTGCCCAAACGCACCCCGACAGCCAGCCGGAAGCCTCAAATCGCAGCTGCGAGCACCCTCACGCCCGCGACAGGCCGTGGGAGGCTTGCCTCATCCGGCCAAGCGACGAACGATCGCCGTTCGGAAGCTGGCATATGGGAAATGTCGGAGGAGAGCGCAAATGCCGGATGACGCTCCGTCGAGGGGCGCACCGCCCTCGCAGCAGCCCGACGCCCAACACGACACCCCGAAAGCCGACGACAAGCCCGATGGATCAGATGCGCCATCCACGCCGAAACCGGATGAGCATATCACATCCATATTTGACATTTTGATACCCAATTTCGCTTTTCTGGAGGTTCTTAACGGCCTTTTTGTTACTTTCCCGACCGAGATTGTTGACAGAATTCTATTTGCCGGACGCTTCGGCACCCGGCACACAACCAAGTTTACCTTTACACAAATCAACGATCAGTACAAAGAGGGCATCAAGGGACTTGATGCGGCCATACTATGGAGCCTTGCCGTAATAATTATCTGCTGGAGCGTGTTCTTCTTACTCCCCGCCGACAAGACAGTCACCATTCCGTATATCGGTTTCCCTTTATCAAGAGCAGACTGGCTAGCCATCTCACCCGCCATCATACTCGCCATGCAGGTTTTCTTTACCTCTGCCCTTTTGCGGGTGATGATCCTGCGGCACGGCATCGCGAGAATTCTCGAAGCCGCCGATGCGGACGAAATCAAGAAAGGCGACATCGGCGATGTCACAAACCTGCATCTCTCCGGGTTCTTCGGCACCTTGTTGATGTTATTGCATCTGTTGTCTATATTCAAAAAAATCAAACTGATAGTATTTTACTGGGTTGCCATTGGCTTTATCGCCGTAGCTCTGCTGGCTCCCCAGATAACGCTTCTGGCAATGATCGTCTGGCTTTTTGGCAGCGGGTACTATTTGAGCGCGATTGCGTACTTTGTACTGACCGCGATCATAGGTACGGCTGCGATCTTGCTGATGATCGCCGCGATCTGGCTGTATGCGTCGTCTAGTTTCCTGACCTTCGCCGGGCCGCGCTCGGCCGCGCCGCCAAAGCGGCGGCGCGGCCGAGCGGCGGGGAGCAGTTAACCGCCCGCCTGCCTTTGCCCCAAAGGACTGGATGACGTTGCAGCGCTGTCTGGGTCAGGGCGGTGGAGGACGTTGCGGCTCTTCCGGCTTTAAATTCTTCGTGGAGCCCTCGCTGGATCCTATGGCCACGCACGAAAGCATAATACAGCACAGGACAATAACCATACTCAAAGGCCGAGATAATGGCTTGCAGCCAGATTGTTGTGCTAAATACACTTCTTGTCTTTTCCGCAATCACGCTCTGATGCCGGCGGCCGAGATTGAACGCTGGTGCGAGATCGTTGCCGCCCTGAAGGCGCGCACCACCAACAAGAAAGGCCGCTGCCTGTCGACCGCACGGGTGCTTGAGCTTCTGGCCGAGCACGGGGTCGAGACGCCGAGCGGGCTCGAGCAGCTGCCGAAAGGGCGGATCAGCGCCGCCACGCTCAACCGTCACATGCGCCGGCTCGGCTATGATCACGCGCGAATGATGCGGCAGCCAGCGGCGGTGCGGTTCGAGGCGGAGCGATCCAACGACCTTTGGCACTTCGATCTCAGCCCAAGCGACCTGAAGCAGCTGCCGGCGCCGAGTTGGGTTGATGCGGAAAGCGGCCCTGCGCCGACGCTCATGCTGTTCTCGGTCGTCGACGACCGCTCGGGCCTGGCCTACCTCGAGTATCGCTGCGTCCATGGCGAGGATGTCGAGGCGGCGCTGCGCTTCCTCTTCGCCGCGATGTCGCCCAAGCCCGACAGCGTCAATCCACTGCAGGGCATCCCGACCCGACTGTATCTCGACAATGGCCCGATCGCGAAGTCGGGCGTGTTCAGTCGCGTGATGGAGAGCCTGGGTGTCGAGGCAGTCTCGCACATGCCTGCCGGCTCGGACGGCAGGCGGGCAACGGCGCGCGCCAAGGGCAAGGTCGAGCGGCCGTTCCGCACCGTGAAAGAGGCGCACGAGACGCTCTACCACTTCCATCGGCCCGAGAGCGAAGCCGAGGCCAACCGCTGGCTGCAGCGCTTCGTCGACAGCTACAACGCGCGCGATCATCGTCGCGAGCCGCATTCCCGCGCCGACGATTGGCTCGCCAACCTGCCCGGCGACGGTGTCCGTGCGATGTGCCGGTGGGAGCGCTTCTGTGCCTTCGCTCGCGAGCCTGAGCGTCGATCGGTCGGTCTCGACTGCCGCCTGACGGTGGCCGGGGTCGCCTACGAGGTCGATCCCGAGCTCGCCGGCGAGACGGTCGTGGTGTGGAGTGACCCCGCTTGGGTGGACGGTTTTGGGGTTCTGCTGATCAAGGCTCGACGGGCATCGAGCTGTGTTGCTCCTCGTAGCTGATGGGTGAGCGATAGCCGAGGGCCGAGTGCAGGCGTCTGGGGTTGTAGAAGCCCTCGATGTAGGAGAAGCAGGCCATGCGAGCCTCGGCCTGCGAGCTGAACTTTCGCCGGTCGAGCAGCTCGCATTCGAGGCTGGCGAAGAAGCTTTCGGCCATGGCGTTATCGTAAGCGTCGCCGACGGAGCCCATGGAGGGCCGCACGCCGGCCTCCTTGCAGCGCATGCCGAAGGCGAGCGAGGTGTACTGGCTTCCCTGATCCGAATGCAGGACGACGCCCTCTCGGCCGGCGCTGGCCGATCGCCATCTCGAGCGCGTCCAGGACAAGCTCGGCGCGCAGATGGTTGGCCATGGCCCAGCCGACGATTCGACGGCTCCAGGCGTCGAGCACGACGGCCAGATAGAGGAACCCCGCCTTGGTCGGCACGAAGGTGATATCCGAGACCCAGAGCCGGTTCGGGCCATCGGCCCGGAAGTCGCGCTGCACCAGGTCAACGGCCGGGCGGCTCTCGCGCTCGCGGCGGGTGGTGGCGGGCCCAGGCCGGCGTCGGCTGGCGCCGGCGAGCCCGGCCTCGCGCATCAGCCGGGCAATCCGCTTGCAGCTATGGCGCGCACCCTGCGCGATCAGCTCGGCATGAACCCGCCGCGCGCCATAGGTCTGGCGTGAGGTGGCGTGGATGGTCCGGATCCGCTGCAGGAGCACCGCGTCGCCCTGAGCACGGGCCGATGGCGGCCGCTGCTGCCACGCGTAGAAGCCGGCTTTGGAGACGCCAAGGACACGCGCCATGACGAGGACGGGGAATGCGGCCTGGCTCGCGCTCATGAACCCGAAGATCCGGAGCGCAGAACCCCGGTCTCCCGTGCGAACCAGGCCGTGGCTCGAGAGAGGATGTCGCGCTCCAGGCGCAGCTGCCGGTTCTCACGTCGCAGCCTGACAAGCTCCTCGCGCTCGGCAGCCGTCAGTGCCGGGTCGACCGGCCTGGGCTGCCGGCGGCCTTCCTGCCGGTCGGCCTCGGCGACCCAGTTCCGGATCGCCTGGGCCGAGGGTTCGAACTCGCGGGCCAGATCCGCCGGATCACGTCCGGCACGGACCAACTCGATCATCTGCCGCCGGAACTCCGGCGCGTAGGGAGGGCGTGTTCTGGGCATGGGCGACACCTTGCGCGAAAGTGAACGACTGTGTCCACCCAAGCGGGGTCACTCCAGTGTGGCGGGGCCTGTTCGACCAGGAACTCTTCGTCGAGCAGGGCGACAACCGATACGGACCCTACGATCCGATCGGCGGCCCTGTGCCGCTCCACCGCTACCGCAGGCACCGCAGGAGCCGCCGGGAGGCCCGTGCCGAGCGGGTCGACGCTCTCGCCGGCCGAGATCGCCCTGCCGCGAGCCGCGCTGTCGGGCAATCCGGACCTGGTGCCCGCCGGCCGTCGGGAGCCGCCGGCATCACGGCCGTTCGTCGATCCCGATCTGTTCCGCACCCTGACCTTCGCGAACGTCGTCGCCGCCAAGCTGGCGATCGCCGACGCGCTTCGCCTGCCGCTGGCCAAGCTCGAGGCCGACGACCTCGCCTTCATCAACGACCTGGTGCAGCGCACGCTCGATCGGGAGGAAGTCATGGCGGCCATCCGCGCGCGCTTTCCGCCCGGACGGGATCTTGGGCCCAAGGCCCGGCAGGGGTGAGCCGATGCTGACGGAGGTGATGCGCTACTACGAGCTGGCCCGCGCGCCGGTCGATCTCGGCTACTTCGAGACCGAGCACCATACCCAGCTGATCCGCGACCTGCGCGCCTCGATCGCCGGCGGCCGGCTGATCGCGCTCACCGCCGTGATCGGCTCGGGTAAGACGCTGCTCGTGCGCCGGCTCCGCGATGAGCTCGAGCGCGAAGGACGAGTCATCGTCTCGCGCGCGCTCACCCTGGAGCGATCCAAGGTCACCGTGCCGCTGCTCGTGACGGCCCTGTTCTACGATCTCTCGCCCGAGAAGGTCGTGACCATCCCCGGCCACCCCGAGCGCGACCTGCAGGAACTGTTCCGCAAGGCCAAGAAGCCCGTCGTGCTGTTCGTCGACGATGCCCACGACCTGCACGCCAACACCCTGAAGGCGCTGAAGCGGCTGATCGAGCTGGTGCAGGATGGCGGGGGCCAGCTGGCGGTCGTCCTCATCGGCCATCCGCGGCTGAAGAACGACCTGCGCCGGCCGATCATGGAAGAGATCGGCGACCGCGCGACGGTGCTCGAGTTCGGTGGCCTCCGCGATCGGCAGCGCGCCTATCTCGACTGGGCATTGGCAGCCGCGCTTAAGGATGGTGTCGACCGCGCGGCGATTATCACCGACGATGCCCTCACACTCCTCGCCGCCAAGCTCAAGACACCGCTGCAGATCGGTCGCCATCTCGTCCGCGCCTTCGAGGCGGGCTTCGAGGCCGGCGTGAAGCCGGTCGACCAGACCACGGTCGAGACCGTGCTGTCACGGCGGCTGGACGATCTCGAGCCACAGCTCACCCGGCACGGCTACGACCTGCGCTCGCTCTATGAGCAGTTCGACGCCCGTCCCACCGAGATCCGGCAGCTGCTGCGCGGCGATCTCGACCCGGCCCGAACCAACGAGCTCACCGACCAGATGCGCGCTGCAGGCCTGCCGGTCTGATCGGTTCCTCCAAGTCCGCGCCCGACCGCCTCGATCTCGCGTCCGTCTCACCAGCCATGCGCTCGGTCTCACCGAATCTGCGTCCGCAGCGCGCTCCAGTCTCACCCATCGTGCGCCGGAAACCGCTCTGAATCTCGCGTCGGGCCGCGCATCATTGCGCGTCGCTACACGTAGGCGTCGCTGCGGTATGCACGAGGGGGCGTCTGGCGGTGGCGCGCCCACGGGCAACCGCACTGCCTGGAAGCACGGCGCTCACCCGGCAGGGGCGATGTTTCTGCGGGCACTCGACTGGTCCGGAGATATCCCCAGGAAATCGCGCATCCATCGAACAACCTGGGCCTCATTGTAAATATAGACGTAATGTGGAGCGTCGGGAATAATATAGGTGTCGGCCTTGTTCCCCTTGGTGAATTTCTGGATCGTACTCCGATGCCAAGCAACGATGCCCCGCCACGCGTGATCGAATTCAGCCTGCTCGCCAGGGCTGAGATACCAATACCACGGCTGTCTACCCTTGGGGGTATAGAGAGCAAAGATGCCGAGCCTCGGCACATGGATGCTCGGCCAATTCACCGGCGGGTTCATCGCTCCGGCGACGCCCGCGAGAAGCTTCTGGCTGACCCAGTCCGGTGTCGAGGAGTCCGTGATCGCTCCATTGGCGTCGAAAAGCACACCCAGGCACACCGCTTGGTTCGGCTCGCGGGTCGCCTGCAACCGCGCCGTGGCCGCCTGATAGGCCCACAACGATTTCAGGTCCGCGTCGGTATAGACGGGTGAAGGCGGCTCGGCGCGCGAGGGCAGGGTGCGTTCCGCGAGATCGACAGCGTCCAGATAGACCAGCTTGTCGACGCGAGCCGCGTACGCTTCTCCCAGCTTGCTCAATTCCGAGCCGGCGAGCGAATGCCCGACAAAGACAGCCTTCGCGATGCCCAACGCATCGAGAACCGCGATATCGTCGGCTGCCCTGGTGGGAACATCATAGCCGTACTGAGGCTGGCTCGAGGGCAGATATCCTCGGCGGGTGATCCCGATGACGTGGAAATGATCGATGAACTGGAAGGCGAAGCCATCGAACACGTGCGCGTTGTCGCCCAGCCCCGTGAGCAGCACCATCGCCTCGCCGGCCCCACCCCAGTCCACCACCTCCAGATCGACCCCGGGCGCAACCTGCACCATGCGTGTCTTGTGCGGCGTGTTGTCCACGCAGGCCGCCGGCTTGTAGCCCCCGGCCCGTGAGGCCGTCGGCGCCCCGAACGCCAGTAACGCCAGCGCACCAACCAACGTCAGCCGCAACGCGTGGATCCTCTTCACCGGAAGCCTCCCTGAGCCCACCCGCTGTCCCAGGCCGAGCCAGCCAAGAATTCGCCGGATGACTTTTTTGTTATGGCTAATATTTCCCTTTTTTGCTGGATTTGGCAAGTCTCACAAGCTTGAACCGTCCCCGCCAAATCCTCGGAGCTCCGTCCGTTGGACCCCGGCCCACGATCTCGAGCCCAAGAACAAAAGAAAAAAGCTCGCCTTGGTTGTCCGGCTCGAGATGTCGCCTTTGTCGCCGACGCGGAGCGGCTGCGACATCGTGCTTCCAGGACCTCGACGCGGGCGCAGACGGGCGGGCCGCTCCAGCGCTGCCCCGCGAGGCGATGGAGCGCCATGGCCCGGTCCCCGGTCCAGGCGTAGAGGTGCGGATCGGAGAGGTCGTCCTCGCGGGTCGCCAGGACGGACATCCTCCCCGAGCGCCAGCCAAGCGCCGGGCCGGACGGAGCGGAAGGCCGGGTCCTGACTCGGGGCATATGAGCCGGCGGGGCCAGCCGAGGCCGACGGCCGAGAGGTGCTGCGCCGGCGTTCATGCGCCAAAGGCTTGGTGGAGCCTCTGGTGGTTGAAGCGATGGGCGAAGGCATCGGCCGAGCGGCTGGAGGCGATCGCGCCGGCCCGGGAGGTCGAGGCAGGCGTAGAGCCCGTATCACCACGAGCGCAGTGCCGGCTCGACATATCCGTTGAGCCGCGGGCGTCTCGGTGGCACCACGAAGAGGGCGAGGCCGTTTTCCGGTAGGCCTCCTCGAGCCTCCCGAGCTCCAACGCTGGAGCTGCCTCTATCTGACCGGACATCGCGGCGAGGTCCGATGGCTCCTGAACTCGCGGACCGAGCGGATTTCGAGCACTGAGTGAGTGCGGTTCTCGTTGCAATCCGGGATTCTCCAGATGCCTGCATCCTGTAGGCCGACCGTGCGCCGCTCCAGCGCGGGAGGCAAGGCTGCAAGGGCCGGAGAGCGCAGCGCTCGAGGTCGCCGAATTCATGGGCCAACCGTTCAGCGTCGTTGACGTCCTCATACCCGGCCAGCCGGCCATAGACCGCCTGCCGCAGCAGACCGAGGTGAACCGCGCCGGGTTTGCCGGAGGCTCCAACTCTTGAGAGGATGGAGCGATGACGAGGCAGACAAGGCATGCACCGGGGCGAGCACGCCTCGGAGTGGGCGCTGTCGTCGGCGGTGACCGGGTAGTAGCTCTGATACTCCTTCACGTCATCGAACCGATTGCGTCGGATCTCACGATAGAGGGTCGAGCGATGACGGCCGATCTCTTTGGCGATCGCGTCGATCGGCAGCTTGGCATTCAGCAGGCGGAAGATCGTTCGACGCTCGTCGAGAACGAGCTGGCGGTACGGTTGGCTCAACTTCCATCTCCAGCGCTAACCACCTGGAAAGGCTAGGCTGTCGCACTTCAAGATGGAATCCACCCGCCTACATCTATTCATGTCCTAAGGTATTTATGACAAATGGTGGTTGAGGCCGATCAAGATGGCGAGCTTCGCCCGGGCCTCGGCAAGCACGCCCTCCGGCACCGGCCCCCCCGCAAAGGCGATCGGTCGCGCCATGGTGTCGATGCTGCGGACATGGCTCGTCAGCACCTCACCTGCGACCGGCAATCCTTCGGGAAGGACGACACTCGAGGCAAACGGCCGAATCCGTGACGTGATCGGGCAGACGATCGCGAACCGGCTCGCCCTGAAAAAGGCCACGGGTGAAATCACCAGGGCTGGCCGACGTCCGCTCTGCTCGCGGCCGACCCGAGGATCGAAATCGGTCCAGATCAGATCTCCGGCATCCGGCTCGTAGGCGCTCACTCCACCTGCTCGCGACCACGGTCGTCGCCCCAGTCGAAGGCCTCCCGCATGGCCTCAGGGGTCATGCCGGTGAGTAGCTCCTCGAGCGTGAAAGCGGATCGCGCCGGGATCAGCACGAGCCGATCATCCTCGGCCACGATCTCGACACGCGATCCTTCGCGCAGCCCAAACCGAGCGGCGAGCTCCTTCGGCACGCGCAGGCCCAGGCTATTGCCCCATTTCGCGACGCTCACCCGCATCACGCCCTCCACTCGCTCACATCGCCTCGACGATATCCGGAGGATATCCGAAGCGGTGCTGACTTCAAGATCTCACGAAACCTCGTCGGTAGCTCGTTGGGCAGCAGGCCACTCCGCGGCGCGAGCTCCGGCCCTCCGCCGGCTCCAGCGCGAGCAGGCGCCGACCTCCCGCTTCGTCTTCACAGCCTGATCCTCTCGACCTCGTCCTGGGTGAGGCGCCGAGTCGGTTGCGACCGCCGCGACGGCGGTTGATCGCCGCCAGCTCGGCCTCGCTCAATGTGTAATGCCGTGCGGCTTCGCCCCGATCGACGGGCAGGGCGAGGAGCGCAGACCGTTGGGCCGGCGTGAGGATACGTCGACGTGCCATGGGGACCTGTCACGCGAGGGATTGGCGGGTTTGCGGAGCGCAGATAGTGTTATGGATTAAGTGACACTCGGCAGGCCGGCTGGGCCGGACCCTCGGACTGTCACCTAACCGCTCGTCTAAGTGACATGCTGATCGGCTACATGCGCATCTCGAAGGCCGACGGCTCGCAGACCGTCGACCTGCAGCGTGACGCGCTGCTCGCCGCCGGCGTCGAACCCGACCAGCTCTACCAGGACCTCGCCTCCGGCAAGCGCGACGACCGCCCGGGCCTGGCTGCCGGGCTCAAGGCCCTGCGCCGGGGCGATGTGCTGGTCGCCTGGAAGCTCGACCGGCTCGGCCGCGACCTTCGGCACCTCGTGAACCTGGTCCACGAGCTCACCGAGCGCGGCGTCGGGCTGAAGATCCTGACCGGGCACGGGGCCACCATCGACACCACGACAGCGTCGGGCAAGCTGGTCTTCGGCATCTTCGCGGCGCTCGCCGAGTTCGAGCGGGAGCTGATCGTTGAGCGCACGAAAGCCGGCCTCGTCGCCGCCCGGGCCCGTGGCCGCCAGGGTGGCCGGCCCTACAAGATGACCCCGGCCAAGCTACGCCTCGCCCGCGCCGCCATGGCCGACCCAGAGACCAACGTCGGCGATCTATGCCGCGAGCTCGGCGTCACCCGCCAGACCCTCTACAGGCATGTGGGGCCCGCCGGCGATCTCCGCGAAGACGGGCGAAAGCTGCTGCAGCGGCCACGCCGATGATCCCGGCTCACCACGGAACGTGTTAACGGGGATTCTCGCCCGTTTCTGCCAACCGAACCCGTCAGCTGATCGAGGTCGACCGGCCGCGATCGACGCTGGCGGAGCCGGCAACGGGTGACAGACGGGATTTGCTGGCTGAGTGACCGATGTGTGGTCCGCCCGACTAGCCGCCGCCGCGCTCAGCCGGTCGGGATGGTCAGTACCGGAGCTGGAGGGGCTTGCCGCTCTGCGCCAGCGAGTAGAGCAGCATGCAGAGCGTGAAGAGCTGCCTCGAGCGCAGGTCGTCGTTCGCGATGTAGTACCAATCTCCTTGGTAGCGCACCACGACGAAGGCGGCGCCGGGCGGCTCGGGCGAGGTGCGGACCTTGACCTCGGGAGCGAACAGTCGGATCGCGCCGCCTCGCTGCTCGGCCACGGCCGCATCGGGCATGTCGACCGCGCCGGCGAGGTCGCCCAGAATCTCGATCAGCGAGCGCGTGCGGAAGGCGATCTTCTCCGGGTCTTCGGACGGGCCCAGCCCGAAGATAAGCTCGAACTCGTTCCGCTTGGGATCGAGCCGGAGCAGCTCGCGTACTCTCGCCACCTTCGCCTGCAGCCCCGGCTCGGGCCGCCCGGCCCGGAATAGGAGGTAGGTCGGCCTCCTGCCACCCTTGGCCTCCTCGTCGGCCCTGCCCTTGGCCTTGCGATCCGCGGGCGCCGTGGTCGTCAAGGCGATCCATCCCCCTCTCGTGAGCTCGTCGATTAGGCCCACCAGCTCGATGAACTGCGGATCGGCCTGCGCGTTGGGCAGTGTGCCCCAGATCTCGTTGTGGTAGTCGCCCAGCGAATGAAGGCCGACGCCGAGCGCGAGCGGTATCGGAACTCCGGCGAGCACAAGGCCCACAATGTCCGCCGGACCCAGCGGGGCCAGGAGCGTGTCGGCGAACTCCACGCCCGTCAGCGGCGTGTAGGTAACGGTGGGATTGTCGCTGAACGTGCCGCCCAATGTGACCGCCGCCTGGTTGCCCGCCTGCAGGCTGAGGTTCCCGAAATTGGAGACCTGCGCCGCGAGGCTCGCATTGCCGCTCAGCTGGTAGCCAGCCACCACTTGGCTCGCCGAGACGAAGGACGGCAGGTCGCTGAAGCGCAGCTTCACTACGTTGAGCAGGACCTGCTGCTTCGCGGCCTCGCCGATCGCGTTCGAGTAGTCGATCTGGTCCGCCGGAATCCTTCGCGGCCCGAGCCCGCCGCACCCGCCCAGTAGAAACGCAATCGCCACTGCGGCCACTGGGACCGGCCCACCAAGCCGTCGTACTAAGCCGAGAGTTCCCATATGCTGGCCCGGAACGCTCATCCCGACATTCCCCAAATGGGCTCGGCCGGCGCCCGAATGGCTGCTCCTCGGCCAACTTTCGGTCAACCGCAACTCTCATCTGCCGGCGGATACCAGGCGGAAAGAGCCACCAGATCTCGGTCGGCAGGCCGAATTCGGCCCGCTCGGGTGCACGCTGGTCGATAGCGGCACACGGCTCCCCCCTCGGCTCCGGCCGCTCTCTCATGGTCCGTTCCGGTCAGGCTGCTGCAACGGGTGGTCCTCGCAGGCGGTCGATCCGACGCAGGATCGCGGCGAACAGGGCGCGCGGCACCGCTACCTCGGCCAGCTGGAATACGAGGTAGCGGCTGTGCCGCACGATTCGCGCGCCGATTTTCACGAGCTTCTCGCGCAAGGTCGTGAGCGACCACTGCGCCACTTGGTCCGGCAGAGCGAGGCTGCGCAGGAAGTTGGCCAGGTTGTAGGCGAGCGCGAACAGCTGGAGCCGCACCGCGTTGTCCCGGAAGGCGCGGCAGGACAGCCGCGTCCAGCGCAGCGCCTGCTTGCCCTCCTTGATCCACTGCTCCGCCGTGCCGCGCCCATTGTAGAACTTGACCACCCGCTCCGCCGGCCGGCTCAGGTTGGTGACGATGAACCCGAGCCGCGGGTACAGCTCGCCCTGGTGCCACTCGACCTTGGCCACCACCCGCCGCGGCTTCGACCAGCTCTGGGCCCGGTAGGTGAAGCTGGCGAGGAACACCTGCGGCTTCTTCGGCGGGCGGCCGACGGGCCGGGTCAGCAGGTGGCCGATCCGCTCCTGCAGGACCGGGTTGGCCGGGAGCCGGATGGCGTAGCCGATCTCCTCGGCTTCCAGCAGCTCGTACAGCTCGGGCTTGGCGAACGCCGCGTCGCCGCGGAAAGAGAGAGCGAAGCCCCGGTCGCGGTAGCGGGCGATCACCGGCACCAGCACGGAGCGCCAGTCGTCGGCACTATGGACGTTGCCGGGCCGGAGCAGACAGCGTTCCAGGTCGCCGAATTGGTTGAAGACGAACAGCGGGTGGTAGCAGGTGCAGCCGAAGTGGCCGTTGTAGGCCGAGCCCTCCTGCTGCCCGAAGGTCGGGCTCTCGGAGCTGTCCATGTCGAGGATGATGCCGTCCGGCGGCCGGCGCTCGTGCACCCGGTCGATCCAGGCGCCGGAGAGGTCCGTGAGCGCGGCGAGGTTGGCCTCGGTCGGGAGCCACTCGGTCTCGAACCGGCCCATCTCGCTGGTCGAGGCTGCCGGCCGGTCCAGCCCCTCCCGGCCGACGATGGCGCGCATGGCCGGGTCGCGGGCGAGCCGTTCGGCGTCGTTGACGTCCTCGTAGCCGGCGAGGCGGCCGTAGATCGCCTGCCGCAACAGGCCGAGCAGCCGGTGCCGAGTGTTCCTCCCGCGCCGGCCCTCCGAGAGGACGGACACGGCCGTGGCGGTCAGACCGAGGGTGTCGTCCAGCTCGCGGTAGGCGAGCAGGCCGGCGTCGGAGGTGATCCGGGCGCCGTGGAACTCGAGCTTGAGGCGGCGGTCGAAGGCGACCCGCAGGGGCTCTTTCGCTTCACCCGTCGCCCGTCCGAGCCGGGCACCAGCGGCACGCCGAGCCGCGCCATCGCCTCCTTGGCGGCGATCTTGTCGCCCATCATGCGGATATGCGCGGGCGACGGGCCGATGAAGGTCAGGCCATGCGCCTCGACCATTTCGGCGAACCCTGCGTTCTCGGACAGGAAGCCGTAACCGGGATGGATCGCCTCGGCGCCGGTGATCGAGGCGGCCGACAGGATCGCGGGGATGTTGAGATAGCTGTCCTTGGCGGCCGGCGGGCCGATGCAGACGCTTTCGTCGGCCAGGCGCACGTGCATCGCGTCGGCGTCGGCGGTGGAATGGACCGCGACGGTCGGAATGCCTAGTTCGCGGCAGGCTCGCTGAATGCGAAGGGCGATCTCGCCGCGGTTGGCGATGAGGATCTTCTGGAACAACGGGCGCGATCATTCCAGGCATCAGCATCAGCGCTTCGCCGTATTCGACCGGCGTGCTGTTGGTGACCAGGATGCGCGCGACGGTGCCGGCCTTGGGGGCCTTGATCTGGTTGAATGTCTTCATCGCCTCGATCAGCAGCAGCGTCTGTCCGGCGACGACGCTCTGGCCCACGGTGACGAACGGCGGCGCCCCCGGCTCCGGCGACAGATAGGCCACACCGACCATCGGGCTGTGACCGCCCCGGGATGGCTGGCTTCATCGGGCGCCGCCGCGGCCGGCGATGCGCCGCGGTCGCCGCCGCCACGACCGCGCGGGCGGCAACGACGGCCGGGGCGAGCGGCACGCACGACGCGGATGCGGCTGTCCTTATCGGCGATCTCGATCTCGGTGAGGCCGGTCTCGCTCAGCACGGCGGCCAGCGCGCGGATCGCGTCGGGATCGAACGGAATACGGGTCATGCGTCGGCCTCGAGTCAGGATGTCCGCCATGGCGGTCAGCGCCAGAGCGTAGCCGCGCACGCCAAGCCCGCAGATCACACCGACCGCGGCCTTGGAGACATAGGAATGCTGACGGAACTCCTCGCGGCGATGGATGTTGGTGACGTGCACCTCGATCACCGGGAGATCGCGTGGCCAGCAGCGCGTCCATCAATGCGATCGAGGTGGTGGTGTAGCCGGCGGGATTGATCACGATGCCCTGGGCGCGGCCGCGGCATTCCTGCACCCAGGAGACCAGCTCGCCTTCGCCGTTGGTCTGGCGGAAGTCGATGGCCAGACCCAGCTGTTCGGCCGTCTCGGCGCAAAGCTGCTCCACGTCGTCCAGCGTCGTGCTGCCGTACAGATGGGGCTGGCGCAGGCCCAGCATGTTCATGTTCGGGCCGTTCAGCACGGCGACGAGAGGCGGGTGGCGGATTGGGACATGCGCGCGCGCGTAGCATAGCTGGCGGTGCCGGTCCAACCGCGGGCGCTCGACGGGGCTGGGCTACTCGCTAGTATACGGTGCCATGAACCACATGATGCGCGCGGGCGCCGGCCTGCAGGACCTCGTTGCCGATCCACCAACCCTGGACCTGGCGCTGGAAGGGGCGGACATCGCGCCGCTGCTGATGGTGCTGGTGCACCTGACCGGCGAAGGCAGTGGCTGGACGAGGTCGGGCCGCACATCCACGGCCCGTGGAACTTCCAGGAAACGCGTGCCCGAGGACCTGAAGCAGCGGTGCGGCGCGGATGAAGACGGTGCTGCTCGGACTCGCGGCGGGCAACCGGCCGCTGCCGGCCGGAGCCGCCGCCGCACTGCTGCGCAAGATGCTGGCGCCGGGCGTCGGCGGGCCGGTGCCCGAAGAATACATGCCCGATGATCCTCGAGGAAATGATGCTGGACGACAGCGATCCGAAGACCGTCCACTGGCGCGCAAGGCCCGATCCGAACGGCGCTGGCGGCGTTCCGAGCGGTGATCATCGGTGCCGGCGTGTCCGGCCTGGCATGGCGATCAAGCTGCAGCGAGGCCGGCATTCCGTTCATCATCTACGAGAAGAACCCGACGGTCGGCGGCACCTGGCTGGAGAACTCCTATCCCGGCTGCGGCGTGGATACGCCCAACCATTTCTACTCGCTGTCGTTCGAGCCGAACCACGACTGGCCGGATCATTTCTCGAAGCGCGACGAGCTGTGGAGCTACATGGAGCGGCTGGCGGACCAGCTACGACATCCGCCGGCACATCCGCTTCGAGACCGAGGTCACCGCGGCCGCGCTATGACGAGGCGCGGGCGAGCTGGCGCATCACCACGCGCGACGCGGCGGGCACGAAGAGACGAGTCGAAGCCAATGCGGTGATCACCGCGGTGGGCCAACTGAACCGGCCCGTCGATTCCGGACATTCCCGGGCTGGACGAATTCGCGCGGCCCGACGTTCCATACCGCGCGCTGGGATCATTCGGTCGACCTGACCGGCAAGCGCGTCGCGATGATCGGCACCGGTGCGTCGGGCATGCAGGTGGGGCCGTCGATCGCGCCCGATGTCGGCGCATCTGACGATCTTCCAGCGTTCGGCACACTGGGCGGTCGACAACGCGAACTACCACGCGCGGTCGAGCGCCGGCGAAAACCGCGGCGCTGAAGCTGATCCCGTTCTACGCGAAGTGGTATCGGTTCCAGCTGCTCTGGGCGTCGTCGGATGGGCTGCATGCCGTCGCTGCACGTCGATCCGGACTGGAGCACGCCGGACCAGTCGCTGAACGCGACCAACCAGGCGTTCCGCGATGAGCTGATCGAGTACATCCGCGGGCAGGTGAATCGGCGACGAGCGATCTGCTGCGCAAGGTGGTGCCGCCCTATCCGCCCTACGGCAAGCGGATGCTGCGCGACAATCACTGGTACAAGATGCTGACGCGTGCCCAACGTCGACCTGGTGACCGACCCGATCGAGCGGATCACAGCCGGACGGCGTGCTGACCAGGGACGGGACGTTCTGGCCCGCCGATGTCCTGGTGCTGGCGACCGGCTTCGACGCCCAGCGGATGCTGGCGCCGATGGACATCGAGGGCCGCGGCGGCCAGACGATCCGCGACCTGTGGGGCGACGACAATCCGCGGGCCTATCTCGGGCATCACCGTGCCGGGGTTCCCGAATTTGTTCATGCTGTACGGGCCCGGCACCAACCTCGCGCATGGCGGCAGCGCGATCTACCACTCCGAATGCCAGGTCCGGTACATCATGCAGTGCCTGCGGGAGCTGCTGGAGACCGGCGCCGCAATCGATGGAAGTGCGCCAGGACCCGCACGACCGGTTCAACGAGCTACCTCGACGCGACGCACGCGAAGATGGTCTGGGCGCATCGCGGCGTCGGCAATTGGTACAAGAACAAGCAAGGACGGGTGGTGACGAACTCGCCGTTCCGGCTGGTGGATTACCGGGCGATGACCGAGACGGCTGGATCGCAACGACTACGTCATGGGGTGACCTTCGCCGCGGCCGTGCGCATGAGGCTTTTTCAGCTGAGGTCCTGGCGCAACACCAGTGCGTCGGAACGATCCTGATAATAGCGGCGTCGGCGCCCGACCTCGACGAAGCCCTCACGCGCATAAAGCTTCCGCGCCGACGAATTGGGCGTGGCGACTTCCAGAAAGATCGCCGCCCCGCCTTGCGAAGCGACGTACGCCCCGGCCGCTCGCAACAGTCCGGTCGCAACTCCGAGGCGCCGTGCGGCAGGCGCCACCGCGAGCGTCAGCACCTCCGCCTCGTCGGCAACAAGCCGACCCAGCAGCATGCCCCCGCGATCGTCAAGCAGGCCAAACACTCCGGGCAGGGCGAGTTGCAGAGTGATGGCGTCCTCCCCCCACGCTTCCAGGGGAGGAAAAGCCTCGGCGTGGATTTCGACAAGCGCTGCGACGTGCGCCTGCGTCACCAGGCATATCATCCGCTGGGAGGAGGCCGGAGCCCGCCCGCCGGCAGCTTGGCCTCGGGCGGATCGACGTAAAGCGGCTGCGCCAGCGGGGGCGCAATTCGCCTGCGAGCCGCTGCTCCGCGACCACTGCGACATGCCGAACCAGCGGCAGGCGCGCGTCCGTCAGCATCACGTCGACATCGCGTGCCGCGAGCCGGGCGGCAACCTCCGCGCCGCATCCCCTGCCACAGCCACCTTGCCGGCGGGCGATCGGCAGCGCGTCCAGAGCCACTGTGGCGACTACTCGCCGCTCGCTCCAGGAACACCCGGCCGCGGCGGCTGTCGATCGCACCAAGGCGCCCGTCCGCCGAGATGCGGCAGCGTCGGCCAAGCGCCTCGCCGACCGTCACGCCGACGACCGGTACGCCGGCTGCCAGCGCAAGCCCGTGCGCAAGGGCAAGGCCGGCCCGGATGCCGGTGAAACTGCCCGGTCCCACGGTCGCCGCCACCAAATCCAGGGATGCCGCAGCAATCCCTGCCTCTGCCAGAACCTCATGCGCCATCACCGGCAATAGGGCGGCATGGCCCTGCCTGGCGGCAGCCGGCCGGCTAGCCGCGATCTGTCGATCGACTTACGACGGCGGCCGAGCAACGCGCCAGGGCCGCATCCAGAGCCAGAATCCGCATATGTCGCCGGCAGCTGGTACGCTAGAGCAGCACGCAGGCCTCGTCGAAGTCAGGCGCGGCGAGCGCGGGAACAGCCCGGCCGGATCGCCATGGCCGAGATTGCACAGGAAATTCGACCGCCAGCCGTGATCGGCCAGGAACAGCTCATCGACCTTGGCGTTGTCGAAGCCCGACATCGGGCCGGCATCCAGCCCCAGCGCGCGCGCCGCAAGGATCAGATAGGCGCCCTGCAGCGTGCCGTTGCGGAACGCCGTCGTGGCCGCCAGCGAATCGTTGCTGGTGAACCAGGACCTCGCGTCCGGATTGTGCGGAAACAGCTTCGGCAGCTTCTCGTAGAATTTCGGATCGTAGGCGACGATCACGGTGACCGGCGCGCGCCATGGTCTTGTCCGTGTTGCCCGCCGACAGCGCCGGCGCCAGCTTCTCCTTGCCTCCTGCGTGCGCAGGAACACGAACCGCGCCGGCGAGCAGTTGGCCGAGGTCGGGCCCATACTTCAGCAGGTCATAGCAGCTCCCGCAGCTCTCGTCGGTGACCGGCTGGTCGGTGCATTGTTGTGGGTCCGCGCCTCGCGGAACAGCAGGTCGAGACCGGCGGCGTCGAACGCCATGCTCAGAGATCGACCTGCTCGACCGCGACCACTTCCGGCACGTAGTGGCGCAGCATGTTCTCGATGCCGTGCTTCAGCGTGGCGCGGGAGGACGGGCAGCCGGAGCAGGCGCCCTGCATGTGCAGCCGCACGATGCCCTCGCGGTAGCCGCGGAACACGATGTCGCCGCCGTCGCCGGCCACCGCCGGGCGCACGCGGGTGTCCAGCAGTTCCTTGATCTGGGCGACGATTTCCTCGTCCTCCGGGTCGATCTCCTCGGCGAGGTCGTCCTCGGCGCCGCCCTCGATCACCGGGCGGCCGGCGACGAAGTGGTCCATGATCGCCGCGAGCACCTGCGGCTTCAGCGCCTGCCAGGATGCTGTCGTCGGTCTTGGTCACGGTGATGAAGTCGCCGCCGAGGAAGACGCGCGCGACGCCGGGCAGGGCGAACAGCGCCATCGCCAGCGGGCTGCGCTCGGCGCGAATCGGCCGAGGCGAAATCGGCGGTGCCGGCAGCCCATCACGTCGCGGCCCGGGCAGGAATTTCAGCGTGGCGGGGTTGGGCGTGCCTTCGGTTTCGATGAACATGAAGCTGGCCTGCTCTGCTGTGATCGGAAACCGGACCGCAGCGGTCCGGTCGGCGACCGTTACATCGGCTGAATCAGGCTGGAAGACAAGGGGGCGAGGAGAATCCAAGTGATTGCAATTGACGAGGCACTGCCGATCTCACGCGGCGGGCGATCCAATCGAGCACGGAGGACGAGCAAGGCCCACGGAGAAGGAAACTGGCGCTGAAGGTCTCATGTTCCCAGGGCGACCATTTCTCCCGGAGAATTCGGATCCGACCGTCGCTGAATTCCGCCCAAATATTGGCTGCGTGATTCGCATAAATTCTGTGCTGAGTGGCCACATTACTGCGGCCTATGGTTAGCTCCATTTCAGCCGAGTGTCATCCGAACCCCATCACAGGGCACATGGAGAAGGCTGCGGCTGCCACGCTCAGATTGGCTACGGGCGCCGCCTGCGCGTGCGCGGACACCCTGATCCCCGGCACCCAATTCGCCCAATTGCCGGGTCGCGCTGGTCCCGAAGCGCCAGCACGACGACCTCGGGATTGGTGCATCACCGTCTCGGAGTCGAGCGAGCGATGGTGTGAGGCACTGTTCACGAGGCTGAGCAGGGCGGGCCAACTCTGGCTGTTCGGCCAGACCGAGAACGGTGACTACGCGGTAAGCTGTTCCGAAGGTGCGCGCAGACGGGGCCTGGTCTGACCCTGGCGTCGATCTTGCTGCGCCGTGCTCAGTCTGCGGCGGCGGAGACCCCAGCCAATGCGGCCATCCCGGCATAGGCGTGCACCGCCGCGGCGAAATCCTCGAAGATGCGGCGCGACACGATGTCGGTCTGCCAGTCGTTCTCCGGATGCCACTGCACGCCGACGGCGAAGCCGGGCACCGGTCCGGCGGCCGTGGCGAGCACATGCACCGCCTCGATCGTGCCGTCCGGCGCCACGCCTTCCACCCGCACGCCCGGCGCCAGCTTGTTGACGCCCTGGTTGTGCAGCGAGTTCACCGCGATCTCGGTGGTGCCGGCCAGCCGGTGCAGCCAGCCGCCCGGGGTGATCGCGGATGCGCGTGCGCCTTGCCGATCCGCACCTCGCGCGAGGCGACCATCGGCGAGGAGTGGTCCATCCGGTCCGGCAGATCCTGCAGCCGCTGGTGCAGCGAGCCGCCCAGCGCCACGTTCAGTTCCTGGAAGCCGCGGCAGATCGCCAGCACCGGCACGCCGCGCGCCACCGCGCGCGCGGATCAGCGGCAGGGTGGTGCTGTCGCGCGCCATGATCCTCCCACGTGCCTTCGGCATGCGGCGGACCGTCGTAGTAGCTGGGATGCACGTTGGAGCGGCTGCCGGTGAGGATGATGCCGTCCAGCCGTTCCAGCAGGGTCTCGATGTCGGCGGTCGGGCCCGTTGGCGGGGATCAGCACCGGCACGCGCGTGAACGATGCTGGTCGGTCGCCTCGACGTAGGTGTTGGAGGCGGCGTGGTTCGGCATGCCGAACATGCCGAACTGTTTGGTGCAGCAACTTATGCCGACGAGCGGCTTGACGACCCGGGGCGACCTCATTCGGAGAATAGTCCGCGATTTCTGCGGCAAAATGAAGACATTTTCTGCGATAGCCGGCATGTACGGCGCGCAACGTTCGCCGACAGCTCAGCCGCTTGCCCGGGCTGCGAAGCCGCGGATCGATGAACTCGAACAGCTTCGGGATCGAAGCTGCCGCCCAGTCTCCACGTTGTATAGCGTGACCCGGGTCTCCTGCCGCTGCGCGTCCAGCACCGTCCATTGCCGCAGCGCCAGCGGATTGTCGGCGAAGATCAGGGTCAGCGTGCCATCGCCCGGCGAGGCGGTGCGCACCAGGCTACCTGGATCTGGCCGGGCAGGCGCTGCATGCGCGGTCACCGTCACGTCGCCCTGCAGCCGCACGTGGTCGGCCAGCAGGATTCCCA
Source organism: uncultured Alphaproteobacteria bacterium (assembly GCA_963752325.1). Lineage (GTDB taxonomy): Bacteria > Pseudomonadota > Alphaproteobacteria > Geminicoccales > Geminicoccaceae > CAVTJL01. Next base: position 55,758 of record CAVVXU010000013.1, read on the forward strand.
GCGGCGTCTGGCCGATGCGGGATATTGCTGGTCTGGTTGAGCGACGTTGTCGTGGAACACCACCAGCCCGTGGCCGGCCACCAGCAGCAGCGGGCTGGGCGGATCGTACTGGAACCGCATGCGGCCCGGCCGCTCCAGCCAGACCACGCCCTGGCTGATCGCCCCGTTGGGCGCCACCTGCAGGAACCGCGCCTTCAGCGTGCGCAGGCCGTCGAGATAGGTCTCGATCCGCGTCAGATCGGCCTGGTCCTGCGGGGTGGGCTGGAAGCGCGGCTGCGCCCTGGCGGCGAGCCGGAGCCAGCAGCAAGGCCGGGGAGCAGGCGAAGCAGGTCACGTCGGTGCATGCCGCCGCATGTGGCGCGCGACCGGCAGGTTTGCAAACATGCCCGCTATCCATCGGGGCATCATCTCCCGGGGCATCGCGAGGCGGAGGCTGCGCTTGCTGTGGCGTTCGGCGGATCAACTGGTCATCCCGCAGCCGAGCCATGCGTGGCTGGCCGGGCAACTGGTGCGCGCCTGGGGAATGCTGCCTTCGCCGCGCCGGAACCCGCCGGAGCCGTGTGTCTGGCGGCCGAGCAGCACGATCTGGGGTGGCACGATTGGGAGCATGAGCCGACGCTGAACCGTGCGACCGGACGACCTCATATGTTCCGCGAAGTGCCGGTGGCGACGCACACGGAACTGTGGCGACGCGGGGTCGAATGGCATGGCATATGGACGTTATCCCGGCGCTGCTGGTCTCGCTGCATGGCAGCGGGCTGTATGCGGGCTTCGGCCAGGCGGGCGACCCGCGTCGGACAGGGGCTGGTGCGCGAATTCCTCGCGTAGCAAGCGACATGCAGCAGAGTTTGATCCGCAGCTTGCCGCGGACCCATTTCTGGAGCGCCGTGGCTCCCGGGCGCGTCTCGCCAATACACGCGGGCTGATCGCACTCACGGACCGGCTGTCGATCGCGATCTGCACCGGCGTCACAGAGCGGTCACCGTCAGCGCGCCCAATCTGCCGAAGGTTACCCTGCGGCCGATCGCCGATGACCCGCATCGTCTCACTGTGACGCCGTGGCCGTTCGGAGCGCCGCCGCTCCGCTTGATATGCGAGGGTCGTGCGTTGCGGGGTCGCTTTGATGATGAGAACCAGATGCGCGAGGCACTGTCGGCAGCGCCGATGACGACCATCGTCACCGAGCTGTTTCCCGCGTAACCAGACCGGAGGCGGATCGGCTCGCGAGAACAGAAGAAGGGAGACGGAGCGATGAAGATCGCTCCACCCTTCGAAGCCGGCAAGGGCTGGGGTGTGTGCCAGGACTACTGCACACCGAACGCCAGCTTCTCGGCGGGCAGTTCACCCGCGGCGCCGTACGCCATGGACTGGTCGAGCATCCGTCCCATCCGCTCGACAGCCCGGGCCATGCGTGTCAGCAGGGCGTCGATCACCGGGTTGGAGCGGTCCTCGACCTCCTCCGCGAGCATCTCGACGCTCGCCGTGATCGAGCTCAGTGGGACCCGCAGGTCGTGGCTGAGCTCGGCCGCGAGCTGGGAGACGACGGTCGCCGCCGTCTGTCCCGACTCCGGAGTGGCGAACGCGGGGCGGGCGCCGCGGAGCAGTCGGAGCTCGATGAGCTGCGTGACACTGGCCGCGAGGGTCTCCAACGAACGGCGCTGGAGTGGCGTCAGGGTGCGCACGGCCGGGTCGATCACGCACAGCCGGCCCACCATCTCGCCGTTTGGAGGACCTGGAGCGGAGCCGAGGCGTAGAAGCGCGCCTCGGCGATGGTGCCGTCCACCCAGCCGATGTCGGCGAAGCGGGGGTCAGCCCGCGCGTCCTCGACGGTGAAGACACCCTCGGTGTCCATGGTGTGCTGACAGAAGGTGTCGGACGACGGCGAGACGAACGGCGGTATCCCGAAGGTGATGGGTACGTGGTAGTCCTTGCCCTTGAGGACGGTGATCCCGGCCGCCCGGGCATCGCAGACCTTGGCGACGAGCTCCACCACATCGGCGAGGTCGTCGTCGTCGGGACTCGACAGGATGTCCAGGACGGCATCACTGTCGGGCCCGGGCTCCCCAGTTCCCGGCTGCACTCGGTCTCTCCCCCACCCAGTCCCATCGCGCCTGGGAGAAGTTCACGATAAATCTTCGGAGGTGTTTCGTGAAGATCGCGATTCTTGTCGGTAGTACCCGTCCTGGCCGAAAAGGATCCGCCGTCGGCCAATGGGTGTACGCCGCGGCGCCGGGTCGGAGCAGAACCCCGATTTCACTTCAAAATCGTGGCGCGCGGTCCTCAAGAGCCGGCGTGGCGCCACGGCGACCCCGGCGGTAGAGGCGTTCAAGACGCATGGCGTTGACTTCGTTGTACGCAACAATCTGGGCGATCTCGTCTCCGGCATGAATGCGCTGACGGCAGACGATCTGATCGACCACGACACCCTGCGGATGCAAATTGAAGCCAGGGACCGTGAAATCGACAATGCGTTCTCGAAAGATGCGCAAGTTACCGCGATTCGCGGCGCGCGGGCCTATCTGGGCGACCGGCTGATACGCACTGCCAAGCCTCACAAGATCCTGGACCCAGCGAACGGGCCGCTGATCGCGATCCGCCTGAACATCCTCACCCGCAAGACCTTGGGAGGGCTTCACACCAACCTGTCCGCACAGGCGCTGGGCGCCGATGGCGAGCCGGTGACGGGATTGTATGCGGTCGGAGAAGCCGCCGGATTCGGGGGTGGCGGATACCACGGCTACAACGCGCTCGAAGGCACGTTCCTCGGCGGCTGCATATTCTCGGGCCGCGTCGCCGGCAGGCACATCGCAGTCAACTCGTAGGAAGATCGGTCTGTAATCACGTGCCCGGATAGTTGTCCGCCCTGAGCGCGCGCGCCAGATGTACGGCGTTGCTGGCGGCCATGTCGATGGTCTGAGCAACCTTGTCGGGCGTTTCCTTGAGGTCTACATAATTTACCGACCCCATCGCCTCGCCGACCCAATAGATTCCGGCATTAGCCGGGACCGTGAAGCCGACGTCGTTGAGGGCCTGAAAGGTGGCGGCGTGGCAAAGATGAGCGCCGTCCTCGTTCCCGACGACGGCGACCAGAGCCACCTTGCCGGCGGCCGGCATGCGGTTCCTGTCGTCGGTTTCGGAAAGGAACGCGTCCATCCGCTCCATCACACGCTTGGCCACGCTCGATGGCTGTCCCATCCAGATTGGCATGCCGAGTATGAAGATATCCGCGGCCAGCACCTTCTTGCGCAGCGCCGGCCATTCGTCGCCCTCGCCCTCGTCGGAGCTAACGCCTGGCAGGATTTCGTGGTCGGCGGCGCGGACGATCTCCCCAGCAACATCGAAATGGCCGAGTGCATCCAGTATTTCGCCGAGCATGCGGTCGGTCGAACTGGGCTCGTCATTCGACGAACGTTTCAGCGAGCAGTTCAAGGCGAAAGCCTTGAGCCCTTTGGGTGATTTCGCCATGAGGCACTCTCCTTTGACAAGGAAAAAAGTCGGAGTTGTCGCGGCGATTCGTCAGGTGAGATCCACCTGCGCGACCTTGTCCTTGTAATCTTTCTTGGGATCCGATCCGAAAAGCATCTTAATGCCGGCGACGAGGCTCGATCCGTCCAGCCATATCTCGGCCTTCTCCGGATCGAGACGAAGCAAGGCCAGCTTCGGATCGTCCTTTCCCTTCTCGAACCAAGCTGCCACGAAGGGGTTCCACAACCGGTCGATCGTGGCGCGGTCATTGTCCAACCCGAGGCTGCCGTGCACGGCCGCGAAAAGATCGTTTCCCTTCGAAGCGAAAGTGGCGATGGCGCGGCGGCGGCGCTTCAGATTTCCGGCGAGATCGCTTTCCGTCGGAAGTGAAGAACCAGATCGGGCCCTTCTCCCCTTCCACTTGCGCCGTCATCGGGCGGGTGTGGCCCTCGTCGACACCGACGAGGCCGAGCATCATCGTCATGTCCGAGCCGAGCGCTTTCCAGAAGCGCTTCTCGATTTCACGGGTACGGGCCATTCGATCGCTCCTAATTCGGTCGCGGATGGAACGCCGTGTCCAGCCTGTGGTTCCCCGGAGCGGATCAGATAAAAGTTGTATCGGGCGTACCGGCCGAGGCGTAAAGCAACATGCTAACAAATGTTAGCGCTTGCAGCGGCGCGATGTGATCCGCTTGATCAATGAGAGATATCGCCTACGATGAAAGCGTGCGAAACAGGGGCTGGTCGGCCGTGATCGACTTCTTGGGAACCCGCTCCGTGCAATGCCTTCTAATGCAGTCGATCGATGTCTGATGCCTTCCTGAAAGCCCTAGAGCGTCGAGATCGTCTGAGTACGCGAGAAATCGCCCTCGTCGAAGAATTCAGCAGTCGTCCACGGCTCTTCGCGGCGAATGCGGATATCGTGCGGGAAGGCGATTCTCCCAGCGAGAGTTGCCTGATCGTTTCCGGTTTCGCCGCCCGCTACAACCTTCTCGACGACGGGCGCAGGCAGATCACGGCGGTTCATGTTGCCGGCGACTTCATCGACCTCCACAGCTTGCTGCTTTCGAAGATGGACCATTCGGTCGCGGCGCTCAATGATTGCGAAATCAGCATGGTCCCGCATGAACTGCTGAAACGGGTGACCGAGGAGGAAGCGCATTTTGGCCGCATGCTGTGGCTCATGACAGTTATTGACGCAGCGATATTTCGACGCTGGCTGGTCGCCGCAGGTCGACTCTCGTCGAGCGGGCAGATCGCTCACTTTCTGTGCGAGATGTTCACGCGGTTGGAGGTGATCGGAGAGGTTGTGGGTACACGATTCAATCTCCCGCTGAGCCAGGCAGAACTGAGCGATGCGATGGGATTGTCGGTCGTCCACGTGAACCGTACGCTGCAGCAATTGCGTAAATCTAAGCTGATCGAGTGGTCCGGAGAGGAGGTCCGTATTCTCGATCTCACGGGACTTAAACAGGTCGCGCAATTCGACCCGACCTATCTCGACCTGAACTGCGTCGCTCGCTAACACTTTCAAAAGACGTATCAATTCTGGAACCTCAGTGCTCTTGCCGCATTTCGCTTTCACTTGCGGAAGCACCGAGGTTGGAAACCGTGCCAAAATATCGTTTCGAGTTTCGGGAAGATTTTGCGGATGAGACTCTGGATAACATCGAACTTGCAGACGACGAGGCGGCGCATCTCGAAGCGATCCGCACGGCTCGCGAGATCATGGTCGACGGCATACTCGAAGGGCTTGATCCAACCGGATGGGTATCGAGAGTGTTCGATGAAAACGGCAATGTCGTTCGACCGTGAAATATTCCGATCTCGTGAGCCGAAGGGGCTCCCTTACGTAATCGCGCGCGGTGATTTCATAGCAGACGATATCCCGCTTCCGATGCAGCATCCATGATCGCGATTTCGCGCATCGTCGATAGCGGTGGCCGTCCATCACTTTCAGGCAGGTGTCGACCGCGGTTTCATGGAATGGCCCTTCGGACGGGCCAGTCAACATCGCATAGCACCGCTGCGGCTCGTGCCACGTTCTCGACAACCAGCCGCCCCTGCGTGCGATCAAGGATCAGCGGGGGTTCGAAAAGATACCGACATTCTGACTACTGATTGGAAAGCGGCGTGGGTGGGGTGCGCGTCGCCCTGCTCGCCTGGGTATCCCCTTCGGATGGCAGGAGACCGTTCTCCTCAATGATGCGGTAGATCGCCCATAGGGTAAATATCTTGAAGATTAATCTCATGGTAGGCTCCATCGTGGGAAGGGAGAAGCTTTCTGGTTCGACGCCAGAGCTAAAACCCCCTTTGGACCTTATTGTTCCAGCCTTCGACCGGCGCCTGGCTTTCGTGTCAACGCTGCCTCGGCAGAGTTCCCAGGCGCTCCGATGCGAATGACTCCTTGCATTGCATCCATATTTGCTCGAACTAGAGGTAGGTATTAACAATTGTTAAGGCAAAGAAATGCCACGTATCGTCTCCGCACCGGCTAAACGGGCGAGGAAATCCGCCGATCATGCCCTGGACGAGATTTTGGGCGAGGTCCTTCCGTAAGTCGCAGCCAGTCGATACCACCCCCAACTTCGTGGAAAGCACCAAAGAACTCCACGCCGAGATTGCTCGTGCAATTGCAAAGCGTCGATCTAACTAAGCGTCGAGGATTTTCCCCACAGCGATCGGCCAGGCTGATACCTCAACGCTCTGTCGGTCGTGTGCCGGGACAAATCGCCCTCGATCAGGGCTTCGTCCTCGGCTCATCTGGCAGCGCCTCATCGCTGCCCTGATATGGATTGTCGTCATCCTCTTCCGGCAGATCAGGATCAGGCTCCGTCTCATAGCGGAAGTCGCCATTGTATTCCGGTGCATCGACCGGAACCAGATCGGCATCGCGCAGATCGACGAGTCTTTCCCATTTGGCGCGGGCACATCCGGAAAGCCGTCGATTAGATCGCGTCCTTTGGGGTTCATTTCGGTTCTCCTGGTGAAAGCGTGGAAGCTCATCCCGGAAAACACGAAGCGGTGTGAAATTGTTCCCACCCATCCAACGGAGGTACCCGCGGCAGCCGCTACAAGTCTTGAGAGGAACAAGTCGCTAGCGCGGAGGTTTCGGCAGTTGCTCCGAAGATCAATGGCAATTCGCGATTTTGCGACTAAACACACAAAGGGATGGAAAAATGAAAAATGTCCTTATTGCGTTGCTTGCGACGACACTGCTCGCAAGCGCCGCTAACGCCCAAGCAAACGCCGACACCAAGACTCCGACAATTCCCGAGACACAGTCGAAAGGCCAATATTGGCACGCCGATGGAATTCGTTGCCACGGCCGCCGCCGCCAATGCCTTCGAGATCGAAGCTGCCGCGATGGCACTGAAAGCCTCGAAAGACGCCGACGTCCGCGCTTCGCCCAGAAGATGCAGGACGACCACAGTGCAGCGCAGAAGAAACTGCGTGCGATCGGCAAGGAGAGCGGTCTTGATATCGCCAAGCCTTCGCCGGACGGCGAGCAGGAGGGAATGCTGGCCAAGCTCGAAGCTGCTCCCGCCGACCAATTCGATGGCCTCTACGTCGAATCGCAGTTGTTTGCGCATCAGCGTGCAATCGCGCTGTTTCGTGGGTACGCCGACGAGAATTCTGCGCTTGGACGCTTCGCCGCGGAAACCCTGCCGACCCTGGAATCCCCACCGGAAGGAACTGCAGCCCATCGCCGCCAAGCTGGGCGTCGATTCCTCGCCTCAATAAGACATCTCATGGTCGGCCCCGACCCGGTCGGGACCGACCATGAAGACCGTACTAGGCTGCCTTGGCTCGACTGTTGGCCGAGGAGTCCGCGAGCTTCCTCAGGTCGCTGTCGGTCTTGGTCTCCTCCTTCAGCGTCGCGTCGAGCAGGCTCGCGGCGTCGGTCATGCCGAGTTCGGTCGCCCAGCGCTTCAGCGTGCCGTAGCGCGTCATCTCGTAATGCTCGACGGCCTGCGCCGAGGAGATCAGGCCGGCATCGAGCGCCGGCGGTGCCCTTGAATTCCTCGATGATCTCCTCGCCTTCGGCGATGATGCCCTCGATGGCATCGCAGGTCTTGCCGCGCGGCGGCTTGCCGATCAGCTTCGAAGACCTGTCCAGACGTTCGATCTGGCCCTGGGTCTCCTGATGGTGCTTGTCGAAGGCGGCCTTGAGTTCGTCGGACTGCGCCGCCCGCTTCATCTTCGGCAGCGCCTTCAGGATCTTGCGTCTCCGCGTAATAGATGTCCTTCAGCGTGTCGTGGAAGAGATCTTCGAGGGTCTTTTCCTTGGCCATTGTCCTGTTCCTTTGCTTGAAGCGTCCAATCGACGCCCGCGGCCAAACCGCGCGACATTAGGATTGTTCCCGGACTTGTTGAGCCATGGGCAGATGGTGATGCGACGGTGCGTCGGCAGCCGCGGCCGGCGGTGCCCTCGTTTCCAGCCCCGCTTGCAAGCTGCGGAAGTCGAGGGCATAGCGGCAACGCCTTGCGCCGCCGCTACATGGGGGTGCGGCAGAAAGGTGGTTGGTCGGCTTCGCCTTCAATGGGGCCAGTCCGCGCTTGGCTGTTTCTGATTTGTTCACATTCGAGTGGCAATGGTTCGTGCCCCTAGTAAGGTAAGTCCATGCACCCTGCGATTCGCATCATCGGCATCGATCCGGGCCTTCGGCGCACGGGCTGGGGCGTCGTCGAGAGCCAGGCAATTCGCTGCGCTTCGTGGCATCCGGCACTGTGCGCTCCGACGACGACACGGATCTGGCGATCGCGGCTGTGCCAATTGCATGACGGGCTGTCGGCGGTCTGCAGGCGCACAGCGCCTGACGAGGCGGCCGTGGAGCAGACCTTCGTCAACAAGGATGCGGTGGCGACGCTGAAGCTCGGCCAGGCGCGCGGCATCGCGCATGCTGGTGCCGGCGCGCGCGGGACTGCCGGTCGCCGAATATGCGCCCAACGCCGTGAAAAAGGCGGTGATCGGCGTGGGCCATGGCGACAAGAAGCAGATCCACATGATGGTGAAGGTGCTGATGCCGAAGGCCGTCTTCGACGGCGACGATGCGGCCGACGCGCTGGCGATCGCGATTTGCCATGCGCATCATCGCGCCGAGCGTTGCGGCGCGCCTGTTGCTGCGATGGCGGCCGACGCAAGGCCGGTATCTTCCGGTCATCCACGTGAGGGACGCCAGGCGATGATCGGCAAGCTGAAGGGCGTCATCGACGAGATCGACGAGGACCACTGCGTCGTCGACGTGCATGGCGTCGGCTATGTTGCCTATTGTTCGTCGCGCACGCTGTCGGCGTTGCCGGCGCCCGGCGAAGCGGTGATCCTGCTCATCGAAACCTATGTGCGCGAGGACATGATCCGGCTCTATCGGATTTCCGATCCGCGCTGGAGCGCGAATGGTTCCTGCTGCTGCTGCAACAATGTCCAGGGCGTCGGCGCCAGGGTGGCGCTGGCCATCCTGTCGACGCTGTCGCCGTCCGACCTTGCCAATGCCATCGCGCTTCAAGGATATCGCGATGGTCAGCCGCGCGCCGGGCGTCGGCAAGAAGGTGGCGGAGCGCATCGTCACCGAGCTGAAAAACAAGGCGCCGGCCTATGCCGGTGCGGCATCCGGCACGATCGGCCTGAAGCAGGAGCTGGGCGAGGGCGTCGCGCCAGCGCCTATCGCCGATGCGGTGTCGGCGCTGACCAATCTCGGCTATTCGCGCGACATCGCCGCCAACGCGGTCGCCGCGGCGCTAAGGCGGCCGGCGAGGATGCCGATTCCGCCAAGCTCATCCGCCTCGGGCTGAAAGAACTGGCGCGGTAGGTTCTCCCTGCCGAGGCGGATGTTCCATACCAGCGTGGTGAGGTAAGGAAATGGCCGATGGCGATTTTGCGAAGTGTAACGTCCAAGGTTCAGATCACGATTCCAAAGGAAATCCGCGATCGGCTCGGGCTGGAGACCGGCACCCGGATGGGTAAACCATTCCAGCTAGCGGACCTGGCCGTCGCGCAGCTGGACACGGAAGGCCGGCTGCTCGCGAACGGTTACGTTCGACCGGAAGGCTGCGAAAGTCATGGCGGAAATGGAAGTGTTGGGGTGAGATTCCTGTGGGACTTAAGATAACAACTCTCGATGTAACAACCTTACGCGGCTTCCCGAGAAGATTGGCCCGGCGAAGCGGGATTTGATTTCGTTCAAGGGCAATAGATTATGACCCTCTCTCCCCGCCTGATCTCGCCCGAAAAGCGCGGCGAGGATGCCGACACCACGCTGCGCCCGCAGACGCTCGACGAGTTCGTCGGCCAGGCGGCGGCGCGCGCCAATCTCAAGGTCTTCGTCGAGGCCGCCAAGGGCCGCGGCGAGGCGCTCGACCATGTGCTGTTCGTCGGCCCGCCCGGGCTCGGCAAGACGACGCTGGCGCAGATCATGGCGCGCGAACTCGGCGTCAATTTCCGCTCCACCTCCGGCCCCGTCATCGCCAAGGCCGGCGATCTCGCGGCGCTGCTGACCAATCTCGAGGACCGCGACGTGCTGTTCATCGACGAGATCCACCGCCTCAACCCGGCGGTCGAGGAAATCCTCTATCCGGCGATGGAGGATTACCAGCTCGACCTGATCATCGGCGAAGGGCCGGCGGCGCGCTCGGTCAAGATCGATCTCGCCCGCTTCACGCTGGTCGCCGCCACCACGCGGCTCGGCCTGTTGACCAATCCGCTGCGCGACCGCTTCGGCATTCCGGTGCGCCTCAATTTCTACTCGGTCGAGGAACTGGAACTGATCGTGCGGCGCGGCGCCCGCATCCTGGGCATGCCGCTCGGCGACGACGGCGCGCTCGAGATCGCCCGGCGCGCCCGCGGCACGCCGCGCATCGCCGGCCGGCTGCTGCGCCGCGTGCGCGATTTTGCCAGCGTCGCCGGCGCCGACCACGTGTCACGCGCAGGTCGCCGACGAGGCGCTGACGCGGCTGGAGGTCGACGCGCTCGGCCTCGACGCGCTCGACCGGCGCTACCTCTCGATGATCGCGAGGAATTTCGGCGGCGGGCCGGTCGGCATCGAGACCATCGCGGCCGGCCTGTCCGAGCCGCGCGACGCCATCGAGGACATCATCGAGCCCTATCTGATCCAGCAGGGCTTCATCCAGCGCACGCCGCGCGGCCGCGTGCTGACCAACGCCGCCTGGCGCCATCTCGGCCTCGACGCGCCGAAGGATCTGGCGCAGCAGCAGATCAGCCTCTTCCAGGAAGAAGAGTAGCGCGCAGCGCTCAGCGCGGCAGTTGCCGTACCATATCGAGCACGTCGGGCTCGGCCCGGCGGCCCTCGAAGGCGTCGACCACCCCGAAGGCACCGCCATAGGACCACACCGACCAGGCAAAGCCGTGGGCCTCGGCCAGGGCAATCATGTCGCGGTAATAGGCGGCGCGGTATTTCGCCGGTACGATTCCTGGATTGCCATATTCCTCGCGGATCATGCCGAACTCGCCGAGCATGATGTTTTCCGGCGCGATCGCGTTCTTGGCTTCGCCCAAGCGCCGTTGCCGCGAATGGCTCATCCATTGACGCCGCCAGCTTCTTCCGCGTGTCCATGCTGGCGAACTGCTCGTCGAGATAGGCGTGCATGCCGGCGCGCCGCGACCATGGCGCCTCGCGCGTCGATGCGCGCGCGGATCGCATCCAGCGTTGCGTCGAGTTCGGCGCGGCGGAACAGCGATCGAGCGGATAGGGCAGGCCGGTGACATAGCGGGATGAAATCGCCGGCCCAGGTCGCGCCCTGATGGGTCAGCAGGAAGGCGTCGTAGGAATGGAAGCTCCAGATGACATTGTCGTCGGGGATCATCGCGGATCGAGTGCTACCAACCCCTCGGCCGTGCCCCAGCAACCTCCCGACAGGATCAGCGTCAGGCGCGTCGCTGCTGCGCGCGCCGCCGCGAACAGTTGCTTCAGCTGCGTCGGGCCAAGCTGTTGTCGGCGGCCTCGCAACTGATCGACCGGCTCGTTCATCAGTTCGAACGCGACCTCGCTCGGGTCTTCGCTGGCAAGCGTGGAAGCCATGGCGCGGACGATTTCGAGATAGGCGTCGAACTGGCAGGATCGTCCATGACCTCGCCCATGCCGACGCCGCGTCCGCCGCCGGCCGGGATCAGGTGCAGGTCGACGATCACCTTCAGCCCGGCGCGGTTGATCATGCGCGGGCCGACTCCAGCACGCTGATAAAGCTTCGTCGCGAAACCCGAGTGTCATCGGGGAGAGAAGCGGCGAAGGGTCGACCGGATGCGGAGGAAGTCGAAGCCGGCTTGCTTGAGCGCCTCGAGATCGGCCGTCCCGAGGATACTTGCGCCATTCGGGATAGGGCAGGATGGCCATTCGGGTCGCCCCACTGCGTCTCTCGCCCGGCCAGGTCGTCCATGTGTCCGAGGTTGAGGCCGCGCTTCATCGAGAAGGTCGCCGCCTGGCGCGGGCATGCGCTCAGCGCCGAACACCAGGCAGAGCCGCGAGCACAGATCTTGATCATGCGCCGGCAACAATGCCATCCGGGTCGCCGTGTTCACGAGGACCGATTTCCTGCCAGCCGGGCCCAAAAAGGAAAGCGCGATGGGCGATCATGGTGAATCGGCGGCGCTGACCGGCCGGGCTTTCCGGCGAGCTGACGGCGATCGGCCACCGGCTGATGGCGCGGGTCTACTACGCCGACACCGATTTTTCCGGCGTCGTCTACCACGCCCGCTATCTCGAATTCCTCGAGCGCGGCCGCTCGGACTATCTGCGGCTCGCCGGCGTGCACCACACCGAGCTGGCCGACGGCAAGCATGGCGAGAAGATCGTCTGGGTGGTGCGGCGCATGGAGATCGACTTCCGCGGCGCCGGCCCGCATCGACGACATCCTGACCATCGACACGCGTACCCGGAGCATTTCCGGCGCGCGCATCTTCATGGCGCAGCAGATCCGGCGCGGCGACGAGGTGCTGGTCGACGGCCGTGGTCGAGGCGGCGATCATCGGCGAGAACGGGCGGCCGCGGCGCTTTCCCAGGGAATGGATCGCCGCGTTCATGCCGACGCGGCGCTATCCGAGCGCGATGCCGCGGTCAGGCCGGCGTCCTCCGCGCGCGGATCGCCGCCGAAATTCCTAACCGATCCTTAACCATAACGGTTCATGAACGGATTGGTGAAAATTGCCAGGAATCCGCGCGCCTTCCTTTCACCAAATTTGGCCCGGAAAAGGCCGCGAACGGCGCATTCGGGGCATTTCCGGACGCTGTCGCGAACTCCGGACCAAGCGGACTATGCGCAGGGAGCTGGCCGCCGGCCGGCGCCCGGATATATCTTAAGGATTCTCCGTCATGGAAAATCTCGCACTCGCCGAACCCGGCGCGCGAACTGTCGATCTGGGCGCTGTTCCTGCAGGCCGGCTGGGTCGTCAAGCTGGTGATGATCGGGCTGCTGGGCGCCTCGATCTGGACCTGGGCGATCATCGTCGACAAGCTCATCGCCTACGCCCGCATGCGCGGCGCGCTCAACCGCTTCGAGCAGGTGTTCTGGTCGGGCAGTCGCTGGAGGAACTCTACCGCACGCTTGCCGACCGCAAGACCACCGGCATGGGCGCGATCTTCGTCGCCGCCATGCGCGAGTGGAAGAAGAGCTTCGAGAAGGGCGCCAAATCGCCGCTCGGCCTGCAGACGCGCATCGACAAGGCGATGGATCTGGCGCTGACGCGCGAGATGGAGCGGCTGGAGGGCCGGCTCGGCTTCCTGGCCACGATCGGCTCGGCGGCGCCCTTCATCGGCCTGTTCGGCACGGTGGTCGGCATCATGACCTCGTTCCAGGCGATCGCCGGCTCGAAGTCGACCAACCTCGCGGTCGTGGCGCCCGGCATCGCCGAGGCGCTGCTGGCCACCGCCATCGGCCTGCTCGCCGCCATCCCGGCCGTCATCGCCTACAACAAGCTGTCGTCCGACGCCGGCAAGCTCGCCGTGCGCATGGAAGGGTTCGCCGACGAGTTCTCCGCCATACTCTCGCGCCAAATCGATGAAAAAGTCGCGACCAAGGCCTGAGGAGTAGCATCGATGGGAATGTCAGTCGGGCACGGGCGGCGTCGGCCGCGGCGGACGCGGGCATAGGCGTCGCGGCCGCCATCACGGCCTGATGTCGGAGATCAACGTGACGCCGTTCGTCGACGTGATGCTGGTGCTGCTGATCATCTTCATGGTGGCGGCGCCGCTGCTCACCGTCGGCGTGCCGATCGACCTGCCGGAGACGCAGGCCAAGGCGATGAACTCGGATACCCAGCCGATCACCGTCTCGGTCAACGAGGGCGGCCAGGTCTATCTGCAGGAGACCGAGATCCCGCTCGACGAGGTGGTGCCGAAGCTCGAGGCGATCGCCAAGACCGGCTACGAGGAGCGCATCTATGTGCGCGGCGACAAGACCGCCGACTACGGCACGGTGATGCAGGTGATGGCGCGCATCTCGGCCGCCGGCTTCCGCAATATCGGCCTCGTGACGCTGCAGGAACAGGACAACTGATCGGCGATGAAGGCCGGGCTGACCACATCGGTCGTCCTGCACGCGGCGCTGCTCGGCTTCGGCCTGTTCGCGCTGTCGCCGCCGCGCGCCTTCGAGGTGGCGGACGTCGAGGCGCTGCCGGTCGACATCGTCCCGGTGGAATCGATCACGCCAGATCCAGCAGGGCGACAAGAAGGCGCCGGTGAAGGAGAAGCCGGCGCCGCTGCCGACCGACCAAGCCCGACGTCGTGGCCGACGCGCAGAAGGTCGGCGACAACAGCGTCGACACTGACGACGCCGCCGACGCCCGAGGCCGAAGCCGCAAGCCGGTCGAGAGCTGCCGCGCCGCCCGCCGCCCGAGCCGAAGCCCGACGCCGAAACCGGTCGAGGAGCCGTCAAGCCCGAGCCGGTCAGGGAGCCCGAGCCGAAACCCGAGCCGGTGCCGGCGACCGAGGTCAAGGCCGAGCCGACCGCCCAAGCAGGAGGTGAAGCCCGACCCGGTGCCCGAGACGGCGGTTGCCGAGGCTGGCCGAGGCCGAGGCGATCGCAAGCTGCCCGAGACACGGCGCCGCTCGCCGGCGGCCCGGCCGCAGCCGCCGCAGGCCGAGACCGCCAAGGCGCCGGACCGCAAGGACGCCGAGAAGCCGGTCAAGCAAGGAGGCCGCGCAGCCGAAGTCCGAGGAAAAGGAGTTCAACGCCGACAAGGTCGCGGCGCTGCTCAACAAGGAAAAGCCCTCGGGCGGCGGCGCCAAGCGCTCGACCGAGACAGGCGTCGCTCGGCGGCGACAAGACGACCGGCGGCAACAAGCTTCGCCAGAGCGAGATGGACGCCTTGCGCGGCCAGGTGCAGCGCTGCTGGAACATCCCGGCCGGCGCCGCCGACGCCGCGAACCTGAAGGTCTCGATCCAGTTCAGGCTCGACCGTTCGGGCGCACTCGAGGGACGCCCGGAAATCATTCGGCGGCGGCGGCTCGGCGGCGTCGAGCGCGCAGCCGCCGAGGCCGCGCGCCGCGCGGTCGTGCGCTGCGCGCCCTACAACCTGCCCGCCGAAAAATACGAAACCTGGGCGGAAGTCGTCGTCAATTTCGATCCGAGCGAGATGTTCTGACGCATCGCCGCCAAGCGCCGAAAAGAGGCTGACCTGAATGAAGAATTCTGCTCAAGACGATCATGCTGGTCGGCACGCATCGCCGCGGCCATGAGCGCCGCGGCGACGCTGCCGGCGCGCGCGCTGGTCGAGATCGACGTCAACAAGGGCAATGTCGAGCCGCTGCCGATCGCGATCACCGATTTCCTGTCGGGCGACGGCTCGGGGCCGAGATCACCGGCATCGTCGCGGCCGACCTGAAGCGCTCCGGCCTGTTCGCGCCGATCGACAAGGGCGCCTTCATCGAGAAGATCGCCAATCCCGACGTCGCGCCGCGCTTCGACGACTGGAAGGTCATCAACGCCCAGGCGCTGGTCACCGGCCGCGTCAGCGAGGAAGCCGACGGCCGGCTGCGCGCCGAGTTCCGGCTGTGGGACACGTTCGCCGGCCAGCAGCTCGCCGGCGAGCAGTTCTTCGCCAACAAGGCCAATTCGCGCCGCGTCGCCCACATCATCGCCGACGCCATCTACGAGCGGCTGACCGGCGAAAAGGGCTATTTCGACACCCGCATCGTCTTCATCGACGAGTCCGGACCCAAGAACAACCGCAAGAAGCGCCTCGCCATCATGGACCAGGACGGCGCCGGCCTGCGCTACCTCTCCGACGGGCGCGCGATCGCGCTGACGCCGCGCTTCTCGCCGAACGCGGCAGGAAATCACCTACATGTCCTATGAAAGCGGCCAGCCGCAGGTCTATCTGCTGCAGATCGAGACCGGCCAGCGCGAACTGGTCGGCAACTTTCCCGGGCATGACCTTCGCGCCGCGCTTCTCGCCGGACGGCCAGAAGGTGATCATGAGCCTGCTGCGCGACGACGGCAATTCCAACATCTTCGCCATGGACCTGCGCAGCCGCACGACGACGCGGCTGACCAATTCCGACTGCGATCGACACCTCGCCTTCCTATTCGCCCGACGGCAGCCAGATCGTCTTCACCTCCGACCGCGGCGGCCAGCGCGCAGATCTACGTGATGGGCGCCGACGGCTCCGGCCAGACACCGCATCTCCTTCGGCGACGGCACCTATTCGACGCCGGTGTGGTCGCCGCGCGGCGACCTGATCGCCTTCACCAAGCAGATCCGGCGGCGAATTCCAGATCGGCGTCATGCGCACCGACGGCTCGGGCGAGCGCATCCTGTCGACCGGCTTCCAGCAGGAAGGGCCGACCTGGGCGCCGAACGGCCGCGTGCTGATGTTCTTCCGCGAGACGCAGGCTCGGGCGGGCCGCAGCTCTATTCGATCGACCTGACCGGCCGCAACGAACAGCCGATCCCGACCGCCGAACTTCGCCTCCGATCCGGCCTGGTCGCCGCTGCTGGAATAGCGGCAGGCGGCCGTCGACTGGGCACGTTGCCTCCGCTAGATTCGACGCTTTCACGAACGCCGCGTTTCGGCCGCATTTCGCCTAGGGTCGCGCGCGTTGAATCGTCGCCGATCGGGACCGCAGGCGCGGACGGGCGCCGGCGACTAATCTGTTAACCATGTTTCTTGAGCGCGCGGTTAACCGCAACGTGGTTACTGGTTGATCAACGAAATCACTCGAATGCGAAGGAGAGGCGGGCATGCGCCGCATCGCAGCACTTACCAGCAACCCGGTCATGATCGCGCTGTGTCATGGCGCTGGCCGTCGCCGGCTGCGCCTCCAAGAAGACGCCCAACAGTGCCGCCGATCTCGGCCTCGGCGCCGGCGCGGCGACGCCCGGCTCGGCGCAGGACTTCACCGTCAATGTCGGCGACCGCATCTTCTTCGATACCGATTCCTCGGTCGATCCGCGCCGACGCCCAGCAGACACTCTGCCGCGCCAGGCGCAGTGGCTGAACCAGTACGGCCAACTACCCGATCACGATCGAAGGCCATGCCGACGAGCGCGGCACCCGCGAGTACAACCTGGCGCTCGGCGCCCGCCGCGCCGCCGCCACCCGCGACTATCTGGTCGGCCGCGGGCGTTCCGGCCAAGCCGCATGAAGACCATCTCCTACGGCAAGGAGACGCCGGTCGCCGTCTGCGACGACATCTCCTGCTGGTCGCAGAACCGCCGCGCCGTCACCGTGCTCGGCGGCGCCGGCAGCTGAGGCGAATAACGTCAGGCACTGATCCAAAAGGCGGCCGCTTCGGCCGCCTTTTTCGCGTGGCGGCAGACAAACAAAATTTGGCCGAAGTCTCGGCGCCTGCTAAGTGCGAAGCGCGCGCGATGCGCGATCCACGCGTATCCACCTCACAGCGAGACCCAATGCACTTTCGACTCTTCTCAGCGGCGCGCTCGCCTCCTGTCTCGCTCTCCGGCACGCGCCGGTCTGCCGGCGAACGATCGGCACCCGCGTCCGATCAGCCTCGCCGGCGTATCTCGCTGCCCGGCGTCGGGCTGTCCGGCACCTTGTTCGGCCGACGCAACGACCGCCCGGTCCAGCTGGCGCAGGCGAGCGACCCGCGCGTCACCGCACTCGAGGAGCAGGTCCGCCACTTCCGGCACGATCGAGGAGCTCAACTTCCAGATCCTGCAGATGCAGGAGCAGATCCGCAAGATGCAGGAAGACAACGAGTTCCGCTTCCAGGAACTCGAGAAGAAGACGCTCCGATGCCGGGCGGCCGAGTCGACAGCCGGACGCGCAGAGGCAGCGCCGCAGCCAAGGCGCCGGGCCTCGCGGCCCGCGCGAGACTGCGGCCGCCGGCGTCGAGGACATCATCGTGACAGATCGGACGCCGCGGCTCCGGCACGGCAGGCACCGCGGAGCCGCCGAAGACCTTCGGCACGATCACCGTCGACCAGAACGGCAACGTCATCGGCGGCAGCGTCGGCGACCAGACCGCCGCGCCGCCGCGTGGCGCGCCGACCGCGGCACGACGGCACCGTCGTCGCCGCCCTGCCGGCCACCGACGATCCCGAAGAACTCTACCGCAACTCCTACGAGTTCATCCTGTCCGGCGACTATGGCACCGCCGAAGCGGGCTTCCGCGACCACATCGACGCGCTTCCCCGACGATCCGAAGACCGCCGATGCGCACTTCTGGCTCGGCGAGTCGCTGCTCGGCCAGCAGAAATACCGCGACGCGGCCGAGGTCTTCCTCGCCGCCAGCAAGGACTATCCCAAGTCGAAGAAGGCGCCCGACATGCTGCTGAAGCTCGGCGTCTCGCTGGTCGGCCTCAACCAGCGTGACGTCGCCTGCGCGACCTTCGGCGAGATCGGCAAGCGCTATCCCGACAGGCGTCCGCTGCGCTCAAGGAGCGCGTCAAGCAGGAACAGGCGCTGGCCGCGTGCTGGCAGCGCCAGCCGCGCCCGATCCGGCCGCCCGGCTCTTCTCTCCCGTTCGACCTTGCACTCGCGCCAGCAGCGTCGTGGCGGCCGTCTCCGGCGGCAGCGACTCGACCGCGCTCTGCTCCTTCTAACGATTATCTCGACCGCTGCCGCGCCCAGGTCGCGGCTGGTGGCGGTGACCGTCGATCATCGCGCTGCGGCCGGACTCGGCCGCCGAGGCGCGACGATGGTGGCCGGCTCTGTGCGCCCGCTGGCATCGACGCATCGCATCCTGGCGTGGTCCGGCGAAAAGCCCGCCACCGGCCTGCCGGCCGCGGCGCGCGAGGCGCGCTACCGCCTGCTGGCCGAGGCGGCACGCGAGGCCGGCACCGATCTGGTCCTGACCGGCCATACCGCTCGACGACCAGGCCGAGACCGTGCTGATGCGGCAGCAGCGCGGAGGCCGGCCGGGGGCTCGCCGGCATGGCGCCGGCAACGCTTTATGACGGCCGCGCTGGATCGTGCGGCCGCTGCTCGGCGACCCGGCGCGAGGCACTGCGCGACTTTCTGCGGCGAGCGCGGCATCGGCTGGGTCGAAGACCCGACCAATGCCGACGATGCCTACGAGCGCGCCGCGCATGCGCGCGGCAGCTGGCAGACGGCGAGCGACAACTCGGCGCCGTTGGCGCTCGGCGGCGGCAGAGCGCGAGCGTCGGACGCTGGGCGCGCGCGCCGCCGAGCTTGATCCGCAGCCATGCCGACCGGCCGGTCGCCCGGACTCATCCGGCTTGATCCTGCGTTTCTCCGGCTGCCGATCCGCGCTGCCGCGATCTATGCCCTGCGCATCCTGCTCGCGACGACCGGCGGCACGCCGGCATCTGCCGGACGCAGCGCGGCGCTGCGAGCTTTGTCGACAGGCTTGCCGCCAGTCCGCGCGTGCGCGCCACATTGTCGCGGACGCGTAGTCGGATCGGCGCGCGGCCGGCATCTTCCTGCGCCGCGAACCCGCGGCCTGCCGGCACCATTGCCGCTGGCTGTGCCGGCGTCGCTGTGGGACGGCCGCTTCCGCCTGCTCGGTGACGGGCGACGGCTCAACGGCTCCGTCGATGCCGCTGCGGAGCCAGCGGCAGCCCGGCCGATTGGCGCGGCGGCGACGATTCCGCAGGCCTGTGCCCGCGCGGCGATGGCAGTCGAGCCGGCGCTTTCGCGCGACGATGAGCTCGCCTGGTTCGCTCGAGCCGCATGACGGAGCCGTCGCGACACGCGTTGCCTGGCACCCTGGGCACGCTTCCTGCCGGCCTTCGACCTGTGCGCCGGCGAAGGCACTGTCGGCGCTTGATCGGTGCGTCCGCCGCCGCCCGCCTCGCCATTCACCGGCCACAATGAGGCGTATCAGCTTAACCGAACCGACGCTGTCGTGCTTGGCAACGGCTGGCGCTCTCCCTATGTTAGGCCAAGCTTCCATCTCAATCGGTGTCCGTCATCGGGATGCCAACGGGACAGTCGATGAATCCGAACTATCGCAATCTCGCGCTCTGGGCGATCATAGCCGTGCTGCTGATTGCGCTGTTCAACCTGTTCCAGACGCCGCAGCAGCGCGGCGCCGCGCGCGAGGTCGCCTATTCCGAGTTCCTGCAGGACTCTCCGCCGGCCGGGTCAAGACGGTGACGATCGCCGGCGACCGCATCACCGGCACCTATACCGACAGCGCCGCCGGGCTTCCAGACCTATTCGCCCGGCGATCCGACGCTGGTGTCGCGGCTCGAGGAGAAGAGCGTCACCATCAATGCCCGGCCGGAGACCGACGGCTCCAACTCGATATTCGGCTACCTGATCTCCTGGCTGCCGATGATCCTGATCCTCGGCGTGTGGATATTCTTCATGCGCCAGATGCAGTCCGGTTCCGGCCGCGCCATGGGCTTCGGCAAGTCGAAGGCCAAGCTGCTGACCGAAGCGCATGGCCGCGTCACCTTCCAGGACGTCGCCGGCGTCGACGAGGCCAAGGAGGATCTCGAGGAGATCGTCGAGTTCCTGCGCGATCCGCAGAAGTTCCAGCGCCTCGGCGGCAAGATTCCGCGCGGCGTGCTGCTGGTCGGCCCTCCCGGCACCGGCAAGACGCTGCTCGCCCGCGCGGTGGCGGGCGAGGCCAATGTGCCGTTCTTCACCATTTCCGGTTCCGACTTCGTCGAGATGTTCGTCGGCGTCGGCGCCATCGCCGCGTGCGCGACATGTTCGAGCAGGCCAAGAAGAACGCGCCCTGCATCATCTTCATCGACGAAATCGACGCCGTCGGCCGCCATCGCGGCGCCGGCCTGGGCGGCGGCAATGACGAGCGCGAGCAGACGCTGAACCAGTTGCTGGTCGAGATGGACGGCTTCGAGGCCAATGAAGGCATCATCCTGATCGCCGCGACCAACCGGCCCGACGTGCTCGACCCGGCGCTGCTGCGTCCGGGCCGCTTCGACCGCCAGGTCGTGGTGCCGAATCCCGACATCGTCGGCCGCGAGAAGATCCTCAAGGTGCATGTGCGCAACGTGCCGCTGGCGCCGAATGTCGACCTCAAGGTCGCTGGCGCGCGGCACGCCCGGCTTTTCCGGCGCCGACCTGATGAATCTCGTCAACGAGTCGGCGCTGATGGCCGCGCGCCGCAACAAGCGCCTCGTCACCATGGCGGAGTTCGAGGACGCCAAGGACAAGATCATGATGGGTGCGGAGCGCCGCTCGTCGGCGATGACCCAGGCGGAGAAGGAGCTGACCGCCTATCACGAGGCCGGTCACGCCATCATCGCGCTCAACGTGCCGTCGGCCGATCCGCTGCACAAGGCGACGATCATTCCGCGCGGCCGCGCGCTCGGCATGGTCATGCAGTTGCCGGAAGGCGACCGCTATTCGATGAGCTACAAGTGGATGATTTCGCGCCTGATCATCATGATGGGCGGCCGCGTCGCCGAGGAGATGAAGTTCGGCAAGGAGAACATCACCTCCGGCGCATCCTCCGATATCGACCAGGCGACCAAGCTGGCCCGCGCCATGGTCACGCGCTGGGGCTTTTCCGACAAGCTCGGCCATGTCGCCTATGGCGACAACCAGGAAGAGGTGTTCCTCGGCCATTCCGTGGCGCGCACGCAGAACGTCTCGGAAGAGACCGCGCAGATCATCGACGCCGAAGTGCGCCGGCTGATCGACGAGGCCTATAGTCGACGCCAAGCGCATCCTGACGAAGAAGAAGAAGGAATGGATCGCCTTGCGCAAGGGCTGCTCGAATACGAGACGCTGTCCGGCGACGAGATCAAGCAGTTGATCGCAGGCCAGAAGCCCTCGCGCGACATTGGCGACGACACGCCGCCTTCGCGCGGTTCGGCGGTGCCGAAGGCCGGCGCGCAGGGCAAGAGCCGCCCAAGAAGGGCGGCACGGAGCCCGAGGGCGGCATGGAGCCGCAGCCGCAGGGCTGAACTGTCCGCGATCAAAAAGGACCGCCCCGCGCAAGCCGGGCGGTCGCTTTCGCTATCCGGCCCGCAGTGTCATCTTCGTACGATCCGCTCGAGAGCCAGAAGCATGTGGGCCTCGATGTCCTCGCGCATCCGCGCTCGGGCGCGGCCTTCCCCGGTGACAAGATAAAGGTCGACCAGGGTGCTCATCAGCGCGTTGATGAAGCGCAGCGATTGCGGGATCCGGCGTTGGACCGGCAAATCTTGCAAGGAACGGAGTAAAAAGCGCATCGGCGACTTGATTGCGATTGCTGTCGAGATCCGCCTCCACCGGGCGAATGCGGCGCATCGCTGCGAGGAGCGCCGAATGCGCCGGGATTGCCTCTGCAGCATCAAGGTAGGCGCCAAGCAAATGCCGGGCGGCTTCGTCTCCGGAAATATCGTCCGGCAGCATGGAGAGCGCTCCCCTGCAGGCCTCAACGATACGATCCACGGTGGCGTCGTAGGCGGCAAGAAGCAGGGCGTCGCGATCGGCGAAGTATCGATAGACGGCGCCTACCGAGACGCCGGTCATCGCCGCCAGGCGCGTCGTCGTCACGGCGGCGGCGCCCTCCTCGAGCACCAGCGTTTCGGTTGACGCGAGCAAAGCCGCGCGCGTTTTCAGCGCCCGGCGTTGCACGGGCAACAGCTTCGGTGCGGCGTCTGCTCGGGTGAAGTCCGTGAGAGTTTCATCGCTCATTGAAAGTGAAACTATTTCACTATTGTTGACAAGTCCAATGCCCGAGGGCATCGTTTGACTGCTGTCGCGCTTAGGGACGAGTGCAAAATCCGGTAATTGCCAGAGGAGCGGGGAACAGGATGACTGTCCGAAAATCGACCGGGGTCCTCGCGCTGCTGATCGGCATTTCATACGCCAGTCTCAGCCATGCCGCCGAGGTTGCCGTGGAGGCCGGCGAGGGTGGCGCCGAACGGCTTACCGAAGCGCTGATTCTGGCACAGCCGGGAGACACGGTGCGGATCGGGGCAGGGCGCTTCGACTTGACCGAGGGGCTCTCGCTGGACGCCGACGACGTTTCGGTAACCGGGGCGGGACCGGATCGGACCATTCTATCGTTCAAGGGCCAGACAGGAGCGGGCGAAGGGTTGCTGGTGACCTCCGACCGCGTCGTGCTCGACTGATTTCGCCGTCGAGGATTGCCAAGCGGCGACGGCATCAAATCGAAAGGCTCGGACCAGATCACCTTCCGCAACTCTGCGCGTTGAATGGAATGGCGGGCCAAAGGCTGAAGAACGGAGCCTATGGCGTCTATCCGGTCTCGTCGAAGAACGTGCTGATCGATGGAGTGGTCGTTCGCGGCGCCTCGGATGCAGGCATTTATGTCGGCCAGAGCCAGAACATCGTGGTGCGCAATTCGCGCGCGGAATACAACGTTGCCGGCATCGAGATCGAGAACTCGATGCACGCCGATGTCTACAAGAATACCGCCACGCACAATACCGGCGGCATCCTGGTGTTCGACCTGCCCAACCTGCCGGTCCAGGGCGGCCGCGACATCCGCGTCTTCGACAACGACGTGGTCGACAACGACACCGCCAATTTCGCTCCCAAGGGAAACATGGTCGCGATCGTGCCGAAGGGAATGGGCATCATGGTGATGGCCAACCGAAACGTCCATGTCTTCGGCAACCGGCTGTCCGGCAATGCCACGACCCATGTTCTGGTCGCCGCCTATCCGAACGAATATGACGACCCCAACTATATGTTCGTGCCGCGCGGCGTCTATGTACATGGCAATACTTACGGCGCCGGCGGCGACGCGCCGGACGGCGAGGTGGGCAAGACGATCAGCGATGTGTCGGGCACGCCGGTGCCCGACATCGTCTGGGATGGGGTAACCCGCATTCCGGAGTATTTCTCCTGGGTTTGGCCGCAGGATCGCATCTACTTCGACGAGCCGGAAGGAACGCGTTTCGCCAATCTCAAGATGATCTCCCAAATGCTCCTCCCGTGGTCGACTGCGCCCGATACCGACATTTCCCACTACACGGGTTCGCTGGCGGAGCCGGAGCCGGTGAAGCTGCCGCAGGACGGCGCCTGACTTGAAGGCAGCGCCGCCGGTCCGTGTGTCCGCCGCCGTTGCGCGCGCCTGTCTTGGCGCGCTCGGCATGTTGGCCGCGCTGACTGCGGCGCCGTCCACTGCTAGCGCCGTATCCGAGGCTTCGATCCTCGCAGAGACGCCGCCGAAGCTTCTTTCCGAATTTCGGTTCTTTGACGATGCCGCCCGGCAGGTGCCGGCCAGCGGACTGATGCCTTACGCGCTGAATACGCCGCTGTTTTCGGATGGAGCCGAGAAATACCGGTTCGTTCACGTACCGGCCGGCGCGACAGCGACCTACAATCCCGACGAAGCATTCGAGTTCCCGGTCGGCACGGCGCTGGTCAAGACCTTCGCGTTCCCCGCGGACCGGCGCCATCCCGAACAGGATGTCCGACTGATCGAGACCAGGGTCCTGCTCCGTCATGAAAATGGCTGGAAGGCATGGGCCTACCTGTGGAACGATGCCCAGTCCGATGCGGTGCTGAAGATCACCGGCGCGCAGGTCGATATCAAAACGATCACACCGGACGGAAGCGCACTGTCATTCATCTATTCGGTCCCGAACAAGAACCAATGCAAGGGCTGCCATGCGTTCAACAGCGCGATCACGCCGCTGGGCCCGAAGGCCCGCAACCTGAACCGCAGCTACGACTATGCTGGAGGCCGCGCCAATCAGCTTGCCCACTGGACGGAGGCCGGAATACTGGACGGCGCGCCCCCTGCTGCCGGATGCGCCTGCGGCGGCCGATTGGCTCGACCCGGCATCCCCCGTGGCAGAGCGGGCCCGCGCCTGGCTCGACGTAAATTGCGCCCATTGCCACCGGCGCGAGGGTGCGGCGCAGCAATTCCGGCCTCTTTCTCGACTTCGGCAGAGCAGGACCGCGTCCACCGCGGCGTCTCAAACGGCCGGTCTGCGGCCGGCCGCGGCGCAGGCGACAAGGAATTCGACATCAAGCCGGGCGACCCCGACGGATCAATCATGGTCTATCGCGTCGAAAGCACAGAACCTGGCGTCATGATGCCCGAACTCGGTCGGCATATCGCCGATCCGAAGGCAGTCATCGCTGCTGCGCGATTGGATCGCGGATCTACGTTAGTGCCTTGTTAGCGTGCTTCGCGCAGACTACGGACCGCCGAGGTACGTAACATCGACTCACATAATGTGATGTCTGCGCGTAGTCATATTGTGGCAAGACCAAGTCCGTAGCGTCGAATCGTGGCGGGGAAGTTAGGAGTCTATGACGAGGCGTTATTTCGGCACGGACGGCATCCGGGGACGGGCCAACAAATTTCCGATGACCGCGGAAATCGCCATGAAGGTGGGCATGGCGGCCGGCATGTCGTTCCAGCGCGGCAACCACCGCCACCGCGTCGTGCTCGGCAAGGACACGCGGCTTTCCGGCTACATGATCGAAAACGCGATGGTCGCGGGTTTCTGCGCCGCCGGCATGGATGTGTTCCTGCTCGGCCCGATCCCGACGCCCGCGGTCGCCATGCTGGTGCGTTCGCTGCGCGCCGATATCGGCGTCATGATCTCGGCCTCGCACAATCCCTACTACGACAACGGCATCAAGCTGTTCGGCCCGGACGGCTACAAGCTGTCGGACGAGATCGAACTGCGCATCGAGGCGATGCTCGACCGGGAAATCGAAATCGCGCTGGCCGATGCCGACTCGCTCGGCCGCGCCAAGCGCGTCGACGGCGTGCATGACCGCTATATCGAGTTCGCCAAGCGCACGCTGCCGCGCTCGATGTCGCTTGCGGGACTGCGCGTCGTCATCGATTGCGCCAATGGCGCCGCCTACAAGGTGGCGCCGGCGGCGCTTGTGGGAACTCGGCGCAGAGGTCATCGCCATCAATGACGAGCCGAACGGCTTCAACATCAACCAGGAATGCGGCTCGACCCATCCGACGGGCCTTGCCAAGAAGGTGCACGAAGTGCGCGCCGATATCGGCATCGCGCTCGACGGCGACGCCGACCGCATGGTCATCGTCGACGAAAACGGCACGGTCGTCGACGGCGACCAGATCATGGCGCTGATCGCCGAATCCTGGCACCAGAGCGGACGGCTCGCCGGCGGCGGCGTCGTGGCGACGGTCATGTCCAATCTCGGCCTCGAACGGTTTCTGGGCGGCGTGGGCCTGCAGCTTCACCGCACCAAGGTCGGCGACCGATATGTCGTCGAGCATATGCGCGCGCATGGCCTCAATGTCGGCGGCGAACAGTCCGGCCACATCGTGCTGTCGGATTTTTCGACCACCGGCGACGGTCTGGTTTCGGCGCTGCAGGTGCTGGCCTGCATCAAGCGCTCGAACCGGCCGGCAAGCGAGATCTGCCGCAAGTTCGAGCCGGTGCCGCAGGTATTGAAGAATGTCCGCTTCTCCGGCGGCAAGCCGCTCGAGAAGCCCGCTCGTCAAGGCTGCGATCGAGGATGCGCGACAGTCGCCTCGGCAAGAGCCGGGCGGCTGGTGATCCGGCCTTCCGGCACCGAACCGCTGATCCGCGTCATGGCCGAAGCCGACGACCTGAAGCTCGTCGAGACCGTCGTCAACGATATCGTCGGGGTCATCGGCGACGTCAAGAACGCCGCCTGAACTCCATATCCACCGGCCGAACACCCGACCCGCCATCCGGCGGGTTTTTCTTTAATCTCGACGAAATCGACTAACAATGCAAAGGTTTCGTGGTTAAACAAGACAGTTAAGCCGGCCTTAACCTTTGCAATGCATTCTCCACACTGAGATCAATCCAGACGGCCCGTGTGACCGGGTGCTTTGAAGGGTGAGAAGAAAATGTTCAGAGACAGCCAAGACGGCCTTTGCCGCTGCGTTGGTTCTGCGGGATCGCAGGGCCGGTCTTCGCGGCCGATTTGGTCGAGCCGCCGGTCTACGAGGCGCCGCCTCAGGTCGTCTATCAAGACGGCTCCTACGGTGGGTGGTACATTCGCGGCGACATCGACTATCATCACAGCACGCTCAACGGCGCCCCGGAATACATCACCTACGGCGCACCGGGCCGGCAGCGCCTCCTTTGATTTCGGCAAGCTGCGCGGCGCCTTGTCGCTCGGCGCCGGCGTCGGCTACCAGATCAACCAGCTACCTGCGCACCGACCTGACCGTCGACTATCTGTTCAAGTCGCGACTTCAGCGGCTCGACCACGGGACGCGGCTCCTGCGGCATCGCAACCTGCGTGTCCGTCGACAGCATCGTCCTACAGCGCCCTGCTGCTGCTCGCCAATGCCTATGTCGACATCGGCACCTAGCATGGCATCACGCCCTATGTCGGCGCCGGCATCGGCGGCGCCTACGTCAAGTGGGACGACCTGAACAACACGATGGCGACGGTGTCACTTCCATCCACAAGGGATCGGCAATGGCTGGCGCTTCGCCTATGCATTCATGGCCGGCGCGTCCTACTGCCTGACCGAGCAGCTCAAGCTCGATGTCGGCTATCGCTACAGCCACATCGATGGCGGCACGATGTTCGACTACGCCGCCGGCGGCAGGCCCGGGCTACGACAACGGCATCAACATCCACGAAGTGCGCGGCCGGCCTGCGCTACCAGTTCGGCGGCAAGACCGGCTGCTCCGCGCCGAAACCGTGCCTACGTGCCCGAGCCGGTCGCCCGGTCTACAAGTAACCGCCAGCGCTTCGGCGCATGAAGACAGATCCAGCCGCCCGGCCCGTGCCGGGCGGTTTGCGTTGAAGACCCCGTATGAATTTCCCCGGCGGACCGAGAATTCGGCTAACCGTCTGTTATCCTTAACCGCGCACTTAACCACTATGGTTAACACTGCCCTCCAAGCGACGGCGACTCGGTCTTCGAGCACGGCGCTCTGCCTCCGGGAGTGATGTCCATGACCCTCAGTTCGCGTATCGCTGCTGGCAGCGGCGGCCTCGCGCTTTCGCCGGTCGCGCCGGCGCATCGCCGCCGACTACGATCCGCCGATCGCAGTCGACAGCGCCGGCGGACTATGTGCCGGTGGAGGTCGGCTCCGGCTGGTATCTGCGCGGCGATGTCGGCTATGTCGTCTCCTCGCGCAGACTCCGATGTCTTCAGCTACCGCACCTACGACCCGGTGGCCGACACCTACAGCTCGGCCAAGTTTCTCACCGCTTCGCGGAAGCAGGATTTCACCTTCGGCAGGCGGCTTCGGCTACCACTTCACACGACTATCTGCGCGCCGACGCGACATCGACGGCTTCCGTGCCCGTTTCAGCGGCACGAGCGCCGGTGCGTCGCCCTGCGTCGATCCCGTCGCCAACCCGGCCGTTGCCGGCACTTCCTGCCGTTCCGAAGACAGCGCCTCGATGTCCGGCATCACCTTCCTGGCCAACGCCTATGTCGATCTCGGCACCTATGCCGGGATCACGCCCTATGTCGGCGCGGGCGCCGGCTATACCTATGTCAACTGGTCGGCTCTCAGCAACACGAACTACTGTGTCGGCGCGACATGCCCCGACGGCCTCGTCGCCACCGACGATCATCCCGGTACCAAGAGCTGGCGCTTCACCTACGCGCTCAAGGCCGGCATGTCGCCTACGACATCAGCCGCGAACTTCAAGGTCGACCTCGGCTATCGTTATCAGCAAGATCGCGAAAGGTCCGACGTACACGTTCGACGCGACCCTCAGCGGCCGGTGGCGCGACGGGCGTCGAAGGTCGCGATCCAGGGCTCAGCCATCACGAGATCAGCTCGGCCTGCGCTACGATCTCTGGTAGGGCCCGGCGCGACAGGCATCACAACGGCGGGCAGGTTTGCCCGCCGTTTTCGATTTCACGGCACTGCTGTCCCGAGCGGAGTATTCCGGCAGCGACACAAACTTTCCTCTTGACGCCAGAACGAGGAGACATTATCGCCGTCCGTGGGCCACCCCTCCCCAACGAGGGGCTTGCTATCTGGAAGGATAGACCACGATGACGACGTATCACGAAGCCGGACTGCGTCCGGCAAATCCCAATTTTTCCTCAGGTCCCTGCGCAAAACGTCCCGGCTGGTCGCTCGAGGCGCTGAACGACGCCGCGCTCGGCCGCTCGCATCGCGCCAAGATCGGCAAGGCCAAGCTCGAGCAGGCGATCGAGCTGACCCGCGAGGTGCTTCAGGTTCCGGCCGACTACCGCATCGGCATCGTGCCGGCGTCCGACACCGGCGCCGTCGAGATGGCGCTGTGGTCGCTGCTCGGCGAGCGCGGCGTCGACATGGTCGCCTGGGAGAGCTTCGGCGCCGGCTGGGTCACCGACGTGGTCAAGCAGCTGAAGCTCGACGACGTGCGCGTGCATCGAGGCCGACTACGGCGAACTGCCGGACCTCGCGCAGATCGATTTCGACCGCGACGTGGTGTTCACCTGGAACGGCACGACCTCCGGCGTGCGCGTGCCGAACGGCGACTTCATTCCCGCCGACCGCGAGGGCCTGACCATCTGCGACGCGACCTCGGCGGCCTTCGCCCAGCGACTCGATTTCGCCAAGCTCGATGTCGTCACCTTCTCCTGGCAGAAGGTGCTGGGCGGCGAGGGCGCGCATGGCATGCTGATCCTGTCGCCGCGCGCCGTGGAGCGGCTGGAAACCTACAAGCCGGCCTGGCCGCTGCCGAAGATCTTCCGCCTGACCTCGGGCGGCAAGCTGATCGAGGGCATCTTCAAGGGCGAGACCATCAACACGCCGTCGATGCTGTGCGTCGAGGACTATCTCGACGCGCTGAGCTGGGCGAAGTCGATCGGCGGCCTCGAGCGCTGATCGCCCGCGCCGACGCCAATGTCGCCGTGATCGACGGCTTCGTCGAAGCAATCGTCCTGGCTCGGCAATCTCGCCGTCGATCCGGCGACCCGCTCGAACACTTCCGTCTGCCTGTCGCTTCGTCGATCCCGGATGTCGCCGCGCTCGACGCGGCCGGCGCAGGCGGCCTTCGCCAAGGCGCTCGTTTCGCGCGCTCGACAAGGAAGGCGTCGCCTACGACATCGGCGCCTATCGCGACGCGCCGCCGGGCCTGCGCATCTGGTGCGGCGCCACGGTCGAGACATCCGACCTCGAGGCGCTGCTGCCCTGGCTCGACTGGGCCTTCGCGACGCAGAAGGCCGCGCTCAAGGCGGCTGCCTGAGCCTTCCCGACGGAGAGGGCGGCCCCTGGTCCGGGTGGGCTACGTCTCCGGCGACGATATCCAGCTTTCACCAGATCAGGCCGTGTCCGGCCGCACCGACCCACTCCTCGGCGGTTGCGCCACTTTCCTCCCCTCAAGGGGAGGGACACCAATCGCAAAGGACCACCCCATGCCCCGCGTTCTCGTTTCCGACAAACTCTCTCCCACCGCCGTGCAGATCTTCAAGGATCGCGGCGTCGAGGTCGACTACCTGCCCGATCTCGGCAAGGACAAGGAAAAGCTGCTCGAAGTCATCGGCCAGTATGACGGCCTCGCCATCCGCTCGGCGACCAAGGTCACCGAGAAGCTGATCGCCGCGGCGACCAATCTGAAGGTCGATCGGCCGCGCCGGCATCGGCGTCGACAATGTCGACATCCCGGCGGCGAGCCGCAAGGGCATCATCGTGATGAACACGCCCTTCGGCAATTCGATCACCACCGCCGAGCATGCCATCGCGCTGATGTTCGCGCTCGCCCGCCAGATTCCGGAAGCCAACGCCTCGACCCAGGCCGGCAAATGGGAGAAGAACCGCTTCATGGGCGTCGAGATCACCGGCAAGACGCTGGGCATCATCGGCTGCGGCAATATCGGCTCGATCGTCGCGCACGCGCGGCGTCGGCCTGAAGATGCATGTCATCGCCTTCGACCCGTTCCTGTCGGAGAGAGCGCGCCGCGGAGCTCGGCGTCGAGAAGGTCGAGCTCGACGAGCTTCTCGCGCGCGCCGACTTCATCACGCTGCACACGCCGATGACCGACAAGACGCGCGGCATCATCAACGCCGCGGCGATCGCCAAGATGAAGGACGGCGTGCGCATCATCAACTGCGCGCGCGGCGGGCTGGTCGTCGAGGCCGACCTGGTCGCAGGCGCTGAAGAGCGGCAAGGTGGCCGGCGCCGGCATCGACGTGTTCGAGGTCGAGCCGGCGAAGGAGAACGCGCTGTTCGGCATGGAGAACGTGGTTGCACGCCGCATCTCGGCGCCTCGACCGACGGAAGCGCAGGAGAATGTCGCGCTGCAGGTCGCCGAGCAGATGTCGGACTACCTGATCAAGGGCGCCGTCTCCAACGCCATCAACATGCCCTCGATCACCGCCGAGGAAGCGCCGCGGCTGAAGCCCTTCGTCAAGCTCGCCGAAGTGCTCGGCGCCTTCGTCGGCCAGGTCACCGAGGATCCGATCAAGGAGGTCGAGATCCTGTTCGACGGCTCGACGGCGACGATGAACACGCGCGCGCTGATCAGCGCGGCGCTCGCCGGCCTGATCCGGCCGCAGGTCGCCGACGTCAACATGGTTTCGGCGCCGATCATGGTGAAGGAGCGCGGCATCATCGTCGCCGAGGTCAAGCGCGACAAGTCCGGCGTGTTCGACGGCTACATCAAGCTGACCGTCAAGACG
>CAVVXU010000014.1:0-23215 GCA_963752325.1 uncultured Alphaproteobacteria bacterium
GGTAAGCGGTGTTCTCGTCACACGCCTGCTGGCGCCGCGTAGCTCCACGGCATGAGATCGTCGATCCTGGTCTGCGGATGGCCATCGACGATGCGCTCGAGGACGTCGGTCAAGTAGGCGTGCGGGTTCACGTCGTTGAGCCGGCAGGTGCCGATCAGCGAGGCGATGATCGCCCAGTGCTCACCACCGCGATCGGAGCCGGCGAACAACGCATTCTTCCGTCCGAGGGCGATCGGGCGGATTGCGCGCTCGACCGTGTTGGTGTCGAGCTCGAGCCGGCCGTCGTCGAGGAAGAGGCCGAGGCCGTCCCAGAGTTTCTGCATATAGCGGATCGCCTCGGCGAGGCGTGACCTGCCGGGGAGGCGGACAAGCTGGTGCTCGAGCCAGGGGCGGAGGTCGTCGACCAGCGGCTTCGATCGTGCCTGGCGGGCGGCGCGGCGGACGTCCGGGTCGCGGCCGCGCAGCTCCGCCTCGACGGCGTAGATCGCGGCGATGCGGCGCAGCGCCTCGTCGGCGATCGGCGCATGGCCGGCCTCGGCGATCTCGTAGAAC
Source organism: uncultured Alphaproteobacteria bacterium (assembly GCA_963752325.1). Taxonomy (GTDB): domain Bacteria; phylum Pseudomonadota; class Alphaproteobacteria; order Geminicoccales; family Geminicoccaceae; genus CAVTJL01. The sequence goes on from CAVVXU010000014.1 coordinate 553, forward strand.
TTCCGCCGGCAATGCGACCAGCAATAGGCGAGGCTCACAGGGCCATCGGCCCGGCGCGGGTTCGTCAGCCCGCGATAGGCGGTATAGCCGTCGACCTGCAGCGTGCCGCGGAAGCCGTCGAGATGGCGGCTGGCGTGCTCGGCGCCGCGGCCCTCGGCATAGAGGAAGGCGACGCCGGGCGGGTCGGCGCCGCCCCAGGGGCGGTGGTCGCGCGCGAGCGCCCAGAGCCAGCCAGTCTTCGTCCGGCCGCGGCCGGGATCGAGCACCGGGGCACGCGTCTCGTCGACGAAGAGCCGGGGCGAGGCCTTCAGGGTTTCGACCAGCCGGGCGTGGACCGGACGGAGCTCGCGCGCCGCGTGGCCGACCCAGTCGGCGAGCGTCGAGCGGTCGAGCGCCAGACCCTGACGGGCGAAGATCTGTGCCTGGCGGTAGAGATGCGCTGATCGGGCTGGGGGCTTCCTCGCCCCAGCAATCAAGCCGACGATGGCCATCTCAACCGTTCAGGAGCACATCACCATGCAATTCTTCGTGGGAATTGACGTATCGCTCGATAGTTCGAGCATTTGCGTCATCGACGAGCGCGGCATCATCATCAAAGAAGGCAAGGTCGAAAGCGATCCGACTACGATCGCCCGGTTCATCCGCCATCGGGGTAGAAAGATTGAACATGTTGGTCTTGAGACCGGATCGCTCTCACAATGGCTCTATGCCGGGCTCACGTGCGAGGGTTTTCGGGTAACCGTTATGGAAGCACGCCATGTGCGCGCGGCGTTCGCGGCCATGCGAGTGAAGACCGATCGGAATGACGCACGCGGCATCGCCCAGCTGATCCGCCTGGGCTGGTTCAAAGCAGTACACGTCAAAGCGCCCACGGCGCAGGAAACCCGAGCCCTTTTGAACGGCCGCCAGTTCGTGGTCGACAAACTCGTTGGCATCGAGAACTCGATGCGCGCCGCGCTGCGCAACTTCGGCCTCAAGATGGGCCAGGTGTCGCGTCGGAACTGGGCCACCCGGGCGCAGGAACTGGCGGCCGGCATCCCTGCCCTCGAGATCGTCATCTCATCGTTGCTGAAAGTTCGCAGTGTGCTGTTGCAGGAGCTGCATACGTTCGACGGGAAGCTACTCGAGTTGGCAAGGACAGACCCGGTCGTGCGCATGCTGATGAGCGCCCCCGGGGTGGGCGCGATCGTTGCCCTGACCTTCAAAAGTGCTGTCGACGATCCGACCCGGTTTCGACGGGCGCGGGACATTGGCCCCTGGTTGGGCTTGACGCCAGGCCGGTACCAATCCGGTCGCACCGATGTCGTCGGCCACATCACAAAAGCCGGTGATGCACGCGTGCGCACGGCGCTTTACGAGGCAGCAACCACGCTGATCGGCCGGATAACCGCGTGGTCGAGCCTCAAGAGTTGGGGCGTTCGTCTGGCTCGGCGCAGCGGGGCCAAGAAGGCGCGTGTTGCCGTTGCCCGCAAGCTTGCCGTCGTCTTGCTCTCTATGTGGCAATCGCAGACGTCCTTCCGCTGGACAGCACAGCCGGAAACAGCGCCTCGCTGATCTGTCGATCCCGATCTCGTCGTTGCAACTGCCCGACGGTAGCATCGGCGAAGGAGGTCCCGGGCAGGGACGAGGGTAGCCGAGCTCGCACTTGCCGCAGTCGCTTCGAGCCCGTGGTAGAGATTTGAGCCGGCCGCCTCCTTAGTCTGCATCATGTGGCGGCCACGCCGACCACGGACAGAAGCATGGCCCTGCTCGTTGGATCGATACGCGACTTGACGGGAAGGGCCCGATCACAGAAGCGGCAGGTGGTCGGCGTATTTGCCGACGAGCACATGCGCGACCATGGCTTCGGTCGGCAGCCCTCCGGTGACCAGCCGGGCCGGAGCCGTCGCCTGCACGACGCCCTCGGTGCAGCCCCGGCAGGCGTATCTCGGCCGGCGGGTGACGAGCACCCGGAGCTTCGCCGGGACGACGTCGAGCCGCTCGGAGACGTCCTCCCCGATCCGATGCAGCCTGCCGCCGCAGCACGGGCAGTCGAGGCTCTCCGGCTCGATGACCCTCTCGACCCGCGGCAGGTGCCTCGGCAGCGCGCCGCGGTTGGCGCGCCGACGCTGAGTGCGCGTCCTCTTCAGCGCCGCGTCGGCGGCATCCGTCTCGGCCCTGTCCGCGGCGATCTCCTGCTCGGCATCCTCCAGCGCCAGCTCGAGCTGGCCGGGGTCGAGCTTCTCCGAGCGCCGGCCGAACATCGCCCGCTTGAAGGCATCGACGATGGCCGTGAGCCGCGCGACCTCCTCTGCCAGGTCGAGCCGCGCACCGCGCTCGGCCGCCAGCATCGCCTTCAGCGCCGCGGCATCGTCCGGCAGGTCGGCAGCATCGAGACGGGCAGCGACATCGCTCATGGCCGCATGTGGAGCACAGGACGCCGCGGCTGTGACCGGCAACACCCGGCGTGAGTCACTCTGCCGCGGCTATCCCGCGGTCGCCGGCCGCCGGACCCGGCGGGTATGCACGCGCCGCCAGTCGAGCCCCTCGAACAGCGCCGAGAGCTGCCCCGGCGAGAGCTTCATCACGCCGTCCGTCGTGCCCGGCCAGGCGAACTTTCCGTCCTCGAGGCGCTTCGCGATCAGCACCATGCCCGAGCCGTCCCAGACCAGGATCTTGATGCGGTCCGCGCGCTTGGCCCGGAACACCAGCACGATGCCGGAGAACGGATCGAGCCGAAGCTCCGCCTCGGCCAGCGCCGCCAGCCCGTCGATCCCCTTGCGGAAGTCGACCGGCTTCGTCGCGACATACACCCGGACCGGCCCCGACGGCAGAATCATGCACCGGCCCGAAGGGCCGCGACGATTGCAGCCACGCGCGCCGCCGGCACATCGCTGCCGAACGACAGGCGCAGGTCGCCGAGCTCGAGAACGATCCCGCTTCCGCTCGTCGCAGCCAGGCCGGCAGCAGTCACCCGCGGCGCCGCCTCAGCCACGACCGGCGCGAACATCGGCATGTCCTCATCGTGAAGCGCGAGCTCGCCACGCCGGGCTTGCCGTCGCCAGGTGTAGAGCTGCTGCGGATGCAGCCCGTGCCGCCGCGCGATCCGCGCCGTACACGCACCAGGCTGCAACGTCTCGGCGACCAGCGCGGCCTTCTCGGACGCGCTGTGGTGTCGCCGGCGCTCAGGCCCCGTCAGAACCTCGAGCCGCCTCGTTGCACCGCTCGTTGCCAAATCACTCATGCAGCGATCCCCTCAGGAACCGCTATCCTCGCCCCTCAGAGCCGCTCGCGACAGGTGAGGCCGGGACACCGCTTACAACGAAGGTCGAACAGATCCTCCTTATCCGTGGCACCGTTTCAGGGGGCCGGGTCAGGACCCGCCGCAGGGGTGGGTCTCGATCCCGGCCCGGCGGCCAGGACGTGTCTCTGGTGACCGGCGATCATCGTCAGCCCCTTCGATCGGTAGCGCCCGCATCAGGGCTCGTCTTGAAACACGGCCAGCGCGATGTGTCCGCTTGGCATCGGCGGTCGCGTATCGAAGCCGTCGACTATTCCTCCCGGCGCAACGGGTGGCAAGCGAGCAAACGGCTGGGCTCAGCGGCCTACGACCGCTGCCACGGATCACGCGACAAGCTATGCCTCAGGTCGAGCGGGGCCCCGACGTACGGCCCTGATCAGCGTGGACACACCGAACCGACGAAGAGGCGTCTTCTCTATTGCGGGTATGGACCGGCTATATAGCCTGATCGCGGCTGAAGGGAGCCATGGATAGGCCTCCAGGACCGGCAGGACGTAGTCGACCGAGATGATGTCGAGTCCGGCAGCGGCGACCAGGTCTCTGAGCTCGCCCGGCCAGTAGTTGCGAGCTTCCATGAGCGGCATGGACAAGCTCTTCGGAAGCCATGGCAGCAAGGGGATCGGGAAGCCGAGCTCGCGACCGAACAGGTGCATTCCATGTCCCTCGAAGGGAAACCAGCGGTTGGGGCTCATGACGACAAGATGTCCCCCTGGCCTTAGGACGCGCTTGATCTCGCCGAGCGTGGCAGTCTCGTCCTCGACGTGCTCCAGAACCTCATTCAACAGCACCCCATCGAACGACATGTCGGGAAACGGGAGCGTCGCGGAGGAACAGAAATACTCCGTCCTGTCCGAGGACCGCTTCGACATGGCCATCGAGATACGCTCGGGATCCGGATCAACCCCGATTGCTCGCTCCACACCCCATCGTACAAGAGCTTCCGTGTAGCCACCGTCGGCGCAGCCACAATCGAGCCAGACCCCTTTCAGTATTCCCATGGCCTTGATCTTGGAGAGGCGATAGCGAACGTTGCCCGGGAAGGCCGTGGATGCTCCCGGGTGGGGATGTCCGGGGGGAGGCCGCAACGAGGTCTGACGGTCAGTTTCGTTGTTGCTCATCAACCGACGCCCATGTGGATTGTGGCAGGCTGCTCGTAAGGCTGGTTCGTTCTGCCTCAGCTGTGGACGGCCATGCTTCTCCTCGGCATGCGGCATGGGGTGTGGTCCGCACCGCAAGGCTGACGCGATCCCGGCCTTGCGGCGGCTCCGTCGCCACCTGCCCGCCACGAGGAAGCCCGACAGGTCGGGCGAGAAGGTCGGCATCCCCATGCGCCGGAAGCGCAGCGGCGCGATGTCGGCTGGGCAACGCGGCAGAATGGAACCGGCGGGGAGTCGGTCCATATCCATCGATCGGACTGAAGGTCGTACTCAATGCAGCACAAGATGTTTGGATCGGGCGTCTGAGAAGACATCAATGACCTCGAGGTTGCGTCGTCGATTGATGGTATGAGCGCCGCTGAACCTCGCACCGGGGGGCGGGGACAGACGTGCCTCCACACGCTGCGAGAAACCTTCGGGATCGAGTCGATCGACGTGACACACGCTGAGGCCCCCTCCGTAGGTTCGGCTGCAGTCCTGGGCAAACCTCCGGATCCCGCCGGCAACGTCTCTCGTCCAGCCGGCCGGGCGGGCCGCGGCCGCGTCCAAGAGCACCGGGTTGAGGGGATGAGGGTGCCAGGGGCCCCACAGATTGTCCGCGTGGAAGAGCACCAGGGAGTCCCAGCTCGTCCCGCCGTCACTGGCTTGGGCGGCAAACATCCAAAGCCGTCCATCGTTCCTGGTTAGTGTCGCATCGCAGGCGGAGACGCCGTCGATCAGTACCGCGTCCTTGACCCAGAGATCGGGAAATCGCTCGGCTCGCCAGAGCTCGATGGCGCCCGCGGCAGCGCTCTCCGGAATCATGTAGGTCTTGTCGCCGCAGGCGAAGACTGTCGGGTAGGAGAGATGGTAAGGGGCATCCAACACGGGTCGGGGGGCTGTTGCGATGCCGCCGCGCGTAATCGTAAAGCACGAGATGATGCCTTTACCCGTGCCGTACGGGAATTCCTCGCAGAAGACGAAGAATTCGCCTCCGTGCTCGAAGATGAACGGGTCGGCAAAGTAGCGAGCGCCGTCGTCCGCTAACACTCTGTAGCGCCCGTGCGGCCAGCGTAGGGTCGTGTCGATCGGGTCGTCCCGGACAAAGCGCCAAGCTACGTGCCAACCCTCGGCGCCTCGTGCGAGCCTGGTCAAGAGACGTGCGACCTTGGCCGCCAGCGACCTCGCTCCGAACGAGGCCGGCGACTTCCCCCTGACCTTGACGCTCTCGTGGGGAGCCGGACCTTCTTGCGCCTGGCCTGCCTCTATCGTCGCGATGGCATGGACGATGAGCGATGCGGTGCGTGCGAGGACGCAATGGAGCGCTCGGCTTACGGCTTCGGGGCGATCCACGGCAGGAACGCCCTGGGCAACAATCCTGTCGTTCTTGACGATGGCAATCGCCGGCACCCGCTGGTCCAGGAGCGACGAGACCGCGGCATGCTCGCCGAGATGGCTGTCGTAGAGGGGGACAAGCGTGGGTCCCGCCCGAGGGCGGCCGCCCGTCAGGTCGACGATCAGATCGGCCTCGCCTTCGAAGTCATGGAGGCGGAGCCGCTCCACCTCGGGCCCGGGCAGGGGCGCTGCGGGGCGACGGGCGGGGATGCCGTAAAGTACCTCCTCAAGAGCCTGAAGAATGGCAACGCCGGCAGGATGCACTTGTGGGTGCGAGGTGTCGGTGAGAACCCGCAGGCCGCGACCGTCGTTGCGAAGGCGGGCTATGAGATCCGCGTGCCAGCGGCGCACGCCCTCGGCCGGCAGAACAAGCTCAACTTTCAGGCGAGGAGTTTGATCCAAGCAAAGAGCTCCATCTCTCAAGTCGTTGGGCAAGCACCAAATCGCGCCGGGATCTTCGTTCGCGTAGCCATGAAGATAGAGAAAAACTAAGAGAACCAAAAATCTGCTCTCACGAACGTCTATAGACGTCAACTACTCCATCCGAGCTAGTCGCAATTAACCAAGCCCGGCAATGCCTACCCCGAAAGTGGGTATGGACGCAGCTGGCTCTGAGGTTCTAGAGCCACTCAAGGGCCGAATTGGGCCGCACGACAGCAAGAGCGGGTCAGCATAGGGCCCGCACTATTAGGAATCGGGCCAGCGCCTGGCAGCGCTCCGCTGTGCCTTCGCAAGGGGAGAGACCCATTGGCCCGTCGCTATGGCACCGTGATCGTGGGTGCGGGACCGTACGGATTATCGGTAGCCGCACACCTGGGCTTTCACGGCATCGTTCACAGAACCCTCGGAAGGGTGATGGAGACATGGTGGGAGAACATACCTGCAGATGCCCTTCTTCGCTCCGAGGCGTCGGCCTCGAGCCTGTGGGATCCCGAGAAGCGTTATGGCCTCCGATCATTCCTCGAGCGCCGGGAGGATCGTCGCGGCGTTGGAACTTCAAATCTGAGTGTCGAGACCTTCCGGGAGTATGGTTCATGGTTTCAAAAGAGCGCCGTCCCGAGCATTGACGGCTCTCGACTGACGCGGCTCAGCCGACAACTCGGTGGGTTCACCTTGCTTTTGGAGAGCGGTGAGGAGGTTCCCGCCCGAAACGTGGTCGTCGCGACCGGCATGATCCCGTTCCGTCACGTGCCGGCTGCCTTGGTGGGCCTACCCCGCGAACTCGTGTCCCATAGCAGCGAGCATACCGGCTTCGCTTCCTTCCACGATAAGGATGTGGTGGTCGTCGGCGCGGGACAGAGCGCTCTCGAGACGGCGGCTCGTCTCTTCGAAGTCGGGGCGAACGTCAAGGTTCTTGCACGTGAGGACTGCGTCATCTGGGATCGAGAGCCAGGTGGACGCGATGCGGCTGGCGCCCCAGGCCGGACGATCGAGCGCGACTGGGTAGCGGGCCGCATCGCCGACAGGCCCGGAATCTTCGCGCTGCTCCCGAGACGCCAGCGGAGCCGCCACCTCGCGAGGTTGTCGCGGCCGCGAGGCGCATGGGGGCTACGTGCGCAGGTGGCCGACAAGGGCGTCATCCTCACGTCACGGGAAATCACGCGGGCCGAGGAGAGAGGAGGAAAAGCTCGCCTGTTGGTCCGCGGTGGGTCGACCACCTGCGAGCTCCAAGTGGACCACGTGATAGCGGCCACGGGATTTCAGAGGGACCTCAAGAACATTCCGTTCATTCCCGACAATCTTCGGGAAGATATCGACACGCGTGATGGCATGCTGAGGCTCAAGGCGAACTATGAGTCTTCGGTACCAAACCTGTTCTTCGTGGGGTGCCTGGCGGCATCCTCGTTCGGCCCGGCGATGCTCTCGCTCCACGGCGCGAGGCACGCGGCTGCCGCCGTGGCGGGCTGTCTGGTCGCCGACCAATGCCGCCGATACTCGGCGATGATGCCGGCTATGGCTGGGTTGGGAACTGCAGGTGGGCTTCCAACGCGGGAAGAGGCAGGCTTGCGGGAGCGTTCCAATGGCCCAGACCCCACGAAGGAGCTGTCGGCGATCACCTAGGGCTCCCGAACCTGCCGCCGGGCCCATCGCGCGGTGACGCGTCGTGGGCTGCGAGCCCCGGTTCCTGGGCGGTTGCCGACGAGGAGACCTCGGCCCGGCAGGTAGTGGAACCTGCCGCCCGGGCGTCAGAACAGATGAAAGGTCGCGGCAGTCGAGGAAAAGAGCGAGCACAAAAATTATTGGGAGTCGAATTTATCAATGCCGGCAGACCGTAGCTTCTCTGGGCGCGGATCCATACGTTTGTTGATGCTGTATGCGCTCGTGCTTGTGGCGCCGAGCGTGGCGGCAGCGGCGCCGAGCGAGACGCGTGACGCGGGAACGGACCCTGCGAGCTCGTCCTCGCCGACGCCGGCGAGCTACCTCGCAGCAGGGGAGCTTCCGGAGAAGCTCGTTGCGCGTTGGGCGGGACATGATACGACGACCAACGCCCATGTATTGACGTTCGTCGTCGGTGACAAGATCAAGCTCACCGTATACGAGCTGCTCGGCTCAACCGACAGCAAGTGGATAAATCTCCACGGTCCCGCCCAGCCGGCCCAGAATTTCTATCTCCATGATGAGATGTCCGGGCAATACACGATTGGCGTTGACGGAGCGATTTCGCTGCCATTGCTGGGACGTTTCATCGTCAGTGGCGAGACCGTCGCCGGGCTCGCGTCGGAGCTGCGGGAACTCGTTCCACGAGGCCCTGGGTCGGAGGGCAGCGATCAACGTCGAGCTGATGGCACGGGAGCCGATTTACATCGTGGGTCCGGTGAGGCGGCCCGGCTCGTACGCTTATGCCCCGGGGTTGACCACGCTCCATGCCGTCGCTTTGGCCGGCGGCCTCGACGAGGCCCAGGGGGCGCTTCAGGGTTCCGTAGAGGCCGTGCGGGAGAGCGGGAACATCCGGCGTGCCACAGAGCGGCTCGAGCAGCTTCTGGCACGGCTCGCGGTCCTCGAGGCAGACCGGGACGGCAGAGGTCCGGTCGCCCCGGAACGGCTGCGCGCGCTGGTTGGCTCGGCTGCCGCGACGTCAATGATCAGCGAGGAGCAGGCCCGGCGCGCGCCCGAGCTGGAGATACGGGGAGAGCGCGAGAAGTCGTTGAGCATGGCGGTTGATGTGGCGAGCCGGCTCCTCGGCCTTGCGCGAGAACGCGTGCCGCCGACCGAGACGGCGGTGGCGATGCGGGCGGAGAGAGTTGCCGCCCTGAAGGGCCTGCAACAGCGAGGCGTATTCGAAAGAGTAGTCGTGCTCCAGGCACAAAGCGAGCTTTCCGATACTCAAAACAGACTTGTCGAGGAGAAGAGCAACGTGCTCCACGCCGAGCTCGCTCTCCAAGCAGCGAGAGAAGAGCATTTGCGATTTGTCGCCGAGCGGAAGGATCGGCTGGTGACGGAAATAAGCAACATAAGTGAGCAGATCGGTGACATGGAGTTGGGCATCGCAACTTCCGTCGGCGTTCTGCGGTCCTTGGCCACGTCTGCGACACCCGCGGGCCTGCAGGAGTCGGATGCACAGCTTTCCTTTGAGATTGTCCGCCAGACCCCGGCCGGCCCGCGAGTGCTGGAGGCCAGCATGACCACCTCCCTCGATCCTGGTGACCTCGTCCGTGTGATGTTGGGTGGACCGACGGCCTCGGTGGGGAGGTGGGCAGAGGAGCCGGAGCCGCGTTCCGGATGGGACCAGACGGCGCGGCGCGCGATCGGGAGCCGATGAGCATGGCACGGGAAGGGGCTTGCGCGCGGGCGACGGTGGCGCCACCTTCGCGGGGGAATGGCCACGCAGCGGCGACGCTGCCGGAAGCCACGGGGTCGTCAGGCAACGCGTTTCAGTTGCCGAGTATCTCGGCGGTCATCCCGACGCTCGATGAGGCGAGGAACCTCACGCTGCTCTTGCCGGAGCTGCCGCCTTGGATCGAGGAGGTGATCATCGTCGACGGCGCTTCGTCGGACGGCACTGTTGCCGTTGCGAGACGCCTGTGCCGAGATGCAAAGATCCTCATCGAGCATCGACGCGGAAAAGGTGCCGCCTTGCGCGCAGGCTTCGCTGCCGCTACCGGCGAGATCATCGTGGTCTTCGATGCCGACTGCTCCATGGATCCGTATGAGAGCATCGGACTGGTCGGTGCGTTACTGTCTGGCGCGGACCTGGCCAAGGGCTCACGATTTCTGCAAGGCGGCGGCACCGACGACATGTCTTCGTTTCGAATGTATGGAAACTGGTGCCTGACGCAAGTAGCACGCGTTCTCTTCGGCGGCGCGTTTACTGATCTGTGCTACGGATATTTTGCATTCTGGTCCCGACATCGGGATCTTCTCGTTCCGACCTGTGACGGCTTTGAGGTTGAGGCGTTCCTATGGATACGCGCGTTGCAGGCTGGCATGACCATCTTCGAGGTCCCGAGCTTCGAGGAGCGTAGAGCGCATGGTGTGAGCAACCTCCGGGCGGTTCCGGACGGGTGGCGCGTGCTAAAGACGCTCGTTCGGGAACGGGCCATGGCGGGCAGGAGGGGACGGCTCCATGCGCATCTCGGCTGAGTTGCATGACCCGTCGCCCGGCAGAGCGGTGCTGAGTCCCGCCTATCAGCAGGTCGACGAGAACGGGGCAATCGAGAGCCCGCCAAGGGTTCTGATGGTCTCCGCCCGTTACTATCCGGAGATCGGCGGGATCGAGACCCACATCCATGAGGTCGCATGGCGGCTGGCTCGGCGTGGGGCCGAGGTCACGGTATTGACGACGAACAGGGGGCAACGGCTACCCGCGAGGGAGGTGACCGCAGGCGTAGTGGTCGAGCGTGTCCCGGCTTGGCCCGAGGCTCGCGACTACTACTTCGCGCCGGACATGTTTGGCCGTATCCGCAGTGGGTCATGGAATGTCGTGCATGTCCAGGGCTGCCACACGCTGGTGGCCCCCATGGCGATGGCCGCGGCGATTACAGGCCGGGTGCCGTTCCTCATAACCTTCCACAGCGGCGGGCATTCCTCCCGTCTGCGGCAGGCCATACGAAAGGCGCAGTGGCAATTGCTCGGCCCTCTGGTCAGGCGGGCTGCATGCTGTGTTGCTGTCTCCGAGTTCGAGAGGGAGTACTTCCGGGACGCAATGCATCTTTCCGAGGATAAGCTCGCCGTTGTGGCAAACGGGGCGGAGATGGTGGCCGATACAGCGGCCGAGACGAGGGAGCCATGCCTTATTGTCTCGATAGGCAGGCTGGAGCGCTACAAGGGTCATCATCGCGTGATCGCCGCCTTTCCCGAGGTGCTACGACACCGGCCCGAGGCAAGGCTGCGAATCCTCGGCGGGGGACCGTATGCCGTGGAGCTTTCGCGGCTCGTTGACCGCCTGGGCCTCAAGGGGCACGTCCGGATTGAGGGAATTCCGTCGTCGAGACGGGGAGAGCTGGGCGGGCTCCTCAAGAGCGCGGCGCTCGTGGTGCTCCTGAGTGAGTACGAGGCACATCCGGTCGCGGTGATGGAGGCGCTTGCCCTCGGGCGGCGAGTGATCGCGACGAACGGCACAGGCTTCTCGGAGCTGGTCGATCGCGGGCTGATACGAGGGGTTCCCATGGATGCGGGCAGTCCGGAAGTCGCCGGCGCAATTCTCGACGAGCTGAGCAGCGAAAGCAGCCCCAGTAAGGTCGTGCTGCCCGGGTGGGACCAGTGCGCGGATGAGCTCCTCCGGCTCTATCTGCGGACGGCGCGGCCCCGATCGACCGCAGCTGCCACTCTTTCGCCCAACGCCCCGTCGCCGCTGCCCAAAGGGCCAGATCGCCCGACGCCTCCAAGCGCACGCCGCGGCCCGGGTCTGGCGGCGGAACGCCGATAGGCGGAGCGCGAGGCACGCATGACCCCCGATGACATGCCTGCAGCTCATGTGGCGCAAGTCCCTGCGGTCTTTGGGCTTGCAGCCGGAGAGCAGGTCGAGAGGCCAGGTTGGGATGCGACCTCGTGGTCGTGGGTGGCACGCTGTGCCGTCACCTCGTCGCTGGCTCTCCTTGCGGTCAGCGTCGCCCAGGGGGCTGGACGACGCGACGAGCATTGGGGGGAGCCACTCTACTGGCTCGCCACGGGCGCGCTCTTCCTGCTCCCCGCGATCCGCATCATCTCGCCGAGCACGGCGCGTCTCGAGCGGGTGATGCTCTTTGCGGTGCTCGCGGAAGCATCCTTCGCTCTGAAACTCCTGTACAGCCCGACAACGTTCGTCGATTTTGACGAGTTCGCCCACTGGATTACCGCACGAGATATCGTCGAGCGGGGACATCTGTTCATCGACAATGCGCTGCTACCGATCAGTCCGCTATATCCCGGCCTCGAGATAGTCACGAGCGCTTTGGCGGAGCTGGCAGGAGCGCCGATCTTCCCTACAAGCATCATTATAAACTTGGTAATACGCGTTCTATTCGTTTGGTCCATCTTTCTATTCTATATAAGAGTCAGTGGAAGTGAACGACTTGCGGCGACTGCGTGTCTCATATTCATGGGAAATCCGAACTATGTGCTTTTCCACTCGCTTTTCTCTTACGAAAGCCTCGGATTCGCTCTCCTGGCGCTCATTCTGTTGCTGGAGTCGCTGGGAAGGCGACCGCTCGGTGTCAACGTTCTCCTCCTGGCGTTGATCGGGAGCCTCACGCTCACGCACCATGTTTCCGCCTACGTGGCTGCGGCGTTTCTGGTGGGCTATGCGCTCCTGAGCCTCACAGGGCCGGCAGATCCCGGTGAACGGGCACGTAGCCTTCTCGTCGCGTGCGTGGCCGTGGCGGTCCCTCTCCTGTGGTCGTCGTCGATCGGCAACCGTTCGGTCTCCTACCTGGAGCCGGTCCTCGATGAGGGGATCAGTCAGCTCGTGGCCTTCGTGCAGGGCGATTCGCTCGGGCGCGGCTTCTTCGTCGCCACGGACGGCGCCCGAACCCCGCTGGCCCTTCAGCTGATAGCGGTGTCCTCTCTGGCACTCGTCTGCCTCGGTCTGGCCATAGGGTTCTTCCCGGCGCTGAGGCTGGCGACAGGAGCCGTCACTGCGCTGGATGCGGCTCGCGGCGCCTTCCGGGCGCCAGGGCGAAACGTGCGATTGGCCCTGTTTTCCTGCGTCACCATTCTCTTCCCGCTCTCGATCGCCCTCCGGCTGACGCCGAGCGGATGGGAGGTCGGCAATAGAATGGGACCGTTCGTGTTCCTGGGTGTCGCCATCGTGGTGGCGACTGGCTGGGAGACGATCCGGCGCGGCGGGAGGACCGCGAGGCGATGGTCGCTGTGGGGCGGGGCGACAGCGACGGTGATCGCCCTAGGCGGGATCATCGCGGGTCCCAGCCCGATCGGCGTCCATCGGCCGTACACCGTCGGAGGGGACGGGCTGTCGATCGAGGGGTTGGGAATCCGGACGGCGTTGTGGGCGCGCGACTGGCTTGGAGGCTCCAACAACTTCGCCGCCGACCGGACGAACAGGCTCCTGCTGGCGAGCTACGGGCGGCAGGGCCTGGTGACGACGCTCAACGGCGGTCCGTCGACCGCTGAGGTCTTCGTCTCGAAGGGCATGTCCCCATCGGACCAATGGGCCATCGCCACGGGTCGGGTGGACTATATTCTGGTGGACCTGCGGATGGTCCAGTCCTTGCCGCGGTTCGGCGTATACTTCGAGGCCGGCGAGCCAGATCACATTCACGTCGTGCCGCCGGCTGGATCGGCGCTCCTGAAGTTCGATCACCTGGCCCGGGTCAGTCGAGTATACGACAACGGGTGGATCACGATCTTTGACGTGCGGGGACTACGGCGTGCGCAATGACCTCGCTCGACGCCTCGGCGTCGCCGGCCTCGCCGTCCTGCTGGGCGTGGGGGTGCTGGCGACCGGAGGCTCGGTCGTGCGGTTGATGGTCTGGGCACCTGTGTTGTTCTTGGTGCCGGGCTATGCGCTTACCCGGGCGTTGCGCCTCGGCTTCGTCTCGCCCCTGGAGAGAGCCGTGCTGTCGGTCGGGGGGAGCCTCGCGATCATTATCGCCGGCGGCTTGCTTCTGGACGCCGTCGACTGGCTCTCGTGGGAGGGCTGGGTGACGTGGCTTGGCGGCGTGACGGTGGCGCTGGCGCTGACGATAGGGCGGGCCCCGGGAGCACGGGCCTATGGCGCGGGATGGCGCCTCGGCGCGGGGCTCCAGGCGCGCCATCTGCTCGCGTTTGGGCTTGCCGGGGGGGTGACCCTGAGTGCCTTCGTTCTCGCAGCCCATGACGCCGCCGACGACCAGCAGTTTCGATATTCGGAATTCTGGATGGTGCCCAGTGGCCCCGGACTGGTAGGTGCGCTGATATTGGGAGTCAGAAATGAAGAAGGCGAGCCGCACAGCTTTGAGGTCGATCTTTTTCTCGATAAGAGCCTGGTCTCCGTTGCCAAGATTCCGGGACTTGAGCCGGGCGAAGCCTACCTCCAAAATGTTCCAATTCCGCCGGTTGATGGTAATCGACATAAAATAGAGGGCCGACTCTTCAAGGATAGAAACACAAGGGACGTGTATCGAAAGGTATCGTTCTCCTTCGGCCCACGTGGCGGCTCGGCTGATGAGGGAGGATAAGATGCCCGTACGTTACGACACATGTACCGTTGGAGGCGCGTGCCTTCTCCAAACGGCAATCTTGGGAAGCCCAAGAGATGCGGATTTTGATCGCGAGTCAGTTCTACCCGCCCATCATCGGGGGGGAGGAGAACCACGTCAGGAACCTCGGCCAGGCGCTTGCCCGTCGAGGCCACGACGTCAGCGTCGCGACGCTCCAGTGTTCGGGCAGCGACGCCAGGGACATGGACGGTGCCGTCCAAATCCATCGCCTGCAGGGGGCGTTGCAGCGGGTGTCGGGGCTCTTCAAGGAGCGCGAGCGCCGGCACACGCCGCCATTCCCGGATCCCGAGCTGGTCGCGCGCCTGAATGGCGTGCTCAAGGAGGTCAGGCCTCACGTGATCCATGCCCACAACTGGATCCTGCACTCGTTTCTTCCATTGAAGCGTCGTGCCGGGCCGAAGCTGGTGGTAACGCTTCATGACCTGAGCTTGGTCTGCTCCAGGAAGAGCCTGATGAACCGTGATCGCGTATGCGATGGTCCGGGGCTCATCAAATGCATCCCCTGCGCGAGCAGGCAATATGGAGCCTACAAAGGCCCGGTGACTGCGGGGCTTCATCGCATATCGAGCACGTATGAACGGGCGATCGTCGACAGATTCGTCGCGGTGAGCAGGGAGGTCGCAAAGCTGAACCGCCTCGAGAGGAGCCGGGCGCCCTACGAGGTCATACCGAATTTCGTGCCCGACGATGTCGGGCAGATCGCAAGTGAGGCGCCGGCATGCGTGTATGAGTTGCCGGAGGAGGCGTTCATCCTGTTCGTCGGCGACCTGACGCGGCTCAAGGGGGTGGAAGTGCTGCTGAAGGCCTATGGCGTGCTGGAAGCGGCACCGCCGCTCGTGCTCATCGGCAGAGAGCATCCCGACACGCCGCGACACCTGCCGCCCGGGAGCAGACTGTTCAAGAGCTGGCCACATGCGGCGGTCATGCATGCGTGGCGTCGGTGCCTGTTCGGCGTCGTCCCGTCGGTGCTGCCGGAGGCCTGCGCGACGACGGTGATGGAGGCGATGAGCCAGGGCAAGCCCGTGATCGCCAGCGACATAGGCGGAACGCCGGATCTGCTCGACCACGATGATACGGGCCTGCTCGTCGCCCCCGGCGACGTCGGTGCCCTCGCCGGCGCAATGAGGGCGCTGCTCGAGGATCCGCCAAGACGGGCGCGCATGGGTGCCGCGGGCCTGAGGAAGGTCGAGACCTTGAAGGCGGGGTCGGTCGTGCCTCGCATCGAGCGGGTCTATCGCGACGTCGCCGGGGATGTGGTCGATGTCGGCGCCTGACGCGTCGGCGCCGTCGGATCCCGAGAAACGCGGAGCGGGAGACCTGGGCCTTCGGGTCTCGGTGATCGTCTGTACCTACACCGAGGAGCGCTGGACCGATGTGTTGAACGCGATCGACTCACTTCGCAGGCAAGTGTGGCCTCCCTCGGAAATCATTTTGGTCGTCGACCACAATCCACAGTTGCTGGCGAGGGCGCGCGAGGCATTGCGCTCGTCATATGTCGTGCCGAACGCCGGCAAGAGAGGCTTGTCTGGGTCTCGCAACACGGGCGTCGCGGCTTCCAACGCAGAGCTCGTGGCGTTCCTTGACGACGACGCCATTGCCGATCCTCTCTGGCTCGCCCGGCTCGTGCGATGCTGCGCTGAGGAGAACGCTCTCGGCGTTTCCAGCAAGGTCGACCCGATCTGGCCGGGCTTTCGGCCGGCCTGGCTGGCCGACGAGCTGCTCTGGATCGTGGGTTGCTCACACCGCGGCCTGCCGACGGTCCGCCGCGAAGTGCGAAATCTGCTGGGGACGTCGATGCTGGTTCGCCGCCGGCTCTTCGAGCAGGTCGGCGCTTTCGACACCTCGATCGGCCGTCGGGGAACACGCGTGCCGATAAGCTGCGAGGAGACCGAGCTCTGTCTGCGCGCCTCGTCTGCCCTCGAGGGCTCGCGCTTCATACTCGAGCCGGTACCGTTGGTTCGGCACAAGGTGGCGGCCTCCCGGCTGACATGGGGCTATCTGTGGCTGCGCTGCTATGCGGAAGGTCTGTCCAAGGCGTACCTCCGTCGAACGATGCGCGGGAAGCGAGCCCTGGACATGGAGCTGGGCTACGTGAAGGAGACGCTCCTGCCGGCGTTCCGCCGCGAAGCTCTCGGGTTCGCGCTGCACGGGGATCTTGGCGCCCTCCAGCGGTCCGTGGCGATCGCCGTCGCCTTGGCAGGCGCGTCGATCGGCTTGATGATCGGAAGCATCCGGACCGGTGGGCGCATGGCCGCCAGCCGCGCCCGGGCGGCGGCCGCCCTAGGTGAGGAGTAGCGGCCCGTGAGGGGGGCAGGCGCGCTGCGCTCGGCTGTCGTCTCGGCATGGGCCGTTGTAGGCGGAAACTCCCTCTTCGTGCAGAATTCGGCGTTTCTACTCGGCGGCAGTCTTTGCGCTGCAGGATTGGGCTGCGCCTATTGGTGGCTTGTCTCGCGCTCGCTCGCCCCCGAGGCCGCGGGCGCAGCGTCCGCGATCGTCTCGACGATGAGCCTGCTGGGGGAGTTCAACGAGCTCGGGCTGGGAACACTTCTTCTCGGAGGCATGGCGGCCTACGGCGCACGGGGGAGGCGGCTGGTGGCGGCTGCCGTCTCGGCCGTGCCGCTGTGGTCGATGGCGTCGGTGTGCCTCTTTCTTGTCCTAGCGCGGCCGCTCCTCGAGCGGTCGGCCCTGCCGGCCGGGGGACGCGGTATGGAGTTCGCGCTCATCCTGGGCTCTGCCGCAACCAGCCTCGTCCTCGTCCTGGACCAGGCCCTGCTGGGAGAGCTGAAAGCAAAATCCCAATTCCTCAGAGCGGCGCTGTTCGCGGTTACCAAGCTCATCATCCTCATCGCATTACTCGGTCACTTCGCGGCTGCAAACGCCACCCTCACCGTTCTCGTCAGCTGGAACGCGGCGCTCATCGTATCGATACTGTTTCAGCTCGGATCGTTGGGACGTGTCGGCACATGGCGTTGTGGAATTGAAGATATCAGATTCCTTTTATCGCAGACTGTAAGTATGATTGATCATCACGTTCTCAATGTCGCCGCGCAGGCGCCGATGCTTATTCTTCCTTTACTATTGGCGACTGTCGTGTCACCCTCTGCAAATGCTGCCTTCTATCCGGCGTGGATGCTGTTCGCCGCGGCTCTGCTCATCCCGGCGGCGACAACCAGCACGCTATACAGTATAGGTGCGCAGGATCCGTGGGGTATTGCGGGGCGGATGCGGTTGTCGCTGCTTGTCTGCACAGCCGTCAGCGTCGTGATCGCAATGGGATGTTTTCTGGCCATGCCCCTCATCCTCTCAATATTCAACGAGAGCTATCCAAGCATGGCCGGCCGCGGGCTGGATTTGTTGGGGCTGGGGATGATCGGGGCGTCGATCAAGTACCATTACCTGGCACTGATGCGGCTGACAGGCGGCCTTCGGATGGCAGCGCTTTGGTTCAGCGTCGGTGGCCTTCTTGAGCTGGTGCTCGCGGGGGTGGGAGGAAGGTGGAGCGGCCTTGACGGCCTAGCTGTGGGCTGGGTGATCGCAGTCTCGATCGAGGGCGCGCTGATGCTCCGGCCCGTCTTGAGGGCGCAGTTTGCTCCCCGCGGCGGCCTTTCCATGCCTCTCGAGCTTGGTCGTCCAACCCTTGAGGGGCATTGACTCCGGTTCGGGCAGGGTGAGCGGAAGCGCGCTTGGGGCAGGAGCCCGGCCGGAGGGGCTCCTGCTCCAGACCGACGTCGATGGCGGTGCGATCTGGAGAATACTCTGGAGTGTTCGGTGCATGAGAGACGGCATCAAGAAGCCGCCAGTTGACGGGCTCTCAGCGCGATGACGCAGAAGCAATGCCGTTTGAGGAGGTGGGCAGATTCGGCGCCTGGTCGGGGCAGAGGAGCCGTCCAATCGGGTGGATGAGTGCTTCGTCAGATTGGATGTTCGGAACGAGACAACATTCGCTCCGCCCGAACGGCGGGCAGGGTCTGGCGGCAATGCCGCAGACGGCCTTCGGAAGGAGCCGGCCGCCGACGAGGGACCGGGCCGCGCTCGCAAGAGGAGGAAGCTCATGGCGGTCCTGGTGACGGGCGGCGCCGGCTATGTCGGCGCGCATGTGGTCCTCGCGCTGCTGGACTCTGGAGAGCAGGTGGTGGTGCTCGACGACCTGTCGACGGGGTTCGACTGGGCGGTGCCGGGTGGAGCAAGCCTGGTCGTGGGAGATGTTGCCGACGAGCGACTTGTTCCCGATCTCATCTCGACGGGACATATCGAGTTGATCATTCACTGTGCAGCCAAGACATCGGTTCCGGAGTTGATAGAGAGGCCCCTGTATTATTACTACGAGAACGTGACGAAAACGCTCTCCTTGTTGCGGCTCGCGGTCGCCAATGGGGTGAGGCATTTCATTTTCTCGTCCACGGCCGCTGTATATGGAGAGCCTGGGTTGAGGCCGGTCGACGAGGATAGAGTGCCGATGCCGCTGTCGCCCTATGGGCGATCCGAGCTGGTGGCCGAATGGATTCTCTCAGACGCCTGCCGAGCGCACGGCCTGCAATATGTAGCCTTGCGGTATTTCAACGTCGCGGGGGCGGATCCGAAGGGACGTGCCGGACAGTCGACAACGGAAGCCGGCCATCTCATCAAGGTCGCGGCTCGGGCCGCCCTCGGGGAGAGACAGGGCGTCGACGTGTTCGGGGATGACTATTCAACGTCGGATGGCTCGTGTCTGCGCGACTTCATTCACGTCACCGACCTGTCGGAGGCACACGTCAAGGCCCTCGACTATCTGCGAAGCGGCGGCGAGAGCGTGACATGTAACTGCGGATATGGGCATGGCTATTCGGTTCTGGAGGTTCTTGGCGCGATGAAGGAGGTGACGGGCGTGGACTTTCCCGTGAAGGTTGCCGCTCGTCGCGCGGGCGACGCTGCCGCGGTGGTTGCCTCCAATGAGCGGATCAGAAAGGTGCTTGGATGGGAACCGAATGACGATGATCTGAGAGAGATCGTGCGGCAGGCGTTCGACTGGGAGAGAAGGGGATCGAGGTAGCGACCGGCATGTTCGATGAGGGTTCAAGGATCTTCTGGCGTCTCTTCTTTGGTTTGTCAGAAGGAAGCTGCGCCTGCGCGTGGCTCTGGCAAGGCGGCGCGATGCGCAGCGTGATCCTCGGCGCAGTGACACTCTTGGCGCTTCAGGTAGATGTCGTGCGGCGCGGGAGGTCGGGGGGAGAAGGTCTTCCTTGGGGTGCAGCACGGGGACTGTCAGAATTTCCGTGTGCGGGCCATGACGATGGGAAGGAAGGAACCCTCGCATGGCACGTCGCAAAGCCCCAGTCATCCCCGACGAGCTGCTGGATCAGCTCCTCGCCGGCCGTGATCCGCAAGCCGCCCTTGGGCGGGATGGCCTGATCGACGAGCTGAAGCGGGCGCTGGCCGAGCGGGCGCTGAACGCCGAGATGGACCACCATCTGGACGGCGAGGCCGCCGAGGGCCGGGCCAACAGCCGCAACGGCTATGGCCACAAGACAGTGCTCACCGAGACGGGCAAGCTGCCGATCTCGGTGCCCCGCGACCGGCTGTCGACCTTCGATCCGCAGCTCATCGCCAAGTACCGGCGGCGGCTGCCGGGCTTCGACGACAAGGTGATCTCGATGTACGCCCGCGGCATGAGCGGTGCGCGAGATCCAGGGCCATCTGGCCGAGCTCTACGGCATCGACGTCTCGCCCGACCTGATCAGCGCGGTCACCGACGCCATTCTGGACGAGATCGCCGAGTGGCAGAACCGGCCGCTCGAGGCGGTGTACCCGCTGGTGTTCTTCGACGCGCTGCGGGTCAAGATCCGCGACGAGGGCACCGTCCGCAACAAGGCGGTCTACATCGCGCTCGGGGTCCGCGCCGACGGCCGCAAGGAGATCCTCGGCCTGTGGATCGAGCAGACGGAAGGAGCCAAGTTCTGGCTGCGGGTCATGAACGAGCTCAAGAACCGCGGCGTCGAGGACGTCCTCATCGCCGTGGTCGACGGCCTGAAGGGCTTTCCCGACGCGATCACCGCCGTGTTCCCGCAGGCCCAGGTCCAGACCTGCATCGTCCACCTGATCCGCAACGCGCTCGACTTCGTGTCCTACAAGGACCGCAAGGCGGTCGCAGCGGCTCTCAAGGAGATCTACCGGGCCAAGGACGCCGATGCCGGCGCCAAGGCCCTGGAAGCCTTCGCCGCCGGCGAATGGGGAGTCAAGTACCCGGCGATCGTCATGGCGTGGCGGCGCCACTGGCCGGCGGTGATCCCGTTCTTCGCCTTTCCCACCGACGTCCGCCGGATCATCTACACCACGAACGCCATCGAGGCCTTGAACGCCAAGCTGCGCCGGGCGGTCCGCACGCGCGGCCACTTCCCGAGCGACGAGGCCGCGTTCAAGCTCCTGTTTCTCGTCTTGAACCTCGCCGAGAGGGAGTGGAGAATGCCGCCCAAGGAATGGGCCATGGCCAAGGCGCAGCTCGCGATCCTCTTTGAAGAGCGCTTCCAGCCGCCTGAGCCGTCAATGATCAACCCATGCCCCGCACACGGAAATTCTGACAGTCCCCCAGCACGCGTGAGCGAGTTGGCCCAGACGTCGATGCGCCCGAGGCATGTGCGTCGCCAATGTGGGCAGACGTTCATCGCATCGATCGGAATTGCCCCTTACGGCTGGTAGCGAGAAAGCGCCCGCCGCGGTGAGCGCCGTCGCCACCTTGCGCCGCGTCAGGCGGGCGACCAACTTCTCGCTGCGGCACGTGGAGCAGTGCGCTCCCGGACATCGCCAAGATCAACCGGGAGCATCAGACCCCGACGTCAGAACGCCGCATCATCCGGAAGCGCTAGAGCATGTTCCTATTGCATAGAATCGGCGCCTGTGATTCGACACTTCTGGTTGAGGTGGTTGGAGGGGTTGGGATGCCGGCACCGTTGTCGATGGACCTGCGCCAGCGGATCGTGCGCGCGGTCGAGGGCGGCAGCTCGATGCGCGAGGCGGCACGACGCTTCGAGGTGAGCGCGTCGGCGGCGATCAAGCTGATGCAGCGGGTGCGCGAGACGGGCAGCGCGGCGCCGGCGCAGGTCGGCGGTCACCGCCCGCCGGCTCTGGCCGGGCACGAGGACGAGCTCGTGAGGATCGTCGAGGCGACGCCCGACATCACGCTGGCCGAGCTCCAGGCCCTGCTGCAGCGCCGCCTCGGCCTGAGCCCGGCGCTCTCGACCCTGCATCGCACGCTCCACAGCCTCGGCCTCAGGCATAAAAAAAGTCCCTGAGGGCCGCCGAGCAGGATCGGCCCGACGTCGCTGATCCGGCGGCGCCGCTGGCGCTCGTGGCAGCCCTTTATGGACCCCGCCCGCTTCGTCTTCCTCGACGAGACGGCTACCGCCACGAACATGGTGAGGCGGTACGGCCGCTGCCCGTCGGACGAGCGCCTGGTGGCGGCCGTGCCTCACGGCCATTGGCGGACCACGACCTTCATCGCCGGCCTGCGACAGAGCGGGGTGATCGCCCCGCTCGTCCTCGACGGCCCGATGACCGGCGCTGCCTTCAGAGCCTACATTGAGCAGATGTTGGCGCCGGCTCTGGCGCCTGGCGACGTCGTGGTCATGGACAACTTGGCCGCCCATAAGGTCGATGGCGTCCAGCATGCCATCGCAGCCGCCGGCGCCTCCGTCCTCTATCTGCCGCCCTACAGCCCCGACCTGAACCCGATCGAGCAGCTCTTCGCCAAGCTCAAGGCGCTGCTCCGAAAGGCCGCTGCCCGAACCAAGGACGCGCTCTGGACCGTCACAGGCAGCCTCTCGGCAAGCTTCACGCCCGACGAATGGGCAAACTACCTCGCCCACTCAGGGTATGGAGCTACCTAAATGGAAAATGCGCTAGATCGGAACAGCACATGGACAGCTCATGGGAATGAGCGCTGCGATCCGGGCGCATGAGCATGCCCGAGCGCCTGGAGCGCAAACTGCGCCCGGCTGCAGACGCCCAGCTTCTTCATGACGTTGCGAACGTGAACCTTGACGGTGCCCTCGCACATGTCGAGTTCGTGGGCGATGAGCTTGTTGGGGAGTCCTCTCCGAAGGTAGTTGACGACCTCTCTCTCGCGCGGTGTCAGGCGGCCCCATGCCGCAAGCGCGGTCGCCGGCTCGTTCCCTGCCCTGCTCCATGAGCGCAGCACGGATGTCGGGACGTAGGTGCCGCCCGCGCAGACCAAGCGCAGTACT
>CAVVXU010000015.1:0-15257 GCA_963752325.1 uncultured Alphaproteobacteria bacterium
CCGTCTCGGGACCCATCGTGAAGCGGTCGCCGATCGGGATCAGGCCCACCTTGGGCTGATGGATGCGCTGGATCAGCGCCATGTCGGAGAAGATGGCCGCGTCGCCGGCGTGGTAGAGGCTGGTCCGTCGGCCTTGATGACGAAGCTCGCTGGATCGCCCATCGTCACCGGCACGCCATCCTTGATGATGGCGGAGCTGTGGAACGCCTGCACCATGCAGTAGCGCACGCCCGGACGTCGATGCAGCCGCCGGTGTTCATCGGCTGCAGCTTCTCCACCCCCTGCCCGCCCAGCCACATGCAGATCTCGTACTGGGCGATGAGCGTGGCGCCGATTTCTTCGCGAGCCGCGCGGCGTCGCCATGTGGTCCTCGTGGCCATGCGTCAACGATCGTGTCGACGCCGTCACCCGTCTCTAGCCCGCAGGAATTTCGGGTTCCCGGTCCAAACGGGTCGATCAGGATGCTCTGGGTCGCGGTCACGAGATGGAAGGCCGAATGACCGAGCCATGCGGTTGCACTGCGGTCCTCCTCGCTAGTTAAGAGCGGATAACGGACACCACCGGGCACGCCGTTACCATAAGCGGGTACTTAACCCTAACATCCCCCACGTGAAGCGTTTCCCCGCAGGCAAGGTCGGGCCGGAGACCGGCCCCTGGCCAAAGGGGCCGATAAAGCGGGAGACGACGATGCCCAAGACAGCGCTGCTCGGCGCGCTCGCGCTCTTGACCTTGCGGATAGGTGCCGGACTGGCGGCCGGCGTCGAGGTCAACCGCGGCTCCGGCCCGACGGCCGGCGGGGGTGTGACGGTGCTCCGGGGAGAGCTGCCACGGCCGACGTGTCGGAGCAGCCGGCCGGGAGCAGCAGCGACGCCGACCGTCTCGGCGGCGACAAGTCTGGCTCGTGGACGACGACAGGTCGTGGCTGCCGCCTCGTGAATACGGTGATGGTCGGCGGCCGGGCGCGGCAGTGCGCGAGCCGACGCAACCGGGTCAGCCGTGAGGCCGGGACAGCGGCGCCGAGTAAAGCCTATACCAATCTTTCCGGCTGGGGCCGCGAATCTTTCCGCAGGAGGGTCACTGCTCGCCGCGCTCAATCGCCGCGCCCTTTCAAGAGCCCGCAAATGCCCGGCGGCGAAGCACAGCCCTCCGATGCACGCGCCCGTGTAACATTCTGCAACAGAAGTTGAGTGGTGAGTAGCGGGGCCCTGCCTACGTTCCGCCATGCGTGATGCTCGCTAGAGAAGTTGTTGCTGGTCGCATCACCGAATCGACCAGCCAGAACGAACGAGAGCAGCGCGCGATGCGACCGCCTTCATGGAGGGGTCCCTGCCCGGGACCCGGCGGTGCATCATAGGACGAGGAGCATCTGAATTCTTGGCGCGTGCACGAGCGTTTGTGAGGGGCGGCTTTCGCTTCCTCTCGGGGCAGAGAGAGCGCCTGCCCGCCGGTGCGAGGGACGGATCCGAGCCCGCTGGAAGGATCGGGCCTGACGAGATGACCATGCAGGGACCCACGCCGAGCGTGAACAGCGACCTGCCCATGCGGGTGGGTGGCTTCGCGACCTTGTCCGAGGGGCTGGACTATGCCGCTCAGGGCGAGACCGGCGTCAATTTCTTCTCGTCCCGCGGCGAGCTGGAGCGCGCCTTCCCTATCGTGAGCTGCGCGAGGCGCGCGGTCTCTGGCCTCGCGCTCCCGTCGGCGGGCCTGAAGCGCGGCGATCGGGTCGGCGTGATCGCCGAGACGACGCCCGACTTCCTGACCGTCTTCTTCGGCTGCCAGTATGCCGGCATGGTGCCGATCCCCCTGCCGCTGTCGGTGAATTTCGGCGGGCAGAGCGCCTATGTCGAGCGCCTGCGCGGCATGCTGGCCAGCGCCGAGGCCCGTGCCGCGATCGGCGCCGAGGAGCTGATCCGACGCTGGCCGAGGCGGTCGGCCCTCCGACGTCGTGGTCGCCACGGTCGACACGCTGATGGAGCTGCCCGAGAGCGAGCAGTCCCTGGCGCCCCTGACCCGCGGAACCCTGCTACATCCAGTATTCCTCGGGCAGCACGAGCCTGCCCCGCGGCGTGCTCGTCACGCAGCGCGCGATCACCGCCAATGCGCAGGCGATCGGCCGCCAGGGCCTGGACGTGCGCGAGGGCGACCGCTGCGCCTCGTGGCTGCCGCTCTATCACGACATGGGCCTCGTGGGCTGCTGCCTGACGCCCGTGCTGGCCCAGTTCTCGGTCGACTATATCCCGACGACCGGCTTCGCCCGGCGGCCGCTGGTCTGGCTCAAGGTCATGTCCGAGCAGCGCGGCACCGTCTCGTTCAGCCCGACCTTCGGCTACGAGCTCTGCGCCCGGCGTGCCGCGAGCGGCGTGGGCCGGGAGCTCGACCTCAGCGCGTGGCGGGTGGCGGGCATCGGCGGCGAGATGATCCGGCCGAAGGCGCTTGGCGAGTTCGCCAAGACCTTCGCCGCCGCCGGCTTCGACGCCAAGGCGTTCCTGCCGAGCTACGGCCTGGCCGAGGCCACGCTCGCCGTCACCTTCGCGCCGCGGGGTCGTGGCGTCACGGTCGATGTGGTCGAGCAGGGCGAGGCGTTCGAGCGCGGCCGTCGGGCGATCGCCGCGTCCGACTGCGCAGACCGGCCGGGCCGCCGTACCCGGGCCTTCGTCAACTGCGGCCGGCCATGCACGGCTACAAGGTGGAGATCCGCGACGATCTCAACCGGCGCCTCCCCGACCGCGTGGTGGGCCGGGTCTGCATCCACGGCCCCAGCCTGATGACCTGCTACTTCCGCAACACCGAGGCGACCGTAGCGTGCTGCTGCCAGGCGGCTGGCTCGACACCGGCGACATGGGCTACATGGTCGACGGCGAGCTCGTCATCACCGGCCGCACCAAGGACCTGATCATCTTCAGCGGCCGCAACATCTGGCCGCAGGACCTCGAGTGGGCGGTCGAGCGGATCGAGGCGGTGCGCGCCGGCGACGTCGCGGCCTTCAGCGTGACTGGCGACGATGACCGGGAGCAGGTCGTCGTGGTGGTCCAGTGCCGGACCAGCGATCGCCGAGGCGCAGGAGGACCTGCGTCGCGAGGTGCATAGCGCGGTTCATCGGACGGCGGGGGTAGATTGCGAGGTCGTGCTGGCACCAACCCGCTCGCTGACCTTCACGACCTCCGGCAAGCTCAGCCGCGCCGCCGCCAAGGCGAACTGATGAGCGGCATGATCCGTGACGTGGCGAGCCTTCCTGCGTTCGTCGCGCCGCCCGCCGAGATGGGCATGCTCGCCGTCGCCAGCTGACGGCGGCGGGCGCCCGGCGCCAAGCCTCTCCGGCCATGTCCGATGTCGTGGCGCTCACGGGCGGCACGGGCTTCATCGGGCGGCGGCTGATCCAGCGCCTGCGAGGCGAAGGGATCGGCTTGCGGGCCCTGGCGCGACGACCGGCCGTGGCGCATCTGGGGCCCGGCGTCGAGACGGTGGCGGGCGACCTTGGCGACGAGGCGGCGCTTTCCAAGCTCGTTGCGGGAGCTCAGGTGGTAATCCATGCCGCCGGCGTGGTGAGCGCCAGCCACGTCGCCGACTATCACCGCATCAATGCTCTGGGCACGGCGGCGGTGGTGCGGGCCATGTTGGGTGTCGAGCGCCCGGGCCGGCTGATCCTCGTCTCCTCGCTTGCGGCAAGCGCGCCCGAGGTGTCGGCCTACGCGCGGAGCAAGCGCGAGGGCGAGGACATCGCGCTCGAGCATGCGGAGGCGTTCCAGCTGGCGATCGTGCGACCGCCCGCGGTCTACGGCCCCGGGGACCGTGCCACGCTGCCCATCTTCGCCGGCCTCGCCCGCGGCCTTCTCGTGGTCCCGGCGGCCTACCGCACGCGCTTCTCGCTACTCTTCGTGGACGATCTGGCCGATCTTCTTGCGAGCCTCGTGGGGCAGCCCGCGGCGCCGGGTACCATCGTCGAGCCCGACGACGGTGCCCCCGGTGGCTATGACTGGAAGGACCTGGCGACGAGCGCCGAGGCGCTGCTCGGGCGGCGTGTGCGCTTGATCGACGTGCCACGTGCGATCATATGGCCCATCGCGGTCGGTTGCGAGCTCGTGGCACGAGCGACGGGCAACGCGCCCTTCCTCAGCCGCGAGAAGCTCGGCGAGCTCTTTCATCCCGACTGGGTGGCGGCGGGTGCCTACGCTACGAGTGTCGCCTGGGCGCCGCGCGTGGGGTTCGCTGACGGGTTGCGGGCGAGCCTAGCTTGGTACAGGCAAGCAGGATGGCTCTGAGCCCAGCGTCGGCGCAAGCTGTATCGGGCCCGGGAGCGCAACGGAGTGGATCGGCAATGGTGACATCCGACGACCAGATCTTTCGGGAGATCTGCGGGCTCGCGGTGCGCTACGCCCCGCCCGGTGCCGAGCTGCTGCCGACGACGGAGCTTGCGACAGAGATGAACATCAATTCCGTGGCCGCCATGGATCTCGTGATGGAGATCGAGGACAAGTACGGGATCGACATCCCGATGAACCAGATCTCCGAGCTCAGGAGCCTCGGCGATCTCGTCGGTCTCGTCCGCCAGCAGATCGAGGCCCGTTGACCCGATGGACATCTTCGACAAGTACGCCCTGATCGCGGGCCGCCACGACAAGGTCCTGCAGCACGGCGTCGATCCCTTCGGCGTCAGCCTGGATGAGATCATCTCGCCGACCGAGGCACTTATCGGCGGCCGCCACACCATCCTCCTCGGGACCAACAACTATCTGGGGCTCACCTTCGATCGGGCCTGCATCGATGCGGCGGTGAAGGCCGTGGTCGAGCAGGGAACCGGCACCACGGGCTCGCGCATCGCGAACGGCACCTATGCGGCGCACCGCGACCTCGAGCAGGCCCTCGCGCGATTCCTGAAAAAGCAGTCCTGCATGGTCTTCACGACCGGCTATCAGGCCAATCTCGGCATGATCGTGGGCCTTGCCGGGCCGCGCGACGTGATCCTGCTCAATTCCAATTCGCACTCCTCCATCTATGACGGCTGCCGCCTGTCGGGGGCCAAGGTGGTCCGCTTCCGCCACAACGACCCCGAGGACCTCGACAAGCGCCTGACGCGGCAGGAGGAGGGCGACTGCCGCCTCGTGATCGTCGAGGGGCTCTACAGCATGCTGGGCGACGTCGCCCCGCTGAAGGAGCTTATCGAGGTGAAGAAGCGCCACGGCGCCTATCTGCTCGTGGACGAGGCCCATTCGTTCGGCGTCTTCGGCGACCACGGGCGCGGCGTGGCCGAGGCGCAGGGTGTGGAGGACGAGGTCGACTTCGTCGCCGGCACCTTCAGCAAGAGCCTGGGCGCCGTGGGCGGCTTCGGCGCCTCGAGCCATCCCAAGTTCGACGTCCTGCGCTATTGCTCGAGGCCCTACATGTTCACGGCCTCGCCCAGCCCCGCCAGCATCGCGTCGGTCCGGGTGGCGCTGGATCGCATCGCCGCCGACGACGATCTCAGGACCCGCATCTGGGCCAATGCGCATCAGCTGCACGACCGGCTCTCGGAGCTGGGCTTCGACGTCTGCTCGGCCACGAGCCCGGTCATTGCGGTGCGGCTGCCGGACGAGAAGATGGCCGTCCTCGCCTGGAACCAGCTCCTCAAGCTCGGCGTCTACGTAAATCTTGCCGTGCCGCCAGGCACGCCCGGCGGGGTCTGCCTGCTCCGGTGCAGCGTCTCCTCCGCCCACAAGCCAGAGCAGATTGCCGAGATCGGCAACCGCTTCGAGCAGCTGGCCGAGGTGCTGGGCATCCGCCGCAGAGAGACGGCGCAGGCCCGGACCGCCCGCTGAGCAGCTAGCGGAAGGCACCCTTCCGGTAGAGCCGCCAGAACTGGACGAGCGCCCCCAGGAGCGGATGCCGTCGCTGCCAGGGCGTGACGACGACCTCGACGCCCGAGTGGCGTGCGATCTTCCAGGCGAGATAGTCAGCCCCGCCGTCGAAGGTGAAGGAGGCCTTGACGAGCCGCGCCACGGACCAGGCTTTTCCCTTCAGCCGCCGCCTTTTCCAGGCACGCGCCGCCTCGAGCGCGGCGGTGCCGTCCGGGATCGGCAGGGTCGCCAACAGGGCCGGGGTCAGGCGCTCGTAGCGCTCTGCATTGGCCTCGTAGAGCTGCCCCGCGCGCTGGGGCTTCTCGGCGCGCAGCTCGGTCCGGTAGGTTTCCTGAAAGGCGCGGGTCCAAAGCTCGGCCGGCTCGGGTGCTAGACCGAGAAGCGGCCGGACGGTGCCCGCGAGCGTCACGATCGCCGCCCCGAGCGCCCCGCAGATCCGCTTGCGCACCGCGCCGTCGCTGGCCCAGACGATGCCGGTCGGCTGGGCGAAGCGGGCCCAGAAGTAGGGGTTGTCGGTCGTGGGCGCCACCAGTCGCTCGAGCGCGTCCAGGCTCACGGTGGCGTACTTTGCCCGCACCGTGGCGGAGCCATGACGTGTCTCGACGTAGTAGACGTTGGGCGGGATTCGCCGGTTGAGCCACCTCAAGACCGGGCTCCGGTGGAGCGCCTCGTAGCTCTCCGCGACGAGGTAGAGGTCGACCAGCCTGCCCTCGACGGCGCCGTCACGCAGGGCGCTGCCGTAGAAGAGGACGGCCACGATCGCCTCGCCGTGCCTCGCCCGGGCGGCGTCGGCCAGGGCCCGGACCGCCCCGGGTGCCGGCGTTGCCGCCTCGCGCGCCACGACGGCTCCGATCGCCTCGTCCGCCATGGCCGCCTCAGAGGCGGACGAAGCGGACGACATCGGGGGCCGTCAGAACGAGCGGCTCGCCGGCGCTGGCCGCGAAATCCTCGCCGTCGATCGTGAACGGCGCGTCCAGATGAAGGGCCACGCGATCGGCGTTGCGGCTGAAATAGCAGTCGGCCGGGAGCGAGGCGCGGCTGTCGCCGCCATAGAGCACGCGCCAGGACGAGCGCAGCAGATGCGACGGCGGGTAGGCGATGCTGGTGTAGCGCAGCGCCCGCCCGCGCGGGTTCCAGAAGGGCCTCGCGCGCAGGACCAGCCGGTCCAGCGTCGTCGCGAGCAGGAGCAGCTCGCGCTGCAGTCTCACCTCGCCGTCGATATCCGCCTCGACCGGCACGCCCTCCAGCATGCCCGGCGGCCTCTTCCCGACTGCCCAGCCGGCCAGCAGCTTCAGAAGAGTCGTGACGTTGGCCCACTCGCCCTTCAGGCCGCGCGTGTGCACGGTGTCCTTGCAAAGGGTGATGGCATCGAAGATGCCGGCGGCGCCGAAGAACATGCCCCGTTGCGGGCCGACGCCAATGGCACCGGCGATGCGCAGGACGCGACGCTCGACGAGGTGCCGATCGAGCTCGCCCGCGCGTGCCGCCGCGAGCAGGCGGCGGACCGTAGCGGGATCGCCGCGGCCGAGGCCACAGTCCTTGGCCGTCATGTTGGCCATGCCGCGCGGCAGGATGGCCACGAGCGGCCGCTCGACGAAGGGCCGCTCCTCGAGAAGCGCGGTGAGCAGGATCTGGACGGTGCCGTCGCCGCCATTGATCACGACGAGACCGGTCTCGCGGCCGGCCAGCTCGCGGAGGATCCCGCCCGGCGTCGTGCCGTCGGCGAGGTCGAGCTCGACGACGTCGCTCGCCCCCTCGAGCACGCTGCGGAGCTGCGCCATGCCCTGCTTGTTGCGCTCGCTGCGCGTGTTGTGAACCACGCCGATGCGCATGGCTCAGGCCGGCCGCGCGCGCATCCCGCTGCCCCGGAACCTCGCGAGGATCAGCTCGGGAACACCGCTCAGCAGCAGGACAGCGAGGGTGAGGAGGCAGGGCGCGGTCCAGGCCGCAACGATCGGGTCGACGAGCCCGACCTCGCCCAGCGCCAGCAGCACGCCGTTCGTGATGATCGCGGTGAAGCCGACGGCGAGGCTCTGCATGAAGAGCGGCATGATCATGCCCGTGCGGCTGAACTTCCGTATCAGGCCGAAGACGAGGAACATCATGAGGGCGGGGATGGCCATGTCGGCGATCCGCGCATGAAGCCATGTCTCGTAAGAGTCGACGGCGCCCACCCCGTAGCCGTCGTGCCGCACGATATCGATGAGGTCGCGGATGCCGAGCTCACGCGGCAGCTTGGCCATCAGCTCGACCTTGTCGAGTGGAAGGACGATCGGCCAGAACAGCTTCGGGACCTCGGTCGGAGGCTCGGTGCTGACCGGGCGCCGGGTTACGTCCTGCAGCTCCCACCCGTCCGGCACGACCTCGGCATGACGGGCAAAGATCTGCTCGATCAACAGACCATGCTGGTCGCGGTGGAAGATCCGCACATCGTCGATGCGGCCCCCCGCGATGGCGTCGGCCGGCAAGCGGACGATGTCGTCGCCGCTGCGCGCCCAGATGCCATCGCTGCCGGGGCCGCTCGCCTGGCTAAACTCGCTGACGCGAAGGGCCCGAAGCTCCGGTATGCTCGCCGGGATGCCGATGTCGTCGATCGCGAACTTGCCGGCCATGAGGAGGAGCGCCATGGGCAGCAGCCGCGCGACCATGCCGGCCCGGGACACGCCCGACGCCCAGATCACCACGAGCTCGCTGCGGCGGATCAGCTCCATCGCGGTGAAGAGCGCCGCCACCAGCGTCACGAGGGGCAGCACCTCGGTCAGCAGGGATGGCAGGCGGATCACCGCGTACTGGGCAAGCGCCATCGAGGTGCCGTCGGTGCGCCGCAGCACCCGGCTGCCGACGTCGAGCAGATCGAAGAGGAGAGCAAAGCCGGTCGCCGTGATCAGCACCACGACGAAGCGCCGGAGGAACATCACGTTGAGGTAGAGGGTGAGCCGGCTCACGAGCGAAACGCTCCGGCCTGCCCGATCCGGGACAGCCGCTCGGTGACGGCCTCGACAATCGCCTCGATCG
The DNA here is from genome assembly GCA_963752325.1 of uncultured Alphaproteobacteria bacterium. Classification (GTDB taxonomy): domain Bacteria; phylum Pseudomonadota; class Alphaproteobacteria; order Geminicoccales; family Geminicoccaceae; genus CAVTJL01. The sequence continues at coordinate 8,847 of CAVVXU010000015.1, forward strand.
GGCCGCGCCCGCCCGATCGCGGCACGCGGGTGGCCTTGCTCCAGGAAAGGATGAGGCCCAGGGCGAGAAAGATGAAGAACGGCACCCAGAGCCCGACGAGGCTCGAGATCTTGCCATCGTCGGCCGTCAACTCGCCGAACTGAAGGATCTGGTTGTAGATGAGCAGAACGGAGATTCCGACCAGGATCCCATAGGAGCGCAGCGAGCGGCGTCGTGCGATGGCGAGCGGCACCGCAATGAGCGGGAGCACGAGGGTCGAGACAATGCGGACGAGGCGCCCGTTCAGCTCGGACGAGATCTCCGCGGGCCGGATGTTCGGGAACGACTTGCCGCGCGCGGCCCAGAGCTCGGGGATCGTCATCTCACGCTCGTCCTCGCCGCGTGGGCGGAACGACTCGGGCTTGGCACCTCGCATGTCGGTGAGGAAACTCTTGAAGCGGATGCTTGCCCCACCCTTCGAGGGTGCGGCCTGCTGATCGGAGCTGGGCGCGGGCACGATCTGCTGCACGCCCTGGTCGAGGCTGAGCGTCAGCGGCCTCGAGCCTTCCGCCGGCAGGACGGTGCCGTGCTCCGCCGTGACGGTCATCGTGCTGCCATTGTCCTGGCGGCTGTAGAGAAAGAGCCCCGTGAAGCCGCTGTGCTCACCGTCCAGCGAGTCGACGCTGTAGGTGGTGTTGTCGAGCGTCACGAACGACTTGTCGTGGAGGAGCGCCTGAAAGGAGACGTTCGACAGCGCGAAGAGCGCTGCCCTGTAGGCATAGCGGCTGTACGGTTGCAGATAGGACAGCACGATCGCGTTGATGACGAGCAGGACGATCGCCATGCCCAGGAGCGGCCTCAAGACGCCGTCGAGGCCGACGCCGGATGCCATCATCGCGTCGAGCTCGCCATCCCGCGACAGCCGGCTCACCGTGAGGAGAATGGCGATGAAGAAGGCCGCGGGCACGGCAAGGCTCAGATAATGCGGCAGCAGGTAGCCCATCATCTCGAAGATGACGAGCAGGCTGCCGCGCCATCCGACGACGATGTCCACTACCCGCAGCATGCGCTCAGCGAGAAGGGCGAAAAGCGCCACCGCCAGGATCGAGACCGTCGGGCGGGCGATCTGGCTCGTGATGTATCGGCTATAGACAGTCATCGCTCGGAGCGGCTCGCGAACGGAGATCGACACCGGAGCGTCGGGAATGGGCACAGCCCGTCAAGTGTCATACAGCAGCGGGCCCCGCCCTGGCTAGATGGCCGGCTCGAGCGAGACGTGACCGGATTCCTCCGCGCCGGCTACGGTGGCACGCAGGACGCTCGTCATTGCCAAGGCCTCGGGGTCGAAGCGGCGCGCCTCGACGTCGATGACGATCCCCTGTCCGCGCTCCTTCGGGCGCATGTCGAGCAGGAGGTAGCCGCCGCTCGTGGCGGCGCTGTCGCCGAGCAGCGAGGCCGAGGGGCCGCCCAGGACCGGCACCTGCTGATGGGGGCCGGGCAGTCCGCCGACATTCAGCACGTGCTCATGCCCGCACAGCACGAGATCGGCGCCGGCCCGCTGGAGGACGGCGCGAAAGCCGCGGGCGTCGGTCAGGCGCTTCCGCTTGCGGCTCCAGCCATGCACGGGCGGGTGGTGCAGCAGCACGATCGCATGACGGCCCTTTTCGTGCGCCTCGCGCAGGGCCTGCTCGAGCGCGTGCAGCTGGCGCTCGCCCAGGCGCCCGGTGGCGTAGCCGGCGGGCACCGGCACGGCGGTCGACAGGGCCACAAGGCTGAGCGGTCCGACCTCGCGGACGAACGGGAAGGACGGCATCGTCCCGGCCGCCTCGCAACCCATATAGGCGGCCCAGAGCGGCCAGCCGCGACGTGCCGCGCCGGGCACGTAGGCGTCGTGATTGCCCGGTATCGCCGTCACCCGCTCGGGCGGGCCGAGGCGCCCGAGCCACGCCGCCGCTGCCGCGAACTCCGCGTCGAGCGATATGTTGCAGAGATCGCCCGTCACCACGATGTGATCGACGCCGCTCTCCTCGATGTCGGCCAGCACCGCGTCCAGGACCTCGAGGCGATGGCGATGGCGGCGATGGCGCTGCCAGGACACGTAGCCCAGCGCACGCTTGCTTGCGAGGTCGCGCGCCCGCACCGCCGGCAGCGGCGCCAAGTGAATGTCGGTGAGGTGGGCGATGCGGACCATGGCTGGCGGGTCGGGCGTGCGGGACGGCGTCAGGCGGCCCGACGCGCCGCGAGGATGCGCTCGACGAGCGCCAGGTCCTCGGGCTTGTCGACGTCGATCGCGGCCTCGGCAATATCGATCGGCACCGCGACCGCGGCAGCGTCGAGGATGCGCGACAGGCGCGACATCGCCTGCTCCAGCGTCAGACGGCGCGAGAGGTAGGCCAGAAGGGCGCCCCAGCCGAAGGCCCTGGCGATCCGCCACGGCTTCTTCCGGTCCTGCTCGACACGGCGCCAGAATGCGACCGCATTGCCGCCTCGGGGCGTCATGATGGCAAAGAGGTTGGCGCCGGAGTAACGCTCGCCCCGGAAATGCCAGAAGGTGCGCCGACTCTCGGGATAGGCGCCGAGGATGGCCGTGGCGCTGGCGAGGCCGGCCGCGACATCGGCATTGCTGCGCGCGGCGGCACCGCAGAACGCCTCGATGATGGCGCCCGAGAGGAGCGCGTGGTCGGCCGTCGTCACCAGCACCGGAAAGGTGCCGAGCCGCTCGATCGCGGCGCGCACGCTGAGGCTCGGGGAAGGTGCCGCTGCCATGCTCTGGCACCGATCGGCCTCGATGAGGGGCGCCAGCCGGGGCAGCGTCGAGATGAGGTCAGGCTGGTCGAGAACGACGAGGATGCGGCCGATCCAGGGGCTCGCCGCCAGCGCCTCGACGACGCGAACCAGCATCGGCACGCCGCCCGCCGCGACGAGGCATTTGTGTGAGGCCCCGGCTGCGGCGGCGACGGGATCGGTGCCTCCTCGGCTCCCCGCCAGGACGACGGCGTCGAACCTCGGTCCAGGGCCTGTCACGCGAGCTGCTTCTCGTAGATGCGGTAGGTCTTGTAGGGCTTCGCGCCGATGGTGGCGATCATGTCGCGCATGGCTTGGTTGTCCTCGAGCACCCAGGACAGCTCAGCCCCCGTCTTGCCCTGCGCCCGATGATAGTCGTAGATCCGCCCGATGACGCCCATGGCGAGCGCGGCGCCCTTGGCGGTGCCCTGAAATTTCTTGCGCACCCCCATGAGCGGCATCCGGCCGTCCGTGACGCCTTGCACCTTGAGGCGCCAGAGCAGCTTCGCCCAACCGAAGGGCAGCAGGCGGCCGTTGAGGTCCTTGATGGCAGAGTTCAGGTTGGGCAGCGTCACGACCATCGCGGCTGGCTCGCCGTCGATCTCGCCGATCGCAAACCAGTCTGGCCCCACCAGCGGGCGAATGCTCTTCGCCATGTACTGGGCCTCCTCCTCGCCGAACGGAATGAAGCCCCAATTGTCCGCCCACGCATCGTTGAAGATGTCGCAGATGATGCTGATGTCCTCCCGGAAGCGCTTCTTGTCGAGCGACCGGATCCCGACATTGTCCATCCGCTTGAGACGCTCGATCAGCCGCGCTGCCATGGGCGGAAGCCCGGCGCGAAGATCGGCCCAGTAGGCGATGAGATCCTTGGCCTTGACGAGGCCCTGCTCCTCGACGCGCGCAGGATAGTAGGGCGGATTGTGGCCCATCATCATGTTGGGCCCGGTGTCGAACCCCTCGATCAAGAGGCCGCACTCGTCGTTGATCGAGGGATTGAAGGGCCCGGCCATGCGGCGCATGCCCTTGGCGCGCAGCCAGCCCGCCGCCGTCTCGATCAGAGCGGCGAAGACCTCGGCATCGTCCTCGGCCTCGAGGAAGCCGAAATGGCCCGTCTGGTCCTTGTGCCGATCGAGATGCTTTTGGTTGATCTGGGCGCTGATGCGCCCGACGCAGCGGTCGCCGCGGAAGGCCATCCAGTAGGCCATCTCGATGCCCCGCAGGAACGGGTTCTTGCGGGCATTCAGGTGATCCCGCCGCTCGAGGAGCAGAGGAGGGACCCAAAGAGGGTCGGTCCGATAGAGCGGCGCAGGCATCTCCAGGAACCGCTGGAGATCGCGCGACCCCTCAAGAGGCTCAATGCGCAGGTCGGCCACGTTGCGGCGCCGTCAGGCGGCGCGGCGACGACGGCGCTCGGCGAACTCCTCCTCGGTCGCCGACAGCTGGCCGACCCAGGGGAAGCGACGCCGTGCGGCGCTGTCGTAGCCCAGATTGTGGGCCGTCGGGCTGCGCGGCACGGTGCGCGGCTGATCGTAGATCGTCTGGAAGATCCGGTCCCAGAGGCTGCTGGTGATGCCGTAGTTGCCCTGCTCGCTATGGAAGTGGTGGGCGAGATGGCGCTTCTTGATGTTCCGGAGCCACATGTTGGCGGGCGTGAAGGGCAGATGCTGCACGCAATGGCAAAACTCGTAGCCCGCGAACACGAGGAGCCCGGCGGCCAGCGCGGCGGTGGAGCCGGCCGGGCCTGCGATCACCCAGCCCAGCGGCAGCGTGATGATGAGGATGGTCGGCAGCGTCGTGTAGAGCGCGCCGAAGAGAACCGACAGGTCGTGCGGGTTCTGGTGGTGGTCGTAGTGGATGCGCTTCCAGACCTTGGCCGTCAGCGCCGACTTGTAGAGCAGGGTCGAGTGGAGGAGCCAGCGGTGGATCAGATACTCGACCAGCGGATAGAGAACGAGGACGGTCGCCACGGCCGCGAGCGGGCCGCCCAGGCCATCGGCGAGCCAGAAGGTGAGGCCGATCGAGATCGCGGCAAGAATGAGATAGGTCTGGATCGAGTAGTGCGTGAAGTACGCGACGACGAGACCACGCAGCGTCATCTTGTCCAGAAAGTACGCACGCCCCGACCAGGGGCCGATCGACCCGAGCATCCGCAACACTCCACGCTGTCATCGCAGCTCTGCTGCGCGCTCTTTAGCTAGGCGCAGCCGCCGCGCCAGACAAGCATGAGGGCCAATTCGCCGCTGATCGCCAGCGGCTTGCGCCCTGCCCTAGCCCGGCTGCGGCTGCTCGCTCATCAGCCGGCGGATCCGCTCCACCGCGAGGCGAAGGTCGTCCAGCGGCTTGCGGCGCGCCATCACGTGATCGTCGCCGATGCGGGTGACCAGGCCGCGCGCCACCAGGGCGCGGACCAGAGCCGTCGGATCGCGCGGCAGGCTGAGGAGGCCGCGGGCCGTCGCCTGGTCGATGAGCCTGCCCACCACATGCTGCTGGTGCGGCGTACCGCGATAGGAGGTGCCGCCGCCGGTGAGGAGGGTGAGAGCCTTGACCAGCGGCTCAGCCACGGGCTTGCCCTCGTGCCAGCGGCGGAGCTGGAAGACGGCAGTCGGCCGGCCCATCAGCGAGGCCTCGGCCAGCGTCTCGGTATCGACGCTCGTCACGACCGCGCGGTCTGCCAGGCCCAAGAGCGCCACCCTCGCCGCCTTGGTATCGCCCTGCGCCGGCCGCAGCACCTGTGCAGCCTGGCCTGCGGCACCCGTCACCGCAGCGAGGATGCCGTCGCCGACGCCGGGATCGGCAAGGATGAGGAGCGAGCCTCCTGCCTCTCGGGCCTCGCGCCCGACGAGGCGGCCAAGCTCGGCCGCCTCGGCCACGGCCAGGACAAAGGGAAAGCGCACATCGGCAAGAAAGAGCGCGCTCCACGGTCGCGGCTGCTCGCCTATGCGCGCCTTCCAGACCTCGGTCGCGGCCGCGAGCGCCCCGCGATCCATGCCGGCCAGCGGTGCGGTCACGTGAATGACGTTGGGACGGATCGGCAGGCGCTCGTCGGTCCGGCCACGATGAGGTCGAAGACCTCGAAGGGCGCGTTGGGACGTCCCAGATGAACGAGGCGGACACTGCCGCCTGCCTGCTGGCGGATCCACCGCGCGATCGGCACGGTAGCAGCGTCGCTCGTGATCACGGACCGGGCCAGGGCGCATCGAGCGGGCTCGACAGCGCCCGGTCGAGACCGGCGAGCGAGGCCCCGCGCAACAGCGCCGGCAGACCGAGCCGCCCTTCAGGACGAGGCGCTTGGTCTCCCAGGGCCAGCCCAGGGCCTCGGCGAGACCGATCGCCTGTCCGCTGTTGGGCTGAGGTGGATCGGGGGAAAGGTAGCCACGAGGCGGCAGGCGCCGGGGGACGGCGACGGCGCTGGAGCGCCTGCGCGCCTTGGAAAGGCCCGGCGCCGGCACCGACCGCGTCCAGGTGCGCAGCCGACGCCGGGGAAACGCCGGACGCCTTGTAGATAATGAACTGGCCACTGGGGAGCGTCGCCCAGGCCCTCGGGGGCCGTGGCCCGCACCTCGACAAGACCTGAACAGGCAGGCCCGCGCGCGAAGCTCGTCCAGCAGCCAGAGCAAGACCAACCTGAACCAGGTCAGACATAAA
>CAVVXU010000016.1:0-28259 GCA_963752325.1 uncultured Alphaproteobacteria bacterium
CCGGCTCCGCTTTCTGCAGCCGCTCGCCCCAGTCGCGCATGCTGAGCAGCCCGGGCTCCAGCGAGCGACCGAGGTCGGTAGCTCGTACTCCACCGCGCGGGAAACCTCGGGAGAAGACGGTGCGTTTGATCATGCCGTCCACCTCGGGCTCGCGCAGCTGCAGGTGATCATGCGCGGCGTGGCCGAGGGAGATGACGCGGCAAAGGGCGTTGAAGCGCAGCTTGCCCTGCAGGAGATGAAAAACCAGGACCGGCTTCCAGACACCGCCGATCACCGACAGCGTCGCCTCGGCCGCACAGCCGGTGCGGCCGGCCTTGCGCTGCCGCGATCGGCGGGGGCGCTATCGTCCGTGATCGTACATGTCCGGTTTGTGCGTCTCCTTCTCCGCGCAAGGTAAGGGCCGGCTTCCCGTCCGGGAAGGGCATGTCGCGGGAGGATCGCGGATGCCCGCGGCTCGCGGAGATCTGCTGTGGACAGCGTCGAATATCTGGGCCTCGTGGCCAGCGCGCTCGCAACGCTCGCGTTCCTGCCGCAGGTCGTGAAGGCATGGCGGACGCGCAGCGCGGACGATTTCAGCCTGGTCACGCTCCTGATGCTCGAGGGCGGGGTCGGGCTTGTGGATCCTCTACGGTCTGTGGCGGCGAGGCGCCGGCGATCTGGCTCGGCGGCGGCGTCACAGCTCACGCTCGTGGCCCTCATCCTGTGGGTGAAGGCGGAGAACCTTCTGTTCCGCTGCAAAGTTGCGGCATGAGAGAGGGATAGCCGGTGCGCGATGTCCTGGAGGGCGGGACTCGAGATGCGTCCTGGCGGATCGGCCATGGCCTCCATGCCGATCTGCCCCGCCATGTCCCGAGCACTCCCGGATCGCCGAGGACGCACGGCCCCCGCCCGCCGTTGCATCCGCCCTGCGGCTGGTATAATGACCTAACGTCCGGGTCGGGCGCGCCTCACGCGCGGGCACCGGCAAGAGCAACGAAGCGGGGAGTCAAAACGTCATGTCGGTGACGCGTCGTGCCTTCACGGTCGGCAGCCTTCTGGCCGCCGGGACCCTGGGTCTTCCGATCATGGTCAAGGCCCAGCAGGGCAAGACGGTGGCCCTGCTGTTCGACAGCCTGGTCTCGCCCTTCTGGGTGGCCGGCCTCGACATCATGCGCGTGAAGGCCAAGGAGAACGGCTGGACCGTGCTCGAGGGCATCTCGAACTTCGACGACAACAAGCAGTTCGAGCAGGTCAAGGCGATGATCGCCCGCAAGGTCGACGGGATCCTGATCATCCAGACCGATTCGAAAGCGGTGATCCCGGCGATCCGCGCCGCCAACGCGGCCGGCATCCCGATGGTGCACTTCAACCGCCCGCCGGCCCCGTCGGACGCCTACTCGGTCGCGATCCAGGCGGACAACAGAAAAATCACGCAGAACACGGTGCAGTTCATGGTCGAGGAGGCCAAGCGCCTCGGCGGGACCTACAAGGCCTGCATCATGATCGGCGATCTGGGCGACGTGAACGCCATCCAGCGGCGCGACGGCTTCTTCGACATCGTCGACCAGCACAAGGACATGATCGAGGTCGTGGGCCGCGTCTCGACCGAGTGGAACGCCGACAAGGCGTTCGCCGGCCTGACCAACGCGCTGCAGGCCAACCCCGACATCAATTTCCTGTTCGCCTCGTCGGACTTCATGATGCCGCAGCTGCAGCAGGTGCTCGAGACCTTCGACAAGTGGCACAAGCGCGGCGAGGACGGGCACATCCTGTTCGGCAGCTTCGACGGCGACCAGAACGCCTACCAGGCGCTGAGCGACGGCTATCTCGATGCCGACGGCGTGCAGAACCTGTTCCTCGAGGTCGACATGGCCTTCCAGGCCTTCAAGGACATGTGGGCCGGCAAGAAGCCGGACAAGCTGCTGCTCGATCCGGGCTTCGTCGTCACCGCGGCGAACCTGCAGGAGGTGCGGGACAAGATGTGGGGCTACACGGTCTGGAAGAAGAGCCACGCCTGAGCGATAGCCCCAGGCTCCGGGAGGAGATGGCGTGAGCACGGCCGGCGTGCCGGCAGGCACGGCGGGCGAGGCCGGGCGCGCCGCCCGCAAGGCGCGGCCCTGGTGGCTGTCGCTGCTCCTCTCGGAGTATCTCGTTCTTCTGATCACCGTGCTCTACGTGATCATGGTGGCCCCGATCGTGCCGGAGATCCTCACCTTCGACACGTGGCGGGACATCCTGGCCGCGACCATGCCGCTGCTCGTCGTCGCCATCGGCCAGACCTTCGTGCTCATCGTGGCCGGGATCGATCTCTCGGCCGCTTCCGTCCTTGCGATGGCGAGCGTGGTGGGGGCGGCCGTCATCACGATGGATGGCGGGCCGCTCGGCCAATGCGAGCCCGATCATCGCCGTGCCGGCCGGCATTTTGTCTTTTTTGGTCGTTGGCGGGCTGGTGGGCGCCTTCAACGGTGTGTGCGTCACGCGCCTGCGGATGCCGCCCTTCATCGTGACGCTGACGACGATGATGTTCTTCAGCGGGGCCGCCATCTGGTTCGTCTCGGTCTACACGAGCTCCGGCAGCAGCATCGGCAACCTGCCCCGCGCTTTTGTCTTTCTGGGCCAGGGGCAGGTGTTCGGCCTGCCCTTCTCGATCCTGATCGCGGCCGCTATCGGCATCGCGGCGCAGATTGCGCTCGGGCCGCTCGCTCTACGGGCGCTGGCTCTTCGCCATCGGCGTCAACCCGCGCGCCGCCGAGGTCTCGGGCGTGCCGATGCGCAAGGCCGTCTTTTGGGCCTATGTGATCTCGGGCATGTGCGCCGGGGCGGCGGCCATTCTCTATACCGGCCGGCTCGAGACCGGGACGCCGGTGCTGGGCCAGCGCATCCTTCTGGACGTGATCGGCGCTGCCGTGATCGGCGGCGTCAGCCTGTTCGGGGGAAAAGGAAAAATCGTCTGGACGCTCTATGGCGCGCTTTTCCTCACCGTGGTGGACAAGGGGCTGCAGCTGATGGGCCTGGCGCTGTCCTCGGTGTTCGCGATCAAGGGTGCCGTGATCCTCGGGGCCGCCATCATCGACGCCCAGCGCCAGCGGCTGATCCACCGTGGCTGAGGCCCCTGCCCTGCTCGAGGTCGAGGGGCTGACCAAGAGCTTCTTCGGCGTCGAGGTGCTGCACGGCGTGGGCTTTTCCCTGGCACCCGGCGAGGTGCTGGGGCTCGTGGGCGAGAACGGGTCCGGCAAGTCGACGACGATGAACATCCTGGGCGGCATCCACCAGCCCGACGCCGGCCGGATGGTGCTCGAGGGGCGAGCCTACGAGCCCGGCAACCCCAGGGACGCCGAGGCCCGCGGCATCGCCTTCATCCATCAGGAGCTGAACCTCTTCAAGAACCTGACGATCGAGGAGAACCTCTTCATCACCGGCTTCCCCAAGCTGGTGCCGGGGCTGCCCTTCATCGATCGGCGCAAGATCCGCGAGCGGGCCAAGGAGCTGCTGGCGGCCGTGGACCTCGAGCTGGCGCCGGGAACGCCGGTGGCGCGGCTCAGCCAGGGCGAGCGGCAGCTGGTCGAGATCTCGAAGGCGCTGGGGGCGGATGCGCGGATCGTCATCTTCGACGAGCCCACGACCTCGCTGACCGCGCGGGAGAGCGAGCGGCTCTTCGACATCATCGGGCGGCTGAAGGCCAAAGGCATCGCCGTCATCTACATCAGCCACATCCTGGGCGACGTGATGCGGCTGTGCGACCGCGTCACCGTGCTCAGGGACGGCAGCGTGGTGGGCGGCGGGGCGCGCCAGGAGCTCTCGATCAACCGCCTGATCACCTTGATGGTCGGGCGCACGATCGACCAGATCTACCCGCCCCGAGAGCCCTGCGCGCGCGAGGGCGCCCCGGCGATCAGGGTGCAGGGGCTGACCCAGCGCGGCATCGTCAAGGACATCGCCTTCGAGGTGCGGGCGGGCGAGGTTTTGGGCGTGGCGGGGCTGATGGGGGCCGGCCGCTCGGAGATGGCGCGCATCCTCTTCGGCCTCGACCCCTACGAGGCGGGCAGCATCGAGCTCGACGGCGAGCCGCTGGAACGGCCCACACCCGAGGTCGCGATCGAGCGCGGCATGGCCTTCCTCACCGAGGACCGGCGGCTCGAGGGCCTCCTGATGGACGCGTCCCTGGCCGACAACATCGCCTTGGCCTCGCTCCCCGACTATGCCTCGCCCTGGGGCAAGCTGATCGACCGGCCGAGGCTCGATGCCCAGGTGACGAAGATGGGCCGGGACGTCCATCTCAGCACGCAGGAGCTGGTGCGCACGCTGGCCAAGAACCTCTCGGGCGGCAACCAGCAGAAGGTGGTGATCGGCAAGTGGCTGCTGCGCCGGCCGCGGCTCTTCATCCTGGACGAGCCCACGCGCGGCATCGACGTCGGCGCCAAGTTCGAGGTCTACAAGATCATCAACCAGCTGGCGGCCGACGGCACCGCCATCTTGATGATCTCCTCGGAGATCGAGGAGCTGATCGGCATGTGCGACCGCATCATGGTGATGAGCCACGGCGAGACCCGCGGCTTCATCGACCGCGCATCCTTCGACCGCGAGGAGATCCTCAAGGCCGCGATGCGCGATCCTGCCCTTGTGGGAGCGCGCTCATGAGGAGCGCCGCCCGTCTCCGCCTGCTGGCGCTGCAGAACGCGCCGGTGCTCATGTTCCTCGTGCTGGTCGTGGTGTTCGCCAGCCTGTCGCCCCGCTTCCTGACGCCCGTCAACTTCATCAACATCGTCAACCAGGCGGCCCATATCGGCATCATCGCCACCGGCATGACCTTCGTGCTCCTGGTGGCCGGCATCGATCTCTCGGTCGGCGCCAACATGTATGCGTCCTGCATCGTCGTGGCGCTCTACATGAAGGGCTGGAACCCGGCCTTCGGCTTCATGGCGGTGGCAGCGCTGGGTCTCGTCTTCGGCGCGTTCAACGGTCTCATGATCGTGCGGCTCAGGGTGCCGGCCTTCATCACCACGCTCTCCACGCTCTTCATCGGCCGCGCGATCGCGCTCTATCTGTCCGACGTCAAGATGATCATGTTCGGCAAGGAGATCCTGCGCCTCGGCCGCGCCGACTGGCTGGGCGTGCCGCCCGCCATCTGGATTTTTGCCACCGTCGTGCTGATCGCCTGGGTGACGCTCAGGCTCACCACCTTCGGGCGGCAGGTCTATGCCGTGGGCGCCGATCCCGAGGCTGCCGCCAAGGCCGGCATCCCTGTCCGCCGTATTCTTTTCGCCGTCTACTGCATCTGCGGCGTGTGTGCCGGGATCGGCGGGCTGGTCTCGGCGAGCCAGGTGGCGGCCGCGGCCTCCACCTTCGGCTTCAACAAGGAGTTCCCGGTGATCGCCGCCACCGTGCTGGGCGGCACCAGCCTCTTCGGCGGCCGCGGTGGGGTGATCGGCACCGTCTTCGGCGCCATCCTGATCCAGACGGTCGAGAACGGCCTCGTGATGACCAACGCCGATCCTTATGTCTATCCGCTGATCATCAGCGCCATCATCTTCATCGCGGTGCTGGTCGACAGCGTGCGCACCGGCATCCTCGAGCGCCTCGAGCGGCGCACGATCCGGGTCGAGGCGACGTAGCGGGCGGCGCGGTACAGGGCGTCGCCGTCTCGAGGATCATGTAGCGACGCGGCAATGCCGGCGACGTCTGGGCAGTTCCGTTTCCGCATGCTACCATTATGGAGGTGCGATCCTTTCCCGCGGGAGGCGGTCGATGCCCCAACTCAATCTCTATACATTGGCGCTCGCGGTCATGCTGACGCCCATGCCGGCAGAGGCGGCTGCACGGAATGACCTGAAGGCTATCATTGTGCAGGCCCAGATACCCAAGGCGGGCGACTTCATGGGATTCGGGTTCGGCTCTCTCTGGATGATGAGCAGCCGGAGGCTCATCCGGGTCAACCCGGTCGACAACAGCTTCGTGGAGATAGGAATCAAGGGCAGCTTTGGGCGCTACCGTGGCATCGGCATCGGCGAGGGGGCGATCTGGATTCCCGACGTCGGCGCAGACATCGTATACAAGGTCGATCCCGAAAAGAACGAGGTGGTAGGGCAGATCCCCGTTCAGATGGACGGCAGCGAAGGAAGCATTGGAGTTGGCGAAGGCGCGATTTGGGTCGTCTCGGATGCCGATGGAGCGCTTCTTAGATTCGACATCGGCAGCGGCACGCAAGAAGCCACCATCGCTTTGCCATCGGGCGGCGCGGGCGTCGTTGTAGACTACGGTTCGGTTTGGGTAACGAGTGACCGAACGAACGAGCTTTATCAGATCGACCCGAAGACCAACACGATCGTTTCGGTCTTGGCGCTCCATGGCCAGCCACGCTTTATTTCCTCGGGTGAAGATTCCATATGGGTACTCAATCAGGGCGATGGCAGCGTTCAAAGAATCGACGGCGAAACGGGCAAGCTGGTGGCAACGATTGAGGCCGGCCTCGCCGGCGGCGGCGGCGATATCACCACAGGTGGCGGATATGTTTGGGTGACGACCTTAGGCCAACCGTTGGCACAGATCGATCCCACGACCAACACACTTGTCGGTAAGTTCGGCAGCCAAAGGAATATGGGGGACGCCATCCGTTACGGCGCGGGATCGCTTTGGATATCCGGACCCTTCATATTCCGAATCCAGCCTCCAAGCTAAAGCGGCGATCTGACATTTCCGCCTCGATGCTAGAAAAATGGGGGTCCGTCGCGGCGATGTACCGGCTCAGATCTCAACTTGGGGATGGCTCAAAATGGGGAATGCCCATTGGGGCATGGCCCGTCGGATGGATCGGCGAACAACTCGCAGGAACAGAAGATGAGCAAGGACGAGCGGCGGTAATTTGACTGTGGTCCATGGCCGCCCTTGTGAGCGTTTACTGGTCCCTGCGGAATTCCCGCTCTGGGCGTCGAGCTCGCGAACAAGGGATGGGGAACCGGACGTTCGCGAAGGGCCGCCGCCTGGAGGCCGAAATCGGCCATTAACATCGGTCTTCGAGCGAAATTCTGACGCACTTGCAGGTTGACGCTGCGTCTGGGCGATGTTGTCGTCGGTGGGCCGGGACCGGCTGTTGGGCCGGCCCGACGAGCCTCCAAGAGTTGGCTGCTCGGTCGCTCCGAGTTCCACGTCGGGCTGACAGCCCTCGGCGGGCCTGTTACAAAGAAGTCGGAGACATGGTGGCAGCCCGGCGGACGCGAGCTGACGAGAGCGTGGCCGCGGTTCGCGAATGCAACGACACTGGCCTCAAGCGGAAGGAGTGATCTGCTGTGATTCCGGTGGACAGCCAGACGATGCGCGAGGTCGCGCCGACCTTCAGCGGAGATAACGCCGAGCGTCAGGCGAAGATCATTGCCGCCGCAGGCGAGGTGCTGCGGCCGACGCTCGAGGCCTATGAGATCACGAGCCGGCTGCGGATCGCGCATTTCCTGGGCCAGACCTGCCACGAGTTGGCCGGATTCAGAACAACGGAAGAATTCGCGAGCGGCGAGGCCTATGAGGGCCGAAAAGATCTTGGCAACACCGAGAAGGGAGACGGCCCGCTCTTCAAGGGTCGCGGCCTTCTGCAGCTGACCGGTCGCGCCAACTATCGCGACTATGGTGCTGCGCTGGGCGTGGATCTCGAGCAGGAGCCGGCCCTGGCGGCCGAGCCGGCGTTCTCGCTGCGCATCGCCTGCGAATACTGGAAACGAAAAAAAATCAACGCGGCGTGCGATCAGGACGACATCATCAGGGTCACGAAGCTGATCAATGGCGGCACCAACGGGCTGGACGAGCGGCGAAGCCTCACCTCGAAGGCCAAGACGGCCGTGGCGCGGCTGGAGGGCGTGCAGCTTTCCGGGGGTGCCGCGGACAAGAGCGGGCGGCCCGTCCTGCAACGGGGCTCCAAGGGCGAGGCCGTGGCCGATCTCCAGGCGATGCTGCGCGACCTCAAGTTCGGCCTGGCCGTCGACGGCGATTTCGGGGCGGGGACCGAGGTGGCGGTGATGCGCTTCCAGAGCGAGAAGAAGCTCACCGCGGACGGGCTCGTGGGCCCGCAGACCTGGGCGGCGCTCGACGCTGCGAGAAAGAAGAAGTAGCAAGTAGGCTGCCCTGCCACCAATCGTTTGAGGAGGGCCGTTCGTGGCACGGATAAAGGCCATGGTCGACGCCTCTACACAGTCACGCGGGCTCTGCTGCAAAAGCCATCCGGTATCCTCAAGGTATTGATGGACTTTGCAGGAGGCGGGGCGAGCGTCGATGTCCAAGTCCCTGCATTCTGCCGGCCCGTCACCCGTCTCCGTACTGTCACGGAACCGTGCTAGGCTGGCGGTGGCCACGAGTGGGAGGTGGACGTGGATACGAGCTTTCGTGTAACCGGCAGCAACGCCGCGGCGCTTTTTTTGCTCACCATCCATCGCGGCGACGGCATGGTGCTTTTGGGCATGGACTGGAAATCCGGCCAGCCGCCGGATGACTTCGCGGGCTTCGCCATCCAGTACCGCGAGCCCGGCACACGGTTCTTCAAGACCGTCCACAACCGCATCGGCTTTCCCGGCCAGCCGGTGCCGGACGACGGCATCCGGACCACCGAGGCCCCCATCCAGAAGTTCCGCTGGGTGCATTTCCCCTTCAGTGCCGATCTCGAAGGCCCGTTCCTCTATCGCGTCACGCCGATGTTCTCGGACGCCGGCGGCGTGCTGACGAAGGGCGAGGCGCAGGAGGCAGAGCTGGCGCTGATGCGCGAGACCATTCCCGGCAAGCTGAACGTCGCCTTCACGCGCGGCTTCGTCTCGTCGCAGGCCTTCGTGCGCAACTTCGCCGCCGGCGGGCCCGTCACCACGCTGGTGCCGCCCGAGGGCGACGAGGGGCTGGACTTCGTGCCCACCCATGCCGATGCCGGCCGAGCGCTCGCCTGGATGGGGTTCGAGGCCCGGACCGAGACGCTCTCGGTTCTCGACCGGGCACGCGACGCCGGTGCCGAGGTCCGCGTCATCGCCTACGACCTTAATCTGCCCGAGGTGGTCGAGCGGCTGGAGGCCCTGGGACCAAGGCTCCGGATCATCATCGACGACAGCGCCCGCACCAAGGGCCACGGCCGGCCGGAGTCGCCGGAATCGCAGGCGGCTCAACGTCTGATCGCCTCGGCAGGCGTGGCGAACGTGAAGCGCCAGCACATGGCCAATCTTCAGCACCAGAAGTCCATCGCCGTGCGCGGCGGCGGCATGGCGACCGTGCTCTACGGCTCGACCAACCTGAGCTGGCGGGGCCTCTATGTGCAGTCGAACAACAGCCTCGCCGTCCACAGCGCCAGCGCCGTGGACGACTATTTCACCGCCTTCGACAGCTATTTCTCGGCAAAGAAACCGGACGCCTTCCGCGCCTCGGCCAGCTCGGCCGGCTGGCTGGACCTCGGCCTGACGGGTGTCGATGCCAAGGTTGCCTTCTCTCCGCACAGCGAAGCCAACGGCCGGCTCGATGAGATCGGCGCCGACATCGACAAGGCGGAATCGAGCGTGTTGTTCTCGCTGGCCTTCCTCGGCCAAATCACCAAGGGCCCGATCGGACCCGCGCTCGGCCGCGCGCTGGATCGACCCGGGATGCTTGTCATGGGCATCGCCGACGCCGCGGTGAAGGCCGGCAATCTCGGCCTGACAGTGATGAGCCCCGACAAACGGCGCCGGGTGGTTCGCTCGGCTGCGCTCACCGGCAACGTGCCGCCCCCTTTCCTGACCGAGCCTTCAGGGCTTTCCGGAGTCGATGGCAAGCAACGCGGCACCCGGATGCACCACAAGTTCGTGGTGCTCGACTTCGACAAGCCAACGGCGCGGGTTTATCTGGGCTCCTACAACTTCTCGGAACCGGCCGACGGCGAGAACGGCGAGAACCTGGTCCTCGTCCGCGACCGCACGGTGGCCACCAGCTACATGATCGAGGCGCTGCGGATCTATGACCACTATCTCTTCCGCGTCGCCTCGGGAGAGAGGCCGGGCGCGGCGCCTCCCCTGGAGCTAAAGCGGCGGCCCCAGCCCGGCGGCAAGGCCTGGTTCGAGCGCGACTGGACCGACCCGGTCCGGGCCCGCGATCGTCAGCTCTTCGCGCGCGCCGACTGACCCACGCGCGATGTCTCGCAATCCGCGGGCCGATACATCGGCGCGCCGCCATCCCGAGGCGTCGTGCGCTCAGCTCTCCAGTGTAGGTGCTTCCTCGAGGTCGGCGATCAGCCTGGGCCCGGTCGGCCGCCAGCCGAGCCGTTCCCGGGTGACGGCGCTCGATGCCGGGCAGTCGGCACCGGCGAAGGGAGCAAGCCAGCCGAAATGGACCACGGCCTCGTCGGGCGACAGGCCGACGACCGGCAGCCTCAGCCGGCGGCCGATCACTTGGGCGATCTGTTTCAGCGGCACCCCCTCCTCGTCGACGGCGTGATGACAGGCCCCGGCGGCGCCCTTCTCCAGCGCCAGCCGGAAGAGACGTGCCGCGTCGAGCCGGTGCACGGCAGGCCAGCGGTTGAGCCCATCGCCCACATAGGCCGAGACACCGGCCTCACGCGCGCGGGCGATGAGCGGGATCACGAGGCCTTGCCTGTCGGGGTTATGGACGGACGGGGGAAGGCGCAGGATGGACGTGCTCACTCCCCGCGCCGCGACCGCCGACGCGGCCTCCTCCGACGCGGCGCGGGGTATTTCCGCGATGGGTGCGCTCTCGTCCTCCTCGGTCACCAGATGGCCGGGCATGAGCCCGGCGACGGCGGTGCCGGAGGTGACGACGAGGTGAGCGTCACGGCCCGCCAGCGCGGCGCCCAGCGCCTCGATGGCCTGCCGGTCGATCTCGCAGTTTTCGACGAACCGCGAGAAGTCGTGGATGAAGGCGGCATGGATCACGCCATCCGCCCGGACGGCACCCCGGCGGAGGCTGTCGAGATCGCGCACGTCGCCGCGATGCGGCTCGGCACCCATCGCACGCAGCAAGCCCGCGCCCTCATCGGAGCGCGCGAGCCCGAGCACCTGGTGGCCCGCGCCCTGCAGCTCTCGGACAATCGCCGAGCCGATGAAGCCGGTTGCGCCGGTGACGAAGATACGCATGGGAAACTCCGGATCGCCTGCCGAACCCGGTCGCCCTCGCGGGCGCCGTGAGCGGAGGCTAGGGAGCAGCCCGCGAACGATCCATACTCCAGCGTACGGATTGTCTTCGCGATCGTTCGGAGTTCCGGGTGGACCCGCTCTCGGATGTTCTTTCTCTCCTGAAGCCGCGCAGCTACATGGCGGGGGGCTTCGACATCGCCGGCGAGCTCAGCATCGCGTTCCCGGCCCACGCAGGGGTCAAGTGCTATGCCGTGGTGTCGGGCGAGGTCTGGCTGTCGGTAGCAGGGGTCGCCGAGCCGGTGCGGCTGGAGGCGGGCGACTGCTTTCTCCTGCCGCGGGGACGGCCATTCCGGCTCGCCAGCGACCTCGAGGTGCCGCCGACCGATTTTCGGGCGCTTCTCACCTCGCCGGGCGATGGCCGCACGCACATCCACAAGGGCGGTGGCGAGCGCATGATCGTCGGCGGCCATTTTGTCCTTGCCGGGGAGCATGCGTCCATCCTGCAGGGCATGCTGCCGCCCGTCGTCCATCTGCGCGAGGAGGCGGACAGGGCGGCGCTGCGCTGGGCGCTCGAGCGCATGATGCTGGAACTGCGCGAGCGCAGGCCGGGCTATGTGTTGATCGTCCAGCAGCTGGCCCACACGCTGTTGGTCCAGGCCCTGCGGCTCCACCTGGCACAGAGGCCCGAGGGCGGTGTGGGTTGGCTCTTCGCGCTGGCGGACAAGCGGATGAGTGCTGCTATCGGCGCCATGCACGCCAGCCCGGCGCGGCGCTGGACCTTGCAGGCCCTGGCCGAGGAGGCCGGCATGTCGCGCACAAGCTTTGCCCTCAGGTTCAAGGCGACGGTCGGGCAGTCGCCGATGGACTATCTGACGCGCTGGCGGATGCTGCTGGCCGGCGACAGGCTGACGAGCACGGACGAGCCCATCGCGGCCATCGCGCTTGCGGTCGGCTACGAGTTCGGAAAGCGCCTTCAGCACGACCTTCAAGCGCGTGATGCGCAGCCCGCCGCGGCGTTTTCGCCGTCTCCAGGAGGGGGCGATCCGCGCGAGCGGTGGCCTGGGGCACAAGCTCGATCCTGCAGCCTGATCCTGGCCAGAGGGGCTGGCGACGGCCCGGTCAGATGTGGCGCTCGGGGCGGAATTGCAGGAGCCGCAGCGCATTGGCCGTCACCAGCACGGTGGCGCCCGTGTCGGCCAGGATCGCCATCCAAAGGGGCGTGGCGCCGGTGAGGCTGGTGACGAGGAAGATGCTTTTCAGCCCCAATGCCAGGGCGATGTTCTGCCAGATGTTGGCGAGCGTGGCGCGGGAGAGCGCGATGAGCTCGGCGACGCCGCCCACACGGTTCTTCAGAAGAGCGGCGTCGGCTGTCTCGAGCGCCACGTCGGTGCCGCCGCCC
Organism: uncultured Alphaproteobacteria bacterium; assembly: GCA_963752325.1. Taxonomy (GTDB): domain Bacteria; phylum Pseudomonadota; class Alphaproteobacteria; order Geminicoccales; family Geminicoccaceae; genus CAVTJL01. The sequence goes on from CAVVXU010000016.1 coordinate 12,454, forward strand.
ATGGCGATGCCGACCGAGGCCGCAGCAAGCGCCGGCGCGTCGTTGATGCCGTCGCCGACCATGGCGATGGGTGCTGCGGCCTTGTAGCGCGCGATCGCGTCGAGCTTGGCCTCGGGCAGCAGCCCGGCCCGGGCCTCGAGGCCGAGGGCGTCAGCGATCGCCCGGGCGGCCCGGACGTTGTCGCCGGTCAGCATGACCGGGTGGATTCCCTTGGCGCGGAGGCGGCTGACCGCCTGGGCGGCATCGGCCCTGGGCTCGTCCCGCAGCGCGATCAGCCCCAGCAGGCTGCCGCGCTCGCTCACCGCGACGACCGTCTTGCCGGCGGCCTCGAGCCCGGCGATCCGCGCCGCCACATCCTCCGGGAGATCCGCCTGCTCGGCCGCATCACGCGGCGAGCCCACCCGGACGAAGCCCGACCTCAGGCGCGCCACGACTGCCCTGCCGGGCATGGCAACACTGCCCCCGAAGACCCGGGGGACGACGAGGTCGCGGCCCGCCGCCTCGGCAAAGATCGCCATGCCCAAGGGATGGCTGGAGTCCTGCTCCACCGCGGCAGCCTTGGCCAGCAGGTCGGCCTCGGCACCCGCGATCGCGACAATGTCAGTCACCCGCGGACGGCCCGTGGTGAGCGTGCCGGTCTTGTCGAAGGCGACGGTCCTGACCTTGGCCAGCATCTCCAGCGCGGCGCCGCCCTTGATGAGCAGCCCGTGCCGGGCGCCGGTCGCGAGGCCCGAGGCGATGGCGGCGGGCGTCGAGATGACCAGCGCGCAGGGGCAGGCGATGAGCAGCAAAGCGAGGCCGCGATAGATCCAGGTGAGCCAGTCGGCGCCCAGCAACAGTGGCGGCCCGACCACCACGAGCGCCGACGCGGCCATCGCACAGGGCGTGTACCAGCGGCTGAGACGGTCGATGAGGCGCGCGGTCGGCGCCTTGGTGGCCTGCGCCTCCTCGACCAGGTGGATGATGCGGGCCAGCGTGTTGTCCGCTGCCGTGCTGGTGATCTCCACCTGCAGGGTGCCCTGCGCGTTAATGCTGCCGGCATAGACGGCCGAGCCCGGCCCCTTGGGGACCGGCACCGATTCGCCCGTCACCGGCGCCTCGTCGACCTCCGATTGCCCCTCGACGACGACGCCGTCCGAGGGGACGCGATCACCCGCCCGCACCATCACGAGGTCGCCCATGGCCAGCGCCTCGACCGGCACCGTCTCCATCAGGGCCCCGCGCAGCCGCAGCGCCGTGCGGGGCACGAGATCGATCAGCGCCTCGATGCCGGCGCGAGCCCGCCCCGCGGCGACGCCTTCCAGAAGCTCGCCCAGCGCGAACAGGAAGACGACGATGGCGGCCTCGGGCGCAGCACCGATCGCCAAGGCACCCACGGTCGCGATCGACATCAGCGTCTCGATGCCGAAGGGCGTGCCCGAGCGGGCGCCGGCCAGCGCGCGCCGGGCGATCGGCACAAGGCCCAAGAGCGCCGCGGCAAGGTAGGCCCTGGACGACCAGACGGGCTCCACGAGCGACACGGCGAAGGCCAGCACGAGCAGGGCGCCCGTGCCGATGACCAGCTGGCCTTTCCGCGTCGTCCACCAAGAGCCCTGCGTCGCGGCCGGTGCTGCGCGGCCCCCGGCCGCCTCGGAGGGTGCTACGGGCGTGAAGCCCAGCGCCCTGATCCTGGCCTCGATGGCGGCGCGCGAGGTGCGGTCCTCGTCGAGGGTGAGCGAGAGCGAGGCCGTGCCGTAGCTGACCGAGAGGTCCGAGATGCCCGGCAGGCGCTGCATCGCGTTCTCGATCTTCACGGCGCAGGCGCCGCAATCCATGCCTTCGATCCGCAGCCTGAGCGCGCTGCCGGCAGCCATGCTGTCACCTCGACGGTTGCGACGTGACCTCCCATATGGACCCTGTAGCAACTACAGGCTCAAGACATGGCGAACGGAAATCTCTCGATCGGCGATCTGGCGCGGCGGACGGGCACGAAGGTGGAAACGATCCGCTACTACGAGCGGATCGGCCTTCTTCAGGCGCCCGCACGCACGGAAGGCAACTACCGCTGCTTCGATGACAAAAGCCTCGGGCGGTTGAGCTTCGTGCGGCGCGCCCGCGATCTCGGCTTCTCGCTGGATCAGGTGCGCGAGCTGCTGGCGCTGGCCGACGAGCGGGACCGGCCGTGCGACGCGGTGGACCTGATAGCAGGGCAGCATCTGGCCGAGGTCGAGCGCAAGATCAGGGATCTGGCGGCATTGCGCGACGAGCTCGCCGACCTCGTCGGCCGGTGCGAGCGCGGCACGGTCGCCGAATGCCGCATCATCGAGGCGCTGGGCCCCGCCAACGGATAGGGAGCCTGAGAATGGCCAGCCGCATGATCCGGCCCCTCGTCGCCGCCCTTTTTCTCATAGGCGCCTGGCTCGGCGGGCCGCTGGACGTCAGGGCCGACGCGATCGTCGTCCAGCCCATCCGGATGGCACAAGGCGCATCGAAGGCCACGGTCGAGGGGGCGGTGGTCCGCGGGGAACGGACGCTCTACACGCTCGATCTCGAGGCCGGACAGCTTCTGACGCTCGGCGTCGCATCGGTGGAGGACAACGCCGTCTTCCAGCTCTATGCGCCGGGCGCACGGCCCGAGCGGCAAGACTATGGCATCGAGATCGTGGGCCAAGCGCTGCCGGGCGCTGCGGAGGGCGACGACGCCACCAAGTGGGCCGGCACCCTCGAGCGCACGGGCAGCTATCTCGTCGTCGTCGGCCCCACACGGGGCAATGCGCGCTTCACGCTGACGGCCGAGCTGCGCTGAGGGCTCGGCCCGGCGCCCGCGGTGCCGGCTAGCGCGTCAGCGCTTCTCGCCGTCCTGGTCGTCGAGGCGGCGCATCTCGTCCCGCCATGCCTGCTCGACCGATGCCCAGCGCGAGGGCCGGCGCGCCGCGGTGCCGGCCTCGGGCCGAGCCCCCGGCACGCCCAGACGAGCCACCTCGACCGTCACCTGCCGGCCCTGGCCGCCCTCGCGCCGGCGGGCTGCACGGGCATCGGCCTCCTGGCGCTGCAGCGCCTTCCGGCTGGGTCGGCCGGAGCCCTTGGCTCCCCAAGGATGATCGACCGTCATCTCACTTCATACCTCGCATGATCCCCCTTCGGGCCGCTACGACGGCCGAGAGCCGATCGCCGGGATGGCTCACGCGGCAATCGCGGCCTGGCCGGCGTCGTTGGCGGCGCTGGCCAACATCGCCTTTTGCAGCTTCTCGAACGCGCGCACCTCGATCTGGCGAATGCGCTCGCGCGAGACGCCGTAGATCTGGGCAAGGTCCTCGAGCGTGGAGGTTTCCTCCTTGAGGCGCCGCTCCTCGATGATGTGACGCTCGCGCTCGCTCAGACCCTGCATCGCGTCGGCCAGGAGCCCGCGACGCCAGGTGAGCTCGTCCGCCGCGACGGTGCGCTCCTCCTGGTTCTGGCTCTCGTCGACCAGCATGTCGATCCACTCGCGGTCGCCGTCCTCGGACATGCGGGCGCTGAGCGAGGCGTCGCCGCCGCCGAGCCGCCGGTTCATGTCGATGACCTCGTGCTCGCCGACCTCAAGCGCGCGGGCGATGCTGGTCACCGCCTCGTGCCCCAGGTCACCCTCCTCGAGCTCGCCGAGCTTGCTCTTGAGGCGGCGCAGATTGAAGAAGAGCTTCTTTTGCGCCGCGGTCGTGCCGAGCCTGACGAGCGACCAGTTGTGGACGATGTATTCCTGGATGGCGGCCTTGATCCACCACATGGCATAGGTGGAGAAGCGAAAGCCGCGCTCCGGCTCAAACCTTGCAAGCGCCTGAACGAGACCCAGATTCCCGGCACCGATCAGGTCGCCCAGCGGGAAGCCGTAGCCGCGATAGCGTCTGGCGATGCGGATCACGAGACGGAGGTGGCTGGCGGCCAGTCGGCGTGCCGCCTCGGGGTCCTTCATGTCACGCCAACGCTCGGCCTGCAGGCGCTCGTCCCCGGCCTCGAGGAGGGGCTGGCGGCGCGCGTCGTCGAGATAGCGCTCGAGGTCGTTCTCGAAGCGCCCAGAACCAATATTGCTTTGCATGTCTATCTGAACGAAGCCTCTTGCTGGTCAAACCCCACGGACGAGGCGGCGAGCCCGCCGTCGCCCTCGAGCGGGCATCGAGATGAGACCCAATGACATAACGCCCTGGGCCGCAATCTGATCCGCATCTGTTGGAGCTTGATGCTGATATGGTGATGCCCCCCGGTCATACAAGGGGGCAGCACGGCCGACGGCCCGGCGCTCTCAGATCCAGCCCTGCAGCTCGCTCAGGGCCAGCTCCTCCAGAAGATCGATGTGCCCGTCGCTGGCGTTGAGGCAGGGGATGTAGGTGAACTGCTCGCCGCCGGCCTGAAGGAAGCTCTCGCGTCCGCGCTCGGCGATCTCCTCGAGGGTCTCGAGGCAGTCGGTGGCGAAGGCGGGCGAGATCACGGCCAAGCGCTTGATGCCCTCCTGCGGCAGCCGCTCGAGCTCGACGTCGAGATAGGGCTTGAGCCACTCCTCTGGGCCGAAGCGGGACTGGAAGCAGATCCTGACCCGCTCCTCGGGCCAGCCGAGCGCCTCGCGGACCAGCCGCGTCGTCTTCTGGCAGTGGCAATGATAGGGGTCACCGCTCTTCAGCAGGCGCTCGGGCATGCCGTGATAGGACATGACGAGCAGCTCCGGCTCGAAGTCGAGTGTCTCGAGGTGGCGCTCGATGCTGGCCGTCAGGAGACGGATGTAGCTCGGGTGGTCGTGGTAGGAGCCCATCGTCCGCACGGCCGGCTGCCAGCGGATCGTGCCCAGCGCCGCGAAGGCCTTGTCGTAGGCGGTGGCCGTCGTGGGGGCGGCGTATTGCGGATAGAGCGCCATCAGCACCAGGCGCCGGCAGCCCCGATCGACCAGATTGCCCAGCACATCAGCGGTCGACGGGTTGCCATAGCGCATCGCCCAGTCGACCAGCACCGCGGGCGAGCGCGCCTGGAGCCGCTGCGCGAGCTTTGCCGCCTGCTCGCGGGTCACGGTCTTGAGCGGGCTCTCGTCCTGCTCCTTGTTCCAGATCGAGGCGTAGGCGCGGCCGGAGGTGATGGGGCGCTTCGAGAGGATGACGAGCTGCAGGAGCGGCTGCCAGAGCCAGGGCGAGTAGTCGATGACGCGGCGGTCAGACAGGAACTCGCCCAGATAGCGGCGCATCGACCAGTAGTCGGTGCCGTCGGGCGTGCCGAGGTTGAGAAGGACGACGCCGATCCGCTCGGCGTCGACCGGGGGATGGCCGGCCGGCAGGGGCCCGGCGGTGGACCGCAGGCCGGGATCGGCCGGCTGAGCGGTCTCGGTCAGTGTCGAAGCCATCTCCCCTCCTCAGGAGCCCGGCTGGCACCCATGCGGCCAGCGCGACGCGGCCGCTGGTGGCGATGATTGTTCCTTGCGGGCGTGATCGCTAGACTTAGTTGCGAAAAGAGACCCGACCACGCAAGCAGGCTCGCCGCTCGATCGAGGCGGGCCGGGAGCCCATTCCATGACCATCGCCCCGAACTCGCTCGCCGCGCGCGACGTCGCCTACACCATCCACCCTTACACCAACCTGCGCCAGCACGAGGAGCAGGGGCCGATGGTGATCACCGGCGGCGAGGGCGTATGGGTCACCGACGACGACGGCAAGCGCTACATCGAAGGGCTGGCGGGGCTGTGGTGCACCTCGCTGGGCTTCAGCGAGAGGCGGCTGGCCGAGGCGGCGCGGCGCCAGCTCGAGAAGCTGCCCTACATGCACGTCTTCGCGCATCGCTCGACCGAGCCGGTGATCGAGCTGGCCGAGCGGCTGATGGCGCTGGCGCCCGCGCCGCTGGCCAAGGCCTTCTTCGTCAACTCCGGGTCCGAGGCGATCGACACGGCGATCAAGCTCACCTGGTACTACAACAACGCCCGGGGCAAGCCCGAGAAGAAGCGGATCATCGGCCGCAGGCGCGCCTATCACGGCATCACGCTGGCGGCGGGCCACCTGACGGGCCTGCCCTATGCGCGGGCCGGCTTCGATCTGCCGATGTCCGATCGCTTCTTCCACGTCACGACGCCCTCGCTCTACCGGGACGGGCTGCCGGGCGAGACCGAGGACCAGTTCTCGACGAGGCTCGCTGCCGAGGTCGAGACGCTGATCCAGGCGCTGGGCCCCGAGACGGTGGCGGCGTTCGTTGCCGAGCCGGTGATGGGTGCGGGCGGCGTCATCGTCCCGCCCAAGGGGTATTTCGAGAAGATCCAGAAGGTCCTCAAGAAGCACGACGTGCTGATGGTGGCGGACGAGGTCATCAACGGCTTCTATCGCACCGGCAACACGTGGGGCTGCGAGACCTGCGGCATCAGCCCCGACCTCATGACCTGCGCCAAGCAGCTCTCCTCGGCCTATCTGCCGATCGCCGGCCTGCTGATGAGCCAGGCCTTCTACGACGTGATCGCGGACGAGAGCGCCAAGCGCGCCACGCTCGGCATGGGCTATACCTATGGCGGCCATCCGGTCGCGGCGGCCGTCGCGGTCGAGACGCTCAAGATCTACGAGAGCGACGACATTCTGGGCCATGTGCGCAAGGTCAGCACGCGCTTCATGGCGCGGCTGAAGGAGCTGAACGCGCATCCGCTGGTGGGCGAGGCGCGCGGCGTGGGCCTCATCGGCGGCGTCGAGATCGTCAAGAACAAGGCCACCAAGGAGCAGTACCCGGCCTCGGAGAAGGTGGCGGCGCAGGTGGCCCAGCGCTGCGTCGAGCACGGCCTGATCCTGCGCCCGCTGCCCGGCGAGGTGATCGGCATCTGCCCGCCCTTGATCATCACCGAGGGCGAGATCGACCAGCTCTTCGACCGGCTCAAGGCCGCGCTGGACGATGTGAGCGGCGTGGTCGCCAAGGCGGCCTAGGGCTCGAGCGGGCCGGCCCAGCGGAAGGCCCGCCTCAGCTCCGCTTCCGCGTTCTCCCGGTACCAGCGCCCGTGGGCGATGACGATCCGCTCCGGGCGCCATCCGATCATGCGGCGCACGGCCGCGCGCACCTCCCCGCCCCTGCCGAGGAAGGTCATCCTCAGGTCGAGCGGCATCTTGCCGTCGGGATGAAGAGCGCCCGTGGCGCTGCAGAGAAAGCGGAAGACGGGGCTCTTGATCCGATCGGCCTCGAAGCTCTCGATGAGGTCGGTGAGGATGAGCGTGCCCGAGGCGGTGTGAAAGAAGACGGCCTCGGTCATGTACCAGCCCCGGACCAGGAGCTGCTCGACCTGCCCCTGCCAGGCGATCGGCGGCTCCTCGCCCAGGCGGCCGTCGATGCGGACGCCATGGCGTAGCGCCCGGCTCTGGTTGTCGGGGCAGGCCCAGCCCAACGCCCCCGGATAGCGCCGCTGCCAGTCTGGCAGCCACCAATAGTGGATGCGGTTGGGCGCCACGAGGTGCCGCACCGGGCCGAGCGCGTCGACCGCCGCGGCGAGATCGGCGCCGAGCTCGATCGGCGAGTGGACCCACAGACCACCGTCGGCGAGGCGGACGATCGTCATGCGTGTCGTGAAGGGCAGCCTCAGGCCCAGCCAGCGAAAGCCGATCACGGGCCCCTCGACGATCCAGATCTCGTGACCGATAGGCTGCAGAGCGCCTTGCGGCTCGTAGGGCTCGAGCTCCTTCTCGACAGGCATGGCTCAGCACTCCCGGGCTCGCATGGACTATGCCCAAGCGGCCAGCTAGAGCATAGGGCGGGCCGGCCCGTCACCCAGAGAGCGCCGGCTTTCGCCTCATCGTGAGCAGAGCTCGGGGATCGGGCGGCCTTCGACATTGTCGAGGCACGCTCCCAGCAGGTGTGCCACCGTCGGGCCGAGGTCGGTGATCGAAGCGTGGAAGCCGGGCCGGCCGGCAGCGAACGGGCCGGCGGCGAGACAGAACCCATTGGCGAGGTGGTTGCCGGTCCGGAAGTTGGCCGACCGGGCGCGCATCGCTCCCAGCAGCGGCGAGCGGGCGGCGGCGATCGGGGCCTCGCGGTTCCAGACCACCAGGAGGTCGGGCAGAAGCTCCCGATTGTCTCCATCATAGAGCCGGGCCGTCCGCAGCACCTCCTGCACCACGGGGCCGCCGGTGCCCGGATTGACGAGCTGCAGCAGCTCCCGGGTGAGGTCGGCGAGGAGGGACTCGGCCTCATGGCCGGGCTCCACGATGCCGGCCGGCTCGCGGCCCTTGATGTTGAGGCGCACCGCACCGCTGATCTCGTTGTGCTCGAGCTGGAAGGCGCGGCGATACCGGTGGACCAGCGCCAGCCTGGGCGGCCGCCGCGTCAGCGGCCGGCGGACGCGGCGCTCGAGCGTGTAGATCGCCCCGTCGCGGAGCGCGCTCCAGGAGCGCCTGGGCCACAAGCGATCCTCGAGCGATCTCAGGACATCGTCCAGGATGTGCTCGCCGGTATAGTTCGGCCCCATGTCGAGATCGCTGAAGACGAGCAGGCTCGTCTCCGGGGACAGCCGTGCCCGCAGCCTGCCGATCGCCCCATCGAGCGCCTGGTAGACGCGCAAGAGCGGATCGGCGAGCCGCCGGGCCAGCGCCGCCCTGTAGGCCGGGTGTGCTGGATCGACCAGATGCCAGCACTGGTGGCCCGCGCAATGCGCCTCCTTGAAGACGAGCAGGAAAAGGTCCCACGCCTCCTGCTCCAGCAGCTCCATGGCCAGGCTGGTCTTCTGCTCGATGCTCTCGAGCAGGTGATCGAGAAAGGTCTCGAGCCTGTCCTCCGCGAGGCTGTCGAGGCGGCAAAGCCAGTCCTTCGTCCCCGGGCGGTCGGTCCGGTCGTCGCCGTAGCGCTCGATGACGCGCGGTGCCAGATCGGCCGGGACGCTGCGCGTGACGCCGTCCCGGCCATGAACCCGCCAGTCGGTCAGGTGCAGCCCGTTGATCTGCGGGCTCAGCGGCGCCTTGGGCACGTCGAGGACGGCCGTGCGCAGCCCCTGCCGCCCGAGCGCGTTCCAGAAGGGCTCGCGCCTCAGATGGTCGTCCTGAACGAAGGGGTACTCGTAGGACCCCGGCCGGATGGAGCGGAAGTAGAAGCGGCCGTGCGCCCCCGGTGCCGTGCACGTGGAGAACGAGGCCCAGGTGGCATCGTCGCCGAGCCCAGGCGGGCTCGTCAGCAGACCCCAGGCAGCCTGCCGGCGCAGCTCCTCGAGATGAGGCAGATGGCCCGAGGCCATCCAGCGTCGGACGAGGGTGACACTCGCCGAATCGAGACCGAGGAGGACCACTCTCGCTGGCATCGGCGGCCTATCTCGGCTCCAGCAGGATCTTGCCCTCGTGACCGCATGCGAGGACGACGTTGGCCGCGTCCAAGAGACGATCGCCGGCGGCGCACCGGGCTCGGGCGGCGCGGCTCACGGAGCAAGGGTGCCGCGTGACGCAAGGATGGTCAACCCGAGGGCCGCCCGGACGGCCGAGCCGCGATTGACCGCCCTGCCGCCGGGGGGCATGGTCCTCGCAGGACGGAGGCAGACAGGGGAGAACCGGCTCAAGCCCGGCCCGCATGACCATCGCCGACAGCCTCATCAGCCTCGACGCCCTGCCCTCCTTGCTCGCTGCCTGTCTGGTGTTGCTGCTCGGCACCTACCTCAGCCAGCGCGTGCCGCTGCTGGCCCACTACAGCATCCCGAGCCCGGTCATCGGCGGCATCCTCTTCGCCATCGTAGCCGCCGTGCTGCTCCGCACGACCGGGCATCGCATCGCCCTGGCGAGCGAGGCGCGGTCCGACCTCCTGTTGCTGTTCTTTGCCTGCCTCGGGCTCACCTCCGATCTGCGACGGCTGATGCGCGGCGGCCCGCGGCTGTTGCGCTTCATCGTGGCGCTGATCCCGTTCCTGCTGGTGCAGAACGCGCTGGGCGTGCTGATGGCGTCGCTGCTCGGCCTGCATCCGTTCCTGGGCCTCGTCGCGGGCTCGATCACGCTGGTCGGCGGGCACGGCACCGGTGCCGCCTATGTCAACAGATTCGGCGAGGCCAGCGCCATTCCCGGGATCATGGCCCTGGCCATGACCTCGGCGACGCTGGGCCTCGTGCTGGGTGGGATCATCGGCGGCCCCGTGGCGGAGCGCCTGATCCGGCGGTTCGATCTTTCGCCCCGTCCTGGGCACGACCCGGACGGCGACGTGATCATGGGCCCCGCGGAGACGCCGGTGACGACCATGCCGCTGGTCGGCTCGCTGACCTTGGCGCTGATCGCGGTGCTGGTCGGTGCGTGGCTGGCCGAGCTGCTCGCCGGGGCGCCCGTCGCCGTGCCCGATTTCCTGCTGAGCCTGCTGGCCGGGCTGGTGCTGAGCAACCTCGGCGGCCTGGTCGGTCTGCGCCTGCACAATGCGGCGACGGATCTGATCGGGTCGGTTTGCCTGTCGCTGTTCCTGGCCTGGACGATGATGGCGCTCGACCTCGGCAGCGTCTTCGGCATGGCGGGGCCGCTCTTGATCATCCTCCTGGCGCAGATGGTCCTGGTGGCGCTCTGGGCGTCCCTGATCACGTTCCGCGTGGTCGGCCGGGACTATGAGAGCGCGGTGATGGCGGGAGCCTTCTGCGGCTTCGCCATGGGCGCGACGGCGACCGCCATCGCCAACATGCAGGCCCTGGCCCGCCGTCACGGCCCGGCACCCCAGTCCTTCCTCATCGTCCCGATCGTCGGCGCCTTCTTCGTCGACATCATCAACGTCGTCGTGCTGACGCTCTTTTTGTCACTTCACATCATGGGCTTCGGCTAGCGGGCGCGGCCTTCGGGCACCGCCCGTCGGCGCACGAGCGCCTCTGCGTTGCTGCGGATCAGGCCCGGACGTGCCAAGCTCGGCGGCGCCGCGGTGCCGACCCGCGGTGCCGCCGCGTCGCCGGCGTGGGCGCGCCGGCGTTTTCCAGGACCTCAGGGAGGCCGAGTCGTCTTGCAATACAGCCCCTGGTTCGAGCCGCTCTGGCGCCGCGTTCTCGTCACAGCCTTCTGCTGCCTCTGGGTGCTCTTCGAGCTTTGGTACCAGCCGCACGGCATGTGGCTGTGGGTGGCGCTGGGGCTTCTCGCCTACGGCGCCTTCGAGTTCTTTTTCTCGGGCCGCTACGGCAAGGGCGGCCCGCCCGCCACGGGCAGCGGGCCGGCCTGACCGGGCGTCAGCGGGTGCAGGAGATCACGGGCGGGTTCTCAACATCGACGGGCCGGATCACGAGCTCGTGCCGGCTGAGGCGCAGCACGTTCGATTGATGCGGGGTCATCGCCTCGCTCGAGCTGTTGACGATCGACGAGGCGAAGCTGGTGATGGCGCCCATGATGGCGTTGCCGTCGGCCGGCTTCGCCTCGGTGTGCAGGCTGGTCATGACGATATCCTCGCCCTGGACCTCCCAGTTGCCGGTCGAGGAGACGATCATCTCGCCCGTGCCCAGAGGGCTCCCCTCCGCCTGCGCCGGGGCCGTGCGGCCGTTCGAGAGCAGCGAGCCGTCGGCCTTGAACTCGATCGTCGACGTCGGGGGCTGGGGGACGCCCTCCGGCGGATTGAGCTCATGGCACTGCCAGGTGCCGATCACGAGCTTCGGGTCGACCGTGCCGACCGCGTCGGCGACGTCGACCGGCGGACGCTTGATGCTCGACGTGCCGCCGCCGGCGGCACAGGCAGCAACGAGCAGACAGGGCCAGAGAAGGACGAGGCGACCGCTTTTCATGTTCGTTCCCGTTGGGACAATTCCCGCGCCACGAGGCATGGGCGACCCGTAACGGCGGCACAAGCGGCTCGTCGGGCGCATGCGCGTTGCGCCCGTCGCCGCGCTCACCCTGATGTGCCCCCGGTACCGCGAGGCGCTGCCGTCCTCGGCGCGATAGCTCAAGAATGGCTGTGGTCAGGCGGGATCGCCGGCCGGCAGGCGGCGACAGGTCACCACCGGCGACCAGTCGTGGTTGACGTTGCGGAAGACGAGACGCTGGCGGTCGAGATCGAGAACGTTCAGCGTGCGCGGGGCCGCCCGCAACGGCGGGCCGTCCCCGACCAGCTCGGCGAGCCGGCTGCCCAGCCCCTCGTCACTGCCCGCAACCGGGTGCAGGTCGGTCGTCTGGACATAGCCATTAATGATCTGCCATTCGCCGCCGATCCTGTCCCGAGCCCGGCTCGCCTCCAACGAGCCTTTGGGCAGAAGCCCTCGAACCAGCCCGTGATCGGCCTTCAGCTCGACCAGCCGCTCCTGGCTCGACGGTGGATCGAGGTCCTTGCAGGCCCAATTCCCGACGAGCAGGGCCGGATCGATCTCGCCCACATGGTCGGGATAGGCGCCCACCGTGGAGGGCGGCGCGGCGCAGCCGGCGACGAGCAGGCCCAGCGCCAGGACGCGGAGGGCGCGGCCTCGCATCATCCCACCTCGACGATGCACTCGATCTCGACGGTGATGTTGGAGGGCAGGCTGCCCATGCCGACGGCCGAGCGAGCATGACGGCCCTTGTCGCCGAACACCTCGACGAAGAGGTCGGAGCAGCCATTGATGACCTTGGGCTGATCCTCGAACTCGGGCACCGCGTTGACCATGCCCAGGACCTTGACGATGCGCACGACCCGGTCGAGGTCGCCCAGCTCGTCCTTCATGACGGCGATGAGGTTGAGGCCCACGAGACGCGCGTGCTTGTAGGCCTCCTCGACGACGACGTCCCGGCCGACCTTGCCGCGGCCCGTGCCACCGTCGCCATAGGACGGCCCCTTGCCGGAAAGAAAAAGCAGATTGCCGGTGCGGACGGCGTTCACGTAGTTCGCGACCGGGCTCGAGACCGGCGGCAGCTCGATGCCCAGCTCCTCGAGATGCTTCTCGATCTGCATGGCGCGCTTCTCTCCCATCATCGCCGCCGACGCGGCCTGCCCAAGGGCCGCCTATCCCACGCGCGGCGCAGGCGATCAAGAAGGCGTGGGCCCTGGCGCGATCGGGCCGCGCTCGCTTGACAGGGAGGAAGCGGCATCCGTTCTTTTGTCCATGTGTCGGACCCTGTCCATGCCGCCAGTCAACCCGCCGAGGCGGCGGCTCCCGTGAGCGGCGCGGTGCTCGCGGCCGAGCCCTTGATCCGGCTCGGCTGCTTCGCCGGCGTGCTGGCGCTGATGGCGCTGTGGGAGATTCTGGCGCCACGGCGCCGGCAGGCGGTCGGGCGGCTGCGGCGCTGGCCCGGCAATATCGGCATCGTCATCGCCGATACCCTGATCGTCCGCCTGCTCTTTCCGACCGCGGCGGTGGGCGTGGCGCTTTTGGGCGAGGCGCGCGGCTGGGGCCTTTTGAACAATCTCCAGCTGCCGGGCTGGCTGGCGGTGCTGGCGACGATCCTCGCCCTCGACCTCGCGATCTATCTGCAGCACGTGCTGTTCCATGCCGTGCCGGCGCTGTGGCGGCTGCACCGCATGCACCATGCCGACCTCGAGATCGACGTCACGACCGGCATCCGCTTTCACCCGGTCGAGATCGTGCTCTCGATGCTGATCAAGATCGGCGCGGTTGCGGCGCTCGGGGCGCCGGCCGTGGGCGTGCTGCTGTTCGAGGTGATCCTCAACGCCACCTCGATGTTCAACCACGGCAACGTGCTGCTGCCGGGGCCAGTCGACCGGGTGATCCGCCGGCTGCTCGTCACGCCCGACATGCACCGGGTGCACCATTCGATCGTGCCGGCCGAGACCAACAGCAATTTCGGCTTCAACCTCTCCTTGTGGGACAGGCTCTTCGGCACCTACCGGCCGCAGCCGGCAGCGGGTCATCTGGGCATGACGATCGGCATCGAGAGCTTTCGCGACCCCGGCGAGCTGCGCCTCGACAAGATGCTGCTGCAGCCGCTGCGCGGCGATGTCGGCCCCTACCCGATGGGGCGTCGCCACCATTTACCCTAAGAAGATCAGGGAGGAGTCGGCCCAACCAAGGCGAGCTGTGCGACAGGTCTGTGCAGCACGTTCGGAAAGGTAAGGCCCTGGTATTCGATCCGGGCGACGGCATCGGCGAGCCGCGCAAGGCCTGCCCCTAATGGGCTGTAAACTCCATACGTTATCCCCCGCCCCTGAGCATGGCCGAGGATCAACGCGGCTTCGGACTCGGGGACGCCTGCTTGCTCGAGGGCGCCCGCGACATTTTTACGCCGGCTGTGATGATCTGTTCTCGGACGGGTCACCCCGGCCCAGCGCTTCCATCTGGTGAAAGCTCTACCGATCGTCGCAGCCGGGAGCCTTGGCGGCTCGGGCGGCAGGTGGGGCAGCAGAGCGGGATGGATGGGCACGCGCCGCTTACCGGCAGGGGTCTTCCGGTCGCTCAAGCTCAGATCGAGAAGGCACCGGCGCGTCCAGCACGATCGCATCGACGGTGCAGGCCTCGCCGAGCCTCAGGCCCCAGAAGAGGGACACCAAAAACACAAAGCCCACTCCGGCCGGCGCCCGAGGAAGCGCGTCGGCGAGGAGCTGCAGCTCAGCCATGGTGTAGGGCTCATGGGCGGCGGGTTTGGCTTTGCAAAGCGCAGGCCGTTCCCATGGGTTCTCCGGCAGAGCCCGCGCCCCATCGCCGATTTCCACAATCCGCTAATATTGGAAATATGCCGACGGACCGATGCGAGAGCCAACCCCCGCCCATCTCCTGCGCGGGTAGAGCTTCGCTATGAGCTTGGCCAGGGGCAGTCCGGCTGCCTTGCGATCGCGAGCGATGGCTCGGGCTCGAGCCTCTCCAGCGCTCCCACGAACTCGCCGGCTGTCCGGCGGCTCACGTGGCCAAGCGTCGCCCGATCCGGCAAGCCAACCGGCCAGGAGCTGCAGACTGGTCTCGGCCTGCGCGATGGTTGTCGCGGCGAGAGAGCCGTCAGGCCTGCCGAAGCTCCGCCATGGTAGCGCTCTATAAGAGTGTCGAGCCGATCGGCAGCCTTCCTGTCGGCGATCTAGGGACGCAGTTGGAAATGTCCCGCAGCCCTGGACATTTGCCGGCAGCTCACCGCCGTTGTGGAGCGTCCTAGCAGCCATTGCGCGCCCCCGGCAGAGCTTGCTGCGCTAGCTCGGCGTTTACGGCGTCGTCGGTCGCCTGATAGCCTGCGCGCCGGATGACCTCGGTTGCTTCGATCAGAATAGCTCTATTCAGGGCCTCGAGGCTCGCAGGCGTGCTCGAGCAGCGCGGCAGATCGTCGGCAACGTCCATCAGCTTTGAAGCGAGTTCGTCGTGGTACCGGTGCGCCTCGCTAAGCGCCAGGCTATCGATCTCGGCAGCCGGTGGGCGGCCTGTTCTGCCGTAGCGGCAGCCCAGCGGGCATGCTCGGCCGCTATGGCCGCGTGGCGTAAGCCGCCGGGCCTCCGGGAGGCTATCGTGCTGTGCGTCCTGAGGTTGCGCCCAGACGAAACGCAGGCTCGCCGGGATGCAGCTTCAGAACGTCCTGCGGGGTGCGCAGCCTCACCCACCACGTCTGATGGCGCAATGCGAGGTGCTGAGTGTCGCCGTGTGCCTTGGCCATGCGCGGCTTATAGCCCGAAAGGATTGAGCCTAGCAGGCGTCCAAAGCGAAGAGGCGGGCCTCGACACAACCGTTGATACATGCATTTCTCTGGCGAATAGATCGCCTTACGGTCCGATCGATGGCCGGGCAGGGAGGAGCCGCGGATGTTGACATCTGTTCACGGGCCGTAAAATCGCGGCCAGACCATTGGCTAGGCGACGCCACCCCAACCAGGCCATAGAGGGCGCAGCTCAGTGTGCCGAGGGCCTGGGTTGGCGGCGTTACTATAACCAGACGCGCTTGTGCCGCACCTTGAACCTGGGCTCATCAAGCCGGTTTGTGGCTTCGCTGTCGCCAGCCATCGGCCGCACCCCCAGCGTGATGCCGCACGATCCAC
>CAVVXU010000017.1:0-19744 GCA_963752325.1 uncultured Alphaproteobacteria bacterium
CGCGCTGGACGATGTGAGCGGCGTGGTCGCCAAGGCGGCCTAGGGCTCGAGCGGGCCGGCCCAGCGGAAGGCCCGCCTCAGCTCCGCTTCCGCGTTCTCCCGGTACCAGCGCCCGTGGGCGATGACGATCCGCTCCGGGCGCCAGCCGATCATGCGGCGCACCGCGGCGCGCAGCTCCCCGCCCCTGCCGACGAAGGTCATCCTCAGGTCGAGCGGCATCTTGCCGTCGGGATGAAGGGCGCCCGTGGTGCTGCAGAGAAAGCGAAAGACCGGGCTCTTGATCCGATCCGCCTCGAAGCTCTCGATGAGGTCGGTGAGGATGAGGGTGCTGGAGGCGGTGTGAAAGAAGACGGCCTCGGTCATGTACCAGCCCCGGACCAGGAGCTGCTCGACCTGCCCCTGCCAGGCGATCGGCGGCTCTCGCCCAGGCGGCCGTCGATGCGGACGCCATGGCGTAGCGCCCCGCTCTGGTTGTCGGGGCAGGCCCAGCCCAACGCCCCCGGATAGCGCCGCTGCCAGTCCGGCAGCCACCAATAGTGGATGCGGTTGGGCGCCACGAGGGGCCGCACCGGGCCAGCGCGTCGACCGCCGCGGCGAGATCGGCGCCGAGCTCGATCGGCGAGTGGACCCACAGACCACCGTCGGCGAGGCGGACGATCGTCATGCGTGTCGTGAAGGGCAGCCTCAGGCCCAGCCAGCGAAAGCCGATCACGGGCCCCTCGACGATCCAGATCTCGTGACCGATAGGTTGCAGAGCGCCTTGCGGCTCGTAGGGCTCGAGCTCCTTCTCGACAGGCATGGCTCAGCACTCCCGGGCTCGCATGGACTATGCCCAAGCGGCCAGCTAGAGCATAGGGCGGGCCGGCCCGTCACCCAGAGAGCGCCGGCTTTCGCCTCATCGTGAGCAGAGCTCGGGATCGGGCGGCCTTCGACATTGTCGAGGCACGCTCCCAGCAGGTGTGCCACCGTCGGGCCGAGGTCGGTGATCGAAGCGTGGAAGCCGGGCCGGCCGGCAGCGAACGGGCCGGCGGCGAGACAGAACCCATTGGCGAGGTGGTTGCCGGTCCGGAAGTTGGCCGACCGGGCGCGCATCGCTCCCAGCAGCGGCGAGCGGGCGGCGGCGATCGGGGCCTCGCGGTTCCAGACCACCAGGAGGTCGGGCAGAAGCTCCCGATTGTCTCCATCATAGAGCCGGGCCGTCCGCAGCACCTCCTGCACCACGGGGCCGCCGGTGCCCGGATTGACGAGCTGCAGCAGCTCCCGGGTGAGGTCGGCGAGGAGGGACTTGGCCTCATGGCCGGGCTCCACGATGCCGGCCGGCTCGCGGCCCTTGATGTTGAGGCGCACCGCACCGCTGATCTCGTTGTGCTCGAGCTGGAAGGCGCGGCGATACCGGTGGACCAGCGCCAGCCTGGGCGGCCGCCGCGTCAGCGGCCGGCGGACGCGGCGCTCGAGCGTGTAGATCGCCCCGTCGCGGAGCGCGCTCCAGGAGCGCCTGGGCCACAAGCGATCCTCGAGCGATCTCAGGACATCGTCCAGGATGTGCTCGCCGGTATAGTTCGGCCCCATGTCGAGATCGCTGAAGACGAGCAGGCTCGTCTCCGGGGACAGCCGTGCCCGCAGCCTGCCGATCGCCCCATCGAGCGCCTGGTAGACGCGCAAGAGCGGATCGGCGAGCCGCCGGGCCAGCGCCGCCCTGTAGGCCGGGTGTGCTGGATCGACCAGATGCCAGCACTGGTGGCCCGCGCAATGCGCCTCCTTGAAGACGAGCAGGAAAAGGTCCCACGCCTCCTGCTCCAGCAGCTCCATGGCCAGGCTGGTCTTCTGCTCGATGCTCTCGAGCAGGTGATCGAGAAAGGTCTCGAGCCTGTCCTCCGCGAGGCTGTCGAGGCGGCAAAGCCAGTCCTTCGTCCCCGGGCGGTCGGTCCGGTCGTCGCCGTAGCGCTCGATGACGCGCGGTGCCAGATCGGCCGGGACGCTGCGCGTGACGCCGTCCCGGCCATGAACCCGCCAGTCGGTCAGGTGCAGCCCGTTGATCTGCGGGCTCAGCGGCGCCTTGGGCACGTCGAGGACGGCCGTGCGCAGCCCCTGCCGCCCGAGCGCGTTCCAGAAGGGCTCGCGCCTCAGATGGTCGTCCTGAACGAAGGGGTACTCGTAGGACCCCGGCCGGATGGAGCGGAAGTAGAAGCGGCCGTGCGCCCCCGGTGCCGTGCACGTGGAGAACGAGGCCCAGGTGGCATCGTCGCCGAGCCCAGGCGGGCTCGTCAGCAGACCCCAGGCAGCCTGCCGGCGCAGCTCCTCGAGATGAGGCAGATGGCCCGAGGCCATCCAGCGTCGGACGAGGGTGACACTCGCCGAATTGAGACCGAGGAGGACCACTCTCGCTGGCATCGGCGGCCTATCTCGGCTCCAGCAGGATCTTGCCCTCGTGACCGCATGCGAGGACGACGTTGGCCGCGTCCAAGAGACGATCGCCGGCGGCGCACCGGGCTCGGGCGGCGCGGCTCACGGAGCAAGGGTGCCGCGTGACGCAAGGATGGTCAACCCGAGGGCCGCCCGGACGGCCGAGCCGCGATTGACCGCCCTGCCGCCGGGGGGCATGGTCCTCGCAGGACGGAGGCAGACAGGGGAGAACCGGCTCAAGCCCGGCCCGCATGACCATCGCCGACAGCCTCATCAGCCTCGACGCCCTGCCCTCCTTGCTCGCTGCCTGTCTGGTGTTGCTGCTCGGCACCTACCTCAGCCAGCGCGTGCCGCTGCTGGCCCACTACAGCATCCCGAGCCCGGTCATCGGCGGCATCCTCTTCGCCATCGTAGCCGCCGTGCTGCTCCGCACGACCGGGCATCGCATCGCCCTGGCGAGCGAGGCGCGGTCCGACCTCCTGTTGCTGTTCTTTGCCTGCCTCGGGCTCACCTCCGATCTGCGACGGCTGATGCGCGGCGGCCCGCGGCTGTTGCGCTTCATCGTGGCGCTGATCCCGTTCCTGCTGGTGCAGAACGCGCTGGGCGTGCTGATGGCGTCGCTGCTCGGCCTGCATCCGTTCCTGGGCCTCGTCGCGGGCTCGATCACGCTGGTCGGCGGGCACGGCACCGGTGCCGCCTATGTCAACAGATTCGGCGAGGCCAGCGCCATTCCCGGGATCATGGCCCTGGCCATGACCTCGGCGACGCTGGGCCTCGTGCTGGGTGGGATCATCGGCGGCCCCGTGGCGGAGCGCCTGATCCGGCGGTTCGATCTTTCGCCTCGTCCTGGGCACGACCCGGACGGCGACGTGATCATGGGCCCCGCGGAGACGCCGGTGACGACCATGCCGCTGGTCGGCTCGCTGACCTTGGCGCTGATCGCGGTGCTGGTCGGTGCGTGGCTGGCCGAGCTGCTCGCCGGGGCGCCCGTCGCCGTGCCCGATTTCCTGCTGAGCCTGCTGGCCGGGCTGGTGCTGAGCAACCTCGGCGGCCTGGTCGGTCTGCGCCTGCACAATGCGGCGACGGATCTGATCGGGTCGGTTTGCCTGTCGCTGTTCCTGGCCTGGACGATGATGGCGCTCGACCTCGGCAGCGTCTTCGGCATGGCGGGGCCGCTCTTGATCATCCTCCTGGCGCAGATGGTCCTGGTGGCGCTCTGGGCGTCCCTGATCACGTTCCGCGTGGTCGGCCGGGACTATGAGAGCGCGGTGATGGCGGGAGCCTTCTGCGGCTTCGCCATGGGCGCGACGGCGACCGCCATCGCCAACATGCAGGCCCTGGCCCGCCGTCACGGCCCGGCACCCCAGTCCTTCCTCATCGTCCCGATCGTCGGCGCCTTCTTCGTCGACATCATCAACGTCGTCGTGCTGACGCTCTTTTTGTCACTTCACATCATGGGCTTCGGCTAGCGGGCGCGGCCTTCGGGCACCGCCCGTCGGCGCACGAGCGCCTCTGCGTTGCTGCGGATCAGGCCCGGACGTGCCAAGCTCGGCGGCGCCGCGGTGCCGACCCGCGGTGCCGCCGCGTCGCCGGCGTGGGCGCGCCGGCGTTTTCCAGGACCTCAGGGAGGCCGAGTCGTCTTGCAATACAGCCCCTGGTTCGAGCCGCTCTGGCGCCGCGTTCTCGTCACAGCCTTCTGCTGCCTCTGGGTGCTCTTCGAGCTTTGGTACCAGCCGCACGGCATGTGGCTGTGGGTGGCGCTGGGGCTTCTCGCCTACGGCGCCTTCGAGTTCTTTTTCTCGGGCCGCTACGGCAAGGGCGGCCCGCCCGCCACGGGCAGCGGGCCGGCCTGACCGGGCGTCAGCGGGTGCAGGAGATCACGGGCGGGTTCTCAACATCGACGGGCCGGATCACGAGCTCGTGCCGGCTGAGGCGCAGCACGTTCGATTGATGCGGGGTCATCGCCTCGCTCGAGCTGTTGACGATCGACGAGGCGAAGCTGGTGATGGCGCCCATGATGGCGTTGCCGTCGGCCGGCTTCGCCTCGGTGTGCAGGCTGGTCATGACGATATCCTCGCCCTGGACCTCCCAGTTGCCGGTCGAGGAGACGATCATCTCGCCCGTGCCCAGAGGGCTCCCCTCCGCCTGCGCCGGGGCCGTGCGGCCGTTCGAGAGCAGCGAGCCGTCGGCCTTGAACTCGATCGTCGACGTCGGGGGCTGGGGGACGCCCTCCGGCGGATTGAGCTCATGGCACTGCCAGGTGCCGATCACGAGCTTCGGGTCGACCGTGCCGACCGCGTCGGCGACGTCGACCGGCGGACGCTTGATGCTCGACGTGCCGCCGCCGGCGGCACAGGCAGCAACGAGCAGACAGGGCCAGAGAAGGACGAGGCGACCGCTTTTCATGTTCGTTCCCGTTGGGACAATTCCCGCGCCACGAGGCATGGGCGACCCGTAACGGCGGCACAAGCGGCTCGTCAGGCGCATGCGCGTTGCGCCCGTCGCCGCGCTCACCCTGATGTGCCCCCGGTACCGCGAGGCGCTGCCGTCCTCGGCGCGATAGCTCAAGAATGGCTGTTCAGGCGGGATCGCCGGCCGGCAGGCGGCGACAGGTCACCACCGGCGACCAGTCGTGGTTGACGTTGCGGAAGACGAGACGCTGGCGGTCGAGATCGAGAACGTTCAGCGTGCGCGGGGCCGCCCGCAACGGCGGGCCGTCCCCGACCAGCTCGGCGAGCCGGCTGCCCAGCCCCTCGTCACTGCCCGCAACCGGGTGCAGGTCGGTCGTCTGGACATAGCCATTAATGATCTGCCATTCGCCGCCGATCCTGTCCCGAGCCCGGCTCGCCTCCAACGAGCCTTTGGGCAGAAGCCCTCGAACCAGCCCGTGATCGGCCTTCAGCTCGACCAGCCGCTCCTGGCTCGACGGTGGATCGAGGTCCTTGCAGGCCCAATTCCCGACGAGCAGGGCCGGATCGATCTCGCCCACATGGTCGGGATAGGCGCCCACCGTGGAGGGCGGCGCGGCGCAGCCGGCGATGAGCAGGCCCAGCGCCAGGACGCGGAGGGCGCGGCCTCGCATCATCCCACCTCGACGATGCACTCGATCTCGACGGTGATGTTGGAGGGCAGGCTGCCCATGCCGACGGCCGAGCGAGCATGACGGCCCTTGTCGCCGAACACCTCGACGAAGAGGTCGGAGCAGCCATTGATGACCTTGGGCTGATCCTCGAACTCGGGCACCGCGTTGACCATGCCCAGGACCTTGACGATGCGCACGACCCGGTCGAGGTCGCCCAGCTCGTCCTTCATGACGGCGATGAGGTTGAGGCCCACGAGACGCGCGTGCTTGTAGGCCTCCTCGACGACGACGTCCCGGCCGACCTTGCCGCGGCCCGTGCCACCGTCGCCATAGGACGGCCCCTTGCCGGAAAGAAAAAGCAGATTGCCGGTGCGGACGGCGTTCACGTAGTTCGCGACCGGGCTCGAGACCGGCGGCAGCTCGATGCCCAGCTCCTCGAGATGCTTCTCGATCTGCATGGCGCGCTTCTCTCCCATCATCGCCGCCGACGCGGCCTGCCCAAGGGCCGCCTATCCCACGCGCGGCGCAGGCGATCAAGAAGGCGTGGGCCCTGGCGCGATCGGGCCGCGCTCGCTTGACAGGGAGGAAGCGGCATCCGTTCTTTTGTCCATGTGTCGGACCCTGTCCATGCCGCCAGTCAACCCGCCGAGGCGGCGGCTCCCGTGAGCGGCGCGGTGCTCGCGGCCGAGCCCTTGATCCGGCTCGGCTGCTTCGCCGGCGTGCTGGCGCTGATGGCGCTGTGGGAGATTTCTGGCGCCACGGCGCCGGCAGGCGGTCGGGCGGCTGCGGCGCTGGCCCGGCAATATCGGCATCGTCATCGCCGATACCCTGATCGTCCGCCTGCTCTTTCCGACCGCGGCGGTGGGCGTGGCGCTTTTGGGCGAGGCGCGCGGCTGGGGCCTTTTGAACAATCTCCAGCTGCCGGGCTGGCTGGCGGTGCTGGCGACGATCCTCGCCCTCGACCTCGCGATCTATCTGCAGCACGTGCTGTTCCATGCCGTGCCGGCGCTGTGGCGGCTGCACCGCATGCACCATGCCGACCTCGAGATCGACGTCACGACCGGCATCCGCTTTCACCCGGTCGAGATCGTGCTCTCGATGCTGATCAAGATCGGCGCGGTTGCGGCGCTCGGGGCGCCGGCCGTGGGCGTGCTGCTGTTCGAGGTGATCCTCAACGCCACCTCGATGTTCAACCACGGCAACGTGCTGCTGCCGGGGCCAGTCGACCGGGTGATCCGCCGGCTGCTCGTCACGCCCGACATGCACCGGGTGCACCATTCGATCGTGCCGGCCGAGACCAACAGCAATTTCGGCTTCAACCTCTCCTTGTGGGACAGGCTCTTCGGCACCTACCGGCCGCAGCCGGCAGCGGGTCATCTGGGCATGACGATCGGCATCGAGAGCTTTCGCGACCCCGGCGAGCTGCGCCTCGACAAGATGCTGCTGCAGCCGCTGCGCGGCGATGTCGGCCCCTACCCGATGGGGCGTCGCCACCATTTACCCTAAGAAGATCAGGGAGAAGTCGGCCCAACCAAGGCGAGCTGTGCGACAGGTCTGTGCAGCACGTCCGGAAAGGTAAGGCCCTGGTATTCGATCCGGGCGACGGCATCGGCGAGCCGCGCAAGGCCTGCCCCTAATGGGCTGTAAACTCCATACGTTATCCCCCGCCCCTGAGCATGGCCGAGGATCAACGCGGCTTCGGACTCGGGGACGCCTGCTTGCTCGAGGGCGCCCGCGACATTTTTACGCCGGCTGTGATGATCTGTTCTCGGACGGGTCACCCCGGCCCAGCGCTTCCATCTGGTGAAAGCTCTACCGATCGTCGCAGCCGGGAGCCTTGGCGGCTCGGGCGGCAGGTGGGGCAGCAGAGCGGGATGGATGGGCACGCGCCGCTTACCGGCAGGGGTCTTCCGGTCGCTCAAGCTCAGATCGAGGTAAGGCACCGGCCCGTCCAGCACGATCGCATCGACGGTGCAGACCTCGCCGAGCCTCAGGCCGCTGTAGAGGGAGACGATAAACACAAAGGCCACCCCGGCTGGCGCCCGAGGAAGCGCGTCGGCGAGGAGCTGCAGGTCAGCCATGGTGTAGGGCTCATGGGCGGCGGGTTTGGCTTTGCAAAGCGCAGGCCGTTCCCATGGGTTCTCCTGGCACAGCCCGCGCCCGATCGCCCATTTCCACAATCCGCCGATATTGGAAATATGCCGGCGGACCGATGCTACAGCCAAGCCTCGCCCATCTCCTGCCGGGTAGAGCTCTATGAGCTTGGCCAGGGGCAGTCCGGCTGCCTTGCGATCGCGAGCATGGCTCGGGCTCAACCTCTCCAGCGCTCCCACAAACTCGCCGGCTGTCCGGCGGCTCACGTGGCCAAGCGTCGCCCGATCCGGCAACCAACCGGCCAGGAGCCGCAGACTGGTCTCGGCCTGCGCGATGGTTGTCGCGGCGAGAGAGCCGTCAGGCCTGCGAAGCTCCGCCATCGAGCGCTCTATAAGAGTGTCGAGCCGATCGGCAGCCTTCCTGCGGCGCTCTAGGGACGCAGTTGGAAATGTCCGCACCCTGGACATTTGCGGCAGCTCACCGCCGTTGTGGAGCGTCCTAGCAGCCATTGCGCGCCCCCGGCAGAGCTTGGCGCTAGGGCGTTTACGGCGTCGTCGGTCGCCTGATAGCCTGCGCGCCGGATGACCTCGGTTGCTTCGTCAGAATAGCTCATTAGGGCCTCGAGGCTCGCAGCGTGCTCGAGCGCCGGCAGATCGTCGGCAACGTCCATCAGCTTTGAAGCGAGTTCGTCGGGGTACCGGTGCGCCTCGCTAAGCGCCAGGCTATCGATCTCGGCAGCGGTGGGCGGCCTGTTCTGCCGTAGCGGAGCCCAGCGGGCATGCTCGGCCGCTATGGCTGCATGGCGTAGGCGCCGAGCCTCCGGGAGGCTATGCGTGCTATGCGTCCTGAGGTTGGCCCAGCGGAACGCAGGCTCGCCAGGATGCAGCTTCAGGACGTCCTGCGGGGTGCGCAACCTCACCCACCACGTCTGATGGCGCAACGCGAGGTGCTGAGTGTCGCCGTGTGCCTTGGCCATGCGCGGCTTATAGCACGAAAGGATTGAGCCTAGCAGGCGTCCAAAGCGAAGAGGCGGGCCTCGACACAACCGTTGATACATGCATTTCTCTGGCGAATAGATCGCCTTACGGTCCGATCGATGGCCGGGCAGGGAGGAGCCGCGGATGTTGACATCTGTTCACGGGCCGTAAAATCGCGGCCAGACCATTGGCTAGGCGACGCCACCCCAACCAGGCCATAGAGGGCGCAGCTCAGTATGCCGAGGGCCTGGGTTGGCGGCGTTACTATAACCAGACGCGCTTGTGCCGCACCTTGAACCTGGGCTCATCAAGCCGGTTTGTGGCTTCGCTGTCGCCAGCCATCGGCCGCACCCCCAGCGTGATGCCGCACGATCCACATTAAGGGCGGATCATCTGGTCGAGCAGCGCACGGCCGAGCTTCAGGGTGTCACGGGGCCGACCACGGTCGTGAGGATCGGCGCACGGGGCGAGGCCAAGGCTGCCTGACGGCCCCCGCCTGTCACCGCGTCGGCCGGCCGGGAGCCTGTGCTCAGCGCCGGACGAGGATGATCCCGCCCGCCTCGCTCTCGCGCAGGACCTTGTAGCGGTTGCGGAAGTGCTCGTTCACCTCGGGCGGCAGGTTGAACGAGCTCATGAGGTCGGTGCGGGGCCCACGCCAGGGCGCCACCTCGATCTGGATGACGTCGAAATAGCCCTCGTCCAGCAGGTCCGTCAGGCGCGATGCCGGCACGATGCCCTTGCGGATCTTGTAGCCGAGCGACCAGGTGTCGATGTCTTGCGGCTTGCCGGCCCAGTAGCAGAGCGCCAGCGTGTCGCAGAAGACAGGGCCGGGTGCTGCGCGCAGGAAGGCGATCTCGCGGTCCGCATCGGCGATCTGCTGGCCGAGCGTCGCATGGAACGCCCGATTGTCGGGCCAGGCTCGGGCGAAGGCCGCGGCGGGCGTCCAGGCGAGCAGCAGGAGCGCCGCCACGGATGCCACCGCCCCTTTGCGCAGCTCGAGGTGCGAGAGCAGGAGCCCGACCGTCAGGGCCAGCGCTATGGCCGGCTCGAAATAGACGCTGTTGCTCGTGCCGTTGCCGCCGCCGAAGAAGATCGCGGGCGGCCATGCCGCGGCCACGTAGAGGAGGGCCAGGACCACCCGCCGGTCGCGCCAGCCGAGCGCCAGCAGCAGGACGGCACCCGCCAGCGCCGGTGCGAAGAGCCAGAGGTGGGTGAGGAGCTGCGCCACCATCTTGGGCGGCGAGAAGGTCCGCGCCTGCTCGAGGCTGGCGATCGACCAGACCATCGACATGCCGAAGGCGAGCAGGCAGGCGAGCAGAGCTGCGATGCCGACGAGGAGGCCCGTCACGATCCAGCGCGGAAGGGTGCGGGGCGCATAGAGGAGGACGTGCGCGGCGATCGCCGCCGGGATCGCCAGATAGATGATCTTCACCATCCCCGCGGCGACCGCGAGCCCGACCACGGCGAGCCGACGCGAGGGGGTGGCCTCGCCGCCCACATAGACGAGGAGCGCTGCCACCGAGAAGGCGTGCCCGAGCCACTGCGGATCGGCCGCCCCGATATAGGCGGTGCCGAGCGCCGCCTCGGTGGCGAGGAACCAGCCGCCGGCGAGGAGCGCTGCCGGCAGCGAGGCGCCGAGCCTGCGCAGGATGATCGGCAGCGCGCCGGTGACGAACGCGAAGCCCGCCAGCGTGAGGAGGCGTCCCGCCAGCATCTCGCTGCCGACGAGCTTGCCCAGGAGCGCCACCAGAAGGAAGGAGAGCGGCGGGTAGTTGTCGGAGAACATCGAGCCGGGCGGGGGGTAGAGATGGCCGGGGCCGAAGACCCTGCTCGCGTTGACTGCGTCCCACCCCTCGGTGGTGTTGAGGATGACGTGCGCGCCGATCGAGAAAGGGAGCTCGCGCAGCAGCAGGATCGCCAGGATCGCGAAGGCCGCCGCCGCCACGAGCTCCAGGCGCTGGGTCACCTTCATCCGCGCCCCGGCGACAGCACCGAGATCGGCAGGGCGAGCAAGCTCGATGGTCACGCGGTCAGGGTCCTTCGCCTGGTGGTAGCGGTAACGACGAGCGGCGCCTTCCCACGTTGCCCGTCGGACCCGATGGAACGCACGATAGGACGGACATGTCCGTCCGCCATGCTGCGGTGCAATTGCGGGATGAGCTGATGCGTGCGTGATCCGGAACTCGCCAGATGGCCAGTTTCCGAGGGGGATGATCTGCGGTTCCGCCGCTCTCGGCAAGTCCCAGGGTCTCGAGCCAGCCTCGTACACCAGCGCATCGACCCGCGTTATCAGGCTCGCGCCCCATCGTGCGGCAACGTTCGGCGGTTCCCGGTCGCTCATCGACCCAAACGGGGCACGCCAGCCCGAACCAGCGGCGCCGGGCAACCACGAGGCTCGTTCCGGCCCTTGCAGCCTTGCCTGGCGTGTCGGAACGGAGCAAGGTCGCCTTCGGAAACCGGCACCCGGGGAATCTCGGATCGACAGAGATCGGCCAGAGGCCGTGACCCGCCAGCGGCGCCTGCGATGGGCCCTGATCGTCCGCCCATTCAGACCGGAACGTTTCGAAGACCCGCAACGATGATGACCCCTGAACCTGGCGCCGCCACCCAGCTATCCCTCGAGCAGGCTCTACAGGCCATAAAGCTCTCGCCCTTCGCCCAATTTGTCATAACGCACGCACCCGAACTCACCCGACATACGGAGAGTGGCCCCTGGCCAATATCCACCTCCGAAGTCTTCCTCACAGCCCTGGGCATCAGAGCGAGGTTAGCATATGGAGATAATGGAACCCTTGCCGAAGCCGACCCAAAGGAGGAACTGGCGCTCAATACTATCGCTGAGCGCCTACTCGGACCAAAGACCCCCCTATCGAAGAATACAAGCTCCTGCTCGCATCCTTCAGACGTGGCCTCAATGAACATCATTTTCTAGAGCAATACCATCCAGAACGCTACATCTCATCAGAGATTCACACATTATTTCTCACCTAACAACTGGGACCGCGGATTGATTTCGCCGATCTAATATGTTCCGTATTATCTAATCCAGATAGCTTTCTTGTTGAAGGACTTCAGCGGCATGGCTCTTCATGCCGCAATTTGCTCGAAGCGCTCGACGGAATTGCCCCAGGAGGAACCTATCAGACACCACAGTGGGGCGCCGGGACGCGCCTGAGACGAGAAGCGTCGCGGCTAGCTCTCCAGGCCAACAACTACGCTCTCGCCTTGGCACAGCTATTTCAAGAGGCAGATGGGGAAACGTCAGTTGCCCTATGCGGGCCGTGGGGCATCGGGAAGACCACACTGGCACATGAGGTAGAGCGATTACTGTCAGATCCATCTGCGTATATTGCGTCTGTCGAACCTCACTTCGAGGCGGACCAGGCAGTGACGATCGCTCGGCGCTTCGAGATTGTGTGGTTCAGCGCCTGGAAATATCGACGGACGCCGGAGCTTTGGGTCTGGCTGTACGAGTCATTTGCCAGGCGATTTCTGGAGGTTCGCACGACCAACGGCGGAGACAGCGCGCTTCTACCTGCTCTACTCCGGGGCGCATCCGGGTGGATTGCCAGGGTATCCCGGACCCTTCACTATGGCGTTGCGAGATTCGGTCTAGCACCGTTAGCCTATCAAGCTACGGTCTTAGCTGGCGTGGCCGTCCCTGCCTCCTGGTTTGCGCTTGGCTTCCGAGGTCTCGCTCTTCTGGGCGTAGGCACGGTATTTTCCCTCGTCGTTCTAGGTCGGCGCTGGCGCAACACCGTCCGCGTCCTCCTTGACCGGTATGGAATGATCGCGAGGCATAGGGCCCATCTAGGCCTCCAGGCCGCCGTGGGCGACGACCTGCGAGCGCTGGTCGGCAGTTCGACAGGGCGACCGGCGAAGCAACCCGTGGCTGAGAAGGCGAAGCTTGCAGCGTTCTCCGCATCGCTCGTCATTGTCGCCGGTCTATGGGCCGCTTCCATTTGGTTACTCGCGCCAAGCGCCATAACGGTTCGTAGCCTCGTGCCCGACTGGCTCACTATTCCCCTGGGAGGCGATTTGCTCGCCAGACCGACTTCGCCGGCAGTTGCGTCAGCGGTGGCCCTTATTCTTTGGGCCCTCGGCGGACTTTTCTTGCTTTGGCTGCTTTGGTTTCCTCGGAAACAGGCTGACCGTATCCTTCTCATCGTCGATGATCTCGACCGCTGCCCGCCAGCGGAAATCCTCGAACTCATCGAAGCCATTAAGCTAATGGTCGAGAACGAAGAGATATATAAAGAAATTCGAGCGCTTGTACCGATGGATAAACATATCCTAGCCGATGCGATCGCAGAAAAATTCAAAAAAATATAATAGATTGCAATGGCGGTACCATAGTCGAGCGAGAACGCGTCATCGCCGAGCATATGGAGAAGCTGTTTCTCCTACGGCTTCATCTTCCCAATTTGACGGGTCGCGGTGTACGGAAACTTGCGCGGTACACGATTGAAGAGCTCGATCCAATATGGGGTTCGGGCGAGAGGGAGATGTTGGAAACAACTGCTGCGCAGCTAGTTGTGCCTCATCGACGTGGTGGATTGCCGTCGCCTCGTGATATTCGCTCCTTTGTCTTCAAGTATCAACTGGCGCGTCTGTTACTGCGCTTTGGGGATGCCCCCAACGTCTCTCCCGGCCCGCTCGCAAACATTCTAGTGGTTCGATGCCAACGTTTGATACCCTCGATTGACCGTGGCGATGATGCGGTCGGGGTCGGCGGTCCAGACGAAGGGCTTGGGGCTTCGATTGTGCTCGTCGAGATAGCGGTTGATGGCGGCCTGGAGGTCGACGAGCGAGTGGAAGGTGCCGCGCCGCAGCCTTCGGCGGATCAGCGTGGCGAAGAAGGACTCAACCGCGTTGGCCCAAGAGCAGGAGGTGGGGGTGAAGTGGAAGGTCCAGCGGGGGTGTCGCAATAGCCAGGCCCGGACCTTGGGGTGCTTGTGGGCCGCATAATTGTCGAGGATGGCGTGGACGAGCTTGCCAGCTGGCACGGCGGCCTCCACCCGATTGAGGAAGCGGATGAGCTCCTGATGCCGATGGCGTTGCATGCACTGGCCGATGACCGTGCCGTCGAGCACGTTCAATGCTGCGAACAGCGTGGTCGTTCCGTTTCGGATATAGTCATGCGTCATGGTGCCGGCCCGACCCTTCTTCATCGGCAGGCCCGGCTGCGTC
This sequence comes from uncultured Alphaproteobacteria bacterium, assembly GCA_963752325.1. Taxonomy (GTDB): domain Bacteria; phylum Pseudomonadota; class Alphaproteobacteria; order Geminicoccales; family Geminicoccaceae; genus CAVTJL01. Next base: position 13,747 of record CAVVXU010000017.1, read on the forward strand.
CGATCCAACGCCTGAATTTGGCTCTTCTCGTCGACCGACAGCACGACCGCATGGGCCGGCGGGTCGACATAGAGGCCGACGACATCCCTGAGCTTCGCCGCGAAGGCCGGGTCCGTCGACAGCTTGAGGCTGCGCACCCGGTGCGGCTCGAGGCCGTGCGCCGCCCAGATGCGCTGCACCGAGCGCAGGGAGACGCCCGTCGCCTCGGCCATCGCCCGGCCCGTCCAATGCGTCGCCTCGCCCGACGGCTCGGTGAACGTCAGCGCGATCACACGGTCGACCAGCGCCGCTGCCAAGGGCGGCAGGCCGGGCTTCCTCGTCTTGTCGCGCAGGAGCCCGGCCACGCCCTCGCGCATGAACCGCTCCTGCCAGCGCCACACCGAGGGCTTGGACACGCCGGCCCGGCGCATGATCTCGGCCGTGCCCAAGCCATCCGCCGTCGCCAGAATGATCTTCGCCCGCCAAGCATGCTTCTGCCGGCTGTTGCGATCCGCCACGATCCGCTCCAGACGGTCACGGTCCGCGGCGCCAACCTCGATGATGATCCCCTCGCGCATGGCACATCATGCCACAACACATGCCAAAAGGGAATCTTATGTTCGCATCGTACCACTAGTGGTCTGAAGCTAACGTTTGATACCCTCGATTGACCTTGGCGATGATGCGGTCGGGGTCGGCGGCCCAGACGAAGGGCTTGGGCCTCTGATTGTGCTCGTCGAGATAGCGGTTGGTGGCGACCTGGAGGTCGACCAGCGAGTGGAAGGTGCCGCGTCGCAGCCTCCGTCGGGTCAGCGTGGCGAAGAAGGATTCGACGGCATTCGCCCATCGATCGCAGGAGGCGATCGATCCATCACCGGAGGTGCGGCCATCAGGAGATGGCCGCGGGGAGCAGGATGTGGGGGTGAAATGGAAGGTCCAGCGCGGATGTCGCGTAAGCCAGGCGCGGACCTTGGGGTGCTTGTGGGCGGCATAGTTGTCGAGGATGGCGTGCACGAGCTTGCCGGCAGGCACGGCCGCCTCGACTTTATGCCACAAAACGTGACAGAAGGGAATTTATGTCCGCATGAGACCACGCGGATCCGTCCGGAGCCGGCCGATGGCGACAATGTGCAGCGCGCTGTTGGCCGCTCGGTCGCCGCCTCGGTTGAGGCGATGGCGGACCGTCTTGCCGGATGATGCCGGCACCGGGCTCACGCCGCACAGCGCAGCAAAGCCGGCTTCGGACCGCAGACGCTCCGGATTGTCGCCGGCCGTAAGGAGGAGCTGCGCGGCGGAACCATGGCCGACCGAGTTCCGGGCCACGAGAGCGGGCGCGAGCTCGTCGACGATAGCGGTGATCATGGTATCGAGGTCGGCGATCTCGTCGTGCAGCTCAAGATAGCGCCGAGCCAGCGACCGGAGCTGATCCTGTAGGCAGAAGCCACGTTGCGGTAGTCCGTCAGGTCCGGCCGCCAGGCGGCCAGCGTCCGGATGAGCTGCATGCGGGTCATCTGGCGCAGCGTCTCTCGCAACTCGTCGGGCGCGCAGACGATGGTGTTGTGGATCATCTGCAAGGCGACGCGTCGGGCAGCCACGGCCGTTTTGCGGCAGGCCTTGAGCACACGCAGGGATTCGATCATGCCGTCGCGGCTCTTCGGCGTGACGGTACGCCGGCCCGTGAAGGCCGCGTGCGTGTTCGGTCCCGGATGATTGGTCGGACGGAGTTGGTATAGAGGATGGCCTGTCCTACGTCCGGGAGCGCCTCGCGTCATGGAGCTGAAGCTGCACGCCAATGCCACGACAACGCCAAAGACAAGGGCTTACATTCAGAGCAGCAGCGCGCCGGCGGCGGCGCTGGCGCGAGAGCTCGGCGTGAGCGAGGCGACGGTGCGCAGCTGGCGTGGCCGGACGACGGTCACCGATCGCTCGCACACGCCGCGCCGGCTGTCGGTCAGCCTCGCCGACGTCGAAGAGCAGCTGGGGGACTGTCAGAATTTCCGTGTGCGGGCCATGGGTTGACCATCTTCGGCTCAGGTGATCTGGAAGCGCTCTTCGAACAGGATGGCGAATTGCGCCCTGGCCATCGGGCCGGAGGCCCGATCCCACGGAGTGGTGTCAGCGGAGCTGACGGGGCCCATTCCCGGGGCGGCATTCTCCACTCCCGCTCGGCCAGGTTCAAGACCAGGAACAGGAGCTTCAGCGCGGCCTCATCCGACGGAAAATGGCCGCGCGTCCGGACGGCCCGGCGCAGCTTGGCGTTCAAGGCCTCGATCTCATCCGTGGTGTAGATGATCCGGCGGACATCGAGCGGGAAGGCGAAGAACGGGATCAGCTCCGGCCAGTGCCGCCGCCAGGACAAGGCGATCGCCGGGTATTTGAGCCCCCATTCGCCCGTGGCGAAGGCATCCAGGGCCTCGGCGTCGGCGTCCTTGGCCTTGTAGATGCCCTTGAGCGCAGCCGCGACCGCCTTGCGATCCTTGTAGGGTGCGCAGGGATCGTGGCCGAAGGCCGCGTAAGCCCGCAGCACAAGTCGAGCGCGTTGCGAATCAGGTGCACGATGCAGGTCTGGACCTGGGCCCGCGGGAAGACGGCGGTGATGGCATCGGGAAAGCCTTTCAGACCGTCGACGACGGCGATGAGGATGTCCTCGACGCCGCGATTCTTGAGCTCGGTCATCACCCGCAGCCAGAACTTGCCACCATCATCCGCCAGGAGGCGGATGATCCGATCCATGAAATGGGCGCGGGCAGCAGCCCGCGAAGGCCGTCTGCTCGATCCACAGGCCCAGGATCTCCTTGCGGCCATCGGCCTCCGGCCGATCCCCCGGAGATACCGTGTTCGAGGTCAAGGGGGTGAAGCGGCATCCGGGGAAGAGGTAAAGGGCTTCTGGGTGCGGACGACGGCGTGGGCATAGACCAGGAGCTTGCGTGCGACCGCGACCAGCACGACCTTGGGCGGCTTGCCGCCAGCCGTCATGCGCTGAACGAATCCGGCCAGCGCCCTGTTGGTCCGCTTGGCGCTGAGCGCGCACATGAACAGCGTCCGGCGCAACCGTTCGCTGCCGGTACGGCTGATCGAGCTCGTGCTACGTCGCGAGCTGCCGGACGAGGTCTCGCGCGGGGAGAGGCCAGCGAAGGCGGCAAGTGCCTTTGGCGTGAACTCGGCGATGTTGGGGATCTCGGCCAGCAGGATGATGGCCGAGATCTCGCCGAAGCCGGTGATGCTGCGCAGCAGGGCAAGGTTCTCCCGCAAGGCCGGGTCGGCCTCGATGAGCTCGCGTACGTCGGCAAACACGGCCTCGATCTGCTGGTCGAGCCAGTCGAGATGGGCGGCGATCGAGGCCGCCACGGCGGTTGAGGCAAAGCCGGCCTTCTGACGGTTGAGCTCCTGCACGCGAGCGGCCTTGAGCGCATCGCAGCGCCTGACCAGCTCACGCAGCTCGCGCAGACGGCGTGCGGGCGGCGTCCAAGCTGCTGGTGCCTGAGCGCGGCAGAAGCGGGCGATCAGAGCCGCGTCGAGCCGGTCGTTCTTGTTGCGGAGAAGCTCGCTCGCGCCGTAGGCTTTGACGCGGGCCGGGTTGACGATGCTCACGCGCATGCCCGCCGTATGTAGGGCATCGGCGAGGTCCAGCCCCCAATTGCCGGTGGCCTCCATACAGGCATGCAAGGGCGCGGCGTGGTCGGGACGGTGCCTGCCCAGCCAGGCGAGGAACGACTGGAAGCCGTCCTCACTATTGGCGAAGACGGACCGGCGCACCCGCTCGCCGACGAGGAGAGCGGCGTCGAACTTGATCTTGGCAATGTCGATGCCGACGATATCCATCAGGCCCCCAGCAGTTGCTGTCCGCCCACCTCCCGCGGCTATCCTTGCAATCAGGCTGGCCAGCTATGCTGGTGCCCCACATACCGTTCAGCCAGGAGGCGGAAGCTGCGGCGGGGCCCGATCTCCGGGACAGGCACGGAGCCCGAGGGATGTGCAAGCTCACCGCCGCCGTCTTGGCAGGTGGCCACCTGCCAAGACGGCGCATCCCTTACAAGGGATGTCGGCGGAGCCGACAGCGGCGCGAACACCCAGCGCGATGTACACTACCTTGTTGCGGACGGTGCCTTCGTCGCGGACCTTGACCCGCAGGGCGTCGAAGAACACCAGCGGATAGAGCGCCTCGAGAGGCGTTCGTCGAGCTTACGCGGCCTTCGGCCACGGTCTCTCCTCACCTGCCATTCGGCGATCTCGTCCAGGATGGCATCGGTCACCGCGCTGATCAGATCCGGCGAGACGTCGAGGCCATAGAGCTCGGCAAGGTGGCCTTGGATCTCCCGGACCGTCATGCCCCGGGCATACATCGACACGACCTTGTCGTCCCCCGGGTCCGGCCCTGGCCGGCCCGAGGGCATGTATGGACGGCTCCCGCGACGCAAGGGGGTTGAGCGGCGTGATTGGCGATGGTCGGCTGCGGTCATGTATCCGGCCTCGAGTGCGGCCAAGGATGACCGCGGGCCTTGGTGGGAAGGCGCGGATCGGCGTCCGATCAGGCTCACGAGCTCCAAGGCTCTCTGCCCTCGACGGGTTGCTGCCGATCCCGGTCCGACCGGTGATGCCATCACGTTGCTGGTTCACCCTCGCATGCCGAGAAACTCCTTAGGCGGTCGTGGCGGCTCGGAAGGGCTGGCCGTGGGCCATCACTGCCCAGGCAATCCGGGCAGTTTTGCTGGCCAATGCCACGGTGACGACATTGCCAGGCCGTCGCTCGAGCAGTTGATCAATCCACGACTGATGCGCGCCTGGCCGCCGCTTGCCCCAGTGCAGGATTGAGCGCGCCCCATGGATCAGGAGACGACGGAGATAGCCATCCCCACGTTTGCTGATCCCGCCCAGCCACTCCCGGCCGCCCGTCGAATGCTGGCGTGGGGTGAGCCCGAGCCAAGCCGAGAAGTGTCGGGCGGTGGTGAAGAACGCAGGATCACCCACGGTCGCGACCAGCGCCGTCGCCGTGATCGGGCCGACACCGGGAATGGTTGCCAGACGTTGGCTGACCTCGTTCATCCTGTGCCAGGTGACGAGCCGGCGGTCGAGTGTCGTGATCTTACCGTCCACGGCACGTAACTGCACGACCAGAAGCGACAGCACTTCCTTGGCCAGAAGTGGTACGCGACGATCCTCGGGATCCTCGATCAGCGCCAAGAGCTCGGCAATCTTTGTGATGCCCTTGGCTGCGATGACACCGAACTCGGCCAAGTGCCCGCGCAGAGCGTTGACCAGCTGGGTGCGCTGGCGGACCAGGAGCTCGCGCGCTCGGTGAACCAGCAAGACACTCTGCTGGTCCTCGCTCTTGATCGGCACGAACCGCATGCTCGGCCGGGTCACCGCCTCGCAGATCGCCTCCGCATCGGCTGCGTCGTGCTTGTTGCGCTTGACGTAAGGCCGAACGTAGGAAGCCGGCATCAGCCGCACGTCGTGCCCGAGCCTTTCCAGCTCCCTCGCCCAAAAATGGGCACCGCCGCAGGCTTCCATGCCGACCAGACAGCGCGGCAGGTTGGCGAAGAACTCCAGCAATCGCTGACGCGACAGTCGCTTGCGCAGCACCGCTCGGCCGCCGGCGTCGACGCCATGAAGCTGAAAGACGTTCTTTGCGAGATCGAGCCCGATCGTCGTAATCTGCATGGGGACGGCTCCCGTCAGTGGACCATGACAGCTCCACTTTGGCACATCGATGCCGCAACGGGAGCCGTCCATCCCATCAGGCTCCGCCGGGCAGGTGCCGGCGGTACTTGGCGATCAGCTGCGGATCGAAGGTCGAGAGCCGGTCGCGCGGTACCGAGATCGGCAGCTTGCCACTATCGGTGAGTAGGGTCTTGCGGCCATAGCCGTTGCGGCTGTTCGCCCGGCCCTCGGCCGTCTCGCCGTCCAGATGATGATCCATCTCGGCGTTCAGCGCCCGCTCGGCCAGGGCCCGCTTCAGCTCGTCGACGAGGCCGTCCTTGCCGAGCGCGACTTGACGATCACGGCCGGCCAGGAGCCG
>CAVVXU010000018.1:0-16924 GCA_963752325.1 uncultured Alphaproteobacteria bacterium
GTTGGGCCTCTGCGCTCATATTGCTCCTCCTCGGCCAGCCTCGCCGAGCAGACCTCACCGACCCGGCCGACCAGCCAGGCCTCGCCGCTGCGCGTCAGGACGGCAGGGTCAGGCCGGGATCCGTCTCTCGAGCCACAGCTACACCGAGTTGTCCGCCCGGACAGTCTTCCGAGCGGTCCTCCCGCATGCATACACGACCGGATCGGCATATTCAGCCACCTCGATGCGCGGCGGCTGCCAGATACCGTCGAGAATGGCCTTCTGCCCCCAGTAGGCACGGATGTAGAGCGAGAACGGGCCCTGGGGCGCCGGCAGCCAGTTGCTTTCCTTGTCGGACCCCGGTGAGGCGGCGCCCGCGTAGAGCGTCAGCGAGCCGTCCGCGTTGCGCTTGAGCCCTTTGTTCTTCGTGCCGGGTGAGTAGCGCCCAAGCTCGTTCGGGTTGAAGAAGTGATGATCGTTGTAGATGGTCATCGACCAGAAGCCGCTCACGGGCGGCTCCTGCCCGGAAGGGAAGGTGATCGTGAAGCTGCTTAAGCCGTCGAGCGGCGTGCCTGACGAATCGACGTCAATGTAGCTCATCGCATAGAGCACGTCCGAGTTCGGCGTGGTCACCAGCGTCTTCGCGTCGAGCCGCTCCTTCCAGATCGGCAGGACGTTGTAGCTGGGTCCGAAGACCTTCTCCGAGCCTGCCTTCATCCCGAGCGCATTCAGGAGCGGCATCACCCAGAGATAGGTCTGTGCCGCGCGCTCGAACAAAAGCTCGCGCTTGAGCAGCGCCACCGCCTCCGGCGTCGGCCGGTTCTCCGCCATCGGCGGATTGGCCACCACGGTATGTGCCGCGTCGAGGCGCGACGCTGCGTTCTACGCCAAGGTCAAACCAGCAAGCAGCGCCACCAGAGTTGCGCCGATTGCCAGAATTGCTTTCATCGGACCTCCCGCCAGATGCTTCCATTCCCAACGAGCAGCCGTCAACCGCGTCCGAAGTCGCCGGCAAACAGCGCTGGTTCGATCACTCCCGGCACCGGGCTTCGTCGGGTCTATGTCATGGCGCGGACTGGCCACTGCGTCGCATGATGACGTCCCTTCAGTCTTCCGGCCCGGTTTCGGTCACATAGCTCGACAGGGCTGCGGCCTCGATGCCCGTACCTTTCTGCCGCGGCGGGAAGTCGTGCATGCTGGTCACGAACTGCGCCACGCATGGGGCCAGGAGCGGTAGGATCCAGCTCTTCTCCTTCATCCAGGCGAAATGCCCGGGTGCCTCCGGTGTGCGCTCGAACGGATCGAGCTTGATGTCGACGATCAGCCCGCCCGGCAGTTTCTCGGCCGCCTTCAGCCACTCGTTCTTCAGCGCGAGGTGCACCTTCCACTGGTCGACCCGGACAGCGTTGAGATCGGTCTCTCCATAGAAGAAGAACTCGTGGCGCCGCGACGGCCCTCGGCCGGTGAGCATCGCCAGCTGGTCGTAGCCGTCGAGATGGACCCTGAAGGTCTGGTCGCCCACGGTCTTGCCCTGCTGCAGCTCGTCGGCGATCTCCGCGTCACCAGCCGCGGCCATCAGGGTGGGCACCCAGTCCTCGGAGGTCATGAACTCGCCGGTCCACTGGCCACCGGGAATTCTGCCCGGCCAGCGCACCAGCATGGGCACGCGGAAGCCGCCGTCCCAGGTCGTGCCCTTCTCGCCGCGGAATGATGCTGTGCCGGCGCTTGGCCAGTGGGCGAGATTGACGCCGTTGTCGGAGGTGAACAGCACGATGGTGTGGTCACGGATGCCCAGCCGGTCGATCTCGTCGAGCACCCGGCCGACCAGTCCGTCGAGCTGCTGCAGGGCGTCGGCATAGGCGCTGTGGCCGCTCTTGCCCGCCCAATCGGGGCCGACATGGATCTCCTGGTGCATCCGCGACGGGTTGATCCAGAGGAAGAAGGGACGGCCCGCTTCGGCGCTCGCCTTCATCCATGCGAGCGACCGGTCGACCACGGCGTCGTCGAAGGTCTTCTGCCGCTCTGCCCCCAGCGGGCCATCATCCTCGATCACCTGCCGCCCGACCCGTCCCCAGCGCGGGTCCACGGTGGCGTCGTCCTGATCGCTCGCCACCGAGTGGACGACGTTACGCGGCCTGCCGACGAAGTTCGGATCCTTCGGGAACTCAGGCTGTTCCGGCATCTCCATCATGTTGAGGTGGTAGAGAAACCCGTAGAATTCGTCGAAACCCTGGACCGTCGGCAGGAACTCGTTGCGGTCGCCGAGATGGCTCTTGCCGAACTGTGCGGTGGCGTAGCCTTGCCCCTTGAGCAGCTGGGCGAGCGTTGGATCCTCCTTCTGCAGCCCGATTGGCGAGCCGGGCTGGCCGACGGAGGTGAGGCCGGTGCGGATCGGATATTGGCCGGTGATGAAGGCGGCACGACCGGCCGTGCAGCTCGGCTGCGCGTAGTAGTCGCTGACCATCATGCCTTCGCTGGCGATCCGGTCGATGTTGCTGGTCGTGACCGCACCCAGGCCCCGGTGATAGGCCGAGAGATCGAACGGTGGAACGTCGTCGGTCATGATTACGACAATGTTCGGCTTGTCGGATTCCTGTGCTGCGGCCTGGGCGGCGACCGCCCAGCATGCGCCAATCACGGTAATCCAGATCGCGGCGTTCCGGCGCGTCATCCGGGCGTTCCTCCTCTGAGCGTTTGGATGTCTTTCACATCACGGCTTGGCGAGGCCGATGTCCTTGCGCGGATAGGCAGCGAAGGTGGCGGTGTGACGCCCGATCTTCTGCAGGACCTGCGGAATCCCCCACTCGAAGCGTGAGTGGCCCGTGCTCGCCTGCTCCTTGGGGTCCATGTAGAGGTTGTAGACCCAGGGGCTCATGCCGACCTCGGACACCGTCAATTCGTCGAGGTTGCGGCGCGCAGCGTGCGTCTCGAACACGCGAAGGTGGAGCTTGTACTCCATCCACCGCGCGGCCATCAGGTTGTTCTCGGAATACATGAAGACGATGTCGCGCTCGGACTGGCCGTCGTCGGCCAGCAGGAACGAGGTCTGGTCGACGCCGTCGATGTAGCGCTCCGACGGAATCTTGTCGGTGACGCCAGCGACACCCAAGGCCGTGTTGAAGAGATCGCAGAAGTCGAACAGCCCGTCGCTCTGCCGACCGGCCGCGATCGTTCCCGGCAAGTAGACGATGCCGGGGACGCGCACGCCGCCCTCCCAGGTCGTGCCCTTGCCGCCGCGCCATGGCTGATAGCCCGCGTCCGGCCACAGATCCTCGTTGGCGCCGTTGTCCGCGGTGAAGAAGACCAGGGTGTTCTCGAGCTGGCCGGTGTCCTTGAGCACGCCCAGCAGGCGGGCGACGATGTCATCGATCTCGATGATCGCGTCCTTGTAGGGGAACCCGGCTGGGCTCTTTCCGGCATAGCCCTTGGCCGGGTAGTTGTCGTTGTGCACCCGGCTGAAGGCATGGACCAGGTAGAAGGGCTCCTGCTGCTCCGCGGCGCGGCGGATGAAGCCCTCGGAGAAATCGGCGAACTCCTGGTCGAGCTGCCCCAGATCGTCCGTGCTCGTCAGCTCCTTGGCAATCTCGAGCTTGCCGCCCTTCACGCCCTTGGTGATCGCCGCCTCGCTGAGCTGGCGAAGTGCCGCCAGCCGCTCGGGGCGCAGCACCATGTCGGGATAGAGCCGCTCGTCGAGCTGCTGGGAGAACTCGCTCACCACTGAGAGGATGCCGTAATATTCGTCGTAGCCGACCTCGAAGGGCCGCCCGCCCGGCTGCTCACCGAGGTGCCACTTGCCCGAAGGGCCGGTGTGGTAGCCTGAGTCTTCCAGGATTTTGGCCGCGGTCACCTCGTCGGCCCACGGGTTCACGGTGACCTGCTCACCAGTCAGGATCGGGCGGGTCAACCCGCTGCGCGTCGGGATGCGCCCGGTCATCAAGGCGGCGCGCGAGGGCGTGCAGGTCGGCTGCGAGTAGGTGGAGGTGAGCTTTAGCCCTTCGGCCGCCATGCGGTCGAGGGTGGGGGTCGGCGCGCCGATCGCGACGCCGCCACCATAGGCTCCCGGATCGCCCCAGCCCATGTCGTCGGCGAGCAGGATCAGGATGTTGGGCCTGCGCCCGAAGCGCTGCTGCAGCGCTGCGAGCTTGGCCGCGGCGGCCGCCTCCTGCTCGGGATGTGGAATATGCGGCTCGAGATAGGGTGCCGTCGGGATCCTCTTTTCGAATGGGTTGGCAGCCTGTTCCTGGGCCACCGCCGGCAGGGGGAATGCGACGGCGGTGAGCAGAAGCGGGGCGGCTCTGAGCCAGGACACCATGATGCTTCCTCCTCGTTTCGTGATCGAGATGCGCGGACTACTTCGGGAAGAGAAACTGGAGCTGGAAGCGGATCGACCAGTCGGGGCCGTATTGCGGCCGCTCGACATTGTAGAAGGCCTGCAGCTGGGCGTTCATCGCCTGGCTGCCGACTTTGAAGATCTTGCCGAAGCCGCCGCCGATCGGGACGGTCCAGGTATCGTCGCTCTTGGCTTCCCAGTTCGCGGTGATGACGGGTGACGAGACGGCGTACCAGCCGCCCGCGAAATTGTAGTTCACGAAGGGCTGGATCAGCATCTGGCTGACATCCTGCCGGTCGTCGTCGCCCGCGAACGATCAGAGCTGGCGGACCAGCGAGCCCACGACCCAACTGCCGGGCATGGTCAGCGCCACCGCGGCCGGGCCGGCGCTCCAGTGCTGGCTTCCGATGCTGTTGTCGGTGGCCGTGGGCACAGTGAGCGACGGGCCTATACCCCAGATCACCGGCCCTGCCTTGGCCGGAGAGAAATAGAAGGTCTGGTTGATGTCGCCGAGGCCGAAGCTGCCGTCGCTCCCCTGCGGGTCGTTGGCGATGTCGCTCAGGCCGGGCGCCAGGTCGGGCACATAGATCACGGGCACGATGGTTCGGCTGATGATGTTCCACGAGCCGAGCGTAGTGGGAATGACGCGCTGGATGTTGAGGACGTTGGCCGTGTCCCCATGTGGCCCCACCCCGAAGAACGTATTGTTCTGGAAGGGCAGACTGATCATGGCCGCTACAGGGTTCTGCGCCGCCTTGGCGAGCTCGTCGCTTTCCTGGGCGACCGCCGGCGCTGACCCCGCCAGGCTCGCTGCCGCGACGATGAGGCTAGAGTGCAGGGCGGATAGAAAAGCTCGCATGTCCAAAGCTCTCCCCATCACGTCTGATCCACGCATGGGTGCTTGCCTCCGGCCCCGCCTGGTTGTGCGGCCGAGGGCTCGATCGAGCTCCCCGCGGCCGCCGCGTGCCGCAACGACCTCACGCTCGACGAGCCGCCCTCGGGCTCGAAGCCTCAAACGACGCGCAAAGTGCGATCCACCGGTCATCGCTAAATCTTTCGATGCCGACGGCCCGAGACGCTCATTTGCGGCGGTTCTTCAGGGGTCCGTTGCCGTCGCCGTTCTTGCCGTCGAGGCCGGTGACGTCGCGCGCTGTCTCGGCGGCGTCGCAGCGGTTGCCGACCCCGATCGTCGAGCGCGCCACAGCCCCTCGGGCCGCCTTCTTTACGGTGCAGTCGGGATCGAGCACCTGCTTGGCCTTGCCGCCGACGCCGTTGGCTAGAGCTACGCACGGCACCGCAAGCCAAGCCGCGATGATCAGGGCAGCAGGAACCGTCTTGCGCATGGATCTCCTCCTCGAAGCGAGCCACCGTCGCGCGGGCCGCGGGCCGGGCGCCCGTCCTCGCGGCGCCGCGTTCGGGCTATGCCACTGCAGAGCCATCACGGCCTTCTCGGCCCGGCTCAAAAATGAAAGGCGGCGCCGAGCACCGGCCCGTACATCGTGACATCGTACTTGAAGCCGTTGCGGTCATAGTCCTGACTGAGCGCGCGATAGCCGACAGCGAGGTCGGCGGCCACGCCGAAGAAGCTGGTGCGGTAGGTAAGGAACGCCTGGGCGTTCCACGCTAGGTCGGAGCCGACACCGAAGCCGCCTATGTCGCCCTCGCCCACGATCCGCCAGCGCTCGGAGAGGTCGATGCCACCCCGAAAGCCGACCAGGGGATCGACCCAGCTCTCGCTCCGGTCGGCGCTGGGGCCGGCCCTGTTGTCGATCTCGGCGCGGAGATAGGTGAGCCGCGCCCCGACGAGCGGCCCCAATCGCGCCGTCAGGGGCTCTCCGGTGCCGCTTTCACCGATCTGGTGATCGACGACCAGGTAGGCGAGGGAGCTGCCGAGCTGGACAGTGTCGGAGGTTACGTCGAGATTGTCGGCGGAATCGTCCTTGATGCGCGCGCCCACGAAATTGACGTTGGCGATCCACCGGCCCTTCTGCACGTCGACGAGAAGCATGCCGGCCATGTTGAGGTTCTTCAGGATGTCGCCGAAGCCGACATCGACGTCCGTATCGATGCCGGCGATGGTGGCATTGCCGTTGAGCGAGGTCAGCCAGGCGTAGGGTGCGATCGTCACCCGCCAGTCCTTGGCGGGACCCTCCGGCGGGGCGGCGGCATCCTCCGCCTCGGCCGGGGCAGCGCAGAGGGCGATGCCGGCAGTTATCAGAACGGCGAGAAGCTGCATCGGAGGCAGCGGTCGATATCTCGTCACCTGGTCAGCTCTCCGGGGCGCGGTAAAGGACCGATGCCCACCCCCGGGCTCGGCCCGGGGATGGACTTGTGCCGCCGATGAGGAACGGGAGGGCGTGGGCCGTTCGCTCATCGGCGGTCACCTCGTCGGCCGCAGGATAGTTGCGGCCTTACATCGTGCTCCGCAGGGTCGGCTCTGCGCCCCTTTCCGCCTGCCTGCGCTACTGCATCGCCTTGTCGATGAAATCCTTCACGACATTCGACATGTCGAAGGACTTGCCGCCCTGGACGGGAGGATATTGAGCGAGCGTCTGGAGATGCGCCTGCATCAGCTCGCCCATCGGCGAGAGCAGCCAAGAGACCTTCTGCATCAGATGCCCGTAGGAGTCCTTGTTGTCGTACGACTCGAAGGGGTCTATCCGAATGTTGAATACTAACGGAACCGTTCTCGGAACGACGTTCGCCTAGTAGTCCTCTTTCATTGAAAAGTGGAAGTTCCACGGGCGCATGCGTACAGCCGTCATCTTGCTCTCGTAGTAGTAGAAGCATATGATCCCGAATTGAGGAGCTGGATTCGCCTGTCCAGTAGTCGAGATTGTTGATCCCGTCGATGTACTGCTTCTTCTCGTCTTTAAGCCTGTCGGCGACGTCGGTGACACCGGCGGCAGCAGCGAGCGTGGTGAACATGTCCTGGTGCGCTTGGATGCCGTTCAGCACTTGACCGGATTTGACCACACCCGGCCATTGCAGCATCGAGAGCACGCGCACGCCGCCCTCGTAGGTCGTCATCTTCTCGCCACGGAACGGCGTCGTGCCGCCATGTGGCCAGGACGAGTGCTCGGGCCCGTTGTCGGTCGAGTACCAGACGATCGTATCCTCCTCCAGGCCGTTCTCCCTGAGGAAATCGAGCACCGCACCGATGTCGTGATCGTGCTGGAGCATCCCGCTGCCGTGGAGATCCGCCTCGCTGGTGTACTTCTCGGCGGCATAGCGCCACTCGTCGTTGAGGCGTGTGTAGAGGTGCATGCGCGTCGTGTTGAGCCAGATGAAGAAGGGCTCTCCCGCGGACTGCGACTGCTTCATGAAGTCGAAGGCCTTGGGGATGACCTCTTTCGCGTCGAAATCCTTCATCCGCTCCTGGGTGAGCGAGCCGGTGTCGGTGATCTTCTGCTTGCCCACGCGGCCGAAGCGCGGATCCTCGCTGGGGTCATCTGTTTCGGTGGCGAAGGCGTGGATCACGCCGCGGGTGCCGAATTTGTCCTCGTAGACCTCGAGGCTGCCCGAGTATGTCTCGCCAAACGCCTGATAGTCGCGCTGCTCGGCTTCCTCCTGGGTGTTCAGGTGGTAGAGGTTACCGAAGAACTCGTCGAACCCGTGCACGGTCGGCAGATGCTCGTTGCGATCGCCCAGCTGGTTCTTGCCGAAATGCCCCGTGCGGTAGCCTGCCTCCTTCATCACCTCGGCAAGGCAGGGCGAGGCCGCCTGCAGACCAAGCTTGTCGCCGGGCTGACCGACCGTCGTCATGCCGGACCGGATGGGATATTGGCCGGTGATGAAGGCCGCGCGGCCAGCGGTACAGGAAGGTTGAGCGTAATGGTCGGTGAACCGGATGCCTTCCGCGCCGATGCGGTCGATGTTGGGCGTCGTATAGCCCATCGTCCCAATGCCATAGGCGCTGACAATCTGCCAGCCGATATCGTCGCCCCAGATGACGAGAATGTTGGGCGTCTTGCCGCTCGGCCGACCCGTCGCAGTCTGCTGGGCCGCTGCGGGTGAGGTGGTGGGCGGCGAAGGCAGCCCCACGGATGCCGCAAGCGCGCTGCCGGCCAGCAGCAGGTTCCGCCGGTTCACGGTGCCGCCTTGTGGCCGATCCTCGCCCATCTCGACCATCTCATCGCTCATGGCAGCCTCCCTGGATGCTTCTCCTGGTAAGCCCCCGCATGGGACGGGGCGCCGCTCGGTCGTCGGCCTCTACTCATGGGTGCCGACGAACATCGTGTGCATGTCGCGCAGCTTCTGCTCGTCCTCGGGGCTCAGATTCATCGGGCCCAGCACGATGTCGACACGCTCGATCTTGCCGGTGAAGGGGAAGGGCGGACGGTAGGCGTTGCTGACAGGGGAGCCGGTGTCCGCGCCGACCCCGAACGTGTCGATGCCGAACCGGCCGGGAACGGTGTTGGCGATGCGTGCGCGCCCCGCCTCCTTGCCGTTGATGCCGATGACAGCCTCGCCGCCTTTGCCGAGGCCACCGCCGTCGTAGGCGAACTCCATGACGATGGTCGACTTGCCCGGGGGCACCGGGTTGTCGGAGACCAGGTTCGTGCGCTCCCTCTCGAACCAGTTGTAGTGGTAGACGAGCCGTCCATCCTCGACATAGAGGGCGTAGCCGGCAGACGAGCCGCCCGCCGCCACGATCACGCCCTCACCACCGCTCGTTGGCATCTCGATCTCGGCCGTGATCCGATGCGAGCGGTTCTTCGTGTTCGCCGCCGCGGTCTCCGCCAGGCGCGAGCAGCCGCTGAAGTAGGTGAAGTGTGTCCGGTTCGGATCGGCGCCCCCCGGGGCGGGCTTCGGCGTAGCCAGGCGGCCGGCGCCGCGGTCATCGAACGGATAGACGTGGTTCCTGGCCGCCTCCTCGTCGAACAGCGCCTTGAGCTCGGCAAGCTTCTCGGGATTCGAGCTCGCGAGACCCTTGGCCTCGCTGAAGTCATCGTCGAGGTTGTAGAGTTCCCATCTGTCCTTGTCCCAGTTGCCTGGGGCGTAGTCCTGTCGCCACGGGAAGGTGTGCTGGGCACATGCGATCCATCCCTTGTCGTAGATGGCCCGATTGGTGAAGACCTCGAGATACTGGCGCTGTCGCACCGGCCGTGCGTTCGCATCGTCGAATGTCGAGGCTAAGGATACGCCGTCCATCGGCTTTTGCGCGACGCCGTTCACCATGCTCGGCGCCGGGATTCCGGCAACGTCGTAGATGGTCGGCGCGATATCGATCAGGTGCGTGAACTGATCGCGTATGCCGCCCGCATCCTTGATCCTCGAGGGCCAGGAGACGACCATCGGGTTGCGGGTTCCACCCAGGTGCGAGGCCACCTGCTTGACCCACTGGAAGGGCGCGTTTCCGGCCCAGGCCCAGCCCATCGGATAATGCGGCTCTGTCAGTGGCCCTCCGATCTCGTCGAGGACCTTGAGGTTGTCCTCGAGCGACGACGGCACGCCGTTGAGATTCATGACCTCGTTCACCGTACCGGTGGCACCGCCTTCGGAGCTGGCACCATAGTCGCCGACGATGAAGAAGATGAGGGTATTGTCCGCATCCGGCAGCTCCCGGATCGCCGCCAGCAGCCTGCCGCACTCGTGATCGGTGAAAGCGAGGAAGCCGGCGAAGTTCTCCATGAAGCGGGCGTAAAGCGTCTTCTCGTCCGATGACAGGGAGTCCCAGGGCTTGACCCAGTCCGGCCGCGGCGTGAGCTCGGTGCCGGGCGGTATGATGCCCATCTCGAGCTGCCGCTGGTAGGTGGCCTCGCGCACCGAATCCCACCCGGCATCGAACTGGCCTTTGAACTTCTCCCGCCACTCCTTGGGAGCATGGTGCGGCGCGTGTGCGGCACCCGGCGCAAAATAGAGAGGAAGCGGCTTCTGCGGGGCGACCGACTTGCTGTAGCGCAACCAGCTGATCGCGCGGTCGGTCATGTCGGTCATGAAGTGATAGCCCTCTTCGGGCGTCTTGGTCGGCTCGACGGCCACCGTGTTCTCGAAAAGGACGGGATAGTACTGGTTGGTCTCGCCCGCGACAAAGCCGAAAAAGTAGTCGAAGCCCAGCCCCGTCGGCCAGCGATCGAACGGTCCAGCGACACTGCTTTCCCAGTCGGGCGTGTTGTGGTCCTTGCCGAACCAGGACGTGCTGTAGCCGTTGCCCTTCAGCACGGCTCCCATGGTCGCTGTGGTCTTCGGGATCATGCTGTTGTAGCTGGGAAAGCCGGTCGCCCATTCCGCCAGGAAGCCCGAGCCGCAATTGTGGTGATTGCGGCCGGTGATCAGCGCCGCGCGGGATGGGCCGCAGATCGCCGTCGTGTGGAAGCGATTGTACCTGAGCCCCTGGCTTGCGAGCTTGTCCAGCTCCGGCGTGGGGACCGGCCCGCCGAACGTTTCCACCTGCCCGAAGCCGACATCGTCCAGAAGGATCACGACGACGTTCGGCGCACCCTCGGGCGGCGCCGGCTGTGCCGGCCAATCCTCCCTGGACTCCTTGTAGGTCTTGCCGATGACACCCTTGAACGGGGGCTCGGGAAGGGGCAGGACCGTACGATCGATCGAGTTGCTCGTTGCGGCGGAACCGGCCGTGCCCGCAGCGCCTTGGGCCGCTGCTGCGCCTGCGCCTGCGCTCGAGCCGGGAGCGCTCCGGTCGCAGCCGCCGCGGCGACGATGGCCGTCGTGCCGGACAGCAGATCACGACGCCGCCCGCCGCTGCTCTGACGGGGCTCGTCTCGAGCCGGCTGCTCATGCGGTTTCTTCATGCTTCTGGCTCCCTTTCAGTTCCTCGACCGACACGGCGCGGTGCCGGAGCAGGTTTGCGTCAGGCGCCGTCGAGGCGCTTGCGACGGCTCTTCAATGCAGCGCTATTGCCCCTTCAAGGCGGCCTCGGCCGCCGCCTGGCGTGCCGCCTCGGCGTCCCGATGGTCCTCGCCCGAGACATCGAACGTGACCTTGAGCACCCGGCCGGTGAACGCGAATGGTGGCTTGTAGAGATCGGAGATCGTCGAGCCCGGGTTGCGGCCGACCGAGAGACCGCCACCCAGCCCGATCAGCAGCGGAATGGTGATCGGAAGCTCTCCCTGGCCGATCAGCTTGTCGCCGAGAAAGAGCCGGCCCCGGCCCGGCGTGCCCTTGCCATGCGCGAGGTCGGGCTTGCCTGTCGGCTCGAACGCGTAGCGGAGCGTGACCTTGCCCTCCGGCACGGCCTCGTCCGAGGCGATGTGGAATTCCTGCGCACCCACATAGTTGTGGCCGTAGTGCAGCTTGCCGCCCTCGACGAAGAGCGTTTAGCCGCCGGTGTTTCCGCCGTGGCAGACGATGACACCCTCGGCACCGCCATCGGGGATGTCGAGCTCGGCGGTGATCGTGTGCTTACGATTGAGCACCTTGGCAGCGACGTTCTCCGGCACGGTCTGCGTGCCCGGATAATAGACGTAGACGTCGCGCTCCTTGGTGAGCTCCGGCCGCTCGTCGGCGAAGCGAGCCGTGCCGCGGCTGTCGAGTGGCAGCACATTGTACTTGCCAGCCTCGACGTACCAGAGCGCGATCATTTCGATAAGCCGCGGACGGTCCGTCGCGGCGAGGTTCCTCGTTTGGGCGGGGCCGTCCTTGAGGTTGTAAAGTTCCCAGCCATTGGCATCGAGCTGGCGCAGCCTGTCCTCCGTGAGCGTCAGCTGGCCGAAGCTTGCCTTCGCCTCGGCGAAGGAGGGGCCGGGGAAGGGGCAGACCGCCATCCAGCCATCGTTGTAGATGGAGCGTTGCGTGAACATCTCGAAATACTGGGTGTGGTGGTCGCTGGGCGCGCTCGCGTCGTCGAAGGTGTGGGCAAAGCTGACACCCTCGATCGGCGACTGCGTCACGCCGCGGATCGCCGTGGGCGGGTCGATGTCCAGTGCCGCCAGCACGGTCGGCACCATGTCGATGGCATGGGCGAACTGCGTGCGGACCTCGCCCTTCGCCTTGATGCCCTTGGGCCAATGCACCAGGAACGGGTCTGAGACGCCGCCGCGGTAGGTCTCGCGCTTCCAGCGCCTGAACGGTGTGTCGCCCGCGAAGGCCCAGCCCCAGGGATAGTGGTTGACGTATTTGGGTCCGCCGAGATCGTCGATCGCGGCCAAGTTCTGCTGCAGATCGTCGGGGACATTGTTGAAGAACTTGTTCTCGTTCACCGAGCCGCTCGGCCCGCCCTCGGCGCTGGCGCCGTTGTCGGAGATGACCATGATGAGCGTGTTGTCGAGCTCGCCCATCTGCTCGAGGATGTCGACGAGGCGGCCGATATGGTGGTCGGTGTGCTCGAGGAAACCGGCGAACACCTCCATCATGCGGGCATAGAGCCGGCGCGCGTCTGGCGACAGCTCGTTCCAGTCCTGCACGTCGGGATCGTGGCGCGAGAGCTCTGTGTTCTCCGGGATGACGCCCAGCTCCTTTTGCCGGGCGAAGACCTTCTCGCGATAGACGTCCCAACCGCTGTCGAACTTGCCCTTGTATTTGTCCGCCCATTCCTTCGGCACTTGGTGTGGGGCGTGGTCGGCGCCGGTGGCGAAGTAGAGAAAGAAGGGCTTGTCGGGTGCCAGCTGCTTGGAGTCGGCGATGAAACCGATGGCCTTGTCCACGAGATCCGGGGTGAGGTGATAGCCCTCCTCCGGTGTGCTCGGCGGCTCGACCTGATGCATGTCGTAGACGAGATCGGGATAGTATTGATGCGTGTCGCCGCCGAGGAAGCCGTAGTAGCGCTGGAAGCCGCGGCCTAGCGGCCAGCGGTCGTAGCGGCCTGCCGCGCTCACCTGCTCCGCCGGCGTCAGCTGCCACTTGCCGACGGCATAGGTGTTGTACCCCTGACCGAGCAGCATCTCGGAGAGAAAGCCGTTCTCGAACGGGATGGCGCCGTTGGAGCCCGGATAACCTTCCGATCCCTCGGTGATGCAGGCCATGCCGTTGGAATGGTGGTTGCGGCCGGTAATCATGCAGGAGCGTGAGGGGGAGCAGAGGGCCGTCGTGTACATGTTGGTGTAGAGGAGGCCGTTCGCGGCGAGCCTGTCGAGGTTGGGCGTGCTGATCGGCGAGCCGTAGCAGCCCAGCTGACCGAAGCCCGTGTCGTCGAGCACGATATACAGCACGTTGGGTGCGCCCGGCTTGGCTCGGATCGGCTCTGGCCACGCGGGCTTGGAGTCCTCGACCGTGCGCCCGATGCGGCCGGGAAACGTGGTGCCGGGCTTGTACTCCAGGAGCTCGGCCTGTGCCTGCGTGGGCGCGCCGGCCACGGCAGAGGCCGCCACCAGCGAGCTGCTGGTCATCAGGAAGGCGCGGCGCCCGATTGCCTTGCTGGTGGCAGGATCGACGCGCTTCGCGTCGTCATTGTGGCCCGGCTGGCGGTTCCGGCCACGGGCATCGCTCTTGCCATCGCTACTCATCGGCTCTGCCTCTCTCGCTCTTGGGTCGGCAGCGTTGGACCGGGCCCCGGGGCCACGCTCGCCCATCGGGGCCGGCCATGTCTGATCGAGATGTCCAGCTGGCCGACATGAGCGTCGCCCGTTTCGCCTGCCGTGAGCGACGCGCGTCTACACGTGCGTTCAAGACCTCCTGTTGGCCCTTCCTCCGGCAGCACTTGCGGACCGACCCGGCCTACGAGGCCAATCTCCCTGATCGCCCTCCGGCAGACACTCGATGAACAAAGTTACATGGTTGCAGCGGCAAGATTGTCCATTCTCGTACAGTTCCGTAGGATTTCGTAGGCCGTTGACGTCACCGTGAACATCCGAGACGGCGTACCGGCGCCTCCCTTGCAGCGCCCCTCGCGAGGGAGTGCCGGCGCTACGGCGGAAAGGAGCTGATAGGGAGCATCATGCATGCCGACCTTTGCAGACGATCGACGCCAGCTGGCCTCGCGCGGCTGGCTTGCCGCTACTCCCTCCGCTTTCAGCGACGCGGTGGTCGCCGCATGCGTCTTCCGCACCTATCAACGTGGCGAGACCATCTACCGGCGGGGTGCCCCCCCCGGAGGGCTCTACGGCGTCGCGCGTGGGGTGCCGGCCGTCGAGAGCGCGCCTCACGGCCGTGGACCCTCGATCATGCACTTCTTCCGGCCGCTCAGCTGGACGGGGAGCGGGGCTGCACTGTCCGGCGGACGGCGCATCGTGGGCCTGATCGCGGCAAGCCCCGCCGTCGTCGCCCATCTTCCCTGCCGGCCCTCGACTCGATCGCCGCGATCGACCCGCAGACCTGGCGCCGGGTGGGCCTGCTCATCCTGAGGGATCTCGAGCTTGCGATCGGCGCGATCGATGACCTGACCATCCGCGACGCTGATCGGCGTCTGGGCGCGATCGTCTTGCGCCTCGCGGGCGCGCGCCGCGCGGACAATCCTGACGATCCCGAGCCTGAGATGCCGGCGAGCCAGGCCGATCTCGCCGCCATCTCAGGCCTGTCCCGTGCCACCGCCGCTCCAATCCTCGCCCGCCTGGAGGCGGAGGGCATTCTCGTCCGTGGCTATCGACGCATTCGCCTGCTGCAACCCCATAGGCTTCGATCGCTTGTTGATGCGGACCAGCGTCTCTGAGCTGCCGTCCGCCGTCCGCCGTCCGCCGTCCCGCCGTCAGCGTGAGCGCATGGCGCGCCTACGGAATCTCGCCCTCCAGCTCAGCTGGAGGGGAGGTGCCGCGGCGAGCGCGGCACCTCCCCCGGCCCGTTACATTACCGAGCTGTAATATTTGACTGCAGCATCTCCATCACCTGATCGAGGCTGAAGCTCGCGGCTTTCTGACGAGGCGGGTAGTCTTTGAAGGTCGCCAGAAAATTGCCGACATATTGCTGCGCCGGCACGAGCAGGAAACTGTGGTCCAGCAGCCAGTCATAGTAGGTGTTGGAGGTGATGTTGGCGCGCTCGAACGGGTCCGTGCGCAGGTTGAACATCAAGGGCAGGCGAAGCTTGGTGAAGGGCTCGGCCCAGACCCTGAGCGTGCCGGGTGCGCGCTGCTCCATGAAGACGAGCTTCCAATTGTCGTAGCGCAGCCCCGTCAGGTCGCCGTCGTCCGAGAAGTAGAAAAAGCTCTCGCGCGGGCTCTTCTCGCTTTCGCCGGACAGATAGGCGGTGAGGTCGAAGCCGTCCAAATGCACCTTGTAGGTCATGTCGCCGATCGTGTAGCCGGCGAGCAGGCGCTCCTTGACGTCCGGCATGCCGGCGGCGGCGACCAGCGTCGGCAGCCAGTCCATGTGCGAGACGATGTCGTTGGCGACCGAGCCGGGCTTGATCGTGCCGGGCCAGCGCACCATCGCCGGCACCCGGTAGGCACCCTCCCAGTTGCTGTTCTTCTCGCTGCGGAAGGGCGTCGTCGCGGCATCGGGCCAGGTGTTGGCGTGCGGCCCGTTGTCGGTCGAGTACATGACGATGGTGTCCTCGACGAGGCCCAGCTCGTCGAGCTTGGCCAGCACCGTGCCGACGTTCTTGTCGTGGTCGATCATCACATCGTGATAGGGGTCCTGCCAGCGGCCCGACTGCCCGACGCTCTCGGGCTTGGGATGCGTGCGGAAATGCATGTGGGTGAAGTTCACCCAGACGAAGAACGGCGTGTCCGCCTTGTGCTGGCGCTCGATGAAGTGGGCGGCGCGCGCCGCGATGTCGTCGTCGATCGTCTCCATCCGCTTGCGGGTCAGCGGGCCCGTATCCTCGATGCGCTGCGTGCCATCGGGATTGGCAAAGCTGTGGATGACGCCACGCGGCCCGAAGTTCTTCTTGAACTCCGGGTCCTTCGGGTAGTCCGGCAGCTCCGGCTCCTCCTCGGCATTGAGATGGTAGAGATTGCCGTAGAACTCGTCGAAGCCATGCGCGGTGGGGAGGAACTCGTCCTTGTCGCCGAGATGGTTCTTGCCGAACTGGCCAGTCGCGTAGCCCAGGGGCTTCAGGAGCTGGGCGATCGTCGGGTCCTCCTTGCTGAGGCCGATGTCGGCGCCCGGCAGCCCCACCTTGCTCAGGCCGGTGCGGTAGACGCTCTGGCCGGTGATGAAGGCCGAGCGCCCGGCGGTGCAGCTCTGCTCGCCATAGTAATCGGTGAAGATCACACCCTCGTTGGCGACGCGGTCGATGTTGGGCGTGCGATAGCCCATGAGCCCGTTCGAGTAGCAGCTCAGGTTCGTGATGCCGATGTCATCACCCCAGATGATGACGATGTTGGGCGTCTTGCCGCTCCCCTGGCCGTTCGCGGTCTGGGCCGTGGCGGGCGTGATGGCGAGCGGCGAGGACAGCCCGGCGGACGCCGCGAGCGCGCTGCCGGCGAGCAGCAGCTTGCGCCGGTTCACGCCGCCGGCCCGTGGCGATCGCTCGGTCCTTTCATTCGACTCCTGGCTCATATTCGTCTCCCAAAGTCTTCTGCTGCGGACGTGGGGGAGCGACCGTCAGCGCTGATGTGGAAAGAAGAAAATGCCGCCGCTTGAGCCGCATCTCATCAGCTCCCTTGTGAGATCCACTCCCCTCTGCGGAGGCGGCGCGGTCGGTGGCTGCAACCCGATGCCATCGGTGGAGCGGGCCGTCGCTGCTCAGCCGCGCCGCCCGTTCAACGGCCCGTTCCCGTCGCCCTGCTTCCCATCCATGCCGGTGACGCCGCCCGCCGTCTCGGCGGCGTTGTAGCGATC
>CAVVXU010000019.1:0-30994 GCA_963752325.1 uncultured Alphaproteobacteria bacterium
TGATCCTGCACCCGGAGCGTCTGGCTGATGCTCTGGGCTGCATCCTCGGCTCGATCCTCTACGCCTTGCCATCGCCTTCGCGCTCGATCTCGACATCCTGGGCTGCAGGCCTCGGACCTCAATCTCCTCACGGCCGTGCTCGTCGGCCTGGCGCTCCTTCTGCCGTCCTTGCGGGCAAAGATCGGCGTCCGGCGGTCGAGGCAGCGAGCGTGATCCTCCTCGAGGAGTCCACGTGACCTTCGGGCGGGGCACGCCCTCGAGACCAGGCGCTGCAAGGGGTCGACCTTTCCATCCGCGAGGGCGAGTTCGTGACGTTGATCGGCTCGAATGGCGCCGGCAAATCGACGCTGTCGGGGCCTGACCGGCGACGCCGAGGTCGAGCGCGGCCGAGTGGTCATCGATGGGATCGACGTCACGGCTTGGTCGGCACCGCCCGCGCGGCCCTGGTCGCGAGGGTGTTCCAGGATCCCTGGCGGGGACGTGCGACGGGCTCTCGATCGAGGAGAACCTGGCGCTGGCCCTGGCCCGTGGCCGCTCGCGCGGTCTCGCCCGGGCGTTGAAGCGGGCCGGCGCGGCTCTTCGTCAGCCGGCTGGCCGATCTCGGCCTGGGGCTGGAGCGGCGGCTGCGGGAGCCGATCGGCGCCCTGTCCGGCGGGCAGCGTCAGGCCCTGAGCCTCGTCATGGCGACGCTCGCGGCGATGAAGATCCTGCTGCTCGACGAGCACACGGCGGCCCTCGATCCCCGCACCGCCGCGTTCGTCCTCGGGCCACCGACCGCATCGTCGAGGAGCGCGGCCTGACGACGCTGATGGTCACCCACTCGATGCGCCAGGCGCTCGACCACGGCACCCGAACCGTCATGCTGCACGAGGGGCGCGTCGCCTTCGACCTCGCCGGGTCGAGCGGCGGCAGGGGCTCGACGTTCCCGACTTGCTGGCCCTCTTTCATCGATCGGAGCCCGGCACGCTCGCCGACGACCGTCTGCTGATCGGCTGAAGGACGGCGACCCGGCGGACAGAGCGACGGGCGATCCTTCAGCGGAGCGCCATCAAGCCCTTCGGCGCACGCCAGGGGTGGCCCTCGGTCAGCGGCCCGTCGAAAGGCCGGTGAAGGCTCGGCGAGGCGAGCGGCTGGCGGAGCACGTCGGCAAGGAGGGCGGCGTAGCGATCGGCCCCGCGCTCGTGTCGCGATCTCGTCCTGGCGCAGCTCGATCATCAGATGCGGCAGCCGGCGCGCTGGCCATGGAACTCGATCGTGAAGCCGAACTCGTCGAGCCCCGAATAGGGCTGGTTGTCACCCATCCAGAGATCGGTGCGCGCCCGGAGCGCCTCGAGCACGCCCGTGCAGAGCCGGCGATCGGCACGCCAGAGGATGCCGATCTGCCACGGCCGATCTCTCCGTTCATGCGCGGGGTGAAGCTGTGCACGGCGATGATGGCCGGCAGGCGCCCGGCGCGGCGGAAGGCGGCCATCCCCGCGCGATGGCACGATGGTAGGGCAGAAAGTAGCGCTGGCAGCGCCGATCCGCCTCCTCGGGAGCGAGCCCGGCATTGCCGGGAACGATGCAGCCGTCGCTGACGGCCGGGATCGAGGTGGCGGTCCGAGGTCGTCGGTTGGGATCGATGACGAGGCGCGAGCAGTGGTCGAGGAATGCCGGAGCGTCCAGCAATCGCGCCAGCCGTCGGGTCACCTCGGCGGCGCCGATGTCCCAGCCGATATGGCCGGCGAGCTCGACGTCCGGAGACCGAGACCCTCCAGCTCCGGCGGAACCTCGCGGCCGGCGTGGTCGCAAAGGAGCAGAATTGGAGCGCCCCTCCGGACGGGCACGCTCGACAAACGGAGCCCCGGACAGCCTTCCCGAACCGCTCATGGAACGGTCCTTAGAGGAGGGTCGCGTCGGGCGAGAAGTGACATGGGGGTCACGCTGCTCTCGGATTGCGCATCTGGGCAGTCTATCTCGCCGGGCCGAGGGACGTTTTGTTAGGGATGAGCGCTATGGTTGAGCGATGCGGATGATTGCGGGACAGGCGCTGGTGCTGCGGCGGACGGGCCCGACCCGTCGAGTCTTCTTCTGGGCGGGCCTGTCGGGCTCGCAGGGGCGGCGCCGGGAAGAGCGCATGCAGAGGGCTCGTCAAGGCGGAGCGGGTGCTCGTGCTCAAGTGGCAGCGTCAGCTGCTGCTGCTCCGGGGCGACCAGACCCTGCACAGCTTCCGCTGCGCGATCGGCTCTCATCCCTACGGGCCCAAAGTTCGGCAGGGGGACGGGCGAACGCCCGAGGGGAGCTATGTGATCAGCGCCTTCCTGCGCAAAGCGACTTCTATCGCGCCGTCCAGATCTCCTACCCCAACAGCGAGGATCTGGCCCGGGCCGCGGCGCTCGGGGTTCCACCGGGCGGCCGGATCATGATCCACGGCCTGGATCCCGCCCTTCAGGGCCCGAGCCGCCGACCATTGGATGTTCAATTGGACGAACGGCTGCATCGCCGTGACGGATCCGGAGATGGACATCGTCTGGCAGAGCGTGGAGATCGGCACGCCGGTCGAGATCGGCCCTTGAGAGCCGGAACCCTTCACGTGCCTGAGCCGGCGACTATAATCCCTGCCCTTCCGGGCCGGTCGGCCGCGAAGGCGGTCTGCTCGGTGATCTGAGGTGCCCTTTGGGGAGAATTTCAATGCGGAAGTTGTGGACCCTTGCGGTGATCGCCCCGCTGGCTCTGGTGGCCGGCTGCGCCACCAAGGGCGACGTCGATTCGCTCCGTCAGGAGATCGCTGGCGTGCGTGCCACCGCTGAGGCAGCCGATCAGAAGGCGACCGCGGCGCAGGCGGCGTCCGAGAAGGCCGCTGCGGATGCCGCCCGATGCTGCGCAGCAGGCGCAGATGGCGAGCGACAAGTCGGACCAGATCTTCCGCGAGGGTTTGCGGAAGTAGGACCCCTTCGACCTCTCCGGTCGCCACTGGCCCAGCCGGCCGGTGGCGACCAGCTCTTCTCTTTCCATCGGCGAATGCCGAGCCATCTCGTTGGCCAGGTGAGCAACGAGCGGCGCCACGGGCTTCTCTGTCACCCGTCCTTGGACCAAAGACCCGATACATGCAGCGACGCACCCTTCTGCGACTAGGTGCCTCGGCGCTCGTGACGTCCGCGCTTCCGCAGATGTCGCAGGCGGCCGGCGCTGCCGAGGGCGACATCGTGGGCGACCTCGAGAGTGGGTGAGCGACGGAAAGACGACACTGCTCGATGTCGCTTGGCGGAACGATCTCGGCATCCTCGAGATCTCGGCGGCCAATCAGGGCGTGGACGTCTGGGTGCCGGGCAGGGACCGGGTGATCCTGTTGCCGACCGCCCACATCCTTCCGGACGCTCCTCGCGAGGGGATCGTCATCAACAAGGCCGAGCTGCGGCTCTACTACTATCCCAAGGGCGGGCCGGCGGAGAGCCACGCAATCGGCATCGGTCGCGAGGGCTTCGACACACCCGATGGCACCACGCGCATCGTGCGCAAGGCCAGGGCCCCAACCTGGTATCCGACGGTCAGCTCGCGCGACGAGAAGCCATGGCTGCCGGGGGCTGTGCCGCCGGGGCCGGACAATCCATTGGGTGACTACGCCCTCTATCTCGGTTGGCCCGCCTATCTCATCCACAGCACGAACAAGCCCTACGGTGTCGGCCGCTTCGTCAGCCATGGTTGCATTCGCATGTACCCCGACGCGATGGCCGGCCTCTTCCCCAGGGTGGCGGTACGGACGCGGGTCACGGTCGTCGAGCAGCCGATCAAGCTCGGCTGGCGCGCCGGCGAGCTCTACATTCAGGTCTTTCCCGACGCGGAACAGCAGCGGGAGCTCGAGGAGCATTATCGCTTCGAGCCCAAGGCGCCCCCGGACGTCTCGGCGATGATAAGCGAGAAGGCCGGCCCGGAGGCGGACAGGATCGACTGGAGCGTTGTCCGAGCCGAGCTGATGAGCTGCCGCGCCGTGCCCATCAGGATCACCGGCGAGCGACGAGAGCTCGTCGGTGATGTGCTGATCGCTCCCAATCCGCTCTCGGCTGCCGGCGATCCCCTGACAGGACTTTATTGACCGACTCCATCGGCAGGGCGTTCCGGAAGCCTCGAGGATGACGTGCCGTATCTTGCGTGCAAAGACCGGGGACGGTGGCTCCTGGTAGGGGCCAAGGAGCCGAGCCGGGCCAGCCCATCGGTCGACGACGGCTCCGATCCGTCGGCCGCCATAGTAGTGGCTGTACTTGGAGTAGCTCAGGGCAGCGTCGCCATAGCCGTACGCGGCATGTCGCCTGACGTCGACGCGCGTCAGCACGGCGCCGGCGACGCAGGCACCCGCAGTGGC
Source organism: uncultured Alphaproteobacteria bacterium (assembly GCA_963752325.1). GTDB lineage: Bacteria > Pseudomonadota > Alphaproteobacteria > Geminicoccales > Geminicoccaceae > CAVTJL01. The sequence continues at coordinate 4,340 of CAVVXU010000019.1, forward strand.
CAGGTCCTCGAGCGCTCGCCTGGCCGAGTTGCGCACCGTCGAGCCCCACCGCACCACGAACACCACCAGGTCGGCCTGGGCCGACAGGAGAAGCGTTTCCGGGATGCCGAGCACGGGGGGGGGGGGCAGAGTTGATGATCACGAGGTCATAGCGGGCCTTCAGCGCTTGCAGCCGGTCCGTCCACGCCGCGTTGTCGATCAGCGGGATCGGAGAGGCGTTCCGGCGGCCGGTCAGCAACACATCCAGTCCCGACGACGGATCCTTCTCGACAGCCTGGCTGAGATCGATCTCGCCCATCGCGTACTCGACCAGACCCCGCTGCGGCATCAGCCCGAGCTCGCGCTGGATGCTGGGGTGACGGAAGTCGCCGTCCACGAGGAGCACCTTCTTGCCGATTTGGGCGGCGCAGACGGCGAGGCTCAGCGCGAAGGTGGTCTTGCCCTCGTCCGGCAGCGGAATGGTCTTCGCCCGCCAGACATGCTTCTGCCGGCTATTGCGATCCGCCACGATCCGTTCCAGAGGGTCACGGTCCGCGGCGCTTATACCAGCCCTGCGAAATGTTGACTCACCTGTCTTGTAGAATAGAGCCGGCTGTGGTGTGCCCTCGTCGAGTCAGACAGAGGGTAGGGAATGGCTGCTGCGCTGGCGATCCGCGACGACCTCCCCGCGGCCGAGCTGCGCCGTTTGGCGCGGCTCGAGCAGGACCGCCGGATTGCTTGCCGGCTGCTGGCGCTGGCAAATGCGCTTGACGGGATGAGCCGAGCGGCAGCAGCCAGGCAAGCCGGGATGGACCGGCAGACGCTCCGGGACTGGGTCATTCGCTTCAACCAAGCGGGGGTGCTGAGCCTCCGCGACCGCCCCCGCCGTGGCCGGCCCTCGTTCCTCGGCTATGGCCAGCAGGCGACGCTCAAGGCCTGGGTGCTGCGTGGCGCCGACCCGTAGCGCGATGGCCTCAGCGGCTGGACGGCCAAGGATCTGTGCCGGCCGGTCGAGGAGCGATTCCCAGTGGTCTACAGCGAGAACGGTATGCTGCGACTACTGCACGACCTCGGCCTGTCCTGGCAGGAAGACCCGGCCGGTGCATCCGCAGGCCGACCCCAAGGCCCAGGAGGCTCTTAGAAGAGGCTCCCGGCGCTGATCGCCGAGGTCGCCGCCAACAAGCCCGAAGCCACGGCCATCGAGGTCTGGTTCCAGGACGAGGCCCGCATCGGCCAGACCGGGCGGACCTGCCGGCGCTGGTCCGCGAAAGGTGTCCGTCCGCGCGGTCACCGCGATCTCCGGCACGAGGCGGCGTACCTATTTGGCGCCGTCTGCTCGCAGCGCGACGCCGGCGTCGCGCTGATCCTGCCCGAGGTCAATGCCGCCGGCATGCAACTGATGCTCGACGAGCTCAGCCATGCCGTCGCCCCGGATGCCCACGCCATCGTCATCCCTCCTGAGCCTCCTGGCTCGGGCTCCTGCGGAGGCAGAGCCTCCGCTGCTGCTTCGGCTGGATCCAGCGGGATGGCACTGCGCCAACGATCTCGCCGTTTCCACCAAGCTCCCCCCGGTCTTCCTGCCCGCCTATTCGCCCGAGCTCTGCGCCGTCGAGCGCTTCTGGCTCTACCTCAAGGAGCGCTTCCTCTCCCACCGCCTGTGGCCGACCTACAACGACATCCTCGACGCATGCTGCCGCGCCTGGAACACCGCCCGCGCCGAGGCGGGCCGCATCCGCTCACTGTGCAGCTACGACTGGGCAAGGGTCATGAGTTAGTGGGCTCGGTATTACCTCGAGGCTGATGCCCTCACGCGTGGCACCTGATGCCACGACACGTGACCAAAGGGAATCTTATGATCGCATCGTAACACTAGCGGATGGCCCTGAGGGCCACACTTGGCACTCTCCCGCCCGCCATCGACTCTCCGGCGCGGCTCGAGCGCTCCCGCACGGACGGGCCCAGCCCGCGGACTGCCGGGGTCGCCACAGTGTCGCTGATGCATCAACCATCGGTGCATTTGACCTTGGACACCCAAAGGTCGGTCCGTGCTTGGCGCCCGTTGAGAGGCATGCCCAAGCGCCTTCTGCCACGTCCCGGCTCCTTCACCGAGCGGACTAGCACCCGCCCTGGTGCGAGAGCCATCGTCAGAAAATACGTAATGTCAGTATCTTATGGAATAAATCTAATAAATCGCATTAGGGGTCCATTCAGTAGGCTTGAGCCGGCAAAGGCCGGACTTAGTCCGGCTCCGCTGTGGAGGAGCTGCCTGACGCCAACCGATATGGCGATACATCCCTAGGTGACCAACGCCTTAAAATTCTCTAAGAAGGCACCTGGAAGGAGAATAAACTTGGAAGTTGTTCGTCCTTTCATTGTAGAGAGCGGCTTATATCAACCATAGGATATCAAGGATGCGGTCACCAAGCGAGATGAGTGGTCATCGGCACGCCATGCCAGACGCACACCATGCCCCCTCGGCTCTTAGCAGCTGGCGGGCGGCGGCGATGCTGGTCGGCGCCTGCGTCGCGTACAGTCTGGTTCTCTCCTCCCCGGCAGATGCAGCGTCCAAGCGGGTTCATTCTCAGGCTGCGGCTTCTGCCCCTGCATCCGCCGCGGAGAAGGCTATTCCCGCTGACAGCGCCGCCGACATGGTCGGCGTGAACACGCATATCAACTATCGCGGCTCGATCTACGACCTTGCCTGGTCGAGCATCATCAGGCCGCGGCTCATCGAGCTCGGGGTGCGCCACATCCGGGACAATCCGGGCGCCCCGGGCGACCTCGGCACCAAGCAGCGCTTCGCCAATCTCGCCAATGCCGGCATCCGCACCTTGCTGGTAAACTGGCAGAGCGCCGACAAGGACTATGTCACGTCGACCAATGCGCTTAGCGGCACACGGGTCATCGAGGCCGTCGAGCCGCCGAACGAGCAGGACCTCAGCGGGGATGGCTGGCAGGCGAAGCTGCGCAGTTTCATGACCTCGATGTATCCAGCCTACCATGGCGATCCGGCAACGCAGGCAATTACCGTGATAGGCCCTTCGTTTGCCGATACGCGCGACTCGCCGCCATCATTGGGCTCGGCGTTTCCCGGCGCATCGGGCTATGTGGACGACGGCAATCTCCACGACTACAGCGGCGTCAATCCCGAAAGCCCCCTTGCTGGCGGCTGGGGAATCAGCTTGCCCAACGCCCTCGAGACCTATAGCTGGGTCAGCGGCACGAAGCCCCTTTGGGTGACCGAGAACGGCTACAAGATGTCGGGCTCGGTGGAATATTTTCCGGCTGTCACTCAGCGCGCCGCAGCGAAGTATTTTCCTCGCCAGTTTCTTATGCATCTTCAGGTGGGAGTCCGTAGGTTCTATATCTATCAGTTGATTAATAACGATGCCGAGGATTTTGGACTTCTGAACACCAACGGAAGTTATCGACTGCAATACACTTCAGTGAAGAACTTCATAGCGATGTTCAAGGATCCGGGACCGACTTTTAACGCCGGATCCATGAGCTTTAGCCTGTCCGGCGACACGACTAACGTCCGTCATCTTTTGCTTGAGAAGCGGAACGGATCGTTCTATCTCGTGCTGTGGCAGGGAGTGGCGAGCGTCACGGGCGCCTCCGACGCATCGCTTCGCAACGTCGAGCCATCCGCCCGCAGCGTGACGCTCAATCTCGCAACCAAGTTCAGGCAGGCGCACACCTATCTGCCATCCTTCTCGATGCAGCGGACGGCCAGTGTCAGCAATGCGAACGGGATTGCATCTCTGTCACTGTCAGTTCCAGATCATATTCTTGTGGTCGAGCTGGTTCCGTAGGTCTAGATGCGGTAATGCGCCTGAGCTGAGTGAGTGGCCGTGCGGCTGTCACTCGGGTGATGGTGTGTGCGGGGTCCGAACGGGTCGGCCCCAGGCATCATCGAGGGACAGCCATGGAGTATTATGCCCGGATCGACGTGTGCCCGGAAGATAGCAGCGTGTGCGTGGTGGATGGGGCCGGGCGGATCGTCCGTGAGGCCAAGGTGCGGAGCGAGCCCGAGGGACTGGTTCGGTTCTTCGGCCAGCTCGGCTCCGTGATGACGCGGATCGGCATCGAGGCCGGCCCGCTGTAGCAATGGCCGCACGCTGGCCTCGCCAGGGCTGGGCTCGAGGTGGTGCTACAGGGGACGCGGCAGGTCAAGGCCGCGGTATCTGCGATGGTGGTCAAGACCGACCGCAAGGAGGCCCGCGACCACTGAACCGCGCCGGGTTTGCCGGAGGCTGGGAGGTTTGAGTTTCGCTGCCAGCGCGACCTCCTGCTGGCTGGCATAGTAGCGGGCCTCGGCCTCGGCGGGCGGGATGTTGCCGATGGGCTCTAGGAGACGCCGGTTGTTGAACCAGTCCACCCATTCGAGGGTGGCGAACTCGACGGCTCCGAACGACTTCCAGGGCCCGCGCCGCCAGATCGCCTCGGTCTTGAACAAGCCAATGATGCTCTCTGCCAGTGCGTTGTCGTAGGAATCACCGACGCTGCCGACGGAGGGCTCGATGCCTGCGATTGCCAAGCGCTCGGTGTAGCGAATGCTGAGATATTGGGTGGATTCAATCGGTCGTCGCAACACCGAGTGTGTCGATCTAGGGCAGCCACGCGTCAAGCGCCTCTGCGGGCGTTTTCCAGCCGAGCGTTTTCCGCGGTCTGGCGTTGAGGGCTGCGGCCACGGCGGCGATCGCCTCAGTGGAGTGCACGCTCAGATCGGTGCCCTTGGGGAAGTACTGACGCAGTAGCCCGTTGGTGTTCTCGTTGGTGCCGCGCTGCCATGGCCTTTGCGGGTCGCAGAAGTAGACCTGGATGCCGGCATCGACCGCGAGGCGCACATGCTGGGCCATCTCGGCTCCCTGATCCCAGGTCAGCGATCGGCGCAGCGCTTCGGGCAAGGTGATGATGGTGCGCGTGATCGCGTCACGCACCGCCGGGGCGCCGTGTCCGGCGAATGCCGGCCCATTCTTGCTCCGGGGCATACCGCCATGACCCGCCAGGCGAGGAAGGTGCAGCAACATCGTGAACCGCGTCGAGCGTTCGACCAGTGTGCCGATTGCCGAGCTGCCGAGACCAAGGATGAGATCGCCCTCCCAGTGCCCCGGAACTGCCCGATCAGCCACCTCTGCAGGGCGTTGGCTGATCATGATCTCGGACGAGACGAAGCCTTTGCCGCGCCTGCTCGTGCGTGCTCGCGGCATCCGCAACGCTCGGCCCGTTCGCAGGCAGGCCGTCAGCTCGCGGCGCAGTGCCCCTCGGCCTTGAACGAAGAGCGCCCGATAGATGGCTTCATGGCTGATGCGCATCGTCTTGTCGTCCGGGAAGTCGAGCGACAGGCGATGGGCGATCTGCTGCGGGCTCCATGCCCTGGCCCATCGCCGATCCTGCCGCTGGCCATGCCGGCGCCCCTTCCAGGGCACGGCGGGGCCGGGAAGGGAACGCCGCTCGGCGCAACGATGACCCCGGCCAGCCTTTCCTCCACATAGGTGCGCAAGGCTAGGTTCTCGGCGAGCTTCGCCGGCTTCGGGCGACGGGCCGATCGCTCGGCATGCCACTGGGCGGTTGTCGCGCGATACTCCAGCCCGCCGCTGCGGGTGGCTGCGTTGCGCCGCAACTCACGAGAGATCGTCGAGGCAGACCGAGCCGACGCCCGATCGCCTGCATCGAATGGCCCTGCACGCGAAGAAGCGCAATCTCCTCGCGCTCCGCCAACGAGAGATACCGCCCTGAGAGCGGCTTTGCCGAGGGTCCGAACATCGCTGGTGGCATGCCGCCCGCCTTCCGAAACCATCTGGTTCCGACAGGCTGCGACACACCAGCCTCGACGGCAGCATCCTCACTGGTCATTCCGACCGCGATACAAGCCCAGAACCGCTGCTGCTCATCACGTCCCGCAACAGACGGCCGACCGGGGGACGCCAACGGCGCTCGTCCGGATCGGTGCGATCGTCGCTTCCAAATGCTCATCGCAACCTCCCGCATCAGCGATGTTGCGACGACCGATTGAATTCCGCCCGGTACACCTCGCTCGCCTTCGGCATGCGCTGCAAGGAGGCCGGCGTGCGGCCCTCCCCTCCGGCGCCTGCTGGCACCGTTCGCTTCGCGAATCGGATGATCCGCCTGCTGGCGGATCATGGGCTCCGTCGGTGATGCCGGAGCCTGATGGGATGGACGGCTCCCGTTGCGGCATCGATGTGCCAAAGTGGAGCTGTCATGGTCCACTGACGGGAGCCGTCCCCATGCAGATTACGACGATCGGGCTCGATCTCGCAAAGAACGTCTTTCAGCTTCATGGCGTCGACGCCGGCGGCCGAGCGGTGCTGCGCAAGCGACTGTCGCGTCAGCGATTGCTGGAGTTCTTCGCCAACCTGCCGCGCTGTCTGGTCGGCATGGAAGCCTGCGGCGGTGCCCATTTTTGGGCGAGGGAGCTGGAAAGGCTCGGGCACGACGTGCGGCTGATGCCGGCTTCCTACGTTCGGCCTTACGTCAAGCGCAACAAGCACGACGCAGCCGATGCGGAGGCGATCTGCGAGGCGGTGACCCGGCCGAGCATGCGGTTCGTGCCGATCAAGAGCGAGGACCAGCAGAGTGTCTTGCTGGTTCACCGAGCGCGCGAGCTCCTGGTCCGCCAGCGCACCCAGCTGGTCAACGCTCTGCGCGGGCACTTGGCCGAGTTCGGTGTCATCGCAGCCAAGGGCATCACAAAGATTGCCGAGCTCTTGGCGCTGATCGAGGATCCCGAGGATCGTCGCGTACCACTTCTGGCCAAGGAAGTGCTGTCGCTTCTGGTCGTGCAGTTACGTGCCGTGGACGGTAAGATCACGACACTCGACCGCCGGCTCGTCACCTGGCACAGGATGAACGAGGTCAGCCAACGTCTGGCAACCATTCCCGGTGTCGGCCCGATCACGGCGACGGCGCTGGTCGCGACCGTGGGTGATCCTGCGTTCTTCACCACCGCCCGACACTTCTCGGCTTGGCTCGGGCTCACCCCACGCCAGCATTCGACGGGCGGCCGGGAGTGGCTGGGCGGGATCAGCAAACGTGGGGATGGCTATCTCCGTCGTCTCCTGATCCATGGGGCGCGCTCAATCCTGCACTGGGGCAAGCGGCGGCCAGGCGCGCATCAGTCGTGGATTGATCAACTGCTCGAGCGACGGCCTGGCAATGTCGTCACCGTGGCATTGGCCAGCAAAACTGCCCGGATTGCCTGGGCAGTGATGGCCCACGGCCAGCCCTTCCGAGCCGCCACGACCGCCTAAGGAGTTTCTCGGCATGCGAGGGTGAACCAGCAACGTGATGGCATCACCGGTCGGACCGGGATCGGCAGCAACCCGTCGAGGGCAGAGAGCCTTGGAGCTCGTGAGCCTGATCGGACGCCGATCCGCGCCTTCCCACCAAGGCCCGCGGTCATCCTTGGCCGCACTCGAGGCCGGATACATGACCGCAGCCGACCATCGCCAATCACGCCGCTCAACCCCCTTGCGTCGCGGGAGCCGTCCATACATGCCCTCCGGCCGGCACAGCGGGACCGGGGGGATAACGCCATGGCCGAAAGCTTCTTCGCCAGCCTCGAATGCGAGCTGCTCGACCGCCGGAAGCTCAGCTCGCAGGTCGAGGCTCGCATGGCCTGCTTCTCCTACATCGAGGGCCTCTACAACCCCGGGCGCCTGCACTCGGCCCTCGGCTATCGCTCACCCATCAGCTACGAGGAGCAACACAACTCGATGCCCGTCGAGCCTTGATCACCAGAACCCCTAAACCGTCCACCCAAACGGGGCCACTCCACGTCCAGGCTTCACCTCGCTACAGACGCAGGGATAGTATTGCCTGCTCATACATAGCACGTGAAGCCTCGGCCCTTCCTGATGGCCCGGAATCATGGTCTCAATGGAGTAGGCTCGGCTACGCCAGAAGTACGAAGGTCAATTCTCTTCTATTCTCCGCTTTCTACCAATTGCACCTCCGAGAATACTCCCGTAGGACGGCTGGCAGCCGGCGGAGCGTCAGGAAGCGCCGCTTCCCATCTATCATTGTGACGTCGCCCGCTGCGCAGATGGTGTGAAGACCATGAGGATACGGTCCGGTCGAGTCCGGCTCAAGCCGAGCTACGGCCTCCTCCCGGAAGCTGGTCGGGGACAGCTCGAGCACGCGATTGAAAACGATGGCCCCGCCGTAGGTGATGCTGCAGTCCTGCGTCGGCCGCCACAATGCGCCTCCGTGGCCGAACAGCGGCCCGGCCGGCCTGCTGTTTCGCAGGTCGCAACGGACTGGATTGCCCGGATGTGGTCGCCAGCCAGTATCCAGATGCTCGCTGTGAAACAGGTGAAGCTTGGCGTTGGGCAGATCGTCCTGGCTGGTACAGAATAGCCAGAAGCGCTCGCCATCGTGGTACAAGGTGGCGTCGACGGCTGGAAAATCCTCGAGCAGCACCGGGCCTTCCACCCAGCGGTCAGGAAAGGGATCGGCCCTGAACAGCTGCGCCCGTCGCGCCTCGTGCATCTCCGGTAGGCAAAAGATGTCGCCGCCGTGGCGGAACAGGAAAGGGTAGGAGAGGTGCCACGGCAGATCGAGAACCGTCTTGGTCGCTCGGCAGTCTCTGCCTATGTCAATCGCGATGATCCTGCCGCGACGCTCGCGAAACGGATAGGCCTCGGCGAGCACCACCGCACTCGGGCCATGGCTTGGCAGGACCATCGGGTCCGCAAGAAACTCGCCTGGCGGCGGCTCGAGCCAACGGACTCTCGGGCCCGGCATGTCATCCACCAGATCGGGCAGCGGATAGTCCACGACGCCGAGGGCCCATCGTTCGTCGACAAACCAGGAGGCGATGCGGTTGCCGATCGCGCTCAGCTGGCCCTTGCGCATCTGCCATCGCCCTGGTGCCGCGCCAAGCGTCAGCGATCTGCACCCTGACGCGGCGAGCGTTGGCCCTCGCGCCAGGGCGCGGGCGGGCCAATCAGCCACTGCCTTCATCAACGAGCGCCTCGCATCGGGCCATTTCCAAGAGTTGAGAGGAAGGGCGCCCTCCTCGAGCACGCCGCCACTTCCATCCGGGCGCACGACCATCAGCCGAACGACGACGCTATGTCGTCCCGCGGAAAAGGCCTTAGCGCCGATGCGCTCCGGCCCAAGATCGTCCTCGTCGCGTAGCACGAGGACAGTCGCCGTGGTCGGTCGTGGCCACTCCAATCCAAGCTCCACAATGATGTCCTCGTCTGATCCGCCGATCGACGCAGGCCCCAGCGTCCCCAAAGTGACATCGGCAACCTGGGCCAGAGCAGCGATCGCTCGCGTCTGCCAGGCCTCCAGGGGCTCCCTCGTCCAGACCGCCACGCGCCGTCGCCCGGCTCTGCCTGGATCGGTGACAGCTATTGTTGTTGCTTGCTCGGACGGAGCCATACGAGGCTGGCTCATGTCAGTGCGTCTCCCCAGGCACGGCTGCAAGACCACGCTCTGAGCGTTCCATCGCCCTCCAGAACATGCTCCGCCGCCTTCGGCTCTGATCCGTAACGGGGCTTAGGGGTACACGCGGCGCGCTCGAGCGCTCTGCAACTGCCGCTTACGCTACGAGGTAGGCAGACCTCCAGCACCCTTGACCCGGCCATGAAGCTCCCATCACATGTAGCTCTGCTTTCGCGCCACGGCATAGAGATTCGCGCTGAACAGATAGAGGGGCCATATGCGCTCGCAGACGCCGTCGAATTGGAACAGCCACCGCGCAAGCTTCGCCAGCCAAGGTTGCCTCAATGTCCGGTGTCCCATGGCGAGGCTCGGCAGCACCTGATGATGACCGACCTCGATCGGTGCAAATCCATGATCAAGAAGTATCCGCTTGAGTGTCGCCAGTGCGTATAGTCGGCGATGCTGTCCACTCTTCACGATGCGCCTCGCTACCAGCTCTGTATAGCTCAGTCTGTTCGGCAGGAAAGTTATGACTATAACGCCATTCTCAGCCATTACCCTATTGAGTTCCATCAAGGATGACGCAGGGAACGGCGCATGCTCGAGGACGCCACTGCAGATCACCTGGTCGAACGAGCCATCCGCATACGGAAGCTTCCAGGGATGCAGGAGTTGCGTATAGCCCATCGACGCGAACTCCTGCATGCAGCCGGCTATGGTGGGGGTTATGTCGCAGCCTTCAATTATGGCATTCCGATTGACCATTCGAACTAAACATGAATTCGAGCGCGTGACGACAACCCCAGTCCAGTATACGCGTCGCATTTTGTGCATGGGCGGCGTAAATTTGAAAGGCACGTACTTGACGCTCTATTAATGACCCATAGCTTCGGGATCCGAGCGGGCTACTGCGATGGCTATCCAGTATTTCGTCTATCCCATCAGGTATGTGGGCCAAAAGCTCCTGAAGCATGGATACATACGTGCTAAGATCGCCCGACATCAGGCTCGCCCTCCTCGATTTTCGTCTGATGCGCCCGCTCGAAGGCCGGGGCGACGTCGGTCCGAGACCCATGAAGGCGACGGTAGGTGTCGTAGACGTGCGTGGTCCCGTGGACATGGAGACGTGCCGAGAGCGCTGCTGGCAATGGTATATGCTCAAAGTAGCCATCTGCTGGCGTTCTATCGAAGAGATCGGGCGTCCGGTCGGTGTTCCAGCCGACCAGAAGCCATCCACCAGGCCTGGTCACGGCTGCTATCGATTCGAAGCCTTTCAACTGCTGCGCCGGGCTATCAACTCCGTATCCCAGCACGCCGTTGCAGAACACCGTATCGAAATAATCGCGGGGAAAAAGACGCGCGAGCGCCAGCATGTCGCCAGTGAGATGTCGAGATCGCCGCCCCCAATGGGCCACCTCCGGATCGAGATCAACGGACCAGCATCGGACTCCGTACTGTTCTATTAATCTGTAGTATGGACGCGTATAACGGCGGCAGCCAATCCAAAGGACGTTCGCGCCACTAGGCACGATCGCCGGGTTAAGAAGCGCGGGCAGCAGGACCGTGAGCAGGAGCGCGCGATCTGGCGAGCGACTTACGCGCCGGGCATCACGGATCTCGCCGATCCAAGCACGCAGGGGGACCGGAAGCCGCTGGGACGCGAGCCGTATTGCGGCCTGGAGGAGTTTCTTGAGCTTCGGCATGTGACGCCATCTTGGTAACGGGGACTCGTGCCGATTGGAGGCATGTGCCCTATGCTTACTTTATCGATATTGTCATGGTGCCTTCGAAGGCGGACGGAGGGACGTTCCATGGGGTCGTGTCACCTATGGCCCCGGGCGCGTAGGCCCGGGCGGCGCGCTACTGGAGAGCGGCAGCTTATCGATACCTTGGCCTTGAGGAAGGTCTCGTAGAGGTTTAGTCGCTCCCTGGCCACGCGGCCCCATTCGAAGTCCTGGGCACGCTTGTGCGCGCCGCGACGGAGGCGCGCCAGAAGCTCCGGATCGCCGATCAGACGTTCCAATGCCAACTCGATCGCTCCGGCGTCCCGCAGCGGCACGATCAGGCCGTCGACCTCGTCCGTCACGATGTCCAGCGGTCCGCCCGACGCTGTCGTCACCGGGGCTAAGCCGCACGCCATGGCTTCCAGAAGGCCGAGCCCAAAGCCTTCGGCCAGGGTCGGGAAGACCGTGCAGTCGCACTCGTCGAGGAGTAGCGGAAGTTGCTGCCGGTGATAGCGTGGGACCACGGCAACACGTGCCCGCACGCTGGGATCGAAGTCTGCATGAACGTCCGCGGCGAGGCAACCCGTGCCGAGGAACAAGACCTCGACATGGGCGTGGCGGAGCAGGATGCGATTGAGCGCGAACGCTCCATACCCGACGCCCTTGCTATGCGTGTAGCGGGCGATCTGCACTATACGGAAGCGAGGCCGTTCGAGTGGCGCGCGATGTCTCAGCTCGCGGCCAAGCAGTAACGCAGGCAACCCATTTGGAAGGACCCGGGCCCGCTCGGCGTCCACCTGAAGCTGCTGCACAGCGAAGTCGCGCTCGCTCCGGTTCAGGAATACCGCAAGATCAGCGGCGCGGAGCGATCTAGCTTGCGCCCGCAAGCGAAGGCCGCCGGGGTAGAGCCAATACCGCCAGGACAGAGAGATCTCCCCTCGCCGTGCGCTTTCCAGAGTGGCGAGATGAAGAATATGATCGAGGCCATGGCTATGAGTGACCAGGAGAGGTCGGGCGCCAGACCGCGCGAGGCTGGCGTAGATCCACGCGTCGCCCAATGACGAGTCGATCACGTCATATCGAGCGGCTCGCGTCAGAAGGGACGCGGCACAGTATGCAGGAAAAAGGAGATCCGATACTCTGTCGCTCCGAACAACAGGCAAGTTGTCGAACGTGACGAGCGTCACCTCGTGGCCGAGCTTCCGATATTCCTCCGCAAGAGCCATCGTGGCGCCGCAGCCACCCGAGTTGAGGTCGCGTCGGGCATGCAGTGTAAGGAGTATGCGCACGAGACGTTCCTCCCGTAATGGTCAGAGCCGTAGGCGGCTTCGCATGTAGGCGAAGTCCGACTGGTTGAGGCTGAGGCGGGGCGGCGCCAGCTTGAGAACCGCAGAGATGCCCACGAACAGCATGACCATGCGAACGATGGCCGACGTGGCCATGGCCGCCGCCGCGCCGACATTGCCGAACGGGGGGGTCAGACAAACGAGTCCGACGACGGCGACAATGAATGCCACAGCTTCCACCGTCGAGACGTAGGTGGGGCTGCCGTAGGCGTAGAAGAGTGTGGCGACGGGCCCCGATATGCACAGAAGCCCGGTTTGAATAACGAGGATACCGAATATCGGGCCCGCCCCGGCGAACTCCAGCCCGAACATCAGGATGATTAGCTTGCTGCCGAAGAGCCATGAGAACGCGACTGCTCCCATCACTCCGTACACCACAAGTCGGAGGGCGTGATCGTGCAGAAACTTGATCTCTTCCTTCGGGCGCCCGGCGACCGTGGGAAAGAGGACCAGGGTGATGGCCGAGTCGACGAGAAACATGACACGCGAGAGGCTGTAGGCGACCGCGTAGATGCCGAGCGAGCGTGGCGGAAGCATAGTGACGAGCACCAGCCGATCCACATAGCTGTTGACGCCGCTGAAGAGGTCCCCCGCCGCGGCGCGTGCGGTGTACGATCCAACTCGGCGCAGCCAGCTGGCAAGGACGTGCCGCGTGGGCTTGTAGTGCAGGCGGGTCTGCCAGCACAGCCAGCCGGTCGCGATCGTCACTGAGCCGAGAAGCGCGAGAGCGCTGCCCCAGACCGTTACGCCGATGCTAGACCACAAGAGCAGCAAGAGGAGAAGATAAAGGCTCGGTGCGAGGATAGCGGCGGTATTGAAGGTAGCGAAGAGGTTGAACGCAAGCAGTATTTGGCGGATGGTGGCAAATAGCATAAAGGGAACTGTCGCGAGAACACAGATCATGCCAAGATGGATCTCCTCTGGGGAGTAGCCACGCATTGTCAGAGGCGCTGCGACCAGCCCAAACAGCACGCCAATGGTAGAGAGCACTGTTGCTAAAAGAAAGGTGGCGGTGATGATGCTGTTGCTCGCGGCCCGGTCACTGCGAATATAGAAGATAATGGCGGCGGGCAGGCCGATGAAGCAGAGGCTTGTGAGGAGCTGCGGCCAGAGCGTGGCGGCCGTCAAGACGCCTCTTCCGGCAGGGCCCAGAAGGCGGCCCGTAATCACGCCGACAGCTAGGTTCAAGAAGAGGATAAGCAGTTGAGAGGTGGCGGTCTGCGCCGCGGCAAATACGAAGCCTTCTGCTCGGACGACACGTCTGAGGAGATGTGCCAGACGTCGCCTGGCGCCGGAACTCTCACCGGTCCGGAGCACCTCCGACTGGGTCGTGGCAGCGGCACGCGCTCGCGGGCAGTTGAGCCTCATGTCGGGGCCATGGCCGAGCGAGCTCGCGCCGATGCGGCAAGCGCCGCATCGTAGGCGTCGGCCACCGCCCTGCAGAACACAGCAGGCGCGAACCGGCTGCGGACGTCGGCTGCGCCACGCGCGCCGAAGGCCCGCCGCATATCTGGGGCCGCGAGCAGCAGTTGCAGGCTAGAGGCGAGCGCGGTCGCGTCGCCCGGTGGCACGACGAGACCGGTTTCACCCTCGCGGACCAGCTCCGGCATGCCGCCTACGCGCGTGGCCACCACTGGCACGCCGAGGGAGAGAGCCTCCGCGAGCGCCATGCCGAATGAACTCGTAGGCTACGGAGGTCTGTGTGACGACATCCATCGCCCCGAGCCAGGCGGCGACGTCCGCCTGAAAGCCAACCAGAGCTACACGCCCGCGTAAGGGCGGCGTCTCGGCGATCTGCCGGAGGTGCTCGGCATAGTCGTCCTTGTCTTTGAGGGCAGCCGGGCCGACCAGCCAGAACCGTGCCGTGGGGAATTGGTGGACGATCATGGCGGCAGCCTCGAGAAATACGTGCTGTGCCTTGCGCGGTTCCAGCACGCCGAAGAGACCCAGGTGCGGGCCGGAACCGGCAAGGCGCACGGTCTCGGGCGGAGAGCCGCCCCGCGCTCGCTCAAGGAAGCCTGCATCGATGCCATTATAGACAACGCGCGTCCGGGCCGGATCGGCACCGACGGCCAGCGCCAACTCGAGTGCGGCTCTCGAGACGCAAAGCACCATGGTAGCCGCGCTGAGGGCAAGGCGCATCGTCGCCGCATAGAGGGGGCGTGCGGGCAGCGTTTCGTGCACATGCAGAACCAAAGGAATCCGCAGCCGGCGCGCCGCCCGGCGCGCGTAGAGTGCTGTGACTGGATGGTGAACGTGAATGACATCCACGGCATCCTCGCGGCATCGGTGCTCGATGGCCCGCGATCCCTCTAGCCAAGCTCGTGGGTAACGGGCCAGAGCCCGTGGGTCGGCGGTGATCCGCATCCGGTCGAAAGGCATGGGAGCCACGGGAACCTGCTGCTCGCACGCAGCCTCGGCTAAGGCTCCGCCATCGGGGCAGGCGAGGATTGCCTCCCATCCAAGCCCCGGGAGGCCGGTCGCCAGGGTGAGGGCGATCCGCTCCACTCCGCCAAGGAATCCCACACGGCTGACCATGAGGCAACGGCGCCGCATACCTGCTGCTTCCCGGGGATGACTGTCCCAAAGCGGGCGGGATACCGCCAAGTCCGCGACACCGAGACGCTCTCGCTGCCTAACAGTTCCCGCGACAATGCTGCTCATGCGACCTCACGGTAGATGGCGGCGATCCTCGCGGCAGCCAGGCCGACGGGAAAGCGCGCGGCCGCGTAGGCCCGGCAGGCCTCCTCGTCCGGCAGATCCGCCGGCCGGCGGAGTGCTGCGATCAACCCGGCGGCAATGTCGGCTGAGCTGGCGGAGCGGAACACGAGGTTCTGTGACAGGGGGCCTACGACCTCTGGCAGACCACCTACCGGCGTCACGAGCGATGGCGTTCCGGCGGCGAGAGCCTCGGCCGCCACCAAGCCAAAGCCTTCCAGCGCGACGCTCGGCACCACGTTGAGATCAGCGGCACGGTAGACCAGAGGAAGCTCCTCGTCCGGCACGAAGCCGAGGAATTGGACGGCGCGCCCCAACCCTGCCTCTCGCACCATCCGCTCCAAGACAAGCCTAAGGTCACCTTTGCCGCCGATGCAGAGGCACGCCTCCGGATGCGCCTTGGTGACCGCCGCCATGGCATCGATCAGTCTGTCGAGACCCATTCGAGGAGTCAGGCGCCGCACGGCCAGCAGGATCGGCCGGTCGAGGGGCAGGCCAAGGAGGCCGCGGGCCTCAGCTCGCGTCTCGCGCCGGGCGAAGCGCGCTATGTCGACGTGCCCAGGGACAACGCGTAGCCGCTCCTCGGCGATCCCAAACTCGCGCGTAGCAAGCTCGCCGAATGCCCTCGACAGCACGATGACCCGCGCGGCGCGGCGGTAGACGGTCCTCTCGATGAGGCGCTTCACGGTGACGACAAGCTTCCCCGCGCCATGGGTCGCGGCCTCATCGGACCACGGGCCATGAAAGTGGACGACCAGAGGCCGGTCGCGCAGCAAGTTTAGAGCCAGTGCTGCGTAGAGCGCGAAATGCACCGCCACCAAGTCAATATTTTCCTGGCGGAGAAGCCTTTGGATCGACGATCTGCCGCCGAGATAACGTCGGGGCAGCGAAGCACTCGGCGGGGCGATGCGATCAATGCGCCCCGATGGCTCGAGCGTGGCGACTTCTGGGCCCTCTACCAGCCCGGTAACGCCGATGCCCAGGCTTGGCAGAAGTCGGACGATGTCCGTGAAAACCCGATCGAGCCCGCCGGCACTCTCGGTCTGGCCCCATCGCATGCCGAGCTGCAGCGAATGCAGGCTCCGGCCAGCGGGTGGCGGGGCCGAGCTTGTGTCAGGCCGACCGGTCGGGGGAGGCACGGCGTAGTCCGCCATCGTCACCATGCTGCAGCCTCGGCTTGCGAATGGGCCGCGGTCTGGTCTTCTTGCTGGCGCGGCGTCGCAAGTGCCGCGAGCGCTAAGCCTATGAAAAGCCACATGCTGAAACCGTACTCCCCGACGAGAGCTCGAGCGAATGGGAGCTGGATCAGATTCGCGGCCGCCACGGCGCGGTAGAGCACCATGTGGCCGGACGTGGCCCGACGCCGCCGCGAAAAAGTTGCCGCAAACGCGCCAACAACAGCGACAAGGCAAAGTGTGCCGCCAAAGACCCCGAACGCCAGGAACGGCTCCATCAGCCCCCCGTCAATGTTGACTATCCCCCGGCCGTCGAGCCGCCGCGTGGCGCCGGACAGAGCCAGCCCCTGGCCGACGACCAGGCCCTCCGTCTCCGAAAAGAAGTGCGCGTATTGTGACAGCCGCGCCTGGCCGCTCTCATCGTTGGAAAGCTGGGTCAGCGTATCGAGCCGATGGGTGATCGTGCGTTCCATTTCCGGCACTGTCGCTAGAAGACCAGTACCCAAGAATAGAAGTACCCCGGCAGCCAGAATACGGAACCGTACCGGGGCAGAGGCCGCCAGCAGAAGGTAGGACAGCCCCACCGCCAAACCGCCCCATCCTGCCCGATACTGGGTGAGGGCCATTGCCAGGCTCATGACTGCCACCGCCGGCAAGGCGAAGCCGAGTGGCCGACTGACACTTGCCAGGATGCCGATCGTCAAGACCGCCGCAAAAGACGCCGGAGAGTTCATCGTGCCGAAGACGCGGACCTCGAACGGCTCGGGTCGACCGATCGAGTCGAAGCCGAGCTCGTCCAACGCGCCAATCATCCACATCCGGTCCCACCCCGTTGGCGCCACATATTGTGCCACCCCATAGAGGGCCATCAGCGGAAGCGCCGTGAGGAAGCTGGCGACGACGACCCGGTGGAGAGAGGGCTGCATGCGAGCGTGACAGAGCAGGTGAACGGCGAAAAGGGGGCCGACGCTCCATCGCAGCGCGTCTAGCAGCCCCGAGAGCACGCGCCCCTCGACGATAGCGAGGACCAGTCCGTAGGCGACGCAGGCCAGGATGGTCACGAAGGGCGCCATGAAGCCGTTCCGTCCGCGCAGCGCGGCAGGCAGGAACGACAGCGTGGCGAGCAGGCAGGCCAAGTAGGGCGCAAGCTGCACGGGATCATTCGGATCCCAGCCCGCCTGAAAGTCGGTCAGGCGGCGCACCAGCGGCGTGGCAAAGAAGAGCCAGATGCAGAAGCCTACATACCATGGCGAGCGCTTCGCGTAGAGGTAGGCGGCTGCAACGATCGCAGAGCCAGGGTACAGCATCCGGTTGAGCGGCCCAAGCCCGACGAGGAAGAACGCCACGGGCAACAGGAGAGCGACGCCGATGGCCAAGCCCGCATCAAGCGAGAGAAGATCGTTGATATCCTCAGCGCGGGAGGCTCCCCCTCCTGGTCCGGAGGCCGGCATCCGTAGCTGATGATAGTCAGCCACTGCTCGCGCCGAGCTCGAGAGTACCCTCACATCGGCAGGCATCGCTGTCGCTCAGTCGCGCAGATAGGAGATCAGCGCCGCACGATGGCGGCGCCCGGTATAGCCGACCAACCCGGCCCGGCGCGGCTCCGTGGCGTTCAGGACGGCACCGGCGAGCGGCAATCCGATCTCATCGAAAGCCGCGACAGTCGCGGCGACACAGTCGCGGGGCGTTGTGTCGGCGCGGACGACCAACAGCGTGGCCTCGACCAGCCGAGCAATCAGGAGGGCATCCGACACGGCTCCTACGGGTGGGGTGTCCACAATCACGAAGTCGTACTGCGCGCTAGCGGTGGCGATCAACCGGCCGAACCGTTGAGCCGTCAGGAGGTCCTGGGGCGCGCTCACCATTCCTACAGCGAGCAGCATGCGCGCAGGACTGGCGGGGTCCTAAGTCACCGCCCCTTCCAAGGACACTCGGTCTTCCAGCACATCGAGAATCCCTAGCCCGGCCGCCAACCAGTCGCCGTTCAGCCGTGCCAGGGTCCGGCGGCGCAGATCTCCTTCCACAAACAGGACGCGGTGTCCCGACGCGGCCAGACTGCGCGCCAGCGCCAGGGCCACGCTGGTCTTGCCCTCGCCAGGCAGCGAGGAGGTGACCGCAAGCAGACGCGGAAGGCTGGCTCCCCGCAGCGCGAGCATGTTGCGCAGCGAGCGGACCGAACTCGGCGGCGACGGACCTCGGCTGTGTCGCCACCTGATCGGGCAGGGCCATTCGGGCCGTGGCCCTGCCGAGCCAACCCGGCGATACGCCAGGTAACGCAACCACGCGCCGCAATCCGGTTGTCGTCGTGACCTCGTCCAGGCTCTCGAGACCACGGCGGCGATAGTCTAGGGCGAGGGCCGCGCCCACGGCGGAGGCGAAGGCAACGATGAGGCTGACCGACAGCAGCAACGACCGGTTCGGGAAGTAGGGGGCCTCCGGTACGCTCGCCGCGGAGACGACTTGGGCGTCCGCCTGCTGGATACCGATTTGCGTGGCCACCTGCTTCTGACGACTGAGCAGGCTCTGATAGAGGACCTGGATCGCGCTCGCCTCGCGCTCGAGATCGCGAGCGCCGGCCTCGTCGCGATCCGCCTGCGTCATACGATCCTCGAGCTCACTCACAATGCCACGCAGTGCCGACACGCGGTTGCTCGCGATGATGGCCTCGCTCTGCAGGCTGTTCAGAATGCGCTCCTGCTCGTGCGCTATCATGCCCTGGATGTCCACGACCTCGGCCTTGAGCGAGGCTAGGGCCGGATGCTTGGGCCCTAAGGTAGCCTCTGCATCGGCCAGTCGGCCGCGGGCGACAACCTCCTGCTCGCGCAAGCGCGCGATTACGTCAGAGTTGGCGATCTCGGTCAGGCCGCCAGCGCTTCTCGCGTGGAGCGCTTCGTGAAGCCGCGCATCGCGCTGAGCGAGGTCCGCCCTGGCCAAGGCGAGCTCGTGGCCGATGTCGAGGAGCTGCTGTTGTGAGTGCGCAGGCGTGCCGGGTGCAGACAGATGATACTGCTCGCGGTAGGCTTGTACCTTCGCTTCGGCCTGCCGCAATCGCGCGGCCAGGTTGACGACCTCTTGATCCAGCCAACGCGTGGCGCTCCGCAACGTCTTGTCTTTGGACCGACGTTGGTTCTCAATATAGAGCTCGACGTGGCGGTTCACGATGCGAGCGGCGAGCGCCGGGTCGGAGGCCTCGAACGACACGTTAACCACATAGGAGCGGCCATCGTTGTCCACCGAGAGCTGGTGTTCATAGCGATCGACCACAGCGTTGATGCGTTCCGCGGGCGTTTCGAGAGGGGAGCCGGCGCCGATGGCCTGAAGCTTCTCGGCCAAGGGCTTCAAGGGACCCCCGATGCGTGCGGCCAACATCGCCGCCGCCGCGGCGACCTGCGCGAGACGCGACGGCGGCGCGGCGAACTCCGGGTCGTTCTGTAGCCGGAGATCCTCAACGACTTGGCGCGCTAATGACCCGCTGGCCAGGATTTCGACCTCGCTGCGCGCCACGGCGGAATCCAGCACATTGAGGGGATCGGAGACAACGGAACTGACCTCGGAGATCTGCACCTGGCGCGTACCGAGGGCGACCAGCGCAGTGGCGCGGTAGCTGGGCTGCAGATGAAAGATCGCGATCGTCGCAAGAGCCATTATTGCAAGGAAGCAAGTACCCACGAGCCAGCGGTGGCGTCGGAGCGCCTCTAGAACGAGCCCGAGCGACAGCCCGGGCGCCGACGTGTCAGCAGGTATCATCCCCACGGCCGCTGCCCTATGGGCCATTCTGTGCGCCAGGGCCCAGGGAGGCTTCGTCGCTTGAGGGTCTCAGGTGTCATCATGCCTAGGATCTCGGATCGGAAGACCACAGCACCACGACAACCCGCTGCTCACGCCGCGGCGAGCCTTCCCAACGCAGCTGCGCCGTCAAGCACAGGCACACCACGCTGGAATGCTTGTTGGGATGCTGTGACGAAAGCGAGTATCCGCTCCCTGAAAAGGATTGCATCGAACCGCTCCGCATGCTGGCGAATTCTTGCCGCGTCGAAGCGACGCGTCTCGAAGCTCCGCAGCGCGTTCGCGACACTGTCGCCCGTCTGCGCATCGAAAAAGGTCCCCGTGACGCCAGATACAACAGTGTCGAGCGCCCCGCCGCCGGCATACGCGATGACGGGCTTCCCGCTAGCCATGGCCTCAAGGGGCGTGATGCCAAAATCCTCTTCGGATGGCAGAATGAAGGCTTTGCATCGAGCGTAGAGGGTGCGCATCTGCGTATCGTCGACACGGCCTACGAACTTGACGGTCGGGCCGGCTAGGCAGCGCAGCGAGGCAAGCTCGCGACCATCACCGGCCACCACCAGCGGTAAGTTCAAGCGCGTGCACGCCTCGACGACGATGTCCGGGCGCTTCCAGCCAACCAAGCGCATGAGCATCAGGTAGTATCCCTCATGTTCGCGGGTCTCCTGAAATCGCGCGACGTCGACGGGCGGCGGAATAACCATGCTGTCCCGACGGTAGTACTTGGCGATACGTTGACGGACCACGCGGCTAGTCGCTAGCCAGTAGTCCGTCCGGCTGGCACAGCTCTTATCCCACTGACGAACTCTCTTCATCATCGGGCGCATCATGAACTGCATACCGCGCGGGAGGCCCTCACGTTGTGCATAGGCGGGAAAGTCCCAAACGAAGCGCGGAGGTGAATGGCAGTACGTGATCTTGCAGGTATCGGGCCCGGTCAGTATACCGTGACAGAGGCCGCTCGAACTCGTCAACACCATGTCGAAGCGGGAGAGGTCAAACGCCTCGAAGGCATTGGGGAGCAGGGGGAGCAGCTTGCGCGGATCGCGACGGAGGTAGGGTACCTGCTGCAACCAGCTGGTGTGAATCTCCCACTCACGGTAGCGCAACGGCATACGCGCTAAATCCAGCACGGAGACGAATACGGGGGCGTCGGGGAAGATCAGCTTGAACTCGTCCAATACTCGCTCAGCTCCGCCATACTGAGTGAGGTAGTCATGAACCAGGGCGACGCGCATCTTCAATTCACCTGCTGCCGCTGACGAAAGATCACGCAAGCGGTCTGGGCCAATATTATAAGATCGAAGATCATCGACCAGTGCTCGATGTAGTAAAGATCGTGTGCGATGCGCATTTCCATCTTACTTACTGTGTCTGTCACTCCTCGAAGACCATTTACTTGTGCCCAACCCGTAAGTCCTGGTCTAACTCGATGACGGCCCAGGTAGTTGTCGATTATCCGGCTATAATAGGTGTCGTGCGCTACGGCATGCGGGCGCGGGCCCACGAGGCTCATCTCGCCTTTGAGCACATTGATAAGCTGCGGCAGCTCGTCGAGGCTGGTACGCCGCAAGAAACGTCCGACCGATGTAACCCGCGAGTCACCCAGCGAAGCTTGTGCCACCTCCTCTGAGTTCGATCCTGTCGCAGCAGCCGACATACATGCTTCGAAATTTGTACACCACGAACCGCTTCCGATTGAAGCCACATCGTAGTTGGCGATAGATCACTGGACCAGGCGATTCTAGTTTAATTGCGCAGGCGATAAGCGTCAATACAGGGGCAAGAACAAGTAGAGCCGTGAGCGCCAGACAACGATCCAACAGGTGCTTCGCCAGCCCGCCCCAACCGTCGATCGGACTCCCCCACAAGCGAATGAAGGTCTGGTGACCGTCCGGCGGGACGCCCAATATTTGCACGACTCCATTCATCTGTATCGGCGCCCACACTACCTCAGTCGGCAAATGCCGCAAGCGCTGGAGGACGGTCCCAATCGCACCTTGCATGTCCGGACTAGCGAGTACGACCCGGTCGACCTCTCGAGTGATCAACTGCTGCTCCAACTGGTCGAGATCTTCTGTTGAGATGAGTCCATCGTCGCGCAGTTTCATGATGAGCTTGATTTGAGTACTCTCTTCGGCGGGCCCGGGGCACAAGCATTCGAGACAGGCCATGACATGCGCAGCCTTGCCAACGACGGCCAATCGGTCGTTGAGGCGATTGATACGGCTTCGAGCAAAGGGCAACCCGAGCATGAGCCTGGATCCGGCGAGCGCGATGGCGCCAGTCAACAGCCAGCAGGCGATCCAGAGACGGGATAGCTCCTGGGCGATATGGCCGGCATAGAGAAATCCTATGACTGCACAGACCGAGACCAGCCACCCCGTTAGCAGGTGCTGCAGCTGGCGGCTCGGCTGCGTGATGCAACGGAAGTCGTAGACGCCGAAGCGGGGTAGGATGTGGGCGGCGAGCAACACGCCAAGTAGCAGTCCCATCACCAGAACGTCCGGCACCCGAGAGGACTCGAAGCACAGTCGAGCCGCGATGAGCCCTGCCACACCCACGATGCACATGTCGGCCAGTCGGACGCAGGCGATAAAGAGCAGGCGCGCGCTGTGAACGGACCAGCTTGAACGCTCTCCAATCCGCGCTTGTGGCAGCGCCACCTGTGCAGTTGTTTCGGCGGACAATCTCTCGCCCCTCTCGCGTGGAAAGAGCCCGGATGGCGTAGTCTGCAGCTGGCAGGGTTCTGCGCTGCCCGCAGTCTGATGGCTTCGTAACACGGTGCCGGTAGACTGTTTTCTACATCAGCCAGCGTACCGCCCTAGCTATGAATAAAGCTGAGCATAGCGGTAGGTTTAAGTGAAGAGGAAATAGCTCCTTGGAAAGGGAAGCTAGAGGTTTATCACACGACGCGGTCAAGGCAGCGATGATCACCTAATGCGTTTATGACGGGGAGGCGGTCGATGTCGAGATATCCCTGGACGATCCCAGAGGTGGCGGCGTTAGTGTAGCGAGGGCGGCCCGCGGGAATTTGTAACCTTCCGGTGACAGCTGCCTCGCGGTAGCAGGCAGGGCGATGCTGAGTGCCCTTATGGATCGGCATAAGGGCACTCAGCAGGTTCGGGGGCTCGGGGTGGCGGAACTCGGCCTGTACAGTGACGGGATAGACCTAAGGGACGTCTGCAGAAGTAGCGATTATGGAACGAGATGAGGTCATTGGCAGGTCTGACGCGGTGTATGGGTGTGACCGGGTTAGAGATTGGCGCTGTTTGGAGACGTGTGGCGCCGGCGGCGCGATGTGCCGGTCCGATGCGGACGCGTTACGCCTCCTGGCAGCGCAGCAGATGCCGGCGGGCCATGAAGAGGTTGGCGAGCGCGCAGGTGACGATGAGGCGGTGGGCGTTCTTGGCGAGCCCCCGATAACGGACCTTGGTGAAGCCGAAGACCCGCTTGATGACGCCGATGTTGGGCTCGAGCTTGGCCCGCACTTTCGACTTGGTGCGGTTCTTCGCCCGCAGGTCTCGTCCACGACGCCGCGGTGGCGATAGCGGCGGTTGACGAAATCCTTGGCCCGTGGGGCTTGTCGGCGGATCACCGTCCTCTGGCCACGATAGGCCTGATCGCCCCACACCCGGGTCTCTCGCCCATGCAGGAGCTCGGACAGCACCGTGCTGTCGGCGACGTTGGCGGCGGTGGCCACGACCGCGTGGATCAGCTTCGATCGGCTGTCCTGAACCGCGCCGGGTTTGGCGGAGGCTTCAAACCTCGAGAGGTTGGAGCCATGACGAAGAAGATGTCGAACCGGTTTTCACCTGAGGTGCGGCAGCGGGCAGTTCGGCCGGTGTTGGACCACGGTGGCGAGCATGCGTCGCAGTGGGCGGCGATCGGCTCCATCGCGAGCAAGATGGGCTGCACGGCCGAGACGCTGCGCAAGTGGGTCCGCCACGCCGAGCGCGACCAGGGTCAGCGGCCTGATGCCACGAGCGAGGAGTGTCAGCGGATCAAGGCGCTGGAGCGCGAGGTCCGCGAGCTGCGGCAGGCCAATGAGATCCTGCGGAAAGCGTCGGCATATTTTGCGATGGCGGAGCTCGACCGCCGATCGAAGCCATCGACGCGCCGCGTCGATCCGGTTCCGTCAGGAAGCCGGTGCCCGAGGCACCGGCAGGGATCGCGTTCATCGACGATCACCGGAAGGCGTACGGGGTCGAGCCGATCTGCAGGGTAGTACGGATCGCCCCATCGACCTATCACGCCCGTGCTGCCGTCCGGGCGGACCCGGCAAAGGGCTCGTCCCGCAGCCGACGGGACCTCGAGCTCTGTGCCGAGATCCGGCGGGTTCAGGCAGCGAACTTCGGCGTCTACGGCGTGCGCAAGGTCTGGCGGCAGCTCGGCCGCGAGGGCATCCGGGCCGCCCGCTGAACGGTGGCGCGGCTGATGCAGCAAATGGGCCTGCAGGGCGTGGTTCGTGGCAAGTCGACCCGCACGACGGTGACCGACAAGGCGACGCCGTGCCCGGCCGACAAGGTGAACCGGCAGTTCCGCGCCCCGCGGCCGAACCAGCCCTCGGCGATCTGATGATCGCCGTCCCTGGTGGGCACGCATCATCCGCTTGGCGAATGATGGGTATCCGACTTCACCTACGTCGCGACCTGGCAGGGCTTCGTCTATGTGGCCTTCGTCATCGATACCTTCGCTCGGCGGATTGTTGGCTGGCGGGCGTCGCGCAACGCGCAGACCGGGTTTGTGCTCGATGCTCTAGAACAGGCGCTGCATGATGGGACTGTCAGAATTTCCGTGTGCGGGCCATGACGATGGGAAGGAAGGAGCCCACGCATGGCACGCCGCAAACCACCTTTTATCCCCGACGAGCTTTTGGACCGGCTCCTGGCCGGCCGTGATCGTCAAGTCGCGCTCGGCAAGGACGGCCTCGTCGACGAGCTGAAGCGGGCCCTGGCCGAGCGGGCGCTGAACGCCGAGATGGATCATCATCTGGACGGCGAGACGGCCGAGGGCCGGGCGAACAGCCGCAACGGCTATGGCCGCAAGACCCTACTCACCGATAGTGGCAAGCTGCCGATCTCGGTACCGCGCGACCGGCTCTCGACCTTCGATCCGCAGCTGATCGCCAAGTACCGCCGGCACCTGCCCGGCGGAGCCTGATGGGATGGACGGCTCCCGTTGCGGCATCGATGTGCCAAAGTGGAGCTGTCATGGTCCACTGACGGGAGCCGTCCCCATGCAGATTACGACGATCGGGCTCGATCTCGCAAAGAACGTCTTTCAGCTTCATGGCGTCGACGCCGGCGGCCGAGCGGTGCTGCGCAAGCGACTGTCGCGTCAGCGATTGCTGGAGTTCTTCGCCAACCTGCCGCGCTGTCTGGTCGGCATGGAAGCCTGCGGCGGTGCCCATTTTTGGGCGAGGGAGCTGGAAAGGCTCGGGCACGACGTGCGGCTGATGCCGGCTTCCTACGTTCGGCCTTACGTCAAGCGCAACAAGCACGACGCAGCCGATGCGGAGGCGATCTGCGAGGCGGTGACCCGGCCGAGCATGCGGTTCGTGCCGATCAAGAGCGAGGACCAGCAGAGTGTCTTGCTGGTTCACCGAGCGCGCGAGCTCCTGGTCCGCCAGCGCACCCAGCTGGTCAACGCTCTGCGCGGGCACTTGGCCGAGTTCGGTGTCATCGCAGCCAAGGGCATCACAAAGATTGCCGAGCTCTTGGCGCTGATCGAGTATCCCGAGGATCGTCGCGTACCACTTCTGGCCAAGGAAGTGCTGTCGCTTCTGGTCGTGCAGTTACGTGCCGTGGACGGTAAGATCACGACACTCGACCGCCGGCTCGTCACCTGGCACAGGATGAACGAGGTCAGCCAACGTCTGGCAACCATTCCCGGTGTCGGCCCGATCACGGCGACGGCGCTGGTCGCGACCGTGGGTGATCCTGGTTCTTCACCACCGCCCGATACTTCTCGGCTTGGCTCGGGCTCACCCACCCCAGCATTCGACGGGCGGCCGGGAGTGGCGGGCGGGATCAGCAAACGTGGGGATGGCTATCTCCGTCGTCTCCTGATCCATGGGGCGCGCTCAATCCTGCACTGGGGCAAGCGGCGGCCAGGCGCGCATCAGTCGTGGATTGATCAACTGCTCGAGCGACGGCCTGGCAATGTCGTCACCGTGGCATTGGCCACAAAACGCCGGACTGCCTGGGCAGCGACGGCCCACGGCGAGCCCTTCCCAGCCGCCACGACCGCCTAAGGAGTTTCTCCGCATGCCAGGCGGAACCAGCAACGTGATGGCATCACCGGACGGACCTGGATCGGCAGCAACCGTCGAGGGCAGATAGCCTCGCGAGCTCGCGAGCCGATCGAACGCCGACCGCGCCTTCCCACCAAGTCCGCGGTTATCTTTGGCTGACACTGGAGGCCGGAGACACGACCGCAGCTCGATGATTGCCTTAAAATCACGCCGCTCAACCCCCTTTGGTCGCGGCAGCCGTTCCACACATGCCC
>CAVVXU010000020.1:0-439218 GCA_963752325.1 uncultured Alphaproteobacteria bacterium
CCAGAACGGCTTCGTCCTCGTGGGCGTGCCCAGCCTCTGGGGCCAAGTCGTGATCGGGGCGCTCCTCCTCGTCACCCTCGGCCTCGAGCGACCGGGCCTTCTATTCCGGCCGCGTCAGGCATGAGCGCCACCCGCACCAAGCTTTTGGCCCTCCTCGTCCTCTGGGGCCTGATGCTGGCCGTCTTCGCCGTGGCCGTGCCCGACGCCTTCCGTCCCGACACGCTGCGCAGCGTGCTCCAGTTCTCGACGATCCTGGCCCTCGTCACGCTGGGCCAGAGCCTCGTCGTGCTGGCGGGCGGCGGCGGGATCGACCTCTCGGTCGGCGGTGCGGTGGCGCTGGCCGGCCTCGCCATGGCATGGTTGGGCCAGCTCGGCGGGCCGGCGCTCGGCATCGCCGCGGCGCTGGTGGCGGGTCTCCTCCTCGGCGCCTTCAACGGCTGGCTCGTCACCCGCGTGCGCCTCGTGCCGCTGATCGCCACGCTCGGCACCTTCTATGTCTATGGCGGCCTCGCGATCGCCCTTACCGACGGGCGGCCCGTTGGCGGCATCGACGCGGCCCTGGCCATCCTCGGCCGCGGCACCATCGGGCCCTTGCCGATCCACTTCCTGGCCTTCGTGCTGCCGCTCTTTCTCGTGGCGGCGCTGCTCCTCCACGCCACCTCCTGGGGCAGCTGGCTTCTCGCCACCGGCGGCAACGAGACGGCGGCCCGGCTCACCGGCGTGCCGGTCGACCGGCTGCGCCTCGTCCTCTACGCCGTCTCGGGGGGCTTGGCCGGGCTTGCGGCCGTCGTCGCCAATGCCTGGCTGCTGAGCGCGCGGCCCAACATCGGCCAGAATCTCGAGCTGGAATCGCTGACGGCAGCTCTCCTCGGCGGCATCGCGATCCAGGGCGGCCACGGCAGCGTGCTGGGCCCGCTCGTGGCGGTGCTGTTCCTCACCACGTTCAAGACGGGCCTCCAGCTCGCGAACATCAACACGATCTGGCAGGTGGGCGGGATAGGGGCACTCCTCATCCTCTCCGTCCTCGCCGACCGGCCATGGAAGGGAAGAGGCTGATGGACACGACCGACAAGGCGCTCCTCGACGCGGTCGAGCGGGCTGCCGACCGCATCACGCGCACACTCTCCGACCTCATCGCCTTCCCGAGCATCGTGCCGGTGGACCCCACGAAAGCCGGCCCGGCCGAGCGCGAGTGCCAGACCTATCTCCAGGACCGCCTTAAGGAGCTCGGCTTCAAGACGGACTTGTGGGATCCCGACGGCCCGGCGCTCTACGCCAAGCACGAGGGCCGGCCCGGCGCCCATAAGGGCCGCACCTTCGAGGGCCGCCCCATCCTGGCCGGCACGCTCGCGGGCAAGGGCGGCGGCCGCTCGCTCATGCTCACGGGCCATATCGACGTCGTCCCACCTGGCCCGGCCTCCCACTGGCGCACCGACCCCTTCCAGGCCACCGTCGCCGATGGCCGCATCGCCGGCCGCGGCGCGGTCGACATGAAGGGCGGCGTCGCCTCGATGCTGATGGCGGCCGCCCTCGTCCGCGAGCAGGGCTTTTCCCTCGCGGGCGACCTCGTCTTTACCACCGTGGTGGACGAGGAGATCGGCGGCATGGGTGCCCTCGCCATGGTCGATCGCGGCTACCGCGCGGACGCGGGCATCCTGCCCGAGGCCACGGCACTCGCCATCTCGCCCGTCTGCCACGGCATCGTCTGGGGCCGCATCCTGATCGACGGCATCGGCGGCCATGCCGAGCTTTTGCCCAAGTCCTGGGACGACAGCGGCCCGGTCGACGCGGTGTGGCTGATGCGACAGGTGATGGACGGCATCGACATCCTGAACCGCCGCTGGGCCAACGACCCTAAGAAGCGCCACCCGCTCATGGACCTGCCGAACCAGGTCCTGGTCACCCAGGTGAAGGCCGGCGAGCATCCCAGCTCCTTTGCCGGTGCCGCCGAGATCGTCATCGACGCCCAGTACCTGCCCTCCGAGAAGGACGAGGTGGGCCTGGGCGGTGCCGTGAAGCGCGAGATCGAGGCGCACTTGGCCGAGGTGTGCCGCGCCGACCCCTATCTGCGCCGCCACCCGGCCCGCATCGAGTGGATCCTTGATGCCGACTGCGCCGAGGTGCCGCTCGAGCATCCCTTCATCGGCGCCATGGAGGATGCCGTGCGGGCGAGCGGCAAGCCGCCGCGCTATTGGGGACTAGGGGCCCACAGCGACATGGGCCTGCCCTGCGGTCTCGGCGCCACGCCCACGATCAATTTCGGCCCCGGCGATCCCTCGCAGGCGCATCAGCCGAACGAGTCCGTCCCGATCGCCGACCTCGTCGCCGCCACCAAGATCATGGCGCTGGCGATCCGAAGATGGTGTTCTTGAGTGGTCCACGAGGTGGGAGACGCAAAAATGACGATGACACGGAGAATGATGCTCGCCGCCGCGGCCCTGGCTGCGACGAGCCTGCCCGGGCTCGCCCGGGCGGCGGATCAGCCGACGATCGCCCTGGTCACGATCAACCAGCAGGCGCTCTTCTTCAACCAGATGAACGAGGGTGCCGAGAAGGCGGCCGACGCCGGCGGCGCCAAGCTCGTGATCTTCAACGCCAACAATGATCCGGCAGCACAGAACAACGCGATCGAGACCTATATAGCACAGAAGATCAGCGCCATCATTGTCGAGGCGATCGACGTCAACGGCATCATGCCGGCCGTCAAGGAAGCGTCCGACGCCGGCATCCCCGTCTTCGCGGTCGACGCGATCCTGCCGGCCGGCCCGCAAAAGAGCCAGGTGGGCGTCGACAACGAGAAGGCGGGCGGCCTGATCGGCAAGGACTTCGTCAAGTATGTCGACGCGCATGGCGGCAAGGCCAAGCTCGGCATCGTCGGTGCCCTCAATTCCTTCATCCAGAACCTGCGCCAGAAGGGCTTCGAGGACGAGGTCAAGAAGGCGCCCGGCGTCACGATCGCGGGCGTGGTCGACGGTCGCAACATCCAGGACAATGCGATGACGGCGGCCGAGAACCTGATGACCGGCAACCCCGATCTCAACATGGTCTACGCCACCGGCGAGCCGGCGCTGATCGGCGCCATCGCCGCCGTCGAACTCGCAGGGCGCCCAGGACAAGATAAAGATCTTCGGCTGGGACCTCACCGCGCAGGCGATCAAGGGCATCGACGACGGCTATGTCGTGGCCGTCGTCCAGCAGGACCCGATGGGGATGGGTGCCGCCGCCGTCGAGGCCGCGCTCAAGACGCTGAAGGGCGAGACGGTGCCCAAGCAGATCGAGGTGCCGATCACGATCGTGACCAAGGCGAACGTCGACAAGTTCCGCTCGATGTTCAAGTGAGCGGCGAGACGGGCAACATTGCGGGCGACGAGGCGGCGGCTCGCCGCCGCCTCGACCCCCGAGCGCGTCCTGATGAGCGGCATCAAGAAGCGCTACGGCTCGATCGAGGCGCTCAGAGGCGTCGATCTGCGCCTGATGCCGGGCGAGGTCCTTGGATTGGTCGGCGACAACGCCGCCGGCAAGTCGACACTGACAAAGATCCTGGCGGGTGCCACCGAGCCCGATGCGGGCGAGATCCGGATCGACGGCGAGCCCGTGCGCTTCGCGAGCCCGGCCGAGGCCCGCGCCCGACGCGTCGAGATGGTCTATCAGGACCTTTCGCTGTGCGACACGATCGACGTCGCGGGCAATCTCTGGCTCGGGCGCGAGCCCCTGCGCGGCCGCGGCCCCCTGCAGCTGCTCGACCATGCCCGCATGCGCGAGGGTGCGAGGGCCATGCTGGACGCCCTCCATATCCGTGTGCCGAGCCTCCGGGCGCTCGCGGGCGGCCTCTCGGGTGGCCAGCGCCAGTCGGTCGCGATCGCGCGTGCCGTCTCGTTCGAGCCCAGCGTGCTCATCATGGACGAGCCCACCTCCGCCCTCGCCGTGGCCGAGGTCGAGGCCGTGCTGCGCCTGATCACGCGGGTCAAGGAGCGCGGCGTCGGCGTCATCCTCATCACCCACCGCCTGCAGGACCTCTTTCGCGTCTGCGACCGCATCACCGTCCTTTACGAGGGCCGCAACGTGGCCGAGCGCCGGATCGAGGAGACCAATCTCGAGGAGCTGGTGGGCCTCATCGTGGGCGAGCGGCTGGCCCGCGCCCGGGCAGAAGCCCTGTGAGCGCCGTCGCCGACCGCCCCAAGGAGGAGCGCCGCAGCCTCGCCGACCTCCTCACACCGCACGCGCCGGTCCTCAGCATCGCCGCCTTCTTCGTCCTGATGGCGGTGGGCTTCGGCCTCGGCACCGAGGCCTTCCTCTCCGAGACGAACATCCTCAATCTGCTCCGGCAGAGCGCACCGCTGCTGATCACCGCCATCGCGATGACCTTCGTCATCACCACGGGCGGCATCGATCTCTCGGTGGGCTCGGTGCTGGCGCTGGTGAACGCCTCTGCGGCGATCCTGCTGCAGATGGGCATACCCTGGCCCATCGTGATCGTCGCGATGCTGCTGCTGGGCGCCCTGGTCGGCCTCGCCAACGGCTTCGTCGCCGCCTACGAGGGCATCCCCGCCTTCATCGTGACGCTCGCCTCCTTGAGCATCTTTCGCGGCGTGGCCCTGCTCATGACCCAGGGCTACTCGATCCCCATCGCGCCCGGCGCCTTCGTCGAGCTCGGCCGTGGCTGGCTCTTCGGCGTCCCGCTGCCGGCGATCCTGGCCGTCCTCGTCTCCATCGTCGGCTGGGTGGCGCTGACCCAGGCCCGCTTCGGCCGCTACGTCACCGGCATCGGCGCCAACGCCGAGGCGGTGCGCCGCTCCGGCGTGGACGTCAGGCGCGTCACCGCCCTCACCTATGTCCTCTCCGGCATGGCGGCCGCCCTTTCCGGGCTCATCATCGCGGGCCGGCTCGGCAGCGGCTCCTCGAACGCCGGCGTCGGCTTCGAGCTCACCGTCATCGCGGCCGTGGTCCTGGGCGGCACCAGCCTCATGGGCGGGCGCGGCACGATCGTCGGCACGGTCCTTGGCGCCCTCACCATCGCCGTCATCGGCAACGGCCTGATCCTCGCCCACATCTCGCCCTTCTTCACCCAGATCGTGACAGGCCTCATCATCCTGATCGCGATCTGGCTCAACACCCGCGTCTTCCGCACAACCCTCCTTGCGAGAAGCCGATGAGCGATCTCAGCCCCACCCATGTCGGCAGCGGCCAGGTCATGACCGTGCTGGGCCCCATCCCGGTCGAGGATCTGGGCGTCACCCTGATGCACGAGCATCTCCTGAACGACTGCCGCTGCTGGTGGAACCCGCCCACGACGCCCGAGCGCCAATACTTGGCCGAAGGCCCGGTGCGCCCCGAGATCCTGGCCGAGCTGCGCATGGATCCCTTCGTCAACAAGCACAATTGCGCCCTCGACGATGAGGCGGCCGTCATCGAGGAGCTTGCCCCCTTCAAGGAGCTGGGCGGCAAAAGCGTCGTCGATCCCACCTGCCGCGGCATCGGCCGCAACCCTTTGGCACTTCAGCGCATCTCGAAGGCCACCGGCCTCGGCATCGTCATGGGTGCCGGCTACTACCTCCAGACCTCGCATCCCCCCGAGCTCGCGTCGATGGACGCCGAGGCGATCGCCGATCAGATCGTCATGGAGGCGGTGGACGGCATCGAGGGCGTGCGCATCGGCCTCATCGGCGAGATCGGCGTCAGCAGCGACTTCACGCCCGACGAGGAGCGCTCGCTCCGAGGTGCCGCCCGCGCCCAGGCCCGCACCCGCCTGCCGCTCATGGTCCACCTGCCCGGCTGGTTCCGCCACGCGCACCGGGTCCTCGACATCGTCGAGGCCGAGGGCGGCGATCCCCGCCACACCGTGCTTTGCCACATGAACCCCAGCCTCGATGATCTCGACTACCAGACCAGCCTCGCGAGGCGCGGCGCCTTCATCGAGTACGACATGATCGGCATGGATTTTTTCTACGCCGACCAGGGCGTGCAGTGCCCGGCCGACCATGAGGTGGCGGCCGCCATCAAGCGGCTCATCGACTGGGGCTATGGCGACCGCGTCCTTCTCTCGCAGGACGTCTTCGTGAAGATGATGCTGACCCGCTACGGCGGGAACGGCTACGCGCACGTGCTGCGCCACTTCCTGCCGCGCCTGCGCCGGCTGGGCGTGCCCGAGCCCGTGCTCACCGGCCTCATGGTCACCAATCCCCGCCGCGTCTTCAGCACGACGTGGCGCGACGCCTGATCCGACGGAGTTTCCGAGCCGATGACAAAGAAGAGAATCCTGCTTGCCGGCGAGTCCTGGACGAGCACGGCCACCCACATCAAGGGCTTCGACCAGTTCCCGACCGTCAGCTTTCATCTGGGTGCCGAGCCGCTGGTGGCGGCGCTCAAGGACTCGCCCTTCGACCTCCACTACATGAAGGCCCACGAGGCGGCGGTCGAGTTCCCCCTGAAGAAAGAAGAGCTCGACGCCTACGCTGCGGTGATCCTCTCGGACCTCGGCTCGAACACGCTCCTTCTCCATCCCGACGTCTGGTTCAAGGGCCAGCCCGTCCCCAACCGTCTGCGTCTCCTGCGCGACTGGGTCGAGGGCGGCGGGGCGCTGATGATGATCGGCGGCTACTACAGCTTCCAGGGCATCAATGGCGGTGCCCGCTACCACAAGACCGCCGTCGAGGAGACGCTCCCCGTCGACTGCCTGCCCTATGACGACCGGGTCGAGATCCCGGAAGGCTTCGAGCCTGAGCTGGTCGAGCCCGAGCACCCGATCCTCGAAGGCATGGGCGGAACCTGGCCCGTCCTCCTGGGCGTCAACGAGGTGACGCTCAAGAGCCGCCCCGGCGTCCAGCTCCTGGCCCGCGTGCCCGACGCGCAGGGCGGCCACCCGCTGCTCGCCACCGGCACCTTCGGCCGCGGCCGCACGCTCGCCTGGACCTCCGATATCGGCCCGCACTGGCTGCCCCAGCCCTTCGCCGACTGGCCGGGCTATGCCCGCCTGTGGCGCCAGTCCCTGACTTGGCTGACCGAAGGGCGCTAGCCTCCGCCCCGCTGAGCTTTTTCCCTCGGCGGGAACCATGAACGGCATGTCACGGTTGCTCTCGATCTTCCAGGGATCGGGAGGCACCAATGCTCCGACGCGTGGCAGTGATCGCCGCGGCTGTGGTTCTCTGCCTGGCGATCCTGATCGTCGGCGCCTTGGCGTGGATCACCTTCTATCCCGGGGTCCTGAAGGGCCCGATCGAGCGTATCGCCAGCGACCGGGTCGGCATGCCGGTGCGGATCGAGGGGCCGATCGCCCTCGATCTCGGCAAGGTCGTCCAGCTCGAGGCCCAGAACATCCGCGTCGAGGCGCCGGGCTGGGCCTCGGCGCCCGACCTCCTCTCGCTGGCCCGGCTGAAGGTGGGCTTCGACCTGCTGGCCTACCTTCGCGACCGCACCATCCACCTCACCCGGATCGACCTCGATCGGCCGCAGCTCCTCCTCGAGCGCGATGCGCAGGGCCGCACGACCTGGCCGGAAAGTCTCGGCGCCGGCAAGGACCAGACGGGCCAGGACAACAGCCCCACACCGCAGATTGATGCGCTGACGATCGAGGACGGCAAGGTCACCTACCGGGATCCGGCCGTCCCGGTCGACATGACGGCCGGCATCTCGACCACGGCCCCGGCAGGGGCGGAGAATTTCGCCAGGCTCGAGGTCAAGGGCGGCGGCAAGCTGCGCGGGCACGAGGTCGACCTCGCCCTCGTGGTGGGCTCGCCCCTGATGCTAGGCCGGCCCGACCAGCCCTTCCCGATCAAGGGCCATCTTGACGTGCCGGGCGCCCAGGTGGAGCTGGAGGGCAACGCCCAAAAGCCCCTGGCGCTCGACGGCGTGACCCTGGCGCTGCAGATCGCCGCCAAGGACCCCGACCAGCTCATGGCACTGCTCGGACGCAACAGCACGGCGGCGCCACAGCCGCTCTCGGCCGAGATGACGGTGACCCGTGACGCCGGCGTTGTCGCGGTCGAGAAGCTGAAGGCGACCTACGGCGACAGCGCCCTCACCGGCAGCCTGCGCTACGACCCGACGGCGGCCCGGCCGCGCATCGAGGGCCAGCTCGACGCCTCGATGCTCGACGTCCCGGCCCTCCAGGCGCTGGCAGGCGAGCCCATCGAGCCTGCGGCCGAGCCATCGACCAAAAGCCCGCCCTCGCCCTCCGCCCTGGCCAGCCTCGACGGCCGGATCGCGATACATGTCGCGCAGGCTCGCCTGCCCAAGGGCACGGCGCACGATATCGCAGCGACCCTCACCCTCGAGGAGGGCCGCCTGACGGTCGACCCCTTGAAGCTGGCGGTGGGCCCGGGCGCCCTTTCGGGCTCCATCGTCACCGGCCCGCTCGACCAGCCCCTCGAGGCGAAGGTCGTGCTGGACGCGCGGTCGGTCGACATCGGGGCGCTCATGCCGAAAGACACCCCAATTGGCGGCATCCTGACGGCGAAGCTCTCGGCGACGCTCCGCGGCACCGATCTCGAGGCTATCGCGCGCCAGAGCACCGCTCAGGTGCAAGGCCAGGTCGAGAAGCTCCATCTGCCGAGCCTCGCCGACCGGCTGCCCCAGCTCTCCTTCAACGCCGAGCTTGCCGATAAGGGCGAGCGGCCGCTCACCATCAGCGCCAAGGGAACGCTGGGCGGCACACCGCTGCAGCTCGATGCCCATGGCGGCGAGCCTTCGCTCCTCCTCCGCCAGGAGGCCTATCCGTTGAGCGTGGCGCTCACCCTGGGTGAGACAAAAGCCTCGGCCGAGGGCAGCCTGGGCTGGCCTCTCTCGGCCGGGCAGGCCGACCTCGCTCTGTCGATAGAGGGCCCCGATCCCGGCCCGGTCATGGCGCTCTTCGATCTCCCCGCCATCAACCTGCCGCCCTATCGGCTGGATGGTCACCTGAAGCGGCAGGGCGCTGCCTGGCGCTTCCAGAAGCTCGACGGCAAGGTCGGCGACAGCGACGTCGCGGGCGAGATGGCGCTCGATCTCGGTGGTGCCAGGCCCAAGCTCACGGGCAACCTCCTCTCCCACCATCTGGACCTCGACGATCTGGGCGGCCTCGTCGGCGCCGAGCCCTCCACCGCCCCGGGCGAGACGGCCTCGGCGCACCAGAAGGACGAGGCCCGCAAGGACGCGGGCAAGCAGGAGGTCATCCCCGACAAGAAGCTCGACCCGGCGCGCTGGCGCAGGCTCGATGCCGACGTCAAGCTCACGGCCGAGAAGGTCGTGGCCGGCCGGCTGCCCTTCGACGGCTTCGATCTCGAGGTCGTCCTCGACGATGGCCGTCTCCGCGTCGATCCCGTGAAGCTGCAGATGGGCCGGGGCACGGTCGAGGGCCATGTCGGCCTCGACACGCGCAAGACCCCGGCCGCAGCCGATCTCGATCTCACCGCCTCCCAGCTGCCCGTGGGCGAGATGCTCAAGCGGCTGAACATCGGGATGGGCAAGGTCGCCACGCTCTCCGGCCGGGCGCGCGGCGGCATGGACATCACGGGGCACGGCCTCAGCCTCAAGGACATCCTCGCCGGCGGCAACGGCGAGCTGACGCTCGTCATGGTGGGCGGGAGCATCGATCGCCGAATCGTCGAGGCCCTGGGCTTCGATCTCCTGGGCATGCTGGGCTCGCTCATCGGCGGCGCCCCGGCCGAGCTCGATCTCAACTGCACGCTCGCGGATCTGGCGCTCAAGAACGGCGTCCTCACCACGCAGTCGCTCGTAATCGACACGGATCCGGCCGACATCGGCGGCCAAGGCACCATCGATCTGGGCACGGAGAAGATCGATATCGCCCTGATCGCCCGCTCGAAAGGCTCGCCCCTCCCGAGCGGCCGGACGGGCATCAAGGTGACGGGCACGCTCGCCAAGCCAGAGATCGGCCTCGAAACCGGCACCCTCCTCGCCCGAGGTGCCGCCGCCGCCACCTTCGGCGTCCTGTTGCGCCCCTTCACGGCCCTGGGCTCGATGATCGCCGGCCCTGCGAAGAGCGACGACGCCTGCAGCGACGTCGTGAAAAACGGCAACGCAGGCTGAGCCCCGCGCCTCGTGAGCCGCGCCGGCGGCCCACGAGGATCCTCGCGAGGCTCGCCCGCGCTCAGAACTTGAACGTGTCGACGTTGTCGGGCGTCACGATCACGGCCGGGCCCAGCACCACCTCGCCGTCCGCTCCGATCGTGTACTCACCGAGCCGCCCGGCCTTGAAGGTCTCGCCCTCCTTGCCGGTGATCTTGCACTCGGCCAGCGCCTGGGCCGCGTAGTAGGTGAGGTAGCCCAGGTCCTTCACGTTCCACCAGATGTCCTGGACCGAGCCTTCCTTGATGTACTTCTTGATCAGGGTCGCCGGCGCCAGGCCAGTGAGCTTGATCTTGCCCAGGAGGTTCGCCTGCTCGAAGGCCCGGGCGGCGGCCGGCAGGCCGATCCCTGCCGGAACGATGATCCCCTTGAGATTCGGGAACGCCTCGGCCAGCGCCAGGGCCTGCTGCTGATTGACCTGCTCGCTCTCCTCGCCATAGGCCACCTGGACGAGCTTCATCTTCGCATATTTGGGCTCGCTGGTGAGCTTCTGCTTCATGAAGGAGACCCAGGCGTTCTGGTTCGTCGCCGTGGGCGTGGAGGAAAGAATGGCGAACTCGCCCTCGTAATTGATGAGCTTGCCCATGCTCTCGAGCATCTGCTCGGCGAGACTGTCGGACTTGGCCTGGTTGATGAAGAGGGTGCGGGCGCTCTTCGCCACGTCCGAATCGTAGGCGATGACGCGGACACCCTGCTGGGCCGCGCGCTTCAGGGCCGGTGCTACCGCATTGGCGTCGTTGCCGGCGATCGCGAGCACGCCCACCTGCTGCGACACGAGGTTGTTGATGAACTCGATCTGGGCGTCGGCCGTTGCCTGCGAGGGCGCCTGCTGCACCACCTTGCCGCCGATCTCGCCCTGGGCCTCCTCGGCACCGGTGCGGGCGACCCCGAAATAGGGGTCGGTGTCGAGCTTGGGCAGGAGGCCCACGGTGACGGGCTCCTTGGCGCAGGCGGGCTCGGCCGCCATGGCGCCACCCAGCATGCCGGGCAGCATCAGCGCTGCCGGGGCAGCACCCAGAAGAAAGCGTCGCGTCGTCTTCATCATGAGATTGTCCTCCCTGGTTCTGGTCGTTCGTCGAGATCGGGTGCGGCCGGGCTCTCCGGCCCCGCCGCCGCACGGGAAACGCTCCGGCCGCCGAGGAAACGCTCGGCGGCGCTGTTGAGGAGAAGGGCAGCTATCAGCAGGAAGCCGATCGCGATGCCCTGGGCGTCGCCGCCGACATTGTTGAGGCCCAGCACGTTGCGCAGCGTCGCCACCAGCACGAGGGCGGCGAAGACGCCGGTGAGCCGGCCACGCCCCCCGAAGACGCTGATCCCGCCCAGAAGGGCTATCGTGATCACATCGAGCTCGAAGCCGAATGCGTTGTTGGCCCGCGCGTTCGAGAGCCGTGCCGTGAAGACGATCCCGGCCAGCGCGCAGGTCAGGCCCGAGACGACGAACAGCCAAAAGCGCACGCGGCGCACCTCGACCCCGGCATAGAGGGCGGCGTCGGGATTGCCGCCGATCGCGTAGATCCGCCGGCCGACCGGCGTGCGCTGCAGGATGACGGCGAAGACCGGCGCCAGCAGCAGGAAGGGAACGAGCGTGTAGGGAATGGGTGTTCCCGGCACCGTGCCGATGCCGAGATCGGTGAAGAGCTCGGGGAAGATGTTGACCGAGCCCGAGCCCAGGATGATGTAGCCGACGCCCCGGAAGAGGGCGAGCGTGCCCAGCGTCACGACGAGCGAGGGCAGGTCCAGAACCGTCACGAGCAGGCCGTTGAACGCCCCGGCAAGGGCGCCCGCGAGAAAGACGATCGGCAGGGCCGCCAGCATCGGCACGCCGGCCCGCACCAGCACGCCCAGGACGACGCTCGTCAGCGCCAGGGTGCTGGCGACCGAGAGGTCGATCTCACGCGCGATGATGAGCAGCACGAGCGGCAGCGCCAGCAGCGCCTTCTCCGAGACGCCGGCCGCCGCCTGCGAGATGTTGAACGCGGTGGCGAAGTTGGGGACGAAGGCCACCGCATAGACGACCATGGCCAGCGCCGCGGCTGTAAGGAACGCCTCCCAGCCGGCCTGCCGCAGCAGCCTTGCTGCGACTGCGGTCATCCCGGCCGGCCCAGGGCCGCGCGCGCCGAGCGGCGGCCGACGAGCGCGTCGATCGCCACCGCCACCAGGATCACGAGCCCATAGACGCCCTGGAGCCAGAGCGGATCGACGCGCACCAGCGTGAGGCCGTTGCGGATCACGAGCAGCGTCAGCGCCCCCATCACCACACCCAGCACCGTGCCGGAGCCGCCGCGGATCGCGACCCCGCCCACCACCACGGCCGCGATCACGGTCAGCTCGAAGCCGGTGGCGACGCGCGCGTCGATCGTGGCGTAGCGCGATGCCCAAAGAGCGCCGTCGAGGCCGGCAAGCAGCCCCGCGGCGCAGAAGGCGCCCAGCACCCGGCGACGGACCGGGATGCCCACGAGCAGGGCGCCATCCGGGTTCGAGCCGATGGCGTAGAGCTCGCGGCCCATGGCCGTGGCGCGCAGCAGATAGGCCAGGACCAGGAGCACCACGAGCGCGATCAGCACGATGCCGGGCACGCCGGCGAGGCTGCGGCTCGTCATGTCGAGCCAGGCCTGGGGCACCTGATCGGCGCTGACCTGGTGCCCCGCCGCGAGCAGGCTCGTCGCCCCACGAAAGAGCGAGAGAGTCCCCAGCGTGACGACGATGGCCGGCACCCTGCCGATCGTGACGACGAGCCCGTTGATGAGGCCGCAGCCAAGGCCTACGGCCGCCGCGATGCCGATTCCCGCCCCTACGCCCAGCCCCGGATGGAGATGCATCAGGTCCGCCGAGGCATAGGCGGTGAGCCCGATGACCGAGGCCACCGAGAGGTCGATGTTGCGCGTGATGAGCACGAGCATCTGGCCGGCCGCGACGATGGTCAGGAGTGCGGCGTCGAGCGAGAGCGCCGTGAGGTTCGAGCCGCTCAGCATGCGCGGGTTCACCACGGCCACCGGCAGGATGACCGCCGCCATGGCGAGCACGAGCCCGAGCTCGCGCTTGGCGGCGAGGCTGCCGAGCCAGGAGGGCCGCCGCGACGGCTCGGCCGGTGCCGGCGTTGCGGCCGTGGCCGTCCTTGCCGCGTCGGCATCCGGGGCCGCGTCGGGAGCTGCGTCGATCGCGGCGTGCAGGATGCGCTCCTGGGTGGCCTCCTCGCGCGCCATCTCGGCCGTGATGCGCCCCTCGCGCAGCACGAGGATGCGGTCGCACATGCCGAGCAGCTCGGGTAGCTCTGAGGAGATGAGGAGGATCGCCATGCCCTGCGCCGCGAGGTCGGCGATGAGCTTGTGGACCTCGGCCTTGGTCTGCACGTCGACGCCCTGGGTGGGCTCATCCAGGATCAAGAGGCGCGGCTCGGCCGCGAGCCACTTGGCCAGCACCACCTTTTGCTGGTTGCCGCCCGAGAGCGTGCGTACCGGCTGCGCATAGTCGCCGCTGAAACGCAGCCGCAGCCGCTCGAGATGCGGGCGCACCAGCGCCAGCTCGCGCGGCCGCCGCACGATCCCCGCCCGGGCGGCGCGGCCGATGATCGGCAGCGAGGCGTTGGCGAGGATGCCGAACTCCATGACCAGGCTCTGCCCGATCCGGTCCTCGGAGAGATAGACGACCCCCGCCCGCTTGGCCGCACCCGGCGAGCGGAAGGCGACCGGGCGCCCCTCGAGGCGGACGGTCCCGGCGCTCGCCCGGTCGACGCCGAAGAGCACGCGCGCGATCTCCGTGCGCCCGCTGCCGACGAGCCCCGCGAAGCCTACGATCTCGCCCGCCCGGACGGTGAAGGAGGCGTCCTCGAAAGCGCCCTCGCGGGCCAGCCCCTCGACCTCGAGAACGACGGCGCCGGGCTTGCCCGCCGGCCGCGGGTACATGTCGCCGACCGGCCGTCCCACCATCAGCCGCACCGCCCGGTCGCGCGGCATCTCCGCAGCCGCGGCGGTGGCGACGAGCCGCCCGTCGCGCAGCACCGCGATGCGGTCGGCGACGCGGTAGACCTCCTCCATGCGGTGGCCGACGAACATCATGGCGACGCCATGCTCGCGCAGCCCGTCGACGACCGCGAAGAGGCGATCCACCTCGCGCCGCGACAGGGCCGCGGTCGGCTCGTCCATGATGAGCACCCGCGCCTCGGCCGAGAGCGCGCGGGCCACCTCGACCAGCTGCTGCTCGGAGCTGCGCAGCCGCCCCAGGGGCGCTTCCGGATCGGCCGAGAGACCGACCAGCGCCAGCAGGCGCTCCGCCTCGCGGCGCATCCCCGCCCGATCGAGCGGCATCAGCGTCCCGCCGCGGCGACCCACGGCCTCGGTGCGGCCGACGAAGATGTTCTCCGCGACGCCGAGGTCGGGAAACAGCCCCGGATGCTGGTGCATCACGGCGATGCCGTGGCGGCGCGCGTCCTGAGGCGTGCGCAGCTCGACCGGCCGGCCGTCGAGCAGCACCTCGCCCTCGTCCGGGCGCAGGACGCCCGCCAGCAGCTTCACGCAGGTGCTCTTGCCGGCCCCGTTCTCACCCAGCAGCGCCAGCACCTCGCCCCGCCGCAGCTCGAGCGAGACATCGTCCACGGCAAGGGTGCCGCCGAACGCCTTGCCGACCCGATGGAGGCGGGCCACGACCTCGCCGCCAAGGCCGTCCTTACGCCGGCCGGCGGGTGTCGCCGCCTCGCGCCCGATGGTACCCGCCATCCGCGCGCCCACCTCGTTCTTGGCTTCCGGCTGCAAGAGCCGCGCCTCCCTCATCCCGTGGCCTTTCCGGCCACAAGAATGATTTCATCCCCTCACGGGCGACGCAAGCGCTTCCTCGGCCGCGCCGACCAGGGGACGATGCCCCCGCTTCGAGGCCTGGCGATGCTCAGTAGCGGCCGACGAGGAGGCCGCCGTCGACGACGATCACCTGGCCGGTGATGTAGCGGGCGGCCTCGGAGGCGAGGAAGAGCGTGACGTCGGCCACATCCTCGGGCTCACCGACACGGCCCATGGGCAGGAAGGAGGCGGCAGCCTGGAGGCCGGCCTCGCCCAGCGAATGCACATCCGAGAGCGCCTGGGCGGTGCGGATGTAGCCCGGCGCTATGCCGTTGACGCGCACACCGTCGCGGGCCAGCTCGACCGCAAGGCCGCGGACCAGGCCCACCACCCCCGCCTTGGCGGCCGAGTAGTGGACATGCTCATCCCACCCGTAGGCGACGCCCATGATGGACGAGAGCGCGACGATGGCACCCTTGCGCCGCTCCCGCATGCCGGGGGCGGCGGCGCGGATGATCCGGAAGACGCCCGAGAGGTCGATGTCGATGGTGTGATCCCACTTGTCGTCGTCCAGCTTCGCCAGCGGCACCTTGTGGGCGATGCCGGCGTTGGCGATCACGGTGTCGAGCGGGCCGTAGGCCGCCTGGACGGTGGCGACGACCGCCTCGATCTGGCTCGTGCTGCGCACATCGAGCGCGTGGAACTCGGCCTGCCCGCCGCCATCGCGGATTGCCGCCACAACCTCCCCGCCCTCCTTCTCGAGGACGTCGGTCACGATCACCCGATAGCCCGCCTTGGCGAAGGCAAGGGCGGTGGCCCGCCCGATGCCGATGCCGCCTCCTGTCACGAGCATCGTCCGGTCGTCCATGGAAAGCCTCCGGTCCAAGGGAGTGGATGGTGATGCCTCTTTCGAAGGCAGGTCATCATGCGCCGATGTGCATGATGCATGCCAGAGGCTTCGGCCGCGCGGGATCACGCCGCCGCAACAGCTTCAGGGTGATACACCTCCTCCCCGGTGGACGGCCCGGTGGCGTGGGGCGGATGGCATCGCCCTCGGCGCTCGAGCGCGCGGCGCAGGGCCAGCGGCGCTCGCAGCTGTGACTATCAAGCGCGCATCTGCTGCCCGCCGCGGCACCATCGAGAGCGCTGCCATGCCGTGCTGCATGCATAAGGCAGCCGGCGGTCCGCATCCTGCTCCTCACGCATGTGATCACAGTTGGCTGTGACCATCGAGCACGCATCTGCTACCCGCCGCAGCACCGCCGGGAACGCTGCCCATGCCGTTCTACACGCACGAGGCAGCGGCCAGCCCGTGCTCTTTGCCCGTCACGGGACCCGGGCAGGGGCTGGCACGCATCCTGCTTCTCACGTATGTGATCACAGTCGGCGGCGATCGCCTCATTGAGGCGGTCTCCCGCACGGGTGGCGAGGAGACCCCCGGGCGTCGTCCGATCGCCGTGCTGACTGCAACTCACGAAGAAGCTTGGGAGTCCCATGAGCATATTGCTGGGCGTGGATGTTGGCGGGACCTTTACGGACTTCGTGGCGTACGACCATTCCGGACGCTCGCTTGAGGTTTGGAAGGTTCCATCCGTCCCCGGCGACCCCGTGTCGGGCATTCTGGCGGGGCTCGAGGGCTTTGCGGGCAAGGACTCGGTCGAGGCCATCCGCCTGGGGACCACGGTGGCAACCAACGCCGTGCTGGAGCGCAAGGGTGCAACCGTCGCCTATGTGACGACGCGCGGCCACCAGGATGTCGTCTTCATTCAGCGCGGCAACCGGCGCTGGCACTACGACATGAGCTGGGTGAAGCCCAA
Source organism: uncultured Alphaproteobacteria bacterium (assembly GCA_963752325.1). GTDB lineage: Bacteria > Pseudomonadota > Alphaproteobacteria > Geminicoccales > Geminicoccaceae > CAVTJL01. Next base: position 16,649 of record CAVVXU010000020.1, read on the forward strand.
GCCGCTCGTGAAGCGCCGTGACTGCTTCGAGCTGAACGAGCGCGTCGACGCCTATGGCGAGGTGCTGGTGCCGCTCGACCCCGCCGAGGTCGTTGAGGTGGCGCGTCGGATCCGGGCGCGCCCGGAGATCCAGGCCGTCGCCGTGTGCCTGCTCTTCTCCTACCTGAACCCGACGCACGAGCTGATGGTGAAGCGCATCCTCGCGGCCGAGCTCGGCCAGGACATGCCTGTCTCGGTGTCCTACGAGGTCCTGCCCAAGTGGAAGGAGTACGAGCGGGCCTCCACGACGATCGCGGACGCCTATCTGCGGCCCGTGGTGACGCGCCAGCTCTCGCGGATGCGCTCCCGCCTGGACGAGGCGGGCCACCGGGCCGGCGCCGTCGTGATCAAGTCCAACGGCGGCGAGATGACGCTCGACGCCGCGGCATCCGCCCCGGTGAACCTCGTCCTTTCGGGCCCCACCGGCGGTGTCATCGCCAGCCGCCACATTGCCGAGCTTTTGGGCATCGACCGCCTCGTCACGATCGACATGGGCGGCACGTCCACCGACGTCTCGACCGTCCTGGACCGGAAGGAGAGCTTCACCACCGCCTTTGAGATCGAGTGGGGCGTGCCGATCCAGATCCCCATGATCGACATCCGCACCATCGGTGCGGGCGGCGGCTCCATCGCCTGGATCGACAAGGGCGGCCTCCTGCGGGTCGGCCCGCAGAGCGCAGGCGCGCGGCCGGGGCCCGCCTGCTACGGCCAGGGCGGCACCGACGCGACGGTGACGGACGCCAATCTCGTGCTGGGCCGCATCAACCCCGCCAACTTCCTGGGCGGCCGGATGAAGCTCGACGTCGAGGCCGCGCGAGAGGCCATCGGCAGCGTCGCCCAGGCCCTCGGCCCGAATATCGGCGTCGAGGAGACCGCGATGGCGATCGTGCGGATCGTCAACAACAACATGATAGCAGCCCTGCGCTCGGTGCTGATCGAGCGCGGCCTCGACCCGCACGACTTCACGCTCTGCGCCTTCGGCGGCGCCACGCCGCTGCATGCGAGCGAGCTCTGCGGCGAGGTCGGTATCCCCAAGGCGATCGTGCCGCTCAATCCCGGCCAGTTTTCTGCGTATGGCTTCATCCTGACCAACCCCAGGGTCGACCGCCAGCGCACGACCCAGCTCACCTCGAAGGGCTTCGACGGCAAGCGGGCCAACGAGGTGATGGAGGCGCTGGTGGCCGAGAGCGTGGGCGAGCTCGAGGCGCAGGGCCTGCAGGAAGGCTTCGAGATCTATCGCGGGCTCGAGATGCGCTATCTCGGCCAAAACTACGAGCTCGAGCTGCCCCTCACCTTCGAGCGCTTCGACGAGGACACGAGCGAGCGGCTGTGGACCGCCTTCCACGAGGCCCACGAGGCGCGCTTCGGCTTCAGCATCCCGGGCGAGATCATCGAGATCGTCAACTACACGGTCACGGTGACCGCGCGCACGCCCAAGCCCGAGATCGCGCGCATCGAGGCGGGAGGCGGCGTGCCCGAGCCCGCCGGACGACGAGCCGTCTGGCTCCTGGGCGGCCCCCAGGAGGTGCCGATCTACGATCGCGAGCGGCTGCGCGCCGGTGACCAGATCACCGGCCCGGCGCTGATCGAGGAGGCGGCGTCGGTGACCATGGTGGACGCCGGCCACCGCCTGACGGTCGACGCGTTCGGCCTCCTCCTCATCGATACAACCGTCTGAGCCGGGAGAGGCAGCGATGCGCTTCGCGAGCAGCGGCTACTACATCGAGAAGTACGTCAAATGCGCCTGTTGCGGCATGCTGGTCTACGGGCCCGGCATCGCGCGCGAGCACCGCGGCAAGCCCGCCGTCTTCTGCTCGGACTGGTGCATCGAATGGGCCGGCCTCACGGACTCCAATCCCGGCTATGTGAGCCTGCCGATCGTCCAGCCCAAGCTGCCGATCGAGGAGAAGGCCAAGCGCAGCGGCGAGCGCTTGGCCCCGCTCGACCCGGTGATGATGACCATCCTCGATTCGACGATGGTGTCGATCTGCCGCGAGATGGGCATTCTGCTCATGAAGACGTCCTACTCGACGATCTTCAACGAGGGCCTCGACTTCACCTGTGCCCTGGCCGACGCCAAGGGCGACATGATCGCCTGCGCCGAGTTCTGCCCGACCATGATCGGCGGCATGCCTCTATTGATAAAGACCTGCGCGCAGGAGATTCCGTTCGACACGCTCGAGGAGGGTGACGTCATCCTCCACAACGACCCCTATCGCGGCGGGCTGCACTGCCCCGAGCACACCTTCTTCAAGCCCTTCTTCGTCGAGGGCAAGCTCATGGGGTTCGCCGTCTGCATCGGCCACATCGCCGAGATCGGCGGCATGGTGCCGGGCGCCTTCTGCGGCGAGGCCACCGAGATCTTCCACGAGGGCCTCCGGGTGCCGCCGGTCCACATCAAGAAGGCGGGCAAGGACGTCGACGAGGTGTGGAAGCTCTTGCTCGCCAACACCCGCACGCCGCGCCAGAACTATGGCGATCTGCGCGCCATGATAGCCTCGGTCGATCTCGGCGTCGCCCGCACGACGGAGATCATCAACAAATACGGCAAGGATGTCTTCCAGGAGACCTGCGAGGACCTGATGGACTATGCCGAGCGGCGGATGCGGGCAGAGCTCGCCGCCTTCCCGGACGGCAAGTACGGCTTCGAGGACGTCATCGAGAACGACGGCATCGAGCTCAAGCCCTACACGGTGGCGATCGACCTCTACATCCAGGGCGACGAGGTGGTGGCCGACTACAGCCGCAGCTCGCCGCAGGCCAAAGGCCCCATCAACGCCACCCTCGGGGTGGCGACAGGGGCGGTCTATAACGGCCTTCTCCACGTCACCGACCCCTCGATCCCCAAGAACTCCGGCTGCTTCCGGCCGATCCGGGTGGTGGCGCCGCCGGCCAAGGTGATCAATGTCGACTATCCGGGACCGCTCGTGGCCGGCAACACCGAAACGCATCCCCGCCTCGCCAACATCGTGATCGGCGCGATGGGGGCCTGCGTGCCCGAGCGGGTGATGGCGTCCGAGAGCTGCACCGGCACCAATTTCGTCTTTGGCGGCAACCATCCCGATTATGACGAGTACTTCGCCTGCTACGATCTGATGTCCGGGGGCTGGGGCGGCCGCTTCGGTCATGACGGCAACGACTGCGTCATCGCCATCAACGGCAATTGCCGCTTCAACCCGACCGAGGTGTTCGAGGCGCGCTTTCCCTTCATGGTCGAGACCTGCGAGCTGATCCCGGATTCGGGCGGCGCCGGTCAGTGGCGGGGCGGCCTCGGCTACCGCCGCACGCTCAAGGCCACCAAGGTGCCGATCACCGGCAGCCAGTGCAGCGACCGCCACGAGGTCAGGCCGTGGGCGATCTTCGGCGGCGAGCCCGGCGGCAATGGCGGCACCCTGATCAAGAAGGCCGGCAGCGAGGAGTGGCTGACCGTGTGCGAGCTCTACGGCAAGGTCAGCTCGAGCAAATACGCCAACATCCAGCTCGATCCCGGTGATCGCATCCGCCTTTGGACCCCGGGAGGCGGCGGCTACGGCGATCCGCTGAAACGCGACCCGGAGGCGGTCAAGGAAGACCTCGCCGAAGGCTACATCACCGCCGAAGCCGCCAAGGACCTCTATGGGAAGATTGGTTGAGTCCGACCAGCCAGGGCACGTCGCATGCGAGCTGCCCGGGCACGGGCGAGCTCCCCAACCAAGGAAGGAACGCACATGAGTGAGAGCAAGGACGGGGCCGGAGCCGGCCCATCGCGCGGCGGCAAGGGCCTGAGCAGGCGCGTCGCGCTCGGCACCCTGGGCAGCGCCATCGCCGCTCCTGCGGTGATGCGCTTCGGCCGCGCGGTCGCGGCGGACGCGCCCTCGGGCAAGATCGTCTCCTACGCCTCGGCCGGCCAGCGCTGGGAATTCCCGCAGCGCGGGGTCTACCCCCTGTTCCAGAAGAAGTTCCCGGATATCGAGGTCACCTTCGTGGCCGAGCCCATCGCCGACATGCTGCCCAAGTCGGCGATCGCGATGGCGTCCAAGAGCGATCGCTACGACGTCATCCACGAGGACTACAACTATCTGCCCCAGTTCATGGCGCAGAACGCCGTCGAGCCTCTCCAGCCCTATCTCGACAAGGACCCGGACTACAAGGCGGACATCCTGGCCGACATTCCGGAGAACGTGCTCGATCTCTACCGGGACAAGCCCGCGGCCCAGGGTGGCATCCTCTACGGCCTGCCGCCCGACAGCAACACGCAGCTCCAGTACTATCGCGCCGACGTGCTCGAGAAGGCGGGCTTCAAGAAGCCGGCCGAGACCTGGGAAGAGTCGATCGAGATCGCCAAGACGATCTCCGAGGGCGGCAAGAAGCGCGTGGTGGGCACCAGCCTCAAGCGGGGCTTCTGGGCCGGCACCGTGCTGATCACGCTGCTGCGCAGCCATGGCGGCGACTGGTTCGACAAGATGGAGCCGGGCGGCTGGCATCCGGCGCTGGATACCGACGCGGGCCACATGGCCTTCGACACGCTGATGAAGCTCAAGCCCTTTCTCGATCCGACCTCGCTCAACGCGTCGGACGACGAGTCGAACGCGGCGATGCTCAACGGCACCTGGCTCTATGCGCCGGCGCAGTGGGGCGGGTCGACGATGAACGACCCGAAGTTCACCAAGTTCTCCGAGGAGTGGAAGGTGGCGGTGGTGCCCAAGGGCGCCAATCCCGACGGCCGCTTCGCGCCGCACATGGGCGGCCTCGGCCTCATCATCCCGGCCTTCTCGAAGAACAAGGACGCGGCCTGGGAGTGGGTGAAGTTCTGCTGCAGCGGCGACAAGCAGGACCCGGCGATCGGCAAGGCGTGGGTCGAGAACACCGGCCAGCCGGCGCGGCTCTCGCTGCTGCGCGAGTACAGCAACATCCGCCCCTACTTCACCGGCATGATGGAATCGCTGCCGCTCGCCATGCGCTTCCTCCCCATCCCGGAATCGAACGCGCTCTACGAGATGGTGGGAACGGAGGTCTCGAGCGTGGTGACCGGCGGCAAGGCGCCGGATGACGCTTTGAAGTCGATGCAGGCCCAGGCGACCCGCATCATGACCCGCGGCGGCTACTACAAGGCGTAGGCCCGCATCGTAGGTCTGGAGACAGGATGAGGAAGGGGACGCTGGTATGACGGCGCAAGGCGCGGCGGCCCTCGACGGGCGCAGCTGGCGACGTGACGAGCGGTTCGTGGCGCTGCTGCTCCTGGCACCCAGCGTCCTCTACCTCTTCGTGATGGCGATCTACCCCACGATCTACTCGCTGTGGCTCGCCTTCGAGAACTACACGCTCTACCGCCCGGACATGGTCTCGTTCGCCGGGCTCGAGAACTTCCAGCTCGTCTGGAGCGACGAGGTCTTCTGGCAAAGCCTCAAGGTTACCATCATCTTCGCCCTGGCGGCGGTCGCGATCGAGCTCGTGCTGGGGCTCGCCGTGGCCGTCCTGCTCGACCGCGAGATGCTGGGGATCGGCCTGCTCCGCACGCTTCTGATCGTCCCGGTGCTGATCTCGCCGGTCGGCATGGGGCTCACCTGGCGCTACATCCTGGCGCCCAGCTACGGCCTTTTGAACTATTTCCTCCAGCAGGCGGGCCTGCCGCCCGTCGACTGGATCGTCAGCACCACCTGGTCCCTGCCGATGGTGGTGATGGTCGATGTCTGGCAATGGACGCCTTTCGTCACCCTCATCCTGCTCTCGGCGATGCAGGGGGTCTCGGTCGAGGTGGTGGAGGCGGCCTCGCTCGACGGGCTCTCGGAATGGCAGAAGCTGCGCCGCATCGTCATCCCGCTGATCTACCCGGTGATGATGGTCGTCGTGCTGATCCGGCTGATCGACGCCATCCGCACCTTCGACCTCATCTTCGTCCTGACCAGGGGCGGGCCCGGCTCGTCCACGGAGATCTTGAGCATCTACAGCTACGTCACCGGGTTCACCGCGGGCGACATGGGCAGCGCTGCCGCCATTGCCTGGATCACGGTGATCTTGATCAACCTGCTCGTCATCCTCTTCCTGCGCATCCTCGCCAAGACGGAGGGCTAGAGCCTTGATCGGGACGCGCGACGCCAAGGTGTTCGCCCGGATCGGCGCCGGCAGGGCGCGGGCGCAGAGCGGGCGCATCATGCCGGGGCTGCTCAAGGTGGCGGCCGTGCTCGTCGTCGCGGCCTGGCTCTTTCCGGTCTACTGGATCGTCCTCACCTCGTTCAAGCCGGCGACCGAGATCAACAACCCCACGCCCACCTTCCTCGCCACACCCACGCTCGACAACTATCGCGACCTCTTCGGCCAGTTCGACTTCGCCCACGTCCTCACCAACAGCATCGCGATCGCCTGCATCTCCTGCGCCATCGTCATCGCACTGGGCGTGCTCGCTGCCTACGCGCTTGCCCGCATGGACGTTCCGGGTGCCAAGCACATAGCGCTGTGGATCCTCTCGCTGCGCTTCATCCCGGCCATCGCGGTGGGCATTCCCTTCTACCTGGAATGGCAGAAGTTCAACCTGCTCGACAGCTGGACGGGCCTCGTGCTGGTCTATGTGGCCTTCAACCTGCCCTTCGCGATCTGGCTCCTGCGCGGCTTCCTGGCCGAGGTGCCGATCGAGCTCGAGGAGGCGGCCCTCCTCGATGGGCTCTCGCGCCTGCAGATCATCCGCCGCATCGTCGTGCCCGTGGCGCTCCCCGGTCTCGCCTCGACCGCGATTTTTACTTTTGTCTTCATGTGGAACGAATATCTGATGGCGCTGCTGCTGACCTCGGTCGACGCGGTGACGGTCCCGGTGTCGATCACCAAGTTCATCATGCCCTACGCGATCCTGTGGGGCGACCTCAGCGCTGCGGTGGTGATCCAGCTCATCCCGATGCTGGTCGTCGTCTTCCTCCTCCAGCGCCACATCGTCCGCGGCATGACGCTGGGTGCGGTCAAATGAGCAGCCAGGTCGGCAGCGGCACGGAGCAAACGCCATGACGCTTTCCCTCGAGGGCGTGCAAAAGGTCTATCCCTCGGGCTTCCAGGCCGTGCACGGGCTGGACCTCGAGATCGGCGAGGGCGAGTTCTTCACCCTCCTCGGGCCGTCGGGCTGCGGCAAGACCACGACGCTCAGGATGATCGCCGGGCTCGAGATCCCGACCGGCGGCCGCATCGCCATCAACGGGCGCGACTTCACGCGGACCCACCCGCGCGACCGCGACGTCGCGATGGTGTTCCAGAGCTACGCGCTCTACCCGCACATGACGGTGCGCCAGAATCTCGTCCTCAATCTCGAGGTCAAGAAGGTCGCGAAGGCCGAGATCGACAAGCGGGTGAAGGACGTCGCCCGCATGCTCGACATCGAGCGGCTCTTGGGCAGCAAGCCCGGCCAGCTCTCGGGCGGGCAGCGCCAGCGCGTGGCGCTGGGCCGGGCGCTGATCCGGCGACCGAACATCTTCCTGATGGACGAGCCCCTGAGCAATCTCGACCTGAAGCTGCGCGAGCGCACCAGGACCGAGCTCAAGAAGCTGCACGAGCAGCTGCGCGTCGCCACCATCTACGTCACCCACGACCAGGCCGAGGCGCTCGTCCTCTCCGATCGCATCGGCATCATGAACGGCGGCAATCTCCTCCAGGTCGGCACGCCGCAGGAGATCTACGACCGTCCCCGCGAGACCTTCGTCGCGAAGTTCGTCGGCACGCCGTCGATCAATCTCTTGCCGGTGACGGTGGGCGAGGAGGCGGGAGGCTTGACGCTGCGCCTCACCGCCAGCGGCGCCCTCCTCGGCGGGGCGCTGATCCCGGCCGAGCCCGACGTGATGCCGCTTCTGCGGCAGGCGGGCGGGCGGGCCGTGCTGGGGGTGCGGCCCGAGGCCGTGGCTCTCCTCCACGAGCCCGAGCCCGACGCCGTCGCGGCGCGCATCGACATCATCGAGCCGATGGGTTCGGTCAACCACATCGTCCTCGCCGTCGACGGCATCGACAACGTCACGGCGGACGCCGAGCCCTTCATCGCCGTCGTCCGCTCGAACGAGGAGTTCCACCAGGGTGCCCGCACCTGGCTCACGCTGAGGCCGGACCGCCTCGTCCTCTTCGATCGCGAGAAGGGCCATGCGCTGGCCAACCTCTCCCCGAGCCGAACCTGGCGCACCGCCCAATGCTAGCGCAGGAGCCCAGACCCCCGGGCTTCGTCGGCGATGCGAGCGACATCGTCGAGCGCACCTGCGCCCTCATCCCGGCGCTCCGCGCCCGGGCAACGGAGTGCGAGGAGCTGCGCGCCATGCCGGCGGCGAGCGTGCGCGACCTCAAGGCCGCGGGGACCGCGCGCGTCCTGCAGCCTGCCCGCTACGGCGGCCGTGAGGCGGGGCTCGAGGCGGTCGTGGACGCGCTGAGCGCGGTGGCGCGCGGCTGCGGCTCCAGCGCCTGGGTCATGGCGCAGCATGTCAGCCACAACTTCATGCTCTCGCACTGGCCGGACGAGGCCCAGCAGACGGTCTGGGGCGAGGACCCCGAGGCTTTTCTCAGCGGCATCTTCATCGCCCGCTGCGGCCGCGCCCGAAAGGTCGAGGGCGGTTACGTCCTCTCGGGCCGCTGGCCCTGGGTCAGTGGTGTGAGCACCTGCGACTGGTGCCTCTTCTCGGCCGACACCGACGAGGGCGGAGAGGCGCCGGTCGACCGCCATTTCGCGCTGAAGGCCGGGCAGTTCGAGATCATCGACACCTGGCGGGCGATGGGCCTCAAGGGCTCGTCCAGCAACGACGTGCGGGTCGACGAGGTCTTCGTGCCCGAGCACATGACCCTCTCGATCGCCCATCTGCGGGGCGGCCCGACGCCGGGCAACCGCCTCAACACCGCCGCCGTCTACCGCGTGCCGAGCTACCCGATCTTCGGCGTCTTCATCACCAGCGCCTGCCTCGGGATCGCCGAGGCGGCGCTCGAGCACTACATCGAGAGCGCCAAGGGGCGGGTGGCCCTGATGACGCGGGGGAAGGTCGAAGGCTACCTGACCCAGCAGGTCAAGGTGGCGGACGCCGCATCTTCCGTTGCGGCATCGCGCACGGTGATGCTCGAGGTCTGCCGCGAGGCCATGGCGCTGGCCTGCCGGGACGCGCTGCCCAGCGACGAGCAGCGGGCGAAATTCCGGGCGCACACGGCCTTCGCCGGACGCCTCGCGATGAGCGCCGTCAACCTCCTCTGGGACGCGGGCGGCGGTGCCGGTGTCTACGACAGCAACCCCATGTCGCGCCTCTTTCGCGACATGGCCGCCGCCAACCGCCACTTCACCCAGAACTGGGACGTGAACGGCGGCACCTATGGCCGTGTCCTGATGGGCCTGGACCTGGACAACCCTTCTCTTTAGCGGGGCAGCCGGCGGCAGGCCGAGGGCGCGCCTGTGACCCCTCAGCGCAGGTGGCAGGCGACCCAGTGTCGGGGCGCCACCTCGCGCAGCACCGGCTCCACCGTGCGGCACTCGTCCCGCACATAGGGGCAGCGTGTGTGGAAGTGGCAGCCCTTCGGGCGGTTGGTGGCGCTCGGGATGTCGCCCTTGGGTGCCGTCCCGCTCGGCCGCTTGAAGGAAGGCCTGGGCACCGGCACGGAGGCCAAAAGGCCCTCCGTATAGGGATGGAGCGGGTTGCCGAAGATCATCGGCCGGTCGGCCAGCTCGACGATCCGGCCCAGATACATGACCGCGATGCGCCGGCTGATGTGCCCCACCACCGCAAGGTCGTGGGCGATGAAGAGATAGGAGAGGCCGCGCTCTTCCTGCAGGTCCATCAGGAGATTGACGATCTGCGCCTGCACCGAGACGTCCAGCGCCGAGACCGGCTCGTCGGCGACGATCAGGCTGGGGCTCAGGGCCAGCGCCCGGGCGATGCCGATGCGCTGGCGCTGGCCGCCCGAGAACTCGTTGGCATAGTGGCTCATCTGCTCGGGCCGCAGCCCGACCCGGCGCAACAGCTCGGCCACGCGATCGCGCCGCTCGGCAGCGTTGGCGATGCCATGCACCAACAGCGGCTCGCCCACGATCGTCCCCACCGTCAGGCGGGGATTGAGCGAGGAATAGGGGTCCTGGAAGACGATCTGCATGCGCCGGCGATAGGGTCGGAGCTGGCTTGCCGGTATGGCCGTGATGTCCTCGCCCGCGAGCTCGATGCGCCCGGCCGTGGGCTCCACCAGCCGCAGCACCGAGCGCCCCAGCGTCGACTTGCCGGAGCCGCTCTCGCCGACCAGGCCCAGGGTCTCACCCTCGCCGATCGCGAAGGAGACGTCCTCGACCGCATGCACCAGCCCGCGCACGCGCGGGATGACGCCCTTGCGGATCGGGAAATGCTTGGTGAGCCCGCTCACCCGCAGCAGCGGCGGCGACTCGGCCGGCGCGGCCTGCACCTCAGGCGCCGACACCGGGCGCCTCCGCCACGCGCGAGGCTTCCCAGCAGGCCGACCAATGATCCGGCGCATGCTCCTCGAGCGGCGGCGACTGCCGCCAGCAGCGCTCGGTGGCGAAGCCGCAGCGCGGCGCGAAGGCGCAGCCCTCGGGCAGCCGGTCGAGCGAGGGCACGAGGCCCGGGATCTCGGACAGGCGATGGGGCTTGCCGCCGGTCGCGAGCTCGTCCACCCGCGGCATCGAGGCCATCAGGCCCCGCGTGTAGGGATGGCGCGGCCGGTCGAACAGCGGCTCCACGTCCGCCTCCTCGACCTTGCGGCCGGCATACATCACGACCACGCGCTGCGCCGTCTCGGCGACGACGCCCAGATCGTGCGTGATCAGCACCACGGCCGTGCCCAACTGCACCTGCAGCTCGCGGATCAGGCGCATGATCTGCGCCTGGATCGTGACGTCGAGCGCCGTGGTGGGCTCGTCGGCCAGCAGCACCTCGGGATTGCAGGCCAGCGCCATCGCGATCATCACGCGCTGGCGCATGCCGCCCGACATGCGGTGCGGATAGTCGCCGAGCCAGCGCTCGCCGTCCGGGATCTGCACGAGCCGCAGCATCTCGACGGCCCGCTCGCGCGCGGCGGCGCGGCCGAGCCCCTGGTGGAGGACCAAAGGCTCGCAGATCTGCTGGCCCACCTTGAGCAGCGGGTTGAGCGAGGTCATCGGCTCCTGGAAGATCATCGAGATCCGGTTGCCGCGGATCGCGCGCATCCGCTCGGTCGGCAGGCGCAGCAGGTCGTCGCCGTCGAACAGCACCTCGCCGCCGACGATGCGGCCCGGCGGGTAGGGCACCAGGCGGAGGATCGAGAGCGCCGTGACGCTCTTGCCGCAGCCCGACTCGCCCACCACCGCGAGCGTGCTGCCCGGGCGCAGGGCGTAGGAGACGCCGTCGACGGCGCGAACCACGCCGCGGCGGGTGAAGAAGTGGGTGCGAAGGTCCTTGAGCTCGAGGACCGCGGCCCGCGCGGACGGCGTGGCGCCTTCCCCTGGCGTCACAGGCCGACCGCCAGCGCGGGCCGCTGCCTGCATCAGGCCATGCCCACCGGCTGCGGCAGGGGATCCATGATGTCGTCCGGCCGGCTCCTGATCATGTCCTCGAGCTCCTTGCGGACCGCCCGCACCCCCGCATCGTCGAAGAGATTGTCCATCTCGTCGGGGTCGTTGACGAAGTCGTAGAGCTCGCCCGCACCCGAGCCGAGCTCGACGGTCATGCGGTGGGTCTTGGTCCGCACCGTCCGCAGCTTCAGCTCCACGCCGCAGCGCGAGGCGTGCAGGTCCCACTCGTTGTAGGCAAAGTCCCGCGTGTCGCCCTTGCCCTCGACGAGGCCGCGCAGCGAGCGGCCGTGCATGGGCGAGGTCTGCTCCACGCCCGCATAGTCGATGAAGGTGGCACCCAGATCGAGGGTCGAGACCGGATCGGTGACGACCTGCCCCTTGGGCACGCCCGGCCCCGAGACGATGCACCCCACCCGCAGCAGGCCGTCATAGGGGATCGGCCCCTTGAGGATCAGGCCATGGTCGCCCAGCCAGTCGCCGTGATCCGAGGTGTAGACGACGATGGTGTTCTCGGCGAGGCCGAGCGTGTTGAGCTCGGTCAGGATACGCCCGACATTGTGGTCGATCAGCGAGATCATGCCGTAATAGTTGGCGATCAGGGCACGCAGCTGCTCGTCCGTCTGGTGCGGGATGCGCGAGTAGTTCTGGCGCATGTTGCGCAGAGACTCGTCCTTCAGATCGGGCACGCCCTCGAGGCTGGCACGGTGCCACCAGGGCCGCCGATCGAGATCCTGGGTGCGGTGCTTAGGCAGGTCGACATCGGCCGGATCGTGCATCCGGCTCCATGGATCGGGGCAGTCGAAAGGATGGTGCGGATCGGGAAAGGACGCCCAGATGCAGAAGGGCTCATCCTGGTGCTCGCGGAGGTGCGCGATGGTCCGGTCGCCCACCCAGGTCGAGTTGTGCCAGGCCGTGGGCAGCGCCGAGTGCCAGGTCTGCGCGGCGTCGGTCTCGGGCGGCAGATGCGTCTGGTAGAGCCGGTTCTTCTCCTCGCCCAGGCCGTCGCCATAGTACCAGCGCTCGTAATGCTGGCCCGAGGGCGGCTTCATCGGCAGCATGTGGTTGTGGCCCTCGACCACCAGCTCGACATGATCGAAGCCCATATAGGGCCCGTACCAGTCGGGGCCGTAGTTCTGCATGCTCCGCCGGCACTCGGGCGTCCCGGTGGGCGCGAAGGTGTGGGCGGTGGCGAAGTGGGCCTTGCCCAAAAGCGCCGTGTGATAGCCCCCCTGGGAGAGCTGGCCCGCGAAGCTCTTGGCGCCGATCTTGGGATCGAGGTCGATGCCGTTATCGTGGACGCCATGGGTGAGCGGCAGGAGGCCGGTCAGGATCGAGGCGCGCGCCGGCTGGCAGACCGGGTTGGGCGTGATGCAGGTCTTGAGGTGCGTGCCGTTCTGCGCCAGCCGGTCGAGATGCGGCGTGCGGATGTTGCGGCCGGCGAATCCATAGCAGTCGCCGCGTTGCTGATCCGAGGTGATGAAGAGAATATTCGGGCGGGAAGCCATCTACTCCTCCCTGACAGGCGATGATGATGAGGGTGGCAGGCACGGCGCTGGATCACGTCATGGGCTGGGCTCCCCCGAGCACCGATCGTCCGCGCGGGTCGAAATAGTCGCGCAGGCCGTCGCCCAGCAAGTTGAAGGCCATCATCGTGACGAGGAGGAAGACGCCCGGAAACACCGAGATCCAGGGCGCGAACATCAGATACTCGTTGCCGCCGGCGATCATGACGCCCCAGCTCGACTGGGGCGGCTGGATGCCCATGCCGAGAAAGCTCAAGGTCGCCTCGGTGAGGATCACGTTGCCGAGCAGCACGGTGGCCAGCACGATGATGGCGCTCGAGCAGTTGGGCAGCACGTGCACGAGGACGATGCGGCCGCCACCCATGCCGATGGCCCTGCACGAGGTGATGTAGTCCCGCGCCATGACCGACAGGACCGAGCCGCGCGCCACCCGTGCGAACTGCGCGGCACGGTAGACCGCGAGTGCTATGATGACGTTGGTGAGGCTGGGCCCCAGCGTGCCGACGATGGCCAGCGCCAGCACCACGCCCGGCACCGACATCAGGATGTCGACGAGCCGCATGATCAGCTCGTCCAGGAGCCCGCCCGCATAGCCGGCGATCGCACCCATGCTCACGCCCGTCGCCATCGCGATCACGATCGTCACGATGCCGACGAAAAGCGAGATTCGGCCGCCGTAGAGAACGCGCGACAGCACGTCGCGGCCGTGTTCGTCCGTGCCCATCCAGTGCGCCATGCTGGGCCCCAGCCACTGCTGGTCCGGCGACACGGCATCGGGCGGGTAGGGGCTGATGACGGGGGCAAGGAGCGCCAGCGCCAGCAGGAGGACGACGAGCGCCGCGCTGATCCGGTTGAGCGGATCGCTCAGAAAGTCGCGCAGCCCGTCCACGAGCCGGGCGCGCGCGGGCGAGGTCTCCGGCACCGTCGCCCCCAGCGCCCCTGGCCCCTGCGGCGGCTGCGCCATGGCGGGCCCCGGCGCGCTCAACTGCCGATCCTGGGGTCGACGATGCCATAGAGCACGTCGACCACGAGATTGGCCACGATGAAGACGACCGAGATCACCAGCACGACGCCCTGGGTCACAAGCAGGTCCTTGGCGTAGATCGACTGGATCAGGAGCGTGCCGAGGCCCGGCAGAGCGAAGATGAACTCGACCGCGACCGCGGCCCCGATCAGGTTCGGGAACTGGAAGCCGATCACCGTGATCACCGGGTTGATCGCGTTCCGGAGCGCGTGGCGGAGGATGATGCGCCAGGTCGAGAGGCCCTTGGCCGCCGCCGTGCGGATATAGTCCTCCGAGAGCACCTCGAGCATGCTGGCCCGCATCATCCGGGCAAGGAGGGCCGCGGGGTGCGTGGCGATCGCCAGGATCGGCAGCACCATCGCCTTGATGCCGTCGGTCTCGAGCGAGCCGTTGATGGGGAAGATCGGGAAGGTGTAGGCGAAGATCAGGATCAGGATCAGCGCCAGCCAGAAGGTGGGCGTGCTGACCCCGACGATGGCGATGATGCGGGCGACATAGTCGCTCCAGCGCCCCTGGAAGACGGCCGAGACGATCCCCAAGGGAATGCCGATCAGGATCGCCACCAGCATCGTGCCCACGATGAGCGTCAGCGTCACGGGCAGCGCCTTGCCGATCAGGCCCGAGACCTCGAAGGGCTGCACGTAGGAGCGGCCGAGATCGCCCATAGCCGCGTGGCCCAGCCAGTCACCGAAGCGCACATAGCCCGGGCGGTCGAGGCCCAGCTGGTGGCGTGTGCGCGCCACCTCGGCCGGGTCGACGGCGCTGGTGCCCTCGGCGCTGACGCCCAGCGCCGTGAGCGCCGGATCGCCCGGCGACAGGTAGCCCAGGCAAAAGACGATCACGGCGACGCCGAGGAGCGTCGGCACCGCCAGGATCAGGCGCCGGATCAGGAGGTCGAGCGACATGGCGACCGACGGGGTGCGGGGACCTGCGTCAGCTGTCGAACCAGACCGTCCTGTAGTCCTGGCGGTTCTTGAGCTTACTCACGTCGAAGTTCCGCTGGCTCGAGAGCCAGGCGTCCCGGTGGTTGCGCCAGTTGAGATAGATGTAGGGCACGTCGTCGAACGCGATCTCCTGGATCTTCCGGATCTCCGCTTCCACCTTCTGCGGGTCGAAGGCCCGGCTCACCGTCTCGAGCAGCGGCTCGATCTCCGGGTTCTGGTAGCCGCCGGGCTTGTTGTAGGCGGTATTATTGAGCCCCGACTTGCCCGAGAGCAGGCTCCATGTGTAGTCGAGCAGCGACGGCCCGCCGTTCATCTGCCACAGCGACAGCTCGAACTTACCCGTCTGCATGTTGTTGATCGACTGCCCTGAGGGGATGCTGCGCACCTCGGCGACGACGCCAGCCTCCTTGAGCTGCGCCTGCAGCAGCACCGCGCGCTCGACATGGGCCGGCGCGTTGTAGCTCTGCAGCTCGACCTTGAGCGGCTTGTCCGGCCCGTAGCCGGCCGCGGCCAGCAGCTCCTTGGCCTTGGCGAGGTTGGGGCGGATCGGTGCCAGGTCGTCCGCCTTGAGAAAGCCCTGGTGCCAGGGCGGGAACACGCTCTCGATCGGCTCGCCGCGACCGCGATAGACTTGGCTGATGATGGCCTCGCCGTCGACGGCATGCTGGATCGCCTGACGCACGCGCTTGTCCTGCAGCGCCGGGAGCTTCGTGTTGACCACCAGCACGCACAGCGTGCTGGCCTTGCCCTCCTTGATCTCGACGTTCTTGGCCCCCTCGATCAGGGGCAGCTGGGATTCGGGGAAGGTGTAGACGTTGGTGAGCTCGCCGCGCCGCAGGCTCAAGAGCCGCACGCTCCCCGAAGCGATGTAGGTGCCCTCGACGCCGTCCACGTAGGGCTCGCCCTCGCGATAGTATTTGGGATTGCGCTTGAGCGTGATCTTCTGGCGCGGCGCGAAGGAGGTCATGATGAAGGGGCCGGTGCCGGCGGTGGCATCGGGTCCGGTCCCGTAGTCGGCCCCGTGCTTCTCGAGCATCGCGGGCGAGGCGAAGAACAGCGTGCTCGCCATGCTCCAGTAGAAGTCGGGCCAGGGCTGCTTCAGGTCGAAGCGCACGGTCGAGGAATCGACGATCGTGAGCTTGTCCAGCCAGGCGCGCCACAGGCCGGTGATGGGCGTCACGGCCTTGCCCGCCACCACCCGTTCCACATTGTACTTCACGGCCTCCACGTCGAAGGGCGTGCCGTCGTGGAAGGTGACGCCCTGGCGCAGCTTGAAGGTGTAGCTGCTCTCACTCGCCTGCTCCGGCAGCTCCTCGGCGAGGCCCGGCCGGTAGGTCAGGTCCGGCAGCACGTCGATCAGCGAATCGTAGACCAGCCGTTGATAGGACGCCGGATCGACCTGACCCGTCGGGTCCATCGTCGTCCAGTTCATGTCGACGGTCTTGATCGTGCCGCCGCGCTTGATCGCCGACGCATCGTCGCCGAGCGCCCTGGGCACCAAACCGCCCAGCGTGATCCCTGCCGTGATGGCCGTCGACGCGCCGACGAATCCACGCCGTGAAAGCTTGCCAGCCATGACCCCGACGCCTCCCATCTGTTCTTTGTGCGGCCATGGTCGAGGCATGCCCCGCCTCACCGACCGCGCCTTGACCCGCAGCGTCGCATGGTCGCACATGACGGACAAACGAGTTTAAGTTTGGAAACCATAACCGTCAGGAAGGCCAGATGGAGCTCAGGCAGCTCGCCCACTTCCTCGCCGTCGCCCGGCACGGCAATATCGGGCGCGCGGCCGAGGAGCTGCACCTCACGCAGCCGGCGCTCAGCAAGAGCATCAAGCGGCTCGAGCAGGAGCTGGGGGTGCAGCTGGTCGACCGGCAGCCGCGCGGCGTCACGCTCACCGTGTTCGGCGAGGCCCTGGCCCGCCATGCCGAGCTCGTCACGGTCGAGGTCAACCACACGCTGAGCACGATCTCCGGGCTGCGCGGCGCGCGCCAGGGCCGCGTCCGGGTGGGGGCAGCACCCGCGAGCTTCACCCATCTTCTGCCCCGCGCGATCTCCTCGCTGCTGAGGCGGCATCCCGACATCCGCGTCACCGTCAGCGGCGGCCTCATCGACACCCTGCTCATGGACCTGAACAAGGGTGCGCTCGATTTCGTCGTCAGCGCCCTGCCCTCCATCAAGCCGGAGCCGGAGCTGGCGCACGAGAAGCTGGTCGGCGACCAGGTCCGGGTGGTGGCGAGGGCCGGCCATCCCCTGGCGCGCGGCCGGCGGATCGGCCTCGAGGAGCTGGTGGGCGAGCGCTGGGTCCTGCCCAGCAGGGATGTGCTGACGCGCCAGCAGATCGACAGCTATTTCTGCGAGCGCCAGCTGCCCCCGCCGGAAACGGTGATCGAGACGAACTCCGTCCTGCACATGATGTCCCTCCTCCGGGTGACGGACATGCTGAGCTTCATGCCGCAGCAGCTCATCGACTTCTTCAAGGACAAGGACGGGCTCGTGGCCCTGCCGGTGCCCGAGGCCGTCTGGCATCGCACGGTGGGGCTCAGCTACCGCCGCCGCGGCTTCTTCTCGCCGGCTAGCGCAGCCCTGGTCGAGGAGCTGAGGCAGGCCTCGCAGAGCCTCGTCCTCGCCCACGCGATCGACATGGCGGGCCGGGACGAGGTCGCCCTCTTCTCCGAGCCGGCCTGACGGGCCTCGGGCACCTGCGATCGGCAGGCCCGGCCGCGCTCCCGGCGGCCCGATCGCTGCGCATGCTGCCCGCTTCTTGGGCAGCGGCGCGCGCCTCCGGGCGCCAACGGCGCCCGAGGGCGATGGCATGTCCCTTGCAACCGGCCCGGCAATGGCCGTCCCGCCCGCAAGGGTGCCACGTGGGCCGTGGCATCGAGGTCGGGACCGGCGTGGGAAACGGGAGAGGATCGATGGCACGTCTTTTGGCCTCGGTGATGATCGCAGGCATGCTGGCACTCGGCCTGGGCCGGCCGGCCGCCGCGGCAACCACCTGGATCATGGCCTCGGGCTATCCGGAGTCGAACTTCCTCACCCAGAACGTGATGAAGTTCATCGACGAGGTTCAGAAGAACAGCGACCTCAAGATCGAGCTCAGCCCCAACGACACGCTGATCAAGCTCGACGCGATCAAGACGGCGGTCCAGCGCGGCCAGGTGCCCATCGGCGAGATCCGTCTCGGCGTCTACGGCAACGAGGACCCGATGTACATCCTGGGCGGCCTGCCCTACATCGCCCCCAACTACGCCTCGGCCTGGCTGCTGAAGGACCTGCAGAAGCCCTATTTCGACAAGCTCTTCGCCAAGAACGGCATGCGCGTCCTCTTCTACCAGGTCTGGCCCGGCCAGGGCTTCTACACCAAGTTCCCGGTGAAGAGCGTCGAGGACTTCAAGGGCAAGAAGCTACGCATCTACTCGACGGCAACGCAGCAGATGGGCCAGATGCTGGGCTTCCAGGCCACCATCCTGCCCTTCGCCGAGGTCCCGCAGGCCTTCTCGACCGGCCTGATCGAGGCGCTCTTCACGAGCCCGCAGACCGGCATCGACATCCAGGCCTGGGACAACACCAAGTACTTCACCTACACGGGCGCCATCTTCTCGAAGAACGCCGTCATCGTGAACGAGAAGGCTTGGAGCAGCTGTCGGCCGAAGGACCAGCAGGCGGTGCTCGAGGCGGCCAAGCACGCCGAGATCCGCGGCTGGGAGATGAGCGCCGCCACCACCGTGGCGCAGGAGAAGACCCTGGCCGACAACGGCATGACGGTCGACAAGGCGCCGGCCGACGTCGTCGAGCGGATGAAGGAGGTCGGCAAGGCGATGGTCACGACCTGGCGCAAGGACGCCAGCCCCGACGCCAACGCGGTCCTCAACTCCTACCTGGGGCTCCAGGACTGACCATGCCGATCACGGGGCGCGGTCGTGGCCTGCCGCCCGCCGCGTCCCCTTCGTCCCTTTTGCCTTCAGCGGTGAGCATGCGTCGCTTTCTCGACGGCCTCTATCTGGGCGCTGCCTGGCTCTCGGCCCTCTTTCTCGTCGGCATCGCCGTCACCATCATCGCCCAGATCGTCGGCCGCCTCGTCGGCCTGACGATTGATTCGACCGAGAGCGCCGGCTTCTGCCTTGCCGCCTCGACCTTCCTGGGCCTGCCCTACACCCTGAAGCAGGGCGCCCATATCCGCGTCAATCTGGTGCTGCGCAGCCTGGGCCCACGCGTCCGGCGGCTCTTCGAGCTGTGGTGCACGGGCTTCGCCACCGTCGGGCTCGCCTACTTCAGCTACTGGTGCATCGACTTCGTCATCTATTCCTATGAGTTCCACGACATCAGCCCGGGCCTGCTCGCCATGCCGTTTTGGATCCCGCGCAGCGGCATGACCCTGGGCGTCATCCTCCTGACCGTCGCCATGGCGGACGAGCTCGTCCTCATCTGGCGCGGTCACGAGCCGAGCTACGAGGTCAACGCCGAGACGGTCCTGCCGCCGGAGGGCGGGGAGGAGGCCCCCGAGCAGACCATCTCGCCCGGCCGCCACACCGTCACCGCCGAGGAGCCGACCTGATGGAGCCCGGCGCCGTCGCCATCATCCTCTTCGCCGTCATGCTCCTGCTGCTGGCGAGCGGGATCTGGGTCGCCGTCAGCCTCACGGCCGTCGGCTTCGTCGCCCTTTTCTTCTTCTCCCCCGCGCCTGCGGGCTCGCTGCTCGCCAGCACCGTCTGGGACGCCAGCTGGAACTGGGCGCTCACAGCCTTGCCCCTCTTCATCTGGATGGGCGAGATTCTTTTCAGGACGCGCCTCTCGGGGGACATGTTCAAGGGCCTCTCGCCCTGGGTGGCGCGCTTGCCGGGCGGGCTCCTGCACGTCAACATCGTCGGCTGCGGTGTCATGGCGGCGGTGGCGGGCTCGAGTGCCGTCACCTGCGCCACCGTCGGCCGCATGAGCATCCCCGAGCTCAAGAAGCGCGGCTACGACGAGGGTCTCGCCATCGGCACGCTCGCGGGCTCGGGCACGCTGGGCCTCCTCATCCCGCCCTCGATCATGATGATCGTCTATGGCGTGCTGGCGCAGCAGTCGATCTCGCGCCTGTTCATCGCCGGCATCCTGCCGGGGCTCACCATCATCCTGATCTTCATGACCTACGTCATGATACGCGCGAAGCTCGACCCCAGCCTCGCACCGGTCGAGGAGGAGCGCCTCTCCTTCACGGAGAAGCTCAGCCGCTCGCGGCATCTCATCCCCGTCGTGCTGCTGATCCTTCTCGTCCTTGGCTCGATCTATGGCGGCTACGCCACGCCCACTGAGGCCGCCACCCTTGGCGTGCTGGGCGCCCTCGTCCTCGCCGCCTGGACGCGCAGCCTCACCCCCTCCTCCTTCATGGCCAGCCTGATGGGTGCGGTGCGCACGTCGTGCATGATCGCCTTCATCCTGGCGGGTGCCGCCTTCCTCTCCATCGCCATGGGCTTCACCGGCATCCCGCGCGTGCTGGCGAGCCAGGTCGACGCCTGGCACCTCTCGCCCACGATGCTGCTAGCCGTGCTGACGGTGCTCTACATCATCCTCGGCTGCTTCCTCGACGGCGTCTCGATGATGGTCCTGACCTCGGCGGTGGTCCTGCCGATGGTGGAAAAGCACCATATCGACCTGCTCTGGTTCGGCATCTTCACCGTCATCGTCGTCGAGATGGCGCAGATCACCCCGCCCGTCGGCTTCAACCTCTTCGTCCTGCAGAGCCTGACCGGCCGCGACATCATCACCGTGACCCGCGCCTCGATCCCGTTCTTTTTCCTGATGCTGCTCGGCATCGTCATCATCTGGCTCGTGCCCGGCCTCGCCCTTTGGCCCGTGCAGCTGATGGTCCACGGCTAGCCTTCGGCCGCCGCAGCAAAGGCGCCAGGAAGACGAGGCAGGCGAGCAGGAACAAAAGACTGCCGATCAGCCCCGCAATATCGTGCGCCCGCACGCTCTGCACGATGAACGCCACCGCCGACGCCACGAACAGCAGCCAGCCCACGATCTGCTGCCCACGCTCCGACACAACCGGCATCACTTTTTCCCCCATCTCGAGATGCTCTTCCGGTCCATCGAGCCGGCGCACCCGTGAGTGGCGGGACGGCAACGGATTGTCGAGGCGACGCCGGGCCGCGGCGGCCACCTTCCGCCACCGGAAGAGCCGAGACGGGGGCGGGTACGCACAGCCGGGCGCTCGAGGCCTCGGGAGCATTCGAGGAGCATCCGGGCTCGCGTTGCTCAGACGGCAGCGGTCTCCGCCGGGGCGGTCGGACGGGACGACCCGCGCCAGATGAAGAGTGCCGCAAGGACCGCGGCCAGCCCGCAGAGAATGGCGAACACGAAGGGCGCCGCCTGCCCCGCCGCCGTCAGCTCGCCGCCAAGGAAGGAGACGATCGCGGCGGCCAGCGTGAAGAGCGCGGTCGAGAAGCCCATGACCCAGCCCTGCTCGTCCCTTCCCGCCGCGCGCGAGAACGCGGACAGCAGCGTCGGATAGGCGATGCCGTGCAGGGCCCCCGCGGGAAGCAGGAGCACCAGGGCGAGTGCCACGGTCGGCATGAGGACGAACATGGCGATCACGGCACAGAGGAGGAGCGTGACGATCACCAGGATCCGGCGCGCCGGCAGCCGATCGTTGATCGGCCCGACCAGAAGACCGCTGGCGAGAGCAAGCCCGGCGCCGAGCAGGAACATGGCGACACTGGCCGCCCGCGCGCCCATGCCGAACCGCGCCGTGAGATCGGCGGCCGCGAAGACGTAGAATCCCATGAAGCAGAGCATGTAGGCGAAAAAGACATAGGAAATCTCGAGAGCGTCTCGCCGATCCAGAACGCGGAGCAGAAGCCGGGGCACCTCGAGGGGGCTCAGCCTGAGCGGTGCACGCGTCTCCACGACGTCGCGAAAGCTCAGCGCCACGAGCAGCAGCGCTGCGAGGCAGAGGGCGCCCCCCACCTCGAACGGAAGGACGAGGGATGCCCACCGGCCAAGGATCGTCGGGTCGGAGAACACGCCGCCGATGATCGGGCCGACGACGACCCCGAAGCTCACGCCGACGGTCACGAGCCCGAGGTTGCGCGTGCGCTCCTCCTCGCTGGTCGCAAGATCGACCATCGCCGCCGCCGCAATCGGCTGCGTGCCCGCCGTGAAGCCCGTGATGGCGCGTGAGGCGACGAGGAGCCAATAGCTGTCGACCGTGATTGCCACGGCCGCCAACATGTAACCCACGAACGCTCCCACGAGGCAGATCAGGATGCCCAGCTTACGGCCTATGCTGTCGGAAAGCCGCGCAATGTAGATCGCGCCGAAGAACCAGGTAATGAAAAAAGTTCCAATCGCCACGCCGTAGAGCGTCTCGCCTTCCGCTTCTGAAGTTCCAGCCGGCAGAAAGCCCGACCCCTGCTCCAGCATCAGCTGGTCGAAAATGGGAAAAGCAAGACCCTGCCCCATCACGTCGACGAAGCAAACGAACATCAGAGCAAGAACGGCTATGTTCATTTGCGGTCCGTTATCCCGATTTCAGAGCGGACGGGCTCATTTGGTACAGGAGTGATCCAGCTCGAGCTCGATCAACGCGCTCTTCGAGCTTCGGTGATCTGGCTCACCAGTCGGCACGTTTGGTCAGGCGAGAACTCAGCGCCAAGCCAGGATCCAAGATGACATCGTCGAATGACCGTTGGCAAGCCGCTCGGTCCCTCGAGGCGATGCAAGGTCCCTGACATTGCCTCTCTGTCGTCCTCGGTCCGAAGATCGCCTGTCGCGACGAAGATGTCGGGCCCGATCTTCCCCGACGCCAGCGCCATGGCGCTGATCCTTTTCGACGGCATGCGCGGCGGCCTCGACGACGCCATCGCCTCCGGTCGCCGCGACCCCGAGCCGCTCCGGGCGCCCGGCCCGGGCAGCCTCGGCTGCTCGCCCTCTCGACCCTACTCCATTCCATTCTACGGCCTGGAACCGGCACCAGCGTTGGAGCCGAGCTGGCAGAACGCCGCCAGCTCACGGCAGGTCGCCCCGACTCAGGTCTGGCCCCGGTCGAGGATGCCTTCCGGCTGGATGTGACCTGCACGTTCCATGTAGTTGAATGGAACTATCATATATTCACCTTTTGGACATTCTGTTACGGTCTCGCCCGTATCCGGGAGGCACTCCCGGGGTGCACAGTAGTGGCTGCCGACGTCAAGAATCGTCTGGGTATGGCGGAAGATGAGGACGTCGCTTGTCGGCGCACCTCGATCAAGAAAAGGAACGTCAGATCCGTACAATAAGGGTACGCCGAAGCGAGAGCCTGCCGCGGCCGAGACAGTGGACCGAACGATGGCGCTCAGCTTTCATCCGAAGCTCGGACTGGTTCTGGTCTGCGATTACACGACCGGGTTCATTCTACCCAAGATGGTGAACCGACGCCCTGTTGTGGTCATCTCTCCCCGTTTGCGGCATCGTGCCAACTTGTGCACCGTCGTACCCCTGAGCACTACCACTCCCGAAAGGTGGCAGGACTACCACTGCTCCATCACTGTGGAAGAGCCGCTACCGAAGCCATGGGACGCCGAGATCGTCTGGGTGGAGGCCGACATGATCGCGACAATGTCCTTCAAGAGGCTGGAGCTCGTTCGCGGCCCAAAGGACTCCTGGGGAAATCGAATAGATGTTCAGCGCAATATTGTTGTGGAGAACTTGGCTAAAATTAGACGATGCATTCTGTCAGCACTAGGTTTTATATCTTGACTTTTCACATTCTGAGTCCCAATATCTCTGTCTCCGCTCTGCCGGCGACGGCATCGGGCTTTAAGACCCCACCAGGGGCGGCCGCGCAAGGGGCGAAGGCAAGCCCGTGCGCGGCGTCGTCTCTAGGGCGCCGGCGGCAACGCTGGCGCCCTTTGCCTCCTCTCTGGCCGGCGGAGCGAGGATCCAACTCCTCAGGCCGGCACGGCGTACCCCTCCTGGCCTCGGTGGCCCGGAGGGCAAGCTGAGATACATCCGACGGCCAAAGCTCCTGCAGTGACTGGCTGTCGAGGCGGCGCCCCGCTTTGAAGGCAAGCATCCCTTCGTCAACCGCCCTTGCGCAGCGCTGCCTTGTGCGCGAAGGGAGCGTCCCGGTCTGCAGATCGCTGCTCGATTGCGATCATCCTCACCCCGCGAGCCCGCTATCCCGAGAAAAGATGCCCTGCTGCCCGCCATCCGACCCGTCACGCGCCGAGGCGAGGAGAGCCGCGACGCCACTGGCACCCCTCGCTCCCAACGGCTCGGCCCTTCAGCCCATGCCCGCGCGCTTCGTCCGCATCGAGGCCGCCACCGCCCGCGTCGGCACCGACACACCGGTCCTTCGCGAGGACGGCGAAGGCCCCATCCGGCAGGTCCGCCTCCGCCCCTTCGCCATCGACCCGTTTGCTGTCACGAACCGCTGGTTTTCCGAGTTCGTCGCCGCCACCGGCTACGTCACCGAAGCCGAGCGCTTCGGCACCAGCTTTGTCTTTTTTCAGTTCGTGCCCGAGAGCGTCGGGCCGACACGAGCCGTGCAGGCTGCCCCCTGGTGGCGGCTGGTCGAGGGCGCCAGCTGGGCGCACCCGGAAGGCCCAGAGTCCAGCTGCGAGGACAGGCTGGACCACCCGGTCGTGCACGTCTCCCACCGCGACGCCCTAGCCTTTTGCGCCTGGGCCGGCGGGCGCCTGCCCACCGAGGCCGAATGGGAGCACGCCGCCCAGGGCGGCATCAAGGACGCCCGCTTCCCCTGGGGCTCTCGGGAGCCCGACGACACTGGCTTCCAGCCCTGCAACATCTGGCAGGGCCGCTTTCCCGACGAGAACACCGCGGCCGACGGCTATCAGGGCACCGCACCGGTGGGCGCCTTCGCGCCCAACGGCTACGGCCTTTTCAACATGGCCGGCAATGTCTGGGAGTGGTGCGCCGACCTCTTCAAGGTCCGCTCCATCTCCAAAAAGGCAAAAGCCCGCAACGAGGCGGCGGTGGCCTCGGACGATCGCGTCGCAAAAGGCGGCTCGCACATGTGCCACCAGAGCTACTGCTATCGCTACCGCATCGCCGCCCGCAACGGCATCTCCTGCGACAGCTCCACCGGCCACACGGGCTTCCGCATCGTCTTCGACGTGGCGGGCTGACGCCCGCGGCCGTCTAGGCCGGCCGAAGCCTCGATCAGCCCGTTCAGCCGGTCCTGCTCGATCAGCGCCGGATCGCGCTCGGCAGGAGCGCCGAGACCGCCGCCGCCCGGCGTCCTGACGACGAGACGCTCGTCCCCCGCCAGCGTCTGAAAGCCTTTTCCTTTCAGCTTCCGGCCCGTGGAGGTGACGAGCTGGCCGGCGGCACCGTCGCTTCCCGCCCGCCACACCACGCGGCGGATGGTCGATGCGGTCGAAGGCCGCCAGGATCTCGTAGGGCGTGCCCTCGCTGTTGCCCACCTCGATGATCTGGCCGTGGCCGCCGCGATAGCGGCCGGCACCGCCGCTGCCCGGGCGCAGCTCCTTGCGCCAGAAGACGAGCGGCGTCATCGCCTCGACGATCTCGACCGGCGTTCCTTTCACGCCCGAGGGATAGGCGGTAGCCGAGAGGCCGTCGCGGATGGGCCTGGCACCCGTGCCGCCATTGCTCGTCACCGTGATGGCATAGCCGTGCCGCCCCTCGTTCTGGCCCTTCTGCTTGCCACGGAAGGTCATGTTCCAAAGGCAGCTCGTGCCCTCGGCCGGGCAGCGCTCGGGGATCACCTGTCTAAGGCAGCCGAACACCACGTCGGGCAGCATCTGGCCCACGATGTGGCGCGAGGAGACGGCCGCCGGATAGGCCGCGTTGAGGATCGAGCCCAGGGGCGCGGTGACTGAAAAAACGCCGAGCGAGCCCGCATTGTTCGGCACTTTCGGCGCCAGCGCGCACATCAGGCCGAAGCAGGTGTAGGCCGTGGTGTAGGCCAGCGGCACGTTGATGCCGCGCGGCGAGGCGGGCGAGGTGCCGTCGAAGTCGACCGTCACCTTGTCCGCCCCGATCGTCACCGCGGCCGCAAGCTCGACGGGTGTGTCGTAGCCGTCGATCGTCATGGCATAGCGGAAGCTGCCCTGCCGGAGATCGCGCAGCCCCTCCAGCACCGCCGCGCGCGAGCTCTCGAGGATGTGCGCGGCCAGCCCGTCCAGGCTCTCGAGAGAAAACTCCTCCATCATCTGGGCGAGCCGCCTACAGCCGACATCGTTGCAGTTGATGAGCGAGTAGATGTCGCCCTCCATCTCCACCGGCAGGCGCGAGTTGGCCTTGCAGATGGCGAGGATCGCCTCGTTCAGCCGCCCCTTGTCGATGATCTTGAGGAAGGGGAGAAAAATGCCCTCCATGTGGACGTCGGTGCCGTCCGGCCCGAAGCCGATGCCGCCGATGTCGGTGAGATGCGAGGTGCAGGAGAAAAGGCCGACCAGCTTTCCTTTCAAAAAACAGGGCGTGGTGACGACGAAGTCGTTGAGGTGGCCGGTGCCCTTCCAGGGGTCGTTGGTGATGTAGACATCACCCTCGGCCATCGTCTCGACCGGGAAGGCATGCAAAAAATGCTTCACGCTCTCGGCCATCGAGTTGACGTGGCCGGGCGTCCCCGTCACCGCCTGGGCCAGCATCCGGCCTTGCGTGTCGAAGACGCCGGCGGAGAGGTCGCCGCATTCCCGCACGATCGTGCTGAACGCCGTGCGCAGGAGGGCCTGGGCCTGCTCCTCCACGACCGCGATCAGCCGGTTCCACATGATCTGATTGTCGATCCGTGCCAGCCCGCTCATCGCCCCGTCTCCTTGCGCTCAAGCACCAGGTTCATCCCACCGTCGACCCGCGCATCGAAGCTCGCGGCCACCAGCGTCGTCGTCGTCGCCTCCTCGATCAGGCAGGGGCCGGGGACCATGGCACCCATAGCCATGTCGGCCCGCTTGTAGACCGGCACCTCCACATGCTCCCGCCTGCCCACATCATAGAGCCGCCTTTTGCCAGTCGGCGCCGGCGCCGCCGCGGGCTTGACCGCCACGATCCGCGCCAGGGCCTCGACCTCCGTCTCGAGGGTGAGCGCGAAGGTCAGCGCCTCGACCACCGCCCCCGGGATGCTGCGCGCGAAAAGCTCGGCATAGGCCGCCTCGAAGCGCTCGCGCATGAGCTTTGCGTCGGCGGCCTCGTAGGGACGGACCGGCAGTGCCACCGCCACCTCGTGGCCCTGGCCCATATAGCGCATGTAGGCCTGCCGCTTCTCGACCAGCGGCGCCTTCCCCGCCCCTGGCGCCACGACCGCCAAGGCCTCCTCGCGCATGCCGGCAAACAGGCGATCGAGCTCGGCCGGCTCCAGCTGGTCGAGGCGCATGTGGCGCGAGCGGACGATCTCGTAGCCCACCGGGGCCGCAAGAAAGCCCAAAGCCGAGCCCACGCCCGCATCGGCCGGCACCACGACCTTGGCGATGCCCAGCTTCTCGGCGATCCGTGCCGCATGCAGCGGTGCAGCACCTCCGAACGCGATCATGGCGTGCTCGGCCACGTTGCGCCCGCTCTCGACGGCGTGCACGCGGGCCGCATTCGCCATGTTCTCGTCCACGATCTCCGAGACGCCGTAGGCCGCCCCCACCGCGTCGAGCGCGAGCCGCGTGCCCACCGACTCGAGCAGCGCGCGCTCGGCCGCATCCGTGTCCAGGGTCATCCTGCCATCCGCGAAGCCCTCCGCGGCGATGCGGCCGAGAACGAGGTCGGCGTCGGTCACCGCGGGCTCGCGGCCGCCCCGGCCGTAGCAGGCGGGCCCGGGCTCCGCCCCGGCGCTGTCCGGGCCCACGGTGATGCGGCCCAGCTGGTCGACCCGCCCGATCGAGCCGCCGCCCGCACCGATCTCGACCATCTCGATCACGGGGATGCGCACCGGCAGACCCGAGCCCTTCATGAACCGCGCCGAGCGATCGACCTCGAAGGCCCGCGCGGTCTGCGGCCTGCCATCCTTGATCAGGCAGACTTTTGCCGTCGTCCCACCCATGTCGAGGCTCAGCACCTGCCGCTCGCCCAGCCGGGCTGCCAGCTGCGTCGCCAGGATGGCGCCGCCGGCAGGCCCGCTCTCGACGAGACGAATAGGAAAGCGTCGCGCCGCCTCGATCGTGGTGAGCCCGCCCCCTGAGCTCATCAGATAGACCGGGCAGCGATAGCCGCGCGCGGCCAAGGCCTCCTCCAGCCGCCCGAGATAGCCCGCCATCAGCGGCTGGACATAGGCGTTGGCGACCGTGGTCGAGGTCCGCTCGTACTCGCGGATCTCCGGGCACACCTCCGAGGAGAGGCAGATCGTGACCCCCGGCAGGGCCGGCTCCAGGATCTCCTTGATGCGCCGCTCGTGGTCGGCGTTGGCGTAGGCGTGGATCAGCGCCACCGCGACGGCGCCCGCCTCGGCCTCGCGCAGCCGCGGGATCAGCCTCTCCACCGCCGCCTCGTCCAGCGCCAGCAGCACCTCGCCCGCAGCGCTCACGCGTTCGGGCACGGTGAAGCGCAGATGGCGGGGAACGAGCGGCTTCGGCTTCTCGATCAGCACGTCGTACTGGTCGAAGCGGCCCTCGTCCGCGATGTCGAGCGTGTCGCGAAAGCCTTCCGTGGCGACAAGAGCGGTGCGCGTGCCCTTGCGCTCGATGATGGCGTTGGTGGCGAGCGTGGTGCCGTGCACCACGAGCCCCACCTCGGCCGGCGTCACCCCTGCGGCGGCAAGGGCGCTCTCGAGCCCTGCCAGCACGCCCTCCTCGGGCGCCCGGGGCGTGGTGAGCACCTTGCGGGTCACGAGCCCGCCCGGCGTCTCGACAACGAGATCGGTAAAGGTGCCGCCGATATCGACACCCACACGACAGGTCGTGCTCATGAATCTCCCAAACCTCGAGCAATGCGCTGGCGACGGCCCACCACGCAAGAGATATGCCGTCCCGACGGACCACGAGGCAACGAGCACGGTGCCGCGGCCACCCGCCGGCGCGGCCGACGGCATCGCCCATCCGGCGGGGGAGGCAAGAGGCATGGCGTTCGTGATCAAGACCGAGATCCACGATCCCGAGGCCGAGACCTTCAGGTTCACCGCCCAAAGGACGATGTACGGCGGCAAGCGCATCGCCGAGGGCGACACGGTCTTCCTCTTCGCCAGCGAGAACGAGGGCGGTCAGGGCCTCGTCGCACGCGGCATCGTCACCGCCGCCGAGGCGATCCCCCGCATACCCGACATCGCCCGTCAGACGCCCTGCGTCACCGTCTCCATCCGACGCACCGCGACAGCCA
Source organism: uncultured Alphaproteobacteria bacterium (assembly GCA_963752325.1). Taxonomy (GTDB): domain Bacteria; phylum Pseudomonadota; class Alphaproteobacteria; order Geminicoccales; family Geminicoccaceae; genus CAVTJL01. Next base: position 45,890 of record CAVVXU010000020.1, read on the forward strand.
GCCGGCCACTCGGCCGACGCGAGCTCAAGCCCCTCACCGACTGGAACGACGGCCGCCCCGGCACCGAGCTCAATTTCAAGCTCTACCGTCAGGCAACCGACAAGATCGTCGGCATCTCGGCCGACGCCGCGAGCTTTCTCGACTCTTTTTTCTGACGCGACCAACCCTGGGCACCGCGAGACGCGCCCGACCCTCGCATAGCCGACATCCCGGCACAAAATAGCTATAATGGACGAAATGGAGGTTCAAACCATGAAGTACGTCTCGGCGACCGAGGCAAAGCAGCAGCTCGGCGCCGTCCTCGACGCTGCGCAACGCGAGCCGGTCACCATTCGCCGTCAAAAGCGCGACATCGCGGTGGTGCTATCGGCCGAGGAGTATGCCCGCCTGACGCGAGCCAATGCAGAGACTTTCAACACGTTCTGCGATGCCATCGGCGAGCGTGCCGCCGCGCGCGGCCTGACCGAGAGCAAGGTTGCCGAGCTCTTGGCTGAGAATGAATGAGAGAATCCGTGTCGTCGTCGACACGAATGTCCTTATCAGCCGGCTGCTCGCGCCACCCGGGACCGCTGGGCGTGCGGTGAGGCACGCCGTTGACACGGCGCAGCTCCTGATCTCTCGTGCCATGATCGAGGAGCTTGCCGAGGTCGTGTCGCGGGCGAAGTTCGACCCCTATCTCACCATCGAGGAGCGCCAGACCTTCGTCCGCCTGCTCGGCCGCATCGCTGAGCTGGTGCCGGTCGTCGGGGAAGTGCGAGCCTGCCGTGACCCCAGGGACGACAAGTTTCTCGAGCTGGCGCTTGCCGGACGGGCGGATTGCATCCTGACCGGCGATGCCGACCTTCTGGCGCTGCATCCCTTTCAGGGAACGGCGATCCTTACCCCCGCCGATTTCCTCGAGCTACGCCGCATCTGAGCCGCTGAGCTCGGAACACGGTGCTGCCGGAGCGCGTCGCGACGCGCCGCCAACGCTCGGCGTCCGGCATCGCTGGACGGCGCCGCCCGACAGTCTGGCGATGCGTAGCCCGGTGAGCCCGCCACCGGCCCCGGCATCGACCGCGTCCGGAACGGCGACGCGCATGTGGCGCCTTGAGCCTTGCCGAAACGGACGCGGCAGCGGCAGCGGCGGAATCACTTCGTCTCGTCCCGGGCGGATCGGTCAGCCTGCCGTAGCCGCGAAGACCAGCCACGACCGGGCAGCCTTGTTTCTCCGTAAGGTAGCGCCTCCTTCGTTTCGCTCCTGCAGCAACTCGGTTAGGCGATAAGCGCCGTCGATACGGTGCCGGTCGGCGAAGACCCAAGCTGAACAGGGACAGTCCGCGTATGACCCAGTCCGCCGTTCTCCTCGCTGTTCCCGACGCGGCGCAGCGCAGCCCGTTCTCCAAGGTTCCCGAGGTCACCGTGATCTTCTGGATCGTGAAGGTGCTGACGACCGGGATGGGCGAGACCACGTCGGATTTCCTGGCTCACCACATCGACCCGCCCATTGCGGTGCTGATCGGCTTTGCAGGCCTGGTCTGCGCGCTGGCCATCCAGCTCGCCGCTCCAAGCTACAATGCCTGGATCTATTGGGCCGCCGTGGTGATGGTCAGTGTCTTCGGCACGATGGCGGCCGACGTCCTGCATGTCGGCCTCGGCATCCCCTATACGGTCTCGACCACCTTCTTCGCCGCGTCGCTAGCGGTGATCTTCCTGCTCTGGCACCGGTGCGAGGGGACGCTCGCGATCCACAGCATCCACACGCGGCGCCGCGAGATGTTCTACTGGGCGACCGTGCTGGCCACCTTCGCGCTCGGCACCGCGGCCGGCGACATGACGGCGGCGAGCATGGGGCTCGGCTATCTCGATTCGGGCGTCCTGTTCGCCCTGGCGATCGCGATGCCGGCACTGGCCTACTGGAAGCTCCGCCTGCCCGAGATTCCGGCCTTCTGGTGCGCCTACATCGTGACCCGGCCGCTCGGCGCATCCTTCGCCGACTGGATGGGCGTCAATCACCAGCGCGGTGGCCTCGACTGGGGCACCGGGCCGGTGAGCCTGGCACTATTCGTCCTCATTGTGCTCTTGGTCGGCTATCTCGCCACGACGCGGTCGGACGTCGAGCCGGAAGATGCCGCGGAGCAAGCTGAAGAGGCGTAACGCAAGTCGCTCAAAGCCGGCCGTTTGGGCCAACTCGAGGTTTCTCGCCAGTCAGATGCTGTTCCGGCAAGGGCGAGGACAGCGCATTCAATGCCCCTTGCCATGCCCGGCCGGCACGCCGGCGAGGCGCCCCCTCACCGCGCAGGCTGCCAGCCGACGACGTCGCCGTCCGATCCCTGTGAGCCCCGCCTCGCAGGCAAAGGCGTTCCGACCGACTCTTCAACGGGGTCCAGGGCGAGAGCGCTCAAAGAGCTTCGAGGGCTGCGTGGCCTATTCGGGCGAGTCGCAGCTGTTGAATTCCGGGATCTCGCCATAGAGAAGCTTGGTCAGCGTGGCGGCAGCACCGGTCGGGGCGCCGGAATAGATCGTGGCACCGGTATCGGTGTTCGCCACATCACTGGAGCAGTACTGGAAGAAGCTTCGCTCGCAAGGAAACGGGCCGATGATCTGATAGCCGGAGGATGCCGGCGGCGAGGCTACCGTGATCGGGCAGGAGCAGATGATCTGGTCCTGTCCTATCGGCTTGTCCGAGCCGGGGAACCTCTGTCCTTGCGAGCTGTGAAAGCAGAAGGCGCCGTCGCATTGGGCATAGGCGCCGCTCGCCGTCTGACCCGGGCAGGTGTAGACCGCCTGCTTTCCATGGGGAGGGAGAACGGACTTCGGGAGGCTGAAGGTGCTCACCATGTAGCCGTTGAGCGGCCCCTGGGCGTTGACCGTGCAGACGTCCTGATGCATGCCGAACTCGAACGACTCGCTGATGCTCTTGCCCTTCTTTACGTCGCAGGTGCAATAGGCGACGTCATTGAACACAAAGCAGCTTGCTGCCGCGCACAGCGCATAGATCTGCTTGCGACATACCGTGAACACGGAGCTGTCCGTGTCGCCGGCGACTGTCACCGAATCGCCAGACTGGGCCAGCGCCGGTCCCGCCCAACCCCAAAATAATCCGCCGAGCAAAAACAGGACCATCACATATACTATGATCCTTCTTCGAGCTAAAGACGTCACTATTATTGTCCTACTTTATGGTATTCTACTCCGCCCATAGGATATCCTGATGGCAGACACCTCTTTTGTCAATCCACAATGAGTATGAGAAGGTTTGGCTAGCTCTACTTTGCGGGTCATAGGTTGATTTCCCTGAATTTGTCTATGCAAAATGGTTGATCTGGCATGACGTATGGCTTGCCGGCTGCTTGAGCTCCTTCTCCTGCCATTGCGTTGTCATGAAAGGAGATTTCCCCTGGCCCTCGCGCTATCCGGCTCCACGCCTTCAGCATCTGCTGGGCATGCCTGTCTGATCCGCCAGGATTGCAGGCCATCGGAGGCGCGAGCGTCGGGCTCTACGGTCTGTTTCAAAGCCGGAGCCTGATCGCGTAGGGCTGGACAAGGACGGGATAGCCGACGGCCAGCTGGTCGTGGCGGGCTGCGAGGTGGCGGCATTCCTCGAGGCGGCCGACGAGCCGCTCGGCGACATACCTTTCGCGGCAGAGGCTCCAGGGCGCGAGCCTCGGCCGCCTCTCCGTCCGCAGCAGCGGGACGATGGCCGCGATGCCGCGTCGGCGCGGAAAGTCCCGCGCGTTCCCACCATGGCCTTCCCCATGGTAGGCTCCAGCCGGAAGTGTGTCGCGCCACGGCCGGCAGCGTCGGCAGCCGCGCGCCGGGGAGGTCACGATGACGACGGAAGCCCGCCCTGCCACGTCCCCCGCCGACCCGCCGGCGGCGGCCGTGCTGAGCCTGTCCACCGCCTATCAGGCGTCGCGGGCACTCTACGTCGCGGCGAAGCTCGGCCTGCCCGACCTGCTGGCCGACGGCCCGCGGTCGGTCGACGACCTTGCCGCTGCCGGCGCGCACGCGCCCTCGCTCCGGCGCCTGCTGCGCGCGCTTGCCGCCTTCGGCGTGTTCGCGGAGGGCGAGGACGGCCGCTTCGCGCTCGGGCCGCTCGGCGGGTGCCTGCGCACCGATGCGCCGGGCTCGGTGCGCGCGCTGGTTTTGATGTTCGGCGACGATGACTTCTGGCACACCTGGGGCGCGCTTGAGCACTGCGTCCGCACAGGCGAGAGCGCGGCCAGCCACCTCTTCGGCGCCGAGGACGCCTTCAGGCGTTACGCCGCCGACCCGCGGCTCGGGGCGGTGTTCAATGCCGGGATGACAGTCCTCTCGGCCACCACCGCGGCGGCCGTCGTGGCCGCCTACGACTTCTCGGGCCTCTCCCGGGTGGTGGACGTTGGCGGCGGCGAGGGGAGGCTGATCGCCGCGATCCTGCGCGCCAACCCGGGGTTGCGGGGCACACTCCTCGACCTGCCTTCCGTGGTCGAGGGCGCGCCGGCGCTGCTCGCCGAGGCGGGCGTGGCGGACCGCTGCGAGGTGGTGGGCGGGGACATGTTCGAGGCGGTGCCCGGGGCCGGCGACCTCTACGTCCTGTCGCGGGTGGTCCACGACTGGGAGGACGCACGCGCCGCCGCCGTCCTCCGCAACTGCCGCCGCGCCATGCACGGGCGGGCGCGCCTCGTTCTGGTCGAGCGGGTGCTGCCGGACAGGGTCGAGCAGCTCCCCGCGGTCCAGCCGTTGGTGCTCAGCGACCTGAACATGATGGTGCGGACCGGCGGGCATGAGCGCACCGGGAGCGATTTCAGGGCGCTGCTCGCGCTGGCGGAACTGCGGCTGGCGCGCGTCGTCCCGACGGGCGGGCCGGTCAGCGCGGTCGAGGCCGTGCCCGCCTGAGGCGCGTGCCGTATGCCCCGCCGCCGCCCGACGCGGCCAACTCTTGCCTTTGAGAACAGACCCTGAGGTGCCGGCCATCGGCGCCCACCGTCGGGATCCGGCCGACTGACGAAAAGGTGCCCACGGACCCATGGGAATGGATCGACGTGCTAAAATTGGAAAATAATCTTATATATAGGTTGACGGAAGGTTCTTGATCCTTTACTAGTTCCCGCATGCCTCGTCCCTTCACCCGCTCGCCCATCAAGATGCCCGGTGCCCGCCAGTGCCGGCTCGCCCGACGTCTCGCCGCCGGTCTCTCCCCGGCCGAGATCAGGAGGCTCGACACGGCGACCGAGGAAGACATCGAGGCCTTTGTCAGCGACCACGACTTTTGTCGGTTGGTCGACCAGTACGCTGCTGTCCGTAGTCTCCCACTCGGCGAGCGCCAGGCCCATCTGTTCGAGACGGCGTGGCTGGAACTCTCGAGCCTCATCGATGTCGGCGACCGCCGCGCGATGCTCTTCGTCGTCTATCAGGCGAACCGGGCACGGCATCCGGTGAGGCATCTCGTCAAGCTGGTGGTCGAGCGCTTCGACAACGCGCGCCAGCCCTACGAGCGGCGCGACACGCCTTCGCCCGCCGGCTCCTCGCCCGAGACGATGCAGGGCTACGGCCAGCATCCACTGGGCCCGGCCCAGGAGGCCATCAACCGCCTCGTCGACTTCCTCCCTGCCCAGGCAGGTGAGGCTATTCTTGTCGAGTGCCGAGACCGAGGCGCCGGAGGCCGCAGCTCCCATCGAGGAGCCGGTCGCGACACCTGAAGAGATTCAAACCGGCGACGTTGGCGACCCCGCCTCCGCCGGTTCTTTGTCACCCCTCGCCGCCCTCGCCCGGGCCAACCCGGCTTTGGCGGACTGGATCATCGGGCGCATCGAGAAGCGCCTGATCGAGCTGGGCGAGCCGCCCGAGCCCGACGACCCGAGAAGAATAGCCGGCCGAAAACCCCTCGGCCCCTAACCGACAAAAACGAAAAAGCACCTTCTTCGTCATGAAACGCAGGCCCCGGCAGGCGTCGCTGGTGCTGGTCGCGGGCGTGTCGTGCCGATAGGCTCGCCGTACAATCCAGCGAGGAGGGACCTGCATGGCACAGACACACGAGCTGCCAGCCCGGCCAGACACTGTCGTCTGGGGCTCCATCGATGCGTCGACACCGCCGGTGCTCGAGGTCAACTCGGGCGACACGGTGGTCCTGCATGCCGTGCCGGCCGGCGGCGAGGCCTCCCTGCCGCCGGACAAGAGCCTCGTGACGCCGGCCTATCGGGAGATCCTGGACAAGGTCGTGCAAGGCCCCGGCGCCCACATCCTGACCGGCCCCACCTATGTCCGCGGTGCCGAGATCGGCGACGTGCTGCAGGTCGACATCCTGGACGTGACGGTCAACCAGGACTGGGGCTTCGTCGCGATCATGCCGCTGCTCGGCACGCTGCCCGACGAGTTCACCGAGTACGAGACGATCCACCCGCTGATCGACCACGAGCGCGGGGTCACGAAGCTCCCCTGGGGCACCGATCTGCCGCTCGATCCGTTCTTCGGCGTCATCTCGGTGGCGCCGCCCAAGGAGTGGGGGCGCTGCATCTCGAACGTGCCGCGGACCTTCGGCGGCAACATGGACAACAAGGAGCTGCGGAAGGGCACCACGCTCTATCTGCCGGTGCTGACCGAGGGCGCTCTCTTCCTCGCCGGCGACGGCCATGGCGTGCAGGGCGACGGCGAGGTCTGCATCACGGCGCTCGAGACCGGCCTCACCGGCACCTTCCGGCTGACGGTCCGGAAGGACCTCGACTTCAAGATGCCGTTCGCCGAGAGCCCGACCCACCTGATCTCGATCGGCATCGACGAGGACCTCGACGATGCGGCCAAGCAGGCGGTGCGCGAGATGGTGCGCGAGATCGCCCGGCGCACGAACCTGTCGCGCAACCAGGCCTACATGCTCTGCTCGCTCGCCGGCGACCTGCGCGTCACCCAGACGGTCGACGGCAACAAGGGCTGCCACATGATGCTGCCCAAGACCGCCCTTTGAGGCGCTGCCGCCGGCCGCGTGACGGCGGCCGGCGGCTCTGCTAAGCGTGCCGCCCAAACATCACGGGCTTGGAACCATGGCGACGGTCATCAAGGACGATCTCGAGACGCGGATGCAGGCGCTGGGCCGGGCGGCCCGGACGGCGGCCCACGGCCTCGCGACCGCGCCGCGCGAGCAGAAGGACAAGGCCCTGCTCGCCGCCGCGGCCCGCATCCGCGCCCGCGAGCCCGAGATCCTGGCGGCCAACGCCAGGGACATGAAGGCCGCCACCGGCCGTGGCCTCACGCGGCGCCCTGCTCGACCGCCTGAAGCTCGATGCCAAGCGCGTGGCGGCGATGGCCGAGGGGCTGGAGACGATAGCCGGCCTCGCCGATCCGGTCGGCGCCGAGCTCGCGCGCTGGACCCGCCCCAACGGCCTCGACATCGCCCGCGTGCGCGTGCCGCTGGGTGTCATCGGCATCATCTACGAGAGCAGGCCCAACGTGACGGCGGACGCGGGCGGCCTCTGCCTCAAGGCCGGCAACGCCGCGATCCTCAGCGGCGGCTCGGAATCCTTCAACTCGAGCGGCACCATCCTGAGCTGCCTGCAGGAAGGCCTGGCCGAGGCGGGCCTGCCGGCGGCCGCGATCCAGATGCTGCCGACCACCGACCGTGCCGCCGTCGGCATCATGCTGACGATGAGCGAGCATATCGACGTGATCGTGCCGCGCGGCGGCCGCTCGCTGATCGAGCGGGTGCAGCGCGAGAGCCGTGTCCCGGTCCTGGCCCACCTGGACGGCAACTGTCATCTCTACCTGCACGCCAGCGCCGATGCCGAGATGGCGGTGCGGATCGCCGTCAACGCCAAGATGCGCCGCACCGGCGTCTGCGGCGCCGCCGAGACTCTTCTTTGTGACCGCGCGGTGGCGGAGACGCTGCTGCCGCCGGTGCTGGATGCGCTCGATCGAGGCCGGCTGCGCCATCCGCGGCGATGCCACCGTGCAGAAGCTCGAGCCCCGCGCCACGCCCGCCACCGACGCGGACTGGGCCACCGAGTATCTGGACGCCATCATCGCCGTGAAGGTGGTGGACGGGCTCGACGACGCGATGGCGCACATCGAGGCCTGGGGCTCGCACCACACCGACGCGATCGTGGCCGGCGACGCGGCGGCGGCCGCCCGCTTCCTCGCCGAGGTCGACAGCGCCATCGTGCTGCACAACGCCTCGACCCAGTTCGCCGACGGCGGCGAGTTCGGCATGGGGGCCGAGATCGGCATCGCCACGGGCCGCCTGCATGCCCGCGGCCCGGTCGGCGTCGAGCAGCTCACGAGCTTCAAATATGTCGTGCGCGGCAGCGGCCAGATCAGGCCCGTATGATCGAGGATCCGACCGGCGGGCTGAGGCGGCGGGTCCGCCTGCTGCTGCCGGTCGAGAGGCCGGCCGCCGAGCCGCCGGCGGGACGCAAGCTGCGGGTCGGCATCCTGGGCGGCTCCTTCAATCCCGCGCATGACGGCCACCGCTATCTCAGCGTCGAGGCGCTGCGCCGTCTGGGCCTCGACCGCATCTGGTGGCTGGTGGCGCCGCAGAACCCCTTGAAGCCCACGGCCGGCATGCGGCCGCTGGCGGAGCGCCTGGCCCGGGCCCGGGAGATCGCCCGCCATCCCCGCATCGAGGTGACGGCGCTCGAGGCCCGGCTCGGCACGCGCTACACGGCCGACACGCTCCGCCGCCTGCGCGCCCGCCGGGACCTGGAGCCCGTCTTCCTTCTCGGCGCCGACAATCTGGCCCAGCTGCCGCGCTGGCGCCGCTGGACTGACATCATGGAGCGCTCGCCCATTGCGGTGTTCGAGCGGCATCCCTATTCTTATGCTGCCCTGGCGGGTGAGGCGGCAACGCGCTTCGCCGGGGCCCGGCTGAGCGAGGGGCGTGCTAGGGAGCTCGCCAGTCTCGACCCGCCGGCATGGCTGTTCCTGCGTCTGCGGCCGCACCCCGCGTCGAGCACGATGATCCGACGCCGCGGCGCGGACAGGGAGGGCGGCGCGCAGGACAAGACGGAGTCGGACTCATAGCCATCGACCCTCGGCCCTCGTCTCCCGATACCTCCATCCTCGACATCGTCACCGCCTCGCTCGATGACGACAAGGCCATCGAGCCCGTGGTCATCGACCTCGAAGGCAAGACGACCGTGGCCGACCACATGGTGGTCGCCAGCGGCACGTCCCAGCGCCACCTCGGGGCCATGGCCCACAAGCTCCTGGAGCGCCTCAAGGCGGCCGGGCATCCCACCGTCGGCGCGGAAGGTCTCGGCGACAGCAGCTGGGTGCTGATCGACGCGGGCGAGGTGATCGTCCACCTGTTCCGCGCCGAGACCCGCGACTTCTATGCGATCGAGAAGCTGTGGTCGGTGACGCCGGCGAGCCGCCCGGCGCTGCGGGCGGCGGGCGGCGGCAGTTGAGTGGAGCTTCGGCTCCGCGCCATCGGCCGCTCGCGTGATCCGGCGATCGAGGCGCTCGTCGCCCGCTACCGCCAGCGCTGCCCCTGGCCTGTCGCCATCGAGGAGCTGCAGCTGCGTGGCACGGTCCCCGCCGCGAGACGGCGCGAGGCGGAGGCGGCGCTGCTTCTGGCCGACCTGACAGGTCAGGCGATCGTGGTGGCGCTCGACGAGCACGGCCAGAGCCTCTCCAGCGAGGCCCTGGCGCAGCGGCTAGGCCGCTGGCAGGACGAGGCCCGATCGCCGGTGGTCTTCCTGGTCGGAGGCCCCGATGGGCATGGCGCCGCGGCGCTCGAGCGGGCCGATCTCGTGCTGGCGCTGGGCCCCATGACCTGGCCGCACGAGCTCGTGCGCGTCCTGCTCCTCGAGCAGCTCTACAGGGCCGGCACCATCCTGGCCGGCCATCCCTATCACCGTGCCTGAGCGACGCTCGACGAGCCCGGGCGACATCCATTAAGAAGCCTGCCGGAGGAGACACCGACATGCGCGATTTTCATCTGCCCGGCCGGTCGACCGCCTATGGCGTCAAGGGCATGGCCGCGACCTCGCACCCGCTGGCCACGCTCGCCGCGGTCGATGTGCTGAGGGACGGCGGCAACGCTGTCGACGCCGCCATCGCCGCCGTCGCGGTGCAGTGCGTGGTCGAGCCCGGCATGACCGGCATCGGCGGCGATTGCTTCGCGCTCTACGCGCCGGCGTCGGGCGGAGTGATCGCGCTCAACGGCTCGGGCGCCGCACCCGCTGCTGCCTCGCTCGAGCGCCTGCGGGAGCTGGGCCTGACGACGCTGCCGGCCGGCAGCCCCCACGCGGTCACGGTGCCAGGTGCGGTGGCGGCCTGGGAGCGGCTTGCCAGCGACCACGGCACCCGGCCGCTGGGCGAGCTCCTCACGCATGCGATCCGCTGTGCCGAGGACGGCTTCGCGGTGACGCCCAGGGTCGCGTTCGACTGGCGTCGGGCGAGCGACACGCTCCGGCGCAGCCCCGGCGGCGAGGCCTTCTATCTGCCGAGCGGACGGCCCCCGGGGGCGGGCCGGATCATGCGCATGCCGGCGCTTGCGCGGACCCTGCGACGGATCGCCGAGGGCGGCGCCAAGGCCTTCTACGAGGGCGAGATCGCGGCCGCCATGTGCGCCACGCTCAAGGGCTTCGGCGGCCTCCATGAGGAAGCGGACTTTGCGGCGGCGGCACCCGAGATCGTCGAGCCGATCCACAGCAGCTATCGCGACGTCCGCGTCTATCAGTGCCCGCCCAACGGCCAGGGCGTCGTCACCCTCCTGCTCCTCAACATCCTCGAGGGCTACGACCTCGCGAAGCTCGACATGCTGTCGGGCGAGCGCCTCCACCTTCTGGCCGAGGCCACGAAGCTGGCGTTCCGTGACCGGGATGCCTTCCTTGCCGATCCGCGACAGGCGACCGTGCCTGTGGAGCGGCTGCTGGACAAGGCCTACGCCATCAAGCTGCGCGAGCAAATCAGCGCCGACCGGGCCATGACCGACATGCCGCCGCCCCTTCTGGAGCCGCATCCGGACACGGTCTATCTCACGGTCGTCGACCGCGACCTCAACGCCGTCTCGTTCATCAACTCGGTCTACGACACCTTCGGCTCGGGCCTGGTTTGCGAGCGGACCGGGGTGCTCTTCCACAATCGGGGGCGTGCCTTCCGGCTCGACCCGGAGCACCCGAACTGCATCGCCCCGGGCAAGCGCCCGATGCACACGATCATCCCGGGCCTTGCCTTCCGCGACGGCGAGCTGTGGCTGAGCTACGGCGTGATGGGCGGCGACTATCAGCCCGTGGGCCATGCTCAGGTGATCAGCGCCATCGTCGACCACGGGCTCGACCCGCAAGAGGCGCTGGACGCGCCGCGTCTCATGTCCTACCCGCTCGACCTGCAGGTCGAGCGCGGCGTGCCCGCGCGGGCTCGGGCCGAGCTCGCCGCTCGTGGTCACAGCCTGATCGAGCCGGAGGGTCCGCTCGGCGGAGGCCAGGCGATCCTCGTCGATCGCCGCCGTGGCGTGCTGATAGGCGGTTCCGATCCGCGCAAGGACGGCATGGCGCTCGGTATCTGATCCGCCGGGTCGTGTCGTCGGCTCTCTGGATCCGGCAGCAGGAGGATATGCTCTCGTGGCTACCGTGCGCCGGCGACTGGTAACACCCGAGCCCGTCAAGCGGCTGATCCAACCTGTCGAGCAGCTTCTCGCCACCGAGAGCGCCTCGGGCGTGGTTCTCATCATCGCAGCCGTGATCGCCTTCGTCTGGGCCAACTCCCCCTGGGAGCACAGCTACGAGGCGATGCGGATGCTTCCCGCGGCCATCAGCCTGGGCCCCTTCGAGCTCAAGCTGTCGCTCGAATATTGGATCAACGACCTCCTAATGGCCGTCTTCTTCTTCCTGGTCGGGCTCGAGATCAAGCGCGAGGCGCTGGTGGGCGAGCTGGCCGGCGTCGAGAAGGCGGTGCTGCCGATTGCCGGCGCGCTCGGCGGCATGGTGGTGCCGGCGCTGATCTACACGGCCTTCAACCACGGCACATCCTACGCTGCCGGGTGGGGCGTGCCGATGGCGACCGACATCGCCTTCGCCGTCGGCGTGCTCGCCCTCCTGGGCAAACGCGTGCCTCTGGGTGCCAAGGTCTTCCTCTTGGCGCTCGCGATCGTTGACGATCTCGGCGCCGTCCTGGTGATCGCCGTCTTCTACACGGCCGACCTCCAGGTGTGGGCGCTTGTTACGTCGCTCGTCGTCTGGCTGGTCGCGGTGGCCTATGGGGCGATGGGCGGTCGGCGTCCCCTCGTCTACCTTCTGCTCGGTCTGGTGGTCTGGTACTTCATGTTCCTCTCGGGCGTGCACGCCACCATCGCCGGCGTCCTGATGGCGATCAGCGTGCCCCTCGTGCAGCCGATGTCGTCCGCAGAGCTCAAGGAGGAGCTGGCCGCCGAGGTCGGGCGCGGCCCGCTCGAGCAATGCCAGGTCGAGATCAGCCATCTCGAAGGGGTCCTCTCGCGGGCGCAGAGCCCGCTGCACCGGTTCGAGCACGTGTTGGCGCCTTACGTGGCGTTTGTCATCATGCCCGTCTTCGCCCTCTTCAACGCCGGCGTGCCGATCCTCCACGCGGGAGAGGCCGCGCTCATCAGCACCGCCACGATCGGCACCTTCGTCGGCCTCCTGGTTGGCAAGCCCCTCGGCATCGTGGGCTTCGTGGCACTCGCATGCCTGCTACGGCTGACCCGTCTGCCGAAGGATTCCGAGCTGGGGCACGATCATCGGCATAGGCTGCGTCGCGGGCATCGGCTTCACCATGGCGCTCTTCATCGCCAATCTGGGCTTCACCGATCAGGTCTCTCTGGACCAGGCCAAGATCGGCGTTCTGGCTGCCTCGGTGGTGGCAGCGATCCTGGGCCTCGTGGTGCTGAGCCGGGTGCTGCCCCGTCGCGACGCAGCACCCGGCTGACGCCATATCGCAGGAACGAACCTGCGCCCCGGGCGCTGACCAGCACCGGCTCAGACTGTGAGGCCACCCGTTTCGCTCTGGTCACGATGGCCGGACGGGCGCCCGTGCCCTCTCTACAGAGATCCGTGACAAGGTCGGCGGTAGCTCTGTCGCCCGGATCGCAGGTTGCGGTCCGACGCTGCGCCGGCGCCACGGCAGCCCCACGCGGGCTGGGCCTCAGCGCTCAAGGGGTTCCGCCGCGCTGACGCTCGGCCTGTGCGCGAGTTGCCGTCGACAGACCCTCCACGATGACACGTCATCGCAGACCGAACGCATAGCCGCGGCAGGCCTCCTCGTCACAGGCCATCACGCCGCTACTTCTGACGCCATGCATACCACTGCCAGCCACGGGTGAGGCGCGGATCAGGGCCGGTCCTGGTTCCCAAGGAGGAAGAAACATGGCGGAACCTGGCTCTGGGGTCAGGGGGCTGTCGCTGGCTGCCGCAGATGGCACGAACTCTCAAGCTCAGCGACGTCCGCTAGACCGATCGGGAGCTCGGGAGCTCGGGCAGCTCGGCAGCTCGGCAGCTCGGCAGCTCGGCAGCTCGGCAGCTCGGCAGCAGTCATTCCAACGCCGACGGCGGGTCAGCAAGCCATGTCTCGGTCGCCAGCGTCAGCATGGCAAGCAGCAGCGTCGACCTCGATACGCTGGTCCATCAGGCGCATCACCACATCGGCTGAGGCCAGCATCGCGGCCTTGGCCTAACCGCGTCTCCGGCCGGTACCCCACCGGCCGGACACTTGCCATCCGACGGACTACGACCCTGCGTCAGCGACTCACCAGCTGGATCTCGATCCGCCTGTTGAGCTGCCGGGACTGCTCCGAATCATCGTGAGCGACCGGCTCGGTCTCGGCCAAACCGGCAATCATGACGTGCTGGCGCGGAATGCCCCGCTCGACCAGGTAGGTCGCTACCGCGCCGGCCCGCGCCGCCGACAGCTCCCAGTTGGAGCGATAGCGGCCGCTGACGACAGGCAGATCGTCGGTGTGCCCGGCGATCTGGAGCGCCCAGGGCGTGCCGTTGGGAATGCTGGCAATCGCAGATTCAAGGCGCGGCACGATAGCATCCAGCTCGGTCATCCCCTCTTCGGTGAGCCTGGCGCTCCCAGAGGCAAAGAGCAGGCTGGCGCCCAGCACCACCCCGTCTTGATTGACGTAGTTGATGTCCTGCACACCGGGCAGGTTCGCCTTCACCTCACCCACGAGCAGCGCCTGACGCTCCTTGGCCTGCTGGGCTCGCCGCGCCAGCGTGGGCCCGGCAGCGGGCTCGATGCTGCCGGCGAGCTGGCGCGTGATCTCAGCCAGGACCGCCGCGTCCGCCACCCGCTGGTGCCCATCATTGGTCTGTGCCGGCTGGGCCTTCGCCGTGGCCAGCGCCTGATCCAGCTGGCTACTCAACGCAACAGTCCTGGTCCTGAGATCGGCGATCTCCCGGTCCCGCTCGGCGATCTGCTGGCGCATCGTGTCGAGATCGTCGTCGGACGTCGACTGGAGCCGGACGAGGTCACCCTCCGCGGCCGCGAGCCGCGCCTGAAGCCCCTCGGCCTTCTGTTCCGCATCGGCGCGGCCCGCCGTCGCCGTGTCCAACGCCTGCCGTTGTGTCGCTAGCTGCTTCGTCGTCGCCTCATCGTCGGCGACAAGCTTATTCCGCTGCTGCTCGAGGGCTCCGAGCTGGCCCTGGAGGGCCTGAGCCTGGCCGCTCGCCTGATCCCGGGCAGCCTCGGCTGTCTTCGCCTCGGCCAGCGCCTGATCGAGCGCCTGCTGTAGTGCTGCCAGCTGCTTCGCCTTCGCCTCGTCGCCTGCCGCAAGCTTGTTCCGCTGTTGCTCAAGCGCCCCGAGCTGGCCGCTGAACGCCTGTGCTTGGCCGCTCGCCGCGTCGCGGGCGGCCTCGGCCGCCGTGGCCTGGGACTGCGCCTGAGCGAGCGCCTGCTGGAGCGATGCGAGCTGCTTCGTCTGCGCATCGTCGCCGGCCGCGAGCTTGTTCCGCTGTTGCTCAAGCGCCCCGAGCTGGCCCTGAAGGACCTCCGCCCGGCTGCTCGCCGCGTCGCGGGCGGCCTCGGCCGCCGTGAGCTTGGCCTGCGCCTGATCCAGCGACTGCTGCAGCGCTGCCAGCTGCTTCGTCTGCGCGTCGCTGCTGCTGGCAAGCTGATCCCGCTCTTGCTGAAGGCTCGCCAGCTGGGTCTCGAGCGCCTTGACGCGGCTGCTCACCTCATCGCTCGACGCTGCGAGCGCGGCACTGGCCTGCTCGACCGCAGCCACCCTCGTGAGCGCAGCGTCGAGCGCGCCCTGCAGTCCAGCGATCTGATTGGCTTTGGCGGCGTCCGTTGCCGCGAGCTCGTCCTTCTGCTTGTTCAGGGCCGCGATCTGGCCCTCCAGCTCGCCCACACGAGCCTGGGCCTGCCCGCCCGCCGTCTCCAGGCTCTGCCGTGTCTCCTCGGCTGCGGCGAGCTTGCTGAGCGCCGCATCGAGCACGGTCTGCAGACGACCCCGCTGCTCGCCCAGGGAGGCAAACTGGGCTCGGGCAGCCTCCAGCTTGCCGCTGACATCGTCCCGCTCGGTGCGAAGCGTGTCGCGCTCCTGCCCGAGCGCAGCCGCTGTCGCCTGTGCGTCGCTCAGCGCCTGCTCCAGGCGCTGGCCCGCGACCTCCAGGGTGCCAACCTGAGAAGCCAGCCGGTCGCGCTCGGCCGTTGCCGTCTCGGCCTGCGTCCGCAGCGCCTGCACCTTTTGCACGTCCGGAGCGGCCTGGATGTCGGCCTTGAGCTTACTCATCTCCTGCGAGGCGTCCGCCAGCTTCGCCTGCAGATCGCTCGCGGCGGCCATGCTGCTCTCGAGCTGGGTCCGTAGCCGATCGCGCTCGGTGGTGAGGGACGCGACCTCGGCCTTCGCCGCGGTGAGCTTTTGCGCCTCGTCGCTCGCCGACTGCTGCAGCTCGTCCTGCTTGGCGGTAAGCGCCTCGACCTGCTTGGCAACGTCGCGCCCGGCCGCCTGTTGCGCCGCCAGCTTGCGCGCCAGGGCATCCCGTGCCTCCGTCAGCCCGTTGATCGTGGCATTGCGCGCCTCGAGCTCGGCCTTCTGCTGATCGACGGTCGTCGAGAGCGCCTGTTTCTCCGCGGAGGCGGCCTCGAGAGCTTTTGTCAGCTGGTCGCGATCGGCGGTGAGCGTGTCGATCTCACTCGTCGCCTGTGCCAGCTTCTGATCCTCGGTGGCAGCTACCTTCTGCAGCTCGTCCTGCTTGGCGGTAAGCGCCTCGACCTGCTTGGCGACGTCGCGGCCGGCCGCCTGCTGAGCCGCAAGCTTGCGCGCCAGGTCGCCCTGCGCCTGGGTCAGCTCCTCGATGCTGTGGTCGCGTGCCGCGAGCCCCACCGTCTGTTGCTCCGCGGCGCGCTCGAGCGCGGCCTTGGCGGTCTGAAGGTCGGCCAGCTCAGCCTGAAGACGGTCACGTGCCGCGGCAGTGTCCGCCGCGTCCTTCGTGAGGGTATCGAGCCGCCCCGAGAGTGCGTCGCGCGCCTGCGTCAGCGAGGCGAGGCTCGCATCGCGCTCGGCCAGCGTCTCTGTCTGCTGCTGATTGGCTTTCTGGGCGTCGGCGAGCGCCGCTTGAACGCTGTTTAGCTGCTTTTGCAGATCCGCCGCCGCGGCATCGAGCTTGTCGCGCTCTGTGGTGAGGGCGGCAAGAGCCGCCTTGGTCTTCTCGAGCTCGTCGGATGTCGCCTGGAGCCGACTCTGCGCCTGGCCGAGATCGCCCGTGGTCGCCTCGAGCTTCTTCTCCGTGTCCGCGAGCTTGTCGGGCAAGGCCCGCAGACGGGTGATCTCGCCCTTCAGGGCACCCAGCCGCTCGAGCTCACCCGTGGCGCCGGGAGACGGTGCCGCCGGCGCGTCGACGGCATCGAGCGTGCTCTTCAGCTCGCCTTCGACGCGCTCGGCCCTACTCTGCGCGTACAAGGCCCATCCGGCGGCGGCGAGGACGGGCACCAGGGCCACGAGGATCGCCTTCGTAATTCCGCCCTGCCCGCCGCGCGCGTCGCTGCCTTGCGGTGTGGGGGGACGACTGGCGTTGGCCATCTCAGGCTCCGGATGCTTCGCGTGAGCGGCGGCATGGGGCCCACGCGAGGGAACGGACGCCACCCGCGGGCGTCAGAGCCAGCGCGAACATGCGCTGAACGCCGGCGCCCTCGCTCATGCGGATCCCCCATGTGGCGCCGGTTGAGACGCCGCCTGTCGGCTCTACTCTCGCCAGCCGGCTCGGCAAATGCAACAGGATGTGGCCGGTATGCGGTACGTGAAGGTCAACGTGTGGTGAGCTTGATCTCGATCCGGCGGTCGCGGCGATAGGCGTCGTCATTGTCGGCCGTGTCGAGCGGCTGGAACTCGCCGAAGCCGCGGGCTGCCAGCCGGTCGGGCGGGATGCCCTGGGAGATCAGGAATTTCACCACCGAGATCGCACGTGCGGTCGACAGCTCCCAGTTGGAGGAGAACTGCGCGTTGCTGATCGGCCGGCGGTCGGTGTGGCCGTCGACCTGCAGGACCCAGGGCAGGTCGGGCGGGATCTCCTTCGCGATCTCCTTGAGCGTGGCCGCAAGCTCCGCGAGCTTCTCGCGTCCGCTGGGATTGATGTCGGCCTCGCCCGAGCCGAAAAGCACCTCGGACTGGAAGACGAAGCGGTCGCCCACGATGCGGATGTCGTCGCGGGTGCCGAGGACCTGCCGAAGCTTGCCGAAGAAGTCGGAGCGGTAGCGGGAAAGCTCCTCGACCTTGTTGGCGAGGGCGATGTTGAGCCGCTGGCCCAGGTCCGCGATCGTGGCGTTTTGGCGGTCGATCTCGGTCTGCTTCTCGCCCAACGCCGTGTCGAGCTGCGTGAGCTGGACGCTCAGCTGCTGGAGGCGCTGATTGAGCTGCTGCACCTGCTGCTGGGCGGCTTCCTTGTCGCTCAGGGCGCTCTCCTTGGCACTCTCGAGCGTGGCAGCGCTCTTGAGCAGCTCCTCGATCCCGAGGTCGCGCGCCGCCACGTCCTTCTGGGCCAGCATCGTCCTCTGCTGCTCGTCTGCGACCTTGGCCTCGAGCGCCTTGCTCTGGTCGCGCGCCGTGCCGAGCTGGGCCAAAAGCTGCTGTTGCTGCTCCTTCGACCGCTGGACCGTCGTCGAGAGGCCTGCCACCTGGGCCTCGAGATCGCCACGGACCTTGGTGAGCGCGTCGATATCGCGCCTGAGCTGGACGAGCTGACCCAGCTGCGCCGTGATCCTGTCCTTGTCGGCCGCCATGGTCTGGCGCGCCTCGTCCAGGTCCTTCTGCAGCGAGCCGATCTGCGCCTTGGCGGTTCCCTGGTCGACGCGCATCTCGTCGAGCGTGCGCTGCAGACCAAGGCGCTGGTTCGAGGCCTGGGCCAGCTGGTCCTCGAGCGACGCGCGGTCGCCCTCGCTCTGCTTGAGCTGGGCGCTCAGGTCCTCACGGTCCGCCACGACCGACTGCAGCTGGGACGACAGGCGCTGGACATTGCGCCGCAGGTCGGCCGCATTGTCCTGCTCGAGCCCCAGCTTCTGCGTCAGGTCGTGAACCGTGGCCCTCAGGTGATCGAGCGTCTCGGTGCGCCCCTGCAGCACCTGGCTCAGAAAGAACTGACCGAGGACGAAGACCACTAGCAGGAAGATGACAGAGAGGAGCAGCGTCGACAGCGCGTCGACGAAGCCGGGCCAGATGTCGACCTGACGAATGTCACGGCGCGAGCGCGCCACGGCTCACTCCCTCACGAGCTGCGGCTCACCGGCGGCGATCGCGATCGTCCGCGCGACGAGCTTGATCTCGCCCTTCAGCTCGCGCGTCAGCTGGTCGCGGCCGCGGCCCAGCTCGTCCAGCACCTGGCCCAGCTGCGCATCGATGCTACTCAGATGCTGCCTGGTCCGCTCATCGAGGAGTGGCGCGCCGTCGCGTCGGCCGAGCTGCTCGGCCAGCACCTCCTGCCCGTGGGCCAGCCGGCCCAAAATCTCCTGCTCGCCGCCCAGCCGGTCGGTCAGCGTCGCCAGGCGCTCGTTGAGCTGGAGCAGCACCTTGCTCAGCTGCACCCGCTGATCCTCGCCTCTGGCCACCACGGTCTGCAGGCGGTCGAGGCTCTCGGCCGCCTGTTGCAGCATCGCCTGGACGTAGACCGGGAGACTGGGGCCGACGCTGACCTCGGCCATCGCGCCCTCGCCGGTACTGTGGCGGGTCATGCCCGAGAGCCACGCCTCGAGATCGTTATAAAAGCTGTTTTGCCCCTGCGTCGCCTGGAGGTCGAGAAAGCCCAGGACGAGCGAGCCCGCGAGGCCGAAGAGCGAGGAGCTGAACGCCGTGCCCATCCCGGCCAACGGGCGCGCAAGGCCGGCCTTCATATCATTGAAGAGCTGGAGAACGTCGGTCGAGTTGGCGGAGAAGCCGGTGAGCACACCGCTCACAGCGTTGATGGATTGGAGAAGCCCCCAGAAGGTGCCGAGCAGGCCCAGGAAGATCAGGAGCCCGGTGAGATATCGGGCAATGTCGCGGCTCTCGTCGAGGCGGGTGCTGATGCTGTCCAGAAGATAGCGCATCGAGGCTGCCGATAGAGAAGCCGGGCCGCGCCGATCGCGCTCGCCGAGCACCGCGGCGATGGACGCTATGAGGCGCGGCGCCTCCTGGAGCGAAATGCCCACAGCGCCGGTGCGAAAGGCATCGATCCAGCGGGTCTCGGGCTTGAGCACGAGAATGCGCCGAAGATTGTAGGCAATGCCCACGATGAGGACGCAGATGATGAGGCCGTTCAGGGCCGGATTGTGGAGGAAGGCCGCCCAGATGATCTGCGACAGCACGCCCACCACCACACACGCGAAGATCAGAAAGACGATCACGCGGTTGATGAAGCGTTGCGGGTTGGTCATCGGCGACCAGTCGTACCTGTGATTGAAGATCCGCCAGCAACTCTAGCGGTCGATAGACGGCATGCCACTTGGAATGGCACAAATCCTCGCGGGCGCTCAACCGTTTATCGCACAACGTTGCGCCGCCGCCGCCATTGACGGCAGCAGCATCTCCCGGGCCGCGATGCACGCGGATGCACCGCGTGGTCCTTCGTCGGGGCAGCCGCCCGTCAGGCGGCGCGGTCGAGGCCGAACTGAAGGGAGGCCAGCCTCGCGTAGAGTCCGCCCCGACCAACCAGCTCGTCGTGATGGCCCTGATCGATCACGCGGCCCTCGTCCATCACGACGATGCGGTCGGCCTTGCGGACGGTCGCGAGCCGGTGGGCGATGACGAGACAGGTCCGCCCACGCCGTAGCCGCTCGAGCGCGCCCTGGACGAGCTGCTCGCTCTCGGCGTCGAGGGCGCTCGTCGCCTCGTCGAGGAGGAGCAGCGAGGGATCGCGCAGGAGAGCCCGTGCGATGGCCAAGCGCTGGCGTTGGCCGCCGGACAGGCGCACGCCCTTCTCGCCCAGAAAGCTGCCGAACCCCTCGGGCAACGCGTCCAGGAACTGGGCCGCCGCGGCAGCCTCGGCCGCGGCACGCACGGCCGCGTCGGAGGCGTTGATCTTGCTGTAACGGATGTTGGTCCAAGCGTCGGCCGCGAAGACGACGGGATCCTGAGGCACCAGACCCAGACGGCAGCGCAGCTCCATCGGATCGAGCTCGCGCAGATCGATGCCGTCGAAAAGTATGCGGCCTTCCTGCGGGTCGTAAAAGCGCATGGCAAGCTGGAACACGCTGGTCTTGCCTGCGCCCGAGGGGCCGACCAACGCCACCGTCTCGCCGGCGCGCAGGTCGAGGCTGTAGTCGTGGAGGATCGGCCGGTCGGGCTGTGAGGGATAGGCGAATGTCACGTTCTGGAAGCGCAGCGTGCCCTGACCCACCGCCGGAAGCGGCCGGGGCGACGCCGGCGCCTTCACCATGGGCTGGGTATCGAGCAGCTCGAACAGACGCTCGGCGGCGCCCGAAGCCCGTTGCAGGTCGCCTACGATGTCGCTGAGGCCGCCAACGGAGCTGGCGACGACCGTGGCGTAGAAGACGAAGGACGCGAGCTCGCCCGGCGACAGGCGACCCGCCAGGACGTCGTTGCCGCCGACCCACAGCACCACGACGATGGCGGCGAAGACGAGGCCGATGACGGTACCGGCGAGGATGCCGCGCGCCGCGGCATAGCGTGCAGCCGACCGAAAGGCGGCCTCGGCGAGATCGGAGAAGCGGGCACTCTCGTGCGCCTCCTGGGCGAAAGACTGGACGGTTCGCACCGCATTGAGCGTCTCCTCGGCGTGGCCGCTGACGGCGGCGACCTTGTCCTGTGCGGCGCGGGAGTAGATCCGCACACGCCGACCGACGAGGATGATCGGGACCACGACGAGCGGCACGACGATAAGGATCAGTCCGGTGAGGCGGGGGTTGGTGACGATGAGCAGGACGAGGCCGCCGATCAGCATCAGCAGGTTGCGAAGCGCCTGCGTCACACTGGTGCCGATCACCGCCTGGATGACGCTCGTGTCGGTGGTCAGGCGCGAGGTCACCTCGCCCGTTCGCGTGACCTCGAAGAAGCCCGGCGAGAGGCGGATGATGTGGGCGTAGATCTGGCGCCTGAGGTCGGCGACGACCCTCTCGCCCAACCAAGTGACGAGGTAGGATCGGAGGAATGTGGCGAAGGCCAGCGCCAGGACAACGATCAGCACCGCCTCGAGCGCGTGATCGAGGGCGACGGCGCGCCCCATCCCAAATCCGCGATCGACGAGGTAGCGCACGCCGATGCCGAGCGAGAGCACGGCCGAGGCGGAGATCGCGAGCGCGACCAAACTGCCCAGGACCCGCCAGCCATACGGCCTGAGATAGACGGCGAGGCGCTTGAGCGGGCCGAGGTCGCGGCTGCGGGCACGATCGGTGCGGCTCAGGCTCGAACGGGCGTGGGATGCCATATGCTGGCCTCTCTTGCTGGTCTACTCCCGCCGGGGCAATTCCGATTGGACACAGCACCAGAGGCGCGCGCCGCCTTGCGCTCGGCACGACAGGTCGCTATGTACCCGGCGCCCGTGCCGAAGGAAAGTGTCGTGAAGCCCGATATCCACCCCGACTACCATGAGATCACGGTCGCGATGACCGACGGCTCGACCTTCAAGACGCGCACCACCTGGGGCAAGGAAGGCGACACGATGACGCTGGACGTCGATCCGAAGTCGCATCCTGCCTGGACCGGCGGGTCCGTTCAGGTGATCGAGCGTGGTCAGGTCGAGAAGTTCAACCGCCGCTTCCAGAGCTTCCGGCGGAAGAAGTAGCTCCGGACGCCAGGGAATCCAGCCATGAAGATTCGAAACTCACTCAAGACGGCGAAGACCCGCCACAAGGATTGCCGCCTCGTGCGCCGCAAGGGCCGAGTCTACGTCATCAACAAGACCAACCCCCGCTTCAAGGCGCGCCAGGGCTAGGAAGCCCAACGCCCATCGACGAGGAAGGGCCGGGATCCGCGGGGGTCCCGGCCGTTTTGCGTCAAGGCCTAGAGCCGTAGCTAGCGGACGCGCGTGCCGGACGTGGCGTCCCAGTGAAGGGGCTTGTCGGATTTGGGCAGCGGCGCCTCGGGCACCTGCCCGACGCTCACGCCATGGGGCCAGTCGGGTGGGCATATCGCCACATAGCTCGCATACCCGCCGGTACCGCCCTTGAAGCGCGGAAAGCCGATGGCGACGAGGGCACCCGCCTCCGGCACCTCATCGAGGTGGGCCACGCCCTCGGCCTGCGTGTAGCCATTGTGCATGAGCCAGGCCTCGCCCTCGAGATCAGGCGTGTTGTCCGTATCCAACGGCTCATGGCCGTGGAAGAGGATGTGCCGCTGCTCATGCAGAAACTTCAGGGCATCGAGCGAGACGGCGGGGAACGGCGTCCTGGTCGCCAGTGCCGGATCGGGCCAGTCCTTCGACCAGTCCGAGCGGATCATCACGACCGAGCCCTCGGGTATCCTGCCGTGCACCTTCTCCCAGGCCAGCACGTCGTCGACGGCAAGCGCGTAGCCGGGATCCTTCTTCACCTGATCGACGATCGAGATCACGACCAGCGGGCGGAGCGTGTAGGTCGCCGGCAGCTCGGCGATCGACGGGTACTCGGGCGCCCAGTGCGCCGGCGGGTCGAGCTGGGTGCCGAGCTGATCGGTCGAGAGGATGTAGCGCGTGGCCTCGAATCCGTCCTTGCCATAAGTGTAGGGCTTGCCCGTCTCGGGATCGACCGTGGGCTCGAACTTGGACGGCCCGAAGCCGTGCCAGACGGGAACATCAGGCGTGATGACGTGCGACAGCAGCACATATTTGGCACCTTTGAGCTGCTGCTGGTAGACATCCCAAAGATGCATGTCGTCGGCGGCATGAGCGCCGCCCGTCATGGCAGCCAGCGACATCAAGGCAGCCGCGGCGAGCCTTTCGAGGCGTTCGATCTGCATTGGTCTGCTTCTCTCCGCAAGGTTATCAAAGCGAGTTGTTGTTCAGCTTCCGCTCGCGGAATCGACGCTAGGTCGCCCGTCCTTGCCAGGCAACGGCGTAGTCCACACCTGCAAGAGCGATTGACCGTGCCGCCGTAGGAGCCATGATTTGGCCCAGCCTCCGCGAGCAACACCCAGGGAAGAGCCGTCATGCTGATGCCGGAGCCCGATCAGGAATCCCTCGCCAAGCGCAAGGAGATCGTCGCGGCGCTGCGCAGGATCGTCCCTGGCGAGGGCGTCATCGCTGCCGAGGACGAGCTGCGTGCCTACGAATGTGACGCCCTCTCGGCCTATCGCGCCGTGCCGATGGCCGTCGTTCTGCCAAGCACGGTGGAGCAGGTCTCAGCTGTCCTGCAGCTCTGCGACAAGGAGCGGATAAAGGTCGTGCCGCGCGGTGCCGGCACCTCGCTCTCCGGGGGCTCCTTGCCGCTCCAGGACGGCATCGTGCTCGGCATGGGCAAGTTCAACCGGATCCTCGACGTCGACTACGAGAACCGCACCGTTACGGCGCAGCCGGGCGTCACCAATCTCGGGATCACCCGGGCGGTCGAGGAGCAGGGCTTCTACTATGCCCCCGACCCCTCCTCGCAGATCGCCTGCTCGATCGGCGGCAACATCGCCGAGAACTCGGGCGGCGTACACTGCCTCAAATACGGTCTCACGACCAACAATGTGCTGGGCATCGAGATGGTGCTGCCGAACGGCGAGGTCGTCCGCCTGGGCGGCAAGCACCTCGACAGCGAGGGCTACGACCTATTGGGCCTGATGACCGGCTCCGAGGGGTTGCTGGGCGTCGTCACCGAGGTCACGGTGCGCATCCTCGCCAGGCCCGAGACGGCGCGCGCGGTGCTGATGGGCTTTCCCTCGAACGAGAAGGGCGGCGATGCCGTCGCCTCGATCATCGCCGCCGGCATCATCCCGGGCGGGCTCGAGATGATGGACCGTCCGGCCATCCACGCGGCCGAGGATTTCTGCCATGCGGGCTATCCCGCTCGACGTCGAGGCGCTGCTCATCTGCGAGCTGGACGGGCCGGCACCCGAGGTCGACCACCTGATCGGCGTCGTGACCGCCATCGCCCGCCAGCATGGCGCCACCTACGTCAAGGCCTCGGAGAGCGAGGAGGAGCGCAACCGCTTCTGGCTCGGTCGCAAGGCCGCCTTCCCTGCCGTCGGCCGCATCTCGCCCGACTATATCTGCATGGACGGCACGATCCCCAGGAAGCAGCTCTCTCTCGTGCTGCGGCGGATCGAGGAGCTGTCGGCCGAGCATGGGCTGCGCGTCGCCAACGTGTTCCACGCCGGCGACGGCAATCTCCACCCGCTGATCCTCTTCGATGCCAACAAGCCGGGCGAGCTCGAGAAGCGCCGAGCGGTTCGGCGCCGACATCCTCACACTCTGCGTGGAGGTGGGCGGGGTGCTCACGGGCGAGCACGGCGTCGGTGTCGAGAAGCGCGACCTGATGCCGGTCATGTTCACCGAGGACGATCTGAACCAGCAGCAGCGCGTGAAATGCGCTTTCGATCCGACCCAGATCCTCAATCCCGGCAAGGTGTTTCCAACGCTGCACCGCTGCGCCGAGCTGGGCCGGGTGCACATCCACAAGGGCCAGATTCCCTTCCCCGACCTGCCGAGGTTCTAGGGGCGGCTCAAGGTCTCACACGCCCGACCGACCTCGGCGGAAGCGGTCGATGGTGAATGGGCGCAGCATCGGATCGAGCTCGCCGGTCAGGAGGAGATGGCTGACGAGGCTCGCCGTGGCGGGCGTCATCAGGATGCCGTTGTGGCTGTGGCCCGTCGCGAGCACGAGGCCATCGACGCCCGAGGGGCCGAGGATCGGCGCATGGTCGGGCGAGCCGGGGCGGAAGCCGACCCAGGTCTCTTCGATCTCGAGATCGGCCGAGGCGGGAAGGGCGGTCCTGGCCGTCGCCAGAAGCGACAAAAGACCGCCGGCCGTCTGGCGCGGATCGAAGCCCCGCTCCTCGCGTGGTGGCGCCGACGACGAGGCGGCCGTCCCCGCGCGGCACGAGATAGCCGCCGCCGGCCCATAGCACGTGGCGCAGCAGCGGTGCCTGGGGGTCCATCCGCAGCGCCAGCATCTGCCCCTTCACCGGACGCACCGGCGGCCGCGGCACCGGCTGGCAGCCCCCGAATCCCTCCCGACCAGGCGCCGGCGGCCAGCACGACCGTTCCGGCCGTCCGGAAGCCTTTCTCCGTCTCTACGCCCGTAGACGCGCCCGACGCTCGACGACCAGCCGGCGCACCGCCGCCTCCTCCTCGAGCACGCCGCCGGCGCGGGTGAGCGCCGGTCGCCAGCGCCTCGGCGACGGCCCGGTTGTCGACCTGATGGTCGAGGGCGCTGAGAAGGCCGCCCGGCGCCCCGTCCGGGAAGATGCGGCTCGCGCTCACGCAGCGCCGCAGGGTCGAGCCAGAGAGAACGCCTCGTCACGGCCCGCCCGCGCCAGTCGGCGCAGCTGCCCCGCCTCGGCCTCGTCGTGGGCCAGGACGATGGTGCCCTCGCGTCCGGTAGCCGACCCTGGTGTCCGCCGCCGCCTCGAGCTCGGCGGCGAAATCGGGCCAGAGGTCCTGACTCAGTCTCTGGAAGCGTGAGAGGAAATCGCTCGCCCCCTGCAGCCGGGCCGCGAGGATGCCGGCTGCCGCCCAGACGGCGCCCCGCCCCGCCTTGCCGGCATCGAGGACGGTCACCCGACGGCCGGCGGCGGCGAGCCGCCAGCCGATCGAGAGGCCCATCGCCCCGCCGCCGACGATGAGGATCGGGTCGCGTGCTGACCGCTCCATGCTATCTCCCCATCGCGCTGGCCGGTCCGGCCTCGGGCCGCTAGCTTAGGCAGTCATGTCGGTAGCGTCAGGGGAGGTCACGATCGTCATGCCGTCCTATCGCCCGGCCAGCCTGAAGGAGCTCGAGCAGCTGGTGGGCTGGGCAGCGGGCGAGGAGCGGCTGCTCCGGGTCGAGGGTGCCGGGACCAAGACCGCTTTCGGCCGCCCGGTGGACGCGCTCGACGTCCTCTCGACCTCGGGCCTCGCCGGGATCGACATGTACGAGCCCGAGGAGCTCGTGATGTCGGCCGGTGCCGGAACGCCACTCAGCGAGGTCGAGGCGGCGCTGGCGGAGCGGCGGCAGGAGCTGGCCTTCGAGCCCGCAGACTATGGCGCGATCCTGGGGGGCGACGCGGACCGGCAGACCATCGGCGGCGTGATCGCCTGCAACCTCGCCGGGCCGCGGCGCCTCAAGGCAGGCGCCGCGCGCGATCATCTGCTGGGCGTGCAGTGCGTCACCGGTCAGGGCCAAGCCATCAAGACCGGTGGGCGGGTGGTCAAGAACGTCACAGGCTACGACCTCTGCAAGCTCCTGACCGGCTCGTTCGGCACGCTGGCCGTCCTTAGTCATGTCACCTTCAAGGTCATGCCGGTCGGCGAGGAGACGGCCACCCTCCTGCTTGCCGGCGAGAGCAGAGGCGCCTTACTGAAGCTGCTCAGGATCGCGATGGGCACGCCGCACGAGGTCTCGGGCGCGGCCGTGCTGCCGGCACCGATCGCCGCGCGCTCGGTCGTGGCCGCTGTCGCCGGCACCGGCCGGGCGCTTGCCTGCCTCAGGCTCGAGGGAGCGGCGCCCTCTGTCGCCTACCGCCTGCAGACCCTGCGCGACACGCTGATCCAGCCGGGGATCGAGGCGCTGGCGCTGGACGACCCGGGCTCGCGGCTCCTTTGGAAGGAGATACGCGACGGTCGCCTGCTGGATGCCGGGCGGCCGATCCTCTGGCGCCTCTCCTGCGCGCCGACGGGGGCTGATGCCGTAGCCGAGGCGGTGGCGCCGCTGGCGCCGGAGCTCCTTTTCGATTGGGCCGGTGGGCTCGTCTGGATCGCGCTCAACGACGCGCCCGACGCCGGCGCTGCAACGGTGCGTGCCGCTCTGGGCGGCAAGGGTCACGCCACGCTGGTGCGGGCGCCGGAGGCAACACGACGCGAGGTGCCGGTGTTCGAGCCACAGCCACCGCCGCTTGCGGCGCTCGGTAGGCGTGTCAAGGCGAGCTTCGACCCCAAGGGCATCTTGAGCCCGGGTCGCCTCTATCCGGAACCGTGATCGATGCAGACGACCTTCACAACTGAGCAGCTCCGCGATCCGGACGTTCGGGAGTCGGAGACGATCCTCCGCAAGTGCGTCCATTGCGGCTTTTGCACCGCGACCTGCCCGACCTTCGTGCTGCTGGGCGACGAGCTCGACAGCCCGAGAGGGCGGATCTACCTCATCAAGGACATGCTCGAGAACGACCGCCCGGCGACGGAGCGGGTGGTGAAGCATGTCGACCGCTGTCTCTCCTGCCTCTCCTGCATGACGACCTGCCCTTCGGGCGTGAACTACATGCATCTGGTCGATCACGCCCGAAAGCATATCGAGACGACCTACAAGCGGCCGGCAGCGGACAGATGGCTCCGCTCGATGCTGGCGGCGGTGCTGCCGAACCCGTGGCTCTTCCGGCCTGCCCTGATCGGCGCCTGGCTCGCCCGGCCGCTGGCCTCCCTCCTGCCCGGACCGCTGGGCGCGATGATGCGGCTTGTGCCCCGGCAGCTCCCCTCACCGTCGTCCGTCGACCGGCCACAGATCTTTCTCGCGGCCGGCCAACGCCGCGCCCGGGTGGCGCTGCTCTCCGGCTGCGCCCAGCAGGTGCTAGCCCCCCAGATCAATGAGGCGACCATCCGCCTCCTCACCCGTCACGGCGTCGAGGTGGTCGTGGCGCCCGGCGCCGGCTGCTGCGGCGCCCTCACCCATCACATGGGCAAGGAGGGGCCTGCGCTCCGCGCGGCCAAGGCCAACATCGACGCCTGGACCCGCGAGATCGAGCGTGGCGGGCTCGATGCCGTGGTCATCAACGCCTCGGGCTGCGGCACGACCGTCAAGGACTACGGGTTCATGCTGCGGGAGGACGAGGCCTACGCGGCCAAGGCCGCGAGGATCGCCGGGCTCACGAAGGACATCACCGAGCTGATGGACGAGCTGGGCCTGATGCCGGCAGTACGCGACGTCGATCTCACTGTCGCCTACCACTCGGCCTGCTCGATGCAGCATGGCCAACGCATCACGGCCCAGCCCAAGCGGCTGCTGACCGCCGCGGGCTTCACGGTCAAGGACGTCCCCGAAGGGCACCTCTGCTGCGGCTCGGCCGGAACCTACAATCTCCTCCAGCCTGCGATCGCCACACGGCTGCGCGACCGCAAGGTGCAGAACATCGAACACACCCGGCCCGACCTCGTCGCTACCGGCAACATAGGCTGCATCACCCAGATCGGGGGCGGCACCGCCCTGCCGGTGCTGCACACGGTGGAGCTGCTCGACTGGGCGACGGGCGGGCCCGAGCCCCGAGCGCTCGAGGCCGCGCGCTCAGGCCGGGCCCGAGCGCCCGTGCCGGCCGAGGCCGGGTAGCATCCGCCGGAGCACGTCGTCGCCCTCGAGCTGATGCTTCAGCGCCGCCACGATGTGGAGGATGAGCAGGATCGCAAGGAGGTTGGTCAGCAACTCGTGCAGGCCCGAGAAGAAGCTCGCAGCAGCGGGGCTCGGAGCGAGAAGCGCCGGCAGCGGCCAACGGTCGAGAAGCATGATCGGCGGCATGTCCGGCGCCGTCTGGACCCTGATGAAGCCGGTGACCGGCAGCACCAGGAGCAGGAGATAGAGCATGGCGTGACTGGTGCGCGCCAGCACGCGTTCCGGCCGCAGCAGGGAGGCTGGGAGCCGCGGCGTCGGGTTCGTCAGCCGCCAGGCCAGCCGGATCAGCGCGAGGACGAAGATCGTGAGCCCGATCGTCTCGTGAAACGCATAGAGCCGCGCCCGCGACGGGCTCGGGTGAAGGCCGATCATGTACGTGCCGAGCAGCCACAGGCCGATGACGAGCGCCGCCATGAGCCAATGCAGCCCCTGCGCCGGGAAGCCCCAGGCATCGTCCGAGTTGCGAAGGCGCATCCTACCTCTGCCGTCGGGCAGCCAGCGCCGCGAGGTCGCGTGGCCCCATGGCGCCCTCCTCGCGCTGAGCGAGGCATCTCTACGATCACCTCGAAGGATATGAGGCAAGGGGCCCAGCGCGCGATGCGGCGGGCGGCCGCGGAGGCGACCGCACCTCCGCCCAGCCACGAGGAACGGGCCTTTGAGCCCGGGAGAGGCGGCAGCGTCCGAACGATCATCTCGGCGGTTGCCTTCGAGACCGCCCCCATGCCCCCAGCGGATCAAGGCCAATTGTCTGCCTCGAGATACGTGCGCTCGGGGCCCGCGGCCGCAATGATTTCCCAGAGGCCCAGATCGCGACAGTGCTGCGCCTGCCAGCATGCCAGTGCCTTGTGGTCCCGGTTGCCTGTCACGAGCCGAAGCGTCAGCTCGCCAAGGCGCGCTATCGCCGCCAGAACGACGATCAGAGCACCGACGCTGGCCAGCCAAAGACCCTCTCGCGGGGTTAGCGCTCGCCCTCCCTGCAACCTACCCAGTCACTTGCCGCGGCGCCCGCGGACACGCTGGAGCACAACGCGACGTTGCGCCGGCTTAGTGACCTTGACGGACCCTTGGTCGGATGAGACCGTTAGCACCTAGATTGTAGTGGGTGTGTTGAGCACGTTCGATCCGATTGTTGAACATGACGGGCGGTGAGCGACTATGAGAGTCGCCCTGATCAACTATCCTGGCCAGCCATTGCGCTGCGGGCCAGGGCAGCACGGCTCGGCCGCCATTATTCATTGGCAGCTGGCGAAGCGACTGAGCGCTCTCCATGACGTGACGGTATATGCGCCGGGCGAGCCAGGTCAGCCTACCGAGGAGCAGGACCAAGGATTTCTCATTCGTCGCATCCCCGGCACTTGGCCGCGGTTCCACAAGGCGGTCGGCTTGGTCCACGCCCTAACACCCGGGGCGCCCCCATACCTGATGTCGCCGCTCTTCGGCCGCGAGTATGTCGCGGCCATGCTCGCCCAGCTCCGCGCCGACCGGCCCGATGTCGTTCATCTGCCCGCCCTGGCGCAGTACGGCCGGCTCCTGCGGGCGACCCTTCCCGAAGCCAGGATCGTTCTTCATGTTCACGACATCGCGTTCCTCGTCCTCCCGCAAAGCTGGGAGCGGCGGCTAGCCGACTTCGATTCGATCGTCACGGTGGCAGAGCACGTCACGTGTGCGATGCGCGAGCGCTTTCCCGCTCTGGCAGGGCGGATCGAGACGATCGGCAACGGCGTCGACCTCGACCTCTTCAGGCCTCGTCCGGAGCGGCCGGCGGAGGGCGCCGGCGAACGGATCGTCTATGTCGGCCGCCGCTCGCCGGAAAAAGGCGTCCATGTCCTGATCAAGGCCTTCGACCAGCTGGCGCGGCGTCGGCCGGAGGTCTCCCTGTCGCTCGTCGGCGCCGGCGGCCTGTTGCCGTTCGACTGGGTGCGGATCTTCATGAACGACGAGCCGATGGCGCCGATCGCCGCATTCTACGGCCACGGGCCAATCGACCGCCTGCGACGCCAGCTTCTCGGCGGTCGCGGGGGGTTCGATCGCGAGCTCCTGACGCGCCTCTCGGCCGACGCCGCGACGCGCGTGCGCTTCGAGAGCGAGATCCTCCACGAGCAGCTGGTGGGGATCTACAACGAAGCCACCATCGCGGTCATGCCCTCGCTCTGCCGCGAGGGTTTCGGCCTCCCGGTGGCGGAAGCTATGGCCTGTGGCCTGCCGGTAGTCGTCTCGAGGAGCGGCGCTCTGCCGGATCTGGTCGAGGCCGGACGGACGGGGCTCGTGGTCGAGCGCGGCGATGCAGACAGCCTCGCCCGCGCAATCGAGACACTTCTCGATGATCCCGAGTGGCGAGTGGCGATGGGCCGGGCGGCGCGCGAGCGGGCCGAGGCGCTCTTCGGCTGGGACGACGTGGTGCGGCGCCTCGACGCCGTCTATCGGGGTGTGCCCCTGGCGAACGCGGCTGCCGAAGCGGCTCAAAGCTCACCGCACGGTCTGGGGCGAGCCCCCGCCTGACCGGTACGATCGGTGCGACCGATGGCCCCAAAAGATGGACGGGCGGTTCAGATCGTGCATGTCTTCGGGCAAGACAGGGGCTCAAAGAGACGGCACGATTGACTGCCTTGCGGCAGAGGAGTGAGCCATGCATTCGCTTGATCCTCTCATCCTGGCGCGGGTTCAGTTCGCCTTTACCGTCTCGTTCCACATTCTCTTTCCCGCTTTCACGATCGGGCTCGCGAGCTTCCTTGCGGTGCTGGAGGGGCGCTGGCTTTGGACGAAACGCGAGGAGTATCGCGAGCTCTATCGCTTCTGGATTAAGATATTCGCCGTCTCTTTCGGCATGGGCGTCGTTTCGGGCGTCGTGATGAGCTACCAGTTCGGCTTGAACTGGAGCCGGTTTTCCGACGCTGGCGGCGCCATTCTCGGGCCGCTTTTGGCCTATGAGGTGCTGACCGCCTTCTTCCTCGAGGCGGGCTTCCTCGGCATCATGCTTTTCGGCTGGAACAAGGTCGGGCGCGGCCTGCACTTCTTCGCCACATGCATGGTGGCGGTTGGTACCCTGTTCTCGGCCTTCTGGATCCTGTCGGCCAACAGCTGGATGCAGACGCCTGCGGGCTACGCCATCGTCGACGGCCGCTTCGAGCCGGCCGACTGGCTCAAGATCATCTTCAACCCGTCCTTCCCCTATCGGCTCGTCCACATGTCGCTCGCCGCCTATCTGAGCACGGCGTTCGCGGTAGGCGGGGTCGCAGCCTGGCATCTGCTGCGCGGCCGCCGCGATCCTGCCGTCAGGCGGATGTTCTCGATGGCGATGTGGATGGCGGCGATCGTGGCGCCGATCCAGATCCTCGCCGGTGACCAGCACGGCCTGAACACACTCGAGCATCAGCCGGTCAAGGTCGCCGCGATGGAAGGCGACTTCGACACCAGGAAGGGCCAGCCGCTCGTCCTCTTCGGCATGCCCGACATGGAGGCCCAGACGACGAAGTGGGCCGTCGAGATCCCGAAGCTCGGCAGCCTCATCCTCACCCATTCGCTGGACGGCGAGGTCAAGGGGATGAAGGCGTTCCCGAAGCAAGACCAGCCTTACGCGCCGATCGTCTTCTGGAGCTTCCGGATCATGGTCGGGCTCGGCTGCCTGATGGCGCTCCTCGGCTTCGTCTCGCTCTGGCTGCGCTACAAGGGTGAGCTCTTCCACGCCCGGTGGTTCCACCGGAGCGCGCTTTGGATGGGTCCGGCCGGGTTCATCGCCATTCTGGCCGGCTGGGTCACGACCGAGGTCGGCAGGCAGCCCTGGGTGGTCTATGGCCTCGTGCGCACCGCCGACGCCACCAGCCCGGTCTTGGCACCGGACATCGGCTTCTCGCTTCTCCTGTTCGTGGTGACCTATCTCCTCGTCTTTGTGATGGGCCTCTACTACATGCTTCGGCTCGTCAGCATCGGGCCAACATCCGAGTCGTGGATTCCGCCGGAGGGTGGCGGCAACCGGCCTCTTGCCGCCGTCGATGAGGCGATCGAGGCAGCGGAGTAAGTGCCATGTACATCGACCTGCCGCTCGTCTGGGCCTGCATCATCGCCTTCGGTGTGTTCGTCTACGTCGTGCTCGACGGTTTCGATCTGGGCATCGGCATCCTCTTCTCGTTCGCGCCCAGCGATGCCGACCGCGACAAGCTGATGAACTCGGTAGCGCCGGTCTGGGACGGCAACGAGACTTGGCTGGTCCTGGGCGGGGCAGCTCTTCTGGGCGCGTTCCCGATCGCCTACGCGGTGCTGCTCTCGGCCTTCTACCTGCCGCTCATCGTCATGCTGATCGCGCTGATCTTCCGCGGCGTGGCCTTCGAGTTCCGCTTCAAGGCGCGCACCAGCCGCTATGTCTGGGATCGCGCCTTCGCCTTCGGCTCGACGATTGCGACCTTCGCCCAGGGCGTGGTCCTGGGCACATTCGTTCAGGGCGTGCCGATGGACGGGCGCGACTTTGTCGGCGGCTCCTTCTTCTGGCTCTCGCCGTTCAGCATTCTCACCGGTCTCGCCCTTGTGGTCGGCTATGCTCTGCTCGGCGCCGGCTGGCTCGCCATGAAGACCGAGGGATCGCTCCAGGCCTGGGCCTTCAGCCGCATCCGACCATTGCTGATCGCCCTGCTCGTCGGCCTCGGCGCGGTCTCCTTGTGGACGCCGTTCCTCGACCACTCCATTCTCGAGCGCTGGTTCTCGCTACCCAACATCCTCTACTTCTCGCCGGTGCCGATCCTCGTCCTCCTCTCGGCGCTGGGCGTGTGGCACGCAGTCGAGCTGCGGGCCGAGCGGGTGCCGTTCTTCCTCACGCTCTTGCTCTTCCTGCTCTCCTATATCGGGCTCGCGATCAGCCTTTGGCCGAACGTGATCCCGCCCTCCATCTCGATCTGGCAGGCCGCCTCGCCGGCGGCGAGCCAGAAGTTCATGCTGGTGGGCGTGGTGGTCATGATCCCGATCATCCTCGCCTACACGGGCTACAACTACTGGGTGTTTCGAGGGAAGGTCAGCGATGCCGGCCATTACCACTGACGGCGCCGGCGCCCGACGTGCACGGCGCCTTGCCTGGTTCGTCGGTCTCTATGTGGCAGGCGTGGTCGTGGTGAGCGGTATCGCCTGGCTCATTCGGCTGGCTATCGTCCCGAGCTGATCAGCCGGCCACCGCAACCCGGCGGCCCGTCCTCGACGAACTCGAGCAACGCGTCGATCAGCCGATGGACGACGAGGCCATCGCGCCCGCTGACGCGCGGTCGGCGACCTTCCTCGATGGCATCCAAGAAGTCCGCGATCACGGCCCGGTGCCAGCCATAGGGGAAGGCCATAGGATCGGCGCCGCCACCGGTGGGCGCAGGCTCGCCATGGCGCTCTTCCCTGCCGTCCAGAAGGCGGAGGCTCAGCTCGCCCCGAGTGAGCGTGGCGCTGCCCTTCGTCCCGGTGATCTCGATCGCCTCGGGATGCCCGGGATACTGAGCCGTCGTCGCCATGAGGGCGCCCAGCGCGCCATTGGCAAAACGCAGCCCGGCGCCGACCGCGTCCTCGGTCTCCATGCGATGCATGGCGGTGGTTCCGATGATGGCCGCGACCTCGGCGATAGGCCCTGTGATGCTCAAGAGCAGATCGAGCGTATGGATGGCCTGACTGAGAAGGACGCCCCCGCCATCACGCGCAAGGGAGCCGCGGCCCGGCTCGTCATAGTAGCTCTGCGGCCGCCACCATGGGACGACGACATGGATAAAGGCCGGATCGCCGAGCGCGCCCTCGAGCATCAGCCTGGTCAGCGTCTCGGAGCCTTCCCGGAAGCGGTGCTGAAAGACGATGCCGAGGGTGACGCCGGCCTGCTCGCAGCGCTCGACGACGCGTTCGGCCGCCGGGGTCGTCCTCTCGACCGGCTTCTCCATCAGGATGTGCTTGCCGCGCGCCGCGAGCCGCTCGACGAGATCCGTGCGCGCGTCCGGCGGCGTCAGGAGAAGGACCGCGTCGACCGTCGGATCGTCGATCAGGGCTTCCGCGCTGTCGACGACGGGCAGTCCGTACTGGGCGGCGAAGCGCTCGCGCCGGTCGGCGCTGGGGCTGAAGCCACCCGCCACCTCGACCCGATCCTCGAGATCGCGCAGGCTCAGGGCGTGCGGCTTTACCGCCATGCCCAGCCCGATGATTCCCACACGGTGCCGCTTAGCCTGCGCCATGCCTCTCCCCCTTGGCCGTCCTGCAGGGCGCCTTAGTCCGGCAGGACGGTCGGGGCAAGCGGCGAGCGGCGCTCAGGGCGTGATCGCCACCTTGAGCACCCCGTCCCGCTGATTGGCGAACAGGTCGTAGGCAGCCTCGATCTGGTCGAGCTTGAAGCGGTGCGTGACGAGCGGCTCGAGATCGACGCGGCCGGATGCGACGACGTTCAGCAGCCGTCGCATCCGCTCCTTGCCGCCCGGGCAGAGCGTCGTGACGATCTTGTTGTCGCCCAGGCCCGCCGAGAACGGCCCCAGCGGGATCCGGAGGTCAGCCGAGTAGACGCCGAGGCTCGACAGCGTCCCGCCGGGACGCAGGACGCGGAGCGCCGACTCGAAGGTCTGCTGGGTGCCGAGCGCCTCGATCGCGACGTCGACGCCGCGACCGTCGGTGATCCGCATGATCTCGTCGACCGGGTCGACCTTCTTGTAGTCGACGACGAGATCGGCACCCATCTTGCGGGCCATCTCGAGCCGGGCCGGGACGGTGTCGACGGCAATGATGCGTGTCGCTCCCTTGAGCTTGGCGCCGGCCGTGGCGCAGAGTCCGATCGGACCTTGGGCGAAGATGGCGACCGTGTCGCCGATGCGGATCTGGCCGCTCTCGGCGCCCGAGAAGCCGGTCGACATGATGTCCGGGCACATCAGCACCTGCTCGTCGGTCAGGCCGTCGGGCACCGGCGCCAGGTTCGCCATGGCGTCCGGAACGAGCACATACTCGGCCTGGCAGCCGTCGATCGTGTTGCCGAACCGCCAGCCGCCCATCGCCTTGAAGCCGTGCTTCGTGCCGGCACCGCACTGCGATCCGCAGCCGTCGAGCGACGCGTAGCTGTGCCCCGAAGGCGTGATGGCGCCGGCGATGACCCGCTGGCCCTCGGCGTAGCCGCTCACGGCCGAGCCCAGCTTCTCGATCACGCCGACCGGCTCGTGACCGATGGTGAGGCCCTTGGCGACGGGGTACTCGCCCTTCAGGATGTGAACGTCGGTGCCGCAGATCGTGGTCGTCGTGACGCGGATCAGCGCGTCGAGCGGACCCACGTCCGGAACGGGCTTCTCGTCCAGGACGATGCGCCCGGGCTCGACGAAGATGGCGGCCTTCATCTTGGCCATGATCTAGCACTCCAGCGGAAGGTTGAACGAGGCGGCGGATGCT
Organism: uncultured Alphaproteobacteria bacterium; assembly: GCA_963752325.1. Lineage (GTDB taxonomy): Bacteria > Pseudomonadota > Alphaproteobacteria > Geminicoccales > Geminicoccaceae > CAVTJL01. The sequence goes on from CAVVXU010000020.1 coordinate 82,070, forward strand.
GTGGCCGCCTTCTGCTCGGGCGATGTGTCCGACGGCATTCGACCTGCCCTGTGGGCGAGACGCCTTGACCTGGAGCAAGCTCAGGCCGTCAAGCTTGCGATCGGTCGACCGCTTCGGGCTTTAACGGACGCGAATGACGGCGGCGCAAGGCGCGCCCGCCTCCGGAGCGCTCGATGCTGCGCCTCTATCACGTCCCGCTCTGCCCGTTTTGCCGGAAGATCCGTATCGCCCTTCGCGAGAAAGGCCTGACGGCCGAGCTCATCGAGGTCCAGCCCTGGGAGCACACCGACGACCTCCTTCGCCTCAACCCCGCGAGCGAGGCGCCCGTTCTCGTCGACGACGACCTCGTGATCTGCGACAGTCAGGCGATCGGCGACTATCTTGAGGAGGCCTATCCGGACGCGACGCTCTACGGCAAGAGCCTCGAGCAGCGCAGCGAGACGCGGCGTCTCGTGGCTTGGTTCGAACTCGAAGATGGCGCGCGAGGTGACCGACCTCTTGTGGCGCGAGAAGTTTCTCAAGCGTCTCAAGCGCCAGGGCTTTCCCCGCTCCGACGCGATGCGCCAAGCGGCGGAGAACATCCGCTTCCACCTCGCCTACATCGATTATCTCTTCAACCAGCGTAAATGGCTGGCGGGCGACGCGCTCAGCATGGCTGACATCGCGGCGACCGGACATATCTCGGTTCTCGACTATATGGGCGATGTGCCCTGGGCGCAGGCGGGCCTCGCCCGGGACTGGTACGCCAAGATGAAGTCGCGGCCCTCGGTGCGCCCGATCCTCCTCGAGCGAGTCACGGGCATGAAGCCGCCGGAGCACTACGACGATCCAGACTTCTGATCTCGTCGACACGCTGCGCGCGCGAGCCCGGCATCTCGGGATCGACGAGCTGAGGATCGGCCCGGCACGCCTGCCGGAAGCGACGAAGGAGCGCTATCGTCGCTTCGTGGCGCTTGGCCGGCACGGCACGATGGACTGGCTCGCACGCACGCCCGAGCGCCGCGCAGCGCCGGAAAGGCTGTGGCCCGCGGCGCGCAGCGTCATCGTCTGCGCGATGCGCTATGGGCCCGAAGCGGACCCGTTGCCCGAGCTCGACAAGCGGTCCCAGGGATATCTATCGGTCTATGCCCGCAACCGCGACTATCACGACGTCCTCAAAGGGCGCCTCAAGCAGCTCGGGCAGTGGCTGCATCACCGCAGTGGCGCCGACGTGAAGGTGTTCGTGGACACGGCACCGCTCCTGGAAAAGCCACTGGCCGAGGCGGCGGGCGTCGGCTGGCAGGGCAAGCACACCAATCTCGTCTCGCGCCGCCACGGCTCCTGGCTTTTTCTGGGCGAGATCCTGACCGATCTCGACCTGCCCAAGGACGAGCCGGAGCGGGACCATTGCGGCCGCTGCCGGCGCTGTCTGGACATCTGTCCCACCGACGCCTTTCCCGGCGCCTACCAGCTCGATGCACGCCGCTGCATCAGCTACCTCACGATCGAGCACAAAGGGCAGATCCCGCGGGAGCTCCGTGAGCCAATGGGCAACCGGATCTATGGCTGCGACGATTGCCTCGCCGTCTGCCCTTGGAACAAGTTCGCAACGGCTGCGAGCGAGATGAAGCTGCAGGCCCGCGCCGACCTGCTGGCCCCGGATCTGCGGGAGCTGGCGGACCTCGACGATGCCGGCTTCAGGCGGCGCTTTGCAGGATCGCCGGTGAAGCGCATCGGCCGCGACCGCTTCGTCCGCAACGTGCTCGTGGCGATCGGCAACAGCGGCGACGCGGCGCTCTCGTCCCCTGCCGAGGCGAGGCTGGACGACGCCTCGCCTCTGGTCCGCGGGATGGCGATCTGGGCGCTCGCTCGACTGGTGCCCACGGAGCGGCTGAGCGAGATTGCGGGCGACCTGCCCAGGGACGAGGCGGACGTCGAGGTCCGCGCCGAGTGGCAGATGGCGGGGGCCGTGTAATGGATGCGGGTGGCTGCCTTTTCTGCTTCGGCCTCGGCTACTCGGCACGGGTGCTGGCCGAACGGGCCCGGGCGCGCGGCATGGCCCTGCGCGGCACGACCCGCAGCGAGGCCAAGCGGGCGGCCCTGGAGGCAGAGGGGATCGGCGCCTTCGTCTTCTCGCGCGAGCAGCCACTCGTGGAGCCACGGCTCGCGCTCGATGGCGTAACCCATCTCCTGACGTCGATCGCACCCGACGCAGAGGGCGACCCGGTGCTCGACCGCCACCTCGACGACCTGCGCGCGATATCGACCCTCCACTGGGTCGGCTATCTCGGCACGACCGCGGTCTATGGTGACCGGCAGGGTGGCTGGGTCGACGAGACGACCCCCATCGAGCCGACGCTGGCGCGCGCCGACCGCCGAGCCCGCACCGAGGCGGCTTGGCTCGCGAGCGGACTGCCGGCACACATCTTCCGCCTCGCCGGCATCTATGGACCGGGACGCAACGCGCTCGTGAGCCTGCGCGAGGGCACGGCCCGGCGCATCGTCAAGCCCGGCCAGATGTTCTCGCGCATCCATGTCGAGGACATCGCCACCGTCCTCGAGGCCTCGATGGCCCGGCCCCGCCCCGGAGCGATCTACAATGTCTGCGACGACGAGCCGGCGCCGCCCCAGGACGTGGTGGCCTATGCCGCCTCGCTGCTCGGCATGGCGCCGCCGCCCGAGCAGCCCTACGAGACGGCCGACCTCTCCCCGATGGCCCGCACGTTCTACCGGGACAGCCGCCGGGTCCGGAACGACCTCATCAAGCGCGAGCTGGGCGTCCGCCTCGCCTACCCGACCTATCGCGAAGGTCTCTTATCCCTTCTTGCGATCGAGAAGGGAGAGTCCGCCCCGGAAGCCTAGACCGGCACGGACTCCTGCCAAGTGGCCTCGTCGACGATCAGGTCGGCGAGGCGTCGTGCGGCGATCTCGAGCAGCTTCCTGCCCTTCTCCGGGCGTGGCCGCGCTGGGCACGCCCAGGGCGCCGCTGGGCGTCATCTCGGCGAAGCTCCGCCAGCGATAGGCATCGCCTTGGGCGACTTCCTCGCCCTCGTCGGGTGGTCGGCCTCGGCGAGGCGGCTCCTGTCGACCAGCTCCGGCGCTATCGCCATGACCATCGAGGTCTCGGCCTCGCAGGCGTGCAGGATGCCCTTCTGGCGCTCCAGGATCGGCGCCAGCTCCGCCGCCGCATGATGCCAGTAGGTCGTGGAGACCACCGGGATCTCGAGCTCGAACGTCAGCTCGTCGGTGATCGTCCGCAGCGCCGCCACATTGCCGCCATGCGCGTTGACGAGGAGCACGCGCCGGAAGCCGTGACGCTTCAGCGAGCGAACGATGCCCCGGATCACCGCCTGGAAGGTCGCAAAATCGAGCGTGATGGTGCCGCCGAACGCCATGTGATGCTCGGAAAGGCCGGTCCAGACGCACTCGGTGACGACCGTGGGTTGGCGGGGCGTCGCCATCTCCGCTGCCCGTCGCGCCACCTCGTTGGCGAGCAGCGTGTCAGTCGAGGTCGGCAGGTGCGGCCCGTGCTGCTCCATCGCCGCCACGGGCACGACGACAACGGCATTGCGCTGGGCCAGGCTCCGCAGCGCCTCAGCCGTCAGCCTTCCCCACAAGACCTCAGCCATATCGTTTCCCCTTCGCTCGGGCGGTCGCCCCGCCGATCCCGATCGCCTGCTAAGAAGGCTCGTCGCAGCTCCAGACGGAGGACCCCGCCATGCTCGTCGCCGTGCGCTTCTTAAGCCTGCTCTGCACGACGATCGCCTTCGCCTTGACGCTCTGCCACGTGCTCGAGATGCCCGGCAAGCTCGCTCTGTCGGGTGACGTCTGGCTCGCCGTGCAGCATCACCTCTACGGCACCTTCGCCTGGGTCGGTGCGATCGGCGAGATCGGGGCCATCGTCTTCAGCGCCTGGCTCTTCGTTCTCCTGCGCGACCGCCGGCCCGCCGGTGCCCTTGCCCTCCTGGCCACGCTCTGCGCCGTCGCCGGCCTCGCGAGCTGGTTCATGCTGGTGGCACCGCTCAACAAGATCATCGCGGCGGCGACTCCGACGAGCATGCCCGCGGACTGGGAGGCGGTCAGGCTTCAGTGGGAATTGGGGCATGCCGTAGCCGCCGGCCTCTTCACCGTTGCCTGGGCTGGCGCTGGTTCTGGGCCTCCTCGCCGACAGCGAGGGCCGGCGCTAGCCGGCCTGCTCGAGGACACGGTCGAGAGCGGCAGCGAGACGCCGCAGATCGCCTTCGCGCGACAGGCGGTGGTCCCCGTCCTTGATCAGCTCGACGGTCACGCGACCGCTCTCGAGCCGGGCGGCGAGGTCGAGGCTGGTGGCCCAGGGCACGTCGGAGTCCTGCTGACCGTGCAGCAGATGGATCGGGCAGTGGATCGGGATTGGCGCTCCGAGCACCAGATGCTGGGCACCTTCCTCGACCAGCCGCCGGGTGATGGGCAGCGGCTCGCCATAGGCGGAGGGGAGCCGCAGCGATGCCGGTGCCCTCGAGTGTCGACCGTCTGCTCCTCGCTCAGCCTCGTGCGGATCAGCCCCTCGGTGAAATCCGGCGCCGCCGCGACGAGGACGAGCCCAGCCACTCGCTCGGGCCGTGCCAGGCTCGCCAGCAGCGCCAGCCAACCGCCCAGGCTCGAGCCGACCAGGACCAGCCGACCGTCCGTCACCTGGTCGAGCACGGCCAGCGTGTCCGCGAGCCAATCACCGATGCAGCCCTCCTCGAGCCGGCCGCCCGAGGCCCCATGCCCTCGATAGTCGAACCTCACATAGGCGCGACCGCGAGCGCGGCAGTGGGTCTCGAGAAAGGTCGCCTTCGTGCCGCTCATGGCCGAGCGCGAGACCGCCCAGGAACACGACGGTGGGAGCCCGGCCGGCGGTCGCGCGAACGGCAAGCGGTGTGCCGCCATCAGCTCCGATGGTCCGAGCGACGCTCTCCATGCGCGATGATCCCGGCTTGCGTTTCAACCGTTCCATGTTAGCAGGGCTTCAGCATCGGCCGTCGAAGATCCGGCGTCGACGGTCGTGCGCTGCAGCGGAGGCGTTCGGACGGACGAAGGATGGGGACAGGAGCATCTTCGGGCCGCGACGGCCCTTGCGTACTGCACGTTCTTCATCGTCTGGACGGCGACGAGCTGGGCCTGGGCATCCTCGACCTCGCCCGCGCGATCGGGCGGCAAGGTTGGCGCACCGTGATCGCCTGCTCCGGCGGATCGCTCGCACATGAGGCCCAATGCCGGCGGCGCGGCGGTCGAGATGATGCCGCTCGAGCGAGCGTGGGCTGCTCGCGAGGTGGCGGACGCTCGGGCCGGCTCGCCGCCGCGGGGAAACGGCACGGCGTGGCCCTGGTGCACGCTCATGAGCCATCCTCAATCGGCCTGGCGGCAGTCGGCGGCCGGGCGGCTCGGGGTCGGCCTCGTCACCACCGTCCACCAGAGCATGCAGCGCGAGCCCGGCGATCAGCCGCGCAGGAGCAGGCGCGCGGAGAGTCGTGGCGCTGGGCGACCTGCGTCATCGCCGTGTCCGAGCACCTGGCCGAGCAGCTGCGAGCGATGCCCGGCGCCGAGCGCGAGCGGCTGCGCACCATCCCGTCGGGGAGTCGATCTCGTTGAGCTCGACCCCGAGCGGCGTTCGGGGGCACCGGGTTGCGGCGCTGGCCGAGCGGTGGAACCTCGGCGCCGAGTCGCGGATCCTGCTGCTGCCGGCCCCGCTTGCCGAGGGCTATGGCCAGCATCTGCTGCTCGAGGCGGTGGCGCGGCTCGACCGCCATGATCTGCTCGTGCTTCTCCTCGGTCCCGAGCAGGCGCGGCAGCGGCTATCTCGCGGACCCTGCAGCAGACCATGAGCCGGCTCGGCATGGCCGAGCATGTCCGCTTCGCCGACGATTGCCCGGACATGCCGGCCGCGATGCAGATGGCCGACCTCGTCGTGCTGCCTGCGATCCAGCCCCTTCCGACGGCCCGCGCGGTGGTCGCGGCGCAGGCCATGGGCAAGCCCGTGGTCGTCAGCAATGTCGGCGCGCTGCCGGAGCTGGTGATGCCGGCCATGACCGGCTGGCTCGTTCCGTCCGGCGACGTCGGCGAGCTTGCCTGGGCCATCGAGCGGGCGCTGTCGCTCGACCCGGAGGTGCGCCAGCGGCTCGCGCGAGCGGGCGCGGGCGTTCGTCAGGGCAGAGTTCGACCTCGAGCAGACGGCTGCCCGGACGCTCGCCGTGTACCAGGAGCTGTTGGGCCGCAAGGCTCGGCGAGGCTCGCTCGCCCGACGCCGGTCGGAGGCGGTCGAGCCGGCGGCCGATTGACGGGGATCGTGGCCGAAGGCACGGTTGCCGCCGCCGCAGCGCGAGCCCACATGATGGCTCCTCGATCGATCGGGAAGTGAGAGCAGCATGTCCAGCGTCGTCCAGTCCTCCGAAGCGGTTGCGCTTTCGGGTCGGGGTGGTCATCACCCTGCCTGACGGCACGACGCGGAGCTTCGCGGGACCGGTCACCGGCGCCGAGCTCGCCGCCTCGATCGGCAAGGGGCTGGCCAAGGCGGCGCTGGCCGTCGAGGTCGACGGGGAGCTCCAGGACCTGGACCGGCCCATCGCCCACGACGCCAGGGTGCAGGATCATCCGCGCCGAGGATGACGGCGGCGCTGCCCCTGATCCGCCACGACTGCGCACATGTCATGGCGGAGGCCGTGCAGGATCTCTTCCCCGGCACGCAGGTGACGATCGGGCCACCGATCGAGAATGGCTTCTACTACGACTTCTTCAGGAACGAGCCGTTCTCGAGCGGAGGATCTTGGCCGGATCGAGCAGCGGATGGGCGAGATCGTCGCCGCCGACCGCCGCTTCGAGCGCGAGGAGGTGTCGCGCGAGGAGGCGCACCGGCGCTTCGCCGCGATGGGCGAGCAGTTCAAGCTCGAGCTCCTGGACGCCATCCCGGAGGGCGAGCCGGTCACGATCTATCACCAGGGCGGCTGGTTCGACCTCTGCCGTGGCCCGCACGGGCCCTCGACGGGCCGGATCGGCGCCTTCAAGCTCATGAAGGTGGCGGGCGCCTACTGGCGTGGCGACGCCACCAAGCCGCAGCTCCAGCGCATCTACGGCACGGCCTTTCGGGAGCCAGGAAGGAGCTCGCCGCCTATCTGCGCCAGCTCGAGGAAGCCGAGCGGCGGGATCATCGGCGCCTGGGGCGCGAGATGGACCTCTTCCACGTCCAGGAGGATGCGCCGGGCGCCGTCTTCTGGCATCCCAAGGGCTGGCGGCTCTGGCAGCAGGTGGAGGGACTATGTCCGCCGCCGGCTCGATGACAGCGGCTATCAGGAGGTCAAGACGCCCCAGCTCGTGGACAAGGTCCTCTGGGAGCGCTCGGGCCACGCCGACAAGTTCGCCTCCGACATGTTCTTCCTCGAGGCGGAGAAGCGGACCTTCGCCATCAAGCCGATGAACTGCCCCTGCCACGTGCAGGTGTTCAACCAGTCGCTGCACTCCTACCGCGACCTGCCGCTGCGGATGGCCGAGTTCGGCTCCTGCCACAGGAACGAGCCTTCGGGTGCCTTGCACGGCATCATGCGGGTGCGGGCCTTCACGCAGGACGACGCGCACATCTTCTGCACGCCCGACCAGATCACGGCGGAAAGCGTCGAGTTCTGCGCTCTCCTGATGAGCGTCTACAAGGACTTCGGCTTCACCGACGTGCGGGTGAAGTTCTCGGACCGACCGCCCGTCCGCGCCGGCGAGGACGAGATCTGGGACAAGGCCGAGGAAGCGCTCTGGGCGGCTGTGAAGGCGGCCGGCCTCGAGGTGACGCTCAACCCGGGCGAGGGTGCCTTCTACGGCCCCAAGCTCGAGTTCGTGCTGAGGGACGCGATCGGCCGCGACTGGCAGTGCGGCACGCTGCAGGTCGACTTCGTCCTGCCCGAGCGCCTCGACGCCAACTATGTCGGCGCCGACGGAGCCAAGCACCGGCCCGTCATGCTGCACCGGGCCATCCTGGGCTCGCTGGAGCGCTTCATCGGCGTGCTGATCGAGCACTATGCGGGCAGGATGCCGCTCTGGCTGGCGCCGGTTCAGGTCGCCGTCGCGACGGTGACGAACGAGGCCGACGCCTACGCTCGGGAGGTCGGTGACCGGCTGCGCGCCGCCGGTATCCGGGTCGAGGTGGACACGCGCAGCGACAAGATCGGCTACAAGGTGCGCGAGCATTCGCTGGCCAAGGTGCCGCTGATCATGGCGGTCGGTGGCCGCGAGGCGGCCGAGCGCACGGTCAGCCTCAGGCGCCTGGGCGGCACGGGCCAGGAGAGCCTCGGGCTTGACGCGGCCGTGGCGTTGTGTCAGCGGGAGTCCCTTGCTCCGGATCGGGCGGAAGGCTGAGGACGGCCGTCCCGACCGGCGGGATGCAGGGTCGCCCGGGAGATACCCGGCGCGGCCCGTTTGTGTTGGCAACATGGAGGAAGCACGGCGCCGATGGCGACCACGACACGCGAGGACGAGTACCGCATCAACAGGATGATCGAGGCTCACGAGGTCCGCCTTGTCGACGAGGACGGCGGGATGGTGGGGGTTGTGCCTATCCGAGAGGCGCTTGAACGGGCTGATGAGGCCGGTCTCGATCTCGTGGAGGTCTCGCCGACCGCCAGCCCGCCCGTCTGCAAGATCCTCGATTATGGAAAGTTCAAGTACAAGTCGCAGAAGAAGGCGGCCCAGGCCAGAAAGAAGCAGCGGGTCATCGAGGTCAAGGAGATCAAGATGCGCCCTGGCATCGACGACAACGACTACGGCATCAAGATGAAGAAGGTCCGGGAGTTCCTGGACGAGGGTGACAAGGTCAAGGTGACCATGCGCTTCCGCGGGCGCGAGATGGCACACCAGGAGATCGCCGTCGGCATCTTGAACAAGGTCCGGGAGCAGATGGCGGATCTGGCCAAGGTCGAGCAGTTTCCGAAGCTCGAGGGGCGCCAGATGGTCATGGTGATGGCACCCTTGAAGTGAGCCTGCCGCAGGGCGAGCGGCTGCGGGCGCTCCGCGGCCGGCTCGGTGATCTGGGCGTGGACGGCTTCTTCCTTCCGCGCACCGACGAGCATGGCAGCGAGTATCTTCCGCCCGATGCCCAGCGCGTTGCTTGGCTTACGGGCTTCACCGGGTCCGCTGCCCAGGTCATCGTCCTGATGGAGAAGGCGGCCGTCTTCACCGACGGCCGCTACACCGTGCAGATCGCCGCCGAGGTGGACGAGGCGCTGTTCGAGCGCCGGCACGTCATCGAGCATCCGCCCAGCCGCTGGCTGGAGGACTCCCTGCCCGAGGGCGGCCGACTCGGCTTCGATCCCTTCCTGGTCCGCCGTCCCGAGCGCGACCGTCTCGCCAGGGTCGTGGCGGACAAGGGCGGGACGCTGGTACCGCTGAGCCCCAATCCGGTCGATTCGATCTGGATCGATCGACCGGCGCCGCGCGATCTCGACGGTGACACGGCTCGACGATCGCTATGCGGGCGAGAGCAGCGCCCTCAAGCGCGAGCGCATCGGCACGGAGATCGGCCGCAAGGGCGCTGACTGGCTTCTCCTCACGGGCGCCGATTCGATTGCCTGGCTCCTGAACATCCGCGGGCCACGACATTCCCTACAACCCGCTCTGCCTGAGCTTCGCGCTGCTGCGGGCCGACGGCACCTGCCGCTGGTTCGTCGATCCGCGCAAGCTCTCGGACAGGCTCGAGCTCGGCAATGCGATAGCCGTCGAGCCGATCGACGCCTTCCTGCCTGCGCTGGACGGCCTCGCCGGGATGCGCGTCGTCGCGGATCCGCAGGAAGCGCATCTCGGCTACCTCGAGCGGCTCGAGGCCGCCGGCGCCCGTCTCGTCGAGGCGGACAATCCGGTCCTGCTGGCCAAGGCCGCCAAGAACGCGACCGAGGTCGAGGGCGCGGTCGACGCCCAGCGGCGGGATGGTGCCGCCATGGTGCGGTTTCTCGCCTGGCTCGACAGCCAGCCACTCGGCAGCGTCGACGAGCTCGAGGCGGCGGACCGGCTCACCGGCGAGCGGGCGAAGGATCCTCTCTTTCAAGGCGAGAGCTTTCCTACGATCTCGGCGCACGGGCCCAATGCCGCCCTGCCCCACTACCGCTCGGTGCCGGAGACAAACCGGCCCCTCTCCACCGACACGGTCTACCTTGTGGATTCGGGCGGGCAGTATCTGGACGCCACGACCGACATCACCCGCACCGTCGCCCTGGGCGATCCGCTGGCCGAGGTGCGCGAGCGCTTCACGCTCGTCCTCAAAGGTCACATCGCAATCGCGACCGTCGTCTTCCCCATGGGCAGCACCGGCGCCCAGCTCGACACCCTGGCCCGGCTGGCCCTCTGGCAACACGGCCTCGATTTCGATCACGGCACGGGGCACGGAATCGGCAGCTATCTCTGCGTGCACGAAGGCCCGCAGCGGATCAGCAAGGCCGGCGGTGGCGTGGCTCTCCGGCCGGGCATGATCGTCAGCAACGAGCCCGGCTACTACAAGGCCGGCGCCTACGGGATCCGGATCGAGAACCTGCGTCGTCGTCGAGCCGCGGGACGAAGCCGGCAGGCGGCGAGCGCGCTCTTCTGGGCTTTCGCGACCTCACGCTCTGCCCGATCGACCACCGCCTCATCGACGAAGGCCCTCCTGACGGCTGGGGAGCTGGCCTGGCTGAATGCCTATCACGCCCGCGTCCATGACCAGCTGGCGCCCCTTCTGACCGGCGCGGCGGCATCCTGGCTGACGCAGGCCTGCCTGCCGATCTGAGCGTTGCGCCGGGGATCAGCGGGCCTTTTCCGTGGTCGTGAAGAGGGCCGCGTTCCGCCAGCCCGCCGGGGTCTCGACACCCAGAACGCTGACGAGGAACCGTACTCGGTCGGGACGCACCGTCTGTCCGATCACCAAGGTCAGTGGAAGGTGGAGATACGCCACCCCTTTGGCCACCTCGACCGGCACGGCCCAGGCGAGATCCGGCTCGACATGTCACACCTCGGCCTTCTGGAAGAGCGCCATGCGCTGCAGGACAGCGTCTGGTCCCCATACCGCCATGCCGTCGCTAACCCAGAGGAGCTTGTCAAACTCGAGACGCGCGTCCCTTACCCGTCCGAGGTCGCGGGCATCCTGCGCTTCGAGAAAGCGCATGTAGAGGGTCTGCACCTCCAGGCCGGGCCCGGCCCACGCCCTGGGCACCGCGATCAATCCACCGACCAACGCCAATGCAGCCAAGAGAGCCTTCATGGCACGTCTCACCCTGCGCCTGTCGGACGCGAAAATGTTGCCGCACCTGCCTTCCCGGGTCTCAATCCCAAGTCGGCGCTCAATGGACGATGCCGCAATCAGCGCGGCCGGGCCAATGCCCGGTCCCTATCGGCACGATAGCGGGCGGTAGAGCGCTTGGGCCGGTCAACAGGCCCGGATGAAGGTCGACAGGCCGGGTTCTTAGCGCTGGCTATAGAGGGCATCGACCATGCGACCCTCGGCGAAGTCGAAGCCGCAGCGCAGGACGTCGCGGAGGGAAGCCACCGTGTCGACCCGGGTGGCGAGGACACGAATGCCGGCGGCGGCCAGGAGCCTGAGCTGCTGCTCGACCAGAGCAGCGGTAGGCAGATCAACGAGGCCCGATTCCGCCGAGCTGACCAGCACGTGCGTAACGCCCGCAAGCCCGAGAGAAAGCCGGTCGTAGGGACGGAGATCGCCGATCTCGATCCCCAGACGCGTGACGGCCGGCAGGTCGCGACGGGCACGACGGGCGTCCTGTAGCGGGTCGCGGCTGCCACGCAGAACGAAGACGAGCGGCGCTCCCGCATCCAGGGCCTCGCACTCCAGCGCGATGGCACGTCTAAGCCAACGGCGACGCAGCGAGCGAGCCGGGAATGGAAGCAGGACCGCCAGGGCCAGCTCGTGGGACGAGGCTGCGTTGGCGGCGGCGATCGCTCGGCGGAGCAGGACGAGGTCGAGCCCGCCATCCGCCAGCGCGGAGCGCCTGCCATCACGATCGAAGAGCAGCATCGCCGGGCGCATCTCGAGCGCGGAGCAGACGATGCGCGCGTCCACGGCGTCGCTGGGCACGACAGCCGGAAGCGCCGGTCGAGCGGCCGCGGCGGAGACGCAGGCGCCCGAGATCGGCCAATCGGCCCGGTCCCGCCCGCCACAGCTTGCGCAGGCCCCCAACCGGCCGCCGTTCCGGGAAGCTGGAGTCGATGCTGGCCCGACGCGGCAGCGGCAATCCCAAGCGGAGCAGGATATCGAGCATAGGGCCTGAGCGCTGGTGGCACGCAGCGAGGGTCCGCTCACGTCTGCGGGCCCGATCGCCTGCCTGCCGCAGAAGCACGACAGCGGGCGCCGGCGCAAGAGCCGCTGCAGGCAGCCGGGGCACCTCGGGCCTCAGGGGGCACTCGGGCACGCCCTCCACGGCTTCCCGAGCGCCCTTCGGTCCCCTAAGGTCGCGTGAGAATGGACCGCCGCCCGGCCGAGCCCGGGCCCGGTAGCCGTTGATCGGGGGAAGCCATGCTGACGGGAAAGCCTGCCATCGCCCTCGCCGGTGCCGCCATCATGGTGGCCGCGGTCACCCTGCTCCCGGAGCCGGCTTCGGCCGTGTATCCCGCAGCCAATCCAGGCAACAGACGGCATGGTCGTCACCGCGCAGCATCTCGCGACCGATGTCGGCGTCGCGATCCTGAAGCAGGGCGGCAACGCGATCGATGCGGCGGTGGCGGTAGGCTACGCGTTGGCCGTCGTCCATCCCTGCTGCGGCAATCTCGGCGGGGGCGGCTTCATGACGATCCACCTCGCCGGCGGCAAGGAGACCTTCATCAATTTCCGAGAGAAGGCGCCGGCGCGGTCGACGGCCACCATGTACCAGGACGCCAAGGGCGATGTTGTGCCCCGCCTCAGCCTGGACGGCTATCTGGCCGTGGGCGTGCCGGGCACCGTGATGGGCCTCGACATGGCCCTGCAACGCTACGGGACGATGAGCCGCGAGACCGCCATGGCGCCTGCGATCAAGCTCGCGAGCGAGGGCTACGTCCTGACACCCGGCGATGCCGCCATCCTGGACAGCAAGGTCCAGGCGTTCAGCGAGCAGCCCAATGTCGCAAAGGTCTTCCTCAAGGATGGCAAGCCGCTCGCGGCTGGCGACCGGCTGGTCCAGGCCGATCTCGCGCAGAACGCTCGAGGCGATCGCCAAGGACGGCCCCGACGCCTTCTATAAGGGCCCGATTGCCAAGGCGATCGTTGCGGCCAGCGACGCCAACGGAGGCATTCTCTCGCTGAAGGACTTCGAGAGCTACACCGCCGAGGAGCAGAAGCCCGTCGAATGCGACTACCGCGGCTATCGTGTCGTCTCGTCGCCGCCGCCCAGCTCGGGCGGCGCCACCATCTGCGAGACCCTCAACATCCTCGAGGGCTACCCGATGGGCTTTTTGGGCTTCCACTCGGCAGCCAGCGTCCACTACCTGGTCGAGGCGCTCCGCCACGCCTTCCTCGACCGCAACACGGAGCTGGGCGACCCCGACTTCGTGAACAACCCGCTGGATCGCCTTCTGTCCGACGGTTATGCGGCCAAGATCAGGGCGACGATCGATCCCTACAGGGCGACGCCATCCACCGAGCTGAAGCCCGGCACGCCGCCGCACGAGGGGACGCAGACGACACATTACTCGATCGTCGACAGGGCCGGCAACGCGGTGGCCGTGACCTACACGATCAACGCCTATTTCGGGGCCAAGGTGATCGCCGGCGACACCGGCTTCTTCCTCAACGACGAGATGGACGACTTCACCGCCAAGCCCGGCGTGCCGAACATGTTCGGCCTCGTCCAGGGCGAGGCCAACGCGATCGCCCCGGGCAAGCGGCCGCTGAGCTCGATGAGCCCCACCATCGTCACCAAGGACGGCAAGGTCTTTCTCGTGCTCGGCAGCCCGGGCGGATCGCGGATCATCACGATCACGCTCGAGACCATCATGAACGCCGTCGACTACGGCATGGACATCCAGGCCGCCGTCGACGCACCGCGCATCCACCACCAGTGGCTGCCCGACAAGGTCTATGTCGAGCCGCGGGCGCTCTCGGCCGATACCGAGAAGGTCCTGAGCGGCATGGGCTACACGATCGTCGAGCAGAACCCCTGGGGCGCTGCCGAGGCGATCATGGTCGGACGCGAGAACGAGGGCCGGAAGCTCGCCCAGGGCGGTGGCGACGACACGATGCACGCCGGCAACGCCCTTCCCGGCCTTCTCTACGGCGCCAACGACGACCGCCGCCCGGCGGGAAAGGCGGCGGGATTCTGAGATCCAGCAGCCGCCAAGCGCGTTGAGCTCCCGGGCGTTGCGCACGACATCGTCGGCCAGAGCCGTTTTGTCGAAATGGACCTGCGTGTCGCGACCCGCGGCCACGCGGTGGGAGAGCCAAGCGGCCCAGTCCTCAAGCAGGGCGCTGCTGCAGGCCCCGTAGTAAGCGCGCGCGTGGCCGTCGAGACGAACATAGACAAATCCGCCGTCGGCCAGCCTCGGCGAGCGCAGGCGCCCGAGCTCGAAGCAGCAGAAGGCGGCGCTGGCCCTCTCGAGGCAGCGGAGCACGACATCGGTAGCCAGCGCTCGTCCCGGAACTCGAGCGCGTAGCGACGCCCCTGAGAGCCTGTTCGGAAAGAAGGTGAGCGGAATCAGCGGGTTGTGACGTCCTTGTTCTGCCAGGAACAAAGGATCACGACCGATGTGGACTGCTTCCGCTCGTCATCAGTATCGGCGCACGGGCTGCCGCTACGCAACCGATGTGACGGACGAGGACTTTGCGCTGATCGAGCCGCTGCTGCCGCCCGCCAAGCGCGGCGGCCGGCGGCGCACGACCCTGTTGCGCGAGGTGATGAACGCCTTGCTCTATCTGCTGCGGACGGGCTGTCCCTGGCGCATGCTGCCCAAGGAATTCCCGCCGAAGAGCACGGTCTACGGCTACTTTCGGCGGTTCTGGGAGGAAGGCATCTGGTCGACCATCCAGACGACGTTACTCATGGCGGCCCGCGAGCGAGCCGGCCGAGAGGCCTCGCCCAGTGCCGGTATCCCCCGGGTCGGCCAACGTCCGCCCGAGGGCAGGCGCTGACAGCCAGAGCGTCAAGACGACCGAGGCGGGCGGTCCGCGGGGATTCGACGCCGGCAAGAAGGTCAACGGGCGCAAGCGCCACCTGCTCACCGACACGCTGGGCCTGCCGCTGCGATATGATCGTTCACCCGGCCAACATCCAGAGACCGCGACGGCCTGGGATTGGTCTGTGCCCAGAGTCCGACGAGCGCTCTCCCCTGCGCTCGAAATCTACCCTGGTTCGCCGACGCTGGCTACCAGGGCGAGCTTGCCCGCGGCGCGGCGGCCGGGGAGCGACTGCGGCTCCAGACCATCAAACGACCCCTCGGTACCGAGGGGTTCCATCTGCTGCCGCGCAGATGGGTCATCGAGCGCACCTTCGCCTGGCTCGGCGAGAAGCCGCAGACTCACCAAGGACTTCGAGCGTCTGATCGAGACCTCCACCGCCATGGCCGCGCTCGCCGTCATCCAGCTCCTCGCCCGGCGTCTGGCAAGCCCGTTGAGCAGGGCGACACCCGAACTTTTCGAGACAGCGGAGCTGGCTCAGTGCCAGCGCTCGTCGCGGAACTCGAGGTAGGATGCCCGGGAAGCTCGGCGAGGAATGCCTCCAGCAGGGTGGGATCGGGATGGGCCCTGGCCGGGGGCTGGAGGACGGGCCCGGTCTTCGGTCCCAGGGGCGCCACGGTAGCGAGGAGCCGTCCGACCAAGTCCTGGCCAGCCTCGCGGCGCCTTTTGTGGGTGATGCCGCGCCAAGCCTTAATGGCAAAGACGAAGCCTGCCGGCACGGCGGCTGGCCAGCGCTCGATCCAGGCACGCGCCTGCGTGCCTTCGTGATCCCGCTCAGGGCTTTTCCCACGCACTCCGCTCGGCAGCGCGGAAGACCGCGTCGATCACGCGCATGTTCTTGAGGCTGTCCTCGAGCGGGACCGGCTGGGGCGAGCCCTTGATGATGGAGCGGGCGAAGGCGTCGGCCATGACGCCGTACTGATCGCAGGTCGGGATCTCGATCGTCTCGGCCAGATGCATGCCCTGGTCGGCCTCGTCGCAGATGAAGAGCCGACACGGCCGGTCCACGGGCGCGTTGAAGGGGACCTCGACCTCGAGCCTGCCCTTGGTCCCGTGGAACTGCATGGTCTGGCGCGGTGTCAGCTGGGTCGACCAGGTGAAGATGGCCTGGACGCCTCCGAGGTCGAGGAGGGCCGAGCCCAGACGATCGATGCCCATCGCCGGGTCGCGCTCGATCAGGGCTGCCACCCGTGCGGGCTCGGCTCCCGTGACGAAGCGGATGGTGGTGATGGGGTAGCACCCGATGTCGAGGAGGCCGCCGCCGCCTATGTCCGCCATATTGCGGATGTTGGCCGGATCGGTGTTGAAGTAGCTGAAGAAGCCGCTGACGGCGCGAAGCTCGCCGATCCGCCCGCCCTGAACGAGGTCCCGCGCCTTCACCCACTGTGGATGGGTGCGGACCATGAAGGCCTCCTGGATCCGCCGGCCGGTCCGGTCCCGGACCTCGATCAGCTCTTCCGCGGCGGCGGCGGTGATGCCGATAGGCTTCTCGCACAGCACGTGCTTGCCCGCCTCGGCCGCGCGACGACTCCACTCGACATGGAGATGGTTGGGCAGTGGATTGTAGACGATGTCGATATCGGGGTCGGCGAGGAGCGCCTCGTAGGAGCCGTAGGCCTTGGCGATGCCGAGCCCATCCGCCACCTCGCGGCCGCGCGCCTCGTCGCGCGAGGCGATCGCCGTGACCTCGCAGAGCTCGGCCCGCTGGATCGGCGGGATCACCTTCTCGCGGGCGATCTTGGCGGTGCTCAGGACGCCGAAGCGCAGCTTGCTCATGGGTTTCCTCCTCCTGGCCAGGCATCGAACGGCGTGGGGCCCAGCCGTCAGATGCCGCTCCTCTCCGACGGAGGGCCACAAAGCGCGTCAGGGGTCGCATAGCGAGTCCAAATGTCGCCTGGCGTCGATCGCCACTCTCCGCGTCCGGGCCCGTGTCGCATGTGTTCGCCCGATCCACGCTTCGAACGATTGACAGCCGGCGGGGCGGCATCGAAGCTGTCGAAGATCGGGCGAACGACCCGAAAAAACTTAAAGCGGGAGGCTTCAATGATCCGCATGACGCGACGGTTTCTGATCGGCGCTGCCGGAGCGGCGCTTCTGGCATGTCAGGCAGCGCCTGCTCATGCCGACGACATCGTCATCCTGACCTCGGGGCCGAGCCTCGCCTTTCCCTTCTTCGTGCACATGATGAAGGAGCTCAAGGCGGAGGCGGACGCGCTCGGCGTCAAGACAATCGAGAGCGACGGGCAAAACAGCGCCACGAAGCAGACCGCCGATATCGAGGCGGCGGTCGTGCAGGGTGTCAACGGCATCGTCATCAGCCCGCTGGACGTCAACGCGCTGGCACCCGCGATCAAGACCGCGATCGACAATGGCGTGCCCGTCGTGACGATCGACCGGAGGGTGGAGGGAGTCGACGGCATCATCGCCCATGTCGGCGCGGACAATGTGAAAGGCGGCGAGGCGCAGGGCGAGTGGGTCATGAAGACCTTCCCGGATGGCGCCACGATCATCAATCTGCAGGGCCAGCCCGGTGCCTCGCCCGCCATCGACCGCAACAAGGGCCTGCACAACGTGCTCGACCAGCACGCGGACAAGTACAAGTTCGTGGCCGAGCAGACGGCGAACTTCGCCCGTGATCAGGGCCTTTCGGTGACCGAGAGCCTCCTCGCTGGGATGAGCACGCCACCGGATGTGATCGTGGCCGCCAACGACGATATGGCGCTGGGCGCGCTCGAGGCCGTGAAGGCACGCAACCTTCAGGACAAGATCAAGATCATCGGCTTCGACGCCCTGCCCGAGGCCCTGGGATCGATCCGTGACGGCGGCGAGGCGGCCACGATCGAGCAGTTCCCGGGCGGGCAGTCGCGCAGGGCCATGGACATCATGGTCGAGTATCTGCGGACCAAGAAGATGCCCGAGCAGCGCCTCGTCCTGCTGACCCCGGTGGCCATTACCAAGGACAATCTCAATCAGGCCGAGCGGCTCGACGAGCTCAAATAGCCGCGGACAAGGATCGACCTCCCCTCCCGGCTCGCCGGGAGGGGGCAAGGATTGGTAGATGACCGAGCCACTTCTCCGCATGACTGCGATCGGAAAGAGCTTCCCTGGCGTGCAGGCGCTCGATGAGGTCGGCCTTGAGGTCGGGCCGGGCGAGGTGCATGCGCTGCTCGGCGAGAACGGTGCTGGCAAATCCACCCTGCTCAAGATCCTGGCAGGAGCCCAACAGCCGGATGCGGGCCGGATCGCCTTCGCCGGGCGAACAATCGAGCTCGTGAACCCGATCGATGCCCAGCGCCAGGGCATCGTGACTATCTATCAGGAGTTCACCCTGCTGCCGCACCTGAGTGTCGCAGAGAACGTCTTCATCGGCCGCGAGCCAACCCGGGGTGGGTTCGTCGCTTGGAGGGAGCTGGCGCGACGTGCGCGCGAGCTCATCGGCGAGGTCGGGCTCGACGTCAATCCGATGCGGCAGGTCTCTGATCTGTCGGTGGCCGAGCAGCAGATGGTCGAGATCGCCCGCGCGCTTTCCATGGAAGCGCGCCTCGTCGTGATGGACGAGCCGACCTCGGCCCTCTCTGAGCATGAGGTCGGTAAGCTCTTCGGCATCATCCGCAGCCTCAAGGCCCGAGGTATCAGCGTCATCTTCGTGACGCACCGGCTCGATGAGGTGATGCAGATCTGCGACCAGTTCACCGTCCTGCGCGACGGCCATCGCGTGGGCGGAGGCGCTATCGCCGATACCTCGATCGAGGAGATCATCCGCCTCATGGTCGGCCGCGAGGTGGAGCGGCTGTTCCGCCACAGAAGCGCTACTGCCTCGGGGTCGGTGGCTCTGCGGATCGAGGCGCTGGCACGGGTTCGGGATCCCGCCAATCCGCACGCGACGGTGGTCGAGGACGCGACGCTCGAGGTCCGCCATGGCGAGATCCTGGGACTGGCCGGCTTGGTCGGTGCCGGACGAACGGAGCTCGCAAGGGCGATCTTCGGCGCCGATCCGGTGGCGCGCGGGCGGATCTTCATCGACGGCAATGAAGTGGCGATCCGATCGCCCCTGGACGCGATCCGCGCAGGCGTCGGTCTCGTTCCCGAGGACCGCAAGCAGCAGGCTCTCTTCCTGGCGCTGGCGGTGCGCAGCAATCTTTCGATCACGGTACTGGACAGGCTCTGCGGCAGGCTCGGCCTCGTCGATGGCTCCGCCGAGGAAGGGCTCGTCGAGGAGTACCGCCAAAAGCTCAACATCAAGATGGCTGGCGCCGGTCAGGCGGTCGCGAACCTCTCTGGCGGCAATCAGCAAAAGGTGGTGCTGGCCCGATGGCTGGCGCTTCAGCCGAAGGTCCTGATCGTCGACGAGCCCACCCGGGGGATCGATGTCGCGGCCAAGGCCGAGGTGCATCAGCTTCTCTATCAGCTGGCCGACAGCGGCGTGGCCGTCATCGCCATCTCCTCCGAACTGCCTGAGGTGCTGACCGTGAGCGATCGCATCGTGACCATGTGCGAAGGTCGGATCACCGGCGAGGTCGCCGCCGTCGAGGCTAGCGAGGAGCACCTGATGCGTCTGATGACGAGGGGCTCGTCGAGGGCCGCATGAGACGGGCGAGCGCTACCCGTCAAGCTCCCGCGCCCTAGCGAGTTGTCACGGCCTCCCGCCGGGCGTGCGGGCCTCCGACGGCTGGGGTAGGGCTGCACGGCGGCGCTTGACCGTCGACCAGATCCAACGTCCTCATCGGTTGATAAGCAGGGAGCGGGAAAGACAGATGAGCACCAAGGTGGAGACGAGCGGGCGCGCTGAGGGCTTCGACCTCTTCGGCTTCCTCGCCGCCTACGCGCCCCTGATCTTCCTCCTTGTGCTGATGGGTGCTTTCGCGATCCTCGATCCCCGCTTCCTCAAGCCGCTCAACCTCTTCAATGTGATGCGCCAGGTATCGATCTACGGGATCCTGGCGATCGGCATGACCTTCGTCATCCTGACGCGCGGCATCGATCTCTCGATCGGCTCGGTGGTGGCCTTCGCTGGCCTGGTGGCCGCGGCCGTCGCCAAGGGAGGCCTGCAATACCGGTTTGCGGCCGGCGCCGGCGCGGAAGCACACGGCTTCGGCTGGCCCCTGGCGGTGCTGGCGGCGCTTGCCGCCGGCACCGCTGCCGGGTGGCTTCAGGGCGTCGCAATCACGCGGCTCAAGGTGCCGCCCTTCGTCGTCACGCTTGGCGGCATGTCGGCATTCCGTGGCGTTGCGCTACTGTTCGCCGGAGGTGGACCGATCAGCGGCTTCGATGAGGCCTATCGCTGGTGGGGGCAGGGCTATGTCGGGCCGGTGCCGGTGCCGGTGATCCTCTTTCTGCTGCTCGCCGTTCTGGCTCACATCGTACTGCGCGTGACCCGCTATGGGCGCCACGTCTATGCCATCGGCAGCAATCCGGAGGCAGCAAGGCTTTCCGGGCTCAACGTCGATCGGCTGACACTGTCGGTCTATGTGATCATCGGCTTCCTGGCGGGGCTCGGCGGGTTCGTCCTGTCGTCACGGCTCAACTCTGCCGAGGCCGTGGCCGGCATCGGCTACGAGCTCACCGTCATCGCCTCGGTCGTGATCGGCGGGACCTCGCTGTTCGGCGGCGTGGGCACCATCTTCGGCACGGTCGTCGGGACCATCCTGATCGGCGTCCTGCTAAACGGGCTCGTGCTCAACAATGTCAGCTCCTACGTTCAGCAGATCATCATCGGGGTCATCATCGTGCTGGCCGTAGCGTTCGACACCTTCGCCAAGTCTCGCCGCCGGCGCGCCTGAGGAGGCGCCGACGCCACCCTGGTGGCACGCCCCGCGGGCGAAGCTCAGCCGGGTGTGACGATCGTTACGTTGCGCCCAGGTGCTCGGGCTTGTAAGAGGCGTTCTTCTGAACGAAGGCCGTCCACCGGAAATCGCTGATGCTCGCCGTCGTCCGTCCGGCGCTCTCCAGTGTCTCGAAGAGACTGCAGCGCTGGGCCGTGCTCACACCGCTCTTCTTCCTGCCGAGCGAGCGCAAGATCCGCATCGAGCGCTGGGTCAGGGGCCGCGAGCAGGCCGAGAAGCTGCGCCATGCGGACGTCACCATCGTCTCTTTCGGCAAGAGCGGCCGGACGTGGCTCCGGGTGATGCTGTCCCGCGCCTTCCAGGTGAAGCACGGGCTCTCGGACCGGCTGCTGATCGGCTTCGACAATTTCCATCTGCGCAACCGCGCGATCCCGAAAATTTTCTTCACGCACGACAACTATCTTAAGGACTATACGGGCCACGCCGGCACCAAGGAGGACTATGCCTCCACCAAGGTGATCCTGCTGGTCCGCGATCCGGCCGACGTCGCGGTCTCCCAGTTCCATCAGTGGCAGTTCCGGATGCGGCCACACAAGAAGACGATCAACGACTATCCGGAGCACGGCCAGGAGGTCTCGATCTTCGATTTCGTGGCCCACCACGAGGCCGGCCTCGCCAAGGTCATCGACTTCATGAACGGCTGGGCGCGGGCGCTGCCGGCTCTGCCCAACGTCCTGCTCGTGCGCTACGAGGACATGAAAGCCGATCCCGGAAGGGAGCTGGGCCGCATGCTGGCGTTCATGGGCACACCGGGCACCGCCGACGAGATCGAGGAGGCGGTGCGGTTCTCGTCGTTCGAGAACATGCGCAAGCTCGAGGAGCGCCGGGCCTTCTGGTTCTCGGGCGGCCGCATGGTCGCCAAGGACCGAAAGAACCCGAACTCGTTCAAGACGCGGCGCGGCAAGGTCGGCGGCTGGCGCGACTATTTCAGCACCGAGGAGGTGACGGCGATCGAGGCGATCGTCCGCAGCCGGCTGGACCCCGTCTTCGGCTACGACGAGACGAGGCAGGCACAGGCGCGCTGTTGCCGCAGGAGCCTAGCGAACGGGGTCCATCGACCCTACCTTGAGGGCTGAAACCCAAACCTCGAGAGAGGGCAGACGGTCGTGAGGAACACGGTCTTCATCCACACCAACCATCGACAGATGGTGGGCGCGCTCGTGTCGGAGTACTCGATGCGGCGCAACAGCAAGAATGCGGACGCGTTCGACGTGCGGATCATCCACACGAAGGACTTCCCGTTCCTCGCGGCCAAGGAGGGCCAGATCTACCTCCGGGACAAGATGAAGCGCGAGTGGCTGATGGAGGATCTGCAGTCCTTCACGCCTCTGCGTTTCACCCCGCCCGAGCTCCTGGGCTACGAGGGCAGGGCCGTGGTCGTCGACCCGGACGTCTTCGCCGTCGGCGACATCAACGATCTCCTCACCCGCGACATGCAGGGCAAGGCCGTGATGTGTCGGCCGCGCGGCATCTCGGGCAAGGCCTTCGCCACCTCGGTCATGCTGCTCGACTGCCCCAAGCTCACGCACTGGAAGTGCGAGGAGCAGTTCAACGAGATGTTCGAGCTCAAGCGCGACTACATGAAGTGGATCTCGCTCGAGCTCGAGCCAGTCGATACCGTGGGCCTGTTCGAGAAGGAGTGGAACGACTTCGACCGGCTGACGCCGCAGACGAAGCTCCTCCACAACACCAAGCGCTGGACCCAGCCCTGGAAGACGGGCCTCCCGGTGGACTTTACGCCCTCGACCAAGAGGGGGACCATTCCGGTGATCGGGATCTACCGCCGCGCGCGCGAGGCCCTCTTCGGCCGCTATGGCGGGTTGGGCGCCTACAAGCGCCATCCCGACCCCAACCAGGAGCGCTTCTTCTTCGGCCTCCTCAAGGAGTGCGTCGAGAAGGGCATCGTCTCCGAGGCGATGCTCAAGGAGGAGATGCGCCAGAACCATGTCCGCCACGACGCGTTCGAGGTGATGGAGCGGGTTCAGCCCCTTCCCGCTGCCGCCTGACAGAAGGCACGCGTCTCCGCTGACCGAGGGGCTCTCGATCAGACAGAGGCGGGGGCGCTCAACGTTCCAAAGAGATCCATCTGTCCGTCCAGGCGCGGCGGGCGAAAGAGGTCGGTGCGCTGCGGATAGCGGCGGCCGGAGAGTCCGTGGCGCATGGCGGCGCGGCGGACCCGATCGCGGATGAGATCGGCGATCGGCCCGTGCCACGCATGCGCGTCCGAAAGTCGGAGTCGTAAAGACGCCCGCCTCGGGTCTGGCGGACGAGCGAAAGCACCCGCTCCGCCCGGTCGGGGAAATGCTCATTGAGCCAGGCGCTGAAAAGATCCTTCAGCTCGTGAGGCAGCCGGAGCAGCGTGTGAGAGACGCCGACGGCGCCCACTTGGGCGACACGCGCGACGATACGCTCGATCTCGGAGTCGTTGATGGCCGGGATGATCGGCGCGACCATGACGCCCACCGGCACGCCGGCATCCGCGAGCCGCTCGACCGCCATGAGCCGCCGATGCGGAGCCGAGGCGCGGGGTTCCATAACCCGGGCCAGCTCCGGGTCCAGCGAGGTCACCGAGACGAAAACACGCACGAGGGAGAGCCGGCCGAGCTCGGCCAGGAGATCGAGATCCCTGAGGACGAGCGCCGACTTGGTGACGATGCCGAGCGGGTGGCGCGCCTCGAGGAGCACCTCGAGGATGCTTCGGGTGATGCCGAGGCGCTTCTCGATCGGCTGGTAGGGGTCGGTGTTGGCCCCAAGAGCGATGACCTTGGGCGTGTAGCCGGGTCGCGCCAGCTCCGCCCGCAGCAGGGAGGCGGCGTCGTGCTTCGCGAAGAGCTTGGTCTCAAAGTCGAGGCCGGGGGAGAGACCGAGATAGCTGTGGCTCGGCCGGGCATAGCAATAGATGCAGCCGTGCTCGCAACCACGATAGGGATTGATCGACTGCTCGAAGGGTATGTCGGGGCTGTCGTTGCGCGCGATGACGGTGCGGGACGCGTCGCGGAAGACCTCGGTGCGCGGGCCCGCGTCCTGGCTCAGCGCGTCGAGCCCGCCCCAGCCGTCGTCCTCGAGCGCGCGTCGCGCCCGCTCGAAGCGGCCGTCGGGGTTGATGGTGGCGCCGCGGCCCTTGAAGATGGTGAGGGACATGCTGGAGCCCTCCTGGTGAGAACAGAACGTGAACATCGAGTAGCATGACGCGGGGCGCCCGTCGAGTCTCGACAGCGCGCCAGCTCTGGTAGAACCAGCCCCGGTCAGCAGGAGGAATCGACTTGAGCCAGCAGAAGCGACCGGACCGCCCCCTACGGCGCCTGGCGCTCGCCCGTCGGCGCCGACATGATCACGGCCGGGCAGGTCGGGCTGGGCAGCCCGTCGCGGGACGGCGCCATCACCTACTGGTGCGAGAGCCGGCCGCAGGAGGGCGGACGCACGACGCTGATGCGGCGCGACGGCGAGGGCAACGTCGCCGAGGTGACACACTCGCCCTTCAATCTCCGGACCCGGATCCAGGAATATGGGGGCGTGGCCTATGTCGCCCGGGGCGACATCGTGCTGGGCATCAGCTTCGCCGACCAGCGGATCTGGCGGCTGGCCGGGGTGCGATCGCGCCCCCTGACGCCCGAGAGCGGCGGCCAGCTCCGCTACGGCGATCTGGCGCTGGACCTCGCGCGCGGACGGGTGATCGCCGTCCGCGAGGACCATCGGGCAGCGGGCGAGCCGCAGACGGCGCTGGTGGCGCTGCCGCTCGACGGCCCGCCCGACGAAGGCCTCGTCCTCGCCGAGGGTCACGACTTCTTCGCCTATCCGCGGCCCAGCCCGGATGGCCGGCGGCTCGCATGGCTCACCTGGGACCATCCGGCCATGCCCTGGGATGGAACGACGCTCTGGGTGGCCGATCTCGACGAGGAGGGCGAGGCGCCGGCGCCCAAGGCCGTGGCCGGCGGCTCGGACGAGGCCGTCCTCCAGCCGGAATGGGGGCCGGACGGCCAGCTTTATTTTCTTTCCGACCGCGCGGGACGCTGGAGCCTCTACAGGCTCGCCGAAGGCGGCGTCGAGCTCGTCGCGGCCCCGCCGGGCGAGCTGGGCGGACCACTCTGGCAACTCGGCAGCCGCTGGTACGGCTTCCTCGATGCCGAGACCGTCATCGCGACGGTGAGCGAGGACGGTTTCTCCCACCTCTGGCTCCTGCCGCTGAGCGGCGGGCCGGGAAAGCGCCTGGACCTGTCCTATGCCGTGCTCGGCGACATCGCCTGCGATGGCGGCCGGGCAGCCCTCATCGCCGGATCGTCGACGACACCAGCGGGGTTGATCGAGATCGGCGCGGCCGAGCCCGAGCGCTTGGTCCAACGCCTCGCCTCGGCCGGCAAGCTGTCGCTGGACCCGGGCTGGATCGCCGAGCCCCGCTCCATCAGCTTTCCGACAGCCGGCGGCCATCGGGCGCATGCCTTCTACTATCCTCCCACGAGCCCCGAGCACGCGGCGCCTGCAGGCGAGCGGCCGCCGCTCATCGTGCGCAGCCATGGCGGACCGACCAGCTCGGCCTCGCCGGCGCTGCGCCTCGCCTACCAGTTCTGGACCAGCCGGGGCTTTGCCATCGTCGATGTCGACTATCGCGGCAGCACCGGCTACGGCCGCGCCTACAGGCGCGCGCTCGACGGCGTGTGGGGCATCGCCGATGTCGAGGACTGCGTGGCGGCGGCGCGCCATCTCGTGGACGAGGGAGCAGCCGACCCGGCGCGCCTTGTGATCGCCGGGGGCAGCGCCGGCGGCTACACGACGCTTTGCGCGCTGACCTTCACGGACGTCTTCAAGGCGGGGGCGAGCTACTACGGCATCGGCGACCTGGAGGCGCTGGCCCGCGACACCCACAAGTTCGAGAGCCGCTACCTCGACCGGCTGGTCGGGCCCTATCCGGAGCGGGCCGATCTCTATCGGGAGCGCTCACCCATTCACTTCACCGACCGGCTTTCCTGCCCGGCGATCTTCCTGCAGGGGTTGGACGACAAGGTGGTGCCGCCGAACCAGGCCGAGGCGATGGTCGAGGCGCTGCGGAAGAAGGGCCTGCCCGTGGCCTATCTGGCCTTTCCCGGCGAAGGCCACGGCTTCAGGAAGGCCGAGACGATCCAGCAGGCGCTCCTGGCGGAGCTGGCCTTCTACTGCCGGATCTTCGGGATCGAGCCGGCCGAGCCCCTGCCGGCGCTGGCGATCGAGAACCTGCCGGCGGCCTGAGGTGGTCAGGCCGGCACCGCCTCGTAGCCGGCCTTGCTGATCGCGGCGACGAGATCGGCCGCGATCAGCCCGTCTTGGACCCGCACCTCGCCCAGCCCGCTCGCGAGGTCGACGGTGACGTGCTCCACACCCGGCACCCCGCGGAGCGCCTCGTCGACGGCCGTGACGCAGGCCTCGCAGCCCATGCCCTCGATCCGGAGACGAACGACGCCTTCCGCCATGGGAGACCTCCTACTGGCCCTCGAAGAGCGAGGCCTGGACCTTGTCGCCCTCCTTGATGCCGAGCCGGGCGCTCTCGCCGCCGCCGATCTCGAGCACGGCGCGCACCGGCCCTTCGGAAGGGATGATCGCCTCCGACATCGGCACCGTGTTCGCGGCGATGTGCGCGATGCGTCCCGTCCGGTCGATGAAGAGCATGTCGAGCGGGATCTTCGTGTTCTTCATCCACATCATGACGGGGCGGACCGTCCCGAAGTCGAACAGCATGCCGTGCAGGGGCGCCAGATGCTCCCGGAACATCAGGCCACGACCACGCGCCTCCGGCGTCGACGCCACCTCGACGATGAAGGTCAGGGGCGCCTTCGCGGTCTGGACGACCAGCTGCTCAGTCGGCGCGTTCGCATGAGCAGCCGACAGTGGCGCCAGCATCAGGAGGCCGAGGAGGAACCACCGAAAGGGCACGAGCCGCATGGACCGTCTCCGAGAGCAGAGCGCGCGCTGGTCTCGCACGCCGCCGGTGCCACGTCGAGATCGGCTCAGGCGCTGCGGCCCAGGGTCGCGCTGGTCGGCGGCGCGCTGCGCAGCGTCTGCAGGACGACGCAGTAGCGCTCGGTCAGCCGGAGAAGCGTCTGCAGCTGCTCCTCCGCAGCGTCGGTGTCGACCTCGAACGTGAGGCGGATGTCGCGGAAGCCCACCGGTGCAGTCTTGTCGACTCCGAGCGTGCCGCGGAAGTCGAGATCGCCCTCGGCCCGGACCGTGCCGCCTTCGGACCTCGATGCCCAGGGCCGTGGCCACCGCCGAGAGGGTCACCCCGGCGCAGGCCACGAGCGCCTCGAGCAGCATGTCGCCCGAGCAGGCCTGCAGCCCGGAGCCGCCCGTCGCCGGATGGAGGCCGGCCTCGACCAGGGCCCGGCCAGTGTCCACCTTGCAGGCCACCCCCTCGCCGCCGATCTCGCCGGCGGCACGCAGCGTCACGACGGCCGCCTCCGGATCGTCGCGGTAGCGCTCCTTCAAGGGCGCCTGGAGGGCGCGCAGGTCGTCGGCATCCATGATCGGGCCTCCTCTGGCTCAGGGAAGACGCAGCAGCAGCCGAACAAGGCGCCGCGTCCGGTCGCTGAAGAGCCTGGGCGTAAAATAGCTCCCCGCCACCTTCTTGTTGATCTCGCTCAGCGTCGGGTAGGGCAGGATCATCTGCGCCACACGCGAGAGCTTGATCCGCTCCTGGATGGCGAGGCCCCAGAGCTGGATCAGCTCACCGGCCCTCGGGCCCACGATCGTGGCACCGACCACATGGCCGCCTCGATCGACCAGGATCCTGGCGAAGCCCAGCGGCTCGCCTTCGGCCCGGGCACGGTCGTTGTCGGCGAAAGGCGGCGCCGACCTCCTCGACGGCAAGGCCACGCTCGCTGGCCATGGCCCTGGTGAGGCCGACCTGGGCGAGCTCCGGATCGGTGTAGGTGACCCAGGGCACGGCCCGCATGATCGACCTTGGCGGGCAGCCGGAACAGCGATGTTGCGGATCACCACGCTCGCGTGATGCGCGGCCATGTGGGTGAACTGCAGGCTGCCGGTGACGTCGCCGATCGCGTAGACCTTGTGGTTGCTGGTCCTGAGCCGCGCATCGACCTCGATTCCCTTGGCCGAGTAGACGACGCCCAGCGGCCTCGAGATCGAGATCCTCGACATTGGGCCTGCGGCCCGCCGCCACGAGCAGGTGGCTGCCCGACGGATGCGCATCTCGCTGCCGTTCCCGGCCCGGTAGCGCACGGCGACGCCGTTTCCCTCAACGCCGACCTCGTTGATCTCCGCCCGCTCGACGAGCGTGCACGCCCTCGGCCGTGATGACGCTGCGGACGAGCTCGACCGCGTCGGCCTCGTCCTTGGGCAGGATCGCGAACCGCTCGAGAAGGGTCACGCGGGCGCCCAGCCGACGATGCGCCTGAGCCAGCTCGACACCGATCGGCCCGCCGCCGATGACGATCAGATGCTCGGGCCTCTCGGCCAGCTCGAAGATCGTCTCGTTGGTGAGATAGGGAACGTGCTCCATGCCTGGGATCGGCGGCACGGCGGCCCTCGAGCCCGCGGCGATGACGATCCGGCGGGCCCGAAACCGCTCCCGCCGGCCTCGACCTCGACCGGTGCCACGAAGCGGGCTGCGCGCGCGCACGACGTGGACGCCGAGGCCGGTGAAGCGCTCCTCGCTGTCGTTCGGCGCGATGGCGTCGATCACGCTCCGGACGTGAGCGCGCACGGCAGGGAAGTCGATCGCGGGCTCGTGACCGTTCACGCCGAAGCGGGCACCGCCTCGGGCGAGATGGGCGATCTCGGCAGCACGGATCAGCGACTTCGACGGCACGCACCCGTAGTTGAGGCAGTCGCCACCCATCTTGCCCTTTTCGCAGAGGACAACGCGCGCGCCGAGCTGCGCCGCGCCGGCCGCGACGCTGAGGCCCGCGGAGCCCGCGCCGATGACGAGAATGTCCGTGTCGGTCACCTTGCCGCCATCCCTTGCCCTGCAAGAGGCCCTTGCTGGCCTGCGGCGATGATGTGGCCGCCGGGGGCAGCGAAGGAAGAGCCGCGGCGTTCACGAGCCCGATATGGGCCCGCGAGGCTCAGACGGCGGGCCGGTCCGATGCCGCGCGGATCCGGTCGTCGAGGCGGGCGTCCTCGAGCCCTGCTGGCTCCTGGTGAATGATGATCTCGGCATCTACGAAGAGACGGCCCAGCTCGTCCTCGAGCGCGTCGGTGACGTCGTGCGCCTCGCGGACGGTCATATTGCCATCGATCTCGATGTGGAACTCGATGAACCGCGTGCCCGAGGCCTCGCGCGTCCTCAGATCGTGGAGATCGTGAACCTCGGCGTGGCTCCGGACGATGGCGGCGATGCGCTCGCGGTCGCCCGCGGGCAGCTCGTGGTCCATCAGGGTGCCGATGGCCGCCGACACGATGTCGAAGGCAGTCTTCAGCAGGTAGAGGGCGAGGACGGCACCGATCAGCGGATCGAGCCACAGCACATGCAGCCAGCGGGATGCGAGGAGCGAGACGATTACGCCAAGGTTCGTGATGAGATCGCTCAGATAGTGCACACTGTCGGCGCTTATCGCCTGCGAGCCGGTCCGGCGCACGACGTACCGCTGGAAGAGGACGAGAGCGAGGGTCGCGAGGGTCGCGAAAATCATCACGACGAGGCCGATACCGGTCGAGTTCGACCCGCTCCGGGATCAGCAGGCGCCGGCCCGCACCAACCAGCACGAAGACGCCAGAGCCGGCGACCAGCGCCCCCTGGGCCAGGGCGCTCAGCGACTCGGCCTTGCCGTGGCCATAGCGGTGCCGGCCGTCCGGCGGCTGCAGCGCCACCCGGACGCTGAGGAACGTGATCGCCGAGGCGCCGATGTCGGCAAGGCTGTCGACGAGCGAGCTCAGCACCGCGATGGAGCCCGTGAGCAGCGCCGCTATCGTCTTGAGCAGCACGAGGACGATAGCGACCGAGAGGCTCGCTGTCGCCGCGAGACGACGAAGCCGGCCGTTCTCGCTCATTGCCGGATCGGGGATCGCCATCGTCGCCAGGGTCCGCTGGGGAGGGAGAGAGGCCAGAGCCGGCCCCGACAAATGGCGAGAAGCTCGTGACGTCAAGATGACAGTTTATCCACAGATTCGTGGACAGTCCTGTTGAGGCGGGTGTGGATCGCCGCATCGCACCCGTTCCAACCCCGTCTATTGAACGACAAATCCGGCCTGACGTCCTGCTGCAGCGCTGGCCACGCCACAGCCGGGAGGACCGGATGCTTATCATCTGGTCCGCGCCGTCCTGCTCGCCAGTCCCTCAACTTCCTGGCATGCTGATCGGCGAGCCGATGTCCGAGAGCCACAGGGGCCGTCCCGTGCAGACGAACGCTTTCGACGTCCAGACCGTCGCCGAGGCGCTGCTCGTCCAGCTGCGCCAGCGCGGCGTCGAGTATCTCCTGACCAACGCGGGCACGGACTGCGCGCCACTGATCGAGGGGATGGTGCGCGGCACTGCCACCGGCCTGCCGATGCCGGAGCCCGTCGTCGTGCCGCACGAGACTGCGGCGGTCGCGATGGCGCATGGCTACTGGCTCGTCACCGGCCGGCCACAGGCGGTGATGATGCACGTCAATGTCGGGCCTCGCGAACGGGCTGATGGGCATCATCAACGCCGCTCGCGAGAACGTGCCGATGCTGGTCCTCTCGGGTAGGACGCCGCTCACCGAACGAGGCCATCTGGGCTCGCGCGACCTCGGCATCCACTGGGGCCAGGAGATGCGCGACCAGGGCGGAATGGTGCGCGAGGTCGTGAAGTGGGACTATGAGCTGCGGCTCGGCGATCAGCTTCCGCTGCTCGTCGATCGGGCGCTGGCGATCGCCTCGAGCGCGCCCGCAGGACCCGTCTATATGAGCCTGCCGCGCGAGGTGCTGTGCGCCCCGATGGCCGGCCTCTCCCTGTCGGAGCGACCGCTCCAGGCTATCGTCGGCGATATCGCGCCGGGCGCCGACTCGCTCGAGGCGGCGGCCGAGATCCTGGCCGAGGCGCGAGCGCCCGATGATCGTCACCGCCCGAGCCGGTCGGGGTGCGGAGGGCTTCGGCGCGCTCGCCGCCTTCGCCGAGCGCTTCGCCGTGCCGGTCGTCGAGTTCTGGGCCGCACGCAACGCGCTGCCGAGCGCGCATCCGATGCATGCGGGCTTCGATCCTGGCCGGCTGCTCGCGGAGGCCGACGCCGTTCTCGTACTCGATGCGCTCGTGCCCTGGATCCCGCTCCGCCACACGCCGAAGGCGGGTTGCCGCGTCATCCAGGCTGGCCCCGATCCGCTCTTCGCCTCGGTGCCGGTGCGTGGCTTCCCGGCCGACGTCACCCTCCAGGGGGATGTGGCAGCGGTGCTGGAGGCGCTGAGCGGCCCCCTCGCGGCCAGGCTTGCCGGCCACGACGGTGCCATCGCCTCTCGCCGGGAGCGCCTAGCGAGAGCCAACGGCGATGCTCGTGCGGCCCTGCTCGAGGCGGCGGCCAGCGGCGGCGGACGGCCCATGTCGGCGGCGTTCGTCAGCCGGACAATCGCCGAGCGCATCGGCAAGGATGCCGTCGTCTTCAACGAGCTCGCCTGCGATCCCTCGGTCATGAGCTTCGAGCGCGCCGGCACGCTCTTCGGCCACTCGCTGGCCGGCGGCCTCGGCTGGGGCATGCCTGCGGCGCTTGGCGCCCAGCTGGCCGACCGCGACCGGCTGGTGCTGGCCTGCGTCGGCGACGGCTCCTACATGTTCGCCAATCCCGTCGCCTGCCATCAGCTGGCCGAGGCGCTCGGCCTGCCGATCCTCACGATCGTCTTCAACAACGGCGTCTGGGACGCAGTCCGCAAGTCGACCAAGGCGGTCTATCCCGACGGCCATGCCGCCCGGGCGAACCTGATGCCACTCACCTCGTTGGCGCCAGCGCCGGACTACGCGATGGTGGCGCGGGCCAGCCGTGCCCACGCAGAGCGCGTCGAGAGCGGTGCCGAGCTGGAGGGCGCGCTCGGCCGCGCGATCGAGGCGGTGCGGCGCGAGCGGCGCCCGGCCCTCCTCGACGTCGTCGTGGCGCCCAGCTGAGCGGAGGCTATTTGCGAGCGACGAGATCGATCAGCGCCGACATGCCCGCGTGCCCTTTGCCCTCCGCCACGACCAAGTCGTGCTCGCGCAGGTGCAGGATCTGCAGATCGCCGAACGCGTCGCACAGCATGTCGCTCGTGTAGAGGTTCTCGACGAAGGGCGGGCCGCCGGTGCCGTAGGCGAGCTGCTCGGGTCGGTAGCCCTGCAGGAACAGAAGGCCGCCCGGCCTCAGGGCGCGGCAGATGCCGGCGAAGATCCTCGAGCGCTGCTCCGGCTTCGCGAACTGGATGTAGATCGCCGCGATGACGTCGAACTGCTCGGGCTCCCACGGCCAGGCGGCAAGGTCCACCTGTTGGGTCCGGATCGCCACGTTGCGAGCCTCGGCCAGCCCTTGCGCCTTGGCCAACGCCGGCGCCGAGAAGTCGATCGAGAGGACGTCAAGGCCCTGCTCGGCCAGCCAGACACCGTTTCGGCCCTCACCGTCGGCTACCGCAAGGGCGCTTCGGCCAGGCTCCAGAAGCGAGCGATGGGCGACGAGGAGGGGGCTAGGCTCGGTACCGAAGTGATAGTCGCTGCCTGAGAAACGCTCGTTCCAGCGGACAAGCTCGGGATCGTCGGTCACAAGGCATCCTCCATGGGCCCTCCGGCCCTATGGGCCGTGGCATCATGCGTAATGCCAGAGGACGAGCATCATCACGAGGCCGATGAGGATGCGGTACCAGCCGAAAACCGCGAAGGTATGACGCTGAAGGAAGGCCACGAAGGCGCGGACGACGATCACGGCCGAGATGAACGCGACGACGAAGCCGACGGCGATGACCTCGTAGTCGTGCAGCGTCAGCGCCGCCCGCCCCTTGTAGAGATCCAACACGGTGGCGCCGAGCATCGTCGGGATCGCCAGAAAGAAGGAAAACTCGGCGGCAGCACGCCGGTCGACCCCCAGCAGCATGGCACCCAGGATCGTAGCGGCCGAGCGCGAGACACCGGGAATCATCGCTATGCACTGAAAGAAGCCGATGCCCAAGGAGGTGCCGGTCGGCAACGCGTCGAACTCGTGGTGGCGCGCGCGAAGGGCGAGGCGCTCGATCAGAAGGATCACGATGCCGCCGACGACCAGCATCGTCGCGACGATCCAGGGTGAGAAGAGCACGCGCTTGATGAAGTCGTGCAGCGCCGCGCCGATGACCGCCGCCGGCAGGAAGGCCACGATGATCGAGACCGCGAAATGCCGCGCCCGCGCGCTGCTCGGCAGGGCGACCACAGCGCCCCACAGCCTCCCCCAGTAGAGGACGACGATCGCGAGGATGGCGCCCAGCTGGATCACCACCTCGAAGATCTTCCCCAACGGCTCGGGAAAGTCGACGAAATAGCCGGCGAGGATCAGATGCCCCGTCGATGAGACCGGAAGGAACTCAGTCACGCCCTCGACGACACCGAGGAGCACGGCCTGCGCCATGACATAAGGATCGGCCAAAGACTATATCCCCCGCGCTCCAACCCTCGCGGTCACTTCCTCGCTCCGAAGCGCCGCCGCCGGCGAGGCTCGGACATGCCGCTCGGGTCGATGGCGGCGCGGATGCTGGTCGGCGGCTCCGCGGGAGTCAACCGGGTGCTGCACTGCGAAAGCTTAAAGGATCGTAAAGAACCACAGGTGTGCTGGACATCGGTCGACAGGGCCGCGCAAGGCCCGACGGCAGCGGCCGGCGGCCGATCCAGGCGAGGATGTCGTTCCAGACGAGCCGCCGATCGAGATCCCGGAGCAGAAGGTGCCAGCCGTTGGGGTAGGCGGCGACGGCGCAGCTGGCCGTGCCGATCTGTCGGACGAAGGTCCACTGCGCCGCAGGTGGAATGATCTGGTCGTGCTCGCCGATCAGCACGAAGGTCGGCGTCTCGAGATCGCGGGGCCACCCGCCGCGCCTCGTCCATCAGACGCACCAGCCCGTCGATCACGACAACACGCGTCGCCTTGATGAAGAGCGGGTCCCGGCCAAGCGTCATCAGCATCGGAATGTTGTCCGATGCCTGGATGCCGAGGCCGCTCCCGGTGAGCTCGAGGTCGGGCGCGATGCTGGCTCATCACGGTCAGCAGAGTCCGGTAGAGGGGGTTCAGGGCGTCGCCGCCCCAGACGGCCGGCGCCGAGAGGATGACGCCGTCGACCTGGGGCGCATCAGGGCGCGCCAGGGTGGTCACGGCGACCGCGGCTCCCATGCTCTCGCCCAGGACGAAGAGCGGCAGGCCGGGATAGTCGACGCGCGCCTGCCGGATCCGTGCTGCCAACGCCTCGTCCAGCGCCGCGGTGCCCGGCCAGTAGCCGCGGTCAGGCTGCAGCCCGAAGCCGGGCTGGTCGTAGGCAATCACGCGCACCCCTTGGGTCGCCGCATAATGACCGAGGCCGCTGAACGCGGTCATATGGTCGTCGAACCCGTGGACCGCGATGATCACGGCGTGGGCCGGACCCTTGGGCGCCCACGAGACCACGGGCGCGTCCGCGATGTTGGGCGGCGGCGGCGTTATCGTGGCGCAGCCACCGCAGGCTAGAACGAGCAGAAGCCCGAGCAGCGCGCGCGTCACCTGATCGCCGGCGAGACGGCGGGCAGTTCCAGGCCGATCATCCCCCAGACGTCGTCTGGCGTGCGGTGGATGTCGCGGAGATGGCGGATCGTCACCGCGCGGTTGCGCTTGGAGAGCCGCTCGCCGCTGCTATCGGCCACGAGATTATGGTGATAGTAGCTGGGCGTGGGGAGGCCCAGAAGCGCCTGCAGCAGGCGATGCACGTGCGTTGCCGTGAACAGATCCTCGCCGCGCGTGATGAGCGTGACGCCCTGCTCGGCATCGTCGACGGTGACGGCCAGATGGTAGCTCGTCGGCGTGTCCTTGCGGGCGATGACGACATCGCCCTGCGATGCCGGATCGGCTCCGACCCATCCCGCCCGGATGTCGTACCACCAAAGGGGTCCGGTCGCGGCCAGCGCCCGCCCCATGTCGAGACGCCAGGCGAAGGGCTCGCCCCGCGCCATGCGATAGTCCCGCTCGGTGCGATCCAGGCGGCGGCAGATGCCCGGATAGATCACCTCGCCCGTCGGCCCGTGCGGCGCGCGGCCGGCCTCCTCGACCTCGGCCCTGATCTGCTTGCGTGAGCAGAAGCAGGGGTAGATGACGTCGAGCTCGCGAAGGCCGCTCGAGCGCAGCCTCGTAGGCGGGGAACCGGTCCGACTGGCGCATCGCCGCTCCTTCCCAGCCGAGGCCGAGCCAGCGTAGATCCTCGAGGATCGCGACCTCGAACTCCGGCCGGCAGCGTTGCAGGTCGATATCCTCGATCCGCAGACGGAAGGAGCCGCCAGAGGCAGCGCGCCGCCTCGTAGGCGAAGAGCGCGGCGTAGGCATGGCCGATATGAAGGTAGCCGGTCGGGCTCGGCGCGAAGCGGGTCACGTGCCCCGGCCCCTCGCCCTCCGGCAGCGGCAGGAAATCCTGCCCGGCGAGCGAGTAGGGCGTCGTCGTCGAAAGGCTCACAACGGTTCGTCCACGCGTGGATTGAGATCGCCCGTGCGCCGGATCATTATGCGCCGGCCGCATCGGCGCAAGGGCCGCTGGCGCAACCAGGGATCGATCGCATGCTCCATGGCCCATCGATGCCGCCCCGCGCTGGAGGCTCGCCGCGCGAGATCATCGTGCTGCTCCATGGGCTGGGAGCGGACGGCCAGGACCTGATCGGCCTGGCGCCGGCACTGGCCGAGCAGCATGCCCCAGGCCGCCTTCTTCGCCCCCGACGCGCCGCAGCCCTGCGACATGGCGCCCTACGGCCGACA
This sequence comes from uncultured Alphaproteobacteria bacterium, assembly GCA_963752325.1. Lineage (GTDB taxonomy): Bacteria > Pseudomonadota > Alphaproteobacteria > Geminicoccales > Geminicoccaceae > CAVTJL01. Next base: position 117,862 of record CAVVXU010000020.1, read on the forward strand.
GTGGTTCAGCGTCCAGGACCGCACGCCCGCCCGGATGCTCGCCGGAGCGCGGCAGGCGGCGCCACAGCTCGATGCCTTCCTGGACGCGCTGCTGGAGCGCTATCGGCTGCCGGCCTCGCGGCTGGCCCTCGTGGGCTTTTCCCAGGGCACCATGATGTCGCTGCACGTGGCGCCACGACGTCCGGTGGCGTTGGGTGCCGTCCTCGGCTTCTCCGGGCGGCTGATCGGGCCCGAGACGCTGGCTGCCGAGACCCGCTCGCGGCCGCCCGTCATGCTGATCCATGGTGATGCCGACGATGTCGTGCCGGTGGAGTCGCTGCCGCTCGCGGTGAGCGCCCTTCAGGCCGTTGATGTGCCGGTGCAGTGGATCGTGCGGCCGGGCCTGCCCCACAGCATCGATCCGTTCGGCATAGCCGAGGGCGTCAGGTTTCTCCGCGCCATGCTGCCGGTGGTCGAGCGCTGAGGGCGTTCCGCCCCGCTCGGAGCGCATCAGATCCGAAGGAACGGATTGAGGAATCGCCCGATCGGTCCGGTTAGGCGGAGCGGCGCGTCCGTCACGGCGAGACAGAGACAATCCATGGCCCTCGTCGGCGACCGGCCGATGATCGACCGATGCGATCGGCGATCGCGAGGTCGCCCCGCGCATAGTGGCCCGTCTCGTCGCTGAACGACCCTTCGAGAACGACGGTCAGCTCGCTGCCGCCATGCGTGTGCCGCGGCACGCCGCGTCCGGCCTTGAGCCGGATGAGTCGGGCACGGTAGCCCGTCGCGGCGATCACGAGATCCGCCTCGGACGCGGTGCCGTAGTGGCGCCACTTCATGGCGTCGAGGCTCTCGGGCAGATAGTCGCGAGAGCGGCGCTCGGCATCCGGTTGGCAGCCACCGGCATTGCGGCGCTGGTCGGCGCCACTTCGGGCTCGTCCAGGCGTGCCGTCAGCCGCTGCCAGGCATCCGGGGCCAGATCCTCCTCGGGCTAGGCCCTCGAGCAGCAACCCGCCCACCGCCTCGTAGCGCGCATAGCGGCGGCGGCTGGTCCGGCGAGAGCGCGAGATGCGTCGCGACGACCAACGCCACAGGCTCGGCAAGCTTGCCGGCCGCATGGGCGATGAGGAGATCGTCGAGCGAGAGGTCCTTGGTCATTCCTCGAGACCACCTCATGATCAGTGCGGAGCTTGCCGAGCGCCAGCCTGCAGCCGCGACTTCACGGTGCCCAGCGGCAGTCCCAGCTCCTCGGCAATGGTGCTGTGCGTCTTGTCCTCGAAGTAGAAGATCCTCAGAGCCTGCTCTGCTCCTCCGGCAGGGTCCGCACCGCCTCCATCATGGCCCGCGACAGCTGCGCCGCCTCGGCGTAGTCGATCGCCACGCGGCGCCGTGTCGGGCTCGATCAGCGGGTCCTCGAGCATCGAAATCCGGGCGCCGCTCGCGCCGGATCGCATCGATCCGCTTGTTGCGGGCGATAGTGAAGATCCAGGTGCTCAGCGCGGCCTTGCGCCGGGTCGAACTGCTCGGCGCGCCGCCAGATCGTCAGCATCACCTCCTGCATGAGGTCCTCGGCCACGTCCTCGCCGGCGCCGAGGCGCCTCAGATAGGACTTCACACGCGGCGCATAGTGATCGAACAGTCGATGGAACGCCTCGCGATCACGAAGCTCGGCGACCGCTCTGGCATCGGCCTCGAGCGAGCCATTCCGGCCATTGTCTATAGTGCTCATGCTGCGCAGTGAAGCGTTGCCGCCGCCTGGGCGCAATGCGATATCGCGCCGCTCCCGGCGCATCGATCGTGACCAGACAAGCCATCGGGGCCCTCTCGCCAAGCAGCCGTGGTCTATACGGCCGACCGACGGCGATGGATCAGGAGGGGCCTATCGGGGACAGGGGCTGCACGACAAAGGCACCTGACGGCAGCAGCAGTGCCACGGGAGCGAGCAGCTTATCGGGCGCCAATTCGGCGCGGGGTACTCATTTCGTCGAGTTCTGTCGCAGCATGGCGATGATGCCGGCGCCGATCGCAACCAGCAGGGCCGACGCGATGCCGGTGGCGAGCGCCGAGACGAAGCGCGCCTTGGCGGCCTCCCAGCCGCGGGCGAGACGGACGGCCAGGCGCACGCCTTCCGTGTCGTCGAAGCCCAGCCGTGCCATGAGCTGGTCCACGGCACGCGATACCACCGTCTCCGCCGCCTGCATCGCCACCTTCTCGATCTCGGCCATGATCTGCGACGCGCTGGCCGGAGATGACGCGGTTGAAGCTCTGCTGCTGCCGGGCCAAGGCGCGCAGCAGCACGATCTCGGCCGGCGCGCCCATCGGCCCGATGCCCAAGGACGGCGCGCGCTGACGGCCCAAGGCGTCGATCAGCCCGGCGGCACTGAGCAGGACCGGTATCTCGGGCACCGCCGCTCGCAGGCTCTCGAGGGCGGAGCGCGTCTCACCATCGTCCCGCTCGAGGTCCACGACGATCACGTCGGGCCGCCAGTCGTCGCTGGCGAGCTGGCGAAGGCCGTCCTGAACGCTCGCTATCGTGCGCACGTCGTGATGCGGGCCCAGAGCCTCCTCGACGAGGAGGGCGTCCGCGACGTCGTCCTCGACCAACAGCACGCGCACGGCCGCAGCTTCCTTCGCAGCTGGGCGCCGAGACCGCTGCGACGGCGCACTGCAGGAATGATAGCGTGATGCACGAGAGGAATGTAAAGATTAAATTCCTAGCTCGAGCCGTCAGCAGAGTCCGAGGCAGGATCCTCGCCGAGCCTGACGACCTCGAAGCCGCGCGCAGAGAGGCCGGCGACGATCTCGAGCGCATGGGCGGCGTTGCGGGTCTCGATCGTCACCTCGATGTCGGCCTGCTTCACCGAGCGGCGGGCGAAGGCCCGCTGATGCGCGACATCGACGACATTGCCGCCCTCCTCGGCGATGGCGATCGCGAGCCGGGCGAGGCTGCCGGGACTGTCCGGCACGGTGACCCTGAAGCCGGACGAGACGCTCCGTGCGGACAAGCCCTCGCAGGATGACGGCTGACAGGAGGCGGCTGTCGATGTTGCCGCCCGAGAGCACGAGCGCCACGCGACGACCGCGGAAGCGCTCCGGATCACTGCGCATGGCGGCGAGGCCGACGGCGCCGGCTCCCTCGACCACCGTCTTCTCGATCTCGAGGAGCTGGAGCACGGCCGCCTCGATCTCCGGCTCGTCGACCAGCACGACGTCGTCCACCAGCCGCTCGATAATCGCCATCGTCAGGGCGCCCGGATGCTTGACCGCTATCCCCTCCGCGATGGTCGGGCCGCCCGGCCCCGCTGGCTCGCCACGGAGCCGCCGGACCACGGACGGGAACAGCGCCGCCTCGACGCCGATGACCTCCAGATCCGGGCGAAGCGCCTTTGTTGCCGTGGCCACGCCGCTCACCAGGCCGCCCCCACCGATCGGCACCACGACGACGTCGAGATCGGGCACGTCCTCGAGCATCTCGAGCGCCACCGTGCCCTGTCCGGCGATGATCTCCGGATCGTCGAAGGGATGGATGAACGTGAGGCCCCGCTCCTCGACCAGGGCTCGCGCATGCGCGGCGGCATCCTCCACCGTCTCGCCGCGCAGCACGACCTCGGCGCCGAGCTTGCGCGTGCTCTCGATCTTCACGAACGGCGTGGGCTCGGGCATCACGATCACTGCCCGCATGCCGAGGCGGCCCGCGTGGTACGCTACCCCCTGGGCATGGTTGCCGGCCGACATGGCGACTACGCCGGCCGCCCGCTCGTCAGGCGAGAGCTGGGCCAGCCGGTTGAGGGCGCCCCGCTCCTTGAAGGACGCCGTGTACTGGAGGTTCTCGAACTTGAGCCAGAGCTCGGCGCCGGTGATCTCCGAGAGCGTCCGAGAGCGGAGGAAGGGCGTGCGCTCGATCTGGCCCCTCAGGCGCTCGGCCGCGTCCCGGATGTCGGCGAGCTCGACCAAGCGCCTGCCTCCGGCGCTCAGGGGAAGAGGGCGCGTTGCCCGAGGCCCAGCCGCTCGTCGATCCCGAGCATTGCGTTCATGTTCTGGATCGCCTGCCCCGAGGCGCCTTTGACGAGATTGTCTGTGACGCTGACGATGATCGCCTGACCCGGCACGCGGCTGGGGTGAACACCAATGAGGCAGAGATTGGTGCCGCGCACATGACGCGTGGCCGGCATCGTCTTGAAGGGCAGCACATGGACAAAGGGCTCGTCGGCGTAGGTCCGCTCGAGGCTGGCCTGGAGGTCGGCAGGACCGGCGCCGGCCAGCAACCGCACATAGATCGTAGCCAGGATGCCACGGCTCATCGGCATGAGGTGCGGCGTGAAGGTCACGGTCAGCGGCCGGCCCGCGAAATCGGCCAGGCACTGCTCGATCTCGGGCGTGTGCCGGTGGGTCGCGACGCCATAGGCATGCACGCCCTCGGTGACCTCGGTGAAGAGGCTGCCCTGCTTGGCGTCGCGGCCGGCCCCGCTGACGCCGGACTTGGCGTCGATGATGAGGGCGTCCGGATCGATCAGCCGCTCCTTCAGGAGCGGGGCCAGCGGCAGCTCGGCCGTGGTCGTGTAGCAGCCGGGATTGGCCACGAGCCACGTCTTGCGGATGGCGTCGCGATAATGCTCGGTAAGGCCGTAGACGGCATCCCCCTGCGCCTCCAGCGCCTGATGCGCGTGGCCGTAGGTGGCCTCGTAGACGGCAGGATCCCTGAGCCGGAAGTCGGCGGAGAGATCGACCACCTTGGGGCCCCGGGGCAGGTCCCGGATGATCGTCTGGGTGGTCGCGTGGGGCAGGCAGCAGAAGACAACGTCCAGCGCCGTGACGTCGATCTCCTCGATCCGGGTCAGCCGCGGCAGGTCGTAGACGGCAAGCTGTGGGAACACCTCCCCGATCGCCTTGCCCGCTTGCCGCTCGGCGGTGAGCGCGCGGATCTCGGCGCGCGGATGGTCGCCCAGGAGGCGGAGCAGCTCCGCGCCGGTGTAGCCGCTCGCACCAAGGATCCCGATCCGCACCATCTCGCTCATCGAGCGCTCTCCGGAAAAAAGACGAAGGCAGTTGATGTGGCCATCGCCGACAGGATAGCAACGGACGCAGCTTTAGGACATGCCATGATGGACAGGCTCCCTTGGACGCAATCGATCGTATAGGCGCGGCTTGGCTTCCATGGTCGGCCGGGTCGGCATGAAGACACTGGTCGTTGGCAGCGGCGCGCGCGAGCATACGCTCTGCTGGTCTCTCGCCGCCTCGCCCCTGGTGAGCGAGCTCCTATGCGCGCCTGGCAACGCCGGTATTGGTCGTGATGCCCGCTTGGTCGACATCGCGGCCACCGATGTCGAGGGCCTGGTCTCGTTCTGCCGTGCCGAGGGAGTCGAGCTCGTGGTCGTCGGGCCGGAGCAGCCGCTCGTGCTGGGTCTGGTCGACCGGCTGGAGGCGGCGGGCGTCCGCGCCTTCGGCCCCTCCGCCGCGGCCGCGCGGCTCGAGGGATCGAAGGCCTTCGCCAAGGCGTTCTGCGCCCGGCACGACATCCCGACTGCCGGCTTTGCCGTCTTTGGGAGGGATGAGCGCGAGGCGGCCCACCGCCACGTCGAGCGTGAGGGCGCCCCCATCGTCATCAAGGCCGACGGCCTTGCCGCCGGCAAGGGTGTCGTGATCGCGACGACGGTCGACGACGCCAGGAAGGCGGTGGACGCGGCCTTCGACGGCCTCTTCGGCGAGGCCGGCGCCACCGTCGTGATCGAGGAGCTCATGACGGGCGAGGAGGTGAGCCTCTTCGCGCTCTGCGACGGTGCGCACGCCCTTGAGATCGGGACGGCCCAGGATCACAAGCGCGCCTTCGACGGCGATCAAGGCCCCAACACCGGCGGCATGGGCGCCTATTCGCCTGCCCCTATCCTCGATACGCCCACGATCGAGCGTGTCATGCGCGAGATCGTCGGGCCGACGCTGAAAGGCATGGCGGACGAGGGCACGCCGTTCCGCGGCTTTCTCTACTGTGGTCTGATGCTGACGCCGACGGGTCCGCGGCTCGTGGAGTACAATGTCCGCTTCGGTGATCCCGAGTGTCAGGTCGTGCTGCCGCGCCTCATGACCGATCTGGGTCAGCTCCTTGTGGGCGCCCTCGATGGCGCCCTGCCTCATATGAACCTCCGCTGGTACCCCAAGCATGCGCTTACGGTCGTGATGGCCAGCCGTGGCTATCCCGAGACGTACCGCCGAGGCACGGAGATTCGAGGCCTGGATGGGCTCGAGAGCGGCGACGGCCTTCTGGTCTTTCACGCCGCGACGCGCCATGACGCCGAGCGCTGGCTCGCCGATGGCGGGCGCGTGCTGAGCGTCACGGGCCTCGGTGCCACGCTGAGGGACGCGCAACGCCGGGCCTACGAGGCGGTCGACCGGCTCGACTGGCCGAATGGCTTCTGCCGGCGCGACATCGGCTGGCGGGCGCTCGACCCCAGACCCTGAGCGCGGTCTTGCCGCGGCCGAAGCGCGGCTTCTATGATGACAATGCTTCAAGCTAGCGCAGGAAGGGAAGCAATGGCCTCGCTGCCGTCGACACCGCCGTTCGTCACCGTCGCTTGGCCAGCGCATACGCGCGGCGCTCAGCTTGCACGGGATCTCAGCCTCGCCGTCATCGGCTCTCTTCTCCTGACCCTTTCAGCGAAGATCCAGGTGCCCTTCTACCCGGTGCCGATGACACTGCAGACTGCCGTCGCGTTCCTGCTGGGTATCGCCTATGGCTGGCGGCTGGGTGCAGCAACCGTCATCCTTTATCTCGCGCAAGGGGCTGCCGGATTACCGGTCTTCGCGGGAACGCCGCAGCTCGGCATCGGGCTTGTCTATATGGTGGGCCCCACCGGCGGGTATCTCGTTGGCTTCGCCGTGGCAGCAGTCATCACAGGTCTGCCGATCTTTCGCGGTCGGGGCATGATCGTGACCGGCCTTAGTGTCGCCATCGCCACGGCGGCCATCTACCTGCTCGGTGCCGGCTGGCTCGCCACGCTGATCGGGCCCGCCAAGGCCATCACGGCCGGCGTCAAGCCGTTCCTGCTGGGCGACCTCTTCAAGCTTCTGCTCGTGACGGCGCTCACCGAGGCCGGCCGGGACATGATGAGGCGGCGGCTCGACGCCAAGAGCTGAGATGGCCCTTCTGCTGCCGCCAACGCCCGAGGCGATCCGGCGGGCGGCAGCGCTTCTGCGTGAGGGCGCGCTGGTCGCCTTCCCGACCGAGACGGTCTACGGCCTGGGCGGCGACGCCACGAGCGATGTCGCCGTCAGGGCCATCTATGAGGCCAAGCATCGGCCGCCGCACAATCCGCTGATCGTGCACGTTCCCAGCCTCGAGGCGGCCCACGCCCTCGCCTACCTCGACGAGCGCGCCATGCGGCTGGGGCAACGCTTCTGGCCTGGGCCGTTGACCCTCGTGCTGCGGCGTCGTCCCGATGCCGGGATCGCCGCCCTCGCGACGGCCGGGTTGCCGACCCTCGCCCTGCGCGTTCCCTCGCACCCGGTCGCTTTGGCGCTCTTGACGAAGGCAGGCGTGCCGATCGCGGCACCGAGCGCCAACCCGTCGGGCCGGGTCAGCCCCACCACCGCCAGGCATGTGGCGGACGATCTCGGGGATGCCGTTGCGCTCGTGCTCGACGGCGGCCCCTGTCCGGTAGGGCTCGAGAGCACCGTCGTCGATCTTTCTGAGGAGACAGCCGCCAAGCTGCTGCGGCCAGGCGGCCTCGGACGCGCAGCTATCGAGCACATAACGGGCCCGCTGGCCGCTGGGACTGAGAATGAGGCGGCACCACGGGCGCCGGGCCAGCTCGCGAGCCACTACGCGCCCCGGCTGCCCCTTCGTCTCGATGCGACCGATGTCTTGTCCGATGAGGCCCTGCTCGCCTTCGGCCCGGTGGTGCCATCCGGCGGACAAGCCTGTCTCAATCTCAGCCCGAAGGGCGATCTCGAGGAAGCCGCGCGGAACCTTTTCCAGATGCTGCGGCAGCTCGATCAGAGTGGCGCTTCCCGCATCGCCGTGATGCCGATCCCGGCGACGGGCCTCGGCGAGGCGATCCGGGATCGCCTGCGCCGGGCCGCTGCGCCGCGCTCCTGAAACGGCCCTCAGGTGCGCCAGAACGGCTTGGCCGCCTCACGGGAGGCCTCGTAGCGCGACACGCCAATATCTTTCAGAAGCGCGTCGTTGAGCTCGAGGAGGGCGCGTCGCTGGCTACGGCGCTCCAGCCAGAGATCGACCAAGCCTACCATCGCCAGAAGCCGGCTGCGGGTGGTCCGGGGTGCGCTCGCGGCCGGAACCCTCGGCATGAACAGTGCGTCGCTCCGCGTCATCTCTCTCTCCATCCGCGCTGAACATCGCGCAGCCCCTAACTAGGGATAGCTTGACTACCCCACAAACGATAAGATCTGCCCCTATGGACAAGACAGACTTAGCCTTGATATGCCTGAACGCCTGCCTCCGCTGACCGCCCTGCGCGCCTTCGAGGCGGCTGCGCGCCACGCCAGCTTCGTCAAGGCGGCCGATGAGCTCGCGGTGACGCCGGCTGCGATCAGCCAGCAGGTAAGACAGCTCGAGGCCATCCTCGACATCGTGCTCTTCCGCCGGCTTGCGCGCGGGCTCGAGCTAACCGAGGCGGCCCGGGCCTCCATGCCGGAGCTGAGGCGGGGCTTTGCGCATCTGGCGCGGGCTGTGGAGGACATGCGTGGCGGCGGCGTGTCGGGGCGGCTCGCCATCACCGTCATCCCGTCCTTCGGAACCCGCTGGCTGGTGCCGCGACTAGGCAGCTTCGTCGAAGCCCATCCCGACATCGACGTCACCATCATCGCCGAGCTCCGCAACGCCGACTTCACCCGCGAGGACGTCGATGTCGGGCTCCGCTATGGCAACGGCGTCTATCCGGGGCTGTTCGCGACGCTGGTGCTCACCGAGGATGTCTTCCCGGTCTGTGCGCCGAGCCTGCTGAACAGCCCGAAGCCGCTTCGGCGCCTGGCGGATCTTCGACATCATACGCTGCTGCATGACCGTCAGCTCTCCGGCGAGGAGCCGTCGCTGCACTGGAGGCAATGGCTCAGGGACGCCGGTCTCGCCGACATCGATCCGGAGCGCGGACCTGGGTTCAGCGACGCGGTGATGCTGATGGAGGCGGCCGTGCGCGGCATGGGTATAGCCCTCGGCCGCAGCGCGCTCGTGGCCGACGACCTGGCGGCCGGCCGACTCGTGCGTCCCTTGCCCGTCTCACGGCCCGCCGACTTTGCCTACTATGCCGTGACGCTGGAGGGCCGGGAGCGCAACCCGCGCGTCAGGGCCTTCCTCGCCTGGCTCGAGACCCAGGCCACGGCCTCACGCGCCATCATCACCGGCGGCTGACGAGTTGCGCGAAGGCCGTTGCAATTCCGAGGCGGTTGCCTACGCTGATCCGAGCGCAATCGGCTTTGGGGCCCAAAGATGATACGAACGCTCGGCGCCGCGCTCCTTGCGGGCCTGCTGTCGGCCGGTGCGGCCACAGCAGCGGAGTTCCAGCCCGCCATCATCTTCGACATGGGCGGCAAGTTCGACGGCAGCTTCAACGAGGCCGCCTATCATGGCGCCGAGAAGTTCAAGAAAGAGACCGGTATCAGCTATCTCGAGTTCGAGGTCACGAACGAGAGCCAGCGCGACCAGGCGCTGAGCCGGATGGCGCGTCGTGGCGCCAACGTCGTCGTCGCCGTGGGCTTCGCCTTCGCCACCCCGCTCGAGAAGCTTTCCACCGAATATCCCAAGACCGACTTCACCATCATCAACTCGGTGGTCGACAAGCCTAACGTGCAATCCGTCGTCTTCAAGGAGCACGAGGGCTCGTTCCTCGTCGGCATGGCCGCCGCCATGGCCAGCAAGACAGGCAAGGTGGGCTTCGTCGGCGGGATGGACATCCCGCTCGATCCGCAACTTCGAGCTCGGCTATGAGCAGGGCGTGAAGTACGTCAATCCGAAGGCCGAGATCCTCGTCAACTATACCGGCGACACGCCGGCTGCGTGGAACGACCCGGCCAAGGGCTACGAGCTCGCGGTGAGCCAGTTCGATCGCGGCGCCGACGTCGTCTATCACGCTGCCGGCGGCACCGGCCGCGGCGTGCTCCAGGCGGCAGCGGACAAGGGCAAGCTTGGGATCGGCGTCGACAGCAACCAGGACTGCCTCTTTCCGGGCCATGTCCTGACCTCGATGCTGAAGCGCGTCGACGTTGCGGTCTACAAGTCGTTCAAGGCCGGTTACGACGCCAACTGGAAGGCCGGGACCCTGAGCCTCGGCCTCGCCGACGACGGCGTCGATTTCTCGGTCGACAAGTGCAACAAGGATCTTCTGACCCAGGCTATGCAGGACAAGATGAACGCGGCCAAGGCCGAGATCATCGCCGGCAAGCTAACGGTCAAGGACTACTACTCGACCCAGAAGTAGCGGGGCGGCGCCGACGCCCGCCCGAGGCATGAGCACGGCCGTCGACCGAGTGCTCTCTGCCGCCTGCTGTCGAGCTCAAGGGCATCAGCAAGCGCTTCGGCGCGGTGCAGGCCAACCAGGCCATCGACCTCGTCGTTCCGGCGGGCACGATCCATGGCATCGTCGGCGAGAACGGCGCCGGCAAGTCGACGCTTATGAACATCCTCTACGGCTACTATCAAGCCGACGAGGGGACGATCCTGGTCGACGGCGAGCCGCGGCGGATCGGCCAGCCGGAGGACGCAATCCGCGCCGGCATCGGCATGGTGCATCAGCACTTCATGCTCATCGAGCCGTTCACGGTGATCGAGAATCTGCTCCTCGGCGCCGAGGGTGGGCTCACCTTGAAGGCGGGTGCCGCCAGAGCCCGTCGCGAGCTGGAGGCGCTCGAGCGCGACTACGGCCTCGCGGTCGATCTCGATGCCAGGGTGGCCGACCTGCCCGTGGGCGTGCAGCAGCGGGTCGAGATCCTGAAGGCGCTCTTCCGCGGCGCCCATGTGCTCATCCTGGACGAGCCCACCGGTGTCCTGACCCCGCAGGAGGCCGACTACCTCTTCAAGATCCTGGCCGGCCTCAAGGCGCAGGGCCGCACGATCGTCCTCATCACCCACAAGCTGCGCGAGATCATGGCGATCACCGACAATGTGAGCGTCATGCGCCAGGGCCGCATGGTCGCGCACCGGCGGACGGCCGAGACGAGCAAGGAAGAGCTGGCCGAGCTGATGGTCGGCCGCAAGGTGCTGCTGCGGGTCGAGAAGCCGCCCTGCCGGCCGAAGGAGCCGGTGCTCGAGGTCTCAGACCTGGAGGTCCTTGACGACAGGGGCATCCCCCGCGTCAAGGGCATCGACTTCGCGGTGCGGGCGGGCGAGATCGTGGGCATCGCCGGGGTCGCTGGCAACGGCCAGAGCGAGCTGCTCGAGGCCGTTGCCGGCATCCGGCAACCCAGCCGCGGGCAGATTCTGCTGCGCGGCCAGCCGATCGAGGATGCCCGGAATGCCCGCGCCCGCGGCCTCGGCCACGTTCCGGAGGACCGCCTGCAGAAGGGGCTGGTGCCGCGGTTCGCAGCCTATGAGAATGCGATCCTAGGCTATGAGGGGCTCCAGAGCTACAGCGCCTGGGGGTTCTTGAAGCGTGGCCAGATCATCGCCGCCTGTCGGCGCTGGCTCGACGGCTATGATGTGCGGCCGCGCGAGCCTCTGCTCCAGGCACTCTCGTTCTCCGGCGGCAACCAGCAGAAGCTGGTCCTCGCCCGCGAGATGGAGCATGGGCCGGATCTCCTCCTCGTGGGCCAGCCCACCCGCGGCGTCGACATCGGCGCCATCGAGTTCATTCACCGCCGGCTCATCGCCATGCGAGACGCCGGAAAGGCCGTTCTTCTCGTCTCGGTCGAGCTCGACGAGATTCTGTCGCTCGCCGACCGCATCCTCGTCATGTTCGATGGCCGCATCACCGGTGTGGTCGCGGGATCGGAGGCGGACGAGCGTCAGATCGGGCTCCTGATGGCCGGCGTCACGAAGGAAGCGGCCTGATGGCAGGGGGCTCACGGCTGCCCGCCTGGGTCGATCTGGGCCTGATCCCGCTCCTCAATCTCGGGCTTGCCCTTCTGGTCTCGGGCCTCGTCGTCGTCATCCTCGGCGAGAACCCGCTCGAGGCCATGAAGCTCCTGATCTACGGCGCCTTCGGCTACGGCGAGGCCGTCGGCTACACGCTCTTCTACGCGACCAACTTCATCTTCACCGGCCTCGCGGTGGCCGTGGCATTCCATGCCGGGCTCTTCAACATCGGTGGCGAGGGGCAGGCCTATCTGGGCGGGCTCGGCGCGGGTCTCGTCGGCATCTATCTGGGCTTCCTGCCAGCACCCATCTCGCTGCCGCTGGCAGTGCTGGCGGCGGCGCTCTTCGGCGGCATTTGGGGTCTGATCCCCGGCTGGCTCCAGGCCAAGCGCGGCAGCCATGTCGTCATCACGACGATCATGCTGAACTTCGTCGCCGCCTCGATCATGACCTATCTTCTCGTCAACATACTGATCAAGCCCGGCCAGTCCTCCCCCGAGAGCGTGGGCTTCCCCCAGTCCGTCTGGCTGCCGCAGCTTGCCGGTCTCCTCCGCCCGTTGGGTGTCGATCTGGGTGCTGCACCCGCCAACCTCTCCATCCTGATAGCGCTCGCCTGCTGCGTGCTCGTGTGGCTCTTCATCTGGAAAACGCGGCTGGGCTACGAGCTTCGGGTCGTGGGCCAAAGCGAGCCCGCTGCCGTCTATGGCGGCATCTCACCCGCCTGGATCGCGATCCTTGCGATGACCATCTCCGGCGCCCTGGCCGGCCTCATGAGCCTCAACGAGCTCATGGGCTCCGAGCACCGCCTGCTCCTCAACTTCACCAGCGGTTACGGCTTCGTCGGCATCGCGGTGGCGCTCATGGGCCGCAACCACCCGTTCGGCATCGTCCTGGCCGCGATCCTCTTTGGCGCCCTCTACCAGGGCGGCTCGGAGATCGCCTTCGACATGCCGCACATCAGCCGCGACATGGTCGTGGTCATCGAGGGCCTCGTCATCCTGTTCGCCGGCGCGCTCGAGCATCTGTTCCGCCCGTGGCTCGAGAGCCTGTTCGCGCCGGCCCGGCCGCAGCTCGCCTGATGGCCGACATCTACCTCCAGCTCGTCCTTCTTCTCGACAGCACGATCCGGCTGGCCACCCCGCTCGTCCTGGCGGCCCTGGCCGGGCTCTTCTCGGAGCGGAGCGGGGTCGTCGACATCGGGCTCGAGGGCAAGATGCTGGGTGCCGCCTTCGCCGCCGCCGCCGCCGCGCAGGCGACCGGCTCCGCCTGGATCGGCCTCGGCGCCGCCATGGCGTTCTCCTGGGCACTGGCCATGGTGCACGGCTTTGCCGTCATCACCCACCGGGGCGATCAGGTCGTCTCGGGCATGGCCCTCAACATCACCGTCGCCGGGCTCGGCCCCACCCTGGCGCAGGCCTGGTTCGGCCAGTCGGGCCGCGTGCCGGTGACCGGCGCCGGAGCGCGGTTCTCGCCGATCACCTTGCCCGGCGTCGATCTGCTGCACGGAATCCCCCTTGTCGGCACGTTCTATGACGACGCGGTCAGCGGCCACAATGTCATCGTCTACCTGACCGTGCTGATCGTGCCGCTGGTCACCTGGGTGCTCTACCGGACGCGGTTCGGCCTCAGGCTTCGGGCGGTTGGCGAGAACCCGGCCGCGGTCGACACGGCCGGCATCGCCGTCGGTCGGCTACGCTACCGGGCCCTCATGGTCACCGGCCTGCTCTGCGGCATCGCCGGCGCCTATCTCTCGATCGGCCAGAACGCCGGCTTCCTTCGCGACATGACCGCCGGCAAGGGCTACCTCGCCCTGGCGGCGCTCATCTTCGGCAAATGGCGGCCGGTGCCGGCAATGCTGGCCTGCATGCTCTTCGCGCTGGCCGACGCCACCCAGGCCCGGCTCCAGGGCGTCGTCCTGCCGATCGTGGGCGAGGTGCCGACCCAGGCCATCCAGGCCCTGCCCTATCTTTTGACCATCCTGTTGCTCGCAGGCTTCGTCGGCCGCTCGGTTGCGCCCAAGGCCATCGGGCGACCCTACGTCAAGGAGCGGTGATCCGCATCGGAGACGGTGCTATCCAGGCGGCATGGACGATCTTCTGAACGCCGCCCGAACAGCGCGCGAGCGCGCCTACGCACCCTACTCCGGCTTTCCCGTCGGTGCCGCGGTCCGCGCGGCGAGCGGACGTGTCTATGCCGGCTGCAACGTCGAGAACGCCGCCTACCCGCTGGGCGGCTGTGCCGAGACCGCAGCCATCGCCGCCATGGTGCAGGCGGGCGAGCAGCGCATCATCGAGGTCCTCGTCCTCGGCGGCGGCGATCGGCCATGCACGCCCTGCGGCGGCTGCCGCCAGCGCCTCGCCGAGTTCGCGGGCCCCGAGACGCCCATCCATGTCTGCGGCCCCGAGGGCCTGCGGCTCACCACCACCCTGGGCGAGCTTCTTCCCCACGGCTTCACGCTGAAGTCGGCGCCCGTCCAGCCGGGAGAGGGCGCGTGACCTCCGTCGATTCGAGAGCGCTGATCGAGCAGGCCCGTGCAGCCACGGCGGACGCCGCCAAGGCCGAGCGGGCGATCGGCTTTGTCGATCTTACCAGCCTCAGCGGCGAGGAGGACGAGGCGGCGATCGAGGCGCTCTGCCGCCGGGCGGTCCGTCATCAGGTCGCCGCGGTCTGCATCTACCCAAAGCATCTTCAGCTCGCGCGCAGGCTTCTGGCCGGCAGTGGCGTGCGGCTCGCCGCGGTCGCGAACTTCCCGCATGGGGGTGAGGACATCATCCGGGCTGCCGACGAGGCCGCGGCCGCGGTGGCCGAGGGAGCCGACGAGGTCGACCTGGTCGCACCCATCGCCGCCATCATGGAAGGCGATATCGGGCTCGTCGGTGAGCTGGTGCAGGCATGCCGGGCGGTGGTGAACCCGTCTACAAAGCTGAAGCTGATCCTCGAGACAGGCGTTCTGGCGGAGCCCGCGATCATTTCAGCCGCCGCCCGCGCTGCGGTGATGGCCGGCATCGACTTTCTGAAAACCTCGACCGGGAAGACCGCCACGGGCGCCACCCTCGAGGCGGCCGCCCTCCTCCTTTCCGTCATCGTCGAGGCGGATGGGCGGGTCGGGTTAAAGGCGGCGGGAGGGATTCGCACGACGGCCGATGCCGCCGCCTATCTCCATCTCGCCGATGCGATGCTCGGTGCCGGCTGGGCCACGGCCGATCGCTTCCGGCTGGGCGCATCGAGCCTGCTCGACGATCTCCTCCGCGTCGCCGGTCGCGAGGGCTGAGAGCCTTCCGCCGATAGCGGCTGCTAAGCCTGCTACCATCCATCGCAGCGGACGAGAGCCGTCCTTGCCGGCCACCCGAGGCCACCGCTAAGACAGTCCCGGCGATCGGCCGGTCAACGAGGCCCGACGCCGTCATCGGATGGGAGCGCAACGCTGTCCGCGGAACCCGAGGTCCCGCTGTCGCCCGTCGTCTCCGACGAGGTGGTGTGCAGCACCTGCTACATGTGCGCCTGCCGGTGCGGGATCCGCGTGCATCTGAAGGACGGCCAGCTCCGCTACATCGAGGGCAACCGGGCGCACCCGGTGAACCGGGGCGTGCTCTGCGCCAAGGGCTCCGCTGGCATCATGCAGCAGCATTCGCCGGCAAAGCTCAGAAAGCCCCTGAAACGCGTCGGCGAGCGCGGGCGTGATCAGCTGGTCGAGATCGAGTGGGAGGAGGCGCTCGAGCTGGCGACGAGCTGGCTCGCCCCGATTCGCGCCAGCGACCCCCGGAAGCTTGCCTTCTTCACCGGCCGGGACCAGAGCCAGGCGCTGACCAGCTTCTTCGCCAGCCAGTTCGGCACCTGCAACTACGCGGCGCATGGCGGCTTCTGCTCGGTAAATATGGCAGCCGCCGGGATGTACACGATCGGTGGCAGCTTTTGGGAGTTCGGCGAGCCTGACTGGGAGCGGACCCGCTATCTGATCCTTTTCGGCCTCGCCGAGGACCATGACAGCAACCCCATCAAGCTCGGCCTCGCCGCCTGCAAGGCCAATGGCGCCAAGATCCTGTCGTTGAACCCGGTGCGGACCGGCTACTCGGCGATCGCCGACGAATGGCTGGGCATCAGGCCCGGCACCGACGGCCTCTTCGTCATGGCGCTCTGCCACGAGCTCATGCGCGCCGGACGCGTCGACCTCGACTATCTCTGCCGCTACACGAACGCGCCCTGGCTCGTGATCGAGGCGCCGGGCACGGCGGAGGACGGGCTCATCTCCCGCGATCCGGAGGGCCGCCCCCTGGCGCTCGACCGACGAAGTGGTCGCGTGGTGCCGATGGTCCCCGGAACCGTGGCGCCGGCGCTGCAGGGCCGAGCGACGCTCCCCGACGGGCGGTCTGCCACTCCTGTCTTCGAGCTTCTAGCGCGCCGCTGTCTCGATCCGGCCTACGCGCCGGCCGCGGTCGCCGAACGTACCGGCATCCCGGCCTCGACCATCCAGCGGATCGCTGCAGAGCTCGCCCATGCGGCCTTCGAGCAGGAGGTCGTGGTCGAGCAGCCCTGGACCGACTGGACCGGGCAGCGCCACGAGCGGATGGTCGGCCGGCCGGTCGCGATGCATGCCATGCGGGGCATCGCGGCGCACGCCAACGGCTTTCACACCTGCCGCGCCATTCACATCCTGCAGATCCTCCTGGGCTCGATCGATGCGCCGGGCGGCTTCCGCTACAAGGCGCCCTACCCGAAGGCAGCGCCGCCTGGGCCGAGACCGGCCGGACGGCCCGCGCAGATGCGGGCCGGAGAGCCCCTCTCGGGCGTGCCCCTGGGCTACCCGCTGGGGCCGGAGGACCTCGTCATCGAGGCGGACGGCTCGCCGCGGCGCCTCGACAAGGCTTTCTCATGGGACGCGCCGCTCGCCGTCCACGGCATGATGCACAGCGTGATCGGCAACGCGTGGCGGGGCGATCCCTATCCGGTCGACGTCCTTTTTCTCTTCATGGCCAACATGGCCTGGAACTCGGCCATGAACACGGCCGAGACGATCCGGATGCTGACCGATCGCGATCCGGCGACGGGCGGGTATCGCATACCGAAGATCATCTGTGCCGACGCCTACCATTCCGAGATGGTCGCCTACGCCGACCTCGTCCTTCCCGACACGACCTATCTCGAGCGGTACGACTGCATCTCGCTTCTCGACCGACCCATCTGCTCGGCCGACACGGTGGCCGACGCGATCCGCCAGCCGGTCCTGAAACCCGATCGCGACGTCCGGCCCTTCCAGGACGTGCTGATCGACCTCGGTGCCAGGCTCGGGCTGCCGGGGTTCGTCAAAGATGACGGCACGCCCGCCTATCCGGGCGGCTATGCCGACTACATCGTCAATCACGAGCGTCGGCCCGGCATCGGCCCTCTCGCCGGCTGGCGCGGCGCCGACGGCGAGAAGGTCGGGCGGGGGGAGCCCAACCCGAATCAGCTCGAGCGCTACATCGCCAATGGATGCTTCTTCGAGCACGAGCTGCCGCCCGAGGCCCGCTTCTTCAAGCATGCGAACCAGGGCTATCTCGAGCACGCGACAGCGATCGGCCTCATCGACGCACCACAGCCTGTCGTGCTCCAGCTCTATAGCGAGGTGCTGCAGCGCTTCCGGCTCGCCGCCCGCGGCCATGGCAGCCTCCAGCCGCCGGAGCCACAGCGCGGACGCATCGAGACCTACTTCGATCCGCTGCCCATGTGGCACCGCGCCATCGAGGAGGAGAGCGGCGACGAAGCCGCCTTCCCGCTCCACGCGGTCACCCAGCGTCCCATGGCCATGTACCATAGCTGGCACTCGCAGAACGCCTGGCTGCGCCAGATCCATGGCTGGAACAGGCTCTACATGAGCCGTGCCCGGGCAGCGGCTCTGGGCCTCGAGGACGACGACTGGGTCTGGATCACGAGCCGCCAGGGCCGGGTGAAGGCGCAGCTCCGGCTGATGGAAGGGGTGAACGCCGATACGGTCTGGACCTGGAACGCCATCGGCAAACGGGCCGGCGCCTGGGGTCTCGGCCTTGATGCTCCGGAGAGCCGCCGAGGATTCCTCCTCAACCATCTGATCGACGATCTGCTTCCGGCACGCGACGGCGGCTACCGCTTCGCCAATGCCGACCCGGTCACGGGCCAGGCGGCGTGGTACGACCTCCGCGTGCGGATGGAGAAAGCCGAGCCCATGGAGGCAGCCGAGACCGAGCCGCGCTTTTCCATGCTCCCACGCCTCCCCGGGGCGGACGAGCCGACAAGAGCGCTTCGCTATGGGGCGCGGTTCAGACGCAGCAAGGCCGGCACATGACGAGTCTCCCGGCCAAGCGACCTGCCAAACGCCTCGGGCTCGTCATCGATCTCGACACCTGCGTCGGCTGTCAGGCCTGCGTCGTGAGCTGCAAGGAGTGGAACACGGGCGGCCATCCAGCCCCCCTGTCCGACGCGGAGCCCTACGGTGCCGAGCCCATCGGCGCCTGGCTCAATCGCGTGCACACCTTCGAGGCCGGCGAGGGCGCCGACGGGCGGACGACCCATTTCCCGAAGTCCTGCCTGCACTGCGAGAGCGCTGCCTGTGTCACCGTCTGCCCGACCGGCGCCTCGTTCAAGCGCCAGGCAGACGGAATCGTTCTCGTCGATGAGAGCAAGTGCATCGGTTGCGGTCTCTGCGCCTGGGCCTGCCCCTACGGGGCGCGTGAGATGGACCCGATCGACGGTGTGATGAAGAAGTGCACGCTCTGCGTCGACCGGATCTACAATGAGCATCTCGCCCCTGAGGAGCGCGAGCCCGCTTGCGTCGCCTCCTGCCCGGCTCGGGCCAGGCACTTCGGCGACCTCGGCGATCCCGAAAGCGACGTCTCGCGGCTCGTGCAGGAGCGGGGCGGCATGGACCTGATGCCCGAGCTCGGCTACCGCCCGACCAACAAGTACCTGCCGCCGCGCCCGCGGCCCGAGTCGCAAGCCTCCTCTATGCTCGCGCCGCTCGCCGAGCCAGCCCCGAGCGGTGGCTTCCTCGGCTGGGTCGACCGGCTGCTGGGCAGCTGAGGCCCGACACAGGTGCATCCGGCGCTCTCGGTCATCGTCTTCACGACTGCCACAGGTGCGGGCTACGGTCTCCTTGCCGTCGTGGCGCTCGGCGCTCTCCTTGGGCTCTTCCCCGCTTCGCCCTGGCTCGGAGCCCTCGCCTGCGGGCTGGCGCTCCTGCTGGTCACCGGCGGCCTTCTCTCCTCGACCCTTCACCTGAGGCACCCGGAGCGGGCGTGGCGGGCGATCAGCCAGTGGCGATCGTCGTGGCTCTCGCGCGAAGGCCTCTTCGCGGTGCTCACCTATGTGCCGGCTGCGGCGCTCACCCTGGGCTGGGTCCTCATGGGGCGTATCTGGTACCCCATGGCCGCCCTTGCAGCCATCGGCGCAGCAGTCACCGTCGCCTGCACGGGGCAGATCTACGCCTCGCTCAAGCCCGTGGCACGGTGGCATCAGCCGCTCACGACGCCCTGCTACCTCATGTTCGCGCTCGCCAGCGGCGCCGTCAGCGCGGCGCTCGTCCTTCAGGCGACCGGCCGCGCCGCCGGCTGGGCGGGCGGCCTCGCCTTGATCGCGCTGCCGGCGGCCTGGCTCCTGAAGCTCCTCTGGTGGCGGGAGGGAGACGAGATGCCGCTTGCCAGCACGCCCGAGAGCGCCACTGGCCTCGGCAGACTGGGGAAAGTCCGCCTGCTTGAGCCGCCGCATACCTCGAGCAACTATCTCTAATGAACGAGATGGGCTTCCAGATCGCCCGCAAGCACGCGGCCAAGCTGCGCCGGACGACGATCATCCTCGGGGTGGCGCTACCCGTTCCGCTTCTCGCCCTATCGTTCACCATCGGCGGCGGCGCGGTCGCCACCCTGCTCACCTTGCTCGGGCTTCTCTCGCTCCTGGCCGCGCTGCTGATCGAGCGCTGGCTCTTCTTCGCCGAGGCGCGCCACACGGTAATGCTCTACTATGGAGGCTAACGCCCTCTGAAGCGCCGTCCGTCGGCGCGCCGGACGGAAGGTCGCTAGGCCTGCCCCACAACCGACAGTGTCGAGAGCTGCCCGACCGATTGGCGCGCAAGAAAGGCCGTGCACTCTGATTCCGACATGGGCTTGGCGAAAAGATAGCCCTGCGCCTCGTCGCAGCCCTCGCGCATCAGGAACGAGCGCTGCGCCTCCGTCTCGACACCCTCGGCAAGAACCCGCCGATCGAAGGTCCGGGCAAGGCCGATGATCGCCCGCACGATGGCATCGTCGACAGGATCGGCTCCGACGTGCCGGAGGAACGACTTGTCGATCTTGATGCGGCTCACGGGCAATCGCCGGAGATAGCCCAGGGACGAATAGCCGGTCCCGAAATCGTCGATCGACAGGCCGAGACCCATGGCCGCCAGGCCCTCGAGCGAGCGGCGCATCGCGAGCTGGGCCGGATCGACGAAGAGGCTCTCCGTCACCTCGAGCTCCAGGCAGTCCGGTTGCATGCCGGTCTGATGGAGCACGCGGGTGGCCACCGAGACCATGTCCTGATGACGCAGCTGCGCCACCGAGACGTTCACCGCCATCCGCATGCAGTGGCCGGCGTCGTGCCAACGACGGGCCGTCCTGCAGGCCTCGGCCAGGACCCACGCCCCGATCGGCCGGATGAGGCCGCTGCTCTCGGCGACGGGAATGAACTGGCTGGGCGGTATCACCCCCTTCTCGGGATGCGTCCAACGCAGCAGCGCCTCGCAGGCAATGATCTCGCCAGTCCGCAGGTCCAGCTGAGGCTGGTAGTTGAGCGAGAGGTCACCGTGATCCATCGCGTGACGAAGCTCACGCTCCATCGCCTTGCGCAGCTTCAGGGCGTGGTCCATGCGCGGGTTGAAGAGGCGCCAGCGATTGCCGCCGGCCCGTTTGGCGTCGTCCACGGCCATCTCGGCGCATCGCATCAGCTGATCGAAGCTGGCGCCGTGATCCGGGAACAGCGCGATGCCGACGCTCGCCGAGGGCGCCACCTCACTGCCCTCGACCTGGATCCGGCGGCCCAGGCGCTCCAGCGCCCGGTCGGCGAGGCCCTGCGCGTCGTCGGCGCTCTCGAGTTCGGAGGCCACGATGGCGAACCGATCGCCATCCACCCGCGCTATTCGCACGCCCTCGTCGGAGAAGGCGGAAAGCCTGTGCGCCGAATGTCGAAGCACCTCGTCGCCGACGCGATAGCCGCAAAAGCTGTTGATATCCTTTAGACGATCCATATCGAAGGCAAGAAGAGCTACCCGCCGCCCGGCACTCCTCGCCTGACGGAGAACGATGCGGGTATGGACCTTCAGGCCATGACGCCCGATCAGACCCGTCAGCTCGTCCCAGTCCAATCGCGGACCCACAGGAGAGCTCTCCTGGTCGGAGTCTTCCGCCTCCTGCGCCGCCGGCCCGCCGCGACCAGCGGAAGGCACGCCAAGTCCGACGAGGGCATCACCGCCTCGCACCTCGCCCGGATCGAGCCTGGCGCTGTCTCTCCCGACCGACAGGCCGGCAAGCAGCCAGGCGACGCCAGCTAACGCCAGCAGCAGGGCGCTGATGGGGCCACCCGCGTGGATACTGCAGGCCAGTAGGGCCCCGCCGGTCGCCGCCGTCGCCACGCAGAGACCTAGCAACACGGTTGTCCAGCCCTCTGAACACGTCGCCGTGCTCATTGCGGCTAGGGACACCGTCATCTCGGACCCAGGCGTGCTGCCTCGCCTCTCAAGCTGCGTTCTGACTCTGCTGAGGAGCCTCGCGTACATGGTTATATTTCCCGGGCGACTTTCCGTCTTACCCGCTGTCGCCACTTCCTCGGATTGCCCACCCAACTCAGCTTTGGGGGTCTCGGCCTGCCTCGATGACCTCCGCATACCAAGCCTATGATCACTCTCAAGTTGAGAGAATGACACAAACTTGGCTGCCTTAGCTTTGTGCGGCAACCCTCCGAGTTTGACAAGCGCTAAGATCTGTCAGCTTACGGTTGTGTGACAAACAGATCCCAGTCGCATGCGTTTGCCGTGCTCTCGCACACCGAACATCATGTCGCTTCCTCGCTACCTACTTGGTCGATGTGGCAAGAGACGGGCGGCAGGTCGTCCCATAGGAAGGGAGATTCGCGAATGGATGGGCGAACGAGGAGGCCGAGGCGATGACACAGGCGATGAGCGACCTCGAGATCGCAGCGCGCGCGAGATTGAAGCCGATCGCGGCGATCGCCGAGACGCTGGGCATCCCGGAGGCGGCCCTGAGCCCCTATGGGCGCCACATCGCCAAGGTCGACCTCGGGTTCATCCAGGACCTCGAGGATCGGCTCGACGGACGCCTCGTCCTCGTCACCGCGATGAGCCCGACGCCCGCAGGCGAAGGCAAGACGACGACGACGGTGGGATTGGGCGACGGGCTTCGCCGGATAGGCGAGCGCGCCGTCATCTGCCTGAGGGAGCCGTCCCTCGGCCCGTCCTTCGGGATGAAGGGCGGCGCAGCCGGCGGCGGCCTGGCCCAGGTCCTGCCGATGGAGCAGATCAACCTCCATTTCACCGGTGACTTCCACGCCATCGGCAGCGCCAACAATCTTCTCGCAGCGCTGCTCGACAATCACATCTACTGGGGCAACGAGCTGGCAATCGACGAGCGGCGCACGACATGGCGTCGCGTCGTGGACATGAACGATCGAGCGCTCCGTCAGATCGTGGCGGGCCTCGGCGGCGTTGCTAACGGGTTTCCGCGCGAGGACGGGTTCGACATCACGGTCGCCTCGGAGGTAATGGCCGTCTTCTGCCTGGCGCGCGGTCTCGAGGATCTCAAGGCGCGTCTGGCACGCATGATCGTCGCCCACACGCGCGAGAAGCGCCCGATCACGGCTGCCGACCTCCAGGCGGTGGGCGCCATGGCGGCGCTCCTTCGTGATGCGCTCATGCCCAACCTCGTGCAGACCATCGAAGGAACGCCCGCCTTCGTCCATGGCGGCCCGTTCGCCAACATCGCGCATGGCTGCAACAGCCTGATCGCCACGCGCGCGGCGCTCAAGCTCGCCGACTACACGGTGACGGAGGCCGGCTTCGGCGCCGATCTCGGCGCCGAGAAGTTTTTCGATATCAAATGCCGCAAGGGCGGTCTCACGCCGGCCGCAGCCGTGCTCGTGGCGACGGTGCGAGCGCTCAAGAGCCAAGGCGGGGTGGGGCGCCCCGACCTCGGTCGCGAGAACCTCGGGGCGCTCCAGCGCGGCTTCGCGAATCTCGACCGGCACCTGGACAATCTGGCGACCTTCGGCGTGCCGACTGTCGTCGCCATCAACCACTTCGGCAGCGATACGCAGGCGGAGCTCGATCTCGTGATTGAGCATTGCCGCGAGCGGCACGGACTCGACGCACTCGTCTGTCGGCACTGGGCAGAGGGATCCGCGGGCTCCGAGGCGCTGGCGCGCCGCGTGGTGGCATTGTGCGAGGGTGGGGAGGCATCGCCCAAGGACAGATTCCGCCTGCTCTACCCCGACGAGATGCCACTCTGGGACAAGATGCGGACCATTGCGCAGAAAGTCTATGGCGCCGCCGACATCGCGGCCGCGACCCCCGTGCGTCGTCGATTCGACGAGCTGCAGGAGCAGGGCTACGGCGCGTTTCCCATCTGCGTCGCCAAAACCCAGTACAGCTTTTCAGCCGATCCCGAGCTCAAAGGTGCGCCCAGCGGCCACACCATCCCCATCCGGGAGGTCCGGCTCGCCGCCGGCGCCGAGTTCCTCGTTGCCATCTGTGGCGACATCATGACGATGCCCGGCCTCCCCAGGCTTCCTGCGGCCTTTCATATCGATGTAGACGCGAGTGGCCGAATCGAAGGGCTCTTCTAGCCCAGCGGGGCACGCAACGCCTCTCGAGCCCAATCCGCCTCCCGTGAGCGCTGTGCAGATCCGCAACGAGACGCAGGCGGATCGGGGCGGAGTCGATCGGGTCGAGCGGCTCGCCTTCGGCCGGCCGGACGAGGCCCACCTCGTGACGAGGCTGCGCAGCGAAGGGCTGGTCGAGGTGGCCCTCGTCGCGGAGGCTGCGACCGCGATCGTCGGCCATCTTCTGCTCACGCGCCTGCCGGTCCAGGTGGACGGGCGCCCGATCCATGCCACGGCCCTGGCGCCTCTGGCGGTGCTGCCGGCGCACCAGCGTCGCGGCGTGGGCGCCGCGCTTGTCCATGCCGGCATCGCGGCTGCGCGCCGGCAAGGCCAGGAGGCGATCATCGTGCTCGGCGACCCGAGCTATTATGGGCGGTTCGGGTTCTCCAGCGCGGCGGCCGCCATCCTGGCGGCGCCGTTCGAAGGCCCGGCCTTCATGGCGCTGGAGCTGGCTCCGGGTGCCCTCCACGGAAGGTCGGGCCGGGTCGATTACCCGACCGCCTTCGGGATCGATCGCGCGATCTGAGCACCCGTGCGACCGCTGATATTGTGGCACGGGTCTGCCGAGGCCATCTCCTCTGGACGCGGGACCCGCTCCTGATCGCAATGTCAGAGCGGGCCAGGGGCTTGACCTTCTCAAGCGTGGAAGCGATGAGCGACGACAAGCTGTTCGCGATCGTACCACTCCTGGCGCTGCTGTTCTGGCTGCTCGCGCGCGAGCAGCGCGTCCCGCCGGCCGTGCGCAGGTGGCTGCAGCTCACCGCGTGGGGCGTTCTGGGGCTCGGCCTCGTTTATGCGGTGGTGACGACGATCCAATGGACCCTGGCCCGCTGAACGGCCTCCGATCGGGTGTCTGACGCTCGCCCCCGCTCATCCCCGTGTGTCCAGGGCCTTCACCAGATAACGCACCCTCTTGCTCCCATCCCCGAGCGTCGCTCGGCCGACCTCCTCGAACCCCAGCGCGGCGTGAAAGCTGTCGGAAGCCGGGTTGGGTGGCAGCAGATTGACCTCGCAGCAGATCCGCTCGTGGCCCGACCGAAGCGCATGCTGGATGAGATCTGCGTAGAGCCGACGCGCCAGGCCGCGGCCCCGACACGCGGAGGCTGTGGCCACACGGTCGACATAGACGAGCCGCTCGAACCGATCCCGGAACCAAAGAAAGTTGGGGCTGTCATAGTCAGCGCCCTGGTCGAATGCGATCAGGAAGGCGTCCAGATCACCAATACCCGTCGCCAGGAAGGCCTCGGAAAGCATCGAGCGAAGCTTCGGGTCCGTGAGCCATGAGGTCTCGACGGAATTCTCGTTGTTGAGCTCGAGCAGGCTCGCATCCGGCCATGCGAGCCGCCTGATCCCGGTCTCCATCGAGGGCCCCCTGCTCCTTGATGTCATCGTGGCCCTTCGCAGCGGCGCACAGATCCCGGCCACCTGAAGCCCAACGTGCCCTTAGCCGAGCGCCGGCACCCCGAATAGCCAGGGATGGACGATGATGAGCACGACATAGAGGCCCAGGGCCAGCGCCAGCTGGGTCAGCGAGATCTCCCTGAGCGCGAGCTTCTGTCGGCGCTCGATGATCGCCTGGAACGGAAGATGCGAGGTCCGCTGCAGGAAGACACCCCAGCCGGGCTGGCTCTCCCGAGCCTTGCGACCGTCGATGAGGCTGCCGCCGACCAGGCCCAGAACGGCGAAGGCGCCGAAGAAAATAAGGGAGGCGGCGTCGCCCTTGGCCACGATGTGGCCGATGGCCCAGAGCGTGATGCCCCACATCAGCGGATGACGGGTGATACGCAGGATGCCTCGCGCGGGCTCCATCGCGTCGGCGTCGGGCGCCTGGCCTACCGCGGTCGGATTGGGCGCCGTGAGGGCGCAGACGGTCAGCAGCAGCGCAAAGGGCATAAGGACCACCGGCAGATCGACGGCGAGGGTGCCTTCGGGCTGCCAGAGCCACAAGGTCGGGGCCGCGCGATATTCGAGCGCGAGCCAGACCACCGCCACGACGGCGACGAGCGAGTAGAGGGCGCGGTAGGGTCCTTCGCCGATCGAGCTGATCAGCTGCCCGCGCAGGCTTGTGCTGGCGATGCCGAAGTGCGTCCCCACGAGGAAGATCGCAGCCACGATGAGGCTGCTCATGCGAGCTTCTCCCCCCTCGATTCGCGCGAATGCGCCCGCTGCCGCCTCGCCCGCACAGGAGCCCGGTCGGGCTGCCCAGACCTTAGGCGCGGCGTGCGGGAATCGCTACTGCCGGAGCATCGGCCTTCGACAGCCTGGCCGGATGTGGCACCGGTCAGGCACGCCAGCCCGGGCCCGCCCCAGGCCGGTCGGTGGCCCGGCCGGCCTTGATGAGGCGCTCGAGCGGACTAGTGCCGATCCAGTAGGCGAGCTCGGCCGGCCGATCGATCCGCCAGACGGCAAGATCCGCGAGCTTGCCCACGGTGAGCGTGCCCCGATCGTCGAGGCCCAGTGCCTGGGCAGCGTGGACGGTCATGCCGCGGAGTGCCTCCTCGGGCGTGAG
The DNA here is from genome assembly GCA_963752325.1 of uncultured Alphaproteobacteria bacterium. Taxonomy (GTDB): domain Bacteria; phylum Pseudomonadota; class Alphaproteobacteria; order Geminicoccales; family Geminicoccaceae; genus CAVTJL01. The sequence continues at coordinate 144,243 of CAVVXU010000020.1, forward strand.
CCGAAAGAGGATGCAAGCCATGTTGAGGGCGAGCAACGGCGAGAGAAGCGGCGAGGAGCCCGGATTGGCGTCCGTCGCCACCGCCATCGGCACACCCGCGTCGCGGAACGCCGCGACCGGCGGCCTCTTTTTCTCGCCGAGCACATAGAATGCCCCCGGAAGGAGAACGGCGACCGTGCCGGCCCCTGCCATCGCCCTGACGCCCAGCTCGTGCGCATACTCCACATGATCGGCGGAAAGTGCCCCGAGCCGCGCCGCAAGCTCGGCACCGCCGCCATCCGAGAGCTGATCGGCGTGGAGCCGCAAGGGCAGGCCCAGCACCTTCGCCGCCTCGAAGAAGTGCTGGATCTCCTCGCGGCTGAAGGCGATCCCCTCACAGAAGGCGTCGACGGCGTCGATCAGGCCCTCGGCGATAAGCGCTTCGAGCATCGGGCCGGACGCGGCGTCGACATAGGCGGCGCGGCCGATCTCGTCAGGCGGCGGCACGGCGTGCAGGCCGAGAAAGCTCGTGACCACATCGATGTCGGGCCGCCGCCCCAGCGTCCGCGCGACACGCAGCATTTTGCTCTCGGTCTCGAGGTCGAGCCCATAGCCCGACTTGATCTCGATGGTCGTGACACCGCCCGCGCGCAGCGCCTCGAGGCGCCGGTCCGCCTGTGCCAGCAGATCGACCTGGGCCGCCTGGCGCGTCGCCCGCACCGTGCTCAAGATCCCTCCGCCGCGGCGCGCGATCTCGGCATAGGAGACCCCCGTCAGCCGCTCCTCCATCTCGGCCGCACGATCGCCGCCGAAAACGAGGTGGGTATGACAGTCGATCAGGCCGGGCGTGACCCAGGCACCTTCGAGATCGAAGACCTCGGCTGCCGTCTCGGACGGCAGCTGGGCGCGGGCCCCGATCCAGGCAATGCGTCCATCGGCGACTGCCAACGCACCGTCCTCGATGGCACCGTAGGGCGACCCACCTGTCGCCATCGTGGCGAAACGGGCATTGACCCAAAGGCTGTCCCACACGACCGTTTCTCTCCTTGGGCCTAGCGCGGCGACCGTCGAGGACGCTCCCGGATGCTCGAAGACGAAGCCAGATGGCCGATGTCCCAACCACCCGAGGCGACCGCGTGAGCGAGAGTTCCTCGATGCCCGACGCGCCGCCCAGCGCCCTGTCGCATCCTTGGGGGCCACGGCTCGTACGCCTTCGCCTCGTCACCGGCCTCGTCCTCTTCATCTATGCCACGGCCCATCTCGCCAATCACGCGCTGGGGCTGATCTCCCTCGCGGCGATGGAGCAGGGTCGCCACGTCTTTCTCGGCTTCTGGCGTCTCCCGCCCATCGAGATCGTCCTCCTTCTCTCCCTCGTCCTCCACGCGGCGCTCGGCCTCCATCGCCTGTGGGAGCGCCGCGGCCTTCGCCTGGCACCGCTCGAGGCGGCACAGCTGGCGCTCGGGCTCATGATCCCGAGCTGGCTCGTCGTCCACATTCTCGGCACCCGCTGGCTCAGCCTCTGCTGCGGCGTCAAGGACAGCTACGCCTACTTTCTCGATCTGGTCTGGCCGGGTGGTGCCCTGCAACAGGCCATCATGCTTATCATCGTCTGGCTGCATGGGTGCATCGGCATTCGTGCCTGGCTGCGCCTCAAGCCCTTCTATCATGCGCTCCGCCCGTGGCTGGCCGGTGGTGCCGTGCTGCTGCCGACCCTCGCTCTTACAGGCTATCTCGCCGGCGGCCGCGACGTGGCGCTGCTGCGCGCCGTCGATCCCGAGGCCTGGGCGGCCCTCGGTCGAGCTCAGGGCTGGATGCTCGGCGAGGCGATCAGGGAGGCTTGGGTCTACCGGCCGACGCGCCTGATCGTCGACGGCTTCCTCGCCCTCGCCCTTTCGATCCCCATTCTGCGTGCCGTGCGTTTCCTTGTGATGCGGCGACGCACCGTGCGCCTCTTCTATCCCGGCGGCGGGACCTTCACGGTGCCACGAGGCCTGACCGTGCTCGAGGCCAGCCGCGCGCACGGCATTCCCCACGCCGCGGTCTGCGGCGGCCGTGGGCGCTGCTCTACCTGCCGGGTGCGCGTCGGCCGAGGCAGAGAGCGCCTGCTGCCGCCCAGCGCCGAGGAGCAGCGGGTCCTGGCGCGCGTCGGTGCTGCCGAGGATGTCCGCCTCGCCTGCCAGATCCGGCCAAGCACGGACCTCATGGTCACACCCCTGCTGCCGGCCGAGACGTCGGTCACGGCCTCGCTCCGACCCATGAACCCGGGCCAGGGTCGCGAGCGGGAGATCGCCGTCATGTTCGCCGATCTGCGTGGCTTCACCCGGCTGTCGGAAAGCCGCTTGCCCTACGACACGGTGTTTGTCCTCAACAGGTACTTCCAGACGATGGGTGTCGCCATCGAGGGCGCGGGTGGCCGGATCGACAAGTTCATCGGCGACGGAATCATGGCCCTGTTCGGCATCGAGGGCCCACCTCAAGCGGGGGCCGGGGCCGCCCTCGCGGCCGCACGCCGCATGGCCGAGGCGCTCGAGGTGTTGAACCGCGACCTCAAGGCCGACCTGCCCGAGCCGTTGCGCATGGGTGTAGGCCTTCATTTCGGCCAAGCCATCGTGGGCGAGATGGGCTACGGGCGAGCCGTGTCGCTGACGGCCATAGGCGACACCGTCAATGTCGCGAGCCGCCTCGAGGCTCTGACCAAGGAGCTGGGCGCCCAGCTCATCGTCTCGGCGGCGTTGCTACGCCGGGCCGGCCTGGCGCACGACGATCTCCAGCTCCGCGAGATCGAGCTTCCCGGTCGCGGCGGCGGCCTCGCCGTTCTCGTGCTCGCCGATGCCCGGGCCCTGCCGCAGCCCGCCGAAGCCGCAGCCTCGGCGCGTTCCAGCGGGCTCGATCGGCTGAGAGGCTGGCGGCGGCGCCTGGCATCGAGCACCTAGATCGCCGCCACGGCATCTGCCAGCACGGTCCCCAGCAGACGCAACGCCGCCTCGCGCGGATCTCTCCGTCGCCACACGAGCGCGCGCGATGGCCGGGGCTGATCGAGATCGGTGTCATGCAGCTCAACCGGAACCCCGAGAACTACTTCCAGGAGATCGAGCTCGCGGCGTTCGAGCCGAGCAACGTCGTGCCCGGCATCGGCCACAGCGCGGACAAGATGCTGCAGGCGCGTATCTTCTCCTACACCGACGCGCATCGCTACCGTATCGGCACCAATTACGCGGCCCTGCCGCCGAACCGGCCGCGCTGCCCCTACCACACCTACCACCGCGACGGCGCCATGCGCTTCGACGGCAACTTCGGCGCCACCGCGAACTACGAGCCCAACAGCTTCAATGGGCCCCTGCAGGACGAGCGCTTCAGGGAGCCGCCCCTGACGATCAGCGGCGATGCCGACCGCTACAACCAGCGCGACGGCAATGACGACTACACGCAGCCCGGCAACCTGTTCCGGCTGATGCCGGAGGACTCGCAGGAGCGGCTGTTCCGGAACATCGCCGAGGCGATGGCGGGCGTTCCGGACTTCATCATCCAGCGCCAGCTCGACCCCTTCTACAAGGCCGATCCGGCCTACGGCGAAGGTGTCGCCAATGCTCTCGGTGTTACGATCAAGCCCGAGGCGATGGCGGCCGAGTAGCCGGGCCACCACCGCTCGGCCAGAGGCAAATGAAGCCGGCGGCTCGCCGAGCCGCCGGCTTCTTTGGTCGTCACAGCCGCCAGATCGCGTCAGGGACGCGGGAGGTCACCGGAGATCGGCTCGTCGCGGGCCTCGCCGACCCAGCGATAGACGAGGCCGCCGATGACGGCACCGAGGATCGGCGCGACCCAGAACATCCAGAGCTGGCTCAACGCCCAGCCGCCGACGAACAGGGCCTGGCTGGTGCTGCGAGCGGGGTTGACCGAGGTGTTGGTCACCGGAATGCTGATCAGGTGGATCAGCGTGAGGCAGAGGCCGATCGCGATCGGCGCGCCGCCGACCGGCGCCTTGCCGTGGGTGGCGCCCAGGATCACGAAGAGGAAGAAGAAGGTCATCACCACCTCGGAGACGAACCCCGCGAGCGAGCGAGTAGTGGCCGGGCGAGTGCTCCCCATAGCCATTGGCCGCGAAGCCGTCGGCGAGGCTGAACCCCGCCTGACCCTCCGGCACCACCTTGCCGCTGGCGATGAGGTAGAGGACGAGCCGCGCCCGACGATGGCGCCCAGCACCTGGGCGACGATGTAGGGAATGACCTTGCCCGCCTCGAAGCGGCCGCCGACCCAGAGGCCGATGGACACGGCCGGATTGAGATGGCAGCCCGAGACATGGCCGATGGCATAGGCCATCGTCAGCACCGTGAGGCCGAAGGCGAGCGAGACGCCCGAGCAGTCCGATGCCGACATTGGGAAAGGCCGCTGCGAGGACAGCGCTTCCGCAGCCCCCGAGGACGAGCCAGAATGTCGCGAAGAACTCTGCGCCCAGAGCCTTTGACATGAGTTGTTGTTCCTAGCGTTGTGGTTTCTAGTACGGTTCGACCCTGCCGTCGCGAGAACTGACGAGCCTTTCGTGACGGACCTCGCGTTGGTGCCTTCCCCGTAGGCACGCTCGCCAAGCTCGGCTCATAAATGTCTCGTCATGTCTCCGCCATCTGTTCCTTCTGGGATGGGGCGCCAACGAGCGTACGTATGTATCCGTTTCTGCCTTCCGCTTGACGGCCCGCGTCGGATCGGCCTTTCCTGCCCGCAAGGATGGGAGAGGCAGGGATCCTCGACGAGCCGGGTGAGAGTACGGGCATGGCGGAGCCGCAGCCGGCGTTGATCGCCGAGGACGTTCACAAGAGCTTCGGCAGCATCGAGGTTCTCAAGGGCGTCTCGGTGGCGGCCCATCAAGGTGACGTCATCGCCATGCTCGGCGCCTCGGGCTCGGGCAAGAGCACCTTCCTTCGCTGCATCAACCTGCTCGAGACGCCCAATCGCGGACGCATCGTCGTCCAGGGCGAGGAGCTGAGAATGCGCGCCGGCCGCGGCGGCGGGTCGGTGCCGCAGGATCGCCGGCAGGTCGAGCGCATCCGTGCCAAGCTCGGGATGGTGTTCCAGCAGTTCAATCTCTGGTCACACATGACCGTGCTCCAGAACGTCATCGAGGCGCCTGTCCACGTGCTCCGCGTGCCCCGCAAGGAAGCGATCGAGCGGGCAGACGCCCTGTTGGCCAAGGTCGGCATCTGGGAGCGGCGCGACTACTACCCCTCGCACCTCTCCGGCGGCCAGCAGCAGCGCGCTGCCATCGCGCGGGCGCTCGCGATGGAGCCGGCGGTGATGCTCTTCGACGAGCCGACCTCGGCGCTCGACCCGGAGCTGGTCGGCGAGGTGCTGAAGGTCATGCGCGACCTCGCCCTCGAGGGCCGCACGATGGTCGTCGTGACGCACGAGATGGGCTTCGCCCGTGACGTCTCGAGCGAGGTGATCTTTCTCCACGAGGGACGGATCGAATGCCAGGGTCCGCCCGGCTCCGTCTTCGGCGCGCCACCCACCGATCGCTTCCGCCAGTTCCTGGCGGGCAGCCAGCGGCCGGTGTGAGGCAGGAAAGCCTCTTGACGCCGAACCGCCGTTTGGCGTTCTAGCGTCGCCTTTCCCACCTCGCGGAGACCTGCATGCGTCGCTCGGTGTTCATGATCGTTGCCCTGCTGCTCGCCCTCTCGGGCACGGCCAGGGCGGAGTCGGTGCTGCGGATCGGGTTCGAGGGTGCCTACCCGCCATTCAACGAGATCGCCCGCAACGGCAAGCCCGCGGGCTTCGACATCGACGTAGCGGAGGCGCTCTGCCGGCAGATGCACGTCCGCTGCGAGTTCGTGCAACGCCCCTGGAGCACCCTGCAGGAGGCGATCCTGGGTCGGCCCGGCATCTTCGGCAGCCAGATCGACGCGATCGTCTCCTCGGTGTCCATCACGCCGTCGCGCGAGCGTACGGCGACCTTCACCAAGCCCTACTATCACGTGCCCGCCGAGTTCATCGCCCGCAAGGGTGCGATCAAGATGGCCGACGCGGCGACGCTGCGCGGCAAGCGCATCGGTGTTCAGGCGCACACCACGCACGACGACTTCGTCTCCTCCCGGTTCGCGAGGATCGCGACGATCGCGCGCTTCCAGACGCTGCCCCAGGCCACCGCGGCGCTCGCGCACGGCCAGGTCGACGTGGTGCTCGGCGACGCGCTGGCTCTCGATCGGGGCTTCCTCGCGACGGGCAGCGGAAGAGGCTTCGCCTTCGTGCCGCCGTCCTTCACGGACCCCGAATGGTTCGGCGACGGAGTAGGGGTCGTGGTTAAGCCCGGCGATGGGGCTCTTCGGGCAAAGTTCGACAGCGCCATCGACGCCATCCGTGCCGATGGCGTCCTCAAGCGAATCTCGGAGCGCTACTTCGCTTTCGACATCGACGCCAACTAGACGCTAGTCCCTTGACGCCGGTCGCCAGAGCGCCCCACGATCGCCGATGAATACGACAAGGAGGGGCAGGTATGCGGAAGCTTCTCGGCATCGCGATCGTCGCGGCCCTGACGATCGGCGCCGGCGGGGTCCAGGCGAAGGATTGGACCAAGATCAGGATCGCGACGGAGGGGGCCTACCCGCCCTTCAACGAGGTCGGCCCTGACGGCCAGCTGAAGGGCTTCGACGTCGACATCGCCAAAGCCCTCTGCGCCGAGATGCACGCGCAGTGCACCATCGTGAAGCAGGAGTGGGACGGCATGATCCCGGCCCTGCTGGCGCGCAAGTTCGACGCGATCGTGGCCTCGATGTCGATCACCGATGAGCGCAAGAAGAAGGTCGCGTTCACCGAAAAGTACTACCAGACGCCAGCGCGGTTCGTCGAGAAGAAGGGTGCTGCCATCCCGATCACGCCCGAGGGCCTCAAGGGCAAGCGGATCGGCGTGCAGCGCGAGACCATCCACGATCGCTACGCCACCGACAATTACGGTGAGATCGCCACCATCGTCCGCTATGGTACACAGGATGAGGCCAATCTCGACATGGCGTCAGGCCGCCTCGACCTGCTTCTCGCCGACAGTGTGGCGCTCCTGGGCGGCTTCCTCGACACCCCGGCCGGCAAGGGCTTCGAGTTCGTCGGGCCGAACTTGACCGATCCGCGGTGGTTCGGGCCGGGTGCGGGCATTGCCGTGCGCAAGCAGGACACCGACCTTACGAAGCAGTTCAACGAGGCGATCGACGCGATCCGCAAGGACGGTACCTACGACAAGATCGCCAGGAAGTACTTCGACTTCGACATCTACGGCAGCAGCAGCTGATGCCATAGCGCGGGCAGGCGCGCCGCCGGATCGGCAGGGGAGCAGCCGTGCTGCTCGATCTCCACGGCTACGAGTGGTCGATCATGAGCGGCGCCGGCCTGACCATCAAGGCGGCGCTGGTCTCGCTCGTGGTCGCGACGGCGCTGGGCATGCTCGGCGCCGGCGCCAAGCTTTCTCCGCTGGCCCCGGCAAGGGCCGCGGGGAACGTCTACACGACCCTGATCCGGGGCGTCCCCGACCTCGTCCTGATGCTCCTGATCTTCTATGGCGGCCAGATGCTGGTGAACGAGCTGGCGCCCATGCTCGGCTACGAGGACTATATCGACGTCAACCCGTTCGTCGCCGGCGTCTTGACCCTGGGCTTCATCTACGGCGCCTACATGAGCGAGACCTTCCGCGGCGCCATCCTGGCCGTGGCGCGCGGTCAGCTTGAGGCGGGACGCGCGTTCGGGATGAGCGGCATTCTCGTGTTCCGCCGCATCCTGCTCCCGCAGATGATGCGCCACGCCCTGCCGGGCTTCGGCAACAACTGGCTCGTGCTGCTCAAGGCCACCGCCCTCATGTCGGTGATCGGCATGGACGACATGCTGCGCAAGGCCAGCCTCGCCGCAGGCAACACCCATCAGCCCTTCACCTTCTATCTCGCCGTCGGCCTCATCTATCTCGCCATGACGAGCGTCTCGACGCTGATCCTGACCTGGGCCGAGCGTCACTACAGCGCCGGCTTCAGGCGGCGGCGCCTGATGGACTTCAGCATCATCTGGGCGAGCCTGCCCCTCTACCTCGAGGGGCTCGTGACGACCGTCTGGCTGGTGGCCGTCTCGCTGATCGCGGGCCTGCTGATCGCGGTGCCGCTCGGCATCATGCGCGCCTCACCCAATCCGCTCCTGAATTTTCCCGTCTGGGTCTACACCTACTGCTTCCGCGGCACGCCGCTCCTCGTTCAGCTCTTCCTCATCTACTACGGCTCCGGGCAGTTCGAGGCGATCCGCTCGAGCATCCTCTGGCCGCTCCTGACGCACGCCTGGTTCTGCGCGCTTCTCGCCTTCGCGCTCAACACCGGCGCCTACACGGCCGAGATCGTCCGCGGCGCCATCCTCGCCACCCCACAAGGCGAGGTCGAGGCAGCCCGTGCCTGCGGCATGTCCCCGGCGCTGTGCTACCGCCGCATCATCCTCCCTTCGGCCTTCCGCCGCGCCCTGCCCGCCTACGGCAACGAGGTGATCCTGATGCTGCACGGCAGTGCCGTCGCCAGCGTCGTGACGATCGTCGACATCACCGGCGCCGCCGATCTCGTCAACGCCCGCTACTACAGCCCCTACGAGGCCTTCCTCACCGCCGCCGCCTTCTACCTGGCGCTCACCTTCGTCATCGTCGGGGGCTTCAGGCTCCTCGAGCGCCACTGGTTCGCCCACCTTCGGGCGCGGCCCCATTAGCGAAGGCCCGATTGGCACCACCCCAAGCGGTGCTGGCGTAGACGTTGGTGGTTGCTTAAGAACCGGGAGCTACCATGTTCCTGCCGTGCTTCCGGGACGTCTCGCATGACTTCTCAGCTCCTGGCTTCCGTCTGCCCTCACGACTGCCCGAGCGTCTGCGCGCTCGAGGTGGAGCAACGGCCCGACGGTCGGCTCGGCAAGGTTCGGGGCTCTGAGCGCAATCCGTTCACGGCGGGCGTCATCTGCGCCAAGGTCGGCCGTTACCACGAGCGTTTCCACCATCCCGATCGGCTGGCCCATCCGATGCGTCGGCGTGGCCCGAAAGGCTCGGGCACCTTCGAGCGGATCGGCTGGCAGCAGGCGCTTGACGAGGTGGCCGAGGCCTTCCTGCGGGCCGAGCAGCGGCACGGCCCGGAGACCGTCTGGCCCTACTGGTATGCGGGCACGATGGGCCTCGTGCAGCGCGACGGCATCCAGCGTCTGACCCACGTCAAGCGCTGGTCGCGCTTCAAGAGCACGATCTGCGTCCGCCTCTCCGACACCGGCTGGAAGGCGGGCCACGGGGCGCGCTGGGGCGTTCCGGCGACCGAGATCGCCTCCGACAGCGAGCTGGTCGTCGTCTGGGGCTGCAACCCGGTCTCGACCCACGTCAATCTGATGACCCACATCGCCCGCGCCCGAAAGGAGCGCGGCGCCAAGCTGGTGGTCGTCGATCCCTACCGTTCGCCCACCGCCGAGCAGGCCGACATCCACCTCGCCCTCAGGCCCGGGACCGACGGGGCGCTCGCCTGCGGCGTGATGCACGTCCTCTTCCGCGAGGGCTTGGCGGATCAGGCCTACATGGCGCGCTACGCCGACGTGCCGGGCGAGCTCGAGCGGCATCTGGCCAGCCGCACGCCCGAGTGGGCCAGCGCCATCACGGGGCTCACCGTTGCCGAGATCGAGGATTTCGCCCGCCTCTATGGCCGGACCGCCAAGAGCTATCTCAGGCTCGGCTTCGGCTTCACGCGCTCGCGCAACGGCGCTGCGGCCATGCACGCGGCGAGCTCCCTGCCGGTCGTCACCGGCGCCTGGCAGCATCGCGGCGGCGGCGCCCTCTACAACATGGGCGATCTCTATCGCTGGGACAAAACCCTGATCGAGGGGCTGGACGCCGTCGACCCCGCCGTCCGCACGCTCGACCAGTCACGGATCGGGCCTGTGCTGGTGGGTGACGCGAAGGACCTGGGCGATGGCCCCCCGGTCACAGCACTCCTCATCCAGAACACCAACCCGATGGCCGTGGCGCCGGAGCTCGGCAAGGTTCACGAGGGCTTCGCGCCGTGACGATCTCTTCGTCTGCGTGCACGAGCAGTTCCTGACCGAGACGGCGCGGATGGCCGACATCGTGCTGCCGGCGACCATGTTCCTCGAGCACGACGACATCTATCAGGCCTCCGCCCACCCGCGCATCCAGATCGCGCGCAAGCTCTTCGAGCCCCACGGCGAATGCCGTCCCAACCACTGGGTCATCGGCGAGCTGGCGCGACGTCTCGGTGCCGAGCATCCGGGCTTCGCGATGAGCGAGTGGGCGCTGATCGACGATCTGCTCGCCCGCTCCGGCTGGCCCGACGCCCAGACGGTATGGGAGGCGGGAGGCTGGGACACCCTGCCGAGCTTCGAGCAGGCGCATCATCTCGATGGCTTCCCGACGCCGGACGGCCGCTTCCGCTTCAAGCCGGACTGGGCCTCGCTGGGCGCCGATCACGCGCGCATGCCCCGGCTGCCCGACCATATGGCCGTGACCGACGAGGCGACACCCGAGCGCCCCTACCGGCTGGTGGCGGCGCCCTCCCGCCAGTTCCTCAACACCAGCTTCACCGAGATGCCCACCTCACGAGCACGTGAGGTCCGACCCACCGCGCTCGTGCATCCGGCGACGATGGCCGAGCTCGGCCTCGCCGACGGTGATGTCGTCCGCCTCGGGAACCATCGCGGCAGCGTCGCGCTTCATATCAAGGCCCGCGACGGCCAGCATCCGACCACGATCGTCGTCGAGAGCATCTGGCCCAATCGCTACTGGCTCGAGGGCATCGGGATCAACGGCCTGATCGGGGCAGACGCCGCGCCGCCCGACGGTGGCGCAGCGTTCCACGATACGGCGGTGTGGCTGGAGCCGGTGACGGGTGTTGCGGGCGTGCAGACGCTGGCGAGCGTCGACGCCCTCTGAGGCCAGTTACCGCGGCTGGCTGTTGCGGCATGGGACGGGAAGCGTGTAAGGCGATGGCGAAGGACGGTAACGGGGGTGGGTACGCTCCGCTACTCACCCGAGGCTCAACCGAGCCCATGACTATGGACCTATCAGGGTGGCCCAGGGTCGCGGCTCGTAGCCGGCGTGCGGATCAGGAATAGCGCATGGAGACTGCGGTCATCGAGGAGCGTCGCCCGGACGAGGCGCCGCCTCGGCCGGGAATGACCCCGACGGACATCCGGAACCCCGACTACTTCCATAAGGTCGTGGACTGCCAGTGGGCCTGCCCGGCGCACACGCCGGTGCCCGAATATATCCGGCTGATCGCCGCGGGGCGGTACACCGAGGCCTACATGGTCAACTGGCGCTCCAACGTCTTTCCGGGCGTTCTGGGCCGTACCTGCGATCGCCCCTGCGAGCCGGCCTGCCGCCGTGTCCGGGTCGAGGCGGAGCCGGTGGCGATCTGCCGCCTCAAGCGTGTCGCCGCCGACAACAAGGATGATATCGGCCACCTGCTGCCGCGGCCGGCCGAGGTGCGCAACGGCAAGCGCGTGGCTCTGATCGGTGCCGGCCCTGCCTCGCTCACCGTGGCGCGCGATCTCCTGCCGCTGGGCTACCAGGTCGTGCTCTACGACCAGGACCCGCAGGCCGGCGGGATGATGCGCACGCAGATCCCCAAGTTCCGCCTGCCCGAGACGGTGCTGGACGAGGAGGTGGGCTACATCCTGGGCCTTGAGCCCGAGCTGCGGCTGGGGCAGCGCATCGACAGCCTGAAAGGCCTTCTCGACGAGGGCTACGACGCGGTCTTCGTGGGCTCGGGAGCACCACGCGGCCGCAATCTCGACGTCCCCGGCCGCGAGGAGGCGGCCGCCAACATCCATATCGGCATCGACTGGCTCTCCAGCGTCTCCTTCGGCCACATCGACAAGATCGGCCGGCGCGTCATCGTGCTGGGCGGCGGCAACACGGCGATGGACTGCTGCCGCACCGCCCGGCGGCTCGGCGGTAGCGACGTTCGGGTGGTCGTGCGCAGCGGCTTCGGCGAGATGAAAGCGTCCCCCTGGGAGAAGGAGGACGCGACGCACGAGGGCATCCCGATCCACAACTTCCTCGTGCCGAAGTCCTTCACGCACGAGGGCGGCCGCCTCACCGGCGTGATCTTCGAGAAGGTCGAGGCCCGCTACGACGACAAGGGCCGCCGCTCACTGGTCCCGGCCGGCGAGCCCGATGTCCACATGGAGGCCGACGACGTGCTGGTCGCAGTCGGCCAGGAGAATTCCTTCCCCTGGATCGAGCGCGACATCGGCCTCGAGTTCGACAGGTGGGGCATGCCCGTCGTCGATCCGGTGACGATGCAGTCCACCGAGCCGCGCATCTTCTTCGGCGGGGATGCAGCCTTCGGGCCCAAGAACATCATCTGGGCGGTGGCCCACGGTCACGAGGCAGCGGTCTCGATCGACCGGTACTGCAACGGCCTCGACGTGCACGAGCGGCCGGCGCCGATGACCAATCTCGCGAGCCAGAAGATGGGCATTCACGAGTGGTCGTACGACAATGACATCTCGCTCGATCAACGGTTTCGCGTGCCGCAGGTCGAGAGCGAGATCGCGCTCAACAACCTCAGAGTCGAGGTGGAGCTGGGCTTCGACCGACGCGACGGCTGGCGCGAGGCGGAGCGCTGCCTCAACTGCGACATCCAGACGGTGTTCAGCGAGCCCTTGTGCATCGAGTGCGACGCCTGCGTCGACATCTGCCCGATGGACTGCATCACCTTCACGCCGAACGGGGCCGAGGCCGAGCTCCGGACGCGGCTCACGGCACCTGCGGCCAACCCGACCCAGGATCTCTATGTGTCTCCCGCCCTCAAGACGGGGCGCATCATGGTCAAGGACGAGGACGTCTGCCTGCACTGCGGCCTCTGCGCCGAGCGGTGCCCGACGGGTGCCTGGGACATGCAGAAGTTCCTCCTCGAAACGACGCAGGCCGGACCCGCATGTCGAAGCCGATGAAGGCCGTCAACGATTTCGTCGTCAAGTTCGCCAACGTCAACGGCTCGGGCTCGGCCAGCGCCAACCGGCTGTTCGCGAAGTCGATCTTGCGGATGGGTGTGCCAGTAGCATCCCGGAACATCTTCCCCTCGAACATCCAGGGCCTGCCCACCTGGTACGAGGTGCGGGTGACCGAGGCCGGCTGGCTCGGCCGGCGCGGTGGCGTCGACCTGATGGTCGCGATGAACCCGCAGACCTGGGATCAGGACCTCGCCTCGATCGAGCCCGGCGGCTATCTCTTCTACGACTCGACCAAGCCGATGCCGCCCGAGAAGTTCCGGGACGACATCACCGTGCTGGGCATGCCGCTCACGGCGATGTGCAACGCGGCCTACAGCGATCCCCGCCAGCGGCAGCTCTTCAAGAACATCATCTATGTGGGTGCCCTGGCCGAGCTGCTGGGCATCGAGCTGGCCGAGATCGAGAAGCTCATCGGCGAGCAGTTCAAGGGCAAGGACAAGCTCATCCAGCCTAACATCGAGGCCCTGCACATGGGCAGGGATCACGCGCGGGAGGAGCTGGCCGGACGCTGTGGCCTCATCATCCACCGCGCCGATGCGGTGGGCGAGCGGATCTTCATCGACGGCAACGACGCCGCGGCGCTGGGCTGCGTCTATGGCGGCGCCACGGTGGCTGCCTGGTATCCCATCACGCCCTCGACCTCGATGGCCGAGGCGTTCCAGCGCCACTGCGGCCGTTACCGCGTCGATCCCGAAACCGGCAAGAACCGCTTCGCCATCGTCCAGGCCGAGGACGAGCTGGCGGCGATCGGTGTCGTGATCGGTGCCGCCTGGAACGGGGCCCGCGCCTTCACGGCCACCTCGGGGCCCGGCATCTCGCTGATGCAGGAGTTCATCGGCCTCGCCTACTTCGCCGAGATCCCGGCCGTGATCTTCGACGTCCAGCGCGGCGGCCCTTCGACCGGCATGCCGACTCGCACCCAGCAGTCGGACATCCTCTCCGCCGCCTACGCCAGCCACGGCGACACCAAGCACGTCATCCTCTTCCCCGAGGACCCGAAGGAGTGCTTCGAGCTGGCGGCCGAGGCGCTCGACCTCGCCGACAGGCTGCAGACGCCCATCTTCGTCCTCCAGGACCTCGACATCGGCATGAACGAGTGGCTGTGCGAGCCCTTCGTCTGGGACTCCTCCCGCAGCCTCGACCGCGGCAAGGTCATGACCTTCGAGGAGCTGGAGGCAGGCAAGGATTTCGGCCGCTATCTCGACGTCGACGGCGACGGCATCCCGTTCCGCACCCTGCCCGGCACGCACCCCGCCCGCGGCGCCTACTTCACGCGCGGCACCTCGCGCGACCGCTACGCGCGCTACAGCGAGGACGGCACCGTCTACGTCGACAACATGAAGCGCCTGCTGCGCAAGCTGGACACGGCCAAGCGCCTGGTGCCGCAGCCGGTCGTGACACCGGCCGACCAGCCGACCCGCTACGGGCTCATCCATATTGGCTCGAGCGCGCCGGCGGTGCGCGAGGCGATGTTCGCCCTCGATGAGCTTGGCGTTCATCTGGACGTGATGCGCATCCGTGCCTTCCCCTTCGCCGAGGAGGTGACCGAGTTCATCACCCGGCACGATCAGGTGTTCGTCGTCGAGCAGAATCGCGACGCCCAGCTGCGGATGCTGCTCGTCAACGAGTGCGCGATCGACCCGGCGCGCTTCGTGCCCGTGCTGCACTATGACGGCACCCCGATCACCGCCCGCTTCATCGCCGACGAGGTCCAGCAGCGCCTGGGCGCCCTGAACGTCGTGCCTCTGAGGAAGTCCGTGTCGTGACCTATCTCGCCAAGCCCCGGCTCCATCACCCGGGCCTGCCCAAGAACAGCCGCGGCTTCACGCATCGCGACTATGAGGGTGCGGTCTCCACGCTGTGCGCCGGCTGCGGCCACGATTCGATCAGCGGCGCCATAATCCAGGCCTGCTTCGAGCTCGACATCGAGCCGCACCGCGTGGCCAAGCTCTCGGGCATCGGCTGCAGCTCGAAGACCCCCACCTACTTCCTCGGCAGCAGCCACGGCTTCAACAGCGTCCATGGGCGCATGCCCTCGGTGCTGACCGGCGCCAACCTCGCCAACCGCGAGCTCATCTATCTGGGCGTCTCGGGCGACGGCAATTCGGCCTCGATCGGGCTCGGCCAGTTCGCGCACTGCATCAGGCGCGGCGTGAACATGGTCTATATCGTCGAGAACAATGGCGTTTACGGCCTGACGAAGGGCCAGTTCTCGGCCACCGCCGACCGCGGCTCGAAGAGCAAGAAGGGTGTGGCCAACGCGGACTGCGCGATCGACATGGTCAGCATGGCGCTTCTTCTCGGCGCCACCTATGTCGGGCGCAGCTTCTCGGGCGACAAGAAGCAGCTGGTGCCGCTGATCAAGGGCGCCATCACGCACGGGGGTGCGGCCTTCCTCGACGTGATCAGCCCCTGCGTCGCCTTCAACAACCATCCGGGCTCGACCAAGAGCTACGAGTATGTCCGCGCCCACAACGAGGCCGTGAACGCGCTCGACGTGATGGTGCCGCGCGAGGAGATCACCGCCGACTACGCGCCCGGTGCCCTCGAGGAGGTCACCCAGCACGACGGCTCGGTCCTGCGCCTCAGGAAGGCGGCACCCGACTACGATCCTCACGACCGCGTCGCCGCGATGACCTTCCTCCAGGAGCGGCAAGCCGCGGGCGAGATCCCCACGGGCCTTCTCTATCTCGACCCCGACGCCGAGGACCTGCACGAAGCGCTCGGCACCGTGGCGGCACCGCTCAACAGCCTAGGCGACGAGCAGCTTGTGCCGTCGACCAAGGCGCTGGACGCCTTCAACGCCGCGCATCGTTAGGCGATCCTCAGGGGCGTCAGTCGCGTAGGGCGACGAATCCCAACTCGTCGCTCTTGTGGGTGAAGATGCGCCCGACAAGGCGTCCGGCCGTGTCGATGGTCGCCCAGCCGCGCCCGCTGCTGGCTGTGCCGTCGTCGAACCCTTCCCAGGAGAACTCGGCGAAGGCCGCGTCTTCGCGAGCACCGTAGCGGACGTCGAGGTCCGCCTCGACCGCGCAGAAGACGAGCTCGCCACCCTCCGTACCGGCGAAGGTGATGTGGGGCGGCCCGACGAGATCGAGCTCGTCCCACTCATCCATCTCGGCGATGCGCCATCGCCCAGCGAAGGCTCGGGCGACAGACGGAGCGCGTCTGGTCATGTCGTCATCCCACTCGGCTGTGCTCGACCGCCTCGGTAGCGAGCCGTCGAGGACAGTAGAGGAATTCCCCTATATGCAGGCTCCGGGCGAACCGAGCTGCGCAGCGCCTGCCTCAGCCGCCCTCGTACAAAAAACGGCGGTCGTGGCTCTCGTCGTAGGCGGGGTTGTCCCAGCCGATCATCTTGCCGGGATTGAGCAGGCCCTTCGGATCGGCCTCGCGCTTGAAGGCGAGCTGCAGGGCGTCGACCTTCTTCATGCCGCCGCCCTCGAGCGTGTACTCGTGCGGATTGAAGATCGGGCAGCCGCTCTTGTTGTGCTCCTCGATGATCTCGAGCAGGCGCTCGTCCGTGGTGTAGCGGACGAGCTGCAGCCCGAAGCAGGCGATCTGGCCGCCGAAGCGCACGAACTCGAGATGCATCGGCACCTCGTCGCCGAGCTTTTTCGACATGTGCTCGACGCGCTCGAGATGCCCGGGCGGCGGGAAGAGGGTCTGGAGGTAGGTGATGGTGCGATCGTGCTTGAGCGCGTGCAGCGTCGTGTGGTTCCAGCTGTACTCGAAGAGCGGCAGCTCGCCCGCCGGCCGTTCGTCCAGAAAGCCCTCGTGGGCCACGCGCGCAGGCCAGCTCTCCATCAGGTCGCGGAGCGCGTCGAGTGCTATGTCGGCCACCATGAGCAGCACGACGCTTTCCTCGGGCACCACCTGATCGCCAAAGAGAAAACTGTTGGGCACAGGAGCGGCGATCACGGTGACGAGCTTCTTCAGGATCGCATCCTCGCGCGCCAGCGCGTCGGCGAAGCGGGCGGCCGTCATGAAGTCTGGGAAAGCGACCAAAAGCTCGGCCCAGCGCCAGGCCGGCGCCAGCGGGACCTCGAGCTCGGTGATGACGCCGTTGGTGCCATAGGCGTGGTTCACCTTTTGGATGTCGGCGCCCTCGAGCTCGAGCAGGCGCGGCTCCGCCTCCATCGTGACGACGCGGGTGCGGAGGATGTTGCCGCGGTCGCGCAGGAGCCCCCAGGTGATCGAGCCGACGCCGGAGCTGCCGCCGGCGATGTAGCCGCCGATCGTGCCGGTCTTATGGGTCGAGGGATGGAGGCGCAGCTCCTGGCGCGAATGGGCGATGCAGGCGGCATCCACATCGGCGATCTTGCGCCCGGCCTCGACCCGCACGCGGCCGGGGCCGATGGCCTTGATGGCGGTCATCTCCGACAGGTCGAGCACGATGCCGCCCCTGAGCGGCATCGCCTGGCCATAGTTGCCCGTGCCGCCGCCGCGCACGGTGACCGGCACCTCGTGGGCGTGCGCCAGCGCCAGCGTGCGCACCACATCGGCCTCGCCCCGCGGCGTCACCACGGCATCGGCCGTGACGCCGTCCAGCGCGCGCTTCAGGATCGGGCTGTACCAGTAGAAGTCGCGCGAGCGGCGCCGGACGCGCTGCGGCTGCGTCTCGACGGAGATGTCGCCCAGCTCGCCCAGGAGCCTCTCGATCGTCATGCAGCCTTGCCTCTCGGCCCGCGCCGTCAGTAGAGCGTCTCGCGCAGCCGCGCGGGTGCTGCCCGGTCATACTCCTCGCCACCCAGGCGCCGCTCGCTGACCGCTGCCAGGATCGTCCCAGCACTCGGCAGCGCGCTGCGCTCGACCCGGCTCTCGGGGTTCCAGAGCCCGGAGCGGATCAGGGCCTTGGCGCACTGGAAGTAGACCGTCTCGACCGTGATCACGAGCACCGAGCGCGGCGGCTTGCCCTGCATGATGAAGCGCTCGAGCAGGTCGGGACGGACGGAGATCGCGGCCCGCCCGTTGACCCGAAGCGTCTCGCCGACGCCGGGGATGAGGAACAGAAGCGCCACGCGGGGGTCCGCCACGATGTTCCTGAGGCTGTCGACCCGGTTGTTGCCGCGCCGGTCCGGCAGGAGGAGGGTGCGCTCGTCCTCGACCACGACGAAGCCCGGCCCGTCGCCACGTGGCGAGGCGTCGAGCCCGTCCGGGCCGCTGGTCGCCAAGACGACGAAGGGCGAGGCCTCGATCAGCGCTCGATAGACCGGGTGGACGTGATCCACCTCCTTGGCGATGGCGGGGCCGGAGGCCGTGCCGTAGAGCCGCTCGAGGGTCTCGACGTCGGTGACGAGATGGGGATCGGCGCTGCTCATGCTCTTCTCCATTTGGCCGGGCCGACGACGCCGTCGAGCTCGGCATAGTCGGGCGGCGCCGTATCGATGCGCCGTCCCGCCGCGCAGCACGACGCGCCCGGTCTCGGGCCGCGACAGGATCTCGCTGTAGCTGCGTCCGCGATAGACGAGAAGGTCGGCCGCCGCACCGGCGGCGATGCGTCCCATGCGCTCGAGGCCCATGATGCAGGCGGGCGTGCCGGTGACCGCCAGGGGCCAATCGCCCACGGGATGGTCGAGATGGGCGATGCGCGCAGCCTCGCGGAAGACCTCGTGCAGGTCGAGATCGCCATAGGCATAGAAGGGGTCGCGGCAATTGTCGCTCGCCACCGCCACCTCGATGCCGCGCGCCCGCATCTCGTGCAGCAGGGTGACGCCACGCCAGCGCGGCGTGCGGCCGGCCTCGCGGTCCTGCAGGTACATGTTGCACATCGGCAGCGAGACGACGGCGATGCCGGCCTCGGCCACGAGGTCGAGCGTGCGGTCGACCTCGCCCGCCTCCTGCCGCGCCAGCGAGCAGCAGTGCCCGGCCACGATCCGCCGCTCGAAGCCGTTGCGGATGGCGGCCTCGGCCAGATGGCGGAGCGTGCGCGCGCCCGGGTCCTTCGTCTCGTCGATGTGGCAGTCGATCTCGAGGCCGCGGTCGGCGGCGAGGCGAAAGAAGCGGTCGAGCTCGGCCTCGAGGCCCGGCTGCATCATCGGCACGAGCCCCAGGACGCCGCCATGCTCCGCGACGCGGTCGGCCAGGCGCCGGCCCGCCTCGCCCGCATAGTGCTCGATCATCGCGAGGCTCACCGCCTGCAGCTCGATGCGGCCGGCCCAGACGTCGCGCAGCTCGGCAAAGACCGGCCAGGAGACGGCGTCCTGCGGGGCGATCGAGTCGAGATGGGTGCGGATGGCGCGCGTGCCATGCGCCCAGGCGCAACGCAGCCCGAACTCGAAGCGGGCGCGCACGTCCTCCGCGCTCCAATGGGCGATGCGGTCGGCGCGGACCGTCTCGAGCGCGCCCATGAAGGTGCCGTCGGGGTTGGGCGCGCGCGGCCAGACAAAGCCCTTGTCGAGGTGGGTGTGGAGGTCGATCGGGCACGGCCAGACCATCCGGCCCGCGAGATCGAGGCCGCTCGAGGCGGGGCCGGAGGCCTGGATCGCGGCGATGCGGCCCTCCTCGATGACGAGGTCGAGGAGCATGAGGCCGGTGGCGTCCGCGACCGTCCCGGGCGGCGCCGTGTCGACGAGGCAGGCCGGCACGCTGGCGCGGGCGAGGGTGAAGCTGGGCTCGCCCAGGGCATCCAGAGGATCGGTCATCGCGCGGCCTCGGCGGTTGCTGATCTGCCTGCTAAGCAAAGAGCATACCCGGCCGCAAGGAGAGAGCGATGACGGCGCCCAGGCGCTACTGGCACGAGCTGGCGAGCCCCGACTTCGCTGGGCTGGACGCCGAGCGGACGGTGGCCCTCTTGCCCGTGGGTGCGATCGAGCAGCACGGGCCGCATTTGCCCGTGATGGTCGATGCCTGCATCAATCAGGGCATCGTGAGCCGCGCCGTTGAGCTGATGCCCGAGGCGCTGCCGGCGCTGGTCCTGCCGATGAGCTGGGTGGGGCGGAGCGAGGAGCATGTGGACTATGCGGGCACGCTGACCCACACGGCCGAGACGCTGACCCGAATGTGGTACGAGATCGGCGCCTCCGTCGCCCGGGCCGGCGTAAGAAAGCTCCTGATCCTGAACAGCCATGGCGGGCAGATCCAGGTGATGCAGATCGTCGCCCGGCAGCTCAGGATCAACCACGACATGCTCGTGGCCTCGCTGTCCTGGGGCCAGCTCGGCCTGCCCCCGGGGCTGGTCGACCCGGAGGAGCAGCGCCACGGCATTCATGCTGGCGAGGTCGAGACCGCGATGATGCTGGCCCTGAGGCCCGATCTCGTGCGCATGGAGCAGGCTCGGGACTTCGTGCCGCTCGGCAAGCGTGCCGCCAACGACTTTCCCATTCTGATGGGGCTGGGTGCGGCGGGCTTCGGCTGGCAGGCGCAGGACCTGCACGAGGCAGGCGCCGCCGGCGATGCCACACGCGGCACCGCCGAGACGGGCCGGGCGATCCTCGACCATGTGGCCGGGCGCCTCGTGGCCCTGCTCGAGGAGATGACGCGCTATCCGCTCTCCAACCTCAAGGACGGGCCCCTCGCGCGCTGAGCCGTCGGCGGGCACCTACTGGAAGAGCCAGTAGCTCGTGGGATCGTCCGGGCATTCCCGTGGGCCACATTCGACATAGGTGCTGACGACGCAGAGCGTCGTCATGACGATGAGCGCCGCCGCCGCGAGCTCGACCCACCGCGGTGATGCCGGCACGGCCGAGCCGGGGGTGGCGAACTGACCCTCGAGCAGCAGCATCACCGCCACCGCCGCGATGGCGAGGAGGAAGAAGATCAGGCACCAGGTGTAGAGGTGCAGGCCCAGGAAGGGCGCCCCGTAGGCGCCGCTGCCGGGCACGATGTGCAGCAGCACCTGGCGCCCCGCGGCAGCGGCGCCGAAGAGGGCGCCGATCAGCACGAGGCCGTAGTGAAGCGGCCGCGGGCCGCAGCGGATGTTGAGGATCAGGCCGAAGCCGGTGGCGACGAGGCCCACCCGCTGGAGCAGACAGAGCGGGCAGGGCAGCTCGCCCAGCACGAGCTGAAGGAGGTGGGCCAGGAGCAGCACGAAGGCGAGGCCCAGGGCGCCGGCGCCGTTGAGAGCAAGGGCGACCGTGGTCGCGTCCGGGCGCGCCCTCACAGCTGGATCCCCAGCGGGTCGGTCATGTGATGGCCGAGCCAGAGGAAGGCCACGACGGTGGCGAGCGCGAAGCAGCCGAGCGCCACCCGGCGCCAGCGCATCCAGCCCGCCAGCATACCCAGCAGGTAGACAAGGAAGATCGCGGTGGTCACGCGGACAAGCCTCCCCCGAAGCCCTTGTGGCTCACCCTAGAGGGCTGGACGGTCGGGCGGAAGCGCCGTTGACGGGATGGAGACGGTCGCCCGTTGACCTGCCGCCCGTGCTGGCCAAGATACGCCGGTCCTACGGAGGGTCAGGCCATGGATCTCGGACTGAAGGGCCTGCGGGCCATCGTGACCGGCGGCACGAAAGGCATCGGCCGGAGCATCGTCGACCTGCTCGCCGAGGAGGGCTGCGACGTGGGCTTGTGCGCCCGCGACGCCGACGAGGTCGCCGAGACCGTGAAGGCGGTCGAGGCCAAGGGTGTGAAGGCGTTCGGCGGCGTCCTCGACGTGGCCGACAAGCCGGCCCTCGAGGGCTGGGTCGAGGCTGCCGCCGACGCGCTGGGCGGCATCGACATCGTCGTCGCGAACGTCAGCGCCCTGGCCGGCGAGGGCGACGAGGAGGCCTGGAAGAAGCAGTTCGAGGTCGACATCATGCACACGGTCCGGACCGTGAATGCGGCGATGCCGTCGCTCGAGAAGTCGAAGGCGCCCTCGATCACCGTGATCTCGAGCGTCTCGGGCCGGGAGGTGGATGCCTTCGCGGGCTCCTACGGCGCCACCAAGGCAGCGCTCATCCACTATGCCCACGGCCTGGCCGTGCAGCTGGCGCCCAAGATGATCCGGGTGAACAGCGTCTCGCCCGGCAATGTCTACTTCAAGCCCGGCATCTGGGCCTGGATCGAGGAGAACAACCCCGAGCTCTTCAATTCTGCGCTGGCCCTCAACCCGACCGGGCGGATGGCCAAGCCGGAGGAGATCGCGCGGGGTGCGGTGTTCCTCGCGAGCCCGGCCTCGAGCTTCACGACCGGCACGAACCTCGTGATCGACGGCGCCCTGACGAAGGGCGTGCAGCTCTAAGGTCAGAACTCAATAGGTCTGCAACCGAGCATCAACGATCTCCGTGCCCACTCGGCATTCTTGAATATATATGCTATTGAAGACGTTCATCAGTCGCGGATAGGTTCACCAAGCGCGATGATATCCCTTGTACCGAGTTCGGCGTTCGGAGCAGTGAGAGAAAATGTGGCATGTCCGAACTCAACATCGGCTTCGTGATTTTCCCAGGAATCACACAACTCGACTTCACTGGCCCCTTTGAAGTCTTGAGCCGACTTGGAACGCCTCCCTCGATCTCGGCTCCCAGCAGGTTCCCCCAATCGAAAACCCACGTTGTGGCGAAGAGCATGTCAGCGGTCTTGAGTGACCGCGGCCTGGGCATCATGCCGACATGCACCTTCGACAGCTGCCCGCCACTGGATTTGATTTGCGTGCCTGGTGGTGCCGGCGTTGTGGAGGCCCTCGCGGATGTCCAGACCCTCGATTTCATTCGCCGACAGGGCGCGCACGCACATTACGTGACCTCCGTGTGCATTGGCGCCTTTCTTCTAGGGGCAGCCGGTCTGCTTAGGGGGCGGCGTGCTACGACGCATTGGGCCTATGTCGACTTGTTGTCCTTGGTCGGCGCCCGTCATGAAAAGGGGCGCACTGTGCGCGACGGCAATCTCTTCACGGCGGCCGGTGTATCGGCTGGCATTGACTTCGCATTCACGGTCGTCGCGGAACTCGCCGGATCCGAGGTCGCGCAAGCCATTCAGCTTAGCATTGAGTACGACCCTTCCCCTCCCTTCGAGGCAGGCCACCCTGACAAGGCACCCGAGGCGACCAGGGTGCTTGCGACTCAACGCAACGCGACCGCCCACGCTGGGATCCGACAAGAACTGGAGAGATTGGCCGTCCCCAGCAAGGTCTAGCTAGCCCGGCAGCGATTGCGACCCTTGCGGGTTAGCTTTGCCTCTCGCACTGCCGATCGCCCGCAAGGGGTGGTGGCAGGTCGTTTCTCTGGCCGCAACGATTGGCAGAATTTTTCCGCGTCTCGGACATTGGCGACCAATCTGCTTGCGTTTTGACCCTAGGGCAGCAAGGCGTCAGGCCGCGGGTCGTTCCTGCCGCTCCGTTTTCTGCGCCAGGCGCTCCTGACGTCGACGCTGCTGGCGGTTGAGCGGCGTCGGCTCAGCTGCCGCCTGCGCTTTGCCGGGTTCGTTTGGTCGTCGCGGCTTTTCCGGCGACGCCGGCGCGATGCCTGCGTGCACCGCCGACGCCGGCCGCGCGAGCGGCCTTTTCTGCAGGGCCGAGAGGCGGGCGAGGGCCCGATCGAGGTCGCGCTGGATGCGCCCGATGTAGCGCAGGAGCGTGCCCAGCGCCCGGACCGAGTCCATGCCGGGCAGGAGCGATCCGTCCTCCTTCTCCTCGAGCATCGCGCCCACGATGCGCGCCTCGAGCCGGTCGGCCCGCTGGCGGCGCCAGAGACCCTGTGCCGCCTCACGCGCTTCCGCCTCCTCGAGCGCGTCGCGCGGGGCCAGATCGGCCATGACCGCGTCGGCGAACGCCTGGAACTCCTCCGGGTCCTCGTCGGGCAGAAGGGCGAACCGCCTGCCGGAGAGGCCGTGGCGCGTGGCGTTCAGGGCGGCCCGTGCCTTGCCTTCCGGCGTCACGGGCCCCCGGGACAGGGAGCCGTTGAGGCGCGCCCGGGCGGCGCGGTCGCTGCTCGTCATGGCGATCATCCGTTTGGCCATTCTACCTGGGCGAGAATAATCGATCCTAGGATAAAATGCCACAATCATGGCACGATCGGCGCCCTAGCGGAGAGGGGAGCGGGCAGCTACGCTCCGAAGGCGACCGGAAGGCGGTCTCGATCGCCTCTCGATCCATGCGGCCGGCATGACGTCGTGGGCCGCCATGCCAGGACGCGGAGAGCCGATGAAGCAGCTCATCAAGTCGATGCTCGGCTCCTACTACACGCCGAAGATGAAGCATCTGAAGCGGCAGATGGAGGTGCGCTATCTCGGCAAGGGCGAGCCCGAGCTGGCCCTGCTGCCGCGTCTCGTCGATCCGGGCAAGGTGGCGATCGATATCGGGGCCAATATCGGCGACTTCCTCGACGTGCTCGCGCGCCATGCCAGCCGGGCGATCGCGTTCGAGCCGAACCCGGTGTGCCTCGCCCATCTGCGCGCGATCGAGCTGCCACGCTGCGAGGTCGTCGCCATCGCACTCTCCGATAGCAGCGGGACGGCGACGCTCAAGGTGCCGGTCGAGGCCGCCGAGGTGACCGGGCTCGGAACCATCGCGGCCACCAACAACCCCGTCACCGGGGCCGAGTTCGGCCTGCACACCTACGAGGTGCGGACGGCCCGCCTCGACGAGGTGATCGGCGAGCATCTGCGCCCCGGCGAGACGATCGGCTTCATCAAGATCGACGTGGAGGGGCACGAGCACGCCGTGCTCGAGGGCGCCAAGGCGACGATCGAGAAGCACCGGCCGATCGTGATGGTCGAGACCGAGTATCGCCACGGGGCGCCGGTGCCCGCCATCTTCGAGCTTTTCGCCGGGCTCGGCTACGAGGCGCGGATCCTATTGCGGGGCAAGATGGAGCCGGCCGACGCCGCACGCCTGGCCGAGCTGCAGGGCGGCGTCACCGTCGGCGACATCGTCAAGGACACGCACGACAGCAGCTACATCAACAATGTCTGGTTCGTGCCGCCCGAGCGGCTGGGCATGCTGACAGACCTAGGATGAGGCGGCATGGCGCGGACGGATCTGCCATGGACGGCTAACGCCGTCGCACCTCCCCGGCAGCACCGTTTCGACCTCGCAATCCAGCGGGAGCTCGCGGCCAAGCTCGCGAGCGTCCTCGTGATGGTCTTCTTCGCGCTCTACCTGATCGGCGACCACCCCTTCGCGACGAGCGCCGTGAGCAAGGCCGCGGCGACCGAGAGCGGGAGCATGCTGAACCGGCTCCTGATCTTCGGCACCTTCGGCGCCGCGCTGTTCCTGGCGCTGGTCCGGGTTGGTCGCATGATCGAGCTTGCGATCGCCGGCATGCTCGGCGGCCTGATCGTCGCCTGGTCGCTGGCGAGCCATCTCTGGGCGACGTTCCCCGATCTGTCGTTCCGCCGCGGCATCGCCTTTCTCATCGTCTACGTGACGCTGCTCTGCCTCGTTGCGATCGCCCGCTCGACGGCCTCCGTCTTTCGCGCGCTCGCGGCCGTCTTCGTGCTGATCACGCTCCTCAACATTTTCGTCATGGTGGCGATGCCGGCGGTGAGCTGGACGCCCATCGGCGAGAGTGGGATCTTCGACGCCAAAAACTCGGCCGGCACGATGGCGATGCTAACCGCCATCATGCTCGGCGCCTCGCTCTTCATGGCCGAGCACCGCTGGACACGCCTGCCCCTGATCCTCGTCTATGTGCTCGCGTGGTACTTCCTGATCGTGACGCGCTCGAAGACCAGCATCGGCGTCGCCGCCTTGATGAGCGTGGTGGGGCCCCTTCTCTACCTCGTCCTGAAGCAGAATCGCGCCGTGCGGCTGCTGACACTGCTCACCACGATCGCCGTGACCCTGGGTGCTGTCGTCATCGGCGCAGCGAACGGCATCACCGAGCGCGAGGTGACGCTCGCCATGTTCGGCGATCTGACCTTCAGCCTGCGGACGCCGATATGGGCAGCGGTGGTCCGCACCATCGCCGAGCGGCCTTGGATCGGCCACGGGTTCGGCTCGTTCTGGGACGTGGGCCTCAGGCTCAACCCGCTCAATGCGCCCTGGAACGAGTTCTTCATGAACGCCCAGGTGATCAACACCGCCCACGACGGCTATCTCGACCAGCTCCTGCAGACGGGCATGGTGGGCTTCTCACTGGGCCTCCTCGCGATCGCACGATGTCTCTATGCGCTGCAGAGTGCTGCCGCAGCGACGAAGGACCGCTTCGAGCGCGTGGCGCTGACGGGCCTCCTTTGCCTCGCGATCTGCATCGTCCTCAACAACCTGCTCGAGAGCTACCTCTTCCGCCCAGGCGACGGCATCGGCTTCTTGTTCCTTCTCATCATGCTGCTGGCCGAGAGGGCGAAGCTGGACCTCAAGCACGAGCGGAGGCAGCAGGCGATCGAGGCAGCCCATGGGCCCGCCGGGGCCTGAGGACCGCGGCCCCGTCTCAGGCGGCGAGCGCGCCCAGGAGCTGGTCGGTCGTGGCGGTCCAGCCGACGATCGCACCCTGGGCGCGGATCATGGCCAGCGCCGCGGCCTTGAACTCGGGGAAATAGCTGTCGGTCGCATCCTCGACGAGGAGGCACTCGTAGCCGCGGTCGTTGGCCTCGCGCATCGTCGTCTGCACGCAGACCTCGGTGGTCACGCCGGCGAAGGCCAGGTGCGTGATGCCCAGCCGCTCGAGGATCGGGCCCAGCTCGGTGGCGTAGAAGGCGCCCTTGCCCGGCTTGTCGAGGACGATCTCGCCCGGCAGCGGGGCGAGCTCGGGCACGATGGCGCTGCCCGGCTGGTCCGAGATGAGCACGCGGCCCATCGGGCCCTCGTCGCCGATGCGCAGGGTCGGCTCGCCGCGCAGCCGCTTGGCGGGCGGGCAGTCCGAGAGGTCGGGCTTGTGGCACTCGCGCGTGTGGATGATCGGCAGCCCCGCCGCACGGCAGCCGTCGAGCAGGCGGCGTGTGGTCGGGATGATCGCCTGCAGCCGGCCGACGTCGTTGCCGAGCGAGGCGCCGAAGCCGCCGGGCTCGACGAAGTCGCGCTGCATGTCGATCACGATGAGGCCGAGGCGGCCCGCCGGGAAGCGGAAGGAGAAAGGCTGGGCGTCGACCTCGATCATGCGGGGCTCCTCGGGCTCGTGTCGACGATGAGAGCGACCGGGCCGCCGCCATCGGGACCCTGATGCTCGGCCCCGCCCGAGACGAAGAGCTCGGCATGACCGATCAGGCCGGCGAGGACGCCGCCCACCAGCGCCCGGGCATGCCGGGTGGCGGAGATGTCGCTGTCGTCCAGCATGGTGTGGCGAAAGCCGCGGATGCGGCCGCTGCGCGACGGCTCGGCCTTGCCCAGGAGCGCCACGAGCTGCTGGCGGGCGGCGGGGCCGAGCTGGCCCGGTGCCTCGAGGCCGAGCCGGCCCAGGGCGGCGCGCACGCTCTCGACGTCGAGCGCGTCGGCCATCACGGCGTGGGCGATGCGCAAGGGGCCGCCCCAATGGTGGCTGGTGCCCATCACCACGACCTCGTTCGCCTGCAGCTCGATGCCGGCGGAGCAGCTGGCGACACCGGACCAGAGGCCCCAGTCGGCGCCGATCGCGGCCTCGGTGACGGCGTCGGTCTCGACCTCGCCCAGCGCCAGGGCCACGCCCAGGGCCGAGGCGCCGCGCGAGAGGCCCATCGAGCGCAGCGTGTCGGTGGTGGCGACGGATTTGCCCGCCGCCTTGGCGCTCTCGATGCGCTCGCCCGTGAGGAGCGGGCATTTGACCTGGACATAGTGGACGTCGGCCGGCGTCTCGATCGCGGCATCGGCCATCGCCGCCTCGACGGCGCGCGCCACCGCCGCCACCTGGCCCAGCCTGCCCAGCTCGTAGGGCGGCAGATCAGGCGTGCGGGCGCGGCCGACGGCCAGCGCCGGGCCGCTGCCGGCCTCCCCTGCCGTCTCGCGGCGCTCGACGACGAGCCAGTGCGGAGCAAGGCCGCCCTCGGTGCCACCCGACATGACGAGCGCAACCTCCCCTGCCGCCTCGTCGGCAAGGTGCCGGCGGAGCAGGTCCTTGAGCGCCCGCGCGGCGAAGCCGCGGCTGAAGTCGTTGACGCAGCCATTGCCCTCGGTCTTGCCGAGGATGGCAACGATGCCCCGGGGCTCGATCCGGCCGGCGGCGATGGCCGCCTCGATCGGTGCCGTGTCGTCCGGTGCGGCCGCGCTCAGGCGATGGACCAGGGCCTGGCGCATGGGCTCAGTGATGCCCGGCCATGTGAGTGCCGATGGTCTGCCGGTCGGCCGCCGCGGCCGGGGTCTCGTAGACGATCTTGCCGTCGCTCATCACGAGGATGCGGTCGGCGAGCTCGAGGATCTCGTCCAGATCCTCGCTCACCAGGAGAACGGCGGTGCCGCGGTTGCGGGCCTGGACGATCTGCGAGCGGATCTCCGCCACGGCCGCGAAGTCGAGGCCGAAGCAGGGATTGGCGACGACGAGAAGGTGGACCTCGGCCGAGAGCTCGCGCGCCAGCACGGTGCGCTGGACGTTGCCGCCGGAGAGGGTGGCGATGGGCGCGTCCTTGGAGCTGGTCTTGATACCGTAGGCACCGATCAGCGCCCGCGCCCGCTCGGCCATCCATCCCTTGTCGAGCCACAGACTGGCCTGACCCGCCCTGTCGCGGTCGAAGCTGCGAAAAGCCAGGTTCTCGGCGACCGACATGCGCCCGACCGAGGCGTTCTTGAGGGGCTCCTCGGGCAGGGTGTGGACCTTGAGGGTCTGGGCCTCGGCGCGGCTCGCATGGAACTGCTCGCCCTCGACCAGGATGTGCCCGGACTTGGCGTGGCGCTGGCCGCCCAGGACCTCGACCAGCTCCTTCTGCCCGTTGCCGGAGATGCCGGCGATGCCGACGATCTCGTGCTTGTTGACGACGAGCCGGTCGATGCGGATGTCCTTCTCGCCGCGCGCGTCGGCGGCCGAGAGCCCATCGACCACGAGGACCGGCACCGTCCCGGGCTCGCCCACGCGGGCGGCACCCTCGGGCAGCTCGGCCGTGCCGATCATCATGGAGGCCATGTCGGCGCGGCTGAGGTCGGCCACGCGGCCACTGCCGGCGAACCGGCCCTTCCTCAGCACCGTGACCTCGTCGGCGTAGGCCGTGACCTCGCGGAACTTGTGACTGATCATCAGGATCGTGAGCCTGCCGGCCTCGGTCATGGCCTTGAGCAGGCCCAAGACCTCGTCGGCCTCACCCGGCGTCAGCACCGAGGTGGGCTCGTCGAGGATCAAGAAGCGGTGCTCGAGATAGAGCTGCTTCAGGATCTCTGTTTTCTGCCGCTCGCCCGCCGAGAGCTCGTGGACATGCGCCCGGAGCGGCACCTGGAAGGGCATGCGCGCCATGAAGGCCTCGAGCGCCTCCAGCTCCTTGCGCCAGTCGACGACGGCCGGGACCTCGGCCCGCGACATGACGAGGTTCTCGGCCACGGTCATGGCCGGGACGAGCGTGAAGTGCTGGTAGACCATCCCGATGCCGAGCCGCTGCGCATCGCGCGGGCTCGCCATCGTGCGCTGCTCGCCGTCGACGACGATCTTCCCGGCGTCTGCCTGATAGTAGCCCATGATGCACTTCACGAGCGTCGACTTGCCGGCACCATTCTCGCCCAGGAGCACGTGCACGGTGCCTGGCGCCACGGTGAGCGCCACGTCTTCGAGGGCGGTGAAGCTGCCGAAGCGTTTCGTCACGCCCGTGGCGGTGATGCCGAAGGTGCCCTCTGTGCTCATGGCAGCCGCTCCACGAAGGCCTCGGAGGTGGCGACGGCGCCGAAGACGCCGCCCTGCATCTTGACCATCTTGATCGCGGCCAGATGGTTGCCGTGGTCGGTGGCGCCGCAGCAGTCTTCCAAGAGCAGGCACTCGAAGCCGCGATCGTTGGCCTCGCGCATGGTCGTGTGCACGCAGACGTCGGTGGTGATGCCGGAGAGGACGATGTTGCGAATGCCGCGGCTCCGGAGGATCAGCTCGAGATCGGTGGCGCAGAAGCTGCCCTTGCCGGGCTTGTCGATCACCACCTCGCCGGGCTCGGGCGCCAGCTCTGGGATGATCTCCCACCCCCGCTCGCCACGGACCAGGATTTTCCCACAAGGCCCGGGATCACCAATGCCGGCGCCGATGCGCCGCGAGCGCCAGCGCTTGTTGTCCGGAAGGTCGGAAAGGTCCGGGCGGTGACCTTCGCGCGTGTGGATGATGTGGTAGCCCTTCTTGCGCATGGCCCCGAGCACCTTGGCGATCGGCCCGATCGGCGCCCTGGTGAGCGAGAGGTCATAGCCCATCTTGTCGACATAGCCGCCCTCGCCGCAGAAGTCGGTCTGCATGTCGATGACGATGAGCGTGGTGTTCTCGGGCCTGAGGTCGCCGTCGAAGGGCCAGGGGTAGGGGTCGGCGTCGATCATGGTCTCGGGCATAGGGCGGACCGTGCTGTCCGGGGTGGGAGATCGGTGCATGGGCGCCGGAACAAGGGCGCGCACGTGAAGATGGATCCTCGGGTCAAGCCCGAGGATGACAGAAGAGGGTGCTTGGCCGCGCTCCCCATCTCGTCGTTGTCACCCTCGGGCTCGACCCGAGGGTCCATGGCTCGACCGGGCGCGAGCGAGCTCATCCCTAATCCTGCAGCTTCTGCTTGTAGGCACGATTCGGCACCGGGAAGCCGCAGCTCGTGCCGTCCTTGACCTGGACCTCGTCCTCCCAGGGCAGGCGGTAGCGGCCGGCCACCATGTCCTGCATGAAGGTGTAGGGGCAGTCCTGGGCGCCGCCGAGGACGGCGGTGAAGCCGCGGTGGCCCAGCTGATAGATGTTGTTCTCGACACCCCAGCCGGCGCGGGCCTCGCGCACGAGGTCGGGGCGCACCTCGGCCGTGACGATCTCGTCGGGAATGCCGCCGCCCTCGACGATGATCGTGCCGTCGAGGTCGCAGATCATCGCCTCGCCCATCGAGTTGAAGGTGCCGTCGCTGCCGCACATGCACACACTGGCCGTCACCATCAGGTTCGAGAAGGCGTTGGCCTGGTTCGTGACCCGCCAGGCGTGGCGGATGGGCGCCGTGTAGCCGGCCGTGCGGATCATGATCTCGGCCCCCTTGTAGGCGCACTCGCGCGCCATCTCGGGGAACATGCCGTCATGGCAGATGATGAGGCCGATCTTCGAGCCGTTGGGGCCGTCGCAGACCGGGATGCCGAGGTCGCCCGGCTCCCAGGGCTCGACCGGGACCCAGGGATGGAGCTTCCGGTAGTAGAGCCGGATCTCGCCCTGGTCGTCGACGATGATGCCCGAGTTGTAGGGGTTGCCGTCGGGGTTCTGCTCCATCAGCGAGAAGCAGCCCCAGATGCGGTTGCTCGGCGCAGGCGGCCTTGAGCGCTGCGACCTCGGGACCGTCGAGGCTGCACATGATGGCCGGGCTCGTGTCCATCGAGAGGCCGTGCAGCGCGTATTCGGGGAAGACGACGAGGTCCATCGTCGGCATGCCGCGGCGCGCCTTGGCGACCATGGCGCAGACCTTCTCGGTCTGGCGCTCGAGGTCGGCCTTGGTGGCGACGGTGGCAAGCTGGAGCTGGACGAGGCCGATGACGACCCCGTTCCGCGACTTGTTGAGGCCTCCGAGACCGCTCAAGGCCGCGGCCTCAGAAGCGCTTGTAGGGCAGGAACTTGCCCGACATCACGACCTTCACCCGATCGCCCTTGGGGTCGGGCTGGCGCTCGACCGCGATGTCGAAGTCGATGGCGCTCATGATGCCGTCGCCGAACTCCTCCTGGACCAGCTCCTTCACCGTCGTGCCGTAGACCTGCATGATCTCGTAGAAGCGGTAGATCAGCGGATCGGTCGGGATCGCCGTCGGCAGCGAGCCCCTGTAGGGCACCTCCGAGAGAAGCGCCGTCTCCTCCTCGTCGAGGCCGAAGATCGCCGCCGCCTTCGCGGCCTGCTCCTTGGTGAGCGTCATCTGACCCAGCAGGGCCGCGGTGATGAAGAGCTGCGACTCGCCGCCGATCCCGGCTCCGATCTCGGCCCAGCTCAGCCCCTTGCGACGCTTGATCGTAAGAATCTTCGCGGTGACGTCCGGGCGCTCCATCGGGCCTCGCTCCTACTTGGTGATCGACAGTTCGCCCGGGGCGCCGGCGAGGCTGCGCTCGGGCGAGACGGAGAGGATCATGATGACGAGGGTCAGCACGTAGGGGGCGGCGTAGAACATGTAGTAGCCCTGGGTGACGCCCACCGACTGCAGCGCCGGCCCGAGGGCGCCGGCCCCGCCGAAGAGAAGAGCGGCCAGGAGGCAGTAGAGCGGGTTCCAGCGCGCGAAGATCACGAGCGCCACCGCCATCAGGCCCTGGCCCGAGGAGATCCGCTCGTTCCAGCTGCCCGGATAGTAGAGGGAGAGGTAGGCGCCGCCGATCCCGGCGAGAAAGCCGCCGGCCATGGTGGCGAGCAGCCTCACCCGGTCGACCGAGTAGCCCATCGCCATCGCGGCATCGGCGCTGTCACCCACCATGCGGACGATGAGGCCGAGGCGCGTCGAGCGGAAGGCCCACCACATGCCGAAGGCCACGAGGATACCGAGGATGAAGAGCTCGTTCACCTTCAGCGCCGCCTCAATCTGCGGCACGTCCGACCAGAAGCCGAACGGGATCGAGTGGAGCATGGGTGCCGAGGGCTGGATCAGGGGCTTGCCGAAGAAGAAGGCGAGCCCCATGCCCAGCAGCATCATGGCGATGCCGACGGCGATGTCGTTGACCCTACGGAAGCTGCAGAGCCAGCCGTGAAGGGCGCCGTAGGCGGCGCCGACGATGCCCGCACCCAGGACGCCCAGCCAGGGCGAGCCCGTGAGGTAGGAGGCGCCGTAGCCCGACATGGCGCCCAGGACGAGCGTGCCTTCGAGGCCCAGATTGATGCGGCCGCTTTTCTCGGTCAGGCATTCCCCGACGCTGACGAAGATAAAAGGGGTGCTGACCCGGATGGCACCACCCAGCACCGCCAGCGCCACGCCCCACCAGCCCAGATCATGCTCGATCATTTGGCGGACCCTCCGGAGAAGAGACGCAGCCGCCCATAGGCCGTGTCGGAGAGCAGGATCACGACGAAGATGACGCCCTGGAGCACCAGCACGGTGGCGTCGGGGAGGCCCATGCGCCGCTGGACCAGGCCGCCGGCCGCGTCGATCCCGCCCATCAGGATGGCCACCGGGATGATGGCCAGCGGATTGTGGCGAGCGAGGAAGGCGATGAGGATGCCGGTGTAGCCGTAGCCCACAGCGAGCGAGCCGTTGGCGCGGCTCAGCACCGAGGCCACCTGGAGCATGCCCGCGAGCCCGGCGCAGCCGCCGGCGATGGCGCAGGTGGTGACGATGAGGCGCCCGACCGGCAGGCCCTGGAGCCGGGCTGCGCGGACATTGCCGCCGGTCATCCGGGCGGCGAAGCCGAAGCTGGTCCGGTAGATGAGCGCCCAGAGCAGGATGCAGAGGACGATGCCGACGACCAGCCCCCAATGCACCTCCATGCCGGGGATGGTGCCGATCATGTTGGCCTGGCCCACGGCATAGGTCGAGGGCTTGTTGAGGCTCGCCGGGTCGCGCAGCGGCCCCTCGACGAGCTGGTTCATGATGGCGATCGCGATGTAGGTCAGCAGCAGGCTCGAGATGGTCTCGTTGACGCCCCGATAGTGGCGCAGGGCACCGGCGAGGCCGATCCAGATGCCGCCCATGGCGATGCCGGCCACCGCCATCGCCGGGATGACGACGAAGGGCGAGAGCGGCTGGAGCGGCTGGGCGATGACGGCGGCGGCGAGGCCGCCCAGGACGACCGCACCCTCACCGCCGATGATGACGAGGCCGATCTGCGCCGGCAGGGCGACGCAGAGGCCCGTCAGCAGCACGGGCGAGGCCCGCTCGAGCGTGTTCTGGATCGAGAACCAGGTCCCGAATCCGCCCTTGTACATGAGCTGGTAGAACTGGACCGGCGACTTGCCGACCACGAGAAGGAAGATCGCGAAGATCAGCCCCGCCAGCAGGAGGGCGCCGATCGGGATGACGACGCCCTCGGCCCAGCGGCCGAACGAATCGCGGATCTCCTGGCGCCGCGCCGCCCAGGCTGCAAGCGGCGCGCTTTCGGCTGCGGCCTGCATAGACGCTCTCCTTACCGGTCAGGAGGTCGAGCCGGCGACGCCCTCGACCAAGTAATTCATGCTCTCGAGCTGGATCGCCGTCTCCTCGTAGGCGGTGCCGGCGGGGACGACGAGCTTGCCCGTATTGTCCTTG
Organism: uncultured Alphaproteobacteria bacterium; assembly: GCA_963752325.1. Classification (GTDB taxonomy): domain Bacteria; phylum Pseudomonadota; class Alphaproteobacteria; order Geminicoccales; family Geminicoccaceae; genus CAVTJL01. Next base: position 178,332 of record CAVVXU010000020.1, read on the forward strand.
AGCGGGCCCTTGATGACGGAGTAGCCGCCCTTCATGATCTGGGCCTTCACCTCGTCGGCGTTCTTGCGCGCGGCGTCGGTGACGGCGGGGCCATAGGGGCTCATCTTGATGAAGCCCTCCTTGAGGCCGCCGCGCACGAAGTTCGGCAAAGGCTCGCCCTTCTGGGCCTTCTCGACGAACATCGTGTAGACGACCTGCCAGTTCCACTCGGCACCGGTGAGGTAGCCCTTGGGCGCCAGCGGCGCCTGGTTCGCGTGGTAGCCGCAGGTGTAGGCGCCGCGCCGCTCGGTGGTCTCGACGACGACCTTCGGGCTGTCGACGTGGCAGGTGATGACGTCGGCACCCTGGTCGATCAGCGCGTTGGTGGCCTCGGCCTCCTTGACGGCCAGCGACCACTCGCCGGTGAAGATCACCTGCGTCGTGATGCTCGGGTCGACCGACCGGGCGCCGAGCGTGAAGCTGTTGATGTTGAGCAGCACCTGGGGGATCGGCTTGGCGGCGACGAAGCCCAGCTTCTTCGACTTCGACATGTGGCCGGCGACGACGCCGTTCAGATACTGCCCCATGCCGATATAGCCGAAGTAGGACCCGGCATTCATCGGGTCCTTGTCTTTGTTCCAGAGCCCACCGCAGTGCCGGAACTGCACATCCGGATACTTCTTCGCCATCTTCAGCATGTAGGGGTCGAAGTAGCCGAACGAGGTCGGGAAGAGCAGCGTGGCGCCGTCGAGGTTGATCATGCTTTCCATGGTCTGCTCGACGTCGACCGTCTCGGGGACGTTCTCCTCCTCGACGACCTGGACCCCGCTCATCTTCTTGATGACGGCGGCACCCTCGGCGTGGGCCTGGTTGTAGCCGTAGTCGTCCTTGGGCCCGACGTAGATGAAGCCGACGACGAGGTCGGCCGCCTTTGCCGGACGCATGCCGAGGCCGCCCATCACGACGCCGGTCGCCATGCCGGCACCGACACTCGAGAGGAGCCTGCGACGATCGAGCTTCATCATGGTTGCGCTGCCTCCGTCCTGCCAGCCCTCCCAACGAGCCGGCCCACCGTCCTATCCTTCGCAAGCATCGTGCCACGCCGGAACGGCGCGGATTTCCTGAACGCGAGACCGCGAGCTGGCGCGCAGGCTGCCTAGATTGCATGCAATCTGCGCTTGCTGCAGCGCGAAGAGGCAGATTTGCCGGCATTCGGGATAGCGATTGTGTGCAATCTCACTTGGGCTCCGGAAGCAGGCTCACATGGGCGGAGACGATTCGCCAGCCCTCGGGCATGCGGATCCAGGTCTGGCTCTGGCGCCCCAGCCGACCCGAGAGCTGGCGCCGATACTCGGTGTTGGCCGTGGCGACGTCGCGGCCGTAGGTCGTGATCACGGTGCGGGTAAGGTCGCGGGCGAGGTCGGCCTTGGGCCGGCCGGCACGAAAGGTGCGGATCTCCTCGATGCCATAGAGGTTCTCGGCGATGCCGTAGCGAAGGGTCAGCGGGCTCGACCAGAAGAGCTCGTCGAGCACGTCCACGTCGTTCGAGACGAGCGCCTGCTCGTAGCGCTCGAAGGCGGCCTCGACCTCGGCCAGGACCTCGGGAATGTTGATCTCGGGCACTGTCTCTCTCCTCAGAAGTTGGGCGGCACGGGTGCCCGCGCGACGCCATCGCGCTCCAGCGCGTCGGCCACCCGGAACAAGAGATCCTCGCGCCAGGGGGCGGCGATGAGCTGGACGCCGATCGGCAACCCGCCGGGCCGTGGCAGCGGCACCACCAGCACCGGCAGCCCGATGAACGAGATGGGCTGCGTGTAGACGCCAAGGTTCGGCCGGACCGGTATCTCGACACCGTCGACCACCGCCGTCTCCTGGCCGAGCCGGGGTGCCACGTAGGGCGTTGCCGGGGCGATGACGATGTCGACCTCGCAGAAAAGCTCGGCCATGCGGGCGCGGTACCAGGCGCGGAAGCGCTGGGCCTGGATGACCCAGGCGGCGGGTGCCAGGGCACCGGCAAGCAGGCGATCGCGCGTCGCCGGGTCGAAGTCCTGCGGGCGTTTTTTCAGATCCGGTAGGTGGAGGTTGCCGCCCTCCGAGGCCGTAATGACGAAGGCCGCGGCCCGGGCTCGCGCCGCCTCGGGCAGCTCGATCCGGCGCTCGACGCCCAGCGCCTTCGCCACCCGCGCCACCGCCTCGAACGCCTCGGGCAGGCCGTTCCTCGCGAAATGCCCCTCGGCCACGGCGAGGCGGAGGCCGCCAGTACCGCTGCCGAGCACCTGACTCACGGGCTCGAGCGGGCGGGCGGTCTGCGCCGGATCGGTGGCGTCGGCGCCCTGCAGCGCATCGTAGGCGAGGGCAAGGTCGGCCGTGCTGCGGGCGAAAGGGCCCAGATGGTCGAGGCTCGCGACAAACGGAAAGGTGCGGCTCCGCGAGAGGCGTCCGAAGGTCGGCTTGATGCCGAAGATGCCGGTGAGCGAGGAGGGCACGCGGATCGAGCCGTTGGTATCGCTCCCCAGGGTCAGCGGGACGAGCCCGCCCGCCACCGCGGCCGAGGAGCCGCCCGACGAGCCGCCGGCCGAGCGCTCGAGGTCGTGCGGGTTGTGGGCCGGGCCCTCGTGGGCGTTCTCGGTCGTGAAGCCGTACGCGTACTCGTCCATGTTGAGGGCGCCGAGGCAGACGGCACCGGCGGCCGCGAGGCGCTCGACCAGGAAGGCATCGCGCGCCGCGGGCGGCGTGTCGCGCTCGATCCGCGAGCCCGCCAGAGTGGAGATGCCGGCGAGATCGAAAAGGTTCTTCACGGCGTAGGGCACGCCTGCCAGAGGCGGGAGATCGCGTCCCGCCGCCCGAGCCTCGTCCACCGCGCGCGCCTCGCCCAGCGCCCGGTCGGCCATGACCTCGGTGAAGGCGTTGAGCCTGGGGTTGCCGGCCTCGATCGCGGGCGAGGGCCGCCCGGGCCACCTCGAGGGCGCTGACGGCGCCTGAGCGGACGAGATCCGCCGTCTCGACCGCCGTGGTCCAGGGCCCGATCATGGACGCTGCTCCGACGCGTGAAAGACGGGCGCCGGCTCGTCGGCGGGGGCCAGCGGATGCTCGAGGACGAGCCCCGCCATACGCGTGAGAAGCATGATGTTGCGGACCACGCCCGGGCGGTGCTCCGAGCTGATCGGCAGGCCCTCGAGGGCGCTCGCGGCATCGACGAACGCCGCGCAGGCGGCCTCGTCGGGCTCTGGCTTGTCGGACATGGCGGCCTCCTTGTGCTGCGCGCCCACCGTGGCAAGCGATGTGCCATCATGCGGCGCGCCGGCCCTCGTCTGCCGGCGCCAGCCTTCATGCCTATCGCGCGGGCATCGTCTGCCGCGATTGTATGCAATCTGTCGGCGTGCGCTCAGGATCAAAGACCCTACGCACATGGCGCCGGGCCATTGTATGCAACGGCGGCACGAGCCTTGCTCGGGCTGGCGGACCGCGAAGAGATGGGAGAGTGGATCGTGTCGATGGTGCCCGAGTGTCTGGACCTCACCCGTCTCCGCCGGGCCTACGCCGAGCAAGGGCTCACCCCCGGAGCCCTCGTCCGGAGCCTGCTGCCCCGGCTCGAGGCCAGCGACGGCGACGCGATCTGGATCACCCGGGCGACGGCGGACCAGCTGCGCGCCCGTGCGGCCGAGCTGGAGCGCCTGCCCGAGACCGCCCGCGCGGCGCTGCCGCTCTATGGCGTGCCCTTCGCGGTGAAGGACAATATCGACGCCCAGGGCTTCCCGACGACCGCCGCCTGCCCGGCCTTCGTCTACAGGCCGGAGCGCTCCGCCACGACCGTGCAGCGGCTGCTCGACGCCGGAGCGATCATGGTGGGCAAGACCAACCTCGATCAGTTCGCCACCGGCCTCGTCGGCGTGCGCTCGCCCTTCGGCACCGCCCGCAACCCCTTCGATGCGGCCTTCCTGCCCGGCGGCTCGAGCTCGGGCTCGGCCGTGGCCACCGCCGCGGGCCTCGTCAGCTTCGCGCTCGGCACCGACACGGCGGGCTCCGGCCGCGTGCCGGCCGGCTTCAACAACATCGTCGGGCTGAAGCCGACGCGCGGCCTTTTGCCCGCGACCGGCGTCGTGCCAGCCTGCCGCTCGCTCGACTGTGTTTCCGTCTTTGCGTTGACCGCTGCCGACGCGCTTGCCGTGGCGGCGGTGGCGGCGGGGCCGGACGCGGACGATCCCTACAGCCGCGCCCTCGAGGACCGGACGCTGCCCGACTGGTCCGGGCTGCGCGTCGGCGTTCCGCAGCCGGGCCAGCGCGTCTTCTGCGGCGATGCCACGGCCGAGCGGCTCTACGAGGAGGCGCTGGGCCGCATGGCCGAGCTTGGCGCCAGCATCGTCGAGATCGACCTTTCCCCGTTCGCGGAGACGGCAGCGCTGCTCTACGAGGGCCCTTGGGTCGCGGAGCGGCACGCGGCCGTGGGCGCCTTCATCGCCGAGCACCCGGACGATGTGTGGCCCACGACGCGTGCCATCATCGAGACGGCCCGGGGCCTCACCGCCACCCAGACCTTCGAGGCGATGTACCGCCTGGAGGCGCTGCGGCGGCAGGCGGCCCCGGCCTGGCAGGCGATGGACGTGCTGTGCCTGCCGACCAGCCCCACCATCTACCGCCTGGACGAGGTCCAGGCCGAGCCGGTGCGGCTCAACACCAATCTCGGCACCTATACGAACTTCGTGAACCTTCTCGACCTCGCAGCACTTGCGCTGCCGGCGGCCTTCCGCCCCGACGGCCTGCCCTCGGGCATCACGCTCGTGGCGCCGGCCTTCACCGATCGGGCGCTCGCCCGTCTGGGCCAGGGCTGGCAGCATCGGCTGGGCCTGCCCCTGGGCGCCACCGGCGTCGGGCTGGACCCCGCCGAGCCGGCTCTGACCGAGGCCCGGGGCGGCGTCGACCTCGCCGTCGTGGGCGCCCATCTCACCGGCGAGCCGCTCAATGGCGAGCTGCGGGCGCTGGATGCCCGGCTGGTCGAGACGGCGCGCACGGCCGGATGCTACCGCCTCTTCGCGCTGAGCGGCACGCGGCCGGCCAAGCCCGGCCTGGTGCGGGCGACGGAGGGCGGTGCCGCGATCGAGGTCGAGGTGTGGCACCTCTCGGACGAGGCGTTCGGCCGGTTCGTGGCGGGGGTGCCGGCACCGCTTGCCATCGGCACGCTCGAGCTTGCCGGCGGCCGCCTCGTGAAAGGCTTCGTCTGCGAGCCGATCGCGATCGAGGATGCAGAGGAGATCACGCGGTTCGGGGGCTGGCGCGCCTGGCGGCGCGCCGTGGCTCAGGCCCCCGCGGCGGGCTGATCGACCTCGGCCAGCCAGCTCAGGAAGGCACGGCCCACGCTGGCGAGGTGGCGGCGCATCGCCGCCTCGGCCGCATCGCCGTCGCCCGCCAGGACGGCGGCCAGCACGAGGGCATGCTCGCGCCTGGAATAGCTGGGCCTGCCGCTCACGCCGAACTGGACGCGCGAGAAGGGCGCCAGCCTGAGACGCAGCGCGTGCGCGGTCTCGGAGAGATAGCCGTTGTGCGAGCCGTCGTGGATCGAGGCGTGAAAGGCGCGGTTGGTCTCGTCGATGTCGGCGAGGCTGCCCGAGACCATGGCACGGTCGCAGATGCCGGCCAGGGTCTCCAGCCGCTCGCGCTCGAGGCTCGACATCTTGAGCGCGGCGAGCCGGGCGCAGGCCGCCTCGACCTCGCCCATCGCCTCGAACAGCTCGGCGACCCGGCCGGGCGTCAGGCCCGCCACCACGGCGCCGCGGTGCGGCCTGAGATCGACGAGCTGCATCGCGGCAAGCTGCTTCAGGGCCTCACGCACCGGGGTGCGGGAGACGCCGAACTGCTGGGCCAGCGAGTGCTCGTCGAGGCGCTGGCCGGGCTCGAACTCCCCCTTCAGGATTCCCTCGGCGATGCCCTCGCGCAGCGCGTCGGCCCGGGTCCGCCAGCGGCGACGCGGCGCAAGGGGCGGCGGGATCGACGTCCCGGCCAGGGTCAAAGGAGGATGTCGCTCAGGTGCACGGCCGCCTTCTCCAGCAAGCGCCCCGCTGGCGTCAACGGCCGCCACGGAGTCCGGCTACGCGGCCGGTCCTCGCATGTTCGGTGCCAGATGTCAGGGGGAAGAAGGCCCGGAGGCGTCGCCCAGCCTGCGGAACAGCGAGCGGTAGGCCTCGTGGCCGAGGTCCGGGAGAGCACAGGCCTCGTCGATCGAGAACCAGCGCAGCTCGGTATGCTCGGCGTCGCGGACCTCGGGCCGGCCGGTCCAGGAGGTGACGAGATAGAGGTGATAGCGGCCGTCGCCGAGGCGCTCGGGGCTCGGCTCGTCGAGGGTCGCGAGCCTCGTGAACGCCTTGGGCTCCACGCCGATCTCCTCGCGGACCTCGCGCACCAGGGCGGCCTCCAGCGTCTCGCCGGGCTCGGCCTTGCCGCCGATCACGTCCCAGCAGCTGGGGCGGACCTGCCGGTCGGGCGCGCGACGGCCGAGCAGGATGCGGCCGTCTCGGAAGAGAATGCCGAAGGCGCGCTCAATCATCGAAGCAGGCTCCCTGCTCGGAGGCGCCCCCGCGGCGCCTCCATGGCCTGCCTCCCATAGCCCCATCCGGCCGCGCCGGTTCCGGTCAGGCGGTCTGTGGGACGGCCGCCTCGCGGAAAGCCGTCGGGCGAAGCGCCCAGACACCATCGCCCAGGAGGGCCTGCACGACGAGAGCCAGCGCCCAGAAGGCCGGATACTCCCAACCGCCGCCCTTGTCGGTGAAGAGCCAGCCATTGGCGGCGTGGACGCTGACGATGGCGCCGATCAGGACGGGCAGGAGGGCTATCGCAGCCACCCTGGCGTAGACGCCCAGGATGAGCGCTGTGCCCGCCACCACCTCGACGAGCATGGTGAGATAGGCGAGCTCGGACGGCAGGCCCAGCGAGACGAAGAAGTGCGCCGTGCCGGCCGGCGTGAAGACGAAGATTTTCAGCGCGGCGTGCGCCAGCGTGATGACGCCGAGGCCGACGCGAAGAAGAAAGGCGGCGTAGGGCGCGGTTTGCGTGTCGATCATGGGGTGTCTCCGATGCTCGGGGCGAGGTCGCGACATCGGCATCCGTGCCCCGGTGCCGGTGATGTCATGGTCCACAGCAATTTGACAATTGCCCATCCCGAGAGCACTCTGTCCTCATATCATTGACATTCAGGCACCCCCTTGGACCGCTTGCGCGCCATCGAGATCTTCGTCCGGGCGGCGGAGGGCCAAAGCTTCTCCGACGCGGCACGTCATCTCCGCCTGTCGCGCAGCATGATCGCGGCCCAGATCGGTCGCCTCGAGGACCAGTTGGGCGCCCGCCTCTTCACCCGCACGACACGCCGCATCGGCCTCACCGAGGCCGGCCGCGCCTATCTCGAGCGCTGCCAGCAGATCCTGGCCGATCTGGCCGAGGCGGACGCCGCCGTGGCCGGCCTCGACAGCGAGCCGCGCGGCATCCTCAAGATCAACGCGCCGATCTCCTTCAGCGCCGCCCACCTGACCGGTGCCGTCGTCGCCTTCACGCAGAGCCACCCGAAGCTGCATGTCGAGCTGATCTGCAACGACCGGGTGGTCGACCTCGTCGAGGAGGGCTTCGACATGGCGATCAGGATCGCCCGGGCGATGCCGGATTCGCGCCTGATCGCCACCCGTCTCGCCGAGGCGCGCTCGATCGTCTGTGCTGCGCCCGCCTATCTCGACCGCCGCGGCCGCCCCACCGAGCCAACCCACCTCAAGGACCACGACTGCCTGACCTACACGTTGAGCCGCGATCCCGGCTGCTGGGACCTCGAGCGAGAGGGCCGCCTCGAGAGCGTGCGCGTCGCCGGCAGCCTCGCCGCCAGCAATGGCGACGTGCTGCGCAACGCCGCCATTCTCGGCCGCGGCGTCATCATGCAGCCCAGCTTCATCGTCGGGCCGGACATCGTGGCCGGCCGGCTCGAGGCCCTGTTGACGGCGTGGCGGGTGCCGGCCGTGGGCGTCCACGCCGTCTACCTGCCCGGCCGCCGGCCATCGCTCAAGGTGTCGCGGCTGATCGCGTTCCTGCGCCAGCGCTTCGCGGGTGTCCCGCCCTGGGAGCGGGGGCTGCCGACGTGAGGCCGACGCGCGGCGACCCTCGCGAGCAGCCTGGGTGTCCTGCTAAGCTGCGCCGTGAAGGAGCCCGTCAGACCATGCCGTGGGAGCCGCACCGACCATGACCGCGTCAGTCGGCCTCGGCGTCCTGCGGCGCCTGGCGAGCCCGAGCAGGCTTGGCCTCGGCTGGGCCGGTGCGGCGCTGCTGGTCGGCGCCGGCGCCTGGGTGCTGGACGATGCCAGGGTGGCCGCCCTCATCTGGGCCGCGGGCATCGTGCCGGTGCTGGCCCTGCTCGTCGTCGAGATCGCCCGGAGCCTTCTCAAGGGCGAGGCCGGCGTCGACATCATCGCGGCGCTCTCGATGCTGGGCGCGCTGCTCCTGGGCGAGCATCTGGCCGGTGTCGTCGTCGCGCTGATGCTCGCCGGCGGCAACGTGCTCGAGGAGGTGGCGGAGCGCCGTGCCACCCGCGAGCTGACGGCGCTTTTGGACCGCACGCCACGCGTCGCGCATCGCGAGCGCGACGGCGTGCTGGAGGACGTGCCGGTCGAGGCGATCCAGCCGGGCGATCGTCTGCTCGTGAAGGGCGGCGAGCAGGTGCCGGTCGACGGCGATGTCGAGGCCACGGCAGCGCTGCTCGACAAGTCGGCGCTGACCGGCGAGGCGCTGCCGGTCGAGCGGGCGGTGGGCGAGCGGATCGGCAGCGGCACGACCTCGGCCGGGCCGCCCTTTTTCCTGCGCGCGACGGCCACCGCGGGTGCCAGCACCTATGCCGGCATCGTGCGGCTGGTGGCGGCGGCACAGGCCGAGAAGGCACCCTTCGTCCGGCTCGCCGACCGCTGGGCCATGATCATGCTGCCCGCGACCCTTGGGCTCGCCGGCCTCGCCTGGCTGGTCTCGGCGGACCCGGTGCGGGCCCTTGCGGTCCTCGTGGTGGCGACACCCTGCCCGCTGATCCTGGCAGCGCCCGTGGCGATCGTGGGCGGGCTCTCGGCCGCCGCGCGCCGTGGCGTCCTCTTCAAGGGCGGGGGTGCGCTCGAGACGCTGGCCCGCGCTCGCACGGTGATGTTCGACAAGACCGGCACGCTCACGACCGGCATGGCCCGCCTCCAGGCGATCGAGACGGCGGCGGGCCAGGCGCCCGAGGACATCCTCAGGCTGGCGGCAGCACTCGACCAGTCGTCGCAGCACGTGATCGCCGCGGCCATCGTCAGGGCGGCCCGCGACCGCGGGCTGCCCCTCGCGCTCACGACCGACGTCGAGGAGGCGCCCGGCATGGGCCTGGCCGGGCGGGTCGAGGGCCGCGAGGTGCGGCTCGGCAGCCTCTCCTATGTGGCGGGCGCGGCGGAGCTGCCGGACTGGGCCCAGAGCGTCCTCCGGCGGGCCGCCCGCGACGGCGCCTCCAGCGTCTTCGTGGCGGTCGACGGCGCGCTCGCAGGCGCGCTCGTCCTGGCCGACCAGATCCGTGGCGAGACGCCCCGCGCGCTACGCGCGCTCCATCGGGCGGGCATCAAGAAGATCGTGATGCTGAGCGGCGACCGGCTCGACGTCGCCGAGGCGGTGGCGGCAGCACTGGGCGTCGACACGGTGCTGGCCGAGCGCAGCCCGGAGGACAAGGTCGACGCGGTGCGGGCGGAGCGAGCGGAGGCCGTCACCGTGATGGTGGGCGACGGCATCAACGACGCGCCGGCGCTCGCCGCCGCCGACGTCGGCGTCGCGATGGGTGCCAGGGGGGCTGGTGCTGCGAGCGAGGCTGCCGACGTCGTGCTGCTGGTGGACCGGCTGGACCGCTTGGCCGACGCGGTGTCGGTGGCGCGGCGGGCGCGACGCATCGCGCTCCAGAGCGTCGTCGCCGGGATCGGCCTTTCGGCGATCGGCATGGTCGTGGCGGCGCTGGGCTTCCTGCCGCCGGTGGCGGGTGCTCTGGCCCAGGAGGCGATCGACGTCGCGGTGATCCTGAACGCGCTGCGTGCGGTGGGCGACGGGCGCCGACGGCACGAGCGGCTGCCGCCCGCGGAGGTGCAGCGCCTCGCGGCCGACCACAGCAGCATGGGCCCTGTGCTGGACCGGATGCGGGCGCTGGCCGACCGGCTCGGCCTCGAGGCGGACGGCGCGCTTCGCCACGAGCTCGTCGCGATCGAGCGCGAGGTCCGGGAGCGCATCCTGCCGCACGAGCGTGCCGACGAGCAGGAACTCCATCCGCAGATCTCGCCGCTCCTGGGCGGCGACGATCCGATGGCCGCGATCAGCCGCACGCACCGCGAGATCGTCCATCTGGCGCGGCGGCTGGGCCGCCTCGTCGCCGACCTTCCCCCCGAAGGGCCCTCGCCCGAGGACCTGCCGACGCTGCGCCGCACGCTCTACAGCCTCGAGGCGATCCTGCGCCTGCACTTCGCGCAGGAGGACGAGATCTACGAGAGCATCGCGGGCGACGGCGCGGCCTCTACGGGCTCAGCGCGCGCGGGCCGCTGACGGCGGGGTTGCCGCGCTCGTAGAAGCGCAGCGGGCGGTGCGCCTCGCGGCTGAGGCCGATGCGGACGCTGGTGCCGATGGGGCCCGTCGGGCGATCGGCCGCAGCGAGGCGGAGCGGCCCGTCGGCGCAGAGGTCCCGACCCGACAAAGAGAGGTCGATGCGCATGGCCCGCCCGAGGCGGCCGGGCCCGCGGGCGAGGTCCTGGAGGCGTACGGCCTTGCTGCCGGGCACCATCAGCGCCGCACCTTCGACGGGCTCCAGCGCCCGCAGGAGAACGCCGGCACCCACGCCCGGCGTCTCACCGCTGACGTTCAGGCAGTACCAGCAGCCATAGCTCAGATAGACATAGGCATGGCCGCGCTCGAGGAAGAGAGCCCGATTGCGAGGCGTCTCGCCGATGAAGGCGTGGGCGGCGGCGTCGCCGACGACGTAGGCCTCGGTCTCGACGATCCGCCCGCTGAGGCATCCGGCGTCGACATCGTGAACGAGGAGCTTGCCGATCAGGAAGCGCGCGAGCTCGGCGGTGTCGATCGGCAACGCCGCGCGCGCCGAGGCCGGGCGGTCGCGGGGCGGGATCGGCACGGGGCAGGGATGTGGCCAAGGCTCCTCCGAGAGCTGCTGCCCTTGGCAGCTTCATCGCGAGCGGATAGGTAGCACGCGCCTCGATCAGACCGGAAAGGGCAGCCGCGTGCGCCTGCGCATAACGACCTGGAACGCCAACTCCGTGCGGCTGCGCGAGACGGCCCTGAGGCGGATCGCCAGACGAGATCCGACCCGACGTGCTCTGCCTTCAGGAGATCAAGGTCGAGGACGACAAGTTCCCGTTCCCGATCTTCGAGGACCTGGGCTTCGCCCACCGCTACGTCCACGGCCAGAAGGCCTATCATGGCGTGGCCGTGCTCTCGCGGCTGCCGCTCGAGCATTGCGTGTCGCGGAAATGGTGCGGGGTCGAGGACGCCCGCCACTGCGTCTGCGGCCTGCCGGGCGGCATCGAGCTGCACAATTTCTACATCCCCGCGGGCGGCGACGTGCCCGACCCGGAGGTGAACCCGAAGTTCCGGCACAAGCTCGCGATGCTGGGCGAGCTCACCGACTATTTCGGCGGCCGCAAGGGCGACGGTGCCCGGCGTGGTGCTGGTGGGCGACCTCAACATCGCCCCGCTCGAGACCGACGTCTGGAGCCACCGCCAGCTCCTGGACGTGGTGAGCCACACGCCCGTCGAGACCGAGGGCCTGATCCGGCTGCAGCAGGCCTACGGCTTCGTCGACGCCGTCCGGGCGATCGTTCCGCCGAGCGAGCAACTCTACACGTGGTGGTCCTACCGGGCGCGCGACTGGGAGGCCTCGGACCGCGGGCGCCGGCTCGACCATGTCTGGCTCTCCCCGGCGCTGGCGCCGGGCCTCGTCGCGGCCGAGGTGCGCCGCGACGCGCGCGGCTGGCCCGGCCCCTCCGACCACGTCCCGGTGACGGTCGAGCTCGAGGTCTGAGGCTTTCTCGAGGCGTCGTCGGCGCGGATGCGGCGGACGATGCCGGTCAGGTGACGCCTTCTGCGCCAGCCGTCGGAAGAGCCGGCGGCATCGGGCGCGGTCTCGAGAGAGAGGCCTGCGGCGCCGACGACAAGACGACCGCCGCGTCGCAGGGCCTGCCGTGCCAGGCTGTAGGGGCGGATGGCTCCCAGCTCCACGTCGGCCACATTCTGCGCGGTGCGGGTGCAGCACCAACAGAGGATGGGCCAGCGCCGGCCGCGCGCCATGCCCGGCGGCAGCTCGATGACGACGCTGTGCGGCGGGCCCAGGAGGATGCGGCGCAGCTCGTCGGGCCCGCCGGCGATGACACGGACGTGCAGCCGGGCACCGCCGTGATCGACCCAGAGCCACGCGCCGCCCTCGGCGTCGTAGCGCAACACGCTCACATGGCCGAGCAGAGGGTGGAGGACGAGGCGGCGCATCAGCCAGCGCGCCGCTCCGGGCCAGCCTTTGCCCTCGAACGGCCGGAAGACGAGATAGCCCCTGTCCAAGCCCGGTTCCCGCGCGCTGCCAACGCGCGGGAACCTAGTGGCGAAGTGTTCCAGTTCCTGGCGCGTGCCGCGCCTAGATCGCGTGCTTGCCCATCTGGTCGGCGATGTAGTCGGCCTGACGGATGGCAAGCGTGACGATCGTGAGCGTCGGGTTCTCGGCGGCGCTGGTCGTGAACTGGCTGCCGTCCGAGACGAAGAGGTTCGCGATGTCCCAGCTCTGGCCGTGCTTGTTGACGACCCCGTCCCCGGCCTTGGCGCTCATCCGGTTCGTGCCGAGATTGTGCGTCGAGGGATAGGGCGGCACCTCCCAGACCTCGGTGGCACCCGCGGCTTCGTAGAGGGCCCGGCCCTGCGTGTAGGCGTGGCTGCGCATCGCGACGTCGTTGGGATGGTCGTCATAGTGCACGTTCGGGATGGGCAGCCCGAACTGGTCCTTCTCGGAGGCGTGGAGTGTCACGCGGTTGGTGGCCCGCGGCATGTCCTCGCCCACGATCCAGGCCCCCGCCATGTGGCTGTAGGTCTCGAGCTTGCGGGTGTAGTCGCGGCCCCACGCACCGGGATCGAGGAAGGCCGCCATGAAGGGAAGGCCCAAGGAGATCGTCTCGAACTCGTAGCCGCCGACGAAGCCGCGCTTGGGGTTGTTGCCCACCTCGTCCTGCACGATGCCGGCCATCGTCGTGCCGCGGTACATGTGCACCGGCTCCTCGTAGGCGGCGTAGACCGAGCCGGTCATGTGCCGCATGTAGTGCCTGCCCACGGCTCCCGAGCTGTTGGCGAGCCCGTCCGGGTACTTCGCCGAGGCCGAGTTCAGGAGCAGGCGCGGGCTCTCGATCGAGTTGCAGGCGACGCAGACGACGCGGGCCTTCTGGACCTGGTGGTTGCCGTCCTTGTCGGCATAGAGCACGCCGGTGACCTTGCCGGCATCGTCGTGCTGGATCTGGAGCGCCATCGACTGGGGCCTGAGATCGAGCTTGCCGGTCGCCAGCGCCTTCGGGATCTCCGTATAGAGCGTCGACCACTTGGCGCCCGACTTGCAGCCCTGGAAGCAGAAGCCGATCTGCAGGCAGGAGGAGCGCCCGTCGCGCGGCCGGCTGTTGGTCGACATCCGGCCGGTGTGAACCTCCTTGTACCCGAGGCGCTTGGCGCCCGTGTACATCACCTTGAAGTTGTTGTTGCCCGGCAGGCCCGGAATGCCGTTGGTCCGGGTCGTGCCCATCTTGTCCTCGGCCTTGGCGTAGTAGGGCTCGAGGTCCTCCAGCGTGATCGGCCAGTCGAGCAGCGCAGCACCCTCGAGATCGCCATAGACAGTGCGCGTCTTGAGCTCGTGGTCCTGCAGGCGGAGCGAGGCGCCGGCCCAGTGAACGGTGGTGCCGCCCACAGTCTTGCAGATCCAGGCGGGCAGGTTCGGAAAATCCCTGGCGACCCGCCAAGTGCCCGAGGTGGTGCGCTTGTCGAGCCAGGAGAGCTGCCCGAAGGCTGCCCACTCGTCGTTGACGAAGTCGTCGATGGTGTGGTGCTTGCCGGCCTCGAGGAGGACGACATTGATGCCCTTCTGGCAGAGCTCGTTGGCGAGCGTGCCGCCGCCGGCACCCGAGCCGATGATGAGGACGACGCTGTCGTCGTTCAGGTCGTAGCTGGCCATGGCGATCCCCCCTAACCCAGATACGGCGCCGGGCTCGCCGCGGCGTCCGGTTGCAGCGTCCAGCCGGCGTCCTGAAAGCCCCTCAGGAGATAGCCGCCATACTCGTAGGAGCTGCCCTGGTAGCCGAAGTCCGCCCAGACGAGCTTGTTGTTGTAGAGCGCCACCACCGTGTGGCCGCGCACGGCCTGGAAGAAGGGCGTCGTCTCGATACTCCTGAGCACCTCCACGCGCGTGCCGTCCGAAAGCTCGTGGAACGGCACGCCCAGCGCCTTGTCGAGCCCGGCGATCCCCTCCTTGAGCTGTGCCGCGAGCGCCGGGTCTTTGGCGGCCTTGGCGTCGAGCTCCTCGACCGACGTGGCATAGTAAACGTCGCCCAGCATGTCGTGCGGGTAGATCGCGCGCATCATCAGCAGCAGCGACCGCGCCTCGCCGTCCTGGAGCGCGCCGAGCTCCATGGCCCAAGCGCCGTCGCTGGCCGTTGATCATCGTGATGCCCGCCACGACGCTGACCATCGCCGTGCTCGTCGCCGCGGTTTTAAGGAACGCGCGGCGATCCATGATTCGCTTGCTCATTCTTGGCCTCCCCGATTCGCCCCTGTCAGCGGTAGCGCCCGTGCCGCTGCAGGACCTCGATCTTGTAGCCGTCGGGGTCCTGCACGAAGAAGAAGCGCGCCATCAGCGCGCCGTCGCGAAAGAATTCCTTGATGTCGGCGGGCTCGAGGCCGGCCGCCAGAAAGCGCCGATGCTCGGCGTCGAGATCGTCGACGCAAAAGGCCATATGGCCGTAGCCGTCGCCATGGCCGTAGGGCTCGGTGCGCCCCTTGTTCAGGGTGAGCTCGACCTCGAAGTCCGCCTCGGCATTGCGCAGATAGACGAGCGTGAAGCTGTCGAAATCGAAGCGGTCGGCGATCCCGAGCGCGAACGCTTCCCGGTAGAAGGCGATCGACCGCTCGAGATCGAGAACGCGTACCATGGCGTGGATGGCCTTGGCCAACAGCCGGTTCCTCCCCCTATCCTCAGCCGGAAGGCTACGGCAGGCGAACGCCGCTGTGGTATTAGCGCGATACTACCGCGGCAAGATGAGGTCTCCGCTCGGCCGGCACCCTTGCGGCGCAAGGTTGGCGCATGCCAGAAGTCGCACGGGCTGTTGGATCGGGAGTAAACCATGGCGGGTGAATGGGAGCGGCGGCCGGCGGGACGGAGCGGCCTCGAGCTGCCCGTGCTGGGCTTCGGCGGCGCCCCGATCGGAGGCCTGCGCAAGACGGTGACGGACGAGCAGGCGGCTGCCGCCGTCGAGGCCGCGTGGCTGCAGGGATTCCGCTACTTCGATACGGCGCCGCTCTACGGGCACGGCAGGAGCGAGCGGCGGCTGGGGCGGGCGCTGGCCGCACGGCCGCGCGCCGAGTTCCTGCTCTCGAGCAAGGTGGGCCGGCTGCTGGTGCCGTCCTCGGCCGATCCGGCAGCACCCGTCGAGATCGTCTACGACTACAGCTACGACGGAGCGAAGCGCTCGCTCGAGGCCAGCCTCGAGCGGCTGGGGCTCGAGCGCGTCGACATCGCGCTGATCCACGACATCGACGTCTGGACCCATGGTGCCGAGCAGCCCGAGCGCTTCGCCGAGGCCTTGGACGGCGCCTATCGGGCGCTGGCCGACCTGCGCTCCGCCGGCGTGATCCGGGCCATCGGCCTGGGGCTCAACGAGTGGGAGCCGGCCAGGGCCTTTGCGCAGCGGGCGCCGGTCGATCTCGTGCTCCTGGCCGGCCGCTACACGCTGCTCGAGCAGGGTGCCGCCCAGACATTCCTGCCCTTCTGCCTCGATCGGGGGATCGGCGTGGTGATCGGAGGCCCCTACAACAGCGGCATCCTGGCGACGGGCACCGTCGAGGGAGCGCTCTACAACTACCTGCCGGCCCCGCCCCAGGTCCACGAGCGCGTCGGTCGCATCGAGGCGGTCTGCGCGCGCCACGGGGTGCCTCTTCCTGCAGCCGCGCTGGCCTTCCCGCTCCGCCACCCGGCCATCACCTGCCTCATCCCGGGCATGGTCGATGCGGGCGAGGTCGAGGCGACGGTGGCCCTGGCGCGAGCGACCATTCCCGAGGCGCTCTGGGCGGAGCTTGCCGCGGAAGGCCTCATCGAGGATGGGCCGAGCACGGCAGCCTGACCCGAAAGATCCCTCGGGCGCCGGAGAGCGCGCTGCGATCGGTCAATGAATGACGGCGGGCCGCTGCACCCTCTGTTCCGGACTTGCCGGGTCGGCCTCCTCGGCGCCGCGTGCGAGGAAGGTGGTGCAGGCGACCCGCAGGAGCGAGGCGAAGTTCCGGACGTCGCCCTGCAGCTCCAGCACCTCGTCGTAGAGCTGGCCGAGGAAGCGTGGCGTCGAGACGTTCTCGACGCCCGCCATGCGATCGAGGATCGACCAGAAGCGCGCCTCGAGGCGGATGCTCGTCACGGCACCGTGGAGACGCAGCGAGCGGGTGATCGGCTGATAGTCGGCGGGATCGGTTCCGGCATAGATCCGGCACATCGTCTTGCCTCCTTGCCTTGTCCGGTCGCTTCGAATGGGCGGCCGCGTCGTTTGTCGGCTCCGGAGGATAGGCGCGGCGGCGCGTCCCGCCTATCGCTCAGCGGGCGCCCTCGCGCACCAGCCGATAGCCCTCGGGCTCCGTGACCAGGAGGCTGTTCTCGCCGGGCTTCGGCTCGATCTTCTGGCGCAGCCGGTAGATGTGGGTCTCGAGGGTGTGGGTGGTGACGCCGGCATTGTAGCCCCACACCTCGCCCAGCAGCACCTCGCGCGAGACCGGGCGGTCGCCGACGCGATAGAGATATTTGAGGATCGCCGTCTCCTTCTCGGTCAGGTGCACCTTCTTGAGGCCGACCACCAGCATCTTGGCGGCGGGCCGGAAACTGTAGGGCCCGATCTGGAAGGTCGCGTCGTCGCTCAGCTCGAACTGGCGCAGCTGGGCCCGGAGGCGCGCCATCAGCACGCTCAGGCGCACGGGCTTCGCCACATAGTCGTTGGCGCCGCTCTCAAGGCCGAGGATCGTGTCGGCGTCGGTGTCGTGGGCGGTCAGCATGATGATCGGCGCCTTGACCCCCTGCCGGCGCAGCAGCTTGCAGAGGTCGCGCCCGTCGGTGTCGGGCAGCCCGACGTCGAGGATGACGGCGTCGAAGGCGTGCGCGCCGGCGGCCTCGAGGGCCTCCTTGCCGCTGCGCGCCTCGGTGATCGTGAAGCCCTCGTGGAGGGTGAGCTGCTCGGCCAGCTCGCGGCGGAAGGAATCATCGTCGTCGATGACCAAGATGCGATGCGATGTCGGCATATGCTGGGCGGCCCTGGGATGCTTGCTCGCTCTAAGGGGACAAAGTCTAGCGGTGCGGAGGACGGCGGTGAAGAGATTGGGCCGTGTTCCCCGAGCATCGGTCGGAAGGAGCATAGCCACCGCGCCCTCCGACCCGGCATTTCACCGTCGCGCCGACGGAGAATCGGCGCTATGGCCATGAGCTAACGGCCGGGAACCGGCCGATCATCCGCCGGCACGGGGGGCAGGTGAGCCTCATTCTCTACATCATGGCCTTGGCGGCTCTCGCCCTGCATCTTCCCGCCGCCGCTCTTGGGCCCGCCGTCTGGCCATTCGCGCTCCTCATCGGCGCGGTCGCGGCATGGCGCTACGGATGGGGCCTCGTCCACCTCGCCCGCGCGCTCATCTATCGCCACCTCGTCTTTCCGCGCCGGCGGATGGGGCTCTCCCGGCTCGTCGAGGATGCGCAGGAGAACGAGGCCGATCGTACGGCCCTTTTTCCCGAGCTGGTGGCCCTCGTCCCGATCGGGCGGGAGCCCGCGGAGGCGACGGCTGCCGTTCTCCGGAGCCTGATCGAGCAGGCGAAGGGCTATCCAGGCTCCTTGACCATCGTCGCGACGCCGGGCGAGATCGGCGGCGAGCGCTTCGTGAGGCGCCTCTTCCAAGCGGCGTCGCCTCCCGACCGGGTGCGCCTCGTGCTGGTGAGCCCGCCCTACCCGGGCCCACGCGCGGCGCTTGCCGCCGGCCTCGTCGCCGTCAGCCGGCTGAGGCCGCCCCCGGAGGCGCTGCTTCTCCTTGTCGATGCCCGCGCCGTGCTGCTGCCGGGCACGCTCGAGCGCACCGTCCCCTTCCTGGCACTCCGGCCCGAGCTCGGATTCGTCACCACCGATCAGGACGCGGCGCCCACCGGAACCGGCCCGTTCCCCGCCTGGCGGGCGCTCAGGCTGGCCCGCCGGCAGCTGCTGTGCAGCTCCTTCGCACTGGGCGATCGCGCTCCCCCGGGCGAGGACGGCCTCCTGATCCTCCCGATCCGCCTCGCGACCCGGCCGGACCTGCTGGCGCTCGTCCGCGCCGAGGGGCCGGGCGACCGTCGCCCCGACGGGTCGGAGGTGTCGGGCGTCGCACGCGGGACGATCTGGCGATGGCTCGTCGGCCAGGACCTGGCCGGGCTCCATGTGCCGGACGTTCGGGTGGTCCTGCTCGAGCAGGAGCCGGAGCGCGGCTTCCTCCGCGCGTCGGCCGCCATGCTCCAGGCCGAGGCGGAGGGATCGGCATCGGCATTCCGCGGTCTTTGGGATCCCGGTCCGGTGCGGCTCGGGCCGCTCCTCTGGGGCTATCTGATGGACGAGCGCCTCGGCGGAGCCCTCGACCTCATGGCCCCGGTGGCAGCGCTGCTCGCCGCCGTCGCGGTCGGGCCCGCCGTCCTCCTGGCCTATCTCCTCTGGCTGATGTGCCTTTGGCTGCTCGAGGCGCTCGTCCTGCTCGGCGTCCGGCCCCGACCCGACATCCTGGCCCCGCTGCTGGTCGGGTACGATCGTCTCTGGGCCCCGATCGTCCGCAGCAGCGTCCGGCCGTCTGAGGGACGCCCTGCGACGGCTGGAGACGGCGCCACGCAAGGTCGGCCTCGCCGAGCGCGCTATGGCGGCCTGGGGCAACGGGCTCGCCATCCTGACACTTCTCGCCGCCGCCGGCTTTGCCACCGGCACGCTGACCCTGCCCGATCTGCCGGTACTGAGCCGGACGTTCTAGGGAATCGGCATGGCCTCGCAGATCGCCCACGACGCCGAGATCCACCGTCAGCACGTCAGGCTGAAGATCCCGCTGACGATCGAGATCGACGGTACCCGCTACCATGTCGACGACTGGTCGATGGGCGGCTTCGGCGTGGCGACCGGCATGACCTCCCGCCAGGTGGGCGAGCGCCTGCCGGCGCGGATCCTCTTTCCGTTCGAGGATTTCGAGGTCTCGCTGCACGCCGAGTGCCAGCTCGTCTACATCACCGAGGACAACAGCCGCTTCGGCTGTCGCTTCGTCGAGCTGGGCCCCGGTCAGGTGGCGCTCTTCCGCTACCTGATGGACGCCTATCTGACGGGCGAGATGGTGAGTGCCGGCGACGTGCTCGCGATCGCCGGACGCCCCAAGGCCGGCGAGGCCCGCGCCAAGCCCGCAATCTTCAACCCGTACAAGGAGGAGGAGCGGTTCGGCCGCCGGCTCGGCCGCATCGTCAGCGTGGCCCTTCTCTGCCTCTTGACCCTCGCCCTTGCCGGCCTCGTGGCGCTGGGCGTCCGCGACCGGTGGCTCACCGTCGAGGCCAGGAGCGCTGTCATCGAGGCGTCGATGCTCAAGGTCAGGGCGCCGGTCAGCGGCATGTTCGACGCCTCTCGTGCCGAGGGCATCCTCAAGAACGGCGCGCCGCTGGGCAAGATCCAGCCCGTGGGCGCCGATGCTGTGGGCCTGACCAGCCCCTGCGAGTGCGTGGTGCTGGATTGGCGCATCGCGTCCGGGCAGTTCGTGGCCCAGGGCGAGCCGGTAGTGGAGCTCGTGTCGGCCGATCAGCCGCTCCTCGTTCGGGCGCAGGTGGCGTTTCGCTCCGCCCAGCGACTGAAGCCCGGCGACGTCGCCGAGATCACGATACCGGGGAGGCCGCAACCGGTGCTGGGGCAGATCGACAGCTATAGACTTCAAGCCACAGCTGCTCGCGATGTCACCCGGCGTGCGCGAGCTGCCAGTCGAGCCGCGGCTGGCCCAGGTGCTGATCCGCCCCGACAAGCCGCTCGACTTCGACGATCTTGGCTCGCTCGTGACTGTTCGTTTCCCGTGAGTACGGCATGCGCTGCCGGCGGGTTGGCAAGCTCAGGCCGCAGCATTATGACAGTCCTGCCTTGGGTGCGTCGTTCGGTAAGGTCCTGGCAGGGGGTTCGAAAAGGCATGCCGGGACGAGTGGTTCCATGCCGACTCTCGTGGCGTCGTGAGGAGAGGGACGCATGTTGATCCAGAAGTTCTTGAGGAGCCTGATCCGGGCCGGCGAGCTGACGGTGATCGATGCGGCCGGCCAGCGGCACGTCTTTCGCGGCGAGCGGGATCTTCATCGCGTGACGATCCGGTTCCACGACCCGTCGCTGGACCGCCAGATCCTGCTCAATCCGCAGATGGCGGTGCCCGAGGCCTATATGGATGGGCGACTGACGATCGAGGAAGGCACGACCTTCGAGTTCTTCGATCTGTGCGTGACCAACCTGCATGAGGGCGCGTCGAATATCTCGATGCGCGTGGCCCACCATCTTGGCCTCCTGACGCGGCGCCTGCATCAGATCAACCTGCCCCTGCGCTCGCGCCGCAACGTTCAGCCACCACTACGACCTGTCGAGCGAGCTCTACGGCCTCTTCCTCGACGAGCGAGCGCGAGTACACCTGCGCCTACTTCCCGACCGGAGAGGAGGACATCGAGGCGGCGCAGCGGGCGAAGGAGCTGCACATCGCAGCCAAGCTGCTGCTCGAGCCGGGACAGACGGTGCTCGACATCGGCTGCGGCTGGGGCACGCTCGGCCTCTATCTGGCCCGGCACTACGGGGCCAATGTCACCGGCGTCACGCTCTCGGTCGAGCAATGCGCCTGGGCCAACGAGCGGGCCAAGGCCCTGGGCCTCGAGGATCGTTGCCGCTTCCTGGTCCAGGACTATCGTGAGGTCACCGGCACCTTCGACCGCATCACGTCGATCGGTATGATCGAGCATGTGGGCGTCAACCACTACCGGACGATGTTCCGCAAGGTGCACGACCTCCTGACGCCGAACGGCGTGGCGCTGGTCCACGGCATCGGCCGCAAGGACGGCCCGAGCTACAACCATCCCTGGCTGCGGAAGTACATCTTCCCCGGCTCCTACGCGCCTGCGGTATCCGAGCTGATGCCCGCCATCGAGCGCTCGGGCCTGTGGATGACGGACCTCGAGGTCCTGAGGATGCACTACGCCTACACGCTGCGGAGCTGGCGCGAGCGCTTCTGCGAGCACTGGGACGAGGCCAAGGCGATCTACGACGAGCGCTTCTGCCGTATGTGGGAGATCTACCTCATCGGCACCGAGCTGTTCTTCAGCCGCCAGGACGGCTTCATCTTCCAGATCCAGCTCGCCAAGGACCGCCTCGCCGTGCCGCTGACGCGCGACTACATCACCGACCACGAGCGCGGGCTCGACGCGGAGCGTGGCGAGGTGCAGCGCGCGGCCGAGTAGGGCCTTGCCACTCGAGCTCGCCTTCCGTCGCCTGGGCGAGGGGCCGCCTGTCCTCGTTCTCCACGGCCTGCTCGGGCAGAGCCGCAACTGGCAGGCCATCGCCCGCCGCCTGCAGCAGGCCGGCCTCGGCCTCTATCTCGTCGATCTGCGCAACCATGGCGCGTCGCCCTGGTCGGACGAGGTGGGCTTCGCCGCGATGGCGGACGATCTCGTGGCGTTTGCCGAGGGCCGCCGGCTGGGCCGCGTCGCCCTCGTCGGCCACAGCCTGGGCGGCAAGGTCGCCATGGTCCTGGCGCTCCGCCGCCCGGACCTGGTGGAGCGGCTGGCCGTCGTCGACATCGCACCCGGTGGCCTACCGCTCCGGATTCGAGGATCTGATCCGCGCCATGCTGGCGGTCGAGCTCCTGCCCGCGACGCGGCGCGCCGACGTCGAGGCCGCGCTCACCCCGGCCGTTCCCGACGCGGGTGTCCGCGCGTTCCTCGCGACCAATCTCGAGACCCGCGAGGGCCGCCTCGCCTGGGCGCCCAACCTCGAGGCGCT
This sequence comes from uncultured Alphaproteobacteria bacterium, assembly GCA_963752325.1. Taxonomy (GTDB): domain Bacteria; phylum Pseudomonadota; class Alphaproteobacteria; order Geminicoccales; family Geminicoccaceae; genus CAVTJL01. Next base: position 200,594 of record CAVVXU010000020.1, read on the forward strand.
GCTGGCCGGCATGGAGGCGCTGAAGGGCTTTCCCGAGCCATCGGCGCCCGGCCGCTATCGACGGCCCGACACTGTTCCTGCGCGGCGGCCTGTCCCGCTATGTGCGTCCGGAGCACGAGCCCACGATCCGCCGGCTCTTCCCCGAGGCCGAGATCGTCACCGTCGAGGGTGCCGGGCATTGGGTGCATGCCGAGGCACCCGAGCGGACGATCACCGAGCTCGGCCGCTTTCTCCTCCCCGCCCGCTGAGCGAGCCGCTCGCGGGCGCGCTACGCGGCGCCGCCCCGGCCGAGCCAGGTCCAGATCTGGCCGAGCACGCTTCGGTCGAGTGCCAGGATCGCCAGCCCGTAGGCCAGCGCGGCAGCCACGATCAAGGCGGCAAGGCCCGGGATGGGCGGCAGATGCGGGCCGACCGTCCACCGCCACGCCAGAGCTAGAAGAGCCATCGCCACCGTCGCGAGATGGATGGCAACGAGACCGCGGCGCTCGCCGGCACGGTCGAGGCGGAGGGCTCGACCCACCGCGAGATGGCGAACGGGCAGCAGCAGCCAGCCGCGGAGCACGCAGGCCCAGCCAATGCCGACCACGCCGATCCCGGCCAGCGGCAGGGCCAGGAGCAGGAGGAGCAGGTTGGAGCCTGCCGAGAGCACGAGCTGCAGGCCGACCCGCCCCGTGCCGCGCATCAGGGCAACGTCGACGTTGCCAAGCGGCAGGGCCGCGGCGGCCACGGCCAGAAGCTGAAGCAGGGGGATGGTGGGCACCCAGGAGGTGCCGAACATCAGGGGCACCAGCTCCGCCGCGACCAGGGCGAGGCCGACGAAGGCCGGCAGGCCCACGGCGCAGCTCGCGACACTGAAGCCGCGCAACGAGCGCGCAAGGGCCAGGGGCTGGCCCTGGAGCCCTGCGAACACGGGAACAGCCACCCGACTGATGGGAAAGAGCAGAAGCTGGGCGCCCAGCCCCAGAAGCGAGCGCGCGAAGACATAGCCGCCCACCTGGTCCACGCCGCCGACCCACCCGACGAGGCCGCGCAGCACGACCGTGTCCAGCACCAGCAGGACCCGATCGGCCGAGGAGTAGTAGCCGTAGCGGTTGAGCTCGCGCAGGTGCGGCCAGGACGGGCGAAGCCCAAGGCGGATCGGGTAGGTCAGGCACAGCACGACCGCCTCGATGGCGGCGCTCGCGATCTGGTAGATGACGAGGCTCCACGCCCCGAGCCCGGCCAGGGCTGCCGCCACCCCGATGACGCCGCCCCCAGCGACCGCGAGGAAGGAGCGAAGCGCCAAGGGCTTGAAGCGCAGCTCGCGGCGCAGCATGGCGATGGGCGCGGCGGCGACGGCGCGCAACGGCAGCACGAGGCTGACGGCGATGGTGAGCGAGGCGAGCTGCGGCTCGCCCCAAAGCCATGCGATGAGGGGTGCCGTGGCGACACACACCCCCATGCCCCCCAGCGCCAGGGCCATGAGCCACCACGCGACCGCGGTCGCATGGCCGGGCTCGAGCTTGCGGTGCTGGACGAGCGCCTCGGCCCAGCCTCCGGTGGTAAGCAGCGATTCGGCGACGGTCGTCCAGATGGTGGCGAGGCCGATGAGCCCCCAGGCTTCGGGCCCCAGCAGCCTCGCCAGGATCCAGAAGATCGCCAGCCCGACCGACCATTGGCCCCATGTCTCCGCTGCTGCCCAGAGGATCCCGGTGCTGACGACAGGCTGGCGCTTCATCGCGGCACGATGCGGGCAGAAGGCCGCTCCCCGCAACGGCTCGGTCCGCCTCACCGGGCTGCGTCACGCCATGGTGTGGCTGGAAATACTCAGTATTGCGGAACTGTCATAAACGCCGCGCTGGGGGTTGACAGCGGCATGCCGGAACCGAAGAGTAGTACGTCGGTCGGGGCCTCAGAACTCTGAGGCGTATTGCCCAACTGCCCGCACCGGAGCGGGCCTGTCACGAGCGGTCAGCGCCCGGACAGGCCACAGAAAAGGAGGAGAAGAAGTCGGGGTGCACGCCCGACAGCGCTTTATTGCCGATGAGCTGTTGCGTGCGCACCGTGCATCGAGACCATCCCTGACTGCTTCGCCGCGAGGCCACCTGCCCCTCTCGACTGTGGCCGAGCGGGACCGGCAAGGTCGTCTAGTACTGACATCATGCCCAGAAACTGCAGGAAGCAAGCGAGATGCTGGAACCGTCCTCGATGGACTTTGACAAGGCCATGACCCTGGGGCCCAACGTCGTCGCCACGATCATCGACGACGGTGCTGTGCTCCTGGATCTGGACAGCAAGTATTTCTATACGGTGAACCGGTCGGGGCAGGCGATCATCGCGATGCTCGAGGACGGCGTTACCGCGCCGGACCTTCTGGCGCGCTGTGCCAGCTGGGGCATGCCCGACACCCAGCGCGAGGAGGTCCGGACCTTTCTCGCGCGCCTGGCGGACGACCGGCTGATCGAGGTGGCCCCCGCCGCCGGTGCTGCCTCCTCGGTGAGCTTCGATGCCGCGTGGCAGCCGCCCACCATCGAGCGGCAGCGCGAGCCGCTGCAGCGGATCATGGCGAGCGCCTTCGATCCGAGCCTGCCACTCGCCGAATGACGGCTGCGGCTGCGCGTGCCGCCCTCGCCACGGGAGAGCGCTTCCCCTGCGGCCCGGTCGAGGTCGAGCTGCGCGCGGGCACGCCCGCGCTGCGGGACAAGCTCGCCGAGACCTTCGAGCTCTATACCGTGCGCTGGGGCGAGCCACGGCGTCACCTCGACGTCGAGGCGCGGCTTCGTCGACGACCCGGCGCCGATGGGCGAAGGAGCCGTGCTGCGCTGCGGCCGCATGCACGTCGACCGCGCAGGCGATGACCTCGTGGCAGCGTGCCGCTCGGGCGCTGCCTGCCGCTCCTTCTCGGGTGGCACCCGCTGGACGATCGACGTGCCCCGCGCCAGCACGACCGGCGAGGCGGTGCCCGAGGACATCGAGGATCTGGCGGGCCTGATCCTCACGACCGCCTGGCGCGGGCTCGGCATGGCGCCCCTGCATGTGGGCTCGGTGCTCAAGGGGCGAGGTCTGCGCCCTTCTCTGCGCGCCCTCGGGCGGCGGCAAGACGACGCTGACGACGGCCATGATCCGCGAGGGCTGGCGGACGCTCGGCGACGACAAGATGCTGCTCGACCTCGAGCAGGACGGTCGCCCGCGCGTCTCCGCGCTGATCGACCGCTTCAACCTGCACCCGCAGTCGCGGCGCTGGTTCCCGGAGGTGGGCGACCTCACCGGCCTGCCGCGCTATTCCGCCTGGACCGACAAGCGCAAGGTCAGCGCCGAGGCCATCTGGCCCGGTGCCGTGGCGCGCCAGGGCTTCCCGACCCACCTCCTGCGGCTCGACCGGCGCGAGGATGCCTGCGGCGTCACCGTCCGCCCGATGCCGCAGGCCGAGGTCCTGCCGACGCTGCTGCGCCAGACCGTGATCCCGAGCCACCGCGCCATCGCGCGGCCGATCCTGACCGCCGTTGCCGCGGCAGCGCAGCGCCTGCGCGGCCTGGACCTCGTGATCGGCAAGGAAGCCTACGCCAACCCCGGCTGGAGCCTGCCGCTCGTGGAGGCGCTCGCGTGAGCGGGGAGCCGGCGGTCAGCGTCGTCCTTCCGGTCCTGAACGGTGCTCGGACCATCGGCGAGACACTGGCGGCGCTCGCCCCTCAGGCCGGGCGCGACGTCGAGATCCTGGTCGTCGACAACGGGTCGACCGACGCCACCCGCGAGATCGTCGGCCGCTTCGACGTGCGCCTGCTCGACCAGCCCAAGCGCGGCCCGTCCTGCGCGCGCAACATGGGCCTGGACGCGGCCCGGGGATCGATCCTCGTCCATGTCGACGCCGACATCGTGCCGACGAGCCGATGGCTGCGCGAGATCGCCCGTCCCTTCGACGACCCGACGGTCGTGCTGGTCGGCGGGCGCACGCTCGCCTACCCGCCGCAGAACGCGATCGAGCGCTACGCGGCGCAAAGCGGCCGCTTCGAGCCCGAGCACAACGTGCTGCGCGATCCCTTCCCGTTCGCGCCTTCGCAGAACCTCGCGGTGCGCCGCCACGCAGCGGTGGCGGCCGGCGGCTGGGCCGAGGAGCTGCCCTATGCAGAGGACGTGGACTTCTGCCATCGGGTGCTGGTGACGCATCCGGGCAGCCGGATCGTCTATGCGCCCCGCGCCGTCGCCTTGCATCACGAGCGCACCACCGAGAAGGGGCTGCGCCGCCAGGCCTGGTGCTACGGACGCGGCGTCGCCGACATCTATCGGCGCTATCCGAACGTCGTCCGCTGGGACCTGCCGAAGACGCTCCGGGTCGGCCGCGTGCTCATGGAGCGCGGCCTGGCGCCGGTGGGGCTTGGCCTCGGGCGGCTGCTCGGCCGCATCCCCATCGAGCGGCATGAGTTCTCGATCTACCATCGCGCCTGGACCTGGTGGTGGTGGCGCGGATTCTTCAGCGGCATGCTCAGGACCAGCCGGATGGTGCCCCCATGAGCGTCAGGGCCTCCGTCGTCGTCCCCGTCTTCAACGGCGGCCCCGATCTCGAGGCCTGCCTCGTGGCCCTCACCCGCCAGAGCCTGCCTTCGAGCGACTATGAGGTGATCGTCGTCGACGACGGCTCGACCGACGGCAGCGCCGAGCTGGCCCTGCGCCACGGCGTCCGGGTGATCCGCCAGCGGCAGCAGGGTGCGCCGGCGGCACGCAATGCCGGCCTCGGGGCGGCAGGCGGCCCGTGGGTCGCGTTCACCGATGCCGACTGCGTGCCCTCGCGGCGCTGGCTCGAGCAGCTGCTGGCGGCTGTCGAGGGACGCCCCGACGCGCTCGGCGCCGCCGGCACGACGATGGGGCTCGGGTCGACCACGCCCGCGGCCCGCTTCGTCGATCTCAGCGGCGGCCTCGATCCGGCGCGCTATTTGGCCCATGCCCGCTGGCCGTTCGCTCCGACCGCCAACGTCATGTACCGGCGCGAGGCGGCGCTGGCGCAGGGCGGCTTCGACGAGCGGTACGCCGCCTACGATGCCTGCGATCTCCACACCCGGCTGCGCCTCCCACCCGACAGCTTCGTCCTGGCACCGCGCGCCCTGGTTCTGCACCGTCACCGTGCCACTTGGCGGCAGTATTTCCGGCAGCAGCGGAACTATGGCCGCGGGCTGGCGCAGTTCTGTCTGTGCCACCGGACCGAGGTGGGCTGGACCGCCTCCACGGAAATCAAGGCGTGGGGCCGGCTCGCGGTCGCTGCGGCGGCCTGCCTTGCTGGCGAGGGCGACGTCGCCCTCGCACGGCGAGGGAGCTTTCTCAAGGACCTGGCCCAGCGCCTGGGCTTCGTCGCGACCTTCTGGTCCCCGGCTGAGCGCCGCCGCTGGGCGGCGCATGCCGAGCGGGCGGGGACGGCGCGCCCCGGCCTCCTACGCCGCCTCGGGCGCCGGATAAAAACGCCGGGCGACGTGGTGCTCTCGCTGCGGATCGCCTGGTTCATGTGGCGGCTGCCAGGGCGGATGCGGGCGCTGACGGTGCCGCAGCTCCTGGACAGCATCCGCGCCATGCCCCGCTCGGGCACCGGCGTGCTCGAGGCCGACGTGGAGCGGATCCGCCGGCTGCGCGGCATGTGGTTCGGCCTGCCAGCACTGGCGCCCTACAACACCTGCTTCATGCGGGCGCTCACCATGTATCGGTTCCTCGACCCGGGCAACGGCGCGATGCGCTTCTTGATGGTGATCGAGCCCGGCCGTGCCGCCGACGACCGGCTGCGCAGCCACGCCTGGGTGACACTGGACGGGAAGGTGGTCGAGGAGGTCGACATGACCGGGGCGGGCGTCACGCACGGCCTCTACAGCCACCCGCGCGCGCCCGGCGAGCGCGCCGTCCGCTATGCTTCAGCCACGCCAGGGCACGCCGCGCAGCGTGCGTGACAGGACGAGCAGAGGCCTTGCCGCGTAGTTGAGGGCAGCGAGCTGCCGCGGCAGCGCCAGCTGCTCGATCTCCTTGGCCGTCGGCGCCAGCGTCTGCAGCGGCAGATAGGCCACGGGCCGCAGGCCGTCGCGCCATCGCTCGCGAGCCCGCCAGATGCCAGAGGCATTTCTGGTAGTGCGACGGATACCAGGAGGCGGCGTCGGCATCGCGGAGGATGGCCTGCGCGACCGCCTCGACCTGGGGTCGAAGGGACGCCCGCGCGCGCGGGCCAGCTCCGGGGGCAGAGCCATCCAGGCCCAGCAGCTCGTCTCGTCAGCGCCAGCGCGAGCAGCATCATGCCCGAGGCCCGCATCTCGCGCGCGCGGCGCATCACGGCATCCCAGTCGATCGACGGGCTCGGACACGCAGCAGCCGCGCCAGGTCGACGAGGTAGCTGAGCGAGACCCACCACAGCTCCTTGGTGGCATAGAAGCAGAGGATCAGCAGGAGATCCTCGACGGCCGGCAGCGGCATGTCGGCGCCGACGCAGCGCACCTGGCGCCGATGCTCCCAGAGCCGATCGAAGGCGAGCGGGAAGCGGATCGAGGTCGGGCGCCAGGCGCCAGTGCAGGTCGATCTTGACGAGCTGGTCGGCGCTGGCCAGCGCGTACTCGCCCCAGATCCGGGGCGGGCGCGTGTGGCCCATCTCGATGCCGCAGCCGCGCAGCGCCAGCGATGGTGGGCTCGACCTCGCTCTCGTCCACCAGGAGATCGAGGTCGGAGAACTGGCGGTGCGTGATCGAGCCGTGCAGCGCCTGCGCCCAAAGGCGGCCCCTTCAGCGGCATCACCCGCAGCCCCGCCTCGGCGCACCGGCCGAGGATGGTCGCCAGCTCGTGCGCCAGGATCAGGTTGCGTCGAAGCGTCCCCTCGGCATGCTCGCGCAACGCCGCCGCGACGTCCGGAGGCGGCACGACGTCGCCCATGCCGCGCAGGCCGCGATGGAGAACCGCCACCAGCTTGTGCCGGCTGGCGAGGCGCAGCAGGAGCTGCCAGTCGAGGCGAAGACGCAGGGGCCGATCCCGGCGCGCCGTCATCGGCGCTGCCGAGATAGGCCCGGCAGCGATCCAGGAGAAGGCGCGCCTCGGCCGACAGGCTGTCGGGCACGCCCATCGCTATCCGTGATCCTGGCCGAGCCGCGGGCCGCAGCATGGCCCCCGCCACGCCACGACCCGGGGCTCCGCCGCTAGGACGCCGCCCGCAGGGCCTGCCGCTCCTCCTTGAGGGCCGCGGCCATCAGGAAGGCCAGCTCGAGGCTCTGCTGGGCGTTGAGGCGCGGGTCGCAATGCGTGTGGTAGCGGTCGCGCAGCCCGGCATCGGTGATCGCCTGGGCGCCGCCGGTGCACTCGGTGACGTCCTGGCCGGTCATCTCGAGATGGATGCCGCCGGCATGCGTGCCCTCGGCCTTGTGGACCCGGAAGAAGGCCTGCACCTCGGCCAGGATGCGGTCGAAGGGCCGCGTCTTGTAGCCGGTCGAGGACTTGACCGTGTTGCCGTGCATCGGATCGCAGGTCCAAACGACCGTGCGGCCCTCGCGCTCGACCGCACGGATCAGCGGCGTCAGGTGGCGCTCGACATTCTCGTGGCCGATGCGGCAGATCACCGTCATCCGCCCAGCCTCGTTGGCGGGATTGAGGACGTCGATCAGGCGCAGCAGCTCCTCGGGCGCCATGGAGGGCCCGGCCTTGATGCCCAGCGGGTTGGCGATGCCGCGGCAGAACTCGACATGGGCGCCGTCGAGCTGACGGGTGCGATCGCCGACCCATACGAGATGGGCCGAGGTGTCGTACCAGCGGCCCGAGGTCGAATCGACCCGGGTCAGCGCCTGCTCGAAGCCCAGAAGCAGCGCCTCGTGCGAGGTGTAGAAGTTGGTGCGCGTGATCTCGGGCGTATTGAGATCGGTGACGCCGCAGGCCTGCATGAACTCGAGGGCCTCGGTGATGCGGCCCGCCATGTCGCGGTAGCGCTCGCCCTGCGGCGAGCGGTCGAGAAAGCCCATCGTCCACTGGTGGACGCGGGTCAGCGCCGCAAAGCCGCCTTGCGTGAAGGCGCGCAGCAGGTTCAGCGTCGCCGCCGCCTGGCTGTAGGCCTGGAGCTGGCGGTGGGGATCGGGCCGGCGCGTCGCGGCGTCGAACTCGAGGCCATTCACGATGTCGCCGCGATAGGCCGGCAGCTCGACGCCATCCACGGTCTCGGTCGGCGCCGAGCGCGGCTTGGCGAACTGGCCGGCGATGCGGCCCACCTTCACGACCGGCATGCCGGCGCCGAAGGTCAGGACGACCGCCATCTGCAGGAACACGCGCAGCGTGTCGCGGATCTTGTTGGCGTCGAAGTCGGCGAAGGCCTCGGCGCAGTCGCCGCCCTGAAGCAGAAAAGCCTTGCCCGCGGCCACGGCGGCGAGCTGATCTTGAAGGGCACGCGCCTCGCCGGCGAAGACGAGCGGCGGAAAGGTCGAGAGCCGGGCCTCGACCTCGGCCAGCGTCTGCTCATCCTCGTAGTCAGGCATCTGACGACGCGCCAAAGCGCGCCAGCTGCCCGGCTGCCAATCCCGACCCATCCTCGTCTTCCCTATCGTGCCGGCCGCCTCACGAGACCGGCTGGTACATCGTCACAAGCTCTTCCGCCACGGTCGGATGGAGCGCGACGGTGGCGTCGAACTCGGCCTTGGTGGCGCCGGCGGTAAGCGCCACGGCGACGATCTGCATGATCTCCGCAGCCTCGCTCCCCACCATGTGGCATCCGATCACCTTGTCCGTCCTTTTGTCAACGAGGAGCTTCATCATCACGCGCTCCTCGCCCTCGGGCAGGGTCTCGATCATCGGCCGGAAGCGCGCGCGGTAGACCTGGACGACGTGGCCGAGCTCCCTTGCGCGCGCCTCGGTGAGCCCCACGGTCGCCGCCTGGCGGCAGGCCGAACACGGCGGTCGCGATGGTCTCGTAGGCGACCGGGCAGGAGCGGTTGTTGAAGAGCTGCTCGGCGATCGCCCGGCCCTCGGCGATGGCGACCGGCGTCAGATCGTTGCTGCCGGTGTCGAGGCCGTGGCCCGCGTGGTCGCTGCAGTCGCCCACCGCGAAGAGGCCCTCCACACAGCTCCTGTAGTCGCCGTCGACGAGGATGGCGCCGCCCTCGTCCATCCTGCAGCCCACCACCTCGAGCCCGACGCCCTTGGTATTGGGGATGGGTGCCCGGCCGGTGGCATAGAGCACCATGTCGGCCTCGAGCGGGCCCGAGGTCGTATCCAGGACCACACCGCCCGACGCCGTCCTCTCGATCCGGTCGACCCGGGTCGAGGGATGCAGGACGATGCCCTTCTGGGCCATCTGGCCCGCCATGTCCTTGCGGATGTCCTCATCGAAGCCGCCGAGCGGCAGGTCGCGGCGGAAGATCAGGTGCGTCTCGACGCCCAGCCCGTTCATGGCGCTCGCGAGCTCGATGCCGATATAGCCGGCGCCGATGACGGCCAGACGCCGCGGCTCGTCAAAAACCTCCTCGAGGATGAAGTCGGAGGTGACGGCGTGCTCGATGCCCGGCAGGTCGGGCATGCTCGGCCTGGCGCCGACGGCGATCAGCACCCGCGTCGCCGTGACCTCCTGGCCTGCGGCATCGACACGGAACGTCGCCGTCCGCGTCCCGCCCGAGCAGGCGCCATAGCCCTCGAAGATCTCGCACGCCCGCCTTCTGACCAGCATCTGGATATAGATGCCGTTGAGCCGCGCGATCTCCTTGTTGCGCGCCAGAAGCAGCGCCCGGAAGTCGTGGCGCAGCCCCTCGGCCTGCCAGCCATAGGCCCGGGCGGCCTTGAACAGCTCGCCGAAATGGGCGCCATAGTGCATGAGCTTCTTGGGCACGCAGCCGCGGATCACGCAGGTGCCGCCCATGCGCGACGCTCTCGGCGAGGCCGACCCTGGCGCCATGGGAGGCCGAGCGGCGGGCGCAGGCGACACCGCCCGACCCGCCGCCGATCACGAAAAGGTCAAAATCGGCCACGATGCCCTCGCCCGCCTCAGGCAGATCCCACCGAGGCTCACATATTTGATCTCGAGATACTCGTCGACGCCGTACTTCGAGCCCTCGCGGCCGAGGCCGCTCTCCTTGACCCCGCCGAACGGCGCCACCTCGACCGAGATCAGCCCGTCATTGACGCCCACGAGCCCCACCTCCATGGCCTCGGCGACGCGGAACACGCGGCCGATGTCGCGAGCGTAGAAATAGCCGGCGAGGCCCACGTCGGAGTCGTTGGCGAGCCTGATCACCTCCTCCTCGGTCTCGAACCTGAAGAGCGGCGCCACCGGCCCGAACGTCTCCTCGTGCGCGATCTTCATGTTGGCGTTGCAGCCCGAGAGCACCGTCGGCTGATAGAAAAGGCCGCCCAGCTCGTGGCGCTTGCCGCCGATCATGACGGTGGCGCCCTTGCCCACGGCGTCGCTCACATGCTCCTCGACCTTGTCGACCGCGGCAGGCCTCGATCAGCGGGCCGATCTCGCTCCCCGCCTTCACGCCCGGGCCGACCTTGAGCTTGCGCCGTCGCCTCGGCGAGCTTCTTGGCGAAGCTGTCATAGACGCCCGCCTGCACATAGATGCGGTTGGTGCACACGCAGGTCTGGCCGGCGTTCCTGAACTTGCAGCCGATGGCCCCCTGCACCGCCGCGTCGATGTCGGCATCGTCGAAGACGATGAAGGGCGCATGCCCGCCCAGCTCCATGCTCACTTTTTTCACCGTGTCGGCGCACTGCTTCAGGAGCAGCTTGCCCACGTCGGTCGAGCCGGTGAAGGAGAGCTTCCGCACGGTCTTGTTGGCGCACAGCTCGCCGCCGATCACCGAGGCACTGCCGGTGACGACATTGAAGACACCTTTGGGCATGCCAGCCCGCTCGGCAAGCTCAGCCAGCGCCAGCGCGCAGTAGGGCGTGGCGCTCGCGGGCTTCACGACCATCGTGCAGCCGACGGCGAGGCCCGGCGCGCATTTGCGCGTGATCATCGCGATGGGAAAGTTCCAGGGCGTGATCGCGGCACACACGCCCACCGGCTGCTTCATGACAAAAATACGGCGCGAGGCCACGGTCTGGGGGATCGTGTCGCCGTAGACGCGCTTTCCCTCCTCCGCGAACCACTCGATGAACGAGCCGCCATAGGCGACCTCGCCCTTGGCCTCGGCCAGCGGCTTGCCCTGCTCGCGGGTCATGATGAGCCCCAGATCGTCCTGGGCCGCCATCACCAGCTCGAACCATTTTTTCAAGATGGCCGAGCGCTCCTTGGCGGGCCTCGCCCGCCACGCCGGCAGCGCCCGCTCGGCCGCCTCGATGGCACGCCGCGTCTCGTCCACACCCATGGACGGCACCGTGCCGATGGCCTCCCCGGTGGCGGGATCAGTGACAGAAAGAGTCTTGCCGCTGTCCGCATCCACCCAGGCCCCGTCGACATAGCCCTGCTGCCTGAACAGTTTTTTGTCGGTCAGCTGCACCAGAGCCTCTTTGAGCGCCGTCGCCATGGCTTCCTCCCTCATTCGCGATGGGGCCGGCAGAGGACAAGACGGCTGCCTCGCCTGCGCATGATCTAGGCGCCGCGGCCCCGCCCGCAAGCAGGGGCCGGGGGCGAGGGGCATGGCCGGCGATGTCGGCGACGATCTCAGCGAGCCTGTCGGGCGCCCGCGCCTCGCACTCCCAGACGACGCGCACCCGCCAGCCGAGGGCGACGAGCTCGGCCTGCACCCGCTCGTCCCGCGCCATATTGCGGGCGAGCTTCGGCTCCCAATACTCAAGGTTCCGTTTGGGCCGCCGCGCCAGCCGGCAGCCCGGATGCTGATGCCAGAAGCAGCCATGGACGAGGATCGGCGAGCCGGCGGGCAGGGAGGACGATATCCGGATTGCCCGGAAGGTCGCGACGATGGATACGGAAGCGCAGGCCGGCGGCGTGGAGCGCGCGGCGGACGAGAAGCTCCGGGGCTGTGTCGACCTTCCGGATGCTCGCCATGACGCGGTGGCGCAACTCGCGGTCCATGCGACTGTCTCGTGCGTCCACGGGCGGGTTATGCTCCTGTGCTGCTGAAGGCCAAAATAGCAATGTTACCGCCGTGCCTGAATATCGCACCTATCACGTAGCGGCCCATCAGAAGGGGCCGCTGCTGGCGTTCTTTCTGGAAGGCCTGGAGGCAGCCGGCTGCAAGGTCCTGCACAGACCCGAGCCTGTTCTCGCTCCATATCGTGTCGTCTTCGAGACCCCTTGGGGCGAGCGCATCGGCGTCATCTTGTACCTGTTTCAGGCGACCGCCCGGGTCACTGCCAATCGCCCGACTGACGAGGGCAGATTGCAGCTCAAGTATGGGTCCGAAGACCTCGAGTGAGGAGCACGAGCTTTTCGAAGATCGCTTTGGCATGTATGTGACGTTGCTTGTCGGCGTTGATCTCGAGCGTCGACTCCTCGTCTCGGCCGATCCGGCAATCCACAACCCGACCAAGCTGTTCATATCGATCTTCTTCAAGAACACCGACGCGGAGCGGGCGCTCCAGCGTGGATGGTGGGCTTGGGAACGGGTGAAGCGGGGTCATGAGGAGCCGGTCGAGGTTCTCGTCGGCTGCGCCCAGATCCGAATCCTCGATCTTGTGCTGTTCGAGCGCGCGGCCACTAGCCTCTCCCAAGGGCATCGCCATCTGCTCGCCGAGCGACTGGGCTCAGTGCCCATTGGCCCAGAGCTTTCGGAACGGCAGCGCGCTGGGCATCCGGAGACCCATCCTCTCCTGGCGGAGCTTAGCCTCGATGCAGGGTCGCTGCTCGACGTGATCCAGAATGCCAGCCGGCTGAAGACGGCCGTCCGCGGCTGGGTCGCGCAGCGGCATCTGCTCCGCGAGCTCGAGCAGCTTAGCGGCGTAACGGGCTGTCGCGAGCTGAATGAGGACGGCGGCCCGGACTTTGAGCTCGTGCTTCCTGATAACAGCGTGGTAAGGATCGAGTGTAAGAATTGTCTGCGGCGGAGCCGGTCAGACGGTCGGCCGCGCGTCGACTTCCAGCGAACGCGCCACTCGAAGTCCGACCCGTGCTCCCGGTTCTATAGGCCGGAGGAGTTCGAGATCCTCGCTGCCTGTCTACATCCCGTGACTGAGCGGTGGGAATTCATGTTTCAGCGAACTGATCGCCTTGCTCTCTCACGCCACTTGCTCCGGACGCCTGTCGAGCCGAGTCATCGTCGACAAGGGTGGACCTTCGACCGGGTGAGATCCTCGTCGTCATTCGGCTGGCACGGCTGACGACCGACGATGAACCCGCAGAGATCATCAGCCTATTCTCGGGTGCGGGAGGCCTTGACCTACGGCCTCGAGGCGGCCGGCTTCGGGCGGCCGTAGCGCTGGAACTCGACGCGGATTGCTGTGAGACGTTGCGCGAAAGCCGACCTGGCTGGGTGGTGATTGAGCGTGATGTCCACTCGTCGCGACGGAGGAGCTACTGCGGGCGAGCGGCATGCGCAATGGTGACATCCGATTCTGGTCGGCGGCCCTCCCTGCCAGCCTTTCTCCAAGTCCGGCTGGTGGGCGAACGGCGACAGCCGGCGGCTGCCGACCCGCGCGCATCGACCCTGGGGGCCTATCTGCGCGTGCTGCGCGAGGCGTTGCCCCGTGCGTTTCTGCTGGAGAACGTCGAGGGCCTCGCCTATCGGGGCAAGAGCGAGGGGCTTCAGCTGCTGCTCGACGAGGTGGCCTCGATCAATCGCGATCGAGGCACTGCCTACGAGCCCGTCGTGCTGCGGTCGAGGCGAGCGACTATGGCGTGCCTCAGGTGCGCAGTCGGGTGCTGGTCATCGGCATCCGGGATGGCACGCGATTCCACTTGCCGCCGCGCACCCACGGCGAGGGCCTCGGCCTGGAGCCTTATCGCACCGCCTGGGACGCCATCGGCGATCTGTCGCCCGGCAACGAGGACGTGCGCGTGCGGGGCAAATGGGCGGACCTGCTGCCGAGCGTTCCCGGAGGGACAGAACTATCTCTGGCACACCGATCGCGGCGGCGGCGAGCCGCTGTTCGGCTGGCGCCGCCGCTACTGGTCCTTTCTTCTCAAGCTCGCCAAGGACAGGCCGTCCTGGACCATCCAGGCGCAGCCGGGCCCTGCGACCGGACCCTTCCACTGGGAGAGCCGGCTCCTGACGATCCGCGAGCTATGCCGGCTGCAGACTTTCCCGGACGACGTGACGATCGTCGGCAACCGGCAGTCCGCCGTGCGCCAGATCGGCAACGCGGTGCCGTCGCTGCTGGCCGAGGTCATCGGGCGGGCGCTGCTCGAGCAGGCCTTCGGCATCAAGCCGAAGACGTCCGCGCCGACGCTGCTGCCGCCACGCCGAGGCGAACCCACCGCCGCCCGAGCCCGTGGCCCCGGTGCCGCTCGCCTACCGGGCGCTCATCGGCAAGCACGCGGCACATCCCGGCACCGGCCGCGGCTATGGCGCCGAGCGTCAGAAACGGGTCGCCTGAGCTCGGGCTGCTGCACTGCTCAGCTACGCGCCGCGGCACCCCGCTCCGGGTAGTCGAACCGCGCGGGGCCCTCTGGAAGAAAAGCGTCGCTGACAAGAACACGGGTGTGGGGCTCGAGGTCGAGCGCCCGCGCCTCGGGCTCGGTGAGCCAGGCGAGCTCGGCCGTCTCGTCGCCGTCGAGGGTGGCCTCGCCGCCGACGATGCGGGCGGCGAAGGAGACCGAGGCGTAGGCGACGACGTCGCCGTTGGGGTAGGTGAGACGAAACTCGGGGCCGGCATAGACGCCGATGATGCGGGTGAGGACCACCTCGTAGCCCGTCTCCTCCCTGGCCTCGCGGATGGCGGCGTCGGCCCAGGGCTCGTCGGGGTCGACGGCACCGCCCACGGTCTGCCAGAGGCCGGTCTCGGCCGAGCGCATCAGCAGGAGCCGGCCCGCCTCGTCGCCGATCATCACCGCCACCGACGGCACGTGAAGAAGATCGTTGCCGACCCGCTGGCGCAGGTGGCGGAGATAGGGGGAGATGGCCACGCCCGAAGCCTCCGGTCCGGTGGAGCGCCGGCACCCTAGGAGGGCGGGCGTGCCCCGCCAAGGCCCGCCGCCGCTGTCCGGGATTTCACTGCCGCGTTCACGAAGCGACGCCTAGCCTTTGCTGGCTCGCCGGGCCCGGCCCGGCAGAAAGACGAGGATGATCGAGGATGAGCAGGACAGTCCGCATCGGCTTGGCCGCGCTGGCCCTCGTGGCCGTCGGCGCCGTGGGCGTCATCGGCGCCAGGGCCGAGGGCGATCTTCATCTGCACCGGATCGTGCGCTCCATCCTGGGCCATGCCCATCAGGAGGCGCCGACGGTGACGACACCGACTGCCCCGGCTGCTACGCCACCGGCTCCCAAGGGCTGAGGACGAGGAGAGGGCGGTCGCCCCGGAGGGCGGCCGTCCGTCTCACTTGCGTATCAGCACGAAGCTGAGGTCGCTCATCGCCTTGGCCATCTGGGCGCTGGCGGGATCGTTCGGGTCGACCTCCATCACCGAGCGCATCTCGAGATGGTCGCCCATGAGCGTGCCCTTCATCTCGGAGCCGTTGTCCTCGCCGAGCACGATGTCGACATCGTCGCCCGTCTGGGTCCAGCTGCCCTTCTCGATGTCGTCCGGCGTGTCGCCGGTCTTCGAGATCACCTCGCCGCCGGGGCGCAGCTCGATCGTCGCGTCGGCCAGCACCTTCGCGTTCTCCTCGAGCATGCTCTTGAAGTAGGCCTGGGGATCGGCGGCGAGCTGCTTCATGCTGTCGATGGCGTGCTGGAGCCCGGCGGCCGCGGCGGGATTCTTGGCCTGAAGCTCCGCCACCTGCGCTTCGGCCTTCTCGATCGTCGCCTGCATCTTCTGGCGCTGCTCGGGCGTGTAGGCGGACGCCATGGCCGCCGAGGCCTTCTCGACATAGGCCGCGTTCGAGGCGGGATCGAAGCGCCAGACACCGGTGACGTCGGCGGCGAGCACGACGGCCGGGCCAAGCGCCAGCACGGCCGCAGCGCAGGCGAGACGAAGAAGAATGCGCACGAGGTACCTCCGGTCTGGCTGGAAGCGGCGGACCTTAGCGCCTCCGCGGCCGCCGCCCCAAGCGGCCGGCGCACCCGAGAGCGCAGGGCCGGTCGCTCAGGCGCCGATGCCGCGTGCGAGGAAGGCGGACATGCGCCTCGAGAAGGCACCCGGGTCGGGGATGGGCTCGCCCTCGATGATGCGCGCCTGGTCGAGCAGCAGATGCGCCAGATCGTCCAGCTCCTGGCCCTTGGTCTCGTCCTTGGCACGTCCGGCCATGCGCCGGATCAGCTCGTGCTTGCCGTTGATCTCGAGCACGCGCTTGCTCAGCTGGTCGACCTGGCTGTGCTGCTTGAGGAAGCGCTCGAGGCGAAGGTCGATGCCCTGCTCCTCGGCGACGAGACAGACGGCGCTGTCCCTGAGCCGCTTGCTCAGCCGCACGTCCTTGACCTCGTCGCCCAGCCCCACCTTGATCTTGGCGATCAGGCGCTTGATGTCCTCGTCGTAGAGATCGTCCGGCGTCTCGATCCTGCTCCTCGCCGCCCTTGACCTTGGCGAGGTCGACCTCGCCCCGGGTCAGCGACATGAAAGGCTTGCCCTTGAAGTCCTTGACCTCGGGCAACCAGAACTCGTCGACCGCGTCCTCGAGCAGCAGCACCTCGACACCCTTGGCCAGCGCCTCCTCGAGCTGCGGGCTGGTGCGCAGCGCCGCGGCACTCTCGCCGCTGATGTAGAGGATGGCGTCCTGGCCCTCCTTCATCCGGCCCACATACTCCTCGAGCGAGACCCAGCCCGTGCCGGCCGTGCTCCTGAAGCGGGTGAGCTCGAGCAGCCGCTCGCGATTCTCCTGGTCCTCGTAGAGCCCCTCCTTGAGGACGGCGCCGAAATCGGCCCACCAGTCGACATAGCTCTTGGCCTCGGGCTTTTCGTCCTTCTCACCCTTGCCGTCCGCCTCGCTCATCGCCCGCGCGGGGCTCCGGCTCGTCCTTGGCGCGGCGGGCCAGCTCGTCCAGCATGCGCTTGGTCAGCACCTTGCGCATGCGGGCGATGACGGCGCCGTGCTGCAGGGTCTCGCGGCTGACGTTGAGCTGGAGGTCCTCGCTGTCGACCACACCCGCGACGAAGCGGAGATAGCGCGGCAGCAGCTCGGCCATCTCGTCGGTGATGAAGACGCGCCGCACATAGAGCCGCACGCCGTGGCGGCGCTTCGGGTCGAACAGATCGAAGGGCCGCATGCCCGGCGCGAAGAGCAGCGCCGTGTAGCTGAGCGTGCCCTCGGCCGTGAAATGGACCCGCGCGAACGGCTCGTCGAAGGCGTGGGCGACGTGGTGATAGAACTCCCGGTACTGCTCCTCGGTGATCTCGCCCTTGGGCCGCGTCCATAGGGCCGAGGCCTGGTTGATCTGCTGCGGCTCGGCGGCCTTGGTCTTGGTGTCGCCGGCCTTGGGCTTGGCCTCGAGGATGATCGGGATGGCGATGTGGTCGGAGTAGCTGCGCACCGTCTCGCGGATCTTCCACTCGTCCAGGAAGTCCTTGGCGTCCTCCTTCAGATGGAGGGTCACCGAGGTGCCGCGCGGCCCCGGCTCCTCGGCCTCGCTCACGGTGAAGCCCGAGCGGCCGTCCGAGGCCCAGAGCCAGCCGCGCTCGTCGCCGGCCTTGCGCGAGCGGACGATCACCTTGTCCGCCACCATGAAGACCGAATAGAAGCCCACGCCGAACTGGCCGATCAGCTTCAGGTCCTGGCGCGCATCGCCCGACATCTGCTCGAGGAAGCGCGACGTGCCCGATCGCGCGATCGTGCCCAGATTGGCGACCAGATCATCGCGATCCATGCCGACGCCGTTGTCGGTGATCGAGATGATGCCGGCGTCGGGATCGGCCATGACGTGGATCTTGAGCTCGGGATCGTCGCCCAGCAGCTCCGGCCGGGTCAGCAACTCGTAGCGCAGCTTGTCGCACGCGTCCGACGCGTTCGAGACCAGCTCGCGCAGGAAGATCGCACGCTCCTTGTAGAGCGAGTTGATGACGATATCGAGGACGCGGCCGACTTCCGCCTCGAACGGCTGGACGGTCTCCTGCATGGCTCGCTCAGGCTCCCCCTAGAAACGACGATGGCATCCGCCGGGTGGGTGGGATTTAGGAAGCGTCTCCGGCGGCTTCAACGGTGCCGGTGGCGGCTCGAGGGCCCGGGGGCATCACGAGGCGTCCGTGCCGGCCGAGGCTGAGGGGCGGTTCGCGATGGAGGCCGTCGCTCGCTCTTTGCTCTGCCACATGCCGTCCTCGTGCTATCCGCATCCAGAGATGCCGGGGCCCGGGGAGGGCATAATGACGAGACGATCCAAGATCACCCTGGAGAAGAAAAAGATCCGGCTGAGCCGGCTGGGCGATCACCGGACGGTCGGTCACCAGGCCTATCTCGAGGAGCTGGCCGACCTGCAGCTGCAGGCTGCAGCGCATCCAGCAGGCCTATCTCTTTACCGGCGACAGCGCGGTCGTCGTGTTCGAGGGCTGGGATGCCGCCGGCAAGGGCGGTGCCATCCGGCGCATGTCGGCCGTGCTCGACCCGCGCGGCTTCAAGGTCTGGCCGATCGCGGCGCCGCGGGCGTTCGAGAAGGAGCGCCACTATCTCTTCCGCTTCTGGGAGCGGCTGCCGCCGCAGGGCGCCATCGCGGTGTTCGACCGCTCCTGGTATGGCCGCGTGCTGGTCGAGCGCGTCGAGGCCATCGCGGCCAAGCACGAATGGCAGCGCGCCTACGGCGAGATCAACGAATTCGAGCGCTTCCTGCTCGACCACGGCACCCGCCTCGTGAAGCTGTTCTTGCACATCACCGAGGACGAGCAGCTGCGGCGCTTCGAGGAGCGCCTGCGCAATCCCCTTAAGCGGTGGAAGCTCAGCTACGAGGACTTTCGCAACCGCCGCCACTGGCGGGACTATGAGCGGGCGATCGAGGACATGGTGGAGCGGACCTCGACGAGGGGCGCGCCCTGGCACGTGATCCCGGCCAACGACAAGAAGCATGCGCGCCTCGCCTGCCTGCGGGCCATCACGGAGATCCTGGCCGCCGGCGTGGATCTCCGGCCGCCGCCGCTCGACGAGCGGGCGGTCGACGAGGCCAAGGCGATCTTCCGCCTCGATCCGCATGCTCTGGACGACATCGTCCCCGCCGAGCCCGACCGGCGAGAGGCGCCGCTGCTCGAGCCGCCCTGGTCCCGGGCGCGCTGACGGCCAGGGGCCCGCCGGCACGACCCTCGTGAGCCGGGTACGCTCTCCGGTTTGCCGTGGCGCTCGGATCACCTACGATGGCGGATCGGAGAGAGGCCGGTCGGGCCGACCATCGGCGAAAGGGCGGGCTTGGCGCGCGTGGCATCGGCAGAGCTGACGAGGATCGAGGCCAGCGGATCGCAAGAGCGGGCACGATTCCGCGAGCTGCAGGCGGGCTTCGCCGAGGCCTGGCCCTACCTGGCGGCCAATCCGAAAGCGCCGCGCACCGTGGTGGTCCTGCCCAGCCTGAGCCTCGATACCGGCGTGCTGGCCCGCATCGCGGGCGCGCATCACTATGAGGAGCGCATGCTCTGCATGCTGCTGCTTCTGCGGCTGCCGCGCACGCAGCTCGTGTTCGTCTCGAGCCAGCCTGTGGCGGAGTCGACCATCGAGTACTATCTGGGCCTTCTGCCGGGTGTGCCGCACGCGCATGCGCGCGCACGCCTGCACATGATCTGCTGCCACGACGCCACCGAGCATCCGCTCGCCGAGAAGCTGCTAGGCCGGCCGCGGCTGGTGGAGCGCATTCGCGAGCTGATCCGGGATCCCGCATCGGCGCATCTGAGCTGCTTCACGGTGTCACCGGCCGAACGGACGCTCGCCGTGCGGCTGGGCGTGCCGATCTATGGCTGCGATCCGGATCTGGCGGATCTCGGCTCGAAGAGCGGCAGCCGCAAGATCTTCCGCGAGGCCGGCATCGGGATGCCGGCCGGCGTGGAGGACATCGCGGACGAGCAGGCGCTGGCCGAGGCCTTGGCCGAGCTGCGCTCGCGCGATCCCGAGCTGCGCCGCGCCGTGGTCAAGCTCAACGAGGGCTTCTCCGGCGAGGGCAACGCCGTCTTCTCGTTCGCGGGCGCCCCCACCGGCTCCGGCCTGCGCCGCTGGGTCGCCGGCCGGCTGCCGAGGCTGGGCTTCGAGGCCCAAGGCATGGAGTGGGAGACCTATCGGGCCAAGCTTGGCCAGATGGGCGCCATCGCCGAGGCCTTCATCGAGGGCCGGGAGAAGCGCTCGCCCTCGGCGCAGTACCGGGTCGAGCCGGACGGCACGCTGGACATGGTGTCGACCCACGACCAGGTGCTGGGCGGACCCTCGGGGCAGATCTTCCTCGGCTGCGAGTTCCCGGCCGATCCCGCCTACCGCCTGGAGATCCAGGCGGCCGGCCGCGAGGTGGCGCTGCGGCTGCGCGAGCACGGGGTGCTGGGCCGGTTCGGCATCGACTTCATCTCGGTGCAGCGCGGCGGCAGCTGGGAGCACCACGCGATCGAGGTCAATCTCCGCAAGGGCGGCACCACGCATCCCAATCTCATGCTGCAGTTCATGACCGGCGGCGCCTATCAGCCGGCGACCGGCACGTTCGCGACGCCCACGGGGCAGCTCTGCTGCTATCACGCGTCGGACAATGTGCAGGCGGAGGCCTATCGCGGCCTGACGCCGGACGATCTCGTGGACCTGGCGCTGCTCGAGGATCTGCACTTCGACCGGGCGCGGCAGGAGGGGGTGGTGTTCCACCTCATCGGCGCGCTCTCGGAGCTCGGCAAGCTCGGCATGGTGGCGGTCGGACCGACGCCCGAGCGGGCAGGGGAGCTGTTCCGGGCGACCATCGCCGTCCTCGATCGGGAGACCGGCAACACGGCCGACCCCGCCGAGGCACCCTGAGCCGGCTGCCGGCTACGACTCGGCCACGACCGTGTCGACCTTGGCCTCCACGAGCGCCCTTGCGAGCTCCGCCGGCGGCTCGGCGTCGGTGACGAGGATGTGCACAGCCGACAGCGGCACGATATGGGCAAAGGCGGCGTGGCCGAACTTGCTCGCATCGGCCAGCACGATCGTGCGCTTGGCCGCAGCGATCATGTCGGCGATCATCGTGGCCTCGGCCAGGAACGACGTCGAGAGCCCGGCTGCCGCGGTGATGCCGCCGACACCGATCACCGCAGTGTCGGCGCTGATGCCGGGGACCGAGGCGAAGCGCACCTCGCCCAGGGTCACCTGGGATTCCGACCGATACTGGCCGCCCAGCACGTAGACGTCGCGCACGGCCTCCCCGCCCAGGACCGAGGGCAGGCTCAGATTGTTGGTCACGACCGTCAGGCCGCGCCGCGGCGTGAGCTCGGCCGCGAAGGCGCGTGTCGTCGAGCCCCCGTTGATGACCAGGGTCTCGTTGTCGTTGATCAGCATGACGGCGGCGCGAGCGATGCGGCTTTTCGCCGGGCCTTCCGTCATCAGCCGTTCGGTGAACGGGGTGTCCCGCGCGGCCAGCTGATCGGCGGGCACGGCGCCCCCATGGGTGCGGGCGAGGAGGCCCTTCTCGGCCAGAAGGTCGAGATCGCGCCGGATCGTGTCGCTCGATACCTCGAACAAAGATGCAAGCTCGCTGACGGTGACCTGGCCACGCATTCTAGCCAGCCGCACGAGCTCGGTCCGTCGCCGCGCCGGCAGGGCATTGTCTAGCGAATCGGCTTCGCTCATCGGTCGGCCTCCTGTGGCCCGGTTCCTTCGAGATTCATAGGACGGACCGCTTGACGATGCCACAATCGCCTGCATATTCTCCGCATGAACACGCACAACAGTGCGAAAAACTGCATAACAGCGCAGGTCTCGGAGGTTGAGATGACAGATGGAAAGAAGCCGGCCGCACCCCAGGCCGGCGCCGAGCCCATGGTCCGCCGCGAGTTCATCAAGCGCTCGGGCGTGGCCCTGGCGACCACCGCCGGCGCCGGCATCGCCACGGCCGGCGCGCCGCGACGTGCGCGCGCCGCGGGCGCCACCGAGATCACCTTCGCGAGCGCCAAGTTCTTCGGCAAGGAGACGATCGCCCAGGTGGTCGACGCCTTCAATCAGTCGCAAGGCAAGATCCACGTCACCTATGTCGAGCTGCCGCCGCCCAGCTCCTCGACCGAGGTGCACCAGTCGCTGGTGCAGCAGCTGGCGCGCCGCAGCGGCAATCCGGACGTCTTCACGCAGGACATCGTCTGGATCGCCGAGTTCGCCGCCGCCGGCTGGGCGCTGCTCGCTGGACGACGTGGTCGATCAGGAGGCGCGCAAGGCCTATTTCCCGGGCATCGTCGAGGCCTGCACCTGGAACGGCAAGCTGACGGCGCTGCCCTGGTTTCTCGATTCCGGCATGCTCTACTACCAGAACCGATCTCCTGGGCGATGCCAAGCCGCCCGAGACCTGGGAGCAGCTGGTCGAGACCTCGCAGAAGCTCACAGAAGGACGGCAAGGCCCGGTTCGGCTTTCTCTGGCAGGGCAAGCAGGCCGAGGTCCTGGTCTGCGATCTCGTCTCGTTCATCACCTCGAACAACGGCCGGATCCTCGGCCCCGACGGCACGACCGTCGACGTGGCGCGAGCCTGCCGTGGTCGAGGCCGTGCAGCTCATGCACGACACGATCAACAAGTACAAGATCAGCCCGCAGGACGTGCTGAGCTGGGACGAGGAGCCGTCGCGGCGGCCCTTCACCGCCGGCCAGGCGGTCTTCCTGCGCAACTGGTCCTATGTCTGGTCGATCGCGCAGGACAAGGCCGAGTCGAGCGTGGTCGGCAAGGTGGGCGTGGCGCCGCTGCCGCATTTCCCGGGCGGCAAGAGCGCCGCCTGCCTCGGCGGCTATCAGTACGGTGTGAACGCCGCCACCAAGAACCGCGACGCGGCGGTCGAGTTCGTCACCTGGATGTCCTCGCCGGCGACGCAGCTGCGCTTCGCGACCCAGCTCGGCCTTGCGCCGACCCGCCCGGCCGTGTTCGACGAGCCGTCGCTCGGCACCGCCCAGCCCTTCATGAAGACGCTGAAGCCGGTGTTCGTCGGCGCCACGCCGCGGCCTGTCACGCCCAAATACTCGCAGGTGACGCTGGTGCTGCAGTCGGAGGTCTCGAAGGCTCTCGTCAGCGGCGACATCAAGAGCGCGATGGCGAGCGCCAAGTCGAAGATCGAGGCCATCGTCAAGGCCTGACGAAAGCGGCATGACGGGATCGGATCGATGATGGCCGAGGCCCTGGCTCCGCGCCTTGCCGGAGGTCGGCAGCGCTGGCGGGTGGGCTCATGGCTCACGCCGCTCGTGCTGCTGCTGCCGGCCTCGTGCCGCTATGCTCGGGGTCTCGGTCTATCCGATCCTGAACGGCCTCTGGCTCTCCTTCACCGACACCTCGCTGATCACGCAGGACCGACAAGCTTCGTCGGCTTCGCCAACTACGCCAAGCTCCTGGCCGACGGCCAGTTCTGGAACGCCTGGATCCATACGGTCGAGTTCACCGGCGCCTCGACGCTGCTCGAGACGATCCTGGGCCTCGGCATGGCGCTGCGTGCTCGATCGAGTGGTTCGAGGGCCGGGGCGTCGGTGCGCGCCGCGATGCTGGTGCCCTGGGCCATGCCCACGGTCGTGACGTCCAAGATGTTCGGCTGGCTGTTCGACGGCCAGAACGGCCTCGTCAACCACATCCTGATCGGCACCGGCCTGATCTCGCGACAATATCGGCTGGTACAGCTCGCTCGACTACGCGCTTCTTACCATCATCATCGCCGATGTCTGGAAGACGACGCCGTTCATGGCGCTCCTGCTGCTGGCCGGCCTGCAGACGATCCCGCGCTCGCTGGCCGAGGCCGGCTCATATCGATGGCGCCAGCGCCTGGCAGTACTTTCTGGTACGTGCGCCTGCCGCTCCTGATGCCGACGCTGCTGATCGCCGCCCTGTTCCGCGCGCTCGACGCCTTCAGCGATCTTCGATCTCGTCTATGTGCTGACCGGCGGCGGTCCGGCCGACTCGACCGAGACGCTCTCGACGCTGACCTACAAGACCCTGTTCTCGGCCCTGCAGTTCGGCTACGGCTCGGCGCTGGCGACGGCGATGTTCGTCACCGAGGCCCTGATCGCCTTGGCTTTCGCCCTCTTCCTGATCCCGCGCATGCGGCGGACCTCGGCATGAGCGCGAGCGTCGCCCTGCCCCTGCCGCCGGAGCCGCGCAGGTCCCCGAAGCTGCTGCTGCAACGCTGGGCGCTCCGTCTGGCGGCGCTCGTGATCGCCACCTGGTCGCTCGGCCCCTTCCTCTGGCAGGTCAGCACGGCCTTCCAGCCGGACGCCCAGCTGATGGCGTCGCCCCCGCATATCTTGCCCTGGCCCGGCACCCTCGAGCACTTCTACAACGTCTTCGCGGTCAAGCACTTCCAATACTACATCCTGAACTCGGTGATCGTGGCGCTGGCGACGACGGCATTCTGCCTCGTCTTCGGCCTCCTTGCCGCCTACTCGCTGGCCCGCTTCAACCTCCGCGGACGCTTCGGCATCCTGGGGGTCATCCTCTCCGTCTCGATGTTCCCGCAGATCGCCATCGTGGCGCCGCTCTATCTCCTGATGCTCGAGCATCGGGCTTCTCGATACCTATAGCGTGCTGGTGATCGTCTATCTGGCGCTGGGCCTTCCCCTCGTCGTCTGGGTGCTCTTCGGCTATCTCCAGACGATTCCGCGCGATATCGACGAGGCGGCCAAGATCGACGGTGCCGGCCCGATCCGCATCCTCGTGCAGATCATCCTGCCGATCTCGCTGCCGGGCGTGGTCACGACGGGCCTGCTGGCCTTCATCGCGGCCTGGAACGAGTTCATGTTCGCGCTGGCCTTCACCTCGGGCATCGCGCACCAGACGATCCCGGTCGGCATCGCCAACTTCCAGAACCTCTACTACGTGCCGTGGGGCGACGTGGCGGCCGCCTCGACCGTCGTGACGGTGCCGCTCGTGCTCCTCGTGCTGGGCTTCCAGCGCCGCATCATCGACGGCCTCACCCAGGGAGCCGTCAGGGAATGAGCACGGACTGGCAGCACCGCTACGATGCCCTGGCCCGGCTGCTGCCCGAGCTGGGGCGTATGGCACGGCCGACGCTGTGCGGCTTCAGCGTCTGCGTCGACGCCTACATCCGCCTCGAGCAGGCGCATGCCCTGCTGACCGAGCCGGCCGGCACGCCTGCTGCGATGCTCGCCCACGAGCTTGTCGGGCGCGCGGCGCGAGGCGTCGGCGGCGAGCTGCACATCGACTGGCCCGGCGGACCGGCATGGCTCGACGCGCGATTGCCCGGCCGGCTGGGCCTCGGCGGCACGGCGGCCCAGGCGGCCCAGGCGCTGGCGATGCTGGGCGCGCCGGCGCTCTTGTCGCTGAGCGATCGAAGCGCCCGGCAGCGCGGCCTGATCGATCCCGCCGTGGAAGTGGCCACCGCCACGGGCGCTGCCTCCATCGCCGCGGCCGAGGGCGAGGAATCCGGCAAGCCGCCCCACTACATCTTCGAGTTCACGGCGGGGACACGGGTGGGCGAGGTCGTGCCGCCGCGCTCCTCGCGGACCATCGTCCGTTTCGCCGACGATCCGCTCGAGATCGATCCGTGGTTCCCCGAGAGGAGCCTCGCCCTGGCGCCGGCTGCGGGTGCCGGGATCCTCTCGGGCTTCAACGAGGTGCCCGAGAAAGATCTCGAGCGCTCCCTCGAGACGGCCGCCGGCATCGCAAGGGGCTGGCGCCAGGCGGGCCTCGCGTGGATCCATCTCGAGCTAGGCGATTCGCCGAGCGTCGATTGGATGGGCCGCGTGCTCGCCGTGCTCGGGGCCGAGGCCACCTCCCTAGGCTTGAGCCTCTCCGAGCTCGACCAGCTTCTGCCGGACGGGCGCCCGGTCGCCGACCGGCTTCGCACGCTGGCCGAACGCCTCGACCTAGCCCGCGCCACGGCCCACGCCGACCATTGGGCGCTCAGCGTCACCGACGCCGATCCCGATCGCGAGCTGGTCGCCCTTATGGCCGGGAACCTGCTGGCCGCGACCCGCGCCCGACATGGGCGCCTGGTGCTGCCGGACGGATGCCCATCCGGTGCGATGTTCGGCGAGACACCGCTGCCGCCGATCACGCAGCACGGTCGCTGGACCACCCTTTGCTGCCCCTCGCCCCATCTGGCCCGACCGGCCGCCACCATCGGCCTCGGCGACACCTTCCTCGCCGGCAGCCTTCTCGTTCTGGGCCAGGCGACATCGCCGGTCCCATCACCCTCCCTTCCACCGATCCTAGAGGTATGCCCATGAGCTCGCAGAACCCCGGCCGCCCCACCAAGGCGGTCCTGGACCCCGGCAAGGCGCGCGGCCTGCAGCGGGTGACATCGCATGACGGCTTCTTCCTGATCTGCGCCCTCGACCATCTGTCCGACTTCCAGCAGCTGCTGGCAAAGGATCCGTCGACGGTCGACTATGGAATGACCGTGGAGGCGAAGCTCGACCTCATCCGGACCCTTTCTTCGGAGGTGAGCGCCTTCCTGCTCGACGCGCGCTTCGGCCTCGCCCAGGCCATCCTGTCGCGCGCGCTGCCGGCCAATATCGGCATGATGGCGAGCGTGGAGGACGAGGACTACGACCATGGGCCGGGCGAGCGCCGCACGCGCTTCCGTGCCGACTGGGGCACGCGGCGCATCAAGATGATCGGCGCCGACGTCTGCAAGCTCCTTTGGTTCTACCGGCCCGAGGCCGAGACGGCCGCACACCAACGCGACGTCGTGGCGAAGCTGGTCGAGGAGTGCGCTGCACTCTCGCTGCCGCTCGTGGTCGAGCCCATCTGGTACCCGCTGGCGGGCGAGAACCCCAAGAGCCCGGAGTGGCGCAAGCGGCGCGTCGAGGGCATCATCGAATCGGCCTTCGAATGTGAGCGGAAGGGCGTCGACATGCTCAAGGTCGAGTTCCCGGGCTATGTCGAGACCGAGGAAGGGCGCGCCGCCGCGGCCCTGGCCTGCAAAAAGCTCGACGCCGGTGTCTCGGTGCCCTGGGTGATCCTTTCGGCGGGCGTCGGCTACGATGCCTTCAAGGCTCAGGTGCAGATCTCCTGCGCCGCCGGCGCCTCGGGCTTCCTCGCCGGCCGCTCGATCTGGCGCGATGCCGTCTCGACGCACGAGCCGGGAGCACGCAGGGCCGCGGCGGCGGACGCCATCCGCCGGCTGGCGGAGCTGGCCGCGGTGACGCGCGCGCATGGCCGGCCCTATGCCCCGGCGCTCGACGGCGCGGCCCTGATCGAGGCCGTCCCCGAGCACTGGAATCGCGACTGGCAGGCCTGACGGCTGGCTTTTCGGTCGATCACGCGAGGGCCGGCCCGGCGCTGGCCCCCGTGGGCGTTGCCGGGGGCGCCGCCGCGGGCTCCGGGAAGGACAGGCGAACGAAGCCGACCGGATCGGCAAAGCCTTTCAACCGGGCCTGCTCGTGGGAGGGTGCCAGATCCTGGAGCATCGGCACGACCTCCGGGTCTGCGGCCATGGCATCGGACACGACCACGTCCTCGCCGTGGCTCTCTCCCTGGAGGCGCGCCGCGAGGTTCACGGCGCTGCCAAAATAGTCCAGGCGGTCGTTGAGCGTGACGGCGATGCAGGGGCCGGCATGCAGGCCGAGCTTGAGGACGACCGGACGGCCGGTCCGCGCATTGAGGCCCTGCACCCGCTCCTGCATGGCGATCGCGGCCTCGAGCGCCCGGGTCGGCTCGTGGAAGGCCGCCATCACCGCGTCGCCGATCGTCTTGACGATGGCCCCGTCATGCTCGCGGACGATGGCGGCCAGATAGGCGAAATGCTCGCGCACCAGACGGTAGGCGCCGGCATCGCCGATCGCGGTGTAGAGCGCCGTGCTGCCGCGAAGGTCGGAGAAGAGAAGCGCCACCCGCTCGATCCCGACCTCGTCGCCCGGCCGCAGCACCTCGGCCGAGAAGAGGTCGCGGAAGGCCTGGAAGCTCGCGGCCCGGTCGGCCGTGAGCACGTCCTTGGTCCAGCGCCGGTCCTCGATCACCACCGTCCGGGACCTTTCCGCGTGGTTCTCGAGGGCCAGGCCGCCTTCCGCCGGTGGCGGCCCGCTCTGGACGCCGCCGTCGACGACCATGACGGTCGGGAATCCGCCTTCCTTCACGTCGACGTCCTGCTGCCCGCCCGCCTCGAGGGTCCTGAAGCGCCACAGGCCGGGCCCCGGCGCCTCATCGACGAGCCGGCGCTCGCCGGGATCCAGGGTGAGATGCGCCCAGATATGCGGCGTGCTCATGGGGCCCAACAGACAGAACTCGCCCGAGGCGATCGGCCGGATCGCCTCTGCCGGGGCGAAGCTGAGCTCGACATTGCGGGCGAAGTCGCGGCCATAGTCGATGTTGCAGGTGCCGCAGTGGGCGCCGCTGGGCAGCCGGTCGAGGCTGGCGCTGTCGGCCTTGGCGCCGCGGCAGCGCGGGCAGAGCAGGCTCCAGCGGAGCTGCAGCAGGCCGAGGCGTGTGGCCTCGAGGCATAGCTCGACGGCGTGACGCGGCAGCACCTTCCAGCGCCGGGCCAGCGCCAGCGGCCGAAGATGCTCGAGCTCCGTCTCGGGACCGCTCAGCACGAGGTCGACGAGCCGCCGGGCCAGACCATGACCGTAGGCGTCGGCCTCGAGCTCGCGGCCGATCCGGAGCGCACGCTCGCGCGCCGCGGCCGGCAATCTCGGCGGCGGTGGCTGGAAGGGCAGGTCAGCGCTGCCGCGGGCAAAGACCTCGGCCTGGGCCGCCATCCGGCGAAAGCCGCGCTCGGCACCCCGCATGAAGCCCGCCGCCAGGATGAGCCGCCCGAGCACGCCGCGCGGCTCGACCTCGAGGCGGTAGTCGCCGCGGCAGGCGGCGCCCTCGGGCGTCAGGTCGAAGCGGGCCGTGAGGCTGCGGAACGGGCCGCCATGGAAGAGACGCGCGATGCTCGAACCAGCGCTGGGCGATCCAGTTGCAGGGAAGGTCGTCCCACACCAGCTCGAACGGGCCGAACCGCGCCCGGGCGACGAACACGACCGTGCCGTCGGGAGCGACCCGCTCCTCGATCCGTTGTCTCGGCAGGCCCGAGGCCTCGTTGTAGCGGCGCGTGTCGGCGAGCGCCGTCCACATGCGGGCAGCGGGGGCCGCGAAGCTGCGCGTGAAGGTGCGGGCGACGGAGGACGATCGCGAAGTCTTTCTGGCGAGCCCGTGATCCAGGGATTGCGCTCATTGTTCTGCAATACCCCTGCATCTAGGGATGGGAAAGGCGCATAGCCCCTTGCCAAGCGGGCTTGCGCGAACGATGGTGATGACATGGCTCGAGTGTGCTCGAACCACTCCCGCGTCGTGGCGGTCTTGGGTCCGACCAACACCGGCAAGACGCATTTCGCCGTCGAGCGGATGCTCGCGCATCGCTCCGGGATGATGGGCTTTCCCCTCCGGCTTCTCGCCCGCGAGATCTACGACCGCATCGTCAGCCTCAAAGGTGCCGGCTCCGTCGCCCTGATGACCGGCGAGGAGAAGATCGGCTCCGATACGGCGCCCTACGTCGTCGCCACGGTCGAGGCGATGCCGATGAGCCGCGAGACCGCCTTCCTCGCGGTCGACGAGATCCAGCTCTGCGCCGACCCCGAGCGCGGCCACGTCTTCACCGACCGGCTGCTGAATGCCCGCGGCTATCAGGAGACCATGTTCCTGGGCGCCGAGACCATCCGGCCGATCCTCAAGCGTCTGGTGCCGGAAGCAGAGATCGTCACCCGGCCCCGTTTCTCGATCCTCGCGTGCAGTGGTCATCAGAAGCTCAATCGTCTGCCCAGGCGGAGCGCCATCGTCGCTTTCACCACATCCGATGTTTATACGCTGGCCGAGGTCATTCGGAGGCAGCGCGGCGGTGCCGCGGTCGTTCTGGGCGCGCTGAGCCCCAGAACGCGCAACGCCCAGGTCGCGATGTACCAGGCCGGCGAGGTCGACCATCTGGTCGCGACCGACGCGATCGGCATGGGCCTCAACATGGACCTCGGCCACGTCGCCTTCGCCAGCGTGCGCAAGTTCGACGGCCGCGAGGACCGCCGCCTCACCGCACCCGAGGTGGCGCAGATCGCCGGCCGCGCCGGCCGGCACATGGCGAACGGCACGTTCGGCACCACCAATGGCTGCGAGCCGCTGGACGACCGCCTCGTCGAGGCGGTGGAGAGCCACAGCTTCCCGCCGCTCAAGGCGCTGCGCTGGCGCAGCTCGAATCTCGATTTCCGCAGCCTCGATGCCCTGCAACGCAGCCTCGAGGCGCCGCCGCCCACGACAGGGCTCATCCGCACGCGGGACGCGCTCGACGACCGCTCGCTCGCGATGCTGGCCAGGCGCGACGCGGTGCGCGCCCGCGCCGACAGCCAGGATCGCGTCCGGCTGCTCTGGCAGGTCTGCCAGATCCCCGACTTCCGCAAGACCCTGACGGACGCGCACCTGCATCTCCTCGCCACCGTCTACCATCACGTGACGAGCGGCCGCGGCCAGCTGCCGAACGACTGGGTGGGCCGGATGATCGCCCGGCTCGACCGCGTCGACGGCGATATCGACACGCTGGTTACGCGGATCGCCCATGTGCGGACCTGGACCTACCTCTCACATCGGGATGATTGGCTGGACGATCCGCGGCACTGGCAGGAGCGGGCCCGCGAGGTCGAGGACCGGCTGTCCGACGCGCTGCACGAGCGTCTGGCCCAACGCTTCGTCGACCGCCGCACCTCGAGCCTGATGCGCTCGCTGCGCGGCGAGGGTGTCGTCGAAACGGCCGTCGAGGACGATGGCGAGGTGGTGGTCGACGGCCATGGCGTCGGCAGGCTGGACGGGCTGCGCTTCACGCCGGTGGCGGCGGCGGCCGATGTCGAGCGGCGGGTGCTGGCCGCGGCGGCGCGTCGGGCCGTCATCCCCGAGCTCCAGCGCCGTGCCACCGAGATGCTGCGCGCCGGCGGCGATGCGTTCCACCTGGACGAGACCGACAGCATCGTCTGGCAGGGCTCTGTGATCGCCCGGCTCGAGGCGGGAGACGACCTGCTGCGGCCGCGGCTGCGCCTGCTCGCGGACGAGGAGCTGGGCATGCAATCCAAAACCGCCCTGGAGCAGTACCTCCATCGCTGGCTCGCCGCCTGGATCGAGCGACGCCTGGGGCCGCTCCAGGCGATCAGGAAGGCCGCCTCGGGCAGCGAGCTCGGCGGCCCCGGGCGCGGCATCGCCTTCATGCTGGTCGAGGCGCTGGGCAGCGCGCGACGCGACGCGGCGGAATCGCTGATCGTGAGGCTCGAGGAGGGCGACAGGCGGGGCCTAGCCCGTCTCGGCGTACGTCTGGGCCGGAATTATCTCTATGTCCCAAAGCTCCTGAAGCCGGCGGCGGTGGAGGCTCGGGCGCGCCTGTGGCGCATAGCGCACGGCCGCGGCCTGCCTCTGCCCGAGCCCGGACGGACCGTCCTGAGAGCGCCGGACGGCGGGATGGATGCGGAGGCGACGCTCGCTTCGGGCTTTGCGCCGTTCGCCGCCTTTGCCCTGCGTCAGGACGTGACCGAGCGACTGGCCGCGGCGATCCGCGCCCGCGCCCGCGCCGCCGCCCGCTTCGAGCTGCCTGTCGAGCTTGGCGCCCAGGCGGGCCTCACGCGCGACGAGCTGCAGGCCGCGCTGGCCGACCTGGGCTACCGCGCCCGCGAGGACAAGGAGACCGGACGGTCGGACTGGGCACTCGAGCCGCGTCGCCGAGGCAATACCGCGCAGCCGCACCCGAGCCGCCATCCTCAGCCCAGCTCGTCCCCCTTCGCGGCGCTCGCCGCGCTCAAGCTCGCCACGTGAGCGAAAGCGGTCTCCGGCTCGACAAGTGGCTCTGGCACGCTCGATTCGTGCGCAGCCGGCGGCTCGCATCCGAGCTCGTGGCGGCGCGGCGCGTCCGGGTCAACGGGCAGGTGGTGGTGAAGACCCATCACGTCGTCCGCCCGGGCGACGTCGTGACGCTGACGGCGCCCTCGTTGATACGTGTCGTCCGCGTGATCGGACTGGGCCTGCGCCGAGGGCAGGCACCCGACGCGCTGCAGCTCTACGAGACGCTCGAGGCGGAGGGTGGCCGCGACGCGACGTCGGTGGCCACCGCCTGGTGACTGGTCTTCATGCCCAGTCGAGCGTGACGGCCTTCTTGCCGGCGAGCGACTCGTAGGCCGCGTTGGCCAGCAGGAGCGCGCGGCGCCCGTCCTCGAAGCCGACAGGCACGGGCGCACCCTTCTCCACCGTGTCGATGAAGGCGTCGAGCTCGGCGCCATAGGCCTCGCGGTAGCGCTCGATGAAGAAGTTGAGGAGCGGATCCTGGGCGGCCGTGATGTCCTTGGTCCAGCGCTCGATCGTCGTTCCCCGCCGGTTCTCGGCCTTGAGCATGCCTTTCTCGCCCAGGATCTCGACGCGCTGGTCGTAGCCGTAGACGGCCCGGCGATGGTTCGTGATGCAGCACTGGGCGCCCGATCTCGTGCTCATGATGATCATGGCGGTGTCGTGATCGCCCAGCCGCGCGATCATCGGATCGATGAGGGCGCTCGCCATCGCCATCACCTCCACCGGCTCCTCGGGCAGGAAGAAGCGGGCGAGGTCGAAATCGTGGATGGTCATGTCGCGCAGAATGCCGCCGGACGCCTTGAGGTAGGCCTCGCTCGCGAGGTCCGGGTCGCGCGACGTGATGACGACCTGGCGCACCTGGCCGATCTCGCCCGCGTCGATCGCCTTTTTCACGGCAGCGAAGGAGGGATCGAAGCGCCGATTGAAGCCCAGCTGGACGATGGGCTTCAGGCCGCCGATCTCCTGCCAGCAGCGGTCGACCTTCTTGATGTCGAGGTCGATCGGCTTCTCGCACAGGATGGCCTTCTTGGCCTTGGCAGCCCGGGTGATGAGATCGACGTGGGTGTCGGTCGACGAGGCGATCAGCACGGCCTGGATCGAGGCGTCGTCCATGACCGCGTCGACGCTGGGCGCCACCTTCGCCCCGTGCCGCTTTCCCACCTCCTCGGCCGAGGGGCCGTGGACATCGTAGACCGAGACGAGCTCGGCCCTGGGGTGGGTGGCCACATACTCGGCGTGCATCTTGCCGATGCGGCCGCAGCCGAACAGCCCGAACCGGATCATGGACGAGACCTCCCTCATCGATCGATGCGCAGTGTGAAGCACCGCCGGCCGAGCGTTGTCAATTTGACTGTGCTGGGCCGGCTCAGCCGGGAACGATCACCTCGAGGCCCACGGCCGCCGCCGCCGTGGCGAGCCGACGATCGAGCGTGACGAGCGGCGTCCCCAGCCGTTGGGCTATCGCCAGATGCAGCGCATCGCCAGCCCGCAGGCCGAGCTCGAAGCGCTCGAGGAGCCTCCCGGCCCGTTCCGATGTCGCCGTCATCGACCGGCACCATCGGGAAGCTCGGCACCAGCGTCGTTCTCAAGAGGTCGAGCGCCGCCTGCGCCTGCGCGGTCGACAGCGCCTTGGTCCGGACCTTGATGCCGAGCGCGCTCGCCGTCTCGGACACAGGTCCAGCCACTGATCTGCGACGTCTCGTTCCTGGTCGGATCCATCCCTCCAGGGATGCAGAGCTAGGCTCCGGCATCAGCAGCGGAATGACGGCGCTGGTGTCGAGGTAGGGCACCCTCAGTAGCGATCTTCGTCGCGCATGCGCCCAATGAAGGTGCCGCTGTCCTCCTCCTGCTGGGGCATGCTCGCCAAGTGGCGACGGATCTTCTCGAGGTCGAGCGGCCTCCGCGGTGCGAGGATGGCCGAGACCCGCGCCACGGGCTTGCCGCGGCGGGTGATCACGACGTCACGTCCCTGCTCGACCTCGGTCAGGATCTCGCTCAGGTGCGCCTTCGCCTCTGCGACGCTGACATTGCGCATGGCTCGGCTCCTGACTTGGTCATCTGGCTGGTCATCTAGGCGTTTCAGCTGTCTCGAGGCAAGGCTCGCTCGCCGCTTCACCGCGCATGGCGTCAAGGCTATGGTGGCGAACTTCGTGAGATCGGGGAGGAGACGACAGATGGCGACCGTTCGCTTGACCATGGCCCAGGCGCTCGTGCGCTATCTGATGGCGCAGCGGACACTGATCGACGGCAAGGACGCGCCACTTTTCCCCGGCGTCTTCGCCATCTTCGGGCACGGCAACGTCACCTGCCTTTCCGAGGCGCTCGAGGCGGTCAAGGACGACTTCCCGACCTGGCGCGGCCAGAACGAGCAGTCCATGGCGCTGGCGGCGATCGCCTATGCCAAGGCCAAGCGGCGCCGTCAGATCATGGTGGCGACCAGCTCGATCGGGCCCGGCGCCACCAACATGGTGACGGCCGCTGCGGTGGCGCACACGAACCGCCTGCCGGTGCTGCTGCTCTCAGGCGACTACTACGTCACGCGCTTTCCCGATCCTGTCCTGCAGCAGGTCGAGCACTTCAACGACCCGACCTTGAGCGTCAACGACGCGTTCAAGGCCGTCACCCGCTACTGGGACCGCATCACGCGGCCCGAGCAGATCATCGAATCGCTTCCCCAAGCGGTGGCGATGATGCTGGATCCGGCCGACTGCGGGCCCGCTTTCATCGGCATGTGCCAAGACGTCCAGGCGGAGGCGTTCGACTATCCGGAGCGCTTCTTCGAGCCGACGCTTCATCGAGCACCGCGCCCACGGCCCGACACCGCCCAACTCGCCGATGCCGCGGCGCTGCTCAAGACCGCCAAGAAGCCGCTCATCATCGCCGGCGGCGGTGTGCGCTACAGCGAGGCCGAGGGCGTCCTGGCCGAGCTCGCCACGCGGCACAACATTCCGGTGGGCGAGACGCTCAACGGCAAGACCATGCTGCTCCACGACCACCCGATGAACGCCGGGCCGATCGGCATAATGGGCTCGTCCTCGGCCAACGATCTCGCCGCCGAGGCCGACGTGATCCTGGCCATCGGCACGCGGCTGCAGGACTTCACCACCGGCTCCTGGACGCTGTTCGCGGACGACGCCCGCTTCATCGGCATCAACGCGGCGCGGTTCGACGCGAGGAAGCACAAGAGCCTGCCCGTCATCGGCGACGCCAGGGTCACGATGGAGGAGCTGTCGGCGGCTCTCGGCGACTGGCGGGGGCCCGCCAGCTGGACCGGTCAGGCAGCCAAGCTCTACACTGAGTGGAACGCCTACATCGATCGGCGCAGCGGCCCGACCAATGCGGAGCTGCCGACCTACGCCCATGTCGTCGGCGCGGTGAACCGCTTGGCCGGCGAGCGTGACCTGGCGCTCACCGCTGCCGGAGGGATGCCGGGCGAGCTCGAGATGAACTGGCGCGCCAAGGGCACGGGCACCTTCGACTGCGAGTTCGGCTTCTCCTGCATGGGCTACGAGATCGCCGGGGGCTGGGGGGCCAAGATGGCCGATCCGACCCGCGAGGTCTTCGTGATGGTCGGCGACGGCAGCTATCTCATGATGAACTCGGACATCTACTCGTCGGTGATGACCGGGATGAAGCTGGTCGTGGTCGTCTGCGACAATGGCGGCTTTCTCGTCATTGACCGGCTGCAGCGCGCGAAAGGCATCCCGAGCTTCAACAACAGCCTCGAGACAGCGCGCAGCGCGGGGCCGGCCGCCGGCGCGCGGGTCGACTTCGCCAAGCACGCCGAGGCGATGGGCGCGATCGGGGTGCGGGTGAAGAGCATCGGCGATCTCGAGGATGCGGTCCGCGCCGCCAAGGCGGCCGATCGGACGACCGTGATCCACATCGACGTGCACCCGACGGACTGGACCGGCGAGAACCATTCCTGGTGGGAATGCGGAACGCCGCAGGTCAGCAGCCGGGAAGGCGTCAAGGCCGCGCTCAAGGAGCATCTGGACGGCAAGAAGCGCCAGCGCCAGGGCGTCTAGGCGCTCCTCATCAAGAGAGGCGGGCCGAAGCCATCCGGCTCGCAGCCGCAGCCCGGCAATCCCGGGCAGGTCAAAGGCCCAAAGGCTCGGCCTTGCCCGCCGGGCCCGGATGAACGATCTTGGATGACGGCGTGAGGCGGTTCCTCCTGTCCTGAGCGTGACAGGAAGAATCGTGGCGACCCCCGGACGGCGTTGCGACGCCATGCGGCCGCCTCTCACACGCCGAGAGACGAGGCTCGATCATGTGCCAGAAGGCGCAGGCGGTCGGGCCCCGAACCGATTGGAGCCCAATGGCACGCAAACCGAACTATCGTTTCGAGCGCCAGGAGCGCGAGCGCGCGAAGGCAGCGAAGAAGGCCGAGAAGGCGGCCAAGAAGGCGCCCTCCGAGGGCGAGGGCCAGGAGGCCGAGGCCGAGAAGGCGACGGCTCAGGAAGCCCGGGAGGAGTGACGGACAACGGTCCGTCATCCCGGTGTCACGCGGCGGGCGCGGCCCCAGCGGCCTCAGTGTCCGGCCGCGTGCTCGTCCGGGAGACGCTCGAAGCCATTGACCTTGAGCCAACGCTCCAGATGCTCCTTCGTCTCCGCCGCTATCCTGTATTGAAGGGTGCGACCGCTCGTTGCGGTCACCCGGAAGAAGATTTGGCCGCTCAGGCTTTTATAGACGGACAGCATCGCCACCATCGCTACCTCCATCCCTTGGACCTGCCCTCATCGGGCGTTTGAAGAGATGATAACGCGTTATTTGGCGTGCCGGTCGCGTCGAGAAAAGCCGGAGCACAACTTGGTGTCTGGTTCTTAACCATCAAGGACAGAGAGCTAGCGGGACGGGCGGTTGGCCGCCGGTCGCGCAGGAGGCCCATTGACGCCGCCGCGGCTCTGGATGACGTTCCGCCTCGCGCACGTGTCAGGAGGGCTTTTCTATGGCGATCAGGCTCGGCATCGCGCCGATCGGCTGGACCAACGACGACCTGCCGCAGCTCGGCGGCGACATCCCGCTCGAGACCTGCCTGTCCGAGGCCCGCGAGGCCGGCTTCACCGGGGTGGAGAAGGGCGGCAAGTTCCCGAGCGAGGCCGGCGCGATGCGCCAGGCGCTGGACAAGCAGGGCCTCGCACTGGCATCGGGCTGGTTCTCCGGCCGGCTCCTCGAGCTGACGATCGAGGAGGAGAAGAAGCGCATCCGGGGCCAGCTCGACCTCTTCCTCGCCATGGGCTGCCCGGTCATCGTCTATGCCGAGACCACGGCTACCGTGCAGGGCCAGATCGGCACGCCCGTCGACGACCGAATCCGCCTGGCGCCCGAGACGATCAAGCGCTACGGCGCCAAGCTCACCGAGCTTGCGGCTTGGCTCGAGGCCGAGGGCTGCCCCATGGCTTTCCATCACCACATGGGCACGGTGATCGAGGTCGAGAGCGAGGTAGATCAGCTGATGCAGGCGAGCGGCCCCGAGGTCGGGCTGCTCCTCGACACGGGTCATCTGACCTTCGCGGGCGGCGACGTCGCGGCCACCACGCGCCGCTGGGGCAAGCGGATCAACCACGTCCACGTCAAGAACATCCGGCCGACGGTGCTCGAGCGCCTCAAGGCCGAGCGCTGGAGCTTCCTCAAGGGTGTGCTCGAGGGTGTCTTCACCGTGCCGGGCGATCCCGAGGGCTGCATCGACTTCCGCGCCTTCGCGAAGGTGCTGAAGGAGATCGGCTATGGGGGGTGGATCGTCGTCGAGGCCGAGCAGGACCCGAAGAAGGCAAACCCGCTCGAGTATGCGCGGATGGGCTATCGCGAGCTGATCGCCGCGCTGGACGGCGCCGGGCTCGAGCTCGCGGGTTGAGCCTGCGGTCCGGCCTCGATCGTGACGGGCAACGTCGCGTTGGCCCGCGCCGCCGGGTCGACGAGATCCCGCAGCGTCAAGCGCAGGAGGTAGCCGCCCGGCGGCAGGCCGTCGGTCGCGATCGCGAGGTCCACGAAGCTCTCGAGCCGCGGGCGTAGGGTCCTGAACGTCCAGGAGCCGAAATCGTCACGCAGAGCCACGACGCGGCCTTGGCCGTTGAGAAGGGCGATGTCCACGGCAAAGCCGAAGAAGACCGTTCCGTCCGCGATGTCGAAGCGGTACCCCACCGGCTCGAGATAGACGAGAATGGGCGTGCCTGCCGGGAAGCGGTCGTTGCCACGTGGCGTCTCGGCGGCGTAGCCGAGCGCCCGCTGCTCCACAAGCTCGGCCCGGGCGATCCCGAGCGGCATGGCGCCGGCGATAGCCAGAGCCGCATCCAGCGTCTGCCGCAGCGCGGTCGCTGGGTCGGCCTTGGCCAGCGCAGCCGACGCCTCGTCCAGGCTCCTCCCCGCCTCATCCAATGCCGTGGCCCGGGCGACCGAGACAAGGCAGAGGAGCGCGAGCGCCTGAAGGGATAGGAGGACGTGTCGCATCGCCTTTGCCTGCGCTGCAGGACGTCGGTCAGCCCATGACCCATGGGGCAAAATTCCGCTGCACCATTATCAACCAGAACGCGAGAGCAAGATAGGGGCCGAAGGGAATCTGCATGGCCGGATGGCGATGCCAGCCCCGCGCCAGGGCGACCACCAGCGCGACGAGAGCGGCGAGGAGCACGACCATGGGCAGCTGGGCTGCACCGAGCCACGCGCCGGCGGCGCCCAGCAGCTTCGCGTCGCCCAGCCCCAGGCCCTCGCGACCACGGAACCGTCTGTAGATCCAGGCCAGAACGGCGAAGCTGGCAAAGCCGACGGCAGCGCCGATCGACGCCTCCGAAAGATCCAGGAGCGATGCCAGACCGATGCGCCGACCGAGCGCGGCGACGAGCAGGCCGGCCAGGATGAGCGGCAGCGTCAGGATGTCCGGAAGGATGAGCTCGCGCTGATCGATCAGGGCGAGGGCCAGGAGCGCCCAGCCGACAGCAGCTGTCGGCCACGCCGCGGATGGTGGCAGAAGGCCGAAGGACACGATCGCTATGGCAAGCGCGCTGCCCTCGACGAGCGGATACCAGCGACCGATCGGAGCGCCGCAGTGCCTGCAACGGCCCCGTAGCGCCACCCAGCTCGCCAGCGGCACGAGGTCGAGCGGCCCGAGCGCCGTGCCGCAGCTCAGACAGTGGGAGCGGCCGTGAAGCCAAGCGCGCCGCCCGCCCGCGTCGCGACGTGCGAAGGATCCGATGGCGCTGCCGACGACGAGTGCCATCAGGAGCGCCAGACCGACGGACAAGGAACTGCCGACCGTGGCCCTACATCACCGCGACAAGCTCGGGAGACACCACGCCCTCGCCCGGTGCCCATCCCCGCTCCGGGCGCGGGAGCGGTGCCTGACGCAGCATCCACGCCAGCCGTGGGCGCGGTGGCGGCGGCCCGAGCGCGAGGAGCTTGACGGTGACCGGTCTCGCATGGGGGCGCATGGAACGGAGAGCCGCGGGCCCCGCTGAGGCGACGATGGTCGCCGGCAGGTCGCAGCGCCCATTGGCGAGCGTCGTTACTCGCGCCGGGATGATCGCCGCCGCCATCGGCGCGGTCGGGGTCAAGAGCTGCGATGTGGGCTTGGTGCCCGATGAGGGCAGCAGCGGCGTCGGGCCGCTGGGCTTGGCCGGCGCCCGCGCCGGTGGCAAGGTGCCGGGCGCCGGCACGGGCTCCTGCGAGCCGAGCGCGCGCATCCGAGACCTCAACTCCTCACTGATGTCTCGCGCATCCTGCGCATCGCGGATGACGCGCGGGGTGATGAAGACGATGAGCTCGGTACGATCGTCCGAGTTGCTGGTGTTGCTGCCGAGCAACGGCCCCAGGATCGGGATGTCGCCCAGGATGGGCACCTTGCCGTTGCTACGCTGCTCGGAGTCCTGGATCAGCCCGCCGAGCACGACGGTCTGCCCCGACTGCACATCCACGGTGCTGGTGATCTTGCGCTGCTGAATCGTCGGTGTCGGCGAGTTGGTCGCCAGCTGCGCCGTGTTGACGACCCGGCTGACCTCCTGCCCGATCTGCAGGGCCACGACCTGGTCGGAGTTGATGCGTGGCTTGACCTGAAGAATGACGCCGGTATTGCGGTACTCGATATTGTTGACCACCGGGGCGTCCGGATTGTCGACGCTCACGGCGGTCCTGGTCGTGATCGGGACCTCGTCGCCAACCGTCAGCACCGCCTCGCTGTTGTCCTGGACGACCACCGACGGCGACGACAGCACACGCACATGCGTGATCTGCGACAGCGCGTCGATTGTCACGTCCGCATTGCCGCCGCTGAAGATGAAGTTGAAGCCGGGCACGTTGGCCAGGGGGTTGAGATTGTTCGGCGTGACCGAGCCGCTCAAGCCGCCGTTGGCCGTGGTGTTGAAGCCCGCCCGGAAGTTGCCTTGATGGAGGTAGTACTGGATGCCGTATTTAAGCGCGTTGTTGAGCGTTACCTCGGCGATCGTGGCCTCGATCAGTACCTGCAGCGGCGCCGTGTCGAGCCGGCTGAGCGTCGCCTGGATCATCTGATAGGCTTGCGGGGTGGCCCGGATCAGCAGCGTGTTGTTGTACTTGTTGGCGATGACCTTCACGCCCTGCAAGGCGGACGAGAGACCTGTCGCGCCGTCGCTCGAGGCCGCCCCAATGGACGAATCCGCCGGATGCGCCCTGTGCTCCGGGCCGCTGGGTCTGGCCCGCATTGGCACCGGCAGACGGCACCACACCGGCGGAGAACAGCGAAGGAGCGCTCTCGGCTGCGGAGCTCGAGGTGATGGTCTGCGAGCCGCCGAAGCCATCGCTCAAGAGCTTGGCCACGTCCTCGGCGGGCGAGTGCTTGAGCTCGTAGACATAGAACTGGACGCCACTGCCGCCGCCCTGATCCAGCCGGTACACCCACCGCTGGACCTCGCGGATCTGCTCGGCGGAGGTGGCGATCGCGAGAATTGCGTTCAGCCGAGAGATCGGCATGAACTGGATGCTCTGAAACTCGGCCTGGCCCTGCGGTGCCCCACCGCCACGCGAGAAGAGGGTCTGCAGCTCGGGTACCATCGCCTCCGGCGTGGCCCGCTGGAGCGGGAAGATCCCGACCGACTTGCCGGCGAGCCAATCGACGTCGATCGCCGCCAGCGTGTCGACGACGTTCTGCCGCTCGATCCCGGACCCCGAGAAGAGGATCAGGTTGCGGCTGGGGTCGATGCGGATGTCCTCGGGCCGGCGCAGGAGCGGCTGGACGAACTGGGCGGCCGAGGTGACGGAGAGATAGTGCAGCGGCACGATCGTGATGCCGGCGCCCGCCGGCAGGACCGGCGTCGAGGCGCCGCCGAGCGGGGTGACCTGCGCGCTCTGCGGCAGCTCGTCGACCGGCGCCACCACATAGGTGCCGTCGACGGTGGCCAACCCGGCTCCGTTCATCCGGAGCACGGTCTCGAGGACGGTCAGCAGGTCATGGTCCTGCAGGGGCGCGCCGCGTGGACAGCGTGACCTGCCCCGATACCTTGGGGCTGATCGTGTAGTTGGCGTGAAGGATGTCGTGGAGGATCACCTTGACGACGTCCTTGACGTCGGCGCCATCGAAGTTGATCTGCACGCCCTCGCCCTCCCGGCGCACGCTCCCGTCGGCTCCGGTGGCGCCGGCACCCTGCGCCCACATAGATCTGGGGCTTGAGCCCGCTGGCCCCGCCCTGGCTCGCGCCCTGCGACGAGGCGCGGTGTCAGCGTGGTGGCATGAGGCGGAACGGCGAAGGAAAGATTGTCGATCGCCTCGTTGACGCGCGACGGACCTTCGTCGGGTGCGGCGCAGGCGGCGAGAAGGACCGCCAGTGCAGCGAAGGGAAGGGCACGGACAGTCCGGCGGCGCCACGCAAGTGCTGCGCATGAGCGGGTTCTTTCTCCAAAGCCTGCGCCCCGCCCGGCCGCAAGGGCCCTGCGCGGCGGGCCAGCACGTTGGAGCCAAACCTGGTCCGGCCATGACGATCACTTGCGGCGTTCATGCGTTGCCCATAGGCGTCAACGGGACGCTGCAGCAACAGGCGGACCGGATCGACCGCCATCTCGGCCGGCGCGTGGCACTCAGCGGCAAATACCCTTATTCTCCATGCATCTAGGAGTTGGGTCATAATCTGGATGACTTACGTTAAGTCTGAGCGGCGATGCGCGGGCGCAACACCTTATCGACGAGAAATGTGCCGTCGCCATCCAGCCTGCCCGCGCGAATATCGGCGACGAGGCGTCGCCTCAGCGCCTCGATGGTCAGGTCCGTGCGTGCTCCGGGTAGAGCGCCACGAGCCCGCTCTGCTCGGCGTCGGCCCACCCGTCTCCGCCGGCGCGCAGCGTGATGGCCATGGCGTTCGCGACCATCGCCGCCTTGTAGCGGTCGCTCGCCGCTGAGGCGGGGCGCCAGCTCGCCGCGCGTGAGGTCGTGCGCCGCGGCAGGAGGCTCAGGATGTCGGCCGTCACGCTCATGCCGTCTGCCCTCGCTCGATCGCCTCGACATAGGTCGAGGATATCCTGCTCGAGCGTCGGCACCACATGCAAGGTGAGCGCCAGCTCGAGCGACGGCTCCTCGCCCGAATAGTGGCGTCGTGCCTGCATCAGGGCGATGACCGCCCAGCGCAGCGTCGCCAGAAGCTCGAAGAGCGGGATCTGGGCGCGGTCCGACGCGCTGGCCCGCCGCCGTCTCGTAGGCATCGAGGAAGGCCGCGCGGCTGCCGATGCCGCCCGCCTCGCGCTCCCACTGGCCATAGCGCCAGCAGCGGGCCAGGAACCAGCCGAGATCCTCGAGCGGATTGCCGTAGCGGGCGAACTCCCAGTCGAGCAGCGCGACTGAGCCGCCCCTTTTCGACCATGTAGTTGCCGGTCCTGAAATCGGCATGGATCAGCCGGACCGGCTCGGCCTGCGGCAGATGCCGCTCGAGCCAGCGCAGGCCCCATTCGATGACGGGCTGGACCTCGTCCATCGCGTCGAGCTGACGGCGCAGCTCCGCGATCCGCCCGGCGGTGGGCCTCTGGCCCGGCATCGCCATGAAGCCGAGCGCCGCTACGGGCGGCGTCAAAGCCGGTGCAGGCGGGCGAGCTCGCAGCGCGAGGGAGGCGACCAGAGCGTCGCCGCCCTCGCGCAGACGCCGGGTCGCGCACCAGGCGGGTACCGCGCGCCTCGCCGGCGACGCGCGCCATGAGATAAAAGCTCCCGCCGATGACGGCCGGGTCCTCGCACAGCAGCCAGGGCTCGGGGACAAGCACGCCCGCGCGGCTGCGCCACCTCGAGGATCCGGAACTCCTCTGCCCTGCCCCAGCTCTCGGCCACGCGTGACGAGGCGTCGGTGCGCAGGACGAGAGCGTGGCTGGCCCGGCCTCGCGGCCGCCCTCGATGCGAAGATCGAGGCCCAGATGTTCTCCTGGATGGCACCGCCGGCCAGCCGCTCGCAACGCTCGATCACCACGAGGTCGGCGTCGAGCCGCTGGGCCGCCCAGGCCGAAAGCGCCGCCTGCTGGGCCTCGCTCAGGGCCACGCGAAGAAGCCCCGTCCTTCGGCCAGGAGATGGCGGGCGACGAGCATCCGATGGACCTCCGACGCGCCGTCGACCAGACGGGCCTGGCGAGCATAGCGATACATCCACTCGAGCGGCATATCCTTCGAATAGCCCTTGGCGCCCATGAGCTGGATCGCCGTGTCGACGGCCGTGTGGAGCGCATCGGCGACCTGGATCTTGGCCATCGAGACGGCCTTGCGCGCCTGCCCGCCGGCCTCGAGCTCGATCGGCGGCGCGCATCGTCAGCAGGCGGCCGATCTCGATCTGCATCGCGGCCTCGCCCAGAAGCCCTTGCACGCTCTCCTTCTCGGTCAGCACCTGGCCGAACGCGCGGCGCTCGCGGATATAGGGATCGGCGATCTCGAGCGCCCGGCGCGCCATGCCGAGCCAGCGCATGCAGTGGGTGAGCCGCGCCATGCCGAGACGGATCTGGGTCACCTTCATGCCCTGACCCTCGCCCATCAGCACGTTCTGGGCGGGCACCTCGAGCCCGTCGAACTCGAGCTCGCAATGGCCGCCATGCTCCTCGGGGCCCA
Source organism: uncultured Alphaproteobacteria bacterium (assembly GCA_963752325.1). GTDB lineage: Bacteria > Pseudomonadota > Alphaproteobacteria > Geminicoccales > Geminicoccaceae > CAVTJL01. Next base: position 244,424 of record CAVVXU010000020.1, read on the forward strand.
TGATCGGGATGCGCCTCAGGATCCGCCAGCCCGGCTGATTCTTGTGGAACAGCATCGCCGTCAGGCCGTGGCGCGGATCGTCCGACGTCCGGGCCAGCAGGATGAAATGGGATGCACCCTCGGCCCCGGTAATGAACCATTTCCGGCCGTGGACGACCCATCGGTCGCCCCGTCGCTCGGCCCGGGTCAGCATCATGCCGGCCGGATCGGAGCCCGAGCCGGGATGAGGCTCGGTCATGACAATGGCTGAGCGGACGCTGCCGTCGACGATCGGCTGCAGCCACCGCTTCTTCTGCTCGGGCGTGCCCACCCGCTCCAGCACCCACATGTTGCCGTCGTCGGGTGCGGCACAGTTGAAGGCCTGGGGCCCGAAGCGCGAGCGGCCCATCTCCTCGTAGAGGACGGCCATGCCGACCGGCCCCACGCCCAGACCGCCAAGCGCGGTCGGCATCTGCGGGCACCAGAGCCGGGCGGCCTTCACCTTGACGCGCAGCGTCTCGAGAAGGTCCTCCCGGATCTGCTCGCCGACCCCGAAGCTCGCCGGGTCCTCCTCGAGAGGCAGGATCACCTCGTCGACGAAGGCGGCGACCCGCGCCGCGGAGCGCCTCGAGCGCGGGATCGAGCGAGAGGTCCAAGGCCCGGGCCTACCGGGTCTTGATGAAGCCGGGTTGCGAGAGGATCTTGTTCGACTGGCTCATGAGCAGGGGATGGATCTGCTTGACGTAGGTCTGCCACGCCGGGTCCGCGGCCATCGAGCCGCGCTTCTTGGCACGGTCGGCGAGGTCGTCATAGGCCCAGAGATGGACGATCTGGTTGAGGTCGCCGATGTCCATCGAGGTATACCAGCCCACCGGCTGCCCGAGATGCTTGGTCTGTATGGCGTAGCCTTCGGTCTCGTAGAGCCGGACATACTCGGCCAGGCTTCCGGGCTTCAGCGTGTAGGTGCGGTGGTCGACGATCATCGGCGGTCTCTCCCTGCTCTCAGAGCGCGCTCACGAGGTGCCCGCCATCGACGGCGAGCACCGCGCCCGTCATGTAGCGCGACGCATCGGAGGCGAGAAGCAGCAAAGGCCCGTCCAGATCGGAGGGCTGGCCCAGCCGGCCCTGGGGAATGCGGCCGACCACCCGGCGACCGGCCTCGGTCTCGAAGAAGGCGCGGTTGATGTCGGTCTCGATATAGCCTGGCGCCAGCGCGTTCACGCGGATGCCGTGGCGCGCCCATTCGAGCGCCATGGCGCGGGTGAGCTGGATGAGCCCGGCCTTGGCGGCCTCGTAGGCGGCAACGCCGATCGTCACCCTGAGCCCCAGGATCGAGGCCACATTGATGACGCTGCCGCCCTTCCGGGCGGCGATCAGCGCTGCCGCGCCGCGACGCGCGACACGGAAGGCGCCCGTGAGGTCGACGTCCAGGACCTCGCCGAAGCTCGCCGCATCGACCTCGACCATCCGCCGGCTCGGTCCGGGGATGCCTGCATTGTTGACGATGATCGAGGGCGTGCCGAGGGCTCGCTCGGCCGCGGTGAGCGCGGCATCGACCTCGGCCTCGTCGGTCACGTCCATCGTCACCGCCATGGCCCTGCCGCCCGCCGCCACGATCTCGGCCACGACCTCGTCCAGAGCCTCGCGGCGCCGCGCCGCCGCCACGACCACAGCGCCCTGCGCGGCGAGCACGCGGGAGAAGTGTCGGCCGAGGCCGCTCGACGCGCCCGTGACGAGCACCACGGCCCCCCCGAGATCGACGGTGAGCGTCACGATCTCTCTCTCCCTTGCTGCTGGCAGCCGGACCCTCGTTAGGTCCCGCGCAGGCGAGGGGTCAAGTGGTGCCCGCAGGCAATGGTGATCCCCCGCAGAGCGCGCTAGGGATGGCGGCGCGGGGGTCCGGACGAGCAGGCGGGAGCAGGATATGGCGAAATCGAGCGAGCGCCCGCGCGAGGCCTCCATCGGAATAGCGATAGCCTTCGCAGCCGCCGCGTTCGCGCTCTTCACCGGCCAGGACACCACCGTCAAGCTGCTCTCGGGCGCGCACTACGACACCTTCCAGATCGCCTTCCTGAACTCCCTCTTCGCGCTCGGGCCCATGAGCATCCTGGTCCTCAGGGGCGGCGTGGGCCAGCTGCGCACGACGCGGCCGCTCTTCCACGCGCTGCGCGGCCTTACCTCGATCATCGGCGTGCCACTCGCCTTTTATGCCTACAGCCGGATGGCGATCGCCGACGCCTACGCGCTGCTCTTCTCGACGCCGCTCCTGATCACGGCGCTCTCCGTGCCGCTCCTCGGCGAGAGCGTCGGCTGGCGTCGTTGGTGCGCGGTGCTGGTCGGCTTCGCGGGCGTGATCTTGATGCTGCGCCCGGGTGCCGGCGTCCTGCAGCTCGCCTCGCTGTCGGCTCTGGGCGGTGCCCTCTGCGGCGCCCTGGGAATCATCATCCTGCGCAAGCTCCAGAGCACCGAGAGCTCGGCGGCCTTCGGCGTCTACGGCAACCTCTCGGTGATGATCGGCACCGGCCTCGTCCTGCCCTTCGTCTTCCGCATGCCCACCCTTCCCGACCTCGGCCTCAGCGTGCTCGGCGGCTCGCTCGGCGGCACCGCCTTCCTGCTCCTGGTCCAGGCCTATCGCCGGGCACCGGCCGTGGTGATCGCACCCTTCCAGTACAGCCAGATGCCCTATGGCCTTCTCGTCGGCTTCGTGATCTTCGGCCACGTGCCGGACCGCAGCCTCTTCCTCGGCGGTGCGGTCGTGATCGGCAGCGGCCTCTACATCCTCCGCCGCGAGATGCTGCTGCGCCGCGGCGTGGCCAGCGGCACGATCGTCCGTGCGCCGATGTGGCGTCGCTGGGCGATACGCCACTGAGGGCCGGGAAAGCGGCCGCTCAGCCGAACCGTGGCTTCCTCTTCTCGAGGAAGGCCCGGTAGCCCTCGTGGAAGTCGGGACCGACGAACGACCCGTCGCGCAGCGCCCTGGTCTCGTCGGTCTCCGTCACCGTGCCCGACTGGATCAGGCGGACGATGCGCTTGGCGCTGCGGATGGTGTAGACGGATCGCTCGGTCAGCAGGAGGGCATAGCCCTGGACGGCCTCGGCCAGCTCGTGCCGGGGCAGGACACGGTCGACGAGGCCGATGCCGAGCGCCTCCCGGGCGTCCAGCAGCCGCGCCGAGAAGAGGATGTCCTTGGCACGCGCCGGGCCGATCAGGTCGACCAGGCGCTTGGTATCCTCGAGGCTGTAGCAGATGCCCAGCCGGGCCGGCGTGATGCCGATCCTCGTACCCTCGGCGGCGAAGCGCAGGTCGCAGGCGACGGCGAGGCTGCAGCCGCCGCCGACGCAGGCGCCCGCGATCCGCGCGATCGTCGGCTTCTCGAGACCCGCCAGGCGGCGGAGCGCCATCTCGACGGACTCGTTATACTCCCGCGCGGCGCTCTCGCTGGCACCGACGCGCTCGAACTCGGCGATGTCGGCGCCGGCCGAGAACGCTTCGTCCGTGGCACCGCGCAGGATCAGCACCCTGATCGCCACGTCGGCCATGACCTGGTCGAGGAGGGTCGGCAGAGCCTGCCACATGAGCAGGCTCATTGCGTTCCGCTTCTCCGGCCGGTTCAGGACCAAGGTCGCGACAGCGCCGGCACGCTCGAGTCGAAGAGGCTGGCTGGCCATGCTGTCCCCGGGGTGATGATGATTCATGAGACCCGCATGGCCGCTCGCCCGAATGGAGTCCATAGTCCCGGTGGCGCGGTGATCTGATCGTGAGGCGACCCGGTCGAGAACGTTGGGGACAGGGCGGACGCCACGTCCTAGGCTCGCACGCCCGAAGCGTCAGGAGGTACCCCGCGATGCCCGTCGATGTGCTCTATCGGACCACCGCCACGGCAACCGGCGGACGCGATGGCCACGCCGCCACCAAGGACGGCAGCCTCGACGTCACGCTGGCCACGCCCAAGGAGCTGGGCGGCGCCGGCGGGCCCGGCAACAATCCCGAGCAGCTCTTCGCCTGCGGCTACGCCGCCTGCTTCCTGGGTGCCATGAAGTTCGTCGCCTCCCAGGGCGGCCCCAAGGTGCCGAGCGACACCACCGTGACGGCGACGGTAGGCATCGGGCCGCGCTCCGAGGGCGGTTTCGGGCTCGAGATCGAGCTGGCGATCGAGCTTCCGGGTCTCGCCCGTGCCGACGCCGAGACCCTGGTCGAGAAGGCGCACCAGGTGTGCCCCTACTCGAACGCCACCCGGAACAATGTGCCGGTGAGCCTCACCGTCGTCTGAGCGCGGGGCGGAGCCGGGAGACCGATTGGAAGGGGCGATGGAGCAGCGGCTGAGCCTGGTGACGCTTGGGGTCGACGACCTCGAGCGGGCGCGGCGCTTCTACGAGGAGGGCCTGGGCTGGCGGCGCGGCAACGACCATCCCGAGGTCGTTTTCTTTCAGCTTCAGGGCATGGTCCTGGCGCTCTGGAGCAACGCGGAGCTTGCCGCCGACGCGAGGCTGCCGCTGCCGGGCAGCGGCTTCGGCGGCATGGCGCTGGCCTACAACGCCCGCTCGCGCGGCGAGGTGGACAGCGTGATGGCCGAGGCCCGGGCTGCCGGCGCCGCGGTCCTGAGACCCGCCGCCGACACGGCCTGGGGCGGCTATGCCGGCTACTTTGCCGACCCGGACGGCCATCCCTGGGAGATCGCCTGGAACCCCGCCTGGACGATCGCCGAGGACGGCAGCGTGACGCTCGGCGGCTGAGCCGGCGCGGTCGGCCGTCAAGCGGCCCTCGGCGTCACCTCCCGCTCGATCGTGGCGCCGGCTCGGCGCTTGGCCGCCTCGATGTCGTAGTGCCCCTGCACATTCATCCAGAATGCCGGGCCAGTGCCGAAATAGCGGCCGAGACGCAGGGCCGTGTCGCCGGAGATGGACCTTCGTCCGGCAAGGATGGCGCCGATTCGGTTACGGGGCACGCGCAGCGCTCGCGCCAGGCCGTAGGCGGTAAGCCCGGCATCTTCCATCCAATCGCCGAGAATCTCGCCTGGAAGGACGGGCGGAAGCCGCTCTGCGCCGGGCTCGACGACGTCCGACAGGTCGATGCGACCGGCTTCAAGATCCTCCATCCTCACGACCATGACCTGCATACCTCAATGATAGTCCACAAGCTCGACCTCATGGGCACCATCGTCCCGCCAGACGAAACAGAGGCGCCACTGATCGTTGACCCTGATGCTGTGCTGGCCCGCTCGATCACCTCGCAGAAGCTCCAGCCTGTTACCGCGCTTGCAGCCGAGAGCCGCGAGGTTTGGCACGGCATCGAGCTCGACGAGCCGCCTCCGGGCCCGTCTTGCCAGCTCGGGCGCCAAGCCTCTGGGTTGAAGCCCTACCCAGACCGCAGCGGTACGCTTGTCGGCAAAGCTCCTGATCACCGATAAGCGGTACGCATTACGTAACGCTTTGTCAAGAGCGCTCGCTCTCGACGTCTCTTCTAGACAATGACTTACGGACATATTTGGCGCCAATCGACTGATTGGACCCCTATATGCAGGCCCGTGGGCAACGCCGCGATTGGCGGCAATCGGACATGCATGAGAAGTACAAGCGGAGAGCGTCGTTCGTGTTCTGACGACGTGCCTCCTTGGAGCATTGCCGCGCTGCGCACGTCATGAACCGCTTTCGGTGAGCTCTCGTGCCTCCCTACGGCACCTTGCTGTCCGTCCTCAGCCTTCCGGCTCGAGGGTAAAAAGCTCCTGGGGCCGGCGGACGCCGCGGAGCGCGTAGCGGCCGAGCGAGACGAGGCGTGAGCGCGCGTCGCCGCAGGCGGCGGCAAAGGCCTCGGAGACGACCACGCCCTGCTCGAGCGAGCGGCCCATGCGCTCGATCCGGCTCGCCTCGTTGACCGCGGGGCCGAGCACGGTGAAGTCCAGACGCTCCGAGCCCCCGATATTGCCGTAGAGCACGTCGCCGACATGCAGGCCGATGAAGACCCGGCTGGCCGGCTCGCCGCGCTCGCGCCGGCTCGCCAGCGCGATCTTTGCCGCATGCTGGGCCCGGACGGCCGCCTCCAGCGCCCGATCACAGGCGCCCTCCAGACCATCGATGTCGAAGATGGCGAGGATGCCGTCGCCCATGAACTTCAGCACCTGGCCGCCCTGCGCATGGATCAGGTCGCTCAGCGTCCCGGCATAGTCGTTGAGGAAGGCCAGAACCTCGTCGCGCGGCAATGTGTCGGCAAGACGGGTGAAGCCCTCGAGATCGCTGTACCAGATGACGGCGCGGATGGTCTCGGCATGGCCGCGGGTGATCGATCCCCGCAGCACCCGCCCCGCCGCATCGGCACCCAGATAGACCGCCATCAGGGAGCGGGATGTGCCGAGCGTCCAGGTGGCCTTGTAGGCGAGGGCGAAAGGCTGGCTCAGTCGACGGAGAAGGTCGACCTCCTCCTCGCTGAACGGTTCCGGGCCGCGGGCGACGAACGAGACGACGATGCCGCGCGCCTCGCCGAGGGTGCCACGCTCACCGAAGTGGATGCGGAAGGCCACGTAGTCGACGGCCCCCTGATCCGCCAGCCGATCGAGGAGCTCGAACTCACCGCGCCGGTAGTCGCCGGCGAGATCGCGTCGCATCTCGCCGCTGTTGGATTGCACGAGATGATAGAAAGGGCTGCTCAGCCAAACGGCCAGGTGCTCGGGGCTGCCGTCGTGGCGAGCGAAGTCCTCGCGCGACACGCCCTGCCCGTCGACCCAGATGAAGCCGCGCGCACCCAGAGTCGGGTGCAGGAGGTCGGTCCCCGTCGAGATCCGCGCGATCGGAAGGCCCGCCTCCACCAGCCGCTCACCGAGACCGGAGACGAGCGCGCCCTCATCCGAGCCGATCAGCCCCTCGCCGATCAGCCACGCCCCGATCGAGCTCAGCGCGTCGGCTCGCATCCGCGGCTCCTGCCTCGTTAACCGTTCTCCACGGAGATGTGGGTCCTCGGCGCCTCGCCGTCGATGCGGTGCGACCTCGTAGCGACCGGTGTTGCCTCCATCCAAGGCCTGTAGGATGCTGAGGTCCCGCGTGTGAGCCAGTCAGAGTGATGCTTCAGCCGACCAGGTCGCGATCCGATCAGGAGGGCAAGACGGCCCCGAGCCTCGAGGGCACGCGGCTCGACCCTGTCCTGCTGCGGCTGGTGAAGGGCGATCGCATCGGCCTTGAGGACGCGCGCCGTGCAACGCTGCTCGCTGCCGAGGGCGGCGAGCGCGTCGGCGCCCTGCTGGCGCGCATGCAGCTCGTCCGTGGTGTCGACTGGGCGCTGGCGGCAGCCGAGGAGCTGGGGCTCGAGACGGCTGCGACCGAGGACTATCCATCCGAGCCCGTCCTCGCCGATGCCCTCTCGCCCCGCTTCCTCCGTCAGGCGGGTGTCCTCCCGCTCTCGTTTGACGCCGAGCGGGTCCGGCTCGCCATGGTCGATCCGACCGACGAGCAGACCATCCGGGCGGTGCAGCTCGCGACCCGGCTCGAGGTTGTGCCCGTGGCCGCGACGCCCGAGGACATCGCGCGAACGACGGCGCGCTGGTTCGACGGCGGTGGCGCCGCCCTCCAGCGCCTCGCCCGCGACGTCGGCGAGGGGCCGTCCGTCGACCTCGACCAGGATGTCGAGCGGCTGATCGACAGCGCCAAGGAGGCGCCGGTCGTGCGGCTGGTGAGCCAGCTCCTGTCCGACGCGCTTCGCGTGCAGGCCTCCGACATCCATGTCGAGCCCTATCGCGACCATCTTCGCGTCCGCTACCGCGTCCACGGCCGGCTGCGCGAGATCGGCGCACCGCCCGTCCGGCTGGCCGCCGCCATCGTCTCGCGCATCAAGATCCTGGCCAAGCTCGACATCGCCGAGCGACGGCTGCCCCAGGATGGCCGCGCCCGCATCGACCTCGACGACCGCCGGGTCGATCTGCGCGTCGCCACGGTGCCGACGACCCATGGCGAGAGCTTGACCATCCGTCTGCTCGATACCGGTGCCGCCGGCGTGCAGCTGGACGGTCTCGGCCTCGATCCCGCGGTGGCAGAGCGCCTCGAGCGCAGGCTTACCGCGCCGCACGGCATGATGCTGGTCACCGGCCCCACAGGCTCCGGCAAGACCACGACGCTCTACGCGGCGCTGCGGCGGCTCAACCGTGACACCGCCAAGCTCGTCAGCATCGAGGACCCGGTCGAGTACCAGATCGACGGCGTGACCCAGATCCAGGTGAGGCCCGAGATCGGCCTCGACTTCGCCCGCGTGCTGCGCTCGGTCGTCCGCCACGACCCCGACATCATCATGGTGGGCGAGACGCGCGATCCCGAGACCGCAGACATCGCGGTGCATGCGGCGCTCACCGGCCACCTCCTCCTCTCGACCCTGCACACCAACAGCGCGGCCGGGGCGTTCGCCCGGCTTCTCGATATGGGGGTGGAGCCCTATCTGCTGGCATCCGTCATCAAGGCGGTGGTGGCCCAGCGCCTGGTGGGGATTCTCTGTCCACACTGCAAGGTGCCGCACGCGCCGACGCAGGAGGAGCGCCGCCTGCTGGAGCGGGCCGGCATGCCGCTCGGCCCCGACGCCGCTCTGTTCCACGAGGCCGCATGCCCACGCTGCGACGGCATCGGCTTCGTCGGCCGAACCGGCATCTTCGAGCTGCTCGAGGTCGACGACCAGATCCGCGAGCTGATCCGCGGCCGCGCCCCGACCCAGGCCATCCTCGCCAAGGCGCTCGAGGCCGGCATGCGCACCATGGCCGCCGACGGCATGGCCCGTTGCCTCGCGGGTGTCACGACGCTCGAGGAGGTGCTTCGGGTGACCGAGGAAGGCTGAGGGATCCGCGCGCATGCCGACCTTCGCCTACCGGGCCCTGACGGCCGCAGGGGAGCACGTGAACGGACGCATCGAGGCGGCCGAACTCACGAACGGCGATCCAGCGTCTACAGGCGGGCGGGCTCATCCCGATCAAGGCCGAGCCGGTGGCGGAGCGCCTGGAGGGCGGCGGCCTCACCGGCCTGTCGGGCTTCGGTGGGCTCGGGCGGCCGCTGACCGAGGCCACACGCGAGCTTGCGACCCTGCTGGGCGCCGGCCTCACGATCGAGGACTCCCTGGCCATGCTGGGCGAGGCGGTGGAAAGCCGGCGTCTCAAGGCCACCCTGGCCCAGGTGCTGGCCGGGGTGAGGGGCGGACGCGCGCTGAGCGAGGCGATGGCCGAGGCGCCGACGATCTTTCCCCGGGTCTATGTCGGCATGGTGCGCGCGGGCGAGAGCGCGGGGCGCCTGGGCGAGGCGCTGACCGAGCTGGCCGTCCTTCGCGAGCGCAGCCAGAAGCTTCAGGAGAAGGTGGTCTCCTCCCTGATCTACCCCTCGATCCTCGCGTTGACGGCGCTGGGCTCGATCATCGTGCTGATGACCGTCGTCGTCCCGCGTTTCGAGCCGCTCTTCGCCCAGGCCGGCAAGGACCTGCCCGAGAGCGCCGCCGTCCTGCTCGCGATCGAGCAGGGGCTGCGGGCGAACGGCGATCTCCTGCTTGTGGGCCTGCTCGGGCTCGTGCTGCTCCTGCTCCTGGCGCTTCGTCGGCCCCGCATGCGCGAGGCGATCGACCGCGTGCTCCTCGATGCGCCGCTGCTCGGCCTCCTGTCGCGCGAGCGGGCGACGGCGCAGACGGCGCGCGGGCTGGCGACGATGCTGGCCGGTGGCCTCGAGCTGCCGAGCGCGCTCGCGATGACCACGGAGATGCTGAGCAACCGGGCCGCGCGGGCGGCGCTCGGCAACGTCGTGTCGGGCGTCCGCCAGGGCCGGCGCATGAGCGACTGCCTGACCGAGGCCGGCTTCCTTACGCCGATGGGCCTGCAGATGCTCCGCGTCGGCGAGGAAAGCGGGCGCCTCGCCCCCGTCGCGGCGCATCTGGCCGACACGGCCGAGGAGCGCGTCGCCTCGCGCCTCACCCGGCTGGTCTCGCTCATCGAGCCCGCCACGGTGATCGGCATGGGCATCCTCGTGGGCGCCATCGTCACGACCATCCTGACGGCCGTGCTCAGCGTCAACAAGCTGGCGCTTTGAGCCCCGCTCAGCCGGTGCCGCCGTGCGGGATCACCCGGACCGCCGGGCCGCTCGCCCGCTCCTTCGGAGGCGCTGCCGGCTGGGGCGGGGCGTAGAAGCGTGGCGTGCGGTCGTCGAGCGAGCGCTCGAAGGGCATCCGCATCACCACACCGCTTCCCGCCGCCTCGGCCTGGCGCGTTGCCTGCTGGAGCTGCTCGGCCTGCGTGCGGCTCCAGGGCAGGCTGTAGGCGCGCGGCTCGGCCTCTCCGGGCAGCCTGAGCCAGACATAGATCGCACGACCCTCGTCGACGCTGCTTCCCAGCACCTGCGCCTCGGCCGTGCGGCCGCGCAGCCACTCGAGGCTCGTGGGCTTGGGCCGGCTCAGGAGATCGGCGAGGGCGACGTAGCCGGTCGGCAGGAAGAGAACCGCCGCCCCCAGGGCCAGGAGCCGGACGATCAGCCGGCGGGGCGCCCAGATGGCGATGGTGGCAAGCGCGACGGCGATGATCGTGGCGAGCCCGAAGGTCGGGAACAGATCGCTCATCAGCTCTGTCCGAGCGAGCGCAGCGGGCGCTGGAGGGTCGAGACGCTGCCGGCCACGAGGGCACCCGCGGCGTCGAGCCGGAAGCGGAAGACGGTAAGCTCCTGGCCCTCTTTCTGCAGCGCCACGTCGCTCACGAGAATCTGCCGCGCCAACTCCTGGGCGGTGCGCTTCACGCTCGCCACGAGCTTGACCGGAACCGGCAGGACGTTGCTCTCGTTGCGGTAGAGATGGACGTTCACGGTGTACTCGCCTGCGACGATGCCGCGCGAGTAGCTGACCTCGTAGTTGATGCCCGACGCGTCGTCGCGTGTGCCCAGATCGTCGCGCAGAAGGTTGAAGAGCTTGCCGCCCTTGTTCGAGTAGCCGACCGGCACGTCGCCCGGGCCCTGGACCCAGAGATCGACATCGGCATCGAGCTGGTCGGGCCAACGCGCCTCGATGATGACGTTGCCCGGCGGCTCGAGCCCCTCGACCGTCTTGGCGCCCGGCGGGTTGAGGTGCGGCAGGATCAGGACGACGCAGACGACGAAGCCCGCCAGTGCCAGCGTGATGACGTCGCGAAAGACCGTGGAGCCGTCGTCGCTCTCGCTTGGATCAAGACCGTCCATGGCGCTCTCCGATCTCGACGAGCTGGGTCAGGAGATGGACTGTCCCGCCCTCGACCAGGCGGTAGTCGAGCATCAGCCAGATGTTGAGGATCGAGCCCACCAGCGTCGTGTAGAGGGCCACCGCCATGCCGTGCAGCAGGCTCGAGACCATCGGCCCGATCGCGGCCGCGTCGCCCACGGTCGAGGGGTCGACGCCGGCCAGCGCCTCGATGAAGCCCACGACCGTGCCGATGAGGCCCAGCAGCACGAGCGTGCTCGCGGTGTGCTTGATGCCGCCGAGCCTGGTCGCGAGCTTGAGGCGCAGCGCCGAGGCCAGTGTCGCGCGGCCTTGGCCGTCGAGCCCGCGGATCGAGTTCGAGGAAGGCCGCGGCCCGGGTGCCGGGCGCCGGCAGGCCGCGCTCGAGCCCATCCAGCTCGCGGCCGAGCTTGAGGATGCGGCCCGTGCACTGGATGAGGCCGAGGACGAACACCGCCGCGATCAGCTTCACGATATGGAGCGTGTCGGACCGGAGGATCGGATCGATCCAGCCTTGTGCCGCGGCGGCGAGCACGAGCGCCGTCGCGGTGAGGTTGAGAAGGACGAAACGAAGCAGAAGCAGCGAGCGATGCGTCCTGTCGAGAGCCGCTGCGGCACCGCCGGCCAGGAGCCGGGCGAGAAGGCCGCGGAGCGCAGGCTGCGCACGAAACACCGCATCGACGGGGGTCAGGATTGTCGAAGCCATTCACGAACTCCACCATGGCGCAGAGCGTCGGCAGGGAGCGCCGACGATCGCCGCGCGATCGCCAAGTCACGGTGGTTGGCCTCTGTGACCGAGCCGAGCGAGCGCCCGGCTTGCGAGCCGGTGTTGCGACGGAGCAGGTTTCCTCGCAACGATCGACGGACTCGGTCTATGGCTGCGACACTAGAGCGACTTGGGACGGCGCGCCAGCCCTGATAGACAGAGATCGCGCGTCTGGACCTGGACGCGCTAAGAAGTATCATAATTATCACTGTCGCTGCCGGACGAAAAGGCGGCACAGTCAGCCGTCACTCCTAATCACGGCTCGGTCAGCTGTGAGTTGCCAAGCAACTGCCCGCGGCGATGCTCACAATCTATTGCGCATTTACTTAAAATGACCTGGATCAGATCGGTCGGCGTTGGCCCTCGCCGAGTCACGGCGCGGCCGTCCAGGTTTCCCGATACGTCCTCGCGCTCACCGGCTGGAGCCTTGGCAACCGCGGATTCGCCCTGTTTTCAGCCGCGAGGAGGGGGTCGCGCAATGGTTGAGGTATTTGCAGGCCGGGGCATCCATGATATGGGCGTCCTCCACTTTCACGGACGAACGGGAGCGTTTGATGACCCTTGACGAGCTGAATGCGGCGGTGGCGACGGCGACGGGCAAGACCAAGGCTGATGCGGCCAAGGCCGTGCATGCCGTGCTCGAGAGCATCCAGGGTGCCCTCAAGGAGGGAGACAAGGTGTCGATCGCCGGCTTCGGCGTCTTCGAGACGATCGACCGGCCCGAGCGCGAGGGCCGCAACCCGCAGACCGGCAAGACGATCACGATCGCCGCGAGCCGCGCCGTGAAGTTCAAGCCGGGCAAGGGGCTCCGCGACACGGTCAACGGCTGAGGCCGGCTGCCGGGGCGCGCAGGGAGGCTTGCCGCCTTCGTTTGAATTCGGGGAGGGCCCGTCGTAGGAGGGGCTCCCCCTCCCGAGGAGACCTCCATGCGACCCTCCGGCCGCGCGGCGCACGAGCTGCGCGACGTCACGATCGAGCTTGGGACCAACCGCCACGCCGAGGGGTCCTGCCTGATTCGCTTCGGCGAGACGCACGTGCTGTGCACGGCCACGGTCGAGGAGCGTGTCCCGCCCTTCCTGCGCAACACCGGCAAGGGCTGGGTCACGGCCGAGTACGGCATGCTGCCCCGCTCCACGGGCTCGCGCAGCCCGCGCGAGGCGGCGCGCGGCAAGCAGTCCGGGCGCACGCAGGAGATCCAGCGGCTGATCGGCCGCTCGCTGCGGGCCGTCACCGAGCTGGACATGCTGGGCGAGCGGCAGGTGATCCTCGACTGCGACGTGCTGCAGGCCGACGGCGGCACGCGTACGGCCTCGATCACCGGCGCCTATGTGGCGCTCCATCAGGCGCTCGCCCGCATCGTCGCGGCGGGCGATCTGCCGCGGCTGCCGCTGCGCGAGCCGGTGGCGGCCGTCTCCTGTGGCCTCGTGGGCGGCAAGGCGGTCCTCGACCTCGACTATGCCGAGGACAGCACGGCCGAGGCCGATGCCAACTTCGTCCTCGCCGCCTCGGGCGGGATCGTCGAGATCCAGCTCACCGCCGAGCAGGAGCCCCTGAACCTGGAGGACGTGCGCGAGCTCGAGCGGCTGGCCGCCATCGGCATCACCGAGCTGGTGGCGCTGCAGCGGGCCGCCCTGGCCGGCCTCGAGGGCGCATGAGCCGAGTCTTTGTGGGCGACCGGTTGATCCTGGCGACGCACAACAAGGGCAAGGTCGAGGAGTTCCGGGCGATGTTCGCCCCACAGGGCATCACCGTCCTGAGCGCGCAGGACCTCGACCTCGACGAGCCCGAGGAGACCGGCCTCACCTTCGCCGCGAACGCAAGGCTGAAGGCCGTGGCGGCGATGCGGGCGGCCGGCCTGCCGGCGCTGGCCGACGACAGCGGCATGGCGGCGGAGGGGCTGGAGGGCCAGCCCGGCATCTACTCGGCCCGCTGGGCCGGGCCCGAGCGCGATTTTTCCAAGGCGATGCGCCGGGTGCGGGACGAGCTTCTCGCCCGCTTCGGCGACTGGGCCTCGGTCGACCGGCGGGCTAGCTTCGTGTGCGCGCTGTGCCTCGCCTGGCCCGACGGCCACGAGGAGCTGGTCGAGGAGCGGGTCCCGGGCACGCTCGTGCCCGAGCCCAGGGGTGTCCACGGCTTCGGCTACGACCCGATCTTCGTCCCCGAAGGCGAGACCCGCACCTTCGGCGAGATGCCGGCGCCTGAGAAATACGCCATGAGCCACCGCCGCCGGGCGATCGACGCGCTCGCCCGGCGCTCCTTCCCCGGCCTTGTCCAGCCCGCCGAATAGCGGCATACACCCGCCCGTGGGGCCGTAGCTCAGTTGGGAGAGCGCCTGCTTTGCACGCAGGAGGTCGTCGGTTCGATCCCGATCGGCTCCACCAATCAACAGACAAGCTTACGGCCGATCGGGCGAGGCAAAGAGGGAGCCCGGGCAGCCAGTGGGCAACCGCGGCTGCCTCCGGGCCTCCGGCCCCTGATAGCGCCGATCCCCGGGAGCTGCCCGCCAGCGGTGTGAATGCCGATCCGGCTCTGGCTATATCTGGCTATGATCTGACGGGCCGTCCTTGCTGCTCCAGCAGAGGGTGAGCTCGCTCCTGGGACGAAGGAGCTGAAATCTTCTCTGCCGAGACCCCGCAGGTCAGGAAGGCGATGCCGCCTGGGCCGTTTGCGGCACCCTCATCGGATCGCGCCCTGCATGATGTCGCCGTGCAGATAGCGCTGCACGCAGCAGAAGAGCACCGTGATCGGGATGGTCGCCAGCAGCGCCGCGCCCATCGTGTAGTGCCAGGCGATCCAGTACTGGTTGGAGGCGAGCGAGAAGACCTTGATGGGCAACGTGTAGTTGGCCTCACTGCGCAGCAGCGTCAGCGCGATGACGAAGTCGTTCCAGACGTTGATGAAGGTAAAGATGGCGACGATGGTCACCGCCGGCAGTGCCAGCGGCAGGAAGATGCGGACGATCGTGTAGAGCGTGCCTGCGCCATCCATCCAGGCGGCCTCCTCGATCTCCCGCGGGATCGTCAGGAAGTAGCCCTGGAGCATGAGGATGGCGAAGGCCATGTTGAACGCCGCGTAGGTCAGCACCAGCGGCAGGTAGGTGTCGACGAGACCGAACTGGACGAACAGCCGGAAGAGCCCGACCACGAGGACGATGGGCGATACCATCTGGGTGATCAGGAGGAACCGCTGGTAGCCGCGGACGAACGTCATCCGGCTGCGCAGCATCGCGTAGGCGGCTGGCGCACCGCAGCCGATGGTCAGCGCGGTTGACAGCACGCTCACGAGCAGACTGTTGAGGAGCGCCTGGCCGAAATTCGTCTGCGTCCACATCTCGACGAAGTTCCACCATCTGGCGACGCTCGGCAGCCAGGTGGGCGGATAGGCGAAGATCTCGTCCTGCGGCTTCACCGCGGTCGCCACCATGACGGCGAACGGGAAGAGGTTCACGACGACGAGCGGCGCCAGCGCGATCCAGCAAAGGATGCTGCGCCTCACCTTGACCGCACGCTCGGCGCTCATGCCGCCGCCTCCGCGCGGGTGGCCCGCGCGTCGCTGCGCGATCGTATCGAGACATAGAGAACCGCGAAGACGAGCAGGCAGAGGAAGGTGGCGAGGGACATGACGGACGCCTTGCCGAGCTCGCCGAAGCGGAAGGCGAGCTTGTAGAGGTAGGTGACCAGGATGTCGGTGCCCTCGGCCGGACCGCCGCCGGTCATCACCCAGATGATCGGGAACGAGTTGAACACGTAGATGACGTTGAGGACGATCACGAGGTCGATGAAGGGCTTGAGCAGCGGCAGGGTGATGTGGCGGAAGATCTGCCAGCGGCCGGCGCCGTCGACATGCGCAGCCTCGAACACCTCGCGAGAAAGCGAGGACAGCCCGCTCAGGAACACGGAGGAGGTGAACGGCACCGAGACGATGATGCCGATCAGGATCTCCGCCGTGAAGGCGAGCCTGGGCGTGCCCAGCCACTCGACCGGCTTCTCGAGGATACCGAGATCGAGCAGCGAGACGTTGAAGAGGCCGGCGCGGCCGTTGAGCGCCCACATCCACACCACGGCCGTCATGGTGAGCGACATCGACCATGGCAGCAGCACGATCATGCGGGCGATCTCGCGGCCGTAGAACTCCCGGCTGAGGAGGAGCGCCGTCGGCAGCGACACGACGAGGGTGCCCACCACCACGGCCACGGTCCAGATCACTGTCCGGCCGAGCGCCGCGTAGAAGCGTGGATCGTGCAGGACGGCGGTGAAGTTCGCCATTCCGTTGAATCCGCGCAGCTGACCGAAATGCGTGACCTGATGCAGCGACGTCCAGCCGAGATAGATGATCGGCAGGCCTATGATGAGGCCGGTCAGCAGCAGGCTTGGCATCATCATGACCCAGGGCAGCGGGCTCGCCCGCCGCCCTGGCGCCGATCGAAGAAGCGCCCTCACCGAGCCGCCCGAGGATGTGGCCGCCGTGGAGAGACCGCGCGGCTCCGCGGTCTCTCCCATGTCGATGCCGAGCACCTCCGCGTCATGCGGACGAGTCATCGGCAAGGCCCCTACTGCTGTGCGATGATCGAATCGAGCTCGCTCGCGGCAGCCTTCATGCCGTCCGCAGGGGTCGCCTGGCCGAGATAGATCGCCTGCAGATGCCGGGTGATCGCGTCCGCCATCTGCTCCCAGTTCTGCACCGAGGGTGCGAAGTGGGCGTTGGGCAGGCCGTCGGCGAAGGCTTTGATGTCCGGGTTCGTTTTGTAGTAGTCCATCGCCGCCACCTTCTTGAGGACGGGCAGGAAGCCCTCGGCCTCGTCGAATGCGGCGCGGTTCTCGTCGCTGTAGGCGAACTCGATGAAGCTCCACGCCTCCTTCTTCACCTTCGATGCCTGGAAGAGCATCAGCGTGTCGGTCACGCCATAGGTCGCCTTGGCAGCACCGGTGGGCATCGGCACGACCTTGTAGTGCATGTTCGGCGCCTCGGCCTTCACCTGCGGGATCAGCATCGGATAGGTGCACACCATCGCGAGCCTGCCCTGCTTGAACAGGTTGAACAGGTCGAGCTGCGAGTAGTTGGTGGGCGTCTGCTGCGTGAGACCCTCGTCGATCATCTTCTTGTAGAAGGCCGCAGCGTCGACGGCCGCCTTCGCGCCGAGCGCGCTCTTGCCGTCGGGCGTGAAGATGTCGCCGCCGAACGTCCACAGCGCGTAGTAGTAATAGGCGTCGGTCTCGATCCCCTTGCCCTGGACCCCGAAGCCCGAATAGTCGGTGTTCTCCTTCACCTTCTTGGCGGCCGCGTAGACCTCGTCCCAGGTGGAGGGCACCTTCGCCCCGGCCTTGTCCATGATGTCCATGTTGATCATCATCGCGCGCACCGAGGCGGCGACCGGCAGGCCCATGATCTTGCCGCCGATCGTCGAGGGGCCGAAGAAGGAGCCGATGAACCGGTCCTTGAACGCCGGGCTCATGTAGGAATCGAGCGGCTCGGCGATGCCCTGGGCCGAGAAGTCGGTCAGCCAGCGGGTGCCGATGATCGCGAGATCGGGCGGCGTTCCGCCTGCGATGTCGGTCGTGAGACGCTGGAACAGGGTCTCCCAGGGAATTGTCTCGATGCGAATCGTCACGTCCGGATGGGCCTTGTGGAACTCGTCCGCGAGCTTCTCGAAGTAGGGACCCGTCTTCTCGGAGTAGGCCGCGACGGTGAACCGCACGTCTGTCGCGTGGGCCGCGCCGGCCGCACCGGCCAGGCCCAGCGCCATCGCCGCCGCGCCGACATACGAGCTGCATCGTCTCCAGAGACCGATCTTCATCGACCTTCTCCATCCCAGGGGGTTCGGAGGCGCATCAGCGTCATCGACGCCGCTGCTGACGAGGCGCCGAGACGCCCCGATTCGTCGATTGGCCCATCATTTTCTCGACGGATAGGCAGCAAGAAGCGTGCCTCGAGCTCCGCCGCGCACGCGTATGCGCTAGACGGAAGCTGCACCGTCGCCACCGAGGGGCCGCAAGGCGCACCGCTCATAGTGCTGGAACCAGGGGCGATGGCGCTCGAGTTCCGCGCTGGCGGTGAGCACGTCGGCGTCGGCGAAGCGCCGCCCGATGAGCTGCAGGCCCACCGGCAGGTGGTCGCGGCTGAGGCCGGCCGGCGCCGAGGCGGCCGGATGGCCCGTGTAGTTGACGAGATAGGTGATGCACCAGCCGATCAGCGGATCGATGGCCTCGCCGTTGATCTCGCTCGGCCCCACCGTGTTGCCGTCCGTGCCGTTCTTCACCGGCAGGCAGGCGAGCGATGGCGAGACGATCAGGCGGTAGTCGTTCAGGACGCCCTGGATCGCGTCGTAGACCTGCGTGCGCATGGCCTGATCGCGACGCAGGTCCTTCGCCGACATCCCGAGGCCGATCTCGTTCCAGTGATGCATCTCCGGCGGAAGGTCCTCCGGATGATCCTTGACGATATCGATGCCCAACCCCTTCAGCCATTCGAAGGCCTGAAGATTGGACTGGCTGATCAGGCGGCACCAGAGGTCGCTCAGCTCCTGCTGGCTGCGGCCGATCTTGAAGTCGACCTCCTCCACCTCGGCCCCGGCTGCGGCCAGCGCCGCCACCGCCTCGTCCGTGACCCGGATGACCTCCGCCTCGACCGGGAAGATCCCGAAGTCGCGCGTGTAGGCGATCTTCCAGCCACGGATTGACCCCTCCGTCGCAGCGAGGAAATCCTCGTCGGTCTCGAAGCTGTAGGGGTCGCGGGAATCGAAGCCCGACAGCGCCATCAGCCCGAGGGCCGCATCCTTCACGGTACGGGTGATCGGCCCGGCGAAGAGGAAGGGTGCGGTGCCGCCGAAGGCGTTGGGGCGCGACACATGGGGCACGCGCCCGAACGAGGCCTTGTAGCCATAGACGCCGCACCAGGAGGAGGGGATGCGGATCGAGCCGCCGCCGTCGGTTCCCTCGACCAGCGGCAGGATGCCGTCGGCCACGATCGCGGCGCTGCCGCCCGAGGAGCCTCCGGTGTTGCGCGACGTGTCGAACGGATTGCGGGATGGCCCGAAGAGATAGTTGTCGGTGGTCCCGCGAAATCCCAGGATCGGGCTGTTGGTCTTGCCGAGAATGATGGCCCCCGCTTTCTCGATCCGCTCGACGAATGGGACGGCTTCATCGACGCTGAAGTCGCGCAGCGCCCTGATGCCGCCGATCGTGGCGGGCCAGCCAGGCTTGAAGTCGAAGCAGTCCTTCATCGCGACGGGCACGCCATGAAGCGGCCCCAGAGCGGCGCCCGAGGTGAGGGCACGCTCCGCCGCCTTCGCCCGCTCCCGCGCCTCCTCGAAGCGCGCGATGATGAGAGCGTTGATGCTCGGGTTGCGCCGCTCGACCAGTGCTATCGCCGCATCCATCACCTCGACGGGCGAGACCTCGCGGCGGCGGATGCGGCCGGCAAGCTCCGCGGCACTGACATAGGCTACGGTATCTGGAGCCGACATCACGGTCACTCCGGTCACTGAGTTCTAGCCGAGGCCTCGCTCGCTGGCGATCTCGCTGATGGACCGGGCGCAGACCTCCGCGGCCTCGTCGAGCTCGCTGCGGGTGGTGGTCAGCGGCGGCGCCATCTCGAGGGCGGTGCCGATCGCGCTCGCCAGCACGCCGTGCTCGCGCATGCGCTTCACGATCGCCTTCACCGTGTCGTCCTTGAAGGGGGCCTTGGTCTGCCGGTCGGCCGTGAAGTCTACGGCATGCCAATGGCCCATCCCGCGCACCTGGCCCACGATCGGGTGCGAGCCCACCGCCTGCTGGAGCGCGTCCAGAAAGTAGACGCCGTTCTCCTTGGCCTTCGCGATGAGGTTCTCGCGTTCCTTGATGGCGATCACGGCATTGGCCGCGGCGCAGGCGGTGGCATGGCCGCTGAAGGTATGGACGTGACGGAACATCGGCACCGCATCGGCAATGTCCGCCCGGGTGATGACGGCACCCATCGCCGCATAGCCGCCGGTGATGGCTTTCGCCATCGTCATGATGTCGCCCTCGATGCCGAAATGCTCGCTGACGAACCAGTGGCCGACCCGGCCGAAGCCGGTGATGACCTCGTCGACGATCAGCAGCACGCCATACTTGGTGCAGATCTCGCGCACCCGCTGCCAGTAGGCCTTGGGCGGGATTTGCACGCCGTTGGCCTGCATGATGGGCTCGCCGATGAAGGCGGCGACGAGGTCGGGTCCCTCGAACTGGATCTGGCGCTCGAGATGCTTGGCGCAGAGCTCGGCATACGCCTCCTCGTCCATGTCGTAGGGATTGCGGTAGCAGGAGGGGTTGGCAACGAAGCTGTGGCCCGGCACGCGCGGATCGAAGACCTCGCGGACGGCCAGCCAGTCGGTTACCGAGAGGGCGCCCATCGTGGCTCCGTGATAGGCGTTCCATCGGCTGATGGTCTTGAACGCCCTGGGCTTGTTGCCGCTCTCCTGCTGGTACTGCTTGGCGACCTTCAGCGCGGCCTCGACCGCCTCCGAGCCGCCGCTCACGAACATCAGCTTCGTGAGCTCACCGGGCGCCAGCGACGCGACCTTGCTCGCGAGCCTGATCATCGGCTCGCTCATGAAGCTCCCGGTGCCGACATAGTGGGCGCGGACCGCCTGGTCGTACATCGCCTTCGCCACCTCCTCGGAGCCGTAGCCCAGGGAGTTGGCGCGCGAGGGCGAGCTCATCATGTCGAGATAGTCGTGGCCCTGGATGTCGGTCAGATGCCTGCCGCTGCCCTCGGCGAAGATCAGCGGGCCCTCGGCGTGAACCTCGGACGCCGGGGTGAGCGGGAAGATGCAATGTGCGAACGCCTCGCTCACGAGATCGGGCACATTCTGGCCTTGCTGGGACATGACGGGGCTCACTCACCAGGTCGTTGCTGAACGGGACGGCTGTCCCCGCGCGATGCCCGCGCGGCGCGGCGCGAGAAAGCTGGGCGGCCCGATGAGGACGGCCTCGCCCGGAGACCCCGGCCCCTCGCCGGTCGCGCTCTGATCATGCTGGCATGAAAAGTGTTAGGAGCGTGGTGGACCCATAGCGAGATCCAGTTTCGTGAGAAATGTGTGCACCACTTCTCGCTCGCCGCTGATGCCACTCGAGGCCCTGGCCTCCCCACGCGCGCCAGGCGTCACCCTGCACCAGCACATCTACGGCAATCTCCGCAGCCTTATCCTGCAGCGGGCCCTGAGGCCCGGAACGCGGCTGCCCTCGAGCCGGACGCTTGCCGCCGATCTCGGCATCTCGCGCAACGTCGTGATCAGCGCCTACGCCCGTCTCGAGAGCGAGGGCTATATCGAGAGCCGCCATGGCTCGGGCAGCTATGTCGTCGACCTCCCGGGTGCTGCCCTGCCGGCCCGGGCGCCGACACCGGAGCAGGCCGAGCCTCAGCTCTCGCGGCGCGGCGACGTGCTGACCCGCCTCCCCAGCCACGACAGCTTTCCGGGCCACACGGCGTTCCATCCGGGCTCGCCCGACATCAGGGGCTTTCCCTTCGCGCTCTGGCGGCGGCTCATCGTGCGGCGGCTACGCCCCTATGGCGACGACCTGTTCGGCTATCACGACATCGCCGGCTATCCGCCGTTGCGCGAGGCCATTGCCGGCTATCTCGAGGGCGCCCGCGGCGTGCGCTGCGAGCCCGATCAGATCCTGGTGACGACCGGGGCGCAGGCGTCGCTCGATCTTCTCGTGCGGCTGCTGGTCGATCCGGGCGATGCCGTCTGGGCCGAGGAGCCGGGCCATCTGGGGGTGCGCGGGACCTTCGAGGGTGCCGGTGCCCGGCTGATCCCGCTCCATGTGGCCGAGTCCGGCTGGGACCTCGAGCGACAGCCCGATGAGCGCGTGCGGCTCATCCTGACAACGCCGTCCTGCCAGTTCCCGCTCGGGCATCACGATGCCGCTCGACCAGCGGCTGCAGCCTGCTCGAGATCGCCCATCGCCACGATGCCTGGATCATCGAGGACGACTTCGACAGCGAGTATCGCTTCGGCGGCAAGCCGATACCGGCGATGCAGGGCATCGACCACACCGGGCGCACCATCTACGTGGGCACCTTCTCGAAGACGCTGTTCCCGTCCCTGAGGCTGGGCTTCATGGTGCTGCCGCAGCCGCTGGCTGCGCGCTTCAAGCGGGCGAGCGCCATCACCGGCCAGTTCGCGCCACTGGTCCTGCAAGGCGCTCTCGCCGAGTTCATCGAGCGCGGCCATTTCGCCAAGTATGTCCGGCGGACCCGGCGTCTCTACACCGAGCGGCGCGAGCTCTTCATCGAGCTCTGCAACCAAGCCCTCGGGCCGTGGCTGAGGCGCATCAGACGGCTTCACCGGCATCCAGACGACCTGGCTCCTGAAGGAGGGCATCGACGACCTGGAGCTGGCCGAGCAGGCCAAACGGCGTTGGGTGAACGTCACCCCACTGTCGGTCCACTACCGCCACGGCCACGGCCACGGGCGGAACGGCCTGATCCTCGGCTATGCCGCCGTCCAGGAGCCGGAGCTGCGCGATGGCCTGACGGCGCTTCGACAGGTCCTGAGCGTCAGCGGCCCGGCCCGATCTCCGCCGCCCTCCCGCCTCGCGGCATCGATCCCCGCTTAGCCCGCCGCGCGCTCAGTAGGATCGAGGTAGACCCAGCACGTGCTCGCCCAGATAGGCGAGGATCAGGTTGGTCGAGATCGGGGCCACCTGATAGAGGCGGGTCTCGCGGAACTTTCGCTCGATGTCGAAATCCTCGGCGAAGCCGAAGCCGCCATGGGTCTGGAGGCAGGCCTCGGCAGCGGCCCAGGACGCCTCCGAGGCCAGAAGCTTTGCCATGTTGGCCTGAGGCCCGCAGGGCAGACCCGCGTCGTAGCGCTGGATCGCCCGCTCCACCATCAGCGCCGCCGCCTCGGTCTGGGCGTACGCCCGGGCGATCGGGAACTGGATGCCCTGGTTCTGGCCGATCGGCCGGCCGAAAACCTCGCGTTCCTTGGCATAAGCCGTGGCCTTCTCGATCAGCCAGCGCGCGTCGCCCAGGCATTCCGAGGCGATGAGCATGCGCTCCGCGTTCATGCCGTCCAGGATGTAGCGAAAGCCCCGCCCCTCCTCGCCGATCAGGCTGTCGGCCGGCACCAGGAGCTGATCGAAGAAGACCTCGGTGGTGGCGTGGTTCAGCATCGTGCGGATGGGCCGGATGGTGAGCCCCTTGCCGAGCGCCTCGCGCATGTCGATCAGAAAGACAGAAAGGCCCTCGGTGCGCCGCGCCGCCTGGTCGCGCGGGGTGGTCCGGGCGAGGAGGAGCATGAGGTCCGAATGCTCCGCCCGGCTGGTCCAGACCTTCTGGCCGTCGATCACATAGCCATCGCCCTGGCGCACGGCGGTGGTACGGATCGCGGTCGTGTCGGTGCCGGCCCCGGGCTCGGTGACGGCGAAAGCCTGCAGCCGGAGCCGGCCGGCCGCGATCTCGGGCAGCCAGCGCCGCTTCTGGGCCTCGCTGCCGTGCCGCAGCACCGTGCCCATCGTGTACATCTGGGCGTGGCAGGCGGCGCCGTTGCCGCCGCTCTTGTGGATCTCCTCGAGGATCGCGGCGGCGGCCGCGAGTGGCAGCCCGCTGCCGCCATACTCCTCCGGGATCAGGCAGGCGAGCCAGCCGGCCTCGGTCAGCGCCTGCACGAACTCGGTCGGATAGGCGCGCTCGCGGTCGAGCCCGCGCCAATAGGCGCCGGGAAAGCGAGCGCAGAGCGCGCCCACGCCCTCGCGGATCTGCTCGAGATCGCCGTCATCGCTGGTCGGGGCCGACAAGGCCGCGCCTCCCACTGGAGAGTCCCTCTGGAAAGCAAAGGGTCATTGGCTACGATCTAGTCGCTGCGGCGATGCTGGTCGATGCGTCAGCGCCCGGACCGGCGCAACCTTCCCGCAGCCTCGCCGCCGTTGCCAGGAACAACAGCCATCGGGAGCCATCCGGCCCGGACGATGCCCACCATAGCAGCCCCTTCGCGTTCTCGTCGTCCTGGGCCATCCGCGGGAGGAGAGCCTGTGCGGAGCGCTCGCCGATGCCTATGCCGAGGGGGCGGCCAGCGCCGGTGCGGAGGTGCGGCGGCTCGGCCTCGCCGGCTCCAGCCTTCGAGCTCAACGTGCTGGGCCGCTCGCCCCGCGACCAGGAGCTCGAGCCGGCCGTCGAGGAGGCAATCGCGCTCATCGACTGGGCCGATCACCTCGTCTTCGTCTTCCCGACCTGGTGGGGAACGATGCCGGCACTCCTCAAAGGCTTTCTCGACCGCGTGCTTCTGCCCGGCTGGGCCTTCGTCGAATGCGAGGGCGGGACCGGATACCAGGGTCTGCTGGGCGGCAAGTCGGCCCATCTCATCGTCACGATGGACACCCCACCGCTGATCCATCGTCTCGTCTATCGGTCGCCCGGGCTCAACGGGCTCGCCAGGGCGACGCTCGGCTTCTGCGGCGTGGCCCCCGTGCGCCGAACGGTCTTCGGATCGGTAAAGGACTCCACGCCGGAGCGCCGGGAGGCTTGGCTCGCCAAGGCCCGCACATTGGGCCAGGGGCTCGAGCGCAGCCCGCGCGGGCCCTGGTTCCACCATCGCCAGCGCCTTGTGGCGTGGCTCGCGGCGTTCCGCCTGCAGTTCCACGTGATGGCTTGGCTCGCCTACACGCTGGGCGCCATCCTGGGCCTGCGCGAGGGCGGCCATCTGGCGCCCGCGACCTTCGCGCTCGGGCTCGCCAGCCTCTTCTTTCTCGAGGTCGCGACCGTCCTCACCAACGAGCTGGTCGACCTGCCGAGCGATCGCCTCAACCGCTACTGGGGGCCCGTTCACCGGCGGCTCGCGGGTGCTGGTCGACGGCCGGATGGCGATGGCGGACCTGCGCTGGGGCGTGCTTCTCATGACCGCGGCCTTCGTCGCGACCGCCGTCCCGCTGGCGCCCGCGGGCCCCGCCGTGCCGCTCGCGCTCGCCGTTCTGGCCGTGCTGGCGCTGGGCTACACCATGCCGCCGCTGCGCCTGTGCTGGCGCGGGCTTGGCGAGCTCGACGTCGCAATCACGCACGGCTTCGCGCTCGTCCTGATCGGCTGGCTGCTCACGGGCGGTGCCGTCGACGAGCCCGCTGCCCTGGCTGCTCGGGGCGCCCCTCGCCTGCGCCGTCTTCCCGGCGATCCTTCTCTCCGGCGTGCCGGACCGTCAGGCGGATGCCGCCGTGGGCAAGCGCACGCTCGTGGTGCGGCTCGGCATTCGCAGCTCTTTGCGCCTCGCCCAGGCGACGACGCTCGCGGCCGCCCTGCTGGCGACGCTCCTGGCGCTCGCCGGCGTCGCGGGCGGTGCCTTCTCCCTCGTGCCGCTGGCGGCCCTGCCCCATGCCGTCTTCCAGCTCCGCCTGCTCGAGCGGGCACGCCGAGTTGGCAATCGCGACGGGCGGATCGACGGCCTGATGGCCTCGGGCCTTCTTTATATCCTATGGTTCGTCGTGCTGCCTCTGGGCTGGGTGGTGGCCGCCGGCTGAGCCGGGCGCAGGACCATCGGGCTGCCGGCGTCACGGCTCCGGCATTGCCAATCATCGGGGCTTTCCCCTACACAAAGCTCCGGAATGGGTCGACCGCTCGGCGGTGGTCGGCAACTATCGCGCTTCCGGGGCCGCCGGTGGGGGGGAGAATGGCACGCCCATGAAGATCGGGATCCCGAAGGAGCGCCGCGAGCCCGAGCGTCGGGTGGCGGCCTCGCCGGAAACGGTGAAGCGCTACAAGACGATGGGACTCGAGCCCGTCGTCGAGGCCGGTGCGGGCATCGGTGCCGCCATCCTGGACGACACGTTCGTGGCCGCCGGTGCCACCATGGCCGACGAGGCAGCGGCCTTCGCCGCCGAGATCGTCTTGAAGGTGCAGCGGCCGACCGAGGCCGAGATGGCGATGCTGCATCAGGGCCAGGTGCTGATCGGCAGCCTCGATCCGTACATGAGCAAGGAGCAGGTCCAGGCCTACGCCCAGGCCGGCGTCTCGGCCTTCGCCATGGAGCTGCTGCCGCGGACGACGCGGGCGCAGGCCATGGACGTGCTCTCGAGCCAGGCCAATCTCGCCGGCTACCGCGCCGTGATCGAGGCGATGGCGGCCTACAGCCGCGTGCTGCCGATGATGATGACGGCGGCCGGCACGGTGACGCCAGCCAAGATCTTCATCGTCGGCGCCGGCGTCGCCGGCCTGCAGGCGATCGCCACCGCAAGGCGGATGGGCGCGGTGGTGACCGCCACCGACGTCCGCCCGGCGGCGAAGCAGGAGATCGAGAGCCTGGGTGCGAAGTTCGTGGGCTTCATCCCCGAGGGCGGGGCCACGGCCGGCGGCTATGCGCGGCCGCTGACGGCCGAGGAGCAGGCCGAGCAGGCGCGGATGGTGGCCGACCACATCAAGAGCCAGGACATCGTCATCACCACGGCCCAGATCCCGGGCCGCAAGGCGCCAAGGATCGTCACGGCCGAGATGGCGCGCTCGACGAAGCCGGGCTCGGTGCTGTTCGACATGGCGGCCGAAAGCGGCGGCAACATCGAGGGCAGCGAGCCCGGCCAGAGCGTCGAGGCGGGCGGGATCACGATCATCGGCGCGCAGAACCTGCCGGCACGGCTGGCGCCCGCCACGACCGTGCTTTACGCCAAGAACCTGATGAACTTCGTCGCCTTGATCGTCGACAAGGAAGGCGGCCTCGCGATCAATCTCGAGGACGACCTCGTCAAGGGTGCCCTCCTGACCCACGAGGGCCGCATCGTGCACCCGAACTTCCAGCCCGCGAGCTGAGGGGAGCAAGGACGATGGCCGAGATCGATCCCGGCATCTTCAACCTGATCGTCTTCGTGCTCGCGATCTTCGTGGGCTACTACGTCGTCTGGTCGGTGACGCCGGCGCTGCACACACCCCTGATGTCGGTGACAAACGCCATCTCGAGCGTCATCATCGTGGGCGCCCTCATCGCGACCGGAGCCGCAGGCTTCGGTGCCGCCACCATCTTCGGCTTCATCGCCGTGATCCTGGCGTCCGTGAACATCTTCGGCGGGTTCGCCGTAACCCAGCGCATGCTCTCGATGTTCAAGAAGCGCGGCTGAGGGAGAACGCATGTCCACGGACCTCGCCGCCCTCGGCTATCTCGTCGCCGCGGTCTGCTTCATCCTGGCGCTGAGGGGGCTTTCCTCGCCCGCCACCTCGCGCGCCGGCAACCGCCTCGGCGTGATCGGCATGACGATCGCCGTGGTGATCACGCTGCTCGTCCTGCCCAGCCGATCGCGCTCAACTACGTCTTGATCCTGATCGGCATCGTGATCGGCGGCGGCATCGGCTTCACGGTCGCCCGGCGCATCCAGATGACGGCCATGCCGCAGCTCGTCGCGGCCTTCCACTCGCTCGTGGGCCTGGCCGCCGTCTGCGTCGCCGCCGCGGCCTTCCTCAATCCCGGCCGAGTTCGGCATCACGCTGCCGAGCGGGGCCATCAAGGGCCTCTCGCTCTTCGAGATGGGCCTCGGCACCATCATCGGCGCCATCACCTTCTCGGGCTCGCTGATCGCCTTCGGCAAGCTGCAGGCGAAGTTCCCGCCCCATATCGAGAACGCGCTCGGACCGCTGAAGCCGCTCGTCCAGGCGGCGATGAGCTCGCGGCCGATCATCCTGCCGGCCCGTCACGCCATCAATATCGGGCTCGGCATCCTCATCCTGCTCTTGCTGATCGCCTTCATCGCCACGCAACATGGTGTCGTCTTCTTCCTGATGGCGCTGGCCTCCTTCGTCATCGGCTTTCTCCTGATCGTGCCGATCGGCGGCGCCGACATGCCGGTCGTGGTCTCGATGCTCAACTCCTACTCGGGCTGGGCCGCAGCCGGCATCGGCTTCACCCTGCACAACCCGGCGCTCATCATCACGGGCGCTCTCGTCGGCAGCTCGGGCGCTATCCTCTCCTACATCATGTGCAAGGCGATGAACCGCTCGTTCATCAGCGTCATCCTGGGCGGCTTCGGCGAGAGCGGCGGCGCCGTCGCCGAGGCCGGCGACAGGACGGTCAGGCCGGGCTCGGCCGAGGACGCGGCCTTCATCATGCAGAACGCGCAGAAGGTCATCATCGTGCCGGGCTACGGCATGGCGGTGGCGCAGGCCCAGCACGCCGTGCGCGAGCTCTACGACGTGCTGACCAAGGAAGGCGTCGACGTGAAGTTCGCGATCCATCCCGTGGCCGGCCGCATGCCGGGCCACATGAACGTGCTGCTGGCCGAGGCCAACATCCCCTACGACGTCGTCTACGAGATGGACGACGTCAACGGCGAGTTCCAGCAGGCCGACGTCGCCTACGTCATCGGCGCCAACGACATCACCAATCCGGCCGCGAAGAACGATCCCTCCTCGCCCATCTTCGGCATGCCCGTGCTCGACGTCGACCGGGCCAAAGCCGTCTTCTTCGTGAAGCGGTCGATGGCGGCCGGCTACGCGGGCATCGAGAACACGCTGTTCTATCAGGACAACACGATGATGCTCTTCGGTGATGCCAAGAAGATGACCGAGGAGATCGTGAAGGCGATGGAAGGCTGAGCGAGGCGGCCCGGCAGGGCGGCGAGGTGCGGTCACCCTTGCAACGTAGGACGCCCCTGGCCATCTAACCGCCCGTGGGGCGGCCTTCCGGCCGCACCCGCGAGGTCTTTTCGTGCGACAGGACGGGGCGTTTCCCATGCAGCTTTTCGGTGGCGCGGAGCCGGCGCGCAAAGCAGGCGGCGACGCGGCGGTCATCAAGGACGGCAGCCTCGAGACGTTCGCCGAGGACGTCATCCAGGCCTCAATGGCGGTGCCGGTCCTCGTCGATTTCTGGGCGCCCTGGTGCGGTCCCTGCAAGCAGCTGACCCCGGTTCTCGAGAAGGTCGTGAAGCAGGCCGGCGGCAAGGTCCGGCTCGTCAAGATCAACATCGACGAGAACCCCGAGATCGCCCAGCAGCTCCGCATCCAGTCGGTGCCGACGGTCTATGCCTTCGTCGGCGGCCAGCCCGTCACGGGCTTTGCCGGCGCCCAGCCCGAGAGCCAGATCAAGGCGCTGATCGAGCGCCTCCTCGGCGGTGACCCGGTCGACGAGGAGGCCGCGGCCGACCTCGAGGCCGCGAAGGCCGCCGCGGAGGCCGGCGACACGCCCACCGCAGCCGCCATCTACAACGCGATCCTGCGTGACGAGCCGAGCAACGCCGAGGCGATCGGCGGCCTCGCGCGCTGCCTGATCAGCGCCGGCCAGCTCGACGAGGCGGCGGCCTGGCTCGAGAAGGCGCCGAAGGAGACAGCCACGCACGCAGATGTCGTGGGCGCAAAGGCGGCGTTGCAGCTTGCCGAGGAGTCGGGCGAGCTGGGCGATCCCAAGGCGCTGACGGCGCGGCTCGATACGGACCCGAACGATCACGACGCGCGCTACCAGCTGGCCACCATTCTCTTCCTGCGCGGCCAGGCCGAGCCGGCGATGGAGCATCTCTGCCGCATCGTGAGGAGCGATCGCATGTGGGAGGACGAGCGCGCCCGAAAGCAGATGGTGCGCTTCTTCGAGGCGTTGGGCCCGAAGCATCCGACGACGCTCAAGGGCCGGCGGATGCTGTCGTCGGTGCTGTTCTCCTGACGGAGGATCCCATGGCCAGCGGCGGCGAGAGCCTGCCGACGCGCTTCCCGATCTTTCCCCTCCGGGGTTGCCTTCTGCTGCCCAACGGCAACCTGCCGCTCAACATCTTCGAGCCGCGCTACCTGGCCATGGTGCGCGACGCGATGCAGACGGACCAGGTGATCGGGATGGTGCAGCCGCGATCCGAGGAGGATGGCGGCGGCGCGCCCCCCGTCTTCCAGGTGGGCTGCGCCGGGCGCATCAGCAATTTCGAGGAGACGCAGGACGGCCGCTACCTCGTCACGCTCACGGGGGTCTGTCGCTTCGACATCGCCCAGGAGCTCGAGGTGATGACACCTTACCGACAGGTCGTCGCCAGCTTCGTGCGCTGGCGGGGCGATCTTCAGCCTGAGCCCCCGCCGGACAGGCTCAAGGACGATCTCGTTCGCGCGCTCGAGGTCTATTTCCGCCGCCACCATATCGAGGCCGACTGGCAGGCTTTGAGGGCAGCACCCCTCGCGGCGCTCGTCACCTCGCTCGCGATGATCTGCCCCTTCGCGGCCGAGGAGAAGCAGGCGATGCTCGAGGCGCCGGCGATGACCGATCAGGCCGCGCTGCTGGTCGCCTTGATGGAGATGGAGGCGCTGGCCGACGGTGCCGCCGAGAGCGGCTACAAGCATTGAGGGCTGTCGGGGAATGAGCGACGAGAACGGCCCGCCGGGCCTGGAGCCCGCCGGCATCGACCCGAAGCTCCTCGAGCTTCTGGTCTGCCCGCTGACCAAGGGGCCGCTGCGCTACGACCGCAGGCGCCAGGAGCTGATCAGCGACCAGGCGGGGCTCGCCTATCCGATCCGCGACGGCATCCCGATCATGCTTGTCGACGAGGCCCGCACGCTGCGCGAGGACGAGGGCATCCCGGAGGAGCTGCGGCGTGGCGACGGCTGAGGCTCGGGCTCCCTGGCCGGTCGAGCTCAGGGTCGTCCGCGACGAGCGGCGCCTCGAGATCGACTTCGATGACGGCAGCAGCTTCGATCTGCCGGCCGAGCTCTTGCGGGTCGAGAGCCCCTCGGCCGAGGTGCAGGGCCACAACCCCTCCCAGAAGGTGACGGTGCCGGGCAAGCGCCAGGTCGGCATCGTCGAGATCGAGCCTGTGGGCAACTACGCGGTGCGGATCCGCTTCGACGACGGCCACGAGACCGGCATCTACGCCTGGACCTATCTCTACCGACTAGGCCAGGAGAAGGCCGGCATCTGGGGTGCCTATCTGAAGGCCCTTGAAGACAAGAGACTTTCGCGCGAGGGGTGAGCGCATGGCGGCGTCGCCGCCACATCTCCAGGGGCCCGCGTGAGCGCTCGACTTCTCCATACGGCCGACTGGCAGCTGGGCAAGCCGTTTGGCAATGTGCCCGGCGATGCCGGTGCCATCCTGCGCGAGGCCCGCTTCGAGGCGGTCCGGCGCATCGCGTCCTCGGCCCGCGAGCATGAGGTGGACGCGGTCCTGGTGGCCGGCGACGTCTTCGATTCGAACCTCGCGAGCGAAGCGACGCTGGGCCGGGCGCTGGCGGCCATGCGCGGCTTTGCCGGCCCCTGGCTACTCCTGCCTGGAAATCACGATGCAGCGCTGGCGGCGTCCGCCTGGACGCGGCTGTTGGCCCTGGGCCCACCCGAGAATGTGATCCCGCTGCTCGAGCCGCGCCCGGTGTCGCTGGCCGGCGGCCGCCTTGTCGTGCTGCCGGCACCCTTGACCGAGCGGCGGTCGCTCGACGACCTCACGGCCTGGATGGACGATGCGCCGACGCCTGCGGGCGTCCTGCGCGTGGGCCTCGCGCACGGCTCGGTGACGGGCCGCCTGCCCGCCGCCTCGGAGGCGCCGAACCCGATCGATCCGGAGCGTGCGGCCCGCGCCCGGCTCGACTATCTGGCGCTGGGCGACTGGCACGGTTGCCTCGAGATTGCACCCCGCACCTGGTACGCCGGCACGCCCGAGCCCGACCGCTTCAAAGCCAACGATGCGGGCATGGCGCTGCTGGTCGAGCTGGCTGGGCCGGGGGCGCCACCCGCCGTGGAGCGGCTCGCGGTGGGCCGCCATCGCTGGCAGAGCGTGGCGCTCGACTGTACCGGGGAGGGGGCCGCCGCGGCGCTCGACGACATGCTCGCCGCCATCATCGACCCGGAGCGGGCGGTCGTGCGGCTCGACCTCATTGGCGTCGTCGGGCTTGCCGAGCGGGAGGCGCTGGAAAGCCTCGTCGCTCGGCGCCAGGGCGAATGCCTGCACCTCGAGCTCGACGACAGCGGCCTCGGCCTGGCGCCGGCCGATGCCGACCTGCTGGCGCTCGACGCCAATCCGGCCCTGGAGCGGGTCGCCCGTGCCCTTCGCGAGCGAGCCCGCGCCGAGGACCCCGAGGAGCGCGCCGCCGCCCAGCTGGCGCTACGCCTCCTGTGGCGCGAGAGCCGTGCCGGCGACGCTGCGTCATGAGGCTCGCCAGGCTCGAGGTGCGGAGCTTCAGAAACCTCGGCGGCCCGGTCCGGCTGGACACGCTGGGCGACGGCCTCACCGTCGTCGCGGGCGACAATGAGGAGGGAAAGTCGAGCCTGCTGGCGGCGCTGAAGGCTGCTTTCTTCGAGCTGCACACCATGACCGGTGCGGCACGCGAGGCGATGAACCCCTGGGGAGGGGAAGGCACGCCCGAGGTCCGCGTCGAGTTTGAGACGGCGGGCCAGCGCTGGTGGCTCACGAAGGCCTTCCGGCGTGGCGGCTGCACCCTCGAGGGGCCACGCACCAAGCTCGAAGGCGAGCCGGCCGAGCGCCGATTGGCCGAGCTGCTGCGCTTCGAGCGGCCGGGGCGCGGCTCCAGCAAGCCCGAGCATATGGGTCTCCAGGCGCTCTTCTGGATTGATCAGGGCACCACCTTCGAGGAGGGCTGGCAGCCGACCGAGGCGGCGCGGTCTCGTCTCTCGGCGGCGATTGCGACGGAGGTCGACACAGTCGCCACCGGCGAGCGCGGTCGCCAGCTCGCCCGGACGGCCGAGGCGGCATGCCGGCGCTTCTGGACGCCCACCTGGCGCGAGACCGGCGAGCAGGCGAAGGCCCAGCAGCGCGTCGACGCCCTGCGCACCGAGCGGCGCGGGCTGCAGGAACGCGCTCGTCTCTATGAGGGCAAGGTGGACAAGCTGGCCCAGCTCCGTGGCCTGTCGCGGCATCGCGCCGACACGGATGCGCTGGGCCAGGCAAGGGCGCGGCTCCAGGAGGCGAGGGCAGAGGTCGCGCGGATCGAGGCCCTCGACCGTCAGCTGTCGCTGGTCGTCGAGCGCGCCAAGGCGGCCCAGGCGGAGACGGCGCAGCTCGATGCGGCGGCACGGCAGCGTCTGGACTGGCAGGCCGAGATCGGCGCGCGCGCCCGGGAGATGGAGCAGGCCGGCCAGCGCCTCGATGAGGTCCGAGCGGCCGCCGATCGCGCGGCCGCCACGCTCATCCTCGCCGAGGCGGAAGACGAGGCGGCGCGGGCCGCCCTCGAGGTGGCGGAGGCGGCGCGCACCCGGGCGAGCCTTCTGGTGCGTGCCGAGGCCGCGCGCCAACGGCGGGCCGAGCTGGCGCGGGCGATGGCGGCGGCGCGGGCGACGGCGGAGGAGCTGGGCGAGGGCCGGCGTCGGCTCGCCGCGAACCTCGCCACCCCGAAGCGGCTGGGCGCGCTCCGCGAGCTCGCGGCGGCGCGCCGCGAGGCCATGGCGGCGCTCGAGGCCGCCTCCACCCAGGTCGAGCTGCATCCGGCCACCGGACAGGCTGCCAGGTTGGGCGGCCGTGCGATCCCGACCGGCACGCCGGTGCGCCTGGTGGAACGCACCGAGCTCGAGCTCGAGGGTTATGGGCGGGTCGTCGTGGTGCCCGGCGGCGCCGACATCGCCGAGCGGCGAGGCCGCCTCGCCGAGGCCGAGCGGGGGCTTGCCGCGGCCCTGCGCGAGGTCGGGGCCGAGAGCCTGGCGGCGGCCGAGGAGCTGGCGGCGCAGCGGCAGACGCTCCAGGCCGACCTCGCCGCCGGAGAGGCGCGGGAGAAGGCCGTGCTCGAGGCCGCGGGCGCCGCCTCGCTCGATGCGCTCTCGCAGATGGTCGATGTCGCGGAAGGCGAGCTGGATGCGCTGACCTCGCAGCTCGGCGACGCGCCGGAGGAGACGACCGCGCCGCGACCGGAGGAGGCTGCCGCGGCCCTGACAAAAGCCACTCGACGCAGCGCCGCGGCGGCAGAGGCCCTTCGCACAGCCGCCGGACGTGTGGGCGAGCAGCGCGCCGAGCTCGTGCGTCTCGAGGGGCTGGCCGCCTCGCTCGTGGACCAGCAGCAAGCGGTCGCGCAGCGTCTCGAGCGCGAGCGCGGCATCCGCGAGGACGCCACGCTCAATGCCGAGCTGCTGGCGGCTCGTGAGCGGCTGGTGGCCGCGGCGGCAGAGCGGGACGCGGCCGACCAGGCGTTGCGGCTGGCCGATCCCGAGGCGGCCCGCGACCGCCTGCGGCTGGCCGAGCGCCGTGTCCTCGCCGAGGAGGCCGAGGGCCAGGCGCTGGAGCGGCGCCTCCGCGATCTCGAGGTCGAGCTCCGGGCGCTGGGTGGCGACGCGGCGGGCGAGCGGTTGGCCGAGGTCGAGACCGAGCTCGTGCCGGCCGAGGCGGCGCTGCTGCGCGTTCGGATCGAGGCGCGCGCCTGGCGCATGCTCCACGAGGAGGTCGAGGCCGCCGAGGCGGAGGTCCGCGCCGCGCTGATCGAGCCGGTCCGCGAGCGTCTCGCCCCCGATCTGGCGCGCCTCTTTCCCAGGGCGGAGGCGCGCCTCGACCCGGAGCATCTGGCGCTGACGCACCTCCGCCGCGACGGCGTGGACGAGCCCTTCGCCAGCCTCAGCGTCGGCACGCGCGAGCAGATCGCGGTGCTCGTCAGGCTCGCCTTCGCAAGACTTCTGCTCGAGCGCGAGGGCGAGACATCCTGCCTCATCCTCGACGACGCACTCGTCTATGCCGACGAGGCGCGCTTCGAGACCATGAAGACCATCCTCGAGCGGGCGGCCAGGGATCTGCAGATCATCGTTCTCACCTGCCGGCCGAGAGACTATCTGGGCTTGAATGCACGCCAGATCCGCCTCGAGAATTGCAGGTCCTAACCTTCACGGTCCGTCGCCGTCGTGAGGATCCCGGGCCTGCGGGACGTGGCCCTGCCGCTCGGCGTGGCGCTGGCCATCCAGGCCACGGCCTCGACCGTCTCCTTTACCGTGCCCGTGATGGCGCCCGAGCTGGCCGCCGGCCTGGGCGTGCCGGCGAGCTGGGTCGGCTATTTCATCGCCATCGTCTATCTCGGTGCCTCGCTCAACAGCGCCTTCGCCCACGTGGCGCTCGACCGCCTTGGCGCCATGACGGCGAGCCTTGTGGCCATCCTCCTCTGCGGCGCCGGCGTGCTGGCCGTGGCGAGCGGCAGCCTGTGGGCGCTGGCGGTGGGTGCCGTGCTCATCGGCATGGGCTACGGCCTCACCAACCCCGCCGGCACAAGCATCCTCTTCGATGCGACGCCCCGACGCGATCCGTGCCACGGTGTTCTCGATCAAGCAGACGGCGGTGCCGCTGGGCGGGGTGGTCGCGGGCGCTCTCGTGCCCTGGCTCCTGGGCATCGGTGGCTGGCGCCTCGCCGCCGCCGGCGTGTCCGCCCTCTGCCTGGCCGTGGCGCTGGCGCTGACCCCGCTGCGGCGCCGGCTCGATAAGAAAGAGCAGCCCGTCGCTGGGAGCAGGCCGGTGGCCCCGCTGCGGCTGGTGCTGGGACATCCGGATCTCCGCCGCCTCGCCGCAGCGAGCTTCGGCCTGTCGGCCATGCAGCTCTCGATCACCACCTCGCTCGTCACCACCCTCGTCGTGGCGGCGGGCCTCAGCCTACCCCAGGCGGGCTTTCTCTTCGCGCTGGCACAGGCGTCGAGCATCGCCGCCCGCCTTGCCTGGGGCGCCATTGCCGACATCCTCCGCTCGGCCCGCCTGACGCTCGCGGGCCTTGCCGGGGCGGTAACCGTCCTCGCCTGGATCGCAGCCTTCATCCAGCCGGGTTGGTCGATCCTCGGCCTGGCCCTCCTCTGTATCGGGCTCGGTGCCACGGGCATCGCCTGGAACGGCATCTTCATGGCGGAGGTCGTACGGGTCGCTCCGCCCGGAACCGCCGGCGCCGCCACTGCGGGAACATTGACCTGCACATTCGCCGGCGTGGTGGTGGGACCGCCGCTTTTCAGCCTGACCGTCTATATTGCTGGAGCCTATGGCCCAGCCTATGCTGTCGCATCGACTTTTACACTGATTGCCACGTGCCTCATTCTCAAGCTCCGCTAGAGACCGCCGAGATGTCGGCCGCGGAGGATCCGTGGGCCACGGCCACGACCGGCGTCGCTGGGCCGATCATCAGGCTCGTCCAGTTCCCGCCCGTCTGGGGGCGGAACGTGAGCCCCTTCGGGCTGAAGCTCGAGACCTGGCTGCGCCTCTCGGGCATTCCCTTCGAGGTCAGCACCTCGCTCAAGCTCGACAAGGCGCCCAAGCGCAAGTTCCCCTATATCCACGACGGCCCGCTGACGGTCGGCGATTCGAGCCTCGTGATCCGGCATCTCAAAGAGACGCGCGCGATCGACCCGGACTCGGCGCTGCACGAGGACGAGATGGCGCAGGCGGTGGCCCTGCAGCGGCTGTTCGAGGACCATCTCTACTTCGTCCTCGCCTATAGCCGGTGGATCGATCCCGAGGGCTTCGCCGTCGTTGGCCCGGCCTTCCTCCAGTTTCTGCCCAAAGCGGTGCGGCCCGCGGCGTCGGTGTTCCTGCGCATGCGGATGCGGCGGATGCTCTGGTCCCAGGGGATCGCCCGCCACTCGGCGGCAGAGGTCTATGCTTTCGGCCGCGAGGACCTGCACGCCGTGAGCGCGTTCCTCGCCGACAAGCCGTTCTTCATGGGCGAGCAGCTCACCACGATCGACGCCGTCGCCTACGGCTTCCTGGCAAACATCCTGTTCGTGCCGGTCGAGACGGAGCTCAAGCGGGCGGCAGCCGAGTTCCCGAACCTCGTCGCCTGGTGCGAGTCGATCGAGAGCGGCCTCTACGGCGAGACCTGAGGCCTCCCGGCCGCTCGCTCGGCCGGGAGGCGCTCGAGCATCTTGTTCCCCGGCCGGCGGGCCATTACCTCAGGGCGCCATGAAGCACCGTGCCGGACGACGTCCCCTCATCGGCATCACCCTCGATAGCGAGCCACCCGGCGGCTACAGCAAGCTCCCCTGGTATGCGCTGCGCCAGAACTATCTCGACGTCGTCGCGGCGGTGGGCGGCCTGCCCGTGGCGTTGCCGCACGAGCCCGATCTGGCACCCGACTATCTCGATCTGATCGACGGCCTCCTGATCACCGGCGGCGCCTTCGACGTCGACCCCGCCCTCTATGGCGCCGGCGAGCGCCACGGCACGGTGATCCTCAAGGAGCGACGCACCCGCTTCGAGCATGCGGTGACACGGGGCGCCGTCGAGCGCGACTTGCCGGTCCTGGGCATCTGCGGCGGCCAGCAGCTCTTGAACGTCGTCCTGGGCGGCACGCTGATCCAGCACCTGCCCGACCGGATCCCGGACGGGCTCCCCCACGAGCAGCCCAACCCTCGAACCGAGCCGGGGCACGAGGTGACGATCGAGCCCGGCACGCTTCTCCATCGCGTGACGGACGCGCTGAGCCTCCCCGTCAACAGCGCGCATCATCAGGCGGTCGACCAGGTCGCCACCGGCACCATCGTCAGCGCCCGGGCACCGGACGGTGTCATCGAGGCGATCGAGGCCCCGGCCCGGCGCTTTTGCCTCGGCGTGCAATGGCATCCGGAATACCTGATCAGCCCGGGCGATCGGCTCATTCTCGAGGCCTTCGTCCGTGCTGCCGGGGAGCCGTCATGACGGAGGCCGCTCCCTCCGCCGGCGAGCGGGTCGCCAAGCGCATCGCCCGTGCCGGCCTCTGCTCCCGTCGCGAGGCCGAGGCCTGGGTCCTCGCCGGCCGGGTGGCGGTCGACGGCCAGAAGCTCGAGACGCCGGCCTGCGTCGTGACGGAGGGCCAGATCGTCACGGTCGACGGCAAGCCACTGCCCGATGCCGAGCCCGCCCGCCTCTTTCGCTACCACAAGCCACGTGGCGTCCTGACGGCGGCGCAGGATCCGGAAGGCCGGCCGACGATCTACGACACCCTGCCCCCGGGCCTGCCGCGGCTGATGCCCATAGGCCGCCTCGACCTCAATTCCGAAGGCCTCCTCCTCCTCACCAACGACGGCGGCCTGAAGCGCCGCCTCGAGCTTCCGGCCACCGGCTGGATCCGCCGCTACCGCGTGCGAGCCTACGGCCATATCGAGGAGCGGCGGCTGGCCGATCTCGCCCGCGGCATCACCGTCGGCGAGATCGCCTACGGCCCGATCGAGGCGCGGATCGACCGGCTGCAGGGCGACAATGTCTGGCTGAGGATGGGGCTTCGCGAGGGCAGGAACCGGGAGGTGCGCCGGGTCCTCGAGGATCTGGGCCTTCAGGTGAACAGGCTCATCCGCGTCGCCTACGGGCCCTTCCAGCTGGGCTCGCTGCCGCGGCGGGGCATCGAGGAGGTGCTACGCAAGGTCCTGCGCGAGCAGCTGGGCAAGGACGTGGCGCCGGCCGCCCGACAGCGCCGGGCACCCAGGCGCGAGGCCTGAGCGATGCGCATCGTCGCCGGCCGCCACCGCGGACGAAAGCTCATGGCCCCCCCCGGCCTCGACACGCGCCCGACCAGCGATCGGGCCCGCGAGGCCCTTTTCAACATCCTGGAGCACGGTGAGCCGCCCCTCGAGGGCTGCCGCTTTCTCGACCTTTTCGCGGGCAGCGGCGCCGTCGGGCTCGAGGCCGCGTCCCGCGGCGCCGGCCAGGTGCTCCTCGTCGAGAAGGCGAGGGCGGCGCAGGCGGCGGCGAGGGCCAACATCGCCCATCTGGGCGAGGCGGACCGGGTGACGCTCCGAGCCGGCGATGCGACCCGGCTCGGGCGGGCAACGGAGCCTTTCGACCTCGTCTTTCTCGATCCACCCTATGGCTCGGGCCTCGCCGCCACGGCGCTCGCCGCCCTCGCTCGCGGCGGCTGGCTCGCCCCCGAGGCCCGCATCGTGGTCGAGCTCGGCGCGGCGGAGCCTCTGCCGGACCAGCCGGGCTTCAGCGTCGAGGATGCGCGCCGCTATGGCGCCGCCCGCCTCGTCTTTCTCCGGCCGGCCGGCTCAGCCGACGACGAGCAGGCGGGCGACGGGAGCGAAGCTGCGCCGATGATGGCAGGTGGGACCGACACGCCTCAGCCCTGAAAGATGCTCGGGCGTGCCGTAGCCGACATTGCGCTCGAAGCCGTAGCCCGGATAGCGCAGTGCCAGCCGCCGCATCAGGCGGTCGCGCGTCACCTTGGCGACGATCGAGGCGGCGCTGATCGCAGGGATGAGCGCATCGCCGCCGATGATGCACTCGGTCGGGATCGCCAGACCCGGCGGGATCTTGCCATCGACCTGGAGGCGGGCCGGCACGGTCGGCAGACGCGCCACCGCGCGGCGCATCGCCAGCAGGCTCGCCTGAAGGATGTTGATCCGGTCGATCTCGATGACCGACGCGGCGCCGACCGCGACCCAGGCCTGCTCGAGGATCCTGAGGCAGAGAGCCTCGCGCGTTGCTGCCGTCAGCGCCTTCGAGTCGGCGAGACCGGGGATGGGACGGCGCAGCACGACGGCAGCCGCGACGACGGGACCCGCCAGCGGCCCGCGGCCGACCTCGTCGAGCCCGGCGACGATCTCCATGCGCTCAGACCTCAGGCCGCGCGCGATGGCCAGCCGTCGGCCGGCGCTATGCCGCCCACGATCGTGCCCGCATAGTTGCGCAGCGTCGGCCGCGCGAAGGGAGCCAGCGCCTCGGCTGCAGCGGCGCCGATCTCGCCCAGCGTCGCCAGCGCGGCGATGATCGCCACCTCGGCCGCCCGACCGGCGCCGTCCTCGACCTTGAGGGTCACCCCCAGGCCACGCTCGGGCAAGGCTGCGGCATACACCCCCTCGGCACCCGTCTTGACCACGGCCTGCGGCAGGGCTCGCATCATTGCCGTGCAGCAGCGCCCGGTGCCGGCCACGAGCTCCGGATGGCGGCGCATCGCCTGCCCGATGCGCCGGACCGCCGCGGCGCGCGTCGGCGGCAGGCCGGTCGGGTCGGCGAGCCGCGCGAAAGCACGAGCCAGGGCACGCAGCGGGATGGCCCAGGTCGGCACGCTGCAGCCGTCGGTGCCCGGCACGCCGAGATCGTCTAGCTCGGTGAGATCGCGCAGCACCTGGGCCACCGCCTGCTGGACCGCATGCCCGGGCTGCTCATAGCCCTCGGTCGGCGCCCCCAGATGCCGCGCCGTCGTCAGCATGCCCGTATGCTTGCCCGAGCAGTTGTTGTGGATCCGTCCCGGCGACCGGCCGGCGCGCACGAG
Source organism: uncultured Alphaproteobacteria bacterium (assembly GCA_963752325.1). Taxonomy (GTDB): domain Bacteria; phylum Pseudomonadota; class Alphaproteobacteria; order Geminicoccales; family Geminicoccaceae; genus CAVTJL01. The sequence goes on from CAVVXU010000020.1 coordinate 284,377, forward strand.
GGCGTCGGCGGCCTCCTTGAAGGAGGGCGGATGAGGCCCGCAGGCGAGCGCGTCCTCGTCGAGCTCGAGGCGGCGCAGCCAGGCCGCCACGCGCTCGACATGCATGGGCTCGCCGCCGTGCGAGGCGCAGGCCAGGGCCAGCTCCTCCTCGCTGAGGTGGAACGCGTCGGCAGCGCCGCTCTCGACCAGCGGCAGCGTCTGGAAAGGCTTGATCGCGGAGCGCGGATAGACCCGCTGATCGAGGTCGCCGATGCCGAGCACGATCTGGCCGGCGGCGTCGCTCACGCACAGGCTGACCCGGTGGCGGCTCTCGACCCGCCGCCCGCGCCACACCTCCACCCCTACTGGCACCATCACCGCCACATCCATGGCACCGTTGCTCCCGGCGCCAGGAGAAGCCACAAGGGCCGGGCCATGGCAACGGGAGATGCCGCAAATGCGCGACCAGCGAGCCGTTCTCGTGATCGCTGCGCTGATGGGCCTGCTCGCCGTCGGCGCCGGCGCCTTCGCCGCGCACGGCTTCAACGCCAGTGGTGACGCTCGTGCCGCTGAATCTGGTCGAGATCGGCAGCCGCTACCAGATGTGGCACGCCTTGGCCGTTTTGGGCGTCGTGGCGCTGGGCCTCGACGACATTGGGGCAAGCCTGGCCTTCCTCGCCGGCTGCATCCTCTTCTCGGGTAGCCTCTATGCCCTGGCGTTCGGCGCGCCCGTCTGGGTGGCGCTCGTGACGCCGGTCGGCGGCACGCTTTTCCTCGTCGGCTGGCTCCTCGTCATCCTGAGCCTGCTGCGGCGCGGCCCTGTCGCTCGCTGATGCCCTAAGGGGCGCCGCCTCAGGCGGATCGAGCCGGCTCAGGTTCCGACGACGATGTAGCCGCGGCCGCGCAGGCAGTTCTTCACCATGTCTTGCTGGTCCGTATAGCCGGTAAAGGCGCCGTAGCCGAGCCCGCCCAGGCCGCCCAGGGCGGCACCCTGCCAGAGGCCGTGCGTCGGTTTTCCGCCGATGACGCCCAGGAGCGTGCCGGTCGCGGCGCCGGCGAGCGCGCCGACGCCCGTGCTCACCGCCGTGCCGGCGGCGGGATTGCGCTCCGAGGCGAGGGCCTGGCACTGCGCCAGATCGGTATTGTATTCCGCCTGCGTCTTGTGGGAGCCCTCGAGATCGACCACGGGCGAATAATCGCGCTGCTGAGCCGTGCAGCCGGCCACGGCGAGCAGCAGAGCTGAGAGGATGATGAACCTCATGATCGACCTCATCCGCTAGCCTCGTCCACGCCGGGGGACGCTGCAGACCCGCCGTCCGATCGGCGCCAAACCGGTCCCTAATGTCGCCGCTGTCGCTCGGCACGACAAGCCGGTCATGATCAAGGCGTGGCCCTTGAGGGCACCCCACAGCCGCTCATGGCTGCCCGGCCGTGAGGAAGGCGCGAAGGCGGGTGGCGCCCACCGGCTGGGCGCCTGCCGCGCCGGTCATGAGCCCGGCCACCCGGCCATCGCGCAGGATGGGCGTGCCCATGGCGGCGTTGGGATCGATGTCGAGAGGAGCGGCCTCGTCCTGGGCGAGCGGCAAGGGCGGACCGTCCTTTTGGACGTGGACCAGGAGGAGGTCGAGCTCCGCATCGTCGCGCTCGACGATCCCGTAGGTGACGAGACCGCTGGCCGTGCGGACCTTCACGAGGCTGGTGTCGCCCACGAGGCTGCGTGCCGTCAGGATCTCCTCGGCCGTCACGTAGAACCCGCCGCCGGCACCACCGAGGCCCTCGACCGACACGAGGCTCGGACCCGGCGAGGCCGGAGCGCGCGTCGCCGGGCCGGCCGCGGGCTCGGGCAACCGCGCAGGGCCCGCAGATCCACGCTCCACGGGCACCGCGATCGCGAGCCGTGTCGGGGGCGCCTCGGACCGCCAGCGCGCCAGTAGCGGCTCGAGACCCTCGCTGCCGTGGGGCTTCCTGGCCGTGGCCGAGACGGTCCAGGCCAGAAGGTCCGAGAGGTCGATGCCGATCGCCGCCTGCTCCCACTGACGCAGCTCGGCCGGCGCGTGATAGCTCGCCTTGCCCTCGGCCATCGCACGGTCGCGGGGGTGCAGGCCCTGAGCGATCTCGATCTCCTGCCGGGCCGTCACGGTGCGGGGCGCCTCCCAGACCTCACCCGAGCGTCGATCCACGAGGGCCGCGCGCGTGCGGACCTCCTTCTCCGTGATGATGTCCTCGACCGTGAGCCGATAGGGCCGATAGACGGGCTCCTCGATGGTGGGCGGGGTGGCGGCGAGCTTCGCCTGGGCCGCCTCGCTCCGATGGCCGTCGACATAGGCCCCCACGCCGCGGATCAGGCCGTTGGCGGCAAGGCCTATCAGGTCGAGCGTGAGGTCGCCGGTCGACCTGAGCCGGCTGCCGCTCGTCTCCCGGTCGGCGGCAGCAGCCTCGTTGACCTCGCGTCGGGCTTCCGCATAGGCGGGATTGGCCCGCTCATGCGTGCCACTTTGATACTCGGAGAGCACCGTGTCGGTGCCGAGCCGTCGCCACGTCGCGATCGGCGGGCCCGACGGCAGCTCCACGACCAGAAGGCAGGGTGCCGATGGCGGCTGGCCGGAGTCGGCGACCGGCAGGGCCACGTCCTGATCCACGCGGAGGCCTTGCGTGTCGCCGAGGATCAGCACGCCGAGCGGTGCCCCCGAGGGCGATCTGGGCAGCCGTTCCTTCATGGCGCCGATCTGGGCGGCCACCTCGCGGCAACCGGTCGGCGCCGGCCAGCCGGCCGATCGGGGCTCCGCCGGCCGGGCAGACGGCGCCGACCGCGCGGTCGCGTCCGGCCGCCCTGTCCGGCTGCCGGCGCCGCAAGCCGAGAAGGCCAGGACCATGCCCACGAGCAGAATGCAGCGGCTGTGCCACGGTGCCATGAAAGACCCCAACCGACGATTGGGACTTCATAGCATGAATTCAACTAATAATAGAAATTAGTGCTCGGCTAGGTCGCGCGAGCGGCGAAAGCCTCGATCGCCGAGCTGACCGACTGCAGGATGTCGCCGAGCAGGCGCTCGTCCTCTGCCTCGACCATGACCCGAATCAGGCGCTCTGTGCCCGACGGCCTGACAACGAGGCGACCGCGACCAGCCAACCGCTCACGCTCCTTGTCGAGAAGGACCGTGATCTCGGGCGTGGTGAGATCGATCTTCCGAACGATGGGCACGTTCTGCAGCCGCTGGGGCACCGGTGTGAAGGCGCGCCCGACCTCGCTCAAGGGCCGACCGGCCCTTCGCAGCACGGCCAGGATCTGCAGCGCGGCGAGCAGGCCGTCGCCCGTCGTCGCGAAGTCGGTGAGGATGATGTGGCCCGACTGCTCGCCGCCGAGATTGAGGCCGTGCTGGCGCATCGCCTCGACGACATAGCGGTCGCCGACTTTTGTCCGGTAAAGCCGGAGACCAAGGGAGCCCAGGAACAGCTCGAGGCCGAGATTGGACATGATCGTCGCGACGACGGCACCGTTCCTCAGCCGACCGTCGGCCTGCCAGCTGCGGGCGATGATCCCAAGCACCTGATCGCCATCGACCTGTCGGCCCTTCTCGTCGATCAGCACGAGACGGTCGGCATCGCCATCGAGGGCAATGCCCACGTCGGCGCGGTGCTCGAGCACCGCCCTGCTCAACGCCTCGGGATGGGTCGAGCCGCATGCGTCGTTGATGTTGAGACCGTTGGGCGCCACGCCCAGCGACACGATGTCGGCACCCAGCTCCCAAAAGAGGTCGGCAAACCGGTAGGCGGCACCGTTCGCGGCATCGACGACGATCTTGAGACCCTCGAGGGTCAGCCCCTTCGGGAAGCTGCTTTTCAGATTCTCGACGTAACGCCCGCGCGCGTCCTCGATACGCTGCGCCCGCCCGAGATCGGCGGGCTCGGCCGCACCGTCACTGCCGGCCGCCTCCATCGCCTTCTCGATCTCGGCCTCGATAGCGTCGGAGAGCTTGAAGCCGTCCGGGCCGAAGAGCTTGATGCCGTTGTCGTGGAACGGGTTGTGCGAGGCCGAGATCATGACGCCCAGATCGGCGCGCAGCGAGCGGGTGAGAAAGGCCACGGCCGGCGTGGGCAGGGGTCCGACCAGCATGACGTTCATACCGGCGGAGACGAAGCCCGCGGTCAGGGCCGGCTCGAGCATGTAGCCCGACAGCCGCGTATCCTTGCCGATCACGACTCTGTGACGATGCGTGCCGCGCCGGAACAGACGCCCTGCCGCCTCGCCCACGCGAAGCGCCGTCAAGGCCGTCATCGGCTCGCGGTTGGCCGTCCCCCTGATCCCATCGGTACCGAACAGTCGTCGCATGATGCTGGCCAAGATCCGCCTACCGGTTATCCCCTATCCTTAGACCAACCACCCGTCGGCGCCTATGTCGCACGACACACAAGATGTGCGTCACATGACCACCGCACGTCGATAACGTTACGTTTCCGCCATACGGTCGGATGCATGCTGGCGCTCGCCTCTTGAGGTTCGGTCATTGCTCCGCCAACCTACGCCCCGAAGCTTAATTCAGGATTAAAGCGAGGCTCCGTATGACGTGGGCCACGTCCGAGAAAGAGGCAACGATCGAGCTGATCCTCCCCGACGGGCGGGTGATCCGGCTGGGGCATGGCCGGTATGCTCCCGAGGCCCCGGCCGCTCCCGCCGGGCGGTCGGGGCCCGTTGAACGCCGTCGGCGGCTGCGTCCGGCCTTCGATCAGCTGCGCGGCCGAGCCTTCGACATCAGCGCATAGCGGATCCGGTGCCGGCGGCGCCCCGGCCGGGCTCGACAGGCTCGACGACCGCCACGCCGGCCGCGCTCCAGGACCCCGCCCAGACCTCGCCGCCGACGCGGCGCTGGCGACGCACCAGGCCCAGCGGCACGTCCGGAGCCAGCAGCAGCTCGCCCGGGCTCCCTGTGCTGCCGGAAGCCGACAGCTCCGCCAGCACGCCGGTCGAGCCGAGCGCCGCCTCGCAGGGAAGAAAGACGGCGGCCCCCGACATGTTCGGCCGAGGCGGCTCGAGCGGGATCGCGCCGACGCCACCCACCGCCGCCACGACGGAAAAAAGCTCCACCGCCCTCGCTCTGGCGCAGCCGAAGACACGCGCATGGCCGGAAGCCAGCGCCGTATCCGAGGGCACCAGCACGAGGTCGAGGTCCAGCGCCTGCAGGCGCGCCGCCAGCGCCGGCTGCTCGATGTCGAGGCAGATCAAGATGGCGATCCTCCAGCCTCGCCAGAGGACCACCTCGAGCCTGTCCCCCGGCTCGAGCATCCAGGCGTCCGGGTCGCGCTCGTCCGGCGTCAGCACCAGCTTGTCCTGCACGGCCACGCGGCCGTCGGGCAGGAAAAGGTGCGCGCGGTTGCGAAAGCCGCCATCACCAACCCGAGCCGGCACCGTGCCGGCGAGGAGCGCCATCCCCGCCTCCCGCGCCAGCGCCGCCAGTCGCGGCAGGATCGCCCCTGCCTCCGCGGCCATCCAGGCGACCTCCTCCGTCTCCGGCAGCCCGGCCGGCGCGTAGGTGAGAAGAGCCTCGGCCACATGCTCGGGCATGACCAGAAGCTCGGCACCCGCCCGCGCCGCCACGGCGATGCGCCCGGCCGCCAGCTCGACGAAGTCGGCACGATCACGCGGCGCACAGCCCATCGCCGTCGCCCAGAGCGCCAGGCTCAGCGTCGCTTTCATCGGGTCGCACTACCCCGTGCTGGCGAGGCCTCCAGCGCCTCGATGCTCGCGGCGTCGACGACCTCGACCGCCACCGCCCGGCTGAAGCCGGCCCGCGCCAGGGCGCCCAGATCCTTCGCGCGCATGGCGTCCCGCGTCTCGGCCGGCCGCCACGGGCCCAGCCGCCGGCGACGCGCCAGCGTGAGGGCGGCGCTCAGCTCCGCATCCGGGAACCTCGCGGGCCAGGTCACGCAGCGCTGCCTCCCGCACCTCGCGACCGAGCCCTCGCGCCCGCAGCTCCATGCGGATGCGCGCAAGCGAGCCGCCACGCTCCTGGAGGCTTCTGGCCTTGGCCCGCGCATAGGCCTCGTCGTCGAGCAGCGCCGCGGCGGTGAGCCGGGCCAGCACCGCCTCGACCCGCCCGCGGACCAGCTCGGGCTCGAGATCCAGCGCCGCGGCCTCGCGCAGGGCCCGCCGCAGCAGAACCGTGCGCAGCCGGCCCCGGCTCGTCGCATAGCGGGCCAGATAGCGCAGCGCCCGCTCGTGCAGCAGCGCCTCGGTGGGCTCGGAGGGCTCACGCCCCGCGGCCGGGCGTGGTCCCCATCAGAACGTGATGGGCGCCCGGGTCATCCCCGTCCGCCGCCTCCTCGCCGGAGCGCGTGGCGAGACTCGCCCGCCCTCACATCACAGCACCGATCTGCCAGGGCACGAACTCGTGGTCGCCCACGCCCAGCTCCTCGCTCTTGCTCTTCTCGCCCGAGGCCACGGCCACGACCTTGTCGAGGATGCGCTTGCCCGCCTGCTCGATCGTCTCCTCGCCCTCGATGATCGTGCCGCAATTGATGTCCATGTCCTCCTCCATGCGGCGATACATGGTGGAGTTGGTCGCAACCTTGATCGACGGCACGGGCTTGAAGCCGAAGCAGGAGCCGCGGCCCGTCGTGAAGACGATCACGTTGCCGCCCGAGGCCACCTGGCCCGTGGCCGAGGCCGGGTCGTAGCCCGGGCTGTCCATATAGACAAAACCCTTGGCCGTGACGGGCTCGGCATATTTGTAGACGCCCATCAGGTTGGTGGTGCCGCCCTTGGCCGCCGCCCCCAGCGACTTCTCGAGGATCGTCGTGAGCCCGCCCTTCTTGTTGCCGGGCGAGGGATTGTTGTTCATCTCGCCGCCGTTGATCTTCGTGTACTCCTCCCACCAGTGGATGCGGTCGATCAGCTTCTTGGCGATCTTCTCGTCGACCGCGCGGCGGGTGAGGAGGTGCTCGGCCCCATAGATCTCGGGCGTCTCGGCCAGGATGCCGGTGCCGCCGTTCCGGACCAGAAGATCGACGCAGTGGCCCAGCGCCGGGTTGGCGGTGATGCCGGAATAGCCGTCCGAGCCGCCGCACTGGAGTGCTATGCTGATCTCGGAGATCGAGACGGGCTGGCGCGCCAGCCTCGTTGGCGTGCGGCAGCATCTCCTTGATCATGCCGTGGGCACGCTCGATCGTCTTCCGCGTGCCGCCCGTGTCCTGCATCGTCATGGTGCGGAACCAGGGGCCGGGCTTGATCTGGTAGGCCTCGAGCAGAAAATCGATCTGCATCACCTCGCAGCCCAGGCCGATCATCAGGATGCCGGCGAAGTTCGGATGCCCGGCGAAGCCCCAGAGCGTGCGCTGCAGCGTGGCGTAGCCCTCGCCGCGGTCGGCCATGCCGCAGCCGGTCGAATGGGTGATGGCGACCACCCCGTCGACGTTCGGGTACTGCGCCAGCACCTCCTGCGGGAAGCGCTCGGCGATGAACTTGCACACCGTGGCGGAGCAGTTCACGGTCGAGAGCACGCCGATATAGTTGCGCGTCCCCACCTTGCCGCTGTCGCGCAGATAGCCCTTGAAGCTCGGCCGCTCGCGCCTCGGGCACATAGTCGATGGGCTTCACGTCCTGGCCGATCGCATAGTCCCGCTCGAAATCGCCCATGGCGCAGTTCTGCACGTGCACATGCTGGCCCGGGGCGATGTCGGCGCTGGCAAAGCCGATGATCTGCCCGAACTTCCGCACCGGCTCGCCCTTGGCGATCGGCCGGGTCGCGACCTTGTGGCCGGCCGGAATGCGCTCTGCCGCCGCGACCTCCTCCCCGGCCAGCGCCGTGCCCTCCAGCACGTCGAGACGGGCGACGACGATGTTGTCGGCGGCGTTGAGGCGGACGGTCAGCGGAACGGTCGTCATGGGCTTGGCCTTCGATGAGCGCGATGCTTTTGATGGTCCCGATCATAGCGCCCGGGCCGAGCGATGCCAGGGGCCAGCGGCGCGGGGCAGCCTTGCCCGGCAGCGCCCCGGTTGACCGGCAGGCGGCGGGCGACCAGCTTCCCCCCTGTGCTCCAGCCGTTCCCCCGCGAAGCCCCGGCACCTCGTCCGCGCCACCGAGGGGTCGGGCGCAACGCCGTGACCGGCGGCAGCATGTCTCGTCCTTGCCCCAACCGGAGACACCACACCATGCGGCTGTTCCAGCACGCCACCAGGGCCGCCGCCCGGCGGCACACCGGCATCATCATCGCCGCCCTCGCCCTCCTCGCCACCTCGCCGCTCACGGGCCCGGCCGCCCGAGCGCAGTCGCTGAACGACATAAAGGGGCTGATGGGCTCGGGAAGCGGCGGCGGGGCCCTGGGCGGCCTCGCGGGCGGCGGGATGCCGTCGCTCGATCAGGCGAGCACCGGCAACATCACGGGCCTGCTGCAATACTGCATCCAGAACAACTATCTGAGCGGCGGCGGGGCGAGCTCCGTCCTCGGCAAGCTCACGGGCTCCGGCCAGGACACCCAAGGCAGCGGCTTCGAGGCGGGCACCAAGGGCCTGCTGCAGACCGACAAGAACCAGAGCTACGCCCTGGGCGGCAGCGGCATGAAGGACAAGGTGACGCACGAGGTCTGCGACATGGTCCTGAAGCACGCCAAGTCGCTGCTCTGAGCGTCGAGAGGGTAGGTTCAAGGTTTTTTGTTTTTTTGTCGGTTCGGCATCTGGGTTGCTCGCTGGCCGTCGCCTCTTCGCCTGTCGCCCGTGGATGATGGATCCCCGCTTTCGCGGGGATGAGCGGTGAGAGCGGTCCCTCCGCTCGTCCCCGCGCAGGCGGGGACCCAGACTTCATCGTCTCACTTGGAGCGCCAAGCACTCCGACCCGCTCGTCCCCGCGCAGGCGGGGACCCAGGCGGCCCCAAAGGCCGCGCCATCGCCTCTTCGCCCACCGCCCGTTCCCTGCTAGGTTGATCCCCGAGGAGGCCGGATCGCCGTGGCAGCGCAACGGACAGAGCTCTACGACGAAGACTTCTATCGTGGAGCCGCGAGCAGGCGGCGGCGCTGCGGCGACTGTCGGCCGAGCGCTGGAACGGCCCGCTCGACCTCGAGCATCTGGCCCAGGAGGTGGAGGACTTGGGCGACGAGCGCCGCAACGCGGTCAGAAGCCAGCTCCGTCGGCTGATCGAGCATTGCCTGAAGCTGGAGCACTCGCCGGCGACCGAGCCGCGGGCCGGCTGGCTCGACACGATCGACCATGCTCGGGCTGAGATCGCCGACCGGCTGACGCCGTCGATCCGGCGCGATGCGGAGGCGCAGCTTCCGAGGCTGTATGCGCAGGCGCTGCGCGTTGCACGCCGGGCGCTGGAGCAGCAGGGGGAGGCGACCCTGCGGCGGGGTTGCCGGCAGAGTGCCCCTATACGCTCGACCAGCTCCTCGACGAGGCGTGGTACCCGGTTGGCAGCCGAAAGCCGTTCGATAATTTTAGCATAAGCGCAGGTCATGCCGGGCCATGGAATTTCCTTACGGGACCTTCCGTGCCTCCCGAGCGAATGCGCGTTTGCAAGACCTGACGCCGCCGTCCTTCGCCCCGTGGCTCGACTTCAGGCCAGTCGGCAGATAGACGTCTACGAGAGTGACCGATGGCGAAGACCGCCCAAATCTCAATTAGTCGATTCGCTTCCTAAACTTCAAGGGGCTCTCCGACTTCAGCATTTCGTATACATCACATAAACATGCTATGGGGCGAGAATAACTCCGGCAAGTCCACCATTATTAGCAGCCTAAGGATGCTTGAGATTGCCCTCCGGACGGCCAGCCATCGTGTACCAACACCCGCTTCCCCGACGTTTCGAACCATATGTGTTCGGATGCGAAATCCCAACCGCCAATGTATCCATCTCATTAGAGAACGTAGCAACAAATCATAACGCCGACCCTTCCTCCATTGTCTTCACAATGAACAATAACTCTAAGCTCTGTTTGATATTTACCACGGACGAGACTCGCTACCTGGGCTGGGATCACCCGGATCATGAGATCGACTTTTACTGCAGCGTTCAAGTTTTTTCCCTCGAGGGCCGTGGCTGCGTACCCATTTTAGGCCCGATAGAGCATGAGGAGCATAAACTGCAGCCAGAAACCGTCGTTCGGGCCCTCAATACCCACAGAGCCTCAAGACATTTTCGAAACTATTGGCGGATGTTTCCAAATCAATTCGATGAGTTCGCTGCTCTCGTGGCTGACACCTGGTCCGGGATGCAAATTGGACCACCGGAGGAGGCGAAGGGCAACCCGAACGTGCTTGTCATGTTCTGTGAGGAAGCGCGAATTCCCCGGGAGATGTTCTGGTCTGGATTTGCATTTTCAGGTTTGGTGCCAAATTTTAACTCATGTGTGTCGATGCAAGAACGCTTCCATCGTTGCCATCGATGAGCCAGACCTGTATCTTCACGCAAATGTCAACGCCGCCTTATCGGGATACTTCGAGATCTGGGTCCAGACATCTTAATTGCCACACATTCAACTGAGATTGATCGGAGAGGTAAATCCCTCAGAGGTTCTCCTTATCGATAACAAACGTCGGCACGCGGAGCGACTCCGTTACGTCGATCAGGTGCAGGTAGCGCTTGATACTATTGGTTCAGTCCATAATATCACTTTAAGTAGCTTGGCAAAGAGCAAGAGAATTCTATTTGTTGAGGGCACAGAGGATTGGAAGCGGCTTCGGCGCTTCTCGGAACGCTTGGGCTTCCACGATCTGGCGGCAGGTCGGGGCGTTATGACACTAGAGTCCGGAGGGTTCTCGTCTCGTGGGAAAATGTTAGGGGCATGGCTTGGGGTTTGGAAAGAAGTTGGGCGCCGGCGTGAGGATCGGCGCGTTGTACGACAGAGATTATTGGTCGGCAGACGAATAGGTGGAAGAGATCTTAACTGACGACGGGCGGAAGAATGTTTATCTCGCATACATTTTAGATGTTAAAGAGTTGGAGAACTATCTAGTGCTGCCCGGCCCCCTCTCGCGGGCGGGGCAGAGTTCGCTATTGCGGATCGTAAGAGGCGTACGGGTGAAGAGGTCAAGCTTGTAACCCCGGTAGAGCAGATCCTGTTTGGGATTACAGACGAGTTAAGGAATTTGACCCTCAGGCAAATACTCTCGTCGAAGTGGGTCGCCTTTCACCGTGGCCGAAGTGGGAAGGACGAGAGCACCCTCGCGGGGAAGCTATCAGCTGGTTTGATGGCTGCTGGGGCACTTTGGAAGGGCGGCTCGCAATCGTGTCTGGGAAGGAGGTGCTCCGTCGGATAAGAGCAGACGTCGGCTCGAACCTAAATGTGTCGCTGACGGACAATCGACTTATCGCGGCCTGGAGAAAGCAGGACATAGAAGATAAACTCGGCGGTTTGCTCCAGAAGTTAGAGAGTTTTCGGGCAACATAGCGGACAGGGAAGCCATGGGGGCTCAAGTCTTGCAAGTGTGCACCGTTGCCCCCGGGGGAAGCGATGGGGGTCAAGTTCTCTAATCGCGATCAAGCCCGTTCTCCCTTCTTCCTCAGCTGCGGTCGGCCGCTGCCGGCGAAAGCGATGGGGTCAGGTCTTGCAAGTGCGCATCGTTGCCCCCGAGAGACCAGGCAGCTTCGCACCGCCTTCCCAACAGCGGCCGACCGAGAGGCACCCACTCAGGCGTCCGCCTTCTCCGCGCGGAGCGCCGATCTGACCGCCTCGGCGAGGAAGGCGGAGCGGGACATGCCGTGGCGGCTGGCGGCGGCGTCGAGGCGGGCGACCAGGCCCTCGTCCATGGAGATGTTGACGCGCACGGCCCGGCCCGGCGCCTCGACGGGCACCAGAAGGCGCACGGGCTCGGCCGGCGGCTCGCCCTCCTCCGGGGCCAGCCAGTCGGGCAGGGGCGTATCGAAGTCGCCGGGCTCGGGCAGCGCCTCGCCGGCGGCCGCCATGCCTTCGAGGTGAAAGGAAAGAGCCTCGGCGGCGTTGCGGCTAGCCTCGGCCAGGGTGGCGCCTCCCGAGGTGCAGCCGGGCAGGTCGGGGAAGACCACGCTATAGTTGCCGGGCTCGCCATGGATCAGCGCCGGGTAGTGCTTTATCGCCATCCTCTACCTCCGCAGGCGCAGGCCGCTCTGCCGCTCGATTGACCGCACCACCTCGGGCCGAACGTCGCGATTGGGGTGCTGCACCGTGACGGTGCCGGGGCGGGTCGGGTGCTGGAACTGATGGTGATCGCCCCGCGTGCGGACAAGTCTCCAGCCCTCCGCCTCGAGCGCTCTGATGATCACCTTGCTGTCGGTCATGAGCCGCGTCATCGTTGCGCAAATATGCGCAACACACAGGACAGCGTCAAGGGACCGCGCGCCCCCGCGTCGCGCAGTCTCTCTGGAGGCCGGCCGAAGAGGCGACGCCAACCTCGACACACCCACAGGTAGCGTGACAACAGAAAAGAATCACCTTCCCGTTGACAAACGGCTCTTCTTCCTATATCACGCCGAAATGCCTTCTACCTACCCGTCCCGTTCCCCTGCCTCGATGCCCGCGGCCCGCACCGTGCGGCTGGCGCGGCGACTCGCCAGCGGCATGACGCCCACCGAGGTCGCCAGGCACGAGGGCACGGACGAGGCCGAGCTTTTGTCACTCCTCGAGGACGAGAAGTTTCAGAAGCACGTCGCCTACTACCGGCGCGAGGCCGAGCTGCCCGAGGACGAGCGCGAAGAGCTCCTGATCAGGACGGCGTTCGCCAGCCTCCAGCACCTTGCCGACATGGGCGACACCAAAGCGCTTTTGTTCCTTGCCTACGAGGGCAACCGCGGCCGGCATCCGGAAAACCGCCTGCGCCGCCTCGTGACGCGCACGACCGACCGCGATCCCGACCTCTGTGCTGGGGACGAGATCGGCGTGGCGCCGGCCAACAACGCCGTCGCCGCCGAGCTTGTTTCGGACCTCCTCGCCTTCGCCCGGAGCAACCCGGACGTGGCCGACTGGGTCCTCCGCTACGCCGAGAGCCGCCACGCCACGCTGGGAGAGAGCGGGGCCGGGGCGGTGGAGGAGAAAACGAGGAGAGTGACAGACAAAAAGACCACGCCACCCTAGGGGCAGGGCGCCTTTACTTGTCACCGCCCGGCTCGACCGGGCGGTCAGGTGGCGGGGAGCAGGCGACCCCTGTCCCATCGCGCCGTGTCACCTGATCCTCCGGTCACGCCGGAGGATGACAATAGAGGTGTGACGCGACAATAGCGTGGCCAGCCTCGAGCCATTGGTCCCCCGATCACGTGGGGGGGCGACAGGAGAGGTATGTGCGCGCCGCCCCCGCATTCTTGTCACCCGACGGCGTGACCGGCGGATCAGGTGACAGGGACGACGCGACTCCTGCCCCATAGCGCCGCGTCACCTGATCCCCCGGTCACGCCGTGGGATGACGGAAGAAACGCGTCTTCGCGTCGTGTCGAGCACGCGGGCGACCGAGATGAGCAGCCGGCCAGGCCCTGCTGGGAGAGAGCAGGGCCGAGGTGGAGGAGCAACAGAGGAGCGTGACAGAAGATCGAACTGAACCGTCCATTCCGGTCTTCCCCCGGCTCGACCGGGGGATCAACGGGCAGGCGTGACACGACGCCAGCGTGGCCGGTCTCGAGCCGTTGGCCCCCGATCACGCCCGGGGGCGACGAAGGAGAGGCCGCAGCGTCCTGGCTTTCTTGTCACCCGACGGCTTGACCGGCGGGTCAGGTGACGGGGCCTACGCTGCTCCTGTCCCGTCGCGCCGCCACACCTGATCCCCCGGGCCACGCCGTGGGATGACGGAAGAAACGCGCCCTCGCGCCACGTTGCCCGCGAAAGGCGAGGGAGCGTCCCGGCTTTCGAGCGGCCAGCGCCGGCCGACCGCTCAGTGCATGCAGGAACCGCCGCTGCAGCCGCAGCCGCCACCCATGCCCATGTCGTCGCCGCCCGTCCCGCCGGCATCCATGCCGCCGAAGTCGCCGTCGCCCGACGACGAGCGGCCGGCAACGGCCGGGTGGGCCAGGGCGCGCGGCGCCTCTTTTGCGCAGGTCGGGCAAGGCTGGGGCGCCTCCGACTTCTCCATCGGGTTCCAGGCGGCGAACTCGCCGTGCTGGCTGCACGCATAGGTGTAGAGCGGCATCGCGAAGGCTCCGTGCTGGACGATCGGCCGAGGGCACTCTAGCGCGGAATCGCGGCGGAAGGGAGCGGTCGCGTGGCGCGGTCCGGCGATACCCGAAGCCCGCCCGGGGCGGCGTTGACATCCCCCGGGGCAGGCCCCACAAGCGGGCCCGATCGCCAACGGTGCCCGAGCGCGCATGAGCAGCCTTCTGGACTTCGAGAAGCCGATCGCCGAGCTCGAGGGCAAGGTGAAGGAGCTGCGCCATCTGGCGAGCGGCTCCGAGCTCGATCTCGCCGACGAGATCGCACGGCTCGAGGGGCGTGCCGCCAAGCTCCTGTCGCAGACCTACGGCAAGCTCACCGCCTGGCAGAAGGCCCAGGTGGCGCGCCATCCCGATCGGCCGCACGCGAAGGATTATGTGGCCGAGCTGATCGAGGACATGACGCCGCTCGCGGGCGACCGCGCCTTCGCCGACGATGCGGCGGTGGTGGGCGGCATCGGGCGCTTTCGCGGCCGCTCGGTCGTGGTGATCGGCACCGAGAAGGGAGCCGACACGGAGGATCGGGTCAGGCACAATTTCGGCATGGCACGGCCCGAGGGCTACCGCAAGGCCATCCGCCTGATGCGCCTGGCCGAGCGCTTTCGCCTCCCGGTCCTCACCCTGGTCGACACGCCGGGCGCCCATCCGGGCATCGATGCCGAGGAGCGCGGCCAGGCCGAGGCGCTCGCGCGCTCGATCTGCTGCTGCCTCGACCTCACCGTGCCCATCGTCAGCGTCATCATCGGCGAGGGCGGCTCGGGCGGCGCCATAGCACTCGCCACCGCCGACCGGGTGCTGATGCTCGAGCACAGCATCTATGCCGTGATCACGCCCGAGGGCTGCGCCGCCATCCTGTGGCGTGCCGCCGAGCAGGCGCAGGCCGCGGCGGAGGCCATGAAGTTCACGGCCCAGGACCTGCTGCAGCTGAAGCTGATCGACGAGGTGGTGCAGGAGCCGCTGGGCGGCGCCCATCGCGCCCGGGCGACGACGATCGCCAGCGTCGGCGACGTCATGGCCCGCCACCTCCTCGATCTCGTCGACGTGCCGGGTCCGGAGCTGCGGCGGCGTCGGCACGAGAAATATCTGGCGATGGGCCGCCTGCCCGAGGGCTGAGCGTCAGGCCCCGGGCCGTCCGTCCCGGCGGCGGCGAAGGCGGCGATAGGCGACCGGCAGGAGGGCCAGCGCCGCCAGGCCCAGGAGCGGCAGGAGGACCGCGGGTTGGAAGATGATCCTGAGGTCCGGCTCGCCACCCATGTCGAAGATGGCACCGAGCCCGTTGCCGATGCTCGCATAGACGAGCGTGCCCGGCACGATGCCGAGGCAGGTGGCGAGCGCGTAGGTCCTGAGGCGCACGCCCAGGAATGCCGGCACGAGGTTGACGAGCCAGAACGGAAAGATCGGCACGAGGCGCAGGACGAGCATGTAGCTCAGCGCGTTCTCGCGAAAGCCCGTCTCCATGCGCCCGAGCCAGGGCCCGGCCCGGGCGCGGAGCGGACTCGCCCAGCGGCGCTGCGAGCGATCAGGAAGACCGTGATGGCGCCCAGCGTGGCGCCCGCCACGACCAGCACCGTCGCCAGCACCGTCCCGAACAGAAAGCCGCCGGCGAGCGTCAGGATGGTGCCGCCCGGGATCGAGAGCGCGGTCGCGACGGCATAGAGCAGGAGGTAGCCGAGCCCCGCGACGATGGGATGGGCCTGGACGAGGTCGAGAAGCCGCCCGCGGTTTGCCTTGAGCGCCTCGAGGCTCAGCTCGCGGTCGAGCCCACTCGCCAGGACGAGGGCGATGGCGAGCAGGAGCAGGATGAGCGGCAGCAGGCGGCGCAGGCCCCGCCGCCACCCCGCCTGCCGCTCGCCACCCACAGCGTCCGTCCGCATGCACCGATCCGATCAGCCGGACCACCCAGCCTTGCAGCTAGAGCCGGCGGGCCGGGCCTGCAACTAACGAGCCCGTGACGGGCGCGTGAGCGACGGGAGAACGAGGCCGTGATGCTGAGCGGCGCCGAGGCGATGCTGGCCCATCTGGAGAGCCTGGGCATCGAGGCCATGACCCACCACCATCCACCGGTCTTCACGGTCGAGGAGGCCGAGGCAGCAACCGGCCATCTGCCCGGAGCGCACGTGAAGAACCTCTTCCTCGAGGACCGCAAGGGCGGGCTCTGGCTTCTCACCTGTCGCGACCATCAGGTCGTGAAGGTCAACGGCCTCGCCCGCCTCGTGGGAGCACCGCGCTTCGCCTTCGCCGGACCCGAGCGCCTGCGCGAGATTCTGGGCGTCGAGCCCGGCTCGGTGACGCCGCTGGCGCTCGTCAACGATGCGGACCGACGGGTGAGCTTCCTGCTCGACGAGAAGCTCCTCCAGGAGGATCTCGTGAATGTCCACCCGCTCGTCAACACCGCGACGACGGCGCTGCTGCCCGCCGATCTTCTGCGCTTCCTCGAGTCCACCGGCCACGAGCCCAGGCTCCTCGACCTCGACGCCACCTTCACGGCCTGACATCTGAGCCTCCCCCGACACACCGTCGGCTTGCCAAAGCCAAAACCTTCCGGTACATGGCGCCGGTCATCGGCCGAGCGGCCGCGCGGGCGTAGCTCAGGGGTAGAGCACAACCTTGCCAAGGTTGGGGTCGAGGGTTCGAATCCCTTCGCCCGCTCCAGAATTCTCCAAGGAATTTGAGAGCGTTAGACTGAGGTGGCCACCTTCGGGTGCGTCACCATGTTCGTCTGTGGCGGCCGGTTAGGGTGCCATTCTTCGCATCCTGCGGCTCGTAATCGAGGGGCATGTGCTGGTAGCTGGTCAATCCCTTCCTGGATGGAGCCCGGTGCAGCGCGCCGGAGCGCCAGTGAGGAGATCACCGGCTGGATCGCGTGCGCATGAGCAACTTTGCTTGGTAGTCCCTGTCTGCCTACGGCTGGCACTCATTCCCCGGGGCTAGGAGCCTGTCCGAGTAAGCCTATCGGTCTGGACAGCGGCGCGGGTGGGTGATCCACTCTGTGTCATGAGCAAGACCTATCGCGCGTGGGAGGTGGATCAGGGCTGGCTCTTGCCGGCGTCGATCCATGATTTCGTGGCGACGGACCATCCGGCGCATCTGGTGCGTGAGATCGTGCGTGGCGAGCTGGACGCGGACAGCCTCTATCAGGGCGGTCTCAAAGGCTACATCGACTATCCGACTGCCGAGGAACCCGCGGTCGCCGCCTGTGCCGGCGTCGGCGCCAGGGACCGGTTACGCCAAAGCCGGCCCTGCCTCCGATCAAGCGCCGACAAAGGCCGCTTGACGATAGAAGCATATGCTCTTACATAGCCACTAAGGGAGCATATGCTCTTATTCTCCACCGGAGCAGGCCATGAGCGAGCCGGACATTCTTGTGAGCGGCGCAACCGGACGGACCGGCTGCACTGCCATCGACGAGCTGCTCGGGATGGGCAGGAGCGTGCGGGCTTATGTGCGCTCGGATGACGAGCGGGCAGCCACCCTGAGGCAGCGCGGAGTCGATGTCGCCGTCGGGGACTTCACCGACCTCGATGACATCCGGGCAGCCATGGAAGGTATCCGATCGGCCTATTTTCTCTATCCGATCGCGCCGGGAATCATCGGGGCTGCCGCCTATTTCGCCCAGGCCGCCAAGGAAGCGGGCGTCGGCGCGATCGTCAACATGTCGCAGATCGCGGCCCGCCGGGAGTTGGCGAGCCATGCCGCGCAGGACCACTGGGTTTCCGAGCGGGTCTTCGACTGGTCAGGCGTGCCGATGACGCATCTCCGCCCCACCTTCTTTGCCGACTGGCTCGTCTACCCACATTTCGCCAAGGAGATCTGGACCAAGAAGAGGATCGAGTTCCCCTTCGCCAACGGGCGTCACGCGCCCATCGCGGCCGATGATCAGGGGCGCGTCATCGCTCACATCCTGGCCGATCCGCGAGGCCACACGGGCAAGACCTAGGCGCTGCATGGCCCGGTCGAGATGAGCCACACCGAGATCGCCGCCGCGATGAGCGAGGTGCTCGATGCCAGGATCGACTACGCGCCGACGTCGATCGATGTATTCAAGGACAAGATGGAAAATCTCTACAAATTTCCGCCATTCCTGGTCCAGCACTTGGTCGAGGTCGCCCAGAACTATCGCGACGGCATCTTCGCCGGCGCCAACGACAACGTCGAGAAGATCACCGGCACGCCGGCGCTCACGGTCCAGCAGTTCATCGCCCGGAACCGCGCCGTTTTCGACTGAGCATGATCGGAGTTGAGCAATGGCGCACGCAGAAGGGGATCGTCACCCGTTCCTTGACGATCTGACCGCCGACGCGGAGCTGGTGAGCTCGGTGCTGCGCGGTCCCGTCATCGGACGCGACAGGATCCGGCTCGTCGTCAACGCCGTCGGGAACCTCTATCGCTCGCAGACGCCAGCGTTCCTCCAGGCGGCGGGCACACGGCTTTTCGTCGAGTACGAGGCCGTGCTGACGAGCGGTGAGAGCCTGAGCGCGGTCGTCGTCGTCGACCGTAACCCCGACGGATCGGTGCCGCGCGTCAGCGTGCGGATGAGCCCGCTCGGCGCCGTGCTGTCCCTCGCCACCCGCCTGCGGGAGGCGCTTTCGAAGCAGGTGCCGGAAGGTCTTTTTCTCTGACCCTGGCGCCACTGGGCCAGGGGCGGGTGCTCGTCCCCCAGGCGGGGGCTCTGGAAAGGTAGCTTGTCATGGATGTCGCAAACGCCACCGTCTTCATCACCGGCACCAATCGCGGCCTGGGCCTGGCGTTTGCACGCGAGGCGCGTCGCCGTGGGGCGGCGAGGATCTACGCGGGCATGCGCAACACGGCCGGTTTCGACGAGCCGGGCGTCGTTCCGGTCAGGATCGACGTCACGGATGCGGCATCGATCGCAGCGGCGGCCGAGCTGGCGGCCGATACGACCCTTCTGATCAACAACGCAGGCATCGCCGCTCTCATCGAGGGACCTCTGGCCACCGACCTCGAGGCACAATCGGCCCTCATGCTCGATACCAACTACTACGGCGTCGTACGCGTCACCCAGGCCTTCGAGCAGATAGTGCTGGCCAAGCCGCATGCCGCCATCATCAACGTGCTCTCCGACATCGTGTGGCTCCCACGGCCCTATCTGACGGCCTATGCCGCGTCAAAGGCGGCGGCATGGAGCTTCACGAACCAACTTCGCTTTCATCTGCGCGAGCGCGGCGTCCAGGTTCTGGGCCTGCATGTCGGGTTCGTGGACACCGACCTGACCAGCGGCATCGATGTGCCGAAGGCCCGCCCGGAGGACGTGGTGCGCCAGACCTATGATGCGCTCTGCGCCGGCAAGAGCGAGGTCATGGCAGACAAGGGGACGGCGGTGCTGAAGAGCACGCTTGCGGCTGAGGTGCCCGGCTACATCACGCCGCCACCCGCGCTTTGAGCACCGCGGACGACGATCCGCGCGTTCCGTCCACTCATGACCAGCGGGCTCGGACGACACGACAGGGCAGAGAAATGTTGTCGATTGATCAGCCTCTTGGAATCGACCAATGCAACTGCTTCGCCATGAGGCAGGCGAGCCGCCAGATTTCCCGCTTCTACGATGCCCACCTCGAGCCGGCGGGCCTGCGCATCACGCAATTCCTCACATTGGCGGCCCTGGACGAGGTGGGAAGCGTTGCGGTCAACGCCCTTGCCGGTCGGCTCGACATCGAGCGGACGGCGATGGGCAAGATGGTGGGCTTCCTGGAGCGCGATGGCCTGGTCACCATCAGGCCGTCGCCCACGGATGGCCGCAGCCGCCTTGTCGAGCTCACCGAGGAGGGGCGGCGCCTCCACGCCAGAGCGGCTCCGCTCTGGCGCAAGGCGCAGCGGCAATTCGAGCTGCTGAATGGTGCGGAGAACGTCGCAGCATTGCGGCGGGCACTGAGAGGGATGGTCGCCACAGCGCCGGCCGACACGACGTCACGAGGCGCCGGCGAGTATCGAGATGGAACGGAGGGAATGAGGTGAGAGACACGCTAGTCGCCGGCCTGGCGCTGGTCCTCAGCCTCGGCGTCGCGGGCTCTGCGCAAGCGCAGCCCGCGACGCCGACCACGAGAATTCTCGCCATCGGAACCCTCAACCCCAGCGTCGATCAGGCAAAGGTGCTCGCGATCCTGCCGAAGGAAGCTCGCGGTACCGTCACCCTCTACCTCGAAGGCAAGATCGACCAGTGGTACTCCCTGCGAGATCGGCCGGGCGTGGCCTTCATCCTGAATGTCACGGACCCTACGGTGGCACACGAGATGCTCGAAAGGCTGCCGCTGGGTCGCGCCCATCTCATGAGCTTCGAGCTGATCCCGCTCGGCCCGCTCGACCCCCTTCGCCGGCTGCCCGGAATGTCGCCGGCGCCTTAGCCCAAGGGTCGGCCCGATAAGCCGCTCGTCACTGAGTTCTTGTCCGCGCCGGACCATGGGCTGGCGGCGCGCACGGGCCAGTCCGGTCTGTTGGCGGGCACGACGGGAGCCGCTCATCCATGCTCCGCGCCGTCGACCAGCTGGTCGAGATCGAGGCCCGGCGCAGAGGCGGTCAGCGCCGCCGGTGCTCGTTGCGAGCCGCCCGTCCCCTGCCTATTCTCCGCGCATGTCCGATCCGTACGAGCTCCTTGCCCACCACGGCGCGCGCTGCGACGGCCCACGCTGATGGCGCGAGCAGCGGGTGACGGGATCCAGAACGCCCCCGGGGCATTTGCGACCGCTCCGAGCCCTCCGGGGCCGCGCCGGCTGGTGCCGCATCTCCTGGCCTTCTTCAAGGCGCCGCGGGAGTGCTACCAGGGCCTGCGACGGCGCTACGGCGATCCGTTCTCCGTGCCCTCGCCCCTGGGCGGCCGGATGAGCGTCTCGGCCTGCCCTGCGCACGTGCAGAAGGCCTTCGCGCTTGCCGCCTCGGAGACCACCACGGTCGACAAGGCAGCGGGGCTCTTCTACGGGTCGGCGTCGATCACCGTGCTGGAGGGCGAGGCCCACACTCGCATGCGGCGGCTCCTCAACGCCCCGCTGATCAGCGGCCGGAACGAGGCCGCCGCGATCATGCGCGAGGCGACGCTGCGCCAGATCGCGGGGCTGCGCGCCGGCGAGCGGATCACCGCCGACGGCTTCTGCCGCCCCATCACCCTCGAGATCATCCTGCGCACGGTGTTCGGCGCCAGCGAAGGTGCCGAGATCGAGCGCCTGCGCACGGGGCTCCTCGAGCTTCGCGACACGATGAACGTGTGGCTCGTCTTCATTCCGGCGCTGCGCCGCCGGCTCGGGCGATGGAGCCCGTGGTCGCGCTTCCAGGACGCTATCGCCAGGGTCGACGCCGTGCTCATGCCGATGATCGAGGCCACCAGGGCCGGCGAGAGCGCGGAGGGCAGGGGCGATCTGCTCACGCATCTGGCACGCGCGCGCGAGCCTTCAGGCGAGGCCTCGCTCACCGACGCCGCGATCCGGGACAATCTCCTGACCCTGCTCTTCGCCGGCCACGAGAGCACCGGCAACGCGCTTGCCTGGGCGCTCTACTGGGTGCATCGCGAGCCGGGTGTCCTGGACCGCCTTCTGGCCGAGCTGGGCCGGCTTGGCGACGCGCCTGAGATGGCCGAGTTCGGCGCCACGCCCTATCTGAACGCGGTCTGCCGGGAGTCACTGCGCATCGAGCCGGTGGCGCCCGGCGTGGCCCGCCGTCTCACGGTACCGCTCGCCCTGGGCGAGCATGAGGTCGCGGCGGGCGACATCGTCATGCTGTCGATCGACCTCGCCCATGGCGACCCTGAGCGCTACCCGGAACCGGAACGCTTCCGCCCGGAGCGCTTCCTCGAGAAAAGCCCCAGCTCGTCCACCTTCTTCCCCTTCGGTGGCGGCCGTCGCCATTGCCTCGGCGCCGTCATGGCACTTCAGGAAATGCGCGTCGTGCTCGCCACGCTGCTGACGCGCTGGTGCTTCCGGCTCGAGGAGCCCAAGCCCGTCCGCCGCGTCTGGAAGACCGGCATCATGGCGCCCCGCGGCGGCGTCAGGCTCCGTGTCGAGGCGCCCGTCCGGCGCGCTACCTGAGCGCGCTCACCCCTCGAGCTTCGATTCCACGAGCGCCACGAGATCGCCCACCGTGCGGGCCTTCTCGACCGCGAGCCCGTCGAGCTCGACGCCCAGCTTCTCCTCGGAGAGCATTCGGAACTCCTCGGCGGCGAGCGAGTCCCAGCCCGCCAGATTCTCGAGGACGCGGTCCTCGCTCGCCGTCCCCGCAGGAGAATGCGTGATCTTGTCGAGGGCCTGAAGCAGCTCCTCCCGCGTCATGACGGCGTCTCCTCCAGGAGATGGTGGGCAGGCTCGGCAAAGCTATCAAAGCGAAGGTTGTGGTCGAGCTCGGCGAAGAAGGCCGCGACTGTGGTGGGTGGCAGCTCGTCGGCATCGTAGCCCAGCCCCAGGGCCAGATGGCTGCCCATCCGGAGCACGGTCACGAGGAAGATCGGCAATGGCGCCGCCTCCGTCAGCACGAGCGCGGTGCTGGGCTCGAGATCGCCGAAACGCACGCTCTCCGGACGGAGCAGGCCGACATTGGTCATCGTGGGCGGGCTCGGCTGCTCCAGCTGCTTGCGCAGCGCCTTGCCGATCAGGGCACGATTCCACGCGAAGGGCAGGCGGCGGAGCAGGAGCTGGGGGAGCTGGAACTCGGTCCCGAGCAGGCGCCGCTTGTGCCGCCTCGTCTCCTCGGCGACGAGGCGGAGCGTATCCTCGAAGCCGGTGCCGAGCTCGCTGCCGATGGTCATATAGATGACGCTGCCGAGGTTGCGGATCGCGGGCTCCGCCTGCCGCTGCGCATAGCGGCGCATGTTGGTCGGCACCGTCAGCTCGAGCCTGGCGCCGGGCGGCGGGGGAAAGATCGCCGCATAGGCGCGAAAGTAGGCGGCCGTCAGCACGTCGTTGAGCGTGACCTGGCGGGCGCGGGCGTAGAGGTCGATCGCATGCAACCGGTCGGGCCCGATCCGATGCTCGTGATGGGCCGGCTGCACCTGCACCCGCCTCGCCTGGAAGCTCGCCCAGTCGCTGCGGATGCCCCAGGAAGGGCCGCGGCGCCGGCGTGCTGCCACCACATCCGCCTTCAGCATCCCCAGATAGTCGCGCCAGCGGAACGACCGCATCCAGTCGAAGCTGTCGCGGCTGGCCGTGTTGACCTCGGGCCGAAAGCCGGGCTCGGCCAGAAGACGCGTATAGAGCCTGGCGATCTTCTGGCAGCTGTCGAGGAGCGCCGTCCCGTCCGCCGGCACATGGCTCATCGTCAGGACCAGCGTGTCGCCAGCGTCCGTCCGGATCACGGTGGCGCGCAGGTTGGCAGGCGGGCGGCCAGGATCGGGCTGCGGGAAGCGCTCGGCCTGGATCCGGCCCAGTGCCTCCGTCTCGTCATCGGTCTTTAGGACCTCGACCTCGGCCAACGCGTCGAGATCGTCGTGCCGCCGCCAGACAGGCGGTGAGACCGTCGCATCGAAGCGGCAGGCGAGCACGGGCTCCTGGTCGTAGAGGAGCCGCACGGCCCGGGTGAGGACCCCCTCGTCGAGGGGCGCCTCGAAGCGCAGCACCGCCCGCACATAGCCCGAGGCGCCGATATCCGAGATGATCTGGACCATCTGGTCCTGAAAGCTCGTCGGCACCGTCGCCGGTGGGGCAGAACGAGGCGTCGGCGCGCTCAACGGCCGAGCTTCCTGACGACGCAGCCGAGATCCACGTCGCTCATGCTCGGCCCGTCAGCGGCACGCCCTCGGCCTCATGGCCATGGCCCGCTGCGCCGTTGGGCTTGGGCAAATGCCGGGCCAGCACTGCGACCAGCGCGTCGACGTCCGCCACCGCAGCCAGCTCGCCCAGCGGAACCACGATACCGAGGGCCTCCATCGAGCCCGACGCCACCTCCGCACGGTCGATCGACGTGGCGCCCAGCTCCGTCAGCGTCACGCCCGGCCTGATCGCGCCGGCCGGCAGGTCGGGAAGCACGGCACGGAGCTGCGCCTCGACGACCCTGTGAAGGCGATCCTCGTCGTGGCCGTTGGCCTTGGGAGCCGTCACCGGCGCGTCGAGGGCGATGATCGCGCGGGCGACCTCCTCCCGGAACGGGTCGGCCAAGAGGTTGAAGTGGTCGCAGCCGACATCGACGCTGAGCATGGCCTGCCCCAGAAGCTCCTCCCACCCGGCCCGGTAGTCGGCCTCGGCGAGGAATGTCGGCAGCGCCAGCGGGTTGCCCTCCGGGCTCATGTCGTGCGCGCAGCGGATCATCAGCACCTCGCCCACCGGCCGCGCCAGCGGCTCGGCAACGTAGCGCGACAGGGCCCGCCCGATCGCCCGGCCCACCCGCTCCATGCCGTCCAGCACCGCCCTCACCCGCTCGCGCTCGATGGAGGGCGTCACCTCGGCGTAGAGGTGATCGAGCGCCCGCTCCAGCGCCGCGTCGCGCTCGAGCCCGGCCAGCGCCTCCGGCTGGAGCGGCACCGCCATCCCCCAGCGACTCCCCAGCCAGTTGACGGCGAGCAGAAAGACAAAAGAAGGCCCGTAGACCTCCTCCATGCCGGCCAGCGCCGGATTGCCGGGCGCCCAGGCGTCGAGCAGGACGAGGCGCTCGACCTTGTGGCCGGCGACCTGGAGCTGCCGCACCATCTCGAAGGCGATGACCCCGCCGCCGGAATAGCCACCCAGGCGGTACGGTCCCTCGGGCTGCCGGCGCCGCATCGCCTCGACATAACGCTGCGCCATGCGCGGGATGCTCCGCTGCGGCGCGGCCCCGTCGCCGACACCCTGGGCCTCGAGGCCGAAGACCGGATAGTCGGGGCCCAGCGCCTCGCTCAGCCGCACGACCCAGCTCACCTCGCCCGGGGCGCCGTGCACCCAGAACGAGGCCGGCCTGGTACCGCGCGTCTCGATCGGCACCAGCGGATCATGGGCCCGCCCCTCACCGCGCTCACGCAGCAGCAAAAGGGCAGCCGCATCATGCGGCGCCGCGGCCGGCTCACCGCCCAGGCCCTCCAGATACCGCGTGAGGGCTCGCAAGCTGGCGTGCTCCCAGAGCGCCGTCGTCGGCGCCGCGATGCCCAGGCGGTCGTTGATCGCGCGCATGATCGCGAGCCCGCTGACCGAGCTCAGCCCCAGCTCCTGGAGCGGCCGGTCGGGGTCGAGATCGCTCGCCTCCAGCGCCAGGACCTCGGCCACGATCGCGGCCACACCGGGACCCAAGGCCTGCGGAGCGACGGCAGGAGCGGCCGGCTTCCGGGGTGCCACGAGCACAGGAGCCTCGACCACCGCCGGCAGGTCGTCCTCGTCGACCGAGACCACGACCTTGCCGACATTGTGGCGCTCGTCGATCTGGCGGTAGGCGTCGGCGAGCCTCGCGAATGAAAAAGTCTCGGAGATGACGGGGCGCACCCGCCGGGCGGCAAGGTCCTTCGTCATCGCGTCGAGCGCCCGCCGCGCGGCTGTGGGGCTCGCCAGCAGGCGCCCGAGATTGACGGCGATGATGCTCTGGTTGGCGGTGAGGCGCGACAGGTCGATGGCTCCGGCCTTGGCGAGCCCGCCGACCGCGATCTCGACATACCGGCCGCCCGGCGCCAACAGGTCGATGCCCTTCTGGATCGCCTCGCCGCCGATGGTGTTGAGGACGACGTCGACACCGCGGCCGCCGGTGACCTCGCGCACGCGGGCGGCGAAATCCTCACTCAGATAGTCGATGCCGTGCTCAACCCCGAGCCGTCGCAGCATGTCGAGCTTGGCCTGGGACCCGGCGGTAGCGATGACCGTGGCGCCACGCTCGATCGCCATCTGCACCGCGAACGGCCCGGTGCCGCCGGCAGCCGACTGGACGAGCACGGTCTCGCCCGGCTGGAGATCGGCACGGTCCAGGGCGAGACGCATCGTTAGATAACCGATCGGCGAGGCAGCGGCCTCGGGCCAGCTCATCCCCTCGGGTTTCAGGGCCACGACCGCCTCGGGCAGGTTGACGTGATCGGCCTGCCCGCCATGGCCGCCGGCCAGCGCCATGACTGCATCGCCCAGCGCGAGCTTTTGGACGCCCCGGCCCACGGCCGTGACCTCGCCCGCGACCTCGAAGCCCGGCAGGAACGGATAGTGGTCGAGATTGGGATAGAGGCCGCGGAGTGACAAAAGATCGGCGAAGTTGAGGGCGAAGGCGCGCACACGGATCTGCACCTCGCCTTCGCCGGGCGGCGTAAGGGGAATCTCGCGGATGGAGAGCCCGTCGATGTCGGATGGGCCTTCGAGGACGACCGCGCGGCGCGTGGTGACGGTGCTCGGCATCGCCGCCGCCGAAGCGCCGCTCAGCCAGTAGCGCCGGTGCTCGAAGGGATAGGTGGGCAGCGCCACCGGGCTCGGGCGGGGGCCTTGCCAGCGAGCGGCCCAATCGAGGCTGCCGCCCTTCGCCCAGAAGGCCGCCAGATCATCGAGGCCCGACCCGGAAGGCGACGTCGGAGAGCCTCCGTTGCTCGAGCGCACGCCCTCGTGCCAGCCGCCACGCGTTCCGGCGAGATAGGCCTCGAGCCCCTCCTCCAGATCCTCGATGGAGCGGGCGACGATGGCCAAGCGGTGGTCGAGCGCGGCGCGGCCAGTCTGCTGGGTCCAGGCGAGGGACACGAGGTCGGGCTCGCTCGTGCCCAGATGATCTAGCAGCACCTGCGCTCGTGCCCGCAGCGCGGTCGGGGTGCGGGCCGAGAGGGGGACGACGTAGCCTTCCTGCGATGGCGGCGGCGGCGCCGCGCTGCCATGCCACTCCTCGATGATCGCGAAGGCGGTGGCGCCACCGGCACCGAAGGATTCGACCAGCGCGCGACGGGGCGTCTGGGACCGTGGCCTGGGCCAGGGCGCGCGCAACCGGCAGACCGTGAGCTCGGCGCCCGGCGGCAGCAGCGATGTCCGGATGCAACGCCTCGACGCCCGGTGTCGGCATCAGCATGCCGCGGCCCAACATGCCCAGCACCTTCGTCACCTGGGCCACGCCCGACGCCGCTTCGAGATGGCCCAATGCCGGCTTCAGGCTGCCGACGGGGAGCGGCCCTGCCCGTCCCGCACCGCCGATCGTGCGCGCGAGCCCGGTGATGTCGGAGAGATCGGCCAGCGGCGAGCCCGTCGCCTGGCTCTCGACATAGCCGATGCTGCCGGGCTCGATGGAGGAGCGCTCGAGCAGCCGTGCGAGCGCCTTAGCCTGACCGCCCGCATTGGGCGCCATATAGGCGCGGCCGCGCCCGTTGGCCGCCATGTGCGTCGCGCGGACCACGCCCCAGGATGCGGTCCTTGTCGCGGATCGCGTCCTCGAGACGGCGCAGCACGAGGCATCCGACCCCCTCGCCGCCGACGAGGCCGTCGGCATCTTCCGCGAAGGCCCGCGCCTCCCCGGTCGGCGATTGCAGGCCCAGGGCCAAAAGACCGCGGCGCGAGGCAGGATGGAGGATGAGGTGGACGCCGCCGGCGATGGCGGCCCGGCATTCGCCGCGCCTCAGGCTCTCGGCCGCGAGGTGGATGGCGGCCAGCGACGCGGAGCATGCCGTGTCGACGGCGAGGCTGGGGCCGGTGAGGTCGAGGACGTGGGAGACGCGGTTGGCGATCGACCAGAAGGCCGAGCTGCCGAGCCCCGGCCCGCCGCGCGCCGCCTCCTCGGCCGCGAGCCGGCCATAGTCCGTGCCCATCACGCCCACGAACACGCCGACCTCGCGGTCCCAGGCCTCGGGCAGGCGGCCGGCATTCTCGAGCCCGGCCCAGACCGTCTCGAGGAAAAGCCGCTCCTGCGGGTCCATCGTCGCCGCCTCGGCGGGCGAGATGCCGAAGAGCAGGGGATCGAAGCCGGCGACATCTGCCAAAAAGCCACCCCGCCCGAGCGCTGCCTCCTCGGCCCGCAGCGAGCGGAACGCAGCGCGGTCGGCGGGGACATCTGTGATGGCCGAGCGGCCTGCCTCGAGATTGTCCCAGAGCGCCTCGACCGTCCCGGCACCCGGATAGCGCCCGGCGAGCCCGATGATGGCGATCGCATCGTCGTGCGCAGGGACCGCGGCAACCGGGGCCGTGGCCGGCACCGGAGCGGGAGCCACGGGGCGCTGGACCGCCCGCGTCGATAGCGCGGCCGCCAGCTCCGCGAGGCTCCTCGCCTCGAAGACCAGCGTGCGCGGCAGGCTGCCATAGATCTCCTCGAGCCGCGCCTGCAGCTCGCCGGCCACCAGCGAGTCGACGCCGTAGCGCTCGAGCGGCGCCTCGGCGTCGATCCGGTGCGGCTCCAGCTTCAAGGTCCGAGCCAGGGTCTCACGCGCGATGTCGAGCGCGGAGCCCGTCCCTTGCGATGCGGCCGCGGTCATCACGCTCGGCTCGGCCGGTCGCTCCTGTGCTGCTGCCACCGCCGGAGTTTGGCCCGCGCGACGCAGCCATCCATCGCTTCTCGCCAGAATGACGTGCTGCCCGCCGCCCTCGAGGCCGCCCGTGGCCATGGGCGAGAAGCCTTCCACCGCCAGCAAGGTCTGCCAGCGCTCGGCTGACAAAAGCGGAGCATGCGGCAGCCGCAGCCATGCATCCTCGAAGGCCCACCAGCCGTCGGTGAGACCGAAGGTCAGCGTCGCGAAATCGCTGGCCGCCGTCGCCTCGTTGAGGATCAGGGCGCCACCCCGTCGCAGCAGCCGCTTCGCGTTCCGCAGCGTGCCAGCGAGCTGCGGCGTCGCGTGCAGGACATTGGCCGCGATCACGATGTCGAAGCCGCCCTCCTCGAAGCCGGCCTCGCACGGGTCCCGCGTGACGTCGAACGTCGCGAACCGCGCCGCCGGATAACGGCCAAGAGTCTCGCGCGCCTGGGCGACGAGGCGGGGTGAGATGTCGGTGACGTGGTAGCGCTCGATCCGGCCCTCCTCGAGGGCCTCCAACACCCGCCGCGTGGTGGCGCCGGTGCCGGCACCGATCTCCAAGATGCGCAGCGGCCGGTCGCCGGCGAGGCCCCGCACCGCCGCGGCGACGAGCCCGTTGAAGAAGTCGACCGCCTGATCGCCTGCGTAAACGGCATCGACGAGATGGGTGCTGCCGCCGGGGAAAAGAATGTCGGTGGCCTCGCGGCGACCGCGAAGCAGCTCGGCCGTGCCGGCGATCGCCGCCTCGAGCAGGGCCAGCGGACCCGGCGGCAGCGCTTCTTCCGGTTCCGCCTCGCCTCGGACCTCGGGCATCGGATAGACCACGGGACCGTCGAGCCCAGGCTCGAGCCTCAGCCAGCCGACCCGCGCCAGGATCTCCAGATGAGCCTCGAGCAGCGGGCGACGGGCAGGAACGATCCCCAGCCGATCCGCCATGGCATCGATGCCGGCCGGAGCCGCATCCCAGAGCCCCAGCCCTTCATAGACACGAGCGAGCCCGCGGCGCGCATGCTGCACGAGCGCCGTCATGCCGACAGCGGCCTCGGTCATGTCGACCGCTGTCGCGCCGCCGTGGCCCTCAGCCAGCGCCGCGACACCGCCCGCCATGTCGAGCACGGCCTCGGCATCAACGCGGGTAGCCTGCGCTGCCTGCGCGCCCTCGAAGCCGGCACGGTGCTCCGCGGCCACCTTGAGCACCATCGCCTGATCCAGCGACCGCGCCATCGCGAGGTCGAAGGCGCGCATCCCCTCGGCCGTCGAAAGTGAAAGAATCCCCTCGCGCCGCGCACGCTCGATGAAGCTTTCCTGTGCCACGATGCCCGTCTCGCCCCAGATCCCCCAGTTGAGGATCGTGGCGCGCCAGCCGGCGCTCCTGGCCAGCGCCAGGACGTAGGCATCGGCAAAAGTGCTGCCGGCGGCGTAGTTGGCTTGGCCGGGGTTGAGCGTGAAGGCGTTGGCCGAGGAGAACGCGCAAAGACGCGGCGCCGGCCCGTCGGCGAGCGCCCGGGCCAGCGCGATCAGCCCATGGGTTTTCGGGCGCAGCGCCGCATCCAGCTCGGCCGTCGTCATCTGGGCGAGCGAGCGGTCGGCCAGCACGAGCGCGCTGTGCACGGCGAGATCGATCCCGCCCCAGCGCTCCCTCAGCTCGGCCACGACATCACGCAGGCCCGCCTCGTCCGCCGCGTCGAGCTGGCGATAGACGACCTCGCCGCCGGCCGCCGCCACGGCCTCGCGGGCGCTACGAACCCGCTCATCCTCCGCGCTGCGGCCGATCCAGGCGATCCTCGCCCGCAGCTTTTGCGCGAGATGCAGGCTCAGCGCCCGACCTAGGCCACCGGCACCCCCGACGATCAGGCAGGCCGCCCGCTCCGGCAAACCGCCCAGGGCAGTTCCCGTGGTCCCCTCGTCGAGCACGACCGTCTCGAGAGCCCGCACGAGACGCTGGGGACCGCGATAGGCGACGACGGCGCCGCCGCCCGCCTCGCCCAAAATCCAGGAACGATGCGCCCGCTCCTTCTCCTCCGGAGCGGCGAGCGGCAGATCGACATGCGCCACCTCCAGCCTCGCGAGCTCCCGACCAGCGGTGAGCACGAGCCCGGGGAGCGCCGCATAGGCCGGCGCCATCGCCGCCTCGCCCGGAACGGCGGCGAGCCCACGCGTCACGAGCGTCAGGCGGCAGGCGGATCCCGACCGTGCGAGCGCCTGCAGCAGGGCATGCATCGGCCATACCGCGTCCCGCTCGACGACAGCGAGATCCGGCCCGGCAAGCTCGAGCGCCTGCCTCGGCACCTCGTCCCAGGCCGCGAAGACAACAGACGCCGCCCCATCACTCAAAAGCGCCGAGAGTTGGGCCGGGTCGAGAGCCTCCGCCGCAAGCGCGCGCCCACCGGTCTCCTGCGCCATCACCGCCGCCCAGGTGCCGGCACCGGGCGTGTGCAGCACCAGTGGCGGCTGCCCCGCCCGTGCCGGAACAGGCTTCGGCTCCCAGAACGGTCGCAGATAGACGACGCCACCCGCATCGCCGGCCTGCGCATCGAGCGCACGCTCCAGCCGGCGCGCCACGAAGCCCCGCAGCTCCGCCACCACCTCTCCGCCCGGTCGCGCGAGCAGAAGATCGGCCGTCAGGCGAGCATCGTCCGTCGCGGCCGGGTCGACCTCGATCCACGCGATCAGCTCGCCCTCCATCGGCCAATGGCAGACGAACCGGCCGACGCCCGCCGGCAGAAGCGGCCGCCCGTCGCCCACCACACCGGACACGACACCGCAAGCATGGGCGGCCAACGCCTGGAGCGCCGAGTCGAGAGCGGCCGGCGAGACGGGCCCTTCCTCGAGCGGTGCCCAGGCCTCCGGCCGCCCCGGCTCGAGGCGGGCGAGCAGCCAGCCCTCATGCAGGTCGATGCCCGCGAGCAGACGAAATCCTCGGCCATGCTCGATGCCGGCCTGCTCGAGGAAGGAGCGGACCGCGGCCGGCTCGATCGGCCTGCCGGTCCTCGCCGTGAGCATGGCGCGATCGAGGTCTGGCGGCGCCGCGACGGCCTCGCGCCGGGCCGTGGCGCGGGCGCATGCCTGCCCCTTCGCATCGACGAGGCGAAGGGCCAGCTCATCGCCCTCTAGGGAGGACGTGACGCGAACGGCCGTCGGCGCCGCGATCGGCCGAATCCAGGCGATCTCCTCGAGCGGGCCGTCGAAGCCCTGCTCCCGCGCGGCCCGAGCAAGGAGGGCCAGAACCCCCATGCCCGGCAGCACCGGCACGCCCTGAACCCGGTGGTTCGCCATCACCGGATCCTCAGCCGCGAGCCGGATATAGCCCTCCTCGGCGACTCCCGGCCTTTCCGGCCAGCAGCGCAGGCGGGCGAAGGCGGTCAGCGGCAAGTCGACGAAGCGCCCCTCGCCCAGCAGGGCCCGCGGAACGGGCCCGCCGGCAGCCCAGCTCTCTGCCGCCGCTCGCAAGCCAGAGGCTCCCGACGGTGCGTTGCTCGCACGCAGCACCTTCCGTGGCCCAACGACCGACAGATGCGTCCGGCCCTCGGCCAGGGCGCGAAGCGCCGCCAGCGCCTCGTCGAGCGAGCTGGCGACGATGGCAGCGCGCCATTCGTGATGTGTGCGGCGGCAACCCAGCGTGTGGGCCACGTCCTCGAGCCGCGGCCGATCCTTGGCTAGGCCCGCCGCCAGGCGCGCAGCTTGGCGCCCAAGAACTCTCCTCATCGCGCGCACTGACGAGAAGAAGCTGCGGCTTGCCCGAGGCCGGCGCCGCGGCAGGCGGCGCCTCGACACCCTCGATCACGAGATGCGCGTTAGTCCCGCTGAACCCGAACGAGCTCACCGCGGCGAGCCGGCGCTCCCGCCAGGGCTCGGCCTGCGTCGCGACGCGGAAGGGCGTCGCCTCGAAGTCGATGTGCCGGTTCGGCCGCTCATAGTGGAGCGAGGGCGGGATCGTCCGGTGGTGCAACGCCAGTAGGGTCTTGATCAGCCCGGCGGCGCCGGCCGCTGCCAGCGTGTGACCGATGTTGGTCTTGACCGAGCCGATGGCGCAGCGGCTCGGTCGGCTCGCCACCCTCTTGAAGGCCCGGGAGAGCGCGTCGATCTCGATCGGGTCGCCCAGCCGGGTCCCGGTGCCGTGCGCCTCGATCAGGCCGAGCCCGGCCGGGTCGATTCCTGCGCCCTCCCAGACCTCGATCTCGAGCGCCTCCTGGGCTTTTGCGTTGGGCGCCGTGATACCGCTAGTCTTGCCGTCCTGGTTCGTGCCGGTTGCGCGGACCACGCCATAGATCCTCTCGCCATCGCGCCGCGCACGATCGAGCCGCTTCAGGACCAAAAGGCCAATGCCCTCGCCGGCGACGAAGCCGTCGGCGCGGTCGTCGAAGGTCTTGCAGCGCCCGTCCGGCGCCAGCATGCCGCTCGCCGCCGTCATCACCAGCATCTGCGGCGTCGCCATCAGGTTGATGCCGCCCACCAGCGCCGTGTCGCAGCACCCCTCGCGGATCGCACGCACGCCCATGTCGGCCGCGACCAGCGAGGAGGAGCAGGCCGTGTCGAGCGCGATGCTCGGGCCCTTCAGATCGAGCAGGTAGCTGATGCGCGAGGTAAGAATGCTGCAGGTGTTGCCCAGCAGGAGCTGCCCGGTCAGACGGTCGTCGTCCTCCGGCAACAGGCGGCTGTAGTCGCCCTGCCCGACACCGACAAAAACGCCGCAGCGCGAGCCCTGGAGCTGGTCCCGCGTGAGCCCGGCATCCTCGAAGGCGTGCCAGGCCTCCTCGAGGAAGAGGCGCTGCTGCGGGTCCATCAGCGCCGCGTCGCGCGGCGACAGGTTGAAAAAAAGCGGATCGAAGCGGTCGATCCCGTCGATGAAGCCGCCCCAGCGCACGGCGCTCTGCTGCTCGGGCGTCTGCAGCCGCGCTTGCGCCTCCTCCTGCCGCCAGCGCCAGGCCGGCACCTGCCCGATGCCGCTCCTGCCCTCGACCAGGAGACGCCAGAAGGCATCCTTGTCGGCTGCTCCCGGATAGCGGCAGGCGATGCCGACCACCGCGACCTTTTGCTCGTCGGCCCAGCTCTCCCTAAGCGGCGGCTCGGCGACCACAGGCTGCGGCTCCGGTGAGGGCTGAAGCAGCGGGCGACCCAACGAGGCCGCCAGATGGCGCAGGCCCGGCGCCGTCAGGATCGCCCGCGGGCCGGGCGCATCCTCGCCAAAGTGATAGACGAGCCGGTCGGCCAGCTCCGTCGCGAGCACGATGTCGAGGCCCAGCTCCGCGAGCGGAAGGTCGGGATCGAGCGCGTCCGGCTCGACGAACAAAAGATCGGCCAGCTCGCGGGCGACGAGCGGCATGGCCGCCGGCACTGCAGCAGCCGGAGCGGGCTGCGGCGGCAGAGCAGGTACCGCGAAGACGGGCTCGGCGGCGGCCGGCTCGTCGGCAGCTTGGCCGATCCGGCTGGCCACCATGAGAATGACTGCGCGCAGATCGCGGCAGCGGCCAAGCTCGCCCAGGTCGAGCGCGACGCCGAAACGCCGGTTCAGCGCGTCCAGCGCGCGCGCCGCGATCTCGGGCGAGACGCCCAGGCCGTCGAGCGGCTGGTCGGTCGCCACCTCCATGGCATCGATGCCCAGAGCCTCGGCCAGCCGCGCCCGCACAAAATCAGCGACCTCCTCGGCCAGGCGCCCGTCCACCGCCACCGCTGCGGGCTCGTCCCCCTCGCTCAGGCGCTCGACGAGGTGGGCGGCGAGCGCCGCGACATTTGGGTGATCAAAGAGCCGTGTCGCCTGCAGGTCCGTGCCGAAGGCGTCGTTGATCGACTTCGCCACCTCGACCGCGAGGATCGAATCGAGGCCGAGATCCATGAAGCCGGCCGTGTCGTCGATGTCGTCGGGCGTCAGGTAAAGCGCCTGCGCGATCAGCGCGCGCAGCTTCGTCAGCACCTCCGCCGCCTGCGGCGCCCTTGGGGCGGGCGGTGGCACCTCCAGGACCGGCGGCGGCGGAGCGGTCACCGGGACACGGTCGCTCGCGATGGTCGGCGCGCCACGGCGCAGCGTGCCCCAGCAGACCGACCTGCGCATCGCGAGGCCCGGCAGGGCGATGCGCCGTGCCGAGCCCGTGCCCACGGCATCGCTTCCGCGAGCATGCGCGGCTCGGGCGAGGCGCCCGCGCACCAGAGCCGCGCCACGCGATCCAGCCGGTTCCGCCGGCACAGGCTCAACAGATAATCCTGGTCCTCCGGATCGTCGGTCAGCAGCGACGCCTTGCCGTCGCCGCCACCGATCCAGCACTCGGCGGGCGCCGCACCCTGCCCGTCAAGATGGGCCGCCAGCGCATCGAGCGTCGCGACGACAGAAGCGCCCGGGCGGGCCAGCACCGCGGCACGCAGCGGCATCGCGTTCCGCCCGAGCATCAAGGTCAGGGCGACATCGCGCAGATCGAGGCCCGGCTCCGCCTCGAGCCTGCGGGCGAGCGCCCCGACGGTCGCCGAGAGCTGGGCTCCATCCGCCGCCGACAGCATGAGCAGCACAGGCTCCGCGGCCGCAACCCTGGCATCGGCCGAAGCAGCGGGCGGCTCCTCGATCACGACATGGGCGTTGGTGCCCGTGAAGCCGAAGGAGCTGATGCCCGCACGCCGCTGCCCGGCGCCCCGCCACCGCTCCGCCGCGGTCGGGATATAGAAAGGCGTGCCCTCGAGGCGAATATAGGGGTTCAGCGTCTCGAACCCGGCCAGCGCCGGCCTGACGCCATGCTCCACCGCGAGCACGGCCTTCAGAAGGCCCGCGATGCCGGCCGCCGGCTCCAGATGGCCGATATTGGCCTTCACCGTGCCAATGGCGCAGCTTCCGGGCCCGCCACCCTCGCCGAACGCCCCCGCCAGCGCCTCGATCTCGACCGGATCGCCCAGCTCGGTGCCGGTGCCGTGCGCCTCGATATAGCCGATGGCGGAGGCCGGCAGGCCGGCATCCGCGAGCGCCGTCTCGACCAACCGCCGCTGCGCGTTCGGGTTGGGCGCAGTCAACGAATGCGCCCGGCCGCCATGGTTGACGGCCGAGCCCCGGATCACGGCGCGGATCGGATCGCCGTCGGCGAGCGCCCGATCGAGCGGCTTCAGCACCACGACGCCCACGCCCTCGCCCTTCACATAGCCGTTGGCGCGCGCATCGAAGCTGTGGCAGCGGCCGTCCGGCGACAGGACGCCGAGCTGGTCCGTGGTCCGCACGTCCTCGGGGTCGAGGATGAGGCTGACGGCACCGGCCACGGCGAGCTCGCACGCACCCTCGCGCAGCGCGCGGACGGCGTGATGAACGGCGACGAGGCCGGAGGAGCAGGCCGTGTCGATCGCCTCGGAAGGCCCGTGCCAGTCGAGCGCGAAGGAGATCCGCCCCGGCAACATCGAGGCGATGTTGCCCAGCGCCAGCTGCGAGCGTGCGCCCTCCTCCGTCTCGATCAGCCCGGCATAAGCGTTCACCTGTTGGCCGAAGAACACGCCCACGGCCTTGCCTGCGGTCTCCGCCGGGGCGATCGCCGCGTCCTCGAGCGCCTGCCAGACCGCCTCGATGGCCAGCCGGTGCTGCGGGTCCATGTGGACCGCGTCGCGCCTGGAGATGCGGAAGAGCTGGTGGTCGAAGAGGTCGATCCCGTCGACATAGCCGGCGGTGAGAGGATCGGCCTCATGCTCGAGACCCAAGAAGCCGCCGACGCGCCTCGGGCATCGACCCCACGCTCTGGCGCCCCTCCTCGATCATCGAGCGCAGGGCGGCGAGATCGGCGGCGCCGGGGAAGCGGCCAGCCATGCCGATGATGGCGATCGGCCGACGCAGTCCCCGCGTCGCGTCAGGCGCCTTCGCCGGTGCGACCACCTGAACCTCTGCCGGAGGCTTGCCCGGTGCCGCGGGTGACGGCGCTTCCGCCATCGCCAGGGCGTCGCCATGCTCCTCGAGCAGATGGACCGCGAGCGCACCGATCGAGCCGTGCGCGAAGAAAACCGCCGGCGTGATCTCGACGCCGAAGGTGCCGCTCAGCCCGATGGCCAGCTCCTTGAGGCCGATCGAATCGAAGCCGAAGGCGGCAAGACCCTCCTCCGGCCGCACACGCGCCGGATCGATCTTTTGCTGTTTCGCCACAATCTCGACCAGCCGGCGCTCGATGGCAGCTCGCGATGCCGGCAGCGGTGCCATCCTCCGCTCGGCGACCGGCTGCTGGTACGGGTTTTGCCATCTCGATCGGCGCCACCCGGCGCTCGGCCGCGCCGGTGGTCACGACGAGCGATGCAGGGGCATCGGCCGCGGCGAGCCCGGCCTCGAACGTGGCGATGCCCGGCCGCAGGCTCGAGGAACGGCATGCCCAGCGCCTGGCTGAAGAGCGCCTGGCCCTCGCTCGAGAGGGCGGCGTGGCCGCCGCTCCAGATGGGCCAGGACAAGGCGAGCGTGCGGCCGTGCCGGCGGCCTTGCCGCACCTCCTCCGCCCGCCACTCGGCGAAACGCACGAGGGCAGGCGTTGGCCACCGCATAGTCGCACTGGCCGAAATCGCCATGCTCCGCCGCGAGCGACGAGAAAAGGACAAAAGCCTTCAGCGGCCGGTCCGCCAGGATCTCGTCGAGCGCCAGCGCCCCGTCGATCTTGGCGCGCAGAACGGGCAGGATCTCCCGCCAGCCCTTCTGGCCGATAACCGCACCGCCCGGTCGTCCGGCCGCGTGAAGGACGGCCGTGATCGGGCCCAGCGCACGCTCGAGCTCGGCGATGGCTTTTGTCAGTTGATCCCTGTCCCCGACATCGGCCTGGGCATAGGCGACCTCGGCCCCCTCCGCCCGCAGCGCATCGAGGTGCGCACGCCGCTCTGCATCGAGAGCACTCTGTCCGACGATAGCGATGCGGGCGCCGCGCGTGCGGGCGAGGTGAGCGGCAAAACGGCGACCCAGGCCTCCCAGACCGCCCGTGACGAGCCATACCCCGCCAAAGTCGCGGCCGGCCGGTTTCGCGGGAATCGTCCACGGGCGCCAGGATGCGCTTTCTCAGCCGGCCATCGCTGACTCAGGGAAAGGTCGGAGGCGTCGCCATCCAGGACCTGCCCGATGCATCGGGCAACCACGCCGGCATCGGCGCCGGGCTCGAGCCCGACGCTGCGGAACCGGACGGACGAGCCGAGGAACGCCAGCGACGGTGCTACCGCCGCGGCACCGGCTGCCACCGGGCCACCGTCATGCAGATGAACGACCGTCACCGCGGCGCCGGCCCTGCCGACAAGCTCGCCCACGAGCGCGAAGAGCGGCGCCAGCGACGCGGAGCCCGAGCCGCCCCTCGTGCGAACCAGAACGGCCTCGGCATCGACGGCGCCCAGGCCCGCGGCACCCTCGGCCCGGCTCACCTGATGCCCGGCAGCCCTCAGCGCCTCGACGAGCCCGTCATCCTCGGCACCACCCACGACCAGGACCCGCCTGCCGCGCTTCTCTTCAGTCGCCTGCAAAGGCACCCAGGCCGGCGCCTGAAGCGACGGCAGCGTGATCTCCGCTGCGGCCACGGACTTCGATGATGGCGCCACCGCCGCGGGCTGCTCGGGCGGCGTCAGCCAGTAGGAGGTCTCCTCGAACGGATAGGTCGGCAGGGACAGCCGCCGCGCCTCGGGGAAGAGCGCACGAAAATCGAGCTCGCCGCCGTCGAGATAGCGCTGGGCGGCCTCGGCAAGGCGAGGGTCGATCTGCCGATCGCCGGCGAGGCTGCCCGCTTCCGGCCCCGCCTCGAGATGCGCCCGCAGCTCGTCCCGGGAGCGCGCCATGATGGCGATGCGCTCGCGGAAATGGCTGCGCCCGGCGCCGAGCGTGAAAGCCACATCGTCGAGCCGGGCCTCGCCGTGACGCCCGAGCCAGGCCGCGAGATCGCGCGCACGCTGGGCAAGGGCGGTGCGCGTCGGCGCCGACAGCGTCGCCAGCACCGCCGTGGGCGGTGCCGTCCGCCGGTCCACGGCCACCGGCGCATCGGCCAGGACGAGATGACAGTTCGTGCCGGAAAAGCCGAACGAGCTGACGCCCGCGACCCGCCGCCCGTCCGCCGGCCGATCCCACGGCGTCAGCTCGGTCTGCACGAAGAAAGGTGTCTTCGCGAGCTCGAGGACCGGGTTCTCGGTCCGGAAATGCAGGCTCGGGTAGAGGACGCCCTTCTCGAAGCTCAAAAGCGTCTTCAGCAGCCCGGCGATGCCGGCCGCGTGCGCCGCATGGCCGACATTGGTCTTGACCGAGCCCAGCGCGCAGCGATGCGGCGCGGTGCGCTCTGCCGCGAAGGCGCGCGTCAGCCCCTCCACCTCGATCGGGTCGCCCAGCCGGGTGCCGGTGCCGTGCGTCTCCACATAGGAGACCTCATTGGGCCTGACGCCGGCATGGCCCTGAGCGCGGCGGATCACCTCGGCCTGCGACAGCGGGCTCGGCGCCGTGATCCCGCTCGTCCTGCCGTCCTGGTTCACGGCGCTGCCGACGATCGTCGCGATCACATGGTCGCCGTCGGCCAGCGCCTGCGACAGCGGCTTCAGGAGGACGGCACCGGCACCCTCGCCCGGGACAAACCCGTCGGCCTCGGCGTCGAAGGTGGCGCAGCGCCCGCGCGGCGACAGCATGCCGGCGCTGGCGGCCGCCACGTTGAAGCCCAGCGTCGTGCTGAGAAAGACGCCGCCGGCCAGCGCCATGCGGCATTCGCCCGTGCGCAGGCTCTGGCAGGCGAGATGGACCGCCACCAGCGAGGAGGAGCAGGCGGTGTCGACCGCGATCGCCGGCCCCCTCAGGTTCAGGACGTAGGCGATCCTGCCGGCGAGCACGGAGGCGGCGTTGCCGGTGAAGGCGTTGCTGTCGGGAACGATCCCCAGCTCCGCCATGCGGTGCGTGTAGTCGCCGCCATGGCAGCCGACGAAGACGCCGCAGTCCGCACCATCGAGCGCCACGTCGCCATAGCCCGCATCCTCGAGCGCCTTC
The DNA here is from genome assembly GCA_963752325.1 of uncultured Alphaproteobacteria bacterium. GTDB lineage: Bacteria > Pseudomonadota > Alphaproteobacteria > Geminicoccales > Geminicoccaceae > CAVTJL01. The sequence goes on from CAVVXU010000020.1 coordinate 323,724, forward strand.
CACGCCTCGGTGAGGAAGATGCGATGCTGCGGGTCGGTCAGCTCGGCCTCGCGTCCCGAGATCCTGAAAAAAAGCGGATCGAAAAGATCGATCCGCGGCAGCGCCCCGGCCGAGCGCAGATAGGGTGCTGCCGAGCGCAGATGCTCCGGCGGATTGTCGAGATCGAGGTCGAAGCGGGCGGAAAGGTCGCCGATGCCGCTCCTGCCCTCGGCCAGCATCGCCGCGAAGGCCTCGAGATCGCCGGCGCTGGCGAAGCGGCCCGGCCATGCCGATGACCGCGATCGGCTCGTCCGTCGGACGCGCGGCCGGCGCACACCGCGGTTGCCGTTCCAGCTGTCCGGTGCCGGCGGCACCTCGGCCGCTTCGACGCCGAGATCGGCGCTCAGGTGACGCGCGAGGTCGGCCACCGTCGGCCGGGCGAAGACGATGGTGGGCTTGAGATCGAGACCGAACCGGGCGTTGACGCGGGAGACGAAGCCGACGCCCAGAATCGAATCGACGCCATAGTCCATGAACCGGCCGCGCCGGTCGATCGCCGCCGGAGCGATCCCCAGCACCACCGCCAACTCCTCCGCGAGCATCGCCTCGAGATCCCGGCCCTGGCCTGCCGGCGACGAGGCCGAGCGCGGCAGCGGCGCGGGCGGCCAGCCCTGGCGCGGGCCCACCGCGACGGGCTCGACGCGGCGCTCGTCACGCCTCGCGACGAGCACCGCCTGGCCCATCGACGCCTCCTCGCCCTGGCCCGGCAGGCCCAGCGCCGTGAGCTCGGGAAAGCCCGCCGCGGCCGAGCGCCTCGCGCCAGCGGCCCACGTCGAGAAGTGGCGCGCCCGGCAAGCCGCGCGTGGCGGCATCCTCGAAGGCCCACCATCCGTCGGTGAGGCCGAAGGTGAGCGTTGCGAAGTCCTGGACCGCGGTGACCTCGTTGAGGACGAGGGCGCCGCCGGGCGCCAGGAGCCGCCAGAGATGGCCCAGCGTCGCCTCGAGATCCGGCGTCGCGTGCAGGACGTTGGAGGCGACGATCAGGCTGCAGCTGCCGGTCGCCAACGCCCTGCGGCTCGCCCGGCCGCGCTGACGTCGAGGATCAGCGGCTCGATGCGCTGGCCGAACCGCTCGTGGCCGTGCTGCAGAAAGCCCAGCGAGAGGTCGCTGTAGAGATAGGCCGGCCGCGGCTCGAGGCCCGCCAGCGCTTCCAGAATGCCGCCGGTGGCGCCACCCGTGCCGGCGCCGACCTCGAGGATCGTTCGGCTTCCCGCCCGACCCGGCAGCGACCAGCGCCCGCACCGAGCGCGCCATCAGCGCGTTGAAATGCTCCGCCAGGGGGTTGTGGGCATAGATCGCCTCGACGAGGTCGAGCCGGCCGTCGGGAAAGAGAATGAGTGGTGCCCGCGACCTCGCCGCGCAGCACCTGGGGCAGGCCCGCCGTCGTGCGCAGCAGCAGGTCGAGGAAGGGCGCGAGTGCCGGCTCGGCGCGGCCAGCGCCGCCGCCTCCTGCTCCAGCCGCGAGCGCGCCTCGGGAGCTTCCGGGCCCAGGCGAACGACGTCGCCTTCGAGCCGGAACCGGCCTTCCCGAGCCAGGATGTCGAGGACGGCATCCCAAAGGCCCATCCTGTCCGCGACGACGCCGAAGCGTCGCGCTAGGCCGGCGCGGGTGTGGACGCGCCGATCGGTCCGGCCCAGTCCGGCCTCGAACAGCGCGGCCGCAGCCAGCCGCCGCCCCAGCGCCTCGACCCGGCCGAAGCCCTCCCCGTGCCCCGCGAAGACCGTGGAAGGCTCGGCCTCGAGAAGGCTCTCCCGCAAGGTCGCGAGCGTCTCCTCGGGCCTCGCGCTCTCAGCCCGCACCAGCCCCGGCGGAAGGCAGGGCACGCGCTCGAAGGGATAGGTGGGAAGCGAGACACGCCGTCCCCTCAGCGGCTCCAACTCGACCTTTCCCTGCTCGATCCAGCGGGTCGCCATGGCCGAGGCAGGCGAGCCGTCCTGCACCGGCGGGAGCGCCGCCCCCGAGGCGATGGCGCCAAGCCCCGCGATCGCCGTCGGCCGGTCGGCGGCCACGATGGCCGCGCGATGCTCGAACGGCGTGGCCCTGCAGGCGAGCGAGAATGCCACATCCTCAAGTAGCAGCCCGGACCGCTCGGCCAGAGCGCGCGCCAGTGCCTCGGCCTCGCGCTGCAGCGCGCCAGAGGACTTGGCCGCGAGAAGCAGCGCATAGGCGCCGGTCCCCTTCGGCTCACGGGCCGGCGCAGTCGGCGCCTCTGCCAGCACGAGATGGGCGTTCGTCCCGGAGAAACCGAAAGAGCTCACCACCGCCACGCGCGGCCCGCCCTCGGGCGGCACCCACGCCGAAGCCCGCGTCGGCACGTGGAACGGCGTCTTTTCCAGCGCCAGTCGCGGATTGGGCTCTTCGAAATCCGGCGCTCCCGGGATCGTGCCCGCCCGCAGCATCAAGAGCAGCTTGAGCACACCAGCGATGCCGGCCGCCGTCAGCGCATGGCCGAGATTGGTTTTCACCGAGCCGATCGGGCAGCGCCCGGCCGGCACCGCGCCGAAGCTTTCTGTCAGTGCCTCGACCTCGATGGGATCGCCCAGCGGCGTGCCGGTGCCGTGCGCCTCGACATAGCCGATCGCGCGTGGATCGATACCGAACCGGTCGTAGACCGCACGCTCCAGCTCGGCCTGGGCGGGCGCGCTGGGCGCCGTGATGCCGTTCGTCCGGCCATCCTGGTTCGTTCCGCTGCCCAGGATCACGCCGCGGATAGAATCACGGTCACGCTGCGCATCGCTCAGGCGCTTCAGCACGATGGCGCCGGCACCCTCGCCGCAGACAAAACCGTCGGCGCGGGCATCGAAGCTGTGGCACCGCCCCGAGGGGGAGAGCATCCCTGCCTCGGTCATCGAGGCGGCGAAGCGGCCGGTGTTGATCACGCACACCCCGCCGGCCAGAGCCATGTCGCACTCGCCCCGGCGCAAGCTCTCGCAGGCGAGGTGGACGGCCACCAGCGAGGAGGAGCAGGCGGTGTCGAGGGCCATCGCCGGGCCCTTGAGATTCAGATGATAGGCGATGCGCGCCGCCAGGATCGAGGCGACGTTGCCCATCAGCGCCAGCGGCGAGGCGACCGCACCGGCGGCATCCAGGAGCCGGCTGTAGTCGCCGGCGCCCGCCCCGACGAACACGCCGCACCGCGTCCCGGCGAGAAGCGTCTCGCCATAGGCCGCATCCTCGAACGCCTCATAGGCGACCTCGAGGAACAGGCGCTGCTGCGGATCCATCAGCGCCGCCTCGGTCGGCGAGATGCGAAAGAAAAAAGGGTCGAAGGCGCTCACCATCGCGGGCTCGAGGAAGCCACCCTGCACCATGCAGTCGGTGTCGCTCCAGCGGCCCTGCGGCAGGGGACGGATGCTGCTCCTGCCGGCCTCGATCATCGCCCAGAATGAATCGAGATTGGCGCAGTCGCCGAACCGGCCGGCCATTCCGATGACGGCGATCGGCTCGTCGCGCTCCCCTCCCGCGGCCTCGGCGCCGAGGAGATCCGCAGCACCCCGATCCAGATCGAAGCGATCGACGTCCGTCTCGAGCTTTCGGACCAGAGCCAGCGCCTGGTCGGCGGACAGCGAGCCGTTGGCCACCATCGCGAACAGCGCCGCCTTGAAGGTACCCTGCCGGCTCATCCTGCCAATCCCTTCGCCTTGCTGGGGATCGGATCCTTATTCGGCCTTTTTAGAGGCTAGCTCTCGCCGGGGCCAGCGCTCCATCGGGCCCGCGCCCGTCATGTCGATCTCTCGGGAGACATCAGGCGGGCCGGGTACTAAGGAGCGGTCACTGTCAGCACAGGGGGGCCGAGCGAATGAGTCTGCCTATCGAGAGCCGGCTGGACGCCGTGATCGACGGCGCGCTCGCGGAACGCCGCGTCGTCGGCGCCGTCGTGCTCGTGGCACGGAATGGCGAGCCGGCTTATCGCCGCGCCGCCGGCCTCGCGGATCGCGAGACCGGTGTGGCAATGCGCGAGGACGTGATCTTCCGTCTCGCCTCGATCACCAAGCCCATCGTGACGGCAGCGGCAATGCGCCTCGTCGAGCGGGGCGTGATCGCGCTCGACGAGGCCGTGACGCGCCATCTTCCGTCCTTCCAGCCGGCGCTGCCGGACGGCACGCAACCTGCGATCACGCTGGCCCAGCTCATGACCCACAGCTCGGGGATCGGCTACCGATTCTGGGAGCCCGCCGAGAGCGCCTACCATCGCCTGAACGTCTCGGACGGGCTGGACCAACCGGGACTGTCGCTCGCCGAGAATCTCGGCCGGCTGGCGCAAGCGCCGCTGCTCTTCGCACCGGGCACGGCCTGGCGCTACTCGCTCGGCATCGACGTGCTGGGCGGCGTGATGGAGGCGGTCACGAAGAGGCCGCTGCCCGACATCGTGCGGGACGAGGTCATGGCCCCGCTGGGGCTCGCCGATACGGACTTCGGCGTCGTCGATCGGACCCGGCTGGCCGCGGCCTATGCCGATGGCCCGGACGCGCCGGTGCGCATGGAGGGCACGACGACGCTGACGATGGACGAGGGCGTCCTGCGCTTCACCCCGGACCGCATCTTCGATCCCGCATCCTACCCCTCCGGGGGCGGCGGCATGGCCGGGACGGCCGGCGACGTGCTCACCTTCCTCGAGGCGATCCGCAAGGGCGGCGCGCCCATTCTCAAAGAAGAGACCGTAGCCTCGATGATGCGCGATCAGGTCGGCACCCAGGCCGAGACGCAGGGCCCCGGCTGGGGTTTTGGCTATGGCTGGGCTGTGCTGGACGATCCGGCGCTGGCCTCGACGCCGCAGTCCAAGGGCACGCTGCAATGGGGCGGCGCCTACGGCCACAGCTGGTTCGTCGACCCGGCCCGCGAGCTCTCCGTCGTCGCCTTCACCAACACGACCGTCGAGGGCGTGAACGGCCACTTCGTCACCGACATCCGGGACGCCGTCTACGGCTGAGGCCGGCGGGACCCGGCGCCAGGCGACCGGCCCAGGCATGGCGACGAGCCGGACGCCGCCAGGCTTCGGGCAGGTGGTCGTCCGACCGGCCCGGCAGCCGGGCCGATGCGGACGGTATCTCAGGGTGCGGCCGGCTCGGGCGCGGCCTGGGCGAGGATCATAGCGAACAGCATCTGCGGATCGGTCCACTCGGCGATCGGTGACCAGCCAGCGGCGCGCAGCAGCAGGGTCGCGTCGCGGTGGCCGTATTTATGGCTGTTCTCCGTGTGGATGGTCTCGCCCGCCGCCATCGCGAAGCCCGCGCCCGCAACCGAGAAGGAGACCTTCCTGCTCGCCTCGAGATGCATCTCGATCCGAGCGGCATCTTCGTTCCAACACACGACGTGACGGAAGGCGTCGACCGGGATGTCGCCGCCCAGCTCGCGGTTGAGGCGGTGGAGAAGGTTGAGGTTGAACCGCGCCGTGACACCCTGCGCATCGTCGTAGGCGGGGAGCAGCATTTCCTTGCCTTTGATCTGATCGATGCCGATCAGAAGCTGCGCGCCGCCGCCCAGCGTCGTCGCCATGGCGCGGAGCAGGTCGACCGCGGCAGCGGCGCCCATGTTGCCGATCGTCGAGCCCGGGAAGAACCCGAGCCGTGGTGCCCTGCCGGCTTCCCTGGGCAGGACAAGCGGCTCGAGGAAGTCGGCCTCGACGGGATGGACGGGGAGGCGGGGAAAGGTCCGTGCAAGGGCGGCGGCGCTGTCGCGCAGGAACGCGCCCGATATGTCGATGGGCACATAGGCGGACGGTGCGACAGCACCAAGCAGCAGCGGGGTCTTCGTCGACGAGCCCGACCCGAACTCGACCACCACCCGGCCGGGCCCGGTGCGCTCGGCTATCTGGCCCGCCGCCTCCGCCAGGATGCTGCGCTCGGCGCGGGTGGGGTAGTATTCGGGCAGCGTCGTGATCGCCTCGAACAACTCCGAGCCACGGCGATCGTAGAGCCAGCGCGCCGGTATCGCCTTGGGCGAGGCACCGAGGCCGGCCAGCACGTCGGCCCGGAATGCCGGATCGACCGCGCTGGAGACGTCCTTCGGGGCGACCCTGTCGAGATCGAGAAGCATCGTCAAAGATCCTTTGCCAGCCGCACGCCGGTGACCTGCCAGCGCTGGTGGGGATAGAAGAAGTTGCGGTAGCTGGCCCGCGCATGACCGCGCGGCGTGGCGCAGCTCCCGCCCCTGAGCACGAACTGTCCCGACATGAACTTGCCGTTGTACTCGCCGATCGTCCCTTCGGCGGCGCGGAAGCCCGGGTAGGCGAGGTAGGCCGACCCCGTCCACTCCCAGACGTCACCGAACATCTGGCGAAGCGGGCCGGCGCCCTGCGCCGGCATCGGCCGGACGGCGACGGCCTGGTCGAGGAAGTTGCCCGCCGTCGGATCCAATCCCGCCGCAGCGCTCTCCCACTCCGCCTCGATCGGAAGGCGCGCTCCGGCCCAGCGGGCAAAGGCATCGGCCTCGTAGTAGCTCACATGGCGCGCCGGTGCTGCGAGGTCGATCGGGCCCAGCCCGTCGAGCCCGAGCTGCTGCGACCAGGCGCCGGCCTCGTCGCGACGCCAGTAGGCGGGCGCCACGATGCCGTTGTCGCGGACCCAGGCCCAGCCGTCCGAGAGCCACAGTGCCGGGGTGGCGTAGCCGCCGTCCGCGATGAAGGCCTGCCATTCGGCGTTGGTGACCAGTCGGTCGGCCAGCGCATGGGGCTGCAACCAGACGGTGTGGCGCGGTCCCTCGCAGTCGAATGCGAAGCCCTTGCCGTCATGCCCGATCTCGACGGCGCCGGTGCCCCCCTCGACCCAGCGCAGGACATCGGGTGCCGCGCTCGGCCGATGCGGCAGGGCAGGATAGGCCGCGGGACACAGCGGGTTCTGGGCAAGGAGATGGAGGAGATCGGTGAGGAGCAGCTCCTGATGCTGCTCCTCGTGATGGCATCCGAGCTCGACGACCGCGCGTGCCGCTGGCGGGAGATCGTCGATCACAGCTTCCACGGCCTCGTCCACCGCGGCGCGATAGGCGCGCACCTCGTCCAGCGAGGGGCGCGTGATCAGCCCGCGCGATGGCCGGGCGATGCGTGCGCCCTCGGCTTCATAGTAGCTGTTGAAGAGAAAGGCCCAGCGCGGATCGAACGGCGCATAGCCGGGCACATGGTCGCGCAGCACGAAGGTCTCGAAGAACCAGGTGGTGTGGGCGAGGTGCCATTTCGCGGGCGATGCGTCGGGCATCGACTGCGCCGACGCATCGGCGTCCGAGAGAGGGGCGGCGAGATCGAGCGTCAGCCCGCGCACGAGCGCATAGCGCTGTCGCAGGCCTGACGTCTCCTCGCCGGTCGTGGCCATCTGCTGTGCTGTCGGCATGGGAGCTTTCCCGGTGAGCTGGAAGTCAGGGGGCTCTGGCTGTCGGACCAACCGGCTTCTTGATCCCGTTCGATGGCACCGTCGCCGATGGGAGGTGCCGGTCTCTCGGCATCTGGGAGGCACGAGCCGAATGTCGACCCTGAGCAGGGGGAACGGCAGCGCGCCACGGCCCTTGGGGACGGACGAAGCCCCCTGCTCGACCGGCGACGGCCAGAATCGGTGTGGCGCAGCTACCTCGCCACCGCGCCGACCTCGAGCCGGCACCTGTCGGGATCAACCCCGAACGCTCGGCCGAGTTCCTCGTGTGGCTCGTCGCCCAGGCCGTGAGCGTGACGGGCACAACGCCTGCCCGGGGAGCTGAAAAACCGCGGCATCCGCGTCGATGGGCTGAGCCCCGGCCCGATCGAGACGCCGGCGTTCGGCCAGCTCTAGCTCACCCGGGCGCCCCTCTTCCTTGCCTCCGACGACTCCCCCTTCGTCGTCGGCACCGAGCCGCTGGTCGAAGGCGGTGTGGGCAATCTGTGACGGTGCCGGACAGGATGTCCGGCACGCCCACCCGTCACCAATCGCGGGGCCTCAGGCCGGAGCGGAGCAGGTGCGTCCACATCCCGGGGCATAGCGAGCGGGTCCCGTGATCGGCCCGCTCCAATCCGGTTGGTTGAGAGACGGAGGCCCTGCAGCGGCGCCACCGTCTTCCACCAACCAGTCCATCGAGCCCGGCCGACGATCTCTATCCGTGACCGCCGACCCGCCCGGAGCCCTTCCTCAGCTCGCAGCCTCGAGCTTGTCCTGAGTCTTCGTGTCGAAGTCGCGGGCGTCGTGACGCTCGTGCAGCTGGCTCGACGGCTCGCCGCTCAGGCGGTTGACCATCCGCCCGCGCCGCACCGCCGGGCGCTCGAGCAGCATGTCGGCCCAGCGCTGAACGTGCTTGTAGTCCTGAACACTCAGGAACTCCCCACCGCCATAGAGCCAGCCCTTCGCCAAGCCCCCGTACCAGGGAAAGATGGCGATGTCGGCGATCGTGTAGGCCTCGCCCGCGATATAGGGGGTCTCCGCGAGGCGGCGATCCAACACGTCGAGCTGGCGCTTCACCTCCATCGCGAAGCGATTGATCGGATACTCCATCTTCATCGGCGCATAGGCGTAGAAATGGCCGAACCCGCCGCCGAGATACGGTGCGCTTCCCATCTGCCAGAAAAGCCACGAGAGGCTCTCAGCGCGGGAGACAGCCTCGGTCGGCAGGAACTCTCCGAACTTCTCGGCAAGATAGAGAAGGATGGAGCCGGACTCGAAGACGCGGATCGGCTTGGGGCCGCTGCGGTCCAAAAGAGCCGGAATTTTCGAGTTCGGGTTCACGGCGACAAAGCCGCTGCCGAACTGGTCACCGTCGCCGATCCTGATCAGCCACGCATCATACTCGGCACCCTCATGCCCGAGGGCCAGCAGCTCCTCCAGCATGATCGTGACCTTCACGCCGTTGGGCGTGCCGAGCGAGTAGAGCTGCAGCGGATGCCGACCGACCGGCAGCTCCTTCTCGTGGGTCGGCCCGGCGATTGGGCGGTTGATGCTCGCGAACCTGCCACCGCTCTCCTTGTCCCAGGTCCAAACCCTCGGTGGCACGTACTCGGACAGCTCTGTCATCCTCGACCTCCAGGCACCAAAAGTGACGGCTTCATGCCGCTGATCGATAGCTCGATGGAATGGGGGGAACTCGCGCCGGCAACGGCTCGCCGAAAATGGGATCGGATCGGGAGCTTCTCCTGATGAGCCAGCAGACGCCGCGCGTTGGGTTTTAGCTCGCTCGTTCTAGAATGCAGGCTGACCCTGAGGATTTCAAGGTGTCGGGGGCTTTGCCTCGCACGGATCAAGGGATGAGGAAGCCTTGCGGCTCGACCTCACCGACAGCCCGGCCGAGCCGCAAGGAGCCCTGCGTCCGAGCCGACGCGTCAGCGGCTTGCCCGCGGGCGCCAACCTCAGGCCGTCGATCCGGATCTCTGGAGCCGTCTCCCGACGAGCGGCTGGAGGCGGTCGCTCGCCGACATCAGGCGCCCGCCCCCGCCTCGACCTGGACCGGCGCCGGCATCCCGAGCCGGACGGTGAAGAAGAAGGTACTGCCCCGGCCCTCCTGGCTCCGCACGCCGATGGTTCCGCCCATGAGCTCGATCAGCCTGCGACAGATGCTGAGACCGAGGCCGGTGCCGCCATAGCGGCGCGCCACCGAGACGTCGGCCTGGCTGAAGGGCTGAAAGATCGCATCCAGCCGCTCGGCCGGGATGCCGCGTCCCGTATCGGTGACGGCGGCACGCAACAGGGCCTTCTCGCCCTCAGGCTCGAGCTCCATCTCGAGAGCGACGCTGCCCTGCTCGGTGAACTTCAGCCCGTTGCCCAGCAGGTTGATGAGGACCTGACGGAGGCGACCGGGGTCGCCGATCACCTCCTCGGGTAGCGCCTCGGGAGCAGGCAGCCTGCAGCTCCACGCCCTTTGCGGCAGCTTGCGGGCCCAGCAGTTGGCCACACTCCTCGGCCAGTCGGCGCAGGTCGAAGGGGATGGCCTCGAGCTCGAGATGCCCGCCGTCGAGCTTCGCCATATCCAACAGATCGTTCACGAGCTGGAGCATGGCCTCGCCCGCCCGATGGATGATGCTGCCCTGGCGACGGGCCTGCTCCGGCAGCTGGGCCTGGCTGATCGAGGGCCGAATGGCCGATGACGCTCGTCAGCGGGGAGCGAAGCTCGTGGCTGACCATCGACACGAAGTCGGCGCGAAAGCGCTGGAGACGCTGCTCCTCGGCGAGCCGCCTGAGCGCGTCCTCGCGCTCGAGCGAGGCGGCGAGGGCGCTGCGCACGTTGACGACCCCGACCCAGGACAGCAGGGCCAGGAGCACGAAGACAACCGGTAGGGCAATCATCAGCCAGCGCTGGAGGCTAGCCCCGGGAAGGCTAGCCTGCCAGGCGATGTAGGCGACCGGCACAGCGTCCGGGCCGTCCAGCTCGACGCTCTCCTTGCCCGGAAGCGGATGGTCCACGAGCGCAGCGTCGTCGATCCCATAGTCGCGCTCCAATCGCCCGAGAAGCCGCTCGTCGATCTGCCGCGCGAAGATGAGCCTGCCGGCCTCCCCGGCGGTGGCGCGGTCGGGCGTGTCCTGCTCGAGCAGAATGGCGCTCGCCGCCACGGCGTAGACGCCACCACCGCCCCGGATCACCGCTGCAACCGGCGTTGGCCCGATCAGGTTGTTGCCCTGCAAGCTCGCCAGCAGCCGGTCCAGGACGACACCGAAGCGCCGGCTCGGATCCTCCTTGACGCGCACGCCCTTCCAGGCTGGCGTAGACCAGGTCGCCGGAAGGCGAGCGGATCACGGCCATATCGAGCCCATGCACCTTGTAGAGAAACTCGCCATAGTTCCGGTCTAGCCAGTCGACATCGCGGGCCTTGACCCGCTCGAAGGCCTCGTCCCACCACGAATAGTCGATGCTGACGCGGGAAAGGTCAGCAAGAAGCTCGTCGCGCTGCGCCACGACGATCCGCCGCTCGACCCGCAGATCCGTACGGTTCTCGTGCGATCCGGCGATCCACAGCGCTGCGCCGACGATCGAGAACGTCAGCAGCAGGAGGAGCGCCAGGGCCATGTCTGGCGGGGGCCGCCAAGGCGCATCGTGGATGCGCCGACCCGCTCCCGCCCGGCATCGTCGCGCGTCTCATGCACTGGCGCTTTCCAAGCCAGATTGCTGATCATCGCCAGCCGAGCCCCCTTGGCAGGCCCCTCCGCTGCCTCCTAGCTGGCATTCCATCCCCGCACCTGTTTGTCCAGGTTGCGCAGCCGTCGGAGCCGGGTGATGCTGGGCATCCTCATGGGCGCCCCGGTCGCTGCCGATCCGGCAGCCGCCTCGCCGCGGTGGCCGTCGTGGATGGAGAACGATGGACGAGGCCCTGAAGCCACGGGTGGGTGGCCCAGGTGATGGCACGGCCGGTACCTCGGCCGCCCTCGAGCGGCTGCGACGGCGCTATGCCGTGGGTCTGAGGCAAAAGGTTGCGGAGCTCCAGGCCTGCTGGGAGCGCACGCCGCCGGATCTGCCCGGCCTCGAGCGGGCCGCTCACCGGCTCGCAGGAACGAGCGGATCCTTCGGGTTCACCGAGATCGGCCGCCATGCCGCCGCCATCGAGGAGCTGCTGCGTACGTCGCGCGAGGCCGGCGGGCAGCCGAGCCAAGCAGCGGTCGAGGCTCTGCTCCACTCCCTGCGCGGCAGCGTTCCCTGAGACGCGGATCACGCCACCTCAGGACGAGCCGGACGCGTCGAGCATCTTCCGCACCTGCTGGGCCAGGGTGAGCGGATCGAACGGCTTGGCGAGCACCGCTGTGGCACCGAGCTGCTTGAACCGGTCGATCTCGCCCGGCAGCACCTTGGCCGTGAAGAAGACGACCGGTGTGCCGGCACAGCCGGGCATCAGGCGTAGCCGGGCGAGGGTAGCCGGCCCGTCGAGCTCCGGCATCATCACATCGAGCAGGACGATGTCGGGGCGAAACTCCTCGACCAGGCCCAGTGCCTCAGCACCGGAGCAGCAGGTGCGAACCTCGAGATCGTCGTCGAACTGCAGGGCGATCGTCACGAGCTCGCGAATGTCCGGCTCGTCGTCAACGTACAAAACGCGCCGACGGCGCTCATCCGATGTCAACGTCAGGGCTCCCGGCTGAGCAGAGCGTTCTTGTTAGAAGGAACTATGTATCGCCTCGCGAGCCATCGCGCCACAATGGGCGCTCGAAGCGCGACGCTTGGCCAGTCTCCTCCCTGGCGACCAAGACCGCGCTGCCCGGACGCAGGTCTCCGACGGTGCCGCGCTCGGCGACGGGGCGCCAGCTCGGCGGGCCGCGACAGGCGCGCCGCGCCCGGCTAGGGTCGGGGCTGGGCACTGATCGGCATCGGGCCGCCGGGGCGCGGCCGGCCGATCCGTTCATCGGGCACGACCGAGGGAGGGCCGAAGCCTGCATAGGGCCAGCATGCCAGTCGCTGGATCCGGCGATCCCGACACGGCCAAGCATGCGCCGAGCCGCGACGCCTTGCCGGCGCCCGCTCGATGATGGGGGTTCTCGAGCGCGCGGCTGCTCTGTGCCGCCGGCTGCGCTCCCTTGTCGGCTTCGGCGGCGACGCGCCTGGACGGGTGCGCCTGCATACCGTCACGGTGATGCGGTGGATCGCGGTCGGCGGCCAGCTCTTCACCATTCTCTTCGTGCACTTCTCGCTGGGCATGCGCCTGCCGCTCCCGGCGCTGCTGCCCGCCGTGGCGCTGACGGTCGCGATCAACCTCGTCCTGACGCTGACACTCGCAGGGCCGACCCGGCTGTCGGAGCGAAGCGCTGCCGTGCTTTTCGGCTACGACATCGTCCAGCTCTGCTACCTTCTGGCGCTCACCGGCGGGCTCCAGAACCCGTTCTCGATCCTGCTGCTGCTGCCCGTGGCGCTGGCAGCCGGCACGCTGGGCTTTGGAGCCACCTTGGGCCTCACCGCCCTCGCCCTGCTCGGCACCAGCCTGCTGGCGCTCTTCCCGAGCAGATCTGCCCTGGCGGGGAGGCGGCATGGCGCTGCCGGCCCTCTATGTGCTCGCGAGCTGGACCGCGCTCAGCACGGCCATGATCCTGATCTCGATCTTCGCTTGGAACAGCGCCGAGGAGTCCAGGCGGTACGCCGAGGCGCTGGCGGCGACGCAGCTCGCCCTGGCGCGCGAGCAGCAGCTCTCGGCGCTGGGCGGCCAGGCGGCCGCTGCCGCCCACCTCCTCGGCAGCCCTCTCGGCACGATCAACGTGATCGCACGGGAGCTGGTGCGGGAGCTGCCTCGAGACAGCCCGCTTCTCGAGGAGGCCGAGGAGCTCCTGGGCCAGACCCAGCGATGCCGCGAGATCCTGCAGACACTGGGCCGGCGTCCTTCGGCGGACGAGCATCGGCCCTTCACGCAGGCACCATTGTCGACGCTGCTCGAGGGCATCGCCGACGAGTTCGGCCGGCCCGGCATCGCTGTGGATGTCGCGGTCGAGCCGACCGACGACACGGCCGAGCCGAGCCTCGAGCTGGCGCCCGAGATGCGCCATGCGCTGGCCAACCTCATCGACAATGCCATCCAGTTCGCCGAGACCGAGGTGCTGATCTCGGTCCGCCCGAGCCGTCCGGGCGTCGAGCTCCTGATCGAGGATGACGGGCCGGGCTTCGCGCCGGAGGTGCTCGATTGGCTCGGCGAGCCCTACATCTCGTCGCGCAGCGGCAAGGGCGGGCTGGGCCTCGGCGTGTTCATCGCCATCACCTTGCTTGCCCGCGCCGGGGCTTCGCTTCATTTTGAGAACCGTGCAAAAGGGGCGCGCGTCCGCATCACCTGGCCGCCGCAGGCTCTCGAGAGCCTGATCCAGGAGAACCAGCATGGCCGATGACATCATCGATACGAGCAGCACGACAGCCAGAGGCACGCCGGCGCGCACCGCTCCCGCGGAGGGGCCGGTGCTGCTCCTCGTCGACGACGACGCCCCGCTGCGACGGACGCTGCAACGCGCGATGGAGCGACGGAGCTTCCGCGTGTTCGCAGCCGAGAGCCTGCGCGAGGGCCTGAACCTCGCCCATACCATCCGGCCGGATTTCGCGGTCATCGACCTGAGGCTGGAGGACGGCAGCGGCATCGAGCTCGTGAAGCGACTGCGCGAGCTTCACCCGAAGGTCCGCATCGTCATCCTGACAGGCTACGGCAACATCGCGACCGCCGTGGCCGCCGTGAAGGCGGGCGCCATCGACTACTTGGCCAAGCCCGCCGACGCGGATGAGGTGATCAACGCGCTTTTGGCCTCGGGCTCGAGCCTGCCGCCGCCGCCCGAGAATCCCATGTCCGCCGATCGCGTGCGCTGGGAGCATATCCAGCGCGTCTTCGAGCAGTGCAATCGAAACGTGTCGGAAACCGCGCGACGCCTTAACATGCACCGTCGAACGCTGCAGCGGATCCTGAACAAGCGGGCCCCGCGCGAATAGGCCGTCCAGGGCTCGCGCCGGGAGCCAAGAAGAGGAGGCGGCCGACTATGCAGAACGAGGAGAGCCTCGCCAACGCGAGCCGGTCGGGCCGCAAGCTCCTGCTGGTCGACGACGACGCGCCACTCCGGCGCAACCTCGAGCGGGCGCTCGAGCGGAGCGGCTTCGCGGTCAGCCTCGGTCGGCACGCTGAAGCGAGGCGTTCGTCGCCGCCACCGATCAGGTTCCCGACTATGCCGTCCTGGATCTCAACCTCGAGGACGGCCACGGCATGGAGCTCGTCGACACGCTCCGCGACATGAACCCTGGCTGCCGGATCGTCATCCTGACGGGCTACGACAGCATCGCCTCGAGCGTCCTGGCACTGAAGGCCGGAGCGGTCGACTATCTGGCGAAGCCGGTCGCTGCCGAGGCCGTGGTGGCAGCCCTGACCGCGGGCGGCGCCGACGCCGATGCGAAGCACGACACGCCCATGTCGGCCGATCGGGTCCGATGGGAGCACATCCAAAGGGTCTTCGAGCAGTGCAACCGCAACGTCTCGGAGACGGCTCGGCGCCTGGCCATGCATCGCCGCACGCTACAGCGAATCCTCTCGAAACGCGCACCACGCTGAGTGGGGGGCCCGGCGCGAGCGCGCGAGCGTCGGGCGGGGCCGCCTTTCTCAGGTGCGCCCGGCGAGCGTCTCGAACATCACGATGTAGCCACGCCGCGGCGTGGCGCCGGCCGTGCCGCCGCCGAGCGCCATCACGACGGCCTGCGACGTCCTCACCTTGCCGGGCGACACGTAGGTCGCGTTGAACCCGCCACGGCCGAGCCGGCCCTCCAGCAGGCTCGCCCACATCTCCTTCATGCCCGGGCCGCGCAGGATCATGATGTTGTCGAGCCGCTGACCGACGGTCGCCCGCGCGTCGAGATTGAGCCAGAGGACGAAGGCGCGATTGAGCTGCCTGACGCTCCTTTCCGCGTCGAGCACGAGGCTCGGCAGCGGGCACGCTTCGAGCACGCGGGCGAGATCCTGGGTGTTGCCCGCGAGCGCCAGCTTCTCGAGCTCGCGCTCGAGGCTCTGCCCGCGCATTCGGGCATGGATGAGCGAGAAGGTTCGCAACGTGGAGGCGAGGTTGGTCCGGTCGGGCGTCGCCTCGGCCACCTCGTTGACGAGGCTCGACAGCCTGAGCGAGCGGCTGTCGGCCACCTCCTTGAGATAGCTCCAGAACTCCGCCTCCAGCTTGATCGAGGTGCGCACCTCACCGATGCGCATGGTCTTTCGAATCATGCGTCAGCCCCCACGCGCGGCTCGGTTCTGATACGCACCATAATACTTCCATGCAAGCGAGATCACCGTTCAGGGCGGATAATGCTGTCGCAAGGGTTATCAGAGCCTTAAGCTAAACGCCTATCGGCATATAATTTTCCCAGGGACCCATTCTTCGAGCCGGGGGCAGAGACATGAGCGAGCGGGCGGAGCCTACGACAAAGGCGGCATCCACAGCGGCGACGGGTCAGATCGTCGTCGCACAGGCCGGGACGAGCACGGTCGCCGAGGCGCCCAATGCCGCGGCGCCGGCCCACCCGGCCGTCGAGGTGGTCCCGCCGCCCTCGCCGGGCGAGCTCGTCACGATCCATGCCGCGCCCGGTGAGGAGATCTCCCTGCCGGACAAGGCGTTCGATCCCCGCGACGCGCACTACACGGTGGACCACGGCAACCTGGTCGTGACCCTGCAGAATGGCGCCGTCGTCACGGTCGCGGACTTCTTCGAGACGCACGGCGCGCCGCCGACGCTCTCGGTTCTGGACGGCCCTGCCGTGCCCGCGCCGGTTCTGCTCGAGCGATCGGTGGCCGTGGCCGACGTCACTCAGATCGAGCCCTCGGTCGGGCAGACCAACCCGAACCTGACCGGGCCCGCCCAGTTCACGCCATTCCATCCCGGCAGCATCGGCGCTCGGCCTCGAGCCGCTCGGACCGCAGGGGCCGGTCGGCTTTTCCCACAGCGTCCAGTTCGGCGAGCCCAACCTCTACGTCACGCAGGAGAACGGCGGCAACGGCCCCTCTGGGGCCGCGCCGGTCGTCACCGTGGCGAGTGACGTGACCGGCGTCATCGGCATCACCACCGACGGCTATCAACCCCCCCTCGGACTCGCCGCTGCCGACCCTCTCGGAAGGGCACCCGCTGGCCGAGAGCGAGATCAACGGCCTGCCGGCGAGCTTCGTCACCCTCGACCAGACGCGCAGCGTCGACATCGTCTTCAACAACGAGGTGGCGCTCTTCAAGAGCGCGCTCGTTGCCTATGAGGTCGGCTCGGACGGGACGATCAGCAACGCCAAGGTCGTCTTTCCCGACGTCAACAGCTTCGCCACCACCCCGTCCTTTCAAGATGGTACCGGGCCGCTCCATCCGGGCAACTCGTTCTCACTGGGCACCTACGAGGCCGGCACCACCCTTGGCTTCGCGCTGCTGCAGAACGCCTGGAACATCAACGCGCACGATCTGCTGACCAGCGGCACGATCGAGATCATCGATCCGAATACCGGCAAGCCGCTCAACATCAACACGATGGACTACCAGGACGGTGGCCAGCCGCCCGAGCTCGTGCACGTCGCTGCCGACGGCAGCGAGACGGTCCTCAACGGCTTCGCCTTCTTCACCTCCGATGCCAGCGAGTGGACGCCGGACCACAACCGGCTCAATGTCGGCTTCCAGGGTCACGTCATCCACGGCTACGACTCCGAGACCGGTGGCACGCTTTTCTCCTTCGAGGACGGCTACCCGAAGAGCGACCGCGACTTCAACGATGCGACCTTCAGCTTCCAGCCGAACGACACCGTCGACGGTCATCAGGTGGCGGTGGGCGACTCGCAGGGGCTCCTCCACGCCCAGGTGACCGATGCCGACAGCACCCAGCTCAAGTCCGGGCATGTCAGCATCACCGCAGGCGCACAGGCTGGCGACCAGCTCGACGTCACCGGGCTGACCGGCGACGGGACCTTCGCCGGCACGAACATCGCGGTGCATTTCGCCTCGCCGACAGATATCCAGCTGTCGGGTATCGACTCCGTCCAGCATTACACGGACGTGCTCGACGCCGTCACCTACGCGTCGACCGAGTCCACGCCGCAAGCGGGCGAGCGGACCGTCACGGTCACGGTCACCGATGACACCGGCAATACGAGCGACCCTGCCAGCACGGTCGTGGACATCACGAACAACATCAAGGTCCTGACGTCCGGCGACGACACCTACACCGGCACCTTCCACGCCGACGCGATCCTGGGGCTCGGGGGCAGTGACGTGATCCACGGCGCCGCCGGCAACGACATCATCAATGGCGGCCCCGGCAACGACTTCCTCTATGGCGACGCCGGCAACGACACGCTTCAGGGCTCGGCCGGCGCGGATCAGCTCTGGGGCGGAATCGGCGCGGACACCTTCGTCTACACCGCCCTCAGCGACGGCACCGATACGATCGTCGACTTCAACACCGGCGAGGGCGATCGCCTGGATCTCACCAAGTTCTTCAAGGGCACGGGCTTCGACCCCAACGCCGCCAACGCCTCCAGCTATCTGAGCTTCCAGCAGGTGGGCACCCACGAGGTCGACGTCACTGTCGACCGGGACGGCTCGGGCAGCGGGTACCAGCCGCACGTGGCCTTCCACCTCCTCAACCAGGCGGACCCCTCCTCGCTCACCATCGCCAGCGCCACGACCTACGGCCACGCGACGGACGGGGCCACGACCTGAGACCCGAGGTCGACCTTTGGGTCGGCCTTCCATGCGCCGTTTCCGCCGCCGGCTGGCCCGGCGGCGGTGCGTCGTTTCGAGCCACATCCCATCGGCCGGCATCCTTGTCGTTCCCGCGGCTCAGCAGCTAGATAGACCCTCGTCATTTCGCTCCTCGCTCTTGCAAGCGGACCGTCATCACGAGGGAGCCCTGCCTGCTTATGGCTAGGAAGAAAATCGCGCTCATCGGTGCTGGCCAGATCGGCGGCACGCTCGCTCTCCTTGTCGGCTTGAAGGAGCTTGGCGACGTCGTTCTCTTCGATGTCGTAGAGGGCATGCCGGCCGGCAAAGCCCTCGATCTCGTCCAGAGCTCGCCGGTCGAAGGCTTCGACTCGTCGATGAGCGGGACCAGCGACTACGCGGCCATCACCGGCGCCGACGTCGTCATCGTCACCGCCGGCATCCCGCGCAAGCCGGGCATGAGCCGCGACGATCTCATCTCGACCAACGCCGGCGTCATCAAGGCGGTCGGCGAGAGCATCAAGCGCTACTGCCCCGAGGCCTTCGTCATCGTCATCACCAACCCCTTGGATGCGATGGTGTGGGTGATGCAGAAGGTGAGCGGCCTGCCGCCCGAGAAGGTCGTGGGCATGGCCGGCGTGCTGGACAGTGCCCGCTTCCGCTACTTCCTGGCGGACGAGTTCAAGGTCTCGGTCGAGGACGTCACGGCCTTCGTGCTGGGCGGCCACGGCGACAGCATGGTGCCGCTCGTTCGCTACTCGACGGTGGCCGGCATTCCGCTGCCCGATCTGGTCAAGATGGGCTGGACCACCCAGGAGCGGCTCGACCAGATCGTGCAGCGCACACGCGACGGCGGTGCCGAGATCGTGGGCCTCCTGAAGAGCGGCTCGGCCTTCTATGCGCCCGCCGCCTCCGCGATCTCGATGGCCGAGAGCTATCTCAAGGACAAGAAGCGCGTCGTGCCCTGCGCCGCCCATCTGTCGGGCCAGTACGGGGTCGACGGTCTTTATGTGGGCGTGCCTGTGGTGCTCGGGGCCGGGGGCGTCGAGCGGATCGTCGAGATCGAGCTCGATCCGGCCGAGAAGGCCGAGTTCGACAAGTCGGTGGCCGCCGTTCGGGGCCTCTGCGACGCCGTGAAGCTCTGAGCCCCGCGGAGAGCGCGCCCACATGAACATCCATGAGTACCAGGCCAAGGCGCTGCTCGCCGAGCACGGCGTCGCCATCCTTCGCGGGCATGTGGCCTACACCGCCGAGGAAGCCGAGGAGGCCGCGCGCAAGCTCGGTGGTCCGGTCTGGGTGGTGAAGGCGCAGATCCATGCCGGCGGACGCGGCAAGGGCGGCGGCGTCAAGCTGGCGCGCTCGATCGAGGAGGTGCGCCAGCTTGCCTCCGACATCCTCGGCATGACGCTCGTGACGC
Organism: uncultured Alphaproteobacteria bacterium; assembly: GCA_963752325.1. Lineage (GTDB taxonomy): Bacteria > Pseudomonadota > Alphaproteobacteria > Geminicoccales > Geminicoccaceae > CAVTJL01. The sequence continues at coordinate 343,234 of CAVVXU010000020.1, forward strand.
ACCAGACCGGCCCGCAGGGCCGCGTCGTCAAGCGCGTCTATGTCGAGGACGGCTGCAACATCGCCCGAGAGCTCTATCTGGGCGCCGTCATCGACCGGGCCACCTCGCGCGTGACCATCATGGCCTCGACCGAGGGTGGCGTGGAGATCGAGGAGGTCGCGGCCAAGCAGCCCGAGAAGATCCTCAAGGTGGCGATCGATCCGGTCACCGGGCTCATGCCCTTCCACGGCCGCCAGGTCGCCTTCGGCCTCGGGCTGAAGGGCAAGGAGGTGCAAAAGGCCGTCGCGTTCATGAAGGGGCTCTATGACTGCCTGGTCCAGCGGGACGCCTCGCTGGTCGAGATCAATCCGCTGGTCGTGACCGGCGACGGTGATCTCGTGGCCCTCGACGCCAAGATGAACTTCGACAGCAACGCGCTCTTCCGCCAGCCCAAGATCGTCGAGCTGCGCGATCTGGACGAGGAGGATCCGCAGGAGATCGAGGCCAGCCGGCACGAGCTCAACTATATCCGCCTCGACGGCAACATCGCCTGCATGGTCAACGGCGCCGGCCTCGCCATGGCGACGATGGACATCATCAAGCTCTATGGCGGCAGCCCGGCCAACTTCCTGGACGTCGGCGGCGGCGCCACCAAGGAGCGGGTGACGGCGGCCTTCAAGCTCCTGCTGTCCGATCCCAACGTCGAGGGCGTGCTGGTCAACATCTTCGGCGGGATCATGCGCTGCGATGTGATCGCCGAGGGCGTGGTCGCGGCGGCGCGTGAGGTCAACCTCACCGTGCCCCTGGTCGTCCGCCTGGAGGGCACCAACGTCGAGCTCGGCAAGCAGATCATGGCCGAGTCCGGTCTACCCATCATCCCAGCCGACGATCTGGCCGACGCCGCGGCCAAGGTCGTCGACGCCGTCAGGAAGGCAGCCTGATGTCCGTTCTCGTCGGATCCGAGACCAAGGTCATCTGCCAGGGCTTCACCGGCGCCCAGGGCACCTTCCATTCCGAGCAGGCGATCGCCTACGGCACCAAAATGGTGGGCGGCGTGACCCCCGGCAAAGGCGGCGAGAGCCATCTGGGCCTGCCCGTCTTCGACACGGTCAAGAAGGCGCGCGAGAGCACCGGCTGCGACGCGTCGGTCATCTACGTTCCGGCCGCCTTCGCCGCTGATGCCATCCTCGAGGCCATCGACGCCGAGGTGCCGCTCGTCGTCTGCATCACCGAGGGCATCCCGGTGATGGACATGATCAAGGTCAAGCGGGCGCTCTGCGGCTCGTCCACGCGGCTGATCGGCCCCAACTGCCCGGGCGTCATCACGCCGGGCCAGTGCAAGATCGGGATCATGCCCGGCCACATCCACCTTCCGGGCCAGATCGGCATCGTGTCGCGCTCCGGCACGCTGACCTACGAGGCCGTGGCCCAGACCACCGCCAACGGCCTCGGCCAGTCCACCTGCGTGGGCATCGGCGGTGACCCGGTCAAGGGGATGGAGTTCATCGAGGTGCTCGAGATGTTCTTGGGCGATCCCTCGACCGAAGGCATCATCATGATCGGCGAGATCGGTGGCAGCGCCGAGGAGGATGCGGCGGCGGTCATCAAGGATGCCAAGACGAAGAAGCCGGTCGCCGGCTTCATCGCCGGCCGTACGGCCCCGCCGGGCCGGCGGATGGGCCATGCCGGCGCCATCATCTCGGGCGGCAAGGGTGGCGCCGAGGAGAAGCTCGAGGCCATGCGCAGGGCCGGCATCCGCATTGCCGAGAGCCCGGCCGCGATCGGCAAGGCCATGCTCGAGGCGATGCGGCGGCTAGCGACGAGGCGGCGCCTTGGCACCCGCGTCGCTCGGCGTACATAGAGAGGCGGCGAGAGGCGAGGACCATGGCGAAACGAATCGAGCTTGAGCAGACCTCCTTCCTCTATGGCGGTAACGGCGCCTTTCTCGATGAGCTCTACGCTCGCTACCTGATCGACCCGTCGACGATCGATGCGAGCTGGCGAGCCTATTTCGACGAGCTAGGCCCCGAGAACCGGACGCTCTTCCAGCAGGCCAGGGCGGCGTTGACGCCGAGGCCGCGCGATCTGCGGCCAGCGCCCGCCAATCTCAATCTCCCGGCCGGCGTCGGGCTCGACGACCCCGCGGTCAAGGCGCTCATCCACGACCATCTCCGGGTCATCATGCTGATCCGGGCGTTCCGAGTCCGTGGCCATCTGATCGCGAGGCTCGATCCGCTCGGCCTCACCGGCAGCCAACATCATCCCGAGCTCGACTATCGCACATACGGCTTCACCGAGGCCGATCTCGACCGACCGTTCTATCTCGATCACGTGCTGGGCCTCGAGAAGGCGACCCTCCGTCAGATCATGGAGGTTCTGCAAAAGACGTACAGCTCGACCGTTGGCATCGAGTTCCTGCACATACAGGAGCCGGATCAGAAGAGCTGGATCCAGTCCAGGATCGAGGGGACGGGCGGCATCTTCGACACGACCGCCGAGGACAAGCGGGCCATCCTCGAGCAGCTCACCGAGACGGAGGGCTTCGAGCAGTTCCTCCAAGTCAAGTTTCCGGGCACCAAGCGATTCGGTCTCGACGGCGGCGAGAGCGCCATCCCGGCGCTCGAGGCCATCATCCGCACGGCGGCGGGCCACGGTGTGGAGGAGATCGTGCTCGGCATGCCGCATCGCGGGCGACTTAACGTTCTCGCCAACGTGATGGGCAAGCCCTACGCGGCCATTCTCTCGGAGTTCCAGGGCCACGCGGTCTATGACGAGGTTCTGGGCTCGGGTGACGTGAAGTACCATCTGGGCACCTCGACCGATCGCGACCTGCCCGAGGGCAAGCACGTCCACCTCTCGCTCACGGCCAACCCCTCCCATCTCGAGGCGGTGAACCCTGTGGTGATGGGCAAGGTGCGCGCCAAGCAGCGCCAGCGCGGCGATGTCGACCGCGTCCAGGTGATGGGCGTGCTGATGCACGGCGACGCCGCGTTCATCGGCCAGGGCGTGGTGCACGAGTGCCTCGAGATGTCGGAGCTCAAAGGCTACCGCACCGGCGGCACGATCCATCTCATCGTCAACAACCAGATCGGCTTCACGACGAGCCCGGCCTACGGGCGCAGCTCGCCCTACCCCTCGGACGTCGCCCGCGGCGTGCAATGCCCGATCTTCCACGTCAATGGCGACGATCCCGTCGCCGTGACGCACGTGTCTCGCCTCGCGACCGAGTTCCGCCAGAAGTTCAAGAAGGACGTCGTGATCGACATGTGGTGCTACCGGCGCCACGGTCACAACGAGGGCGACGAGCCCGGCTTCACCCAGCCCCTGATGTACAAGAAGATCGCCGAGCACCCCACGACCCGGCAGGTCTATGCGCAGCGGCTCGAGCGCCAGGGGCTGCTCGCGGAGGGCGAGGCCGAGCAGCTCTACAACTCTTTCCTCCAGCAGCTCGAGGCGGCGCACGAGACGTCCCGCAGCTACAAGGGCAACCACGCCGATTGGCTCGAGGGTGCCTGGAAGGGCCTGCGGAAGGCCCCGATGGTCTACGAGCGCGGCAGCACCGCCAGCGCCACCGACAGCCTTCGCGAGCTCGGCCTCAAGATGACCGAGCTGCCCGAGAGCCTGCACGTGCATCCGAGGCTCAAGCGCGTCATCGGTCAGCGGCACAAGGCGATCGAGACCGGCGAGGGGATCGACTGGGCGACCGCCGAGCACCTGGCGCTGGCGGCCCTTCTGGTCGAGGGCTTTCCGGTCCGCCTGTCGGGCGAGGATGTCGGCCGCGGCACGTTCAGCCAGCGGCACGCCGTCATCTCCGATCAGGAGACCGAGGAGCACTGGGTTCCGCTGGCCAACCTCGCGAAGGGCCAGGCGAGCTTCGAGGTCTTCGACAGCCTGCTCTCCGAGGAGGGCGTGCTGGGGTTCGAGTACGGCTACAGCCTGGCCGATCCCAATTGCCTCGTGCTCTGGGAGGCGCAGTTCGGCGACTTCGCCAACGGTGCCCAGGTCTATTTCGACCAGTTCATCAGCTCGGGCGAGGCAAAATGGCTGCGGATGTGCGGCCTTGTCTGCCTCCTGCCGCACGGCTTCGAGGGCCAGGGGCCCGAGCACAGCTCGGCGCGCCTCGAGCGGTTCCTTCAGCTCTACGCTGAGGACAACATGCAGGTGGTCTATCCGAGCACGCCTGCGAGCTACTTCCACGCGCTGCGCCGCCAGCTCCATCGCGACTTCAGGAAGCCCCTGATCGTGATGACCCCGAAGTCGCTGCTGCGCCACAAGCGCTGCGTCTCCTCGCTGGCCGAGATGGGGTCGGGCACGAGCTTCCATCGCGTCCTCTACGAGACGGCGCCCGGACCAGCCGACAAGGACATCGAGCGCGTCGTGATGTGCAGCGGCAAGGTCTTCTATGACCTGCAGCAGGCACGCGAGGAGCTGGGCCTCGACGGCAAGGTGGCGCTCGTCCGCCTCGAGCAGCTGGCGCCCTTCCCCGAGGAGGTGCTGACCGAGGAGCTGGCGCGCTATCCGGCTGCTGCTCGCTACATCTGGTGCCAGGAGGAGCCGCGCAACATGGGGGCGTGGTTCTTCGTGGCACCGCGCGCCGAGAACATCATGGAAGCGCAGGGCAAGGAGCAGCGCCGGCTGGTCTATGCCGGACGCAAGCCCGCCGCATCACCTGCCACCGGGTCCCTTGCCCAGCACGAGCGCGAGCAGCGCCGGCTGGTCGAGGAGGCCTTCACGCTTTGAGCCACCGACGATCCGGAGAGAATGAGAGATGAGCGTCGAGATCCGCATCCCAACGCTCGGCGAGTTGGTGACCGAGGCGACGATCGCCCGCTGGCTCAAGAAGGCGGGTGACCAGGTGGCGGCCGATGAGCCGCTGGTCGAGCTCGAGACGGACAAAGTGAGCCTCGAGATCCCGGCGCCGACTGCCGGCACGCTCGCCGAGGTGCTGGTCGAGGAGGGCACTGACGTCGAGGTCGGCACCGTCATCGGCCGCATCGAGGAGGGAGAAGGACCCGCCGCATCGGCGCCGAAGTCGGCGGCAAAGGCTCCTCCTGCGCCGGCTCCGGCTGGCAAGACGCCGGCGCCGGAGCCCCAAAAGGGTGACGGCGCGGCGCAGGCCGGCCCGGCAGCCCGGAAGATCGCGGCCGAGCAGGGCATCGATCTCGGCTCCGTGCCGGCGACCGGCCCCAAGGGCAACGTCACCAAGGCCGACGTTCTTGCCACCGGCACCGCCAAGCCGGCCCCCGAGGCCGAGGCCCCCGGCGCCGCGCGCGACGGGTCGCGAGGAGCGGGTCCGCATGACCCGCCTCAGGAAGCGCATCGCCGAGCGCCTCAAGGAAGCGCAGAACACAGCCGCCATGCTCACCACCTTCAACGAGGTGGACATGGGTGCGGTGATGGCGCTGCGCGCGCGCTACCAGGACAGCTTCACCAAGAAGCACGGCGTGAAGCTCGGCTTCATGAGCTTCTTCGTGAAGGCCTCGATCGAGGCGCTCCGCGCCTTCCCCGCCGCCAACGCCGAGATCGACGGCGACGAGATCATCTACAAGCACTACTACGACATCGGCGTGGCGGTGAGCACCGAGCATGGTCTGGTCGTGCCGGTGGTGCGCGACGCGGATGCGTTGGGCCTCGCCGACATCGAGAAGAAGATCGGTGATCTCGGCAAGCGCGCCCGCGAGGGCAAGCTCTCGATGGAGGAGCTGACGGGCGGCACCTTCTCGATCACCAATGGCGGCATCTTCGGCTCGCTGATGTCGACGCCGATCCTGAACCCGCCCCAGGTGGCGATCCTCGGCATGCACAAGATCCAGGAGCGGCCGATGGTGGTCGATGGCAAGATCGAGGTGCGGCCGATGATGTATCTCGCCCTCTCCTACGATCACCGCATGATCGACGGCCGCGAAGCGGTGAGCTTCCTCGTCCGCGTCAAGGAGTGCATCGAGGACCCGCAGCGGATCCTCCTCGACGCATAGCCGTTCCGCGCGGGTTGTTGCGCCACCCGGGCGGGCGTATATTCAGGCTGTTCGCCTTGAATATGCGGGGCTGCTGTGCCGCTCTACGTTCGTGATGCCCAGGTCAAGGATCTTGCCGATCGGGTGGCAGCGCTGCGACGTTGCACCGTTACGGATGCCGTCCGCGAGGCGTTGGAGCTTCGCCTGAAGCAGCTCAAGGACGAGCGCGAGGAGCGCAGGCGCAGAATTGATGCCTTCCTGGCCGAACTCGACGCCGAGCCTGATCGGACACCTGGGTTCACCGACAAAGACCTCTATGACGAGAATGGCGATCCAATCTTGTGAGGGTCGTGGTCGACACCTCTGCTGCCGTGGCGATGATGCTCAACGAGCCGGAGCGCGAACAGTTTCGCGCATATCTCGAGCGGTCCGAAGCGGCCATGTCGGCGGGAACGCTGATCGAGCTCATTCGTGTCATGGGCAAGCGGAAAGCTCTCAAACAATCCCCTGCCTGGCGGTTTCTCGACCTTTTCGGAATCGAGGTCGTTCCCGTTAATCTCGATCAGGTCGCGATTGCAGAGGAGGGTCATCGCCGCTTCGGCAAGGGCCGGTCCAAGCCGCCGGCCGTCCTCAACTTCGGCGACCTTTTCGCCTACGCGCTGGCCCGACAGCTCGACGCGCCGCTGCTGTTCAAGGGCGACGACTTCGCCCGGACGGACGTGCGCGTGGCAGCAGGCCGGCTGAACCAAAGAACCTACGCGAAGGAAAACGCCATGAGCGATGCCACCTACGATCTCGTCGTCATCGGCGGTGGGCCGGGCGGCTATGTGGCGGCCATCAAGGCGGCCCAGCTGGGCCTCAAGGTCGCCTGCGTCGAGAAGCGTGGCCGGCTGGGCGGCACCTGCCTCAATGTGGGCTGCATCCCCTCGAAGGCGCTGCTGCACTCCTCGCACCTCTACGAGGAGGCCGGTCACGGCTTCGAGCGGCACGGCATCAAGGTGAAGGGTCTCGGGCTCGATCTCGGCGCCATGCTCGACAACAAGGACAAGGTGGTCGAGGGCCTGACCTCGGGCGTCGAGTTCCTCTTCAAGAAGAACAAGGTCGACTACGTCGTCGGCAGCGGCCGGATCGTCTCGCCCGGGAAGGTCGCCGTCGAGACCAAGGACGGTACCAAGGAGCTCTCGACCAAGAACATCGTGATCGCCACGGGCTCCGACAGCATGCCGCTGCCGGGGGTGACGGTCGACGAGGAGCGCATCGTCTCCTCGACCGGTGCTCTCGACCTCGACGAGGTGCCAAAGCACCTCCTCGTGGTGGGTGGCGGCTATATCGGCCTCGAGATGGGCACCGTGTGGCGCCGCCTCGGCAGCAAGGTCACCGTCGTCGAGTTCCTCGACCGGATCACGCCCGGGATGGACGGCGAGGTGAGCAAGCAGCTTCAGCGCATCCTTCAGAAGCAGGGCATGATCTTCAAGCTCGGCAGCAAGGTCGCGGGCGTCGAGACGAAGGGCGACGCGCCTGGCGGTGACGATCGAGCCGGCCAAAGGCGGTGCTCCCGGAGGTGCTCGAGGCCGACACGGTGCTCGTCTCGATCGGCCGGCGACCCTACACGGAGGGGCTGGGCCTGGAGGGCGTGGGGGTCGAGCTCGACGAGCGCCGCCGCATCAAGGTCGACGAGCAGTTCCGAACCAACGTCGAGGGCATCTACGCGATCGGCGACGTGATCCGGGGCCCGATGCTGGCCCACAAGGCCGAGGATGAGGGAAGCTGCGTCGCCGAGCAGCTGGCCGGACAGCATCCGCACATCGACTACGACATCATCCCGGGCGTGGTCTACACGGCCCCCGAGGTCGCCTCGATCGGCAAGACCGAGGAGCAGCTCAAGGAGGCGGGAACCGCCTACAAGATCGGCAAGTTTCCGTTCCTCGCCAACAGCCGCGCCCGCTGCACGGGCGACACGGACGGCTTCGTCAAGCTGCTGGCCGATGCCGAGACCGACCGTGTGCTGGGCGCCCACATCATCGGGGCCGAGGCCGGCACGCTGATCGGCGAGATCGGCATCGCCATGGAGTTCGGCGCGTCGAGCGAGGACATCGCCCGTACCTGCCATGCGCACCCGACGCTCGAGGAGGCGATCAAGGAGGCCGCGCTCGCCACCTTCTTCAAGCCGATCCACATCTGAGCGAGGGCCCGCTGGCCGGGAGATTCCCGCGCTATGCTGCACTGCGTCATGCTGTCCCTTGAATGAATGCGCTGTCGTGCCCTTATTATTGTGCAGTGCAGCATAGCAAGGAGTTCACCGATGGCCCGCACGACCTCCCCCAAGGTTACCCTCCCGAAGTTCGATCTCGATGGCCTGTTCGCTCTGCAGAGGGCGAACCTCGAGAGCCTCACCCACGCGCAGCAGGTGTGGGTCGATGCCACCCAGGCGATCGTCCGCCTGCAGCACAACTGGGTCCAGGAGGTCTTCAAGGGCTTCGAGGGCGTCGGCCAGGTTGACGCGCAGAAGAAGCCCGAGGCCTATCTGGCGGACGCCAAGGCCAATGCCGAGAAGGCGATGGCCGTGGCCAAGCAGGGTTTCGATCTCGGCGTGAAGGCGCAGAGCGAGGTCGCGCAGATCCTGACCAAGCGCGCCGCCGCGAACATCGACGAGATCAAGGGTTTCGCCGCGGCCTGAGCAAGGCCTGCGAGCCCCTTCCGGATGGTCCTGCTCCTCCTCCCTCCTCCTCGGACCGTCCGGCTTTCCGGGCCCCGGGCGCCCTGTCGCCCGGGGCCTTTTCCTATCCGCCGGACGAACGAGCCGACGCCGACGCCGACGCCGACGCCGTCAGATGCTCTACCAGCCGCTTGGCGTGGGAGGGCACGGCATCGAGCCGTCGCACGGCGACCACGAGCCGGCGCTCGGCCCACGGATCCTCCAGCGGCACGAGGGTGAGCGCTCCGCCGGCATCCCATCGTCGGGCCGCTGCCTCGGGGATCACCGCCACGCCGGCGCCGAGCGCGACCATGCGGCAGACGGCGTCGAGCCCGCGCACCCGCACGCGCGTCCGTATCCGGCCACCTGTCCGTGCCGCGTGCGCAGCCAGATGCCCGCCGAGCGCGCTGTCGCCGGAAAGGCCGACGAACTCGCTGGCCAGCGCTTCCGCGAATGCAATTCGCGTCCGGCCCGCAAGCGCATGGCCATGGGGCGCTATGAGCACGAGGCGGTCGGCACGGAACGGCATCACCTCCAGCCCCGACAGATCGGCGTGGTCAGCAGCGATCCCGATCTCGGCCAGCGCCTCGGCGACGCAGCGTGCGACCTCCACGCTCGGTCGCTCGTCCAGCTCCACGTCGACGTTCGGGTTCGCCGCAAGGAAGCGCGCCAGCGTCTCGGGCAGAAACTCCGCCGTGGCGGCCGTGTTCGCGAGCAGCCGGACATGGCCCTTCAGCCGACGGGCACAGTCTCCCAGCTCGCCCCGCATCCGCTCCACCTGAGCCGTCAGCAACCGTGCGTGATGCGCGAGCGCCCGGCCAGCGGAGGTAGGCTCGACGCCACGCCGACCGCGCTCGAGAAGCGGCACGCCCGCCTGCTCCTCCATGCCCCGCACCCGTGCGCTGGCGGAGGCAAGGGCGAGACCCGAGCGGGCGGCGCCCGCCGTGATGCTCCCTGCCTCGACGACATGCAGAAAGAGACGCAGGTCCGTCAGGTCGAAATGCATGGCTCGTCGCTCCGCCAGCCTGCCTTCGTTTGAAGCGGAGGCAGGCTATGCCAATCGCTCATTGCGGGGGAGGGCTATTGACCGCAGCATCCGGCGCATGGCGGATTTCCTCTCTCTTGCACTGCCCGTCACCGGCACATTCCTTCTTGCAGGCCTCACGAAAGGCGTGCTCGGTCTGGGCCTGCCGACGATCGCTATGGGCCTGCTCGGCCTTTTCATGCCGCCGGTCGAGGCGGCTGCGATGCTCGTCGTGCCTTCGCTGGTGACGAATTTATGGCAGCTTCTGGCCGGACCGCGTCTTGCTGCTGTGCTTCACCGCCTCTGGCCCATGATGTTGGGCGTCGCGGTCGGCACGCTCGCCTCCTCCGGGGTGATCACCGGGGCCGAGGCGGGGCTCACCACGGGAGCGCTCGGCGGCGCCCTGATACTCTACGGAATCGTCGGGCTCCTGAAGAAGGCCCGGTTGCGGGTGCCGTCTGCAAGCGAGCGCTGGCTGACACCCCTCGTTGGTGTGACAACGGGCCTCGTCACCGGCGCGACGGGCGTTCTCGTGATGCCGGCCGTGCCCTATCTCGGCTCCATCGGCCTGAAGCGCGACGAGCTGGTGCAGGCGCTCGGCCTGTCGTTCACCGTCTCGACCCTGGCACTCGCCGCCGGCCTAGCGCTTCACGGTGCGCTGCCGCTTAGGGCAACGGGCCTCTCGCTGCTTGCCCTCGGGCCGGCGCTGGCGGGCATGATGATCGGCGGATCGCTCCGCAGGCGGCTGAGCCCGGCCATCTTCCGGGCGCTCTTCTTCATCGGGCTCCTGGCGCTCGGCTGCGAGCTCGTCCGGCGGGGACTGGCTTGAGGCCAGGGGCTACCGCGACTCCCCGCTGCGCGGCATTGCCGCCATAGCTCCCGTCAGCCTTGCCAGGGACCGCGACCGCCGGTGCTCGGAACACTGCCGCGACGCACGGCGCGTGGCGCGGCGGTCGGCCGACGCGGCTCGCTCGCGGTCGCCAAGACCGAGGGCCCCTCTCTCCCATCGGCCAGCGCCACGAGGCGGCGGATCCGCTCCTCCGTCGGCGGATGGGTGCGGAAGAGGTTGGCGACGCCGCCGCCATGCAGCGGATTGATGATGAAGAGATGCGCCGTGGCGGGGTTGCGGTCGGCGGATGGGAGGTCGGTGCCGGCGGCCACGCTCTCGATGCGTCGCAGCGCGTGGGCCAGCGAGAGCGGCTGGCCCGAGATCTCCGCACCGCCCCGGTCGGCCGCGAACTCGCGCGTGCGCGAGATCGCCATCTGCACGAGGGCGGCCGCCAGCGGCGCCAGTAGCATCACGAGCAGGGCCACCAGCGGATTGGCCCGCTCCCCGTTCCGCGAGCCGCCGAACATGCCGCCGAAGAAAAAGGCGAATTGGGCGAGGAAGCCGATGGCGCCGGCGATCGTGGCGGCGATCGTCATGGTCAAGGTGTCGTGGTTGCGGATGTGGGCCAGCTCATGGGCGAGGACGCCGGCGAGCTCGTCCTCGCTCAGCGTCCGCATGATGCCCGTCGTGACGGCCACCGCGGCATGATGCGGGTCGCGGCCGGTCGCGAAGGCGTTGGGCTGATCGCTCTCGATCACGTAGACCTTGGGAATCGGCAGCCCCGCCCGCTGCGCCAGGCGCTCGACGAGCCCATGGAGCTGCGGCGCCGACATGCGCGTCACGACCCGCGCATTGTGCATCCTCAGCACCATCTCGGCCGAGTTCCAATAGGCGAAGCCGTTCATGCCGACGGCCAGCAGCAGGGCGATCACGAGACCGGTCTGCCCGCCGATCAGAAAGCCGACGGCGAGAAAGAGCCCGGTCAGGGCGGCGAGAAGAAGGCCGGTGCGAACGATGTTCATCGGGGTCCGCGCTCGCTTCATGATGGGCAACCTTGAGGTAGGAGCTGAGCACCCTCCCGCCAAGGCACGGCACCATTGCTTGCGTGACCCGTGCCAAGGTAGGACAATCCTTTGAGGCGCGAGGGTGGCCCGAGACCATTCCCGGGCGGGAGGCGATGTATGCAGGCGCAGGAAGATTGGCTGAGCGGCTCGAGACGAAGCACCGCGGAGGCCAAGGTCACCAGCGAGGAGGCGCTCGAGGTCCATGCGAGCGGACGGCCGGGAAAGATCGAGATCACCCCGACCAAGCCGCTCACGACCGCACGCGATCTGTCGCTCGTCTACTCCCCGGGCGTCGCCGCACCCTGCCTCGTCATCGCAAAGAATCCCGACGCAGCCTACGACTACACGACCAAGGGCAACCTCGTCGCGGTGATCTCGAACGGCACCGCCGTGCTCGGGCTGGGCGATCTGGGGGCACTGGGCGCCAAGCCCGTGATGGAAGGCAAGGCCGTCCTCTTCAAGCGCTTCGCCGACATCGACAGCATCGACCTCGAGGTCGACACCAAGGACGTCGATGCCTTCGTCGACTGCGTGAAGCTGCTCGGGCCCACCTTCGGCGGCATCAATCTCGAGGACATCAAGGCGCCCGAGTGCTTCATCATCGAGCAGCGCCTGCGCGAGCTGATGGACATTCCGGTCTTCCATGACGACCAGCACGGCACGGCCATCATCGCCGCCGCCGGCCTCGTCAACGCCCTCGACCTCACGGGTCGCTCCCTCGCCGGTGTCCGCGTGGTCATCAACGGCGCCGGCGCTGCCGCCATCGCCTGTGCCGAGCTCATCAAGGCGATGGGCGTGCCGCACGACCATGTCATGCTGTGCGACACCAAGGGGGTGATCTACCAGGGCCGCACCGAGGGCATGAACCAGTGGAAGTCGGGCCACGCGGTCGGAACGGAGCTGCGCACCCTGTCCGAGGCGATGAAGGGCGCCGACGTCGTGCTCGGGCTCTCCATCAAGGGGGCCTTCACCAAGGACATGATCGCCTCGATGGCCGATAGGCCGATCATCTTCGCGATGGCCAACCCCGATCCCGAGATCACGCCCGAGGAGGTGCGCGAGGTACGGGAAGACGCGCTGATGGCGACGGGCCGCTCGGACTATCCGAACCAGATCAACAATGTCCTGGGCTTCCCCTACATCTTCCGGGGTGCCCTCGACGTGCGCGCCTCGGCGATCAACGACGCCATGAAGATCGCCGCCGCCTATGCGATCGCCGGGCTGGCGCGTGAGGAGGTCCCCGATCAGGTCACCGCGGCCTATCGAGGACGGCGCCTGCGCTACGGGTCCGACTACTTCATCCCGACCCCGTTCGATCCGCGCCTGATCGTCTCCGTGCCGATCGCCGTCGCGAAGGCGGCGATGGAAAGCGGCGTGGCGCGGAAGCCGATCGTCAACGTTGAGAAGTACAGGAACGTGCTGCGCTCGCGGCTCGATCCGGCGGCGAGCCGGATGCAGCTGATCATCGACCGGGTGCGCTCGAGCCCGAAGCGCGTCGTCTTCGCCGAGGGCGAGGAGGAGAAGGCGATCAGCGCGGCGCTAGCGTGGCGCAATGACGGCCTCGGCATGCCGATCCTGATCGGCCGCGAGGATCGCATCGCGTCGACGCTTCAGGGCATGGGCCTCTCGAAGCTCGAGGGCATCGAGATCCACAATGCGCGGATCTCGGAGCACAACCGCCAGTACGGGGATTTCCTCTATCGCCGGCAGCAGCGGCAGGGCCTTCTCTTCCGCGACTGCCAGCGCCTGGTGAACCAGGACCGCAACGTCTTCGGCGCCTGCATGGTCGCGAACGGCCACGCCGATGCGATGATCACGGGCCTCACGCGCAGCTATCACACCGTGCTCGAGGACATCCTGCGCGTCGTCGACGCGATGCCGGGGCAGCGTGTCTTCGGCCTCACCATGATGGTCGCGAAGGGCCGGACGGTCTTCATCGCCGACACTACGGTCCACGAGCTTCCCGACACCAAGACGCTCGCGGATATCGCCACCCAGACGGCGCGCATGGTCAAGCGCATGGGCTTCACGCCGCGCGTGGCGCTTCTCTCCTTTGCGACCTTCGGCAACCCGCCGGTCTCGAAGGCCGCGCGCATCCGCGACGTCGTGATGGAGCTGGATCGGCGCCAGGTCGACTTCGAGTATGACGGCGAGATGAGCGTCGACGTGGCGCTCGATCCCGAGCTGATGGCCCTCTATCCCTTCTGCCGGCTCAAGGGCCCGGCCAACGTGCTGATCATGCCGGCACTGCACACCGCCAACATCGCCTCGAAGCTGCTCCACCAGCTGGGGGACGGCACGGTGATCGGCCCGCTGCTGACCGGGCTTTCCAAGCCGATCCAGATCGTGCCGATGAACGCCACCGTCTCGGACATGCTCAACGTCGCGGCCATCGCGGCGCACGACACGCTGAGCGAGGAGGAGACGGCGACGGCCAGCGCCCGCGCGGCGGAGTAGCTGGCGCCTAGGGACGGGCGGCGCTCAGACGGCGACCGTGCCCTCGATCACGGTGATGGCGTGCCCGCCGACACGGATGCGCCAGTCCCCGCTGTCCTGGGCGCGGCTGCACTCGAGGTAGACTTGGCCGGGGCGGCGCAGCTCGGCACCTTGCTCGGCCCAGTAGACGAGCTCGTCTCGCACGCCCAATAGGCCGTGCGCCGCGACGTAGGCGGCGACGCAGCCATTGGCGGAGCCCGTCACGGGATCCTCGGCCACGCCGTCGCCGGGCGCGAAGCATCGCAGCTTGAGGTCGACCCCTGCCGAGAGCGCCCGCGGCGCGAAGACGGCGAGGCCGCCTGCACCGCACCGCCTGCAGCAGGCCTCGATCGCGGCGAGGTCGGGCCGGATCGCTGCCACGGTCTCCGCCTCGCGGAGCGGCAGGACGAGCCAGGGGATGCCCGTCGAGACGGTCTCGACCGGAAGGTCCAGCAGGGCCTGCTCCTCACAGCCGATAAGCCCTGCCCGCTCGGCCATCGCGATCTCCACCGGCTGCCGCTCGGGACGCCCCTGCGTCATGACCAGGAAGGCGCGACCGTCCTGCTCGCGGCGCTCCACGGGCACGATCCCGATGCCGCATTCCTGACGCAGCGTCGCCGGCAGAGCACGGCCGGCCGCCACCTCGCGCGCGAGGTGGGCATGGGCCGCTGCGATGGTCGGATGGCCGGCGAAGGGAAGCTCCGAGGCCGGCGTGAAGATCCGTGCGCGATAGTCCGCTTCGGAAGCTTCGGGTCGCAGGAGAAAGACGGTTTCCGAGAGATTCATCTCCCGGGTGATCGCCTGCATCTGCGCGGAGGTGAGATCGTCGGCGTCCAGGACCACGGCGGCCGGATTGCCGGCGAAGGGCTCCGTCGTGAAGACGTCGATCTGCAGGAAGGAATAGCGCCTGCCCATGCCGCTGCCTCCCTGCCGCATGCCGGAAGGGGCAGAGCGTAGGGCATCAGCCGGCCGCTGCCAAGCCGACGGCCGGCACCCTCGGGCCTGGAGAGGTCCGAGGGCGCCGATCGGCCGGCGAGAAGACGCTCAGGCCTTCGCGGAAAGCGGAGGTCTCAACGGCTCGGCACGGAGGCGTGGCCTACCACACGGGCCGTGGGTGGCTCGCGCAACGCCGCGACGAAGCAGCGGATCGGTGACGAGGCGGCGCAGCAGCGGCAGGATCTCGTGGCGCCGGATCACCGAGGATGGCGAGCGCGAAGACCCAGTTCGTGCAGGCCTCGCGGAAGAGCGTGCCGCCGTCATGATAGGGATCGATGCCGAGCGGCGTGAACAGGTGAAAGAAGAGGGCGCCGGACATCGTGCCGAGCGCCACCGCTGCGCCGGCCACCTGGAGGCCCGGGATGACGAGCAGCAGGCAGGCCACCGCCTCGACGCCGCCCGTGAAGTAGCGGAAGTACGGCTCGAACCCGGCGATGCCCACCCACTCCGCGATGACGTTGAAGAGATAGCTGTCGGGCGCGAACTTGAAGGGCAGGTACCAGAGCAGAATGTAGACGATGTAGGCTGCAAGCAGATAAGGCACGGCAACCCGGAGGGCCGCCGCAGGCCGCTCTGCAAGCCGGCCGAGAGCCGCGACCGGTGACGTCATGTTCGGTACTCCTCGGGTGGAACGTCCTGACCCCGAGGTTGCCCCTCCCGCCGCCCTGGCGGAAATGCCGGCTCGCTCCGGTAACGATGCGCTTCGGCTATCGATGCACGATCAAAGGGGCGGGCCCAGCCGGACGTCGGCCGGGCCCGTGAGCCCGATCAGCTCCGGTAGTTGCGCTTGGCACGCCTCGCCGCGTCGGCGGCCGCGTCCTTCGGGGACAGCTGGCCCGTACACGCGTTCGCGAACATGTCGACCACGACATAGTCGGCGAGGGTGGCCGAGGAGGCGAAGCCCAGATCGCCCTGATAGCCGAACCACAGCATCCGCTCGTCAATGTCCCGGTAGGGAGTCACCTTCGGATCCGCCGTCCAGAAGGGCAGCTTGGCATAGGCCTTGAGCGAGGGTGCCCAATAGCCGATGCAGGCCGTCTGCCAGGGACCGTACTGAGCATCCTCGAACATGTAGGTCGAGTAGGCCCGGGCGGCCTCAGGATACTTGGTATGCTTGAAGATGAAGTTGGTGATGATCGAGGAGGTGTCGGTCGGCCGGCCGACGGGTCCCATCGGCAGATTGGCGTGATAGGTATCCTCGCCGATCGCGTGCATCGTCTCGTCTTTCGAGTTCAGCGCCACGTAGTAGATCGAGATACCGTTCGGCGTCATGCCGATATCGCCTGCAAGATAGGCCTTGTTGTTCGATGGATCGAGCCAGGCCGTCGTGCCGGAGATGAACGTCTGATAGAGTTCCTTGGCGTAGTCGAGGGCCTGGACGGTCTCCTTGCTGTCCAGGATCACCTTGTTGTCCTTGTCGACGACAGCACCGCCGAAGGCCCAGAGAATCCAATGGAAGTTGTTCGCGTCACCGACAGCGTGACCCAGGGCCATGCCCATCGGATGGTTGTTCTTCTTCATGGCCTGGGCGAGCTTCAGCATGCCGTCCAGGTCCTTCGGGTACTCCTGGAATCCGGCCTCGTTCATCCACGACTTGCGGTAGACCATGCAGGCGCCGCTGCCACCGAACGGCATGCCGATCCAGCGGCCGTTCGCCTTCCGGCCGTAGAGCATCGGGACATCGTACCAGCCGCCGTACTTCTCGCCGAGATACTCGGCGATATCGGTGACATCGAGGAGCTTGTCGGGAAACTGGAAAGCATCGTCGAGCCAGCCATAGACGACGTCGGGCCCACTGCCGACATTGGCGGCGACCGCCGTCTTGGGCCGCAGATCCTCCCAGCTCTCATAGTCCACGATGACCTTGACGCCGGTCGCGTCCGTGAATTTCTTCGTGTTCTCGTTGAAGAGCTGCTCGTCGCCGGCCACGAACTTCGAGGGCCGGAGCACGCGAATCGCTGCGTCCTTCTCGATCTTGAATTCCGGCGTCTTCACGTCCTTGGTCGGGACCTGTGCCAGGGCGGACGCGCTCGTCACCAGCCCGCCCGCCGCGGCGGCGCTTAGTCTGAGCGTGTCTCTGCGGGTTATCAGTGTCACTCGTTTGCACTCCCTCTTCTGCTCTCGCGCCCGTCGATCCGGACGGCCGCCCTTCGCATGCACGCACCCTGCACAAAGGAAGGCAATTCGGCAACCGTGGAGCAAAGAAGTCGAGGCGCCGCGCAGCGACGCCGGCCTCTCAAGACGGCAGAGGGAAGACGGCCCGGGCGGTGGCGAGATCGGCCGGGCTCACGATCTGGACCTCGCCTCCGAGCACCTGCGTCGTCACGGCGCGAGCACCGCTGTTCTGGCCATCGACGAAGCGGGTCGGACCGTAGGGCATGAAGTGCCCTCGCCACTGGCTGGCGGCGAGCGCCTGGGCGACCTGCGGCCGATCGGTGCCGCCGGCACGCTCGAGGGCGTCGGCCAGCAGCAGGACCGCCTCGTAGGTGAGGAACAGCTCGGGCGTGAAATACAGCCCCATCCCCTCGACCTTGCCCTTGAGGTCGAGGGCGGCCCTGCTGCGCGGGTTATAGCAGTTCACGCAATCCATCAGGTCGGCGGCGGCTTCCGGATATTCCTTGAGGAACCGGAACCCCGCTCCTCCGCCGTCCAGCACCGAATAGATGCTTTTGGGGTGCGGCCCGCGCTGCCGCATGGCTCGGACCAGCGTCGTTGCCGCGTCGTAGCTGTCGGCCGGTACGACGATGTCCGGCGAGAGGCTCCGCAGCCGATCGAGAATGGGCGTTACGTCCCTGATCGGCGTCGTGTGGTGCAGCACGCCCAGCGTCTCGAATCCCTTGGCCCGCAGCGCCGGCGACAGAGCGGCCACCGCCCGGGCCGCACGCGGGCTCTCGTCCTGAAGAATGAGGACGGTCCGCGCGGGCCGGCCGGCGGACTCGTTGATTGCCGCGAGATCCAGGGCGGCCTGGGCGACAAGCGCGCCCTGGCCGGCGACGAAGCGGAACGCGAGGCCGGGACCGCGGGCGAGGAGCTCGTCGTCGACGGCGACATCGACGATGTGGGGAATGCCGTGGGCGGCTGCAGTGGTGATCGTGGCGGCGGTGACGGGCGAGGTGCAGCCGGCGATGATGGCCGAGACGCCCTCCTCGTCGGCCCGCGTCACGAGCGTGGCGCCGACCTCGGGGCTGGACTGGCTGTCGCCGAGGAACGGCACCAGCTTCATGCCCGCGAGGCTGCGGATGCCGCCCATCTGGTTGACGGCCGCGATCGCCAGCAGGGCTCCTTCCCGGCACTGGCTGCCGGCACGCGCCGCCTCCCCGGTGACGGGATGGATCAGGCCCACCTTGATCGCCGGCGAGTCGGCCCGAAGCGGCCTCGGGAAGCCGAGCGCCAGAACGGCAGCGCCGGCAACGCCCCCCGCCAGCAAGCGACGCCGGCTGGGCGCAATGGGCGGGCTCCCGGCTGCCGGTATCTCTTCGCCCCCGTCGATCAGCGGGCTCCCCTGATCCTCGCTCATTTTCCGATGCAGAACTGCTTGAACACCTCGTCGAGCACGGCCTCGACATCCACCCGTCCGGTCACACGCCCCACCGCCCGCGCCGCCACCCGAAGATCCTCGGCCAGCAGGCCGATCTCGGTGCCGGCGGGAGCGTCGAGGCACCTTTCGAGCGCCTGCACAGCCTCGCCCAGCGCAGCGCGGTGCCGCTCTCGCGCCAGCACCGCGAGGCCACCTGTGTCCATCGCATGCGCCGCCTCCCTGGCCAAGACCTGAAGCAGCTGCTCGATGCCAGCACCGGTGGCGCAGGAGATCACGATCACGGGACGTCCGGCGTCGAGCGCCGGCGGCCGGGCGACGAGGTCCTGCTTGTTCAGGACGACGAGATCGGCATCGGCGCCGTGGCGGTCCAGCTCGCTCGACGCGTCCGTCCCGGCGTCGAGAACGAGAAGCCGAAGGTCGGCGCTGGCCGCCCGCCGCAGCGCCCGCGCCACACCCTCGCGCTCGATCGGGTCCTCGGTCTCGCGCAGGCCTGCCGTGTCGAGGAGCGTGAGGGGCCAGCCCTCGAGATCGAGCGCCACCTCGAGCACGTCGCGCGTGGTGCCGGCGATCGGCGTGACGATCGCGACGTCGCGACGGGCGAGCAGGTTGACGAGGCTGGACTTGCCGGCGTTGGGGGGGCCGATCACCGCCACCGTCAGCCCCGCCCGCAGCCGCTCCCCGCGCCCGGCATCGGCCAGGCGCTCGGTCACGGCGAGACGCACGGCCTCGAGCGCCGGGCGCTGGGACGCCAGAAGATCGTCGCCCACCTCAGCCTCGTCGGCGCCGAAGTCGATCTCGGCCTCGACCAGCGCCAGAGCGCGAAGAAGATCGGCTCGCCAGCCCTCGAGCAGGCGGCCGAGCTCGCCCTCCATCTGGCGGAGCGCCTGGCGCGCCTGGACGCGAGTGGTGGCATCGACGAGATCGGCGATGCCCTCGGCCTCGGTGAGATCGAGGCGGCCGTTCAAAAAGGCGCGGCGCGTGAACTCGCCGGGCTCGGCGGGCCGGAGGCCCGGCAGACGGGCGAGCGCGGCGCCCAGCGCGGAGAGGACGGCCATCCCGCCGTGATGATGGATCTCAAGCACGTCCTCGCCGGTGAAGCTCGCCGGCCCAGCAAAGAAAAGGAGCAAGGCGCTGTCGATCGGCTCGCCGCTCACGGGGTCGACGAGCCGGCGCAGCGAGGCCCGGCGCTCCGGCGGCGGCTCGCGGCCGGTGAGGGCCCGGGCCACGCCACGAGCAGCAGGGCCGGAGACGCGAAGGACGGAAAGGCCGGCACGGCCCGAGGCCGTAGCCGGCGCCCAGATGGTGGCCGCCGTCAGTCCTTCTTGTCGGTCTTGGGCCGCCTCTGGGCGCCAGCGGCCGCGGCCGCCATCTGCGCCCACATCGTCTGCCACTGCTCGACCCCCTTCACGGAGAAGGGCATCCATTGATCCAGCAGCGACTTGGTGTCGGTGGTGGCGATGGCCTCGTGCAGACGTTTCTCCATCGCCTCCAGCAGCGCCCGCTGCATCGGCGCCACGTCGGGCAGTCCCAGGAAGTGGCGTGCCTCCTCGGGGGTGCAGTCGATCTCGATGTTGAATTTCATGAAACCCCTGGCTGGCTGTCTGGCCTCGAGACCACCACTATAGGTCCAGTCATGCGTCAACGGGAGAACGCTCATGGCCAATGCGCTCGCCCGCGCCACCAGCCCCTATCTGCTCCAGCACAAGGACAACCCCGTCGAATGGCGGGAATGGTCCGACGAGACGCTGGCGCTCGCCCAGGAGACCGACCGGCCGATCCTTCTATCGGTAGGCTATGCCGCCTGCCACTGGTGCCACGTGATGGCGCACGAGAGCTTCGAGAAGCCCGAGATCGCGGCGCTGATGAACGGCGGCTTCATCAACATCAAGGTCGACCGCGAGGAACGCCCGGACCTCGACGCCATCTACCAGCAGGCCCTGGCGCTGATGGGCCAGCAGGGCGGCTGGCCGCTCACCATGTTCCTCACACCCAGGGGCGAGCCCTTCTGGGGCGGCACCTACTTCCCGCCCGAGCAGCGCTATGGCCGGCCTGGCTTCCCGCAGGTCCTGGAGCAGGTGGCGCGGCTGTGGCGCGAGGATCGGGACAAGATCGACGGCAACCGCGCGCAGCTCGAGCAGGCGCTGCAACGGCTCGCCCGACCTGAGCCCGGGAGCGCCGGTGAGCCCCGAGATTGCGCTCGAGACGGCGGCGGCCATCGGCGAGCAGATCGACGCCGTGCATGGCGGCATCGGCGGCGCCCCAAAGTTCCCGCAGGCGCCGGTCCTCGACCTGCTCTGGAGGGCGGCGCTGCTGACGGCCGACGATGTCCTGACGCGCCGGCTCGTCCATACCCTGACCAGGATCTCGCAGGGCGGCATCTACGACCATCTGGGCGGCGGCTTTTCCCGCTACAGCGTCGACGCCTACTGGCTGGTCCCGCACTTCGAGAAGATGCTCTACGACAATGCCCAGCTCCTGCGGCTGCTGGGCGAGGCCTGGGCCGCCACGGGCGATCCGCTCTTCGCCGAGCGGGCCCGGGAGACCGTGGGATGGCTCGAGCGCGAGATGCGCACGGCCGGCGCCTTCGCCGCCTCGCTGGACGCCGACAGCGAGGGCGAGGAGGGCAAGTACTATGTCTGGGACGCCCAGGAGGTCGACCGCCTCTTGGGCGCGGATGCGCCCGCCTTCAAGCTCGCCTACGGCATCACGGCGCACGGCAATTTCGAGGGGCACAACATCCCCAACCGACTGCACGAGCCTGGCCAGCCGCCGGCGGGGCAGCAGGCGCTTCTCGCCCGTTGCCGAGCCACGCTGCTCGCGGCCCGCGCGAAACGGGTGCCGCCGGGGCGCGACGACAAGCTCCTGGCCGACTGGAACGGCCTGATGATCCGCGGCCTCGCCGAGGCCGGCCTGCGCTTCGGCGCGCCTGCCTGGATCGAGACGGCCGCCTCGGCCTTCCGTGCCATCGTCGAGCATATGAGCGAGGGCGACCGGCTGCGGCACAGCTGGCGCGACGGCCGAGCGCTGCCGATGGCGTTTCTCGACGACTACGCCCAGCTCGCCCGCGCCGCCGTGGCGCTCTTCGAGGCCACGGGCGAGCCCGCATGGCTCGAGAAGGCCGCCGCATGGCTTGAGGTGTGCGACCGCGACTTTCAGGACGAGGACGGCGGCTATTTCCTTACCGCCAGCGAGGGCGATCGGCTGATCGTGCGGCCGAAAAATGCGCACGATGGGCCGACACCCTCGGCCAACGGCACGCTCGCCGAGACCAGCGCCGCCCTCTGGCACCTGACGGGCGACGACCGCCATCGCCAGCGGGCCGAGGCCATCATCGCCGCCTTCTCGGGTGAGGCGCGCCGCAATCCCTTCAGCCACGCGACACTGCTCGGTGCCACGCTGATGCTGGCCGACGCGGTTCAGATCGTGCTGGTCGGGCCCGCGGACGCGACCGGCATGGACGAGCTGGTCGAGGTGGCGGCGGGCGCTGCCTTGCCCGCCCGGCTGCTGATGCGCGTCGCCGATCCCGGCATGCTCGCGGAGGGCCATCCCGCGTCGGGCAAGGGGATGGTCGAAGGCCGCCCGACTGCCTATGTGTGCGTGGGCGCGACCTGCCTGGCGCCGGCGACCGACCCGGAGACGCTCCGGGCGCGGCTCACCGAGACGACGGGCCGGATGCGCGCGTAGGGGCAGGCGCCAAGCGGGAAGGTCGAATCATGAGCAAGCGGATCGTCGCCACGAAGCACGGTGGCCCGGAGGTTCTTTCGGTCATCGACGACGAGCCGCCGGCACCCAAGTCGGGTGAGGTGACGCTGCGCCACACAGCGATCGGCCTCAACTTCATCGACACCTATCACCGCTCGGGCCTCTACCCGACCAAGCCGCCTTTCACGCCCGGCCTCGAGGCGGCGGGCGTGATCGAGGCGGTGGGCCCGGACGTGACGGATCTCGAGGTTGGCCAGCGTGTCGCCTACGGCTCGGGCACGCCCGGCGCCTACGCCGAGCGGCGCACCATGTCGGCCGCGACGCTGGTACCGCTGCCGGATACCATCGCGGACGAGACCGCTGCCGCGATGATGCTCAAGGGCATGACGGCGCAGTACCTGCTGCGCCAGACCTATGTCGTGAAGCCCGGCGACACCATCGTGCTGCACGCCGCAGCGGGCGGCGTGGGCCTGATCGCCTCGCAGTGGGCGAAGCATCTGGGCGCCACGGTGATCGGCACGGTCGGCAGCAAGGCCAAGGTCGAGCTCGCCAAGGCGCATGGCTGCGACCACGTCGTCCTCTACAGGGAGGAGGATCTCCCAAAGCGCGTGAAGGAGATCACCGGCGGCCGGGGCGTGCCGGTCGTGTATGACGGCATCGGCAAGGACACCTTCCTGGCCTCGCTCGACTGCCTCGCTCCCCGCGGCCTGATGGTGAGCTTCGGCAACGCGTCCGGCCCGGTCGACGCGTTCAATCTGGGCCTGCTCGCTCAGAAGGGCTCGCTCTACGTCACCCGGCCGACGCTGATGACCTACGCCGCGACACGACCGCAGCTCCTCGAGTGTGCCAACGACCTCTTCGACGTGGTGGCCAAGGGCAAGGTCAAGATCGAGATCCACCAGCGCTTTCCGCTGGCCGAGGCCGAGGCCGCGCACCGGGCGCTCGAGGGCAGCGCCACCACCGGCTCGACGCTCCTGATTCCGTGAGCCGACCGTTGCTGATAGCCCAGATCAGCGATCTGCACGTCAAGCCTGCCGGTGAGCTCGCCTACGGCGTCGTCGATACGCTGGGCATGGCGCGGGCGGCGGTCGATGCCGTCCTCGCGCTCGACCCCGCGCCCGACGCCGTGCTCGTCTCGGGCGACCTCGCCTTCGACGGGCAGCCGGCGGAGTACGAGGCCGTCGCCGTCGAGCTGCGTCGCCTGCCGATGCCGGTGTGGGTCATTCCCGGCAATCACGATCGCCGAGAGGCCTTCCGGGCGGCGCTGGGCGCCTGGATCGCGCCCGGGCCCGCGGGCGAGCGCGTCACCTACGCGACCGAGGTGGGCGACCTTCGGGTCCTGGCGCTCGACAGCACCATACCGGATGCGCCCGGGGGCAACCTCGGGGCGGAGCAGCTGGGCTGGCTCGATCGGGAGCTGGCCAAGGAGCCGACGCGCCCGGCTCTCGTCATGCTCCACCATCCGCCCTTCAGATGCGGTGTCGCGCATATGGATCGCATCCGTTGCGCCGATGGCGAGGCCCTCGCCGCCGTCGTCTCCCAGCACGCCAGGGTCGAGCGCGTCGTCTGCGGGCATGTGCACCGCTCGATGCAGGTGCGCTTCGCCGGGACCTTCGCCAGCACCTGCCCGGGTGCTGCGCATCAGGTGTCGCTCGACCTGCGACCCGAAGCGCCGGCGAGCTTCTGCCTCGAGCCGCCCTCGTTCCACCTTCACGCCTGGATCGAGGGCACGGGTCTCGTGACCCATCAGGTCTTCATCGGGCAGGCGCCCGGGCCCTACCCGTTCAGCGGCTGAGAGAGCCCACTCTCAGCTCCGCACGTCGCACCCTAGAAAACGCCGCCCCGACCGGCGACAGGCCTCGAGCGCCGTATAGCTGCCGGCGGCGGGATCGACGACGATCTCGCCTGGATTGGTGAGCGAGCCGATCAGGCGGGCCTGCAGCTCGATCGGCTTTGCATGGGTGAAGCCGCCCTCGACGCGCTCGTCCCAGACATCCTTGATGCCGTGGTCGAGCCATACGCCCTTGGCCCGCAGCGGTGCCTTCTGGAGGACGAGAAGGTACTCGCTGACCCGCCTGGTGCGGTAGCCCATGCCCATCCGCAACTTGTTCCAGACGATGAGATCGACCGTGGCGAGGGACGTGCCCGCAAGCCAGGGCTGGATGCCCATGCAGAGATGAAACTTGTCGATCCAGAGCAGAAGATGCCCGCTCGGCATCAGGATGCGGTCGATGGCCCCGATGAAGGCGAGGATCTGGGCTTCCGTCATCTGCGGAAGCGTCGCGCGCTCCTGCTGTCGGGCCCCCTCGTTGCCGTAGCGCTGCCGGTCGAGCACGCCGCGATATTGCGGATCGAAGATCGCGAGGGGGAAGCTCGCCGCCGATAGCAGGCCCAGCAGCTCGAGACCGTCCATCGCATTGGGGCCGTCGAGGGCCAGACCCAGCGGCAGGTCGATCAACGGCTGAGCGACATCCCGCGACTTCCCGAAGACGGACGGGCGGACAGGCTCGACTGGCTCATTCGCGAGCTGGGGGGCAGGACCGGCAGGTGGCGGCATCGGCGGGAGAGGACTCCGTCAGGGTGCTCCGGCCGACCCTGACGGCCCACCGACCAGGGGTCAATGCGCTAGCCGGTCGCCGGACCGGGCCGGCGGCCGACAGCCGCCCTTCGAGCCGGTCCTTGACGGCTCAGGAGTTCATCGACGACCAGAAGTCCTCGTTGGTCTTCGCATAGCGCATCTTGTCCAGGAGGAACTCCATGGCATCGACGGTGCCCATCGGGTTGAGGATGCGCCGGAGCACCCACATCCGCGACAGCGTCGCCCGATCGACCAGCAGCTCCTCCTTCCGGGTGCCCGACTTGTTGATGTCGATGGCGGGGAAGGTGCGCTTGTCGGCGATGCGGCGGTCGAGGACGATCTCCGCGTTGCCGGTGCCCTTGAACTCCTCGAAGATCACCTCGTCCATGCGCGAGCCCGTGTCGATCAGCGCGGTCGCGATGATCGTCAGCGAGCCGCCCTGCTCGATGTTGCGGGCGGCGCCGAAGAACCGCTTCGGCCGCTGCAGGGCGTTGGCGTCGACACCGCCGGTCAGGACCTTGCCCGAGGAGGGCACGACCGTGTTGTAGGCACGGGCGAGACGCGTGATCGAATCGAGCAGGATCACGACGTCGCGGCCGTGCTCGACGAGACGCTTGGCCTTCTCGATCACCATCTCGGCCACCTGCACATGGCGGGAGGCCGGCTCGTCGAAGGTCGAGGAGACGACCTCGCCCTTCACCGAGCGCTGCATGTCGGTCACCTCCTCGGGCCGCTCGTCGATGAGCAGCACGATAAGATAGACCTCGGGATGGCTGGCGACGATCGCGTGCGCGACGTTCTGCATCAGCACCGTCTTGCCGGTGCGGGGCTGCGCCACGATCAGAGCGCGCTGCCCTTTGCCGAGCGGCGCCACAATGTCGATGATGCGGGACGAGACGTCCTTCAGCCCCTCCGCCTCGAGCTTGAGCTTCTCGGTCGGGAAGTAGGGCGTCAGGTTCTCGAAGTGGACACGGTGGCGCGCCACCTCGGGGCTGTCGAAATTGATGGTGTTGGCACGGAGCAGCGCAAAGTAGCGCTCGCCCTCCTTGGGTGCCCGCACCTGCCCCTGCACCACGTCGCCGGTCCGCAGGCCGAAGCGGCGGATCTGCGAAGGGCTCACATAGATATCGTCCGGCCCGGCCACGTAGTTGACGTCGGGCGAGCGGAGAAAGCCGAAGCCGTCCTGGAGGATCTCCAGAACACCCTCGCCGTTGATCGTGACGTCGGTCTCGGCCAGGCGCTTCAGCGTCGCGAAGACGAGGTCCGACTTCTTGAGGAGGCTAGCCCCCTCGATACCCATCTCCTCGGCATACTTCAGGAGCTCGGCCGGCGAGCGCCGCCTGAACTCCGTGAGGTTCAGGGCAGGCAGTGGCTCCGACGGCACGGAAGGCGGCTGCGGCTGCCTGTAGCCCTCGTCGCGCGGCTCGCGCATCTCGTGGGAGCGGCGATCAGGATAGCGCCGATCACGCTCGCCGCCCTGATAGTCCACCTGGCGACGACCCTGATCGCGTCTCGGGCGATCGCGATGCGTCGGCTGCCGCTCGAACGTCTCCTCGGACTCGGCCGGCTGATCCTCGCCGGGCCCCATCAGGCCGAAGATGGCAGCGGCCGGATCGTCATCGTCCGGCGCATCGCTCGGCGCGGCGCTTTCATGCTCGGGTGCCGGCTCGGCAGCAGCCGGAGCCTCCGAGGCTTCACTGGTCTCGGGCTTCGCCGCGGCGCGCTCGCTCCGGCTTCGGCTCCGGCGACGGCGTGGCGGAGACTTCGTCTCGCCACCCTCCTCGTTGGCCTGATCCTCGAAGGGCAGCTGGGCTTCTTTGACGTCGGTATCAGACAAGGTCGGTCACCTGTGAGCAGCGTGGGGTGGAGAGCCCTGTCAGAACGGCTTCAGCACGACGAGCAGGACTATTCCGATGAACAGGACGGTCGGGATCTCGTTGAGGATCCTGTACCAACGGGCGCTGTGTGGTCGGCGGTCCTCGGCTAGGGCGCGCACCTGCCCGGCGAGCACACCGTGACAGGCTGCCATGCCCAGCACCAGCATGAGCTTGGCGTGGAGCCAGCCGGCCGACCACCAGTCGCCCCAGCTGGCGAGCATCAGTCCGGCTACGATCGTCACCACGAGAGCCGGTGTGGCAATCGCCCGAAGCAATCGGCGCTCCATCACCTTCAGAAGCTCCGAGGTCTCCGAGCCGACCGCAGCCTCGCTATGATAGACCATCAGTCGTGGGAGATACCACATGCCTGCCATCCAGGCCGCGAAGGCGATGATGTGCAGAGCCTTAAGCCAGAGCATTCCGTTGGCCGAAGCGACCCGCCGTCAATATGCGCGACACCAGCAAAGTAGCGTATTCCCGGGTAGCATCCCGGCACGGCTCCTTCGAACGTCGCTCATTGGGGAGTGGACCTGAGGGCTGGCCTATCGGCGGACAAATGCCCGCCCGCTACATGGCTCATTCGGCGAGGGATTGCAAGTAGCTGACGAGCGCTCCTACGCGCTCGGGTGGCGTTTCCGGCACCACGCCGTGCCCGAGGTTGAAGATCAACGGCGTGCCAGCGCTCGCGGCGACAATGTGCCGGGCCTCGTCCAAAAGCGCTGCCTCAGGGCCGAGCAGCGCCAAGGGATCGAGATTTCCCTGAAGACATCGAACGTGGGATGCCAGCTCCTTGACCGCCCAGGCCATGGGCACGGTGGTATCGAGGCCCAGTCCCGCTGGCGCCGCCTGCCGGGCCACATCGAGATAGCCGGCGCCGGCGCCGCGGGGAAAGGCGATGACCGGAACGCCTGGGTGCCGCACGGCGAGCTCGACGACGATGCGCCTCGTGGGCGCGACGCAGTAGCGCCGGAACTGTGACGGCGACAGCACGCCGGCCCAGCTGTCGAACACCTGAACCACCTCGACACCGGCACGGATCTGACCGTCCAGGAACTCGATCACCGACAAGGTCAGCAGCTCGATGAGCTCGTCGATGAGCTCAGGCTCGCGGCGCGCCAGGAGGCGGGCGGCCTGGAAGTCCTTCGAGCCGCCGCCTTCGATCATGTAGGCGGCGAGCGTCCAGGGCGCGCCGGCAAAGCCGATCAAGGCAACCTCGGGTCGGAGCTGTGGCCGGATCAGACGGATGGCCTCGTAGACCGGCCGCAGATGGCTGTGCAGCCGCGTCATATCAAGCCGATCGAGATCATCTCGGGTGCCGAGGCGAGCCAGCTTCGGCCCCTCGCCCTCCACGAACCGTACCTCGTGGCCGAGCGCGTCCGGCACCACGAGGATGTCCGAGAACAGGATGGCGGCATCGAGCGGGAACCGGCGCACGGGCTGGAGGGTCACCTCCGCGGCAAGAGCCGGCGTGTAGCAGAGCTCGAGGAAGTGCCGAACCGTGGTCCTGACCGCCCGATACTCGGGCAGATAACGGCCCGCCTGCCGCATCAGCCACACGGCCGGTCGATTGCCCGCGACGCCTGCCAGGCGCTCGAGCAGCGGCTTTGGGAGTGTGCCAGGGGACATCGGGGGCATCCGGGCGGGTGGGGTTGGGTCACTTGTCCGCATCGAGGGCATCTACTGCATTCTAAGAATCAGAAAGGGTAGTGGTTGATGTTGGTCGGTGTGATGTGGGGATTATCGATCCTCCGGCTTTCATCCTCAAAGCCATACCGTCACGGTGAAAAGCCGGCGTCGCGGGACAAGTCTGCGGACGAACGCGTCGAAGCCCCGCTGGCGTGCCGTCGCGTGCGCTTGTGCATGGCGTGGAACATGGGGATAATCAATCCCGTCGCTCCTCAGCGGTGGGTGCTGAGCATAACCCGGCTAGGCCGACCGGGATCGTGGATGGCGCCGTGGAGTCGCCCCGAAAAGTGGCGGGGCGGGCTTTCGCACACATTTCATCCACAAGAGATCCAGCGTCTGTCAGACCGATAGCATGAGGTCATCGTGCGCCTGCATCTCCACCTGATCTCCGACTCGACCGGTGAGACCGTAACGACGGTCGCGCGAGCGGCCGTCTCCCAGTTCGAGGACGTGGTGCCAGTCGAGCATGTGTGGTTCTTCGTCCGCACGCCGATGCAGCTCGACAAGGTGATGGCGATCATCGAGACGCTGCCGGGCCTCGTCATCTACACCTTGGTGTCGCCCGAGCTGCGCCATGTGCTGCACGAGCGCTGCCGGGCGCTGGGCATCCCCTGCGTGCCCGTCCTGGACGAGGTGATGAACGCGCTGACCATTCTGCTGGGCTCCGCCGGCCGGCCGCAGATCGGTCGTCAGCACGTCATGGACGCTGGCTACTTCACGCGCATCGAGGCCATGGACTTCGCCATGCGGCACGATGACGGGCAGTGCATGGAGGAGATCGAGACCGCCGACGTCGTGCTCGTGGGCGTGTCGCGCACCTCGAAGACGCCAACCTGCGTCTATCTCGCCAATCGCGGGGTGAAGGTCGCGAACGTCCCTATCGTCGTCGATGCCACACGGCTGGAGACGTTGGAGCACATCAAGCGACCCCTCGTCGTCGGGCTCACCATCAGCCCCGACGCGCTTGTCCAGATCCGCGAGACGCGGCAGCAGCTTCTGGGGCTCGACCCCGCCGACAGTGGGCGCTTCGGTGGCGACTATGCCGACCTTCAGCGTATCAGGGCCGAGCTCATCGCAGCGCGCCGCCTCTTCGCCCGAATGGGCTGGCCCGAGATCAATGTCACCAAGCGCTCGGTCGAGGAGACGGCGGCCACGATCTTTCAGATGCTTCAGGTGCGGCGGCACCCGGAGCTGAGCGGCCTCGACGACCCCCCGCTCGCCTAGTCCATCTGGCCGGCCCGAGGGGCCGTTTTGCCGCTACCCGCCGAGCTTTCCCTCCCAGACACCTTTGGTCCAGTGCGCGAAGCGCACATTGGCGCGGAGCCCCTCGCGGAAGAAGGGATCGGCCTCGAACAGTGCCGCGGCCTCCTCGCGGGTCGGCAGGTCGATGACCCACATGCCGCCCGTCTGCGGCCCGTCCGGCGTGGCACGCAAGGCACCCGAGCAGAGAATGCGATCGGCGACGCTCCGCACATAGGCGAGATGCCGGTCGGTATGGGTGGCGCGCAGCCCCGCGCGCGAGGGCTCGTCGTCGAAGGTCACCATCCAGGCCATGCTCTTCTCCTCCCCTGTCGGTCGGCATCATGGCCGAGGCGCAGGCACCACGCCATCGCTCTCCGTCTCAGCGAGGATAGATCTTGATGCTGCCCGCGACCGCGTCGGCGACGTGCTCCTTGGTGATCACCCCCACGACATCCCCTGCGCGCGGCACGCGGCATGGGCGGACGACAATGGCCATCCATGCACGGCGCCGGTTGAGACGGGCGATGACGTCGAAGACGGCGTCGCCGGCGCGGACCACCGTGAAATGCGGGCTCGAAAGCTCACCCAGCGTGACCCGGCTGTCCACCTTGCCCACCGCGCGCCGAAGCCCGGTGTTGACGCGGATCACGCCCTTGATGCGCGGGCCATCCGTCACCACGACGTGGCGCAGGGCGCCCTTGCTGCCTGCCTCGTTCAGGAACCGCTCGAAGTCGGTCGTCGCATCCAGCACCAGGATGTCCCGCTCCATCACCTCCTCGGCACGGCGCACCATGAAGAGGTTGGCATGCAGCGCCTTCGGGATCGCGTGGCCCCGACGGAAGAGCTTCAGCGTATAGATGTTCTCGCGCGAGAGCAGGCGGCGGCGTGTAGAGGCTCATGGCGACGGCCACGATCATCGGCAGCACGATGTCGTAGTCCCGCGTCATCTCGAAGATCATGGTGACGGCGGTCATCGCCGCCCCGGTGGCGCCGCCCACCATCGCCCCCATGCCGACCATCGCGAAGGCCGGCAGGCTGATCGGGAGGCTCGGCGCCAGGTGGCTCGCCGACCGCAGCGAACGCAGCGCCTATCGTGGCGCCCATGAAGAGCGAGGGCGAGAAGACGCCGCCCGATGATCCCGAGCCCAGGCTGATCGTGGTGGCGGCGAGCTTGGCCAGGAACAGCAGGAGAAGGAAGAGCGGTGCCGTCAGCCCGGCGCCCAGGATCGACTGGATCGTCGCGTAGCCGACGCCCTCCACATAGTAGTGCCCGGCGGTCTGCTGGAGGGCATAGATCAGGATGCCGACCAGCAGCATGCCGAAGGCGTGGCGCGTGTAGCGGCCGGGCACGCGCTCGAAGACATCCTCGGCCCAGGCGAGACCGCGAGTGAACGCGGCCGCGGCGACGCCGACGACGAGCCCCAGGAGCGCATAGAGGACCAGCAGCGGCACGCCCGACAGCGACGTCGGCATGGCGGCCAGCTGGGCAGGCACCACGAAGGCCGGCTGGTCGCCGAAGAAGAGGCGCCCGACGAAGGTCGCCGTGCCGGTCGCCAGCGCCACGGGCAGGAAGGTGTTGACGCTGATCTCGGGCATCATCAGCTCGGTGGCGAAGAGCACCCCGCCGATCGGCGTGTTGAAGGTGGCGGCGATGCCGCCGCCGGCGCCCGCGGCGACGAGCGTGATGCGCTGGCCCGCCGACATGGGCAGGAGCTGGCCCAGCGTCGAGCCGAGCGCCGAGCCGATCTGGATGATCGGCCCCTCGCGGCCCACCGCGGCACCGCTGCCGATGGCCAGCGCCGAGGCCAGCGACTTCACCACCGCCACCACGGGCCGGATCACGCCGCTGCCATAGTAGATGGCGTCCATCACCTCGGGCACGCCATGGCCCTTGGCCTCCGGCGCGAAGCGGACGACGAGGAAGGTGACGCCGATGGCGCCTATCACCGGCACCAGGATGACGAAGGGGCCCCAAGGGTGAGGCTGCGTGAAGACGTTCGAATCGTAGGCGAAGGACAGCTGGCCGAGGAAGAGGACGTTGTGGACGAGGCCGATCAGCTCGCGGAAGACGAAAGCACCGAGGCCGGTGACGAGACCGATCAGGAGGGCGAGGATCGAGAGCATCGGCAGGCCCAGGCGCCTCGCCTCGTCCTCGGCCACCGCCTCGGGCGGGCCGACGGGCGCCGCCGTGGCCGTGGTTTCCGCACGCGTCAGCTCGCCCGCCATCCCGGCTCCCCGCTGCTGGCGGCGGCGCCGCCGCCCCCTTTTACTGTCTGCCGCTTCGCCCTCTGGCGGCGACCTACATCCGCCCCATCTCCTCGAGGAACCGATTCGGCTTGAGGAGCATGGCGAGGATCAGCGCGCCCTCCTGCGACCAGGCCTCGTGCCGACTGCCGGCCGGCCGCCAGACGAACTCCCCTGCCCTGCACACCCCCTCATGGTCCTCGAAGCTGCCCTCGAGCACGTAGGTCTGCTCGATGTCGACATGCTCGTGGAGCGGGAGCTGCGCGCCGGGCGCCCAGCGCAGAAGGGCGGTCCACAGACCGGTCTCGCGGTCCTCGACCAGGACCTTGATCTCGATGCCGGGATAACGTGTCCGCCGCCACGGCAACTCATCCGGCACCACGAAACACGAATCCAGGCGCCCCAGATCCGCCTGGTCGGCATCCGGTGTCCTGGCGCTCATTCCCGGCCTCCCATCCGATGGGCATATCCCTGAGCGACGGTTGACGATGACTCTAGCCCGATCCCTCGCGCGTGCAACCCGCCGACCATCGGCCGCTTAGCTCTGGCTCATTGATTGGGATATGTTGCCGTGAGGCTGCGGGATCGAATCAGGGAGCGAGCGGTCACAGGCCGCCTCATCGCTGAATGGCATCAAGGCTAGCGGCGATGATGCCAGCTCGGCGTGCGGGCGACGGGCCTGTGGGAGCCATGGCCGGCGAGATGGGAGGTAGGGATGACGATCAGGCGCATTCTGGCAGCGTTGGACGGCTCGAAGCATGGCGACAGGGCGGTCGATCTCGCCGGCGATCTCGCCGGCAGGTATGGCGCGTCGCTGACGCTGCTCCACGTCCTGCCGCGCGAGGTGGCCGGGCATCGGCTCGACGAGCTCAGGCGCTATGCCGAGAGCGAGCACATGAGGGTCACCGCCGCGGAGCTGATTCGCACGGCGGCGAACGATCTGCTCGAGCGGGCCGACGAGCGGGCCCGGAAGGCGGGTGCGAAGGAGGTCACGCTGCTGGCGGAGGAGGGCGACGCCGCGCACATCATCAGCGAGCACGCCGAGATCCACAAGATCGACCTCATCGTGATGGGCCGGCGTGGCCTGGGCGACCTCGAGGGGCTGCTCCTCGGCAGCGTCTCGCACAAGGTGGCGCAGCTCGCCCCCTGCGCCTGCCTGACGGTCAAGTAGGGCGTCTGGCGCAGGACGACGGTCCCGCGCCAGACGCGATGAGCCAGCTCGTCCCGGGGCGATGGAGGCTCCGCCCTTTCTGGCTGCCCGAAGATGGAGTCGCGCGGACATGAGTGAGACCATCGAAGCGTGGCATGACCGAGAGCTTGAGCCGATGCTGCCGGGTCCTTGTCGGAGGAAGATCGGCAGCGTGGCCTACGAGGGAAGTCAGCCCGTTGCCGTTACTCTCCCAGCCCGTGGTGGCAGCGGGCGCAGTTGGCGGCGGTGCGGATGCCCGGACCCGAGCCGACACCTGGGCCCAGCAGCCAATCGTGGATGTGGCGCCATTCGGGCGTGTCGGTAACGCGGATGGGCGCCTCGGAGGGGCCGAGGCCGCGCAGGAAGGCGTGCACGCCGCGCGGCGTGTCGGCCGCATTGTAGACGAGCAGCTGCGTGATCTCCTCGGTCTTGGCTTTGGAGAGGCTCGCATCCTCACCGAAATGGTTGGTGAGATCGGCCATCACCTTGCGCCAGGAGCGCGCCGGCAGCACCTGCGGCGGATAGGGCAGGTGGCAGGCGCCGCACTCGGTTCGCCATGTCTTGACGGCGGCCGAGCCACCGCTCTCGCTGGGCGCTGCGGGTAGCTCGGGCGTGCAGGCGAGCATGGCGAGCATGGCTGCCAGCGCTGGCAGAACGACCAGGCGGACGCCGACGCGCCTCGGCTGCTCCCCTCGGGCCCGCTGCATCACTCGCTCGCCATGAAGGTGATGTAGTTGCCCTTCTCCTCGGGCGTGCACTCGCGGCCATAGACGGTATGGCAGTTCCGCCTGAACCATTTCTCGACCTTGTCGAGATCGGTGAAGCGGCTGGGCGTGCGCGAGACCGCCATGGGCTGGATCAGCTTGCCGGCGCGCGTCCGGCCGTCGTTGCGCGGGTTGGTGGTGTGGCAGTACGAGCAGGAGGGGGTCTCCGACCCGCCGGTGCCCGGATGAGCGAGGAAGAAGGCCTTGCCCGCGGCGGCGGAGAACGCCTTGAAGTGCGGGTCCTCCTTCTTCGCCAGCTCGGCATAGTGGTCGAGCACCGCCTGCCGCCCGGTCGTCGCGGCAGCGCCCACGACGGCGCCGCCCACGGCCAGGGCGACTGCCAGGGGCAGCACCTTCCTCATCATCATTCGACACTCTCCGGCAGTCCGATGGCTTGTGGGGCGAAACGGCCCGTGCTGGCGTCGTGGTGGCAGGCGTTGCACTCGCCCTTGCCGCCCACCGCCTGCGCGTTGAAGACGGCGGCCGGGATGTGGCGGTGCATATGGCGCCAGAAGGGCGTGGAGGTGATGCGCAGCGGATCGGCCGGATCGGTGATGCGCAGCCTATTTGCCGGCAGCGTGTCGAAGTGCTCGGCCGAGTTCGCCAGGACATAGGCCTTGATCGCCTTCGTCTTCGCCGGCGACAGGCTGGCATCCTCGCCGAAATGGCTCTGCAGGTTGTCCATGATGGCCGACCAGGTGGCGGCCGGGGCGAGGCTGGGCGGATAGGCGAAATGGCAGGCGCCGCACTCGCTCTTGTAGAGCGGGTCGAGGTGGGACGGCGGCAGGCCGGGCACCGGCAGACGCCCGAGCGCCACGATGCCCAGGGTCAGCGCAGCGCCGCCGCCGAGGATGACGATGGCGGCAAGACGTGGCCGTGCCTTGGCGGGCAGTGCATCGTCGGCAGGAGGCCAAGTCTCCTTGTGGCCGGTCACCATGGAGCGCACGAGGTTCTCTTGGGTGCGCCGGCTCTCGAAGGCGACGCCTGCGAGGTGTGCTCCGACCATCACGAGAAGCAGCACGGCGAAGGCCTGGTGAATGCCCAGCGCCCGCCAGCCCGTGGTGAATAGCGAGAGCGCAGCGAGCGGCCCCTGCTTGAACATCCCGCCCAGCGCCACCGTCCCGGTGAGCACGATCACCGCGAGGACGAGGAGAAGGGCGAACACCATCATGGCGCCGAGCGGATTGTGCCCGAGATGCCGGTGCCCGCGGCCTCCGGCGAGCTCGAGCGCGTGGCTCAACACCGTCTTGGGCCGATAGGCGAAGCGCGAGAAGCGCGCATGGGTCGAGCCGAGGAGACCCCAGACGACGCGGGCGCCGATGAGCGCCGCCACGCCGACGCCGCTGATCAGATGGGCCTCGAGCGCGGTCATTCCGAGAACGAAGCCGGTGAGGGCGGCGACGATCACGGCTGTGACCAGGAGCCAGTGAAAGGCCCGGACGCCGAGGTCCCAGACCTCGACGGTGGGCTCGGCCGGCCGGGCAGCGATACGTGCCCAGAGCCGGCGGCCCGCCGCTGCGACCGTATCTCGGGGGGGCGGCCCCTCATTGGCTCGTCGGTCGATACCCTGCATGGCCAGGACCAAGGGCCCCAATCCTTGCGGGAACCTTACGGCCTGCGCCGGACGGCTCGGGATCACGCTGTTGGCGTCGCCCGATCGGCCCTTGTCGTCTCTCTTGCCTGAGAGTCGAGGCGCGTGGCTAGACCCGCTTGGGCCCGTGCTTGGCGAGGCTCATGCGTCGCTCCAGCCATTTGACGCCCAGGCTCGCAGGGTAGCTGACGATCAAGTACATCACGAAGATAATGGAGTAGATCTGCAGGTACTTGAACAACTCCGCCGCCAGAAGCTGGCCGCTGAACATCAGCTCGGAGATGGAGATGGTCGACGCGAGAGCCGTGTCCTTGAACAGCGAGATGAAATAATTGCCGAGCGGTGGGATGACGATGCGGATGGCCTGGGGCAGGATGATCAGCGCCATGCTCAGGCGATGCGACATGCCGAGCGCGTTGGCGGCCTCCCACTGCCCCTTGTCGACCGCCTCGATGCCGGCGCGGAAGACCTCGCTCAGATAGGCGCTGTAGTTGATGGCGAGCCCGAGAATGCCGGCCTCGATGTTGCCGAGCCTGAGACCGAAGAAGGGAAAGACGTAGAAGATGTAGAAAAGCTGAAGGATGAGCGGCGTGCCGCGAATGAGCTCGACGAAGGCGTGAGCGGCGATGTTCACAGCGCTTCGGGGCGGCTTCATTCGGGCGAAGGCGAGGAGTAGCCCAAGGACCAGGGCCAGCGCCATGCTCGCGAAGGTGAGCAGAATGGTGTACTGGACGCCCCTGAGAAGATCGGGCGCCCAGCGCACGAGATCGGTGAAGAACGACTGCACTTGGCAGGCCGGCCGGGCTCAGTCTATCGGGAACGGCTGCGCAGACCGGCGCACCTCAAGGATTGAGGAAGAAGTCGGTGGGCGTCAGTCCCCATTTGGCGAAGATCTTGGCCGCCGTGCCGTCCTTCTTCATGGCTTCATAGGTCTCGTTGAAGGCCTTGAGGAAGTCAGGGTTGCCCTTGGCGAGGCCGAAGGCGCAGTTCGAGGTGCTCTTGCTCTCGGGCTTGTAGTCGGCGACCAGCTCGAAGCCGAGGGCAGGGTTCTCCTTGAGCGCGTATGCGGAGAGCGAGGCATCCACGGTGGCTGCGTCGAGGCGGCCGGCCGCGAGGTCGGCGAAGACGTTCTGGATCGTCGGGTATTGCTTGATGTCGAGTGGCTTGTCGGCCGGACAGGAGGCCGCCGTCTTCTTCAGCAGCTCGACATAGGTGGTGCCCTGATAGGTGCCCGCCGAATGCCCGCAGAGATCGCTCATTTGATGGAGATTGAGCGGATTGCCCTTGGGGACGTCGAGCAATTCGGGATTGTAGAAAACGACGTCCGTGAAGTCGATCACTTCCTGCCGGGCCGGGCGGATGTACATGGCGTCGCCGATGAGGTCGATCCGCCCGCTCTGGATGGAGGGGATCAGGCTGGCGAAGGGCATCGCCACGACCTCGAGCTTGGCGTCCTTGCCAAGCCGCTTCAGCACCTCGCGCAGGACGTCGGGCAACGCCCCCACCGGCTCGTTCGTGCCCAATTCGACATAGGACAGCGGCGCGTCGTTCGAGGTGCCGATCACGAGCACCTTCGACTGCCCGATCTTGTCCAGCAGTGCAGCGTCGGCCGGGTTGGAAGCCGCGGCAAGCGCGGTCGCCGCGGCTAGAAGCATGGCGGGAACGCACGCCGCGAGGCGGCGGGGGCTGTTGCGCATGGCTGAGGTCTTCCGGTGCAGGAGCAGGCTGAAGGAACTTTCATGCCTTCGCCGCGGCGGCGCAACAGAAAATTGGCAGCCGGGCCCCGGGCCGAGGACGTGCTTGCAGTTGCGGACCGGGGCCGAGCATGGTCTCCTCGCCCGCGTTTGAACACTCCAGGCGAGCGACCTTTCATGACCGACCTCTCCGGCCACCAGATCCTGCCCGCGCGTTTCGGCGGCGCCTACAGGCTCGATCGCGGCCAGGCGATCGAGATCCTCAATATCGCCGGCAACCAGGTCGTGGACACCTGGGCGGTCAGCGCCGTGGAGCCGGTCCAGATCATGTCGATGGCGCAGACGCGCTCGGTCAACAGCTCGATCTTCGCGCGTGCCGGCATGATGCTGATGAGCGACCGGCGCGACCCGATGCTGGCCTTCGAGTCCGACACCTCGCCCGGCGTGCACGACACCCTTCTGTGTGCCTGCAATGCCGCGATCTACCGCGAGCTCGGCTGCACGCCCGATCACCGCAGCTGTGCCCAGAACTTCGCCGAGGCCCTGGCCGAGCAGGGCAAGGCCCTGCCTTTCACGCCGGCGCCGCTCAATCTCTTCATGAACGTGCCGGTGGCGGCGGACGGCACGATCGACCGGGTGCCCCCGACGGCGCGCCCAGGCGATCGGGTCGTGCTGCGCGCCCAGATGCCGCTTCTCGTCGTGCTCTCCGCCTGCCCGCAGGACGTGACGCCGGTCAACGGGGCATCGCGCTCGCCAGCCGACATCGCCGTTCGCATCCTCGACTGAGCTGGCCGCGCCCGCCGGCCTCCTTCAGGCGGCCGGCCGGTGCGCCTCGAGCGCGCGTGCCGCGGCGCCGGCGTCCAGGCCGCTGTGGACGTTGATGCCCATGAGCAGGCTCAGGGCGATGCGGCGCGCCCGGTCGATGAGGAGCGCCGCCTGCCGCTCGTCGCAGCGTTCCGTCACCGTGGCCTCGAACAGGGAGAGCCAGTGGCGGAAGTGGGCCGCCTCGAGCCGATCCAGCCGGATGTGCGCGACCATCGGCTTGCCGGCGTAGCGGCCGGTCATCAGCAGCACCGACGACCAGAAGGCGCACATCTTGCCAGGTGCCGGTCCCAGTCCGCGATGGCCCGCCCGAAGATGGGTCCGAGCAGCGCGTCCTCGCGGATGCGGCCATAGAAGGCGTGCACGACGTCCCGGATCATCGCCTCGTCGATGCCGACCGAGGCACCGGGCGACAAGGGCGAGGGTCGGGAATCGAGGGGCGGCATCGGTCGCGCCTTTCTAAAGATGCATCTGGATGCATATTATAGCCGTCCCCCGCCCGCGCAACGGGCCGAACGATGGGAGCGGCCATGCGTCTCACCCTGCAGACCGACTACGGCATGCGGCTGCTGATCCTTCTGGCGCTCGAGCCCGGCCGGCTGGTGACGATCGAGGAGGCGTCCGAGCGCTTCGGCATCAGCCGCAACCATCTGATGAAGGTCGCGAGCGCGCTGGCCCATGCGGGTCTCGTCATCGCCAGCCGCGGGCGCGGCGGCGGTCTCGAGCTCGCGCGCGATCCCGCCACGCTTCGTCTGGGCGATGTGGTGCGCGCCCTCGAGCCCGACATGGCGCTTGCGGAATGCCTGCGCGCCGACGGCGGCGCATGCCGCATCACCGGCCCCTGTCGCCTCACCGGCATTCTGGGCGAGGCGACGAGCGCCTTTCTCCGGGCGCTCGACTCCCATGTCCTGGCCGAGCTGGCGGGTCCCGCCGCGGCATTGCGGCGGGCGCTGGGACTGGGCGCCGGACCGTGATGGCCGCTCGCCTCCCTCATCGCAGCAGCGCCAGCGTCACCGAGACGAGCAGGAGCACGGCAAGCGTGATGTTGACGATGCGCGAGCGCAGCGGGTCGTGGAGAAAGCGGGAGAACGAGCTGCCGGCGACGAGCCAGCAGAGATGAATGAGGACGATCATGCCCGACAGCGCCACGAGCTTGGCCAGGCCGTCGAGGAGCGGGGCGCCGGCAGCGGCGATCGTTCCGGTGAAGACCGCCGTGATCGCCACATAGGCTTTGGGGTTGGCGATGCCGAGCAGAAGCCCCGCAGCAAGGGGCGGCGCACTTCCCTGCGGGCTTTTGCTCTTCAAGGGTGGTGCCGTCGCGATCTTGAAGGACAGGTAGAGCATGTAGAGGGCGGAGACCACGGCCAGCACCGGTGCCAGGCCCGGGAACGAGGCGAGGATCGACACGGCACCCGCCGCCACGGCGACGAGCACGGCGCAGGTGCCGAGGATCAGACCCAGCATGTAGGGGAGCGTCCGGCGAAAGCCGAAGGCAGCACCAACGCCGGCGACGCTGATCGTTGCGGGCCCGGGGCTGCCCATCACGACGAGCGAGGTCAGCATCAGGGCCAGGAGGGGTCTCGCCATGCCGGCCAGGGAAGGGAGCTGCTCCACGACGGGCGTTCCGCTAGTCTGGTGCCGATGGCAGCGACGGTAGGCGACGGGTCCGGCGGGCGTCTTGAAGGCTTGTGCGAGCAGGCCGCCGACCTCGCTCGGGCGAGGCCGGGCGCCGCCATCCGGGCCGGCCTGGGCTGCGAGGGCATCGAGCGGCTGGAGGCGCGTCTCAAGGGCCGTGCCTTCTCGCCGCACCGCCACGACACCTACGCCATCGGCATCACGCTCGCCGGCGCCCAGCGCTTCGGCTATCGCGGTGCTGGAAGGGTCTGCCTGCCAGGCCAGTGCCACGTGCTTCACCCGGACGAGATCCACGACGGCGCTGCCGGCACCGAGGCCGGCTTTTGCTACCGGATCCTCTACGTCGATCCGGCGCTCGTCCAGGAGGCCCTCGGCGGCCATCCCCTGCCCTTCGTCGCCGACCCGATCGTCGGCCACGGCCGAGCCCTGGACGCGCTCCGGCCCATCCTGGCCGACCTCGACGAGCCCATCGACGAGGTGGCGAGAGCCGAGATCGTCACAGGAATCGCCGACTTGCTCGAGGCCGCTTCGGGCGTGCCTGCGAGACGGCAGGGACCGCTCGCGCTGGCGGCGCTGTGGTGTGTACGGGCGCGGATCGCCGAGGAGCCCCGGGAGCGTCCGACCGCAAGCGAGCTGGAGGCGATGACGGGCCTCGATCGCTGGACGCTGGCGCGCCAGTTCCGGGCCGCGTTCGGCACGAGCCCCACCCGTTTTCGCACCATGCGCCAGCTCGATCGGGCGCGTCGAATGATGCGTCAGGGCCTGCCCCCGGCCGAGGCCGCGCTGGAGGCGGGCTTCGCCGATCAGAGCCATATGACGCGAATGTTCAGGCGCACCTATGGCCTTACTCCGGGAGCGTGGCGGGCCGCCCTTGCCACTGTCGGTCCCCGGCCCCAGTCTTCTGGCGAGAACCGGCCCAGGAGGCCCTCATGACCGTGGCGAGCCCCGCCACCCTCGCTGCCCGGGTGCCCGACGGTGCAAGCATCGCGCTCGCTCCGGACTATTCCGGCTGCTCGCTGGCGGTGGTGCGCGAGCTGGCGCGTCGCCCGGCCCGCGACCTTTTTCTCGTCGGCGTGCCCCAGCTGGGGCTGCAGGCCGACATCCTGATCGGCGCCGGCTGCGTCCGGGCCATCGAGACGGCGGCGATCTCGCTGGGCGAGCTGGGCCCGGCGCCGGCTTTCCAAAGGCTCTGGGGTGAGGGCCGGATCGAGGTCAGGGACAGCACCTGCCCCGCCATCCACGCGGGGCTCCAGGCGGCCGAGAAGGGTCTGCCCTTCATGCCCGTGCGCGGCATCCTCGGCACCGATCTCCTGGCGAGCCGGCCCGATTGGGTGGTGACGACCAATCCCTTTCCGCCAAATGACAAAATCGTGCTGGTGCCGGCGATCCGGCCCGATCTCGCCATCTTCCACGCGCCCCGGGGCGACGAGGACGGCAATGTGTGGATCGGCGTGCGTCGCGAGCTGATGGTGATGGCGCATGCCGCGCGCACCAGCCTTGTCACGGTCGAGCGGCTCGACGACGCCTCGCTGCTGGGCGACCCGGCGCTTGCCGCCGGCACCATTCCGCGGCTCTATGTGGACGGTCTCGTCGAGGCGCCGGGCGGGGCAGCACCCCTGGGTCTTTTCGGTTGCTACTCGCCGGACGACGACGCCATCGGCCGCTATGCCGAGCTCGCCCGCACGGCGGAGGGATTCTCGGCGTTTCTCGAGGGCTGGCTCGCCGATGGGTGAGGCGGCGGGCCGGCGCGAGCTGCTGATCGCCACGATCGCCGGGCTGCTCGAGGGCTGCCGCCACGTGGCGGTGGGTGCCGCCTCGCCGATCCCGGCCGCCGGTGCCCTGCTCGCCCGCGAGCGCTCGGGTGGCCGCCTGCTGGTGAGCCTTTTGGGGAGCGAGTCGCAGAACCCCTTCACCAATGGCGGGGTCGAGCTTTTCGACGCCGCTGCCGAGGGCCGGATCGACGCTTTTTTTCTCGGCGGCGTGCAGATCGACGGGGCCGGCAACGTCAACCTCCTGGGC
This sequence comes from uncultured Alphaproteobacteria bacterium, assembly GCA_963752325.1. Classification (GTDB taxonomy): domain Bacteria; phylum Pseudomonadota; class Alphaproteobacteria; order Geminicoccales; family Geminicoccaceae; genus CAVTJL01. The sequence continues at coordinate 384,831 of CAVVXU010000020.1, forward strand.
CTCGGCCGCTACCCGGCCCTGAAAAAACGCTTCTCGGGCAATTTCGGCAGTGCCTACCTCGCCTTCCTCGTCCCGCGCCTGATCCTCTTCCGCGAGGAGCACACGACGGAAAACCCTGGTCGAGCGCGTCGACTATGTGAGCGCGCCCGGCACCTCCGATCCCGCCATCCACCGCCCCGGCGGCCCGAAGGCGCTGCTCACCGGCCGCTGTCTTTTTTCATTCGCCGACGGCCGTTTCTGTCTGTCGAGCCGCCATTCGGGCCAGAGCGTCGAGGAGATCAGGGCCGCCACGGGTTTTGTCTTCGACTGCCCGGACGAGGTGCCCGTGACACCCGAGCCTGACGCGGCCACGCTCGCCTCGATCCGCGGGCCGGTGCTCGATCGGCTGGCGGACGCCTACCCGCGTTTCGTCGCGCGGCTCGCCGAGACGCGATAGGGCCGAGGCGGCGCGGGCCGGACTCCTTCGTCATCCCATGGCTCCGACCGGGGGATCAGGTGGCACCACGCCGGCCGGGCCCTTCTCCGTCATCCTCGGGCATCGACCCGAGGATCCATGCTCACCCTCGCGAGAGCCCGCCAGGATGGGCATGGACCCTCGTGTCAAGCACGAGGGTGACAGGAGAGGACGGGGTGGCGCGGGCCAGACCCCTTCCGTCATCCCACGGCGTGACCGGGGGATCAGGTGCAGCGGCGCGACGGGACAGGAGTCGCCTGCTCCCCGCCACCTGACTGCCCGGTCACGCCGGGCGGTGACAAGAAAGCCGGGACGCCGTGGACACGCCTCTTCGTCCTCGCCCCACGGCTTGACCGGGGGGCCAACTGCTTGAGGCTGGCCACGCTGGCGTCGCGTCACCCCTGCCCGTTGATCCCCCGATCAAGTCGGGGGATGACCAGAGAGGGTGGGTCGGCGCGCCCTTCTTTCGTTATCCTTTGCTGATCTTCTCTTCTGTCACTCTCCTCTTCTGCTCCTCCACCGCCCCGGCCCCGCTCTCTCCCAGCGTGGCGTGGCGGCTCTCGGCGTGGCGGAGGATCCAGTCGGCCACGTCCGGGTTGCTCCGGGCGAAGGCGACAAGGTCCGAAAGAAGCGCGGCAGCGACGGGCTTCTCCGGCGCCGTCTCGATCGAGGTCTCGGCGTGAAGCTCGGGATGGCGGTCGGTCGTGCGCGAGGCCAGGTGGCGGAGCCGGTTCTCCGGCGTGCGCCCGCGGTTGGCCTCGTAGGTAAGGAACAAAAGAGCTTTGGTGTCGCCCATGTCGGCGAGGTGCTGGAGGCTGGCGAGCGCCGTCCTGATCAGAAGCTCTTCGCGCTCGTCCTCGGGCAGGTCCGCCTCGAGCCGGTAGTAGGCGACGTGCTCCTGGAACTTCTCGTCCGCTAGCAGTGACAAAAGCTCGGCCTCGTTCGTTCCCTCGTGCCTGGCGACCTCGGCGGGCGTCATGCCGCCGGCGAGCCTTCGGGCGAGCCGCACATTGCGGGCGCCGGGCATTGAGGCGGGGGAACGGGCCGGGTAGGCGGAAGACATGTGGGCTTAGTATAGGATAAAAAACCAAACATCAATAGGAATTGTATGCGTTGAGGAATATGGGCTCGGCGAGGATCGGCTAGACGAGCTCCTCGATGGCGATGAGCAGGAGGAAGCCGATGAAGAACATCGAGGTCGTGATCGGGCTGTCGGGCTTCTCGTGCGCCTCGACCAGCAGCTCCTCGGTGACCAGGTAGAGCAGGGCTATCAGGCCGAAGGCCAGCAGCCCCGCCAGCCCTACCGGCGGGAGGCCGCTCGCCATGCTGCCGATCCAGGCGCCGAGCGGCAGCAGCAGGCCGACACCGCCCACGACGCCCGTCGTCAGAGCGCCCGAGGCGATCCGGGGACGCAGCGCGAGGGCCATGGTCAGGCCGAGGAACAAGACCTCGAGCGTCAGGGCGATCGTGAGCAGGAGCCCCTGGCGGGCGCCGACCGCAAAGCCGATGCCGAGCACCAGGCCGTCGACCAGGAGGTCGATGCCTGTGACCGCGACCGATCCGACGCCGCTCGTGACACGGCGGCCGAGCCATCTGATCGCGAGCATCGCGGCCAGGCCCGCCAGCCCGCCGCCGACGATGGCCAGCGTCGAGCCCGACTGCTTGAGGTCCGGCAGGATCTCGCCGGCCGCGGCGGCGAAGACCACGCCCGCGGCGAAATGCTGGATGCCGCTCTCCACCGCCGGACCGGGCGCCCGGAAGGCCGCCACGGCTGCGCCCGCGACCATCGCTGCCAGCGGGATCAGCGTGTAGGCGGTGGCGATCATGAGATGGCGCGGCGCATCGAGGCTGGTGGCCGGGCCGCCGGGACCCGGGCGCTCCACTCGATGGACATGCCGACAGGCGTAAGCGGAGGCATGCACCGTCTTACCGCTCTGGTCGAGCGGGATAAAGCTATCCGGGCGGCGCTTGGTCCCCGAGGTCAGGCCGGCGTCGACCACGATGGTCGGCCCCCGAGATGGCGGGCGGCCGATCAGGTTGCGGCAAGGATTGGACGACACAAGGGTGACGGCGTGGGTCGTCGGCCGAGCATCCGCATTCGGGATGAGCGGCGTCGGCCTCGTCTCGGAGAGCCTCGCGCCTGCGGCGAGGCCGATCCGATGTCGTCATCGAGCGTGCCGTCGGCCTGTACGGCGTCTTTGCTGTCGCCCCGGTCGTGCGTGTTCCGCTCGTTCCTTCGTCCTCATGTCACGACTGCGCCGGGCTTCGCGCCGGCATTCCGGACAAGCGCCCAATCACAGGTGAGACATCCATGCCGTCCTTCGACCAGATTCATCCGATCGCCGTCCATTTCCCGATCGTCTTCCTGCTGACGCTCGCCGCGTTCGATACGATCGTCCTCCTGCGCGGCCATGGGCTGGGCAGCCGCTCGACCATCGCCAGCGTCTCGGCCGGTCTGGCCGTGCTGGCCGGGCTCGGCGCCGCGGTGGCCTACTATTTCGGCGACGCCGCCTACGACGTCGCTATGGCCAAGGGCTATCCGGCAGCACCCCTCGATCTGCATGCCTGGCTCGGCACCGCCACCGCCAGCATCCTCGGTATCTGGGCGTTGCTTCGCGCCTGGCTCTGGTGGCAGGCGAGCCCGCTCAAGGGCCGACGCGCCGGCACCCTCGCCGGGGTCGAGGTCGCCGTGGCACTCCTGATCGTCGTCACCGCCTACTATGGCGGCCATCTGGTCTATGACCTTGGCGTGAACATCTCGCCGCAGGCCGCCAAGGCGGCCATCGCCCACGCCGCCAAGGACCTTCCCTCCTGACCCCGAGGCAGCCTGTCGAGGCTCGGCAGCTAGGCCGTGCACCGGTGCGTCGGAGGGGCCTCGGCGGAGGAGCGGCCGCCCGCCTGCGCCGAGTAGGGCGCCGCCGGCTGCTGTTGGCCCGTGCTCCGGACGCGGTCGAGATGGGCCTCGATCCGCGCCGTGAAGCGCTCGCGGGCCCAGCGCGCGGTGAAGGTGTGGTCGGCGCCTTCGAGGATCTCGAGGTGGATCTGCTTGAGACGTTGAAGCCGCCGGCCGTCCCGACCGAAATAGGTCTCGAGCTCGTCGAGCCCGCCATCCGACGCGCTGTAGAGGAGGAGGATCTCCGCGCCTCGCGCCGCCAGCTCGTGAAAGCCCCGCACGACACCCTGGCGGGCGCTGCGGCGACCCAGCAGATGGCCCGACAAGTCCTGAGCGCGCATCGTCAGGCGCTTGCGCATGCGCCGCACCAGGGCCGTGGCGATGCCTCGCGCATTGACGTCGCCGCGAAGCACGCGGCGCCAGGTGTCCGGTTGCCGCGCCATGGCCGCATAGTACCGGTTCGACTGGAACGAGCGTCGCAGGCTGACCTCGAGTGTGTCGCCCTCGCGCCAGAGGAAGCGCTGGAGGTTCGCCATCACGAGGCCCGCGATCCGGGAATCGCGAAGCGCCGTGTAAAAGGCGATGTAGGCGCCGCAGCACAGGCCGATCGCCACGACCCGGCGATGCCCTTGTGCCTCGAGCCAGTCGAGGGCGGCGCGCACGTCCTCGCAGGTCTCGAGCGCATAGAGCCGGTGATCGGGCTGGCCGGGCGGCGCCGGGCTCTCCCCGATGCCGGCAACGTCGATGCGCAGGGACGTGACGCCGAGCGCCGCGAGGCGCCGCGCTATGCCGACCGTCATCCTGTTCGGGCCGACGTGATGGTTCGCACCGGTATTGATGAAGATGACGGCTGGAAGGTCGGCGCTCGGACTGGTGGGCCGGCAGACGACCCCGAACAGGCGGGCCTCGTCCCCGAGGAACACGGGCTCCTCGACCGCCTCAGGCATCGACAGCCGCACCGACTGCGGTCGGTGACCCGTCCGCGCCCGGGGTCTGGTCGCGCCCGCCGCCATCCAGTCCCGGACCAGACCGAAGGCCTGGTCCGGGGCGACGACGAAGTTCACGTCGCGCATCAACGAGGCGTAGCCCGTGAACGCCGCCTCCTGGACCGTGGCGCCGAGCTCGCGCAGCCTGTCGGCCAGCGGCGCTTCAGCCGGATCGGCGCGTTTCAGGATCAAGATGCGCGGGGCCGGGCGACGGTCGAGCTTGGCGAGGTCGATCGTGCCGAGCTCCCGTTGGGTGGCGGCGGTGAACACGAAGCCGCCGACCTCGAGGTTCGCATCGTTGTCGGCCCGCGCGGCGGGCGGCGCTCCCGGCAGCGGCGGCGCCAGCCTCGCCAGCGCCTTCAGCTCCCGCACATAGGCGCGGCCTGAGACGACGGGCGCGAGAAGAGCCAGCGCGGCGACGCCGTCGAGCTCGCAGGCGGCTTTCGCGGCAAGGGCCGCACCCAGGCGCAGCCCGACCAGGCCGACCTCGCTAACGCCGGCTTCCTCACGCATCCAGCGCACGGCCGCGAGCACGCTGTCGGTCCAGGCGCGAAGCCGCTCCGGCTCCTCGTCGTCGCCCAGCGAATCGCCCGTGCCGTGATAGTCGAAGCGCAGCGCCGGCAGACCCATCGCCGCGAGCTGCTGGGCCAAGCCGCGCCAGGCGCGATGCGTCGACAGCTCCTCGTGGCCGAGAGCGCTGCACAAGACCACGCCGCGACCGCCCGGTGCCGGGTGGAACCAGCCGAAGCTGCCGTCGAATGTGACCGGGACCGAGATCATGGGCGGTACCTCGAGGGTGAGGTGCCGTTCAGCGCGTGGACGGCACCGTCCGGGCGGGCGCCGGGCTCGCCGCGCGGCACGAGTCGCATATGCCGCGGGGCTCCAGGCGCCAGATGGAACCACTCCTCCTCGCCTCGGAAGTGTGGATCCTCGATATGCACCGACTGCGCGAGCCGGCTCGAGGCGAGCTCGAGGAGCCAGCCCCGCTCGTCCTCATGGACCTTCGCCTCGAGGCCCAGGTCCGTCACGGGCAGCGCCCGGCCCAGCGGGAAATGGAACGCCTCGGCCAGGACCGCGTCGCTCTCGGCGTCGACCAGCCGGCCCACGGTCACGTCGTGCGCCGGTGGGCCGAACCTGTAGGCGTAGGTGATGTCGAAAAAGCGGCCGAGCAGCTCGAACGAGGAAAGCTCGAGGGCTCCACGCTGGCCCACCGTCAGCTCGCGCTCGGCGCGGACGACCGGGACGGCGCCGCCCCGCAGGCACGCCAGAGAAAGGCGCACGCGGATCTCGCGCGGGCTCTCGTTGACGACATGCACGCCGAGGCCGTTCAGCCCCTCGTCCGAGAGCAGAAGCTGGATCGGCCGGCAGGCGCGCTTCAGTCCGTGCCAGGCGGCCTTGGGAGCGCCCCTGATGTCGAGCACGCCCCAGCCGGCGCCCGGGCGCAGGTCCTGGAGCAGCCAGACGAGGGCGCCGGCGCAGGGCGAGGCGGCGCGACGCCACTCGCCGATCGTCGCCTCCATCACCTCGGCCGTGACGGCCCGCGACAGGCGCAGATAGCGGTCGGGCTCCTCGTAGCGCAGGCGCGCCACCGTCACCCCGTAGAGCAGCTCGAGATAGTGGTCGCGCACATCCTCGAAATCCCAGGGCACGCCGGCATCGCGGGGCACACCCGCCTTCCACGCCGGATCGTGCGGCTCCGCCGACGGGAGTGTCGTCTCGAGCGTGTGGGTGTCGGGGACGTTCGCGAAGGCCAGGCACTCGCTCGTGAAGCGGACCCCCGCCCGTCGTGCATCCTCGAGCGGGCGGAGATAGGCGCCCACGCCATAATAGTGCGTGATGCCCGCGTCTGCGACGAAGGGCAGCCCGCCGCCCGAAGGCGCGTTCGGGACATAGGGCACGTCGGGCCGGCTCTCGGCGACGACGGCAGGGAGCAGCTCGTCGAAGATCGGTCCGCCACCGGCGGCCGGCGGCAGCCCCAGCATCGCCGCCTGCTGGGCCACCTCGCTGCCGCCGCAGAGAACCGCCAGCGACGGCGAGGCCTGGGTGCGATCGAGGAGCTGCCGGGCCTCGCGCCCCAGGCTTTCGACGAAGGCTGGATCCGCGGCCGGGTAGTCGAGATTGGCCAGCATGAAGTCCTGCCAGACCAGGAGACCCAGCTCGTCGCACAGGCCGAAGAAGGCATCGCTCTCGTAGGCCATCGTGCCGCCGACGCGCACCATGTTCATGCCGGCGGCGCGCATCGCCTCGAGCCAGGGCGCGTAGGCTTCCGAGGTCCCGGGCAGCGACACGATGTCGGCCGTGCTCCAGCAGGCGCCACGGCAGAAGACGGGCTCACCATTGATGCGCAGCGCGAAGCCGCGGCCGTCGGGGCCGCTCTCGCGCTCGACCCTGCGAAAGCCGGTGCGCCCGAGATCGATCTCGACGTCGCCGATGCTGGCGCGGACGTCGTAGAGCCTGGGGCTGCCATGGGTGTGCGGCCACCAGGGCTCGACCTCGGGCAGATGAAGCTCGCAGGCGAGCCCGCCCGCGGCGTCCGGTGTCAGCGCCGCCTCGGCGTCGCCCACCCGGAGCAGCGCCGCGCCGTTTCGCGGCGGCGGGCCGTCGAGCGCCATGCTGAAGGAGACGCGACCCTCCTGGCCCTCGAGCCGGGTGCGAAGATCGGCGCCGCGGACGCGCACCAGGCCCTGCTCCTCGACCAGCTCGATCGGCCGCCAGGGACCGACCGCGTGGACGGAAGGGCACCAGGTCGGCATGTGGCCCAGCATGGTCGTGCGGGCGAAGCGCAGCGATGGCGGGGTGACCATGCGCGGCCGCCAGCGCGCCCGCCCGCGGCGTTGCGCCAGGGCCGGATGGAGCGCCCGGAAGCACAGATGGAGCGCATGCTCGCCGGCGAGATCGAGCTCGACCTCGTGCGCGAGGAACATGTTCTCGGAGGTGAGCAGCTGGCGCCCGTCCAGCCACAGCTCGGCCAGCGTCGCGAGGCCGCCCAGGCGAAGCGTCCGCCGGCCGCTCGCCCGCAGCCCTGTGCGGTACCAGAAATCCCGGTCGTGCAGCGGTGCCGGGCTCTCGAGGCTCCAGGCACCGGCGGCGCGCAGCGCTGCGGCGACGGTGCCGGGTACGATCGCAGGCAGCCATCCGGCATCGCCCGGCAGATCGAGGGGTGCCGCGGCAGCACCGGCCTCGGTGCCGAGAAGCTCCCATCCCTGGTCCAGGGGCACGATATGGCGACCGGCGACGGAGACGACCCTCGCCATGCCTAGCGCCCGCGAAAGGTCTCGCCGGTGGGGTCCGGCAAAGCGCAGCCGGTGGCCTGGGGCCCGGCCGTCCCACTCATCGCAGGCGCGCCTCGAGACCGCCGATGACGAGCGCGTAAGCGGCCTCCAGCCGCTCGAGCACCGGCGTGCAGTCGTCCTGCCGCGCGCGCCGGACGGAGCGTGCCAGCTGGAACTGGAGGACCTTGGCGTCGCCCGCGATCCGGGCGCAGCCGGCGGCCAGATCCTCGAGCCCTAGCCGGGCGCGGTCGTCGAGCCAGCGCAGATGGCTGCCCAGCAGCTCGAAGTTGGCGCCGAGCTGGCGGACCGTGTTGAAGCAGTAGAGGTGAAAGTAGCTCATCGGCCGGGAGGCCAGGGTCTCGATGTGGCGGCCGAACTCGGCGCGATAGGCGCTCACCGGGTTCTGTCCGGGCCGGCGGCCCATGTGCTGGCGCAGGAGCGTCAGCGACGCCTCCGTCAGGTCGGGCCCCTCGAGGGGCGCGCGCCGCCGCTTCACGAACTCGGCGTAGGGGAACATCAGATCGGGGTTCGAGGCCTGATGCGGCAGGCGGTGGAAGAGCCCGTCGAAGTCCTCGCCCTCGGCCATATGGTAGCCGAGGTTGTGGAAGTAGCCGAGCCGCCGCGCCGGAACGTCAAGCTCGACGGCGCCGATCGTCGTCTTCACATGGTCGCGCCGGTAGGCGGTGCTGTGCGTGTCCGGGAGATAGAAGCTGTCGATCTCGACCAGCGGCAGCCGGTCGCGCCTCAGCTGCTCGCCGATCTGCGCATCGAGGCCCTCATAGACCGCGAGCTCTTGGACCTTGAGCCCGAATAGCGTCTCGAGGTCCTCGGGCAGGAACTTGAAGAAGGTGAACTGATCGCCCTCGAAGTCCTGCGTGACGGTGAAGCCCAGCGCGGCTTCCGGGTCGAGGCCGATGGCACCCAGGATCTCGATCCACAGATCGATGTAGCAGTTGGTCTCCTGCCACTGCCGGTCCGAGCCGTGCAGGGCGTGCGGGCGGTAGGTCGCCGGATCGAGGCGCGGCAGCAGGGGCTCGAGCACCGGCTCAAAACCCGAGGAGGTTCCGCACCGACGTCGGCCACTTGTCGAGGTCGAAGCCATGGCGCTTGAGCAGGGCCAGTGTCACCCGCTCCATGCCGAAGCCGACGCAGGCCGTCTGTGCGATCTCGCCGGTCGCGGTCTTGATCTGCCAGATGTCGCCGAAATGGGTCTCGTGATAGTTGAAGCTGAGGCAGGCCGTCAGGCGCTCCTCGCTCACGACTGGGATCAAGAGCTCGAACTTCAGCCGCTGCTCGCGCTGGCTGTTGGCCATGAACTTGCCGACCCGGCCGAAGAACGGATCGCTCGCGACATCGAGCTTCACGTCGAGCTCGAGCGACCTCATGAGCCGCTCGCCGCGCTCGAGCCACGTCTCGCGGAAGCTGATCACCTGGTCCGGAGTTCCGATGCGGACATACTCGCGCATCCGGAAGAGCTGCATCCGGGTCGGGTCGGTCGAGGGCTCGTGGCGGAAGCAGTAGGAGAAGACGTCGTAGAGCTTGCCCTCGGGCGGCATCGGGCCGCGCGATGCGGTCATCGGGTAGAGCGGGTAGCAGGCGGCGGGTGTCACGACGACGTCGGTCGCCTTCTGCCGGCCTGTCCAGTCCAGCCCGTTCTCGAGATCGGCCAGCGTCGCATGATGGGCGCGGTCGTCGCCCTCGAAGGTGTGGACGGTGCCGGCGAGATGCGGAAAGCTTTTGAAGTACTCGCTCTCCTCGAAATGCTTGCGGCCGAGGCCGGGCGGAAAGCGTAGCACCTCCGCCCCGTCGCCCTCGCCGTAGCGGGTGACGAGGTTGTTGAACGATTCGACGATCTGCTCGAAGGCGCCGCTGCGGCCATAGAGGCCATCGACGCCCATCGGGATGAGGTAGCCGTGCTCGATCAGCTCGGCGAGAAAGGGCGGCTTGGCGTCCATGGTCAGCCTACGAGCTCCAGATCGTGACGGTGGACGAGCAGCAGATTGGCCGTGTTGCCGAAGATGCGGTCGTTGCTCACCATCAGCGCCGCCGAGAGGACGTCGCGCAGATGCCGGCCGACGCTGAACTTGGTGTCGTTCTTGTAGCCGTTGATCCCGCAGATCAGCAGCGCGTGATTGACCACCTGCACCACCATCTGCGAAGTGCCGGTCTTGAGGTTGTTCATCTCGACCGCGAGCGAGATCGACGAGACGCGGTCGGGATGCTCGGTGGCCTCGGCATAGCGCTTGAGCGCCGCCACGACATTCGACTTCATGAGCTGCAGCATGCTCACCGCCTCGGCCAGGCGGAGGGCACCGGGCGGCGTCTGCCCCGGCTTCTTGCGTGCCTCGGCGCGCACGAAGGCCTGGGCGCGCGCCACCGCGTCGGTGGCGATGCCGAGCCAGAGGCTGCTCCAGGTGAGATGCGAGACCGGCAGCATCGTCTGCGCCGAGATGTCGGCGTAAGGCGTCGGCAGGATCTGATCGGTGCTGCCCGAGGCTCGCAGGATGTAGCCGTTGCTGCAGGTGCCCCGCATCCCGAGCGTGTCCCAGCCCGAGGTCGGCTCGAGGCGGCTCTCTTCCTTCGGCACCACCACGAGCACCTGGTCGGAGGGCGGCGACTCGGGCGTCCGGCGTGCCGTGGCCAGGATGCCGTCGGAATGGGCGCCATAGGAGATGACCGTGGCGTTCTTCTCGAGTGAGAAGCGGTCCCCGTCCTTATCGACAGCACAGGAGCTGCTTCGGACGTCGCCGCCGATGCCTGCCTCGGAGGTCGCCGAGGCGAGAAGCAGCTGCTCGCCCGCCAACCGTCGCATGAAGCCCCGATGCCACTCGGAGCTCAGGCCATGCCGCACGATGCACGACACCTGGATCTGGTGCATCGCGTAGATCATCGCGGTGGCGGAGCAGCCCTGACCCAGAGCGTGACAAATCGCCGCGACCTCGGTGAGGCTGGAGCCGGTTCCGCCCAGCTCGGTCGGCACCATGATGCCGAGAAGGCCTTCCTCCTTGAGCGCCGCGATCGCCTCGCCGGGGAACCTGGCTTCCCGATCAACCTGGTCTGCGTGGCTGGCCGCGACGCCGGAGGCGATCTGCTTGGCCCGGCCCAGAAGGGAGCTCACGCCGCGTCCTTCTCGGCCATGAGCTCGCTCACGGCAGCCTGGATCGAGGCGATGCTCTCGAACGTCTTGCGTTGCAGCATGCGGTCGGGGAACTCGACGTCAAACGTCTCCTCGAGGCCGAGCATCAAATGCACGGTCGCGAAGGACGACAGTCCCGCAGCGTAGAGGTCTGCATCATCGGCGAGACTGCTGATGTCCCCCGGCAGTTGCAGATGCTCTTGGAGGAGTCCTCGGATCTGATCGTTCATGGAGCTGATGAGCGCTTCTTTGGTCTCTTTGTAGGCGACCGTATATCAGAGAAGTCAGTGCCTGGGGAGCCCTTTGCATCGGGTCGGCGTGCCATCCCGTACTGCCGAGGCGGCAGTCGTCCCCGGCTCATGTCCCATGGAGCAATACCTCTACCGTCTTGATCACTTCCTCGACCGCCACGGGCTTCGTGAGATACTCCTGCGCCCCGGCGCGAAGGCCGGCGACGACATCGCCCTGCTGCCACCGGGCAGTCAGCATCACCACGGGAATCCCAGAGGTCCGTCCCCGGCGGCGTAGCTCCTTGAGCGCGCCGAAACCGTCGAGCACCGGCATCGAGGCATCGAGAACGATGGCGTCGGGCAGCTCACGCTGGGCCTTCTGGACGCCGTCCCGCCCGTCACGCGCGGTGACGACGGCGTAGCCTCGGGTGGTGAAGGCCACGCGGAGGAGCTCGCAAAGGTTTGCGTCGTCGTCGACAACGAGCACCTTGCCTCGCGGCGGCGGCGCGTCGGACAGGTCCGCTCCGGTGCCACGGATGGAGTTGATCACGCGGCGAATCAGCGACATGAGGCGTCAACTACCATGACACGCCCGCATCCCTTCGGGCAAGGCTGAAGAGGGAATTCTCGGGCATGTTTTCCTTTTCACCGATTTTGACGCTTATACTATCCTTGCATCGTCGGACGTGACCAGAGACATATTCGCTTCATCCTGGAGGTGGGCAAGAATCCACCCTTGGGCACGGCGGCTTGGTCCAGCCGACGGCGCGGTGGTCGGCTCGCGACCTTTGGAACCGTGTGTCGGAACGCCTTGAGGGGAAGGCATAGATGGCAGCATTCTGGCAGTCGAGCCGGGAGGACAAGGCCCGACAGATTCAGGTCCTCACCGGAGCCTCGATTGCCGGCGAGTTCGACCTGGGCAATGGCGCCCTGGGGCCGCGGCGCGGAAGGCCCCAGCGTCTGCGGTTCGAGCCCGAGGCGGAGCGTCGGTCGCAGGCGAAGCCCTCGCCGAAGCTCGAGATGGTCGAGCCGACACCAGCGCCCGAGCCGGCGCAGCGGCCCCCGGCGCGGGCCCGCATCGGGCCGGGCATCTATATCTATATCGCCTTGGTGGCGATTTCGGCCTTAGCGATCAACGCTTGGCTTCAGTCGTCCCACCGCTTCTCGGTGAGCGGGACGTCTGGCGAGGCGCTCCTCGGCCCCACGCTTACCGGAGCCGTGCGCCACCTTCTCGGGGGCGAGCCGGCCAAGGAGGTCGCGAGTGGGCCGGGCCCCGCTGCCACCCCTGCTCCGACCGCCGCGGGAGCCGAGGCCACGGTGCCGGAGCCGGCGGCAGGGCCGGTCACGACGGGCGTTCGCGCACCGGAGAGGTCGGCAGCGGCCGAGGCGGTTGGCGTGAAGCCGGACGTCGATGCGCCGGCGGAAGCCGCGGAGCCGGTCGCTTCGCCGCCGGCGGTCGCGACGGTCCCTGCCGCGTCGCCTGCCTCGGCACCGGCGTCGGTCACCCCGACCTCACCGTCGGCCGAGACGCAGCCCGCGGCCGCCCTCGATCTCGTCGCCACGCAGGACATCTATTATCGTGTCGGGCCGGGCGACGATCAGTCCTATGGCGGCCGGCTCGTGAAGGGTCAGCGGGTCCGCGTCTTGGGCCGGAGCGGTGACTGGTATCGGTTCCGGCTCGCCGACGACTCGCTCGGCTATGTTCCGGTGCGCGCGCTCGAGGCGCTGCCGGGCGAGCCGGGGGTGCCACCTCTGCCCGCCGCACCGGCCGCACCGGCCACAATGGCACCCGCCCAGCCCCCGGCGCCGCCACAGCAGACAGCGCCCGCGTCGCGGGTTGATGCTGCCCCCGCGGCCGCCGCCGGCGCCATGGCCGCTCACACGCCTGAGGGTGTCGTGCCTGAAAGGCCACCGCCGGAGGAGGCGAAGGCGCCCGGCACCCCGACGCAGCCGCAGGGCGTGGCGGCGGCAACGGTGTCGCCGCCGGCTGCCGCTCAGACGCCCGTGGCGCTCGAGGCCAGCGACGCCGAGACCTTGCCGGCGAAGCAGCCTACCGGGCCCTTGCCTCAGACGGCCGTGCCGAGCAGGGCTGTGGCGGCACCGGCGCGCGAGCCCCCTCCGGCCGAGGCCGCCGCGCTGCCCGACGCGGGGGTCGCGAATCCTCCTCCGGCATCGGGGCCCGTCCAGGTGGCGCCCGCAGCGGCTCCGACGGCGGTCGCCGCGGCGTTGCCGGGCGCGCGGGAGACATCGGCGCCTGCCGTTGGCGAGGCGCAGCCTTCGCCGGTCCAGGCTGGCCCCGCGGCGCCCGCCGCCGGAGCGCCCTACATCGTCCGCTCGGACGTGCAGTACCGCGACGGCCCCAGCATGAGCGCGAACGTTCTGGGCTTTCTCTATCCGCGCCAACGCATCCTGGTCGCGCATGAGGACGCCAGCTGGCTCGCGTTCCACTTTCCGAACGAGCCCGCTGGGAAGGCGGCCTGGGTGTCCCGTTACTTTGTGACACCCGCCGACGTGGCCTCGCAGTAGGGCGGCCGCCTGTCACCAGGACGGGCGGAAGCACGTGGACCGAGGTCGCGATGACGAGCCTCTGCTACCTGATCCCGGCCTTTCCCGGCGTGACGCACGTGCTCTTCTGGCGCGAGGTCCGGCGCCTGCGCGAGCGCGGGGCCGAGGTCCGGATCGCCTCGACCAGACGCCCGGCCCAGCTGCCGCCGCATCGCTTCGCCGCCGAGCCCTGCTTTTATGCCTGGCCGCCGACGCGCGCCCTGCTGGGCGGCCTGCCGCGCCCGGGGCAGCTGGTGGCGCAGATCCGTTTCGCGCTCGGGCTCCCGGAAGGCGGCTGGCGTGAGCGGCTCAAGGTTCTGGCGATGCTGCCGGCGAGCTGGATGCTCGCATCGTTCCTGCGCAGCGCCCGCATCGACCATCTCCATGTCCATTCCTTCGCCGACAGCGCCTACCTCGCGGCACTGGCCCATCTCGTCTGCGGTGTGCCCTACAGCCCCGTCCTTCATGGCGGCCTCAGGGTCTACGGGCTCAATCACGCGGCCAAGCTTCGCCATGCCGCCTTCGCCTGCGGCGTGTCGGCAAGCATGCGGGAGGAGATCGAGGCAGTGCGGCCCGGCATCGCGCTGCCGGAGGACATCGCCTGCGGCGTCGATCTCGAGACCTTCGCCTTCGCCGAGCGCGCGCCCGGCGACAGGCTGAGGCTCATCAGCGTCGGCCGCATGGACCACTGCAAGGGGATCGGCTTCACGCTCGAGGCGATCGCCCGGCTGCACGGGGAGGTCGACATCGCCTACACGCTCGTCGGCTCGGGCCCGCACGAGCAGGACATTCTGGACCATATCCGCCAGCTGGGCCTGGGCGACCGGGTCTCCTTCCTGGGCCCGCGCGGCCAGGAGGAGATCGTCGAGCTCCTGCACCAGCATGATGTGGCCGTTCTCACGAGCTACGGCGACGGCGAGACGACCGCCATCGCCATCCGCGAGGCGATGGCGAGCGGCATGCCCGTGATCATGAGCCGGATCGGCGATGCCCTTAGCATGATCGAGCCCGAGGTCACGGGCCTGCTCGTTCCGCAGACCGACGTGGATGCCATCGCCCTCGCCATCCGCTGGTTCGCCCTGCACCGCGCCCGCATCCCCGAGATGGGGCGGGCGGCGCGCCGCGAGGCCGAGCGTGCCTTCGGCGACGATGTCGGACCAGCCCGCCTTCTCCGCGCGATCGAGGCGCGAGCCGATACGCTCTCCCAGGCATCGCGCGGCGGCCAGCCGAGGGCGACGGCGCCGACGGCTTAGGTGTCGCGGACGCTCAGTCTCGGGGAGGCAAGGCCTCGAGCTCGTCCAGCGCGCTCGCGAGCGCCTTGTCGAGGGCGGCGAAGGAATGGGTCGACACGACCCAGTCGCGGCCCGAGCGGCCCAGGCGCTCCGCCCGCTCGGGTGCTGCCAGGAGCTCGCGAACCCGGACGGTGAGGTCGTCGAGATCGGTGGCGATCGCGGCGTCGCGGCCGTCCAACAGGTCCAGGCCCTCGGCACCCACCGGCGTCGTCACGACCGGGCGCCCGCTCGCGAGCGCCTCGAGGATCTTGTACTTGGTGCCCGAGCCCGAGGTCAGCGGTGCTGCGACGAGCGCGGCGCGCGCGATGTAGGGACGGATGTCGTCGACGGCGCCGGTGATCTCGACGGACGGGACATGCGCCGCGGCGGCTTGCATCTCGGCCGTGGGATCGCGTCCGACGAGCTGGACGCGGTGCGGCACGCCTGCGGCGGCGAGGCGCCGCGCCGTCTCGATCAGGTGCAGGGCCGCGGTGTTGTTGGGCCAGTAGCCGTAGGACCCGGTGTAGACGATGAGGCCGGGCTCGGGCGCCGTGCCGTCGGGGGCGTAGGCGTCGGTGTCGATCGCGTTCGGCAGGACCGCCACCCTCGGCAGCCGGAGCTCGTCGCGGTAGATGGCCGCGTCGGAGGCGGAGACCGCCCAGACGGCGTCCACCTCCCGCAGCCGGCGCTCGAGCGCGCAGACGTTCCGCCAGAAGAGGAAGGCTCGGGGCCGCGAGGCCCAGGGCTGCTCCGCCAGGATGCCGCGCCAAAGGCGCGATTCCACATTGTGGGTGTCGACGACGAGGTGCCTGGCGCAGCCCTGGAGCGGCCGTGCCAGATGGGCGAGCCAGGTGTCGCCCACGACGACGAGGTCGGCGTTGAGGTCGCTTATCGCCTGCCGCAGGCGCGCGATCCTCCGGGGCGAGAGCGCCTTGGCGTAGAGCATGCCCTCGTTTGCGAGAAAGGCCCGGAGATGGCCGGTCAGCACGCCCAGCGTGGACCGGCGCCGCGCGGCCAGCGCGTGGATGTCCTGCTTCAGGGCGTGGAGCCGCTCGTCGAGGGGTGGTCGCGCATCGATCGCGTAGACGCGCACGGCACCGCGCCGCTGCATGGCCTGCCACAGCGCATTGACGCGCAGGCTGTGGCCCGAGCGCGGCGGCTCGGGGGCGCAGGTCGTGAGGTAGACGATTCGCATCCGGCTCAGCCTCGGATCTGCGCGTGGAGGAAGGAGCGGAGGCGAGGCTGGACGGCCGGGCCCATCTCCTCGCCGTAGGGCGCCTCGCCCACCGCTGCTCCGCCGCCCCTACTTGCCGTCGGCCGTCAGGATCGAGATGACGGTGCGATAGATGATCCAGAGGTCGAGCGAGACCGAGATGTTCCGGACATAGTAGGCGTCCATCGCGATCCGCTCGCGGAAGGTGCGCCGGTTGCGCCCCGAGACCTGCCAGTAGCCGGTGATCCCGGGCCGCATCAGGCTCAGGATCGATCGGGCGGGGCCCAGCTTCTTGAGCTCGTCGAAGGTGTAGGGGCGGGGCCCGACCATGCTCATGTCGCCCCTCAGGACATTGATGAGCTGCGGCAGCTCGTCGAGGCTCGTCGCGCGGAGCAGCCTGCCCACCCGGGTGACCCTGGGATCGTTGGTCAGCTTGTGGAAGCGCTCGTACTCGGCCTGGGCGGTGGGGTTGGTGAGGAAGTAGCGCTGCAGGCGCTGATCGCCGTCGACATGCATCGAGCGGAACTTGAGCGCGGTGAAGCTCCGCTCGTCCCCCGCCCAGCGCGGCTGTTGGTAGAAGATGGGGCCCCGGCTGTCGATCTTCACCAGCACCGCCAGCAGGAGAAGGATCGGCAACAGGATGATGAGCGCCGAGGCGCTCGCGACGACGTCGAAGGTGCGCTTGACGAATGCCGCCGGTGGCGAGAGGCGGTCGCTCTTGACCTCGATGGTCAAGAGGGCGCCGAGATTGCGCACCTCGGACTTGAGGCTGATCAGGTCGTGACATTCGGGGACGAGCAGCACGCGCTCGAAGATGCCCGACGTATAGAGCCTGAGGAGCGTGCTGCGCTCGATCAGGCGCTCGATCACGATCGCGGTCGTGCAGAGCTGCAGCTGGCCGCCCACGCGGGCGAGCTCGTTCGAGCGCACCAGCGGCACGCCCTGCTCGTCCTCGGGCAGGTAGATCGAGTTGTCGTCGACGACGCAGATCGGGGTGTAGCCGAGATGCGGGTCGAGATGCAGCTGGCGGAGGACCTCGGCGGCGCCGTCGCCGCCGCCGAAGACGACGACCGGCTCCTGCCAGCGACCTAGCCTGATCAGAATGCGCCGGGCGATCGGATCGACGATGACGAGCAGAGCGGCCAGCAGGAGCTCGGCCACATGCAGGGATCGCAGGCTGGTCTGCGCGAAGTCGTCATACCGCACGAGATGGAGGAGCATCTCGAGGGCGAGCGCGGCCAGCAACGCCAGGCCGGCGGCGACGAGCGCCTGGCGCAGCCGGAGCGAGCGGATCAGGCCGTGGCCCGGATAAAGGCCCGAGATCAGCTTGGCGAGCGGGAAGCAGACGATCGCCGGCAGCAGCATGAGCTCCGCCTTGTTGGCGGATCCGGCGATCGGCATGGGCCAGAGAGTCACGCCGAGCGTGACGAGGATCACGAGCAGATCGGCGAGGAACATCAGCCGGGCCGTCGTGGCCTTGGCGACGTAGCCGAGACGCGGGCGGCGTGCTGCACGGTTCTTGCGGCGCAGGAGGACGTTAGTATTCATACTCGTCTATCATGGTGACGCCGGACAGTCGCTGGTTGCGCCGGGCGCTTCGGGAAAATAATCCTACACCAATTCACTGTGGCATCATAGTCGAGGATTCCTGAGGCTACGAGCATCGATTGGCGACAGGATCGACTATATGGTGAACAGGTACTGCCTGACTGCGAGCGATATCGACATGCGTTCGGCACTTGGATGCGACCTGTCCCGGACCCGGCTCGGCCATCTGCAGCGCGCCGACGGCTCGGCAAGGCCATGATCGCGCGGCAAATGGCGCGCTTCCTCGCCTCGCGGCCCACGCCAGAGGATGTGGCCGGGCTGCCGCCGTGGCCGGCTCCTCCGTCACCTGCCCCCGGCCCGGTGAGCGCGCCTTCCATGGCGGAGTTCGGGATCGACATCGCCTCCCTCTTCCATCTGCTGCGACGGCGATGGCACGTGGCCGTGCTGACGACGCTGGTGCTAACCATCGCCGCCGGCCTCGTGATCATGCGCCTGCCGAATCAGTATGCAGCCCAGGCGCTGGTCGTCTTGAACCTCCGCCAGCCGAAGATTGCCGAGCTCGCCTCCTCGACCGGCACGCTCCTCTCCCGCGGCCAGACGGACATCTCGGTGGTGCAGACCGAGATGCAGGTGATGCAGTCTGGGCGCCTGCTCCGCAAGCTCGTGCTTCAGCTCGACCTGCTGAACGACCCGGCCTTCAATGCGCCCGCCGACGGCCCGTCCTTGAAGGACCGCATCCAGAGCCTGCTCGCCAAGCTCCATCTGCCGGGCGGGCGGGAGGTTGTGGGCAGCGCGCCCGTGTCCGTCGAGGCGCTGGTCCAACGTGCCGTGGACGACGTCTCGCGGATGATCGAGCTCACCAACGATGGGGGCTCCTATGCCATCGGCATCGTGGTCAAGTCCGGCAACCCCGAGCTTTCCGCCCGGCTCGCCAACGGCCTGGCGGAGGTTTATCTCACCGAGCAGGCGCGCGAGCAGGGCGAGGCCAGGGCCGGCGCGTCGAAGTGGCTGGCCGAGCGCCTCAAGTCCATGCGTGCAGAGGTCGTCGCCAACGAGCAGGCGCTCGAGATCTTTCGCGCGCAGCATCAGCTGGGGAAGGGCGATCAGCAGAGCCTTGTCGATGCGCGCCTCAACGAGGTCAACGCGGCGCTCATCGCCGCTCAGACGAGGGCCGACAAGGCCTCCACCGACGTCACCGATGCCGAGGCGGCGTTGCGTCGCGGCGATCTGTCGAGCATCTCGAGCGTGATGGCCTCGCCGACGATCCAGGCCCTGCGTGAGCAGGAGGCCGGGCTGCTGGCGAGGCTCGGCCAGCTCAAGCAGACGCTCCTCGAGAAGCACCCGGAACGGCTCGCAGCCGAGGCCCAGCTGCAGGCGGTGCGGCAGAACATCGGTCTCGAGGTGCAACGCGTCTTCAGCAACCTTCGCGAGAGGCAGGCGGCGGCGCAGGCGGAGCTGGCGTCGCTGCACCGCCAGCTGGTCGAGCTCGAGCAGGATAGGAATGCGCAGGCAGCACCGGAGGCCGAGCTCACGCAGCTCCAGCGCAATGCCGAGGTGAGCCGCGACGTCTATTCCGAGTTCCTGCGAGAGTTCAACACGACCCTGGCCGAAGCGGAGGGCCCGAGCGCCGACGCGCGGCTGGCGACCAGCGCGCAGCCGCCGCTGAACCCGAGCGGGCCCAAGCGCAAGCTCCTGCTCATGGGGGCCGGCGCCGCTTCGGCGATCGTGGGCGTGCTGCTGGCGATCGGGCTGGGCTTCTGGCGCGGTGGCTTCGGCGGCGCCCTGCCGCTCGAGCAGACGACGGGGCTGCCCAATCTCGAGATCCTGCCCGAGCTGCGTCGTCGCGAGCTCCGTGCGGCGATGGCGCCGGGCCCCCATCTTCAGATCAATGGCTCGGTGCGCAGCCTTGCGGTCGCGCTCGAGCGCCGCATGGCCCGCCGGGACGGCGGACCGATGATCCTGCTCAGCTCGGCGGAGGCCGGGGACGGCAAGTCGCTGCTCACGCTTTCGCTCGGCCGTGCGCTGGCCCAGCAGGAGCGGCGCGTCATGATCGTGGACCTCGATTTCTGGCGCTCCGACCTTCAGCGTCAGGCCCCCTTGCTCGGGCTGCAGTCGACCTCGATGCGGCTCGGTCCTGCGATCCTGATGCGCGATCCGGCCGTGCGCCTCGACGCCGCCGTCTGCGACCGGGCGCGCGACCAGGACGACAAGCCCGAGGCTGTGCGCGAGGTGCTGCGGGCCGTCCACGCGTGCCGGGCGAGCTACGACCTGATCCTGCTCGACGCGCCGCCGCTGCTGGCCATTCCGGAGACGCTCATGGCGGCGACGGCGGCGGATGCCATGCTGCTTCTTGTTCGCTTCGAGCGGACCCGGGCGTCTACACTGCGGCTCGCCCTGCACAAGCTCGCCACGGTAGGCGTCGTGCCGCTCGGCACGGTGCTCACACGGGTCAATCCACGTGCACATCGGCGCTACGGATATGACGAGATGGCGTACGGGCGCTCGGCCTGAGGCCCTTCCGCCGCCAGAAAGGGAAAGCACGGTGCCGCCGCCTGCCGGCCCAGCACCCAGTCATAGACCAGAAGATCCTGCTCCGCCTTGCGGCGCCACGTAAAGAGGCGCTCGACTCGTTGCCGCGCGCGGGCCGCCATCCCGTCGAGGTCGCTCGGTGCAGCGGCCAGCCGGTCCAGCGCCGCACCCAGAGCCGCGACGATGCCGGCGCGATCGGCCATCGGCACCGCGATGCCCGTGGCGGGGCTCACCAGCTCGCCCGGCCCGCCATAGTCGACGACGAGCGGCACCGACCCCCATCGCCATGGCCTCCAGCACGACGCCGCCGCCGAACTCGCGGATGCTCGGGAAGAGCAGGATGTCCGCCCGCTCGAGATGCCGGTGCACGATGTCGGGCGGAACGGTGCCGTGCAGCCGCACACGATCGCCGATGCCGGCCTCGGCGATCTGGGCGGCGAGCGCCGGGCGCTCGGGCCCGTCGCCCACGATATCGAGCTCGAGGCCCCCGCGACGCACGAGCGGTGCCGCGGCGGCGACCGCCATGTCGGCACCCTTGTAGGGAACGAGCCTGCCGATGAAGAGAGCCTTGAGGGGCCTTTGCCGCGCGCGGCTCGGCGGAGGCGGAAAGCGCGCCGGATCGATGCCGTTCTCCGGCATGTAGATCGTCTTGGGGCGCCAGGTGGTGGGCATCTCCGCCAAGGTCGCGCGCGAGCCGACGAGGATGGCCGTGGCATGCCGGCGTGTGGCACGGTAGCCCGGCACCATCTTGTAGATCCCGCGCACGTAGGAAAGCCACTCGCGCTCGGCACGGCGCACGGCATCGAACTGCCGCGGCCAGGGCAGCCCGCCGTTGAGCGGGCCCAGCACGAAGGGCACGCCCAGGTGCCGGCAGCGTCCCGCCATCAGGCTCGGCATGGTCGGGCTCACCGGCGTGATCCGATGCACGAGGTCGAACGCGCCGGCCTTGAGCGGGTCGGCAAAATGTCGCCAGGCCGCCTGCTCGAAGGCCCAGTAGGCGGGCAGCGAGAGGGCCATCAGCGTCGTCCAGCCCTTGTTGGGATCGCCGCGCAGCAGGCCGGCCACGCGGCCCACGGCCTGCTCGAGGCCGCTCGTGTCGATCGCCGTGAAGTCCCGGCCCTCGACCAGCCCGGCCTCGAGGATGGCCTGGCGGTTGGCCTGGCGCGTCACGAGATGGATGTCGGCCACCTCGGCCAGTGCCCGGCTGTGGGCCCAGCCGATCCAGGAGACGCTCTGCGCCTGGGGATGCGCCGACTCCGCGAGGACGAGGACGCGCGGGCGCGGGCCGGCGCGGGAGGCGGCAGGCTCAGGCACGCGCATCGACGCCGTACTGATGCTGCTTGAGGTTGGACATGAAGGCGAGCTTGCCGACCCCGGTCGCGGCCATGGAGAGGGATTTCAGGCTGCGCGACCGGCTGAAGGGAAAGCTCAGGACGGCCAGGATCGAGCCGGCGGCGATCTGGATCAGGCCGACGACCAGCCAGATCAGCAGCTCCAGCAGCCGCCGCGGCCGCACCATCAGGCAGGTGGAGGTGGTGATCTGGCCGTCGCGGAACTTGCGGCGGAGAATGAAGCGCCCGGTCAGCCTCTCCTTGGGCACGTGCTCGTGGACGAGCGCCTCGCGGCACCAGACGATGCGCCGGCGTGCCATGTGGAGCTGCTTGAAGAAGAGCGTGTCCTCGCCGCCCGTAAGGCCCAGGCGGGGATCGAACGGCGTGGCGCTCGTGAAGCACCGGGACCTGACCATCAGCGCGTTGTTCGAGGCCATCGCCCGATAGCAGGCGCCGCGGCTGCCGAAGCGGAACGGTGTGTTGGGGCTGACCCGCGTGCCCGTGTCGGCATCGCTGGACTGTGTGAAGAAGGCGCGGAACAGGCCGAGAAAGTGGGTCGGTGCGGCCTCGAAGATGGGCCGCACGGGGCCCAGGACGACGTCCGCCCGAAAGGTCTGCTGCGCCCGCATCAAGGAGGCGAGCCAGCCGGGCGAGGGGATCTCGTCGTCGTCGACGAAGGCGATCAGCTCGCCCTCGGCCTCGGCGATGCCCCGGTTCCGGGCATGGGAGATCCCGGCCTGGGGCTCGTGCACGTAGCGGATCGCCACGGGCGCGCGGGAGGCGAGGTTGGTGACGATGACCCGTGCCGTGGCCTCAGGGGTGTTGTCGACGACGACCACCTCGTAGCCGTCCGGCGCCATCCCTTCCTGCGCGGCGCAACGCTGGAGAAGCCGCGGTAGGAGATGCTCGCGGCGAAAGGTCGGGATGACGACCGAGACCTGCACGCCCCTGCTCTCCTCGCCGTGCCGTGCCTTGACGTGCTCGGCCGCGATCTTGAAGATCGCTGGCCCCTCAACGAGATAGCGGCGCCACAGACGCAGCGGCTCGGTGCCCAGCCGGTGCAGCCACTCGAGGTTCGTCCGCTGCATCCACTCGGGCGCCCGCCGCAGATCGCCGGTCAGGAACAGCAGCGAGGCACCGATGCACAGCGCCGTGCCGGTCGCCCGGCCGCGGCGCTTCACGGCATGGGCCAGCAGCTCCTGCTGCGGCGATCCGACGGCGAGGAAGATCCAGCGGGCCGGCCATCGCTCGATGAACTCGGCCGCCGCGGCCACGGCTTTCGCGTCGCGGATGAAGCCCATGGGCGGGTTGTGGTGCCGAACCTCGCGCAGCCCGTAGGCCTTCTGCAGCCGCGAGACGAGCTCGGGCGCGCCGCCGATCACCACGATCCGGTCGTAGGGCCCGAGAAAGTAGCGAAAGAGGATGGCGGTCAGGTCCGAGCCCGTGACGATCGGCAGGCTGACGCCGCAGGCCTTGGCGATCCCGCCCAGGATGCGGCTGTCGCAAAGGGAGAGGTCCGCGTCCTCGTAGGCCTCGCGGACCGCCGCCTCGGCCCGCCACAGGCGCACGACATGGTCGACGTTCGGCGTGACGATGTAGGCAAAGGGATCCCGCGCGGTGCGGCTCTCGAGGTAGCGCAGGGTCGATTCGACGTCGAGGCCGCTGAAGGCGACGCCGCAGAAGCGCGCATCGAGCGCTGCCGCAAGGTGATCCCCATGCCGAAAGGGCTCGGTCACAGCCATGACCGAGGCCGCCTGGACACGAGGATGCAGGACAACCTGGAAATGAGTTATTTTCCGTTCGCTTCCACCCGAGGTGATCATGGCAGAATCGCCGGGAGAGGTCGAGATCCGGCCGTGATGTGACCGGGATCCCGTCCGGCCTTGACGGGCACGCCTCCGGATGGGCAGGCTCCGGCCGGAATCGCCGGGTGTCGGCTGCAGAAAATGGTGGGGAGGCGATCATGGCGGCTCGTGCGGCGAAGGCGGCCCGGCGGACCACGCGCCCGCTGGATCTCGACCCGGGCCGGGTGCTGGCGGGGCGTGGCCAGCACTTCGCGGTCGTCGACATCGGCTCAAACTCGGTGCGTCTCGTCGTCTACGACTCGCTGAGCCGGGCACCGTTCCCGCGCTTCAACGAGAAGTCCTTCTGCGGCCTCGGGGAGGGGCTGGCCGAGACGGGCCGGCTCTCGGAGACGAGCATGCGCGCCGCGGTGGAGGCGATCCACCGCCACGCCGCGATCGCCCGCGCCATGGAGGCGGGCCGGGTGGATCTGGTGGCGACCGAGGCGGTTCGCAGGGCCGCGAACGGCGCCGAGTTCGTCAAGGTGGTGTCCGACCGCACGGGGCTGCCGGTGCGCATCCTGAGCGGCACCGAGGAGGCGCATTTCTCCGCCCTGGGCGTGATCGCGGGGTTCTACCGGCCGCGCGGCCTCGTGGGCGACATCGGGGGCGGCAGCCTCGAGATCGCCGAGGTCCTGGACGACCGCGTGGGCGAGCGCTCGGCGAGCCTGCCGCTGGGCGCCCTGCCCGTCGGCGCGCTCCTGGCCCGGCACGGCCGCGATGCGCGCCGGGAGGTCGACGGGATCCTCAAGGACACGCTGCCGCCGCAGCTCACCGAGCCGGTCTTCTATCCCGTGGGCGGCGGCTGGCGCGCTCTGGCGCGGATCCACATGGAGCTGAGCGGCGCCCCGTTACGGGTCGTCCACGGCTATGCCGTCGCCAGCGGCGAGATCCGCGAGCTTGCCAAGCGGATCTGGCGCCTTCCGGAGGCCGAGGTGGCGGCGTTGCCTGGGGCACCTCGCGGCCGCATCGCCACCCTGCCGGCGGCGGCGCTCGTGATGGACCGGGTGCTGAAGCGCCTGGCGCCGGAGCGCGTCGTCTTCTCAGCCCTCGGCCTGCGCGAGGGCTGGCTCTACGCCCAGCTCCCGAAGGACGAGCAGTACAGGGACGGCCTCGTCGAGGGCGCCCAGGCCTTCGGCATGCCGCGGGCGCGCGTCGCCGCCTTCGGCGCTGCGCTGGCGCGCTGGACCGATGGCCTTTTCGCCGGCGAGGTGCCGACCGACAGGCGGCTGCGCCTCGCCGTCTGCGCGGTGTCGGACATCGCCTGGGTCGACCATGCGGGCGTGCAGGCGCGGGACAGCTTCGATCGGCTCATCCAGTTCCCGTTCATCGGTCTCGACCATGCGGAGCGGGCCTTCATCGCCACGGCCATCCACGCCCGCTACGACGGCAAGGCCGCGGACCCGGTGCTCGAGCCTGCCCTGAAGCTCCTGTCGCCGGCCCAGATCCGCCGCGCCCAGATCCTCGGCCGGGCCATCCTGGTGGGCTATCGGCTTTCGGGCAGCGTGCCGGAGATCCTGGACGACGCCAGCCTCGCGATCGACGCCGACGCGGTCCGCCTGCGCGTCGTCAACGAGGATTGCGCCCCCGACAGCGAGGCGGTGCGCTACCGCCTGGGCCAGCTTGCCAAGGCCGTGGGCGTGGCCGGCGTCGAGATCGAGAGCGGCGGCTAGGAAGCGATCTCGACAGCCCAGCGCCGCCCGGCGGGGTGTGATCCGCCTCACAGACGAGCCGCGTCGCCCGTGCTTCCTTAGGCGAGGATCGGCGCATCGTATGGTTGCGATGATCCCTGGGGAGGAAGGTCGTCATGCCAGAGACACGAGCAGGCGGCGGCGACGGGTCGACAGCGCCCGCGACGGCGCAGGAAAGGGCGCTCGGCGAGGCGCTCGAGGATGCGAGCGTTCTCCTGTGGTACGCGACTCGAGAGGGCAGGCCGGTCGCGGACAAGACCGTCGACGACATCGTGACCGCCCGCTCGGCCCTGGACGGGAGCGCGTCGAGCGCCGGGGTCGAGGCCCGCTTCTGGGTGGCCTTCCGCGAGCTGGCCGGTGTGGTCCAGCCCGTGTCGGTCGATTCGATCCTTGCCACCTACGGCGATCCGTTCGGCACCCGGCCGCGCCGCTCGAGGCGCACGCTGGGCGACGCGGCCAAGACGAAGAAGTGGTACAGTGCCGGCGCCCTGGGCGTGCTGATCGTCCTTCTGCTCGTGCAGATCTACTGGCTCGTCGTGGCTACCGTGCGAACCGATCTCGAGAGCCATCGCACCGAGCTCGACAAGATCGCGGGCTCCTTCCGCGAGGTCATCCTCGACATCAGGTCCAACCACTACTTTCTGGGCGCCACGGCGCTGCAGGGCGCGGGCATGACCGCGGCCGCCGGCATGCTCGTGCCGAGCGGTGCCGAGCCCGGGCCGCAGGGCCGAGGGAAGGTCGCGGACTATGTGAGGGCGACCGAGGAATGGCGCGTGATCCTGGAGGTCGAGAACAAGGCGCTGCGCGGCAAGCGCGTGAAGTCGATGCTCTATCGGGAGAACCGGGCGCTCTCGTGGCTCACCGACCCTTCGCAGGTCCTGGCGGAGGATGGCTTCGGGGATGCCGGCATCGACAAGTCGGCCACCTGCGAGGCCATGTACATCTCGCTCGCGGGGGCGGCGTCTGCGGGTGACTCCCAGGAAGGCCTCTACGACTGCCTCACCAACGTCGAGCGCTCGCTCGTCGGGGATCAGCTTACGGCCGAGAAGGCGCTATTGAACTCGAAGTCGATCCTCGAGGTGCTGAGCCAGTACGTGCTGCCGCTGCTCTACGGCCTCCTGGGCTCGCTCGCCTACATCCTGCGCACCCTGTCGCGGGACATCCGCAACGTCACCTTCACCCGCGGCTCGGCCATTCGCTACTCGCTCAGATGGCCGCTCGGCATGCTGGGTGGCGTCACGGTCGGCCTCTTCTTCGATCCGGCCCACCTCACCGGCGTCGCCGCCATCACCCCGCTGGGCCTGGCCTTTCTCGCGGGCTACGGCGTCGAGCTCTTCTTCACCGGCCTCGACCGGACGGTGCGCGCCTTCACCGGCGACGAGACGGCCCAGCCCAGGGCTGCCTGACGCGGCCGGCTTCGCGCCCCACCCGTCCGGTGGGGCGTGGTCCCGCGTCTAGTGCAGATCCTGCGTGTAGATGAATCGCGGCATGTTCCATGCGTAGCGGATCGCGAGGAGGCGGAGGGCCAGGCCGGCCGCCATCGCCACCCCCGTGACGACGCCGTGCGGAAGTCCCGTCGCGAGACCACCGACATAGAGAAGCCCGGTCGCGATCGAGACGCTGGCATAGAGCTCGCTCTGAAACAGAAGCGGCACATCGTTGCAGAGGACATCGCGCAGGACACCGCCCACGCAGCCCGTGATCATGCCGGCCATGACGACGACGATGATCGGGGCGCCGATGTCGAGGGCGACATTGCAGCCGATGACGGTGAAGACCACGAGGCCCACGGCGTCGAGGAACAGAAAGAGGCGCCGTAGACGCCGCATGTGTCGTGCCACGACGATCGTCGCCAGCGCCGCCCCCGCCGTGACCAGGAAGAGGTAGGGATTGGCGACCCACGAGAGCGGGTAATGCCCGAGGAGAACGTCGCGGGCCGATCCGCCGCCGAGCGCCGTGACGCAGCCGAGGAGACAGACGCCGACCCAGTCCATGCTGCGACGTCCCGCAGCCAGCGCTGCGGTCATGGCCTCGGCGACGACCGCGATGAGATAGAGGACGTGGAGCAGCATCGGTGTCGTTCCCCCGCGCTCGAGGCTGGCCGGACCCGGCCGGCGGGCCGGCCGACCCCGCGCCTACTCTTGCCTCGGGGAGGCCCGACCTGTCATTGCTGCGCTCGCGAGCAACGTGTCGGAGGGCAGGTCGCGATGGAGGATCTCTTTGCGCGCAATCGCGCCTGGGCGGCGCGGCGGGTCGAGGCCGATCCCGACTTCTTCGCGCGGCTCTCGCGCCAGCAGGCGCCCCGCTACATGTGGCTCGGCTGCTCGGACTCGCGGGTGCCGGCGAACGAGATCATGGGCCTCGACCCGGGCGAGGTCTTCGTCCACCGCAACGTCGCCAACCTCGCCGTGCACAGCGACCTGAACTACCTCTCGGTGCTCCAGTTCGCGGTCGAGTTCCTGGGGGTCGAGCACGTCATCATCACCGGCCACTATGGCTGCGGCGGCATCCGTGCTGCGCTGGACAATCGGGAGCTGGGGCTGGTCGACCACTGGCTGCGCCATGTGCGCGACATCCACGAGCGCCATCAGCAGAGCCTGGCAGAGGCCGCCTCGGAGGAGGAGCGCCAGGACCTGCTGGTCGAGCTCAACGTCCGCACGCAGGTCCTCAACGTGGCGCGCACGCCGATCGTCCAGAATGCCTGGGCGCGCGGCCAGCCGCTGAGCGTGCATGGCTGGGTCTACCGGCTGCAGGACGGCATCCTGCACGACCTGAAGTGCGGGGTCAGCGGCTCCGATGCCATTGGCGCGCCCTACCTGCTGAAGGCCGGGCTGGGATAGGGGCCGGCACCCCGCCGCACCTGGGGTGAGCGCTCAGCGGCCGCCGTAGCGCCGGAGCAGATCGTAGAGGCGCGGCCGGCTGACGCCCAGGATCTTGGCGGCAAGCGAGACGTTGCCCTGGGCCTGGGCCATGACACGCTGCAACGCGTTGCGCTCGGCCTCGGCGACGATGTGGCGGAGATTGAGGGGCTCGGGGGTGACGCCGACGAGATCGAGGTCGGCGGCGGTGATCGAGCGCCCCTCGCAGAGGAGGGCGGCGCGCTTGAGCCGGTTCTGCAGCTCGCGGACATTGCCTGGCCAGGGATGGGCGTCGATCGCCCGCGTCGCGTCGAGGGTGAAGCCGCTGATCGTGCGACCCAGCTCGCGGTTGTTCACGGCGAGAAAGTGCCGAGCGAGCAGCATGGCGTCGCCGGGCCGCGCGCGCAGCGACGGCACCGCCACCACGACCTCGGCCAGGCGATAGAAGAGATCCTCGCGGAAGGCGCCCTCGGTGATCGCCTGCTCGAGGTTGCGGTGGGTCGCGCAGACGATGCGAATGTCGAGCGTGATCGAGCGCCGCCCGCCGATCCGCTCGATCGTGCGATCCTGGAGAAAGCGGAGAAGCTTTGCCTGAAGCGGCGGCGAGAGATCGCCGATCTCGTCCAGGAAGAGGGTGCCGCCGTTCGCCAGCTCCACCTTGCCCTGCGTCTGCTTCACGGCACCCGTGAAGGCACCGCGCTCGAAGCCGAAAAGCTCGGCCTCCAGGAGAGGGGCCGGTATCGCCGCGCAGTTGATGGCGATGAACGGCGCCGCCCGGCGCGGGCTCAGCTCGTGGATGGCGCGGGCGATAACCTCCTTGCCGGTGCCGCTCTCGCCCAGGACGGCGACGCTCACATTGGCCGACGCCACCCTCTCGATCATCCTCCCCAGGGCGCGAAGGGCGCTGCTCTGGCCGATCAGGCCCGGCAGCGGCATGGAGGCGTCGCTGACGATGGCGCTGCCTCTCTCGCGCTCGCTGCGGCCCGAGGCGAAGGCGTGCTCGATGAGGCGGCCCACGACGTCGACATCGACGGGCTTGCGGTGCACGCAGTAGGCGCCGGCCTCGATGGCCATCGGCGCGGTCGCCGCCAATTCGGCCGTCATCACGATGACCTTGGTCTTCGGTGTCAGGCGAAGGATGGTCTCCAGGGCCGAGATTCCTTCGCTGATTCCGGTCGGATCGGGCGGCAGGCCGAGGTCGAGGAGCACCACGTCCGGCTCGTGGGCGCGCAGCGCGGTGATGGCGCCGGCTCGATCGGCCGCGTTGAAGAGGCGATAGCCGGTCAGCCCGCCCCGCAGCTGGGCGTGGATGCTGGGGTCGTCGTCGACGATCAGGAGGCGGCGATGCTCGGCCATGGCTCACCCTGGGATCGGCAAGGAAATGACCTTCCACCGAGGTTGTGCTGCGGCGCGCCCGAGAACAGTGGGGCGGATCGGCGCACGCTCGCGGGCGGCGCAATCATTCGGCAACTCGGCGTGCCCATCAATGTCGCTCAAGTTTGATTGAGCGCGCATACTTTGGTTCTATGGTCGCGTTTAAGTTGTGGGGTGCTGAGTAAAGCATAGATTGCTCTGCTGGTTGAGGATGAGGGCTTGTTATCGATACATAGGTACGAATCCATCGGGATGGGCGCGCCCATGCGAAAGGCGGAGGCTTAATGATACTATGCCGGACTTGAGAGGGATGCAATTCTCTCGACGCACAGGCGACCGACAACAGGCCTGGGGCGCTTGTACGGCGGGGAGGCTCCTCGCGTCGGACGGCGCGCCGCTGTCGCACGGCAAGAGCTCGGCCGCTCCTGCGAGCAGCCGAGTGAGAATGGGCAAAGGGATTGTCTGTTTCTGGCAAGACGTCGGCGGGCAAGCGGACGTCGGCGCGCCCTGTCGGGCTTTACTGCCCGCTTCCTGGCGCCGCCCGGGAGATATCCGGGCTCTTTCCTGTAGATCTCCTCGGGATCGAATAACTCCACAACATCTGCGGCATGTCAACTTGCGATGCCACAACAGGTAGAGTTATCCACCGAAAGATAAGCGCTCGATGACGGTCTCGAGCTGCTCGGCCCGGCTGTAGCGGATGGTGAGCGTCCCGCCGCCGCGGCGCGGCCGGATCGCGACCGCAAGGCCCAGGGCCTGGCCGAGCTGCTGCTCGACCGCCTGGATGTTGGGGTCGACGGCGCGACCGGCGCCGCGGCCGCCTTTGGGCTTGCGGTCGGCACGGGCCGCCAGCGCCTCGGTCTCGCGCACGTTGAGCTCGCGGGTCACCACCTCGCGGGCGAGGCGGACTGCGTCGGGCCGGCCGTGAAGGGCGCGGGCGTGGCCGGCGGTAAGGGCCCCTACGCGCAGCAGCTCCTGGACCTCCTCGGGCAGCCCCAGCAGCCGCAGAGTATTCGCGATATGGCTGCGGCTGCGGCCCAGGGCTCGGGCGATCGCGTCCTGCGTGTGGCTGAACTCCTGCATCAGGCGTCGATAGGCGGTGGCCTCCTCGAGCGCGTTGAGGTCGGCGCGCTGGAGGTTCTCGACCAGCGCGACCTCGATCACCTCCTGGTCCGCCAGATCCCGCACGACGACGGGCAGCTCGTGCAGGCCGGCGCGCTGGGCGGCTCGCCAGCGCCGCTCGCCCGCGACGATCTCGAAGCCCTGCGCGTCGCCCGGCGCGCGGCGCACCAGCAAGGGCTGCAGCACGCCCTTCTCCTGGACCGAGAGGGTCAGCGCCGCCAGCTCGTCCTCGTCGAAGCTGCGGCGCGGCTGGAGCGGGGAGGGGCTCAGCCGCTCGATCGGGACGAGCCGCGCATCGGGCGCGCCAGCTGCGAGGGTCTGCGCCTCCTCGCCGAGCAGCGCCGAGAGCCCCATGCCGAGGCCGCGACGGCGGGACGGGCTCTTCTCGCCGCTCACGACGCCAGCGCCTCGGCCCGGTCGCGGCGCAGGAGCTCGCCCGCGAGGTGGGCGTAGGCCTGCGACCCGGCGCAGCGCACGTCATAGAGCAGCACCGGCTTGCCATGGGAGGGCGCCTCGGAGATGCGCACATTGCGCGGGATCACCGTGCGGAACACCCGCTCGCCCATGAAGCTGCGCACGTCGGTCTCCACCTGCTCCGAGAGGTTGTTGCGCCGATCCACCATCGTCAGCACGATGCCGTGGATCTGCAGCCCGGGATGGTTGGTGCGGCGCACCTGGTCGATCGTGCGCAGCAGCATCGAGAGGCCCTCGAGCGCGAAGAACTCGCACTGCAGCGGCACCAGCACGGCATCGGCCGCCACGAGCGCGTTGACGGTGAGGACGCCAAGGGAGGGCGGGCAGTCGATCAGCACGTAATCGTCGGGCGGGCGGCTCTGGGCGAAGGCGTCGCGCAGCCGGTAGGCGCGACGCGGATCGGCCACGAGATCGACCTCGGCCGCGGACAGGTCCACCGTGGCCGGCACGATCTCGAGGCCGGGCACGAGGGTGGGAAGGCGCGCATCCGCCAGCGGCACGCCGTCGAGTAGGACATCGTAGGCCGTGAGCTTGCGGGCGTCGCGCGCGATGCCGAAGCCGGTGCTGGCATTGCCCTGCGGGTCGAGGTCCAGGACCAGGACACGCCGTCCGGCGGCGGCAAGCGCCGTGCCGAGATTGATGGCCGTCGTCGTCTTGCCGACCCCGCCCTTCTGGTTGGCGACGGCCAGCACCCGCCTAGGGCTCGAGCGCCGTTCCGCAGGAGCGTTCACGCGTCACCTCGTCCAGCAGGAGTATGCGGCCATCGCCCGCCGAAAGGCTGGGCAGGAGCGCGGCGCGCATTGTCCAGCTTTCCCCGACCGCGGTCAATTCGGCCTCGGCCTCGCGGCCCTTGAGAAAGAGGCAGCGCGTCGATGGTGCCAGGAACGGCGCCGCCTGCTCCAGCAGGCGCGGCAACGGCGCCAGCGCGCGCGCCGTGACGAGGTCGGCCGCGAAGGGCGCCACCGCCTCGATCCGCGCGGCGTGGATGCGGACCCCGGCGAGGCCCAGCTCCATGGCGCAGGTGCGCAGGAACGCGGCCTTGCGCCGGTCGCTCTCGACCAGATGCACCTCGGGCACACCCATGATCGCCAGGATGAGCCCGGGCAGGCCGGCGCCGCTGCCGAGGTCGACGAGGGTACGGGCCTCGGCCGGCAGATGCGCCTTGAGCTGGCCCGAATCGAGGATGTGGCGCCGCCAGGGGTCGGCCAGCGTCGAGGCGCCGACCAGGTTGATCGCCCGCTGCCAGTGGCGCAGAAGGCCCAGGTAGGCGTCGAGCGCCGCCAATGTTTCACGTGAAACACCGAGGAGGCGCCGGGCTTCTTCGGGCGACAGCGGCGACACGGGCAGGGGCCCCCTGAGCGATCGGGCATCGCGCCCGTAACACGCATCCTGTCGCGCACCGGCGCCTCAGAGGCAAGCCCCGAGGGCGCCTTCAGCGCTGGCGCGCCTCCGCAGCCGGGGCCGGCAGCGCCAGCGTCGCCCTCAGCCCGCCCTCGGGCCGGTTCGTGAGGCGAATGTCGCCGCCATGGCTGCGGGCCACCGTCCGGGCGATGGCGAGGCCAAGGCCGATCCCGCCCGTCTCGGGATTGCGCGATCCCTCGAGCCGCACGAAAGGCGCGAACACCCGCTCCATGTCCGCCTCGGGGATGCCCGGCCCGGCATCGTCGACATGAATGAGCACGCCCTGGGCCTCCCGCTCGACCTGGAGCCGCGCCCGGCCACCATAGGTGAGCGCATTCTCGACGAGGTTGCGGAGTGCCCGCTTCAGCGACAGGGCCCGGCAGGGATAGGCGAGGCGGGTGCCTGGGGTCGTCTCCACGTCGCCCCCCAGGTCGGAGAAATCCTCGGCCACGCTCTCGACCAGCGCTTGGAGGTCGACCGCGCGCGTCTCCTCGCGCGAGGCCTCCTCGCGGGCGAAGGCCAGGGTCGCCTCGGTCATGCGCTGCATCTCGTCCAGCGTTGCGAGGATCTTGCGCCGCTCCTCCTCGTCCTCGACGAACTCGGCGCGGAGCCGCAGCGTCGTGATGGGGGTCCTCAGATCGTGGCTTATGGCCGCCAGCATGCGCGTCCGGTCGTCGACGAAGCGCTCGAGCCTGTCCTGCATCCGGTTGAAGGCGCCGGTGGTTCGCCGCACCTCGATCGGGCCGCCCGGCCTCAGCGGCGGCACCCGCTCGCCGCGCCCGACCCGATCGGCCGCCTGTGCCAGATCCCTGAGCGGCGAGGTGATGCGCCGCACGCCCAGAATGACGACCAGCACCACGCCCAGCGCCATCAGCCCCAGCGAGGCCAGCACCGACAGCGCCGGCGAGAAGAGAATGGGCGGCAGCCTCGTCCGCACATTGAGCCAGAGCCCGTCCGGCAGCTCGATCGCGATCGTCGTCCCGATGCCGAGCGGTGGGCGGTGCGGCCGATCGCCGGGCCCGTGCCATTCCGAATCGTCGTCCCCGCGCCGGCGTGGTGGTGGAGGCGGGGGCGGCGCGATATCCGCCCGGTCGACCAGCACGGTCCGCGCCAGCGGGCCCAGCGCCTCCGCCAGGCGATGCTGCAGGTGCCCGAACCGATGCTCGCCGTCGCCCGGATCGAGCGCGCTCGCCGGGTCCAGCGTCATCTCGAGCTGGGGCGTGGCCATGGCCGTGAGCGCCCGGGGGCGCACATCCGGCGGCACCGCCTCCATCAGGTCGACGGCGGCGATCACCCGGCCGATCACCTGATCGCCGCGCAGCGCCTCGAGCGCGGTGCGGCGCTCGCCCGCGAAGATCCAGATGCTGAGGACCTGGGCACCCACCAGCGCCATCAGCGCCAGCAGGGTCAGCTGCCCCGCCATGCCCCGTGGCCAGAGCCGTCTCATGGGCGCAGGACGTCGGCGGCGAGGCTGTAGCCGCCGCCCCAGTGGGTCTTTATCAGCGCCGGCTGGCGCGGATCGGTCTCGATCTTGCGCCGCAGCCGGCTCACCTGGTTGTCGATGCTCCGATCGAAGGGCGAGGCGTCGCGCCCGCGGGTGAGGTCGAGGAGCTGATCGCGCGACAGCACGACGTGGGGATGATCGAGAAAGGCGCGCAGGAGGAGAAACTCGCCCGTGCTGAGCGGGATCGCCACGCCGTCCCTGTCCACCAGCTCGCGCCTCGCGGTGTCGAGCACGAAGCGGTCGAAGCCCAGCCGGCCGGCCGGGCTGCCCCCGCGCTGCGGCGGCAGGCTCCAGCTCCGTCGCAGCACCGCCTTGATGCGCGCCAGCAGCTCGCGCGGGTTGAATGGTTTCGTCACATAGTCGTCGGCCCCCATCTCGAGGCCGATGATCCGGTCGGTGTCCTCGGCGACGGCGGTCAAGAGGATTACGGGCAGATC
Source organism: uncultured Alphaproteobacteria bacterium (assembly GCA_963752325.1). Lineage (GTDB taxonomy): Bacteria > Pseudomonadota > Alphaproteobacteria > Geminicoccales > Geminicoccaceae > CAVTJL01. Next base: position 418,940 of record CAVVXU010000020.1, read on the forward strand.
GTGCCGCTCGCGCAGCCAGCGACAAAGAGAAAGCCCGTCCTCGCCCGGCATCATGATGTCGAGCACGACCAGCGCCACCGCGCCTGCCTCGATCACGCGGCGGGCGGCGGCCGCACTCTCGGCAAGGCTCACCCGATAGCCCTGGCGCGTCAGGTATTTGCCCAGGAGATCGCGGATCTCCCGGTGGTCGTCGACGACGAGGATGTGCGGGGCGGTCTCTTCCATGGCGGCAGTCGTGTCCGGTCGGCCGACACTATGCCCCGCGGCCCCGATGCGAGGGGAGGCAAAAGATGTAACCGACCATGGCGCAGCATCGGGCCGTTACAGACTGCGACAAACTTCCGGGCCGCCCGGCAAAGTTTCGCGACGGATTCGGCGTCAACTCCGGCGCATCGTCTTCACAGCAAGGAAAGAGCGATGCGAGCCAGAACCAAGGTGTTGATCGTGGCGGGCGTTCTCGCGACCGCCTCGATGGGCGTCCTCGCCACCCATGCCAGCGCCGACGGCCCGATGGGGCGTCACGACGGGCCGGGCGGGCATGGGCCGATGATGGGCGGACCGATGATGGGCGGGCCGGGGCCGATCGGCATGATGCTGTTCGAGGAGATGCAGAAGAACGGCGGCAAGCTCACCAAGGAGCAGGCGGACGCGGCCATCCAGGCCGCCTTCGCCAAGTACGACACCAACCACGACGGCAAGCTGTCGCTCGACGAGTACCAGGCGTTCTGGGCCGACATGATGCACGAGCGCATGGTCAGGAGCTTCCAGTTCCTCGACCGCAGCGGCGACGCGGAGGTCACCGAGCAGGAGTTCCAGCAGCCGGCCGACTGGATGATGCAGCGCTTCGACCGCAACGGCGACGGCACGATCTCGAAGGACGACATGCGTCCGCCCTTCGGCCCGAGGCGACCACGGTCCCAGGGGCCCGCGCGGCGGTCCGGGCGGTCCTGGCTGGTCCTGGCGGTCCCGGCGGTCCCGGCGGCCCGGACAACGACGACTAGGCGGAGCCACCGATGCCACTCCGTGACAGTCGCCAGACCTGGGGCTCGGTGAGCATCGCGCTGCACTGGGCCTCGGCCGCCATCCTCCTGGCCACGCTGGGCATCGGGCTGGGCTTCGAGAGCCTCGAGCGGACCCCGCTCGAGGCTGCCGCCCGGTTCCTGCACATCTCGCTGGGGCTCACCGTGCTCGCGCTCACGGCGCTGCGGCTCCTCTGGCGCCTCGCGAGCCCGATGCCGGCGCCCGAGGCGGGCATGCCGCGCTGGCAGAGCCTGGCGGCCCGCACCGTCCAGCTGGGCCTCCTGGCGCTGATCGTCGCCCTGCCCTTGTCGGGCTGGATGATGCTCTCGGTGGCCGGCAAGCCGATCGGCTGGTTCGGCCTCGTCACCCTGCCGCCGCTCGTGGCGCCGGACCCGACATTGCGTCACCTGACGAAGGAGGTCCATGAGCTGTTGGCCTACGCCGTCCTCGTGCTGGTGTCGGTCCACGCCCTGGCCGCGCTCAAGCACCATCTGATCGATCGCGACGGCACGCTGCGCAGGATGCTCGGCACGGCGAGCGCCTGACGATCCCGGCCGGCGCCGTCTCGCACGGCGCCGGCCACCGTGCTATCTCCGGCCGGTCGAGAACGGAGGAGGCCCCCATGACCGCGACCGGCGATGCGCTCACCGAGCGTCTCGAGCGCTGCTACACTGGTATCCTGAACGACGTGATGCGTGGCATGGGGCTCAGGAACTTCGTGCTGCCGCCGGAGATCCGCCCCCTCTTCCCCGAGCGCAAGCTCGCCGGCCCCGTCTTTTGTCTGCAAGGCCATGTCGACGAGACGGCCGACGCGCACAAGACGCTGCTCGAATGGACCGGCTTCCTCGCGGCCGCCAAGCCCGGCCACGTCGTGCTGTGCCAGCCGCACACCCACGCCGTGGCGCTGATGGGCGAGCTCTCGGCCGAGACGCTGCAGTTCCGCGGCGTGCGCGGCTACATCGTCGATGGCGCCTGCCGCGACGTCGATTTCATCCTCGAGATGGGCTTTCCTGTCTGCTTCCGGCACTACACGCCCAAGGACGTCGTGAGCTTCTGGCTGCCCGACGCCATGGACGTGCCGATCGTCATCGGCGACGTCACCATCCGCCCCGGCGACTATGTGCTGGCCGATCGCGACGGCATCGTCATCCTGCCGGCCGATCGCGCCGAGGAGATCGTCACGGCCGGCGAGACCGCCATCAACACCGAGAACCTGATCCGCAAGGCCATCCTGGAGGGCATGAACCCGCAGGAGGCCTACCTGAAGTACGGCAAGTTCTGAGCGGGCCGGGCGGTGCCGCCATGTCACCACCACCGTCCGCCGCGCCGGCCCGGCCGACCGCAAGGCGCTGGTGCCGCTGCTCGAGGCGCTTTTGCGCCACTACGAGGAGAAGGCGCCGCAGGGCCTGGACCCGGCGCTCGACCTGCTGACGGCGCCTGGGCCTTTCGGGCCGATCGCGCTCGTGGCCGCGCATGGCGGCGATTTCGTCGGCATCGCCATTCTCAACCGTCTCTTTCCGGCGGACGATCTCGGCCACGCTCTTTTCCTGAAGGATCTCTTCGTGATGCCGGCCGCCCGGCGCCGGGGCGTGGGCCGGGCGCTCGATGGAGGCCGCGGCCCGGCTGGCCCTGGACGAAGGCTTCTGTCGCGTCGACTGGACGGCCGACGCGGCGAATGCCGGATCTCGCCCGCTTCTATGCGCAGCTCGGGCCCGACCGCCTGCATGCCACCTTCTATCGTCTGACCGGCGCCGCCCTCGAGGCGGCGGCGCGGTCCCAGAGAGCCGGGGAGCGCCCGAATGAGCAGCATCCACACCAAGGGCGTCGACGGCGCCCTGCACGACGCCGGCACCGACCGCCGCGTCCTCGTTCTCTCGCCCGAGGACAATGTGGCCGTGGCCTGCGCCGACCTCGACGCCGGCATCGAGCTTTTGATCGATGGCGTCGCCGTCCGGCTCGAGCAGGCGGTCCCGACCGGCCACAAGCTGGCGCGCCGCGCGATCGCCGCGGGCGAGCGCATCGTCAAGTACGGCGCCCCCATCGGCAGCGCCCGCGCCGCCATCCCCGCCGGCGCCTACGTCCACACCCACAATCTCGGCTCCGACTACATCCCCACCTGGGACCGCGAAGGCCACGAGATGCGGTGACGCGGCACTCGGCTGCGGCGAGGAGCGCGCTTTCTCGTCGCGGGCTCGCTGCGTGGCTCGCGCCCGGCGGCGCTCGCCATTACCTTATGTGACAAGCAGAAGGGCCGGCCCGTCGCAGGAGTATGCGTAGATGTCACTGCTCATGATCGCCAGACGCCACCAGACCGAGACAAGGACTGCCGTCGCGGCGCTCGCGCTCTTGGCGCTGGTCGCCGCGCATCCGGCTTTCGCGCAGACGAAGACGGTGGTGCCGCTCAAGGGCCAGACGTCCGAGCAGATGGGCACCGACCAGCAGGCATGCGCGCAGCAGGCGACGGCCCAGAGCGGCTACAATCCCGCCGCTCCTGCCCCTGCGCCGACGGCCACGAAGCCCGCCGTCGGTCAGCGTGCGGCCGGTGCTGCGCGAGGTGCCGCGGCCGGCAAGGTCACGAGCAACGTGACGAAGAATACCGAGACGGACCAGGCCATGGAGGCGGGTGCCAAGGTCGGCGCCATGGCCGGCGGTGCCAAGCAGCGCCAGGGGCGTCGCGACCAGCGCCAGGCGACGCAGCAGCAACAGCAGACGCAGCAGCAGCAGGCCACCGCCTACAACAATGCGCTCGCCGCCTGTCTCCAGGCCCGGGGCTACGCCTTGCAGTAGGCAAGAGGCGCCGGGACGCCGGAAAAGCCCGCTCAGCCGCCCACCGCGCGGCGGGCGAGGGCCGCAAGATCGGCAGCTCCGGCGCTGAGCGTGCCCTCGAGATGCAGGCCCAGCGTGCCGTCGGCGAGCTGGGTGAAGCGGGCGTCGGTGAAGGTCGGATGGTAGGGGCGCAGCTCTGCCGGCAGCATGGCCGTCAGGTCCTCGTGGCCCAGCGCCTGATTGAGCGCCTTGTCGGCCAGCTGCTCGAGCGTCTTTTCCAGATGCAGGCGGTCGACCACCTGCCCGGCCTCGCCCTCGGGCTCGAGGCAGCGCGTGCGCGCCGCTAGGATCAGCCTGTTGCCTTCGATGCGCGGCGTGAGGTCGATGCACACCTTGGCCGTCGTGGCGGCGATCCGCGTCGGCTCGTCCTTGCCCTCGAGCCGGACATGGCCGTCCTTCAGGTGCGGCAGGCCCACCGGTGAGCAGGCCCACTGCTCGTAATGGATGCGGCCGGTCACGCTGACGGCGGGCGGGGCCGGCTCCGAGGTGGCGTCGCTCACCGTGGCGCGCTCGCCGCAACGCTCCTTGCGGGCGGAGGCAGCCAGGATCGCCGGCAGCTTGCTTTGCAGGTCGCCGAGGTCGACGTCGGTCACCACCTGCGCCGTCACCCCGCTCCAGCCCAGGCCCAGCTCGACCTGCGGGTGCGCCACGATCGCGACGGGGATGCCCTGCACCTGCACCTCGCGGCGCACCTCGGGCAGCGCGAAAGCCTGGGCCGCTGCCGGAGCCGCCACGACGAGAAAGACCAGAAAGCCAAAAAACCTGCGCTGCATGGGCACCTGCACCGACGGGCCGGCCGCTGGCAAAAGGCCGGCAGGAGACGCACCGATAACCGAGATCGCTGCCTGGGTCCGCATCCGCATGATGAAGCCCCGATGAATTCGCTTCCAGCGCCTGGATCGGCCGAGCGGGCGGCGCATTGAATGGGGTGGATCCGCCCAAGCATGGCGGGGCGGGCCCGGATGACTGGAGGGATTGATCATGCCCACCTTCCCCGCTGCCGCCGCGCTCACCGCGGCTCTCCGTCTCGGAGCGGCCCCACTCTCCCTCGCCGCAATGCCGGCCACGCCTTCGACCGTTACCCCCATGACGGCCCCGGTCACCGGCATCGGGAGCGATCCCGCGATCCAGAGCCTCATCCAGCGCTACTATGCCGCCCACGCCAGGAGGGTGCGCGCTGCGGCCCGGTCGCGATGAGCTCGGTCCTGAGCGCGCCCACGATCGCTAGCGCGCAGGGCGACGTCACGCTCCAGGTGAGCTACGCCTACAGCACCGTCGACCCCCAGAAAGCCGGCGCCGACTGCTCCGGCCTCGCCACGCGCGAGCTCACGCTAGTGCAGGGCGCATCCGGTTGGCAGGTCCAGAGCATGTCGGGCGCGGTGACGGGCTGAGGCGCGCGGGAGGCGTCGCTCCGTCCACATTGATTCGTGAAAGATTGCGCTTTCCTTCCCCAGGGCGCCGGGGGGACGTCGGCGCACGCCATGAGCCAGCGCTTCGCTGAGGCGCGAGGCCCACCCGGCGCCTTCGGCTTTTCAGCTGGCACCAAGGCCAAGGCTTCTGCCCCGTGAGCTTGGAAGCGCTCCGCTTTCGTAGCTAAAATAGGTGCTAAAAACGGTCGCCGGGAGAAGTGGTGAAGCGCCAAGCCGCGGTTGGATCCGCTCATCAGGTGTGGAGTTGGGCCGACTGCGAGAGCGCGGGCGATGTAGAAGGGCACTCGCTGCTTCTGAGAGCTTCCTCACGCATCTGGCCGGGCCGCTACCGGGGTCAGGCTCATTTGCCGGGCCAGATGTAGGCCGGCTTTTTGAGCGCACTCCAGGAGTTCCAACATGTCTTCCTGCGCGATAACGTGCCGCGGGGTCGATAGCGGCCGATAGCTCGTATCGGACGGGGCTGCATCGCCCGGATATGAGGGCGGTTGCGCACATGACGAGCTTTGAATGGAGATACAAGCCTGTCCGGGAACTGGCGACGGCGTTGGCAGCCCGGGAAATTTCGGCCTGTGAACTTGCGGAAGCTGCCATCGCTCGAATTGAAAGCCTCGACATGAAGCTGAATGCGGTCTGTGCGCGCGACTTCGATCGCGCGCGCGCCGCAGCGCGTGCCGCCGATGACGCATTGGCGACGGGCGAGCGGCGGCCCCTCCTGGGCATTCCGCTGCTCGTCAAGGAGTCCTTCAATGTCGCGTCGCCTATTGCAGGCCGGCCGGTGACGGCGCCACCTGCCATGCCGAGGGCGACGGCGGCAGTTCCGCCTGGCGCCGCGGCCGGACGGCCTGCTGGTCACCGTCGGCGAGTTCCTCGCGGTCGAGGGACCGGAGACCTTCAGCCCCGATCTCGCCGAGAGCGACGATCGCGCGTTTCGGCTCTATCTCCGGCCCGGCGGCCGACATGCGCGGGCGAGGGCGGCGGCCCGGAGGCGCCGGGACGACCCGGTCGGGCCCCTCGCTCAGCCGGCCGGGATAGCGATCGCTCAGAGGTCGCCCCGGCCGGAACCCGCTATGCCAGACTGCCGCCGCCCGATTCATGCTCCAGCGTCGAGAGAGGGCGACGATGGCGGCAGCGGACGGGCAACTGACGCGGCAGGACTATCTCGGCCTCGTCGCGATGAGCGTCGCGGTGCTGGTCGTCGCCAACGACTTCACCGCGCTGTCGGTCGCGATTCCGGCGATCGAGCAGGCCTTCGGCGTCGATCTCACCACCGCGCAATGGGTGATCAACGGCTACGCCATGGTGTTCGGCGTGCTGATCGTCACCGGCGGACGGCTCGCCGACATGTTCGGCCGGCGCACGGTGTTCATGCTCGGCGCGGCGATCTTCGCCGCTCTTCTCGGTGATCGGCGGCTTCGCGCCCGACATCTGGGTGCTGCTCGCGGCGCGCTTCCTGATGGGCGTCGGCGGCGCGATGATGTGGCCGGCGATCCTCGGCATGACCTATGCGCTGCTGCCCGCGCCGCGGGCGGGGCTGGCCGGCGGCGTCATCCTCGGCGCCGCCGGCTTCGGCAACGCCGTCGGCCCGCTGATCGGCGGCGTCCTGACCGACACCATCGGCTGGCGCTGGATCTTCTTCCTCAACCTGCCTATCGCGGCCTTCGCCATGCTCGTCACCTTCCGCGTGGTCGGCAAGGACCCGCCCGACCGCGCCGGGCAGCGGATCGACTATGGCGGCATCGCCGCGCTCTCGGTCGGCATCCTGTCGCTGCTCCTCGCCCTCGACGAGGGCTCCGACCGCGGCTGGACCGATCCGCTGATCCTCGGCCTCTTCGCGCTCGGCGCGGCCGGCGCTGGTCGCCTTCGGCTTCGATCGAGCGGCGGGCCGGCGCGATGGCGCTGGTGCCGGCCGACGTGCTCGGCAACCGCCAGTTCGCCGCCGCCTCATCGGCGACGCTGATGATGTCGGCGATCTTCTTCTCGGCGCTGGTCTTCCTGCCGCAGTTCATGGCCAAGGAGCTCGGCTACTCGGCGATCGGCGCCGGCGCCGGCCTCCTGCCGATGATGGGCGATCTTCGCCCTCACCTCCTTCATCGCCGGGCCGCTCTACAGCCGGCTCGGCCCGAAGCTGATCGTCGGCGCCGGCGCGCTCTGCCTCGCCGCCGGCATCTTCCTGCTGTCGCTGATCACGGCCGAGACCACCTTCGGCGACCTCGTGCCGGGCATGGTGGTGCTCGGCATCGGCGTCGGCCTGTTCTACTCGTCGGTGACGACGGCGGGGATCACGGCGATCGACAAGTCGAAGGCGAGCCTTGCCGGCGCGATCATCTACATGGCGCAGATCGCCGGCGGCTCGATCGGCCTCGGCCTCAACACCGCGCTGGTGGTCACCGCCGCCTCACTGCCCGAGGGCATCGCCATCGCCTTCAAGGTCAACGCCGCGCTCGCCATCGCCGGGCTGGTCGTGGTCATCCTCTTCATCGGCGGCAAGGTCGACCGCGAGCGCCTCGCCGGCCTGATCCACCACCACCGCGCCCATGGCTGAGGCGATCCGGCCGATGCGCCTCGCGCCCCTGCCTCCTCGCCGCCGCTCGCTTCTCCCGGCGGCGGCGCTCGCCGACGACGCCGCCGACATCCGCGCCCGGCTCGAGCAATGGACGGAAGACTTCAACGCCAAGCGCGCCGAGCCGGTCTGCGACCTGTTCTCGAAGGAGCTGCTCTCGACCGTCCGCGGCCAGGGCGACCAGACTATGCGGACCGCTGCGAAATCCTGACGAGGTCGCTCGGCGATCCGGCGCGCGACTACCACTACGAGCTCGACCTCCACGAGATCATCGTCGAGGGCGACCTCGCGGTGGTGCGGCTGACCTGGACGCTGTTCATCACGCCGCTCAACGTCACCGCCGTCGAGCCCGGCATCGACGTCTTCCGCAACGAAGCCGACGGCCAGTGGCGGATCATCCGCTACCTGTCCTACGAGGACGAGCGCTAGCCGCGATCACGCGGCGGGCGACGGGCTGGCGGAGCCGGCCCGCGACCGGGCGTACTCAGACGAGCAGGGGGCGGTCTTCCTCGGCGCGGTATCGGGCACCACGAGCGTATCATAGCCGGAAAGCACGACCTTGAGGGCGACCAGGCCGGCCACGACCGAGATCCAGAACCCGTTCTGGGCGCCGAATGCGTCGATCACGTAGCCGGAGACGATCGAGCCGAGGGCAAGGCCGAGGCCGATGCCGGTCATCCCCCAGGTGATGCCTTCGGTCAGCTTGCGCCCGGCACCAGCCGCTCGATCAGGCCGAAGGCGGCGATGAAGGTCGGCGAGATGGCGCCCCGGCGAGGAACAGGGCGAGTCCCAGGCGCCGGGATCCGACCAGAAGCGGCGGGATGGTGGTGAGCATGACGATGGCGATCGCCACGCAGGAGCTGGCTGCGACAGCGGCATGCGCAGCTTCATCAGGCCGTAGACGACGCCGACCAGGAGCGAGCCGGCGGCGTAGCCGGCGAGCACGAGGCTGGCGGCATCCTGGTCGCCGAGCGCCTCGGAATAGGCGATCACCGAGACCTCCGCCGTGCCGAAGATGGCACCGAGCGCCGCAGGGTGATGGTGATGGTGCGCACCGAAGGGATGCGGATGGCCGAGCCGCCGGCCGGCGTCGGGTCCGGATGCACCGGCGGCTCGGTCGAGCGCTGAGCGACGAAGAGCGCGGTCCCGAGAGCGAGGATGATGGTCGCGGCGAGCGGGCCGGCCTCGGGGAAAAGGCTCAGCGACAGGCCGATCGAGAGCACCGAGCCGAACATGTAGGTCACCTCGTCGAGCACCGACTCGAAGGCGAAGGCGGTGTGAAGCTGGGGTGCCACGGTAGATTTCGGTCCAGCGGGCGCGCACCATCGCCGCGATGCTCGGCATCACGCCCGGCGAGCGCAAAGACGAAGAGCAGCCAGTCCGGCCCGCCGAGCGGCGTTGGCGATGAGGCCGGGGAACGCCGCCACCGAGACCGCCGTCGCCGGTATCAGGACCCGCGCCTGGCCGTGGCGGTCGACGAAGCGCGACACACCCGGCGAGACCAGCGAATTGGTGACCGCGAAGGTGGCCGCCACCGCACCCGCCATGCCGTAGCGGCCAACGGTCTGGCTGAGCATGGTGACGATGCCGACGGTGACCATGGCGAACGGCAGCCGGGCGAGGAACCCGGCCGCGGAAAAGGCGGCGGCGCCGGGAGCGCGAAAGATGTCGAGATAGGGATTCGCCATGGCCGGCGCTTGTCGCACAAGACGACGCGGTCGAAGGGGCGGGCCGCCGCGGCGTAGTCGAAGACGATCGCCGAGAGCAGCCGGCCGTAGTCGGCCTCGCCGCGGTGGGTAGCGCGGCGATAGGAGAAGAAGCGCTCCTCGTCGGCATAGGTGCAGAGGCCGAGATCGGCGGCGAGGACGCCCGCGGCCGAGCAGCCGCGCGCCGATGAAGCCGGCAGATCGAACAAGGCGTGGCCCGGCCGCGCCGCGGGCACGAAGAAGGCGCTGTCGGCGGGCTTGCCGTGACGAAGCCTCGACCAGGTCCTCGCCGACCTCGTAGTTGCGCTGGCTGATCATCGGGCCGATGACGGCGACGATGCGCTCGCGGCGCGGCGCCGAGCCTCCTCCATGGCCGCGATCGTCGATTCGAGGATGCCGCCGAGCGCGCCGCGCCAGCCGGCATGGGCGGCGCCGACGACATGCGCGGCCGGATCGGCGAACAGGATCGGGCCGCAATCGGCGGTACCGATGCCGACGGCGACGCCGCGGCGGCGGTGACCACCGCGTCGGCCTTCGGGCCCTGCCCGGGCTCCCAGACCTTGTCGACGATGACCGCGACGTCGCCGTGGACCTGATAGGGCGTCGCGAGACGGTCGGGCGGCGACGCCGAGGGTCCGCGCGGCGCGGGCGCGGTTCTTGAACACGAAGCCCTTGTCGTCATGGGAGCCGACCCCGCAATTGAGGCTGCGTAGATGCCCGACGAGACGCCGCCGTCCCGGGTGAAGAAGCCGTGGCGGATGCCCGGAGACCGCGTCGAGCAGGCCATGGGTCACGCGCGGCTTGACCGCCTCGCCGCTCCACGCCACCGGGCCCGACCTCAGCATGTCGCCACCCCTCGCCCCCGTTTCCGCTCAAGCATCGTCGTCGAAGGCGGGGAGCGCAAGCCCGGAGTGCGATACGCGAGGACCTTGAACAGGCGGCCCATCGCCTCCGGCGCGGCAAGGCGCCGGACCGCGCGGCGATCGCCTCGCCGGTCGCCGCGTCCTTGCCGGCGGCGAGCCGCCCGGCGCGCGCGGCGATGCCGAGGCGGGGGAGGAAGTCGCCCTGGTCGAGCAGCGGCCGGCGCTGGCGCCGGCGGCTTCCGCCGCGCGTCGGCCAGCGCCGCGAAATCGACATGGGCGGTGAGATCGGCCTCGCCGGGCGCGGCGAGCGGATCGGCATAGTGGTGGCCGCGCACCGCCTGCAGCGTGTCGCCGAAGCCGGGCCCGTCGTAGCCGTAGTCGATGGCGAGCAGCGCGCCGCCATCGCGCGGCGAGGCGCCCGGCGAGCGCCGCCATGATGGCCGCCGCGGCCGGCGAGATCTCGACGACGGCGCCCGTCGCGGCCGGCGTCGAGGCGCCGGCGGCGCCGGCGGCGCGGACGGAGGCCGAAGGCGAGGTCGCCCGTCGGCGTCGAGACCGACCATGCGCTCCGCCCAGCCGGCGTCGGTCGGACGAACTGGCGGACCGGCAGGGCGTCGAAGAACTCGTTGGCGACGATGATCGCCGGGCCCGGCGGCAGCGTCGGCGATGCGTGTCGTGCCAGCGTGCCGCGAACCGGCGGCGAGCGTCGCCTTCTGGACCGCGCGGAGGCGCGGGCTGGTCTCGACCAGGTGGACTTCCGCGGCCGCGCAGAAGCCGGGGCGGATCCGGGCCGCGCGCAGCAGGTCGGCCATCAGCGTGCCGCGGCCGGGGCCGAGCTCGGCGAGGACGAACGGCGCGGGCGCGCCCATCGCCTCCCAGGTCGCCACGGCCCAGAGCGCCGATCAGTTCGCCGAACATCTGGCTGACTTCCGGCGCGGTGACGAAGTCGCCGGCCGCGGCCGAACGGTTCGCGGGTCATGTAGTAGCCATGCTCGGGATCGCCGAGGCAGGGCGCCATGTATCGGCGACGGTGATCGGCCCGGTGGCGCGCGATCGCGCGGCGATCTTCTCGGCGAGCGGGGTCACGCCCGCCGGCGCTCTCCGCCGGCTTCCGCCGCGCCGCCCAGATCATCAGCCCGATGCCGACGAAGACCATCGGGATCGACAGGAGCATGCCCATGGTCAGGCCGCCGGCGAGGTAGCCGATCTGGATGTCCGGCTCGCGGAAGAACTCGGCGAAGGTGCGGGCGACGCCGTAGCCGGCGGCGAAGGCGCCGGAGACGAAGCCGGGCTTGCGGCAGCTTGCCGAGCGATGGGTGAGGAGGCGCAGGACGAGGAACAGGACGATCCCCTCGAGCGGCGCCTCGTAGAGCTGGCTCGGGTGGCGCGGCTCCGGCCCGCCGCCGGGAAAGACCATCGCCCACGGCACGTCGCCGGCCGGCCGAACAGTTCGCCATTGATGAAGTTGGCGAGGCGGCCGAGGAAGAGGCCGAGGGGCACCGACGGCGCGATGACGTCGATCAGCGACCACGGCCGGGATCTTCCGCACGCCGGGCGAAGAGCACCATCGCCAGGATGGTGCCGAGGAAGCCGCCGTGGAACGACATGCCGCCGTGCCAGAGCGCGAGGATCTCGAGCGGGTTGGCCGAGAAGAGCGGCAGATCGTAGAACAGGACGTAGCCGATGCGGCCGCCGAGGATGATGCCGAGGGCGCCCAGACGACGAAATCGTCGATGTCGGCCGGCTTCATCGGCGAGCCGGCGGGCCCCCAGAGCGCCTGGTTGCGCGACGAGCGCGCTTGGCGTACCACCAGCCGAGGAAGATGCCGACGATATAGGCGAGCGCGTACCAGCGGATGGCGAACGGCCCGATCTCGACCAGCACCGGGTCGATGGCGGGAAAGGGGATGGCGAAAAGCGGCATCGGGCCTCTCGTCGGTCCGGCTGCCGCGAAACGTGCGCCGCCCTTGTCGCAGCGCCGTCACGGCGCGGCAAGCGCCTTGCGGCGGCGCCCGCGCCGACCCCATAGTACTGGGCGATGGCGTACGTTGCCGCCGAGGGAGACGCGCCGATGACCCAGACCTCCAACCGCATGTTCGACGAGTTCGCCCGGCTGATGACCGACGCGGCCGGGGTCGCGCAGGGGGTCGCCGGGAGGCGAGACGGTGTTCCGCAGCCAGACGGAGCGCTTGGTCGCCGATATGGACCTCGTCAAGCGCGAGGATTTCGACGTGGTCCGCGACATGGCGTCGCAGGCACGGGCGGAAAACGAGCGGCTGGCGGCGCGGGTTGCCGCGCTCGAGGCACAACTGGCCGGTTTGCCGGCAAAGCCGGAAAGCGGCCGCCGACGACGCGAACAGGCCGAAGCCCCGCGAAGCCAAAGCGAAGCCGCCCGAGCGCAAGCCGGCCGATGAGTGAGCCGGCGAAGCACCTTCATCCACCGTTCTGTGAAAAAACCGCATTCGCACGGCAACGAATGGTGGCCCGCCGCCAGGCCCGCCTATATACTGATTCTCAACGGAGATTCGGCACGGCGCGTCCGGTTCTGCGTCGTATCCTGCAGTCCGGGACATTCGTCGGCGGCACACGACAGCGTCCAAGGTTCGCCCATGAGCCTCATCGACTTCGAACAGGAGCGCCAGTCCAACCCGGTGGACGTGATCGAGCAGATCGCCGCGCTGAACGACTGGACCTTCGAGCGCGCCGGCGACGACGAGATCACCATTTCGGTCGCCGGCGGCTGGGCCGACTATCATGTCTCCTTCTCCTGGATGGAGGAGCGCGAGGCGATTCATCTCGCCTGCGCCTTCGACCTCAAGGTGCCGGAGGCGCGGAAGCTCGAGGTGATGCGCCTGCTCACCGTCGGTCAACGAGCAGCTGTGGATCGGCCACTTCGACCTGTGGAGCGCCGAGGGCATGGTGATGTTTCGCCAGGCGCTGCTGCTGTCGGGCGGCGCCGAGCCGAACGCGCAGCAGGTCGAGCGGCTGCTGGTCACCGCGATCGAGGCGTGCGAGCGCTATTTCCAGGCCTTCCAGTTCGTCGTCTGGGCCGGCAAGACGCCGGCGAGGCGCTCGAAGGCGTGCTGTTCGAGACGGCCGGCGAGGCCTGACGGCCGTCTAGTTCAGCCGCCGCGCCAGGGTCATGCCGTCGCCGACCGGCAGCAGGACAGCGTCGACGCGATCGTCGTCGGCGATCTTGGCATTCAGCGCCCGGACGCCGTCGACGCCCGGCCCGTGTGTCCGGGTCGGCGACATCGCCGCTCTTCAGCATGTTGTCGAAGACGATCAGCCCGCCGACCCGGACCAGGCCGAGGCAGGCTTCGTAATAGCCGTCATATTCCGGCTTTGGGCGTCGATGAAGGCCATGTCGAAATGCCCGGCAGGCCCTCCGCTCCAGTGCCGCGAGGGTGTCCAGCGCCGGCGCGATGCGGAGTTCGATCGTCGGCGACACCGGCCTCGAGCCAGTGCTGCTTGCCGATGCTGGTCCATTCCTCGCTGACGTCGCAGGCGACGACCCGCCGTCCGCCGGCAGGGCGAGGGCCACGGCAAGCGCGCTGTAGCCGGTGAAGGTGCCGATCTCGAGCGTCTGCGCGCGCCGATCAGGCGGACGAGGAAGGCGAGGAAATAGCCCTGCTCCGGCGCGATCTGCATCTCCGCCGTCGGCATGTCGCGGTGTGCTCGCGCAACTTGGTCAGGACCGGATGCTCGGCGGCATGGGCGCCGACAATATAGTCGTTGAGACGCTGGCTGAGACCGATCGATCCGCGCGACATGCATCATCTCCGTTTTGCGACGGGGGCTTCAATCCATGTGGAACACGGGACGAGGTCCGTCACCACCGCCGACTTGTCGGCGTGGGTCTCGAGCAGGTCGGCCATGTGCTCGTTCCAGCGCCGCTTCGATGGCGTTGTCGGCGAACGAAGCCATGGCCTCGACATCGGGGCACCTTAGCACTGCAAACAGCACGTCGGTCTCGCGGTCGAGAAAGATCGTGTAGTCCGAGATTCCCGCCTCGCGGAGCATCGCCACCATCTCCGGCCAGATCTCGTCGTGGCGGCGCCTGTACTCGGCCTCGCCGCCGGGGCCGGAGCTTCATCCTGAAAGCCATCTTCTCCACCGCGGCTCCTTCCGTCAGCTGTACCCGGTCTCGACCACGGTCCTTGCCGGGATCGGCCGGGGCGGCGGCGGCTTCTTGCCCGAGGATCACCAGCCGCTGCAGCCAGCCGAGTTCGCGCGCCGGGGTCTTCGGCGTCTCGACGTAGCGGATGACGATCGCCTCCGCCCTCGGCGGATGCGGAAGTAGTTGAGGCGGAAGGACGGGTAGTAGACCGCCGGCATGTAGCCGAAGCGGACCGGCACCCGGTCGAGGATCTTCAGCCAGGTGCCCATGTTGACGATGACCCGGCCGTCCTCGTGTCGAGGAAGGCGTCATGGGTATGGCCGAAGAGGTAGATCGCGGTGTCGGGATTCTCGGCGAAGACGTCGGGCGCGATCGAGATAGGGCTCGTTGCCCTGGCCCTCGACGGACGAGAGCGCTGCCGTGATCCGGAAACGGCGCGAGGGTGCTTGCGGAGGTCGCGCAGGACGACCAAGCCCGGGATCGCCACGACCAGCATGAAGAACAGGATCAGCATGTTGACGACGATGAGACGTCGAAGATGTTGCCGACGAAGCCGAGCGAACGGATGACAGCGGATTGTTGAGGATGAAGTTGACGTTGACGATCCCGGCCCGGCTCAGGGCTTCGACGGCCAGCGCCGACGCAGCGTGACGGTGAGGAGCAGCAGGAACAGTCGAGACGGCGCGGATGACCCAGCCCATCTCGCGATAGAAATAGTTGGACAGCACCCAGTCGGGAATCTGTTCGGTGGCGACCGAGCGGATGTCCTTCAGCCAGTTGCCGCGGCCGAAGCGCCGAATAGCGGCTGGCGCCGGCGACGATGGTCTCGGTGATGAAGTAGCCGACGGGCAGGGCATAGCGGTTGCCGTAGTCGGGCGAGGCATTGAACGGGTCGGCCTGCTGGCCGTGCTCGATCCAGATGGTCCGCCCGAGCATCTGGCGCTGCAGGCTGACGGCCGTGTCGAGGTGGAGGTTGAAGGCGAGCAAGCTCGGTCGCGAAGCCGGGATTGCAGGCGAGGTCGTAGTCGTGGTTGCCGACCATGACGGTGATCCGGACCGTCTCGCCGGTGCCTGCGAACTGATCGAAGATCGCCTGGTGATGGGCGACGATCTCGTCGAGCTTGGCGATGCCGGTGACGGTGGTGAGCTCCCAGAAGCCGAAGGTGTCGCCGCCGATGATCAGTTCGGCGTCGGCACCCTTGCCGCGAGCTCCTTGAGGAACGCAATGAACTCCTCGGCGAAGTCGCAGTGCTGGAGTTCGCCGTCGCCGCCGAGGTGAAGGTCGCTGAGGAAATAGAGCTCGGTTGCCATGATCGGGAGAGCCTGCTGTCGGTGGGAAGACTGCATTCGACGCCGTCAGCCTAGCCCAAAGCCGCCGCCGAGGCGAAGGCCTGTCAGCTGAGCGGGGTGGTCGGCGTCTGGGCCCGCTTCGAGCGGGCGCGCTGGATGCCGAGGCGGCGCTCGCGCCAGATGACGAAGAGCCCGGAGGCAATCACGATGCCCGCGCCGATCAGCACGATCGGCGTAGGCCAGGTGGCGAAGACCAGCACCGACACGATCAGGGACCACAGCATGGAGGTGTAGTCGAAGGGCGCGATCAGGGAAGCGTCGCCGAAACGGTAGCTCTGGGTGAGGAATACCTGGCCGAGGCCACCGAAGATGCCGGCGAGCACGAGAAGGCCAAGTCCCGGAGTCGGGCATCGACCAGCCGAACGGCAGCGTGGCCAGTGAGAAAGCGCGGCGAAGAGGGAGAAATAGACCACGATGGTGGCCGCCCCTTCATAGCGGACGAGGCTCCGGACCTGGGTCGCGGCGAGCGCGCCGAAGACCGCGCCGCCGATGGCGAAACCGGCGCCGACAACGCTCCGCTCGCCGGCCTCGGACGAGCCCGGAATGACATATTCGGAGAGGATGACGAGAACCCCGAACAGGCCGACGAACACCGCCGACCAGCGGTAGACATGGACCCGCTCCCCGAGGAGGAAGACGGCGAAGACCACCGTCAGCAACGGCGAGGCGTAGCCGATGGCGGTCGCGTCGGCGATGGGAGCATCGCGAGCGCCGTAAAGCCGCAGAACATCGCCGCCGCACCGGCCACCGAGCGGATCAGATGCTGGCCGATATGGGCGGTGTAGAAGACGGACGGGAACTGGCCGCGAAAGCCGACCCAGATGAAGACCGGGATAAGCGCGAAGAAGCTCCGGAAGAAGGTCAATTCGCCGATCGGATAGCGGTCGCTGGCGAGCTTGATCAGCGTCGCCATGGCGGTGAAGACGATGGTCGAGGCGACCTTGAGCGCGATGCCGAGGAACGGGCGCGCAGTTTCCGGCGGGTCCATGGATAGACAAACCACCACAATGCCGGGGGAGTCGCAAGGGCCAATGCACGCCAATTTGCGACTGCGATCACGCGTCCGCACGCCGGTGCGTGAGGCTGCCTGACAAACACGTGACGTGACTGTGAAGCCACGCCGGCGTATCTTGCGCCCACGCGCCGGCCCGATCGCCGGCGAGGACGAGACGTGGCCCAGACAAGACGCATCGCCGGAAACTGCCCTGGAACGACCGGGCCGGGACGTTCGCGCCGTTCAAGGCGACGGTGCTCGTGCTCGTGACGCTGCCGGCGCTGTGGCTGCTCTCCGGCGCTGACCGGCGGCCCCGCCGGCCGACCGCGCTCGGACCGCGGCCCCTTATCGAGGCGATCCACTTCGTCGGCGACTGGACGATCTATCTGCTGCTGGTCACGCTGGCGGTGACCCCGGCGCGGCGGCTGTTCGACTGGTCGAAGCTGATCCAGGTGCGCCGCATCATCGGCGTCTCGGCGCTCTCCTACATCCTCCTCCACTTCACGCTCTACATCTTCGATTCGAAGTTCGACCTCGTCTTCGTCGCCAGCGAGATCGTGCAGCGCATCTACCTGCTGATCGGCTTCACCGCGCTCCTCGGGCTGGTCGCGCTCGGCGTCACCTCGACCGACGGCATGGTCAAGCGGCTCGGCGCCATCCGCTGGAACCGGCTGCACAAGCTGATCTACTTCATCACCGCCGCTGGCATCCTCCACTACTACATGCAGTCGAAGATCGACGTGACCCAGCCGGTGCTGATGAGCGGCTTCTACTTCTGGCTGATGGGCTACCGGATCATGGCCAAGCGCGGCTACAAGGAAGGCTTCGTGCCGCTGCTCGTCCTGTCGGTCGCCGCGGCGCTCCTGACCGCCGCGGTCGAGGCGGCCTGGTACGGCATCGCCACCGGCGTCGGCGTCGGGCGGCGTGCTGCTGGCCAATCTCGATTTCTCCTTCTCGATCCGCCCGGCGTGGTGGGTGCTGTTCGCCGGGCTCGCGCGTCACCGTCGCCTCCGAGATCCGCAAGCGGGTGAAGTTCGCGCAGCCGCCCCGCCGGCGCGCGCGGCCGGCCGGACCGGCTGAACGAAAAAGAAACCGGCGCATTTCGGCGATATCGCCGCGCCGAACTTTTCGCTATCACTGGGCATTATCTGTTGAATCTGGCGCGGCTTCGGCCGCTCGCGGACCGGCGGAATGGAGGGCGGATCATGAAAGCAGCAACAGCCGCCTTGGCCTGCATGCTGGCGCGCCGCGGCGCTGTCGGGCTGCGTGTCGACCCGCGCCGAACGCGGCGCGGTGATCGGCGGCGCGGCGGCGCGGCGGTCGGCGCCATCGCCGCGGACGGTCGGCGGCGCGGTGATCGGCGGCGCGGCCGGCGCCGGCGCCGGCTATGTCATCGGCAAGAACACCTAGCCCTGCTGGCGCACCAACATCTTCGGCCAGCGCTACAAGGGCTGGTGCATCGCGCTGATCCGACGCCATCTCTACGCCCGATCGCCCGCGGCCCGCCGGCCGCGGGCGTCTTGCATTCGCGCCCGGTCGCCACCTAGCGCACGAGCCGCGCGATGCTCATGTATCAAGCGGCGGCCGATCCGCGCCAAGAAAAAGACAGAGGGGAACGCGCATGAAATTCGAAACCCGGCGGCTCGGCCAGACATCCGCTCGAAGTGACCGACGCTCGGCCTCGGCGGCGCGACGCTCGGCGGCAACCTGGCGCATCTGACCGACTCCGACGCCGAAGATCCTCGTGCTCGAGGCCTACGATTCCGGCGTCCGCTATTTCGACACCGCGCCCTTCTACGGCTACGGCCGCTCCGAGCGGCTGGTCGGCGATGCGCTGCGCCAGCTCGACGGCTGGATGCTGTCGACCAAGGTCGGGCGGCGGCTGCGGCCGCGCCAGGCGACCGCAGGAGCCCGACGACGCCTGGCGCCAGCCGCTGCCGTTCGAGCCCTATTTCGACTATTCCTATGACGGCGTCATGCGCTCCTACGAGGACAGCCTGCAGCGGCTCGGCCTCAACCACGTCGACATCCTCTACATCCACGACATCGACACCTTCACCCACGGCGCCGAGGTCCAGCCGAAGATGCACGCCGCCGCCATGGACGGCGCCGCCAAGGCGCTCGACGAGCTGCGGCGCGAGCGGCGAGGTCAAGGCGATCGGCATCGGCGTCAACCAGGCGCAAGCCGATCGCCGACGCGCTCGCGCATGCCCAATGGGACTGCTTCCTGCTCGCCGGCCGCTACACGCTGCTCGAGCAGGATCCGCTCGACACGCTGCTGCCGGCGGTCGAGAAGCATGGCGCCTCGATCGTCATCGGCGGGCCGTTCAACTCCGGCATCCTGGTCGGCCGCGAAACCTGGAACTACGTCAAGGCGCCGCGAGGAGGTGATGACCGGGTCAAGGCGATCGCCCGGGTCTGCGACGCGCACGACGTTCCGCTCGCGGCCGCGGCGCTGCGGTTCCCGCTCGCCCACCCGGCGTGTCGAGCGTCATCCCCGGCCCCCGCTCGGCGGAGGAACTGAACCAGATCCTCGACTGGTGGGGCGCCGAGATTCCCGGCTCGCTGTGGAGCGACCTCAAGAACGAGAAGCTGATCGCGGCCAACGCTCCCGTCCCGGCCTGAGCCGGAGCCGTGCAACACCGTCGAGCCATGGACTCGATGCATCTCCGAGCTCACCGCGCTCGCCACCGTCATCGTCATCGACCTCGTGCTTGCCGGCGACAACGCGGTGGTGGTGGGCATGGCGGCGGCCGGGCTGCCGATCGAGCTCCGCAAGAAGGCGATCATCTTCGGCATCGCCGCGGCGGCGGTGCTGCGCATCATCTTCGCCGTCTTCACCGCCGAGCTTCTCAACGTCATCGGCCTGGTGCTGGCCGGCGGCCTGCTGCTGCTCTGGGTGGCCTGGAAGCTGTGGCGCGAGCTGCGGAGCGGCGGCCATGCCGCGGCGCCGTCGGCGCCGATGCGCTCGACGTCGAGCTCGACGCCAAGCTCTACGGCCGAGCCGGTCGCCGGCTCGCCCGGGGCGCCAAGCCGTCGTGCGGCCCAGCAAGACCCTGAGGCAGGCGCTGATCCAGATCGTCGTCGCCGACGTCTCGATGTCGCTCGACAACGTGCTCGCGGTCGCCGGCACCGCCCGCGCATCACCTCTGGGTGCTGGTCGTCGGCCTCGCGCTGTCGGTGGCGCTGATGGGGGTGGCGGCGACGCTGATCGCCCGGCTGCTGCATCGCCATCGCTGGATCGCCTATCTCGGCCTCATCCTGATCGCCTGGGTGGCGTCGCGATGATCTGGGACGGCGCCTGGGAGGTCTTCCACGCCGCCCGGACAACGTGCTGCGCGGCGGGCGGGACTAGCTCGGCACCAGCATCCGCCGCATCGTTCCGTCGTGGCGGATGAACTGGTGCCACAG
>CAVVXU010000021.1:0-12696 GCA_963752325.1 uncultured Alphaproteobacteria bacterium
TATTGTCGACGCGCAGCCCGTTCTTGGCGGCCGCCATCGAGAGGAAGCCGACCATGGCCCGATCGGCGCAGACGAGCACGTCCGTGAGCCCGCTCTCGGCAATCAGCGGGAGCGCCGCAGCGAGCTTCGCGATCATGTGCTCCCTGAACGGGGCCTCGGTCGGGGAGCTGGCGGCGAGGGGGTGAGCGCCGTCGACCGTCCGGTGGGCATCGTCGGTCCTAGCTCGATGTCCGCCAAGAGCCTCTTTCCCTGATCCGTGTTCCTTCGGGGATGCATCGTACGTATGCTCGCCACGTGAACAAAAGTCCGCTAGTCATGGGCGTTGGGTGCCGTCAAGCGGGTTGTCGAGGGGGGGAAGGGGGGCAAGACGCCTAGCGTCTTCAGCACTGACGATGCGTACGTGGAAGGCCTGCCCCACCACTTCCCGAAGATGGAAGCCAGACGTTGGAATCGCGTCGAGTGCGCCAGCCTCCACAAGTTGGAAAGACGCCGCCACGGGCTGCTCAGCGCGTCCTACGAGATTTTAGCGATGGGCAGGTCCGACGCACATTGCTTCGATGCACGACAGGCACTGACGAGAACTATGTTTCCGCGATGGCCCCTAGAGGCGCGGGGCCGGGGAGGAAATCAGCAAGTGTGCGCATATCGTTAGGGCTTTCGAGCCGCGCGTCATCGCGACGTAGAGGTTCCGCGCATCCAGGGCGCTCGGCGTTCAGAATCACCGCGACTTCCGCCTCCAGCCCCTTCAGAAGCAGAGTGCTGCCAACGGCACGTCTAGGGAGGGGTCGGCCGACGAGCCGGTTTTGCTCGCGCATTCGAATGGCGGCGTCGTGGAACGACAGTCCTCCGGTTCCGTCGCAAAGCTGGAGCGCCTTGATGCACGCCCGCAAGACCGCAGGCCGGTGCGTACTGACGCCTCCTTCCTTCCTGATCTCGACCAGCACATCGACCGCCGTGCGATGCGAGGGCGCTTGAACGAAGGCGAGCGCGAGTCGGCCTCGACATCGGTCGGCGCATTGCGCGCGGTGCCGCGCATCAGCGACTGGACGCGCCGCACGAGGTCGGCGGCACCGACATTGCGCATGACGCTCTGCGCGAACTGCGCGAGGTGCTCCAGGGCATCGGGTGCGGCGAGGTCGAAGTTTCGGCGAACGCGACCAAGTCCCGCAGGTCCACGGCTTCGACGGTGACGGCCCCTGGCGTCTGGCTGGCAAACTGCCGTTGACTGTCCGGGCTCGTGCTGTCGCCAATGATCAGAACGCGACCGATACCGTCCGGAGGTCGCACGCGCGCGGCCCGAAGCGGCGCTCGTGGTCTTCGGTGCCGTCGAGTTCGACCCAAGTCACACCGTCTGGAGCCGTCCGAAGGTCAATCGGCTCGCCCCGCAGTAGCTTGCCGCGAACATCGAGCAGCCAGCGGCCAGCGGCTCCGCCTCGCGCGTTGATCCATCGCCACGGTGTATTAAGTTCGCCGACGACCGGGAAATAGGCGCAGACATGTTCGTCCCATTTCGCCAGATCGTCGCCGCCGAAGCCGAAGATTGCCTGCATCGGATCGCCGAGCACGCAAGTCGGCAGAGTCTGCGCAGCGTAGGCGACGACGGCATGCTGGCGGATCGAGCAGTCCTGATACTCGTCGACAATGAGCCGCGCATAGCTCGCCGCCAGAATGTCGGTGACGTGGCCCGCCTTCAGCAGTTTGGCCGCAGCGACGCGGATGTTCGGATAGTCGGTGCGCGGGTCGCCAGCTGTAAGCAGTGCCGGGTCATGAGCGCTCCGCGCCGGAAACGTCGAGATGAGTCGCATGGCCCAGCCGTCAATCGTCGCAGAGGCGATAGGCGGTCGAGCGGAACACCTGCGCGGTCGAGCCGCCCGCGCAGGGCGACGACCCCGGCATTGGTGTGCGTCAGCACGAGGATCGGCTTTGCACCCGCCGTGCCGGGTAAGGGCTTCCGCAATCAGGTGCGTCTTGCCGCAGCCGGCCGGCGCAGTCACGGTGCCCCGATCGATTGCCAGGAGGTCGATGTCATTCTCCGGCATTGCCCGCCCACGCGAAGATACGGTCAACAAGCTCGCGGAAACCAGCGTCGGCGTTCGCCAGATCGGGTCCTACGATGTCGCGGGCAACGTCCTCCATCCATGTGACCGACTTGAACCATCCACGCCTTCTGGTCCTCGCGGCCTTGCCAAGGAAACGGCGGCTTTCCGGCGGTAATGCCTTCAATCAGCGCCTCTGATCGGACGCCGTTCAGATCCTTGGCATTCTGCGAGGCCGACTTGATGTGGTCATTGATGAGTTCTTCGCCGTGCAGCTCGACGGCGCGGTCAATCAACTTGCTAACGCCATCGTCGGTCAGGCTCAGGAACAGCTCGTCTTCCAGCGCCCGGCCGTCGCGCCATGCGACAACCGTTGCCGCCCTTGGCGATGAAGGCTTCTTCCACCGCCGCCGTTGGCTTCTTGTCATCATCCCGGACGACCGCCGCCCGATATCCAAGCGCGTGGAAGGCGGCAGCGCGCTTGAAGGGCCTGTCGGCATCGCCGCCGCCGCAATCGACGAGGGCGATCCCGTGGGCCGTAATGGCGTCGTGGCCGTTCGCTGTCCGGTACTGGTCGAGACCACGGACAAGGCCGACCTCGCTGGCGCCCTCGCAGACGATCACCGATTCGGGCGAGAAAGGCGTCGGGATACAAGCGGATCGTGCTCTGGATGCCGTCCGCGGTGCCGACGCGTGAGCACGTCGTGCTTGTCAACCGCCGGCGCATCACGAACAACTGGCTGCCCGACAGCTCGCGCAGAGCGACGGGCGAATGCGTCGTCATGAATACTTGAAGCGGTGGCGGCGTCTCCTTTGCACCAAGCGAGCCCGAGGAGTCGGATGATGCGGTGCGGTTCCAGCCCGTGCTCCAGTTCGTCGATCAAGATGATCGTCGACTGCGCCGCCGCCTTCCGCTGGAGGCCGGCGATAAGCAGCCGTGTCGAGCCGATACCCAAGCCCCCGCAGCGGGATGCCGTCTTCGTCGTGCAGGGAGATGGTCCCGCCGCTGAATGACACGGAGTGCGCGTCCAGCATCGCCTTGATGTTCTCGCCGATCGGGATGCCGAGCTCCTTCGCCGTGGTCGCGACGATGCCCAGCGTCTCGCCCAGCTGGCCTTGCGCTTCGTCGCCGAAGGCAGCGCGGGCGTCACGCGCGGCCTTGGCCAAGGCCGCCGAAGCATCCGCGCGTTCCTCCGAAACGCGGTTCAACACGGAGCCGCGCCGCCAACCCAGATGGTAGTCTGCCATCGCGCCGATCCGCGTCGGGGCAAGCCGAACGCGGTCGCCCCAACTGAGATTCCGCGCAAGCCCCTGCGCTTCGGCCCGTTCCGACACCAGCGTCCAGGTCGGCTCCAGATCGCTGGCGACAGTGAGCTTTACCGTCAGCACGGTCTCGGCATCCTTCTCGGGTTCGTCCTCAATTTCTCCGGTTTGTGCGTCAAAGCCTCGAACGAACATGCCGTAGGCGTCGAGGTTCTTCAGCGCATCATCGAGTTCGCCCGAGCGTCACCGCGATGGTGATCGGGGTTCTCGACATCCAGCAGATGGAAGTCGGCATCGGTGAATTGGATGTTGCGGCGTGCCCCAAGGCACAAGTCGATGGCGTCGAGTATCGACGACTTCCCACTGTCACCTGGGCCGATCAGGCAGTTGATGCCGGGGGCCGGATACCACATCAGTTCCTTGATACCCCTGAAAGTTCCTGATCTCAACCGCCCTAATTGGTGCCATTCCCCCTCCCACCGTCTCGCCGACCAGCGTCTACGGACACGGGGTCAGGTCTTGCAAGTGCGCATCGTCTGAGCTGGCTCCGTCTGTTTCCGCCATCGCCTGCTGCTCCGTGCTCGCGGATGTTTGCCTCCTTCAGCTCGGCGGCGCGCATCGCTAGGGCTCGTCCATCTACCTCGCCGGCCAACCTAGCAGCGGACGGACGACGGGCGAAGAGGCTAAGGGCGGCGTGGCCGCGCCCCTACGGCGAGTGACAAAAGAAAAGAATCAACTTCCGATTGACAGCGGGCTCTCATTCCTATATCGAGCCCACATGCCTTCCGTTTACCCCTCGCGTTCCCCTGCCTCGATGCCCGCGGCCCGCACCGTGCGGCTGGCCCGCAGGCTTGCCGGCGGCATGACGCCGGCCGAGGTCGCGAGGCACGAGGGGACGAGCGAGGACGAGATTTTGTCACTTCTGGCGGACGAGAGGTTCGCCGACCTGGTGGACTATCACCGCGAGGAGCGGGAGCTGCCGGAGGACGAGCGCGAGCGGCTGTTGATCGCCTCCGCGCTGGCCGGGCTCCAGCATCTGGCCGACATGGGCGACACCAAGGCTCTTTTGTTCCTTACCTATGAGGGCAATCGCGGCCGGCATCCGGAGAACCGCCTGCGCCGGCTGACGCTGCCGCGCCCGGCCGACCTCCCGCCCCGTTTCCGTTTTTTTGAGACTTCTGAGCCTTTGTCGGTTGCGCCGACGGGCTGCCGATGCCGCCGCGTCCGCGCCCGTCGTCGCGAAGGCCCCTTCGGACCTGGCCGCCGCCGCCCTGGACACCCCGGAGCGCGCCGCCTGGGTCCGCCGCTGGATGGAGAGCCGCCTGGCCCCGCTGGGAGAGAGCGGGGCCGGGGCGGACGAGCCGAGGAGAGAGTGACAGAAAAAAAAGAAGCCTGAGCCCCAGCGAGCAAAAGAGCGACGAACGGACGGGCCGGTCGCCGCCCTCTGGCGGGAGGGCGGAGCGGCACGGCACGGCAAGAAACCGTCACCACCCGGCTGGACCGGGTGGTCAGGTGGTGGGGTCCACGCGCCTCCCTTCCCGTCGCGCCGCTGCACCTGATCCCCCGGTCGAGCCGTGGGATGACGGAAGAGGCGTGCCCTCGTCTCCTTTGCTGTCACCCTCGTCCTCCGGCTTGTCTGGCCGAGCCGGGCCAGGGTAGACCTGCGGGCAGGAGGCGCCGGTCGGGGCCCCGACACGGGCGGGACGCCCCATGCACCACACGTTTTTCTGTGTCGACGGGCACACCTGCGGCAATCCCGTGCGGCTCGTGGTGGGCGGGCAGCCGATGCTGCATGGGGAGACCATGGCGGCCTGCCGCGCCGACTTCGTCGAGCGGCTCGACTGGATCCGCCGGGCCCTGATGTTCGAGCCGCGCGGCCACGACGTCATGTCGGGCGCTCTTTTTTGTCACGCCAGGCACCCCGAGGCGGAGATGGGCCTGGTCTTCATCGAGACCAGCGGCTGCCTGCCCATGTGCGGCCACGGCACGATCGGCGCCGTCACCATCGCCCTCGAGCAGGGGCTCGTGACACCGCGCGAGCCCGGCCGGCTGGTGCTCGAGGTCCCGGCCGGCCTGGTCGTGGCCGAGTACCGCATGGACGGCCGCTTCGTCGAGGCGGTGCGGATCAGGAACGTCCCGAGCTACCTCCACGCGTCAGGCGTGGCGATCGACGGCGAGGGCCTGGGCCGCCTCACGCTCGACATCGCCTATGGCGGCAACTTCTACGCCATCATCGAGCCGCAGCCCGGCTTCCCCGGCCTCGAGGGCGTGTCGGCCTCCGACCTGCTGCGCTGGAGCCCCATGGTCCGCCGCCTCGTCAACGAGCAGCTCCTGGTCCGCCACCCCATCGACGGCTGGATCGCCGGCGTCAGCCACGTCCTATGGACCGGCCGGCCGGGCGAGGGGGCGGATGGCCGCAACGCCGTCTTCTATGGCGAGCGGGCGATCGACCGCAGCCCCTGCGGCACCGGCACCTCGGCCCGGATGGCCCAGCTCGCCGCACGCGGCCTGCTCGGCCCCGGCGACAGCTTCGTCCACGAGAGCATCATCGGCAGCCGCTTCACCGGCCGCATCGAGGGCCTCACCAGCGTCGGTCCCCACCCGGCCATCCTCCCCTCGATCGAGGGCTGGGCCAGGGTCACCGGGCTCAACACGATCCTGGTCGACGACCGCGATCCTTTTGCCTACGGCTTCCAGGTGAGCTGAGGCGCCGCCCGGCTCGCCACCGATCCCGGGGGGAGACAAAAGCATGCGCCCGCTCTTCATCGACTGCCCGCCCTTCCTGCTGGAGCTCTACCGGGAAGGCCTGAGCCACATCGTCCCCGACCTCGAGATCGAGGTGGGCGATCCGACCTCGGCCGAGCTGCCGGCGCTGGTGGCCGGCCGGACCGTGATCATGAACGACCACAGCCACTTCGACGCCGCCACCCTCAAGGCCTGCCCGTCGCTCAAGGCCATCGTCTTCCTGGGCACGGGCGCCGCCAGCTTCATCGACCTCGAGGCGGCGGCCGGTCAGGGCATCACGGTCCGCGCCTACAAGGGCTACGGCGATCGCAGCGTCGCCGAGCATGCGATGGCGCTGATGTTCGCCGCGGCGCGCCAGATCGCCGCCATGGATGCAGGCATCCGTGCCGGGCGGTGGGAGACGACGAACGGCATCGAGCTCCTGGGCAAGACGCTGGGCGTGATCGGCACAGGGGGCATCGGCGCCGAGATGGCGCGCATGGCGGCCGGCATCGGCATGAAGGTCCTGGCCTGGAACCGCAGCGGCGTGAAGCCCGGGCTGCCCTGCACCGAGGTATCGCTGGACGAGCTTTTGTCGGTCTCGGACGTGGTCTCGCTGCACCTCGTCCTGAACGAGGGGACAAGAGGCTTCATCGACCGGGAGAAGCTGGGCCGCATGAAGCCCGGGGCCATCCTCGTCAACACCGCCCGCGGCGCCGTGGTCGACGAGGCGGCGCTGGTCGAGGCCCTGACAGAAAGACGGATCGGGCATGCGGCGCTCGACGTCTTTGGCGAGGAGCCGCTGCCCGCGGGCCATCCGCTGACGACCTTGCCCAACGTCACCCTCACCGCCCATGCGGCCTTCATGACCCGCGAGGCCTCGATCAACCTGCTCAGGATGGCGCTCGAGCTGGTGGTCGAGGAGCGGGCCGGGCTCGAGGGCGCTAGGGCCTGAGCACGATGCGGCCGGTGACGAGGCCGGCGGCCAGGTCCTGCAGCGAGGCATCGGCCTCGGCGAGGGGGCGAGGGGTGATCGGCAGGCGCGGCAGGCGGCCGCTCTGGGCCAGGGCCACCACGGCCTTCAGGTCCTCGAGCGTGCCGACATAGGAGCCGCGCAGGGTCATCGCCCGCAGAGGCAGGAACGGCAGAGGCAGGCTCAGCCTGTCGCCATAGAGGCCGACCACGACGAGCGTGCCGCCCTTGCGCAGGCAGTCGATTCCGAAGCGCGCGGTCTCGGGACGGCCGACGAAGTCGATGGCCGCGTCGACGCCACCGGCGCTCTTCTCGCGCACCTCCTTCACCGCGTCGGGCGAGGCATTGTCCACGGTCCAGGCGGCACCGGCACCCGCCGCGGCCATTCTTTTGTCCGCGCTCGTGTCGGCGACGCCTACGGGGCAGGGGAGGACGGCGCCGGCGATGGCCAAGCCCTGCAGCCCGACGCCGCCGGCACCGATGAGCAGAAGGCTCTGGTCCTGGCGCTCGATGCCCGTCTTCTGGACGGCGCTGTAGGCGGTGATGCCCGAGCAGGCGTAGGTGGCGGCAAGGTCCTCCGGCACGCCGTCGAAGGGCACCAGGTAGCGGGCATCCGGTACGAGGACGCGATCGCTGTAGCCGCCCGGCCGCCAGGTGCCGACGATGCGCGGCGTCAGGCACATCAGCTCGTCGCCGCGCAGGCACTCGGGGCACTTGCCGCAGCCGATCCAGGGATAGACGATCCGCCGGTCGCCGACAGCCACACCCTTGGCCTCCGGGCCGACCGACAAGACCTCGCCCACCACCTCGTGGCCCATGGTGAAGGGTAGCTTGACGCCGCGGTCGGCGATGTTGATGCGCTCCCCGCCGCCGAGATCGAAGAAGCCCTGCCAGATGTGGAGATCGCTGTGGCACACGCCGCAGGCCGTGACCCGCACGAGCACCTCGGCGCCCTGCGGTGCCGGGTCCGGGTAGTCCCGCCCCTCGAGCGGCCGGCCCCACGCGACGATCTGGTAGCTTCTCATCCTCGACCTCCCTTGCCGATGCGACCCGCGGCGCAGGGATCACCTTTGCGTCGCCGGCGGCCTGGGGCCTTGTCGCCCCCGGTCTCGGGGGTACATCAGGAGGCGGTGCCGGTCCATCGCCGACCGGGCACCCGGAGAAAGCGCCATGCGCCCCTACGTTCTGGCGGGTCTGCTTCTTCTCCTCGGGCCGGCCATGCCGGCCGGGCGGGCGGCCATGACGCCCGTAGCCGAGGCCGACACCCACGCCGCCGGCATGCTCCTCGTCGCCACCCCCGACCTCGCCGACCCCAACTTCGACCATACCGTGGTCCTGGTCCTGCAGGACGACGCTACGGGCGCGGTGGGGCTCATCGTCAACCGCCCGCTGGGCGGGGTGTCGGCGAAGAAGCTGCTGGCGAACCTCCAGCTGAGCCTTGACGGGCCCGACCGCCAGATCGAAATGTACCAGGGTGGCCCGGTCCAGCCCAAGATGGGCTTTGTGCTCTACGACGACAGCTCGAAACGCCCGGGCGGCGTGCAGGTGGTTCCCGGCATCGCCGTGACGGGCGACAAGACCATCATGAAGGACATCGCAGAGGGCAAGGGCCCGAGGCACAGCTTGCCGCTCATCGGCTATGCCGGCTGGGGCCCGGGCCAGCTGGACGCCGAGATCAGCCGCGGCGACTGGACCGTGATCGCCGTCGACCCCAAGATCATCTTCGACACGCCGCCCGAGGAGATCTGGCAGAAGGCCTGGCGCCGGCGAGGGATCGACCTTTGAGGACGCGCGCTTTTTGCAGACGTGCTCAGGCTCGACAGGAGGACCGATGTGCACGCTCGCGACGGCGCGCCCAGGACGTGTCAGCGACCCTCGTGTCGGGGCGCGAGGGGGGCAGGAAGAGGAGCGGGGCGGCATGGGGCCGCGCTCCTTCGTCATCCCACGGCGTGACCGGGGGATCAGGTGGCACGACTCCGGCCGGGCCCTTCTCCTGTCATCCTCGGGCATCGACCCGAGGATCCATGCTCACCCTCGCAAGCGCCTGCCAGGACGGGGCATGGACCCTCGTGTCGGGGCAGAGAGCTGTCCCGTTGAGGTTGGGTCATGGGAAGGCGAGGGCGAGCTGGGGCAGCGGTGGTGGTTTCG
The DNA here is from genome assembly GCA_963752325.1 of uncultured Alphaproteobacteria bacterium. Classification (GTDB taxonomy): domain Bacteria; phylum Pseudomonadota; class Alphaproteobacteria; order Geminicoccales; family Geminicoccaceae; genus CAVTJL01. Next base: position 9,144 of record CAVVXU010000021.1, read on the forward strand.
GCCTTGCCGGGTGGGCGAGGTCGGCGAGGTCGCGGCGCTGCCAGAGGCTCGCCTGGACGATCTGGCGGAAACGGAGGCGGCTGGGCCGGTCGTGGGTGAGCCGGTGAGCGTAGTGAAGCAGCAGATAGGCGATCAGGGCAGTGATGATCTGCAGCGTGACCGCGTTCAGGCTGGTGCCGAGGAAGCTTTTGATCTTGAGGTTCTGCTTGATCCATTTGAAGAAGAGCTCGATCTGCCAGCCGCCGCAGGAGGCGGCGGCTCCATCCCCGCAGGGGCCGATGTCAGGAGACATCGGCGGGCGCCGCTTGTAGAGCTCGGCGACGGCCTCGGCCGGCCGGTCGAGGTCGTTGGTGACGAGGCGCAGCTGGCTGCCCTTCTCGGGCTGGACGATGATCTCACGCAGCGGCTGCTGATAGGGATTGCGCCGCTGGCCCTTGAGGCGCTCGCTCAAGTGCACGAGGCGGTCGGCGAGGATCCCCTGGCCGGAGATCGGCAGCGCCTCGACCAGCCGGGTGGGCGAGTGGCTCTTGAGGCGGGTGACGAAGCGGCAGCCGGCCGCGTTCAGCTTGGCCCAGAAGCCGAAATCATAGTAGCCGCGGTCCATGACGTAGGTGGTGCCGGGCTCGAGCGGCATCGCCTTGGCGGGCGTGATGTCGTTCACTCTCTTGGGCGTGACCGCGAAGTAGGTCGGCACGGCGGCACCCGGATCATAAAGAAGATGGAGCTTCACCGCGCCATAGTCGGCGGAGAAGCGGGCCCACGCGCAGAAGGTGAGGCTGAGCGTGATGCTGCTGGAATCGATCAGCCGCACCACCTCCCGGTGGACTGCCGGCGGCATCCGTTCCGCCAGCCGCTCGACCAGGCAGAAGAACAGCGCCTCGAACGGGGCTGCGGGGCGCTTCTGGTTGGCGACGGCCGGTGTCGAGCGGCACACCCGCCCCATGCCCAGATGGTAGGCGGCGCCGGCCTGGCTCGCGAGCACGGCCTCGATCTCGCGCAGCGAGCGGCAGCCGCCCAGCTGTGCTGCCAGCAGCGCCACGAGCTGGTTCCATGACGACAGCTGCCGCACCCGTCGGTCGCTGTCATGCGCCGCCACCAGCCGCGCGAACTGTCCGCGCGGAACCGCTTTCAGCAGGCTGCCCAACACCGTACGCTCGAACCGCATGGCCTTGGCTCCAAACCCTGTCCAGACTTCCTCTGACCCACAGAAAGTCTAACAGCGCCAACGCCATGCACCCACACGCCCGAGGCCTTAACGGGACAGCAGTGTGTCGAGCACGAGGGTGACAAAGAAAGGAGACGCGGGCGCGCCTTTTCCTCGCTGTGATCCGCTGGGGCTCAGTCTCTTTTTTGTCTCGCCCTCCTTTTTTGCTCCTCCACCTTGGCCCCGCTCTCTCCCAGCGTGGCGTGGCGGCTCTCGGCGTAGCGGATGATCCAGTCGGCCACGTCCGGGTTGCTCCGGGCGAAGGCGACGAGATCCGAAACAAGCTCGGCAGTGGCGGGCTCGGCCGGCTCCGCGCCGATCTCATCCCGAGCACGCAGCTCGGGACGGCGGTCGGTCGTGCGCGTCGCGAGGCGGCGCAGGCGGTTCTCCGGCGTGCCGGCCGCGATTGCCCTCATAGGTGAGGAACAAAAGGGCTTTGGTGTCGCCCATGTCGGCGAGGTGCTGGAGCCCGGCGAGCGCCGTCTTGATCAGGAGCTCTTCGCGCTCGTCCTCGGGCAGCTCGGCCTCGAGCCGGTAGTACGCGACATGCTCCTGGAACCTCTCGTCGGCGAGAAGTGACAAGAGCTCGGCCTCGCTCGTCCCCTCGTGCCTGGCGACCTCGGCGGGCGTCATGCCGCCGGCGAGCCTTCGGGCGAGCCGCACATTGCGGGCGCCGGGCATCGAGGCGGGGGAACGAGAGGGGTAGGGACAAGGCATAGAGGGATAGATATAGGATGCGTTACCTAGAGTCAATCGGAAGTTGATCCTCACTCATCCGTCGCGTATCGGGCCCGATCGTTTCCCTATTTCCTCCGACCGTCCGTCCATCAGGCCACCGGTCATCCTTGTGCCTCATACTGCAAAGGCGCATGGTCTACTTGACCTATTGGGAGGCGAAGGGAGTGAGAAGGACAACGCGGCCTTTCCTCGTGAGCGTCGGTGCCCTGCTGGGTTTGGCAGCGGCCGATCCCGCCCTGGCAAAGATGCTGGTCATCACCTGCACAGGCACCCAGACCTGGAAAGACGGCACGGCGTTGAAGACGAACGAGCGCTTTGAGATCACGCCAGAGACACTGGGCTATCTCGAGTATCACCAGATGGGCGACAAGATGATGCTTGTCGATCAGGGGACGCTTGAAAAGCTCGAGCCAGCGAAGATCACATTCTCCGACGATGCAACCAAGCTCTACTACATAGACCGTACGACCGGCGAAGAGTATTGGCGCGATCAGAGGCGCGGCGCCGAGGCTCATGGCTTGTGCAAGGAAGCCACTTGAGGTAGCGCCTCTGCCCGGTAGGGCCCCGGGGGGAGGGTGGCCTGCGCTGGGTGCCCGTGCTCTATTCCGGGGGCGCCGAGGCGCGCCCTCGCCTCCTCGGACAGCCCCATGTTCTTCCCGATAGCGTAGCGCTCCTCGCAGAGTGGCTCCGGGTTCCACTCGCTGCGCTGCGCCCCGAAGAAGTCGCCGCCATAGACGCCGACGGTGGCCCCCTTTGGCATGGCAGGCCGGCGGTTGTGACAGTTGGCGGACGAGGTCGGGCATCAGCTGCTCGCCGATCATCCGGCCGGCTTCGAACAGCTCGGTCAGATCGTCGACGTAGCGGCCGGCGAACGGGTTGGTGATGATCGCCATCGCGACTGCTCTGACCACCGGGCGTTTGACGACATGCGACAGCTCAAGCAGGGCGCGTCTCGCGCAGGAACAGCGCTTTGCGGATGTGCTCCATGGAACCTCGGGCTTGCGGTGACCGTCGTCTCAAGAAGTCCGTACCGTCGTGCGCACGCGTCGACCAGCGCCCGGATCATCCGCCGGTAGGGTAGGCGAGGGCGCGCTCTGCCGCTCGAAGACGTGGGAGCTACGACGGCCGAGGGTCGTGACGTTCGTCCCTCCTCGCGCAGCACCAGGCAACGCGGGTGTGGCGGGAAATCCGGGACGATGCGGACCTTGCCGAGCTCGCTCTCCTCATGGTCGGCCGTTCCGCTCGTTATCCTGTCCACGCAGGCGCCCGTGTCGATCGCGGCGCCGCGCCGCTTTAGGCGGCGGTCCACAGCTCTCGACCAGTCGGACCGTCTCCACTCGGAGAAACCCGAGAGTTGGGTCTGCCATGACGGACCTCTACGCCCCCACGATAGTTGCCACGTCCGTCGCCTATCGCGCTGCGTTTACCTAAGGTAAACTGTCAGATGCCTATCGTGGCGTTGTGAGCCTGCGGGCAGGGGGGCATCCAATGACGAGGACCGTGCTGGCTAGTCGTGACGGCGGCCTGGTGCCGGAGGAGGCGGTGGAGGAGCTGGAGAAGGATTTCCACGGCAGGCTGATCAAGCCATCCGACGCCGACTACGACGCCGCG
>CAVVXU010000022.1:0-324984 GCA_963752325.1 uncultured Alphaproteobacteria bacterium
GTCTGGTGCTCTATCCAGTTGAGCTACGGGCGCTCGCCGAAGCGGCCGGCCGGATGTAGCGGCTCGCCGGGACGGTTGCAAGCCCGGGCGACGGCTCTCTCGAATGCCTCTAGAGCTTGCCGGCGGCAGGCACGGCACCTCGCCGCCACTCGAGGTGCGCATCCTCGGCGAGCGCCGTCGCCCTCCGGCCGGCGAGATGCCACCGCTGCGTCGTGGCACCGACCGTCCGCGCCGCATCCGCCCGACGTCGAGCCGGTAGACGAGAACGGCGGCCAAGCCGGCACTGATGATGGCGACGACCAGCAGCGCGGCGAAGAGCAGGCGCGAGCGCATGCCGATCCCCCCTGCGCGAAGCCTTACGACACCAAGCGTGCTGGGCAGATCGGTCGCTCGCAAGCCGGCGCGAGCCCACTGTGTCGCCGTGTCGCAACATCCTCGTCACGACACGCGGGAGGTGCCTGTCGGGGCGGCGGCTAGACGAAAGAGCGGCGCGGGCGGTAGGGCTCGAGATCGAGGCCGGGATCGCGGCCGGCGGCGAGGTCGGCGATCAGACGGCCGGTGAGGGGCCCCAGCGTGAGGCCGATATGCTGATGCCCGAAGGCGAGCAGCATGTTGGCGAGCCCGGGGGCGCGGCCGATGACCGGCAGGCTGTCCGGCAGCGAGGGCCGGCTGCCCTGCCACTCGCTCAGGATGCGGCCGTCGAGCCCCGGCACGAGCCGGCGGGCGCGCGGCAGCAGGCCGCGGATGCGGCGGAAGTCGGGCTCCGCCCAGGCGCTCGCCAGCTCGACCCCGCCCGTGAGGCGCACGCCGTGCTCCATCGGTGCCAGAACAAAGCCGCCCTCGATGGTGTAGACCGGACGGCGCAGCGTCGGCTCGGGATGGGGCAGCATCAAATGATAGCCCCGCTCGGCCTCGAGCGGCACGGGCGCACCGCCCTGGGCGGCGAGACGCTTGGAGAAGGCGCCGGCGGCGAGGACGACGAGGTCGGCGGGCAGCGTCCCGGCCGAGCTTTGGGACCGCCGTGACGCGAGCGCCCTCCTGCACGATCGCCGTCACCTCGGCCTGCAGGAGCTCGCCGCCGCGCTCGACCAGCGTCTCGACGATGCCCTCGACATAGCGCTGGGGATGGCGGACGGCCCGGTTGTGCGGCAGCAGCAGGCCGCGCGCGACCTCGGGGTTGAGGGCCGGCTCCAGGTCCAGCACCTCGTCCCGGCCGAGCAGCTCGAAGTCACGGCCGCGCCGGCCGAGGAACTCCCGCTCGAGCGCGGTCGCGCGCTCGAAGCGATCGGCATCGAAGGCGACCTTGAGCCAGCCGCCCGGGCGCACGAGGTCGGCGAGGCCGCATTGCTGGATGACGAGATCGTGGGCCTGCTCCGCGCGCTCGGCCAGGGCCGCTATCGCCTTCGAGGAGGCCTCGGCGCGCTCGGGGCGGGTGGCCAGCGCCACGCGCAGGAGCCAGGGCAGCAGGCCCGGCAGATGGCGCCAGCGGATCGCGAGCGGGCCCAGCGGGTCGCGCAGCATGGCCGGCACCTTGCCGACGAGCCCTGGTGTGGCGATCGGCAGCACGCTGGCGACGCTGATGACGCCGGCATTGCCGAGCGAGGCGCCGCTGCCGGGCGGCCGCGGGTCGACCAGGCGCACGCGCCAGCCGTCGCGCTGGAGAAAAAGGGCGCAGCTGGCGCCGACGATACCGGCGCCGACGACCAGCGCCGTGCCGGCTGTGGCTTCGCTCATCCGTCCTCCATGGCCGCCGGCGGGGATGCGGGCCGGGGTTGCGGGGCCGGCGATTGCCCGGCGGCCGGAAATCACTTAGATTGAGGCGGTGCGCGACGGTCAAGACCCCGGCGCACGGCGAGCAACCGAGCGAGCTGGATGGCCGTGAGCGACCCGATCGTCATCGCCCTGGCGCAGAGCAACCCCACCGTGGGCGACCTCGAGGGCAATCTCGAGCTGATCCGCCATGTCCGGGCCGAGGCGGCCACGGCCGGCGCCGAGCTCGTCGTCCTGGGCGAGCTTTGCATCGTCGGCTACCCGCCCGAGGATCTCGTGCTGAAGCCGGCGCTCTGCGACTTCGCAAGGCGCGCCGTCGAGACGCTGGCGCGCGACACGGCGGACGGCGGGCCGGCCCTGGTCGTGGGCGCCCCCTGGCGCGAGCAGGGCGATCTCTTCAACGCGGTCCTGCTGCTGGCACGGGGCGAGATCGTCGCCTGGCGGGCCAAGCACGAGCTGCCGAACTACGGCGTCTTCGACGAGGTGCGGGTGTTCGAGCCGGGCCCGGTCCCCGGGCCCGTCGCCTTCCAGACAAGGGCCGGCGACGTCGTGCGCCTGGGCCTCATGGTCTGCGAGGACATGTGGTTCGAGGACGTGGCCGAGGGGCTGCAGGAATCGGGTGCCGAGATCCTCATCGTCATCAACGGCTCGCCCTTCGAGCAGGGCAAGCTCGACACGCGCCAGCAGCTGGCCGTGGCCCGGGTGACGGAGACCGGGCTGCCGCTCGTCTACGTCAACCAGGTGGGCGGCCAGGACGAGCTCGTGTTCGACGGCACCTCCTTCGCGCTCGATGCGGACCGGGCACTCGTGGCCCTGGCGCCCAGCTTCGAGGAGAGCCTGATCCTCACGCGCTGGCAGCGCGACGAGGAGGACCGCCTCGCCTGCGTCGGCAAGGGGTCGCTGGCCCCGCCGCTTTCCGACCTCGAGAGCATCTATCGCGCGATGGTCCTGGGCCTTCGCGACTACGTTCAAAAGAACCGCTTCCCGGGCGTCGTGCTGGGCCTGTCGGGCGGCATCGACTCGGCGCTCTCGGCCGTGGTGGCGGTCGACGCGCTGGGGCCCGAGCGGGTGCACGCGGTGATGATGCCGTCCCGCTACACCTCGAGGGACAGCCTCGACGACGCGGCCGGGGTGGCGAGCGCGCTGGGCATCCGCCTGGACGAGGTGCCGATCGAGAGCGCGGTCGATGCGTTCCACGGCATGCTGGCGCCGATCTTCGCCAATCGTGCACCCGACACGACCGAGGAGAACGTGCAGTCGCGCATCCGCGGCGTCACGCTGATGGCGATCTCGAACAAGCTGGGCTCGATGGTCCTGACCACCGGCAACAAGTCCGAGATGTCGGTGGGCTACGCCACGCTCTACGGCGACATGTGCGGCGGCTACTCGGTCCTGAAGGACCTCTACAAGACGACCGTCTTCGCGCTTTGCCACTGGCGCAACGGGACGCGACCGAGCGGGGCGCTTCGGCCCCCTGGGCAGCGTCATGCCCGAGCGCGTCATCACCAAGCCGCCCACGGCCGAGCTGCGCGCCGATCAGAAGGACGAGGACTCGCTGCCGCCCTATGCGCTGCTCGACCGCATCCTCGAGGGCCTCGTCGAGAGCGATCTCTCGCCGCGGGAGCTCGTCGAGCAGGGCTTCCCGGCCGAGGAGGTGCGGCGCGTCTCGAACCTTTTGGACCTCGCCGAGTACAAGCGTCGTCAGGCGCCGCCCGGGGTGAAGATCACCCGCAAGGCGTTCGGCCGCGACCGCCGCTACCCGATCACCAACGCCTTCCGGCGGGTGGGCCTGACCGACCCGCCAGCGAAAGCCTGATCCTGCCATCGCGCCATCATGATGATGGGCCGACCGGCCTCGCTGGACGGCCGATCGGGGTGCTGCCGGGACGGCCCGGCCGCTTTGGTTGTGGCCCGGCAGTGGCTCGTCTATAAGAAGCCCGCCCGGGCGAGTTCGGGCAGGATCGGCGCTCGTCACGGGCGCCGATTTTCGTGTTCCAGCATCCGGCTCGGTGGTGAGAGATGGCCCGGCGCAGACAGGTCTACGAGGGCAAGGCGAAGGTCCTTTTCGAAGGCCCCGAGCCCGGCACCCTGATCCAGTACTTCAAGGATGACGCCACCGCCTTCAACAACAAGAAGCATGGCATCATCACCGGCAAGGGGGTGCTGAACAACCGGATCTCCGAGTACCTCATGATGCGGCTGGGCGAGGCCGGCATCCCCACCCATTTCATGCGCCGGCTCAACATGCGCGAGCAGCTGATCCGCGAGGTCGAGATCATCCCGATCGAGGTGGTGGTGAGGAACGTCGCCGCCGGCTCCCTTGCCCAGCGCTTCGGCATGGAGGAAGGGGCGGCCCTGCCCCGCTCGATCGTCGAGTACTACTACAAGTCCGACGAGCTGAACGATCCGATGGTGAGCGAGGAGCACGTCACGGCCTTCGGCTGGGCGAGCTACCAGGAGCTCGACGAGATCCTCAACCTCACCCTGCGCGTCAATGATTTTCTCACCGGGCTCTTCATCGGCGTCGGGCTCAAGCTCGTCGACCTCAAGCTCGAGTATGGCCGCCTCTGGGAGGAGGAGGACATGCGCATCGTGCTGGCCGACGAGATCAGCCCCGACAATTGCCGCCTCTGGGACTCCCGGACCAACGAGAAGCTCGACAAGGACCGCTTCCGGCGCGACCTCGGCAACGTCCAGGAGGGCTATGCGGAGATCGCGCGGCGGCTCGGCATCCTGCCCGAGGCGGGGCCGCGCGACCTCAAGGGGCCGGAGACGCTGCAGTGAAGGCCAGGGTCGAGATCGGCTTCCGGCCGGGCGTGCTCGATCCGGAGGCGGTGGCGATCGAGCGCTCGCTCAAGGGTCTGGGCTTCGACGGGGTGAAGGGCGTGCGGCGGACCAAGGTGATCGAGCTCGATCTCGACGCGGCCGATGCCGCCACCGCCGAGGCCAAGGCGCGCGCGATGTGCGAGAAGCTGCTCGCCAACCCGGTGATCGAGAGCTATCGCATCCATCTCGACTAGCTCGCGGAGCCCGCTCATGAGCACGCTCTACGAGGAGGACTTCTACAGCTGGACGCAGGAGCAGGCGGCCGTCCTGCGCCGCGCCGCCGAGCTGCGCCTCAACGCCCCCGGCGATGCCGATTGGGAGCATCTCGCCGAGGAGGTCGAGGATATGGGGATCTCGCTCGAGCGCGAGCTCTATTCCCGCTATCGCGTGCTCCTCCTGCACCTCCTCAAGTGGCGCTATCAGCCTGCCATGTGCTCCAGCAGCTGGGAGGGATCCATCCGCGTGCAGCGCCATGAGATCGCCCGTCTCCTGCGCAAGAATCCGGGGCTCAAGCCGAAGCGGGCCGGGGAGCTCGAGGATGCTTACGAGGCGGCGCGCCTGGCGGCGGCACCCGAGACGGGGCTCGCCAGCGATACTTTCCCAGCGATCTGCCCCTTCGGGCTCGAGGAGGTCGAGAATGCCGATTTCTGGCCCGAGCCCGCGGTGATGGTGGAGCGCTCCTAGCTTGCGCGCGGCCATCGTCAGCTTTCCGGGCTCCAACCGCGAGCTCGATCTCGAGGCGGCCCTGCTGCGGGCGACCGGCAAGGCGCCGCTGCGTGTCTGGCATCAGGAGACGAGCCTGCCGGCGCTCGACCTCGTGGCGCTGCCCGGCGGCTTTGCCTATGGCGACTATCTGCGCTGCGGCGCCATCGCCGCCCGCAGCCCGGTGATGGCCGAGGTGGCGCGGCTCGCCGGGCGCGGCACGGCGGTGCTCGGCATCTGCAACGGCTTCCAGGTCCTGACCGAGGCGGGCCTCCTTCCGGGTGCCCTGATCCGCAACCGCGGCCTCGCCTTCATCTGCCGCACGGTCGAGCTCGAGGTGGCGACCAGGGCCTGCCACTTCACCCACCTCTACGAGACGGGGCAGACGCTGCGCGTGCCCGTGGCCCACCATGACGGCAACTATGTCGTGAGCGCGGACGAGCTGGCCCGCCTCGAGGACGAGGACCGCGATCGCCTTCCGCTACCGCGAGGAGTCAACGGCTCGACCGGCCGCATCGCCGGCGTGCTGTCGAGGGAGCGCAACGTGCTGGGCCTGATGCCGCATCCCGAGGACGCGACCGACCCGCTGCACGGCTCGCTGGACGGCCAGGGGCTGTTCGACGCGCTCGCCAAGGCGCTCGGCTGATGGAGCGGAGCAGCATCACGCCGGAGCTGGTGGCCGAGCACGGTCTCAAGGAGGACGAGTACGCGCGGATCCTGGAGATCCTGGGCCGTGAGCCCAATCTCGTCGAGCTCGGCATCTTCTCGGTGATGTGGAGCGAGCACTGCTCCTACAAGTCGTCGCGCGCCCACCTGAAGAAGCTGCCGACCGAGGCGCCCTGGGTCGTCTGCGGCCCGGGCGAGAATGCGGGCGTCGTCGACATCGGCGAGGGCCTGGTCGCGGTCTTCAAGATGGAGAGCCACAACCACCCGAGCTTCATCGAGCCCTATCAGGGGGCCGCTACCGGCGTGGGCGGCATCCTGCGCGACGTCTTCACGATGGGTGCCAGGCCCGTGGCCATCCTGGACGCGCTGCGCTTCGGCGAGCCCGGCCACCCCAAGACCCGCCACCTCGTGGCCGGCGTCGTCGCCGGCATCGGCGGCTACGGCAACTGCGTGGGCGTGCCCACCGTCGGCGGCGAGACCACCTTCCACCGGAGCTACAACGGCAACATCCTCGTCAATGCGATGTGCGTCGGCGTGGCCGAGGCGGACAAGGTCTTCTATGCCAGCGCCGCCGGCATCGGGAATCCCGTCGTCTATGTGGGGGCCAAGACCGGCCGCGACGGCATCCACGGCGCCACGATGGCCTCGGCCGCGTTCAGCGACGAGAAGGAGGCCCGGCGCCCGACCGTCCAGGTGGGCGATCCCTTCACCGAGAAGCTGCTGATCGAGGCCTGCCTCGAGCTGATGCGCAAGGACTGCATCGTCGCGATCCAGGACATGGGCGCTGCCGGCCTCACCTCCTCCTCCTTCGAGATGGCGGCGCGCGGCGGCACCGGGATCGAGATGGACCTCGACGCCGTGCCGCTGCGCGAGGAGGGCATGACCGCCGTACGAGATCATGCTCTCGGAGAGCCAGGAGCGGATGCTCATGGTGCTCGAGAAGGGCAAGGAGGAGGAGGCGCGCGCCGTCTTCGCGCGCTGGGGCCTCGACCTCGCGACGGTCGGCCGCGTCACCGACACCGGCCGCATGGTCATCCGCCACGGCGGCGAGGTCGCGGCCGACCTGCCGATCGCCCCGGTGAGCGGCGCCTCGCCCGTCTACGACCGGCCGAGCGAGCCGCCGCCGAAGCGCCTGCCGCTCCTGGGCGACGTCGCGACCCCGCCCTGCTCGCATCGGGACGCGCTCCTGAAGCTCCTTGGCTGCCCCGACATCGCGAGCAAGCGCTGGATCTTCGAGCAGTACGACCACCTCGTGATGGGCGACACGGTGCAGCGGCCGGGCGGCGATGCCGCCGTCGTGCGCCTGCACGGGTCGAACAGGGGCCTTGCGCTCACCACCGACTGCACGCCCCGCTATTGCGAGGCCGATCCCTTCGAGGGCGGCAAGCAGGCGGTGGCCGAGGCCTGGCGCAACATCGTCGCGGTGGGGGCCAAGCCGCTCGCCATCACCAACTGCCTCAACTTCGGCAATCCCGAGCGGCCGCCCATCATGGGCCAGCTGGTGGCGGCGATCGAGGGCATGGCCCTGGCCTGCCGCGCGCTCGACTTCCCGGTCGTGTCGGGCAACGTCTCGCTCTACAACGACACCGACGGCAGGCCGGTCCAGCCGACGCCCGAGATCGGCGGCCTCGGCCTGATCGAGGATCTGGGCCGGATGGTCGGCATGGCCTGGGACAAGCCCGGCCTCAGCCTCATCCTCGTCGGGGAGAGCGCCGGCTGGCTCGGCGCCTCGCTCTATCTGCGCGAGGTGCTGGGTCGCGAGGACGGGGCGCCGCCGCCGGTCGACCTCGAGAGCGAGCGGCGCCACGGCGACTTCGTCCTGAAGCTCGCCGGCGAGGGCCGAACCCTGGCCTGCCACGACCTCTCGGACGGCGGGCTCGCGGTTGCGGTGGCCGAGATGTGCATCGCGTCGCGCATGGGCGCCATGCTCACCGTGCCACGCGAGGTGTCGAGCGCCATGGGCTGGCTCTTCGGCGAGGAGCAGGGCCGCTATCTCCTGGCCGTGCGCGCCGGCGACCGCCGCAGGGTCCTGGCGCAGGCGGCCGAGGCCGGGGTCATCGCGCGGGAGGTCGGCACGACCGGCGGCGATGCGTTGATCGTTACGGGCGAGGCCCCCATATCGGTGGAGACGCTGGCGGAGCGGCAGGCATCCTGGCTGCCCCGCTACATGGCTGGCCAGGCCTAAGGGCCGGGACGAGGGGACCAAGCGCGCATGCCGATGTCGGCCGAGGCGATCCGCAAGCTCATCAACGAGGCCCTGCCCGACGCCGAGGTGCGGATCGAGGATCTGGCCGGCGACGGCGACCATTATCGCGCGGTCATCGTCTCCGAGGCGTTCCGCGGCAAGAGCCGGCTGCAGCAGCACCAGATCGTCTACAAGGCCCTGGGCGAGCGCATGGGGGGCGAGCTTCACGCCCTTGCCCTCTCGACCGCGGCCCCGGCCTGAGCCAATCTCGCATCAACGCTTCCCGAGGAACCGACCGATGAGCAATCCGACCTTCGAGCGCATCCAGGGGCAGATCACCGGCGACGACGTCGTGCTCTACATGAAGGGCACGCCCGTCTTTCCGATGTGCGGCTTCTCCGCCGCCGTCGTGCAGGTGCTCTCGCAGACCGGCGTCAAGTTCCAGTCCTACAACATCCTCGAGGATCCGGATCTGCGCCAGGGCCTGAAGGAGTTCTCGAGCTGGCCCACCTTCCCGCAGCTCTACGTCAAGGGCGAGCTGGTGGGCGGCTGCGACATCATCCGCGAGATGCACGAGGCGGGCGAGCTCGACGCCTTCCTCAAGGAGAAGGGTGTCGCCGTCGAGGCGGCCGCCTGAGCGCAGTTGGCCGGGAGGCGGCGCGCCGAGGGCGGCCGCCGCCTTCTCTTCTGCTCTCTCAGCTCGCGACCAGCGTCACCACCGAGGTGAGCGTGCCGTTGACGGTCTCGAGATAGACCGGCACGAGGCGACTGTCGTCGCTCACCAGAACCCGGATCCAGCGCGGGTTCGGCTCGTCCGGAAAGGTCATGAAGGTGTCGCTGCTGTCGAAGCCGTAGCGGGCGAAGAGCTGGACCTTGAGCTCCAGCACAGGGCGGCCTTCGTAGCTCTTGCGGCTGAGATAGGTGGCCTCGAGATCGAAGCGCTTGCGGCCGTCGAAGATCGGCAGCCTGACCTTCTTGTCCCCCTCGCCCGCGACCGCCTTCGGCAGCCAGGTGCGCAGCCGGAGGAACGCGGTCAGCGGGTCGATCGTGCCGTCTTGCAGCTTGGCCGGCACCTCGCTGTCCTTGAGGCGGCCATTATTATGATAGACCAGCCCCTGGATCTCGCCGCCTTCGTCGTAGCGGATCTGGATGCTGCGCTTGCGATCGGGCTTTTGCTCTAAGGCGTCGAACACGACCGGCAGCATCCCGTGCGGTCCGGGCGCGCTGGTCGTCCTCATCTTCGTGACGATCTCGCCGCCGAGGAGGGCGGCGATGCCCTGGTTGCGGATGGTGAGCGAGCTCGCGACCGAGCTGCCGTCGGGCTTGAGCGAGAGGTCGACGCCGGCGACCTGCACGCCGGTGACGGTGACCTTGTAGGTCAGGTCGAGGGTGGGCGGCGCCGCTGCCTCAGCCGCGCCGACGAGCCGATGGGGAAGCAGCGCCAGGCCCAGGACCGCGAGCCCGCCCCCGCGTAGGACGGAACGCCGGCTCGCTCGGATATGATGGGTCAGCATGGGGCGAACCCTAGCACGCCGGCCCCTGCCGATCTCCAGAACGCGCGGGCCCCTGTCGCCAGGGGCCCGGCCGAAGAATCAGCGGGAGTAGTACTCGATGACGAGGTTCGGCTCCATCTGAACCGGATAGGGCACGTCGGACATCTTGGGCGTGCGGACGAACTGGCCCTTCATGCCCTTGAAGTCGACCTGCATGTACTCCGGCACGTCCCGCTCGGGCTGCTGCAGGCACTCCATCACCATCGGGATGTTGCGTGCCCGCTCGGTCACCTCGATGAGATCGCCCTCCTTGCAGAGGTAGCTCGGAATGTTGACCCGCTGGCCGTTCACCTTGACGTGGCCATGGTTCACGAACTGGCGCGCCGCGAACACCGTCGGCACGAAGTTCATCCGATAGACGATCATGTCGAGCCGGCGCTCCAGCAGGCCCACCAGGTTCTCGGCCGTGTCGCCGCGCAGGCGCACGGCCTCCTCGAACATCCGGTGGAACTGGCGCTCGGTCATGTTGGCATAGTAGCGCTTCAGCCGCTGCTTGGCGGCCAGCTGCAGCGCATAGCCGGACATCTTGCGGCGCTTGTTGCCGTGCTCGCCGGGCGCGTAGTTGCGCCGAGCAAGCGGATCCTTCGAGCGGCCCCAGAGATTGACGCCCAGGCGACGGCAGATCTTGCCCTTGGCGGAAATGCGTTTGGTCATCGGTCCTCGAGCATGCCATCAAGACGACAAAAGCGGCCCACCCGAGGAGGACCGCGTGCTGCGGGTGCTTATAGCGGGCTTCGCTCGGATGTCAAATGCCGACGCCCATGGTCCCTGGCGACGCCCCCGCCGGGCCGCCGGGGCCGCCCGCTCCCATCGCGCCCGACGCGTGACATGCCGAAACCCCTCCTGCCCACTTGCCGGGCGCATCGGAATAGGTTTTATAATTCTACCCTGGGTGTGCGTAACATCACATCCAAATCGACCCAGAGCATGTGAAGTGAGCGCACACCGACAACAATGACGGCCTGGTCGCAGGCCGCCCCTAGCGGGAAAAGAGGACAGGGCATGGCAATCAGCTGGTACGAGCGCCTCCTGGGCTCCGTGTCGCATCGGATCAATCGCCGGGTTCCCTGGTATCGCCTCCCGGCGCCGATCGCCGTCCTCAACCTGATCGGGCTGCGGACCAATCTACGCCTGCACAATCTCTACGACACCGAGACCAAGCGCCCCGAGGTGGCACCGCCCGAGGGCTTCGACGTCCGCCATTTCCGCACGCCGGACGGCAGCTACAACGATCTGAGCCAACCCAGCATGGGCATGGCCGGCACACGGTTCGGCCGCAACGCGCCCCTGCCCATGACCTTCGGCGAGCAGCCGCCCGGCCTCTACGAGCCCAATGTGCGGCTCGTGAGCTCGCGCCTGATGGCGCGACAGAGCTTCGTGCCGGCCACGACCTTGAACATGCTGGTGCCGGCCTGGCTGCAGTTCATGGTCCACGACTGGCTCACCCACGGCCGGAACGATACCCAGAATCCGCCGCACCGCATCCCGACCCCACCCGGCGACGACTGGCCGGGACCCGAGATGACGATCCTGCGCACCGGGTCCGACCCGACACGGCGCCCCGAGGAGGCCGCACGGCCGTCCACCTACATCAACAGCGAGACGCACTGGTGGGACGGCTCGCAGATCTACGGCTCGACCCCGGAGCTGCAGCGGCGCATGCGCACCGACCCGGCGACCGGCGAGGTGCTGCCGGACGGGCTCGTCTATCTCGATCCCGAAGGTCATCTGCAGATCGACCGGGAGAACAAGGTCGCGGACCAGGAGCTGGCCGGCGTCAACGGCAACTGGTGGGCCGGCCTCTCGGTGCTGACGACGCTCTTCATCCGCGAGCACAACGCCATCGCAAGACGCCTGCGGCTGGAGCACCCGGACCGCGATGGCGAGTGGCTCTTTCACAAGGCCCGGCTCGTCAACGCCGCGCTGATCGCCAAGATCCACACGACCGAGTGGACCCCTGCCCTCCTGGATACGCCCGAGCTGCGCTTCGGCATGCGCGGCAACTGGTGGGGTGCGCTCGAGGAGACCTACAAGCGGGCCTATGGCCGGGTAAGCGACAGCGAGCTTCTCTCCGGCATCCCGGGCTCGACGCACGACCACCACACCGCCCCCTATGCGATGACCGAGGAGTTCACCGCGGTCTATCGCATGCACCCATTGATCCCGGACGCGTTCTCGTTCCGGCGCCGCGACGACGACGAGAGCCTGCTCGAGACCGACATCGGCACCGTCGCGGGTGGCGGCGCCACGCGCCTCTATGCCACCGTGCCGTTGCCGGACGTCGTCTACTCGCTGGGGACGAGCCATCCGGGGGCGCTGGTGCTCCACAATTTTCCGCAGCATCTGCGCCGGCTGGACAAGAAGCCCGAGGAAGGGATCTTCCTCGACCTCGCCGCCACCGACGTGCTGCGCGACCGCGAGCGCGGCGTGCCCCGCTATTGCGCCTTCCGCCGCATGCTCGACATGAGCGTCCCCAAGTCCTTCGAGGAGCTGACGGACAATCCCGACTGGCGCCGCGAGCTCGCCGAGGTCTATGGCGAGGTCGAGAAGGTGGACCTCCTGGTCGGCATGCTGGCCGAGAAGGGCCCGCCCGGCTTCGCCTTCAGCGATACGGCCTTTCGCATCTTCATTCTCATGGCCTCGCGCCGGCTCAAGAGCGACCGCTTCTTCTGCGAGGACTACACGCCCGAGATCTACACGCCGGCCGGCATGGCCTGGGTCGAGGAGAACAGCATGCGCACCGTGCTGCTCCGCCACCTCCCCGAGCTGGCGCCCCAGATGGCCGACGTGCGCAACGTCTTCTTCCCCTGGGCCCGGGGCGGAGCCTGAGCCATGGCCCGGCGCATCCGTGTGCCGTGGCTCGTCGACGTCCTTCTCGTCGACGACCCGCACGAGATCGGCGAGCTGGCGGCGGAGCCGCGGCTCGACCGGCGCTTCGATCCCGTCGGCCCCCTCGTCAACCGGGTAATCGCCCATCGCATGCGCGCCAACGCCGCTGCCTGGCCTGCGCATACCGGCCCTGGCCCCGCGCGGCGACCGCCTCGCGCCGAGCGCCAGGCGGCCCTCGAGAAGCAGCTCGATCCGCGTGGAGAAAAGCCGCTCTGGGACGAGGGGCACTGCGCGACCTCGCGGCCTACGTGTCCGGACGCCTCGACGAGGCCAAGCTCGGCCCGCTCGTCCAGGAGGTCTGCGGCTGGCCTTTCGATCCCGGACTATCGGGCCAGCCCCGAGAGCTGGCAGGCGGCCGTCCTCTATGCCAACGCGCGCCTATGCCAAGCCCTTGCGTCGTCTCTGGTGGTCGATCTCACGGCCAGCTGCGGTGGGCGCAGCGAGCTTCTGGCGCGGCTCGCCAAGGACGACATCCTGGCATTCCATTCGACCACGATCGGCGCTCCACAACATCGTCCACTCGCTTGCAGCGCATGCGGGCGCTGCGTCGGGATCCGGGCGCCCGCGCCCGCCTGTCCGAGGCGACGATCGTGACCCAGTGCCTCGTGGCCCCGCCTCGCGTGCCGCGTCAGGTGACGGCCGAGCTCTTCACCCGCGCCGCCGCCGGCCCGCTCCAGGAGGGCACCCTCGTGCTGCTGCAGCTCGACGATGCGCGCGCAGCGGGCGCCCGGCCCCGAGATGACCTTCATGAGCGACCAGTGGAGCCGCTGCCCGGCCAGGGGCTTCGTGCCGGCGCTGCTGCTGGCGGTGTGGCGCGCCGCCGAGGAGACCGGCCCATGACCGAGGACGTCATCTTCACGCCGCTGAAGTTCAAAAACCTCGAGGTGAAAAACAGGATCTTCCGCTCGAACGTCTCCGGGCGCTTCGACAACGAGGACGGCTCGCTCACCCAGACGCGCATCAACTGGGAGAGCAAGTTCGCCCGCGGCGGCGTGGGCGCCATCATCTCCTCCTACGTGCCGGTCCTCATCGAGGGCCGCATCATGGCCGGCTATGCCACCGTCCATCGCGACGACTTCATCCCGCTGTGGGAGAAGCTGGGCCAGGCCGTGCACCAGTTCGACTGCAAGTACATCATGCAGCTCTCGCACTCGGGCCGGCAGATGGACATGCCGGGGGTGCACAACTCGCACCGCCCGTCGCTGAGCTCGACCAGCAACAAGGAGACGCTGCACGGCTTTCTCTGTCAGGCGATGACCGGGGCCGAGATCCAGCACACGATCGAGGCTTTTGCGAAGGGCGCCTGGCGCGCCCGCGAGGCCGGCCTCGACGGGGTCGAGCTGCACGCCGCCAACGGCTACCTTTTCACCCAGTTCCTGAGCTCCGGCATCAACGACCGCAAGGACAGCTACGGCGGCTCGCTCGTCAACCGCGCGCGCTTCCTCTTGGACGTCGTCCAGGCGATCCGCGCCAAGGTCGGCAGCGGCTTTCATCTCCAGGTCAAGCTCAGCGCCGTCGACCTCAACAACGTCATCCCCTGGGAAGGCAAAGGAAACAGCCTCGACGACACGGTCCAGGTGGCCAAGTGGTGCGAGGCCGCGGGTGCGGACGCCATCCACGTCTCGATGGGCAGCCTTTTTCCTCACCCCCTGAACCCGCCCGGCGATTTCTCCTTCGAGACCATCGCCACGACCTACGACGCGATGATCGCCTCGGGCGTCTCGACCTTCCGCAACTTTTTTCTGTTCCGCTATCCGATGCTGCGGCCGATCTTTCGCTGGATCTGGTTCCGCATGAAAAAGGGCCGGCCGGTCGAGGGTGTGGGGCTCGACGAGGCGCGCGCGATCAAGAAGGCGGTGGGCGTGCCCGTGCTCAACACCGGCGGCTTCCAGACGGCTTCCTTCATTCGCGACGCCATCACCAGCGGGGCCTGCGACGGCGTGTCGATCGCCCGCTCGCTGATTGCCAACAACGACCTCGTGAAGCAGTGGGCTGCCGGCCACGACCTGCCCGAGCGGCCCTGCACCTACTGCAACAAGTGCCTCTTGAACGCAGCCAAGAACCCCTTGGGCTGCTACGAGCTCTCGCGCTTCGACGGCGATCACGACCGCGATGGTCGAGGAGCTGATGTCCATCTACCGGACGCGGCCCGAGCTGCGTCTGCCAGCGCTTCAGGAGGTCTGAGATGGCCGCCGAGGCACCCGTCACGGCGGTCGAGGTGGCGCTGCGCCGCCGACGCCGCCTTCTCCTCCCACTCTATCTCCTCGTGGCACTCATCTTCGTGCTCGGCATCGTGGCGCTCGTCGTGGGCATCAAAGGCCTCTGGCGGCTCGGCGACAACGGCACGCCGCACTACGCGTCCGACCGCGACCACTTCATGTACGCCTCGATCGGCTCGGAGCCCGAGAGCGGCCTGCCCTACTGGATCTGGCAGGCCCTGCCCCGCCTCTTCCCGGAGAGCTTCAAGGGCCGGAACGACTACACCGCCTTCGGCTTCCTCTATCAGGACGGCCCCGACGGCAAGCCGCGCGATCTGCCGATCGGCGTCTCCCGGCGCGAGGTGAAGGGGGTGGAGCTGGTCTGGCTCAACTGCGCCACCTGCCACACCGGCACGGTGCAGGAGACCGCGGGCGGGCCCCGCCGGATCGTTGCCGGCATGCCGTCCAACAATCTCGATCTCTATCGACTTCATCCGCTTTCTGCTGAATGCCGGCGCCGACGAGCGCCTGTCGCCGGACAAGCTGATCCCGGCCATGAAGGCGTCCGGCGCCCACATCGGCTGGCTCGAGGAGAAGATCTGGCGCTACTACGTGATCCCGCGGGTGCGTGAGGGCCTGATCCAGCGCCGCAGCCATTTTCTCCCTCTCCTTGACAGCCAGCCCGCCTGGGGCCCCGGCCGCGTCGACACGTTCGACGGCTACAAGCTCATCCAGATGGGCCTTTTCCTCCCAGACCTGACGCCCGAGGAGCGGATCGGCACGGCCGACTTCCCCTCGATCTTCGAGCAGGGCCCGCGCGAGGGCATGCAGCTCCATTGGGACGGCAACAACAACTCGCTGGCCGAGCGCAACCTCTCGGCCGCGATCGGTGCCGGCGTGACGCCGGCGACCGTCGACCATCACGCCATCGAGCGGGTCGCCGGCTGGCTCATGGACGCTGAAGCCGCCGGCCAGCCCCTATCGGCCCGACCCCGCCGCCGTCGCGCGCGGCAAGATCGTCTACATGCAGGCCTGCGCCGCCTGCCACGGCTACCAGGACGGTGACCATTATGTCTTCAAGGGCGAATATCTGGGCAAGGTCGAGCCCAACGCGAAGCTCGGCACCGATCCGGCCCGGCTCAACTCCTATACCGAGCAGCTGCGCGACTATCAGGTGAGCGAGCTCTTCAAGGGCACGCCCTACCAGTTCAGCCATTTCGAGAAGACCGACGGCTACGCCAACATGCCCTTGGACGGCCTTTGGCTCCGCGCCCCCTACCTCCACGATGGCAGCGTGCCGACCCTGGCCGACCTTCTGGAGCCGCCTACCGAGCGCCCCGTCGCGTTCGTGCGCGGGCTCGACACCATCGACCCCGAGAAGGGCGGCTTCGCAGCGCCGGCATGCGACCCCGAGGGGCCGCCGCCCGAAAGCGGGCTTCTGCTTCGACACGAGCCGGCCCGGCAACGGCGCCGGCGGCCACCTCTACGGCACCGATCTGGCGCCCGCCGCCAAGGCCGACCTCTTGGCCTATCTCCTCACCTTCTGACCCGAGGGACGATCCGATGATCCAGGCCCAGACCGTCTCCTGGACGCAGGCCGACACGGCGGCGAAGCTCAAAACCTATCGCCGCGTGCTCCTCGTCAGCATCGTGCTCAACCTCATCGTCGCCTTCGTCATCATCTTCTGGCCGCACTTCATCACATCGCTCCTGCACCAGCCCGACGCCTTCCCCTCGACCTGGCCGCGCCACTGGGGCTTTCAGCTCATCGCGATCAACCTCCTCTACGTGCCGGGCTACAAATATCCGCTGGACCAGCGCTGGCCCAACTGGCTGGGCATCGGCATCCGCCTCGTTTTTGCTCTCTTCTTCTTCAGCCAGGGCGACGGCTTCATCTGGATGGGCCTCTATGACGGCTTCTTCGGCGTCGTCCTCCTCATCACCTACTCCCGCCTCTTCCGCGCCAACCTGATGTCCAAGCCCTGAGCGTAAGAGGCCCTCTCCCGTGCCGCTGGAAAGGGCCTCGAGGTCCTACATGTCGACGACGCTGCCATCGAGATGGGGCCGCATCGCGATCCTGCGGGGGCGCGGCGGGAACTTCTTCTCGACGTCCGGCACGAGCTCGAGGCCGATGCCGGGGCCTTCGGGGATCCTGACGAAGCCACCCTCGTGATCGGCGAGGCCGGTCGCGAGGCCCGCGCCCAGCACCGCCGTGTTGCCGCCGTCCAGCTCCGGCGTGCGCGTCGGGTATTCCTGGATCGCGAAGTTGGGGATGCAGGCCGCGATCTGCAGGCAGGCGGCCGTGCTGACGATCGAGAGCGGGTTGTGCGGCACGATCGAGCAGTCGTTGGCCTCGGCCATGGCAGCGATCTTCTTGGCACCGGTGATGCCGCCGCAGAGGCAGACATCGGGCCGCAGATAGGCGACGGCGCGGCGGTTGAGGAGCGTCTGGAACTGGAAGATGCTGAAGAACCGCTCGCCGGTCGCGACCGGGATATGGATGTGGTCGGCAACCCAGCCCATGGCGTCGGGGTCGTTCGGCCGCAGCGGGTCCTCGAGGAACATCGGCTTGTAGGGCTCGATGGCGCGGGCCAGCGCCACCGCCTCGGGCGGGGTCATGCGGCGATGGATCTCGACGCAGAGGTCGACCGAGGGGCCCACCGCCTCGCGTATCAGGCGGATGGTCTCGGCCGCGTCCTCGATCTTCTGGGCGTGGCTCTTGTAGTAGGGGGTGGTCTCGTCCTCATCGAGCAGCGGGTTGAGGTGGCCCAGGGCGGTGAAGCCCTCCTCCTTCAGCCGCACCGCCTCCTCGATCAGCGCCTCGCGCGTGCGGCCCTTGGCGTGGGCGTAGAGGCGGGCCTTGTCGCGCATCTTGCCGCCCAAAAGCTCGTAGACCGGCACGCCGTAATGCTTGCCCTTGATGTCCCAGAGCGCGATGTCGATCGCCGAGACGGCACCATTGATGGCGCCGCCGCGTGAAGTGGTTGGCGCGCAGCATCACGTTCCAATGGTGCTCGATCGTGCGCGGGTCCTTGCCGACCAGGTACTCGGCATATTTCCCGATCGCGGTGGCGCTGGCCTCGAGCTGGCCCCAGGTGCCCAACTCGCCGACACCGGTGATGCCCTTGTCGGTCTCGATGCGGGCGAAGCAGAAGCGATCGACCATCAACGGCTCGACCTTGGTGATCCTCATAACGATGCCTCCCAGGCGACGCTGTGCGGCAAAAGCTGGCGCTGTCCCCATCCGCGGGAGGGGAGCGCTTGCAGGCGGGATCGCGGGCTCATTCAGTCGCGCGGCACGAGAACGACGCAGCCGGGATCGACCCGCAGCCGCATCGCCGCCCCATCGGCCACCTGCTCTGGCGACATCCTGGCGGGTACCCGCAACCTGGTCCATCCGCAGGTCTGCGCGGAGCCCCAGAAGGTCAGGCTCTTGCAATCGTGGCTCCTTGGCGGCCCTGGCACAGCCCGACTGATGCCGTGACGTCGACCCTCGAGCCCGGCGCGTCGGGTGACGCGTAGGCGACCCTGCCATTGAGGAACACTCGCGGTTCGGCTAGGCCTCGCTACAGGGTGGAACCCCGAGCAACCCACCCGCCGCCGACTGGCAAGCTCCCCGTCCGAGCGGATGAACGAAGCGGCGAGCAGGCGCCCTGAAGAGACCCTCTGCATGACGAGCAAGCTGGATCTTCTTGCCATCATCGGCCTCGTCCTCGGTGGCGTGCTGGGCATGGCCGGCACCTTCGTGCCACAGGTCGAGCTTCAGCAGGTGCTGTGGGCGATCGATGGCGCCGGCCTCGTGATGGCGGCGGGCCTGCTGGCCGTGAGATTCATCAGGCGGGGCAACGACATCGTGGCCGCAGGCTTCCTCGTCTTCGCCATCGCCGAGGGCGTCGTCATGTCGGGGACCGCGGCCGGCCCGGCCGGAAGCGTGCCCGCCTTTGCGGCCGGCACGGCGCTCTGGGCCACCGCCCTCCTGCTCATCAGCGTCCCGCGGGCCTTCCCCATGCCCGTGCGGGCCATCGGGATCGTCGCCGCCCTTCTGTTCATCGTCACCTCGCTCAGGATCTTCGCGGGCAGCCAGCTCCTGCCGACGAGCGCGCCGCTGCCCTTCTTCGCCTATCCCTTCCTCGTCCTCACCTTCCTCGGCTGGATTTGGACGCTCGTGAAAGAAGGAAGGTAGCGCACGCCGGCCGCCGGAACGGCCGAAGGGAACGTCACCGCCAAGAGCGCCGGGAGCGAGCGCCCGGGGAAGGGCGCGCCACAGGGAGGCCCTCGCGCCGCCGAAAGCGGAACATGCCAAGCCGCCATGCGTTGTCCGCAATTGGCCCCTCGAAGGGGCATCCAACAAAGACGGAGAAGCGGGCCATGGCCACCTCGACAGCATCTTACCGGGAAGGGCGTACCGCCCCCGCCCGGCCACCGACGACGATGCCCTGGCGGCGAATATCGTGGGGCGCCGCGCTCGCAGGCGTGGCGCTCGCGATCGCCGTGCAGCTCGTCCTGATGATGATCGGCCTCGGCATCGGCCTCTCGACGGTCGATGTCAGCGCCGGTGCGGCAGGCGTGCCTTCGGCGTCGAGCCTGAGCGTCGGCGGCGGCATCTGGTGGCTCGTGAGCAGCCTCATCGCGACGATCGCCGGCGCCTATGTCGCAGCACGGCTGGCCGGCATTCCCGTGCGTCTCGACGGTGCCCTGCACGGCCTGCTGAGCTGGGCGATCACCCTGCTCGTCACGGTCTACCTCTTGACCAGCGCCGTCGGCGGGATCCTGGGCGGCGCCTATCACATGGTCGGCAACGCCATCTCGGCGGCGGGCCAGGGCATCAGCCAGGCGGCACCCGAGGTCGCAAGCCAGACGGGCCTCTCGACCGCCAACCTCGAGAGCCAGGCCGAGGCGCTCCTCCGGCCGCAGAGCCAGCAGCCCGGCCCCGATCAGGCCAAGCGGCAGCTCCTCGCCGACCTTCGCGACATCGCGATGGGTGGCGGCAATGTCGACCAGGCGAAGCAGCAGGCGACGTCGCTGATCGCCCAGCAGGCGGGGATCAGCCAGGAGGAGGCGCAGCAGCGGCTCGAGCAGTTCGAGCAGAAGGCCTCCGCCGCCAAGGATCAGGCGGTGGCGACAGCCAAGGAGGCGGCCGACAAGACGGCGAGCGCCGTTTCCTCGGGCTCGCTCTGGGGTGCAGCAGCCCTGATCCTCGGCGCCATCGCTGCCATCATCGGCGGTGCCCTCGGCACGCCCAGCCTGTCGAGCCTGCGCGAGAGCGAGCTCATCTAGACAGCATCGGCAAGGGAGCGGGGGCCCGGCCTCGGGCGCGGCCGGGCCCCCGCCCTTTCTTCCGTTCCCAGCTCACGATCCCCACCGGCTCGGAGGGTGCGGATGATTGAGCCGGTTGGGCTGAAGCTCGGGTCCGGGCGGCGAGCGAGATACCGGCGCAGCCCATGCCGCCTATTCCCCCTCGATGGTGCTCTTGCTCCCCGTCTGGGGCTCGTCGGCGAAGGCCCGATAGCCCCTATTGCAAGGCGTCGGCGATGGCGTCGAGCCCCTTGAGGGCGCAGACCTCGTCCTTGTCGCCGCCGGGTGCGCCGCCGACGCCGATGCCGCCGATCACCTCGTCGCCCGCCTTGATCGGCACGCCGCCGGCGAGCAGCAGGATGCTCTCGTCCATGTTGGCGAGCCCGGCGATCGCCGGATGCTCCGCCACATTGTTGGCGAGCACGCCCGTCGCCCCGCCCAGCGAGTTGGCCGTGTAGGCCTTCTTGAAGCTCGATCCGATGGTGTGGGGGCCGGCCCCGTCGGCGCGGGCCTGCGCCCGGAGCACGCCGCCGCGATCGACGATGGCGGCGCTCACGCGATACCCGTCCGCCGCACAAGCCTGGATCGCCGTCGCCACGGCCCTCATGGCGACCTCGACCGGCAGAACCTTGGCGGTGAGCAGGTCCGCAGCAGAGGCACCGCCACCGCCCAGGGCGAGAAGGCCGCCCACCAGCATCGCAGCGCTCGAGCGTCCCGTCGTCATGGCCGTTCTCCCTGGCTTGGCCGCGGTCACGCATGCCGGCACCGAGACAGGCGCGGGCACGCCCCCACGATCGCATTACGAGCGCAGGGAGCATGCCCATCCTTCGCGTCCAAGGTCGACCCCGGATGGCGGTCGCATCATGGACTCGTGCGCGCCGGCAGGCGAGCCGGTGGGCTCAGCCCGGCTCGGGCTCGCCGCGAGCGAGCAGCGTCAGGGAGCGACCGAGGGTGTGCAGCGAGCCACTGCGATGGGCCTCGCCCTCGCTCGGCATCCCCGTCTCGGACGCCGTGTCGACCATGACCTCCCAGGCGCCCTCGGGCAGCTGCCAGTCGATCTCGGAATCCGAGGCGTTCAGCACCATGAAGAAGGTCCGGTCCGGCTCGGCCTCGCCCTCCTCGGTGAGGTGGACGAGACCGCTCTCGCCGCTCAGGAGCAGCGCCACGGCCTTGCCACCCTGGCCCCAGTCGTCGGCCGTCATCTCGACTCCGTCGGGGCGCAGCCAGGTCACGTCCTTGATCTCGGTGCCGGGGATCGTCTGACCGCTGAAGAAGCGCGAGCGGCGGAAGACGATGTGGTCACGTCGAAGCGCGATCAGCCGCCGGGTGAAAGCCAGGAGCGCCTCGGCCTCCTCGTCCCGCGCAGCCCAGTCGATCCAGCCGATCTCGCTGTCCTGGCAGTAGGTGTTGTTGTTGCCGCCCTGGCTGCGGCCGATCTCGTCGCCGCCCAGCAGCATCGGCACGCCTTCCGACAGCAGGAGCGTGCCGAGGAGATTGCGGATCTGGCGCCGGCGCAGCGCCTTGATGCCGTCGTCCTCGGTCGGCCCCTCGGCACCGCAGTTCCAGCTGTGATTGTCGTCCGAGCCGTCGCGATTGTCCTCGTGGTTCGCCTCGTTGTGCTTGCCGTTGTAGGAGACGAGGTCGCGGAGCGAAAAACCGTCGTGGGCGGTGACGAAGTTGACGCTGGCCCAGGGCCGCCGGCCGCGATGGTGATAGATGTCGGCCGAGCCCGAGAGGCGCGAGGCGAGATCGCCCGCCTGGCCCTCGTCGCCCTTCCAGAAGCGGCGGATGGTATCGCGATAGCGGCCGTTCCATTCAGACCAGCCGGGCGGAAAGCCGCCCACCTGATAGCCGCCCATGCCGATGTCCCAGGGCTCGGCGATCATCTTCGCCGCGGCCAACACGGGGTCCTGGGCCACGGCGTCGAGGAAGTTGGCGCGCTGGGTGAAGGTGCCGTCCTCGCGCGCCAGGGTGGTCGCGAGATCGAAGCGGAAGCCGTCGACGCGCATCTCCTCGACCCAGTAGCGAAGCGAGTCCGTGACCATGCGGAGCGCATAGGGATGCCGCAGCTCGAGGGCGTTCCCGCAGCCGGTGAAGTCGTTGTAGTGGCGCGGATCGTCGCCCATGAGATGGTAGTAGGAGGCGTTGTCGATGCCGCGAAAGGAGAGCGTCGGCCCGAGATGGTTGCCTTCCGCCGTGTGGTTGTAGACGACGTCCAGAATCACCTCGATGCCGGCATCGTGCATCACCTGCACGAAGGTCTTCACCTCACCCAGCCCGCCCGGCCCCAGATATTCGGGCTGCGGCGCGAAGAAGCCGATCGAGTTGTAGCCCCAGTAATTCTTGAGGCCGCGCTCGACGAGATGGCGGTCGTGCAGGAACGCGTGGACGGGCAGGAGCTCGATCGCGCCGATGCCCAGGTCCTTCAGGTGGTCGACGATGGCAGGGGTCGCGAGCCCGGCAAAGCTGCCGCGCTGCGCCTCGGGCACGTCGGGGTGGCGCATGGTGAGGCCGCGCACATGGGCCTCGTAGATGACGATCTCGTGCATCGGCCGGGGCCTCGGCCGCTCGCCCCGCCAGGTGAAGGCGGTGTCGACCACCACGCCCTTCAGCATGAAGGGCGCGCTGTCGCGCTCGTCGAACGAGAGATCCTCGTCCGGGTCGCCGATGCGATAGCCGTAGAGCGCGTCGTCCCAGCGCAGCTCGCCCGCGAGCTGCTTCGCGTACGGGTCGAGCAGCAGCTTGTTCGCGTTGAAGCGGTGGCCGGCATCGGGCTCGTAGGGGCCGTGCACGCGGTAGCCGTAGCGCTGGCCGGGCCGCGCGTCGGGCAGATAGCCGTGCCAGATCTCGTGCGTCATCTCGGGCAGCGGGATCCGCTCCAACTCCTTGTCGTCCTCGTCGAACAGACAAAGCTCGATCTTGGTGGCGTTGGCCGAGAAGATCGCGAAGTTGGTGCCCCGGCCGTCCCAGGTGGCACCCAGCGGATAGGGCCGTCCCGGCCAGACACGTCGCGACTCGCTCGCCATGCTTCCGTTCTCCCGTGAGACCGATCGTGACCGCGCAGATATAGAGCGCCCAACCTCGTTGTCGCCGGCGCGTCGTCGCGGCGCCACTCAAACGGCGGCCTTGGCCCCGAGTTCCGCCGCGGCCGGCGCGCGCGACACCGAGGCGTCGTCAGTGCCCGGCGGAGGCGCCTGTCGCCTTGCCCGCCTCGTCGGTGCCACTTGATCAGCTCGACGATCTCGTCATGGTCGGTGGCGGCACGCCCGCGGACCCCCGCGACCCTGCCTTGGCGCAGCACCACGATGCGGTCGGCCACCTGGAACGCATGCAGGATGTTGTGGGTGATCACGACGACGGCAACGCCGCGGCGCTTGACCTCCTGGATGAGCTCGAGGCCGCGCCTGGTCTGGGTGACGCCCGGGGCGGCGAACGGCTCGTCCAGCAGCACGAGCCACCCGCCCCGGTGGACGAAGCGGCAGAGCTCGATCGCCTGGCGCCGGCCGCCTGAGAGATTCTCGACCTTGGAGCGCTCGCTCGGCACCCGCGTGCCCATGTCGTTCAGCGCCGCCTCGGTCTCGCGCAGCATCAGGGCCTCGCGCAGCCAGCGCAGCCCGAGCAGCGGGCGCACCAGCTCGCGGCCCATGAAGAAGTTGGCGACCACGTCGACATTGTGGCACAGCGAGCGATGAGACCGGCAGAGCCGAGGCGCGGCCCCTCGACCGACAAGGCCCGGAAGGCACCGGCGGCATGCGGCCGATCCGGCGGGACTAGCCCACCAGCAGCTGCACACCGATGCAGGTTGCGATCACCGGCAAGGCGAGGCCGGCAGCGAAGCGAAGCTCACGGGGCCACGGGGCGGAGGGACGGCCCAGCGCCGCCAGGGCGACCGCGTAGCCGAGGCGGGTCGCCAGCGACGCCACCGCCAGTCCTTCAAGCCCGAGGCCGAGCGCCAGCGACGCCGAGGCCAGCGCGGCGCTGGCCACGACCGCCGCGGCCGTGACCCAGGGGACAAACCGCTGGCGCCGGGCTGCCTGGCTGCCGAGCATCGCCACCGCCATCAGGCCTTGAGCGACACCGGTGAACATGAAGATCCGCGCCACGCCCGCGGCGCCCGCATAGTCGGGCAGGAACCGGGCGAGGACAGGCCCGATGCCGAGGCTGATCAGCCCGAGAAGGAGCGACAGGGTCCAGGACAGGGTCAGGAGCAGCCGATCCATCTCCCGGACCCAGGCGCCCTGACCACCGTGGCGGGCGGCATGGAAGATCTCGGGAAACACGGCCGTCCGGACGATGACGCCGGCAGCGGCGCCCAGGGTTGCGACCGACACGCCGAAGGCGTACTGCCCGAGCATCTCGACGCCGCCCATGGCCGCCACGATGAACCGGTCGATGCTCGCGAGCAGCGCCTGCATCAGGACGCCGACCGCCACCGGCAGGCCGAGGCCGATCATGGTGGCTGCGGCAGGCCAGGACCAGACCGGCCGGAGCGGCATCCGGCCCCAGGTGAGCAGGAGACCGCCCAGATTGGCGCATGCCATCCCGACGATGGCCCCGGGGAGCCCCCAGACCAGCGTCAGCGCCAGGACGGCCACGAGCTGAAGCCCGGCCTGCGCCACCTCGATCGAGGCGAAGACACGCACGCTGGCCTGCGCCCGCAGGAAGGTGGCCGCCAGGAACCACAGCCGCTCGCCCAGGCTGGCCACCGCGATGCCGGCCAGAACCATACGCCAGACCGGATCGGAGGTCGCTAGGGCCGCTCCCGCCGCCAGCAGGGACAAGGCGCCGAGGCTCAACAACAGGAACGCGCTGCCGGCCCGGGCGAAGCGCTCCGCCGTCGGGTTGAGGCGGCCATCGATCCGGTCACGGTGGGCCGAGGCCTCGACCTCGAGCCCGCGCTCGATGCCCAGGCCGGCGATGGTCAGATATTGCTGGAGCACCCTCATCAGCGACCAGATGCCGAAGACGCTCGGGCCGAGCATGGCCGCAAGCGCGATGCCGCGCACCCCGAGCAGAAGCTCGACCAGCCCGCGCGCGGTGCCGTAGCCCATGATCCGGCGCAGACGCTGGCCGCCGCGGCTCTGCCGGTCATCCGTTGGCGGTGCCGGCTCCGCCCTAAGCATCACCCGATCCCGGGGCGATGGTCGTCGCGGCGCTGGGGCGGACGAGCGCGACGCCGGCCCCCCCGGCCCATGCTGCTCCAGCGAGGCCTCTCAGCACTTGTCGGAATCGAGCATGCTCAGATTCCAGTGAGCGATGTCGGGCAGGCCGCCGTCGCCCTTTGCATCGGCATCGAGATCGCGGACCAGCAGCGCATGCCGGTAGCGCCGCTCGCCCGAAGCCTCGATCGGCTGAAACCCCTCGCCGCCCATCCAGTCTCGATCCGTCGGCGCGACGGCCGCCGACCAGATGCGCAGATCGTTGAACCGTCCCGCCTCCATCACGGCGGAGATCAGGCGGCGGCGCAGCACGTCGTCGGTTGCCTCGCAGAGCACGATCCGCACGCGGTTGCGCAGCGGATCGTTCGGGGTCTCGAGCACGACGAAGGCCTCGAGGTCGTCGGCGCCGCAGAAGACGAACCGGTAGATCGAAAGCGGATTGCCGAAGCGCCAGGCGAGGTAGGTGGCGTTGCGCACGTGGCGCACCGGTCCCCTGACGGCTCCGCTGGCGATCAGGCTCGCCATGGCCTCCGCCCGTGCCTGGTGCGCGACGGTGAGCGGCAGGCCGCAGCGCGCCGAGACCGGGTCGATCCTCGATTCGAGGGTCCGGAAGGGGCGGGCGGCGGACGCCAACTCGGTGGGGAGGCGCAGCCCAGCCTTACCCCGGCGCGAAACGGCCGCCAGCGCCGGAAGGCCCCTGATGAAGCCGTGCGTGCGCCGGACAAGTCGGGCCGTGAGGCTGGCACGGCACAGGGTGGCCAGCGGGCCCAGATCCCGCCATCCGGCCCGGATCGATTGGAGGTAGGTTGCAGGGCTGGCGCTGAGATTGATCAGATAGCGGTAGCCCAGCCGCCGCAGGTCGGCAGCTGCGGCCTTCATGATCCGGCCGTAGAGATGCCTGCCGCGATGGGCGGGATGGATCACGAAATCGCCGGTGCCCAGAGCCGGCAAACGAGCATCGCTCGGCCCCGCCAGCCAGTGCGCGCCGTGCACCGCGCGCATCCCCACAACCTGTCCCGCATGCAGAACGAGATGGAGCATCGGTCGGTCGAGGTAGGGATTCTGCTCGAACTTCCAGGCGAAGGCAGCGGCATTGCGTGCCCGATCATCACCCCAGGCATGGACCAGAAGCTCGATGACGCCCGGTCTCAGCTCAGGGCTGTACCGGACCACCTCGTAGCCCATCGCTGCTCCAGGCCCTACGCTTTTGCGTACGGGCTTTTTGACTGCGACGCTTCTCGGATGGGCGGCACCGCCGCGCTCCACCAATCGTAGCTGACACAGAACTGCGGACGCGTGAAGCGGCACCGCGCCGGGCGCGCCGTCGCCAGCATCTTTCCCGCCAGCGGCATCGGCGTCTCGAGCGGCCATGCCGGCGTGCCCATGGCCGCGGTCGTCAGCCCGGCGCGATCCCGGTGGCCCGCTGCGGCGACCGCCCCTCGCCCAGAGCCTCGCTCGCCGCCAGCAGGCGTCGCGCATAGGGATGGGTGGCCCGGCCGGCGGCGAGGCTCGCCCGGTCGAGCTCCTCGACCAGGCGCCCCTGCTCCATGACCGCGAGCCGCCCGCACATGTGCCCCACGACCGCCAGATCGTGGCTCACGAGCAGATAGGTGAGCCCACGCGCCGCGCGCAGATCGGCCAGAAGGTTCAGCACCTCGGCCTGGACCGAGACGTCGAGGGCGGAGGTCGGCTCGTCGAGCAGCAGCACCCTGGGCTCCAGGACCAGCGCTCGGGCGATGGCGACCCGCTGGCGCTGGCCGCCCGAGAGCTGATGCGGGAAGCGGAAGCGGAAGCCGGCCCCGAGGCCCACCGCATCCAGGGCCTCGATGGTCCGCTGCTCGCCCCGGTCCAGCCCGTGGATCCGCACCGGCTCCATGAGCTGGGTGTGCACCGTCTGACGCGGATGCAGGGAGCCATAAGGGTCCTGGAAGACCATTTGGACCCGCTTGAAGAACGCCTTGCCGCGGCGGCGCCCGACCTCCTCCCCGGCGATGCGGATCGCGCCCGGTGTATCTCGGGTTAGGGCCCGCCAGCGCCCTCAGCACCGTCGACTTGCCGCAGCCCGATTCGCCGACCAGGCCGAAGCTCTCGCCCGCGGGCACGCTGAAGCCCACGCCGTCGACGACACGGACGGCGGCCCCTTCGTCCCCGAAGGCCACGGCCAGCCCCTCGACCTCGATCATCGGGGAAGCGCTCACGACGGGCCGACGCTCGGCTGGGTCCGCCAGGCAGGATCGCGGCGCATCACGAGGAGGCGCGACCTCGGCGCATGGAGGCGCGGCAGGGCGCCGAGCAGGCCCCGCGTGTAGGGGTGGGATGCCTCGTCCATCCGGTCCGCCGGCAGCGTCTCGACGATGCGCCCGGCATACATGATGAGCACGCGGTCGCAGAAATGGCGGACCAGGTTGAGGTCGTGGCTGATGAAGATGACGCCGAGGCCGCGCCGCCGGATCAGCTCGTCCAGGAGATCCAGGATCTCGAGCCGCACCGTGACGTCCAGCGCCGAGGTCGGCTCGTCGGCGATCAGAAGATCGGGCTCGGGGATCAGCATCATGGCGATCATGACGCGCTGGCCCATCCCGCCCGAGACCTCGTGGGGATAGAGGCCCGCCACCCGGCGCGGGTCGCGGATGCGCACCGACTCCAGCATCACGAGCGCCCGCTCGGCAGCCTCCCGCCGACCGGCACGATGATGGAGGCGATAGGCCTCGGCGATCTGCTCGCCGACCCGCACCACCGGGTTCAGCGAGTATTTCGGATCCTGCAGGATCATGGCGATGCGCCGGCCGCGGATGCGGCGCATCGCGCGCTCGCCGGCCCGGGCGAGGTCCACCTCGGCGAAGCGCAGCCGGGCGGCCGTCACGCGGGCACCGGGCGGCGTGAGCTTCAGGATGGCGCGCCCTGTCATCGACTTGCCCGAGCCGGACTCGCCCACGATGGCGAGCTTCTCGCGCCCCAGCCTGAAGGAGATGCCGTCGACCGCCGCGAGCGGCCCCTCGGGGGTGTCGAAGAGGACGCGGAGGTCCTCGACCTCGAGCAGGCTCCGGGCGGGCTCCGTCATCACCGGCTCCGGGGATCGAGCATGTCGCGCAGCGCGTCGCCCAGGAGGTTGAAGGCGAGGCTGATGGCCAGGATGGCGATGCCCGGGATGCCGGCCAGCCACCAAGCGTCGAGCATGAAGTTGCGGCCGGTCGAGGTCATCGCACCCCATTCGGGCGTCGGCGGCTGGGCGCCGAGGCCGAGGAAGCCCAGGCCGGCGGCGGTCAGGATGATGCCCGCCATGTTGAGCGTGACGCGCACGATCACCGAAGGCAGGCACATCGGCACGACGTGCTGCAGCACGATCCGGGCGCGGCGAGGCGCCCATCAGCCGCACCGCGGCGATATAGTCGCTCGTGCGGATCGTCAGCGTCTCGGCGCGGGCAAGCCGGGCGATCGGCGGCCAGGCGGTGAGCGCGATCGCGAGGATGGCGTTCTCGAGCCCGGCGCCGAGCGCCGCGACGAAGGCCAGCGCCAGGGCCAGCCCCGGAAAGGACAGGAAAAGGTCCGTCACCCGCATCAGTGCGAGTGTCCGTCCAGCCGCCGAGATAGCCGGCGACGGCAGCCGACCAGGAGGCCGATCGGCGCCACCGTGATGGAGACCAGGAAGACGATGAGCAGCGTGTAGCGCGCGCCGTAGACGAGCCGGCTGTAGATGTCGCGGCCGAGCTGGTCGGTGCCGAGCCAGTGGGCGGCGCTGGGCGGCTGGAGGGTCTGCCCCAGGGTCTGGGCTAGGGGCTGTGGGTGGCGATGAGCGGCGCCAGGGCCGCCGCCAGGACGAGCAGGATCACGATCACGAGGCCGAAGCAGCGGCAGGGGCTTGCTCGCCGAAGCGCGCCGAGCGAGGCCGCCCAGCTCCCGCAGCGCCGCCGGCGGAGCCGAGGCAGGCAGGGCGACCTCGCGCGCGGTGGCCGTGTTGCCGCTCATCGGGTCCTCGGGTCGAAGATGCGATAGAGCACGTCGCACAAAAGGTTGAGCCCGATGAAGATGAGCCCGATCAGCGAGCGTGCAGCCGAGCACCGCGTTCATGTCGCGGCTGATCAGCGCGTTGACGAGATACTGCCCGAAGCCCGGCCAGGCGAAGACGGTCTCGATCAGCACGGCACCGTCGACCAGCCCGCCATAGGTGAGCGCGATGATCGTCAAGAGCTGCACGCGTGATGTTGCGGAAGGCGTGGTGCCAGATCACGGCGCCGGGTCGCGCAGCCCTTGATGCGCGCCGCCAGGACGTATTCCTGGCCCAGCTGCTCCAGCATGAAGCTGCGGGTCATCCGGGCGATGTAGGCCATCGAGGCGTAGCCCAGCACCGAAGCCGGCAGCACGAGGTGGCTGAAGGGCATCCCAGAAGACCTCCATATCGCCGCCGATGCAGCGAATCGATCAGCAAAAAGCCCGTCGTGCGGCGCCACGAGGTCCAGATAGTAGACGCTCTGCCGCCCCGAGCCCGGCAGCCAGCCCAGATGGGCGTAGAAGAGCACGATCGCCATCAACGCCAGCCAGAAGATCGGCGAGGAGTAGCCGAGCAAGGCTCAGCACCCGCGTCACGTGGTCGATCGCCCTGTCGCGGTAGACCGCCGCCAGGACGCCCAGCGGCACGCCGAGGAGGACGGCGATCAGGATGGCGACCGTGGCGAGCTCGACGGTCGCCGGGAAGACGCGCGCGATGTCGTTGATCACCGGTCGCCCGGTGAGGACGGCAGTGCCGAGATCGCCCCGTGCCACCCGCCCCGCATAGATGCAGAAACTGCTCGCATGACCGGCCGGTCGAGGCCCAGCTCGTGGTGGACCCGGGCATAGGCCGCCGGGTCGTAGTCGTCGCCCAGCACCGCGATGACCGGATCGCCCGGGAGCACCCGGCCGATCACGAAGGTCAGGACCAGCAGCCCGAAAAGCGTGATCAGCGTGGAGCCGAGCAGGCGGGCGGCGCCGCCCAGCGCCCGGCGGACGCGCGGCGAGGCCGGGCGCCCGGCTCCGATCGCGGGTTGGGAGAGCGATGGCCTGAGCCCCTGCCCGGCTCAGCTCTTCTCGGCGAGGTCCCAGCGCGTGGTCCAGCTCGGGCTGCCGACGATGCCCTTGACGTCGGCGCGCACGGCGAAGGGGTCGATGCGCTGGCCGATCAGCAGGAAGGGCGGGCCCAGCTCCTCGTAGCGCTCCTGGATCGTCCGGTAGAGCTGGACCCGCTTGCCGTCGTCCAGCTCGCCGGCGGCCTCCTCGATCAGGCGGTTCAGCTCCTTGTCCTGAAAGCCGCAGCGCCACGCATAGTTCTGCAGCGCCGACTTCTCGCTGTTGTCCGGGTTGTACATGGAGTTCGAGACGTTGCTCTGCGGGTCGCCGTAATGGCCGCCCAGCGCCCGCCCGACGACCATCTCGAAGGTGCGCTTGCGCATCTGGCCGTAGACGATGGTGCCGCCACCCTGGGTCACCTTGACCTTCACGCCGGCGGGCGCCGCGGCCTGCTGGAAGGCGGTCGCGATGTCCGCGAAGGGCGGCTGCGCGAGCGTGAGGATCTCGACCTCGAAGCCATCCGGATGGCCGGCCTTGGCGAGCAGCTCCTTGGCCTTGGCGACGTCGTAGGCGACCGGCAGGTCGGTCGGCATGGCACCCAGATCGCCCTTGGCGATGGGCCAGTGCCAGGGCACGCCGAAATAGGTCATCACCGATTGCTGCAGCCCGTCATAGGGAATGAGGCTGCGCAGCGCGCGGCGGACGTCGGGCTTGCCCAGGATCGGATGGTCGGTGTTGATGGCGAGGTGGTAGTAGCCGTCGCCCACGACCTTTTGGACGTCGATCGCCGGGTCCGGGTCGAGGGCGGCGTAGTCGGTGGTGTTGAGCGTGTAGGCGAGATCGATGTCGCCATGCACGAGCTGCAGACGCTGCGACTCCGCCTCGGGAATGTTGCGGACGATGATGCGCCGCATGGCGGACGGGCCCATCCAATGATCGTCGAACCGATCGAGGAGGATGAGCTCGTTGGGCCGCCACCGGCCAAGCGTGAAGCGCCCGCCGCCGGCCTCGTTGTTCTTGAGAAAGGCACGGCCGAAGTCACCGTCCTTCTCGTTCGAGAGAACCAGCTTCTTGTCGAGGCTGGCACCCGACGGCTGCGCGAGGGCCGAATACATGAGGATGAGAAGGCTGATCTCGCCCGGGCGCTTGATCTGGACCGTGTGCTCGTCCACCGCGGTGATTAGCTGGCCCACATTCTCGGGCGTGAAGCCGATCGGTCGATAGTCGCTGCCGGCGTTCAGACGCGCCTGCAATGGCCGGCACAGCGAATAGACCACGTCCTCGGCCGTGACCTTGCGGCCACTGTGGAAGACCGCGTCCTCGCGAAGCTCGAGGGTGAGATTGCCGCCATCGTCGAAGCGCCAGCTCTTGGCCAGGAGCGGCGCCAGCTTGGTGTTGTCGTCCGACCGCATCTCGACGAGGCGGTCGTAGACCTGGATCATCGCAAGCGTCTTCTCGTAGGCGCTGTTGTCGTGCGGATCCATCTGCAGGACGTTGGCCAGCGTCATGCCGACCACAAGCTGGTTCCTCGGCGTGGCCGCTCAAAGCCGCCCCGGCGCGGCGACTGCCCCGATCGCGACCGCACCGGCTCCCGTAAGCAGCTCGCGTCGGCGCATTTCTTTCCTCCCCTTTATGGCTGCCTCGGATTTGTCTGACAGGCTGGGTGTCAAGCGACGTGCCGGCAACGCACCCTTGCAGGAGCGCTCCGGACCTGGCGGCGGTGCCCCGGCCCGCGACGCCCGACACAGCCCCTCTCGTCCGGACACAGGCGAAAGGAGGCCGTACCGTGCTTCATCGGCCGCCGTCGACCCTTGCCGTAGAGGTCGACGCCACCGCGAGCGGCGGCATCAGGACCGCCCGGACAGCGTTACGCCAGGCGTCCTCACACTGCGCAGGGTGGGCTCCGCGGCCTGGCCGGCAGCGTCCTTGAGCACGCTCATGGAGCCGTCCGTCTCCAGCACCACGGCGCCCACCGTGGACGCGTCGCCCACCCCGCTCGAGCGCAGGACCGCGCGGACCTCGTCCCGCGTCACCCGCTGCTCCCGCAGCGCGCTGTCCAGGAACCGGCCGTCGTGAAAGACCAGCGTCGGCTCGCTTTTGACAGCGGCCGAGAGCCACGGCACGCGCACCGAAAGCCAGGTGATGAGAAACTGGAGGAGGATGAGCAGGCCCAGCGCCAGCAGGCCCTCGGCCAGCGCCACGGACTTGCTCAGGAGCACGGTCGCCAGCGTCGAGCCCAGCGCCACCGTGACCACGAGGTCGAACGCATTGAGCTTCGTGAGCGTGCGCTTGCCCGACACGCGAAGGAACAGCACGAGTGCGGTGTAGGCCAAGGGACCCACGATCAGGACGCGGGCGAGGCCCATCCAGCCATCGAAGAGCATCACGCCCGTTCTCCGCTTGTCCAAGGCTCGCAGGTTGGAAGGAAAACCGCCGCAACGAGGCGAGGCCTGCCACCTGCTGCGCAGATGGCACAGGTGCTGCGATTGCTCGTGCCGTCATCGATGTAACCTCGTGCGCCCGATCCGGTTGCTCTAGGAGGTGCAACCGTTTCCAGGCGCCTGGGCTTGCCCGACACGTCGCCACCAAGCCGGATATCCCGAGCCTTGCCCGCATCCACGCCCGACCAGCCGGCCAGCGGACCGGCGCTGCGCCGCGCCCGCCGCGCCGTCGCCATCATCTTTCTCGCCAACGGCTTCGGCATCGGCGTCTGGAGCGGCCATATCCCGGCGCTCAAGGAGCGCCTGGCCCTCGATCCGGCTCCGCTCAGCTTGGCCTTCCTGTTCATGGCTGTGGGCGGCCTGCTCGTGATGCCCATGACCGGCTGGCTGACCGCGCGGCTCGGCAGCCGCCTCTGCGTGATCGTCGCCGGCCTTGGCTTCGGCCTCGCCATGATGCTTCCGGGGCTGGCGGGCGGGCTCGTGACCCTCTGCCTCGCGACGCTCCTTCTCGGCACCGCGTCGGGCGCGCTCGACGTCTCGATGAACACGCAGGGTGCGGCGGTGCAGAGCGGCTATGGCCGGGCCATCATGTCGTCGTTCCATGCCTTCTTCAGCCTGGGCGGCCTCGTCGGCGCGGGCACGGCGAGCCTCATGCTGGCCTTCCACGGCAGCCCCGGCGTCGATCTCCTCGGAGCCGGCGCGGTCATCCTGGCAGCTCTCATCGCCACCTTCCCGGGTCTGCTCCCGACCGGCCCCGAGCCCGGCGGCGGCATCAGGCTGCCCGACCGCCGGGTCGCCCTTCTCGGGCTCCTCTGCGCCCTCGTGATGCTGGCGGAGGGAGCGATGCTCGACTGGTCGGGCGTCTACATGCTGAGCGTGATCGGCGCGCCCACCAGCATCGCCGCCCTGGGCTTCGCCGCCTTCGCTGGCGCCATGACCGCCGGCCGGCTGTTCGGCGATGGGGTCGTGCGGCGCCTCGGCCGCGAGGGCGCGCTCCTCCTCTCGGGTCTCCTGGCATCCGCGGGCGTGCTCGTCGTGCTCGTGGCATCGGAGCCCTGGCTCGCCATGGCAGGCTTCGCGCTGGCGGGGCTGGGCCTCGCCAACACCGTGCCGATCCTCTTTTCCGCCGGCGCCGGCATCGAGGGCGTGGCACCGGGCGTGGGCGTCGCGATGGTGGCGACGATCGGCTATGGCGGGTTCCTGCTGGGCCCGCCGATCCTGGGCGTCACCGCCCAGGCGACGGGCCTCGTCGCGGCCTTCGTGCTCCTGCTCCTGCCCGGCCTCGTCGTTGCGGCAGCCGCCCTCGGCCGGCTGACCGGCCGCGCCGGCGCGCGACCCGACTGACGCCGGGGCCTGGCGATTCGCGACAAGCAGCCTATTCTAGGCTAGCGGCGAATTTCCAGCGGAGGGATGGGCATGCGATGCATCGGGTGGGCAGCGGCGGCGATGATCGCGCTGGGCGCCGTGACCGCGGCGGCGCAGGACGCGGCCGCGCCGCCTCCGCCCGGCGCCGCGGCCGCCGCCGTGAAGAAGGCGAAGACGCTGCAGACGCAGGCCGCCGAGTCCGACGGCAAGGCCGACCCCACGCCGGCCCAGCGCATCACGAAGACAGAAGCCCAGGCGGTCGATCCCTCGGGCCAGAAGCCGCTCGACGATCCCCTGACCTGCCTCGCCAGGACGATCTATTGGGAGGCCCGCGGCGAGGACACGGCCGGCATGGAGGCGATCGCCTCGGTGGTGATGAACCGGGTCGGCAAGGAGAGCTTTCCCGACACGGTGTGCGGCGTGGTCAAGCAGGGCCAGGAAAAGCATGCCTGCCAGTTCTCCTGGTGGTGCGACGGCAAGCCCGACACCGTCCAGGACGACCAGGACCGCTACACGCTGGCCAAGGAGATCGCGCGCAAGGCCCTGAACGGCCAGCTCGCCGACCGCACCAAGGGCGCCCTCTTCTTCCATCGCAAGGGCGCAGGCGGCCCGGACTGGAGCAAGAAGTACATCCGCACGGCCCGCATCGGCGACCAGGACTTCTACAAGCCCCGGGCCAGCAAGGCCCAATAGGCGGCGCCGCGGAGCGCCTGGAGCGGCCTTCTGGAGCCGACTCGGGCTAGAGCCGACCCTCGGGCAGGATCTGGCCGCCGTCCACGATGATCGTCGTCCCGGTGATGAACTCGGCCTCGTCCGAGGCGAGGAAGAGCACCGCGTTGGCGATGTCCTTGGGCGTGCCCAGGCGGCCCAGCGGCACCGAGCGCTCCATCGAGGCGATGAAGTCGGACGACCGCTCGGCCCGCATGCCCTCGGTCAGGATGTTGCCGGGCTCGACGCCATTGACGCAGATCTGGAAGGGCGCGCCCTCCAGGGCCGCGGCACGGATCAGCCCGTTGATGCCAGCCTTGCTGGCCGCGTAGTGGGCGTGGCCGGGCGGCACGACGCGGGGGCCCGTGATCGAGGAGGTGAGAACGATCCGCCCGTAGCGCTGGATCTGCATGGGCTCGAAGGCGGCCTGCACGGCGGCGAAGCAGCCCCTGAGATTGACGCCCAGCACCTCGTCCCACTCGGCCATCGCGATGTCGGGGATCAGGGTCTCGGGAAAGATGCCGGCGTTCTGCACGAGGATGTCGAGGCGGCCCTGTTGCGCCACCGCCAGCTTCACCGCCGCCTGGACGCTCGCAGGGTCGCCGACATCGCAGGCGACGAAGGTGGCGCCTAGGCGCACGGCGCGGGCCCTGCCCTCCTCCTCGCGCCGGTCGGCCAGGACGAGGATGCCCCCCTCCTCGGCGAGGCGGTCGGCAATGGCGCCGCCGATGCCGCGCGCGGCACCGATCACGAGGGCCACCTTGTCCTGCACACGACCCGTCATCGAAAGCTCCTTCGGTTCCAGCGCCGCCCGACTATGGCGCCCCGTCCGACGGACGCACAAGAACGGCGGGGCGCTCAGGCATGCGCCGATCGCAAGGGCATGTCCCGCAGCACGTGCGCCAGGTCGCCCCGGTCCTCGACCTCGATGCGCTCGAGCCCGAGCCAGCCGGCCATGAGGAGGAGCTCATGGGCCAGCGCCTCGGCGACGCTGCCCTTGTGGGCGGTCTCCTCGGCATGGGCTGCACGGACGAGAAGGCGTGATGTGGCGCGATCGGCCTTGAGGTCGACGCGCGCCACGAGCCTGTCCCCCAGGAGGAACGGCAGCACATAGTAGCCGTGACGGCGGCGCGCCGCAGGCGTGTAGATCTCGAGCCGGTAGGTGAAGGCGAAGAGACGCTCGGTTCGGGCGCGCTCCCAGATCAGCGGGTCGAAGGGAGCCAGAAGCGCCTGGCCCGTGGCCCGCCTCGGAAAGCTCGCCCCGAGCGACAGGAACGCGTCCTGCCGCCAGCCCTCGACCCTCACGGGCAGGAGGGCACCGGCCTCGACCAGCTCCGCCAGCCTCGCGCCGATGCCGGCCGCAGGAAGCCGGAAATAGTCGCGCAGATCGCCGGCGGTCGCGACACCCAGCGCGGTGGCGGCATGCAGCAGGAGCTGGCGGTGGGCCTCCGCCTCGTCCGGCGTCGGCATCGCCAGCACCCGAGCCGGCAGGACGCGCTCGGGCAGGTCGTAGAGACGCTCGAAGCCGCGCCGGCCGGCGGCGGTCAGCCTCCCCGTCCAGAACAGCCATTCGAGCGCGTTCTTCGTGTCGGTCCAGCCCCACCATGCGCTGGCCCGGGCGCCGCCGCCCTCGATCTTGGAGCCGCTGAGCGGCCCTTTCGCCCCGATCTCGTCCAGCAGCCGCGCCACGAGATCGGGCCGATCCCGAGCCGTCTCGGCAAGCCGGCCCCAGATGCCCTGGCCCTGCTCCGCCCGTGCCATGCGCCAGCGCAGCAGCGGCTGAAGCTCGACCGGCAGGAGCGAGGCCTCGTGCGCCCAGTACTCGAACAGCCTGCGCCGGCCGGGCGCCAGCGCCAGGCCGTCA
This sequence comes from uncultured Alphaproteobacteria bacterium, assembly GCA_963752325.1. Lineage (GTDB taxonomy): Bacteria > Pseudomonadota > Alphaproteobacteria > Geminicoccales > Geminicoccaceae > CAVTJL01. Next base: position 36,665 of record CAVVXU010000022.1, read on the forward strand.
TGGGCGGCCAAGCGGTCGAGCAGCTGGCGGTCGTAGGCGCCGAGGCGTGAGAACAGGGGGAGGTAGTGGGCGCGGACCAGCACACTCACCGAATCGAGCTGCAGCAGCCCGAGACGGCCGATGAGACGGAGCAGCCCCCGCTGGTCGGCCAGGGTCTGTGGGCGCGGTCGCGCGAGACCCTGTGCCGCCAGCGCGACGCGGCGGGCCTGGGCGAGCGAGAGCGTGTCACGACGGCGCGACGCGCGCGGAGACGCCTCGGAGCTGTGGGATGTCGCAGTCATGGCCCGGCCTTCCAAGTCGGACGGACGATCGCGTCCAGCCCCGAGAACGCGCGCGAAGCTAACGGGTTGACCCGGAGGACACCATAGAGCAAAGTTCACTCGTGAGAATCGGTTCCCGTGCCGTTAATCTATCGATTCCTCGCACGCGAAGTCGAGGAGAGTTGTGGGCGGCGATCCAGGCCATCCTGCGGTGAGATCGCTCAGCCGCTGGCCTCGATAAGTCTCCACGAGCAGGACAATGCTCTGATGAAGAACGCCGATCCTAAATCTGCTCGCGCTGATGGAGAGTTTAGCCTGTCGCGGTTCAATTTTCAGATGATCCTAGCGCCATCCTGATGAACCTGAGCTGTATGTTGGCCGTGCGCTAGCGGTCGCCACTTCGTCCGAGCGCTCGTCTACTGCTCGGCCGCACAAAAACCTGTCGGGGAGGTAACGGTGCGTGTCGTCGCCATACTCGGCAGATGCATTTCAGCAATGCTCCTGCGCCGAGAAAATCACATGCAAGCCCATAGCCCGCGATGCTGGCAAAAGGCGCGAGGAGCGTCCGGCTGGCAGCCGCACAGGCGGCTGGCTGTGCTGCTCGGCCAGGTCACTCTTGGACTTCTCTTCCTAACATCATGCTCGCTTCTCGGCCTGCGGGATCGAGCCATGGCCGCCAGCTTCGCCATAGGCGACCCTGTGGTCGTCGCAGCAGGCGCGTCCGTGCTCTCCGACGTCCCCCCCTCGGGGACCGAGATCGCGACCAAAAGCGCCGGAGCGCTCGGGACGGTCGTCGCCGGACCGACCACCGTCGGCACCACCAGCTGGTGGCAGGTCAGCTATGCCGGCGGCCCCAGGGGCTGGACTGATGGAAGTCAGCTCACGCTCCCCTACTTCCCACCATCAGAGACGTCGGGGGGCTGGCGATCGCTCGTGCCGCTCAGCCAGACGCCCTCGAGCACGCAGATCGCCAACGTCCGCAACCTCACCGGGCTCGACTGGAACAAGCTGAAGCTCGCCTACGACTACAGCGCCAGCACGGCGCCCAACAACTCGACGCTCCTCGTGATCCGCAACGGCTATGTGGCCTTCGAGTGGGGCAATCGGAGCCTCTATCCGGTGGCCTCCGTCTCGAAGTCGCTCACGGCCACGGTGCTGGCCAAGCTCTTCGACATGTCGAAGGCCGGCACGCTCGCCACCTCCGTGGCGCTCGACAGCCCCATCGCCGACTTCCTGCCATCCTCCTGGCTCTCCGGCGACCCACGCCGCAGCGCGATCAAGATCGAGGACGTCTTGACGATGTCCTCAGGGCTCCAGCCCGACGACAATCCGACGGTCTCGAACTATCTGAACGTCGTCCTGAACCAGCCGATCCAGATGGCGCCGGAGATCCAGTGGGCCTACGCCTCGCAGCCCGTCGATCTGCTGAGCATCGCCATGCAGAACGTCGCGGGCATGACGGTCGGCGACGCCTTCAACAAGCTGATCGCCGCCCCGCTCGGCATCTCGCCGATCCCCTGGACCAAGTACGACGCCTACAGCACCACCTCGAGCGGCGCCTCGATCACGGCGCGCGACCTCGCCCGGGTTGGCTATCTCGTGATGATGAACGGCACCTGGGTCGGCAGCGCCGGCAAGCAGCAGGTGATCAGCGGAGCCAACGCAAACCTGCTCCACACCTGGCCGTCGTTCCTCGGCAACACCATCTTCGCGGCGACGCCGGGATCACCCTTTCCGGTGCAGACCAACTCCCCCCGGTTCTATGGCCATCTGTGGTGGACCAACCGGACCCAGTCGGGCCTCGGCTCCACCGTTCCCGCCGACGCCTATTACGCCTGGGGCTACCGCGAGACCTTCCTCGTCGTTATCCCCAGCCTCGACATGGTCGTCGTCCGGTACGGCTACCCGCCCTACGCCCAGGCCGGCTACGGCAAGCAGATCATGGCGCGGGTGATGAACGCGGTCGTTCCGACCGGCGGCGGCACGACCCCGCAGGCGGTAAGCTCGCTCTCGCTGATCAACGCCGACACCAACCAGCCGATCGCCGGCTACGATCCGCTGCCCGGCGGCACGACGCTTGATCTTGCCACCCTGCCGACCCGCAACCTCAACATCCGCGCCAACACGAGCCCGGCCACCGTCGGCAGCGTGCGCTTCGCCCTCGACGGCAACAGCACCTACGCCACCGACGACGCCACGCCCTATGCGCTCGCCGGCGACAGCTCGGGCAACTACACGGCCTGGACGCCGTCGGTCGGCGGCCACAGCGTCACCGCCACGCCCTACACGGGCGCGGGCGCCGCCGGCACCGCCGGCACGCCGCTCACCGTGGCCTTCACCGTCACAGACTCCGGAGGCAGCGGCAGCGGGCCTTCGGTCGCCTCGCTGAGCCTGATGAACGCCGACACCAACCAGCCGATCGCCGGCTACGATCCGCTGCCCAACGGCGCGACGCTCGATCTCACGACGCTGCCGACGAGCAATCTCAACATCCGCGCCAACACCAGCCCGGCCACCATCGGCAGCGTCCGCTTCGCCCTCGACGGCAACAGCGACTACGCCACCGAGACGTTCCTGCCCTATGCGCTCGCGGGCGACAGCTCGGGCAACTACAATGCCTGGACGCCGGCGGTCGGCAGTCACAGCCTCACCGTCACGCCCTACAGCGGTGCCCGTGCCACGGGCACCGCCGGCCCGCCGCTCACCGTCGCCTTCACGGTCACCAAGTCCGGCGGCACGACCCCGCAGGCGGTAAGCTCGCTCTCGCTGATCAACGCGGACACCAACCAGCCGATCTCGGGCTACGATCCGCTGCCCGGCGGCACGACGCTCGATCTGGCCACCCTGCCGACGCGCAACCTCAACATCCGCGCCAACACGAGCCCGGCCACCGTCGGCAGCGTCCGCTTCGCCCTCGACGGCAACAGCACCTATGCCACCGACAGCGCCACGCCCTATGCGCTCGCCGGCGACAGCTCGGGCAACTACACGGCCTGGACGCCGTCGGTCGGCGGCCACAGCGTCACCGCCACGCCCTACACGGGCGCGGGGGCCGCCGGCACCGCCGGCACGCCGCTCACCGTCGCCTTCACCGTCACGGATTCCGGCGCCAGCACCCCGCAGGCGGTGAGCTCGCTCTCGCTCATCAACGCCGACACCAACCAGCCGATCGCCGGCTACGACCCGCTGCCCGGCGGCACGACGCTCGACCTGGCCACCCTGCCGACCCGCAACCTCAACATCCGCGCCAACACCAGCCCCACCACCGTCGGCAGCGTGCGCTTCGCCCTCGACGGCAACAGCACCTACGCCACCGACAGCGCGCACGCCCTATGCGCTGGCCGGCGACAGCTCGGGCAACTACACGGCCTGGACGCCGTCGGTCGGCGGCCACAGCGTCACCGCCACGCCCTACACGGGCGCGGGGGCCACCGGCACCGCCGGCACGCCGCTCACCGTGGCCTTCACCGTCACAGACTCCGGAGGCAGCGGCAGCGGGCCTTCGGTCGCCTCGCTGAGCCTGATGAACGCCGACACCAACCAGCCGATCGCCGGCTACGATCCGCTGCCCAACGGCGCGACGCTCGATCTCACGACACTGCCGACGAGCAATCTCAACATCCGCGCCAACACCAGCCCGGCCACCATCGGCAGCGTCCGCTTCGCCCTCGACGGCAACAGCGACTACGCCACCGAGACGTTCCTGCCCTATGCGCTCGCGGGCGACAGCTCGGGCAACTACAATGCCTGGACGCCGGCGGTCGGCAGTCACAGCCTCACCGTCACGCCCTACAGCGGTGCCCGTGCCACGGGCACCGCCGGCCCGCCGCTCACCGTCGCCTTCACCGTCACCAAGTCCGGCGGCACGAGCCCGCAGGCGGTAAGCTCGCTCTCGCTGATCAACGCGGACACCAACCAGCCGATCTCGGGCTACGACCCGCTGCCCGGCGGCACGACGCTCGATCTGGCCACCCTGCCGACGCGCAACCTCAACATCCGCGCCAACACGAGCCCGGCCACCGTCGGCAGCGTCCGCTTCGCCCTCGACGGCAACAGCACCTATGCCACCGACAGTGCCACGCCCTATGCGCTCGCGGGCGACAGCTCGGGCAACTACACGGCCTGGACGCCGGCGGTCGGCGGCCACAGCGTCACCGCCACGCCCTACACGGGCGCGGGGGCCGCCGGCACCGCCGGCACGCCGCTCACCGTCGCCTTCACCGTCACGGATTCCGGCGCCAGCACCCCGCAGGCGGTGAGCTCGCTCTCGCTCATCAACGCCGACACCAACCAGCCGATCGCCGGCTACGACCCGCTGCCCGGCGGCACGACGCTCGATCTGGCCACCCTGCCGACCCGCAACCTCAACATCCGCGCCAACACCAGCCCCACCACCGTCGGCAGCGTGCGTTTCGCCCTCGACGGCAACAGCACCTACGCCACCGACAGCGCGCCGCCCTATGCGCTGGCCGGCGACAGCTCGGGCAACTACACGGCCTGGACGCCGTCGGTCGGCGGCCACAGCGTCACCGCCACGCCCTACACGGGCGCGGGGGCCACCGGCACCGCCGGCACGCCGCTCACCGTCGCCTTTACCGTCACGGATTCCGGAGGCAGCAGCAGCGGGCCTTCGGTCGCCTCGTTGAGCCTGATGAACGCCGACACCAACCAGCCGATCGCCGGCTACGATCCGCTGCCCAACGGCGCGACGCTCGATCTCACGACACTGCCGACGAGCAATCTCAACATCCGCGCCAACACCAGCCCCACCACCGTCGGCAGCGTCCGCTTCGCCCTCGACGGCAACAGCGCCTACCGCACCGAGACGGCACCGCCCTATGCGCTCGCCGGCGACACCACGGCGACTACTGGGCGTGGACCCCCACGGTCGGCACGCACAGCATCACCGTCACGCCCTTTAGCGGTGCCGGCGGCAAGGGAACCGCCGGCACCGCGCTCACCGTCCTTTTCTCGGTCACCGACGGGGGCGTCGGCAGCTAGCCCCAGATTATGTGCCGCACCGGCGGGTTAGCGGACACCCTTCGCGCAGCCGCTGAGCCCCTGCCTCGCCTGCCGTCCGGCATTCTCGAGGCCCGTGACGCGCCGGCCGGTCCGGCAGGGGCGACGGCCCTCGCCCGGTTGACGCACGGGCGCGGCAAAATCAATCAAAAAGGGTTTATTTTTCACCGAGGTAGTGCTAGACGGCTATTTGAGCTTGATCGAGAAACGTACCATTGAGGGCGGCTAACCGTGAAATGCTCCTGTTAATTTCTGCAGGATATTCATGTATTTTTCGTGATCAATTCAATCAGTATCCGTAAAATTGAAGTTTAGAGCATGAAATAATGATATTTCTTGTGTGAACATACACAGGGGTTCAACGCCATCAACTCAGGGAGTTGTTCGATATCTCGATGGCAACAGGAAGAGGAGAGCGCTTGTCTCTCCCGGTTCGTCAGCATCCGCGCTTTCTCTCAAGGGGAGAGCCATCTCGCCGCGCGGGGGGCCCGGTCCGATGGCGCGGTACGGAACCGGGCCCAGAAGGCCGCAGTGGGTCGAGATCCCGAGCGGCCGGCAGGAAGGGCGTATGCCACGACCACACTATGGCACGCGCGCGCCACTCCTGCCCTTTGAAGAGAAGAGATAATTCATCGGCGGTAGCGGTAACAAAAATGAAAGCCAAGACTCGATGGGCCGCAGCGTCGGCTACGTCGGCGAAAGCTTACCGCGCCTCAACCGGCTGCAAGAAGCTTTCCAAAAGTAATAATATTATCTTAGCCGTCGGCTGGGGACCAAAACATAATTCGACTCACAAGGGAAACACAGAGCCATGTTGTTGGAGAGCACGTCAACTCCACATGGGCGGTATCGTCGACGGTTGCTGCGCGGCGCGGCGGCCGTCGGTGGTGTCGGACTGGGCGGCATGTTGGGCCTCCTCCCACGCACGGCCTTTGCCTGCCACACCTATGTAAGCTCGGTGGACGGCGCCAAAGGCTGCGGGGCCTATACGCGCGACCTTGCCAATAACACGTCGGATTCCGGTAGCTCGAGCACCGGCTCGTCGACAGGCTCCAGCAGCTCCGGCACGGGCTCGTCAACGAGCTCTGGCGGCACGACCTCCGGCACGGGCTCGTCGGCAAGCTCTGGCGATTCTAGCTCGGGCACAGGCTCGTCGACAGGCTCCGGCGATACGAGCTCCGGCACGGGTTCGTCGACAGGCTCTGGCGGTTCCACGACCACCACCTCGGGCGCCGGCCCGGGCACCCCGTCGACCAGCAGCTCCGGCCTCGACACGACCCTGTGCTTCGGCGGCCAGTATCTGGGCTGCCCGCTCTACTCCGCGTCGAAGGCACCCAACGGCTACTGGGACAAGCACGCCTATCGCTTCGTCGCCGAGTACACGGGCGACGGTGAAGACCGTGCGCTGGGAGAACCGCACCGGCACCGGCTACAGCGTCGGCACCGGCGGCACCATCCAGCTCTCGATCCAGACCGACAACGGCGGCTACCCCTCGGGCGTCAAGCTCGGCACCACCGCCGCCTACGCCAACGCCGCGAGCCTCGGCAAATTCCCGGAGCTGCCCTTCACCACCCAGCCACAGCTCACCTACGGCACCACCTACCATATCGTCTTCGAGCAGCTGACCCCGAACGTCGGCAAGGTCTCGGTCAACGACCTCCACGACTGGACGCCACCGCCGGACGGGCTCGTGATCTTCCCGCTCCTGAAGAGCAAGCTCGCGAGCATCCGCTACGAGAACAATGCCTGGCGGGTGATGCCCGGCTACATCCCGATCTACGAGCTCGTCTACACCGACGGCGTCGCCAAGGGCCAGTCCTGGATGGACGGCGGGCGCGGCTGCTTCCAGAATATCGGCGGCGGCAACGTGGCTCGTCAGAGCTTCACCATGTACGACAGGGCGGCCGCCACGATCTACGGGGTCTATTTCGCCTTCTTCCGCACCGGCACGGTGGGCCCGGTCACGATCAGCCTGACGAACTCGGGCGGCAGCGCCCTCTCGACGGCCACCATCGACGGCGACCAGGCGAGCATCTCCACGCAGGGCGACAACGCGCCCGTGCATTGGCTCTACGCCCCGATCGGCCCCACCACCTTCGCCACAGGCGGCAAGTACTACGTGAAGTTCCAGGCGGCGGCCGGCTCCACGCTCAACGCCATGCCGAGCACGGACGGCTACTTCTACGGCTTCGCCAACAAGGCCGGCGTCTACGTCAACCGTGGCGCCCAATACAGCACCAGCGGCGGGGCAAGCTGGACCTCGTGGCCGATGCTGGGCGGCCGGGTCAGCAACTGGGTGAGCCTGCCGGTCTTCCTCAAGACCTTCGCCTGACCCGGCCGGACGCACGGCGCGATCGCCAGGGCAGGCGATTGCGCCGGCGCCGCCCGCGCCGACCCGATCGGCGACGCCACCCCGCCTGAAGGCCGCGGAGTCCGATGGCACCGCCCATGGTCGCCCCGGGCGATCGGCGCCGCCCCGCCCTTGATCCACCGCAATGGCGGCCCCGGTGACACGTGCTTGACAGCGGCAGCGGGTGCTGCACGCTCGATGGCGCAGAGCCGCGGCGATCCCGGAACGGCGGCTCGGGGAGGCTGGACCATGGCAAAGCGGGTGCTGGTGGTGGACGACGAGCCCAACATCGTGCTGTCGCTCGAGTTCCTGATGCGCCGCGCGGGGTTCGAGGTCGAGGTGGCCAGGGACGGCGCCGAGGCGCTCGAGGCGCTCGCGGGCACGCCGCCCGATCTCCTGCTCCTCGACGTCATGATGCCCGAGCTCGACGGCTTCGAGGTCTGCGAGCGCATCCGCAGGCAGCCGGCTTGGCAGGCCACCAAGATCGTGATGCTCACCGCGCGCGGCCGCGACGTGGAGCGCCAGCGCGGCCTGGCGCTCGGCGCCGACGCCTACGTCACCAAGCCCTTCTCGACGCGTGAGCTGGTGGCGCAGGTGAAGGCCATGCTCGGCGAGGCGTGAGGCGGATGCAGCCTCTCGGCAGCCGGGCGCGCCGCCTCCTCGCCCTCTTCGGGCTGGCCGTGCTGCTCTTCAACGCCCCGGTGCTGGCCGTGGCCCGCGCCCTGCCCAACATCGGGCCGTTCCCGCCCTTGCCGCTCTACCTCCTCCTTGCCTGGGGTCTCGTCATCCTGCTCACGGCGCGGCTCGTCGAGCGGCGCGCCGAGGACTAGCGGCCCATGGCGCTGGCGGGGTCCGCTCTCTTCCTCGGGTTGGCCTATCTGGTGGCGCTCTTCGCCGTCGCCTCGTTCGGCGACCGACGCGCCGACCAGGGCCGCTCGGTGATCGCCAGCCCCTATGTCTACACCCTCTCGATGGCCGTCTACTGCACGGCCTGGACCTTCTACGGCAGCGTCGGCGTCGCCGCGACCCAGGGCCTGGGCTTCTTGCCGATCTATCTGGGACCCACCCTCGTCGCGATCCTCTTCCCCTTCCTGTTGCGCAAGATCCTGACGATCACGAAGGCCAACGGCATCACCTCGATCGCCGACTTCATCTCAGCCCGCTACGGCAAGAGCGGCCTTTTGGGTGGCCTCGTCACGGTCGTGGCCGTGGTCGGCAGCGTTCCCTACATCGCCCTGCAGCTCAAGGCGGTGGGCCTCAGCGTCGAGGTGATGCTGGGCGCCGGCCCGGCGGCCAGCGGCAGCCCCGCCATCGGCACCGACACGGTCTTCCTCGTCACCATCGTGCTGGCCGCCTTCAGCATCCTCTTCGGCACACGCCACATCGACGCGACCGAGCACCATCAGGGCATGGTGCTGGCCGTGGCGCTCGAGAGCGTCGTCAAGCTCCTCTGCTTTCTCCTGGTGGGCGTGGTCGTCACCTTCGTCCTCTTCGACGGCCCGGCCGCGATCTTCAGGCGCGCCGCCGAGCAGGGGCTGGGCAGCCTGGCCTCGATCGGCGCGCCCGGCGGCAGCTATGCCGACTTCTTCCTCACGACCCTCCTCGCCGGCGCCGCCTTCCTGGTCCTGCCGCGCCAGTTCCAGGTCGCCGTGATCGAGAATGTCGAGAGCGACCACATCCGCCGTGCCAGCTGGCTCCTGCCGCTCTATCTCCTCGTCATCAACCTCTTCGTGCTGCCGATTGCCCTGGCCGGCCGCATCGCCGGCCTCAACCCGGCCGAGGCCGATCTCTTCGTGCTCACCTTGCCGCTCTCGGCCGGCCGAGACTGGCTGGCGCTCGTGGCCTTCCTGGGCGGGCTCTCGGCCGCCACCGCGATGGTCATCGTCGAGACGGTGGCGCTCAGCACGATGATCTCGAACGATCTCGTGATGCCCGTCCTGCTGCGCCTGGGCTTCCTCAGGCTCCACCGGCGCCACGACCTGCAGGCGGTCGTGCTGCTGATCCGCCGGCTCGGCATCCTGATCGTGCTGCTCGCCGGCTACGCCTTCTTCGAGGTGGTGGGCGGCCGCTACGGGCTCGCCAGCATCGGGCTCATCTCCTTCACCGCGGTGGCCCAGCTCGGCCCGCCGATCCTGGCCGGCATCTACTGGCGCGACGCCAACCGCAGCGGCGCCATCCTGGGTCTCCTCGCCGGCTTTGTCGTCTGGATCCTCACCCTCGTGGTGCCGGCCTTCGCCGAGGCCCGCAGCGCAGGCCCGCCCGACATCGTAACGCACGGCTATCTCGGCATCGGCCTCCTCAAGCCCTATGCGCTCTTCGGGCTCTCGGGCCTTCAGCCCATCAGCCATGCCGTCGTCTGGAGCCTCGGCATCAACATCGTCTGCCTCGTCGCCTGCAGCCTGCTCGGCCGGCAGTCACGACTCGAGCAGATCCAGACGCGCCTCTATGTCGATGCCGGCCAGGAGCAGCTGGGCGCCCGGCTGTGGCGTGGCGAGGCGCGGGTTGGTGCCCTGCGCGACCTGCTGCGGCGGTTTCTCGGCCGGCACCGCGCGGACGCAGCCCTCGCCCTCGACGCCACGCGCCGCGGGCGCTCGCTGGCGCCCGAGGAGCGGGCCGACGGCGTCCTGGTCGAGCTGTGCGAGCGCCACATCGCCCGCGCCATCGGTGCCGCCTCGGCACGCGCCGTTGTGGGCTCGGTCGTCCGCGGCGAGGTCATCGGCCCCGACGATCTGATGGAGATCCTGAACGAGACCTCGCAGGTGCTCGAGTACAGCCGCCGGCTCGAGCAGAAGTCGCAGGCGCTCGAGGAGGCGACGGCCGAGCTGCGCCGCGCCAACGAGCGCCTGCGCCATCTGGACCAGCTGAAAGACGACTTCATCGCGACGGTGAGCCACGAGCTCAGGACACCGCTCACCGCGATCCGCTCCTTCTCCGAGATCCTCCTCGACACGCCCGATCTGGACCGAAGCGAGCGCGAGGAGTTTCTCGAGATCGTCGTACGCGAGTCGGAGCGCCTGACGCGCCTCATCAACGACCTCCTCGACATCGCCAAGATCGAGTCGGGCCGGATGGAATGGCAGGTCGGCGACTGCGACCTGAGGGACATCGTCGAGCAGGCGCTGGACGCCACCCGCTCGCTCCTGGCCGAGCGCCGCGTCGCGCTCGAGACGGCGCTGGGTGCCTCATCGGCACCGGTGAGCTGCGACCGCGACCGCCTCGTTCAGGTGGTGATCAACCTCGTCTCGAACGCGGCCAAGTTCGTGCCCGACGAGGGCGGCCGTGTGCGGCTGGAGGTGGTGCAGCGCGCCGACGGGCTCGAGCTCAGGGTCGAGGACAACGGGCCGGGCGTGCCCGAGAGCGCGCGCGAGGCCGTCTTCGAGAAATTCCGCCAGCTCGCCGACGATCTCAAGTCCCGCCCGAAGGGCACGGGCCTCGGGCTGACCATCTGCCGCCAGATCATCGAGCGCTTCGGCGGCCGTATCTGGGTCGAGCGCTCGAGCCTGGGCGGGGCCGCCTTCTGCTTCACCCTGCCCGTGGCCCAGGCAGCGCCATCAGCCGCCGCGGCGGCATAGGCGAGGCCCGGCCGGCTGGCCGGTCAGCCCGACTGCTGCAGGCGGCGGCGCATCTCGGCCAGGAGACCGTCGATGCCGCGGCTGCTGATGATGTCCGCCGCCTCGGAGCGTTGCGTCACCACCATGCTGATGCCCTCGGCCACGATGTCGATGATCTTGAGGCCGCCGTCCGTCTGCCGGAGCCGCCAGTCGACATTGACCGGGGCACCGCCGGACGGCTGGAGGATCTTGGTCGAGACGACGCTGTCCGTGTCGTCGATCTGGGTGGAGCCCACGACATCGAAGGTCTGGCCGCCATAGGTGTTGAGCCGCGTCGCCATGGTGTGCGTCACCAGCGCGTTGAAGAGCTTCGTGTATTCCTGGCGCTGGCTGTCCGTCGCCTGCCGCCAGTAGCGGCCCATGACGAGCCGTGCCACGAGCGGCAGGTCGACGTCGCTCTTGAGGATCGTGTCGAGCTCGGCGACCTTCTTGTCGGTCGACAGGCTCTTGTCCTTGAGGATGGTGACGACCTTGTCGCCGACCGCCTGGACGAACTTCTTGGCCGCGGCGGCGTCGGCGGCGAGCGCCGATCGGACGTTCAGGAACGCCCCCGCCGCCGCGAGGAGGGCGAGACAGCCGCGCCGCGGCAGGCCCGCCGAGCCGTCAGTCGGACGACTTGGGCTGATCGTCGAAGTTCTCATTGAAGATGTCCTCGTAGGCCTGGTTCGCCCCGGGTGTCGCGCGCGAGACCTGCGCCGCACGGTGCTGCTGGGCCACCGTGCGCACGGTGGCGTAGTAGTCGAGGCTGTTGGCCTTCAGATCCGCGAGGCTTGGCCCGAGCTGGTAGCGGGTGTCGATGCCGCGCGCCACGGCGATGCCGAGGCGGACGTCGGTGGGCGCAATGTAGGCCACCGGATCGAGCACGAAGCCGTCGACCGCGAGGCCCGCCGCGTCGCGCGGGTTCGAGGGGCCGAAGACCGGCAGGACGAGATAGGGGCCGGGGCCCATGCCGTAGTGCGCGAGCGTGAGCCCGAAATCGTTGGACTGGTAGGGATGGCCGAGGGTCGTCGCCGGATCGAACAGGCCGAACGCGCCGAGCGAGCTGTTGATCATGAAGCGGGCCAGCGTCTGGCCGGCGTCGTCGGTGTTCCCTTGCAAGAGATCGTTGGCGAAGATCACGGGCTCGCCCAGATTGGAGAGCGCGTTGTGCACGCTGGCCCGCGCACGGGCGGGCACGACCATGCCGTAGAGCGTCGAGATCGGGCCCAGAATGAGGCCGTCCAGCACGTCGTTGAAGTTGAAGATGGCCCGATTAACGGGCTCGAGCGGGTCGCCTTCCGCAGCCCGCGCCCCGGCCGCTACGAGCTGGACCGCGAGGCCCAGGGCCAGCACTGCGCCGATCGTCGCGGACCGTCGGGAGCGGCCCTGGATGCGCTCGGACATTCCAATCCCTCTCGAGCATGTCCGCCGGCAGACCCCGCAGATCGAGGGCGCCGAGCCAGCGGGGGTCTTAGGACGCGGCCCGGCAGCTGGCAAGCCGCGGACGCCTCGCGAGGCGCACCCGGGGAGCCGTTGACCGGACCATATAAAGAGATGTACATATACTGAAGATTGCCTCACGGGACCTGCGATGGCCGCTCCCGACAGCTCGCTCGACCCCCTGCTCGCGGCGCTGCGCGCCGCGGCGGAGCCGTCGCGGTTGCGCCTGCTCGCCATCTGCGCCCAGGGAGAATGGACCGTTTCCGAGCTCACCCAGATCATGGGGCAGAGCCAGCCCCGCATCTCCCGCCATCTGAAGCTCCTGGCCGATGCCGGGCTGCTCGAGCGCTTCCGAGAGGGCAGCTGGGTCTTCTACAGGCGCACGCAGGCCGGCGAGGGAGCGCGCCTTGCGCGCGCGATCGGCCGACTGTTGCCGGAAGGTGACGCCCGCCTCAGGCTCGACCGCCAGCGCCTCGAGGCGGTGCGCGAGGCGCGCCGCGCCCAGGCCGAGCGCTATTTCGACGGTCGGGCGCGCGGCTGGGACAGCGAGCGCGACCTTGCGGTCGACGGCGCCGAGGTCGAGCGGGCCCTCCTCGGCCTCTTCGAGACCCGGCGCACGCCCAGCCTCGTCGACATCGGCACCGGCACCGGCCGCATCCTCCAGGTGCTGGCGCGCCATGTCGGGCACGGCCTCGGGATCGACCGCAGCCACGACATGCTGGCGGTGGCCCGCGCCAATCTCGACCGCCGCGAGGCCGGCAACTGCCAGGTCCGCCACGGCGACATGTACCGCCTGCCGTTGCCGGATGCCTCCTTCGCGGCGGCGACGCTTCACCAGGTGCTGCATTTCGCCGACGATCCGCTGGCGGCGCTGGCGGAGGCGCGGCGCGTGCTCCGCCCCGGCGGCTGGCTCGTCGTCGTCGATCTCGCCCATCACGGCGAGGAATGGCTGCGCACCGATCGGCGCCATCGTCGGCTGGGCTTCGGCGATCGCGAGATGGCGGGCTGGTTCCGGGAGCTGGGCCTCGTGGGCGACACGCCCATCCGGCTCCACGGGCCCACGCTCACGGTGGTGATCTGGCGCGGCTCCGTCCCGGCCTCGGCCGAGGGCGACACCGATCAGGACAGGAGACAGGCGGCATGACGACGACCAGGCACGACGCCGAGCCGGCCAGCCCGGGTCCCTGGCTCGACCGGACCATCCCCCCGGTCGAGCTCTCGATCGAGGTCTTCCCGGCCAAGACCGAGGAGTCGACGGCGCGGCTGTGGCGCAATCTCGAGCTGTTCGTAGCCTCCGGGCCACGCTTCGTCTCGGTCACCTGCGGCGCCGGCGGCAGCGGCGAGGGCGGCACCTTCCCGCTCGCGAAGGGCATCCACGAGCGCTTCGGCGTGCCGGTGGCGGCCCATCTCACCTGCGCCTACGCCTCCAAGGCCGAGATCGACGCGCTCTTGCGCCGCTACTGGGAAGCCGGCGTGCGGCGCATCGTGGCGCTGCGCGGCGATCCGCCCAAGGGTGCCGCCCGCTACGAGCCGCGGCCCGACGGCTACGCCTATCCGGACGCGCTGGTGGCCGGCATCAGGGCCATCGCCGACTTCGACATCAGCGTCGGCTGCTACCCCGAGCTGCACCCCGACGCGCCCAGCGCCGCCGCGGCGCTCGACCTGCTGAAGAGGAAGGTCGAGGCGGGTGCCAGCCGGCTCATCACCCAATATTGCTTCGATACCGACCGCATCCTCCGCTTCCGCGACGAGATCGTGGCGGCCGGCATCGATGTGGAGCTGGTTCCCGGCATCATGCCGATCCACAGCTTCATCCAGATCCGCCGCTTCTCGGCCGCCTGCGGGGCCGGCGTGCCGGGCTGGCTCGAGGCGCTCTTCGACGGCGTGGAGGACGGCTCGGCCGTCCACGGCATGGTGGCGGCGAGCGTCGTCGCCGAGCAGTGTCGCCGCCTCGCCGCGGAAGGCCTCTGCCGCCAGCATGTCTATGCCCTGAACCGGGCCGAGCTGCCGCTCGCGATAGTCCAGCTCCTCAAGGCGTCACGCCCGGTACCGGCCGCCGCCTGATCGATCCGTCCTTCTCTCGCACCCCATGCCACGCGGAGTCTCATGACCGACCTGCTCGACTACGCCCGTGAGCGCCTTGTTCTCCTCGACGGCGGCATGGGCTCGCAGATCCAGGGCCGCGACCTGACGCTCGACGATTTCTGGGGGCAGGAGAACTGCTCCGAGATCTTGAACCTGTCCCGCCCGGACCTCGTGCGCGACATCCACGGCGCCTATCTCCAGGCCGGCGCCGACGCGGTCGAGACCAACACCTTCGGCGGCTCGCCCATCACGCTGGGCGAGTTCGGCCTCGCCGACCGCGCCGTCGAGATCAACCGTCGCGCCTGCGAGCTGGCGCACGAGGCGATCGAGCGGCTCGCGGGCGACGGCCGGCGCCGCTTCGTCATCGGCTCGGTCGGTCCCGGCACGCGTCTGCCGAGCCTCGGGCACGTCGCCTATCGCGAGCTCGAGGACGCCTTCGCCGTGCAGGCCATGGGCCTCGTCGAGGGCAATGCCGACGCCATCCTGATCGAGACCTGCCAGGATCCCCTGCAGATCAAGGCCGCGGTCAACGGTGCCAGGCGCACCTTCGCCAAGACCGGCAAGGTGCTCCCGATCATGGTGCAGGTCACGATCGAGACCACGGGCAGCATGCTGGTCGGCACCGACATCGCGGCCGCCACCGTCATCATCGACTCGCTCGACGTGCCGGTCATGGGCCTCAACTGCGCCACGGGCCCCAAGGAGATGGCCGAGCATCTCCGCCATCTGGGGCAGACCTGGGAGGGCCTCATCTCGGTCCTGCCCAACGCGGGCCTGCCCGAGCTGCGCGAAGGCCAGACCTACTATCCCCTGGGTGCCGAGGAGATGGCGCGCTGGCTCGAGCGCTTCGTCGCCGAGGACGGCGTCAACTTCGTGGGCGGCTGCTGCGGCACCAACCACACGCACATCGCAGCCATCGACGCGATGCTGCGCCGCCGCGCGGAGGACGGCTTCAGGCCGCGCCCGACGCCCCGCAGCCCGCAGCGCACACCCGCGCTCGCCTCGCTCTTCTCCGCCGTGCCGCTGCGCCAGGAGAACAGCTATCTGTCGATCGGCGAGCGCTGCAACGCCAACGGCTCCAAGCGCTTCCGCGAGCTGCAGGCGGCCGAGGACTGGGACGGCTGCGTCGCGATGGGACGCGAGCAGGCGCGCGAGGGCTCGAACACGCTCGACGTCTGCACGGCCTATGTCGGGTCGCAACGAGATCCGCGACATGACCGAGGTCCTCACCCGCATGCGCGGCCAGGTCGACGCGCCGCTGGTGCTCGATTCGACCGAGCTGCCGGTGCTCGAGGTGGGCCTGGCGCTCTATGGCGGCAAGGGCATCATCAACTCGATCAACTTCGAGGACGGCGAGGAGCCGCCCGCCGCCCGCATGCGCTTGGCCAAAAAGTTCGGCGTCGGCCGTCATCGCCTTGACGATCGAGGAGGCGGGCATGGCGAAGACGGCGGAGGACAAGCTCCGCATCACCCGCCGTCTCGTCGAGTTCGCCTGCGGCCGCTTCGGCCTCAAGCAGCACGACCTCCTGATCGACCCGCTGACCTTCACGATCTGCACCGGCAACGAGGACGACAGGAAGCTGGGGCTTTGGACGCTCGAGGCGATCGAGACGATCTCCAAGGAGTTCCCCGAGATCCAGATCATCCTGGGTCTCTCCAACATCTCCTTCGGCCTCAACGCCGCCGGCACGCCACGTCCTGAACTCGGTCTTCCTCGACCATGCGGTCAAGCGCGGCCTCACCGGCGCCATCGTCCACACCAGCAAGATCATGCCGCTGCACAAGATCCCGGAGGAGGAGGCCAAGGTCGCCGAGGATCTGATCTTCGATCGCCGCCGCGACGGCTATGATCCGCTGCACGCCTTCATCGCCCTCTTCGCTGATCGCAAGGCCGCCGACTCGGTCAAGAAGGCGCGGCCCGAGACAATCGAGGAGCAGCTCAAGCAGCGCATCGTCGACGGCGACAAGCAGGGCCTCGAGGCCGACCTCGAGAAGGCCATGGAGACCTACGCGCCGCTCGACATCATCAACAAGCTTCTCCTGGACGGCATGAAGGTGGTGGGCGAGCTCTTCGGCAGCGGCAAGATGCAGCTGCCCTTCGTGCTGCAGTCGGCCGAGACGATGAAGAAGGCCGTGGCCTTCCTCGAGCCCTTCATGGAGCGGGCCGACGGCCAGCAGAAGGGCACGATCGTGCTGGCCACCGTGAAAGGCGACGTCCACGATATCGGCAAAAACCTCGTCGACATCATCCTCACCAACAACGGCTTCAAGGTCGTCAATCTCGGCATCAAGCAGCCGCTGAGCTCGATCCTCGAGGCGGCCGAGGCGCAGCGCGCCGACGCCATCGGCATGTCGGGCCTCCTGGTCAAGTCGACCGTCATCATGCGCGAGAACCTCGAGGAGATGGGTCGCCAGGGCCTCAAGATCCCGGTCATGCTGGGCGGTGCCGCCCTGACCCGCGCCTATGTCGAGGAGGATTGCTGGAAGGCCTATGAGCGAGGGCCCGGTCGCCTATGCGCGCGATGCCTTCGACGGCCTTTCCCTGATGGACAAGGTCGTGACCGGCAGCTTCGTCGACTATGTGGGCGAGCGCACCGCCAAGGCGGCCGAGCGGACCAAGCCCGGCAAGAAGCCGCGCACGCTCGAGTTCGCCAATGGCAATGGCGCCGGATCGATGGGGGCCCGGCCCGTGGAGCTCGAGGAGATCCAGCGTCCACCGGCGCGAGCTGGCCAAGGGTGTTGCCGTGCCCACGCCGCCCTTCCTCGGCGCCCGGCTGATCGAGCATGTGCCGGTGCGGGCGCTCCTGCCCTACCTCAATGAGAACATGCTCTACCAGTTCCACTGGGGCTACAAGAAGGACGGCCGCAAGCTCGAGGACTTCATCGCCTGGGCCGCCAAGGAGCTGCGCCCCGTCCTTACCAGCCTCGTCGCCGAGACGCCGAGGCCGAGAAGGTTTTCACCCCCAAGGCGGCCTACGGCTATTGGAAGGCCGCGGGCGAAGGCAACGACATCGTGCTGTTCGACGACGCCGGCACCACCGAGCTCGCCCGCTTCGCCCTGCCGCGTCAGCGCAAGGCCGAGGGCTTCTGCATCTCGGACTTCCTGCGCGACATCGACGACGACGAGCGCGATGTTTTGGGACTTCAGGTCGTGACGGTCGGCCAGCGCGCCTCCGAGGTGGCGCGCGAATGGTTCGCCGCCGATCGCTACCAGGACTATGTCCGCCTGCACGGCCTGGGCGTCGAGCTGGCCGAGGCGATGGCCGAGTACGTCCACGCCCGCATCCGCGCCGAGCTCGGCTTCGGCCACGAGGACGCGCGCGAGATGCGCGAGGTCCTGAAGCAGGGCTATCGCGGCTCCCGCTACAGCTTCGGCTATCCGGCCTGCCCCAACCTCGCCGACCAGGCGCGCCTCCTCGAGCTTCTGGGCGCCCCCCGCATCGGCATCGAGCTCGGCGAGGAGGACCAGCTCTGGCCCGAGCAGAGCACCAGCGCCATCGTCGTCCACCACCCGCAGGCCCGCTATTTCAACGTGTGAGGGGCGAGCCAGCCATGCACTACGCGTTGTTCTACGACTACGCGCCAGACTATCTGGAGCGCCGCGGCGCGTTGCGCGAGGCGCATCTGAAGCAGGCGAAGGCGGCGATCGACCGCGGCGAGCTTTTGTTGGGCGGCGCCTTCGCCGACCCGGCTGATGGCGCCCTCATCGTCCTCGCCGGCGATAGCCCGGCCGTCGCAGAGCGCTTCGCCGAGACCGACCCCTACGTCCTGAACGGCCTCGTCACGCGCTGGCGGGTGCGCGAATGGACCACCGTCGTCGGCAGGGACGCCGCCCATCCGGTGGCGATGCCCGAAGCAGGCTGAGCTCTTCCGCAGGCGCAGCCGCCCACCTCGCCGGCACCATCATGCCCTCCGCTCGGGCGATGCCACCGCCGTCGCAGCGCTTGCGGCCAGACGCGCCAGCCACGCACAGAACAGGTTGGCGGCCTCGTCCGGCGTCGGGCGCTCCTGCAGATAGGCGTAGTAGGTGCGCGCCGGCAGGCTCGTCGCCGGAAAGGGTGCCATCAGCCGGCCTGCCGCGAGATCGTCGCCGATCAGCGCCGTCGGCCCCATCGCCACGCCCAGCCCGTCGATCGCCGCCTGGATCGACAGATAGAAATGATCGAAGGTCAGCGTGTGCCGCGGCCTCAGCTCCGCATGGCCCGCCTCCGTCAGCCAGTCCCGCCATAGCCGCGGCATCGAGGTCACCTGCAGTAGGGTGTGCCTCTCGAGATCGGGGACCGTCTCCAGCCCGACACGCGCGGTGAGGAGCGGGCTGCAGACCGGCAGCCTGCGCTCGGCCAGCAGCGGCAGTGAGACGAAGCCGTGATAGGCGTCGGGCCCGCCGCGGATCACGACGTCATAGACGTCCGGCAACGCATCGACCGGCTCGTTGGCCGTCGTCAGCTCGACCTCGATGCCCGGATGCTCCTTCTGGAAAAGGGGCAGGCGCGGCAGCAGCCAGCGCAGACCGAAGGTCGCGAGCGCGTTCACGCGCAGCACGGTCGGCATGGGCCGGCCCTGCCGCTCCCGGTGCCGGGCGGCAGCGGCAGCGATCCGATCGAGCGCCGGGCCGACCTCGGCCAGCAGGGCCGCACCCGCCGGCGTCAGCGCCACGCCGCGCCCCCGCCTGCCGAAGAGGGCGGGCCCGCCCAGCCATGCCTCGAGCAGCCCGACCTGCCGGCTGACCGCGCCGTGCGTCACGCCCAGCTCCTCGGCCGCCTCGGTGAGGCTGCCGCGACGAGCGGCTGCCTCGAAGGAGCGCACCGCGTTGAGCGGCGGAAGAACGCGTCGGCGCAAGCTCATCTGCCTTTTTGTGATTTTTCCTCACATGGAGCAACAGGATAACTCGATTGTACCCGCCGTCACAGCCTCTCACACTATCAGGAGTGAGCTTTTCGCCCCATCCGCCAACCTCACTGGCCTCCAGGGGAGCCGCCGCTTGAGCAGCCTCGCCACCCTCGTCTCCGGTGCGGCCGCCCGTGCCGCCCCGCGCCGCACGCTCGCCCTCGCCGCCCTGGCGCACATGCTGCACGACGGCCTCACCGACATGATCTACGTGCTCCTGCCCGTCTGGCAGGCGCAGTTCGGGCTCGACTATGCGGCGCTCGCGGCGTTGCGCGCGCTCTATGTGAGCATGCTGGCGGCTTTCCAGGTGCCCTCGGGACACTTGGCCCGACGGCTGGGCACGCGAATGGTGCTGGCGCTGGGAACCGCGCTGACCGCGGCCGGCTATGCCCTGGCCGGGCTCTCGGGCAGCTTTGTCGGCCTCTGCCTCGCCCTGGCGCTCGCCGGTGCGGGCGGCAGCACCCAGCATCCGCTGGCCTCGGCCGCCGTGTCGCATGCCTATGGCCGGGCGGCGCGCGGCCCGCTCGGCACCTACAATTTCGCCGGCGATCTGGGCAAGGCCTCGCTCCCGCCCCTGCTCTCGCTTCTCCTGACGATGATGGGCTGGCGCCCGGCGCTCTGGATCATGGCAGCGCTCGGCGCCGCTGTGGCGCTCATCGTCGCCTGGCTCATGCCGCGCGTCGCGCGCGATCCGGAGGCACCGAAGGCCGAGGCGGCTGCGGCACGGCACGCCGACAGGGGCGGCTTCGGGCCGCTGCTCGTCATCGGCGTGCTCGACAGCGCCGCACGCATGGCCTTCCTCCTGTTCCTGCCCTTCCTCCTCCAGGCGAAGGGCGCGTCGCTGACGACGGTCGGTATCGCCCTCTCGGCCGTCTTCATCGGCGGCGCCTTCGGCAAGGCCGTCTGCGGCTGGCTCGGCGCGCGCCTCGGCCTCCTCGCCGTCGTGACGGCGACGGAGGTCGGCACGGCAGCCTCTATCCTCGCAGTGCTGGCCCTGCCGCTGGCGCCCGCGATGGCGTTCCTCCCGCTGCTGGGCGTCATGCTCAACGGCACCTCGTCGGTGCTCTACGGCACGGTGCCCGAGCTCGTCGCCTCGGACCGGGTGGAGGCCGCCTTCGCCCTCTTCTACACCGGCACGCTGGGCTCGAGCGCGCTCGCCCCCATGCTCTTCGGCCGCCTGGGCGACATGGCAGGGGCATCCTGGGCGATGATCGCGGCCGCCGCGACGGCGCTTGCCGTCGTGCCGCTCATGATCCCGCTGGCGCCGCGCCTGGCCTCCTGGACGCTCACCCGTCCTTCCTGATCCGCGCCCAGCGACGGCCGCAGGCGCCTGGCACTACAGCCAACGCCACCAGCATTGGCTGGACAGGCTCCTGGAGGGGCAGCTGCAAGGCGGCCGAGCGCGCGGAGGAGGAATTGACAAGCTTTGCCAACGCCTGCCATCTCAATCTCAGGAGGTGCTGTCATGGCTACGATGAACGTGTCCCTGCCCGGTCCGATGAAGGATTGGGTGGAGCAGCAGACCAGGGGGGACGCTACAGCAATGCAAGCGACTATATCCGCGACCTGATCCGGCGCGACCAAGAGCGTGCCCTGAAGATCGCGGCCATGCAGAAGGCCGTCACCGAAGGTCTGGAGAGCGGGACCGGCAGCCGCTCGATGGACGAGCTTCGTGAGATCGCCCGTATGAAGGTGCGCTCTTCCGGCTCGTGACCTACCGCCTCACCCGGAAGGCACAAGGAGACGTCGTCGACATCTACCTCCATGGGGCGCAGCAGTTCGGGCCGGCTCAGGCGGACGCCTACCATCGCCGGCTGGAGCAGGCCTTCCTGCTTCTGGCGGAGTTTCCACAGATCGGGCGCGAGTGCCCCGAGATCGACCCGCCGGTGCGCATTCATCCCTTCGGCGTGCACCTCATCGTCTACGTTGCCGGGAGTGAGGGCAGCATCCTCAACGTCCGTGTCCGGCATGGCCGTGAGGATTGGATCGAGAACCCCCTCGGTGGCGGGGAAATCGTATGACCGCCCCACTTTCGATCCACGCTGGGCCGTCGACCTTTCCGGCGTGCGAGAGTGGCCCCTGAGTGATCTGCGCCGAGGGACACATCCTCACGGCGGCCCGCGCCCCGCTGACGCGTACGACATGTCCTTTTGGAGCAGGCTCAAATCCGTGATAGGCGATTGACCAAATCTAGAAACCCATCGGGGAAAATGATCTCTGTGGTTCTTTCTAGTTCTTCGGCTGACCACCAGCGGTGATCGGCTATAACGCTCCGTTCATTTTTGGTCCAATCGCGGTCTGAGATGGATTTCCTAGCCGTTTTGACTCCGAAGAACCGCTCCTCGGCCCAGACTACTTCTCCATTCGTCAGTTGAAGCTCGAAGGACCGACGGCCAATTTCGCCCGTCAACTGTTGCGCAGATAGGCCTGCTTCCTCCTCCAGCTCGCGCAAAGCGGCCTCCTCGAAGGTCTCACCCTCTTCGACGGCACCGCCTGGCGTCGCCCAATAGATCCGACCGTCCAACGGACCGGATGTATGAGCAAACTTAAAAAGAAGAACACACCCGAATTGATCGATAACCAGAATTCGGGCGGAGGGGCGTTTCCGCATAATCCTGCCTCTCCTGTTGGGATCGACCGTTGGGTCACACGATACCCGGCCCAGTGATGACCGCAATTGGCGCGTTGTCGCTGCGTTCATCACGGCTGCGATTATCGAAATCGGGCTATAGGACTTCAGTCGAGGCGTGAGCGGCACGCCGCTTACGTCCGGAGCCCACTCGGCTGGGGGCGCCTCACAGGAAGAATCCGTCGCGGCCAGCCCCTGTTCGATGTCGCCGACGCGCTCGAGACGATAGCCGGCGAGACCGAAAAAACCGTGCCGCAGGTGGCGCTCAACTGGCTCCTGCAGCGCCCGACGGTTTCTTCCGTCATCATCGGTGCGCGCAACGAGCAGCAGCTCCGCCAGAACCTCGGCGCCATCGGCTGGACCCTGGCGCCCGACCAGATGAAAATGCTCGACGCGGCCAGCGACGTCACCGCCCCCTACCCCCATTTCCCCTATCGCCGCCAGGAAGCCTTCGCCCGCCTCGGTCCTCCCGTTGCAGGATGAGCGGTCAGGGTTCAAAGGATGGTGGGAGCAGAACGTCGGAGCGCGGCTGGATCGTGACCGAATGGCGTAAGGCGACGCCCGAGGCGGTCGGCATGAGGGGCGAGGTCGTCTCGGCCGTCGCCGGCTGGCTGGACGGCCTGGCGGGCTCGAACGTGCACGGCATCGCCGTGGCCCGGAACGGCCTTTTGATCTTTCAGCACTACCGCAGCGGCGAGGACGCGTGCTGGCGGGGGAAGCTCGGCACGGTGGTCCACGGACCCGAGGTCAAGCACGACCTCCGCTCCGTGACCAAGGTCGTGACCGGCATCCTGGTCGGCCATGCGGTGGGGCGCGGGCTGATCCAGGACCTGGAGATGCCGCTGCTCGACGTCCTTCCCGGCTATCCCGACCTGCGCACCCCGGGAAAGGACCGCATCCGGCTTCGCCATCTCCTGACGATGTCCGCCGGGCTGGAATGGGACGAGAACCTCCCGCTCACCGATCCCGGAAACGGCGAGGTCCGCCTGTGGCGGTCTGGAGACCGGCTTCGCACCGCGCTCGAGCCGCGCCTGCTGTGGGAGCCCGGATCGGTCTGGGCCTATTCCGGCGGATGCACGGAGCTGCTGGCTGCCGTGCTGCGCAAGGTCTCCGGCAAGCCGGTCGATGCCTACGCGCGTGAGGCTCTCTTGGCACCACTCGGCATCACCGACGTGGAGTGGGCCCGCCATGCCGACGGGACGCCGTCCGCCTCCGGCGGGCTGCGCCTGCGCGCGCCGGACCTCGCCAGGATCGGCCAGCTCGTGCTCGATGGCGGCAGCCGGCAGGGCGAGCCGCTCTTGCCCGCCGGCTGGATCGAGCAGTCGCTCATGGCCCAGATCGGCATGGACGACCGGCTCTTTTTCTACGGCTTCCACTGGTGGCTGGGACGCTCGCTGGTTGGAGGCCGCGAGATCGCCTGGGCTGCCGGCATCGGCTTGGGCGGCCAGCGTCTCTTCGTCGTTCCCACACTGTCGCTCGTCGTCGTCGTCACCGCCGGACACTACGCCGACGCGATGCAGTCCTGGCTGCCTCTGGTCATTCTGAACCGCTACGTGCTGGCCGCGCTCGCCTGAGCCTTCGCTCAGGCGATGCCTTCAGCGGGAAGATCACCCGTTACCCCGTTGGACCAACGGGCCTCAAGCACCGTCTCGCGGGCGTGGCTCCTCAGATGCGCCCAACCCGACCAGAGCGCGCAGCAAGCGCCATGGCCGGCCATCGATCGCCGCGAGGCCGAGGCCGATCATCGCCATGCCGGCCAGATGCTGCGGCTCGAGTCGTTCGCCCAGGACCAGAACGCCGAGCAGGATCGCGCTGACCGGTATCAGAAACGTCACGAGCAAAAGATTGGTGGCTCCGGCAACCGACAGAATACGAAAGTAAAAAACATAAGCGAGCGCGGTCGACAGCGCTGCAAGCCCGATCAGGGCGCCGATCGTGGCGGCGCTCGGCAGGCCCAGCGTCCAGGGCCGGTCGATCATCAGCGTCGCCGGAACCAAGAGGATGCTCGAGGCCGTCACCTGTCCCGCGGCCGTCGCCAGGGGCGAGATGCCCATGGCCCTGAAGCGCCGGCCGAAGACGCCGGCGAAGGCATAGGACAAAGCGGCGGCGAGGCAGGCGAGCTGGGCCAGGACATCGCCGCCAACCGACACAAGAGCGTCGCCACCGACCATGACGGCAACGCCGACGAGGCCCGCGAGAACGCCGAAAAGCCGCCCGCCGGTCATCTTCTCGTCACGGGTGAGCCGATGGGCGACCAGCACGGTGAAGAGGGGTGTCGTCGCGTTGAGGATCGCCGCCAGCCCCGAGGCGATGTGCTCCTGGCCCCAGACGATGAGCGAGAACGGAACGACGTTGTTGAGCAGCCCCATGCCGAGGAAGGCCGCCCAGACCTTTGGCGAGCCCGGCATGCGGGAGCCGCTCGCATGGATGACGGCCAAAAGGATGATCGCGGCGAGCACGACCCTGCAGGCGACGACGGTGAGGACCGGCAGCTCCGTCACGGCCACGGCGTTGAAAAAGAACGAGCCGCCCCACAGCACCGACAGGATGATCAGCATCGCCCAGGTGCGGGGCGACATCGGGCTGCTCGCGGACGGGCTGGTGACCACGTCCTCTCTCCCTCGGGCCAGATCCATCGGCCTGCACGCTAGGGAGCGTCTGCGGCCCCCGCAGCCCGTTTCCTGCGATCGGGCAGGACGAGCCCCGTGCCCGGCTGCGCCGCGACGGCATCGGTGACCGCTGCCGGCACGCGGGCCGGATGAGGAAGGACATCTCCGACAAGGATGACGACATCGGAGGCCCCAACGGCGGCGAGCTTCGCGGCGGATCGACGTCGAGCTCCGCGAGAGGGATCAGCTCCGGGTGAGCAGCGCATGACCATCATTGGCGGCCGGGGCGGTCTCGCATGCCCGCCGCGCGCAGCGCTCGGCACCTGGCGTCGCTCCCAAGTCGGCGCCCCTTGAAGCCGCGGAGCAAGTGCTGGGGATCACAGCGCCCTCGCCCGCCACCGCTCACCATCCGATGATGGTTCGGCTGCCTTGGCCCGAAGGCTGCCGCGGCGGCGCCGGGCATAACGCGACGCGACGCCCTCGGCGTCCCTCGCTCATCAGGGTGAAGCTCATGGCGACATCGATGACGAAGCCGAGCCTCGGCTCTTCCGTGCCGAAGGGTGCGAAGACCAAGCTCGATGTTCCCGTACCGAAGCACGGCAAGAAGGTCATGGACCGACGGGAGGGCTTCGCGCGCATGTCCCGGCCCGTCGAGCCCGAAGGGCCGGCCGCGAAGGCGTTCGTCGCGAGCAAGCTCAGGCTCCTGCACAGCCACGCTCGGCTCGACCTCAAGAGCAGGGATTCGGCCATGGCGGAGCTGGTCGATCGCCTGGGCATGGCGAGATCCTCCCTGCACGAGATGATGACCGCGCCGGCGCCAGGCGGCGTGGGTTACGGCATGTTCTACGAGCCGTCCTTCCGCTCCGCTTTCACACAGGGCACGTCTCTCTATTTCGATGCCATCTGCCCTGACCCGCCGGGTGGCAATGTTAGCGACTGGCTCTACATCACGGGCACCAATCGCGCCAGCCAGGGCGTTGAGGCCTTGGTCTCCTACTATGGCCAGGGCGATACGAGCTTCGCGGTCTTCGACTGGTCCCGCGCTGAGCAATGGCAGATGAATGTGCCGTTCGGCGACCTCGGCGCCTACCTGCGGACCGACAGCGTGCACGGCAGCAACTATCAGGTGCTTCCGATATGGAACAGCACCTACGAGGTCGGGACCGACAGCTGGCGCAACGAGGTGCTGCTCTGGAACCACGTGGCCGGCAGCTGGGACCTCGTCTATCGCTACGATTATGCGGCCACCAGCGCGCAACAGGCCAGCGGATGGGTCGGGAGCTGGGGGCCGATCGTCGAGACCTTCCAGAATCCGTACAGCGGCACCTCGCCGATGGGCGCCGCCACGACAATGCTGATCGCCCGCGGGGCGAACGGCGCCTGGGGCCAATGGAGTCTCCTCGGCTCGAGCGAGAGCTACGTGCGTACCGACGGCGTGGGGTTCCATCTCTGCTTCCTCGACCCCAACTACAGGTGGGCCGTCAACAGCTGACCCGGCGCCGCCGCCGCGGGTGAGGAGGTAACATGGTCGGACCCTCCGCGCTGCCACCCCCACCACCCGCGGCGGTGCAGGACAAGCCAGCACCGTCGGGAGATGCGCCGATTGCGGATATGCGGGCGAAATTCGCCCGCCTGACGGCCGGTTCCAGAAAGGATCTGGAGGCCGAGCGGGCCTTCATCGAGAGCAAGATCGAGATGATCCGTACGGATCCGCGCCTCAACGATGCCGAGAAGGAATCCGCCATAGCCGAGCTCAGGCAGCGGGCCTCACCACGCTGAGCTATTCTTTGCCCGCAATCCCGGAGGCCCATCCGACCGCACCTTCGGCCGAAGCCGCCGAGAGCCCCGACCTCCCCGGCCGCGTGCTCTACCGCGATGGCCTCATCCTCATCATCGACAAGCCCGCGGGCCTGCCCGTCCACGCAGGACCCAAGGGCGGCCCGAACCTCGAGGCGTTTTTTGACAGCCTGCAGTTCGGCCTGCCGGCGCCGCCGTCGCTGGCCCACCGGCTCGACCGCGACACCAGCGGCTGCCTCGTCCTCGGCCGCCACAGGAAGGCGCTGGCGCGGCTCGGCCGGCTGTTCCAGGCGGGTGCGGTCGAGAAGGTCTACTGGGCCGTGACAATGGGGCGGCCCGCGAAGCCCGAGGGGCGCATCGATCTCGCCCTGGCAAAACGCTCGACCGAGCGGCGCGGCTGGTGGATGAAGCCCGATCCCGCCGGCCAGCCGGCCGTCACCGACTACCGCATCATGGGCGAGGGGCCGGGCATCGCCTGGCTCGAGCTGCGGCCGAAGACGGGGCGCACGCATCAGATCCGCGTGCACTGCGAGGCGCTGGGCTGCCCCGTCGTCGGCGACCCGATCTATGGCAGGGGCGAGGACACCGGCGCGCCTCGCGACGCCCTCCCGCCCCTCCAGCTCCACGCCCGCGCCATCACGCTCCCGCTCTACCCGAGCAAGCCGCCGATCCACGCCGAGGCCCCGGTCCCGCTCCACATGCGGGCCCTGCTCGAGGCCTGCGGCTGGCGCGGCCCCGACGACGCCGTCCAGGCCCCCTGAGCCCTCGGCCCGAGATCGCCGACGAGCTTTCATGAGAGATTAGTTGACTAGGAAACATTCTCCGGATATCTCCCTTGTCGACGAAGGAGACCCGGTGCGATCGACCCCACCCGTATCGGAGCTCACGGCGCATCTCGGCTTCTGGCTGCGCGCCGTCTCGAACCACGTCTCGCGGGCCTTCGCGGAGAAGCTCGGGGCGAAGGGTGTCACGGTGGCCGAGTGGGTGATGCTGCGCGCGCTCTATGGGAAAGAGCCCACGCCGCCCAGCCGTCTCGCCCAGGCGATGGGCATGACGCGGGGCGCCATCACGCGGCTCGCGGACAGGCTCATCGCGAAGGAACTGATCCTCCGCGAGGCCAGCCCCGACGACGGGCGGGCACAGACCCTGGCGCTCACGCCCCAAGGAAGGAGCCTGGTGCCCGAGCTGGCAGCTCTCGCCGATCGCAACGACGCGGAATTCTTTCGTCACCTTTCGGCGGACGAGCGCGCGACGCTGGAAAAGCTTCTGAAGCGGATGGTCGAGCGCAGCCACATCAAGGCCATGCCCACCGACTGATCTTCTATCAGTTTCACGGAGAAGATGGATGGACGAGCAGAAGAAAAGAACCGCAAAAACCTGCCTCGAGGGTGCCGAGAGCGGTGCCATGACCTTCCCCGAGATCGTCGGCGCGCTGATGCAGGCGGGCTTCGAGAGCTACATGATCGACTTCCGCCGCGCGCTCGCGTCCTACTATCTGCCCGACGGCGACAGCGTGGCGCTGCCGACCCACAAGCCAGGCGTGCCGATCGCGCCGGCCTTCGATGCAGCCGCCATCCAGGCAGCCATCAGGGAGGCGCAGCAGCTGGTGCCCGGCTATACCTACAAGGGCTTCTGCGCCAAGGTCGCGGCGGCCGGCTGTGCCGGCTATATCGTCTCCTTCCCGGGCCGCCGCGCGCTCTATCTCGGCCGCACCGCCGAGACCCATGTGGAGCACTTCCCGAGCTAGCGGGCGCCGTCCCTCCCCGCCTCGGCCTCCGGCGGCAGCAGCGGGCCCGGGAAAGCGCGCTCGGCCGCGTCCTGCAAAAGCGCATAGTGCCGCCGAGTGAAAAAGTAGCCCAGGACGATCGCGACGACGGCGCCGGCGAGGCCCAGTATGTGGACGTAGCCGCTCACATGGCTCGCCACGTCGCCCAGGAGATAGCCGATGGTGCCGTAGATGCCGGCCCAGACCACCGCACCCGCCGCGTTGAACGCGACGAACCGGGGCCAGGCCATCTGGTTGATGCCGGCCAGCAGCGCTGCCAGCGCGCGCAACACCGCGACGAAGCGGCCAAAGAAAACAACCTTGCCGCCGTGGCGCTGGAAGAGATAGCGCCCGACCTTGATCTCGGCCTCGCGGATGTGGAGCCCGCGACCGTAGCGCACCAGGAGCGGAAAGCCGAGGCGCCGGCCGATCCAAAAGCCGATATTGTCGCCGATCGTGGCGCCGGCAGCGGCCGCAGCGATCACCGGGACGATGTGCAGCTCGTGGCCGGCACCGGCCAGCACCGCGGCTGCCAAGAGCGTCGTCTCGCCCGGCAGCGGCACGCCGATGCTCTCCAGCCCCACGATCAGGCCCACGGCCAAGTAGCCCCACACCCCGAGGAGGTGGGGGACGTCGATCTGCGGCAGGAGCCCGGCCAAGTCCATCATGTCATTGCCTAGCCGAGCCCGGCGCCGCTGGGAAGAGGCCAGGGCCGCGCGCGGGGCTGACGCTGCTCGAACGCCGCTCTTCTCGTGCTGGTTTCGATCCCTGTCGGCTGGACGCCTGCGCTCCGGGCTGAGAGGCTACCGACCCGCGTCGCCGGGCGAGCCGGAGCGCCATCGAGGCGGACGCCGCTTCACGGGTCGAAAGGCCGGCGAGGCTTTCGGGCGGAGATGGAACCGGTCGACCAAGCCCCTTGCCGCCACGGGAGCACCCTCTTGACCCCACCGGCCACGATGCGAGCCGCCATCCTCGAGGCCCACGGCGCGCCACTCCGCCTCGCCACCATCCCCCGTCCCACCCCTGGCCCGGGTCAGGTGCTGGTGCGGATCGCGGCGAGCGGCGTCAACCCGCTCGACGTCAAGATCCAGGCGGGCGCCGCACCGCACGCGCGGCAGCAGCCGCCGGCCGTCCTCGGGCTCGACCTCGCCGGCACCGTCGAAGTGCTGGGCCCGGGCGTCACGCGATAGCCCGCCTCGTCGATCCAGCGCCGCTTCAGCACGAGCTCGTGCCGGAAATAGCCCAGATGCGCGATCGGCCCGCCGAACGACAAAAGCCCGAGCCGGAGGAAAACGGAAAAAACCTCGAGGAGCGAGCCCGGCGGCGCCGTCTCCGCCGGCCGCGCGTCCCTCGCGCCGCCAGCACCCTTCACAGCCCTCGATCGTCGGTACGATCTGTCCGAATCAATGGGTCGCCTCGGACTTTCTGGCAGCACCCGACGCCCCTCTAGCTTCCGCTCGGCCTCATCTAGTCTGACCTTAGGGCATCAAGACGCGTCTCGAGCGGCGCCCGCCCGCCGATCGCCTCCATCTTCGTGAGCGTCGTCAGCTCGTCCAGCAGCTCGAGGCGCAGCAGGCCCATCTTTCGCTCCATGAGGCTGCGCAGAAGATCGAGCTTGCTGCCCAACGCGGCAAGCTGCTCGCGCGCCGCCCGGCGCTCCTGTCGCGCTTCGCCGAGCTCCTCGCGGGCGCCACGCAGCTCCGCAAGCACGCGCTCACCTTGCTTTACGAGAAACGCGAGATCAATCGCTGCCACGCCGCGCTATCCCTTCCCAGCATCGATTGGACTGCCAAAACTTTGCCCACAGCCTTGCTGTCCGGTCGAGATCTTTCGGGCACAGCTCGCGTACGGCGCGGGCTCGCCGTCGCGAAGTCCGGGCCCACCAATCCTGCGGAACAGCCTCACACCCCCATGCAACCCCCCGACACAACTTTTGGAGGTTCCCAACGCCGAGAACGCTCTACCGATGCGTTGGTCCCGTGCTATCATCGGTAGGCCAACGCCGACCGGATCGAGGAACGCCGCCACAAGGGCCCAGCGGGGGAACGAGCGATGGTGCAGTATTCCGGGCTCCGTTTCTGGAAGGACCCGACGGAGAAGGAGCGTGCGATCGACCGGCTCCTGGCGCTGCGCGCCGGCCTCGGTCAGAACGTCTCGCCCAACAACAAGCAAAAAAGCCTTCACCTCGCGAGCTGGAACATCCGCGACCTCGGCGGCCACCGCCTCAACCCCCGGCCCCGTCTGCCCGAATCGCTTCTCTACATCGCCGAGATCATCTCGGCCTTCGACCTCGTCGCGGTGCAGGAGGTCAACGAGGACCTCGCCGAGCTCCACGCCATCATGCGCCTGCTCGGGCCGCACTGGACCTACATCGTCACCGATGCCAGCGGCAACGAGGAACGCCTCGCCTTCGTATACGACACGCGCAAGATTCTTTTCAGGCACATCGCTGGCGAGATCGTCCTGCCGGCCAAAAAAGGCGAGCAGCCGATCCAGTTCAACCGCACGCCCTTCCTCGTCGCCTTCCAGGCCGGCTGGTTCAAGTTCAACGTCTGCACCGTCCACATCTTCTATGGGAAGAGCAGCGACACGACGCGCCGCCGCCAGGAGATCGCCGACATCGCCTCTTTCTTCACCAAGCGCCAGAAGAAGGACGGCGAGACTTATATCATTCTCGGCGACTTCAACATCCTGAGCCCGGAGGACCCGACGATGGCGGCCCTACTCGGCAACGGATTCAAGATCCCACCCGGCGTCAGCAAGCCCACCGCCCTCGCCAGCGCCCACTTCTACGACCAGATAGCGCTCCGCACCGAGAACAAGCTTTTCGAGGTCGCCAGCTCAGGCTGCTTCCACTGGCAGGATTTTGTGTTTCGTGACGAGGAGGATTTTCCGGCGTATCAGCCGCTGATGCCGACAGTGACGAAGAGCGGCAAACCGCAAAAGACCGACATCGGCGCCTACCGCAAATGGCGCACCTGGCAGATGTCCGATCATTTGCCACTTTGGGTCGAGATCAAGACGGATTTCACGGAGGATTATCTGGAGAGCCTGAGGGAGGGGGTGAAGCCGCTGGCCACTTTTGGCACAGCCTCGACTGCGCTACCCGAAACTACCATAGGTACATAGACCTTGGCTTGCCCAAAACAACCAACCTCGTGGGGATAGTTGGATCTTTATCATATCTTTCTATCCGAACCGGCTCACGGCGAGATACGCGTCGCCCGTCTCCTCCGCGTGCCGCCAAATCCTTTCGAGCAATCCGGACAACGACTGTGCTACAGATAAAGCCCGAACTATGTGTGCGCCGTCAACACAGACGAATTTCAGCGCACCCTTACTATTCAGTGCCTGGATCGCCTGAGGCGAATAACCATTAATCGAGATGAAAAGTCCACGTGTATCCGCGGCCTTGCCGTCGATCTTATACGAGAACGCGCCGAATTCTGCTCCCCCGCAGGACTGCTTTGTCCATTTAGCCTCAAGAAGATGCGTACGACCATTCCAGACAAATGAGCCATCGATCTGTTCGCCGATCAACCTGAACGGTCCTCTCGGTTTGAGATTATCCAGCGTGAACATGTCAGTGAGAAACGCCTCTAGCAGATATCCCCGAGACTGGGCGTTTTGCTCCGACATCAGACAGGTGAATCTATGATAAGGTAGATTCCTTGCCTGCTCAGACTCTAGGTATGCATGTTGGCGGCACCTCTGGAACTCGTCCTCACGCCTTGACGTTTCTCGCTCCCTCTCTCGCTCCGCTCGCGCCCTCTCCTCTCGATCGGTTGTCTGCCGCGCGCGCAGTCTTTCGATCGCCTTGGCGGCGTCAGGAGCAGCGTCAGGAAATGTTCCCTTTGTGAGGCTTGTGACCAGCGACGCCGTGAGCTGGTCACCTCGCTCGTTGTCGGCGGCTAGACGCTTGAGAAGCTCCTGCACTACGAAGCGCTTCGGCGCGCGGCTGTAGTTCCTCGGTGAGGCCGTGGCGCGAGCTTCAGCTAGCTGCCGGCTCAGCCTGAGAGAGTTCTCGGCTATCCCAACGCGCAGAAGGAAAGTGTCTAACTGATTATTGGAAGCAGCTGGCTACCGCTTCCTCTATGTCAGCCGTTGTCGCAGCGTCGAAGGGCATCGCAACCTTGCCAGCTCCAGCTAAGCTAGCTTAATCACAGGGCGAACAATGGAATCTAACAAGCTAGTACAGCTGGCTAGGGCGGTGCCTGCGCATTTGCCTGTACGCGCGAAGGCAGGCTTATAAAGTTGACCTCCGTGAGGAAAGCTACCGGGCATGTGCCTCATCGCGGTCGAGCTTGAAGTCCGGAGGGAGATGCCCGCGGAAAGGCTCGCGGGCGGTCGAGCTTTCACGCCATGCCGAGCTTCCGCTCGTCGACCACATGGTCCTGGGCGTCATCGCCTTCCCTCAGCCGCAAGACCTCGACCACGACGGCCGGGAGACGGATCGCAAGGCCGTTGCCCCATCGGGAGACCCGCATGTCGCGCTCCGTAGATGTGTGGCGCGCATTGTAGCCGCCCGCCGCCTGGAGCGCGTCGAGAATGCGCGTAGACCCGAGGCTGCAGACGGCGGAAGAGCAACGGGCCGAGGGCCATTGCCGATAGAGACCGAGAATGAAAAGAGCCCCCGGCCGCTTCCGCCGGGGGCTCCTTCGGCATGGATCTAAAGGACGAGCTGCCCTGCCGTGAAGGCCAGGACGAGGAAAATCACGAATATGACGACGAAGATATAGAAGAGGATCTTAGCGATGCCGGCCGAGGCGGCCGAGATGCCGGTGAAGCCGAACACGCCGGCGATGATCGAGATCACGAAGAAGACAAGAGCCAGTTTCAGCATGCGCCGTCCCCCCAGGGGAGCCGCGGGCCTCCCGAAGGCACGGCACCGCCTCCCACGTCGGTTCTGTTCCGCCTATTAAGCGTCCTGAGGCCGCCGATGTTCCGTGGCACGGGACACGGCCGGTGCGAGCGTATCATGGGGCGCCGCGCCGCGGGCTCCGGAGGCCATGAAGGAGGGACTGGCAGAATGACCATGGCGCTGGTGGTGACATTCTTCGTGCTGAACGGCCAATGCTGGGTCACGGATGGCCGGCAGGCGCTGAATCTTGCGAACGCGTTCACGATAGAGAGTCACAGCGACAACGTTCATGTCTACGGGAGCTCCTACACCGGTGTCATCAATATGCCATTGCCGGCTTTCCTCGAGCGCATGCGGGAGGCGTGCGGCACGCCGCAGAAGGGGAGCACGCCCTGACCGTCAAGGCGTCCCGTGTCCGAGCCCCGAGCCTCGATCCGCCCGATCTTGCGATCGGGCACCTCGAGCAGCCCGAAGGCCGGCGTCCTCGCCACATCGCCGCGCTCCCGATCGGCCGCGCGCTCCGTGGCCAAGGGCTCGAACGCCCGTCGGTCATGGCCGACGATCCAGATCGAGAGCAAAAACAGCGACACGAGCCATCGGGTCCTGCGGTGACAGCTTTTGGTTGATCACAGGCTATCGATCCCCACCCTCATGGCCCGACACGAGGGTCCATGACATGTGCCGGGCGCGTCGTCGCGAGCGCGACCATGGGTCCTCGGGTCACGTGCCCGAGGATGACAGAAAGTCGGCCGTCGCGCCGCGTCACCTGATGCCCCGTCGAGCAGGGGCGTGACCGAAGAAGCGCGCCATGCCTTACCTCACCTGGTGCCCGACGCGAGGGTCCAGTGCCGGGCGCGTCGTCGCGAGCCTGCCGTGGGCCCTCATCGCGCGCCCGGGCCGACGGAAAGCGCCGCCGCGCCCTGCTGCTTCGTCCCACCCTGCCGATCCGGGAACGCACCCGAGGGCGCGGCCCGGTGGCGCGGCGTCGTGATGGTTGCGGATCCGGCCGTGCAACGGTATCGAGCGTGTGCGCACGTTTCCATCACGCTCAGCCAAGGAGCACCTCCGACGCCTCGAGCCGAGCTTCGCCTGCGGCTCCGCCAGCAGGAGCTTATCGCCGAGTTCGGGCTCTCGGCCCTGCGGGCGCCCGACATCGACAGCGTGCTGCAGGCGGCGACCGTGGTCGCGGCCGACGGCCTGGGCACGCGGTTCGCCAAGGTGCTGGACTACCTGCCGGACGAGAACCGGCTTCTGGTCCGGGCCGGCGTGGGCTGGCGCGCCGGGGTCGTCGGGGTGGCCAAGCTCGGGGGCGATCTCGGATCGCCCGCGGGCTACGCGCTCCACACCGGCCTTCCGGTGATCTCGAACCATCTCGCCGCGGAAGCCCGCTTCCGCACGCCGGCGGTGGTGGCCGAGCACGGGATCAGGCGGGCGATCAACGTCATCATCCGCGGCGACGGCGAGCCCTTCGGCGTGCTCGAGGCGGACAGCACCGACGAGGGCGCCTTCAGCGAGCCCGACATCGCCTTCCTCCAGGCGCTCGCCAACACGCTGGGCGTCGCGGTCGACCGGGCGGCGGCCCAGGCCGAGCGCGAGGCGATGCTCGCGGAGAAGGATCTGCTGATCGCGGAGATTCACCATCGGGTGAAGAACTCGCTGCAGATCGTGCGCAACCTCCTGACCCTCCAGGCGCGCGAGACCGAGAGCCCGACGGCACGCGAGCAGCTCGAGGCCAGCGCCGACCGTGTCCTGTCGATCGCCGCCGTGCACGAGCATCTCTATCGCGGCGGCGAGATCGGCTCGGTCGCGGTGCACGACTATCTGGCGGCCCTGGTCCAGGGTCTGCGCAAGTCCTCGGGTGTGGAGGAGTCGGGCCGCGAGATCGCGCTTGAGGCCGAGACGGCGCACTGGTCGGCCGATCTGGTCCCGACCCTGGGCCTCGTCATGACCGAGCTCGTGACCAACGCCCTGAAGCACGGGCAGGGCGATGTGCGGGTAGCCTTCGTGGCGGCGGGCGAAGGCGGCATGACCCAGCTGACGGTCGAGGACGGGGGCGCAGGCTTCGCCGAGACGGGCAGCCCGGGCGACAGCCAGGGCTTGGGCATGCGGCTCGTGCGCGCGATGCTGCAGGGCCGGGGCGGCAAGCTCGAGCTGCAGAAGGAGCCGGGCGCGGCGCGCGTCGTGGCGAGCCTGCCCGCCGCCGAGAGCCACCGCCGGCGCTGAGCGGCCTTCCTTCTACTCGACCGCGAGGCGCAGGGCGGCGGCGCTGGCGAAGGGGGCGAGCGCGAGGGCGAGAAGGAGCATGGCGCCCAGGATCATGAGCTGCGGCCCGCCGCTCACGCCCAGCAGGCGGCCATCCACCGCCGACACGCCGAAGATCAGGACGGGGATGTAGAGGGGCAGCACGAGGAGCGCCACGAGCACGCTGCCGCGCCGGCTGCCCACCAGCAGCGCCGCCCCGATGCTGCCGATGAGGGTGAGCGTGGGCGTGCCCAGCAGGAGGGTGACGGGCAGCCACCACAAGGCCTCGGCCGGCATCGCCATCAGGACGGCCAGCAGCGGCGAGACGAGGGCCAAGAGCAGACCGGTCGCGAGCCAGTGGGCCGCGCACTTGGCGAGGACCAGGAGCTCCAGGGGTGCGGGCGCCAGCAAGAGCTGCTCGAGCCCCCCATCCTCGGCGTCGGCCTGCCACAGCCGCTCGAGCGTGAGGAGCACGGCAAGGAGCGCCAGGACCCAGATCACGCCGCCGCCGATCCGGGTCAGCGTCGCGGGCGACGGCCCCACGCCGAAGGGAAAGAGCGAGAGGGCCACGACGAAGAAGAGCACGCCCAGGAGGGTCTCGCCCGAGCGGCGCAGCGCCAGCCTGAGGTCGCGGCGGAAGAGGGCGATGGCGGGCCCGAGCATGAAGGCCTGCTCAGACATCGAGATCGAGGACGAGCGGCGCCTCGACCGCGACGTCGCCATGGCTCGCGACGACGCAGAGGCCCCCTGCCCGGCAATGCTCGGCGATCGCAGCCTCGAGGCGAAGGCGGCTCGCCCGGTCGAGGCCCACGCCCGGCTCGTCCAGGAGCCAGAGCGGGCGCCGGGCGGCGATCAGGCGGGCCAGCGCCAGGCGACGGCGCTGCCCGGACGACAGGAAGCGCACCGGCGAGGCGGCATGGGCGGCGAGGTCGAACGCCGCGAGCGCTGCCTCGATGCGCTCCTGCCCCGCCCCCGCCAGCGCCGCGGCGAAGGCCAGGCTCTCGTGCGCGGTGAGAGCCGCCTTGAGACCGTCCTGATGGCCCAGATAGTGAAGCCGCGCACGGTGCTCGGCCATGTCCATCGCCACCGCCTCGCCGCGCCAGAGCAGCTCGCCTGCCGCCGGTGCCAGGAAGCCCGCGAGCAGGCGCAGCAGCGAGGACTTGCCGCTGCCGTTGGCGCCGCGCAGGACCAGCGCATCGCCGGCCTCGAGGGCGAAGCTGACGCTGGCCACCACCGTGCGGCCGCCGCGCACGCAGGCGAGCTCCCGGCCGGCGAGGAGCGCCGGCTCAGGTGCGGGGGGCACGCCGATCGTCGATCACCTTGCCATCGTTCGGCAGGCTGCCGGGTGCCACGAGATCGACCACGGCCGGCAGGCCGGTGACGGTCAGCACCGTATCGGCCAGGGCCTCGGCCAAGCCCAGCGGGTCGCCCGCGACCTCGCAGGCGAGCGTCATGGCGTCCTGCCCGCGTGTGCTGGCAACGGTGAGCCGCGCCCGGTGGACCACCTCATGGCGGCGGACGACGGCCTCGATCTGATGCGGATGGACGAGCATGCCGCGGACCTTGGTCGCCTGGTCGGCCCGTCCGAGCCAGCCCCTGATGCGGAGGTTGGTGCGGCCGCAGGGGCTCTCGCCGGGCAGGACGGCCGAAAGATCGCCGGTGGCAAAGCGGATCAGCGGATAGTCGGGATTGAAGGCGGTGACCACGACCTCGCCCACCTCGCCGTCGGCCACCGGGTCGCCCGTGCCCGGGCGGACGATCTCGACGATCACCGCCTCGTCGACGACGAGGCCCTCATGCGCCTCGGTCTCATAGGCGATCAGGCCGAGATCGGAGGTGGCATAGCATTCGTGGACCGCGATCTTGAACTCCTGCACCAGCCGCTCGCGCAGCTCGTCGGGTAGCGCCTCGCCCGAGACCAGCGCGCGCCTCAGCGAGCCGGTGTCGAGCCCAAGCTTCCTCGCCTTCTCGAGAAGGATCATGAGGAAGGAAGGCATGCCCGTATAGGCTGCCGGATGGAGCTCGGCGATGATGCGGGCCTGCAGCGCGGTCTGGCCCGTGCCACCCGGAACCACGGGGCAGCCCAGGGCCCGGGCGCCGCCCTCGGCCATCGAGCCTGCGGGCGTCAGGTGGTAGGAGAAGCTGTTGTGGACCAGATCGCCCGGCCGGAAGCCCGCGGCGAAGAGCGCCCGCGCGAAACGCCAGTAGTCGAGCCGCGAGCCCTCCGGGTCGTAGGTGGGCCCCGGCGACGCGAAGACCCGGGCCAGCCTGCCGAGCGGCGTCGCCGTCAGGCCGCCGAACGGCAGGACCTTGTGCTGTCGGACCACGAGCTCGCTCTTCCGCAGCACCGGCAAGGCCGCAAGCGTGCGACGATCCACGACGGCATCGGCCTCGACACCGGCCAGATGCGTGGCGAAGAAGGGCGCGTTGTCGAGCGCGTGGCGGATGAGGCCCGGCAGGGCATGGAAGATCGCCTGCTCGCGGTCGGCGGGGTTACGGACCTCCTGACGGTCGTAGTAGGTGCCGCCGGATTCTGGGATCACCGCTGGTCTCCGCTGGTCGACGTCACCGACCGATAGGATCATCGCCGTGGCGGATCGGCAATAACCACGTCGTAGCGGTCCTGCAACAGAAGGACGATGCCGTTCAGCCAGGCAGGCTGCTCCAGCGGCGCCCAGGCTGCCCAGAGGTCAGCGAAGCTCATGGCGTGGAGCTCCACCGCAGACCCTCGGCTGAGCGCAGCGATGGTGGCAAGCTCGGCACGGTGCAGGCGAAAGATCGGATGCGTCGCAGCGTCCCTCGGCTCGAGGAAAAGATAGAGAAGGGTCATCCGATGGGCCGGGAACGTTCGAGCCAGACCGACCACATGCTTGACGATGGTCGCCGCATCGACCACGCGGAAGGCGCCGGGCTCGCAAACGAGGCGGGTGGCGAGCTCGCGCCAGGGTGTCAGGCCGACGCCCGCGGCGATGCCGACATAGCCGGCACCGAGCTTGGCGTTGCTGTTCTGGAGATACTCGAATCCCGACGCGTGGACGGCGACCAACGCCTCGCCATTGTTGGCGATGAGGTCCAGGTGCGGCGGGGTGCCACGAACGCCCGTCGGGCAGCGTGCATCGAAGCGCAGCTCCTTGAAGCCGGTCTCCCCGACCAGCCGCAACGCGGCGAGATCCCGCCGCCAGGCAAGAAAGCTGTTCAGGGCCAGCGCAGCGCCGCTGGCGGGATCACGGAGCCGTGGAACATCGAGGCTTCGCCGCAGCTCGGGCGCCAGGGTCGGGTCGACCCCAGCGACCAGCACATCGGGCCAGGCGGGCACCCGGCCATCGGATCCGAACCGATCCGCGCCTATGCTCGACCGTAGCCGCTGAGCCAGCTTGGCCGCCATGAGCCCGGCGACACGACCTGCTCGCTGTGGCGCCGCGTTGATCCCGGCGCCGATCTCCCGCCCGTCCTTGGCCACATCGAGCCACCGCTTGCGATTCTTATAGTGGCGCCTTGAAAGATCCTTCGATCCGACACGCTTCGGTGAAGGTAATGCTCACGGACGCCTTCGCTCTTTTTTCAGCCTTTCGCGGCTGTAGTCAAGCTCGGCGCTTCACCTTCCCAACATCCGAGCTGTGCCGACGGCTCTATCGGCTGACTGTGAGTTCTTGAGCGCAAGGAGAAAGGCCGCCCCGGCCCGCGAGCGCGACCGGCCGGGAATGTCGAGAAGCGCCCGGGATATCGCCGACCACGGCCAGCATCGACATCTGCGGCGAGGTGATCTTGCGGACAGCCTGCCAGCTCGCCAGCTTCATCCGCCTCTGTCACTTGCCATACCATGTGCGCCGAGCGCTCAACTTCGCCGCTCTCCTGAGATACAGGTGGTAACTCTATGGAGCACTGGGCTGTTCTGATCCCGACACGGTCTCCCATACCAGCGGGTGATCCGGGCGACAGGATGTCCACTCTACCGTCGAGGCAAATAGCGGTTGGCATCCGTGCCTCCCCGTCGGTGGCTGTCATAGGCGGCGCCGTTGCCCTGGGCCCGGTCCGGCCATGCGCCGGGCCCCGGGGCGGTATCGGCCTCAGGCGAGGGCCGGCTCGCGGGCGCCCAGTCGCGAGGCCACCGTGACCGCCGTGAAGGCGTAGAGCACGTGCCCGATGAGCGAGAACCAGGTGAGCGGGATGAAGCCCAGCATGAAGGGCAGGCCGGCGAGAGAGGCAAAGACGCCCAACGCCAGGATCCAGGTGACAAAGCCCCAGAGGATGCCGTCTCCGGTGGTGCCGAAGGTCAGGATGTAGCGGCTGAGGATCCAGTAGCCGATGGGATAGAGGACGATGCCGGTGGTGTAGTGGATCGCCTCGGCCGGCAGGCGCGGGATCGTCACGCCAAACAAGTTCTGAAGAAGGCTGATGATGAGCGACGCGGGCTCCAGCGGGCCGCCGACGAAAATCGGCGTCAGGAAGCGCGCAAACAGCTCCCACAGCATCAGCCCGACGAGACCACCGAGAAAGAGCTTCCAGAGATCGTCGGCCCGCGGCAGGCCGGTGAAGCGCAGGATCAGTCTCATGATACGAACCTTCTTGGCGGAGACGCCGCGACACTGCGGGTCTCCCTGGCGCTCACTCACATGCGCCGCTCCGAGGCGCCGCGCGAGAGCCCGCCCTGCGCACGATCCGTCACGAGAGCGCGACGCACCCCTCGCTTGCCCGTCCGCAAGCCAGGACCTATGGTCCGCGCCGGTCGCGGGCGTAGCTCAGCGGTAGAGCACGGCGCTTACACCGCCGGTGTCGGAGGTTCGAACCCTTCCGCCCGCACCAGCCGATCCGCCGTCACCTTCGCCGCGTTCGGCACGATCGCCGCCAGTCTCGGCCTCCTCGTGGTGATGGTGCGCGAGATTGCCCGGTCTGGCAGGGACGCCGCAGCTGTCGTCGGCAACGCCTTGACGTTGCGGA
The DNA here is from genome assembly GCA_963752325.1 of uncultured Alphaproteobacteria bacterium. Classification (GTDB taxonomy): domain Bacteria; phylum Pseudomonadota; class Alphaproteobacteria; order Geminicoccales; family Geminicoccaceae; genus CAVTJL01. The sequence continues at coordinate 77,137 of CAVVXU010000022.1, forward strand.
CCGACACGCTCGTCCTTTCGTTGACGTAGCCCGAGCGCGATGCCGGCCTTTACGGCCTCGGCTCGCGCATGATTGAGGTGGTCCTGGGCCTTCTTTCCCTTCCGGGTGGCCTGCTGGTGGGCTCGCTCGCCAACGCCGCAGCGGATCGGGCGCTGCTTCGCGAGCGGTGGCGCGCGGCGTCGGGGCCGATGGCCGCCCTCGGCGTCGGCATGGGTGTGGCTGCAACCGGCCCCGTCTTCCGTATGGCCGCCATAGCGCTCGATCCCCAACGCGTCGTGGCCCTCGCCGACCTGACCCTGCTGGCCATCGTGACGGCGGCGGTCCTGCTGCTGGTGCCTCGCCACTCCTACAATGGCGCGTCCATAGCGGCGGTCCTGGCCCGGCTCCGCTCGGCCGTCAGCTGCGCCGTCATCGCCCGGCGGGCCGGCCTGACCCCGCCCTTGGGCAGCGTCGCCAAGCGCCTTACCAAGGCGCCCTCACGGCCGGCGCCCTTTGGCTGCTGAGCGCCAGCGCCCTCCCGTGGCCCCTCGCCTGCACCATCGGCGCGGCCTTCTATGCTGCGCTGATCCTGGCCGCAGGAGCGGTAGCGCCTGCGTCGCTGCGCGCCCTCGCTCGGCCGACGAAAAGCGGCTGACAAAAAAGCCCGCCGGATCGCTCCGGCGGGCTTTTTGTCAGTTTGGCGCCTACGCCGAAAAATCAGTTCGGCAGGCTGGCCGGACGGTCGATCTCCGCGGGCTTGGGCGGGAGGGCCGCCGGCTCGGGCTCGGGCGGGAGCGGCTCCGGCATGCGCTGGAGCGCCCGCTGCAGCACCTCGTCCAGGGTCGCCACCGGCACGATCTCGAGACCCTTCTTCACATTGTCCGGGATCTCGGCCAGGTCCTTCTCGTTGTCCTTCGGGATCAGGACCGTCTTGAGGCCGCCGCGGAGCGCCGCCAGCAGCTTCTCCTTGAGACCACCGATCGGCAGGACGCGGCCGCGCAGCGTGATCTCGCCCGTCATCGCAACCGAAGCCTTCACCGGTATGCGGGTCAGCACCGAAACGATCGAGGTCACCATCGCCACGCCCGCCGACGGGCCGTCCTTCGGGGTCGCCCCCTCGGGCACGTGGATGTGGATGTCGACCTTGTCGAAGGTCTCGGACCGCACGCCCAGGGAGGCCGCGCGCGCGCGGACGAAGGAGCGCGCCGCCTGCACCGACTCCTGCATGACGTCGCCGAGCTTGCCGGTGATCGTCATCTTGCCCTTGCCGGGCACGTTGATCGCCTCGATCTGCAGGAGCTCGCCGCCGACCTCGGTCCAGGCGAGGCCCGTGGTGACACCCACATAGTCCTCGAGCTCGGCCTCGCCGAAGCGGAACTTCCGGACACCCGCATACTTCTCGAGGTTGCGCCGGGTGACCTTCACCTGCTTCCTGTCGCCGCCGACGATCTCCTTGACGGCCTTGCGGACGAGGTTGGCGATCTCACGCTCGAGGTTCCGCACGCCCGGCCTCGCGCGTGAAGTAGCGCACGAGGTCGAGGAGCGCCCTCCTCGTTGATCGACCACTCCTCCTCGCTGAGCCCGTGCTGCGAGCGCTGCTTCGGGATCAGGTGGCGGCGCGCGATCTCGACCTTCTCGTCCTCGGTGTAGCCCGCGAGACGGATGATCTCCATGCGGTCGAGGAGCGGCTGCGGCATGCGGAGGGTGTTCGCCGTACAGACGAACATCACGTCCGAGAGGTCGTAGTCCACCTCGAGATAGTGGTCGTTGAAATTGGCGTTCTGCTCGGGATCGAGCACCTCGAGCAGCGCCGAGGACGGGTCGCCGCGGAAATCGGCACCCATCTTGTCGACCTCGTCCAACATGAAGAGCGGGTTGCTGCTCTTCGCCTTCTTCATCTGCTGGACGATCTTGCCCGGCATCGACCCGATATAGGTCCGCCGATGGCCGCGGATCTCGGCCTCGTCGCGGACGCCGCCCAGCGAGAAGCGGATGAAGTTGCGGCCGGTGGCCTTGGCCAGCGACTTGCCGAGCGAGGTCTTGCCCACGCCGGGCGGCCCCACGAGGCAGAGGATCGGGCCCTTCATCTTGTCGACGCGCTGCTGCACGGCCAGGTACTCGACGATCCGATCCTTGACCTTCTCCAGGCCATAGTGGTCGGCGTCCAGGACCTGCTGGGCGTGCTTGATGTCGCGGCTGACCTTGGTGCGCTTCTTCCAGGGCAGCGAGAGCAGCCAGTCGAGATAGTTCCTGACGACGGTGGCCTCGGCCGACATCGGGCTCATCGAGCGGAGCTTCTTCAGCTCGCCCTGGGCCTTGTCGCGCGCCTCCTTGGAGAGCTTGGTCTTCTTGATGCGCTCCTCGAGCTCGCCCAGCTCGTCCTTGCCCTCCTCGAGCTCGCCCAGCTCCTTCTGGATCGCCTTCATCTGCTCGTTGAGGTAATACTCGCGCTGGGTCTTCTCCATCTGGCGCTTGACCCGCGAGCGGATGCGCTTCTCGACCTGCAGGACCGAGATCTCGCCCTCCATGAAGCCGTAGAGCCGCTCCAGCCGCTCGCCCAGCGAGCCGATCTCCAAGAGCTCCTGCTTGTCCGCGATCTTGAGCGCCAGGTGCGCAGCGATGGTGTCGGCGAGCTTGCCCGGCTCCTCGATCTGGCCCAGCGAGACCAGGACCTCGGGCGGCACCTTCTTGTTGAGCTTCACATACTGCTCGAACTGCTGCACGACGGCGCGGGACAGCGCCTCGATCTCGCGCGGATCGGAGACGGCCTCGGAGAGCACCTCGGCCTGAACCTGGAAGAAGCGGGGATTGTCGACAAAGGTCTGGATGCTGGCGCGGGTGGCGCCCTCGACCAGCACCTTGACGGTGCCGTCGGGCAGCTTCAGGAGCTGCAGCACGCTCGACACGGTGCCGACGCGGTAGATGTCGTCGCGGCCGGGATCGTCCTGGCTCGCGCTCTTCTGGGCGACGAGCAGGATCTGCTTGTCGTCCTTCATCACCTCCTCGAGGGCCTGAATCGACTTCTCGCGACCGACGAAGAGCGGAACGATCATGTGCGGGAAGACGACGATGTCCCTGAGTGGCAGGACAGGGAAGATGCTGATCTGCGCGGGATCGGTCATGCTACCTCACTGCGGCTGGGCGGCAGGCACCCGGCCGCCCAACGGAAACCGGCTATGAAGGTGGCGGCAGACGCTGGGCCTTTCAACCCGGGCACGGGAACCGCGACATTCGGGAGCACGGCCGGCGCCTGTCAGGGCCGGCTGTGCGCTCACGAGGCGGAGCCGACGTCGCCTTTCCGCTCGGCGTAGATCATGAGCGGCTTCGCCCGGTTCTCCGACACCTCGCGGTTCACGACGATCTCGGACACGCCGTTGAGGGCGGGCAGCTCGAACATCGTGTCGAGAAGGATCGCTTCCATGATCGAGCGCAGGCCGCGGGCACCGGTCTTGCGCTGGATGGCCCGCTCCGCGATCGCCTTCAAGGCGTCCTCGGTGAAGGTGAGATGGACATCCTCCATCTCGAACAGCTTCTGGTACTGCTTGACCAGCGCGTTCTTGGGCTCCTTGAGGATCTTGATGAGCGCCGGGATGTCGAGGTCGGTGAGCGTCGCCACGACCGGGAGCCGGCCGACGAACTCGGGGATGAGGCCGAACTTCAGCAGATCGTCCGGCTCGACCTCGCGCAGCAGCTCGCCGGTCTTGCGGTCGTCGGGCCCGGAGACCTCGGCGCCGAACCCCATCGAGCGGGGCCGGCCGCGGGCGGCGATGATCCGCTCGAGCCCGGCGAAGGCGCCACCACAGATGAAGAGAATGTTGGTCGTGTCGACCTGCAGGAACTCCTGCTGCGGATGCTTGCGCCCGCCCTGCGGAGGCACGCTCGCCACGGTGCCCTCGATGATCTTCAAGAGCGCCTGCTGCACGCCTTCGCCCGAGACGTCCCGCGTGATCGAGGGGTTCTCGGACTTGCGGCTGATCTTGTCGACCTCGTCGATATAGACGATGCCGCGCTGCGCCCGCTCGACATTGTAGTCGGCGGCCTGCAGGAGCTTCAGGATGATGTTCTCGACGTCCTCGCCGACATACCCGGCCTCGGTGAGCGTCGTCGCGTCGGCCATCGTGAAGGGCACGTCGAGCGTGCGCGCCAGGGTCTGGGCGAGAAGCGTCTTGCCGCAGCCGGTGGGGCCGATGAGCAGGATGTTGGACTTGGCGAGCTCCACCTCGCCGCCTTTGCCGCCGTGCGCCAACCGCTTGTAATGATTGTGCACAGCGACCGAAAGCACGCGCTTGGCATGCTCCTGGCCGATCACATAGTCGTCGAGGACACCCTTGATCTCACCCGGCGTTGGAACGCCAGCACGGCTCTTCGCGACCGCGCTCTTGTTCTCCTCTCGGATGATGTCCATGCAGAGCTCGACGCACTCGTCGCAGATGAACACCGTCGGCCCGGCGATCAGCTTCCTGACCTCGTGCTGGCTCTTGCCGCAGAAGGAGCAGTAGAGAGTGTTCTTCGAGTCGCCGCTGGACTTGCTCATGGATCAACGCTTTCCCGGCGCGGTCAGGCACGATCATGGTAGCGAGGGGCCGGAATCGATACAACCCGGCATTCTCGCCGCGGCGGGCAGCAGACCGCGGCCGCCCGCCGACACCGAAAGCCCATCTGGTGTCGGGTGCCGAGGCTTTAAAGACACGCCTACCCGGCCGCTGTCGGGAGAGAGAATGGGCGGGCTGTCCGATGCGACTCCTCGTCCCACCCGGGGCGGCATTCGTCCGGTCGCGCTCGGATCAGGCTTCCTTGCGTACCACCGGACGCACCTCCATCACCTCGTCGACGATGCCGAACTCCTTGGCCTGCTCCGCCGACATGAAGGTGTCGCGCTCCATCTTGCCCTCGATCTCGGTGAGGGTGCGGCCGGTATGCCGCATGTAGATCTCGTTCAGCCGCCGCCTCATGTCGATGATCTCGCGAGCGTGGATCTCGATGTCGGTCGCCTGGCCCTGGAAGCCCCCCGACGGCTGATGGGTCATCACACGGGCGTGCGGCAGAGCGAAGCGCTTGCCCTTGGCACCGGCGGAAAGGAGGAGCGATCCCATCGAGGCGGCCTGACCGATGCAGATGGTCGAGATGTCCGGGCGTACATATTGCATCGTGTCGTAGATCGCGAGCCCGGAGGTGACGATGCCGCCAGGCGAGTTGATGTAGAGGCTCACGTCCTTGTCGGGATTCTCGGCCTCGAGGTAGAGGAGCTGGGCGGTGATCAGGCTCGCCACATGATCGTCGACCGGACCCATCAGGAAGATGATCCGCTCCTTGAGCATGCGGGAGTAGATGTCGTACGCGCGCTCGCCGCGGGCCGTCTGCTCGACCACCATCGGCACGAGCTGGGCGATCGTGCTCATCGGCTGAACCTTCTCTTAAGTGTGCTGGCTCTCGAGTGTGCTGATCAGGCGCCCGCGCTCTCCGAGGCCTCGCCCTCGGCCTCGTCCTCCTCCGGCTCGGCCAACAGGGCCTCCGGGGTGACGGGCTGCTCGGTCACCTTGGCGAGCTGGAAGATGTACTCGCAGACCTTGTCCTCGAAGATCGGCGCACGGAGCTGCTCGAGCGCGCCCTGATTGTTGCGGAAAAACTCGAGCACCTGCCGCTCCTGCCCGGGAAACCGGCGAGCCTCGCGCAGCATCGCCTGCTGAAGCTCCTGCGGCTCGACCTTGATGTCGTTCCTGTTGCCGATGTCGGAAAGGATGAGGCCCAGACGGACACGACGCTCCGCGATGCGCCGATACTCCTCCCTCGCCTGCTCCTCGGTCTCGCCCTCGGACTCGAAGGTCTGGCCGGTGCGCTCCATCTCCTGGGTGAGCTGCTGCCAGATTCCCTCGAACTCGAGGTCGACCATGCCCTGGGGCACGGGGAACGGGTAGCCCTCGGCGAGGCGGTCGAGCAGCTGACGCTTCAGCTTGTTGCGCCCCGCGCTCCGGTACTCCTCCTCGAGCCGCTCGCGCATCGCCTTCCTGAGCGCCGCCAGATCGTCGAGGCCGACCTGCTTGGCCAGCTCGTCGTCGATCTCGACCGGCAGCGGCGCCTTCACCGCCTTGACCTCGGTGGCGAAGGTGGCCGTCTTCCCCCGCAGCTCCTCACGCGGAAAGGTGTCGGGGAAGGTGACCGTCACCTCGCGGCTGTCACCCTCGCTCACACCTTCGAGCTGGCTCTCGAAGCCCGGCACCATCATGCCCGAGCCCAGGACCACCGGCAGATCGTCGCCGGTGCCGCCCTCGAAGGGCTCGCCGTCGATCGTGCCCTTGAAGCTCACCGTGACCTCGTCGGCCTCCTGGCTCGGCCGCGGCTCGGCGGGCGTCTCGAAGCGCCGCCTGGCCTCGGCCAACCGCTTGACGGTCTCCTCGACCCTCTCATCGTCGACCTCGGCCACTTGGCGCTCGAGCTCGAGACTGGCCGGATCGACCTCGGGAATCTCGGGCAGCACCTCGAGCTTGAGGTCGAACTCGAGGTCCTTGCCCTCGTCGAACGCCGTGACCTCGATCTTGGGCCGTAGCGCCGGCCGGAGATTGTTCGTCGAGATCGCCTCGCGCGAGCCCTCGTCGACCGCCTCCTCGAGCACCTCGCCCATGATGGAGCGGCCGTACTGCTTGCGGAGCAGGGACAGCGGGGCCTTGCCAGGCCGGAAGCCCGGCATGCGTACCGTCTGGCCGAGCCGCGTCAGACGGCTCTTGACCCGCTCCTCGATCTCGCCGGCCGCGAAGACGACCTTGAACTCTCGCGCAAGACCATCGGCCGAGACTTCGGTGACCTGCATCCGCTCCAATCCCGCTCACGAGCCCCGGACCACGGCCCCTGCCGCGGACAACAGTGCGCGCATATTACCTTTGCACTGGTGCGGGCGGCGAGACTCGAACTCGCACGGCTCGCGCCACAGGAACCTAAATCCTGCGTGTCTACCAGTTCCACCACGCCCGCAGGCGCGCTCGAGGCCAGCCCCGGCGCGCAAACGGGGCCTGGATATAGCATGGCCGCCATTCGAGCCAACAGTTTTGCAGCCACCCTCATCGGCCGGCGGGGGCTTTGCCGGCGAGGGCGATCGGCCTAGAAGCGGCCAGCCCCCCAACCATCCGGCCCGCCATGACCGAGCGCGTCCTCATCCTCGACTTCGGCTCGCAATATACCCAGCTGATCGCCCGCCGGCTGCGCGAGCTGCGGGTCTACTGCGAGATCCATCCCTGCACGGTCGGGGACGCCTTCGTTCGCGACTTCGGTGCCGCGGCGGTGATCCTCTCGGGCGGGCCCGCCTCGACGCACGAGGCGGCGAGCCCCCGGGCACCGGATGCCACCTTCGCGCTGGGCGTGCCCATCTTGGGCATCTGCTATGGCGAGCAGACGATGTGCGCCCAGCTGGGCGGCGAGGTCGTGCCCGGAACGACCCGCGAGTTCGGCCGGGCATCCGTGGAGCTCTTGCACGAATCGCCGTTGTTCGACGGCGCCTTGCGGGTGGGCGAGCAGGCGACCGTCTGGATGAGCCATGGCGACAAGGTGACCCGGCTGCCGCCCGGCTTCGTGCCGATCGCCCAAAGCGCCGCCTCGCCCTTCGCCGCGATCACCGACGAGAGCCGCGGGCTCTACGGCGTGCAGTTCCATCCCGAGGTGATGCACACGACCATCGGCGAGAAGGTGCTGCAGAACTTCTGCTTCCGCATCGCACGGCTCTCCGGCGACTGGTCGATGGAGGCCTACCGGGCCGAGGCGATCCAGCGGATCCGCACCCTCGTCGGTGACGCCGGCGTGATCTGCGGCCTCTCGGGCGGCGTCGATTCGGCCGTCACGGCGCTCCTCCTGCACGAGGCGATCGGTGACCAGCTCACCTGCGTCTTCGTCGACACGGGCCTGCTGCGCGCGGGCGAGGCCGAGGAGATCGTCCGCCTGTTCCGCGGGCACTTCAACATCCCGCTCGTGCACGTCGACGCCGGCCCGCTCTTTCTGGAAAAGCTCGACGGCATCACCGATCCCGAGCGCAAACGAAAGATCATCGGCGCCGCCTTCATCGACGTGTTCGACGCCGAGGCCGGCAAGCTCGAGAATGTGGGCTTCCTCGCCCAGGGCACGCTCTATCCGGACGTGATCGAGAGCGTGTCGGCCAAGGGACCCAGCGTCACGATCAAGTCCCACCACAATGTGGGCGGCCTGCCGGAGCGGATGCGCCTCAAGCTGGTCGAGCCGCTGCGCGAGCTCTTCAAGGATGAGGTGCGGGAGCTGGGCCGCGAGCTGGGCCTGCCTGCGGTGTTCGTGGGCCGACACCCCTTCCCCGGCCCCGGGCTCGCCGTGCGCATCCTGGGCGAGATCACCCTCGAGCGGGTCCGGGTGCTGCAGCAGGCCGACCGCATCTATCTCGAGGAGATCCGCGCTGCCGGCCTCTACGACGAGATCTGGCAAGCCTTCGCGGTCCTCCTGCCCGTGAACACGGTGGGTGTCATGGGCGACGTGCGGACCTACGAGGCCGTGTGCGCGCTTCGCGCCGTCACCTCGGTCGACGGCATGACCGCCGATTTCTATCAGTTCGAGCCCGCCTTCCTCGGCCGCGTGGCGAGCCGCATCGTCAACGAGGTCAAGGGCATCAACCGCGTCGTCTACGACTACACGAGCAAGCCGCCCGGCACGATCGAGTGGGAGTGAGCGTTGGGGCGCTGCGGGCCTGACCGGCGACCGTTAGCGCCGGCCGGCCGCAGGGAACCGGCAGCGCTCCGCCGCGTGGCGTATCAGGCTAGCGCCGAGACGCTGCGGAACACCATGTAGATCGCCACGACGAAGATCAGGGTCGCGAAGACCGTCGTGAGCCGTCCGGTGGTTCCGGCGAGGTGCCTCGCGATCCGTGTTCCGAGGATGCTGCCCAGGATGCCGCCGCCGATGAAGACGAAGGCCAGCGGCCAGTCGATCAGCCCGGAGAGGGCGTAGTTGAAGGCCGTGGTCAGCCCGAACGCCGTGACGGCCACGAGCGAGGTGCCGACGGCGTTGAGGATCGGCATGCCGGTCGATCCGACGAGGCCCGGCACAATGAGAAAGCCGCCGCCGATGCCGAAGAAGCCCGAGAAGGCGCCGGTGCAGAGCCCATAGCCCAGGACCTTCGGCGACTTCGCGATCGTGCACTCCGCACCGGGCTCGCCCTGGAAGCGACGTCCGCGAAGCATCAGCACGCCGACGACGATCATCAGGAGCGCGAAGAGAAGGAGCAGCTTCTGCCCGTCGACGGCTTTGCCCAGCGTGGAGCCGGCTACGGCGCCGAGCATGCCGGCCCCGGCATACATGCCGCCGCAGCGCCATTTGACCGTCCCGGCTCGCGCGTGGCTGATGAGCCCCGAGGCAGCGTTGGCTGCGACGGCGAAGGCGCTGGTGCCGATCGCGATATGCGGGCTCCCTACGCCCACGAGATAGACCATGAGCGGAACGGCCAGGATCGAGCCGCCGCCGCCCACGAGCCCGAGCGTGAAGCCGACCAGGACGCCCGAGCCGACACCCAGCAGATACTGGAGCGGCTCGAGGCTCATGCGGCGCGAGCCCCGCTCTGGCTGGTCAGATGAGGCCGGCAGAGCCACTCCCGACCCTGCAGCATGCAGCTCCAATAGACGCGCGGCAGCAGGCGGTCCTTGAGGAACCAGGCGGCGCGCGTGGGCTTCGTGCCGTCGATCAGCCAGGACGGGAAGCTCGGCAGCAGCTTGCCGCCATAGCCGAACTCGGCGAGGACGATCTTGCCGCGCTCGACCGTCAGCGGGCACGAGCCGTAGCCATTGTACTCGGCCACAGGCTCCCCGCCCGCCAGGGTGGACAGCACGTTCACGGCCACGATCGGCGCCTGGGTGCGGGCGGCAGCGGCCGTCTTGGCGTTGGGTGTGGAGGACACGTCGCCGACGGCGTAGACGTTGGGGTAGCGGACGTGGCGGAGCGTCGCCTGGTCCACCTCGACCCAGCCGCCCGGCCCTGCCAGCGGGCTCTGCCGGACGAAGTCGGGCGCCGTCTGCGGGGGCACGGCATGGAGCATGTCGAAGCCCCGCTCGATGCGCTCGAGCTCACCGTCCACGTTCTTGTGCTCGAAGGTGGCGCTGCCGGCGGCACCATCGACCGCGACGAGCCGCGAGCCGAACCTCAGGTCGATGCCGTAGCGCTCGACATAGTCCATCAGCGCCGGGACGTAGGCCGGAACGCCGAAGAGGACGGCGCCGGCATTGTGGAACTCGACCTCCATGTCGCCGAGCACGCCGTTCTCCCGCCAGATGTCGCAGGAGAGGTACATCGCCTTCTGTGGCGCGCCGGCGCACTTGATCGGCATGGGCGGCTGGGTGAAGAGCGCACGCCCCCGCTTCAGCTCGTGGGCCAGCCTGTTGGTGTAGGGAGCGAGGTCGTAGCGGTAGTTCGAGGTGACGCCGTTCTTGCCGAGCGCCTCGGTGAGGCCGGGCACGTCGTCCCAGTCGAGCTTGAGGCCGGGAGCGGCGACGAGAACGCGGTAGCGTACCGCCGAGCCGTCCGCGAGCACCACCTCGTCGGTCTCGGGTGCGAAGCCGGAGGCAGGCTGCCGGATCCAGGTGACCTGGTCCGGCATGACGGAGGCCATGGTCCGCCGCGTGGCCTCGGGCTTGAAGACGCCGGCACCGACAAGGGTCCAGCCGGGTTGGTAGTAGTGGACGTCGGCCGGCTCGACGACGGCGATGCTGAGCGACGGTTGACGCTTGAGCAGGCTCGACGCGGTGGCGAGCCCACCGGCACCGCCGCCGACGATCACCACGTCGAAGATCGTCGGCGTCGTTCCACCACCCTCCGAGACGCCGGCGGCGCGCGCGGCGAGACGCGGCTCGAGCGAGCGGAGATCGTAGCCGGCCGCGGCGGCCGTGCGCAGGATCGCCCCGGTGTCAGCCTTGCCGGCTTGCGTCAGCGCCCAGAGCGTCGCCGACCGGGTGCCGGTGCGACAGTAGGCGAGCACGGGCCCGGGCAGCCGCTCGAGAGCGTCGGCCATGCTCGCGACGTCGCCGTCACCTATGGCTCCCGCGACGACCGGAATGTGCTCGAACGCCAAGCCATGCCGAGCGGCCAGCGCGCCCATCTCCGTACCGGTCGGCTGGCCGGGCTCCTCGCCGTCGGGCCGGTTGTCGATGATCGTGCGGAAACCCTCCTCGGCCGCTCGCACGACGTCCGCTTCCGTCAGCTGGGGAGAGAGCGACAAGGTAGGGGTAACGGGCTTGAAGCTCATGAAAGCCTCCATCTGGGTTCTTGTCGTGCGAGCGGCCTGCCGGCTATCGGCGAAGGCGCGTCGAGATATTGAAAGGCAGGTAGCCGGGGCAGGTCCCGACCAGGCTGGTAAGGAAGAAGGCGAGAGCCACAACGCCCAAGATGATCGCCCAGACACCGCCGAGGTAGCCGAGCGCATAGGCTACGGCGATTGCGACCACGACCAGCAGGCGGATCACGCGGTCCGCCGTGCCCATGTTCTTCGTCATCGTTGTGTCCTCATGAGGGGTGTGGGCGCGCTCGTCGGGGTGCGGGCGAGGCCCACCCGGTGCAGCGCCATGCCGGCCAGCATCGCGACCACGAACAGGAGGGCGCGCGCAGGCTCGAGGGCGAGCCCGACCACAGCCGGGCCGGGGCAGAGGCCGGCCACGCCCCAGCCGATGCCGAAGACGACGGCCCCGACGATCAGGCGGACGTCGACATGTCGGGTGTCGGGCAGGTCGTAGGCGGGCGCTGAGATGGGATGGGCGAGACGCGCTCTGATCCGCCAGGCGACCGCCATCGGAACGAGCGCGCCGATCATCACGAAGGCCAAGGTCGGGTCCCAGGCGCCGAAGATGTCGAGGAACGCCCGAACACGGGCCGGGTCGGCCATGCCGGAGATCGCGAGGCCGGCGCCGAACAGCAGGCCGGAGGCCAGCGCGACGATAGTCTGGCGGGCCATCATGAGAGACCCACCGCATGCATCACCGCGACGGTCGCCATGCCGGCCACCATGAAAGCGCCGGTGGCGACGATCGAGCGGAGGGACAGCCGAGAGAGCCCGCAGACGCCATGGCCGCTGGTGCAGCCCGAGCCGAGGCGCGTCCCGAAGCCGACCAGAAGCCCGGCGATCAGCAGCACCAAGGACGAGCCCGGATAGCGTGTCACCACCGGCCCCGAGACCAGGGCCACGGCCAGCGCGCCGAGCGGCAATCCCAGGACGAACGCGGTCGCCAGGGCGCGGGGCGCGCCTGCGGTCGCCACCCCGGTCGCCCGTGCCACCATGCCGCTGACGCCGGCAATGCGCCCGTCGCCCAGGAGCATCAGGGCCGCCGCGACGCCGATCAGCAGGCCGCCGATCAGCCCGTGGCCGGGCATCGCGCGGGCGAGCAGCTCGCTCACAGCGCGTTCACCGGCAGCTTGAGGTAGCGCTGGCCGTTGTCCTCCGGCGGGGGAAGGTGGCCGCCGCGCATGTTCACCTGGACCGACGGCAGGATAAGCGTCGGCATCGACAAGGTGGCGTCGCGCTTGGTGCGCATGGCCACGAACTCGTCCTCGCCCACGCCCTCGTGGACGTGGACGTTGCTCTTGCGCTCTGCGCCGACGGTCGTCTCCCAGGCGTAGCTGTCGCGGCCCGGGGCCTTGTAGTCGTGACAGAGAAAAAGCCGCGTCTCGTCGGGCAGCGCCAGCAGACGGTGGATCGAGCGGTAGAGCTTCCGCGCGTCCCCGCCCGGAAAGTCGGCACGGGCGGTGCCGAAGTCGGGCATGAAGAGCGTGTCGCCGGTGAAGACGGCCTCGCCGATCACGTAGGCCATGTCAGCCGGGGTGTGGCCCGGCACGTGAAGGGCGATCGCCGGGATGTCGCCGATCGCGAACCGGTCGCCATCCTCGAAGAGCCGGTCGAACTCGGACCCGTCGCGGGCAAACTCGGTGCCGACGTTGAAGATTTTTCCGAAGACGTTCTGGACGGTGATGATCTCGCGGCCGATCGCGAGCTTTCCGCCCAGCTTCTCCTGGATGTAGGGGGCGGCCGAGAGATGGTCGGCATGAGCGTGCGTCTCGAGCAGCCAATCGATCGTGAGCCCTTCCCGCCGGACGAAGGCGATGATCGCGTCCGCGGACGCCGTCGAGGTGCGGCCGGCGGCCGGATCGAAATCGAGGACGCTGTCGACGACGGCGCCACGCTTCGTTCCAGGATCGTGGATGACGTGGCTCGCCGTGTTGGTCGGTTCGTCGAAGAAGCCCTGGACCACCAGCTTGGCGCGGCCCTGTGCGGCTCGGATCTGATCGATTGCGGCGGACAGATTGGGGTCGGACACGGATTCCTCCCAGGCCTTACATTCATACTTTCGTGAAGTATGTAATTGTGTAGTCTGGTTGCGTCAATGGCTTTCGAGAGGCAATGAGCCGCCTATGGATCCTGATCAGCCCTCCGAGCGCTCGACCGCGCCGCGTCCCTTGCGGATCGGCGACAGCGCTCCGCTCTTTCGCGCCCGCTCGACCCGGGGCGACATCAGCCTCGACCAGTATCGCGGCCGCTGGGTGCTCTTCTTCTCCCACCCGGCGGACTTCACGCCGGTCTGCACGAGCGAGTTCGTGGCGCTGGCGCGCGCGGCGGAACGCTTCGAGGCGATGGGCTGCGCGCTGCTCGGCCTGTCGGTCGACAGCCTCTATGCCCACGTCGCCTGGGCCCGTGCCATTCACGAGGTCTTCGGAGTGACCGTGACCTTCCCGATCGTCGAGGATCCCTCGCTGGCGATCGGGCGCGCCTACGGCATGCTCGACGAGCAGGCACAGGACTCCGCCGCCATGCGGGCGACCTACTTCATCGACCCGGAAGGCACGATCCGCGCGATGACCTGGTATCCGCTCAATGTCGGCCGCTCGGTCGACGAGACGCTGCGGATGCTGGCCGCCCTGCAGCGGACCGCGTCGGGCGAGGTCATGACGCCCGAGGGCTGGCAGCCCGGGGCCGACGTGCTACTGCCGCCCGAGCAGGGTGTGGCCGAGGCCCTGAGTGCCGGGGCTCCCGCCGACTGGTTCTATCGCACGCGAAGAGACGCATGACCGCAATCTACCAATCGCGCGAGCGGGCGAGCGAGGCCACCGAGAAGCTCAAGGTCTATGCCCAGCCCCAGCGCCTGATGATCCTGTCCTGCCTGCTCGAGCGCGAGCGGACCGTGGGCGAGATCGACCAGGCGACCGGCATCGGCCAGCCGGCCCTGAGCCAGCAGCTGGCCGCGCTGCGCCGGGCCGGGCTCGTGAAGCCGCGTCGCGACGCCAAGCTCGTCCACTACAGCCTCGCGGACGACGCCGTGGCGCTCTGCGTCCGCAGCATCGAGGCCATCTTCGGCAGCGGGAGGGATGCGGCGACCACCCTCCCCGCCGCCTCGCCGGCACCGGCGCAGCCTCGTCCCAAGCCATCGCCCCAACCCGGAGCGGCGATCTTCGCACGGATCACCGGCTGATTCCTGGACGCCGCCGCGCGGCGCCATCGTCACCCCGATCATTCGAAGCTCACCACTGACCAGACAGGCTCGGGTGGGCGGGCACCGGAACGCCCCATCGACCGGCTTGACGTGCCGCTCGCCGTGGCGTATTTAGCCGATTAGTTATTTAACAGATCGGTTCAAAACATCGTGCCGCCCGACCAGCTCAGCGCCACCTTCTCGGCCCTCGCGGATCCCACGCGCCGGGCGATCCTGGCCCGCCTCGCCTCCGGCGAGGCTTCCGTCACGGAGATCGCGCAGCCTTTCGCGATGAGCCTTCCCGCGGTCTCCAAGCATCTCAAGGTGCTGGAGCGGGCCGGCCTGATCGCGCGCGGGCGAGCCGCGCAGTGGCGGCCGTGCCGGCTCGAGGCCGCACCCCTCAAGGACGCGGCCGGCTGGCTCGAGCACTATCGACGCTTCTGGGAAGAGAGCTTCGACCGTCTCGAAGAGTATCTTCAGGAAATCCAGGCGGGAGACCCGAATGGCAGCCGCAGCTGACGCGACATCGGCCGACCGGCCCTTCGTGATCTCACGCACCCTCGCGGCACGCCCCGAGACCGTCTTCAAGGCCTGGACCGAGGCCGAGCAGCTCAAGCGCTGGTGGGGACCGAAAGGCTTCGAGGTCCTTTCCTGCACCATGGACCTCCGGCCTGGCGGCATCTTCCTCTACTGCCTCCGCACGCCCGAGGGCGAGGAGATGTGGGGCCGCTGGGTGCTGCGCGAGATCGCTGAGCCTGAGCGGCTGGTCTTCGTCGTCTCTTTCTCCGACGCCGAGGCCGGACGAACGCGGCACCCCTGGAACGCCGATTGGCCCCTCGACCTGCTGACGACCGTGACCTTCGCCCAGCGTGGCACAGGAACCGAGGTGACCGTGATCTGGCAGCCTCTCGATGCTACCGAGGCAGAGATCGAGGCGTTCGACGCCGGGCGCGAGTTGATGCAGCAGGGCTGGACAGGAACCCTGGATCAGCTCCTTGAGCACGTGACCGGCCACCAAGGCAGCCCATGACCACGGAGAAGACCCGCGAGAATGCCGTCGCCGAGGGACACGAGCTCGTCATCACCCGCGTCTTCGACGCGCCGCGCGAGCTTCTGTTCGCGCTCTGGACCGATCCGGCGCATCTCATGCGATGGATGGGGCCGCGCGGCTTCACGGCGACACAACTGGAGCAGGATCCCCGCCCCGGCGGCGCGTGGCGCTTGTGCCTGAGCCAGAACGACGGCAGCCGCCACCTTTGGCAAGGCGGCATCAACAAGGAGATCGTCGAGCCCGAGCGTCTCGTCTTCACCTTTGCTTGGGAGGACGCAGACGGGAGACCCGGCCACGAGACGCTGGTCACCGTGACCTTCGCGGAGCAGGACGGAAAGACGATGATGACCTTTCGTCAGGCCTTCTTCGAGACCGTCGAGCAGCGCGACGGGCACCACAAGGGATGGACCAGCTCCTTCGATCGTCTGGAGGAGTATGCAAGGGAGGTCCGAGATGGCGGCGGCAAGCGCAGCGCGTCCTGAGACGTCGGAATGCCGAGGTGAGCGGGAGCTCGTCGTCACGCGCGTTTTCGACGCGCCGAGGCGGCTTGTCTTCAAGCTGTGGGTCGATCCCGCCCACGCGGCGCGGTGGTGGGCACCGCGCGACTGCGAGCTCGTCGCCTGCGAGATGGACGTCCGGCCGGGCGGCGCCTGGCGCCGAGGCATGCGCACGCCGGACGGCGGCGTGCTCTGGAAGCAGGGTGTCTATCGTGAGGTCGTGGAGCCGGAGCGCCTCGTCTTCACCTATGCCGACCAGGATGCCGATGGCGTGCCGGGGCAAGAGACGCTCGTGACGGTGACCTTCGCCGAGCAGAGCGGGAAGACGCGGCTCACGCTCCATCAGGCCCTCTTCGACACCGTCGAGCGGTGCGCCGGGCATCACTATGGCTGGACCAGCGCGCTCGAGGGCCTGGCCGACTACCTGGCGAGCATCTGAGCCGCGACCGCCGAGGACCGGCCGCGCACCACAATGATGGAGGCGACGATGTCGATCACCCTCTTCGAGTTCCCGCCGACCCGCTCCGCGCGCGTCCGTTGGACGCTGCTCGAGCTGGGCATCTCCTTCGAGAGCGTCAGCGGCCGCGAGGTCATCGGCTCGCCGCGGCTCGCCGAGATCTCTCCGAGCGGCAAGGTGCCGGCGATCCTGGACGACGGCCGGCCGCTCTTCGAGTTGGCGGCCATCTGCACCTGGCTCGCCGACAGCCACCCCGAAAAAGGGCTGATCGCATCGTCCGGGACCTGGGAGCGGGCGCAGCACGATCAGTGGGTCTCCTTCTGCCTGGCCGAGCTCGAGGCCCATCTCTGGAGCACCTCTCGCAACCGCTTTCTCTATCCCGAGGAGCAAAGGGTAGCGGCCGTCTTCGAGCAGAACGCAAAGGAAGGGCGCCGCTCGCTCGAGGTGTTGGACCGGCACCTCGCATCGACGCCGTTCCTCGTCGCGGGCAGGTTCACGGTGGCGGACATCATCGTCGGCTTCACGACGAACTGGGCCCGTCGGGTCGGTTGGGCCACAGGGCTCGAGCATTGCCTGGCTTACAATGCGCGGCTCCTGGACATGGCGAGCTGCCCCTATCCGAAGGACTGAAGAGGTGCCGGGTGCGCCGGCCCAGCGGGAGGTGAGGGTGATGAAGGTCCTTGTCCTGCTCGGAACGCGGAAGGGCGCGTTCATCCTCGAGAGCGACGCCGATAGGCGCTCCTGGGCGCTGCGCGGGCCGCTCTGCGAGACCTGGCCGCTCAACCACGTCAAGGCGGACGCGGCGACCGGCACGATCTATGCCGGCGGCGGCAGCGAATGGTTCGGCCCTGCGGTCTGGAAGTCGACCGATCTCGGCCAGAGCTGGACGCATTCGAGCGAGGGTCTGGCCTACGGTTCCGGAGAGCCGCCGATCAAGTCCGTCTGGAGCGTGGCACCGGGCCCAACGGCCCTTTTCGCCGGCGTCGAGCCGGCCGGCCTGTTCCGTAGCGAGGATGATGGCCGGTCCTGGCAGCATGTGGCCGGGCTGCGCGACCATCCATCGCGAGCCGACTGGCAGCCCGGCGGCGGCGGCCTGATCCTCCACTCGCTCGTCCCCAACCCGGTCGACCAGCGGGAGCTGTGGGTCGGAATCTCCACGGCCGGCGTTTTCCATACCGCCGACGGTGGCGCCACCTGGGAGCCCCGCAACCAGGGCACCCGCTGCGACTACCTGCCCGAGGGGCAGCGCTATCCCGAATACGGCCAGTGCGTGCACTGCCTCGTCATGGCGCCCGGGATGCCCAGTCGGCTCTATCAACAAAACCATTGCGGCATGTACCGCAGCGACGACGGCGGTCGGCAGTGGGACAGCATCGAGGCCGGTCTGCCCTCCTCCTTCGGCTTTCCCGCCGCGGCTCACCCCCGCGACCCGGACACGCTCTTCCTCCTTCCCCTCAATGGGGATTCGATTGGTCGCTACGTGCCCGACGGCAAAGCGGCGGTGTGGCGGACCCGGGACGCCGGCGAGAGCTGGCAGGCTCTGAGGGACGGCCTGCCCCAGGAAAGCTGCTTCTTCGGCGTGCTGCGTCGGGCGATGGCGACCGACCAGCTCGACCCCGCCGGTGTCTATTTCGGCACGAACACCGGGGCGCTCTACGGCAGTGCTGACGAAGGCGAGAGCTGGACCTGCCTGGCCCAGCACATGCCGCCGATCTGCTCGGTCGAGACGCTCGTCGTCGAGGACTAGCGGACCCGAGGCGGGACGGCAGGCGATGGCGCACGATGTCCGGCAGCATGACCCTCACCGGGTGGTCGTCACGCTGCCCGCCGTCCTGCTGCGGCTCTTCCCGGCCGCGACGGCGGAAGTCGAGCTGCCGGCCACGACCGTCGCCGAGGCGATCGACGGGCTCGAGGCCCGCTGGCCCGGCATGCGCGATCGATTGTGCGATTCGACGCCGCGCATCCGGCGGAACATCAACGTCTTCGTCCTCGGCCGGCGCGCGACCCTCGAGACGCCGCTGGCACCGGGTGCGGAGGTGATCGTCATGACGGCAGTCACGGGCTGATCGGCCATCCGGGCCAGACAGAGGGAAAGGAACAAAGTGTCTCGATCTGGGGGGCTTTCGCGGGCGCGGCTGCAGCGCATGAGCGACGTCCTGCGCGGCTATGGCGATCGGGGCGAGGTCGCCGGCGTCGTGGCGCTCGTGAGCCGTGGCGAGGACGTCCACCTCGAGGAGATCGGCGTGCAGGATCTCGTGTCGGGAACCCCGATGCGCCATGACACCCTGTTCCGCGTCGCCTCGATGACGAAGCCGATCGCCGCAGTGGCCGCGATGATCCTGGTCGAGGAGACGCGGCTGCGCCTGGACGACCCGATCGATCGGTTCCTGCCGGAGCTCGCGGACCGCAGGGTCCTGGCCCGGCCGGACGGCCCGATCGACGACACGGTTCCGGCTAATCGCCCCATAACGCTGCGCGACCTCCTCACCATGCGGCCGGGCATCGGAGTCGGTGATGGCGCCCCCGGGCACCTACCCCATCCAGACGGCGATGGCGCGACTGGGCCTGGCGCCCGGCGCGACACCACCCGCCCTTTCGCCCGACGAGATCGCAAGCCGCTACGGCAGCCTGCCGCTGATCCATCAGCCGGGCGAGCGGTGGATGTATCATTGCGGCTTCGACCTTCTGGGCGTGCTGATCGCGCGCGCCGCCGACATGCCGCTCGATGACTTCCTGGAGCAGCGCATCTTCGCGCCCCTGGGCATGAAGGATACCGCCTTCAACCCGCCCGAGGCCGCGCGCCACCGGCTCGCCACCTGCTATCGGATCTGCGCCGGCACCGGCGGCCTCGTTCCCGTCGAGCCGGAAGGCGCTCCCATCTTTCCTTCGGCCGGGACGGGTCTCGCCTCGACCGCCGAGGACTTCCTGGAGTTCGGCCGGATGATGCTTCGGCACGGCCGGCACGGATCCGAGCGCATCCTCGCCCGGCCGACGGTCGAGCTGATGACGACTGATCACATCACGTCCGAGCAGAAGGCGGCCTCGCCGTTCTTTCCCGGGTTCTGGGACAGCCGTGGCTGGGGCTTCGGTCTCGCGGTCACCACGCGGCGCGATGGCATCGCCTCCGTGCCCGGCCGCTTCGGCTGGGACGGCGGCCTCGGCACCACCTGGCGCTCCGACCCGAGGGAGGACCTCGTCGCCATCCTGCTGATCCAGCGCCAGATGACGGCGCCGGATTCAACCGACATCAACGAGGATTTCCTGACGCTCGCCTACCAGGCGATCGACGACTGAAGGTCGAGGGGCGCGCTCGACCCGGGCCGTCGCCGCCCCGTTTCATCCACGATCCCGAGCCCACTGAAGGGAGAGACGCATGCAGATCCAGCCCTACCTCTTCTTCGACGGTCGCACCGAGGAGGCGGCCGAGTTCTACAAGCAGGCGATCGGCGCCAAGGTGACGATGCTGATGCGCTTCAAGGACAGTCCCGAGCCGCCCGTGCCCGGCGTGATGCCGCCCGGCACCGAGGAAAAGGTGATGCATATGAGCCTTCAGATCGGCGAGGCCACGGTGTTCGCCTCGGACGGAGGTTGCCAGGGAGCGGCGAGCTTCCAGGGCTTCTCGCTGTCGCTCACCGTGGCGGACGAGGCGGAAGCCGCGCGCTCGTTCGCGGCCCTGAGCGAGGGCGGCCAGGTGCGCATGCCGCTGACCAAGACCTTCTTCTCGCCGAGCTTCGGGATGCTCGCCGATCGCTTCGGCATTGGCTGGATGATCATGGTCCAGCCCGAGGCAGCCTGACGATCGATGTGGGCGAGCCACGGCTCGGCGCTGCCGGGCCCGCCCACCTTCAACCGAGAGGGGACGAGCGACGATGCGGTTCATCATCCTGCGCAAGGCCGACGCCCAGACCGAGGCGGGCGCCATGCCGAGCCAGCAGCTCATCGTCGAGATGATGGGCTACAATGAAGAGCTGGTGAACGCCGGCGCGATGCGCGCGGGCGAAGGGCTTCACCCCTCCTCGCGCGGTGCGCGGGTCACGTTCTCCGGCGGGAAGCCCTCGGTCAGCCTCGGCCCCTTCGCCGGGGATCTCGTCGCCGGCTTCACGATCATCGAGGCCGCGTCCCTGGACGAGGCCATCGCATGGGCCAGGAAGTGGCCACCGATCGATGGCGGAGGCGAGGTCGAGCTCGAGATCCGCCAGGTGCTCGAGGCGGACGACTTCGGCACCGAGTTCACACCCGAGCTGAGAGAGCAGGAAGAGCGGCTGCGCGCCCGATCCGCCGGCAAGGAGTAGCCGGCCGCCGCCCCCGCTAGACGCGCTCGATCACACCGCTCACGAAGTGATACTCCGCCTCGGGCAGGTGAAGCGCTCCCTCGGGACGCAGCTGGCTCGAGAAGAGGGTGAAGGAGCTGACCGGAAAGCGGGCGGTGCGGAAGAGGCCACGACTGGCCAGGAAGCTCGCCAACCGTGCCTCGGGCGGCGCCTCGCGGAAGCGCCCGAGCGTGACGTGGGCAACGAACTTCCGCCGCTCGGGCTCGATCCCGGCCTCCTCGAGCACCCGATCCACGCGACGCCGCAATGTCGCGAGACCGCCTTCCGGATCTTCCACGCCTGCCCACAGCGTGTGCGGCGCTCCGCGCGGCGGAAAGAGCCCAAGGCCCTTCAGCGCCAGCTCGAAGGGCCGAAGGCTGATCCGGCCCAGACCTTCGCCGATCTCGTAGAAGGTCGGATGGTCGACCTCGCCGATGAAGCGCACGGTGAGGTGGAACGCGTCGGGATCGCACCAGCGGATCGACGGAAGACCGACACAGAGCCGATCGAGATCGGCCGCGACTTCCTGCATCTCGAGGGCGATGAAGAGTCGCGGCATCAGCTGCCCTCCGGTTGGGAGCGTCGCCCGAAAGGTTAGAAGAGCGTCTCGGCCTTGCCAAACCCTGATTGCTCCCATACCTACTCGCGGTCCAAGCTCGGGCCGCCCGGAGACAGCCGCGCTAGGGCGACACGAGGGCTGCGACGATCGGGTGCCTTCCTTGAAATCCGAAGAACTCTTCCGCGAGGTCGACGAGGAGCTCCAACGCGAGAAGCTCCTCGCTCTGTGGCGCCGATACGGCAGCTGGGTCGTGGGCGTGGCCCTCGTCATCGTCATCGGGGTGGCGGCCTTCCTGGGCTGGCAGCGCTGGGAGGAGCATGCGCGCCAGTCGCAGGCCCAGGAGTTCGCCGAGGCGATGCGCACCTTCGCCGACAGGCGCTATCCGGAGGCCGCCCTTGCGCTGAGCAAGTTTGCGGCCAGCGCCAAGCCCGGCTTCGCCGCGATCGCCCGCCTGAGCCAGGCACGAGCCCAGATCCAGGCCGGCGACCAGAAGGCGGCCCGGGCGACGCTCGAAGCGCTGGCCGACAATGACAAGGTCGACCCGCTGTTCAGGAGCCTGGCGAGGCTTCTCGACATCTCCCGGCAGATCGACACCGCGGACCCGAAGGACCTGATCCGTCAGCTCGAGCCCTTGAGCGCGAGCGGCACGCCCTGGCGCCAGCCGGCCAGGATCCTTCTGTCGGCCGCAGCGCTCCGCGCCGGCGACAAGAGCATGGCCCGCAAGGCGCTCGAGGACGTCAAGCAGGACGCGACCGCACCAGCGGCAACCCAGAGCCTGGCCGACCAGCTCCTGAAGGCGATCGGCGGGTACGAGGCGGGCGCTGCGAAATCATGACAACGCGTCGGTCGCTGCTGCTCGGACCGCTGGCGCTGGCGCTCGCCAGCTGTGGTGAGGGCCAGTGGTTCGGCCCCAATCCGACGCCGCCCCTGCCGGGCAAGCGCATCCCGGTTCTGCTGCTCGACGACGGCCCGACGGCCGACCCGCGCATCCAGGCGTTGGGCATCACCCTGCCCGCGCCGGTCAGGAATCCGGCCTGGCCACAGGTGGGCGGCGATCCCTCACACCTGATGGGGCACCTGGCGGCGGCAGCCGACCTGAAGCAGGCCTGGGAAGAGAGCGCCGGAAACGGTGGCTCGGGCAGCGAGCGCGTCCTCTGCACGCCCATCGTCGCGAACGGCGTGGTCTATACGATGGATGCGGCCGGCCATTGCGCCGCCTTCGATGCCGACAGTGGCCGCCGGATCTGGTCGGTTCTCCCCGAGACGTCGAAGCAGAGCGACCGGCTCACCAGCGGAGGGCTCGGCTTCGACGGCGGACGGCTCTACGCCACCCGCAGCCATGGGGATGTCTTCGCACTCGATCCTGCCAAGGGCGAGACGATCTGGCGGCAGAAGATCCGAGCGCCCCTCAAGACGGCACCGACGATCGCCGGCGGTCGGGTGCTGGCGCGCACGGCCGACAACCAGCTCTTCGCGCTCAACACCGTGGATGGCGGGGTCGTGTGGACGCACGCCGGGCTCTTCCAGCAGGCGGGCATCCTGGGCGGCGCGCCGCCAGCGGCGCAGGGCGAGCTCTGCGTCGTCGCGTACTCGTCGGGCGAGGTATTCGCGCTGCTGCTCGATTCGGGACGCCCGGTCTGGTCCGACACCGTGGTGAAGCCGCGACGGACGCTGGCCATCGACACCATCACCGACATCACCGGTGCCCCCGTCATCGATCAGGACCGCGTGCTCGTGGCCGGCAATGGCGGCGAGATGGCGGAGATCGACCTGCAGCGGGGCGGCCGCCTCTGGGACATCAGCATCACCTCGCTCCAGACCCCCTGGGTGGCGGGTGAGTTCATCTATATCATCACCGAGCGCGGCGAGATCGTCTGCCTGCTCCGCCAGGGCGGGCGGATCCGCTGGGTGAGCCCGCTCGCCCGCGCCACCGGCGAGGTCGCGAGCGACTCGCTCACCGTCTGGGCCGGCCCGCTGCTCGTCGGGGACCGGCTGCTCGCGGTGAGCTCCAAGGGCGACATCGTGAGCGTCTCCCCCTACACCGGCGAGATCCTCGGCCACGTCAAGCCGGGCTACCCGATGAGCCTGCCGCCGATCGTCGCAAACGGAACGGTTTACATCCTGACCGACGACGCTCGGCTGCTGGCCTATCGCTGACACGGTGGCGCCATGCGCACCATTGCCATCATCGGACGACCGAACGTCGGCAAGTCGACGCTGTTCAACCGCCTGATCGGGCGGCGGCGGGCACTCGTCCACGATCTGCCCGGCGTCACCCGGGACCGCCTCGAGAGTGACGGGCGACTGGGCGAGCTCGAGTTTCGCGTCGTCGACACGGCAGGCCTCGATCCCGGCCCCGCCGCCACGCTCGAGGGCCGCCTCCAGGCGCAGACCCTGGCCGGCCTCGAGATGGCGGATCTGGGCCTCTTTCTGATCGATGCACGGGCCGGGATAACGTCGCTCGACCAGGACATCGCGGCCCTTCTGCGCCGCGCGCACAAGCCGATCCTCCTGCTCGCCAACAAGGCCGAGGGCCGCGCCGCGCACACCGGGCTGGCGGAGGCCTGGATGCTGGGCCTGGGCGAGCCGATCGCCGTCTCCGCCGAGCATGGCGACGGCCTGCCCGACCTCCTGGAGGCGCTGCGGCCGCATCTCGGCGAGACCGAGGAGCCGATGGCGGCAGCGGCGGAAGACGAGGCAAGCGAGCAGCCGGACCGGCTGCGGCTCGCCGTCGTAGGCCGGCCGAACGTGGGCAAGTCCTCGCTGATCAATCGCCTCCTCCAGAGCGACCGGCTGCTCACCGGGCCGGAGCCCGGGCTCACGCGGGACAGCGTCCAGATCGCCTGGTCGTTCGAAGGGCGCTCGGTCGAGCTCGTCGACACGGCGGGGCTGCGGCGGCGCAGTCGGGTGGACGCCACCATCGAGCGCCTCGCCGGCTCGGCCAGCGTGCGGGCGATCCGCGAGACTCACGTCGTGGCGCTCGTTCTGGACGCCACGGCACCGCTCGAGCACCAGGACCTCACCATCGCCAACCTGGCGCTCAGCGAAGGCCGGGCCCTCGTGCTCGTCGCCAACAAGTGGGATCTCGTCCCCGACCGTGCGGCCGCGCTCAAGGCGCTCGAGGAGCTGGCCCAGGACCGGCTGGCCCAGGTCAAGGGCATTACCGTGGTCCCACTCTCCGCCCGCACCGGACGGAACGTCGAGAAGCTCCTTCCGGCCGTCATCCAGACGTTCGATCGCTGGCGCAAGCGCGTGTCCACGGGCCAGCTCAATCGCTGGCTCGAGCAGGCGACGGCCCGGCAGCCGCCGCCCATGGCCCAAAACCGGCGGATCAAGATCCGCTACATGACGCAGGTGGCGGCACGCCCGCCGACCTTCGCGCTGTTCGCCAACAAGCCGGTGGACGCCCTGCCCGCGAGCTATGTCCGCTATCTCACGAACGGGCTGCGCGAGGCGTTCGACCTCGCGGGCGTGCCGCTGCGTCTCGAGATCCGCCACAGCGCCAACCCCTACGCCGAGGGCTGACCGCCGCGGGCTGTCGTCGAGCGGGGCCCGGGTCTATGAGAAACATCAGATCGGCACGGCGCCGGACGGCGGGATTCTGTCCGCGCTCCCGGGCGCCGCGTGGGAGGGGCGATGAGCGAGAGCGAGAAGAAGCACGGGCTGGATCACGGGCTCACCAACTACGGCGATGCGGCCTTCAACCGCTTCCTCCGCCGCTCCTTCGCGAGCGCCATGGGCTATTCCAGCGAGATGCTGGACCGGCCAATCGTCGGCATCGCCCAGTCGGCCAGTGGCTTCAACAATTGCCACCGGCACATGCCGGAGATGGTCGAGGCCGTGAAGCGCGGCGTCCTGGCCGCCGGCGCGCTGCCGCTCGAGTTCCCGACGATCTCGCTCGGCGAGGGCTTTCTCACGCCCACGAGCCTCAAGTTCCGCAACCTCATGGCGATGGACGTCGAGGAGATGGTCCGCGCACAGCCGATGGACGCGGTCGTGCTCGTCGGCGGCTGCGACAAGACGGTGCCGGCGCAGATCATGGGCGCCATCTCGGCCGGGCGGCCCTCGATCCTGCTGGTGGCGGGCCCCATGTCGACCGCGCGCCACCATGGCGAGCGCCTCGGCGCCTGCACCGACTGCCGCCGCTTCTGGGCCCGCTATCGCGCCGGCGAGGTCGATGCCGAGCAGATCCGCGCCGTCGAGACCCGGCTCGCCTCTACCTCCGGCACCTGTGCCGTGATGGGCACGGCCAGCACCATGGCCTCGCTCGCCGAGGCGATGGGCCTGATGCCGAGCTACGGCGCCAGCATCCCGGCGGTCGATGCCGACCGCCTGAGGATGGCCGAGGCGACCGGCAGGGCAGCCGTCTCGCTGATCGGCACGGAGCGCAGCTTTGCGCGCCTGCTCGACGCGCGCGTGCTCGAGAACGCGCTGCGCGTGCTTCTCGCCATCGGTGGCTCGACCAACGCCGTCCTGCACATGGCGGCGATCGCCGGCCGGCTCGGCCTCGAGGTGGACCTGAAGCGCTTCAACGAGCTGAGCGACACGACACCGGTCATCGTCGACCTCAAGCCCACCGGCAGCCACTATATGGAGGACCTCCACGCCGCCGGCGGCATCCCCGCGGTGCTTCGCGAGCTGAGCGGGATCCTGCATCTCGATGTGCCGACGGTGACGGGCGAGACGCTGGGCGAGCGGATCGCCAGCGCCCATCCCTGGGTCGATCGGAACGTGATCCATTCGGTGCAGGACCCGGTCCGGCCCGATGGCGGCCTCGTGGCGCTCTTCGGCTCGCTGGCACCGAGGGGGGCGATCCTGAAGCGCTCGGCTGCCGATCCGAAGCTGTTCGAGCGCGAGGGGCGTGCCGTCGTGTTCGACGGCCTAGCCGATCTCGCGGCACGCATCGACGACCCCTCGCTGGACGTGACGCCCGACGATTTCCTCGTCCTCAAGAATGCCGGGCCGAGCAGCAAGGCAGCCATGCCGGAGGCAGGCTATCTGCCGATCCCGACCAAGCTCGCCCGTGCAGGCATGAAAGACATGGTGCGGATCTCGGACGCGCGCATGAGCGGCACGGCCTTCGGCACCATCGTCCTGCACGTGGCCCCGGACGCGGCGTCCGGCGGGCCGCTGGCGGTGGTCGAGAGCGGCGACCGCATCCGCCTGTCGGTACGCGACCGCCAGATCGACCTTCTCCTCGATCCACGCGAGATCGAGCGCCGGCGAGCGGCCGCGCCGCCCGCTCAGGCGCCGGCCGGGCGCGGCTACAATCGGCTCTACCGGGAGCAGATCCTCCAGGCCGACCAGGGCTGTGACTTCGGCTTCCTGGCCGGAGCGGAGCAAGGCTGAAGGAACAGGATCAGCCTGCCTCGCCACGCTCGAGCTTGGCGAGCTCGACTGCCGCCCGCAGCTCGATCTCACGGAGCACGTCGTCGAGCGGGCGTGCGTCGGACGCACCGCTCGCCTCGGCAAGGGTGGCCTCGAGCTCGCGCCGCAGCGCCGCCGCCGACCCACCTTCGAGCAGCGCCAGATGAAGAGCGTCGAGACGGTCGAGCAGACGGCCACCACGCCGGAGCGCCCGGCGCCGTGAGCCCTCCTCGTCCGCACGCTCCTGCGCCGCGAGCACCGCGCCCATCGCCGCCAGCGTCGAGAGCCGCGGCGCAGCGGGCGTCCCTGCTGGCCCGTCGGACGGAACGGCGGCGAACCCGAGGCCGACATCGGCCGAGCGCCCCGCCGTCCGGCGCACACCCGTCGTCGACCGTATCACCGCGGGACCTTGAACGAGCATGCTCCTCCTTCACGGCGCTGCCTGCTGCCGATCCTAGGGCCGCACGCTTGAGGGATCGTTAAGAGGCGCCAACGACCCGGCAAAAAATTCCCCGGGGCCCGGCATCTTCTGCCGACGACACCCCCGGCCACCCCCGCAAACGCTGCCTCATCCTGAGCTGGCACGACCCTCGCAAGGAGCGAGCGCTATGAGCCGACGATGAGGGGCGAGAAGTCTTGCGAGCGTTCAGCGACGTGAAGACGGGGATGTCGTGGATGAGGCTGCGGATGGTGGCCGCAGCCCTTCTCTGCCTGTGTCCCGTCGTCTGGGCCGCTGCGGCCTCCGCCACCTCGAGGGTCAAGGACGTCGCCGACTTCGAGGGCGTGCGGGACAACCATCTCGTCGGCTACGGCCTCGTCGTCGGCCTCAACGGCACCGGCGACACGCTCAGGAACACCATGTTCACGCAGGAGAGCCTGGTCGCGATGCTCGAGCGGCTGGGCGTCAGCACGCGTGGCGCCGAGCTCAAGACCCGCAACGTCGCGGCCGTGATGGTGACGGCCAACCTGCCGCCCTTCACGCGTACCGGCAGCCGGATCGACGTCACCGTGAGCGCGCTGGGCGACGCCAAGTCGCTGCGCGGCGGCACGCTCCTGGTGACACCCCTGCTCGGCGCCGACGGCGAGGTCTATGCGGTGGCCCAGGGTGCTCTGAGCGTCGGGGGCTACGAGGCCCAGGGCCAGGCGAGCTCCGTCACCCGCGGCGTGCCGACCTCCGCCCGCCTCCCGTCGGGCGCCATCGTCGAGCGCGAGATCGATTTCTCGCTCGACAAGGCGGCCACGCTGAAAGTGGCGCTGCGCAATCCCGACTTCACCACGGCCGAGCGGATCGCCGAGGCCATCAACGGCCGCTTCGGCGCCGGCCAGGCGCGGGCCGTCGATTCGGCGACCGTCAGCCTCAACGTGCCGCAGGCCTTCCGCGGTCAGACCGCCACGCTCATGAGCGAGGTGGAGCAGCTCAGGGTCGAGCCCGACCAGCCCGCCCGCATCGTGATCGACGAGGGCAACGGCATCGTCGTCATGGGTGAGAACGTGCGGATCAGCCGCGTCGCCGTTGCCCAAGGCAACCTCACCGTCCGCGTCACCGAGACGCCCCAGGTCTCCCAGCCCAACCCGCTCGGGCAGGGCGAGACGGTGGCGGTGCCGAGGACGAGCGTCGAGGTCAACGACCAGAGCGACCGGCGCATGACGGTGCTCGATACCGGCGTGACGCTGGATGAGCTCGTCAAGGGCATGAATGCCCTGGGCGTCGGACCGCGTGACATGATCGGCATCATCCAGGCGATCAAGGCCGCGGGTGCCCTCCAGGCCGAGATCGAGGTGATGTGATGAGCATCCTTCAGACCGGCGCCGCCGCATCCGCGATGGGGCGGACCGACGCCGCGGCGGCCCAGCCGAGCCAGCAGCTCGTCGAGACCGCCCGGGACTTCGAGAGCGTCTTCATCGCGCAGATGCTCCACGGCATGACCGGTGGGAAGGGTGGCGACGGCCTCCTCGGCAACAGCAGCCCACTGGGCGGCATGATGGCCGACGAGTATGCGAAGCTGATCAGCCGCAGCGGCGGCATCGGCGTAGCGGACGCGGTGCTGCGGGAGCTCATACGCGCCCAGGAGGCCGGCTGATGGACCCTTCCGAGCGTCTGGCGCTCCTGCTGACGCACATGCGCCGACTGGAGCAGGTGATGGAGCTCGAGAACAGCCTCATCCAGGGCATGCGGCTCGACCGCCTGTCCGACCTGCACGCCGAGAAGTCGGCGCTGGCCGACGCGCTCGACGCCCAGCTCAGGCAGGTTCGCGGCGACGCCCGCATCCTGGGCGCGCTGCCGATCGGCGCGCGGCGCGAGCTCGAGGCCGGGCTGCGCGCGTTTCGCGGGGCGGCGAGGCAGAACGCCCGCATCCTCGAGGCTGCCCAAGGGATCATCGAGCGTCTGATGCGCCGGCTGGCAGAGAGCCTTGCCAGGTCGGCGCCCCGGCCCGGCCGGCTCGGACCAGCGGACCGGCCGGGACGCGTCCTGCCGATCGCGCTCGATCGCCAGGTCTAGAGACCCCGTCCATGTCGCTCACCGCTGCTCTGCGATCTGCCCTGACCGGTCTCGACGCCGCCCAGCAGGCCCTGTCGGTGACGGCCAACAATGTCGCCAACGCAAATACCGAGGGCTATGTCCGCAAGGTGCAGCCGCTGCAGGCCGTCACGGTCGCCGGCCAGGGGGCGGGTGTGGCGGCCGGCGACGTCCAGCGCGTCGTCGACTCCTTCCTCGACGCGGAGCTCCGGACCGCGCAGGCGAGGCTCGCGCGCAGCGACGTTCTCGACCAGGTCCAAAGCGAGATTCAGGACTCCGTCCTGGGCCAGCCCGGTGACAGTGCCAGCGGCATACCGAACGCTCAGGACCAGCTTCAGACGGCGCTGGAAACCTTCGCCAACGCTCCAGGCCAGGGCAGCGCTGCCGTCGGCGCCACCAGCGATCTCCTGGGCGAGATCCAGAGCGGCGCCGACCAGGTCGCACGGATGCGGCACCGGACGGACCTGCAGATCGGGCAGACCGTGGACGACATCAACACCCAGCTCCAGCAGCTGGCCGATCTCAACGAGCAGATCATCCGCAATCCGGGCAGCGCCGATCTCGCCGACCGGCAGGACACGCTGCTCGCCAAGCTCTCGCAGAACATCGACGCGGCCTCGACGATCGGGAGCGACGGCACGGCCACCGTCTATACGCGGGGCGGCATCGCGCTGCTCGATCACACCGCGCGCACCCTCACCTATAGCCCGACCGCGAGTGCCATGCCGGGCACGACCTTCGGTCCCATCCAGGTGTTCGCGGCCAAGCAGATCGACCCGACCACAGGCGAGCCACGCGCGGGCGAGATTGGCCAGGTCTTGGTCACCGGAGGGCAACGCGCCTCGCAGCCTGTCCCGGGCACCGGGTCCCCCCTTCCCGCCGCCGACCTGGTGCGCACGCCACTGACCTCGGGCAAGCTCACAGGCCTCATCGAGGCTCGCGATACCGTGCTGCCCCAGCTCCAGGACCGTCTGGGGGCGCTCGCCGCCCTCGTCGGCGACGCGCTCAACGCCGCGCACAACGCCGCCGTCCCGCTGCCCCCGCCCACCACGGTCTCCGGATCGCGCAGCGACTTCTCGGGCTTCGACGGGGCCGGCAACGGCGGCACCGCCTATCTCGCGGTCGTCGACCGCGGCACCGGAGAGGCCCAGGCCACGCTCGCCATCGACCTGACGGGCAAGGATCTCGCCACGGTAGCCGCCGAGATCGACGCAGGCATCGCCGCCTACGGAAGCGCCTCGATCACCCCTGGCGGCGGGTTGCGGGTCGATCTCTCGGCCTCGGGCTACGGGCTCGCCTGGGCGGACGGGACCGGAAAGATCGCCACGACAGATGCGCTGGGCCAGAGCCGCGAGGTCGGCCTCGCCCAGTATTTCGGCCTCAACGATCTTGTCGGCTCGACCGGGTCGGCGCCGACGGCGCTGGCGGTGCGGAGCGACATCTCGAGCGAGCCGAGCCGCCTCTCCTCGGCCATGCTCGACGTCGATACAGGCCCCCCGCTCACCTCGCAGCTCGGCGGCACCGGCGACAATCGAGGCGCCCAGGCGCTGGCGGCGGCTCTCGACAACCCTGTGACCCTCGTGACCGACCCGAGCGGCCCCACCAGCCGGACCGTCTCGCCCAGGTCCTACGCTGCCGAGATCGTGGCCGAGGCCGCGAGCTCGGCCAGTCGCGCCAGCGACGCCGCAGCCAGCGACAAGGCCGCGGTCGACACGCTCGGCAGCCGCGTCGCCTCGGTCTCGGGCGTCAACATCGACGAGGAGCTCTCGAAGCTCATTCTCTATCAGAAGAGCTACGCCGCGGCGGCACGGGTCATCGCCGCGACCAGCGACCTCTTCGACACGCTCCTCACGATCGGCCAGCGATAGGCCAAGGGGAACCCCGATGCGCACGAGCGACCTCGGCCAGGCCCAGCGGATGATGACGATCCTGCAGACGGTCCAGTCCCGGATCCAGGATCAGCAGGTGGCCGTCGCGACCGGCCAGAAGGCCCAGCGCTACGCCGACCTCGCCGGCGATGCCGGGCTTCTGATCGGCACGCGCGCCGAGCGCGCCAGCACCGCTGCCCTTGCCACCGAGACGACGAAGGTCGTGGACCGTCTCAACGCCATGGACGGCACGCTCGCCGACCTCGGCGACATGGCGAGCAGCTTTCGCTCGCTCCTGCTCCAGCGCCTCAACGGCGGCAGTGCCGGCACCACCCCGATCACGTCCGAGATCGACCAGATGCTGGGCCAGGCCACGAGCGCCCTCAACCTCGAGGTCGGCGACAGCTACGTCTTCGCGGGCAGCCGCTCGAGCGCGCCGCCGGTGAG
Source organism: uncultured Alphaproteobacteria bacterium (assembly GCA_963752325.1). Classification (GTDB taxonomy): domain Bacteria; phylum Pseudomonadota; class Alphaproteobacteria; order Geminicoccales; family Geminicoccaceae; genus CAVTJL01. The sequence continues at coordinate 108,634 of CAVVXU010000022.1, forward strand.
CGTGCCGACGCCGCCGCCCGCGACGCTCGGTCCCGCCGACTACTACCAGGGCGACGCGCAAAAGCTCACGGTGCGCTCCGACGCGGGCCAGCCGGTCTCCTACGGGATCACCGCCGACGAGCCTCCCTTCGCTGATCTCCTGGGTGCGCTGGCCACGGCCCGCGACGCCGGGGCCAAGGGCGATACGGCCGGGCTGCAGGCCGCACTCGACCAGGTGAGCAAGGCGATCACGGGGCTGGGCGACATGCGCGGCACTCTCGGCGCCACGAGCCAGCGGCTGAGCGGCCAGCTCGACAGGCAGCAATCGACCCTGACCTATCTCGACCAGGTCATCAGCCGCATCCAGGACACCGATGTCCCGACCGCGATGACGCAGATCGCGGCCGATTCGACCAACCTCCAGGCCGCCTATATTACCATCAGCCAGCTCGCCAATCTGAGCCTCGCCGACTATCTGCGCTGAGGCCGCCTCAAAAGGCCTCCTCGCGGTAAAGGTGGTCGATGTCCCCGCCCCACTCCTCCTCGAAGCGGCTCAGCTTGTCGTCGGCGAGGCTGCGCCCGGTGGCCACGATCTGCTCGAGCGGCCGGAGATAGCGGGTCTCGTCGACGCCGTCCCAGTTGAGGCGGGCGCGCGCCGCGAGGCCCTTCGAGGCCAGCGCCACGACCTCGCGCGCGATGTCGAGCACGGTGCCGCGGCGGAAGGGCGTGCGCAGCCCCAGCCTCGGCACGTCGTCCCGCAGCCTCTCACGCTCCTCCTCGGTCCAGTCCCTGACCAGCGCCGCCGCCGCGTCGAGCGCGTCCGTATCGTAGAGGAGGCCGACCCACAGGGCCGGCAGGGCGCAGATGACGCGCCAGGGGCCACCATCGGCCCCGCGCATCTCGAGGAAGCGCTTGAGGCGCACCTCCGGGAAGACGGTGGTCAGATGGTCGGTCCAGTCGCTGAGCGTGGGCAGCTCGCCCGGCAGCGCCGGCAGCCGGCCCTGCATGAAGTCGCGGAAGGACTGGCCGCTCGCGTCGATATAGCGGCCGTCGCGATAGACGAAATACATGGGCACGTCGAGCACCCAGTCGACATAGCGCTCGAAGCCCATGCCCGGCTCGAAGACGAAGGGGATGGTGCCGCAGCGGTCCGAATCCGTGTCGGTCCAGATGTGGCTGCGGTAGGAGAGGAAGCCGTTGGGCTTGCCCTCGGTGAACGGCGAGTTGGCGAAGAGCGCGGTGGCGATCGGCTGCAGCGCCAGGCTCACCTGGAACTTGCGCACCATGTCGGCCTCGTCCGCAAAGTCCAGATTGACCTGCACCGTGCAGGTCCGCAGCATCATGTCGAGGCCGAGCGAGCCGCGCTTGGGCATGTACTCGCCCATGATCTTGTAGCGCCCCTTGGGCATCCAGGGGATGGCGTCGCGCGGCCATTTGGGGTTGAAGCCCATGCCCAGCATCGCCACGCCCAAAGGCTCGGCCACCTTGCGCACCTCGTCCAGGTGGGTGTGCACCTCGCAGCAGGTCTGATGCAGGGTCTGCAGCGGAGCGCCGCTCAGCTCGAACTGGCCACCCGGCTCGAGCGTGACGCTGCCGCCATCCTTGACGAGTGCGATCGGCAGGCCGCCCTCGAGCACCGGCCGCCAGCCGAACTCGCCCGCGAGCCCCTCCAGGAGCGCGCGGATGCCGGCCGGCCCCTCATAGGGCAGCGGCCGCATATCGGCCGTGCGGAAGGCGAACTTCTCGTGCTCGGTGCCGATGCGCCAGTCGGCGCGCGGCTTGGCACCTTGCTCGAGATACTCGACGAGCTGGCGCTTGTCGGCGATCGGCTCGCCCTTGCCTTCCGGCGGAGCGGACATGCCTTCTTCCCTCACGTCTCTAGGAGCCGCCTTACAGCAGGCCACGGATCTCCGTGGCGAGCGCCCCGACCTCGGCGGCGGCAGCGCTACGCGGCTCGCTTTCGATGACCCCGCGGCCGCGGCCGAAGCTGCTCACGTAGCTCTGGCGGTTGCCGAGCTGTGCTCTTAGCGCCGGCCACCCCTCCCGGGCAACGCTGGCGCTCGCCTCCTCGATCACACGCCCGCGCGCCGGCACCCGGTTGAGCACGAGAAAGCAGCGCCTGCTCTCCTTCGCCGCGAGCTCGATGGTGGCGCGGCTGGCCCAAAGATCGAGCGGGCTCGGCTGGACCGGCACGAGGATCAGATCGGCGGCCCTGATAGCGGCCTTCGCGTCCGTCTCCGCGTGCGGAGGCGTGTCGACGAGCACGATGTCCGCCTCGCGGCGCAATCTGTCCAGCTCCACCCCGAGCCGCCAGCCGCCCACCATGGCGTGACGCAGATCGGCCAGGCCCGGCCCCTGATGCTCGCGCACCCGCGCCCAGCCCGTGAGGCTCGCCTGCGGATCGATGTCCACGATCGCGACCCGCCTGCCCTCGGCCCGCCATGCCGTCGCCAGCTGCACAAGCAGCGTCGTCTTCCCGGCACCGCCTTTCTGCTGGGCGACCGTGACGACGACGGCGCTCATCTCGATCCTCCCGATCTGCGCCTCAGTAGCCGCGGGCCCTGTCGACCCGATGGAGAAGCGGCTCGCCCGAGGCGATGCGACGGATATTCTCGGCGACGACGTCGGCACCGGTCGCCGGCAGGCTATAGCTCGCCGAATGCGGTGTCACGGTGATCCGCGGATGGCGCCAGAAGGGATGCGCAGCCGGCAGCGGCTCCTCCGCCAGCACATCCAGTGTCGCGTGGGCCAGCCGACCGGCCTCGAGCGCGTCCAGCAGGTCCGCCTCGACCAGATGACGGCCGCGCGCAAGGTTGATGAGGCGGGCTCCCCGCGGGAGCCGGGCGAAGAGCTCGGCCCCGAGAATTCCCTCGGTATCGGCGGTGAGCGGCAGAAGGCAGACCAGGATCTCCGTCTCCGCCAGAAAGTCGCCGAGTTCGTCCCGGCCCGCGAAGCTCGCCACACCATCGAGCGCGCGTCGGGTCCTACTCCATCCGCGGACCTCAAAGCCGTGAGCCGCCAGCAGGGTCGCCGCGGCGGTGCCGAGCGTGCCCAGGCCCATCACACCGACGCACCGCGTGGCAGCCGGCCTCGGCATCCGGAAGCGCCAGCGGCCGACACGCTGCTGCGCCTCGTAGAAATCGAGATCGCGATGGTAGCGAAGCGCCAGCGCCAACGCATATTCCGCCATGCTGGCGGTGAGCGACGGGTCGACCATGCGACAGAGCGGCAGGTCGGGCAGCGTCGCGTCGGCCAGAAGCGAGTCGATGCCGGCACCCAGCGAGAGCACGGCCCGAAGGCGGGGCAGGCCTGCGAGCAGCCCCGGCGGCGGCTGCCAGACCAGCGCCACATCGACCTCCTGCGGCTCACCGACGGCAGGCCACAGACGGAAGTCGAGGTCAGGGATGCGGCGCTGGAGCTCCCGTCTCCAGGCTTCCGGATCGTCCTCGTTACTGTAGAAAAGAAGCGCCACCCCGTGCTGTCCCCCGTCGATCGACGGCTCGTTTCTGACGAGGCCGGACCGGTGTTGCAAGAACCATAGGCGAGGAACGGCCGATCCGCGTGCTTGTTGCCCTCCTGATGCTGATCCTGGCGCCGGTGCTGCTGGCCGCCTTCCTGTTCCGGCCCGGGGGCGCGTCGCATTGGAGTGCCGTGCGCTGGGACAGCGCCCGGCTCCTCCCCGACCCGGCGAGCCATCCCGATGCGCTCGTGCGCGTCATGGCGGCACGCGCCTGGGGCTGGAAGGGCGTCGTCGCGGTGCATTGCTGGATCGTGCTCAAGGATGCGGGTGCCAGCGGCTACGAGCGCTTCGACGTGGTCGGCTGGGGCGTCGGACAGGGCCGCCCGGCCATCCGCCGCGACATCCGCGTCGCGGACGGCTTCTGGGCGGGCAACCGGCCGCGGATCGTGGGCGGTGTGGAGGGGGAGGCCGCCGCAGCGGCCATTCCAAGGCTCCGGGCGGCGATCGCGAGCTATCCGTTCGATGACCGCTACACGACCTGGCCAGGGCCCAACTCCAACACCTTCGTCGCTCATCTGCTGCGCCGGGTGCCGGAGCTCGGGATCGCGATGCCCCCGATCGCGATCGGCAAGGACTTCCTGGCCGAAGGCGGCGTCCTCGCGCGGGCGCCGAGCGGAACGGGATACGGCATCTCGCTCTTCGGCCTCCTCGGCCTGACGCTGGCCCAGCGCGAGGGGGTGGAGCTGAACCTCATGGGCCTCGTCATCGGCGTCGATCCCGCCGACCTGGCGGTGAAGCTGCCGGGCCTCGGTCAGATAGGGCTGCGCTGACAGCGGGTCCGCGACGCGGGCGCGAGCCCATCGGGCCCTGACCGGTCGCCCGAGGATAGAAACGCACCGTCCGCAGCTCGCGGGCAAGCTACTTGCTGCAACGCAGCGTGGGCGTCTACCCTGCCGGCTATGCTGAGCGCACCCTACAACGCCTATCTGGTGCTGATCGTGCTGGTGGCCGTCTTCGCGGCGTTCGTCAACGAGCGCTGGCGGAACGACGTGGTCGCCATGACGGCCGTGGCCTTCCTGATGGCGCTGGGCGTGCTGGCGCCCAAGGACGTCTTGAGCGTCGCGACGAACGAGGCGCCGGTGACGGTGGCGGCCATGTTCGTGCTGAGCGCCGCCTTGGATCGGACCGGTATCGTCGAGCACGGCGCCCGCTTCGTCACCAGCCTCGGTGGCCGCTCGGCGACCTTGGGCCTCGCCGCGCTGATGGGCAGCACGCTCGTCATCTCGGCCTTCATGAACAACACGCCGGTCGTCGTGGTGCTGACGCCGGTGGCGGTCATGCTGGCCGGCGTGCTGCGGCGGAGCGCCTCGGGGTTCCTCATCCCCCTCTCCTATGCCAGCATCCTGGGCGGCACCTGCACGCTGATCGGCACCTCGACCAATCTCGTCGTCAGCGGCGCTGCCCAGTCGGCCGGCCTCGCGCCCTTCAGCCTCTTCGAGATCACGCCGGCGGGCATCGTCTATGGCCTCGTCGGCATCGCCTACATGCTGCTCATCGGCCGGCATCTGCTGCCGGAGCGGGAGATCTTCAGCGAGATCGCCGAGGGCGGGCGAAGGCGGCAGTTCCTGACCGAGGTGCTGATCCCGCTCAACTCGCCGCTCATCGGCAAGACGCTCGAGGAGGCCGAGGTCGCCCGCAAGCTCGGCGCCCGGGTGGTCGATCTCATCCGCAACCGCATCTCCTTCGCCTCCGACCTCGCAAAGCTCGTCCTGCAGGCGGGCGACCGGCTGATGCTGAGGACGAACATGGCGGATGTGCTGGGCCTCAGGAAGGAGGGCGACGTGGTGTTCGGCGCGGTCGAGCATCACGCGATCGAGCCCATCGCCACGCAGAGCACGCGTATCATGGAGGGCATCGTCGGGCCACGCTCGCTCCTGGCCGGGCGGCGCCTCGCCGAGGTCAATCTCCGCCGGCTCTTCGGCGTCTACATCCTGGCCGTGCACCGGCACGGCGAGAACGTCGGCGTCAACTTTGAGCGCGTCCGCCTCGAGGTCGGCGACACCCTGCTCCTCGAGGGCCCCGCCGAAGGCCTGAGGCAGCTCTTCGCGCAAGGCGCGCTCGTGAGCCTGAGCGAGCCTTCGGAGCAGCCGAGCCGCAGCGACAAGGGCTGGCTCGCCGTCACAGCACTGCTGGGCGTCATCTTTCTCGCCGCCTTCGACGTGATGCCGATAGGGGGGCTCGCTCTGATCGGCGCCGCGGTCGTCATCGTCGGCGGCTGCCTCGAGCCGGACGAGGCCTACCAGGCCGTGAACTGGCCGATCGTCTCGCTCATCTTGAGCATGCTGGCCGTCGGCAAGGCCATGGAGCTGACGGGTGCCGGCCGCATGATCGTGGACGGCGTCATGCTGCTGGTCGGAGGCCTCGGCCCGCACGTCGTGCTGGCAGCCGTCTATCTCGTGACGATGCTGCTGACCGAGGTCCTCTCGAATACGGCCACCGCTGTCCTCGTGACGCCGATCGCCATCGGCATCGCCAAGGGCCTGGGCGTCGATCCGCGCCCCTTCGTTGTGGCCATCATGTTCGCGGCCAGCGCCAGCTTCGCCACGCCGATCGGCTACCAGACCAACACCTTCGTCTACTCGGCCGGCGGCTATCGCTTCATGGACTTCGTCCGCGTCGGAGCACCCCTCAATCTGCTCCTCTGGCTCGTCGCCATCTTCCTGATACCAGCACTCTGGCCGCTCGTGCCCCAGTGAGCGCGCCGCAGACCTCGACCTCGGCCATCCTCGCCAGTATGACGGCAGGTGACAGCGTGAGCGTCGCAGCCAACAAGGCTGGTCAAATCAATCAGCAGTGAGGCAGTTCATGGCCCGTCTCTCCCGTCGCTCCACCTTGAGCCTGCTGACCGGCATCAGCGCCGTCCCGCTCCTTCTCGGAGCGCAGGCGGCAAGGGCCGACGAGTACATCACGATCCTCACGGGCGGCACGTCGGGCGTGTACTATCCGCTCGGCGTCGCCCTGACGAAGATCTTCGGCGACACCATTTCCGGCGTCCGCCCCTCGGTGCAGTCGACCAAGGCGTCGGTCGAGAACCTCAACCTCCTCAACGCCGGCAAGGGCGAGCTCGCCTTCACGCTGGGCAACTCGCTGCGCGACGCCTGGGCCGGCAACACGGAGGTCGGCTTCAAGGCCCCGCTCAAGAAGCTCCGTGGCATCGCCGCCATCTATGCGAACTACATCCAGCTCGTCGCGAGCAAGGATTCGGGCATCAAGACGCTGGCGGATCTCAAGGGCAAGCGTGTGTCCGTCGGCGCGCCCAAGTCCGGCACCGAGCTCAATGCGCGCACGATCCTCACCGCCGCCGGGATCACCTATGAGGATCTGGGCAAGGTCGAGTATCTGCCGTTCGGCGAGTCGGTCGAGCTCATGAAGAACCGGCAGCTGGACGCGACCCTGCAGTCGGCCGGACTGGGCGTGGCCTCGATCCGCGACCTCTCCGCCAGCGTGCCGATCCAGATCGTCGAGATCCCTGCTGCCATCATCGAGAAGGTGGGAGCCCCCTACTTCGCCGCGACGATCCCCGCCGGCACCTATGACGGGCAGGATGCCGACGTGACGACGGCGGGCGTGCCCAACTTCCTCGTCACCCGCGAGGGCGTCTCGGACGACATCGCTTATGGCATGACCGCGGGCGTCTTCGATCACCTGGACGAGCTCAAGGCCGCGCATTCGGCAGCGGGCGGCATCAAGCTCGAGAACGCGCTCAAGGGCATGCCGATCCCGCTGCATCCGGGCGCCGAGCGGTACTACAAAGAGAAAAAGATGCTCTGAGCCGCGGGGATCGGCGCGAAGCATTCTCCTGACATGGCGCTGAGGCGGCGGGACGTGCGGCCATGAGCGAGGCGATCGATGTGCCGGGCGAAGGCCATCACGGCCTGTCCTGGGGCAAGGGCTGGCCGGGCCGGGTCCTCTTCGGCATCGCCGTCTCCTTCTCGGCCTTCCAGCTCTACACCGCCGCGTACAGCCCGCTGCCGAGCCAGATCGTGCGGGCCGTCCATGTGGGCTTCCTGCTGCTGGTGGCGCTCGGCCTCTTCGCCAACCGCCAGGGCCCGTCGTCCTTCGCCTTCTGGCGCGACTGGGCGCTGGGTGCCCTGGCCTTCCTGGTCGGCCTCTATCACTGGGTCTTCTACGAGGACCTGATCCTCCGGGCGGGCGAGCCCAACACACCGGACATCGTCGTCGGCGTCATCGCCGTCGTCCTCGTCTTCGAGACCGGCCGTCGGCTCATGGGGCCCTCGCTGCCGACCATCTGCGCCATCTTTCTCGCCTATGGCCTGTTCGGCCAGTATCTGCCGGCGCCGCTCGACCATCGCCCCTACGACTTCTCGCAGATCGTCGATCAGCTCTATCTCGGCACCGAGGGCATCTACGGCATCCCGATCTACGTCAGCTCGACCTATATCTTCCTCTTCATCCTCTTCGGCGCCTTTCTCGAGCGCGCCGGGATGATCCAGCTCTTCAACGACATGGCGATGGGCGCGGTGGGCCATACCAAGGGCGGGCCCGCCAAGGTCGCCGTAGTCTCCTCGGGCCTGATGGGCACGATCAACGGCTCGGGCATCGCCAACGTCGTCACCACGGGCCAGTTCACGATCCCCTTGATGAAGCGCTTCGGCTACAGCCCGGTCTTCGCTGGTGCTGTCGAGGCCACGGCCAGCATGGGCGGCCAGATCATGCCGCCGGTGATGGGTGCCGTGGCGTTCATCATGGCCGAGAGCCTAAACGTTCCCTATGTCGAGGTCTGCAAGGCGGCGGCGATCCCGGCCATTCTCTATTACGCGACGGTGCTCTGGATGGTGCATCTCGAGGCCGGCCGCGGCGGCCTCCTGGGCCTGCCCCCGGAGGAGTGCCCCAGCGCCATAGCAGCTCTGCGCCGGCGTTGGTATCTGCTGCTGCCGCTCGCCACGCTCGTCTGGCTCCTCTTCGGCGGCTACACGCCCCTCTTCGCCGGCACGGTGGGCCTAGCGCTGACGGCGATCGTCGTCCTGGGCGGCCCGCTGGCCATGGCGATGGGCGCGCCTGCGCTGCGGGTCGTCTTCTGGATTGCGCTCGGCATCGCGGCCTCGGCCTTCCTGAAGTGGGGGATCACCGCGATCGTCGCGGTCGTGGCCCTGCTGGTGCTGGGCTGCCTGCTCGTGCGCGGCGCCCGGCCAACATTGGCGCTCTGTCGGGACAGCCTCGCCGAGGGCGCCAAGCAGGCGCTTCCCGTCGGCATCGCCTGCGCGCTCGTCGGCGTCATCATCGGCGTGCTCACCCTCACGGGTGCCGCCACCACCTTCGTGCAGTTCATCGTCGAGACCGGCAAGAGCAGCCTCTTCCTCAGCCTCTTCCTCACGATGATCACCTGCCTGATCCTGGGTATGGGCATCCCGACGATCCCCAACTACATCATCACCTCCTCGATCGCGGGCCCGGCACTCCTCCAGCTCGGCGTGCCGCTGATCGTGAGCCACATGTTCGTCTTCTACTTCGGCATCATGGCCGACCTGACGCCGCCCGTGGCGCTCGCCGCCTTCGCCGCGGCACCGATCGCTCGGGCACCGGCGATGAAGATCGGCATTCAGGCCGTCCAGATCGCCGTTGCCGGCTTCGTCGTGCCCTACATGGCCGTCTACACGCCCGCCTTGATGCTGCAGGACGGCGGCCCGCTCGCGACCGAGATCGGCTACCCGGCCGCGGTCGCCTACATCGTCATCAAGGCGCTGCTCTCGATCGCACTCTGGGGCTCCGCCGCCATCGGCTATCTCTTCCGCCCTCTGGGCTGGCTCGAGCGCCTGATCGCCGCCGCGGCAGCCTTCCTCCTCGTCGTGGCGTTCCCGCTCACCGACGAGCTGGGCTTCGCGCTGGCCATAGGCTTCCTCGCCTGGCAGGGCTGGCGCTCCCGGTCGGCGGCCACCAGCGCCGCATGAGCGCCCTTTGCCTTGCCGCCGGCGCCGCCAAGGCCCGCCTGGCGATCGCCGCCTTCACCCTCGTCTGGAGCCACTCGGTCGAGAAGATCCCCTGGACGGAGCATTGGCGCATCGAGAAGGGCCAGCTCGTGCTCGTCGATGCCTCGGTGGAAGGCAGCGGCGCCGGCATGACGGTGCCGGACGGCGCCGTCTTCGCGAACGGCAAGTGGCACTACCATCCGCATCTACCGCCACTGCCGAGCCTGACGCTCGCGCGCTCGGGCGCCACCGCCGACTGGACCCTTTGCGCAGCGGGCAGCTGCCGCCCCTTGGGCCAGATCCTGAACCTCCCGTCCACGAGCCCGCCGGTCGTCGTCCGACCCTGCCCCTGAGCTTTTTTGGGCGGCCTCAGTCGGCCGGCTCGAACCAGAGTGGGCAGGCGTAGTTGTAGGTGAGCTCCTCGCCCAGGGCGATCTCGGCCTTGGCGATCATCGCGACGACCAAGCCGAGCTCGCCCTCGCTGCGCCAGTCGAGGCGGATGTTCGACGGGTCGGCATGGTTGAGCAGGGCCGCGGCGCCGAGGACGAAGCAGCCATGATCCTTGCTCGTCGGATGCGCGAAATAATAGTGGCCGAGCGTCGTCTCCTCCAGACGGTCGCAGTCGTCGCCGGTAAGCTCGATCACCGGGCAGAGATCGATCTCCTCGCCGGCATGGAGCAGCCTTGCGGCGACGATGCCTCGCCCTTTGCGTGGGATCACGCCGATCCTCACGGCACCGAGATTCATGGCCTGGCCCCATTCTGCTGACCGTTGCCCAAGAGCTTCAGGTAGATCGCCTTGCCGTCACCCGGCCGATAGAAATCGGGAAGCTCGGCCGCCCGCCTGAAGCCGGTGCGCTGGTAGAACTGGCGCGTCGGCCGGTAATGCTCGGCCGTCGAGGTCTCGGCATAGAGGCGATCGCCGCCGGATGCCCGCACCTTGGCCTCGACCCGCTCGAGGATCGCGCGGCCGACACCCTTCCCCTTGAGGTCGTCACGCACGACGATCCAATAGAGGTCGAATCGGCCGGCGGTGCCCGGGATCGGGCCGTAGCACGCATAGCCCAGGAGCTGATCGCCTCCCTCGGCCAGGATGAAGTGGTAGCCGCTCGCGGAGACGCCTTGGGCCACACAGGCTTCCGCCAGCTCCACCGACACCGCGATCTCCTCGGTCGTGAACATGCCGGAGCGGGCGACGATCGAGCGGATCCTCTCGACATCGCTCTCGCGCACGGCGTCACGCCATTCGAGCGCCGGTGGGACCGACGGTCGGACGCGCGGCGGACGCGCGGCCCGCGTGGCGCCCGCGGCCCTGGCCGAGCGCACGCCCTCGTAGAGGCCGAGGAAGAATCGGCGGGCATTGGCGCCCAGCGTGCGGACGCGATAGCCGCCCTCCTGGATCACGCAGGTCGGATAGCCGGCAGCCCCGATGGCCTGACCGATCTGGAAAAAGTCGGACGGTCCGTTGGACCATGTGCCGGTAGGATCGCCCTTGGCGGTGTCGAATCCGAGGGACAGGACCAGGTAGGCGGGATCGAAGCGCCGGATGCGGCGCAGCGCGCGCGCCAGGGCCTCGGCATACTCCGCGGGCGTGATCGTCTCGGGCAAGGGCACATTCAGATTGTAGCCTGCCCCCGGGCCGATGCCCGTCTCGTCCGCGAACCCAGTGAAGTAGGGGTAGGCGAAGCTCGGGGCACCGTGGATCGACACGGTCAGGACATCCCGACGCTCGAAGAAGATGTCCTGCTGGCCGTTGCCGTGGTGGTAGTCGATGTCGAGGATGGCGACGCGGCCGTGGCGGCTCAGATAGTTGGCCGCGATGGCGCCGTTGCACAGATAGCAAAAGCCCCCGAAGGTGCCGCGCTCGGCATGGTGGCCCGGTGGGCGGACCAGGGCATAGGCGACCGGGTGACCCTCGAGCACCCGATCGGCGGCCGTCAGGGCGCAATCTGCCGCCGAGCGCGCCGCCTGCCACGCGCTGGCGTTGAGTGGCGTGAAGGTATCGATGCAGTAGTAGCCCGCGAGGACCGAGCGCTCGCGCGGCGGGCGTGCCCGGTTCCGCACCGGAAAGACGTAAGGATAGAGCGAGCGCTCGGTGCCCAGCTCCTTGCAGGTGCGCTCGAGATAGTCGACGAGCCTGCCGTCGTGCACGGCCCGTATGTGGCTTTCCGAGAAGTGCCGGCGCGGCACCCGCTCGAAGAACTCCAGGCGCTCGAGCTCGCCCAGGATCGAGGCGATCCGGATCGGCGCCTCGACATAGCCGCGCTCGCGCACGTGATGGATGTCGTGGTTGTCGTTGACGACGAGAAGGAACCGATCGGCCCGCCGATGCTCGACGGCGCCGAGATGCGGCCGACGGCGCTTCAGGTAGCGGAAGGGCCGCAGACGCACCGGATCGTCCCCGAACGAGGCGACGACCCGCCTGATATAGTCGGGCGAGCAGATGTGCCCGTACTTGCGCTCGAGGATGGCCCGGACCATGCGCCGGGCCTGCTCCTGCGAGGGCGACGCGTCCGAGCCGAGGCTGTCCAGCATGAGGTAGGGCGGATTGTCGTCGCCCGCCTCGAGCGGCGTCTCGTAGGCCGTGCCGATGATCGGCCGCGCCCCGAAGCGCTCGTAGAAACGCAGCCGCGCGGCGTTCTCCTGCCGGATGACGGGATCGCGCGAGAGCGCCGGATCGTCTGGAAGGCATTCGAAGAAGAGCGCGGCAGCGCCGGTCTGCACCGCCTCCTCGCGGACACGCTCGTAGAGGGCGCCACCGATGCCCCTGCCGCTGGCGCCGGGCGCGGCCGAGATCACGTCGAGAAAGCAGAAGCCGAGGTCGGTCGCGTGCATGAGCAGCGCGAACCCGCGAAGCCGATCCCTTCCGTCCTCCGCCGCCAGGAGAATAGAGCGGAAGCGATGCTTGACCGGATCGCGCAGCAGGTCCGGGAGCTTCAGGATGTCCCGCTCGGGCATGCCGCGGAACTGGGCGCGGAGGATGGCCTGCGCCTCGCCGATCGCCGCCCGGTTCGCGTCCGTCCCACCATCGAGAACACGGCGAATGCGAAACATTGATCGCTCTGGGCTAGCCCGTCACCGGTGCCTGCGCCGCCTCGACGAGGCGACCGAGCACGTCGCGTGGCGCAAGGGAAGCCTCGGCCGCAGCCGCCATGAAGCCCGCGTCGGCGGCAAGACAGGGATTGGCGTTGACGTCGATGAGCCAGGGCTCGCCCGCTGCATCGACCCGCAGGTCGACCCGCGCATAGCCGGCAAGGCCGAAGACCTCCCAGGCGGCGAGCGCGATTGCGCCCAGCCGGCGGCGGAGCGGCTCGTCACCGGGACGCGGGTCGAAGGTGCGCGGCGTGCCCTTGTAGGCGGGATCCTCGGGATCCCACTTGGCCGCATAGTCGACGATCGGCGCCCGGCCGGCCGGAAAATCCCGAAAGTCGATCTCTGCTATCGGCAAAAGCTCCGGCCTGTCGGAGGGCCCCAGCAGCGACAGGTTGAACTCCCGGCCGTCGACGAAGCGCTCGGCGAGCCACGCGCCGCCGCGCTGCCGGCGCATCGCCTCGAGGCGCGCGCCCACCGCCTCCCCGGACACGACCGAGCCCTCATCGAGGCCGCACGAGGCATGCTCGTGAACGGGCTTGACGATGTAGGCGCCCGCCCGCTCGACCGACGCGGACGCATCCTCGAGCCAGTCCGGCGTCGGCAGGCCGGCTGCCCGGGCCAGGCGCTTCATGCGCAGCTTGTCGTCGCAAGAGGCGATGGCCGCGGACGGGCAGCCCGTGAAGCGGATGCCCTGCGCCTCGAGCACCGCCGGCACGATATGGGCGAGCCTGGAGCTGCCGCCGATGGTCTCGACGAGGTTGACGACGATCCCACGCTCGCCCCGGGCGAGCGTGGCCAGCGGCGCGAAGATCGAGGCCGACGCCGCGTGCCGCGACGGCGTAGCCCAGCTCGTGCAGCAGCCCTCGGATCTCCTCGACCTGGACGAGCGTGTCCTGCTCGTCGGGCGGCGCGCCGTCGGGGACGGTGCTGTGGAGGATGACCGCCCGCCGCGCCGACTGCCTGCCGCTCACGCCGCCCGCCTCGGCCATGCGCTCGGAGCGAGGCCCTGACGCCCGGCCGCGCTCTCGATGATGGCGCCGATCAGGGCGCCATAGCTCATGCCGACCATGCCGGCGAGGATCGGCAGATCGGATCGCCGCGGGTTGAGCCCGGGCAGCGGGTTCACCTCGAGGAAATGCGGCCGTCCCTGCGCGTCTGACCTCAGATCGACGCGGCCCACGTCCGCGCACTCGAGCGCCGTGTAGCAGGCGAGCGCCAGCTCCGTCGCCGCCCGCGCCTCCTCATCGTCGACGAGGCGATAGCGGACCCGGTCCTCGTAGTGCTCCTTGTTGACGTAGGAGTAGGCACCGGGCTCGGCCGCTGCGAGAAGCAGGATCTCCATCGTGCCGATGACCCGCGCCTCGGCGCCCGTGCCCACGATGCCCACCGTGAACTCGCGACCGGGAAGATAGCTCTCGATGAGCACGGGCTGGCGGAAGGCGGCGATGAGCTCGGCCACACAAGGCACGAGCTCGCGGCGGTCCCTGATCCACGAGCGCGGCGAGATCCCCTTGCCGGTCCCCTCGGCTACGGGCTTGGCAAAGAGCGGCAGCGGCAGATCGACCCCCTCGGCCGCGGCCGCGCTCTCGACGAGGGCGAAGGGCGCGGTCGCCAGCCCGTGGTCTCGAACGATCCGCTTGGCCACCGCCTTGTCGAGCGTGGCCGCCATGACGAGCGGATCGGCGAAGGTGTAGGGAATGCCATAGGCCTCGAGCAGTGCCGGCACCTGCGCCTCGCGCGAGCGGCCGGTCAGCCCCTCGCAGATGTTGAAGACGAGATCCCAACGCTCGCCGCGCGCCAGCCGCCCGACCAGATGGCGGATGTGGCCGATCCGGTCGGTGGCGTGCCCGAGGCTCATGATCTCCGTCTCGAGCGCCTCGATGGTCTCGAACAAGTCGAGCTCGGCCACGGCCTCCTCGTCGAGGCCCATGGCCCGGTAGTCGTCCTTGAGGTCGTACGTGATCCCAATCAGCATCACGCGACCTCCGCGCTGCGTCCGGCAGCGAGCCGGCCTTCGGGATCGGGGTAGGTGTAGAGCTTGCCCTCGAAGTTGCGGAAGACGAGGTTGTCGCCGTCGCGCCCGACGAGCTGGTCCGGCACGAGCTGGACCTTGCCGCCGCCGCCCGGCGCGTCGATCACGAAGGCCGGCACGGCATAGCCCGTCGTATGACCGCGCAGTCCCTTCAGAATCTCGAGGCCCTTCTCGACCGGCGTGCGGAAGTGGGCCGATCCGGTGATCGGATCGCACTGGAAGAGATAATAGGGCCTGACGCGCCGCTTCAGCAGGCCGTGGAAGAGCGGCTTCAGGATGTCGACGCTGTCGTTGACGCCCTTGAGAAGGACGGTCTGCGAGCCGAGCGGGAGCCCGGCATCGGCGAGGCGGGCGAAGGCCTCTGTCACCTCGGGCGTAAGCTCTGCCGGATGGGTGAGGTGCAGGCTCATCCAGATGGGCCGATGACGCCTCAGCACACGTACGAGGGAGCGTGTGATGCGCTGCGGCAACACCACGGGCACCTTGGTGCCGATCCGCACGAACTCGACATGCCTGATCGCCTTCAGGCGCCCGAGCAGCCAGTCGAGCTTGTCGTCGCCCAGCGTCAGCGGATCTCCGCCCGAGACCAGCACGTCCCGGACTTCGGGATGCGCCTCGATATAGCCCAGCGCACGCTCCCACTGGACGGTCGAGAAGTGGTACTCGCCGCCCACCTCGCCGACCATCCGCGAGCGCGTGCAGTAACGGCAATAGGTCGAGCAGAAGCCGGTCGTCAGGAAGAGCACCCGGTCGGGATAGCGATGGACCAGCCCCGGCACGGGCGAATGGACATCCTCGCCCAGCGGATCATCGGCCTCGCCCGGGCTCTTGAGATACTCGTCGCCGGTCGGGATGTGCGTGCGCCGCAGGCCGTCCGAAGGGTCCTCGCGGTGCATCAGCGACGCATAGTAGGGGGTGATGCCCAGCGGCAGAGAGCCCTCGTGCCGCTCTACGGCCGAGCGCTCGTCCTCACTCAGGACGAAGATCCGCTCGAGTGCCGCCAGCGTGCGCAGGCGGCTACGGGCCTGCCAGCGCCAGTCGTTCCACTCGTCCCGGCTCACCTCGGGGAAGAAGCGACGCATGAACGCTCGCGTCGCCGGTCCCACCGGAAAGGCTTCGCGCCGCCGCGATCGGGTCGCGGTCGGCAGACCGCCTGGCGTCAGCGCCTCCGCACCCCTCGAGCCGATGGCGCCGGGGCGCGCCGGCTCCGCGGGCGTCTCGGTACTTGGAGGGTGCGACAGCTCTCCCGGATCGAGATCCAGCATGATCGATCTCCATGGCCCGCTCTCTTGGCGACGGCCCCGCCCTGCGGGACAGGTCCGCAAACCGGGCGCATGTATAGGATTCGATGAAGATCGCGCAAGAGCTTTTATTTGATGGATTGCGCCGAAACATTACTAAATCGAATATATCTCTGGTCGAATACTTTGAACAATAAGTTAATCGTCCCTTCCTCCTGCGCCCTCGGGCCGGCACTGACAAGAAAATCATGGAGGTCATTCGCGAGTCGAGCCATGGAACAGACATGTCTAGCGCTATGGTTGAAACGACCCATCGACTGAGAGGGCCCCCGCTGAAGGGTCGTCATCCGGCCGTGACTGTGGTCCTTCTCACCCCGGCGGATCGACAGCTTGGCTGCGGCCGGCGACCCGCCGGCACCGCCGCGGACACTCAGGTGAACTCATAGAGGCTCACGGGGTTGTCGACGAGGATCCGCTTCCGATCGGCCTCGCGCGGCGCCCAGTCGAGCAGATAGTCCAGCAGGATCGCCTCATCCGGCGGGGTCATCTGGCCCGGATGGGGCCAGTTGGTGGCCCACAGCATGCGCTCGGGCGCCTGCTGGACTAGAGCCTTGGCCAGCGCGCCCACATCGTCATAGAGCGGCGGCCCGACACGCGACGTCTCGTAGGGTGCGGAGAGCTTGACGTGGGCACCGCGGTCGACCAGCCGCCTGAGGCAGGCAAAGCCCGGATGGTCGACCGGAACGGGCTCGAGGAACTTGCCCGTATGGTCGATCACGAGCTGGCCTTCGAGCCCGCGCAGCACGGGCTCGTGATCCGGCAGCGTCCGGCCGTCGCACTGGAGCTGAAGATGCCAGCCAAAAGGCCGCACCTTGGCGGCCAGCGCCGGCACCTGGTCCCAGCCATAGACGCCGCCCGGCAGGAGAAAGACGCGAAGGCCGCGGGCACCTGCCTCGGTCAGCCGCGCCAGCTCCGAATCCGGGGCATCCTGCGGCACGACCACCACCGCGCGTGCCGCCGCCCCGATCTCGGCCACGGCCGCCATGGTGCATTGATTGTCGAACCTGTAGCCCGCCGGCTGGACCACGACGACCCGCTCCAGCCCGAGCCGACGCTGCAGCGCACGATAGGCCGGCACCAGAGACTCTGGCGGCTGGTTGGGGCCCGTCCCGGCGAGCGGGAAGCGATCGAACGGCCCGTAGAAGTGCATATGCGTGTCGACGGCGCCCCTGGGCGTCTGCAGTTTGGGCTCCCTCGGTGTCCCGCTCATCTCGCGCTCCCTCGTCTGTGACGGCCTCTGTCGTGGGCCGCCCGATTGCGTGCTGCCCGACCCTCTCAACCACGCATTGCTGCATTGCAGCATAACCGCTGGTGATCCGGGCGCCGCAGGGCCAATTGCATCTCTGTCGACGGTCGAGAACAGGCCGCGTCGGACCTGCTTGGAGAATGGAACATGAGCATCCTGGCCACCATCAGCACCGCCCTCGAGCGGCGTCGTCGTGAGAACCGCACCTATCGCGAGCTCGCCATGCTGAGCGAGCGTGACCTCAACGATCTCGGCATCAGCCGCGCCGACATTCGCCGTATCGCCCGCGAGGCCGCCGAAGAGGGCGTGATCGACATCTATCAGTGGCGTGAGCGCAACGAGGCCCAGGGCCTCGGCGACGGCTTTGCCACGGGCCGCCTCGTCACCCATGCGCTGAGCTTCAAGGCCGCCTGATCGCCTCATCCGGGGCCGGCATGGCCGGCCCCGCGATCTGGCGCTCGCTCGCGGCACGGCCGCTTCGGCCCAGTAGGGTCGACGTCACACGAAGAGCGGCGGCATACCTTTGACGCTCACGCGGTAGAGCAGCCGCGCCTGGCGGGTCGTCGGGAGTGTCTACGGGCGACAGGGGCTGTGCTGCATGCAGCGTGCAGCTCGTGTCCCAGACGGCGATGTCGCCCACGCGATAGCCGAGCTGGCGCACGAAGCGCTCCTGAATGGCATGGGCCTTGAGCTCGTTCAGCAGCGAGACCGCCTCGCGGTCTGGCATGCCGACGATGCCGAAGGAGCTGCCCGAGACGCCGTAGAGCGCCTTCCGTCCCGAGACGGGATGGGGACGCACGAGCTTGTGGAAGACGTTCTTCACCTGCTTCTTCTGCTCGTCCGTGAGCTTCGAGGCCGAGCCCATCGAGCCCTCGTCGAGATCGTCGCGGTTGCCATAGTGATGCACGACCACGAGGTCCTCGATCTGCTCCTTCATCGCGTCTGAGAGGGCTTCGTAGGCGGCATACATGTCGGCAACCCGGGTGCCGCCGCCTTCGGCCGGAACCTTGATCGCATAGACGATGGTGGCGGCGCCCGGCGGGTCCTCATAGGCCATGTCGGTGTGCCAATAGTTGGCACCATCGAAGATCCCCCACTGCTTGCCGTCGGTCACGATGTTGGAGAGCCGCAGGATCGCGGCGTGTCCGTCGACATGGAAGTGGGTGAGGATATGTGGCTCCGGCGTCCCGAAATGGGACGCGAACCGCTCGAGATCGTCGGCCTCGGCACTCTGGCTGCGCAGCATGATGACGCCATGCTCATGCGCGGCGCCGACGACCTGCCGCCATGCCGCGTCGTCGTGCCGGTCGCTGAGGTCGAAACCGGTGACCTCCGCGCCGAAGCTTCCGTCCCAAAGCGGTCTCACCTCGATGCCCATGACGCTCCCTCCCGATCCGCGTTGCATGACATTCTAGCGTCTCCAATCCTGCTGCGGGAGACATGACAATTCGGCAACGCTCGTGCAAACTGCGGCATACCAATCGTTCAGGGAGACCAGAAGATGCACCGCCGCACCTTCCTCGGCACGACCGCGTCCGCCGCAGCGCTGGCGACGATGGGCCCCTTCGTCCGGCGCGCCCGAGCCGACACGATCAAGCTCGTGGGCGCCAGCCAGTTCGGCGAGGACCATCCCTTCACCAAGGCGATGCGGAAGTTCGAGGCGCTGGTCAAGGAGCGCTACACCGAGCAGCCCGTCGAGTTCGAGCTTCACCTCAACTCCGAGCTGGGCCTCGAGAAGGACTACTTCTCGTATATGAGCCAGGGCATCTCGGTCGACTATGCCGTCGTCTCGCCGGCGCACATGTCGACCTTCTCGAAGATGGCGCCGCTCATGGACATGCCCTTTCTGTTCAAGGACCAGGACCAGTGGCGCAAGGTGCTTGAGCAGGATGCCCTCCAGCCGGTGGCCGACGACATCCTCAAGAAGGCCGACGTCCAGATCCTGGGCTATGCCGGCGGCGGCGTGCGCAACGTCTTCGCCAACGTGCCGGTGCGCAACATGGACGATCTGAAGGGCCTGCCGATCCGCATGCAGGGTGCCCCCATCTGGACCAAGGTGTTCTCAGCGCTCGGCGCAGCGCCCACCGTCATCGCCTATGACGAGATCTACAACGCCATTCAGACCGGCGTGATCAAGGCCGCCGAGAACGAGGCGGCCGGCATCCAGCAGATGCGCTTCTACGAGGTCGGCCCCTATCTGGCGCTGACCCAGCACGCCATCACGGTGCGCCCGCTCTGCTTCGCCCACAAGACCCTGGAGCGCCTGCCGCCGAAGCTCCAGGAGGTCATCGTGGTCGCCGGCAAGGAGGGCGGCCATGAGGGCGCCGTGATCGAGTCCGGCAACGACAGCAAGATCCTCGAGGGCTTCAAGGAGAAGGGGCTCCTGAAGATCAACGAGTTCGAGGGTCGCGAGACAATGATCAAGCTCGCCGATCCGGTGCTGTCGAGCTACGCTGACGAGCTCGGCGCCGGTCAGGTGCTGGCCGGCATCCGCGCGGTCAGCTGAGCTCCAGCCCGCCGACATTCAGCGCCGAGGCGGCGCGTCGTCCGACGACGCGCCGCCGTCGGGTTCACCCCGGATCTGGCCTGCCATGAGACGCGCCCTCGACGCTTGGTACCGGCTGCTCAAAATCGTCCTCACCCTGCTCATGGGGGTCCTGCTCGTGCCCGTCACGATGCAGGTGCTCTCGCGCTACACGCCCCTCGTGCCGCGTTACATCTGGACCGAGGAGGTGGCCCGCTTCTGCTTCGTCTGGATCATCATGATCGGCGCCATGATCGCGGTGCGCGACGGCACTCACTTCGATCTCGACATCCTGCCGCACAGCAAGAGCCCGCGCATGGAGGCGGCGTTCAAGCTCTTCGTGCATCTCGTCGTCCTGGCCGTCGGCTTCGTCTTCCTGATCTATGGCTGGCGGTTCATGCAGTACGGCTGGAACCAGACCTCGGAGATCTCGGAGCTGCCGATGGACTGGATCTTCGTGGCCTGGCCGCTCTCGGGGCTCACCTGGATCGTCTTCCTGGGCGAGAAGATCTTCGACGATCTCACCAACATCAGGTCCGGAGCGCGCGCGTGACCCCAGGTGCTGTGGCTCTCCTGCTGTTCGGGGTGTTCTTCCTCCTCATCATCTTGCGCATCCCCGTCGCCTTCGCGCTGGCGCTCGCCTGCGTGCCCGTCTTCTTCATCGACGGCCGGCTCACGCCGATCCTTCTCCTCCAGGAGATGTTCAAGTCCTACAACTCCTTCGTGCTCCTGGCCGTCCCCTTCTTCCTGCTCGCCGCCAATCTGATGAACGCGGCCGGCATCACCGATCGCCTCATCAACCTTGCTCGAACCATGGTCGGCCATCTGCCGGGCGGGCTCGGCCACATCAACGTACTGGTCTCGATGTTCTTCGCCGGCATCTCGGGCTCCTCCACGGCCGACGCCGCCGGCATCGGCTCGCTCCTCATCCCGCAGATGAAGAAGGAGGGGTTCCCGGCGCCCTTCACGGTCGCGATCACCGCCTGCTCCTCGGTCATGGGTGTCATCATCCCACCCTCGATCCTGATGGTCGTGTTCGGCGGGCTGATGTCCGTCTCGATCGGCGGCATGTTCCTCGCGGGCGTCGTCCCGGGCATCCTGATCGGCCTCGTCCAGATGGTCGTCGTCTATGCTTTCGCCCGGCGCAACGGCTGGCCGGTCTATCCGCGGGCGACCTTCATGGCCCTTCTCCAGGCCATCCTGCGCGCCCTCCTGCCGATGATGACGCCGCTCATCATCGTGGGCGGCATCGTCGGCGGCCTCTTTACGCCGACCGAGGCCTCGGTCGTGGCGGTGCTCTACTCCTTGGCCCTCGGCATGCTCGTCTACCGGACGGTCGGCCTGCGGAAGCTCGGTGACGTGCTCTACGAGACCGGCCGTTTCGCCGCGATCTCGCTCTTTTGCATCGGCACCGCCTCGGCCTTCGGCTGGATCCTCGCCTACTTCAAGATCCCGGCGCTGATCGTCGGCGTCGTCCAGACGATGGGCCTGGGCGTCACCGGCCTCGGCCTCTTCATCGCAGCCCTCTATCTCGTCGTCGGCTGCTTCATCGACGCCATTCCGGCGATCATCATCGTCGGCACGGTCCTTTTCCCGGTGGCGCAGGCGATCGGCATGCACCCGATCCACTACGCGCTCATCAGCGTCATCTCGCTCGCCTTCGGGCTGGTGACGCCGCCTTACGGGCTCTGCCTGCTGATCTCGGCCGCGATCGGCGAGATCCGCGTCCTCGACGCCATCAAGGAGGTCGGGATCCTGCTCGCTCCGATGATGGGAATTCTGGTGCTCGTGATCGCCTTTCCGGACATCGTGCTCTTCCTGCCGCGGCTCATCATGCCGCAGTTCGTGAACTGACCGCCCGTGCGGACGCTTCTCGTCCTGGCCGTCCTCCTTCTGGCCCCGCTCGGGGCCGCGGCCGAGGTCAGGTTCGAGCAGCTCCAGAGCCCCGCCTTGGGGGCACCGCTCCGCTACGGGCTCTATCTGCCGCCCGACTACGCCGACGACGCCACGCGTCGCTATCCCGTCCTCTATCTCCTGCACGGCGTCGGCGGAAACGAGCATGACTGGCCGGACGACGGCCACATCGCCCAGATCGTGGATCCGCTGATCGACGCCGGGACGATCCGCCCGCTGCTGATCGTCACGCCCGCGGGCGACACGAGCTGGTATGCCGACTCGCGGGCACGCGGCGGGCCCGGCGACTACGCCACGGCCACCGCCGTCGACCTCGTCCGCCACATCGACACCACCTACCGCACGATCGCCGACAGCGAGGGGCGCGCCATCGGCGGCCTCTCCATGGGCGGATTCGGCGCCTTGAGGCTGGGCTTCGGGCACCCCGAGACTTATGGAGCGATCATCGCGCTGAGCTCGGCGCTCTGGTCACACGTCACGGACGAAACGGCCCTCACGCCGGGGCAGGAGCAGATCTTTCAGGGCAGCTTCGGACGGCCCTTCGACGGCCGCATTTTTCGCGCCGAGAGCCCGGAAAATCCGGCGCTGATCGCCAGCGTCGCACGCCTGCCGCACCCGCCGCCCATCTTCCTCGCGGCCGGCGACGACGACCGCTTCGGTGCCTGGCGCTCGACGACGGCGCTCACCGACAGGCTGCGCAAGGCCGGGCTCGCCGTCGACCTCCGCATCCTCGACGGCGGCCACGAATGGGGCTTCTGGCAGGCCGTCCTTCCCGAGACGCTCATCTGGCTGAACGGCAAGATCCCTCCGCCCGGATCGCCCTGACCGCTTCCCGGAAAAGCCCTTCCTCCAGCAGCGCCCGCATGATGCTTTCCAGGATCACGCCCGGTGATAGGGTCGGGCGCACCGACCGCGCGCCGCGATGCGGATGGCCTCGAGACCCCCGCCGCCCGAACCAGGAAATCCACGCAATGACAAACATGACGCTGTCATGGCTGAACCCGCCGGACGCCTTTCGTCACGACGACGTCGGCTATCATGTCGTGACCGGCGAGAATACCGACTTCTGGCGCGACACCTTCTACGGCTTCCGGCACGACAACGGCCATTTCCTCCATCGCCAGGCCGAAGGTGATTTCAGCGCCGAGGTGACCGTCGACGGGAGATACGAGGCGCTCTACGACCAGGCTGGCCTGATGGTCCGCCTCGGCGAGGCACATTGGGTGAAGTGCGGCATCGAGCTCACCGATGGCCACGCGTATTTCTCGGTCGTCGTCACCAACGATCGGTCGGACTGGTCGCTGCTCCAGATCCCCTCCGGCCCCGACGGCGTGAAGCTGCGCCTGACGCGCCATGCCGAGGCGATCCGCGTGCAGTACTACGACGTCGAGGAGAAGCGCTGGACCATGGTGCGTCTCGCCTACCTGCCGCCGTCCCGCCTCATCGACGTCGGCATGATGTGCTGCTCGCCGCAGCGACGAGGCTTCGAGGTCACCTTCAGGGGCTTCTCCCTCGGCCCGGCGATCCCGAGGGAGCTGCACGACTGATCCTCACCACGACGCCGCGGGACCTGAAATCTAGGCCGTGCTTCCTATCGCTTCCGGATGGATCGCTCCCGTCGCCGGATCGATCACGATGCGGCGATCATGGAAGCGCGCCACCGACGCTTTGTGGGCGATGCTGACGACGGTGGCATCGGGCAGCCGCTCGCGCAGGGTGGTGTAGAGAACGGCCTCCACCGTGTCGTCCAGCGCCGAGGTCGCCTCGTCGAGGAAGATCCAGTCGGGCTTGAACAGGAAGGCCCGGGCGAAGGCCAAGCGCTGCTGCTCGCCCGGCGACAGCGTCATCGACCAGCTCTCGACGTCGCCCAGGCGGTTGCGCAGGTGCGGCAGCCTCACCGCCTCGAGCGCCTCGCGCAGATTGTCGTCGGCGTGGGCGTCGGGGCGGTCGGGATAGCTCAGCACCTCCCGCAGGGTGCCGGTCGGGAGGTAGGGCTTTTGCGGCAGGAAGAGCGTGCGCGCCCCGGCCGGCAGCCGGATGCGCCCGCTGCCGAACGGCCAGAGGCCGGCCAGGACCCGAAAGAGCGTGGTCTTGCCGCTGCCGGAGGGGCCCTGCAGGACGACCCTGTCCCCGCGGTCGATCTCGAGGTCCAGGTCCTTCAGGATCACCCGACCCTCGGGCAACCTCACCTGCGCGCTGGCGAGGCTCAGCACGCCGGCGGCTCCGGTCTCCCGATCGAAGCCATGCTCGGTCGCCTGGGCCTTCTTCGCCGCCGCCATGTTGTCGGCGAAGGTCGTCAGCCGGTCGACGGTGGCTTTCCAGCTCGCCAGATCGGCGAACGAGTTCACGAACCACGACAGCGAGCCCTGCACCTGCCCGAAGGCGCTGACGATCTGCATCAACGCGCCCAGCTGGATCTGGCCGGCGAGATAGCGTGGCGCCCCCACGAGGAACGGGAAGACGATGGCCGCCTGGCCGTAGAAGGAGGTCAGCCACATGAGCCGCTTGTTGTAGGTCATGAGCGCCCACCAGGTCTGATAGATCCTGCCGAAGGCGCCACGGAGCCGACGCGTCTCGTCGCCCTCGCCGTTGTAGAGGGCCACGCTCTCGGCATGCTCGCGGACGCGGCTCATCTGGAAACGGAAATCGGCGTTGTAGCGCTCGAGCATGAAGTTGATGCGCACCAGCGGCCGACCGACCCAGTAGGTCAGGTAGGAGCCGAAGACGGCGTAGACGAGCGCCGCCCAGAACATGTAGCCGGGGATCTCGAGCCCGCCCAGGAACGGGATCGCGAGGCTCCCGGAGAGCCCCCAGAGAATCACCGAGAACGTCACCAGCGTCATGACGTTGGAAAGAAGCCCGAGCGCGATCGAGAGGGTCTGGTTGGTGAAGGTGCCGACATCCTGCTGGATGCGCTGCTCGGGATTGTCGGTGCCGCCGTTCGTCAGCTCCATGCGGTAGTAGGTGCGGTCCGAGAGCCAGTCGCGGTAGTAGATGTCGGTGAGCCAGCGCCGCCAGCGGATCGTCAATAGCTGCTGCAGCCAGATCTGATAGACCGCGATCACGATGTAGATGAAGGCGAGCACGGTGAAGTACCAGAGCTCGTGATAGTAGGCCGCCGCCTCCTTGTGCTGCAGGGCGTCGTAGAAGCGGCCATACCAGTCGTTGAAGAGCTTGGAGATGTAGACCGACACGACGCTCGCGGCCACGATCACGAAGAGCAGCGAGCTGGCGATCCAGCGCTCGGGGACGTGGAAGCTCAGCCGGAACAGCTTGATCTCCGCCTTGTCCGGGGCGAACCAGTAAGGCTTCGTCAGATGCCAGAGCTTGCCGAGCAGGCTCTTCGTCTCCGTCAGTCGGGCGAGCAGATTGGTCGGCATGGAGGCTCCGGCCTTGTCGGGTTATGGGGTCTCGTTGCCGCGGAAGGAGGTCAGCGACGAATGAAGATCAAGTGAAGCTTGGTTCGCGTCCGCCACGCTGCTCTCTCTCACGGCCCGGCCGCGTGCGCCAGAGCGCGCAGCGCATCCTCGAGAATGACGGCCGCCGCATAGTGGTCGAGGGGCGCCCCCGGGCGCTGGCGCGGCAGGCGGCCCTCCTCGATCGCGAACTCGACGGCAGCGCTCGTCAGGCGCTCGTCCTGCAGCAACGCAGGCAGGTCCAACGCCCTCGCGAACGCGCCGGCCCAGTCGCGGCAGGCCTGCGCCCGAGGGCCCACGCTGCCGTCCATGTTGAGCGGCCATCCCACCACCAGTCCCGCGACGCCACGCTCGAGGGCAACGCGCCGCAGCCGGTCGACATCGGCGCTGAAGCCTCGACGCTCGTGTGTCGTGAGAGGCGTGACCAGACGGCGCCCTGCGTCGGTGCCGGCGAGCCCCATGCGCCGTTTCGAGAGGTCGAGCGCGAGCAGCGACCCCGCCGGCGGCAGAGCAGCAAGAAAGAGGTGGGCCTCGCGAGTGACTGGCACGCTGCCCGCCTGCCAGCGCGGACGCGGCGCGTCAAGCGGATGCCTGACCCGGCCAGCACCACCGCATCGGCCGGCCGAGCGTCAAGAACCCGTCACTCGGCCGCGCGAAGCGCCGCGCCTGCGTTGCGAAGCTCTGCCAGGAGTTCCGTCTTCCTCGCCTCGGCCCGGGCGAGGTTCGCCTCCTTCACGTGACCGAAGCCGCGAATCTCGGCGGGCAGGCCGGCGAGCGCCACGGCGGCCTCGTGGCTCGCAGGGGTGAGCGAGGCCAGGACCTCTTCCAGCATGGCCTCGTAGTCGGCGATCAGGCGGCGCTCCATGCGACGCTCGGCGGTCCGCCCGAAGATGTCGAAGGGCGTCCCGCGCAACCGCCGCAGCCGCGCCATCAGGCCGAAAGCCTTGAGCATCCAGGGGCCGTACCGGCGCTTCCTGAGATGGCCCGAGGTGGGATCCCGATCGGCCAGCAGCGGCGGGGCAAGGTGGACCTCGAGCCGGTCCCAGCTCTCGAACTCGGCCGCGAGCTGCCGCTCGAAGGCACCGTCCGTGTAGAGCCGCGCCACCTCGTACTCGTCCTTGTAGGACATCAGCTTGAAGAGGTTGCGCGCAACCGCCTCGGTGAGCGCGCTGCTGCCCGGCATGACGGCCGTCTCCCGCGCCCGCACCCGCTCCACGGCCTGGCGATAGCGCCCGGCCCACGCGGCATCCTGATAGTCCGTCAGGAAGGCGACACGCTGGTCGATCAGCTCGCCCAGCGAGCGCGAGCGTGGCCGCGGCGTCTCGCCGGCGCGCGCCACCGCCTCGACCGCCGCGAGATCGTGCGCGGCGCGGCGGCCCCAAAGGAAGGCCGCCTTGTTGAAGGCGACGGCCACGCCGTTGATCTCGATCGCGCGCTCGATCGCCTCGCGCGACAGCGGCAGCAGGCCCTTCTGCCACGCATAGCCCACCATCAGCAGATTGGCGCCGATGGCATCGCCCAGAAGCCGGCGCGCAAGCCGGCTCGCATCCACGAGATCGACCGCCTCGGGCCCGGCCGCGCGTCGCACCCGGCCCACGGATGTCGTCGGCGGGAAAGGCGAGATCGGGGTTGCCGGTGAAGGCCCCGGTCATGGTCTGCTCGAGATTGAGGACGACGCGCGTCCTGCCCTGCGCCACCGTCGGCAGCGCGCTCCGGCCGGCCGCCACCACCATGTCGCAGCCGAGCAGAAGCCGGGCGGTGCCCCCGGCGATGCGCGGCGAGCCCGTGAGCTCAGGCGAAGGTGCGAGCTTCAGATGCGAGAGAACCGCACCCCCCTTCTGCGCCAGCCCCAGCATGTCGAGCGCGCTGCAGCCCTTGCCCTCGAGATGCGCCGCCATGCCGAGGAGGGCAGCGATCGTGATGACGCCCGTTCCGCCGATGCCGGTGACGACGATGCCATAGGGGGCGTCCAGCGCCGGCAGGGCAGGCTCGGGCAGAAGCGGAAACGGGGCCTCGCGCGCCGCCTCGGTGCCGCGGCGGAGCTTTCCTCCTTTGACCGTGACGAACGACGGACAAAAGCCCTTGAGACAGGAAAAATCCTTGTTGCAGCCGGACTGGTCGATGCGGCGCTTGCGGCCCAGCTCGGTCTCGACGGGCTGGATGGCGACGCAGTTCGACTGCACCCCGCAATCGCCGCAGCCCTCGCAGACGAGCTCGTTGATGACGACGCGCTCGTCCGGGTCGGGATAGGTGCCCCGCTTGCGGCGGCGGCGCTTCTCGGCGGCGCAGGTCTGATCGTAGATGATGGCCGTGACACCCGGGATCTCGCGCAGGCGGCGCTGAACCGCATCCATCTCGTCCCGGTGCTGGACCAGCACGCCGTGCGGGAAGCCGGCGCCCAGCGGGTACTTGCCCGGCTCGTCGGTGACGACGGCGATCTCGCCCACGCCTTCCGCCTCGAGCAGGCGGGCGATCTGCGGCACCGAGAGGTTGCCCGTCTCCATCTTCTGGCCACCGGTCATCGCGACCGCGTCGTTGAAGAGGATCTTGAAGGTGATGTTGGCGCCCGCCGCCTTGGCGGCACGGATCGCGAGCGAGCCCGAGTGATAGAAGGTGCCGTCGCCGATGTTCTGGAAGATGTGCGGCCGGGTCGTGAAGGGGGCGATGCCGAGCCAGGAAGCACCCTCCCCGCCCATCTGGGTGAAGCCCAGGGTCTGCCGATCCATCCAGGTCGCCATGAAGTGGCAGCCGATGCCGGCGACCGCCATGCTGCCCTCGGGCACCTTGGTCGAGCTGTTGTGCGGGCAGCCCGGGCAGAACCAGGGCAGCCGCGCGAGCCCCGGTGCCACCTGCTTGGCGGCCTGGGCCCGGGCCTCGAGCTCGCCCAGCCGGGCCTCGAGCTCCGGGTCGCCGGTGCGCTCCACGAGGCGCCGGGCGATCGCCAGCGCCACGGCGTTGCTGTCCAAGCGAGCCATGGGAGGGAAGGAGCGGCTGCCCCTGCTCGTCCTGCTTGCCGATCACGCGGGGCCGCTCGGGTGCCGCGTAGAGCAGCTCCTTGATCTGCCCCTCGATCAGCGGGCGCTTCTCCTCGACCACCATGACGAGGTCGAGCCCCTGGACCGCACGCTCCAGCATCTGCGGCTCGAGCGGCCAGGTCATGGCCGGCTTGTAGACGCGCAGGCCGAGCGTCCGGGCACGCGCATCGTCGATCCCGAGATCGTCGAGCGCCGTGACCACGTCCATCCAGGCCTTGCCGGCCGTGACGACGCCGAGCCAGGCGCCTTCGCCGCCCAGGACGATGCGGTCGAGACCGTTGGCACGGGCGAAGGCTTTCGCGGCCTCGAGCTTTTGCGTGTGCAGCAGCCGCTCGACCTCGAGCGCCATCGGCGGCCAGGGCACCTCGGCGGGGATCCTGATGTTGAGCCCGCCCGCGGGCGGCGCGTAGTCCTCAGGCACCCGCACGATCACGCGGTCGGGATCGATGTCGACCGAGGCCGTGCTCTCGACCGTGTCGTGAATGCATTTCAGCGACACCCACGCGCCCGAGAAGCGGGACATGGCGATGCCGAAAAGGCCGTACTCCAGAATCTCCTGCACGCCCGACGGGTTCAGGATCGGCACCATCGCATCGACCATGGCGTACTCGCTCTGGTGCGCCGTGGTGCTCGATTCGCAGATGTGATCGTCGCCCAGGAGAAGCAGCACGCCGCCCTGCGGGTGGGTGCCGAAGAGGTTGCCGTGCCGGATGGCATCGCCCGAGCGATCGACGCCGGGTCCCTTGCCGTACCAGATGGCGAAGACGCCGTCGTACTTGGCAGCACCCTGCAGACCTACCTGCTGGGTGCCCTGGCATGCCGTCGCCGCCAGATCCTCGTTCACCCCCGGCTGGTGGACGACGTGATGCTCGGTGAGCAGCGCCTTGGCCCGCTCGAGCTGCTGGTCGTAGCCGCCCAGAGGCGAGCCTCGATAGCCGGTGACGTAGCCCGCCGTGTTCCGCCCGGCTGCGAGGTCGAGGCGGCGCTGCATCATCGGCAGCCGCACCAGCGCCTGGATGCCGGTCATGAAGACCGGCCCGCGCTCCAGCGTGTACTTGTCGTCGAGGTTGACCTCGCGGAGCAGTGCCAAGGCCGGATCGTCTCCCTGCTCAGGACCTCTTGCCTCGTTGTCACATAGACCCTGGGTTGGCCGGATGCGAGCACTCGAAGGGCCGGCGCTGCGCCGATCTGCATGGCGCCAAGGATTGAGCGCCGGCGCCCGCTGGCCTAGGAAGGCACGCGCTTCCAGGACGGCCTGCTCGGAGACTCCCTGCCCCATGCCCGATCCCCGGCACGTCCAAGGCCTCGCCGCTTTCGCGGACGCCTATGAAGGCTTCGTGATCGACCAGTGGGGCGTCCTCCATGACGGGCAGCAGCCCTATCCGGGAGCGATCGAGGCGCTGGCCCGGCTGCACACGCGCGGCAAGCGCATCGTTCTCCTCTCCAACTCGGGCCGCCGGGCCGACCATAGCCGCCGGCACCTGGCCGAGCTCGGCTTCGATCTGTCGATGTTCGACGCCGTCGTCACCTCCGGCGAGGCCGCCTGGCTGCACATGCGCCAGCGCGCGCGCCCGCCCTTCGACCGGCTCGGGCCCCGCTGCCTGCTGCTGACGCGCGACGGCGATCAGGGCGTGGTCGAGGGCCTCGACGTCACCGTCGTCGAGAGCGTTCGGGATGCGGATTTTCTCTTTCTCTCCGGCGTCGACAGCCCACGGCTCAGCCTCGACGACTATCGTCCCGTGCTCGAGGCGGCGGCCGCCCGCGGGCTGCCCGCCATCTGCTCCAACCCGGACCGCCGGGCGCCGTCGGCGGGCCAGCTGGTGATAGCGCCCGGCGTGCTGGCCGAGCGCTACGAGGCCTTGGGCGGCACGGTGCACTATGTGGGCAAGCCCTACCGGCCCATCTACGACGCCTGCCTCGAGGCGCTCCCCGGGCTCGCGCCCGACCAGATCGTCGGCATCGGGAACTCGCTGGAGCACGACATCAAGGGTGCCACCGACGCCGGCTTTGCCAGCGCCTTCATCGCCGGCGGCCTTCATGCCGAGGAGCTGGACGCGATCCCGGACGAGGTGACGCTGCAGGAGGTGCTGCACGCGTTGGCCGGCCGCTTCGCCTGCCGCATCGACTGGGTGCTGCCCAGGCTCGTCTGGTAGGAAGCCCGCGCCGCCGATCCGCTCAGGCGTGCCGAGCCGCCAGCGCCTCGCGCACCTTGGCGGCGATGAGGCTCGACACCCTCACATTGCTCTCGAGCGTGACGCCCGCGATGTGCGGCGTGAGCACGAGGTTCGCGAGGCCGGCGAACGGCGCTGCCGCCTCGGCCGTCAGCGGCTCGGTCTCGAAGACGTCGAGCGCGGCGCCGCCGAGCCTGCCCTCGCGCAGCGCCTGGGCCAGTGCCGCCTCGTCGACCACGCCGCCACGCGCGGCATTGATCAGAACGGCATCGCTCCGCATGGCGTCCAGGGCGCGCGCATCGACCAGGTGGTGCGTCTGGCTCGTGAGCGGCACATGCAGGCTCACCACGTCCGACTCGATCAGAAGCGGCTCGAGTTCCAGGCGCTCCACGGCACCCCAGGCCACGTCGTCTGCAGGAACATACGGATCATAGGCCACGACCCGCATGCCGAGCCCTGCCGCCCGCGTCGCCACGTTCCGCGCGATGCTGCCGAAGCCCACGAGCCCCATCGTCCTGTCGGCGAGCTCGCGGCCCATGAGCCGGCTCCGGGGCCAGCCGCCGGCGATCATCTCGGGCGTGGCGAGCCAGGCTCCGCGCAGCAGCAGCATCGCCGCCGTGATGACATACTCGGCCACCGACAGATCGTTTGCACCGCTGGCGGGGCACACCTCGATGCCACGCGCGCGGCAGGCCGCGACGTCGATATTGTCGAGCCCGACCCCCAGCCGGCCCACCGCCTCGAGCCGTGGGGCCGCCTCGAGAAGCGGGCCGCGCACCTGCGTGCGGTTGCGCACGATCAGCCCGCGGCAGTCGGCCAGCGCCTCGAGGAGCCTCGCCTGTTTGTCCACCAGGTCCGGCTCGTAGAGGACGTCGAAATCGGCGGCGAGACCGGCAACGGCGGACTCGTCCATGAACTCGGTGATCACGATCTGGGCCATGCTGCGCTCCGTGGGCGAGGTCGAGCGCAGCGCCCGTCGCCGCGCTCCCTGTCGCCGCCGACGGGCGGCCACGGCTCTTGCCGAGCTCCGCCACCGCCCGCAGCGCGGCCATAGCCGACAGGCGGGCCCCTGATCCAGTCCCAGGGGACGACCCCAAGGGAGGGGTCAGGTGCCCGCCTCAGCTCATCAGTTCGAAGGAGCGGTCGTGGCCGGCGCCGAGGTCGACGGCGCTGTGGCCGCGGGTGCCTCGGTCGGCGCCGGGGCCTTGCTGCCGAACCAGCCGAGGCCGTAGCCGATGACGATCACGACCACGACGACGACGGCGATCCAGATCCAGTTGCGAGATGACATGCGTGATTCCTCCCGAGTGTTCTTGGTAGCCGCAGATGCCTCGTGCCGAGGCTCAGCCATCCGGTGGACGGCTGCGAGCGCCGGATGTTCCCAGTAAGCCTAACGCACTTCGCCTCACCGCCCAACGCCTGCTTGCCCAGCCACCGCACAAGGCGGGCCGCGCAGGGGGGCGGATCGAGTGAGCCTGCGTTGCGCGCCCCCCGCTTCTCGCCGATGTAGCTCACCCTCGCGAGGAGCTGGGCCCGCTAGCTCGGCCGCGTGGGTCCCGTCATCGAGACTACTTTCGGGCCTTGCGTGGACCTGAAGAGCGTGAAGAAGCGGTCGCCCGCGCCCTGGCATTCCGTGGTGCTGTCGGACGCGAACTGGATGAAGGTGTAGGTTCCCCGCAGCCGGACCGTATTGGTCTGCGTGAAGGAGTTCACGAGGGCGAGCGAGCGGAACGCCAGGATCTGCGGGGCAGGGCAGCCGGGCTCGGCAGCATGCGTATTATAGTACGCAGTTATGGACGCGAGAAAGCGCGGATCAATGGCAGGCCGGGAGGTGTTGCCGGGCCCAAGCATGCCGCAGGCGCCGAGGACCACCGGCAGGGTCCCGAGCAACAGCCACAGAGCAAGACGACGCCTCGTTGATTGGAGCATGATCCCCCGCGTCCGGTCACCAAACGACCGCGCGCGACCATACCGGCCCCGAGCTGGACGCGACAAGCGCCTCCGCATCAGCTGGATCGTCAGGAGAGCCTCCAGCCGCTGGGCGTGGCGCCTCGGCTCCGCTATCTCTCGGCATCGGCGCCGGTCGTCACGGCGCCTTGCGGGGAGCGCTCTGGCTTGGTCGATCGGCTGGCAATGGCCATCATCCTGGGCTTCCTCGCGCTCGCCGGCGGAGCGCGCGCCGAGGCGGCCTCGTCATCCTCTCGGGCGTCGCCGCTTGCCGATCTCGATGCCCTGATCGCGCAGCATCGTCTTGCAGGCGCACGGATCGGCATCCTGCTGGTCGACGCCCGCTCCGGTGTCGTGCTGGCCTCCCGATCGCCCGACGAGCCGCTGCCCCCCGCATCGACCGCCAAGCTCCTGATGGCCGAGGCGGCGCTCGAGGTGCTGGGGCCGGACCATCGCTTCTCGACCGAGCTTCTCGTGACGGGCCCGGTCCATGCCGGCGTGCTGGAAGGCGATGTCGTGCTGCGTGGCGGCGGCGATCCCGACCTCCAGGTCACCGACCTTCTCGGGCTGGCCGGCAGGCTCGCCGAGGCGGGCGTCCATCGCATCACCGGTCGGCTCATCGTCGACGACGGTGCGCTGCCACGTCTCGCCTCCGTCAACGCCGCCGAGTTCCCGATCGACGATCCCTACAATGCCGGCATCGGCGCGCTGGGCGTGGGCTTCGACCGCGTGAAGCTGCGCTGGCGGAGGGGCCCCGGCAACGGGGCGGTCGAGGCCTGGACCATCCCACCACTAGCCGAGGCGAAAGTCGTCGCCGCAACACCCGGCGCTCTGCCCCGTGGAACCCTGGTCGGCTCGCGGACCGACTCCGCGGGGATACGATCTGGCTCCTCAACCGCGGTCGCGCCGCCTCGGGCTCTGTCGACCTTCCGGTGCACGATGCCGCCCTCGAGGCCGGCTCCCTTTTCAGAGCGCTTGCCGCCCGCCTCGGCGTGGTGCTGCCCGAGCCCGTTCGCGGCGTCCCGGCGGGCGCCCCTCGTCCCGTTGCCGCCCACGAAAGTCGGCGGCTCGTGGACCTCGTCACCGCCACGCTTCGCTACAGCAACAACCAGATGGCCGAGCTCATCGGCCTCGCGACGAGCAAGGAGCTCGCCGGCCACAGCCTTGGCCTCGGCGAGTCGGCCAGCGCGGTGCTGCGCCATCTCCAAGGAGAGATACCGGCGCTCCGGTCGCCGCCGCCTGTGCTGCCGAACCATTCCGGGCTCGCCGCGTCCGCCCGGCTCACCCCGAGGCAGCTCGTGGCCCTTCTGGTCCATGGATTCGCCGACCGTGCAAGCGTCCCGGGGCTCCCGGCGCTTCTTCCGACCGGCGGCTTCGAGGGCACGCTCGAGCGCCGCTTCGACGGGCCAGCTCAGGTGCTCGACGTCTGGGCCAAGACCGGCACGCTCGATGGTGCGAGCACGCTCGCCGGCTACCTGCTCGAGCCCGAGCGGCCACCACGCGCCTTCGCGATCATGGCGGCCGCTCCCACCCGCTCGACGAGCGGCGAGACAGCGACGCCCTGGGTGCTGCGGGCACGGGCGCTCGAGGACGACATCGTCGCCGGCTGGCTGGATGCCGCCCCCGACGTCCCTACTCGGGGATCGCGTTGAGCAGGTAGAGGGCCTGCATCACATCCGTGATCTTGGCGCCTGGGAAGGACGCCTTGAAGAGGTCCTCGCCGCCGCCTGTCCGGTAGAAACGGGCGAGCGCCGCGTCGACCGCGAGACGGAACGCATCGTCACCCTTGGGCAGCGCCAGCGCATAGGGCTCGAGGCTCAGCGTGACGGTCGCAAGCTTCAGCTCGTCGTGATGCTTGCTGTTCAGATAGAGGTAGACGAGAATCGCCCGGTCGGCGAAGTAGGCCGAGATCTCGTTGGCCTCGAGCTTCCCGAGCCCTTCCTGGTGGCTGGCCACCTTGACGACCTCGGCGGTGATGCCGGAGCGCTTCAGCTCCGCCTCGAGCTCGACCTCCGTCGTCGTGCCGGCCAGCACGCCGACCTTCTTGCCGTCGAGCTCCTTGAAGGTCGAGGGTCCGTTGGCGCGGTAGAGAAGCGTTGCCCCGGTGATGAAGGTCTGCAGCGAGAAACCCACCTTCTCCATGCGCCCGAGCGTCATGGTCGTCGCCTCGCAGAGAAGGTCGACCTTGTGGTCGGCGACGGCGTCGAAGCGGTTGCTGGCGTTGACCTCGACATAGTCGACCTTGATCTGGTCGAGCCCCAGCTGGTCCTTGATGCCCTTCGCCACCTCGCGGCACAGGTTCACCGAGTAGCCGGACGGCTCTTCCAAGCTGTCCTTGAAGGAGAACGGTAGCGCGTCGGCACGGTAGCCGATGCGGATCGTCTTCGTGGACTTGATGTCGTCAAGTGTCGCCGCCTGCGCGCCACAGGCAAAGGCCAGAATGAGCGCCATCGCGCCCGCTGCCAGTTTCGCCACCGGTCTCTCCCAGCTCTCGCGCGACTTCCTTGTCGCGCGCCGGCACGTTAGACGAACGGGCGCCGCGCGACGAGACGCGAAGGTGGAAGATCCTTCAGGACCTCAGCATCGTCTCTCGGTCTGGGCCATCGTCGTCGTGGCGCGGCAGCGTGTCGGCCGTCTCGAGCCAGGAGATCCGGCTCATCCGCCAGATGTGGTAGTGCGGAACGACCCGCTCCGGCTCATCGAGCGAGGCCAGCGTCACATCGACCAGCAACGGAGCATCCTGGTGAACGAACAGGAGCTGGGTCCCGCAGGCCTCGCAGAACTTCCGCTCGCCCTTGGCCGACGAGCGAAAGACACGCGGCTCGCCGCGCAGAACATGGAGGCAGTCCCAACGCCAAGTGCCCCAGGCCACCACCGGTGCTCCCGAGGAGCGCTGGCAAAGACGGCAATGGCAAAACCCCGCGTCGATGGGGTCTCCTTCGAGCTCGTAGGCGATGGCACCGCAGAGGCAGGCTCCGGACAGGCGCTCGCTCATCCCTCCAGCTCCACCAGAACAGGCGTGTGGTCCGAGGCTTTCGGCTGGCCGCGAGGCACCTTGTCGATGCGGCAGTCCACGAGCCTGTCGACGGCCTGCGGCGACAGAAGGAAGTGGTCGATCCGGATGCCGTTGTCGGCCTGCCAGGCACCGCCCTGATAGTCCCAAAAGGTGTAGGCGCCCGTCTCGCCCGGATGCTTCACCCGGAAGGCCTCGTGCAGCCCCAGGTTCAAAAGCGACCGGAACGCGCGGCGCGTCTCGGGCTGGAACAGCGCGTCGCCCGTCCAGGCGGCCGGATCCCGACAGTCCACAGGCTCCGGGATGACATTGTAGTCGCCCCCGAGGACGAGGGCCGTCTCGGTCTCGAGCAGCCTTCGGGCGTGGGCCCGCAGCCGCTCCATCCAGGCGAGCTTGTAGGGAAATTTCTCCGTGCCGACGGGATTGCCGTTCGGCAGGTAGATCGACGCCACCCTGAGGCCGCCGACCGTGGCCTCGAGATAGCGCGCCTGCGCGTCCTCGTCGTCGCCCGGCAGCCCGCGGCGCACATCCTCGATCGGCTCCTTGGCGAGAATGGCGACACCGTTGTAGCTCTTCTGCCCGTGCACCTCCGCCCGATAGCCGGCCGCCATGATCTCGAGCCGCGGGAAGGCCTCGTCGACGCACTTGGTCTCCTGAAGCAGAACGATGTCGGGAGACGCCTCGCCGAGCCACGTCAGCAGATTGGGCAGGCGCGCGTTGATGGAGTTGACGTTCCAGGTGGCGACGGTCGGCATGCCTTCTCCTCGAGCCGGCTTCAGCCGAACGTCATCAGCACCTGATCGGCAGCCACGGCGTCCCGCGCCTTGACCTTTACCTCGGCGATGCGGCCGTCGCGCTCGGCCCTCAGCACGTTCTCCATCTTCATCGCCTCGAGGATGCAGAGATCCTGCCCCAGCTTGACCTCCTCCCCCTCGATCACCGCCACGCTCACGATCAGGCCGGGCATCGGCGAGCGCACCAGGCTCGACGTGTCGGGAGGCACCTTCTTGGGCATGCGAGAGGCATAGTCGGCAGCGCGCCTCGTCTGCACCACGGTCCGCAGCCGGGCACCGCCGTGGCGGATCTCGTACCCCTCGCTCACGGGGTCCGCCTGCAGCGTCAGGGTCTCTCCCCCAACCTGCGCCCTGACGAGCAGCAGGCCCGGCCGCCAGTCTAGCCGCACCGACAAGCTTCGATCGTCGACGACGACCTCGAGCTCTCCTTCGATCGCCGGACCCTGCACCACCACCGCGACGGCGACCTCGCCGAAGCTCACCGACCAGGCCCGCTCCGCCGGGGGGCACCAGGAGCGAAGCTGGCCGTCGACCGCAACCGCCCGCGCCGCCTCGCGCACCCGCATGGCGACGACCACGGCAGCCAGCTCCTCGAGCCGCTCGCGCGACAGCTCATGGCCGTCGAACCGGTCGCCATACTCCTCGGCGATGAAGGCGGTGGAGAGCCGGCCCTCGGCGAAACGTGCGCTCGCCAGCACCGCCCCCAGGAAATCGACATTGTGCCCGGGCCCGCGAACAACGAAGGAGTCGAGCGCGGCGCGGGAGCGGGCGATGGCCGTGCCGCGGTCCGGGCCCCAGGCGCAGAGCTTGGCGATCATCGGATCGTAGAAGATCGAGACCTCACCGCCCTCGACGACACCGGAGTCGACCCGCACGCCGGGACCCTCGGGCTCGGCGTAGCGCACCAGGCGACCCGTCGAGGGAAGAAAGCCGCGCCTCGGGTCCTCGGCGTAGACGCGGGATTCGATGGCCCAGCCGTCGAGCCGCACGTCCTCCTGGCGAAGCCCGAGATGCTCGCCGGCAGCGACCTTGATCATCAGCTCGACGAGATCGAGACCGGTCACGAGCTCCGTGACGGGATGCTCGACCTGCAGGCGGGTGTTCATCTCGAGGAAGTAGAAGTTGCGGTGCCGGTCGACGATGAACTCGACCGTGCCGGCCGAGTGGTAGTCGACCGCACGGGCCAGCGCCACGGCCTGCTCGCCCATCGCCCGGCGCGTCGCCGCGTCGAGAAAGGGCGAGGGTGCCTCCTCGATGATCTTCTGGTGACGCCGCTGGATCGAGCATTCGCGCTCGTTCAGATAGAGCAGGTTGCCGTGCCGGTCGCCCAGGACCTGGATCTCGATGTGGCGCGGCTCCTCCACGAACTTCTCGAGAAAGACGCGATCGTCGCCGAACGAGGCGCGCGCCTCGGAGCGCGCCCGCTCGATCCCCTCGGCCAGCTCGTCCTCGCCGAGGGCGATGCGCATGCCCTTGCCGCCGCCGCCGGCCGAGGCCTTGATCATCACCGGGAAACCGATCTCGCGGGCGATGCGCAGAGCGGCCGCCGGATCGGCGATCGCCTCGAGCGAGCCCGGCACCGTGCTCACCCCGGCATTCCGCGCCAGCCGCTTGCTCTCGATCTTGTCGCCCATGGCCTCGATCGCCGGCACGGGCGGGCCGATGAAGACGATGCCGGCCTCCTCGAGCGCCCGCGCGAAGCCCGCACGCTCGGAGAGGAACCCGTAGCCTGGATGGACCGCCTGGGCACCGGTCGCCTTGCAGGCCTCCACGATCCGCTCGGCCACCAGATAGCTTTCGGCCGCAGGCGAAGCGCCGATCGCCACGGCCTCGTCCGCCATCCGGACATGCAGCGAGTCGGCATCGGCTTCCGAGAAGATCGCCACGGTCCGTATTCCCAGCCGGCGGCAGGTCCGGATGACCCGGCAGGCAATCTCGCCGCGATTGGCGATCAATATCTTCTCGAACATTCCCCATGCCCCGACGCGGCGGCTAAGGCATCCTCGTTAGCATCGGGCCTCGCCCACGAACAGCGTCGCCGGGTGCTGGGGGATCGAGGAAGCGGAAGGAACGACCCGGTGGGCGCTGCAGCCGGCGAGAGAGACGATCGCGTCCCGCACGCCGGGAAGCCACGGCGTCATGCCGGGACAACCTGCCTGATCAGCGGCGTGACGGTCGCGTCCGGGTGGGCCGCCAGAACCTGGGCGATCCTCCTTCTGTCGACCAGGATGTAGCAGACACCGGGCGCCACGATCCGGACCGGACCCACGGGCTGGGCTCGATCTCCCAAGGGCGGCCTGCCGATGTCGCGGGCCTCGCGGCGCCGCGCATATACCTGCATCGCGAATCCTCTCCTCTTTCCGACATTGGCCCGGGCAGCTTGCCTCACCGGCGGCTCGGCGGCTGTGCGTCGCGTCACACCTTCAACCGCAAGCTGATCTCGCCGACATGATCGAGAGCGACACTCATCTCGTTGCACCGGGAAATTCCGCGCCTTCGCGCAACGCGTGAGCCGGCGACCCGTTCCGCGTGCCGTGTCTCCCCTTTCTGCCGAAGCGTCTGCTCATGCCGGGACGGACGCAGAACGATGCGAAACGTTCCGCGGCCCCGTATGGACCTCGCCTCTGCGGCGACCGACCCTTCGGCTCCGGCCCCGGCGCGCATCGGTCTCGAGGAAGGAAAGGCCGCGGGCCGGACAAGCGCCCGGGTCCTGTATCTACGCGCCATTGCGCGCGGCGGATGCGCGTGATCTCGCGGTGATGGCGGGGCTCGGCGCCCCTGCCGCTCGCAAGGTGCCCGACAGGCGGAGGCGGCGCGGCCGACCCACCCGGGTCAACATGCCGCGGCCTTCGGCGCTCGATCAGCGACGGGGGTGGTCGATGGAGAGCCGGTGAGGAAAAAAGGCGCGCCCGCCTACCGGGACCGACCGGCTCCGCGGGCGGCCGGCTACCGGGAGCGAGCGGCTCTCCGGCGTCCCTGCTCTACTTCTTGGCCGACGGGTCGCCCGGCTTGGCCTTCGCCATGGTGCTCGCAACCGTGGACGCCCCAGCGGCAAGCTTCTTCTTCTCAGCCTTCGGCTTCTTGGCCTCGCGATTGCTTCGCTTCTGACTCTTCGCCACAGCCGTTCTCCTACCAGACCGCATTGGCGCGGCTGCCGATGATAGGCCAGGGACCGATGTGCCGGCAATGAGCCGGTGGTCGTGCTCGGACGGTCAGCCGGGCGGGAACGCCTTCCTGACGTCGGCCACCTGCTCCGGCGTGAGGGTGCGTATCCTGCGCCCATGGAGGAGCAGATAGA
The DNA here is from genome assembly GCA_963752325.1 of uncultured Alphaproteobacteria bacterium. Classification (GTDB taxonomy): domain Bacteria; phylum Pseudomonadota; class Alphaproteobacteria; order Geminicoccales; family Geminicoccaceae; genus CAVTJL01. The sequence continues at coordinate 147,843 of CAVVXU010000022.1, forward strand.
GCCTGGCGGTCTCCTCGAGCTCCTCGGTGGCGTAGGCCGCGGCCTCGAGCGAGGTGCCGGCGACCACGGGTCCATGGTTCGCCAGCAGCACGGCATGATGCCGGTCGGCCAGCGCCTCGACGGCCGGGCCCAGCGCCGGGTCGCCCGGCCGATAGTACGGAACGAGCGGCAGCCGGCCGACCCGCATCACAAAGTAGGCCGTGATCGGCGGAATCACGTCGGCCGGATCGACATCCTCGAGAACGCTGACGGCGACCGAGTGGGTCGAGTGGAGATGAACCACGGCCGCCGCGGTCTGGCGGCGGCGATACATGCCGAGGTGAAGAAACGTCTCCTTGGTCGGCTTGTCGCCGCCGACATGACGTCCCTCGCGGTCGAGCTTGCTGAGCCGCGCCGGGTCGAGGTCGCCCATCGCGACGTTGGTGGGCGTCATGAGCCAGCCATCCTCGAGCCGCGCGCTGATGTTGCCCGAGCTGCCGAAGGTGAGGCCGCGCTGGAAGATCGAGCGGCCGATGCGGCAGATCTGCTCCCGGGTCCGGCTCTCCTCGCTCATGGCATGGCCCTCAGCGCCTTCATGAAGAAATCGGGTGCGCCGAAATTGCCCGACTTCAGCGCGAGAGCAAAAGGCTCGGGCCCGATGCTCACCGTCGCCGGCACGCCCGGGTCGATCTGGGCACCGATCTGAAGCCCTTTCACGCCCAGCGCCTGCACGACCGCCCCCGAGGTCTCGCCGCCGGCAACGACGAGGCGACGCACGCCGGCGTCCGCGAGACCCTTGGCGATCGCCGCCATCGCCTCCTCGACGAGCTGGCCCGCCCGCTCGCGCCCCAGCTTCTCCTGAGCGGCCTTGACCTCCTCGGGCGGCGCGCTGGCGTAGATCAGCACCGGCCCATCGCCGAGCCGCTCCTTGGCCCAGGCGAGCGCTTCCTCGGCGGTGCCCGGCTCACCCAGCCGCCCGGGCTCGAGCTTGAGCGCCGGGCGCTCCTTCGCCATGCGCTCGATCTGCCCCAGCGTCGCCACCGAGCAGGACCCGGCCAGCACCGCCTCCAGGCCCGCGACGGCCGGCAGCGAGGCCGCCTCTCCGGTGGCGGACAGCAGCCCGCGGCGGCGAAAGTTCTCCGGCAGCCCCATGGCGATTCCCGAGCCGCCGGTGACGAGCGGCAGGTCGGCAACCGCAGCACCCAGGTGAAAAAGATGCTCCTCGTCGATCGCATCGGTAACGACATGGCGCACGCCCTCGCTTCGCAGCGCTGCGAAGCGCTCGAGGATCGCCTCCGGCCCCTGCCGCACCGTCTCGTAGGCCACGAGCCCCACCTTGTGCGGCGTCTGCCGCCCCAGCACGCGAACGAGGCTCGCATCGGTCATCGGCGTCAGTGGATGGTGGCGCATGTGGCTGTCCGAGAGCAGCACGTCGCCGACGAACAGGTGCCCCTTGTAGATCGTCCTGCCGGCCTCGGGGAACGCCGGGCAGGCGATGGTGAGGTCTCCCCCCAGCGCCTCGAGCAGCGCGTCGGCCACCGGCCCGATATTGCCCTCGTCCGTGCTGTCGAACGTCGAGCAGTATTTGAAGATGATCTGCCGGGCGCCGGCACGTCTCAGCCACTCCAGAGCAGCCAGCGACTGCCGGACTGCTTCCTTCGGCGGGCAGGTGCGCGACTTCAGCGCCACGGTCACCGCGTCGGCATCCGGGACCGGCAGGCCCGCGGCCGGCACGTCGATCAGCTGGACCGTGCGCATGCCCTGCCGGACCAGGGTGTTGCAGAGATCGGTGGCGCCGGTGAAATCATCGGCGACGGTGCCGAGCAGAATTCCCATGGGATCGGATCTCCGATGGCCAGCCCTGTTGCGGGCACCTCTAGACGAAGAGCATCCGGGGCGCACGCCGCTTGAACGGCATACGGCCATCCCCATCTCAGAATGGTCGGAGACTCCAGCAGTTCCGACAGGCCTTTGGAAGGCGCGTCCATGACGGAGCGCCATTGCTTCTATCGCTTCATGCGGAGGATAGTATGACCAGCTTTCGTCTCGTTCCCTTCAATCGTGCCGCCCACGACATCGACAGTCTGATGAATGCCTTCGTCAGCGACGCGGGTTTCGGCGTCCCCGGCCCGAGCTATGACATCGTGAGGCAGGGCGAGAACAGCTACGAGGTCGCTCTCGCGGTGCCGGGCTTCGTCGAGGAGCAGCTCGAGATCACCGTCGAGAACGGCACCCTGCTCGTGCGCGGCAAGCCCACCCAGAATGGCGAGGAGGCCCGCTATCTCCACCGCGGCATCGTCCGCGCCGGCTTCGAGCGCCGCTTCGCGCTGGCCGAGCATGTGCAGGTCAAGGGCGCCAGGCTCGAGCACGGCATTCTGCATGTCGAGCTCGCGCGCGAGGTACCCGAGGCCCTGAAGCCGCGGACGATCGCGATCGGCGGCGGTGGCCCGGCCAAGCTGGAGGCCAAGGCCGCTTGACGCAGAGCCTCATTCGGGCTCGGTTCGCCAGGATTGGTGTCGGTGCGGGCGCCTCCAGCGCCCGCACCATCATTTTGACCGAGGCATGAGCAAGTCGCTTTACGATATCCTGGGGGTCGCGCGTAGCGCGAGCGAGGCCGAGATCACCAAGGCCTACCGCAAGCTCGCCAAAGGCTGCCATCCGGACCTTCACCCCGGAGACAAGAAGGCCGAGGAGCGGTTCAAGCAGCTCTCCTCCGCCTACGACGTGCTGGGCGACAAGGACAAGCGTGCCCGCTACGACCGTGGTGAGCTGGACGAGCAGGGCCGCGAGCGGGGCTTTGATCCCGGCGCCCATTGGCAGCAGGGTCGCGGCCGGCCGCAGGGCGGGGCCCGCTTCGAGCAGGGCTTCTCCACGGGCCGGGGCGGTGCCACCTTCGGCTTCGACGAGATTCTGAACGATCTCTTCAAGATGGGTGGCAAGGGCGGAGGAAGGGCCGGAGGTGCCGGCTCGGCCGCGGGCGCGGACGTGCGCCTCGCTCTGTCGCTCGACTTTCTCGATGCGGCGCGGGGCGGCAGCAAGCGCATCAGCCTGCCGAGCGGCTCCACCATCGACGTCACGATCCCGCCCGGCATCGAGAGCGGCGCCGTGCTGAGGCTGCGGGGCAAGGGCCAGCGGGGGCCCGGCGGCGCCGGCGATGCGCTGGTCGAGGTGACCGTCCTGCCGCACGCGCGGTTCAGCCGGAAAGGCGCCGATATCCAGGTGGACCAGCCGGTCCCTCTCGCCACCGCGGTGCTGGGCGGCAAGGTCCGGGTACCCACCATCGACGGCGAGGTCAGTCTCTCGATCCCCAAGGGCTCGAGCTCGGGACGGACCCTCCGCCTCAAAGGCAAAGGCACTCGCGACGGCAAGACGGGCGCGGTCGGCGACCAGCTGGTCCGTCTCCTGGTCGAGCTGCCCGATCCCAGCGATGTGGAGCTGGTGCAGGCGCTCGAGAGCTGGGCCAAGAGCCGCAGTCCCGCAGCCGCCTGAGCCTGTCTGCTGCGCGCTAAGGCCGATCGAGTCTCCGCCCGCGGGAAGATCAAGCGCACCGGATGCATGATAGGAGAGCCCGGCGAACGGCAGCCGCGCGATTCATGTCCCAGGCACCCCAAAGATCGCTTGACAATAGGATAATAAGCCGTTAATCGTCCCTTTATGCCCAGCCCCTACCCGGCCCGTTCCCCCGCCTCAATGCCCGGCGCCCGCAATGTGCGGCTCGCCCGAAGGCTCGCCGGCGGCATGACGCCCGCCGAGGTCGCCAGGCACGAGGGGACGAGCGAGGCCGAGCTTCTTTCACTCATCGAGGACGAGAAGTTCCAGGAGCACGTCGCCTACTACCGGCTCGAGGCCGAGCTGCCCGAGGACGAGCGCGAAGAGCTTCTGATCAGGACGGCGCTCGCCGGCCTCCAGCACCTCGCCGACATGGGCGACACCAAAGCTCTTTTGTTCCTTACCTACGAGGCCAATCGCGGCCGGCACCCGGAAAACCGGCTGCGCCGCCTCGCGACGCGCACGACCGATCGCCGTCCCGAGCTGCGTGCCGGGGACGAGATCGGCGCGGAGCCGGCCGAGCCCGTCGCCGCCGAGCTTGTTTCGGACCTTGTCGCCTTCGCCCGGAACAACCCGGACGTGGCCGACTGGATCCTCCGCTATGCCGAGAGCCGCCAGGCCACGCTGGGAGAGAGCGGGGCCGGGGCGGTGGAGGAGCAAGCGAGGAGAGTGAAAGAAGAGAAGCTCAGCAAAGGATAGCCAAAAGAAGGGCGCGCCGACCCCACCCTCTCTGGTCATCCCCCGACTTGATCGGGGGATCAACGGGCAGGGGTGACGCGACGCCAGCGTGGCCAGCCTCAAGCAGTTGGCCCCCCGGTCGAGCCGTGGGGCGAGGACGAAGAGGCGTGTCCACGGCGTCCCGGCTTTCTTGTCACCGCCCGGCGTGACCGGGCAGTCAGGTGGCGGGGAGCAGGCGACTCCTGTCCCGTCGCGCCGCTGCACCTGATCCCCCGGTCACGCCGTGGGATGACGGAAGGGGTCTGGCCCGCGCCACCCCGTCCTTCCTCCTGTCACCCTCGTGCCCCGACACGAGGGTCCGTGACACGTCCTGGCCCACCCCCGCGAGGCTAGGCACGGAACCCGCGTCGATCGCCCGAGGATGACAGAAACCGGGCTTGGCCGGCGTCGTGCGATGCCTGGGGCGCGGGCGGCTTGCGCAGCCGGCGGGATTGGGCTTGATGCCCCGCAAGAGCCGATCTCGTCCCGACGAAGGAATGCCGCCCATGGCAGCCAGCGACGCCACCACCATCCGTGACCTCCTCGCACGCGGCGCGGACGCGGATCCGGCGCTCCTGGCACCGGAGCGGCCGACGCTGAGCTTCTCGGGCCTGCGGGCCCACATCGACGCGACGGTCGGCAAGCTCAACAGCCTGGGCATCGGCCGCAACGACCGCGTGGCCATCGTCCTGCCGAACGGTCCCGAGATGGCCTCGGCCTTCATCAGCGTCGCCTGCGGCGCCACGACGGCACCCCTCAACGCCGCCTACCGCTCGGAAGAGCTCGACTTTTATCTCGGCGACCTCCGGGCGAAGGCGCTGATCGTCGGCGAGAACGAGGACGGGCCATCCGTCGAGGCCGCCCGTCGTCACGGCGCCTCGGTCCTGCGCCTGCGCTTCGCGCCGACCGACCCGGCGGGCAGCTTCACGCTCGAGGCCGAGGATTCCGGCAGTGCTGCGGCACAGGCCCCTGGCCCAGCCCAGGCGGATGACGTGGCGCTGGTCCTCCACACCTCCGGCACCACGTCGCGGCCCAAGATCGTGCCGCTCGCCCAGACGAACCTCGTGGCCTCGGCCCGCCACATCGGCGCCACGCTGGCGCTGACGCCGGAGGATCGCTGCGTCAACATCATGCCGCTCTTCCATATCCACGGCCTCATCGCCGCGGTCCTCTCCTCGCTCGCGGCCGGCGCCTCGGTGTGCTGCACCCCCGGCTTCAACGCGCTGCGCTTCTTCGCCTGGCTCGATGCGATCAAGCCCACCTGGTACACGGCCGTGCCGACCATGCATCAGGCGATCCTCGCACGCGCCGACCGCAACCAGGCGAGCGTCGAGGCGGCGCGTCTGCGCTTCATCCGCTCGAGCTCGTCCTCGCTGCCGCCGCAGGTCATGCAGGCGCTGGAGATGACCTTCCGCTGTCCGGTCATCGAGAGCTACGGCATGACCGAGGCGACGCACCAGATGGCGAGCAACCCCCTGCCGCCGGCACCGCGCAAGCCCGGCTCGGTTGGCCTCGGCGCCGGACCGCAGGTCCGCGTCGCCGATCAGGCCGACCATCTGCTCGGGCCCGAGGTCGAGGGCGAGGTCGTGATCTCGGGGCCGAACGTCACCAAGGGCTACGAGGCCAACCCCGAGGCCAACGAAAAAGGCTTCTTCACGGCCGAGGGCCTGCGCTGGTTCCGTACCGGCGACCAGGGCCAGATCGATGCCGATGGCTATCTGCGTCTCACCGGCCGGCTCAAGGAGCTCATCAACCGCGGCGGCGAGAAGATCTCGCCGCTCGAGGTGGACGACGTCCTGATGGACCATCCGGCCATCCAGCAATGCGTGACCTTCGCCATGCCCCACGAGAAGCTGGGCGAGGAGGTGGCGGCAGCCGTGGTCCTGCGCGAGGGCCAGACCGCCGGCGAGCGCGAGATCCGCGACTTCGCAGCCACCCGGCTGGCCGACTTCAAGGTCCCGCGCAAGGTCCTCATCCTCGACGAGATCCCCAAGGGGGCCACCGGAAAGCTGCAGCGCATCGGCCTCGCCCAGAAGCTGGGGCTCGGCTGAATGAGGATCTGCGTCTACGGGGCGGGCGCCATCGGCGGCCTTCTGGGCGCCCGTCTCGCGGCGGCAGGCGCGGAGGTGAGCCTCATCGCCCGGGGGCCGCACCTTGCCGCGATGCGCGAGCGCGGGCTCGAGCTCCGGACGCCCGAGGGCTCGATCCTCACGCATCCCCGAGCCACCAGCGATGCCGCGGAGCTGGGGCCCCAGGACTATGTGATCGTGGCACTCAAGGCGCATTCCGTGCCCGCTGCCGTGCCGGCCATGCAACCCCTGCTGGGCCCCGAGACCGCGGTCGTCATGGCCACCAACGGCGTGCCCTGGTGGTACTTCTACAAGCTGGCGGGCCCGTTCGAGGGCCGGCGCATCGAGAGCGTCGATCCGGGCGGTGCCCAGTGGGACGGGCTGGGCCCCGAGCGTGCGATCGGCTGCGTGGTCTACCCGGCCGTCGAGGTGCCGGAGCCGGGCGTCAATCCAGCTCGTGGAGGGTGACCGCTTCAGCCTGGGCGAGCCGTCGGGCGAGCGTACGGACAGGGTGCAGAAGCTGGCCGACCTGCTCATCGCCGCCGGGCTCAAGGCGCCCGTGCGGCCCCGCATCCGCGACGAGATCTGGGTCAAGCTCTGGGGCAATCTCAGCTTCAACCCGATCAGCGCGCTGACCGGGGCGACCCTCGAGAGGATCGCGGGCGATCCCGGCACCCGGGCAGTCGTGCGCGCGATGATGGTCGAGGCGCAGGAGATCGGCATGCGGCTGGGCGTGCGCTTCGGGGTCGACGTCGACAAGCGGATCGACGGCGCCGGTGCCATCGGCGCCCACAAGACCTCGATGCTCCAGGATCTCGAGCGCGGGCGGCCGATGGAGATCGATGCCCTGGTGACCGCGATCCACGAGCTTGGCGGCATCGTCGGGGTGCCGACGCCCACCATCGACATGGTTCTGGCGCTCGTCCGTCTTCGCGCCCGCACGGCAGGCTGCTATCCGGGCTAGCTTGCCGCCTGGGAGCCGAACGCCCGCCCCCGAGAAACAAAGAGCGCCCCGACCAGAGGTCGGAGCGCCGAGCTGCGGGGGAAACTTGCGCGACGGTTCACGTCGCTTCAGAAAAACTGTGGCGGCCAGCGCTCAGTTCAAGCCCGATCGCGGGCAGGCAGTTGGTCAAACTGTCGCACCCCCTGCCCCGACCCTCGCGATGAAGGTTCCCCAAAGGGAGGTCGGTGTGACGCCGGTCACAGCGGTCCGTGCAACGGACGGCTATTCAGTGTCCTTGCCTCCCTGACTTGTGAGTTGTCTGCGCCGGGCCCCTCGGGGTCCGGCGGCTTTTTTTCAGGGCCGGACCGGCATCACTGGTGGCATGCACCCGCTGTGCTATGGACCCTGCGCCAACAGCGGGAGATGGCGGGTGGCGACGGCTGCGGAACGCGCGATCGACACGGCACTGGCGAGCGGCCTCGAGCTTTGCCTCGCCAATCCGGGCACGACGGAAATCCCCCTCGTGCAGGCCCTCGAGACCAGGCCCGCCATGCGCGCGGTGCTGGCGTTGCATGAGAACGTCTGCACCGGCGCTGCCGATGGCTATGCGCGGATCGCCGGCAAGCCCGCCCTCACCCTCGTTCACCTCGGCCCCGGGCTCGCGAACGGCACGAGCAACCTGCACAACGCCCGACGCGCCAACAGCCCGGTCGTCAACCTCGTCGGCGAGCACGCGACCTGGCACATCAGCGCCGACGCGCCGCTCACCATGGACATCGACGGGCTTGCAGGCACCTTCTCACGCTGGATCGGCCGGATCATCGACCCCGACGAGGTCGGCCGCCTCATGGCCGAGGCCATTGCCGGCGCCATGGGCGGCGGCGGCGGTGTGGCCACCCTGATCTTCCCGCACGACCTCCAGATGGCGGCGAGCGAGGCCACGATCGTGGCGCCTGCCCTTGCCACCCTGCCTCCGGTCGAGAAGAGCCAGGTCGAGCGGGCCGCGGCACTGCTCCGCGACAACCGGCCGGCCGCGCTCTTCCTCGGTGGGCGCGCGCTCTTCGGCGAAGGCCTGCGGCTGGCGGGGCGGATCGCCCAAAAGACGGGCTGCGCGCTTCTGAGCGAGGTCGCCTTTGCGCGGCTCGAGGCCGGGGTGGGCCTGCCGCCCTTGCAGCGCCTGCCCTATCTTCCCGAGGCCGCGAAGGCCGAGCTCGACCGCCATCAGGCCGTCGTCGGCATCGGCGCCAAGCTGCCCGTCTCCTTCTTCGGCTGGCCCGGCCATCCCAACCGCTATCTCGAAGGCCGCGACGACGTGGCGTGGCTTGCCGATCGCAGCGGCGACGCCCTGGCGGCGCTCGAGGCGCTCGCCGACGCGCTCGATGCGCGTGAGGACTACCGTCCGACTGCCCTGGACCCGCTCTCCCTGCCCACGGGCCCGCTCGACGCCGTCAAGACGGGGACCGTGCTCGCCGCCCTGCAGCCGGAGGGCGCCATCGTCGTGCCGACGGCCGTGACCAGCAGCTTTCCCTATGGCCGGGTCTCGGGAAGGGCCCGGCCGCACACGCAGCTGGCGCTCACCGGCGGCGCCATCGGCGAGGGGCCGGCGCTCGCCACCGGCGCTGCCCTGGCGGCGCCCGACCGCAAGATCATCAACCTTCAGGCCGACGGCAGCGCCGCCTACGCGGTCCAGGCGTTCTGGACCCAGGCACGCGAGGGCCTCGACGTCACGACCATCATCTGCTCCAACCGGTCCTACGAGATCTTGAGGGTCGAGCTCCAGCGCGCAGGCGTGCCGGCGCCGGGCCCGGTCGCGTCCAGCCTGACCGACCTCGGCCGGCCGCCGATCGACTGGCCCTGCGTGGCCAAGGGCTTCGGTGTGCCGGGAGAGCGGGTCGAGACGGCCGAGGCGCTGGCGACGGCGTTGGAAAGAAGCCTCGCCGAGCGCGGCCCCCGACTGATCGAGGCCGTGTTCGCCGGCGGCTAGGCCGCCGGCCCGGGAGGCTAAGACGCGAAGCATAGCCAAGGCGGCACGAGAGTCCTGGGCGGTCCTTCCCGGGGCCACGCGCGGGCTCTGCTATGTGATCCTCGCAGCACTTGCCGCCTCGTCGATGAACGGCCTGATCCGCTTCCTGTCGAGCGACCTGCACGGCTTCGAGATCGCTTTTTTCCGCAACGTCTTCGGGGTCTTCGTGCTGATGCCGCTCGTGCTGCGCGCCGGCGTCCGCTCTCTCGCGACCACGAAGCTCCACCTCCACGCGCTGCGTGGCGTGCTCAACGCGATCACGATGCTCTCGTTCTTCGTCGCCGTCGGCCTCACGCCACTCGCCACGGTGGCGGCGCTGGGCTTCACCTCACCGCTGTTCACCACCCTCTTCGCGGCGCTGGTGCTCCGCGAGACCGTGGGGCCGCGCCGGGTCATCGGGCTCGCCATCGGCCTCGTCGGCGCGCTCGTCATCCTCCGCCCCGGCATCATCACCGTCGGTCTGGGCGAGATCCTGCTGCTCGTCTCGTCCATCGTCTGGGCCGCAGCACTCATCGACATCAAGATCCTGGCGCGCACCGAGACGAGCCTCACGACCACCGTCTACGGCGGCTTCTTCCTGATCCCGATCACCTTCGTGGCGGCCCTCTTCGTCTGGCACTGGCCCGAGCCACACGAGATCCTCATCCTGCTGGCCGTGGGCGCGCTCGGCAGCATCGGCCAGGTCGCCGTGGCGCAGGCCTTCCACGAGGCCGAGGCGGCGCAGGTGATGCCGGGCGACTTCACCAAGCTGCTCTTCGGCTCGCTCATCGGCTTCTTCTTCTTCGCCGAGCGGCCTGATCTCTGGACTCTCGTCGGCGGCTCGATGGTCTTCGGCAGCGTCGTCTACATCGCCTACCGCGATGCCCGCCAGCACCCGACCGCCCGGCTGCACAGCCGCTGACTGGCCGCAGGCAGGGCAGATCGCTATGGTGCCGGTCATGAATGATCGACCCATGAGCGCCGAGCGGCACCGCACCGGCGACAGCGAGGCGCACGATCACGCGCATTGCGTCGACGTGGCGCTCGGCCGGGCGGACAGGCTGTGCGAGGGACGGGGTGTGCGCCTCACCGAGCTGCGTCGCCGCGTGCTCGAGCTCGTCTGGCAGAGCCATGCCCCCGTCGGGGCCTACGAGATCATGGAGCGGCTCGCCGCCGAACGAGGCCGCGTGGGGCCACCCACCGTCTACCGCGCGCTCGACTTCCTGGCCGAGCAGGGGCTGGTCCATCGCCTGGACAGCCTGAACGCCTTCATCGGCTGCAGCGCGCCTGCCGAGGGCCACAAGGCCTACTTTCTGATCTGCCGGCGCCTGCCGCACCGTCATCGAGCTGGACGACAGCGCCGTGGCCAAGGCGCTCGGCGAGGCGGCGGCGCGTGCCGGCTTCACGATCGAGAGCGAGACCGTGGAGCTGGCCGGGCTCTGTGCCCGATGCCGGGGCGCCGCGTCCTGAGCGGGCCGGGCGCCGCGGCCGGGCGACGGCGGCTCGTCGTCGGGATCTCCGGCGCCTCGGGCGTGATCTACGGCGTGCGGGCGCTGGAGCTTCTCGCGGCCGCAGGCATCGAGACCCATCTCGTGCTGACCCGACCGGCAGCGCTCACCATCGGCTACGAGCTCGAGCGGCCGATCGACGAGATCAAGGCGCTGGCCACCGTCGTCCATCCGGTGGCGGACGTCGGCGCCGCGATCGCGAGCGGCAGCTTCCACACCGAGGGCATGCTCGTTGCCCCCTGCTCGGTCGGCACGCTCGCCGCGATAGCGAACGGCGTCTCCGACAATCTCCTGACCCGTGCAGCCGACGTCGTGCTCAAGGAGCGTCGGCGCCTCGTGCTCATGGTCCGCGAGGCGCCGCTGCACCTGGGCCACCTCCGCAACATGGTGGCGGCGACCGAGATCGGTGCCGTCATTCTGCCACCCGTGCCGGGCTTCTACGCCCGTCCCCAGACGATCGAGGAGATGGTCGACCATACGGTCGGTCGCGCCCTCGATCTCTTCGGCATCGAGACGCCGGGCGTCACGCGCTGGCGGGCGGCGGAGATGCCCGGGCCGGACTGAGGCCGGCCCGTGGTGGCCGCCGCCCGGACGATCACATCGTCGGCATCTTGAACTCTGCGCCCGCCCGGATGCCGGTGGGCCAGCGCGAGGTGATGGCTTTCAGCCGCGTGAAGAAGCGCACGCCCTCGGGCCCGTGCATATGGTGGTCGCCGAAAAGCGAGCGCTTCCAGCCACCGAAGCTGTGGAAGGCCATCGGGACCGGGATCGGCACGTTGATCCCGACCATGCCGATGTTGACCGCGTTCGAGAAGGTGCGAGCGGCGTCGCCGTCGCGCGTGAAGATCGCCACACCGTTGCCGTACTCGTGCTCGTTCACGATCTTCACGGCACCCTCGAAGTCGTCCTTGCGCACGACCGAGAGAACGGGCCCGAAGATCTCCTCCTTGTAGATCCTCATGTCGGTCGTGACGTCGTCGAAGAGGCAGCCGCCGATGAAGAACCCGTCCTCGTAGCCCTGCATCTTGAAGTCGCGGCCATCGACGACGAGCTTTGCCCCCTCCTCGAGGCCGAGATCGACGTAGCCCCGGACCTTGGCCAGATGGTCACCGGTGACGAGCGGGCCCATCTCGACGCCGGGCTCCGTGCCCGGCCCGATCTTCAGCTGACGGACGCGGGGCGCCAGCTTCTCGATCAGCGTGTCGGCAGTCTTCTTGCCCACCGGCACGGCCACCGAGACGGCCATGCAGCGCTCACCGGCAGAGCCGTAGCCGGCGCCCATCAGCGCGTCGACCGCCTGATCCATGTCGGCGTCGGGCATGATGACCATGTGGTTCTTGGCGCCGCCCAGCGCCTGCACACGCTTTCCGGAGCCGGTACCGGTCTTGAAGATGTACTCGGCCGTGGGCGTGGCACCGACGAAGCTCACCGCCGCCACGTCGGGGTGGTGCAGCAGCGCATTGACCGCGTCCTTGCCGCCATTGACGACGTTGAGCACGCCCACCGGGATGCCGGCCTCGAGCGCCAGCTCGCCCAGGAGCATCGGGCAGGACGGGTCCTTCTCCGATGGCTTCAGGATGAAGGTGTTGCCGCAGGCGATCGCGATCGGCGCCATCCACATCGGGATCATCGCCGGGAAGTTGAAGGGCGTGATGCCGGCGCAAACACCGAGGGGGAAGCGGAGCGAGAGAAGGTCCACCCCGGTCCCGACATTGTGGTTGAACTCGCCCTTCATGAGCTGCGGGATGCCGCAGGCGAACTCCACCACCTCGAGGCCGCGGATCACCTCGCCCTTGGCGTCGTCCAGCGTCTTGCCGTGCTCCTCGCTGACGAGCGCCGCCAGCCGGTCGATGTTCTGCTCGACCAGCTCCTTCAGGCGGAAGATCGCGCGCTGGCGACGGACAATCGAGGCGCCGGCCCAGCCGGGAAAGGCGGCTTTCGCGGCCTGCACCGCCTTGTCGACCTCGGCCGCCTTCGCAAAAGCGACCTTGCCGCTCTGCTCGCCGGTGGCGGGGTTGAAGATGTGGCCCGTCTCGCCGCTCGTGCCGGCGACGAGCTCACCATTGATGAGATGGCCCAGATCCTTCATCGTTCCTTCCTCCCAGGCGCTCAGAGCGGCTTCATAGGTCCGCCCGGCCCGCGCCGTCCAGCCTGGGCTCAGCCCAGGCTCTTGCTTGCGATCTCGTAGGAGTCGCGCGACAGGCCGGGCGCTTCGAGCACCCGGTTCAGCTCACGCTGCATCAGGCGCTGACGCTCTTCGTCGTAGCGCCGCCAGCGACCGAAGGCGGTCAGCAGCCGGGCCGCGACCTGGGGATTGGCGGCGTCGAGCTCGAGCACACGGTCGGCGATCAGCGCATAGCCCTGGCCGTCGCGTCGATGGAAGCCCACCATATTGGCAGCGGCGAAGGTGCCGAACAGCGCCCGGACCCGATTGGGGTTGCCCAGCGTGAAGGCCGGATGGCGGACGAGCTCGCGCACGCGCTCGACCGTTCCCTCCTCCTCGACCGCCGCCTGCAACGCGAACCACTTGTTGACGACGAGCGGCTCGTCCTTCCAGGCGGCATAGAAATCGGCAAGGAGATGATCGCGCTCCGGGCGGCCGCTGTCCGACAGCACGCGCAGGGCCGCCATCCGGTTGGTCATGGTGGCGGCACCCTGATACTGGGCGACGGCCAGGGCCGCCTCCTCCTCGCCACCACCCCAGACGAGATAGGCGAGGCAGACATTGCCGAGCGCCCGCCCACCCATCGAGGCGGTATCGACGGCCGGCCCGTCGGCAATCCGCTGGGCCAGATAGACGCGGCGCCAGCGATCGCGCAGTCGAGCGCCCAGCTCGCGCTGGAAGGCCTTGAAGGTGGCGTGCATCGCCTCGACGTCGATCGTCTCGAGCTGCTGGGCCACGAAGGAGCGGCCGGGCAGCGAGAGGGCCCGCGCCAGGAAGGCCGGGTCGTCGATGGGCCCGTCCAGCAGGGCCGCAAAGGCGTCGACCAGGGTGCCGTCGAGCGACACGGCCGCGCCCGGCCGGTAGCGCCGGATCTGCTCCAGCGCCAAGCCGGTCGCCAGCGTCTGTGCTGCCTCCCAGCGGGCAAAGGCGTCGCTGTCGTGCTTCATCAGCACGCCCAGCTCGTCCCGGCTGTAGCCGGCGTCGAGCCGCACGGGTGCGGAGAAGCCACGCAGCAGCGACGGCACAGCCTCCTCCTCCACATTGACGAAGACAAAGCTCTGCCGCTCCTCGGTAAGCTCGAGGAGCCTCGTCGTGCCTTTCGGGGCGTTCTCGCCCTGCAGCTGGAGAGGCAGCTCGCCACCGTTCCGACCGACAAGGCCCATGCTGACGGGGATCTGGAGCGGCACCTTCTTGGGCTGGCCGGGCGTCGGCGGCGTCGACTGACTGAGATCGAGCGTCAAGGTCTGGCGCTCCGGATCGTAGTGGCGCTCGACCTTGATCTCCGGGGTGCCGGCCTGGCCGTACCAGCGCTCGAACAAGGAGAAGTCGCGGCCGGAAGCATCGGCCATCGCCTGCACGAAGTCCTCACAGGTCACGGCCTTGCCATCGTGCCGCTCGAAATAGAGGTCCATGCCCCGGCGGAACGCCTCCGCGCCGATCAGCGTGTGGATCATCCGGATGATCTCGGCACCCTTGTCGTAGACCGTGCGGGTATAGAAGTTGTTGATCTCGACATAGGAATCCGGGCGGATGGGGTGGGCCAGGGGGCCCGCGTCCTCGGCGAACTGCCCGTCGCGCAGCAGCGCCACGTCCGCGATCCGCTTCACCGCGGCCGAGTGCATGTCGGCCGAGAACTGCTGATCGCGGAAGACCGTCAGCCCCTCCTTCAGGGTCAGCTGGAACCAGTCGCGGCAGGTGACGCGATCGCCCGTCCAGTTGTGGAAATATTCGTGCGCGATGACGCGCTCGACGTGCTGGAAGTCGACGTCGGTCGAGGTGTCGGACCGGGCCAGCATGGCCGCGGTGTTGAAGATGTTGAGCCCCTTGTTCTCCATGGCGCCGAAGTTGAAGTCCGAGACGCCGACGACCTGGAAGAGATCGAGGTCGTACTCGAGCCCGTAGACGTCCTCGTCCCACTTCATCGAGCGCTTGAGCGAGTCCATGGCATGGCCGCACTGCCCGATGGCCTCGTGCTCGGCATAGATCCTGAGCGCCACCTTGCGGCCGGAGCGGGTGGTGAAGCTGTCCTCGAGGCAGGCGAGATCGCCCGCCACCAGCGCGAAGAGATAGGCGGGCTTGGGGAACGGGTCCTCCCACTGCGCGAAGTGCCGCCCGCCCTCGAGATCGCCCGTCTCGAGCAGGTTGCCGTTGGAGAGCAGCCTGGGGCAGGCCGCCTTGTCGGCCTCGATCCGCACCCGGTAGCGGGCCATCACGTCCGGCCGGTCGGGGAACCAGGTGATGCGCCGGAATCCCTGCGCCTCGCACTGGGTGCAGAAAATGCCGTTCGAGACGTAGAGCCCCATCAGCGTCGTGTTGGCGGCCGGCGCTATCTTGGTTCTCGTCGTCAGCGTGAAGGTGCGCCGGCACGTCCGGAACCGTAAGACGCTCGGAATCGACGCTGTAGCGCTCGGCAGCCAGCTCGCGACCGTCGAGGCTGACGGCCAGAAGCTCCATGGCGCGTCCGTCCAGCACCAGCGGCGCCGGCCCATCGCCGTTACGGCGCATCGTGAGGGTCGATTCGACGATCGTCGCCCGAGGATCGAGCTCGAAACGCAGCTCCACCTGGTCGACGAGATAGGCCGGCGGCCGATAGTCTTTCAGATGCACGGGCTGCGGCGTCGTCGTCTCGGCCATGCGGCATGTCCTCTGCGCGACTGGTGACGGGGCGGGTCATCTTGGCAGGGAGGGGCCGGATGGTCCAGGAAGGGTGGGCTGCCCGGCCATCGGCCAGCGTGCCATGGGCGCCGAAGGCCGCCCCGATCACCATCGACCGCCAGGGGGAGCGGCAATGGCCTGGATCGACGAGCGAAACCGCAGCTGGTGGGTCTTGGCCGCGATGAGCGGTGTGCTGGGCCTCGTCGTGCTGGACGAGACCGTGGTCGGCGTCGCCCTGGCAACGATCCGCTCCGATCTCGGCACATCGCAGATCGCGTCCCACTGGGTTGTCAATGCTTACCTGCTCACCTTCACCTGCTTCGTGGCCCTGGGCGGACGGCTCGGAGACAGCCTTGGCCACGAACGCCTCTTCCTCATGGGTGTCGCCATCTTCGGCCTCGCCTCGCTGGCATCGGGCCTGGCTCAGAACGGCGGATCGCTAATCGCGGCGCGGGCGATCCAGGGCATCGGCGCGGCGATGGTCTTTCCCGCGTCGTGGGCCATCATGACCGGCACCTTTGCGCCGCAGCAGCGCGGCCTCGCCTTCGGCATCCAGACCACGGTGGGCGGCGTCTTCATGTCGCTGGGCCCGCTGGTCGGCGGCTTCTTCGCCGAGACCGTCTCCTGGCGCTGGATCTTCTGGATCAACCTGCCGGTCGTTCTCGCGATCGCGCTTGTCCTGATCGCCGCCCGGGTGCCCTCGCCCCACGCCGAGCGCCCCTCGAGCCCGGCCGCCGCAGGATCATTCGATTCCCTGGGCCTCGCCCTGTTGATCGGCGGCCTCTGCGCTCTCGTGATCGGCCTGATGCAAGGGGTCGAGTGGGGCTGGGCCTCGCCGGCCATTCTCGCCCTCTCGGGCGCCGGTCTCGTTCTGCTCGCCTGCTTCGCGGTCCGAGAGACAAGGACCGCAAGGCCGCTGATCGAGCTTCGCCTGCTCCTGATCGGGACGTTCACCGGCGGCTGCATGGTGTTCTTCATGTTCCAGTTCGACAAGATCGTCGTCTTCGTCTTCGTGCCTCTCTACCTCCAGCATGTCCTCCATCTGTCGCCGATCGATGCCGGACTCGTCGTTCTGGTGGCTGTGCTCCCGACCCTCGTGACCTCCCTCGTGGCGGGCCGCCTCGCAGACCGGCTCGGCTCCCGCATCCCCCTGCTGATCGGCTTGGTGCTGAACGGCTCGGCTGTCGCCGTGCTCGGTCTCGCGATGGCCTATGAGAGCTATGCGATGGTGTTGGCACCACTCGTGATCTGGGGCGCCACCCTCCCCTTCCTCGCCGTCTCCGCCCGCCGCGCCCTGATGGGCGCCGTGCCGAAGGGCCAGCAGGGCCAGGCCAGCGGCGTCAACCTGACACTTCAGATGCTGGGCGGCACGGTCGGCATGGCGCTTTGCGGCACGCTGCTGGCTGCGACCGGAGACTATCGGAGCCTGTTCCTGCTGACGGCGGCGCTCCTCCTCGCCGCCTTGCTCGGTGCCTGGCTCACGATCGAGCGCCGGCCACGCGCCGCCGCCTCGGCCTGACGGCGCCAGGCGCCGTTGACCTCCTCGGCAACGTTCGCGACGGCAGGAGCAGGTCAGGACGCGCTCAGGCGCGTTGCTGCTCGCCGCCGCCCGTCTCGGTGGCACGCATCAGGGGCAGCGGCTCCTTGAAGGTGAGCGTGCGGTAGGGGAACGGGATCTCGATCCCGGCTTCGTCGAGCGCCCGCTTGATGGCCGCCACGACCTTGTCGCGCGACCGGCGCTCGTCGAGCGGCGTCGAGCCCGTCCACCAGGCGATCTCAAAATCGATGCTGCTCTCGCCGAAGTCGTGCGCGAAGACCTGAATGGGCTTGTCCTGGGCGACCGTGTCGAGGCCTCGGAGCGCCTCCTCGATGACGCCCCGCGCCTGGCCGACGTCCTCCCCGTAGGCGACGCCGCAGATGATCGTCACGCGGCGCTGCGGCAGGTCCGTGCGGATCTGCACCGGGTTCTTGAACAGCATGGAGTTGGGCAGGACGATGAGCTGATCGTCGGTCCGCCGCACGAGCGTGTCACGGATGGTGATGCGTTCGACCCGGCCCTCGATGCCCTCGCACTCGATGAAGTCGCCGATCCGCATCGGATCCCGGTAGAGGATCAGCAGGCCGGCCAGGAAGTTCTCGAAAATATCCTTGAAAGCGAAGCCTATGGCGACCGAGCCGACGCCGATGCCTGCCAGCAGGCTGGAGGGGGAGAGATTGGGAAAGGCGATGACGGCGGCGATGAGGACGCCTCCCAGCCAGAGCAGGATCGAGCTGAGGTTGCCGATCAGCTCGGCCAGCTCGGCGCGCATCCGGGAGCGCCGGCAGACCCGCTGAACCACGTTGCTGCCGATCCGGGCGACGAGCCAGGTCAGCGCCACCACGAGAAGGGCGATGACCATCTGTGGCAGCAGCACGAGAAACTCGTGCGCCATGCCATAGAGCCGGCCCGTCACGACGCCGAGCGGCCGCACGCTCGTCGTCCTGATGCCATCCCGCTGCGCGTCGGGGCGCCGGGACGGTGGTGTTGCATGCTCGGAATGACGTGGTCTCCCGGGTGGAGGCGCCCGCGGCGAGGGCCCATGAGATCTCCAACCGACAAGACGGTGCTCGGCTCCGTGCGCGATCCTGCCGATCCTGCCCGCCTTGCTCTGCGCGTCTGGCTCACCATCGGGCGCGCGTCGCCCGCCACGACGACGGCATGGAGGCTTGACCCGGCCCCTGGGGCCGCCTCGACAAGGGTGGCGGTCATCAAGGCAGCGAGGTCGATCGTGAGCTCCCCCGCCCCCTCTCTCGGCCCTTCGGAAGCCGCACGGCGGCTCGGCATCTCCGCCAAGGCGTTGCGCCTCTACGAGCGACGTGGCCTCGTCGTGCCGGCGCGCAGCGCTGCCGGCTGGCGCGCCTATGGTCCCGATCAGATGGCTCGCGCGGCCGAGGTTGCGGCGCTACGGGCGCTGGGCCTCAGCCTCGCCTAGGTGGCGCGCGTCCTGGACGGCGATCTGGAGGCTGCCCTGAAGGCGCATCAGGCGGTGCTGGAGGGCCGGGCCCGCGAGCTGTCCGTCACAGCAGAGAAGGTGCGCAACCTTCGCGACGACCTCGCCCGAGGCCAAGCGCCGGCCGCAGCCGATGTTGTGCGCATGCTGGAGCCCCAGGCCGGAGCCGGTGTCGCCTTCGACCTTCCCTGGCCCTGGGGCGGCGAGCGCTTCGAGCTGCGCCAGATACGACCGCTCACCTACATCGTCGGCCCACTCGGCAGCGGCAAGACGCGGCTCGCCCGACGCATCGCCGAGGCCCTGCCCGGTGGCGCCTTTCTCGGCCTCGACCGGCTGGCGGCCGGCAAGGCTGCAGCCCGGGCGAAACGGGAGAGCAACCCGGCGCTGCGGTCGCGGGCGGAGCAGGCGCTCGCCCGCCTCGTCGAGGACGGGGCCGCGGTGTCGGGCGCGCTGCTCGGGCTGCTCGTCGGGCTGGAGGCCGAGGGCCCGGCCGCCCTGGTCGTCGACCTGGTGGAGCAGGGCCTGGATCAGGCGACCCAGGAGGCGCTCGCAGCCTATCTGCGCCGGCGTGCGTCCTACGGCCGGCCGCTCTTCCTGCTGACGCGCTCCTGCGCAATGCTCGACCTTGCGGCCGTCGGCCCCATGGAGGCCATCATCCTCTGCCCGGCCAACCACAGCCCGCCGACGCTCGTCTGCTCCCTATCCCGGCGCTCCTGGCTACGAGGCCGTCGCCACCTGCCTCGCCTCGCCCGAGGTGCGGGCGCGGACCGAAGGTGTCATTGCGTGGCGGCCCCAGGCGGCTTGAGGAACGGCACCTCGCCGAGGACCGCCGCACGGCCCTGCACGCCTTGTTCACCTGCCCGGAGGAGTCTAGCTTCCCGGCCGCCCGCTTCGGCGCTCAACGCAATGGGAGAGAGACATGGCAAAAACCGCGTTCGTCGGCCTCGGGGTTATGGGTCTTCCGATGGCCGGCCACTTGGCCGCCAAGGGGCACGAGGTCACGGTCTACAACCGCAGCGCCAGCAAGGCCGAGGCTTGGCAGGCCAAGCACGGCGGCAAGGTTGCAAAAACCCCGCGCGAGGCGGCGACCGGTGCCGAGATCGTCTTCTCGATGGTCGGCGACGATCCCGATCTGCGCGCCGTGGCCTATGGCGATGACGGGATCCTGGCCGGTCTCGGCAAGGGTGCCGTCTTCATCGACCACACGACCACCTCGGCGGACGTCGCGCGCGAGCTGGCCGCAGCCGTGGCCGAGCGCGGGGCGAGCTTCATCGACGCGCCGGTCTCGGGCGGCGAGGCAGGTGCCGTGAACGGTGCGCTCACGGTGATGTGCGGGGGCGACGAGGCGGCATTCGCCAAGGCAGAGCCGGTCATGAAGGCCTATGGCAAGGCCGTCACGCTGCTGGGCCCGACGGGTGCCGGCCAACTGACGAAAATGGTCAACCAGATCTGCATCGCCGGCCTCGTCCAGGGCCTCTCCGAGGCCGTCAACTTCGCAATGAAAGCCGGCCTCGACACCGATCTGGTGCTGGCCACGATCTCCAAGGGCGCGGCCCAGTCCTGGCAGATGGAGAACCGCTGGAAGACGATGGTCCAGGGCAAGTTCGACTATGGCTTCGCGGTCGACTGGATGCGCAAGGATCTCCGCATCTGCCTCCAGGAGGCGAGGAACAACGGCGCGCCGCTGCCGGTGACGGCGATGGTCGATCAGATGTACCGCCTGGTCCAGCAGAAGGGCGGCAACCGGTTCGACACCTCGAGCCTGCTCGTCAATCTCAAGGACGCCTGACCCATACGCCCGGCAACACCGTCCCCCATTCGTTCCCGGCTCGTCCCGATCCGCTCTTGCCCGGAACGCGGGCTCGCCCCCATATGTTGGCTTCACGGGTGCCGTGTCGGGCCCGGGTGATGATCGTGGTCTCGGCGTGCCGCGATGTCGGGCGTCGGGAGCGAGGCGGGACATGCAGAACAGGTCAGCGAAGTTCAGCATCGGGCAGGTCGTGAGGCACCGGTTCTTTCCGTTCCGGGGGGTGGTGTTCGACGTCGACCCGCAGTTTGCGAACACGGAGGAATGGTACGAGGCAATCCCGAAAGAGATCCGCCCACCCAAGGACCAGCCCTACTACCATCTGCTCGCCGAGAATGCGGAGAGCTACTACGTGGCCTACGTGTCGGAGCAGAACCTTCTGGTGGATGCCAGCGGCGAGCCGGTGGAGCATCCACAGATCAACGAGCTGTTCGGCGATCTCGAGGATGGCCGCTACAAGCCCAAACGGCATCTCGGACACTGATCGCCTCCGCCGACGCGCCCGGCGACGGCGGAGGAGGAAGAGGATAATCGGTATGAAGTTCTTCATCGACACGGCTGACATCGGCGAGATCCGCGATCTCGCCGCCACCGGCATGGTCGACGGGGTCACGACCAATCCCTCGCTCGTGGCGAAAAGCGGGCGGCCATTCCTCGAGGTGCTGGCCGAGATCTGCGAGGTGGTCCCGGGCCCGGTCAGCGCCGAGGTCACGGCCGTCGACACCGAGGGCATGCTCGCCGAGGCGCAGAAGCTCGTCAAGGTGGCGCCCAACGTCACGATCAAGGTGCCACTCACCTGGGACGGGCTCAAGGCCTGCCGGGCACTCTCCTCCGAGGGCACCAAGGTCAACGTCACCTTGTGCTTCTCGGCCGCGCAGGCGCTGCTCGCGGCCAAGGCCGGAGCCACCTTCATCTCGCCGTTCGTCGGCCGGCTCGACGATATCGGCTCCGACGGCATGCATCTCATCAGCCGAGATCGTCGAGATCTACCGGAACTATCCGGACACGCTGAAGACCGAGGTCCTGGTGGCGTCGGTGCGCGGCGCCCAACCACGTCATCGAGGCCGCCCGTCTCGGCGCCCATGTGGCGACCGTGCCGCCGGCGGTGCTTCGCCAGCTGGCCTCGCACCCGTTGACCGACAAGGGCTTGGCGGCGTTCCTGAAGGATTGGGAGCGTACCGGCCAGCGGATCGCCTGAGCATGCAGCGCGGCGGCCGGCGCGGCCGGCTCCTGGCCGTCGCCGCCGCCACAGCGGCTCTGGCCGTCTCGCTGCCCTTGCCTGTCGCGAGGGCGAGCGATGATCTTGCCGATCTCCTCTCGAGCCTCGGGCCGGCGCCCGCCGGCCTGACGGGCACGATCGACGTCACCGCCTGCATCGAGCGTGACGGCGAGACGCAGCGAGCTCGTCGTCAGCCTCGTGCCGGTCGGCAACGCCAAGCTCGTGACCGACCCCGGCATCACGGTCGAGCCCGGTGCCGTCGGCCAATGTCCGCTGGCAGACAAGCGGGCCCGTGACGCTCACCCAGGACGGGGCACCCTACTTCGCCGCCCCGCCGACGCTGCGCGTCCCGTTCGACGGCCAAGGGCGGAAAGGTCGGCGCCAGGGTCGAGTATGCCTACTGCATCGTCGACCAGAAGTGCCTCTTCGGCGAGACCTCCGTCTCGGTGCCTGTGACCCAGGCCGGCGGCTGAGCGCTCGCGGCTCAGCCGATGGCGCCCAGATGGTGGATGAGGGCGCTGCCGATCCGCCGGATATGGTCGTAGTCCGCCGCCAGCGGGCGGAAGATCGTGGCGTGCTCCTGGCCGTAGGACTGGGTGGCGTCAGCCGCATAGGTGGTGGGCTCGCCATAGTCGAGATCGGGCTCGGCATCCTCCGTCAGCGGGAAGATCTCGCCCAGAAGCTGCAGTGCCGGGACCACCTCGAGCTGCATCACCGCCAGCACCAGCCCATCATGGGTGACGTTGTGCCGGTCGCTGAAGTCCGGAATGTTGACGGCCCGGTGCATGATCCGCCCGATCAGGGCGATCCGGAGCGCGTGCAGCATGTGGAGATTGTCGCGGGTCGGCGGGATCCACGGCGATCGGCTGGTCGCCCGTCTCACGGGTCAGCCGGCGATGCGCCCGCAGCGCCGAGGCAAGCTGCATATAGTCGCGCTGCAGGACGCGGAAGATGCGCATCAGCCGGTCGAACAGGGCCAGGTGCTCGACATGGTCGGCGATGCGCCGCGCCTCGGCGCGCGCCGACCGGTCGCGCAGCGTGTCCGCCCGCTGCAGCCAGAAGGCCGGATCGAACAGGTCGAGATAGGCCCGGACGACGTGCAGGTCGGTGAACTTGAAGGCGTGCTCGACCACCACCATGAGCCGGCGGAAGCGCGCGCTGGTCCGGTAGAGATCCTGGAAGCGGTCCGGGTCCTTGGCGATCGCCTGGCCCATGCCGCCGATCGTGTTGGCCAGCACGCCCAGCTGCTGGAGGATGCTGTTGTGCGGGATGGCACGGATCTGCGAGGGATGCTCCAGCACGTGCTTGACGGCACCGGAGTCGAGCTGCCGCTTCACCGAGCGCGAGCCTGACGGATAGAGGAAGTTGGTGCCGTAGGCGCCGAGCAGTGCCGCGTAGCAGGGATCGTCGATCACCCGCATGTTGAACTGCTTGACGGTCGACGAAGAACTCCTTGGCGTAGGTCTCGTCCCGATAGAATGGATCGTCCGGCTCGTGGCGCGGCTCGAGGAAGTGCTCGAGGACGCGGGTCGTGATCGCGAGCGCGCTGGCCTCGCTCGCGAGCAGCAGATAGCCGTCGCCGCCCTGGAAGCTCGTCTCCTCGCGCACACGCACGCCCTCGGCGTCGAACCGCCGGCGGCTCTCGGGCGTGTCGAGGTAGAGGAGACGATCGGCCAAGCTCTCCGGATGGCCGCCACGGCCGATGCTCTCGCCGTGCGTGTCGAAGATCAAAAGCTCGATGTCGCCGAGGCCGTGGCGGGTCAGCAGGCCGACAAGCGAGAGGCGAAGCCGCTCGATCGCCACCGAGGCCGCGAGCTGGCCCAGATAGCGGCCGGCATCGGAAAACCCCGTCTGGATGCACAGGCGGCCGCGGGTCCTGCAGATAGTCCCGATAGTCGGGCGAGCCCAGCGCCTCCTCGAGCAGCGTGGCGCCGCGCTCGAGCGCCTTCTCGGTCTCGAAGAGCGGCGAGAGGTCGATCCGGTCGGCGACGTCGAAGAGCTTGGCGAAGTAGAGGGCGGTCAGCAGCGTGAAGCCCGGTCTCGCACTCGGCGATCAGGAAGCGGACCGGCTCGGCCGAGTTGATCAGCTTGAGCATCTGCGCCAGCGTCATGAAGATGCGCCGCGCCGTCGCCCGCTCGCCGTGGATCGAGCCGAAATTGATCCGGACGGGCGTCACGTCCGGCGAATCAGCTCGCCGATCGCCTCGAGATAGCTCAGCCGGTAGCTCGGATCGTCGGGCGGGTGGTCCATGCCGATCCGCTTGCGGATGGCGTTGTGGAGCTGGATGGCATTGATGCGCAGATGCGTGCGCGCGAGCGCCAGGCCGTGGTTCCCGACCTCGGCCCTGAAGGATCAAGCAGCGCCCTGGCAATCGCCTCATCCGGCGCCAGCCGTAGCGCCCGGTCGAGCAGCTCGATGAGCTGGCGGCCGTGGGTCAGCCGGCCGCCGCCGCCCACCATCTGGCGCGAGATCCGGGCGAGATCCACCGCACCGACGGTGCCGGCGCTGGTCGGCTGGTCGAAGACGGCGATCTCGTCGCTGGTGGCGCGGATGGCGAGCGCCAGGCGCGCCTCGACCAGCTCCAGGACCGAGCCCAGCTCGCTCTCTGGAGGGCAACGATCGCGGAGGGCCAGCACCTGCGCCGCGGTAGCGCTCGAGCTGGGCCAGCTTGACCCTCAGTCGCTTGGCGAAGATGGCCGTCCAGGCGATGTCGGCGCGGCCGTCCGTGTCGTAGCCGACCCAGCTCGCGATGGTCAGCAGCTTGGGCGAGAGCGAGCGCCAGTCCTCGGGGTAGAGCTCGGCCGCCACCTCGAGCACGATATCGTAGATGCGGCTCACCGCCGTCTGCAGGTTGCGCAGCGCGTCGAGCGACTGGCGATGCTCGAGAGCAAGGTCGATGCTCGGGTCGGGCACGTGGGCGCCGCCGCGAGGCTGGCTAGCAGCTCGGCCCGCCGTCCGGTCTTGTCGTCCTCGGGCGTCTCGACCAGCGCCATCAGCTCGTTGACGCAGCGCCTGCGACAGGGAGAAGGTGGGATGGGCCGTGATGACGAAGCCGTAGTAGCCGCGCTCGACCCGATCGCGAAAGGTCGCGAATGGCACCGTGCCGCCCTGCCGTCCTGCGCGATGGAGCGGATGAGGTCGCCGATGCGCGCAAGGTTGGCCGCGGCGTCCAGCTCGCCCAGATAGCGGCGCAGGTGACTGGCCCGACCCGCCGCGGCGTTGACCGTCAGCCGCTGGATCAGCTCATCGAGCGCCTCCCGGCGAGCGGCCCGTCGAGCTGCCCGACCGAGGTCGAGCGCCAGCAGGCGAATGGGATTGGTGAACGGGTCGCGGGTGGCGCGGTCGCGCAGATCGCCCAGCTGCTGATGAGGCCGGCCTCGGGCTCCGCGGCCGATGGAGGCGCCGCCACCGCTGCTGTCGACTGCGGGGACCAGACTCCGCCCTCGTGCGGCTTCTCCCGTACCGGGCGGGCCCCTGCGCTCATCTGTGGCGTCTCCTCGACTGGTCTGTGACGAAGAGACACCATCACTTGCTGCAACGCAACACGGAAGAGCGGCAGCCGGCGCGCCGACATCGCATGGCTCGGACAGCGGCGCCGGCGCGACCTCGACGCTCGACAATCGGACCCCTCGGTCGCCTAGTCAGGCTGCGGGCTCTTCCGGGTGCGACGCAGGAGCGATGGCCAGGTCGGGATCATGGGTGGGGGCGCCTGGGGCACGGCGCTGGCATTGGCGGCCGTGCGGGCCGGCCACGAGGCGATCTTCTGGATGCGGAGCGGCGAGCAGGCCGCCGCTGATCGCGGCGCGAGCGCGAGAACGCCCGAGCGGCTGCCGGGCGTCCGGCTGCCCGACGCCATCACCGTCACGAGCGACTCGCAGTGCTCGAGGCGGCCGACCCGATCCTCCTCGTCGTGCCGGCGCAGGCGATCCGCTGGGCCTGCGGGCTGCTCGGCGACACCGAGCGGCGGCTCGTGATCTGCGCCAAGGGGATCGAGCGGGACACGGGCCGGAGGCTGAGCGACGTGGTTGCCGAGGTCCTGCCCGCGAGCGGGCGTCGCGGTCCTCTCGGGTCCATCCTTCGCGCGCGAGGTCGCCCTGGAGCTGCCCACCGCGCTGGCCTTCGCCGCCCCGACCCTGCCGGCCGCAGCCGAGCCCTCGCCGACCTCGTCGCCAGCCGATCGTTCCGGGTCTACCCGACCGACGACATGGCCGGCGTCGAGATCGGGGGGCGCTGAAGAACGTCATCGCCATCGCGGCGGGCGTCGTCGGCGGCAGGGGCCTCGGCGAGAACGCCCGGGCGGCGGTGGTCACGCGCGGGCTTGGCCGAGCTGGCGCGGCTGGCGCGTGCTCTGGGCGCCCGCCCGGAGACACTGATGGGCCTCTCCGGCCTCGGCGACCTCGTGCTGACGGCCTCGAGCCTGACCTCGCGCAACACCGCCTTCGGCTACGCGCTGGGCCAGGGGCGAGGCGCTGACCTCGCTGCTGGCGCCCGGAAGCGCCACTCGCCGAGGGCGTCTGGACGGCCGGCGCCGCCTGCGCGCTGGCGCGCCGGCAGGGCGTGGAGCTGCCGCTTGAGCGAGGCCGTGCGCGCGGTCGTCGCCGGCGAGGTTCCGCTCGAGGGCGCCATCGAGGGCCTGCTCGCCCGCCCGGTGCCAGGAAGCGAGTGAGCGACGGCCGCCCTCAGCTCCCGAGAAGCTCGCGCGCCTGCTCGACCCAGCGCTCGCGGGAGACACGGCCCTTGAAGTCGAGCGCCTCGTCGATGCGGGCGATGCCGGCCTCGTCGAGCGCCGCAAGGTCGCGGACGCTCTTTACGCCCAGGTCCTTGAGCTGGCGCTCGATCGACGGCCCGATGCCTTTGATCCGCCTTAGCCCGTCCATCCCGTCCTGGTCCGATGCCGGCTCGCTCGGGGACGGCTGGCGGTTGCCCCCTTGGTCAGCTCCTGGTGCTCGCGCAGTAGCGCCGCCCGGGCCGAGGAGCCGGCGGGCAGCTGGGCGAGCTTGGCCTCGATTGCCCTGAGACGCTGGCCGGCACCGAGCGCGGCGGGGCAGATGTCACTGCGGCCGCGTGGGAGCGGCCGGCACCGCCGGAGAAACCGGCGCCCTCGCCGCCTCGGCCTCCGCCAGTCGCTTCTCGAGCACCGTGTGCTGGAGCTGAAGGGCGATCAGGCGCTCCTTCGTCTCCTGATGCGCGCGGTCGGCCTGGAAGGCGTCGTCCTGCGCATGCTGGACCTTGGACTCGAGGCTCCGCTCGATCTCGGCGACGCGCTCGTCGCTCTTGCGGCTCAGCAGCACCCAGATGCCTGCGGCCCCGATGACGAGGCCCAAGGACGAACCACAAGAACTCCCATGCACGCCTCCCGATCGTCCGGCACCGGTCCCGGCGCGGCAGCGCGCCGGCGGACGAAAGGTCATGGACCTGCTGTTATAATCCTTGCCGCGAGGCGGGTTGGCAACCCGAGCGCGGCCCGGCCGCCACAGCGCTCTCAGCCCGAGCCCTGCGTCCTCGCGGATCATGTCGCTCGCCTTCTCGGCGATCATGATCGTGGGCGCGTTGGTGTTGCCGGAGGTGATGGTCGGCATGACCGAGGCGTCGACGACGCGCAGCCCGCCGACGCCCCGCACGCGCAGCCGCTCGTCGACGACCGCCATGCCGTCGCCGTCCGGCCCCATCCTGCAGGTGCCGACCGGGTGAAAGATCGTCGTGCCGATCTCGCCCGCCGCCTCGCACCAGCTCCTCCTCGCTCTGCAAGGCCGGCGCCGGGCTTCAGCTCCTCGGGCCGCGAAGCGGGCGAGCGCCGGCGCCGCCGGCGATCCGCCGGGTCAGGCGGATGGCATCGGCTGCGACCCGCCCATCCTCGTCGGTCGCGAGGTAGCCCGGCGCTATCGCCGGCGCCTGCCGCGGGTCGGCGGACTTGAGGCCGATCCGGCCGCGGCTCGTCGGCCGCAGGTTGCAGACCGAGGCGGTGAAGGCCGGGAACGAATGCAGCGGGTCGCCGAACTTGTCGAGCGAGAGCGGCTGCACGTGGTACTCGAGATTGGGCGTGTCGAAGCTCGGATCGCTCTTGGCGAAGGCGCCCAGCTGCGAGGGCGCCATCGTCAGCGGGCCGCGGCGAAGGAGGGCGTATTCGAGCCCCATCCTCGCCTTGCCGACCAGCGTGCCGGCGCGCTCGTTCAGGGTGATCGTGTCCTTGACCCGATAGATCGAGGCGCAGCTGCAGATGGTCCTGCAGGTTGCGGCCGACGCCCGGCAGCTCGTGGCGGACCTCGATCCCCTGCGCGCCCAGCTCCTCGCCCGGCCCGATGCCGGACACCAGGAGGAGGTGCGGCGAGCCGACGGCGCCGGCGGCCAGCACGACCTCGCCCGCCCGCGCCCGCTTGACCTCGCCACCCTGCCAGAGACTCGACGCCGATGCAGCGTCCGTTCTCGAGGATCAGCGACTTGGCCTGGGCGCCCGTCAGGACCTGAAGGTTGGGCCGCCCCATGGCCGGCCGCAGGAACGCCTTGGCGGTGCTCCAGCGCACGCCGCGGCGCTGGTTGACCTGGAAGTAGCCGCAGCCCTCATTGTCGCCGCGATTGAAGTCGTCGGTCTTGGGGATGCCGACCTCGGCCGCCGCCTCACGGAAGGCGTCGAGGATCTCCCATGAAAGGCGCTGCTCCTCGACCCGCCACTCGCCGCCGGCGCCGTGATGCTGGTCGGCGCCCCTGCCAGTGGTCCTCCGAGCGCCGGAAATAGGGCAGCACCTCGTCCCAGGACCAGCCGGCGTTGCCCTGCTGGCGCCAGAGGTCGTAGTCGCGCGCCTGGCCGCGCATGTAGATCATGCCGTTGATCGAGGAGCAGCCGCCCAGCACCCGCCCGCGCGGATAGTTGAGCGCCCGGCCGCCCAGGCCCGGCTCGGGCTCGGTCTTGAAGCACCAGTCGGTGCGCGGGTCGTTCTGGGTGTAGAGATAGCCGACGGGGATGTGGATCCAGATCCAGCTGTCCTTCCCGCCCGCCTCGAGCAGCAGCACGCGGCGCCTGGGGTCGGCCGAGAGCCGGTTCGCCAGCACGCAGCCGGCCGAGCCCGCGCCGACGATGACATAGTCGAAGCTGCCGATCTCCTCGCTCACCAAAGCCTCCCCCGCACCTTGCGGTGTCTCATCGAAGCCGGTTCCGGCCAGCACGTCGACCCGGATGCCACGCCTGCGCCGCCGAGTCCCGCGGCGGATGGCGCCCGCCCGGCCAAGATACCATCTAGCGGGCCATGATACCCACGACGCCGCATCGGCACAGCGCCTCCGAGGATGGCTGGCGCCGCCTCCTAGCCCTCGTGCTGCCCCATCTGTGGCCGCGTGACGAGCCCGGCCTCAGGGCCCGCGTGGCGATCGGCGCCGCTTGCCTCGTTGCCGCCAAGCTCGTCAACATCTCCGTGCCCTTCTTCCTCAAGGCGGTCGTCGACCGGCTGAGCGTGCATGGCCTGATCGCCCTGCCGCTGGCAGCGCTCCTGGCCTACGGTGCCGCCCGACTCGGGCGCGTCGGTCTTCGCCCAGCTCCGGGACGCCGTCTTCGCCCGCGTCGGCGAGCGGGCGGGGCGGCGGATCGCGCTCAGCGTCTACGAGCACCTCTTCTCCCTCTCGCTGCGCTACCATCTCGAGCGGCGCACGGGCGAGCTTGCGCGCTCGATCGGGCGCGGCGTGGAGTCGGTGAGCTTCGTGCTCGAGACGGCGCTCTTCAGCCTGCTGCCGACAATGCTCGAGTTCGTGCTGGTGCTGGGCATCCTGCTCTGGCGCTACCCGCCCTCCTTCGCGATCCTGACCTTCCTCACCATCGCCGCCTACGCCCCTTCACGATCGTCACGACCAACTGGCGGACACGCTTCCGGCGCGAGATGAACGCCCGCCAGGACGAGTTCAGCGGCCAGGCCGTCGACGGGCTCATCAACTACGAGACGGTGAAGGCCTTCGGCAACGAGGCCTGGGAGGCCGCCCGCCTCGACCGGTCGCTCAAGGGCTACGAGGACGCGGCGGTGCGCTCGCAGGCCAGCCTCTCGCTGCTCAATGCCGGGCAGGCCAGCATCATCGCGGTCGGCGTCACAGCGCTCATGATCGTGGCGGCGCAGGGCGTGGTGGCCGGCCGGCTCACGGTGGGCGACGTCGTGCTGGTCAACGCCTTCCTTCTCCAGCTCTACACCCCTCTCAACTTCCTCGGCGTCGTCTACCGCCAGCTCCGCCAGGCGCTGATCGACCTCGAGGCCATCGGCCGCCTGCAGGCCCAGTACCCCGAGATCGCCGACGCGCCCGACGCCCGCCCACTGGAGCCCAAGGGCGGCAGCGTCGCCTTCGAGCATGTGGGCTTCTCCTACGATCCCCGCCGCCCGATCCTCGATGATCTCAGCTTCTCCCTCCCGCCGGGGCGAAAGCTCGCGATCGTCGGGCCCTCGGGTGCCGGCAAGTCCACCATCGTCCGCCTGCTCTTCCGCTTCTACGATGTGACCGGCGGCGGCGCGCAGGTCGACGGCCAGGACGTGCGCGGCCTCACGCAAAAGAGCCTCAGGGCCGCGATCGGCGTCGTGCCGCAGGACACCGTGCTCTTCAACGACAGCATCGCCGCCAACATCGCCTACGGCCGCCCCGGCGCCAGCCAGGCCGAGATCGAGGAGGCGGCACGCACCGCCCAGATCCACGGCTTCATCCTGAGCCTGCCCGAGGGCTACGACACCGTCGTGGGCGAGCGCGGCCTCAAGCTCTCGGGCGGCGAGAAGCAGCGGGTGGCGATCGCCCGCGTGGTCCTGAAGAACCCCGAGATCCTGGTCCTCGACGAGGCCACCTCGGCGCTCGATTCCAGGACCGAGCGCTCGCTTCAGGAGGCCCTGCAGCGGGTGGCGCGCGGGCGCACCACGCTGGTCATCGCGCACCGGCTCTCGACCGTGGTCGATGCCGACGAGATCATCGTGCTCGACCATGGCCGCGTCGTCGAGCGGGGCTCCCACCAAAGGCTGCTGGCCCAGCCCGGCCTCTATGCCGAGATGTGGCACCGCCAGGAGGAGACGCCGGTCGCGGCCGAGGCCGAGGCCTGAGGGTCGGCCAGCTCCCTAGGCCACGGCGAACGTTCCCTCCTCGATCAGCCCTGCCAAAAGCTCGATCTCGCCGCCGAGGGGGCGATCCTCGGCGAGGAACGGGCTTTTTTCCTGATTTTCGCCAGGGCGGCCTCGAGCGGGGCGCTGCTCGTGAGCGGGCGGCGCAGCTCGATGCCCTGGCCGGCGCACAAGAGCTCGATCGCCAGGATGCGGGCCAGGTTCCTCGTCATCGCGTGGAGCCGGCGGGCGGCGTAGGTCGCCATGCTCACATGGTCTTCCTGGTTGGCCGAGGTCGGCAGGCTCTCGGTCGCGACCGGGTTGGCCAGATGCTTGTTCTCGGCCTGGAGCGCGGCGGCGGTCACCTGGGCGATCATCATGCCCGAGTTGAGCCCGGGCTCGGGCGTCAGGAAGGCCGGCAGGCTCGACAGGGCGGGGTCGGTGAGGAGGGCGATGCGCCGCTCGGCGATGGCCCCGATCTCGGACAGGGCCAGAGCGATCCGCTCGGCCGCGAGCGCCACCGGCTCGGCGTGGAAGTTGCCGCCCGAGAGGATCTCGCCGGTGTCGGGGAAGACCAGCGGGTTGTCGGAGACGCCGTTGGCCTCGCGCTCGAGCACGGCACCCGCCTCGAGCAGCAGGTCGAGACAGGCGCCCATCACCTGCGGCTGGCAGCGGAGACAATAGGGGTCCTGGACCCGCTCGCACGCGAGATGGGAGGCGCGGATGGCGCTGCCCTCGAGCAGGCGGGCGAGACGCGCCGCGGCCTCGGCCTGGCCCGGCTGGCGGCGCACGGCGTGGAGGCGCGGATCGAACGGCACGTCGGAGCCCAGGGCGGCATCGACGCTCATGGCGCCGGCGACCAGGGCCGCATCGAAGAGGCGCATCGCGGCCTGCCAGGCTCGGATCGCCAGCGCCGTCGAGACCTGGGTGCCGTTGAGCAGGGCCAGGCCCTCCTTGGCGCCGAGGGTGAGCGGGGCCAGGCCGATGCGCCGGAGCGCCTCGGCGGCCGGCAAAAGCTCTCCGGCGAGGCGGATCTCGCCGAGGCCCAGGAGGGCGCCCGTGAGGTGGGCCAGCGGGGCGAGGTCGCCCGAGGCGCCGACGGAGCCCTGCGCCGGGACGACCGGCAGCGCGTCGTGGGCGAGGAGAGACAAGCAGGGCCTCGATCGTGGCGGGGCGCACGCCCGAATGGCCGAGGGCGAGCGAGGCGGCCTTCAGCAGCAGGACGAGGCGGACCGTGGCGTCGTCGAGCGGCGGGCCCGACGCCGCACATGTGCGAGAGGACGAGGCGGCGCTGCAGCTCCTCGATCCGGGCCGGCTCGATGCGCACGCGGGCGAGCTTGCCGAAGCCGGTGTTGACCCCATAGACGGGCTCCTTGCCGGCCGCGGCCTTCGCGACCGTGGCGGCAGCGGCCTCGATGCCGGGCCCGAAGGCCGGATCGAGCCGCAGGCGCAGCGGTGGTGCGGCGAGCCAGCGTCCCGAGCGTGCCGAGGTGGAGGTGCCCCGGCACCAGCGTGAGGGCATCCTGCCCGTCGCCGGTCATGGCCGGGCCTGCCGCACGGCGGTGGCGCGCGCCGGATGCGAAGAGACGAGCAAAACGAGCATGGCGCCTGATCCTGATCGGGCCGGGCGCTGCGGCGGCAGCCGCGACGCTCCGGCGGACGGAGCGCAGCATGCCCGAAGCGGGCTTTCCGGTCGACGGCCGACGCGCCGGCCGCCGGGAAGCGCCCTGCCCGCCTACCGCGCCACGAGCTCGAGCCCCGGCTCGTTGGCGACCAAAGCCTGGAGCCGCGCCATCTGCTCGGGCGGCAGACCCTGCAGCCAGATCCAGGCCTGCGTCGCCGATGTCCTTCTTCAGGGCCCGGTAGTCCGCGAGCAACGAAAGGTCCTCAGGATCAGGCTCTTCTTCTTTTTTGTCGGTTGTCGGGAATTCGTTTGTGCGCGGCGGCCTCGGCCGCGGCGGGTGCCGGCTCGAATTCGTTCGTGCAGCTTCCGCGGCGGCGGCCGGCGCGGGCTCAGGAGCGCTCGGGGGCGGCGCAGGCTCGGCTGGGAATTCGTTCGTGCAAAGCGCTGCGGCCTCGCCGGCGGGAAGGCTCACCTCCTCGTCCACCTCGACCGCGGGCTCGAGCAGCTCGGCCAGACGGGCCTTCCGGTGGCGCCAGAAGAGGTCGGTGGCGCGCTTCAGCTCCATCTGCGCCTGGGTGCGGTAGCGCAGCGCCGTGGTCAGCGAGGCGCGCTCCTCGCGACCGTAGAGGTCGGTGCCGTGGCTGTGGCCCTTCATGCCGGGAACGTTGCCGGCCATCACCTCGGTCTCGACGCGGTCGGCGCGGATCTCCCGCCACATGGCGACGGCGATGGCCTCGACCTGTGCCAGCCTCGACCGCGTCCTCGGCCGTAGGCGGCGCGGATGTCGGCGGCGAGCGACAAGAAGTCCGCGGGGTCTTCCTCGGGAAGGAGCAAAAAGCGCTTGGCGCGGAGGCCGTGCTTGAGGGCGTTCATGGAGGAGCGCGCCTTGCCTTCGGGGGTGTTCGGGCCGCGTTTCTTGGGCGGCGGTGGGCGGGATCGGGCATGGCTGGGGCTCCGGAGCAGACTGAGGGAAACCGGGGAGCTTATGCCGGAAGGCAAGATCCATGTCAAGGTCATATACCTATGACTTGTCCACTACATCTGCCAGCTGGGCCGATGCATGGGACCTCGAGCGGCAATCAGCTGCAACTGCGAGTCCGGACCTCAAGCTGGTCTCGCTCTGTGGCCCCTCCAGATCGGAAAGCGGCGAGAGCCGGTTGGCGCGTTCGCGTGACCAGGATGGCCCCCGTCAAGCGGCCAACCCCAGCCGCGACAGCAGTGCCGGCACGAAAAGCCAGACAAGCCGTGCGAGCAGTTTCCGCCAGGTGGGCGTCTAGCCGATCTTGCGATGCAGCCCGGAGCGGAACTTCGGCGCGCTTACTTTCTGGTCCGCAGGTCCAGGGCTCGTGGCAAGGATCCCCCCACCTAACAAAAGGTCATGGCGTCGGAGATTCGGTCGGGGGTGAGACAGGTCGCCCGAGGTCCTGAGATACGATGCTGCTACAGTGGCAGGCAATCACCAAGACGTCACTACGGCTGACGATTCCTTCCATTTGGTATCAGAGCTCGTCAAGCGTCGTCGAGCTGCTAGCACAGATAATTCTCAGCCTAGACTGCGAAAACACCTGGATCTCATGTTGATCGAGACCAGCGAGGCCCGATGTCATTTCGAGCGTAAACTCGACATGCCCTAGGACAGCAATTGATCCCGCCCCAAGCTTTGCAGTGCTCGTCTGGTATGACATACTTTCGGCCATCGGTCTCTGGTCATTCCATAGCCTGGAGGTCAGAACATCCGACCCAGAATTGCATTGTTGGCAGATCATCCCGCCAATCCGAAGCTCCACTAGAGGATAGCTCCTGGCATCCTCTAACGATCGCACCGGCCGTCTGACGCTCCTCAACTAGACATTACGGTAGCAAATCTGCAGACACTCTTTCAGAATCGATACCTTGTTCCGGCTGAGTAGCGAGAGCAGCACGTGCAGTCTCGTCATCAACGTTCACATTCGCCCGATACGGGCTGACGTATCTGAATCTTCAAGTTCGGTTGAGGGCATCGATCCGCACGAGGTGCATAATAGCCCGTTCAGTCTACGCGCTTGCCTTCTTGCCGCACGCAGACAATATCCTACTCCCTCAGCTCGCCCTACTGCCGCGCCCCCGCGAGCCTGACCGTCGCCAGGCCCGCGCCGATCAGAAGCGTGCCGCCGATGCGGTTGACGAGGCGGAGCACTCTCGGGCTGCGGACGGTGCGCCGCGCGCGGGCGGCGAGGAGGGCGTAGGCGACCGCGTTGACGAAGGCGAGGGTGAGGAAGGTGGCCTCGAGGAGGATGGCCTGGGTGAGGAAGCTGCCGTGCGGATCGATGAACTGCGGCAGGAAGGCGATGAAAAAAGTGATGCCCTTGGGGTTGAGGGCGGTGACGAGCCAGGCGTGGCCGAGCATGCGGGCGGGTGCGACGGCATCGGTGCGCGGGCGGGCGTCGAGGCGGTCGCCGGCGCGCCAGAGCTTGATGCCGAGCCAGACGAGATAGGCCGCACCGATCCATTTGAGCACGGTGAAGATCGTGGCCGAGGCGGCGAGCAGCGCGCCGACGCCGGCAAGGGAAAGAGTCATGGCGGTGAAGTCGCCGAGCGCCACGCCCGCCGCCATCGGCAGCGCCACGCGCCAGCCCTGCCCCAGCGCGTAGGAGACGACGAGCAGCACGGTGGGCCCCGGGATCACGAGGAGGACCGAGGAGGCGGCAACGAAGAGAAGCCAAGTGTGGAACAGCATTTTTGTCACTCGACGGGTGTGTTGTGCGGGAGATCCAGCCACAGGCGGGAGGGCGTTGTCGAGGGGCCATCATCATGGCTGGCCGGCTCGGCGGGCCTTGACCGCTCCGGCGCCCGGTGCTGCACGGGCGCGGGCTTTCGGATCTGCTCAAGGCCGGAGCGCCGGCCCGCTCGGCGAGGGAGAAAAAGATGGCAACGGCGACGCGCGCCACCCGGATGCTGGAGCAGGCCGGCGTCTCCTTCACCGTCCACACCTACGACTACGATCCGAATGCGGACCGTATCGGCATGCAGGCCGCCGAGGCGCTGGGCGAGGCGCCGGCGCGCGTGCTGAAGACGCTGATGGCGATGGTGGACGAGAAGCCGGTCTGCGCCATCGTGCCGTCCGACCACGAGGTGGCGCTGAAGAAGCTGGCGGCGGCGTTCGGCGGCAAGTCGGCCAGGATGATGAAGCCCGCCGAGGCCGAGCGCATCTCCGGCTACAAGGTGGGTGGCATCAGCCCGTTCGGGCAGAAGCGCAAGCTTCCCACCGCCATCGAGTCCGGGGCGCTGGCGCACGAGCTCGTTTTCATCAATGGCGGTCAACGGGGGCTGCAGGTTCGCCTGGATCCGAAGGCGGCGCAGCGGCTGCTGGCGGCGGTGGCGGCCCCGCTCGTGGCAGACGCGGCTTGAGCGACCGGTCTTGCGGGCCCGGCGGCGCTCGGCTTGACAGGACCCTATGCCGAGGGCAACGCTGGAGCGGACGCCTCTGATCGGAGACCCTGATGCGCGTGATGGCCGCGTCGCTGGCCTTGGCCCTGACGGCACCCGTGGTGGCTTTTGCCGACGACATCACCGACCAGATCGACCAGGCGAAGGCGGCCTATCAGCAGGGCGACGTCGCCGGCGCCGTCTCGGACCTCGACTTCGCGATGCAGGCCCTCAAGGGCAAGCTCGGCGAGGCCCTTCTCACGACCTTCCCCGACCCGCCCGACGGATGGACCGCGGAGGCGGCAAAGAGCGGCGAGAGCGGCGGCAGCATTCCCTTCCTCGGCGGCGGCACGATGCTGAGCCGGACCTACCACGAGGCCTCGGGCGGCGGCTCGATCGAGGCGCAGCTGATGACCGGCGGCTCCTTGATGCAGGGGCTGGCGTCGATGTTCATGAACCCGCAGCTCCTCGCGGCCCAGCCCAACGCCAAGCGCATCCGGGTCGGCCGCGAGGCGGCGGTCGTGACCTACAATCCCGACGACAAAAGTGGCCAGCTCGTGCTCAGCCTGGGCGGCAAGGTGTCGATCATGCTGCAGGGACATGATCTGGCCGACAGCGACCCCATGGTGGCGCTGATCAACAAATGGGACCTGAAGAAGGTCAAGGAGATGGCCGGCGACTGACGGTCACGGCGGCCCAGGCTCCAGCCGGCGCAGGAGGCGCCTGCGCAGGGCCTGGAGCGGCCGAGACCCGGGCGGGCGCCTGCGGCGGTTGAACCGAAGCTGAGGGCGCGACCAACATGGGCTACTTCCTGCAGCAGCTGATCAACGGGCTGACCCTCGGCTCGATGTATGGCCTGATCGCGATCGGCTACAGCATGGTCTACGGCATCATCGGCATGATCAACTTCGCCCACGGCGACATCTACATGATCGGCGCGTTCCTCACCGTGATCAGCTTCACGGTGCTGGGCATGGGAGGCATCACCTGGGTGCCGCTCGAGCTGGCGATCGTGCTCGTCATCGCGATGGCCTTCACCTCGGCCTATGGCTGGGCCGTCGAGCGCGTGGCCTACCGGCCCCTGCGCGGCTCGTTCCGCCTGGCGCCGCTCATCTCGGCCATCGGCATGTCGATCTTCCTCGAGAACTATGTGCAGATCGCCCAGGGCGCCAACGTGAAGCCGCTGCCGCCGGTGATCCAGGGTGCGATCGTGCTCGGCACCGATCAGGGCTTCACGGTCCAGATCGGCTACATCCAGATCGTCATCATCGCGCTGACCTTCGTCTTGATGACCGCCTTCTCGCTCTTCATCGCCAAGACGCCGCTCGGCCGGGCGCAGCGCGCCTGCGAGCAGGACCTCAAGATGGCGGGCCTGTGCGGCGTCAATGTCGACCGCACGATCTCGATGACCTTCGTGATCGGTGCAGCTCTGGCAGCGGTGGCGGGCCTGTTGGCCACGCTCTACTATGGCGTGATCGACTTCTTCATCGGCTTCCTTGTCGGGGTCAAGGCCTTCACCGCCGCCGTGCTGGGCGGCATCGGCTCGATCCCGGGCGCCATGCTGGGCGGGCTTCTGCTGGGCCTCATCGAGGCCTTCTGGTCGGGCTACTTCCCGATTGGCTACAAGGACGTGGCGGCCTTCTCGATCCTCGTCATCGTGCTGATCTTCCTGCCCACCGGCCTGCTCGGCAGGCCCGAGATCGAGAAGGTCTGAGCGATGCGCGCGGCGGCAGCGGCCAACGGGCCCGGAGCCAGCGGGCTGGACTGGGTGGGCGCCATCAAGCAAGCGGCCATGGCGGCCGGCGTCGCCTTCGTGCTGATGCTGCCCATCGTCGGCCTGCGGACGGTGAGCGTCGAGGGCGGGCTCGGCATCGATCCCCAGATCGGCCGCGTCCTGATCGGCACCGCGATCGTCTTCGTGGGACGTCTGGCGCTTCTGCTCTGGCAGGGCGCCCGGCCGACGGCGGCACCCTCGGCGGGGCCGGGTGTCATGAGCCGGGCGGGCACCTGGCTCGGCCTGCACGGCGTGTGGCTGGCGCTCGCCGGCGTCGTCTTCGCCTTCGTGCTGCCCCTGACACCCTTCTCGAACCGCTATGTCGTCGACGTGGCGACGACGGTGCTGATCTACGTGATGCTGGGCTGGGGCCTCAACATCGTGGTGGGTCTGGCCGGCCTCCTGGATCTGGGCTACGTCGCCTTCTACGCGGTCGGCGCCTATTCCTATGGTCTTATCTCGACCCATTTCGGCTTCAGCTTCTGGGTCTGCCTGCCGCTCGCGGGCCTGTTCGCCGCCACCGCCGGCGTTCTGCTGGGCTTTCCGGTGCTGCGCCTCCGGGGCGACTATCTGGCGATCGTCACGCTGGGCTTCGGCGAGATCGTGCGGCTCATCCTCCTCAATTGGTATCCGGTGACGCACGGACCGGACGGGATCTCGGGCATCGCCCGACCCTCCTTCTTCGGCCTCGAGTTCGCCCGCCGGGCGCCCGACGGCGGCACGACGTTCCACCAGTTCTTCAACATCGACTACAGCAGCGACCAGCGGATCATCTTCCTCTACTATCTGGCCCTGCTGCTGGCGCTCATCACCAACCTCTTCGTGCTGCGCATCCGCCGGCTGCCGATCGGGCGGGCCTGGGAGGCGCTGCGCGAGGACGAGATCGCCTGCCGGGCGCTGGGCATCAACCCGACCAACACGAAGCTCACGGCCTTCGCGCTGGGTGCCATGTTCGGCGGCTTCGCGGGCTCCTTCTTCGCCACCCGCCAGGGCTTCATCAGCCCGGAGAGCTTCACCTTCATCGAGAGCGCCACGATCCTCTCGATCGTCGTTCTGGGCGGCATGGGCAGCCAGATCGGCGTCGTGCTGGCGGCCACCGTTATCGTCGTGCTGCCCGAGCTGGGCCGCCAGTTCGCGGAGTACCGCATGCTGCTGTTCGGTGCGGCGATGGTGGGCATCATGGTGTGGCGCCCGCGCGGCCTGCTGTCCCATCGCCGACCTACCGTGCTGCTGCACGGACGCCACGGGCCGGGGAGCGGCTGATGGCGCGCCCGCTGCTCGCGGTCGAGCATCTCACGATGCGCTTCGGCGGCCTCGTCGCCATCGACGATCTCTCCTTCACGGCCTTCGATCGCGAGATCACGGCCATCATCGGCCCCAACGGCGCCGGCAAGACGACAGTGTTCAACTGCCTCACCGGCTTCTACAAGCCCTCGGCCGGCCAGCTCACCTTCGAGGGCAGGATGGGCCGGGTGCTGCTGGAGCGCCTGGACGGCTTTCGTATCCCCCGCCAGGGTGTGGCCCGGACCTTCCAGAACATCCGGCTCTTCGCCGCCATGAGCGTGCTCGAGAACCTCGTGGTGGCCCAGCACAACCGGCTGATGCAGGCCTCAGGCTACTCCATCCTGGGCCTCGTGGGCGCCTCGCGCTATCGCCACGCGCAGGAGGCCGCGATCGAGCGGGCACGCGGCTGGCTCGATCGCGTGGGTCTCACCGCCCAGGCCGACAGCTCGGCCGGCAGCCTGCCCTACGGCCAGCAGCGCAAGCTCGAGATCGCGCGTGCCATGTGCACCGAGCCGGCGCTCTTGTGCCTCGACGAGCCGGCGGCCGGCCTCAATCCGCGCGAGACGGCCGAGGTGAGCGGCCTGCTCCGCGACATCCGCGACAGCGAGGGCATCGGCGTGCTGCTGATCGAGCACGACATGGGCATGGTCATGGGCATCTCCGACCACATCATCGTTCTCGACTATGGCAGCAAGATCGCGGACGGCGCGCCTCTGGCGGTGCGCAGCGACCCGGCCGTCATCAAGGCCTATCTGGGCGAGACCGAGGCCGATGAGCTGCCGCCCGAGGTCGAGGCCGACATCGCGACACAGCGGGGCCCGGCCTGATGCTGGAGCTTCAGGACGTCGTCACCCGCTACGGCAACATCGAGGCCCTGCGCGGCGTCAGCGTGTCGGTCAAGCAGGGCCAGATCGTCACCATCATCGGCGCCAATGGGGCCGGCAAGTCGACCCTGCTGATGACCGTCTGCGGCAGCCCCAAGCCCAGCGCCGGGCAGGTCCTCTTCGAGGGCCAGGACATCAGCGGGCTCGCCACCTACGACATCGTCAAGCTCGGCATCAGCCAGGCGCCGGAAGGCCGGCGGATCTTTCCGCGCATGACGGTGCTCGAGAACCTGCAGATGGGCACGGTGCCGACCGATGGACAGTATTTCGAGGAGGATGTGGAGCGGGTCTTCGCTCTCTTCCCGAGGCTCAAGGAAAGGTTGGGCCAGCGCGGCGGGACGCTGTCGGGCGGCGAGCAGCAGATGCTGTGCATCGGCCGGGCGCTGATGGCGCGGCCCCGCATGCTGCTGCTCGACGAGCCTTCGCTGGGCATCGCGCCCATCCTCGTGCGCCAGATCTTCGAGGCGATCGTCGATATCAACAAGAAGCAGGGCCTGACGATCCTCCTGGTCGAGCAGAACGCCTATCAGGCGCTCAAGATAGCCCACCACGCCTACGTGCTGCAGACCGGCCGCGTCGTGATGGAGGGCACGGGTGCCGAGCTCCTGGCCAACCCGGAGATCCGTGCCGCCTATCTCGAAGGCGGCCACTAGGGAGCCGACCCATGCAAGCGATCATCGGCCCTTCCCTGCCCATCTTCATCGGCCTCACGATCATCCTGATCGGCGGTGCCGCGATGCTGACCGGCCGGGCGATGGCTGAGAACTGGCGGCCCTGGTGGCATCTGGCGCTGGCGGCCCTGGGGCTCGGCGTCGTCGACCGGTTCCTCATCTACGCCCTGTTCGGCGGCCGCCTCCTCGACCCGCTTGGCTTCGCCGTCCACTATGTGATCCTTCTGGGACTTGGCCTTCTCGCCCACCGGATCGCGGAGGTCGCGAAAATGGTTCGCCAGTATCCTTGGCGGTACGAACGTGCAGGACTGTTCGCCTACCGGGAGAAGTCGGGCGCTTGAGGGCGCGCCTTTCATTTGATGCTCGCGGCGACGATGGCGTAACTAGGTCGCAAGCGCCCCGCAATCGCGCGTGGGCGCGCCGATATGACGCAATCCTTGGGAGAGTGGAGAGCATGAAGAGACTGACGACGGTGCTGCTCGGCGCTGTGGCCGGGCTCGGCATTGCGGCCACGGCCGCGCACGCCGATGTGGTGATCGCGACGGCCGGACCGATGACCGGCCAGTATGCCGTTTTCGGCGATCAGATGAAGCGCGGCGCCGAGATGGCGGTCAAGGACCTGAACGCCAAGGGCGGCATCAATGGCGAGCAGGTCCAGCTCCAGGTCGGCGACGATGCCTGCGACCCGAAGCAGGCGGTCGCGGTCGCGAACGACATGGTTAACAAGGACGTCGTTTTCATGGCCGGGCATTTCTGCTCCGGCTCGTCGATCCCGGCCTCGGATGTCTATCACGAGGAAGGCATCCTGCAGATCTCGCCGGCCTCGACCAATCCGAAGCTGACCGAGCAGGGCTACGACAACGTCTTCCGCGTCTGCGGCCGTGACGACCAGCAGGGCGAGACCGCCGCCAACTACGTCGTTGACGACAAGATCGGCGACAAGATCGCCGTGCTCGACGACCGCACCGCCTATGGCAAGGGCTTGGCCGACGAGTTCGCCAAGAACCTCGAGAAGCGCGGCCTCAAGCCCGTGATGCGCGAGGCGATCACCGCCGGCGACAAGGACTTCACGGCACTCATCACCAAGATGAAGCAGGCCGACGTCAACCTGATCTATCTGGGCGGCTACCACACCGAGGCCGGCCTCATCACCCGCCAGGCGCACGAGCAGGGCCTGAAGGCGCGGATGATGTCGGGCGACGCGCTCGTCACCGACGAGTACTGGCAGATCACCGGTGACACGGGCACCGGCACGCTGATGACCTTTCCCCCCGATCCGCGCGGCAACCCCGCCGCCGCCTCGGTGCTCGACGAGTTCAAGAAGGCGGGCTTCGACCCCGAGGGCTACACCCTCTACACCTATGCGGCGATCCAGGTCTTCGCCCAGGCCGCCGAAAAGGCCAAGTCGACCGAGCTCAACAAGCTGCTGCCGATCCTCCACGACACGACGTTCGATACCGTGATCGGCGCGGTCAAGTTCGACAGCATGGGCGACAAGACCGGAACGAACTACGTCGTCTATGAGTGGGACGCGGGCAAGTATCACGTCATCAACTGAGCCGCGCGCTCTCGCACCAAGGGCAGCCGGGCCGAAAGGTCCGGCTGTCTTCTCCCCCTCCTCGCCGCCCGAGGCGATCCGAGGCCTGCCGGGCGAGACAACGCGGCCCCGCAAGGCCGCCTTCGACGGATCTTCCATCATGCCGATCGTCAATCGCGTGGCCGAGCTCGCCGACGAGGTGGCCGGCTGGCGGCGCCATCTGCACGCCCACCCCGAGCTCGCCTACGAGGAGGTCGAGACGGCGGCCTTCGTGGCCCGCACGCTCGCCGAGGCGGGCGTCGACGAGATCCACGAGGGCATCGGCAAGACGGGTGTCGTGGGCGTGCTGCGCGCGGGCTCGGGCAGCCGCTCGATCGGGCTCCGCGCCGACATGGACGCGCTGCCGATCCACGAGGCGACGGGAGCGCCCTACGCCTCGACGGCCCCGGGCAAGATGCACGCCTGCGGCCATGACGGCCACACGGCGATGCTGCTGGGCGCCGCCCGCTACCTCGCCGAGACGCGCAACTTCGACGGCACCGTCTTCCTGATCTTCCAGCCTGCCGAGGAGGGGTTCTCGGGCGGGCAGGCGATGATGGACGACGGGCTCTTCGAGCGCTTTCCGGCCGAGCGCGTCTTCGGGATGCACAACTGGCCCTGGCTGCCGGTCGGCAGCTTCGCCATGTGCAAGGGCCCCGCGATGGCGGCGGCGGATCGGTTCGCCATCAAGGTCAGGGGGCGCGGCTGCCATGCGGCTATGCCGGACAAGGGCCGCGATCCGATCGTCGCCGCCTCGCTGATGATCCAGGCCTTCCAGAGCCTCGTCGCGCGCGAGGTCGATCCCATGGACAACGCCGTCGTCTCGGTGACGCGCGTGGCAGGCGGCGAGGCCTTCAACGTCATCCCCGACGAGGTCGAGATGATCGGCACGGTGAGGACCTTCCGGGAAGCCACGCAGGCGATGATCGAGCGGCGCATGGGCGAGATCGTGGCCGGCATCGCCCAGGCACAAGGGGTCGAGGCGTCGTTCTCCTTCATGCTGGGCTATCCCGCCACGGTGAACGCCGAGATCGAGTCCGGCCTAGGCGCCGACACCGCCGCCGAGATCGTGGGCGAGCCCAATCTGAGTCGGGCGCCCCAGCCCTCGATGGGGGCCGAGGACTTCGCGTTCATGCTGGGGGCCAAGCCCGGCAGCTACATCTGGGTTGGCAGCGGCGGCGCCGAGGAAGGCCGCATCCTGCACGGCGCCACCTTCGATTTCGACGATGCGACGATCCCCTATGGGGTCAGCTATTGGGCCCGACTGGTCGAGCGCCTGATGCCGCGCGGCTGAGCGCCGCGTCGGTCGGTCTGCCGGTGCGATGGGCCGGACAGCCGATGACATCGATAACACCGTCGCGCCCCATGGGGCGGCGGCCCGCCGCAACCCATTGTGACGATGGTGTGATCCGTTAAGATCTGGTCAACGCTAAGTCAGGACGGGGACCGCATGTCGCGCGAACGCTATCCGGGCGAGAGCCGCGGACTACGGTTCTTCCTGAGCGAGATCCGCACCCCGGTGGAGCTGGAGCTCGGTCCGGATGCCCTCCTGCTCCACGCCATCCGCCGGGCGGTGCGCTCGAACAGCCTCGAGGAGCTGCGCCGCGCCCGGCGGCTTTTCAACCGACTGCCCGCGGCGACGAGGCAGGCGATCGGCCAGAGCCTCGTGGAGCGACAGGCCGCGGCGGAGATCGGCCGGGACCGTCTGCTCGAGGCCTACAGCAGCCGCGAGCCCACAGCGTTCATCTGCTTCGACGGCGGGATAGCCGGGTCGGGGTCCGACCGCCCAACCGTGGCGATGCGCCACGAGCTGATGGAGCGCGGCTCGCTCAGGGTAATGGTCGAGCCCGGCAGCCTCCCCTCCACCGTGGCACGCCAGCTCCGCGCGATCGCCGACCTGATCGAGAGCAACCGCAAGCTGCTGTCCCAGCGTCACTGGCGGGCGGTGGCGCAGCCCGCGGCCGACGACGCGGACGGCGAGATCGACTGGGCCTGAGCCCCGTTACTCCGGCGTCTCGAGCTCCGCCATATCGGCCGGCGCCGGCTGCTGGCGCTGCCTCGCGCCCTCCGGCCCCGACAGCGCATGCTCGGCCCGCGCGCGGGCCACCGCCTCGTCGAGCTCGAGCTGCGAGGAGAGGCCGAGGAGGACGGGATCGCGCGGCCGGATCTCCTGGCTCTTCCAGTGCGTTCTGTCACGGATCGACTGCACGGTGTTCTTCGTCGTGCCGAGCAGCTTGCAGATCTGCTGGTCGCTCATCTCGGGATGGTTGCGCAACAGCCAGGCGATCGCGTCCGGACGGTCCTGCCGCTTGCTGAGCGGCGTGTAGCGCGGCTCCTTGCGCTTGGGCGGCTTGATGCCCGTGGCGACCGACCGCTGCATGCGCAGCTGCGCCTTCGGATCGACCTCACAGCGCTGGATCTCCTGCCGCGTGAGCACGCCCGCCACGACCGGATCGAGGCCGCGGATGCCAGCCGCCACCTCGCCGTCGGCGATCCCCTTGACCTCGAGCATGTGCAGCCCGGTGAAGCTGGAGATCTGCTCGAAGGTCAGCTTCGTGTTCTCGACCAGCCAGACGGCGGTGGCCTTCGGCATCAAAGGGCGATCCATGAACCTCTCCAAGGGCGAGCCGGCGCGCAACTCG
Source organism: uncultured Alphaproteobacteria bacterium (assembly GCA_963752325.1). Classification (GTDB taxonomy): domain Bacteria; phylum Pseudomonadota; class Alphaproteobacteria; order Geminicoccales; family Geminicoccaceae; genus CAVTJL01. Next base: position 192,356 of record CAVVXU010000022.1, read on the forward strand.
GGAGCAGCTGTCTATCCGCCCAGGGTGTGGGCGTAAAGCTCCGGGTCGCCTGCGCCAGCGACAAACCAGCCCCTCACGACCAAGACACCCTCGCCTGCCACACGGCTGCCGTCGATGGGGACACTTCTGCTCCATATATAGGAAAACGCCGGCGTTGCGAGAAAGAGGGCGCGGCGCGCCACCCAAGATGGCGTTGCCGAAGGGGGCCGTCAGGCGGCAGTGTGCAGGTGGAGGCCGGCGCGGTTCGGTGGAGCCGGCGGATCGGCCTCAGCGGCGCCGTCCAGCTCGACCGGACGCACCGCCACATGGCGGCGGACCGCGATGAGCATGAGGTTCGCGACGAGGAAGGCCGCCTCGCCGCGCCAGCCGCCGAGATCGAGCAGGCCCAGCGCATGCTCGCTCGGCCAGAACCGCGTCGGCTGCTCGACTGAGCGATAGCCCGCAACCTCCACCAGACCACCCATTCGGGCGAGCCAGCTCTCGAGCGCGGCTTGAATCTCGACATCGTGGACCTCGAGGTCCGCGATGTGGCCGTCGGAGGCGATCGCCAAGCGATAGCGCAGCCGGGCCGCCAGCAGCGGCCGGTGGCACGTGATGTAGCGGCGTCGGCGCGTCTCCATGACCACGCGGTCGGGTGCCTTGCCGATGAACGCCTGCCGCACAGTGAAGCGATAGCGGCCGAGCCGGACGCGACGCGCGGTAGGACCGTCGAAGGCGCTGCTCAGCAGCCGCTCACAACGCAGGCCATGTATTTCCATTCGCGTCCCTTTTGGACGTCGATGCCGGGCCGAGTGGGCAATGCTCAAAATCGTCGGGGAGCCGGCCATGGCGCCGAGACGAGCCTGAGACCGGCCACGCTCGCTACACTCATGAAATCTCCCTTCCTGTCAATAGCTTCAAATTTCTTCCTCACCTCAAGTCTAGCTCCGTGCCTGGTCTGGACGCCTTCAGCGCGAGCGGGCTGTCACGACGCTGGAACAGATAGAACTCGCGGACCGGCGAGTAGTCGGTGACGATCATCCGCACGGTGACGAGCTGCCCGGGCTCGATGATGGCGCCGGAGAAGAGAATGAACTCGCGCGGCTCGTCGATCTGGCGCATCTCGGTGAAACGGTCGGAGGCGAAGCGTCGCTTGTCGCCCCCGGACTGGTCGAAGGACAAGCCGTCCTCGTAGGGGCTGCTGAGCGACTTGATCTCGCGGAGCTCGAGCTCGAGGCTCTGCCAAGCGTGCGAGGTGAGGTTGCGGATCACCTTGACCAGCACGAAGCCAGTGGCCTCGGACGTGCTGGCGCGGTTGCCGAAGCTCTCGCGCAGGCCGCGGATCACGAGCACCGCAGGCCCGTCGGCGGTGATATCCTCCTGGATCACGAAGGGCTCCCCGACCGTGCCCCGGCCGCTGCCCCCCCGGATCACGAAGCCACCCTCCTCGTCGCTGAAGGTCAGGCCCTCCAGCGTGACGGGTGCTGCCGCGACGCCGCCCGCCCCAACCAGGAGCGCGCAAGCAAGCGCGCCGATCCACCACCGCATTCGCACCATGGTCATCCCCCAGCCCGAGCGCGAGCCTAGCAGAGGATCGCGCGACGTCGATCCCGCCCGTTCCGCCAGCCGCGCCTGCTGTGGACAGCGACCCGCTTCGGTTGCAGTGAGAGGCCCATGCAGGACGACAGACCACCCCCGGGGAGCGCTCTCGGACGCGTCGCGCCGACCGGTGGCGTGGCATTGCTCCTGGCCCTTTGCCTGATGCTCGCGGGCTGCGGGCCCAAGCTGCTCGATCAGGAGCGGGGTCTCTGCACGCTGCTGGTGCCGGCGATCGTGGGCCACGCCGCGATCCTCCTGCCGCCGGACCAGAGCCTGAAGCTGCCGCCGCAGACGAGCGTGCTGGTCCGCTATCGGCCCCAGCCCTCCCCCGACGACGGCGCCAGCTGGGTTGCCTGTGGCTTTGCGCCCGCACAGGGCGTTCTCGGGCCTGCATCGCTGCGCACGGTCGTCACCAGCGACGGCGGCGCCCTCAGCCCGATCCAGGTGTTCTTGCTGCGCGCCTTCTGGCTCGGCCGCTACGCGGCCGGCCAGCGCGTCGCCACCGCGCCTGCGCAGCACGGCTGGACGCCGCTGCGCTATCTCCTGCAGCAGCTCGTCAACGCGATCGCGGTGAGCGCCATCTATGCGCTCGTCGCCGCCGGCTACAGCCTCGTCTACGGCATCGTCGGGCGCATCCACCTGGCCTTCGGCGACCTCGCCATGCTGGGCGCCTATGTGACCCTCTCGACCTTCGTCGCGATGATGCTGGCCCTGCCCGCGGCGGCGCTGGGCGTGGCGCTGCTGGTAGCAGCCGGCCTCGCGATGCTGGCCTGCGCCGCCTATGGCGGCATCACGGCCGTGGGTGGGTTCGGGCGGCTATGGTGGACGCCGGGGCAGGCGCCGCTGATCGCGACGCTGGGCCTCTCGATCGCGATCCGGGAAGGCGTGCGGCTGGCGCAGGGCGCTCGCGAGCCCTGGCTGCCGCCGATCCTGACGACCGTCTTCCATCTCGACATGCCCGCGGGCATCCACCTGACGATCACGAGCGGCCAGATCCTGGTCGTGCTGGCGGCGCTTGCCGGCTACCTGACGCTGGCGCTGATCGTGCACCGGACGGCGCTGGGCCGGGCGATGCGGGCCTGCAGCGACGACATCGAGGCGGCGGCGCTGGTGGGCGTGCACGTGCCGCGCACGATGCTCATGACCTTCGCGATCGGCGGGGCGGCGGCAGCATTGGCCGGGACGATCGTGATCGTCGTCTACGGCACGATCGGCATCCAAGGTGGCTTCATCATCGGGCTCAAGGCGCTGACCGCCGCCGTGGTGGGCGGCATCGGCTCGCTCAACGGCGCCTTCCTGGGCGGCTTCGTCGTCGGCATCCTGGAGACGCTGTGGTCCGCCTATTTCGGCGGCGCCTACCGCGAGGTCGCCGTCTTCGCGCTCCTAGCCGTCATCCTCGTCTTCCGCCCGAGCGGCCTCTTCGCCCGGCCCGTCCTCCATCGCAACGACCGCTTCCGGCCCCACTCGACTCCTTCTCGGCATAGTAGGAAAAAACCTCGACCTGGCGGCGGGCGATGGCCCGAACGGCCAGCGGGCCAGTGCTCGGGCCGCCGTAGCCCCCCTCCTGCCGGAGAGCCGTGAAGTAGCCCTCGCCCGGCAGGCCGTCGCTCTTTCGAACCACCAATACAGCGAGATCGGGGCCGCCCCGCTCCTCGACGCGTCGGCAGACGAGGCCGAGATCGCGGCAGAGCGCCCCCACCGTGATGCGCGTGACCTTGCGCTCGAAGTAGCGCAGGAGCTGGCCGTAGGTGACGGGCCTCCGCTCGCGGGCGGCCTCGATCAGCACGCGCTCGAGGCGCTCGAGATCGACCATCCCTGGCAGCGCCTCAGCCGCGCCCGGGAAAGACACGGGCGAGGTAGGTAGCGAGGCCAGCCGCGTCACCGAGCGCGCCGCGCCAGCCCACATGCCCGTCCGGCCGCACCAGCCAAGCGGCGCCGGTCCCGTAGGCGGCGGCGAAGTTGCCCTCGGCATCGACGAGGGAAGCGATGTGATAGCGCCAAGCCGGTGCAGCGCCGGCGGGTGCGATGGCGACGATGCGGACCTGGTCGGCGAGCCCGGGGAGGACGGTCTCGGCGAGGCGCTCGAGGTGCTGCTCGGCAAAGGGGTCCACCGGGTCGACGGGTACCAAAAGAACGTGCTCGGTGCCGCGCAGCAGATCGAACATGCGCAAGGGAAAGTGGACGCGCCGGCGGCGGAGCCCGTTGGCATCGGGCGCGCGGTCGCCCGCAGCCGGCCCCGGCCCGTCGGGCAGTCCCTCGGCGACCCAGCCAGTCTGTCGATAGGAGACGCGGATCTGGGTGTCGGCCAGCCGGTCGCGTGGGCCGGGCTCGCGACCGAACCGCCTGCTCGCCCGGAGGGTCCGCTCGATCGTCTCCTTGCCGACCGGCCGCCGCTCCGCCTCGTAGCTGTCGAGGAAGGACGGATCGGCGCCGCCCCGCATCACGAGTGCCAGCTTCCAGGCGAGATTGTAGGCGTCCTGAATGCCGGTGTTCATGCCCTGGCCGCCGGTGGGCGGGTGGATGTGCGCGGCGTCGCCGGCGATGAAGCAGCGGCCTGCGCGGTAGCGGGCGGCCAGCCGCATGCTGATGCGGAAGATCGAGGACCAGCGCAGGTCCGAGAGGGCGGGCGGGCCCGGCACCAGCGCGTCGGCCACGGCCTGAAGATGCCGGAGCGTCGGCGTCGCGCGCTCGGACTGGATGCCGTGGTCCGTGCCGTCGGGAGCCGCGGCGAGCTCGGGCGGCGCCATCATCGAGACGCGGTAGCGCCCGGGCTCGACGAGCGGAATGGCGATGAACATGTCGGGGGCTGCGTCGGGATTGAGCTTGAGCGCCCTCAGCGCCTGGCCACGCGGCAGGTCCCAGGCGATGGCGACGTCGCCCAGCATGAACTCCATCGGAAAGGCATCGCCCTCGAAAGCGATGCCCAGCGCCCGACGCACCGCGCTGTGGGCGCCGTCGCAGCCCACCAGATAGTCGAAGGAGGCGCTCTCCCGGTGGCCGTCGCCCTCGAGCACGACCGTGACGCCGGCACCCTCCTGCTCGAGCGCCGTCAGCGCCACACCGCGCTCGACCGCGATGCCGAGGCGCCCCAGATGGCGCGCGAGCAGGCGCTCGGTCTCGAACTGCGGCAGGCCGAGCTGGCCGAAGGGCAGCTCGGAGAGGTCGGGCATGGCCTCGTCCCTGACCTGGCCCTGGATGACCGAGCGCATGCCCTCGAGCCAGCGACCGGCGTCGATCATGGCCTGCGCGATGCCCATGTCGTCCCAGATCTCGACCGTGCGCGGCGTGACGCCGAGGGCCCGGCAGTAGGGCGAGGGCTTCGTCAGACGCTCGACGATCCGGCAGCCCACGCCGTGGCGTGCCAGCTCGGCCGCCATGGTGAGGCCCACGGGGCCGGCGCCGACGACCAGCACCCGGGCTGTCGCGTTGCCCTGCGGCTCCGCGTCGACGTCTGCTCGGCCGGGCATCTTCCTCGTCCTTCTGTCGCGGCCCGGGACCGATGTCAGCCGCGATCCTCGGTGTCGAGCGTGAAGGCGGCACGGAAGCGCTGGAGCGCCAGCTCGTCGTCGCCCGAGGCCCAGGCCTCGAGGCCGATGGTGCCGCGATAGCCGATCCCGGCCAAGGTCCTCGCGATGGCAGGATAGTTGATCTCGCCCGTGCCGGGCTCGCAGCGGCCCGGCACGTCGGCAACCTGGACCTCGCCGATGAGCGGGCCGGCGCGGCGGATCAGCTCGATCAGGTTCCCCTCGCCGATCTGCGCATGATAGATGTCGAGCATCAGCCGCAAGTGCGGGCTGCCCACGGCCTCGACCAGGGCGATGGTGTCGGCCGCCCGGCCGAACGGCACCCCCGGATGATCGACCGGGGCATTGAGGTTCTCGAGCACGAAGACGACGCCCTCGCGGCGGCCGAGATCAGCCACGCGGCGCAGCGTGCGCTCGGCCGCGAGCCACATGGCGCCCGTGACCTCGTGGACAGGCTTGATCGGCAGCCCCCTGTCGTCGAGGCCGGTGCCGTGGAGGTTGAGGCGCGGGCAGCCCAGACGCTCCGCCACCGCGATCGACTGCTCGGCCGTGCGCAGGAGCTCGTCGGCACCCGCGGGCTCGATCAGATCGCCTCGCACATAGCCGGTCATCGAGGAGAAGGTGGCGCCCGTGCGGATCAGGGCGTCGATGTCGTGCTTCGTCCAGTCCCAGATCTCGACCTCGAATCCGAGCCCGCTGATCCGCCGGACCCGCTCCTCGACCGGCAGGCTGCGGAAAAGCATCTCGGCACAGGCTGCAAGGGTGAACATCGCTGCCTCCCAGCGTGTCGTGGCCATGGCCGGCCTGAAAGCAGCTTCTGCGCCGGCACCGGCCGCTTGCCTAGACCCTTCGAGGGCGGCGACCCAGCGCCCTTCCCGCGTCAGGGCCGATGGGCTAGCAGAGGCTGCGCAAGCGGCGTCATCCGAGGATACGGCACCATGAGTCTGGCCGCGAGGCTGGCCGCCCTTTTTCTTGTCGTGCTGACGGCGCTGGCCGTGCCGGTGGTGACCCGGGCGGCGGCGCCCGGCATCAACGGCAAGGGCGACCGGCAGACGATCCCGGAGGCCACGCCCACCTGGAACGCGGTGGGCCGGGTGAACCGGGCGACGGGCGGCTTCTGCACCGGCGTCCTCGTCGGCCCGGACCAGGTGATGACGACGGCCACCTGCGCCTGGGACTATGAGCATCATCGCTTCCTGCCGCCCGACACGCTGCATTTCGTCGCCGGCTATCGACAGGACCGCTGGGTAGCGCATGCGCGGGCCACGGCGATCCGCACCGATCCCCGGCTCGAGATGGACAAGAATGGCCGGCCGCAAAGCCTGCTGCTGGACTGGGTCGTGCTGACGCTCGACAAGCCGATCGCCGACAGCGCGCGCGTACGGCCCATGCCCATCGCCGGACCGTCCGACCGCGCGGGGCTCACCACGGGCGCTTTGCTGGCACGAGCCGGCTATGGGCCCGATCGGCCTTATCTGCCCGTGCTGGTCCAGCCCTGCCGTGTCGTGGCGCTCGCCGACGGCGGCCAGCTCCTGCTGCACGACTGCGACGCCGGCCCGGGCGACCAGGGCTCGCCGATCCTGATCCGGCGATCCGACGGCTGGGCGCTGCTGGCGCTACAGGTCGCGGTCGTGGACTATCGGGGCAAGCCCACGGACGCCGCCGTGCTGCTGGCCCGCGAGCTGCCGGCGAGCGCGTTCCGCTGAGCGCGGGCCCGAGACGGCGCGACCGAGCCGGCCTGTCACGCGAGGCTGCGAGACGACACGCCGGGGCGGGATCCGCCAGCGGCTACTCCGGCAGGCCGGCCAAGCGCAGCGCCTCGTGCCAGCGGGCGCGATGCTCGGCCCGCCGCAGCGGAAAGAACTCGTTCAGGGTGCCGAGCCGCAGCTCCGGCGCGATGCGACGAAGGCTTTCCAGCTCCGAGCGCGCCGGAGCGGACTCGCCCAGCAGGGCATGGCTGGCCGCCGTGATCAACTCGGCGAAGATCGAATCGGGGCGTCCCCTGGCGGCTGCCGGCACCAATGCGAGCGCCTGGCCGGGCCGGCCCGCGAGGAAGTGCGCGAACGCCATCGCGATCTGCATGCTGAACATGTGCGGATCGGTCGGGTTGATGCGCATGGCCCTCGCGACTCGGACGATGGTCTCGTCCGGCTCGCCCTGGTAGGCCTTGATCCAGCCGCTGAACAGCCAGGCCCAGGCGAGGTTGGGGTTGAGCGCGAGCGCCCGCTCGGTGAGCGCCGCCCCAACGTCCACCTCGCCCACCACGAAGGCGAGGGCGATGCCGGCGGTGCAGAGCGCCACGGCGTCGTCCTGGCCGAGCTCGGCGGCACGTCGGGCCAGCCGCTCGGTCTCGGCCACCTCCCCGCGCCGATCGGTCATCCAGCCGCCGTGCTTGCGTTGCGCGTAGCATCGCGCCGCCATGCCATAGGCCGCGGCGAACTCCGGATCGAGCTCGATGGCCCGATAGAAGAGCCGCAGCGCCTCCCCATTTCCCTCCCTGGTCCAGGGGTGCAGGGCCGCGAGGCCACGGAGGTAGTAGTCATAGGCATCGAGGCTGTCGGTGGGCTTCCGTCGCGAGCGGGCGATCTCGGCCTGCTCGAGCTTGGGAGCGATGGCGGCGATCACGCTCGCCGTGACCTGATCCTGCAGATCGAAGACGTCCTCGAGCACGCCGTCGAACCGGTCCGCGGAGAGATGCATGCCACTCGCCGCGTCGATCAGCTGGCCGTTGATCCGCATCCGGCTGCCGGCCTTGCGCACGCTGCCCTCGAGAACGTAGCGGACGCCGAGCTCGCGGCCGACCTGCTTCACGTCGACGGCGCGGCCCTTGTAGATGAAGCTCGAGTTGCGGGCGATGACGAACAGGCCGGAGATCTTCGACAGCGCGGTGATGATCTCCTCCGCCATGCCGTCGGCGAAATAGTCCTGCTCGGGATCGCCGCTCAGGTTCGCGAAAGGCAGCACCGCAAGCGAGGGCATGTCCGGGAGCGGCAAGGTCAAAGCCGGGCGTGCTGCGCCGGTCTCATCGAAACGCACGCGATAGACGCGGACCGGCCGGGCGATGTTCTTGAGGTGCTGCTCGCCCAGGAACTCGATCGCGTAGTCGAGCTTGCCCTGCAGGTGGTCGTAGGCCGTGCCGGAAACGAGCACGCCGCCAGGGTCGGCGAGCTGCTCCAGCCGCGAGGCCAGGATCACGCCATCGCCCAGCAGATCCTCGCCCTCGACCACCACATCGCCGAGGTTGACGCCGATGCGGAGGCGGACACGGCGCTCGGGCGGATGCTGGCTCCCCGCGGCGTCGGCCGCGCGCTGGATAGATACCGCGCAAGCGACGGCATCGACCACCGAGGCGAACTCGACGATGAGCCCGTCACCCAAGAGCTTGACGAGGCGGCCGTGCCGCTCCTGGAGGCGCGGGGCGATCAGCTCGCGGCGCATGGCATCGACCGCGGCCAGCGTGCCTGCCTCGTCCGCCTCCATCATCCGCGAGTAGCCGACGACGTCGGCCGCCATGATCGCGGCAAGGCGCCGCTCCTGAGGTGCCGCCATCCCAGCGCTCCGGATCGCGTCGGATCATGACGCGATCTTAACTATACGGTGAGCGGCTCCGGGCCGCTAGCGCGCATAGCCGAGCTCACCCAGGCTCTCCTTGATCTCCTCGATGATGGCCGGGTCGTCGATGGTGGCCGGCATCGTCCAGGGCGTGGCGTCGGCGATCTTCTTCATCGTGCCGCGCAGGATCTTGCCGGAGCGCGTCTTGGGCAGGCGCTTGACCACGGCGACGAGCTTGAAGGCGGCAACGGGGCCGATCTCGTTGCGCACGCGGGCGACGAGCTCGCGCTGGATCTCGGCCGCGGTGCGGTCGACGCCGGCCTTGAGGACGACGAGGCCCAACGGAAGCTCGCCCTTGAGGTCGTCCTTCACGCCGATCACCGCGCACTCGGCAACATCCTTATGGCCGGCCAGGACCTCCTCCATCTGCCCGGTCGAGAGCCGATGGCCGGCCACGTTGATGACGTCGTCGGTGCGACCCATCACGAAGAGGTAGCCGTCCTCGTCCCGGTAGCCGGCGTCACCGGTGAGATAGTAGCCCGGATACTGGCTCATGTAGGCCTGCTCGAACCGTGCGTCGTTCTGCCAGAGCGTCGGCAGCGAGCCCGGCGGCAGCGGCAGCTTGATGCAGATGGCACCCACCGTGCCGTCGGGCACCTCGTGACCCAGCTCGTCCAGGATCCGAACGTCGTAGCCCGGCACCGGCTTGGTGGGCGAGCCCGGCTTCACCGGCAGCCGCTCGATGCCGACAGGGTTGGTGACGATGGGCCAGCCGGTCTCGGTCTGCCACCAATGGTCGATGACCGGCACGCCGAGCTGGGCCTCGGCCCAGAGCAGCGTGTCGGGATCGCAGCGCTCGCCCGCGAGGAAGAGCGTGCGGAAGCCGCCGAGGTCGTAGCTGGCGCAGGAACGTCGGCCTCGGGATCCTCCTTGCGGATCGCGCGGAAGGCCGTGGGCGCGGTGAAGAGCGCGCCACCTTGTGCTGGCTGATGACCCGCCAGTAGGCGCCGGGATCGGGCGTGCCGACCGGCTTGCCCTCGTAGAGGATGGTCGTGTTGCCGTTCAGCAGCGGGCCGTAGACGATGTAGCTGTGGCCCACCACCCAGCCGACGTCGGAGGCTGCCCAGAAGACCTCGCCGGGCTCGACGCCGTAGAGGTGGCGCATGCTCCAGAGGAGCGCCGTGGCGTGGCCGCCATTGTCGCGCACGATGCCCTTGGGCTGGCCGGTCGTGCCGGAGGTGTAGAGAATGTAAAGCGGGTCGGTGGCCTCGACCGGCACGCAGTCGACCGGATGCGCCCGGGCCATGCAATCGTCCCAGTCGAGGTCCCGCTCCGGGATCAACTCGGCCTCGGCCTGCGGCCGCTGAAGGAGGATGCAGTGGCGGGGCTTGTGGCGCGCCTGGGCGATCGCCGCATCGAGCATGGGCTTGTAGCGCACCACCCGGCCCGGCTCGAGGCCGCAGGAGGCCGAGAGGATCAGGACGGGCTTCGCGTCGTCGATGCGGGTTGCCAGCTCGTGGGCCGCAAAGCCGCCGAAGACGACCGAATGGACGGCGCCGATGCGGGCGCAGGCGAGCATGGCGATCACCGCCTCGGGCACCATCGGCATATAGAGAATGATGCGGTCGCCATGGCGGGCGCCGTGCTGCACCAGCGCGCCGGCAAATCGCGCGACCAGCGCCGTCAGCTCGGCATAGGTGAAGGTGCGGACCAAACCCGTGATCGGGCTGTCGTAGATCAGCGCCGGCTGGGCGCCGCGCCCGGCGGCGACGTGGCGGTCGAGCGCGTTGAAACAGGTGTTGAGCCGGCCGCCCTCGAGCCATCGGGCAAAGGGCGGGCGATCGAAGTTCCGGACGCGGGTCCAGCGGCGGTCCCAGTGCAGCGCCTCAGCCGCCTCACCCCAAAAGCCTTCGGGATCGCGGAGCGACCGCTCGTAGAGGCGCGCATAAGGTCCCATCAACCAGCCCCCTGCCGTCATTCGGGCGACCATAGGAAGGAAGCCGGCCGTCGACAACGCGGCGGAATGGCTGCAGGCCGGGCCGGCTTTGCACGTCCTTTCAGCGGCTACGTCGCGTTCTTTTGCGTGGCGCCGCCTCCTCCCCTACTCTAGAGGCTCTTCGCTCCCCGGGAGCGAGCGGCGAGAAGTGCTATGGAATCCACGATCTTTGCCTACATAGCGAGGCACAGCTGGCGCCAGCAGCTGATCATCCTGGGCCTGACGCTGCTGTCGTTCCCGCCGCTCTACTTCACGCTCGTCCTGCCCAAGACGATCATCAACCGGGCGCTCAGTGGGAACGGCGGCGCCCATGAGATGCTGGGCTACCGGCTGGACCAGCTGCACTACCTCTTCGTGCTCTGCGGCATGTTCCTGGCGCTGGTCCTGATCAGCGGGCTCTTGAAGTACGTCTTGAACGTCTATGCCGGGATCGTGGCCGAGCGGATGCTGCGCCGCATCCGCTATCAGCTCTACGACCATGTGCTCCGCTTCCCGCTGCCCCAGTTCCGCCGCGTCAGCCAGGGCGAGCTGGTCCAGATGGTCAACGCCGAGACCGAGGCCTTGGGCGGCTATGTCGGCGACGCGCTGGCCGTGCCGGCCTTCCAGGGCGGCACGCTGATCACGACCCTGACCTTCATGTTCATGCAGGACCCGATCCTGGGCTTCGCCGCGGTCGCCCTCTATCCGCTGCAGATGTACCTGATCCCGAAGCTGCAGCGGCAGGTGAACCAGCTGGGCAAGCTGCGCATCCAGCAGGTGCGCCGCAACGCCGAGCGGATCAGCGAGACGGCCGTGGGCGTGCGCGACATCCGCGCCAACGCCACGGCCCCGCTCGAGCTCAGCCGCTTCAGCCAGCAGCTGGGCGAGGTGTTCTGGATCCGCTTCGACATCTACAAGAAGAAGTTCCTCATCAAGTTCCTCAACAATTTCATCGCCCAGCTGGGCCCTTTCTTCTTCTTCTCGATCGGCGGCTATCTCGTGATCCAGGGCCAGATCACGCTGGGCGCCCTCGTTGCCGTGGTGGGCGCCCAGAAGGACCTGGCCTCGCCCTGGCGCGAGCTCTTGACCTACTATCAGACGATGTACGACGTGAAGATCAAGTACGAGCAGGTCGTGGTGCAGTTCGCCCCGCCCGGCCTGCGCGACGAGTCCTTGATGCTGGACGAGCCCGAGACGCCGCCCAAGCTCGACGGGCCGCTTCGCGCCGTCAACGTCACGCTCACCGACGACCAGGGCGAGACCATCCTCGATGGCCTGAGCTTCGAGCTCGACCTGCCGAAGCACGTCGCGATCACCGGCCCCGCGGGTGCGGGCAAGGAGGAGCTGACGCTCGTTCTCGCCGGGCTTCTCGAGCCGCATGCCGGCCGTGTCGTCCTGGGCGAGGCGGAGATGGCCCGGCTGCCGGACTCCGTGCTCGGCCGCAATCTCGCCTATGTGGGCGGGCAGCCTTACATCTTCGCCGGAACGATCGAGGACAACCTGCTCTACGGCCTGAAGCAGCGGCCAATCCACCCGCGCGAGCTTCCCGAGGATATGCGCCTGGAGTTCGAGCGGGCGATGGCCGAGGCGCGCCGCTCCGGCAACTCGCCCTACGATCTCGACGCGGACTGGGTCGACTATGAGGCCGCCGGCATCAGCAATCCGGAGGAGCGCCTGCCGACGCTCGTCCGGGCGCTCGAGACGGCGCGGCTCGCCGACGACGTCTACGGGCTGGGGCTGCGTGGCACCGTGCCCCATGCGCAAGGATCGGACCTGGCAGGCCGGCTGCTCGAGGCACGCAAGCTGATGCGCCGGGAGCTGGCCGAGGATCCGCGCATCGCCCGGCTGGTCGAGCATTTCGATCCGCATCTCTTCAACGGCAACGCCACGGTGGCGGAGAACCTCCTGTTCGGGGCACCCATCGGCAACACCTTCGAGATGGACCGCATCGCCGCCCATCCCTATGTGCTGGAGACGCTGGATGCGGTGGGGCTCACCGACGAGCTGCGCCGGGTAGGCCTCAAGGTGGCCGAGACGATGGTCGAGCTGTTCGCCGACCTGCCGCCCGACCACGAGTATTTCCGCCAGTTCAGCTTCATCGATCCCGAAGAGCTGCCGGAGTACAAGAGCCTGATCGGGCGCGCCGATCCGGAGCACCTGGAGGCGCTCAGCGCCGAGGACCGCGAGCGCCTCCTGTCGCTGCCCTTCAAGCTGATCCCGGAGCGCCATCGGCTGGGCGTGGTCGACGACCAGCTCATCGCCAAGCTGGTCGACGCCCGCGCCTACTTCCGGGAGCATCTGCCCGACGATCTCGAGGGCGCCATCGCCTTCTTCGATCCGGAGGAGTTCAACCCGGCGAGCACGATCCAGGAGAACATCCTCTTCGGCAAGGTCGCCTACGGCCAGGCCCAGGCCGGGCAACGGATCGGTGACCTGCTGGCCCAGGTCGTGGATCAGCTCGACCTCCGAGCGCGCATCACGGAGGTCGGCCTGCAGGCCCCCTGCGGCGTCGGCGGCGGCCGCCTGACGGCAGCGCAGCGTCAGAAGCTCGCGCTCGCCCGGGCCATCCTCAAGCGCCCGCGGCTCACCATTCTTTATGATGGGACAGCCAATCTCGATCCGCTCGAGCAGGTGGCGGTGCGCGACCGGCTGCTCGAGGACCTCAAGGGCCGAAGCGTGATCTGGGCGGTCGGATCGCCGGACTGGGCCAGCCGGTTCGAGCATGTGCTGGCTCTGGAGGCTGGCCGGATCATCGCGCAGGGCCCCCCGAGCGAGGTCCTCGACCAGACCGGGACGGGCGGTTTGATGGCGGCCAAGTAGAAGGAGATGCAGCGGTCATGACGCTCAAGCAGGACGTGGAGGTGCTCCGCAACATCCCGCTCTTCTCGAAAATCGAGCCCGCCCGGCTCAAGCTCCTGGCGTTCACGAGCGAGCATGTCGAGTTCGCGGACGGCGAGATCGTCTGCCGGCAGGGCGAGCTGGGCGATGCGGCCTACATCCTCCTCGAGGGCGACGCGGACGTCGTGGTCGACACGCCGGACGGCCCGGTGACGGTGGCGCGGCTGGGCCGCAACGATATCGTGGGCGAGATCGCCGTCCTGTGCGACGTGCCGAGGACCGCCACCGTCCGCGCCGCCAGCAGGCTCGTGACGCTGCGCATCTCGAAGGACGGCTTCTTCAACCTGCTGATGCAGTTCCCCCAGGTGGGAGTAGGGATCATGCACGAGCTGGCCTCGCGCCTCCATCACACCACCCAGCAGCTCACCGAGCTCTCGTCGCGCGTCCGGCGGCTCGAGCAGACGGCCTCGAGCTGACCGATGGCCGACGCCGAGGAGGCCGGCTGGCCGATCTATCGCGGCGCCACGCTCGCCTGGCTCGTCGGCGAGGCCATGACGATCCCCTTCGTCGACGATCTCCTGCCCGAGCTCGGCCGGCGTCTTGTGGCCGAAGGTGTGCCGCTCGACCGCCTGACCATGCACCTGCGCACGCTGCATCCCCAGTTCTGGGGCGCCCGCCTGCTCTGGCGACCCGGTCTGGACAAGGCCGAGCTGCGCTTCCTCGACCACGGCGTGGCCGAGGACCCGCGCTTCCAGAACAGCCCGGTGCGCGCCCTCTACGAGGGTGCGGACGGCATCCGCCGGCGCCTGGACGTCCCGCGGCCCAACGAGGACGACGAGTTCGGCATCTATCCCGAGCTCAGGGCGGACGGGATCACCGACTATGTGGCCCTGCCGCTCGGCATGACCGATGGCAAGCGGCACGCCAGCAGCTGGTCCACGCGCCGGTCCGGGGGGTTCACGACGGAGGATCTGGTCAGGATCAACGACCTTCTGCCCGTGCTGTCGATGGCGGTGGAGATCCGCCTCAGCCGCCGGCTCACGAAGAACCTGCTCCGGACCTATGTGGGCAAGCATGCCGGCGACGAGATCCTGGCCGGCCGCATCACCCGAGGCAGCGGTCTCACCGTCAACGCCGCCATCTGGAACTGCGATCTCAGGGGCTTCACCGCCATCTCCGAGCTTTGGCCACGGGACGACGTGATCGCGCTGCTGAACGAGTATTTCGACACGATGGCTCAGCCGGTGGAGGAGCATGGCGGCGAGATCCTGAAGTTCATCGGCGACGCCATGCTGGCCATCTTCCCGCTCGACGAGGAAAGCGCCTGCGCCCGCGCGCTGGAGGCAGCGCGCCTGGCGCGGGCCGGCATGGCGGAGCTCAACGAGCAGCGGGTCGCACGCGGTCAGCGCGCGCTGGGCTTCGGCCTGGCGCTCCATGTGGGCGACGTCATGTACGGCAATATCGGCTCGCGCTCGCGCCTCGACTTCACGGTCATCGGGCCTGCCGTCAACGTCGCCTCCCGCCTCGAGACCCTGACCAAGGAGCTGCGCCGCGAAGTGCTGATCTCGGGCGCCTTCGCCCGCCTCTGCCCCTGCGGCGGCGACAGCCTCGAGCGCCTGGGCGCCTATCCGCTGCGCGGCGTGGGCGAGCCGGTCGAGGTCTTCACCCTGCCCGACCCGAGCTGATGCATGCCCTGAGACGGCTGGCGCGGGCGCTCGGCTACGAGCTCGTGCCCCTCAAGAAGGCGCGCCAGCCCGAGCTGAGGCTGGTGGCGGCGCTGCGCCGTGCCGGGATCGACGCCGTCATCGACGTGGGCGCCAATGCGGGGCAGTACGCGCTGCGCCTGCGCGAGGCCGGCTGGCGCGGGCCGATCCTCTCGATCGAGCCCCTGGCCGAGCTGCGGGACGCTCTCGCCCGGCGCGCCGCCGGCGACCCGGCCTGGCAGGTGGCGCCGGCCATGGCGCTGGGCGCCACGACCGGCAGCGCCACGCTCGAGGTGTCGAGCGAGAGTGACATGAGCTCGCTGCAGCCGCAGACCGCCCTTCTCGAGCGGCTCTCGCCCTCCTCGCGCATCGTCGAGCGGCGCCTGGTGCCGGTCCAGCGGCTGGACGAGCTGGATCTCGTCGTCGGCTCGAGCTGGCAGCGGCTCTTCCTCAAGCTCGACGTCCAGGGTGCCGAGCCCCTGGTGCTGGCGGGGGCCGAGGGCCTTTGGCCGCGAACTCAGGGCCTGCAGGTGGAGATGGCGCTGCTGCCGCTCTATGAGGGTGAGACCGACTGGCGCAGCATGGTGGACGACCTCGCAGGGCGCGGCTTCGAGCCCCATCTGCTGGTGCCGGGCTATTTCGAGCCCAAGCTCGCGCGCGAGGTCCAGGTGGACGGCGTGTTCTTCCGGAAGGAGCCGATGACGACAGCGCCCATGACAACCGCGCCGGTGACGACCGCGATGGCGGAGAGCGGAACCGATGGCGGGGCGTAGCGCCTTCGCGGCGCTGCAGGTGCCGATCTGCCGCGCCGGCTGGCCCTTCATCGGCGGCTTCCTGATCGTCTCGATCGTCCTGGGCTTCCTCTGGCTGCCGCTCTTCTGGATCGGCCTCGTCGCCACCTTGTGGTGTCTCTACTTCTTCAGGGACCCGAGGCGGGTGGCGCCGGTCGACCCGGCGCTGGCGCTGAGCCCGGCCGACGGCGTCGTCCAGTTCGTGGGCCTGCGCCGCCCCCCGCCCGAGCTGGAGCTCGGCGAGGTGCCCCTGCCCTCGGTGAGCGTCTTCCTCAACGTCCTCGATGTGCACGTGAACCGCACGCCGGTGGCCGGCCGGATCGTGCGCAAGGCCTATCATCCGGGCAAGTTCCTCAATGCCGCGCTCGACAAGGCCTCGGACGAGAACGAGCGGCAGTCCTTCAAGATCCGCACCGCCGACGGCAAGGAGGTCGGCCTCGTCCAGATCGCCGGGCTCGTCGCGCGCCGCATCGTGGGCTATGTTGGCGAAGGTGCGGAGCTGGGCCCGGGCGATCGCGTGGGCTTGATTCGCTTCGGCAGCCGCTGTGACGTCTTTCTGCCGGCCGGCGTCACGCCGATCGTCATCGAGGGGCAGCGTGCGGTGGCCGGTGAGACGGTGATCGCCCATCTGGTGGGCACGCAGAGCGAGCGCGTGGGACGCGAGAGCTGATGTTGCGACGCGAGCGCCGCCGGCGCCTTCGGGGCCGGCCGCTTCTTCACCTCGTCCCGAACCTCTTCACGATCCTCGGCCTGTCGCTGGGGCTGACCGGGCTGCGCTACGGTCTCGATTCCCGCTTCGAGCTCGCTGTGGCGCTCATCATCGCGGCGGCGGTGGTCGACGGGCTCGACGGCCGCTCGGCTCGGCTGCTCAACATCACGAGCCGACTGGGCGCCGAGCTCGACAGTCTCGCCGATTTCGTGAACTTCGGCGTGGCACCGGCGATCGTCGTCTATCTTTGGACCTTGAGCGAGCTGCGTGGAATAGGCTGGGCGATTGCCATCCTCTTCGCCACCTGCTGCGCGCTCCGCCTCGCCCGCTTCAACAGCGAGCTCGAGGATCCGGCCAAGCCGCGCTGGATGACCTACTTCTTCACCGGCATCCCGGCACCAGCGGCGGCCGGCCTCGTGCTGATGCCGATGATGGCGTGGTTCGTGCTTGGCGAGGGCTGGGTCAGGAGCTGGACCCTGAACGCCGTGATGATGCTGTTCGTGGCGCTCATGATGGTCTCCCGGGTGCCAACCTTCTCGCTGAAGCGGATCCGCGTGCGGCACGACTGGTTCCCCGCGATCCTCCTGGTGGGCGGCATGACGGTGGTCCTGCTCGTGACAGAGACCTGGCTGACGCTCTCGGTGATCGGCCTTCTCTATCTGGCCAGCATCCCGGCCAGCATCGTCGTCGCGCGCCGCCTGCGGCACAAGGAGGAGGCGACTGCTGCCGCCCCGGCGCGGGAGCCGGTGGACGACGAGGCCGATCGCATCGTCGCCTTCGAGGCCCGTCCGCCCCGCCTCTGAGCGGCCGGACGGGGCGCCACCATGCTCGACGCGGCGGCCCGCCGCCTCATCGATCCGCCTTTGGATCGCGTGGCCGGGCGACTCGCCGCGACCCCGCTTTCCGCCAACGCCACCACCGTCGGCGGCTTCGTGCTCGGCCTCGCCGCGATGGGAGCCGTGGCGCTGGGCCTCTATCTAACAGGTCTCGTGCTGCTGCTTCTCAATCGGCTGGCCGACGGGCTCGACGGTGCCATCGCCCGGCGTCGCGGCATCACCGACCTCGGCGGCTTCCTCGACATCGTCCTCGACTTCATCGTCTACTCGGGCATCGTCTTCGCCTTCGCGGTCGCCGATCCGGGGCGCAACGCGCTTGCCGCCGCCTTTCTCATCTTCGCCTTCATGGGCACGGGCTGCTCCTTCCTCGCGTTTGCGATCATGGCTGCCAAGCGCGGCGTCACGACCGAGGCGCGGGGCCGGAAATCCCTCTACTATCTGGGCGGCCTCACCGAGGGCACCGAGACGATCGCCTTCCTCGCCGCCTGCACCCTGTTCCCGCAGGCCTTTCCGATCCTGGCGGTCGTCTTCGGGTTTCTCTGCTGGATCACCACGGCAGGCCGTATCGCCACCGCTGCCGGGGTGCTGCGCGCTGGAGGTTGATCTGGCGCAAGGCCCCGGGTAGCGGCAGGCCACAATGTCCTCCGGACCCGGATGCTGCCGGGCCCGGAGCCGGGTTAGAGAGAAGGTTTGGACGATGGCGTATCATACGATTCTTCTGTCGCTGCAGGACGATGCCCAGAACGAGGCGCGCATCCGCCTCGCGAGCCGCCTGGCGGAGCGCTTCGAGGCGCAGCTCGCGGGCCTGCACGTGACGCCGCCGCCGATCATCCCGGTGGGCTACGGCGAGGGTGCTGCCTATCTCGGGCCCGAGGTGATCGAGAGCCAGCGCGAGGCGGCGAAGATCGTCGCCACGCGGCTCAGGAAGAGCTTCGAGGCCACCGCCACGGCTGGTGCCGCCGGTGCCGTCTTCACCGAGCAGGAGGGTGTGCCGGGCGACTGCCTGGGCGAGGCGGCCCGTGCCGCCGATCTCACCGTGGCGCCCCAGAGCGGGGCCACCGGGATCGACGCGCTGCCGGCCCAGCTGGTCGAGCAGGCGGTGATGGCAGCGGGCGGCCCCGTCTTGATGGTGCCTCAGGACGGCTGGCAGGGCGACATCGGCAGGCAGGTGCTGTGCGCCTGGAACGGCTCGCGCGAGGCGGCCCGCGTGCTCAAGGATGCGCTGCCGTTCCTCGCCAGCGCTGCCAAGGTGACGCTTGTCAGCATCGGCGAGTTCTGGGGGCCGAGCCTGGCCGAGGCGGCGGCGATGCTGGCCCGCCACAAGATCACGGCCGAGACCGTGAGCCTCGAGGCGAGCGACGACGCCGCCGGCGTTCTGCTGCAGGCCGCGGCCGAGCGGTCCTGTGATCTCCTGGTGATGGGCGCCTACGGGCACTCGCGGCTGCGCGAGATGGTCCTGGGCGGCGCCACCCGCGACATCATCCGGCAGGCGACGCTGCCGGTGCTCCTCAGCGCCTGAGCGGCCGGCGGGCGAAGGCGCCCCACGCCGCGAGGGCGGCCATGGCCAGGGCGAAGAGCAGGTTCCAGGTCGCGAGCGACAGGCCCAGCCACGCGGCCTGGACCTGATCGCAGGTGGGTCGTGCGGTCATGAGCTGCGCCCGAAGCTGGTCGATGCTCGTGGCCGTGGCCCCGGCGACGCAGCTCTCGGGCAGCGTGAAGATCCCCTGCTCGACGCCGACATGGAAGCCGGCGATGCCGGCATCGACGAGCAGTGCTGCGCAGGCGAGCACCAGCCCCAGCCGCGGCCACCCGAGCACGACCCCGGCCAGCGCCAGGAGGGCGGCCACGGCATAGGGGTAGCGCTCGAGGATGCAGAGATGGCAGGGCGCGAGGCCGAAGCCGAACTGGAGGACGAAGGCCACGACCAGGGCACCGATCGAGGCGGCCGCCACGAGGAGGGCGACGGCGCGGGCGGTGGGCCCCTGGCCGGATCGGGGGGCCGTCATCGCCGGGCGCTCGAGGAAGGGCCGGGTGACAAGGAAGCCAGCCTCCCGTCTGCGGGGACGCTGGCCCGGTCGTGGCGCCTTCGCTGCACGCGGTTTCCTTCGCGGATGGAGCTGGCTGCCCGCTTAGCCGATCGCGCGACGGCTCGGCAAGTGCCCCGCGGCCGGCAGCGCGTTAACGATCGTGCAAGAACGATGTAAGAGAGTGCGTGGAGCGCCTGGACCGGTCTCGGCCGGCCGAAGCCTGGCGGCAGGGGGCCGACGGGAGGGGTGATGCGCCACCCGGGGCAGCGCCCTCTATGACCGGCTTCACTGCCTTCGCCCTGACCGTGCTCGCGATCGTGCTCGTCCTCGTCCTTGTGGGCGTGCGCTCGGTGCCGCAGGGCACGGAGCAGACGGTCGAGCGTTTCGGCCGCTACACGCGCACGCTGAGCCCCGGCCTCAACCTCATCATCCCCTTCATCGATCGCATCGGCGCCAGGCTCACGATGATGGAGCAGGTGCTGGACGTGCCCTCGCAGGAGGTCATCACCCGCGACAACGCCACCGTCACGGTGGATGGGGTCGTCTTCTATCAGGTGCTGGATGCCGCCAAAGCCGCCTACGAGGTGCGCCAGCTCGACAACGCGATCCTCAATCTCGTCACCACCAACGTCCGCACCGTGATGGGCTCGATGGACCTGGACGAGCTCCTCTCCAAGCGCGACGAGATCAATGTCCGCCTGCTGCACGTGGTCGACGAGGCGACCAGCCCCTGGGGCCTCAAGGTCACCCGCATCGAGATCAAGGACATCACCCCGCCGCAGGACCTGGTGGACGCGATGGCCCGGCAGATGAAGGCCGAGCGCGACAAGCGGGCCCAGGTGCTCCTGGCCGAGGGCGAGCGCGCGGCGGCGATCCTGCGCGCCGAGGGGGCGAAGCAGGGTGCCATCCTCGAGGCCGAGGGCCGCAAGGAGGCGGCCTTTCGCGACGCGGAGGCGCGCGAGCGGCTGGCCGAGGCCGAGGCCAAAGCCACGGCGATGCTCTCCCAGGCAATCGAGGCGGGCAGCGCCCAGGCGATCAACTACTATGTGGCGCAGCGCTATCTGGACGCGCTCACCGCCTTCGCGGCGAGCCCGAACCAGAAGACGCTGGTGCTGCCGATGGAGGCCACGGCCGTTCTGGGCTCGCTCGCCGGCATCGGCGAGATCGCGCGCGAGGCTTTCGCACGGTCCGGCGCCGCCCCACCCGCGCGTGGGCAGGGCGGGAGCGACGCGTGACTCCCGAGCCCTGGCACTGGCTCCTGCTCGGCGGTGCCCTGATCGTCATTGAGGCCATCGCACCGGGCTTCGTCGCGCTGTGGCTCGGCATCGCGGCACTCCTTACCGGCGGCGTCCTGTGGCTGGCACCGACCCTGGGCTGGCAGGCCCAGATCCTCGTCTTCGCGGTGCTGGCGGTGGCGGCGGTGTGGGGCTGGCTCGCTTGGCGGCGTCGCCATCCGCTGCGGACGGACCAGCCGTCGCTCAACCGCCGGGTCGACGCCCTGATCGGCCAGCGGCTGGAGCTGGTCGAGCCGATCCGCCAGGGCCGCGGGCGGGCGCGGGCCGGCGATTCGAGCTGGGCCGTGCACGGGCCCGATCTTCCGGCCGGCACCGTGGTCCGGGTAACCGCCGCCGAAGGCTCTCTTCTCATCGTCGAGCCCGCGGCCGACCCCGCCCCGCTTGACCCTGCGCGATCGGCCGTCTAGATCCCGCGCGCGGGCCCCCGTGGCGGAATTGGTAGACGCGGCAGACTCAAAATCTGTTGCCCGCAAGGGCGTGCTGGTTCGAGTCCGGCCGGGGGCACCAAGGCTTTGTTGGCGATCGGCGGACTTCCGCGAAAGGCCGATATCGGCGCCGGGTATGATCGGGATACGATCAGCGGGCACGCGAGCGCATGGGTGGGCTTGCACGACTTCGTGGCAGCCACACGATCGGCTGCCGGAGGGGTTTTCCCCCGTTTCGGGGAGAACCTCGAAGTCGCCGCCTGGAACTCCTCAGGCGGCAGCACGCCGCCCGTCTCGAGCGCGGTGCCCGCTTGGCAGAGCGCGCGCGCCAAGTGAGGCGCCCAAGGGCAGTACCGACCGACTGGACTGCGCCCCTCGGGCCGGACAGGTGGCGGCTTGTGAGTTGACGGGGCTCGCCGGGCCTTCGAGGAAGCAGGCCCATAGCCAAGCACCGCACCCACAGCATCGCGTTCGAGCGCCAGGTCGCGCAGAAATTCATCGCCGGCGAGACACTGCACGGTCTCGCCCAGCGGCATGACGTCCCGCGCAACCTGATCCCATGCAAGGCGCCGCCTTGCATGGGTCGCCAAGTACGAGGGGGGCTTTTGACGAGGACGCCTGTGCCGTCGATCTGCTGCAGGAGTATGAAGCCAGGATCGCAGCGCTCGAGCGCCTGGTCGGCCGGCAGGCGCTGGAGCTCGAGTTTCTAAAGGGGGCCTTGCGCTCGGCACGGTCGTCGCGAAGCGGGCCTACATCCGTGATCACCGGCCCGGTGGTCTCTCCATCGTCCAAGGATGCCGGCCGATGAACCTGCCGCGCTCCACCTACTACCAGGCGTCGGCGAACAAGCCCGAAGAGGTCGAGATCGTCGCGATGACGGACGAGTTCGCGCGCTACGGCTACCGCCGCGTCGCCGCCGAGCTGCGCGCTCGCGGCCTGGTCGTGAACGCCAAGAAAGTGCGCAGCCTGATTCGCGAGAACGACCTGAACCCGAGGCAGCGCCGGCGCTTCGTCGCCACCACCGACAGCGACCATGACGAGCCGATCTTCCCGAACCTCGCCAAGGATGTCACCGTCGACCGGCCCAACCGGCTGCCTCGGGCGCCTCGGCGCCCGCTGCTCTGCAGTCGGATCGGCCTCTGGCCGATGGGTCGCCGACATTACTTACGTGACGATCGCGGTCGGCTTCGTCTACCTCGCGGTGATCCTCGACGCCTGGTCGCGCGAGGTTGCCGGCTATGCGCTGAGCCGCCGTATCGACGCCCGGCTCTCAGTCGCGGCGTTGCACGCGGCCATCCAGGCGCACGATCCGCCCCGGGGCTGCGTGCACCACTCCGGCAGCGGCTCCCAATACGCTCCCGAAGCTTACCGCGAGCTCCTGCATACCCACGGGCTCGTCGGTTCCATGGGCCGGCGAGAACCCGTACGACGATGCGAAAGCCGAAAGCTTCATGAAGACGCTCAAGGACGAGGCGGTCTACCTGATGGCCTACGAAACCTTCCAAGACGTCGCCGAGGACGTTCCCCGCTTCATCGACCGCGTGTACAATGCCAAACGGCTGCACTCGGCTCTCGGCTATCGCAGCCCCGACCAGTCCGAGAAGAATTGCGCCCGGCAGACAGTCAAAATACAGCCTGAACTTGTCCGGCCTGAGGTGCGCAGTCCAGTCAACCTGTCGGCTTTCGCGATCCTCCCACGGCACCTGGCATCGAGCTGTGCACTTGGCGATTGGACGATAGTATATCCGAGACTTTGCTGTTGACCACGGTCCGGCGACGCCTTGACCAGGATTCTCCGGTTGGCGGGCTTGCGACGGTCGTTCATGCATCGTTGCGACGCCTGTCCCTGCGAGAGCCAAGGGTAGAAGCTCCGCCCACGCGCTCGTCAGGCTCGGTCCAAATGGTGCAGGGCGCGGCCGCCGGATCAGGCCGGGCCCTGCATGGCGCTATCGCTCGGATGAGGCGGCGCCTGCGGAGCTTACACACTCGATCGTCTCGCGCTGGGCGAGGACCCGTGGCAGCCGCGCAGCAGGCTGGCCGGTTCCCCGAGCGCGTGCCACTCTCGCGCTCAGCGTCGGCGCAGCACGAGGGTCGCGATCATCGTCTCGGAGCCGTGCCGACCGGGCTCGTCCTGATAGTATCGGGTGAAGCGCTGAAAAAACTCTTCCATGAGCGCATCGATCGCCGCCGCGTCTTTCGTCGAACGCCGGAACAGATGCAACCGCAGGGAGGACTCGCCGAAGCCGCGGACGTAACCCGCATACAGCCGCGCATAGGTCGCAGGATCGCCGAGCACGTCCTCGTAGACATCAAGGCCATGCGGCCGCACCGGCGTCACGCCCGCCTCCTCCACCTCGAAGGCTTCCGCCAGATCCGGCTCCCGATCGATCGGCGCTCGGATCTCGTCCGCGGTCGGGAACCAGAGGGGAAAGACGAAATGGTCGAGGGCCTGACTCCTTGAGGGAGCCGGCGCGGGCCATCTCGTTGGCGACGTCGAAGATGGCGCGATAGAGCTTGCTGGCCGACGCTCGGATGCCATTCGGCTCGCGCACATCCGGCACGGCGCCCAGCGTGGAGATGGTGGCGAACCCGCCGGGACGTAGCTCCCTGGCACGGCAGCGCAGGAACTGCGTCCAGTCGGACCGGGCGAGCGCTGCCATCTCGGCGCGTGCATCGCCGATGAGATCGGCGAACCACACCGTGCCCGGCGAGCGGGGCGCGATCGCCCGGCTCAGCCAGTGGCTCGCAGCAAAGCAGGTGCCCAGCGCCACCGAGCCTGGCTCCGCCATCGGCTCGTAGAACGATCCGACCGCGGCTTCCGTGCGAATGCCCGAGCCGGCGCGCTGATAGCCCTCGGGCCCGAAGACGAGCGCGAACAGCGCGTTCCAGTCGTTACCCGGCTGATCGGCGTGGCGGATCACCATCGGACCATGCGGGTCGATCCGGCGATAGGCCTCGACCACCGGGCCGACGGTGCCGAGCGCGCTGTGCCCCGGACCGCAGCCATAATCCACCATGACGAACGGCGGTGCCACGACGCCGATCCGCTCGACGAGGCCGCGCAGCCGCTCCGCGTTGCTGCGGACCATCTGGCCCTGGATCTGCGAGTTGCGATCGTAGTCGACCATATGCTCGGTTGACGCGAGCTCCTGTCGAGGCTTGTCCGTCACTGCAGAGGTCCCTCCCGTCGGCGTCTGACCTCGGGACTTCGCCGTTCGCGCACTCGGATGGGCGAGCACGGGCGAAGTCGCCAGCCCTGGGTCGCTTATGCCGCCGGCACTGCTCCGGATCAACTCGCAGGCACAGGCTCGGCCATCCTGGCCAAGCCGTGCCTGGCAGCGCCCGCGCCTCCCGCTTGGCGCTTCCACAGCCCCCGGGGATCGCGACAGCCAGATGAACGGCATGTCACTTGCGCGGCTCGGTGAGCAGTCCAAACCTCGCGCCGTGCTACGAAGAAGACGTTCCGTCTCAAGGAGGACAAGGGGAATGCGCAGACTTTCGCTCGTGCTCTTTCTCGTCACCGGTCTCGGCATGGCCGCCGCCAATGCGGCGACGCCGCAGTGGGAGACGCTGCCGCCGACGCCCTCGCTGCCCAAGGCCGAGACGAGCGGCTATGCGCCGGTGAACGGCATCAAGATCTGGTACGCCGAGTTCGGCAAAGGCGAGCCCGTGATCCTGCTGCATGGCGGGCTCGCGAACTCGAATTACTGGGGCAATCAGGTGCCGGTGCTGGCCAAGCACTATCGGGTGATCGTGATGGACAGCCGCGGCCATGGCCGCAGCACGCGCAACGAGCAGCCCTTCGGCTACGACCTCATGGCCTCGGACGTGCTGGGACTGATGGACTATCTGAAGGTCAAAAAGGCGGCGATCGTCGGCTGGAGCGACGGCGGCATCATCGGCCTCGACATCGCCATCCACCATCCCGAGCGGCTGACGAAGCTTTTTGCCTTTGCCGCCAACTCCGATCCGAGCGGTGTGAAGGACATCGCGAAGAGCCCGGTCTTCACGGCCTATATCGCCAGGGCCGAGAAGGAATATGAAAAGCTCTCGCCAACGCCGAAGGACTACCAGTCGTTCCTCGACCAGATCGGCAAGATGTGGGAGACGCAGCCGCACTTCACGAAAGAGCAGCTCGAGGGTATCAAGGTGCCGACCTGGATCGTCGATGCCGATCACGACGAGGCGATCAAGCGCGAGAACACGCTCTACATGGCCGACACAATCCCTGACGCGGGCCTGCTGATCCAGCCCGAGGTCAGCCATTTCTCCTTCCTTCAGGATCCCGTGCAGTTCAACGAGAACGTCCTCCATTTCCTGGCGCACGTGCCGGATGCCGTGAGCGGCGAGTAGCAGAAAAGCTGGCTCGGCAGCGCTGCCGCCCACAGAGGACGAGCCGCGCAGAGTCATGGCAACCTCCGTACAGCTCCAGGTGTTAGTGGAGCGGCGCCTGGATGGAGGATGTCATGCCACGCGGCGACAAGTCCAAGTATACCGAGAAGCAGGAGCGAAAGGCGGACGCCATCGCCGAGAGCTACGAGGAGCGCGGCGTCCCGGATAAGGAAGCGGAACGCCGCGCCTGGTCCACGGTCAACAAGGACGATGGTGGCGGCAACAAGCCCGGCGGCTCGGGCCGAGGCAAGCACCCGGGACATCCAGCCGCGCACAAGGGTGGCGCCAAGGGCGGCACGGCTTCCGCGCACCGCCCGGCCGCGGACAGATCCGTCGCGGCAAGAAAGGCAGCGACGACGCACAAGCGCAATGCAGAGCATCGGCCGCGGCATTAGCTGCGAGCCGAGGCCCAGGAGACGCATGCTGCGATGATCGTTCCCACTTCGTCGGTGGTCTGCAAGCGGAACAGGCTGCTGCGAGCCCTTGCTGAGACAGACCTCGGGCGGATGTTGCCCCACATCGAGATTCTGCGGCTCGAGCGCGGGCAGGTTCTCCTTGAGGTCGGCGCCAAGGTCACCTACGCCTACTTTCCGCTCGACTGCATCATTGCTCTCGACGTCACGATGGAAGACGGGGGCACCACGGAGACCGCGACCGTGGGACGCGAGGGGATGGACGGCTACGTCGTGGCCCTGGGCGACCACCATGCCCTGCTGCGCAGCATCGTCCAGGTCGGCGGCGAGGCGGCGAGGCTGCCCGTCTCGGAGCTCGAGGCCGCCTTCGTCGCCAACGGGAGCGTGCGGGACCTCGTGCTTCGCTTCATCCAGGCGCTGCTGGCCCAGGTGATGCAGGCGGTGGCCTGCAATGCCCTTCATTCAACCGAGGCGCGCCTCTGCCGGTGGCTTCTGCTGTTGGCGGACCGGGTCGGCAATCACAAGCTGTACGTCACCCAGGAGTTCCTGGCCGAGACGCTGGGCGTGCAGCGCACGACCGTGACGCTGATCGCCCGCACGCTCCAGACGGCGGGGCTGATCCGCTATCGGCGCGGCCTTGTCGAGGTTGTCGATCGCCCCGGCCTGGAGGAGGCGGCCTGCGAATGCTACGGCGCCATCCGCGACAACTATGAGCGTGTGCTCCCTGGCTCCTTCGCGTAATCGATCTGTCGGAAACCCGACAGACCAGAATTGGGAATCCGCCTAGGCTGATGTTGATGGGGACTTCGGACGAGCGCCCCATCGCAGCTGTCTTTTGAGAAAAACAGGCGACTTCTTGCCAGGATCTGCTACCATAGCGTCGGTAAGAGGCATTGTTGCCGAGAGAGAGGCCGATCCGGGCCCGCCTCTCGGCGAAGTGGGATGGTCCGTCCCCGGCTCCGCCACCTCGGTCGTCGGCGATTTGGCGCTGATCGAAGACCGAGCGCTTCGATTTCGCAACCATCCCACGCCCGGATTTCAAACGAGCGCCGGCTGCGCCCTTCGCGCCCGGTGCAGCGATCGCCTGCGCCCGCGCGTCGCGGAGAAGGATCCCGCCGTCGACATCCGACTCGTTCTAGACAGCCGCTGGAAATGGAGTAGCCCGATGTCCAGCAAGACGATGCAGCCCGAGCCGTCGGCGCCTGTGGATCTGAGCCATGAGCGAGGCGTCGAGGCCGGTGAGTCCCCGTCACAGACCGGTGCCCCGCCGGAGACGGGGCCAACAGAGACTGCCATTCGCGAGCGCGCCTACGAGCTGTGGGAGCGGGCGGGCGCGCCCGAGGATCGCGCGTGGGAGTTCTGGCTCGAGGCCGAGCGCGAGCTGCAGGAGGAGACCCACCCCTAGCGTCGCGCGCCCCGGGCGATCAGGGCGCACCCATCGACCCAGACGGTCGAGACAGGCACCAGAAAGACCAAGAAGCCGATGAATGACGAGACGGCTCCACCGGCGATCACCGAGGAGCCTTTCCGGCAATTTGCCGAGAACATCCGGGACGTGCTGTGGATCACCAACCTGCGCGACCGGCGCTTCGAGTATCTGAGCCCGGCCTTCGAGAGGATCTGGGGTCGTGAGCGCGAGCCCGTTATGGCCGACCGTGAGCTATGGCTCCAATCGGTCGATCCGGCGGATCGCCAGAAGGTCCGCAGGGCCTGCGTTCGGGCGCGGGCCGGCAACGAGGCAATGCTCGACTACCGGATTCACCTGCCGGACGGGCGCGCGCGCTGGATTCGCGACGATGTCTTCCCGATCCGGAACAGGTCCGGCGGGGTCGAGCGGATAGGCGGCCTCGCCCGCGACGTCACGGAACATCACGAAAGCGAGCAGGCGAAGGGGGAAGCGCTCGCGCAACGCGATCTTCTGTTGCGAGAACTCAATCACCGCGTAAAGAACAACCTGCAGCTCGTCACCGCCCTCCTGCATCTGCAGGCGGCTCGGCTCGACGACGCCGGGATGCGCGCACAGTTCGAGCAGGCGAGCTCCCGCGTGGCCGCGATCGCCGAGATCCACGCGAGCCTCCATCCCGCCAACGGAATGGTCGGAGATGTCGCCGTCGGTGACTACCTCAAGAGACTGTGCGGCCGCCTGACGACGGCGTTTCTCGAGAAGGGCGGGGAGGAGCGCATCTCGCTCACGGTCGAGGCCGACCGCGCAACACTCGATATCGAACGGGCGCTTCCGCTCGGCCTCATCGTCAACGAGCTCGTGACGAACGCCCTGAAGCACGCCTTCCAGAGCGGAGGGTCAGGTGCAATCCGGATCTCGTTCGCTCGTCGCGACGGCGGCTGGAGGCTCGAGGTGCGTGACACCGGCTCGGGCATTCCCTCATTTCCCGAGGAGCGGGAAAGCGGTTTCGGCAGCAAGCTCATGAGGCTTCTCGTGAAGCAGATCGGCGGCACCCTGCATGTCGGGCGGGATGCAGGGACCGTGGCGGTCGTCGACGTGCCGGGGTGACCGGGCCTGGGGGCGCTCAATGCCCCCTGGGCGGCGGTGAGTCGAAAAGCTCAAGCCCCTTCGGTTTGCCACTTGGCGGCTCGCCTTGCCACATGCGCCGCAGGAAGGCGATGCTCTCGATCACGGTTCCAGGCGCGTACGGCTTGCGCACGCAGCCCACCCCGAGCTCGGGATGTGCCTTCGCCTCGAGGATCAGGCCGGTGACGAAGAGCACCGGCACCTGCCAGCGGTCCCGCAGCTGCCGTGCCAGGTCGAGCCCGCTGCCGCCCGGGCCCAGATCCACGTCGACCAGGGCCAGCGCCGGGCGCCGCTTGCCCGCGAGCTCGAGCGCCACACCCGTGGAGGCCGCCGGCCCGAGGACCTCGTGGCCCGCGTCGGCAAGCGTCACCTCCAGCATCATCGCCGTCAGGGCGTCGTCCTCCACGAGGAGTATGCGCATCTTTGATTTCCGGATTCCGGCGTGGTCGGCCCGTGCTCCCTTGCGCTCTCCCGACCCCGAGGAGCGCTGGGGCGGATGGCCCTCGATCGGCTCCCAGGCTCCGCCCACGGCGTTGCGCGGGCCGGCACGCACCGCCTGCGCAAAGGCGTGGGGCGGGCTCGGCGACCCAACGGGTCGGGAAGCATCGAGGGCAGGCCGCCCGCCACCGCTGGAGGAGGTTCTCAAATCCGCCCCATAAGGAGAAGAATGATGACGATCAGGAGGACAAGACCAAGCCCTCCGGTCGGGTAGTAACCCCAACCCTGACTGTAGGGCCATGTTGGCAGCGCTCCGATCAGAACAAGAACGAGAACGATGAGAAGTATCAATCCCAAGCTCATTGGGAAGCTCCCGTCTTATGTGACACCTAGGATCCGGCCGGCGGCAACCGGCCTCCGACAGGGTGTCGGAAGGCCCGACGGACACGCTGACCGGCCGACTGGTGCGTCACCATCGTAACGGGCGAGTGGGCAGGTGGCTCCCGAGGCTCTCTCGGGGCGCACTGTCCGCGGCAATTTCTCTTTCCCGGCGACCACCGTGCTCGCCCGGACAGTGGTCAGTCGAACGGCAGGCCCACATAGCTCTCGGCCAGCGCGGTCATCGCCGCCGTCGAGCCCATCAGGTGATCCAGCTCGGCCTGCTGCAGCCGGTCGTCGAACGGGCTCCGGCCGGGAAAGCGGTGGAGGAGGGAGGTCATCCACCAGGAGAATCGCTCGGCCTTCCAGACGCGACGCAGCGCCGTCGCGGAGTAGGCGTCGAGCGAGCCGGTGGCACCGGTGCGAAAGAAGTCGATCATGCCCCGTGCCAGAATGCGCACATCGGCCATGGCGAGATTGAGGCCCTTGGCACCGGTCGGCGGCACGATATGGGCGGCATCGCCGGCGAGGAAGAGCCGGCCGAAACGCATCGGCTCGACCACGAAGCTGCGCATCGGGGTGACACCCTTCTCGACCGAGGGGCCGACCTCGAGGCCGGCCGCGGTGTCGGGCCCCACCCGTAGACGCAGCTCGTCCCAGATGCGCTCGTCCGGCCAGTCCTCCAGATGCTCGTCGGGCCGGCATTGGATGTAGAGCCGGCTGACGCTAGGCGAGCGCATGCTGAAGAGCGCGAAGCCGCGCTCGTGCCAGGCGTAGATCAGCTCGTGCGACACCGGCCGCGTGTGCGTCAGGATGCCGAGCCAGCCGAACGGATAGGCCCGCTCGAAGACGCGCAGGGCGCTCTCGGGCAGACCGCGGCGGCAGGCGCCGTGAAAGCCGTCGCAGCCGGCGACGAGATCGCAGACGAGAGTCTTTTCCACACCGTCCATTCGATAGCGGATCGTCGGCTGCTTGCCGTCGAGACTTTCGAGCGCCACGACCTCGGCCTTGAAGAGCAAAGGCTCGCCTGCTGCGAGACGGGCCGCGATGAGATCCTTCGTGACCTCGGTCTGGCCGTAGACCATGACGGACTTGCCGCCGGTCAGGGCCTGGAGGTCGATGCGCCGGCGGCAGCCGTCGACGCTGATGTCGATGCCGCCGTGGACGAGGCCCTCGCGGTGCATGCGGGCGCCGACGCCCACCTCGTCCAGGAGGTCGACCGTGCCCTGCTCGAGCACGCCGGCCCGGATGCGGCCCTCGACATGCGCCCGGTCGTGCCGCTCGAGCACGATCGAGGCGATGCCGGCCTGGTGCAGGAGCTGGGCCAGCAGGAGCCCGGCAGGGCCCGCGCCGACGATGCCGACCTGGGTGCGCATGGAAGCCTGCCTCCCTCGCGAGGTCCCCGGGTCGGCTCGGTCTCGGCGCGGCGCCTTGACCGGCCTCAGACGGCCTCGAGACCGATGGCGATGCCCTGACCGACACCGATGCACATCGTCGCCACGGCCCGGCGGGCGCCGCGCAGGGCCAGCTCGAGCGCCGCCGTGCCGGCGATGCGGGCGCCCGACATGCCGAGCGGGTGACCGAGCGCGATGGCGCCGCCATTGGGATTGACGTGGGGGGCGTCGTCGGGGAGGCCCAGCTGGCGCAGGACCGCCAGCGCCTGGCTGGCGAAGGCCTCGTTGAGCTCGACGACGTCCACATCGCCGATCCCCCAGCCGAGCCGGGCGAGCAGCTTTCGTGTGGCCGGCACCGGCCCGATGCCCATGATCCGGGGCGGGACGCCGGCCGCGGCGCCGCCTGCGATGCGGGCGATGGGCGTGAGCCCGTGGCGGGCGGCTGCTGCCTCCGAGGCGACGATCAGGGCCGCGGCACCGTCATTGACGCCCGAGGCATTGCCGGCCGTGACCGACCCGCCCCGGCGGAAGAGCGCCGGCAGCCTCGCCAGCGTCTCGCCCGTCGTGTCTGGCCTGGGATGCTCGTCACGGCCGACGACAAGCGGCTCGCCACGGCGCTGCGGCACGAGGACGGGCGTGATCTCGCGCGCGAGCCGGCCGGACGCGATGGCGGCGCCCGCGCGCTGTTGCGAGCGCAGTGCCAAGGCATCCTGATCGGCCCGCCTGACCTTGAAGCCCTCGGCCACGTTCTCGGCGGTCTCGGGCATCGAGTCGACGCCGTGCGTGTCCCGAAGGAGCGGGTTGACGAAACGCCAGCCGATGGTGGTGTCGTGGATCTCGGCCTGGCGCGAGAAGGCCGTCTCGGCCTTGGGGAGAACGAAGGGAGCGCGGCTCATGCTCTCGACCCCGCCCGCGACGACGAGCTCGGCCTCGCCGGCCCGGATGGCACGGGCCGCGATCAGCACAGCATCCATGCCCGAGCCGCACAGGCGGTTGACGGTCGAGGCGCTCACCGTCTCGGGCAGGCCGGCCAGGAGAAGCGCCATCCGGGCGACGTTGCGGTTGTCCTCGCCCGCCTGGTTGGCGCAGCCATAGACGACGTCGTCGAGGGAGGCCCAGTCGACGGAGGGGTGCCGGGTCATCAAGGCACGAAGCGGCACGGCGGCCAGATCGTCGGCGCGCACGGAGGCCAGCGCCCCGCCGAAGCGGCCGATGGGCGTCCGCAGATAGGCACAGATGAAGGCCTCGGCCATCTCAGCCTGCCCCGCCGGGCACAAGGGGCGGCGCCCTCCTCCGACGGCTCCTAGACATCGAAAAAGACAGTCTCGCCGTCGCCCTGCAGGCGGATGTCGAAGCGGTAGACGACCTCGCCGGCGCGCTCGGCACGGGATGCGATCAGCGTCTCGCGACGGGCGGGCTGCTCGACCAGGCGCAAGATGGGGTCCTCGGCGTTGGCGGCTGTCTCGTCGGCGAAATACATGCGGGTGTGCAGGCCGATATTGATGCCGCGGGCGACGATCCAAAGGCTGAGGTGCGGTGCCATCGCCTTCTGGCCGCGTCTGCCCGGCACCCGGCCGGGCTTGATCGTCTCGATCCAGTAGAGGCCGGTCTCGAGATCACAGGCTGCCCGGCCCCAGCCGCGGAAGCCGGGATCGAGTGTCTTTTCCTGGGTGTCGGCGGGGTGGTTGTAGCGGCCGTGGCTGTTGGCCTGCCAGACCTCGATCAGCGCATCGCGGCAGGGCGAGCCCGTGCCGTCGAGGACCTGGCCCTCGACCCGTATGCGCTCGCCCTCGGTGGCGCCCGTGACGAGGACGTTGGGCTTTTCCTGGGTACGAAGCCGGAGGCCGGCGACCGAGGGATACATGCCGATATGAAGGAAAGGGCCGGCCGTCTGCGAGGCCGTCTCGACCAAGTATGGCAAAGGCTGGAGCATGGACTCAGCCTCCCTCCGGCCGGTTCTCGAAGAGCGTCTGGCGCTGCCCGCGCAGGACGATGTCGAAGCGGTAGGCGATGCAGTCGAAGGGCACGGCCATGTTCATGTCGAGCGGGGCCACGAGCCGCTCGATCGCCAGGGGATCGGTGATGGTGTTGAGGATGGCGCAGCGTGGGATGAGCGGGTCACCCTCGAAGTACATCTGGGTCACGAGCCGCGTGGCGAGGGCAGGGCCGAACAGAGAAAAATGGATGTGCGCCGGCCGCCAGTCGTTCATGCGGTTGCGCCACGGATAGGGTCCGGGCCTGATCGTGCGGAAGAGGTAGCGGCCCTCCTCGTCGGTCAGACAGCGGCCGGCGCCGCCGAAGTTGGGGTCGAGCGGGGCCATGTAGCGATCGATGACGTGGCGGTAGCGCCCGCCGGCGTTGGCCTGCCAGACCTCGACCAGGGTGTGCGGCACCGGCCGGCCGTTCTCGTCCAGCACGCGGCCGTGGACGATGATCCGCTCGCCAATCGGCTCGCCGTCGACCGCGTGGTTCCTGAGGAGATCGTCGTCGAGGGGGTCGAGGTCGTCGGGCCCGAAGACCGGGCCGGTGATCTCCGAGAGCGTCTGCTCGAGGGACAGAAGAGGATGGCGCGGCGAGCGCAGCACGCTCGTCTTGTAGCCGGGCGCCAAGGCAGGCGGGTGCGCCTCGCGATTGCGCTGATAGTACTCGGCCTCCCACCGCATCTCCCGATCGCCTCCCCTTCGCGCCGGCGCCAACGCCCGAACTCTAGATCGGCCGGGCCTAGGCCGCGACCATGATGACGACGCCCTCGTCGGCGGCAAGATCGAGCTGCCTCGTGACCAGCCGGCCCGCACGGCCAGGCAGCGTGGAGATCCTGACCGGTCCCCTGACCGAGGGCGGCAGGCCCACCACCCGTGGCTCAGATGCGAGGTTGAGCAGGACGGCGGCACGCCGCCCCTCATGCTCGCGCGCGTAGGCGAGGACGTCGCCCTCGACGGCGAGCGGCGCCCAGCTGCCCCGGCTCAGTGCCGGCTCTCGCGCGCGCAGCTCGAGCAGCCTCTGCGCCAGATGCAGCATCGAGCCGCTGTCGGCTTCCTCGGCGGCGACGCTCAGCCGCTCGCGGCCCGCGCCCAGCGGCAGCCAGGGCTCGCCCGTCGTGAAGCCGCAGTGGCGCGAGGCATCCCAGGGCATGGGCGTGCGCACCGGGTCGCGCCCCTGGCCGGTGCCCGGCATGCGCTTGCCGAAAGGGTCCTGCTCGCGCTCGGGCGGCACGGCCACATTCTCGAGCCCGAGCTCGTCGCCCTGGTAGATCGTGGGCGTGCCGCGCAGCGTCAGCAGCAGCATCATCGCCACGCGCGCCTGCGCGCGGCCGAGCCGGGTCGCGACCCGGGGCTGGTCGTGGTTGCCCATGACCCAGTTGGGCCAGGCCCCGACGGGCAGGACGGCCTCGTAGCTCTCGATGAGGCGCAGCAACGGCTCGGGCCGCCAGGCCGAGCGCTGCCAGGAGGCCCAGATGAGATGGAAGTTGAAGGGCATGTGCACGGCGTCGAGCTGCGGGCCGTAATAGTCGGCGAGCCTGGGGATATCGAGATAGGTCTCGCCGATCAGGAGCCTGTCGCCCGGATACTCGGCCAGAACCGCGCGCATCTCGCGGGCGATGTCGAGAACGCCAGGTGCGTCGGCGCTGTGGATGGGGATGAGCTGCTTGAAGGGTGGGTCGCCGGGCCGGAAGTCGGGGTTCGGCAGGTCGTCGCGAAACTGCGCGTCCTTCATCATGTGCCAGATCACATCGACCCTGAAGCCGTCGACGCCGCGATCGAGCCAGAAGCGCATCGCATCGTAGATGGCGGCCCGCACCTCCGGGTTGCGCCAGTTGAGATCGGGCTGCTCCTTCAAGAAGGCGTGGTAGTAGTACTGGCCGGTGTCCGGATCGAGCTCCCAGGCGCTGCCGCCGGCCTGGCTCACCCAGTTGTTGGGCGGCCCGCCGTCCGGCGCCGGATCCCGCCAGATGTACCAGTCGCGCCGCGCGTTCTTCCGTGAGGACCGGGATTCCTGGAACCAGGGATGGGCGCTCGAGCTGTGGTTCGGCACGAGATCGAGGATCAGCTCGAGACCCTTGTCGTGGAGTGCCCCGACAAGCGCGTCGAGGTCGCCGAGGCTGCCGAACAGAGGGTCGATGCCGCAATAGTCGGCCACGTCGTAGCCGAAATCGGCCATCGGCGAGGGATAGATCGGCGAGATCCAGACGGTGCCGATGCCGAGCCGGACGAGGTAGTCGACGCGCAGGGCGATGCCGCGCAGATCACCCACCCCGTCGCCGTCGCTGTCCTGAAAGGACCGGGGATAGATCTGGTAGACGACGGTGTCCTGCCACCAGGGCCGCTTCT
This sequence comes from uncultured Alphaproteobacteria bacterium, assembly GCA_963752325.1. Taxonomy (GTDB): domain Bacteria; phylum Pseudomonadota; class Alphaproteobacteria; order Geminicoccales; family Geminicoccaceae; genus CAVTJL01. Next base: position 227,482 of record CAVVXU010000022.1, read on the forward strand.
CGATCATAGGATGCTCATCTCAGGTGTGGGCTTGCGAAGCCGAGCCGGCGCAGGCCCGTCTGGACCTCCGGGCAGCTCATGAAGAGGCGCCAGAGAAGCCCGCTTCGGTGGTTCTCGATCATCACCACGATCGGCCCCTGGTCGATCGCGAGGTGGGAGCCGGCGGTCCAGCCCCGCGTCTCGCTGAAGGCGTCGACGAAGCCGAGGCAGGTCCAAAGCCGATCGCGTCGCCTCTCGTAGAGGTTGCGAAGAACCTGCATGGCCGCCTCGGGCGCGTAGGGCAAGGACGAAAGGGCAGCGGTCGGGCTGATCACGCCGCGATCCTCGTCCGGTGCCTGGGCGGCGTAGCCGCCCAGGCTGTCGCTCGCGGTGAGCCCCCAGCAGTCGGGGCCGTAGCCCGCAAAGCCCTTCGGGTTGGCGAGGCAATAAGCGCGGTTGATGGCCGTGTGGGCAACGTTCTGCTGCCAGTAGTCGGCATAGCGGTCGAGGAGGCCGCGCGGATCGAGGCCCATGAAGGAATAGTGGCTGAAGAAGAGCGGCCCGCCCTGATCGGGGCCGAGCGGCAGCTCGATGCCATAGAAGCTCTTGCCGTTCCGGAACGCCGGGCCCGTGGCCCAGCCCCGATGATAGACATCCGCGCCGATCGGGTGCCGTGCCGACCCGGCGGCCAGCACATAGACGAGAAGGCACTCGTTCCAGCCACGGATCTCGTGGCGCATCGCCCAGCCGTGGTTGGGGCTCCAGTGCCAGAGGAGGACGTCGCCCTCGGGCGCGTGCCAGGCCCATTCGACATCGTCCCAGAGCCACTGGATGCGCAGCCTGAGCTCCGCCTCCACGGGTGCCACGCCGTCGAGATATTGCCGCGCGCAGAGAAGGCCCATCATCAGGAAGGCGGTCTCGACGATGTCGCCGCCATCGTCCTTGCGCGTGAAGGGTTTTGTCAGTCCCGTCTCGCCGTCGAGGAAGTGCGGAAAGACGCCGTGGTAGGACGAGGCCTTGGCGAGAAAGCGCACCGTGTCCAGCAGCCGGGCCGCCACGGCCTCGCGCGGCAGCCAGCCGCGCTCGACGCCCACCAGAAGGCCCATGATGCCGAAGCCGGAGCCGCCGGTCGTGACGGTCTCCGGGCCATAGCCGAACTGCCGGTTGCTGCGCTCGCGGGCGAGGCCGCTCGTCGGGTGGGCGAAGTCCCAGAAATAGGCGAGCGTGCGCCGCTGGACGAGGTCGAGGAGCGCGTCGTCCTCCAGAGGCTCCGAGCTGCGTCCCCCGGGGCGGGAGGCCGTTGCGCTCTTGTTCCTCCCGCGAGGCATCACGCGGCCTGCAAGGTTGCGGCGATGCCCTGCGGCTTGAAGGTCAAACGCTCCTCGCCGGGCATGCGGCGAAGATGCACGACCCGGTCGTAGAAGCCGTCGCGCGCCGGCGTGCGGCGGATGCCGATCACGGCGACGTCACCGAGCTCCTTGTCGAAGAGATCGAGAATGCGGCTGCGACTCTCCTCGTCGACGGCGGCGAAGGCGTCGTCCAGCACGACGAGCTTCGGCTGCTGCAGCAGGATGCGCGCAAAGGCCAATCGCTGCTGCTCGTCATTGGACAGCTCCTTGTCCCAGCGCCGGCTCGTGTCCAGCGACGACATGAGGCGGGCGAGACCGACGCCTTCGAGGGCGGAGCGCAGCGTCGCCTCGTCGAAGCGCCCGGCGGTCGCAGGATAGCTCAGCGCCGCGCGCAGCGTGCCGAGCGGCAGGTAGGGCCGCTGCGGCAGGAACATCACGCTTGCCCTCGGCGGCAGGCGAATGCGGCCCGTGCCCCAGTGCCAGAGGCCGGCCATGGCGCGAAAGAGCGTGCTCTTGCCGACACCGGGCTCGCCGGTCACCAGCACGTGCTCCCCGGGCGCCACCTCGAACCCGCCCTCCTCGAGCCCGGCCTTGCCGTGAGCGAGGCGGAGCGTGACGCCCTCGAGCGCCACCTTGCCGTCCGGGTCCTCCACGAGCTCGATCTGCTCCACCCCCTTGCCCACGGTGTCGACCGAGAGCAGCGCATCCCGGAAGGCGACGACCCGCAGCAGGGTAGCCCGCCAATCCGCGAGCTTCGAGAAATTGTCCACGTACCAGCGCAGCGCGGACTGCACCTGGAGGAAGGCCCCGGAGATCATCATCAACCCGCCGAAGGTGATGTTGCCGGAGAAATAACCGGGGGCCGCGACGATGATCGGGGCCACGATCGCCACCCAGCCGTAGCCCGAGGTGATCCAGGTCAGCCGCGTCAGCCCGCCGACCAGCTGCCGCTGGACCGAGATCACCCGATCGAGCGCCGCGTCGAGCAGCCGCCGCTCGTCCGCCTCACCCTCGTAGAGCGTGAAGCCCTCCACCGATTCGTCGACGTGGACGAGGGCGAAACGCAGCTCGGCCTCCTGAGCATAGCGATTGGCGTTGAGCGGGATGAGCGGCCTGCCGACCCACCTTGTGAGCCAGGACCCGCTGAGGGCGTAGGCCAGCGCGCACCACACCATGTAGCCGGGAATGGTAAACCTGTCGGCGCCGCTGCCGAACACGACCTGATCGGAGAGAAACCAGAGCACGCCTATGAAGCTCACGAGGAGCAGGGTGGACTGCAGGAGGCCGGCGCCGAGGTCGCCGGTGAGCTCGGTCAGATGCTGGGCATCCGCGTCCATCCGCTGGTCGGGGTTGGCGCCGATCTCGCCGCAGAAGGAGAGAAGATAGGCCTTTCGGGGTGCCAGCCACTGCTGAAACAAGTCGCGGGTCAGCCACTGGCGAAGCTTGACCTTGATGAGCTCTTGGAACCAGGTCTGGGCGACAACCAGCACAAGCAGCAGGCCGGCGATCACGCCAAAGAGCAGAAGCTGCATCCAGAAGTCGGGAACGTCGCGGCGCTCGAGCGCGTCGTAGAAGGTTCGCTGCCAGCGGTTCAGCCAGATCTGCGCGCCGGTATTGCCGCACACGACGGCAACGAGCCCGAGCCCGAGAAGGCCCAGCATCCGACCGAGATCGGCATGGCGCAGCGCCGACAGCAGACTTTTGAGCTCGACCAGAAGGTCCCCGTCGGAGAGGGTGGGTTGCCTGCATGCCATCCCCGACCCCTGAGCGGTCTCGTCGCGAGCGTCCATGACATCGCCCCCCTCACGCGGCCGTGCCCCTGCCCGCTGGGGAGCCACGGCCCGCGCTCGTTCACACCGCGGCCCTGCAACGCCTCGGACGTGCCTGCACGAGGAGATCGAGAGCGTGCGTGCGGCAACGGCCCGTGGCGGAGCCGCGCGATCCTGCCCGGAGTGCGAAGCCAGCTCAAGGCGGCTGTCGGCGACGGGGGAGCGAGCGCACCCGCGCCCCTGCGCCGGAACGTCGGCGGCGGAAGCCGTCGCTAGGCGAGCGTGGCCTCGGCCAACGCAGGCGTGGCCGGCACGGGCGGGGGCGACGGCTCGGGCAGCGGCAGGAATGCCGGTGGCACATCGCCATGCCGCAGGAGATGGTAGGTCCGCGTGTAGAAGCCCTCGGTGTCGGGCATTCGGCTGATGCCGACGACCGCCGTCTCGAGGAGCTCCTGCTCGAAAAGGCCGAGCACGATACGACGATGCCACTTCGAGAGGGCGCCCATGGCGTCGTCGAGGAAGACCCAGCCCGGCGCGTGCAGCAGGAGGCGCACGAAGGCGAGCCGCTGCTGGTCGTCGAGCGACAGCTCGCGGTCCCAGCGCCTCTCGCGGTCGAGCAACGGCACCAGCCGCTCGATCCCCAGCCGCCCGAACGCCGCCTCGATGTCCGCCGGCGCGAAGGCGTCGGTGGCGGCCGGGTAGGTGATGGCGGAACGCAGGCTGCCGGGTGGCAGGTAGGGGCGATGTGGCATGAACATCATGGAGCCGCGCGGCGGGAGCTGGAGGCTGCCGCCGCCCCATGGCCAAAGCCCGGCGATGGCCCGAAAGAGCGTGCTCTTGCCGACGCCGGGCTCGCCCACGATCAGCACCCGGTCGCCGGGCTCGATGTCGACCCGAGGCGCATCGAGCCACGCCCGGCCCTCGACCAGGGCGACGCTCAGGCGCTCGAGGACGAGGCTGGGCGTCGGCGCATCCGTGCGCCGGATATTGCCGCCGGTGCTCACATCCTCCTCGAGCCCGATAAGGGCACGCCGGAAGGAGACGACACGCAGCAGCGTGGCCCGCCAGTCGGCGATCCGCGAGAAATTGTCGACGAACCAGCGCAGCGCCTGCTGGACCTGATTGAAGGCGCCCACCACCATCATCAGACCGCCGAAGGACATGCTGCCCTGGAAGTAGCCCGGCGAGGCGACCAGGACCGGCGCCACGATCGCGAGCCAGCCATAGCCCGAGGTGATCCAGGTGAGTCTGCGCGAGCCCGCTCGCGAGCCGCGCGCGTGATGCCCACGACGTCGTCCGACGGTGCCGTTCAAGAAGCCGCCGCTCGTCGGCCTCGCCGCCGTGGAGCGCGATCGCCTCGGCACACTCGTCGACGCGGACGAAGGCGAAGCGGAGCTTGGCCTCGCGGGCGTAGCGCTCGGCATTGATGGGGATCAGCGGGCGGCCGACCCGCCAGGTGAGCCAGGAGCCCGTGAGCGCATAGCCGAGCGCGCACCAGACCATGTAGCCCGGGATCGTGAAGGTCGTCGTCGCCCGAGCCGAAGACGACGTGGCGCGAGAGCACCCAGAGAACGCCGATGAAGCTGACGAGCAGAAGCGTCGCCTGCATCAGGCCGACGCCGAGCTCGGCCGTGAGCTCGCTCAGATGGCGGGCGTCCTCCTGCATGCGCTGGTCGGGATTGACGCCGATGTCGCCCGCATGCGCCAGCAGGCAGGCGCGCCGGGGCGCCAGCCACTGGTCGAGCAGGTCGTGGGTCAGCCACTCGCGCAGCCGGACCTTCGTGATCTCCTGCAGCCACGTCTGGGCCACCACGAGCACGAGCAGCACGCCCATGATCGGCACGAAGACGGCGAGCTGAGTGAGGAAGGCTGGGAGCGCCCGGGCGCCAAGCGCATCGAAGAAGGCGCCCTGCCACGCGTTGAGCCGGATCTGGCCCACGGCGTTGAGGCAAACGACGATGACGACGCCGCCGGCCAGCAGACCGATGCGGCGGCGGGCCGGCGAGCAGAGCAGAGCCTGCAGCAGGACACGAAGCTGCCCGATCGGACCCTCGCCTTGGTCGGGCTCGGCGGTGCCCTTGCTGGATCGCCGCGGCTCGGCCCGTTCGGTCATGCGTTATACCCCGGAGCGTTCGGCTCAGCCGTGGTAAACGCAGGACTCTTAAGGCGAGCCTAACGACCGCGATGGCGCGCGCCCCTTGAACCGCCCAAGTGGAGTCCCGCTGCCTCCGTTTCGCTCTAGACGCAATTTAGCAGCGAGGCTACCCCGAGCCGATCGCGGGTGGGAACAAACTCGCGAGGTGTGGCTTCACGGAGCGGGGTGGCACTGATGACCGAGCCGGTCGGATCACCGCGGACCGAGGCGCTGATCGCCTCCATGAGTCTTAAGGAAAAGATAGGTCAGCTCGCGATGGTGACGGCCGACCTCGCGGTAACGGGCCCCATGGCGGCGGGCGACTGGATGGCGGCGGTGCGCTCGGGCCAGGTGGGCAGCCTTCTCAACCTTTACGGGAGAGATCGCGTCCGCGAGGCGCAGCGGACAGCCGTCGAGGAGACCAGGCTCGGCATCCCGCTTTTTTTCGGCTTCGATGCCATCCACGGCCACCGCACGATCTTTCCGATCCCGCTGGCCGAGGCCGGCGCCTTCGATCCGGGGCTGTGGCGACGAACCGCCCGCGTCACCGCCGAGGAGGCGGCGGCTGACGGACTCGACCTTCTCTTCGCGCCGATGCTGGATGTCTGCCGCGATCCCCGCTGGGGGCGCATCGCGGAGAGCCCGGGCGAGGATCCCTGGCTCGCGGCAAGGCTGGCGGAGGCCAGGATCGGTGCCTTGCAGAAGGGCGGCCTCGACGCCACAGACGCCGTGGCCGCATGCGCCAAGCATCTGGGCGGCTATGGGGCGGTCGGCGCAGGCCGCGAATATGCCTCGGTCGACGTCTCCGAGCGGACGCTGCACGAGGTGCATCTGCCGGCCTTCGCGTCCGCCGTCGCTCATGGCGCAGCGTCGGTGATGCCATCCTTCAACGACCTAGCAGGCGTGCCGACGACGGCCAACGCGCCGCTTCTCCGCGCCCTGCTGCGCGGCGGCTGGGGCTTCGGCGGCGTTCTCATCAGCGACTATGGGGCCGTGGCCGAGCTGATCGCGCATGGCGTGGCGGCCGATCTGGCCGAGGCCGCAGCGCTCGCCCTCGAGGCCGGCGTCGACATCGACATGATGGGCGACGCGTTCGTCCGTGGCCTGCCCGAGGCGCTCGAGCGCGGGCTCGTCGGCATCGAGCGGGTCGACCAATCGGTTCGGCGCGTGCTCGCGCTGAAGGAGCGGCTGGGCCTTCTCGACGATCCCTACCGCCGCTGCGGGGCTCCGCCGGCCTCCCCGACGACGAAGGCCGAGCGCAGGGCGCTGGCCCGCGAGGCGGGCCGCCGCTCGATCGTGCTGCTCCAGGACGGGGCGGGGCTCCTCCCACTGGATCCCGCGCCCAAGCGAATAGCCGTATTGGGCCCGCTGGCCGATGCGGGTCTCGAGATGCCGGGGCCCTGGTCCGCCGCCGGCGCGCCCGAGGAGGCGGTCAGCATTCTCGATGGCCTGCGCGGCGCCTTCGCGGGCACCACGCTCGTCCACGTGCCCGGCGTTGCCATCGAGGGAGAAGACGAGAGCGGCATCGAGGCGGCCGTCCAGGCGGCGCAGGAGGCCGACATCGTCCTCCTCTGCCTCGGCGAGAAGCGCTTCATGAGCGGCGAGGCGGCGAGCCGGGGCCGACCGGACCTGCCGGGCCGCCAGCGGGCGCTGGCAGAGGCCGTTCTCAGGCTCGGTAAGCCCACGGTCCTCCTGCTGAGCTCGGGGAGGCCGCTCATGGTGCCCTGGCTCTTCGAGCAGGCCGGCACCGTGCTGGCCACCTGGTTCCTGGGCGTCGAGGCCGGCCACGCTGTGGCGGAGGTGTTGAGCGGCGCCGCCGAGCCGACAGGACGTCTACCGGTCTCGTGGCCGGTCGACACGGGCCAGATCCCGGTCTTCTATGCCCAGCGGCCGACCGGCAGGCCGGCCGAACTCGGGACAGCGCTACACATCGAAGTACATCGACCTGCCGGTTGAGCCGCTCTTCCCCTTCGGCCACGGGCTTTCCTACACGCGCTTCTCCTATCGGAAGCTCGAGGTGACACCCGCGGAGGCCCGGCCGGGCGACCGGGTCGAGATCACCGTCGAGGTCACGAACGAGGGCCACCGCCCCGGCGAGGAGACTCTTTTTTTCTTTGTCCGCGATCGCGTGGCGAGCGTGGCGCGGCCGATGCAAGAGCTGCGTGGCTGGCAGAAGATCCGCCTGGACCCAGGCGAGGGTGGGACGGCACGGCTCGTGTTGAATACCGAAGCCTTCAGCTTTCTGGGGCCCGATCTCGAGCCCCGCCTCGAGCCCGGTAGCTTCGAGATCAGGGTCGGCCCGAGCGCGGACCCGCGCCGGCAGATCGTGGCAGAGCTGCTGCTCCGGGCAGGCTGAGGGGCCTCAATGGCCGCTGCCGATCGACGGGAAGAGGCCGGTGATGCCGCCGGCGATCATCTCGACGGCGATGGCCGCGAGCAGGATGCCCATGAGCCGGACCACGACGTTCATGCCGGCCATGCCGAGGGCCGCGGCCACCGGCACGGCGACACGCATCGCGACGTAGACCGCCACCACCATGACGAGAATCACCGCGACGATGGCGACCCAGCCGCCTGCGCCGTGCGCCTGGTGGGTATAGATGATCACGGTCGAGATGGCGCCTGGGCCGGCGATCATCGGGATCGCCAGGGGAAAGACGGCCGGGCTCTCCTTGGCAGCGCCCTCGGCCTCCTCCTCCGCCGAATGATGGACCTCACTGCGCTTGGCCTGCAGCATCGAGAGGGCGATCAGCAGCACGATGATGCCACCCGCGACGCGAAACGAGGCGACCGAGATGCCGAAGAAGTGGAGGATCGGCTCGCCCGCCAGCGCCGTGACGGCGAGGACGACCAGGACCGCCAGCGAGCCGATGAGCGCGATCCGGCGCCGCTCCTCGGGCGAGCGATCGGCGGTGAGCGAGATGAAGACCGGCATCCCGCCGATCGGGTTCATGATCGCCAGCATGGCCGCGAGGAAACTCAGAAACTCGGCGCTGTCCATTCCTACCGACCCCGACGCCTCCTTGCCCGCTTCGACCACCCTGGGGCCACTTCGACCACCCTGGCGGCCACCCGCTGGCCATCGCTGGCCCGGCACCATGCGGGGCCGTCCGGTCGATGTCGAGAGGCAGCGCCGGGATCGCCGCAGGCGCGAGCCCGCCGCCCGGAAGGTCGCCCGAGGATCGCTGCTCTTGGTCAAGCGGGCGTTGGCCGCGACCCCGCCTCTCCCAACGGGCTTGACAGGCCCTTCCCATGCCCGGCTTCCCTCGCCGCGCATGAGGAGGTTCCGGGCACCATGGCGGTCGCTGTTCTCGACATCGGCAAGACGAACCTGAAGCTGCTGCTCATCGAGCAGGGAAAAGCGATCCTGGCGCAGTGCTCGGTCCCCAACCGCGCCGTGCCAGGACCGCCCTGGCTGCATGCCGATCTGGACGCGATCGAGCGCTGGCTCCTGACATCGCTTCGCGAGCTTTCCGACCGGGCGCCGATCGAGGCGTTCGTCGCCACCGGCCACGGCTCGGGCGGCGTGGTGGTGGACGAGCGTGGCCCCGTCCTGCCGCCGATCGACTATGAGGACCAGCCGCCGGCCGAGGTCATGGCCGAGTATGAGAGCCTCGCCCCCTCCTATCTCGAGCGCGGGTCCGCGCAGCTTGCAGGTGCCAGCCACTTCGCCCGCCAGCTGCTCTGGATGGAACGGCGCTTTCCCGAGCGGCTTGCCGCCGCCCGATGGCTGCTGCCTTTCCCACAGTTCTGGGCCTGGCGGCTGAGCGGACGCGCGGTCGGCGAGATCTCGATGCTGGGCGCCCAGTCGCATCTGTGGAGCCCGCTCGACGGCCGCTTCACGAGCCTCGCCCTGAGCAGCGGCTGGCAGCGGCTGGTGCCGCCCATCGTTCCGGCCTGGGAGGTCGTGGGCCCTCTCAGGCCCGAGATCGCCAGGGCCACGGGCCTGCCAGCCCGACATGGCCGTCCTGGCCGGCGTCCATGACAGCACCGCCAACCTCTATCGCTATCAGCAGGCGGGCCTCGGCGATGCGACGCTGCTTTCCACGGGCACCTGGATCGTCGGCATGAGCGGAACGGCCGGTGCCGACCGCCTCGACGAGGCGCGTGGCATGACCGTGACGGCGGACGTGCATGGACGACCCGTCGATGGGTCTCCTCGCGATGACCGGGCGCGAGCATGCCCGGATCCGGGGGCACGTCGAGGGCGCGGCGACCGCTGAGGCACTGGCTGAGGTGATCGGCCTGGGCACGCTGGCCCTGCCGGGCTTCTGCGAGTTCGACGGCATCTTTCCCGGCAGCGCCGGGCGGGGGCGCATCGTCGGCGAGCCGCCTTCCGCCCCGGCGCTGCGGGTGGCGCTGGCGACGCTCTACGCGGCGCTGGTGGGCGAGGTGTGCCTGGATCTTCTCGGCGCCGTCGGGACGGTCGTGATCGACGGGGGCTTTGCCACCGATCCGGGCTTTGCCGGCCTCCTCGCGACCCTGCGGCCCGGGCAGACGATCCTGGTCGAGAAGGCGGGCGGCGGGACGGCCTTCGGCGCGGCGCTGCTGTGGACGCACGGGCGTCGCGGGGGGCCGGTCGAGATCGCCCTGGTGCCTGCCGAAGCGGTGGCGCCGGCCGGCCTTTCGGCCTATAGGGCGCGCTGGCGGGCGGCGGTTGCGGAGCATCTGGGCCGGCCTCTTCCGCCCGGCACGTCACCCATCGGAGATCGGTCTTGAGCGACAACGGCCACGAGGCCATCCGCCGCGCCATTATCGAGACGGCACGCGAGATGAACCGCAAGGGCATCAACCAGGGCACATCCGGCAACATCTCCCACCGCATCGAGGGCGGCCTGCTGATCACGCCCACGAGCCAGCCCTACGAGACGATGGAACCCGAGGATCTGGTCCTGCTGCGGGAGGACGGCAGCTATCTCGGCCGCCACCGGCCCTCCTCGGAATGGCGCTTCCACCGCGACATCCTGAAGGCCCGCCCCGACGTCAACGTCGTGCTGCACAACCATGCGACCTTCGCCACGACGCTGGCCTGTCACGAGCGCGGCATCCCGCCCTTCCACTACATGACGGCGATCGCCGGCGGCCATGACATCCGGGTCTCGCGCTATGCGACGTTCGGCACGCAGGCGCTCTCGGACGCGGTCCTCGAGGCGCTCGAGGGCAGGCATGCCTGCCTGATGGGCCACCATGGCCTCCTGACCGTCGCTACGACGCTGGACACGGCGCTGTGGCTAGCGGTCGAGATCGAGGTGCTGGCGCGCATGTACGTCCATGCGCTGGCCCTGGGCGAGCCGCCCCATCTGCCTGCCGAGGAGATGGACCGGGTGATGGAGCAGATGCGGCGCATGAGCTACGGCCATGCCCCCGACCTCGACGGGATCAACGACACGCCGAGCGAAGTGGCCGCCTGAGCCTCTCTCCGCTCCTGCGACACTGCCCGAGGGCTTGACGCGCGCCGGCCCTCGGGCAATGGTGTCTGGTGAGCAGCGCAGCTCCTGCCGGGTGGCACCGGCTGATCTTCATGCGGTCCCCTAGACCTCGATACCGGGCAACGAAGCCCACGGCGTGAACGGCCGGGCTTGCTGTCGCGTGCCGTTCGAGGAGGCGCATGCACCAGGAGGGCACGGTCCGCATCGGCCTGCTGTTCTCGGCGACGGGGCCCTACGCCACGATCGCCAGGGCGATGCTCAACGGCGCGCGGCTGGCGGTCGAGGAGATCAATGCGAGCCCCGAGTTCGCCTTCGATCTCGAGCCCGTCTTCGTCGACCCGGCCGGCCGCAACGGCGACTATGCCAGCGCCGCCCAGCGCTTCCTCACCACCGACCGCCTCGTCCATGTGGTGGGCTGCTACACCTCCTCGAGCCGCAAGGAGGTGCTCCCCTTATTCGAGAAGTATGACGGGTTGCTCTGGTACCCCTCGCACTATGAGGGCTTCGAGAGCAGCGAGAACGTCGTCTATACCGGCGCTGCCCCCAACCAGCACATCGTGCCGCTGGCCGAGCATCTGCTGCGCACGCATGGCGATCGGACCTGGTGCATCGGCTCGAACTATGTCTGGGCCTGGGAGAACAACCGGATCATGCGGGAGGCGGTGCAGGCCGCCGGCGGCACGGTCCTGGCGGAGCGCTACCTTCCGGTCGGCGAGACCGACTTCGCCCTGGTCATCAAGCAGATCCTGGATGCCCGGCCGAGCTTCGTCTTCAACACACTGATCGGCACCTCGGCCTACGCCTTCTTCCGCGCCTTCAGGCAGGCGGCGACAGAGGCCGGCATCGACCAGCCAGCCAGCCTGCCGATCGCGAGCTGCAGCCTGGCTGAGCCCGAGCTCATGGAGATCGGGCCCGAGGCCTCGGCCGGCCACATCAGCTCCAGCGTCTATTTCGAGAGCGTCGACAGCCCGCGCAATCGCGCCTTCGTCGCCGCCTATCGCCGAGCCTTCCCGGATGCGGGGCCGACATCGGCCGATGCCGAGTCCTCCTATGTTGCGGTCCACCTCCTGGCCCGCGCGATCCGCCGCGCGGGCGCCGTCTCGCTCGCTGCGGTGCGCGATGCGCTCTCCCACATCTGGATGCGAGCACCTCAGGGCGACGTGCACATCGATCGCGACAACCGGCACTGCTACCTGACGCCACGCATCGGCATCTCGAATGCGGAGGGCGGCTTCGACATCATCTACGAGGCACCCGCCCCGGTGAAGCCCGACCCCTATCTGGTCTGGCACGACCCGAAGGCCCAGGCCGACCTGCACGCGGCCCCCGGCCTCAGGATCGTGCGATGAGCCGCCGCCCGATCCAGAACTTCCGCGGCGTGCGGGCGGCCGTGGTTCACCCCGCCGACCGCAACAGGACGGTGATCGCCCAGACGCTGACCCGGCTGGGCCTGAGCGTGCTCGCCATTGACCCGTCGACCGCAATGACGGAGCCAGGTGTCCTCGACGAGGCCGAGCTCGTTCTCTTCGACGCCGACGCCGCGGGCGACCTCCTGCCCTGGACACCCGGCACGGCGCCGGTGCCGCTGATCGCGGTGATCGGCCTCGAGGCGCCGAGCCGGCTCGAGCGCGCGTTCGACCAGCTGCCCGCAGCCGTGCTCAGGAAGCCGGTGGGTACGACGGGGATCTACACGGCGCTCTTCTTCGCCGCGAACGAGCACCGCCGCCGCCAGGAGCAGCTCGACCGTCTTCGCGCGCTCGAGGCGCGCCACGGAGCCCGGCGGGTCGTCTTCAAGGCGGTGCTGCAGCTGATGGAGCAGCGCGGTGTCGACGACGAGCAGGCCTATCGCCTGCTGCGAAAGGAGAGCATGCGCCAGCGCGTGACGGTCGAGGAGCTGGCCATCCGGCTGCTCGCGGCAGCAAGCGCATCGCCCGCGGCGGCGCGCGAGGCCTGACTTTTTTTGGGGGAAGCCCTCAGGGCTGGGACAAGGGACAGGAACCATGACTGACAAGACCGATCCCGTCGTCACCGATACGACCGAGAGCTCGACAGCACCCGGTGCCGACCGTCGCACCGTGCTCAAGGGTGCTGGAGCCGCCGGCATCGCCGCCGCCACCTATCTGCGCGGCTTCAGCTTCAGCAATCCGGCGAGAGCGCAGACGGGAGCGCCCATCAAGCTCGGCTTCATCGAGGACGAGACGGGCAACCTTTCGGTCTACGGCATCCAGAAGCTGCACGCGGCCCAGCTCGCCGTGAAGGAGATCAACGAGGGCAAGACGCTCAAGGGGGCCGCCGGCATCGGCGCCGGTCAGCTCGGCGTCATGGGCAAGGTCGCGGCTCGAAGCCGCCGATCATCAGCAAGGAGGGCACCAACCTCGACCTCGTGTCGGACGGCGGGCCCATGGACAAGACCGATCTCGTCTTCGAGGAGGAGGCCGACGTCCTGATCGATTCGGGCGAGAACGGCATCCTCGGCCGCGAGCTCCAGCTCCTCTCGTTCGACGGCCAGAGCAACAACGCGCTCTGGCAGCAGCTCGCCCGTCGGCTGATCCAGCAGGAGAAGGTCGACGTGCTGGTGGCCGGCTTCGCCAGCGCCGAGCGCGAGGCCATCCGGCCGATCGTCGACCAGCACAAGCAGCTCTATTTCTACACGAACCAGTATGAGGGCGGCGTCGCCGACGCGAACACCTTCTGCACCGGCCCGGTCTGCGAGCAGCAGGTCATCCCGACCGTGCAGTACATGATCGAGAAGTTCGGGCCGAAAGGCTACACGCTCGCCGCCGACTACAATTTCGGGCAGCTCACCGCGGCCTGGACCCGGGCCTTCGTGCCGCTCCTGGGCGGGCAGATCATCGCCGAGGAGTTCATCCCGCTCTCGGTCTCGGAGTTCAGCCAGGTCATCGCCCGCGTCCAGCAGGCCAAGCCCGACTGGGTGATGACCCTCCTCGTCGGCCAGAACCAGCAGAACTACTATCCGCAGGCGGCCGCCGCCGGCCTCAAGTTCCCGATGGCCTCGACCGTCAACATGGCGCAGGGCTACGAGCACAAGCGCTTCGCGCCGCCCTCCCTCGCCGGCATGCACAACGCCATCCAGTACCAGCTCGAGGTGCCGACCGCGCGCAACCGGGCCTTCGTCAAGCGCTGGATGACGATGTTCCCGCAGGATCCCTATATCGGCGAGATGGCGCAGAACACCTACTTCACCATCCATCTCTACGCCAAGGCAGCGCGCCTCGCCGGCACGGTCGATCAGCCGACGGTGAAGAAGGCGCTCGAGATGGGCTGGAACATCGAGGCGCCGGAGGGCAGCGTGTTCCTCGAGCCCGGCACCCATCACTGTGCTCACCCGATCCGCCTCGCCGTATGCGACGAGAACCACAATGTGAGCTTCGTGCGCGACTGGCCGTTGATCGAGGCTTGGTGGCTGCAGCGCCTGGGTGTCAATCTGATCCGTACCCCTGAGTTCAAGCAGTACACGCCGGCCGAGGATCCCTTCTTCGACATGTTCACGAAGAAGAAGGCCTGAGCCTCGCCCGGACCCTCAACGTCCGGTGAGGACCGGTCGCGCCTTCGGGCGTGACCGGCCGCCTCGCCGGCTCGAACGGAGCCACCGATGGACGGATTGGCGGTCGCGGCGAGCGTCCTCTATCAGCTCGGGACCAACGGGTCCTATCTGCTCCTCTCGGCGCTGGGCCTCATCGTCATCCTCGGGATGATGAACATCATCAACCTCGCCCATGGTGAGCTGATGATGATGGGCGCCTACACCGCCTCGCTGACCTATCACCGGGGCGTGCCCTTCCCGGTGGCCGTGATCCTGGCCTTCGTGGTGGTGGCGATCTTCGGCGCCATCCTCGAGCGGCTGGTGGTGCGGCAGTTCTACGGCCGTGAGCTCGGTGCGCTGGTCGTCACCTGGGGGATCAGCCTCATCCTGGGCCAGGGCACGCTCATCCTGTTCGGCCCGTTCCTGCCGTCGATCCCGATCCCCGGCGGCTCCTTCTCGGTCGGCCAGTACTCCTTCTCGGACTATTGGATAGCGCTGATCCTGATCTCGGTGCTGGTCGTAGTGGGCCTGTGGTGGCTCTACAACCGCACGACCTTCGGTCTTCAGGCCAGGGCGACGATGCAGAACCCCGCCATGGCCCGGGCATTGGGCGTCGACACCCGCCGCGTCTACACGCTGACCTTCAGCCTCGGCGCCGGCCTCGCCGGCTTCAGCGGCGCCCTTCTGGCACCCACGACCTCGATCGCACCCTATATGGGCCAGCAGTTCGTGGCGCCCGCCTTCATCACGGTGGTCGTTGGCGGCGCCACCAACGTCATCGCCGGTGCGGTGGGCAGCAGCGTGCTGCTGTCGCTCATCAAGACGCCGGTGGGCTTCCTTTTCGGGGCCTTCCTAGGCACGGTGGCACTCCTCCTGGCCGCGCTCATCATCATCCGACTGATGCCGGACGGGATCTCGGCCTTCATCCAGCGCCGCCTCGACCAGCGCGCGAGGCTGGTCTAGCCCATGCGAGCGCTGCGCCTCTTCACCGGACCCGAGGACATCGGCCAGTCGGCCTGGTACTGGGCCGGCTTCGCCGTCGCCGTGGCCCTGCTCTTCTACTACGCCAACCTCATCAGCGACTTCGATGCCACGAATATGGCGTACTATCTCTCGAATGTGCCAATGGCACTGGGTCTGGCGATGCTCTGGGGCTATTGTGGCGTCCTGAGCTTCGGTCAGGTCGCTTATTTCGGCATCGCCGGCTATCTCTACGGCATCATCGGTGGCAACCTCACCGCCTATTCATGGGGCCCGATCGTGGGCTCGCTGGGTGGGCTTGCCGCCTGCGCGATCGTCTCGGCCATCTTCGGCTACTTCGTGTTCTACGCTCGCGTGCAGATGTGGATCACGCCGATCCTGACGCTCGTCTTCACCCTGCTGCTCGAGACCTTTCTCGGCCAGACAGCGGGCTATCAGTGGCGGGTGGGCGCCGTGCAGCTCGGCGGCTACAACGGGATGACGGGCATCCCGACCTTCCAGATCGGCCAGCTCGTCTTCATGGGCTATTCTTTCTACTACTACACATTGATCGTCGTGCTGATCTGCTTCCTGGGCTGCCGGGCGCTCGTGGGCTCGCGGAGCGGCCGCGTGATGCTGGCGATCCGCGAGGATGCGCTGCGCACCGAGCTTCTGGGCTACGACATCCGCGCCCGCCAGCTGGGCGTCTTCGTGCTGGCGGCCGTTCTCGCCGGCGTCTCGGGGCTGCTCTACGTCCAGTGGGGCAACTACATTACGCCCTCGCAGGTGGGCCTGCTGCAGGCAGCGCTGCCAGTGATCTGGGTGGCGGTCGGCGGGCGGGACAGCCTCTTGGCCGTCGCGACCTCGACCTATGCCCTCAACTGGCTGAACTACACGCTCTCCTCGACCGGCAACCAGTACGCGATGATCATCACGGGCGCCCTCCTCGTGCTGGTGATGCTGTTCTTCCCGCGCGGCATCATCGTCACCCTGGCGCGCGAGCTGCCGCGGCGCGGCTGGCGCGCGGCCCTCACACCCGATGCGGGGAGCCGCTGAGATGGCCGAGGCTATTCTCGCGACCCGGGAGCTCGCGAAGCGCTTCGGTGGGGTGGTCGCGACCGACAGCGTGTCGCTCGCCGTCGGCGAGGGCGAGCTGCGCTGCATCATCGGCCCGAACGGTGCCGGCAAGTCGACGCTCTTCGCCCTGCTCTGTGGGATCTATCCCCCGGACGGGGGCAGCGTCCTCCTCAAGGGAACCGAGGTGACGCGGCTGCCGGCGTTCAAGCGGGTCCGGCTCGGCATCGGCCTCACCTTCCAGACCAACCGGGCCTACCACGCGCTCAATGTGCGCCAGAACCTCGAGATCCCGCTGCCCATAGGCGCGGGCCGGTCGTCGGCCGCCGAGGAGCGCTTCCGCTACGCGCTCGACCTTTTCGGCCTCGAGGAGGAGGCGGACACGGTGGCGCGCGAGCTGCCGCACCATCGCCTCCAGTGGCTCGAGATCGCGATGGTGCTGGCGGGCGGCCCGGACATCCTGCTGCTGGACGAGCCGACGGCCGGCCTGTCGCCGGAGGAGACGCTGCAGACGGCGCGCGTGCTGCAGCATCTGAACCAGAGCGGCCTCACCATCGTGGTGGTCGAGCACGACATCGCCTTCGTGCGCGAGGTGGCGCAGCAGGTCACCGTCCTGCACCAGGGCAGGATCTTCGCGGAGGGCACCGTGGACGAGATCACCGCCCACGACGATGTGCGCCGCATCTATCTGGGGCGTGCCTGAGATGGCGGGCATCCTCGAGGTCGCCGACCTCCGCGCCGGCTACGCCACGGGCGACGTCGTCCAGGGTGTCAGCATCAATGTCGAGCGCGGCGAGGTCGTGGGCGTGCTGGGCCGCAACGGCGTCGGCAAGAGCACGCTGATGCGGGGCGTCATCGGCCTTCTGCGGGCGCGGCAGGGCAGGATCAGCTTCAAGGGCGAGGACGTCACGTCCGAGAGCGCCGACCGGCGCGCGCGGCGCGGCATGGGCTATGTCCCGCAAGGGCGCGAGATCTTCCCGCACATGTCGGTGCTGGACAATCTGCGCATGGGCCAGTTCGTGAGCGCCGGCGCCGGCCGCTTCGCGCTGGATGAGGTCTACGGCTATTTTCCTTTCCTCAAGGAGCGGGCGCGCCAGCGCGGCGGAACGCTCTCGGGCGGCCAGCAGGAGATGCTGGCGATCGCCAGGGCGCTCGTGAATGGCCCTGAGCTTCTGCTGCTGGACGAGCCCTCGGACGGCGTCCAGCCCTCGATCGTCCAGGAGATCGGCGCCTTCATCGCCGAGATCGTGACACGCAAGCCGATCGGCGTTCTGATCGTCGAGCAAAACATCGATCTGATGCAGACCGCGGCGCATCGTGCCTACGTCCTCGACAAGGGCCGGGTCGTCGCCTCCATCACCCGCGAGGAGCTGCGCGACACCGAGCGTGTCGCCGCGTTCCTCGCCATCTGACTTTCTCGCGTCTCACAGGGGAGCATTCCGATGACGTGGCTCGAGACCTCCTACATGGCCCGCAAGGGCGTGGCGAAGGGCAAGGCCGGCAAGGCGCACCAGCTGACCGAGGCGGCGCAGGGCCGCTATCACTATGTCTATGGCGCCTATGCCGAGCCGGTGATGCGGATCAAGCCGGGCGACCTCGTGATCGCCGAGACGCAGGACGCGTTCGAGGGTGCGATCACGAGCGAGAGCGACAAGCCGAGCGAGAAGCTGAACGTCCCCTTCCTCAACCCGCAATGCGGCCCGATCGCGGTCGAGGGTGCGGAGAAGGGCGACGTGCTCTGCGTGCACATCCACAGCATCAAGCCGCGCGGCCCGCAGCCGGTCGGCACGACGGCGCTGATCACCGAGTTCGGCGGCCTCGTCGCCACCACCGCCACCGCGCTCCTGAACCAGCCGCTGCCCGAGCGGGTCAAGAAGATGGAAGTGACCGAGCAGGGCATCAAGTTCAACGAGAAGATCACGCTCCCCTACGAGCCCTTCATCGGCACGCTCGGCGTGGCGCCCGAGATCGAGGCCGTGAGCTCGCTGCAGCCCGACTATTGGGGCGGCAACATGGACGTGCCCGACGTCGCCCCCGGTGCCATTCTCTACTTCCCGGTCCTGCACAAGGACGCCTATCTCTTTCTCGGCGACTGTCATGGCACGCAGGGCGATGGCGAGCTGTGCGGCGTGGCCGTCGAGATCCCGGCCACCGTCACCATCCATGTCGACCTCATCAAGGGCTGGCAGATCGCCTGGCCGCGCCTCGAGAACGAGCGCTTCATCATGACGCTCGGCAGTGCCAGGCCGATGGAGGATGCGGCGCGCATCGCCTATCGCGAGCTGATCCGCTGGCTCGTGAGCGATTTCGGCTTCGAGGAGAGCGAGGCATACTTCTTGCTGACGCAAGCAGGCCGGGTGCGGCTGGGCAACATGGTGGACCCGAAATACACGCTCGGCGCGTCGATCCTGAAGAGCTACCTCAGCCTGAGGGAGGGCTTGGCGATGGCAGAGGACCGCAAGGGGCGCCACGAGGCCGTCGTCCGCGTCGCATGCGTCCAGATGGAGCCGCATGTCGGGGACAAGGCGGCCAATGTCGCCAAGGGCGTCGCGCTCATCGAGGAGGCGGCGGCGAACGGTGCCCGGCTCGTGGTCCTGCCGGAGCTGTGCAACTCCGGTTACGTGTTCGAGAGCCGGGACGAGGCGTTCGCGCTCGCCGAGCCGGTCCCGGACGGCCAGACCGTGCAGACCTGGGCCCGCCTCGCGCGCGACCATGGCCTCTACATCTCGGCCGGCATCTGCGAGCGCGACGGCGATCTTCTTTACAACTCGGCCGCCTTCATCGGCCCCGAGGGTCCGATCGGGACGTTCCGCAAGGTGCATCTGTGGAACGAGGAGAACCTGTTCTTCGAGCCCGGCAATCTCGGCTTCCCGGTCTGGGGCACGCCGATCGGACGCGTCGGGGCGCTCATCTGCTACGATGGTTGGTTCCCCGAGGGCTACCGGCTGTGCGCGCTGCAGGGAGCCGACATCATCTGCATCTCGACCAACTGGGTGCCGATCCCCGGGCAGGACCCGAACCGGGAGGCGATGGCCAACATTCTCTGCATGAGCGCGGCCCATACCAACTCGGTCTTCATCGCGGCCGCCGACCGCGTCGGCACCGAGCGCGGCCAGCCCTTCATCGGCCAGAGCCTCGTCGTCTCCTACACCGGCTGGCCCGTCGCCGGGCCGGCGAGCCGGACCGAGGAGGAGATCATCTACGCCGACTGCAACCTCGCCGACGCGAGGCGCAAGCGGAACTGGAACGAGTACAACCAGGTCCTGCGAGACCGTCGCACCGATGTCTATGACGAGATGCTGGGCACCGGCGCCAAGCCGGGCTGGTACTGAGCGGACACCGAGGGAGAAGGAAGACAAGAAGATGGTGAAGGTCACCCTCCGCAAGGACGGCGTCACGAGGCGTACCGTGCTGGGCGCGCTCGCCACGGCAGGCACCGCCGCGGTGGCGATGCCGTGGACGGTCCGGCATGCATGGGCCGCGACCCGATCCGGGTCGGGGTCATCTCGCCTCTGACGGGTGCCTGGACGGTCTATGGCAAGGCCCACTTCGCGGGCTTCGAGCTCGCCGTCGACGAGATCAACAAGGCCGGTGGCGTGCTCGGCCGGCAGATCGAGATCGTGGTGGGCGACAGCAAGACCGAGCCGCGCATCGTCGTCGAGCAGGCGAACCGGCTGGTCCGCCAGGAGCGCGTCGATCTCCTCGCCGGAACCTTCTCCTCGGCCGAGCGCAACGCGGCGGGCCCCGTCGTCCAGCAGACGGGCAAGCTCCTGCTCTACCCCACCTGGTACGAAGGCCAGAGCCAGGAATTCTTCCCCGGCGTGTGCAACAAGAACATCTTCATGTTCGGTCCCGAGCCGTCGCAGCAGGTCTGGCCGTTCATCGACTACATCATGAAGAACCACGGCAAGAAGTTCTTCCTGATCGGCTCGGACTACGCCTGGCCTCGCGAGACGAACAAGATGTTCAAGGAGAAATTCAACGAGCTGGGCGGCCAGGTCGTCGGCGAGGTCTACATCCCCTTCAACACGCCGCAGTACGATTCGGTGCTGCGCGACATCAAGAGCGCCGGGACCGAGGTGGTCTTCCACTCGCTGACCGGCTCCGACACGGTGAATTTCCGCCGCCAGTTCCACGCCGCCGGCATGTCGAAGGACATCACGCTCTGGACGGTGGACGACGAGGAGGTGGTGACGAGCGGCCTCGGCCCGGAGGTCTCGGCCGGCACCTATGTCAGCTTCGACTACTTCATGACCATCGACCAACCGAACAACAAGGCGTTCCTCGAGCGCTTCTTCGCCAAGTACGGCAAGGACGCGCTGATGAACACGGTGGGCGTGGGCATGTACAACGCGGCCCATATGGGGGCCATGGCCATCGCGAAGGCAGGGTCGACCGACACCGCCAAGGTGCGCGAGGCCCTGAAAGGGCTGACCTTCGACGGCGCGCCGCAGGGGCCGGTGACGATGCGGGCCCTGGACAACCAGGCGGTGCTGCCCTCCTACCTGATGCGCGTGCGGCCGGGCTGGACCGGCGTCAACGACATGTTCGAGCAGATCGAGGCGCTGCCTTCCGTGCAGCCCAAGCCTGCCGCCTGCAAGTCGCTGCCGCTCTGACCCATCCGGGCGGCCCCGGGGCGGGGCCGCCCGACCTTCCCCTGGAGAAGCCTTGCTCGCCTTTGCCCTCAGCGTCGTCGCCGACGCCGTGCTCATCACCCTGGTCCTGGCGCTCGCCGCCTCGGGCTTGGCCGTGATCTTCGGCCTCATCGGCGTCATCAACCTCGGCCATGGAGCGATGCTGACGCTCGGCGCCTACCTGATGTGGTGGACCACGAGCCACGGCGTCCCGTTCGTGCCGGCGGCGCTGCTGGCGGCGGTCGGCGTCGGGCTCATCGGCCTCGTGCTCGAGCACGTCCTCATCCGCCACTTCTATGACGAGCCGTTCGATACGCTGCTGCTGACCTGGGGCTTCTTCCTCGTCGCGACCGAGGTCATCAAGCTCGTTTTCGGCACCGACTTCCGCAACGTGCCCAACCCGCTGCCCGATACGATCCACCTCCTGGGCCTCGACCTTCCGGCCTATCGCACCCTCGTGGGCGCCATCTCGCTCCTCGTCCTCCTTGCCCTGGCCGTGCTGCTCTTCCGAACGCGGATCGGGATCAAGGTCCGAGCGCTGGTGCAGAACCGCGAGATGGCGAGCCTGCTCGGGCTCGACGTCGGTCTGGCCTACAAGCAGGTCTTCGTCGCCGGCGCCTTCCTCGCAGGCCTCGCCGGCGCCCTGATCAGCCCGATGCTCAGCATCGACCCCTATATCGGCAACGTCTTCCTCGTCCGCTCCTTCTTCGCCGTCACGGTGGGCGGCCTCGGCCAGATCCTGGCAGGGACATTGGTCGGAAGCTTCGTCGTCGGCGGGTCGGAGACGATCTTCGCGCTGGTCTCGAGCCAGGTCTTCGCCCAGACCGTCGTCTTCGCGCTCGCCATCGTGCTGCTGCGCTTCCGGCCGACGGGCCTGATCGGGACGAGGCGGTGAGCGTGGCCGGAAGCCCGGCGCCGCGCGATGCCGCCGACCGACCGGCGCGGTGGGCCCTGGGCGAGATCCCGCTGGCCGTCCTGGTGCTCGCCACCCTGGCCATCATGCCGCTGCTCGCCGGGGGCTATGTCGTCTACATCCTGCCGCAGTACATGCTGTTCGGCGTGATGGCGATGTCGCTGGGCCTGCTGTGGGGGGGCAGCGGCATCCTCAGCTTCGGGCAGGCGGGCTTCTTCGCGATCGGCGGCTACGCCATCGGCCTCGTCATGGGGCACGAGGGGCTGCCGGTGAACCCGGCCTATCTGGGGATCCTGTGCGCCGTGCTGGTCTGCGCGGCGCTGGCCGCGGCCATCGGCTACTTCCTCTTCAGCGCCGGTGTGCGCGACGGCTACTTCGTGCTGGTCACGCTCGCGCTCTCGATCATGGTCGAGCAGATCGCGGTGAGCCAGTCGGAGATCACCGGCGGCTGGAACGGCATGTTCATCAACCGGATGAGCCTGACCTTCCCCGGCTTCGAGCTGCAGCTCACCGAGGACGTGCCGATCTACTACCTCGTGCTCGCCGTGGCCGCCCTGGCCTATCTGGGCCTGCGGCTCGTCCAGCGCGCCCGCTTCGGCAAGATCCTGGTCGGCATCCGCGAGAACGAGGCGCGCATGGAGGCCCTGGGCTACGCCGCGCCGCTCTACAAAACCGCCGCCTTCGCGCTCTCGGGCGGCATCGCCGGCATGGCCGGTGCCCTCTACGCCACGCACGCCGGCTTCGTCGCCCCCTCGCTCGGTGGCGTCCTGTTCTCGACCGAGGTCGTGGTCTGGGTGGCGGTGGCCGGGCGCGAGTCGCTGCTCGCGGCCTTCCTGGGCGGCGTGCTGGTGTCCTCGCTTTCCAACTATCTGAGCGCCATCTCGCCCTCGCTCTGGCAGCTCTTCATGGGTCTCCTGTTCATCGTCGCGATCACCGTTCTGCGCGGTGGCGTCGCTGGGTTCCTCTCCCGGTCGCTCCGCCGCTGGAGCGCGGCGCCATGAGCGCGCTGCTCGAGGTCGAGGGCCTGGGCAAGCGCTTTCAGGGTCTGGTGGCCAACGCCGATATCGACTTCGCGCTGGCACGCGGCGAGATCCGCTCGATCATCGGGCCGAACGGCGCCGGCAAGACCACCTTCATCAGCATGATCTCGGGCCACCTCGCGCCAACGACGGGCCGCATCCGCTACAAGGCGCAGGACATCACGCGCCTGTCGGTGGTCCGTCGCGCCCGGCTCGGCATCGGCCGCAAGTTCCAGACCCCCAGCCTGTTCGACAACCTCACGGCGCGCGAGAACATCGAGCTGTCCGTCCTGCGCGCGGGCGCTCCGCGCCGGCGCATCGCCGAGGTGCTGGAGCGCGTGCGGCTCGGCGCGGAGAGCCGCACGCCGGCCAAGCATCTCTCGCACGGCCAGCGGCAGTGGCTGGAGATCGCCCTTCTGCTCGCCAACGCGGCCGAGCTCGTTCTTCTCGACGAGCCGACCGCCGGCATGACGGCTGAGGAGACCCACGCCACCGGCGCCCTGATCCGGGAGCTCGCGGGCGAGCTCGGCCTCTCCACCATCGTCATCGAGCACGACATCAACTTCATCCGCGATCTGGCGGCACCCGTCACCGTCCTCCACCTCGGCCGCGTTCTGACCCAGGGCTCGTTCGAGGCCGTGGCGGCGGACCCGCAGGTCCGCGACGTCTATCTGGGAAACGCCTGATGGCGCTCGAGGTCCTGGACGTCACGGCCGGCTACGGCTCGATTACCGTCCTGCGCGGCGTCTCGCTGCGTGTGGACGATGGCGAGATCCTGGGCGTGCTCGGCCGCAACGGGATGGGCAAGTCGACGCTGATCCGCTGCATCTCGGGCCTCATCCCCGCCAGCTCCGGCACGCTTCGCCTGGACGGGCGCGACATCACCGGCCTGCCGCCGCACCGGCGGGCCAGGCTGGGGATCACGACGGTCGTGCAGGGTCGCGGCATCTTCCCGCGCATGACCGTGCGCGAGAACCTGGAGATGGGACGGATTGCGAGCGGTACGGCGAAGCGCTCGCGCCTCGAGGAGGTGTTGGGCTATTTTCCGCGCCTGCGGGAGCGGCTGGGCCAGCAGGCCGGGACGATGAGCGGCGGCGAGCAGCAGATGCTGGCGATCGGCCGCGGGCTGATGACCGACCCGAGGCTGATGTTGCTGGACGAGCCCTCGGACGGCATCATGCCGGTTCTCGTGGCGCAGATTGCCGAGACCCTGGTCGCGATCAACCGTGCCGAGGGCATGACGATCGTGATCGTCGAGCAGAACGTGCCGATGGTCTTCCGCATGACCCGGCGCTGCGTCATTCTCGAGAAGGGGAAGGTCGTGGCCGAGGGCAGCCGTGAGGCGCTCGAGGCCAGCGAGGCCATGCACGAGTATCTGGCGGTCTGATGGCCGCCGGGCGGAGCAGGAGGTGGCGATGAACGGACGTCTGACGAGGCGCGGGCTGCTTGGAACGGGCTCGACGCTGGGGCTCGGGCTGGGCCTGGGCGGCATCGCCCTGCCGAGCGGCAGGAGTGCCCTGGCGGCCGAGCCGCGGCGCGGCGGCACGCTGATCGCCGCCTTCTCGGCGGATCCGGCGGGCTTCGATCCACAGCGCGGCCCCTCGGGCATGTCGCATGTCGTGATCGAGCAGGTCTACTCGACCCTCATGGCGCTCGATCCCGACGCCAAGCCCTATCCCGAGCTCGCCGAGAGCTACGAGATGGCGCCGGACGGGCTGAGCTACACCTTCCATCTCCGCTCGGGCGTCAAGTTCCACAATGGCGACCCGCTGACGGCCGAGGACGTGAAGTTCAGCTTCGACCGCCTGCGCGCCAAGGACTCGGGCTACTCCTACGGCGCCCAGGTCGAGACGATCGACAGCGTGGATGTGGTCGACCCCCTGACCGTGAGCTTCAAGCTCAGCAAGCCCACGGGCCCCTTCCTCGTCTACATGGCGTTCCCCGGCTCCTCGATCGTGCCCAAGAAGCTCGTCGAGAGCGGACACGACCTCAATGCCCATCCCGTGGGTAGCGGGCCCTTCAAGTTCGTCAGCTACCAGCCGCGCACGGCCATCAAGTTCGAGCGCAACGCCGAGTACTTCCAGGAGGGAAAGCCCTACTTCGATGCGATGGAATATCGCATCATCAGCGATATCACCGCGCTGACCAATGCGGTCATGACGGGGCAGGTCAACTTCAGCAACGAGATCCCAGCCAAGGACTGGTCCAGGGTCAAGTCGAGCCCCAGCCTCACGGCGCAGACGCTCGAGGGCTCGCGCTACTACTGGCTCCTGCCCAACAACACGCACGCCCCGCTCGACAACGCCAAGGTGCGGCAGGCGATCGGCGTGGCACTCAACCGGAAGGCCATCGTCCAGGGCGCCTTCTTCGGCCAGGCGACTCCGATCCTCGGCGGCGTCGTCCCGGAGTGGAACTGGGGCTACGCCGACATCAAGTTCTTCAAGCCCGAGGGCGATCCCGAGCAGGCGCGCAAGCTGCTGGCCGAGGCGGGGCATCCCGACGGCTTCGAGACCACGATGACGATCGCCTCCTCCTTCCCGCCGATGATGGCCATGGCGCCGATCATCCAGGCCAATCTCCAGGCGGTCGGGATCAAGGCCAAGATCGGCACGATGGAGATCCCGCGCTATTGGGACGAGGTGTGGTCGAGCTCGAACTTCGACATCACGACGATGTATTGGCTCTCGCCGCTGGCCGATCCGGACGACTTCGTCTCTAACAACTACAAGTGCGGCATGGCCATCAACGTGCAGAAATACTGCAGTCAGGCCATGGACGACATCCTCGAGAAGGCGAAGACGGCGCCGACGCAGGACGAGCGCAAGGTCCTCTACAAGCAGATGCAGCAGCTCTCGCTCGACGAGATGGGCCAGGTGCCGCTGGTCAATGGCTGGCTCCTGATCGCCCACACGAAGAAGCTGCAGGGCTACGTGCCGATGCGCACCGGGTTCCTCAAGACGCTCAAGGATGCCTGGCTCGAAGCCTGACCGAAGGGGAGCGGGGCGGGCCTGATGCTGCGGCTGATCGGGCTTCGCCTCCTTTCCTTCATCCCGACGCTGCTGGCGGCGTCGGTCGTCCTGTTCATCGCGATCAACGTGGTGCCGGGCTCGGCCGCGCGCTCGGCGCTGGGGATCGACGCGACGCCGCAGGCGATCGCCCGCTTCGAGGCCGAGACCGGCCTCGACCGGCCGCTCTACGTCCAGTACGGCGACTGGCTGTGGAAGGCGCTGCACGGCGATTTCGGCACCTCGTTCCAGAGCCATGTGGCGGTGGGCCCGGAGATCGTGGCGCGGCTGCCGGTGACGCTGGAGCTGGCGATCATGGCGTTCGTGATCGCCAACCTGATCGCCATCCCGCTGGGTGCCGTTGCTGCCTGGCACCACCAGCGGCCAGCGGACACGGCCATCACCTTCCTCGCCACCGTCTTCGGCGCCATCCCCAACTTCTGGCTGGCGACGCTTCTGATACTTTTCCTCGCCATCGGGCTCGGCTGGCTGCCGGCGGGCGGCTACACGCCCTTCCTCCAGGACCCGCTGACCAACCTCGAGCAGATGATCATGCCGGCGCTCTCGCTCGGCATCGTCAGCTCGGCGCTGCTGCTGCGGATCATGCGCACCGGCATGCTCGAGGTGCTGTCCTCGGACTATATCCGCACGGCGCGGGCCAAGGGCGCCCACGGCGCCGTGATCGTCCGCCGGCACGCCTTGCGTAACGCGCTCATCCCCTTCCTCACCGTGGGTGCCGTCGAGTTCGGCTTTCTCTTCGGCAGCGTCGTCATCATCGAGGACATTTTTCTGCTGCCCGGCATCGGCTCGTTCGTGCTCGTGGGGATCATCAACCGCGACTATCCCGTGCTGCTGGCCTCGACGCTGGTCATCACCGTGGTCGTTCTCACCGTGAACATGCTGGTCGACCTCGCGGGCGCCCTGCTCGACCCGCGCCAGATCCGCTCGAAGAGCGCCGGATGAGCGCCCCTGCCCTCGCGGCCCCGCGGTTCCGCGCCGGCTTCCGGCGCTTCGGCCTGCTCGGCATCGGCGGCTTTCTCGTCCTCGTCTTCGTGGTCTCCGCCATCTTCGCGCCCGAGATCGCGCCGGACGACCCCTACGCGCTCGACGTCAACGTGATGCTCCAGGGCCCATCGCCCGCAGCACCTGCTTGGGCACCGACGAGCTCGGCCGGGATCTCCTGTCGCGGACCATCTACGCCGCGCGGATCTCGATGCAGGTGGCCCTGATCGCGGTCGCGGTGGGGCTGACAGGTGGCACGATCATCGGCGTGGTCGCCGCCTATTTCGGCGGCTGGATCGACATGATCCTGATGCGGCTCATGGAGCTGCTGTTCAGCTTTCCGGCCATCCTCCTGGCCGTCATCCTGATGGCCAGCCTCGGCACGTCGGTTCTCAACGCGATGATCGCGATCGGCATCATCTTCATCCCGGGCTTCGCGCGCCTCGCCCGCGCCTCGAGCCATACGGCCTGCGCCAATCCTACATCGATGCGGCCCGCTGCCTCGGCATGGGCGATCTGCGGATCATGGCACGTGAGATCCTGCCCAACGTGCTGGCCCCCTCGCTGGTCGAGGCGGCGGTGGCGCTGGCCTATGCCGTGCTGCTCGAATCGGCGCTCTCCTTCCTCGGCCTCGGCGCCCAGCCGCCCGATCCGTCCTGGGGCAACATGCTGAGCACCGGCCGCGGCTTCATGGAGCAGGCGCCCTGGCTCGGGCTCGTGCCCGGCATGGCGATGTTCCTCTGCGTGCTGGGCTTCAACCTGCTGGGCGACGGGCTGCGGGATCTCCTCGACCCGCATCTCCGGGACTGACGCCCTTGTGCCACGCCAGCCCTCGAGATCCAGGATCTGACCGTCGAGGCGACCTCGCGGGGCCGCAGGCTGCCGCTCGTCGAGCGGCTGGGGCTCACGGTCGAGCGCGGCGAGATCGTGGGCCTGATCGGCGAGTCGGGCAGCGGCAAGACGATGACCGCCATGGCCGTGCTGGGGCTCTTGCCGCGCAACGCCCGGATCACCGGCGGCAGCGTCCGCCTCACGGGCCGCGAGCTGGTGGGGCTCGGCGAGGCCGAGCGCCGGGCGCTCCGGGGCGACCGGCTGGCGCTGATCCCGCAGGATGCGATGCGCGGCCTCAACCCGGTGCTGCGCGTCGGGACCCAGGTGGGCGAGCCGCTGAACCTGCATCGCGGGCGCAGCCTCAAGGCCGCGGCGGCCGCCGCCGGGAGCCTGCTGCGCTCGGTCCACATTCCCGACCCCGAGCGGCGGGCCCGGGACTATCCCCACCAGTTCTCGGGCGGCATGCAGCAGCGCGTGATGATCGCGATGGGCCTGGCGCTCGAGCCCGAGCTCTTGATCGCCGACGAGCCGACGACGGCACTCGACGTCACCGTGCAGGCCCAGGTCCTGACCCTGCTGCGCGAGATCCGCGACACCCACGGCACCGCCATCTTGTTCATCACCCACGACCTGGGCGTCATCGCGAGCCTCTGCGACCGCGTCTACGTGATGTATGCGGGTGCCATCGTCGAGGGCGGGCCCGTCGGCACCATCCTCGAGGCTCCGGCCCATCCCTATACGCAGGCGCTGCTGCGGGCGACGCCAACGGTGACGGCCGTGACGGGCGAGCTCTACGCGATCCCGGGCCAGATCCCCGAGCCCGCGAGCCGGGGGCGCGGCTGCCGCTTCGCCGACCGCTGCCCGCACCGCTTCGAGCGCTGCGCTGTCGAGCCCGACCTCTTGTCGGTCACGAGCGACCACGCGGCGCGCTGCTGGCTCGCCGCCGAGGCCGGGAGCAGCGGATGAGCGCGCCGCTGCTCGTGATGGACGGCCTCGTGCGCATGTTCGGGACGGGCGGCCTGTGGCGCCGGGGCGCCGATGCGCTGGCGGTCGACGGCGTGACGCTCGAGGTTCAGGAAGGCGAGACGCTGGGCATCGTCGGCGAATCGGGCTCCGGCAAGTCGACCCTGCTGCGCATGGCGCTCCACCTGCTGCGCCCGACCGCGGGGCGGATCCTGGTCGAGGGCGAGGATGTCTGGGCGCTGCGCGGTGCTGCGCTGAAGCGGCTGCGCCTCCGCATGCAGCCCGTGTTCCAGGACCCGGGGGCCTCGTTCAACCCGCGCCAGACCGTGCGCCAGATCCTGCTGGCGCCGCTCGAGGTGCACGGCATCGGCGGCCGCGCCGAGCGGCCGCAAAGGCTCGAGGAGACGCTGGCCACGGTGGGCCTCTCGGAGGCCCTGCTTCAGCGCTATCCGCACCAGCTCTCGGGCGGGCAGAAGCAGCGGGTGGCGATCGCGCGGGCGATCGTGCTCCGGCCGCGCCTGCTGCTGCTGGACGAGCCCACCTCGGCGCTCGACGTCTCGGTTCAGGCGCAGGTCTTGAACCTTTTCGCGCGCACCCGGCGCGAGCTCGGCCTCACTTGTGTCTTCGTCAGCCACAACCTCGCCGTGATCCGCTACGTCAGCGACCGCGTGGCCGTGATGCAGCGGGGCAAGGTGGTCGAGACGGGGGCCACCGCCGAGGTGTTCGACGCGCCGCGCCACCCCTATACGAGAAGCCTGTTGCAGGCCGTGCCGGACATCGCCAAGGCGCTGGCGGAGCGGCGGGCCGCCCTTCAACCGCGAGCCCAGGGAGCCGTCCCATGACCTTCTCGATCGCAGCCCGCTGTTCCCGTACCGGCATGCTGGGCGTCGCCGTCTCGACGGCCGTGCCGGGTGTCGGTGCCATCTGCCCTTTCATCCGCGAGGGTGTAGGCGCCATCTCGACCCAGTCCTGGGTGAACCCCTATCTCGGCATCGACGGCGTCGAGCTGCTGGCCCAGGGCCTCGCGGCCGAGCGAGGCGCTGGGGCGCGTGATCGAGGGCGATCCGGGCCGTGACGTGCGCCAGCTGGGCGTCGTGGACCGCGAGGGCCGGTCGGCCTCCTACACGGGCAAGGACTGCGTCTCCTGGTGCGGCCACGTCACCGGCGAGAACTTCGCCACGCAGGGCAACATGCTGGCCGGCGACGCGGTGATCCCGGCGATGGCCGAGGCGTTCGTCCGCGCCGAGCAGCTCGACCTTCCCGAGCGGCTGATCGTCTGCCTCGAGGCCGGCCAGGCGATGGGCGGCGACAAGCGCGGACGCCAGTCGGCCTGCGTCAAGGTCTTCTGGAAGGAGTCCTATCCGTGGCTGGACCTCCGGGTGGACGAGCATCGCCACCCGGTGCCGGAGCTGCGCCGCGTCTTCGAGGTGGCGCGGCACCAGCTCCTGCCGTTCACCGCCGGGATGCCGACGCGCGCCAACCCGCTGGGCGGCCTGCCCGAGAGCCTGACCAGGACGATCCTCCAGCCGCCCCCCTATCGGCCAGGCGGCGGCGGCTCGGCGCCGTGAGGCTCCGGTCGGATGCGCTCTGGCCTACTTGACCGTCAGGCAGGAGCAGTTGGCCAGGTGAGCCACCTTGTGGGTGACGCTGCCGGTCAGGAGGCCCGCCAGGGCGCCCAGGCCGCGCCTGCCCATCACGACGAGGTCGACCCCGTGATCCTCGATATAGTTGACGATGCGGGTCGCGGGATCGCCGCTCTCGATCACGGTGTGGACCTTCTCGAGGCCCGCTGCCTCGGCCCGTGAGCGGGCTCGGTCGACCAGCTCCTCGGCCGCCTCGCGGATGAGGTCGGCCTCGGTCACGCTGACGTTCTCGACCTTCGCATAGGCCTGAAGCTCGGGCGGCACGACGAACGATCCGGCGTGCGCCACGACGTGGAGCAGCGTGAGGCTGGCGTGGTACCGGGCCGCGAGATCGCTGCCCAGCTCGACCGCGCGGGTTGCGTGCTCGGATCCGTCGACGGGCACGAGGATACGCTTGATCATGGATTGGCCCCCTATGGCGGACGGATCGCGGGCGACGCCGCAGCCCGCCCGTCCGATCTTTCCCCTATCGGCGCTGGCGGATGGGACGTCCTTGACGTGCGTCAAGGGTGGCGTCGCGGCTACACGTTGACAGCGCCGGCTTTCGGATCGACCTTGCCGTCGACGAATGATCAACAGCTGCGTCCCTCGACGGACAGCGGGCGTATGGAGGCTAAGAATGTCGGCGACGTTGCTCACGAACGTCATCGTGCTGGATTCGACCGGTGCCGAGCCTTTCCCGGGCGAGGTGTTGGTGGAAGGCAACCGTATCAAGAAGGTGGCGAAGGGCCGAAGCCAAATCGCGCGCGACGGCGCGACCGACGTCATCGACGGCCAGGGCATGACCCTGATGGCCGGCATGACGGAGGGCCATTGCCACCCGTCCTTCACCGGCGTCGCCCAGACCTGGGAGCTCGGCATGGTGCCGCCGGAGGAGCACACGCTCAAGACGGCGGCCAACGCCAAGCTGCTCCTGGACTGCGGCTTCACCAGCATCTACTGCGCCGCTTCGGCCAAACCACGGCTCGACGTGGTGGTGAGGAACGCGGTCAATGCCGGCGAGCTGCCGGGGCCCAGGATGCGCGCCGGCAGTCCCGAGATCGTCGCCACGGGCGGGCTCGGCGACGAGCGCATGATGCACCTGCACCGTGAGAGCTTCTCGCTCATCGCCGATGGGCCCGAGGAGGTCCGCCGAGTGGTGCGCATGTGCATCCGCGAGGGTGTGGACAACGTCAAGCTCAACATCTCGGGCGACGATTTCTTCCCGAACTCGCCGGGCGGCGTCACGACCTACATGGACGAGGAGGTCAAGATGGCCTGCGATATCGCCCATGAGTTCGGCAAGCAGGTGGCTAGTCACTCGCGCTCGGCCAACAGCGTCAAGCTTTCGGTCAGGAACGGCGTCGACTGCATCTACCACTGCGAGCACGCCGACGAGGAGGCGCTCGACATGATGGAGGCGGCGAAAGACAAAATCTTCGTCGGGCCGGCCGTGGGCCTGCTGCACAACACCGTCTACGAGGCTGCACCCTGGGGCATCACCGAGGAGGTGGTCGAGAAGCTCAACATGCGCCGCAATCTCGAGATCACCTGCGAGTGCTACAAGGAGGTGAGGAAGCGCGGCATCCGGGCCGTCATCGGCGGCGACTACGGCTTTGCCTGGACTCCGCAGGGCACGAACGCGCGCGACCTGATCCACTTCAACAAGCTCTTCGGCTACACGCCGATGGAGTGCATCCAGCTCGCGACAGTGAACGGCGGGCAGCTGATGCGGATGGAGACCGGGCTCGTGAAGGAAGGGCTTCTGGCCGATCTCCTTCTGGTCGACGGCAACCCGCTCGCCGATCTGTCGATCCTCGTCGGGCCCGATCATCTGGCGATGATCATGAAGGATGGCCGGATGCACAAGGATCCGCGCAGCCACGCGGCGGCGAAGCGGCTGGCGGCAGAGTAGCGCGCCAAGTCGAAGCCCAAGGCCAAAAATCCCTAGGCACCGCCGGCGGCGTCTCTATAGTTCGCGGCCGGCGGCGCCTCAGCACGAACGGATAGATTCGAAGGCGACGCCCGTTCGGGAGACTAAACGAGGGAGACCGATGATGTTGAGACGCACCCTTCTGGCGGCGGCAGCGACGCTTGCTCTGGTTGGAACGGGCGCCGGCACCGCCTCGGCGGCCGGGCCGAAAGTGGTGGCCGGGCCGGGCTATGAGCCGCAATGCTTCGCGCCTTGGGACAAGAAGACCGAATACTTTCAGTGGCCGGCCAAGAAGGGCCCCTACCGTATCGCGCTGGTCAACGGCTACGTCGGCAATACCTGGCGCATCCAGATGATCCAGACCGCCAAGACCTACGCCGAGCTGCCGGAGGTCGCGAAGTCGATCAAGGAGTTCAAGGTCATCTCAACCGGCACCGACGCCGCCGCCCAGCTCGGCGCCATCGAGGACTTCATCAACCAGGGCTATGACGCCATCATCGTCAACGCTGTGAGCCCGGAGGGCTTCGATCGCGTGATCCGCCTCGCCGACCGGCACGGCACCGTGATCGTGCCCTTCGACAACATTCTCGACTCCAAGAAGGTCATGGAGGTCAACGAGAACCAGTACGAGATGGGCGTGCTGTCGGCCAAGTGGCTGCTCAAGGAGATGGGCAAGACGGAGGGCACCATCCTCGAGGTGCGCGGCCTGCCCGGCAACTCGGTCGATCGCGATCGCCACGACGGCTTCCAGGCGACGATGAAGGCCTCTGGTGGCAAGTGGAACATCATCGAGGTTGTCGGCAACTGGGACGATGGCACGGCCCAGAAGGCCACGGCTGACGCGCTGGCGGTGCACGGCCATTTCGACGGGCTCTTCACCCAGGGCGGCACGACCGGGTCGGTCAGGGCGCTGATGGATGCCAAGCATCCCTTCATCCCGATCGCGGGCGAGGGCGAGAACGGCTTCCGCAAGCTCGTCGCCGAGCATGCGAAGGACGGCCTCAAGGGCTTCTCCTACGGCCAGTCGCCGGCACTCGTGGCGATCTCGATCAAGGCGGCGATCGCCGCGCTGGGGGGCGAGAAGATGCCCCAGATGATCTCGGTGCCGATCCCGATGGCCGACTACACCGACCTCAAGGACGGCGTGAACTACTGGTCGAACCTCACCGACAACTTTTTCGCCGACAACGAGTTCGAGCCCTGTGGCGTGAACTTCACGGCGCCTCAGATCATGGCGAAGGACGCCAAGAACGTTCAGTAGCAGCGACGGGGCCGGGCACCTCCCGGCCCCTCTCTTTCCATGTCGACGGGAAAAGAGCGATGGCCGAGCGGGCCGCCAGGGTACCGTTTCTCGAGCTGCGGGGCATCAGCAAGCGCTACGGTGGCGTGCGAGCCCTCGAGGCCGTGGACTTCAGCTGCGAGTCCGGCTCGATCCATGCCGTGCTCGGTGAGAATGGTGCTGGCAAGTCAACGCTGATCAAGGTCGTCTCGGGCGTCGTCCGGCCGGACGAGGGGACGATGCGGCTCGAGGGCCGCGAGGTGACCTTCGCCGACCCGAGGGCCGCCAATCAGGCCGGCATCGTCTGCATCTTCCAAGAGCTGTCGCTGATGCCGGACCTCTCGGTCGCGGACAATATCTGCATCGCCGACCCGCCGCGACGGCTCGGGCTGATCGACCGCCGGGCCCAGCGGCGGCGAGCGGAAGAGCTTCTGGCGCGCGTCGGCTGTGAGGACGTGAACCCCCTCGAGCGGGTCAAGAACCTACCGCTGTCGCGCCGGCAGATGGTCGAGATCGCCAAGGCGCTGGGCCAGAGCCCCCGCCTCTTGATCCTGGACGAGGCCACCTCGGCCCTGACCAGCGCCGACGTCGACAAGGTCTACGCGATCCTTAAGCAGCTCCGGGCCGAGGGGCTGGCGATCCTCTACATCTCGCACCGCATGCACGAGATCGACGAGCTGGCCGACACCTGCTCGGTCTTCCGCAACGGGCGGCATGTCGAGACCTTCGACAAGGGCGCGCACGACGCCGACGAGATCGTGCAGCTGATGATCGGGCGCGAGTGGTCGCACGTTTACCCGCCCAAGCCCCAGCGCCCGACACGGCCAGCACCGGTGATCGAGGTCGACCGGCTCTCCTGGGCCGGCCGGCTCAAGAGCATCTCGCTCGGGGTCGGCCCTGGCGAGATCGTCGGGCTGGGCGGCCTCGACGGGCAGGGCCAGCGCGAGCTCCTGCTTGCCCTCTTCGGTGTTCTGCGCGGCCTTGAGGGCCAGGTTCGCATCAACGGCAAGGCCGTCTCGGTCGGCAGCCCGTCGGCGGCCAAGAGCAGCAAGATCGGCATGGCGCTGATCCCCGAGGACCGGAAGACCGAGGGCCTGATGCTGCCGATGTCGATCGCCGACAATCTGGGCATGGCGGCGCTGAGCTCGCTCACCACCGGGCTCACCGTCGACCGCAGCCGCGAGCGCGACGCGATCCAGCGCATGGTCGAGAAGCTGCGGATCAAGATCGGCGACGTGGGCGACCCTGTGGCGACGCTCTCCGGCGGCAACCAGCAGAAGGTCGTGATCGGCAAGTGGCTGATGACCGGCCCGCGCATCATCCTTCTGAACGACCCGACGCGCGGCATCGACGTGGGCACCAAGCAGGAGCTCTATCAGCTCCTTCGCAACCTCGCCTCCGAGGGTGCGGCCATCCTCTTCTATACGACCGACTATGACGAGCTGATCGGATGCTGCGATCGGGTGCTCATTCTCTATGACGGAGCCATCGTCAGCGAGCTGGAGGGCGACGCCATCACCGAGACCAACATCGTCACGAGCGCCCTCAATCTAGGTCCGGCAAAGGTCGAGGCCGCCGCATGAAGGATCTTCGCCTCAGGTTGTCCCAGAATCTGGGCCTCATGCTCGCCATCGTCCTCTTTCTCGTCTTCTACCTCACCTACAACGAGCTGCATCCGAAGGGCTTCAGCTCCGACGTGCTGGTGGCGAACGCCAACGAGGCCTTCGTCATCGTCATGGTGGCGATGGCCCAGACGGTGCCGGTGCTGATGGGTGGCCTCGACCTCTCGGTCGGGGCGACGATGACGATGGTGAACTGCCTGGCGAGCACGATGCTCAACGGCTCGCCGCTCCAGATCATCGCCGTGATGGTGCTCTGCCTGCTCGTCGGCACCCTCGCCGGCCTCATCAACGGCTGCATCGTGGTCTATGGGCGCATCCAGCCGATCATCGCGACGCTCGCCACCGGTGCGGTCTATATCGGCATCGCCCTCTTCCTGCGCCCGACCCCGGGCGGCTCGGTCGACGACGATCTCGCCTGGGCCTTGAGCAACGACCTGCACGAGATGGCGGCCACGTTCCATTTCGCGGCGGATGGCGACGCCGCCTGGCTGCAGCCGATCGCCTGGATCCCCGTGCCGCTTCTGCTGGCCGTCCTCGTCGTCGTCCTCGTTTGGCTGCCCTTCCGCTCGTCCGTCACCGGCCGTGGCGTCTATGCCGTGGGCTCGGCCGAGGGTGCCGCCTACATGTCGGGCGTCGCCATCAACCGCAGCAAGCTCGCGGCCTTCACCCTGGGCGGCTTCTTCGCGGCGGTGGGCGGCCTCTACCTGACGCTGCAGACCTCGAGCGGCAATGCCGACATTCAGCAGGCCGGCGGCTACACCCTGAACTCGATCGCCGCGGTCGTGATCGGCGGCACCTCGCTCATGGGCGGCACCGGTGGCGCCATCGGCTCGGCGATCGGCGCCCTCGTGATCCGGGCGATCTCCTTCAACTTCCGCATCTTCGACGTGGCGCCCCTGCTCCAGCCTCTGATCGAGGGCATCGTGCTCCTCGCCGCCGTCAGCCTGGGTGCGGCCCGCGTCTTCAGGATCAAGAACAGGCTGGAGCTCTTCGGATGACGGCAGCGGCGCTGCGGCTTTCGGCACAGGACCGCCCGATCGTCATCGCGAGCGGGTTCATCCTCGTCATCCTGGCGCTGGGCACCGTCTACACCCTGTGGACGCAGGGCACGGCGAGCTTCCTCTCGCCGACCTACCTGCTCCAGCAGCTTCAGGTCGGCTCCTTCCTTGGCCTCGTCTCGGCCGGGATGATGCTCGTCATCCTGCTGGGCCATATCGACCTGTCGGTCCCCTGGACGCTCACGACCGGCGCCATGCTGGCGAGCGCCGTGGGCGGGCCGCTCGCGGTGCCGGTGGGGCTGGCCGTCGGGCTCGGGGTCGGCATCGTCAACGGGCTGGGTGTGGCCTACCTACGCGTGCCCTCGATGATCTTCACACTCGGCGTCAATGCCGTGCTGCGCGGCCTCATGGTGCTCTACACTGGTGGGTTCGCCCCGCAGACCCACTCGACGCCGCTCATGGAGTTCCTGGCCGTCGGGCATGTCCTGGGCGTGCCGATGGCCGTCGTCGTATGGGCCGCCCTGTCGGTGGTCATCGTCGTCCTCCTCCAGCGCACGCCGTTCGGCCGCTACATCTACGCGATCGGCAACCGCGAGGCCGCGACCTACCTCTCGGGCGTCAACACCCGGCTCGTCCTGGTTGGAGCCTTCGCCCTCTGCGGGCTCTGTGCCGCCTTCGCGGGCGTGCTGCTGACCGGCTACTCGACCAAGGCCTATCAGGGGATGGGCGATGCCTACCTCCTGCCCTCGATCGCCGCGGTCGTCATCGGCGGCACCCACATTCTGGGTGGACGAGGCCGCTACATCGGAACAGTCATCGGCACGATTCTCATCGTGCTCCTCTCCTCGGTGCTCTCGATCATGCAGATGCCGGAGGCGGGCCGCCAGATCATCTACGGCCTCGTCATCATCCTCATGCTTCTCGTCTACGGGCGCAGCCAGAAGGTCGAGGGCTGAGCACCAAGCGCGACGCCTCCCCATCTGCGGGATGGCGGACAATGACGGGGAGCCCACCGACACAGCTTGCGGTCCCACCAAAGGCCCGCCAAGCTCGCTCCCCGGCATCGGCGCGTCGCTTGTCGTGCCTACTGGCGCAGCGGTGCTACGAATGGTAGATACCGACTGGGCGATGGTTCCCCAACCGGGCATGTTCGTGACCGCCTCTCGATGCTAGCGCCGGCCGGGGACAGAGGATGGGCCGTCGTGAATATTCTGTTGATCGAGGACGACACGGATCTAGCCGAGCTTATCAGGGTCAGCCTCGGCGAGCAGGGGCACAACGTCGAGTCGGCGACGGATGGCCGCGAGGCGCTCGTGGCAGCAATGCGGAAGCGGTACGACCTCTTCATCGTCGATCGTGTGCTGCCCTCGCTCGACGGCCTCTCCATCGTCAAGTCGATTCGCGCCAACGGCGTGAGCACGCCCATTCTCTTCCTCTCGCGGAAGGCCACCGTCGACGATCGGGTCGAAGGCCTGCACGCCGGCGGTGACGACTATCTCATCAAGCCGTTCGCGGTGACCGAGCTGGTGGCGCGGGTGACCGCCCTCGCGCGTCGCGCTGCGAGCTCCGAGCACGCGGCCGTGACGCGGGTCGGCGATCTCGAGGTCGACCTCCTCAGGCGGAACGTGTCGCGCGCCGGCCAGTCGATCGAGCTGCGCCCACGCGAGTTCCAGCTGCTGGAATATCTCATCCGGCATAGCGGCGAGGTGGTGAGCAGGAGCGAGCTCCTCCAGGAGGTCTGGGGCGCCAACGGACAAATCGATCCCGACACGGGTATCGTCGAGACCTACATCTGCTATCTGCGGCGCAAGATCGACAAGGGCTTCGACACCGGGCTGATCCAGACGGTGCGCGGTGCCGGCTATCGTCTCCGGCCGCCGCCGGCCGTCGCGGCCTAGGCATCGCCCAAGGGCCTACGGGCGACGGACCGGCCGGTCGGTCAGTCGATCCAGAGGCCGCGACGGCGGTGCCAATCCTCGATGGACAGCTCCGGATACTCCTCGAAGACGCTGTCGTCCGGGCCGATCGCAGGCTGGACCCAGCTCGGCTTGTAACGCAGCATGAGATGGACGAGGGCCGGCGGCACGGGAAGCTCGCTGTCGATGGCCGAGGCAAAGGGGTGGATCAGGTCGGGCCAGGTCTCGTCGTAGAGCCAGAGCGCCGAGCCGCAGCGCCCACAGAAATGGCGCTGGCCCGTGCTTTCCTGCAGCCGGCAGACGCCGCCCTCGCCCGGCTCCTCGAGCATGGCGCGGTAGACCCGCTTGGCGCGGCGCCCATGCACCTCGAGCGTGTCGGCCACGCCCATGAGGTTGATGGCGTAGCCGCCGCCACCGGCGGTCTTGCGGCAGATCGAGCAGTAGCAGCGCTGGTAGGGGTGCGGCGTGTGCGAGGCCACGCGAAACGGACGGCGCCGCAACGACAGGAGCCTTCGAGACGGATCGGCATGCAATTGTCCTCGAGAGGATCGGGCTACCGCCACGGGGCAGGAACCCGTGACCGGGACGCCCGATCAAGTGACGGTGAACCGAACGCCCGTGCTGACCCTCTGGGCAGCGGTGGTGGCAAGGCGCCTCGGCTTCGACGAGGACGAGGCCCTGACCCTCGGCCGCGCCGTCGCCGGGCTCAATGCCTACACCAAGGGCGTGGCGCTCGGTATCTTTACGCCAACGCCTGAGGCCGTGCGCCAGCGGCGGGCGGAGCTGCGAGAGGAAGAGAAGCTCGAAGTTGCGCTTCTCGGCCGGGCGGTGCCGGTTGTCCTGACGCCGGAAGGGCTGCGGGCAACGAGCAAGGGCCGGCCGATCGAGCCGCGCAGCGTCGAGCGCTATCTCGCGAGCAAGCTCGGCCCGGCCGAGCCCGCCATGCGCGAGGCGATGACGGCGCTCGCGCAGTCGCTGCCGCCGGAAGAGCTCGGCCGACAGGCGTTCGAGCTCTACGCGAGGTTCCGCCCCAGTGTTCCCACCGGCGAGCAGGGATGGGGCGCTGCCGGCGTGCTGGGCATCGCCGCGATCAGGCGGCTCGCGGCAGGGCGCCAAGGCTAGGTGAGCTGAGGCGTCAGGCTGCGCGCCCATTCCTCGCTCGACGGGTCGAGAGGTACCAGAGCGATCTCGCCCGGGTCTCGGGCGCCGACGCCGAGCGCTGCGGCGTGGGCGATCTGCGCTTGAGAGAAGATCGGGCCGCGCATCACCTCGGGCGTGGTGCCGAGATGTCTCAGGATCGCGACGCCGACGGCATCGATCGCCACCGGATCCTGCGCGGCCAGGAAGAGGCCCGGAGCTGCCAGCTCGCCCCGCTCGGGGCCGCCGCTGACGAAGGCCTTGCGGGCATCCATCAGGACGAAATCGCTTTTGAAGGCGAGTGCGATCTCGGCGATCATCAGCCGCTGTCGCGGGGAGCCGTGCAGCTCGTGCATGTAGTCGTAGCCGTCCACCGGGTCGCGCTTGGCCACGGCGCCGACCGCGTTCTTGAGCGACATGGTGAAGTGGCCGCCGAAGCGGTGGGTCTTCAGGCAACAGGTCTGGACGATGCGGTCAGAGTGGGCGAAGAGGCGCGCGAGCTTGAAGCCGCGCTGCCAGCTGCTCCCCTCCCGCCGGAACGCCACGAAGCCGTCCGCCGGCAGGTCCCCCGATGATCTGGACGCCGACCCCCAGCCGCTCGGCCAGGGCGCTCACACTTGTGGCCCGGAGCACCGCCGCAGTGTCGCCCATACCGGACCGCTCGGCCAGGACGAGCCGGTCCGCGCCGGCTCCCTGCAGTCCCATCAAAAGAGCCTCCAGCGTGTCCGGTGCTGTCGAGGCCGG
The DNA here is from genome assembly GCA_963752325.1 of uncultured Alphaproteobacteria bacterium. Taxonomy (GTDB): domain Bacteria; phylum Pseudomonadota; class Alphaproteobacteria; order Geminicoccales; family Geminicoccaceae; genus CAVTJL01. The sequence continues at coordinate 267,338 of CAVVXU010000022.1, forward strand.
GAACGGATCGTCGCTGTTGAACTTGGCCTTGATGGCGACAGACCGGCCAGTGAGGAAACCCGCGGGCAGCCGGGCCAGGAACGCCGCCATCGCCGCCTGCGGATCGTCGGTCGCCATCATGTAGACGGGAGCTCGGGGCGGGTGCCGCCCTCGCGCGCGGGAGGCCGCGGGATCAGCGGCCCGGCAGCGACGGCGAGCGACGCTCCAAGATAGTGTCGACGGCTCAGGCGACGGCCGGCGGCGAGGCGTTCAGCCTTGTCCATCCGGAACTCCCAGCGATCGACCGTGAATGCGCCGAGGCCGCGAGGCGCGCAGCGAAGGCCCAGCTCTCATAGTTTCCGGGTCCGGGCCCCACGGGTCAAGAGGATGGCGGCGGCGGTCAGCCACCGGATCGGGGAGGAGCGCGAGCTCGGGTTGCCAACGCCCAGGCCCTGTCCCATGTCAGGCCGGCCGGCCCGTTCCCTAGTGCAAGGTGATCCGCGATGACCCATGCCGCCCTCGTCTCCCGGCCACGTTGCCGTCGTCACCGGCGGCGCCTCGGGCATCGGCCTCGCCGCAGCAAGAAAGCTCGCCTCGCTGGGGCTCAAGGTGGCGATCGCCGATGTCCCGGGCGAGCGGCTGGACAAGGCGGCTGAGGCTCGTCGCCGAGAGCGCGCCGGGTGGCGTCGGCGGGGCTCTGGCGGTGCCGACCGACGTCAGCAGCAAGGCCGAGGTCCAGCGGCTCGAGCAGACCGTGCTGGAGCGCTTCGGCGACGTTCACGTCCTGATGAACAATGCCGGCATCCAGCCCGGCAGCGAGATGTTCGGGCCCGACGAGAGCTGGCAGCGGGTCCTCGGCGATCAATCTCTGGGGCGTGATCCACGGCAGCCAGGTTTTTGCGCCCGGCATGCTGGAGCGCGGCAAGCCCGGCATGATCATCAACACGGGCTCGAAGCAGGGCATCACCACGCCGCCGGGCGATCCCGCCTACAACGTCGCCAAGGCGGGCGTGAAAGCCTTCACCGAGGCGCTTGAGCACGAGCTGCGCAACCGGCCGGGCCGCACCGTCACCGCCCATCTCCTCATCCCGGGCTTCGTCTTCACGCCGCTGACGGCACAGGGGCGGACCGAGAAGCCCGAGGGTGCGTGGACGCCCGAGCAGACGGTCGACTTCATGATGGAGAGCCTGGAGACGGGCGACTTCTACATCCTCTGCCCGGACAACATGGTGACGCGCGCGGTTGACGAGCGACGCATCCTCTGGGCAGCGGGCGATATCGCCGAGAACCGCCCGCCGCTCTCGCGCTGGCATCCCGACTATGGCGACGCGTTCGAGACCTTCCTCAAGGGCAAGTGATGGAGCTAGGCGGGCGGTGGCGGGACCGCCCGCAGCACTGAAGAGTCAGGTCGGCAGCGGCTCGAGCTTGCCCGTCTTACGGCCGCTCGCCTCGAAGATCTTGTAGATGTCGTCGGCAGCAGCGTTGAGGGCAGCTGCCGAGCTCATCTCACCCACGACCGCCTGGTTGAGCCGCAGGCCCAGCGCCGCCTCGACCTGGGCGCCCTCGCGATAGCCCAGCACCTGCTTCGCGTAGGGAATGGTGTCGAGATAGGCCTTCATCCAGCGGAATTTCTTCTGTTTCGCGAGGTCGGACTCGAAGACGTCCTTGCGCACCGGGATGCCGCCTGCCTCGGCATAGGCCATCTGCGCGTCCAGGGTCAGGAACCAGCGGGAGAAGGCCATCGCCGCCTTCTTCTTCTCGTCCGCGACGTTCTTCGGCACCCCGAAATGCCAGTTGCCGATGGCCGAGCCGTGCACGCCGTCCCTAGGCCGCGGGATCAGGAGCGCGTCCATCTTGTCGACCACGGCGGACTTGTCGGGGTCATCGAAGGTCGGCCAGGCCGCGGCCACGACGATCGCCTGCAGCGCCTTGCCCGTCGCCAGGAGCTGGATCATGCGGCTCTGGCCGATGGCGCCCACATTAGGCGGCCCGATGCGCTTGGCGATGTCGAGATAGAGATCGAGCGCCGCTTTCGCTTTCGGGCTGTTGATCGTGACGGTGAAGTCTCCGTTCTCGGGGTCCTTCGTGATGCTGGCGCCGTAACCCAGCATGTAGGGCATCCAGTTGAAGCGGACCGGGTTGCCGCGCTCGCCGCGCGGCACCATGCCGTAGAGCGCCGGCGGATGCTGGATCTTCTCGCCGGCTGCGATCAGCTCCTCGAAGGTCTCGGGCGGCTTCAGGCCGGCCTTCTCGTAGAGATCGCCCCGATAGAACAAGAGCTGCAGATTGCCGTTGGGCGAGTAGGCCATGAGCGTCCCGCCCTTGGACGTCCGCCAGCCCTTCTCGGCGTTCCAATAGCCGCTGTCGTCATAGCGAAAGACCTCGGGCGGCAGGTCGAAGGAAGGGTCGATCTCCTGGAGCGGCGTCAGGAAGCCCCCCTCGTAGAACTCGATCGTCCACTGCGTGTCGAGGTTGACGATATCGTAGGGGCTGCTGCTGGCGCGGGCGGCGTTGCGTGCCTTCTCGAGCACGCCGCCGTAGGGCGCCACCTCGAGGCTGACCTTGTTGCCCGTCTGCTTGACGTAGAGATCGGACACCGCCTGGAAGCCCGGCAGCCAGGGCGAGGCGTTGATCAGGATCTGCATGTCGGCCTGCTTGCCGACGTCGAGAAAGCTTTTTGCAGACGCCAGCCGGCTGCCCATCGCTGCGCCGAGAAGGCCGCCCACGAGCCCCTTCATGCTCGTCCGTCGTGTGATCCTCATTTCGTTCCTCCCTGCTCGTTTTTCTGAGTCAGCGCACGGTCAGTCGGCGGTGGCGGTCGCCAAGCCATAACGTCCATAGAGTTCCGGAGGCGTGTCGTGCGCACCCAGGATCGCGGCCATGGCGGCGCCGAGCCGGCCCTCGACGACCGGGTCGCGGAACGGTCGCTGCTGCAGCCGGTCAGTCTGCAGATCATAGAGAGTCGTGCCGACGCCGGGATCGAAGCGCTTGCCGTCGTGGATCGGGATGCGCCTTGCGTCCTTGAGCGCGTCAATGCGCAGAAGGGGCATCTCCTTCGTGAAGCTGAAGGGCTCCACCAGCTTCGAGGTCTTCATCTCGGCCGCGGTGAAGAGCGTGTGCAGATGCATCGGCATCAGCGTGTACTCGTGGAGCCCCGGCGCGTAGAGGTCCTCGGGATAGAGATAATAGGTCCAGCGGCCGTCGGTGGCGCCGATCGGGCCGCCGAACATGCCGAAGATCACGGCATCGTGGATCGCCTGATCCTGTTCCATCACGGGCAGCAGCGAACGCCCGGTGACCTCGGCCGGGACGGGCAGGCCGAAGAGTTCGAGAAAGGTGGGCATGAGGTCGGTCGTCTGCGTCACCGCCTGCCGCCGCGTGCCGGCCTGCCCTTGCAGCCCGGGATGGTGGACGATGAGAGGAATGTTCGAGATCTCGGCATAGTAGGGCATCAGGTTCTTGCCCCACCAATCGTGCTCGGCCAGGAGAAAGCCGTGATCCGTGGAGAGCACGAGCGCCGTGTCGCGCCACAGATCGTGCTTGTCGAAATAGTCGAGCAGACGGCCGAAATAGGCATCGCACATGGCGACCAGGGCCGCGTAGTTGGCGCGGATCTCGGCGATCGCCTCGGGACTGTCGGCCACCTTCTCGTAAGCCGGCCAGTCGAGGATGCCGCCGTTCCACCCCGTTCGATAGGGCTCCTTGAAGCGATCGGGCGCGTGAAAGGGCTCGTGCGGGTCGAAGCACTCGATCTGCATGAGCCAGCTGTCGCTATCGCGGTTGGCGTCGAGGAACTCGAAGGCCGAGGCGAAGCAGCGGGGGCCGGGGAAATCTTCCTCGGACACGAACTGCTCGCGGTTGATCGCGTGCTGGGTGCGCTTCCAGCCCGCATCGAAGTCGTAGTGTGCCGGATTGTAGCGCTCGCGGAAGCGATCGAGCGGCGGCTGCACCATCGCCTTCCAGGGATCGTACTCCTGACCGCGGATGTAGTCCCAGGTGCGGAAGCGCGTGTGGTAGGTGGCGCCGCCGTCCTCGAAGTAGTGCATGTGGTCGGTGACCAGATGCGTGTGGACGCCGGCCTCGCGCAGCAGCTCGGGGAAGGAATTGTCGAAGGGCTCGAGCGGCCCCCAGCTCCGGTGCATGAAGTTGAGGCGGCCGGTGTGCAGGTCGCGGCGCGCCGGCATGCAGGGCAGGCTGCCGACAAAATGGCGGTCGAAGGTGACGGCCCGGGCCGCGAACCTGTCGAAGTTGGGCGTGCGGACAGCGCTGCGGCCATAGCAGCCCATGGCCGTACGGTTCAGCGAATCGAACAGGACGAAAATCGCCTTCATGATGCGTCGGCTCTGGCTGCCTCCCGAATAGCCTGAGCGTGACAAGACCCCCCGATAACGTCAAATTCGATTGTCGCCGCAAACGATAACGTGGAGGCATGGCGATGCTGGCGAGCCTGGGTCTGCTGCGTCACTTCCTGGCCGTGGCGGAGGACGGCAACCTGACCTCCGCCGCACGCCGGCTGGGTCTGAGCCAGCCCGCGCTGACGAAGAGCGTCCGGCGGCTGGAGGATACGCTCGGCGCCTCGCTCTTCGAGCGGCGCAGCCGAGGGATGGCGCTAACGCCCTATGGCGAGATTATGCTGCGCCACGCGCAGGGCATCGCCACCGAATGCCGATTCGCCCAGGCCGAGATCGAGGCCGTGCGGCGAGGCTACAAGGGCCAGCTCCGGATCGGCGCCGGGCCGTTCTGGGGCTCGGCCATCGTGCCGCGTGCCATCGCGCGCCTGCACAAGCGCTTCCCGGACCTGCAGGTCGAGCTGCTGACCGGCGTCAACACGATCACTCACCCGAAGCTGTTCCGCGGCGACCTCGATCTCGTCGTGAGCGCGCTGCCTCGGGACGAGCCGCTGCCGCCGTCCATGGCGCGCCACGAGCTGATGACGATCGAGATGCGCCTCGTCGCCGGCAGCACCCATCCGCTTCGCGCCAAGCCGGTGATCGAGGCCCCGGACCTCGATCCCTACCGGTGGATCATCTACCAGGAGGACCGCGAGGTGATCGCCCAGCTGCTCCCGGCGCTGCAGGCCGCCGGCGGCGCGCCGCCGCGCTTCGCCGTCGAGGCCAGCTCGCTCTTCGCGGTCATCCACCTGCTCGAGGCCGGCCCCTATCTCGCCTGCCTGGCCGAGCCGCTGGTCCGCTCCCTGCCCTCCTCCCGCATCGGCATCCTGCCCTATCGCCGGCCGATCTGGAGTTTTCCGGCTGGCCTGCTCGTGCGCCGATCGCTGGAGGCGATGCTTCCGGTCCAGACTTTTCGGGAGCTGCTTCGGGTCGAGGTGGCCCGGGTGGCTGGCGAGGCGCAAGGCTTGCCCGGAGACCAGTCCGTCCCAGTTTAGATAGAGAGACCGGCGCCCAACCCTGCGTCGAAATCCTTCTCACTCCCGTGGCGGCTTGCTCGCCCCGGCTCGAGGGGGATCAACGACACTGCCCCGCCGTCGATGCAAAGGTTGGCGCCGATCAGCGGAGGCAAGAACAGATGACGGCGATAGCCACCTTCACCGTCGATCGGGTCGGGATGGTCCGCCCGGACGGAATCCTGGCGGCCGGCTTGCCGGCGTTTGCCGAGGACGAGGGGGCGCTGGTCGACCTCTACCGTGGCATGGTGCTGACGCGGGCCTTCGACGCCAAGGCCGTGGCGCTGCAGCGGACGGGGCGGCTCGGCACCTACGCCTCCTCGCTGGGCCAGGAAGGCGTGTCCGTTGGCGTGGGTGCCGCGATGCGCCCGGAGGACGTGCTGCTACCCTCCTTTCGCGAGCAGGGAGCGATGATCTGGCGCGGCGTCGCCCTCGACGAGCTTCTGGCCTACTGGGGCGGCGACGAGCGTGGCTCGGACTTCGCCGGGCCGCGCGAGGATTTTCCGGTCTGCGTTCCGGTGGCGACCCATGCCGCACATGCCGTGGGCGTGGCGCTCGCCTTCCGCCTGCGCGGGCAGCCGCGGGTCGCGGTGTGCGTGCTGGGCGACGGGGCCACCTCAAAGGGCGACTTCTACGAGGCGATCAACGCCGCGGGCGTCTGGGACCTGCCCGCGGTCTTCGTCGTCAACAACAATGAGTGGGCCATCTCGGTGCCGCGGGCGCGGCAGACCGCGGCCGAGACGCTGGCGCAGAAAGCGGTCGCCGCGGGCATCACCGGCATTCAGGTGGATGGCAACGACGTGGTGGCGGTGCGCGCCGTCGTGGGCCAGGCGATCGACCGGGCCCGAGCAGAGCGCCGCCCGGCGCTGATCGAGGCCCTCACCTACCGCCTGTCCGATCACACCACCGCGGACGACGCGCGCCGCTACCGCGACGATGCCGAGGTGAGCGAGCGCTGGAAGCAGGAGCCCGTGGCACGCCTGCGCAACCTGCTGGTGGCGCGCAAGCTCTGGAGCAAGGCCGAGGAAGAGCGTCTGCTGGCGAGCTGTGCCGAGGAGATCGACGCGGCGGTCGAGCGCTACCTCGCGCGCGAGCCTGAGGCCGTAACCGCGATGATCGACAGCGTCTTCGCGACGCTACCGAGGGCGATGGAGGGCCAGCGCGCCGCGCTCGCCGCCCGGGAGGGCTGCTGATGGCCGTGATCACCCTGGTCGAGGGCGTGCGCATGGCCCTGGCGCGCGCGATGGAGGAGGACGCGAGCGTCCTGGTCCTGGGCGAGGATGTGGGCAGGGACGGCGGCGTCTTCCGCGCCACGGAGGGGCTTCTCGCCCGCTTCGGCGAGGAGCGGGTCATCGACACGCCGCTCTCGGAGGCGCTGATCGCCGGCATGGCGGTGGGTCTCGGTGCCCAGGGCTTCCGCCCGGTCGTCGAGTTCCAGTTTTCCGGCTTTTTCTATCCGGCGATCGACCAGCTCGTCTGTCACGCGAGCCGGCTGCGCAACCGCACGCGCGGGCGGCTTTCCTGTCCGATCGTGGCGCGGGCACCCTATGGCGGCGGCATCAAGGCACCCGAGCATCATTCCGAGAGCATGGAAGCGCTCTACGCTCACATCCCGGGCTTGCGCGTCGTCGTGCCCTCCTCGCCGGGGCGCGCCTACGGCCTGCTGCTGGCGGCGATCCGCGACCCCGACCCGGTCGTCTTCCTCGAGCCCAAGCGGAGCTATCGCGCGGTCAAGGAGGAGGTGGCGGACGATGGCGAGGCCCTGCCGCTCGACCAGTGCTTCCGCGTCCGCGAAGGCCGGGACATCACGCTCGTCGCCTGGGGCGCCATGCTCGTCGAGACCCTGAAGGCGGCCGAGACGCTGGCCGCCGAGGGCGTCGAGGCCGACGTCATCGATGTCGCGACCTTGAAGCCCCTCGACACCGAGACGCTCCTTGCCTCGGTCGGCCGCACCGGCCGGTGCGTCATCGTGCAGGAGGCCACGCATGCGGGCGGGCTGGGGAGCGAGATCGCGGCCTGCCTCGCCGAGGAGGGTCTCTTCTCGCTGATGGCGCCGGTCCAGCGCGTGGCAGCGCCGGACGTTCCGGTGCCGCTGCCCCGGCTCGAGCAGCACTATCTGCCCGACGTCGAGCGCGTGCTGGCGGCAGCCCGCCGCGCCATGGAGTTCCGATGAGCGTCTTCAGGCTGCCCGATCTGGGCGAGGGCCTTCAGGAGGCGGAGATCGTCGCCTGGAGCGTGGGACCGGGCGACCATGTCGTGGCCGAGCAGCCGCTTTTGTCGGTCGAGACGGACAAGGCGGTGGTGGAGATCCCCTCGCCGCGTGCGGGCCGGATCGCCAAGCTGCACGGCAAGCCCGGCGACATCGTGCCGATCGGGGCGCCGCTCGTGGAGTTCGAGGGCGGCGAGAGCACCGATACAGGCACCGTCGTGGGCGAGCTCGAGACCGGCGACCCCGAAGGCGCCACCGCCCAGGCCGCCGGCGCGCGACGCCGTCCGGAGTGCGGGTGGCGCCAGCGCTGCGCCGACTGGCCCAGGAGCTGGGCGTCGATCTCGCCACGGTACGACCGACCGGGCCCGAAGGCACGATGACCCGCGCCGACATCGAGGCGGCGGCAGGAGCGCTCCGAGGGTGGCGCAGGCGGGCGGGTCGAGCCGTTGCGCGGGGTGCGGCGCGCGATGGCCCGCAACATGACGCGCTCGCATGCCAGCATCGTGCCGGCGACCGTGACCGACGAGGCCGACATCGGCGCCTGGGCCGAGGGCCAGGACGTCACGATCCGTCTGGTGCGGGCGATCGCTGTGGCCTGTCGCGCCGAGCCCGCCCTCAACGCGCATTTTCTGGGCGAGGAGCAGGGCCGCATCCTGCACCAGCGCATCGACCTCGGGATCGCCACCGACACGCCGGACGGGCTTTTCGTCCCGGTGCTCCGCGATGTCGGCGACCGCGATGCCGCCGATCTGCGCCGCGGGCTGGATGCAATGAAGGCGGATGTGCGAAAGCGCAGCATCCCGCGCCAGGAGCTGGTCGGCCAGACCATCACGCTCTCAAACTTCGGCATGTTCGGCGGCAGGCACGCCCAGCTCGTCGTGCTGCCGCCGCAGGTGGCGATCCTGGGCGCCGGGCGGGTGCGGCAGGCGGTCCGGGTGCGGGACGACGAGCCGGCCGTCACCCGCATCCTGCCGCTCTCTCTCACCTTCGATCATCGCGCGGTCATGGGCGGCGAGGCGGCCCGCTTTCTTGCGAGCGTGATCGGCGATCTCGAGCGGGCCAGCTGAGTGGGGGCGGTCGACGCAGGGCGTCGATCGGCCGCCACCGCCGTCACGACGCCCTGGCCTCGCTGCACACCCCACCCGGACGGAACGGGGTGGCGCGGCCGTGCGAGCTGTGTCTTCCTTTCGACCCGCCGGGACAAGGATAGAGCCAGCAGCAAGACAGAGGGAACGCGCGTGGGCAGGTCGCGAGGCAGGACAGCATGATCATTGTGGGAGTCGATGTCGGCGGGACCTTCACCGACCTGATCCTGGCCGACACGGCACGAGCGAGCACGGTGGTCCACAAGGTGGCGTCGACGCCGGACGACCCCTCGCGTGGGGTGCTCCAGGGTCTGGTCGAGCTGTGTGAGAAGGCCGGGGTGGAGACGGCATCCGTCACCCACGTGCTGCACGCGACGACCGTCGCGACGAACGCCATGCTCGAGCACAAGGGTGCCAAGACCGGCATGGTGACGACGGAGGGCTATCGCGACATCCTCCATATCGGCCGCCACCAGCGCCCGCAGAACTACTCGATCCAGCAGGAGATCCCCTGGCAGGAGCGGCCGCTGGTCAAGCGGCGCCACCGTCTGACCGTGCGCGAGCGCCTGGTGCCGCCGCGGGGCGAGGTGCTGGAGCCCCTGGACGAGGAAGGCGTGCGGGCCGCGGCGCAGGCACTGCGCGAGGCGGGCGTCGAGGCCGTCGCCGTCTGCTTTCTTTTCAGCTACCTCAACCCCGCACACGAGGAGCGGGCCCAGGCCATCCTCAAGGAGGAGCTGCCAGGGACGTTCGTCACGACCTCCTCGGCGGTGGCGCCACAGTTCCGCGAGTTCGAGCGCTTCACCACGGCCGCCATGAACGCCTTCATCGGGCCCAAGGTGGCGCGCTATGTGAGCGCGCTCGAGGGGGCGCTGGGCGAGGCCGGGTTCGAGGCCGATCTTCACGTGATGGGCTCCAACGGCGGTGTCGCCACGGCCGCCATGGTGGCCGAGCGCCCGGTTCTGACGCTTCTTTCCGGCCCTGCGGCGGGCGTGCTGGGCGGTGCCTGGTCCGGTGCCCTCTCCGGGCGGGACAACGTCATCACCTTCGATGTCGGCGGCACCAGCGCCGATATCGGCATCGTGACCGGTGGCGGCTTTGCCGAGGCCACGGCCCGCGACACCTGGATCGCCGGCTTTCCGGTCCTGGTGCCGATGATCGATGTTCACACCATCGGCGCCGGCGGCGGCTCGATCGCCTGGATCGATCCCTCGGGTGCCTTCCGTGTCGGTCCCACGAGCGCCGGCGCCAAGCCAGGCCCAGCCTCCTACGGCCTCGGCGGGACCGAGCCCACGGTGACGGACGCCCATGTGGTGCTGGGCCGGCTCGGCGCGGCGGGGCTGCTCGCCGGTCAGATGAGCCTCGACACGAAGGCTGCCGAGACCGCCGTCGGCGGGCTCGCCGAGCGGCTGGGTCTGCCGCTTCTCGAGACGGCCGAGGGCATCCTCACCCTCGTCAATGCCAACATGGCCAACGCCATCCTCTCGCGCACGGTGCAGAAGGGCATCGACCCGCGCGACTATGCGCTGGTCGCCTTCGGCGGCGCCGGGCCGCTGCACGGTGCCGAGGTCGCGGCCCAGCTCGGCATCGGCGAGGTGATCGTGCCGCTCCATCCCGGCATCAACTCGGCCGTGGGGCTGCTCACGACCGATCTCAAATACGACGCGGTGCGCACCTCGTTCCAGCAGCAGGGCAGCGTCGACCTCGCCCGGGTGTCGGACGACTTCGTCGCGATGGAGGCGGGACTGGCGGCCCAGCTCGAGGCCGACGGCGTGGAGCAGGAGCGTCGCAGCTTCGCCCGCGCCGCCGACGTGCGCTATGCCGGTCAGGGCTATGAGCTTCGCATCCCCATTGGCGAGGGTGGCTTCGACGCGCAAGCCTTGGCCCGGCTGACCCAGGACTTCCACGCGCGCCACGAGGTCGAGTACGGCCATCGCTTCGAGGAGAGCCCGGTCGAGATCGTCAATGTCCGGGTGACCGCCCTTGGCGCCATGCCGAAGCTCGCCGCCCCGTCTCCGGCGGAGGAGGCCGGCGGTGCCGTGCCCGAGCCCAACGGCACCGCGGTCTTCCGCACAAGCCATGGCCTCGAGCGTCTCCCCACCCTCTTCTGCAAGCGCGACGATCTGCCGGTCGATCGCCCGATAGCCGGCCCGGCGGTGATCACCCAGCTCGATGCCACCACCGTGGTGCCGCCCGGCGCCACGGTCGTCCGCGACCGTGCCGGCAATCTCGTCATCAAGCTGGAGGGCCTGCGATGAGCACCAGCCGCGCCGACACCATCGATCCGGTCACGGCCGCCGTCATCCACGGTGCCCTCGAGACCATCGCGATCGAGATGGGCCACAAGCTGATGCGGATGTCCTATTCCAGCATCATCCGCGAATTGGAGGATTTCGGCACAGCACTCGTCGACGCGGAGGGTCGCCAGCTCTGCGAGTGCGCCCAGTCGACGCCGCTGCAGTCGGGGCCGATCCCGGGCTATGTGCGCGGGATCCTGAAGCGCATGAGGGCGCGCGGCGAGACGATCCGGCCGGGCGACGTCATCATGCACAACGACGCCTATGGTGGCGCCAGCCACGGGCCGGACGTGGCGTTCGTCGTCCCGGTCTTCTTCGAGGGCAAGCTCGTCGGCTTCTCGGTCACGACAGCACATCATCTGGACATCGGGGCTCTGACCCCCGGGAGCTGCGGCATCGTCGACGCGATCGACGCCTATGCCGAGGGCCTGCAATTCAAGGCGATCAAGGTCTACGAGGAAGGCCGGCGCATCGAGCCCGTCTGGCACATGCTCCGCGACAACATCCGTGCTCCCGACCTCGTCGTCGGCGACATGGAGGCGCAGATCGCGGCCGCCCGGATCGGCGCCGAGCGCTTCGTCGAGCTGCTGCGCCGCTGGGGGCCGGAGCGCGTGGCCGCTGCGTCCGATCATCTGATGGACCGCTCGGAGCGCCTGATGCGCGACGCGATCGCGGCCCTGCCCGACGGTCGCTACAGGGCCGAGACGAAAATCGACGGCTTTCTCGATAGCGAGGATCCGGCGCGGCGCGAGCTACCGATCGTCGTGACGCTCATCGTCGAGGGCAGCGAGATCACCGTCGACCTCACCGGCACGGCACCACAAGTCAATGACCGGCCGATCAACATGCCGCTCGAGGGCACGGTCGACTGCGCCATCTGGCTGACGCTGCGCTCGGTGCTGCTGGACAGCGCGGTCCACGGCTCGATCCCGCAGAACAGCGGGCTCACCCGCCCGATCCGCATCGTGGCGCCCAAGGGCTGCCTCGCCAATCCGATCTTTCCGGCGCCCACCATCGCCCGCTTCTGCCCGGGCAACCAGCTGGCCGACACGGTCATGAAGGCGCTGGCCCAGGTGGTGCCGGACAAGGTCTCGGCCGGCATCGGCAACCTTCGCGTCATGGCCTTCTCGGGCGTCAAGGGCGAGAGCCACTGGGTGCATATGGAGATCTTCGAGGGCAGCTATGGCGGGCGGCCCGGCAAGGACGGCATGGACGCGGTCGACACGCTCTACGCCAACACCCGCAACAACCCGATCGAGGACGTCGAATCGCACCTGCCGCTCAGGGTCGAGCGCTACGAGCTGCGCGAGGGTGCGGCGGCACCCGGCCGCTGGCGGGGCGGCGTCGGCTCGATCCGATCCTTTCGGATGCTCGCCGACGGCGGCGTGTCGGTCGAGGGCGACGGGCACCGCTTCCGGCCATGGGGCCTGGGCGGTGGCGGCGACGGCGTGGTCGCGACGCTCCTGCACAAGCCTGCGAGCGGGCCCGAGCGGCAGATGCCCTCGAAGGTGCCGCACATGGCCGCGATGACCGGGGATGTCTTCATCGCCACCGGCCCCGGCGGCGGTGGCTATGGCGATCCGCTGGCAGCGCGCGCCCGGGCGCGTGGCCGATGATGTGGCCGACGGGCTGATCGATCGCGAGGCCGCGCAGCAGGACTATGGTGTCGTGCTCGATGCGGCCGGCGTCATCGACGAGGCGGCGACGGCCGCGCTGCGCGCGAGCCGGTGCGGCGCCGACGCGGCCGCCTAAGATCAAGGTCGAGAAGGAAAGAAGAGATGCGCGTAGCGGTCATCACCTCGCCCGGCGGAAAGAACAATCTCGTGATCGAGGAGCGGCCCGACCCGCGGCCGGGACCGGGCGAGGTGCTCGTCTCCGTTGCCTATGCCGGGTGCAACTGGGCAGACACGATGCTGCGCAAGGGCACCTACCCGCACCCCACGACCTACCCGCTCGTGCCGGGCTTCGAGGTCTCGGGCCGGGTGGCCGAGATCGGGCCGGGCGTGGAGGGCGTGAAAGAGGGCGATCGGGTGGCCGCCTATGTGGAGCATGGCGGCGGCTATGCCGAGCGCTGCGTCGTCGGGGCCGAGAGCCTGATCCCCCTGCCGGACGGGGTGGGGCTCGACGCCGGTGCCGCCTTCCCGATCCAGGGGCTGACCTCCTGGCACATGATCCACACGATCGGCGGCACGAAGCCCGGCGACACCGTGCTGGTGCACGCCATCGGCGGCGGCGTCGGGCTCTTCTGCACCCAGGTCGCGGTCCATGCCGGCGCCCGGGTCATCGGCACCGTCGGCACGGCCGGGAAGGAGCGGCGCGCGCTCGAGCTGGGGGCCACGCGCGTCGTCGATCGCGGCAAGGAGGATTTCGTCGCCGTGGCGCTCGAGATGACGGGTGGCCGCGGTGTCGACCTCGTGCTCGATTCGCTCGGTGCCACCACGCTGGATCGCAGCTTCGATGCCGTGCGGCCGCTGGGCAAGGTCGTGAGCTACGGCGAGGCCGAGGGCGATCCCTTCAAGAACATCCGCGAGCGCCTGCTGCCGAAGTCGCTGACGTTCACGCGGTTCCATCTGGGCCATGTGGACAGGACCTCGGCGCTCTGGCGTGCCGGCGTAGAGGCGATGCTGGGCGGCATCGTCGAGGGCTGGCTCGAGGTGCCGATCGAGCGGGTCTTTCCCTTCGAGCAGGCCCAAAGCATGCATGCGGCGCTCGAATCGCGCCAAGTTTCGGGCAAGCTTCTGCTGGGCATAGGTGAGCAGCGATAGCGCGGATGTGACGAGGCGCGGAGAAGCCGCGGCTGCAGGCCGTTCTCCCGTGGTATCCTTCTTGCTAGGATGGGCATGATCCCCTTGGGGAACAATCGCGGGAGGAGCAGAAATCATGTGGGGCAGGATCGCGCGGCCGACCCTCGTCGGTCTCGTCGGGCTCGTTGCTGTGGCGACGGGAACGGCCAAGGCTGAGGGAGTCGACTACTTCCAAAAGCAGCTCGAGCCGTTCCTCAACAAGCCCGAGTTCGTGGCGCCGGGGCCGTCCTTCGATGCGGCCGAGTGCATGAAGGACAAGACGATCCTCAGCATCCCGGTGTCGAGCGCCAACCCCTTCACCGCCAACATCGAGAAGGCGATGCAGGGCGTGGCGAAGAAGGTGGGCTTCAAATTCATCACCTGGGAGAACCAGGGCCAGAGCTCGCAGTGGGTCCAGGGCATGGACGCCGCCGTGAACCAGAAGGTCGACCTGATCGACCTGCTGGCCGGCACCGACCCGCGCGTGCTGGTGCCGCAGGTGCAGGCAGCGAAGGCCGCCGGCATTCCGGTGGTTGCCTCGCACTATAACGGCGTCGAGCAGTCGGATATCGTCAAGAAATACGCCGACGGTGACGTGCCGATCGACTATTTCAAGGCCGGTGCGCTCCTTGTCGACTGGGCGGTTGTCCAGACCAAGGGGCATATGAATGCGCTCGTCCTGATCTCGACCGGCCCGCTCTCGACCAACTCGATGGTCGCCGGCATCAAGGACGAGCTCAAGCACTGCGAGGACTGCAAGACGAAGACGATCAACGTGCCCGTCGTCGATTGGGGCACCAGGATCACGCCCAACGTCCAGGCGGCGCTGCTGGCCGATCCCTCGATCAACTACATCATCGTGATCTACGATAGCATGAGCCAGTTCGTCGTGCCGGCCGTGCAGATCACCGGCTCGCAGGACCGCGTCAAGATCGACGCCTTCAACGGCACGCCGTTCGTGCTGGGCCTGATCCAGCAGGGCAAGGTGCAGATGGACATCGGCGAGAACCTGGACTGGATCGGGCACGCCATCATGGACTCGGAGATGCGCCGGGTCTGCGGCCTGCCGCTCGTCGACAACCCCAAGATCCCCTTCTACATCTTCGATGAGAAGAACGCGAAGGACGCGGGCACTCCGCCTCAGCTCTCGCAGGGCTATGGTGACGCCTACGTCGAGGGATACGCCAAGCTGTGGCAGCTCAAGCAATAGCCGCCGATGCGGGCCAGGGGACGCGCGCACAAGGCGCGTCCCCGCCGGCGCTGCTGATCGAGAACCTCTCGAAGACGTTCGGCGGACAGCGGGCGTTGGTCAACGCCGCCATCCAGGTCGAGCGCGGTGAGGTTCACGGCTTGCTGGGCCAGAACGGCTCGGGCAAGTCGACACTGATAAAAGTCCTGGCGGGCTTCCACGAGCCGGACCCTGGTAGCAGCCTTTGGGTGCACGGCGAGCCAGTGGCCCTGCCGCTGCCGCCGGGCCGCTTCCGCGAGCTCGGCATCAGCTTCGTCCACCAGCATCTGGGCCTGATCCCGGCCTTGACGGTGGTGGAGAATCTTCTGATCGGCCGCCTCGCAGCCGCCGAGCGCTGGGGCCTGAGCTGGCGCCGCGAGCGCGAGCGGGCGTCGGCGCTCTTCGCCCGCTTCGGGCTCAGCATCGATCCGGCGCTCGAGGTTTCCCATCTGGCACCCGTGGAGCGGGCGCTTCTGGCGATCGTCCGCGCGGTCGACGAGCTCGAATGGCAGGGCAGCGGCGGGCGCGGCCTCCTTGTCCTGGACGAGCCCACGCCCTTCCTGCCGCGCGGCGACGTCACGCTCCTCTTCGACGTGATCCGGCGCATCGTGGGCGAGGGCTCGAGCGTCATCTTCGTGTCGCACGATGTCGACGAGGTCATGGAGATCACCGACCGGGCGACCGTGCTGAGGGATGGCCACGTCGCCGGAACGCTGACCACCCGAGGCTCGACGAAGGACGACTTCGTCGAGATGATCGTGGGCCGGCGGATCGAGGCGAGGAGCTTCGTCACGCCGCCGGCCGCGTCGCGCACGCGCTCGGTTGGCGTGCACGGCCTCTCCGGCGGGATGGTCCGCGATCTCTCCTTCGACCTCGCCGCGGGTGAGGTTCTCGGCCTCACCGGGCTCGTGGGCTCCGGCTTCGACGAGGTGCCCTATCTGATGTTCGGCGCCCGCCCGGCCAGCAGCGGCGAGCTCACCCTCGCCGGCAAGTCGGTACGATTGCAGGCGATGACGCCCGGCGACGCGATCGCCCGCGGGATCGTGCTGATCCCGGCCGATCGGCCCAATGCCGGCGCCATCGGCATGCTGCCCGTCAGCGACAATGTCACGATGCCGCTGCTCGGCCGGACGTTCAGCTCCCTCATGCTCGACCGTGGTGGCATGGTGCGTCGTGCGCTCGAGGTGGCGGAGGCCTTCACCGTCCAGCCGCGCGACCCGCGGCTGCCCCTCTCGGCGCTGAGCGGCGGGAACCAGCAGAAGGTGCTGCTGGGCAAGTGGCTGCAGCTCGAGCCGCGCCTCGTGCTTCTGGACGAGCCGACGCAGGGTGTGGATGTCGGCGCCCGCCAGAACGTGTTCCAGCACATCGCGAAGGCCGCCGCCGGCGGGGCCTGCGTGATCTGCGCCAGCTCGGACTATGAGCAGCTCGAGGCGATCTGCACCCGCGTCCTGGTGCTGGCGCAGGGCCGCGTCACGGCCGAGCTGGTGCCACCGCACATCACCAAGCAGGCCATCGCCGAGCACTGCTATGTGGGCAGCGCGCGTGGCGGCGTTGCCGATGGAAACGGGATGAGCAGCGATGCTGAGCGAGGGTGAGATTCGTCCGGCCGATGCAGGGCTCGCGAGGCCGACGGCGGGGCGCGCCCTCGTCGCCCATGCCGAGCGCTACGGGCTCATCGTCGCCTGGGTCGTGATGCTCGTCGTCTTCAGCATCCTCAAGCCCGAGACCTTCTTCACCTGGCCCAACATCTCGACCATCCTGGGCTCGCAGGCGGTGCTGGTGGTCGTGACGCTTGGGCTCATCATCCCCCTCACCGCCAACGACTTCGACGTCTCGATCGCCTATGTCATGACGCTCTCGTCGATGACTGTCGCCGTTCTCAACGTCAATCTCGGCGTGCCGATCGGCTGGGCGATCCTGGCGGCCCTTGCCCTCGGGATCGTCGTCGGAATCGTCAACGGCTTCTTCATCACGGTATTCCGCATCCACTCGCTGATCGTCACGCTCGGCGTTGGAACGTTTCTCCATGGGCTCACGCTCTGGATGAGCGATTCGATGACGATCAGCGGCATCTCGTCCTGGCTCATCAACGCCGTGATCGTCATCCGCGTAGCTCGGGCATACCGCTCGAGTTCTACTACGCCATCGGCCTGGCACTCATCATCTGGTACCTCTTCGAGTATACTGCGCTCGGCCGCCGCATCCTCTTCGTCGGGCGCGGGCGCGAGGTGGCACGCCTGAGCGGCATCGACACCGATCGCATCCGCCGCGGCTGCCTCGTCGCGTCGAGCCTACTGGGCTCTCTCGCAGGCGTGCTCTATGCCGGCACCCAGGGCGCCGCCGATCCGGTCTCGGGCACCTCCTACCTGCTGCCGGCCTTCGCCGCCGCCTTTCTCGGCTCGACGAGCATCCTGCCCGGGCGCTTCAATCCCTGGGGCTCGACGATCGCCGTCTATTTCCTCGTCACGGGCATCACCGGCCTCATCTTCCTGGGCTTCAGCTCGTTCATCCAGGACATGTTCTATGGCGGTGCGCTGATCCTGGCCGTGACCCTCTCGCAGATCGTCCGCGGCCGCCAGGAGCAGCAGTTCTAAAAGGGGAGGATTCTCCAAGCATGTCGAGCTACGCGCGTGATCTGATCGGCTACGGCGGCAATCCGCCCGACCCGAAGTGGCCGAACGGTGCCCGCCTCGCCGTCAACTTCGTCCTCAACTATGAGGAGGGCTCGGAGTACTCGTTCGAGAACGGCGATGGGCGGACGGACATCGGCCTCGTCGAGGTGCCGAGCTCGCCCGTCCCGACCGGCGAGCGCGATCTCGCGGCGGAGGGGATGTTCGAGTACGGCTCGCGCGCCGGATTCTGGCGGATCATGCGCCTCTTCGCCGAGCGACAGATGCCGATGACCATCTTCGGCTGCGCCCTGGCGCTCGAGCGGACCCCGGCGGGTGCCAAGGCCATCGCCGACGCCGGCCACGACATCTGCTGCCACGGCTGGCGCTGGGTCGAGCATTTCAAGCTCTCCGAGGACGAGGAGCGGCGCCACATCAGCCAGGCGATCGCGAGCCTCGAGAAGAGCGTGGGTGCCCGCCCGCTGGGCTGGTATTGCCGCTATGGGCCCAGCGTCAACACGCGGCGCCTCGTCGCCGAGGAGGGCGGCTTTCTGTACGATAGCGACGCCTACAACGACGACCTACCCTACTACGTGCAGCAGAGCGGCAAGCCGCATCTCGTCGTGCCCTATACGCTCACCAACAACGACATGAAGTTCGGCACCGGCAACTTCGGCACCGGCGAGGACTTTTATACCTATTGCCGTGACGCCTTCGACTTTCTCTGCGAGGAAGGAAGGGCGCAGCCGAAGATGATGTCGATCGGCATGCACATGCGCCTGCTGGGCCATCCGGGCCGCGCCTCGGGCCTCGCCCGCCTGCTGGACCACATCAAGAGCCGCTCGGACGTCTGGGTGTGCCGGCGCATCGAGATCGCGCGCCACTGGCTCGAGCATCACCCCTACGTCCGGGCCGGCCTGAGCCGCAGTCGGACGCGGGAACGGATGGAGGGACGATGATGGCCGCAGACCCGCTGCTGCCCACGACGGCGGCCGGGATCGCGCTGGCGCTCCGCGAGAAGCGCATGTCGGCGCGCGAGGTGACCGAGTGGCACCTCGAGCGGATCGCCCGGCTCGACCCCGAGCTGCACGCGCTCGTGCTGGTCGACGGCGAGCGGGCCCGTCTCGCCGCGACAGCGGCCGATGCCCGCCTCGCCCGCGGCGACCCCTCCCCCCTTCTGGGCGTGCCCTTCGTCGTCAAGGACAATATCTGGGTCAAGGGGCGCCGTATCACCCAGGGCTCGCGGCTCTTCCAGGACTTCGTGGCGCCGGAGAGCGCGCTGCCGGTTCGGCGCATGGAGGAGGCGGGTGCCGTGATGCTCGGCATCGCCGCCTGCTCCGAGCTGGCCTGCAAGGGCGCCACCGACACGCCGCTCTACGGCTCGACGCATAATCCCTGGGATCTGCGCCTGACGCCCGGCGGATCGTCGGGCGGTCCGGCCGCGGCCGTGGCGGCGCGGCTGGCGCCCCTGGCGCTCGCCACCGACGCCGGTGGCTCGATCCGGCGCCCGGCGGCGCACACCGGCCTTGTCGGCCTCAAGCCGTCGCGCGGGCGCGTGCCGCAGGGCCCGGGCTTCCCCGAGCCCGTCTTCGGCAACGGCGTGCTGGGGCCGATGACACGCACCGTGGCCGACGCGGCGCTGATGCTCGAGGTGATCGAGCGCTTCGATGCGCGCGATGCCGATGCGGTGCCGCTGCCGGCCACGGCCTGGCGGACAATCGACCCGAGTCGGCTGCGCATCGCCTTCAGCCCACGCCTCGGGCTCGACGTCGCGGTCGATCCCAAGGTGGCGGGTGCGGTGGCCGGCACCATCGACAAGCTGCGGGCACGCGGCCTAGCGATCCACGACGCCGATCCGAGCTGGCCCGCCGACACGAGCGAGCAATCGGTGATGCCGCTTCAGGAGGTGGGGCTCGCAGCGCTTTTCGGCGACCGTTTCACGCGCGAGCCCGAGCTTTTCGACCCGGCGATCGGCGCCCAGATCCAGCGCGGGCTCGGCTACGACGGCCCGGCCGTGGGCCGTGCCCTTCTCGCGCGCGAGCGCATCGCCCAGGCTGTGGCCGCCTTCTTCGCCGACCACGACCTTCTGCTGTGCCCCACCGTGCCGTGCGTGCCCTGGCCGGTCGGCGAGAATGGGCCCGCCACGATCGACGGCCGCCCGGTCGACGGCCGCGGCCATGCGGTGTTCACGCCGCTCCTCAACCATGCGGGCGTGCCCGCCTGCTCGGTGCCCTGCGGGCTCGTCGACGGCCTGCCCGTGGGACTTCAGATCATCGGCCGCCGCTTCGCCGACGCCGAGGTGCTGGCGCTCGCCCTACGCGCCGAGGCCTGCCTCGAGGCGCCGCTGGCCCCGCCGGCGCCTTTCGGCAGCTGAGCCCCGTGACGCGCTGCTCAGAGCACCTTGAGGCGCGTCACGCAGTTGGGTTGCATCTCGGCCAGGAAAAGGTTGCCGTCGGCGTCGCCGGAGATGCCGTGCGCCCCGTTGAGCGATGGACGGGAGCGCCCGAGCCGGCGTGCCGTCCGGTGCGAATGCCGTAAGGCTCGGCACCTGGTCGGTGACGAAGATGGTCCCACCCGCATCCTCGAAGATGTCCATCGGGTGGAACAGGCCACCCCATTCGTCGAGCCAGGCGCCGTCCCGGTCGAAGAGCTGGACGCGGTTGTTCTCGCGATCCGCGACAAGGACCCTGTCCTGCGCGTCGACCCAGACGGCGTGGGGCGTCATGAACTGTCCCGGCCCGCTGCCGAGGCCGCCCCAGCTCGCGATGTGGCGGCCATCGGCCGCGAAGCGGTGCACCTGCGCGTTGCCGTAGCCGTCGGCCACATAGATTTCGCCGTCGCTCGGCGACCGCCACGTCGGTCGGGTGGTTGAAGGGAAGCTCCCAGCGCGGCCGGTGGCGCTCGCCCAGACGCAGCAGCTCCTTGCCGTCGCTGGCACCGTAGACGACGATCTGGTGCGCGTCGCGATCGGCGAGGAAAGCGCGGTCCCGGGCGTCGATATAGATACCGTGCGAATCGAAGATCGTGCCTTTGCCGTAGGCGCAGACAAAGGTGCCATTGGGCGCGAAGACGATGACCGGCGGATCGCCCCGCTGGAAAGCGTGGACGCGGCCCTGGCTGTCCACCGCCAGCTGGCTCACCATCGAGCGCGCGATGCCGGCAGGCCATTGGCCCCAATCGCGCTCGACTGCGTAGCGCCGGCCGGCGAGGGTGATGATCCCGAGCTCACCGGCCGGTGCGGTCATGGTCACTTCCCTTTCCGTCGCACATCGAAGACCGAGCCCCAGCCCTTGACCCGTGCCGGATCGGCCCCCGCCACCTGCATGGCCTGCCAGAGCCCCGTCGAGACCGTATCGTAGACGGGAATGCCGGTCTCGGCCTCCAGCGCCGCTGCGATCGCAGCGCCCCGGAAGTTGGTGCAAAAGACGGTGATCGCCTCGGGCTTGGTCGCAGCCACCTCGCGGATCATGCGCGCGACGACGGGCTCGCCATACTCGGAGAAGGAGAAGTTGCCCTTGTCGCCGAGGTGGCGCTCGGCCACGCACTCGAAGCCGGCGGCGGCATAGGTACGAACGACCCGCGCCTGGATGTCGTCCCTGTAGGGTGTCACGAGCCCGAAGCGGCGGATGCCACGGAGACGGAAGATCTCATTCAGACCAAGCACGGACGAGCAGCCGGGAACGCCGGTCGCCTGCTCGATGTCATGGCAGAGCCGCTCGTCGGCGTCGAAGCCAAGCCAACCCGCGGAGGTGCCGTTCCAGCAGATCGTCTGCACGCGTGCCTCGGCCAGAAGGCCCGCGGCCTCGAGCATGGGCTCGTTCTTGAACTGACCCAGAGCCGATTCGCCGAGGCTGATCTCGGTGACACGGAAGCGGCCGAAATGCGCGCTCACGTCCGGCAGATCGGCCAGCATCCGCCCGATCATCGGCTCGAGGACGGTGTTGGAGGAGGGGGTGAGCATGCCCAGCAGAGCGCGCGGGCCGACCTTGTCCTGCATGGATGACTCCTTGCTTGGCCCCGCCCGGCGCGAGGCTCAGCCGACGACCACGCCGCGACCGGCACGGGGGAGCCAGCGCAGCAGGCGGAGCGAGAGGGCGTTGAAGAGCGCGTAGGTGATCGAGGCGTAGACGATGAAGAGAAGGGCTACAAACAGCATCCGATCGAGATAGGCGAACTGCTCGGAGTAGACGATGATGTAGCCGAGACCCGACTGGGCGCCCAGATACTCGGCACCGAGCACCGCGCCCCAGCCGATGCCAAGGCTGAGGAGAACGGTCGAGCGCAGCTCGGGGAAGATCGCCGGCAGGATCACGGTCCGGTAGAGATGAAGCCGGCTGGCGCCCAACGTCTGCGCATTGTCGATATAGATCTGGGGCACGTTCTTCACGGCGTTGACCACGCCGGCGAAGAAGATGACGCCCGTGCCATAGGCGACGAAGGTGACCTTGCCCATGAAGTAGGTGCCGAACCAGAGCTGGAAGAGCGGCACCATGGCAAGGAGCGGCAGGGTGCGCAGGAACTGTGCCGGCACCTCGACCAGCCGCCTCGTCCAGCCCGACCAGGAGACGGCGAGGCCCAGAGCCGTGCCGACGATCCCGCCGATCAGGAGGCCCACATAGAGCCGGACGATCGTGTCCCAGGAGTTGCTGAGGATCGCCAGGAGCGCCGCCAGATAGCTGGGCTTGGCGCCGTTCGCGACCGACGGAACGCCGAGACCGCCCGCCCAGTAGTCCGAGAGCGACAGAAAGGTGTGGGTGAAGAGGACCTGCCAGCCGGGCACCATCGGCTCGCCCGGCACCGCCTCGGCCGTGTAGATCATCGAGAGGATCTGCCACACGCCCGCCATCGCCAGCAGCACGAGGATCGAGATGCCGTGCCGCCGGAGGAAGGTGCGGAGCCTGCGCATCAGGCGG
The DNA here is from genome assembly GCA_963752325.1 of uncultured Alphaproteobacteria bacterium. Taxonomy (GTDB): domain Bacteria; phylum Pseudomonadota; class Alphaproteobacteria; order Geminicoccales; family Geminicoccaceae; genus CAVTJL01. The sequence goes on from CAVVXU010000022.1 coordinate 289,842, forward strand.
GCGCCCGCTGCAGCGCCGCTGCCCGGCTCCTGGGCTCGAGACCCAGGTGGGCCAGGAGGACGTGCTTGTGGCGCACCATCTCCTTCTCGAGGAGGGTGTCCGTGGTGCGCGGCCGCGGCGCCTCGATCCTGAGATCGTCGATCAGCCGGCCGCTGTGGATGACAAGAATACGGTCGGCGAGGATGAGCGCCTCGTCGACGTCGTGGGTGACGAAGAGGACGGTGCGGCGCCTGCCCTCGTCACCCTCGCCCCAGAGGGTGAGAAGGACGCTGTGGAGCTGGTGCTTGGTAACGTAGTCGAGGGCGCCGAAGGGCTCGTCCAGCATCAGGACGCCGGCTCCGTTGGCGAAGACGGTGGCGACGGCGACGCGCTTCAGCATCCCGCCCGAGAGCTCGCGCGGCCAGGCACGCTCGACATGGGCGAGGCCAACCATCTCGAGATAGTGCCGCGCCACACGGCGGCGCTCGGCCTTGGGCATGCCGCGACAGCGGAGCCCATACTCGACATTGTCGATCACCCGCATCCAGGGAAAGACGCTGTCCTTCTGGAACACCATGCCGCGCTCGGGGCCCGGGCCCCTGACGGGGGTGCCCGCCACCCGCACGGCGCCGCCCGAGGGCGGCAGGAGGCCGGTGACGAGCTGGAGCAGGGTGCTCTTGCCGCAGCCGGAAGGCCCGACGAGGCAGACGAACTCACCCTCCGGCACCTCGAAGGAGATGTCGTCCACCGCGCGCACGGCCTGGCCGTCCGCCCGCTCGAAGCTGCGGGAGACGCCCTCCAGGCTGATCATGGCCGTCACTCTCCGTCTCCCATGGGTCAGGCGCCCCCGCCGGTGCGGGCGGCCATGCTCCAGGCGGCGAGCCTCGCGAAGCCCACCGCCGCCAGCCAGTCGCAGACGACCGCGACGACGCCCAGCACCAACAGCGCCGCGAAGATGCCCTGCACGTCGGTGGCACCGGCCAGCACCTCGACGATCTTGCCGATGCCGTACTGGGCGCCGAGCAGCTCGGCGATTGCCTCGAGGCCCCAGGCACCGGCGAGCGCGATCCTCACCCCACCCAGGATCTGCGGGACCGTGCCCGGCACCAGGATGTCGCGCACGATCATCCACGGCCGGGCGCCCAGCGTCAGCGCCAATTCCTCGTAGACGGGATCGAGATTGTCGGCCGCCCGCTGGGCATAGACGTAGAGAATGACGGCCACGTAGAGCAGGACGAGAAGCACCGAGCTGGCCCGGCCGATACCGAACCAGATAAGGAAGAAGGGTGCCGCCACCAGAATGGGCACGGTGCCCGCCGTCAGCATGATCGGATCGACAATGGCACGGGCGAGCTTGAAGCGCGCGCTGATCAGCCCGGCGATGGCACCCACGAGCCCACCCACGACGACGGCGATGAAGACGTTCACCGTCGTGTAGATCATGCTGTCGAGAAGGCCGGTGTCGGCGAGACCATAAAAGGAAAGCTCGGGCGCGGAGAAGAAGTCAGCGGCGATGCGCTGGACGACGCTCAGGGGCGAGGGCAGCGAGGAAGCCGGCATGGCGAAGGTGAGGAGCCACCAGACGAGGACGAGAAGGACGATGCCCGCCCCGGCCATCGGGTCCATGCCGAGCCTGGCGAGGATCGCCCGACGCCGACCACGGCGACGGGAGACCTCACCCAGCTCGCGCCCGACGCTGACGCTCACACGAGCACCCCTGCCCTGACCGCCGCCCTAGCCGGCGGCGGCCGTGGCGAACCGGTACGCGTCCAGGAAGTCGTACCAGCCGTAATACTCCTTGGCCTTGGCCAGAAGCGCCTGCTTGTCGCTGTCCAGGCTCTTGCCCTCGAGACCCTTCATGAGCGCATCGGTCTTGGTGCGGTAGTCGACCATCTGGTGCCAGATGGGCGCTGCCCAGATGATCTGCTCGGGCGTCACGGCACCCTTCGGCATGACGCCGTGCTCGGCATAGTTCTTGATGATGGCACCCCAGGCATTCTTGTAATAAAGCACGCTCGAGGTGTCATCGAAGTAGGTCTTGTCGTAGTCGAAGGACGAGAGAGGATCGAGCGCCTTGATGGTGGCCTCCACCCCCTTGCCGTCGAGATCAGTGCCGGCAACGCTGTTCAGATAGGGTGCCTGGAGATCGAACAGCGAGGGATCCTTCTTGACCTCGTCAATGGTGCGCCAGACGACCGAAAGAAAGCGCAGCACCGTGTTCTGGTTGGTGTTGACGTACTCGGCATTGGCACCGATGCCGACGACAGCGACGAGCGGCTCGATCGGCGAGTCGATGCCGCCGGGCCCGTGCTTGTAGAGATCGCCGATGTCGAGGAGCTTCGTCCAGCCGGCCTGCTCGAGCGTGTAGACGATCGGCGCTCCCTCGGGATTGACGAAGTCTATGCGCCCGGCCTTGGCCAACACCAGCGCCTTCGAATTCATCGAGGACCTGAAGCTTCCATTTGACCTTGGCGAAGGTCGCCGCGGCCTCCTCGAAGGGCCGGTCGCTGAGCTCGGGGGCCCCAACCAGCGTCTTGCCGTCGAGCGGCTTGAGGGCCGCGTGGATGGCGTCCTCGAAGCTCATGCCCTCGGCAATGTACTGCTTGAAGGTCTTGAGCTTCAGCTTCGGGTTGGCGAGGATCGCGTTGCCCAGGAAGTCGTCGGTGAACGCGATGCACTTCAGCGTCTTCGCCGACTTGTAGGTCGGCAGCATCAACGGACAGAACTCGCTCGATATGTCGAGCTGACGGTTGAGAAGAAGGGCGGTCACGTTGGTGTCGGTGACCTTGAGACCATAGGGCTCGGGTTTGACCGTGATGCCCACGTCCTTGAACCAGCCCTTCTTCATCGCGATGATGTAGAAGGTGTTGTCGGCGTAGGGACGCATGCCGAACTTCACGTCCGCGGTGGGGATGTCGGTCCCGGGCTCGGGGGGCAGCGGCGTATAGCTGTCGACCGAAACATCGGCCGCCCGGGCCGTGCCAGGCAGCGCCGGCAGCCCCAGCGCCAATGTCAGCGCAACGGCCGACGCGGCCAACGACCATCCGCGCAGCCGACAGGATCTCGTTCTTGGCATCGCTTCTCTCCCGACCTCGTGAGGCTCGCCCATGGGCGGAGTTCTGCTGCCCCGTCCCGATGGGCACCGACGACAGCATGTGCTTCCTGCTCGGCTCTGGCAAGCGTCGTGCCAACAGGCCATAGTCCCTAAGCCGCTGGCAGCAAGAACGTTTCCCAGAGACGGGATTATGTGTTTTGCATACCGAACAGGCATAACTCCATATACGTGCTCGATAAATGACCAGCCGAGTGGATCCGCCCCGGTGAGGACGCGCCGATGACCTTCGAAGAGACGGCAGGACCCACACCGCGTCGCGGGGCGCTACGCCCGCGCCGCCCGCCGATCCGACGCAGGCTGCTGCACGCCGAGGTGGGCGACCGGCTCCGGGACATGATCGCCCAGGGTGAGATCGGGGCGGGAAGCCGGCTCAACGAGCAGCGCCTGGCCGAGATGCTCGACGTGTCGCGCACGCCGATCCGGGAGGCGCTGAAGCAGCTCGCCTCCGAGGGGTTGGTCGAGCTTCTGCCGGGCCGCGGTGCTCGTGTCGCCCGGCTGGCACCCGAGGCCATCCTCGAGCTCTTCGAGGTGATCAGCGGGCTCGAGCGCTATGCGGCCGAGCTTGCGAGCCAGCGCATGACGGAGCGCGAGCTGGCACGTCTGCAGACGCTCCACGAGCGGATGATCGGGCACTACCGAGCGGGCCGGCGACCCGACTATTTCCGCCTCAACCAGGAGATCCACCTGGGCGTCGTGGCTGCGGCGCGCAACCCGACGCTCAAGGCGACGCACGCGGCCTTGATGGCGAAGGCCGGCGGCAGCCGCTACACGGCGCTGATGTCGCCGGAGCGCTGGGCCGAGGCGGTGGCCGAGCACGGGGCGCTGATGCAGGCGCTGACCGCGCGGAACGCGAGCCGGGCCGGCCAGATCATGCTGCAGCACGTCCTGCGCACCGGCGAGGTTGCGAGCGCCGCGCTGCGTGCCGAGACGAGCCGCGCGGCACGGGCAACCTGATCAGCCCGAGCGAGAAGAGGCGCGACCGGCCCCGGCCGTTCAGCCGGTCGGTGCGGCCTCCGGCAGCAGCCCCTCGGCCTTGAGCTCGGCCCACAAAGCCTCGGGTACGGGGCGACGGAGGAGGCCGGCATTTGCCATGACCTCGGCGCGATCGCTGCAGCCGACGACGACGCTGGTGACGGCCGGGTGGCCGAGCGGAAAGCGCATCGCGGCGGCGGCAAGCGGCACGTCGTGGCGCCGGCAGACAGCCTCGATCCGTTGCACCCGCTCGAGGATGGCGGGCGGTGCCGGCTCATAGAAGTAGCGGGCACCGTCGACGGCGCCGGTGGCGAGAATGCCCGAGTTGAAGGGTGCCGCCAGCAGGATGCCGATCTCCTCTGCCTCGCAATGGGGCAGCAGCTCGTCGAGGCCGCTTTGGTCGAGAAGGGTGTAGCGGCCGGCCAGCATGAAGCAGTCGAACTGTCCGGCCCTGGCGAAGGCAAGGCACACCTCGGGATCGTTCACGCCCACACCCACGGCCTGGATCACGCCCGCGGCGCGCAGCTCGTCGAGAGCCCGATAGGCACCCTCCATGGCCTCGCCGAAGCGCCGGGGATAGGCGTCGCCGTGCCAGCGCGGGTTGCAGTCGTGGATGAGCACGATGTCGATCCGATCGAGACCCAGCCGCTGATGGCTGTCCTCGAGCGAGCGCATCGTCGCGTCGTAGGAATAGTCGAACGACACGCTGAAGGGCAGCGGCGCGCTGAACATGCTCTCCGGTGCGGCGCCGGTGCGTGCGGGGCGCAAGAGGCGGCCGACCTTGGTCGAGAGCACCATGGCATCCCGCGGCAAGCGGCGCAGGCCGGCGCCGACTCGATGCTCGCTCAGCCCGTGGCCATAGAACGGCGCCGAGTTCGACATAGCGGATGCCGGCCTCGAAGGCGGCGGCGAGCGCGTCGCTCGCCACCTCGTCACCGCCGTCGCTGTAGAGGCTGCCGAGCGGCGCCCCGCCGAAGCCCAGCTCCGTGAGCTCGAGCGCGGTGCGGCCGAGCCGCCGCGTCGGCAGGGCGCCCTCGGCCATGCTCACTTCTCCCCGGGCTCGAGACGGACCTCGATCCCCACCGCGCGCTCGAGCGACCTCAGCAGGCTCGACACGTCGTCGCCGCCGAGCCCGGCCTCGTCGGCACGGGCGAGTGCTCCCAGCGCCGCCTCGCCAACGGGCGTGGGAACGCCGAGCGACCGAGCCATCTCGGTCGCGAGCCGCACGTCCTTGCGAGCCAGCTTCACCATGAAGCCCGGCTTGAAGTCGCCAGCCAGACCCTTCCGCGGCAGCGACACGGTGAGCTGGTTGTTCCCGGCCATGGTCCCGGCGAAGACGGTCCGCATCAGCTCGAGGGAGAGGCCGGCCTTGCTGCCGGTGACGAGCGCCTCGACGGTCGCCTCGAGGATGCTGGAGGCGAGGCAGTTGTTCGTGAGCTTCATCGCCTGCCCGGCGCCCAGGGCACCGCAGTGGTAGAGGGTCTCGCCCATGCACATCAGGACGGGACGCACCTCCTCGACGACCTCGGCATCGCCACCGACCATGAGAAGAAGCGTGCCCTCCACGGCGTTCTGCTGCTGACGGCCGACCGGGCTGTCGATCATGCGGATGCCCTTGGCCGCCATCTTCTCGCCGACCCGCTTCGTGGTCACCGGGTCGATGGTGCTCATGTCGATGTAGACGGCGCCCGAGCGCAGCGATCCGAGGATGCCATTGGGTCCCGCCGCCACCGCCTCGACGTCCGGCGCGTCGGGCAGCATGGTGATGACGACGTCGGAGGCGGCAGCCACCTCGGCCGGGGAGGATGCGGCCTTGGCACCGGCGGCTACGAGCTCGGCCATCGACGCCTCGAGGGCGTCGAAGACCACCATCGGGTAGCCCTTCCTCCTCACATTCATCGCCATCGGCCGCCCCATCGTGCCCAGCCCGATGAAGCCGATCGTGCCTAACGCCATCTGCCTTGGTTCCCTGCTCTGCGCCCGTGATGCCGGGAGGCGGCGTCTGCCGCCGCCCCCCGATCGGGGTCAGCTACGCGCCGACCACTTGTCCATGTCCCACACCGGCAGACCGCGCAGGTCCTTGGTGTCCTTCGCGGTGAAGACGTCCATCGGCGGCTTCTTGCCCGTCTCCTCCCAGGCCTTCTTGATCAGGGACGCCCCCGGCTTGAAGGCGTCCTTGACCTGGTCCCAGGTGAGCGCCTCGTCGATGAGGCCGCCCTGCAGCATGAACTTCGAGACGGCGAGCAGCGCTCCGGCGTCGCCCTCGGTGGGCCAGACCCAGCCGCGGATGAACAGCACCTCGTCCTCGACCACCTTGGCACCGAGATCGCCCGGCAGACCCCAGTATTTCTTCGAGAGGTCGGAGATCTGGTCCGGCGTCATCTTGCCCAGGCCGTCCACGGCCTCCTGCTGTGCCGCGACGAAGGCGGTGACAAGATCCGGATGGGCGGTGAGAAGCTTGTTCTGCACCATCCAGAACGAGCGATGCAGATAAAAGCCGTCCGGATAGAACGGCGAGTTCTTGACCGACGGCAGCAGGATCCCGGCACCCTCGCCGGCCGGACCCTTGTAGTGGGATTCGGTGTAGCCGAACGAGTTGACGATGCCGACCGTGCCGAGCTCCTTGTTGGCCTTGAGGAAGGCCGGATAGGTGACGATCGCGGCGTCCATGCCGGTCGGCAGCGCTGCCGCCTGCGCCTGGGTCGGCGTGTTGATGATCTTGATGCCGTTGGCCCGCGGATCGCCCGAGCCGAGCTCGCCCAGGAGGATCTGCGAGAAGGCGTTGTAGGGGTCGCCGCCGAGCAGGGCGCCCACCGTCTTGCCCTTGAGATCCTGAACGTTCCGGATCTCGGAATTGGGGCGCACCGCCAGCACGAAGCGGAGATGGCCCTCCCCGACGTTGAGCACGTTCCACGGCTGCTGCTGGGCGATGCCGCGAATGATGGGCGTGTTGCCCCAAAGGCCGAAGTCGAGATTGCCGCCGACGAAAGCCTCGACCTGCGGCATGGCCGAGGGATAGTCGCGGTAGTCGACCGTGAGCTTGTAGCCGGCCTTCGCCGCCTGCTCGGCGAAGAGGTCCTTGTCCATCATGTACTGCGTGATGGGCGAGTTGCCGGCGGCCCAGGGCTGCCTGCCCACCGATACCGTGATCTCCTTGGCGTCCGCCGCCCGGGCCCTGCGGCCGGGCATCGCCGCCCCGGCGCCGGCCAGCGCCGTGCCGGCCATCGAGCCAAGAATGCCGCGTCGCGTCAGCTTGGTCATTGATTGGACCTCCCTTGGTTGGCTGCGTGCAAGTCGAGCAGAACGCTCCGCTCAGTGGCCGCCGTCGGCCATCGCGGCGCGATAGACCTCGTCGCGGATCAGATGCCAGATCTCCTGGGTGAGCTCCTGGAAGCGCGCGACACCGCGCACGGAATCCTCGCGCGGCCTCGGCAGGTCGATCGGGATGAGCCGGGCGACCCGGCCCGGATGGCTGCTCATGACCACCACGCGATCGGAGAGGAAGACCGCCTCGTCGATGGCATGGGTGATGAAGACGACGGTCTTGCGCTCGCTCGCCGGGCGCTCCTGGCCCCAGATCCGCAGCAGCTCCTCCTGGAGTATCGTGCGGGTCTGCGCGTCGAGCGCGGCGAAGGGCTCGTCCATCAAGAGTACCGTGGGCTCGTTCGCCAGAAGGCGGGCGATGGCACAGCGCTGGCGCATGCCGCCCGAGAGCTCGTGCGGGTATTTCCGCTCGCTGCCGGCGAGGCTCACGAGCTCGATGAGCTGGCGCACGCGCTGGTCGCGCTCGCCCCTCGACACGCCCTTGCCGTGCGGGCCGTAGCGGAGCCCGAACTCGACATTCTCGAAGACCGTCTTCCAGGGAAAGAGCGCATAATCCTGAAAGACCATGCCGCGCTCGGCGCCCGGCCCCTCGATCGTCTGGCCACCCATCGCCGCCCGGCCGGACGTGGCGCGATCGAGCCCGGCCAGGATGTTGAGGATCGTCGTCTTGCCGCAGCCGGAAGGGCCTACGATCGTCAGGAACTCGCCGGCCTCGACCTCGAGGCTCACATCCTCGACCGCAAGCACGCGGTCGCCGCTGCGCGGCGCCACGAACTCCTTGCGCACGGCCTCGAGCGACAGGCGCGCCGTCCTCTCCCTCACGTCCATGGCATCAACCTTCGCTGCAGCGACCTCAGCCCCTGGTCGATCACCAGCGCCACGAGGCCTACGGCGACCATGCAGACCACGATGCTGTTGAGCTCGATGCTGTAGGCATAGAAGACGAACATCATCTGGCCGATGCCACCGCTGCCGCCACCCCCGGCCTTGGAGCCGACGGCAAGCTCGGCCGCGACGATCGACATCCAGGCCGAGCCCATGGCGAGCCTGGCGCCGACGAAGATCGCCGGCAGCGCCGCCGGAACGATCACTGTCTGGATGATACGCAGGCGCGAAAGGCCCATCGTCTGGGCAGCCTGGACCAAGCGCCTGTCGACCCGCTTCACGCCGTGCGTCGTGTTGACGATCATCGGGAAGAAAGCGGCGTAGGCGACCACGAAGACGGCGGCCGGTGTGCCGGTGCCGAACCAGAGGATGGCAAGCGGCAGGAGCGCTATCGGCGCCACTGGCCGGAAGCTCTCGACGATGGGGTCGAGATTGCGCTCGACGACCCTGAGATAGCCCATCAGCAGGCCCAGGATCAGCGCCAGCGAGCCCGCCACGCCGAAGCCCAGCGCCACCCGCCCGAGGCTCTGAGCGAGCGCCATCGGCAGGTCGCCGCTCTCGAGCAGGCCTACGGCCGCCTCGACCACATGGATCGGCAGCGGCGCCCGGCTCCGCGCCGGCAGCGTCAGGCCCCAGAGCTGCCAGATCACGATGAGCGCGAGCGGCACCGCCAGGCTCTTGAGCGGCAGCCGGGCGGTCACGGCAGGTCCCCGACGCCGGTGGCCCAAGGGGTGAGCCAGCGCTGCACCGCACGGAGCAGCCGATCGGTCAGATAGCCCAGCACGCTGATGACGATGATGAAGGCGATGACCTTGGGGGTCATCAAAAGCTCGCGGTACCATTCGATCGCGAAGCCGAGGCCGGACGGCGCGCCGATCAGCTCCGCGGCGACGAGCGCCATCCAGACCGAGCCGCCGGCGATCCGGGCACCGGTGAGGATGTGCGGCAGGGCCGAGGGCAGAACAACATGGCGAAGGATCACGTGCCGCCCGACGCCCATCGTCCGGGCCGCGCGCAGGAGCGTCGGGTCGGTCGAGCGTACGCCCACGATCGTGTTGAGCAGGAAAGGAAAAACGGCGACGTAGGCCATGATGAAGATCGGCAGGGTGTCGCCCACGCCGAAGATAAACAGCGCCAGCGGAATCCAGGCGATCCCGGAGATGGGCCGGAGCAGCTCGACCACAGGGTCGATCAGCTCGTCCAGAAGGCGGCTCAGGCCCATCACGAGGCCGAGCCCGATGCCCAGCACGCCGGCAATCAGATAGCTCACGATCAGCCGCCACAGGCTGATCCAGGCGTTCTGCGCGATCTCGCCGTTGCGGAGCAGCGCCACGAGCTGCTCGGCGACAGAGAGCGGCGTCGGCAGGATCACGTGATTGCCCACAGCGAGCGACACGAGATACCAGATGAGGATCAGGCCCGCGATCGAGCGCAGATAGATGAGGCCTCCCCCCATGCGGGGGCTGCGCATGCTCACGCTGCCCTTTTGGCTGATCGCTGCCATTCCGTCCCTGATTGCCTCAGCCGAGCGTCTGGTGCGTCTCGGCGTATGGAAGCGCTTCCATTTGGAGGATAACCCCTGCATAGCTGCTCTACAAGAGGGGAAAGCCGGATCAGGGGTGCTTCAGGAAGGATGACGGCCAGGACCCGCGAGCGGACCGGACGCGTGCGCATGGCCGAGGTTGCGGCCTTCGCCGGCGTCTCGCCCGTCACGGTCTCGCGTGTGCTTCACGAGCCGGCGACGGTCGCCGACACCACGCGGAATCGTGTGCTGGCCGCGATCCGCGAGCTGGGCTACGTGCCCAACCTCACCGCACGCTCGCTCGCCGCCACGCGCACGGGGATCGTGGCGGCGCTCATCCCCACGATCGACAACTCGCTCCACGCCGAGATCGTCCAGGCCATGACCGAGGTGATGCGTGCGGCCGGATACCATCTCCTTCTCGGCTGCACCGACTTCTCGCTGGATCAGGAGGAGGAGCTGGTCCAGGCCTTCCTCGCCCGCCAGGCGGAAGCCCTCTATCTCACAGGCATCGCCCACACCGATGCGACGCGGCGCATGCTCGAGGCCGCCCGCGTGCCGGTCGTCGAGGTGGCGAACCTGACGGAAAGCCCGATCGACATGGTGGTGGGCTATTCCGGCCGGCGGGCCGCCGCCGCGATGGCGCGCTATCTGATCGAGCGCGGTTACCGCCGGATCGCCTATCTCTACTCGACGGTCGGCGACAATGACCGCTTGAGGGATCGGCTGGCCGGCGTCCGTGAGACGCTGGCCGAGGCCGGGCTCCTCGACGAGCGCCTCATGGTCGAGACCCGAATAGGCCCGCGCGAGGGCGCAACCGCGCTCTGCGAGCTCATGGAGCGATCGCCCGACGTGGAGGCTGTCTTCTGCTCGACCGACGTCATCGCGGTGGGGGCGTTTCTGGAGTGCGCCCGCCGGGGCTGGCAGATCCCCGGCCGGGTGGCGCTTGCGGGGTTCGACGACCTGCCCATCGCTGCCGAGCTGCATCCCGCGCTTACCACGGTGCGGATTCCACGCCGCCAGATGGGCCGCATCGCGGGTGAGCTGATGGTGCGGCGGCTGGCGGGCGAGACCGTCGATCCGGCCGTCGTCGATGTCGGCTTCACCCTCGTCCCACGGGCAAGCGCGTGACGCCCGCGGCCGACGACAGGCCGGCCGCGGGCTCGTCGCTCAGCGCGACATGGTGCGGGTGATCCTGCGGTCGGCGCTGGCCAGCTGGCTCGCCACATCACCGCCCTGGATGATCGCCTGCAGGGCGGTCACGACATCGTCCATCACCGCGTAGAACTTCGGGCTCTTGAACGGATTGTCGATGGTGTTGCCGAGCTGCTGGACGAAGAGCTGGGTGTAGGCATCGGCGCCCATGTCGCCGCTCGTAAGAAGCTTCATGTCGGACGTCGACAGCTGGCCCGAGGCCTTGAAGTACATGTCGGTGAATTCGGGGTCGAAGATCACGTAGCGGATGAAGTCGGCCGCGAGCTGCTTGTGCTTCGAGCCCTTGGAGATGGTGATCTCGTGGGGATTGCCGATGGTGCGCCGCTTGCCGTTCGGATCGGCCGGCATCGGCGCCACCCAGATGTCGCCATCCTGGGCGGTCGTGGCCTTGCCGCCCGACAGGTTCCTGAAAAGGCCCCTGCCCCACGGGCCCTCGAAGATGAAGCCGGCGCGGCCGGACGCCATGGTGTTGCGGGTCTCGTCGATCGAGAAGCCCGCCGGGGCAGCACCCGACTTCACGAGATCGCGGACCCAGGCAAAGGCCTGCTGCGTCGGCTCGGTGTTGAAGGTGACCTTACCTTGGGCGTCGACCACGTCGCCGCCCATGCCGTAGATGATCGGGATCGTCCACTGGGCCGAGTTGGGGTTGCGCTGGGTACGGAGCGCGATGCCGTAGACCGGAGCACCGTCGCGTGCCGGCAGGCCTGCGATCTTCTTGGCCTGCTCCATCAGCTCGGGCCAGGTCTGCGGCGGCTTGGCCGGATCGAGGCCCGCCTCCTCCATCAGCTTCCGGTTGTAGAAGAGCAGGATCGGTCCCGGCACCCAGGGCATCGCCATGATCTTGCCGTCGAAGGTCACTGCGTCGAGCGAGGCCTTCGGAATGTCGGCCCACTCCTCCGCGGTGAAGTAGTCGTTGAGCGGCTCGAGCCCGCCGATCTCGTAGAGGGCCGGTATCCAGCCGGCGATCAGGTGGATATTGTCGGCGGCGTTGCCGGCCAAGGTAGCGACCGTCGCCTGCTTCAGGGCCTGGTCGAAGGGCACGTCGTTCCTGACCCACTCCACGCCCGGATGCTTCTTCTCGAAGTCCTGCTTCAGGAACTTCACCGTCTCCACGTAAGCACCGTAGAGGTTGAGCCAGCCGGCGTAGCTCAGCTGGGTCGTCTCGGCATGGGCCTCCCGCCCGGCGACCAGGCCACTGGCCAGAGCCGCCAGCATCGCCTCGCGTCTGCTCAATCTCATCGGAATGCCTCCTTCTTGTTGTAGCCGGACCCGCCCGGCATTCGCTTGTTGCAGCCGGGCCCGCCCGGCACTCGTCCGGCGTCAGCCTTTGACCGCGCCGGCCGTTACTCCCTGCATGAATGCCCGCTGAAAGAAGAGGAAGAGAAGAAAGATCGGGATCGAGACGATGATGGCGAGCGCCATCATCTCGCCCCACTGTCCTTCGAACTCGGTGAGGAACGACATGCTGATGCCGGCCGGCAGCGGCCGCATGTCATTCGAGGAGGTGAAGGTGAGCCCGAACAGAAGCTCGTTCCAGGAGGTGACGAAGACGAAGATGCCCGAAGCGGTCAGCGCCGGCTTGGCCATCGGCATGACGATGCGGAAGAAGGTGTACGCAGGGCTCGCCCCGTCGACGTAGGCCGCCTCCTCGATCTCGTGCGGCAACTGGTCGAAGAAGCTCTTTAGGAGCCATACGGCCACGGGCAAGGTCACGACCGTGTGGCCGATGACGAGCGCTGCGTAGGTGTTGAGGAGGTGCAGCTTCACGAAGAGGACGTACATCGAGATCATCAAAAGCGGGATCGGGAAAGCGAGCGATGCCATGAAGAGCATCAAGATGGTGGTGTTGGCGCGGAAGCGCAGGCGCGCGAGCCCGTAGGCGGCAAGCGCGCCCGTCAGGGTCGCGAGCACGGCCGAGCAGAGACCTATGATCAGGCTGTTCAGGAAGTAGGTGCCGAGGGTCGGGTTCATCTCCGAGATGTAGTTGGCGAGTGTCGGATGGGCAGGAATCCAGCGCGGCGGATACTTGAAGACATCGGCCAGCGGCTTGAAGGAGGTGGAGAGCATCCAGGCGATCGGCAGGAGCAGGATCACCAGCGCTGCAAGGACGAGAAGATAGAGGACACCGTCCACCATCCAGCGCCCCATCCTGTACGACCGATCGCTGCGTGCCTGGGCGGACGGCCGATCGAGGAACGTGGCACTCATCTCAGTCCTTCCCGCCAGCAAGCGAGCGGTCGAGGGCGAAGCGGACATAAAAGAGCGCCACGACCAGCAGCAGCACGAGCCAGACCGTTCCGACCGCAGAGGCGAGCCCAAAGTCCCAGTCCTCGAACGCCGTCTTGTAGGTGTAGAGCGAGAGCACCATCGTCGCGTTCACCGGCCCGCCCTGGGTGAGCACGAAGACCATCGTCATCTCCTGGAAGAAGCGCACCGCCTGGAGCAGGGCCGCCACCAGGATGATATTGCGCAGCAGGGGCAGCACGACATAGCGCTGGCGGGCAAGAAAGCCGGCGCCATCGATCGCCGCCTGCTCGACCAGGTCGCGCGGCACGCCCTGCAGCGCCGCGAGGCAGATCACCATGATGAAGGGGATGGCGCGCCAGGCGTAGCCCGTGATCACCGCCCACTGCGCCGCCGTCGGCTCGAATAGCCATTTGAGGTTGACCGTGGTCACGCCGAGCTGGAGCAGGAGATAGTTGACGAGACCGTAGTCCTGGCTGAACAGCCAGCCCCAGAGGATGGCTATGACGATCCAGGGCACAACCCAGACCTGGAAGATCGCGGCGCGGAAGAAGCCGGCGAAGCGCAGGCCGGAGTTCAGGAGCACCGCGAGCCCGTAGCCGCAGACGGTGGCGATGACGGTGGCGGTGCCCACGATGTAGAGCGTGTTGCCGAGAACCGTCCAGAACTCCGGATCGCCGAAGAGGAAGGTGAAGTTCCCTAGCCCGACATAGGCGAGCGTCGGGCGCAGCGGCGTCGCGTCGGTGAAGGAGAGGCGGACACCGTTGACCACCGGCCAGAGGATGAAGATGCCGACGAGCAGGGTCGCGGGGGCGAACAGGGTCAGGATGAAGAAAGGGTGGCGCTTGAGGGTGGCGTTCACGGGAGCCGCACCTCGACCCTCAGCTGCCCGGGGGTGCGGTGGGCGGCGTCAGGGCCAGCATGGCGAGAAGGCCTCCGTCGACCTTGATGTCGATGCCGGTGATCCAGGCGCTGCGGGGGCCCACGAGGAAGGCCACGGCCTCGGCGATGTCCTCGGGCCGGCCCAGGCGCCCGAGCGGCAGCTTCTTGCCCTGCTCGGCCAGCACGGCGGCGCCGTCGGCGTCGGGGAACATGGTCTCCCAGGAGTGGCGCAGCATCGGCGTGTCGATGGGGCCGGGGCAGACCACGTTGACCCGGATGCCCTCGGCCGCGTGGTTGAGGGCCATGCCGCGGGTCATGCCGAGCAGCGCCGTCTTGCTCGTCACGTAGGCGATGCGCTCGCCCAGGGTGGCGAAGGAGTGGACCGAGGCGATGTTGACGATGGCCCCACCGCCGCGCTCGCGCATGCGCGGGATGGCGTGCTTGCTGGCGTGGAACACGCCGTCGAGGTTGATGCCCATCGCCGCCCGCCAGTCCTCCTCGCTGGTGGCGACGACGCTGCCGAAGGTGCCGACGCCGGCATTGTTGACCAGGATGTCGAGGCCGCCGAAGCGCTCCACCGTGAAGGCCACGAGGCCCGCCATCGCCTCGCCCGAGGCCACGTCGGCGGGCCTGCCGTCGACCTCGAGGCCCTTGGCGCGCAGCCGCTCGACGGCAAAGTCCACGTTGGCCGCCGTGCGGGCGCAGAGCACGACGGCGGCACCCTGCTGGGCCAGGCGGGCGACGGTGGCCTCGCCGATGCCGGTGGCGCCCCCTGTGACGATGGCGACCTTGCCGGCGAGCTCCCCGGGGCCGCTCATTGGCCGGAGCCCTGGCCCTCCGGCTTCTCGGGTGCCAGGCGGACCTCGATGCCGGCCTGCTGCTCGCGGACCCGGAGGATGCTGGTGAAGTCGTCGGTGGCGTAGCCGGCCTCGCAGGTCTCGCGCAGGGCCTCGAAGACGCCGCGGCCGACGGGCGCATCCACCCCCATGTCCTTGGCGAGGCCGAGCGCCAGCCGCTGGTCCTTCATCGAGAGGCGGGTGAAGAAGCCGGGGGCGAAGTCGCCCTTCAAGGGCTTGCTGGGGAGGAACTCGCCCAGCTGGCGGCTGCCGGCGAAGGTGCTCATGACGAGCTTTTGGATGTCCTCGAGCTTGAGGCCCGCCTTGACGCCGAAGGTCAGCGCCTCGCAGTGCAGCGCCATGATGCCGGCCGAGATGTAGTTGTTGACCAGCTTCATGGCGTGCGCGTTGCCCAGCGCCCCGCAGTGGGTGAAGGTGTCGCCCATGCAGCGCAGCACCGGCATCACGGCCTCGATGTCGGCGGGATCGCCGCCCGTCATGATCGAGAGCGTGCCGGCCCAGGCATTGTCGACCGTGCGGGCCACGGGCGCATCGACCATCTTTGCGCCCTTTTTTGTCACCTCGGCGCCGATCTTCCGCGTGGTGCCGGGGTCGACCGTGCTCATGTCGATGTAGACAGAACCGGGCTTGAGGCCCTCGACCACGCCGCCCGGGCCGAGCGCTGCCTTCAAGACGTCCGGCGCGTCCGGGACCATGGTGATGACGACATCGGCCGCCGCCGCCACCTCGGCCGCCGTGCCCCGGCCCTCGGCCCCCTGCGCCACCAGCTCCGCCACCTTCCTCTGGTCGAGGTCGAAGACGACGAGCGGAAAGCCCTTCTTGA
This sequence comes from uncultured Alphaproteobacteria bacterium, assembly GCA_963752325.1. Classification (GTDB taxonomy): domain Bacteria; phylum Pseudomonadota; class Alphaproteobacteria; order Geminicoccales; family Geminicoccaceae; genus CAVTJL01. Next base: position 305,660 of record CAVVXU010000022.1, read on the forward strand.
CGATGTTGGTGGCCATGGGCTGGCCGATGGTGCCCAGGCCGACGAATCCCACGACCGTCATGAGCGATGCCTCCCCTTCCCTGGCGCCGGGCACACGCTCAGAGCGACAGCCGACGGCGTTTTTTTCACGTCCCTTGGGCCGGGAGCATAGGAACGCCCCGCCCGGGCCGCAAGAGCCTCAGGCGCTTGAAGGGGTTTTTGCCACCCGAGGAGCGCTCGCAGGGCGGGGGAACGGGCGCGCCTCTTCCGTCATGCCCCTGCTCGACAGGGGCATCAGGTGGCGCGGTGCGACGGGGCCGGAGTCTGCCGTCACGACACCCGGTCCACCGGGTGGGACAAGGCATACGCGGTGCGACGGGGTCGAGTCGCACGGCTCCCTGCCGACCTGACCACCCGGTCAAGCCGGGTGGTGACAACGTTGGCATGTCGGCGCGCCCTCTCGCCAAAGGGCGGCGTCTTCCGTCATCCCCCGGCGTGACCGGGGGATCAGGTGACACGGCGCGACGGGAAGGGGGTCGCGTGCTCACCACCACCTGCCCCCCCGGTCAAGCCGGGGGGTGACAAGAAGGCTGGGCCGCCGTCGCTCTCTACTCGCGAGGGCGGGCCGGGGCGCCTTTGCTTCGCTGTCTGTCGCTGGGGGCTCAGGCTTCTTTTTCTCTGTCACTTCTCTCCTCGGCTCGTCCGCCCCGGCCCCGCTCTCTCCCAGCGTGGCCAGGCGGCTCTCCATCCAGCGGCGGACCCAGGCGGCGCGCTCCGGGGTGTCCAGGGCGGCGGCGGCCGGGTCCGAAGGGGCGCTTCGCGACGACGGGCGCGGACGCGGCGGCGTCGGCAGCCGTCGGCGCAACCGACAAAGGCTCAAAAGTCTCAAAAAAACGGAAACGGGGCGGGAGGTCGGCCGGGCGCGGCAGCGTCAGCCGGCGCAGGCGGTTCTCCGGATGCCGGCCGCGATTGCCCTCATAGGTGAGGAACAAAAGCGCCTTGGTGTCGCCCATGTCGGCCAGGTACTGGAGCCCGGCCAGCGCGGAGGCGATCAACAGCCGCTCGCGCTCGTCCTCCGGCAGCTCCCGCTCCTCGCGGTGATAGTCCACCAGGTCGGCGAACCTCTCGTCCGCGAGAAGTGACAAAATCTCGTCCTCGCTCGTCCCCTCGTGCCTGGCGACCTCGGCCGGCGTCATGCCGCCGGCAAGCCTGCGGGCGAGCCGCACGGTGCGGGCCGCGGGCATCGAGGCGGGGGAACGCGAGGGGTAAACGGAAGGCATGTGGGCTCGATATAGGAATGAGAGCCCGATGTCAATCGGAAGTTGATTCTTTTCTTTTGTCACTCGCCGCAGGGGTGCGGCCACGCGGCGAGGGAGCCGTGGGCGGTTCCGGCCGTTGGCTGTGCTGATGCGACGCGCCGGGGCGGTCCCGGCACGCGCTTTCAGGAGCGCCCATGGCCAATCCCTGGACGAAGAAGAACCCCTTCTTGAGCCTGTGGCTGAGCGGCGCCAACGCGGTGGCTGGCAAGGCCCGGTCCACCGGCAGCGCCGAGCTCGGCCGCCAGCGCGCGAGCCTGACCCGGAACGCCACCCGCTTCTGGACCGGCGCCTGGCTCGCCGCCTTCACCCCGAAGACGAAGACGACGACGAAAAAACGCCGGCGCTGAAGCCGGCGGGCCTCAGGGGCCGAGCGGCTTTCGCCCGACGGTTGTCTTCTGTCGCTAGCGGCGGAGCGCGGTCGTGCCGCTCTCGCCTCTTCGCCCGCCATCCCTTCGTTGCTAGGTTGGGCGTCGCCGTAGATAAATTGCCGTAGCGATGCGCGCAGCCGGGTAGGACGGGGCGGACGTCTCCGCGAGCATGCAGCATCAGGCTCCGGCGTAGCTGGGGAGTTAGCTCGGACAATGCGATGTTGCAAGACCTGGCCCCATACCTCGTGCACGGCAGATGTCGAGACGGTCACAGGTCGGCGGGCGAGCCCACGTCCTAGAATGAGGAGCCGCGCATGCGGATACGCGATTTATCAGTTAGGAACTTTCGAGGTATCCGGGAACTCGATTGGCCGATGCCTGACCGGAACGCTCTTTGCCTGATCGGGCGTGGAAGACTTCTATTGAAGTCGACAATCCTTGAAGCCCTGCGCCGCGTCTTCTACCCGCAGTGGAACCTGACTTTCGACGACGCCGATTTCCATCTCTGTAATCCCGGCAATCCCATCATAATAGAAAGTAATCCTTGGCGATCTCTCCGGATGAATTTCGTGACCTCGAAGAAGACGGACCGTACTCTCTTGGTGCGGCTGGAATTCCGAGTGCGCTTGCACGCGCGGACGATCCCGGAGACGGTCTGGAAGAAGCGCTGCGAGTCCGCCTTGCAGGGTAGCGGATGACCTTGAACCCGCCTGGTCTGTGATCAAGACATAGCGATGACGGCGTACCGTTCAGGGCGAGCGACCGGGGGTGAAGGTGGCCGTCAGCCTGATCGGCGCCATTTCCGACCGGCACCTGACATGGTCACGCGGCTCGATCCTAAGACCCAGCTCACCCAAACTGAAAACAATCTTCGTCCCTTGGCTGGCGCGGCTCGTGCCGCAAAGGCGGCACTGGAGACCACGTCGCGGGCAGGATTTCGCCCGCCTTTGACCGTAGTGGCGGAAGCGGCTGAAACCACCGCCCGTGCCTTGGGCGTGAACACACCGCTTTCTTATAAGGCGCATCTCGACACCGAGGCCATCGATCACCGCATTGCAGGTCTTGCCCTGCATGACGGCGACATGCCGCTGCGGCAGTTGGGCCTCGGGTCAAAACGTATGCTCACGACCGGCCTGCAAAAGACAGGCGCTACGCGTACCGGACATCACAAATATTTGATGAAGTCGAGGTGGGTCTTGAACCCCATTGCATAGCCCTGCTTTTGCAGCATTTGAAGCGCGATGATTTTTTTCTCGGGTCAGTATTTTTCTGACCTCTCGATTCACCCGTTGTCCTGCCGAGATGCTTATGGTGGATATGATCTTCATATTGTCCATTGTGGCGGCGGACACATCGATGTAATGGCTGCGACTCAGCCTGCCATCGCGGATCTCGTTCAGGGAAAAATCCGCTCCGGCGCTGAGGCGTTTCTCGCGCCCAAGATCGTCGTCTGCGAAGGCGCTACCGAGATCGGCTTTCTGCGTGGGCTCGACGATCACTGGGTTGCGGTACAGCAAAACAGAGAAATTTATTCGCCTATCTGCGGCGTCGCCCTCTTTGACGCGAACGGCGCCGATAAAGTCCAGCAAATATAGCCGCGAACCTGAAAGCACTCGGCGGTACGCAGTCCCTCATGGCGGTCCTCGCTGATTCCGACGCCCCCGACCAGTTCTCCGACACCGATGCGGGGGCGCTGCGAGGCGCCGGGTATCACAGTCGCCAAAGTGGGACGGCGGACTTCTCCATTGAAGAACGTGTCTTTCACGGATCTTCCCGGGGCAGGCGTCATGGCGTCCTTTGGCGCGGCGCGCGCGATACCGGGGCGACGATGGCCGCCTGCTCGATCAGGTGGAGACCCAATTTGGCCAAGTATTTAGGAGCGCAACTTTGAACAATGGGTCGACACGCCGCAACTGCGCGCCGCACTCGGTAAGGCTGCCAAGGCCAGCAACTGGTTCAAGCGGCAAAGCTGGGGCCAAGATTGGGCGGCAGCCATTTTCGGGCCTATCTGGCAAACGACGCCATCCTGCGCGAGCGATCTGGTCTCGAAAGCTTACCAGCTTGCGGGACTGGATCGACCATGTGTGAGCTTCCCGCAGTCCTTGCCGCCCATGGTGCGGGCGCGGGCTATGTAATCGCTCCCGCCGGGCACGGAAAGACCCATCTGATTGCCGAGTCCACGTCGCGCGGCGCCGGACGGCAACTAAGTTCTGACGCACACATACGCGGGCGTGAATGCCCGCGGCAAAAAGATGGGGGAATGCTCAGCGTCAGCGGCAGGCTTTACCATATCGACACGATTGCGAGCTGGGCGCTGCGGTCTGTCCCTTTCCTATTCGGGCACATCCGGCTGGAACACGGAGCGCCTGAGAAGGGACGTACAGTGGAGCGCGTTGTATGAGGGCATGCGCGCGCCTGCTTGACCATGCTCTTTCATCCGCAGGATCGTCCGCGCAATCATACGGCGGACTTTATGTCGATGAGTATCAGGATTGTTCGACGTGTCCCAGCACGGCATTTGTCCTCAAGCTCGCGCTGCGACTTGCCGACCCGGGTACTCGGCGACCCGTTGCAGGGGATATTTGATTTTCGAAGGGCAAGCCCCCGTGGATTGGCAGCGGGATGTCGCAGGCGCCTTTCCCGCTTCTCGGACAGCTCGACCTGCCGCATCGCTGGATTTGCGCGGGGGCCGGCAACCTCGGGAACTGGCTGTCAACGGTCCGCGCGCGGCTGCAACGTGGAGAACCCGTTGATCTTGCGACAACGGCCTGCCGGCGGAAGCTACCTTTAGGCGGGGTCGATACGCCATAATCCTGGTTCAGGTGCAGCTACACGTGCCAATACTTGAGCTGCGAGCGCCAGCACACGGTCATCGCCATCCACGGAGGCAGTCCGGAGTATAAGGTGAAGCGCCATTTCTTGCCCGCAATCTCTCCGGCAAGCTTCATCGAGGAGATCGAAGGCAAATTCTTATTCTCGTTCGTTGCCAAGATCGCCCAGGCACGAACAAATACAGGTTGTCTCAAGCAGGTGATCGCCCTTGCGAAACTTTGCATGACGGCTGTGGAAGCCAACTTTCCTGCCGCGACGGTTCGTGGCGAGCACGTCAATATTCGTGCGAATACGCGCAACCCCGAAGCGGCGCAGCGTGCCAACGAATATCTGGCCCGGCCCGGCAGCGCGGGAGATGGCCCGGTTTTCACTGGCGCTCAGGCATACCGGCTATACAGGTCGTACGATCGGAACTGCATGGCGGTTATGGGTGTGCTGCGCAAGCACATTCTGCACTCGGAATTGTCCCTCGCCGAATTAGCCGAAAAATATCATGGCGAGTTCCGCCACAACGGCCGTCCGGTTGGGCAGCGCAGGCTCATCGGCACGACCCTTCTAGTCAAGGGACTTGAATTTGATCACGCCATCGTAATCGACGCCGCATCGCTTTCGAAGAAGGAGCTCTACGTGGCTTTGAATTCGCGGGCGCGCGGTCACTGACGATCGTATCGACTAATCCGGTACTGAATTCCTCGCCATTGAGGCCTCGGCGCGTGCGGCAGACACCGCACCGGGCTCTAGGCTTGCGCCCGGAGTAGGCTTTCCGCCGTCGCCTTTACGGCCAGGAGCGATGAGGTTTTGGCCTTGCAAGTGCGCATCGTCAGCCATGAAGAGGCCGAGTGTCTTGCCTCCGCTTTCTCTCACCCTCCAGCCCAAAAGCCTCCGCCAGCAGCTCGTACGACCTCCGCCTCGCCTCATGATCAAAAATGGCCGTCGTGATCATGATCTCGTCGGCGCCGCAGCCCTCGGCGAAGGCTCCGAGGGAGTCGCGGACGCGGCCGGCGGAGCCGACGAAGACGCGGGAGCGGTTGGCGCGGCGGGCGGCTTCCTCGCGGGGGGAGAAGGAGCTGACAGAAGCGGCGTCGGGGCTTTCGAGGGGGCCGTAGATGCCGCGGGCGCGGCGGACATAGTTGAGGTCGACGGTGGCGGCGAGGCGCTCGGCCGCCTCGTCGGTGTCGGCCACCACGGCGGCGGTGGCGAGGATGGCGTGGGGCTTCTCCAGGAAGCCCGAGGGGCGGAAGGCGGCACGGTAGCGGCGCAGCACGTCGGTGGCGTCGATGCTGGCGAAGTGGTGGGCGAAGGCAAAGCCCAGGCCGGAGGCGGCGGCGAGCTCGGCGCTGTAGTCGCGACGAGCCCAGGAGCCAGACGGGCGGGACCGGGACGTCCTCGGGCATGACCTTGATGGGGGCGAAGGGGTGGCCTTCGGGGAAGCCGTGGGCCCAGGCCATCAGCTCCTGGAAGCGCTCGAGGAAGTCGTCGTCGGGGCTTTTTTCAGCTCGCGGCGGCGAAGGGCGTAGCTGGCGAGCGGGTCGGTGCCGGGGGCGCGGCCGAGGCCGAGGTCGATGCGGCCGGGGAAGAAGGCCTCCAGCACCTTGAAGCGCTCGGCCACGAGGAGCGGGTTGTGGTTGGGCAGCATGACGCCGCCCGAGCCGACGCGGATGCGGCTCGTGGCGGCGGCGATGCGGCCGATGACGATCTCGGGCGAGCCGCTGGCGACCGAGGGCAGGCTGTGATGCTCGGCCACCCAATAGCGAAAAAAGCCCAGGCGGTCGGCCAGGATGGCGAGGTCGACCGTGTTGGCGAGCGCCGCGGAAGGCGGCGTCGCCGTGGTGACGAAGGAGAGGTCGAGGACTGATAAAAGCATTTTTTTGTTTTTTGTCAGTTGGGGTCGGGGGCGCTGGCGGCGTCGAGGCGGGCGATGGAGGCGGCGTCGAGCTGGAGCTCGGCGGCGGCGACGAGGGACTTGAGCTGGGCCTCGCTGGTGGCGCTGGCGATGGGGGCGGTGACGCTGGGACGGGCCATCAGCCAGGCGAGCGCCACCTGGGCGGGCTCGGCTTTTTTGTCGGCTGCGACCTCGGCGAGGGCGTCGAGGATGCGGAGGCCGCGGGGGGTGAGGTATTTTTCAACGCCCTGGCCGCGCGGGCTTTTCTTCAGGTCGTCCTTCGAGCGGTACTTGCCCGACAAAAAGCCGCTGGCGAGGGAGAAGTAGGTGATGACGCCGAGGTTTTCCTTGGCGCAGAGGTCCTCGAGCGGGCCCTCGAAGCCGAAGCGGTCGTAGAGGTTGTACTCGGGCTGGAGGCTCTCGTAGCGGGGGAGGCCGTGCTTGGCGCTGACCTCGAGGGACTCGGCCAGGCGGTCGGCCTTGAGGTTCGAGGCGCCGATGACGCGGACCTTGCCGGCGTCGATGAGCTTCTTGTAGGCGCCGAGCGTGTCCTCGAAGGGGGTCTCGGGGTCGTCCCAGTGGGACTGGTAGAGGTCGATATAGTCGGTCTGCAGGCGCTTCAGGGAGGCCTCGACGGCCTTCTCGATATAGGCGGGCTTCAGGCCCTTCATGCCGGGGCCCATCTCCGAGCCCACCTTGGTGGCGATGACGAGCTTGTCGCGGCCGCCGCGGGCCTTGAGCCAATTGCCCATGATGGCCTCGAACTCGCCGCCCTTGTTGCCGGGCGCCCAGGCCGAGTAGACGTCGGCCGTGTCGATGAAGTCGAAGCCGGCGGCGACGAGGCCGTCCAGCAGCCTGAACGAGCTCTTCTCGTCGGCGGTCCAGCCGAAGACGTTGCCGCCGAAGCAGAGCGGCGCCACCATCAGATCCGAGCGGCCGAGTCTCTTCTTGTCCATGCTGCCTTCCTCCCGCGCCGGGCGCCGGTGCGGCGCCGCCTCGTGGTCAAGCTGGGCATTGGTGGCGGGGGAATCCAGGCCCGCAGGTGGCGGGCGGCCATGCAGCCGGGGCTAGCGGGGCGGGATCCGCGAGAAAAGGGCGCCCAGGCCCTCGGCCATGGTGGGGTGCGTCAGGATGGCGTCGCGCAGGCTCGTGAAGGGCATGCCGGCCAGCATCGCCGTCTGCACGACCGCCATGACCTCGCCCGCCTCGGGGCCGAGCATGGTGAAGCCGAGGATGCAGGTCGCTGTCGGCGGCGACGACGGCCTTCATGAAGCCGCGCGTCTCGGAGATGGTGTGCGAGCGCATGATCGAGGCGATGGGCAGGGTGGCGGTGCGGACGGCGATGCCCTGCCCCGCCGCCTCGCCCTCGCTCAGGCCGACGCGGGCGAGCTGGGGGTCGGTGAACATGCAGTAGGGCACGAGGCGGCCCTTCGTGCTGCGGCTGCCGCCCGCGAGATTGTCGCGGATGATGCGGAAATCGTCGAAGGAGGCGTGGGTGAACTGCGGGCTGCCGGCGCACTCGCCGATGGCCCAGACATCGGGGGCCGTGGTCTCCAGGCGGTCGTTGACATTGATAAAACCGCGGTCGTCGAGGGCGATGCCGGCCGCATCGAGGCCGATGCCGGCGGTGTTGGGCGTGCGGCCGATGGCGACCAGGATGTCGGTGGCCTCGAGCGTCTTCTCCCCGGTGGGGGTGTGCAGGCGCAGGGTGACGCGCTCGCCGGATTTTCCCTCGACGCCGGCGAGCCCCGCTCGAGCATGGACCTCGAGGCCCTCGTCCTGCAGCATCTCCTGGAGCGCGGTGGCGACGTCCTCGTCCTCGCGGGCGGCGAGGCGGGGGCCCGTCTCCAGGATGGTGACGCGGGCGCCGAAGCGGCGCTGCGCCTGGGCCAGCTCGAGGCCGACATAGCCGCCGCCCAGGACGACGAGATGCTCAGGGCACGCGGTCGAGCTCGAGCGCCTCGATGTGGGTGAGGGGTGCGGCCGCCGCGAGGCCGGGGACGTCCGGGATCGTCGCATGCGTGCCGAGATTGATGAAAAGATGCTCGGCGGTGAGGGTGCGGGTGCCGCCCTCGTTCAGGCTCACCTCGATGGTCTTGGGCGCGGTGAAGCGGGCCGTGCCCATGAGGAGCTCGGCACCGCTCGCCTTGTAGAGCTCGAGGTGCAGCGCGATCAGGCCGTCCACCATCTCCCGCTTGCGGGCACGGACGCGGCCCATGTCGAGGCTGGCGCCGCCGGTCATCATGCCGAAGCGCTCGGCGTGGCGGACGAGGTCGGCCACCTTGGCGCTCCAGATCTCGTTCTTGCTGGGCAGGCAGTTGATGTTGGGACAGGCGCCGCCGATCAGCTTGCGCTCGACGACGACGGTGCGGCGGCCCGAGCGCGCCAGGTGCCAGGCGAGATACTTGCCGCCCTCCCCGCTGCCGATGACGAGATCGTCGTAACGCTCAGGCTCGGACATCGCCGCCTCCGCTCTGCCTGCTCCAGACTGCATCCTTTTGCGATGCGGGGCCCGGCCCGCAATCGCGCGGCCCGGTGACGGGCCATGCGCGATCGCAACGGTGGCCCCTCCCCGGGGCGCGGCGGAACCGCGCTGGATCGGGGGGCGCGAGAGCCGCTATCCGAAGGGCACACCCCTGCTCCGAACCGAAAGTGACAAAAATGCGGTCAAATCGTCTGCGGCAGCTTCTGGATGCCGGCAAGCCCACGCTCGGCACGCACCTGCTCTCGACCTGGCCCACGCTGGTCGAGCTCGTCGGGCAGAGCGGCATGTTCGACTATATCGAGCTCACGGCCGAGTATGCGCCGTTCGACCTCTATGCGCTGGACAATTTCGGCCGGGCGCTGGAGCTGGCGGGCCTCACCGGCATGATGAAGCTCGACCAGGAGCCGCGTATCTTTTTGTCAGTCAGGGCGCTGGGGTCGGGGTTCCAGAGCCTTTTGTTCGCCGATGTGCGGACGGTGAAGGACGCCGAGGACTGCGTGCGGGCGGTCAGGGCCGAGGCGCCGCATGCGCGCGGGCTGCACGGGGTGGGCATGCGGCGCGATGTGGGCGTGGTGCGCGAGCCGGGCTCTCAAGCGTTCGTCGAGGCGCTGGACCAGGCCGTGGTGGCGATCATGGTCGAGAAGAAGGAGTGCGTGGAGGATCTGGACGCGATCCTCTCGGTGCCGGGCCTCGACATGGTGCAGTTCGGGCCGGCCGACTATGCGATGAGCATCGGCCAGGCCGGCAACTGGCGCCATCCCGACGTGGTGCGCGCCGAGCGGCTGACGATCGAGACGGCACTGAAGAAGGGCCTGCACCCGCGCGTCGAGATCCACGATGCGGCCCAGGCGGCGCCCTACATGGAGATGGGCGTGAAGCATTTCTGCATGGGCTGGGACGTGACTATTCTCTCGCAGTGGTATCGCGAGAAGGGTGCGGCGCTGCGCGAGGTGCTGGAGATCGAGCCGGCGAACGACGAGGGCGGCGGTGGAAGGGGGGTATCTTTCGCGGTCGTAGGGCGGTTGGGGTGAGCTGAACCTCGCCCCGGCAAGGCACCCGCCTTGCGCTCTCACGCCTCCCCAAGACGGCTTGGCACGTCCATCCTCTGATGCAGGATGCGAATGATGTCGATCTGGGCGCTGTCTGTGAGCCGGTAGAACAGGAAGTGCGATCGCACGGCGAGCTTGAAATAGCCGGGGCGGATATCGTCGATGGGCCGTCCCCGCCGGGCCCCTCCTGCCAGGGCCTCACAGGCGTCGTGGAGCTCAAGGACGTAGCGCTCCGCCTGGGCTCTGCCCCATCTGCGCGCGGTAAAGTCCCAGATTTCCTCGAGATCGGCGCGGGCCGCGGGTGAGAGGAGAAAGCCCTTCATTCGGGCTGGGACGCCTTCTTCCGCTCGAGAAACTGGTCGAAGTCGAAGGGAGCCGAGGGGCCGCTCTGCTCGCCTTCGACCAGTGCCGCCCGAAGCGCGGCGAGCTTCGCCTCGTGCTCCTCGAGCAGCCGGAGGCCGGCGCGCACGACCTCGCTGACGGAGCCGTAGCGCCCCTCCGCGACCTGCCGCTCCGCGAAGCCCGCAAAGTGGTCGCCGAGGGAGATGGATGTGTTCTTCGGCATCGGGTCCTCCATCGCTGATACCAGTATATACCTGTTTCTGGTATCAATGCAAGACGGAGGACCGGTCCGCAGATCACGGACGTAGGCGTGACCTACGGGTTGGGCGACCCGGCCGACCCGCGGAAGTAGACCCGCATAGGCTGGGTCGCGAAGCCCAACTTGCGCAATGTCCGACATTGGGTTCAATATGCGAACGATCAGCGCAAGAAGGTGCCGCAATGCTCGAGGCAATTTGGGAATTCGTGAAAGATCCCAGCAATCGCGACGCGCTCAAATGGATTGGCGGTGGTGTTGTCGGCGCGATCGGAGGGCTTTGGGCGGTCATCACCTTCTTCGCCAAGAATGGAGAAGGTGGACCAACGAGAAACGTGAAGGCAGATCGCGGCGGTGTCGCAGCGGGCCGCGACATCAGTGGCTCCACCATCACGACGGGAGACGGTAGTCGCACAGCCTCGACGGACCAGCGCTAGTGAGCTTGTGGGATCGCATTTCCAGTATCCTAGGAAGCCGCACCATTGCCGACCGCGGGTCCATCGCCGTTAGCGGAAGCATCCACAACTCGACCATCAATATTCAGAACAACCCACCCGCACCCGAGCGTCACGTCCCATCACCTTTACCGCCGGCGCCCTCCCTGATCGGCCGTGAGAAGGAGCAGGAGGATCTGGTCGCTGCACTCAACGGCGACGATCCCCGGCCGATCCTCCTGCATGGCGCACCAGGCATCGGCAAGACCTCTTTGAGCGTTGCCGCTCTTCACGATGAACGCATTGCCTCGCGCTACGGCGATCGCCGCTACTTCGTTCCGCTGGCAGAAATTCAGGAGGGTGCGGGAATACTGCCGCTCGTGGGAACGTCGCTGGGACTGGTTCCAGGCCCGGATCTCCGTGCTCGCACGCTCGTCGATCTTCGCAAGACACCGACCATCATGGTCCTCGACAACCTCGAGACGCCCTGGGAGCTGGACGGCGGGGACACGGGCGAGGAACTCGACCATTTGCGGGCTATCCCCGGCCTCCGCCTGCTCGCCTCGATCCGCGGCACCGAGCGGCCCGGTGCCCTCAACTGGCGCGTGCTGGAAGAGATGCCGCCGTTGGATAAACCGGCGGCGCGCGCGCTCTTCCTGCGTGAAGCTGGTGAGCGATACGCTACCGACCCACATCTCGATGCTCTTCTCCAACACCTCGGGGGCGTGCCGCTCGCGATTGAGCTGATGGCGCGGCGCGTCGAAGACACCGGCAGCGCAAAGCGGCTCCTGGCGCTCTGGGAGAAGCAGCGCACGGCAGCAGCAAGAGTAGGCGCCGGGGACGACAGGCGGATCAGCCTCGCCGTGTCCATTGAGCTTTCTTTCTGCAGCCCTCGCCTGAGCGACGCCGGCCGGCGCCTCCTCCTCATGCTCGGCCAGATGCCCGAAGGCCTTGCCAATGAAGATGTCGATGGGCTGTTCGGGGTAGAGGCCGTCGACGCTGCTGCCGGCCTCCGCAAGGTCGGCCTAGCGCTCGCTGCGGATGGCCGGGTGACCACCCTGCCGCCGATTCGAGAGCATGCAGTAGGAAAGGGACTGGATGCTGAGGATAAGGCTCGGCTCCTTGCACACTTCCTCAAGCTGGGCGCCGCGCTCCCGCAGAGTGGTCTGAGATCAACTGATCCAAACAAAGAGCAGCATGCCGGCCGAGAACTCTCCACCATCGACTTGGCGATTGACCTTTGGCTCAAGGACGCACCCCAGCCCCCATCAGCGGCGGACGTGAAACGGCTTCGCTACTTGGCCTCTCTATCGTCGGGCATTGGAGACAGGCGTTGGCTTCGCAGTGAACTCGTGCTGTCGATGCGAAGCTACGAGCGGACGCGGACCATCTTCCAGCAGGTCGCCGAAGCGGTGCCGAACGAACCAGAATGTATGCGCGACCTAGCGGTGAGCTGGATCAAGATTGGCGACCTACGCGACGTCCAGAGCGACCTCAAAGGCGCGAAAGAGGCGTACGGGCATGCCCACCTCATCCTCAAAGCTCTGACCACCGACTGCCCCAGGAACGCCGACTGGCAACGTGACCTCTCCGCCAGCTGGCAAAGAATAGGCGACCTCCAACTCGGTCAAGGTGACCTCACCGGCGCGTCAGATGCGTACAGATATTGCCTTGACATTCAGGAGAAAATCGCGCTAGCGAATCCTCACGATGTGTTACTGCAAATTGATCTCGCGACGAGTTGGCGGAAAGCGGGTGAGGTCCGCGCTGCCAAGGGCGATCTCACAAGCGCGCTGGAGGCCTATCATAAGAGTGCAGAGATTCGACAGCGTGTCTTAAGTACGAATCCAGACGATTTCGATCTGCGATACAGCATAAGCCTCGGCAACGAACGAATAGGCGATCTCCTCATGGCCCAATGGAGGCCGGAGGATGCGTTGACCCTATACCTGCTGCGTCACGACACGATGCGCGAGCTCGCCGAGGCCCAGCCTGACAATGTTGGGTGGCGGCGTGACCTCGCCGTCAGCTGCGGGAAGATTGGGGACGCCTTCCACCGCCTGGGAAACGCGCAAGGCGCGCTCCAGTACTATGGAGAGAGCGCTGCGATATGCGTTAGGCTCGCTCGAGACTACCCTGATGCCGTGGAATGGCAGCGTGACCTCTCCGTGATCTGGACTAGAATCGGAGTTGTTAAGCATTCCGATGGTGACTTTTCAGGCGCGCTCGATGCCTACGCAGATGCCCAGGGCATCGTCGAGAACCTAGCAGCTGATCATCCTGACAAGGTAGAGTGGCAGCGCGACCTGATCGTACTGGAGGTCAACGCCGCGGAAGCGTTGCAGGCCAGCGGAGATGCCGGGAACGTCAGACACCGCTACGAGCGAGCATTTTCGATCGCATACGCCCTGGCCTCGACAGGGCGGTTAGCACCAAGGGATGCCTGGATGCTCGTGGACCTCCAGCAGCGGCTCGCGGCGCTCTGAGCAGGAACCCCGCAATTGAGCGCACGAAGCGGCGTTGACCGCCCGATCGGCAAAGGATGCGGCACGATCAAGTCATGCGGTCGCATCAACCCGCTACGTCGCGTTGAACCTGCTGATCCGCAAGCCGTTGCCGACGGGCACCGGAAGGCTCCTCATGCCCGGCGGAGCCAGCAGAGGTGGTTCGCTGGCTGGATATCCGGACCCGGCGCGAGGCGGGGCGCCGCCCTACCGCCTGCCGGAGTGATCAGATGCGCGCCTGCTCGATCAGCAGTCCGCCTCGGCGTGCGCCTCGGCAGGCGTCCCGGCCGGCTCCGCTTTCTGCAGCCGCTCGCCCCAGTCGCGCATGCTGAGCAGCACGGGCTCCAGCGAGCGACCGAGGTCGGTCAGCTCGTACTCCACGCGCGGGGGAACCTCGGGGAAGACGGTGCGCTTGATCATGCCGTCCGCCTCGAGCTCGCGCAGCTGCAGGGTGATCATGCGCGGCGTGGCCGAGGGGATGACGCGGCAAAGGGCGTTGAAGCGCAGCTTGCCCTGCAGGAGATGAAAAACCAGGACCGGCTTCCAGACGCCGCCGATCACCGACAGCGTCGCCTCGACCGCACAGCCGGTGCGGCCGGCCTTGCGCTGCCGCGATCGGCGGGGGGCACTATCATTCATGATCGTACATGTCCGGTTTGTGCGTACTCCTTCTCTGCAAGGTAGGGCACCAGCTTCCGTTCGGGAAGGGCATGTCGCGGAGGATCGCGGATGCCCGCGGCTCGGGAGATCTGCTGTGGACAGCGTCGAATATCTGGGCCTCGTGGCCAGCACGCTCGCAACGCTCGCGTTCCTGCCGCAGGTCGTAAAAACCTGGCGGACGCGCAGCGCGGACGATTTCAGCCTGGTCACGCTCCTGATGCTCGAGGGCGGGGTGGGCTTGTGGATCCTCTACGGTCTGTGGCGCGAGGCGCCGGCGATCTGGCTCGGCAACGGCGTCACCTTCACGCTCGTGGCCCTCATCCTGTGGGTGAAGGCGGAGAACCTTCTGTCCCGCTGCAAAGTTGCGGCATGAGAGAGGGATGGCCGGTCGGCATTGTCCTGGAGGGCGGGAGCTCGAGATGCGTCCTGGCGGATCGGCCATGGTCTCCATGCCGATCTGCCCCGCCATGTCCCGAGCACTCCCGGATCGCCGAGGACGCACGGCCCCCGCCCGCCGTTGCATCCGCCCTGCGGCTGGTATAATGACCTAACGTCCTGGTCGGGCGCGCTCATGCCGCCCCGGCGAGCAACGAAGCGGGGAGTCAAAACGTCATGTCGGTGACGCGTCGCGCCTTCACGGTCGGCAGCCTTCTGGCTGCCGGCACGCTGGGTCTTCCGATCATGGTCAAGGCCCAGCAGGGCAAGACGGTGGCCCTGCTGTTCGACAGCCTGGTCTCGCCCTTCTGGGTCGCCGGCCTCGACATCATGCGCGTGAAGGCCAAGGAGAACGGCTGGACCGTGCTCGAGGGCATCTCGAACTTCGACGACAACAAGCAGTTCGAGCAGGTCAAGGCGATGATCGCCCGCAAGGTCGACGGGATCCTGATCATCCAGACCGATTCGAAGGCGGTGATCCCGGCGATCCGCGCCGCCAACGCGGCCGGCATCCCGATGGTCCACTTCAACCGCCCGCCGGCCCCGTCCGACGCCTACTCGGTGGCGATCCAGGCGGACAACAGAAAGATCACGCAGAACACGGTGCAGTTCATGGTCGAGGAGGCCAAGCGCCTCGGCGGGAACTACAAGGCCTGCATCATGATCGGCGACCTGGGCGACGTGAACGCCATCCAGCGCCGCGACGGCTTCTTCGACATCGTCGACCAGCACAAGGACATGATCGAGGTCGTGGGCCGCGTCTCGACCGAGTGGAACGCCGACAAGGCGTTCGCCGGCCTGACCAACGCGCTGCAGGCCAACCCCGACATCAATTTCCTGTTCGCCTCGTCGGACTTCATGATGCCGCAGCTCCAGCAGGTGCTCGAGACCTTCGACAAGTGGCACAAGCGCGGCGAGGACGGGCACATCATCTTCGGCAGCTTCGACGGCGACCAGAACGCCTACCAGGCGCTGCTCGACGGCTATCTCGATGCCTACGGCGTGCAGAACCTCTTCCTCGAGGTCGACATGGCCTTCCAGGCCTTCAAGGACATGTGGGCCGGCAAGAAGCCGGACAAGCTGCTGCTCGATCCGGGCTTCGTCATCACCGCGGCGAACCTCCAGGAGGAGCGGGACAAGATGTGGGGCTACACGGTCTGGAAGAAGAGCCACGCCTGAGCGATAGCCCCAGGCTCCGGGAGGAGAGGCCGTGAGCACCGCCGGCGTGCCGGCTGGCACGGCGGGCGAGGCCGGCCGCGCCGCCCGCAAGGCGCGGCCCTGGTGGCTGGCGCTGCTCCTCTCGGAGTATCTCGTCCTCCTGCTCACGGTGCTCTACGTCCTCATCGTGGCCCCGATCGTGCCGGAGATCCTCACCTTCGACACCTGGCGGGACATCCTGGCCGCGATGATGCCGCTGCTGGTCGTCGCCATCGGCCAGACCTTCGTGCTCATCGTGGCCGGGATCGACCTCTCGGCCGCTCTCCGTCCTCGCCATGGCGAGCGTGGTCGGGGCCGCGGTCATCACGATGGACGGCGGGCCGCTCGGCCGAGGCCAGCCCGCTGCATCGCGGTGCCGGCCGGCATTCTTGTCCTTTCTTGCCGTCGGCGGGCTGATCGGCGCCTTCAACGGTGCGTGCGTCACGCGCGCTCCGGATGCCGCCCTTCATCGTGACGCTGACGACGATGATGTTCTTCAGCGGGGCCGCGATCTGGTTCGTCTCGGTCTACACGAGCTCCGGCAGCAGCATCGGCAACCTGCCCCGCGCTTTTGTCTTTCTGGGCCAGGGGCAGGTGTTCGGCCTGCCCTTCTCGATCCTGATCGCGGCCGCGATCGGCATCGCGGCGCCAGGTTGCGCTCGGGCCGCATCGCTCTACGGCCGCTGGCTCTTCGCCATCGGCGTCAACCCGCGCGCCGCCGAGGTCTCGGGCGTGCCGATGCGCCGGGCGGTCTTCTGGGCCTACGTGATCTCGGGCGTCTGCGCCGGGGCGGCGGCCATTCTCTATACCGGCCGGCTCGAGACCGGCACGCCGGTGCTGGGCCAGCGCATCCTGCTCGACGTCATCGGGGCCGCCGTGATCGGCGGCGTCAGCCTGTTCGGCGGCAAGGGAAAGATCGTCTGGACCCTCTATGGCGCCCTTTTCCTCACCGTGGTCGACAAGGGCCTGCAGCTGATGGGGCTGGCGCTCTCCTCGCGTGTTCGCGATCAAGGGTGCGGTGATCCTGGGGGCGGCGATCATCGACGCCCAGCGCCAGCGGCTCTTCGCCCGTGGCTGAGCCGGGCCGCCCTGCTCGAGGTCGAGGGGCTGACGAAAAGCTTCTTCGGCGTCGAGGTGCTGCACGGGGTGGGCTTCGGGCTCGCACCCGGCGAGGTGCTGGGCCTCGTCGGCGAGAACGGGTCCGGCAAGTCGACGACGATGAACATCCTGGGCGGCATCCACCAGCCCGAGGCCGGCCGGATGGCGCTCGAGGGCCAGGCCTACGAGCCCGACCGGCCCCAGGGACGCCGAGGCCAGGGGCATCGCCTTCATCCACCAGGAGCTGAACCTCTTCAAGAACCTGACCATCGAGGAGAACCTTTTCATCACCGGGTTCCCCAAGCTGGTGCCGGGGCTGCCCTTCATCGACCGGCGGAAGATCCGCGAGCGGGCCAAGGAGCTGCTGGCGGCGGTGGACCTCGAGCTGGCGCCGGGAACGCCCGTGGCGCGGCTCAGCCAGGGCGAGCGGCAGCTGGTCGAGATCTCGAAGGCGCTCGGCGCGGATGCGCGGATCGTCATCTTCGACGAGCCCACCACCTCGCTGACCGCGCGGGAGAGCGAGCGGCTGTTCGACATCATCGGCCGGCTGCAGGGCCAGGGCATCGCCGTCATCTACATCAGCCACATCCTGGGCGACGTGATGCGGCTCTGCGACCGCGTCACCGTGCTCCGGGACGGCAGCGTGGTCGGCGGCGGCCCGCGGCCAGGAGATGTCGATCGACCGGCTGATCACGCTGATGGTCGGCCGCACGATCGACCAGATCTATCCGCCGCGGGAGCCCTGCGCGCGCGAGGGCACGCCTGCGCTCAGGGTCCAGGGCCTGACCCAGCGCGGCATCGTCAAGGACATCGGCTTCGAGGTGCGTGCCGGCGAGGTGCTGGGCGTGGCCGGGCTGATGGGCGCCGGCCGCTCCGAGATGGCCCGCATCCTCTTCGGCCTCGATCCCTACGAGGCGGGCAGCATCGAGGTCGACGGCGAGGCGCTCGACCGGCCCGACGCCGGAGGTCGCGATCGAGCGCGGCATGGCCTTCCTGACCGAGGACCGCCGGCTCGAGGGCCTCCTGATGGACGCGTCCCTGGCCGACAACATCGCCCTGGCCTCGCTGCCGGGCTACGCCTCGCCCTGGGGCCGGCTGATCGACCGGCCGAGGCTCGACGACGAGGTCGACGCGGATGGGCCGCGACGTCCATCTCAGCACGCAGGAGCTGGTCCGCACGCTGGCCAAGAACCTCTCCGGCGGCAACCAGCAGAAGGTGGTGATCGGCAAGTGGCTGCTGCGCGGGCCGCGGCTCTTCATCCTGGACGAGCCCACCCGCGGCATCGACGTCGGCGCCAAGTTCGAGGTCTACAAGATCATCAACCAGCTCGCGGCCGACGGCGCCGCCATCCTGATGATCTCCTCGGAGATCGAGGAGCTGATCGGCATGTGCGACCGGATCATGGTGATGAGCCACGGCGAGATCCGCGGCTTCATCGACCGCGCCGACTTCGACCGCGAGGAGATCCTCAGGGCCGCGATGCGCGACGGCGGCTCTCGTGGGAGCGCGCGGCATGAGGAGCGCCGCCCGCCTGCGCCTGCTGCTGCTGCAGAACGCGCCGCTGCTCCTGTTCCTCGTGCTGCTGGCGGTCTTCGCCAGCCTCTCGCCCCGCTTCCTGACGCCGATCAACTTCATCAACATCCTGACCCAGGCGGCGCATATCGCCATCATCGCCATCGGCATGACCTTCGTGCTGCTGGTGGCCGGCATCGACCTCTCGGTCGGCGCCAACATGTATGCCTCCTGCATCGTCGTGGCCCTCTACATGAAGGGCTGGAACCCGGCCTTCGGCTTCGTGGCGGTGGCGGTGCTGGGGCTGGTCTTCGGCGCCTTCAACGGTCTCATGATCGTGCGGCTCCGGGTGCCGGCCTTCATCACCACGCTCTCGACGCTCTTCATCGGCCGGGCCATCGCGCTCTATCTGTCGGACGTGAAGATGATCATGTTCGGCAAGGAGATCCTGCGTCTCGGCCGCGCCGACTGGCTGGGCGTGCCGCGGCCATCTGGATTTTTGCTCAGGTCGTCGCTGATCGCCTGGGTGACGCTGCAGGCAGACCACCTTCGGCCGGCAGATCTATGCCGTGGGCGCCGATCCCGAGGCCGCCGCCAAGGCCGGCATCGACGTCCGCCGCATCCTCTTCGCCGTCTACTGCATCTGCGGCGTCTGCGCCGGCATCGGCGGCCTGGTCTCGGCGAGCCAGGTGGCGGCCGCCGCCTCGACCTTCGGCTTCCAGAAGGAGTTCCCGGTGATCGCCGCCGCCGTGCTGGGCGGCACCAGCCTGTTCGGCGGCCGCGGCGGCGTGATCGGCACCGTCTTCGGCGCCGTGCTGATCCAGACGGTCGAGAACGGCCTCGTGATGACCAATGCCGACCCTTATGTCTATCCGCTGATCATCAGCGCCATCATCTTCATCGCCGTGCTGGTCGACAGCGTCCGCACCGGCATCCTCGAGCGGCTCGAGCGGCGCAAGATCCGGGTCGAGG